>NZ_BBJF01000001.1 GCF_000739735.1 Paraburkholderia ginsengisoli NBRC 100965 | reverse complement strand
ATGTACTGGTAAGCGTGCGTGTGGATCGCCTCTTCGAACGCCTGGCGCAGCAGGAACTGGCGGCATTCGGGCGCCGTGATGTGGCGGTAGGTGCCCAGCACGATATTGTTGGCGGCCAGCGAATCGGCCGTCACGAAGAAGCCCAGGTTGCGCTTGACGATGCGGCGTTCGTCTTCGGTCAGACCGTTCGGGTCTTTCCACAACGCGATGTCGCGCGACATGTTCACTTCTTGCGGCATCCAGTGGTTGGCGCAACCAGCCAGATACTTTTCCCAGGCCCACTTGTATTTGAACGGCACCAACTGATTGACGTCGGTCTGGCCGTTGATGATGCGCTTGTCAGCGACATTGACGCGCGCTTCCGAAACGGCAGCCGTTCCAGCAGCGTGAGCGACGGCGATGTCGTTTTCGAAAACGTCTTGAGCCGCGAAAACGTTTCGAGCCGAGGGAGCATGAGGAGCGGAGCGCGTTTCGATTTGCGAACCGACAGCCGATCCCGCCGCGTTGCGCAACGCATTCTGTTGCGCGCCGCTCGAGGGAGTTACGGCAGTGATCTCGTCATCCCAGTTGAGCATAAATGTCACCATCAATTTAGAACGGTTTGTACCATCTTTTCACGAGCGATAAAAGACTTCGTTCGCGAAAAATCCTGTTTTCGATTCGCGTTGCTACGTTCATACAACACTTTGTTCAACAGACTGTGTACGACGCGTCGTGTGAAGCGTGTTGAACGTGTGTCGTCGACGTGCTTCGCGAGCTCGAAGAGCAACGTGTCGAAGCGACATTTCGCTGCTCTATCTATCTGTATCGCGGAGTGTGTTTGCAGCGTCTTGCGCTTGCCGACTGCTTGCTGACTGCTGCCTCGCATTGGCTGCTTCGTCAGCGTGAGCGAGGTGAAGTTCAATGTCATGTCGAACGATGCATGCGGCCGGCTGCGTTGATCGGCCCATCGCTCGAAGCGTTTGCTGAGCGCTGTGTCGCGCGCTTCGTCTACTGCCGCCGGCCGACGATCACAGCCTGGCCTCTCATCACTTCACGACTTCAGTTGCCTGCGTGTCTGCGCTGCTGTCGATGAGCGATGCGGCTTCGTTGCGTTCATCTGCCGCGCTCGCGCGCACCGCTCATCGTTTCACTTCTGCCGCACCTGGATCAGGTGCGTGGATCGCTGCATGCGGGTCATCACCTACAACCCGTCAGCAAGCAACGATCCTGCTGCTTGCCGCGTGCTTACTGGCAAGCCTCGCACTCTTCAAAGCCAGGGTCGCCCGGACGCATCATGCACACCGGACCATCCGCTTCCGGCGCTGCTTCAACCGCGACTGCTGGCGTGGCCGCTGCAGCCTGAAAGCCGCCTGCGGCACCGCCAGCCGCGCCGTTGTTCGCACCGAAGCCACCTGCCGCGCCGCCCGAACCTTCGCCGCCACCCGAGCTCACCGCATTCAGCGCGCCGTGCGCGACCGTCGACTTCTCGACGTGCGTCGCCGCCATCGTGCGGAGGTAGTAGGTCGTCTTCAGACCACGCACCCATGCGAGCTTGTAGATCTCGTCGAGCTTCTTACCCGATGCGCCGCCCATGTAGATGTTCAGCGACTGCGCCTGGTCGATCCACTTCTGACGACGCGAGGCCGCCTCGACCAGCCACACCGGATCGAGTTCGAACGCGGTCGCGTAGATGGCGCGCAGGTCGGCCGGAATGCGGTCGATGCGCGAGAGCGTGCCGTCGAAGTACTTCAGGTCGGCGACCATCACTTCGTCCCACAGGCCGCGCGCCTTCAGGTCGCGCACCAGGTAGTCGTTGACCACCGTGAATTCGCCCGACAGGTTCGACTTCACATACAGGTTCTGGAACGTCGGTTCGATACAGGCCGACACGCCGATGATGTTCGAGATCGTCGCCGTCGGCGCGATCGCGACGCAGTTCGAGTTGCGCATGCCGTAGGTGGCGATACGCGAGCGCAGCTCGGTCCAGTCCATCGACTCGCTCGAATCGACTTCGACGTAACCGCCACGCGCGTCGGCCAGCAGCTTCACCGAGTCTTGCGGGAGGATGCCGCGGTCCCATAGCGAGCCGCGGTAGCTCGAGTAACGGCCGCGCTCCTGCGCCAGTTCGGTCGACGCGTAGTAAGCGTAGTAGCAGACCGCTTCCATCGACGTGTCGGCGAACTTGACCGCCTCTTGCGACGCGTACGGCGTGCGCAGCAGGTGCAGGCAGTCCTGGAAGCCCATGATGCCCATGCCGACCGGGCGGTGCTTCAGGTTCGAGTTACGTGCCTTGGCGACCGCGTAGTAGTTGATGTCGATCACGTTGTCGAGCATGCGCATCGCCACGCTGACGGTGCGCTTCAGCTTGTCGTGGTCGAGCGCGAGCGTGCCGTCGGCCTGTTCCTTCAAGTGAGCGACGAGGTTCACCGAACCCAGGTTGCAGACGGCGATTTCGGCGTCGCTGGTGTTCAGCGTGATTTCCGTGCACAGGTTCGACGAATGGACGACGCCGACGTGCTGTTGCGGCGAGCGCACATTGCACGGATCCTTGAACGTGATCCACGGGTGGCCGGTTTCGAACAGCATGCCCAGCATCTTGCGCCACAGTTGCGCCGCCGGAATCTTCTTGAACAGCTTGATCTCGCCGCGCGCGACCTTGTCTTCGTAAGCCGTGTAAGCCGCTTCGAACTCGGCGCCGAACAGGTCGTGCAGGTCCGGGCAGGTGGACGGCGAGAACAGCGTCCAGTCGCCACCTTCCATCACGCGCTTCATGAACAGGTCGGGAATCCAGTTCGCCGTGTTCATGTCGTGCGTGCGACGACGGTCGTCGCCGGTGTTCTTGCGCAGCTCCAGGAATTCTTCGATGTCCAGGTGCCACGTTTCCAGGTATGCGCAGACCGCGCCCTTGCGCTTGCCGCCCTGGTTCACGGCCACTGCCGTGTCGTTGACGACCTTCAGGAACGGCACGACGCCTTGCGACTTGCCATTGGTGCCCTTGATGTGCGAGCCGAGTGCACGCACACGCGTCCAGTCGTTGCCCAGACCGCCGGCGAACTTCGACAGCAGCGCGTTTTCCTTCAGCGCTTCGTAGATGCCGTCGAGGTCGTCGTCGACCGTCGTCAGGTAGCACGACGACAGTTGCGAGCGGCGCGTGCCCGAGTTGAACAACGTCGGCGTCGACGACATGAAGTCGAAGCTCGACAGCACGTTATAGAACTCGATCGCGCGCGCTTCACGGTCGATCTCGTTCAGCGACAGCCCCATCGCGACACGCATAAAGAATGCCTGCGGCATTTCGATGCGCACGTTGTCGTGATGCAGGAAGTAGCGGTCGTACAGCGTTTGCAGACCAAGGTAGCCGAACTGCAGGTCGCGGTTGTTGTCGAGCGCGGCGCCGAGGCGCTTCAGGTCGAACTGCAGCAGCTTGTCGTCGAGCAGTTCCGCTTGCACGCCGCGCTTGATGAACTGCGGGAAATACTCGGCGTAACGCTCGCCCATTTCGGCTTGCGTGACTTCTTCTTCGAGGATCTCGCGGCGGATCGTGTGCAGCAGGATGCGCGCGGTGACCTGGCTGTATGCCGGGTCCTTTTCGATCATCGTGCGCGCAGCGAGAATGGCCGAGTCGTAGACCTGGCTCATCGGCACGCCGTCGTACAGGTTCTTCACCGTTTCCGCGATGATCGGGTCGGCGCTCACCGCGTCGCCCAGGTTCGCGCAGGCGGATTCGATGATGCCGCGCAGCGCAGCCAGATCGAGCGGACGCGTGATGCCGTTGTCGGTGACGTTCAGACCCGGCGCGCTCGCGGCGACCTGCTCGTCATGACCGCGCGCCTGCGTGCGCTTTTCGCGATACAGCACGTACGCACGCGCGACGTTGTGTTCGCCGCCGCGCATCAGCGCGAGTTCGACCTGATCCTGAATGTCTTCGATGTGGAACGTGCCGCCGTTCGGGCGGCTGCGCACGAGCGCACGGACCACGCTCTGCGTGAGTTGCTCGACCAGTTCGCGCACACGCGCCGACGCCGCGCCTTGACCACCGTTGACGGCGAGGAACGCCTTCGTCACGGCGATGGCGATCTTCGACGGCTCGAACGACACCACGCTGCCATTGCGACGGATCACCTTGTAGTCCGCAAGGGTGGTCTGCGGCGCGAGCGCTTGTGCGCCTTGTGCCTGGCCGAAAGCCTGGCCAGTCGGTGAGCCCTCATACCGGGTCGTCACGTTGTCGGTGGTTTGCATGTGCAAAGCTCCTGGTCCTGGAAATGTTGCGGGAATAATCCGCGGATTAAATCGAACGCCGCGCCGCGAGCGCGAGCGATGAGGTGCAGGAAAAGAGCCGGCCGGGCCGGTTGGCGGGATGCGACTGCGATGAAGCCTGGTTCGAATTCGTAACGGTCTTCATCGTGTGTGTCGCGATCACTTGCTATGCCCCTTTCCTGAATGCTTCTGGATGCCGCCGGAGGTCTCTACCGGCCGCGCCACAGGGATTTTTTTCACTGCTGGAATGCTTGCGGCGCCATATTCCACAGAACGGGGCGCCGCTATTTATGCACTGGGTTATCCACACAGTTATGCACACTCGACACAAGATATAGTGTGCAAGCGAATCTACGGCACCAAGTATAGTGGAGATTCAAGGCAGGTCAAATCGTTTTATTTGGCCGCGCGGGGTTGACTTTTTACATCGCGCGCTGCGATGCGGTCTCCCGGAGAACGAGGCTGCGCCTTGTTCTCCTCGCATCACGCGAAGTCGCGCGAAGGGTCGTTACGGCGCCTTGGAAAACTTGAGATAGGGGAAATACTGATCGGCGAGCGACGTGTCGTCTTGCAGTCGTTGCCATTCGAAATACGGCCCTGGGTCGGTCTTGCGGCCTGGGGCGATGTCCGAGTGACCGGCTAGTGCTTCGACCGGATAACGCGCGTTCAGCGCGCTCACCAGCGCACTGAGCGTGCGGTATTGCGCCGCTTCGAAGGCCGTGGTGTCACTGCCTTCCAGCTCGATGCCAATCGAAAAATCGTTGCAGCGCTCGCGGCGGAAAAAATTCGACGGCCCCGCGTGCCACGCCCGCTCGTTGCACGACACGAACTGTTCGAGCACGCCGTCGCGATGAATCACGAAATGCGCCGACACGCGCACGCCGCGCAGGTGCGAGTCGTAGTACGGATGGGCGTCGCAGTCGAGCGTGTTGAGGAAGAGTTCGGCGATCGCCGTACCGCCGAACTCGTTAGGCGGCAGGCTGATGTTATGGACGACGATCAGCGTCGGCACGGCTCCGGCGGGCCGCGCTTCGAAATTCGGCGATGGTAGTTTGCGTGCGGCGGCGACCCAGCCGTCTGCATCGACGGCGAACTCGACGCTCATCGAGCGTCGCGGCCCGTGGGACGCGCGCCGTGACGCTGCGCGTGCGCGGCGCTGCAGAACGGCTGCCCCGCCACCACGACCGAGTCGCTCTTCGGCGCATGCACGCCGCACTCGACGCAACGGATCATCGGCTCGGCGAGTTGCGGCGCGTCGGTGGGACGCGCGCCGCCATTCGCACCATGGGCGCCGGCGCCTGGCGCGCCATTGCCAGTGCGTTGCGCGGTTTGCGCATCATGGCGGCGCAGCGCCTTCACCAGCCATTGGCCGACGATGAACAACAGGATCAGCAGAAAAATTTGTCGCATGGGGACACGCTCACACTACGGCACGGTGCAACAGCACCTCGAAAACGAAACGGCTGCCGACGTACGCCAGCAACAGCGCGACGAACGACGCCAGCACCCAGCGCAATGCCGCACGGCCGCGCCAGCCGGACACCTTGCGCGCGGTCAGCAGCGCGCCGAACATCACCCAGGAAAGGATCGCGAAGACAGTCTTGTGATCGAGCCGCAATGCGCGGTCGACCAGTTGCTCGCTGAACAGGATGCCCGACAGCAGTGTGAGCGTCAGCAGCACGAAACCCGCGCCGATCAAACGGAACAGCAGCTTCTCCAGCGTCAGCAGCGGCGGCAGCGTGTCGAGCCAGCTCGACAACCAGCCGTTGCCCGCCGCGGCCGCATGCCGCTGCGCGACGCCGCCGCGCATCGCATGCAGACGCCGCTCGACGAGCAGCATCAGAATCGCGTGCAGCGCCGCGATCGCAAACAGACCATACGCGATATTGGCGATCAGGAAGTGCAGCTTGAACAATGGCGCGGCCGAATAGGGCAACACACGCACGCCGTTGAACGCGAGCGGCAACAGCGACGCGATGCACGCGAGCGGCAATACGAGCAGACGCAGGCCGTCGAGGGGAAAGAAAAAACTTTCGATCCAGTAGATGCCAGCGCCGAGCCAGAACATCGCCGACAGCGCGAACGCGAAGCCGAACACCATCGCGTTCTGCGGGAAGATGGTGGCATGCAGCAGCACGCCGTGCGCGAGCAGTGCGACGAACAGCAACGCACGACCCGGCGTGCTCATGCCCGAAGCCGCTGACGCAGCCGGTGCGCTCGTAGCAGCCGGCACCGGCGGCACGCTCTCGAGCATGGGGCGCACGGTGGCGTGCCGGTGCGAGCGCCACCCGGCCACGGCAAGACCGCCGTAGAGGAGCGCAGTGAGGGCATACAGTACAATATCCATATTCGAAGTTTACACTAGGCCCCTGCTCCGCGACGTCTTCCACTTCGCGCGCCGCCCGGGCCGCACTGTTCATCGCTCCCCATGCTCGACAATCTGACTCAACGGATGGCGCGCGTCGTCAAGACGCTGCGCGGCGAAGCCCGGCTCACCGAGGCGAATACCCAGGAAATGCTGCGCGAAGTCCGCCTCGCGCTGCTTGAAGCCGACGTGGCATTGCCCGTCGTGCGCGAGTTCATCGCCAAGGTGAAGGAGAAGGCGCTCGGCGAGGAAGTCATCAGCAGCCTGTCGCCGGGTCAGGCGCTGGTGGGCGTGGTGCAGCGCGAGCTCACCGCGATCATCGGTGGCGACTACGAAGGCCAGGCGGTCGAGTTGAATCTCGCCGTCACGCCGCCGGCCGTGATCCTGATGGCGGGTCTGCAAGGCGCGGGTAAGACGACCACGGTCGGCAAGCTCGCCAAGCTGCTGCGCGAGAAGTACAAGAAGAAGGTGCTGACCGTTTCGTGCGACGTCTACCGCCCTGCCGCTATCGCGCAGTTGAAGACGGTGACCGAGCAGGTCGGTGCGGACTTCTTCCCGTCGGAACCGGATCAGAAACCGGTCGACATCGCGCGCGCCGCCGTCGATTGGGCCAAGCGCCACTACCACGACGTGCTGCTGGTCGACACGGCCGGCCGTCTCGGTATCGACGAAGCGATGATGCAGGAAATCGCCGCGCTTCACCGTGAGTTGAAGCCGGCGGAAACGCTGTTCGTGGTCGACGCGATGCTTGGCCAGGATGCGGTCAACACTGCGAAGGCCTTCAGCGACGCACTACCGCTCACCGGCGTGGTCCTCACCAAGCTCGACGGCGATTCGCGCGGTGGCGCGGCACTCTCCGTGCGTCACGTAACGGGTAAGCCGATCAAGTTCGTCGGTGTTGCGGAAAAGCTCGACGGCCTCGAAGTGTTCTACCCGGACCGGATGGCGAACCGGATTCTCGGCATGGGCGACATTCTTGCCCTCGTCGAAGAAGCGCAGCGCGGCGTGGACGTGCAAGCGGCGCAGAAGCTCGCCGACAAGGTCAAGAAAGGCGGCGATTTCGACCTCAACGATTTCCGCGCGCAGCTCACGCAAATGAAGGGCATGGGCGGTCTGTCGTCGCTGATGGACAAGCTACCCGCGCAGTTCCAGCAGGCTGCCGCCGGCGCCGACATGGGGCAGGCGGAAAAGCAGATGCGTCGCATGGAAGGCATCATCAATTCGATGACGCCTCTTGAGCGCGCAAAGCCCGATCTGATCAAGGCCACCCGCAAGCGCCGCATCGCCGCGGGCGCGGGTGTGCAGGTGCAGGAAGTCAACCGCATGCTGAACCAGTACGACCAGATGCGCACGATGATGAAGAAGCTCAAGGGCGGCAATCTGCAGAAGATGATGCGCGGCATGAAGGGCATGTTGCCCGGCATGCGCTAAGCTTTAGCAAGACGGCGGGCGCGCGTGCCCCGGAGACGAACCACGGCGCGCGCGGCTGACTCCTGGCTCGTGCGGGTTTATTCTGTACCGCAGGCCGCCGTTCCCCAAGGGAGCTTCCTTCGGGGTGTCCCTCAAGGGGCTACCCGCGAGGCGTTCTCTCTCACCCTTTGTATACAGTTACCGCCCGTCAGACGTCATGAACCGCGAAGAAGCTCTCCACATTTTTAGCCACTCCGAAGAAATCGTTTCGGCCAGCGACGTCAACGCGTCGATCAGCGGCATGGCGGCCGCCATCCGCGACGAAATGAGCGAGGACTTTCCGCTCGTGCTCTCGGTGATGGGTGGCGCCGCGGTGTTCACCGGCATGCTGCTGCCGCACCTCGATTTCCCGCTCGAGTTCGACTACATCCATCTGACCCGCTACCGCAATACCACCAAAGGCGGCAACGAGATGCAATGGCGCGTCGCGCCGGCCGAGTCGGTGAAGGATCGCGTCGTGCTGGTGCTCGACGACATCCTCGACGAAGGTGAGACGATGGCCGCGATCCGCGACCGCATCCTCGCGATGGGCGCGAAGCGCTTCCTCTCCGCGGTGCTGTGCGAGAAGATCATTCCGAAGGCCAAGCCGCTGCGCCCGGACTACTGCGGGTTCGAAGTGCCGGACCGTTATGTGTTCGGCTGCGGGATGGACGCGAAGGGTTACTGGCGCAACCTGCCGACCATTCGTGCGCTGACCGAAGGGGCATGATTGCCCGAAAAAGCCTGGACGTAAAAAAGCGGCCCGCGTGGGCCGCTTTTTTGTTACTGCGTTAGAAGCGCAACGCGATAGCACGCACCGCTTTCGCTGAATGCCTCGCCGGGTCCGGCTTCACAAATGCTGCACGAAAGACCGGATGCCGCCGAGCATCATCTCGACCGAGATCGCCACCAGCACGAGACCCATCAGCCGTTCGAAGGCCGCCATCGTCCGCTCGCCGAGCCAGGTCTGAATGCGCTCGGCCAGCATCAGCACGATCGCGCAGACGATCATCGTGACGGTCAGCGCGCCGATCCACTCGAACATCTTACCGGGCGCTTGTGACGTCAGCAGCATTACCGTCGCTAACGCGGACGGCCCCGCCAGCGCCGGAATGGCGAGCGGCACGATCAGCGGCTCGCCGCCGCGCGCATCGCCGCCGAACGGACCGTCCGGATGCGGAAATACCATCCTCAGCGCAATCAGAAACAGCACGATACCGCCGCCGATCCGTAACGACTGGTCGCTCAGGCTCATCATGCGCAGAAAGCTTTGCCCCAGCACCATGAAAATCAGCAGGATCGCGAAAGCGATCGCCACTTCACGGAGGATCACGATCGTACGACGCTCGGGCGCCACGCTGCGCAGACAACTGATGAAGATCGGAATATTGCCGAGCGGATCGGTGATCAGGATCAGCAGCACGGTCGCGGACAGGAAGGTGTACTCCACTGTCCGCTCCGCTTAACGAGCCAACGCCGCGCGCACTTTCCCGATGACCGTCTGGGCGGCGTCCTCGACCGGCAGCAGCGTCGCTTCGGCGTCGCGGCGGCCCTGGTATTCGAGCTTGCCGTCCTTCAGGCCACGGTCGCCGATCACCAGACGATGCGGCACGCCGATCAGCTCCCAGTCGGCGAACATCACGCCGGGACGCTCGCCACGGTCGTCGAGGATCACGTCGATGCCCGCTTCGACCAGCGTCGCGTACAACTTGTCGGCCTGCTCGCGCACCGCGTCGCTGCGGTCATAGCCCATCGGGCACAGCACGACTTCGAACGGCGCGATCGACTCCGGCCAGATGATGCCCTTGTCGTCGAAATTCTGTTCGATCGCTGCGCCGAGAATCCGCGTGATGCCGATACCGTAGCAGCCCATTTCCATTGGCTGCGGCTTGCCGGTTTCGTCGAGGCAGTTCGCGTTCATCGCTTCCGAATACTTCGTGCCGAGCTGGAACACGTGGCCCACTTCGATGCCGCGGCAGATGTCGATCTCGCCCTTGCCATCCGGCGACGGATCGCCCTTCTTCACGTTGCGGATGTCGGCGACGACCGGCTCCGGCAGATCGCGGCCCCAGTTCACGCCGGCGATGTGATAGTCCACTTCGTTCGCACCGACCACAAAGTCGCTCATATTCGCGACCGTGCGATCCGCGACGACTTTGACCGGCTTCTTTGTGTTGATCGGGCCAAGGTAGCCAGGCGGCGTGCCGAAGGTCGCGATGATTTCCGCTTCGGTCGCCATGCGGAAATCGGCGAGACCCGGCAGCTTGCTCGCCTTGATCTCGTTCAGATCGTGATCGCCGCGCAGCATCAACAGCCAGATGGTCGGCTCGGCGCCTTCGTTTTCCGTTGCCAGTACGATCGACTTGATTGTGCGTTCGAGCGGAATGTTCAGCAGTTCGGCGACGGCCTCGCACTTCGCCTTACCCGGTGTTGCGGTTTTCGTCATGGCTTCGGACGGCGCCGCGCGTTGCGCGTATAGCGGCAGCGCTTCAGCCGCTTCGACGTTCGCCGCGAAATCCGAGGTCGGGCAGTAGGCGATCGCGTCCTCACCGGTTTCGGCGATCACGTGGAATTCGTGCGAGCCGCTACCGCCGATCGAACCGTTGTCCGCCGCCACCGCGCGGAAGTCCAGACCGAGGCGCGTGAAGATCCGCACGTACGCGTCGTACATCTTGCGATACGACTCGCGCAGACCTTCGGCGTCCTTGTCGAACGAGTACGCGTCTTTCATGATGAACTCGCGACCACGCATCACGCCGAAACGCGGACGGATCTCGTCACGGAACTTCGTCTGCACCTGGTAGAAGTTGACCGGCAACTGGCGATAGCTCTTGATCTGGTTGCGCGCGATATCCGTGACCACTTCTTCGTGCGTCGGGCCGAGCACGAAGTCGGACTGCTTGCGGTCCTTGAAGCGCAGCAACTCGGGGCCGTACTTTTCCCAGCGGCCCGACTCCTGCCACAACTCGGCCGGCTGCACCGACGGCATCAGCAATTCAATCCCGCCTGCCCGATTCATTTCTTCGCGCACGATGGCTTCCACCTTGCGGATCGAACGCAGACCGATCGGCAGGTAGTTATAGATGCCGCCGGCGACGCGGCGGATCATGCCGGCGCGCACCATGAGCTTATGGCTGACGATTTCGGCGTCGGCGGGAGCTTCTTTCAGGGTGCCGATAAAGAAACGGGAAGCTTTCATTCAGATTATCCAAAAGCGGCGGCTCCGGAGGGACCGCCCGAAGGGTGAAAACGGTGGGGAAATCGATACAGACCCGGCGCCGAGCGAGCACGGTTCACGACACCGGCGACGACGCTGCCCGAGCGTGGCGCCGAAGCCGCGGCGCGATGCTGATGCACAAGGGATAAGGCCCGGAAAGACTGACAGGCTACCGCAAATGCGGGGCTTTTGCGGCGATTCGTTCCATTCTGGTGCGATTCGGTGCGTCGGGTCCGTTATCTGTTTATAATCAAAGCAATTTTAAAGGATTCGAAGGTGGTTGTATGCTGGATCGTGAAGGCTTTCGCCCGAACGTCGGCATCATCCTCTTGAACGCGCACAACGAGGTGTTTTGGGGCAAGCGGCTCCGTGAACATTCCTGGCAGTTTCCGCAAGGGGGCATCAAGTACGGAGAGACCCCCGTGCAAGCGATGTATCGGGAGTTACACGAAGAAACCGGGCTGCTTCCTGAGCACGTCAAGGTGATCGGTCGCACGCGCGACTGGTTGCGTTACGAGGTGCCTGACAAGTTCATCAAGCGCGAAGTACGCGGTCATTACCGCGGCCAGAAGCAAATCTGGTTCTTGCTACGGATGGTGGGACGCGACTGCGACATCTGCTTGCGCGCCACCGACCATCCCGAGTTCGATGCGTGGCGCTGGAACGAGTATTGGGTGCCGCTCGACTGTGTGATCGAGTTCAAGCGGGATGTGTATCAGTTGGCGCTGACGGAGCTGTCCCGTTTCATGCGCCGGGCTGCGCCGCGTGCGGAAAAACCTGGCGGACACCATGGGCCGCGTTATCCCCGGATAGCGTCGTCGATGGAAAGTCCACCGGATTCCACGGTAATGACGGTGACTTCCATCACCACCGTCAGCGTCGAAACATCGGTTCACGTCACGATCGCATCCGATTGCGGTCAGGACTCCGGGTCAACGGCCGAGGTCGGCGCCGGCCCGGAACACCTGGACGAATCGGCCAGCGAAACCGCCGGCTCGCTGTTCCGCCCGGGCGTGCGCAATTAACAACTCTGTGCGGCTGTCCATGCCGCCTCCGCTGGCGCGGCCTCGGGCCGCGCCAGTGTTTCGAGGAAACCATATTGAAAGCACTTGCACTCGTCGTGGCGTGTGTCGCCACCGGCGCCCTGCTGGCTGGCTGCTCGAGCGCCGGCAAGCCCTCCAATAAAGACGACAGCGCGTTCGTTTACCTGCTCGACCGCAAAGGCAATTGGGTTGAAAACCAGGTGGACACCTTGCCGCCGCTGCCGCAAGACTCGAATCTGCTGCCGTTCGAAGTGTCGGGCAATACGCCGCTGCAATTCGCGATCGACCGGAACTCGTTGAGCGTGGGCACCGACGGCGTAGTGCGCTATACCGTGGTTGTGACGAGCCCGAGCGGCGCTCGCAATGTGAACTACGAAGGGATTCGCTGCGACACGTATGAATGGCGTCTGTACGCGGGTTTGAACGCGGATCACGACGACTGGGACAGAACCGTCGCGAACGAGTTCTCACGCATCGAGAACGGCGCGCTGAACGCCTATCACGCGGCGCTGTATCAGGATTACATGTGCGCGAACAAGATGCCGACGGGCAAGGCCACGCAGATTCTCGACAATATCCGCTATAAGCGCACCGCGACGTCGTTGATTCATTGAGGCTTGTGCATGTGCGCGCGTCTTTGACTCAGCGCGCGTCGGGACATAAAAAAGCCGTTCCAGTTTTCACTGGAACGGCTTTTTTATCGGCCGTGTGTACGTACTGGACTGTAGATCAGACCAGCACCAGGTTGTCGCGATGAATCAATTCGGGCTCCAGCATGTAGCCGAGCACCGATTCGATCTCGCCGCTCGGACGCCGTTGAATCAGCTTGGTTTCGGCGCTGCTGTAGTTCGTCAGGCCGCGCGCCACTTCGTGCCCCGCGGGACTCAGGCACGCGATCACCTCGCCGCGCGCAAAAGCGCCCTGCACTCCGACGATGCCAATAGGCAACAAGCTCTTGCCGCCAGCCGTCAGTTTTTCGACCGCGCCGTCGTCGATCACCACATGGCCCCGCACCTGCAGATGATCGGCCATCCACTGCTTACGGGCCGCCATCCGTGCGGTGCGCGCGATCAACTGCGTGCCGATTGCCTCGCCTGAGGCCAGCCGCGATAACACGTCCGCTTCGCGACCGCTCGCGATCACCGTATTGGCGCCGCTGTGAGCCGCGCGCTTCGCCGCAAGAATCTTGGTCAACATGCCGCCGCGACCGAGGCTCGAGCCCGCGCCGCCCGCCATCGCCTCGAGTTCCGGCGCGCCAGCATCGGCCTGCTGAACGAGCGTGGCGCTCGGGTCCTTGCGCGGGTCGGCCGTGAACAGACCTTGCTGATCGGTGAGGATGACGAGTGCATCGCCTTCGATCAGATTGGCGACCAGCGCACCCAGCGTATCGTTGTCGCCGAATTTGATTTCGTCGGTGACGACCGTGTCGTTCTCGTTGATGATCGGCACCACGCCCAAGCGCAACAGCGTGAGCAATGTGGAGCGCGCGTTCAGGTAGCGTTCGCGGTCGGCCAGGTCGGCGTGGGTCAGCAGAATCTGCGCGGTCTGAATGGAGTGCTCGGCAAAGCGGCTCTCATATACCTGCGCGAGACCCATTTGACCGACAGCCGCGGCCGCCTGCAATTCGTCGATTTCGCGTGGCCGTTTGGTCCAGCCGAGCCGCTGCATTCCTTCCGCGATGGCGCCCGAACTGACCAGCACCACTTCCTTGCCTTGCGCGCGCAGCGCGGCAATCTGCGCGGCCCAGCGGCCGATCGCAGCATGATCGAGGCCGCGCCCGTCATTTGTGACGAGGCTCGAACCGACTTTCACTACCAATCGCCGTGAATCTGCGATGACGGAACGCATTGTGCGCTGTCTCCCAAGATGACGCGTGATGCATGCCGGCAGCCCGAGCAGGCTGCCGGCGCTCGAGCTTTTCTTATTGCTGCGGGTCGGTGCTGGATTCGTCGTTGGCGGGCGGCGCTTCCGGCTTCTCGCGGAAACGCACGTCGGCGGCGAGATCTTCGGCTTCCGCCTGGCGCTGTGCGTCCGAATGCGCGGCGATGTGATCGAACACCGCGTAGCAGAGGTTTTCACAACCCTGGCCGGTCAGCGCCGAGATTTCGAACACCGGACCGTCCCAACCGAAGCCTTCGAGGAATGCCGCCACCCGCGCTTCACGCTCGTCTTCCGGCACCATGTCGAGTTTGTTCAGCACCAGCCAGCGGGTCTTTTCGTACAACAACTCGTCGTACTTGCGCAGCTCGTTGACGATCGCCTTGGCTTCCGCGACCGGATCCACCGCTTCGTCGAACGGTGCGAGGTCGACGATATGCAGCAACAGGCCGGTGCGTTGCAGGTGACGCAGGAATTGGTGGCCGAGACCGGCGCCTTCCGCCGCGCCTTCGATCAGACCAGGAATGTCGGCGATCACGAAGCTGCGGCTCGGCCCGACACGCACCACGCCCAGATTCGGCGCGAGCGTCGTGAACGGGTAGTCAGCGATCTTCGGCTTCGCGTTCGACACCGACGAGATAAACGTCGATTTGCCCGCGTTCGGCATGCCGAGCAGACCGACGTCGGCCAGCACCTTCAATTCGAGACGCACCATGCGGCGCTCGCCCGGCTTGCCGTCGGTCTTCTGACGCGGCGCGCGGTTCGTGCTGGATTTGAAATGCAAGTTACCGAGACCGCCGGCACCGCCCTGCGCGATCTGCACGCTCTGGTTGTGCTCGGTCAGGTCGGCGATCAGCTCGCCGGTTTCCATGTCGGTAATCGTGGTGCCGACCGGCATGCGCAGCGTGATGTCGTCGCCGCCTTTGCCGTAGCAATCTGCGCCTCGGCCGTTTTCGCCGTTGCGCGCCAAATGTTTTTTCGCGTACCGATAGTCGATCAGCGTGTTGATGTTGCGGTCCGCGACCGCGATCACGCTGCCGCCCCGGCCGCCGTCGCCGCCATCGGGGCCGCCGAACGGAACGAATTTCTCGCGGCGCATCGACGCGCTGCCATCCCCTCCGTCGCCGGCGATGACTTCAATCCTCGCTTCGTCAATGAACTTCATGCGTAACTCCGTCCCGTGGTGTACTGCCAGATGGTGCTGCTAGATTGAATGCTACTGGATGCTGCTATTTTGCCGCGCCCGCCGCGCGTTGATCAATCGACCGAACGGCATAGCCTTTCCGGCATGAGTGATCGACCTCGCGAATCCAACGAAAGCGCCGCAATAAAAAAAGCCCCGCTAACTTCGCGGGGCCTTTTTCCGGTCCTGAAGCCCGTGCCTGAGTAAACTCAGACTGCTGCCGGGACGACGTTGACCATGTGCTTCTTCGCTGCGCCTTTCGTCGAGAAATTGACGTGGCCGTCCGTCAGCGCGAACAAGGTGTGATCCTTGCCGATGCCGACGTTTTCGCCCGGGTGCATACGCGTGCCACGTTGGCGAACGATGATGCCGCCAGCGTTGATTGCCTGGCCGCCATAAACCTTCACGCCGAGGCGCTTCGATTCAGAGTCGCGGCCGTTGCGGGATGATCCGCCTGCCTTTTTGTGTGCCATTTGATTTGCTCCTTAACCGGTGCGCTTACGCGTTGATAGCGTCGATGCGCAGTTCGGTATAGTTCTGGCGGTGGCCGCCATGCTTCTGGTAGTGCTTCCGGCGACGCATCTTGAAGATGGTCACTTTTGCGTGACGACCTTGCGACACGACGGTAGCCTTGACGGAAGCCCCACTGACCAGCGGCGTACCGAACTTAATCGATTCGCCTTCGCCCACTGCGAGAACCTGGTCGAGCGTGATTTCAGCGTCAATGTCTGCCGGTATCTGTTCTACTTTAAGTTTTTCGCCGACGGCAACTTTATACTGCTTGCCACCGGTTTTTATGACCGCGTACATTGAGAACCTCACTCTGTGTTCATTTTTTCCACGCACCGCGCGCGGAAACCCGTGATTATACATAGAGTTAGCTGCTCGGTCAAAACTCATTCAGTGGCGCCGCACGTCTACCCCGATGCCTCGCCCACAGCGCCGGCGCCGCCGTCCCGAATGCGAGCCCGAGCACGCCGCGCCGCAGCCTGCGACCCGGAACTGTCGCGATTCGCCTTATAATTCGCGGCACTACCCAATTCAGCCATCATGTCGTCGACTGCCACCCCCTCCTCCAACGCCGCCAGCCTGCTCGCTCCGATCGCCGAAGACATGCAGCAGGTCAATCGCGTCATCCGGCACCGCCTTGCGTCCGACGTGATGCTGATCAACCAGATTTCCGAGTACATCATCAGCGCCGGCGGCAAGCGGCTGCGGCCGGCGCTGCTGTTGCTGGTCGCGGGCGCGCTGGGCGAAACCACGGGGCACCGGCATGAGTTGGCCGCGGTGGTCGAATTCATTCACACTGCCACGCTGCTGCATGACGACGTGGTCGACGAATCCGATCTGCGGCGCGGCCGCCAGACCGCCAATGCGCTGTTCGGCAACGCCGCGAGCGTGCTGGTCGGCGACTTTCTGTACTCGCGCTCGTTCCAGATGATGGTCGGCGTGGGCAAGATGCGCGTGATGGAGATTCTCTCCGAGGCGACCAACATCATCTCCGAAGGCGAAGTGTTGCAACTGCTGAACATGCACGATGCGGACGTCGACGAAGCCCGCTACATGCAGGTGATCCGCTACAAGACGGCCAAGCTGTTCGAGGCGGCTGCCCAGCTCGGCGCGGTGCTGGCCGGCTCGGACGCGAAGACTGAAGCGGCCGCCGCGGAGTTCGGCCGGCGCATCGGCACCGCGTTCCAGATCATGGACGACTGGCTTGACTACACCGGCACGGCCGAATCGATGGGGAAGAATGCCGGCGACGATCTGCGCGAAGGCAAACCGACACTTCCTCTGATTTATCTGATCGAACGCGGCACGCCGGAGCAATCGGCGCTCGCGCGCGAAGCGATCGAGCAGGGCGGCACGGACCGTTTCGATACGATCTTCGAAGCGATCACCCGTTCGGGCGCCCTGGATCACACGCTCGAGTGCGCAAAACAGGAAGCGCAGGCGGCAGCAGCAGCAATTTCTTCATTTCCCAGTTCCATTTTCAAAGATAGCCTGCTAGAATTATGTTCTTACTCGACGGCAAGACAGTCTTGAACGGGACTGAAACGCCGGATTAGTCTGAATCGAGTTCGCAGTACAAATCGGGGTGTAGCTTAGCCTGGTAGAGCGCTACGTTCGGGACGTAGAGGCCGGAGGTTCGAATCCTCTCACCCCGACCAGATTTGCCTTGTTAGTTCAAGGCTCGAAAAACCGCCGCAGCTTGCTGGGCGGTTTTTTGTTTTGCGCGCGAGTTTTCTGCTTCCCGCGCAAGACGCGCTGCCATATGTGGGCGAGCACGCCACACCGTCTGCGCAGGCAGTTCGCCGCGCCCCCTCTGCTATATTCTCTCCATCCTCTCCCCTATTCTTCACGACGCGTGGAACAACTTCCCTTATGGGCGCAGATTGGCGCCGTCTTTCTGCTGCTTATCTGCTCCAGCTTCTTTTCGATTTCCGAAACGGCGATGATGGCGATCAACCGCCATCGCCTGAAACACCTTGCCAACCAGAACGCGCTCGGCGCGAAGACCACACAGGGTCTGCTAGCGCACACCGACCAACTGCTGAGCGTCGTGCTGATCGGCAACAATCTGTTCAATACGATCATCCCGGTGCTCACCACGTCGATCGCGCTGCATACGTTCGGCCGTAACAACCTGGTGCTGTCCATTGCGACCGGCATCGTCGCGTTTCTGATCATCGTGTTCGCGGAGATCACGCCGAAAATCGTCGGCGCGACGTTCCCGGAGAAGATCGCGCTGCCCGCCAGCCTGCTGATCGCGCCGATGATGCGCGTCGCAAAACCGCTCGTCTGGGTCGTCAATCTGTTCGCGAACGGCATCCTGCGCGTGCTGCACATCAACACGAAAGGCGCGCACGATCAGCGTCTGTCCACCGAGGAACTGCGCACCATCGTGCTGGAGTCGGGCAGCTTCATGCCGACCAAGCACCGTAGCATCCTGCTGAACCTGTTCGACCTCGAAAACATTTCCGTCGACGACGTGATGATCCCGCGCCGGCGCATCGAAGCGCTCGACTTCGATGCGCCGTTCGAAGAGATCCTGCACCAACTCGAAACCTGCTATCACAACAAGCTGATCGTCTATCAGGGTGACATCGACCGGGTGTTGGGCGTGCTGCACGTACGCAAGACCCTCGCGGCCCTGCACAACCAGGAACTGGAACGCGAGACGCTGCGCGAACTGCTCGCCGAGCCGTACTTCGTGCCGAGCGGCACTCCTGTCTTCCAGCAGCTGCAATACTTCCAGGAGAGCCGTCACCGCACCGCGCTGGTCGTCAACGAATACGGCGAGCTGCAAGGCCTCGTCACGCCGGAAGACATCATCGAGGAACTGATCGGCGAATTCACCACGTCGATTCCGCGTAGCGCCAACTCGCGCGGCGGCTGGAACGAGAAAGGCGAATGCATCGTCGCGGGCAGCATGCCGCTGCGCGAGCTGAACCGCTGGCTGCAACTCACGCTGCCTACCGACGGCCCGAAAACGCTCAACGGCCTGATCCTCGAAATTCTCGAAGACATTCCCGACGGCGATGTGTGCGTGCAGATCGGCGAGATCAAACTCGAAGTCATGCGCAGCGACGACCAGGCGATTCGCACGGTCAAGCTGTTCAAACCGCCGGCGCGCACCAAAGGCGGCAAAGCGCTACTGGGCTGAGTTGCTGGCCGTCGGTCACCCAAAACGCCACCAGCATCGCATACCCGCACCGCGCGCGCCATTAGCCGAATGGCTGAATGGCGGCGCCGGCCGCGTTACCGGAAGATGAAAGCCGTCATGTTCTACAGGCGGCTCATCCCCGGTTTCTCATGCAAGCGTCTTTTCAAGCAGCGGTAAACTCGCCACGGCCTCTCGCCTTCGATGGCGACAGCGCGTCACGCGCAAAGCCCAATCCGTTCACCGCCGAAGCGGGCGCGGCCCATCTCAGCGATCCCGACAACGCGCCCGCCGTACGTCTGCTGACCGACACGTTGCAGGAAGCGACGCGCCGCAATGCCTCGGATCTGCACATCGAGCCGGCCGAACACGGCTGGCGCGTGCGCTTGCGAATTGACGGCGTGCTGCACGAAATCCCGCAGCCGCCCGCTCATCTGCGCGACGCATTTATCACGCGCGTGAAGGTGCTGGCGCGCATGGATATCGCCGAGCGGCGCGTGCCGCAGGACGGCCGGCTGCGCATCGCAACGTCGCCGGGGCGGTTGGAAGACTATCGCGTCAACTCGTTGCCGACGCTGTTCGGCGAAAAGCTGGTGTTACGCCGACTCGACGCGTTGCCCACCGATCTTTCGCTCGATTCCCTAGGTCTTGATCCGCGTCAACGCGAGGCGGTGGATGCGGCGATTCACGCGCCGCACGGTCTCGTGCTCGTCACCGGGCCCACCGGCAGCGGCAAGACCTTATCGCTGTATTGCTTTCTGAATCTGTTGAATGGCGAAGCGCGCAACCTGTGTTCGGTGGAAGATCCGGCCGAAATCCAGCTGGCCGGCATCAATCAGGTCAGCGTGCGCGAAAAGGCTGGACTGACGTTCGCGGTGGCGCTGCGCGCGTTCCTTCGACAGGACCCGGACGTGATCATGGTCGGCGAAATCCGCGACAACGAAACCGCCGACGTCGCCGTGAAAGCCGCGCAAACCGGCCACCTCGTGCTGTCGACTCTGCATACGAACGACGCGCCCGCCGCGATTGCGCGTCTGATCGATATCGGCGTGGAGCCGTACCACCTCGCGGCCGCGCTGCGGATGGTGACGGCGCAGCGGCTGGTACGGCGGCTGTGCGTCGCGTGCCGCGCGCCCGCGCCGCAATCGAGGGCGGCGCTGCGTGCCGCGGGCTTCGACGAGCAACAGCTCGATGGCTGGCAGCCATACGCGGCGACTGGATGCGCGGCGTGTCATGGCATCGGCTACCGGGGACGCGTCGGCGTTCACCAGGTGATGCCTGTCTCCGATGCGATGCGCGAACTGATTGTCGCAAGCGCTGGCACGCACGAGCTTGCACGGCTTGCGCAAAGCGAACAGGTGGCCACGTTGCGCGACGCGGCGCTGGCTCGCGTACGCGACGGCACCACCAGTCTCGCTGAAGCGCTGGCCGCCACTGAAATCGCATGAGCGTAAGCATGAGCACGCTCACGACTCATCAGCCTCCTGCGGCCGACACGCGCTTCAAATGGCGCGCCGTCGACGCAAAAGGCACCCACAAAAACGGCACGGTGATCGCGCCGGACGCAGGCACTGCGCGACTCATGCTCAAGCGCGACGACCTGTTTATCGTCGAGCTCGCTGCGCAGGGACCCGCGCCGCGCCCCCGAGCGCGCACCGCCGACGTCACACTGTTCACGCGACAACTCGCCAGTCTGCTGCGCGCCGGTTTGCCGCTCGCTCCCGCGCTCGATCTGCTCGCGCAGGCGCAGTCGTCGAACCGTCAGGGCATGCTGCGCATCGTCGGCGCATTGGCGCGCGACATCTCCGCCGGCCTGCGCTTTTCGGCGGCGTTGCAGCGGCACCCGGCGCAATTCAATGCGCTGTACTGCCAGCTCGTCGAAGTCGGCGAGGCAGCTGGCGCGCTGGCCGCCGTCCTCGCGCGCATCGCCGACGACCGCGAACGCGCCGCCGCGCAGCGCGCGAAAGTGCGCGCCGCACTGACCTATCCGGTGGCGATCCTGCTGCTGGCCATGGCGATTACCGCCGCGTTACTGGTGTGGGTCGTGCCGACCTTCAAACAGATCTTCGATGGCTTCGGCGCGAAGCTGCCCGCGCCGACGCAGTTCGTGCTGGCGTTGTCGTCCGGCGCGGCGCGCTGGAGCATACCGGTCATCGTCATGAGCGTTGCATTGACTTCGGCTGTGACGTTTCTGCTGCGGCGCTCGGAAATGGCGCGCATCCGCTTCGCGCGTCTATCGCTAAGAATGCCGGTCGCCGGGCCGCTGCTGGGCACGCTGTGCGCGGCGCGCTGGAGCCGCGCGCTCGGGACCTTGCTGTCCGCAGGCACCCCGTTGGCCGACGCGTTCGACTCGCTGACCCACGCGACCGGCAACGCCTTCTTTGATCGCGCCACCGTCGACATCGCCGCTCGGCTGCGGCGCGGCGAGCGGCTCGCCGCAGCGATGCGCGCGGCGCAGTGCTTTCCGCCCGAAGTCGTGCAGCCGGTTGCGGTCGCCGAAGAATCCGGCGCGCTCGACACCATGCTGATCGACGTAGCGTCGCTCGCGGATCGTCAGGTAGACGAGAAGATCGGCACGCTGTCGAGTCTGTGCGAGCCGCTCGTGATCATCGTGCTGGGGACGCTGGTCGGCGGCCTCGTGATCGCGATGTATCTTCCCATTATTCAACTCGGCAACGTGGTGTAGGATCGCAGCCGAATCCATCCCCTTATCTATGCAGGCTCCTTTTCCACTCGTGCCAGAAACTTCTTCCAGTCTGCTCTCGGGCTTGCTGCCCGGCCACTTCGCGAGCGGTCTCGGCCTCGCGTTCGGGAGCTTGCCTGCCGGACTGCAGACCGCGTTCGCAATCGTGTTCGGCCTCGTGATCGGCAGCTTCCTGAACGTCGTCGTGCATCGGCTGCCGATCATGCTGGAGCGTGCATGGCGCGCGGAAATCAGCGACACCACCGACGCACCGCCCGCCGATGATGGCCTGCCCGCACGCTATAACCTGTGGGTGCCGCGCAGCGCGTGTCCGCATTGCGGGCACGTCCTGAGCGCGTGGGAGAATCTGCCGGTAATCAGCTATGTGTTGCTGCGCGGACGTTGCTCCGCCTGCAAAGCGCACGTGAGCCTGCGCTACCCGCTGCTCGAAATTGCCAGCGCCGCGTTCGCGGCTGGCACACTCGCGTCGTTCGGCCCGACCGCCACCGCGCTCGCCGCCTTCGGCTTATGCGCGGCGCTGCTGGCGATGAGCGCGATCGACATCGACACGCATCTGCTGCCCGATTCGATGACGCTCCCGTTGCTGTGGGCGGGCCTGATCGTCAACTTCAACGGCATGTTCACGAGCCTGCACGATGCGGTACTCGGCGCTATCTTCGGTTACCTGGTGCTGTGGGCTGTGCATTGGGTGTTCCGACTGGTGCGCGGCGTCGAAGGCATGGGCTATGGCGATTTCAAGCTGCTCGCGGCGCTCGGCGCGTGGCTCGGCTGGGCCGCGCTGCCGCAGATCGTGCTGATCGCCGCGGTCGCCGGCGCGGTAGTCGGCCTCGCGGCAACCTGGCGCGGCCGCATGCGCTTCGAAGAGCCATTGCCGTTCGGGCCGTTTCTCGCAGCGGGCGGCGCACTCACGCTGTTTCTCGGCACACCGCTCTATCTGGCTCTGGGAGGCTGAAGCATGTTTGTCGTAGGACTGACCGGTGGCATTGGCAGCGGTAAATCCACCGTCGCCGATCTGTTCGCCGCGCACGGCGTGCCGCTCGTGGACACGGACCTGATCGCGCATCGCATCACCGCGCCGCACGGCATCGCGATGCCGCTGATCGCAGCCGAATTCGGCGCTGCGTACGTCGCCGCCGACGGCTCGCTCGACCGCGCGCGCATGCGTGAGCTGGTCTTCAGCGACGAGAGCGCGCGCAAACGTCTCGAAGCGATCACGCATCCGCTGATTCGTGCGGAAACCGAACGCGACCAGCGCGAAGCGCAGGGCCCTTACGTGATCGTCGTAGTGCCGCTGCTAGTCGAGTCCGGCAGTTGGAGGGGCCGCGTCAACCGCGTGCTGGGCGTCGATTGCAGCGTCGAGACGCAGATCGCACGCGTCATGAGCCGCAACGGCTTCAGCCGCGACCAGGTGCTGGCGATCATCGCCCGCCAGGCGACGCGCGAAGCGCGCCTCGCCGCAGCCGACGACGTGATCGACAACGACCACGCGCCGCTCGACGCGTTGCAGGCGCAAGTCGACGCGCAACATCGGGTGTATCTGTCCCTCGCGGGCGCGTGAGGCGAACGTAAACCGAACGTGAGCCAAGCGCGCGCCGTCCGCGCAACGGCCAGCGCGCAGCTACGAATACAGCGCGCGCATCTGTGTCCCCTCGTTGAACTTTGCGGCCACGTGCAAGCCAAAAGCCAAAGCACGCGGAAACCGCCCGAATCGCGCGAAAAAAGTTGCGAAACCACGCTGAAAAAGTGCGTGATTGCTAGGGTAGTCTCACGGCATTAGAATGTTCTGCATTCCCGTCACCGACCACGCCCGAGGCGAGCCCGCTTGATCCTTTACGAGTATCCCTTCAACGAGCGAATCCGGACGCTGTTGCGCCTCGAAGATCTGTTCGAGCGCTTCACGTTCTTTCTGACTCAGGAAGACGCCAGGGAACATCACGTCGCACTGACAACGTTGTTCGAAATCTCAGAAGTTGCGGGTCGCGCGGATCTGAAGTCGGATCTGATGAAGGAGCTCGAACGTCAACGGCAAACGCTGGCGCCGTTTCGCGGCAATCCGGGCATCGAGCAGAACGCGCTTGAAGCGGTGCTCGGCGAAATCGAACAGACTCTCGCGGGGCTTGGGCAGATGCAGGGCAAGACCGGTCAGCATCTGGCCGACAACGAGTGGCTCGCCAGCATTCGCAGCCGCGCGATCATCCCCGGCGGCACCTGCAAGTTCGATTTACCGTCTTATTACGCATGGCAGCAGCTGCATCCCGATCAACGCCGTCAGGACATCGCAAAGTGGGTCACACCGCTGCTACCCCTGCGCGACGCGGCCACCATCGTTCTGCGGCTCGCGCGCGAGTCCGGCCAGGCATCCAAGGTGATGGCGATGCAAGGCAGCTACCAGCAGATGCTGTCGGGACGTTCGTATCAATTGATGCAGGTTCGCGTCGCACCTGAATTGCGGGTGATCCCCGAGGCGAGCGCCAACAAGTACATGCTGTGGGTGCGCTTCACGGTGCAGGACGGCGATTTGCGTCCACGCGCGGTGGATGTAGACGTGCCGTTCCAGCTCACGCTTTGCAGCCTGTGATCGGGCTCGCAACCGGGCTGCCACGTTCGCCCGGTAAATCCGGATCGAGGGACGCGCCTTTGAAGCGGCGCCAAATGCCCCTATATTCGTAACTTGTTCCGTTTGCGATTGACTGCCTGACCGTATGCCTACCGTCGTCAAATGCCCCACTTGCGGCAAGGATGTCCGCTGGACCCCTGAAAACCGCTTCCGTCCGTTCTGCTCGGATCGCTGCAAGCAGATCGATCTCGGCGCCTGGGCCGCTGAGAAATACAAGATCGGCGGGACCGATCAGGAAGCGTCGTCGGACGAGACCCCTGACGGGAATTACAACCCGCATTGAGAGCGTGGCCTCGTTCTGATGACCGCGCAGGACGACGGCCGCTGCCACCGCAACGCCCGTCGTACCGCTTTTTTGCCTATCAGTTCTTTTCCGCCGCGAGCCATTCCAGCACAGGAATGGTCGCCGGCAACAGCGGGGTGACGTCGGCAGGCAAGGTCTGCCAGACGAACGCTTGTCCTTCGCGGCCGTGCGGCTCGCCGGACCAGTGCGTCACCTTGCAGAAGAAAAGTCGCACATACGCGTGCGGATAATCGTGTTCGAGCGTATGCCAGAGATGGCTCGCCTGAACGTCGATCCCCAGTTCCTCGTGCAGCTCGCGTGCCAGCGCGGCCTCGACCGACTCGCCCGCCTCCAGCTTGCCGCCCGGAAACTCCCAGTAGCCCTCATACGGCTTGCCCGCCGGACGCTGCGCCAGTAGATAGCGCCCGTCCGGTTGAATCAGCACGCCGACCGCGACTTCCGTCACCGTCCGGCCGGCGGCGTTCTTCTGGGCGTCGCTCATGCCGAGGTCTTCCGGCCCGACCAGTCGCGCGCGAATTGCCACGCCACGCGGCCCGAGCGCGACCCGCGTTCGAGCGCCCACACCAGCGCGTCGCCGCGCGCGGCTTCGACTTCGGCGTCGTCGCAACCGAAATGCCGCAGCCAGTGGGCGATGATCGACAGGTAGTCGTCCTGCTTGAACGGATAGAAGCTGACCCACAGCCCGAAACGCTCGGACAGCGAAATCTTCTCTTCCACCAGTTCGCCCGGATGAATCTCGCCGTCCGACGTGTGCTTGTACGTCTCGTTGTCGCTCATGTACTCGGGCAACAGATGGCGGCGGTTCGACGTCGCGTAGATCAGCACGTTGTCCGACTGCGCCGCGATCGAGCCGTCGAGCGCGACCTTCAGCGCCTTGTAGCCCGACTCGCCGTCTTCGAACGACAGGTCGTCGCAGAACACCACGAAGCGCTCCGGCCGCTTCGCGATCAGGTCGACGATGTCGCCGAGATCGTGCAGGTCGTCCTTGTCGACTTCGATCAGACGCAGGCCGTCTTTCGCGTACGCGTTCAGGCAAGCCTTGATCAGCGACGATTTGCCGGTGCCGCGCGCGCCCGTCAGCAGCACGTTGTTGGCCGGTTGCTTGTGCACGAACTGACGCGTGTTCTGCTCGATCAGCCCTTTTTGGCGATCGATGTTTTGCAGATCGTCGAGCGTGATCGACGAGATGGCGGGCACCGGTTGCAGGTAGCCGCGCCCCTGGCGTTTGCGCCAGCGGAAGGCGACCGCGGCCGACCAGTCGATGTCAGGCGCGGCGGGCGGAAGCATTGCTTCCAGGCGGACGAGCACGGCTTCGGCCCGGGTCAGAAACTGTTCGAGTTTGTCCATGACGATGAAGTAAGCGGCCTGCCACGCGGCCGAGGGCCGCGCAACGAGCCTGATTACGAACGATAGTCGGCGTTGATGCTCACGTAGTCGTGCGACAGATCGCAAGTCCAGATCGTGGCTTGCGCATCACCGCGGCCGAGTACGACGCGAATGCCGATCTCGCTCTTTTTCATGACGCGCTGGCCGTCTTCTTCACGGTAGGCCGGGTTGCGGCCGCCGGCAGTCGCGACCAGCACGTCGTCCAGATACAGATCGATCTTGCCGACGTCGAGATCGTCCACGCCGGCATAGCCGATTGCCGCCAGAATGCGGCCAAGGTTCGGGTCCGATGCATAGAAGGCCGTCTTCACGAGCGGCGAGTGGCCAATCGCATACGCGATCTGGCGGCATTCGCCGACGCTCGACCCGCCTTCGACACGCACGGTCATAAATTTAGTCGCGCCTTCGCCGTCGCGCACGATCAGTTGCGCAAGCGTCTGGGCGACTTCGGTCACCGCGTCGCGCAGCGCTGCATAAGCGGGCGAATCGGTGGACGTGACCGCCGGCAGGCTCGATTTGCCCGACGCGATCAGGATGAACGAATCGTTGGTCGAGGTATCGCCATCGATCGTGATGCAGTTGAACGAGCGGTCCGCGACATGCTTCACCAGCGCGTCGAGCACCGGCTGCGCGACGGCTGCGTCGAACGCGAGGAAGCCGAGCATGGTCGCCATGTTCGGCTTGATCATGCCGGCGCCCTTGCTGATGCCGGTCAGCGTAACCGTGTGGCCGTCGATCGTGACCTGGCGCGAAGTGGCCTTCGGCAGCGTGTCCGTGGTCATGATCGCCTGCGCGGCGTCGTACCAGTTCGCTTCGCGGCGGTTGGCCAGCGCGGCCGGCAAACCGGCCTTCAGACGATCGACCGGCAGCGGTTCGAGAATCACGCCCGTCGAAAACGGCAGCACCTGTTCTGGCGCAATGTCGGTGAGACGCGCGAGTTCCGCGCAGGTTTCGCGCGCCGCCAACAGACCCGGTTCACCCGTGCCCGCGTTGGCGTTACCCGTGTTGATCACCAGCGCGCGGATCGGCTTGCCGCCGGCGCGCACACGCTGCAGATTCTCACGGCACACCGTAACGGGCGCCGCGCAAAAGCGGTTTTGCGTGAACACGCCGCCCACCGTCGCGTTTTCGTCGACGGAAATGACGAGCACGTCCTTGCGGTTCGGCTTGCGGATGTTCGCCTCCGCCCAGCCAAGCGTAACGCCGGCGATGGGATGGAGTTGAGCGGGATCGATCGAGGGGAAATTGACAGCCATGGTCGCGACCTGTCGAAGAAAATGCCGGCAGGCGCCGGCATCGAGGAAACGGAACTGGTGGCCCGGTCAGGTTGCCGAGCCACCGCGAAATCAACAGCAAAGCACTGCGTAAAACGACGCGGCGCGCTCAGAAGCGCGCCGCTTTCGGCATCAGACGATCTTGCCGTGGCACTGCTTGTACTTCTTGCCGCTGCCGCACGGGCACGGGTCGTTGCGACCGACCTTCGGCACGTTGTCTGCGCCCGCATTCGACGCCGCCGCCTGCGGCGTAGCACCGTGGCCGTGGCTCATCGCGTCGCCGATCATCGCGGCGGTGGCCGCTTCGGCTACAGGCGCCGCGGCGGCGGCTTCGGCGAACTCGGCATGGCGGAACTCGACGTGCTCGAGGTGGCTGCCCTGCTCTTCGAGTTGCTCGGCGGCCTCTTCCAACTGCTCCGGCGATTGGATCTGCACGTTCATCACCACACGGGTGACTTCGAGCTTCACCGCGTCGAGCATCGCGGCGAACAGCTCGAACGCCTCGCGCTTGTATTCCTGCTTCGGATTCTTCTGCGCATAGCCGCGCAGATGGATGCCCTGACGCAGATGGTCGAGCGCGGCCAGATGCTCGCGCCAGCTACGGTCGAGCGTTTGCAGCATGATCGAGCGTTCGAACGCGCTGAAAGATTCGCGGCCGACCAGCTCGACCTTCGCTTCGTACGCTTCGTCGGCGGCGGCTTCGACCGCTTCGAGAATCTCGTCCGCGCTGATCGAGTTCGACTCGTTGATCATTTCCTGGATCGCGAGGTCGAGCTGCCATTCGTTGCGCAGCACTTCCTCCAGTTCGGGCACATCCCACTGCTCTTCGATGCTGCCTGCCGGCACGAACTGGTGAACGATGTCGGCGATCACGCCATGACGCATTGCGCCGATAGTCTCGGTGATGTCGTTCGCTTCGAGCAACTCATTGCGCTGCTGGTAGATCACCTTGCGCTGGTCGTTCGACACGTCGTCGTATTCGAGCAACTGCTTGCGAACGTCGAAGTTGCGCGCCTCGACCTTGCGCTGCGCCGATTCGATCGAACGCGACACGATGCCCGCCTCGATGGCCTCGCCTTCCGGCATCTTCAGGCGGTCCATGATCGCGCGCACGCGGTCGCCCGCGAAAATGCGCAGCAGCGGATCTTCCAGCGACAGATAGAAGCGCGACGAACCCGGGTCACCCTGACGGCCGGCGCGACCGCGCAACTGATTGTCGATCCGGCGCGATTCGTGACGCTCGGTGCCGATGATGTGCAGACCGCCCGCGGCCTTCACCTGATCGTGCAGCGCCTGCCATTCGTCGTGCAGCTTCTGGATGCGGCGCTGCTTCTCGTCGTCGGACAGCGTTTCGTCCTGCTCGATGAATGACGCCTGCTTTTCCGCGTTGCCGCCGAGCACGATGTCGGTACCGCGACCGGCCATGTTGGTGGCGATCGTGATGCGCTTCGGACGGCCCGCTTCGGCGACGATCTCGGCTTCACGCGCGTGCTGCTTCGCGTTCAGCACCTCGTGCTGCAAACCGGCCTGCTTCAGCAGATGCGACAGCAGCTCTGAGTTCTCAATTGACGTCGTACCGACCAGCACCGGCTGACCGCGCTCGTAGCAGTCGCGGATGTCGCGAATCACCGCGTCGTAGCGTTCCTTGGCGGTCTTGTAGATCTGATCCTGCTTGTCGATCCGCTTCGGCGGACGGTTGGTCGGGATAACGACCGTTTCGAGACCGTAGATCTCGTTGAATTCGTACGCTTCGGTGTCGGCCGTGCCGGTCATGCCAGCCAGCTTCGCGTACATGCGGAAGTAGTTCTGGAACGTGATCGAGGCGAGCGTCTGGTTCTCGCTCTGGATCTTGACGTGTTCCTTCGCTTCCACTGCCTGGTGCAGACCGTCGGACCAACGACGGCCCGCCATCAGACGGCCGGTGAATTCGTCGACGATCACGACTTCGCCGTTCTGCACGACGTAGTGCTGATCCTTGAAGAACAGCGTGTGCGCGCGCAATGCGGCGTACACGTGGTGCATCAGCGTGATGTTCTGAGGCGCGTACAGGCTCTCGCCCTCACCGATCAGGCCCCACTCGGCGAGCAGACGCTCGGCCTTTTCGTGGCCCGACTCGGTCAGGAACACCTGACGGCCCTTTTCGTCCAGCGTGTAGTCGCCCGGTTTTTCGACGCCGGTGCCGTCGGCCTTCTCTTCACCGATCTGGCGTTCGAGCAGCGGCGGCAGCGCGTTCATGCGCACGTAGAGTTCGGTGTGATCTTCGGCCTGGCCGGAGATGATCAGCGGCGTCCGTGCTTCGTCGATCAGGATCGAGTCGACCTCGTCGACCACCGCAAAATTCAGTGCTCGCTGCACGCGCGCTTCGGTCTCGTAGACCATGTTGTCGCGCAGGTAGTCGAAGCCGAATTCGTTGTTCGTGCCGTAGGTGATGTCGGCGGCGTACGCCTCCTGCTTCGCCTCGTGATCCATCTGCGACAGGTTGATGCCGACCGACAGACCGAGGAAGTTGTACAGACGCGCCATCCATTCGGCGTCGCGCTGTGCGAGGTAGTCGTTGACCGTGACCACGTGGACGCCGCGGCCCGACAGCGCGTTCAGGTACACCGGCAGCGTCGCGACGAGCGTCTTGCCTTCGCCGGTGCGCATTTCGCCGATCTTGCCGTAGTGCAGGACCATGCCACCGATCAGCTGCACGTCGAAGTGGCGCATTTTCAGCACCCGCTTGCTGGCCTCGCGGCACACGGCAAACGCTTCGGGCAGCAGCTTGTCGAGCGATTCGCCGCTCGCGACACGCTGGCGGAATTCACCCGTTTTGGCGCGCAGTTGATCGTCCGTCAATTGCTCGATCTGCGGTTCGAGCGCATTGATCGCCGCGACGGTCTTTTGATATTGCTTGACTAACCGCTGGTTGCGGCTGCCAAAAATCTTTTGTAGAAAACCGGTGGTCATCGGATCGGTGTCTGCGTCGCGGCTTCGGCTGGGTCGCGGCGTGCGGTTCGTGCACGTGCGCTCCGGGGTCGGAAGGGCCTCGGCGGCTTAGTCCAAGAGTGAATTCGAATCGGGCATTTTAGCACGCGCCCCCGGCAGCGCCTGTGTTAGAGGCGCGACGGCGGCAAGGCATCCGAGGCCCGCCGCAGCGACCTTTGACGGCGCGCATTCAGGCGGGCCCGCGTGCATCCCGCGCGGTACAATCGCGGCGTGAACGCGCATAGGGTGCGAACACGCCGTTACCGTCAAACATGAGCCGTTTTCCGTCCTTTTCAAGGCCGCCGCCCCAGCAGTTCAAGGCGCGCCGCCCGCAGCCCGTCGCCGAAGTGCTCAATCGCACGGATGCGTTCGCGGCCCTGCGCGCGGGCGTCGAGCAGATTGCCGCGCTGGAAAAGGATCTGCGCACGCTGCTGCCCGATTATCTGGCGACGAGCGTCGAACCCGGCTTCATCAAGGACGGCGTGCTGGCCCTCTTCGCCGGGCACAACGCGCTCGCGGCGCGGCTTCGGCATCTGGAGCCACGGTTGCTATCGGATCTGCAGCAGCGCGGCTGGCCGGTCAATGCGCTGAGAATTCGCGTGCGGCCGCAGGCGGTCAAGCCCCCGCCGCCGGTCAAGCAGGCGCGCATGACACCGACCGGCGCCGACGCACTGCACGCGCTCGCCGAATCGCTCGCGCCGTCGCCGCTACAGGAGGCGTTGGCGAGAATGGCGGCCCGGCATCGGAGAAATCGCTAAACCGCTGAACGAAAAAAAAACGGCCCGTGGGCCGTTTTTTTATGCGTTCGCTTCCGCGAGATCAAACAAAGGCGCTATGCGAATGCCGTTTGCGTCTCGTATGCGAAGCCGCGCGGCGCCTTCTGCGTGTCGTCGAACGTGACGATTTCGTACGAATCTTCGTGCGCCAGCAACTCGCGCAACAGCGCGTTGTTCAGGCCGTGACCCGACTTGTATGCGTTGTACGAAGCCAGCAACGGATGACCCACCACATACAGGTCGCCGATCGCGTCGAGCATCTTGTGCTTCACGAACTCGTCGTCGTAACGCAAGCCGTCGTTGTTCAGGATGCGGTATTCGTCGAGCACGATCGCGTTGTCCATGCTGCCACCACGCGCCAGACCCAGCTCACGCATCATTTCGACCTCGTGCGCGAAGCCGAACGTGCGGGCACGCGCGATTTCCCGCACGTACGACGTATTGGCGAAATCCACTTCAAGCGCCTGACCGGTTTTGTCCACGGCCGGGTGGCGGAAGTCGATCGTGAACTTCAGCTTGAAACCGAAGTACGGATCGAGGCGCGCGAATTTGTCGCCATCGCGAATTTCGACCGGCTTCGTGACCTTGATGAATTTCTTCGCCGCGTTCTGCTCTTCGATACCCGCCGACTGGATCAGGAACACGAACGAACCCGCGCTGCCGTCCATGATCGGAATTTCTTCAGCGGTGACGTCGACGTAGAGATTGTCGATGCCAAGACCGGCGCAGGCGGACATCAAGTGCTCGATGGTCGACACGCGCGCGCCGTCTTTCTGCAACACGGAAGCGAGACGCGTATCGCCAATAGCCATCGCCGACGCGGGAATGTCCACCGGCGTGGGCAAATCCACGCGCGAAAACACGATGCCAGTGTCCGCCGCTGCCGGGCGGAGCGTCAGATTGACCTTTCGACCGGAGTGCAGGCCGATGCCAACTGTCTTGACGATTGATTTGATAGTGCGCTGCTTCAACATGGTGATCTTCTGTTCGATTGAAAATCCCAATCGGGACTTTTTATTCCATAGCGCGAATTATACTCCAATACCCTAAGGAGCGTCGTTGCGCGGAACGTATCAATCTGTTTCGCAGCATTACCCAATGGGCGCCCGTCAGGGAAAGCGTGACGGGCCGATGTCCCGGAACGGAGGCGTTTCCGGTCATCGGCCCGCGTAACGGCCTGTCACAAAAGCGTCTTACTCACCGTTGCCGGAGCACAACGCGCCAGAAGCGCGCTGCCGAGGCGAAGGGGCGACGCCGCGCAACTAGCTCAACGTGGCGAGAATACTCCCTGCATCGCTGACTTCGAATTTGCCGGCAGCCTCGACGTTCAACGTCTTGACCACGCCGTCGTCGACCACCATCGCGTAGCGCTGGGAACGGATTCCCATGCCGCGCGCCGACAAATCCTGCTCGAGACCGAGCGCTTTGGTGAAAGCCGCAGTGCCGTCCGCCATCATGCGCACCTTGCCCGAGGCGTGCTGATCGCGTCCCCACGCGCCCATTACGAACGCGTCGTTGACGGACACGCACCAGATCTCGTCGATGCCAAGAGCGCGCAACTGCCCGGCGTGCTCGACATAACCCGGTACATGTTTGGCCGAACAGGTCGGCGTGAACGCACCCGGCAATCCGAAGATCACCACGCGCTTGCCCGCCGTCTGCTCGCGCACGCTGAAGCTGTTCGGCCCCAACGTGCAGCCCGCCCGCTCGTCTTCGACAAACTCGAAGAGCGTCGCGTCGGGCAGCTTGTCACCTGCTTGAATCATGCTCAGTCCTTTGCATCGATGCGAAGCATCACTCGCACGTTCTCGTGTCGCAGTGAAATTCGGCAGCTAGCCATAACAAGACTCCACCGTCCGGCGACAGTCGCCCCATCCGCTTCGCGAATCCGAAGAGGGCACTTTTCCTTGCCGCGAATCTGACGATACGCGGCCTGTTCGCCGTTCACCCGCCACGCTCGTGCATTCGTCCGCCAGCGCTGCACTGCGACATCACCCGCAGCGCGGCAACGAAGCCTGCTCGCGCGCTCAGTCCGCCTGCTTGCGCAGGAATGCCGGAATGTCGTACGTGTCGACGCCCTTTTCCTGCAGCGCCTGGACGTGCGAAGCAGCCGTATCGCGCGAGGTGCGCCACACTGCCGGCGTATCCAGCGCGCCGTAATCGGCCGTGCTCGCGTGCGATGCCGACGGCGCATACGCTGCGTGCTGCATTGCGCCGATCGGCTGGTTGTCGGTGCCGGTGCGCAGCAGCGTCATCGGTGCCGATTGCTGCTTCTTCGCCGCACGGCCCAGGCCCGTTGCCACGACGGTCACGCGCAGCGCATCGCCCATCGCATCGTCATACACCGCACCGAAAATCACGGTCGCGTCTTCAGCAGCATAGCTCTTGATGGTGTTCATCACTTCGCGCGTTTCCGACAGACGCAGCGAGCGGCTCGACGTGATGTTGACCAGCACACCACGCGCGCCCGACAGATCCACACCTTCCAGCAGCGGGCTCGCGACAGCCTGCTCGGCGGCCAGACGCGCGCGATCGACGCCGGCGACCGTCGCCGTGCCCATCATCGCCTTGCCCTGCTCGCCCATCACCGTCTTCACGTCTTCGAAGTCGACGTTCACCAGACCGTCGACGTTGATGATTTCCGCGATGCCGGCCACAGCGTTGTTCAGAACGTCGTCAGCGCACTGGAAGCACTTGTCCATCTCGGCGTCGTCGCCCATCACCTCGAACAGCTTGTCGTTCAGAACGACGATCAGCGAGTCGACGTGATCCTCCAGTTGCTGCGAACCGGCTTCAGCGACGCGCATGCGCTTGCCGCCTTCGAACTCGAACGGCTTGCTGACCACACCCACGGTCAGGATGCCCATTTCTTTGGCGATCTGCGCGACTACCGGTGCGGCACCCGTACCCGTGCCGCCACCCATGCCGGCCGTGATGAAGACCATGTGCGCGCCGCGCAGTGCGTCGGCGATGCGCTCACGTGCTTCTTCCGCTGCGGCGCGGCCCATTTCCGGCTTCGCACCTGCGCCCAGACCCGTGTTGCCGAGCTGGATCACCGCGGTGGCGCGCGAACGCGACAGCGCTTGCGCGTCCGTGTTCATCACGATGAAGTCGACGCCTTGCACGCCCTTGTTGATCATGTGCTGAACGGCATTGCCGCCAGCGCCACCTACTCCGACCACCTTGATGATGGTGCCGTTCGTTTCGGTTTCCAGCATTTGGAAATCCATGATGCCTCCGTCAAGATAAAAAATTACAGCCACTCGGCCGTTATTCGGCAGGAGATCGGGCAACCTCCTGTCGCGCGCCGGCCGCCGGCACCAGCGCGTATTTTTTGGAACCCGTTCGAAACCCGTCCAGCTAAACCAGTGCAGCTAAACCCGTACAGCTAAACCGATGCGTCAGAAGTTGCCGAGGAACCAGTCCTTCATGCGCGTGAACACCTGTCCCATCGAGCCCGACTGCACCGCGACCTTGCGGCCGCGCATGCGTTGCGAGCGTCCTTCGACGAGCAGGCCCATCGCCGTCGAATAGCGCGGATTGCGCACGACGTCGGCGAGACCGCCCGCGTATTCCGGCACGCCGATGCGCACCGGCTTCAGGAAAATGTCTTCACCCAGTTCGACCATGCCGAGCATCATCGACGCGCCGCCGGTCAGCACGACGCCGGAGCTCAGCAGTTCCTCGTAACCCGACTCGCGCACCACCTGCTGCACGAGCGAAAACAGTTCTTCGACACGCGGCTCGACCACCGCCGCCAGCGCCTGGCGCGACAGCGTGCGCGGACCGCGTTCGCCGAGACCCGGCACTTCGATCATCTCGTCCGGATCGGCCAGGGCCTGCTTGGCTATGCCGTAATCGACCTTGATGTCTTCGGCGTCCGGCGTCGGCGTGCGCAAGGCCATCGCGATGTCGCTCGTGATCTGATCGCCGGCAATTGGAATCACGGCCGTATGACGGATCGCACCTTCGCTGAAAATCGCAATATCAGTCGTGCCGCCGCCGATGTCGACCAGCACCACGCCGAGTTCTTTCTCGTCTTCCGTCAGCACCGCGAGCGACGACGCGAGCGGCTGCAGAATCAGATCGTTCACTTCGAGCCCGCAGCGGCGCACGCACTTGACGATGTTCTGTGCCGCGCTCACCGCGCCGGTGACGATGTGCACCTTCACTTCGAGGCGGATGCCGCTCATGCCGATCGGCTCGCGCACATCTTCCTGACCGTCGATGATGAATTCCTGCGTGAGGATATGCAGCACCTGCTGATCGGTCGGAATGTTGATCGCCTTCGCCGTTTCGATCACGCGCGCGACGTCCGTCTGCGTGACTTCCTTCTCCTTGATCGCCACCATGCCGCTCGAATTGAAGCTGCGGATATGGCTGCCGGCGATCCCGGTGAACACGTTCGTGATCTTGCAGTCGGCCATCAGCTCGGCTTCTTCGAGCGCGCGCTGAATGGACTGCACGGTGGCTTCGATATTCACCACCACGCCTTTCTTGAGCCCCTTCGATTCGCTCTGGCCGAGGCCGATCACCTCGTAGTGACCTTCGCCCTTCAACTCGGCGACGATGGCCACGACCTTCGACGTCCCGATGTCGAGGGCGACCAGCAGATCTTTATAGTCTTTACTCATAGCGTGCTCATTGCGTGTGATGTCCGTTTACTTCTTGCCCTTGTCGGGTTCGCTGATAAAGCGCATGCCAGCCGCGCGAATCGCGAAACCGTTCGGATAGCGCAAGTCCGCATACTCGATATCCTTTCCCCAACGTTGCGTCACCGCGCTCCACGCCGCCGTCAGGCGCCTGCTGCGATCGAGCAGCGTGTCCTGATTGCGTTCGCGTCCAAGTTCCACCTGCGTGCCGTTCGACAGCTTCACCGTCCATGCGTAGCGCGGCGACAGTGTTACTTCTTCGGGCGTCGCGTTAAGCGGCGCAAACCACTTCTGAAAGTCGTGATACCGCGCGACCACCTCTTTTGCCGTGCCGTCCGGGCCATCGAACGCGGGCAGATCTTCTTCCAGCTCGCCCTGGTTCGCGGTGAACAGCTCGCCGTCGACGCTGACCAACTGATCGCTGCCCCACGTCCCCAGCGGTTTGTACTCTTCGAGCGTGACAGCCAGCGCATTCGGCCAGACTCGCCGCACGCTCGCGTGACGCACCCACGGCATCTGCTCGAACGCCTGCCGCGCGACGTCGAGATCGACCGTGAAGAAGTTGCCCTTCAACCGCCCCACTACACCGGCGCGCACCGTCGGCGAATTGATGTGCTCGGTATCGCCGTCGATCTGGATTTCGCGCAGCGCGAAATTCGGGCGCTGGATCAGCCAGTAACCGCCCGCCGCCAGCAGCACGAGCACCAGCAGCACATGCAATGCGTTGGTGGCGAGATTGAGCTGGCGAACGTTGTTCCACATGGTGTTGCTTTCGGGTCGCCCCGGTTAGTCCTGCAGCGTCAGCGCCAACACGCCGACAACCAGTTCCTGATAGCTGATGCCCACCGCGCGCGCCGCTTTCGGCGGCAGCGAGTGATCGGTCATGCCAGGCGCCGTGTTCACTTCCAGAAAGTACGGATTGCCTTCGCCGTCGAGCATGAAATCGGCGCGGCCCCAATCGGTGCAGCCGAGCACGTCGAACGCGCGGCGCGCCAGCACTTTCAGACGCGCTTCTTCGTCCGCCGCGAGACCGCACGGAATCAGGTACTGCGTGTCGTTGGCGATGTACTTCGCGTGGTAGTCGTAGAACTCGCCGGCCGGCACGATGCGGATCACCGGCAAGTCCAGATCGCCCGCGATGCACGCGGTGTATTCGCCGCCGCCTTCGATGCTCTTTTCCACCACGACGATCCTGTCGTACTTGACCGCTTCGATCAGCGCCGCCGGCAATGCGTCCGCGCTTTTCACCTTGATGACCGCGACGCTCGAACCTTCGCTCGCCGGCTTCACGAAGAGCGGCAAGCCGAGCTTCGCGACGATGTCTTTCGCACGCGCGGCGTAGTCGTCGCCACGCAGCACCGCTTCGAACGGCGGCGTCGGAATGCCGAGCTGCTGCCATACGAGCTTGGTGCGGAATTTGTCCAGACCGAGCGCCGAACCGAGCACGCCGCTGCCGGTGTACTTGATGCCGTAAAAGTCGAGCGCGCCCTGAATCTGGCCGTTCTCACCGTAGCCGCCATGCAGCGCGTTGAACGCGCGCACGAAGCCTTCTTCCTTCAACGCGGCGAGCGGACGCTCGGCCGGGTCGAACGGATGCGCGTCGACGCCGGCGTCGCGCAGGCCTTGCAACACGAGTCGCCCGGAGTTGAGCGATACCTCGCGCTCGGCGGAATCACCACCGAGCAGCACTGCCACTTTGCCGAATTGTTTAGGGTCGATACTGCTCATCTCACACCTTCGTTTCGAGCGCGAGGCGACCCGGCACACCGCCGATCGAACCCGCGCCCATCGTAATCACCACATCGCCGTCGCGCACAACTGCTGCGAGCGCGTCCGGCACTTCATCCACCGTATCGACGAACACCGGTTCGACCTTGCCCGCCACCCGAAGCGCGCGCGCCAACGCGCGGCCGTCCGCGGCGACGATCGGCGACTCGCCGGCCGCATACACTTCGGTCAGCACGAGCGCGTCGACGGTCGACAACACCTTCACGAAATCCTCGAAGCAATCGCGCGTGCGCGTGAAGCGGTGCGGCTGGAATGCCAGTACCAGACGCCGGCCAGGAAATGCGCCGCGCGCCGCCGCCACCGTGGCCGCCATTTCGACCGGGTGATGACCGTAGTCGTCGACCAGCGTGTACGTACCCGCCGCTTTGCCTTCCGTTGTTTCCGTTGCAACCGGCACTTCGCCGTAGCGCTGGAAGCGCCGGCCGACGCCGTTGAAATCCGCCAGCGCTCGCTGGATATCGGCATCTTTCACTTCAAGTTCAGTCGCAATCGCGATCGCGGCCAAAGCGTTCTGTACGTTGTGCTCGCCCGGCAGGTTCAACACGATGTCGAGCGGCGCCGCGTCTTCGCGCATCGCGGTGAAATGCATCTTGCCGTCCTGCGCTTTCACGTTGACCGCGCGCACTTGCGCATCGGGCGCGAGGCCGTAGCGGATGATCGGCTTCGACACGAACGGCAGGATCTCCTTCACGTTCGGATCGTCGACGCACAGCACCGCGATCCCGTAAAACGGCAGACGGTGTGTGAATTCGATGAACGCCTGCTTCAGGCGCGCGAAGTCGTGGCCGTAGGTGTCCATGTGATCGGCGTCGATGTTCGTGATGACTTCGATCACCGGGAACAGATTCAGGAACGACGCGTCCGACTCGTCCGCTTCGGCGACGATGAAGTCACCCGTGCCGAGTCGCGCATTCGCGCCCGCGCTGATCAGCCGACCGCCGATCACAAACGTCGGATCGAGCCCGCCCGCAGCCAGCACGCTCGCCACCAGCGACGTGGTCGTGGTCTTGCCGTGTGTGCCGGCAATCGCGATGCCCTGCTTCAGGCGCATCAGTTCCGCGAGCATCACCGCGCGCGGCACGATCGGAATGCGGCGATGACGCGCGGCCAGCACTTCGGGGTTGTCGCTGCGCACGGCGGTCGACACGACCACCGCGTTCGCACCTTCGATGTTCTCCGCCGCGTGACCAATCGCGATGCGCGCGCCGAGCGCGGCGAGGCGGTCCGTGACCGCGTTGCTCGACAGATCCGAGCCGCTCACCTGATAGCCCAGGTTGACCAGCACCTCCGCGATGCCGCTCATGCCGACACCGCCGATGCCGACAAAGTGAATGTGTTTGACGATATGTTTCATTGCTTTCCTTCTGGGCTCGCGCCCGAAATCGAACCCGCCACGGTCGCGCAAATCTGCGCGACCTGCTCCGTGGCGTCGGGTTTCGCGAGCGAGCGCGAACGCTCCGCCATTTCCGCGAGACTTTCCCGCGTCTGGCTGCCCAACCAGTCGGCAAGTGTTTCCGCCGACAGATCGCGTTGCTGCACGACTAGCGCCGCGCCGTTGTCGGCGAGAAACGCTGCATTAGTGGTTTGGTGATCGTCTACTGCATACGGGAACGGCACGAAGAACGCCGCCACGCCCACCGCTGAAATCTCCGATACCGTCATCGCGCCCGAGCGGCAGATCACCAGATCGGCCTTCGCGTAGGCGCTCGTCATGTCGTCGATGAACGGCACGAGTTGCACGTCGGGCTGCTCACCGTCGCCCGCTTGCAGACCCGCTGCCGCGTAGTTCTCGCGCAGCGCGTCGATATGTTTCGCGCCCGCCTGATGCACGACGCGCGGCCGCTCGTTCGGCGCGAGCAACGCGATCGCGCGCGGCACCACTTCGTTCAATGCCGCCGCGCCGAGACTGCCGCCCACTACCAGCACATTCAGCGGACCGCTGCGTTGTGCGTAGCGTGCTTTGGGTGCAATCGCGCGCGCAAGTTCCTCACGAATCGGATTGCCCGTCCATTCGCCGTGCGGCAACGCATTCGGGAACGCAACCAGCACGCGCTTCGCGACTTTCGCGAGCACCTTGTTCGCAAGACCCGCAATCGAATTCTGTTCATGCAGCACCAGCGGACGGCCGCTCAACGCGGTCATCAAGCCGGCCGGGAACGTGATGTAGCCGCCCATGCCGAGCACCACATCCGGCTTCACGCGACGCAGCACGCTCAAGCTCTGCGTGCACGCGCGCAGCAGATTCAACGGCAGCATCAGCTTGGTCTTGAGACCCTTGCCGCGCAGTCCGCCGAAGCGCACGTATTCCATCGGGATGCCGTGCTTCAGCACCAGGGTCGCTTCCATGCCCGCGGGGTTGCCGAGCCAAACCACTTTCCAGCCCCACGCCTGCATCAGATGCGCGACGGCGAGCCCCGGGAACACGTGTCCCCCGGTGCCGCCGGCCATCACCATCAGCGTGCGTTGGTGGAGAGCGGTCATACTTTGCCCCCACGCATTAGCACTCGGTTCTCATAGTCGACGCGCATCAACACAGCCACCGCGACGCAGTTCAGCAAAATGCCCGAGCCGCCGTAGCTGACGAGCGGCAACGTAAGACCTTTGGTGGGCAGCAAGCCGAGGTTCACGCCCATGTTGATAAAGGTCTGCGCGCCGAACCAGATGCCCACGCCCTTCGCGACCAGACCCGCGAACGTGCGGTCGAGCGCGAGCGCCTGACGGCCGATCTCGAACGAGCGGCGCACGATCCAGTAAAACATCAGGATCACGACCAGCACGCCGACGAAACCGAGTTCCTCGCCGATCACCGCGAGGATGAAGTCGGTATGCGCTTCCGGCAGATAGTTGAGCTTCTCGACGCTGCCGCCGAGGCCCACGCCGAACCACTCGCCGCGTCCGAACGCGATCAGCGAGTGCGTCAATTGATAGGCCTTGCCCTGCGCGTAACGGTCGTCCCACGGATCGAGGTACGCGAAAATCCGCTCGCGACGCCATGGCGACGCCCACACCAGCAAGCTGAACGTGCCCACCGCCGTCGCGACGAGGCCGCCGAACAGCTTGCCGTTCACGCCGCCGAGAAACAGCACGCCCATCGCGATCGCCGCGATCACCATGAACGCGCCCATGTCCGGTTCGAGCAGCAGCAACGCGCCGACGAGCCCGACCGCGACCGCCATCGGCAGAAAGCCCTTGGCGAAGCTGTGCATGTATTCCTGTTTGCGCACCGTGTAGTTCGCGGCGTAGATCGTCACCGCGAGCTTCATGATTTCCGACGGCTGCATGTTCGTGATGCCGAGCGGAATCCAGCGGCGCGCGCCGTTCACGCCCTTGCCGACGTGCGGGATCAGCACGATCACCAGCGCGACCAGCGAGATCAGGAAGAGCTTCGGCGCGTACTTGTCCCACGTCGAGATCGGCACGCGGAACGACACGATGCCGACCACGGTGCCCATCGTCACGAAAATGATCTGGCGCACGAGGAACGCGTAATCGCGATATGACGCGTACTTCGGCGAATCGGGCATCGCGATCGACGCCGAATACACCATCACGACGCCCAAGCCGAGCAGCGCGACGACCACCCACAGCAGCGAGTGATCGTAGTCGAGCATCCGCGAGCGCAGCGGACGCACGCCGTTGACGGCGCTCGCCAGCCCGCTGCCGCCCGTGCGACCTGAGACGCGCGCTGCGCCTGCGCCCAGACCGCCTGCGCTGCCCGCATCGCCGCCGGCTGCCTGACGCGAACCGAAACGTTCCGACCAGCTCATATCATCGTCCCCCGTTCGGCCGCGATGTCTTCTACCGTGCTGCGAAACACAGCGGCGCGGTGCGCGTAACCCTTGAACATATCGAAGCTCGCGCAAGCCGGCGATAGCAGCACGGCGTCGCCCGGTTGCGCCAGTGCGGTCGCGGCCCGCGTCGCTTCTTCGAGCGTCGCGTGATCGGTCATGGCGATGCCGCTGTGTTCGAGCGCCGCGCGAATCAGCGGCGCATCGCGGCCAATCAGCATCACCGCGCGGCACCAGCGCATCACCGGCGCGGCGAGCGGGTCGAAGTCCTGGCCCTTGCCATCGCCGCCGGCGATCAGCACCGCGCGCTGCGCGAGGCCGTCGAGCGCGGCCACGGTCGCGCCGACGTTGGTGCCCTTGCTGTCGTCCACGTAGTCGATGCCGTCGATCGACGCGATCAATTCCACGCGGTGCGGCTCGCCACGGTATTCACGCAGTCCATGCAGAAGCGGCGCGCCCGGCAGACCGATTGCACGCGCGAGCGCGTACGCAGCCAGCGCGTTCGCTGCGTTGTGCAGGCCGCGAATGCGCAAAGCGTCCGCCGGCATCAGGCGCTTGAGCGCGATGTTCGGCGCCGCAGCCACTTCGTTCTTGCGACGACGCTTCGGCGCGGGTTCGTCGCTCGCATCGCGATCGTGCGCTTCGACGAGCCAGATCATGCCGTTGTCGCGCAGCAGGCCGTAGTCGCCATCGTTCTTCGGCTCGGTGATGCCGAAGGTGATCGTGTCCGCTTCGCTATCGGCCGAAGGCACGAGCGACATTACGCGCGAGTCGTCGCGGTTCAGCACGCGCACGGTCTGCGCACCGAAGATGCGGCCCTTCGCGGCGGCGTATGCATCGAGCCCACCATGCCAGTCGAGGTGATCCTGCGTGATGTTCAACACCACCGCCGCATCCGGCGAGAACGTGTGCGCGGTTTCCAGCTGGAAGCTCGACAGTTCGAGCACCCACACATCGGGCAGCGCGGTGTGATCGATCGCTTCGCTGAGTTTGTCGAGCAGAGCCGGGCTGATGTTGCCTGCCACCGCAACCTTCTTGCCGGCGCGTTCGCACAGCAGGCCGGTCAGGCTCGTCGTCGTGGTCTTGCCGTTGGTGCCGGTGATCGCGATCACCTTCGGCGCGTAGCCGCTCTCGCCGAGCGTCTTCAGCGCTTGCGAGAAGAATTCGAGTTCGCCCCACACCGGAATGCCCTGCTCGCGCGCAGCGGAAATCAGCGGCAACAGGTCGGCGGCGAGCGGAGACAGGCCCGGGCTGATCGCGACCAGCTCCGCACCTTCGAGCAGCACCGGCGAGAACGGACCGCCGACGAAGTCAGCGTCGACGCCGTGCGCTTCCAGCGCGGACAGGTTCGGCGGCACTTCTCGCGTATCGGCCACACGCAGCCGACAGCCGTGCCGCGCGCACCAGCGCGCCATCGCGAGACCGGATTCACCCAGTCCCAGCACGAGCACCATCGGCTTTTGCCGATCCCGAAACTTCTCGCCGAACATCGCTTGCTTTCCCTTAACTTCGACTATTGCTTAACGCAGCTTGAGCGTGGACAAACCGAACAGACACAACATCAACGTGATGATCCAGAAACGCACGACCACCTGCGTTTCCTTCCATCCCGACAACTCGAAGTGGTGATGCAGCGGCGCCATCTTGAACAGACGCCGCCCTTCGCCGAACCGGCGCTTGGTGAATTTGAACCACGTGACCTGCAACATCACGGAGAGCGTCTCCGCGACGAAAATGCCGCCCATGATGAAGAGCACGATTTCCTGCCGCACGATCACCGCGACCGTGCCGAGCGCGCCGCCGAGTGCGAGCGCGCCGACGTCGCCCATGAACATCTGCGCCGGGTGCGTGTTGAACCAGAGGAAGGCGAGGCCTGCACCGCCCATCGCCGAGCAGAAGATCAGCAATTCACCGGCACCGGCGATATGCGGAAACAGCAGGTACTTCGAGTAGACCGAGCTGCCCATCACATAAGCGAACACGCCGAGCGACGCGCCCACCAGCACGACCGGCATGATCACGAGGCCGTCGAGACCATCGGTGAGATTGACGGCGTTGCTCGCGCCGACGATCACCAGATACGTGAGCACGATGAAGCCCCACACGCCGAGCGGATAGCTGATCGACTTGACGAACGGCAGCATCAGATCGGCGCGCGCGGGCAAGCCCATCGACAAACCGCTGCGCACCCACGCCATGAACAGGTCGAACACGCGCACATTGCTCGCTTCGGACACGCTGAACGCGAGATATACGGCCGCGAACAGCCCGATCACCGACTGCCAGAAATACTTCTCGCGCGAGGACATGCCGCGCGGGTCCTTGTAGACCACCTTGCGGTAATCGTCGACCCAGCCGATCACGCCGAAGCCGAACGTGACGAGGATCACGATCCAGATGAAGCGGTTGGTCAGGTCGGCCCACAACAACGTGGCCACGGCGATGCCGAGCAGAATCAGCACGCCGCCCATGGTCGGCGTGCCGGATTTGACGAGGTGAGTCTGCGGGCCGTCTTTACGGACGGCCTGACCGACCTTCATCGCGGTCAGCTTGCGAATCACCGCCGGGCCGCAGACGAGCCCAATCAGCAGTGCGGTGATGGTCGCCATCACCGCACGGAAAGTCAGATAACTGAACACGCGCAAGAAGCTTGCGTCATTCTGCAGCCATTGCGCCAGCGCCAGTAGCATGCTTCGGTCCTTCTATTTCAATGTGCGGCGGGCGTCGAGCCCGCAGCGTTGGGTTGTGGACTCGTTACGGCGTCCACCACGCGCTCCATCTGCATGAAGCGCGAGCCTTTCACGAGAAGCGTTGCAGCCGCGCCGAAACCGGCCTGCTGCAATTGCGCGATCAACGTGCCGACGTCGGCTACGTGATGCGCGTTCGCGCCGTAGGCGGTGCAGGCGTCGCGCGAAGCGTCGCCCATCGCGTACAGCGCGTCGATGCCGCGCTCTTTCGCGTACGCACCGATTTCGCGGTGGAACGCGGGACCGTTGTCGCCGACTTCGCCCATGTCGCCCATCACCAGCACGCGCGGCGCGGCGCGCGACGCGAGCACGTCGATCGCGGCGCGCATCGAGTCGGGATTGGCGTTGTAGGTGTCGTCGATCACGGTGGCGCCGGCGAGCGTGCCGAGTACGGCCTGCTTCACCTGCAAGCGGCCTTTCACCGCCCCGAACGCTTCGAGGCCGCGTTTGATCGCGTCGAGCGAAACCCCTGCGGCCAGCGCGGCTGATGTCGCGGCCAATGCGTTGTGCGCGTTGTGGTCGCCGAGCACTTGCAGCGTGACGTCGAGGTGGCCTTCAGGTGTGTCGATACTGAGCCGAGTGCCTTCGAACGTGCCCGTGACCGCTGCTTCGGTTGAGCGGCCATCGTTGTTCAACGCGAAGTCGATGATGCGGTTGCCGGTGGCGGCCACGCGCCAGATGCTCGCGTACGCGTCGTCCGCCGGGAAAACCGCGATGCCTTCGGGCTTGAGCGCGTGAATCACGCTCGCATGTTCGAGCGCGACCGCTTCGACGGTCGCCATGAATTCCTGATGCTCGCGCTGCGCGTTGTTCACCACCGCCACGGTCGGCTCGGCAATTTTCGCGAGCAGCGAGGTTTCGCCCGGATGGTTCATGCCGAGTTCCACCACCGCCAGTTGATGCGCGGCGTGCAGGCGAAACAGCGTGAGCGGCAAGCCGATGTCGTTGTTGAAATTGCCGGCGGTCGCGAGACGCGCGTCCGCGCCGACTGCGGCGGCGAAGATCGACGCGATCATTTCCTTGACCGTGGTCTTGCCGTTGCTGCCCGTCACGGCGACGAGCGGCATGTCGAACTTGCGACGCCAGCCGCGTGCGAGCGCACCCAGCGCGACGCGCGTATCGGCAACGCGAATCGCGGGCACACCGAAGCCATCCGGCGTGCGCGTGACGAGCGCGGCCGTCACGTTGCGCGCGGCCACGTCCGGCAGGAAGTCGTGCGCGTCGAAACGGTCACCTTTGATCGCGATGAACAGATCGCCGGGACCGGCGCTGCGGCTGTCGGTCGACACGCGCTCGAACGCAACGTCTTCGTCGCCGAGCAAGGTCGCGCCGGGAATCAGCGCGGCGGCTTCACGCAGCGTGAACATGCTCATTCGCCACCTCCGCGCGCGTGCGTCGCCCGCGCGGCGAGCGCGAGGCGGGCGTGGTCCTGATCGGAGAAAGCGCGTTTCTTGCCCATGATTTCCTGTGTTGCTTCGTGCCCCTTGCCGGCCAGCACGATGACGTCTTCACGCGCGGCGCCGCGGATCGCTTGCAGAATCGCGCTCGCGCGGTCTTCGACGCGGCGCGCCTTCGACGCGTCCTTCATGCCCGCGGCGATCTGCTCGATGATCGATTGCGGGTTTTCGCTGCGCGGGTTGTCGCTAGTCACGACGACGCCGTCGGCGAGCTTCTCGGCGATCGCGCCCATCAGCGGACGCTTGGTCGCGTCGCGATCGCCGCCGCAGCCGAACATGCAGATCAGTTCGCCGCCGCGAGCGGCCGCCATCGGGCGCAGCGCTTCGAGGGTTTTTTCCAGCGCGTCCGGCGTGTGCGCGAAATCGATTACAACGAGCGGCTCGTCGTTTTGCAGACGGCCACCAAGACGCTCCATGCGGCCGTTCACCGATTCGAGCTTCGCGAGTTCGGCGAGCGCGGCGTCGAACGGCACCTCGGCGGCGAGCAGCGCGCCGAGCACGCCGAGCAGATTGCTGACGTTGAACGCGCCGAGCGTTTGCACTTCGACTTCGGCGTCGCCCCAGTCGGAGGTGCTCAGATGGAACGCGGTGCCCGTGGCGGTTGCGCGCACGTTCGACGCGAGCAGCAGCGCGTCGGCTTGCGGTGCGTCTTGCACCACGGCATCGATGCCGTAGGCGATGGTCCGCGCATGACCTTGCGTGCTGGCGAGCAAACGACGGCCCGCGGCATCGTCGCGATTGATCACGGCCGCGCGCAGGTCCGGCCACGCGAACAGGCGCGCCTTCGCCGCTTCATAGGCGTCGAACGAGCCGTGATAGTCGAGGTGGTCCTGCGTGAGATTCGTGAACACGGCGATGTCGAACGCGGTGCCGTTCACGCGCCCTTGATGCAATGCATGCGACGACACTTCCATCGCCACCGCCTGCGCGCCTGCGTCGCGCAATTGCGCGAGGCTGCGTTGCAGTTGCGGCGCATCGGGCGTCGTGAAGCCGGTGTACACGAGCTGGCCCGGCAAGCCGGTGCCGAGCGTGCCGACGATCGCGCAACGCTGGCCGAGCGAGGTCAGCGCCGCCGAGATCCACTGGCTGCATGAGGTCTTGCCGTTCGTCCCTGTGACGCCGACCGTCAACATCGCGTCGCTCGGATCGCGATACCAGCCGCTCGCGATCGAACCGGCAAGTTCGTTCAACGCCGGCACGGCGAGCGCGATGGACGGATCGATCGCGCCGTCGAAGCCTTCGGGCTGAAGCAGCACGGCGGCCGCGCCGCGCTCGATCGCGCCGTCGATGAACGCGCGGTTGTCCGCGCCATCCACCGCGTACGCGAAGAACACGTCGCCCGCTGCGAGCGAGCGTGTGTCCGCGTGCAGATGCGCGTCTGGCTGCACGTGCGCGTGCAGCCAGCTGAGGGCGTCGGCGATCTGCCGGTGCGCTGGATTCCCGCTACGCAGCGCGCTCATCGCTCGACTCCGGGGTGACTCTTCGCGCTGGCGGAGATCGTCATCTTCTTCGCGCCGGCGCTGGTGGAAATCTTCCTGGGGCCTGCCGACGTCGCCGGCGTGCCCGCGGTGCCGTTCGCGGCGGGCGCCGAATCATCGGACACGACCATCTGCTTGACCGGCATATCCGGCGGCACATTGAGCGAGCGCAGCGTATCGCCGACGATGCCCGAGAACACCGGGCCCGACACCTGGCCGCCGAAGTGGCTGCCCGCGGTCGGTTCGTCGACCGACACGGCGACCACGATGCGCGGATTCGGCATCGGCGCCATGCCGACGAACGACGCGCGATACTTGGAGTGGTCGTAGCCGTGCGGGCCGTGCTTGTACGCGGTACCGCTCTTGCCGCCGACGCGATAGCCCGGCACCGCCGCATCTGGCGACGTGCCGCCCGGCGCGGTCACGGTTTCGAGCATCGCGCGCACTTCACGCGCGGTGGTCGGCGCGAAAATCTGCGGCCCGGTGGCCGGCTGGTCGCCCGGCGTGCGGAAAATCGACACCGGCATGATCTCGCCGTCATGCGCGATCGCGGTGTACGCGCGGCCCAGCTGGAACAGCGACACCGACAGACCGTAGCCGTACGACATGGTCGCCTGCTCGATGCGGCGCCAGCTTCTCCACGGCCGCAGGCGGCCCGCCGCCGCGCCCGGGAAGCCGACCTTCGGCGCCTGGCCGAGACCGATGCTGGTGTACATGTTCCACATCTCTTCGGGCTTGAGCTGCATCGCGATCTTCGTCGCACCGATGTTGCTCGACTTCTGGATCACGCCGCCCACCGTCAGCACGCCGAAGCCGCTGTCGTCGGTAATCGGCGCACCGTCCAGCACGAAGCGGCCCCCTCCCGTATCTACCAGTGTAGTCGGCGTGACGCGGTGCAGATCGAGCGCGAGCGACACCGTGAACGGCTTCATGATCGAGCCCGGCTCGAACGTGTCGGTCAGGATGCGGTTGCGCAACTGGTCGCCGGTCAGGTGCGAGCGGTCGTTCGGGTTGTAGGTCGGGTAATTGACGAGCGCCAGCACTTCACCGGTGCGCACGTCGATCACCATTGCCGCGCCGGCCTTTGCCTTGAATTTTTCGACGGCCGCTTTCAGGTTCGTGTACGCGATGTACTGGATCTTGCTGTCGATCGACAGATCGACGTCCTGGCCGTTGTGCGGCACGACCTGTTCGTCCACATCCTCGATGATGTGGCCCATGCGGTCCTTGATCACGCGCCGGCTGCCCGACATGCCCGCGAGCAGCTTCTGGTCGCCGAGCTCGACGCCTTCCTGGCCTTCGTCCTCGACGTTCGTGAAGCCGATCAGGTGAGCCGTGATCTCGCCTTCCGGATAGAAGCGCTTGTACTCGTCGCGTGCATAAATGCCGGGGATGTCCAGCGCAGCGACTTTCTCGGCGACGTCGACCGGCACCTGGCGCTTCACATAGACGAAGGTCTTGTCTTCAGACAGCTTGCGGCGCAGCTCCTTGCTGGTCATGCCGAGCAATTGCCCGAGCGAATTCAGCTTGTCCGCGCCGAGGTCGTCCGGCACCGATTCGGGAATCGCCCAGATCGCGCGCACCGGCAGACTCGTGGCGAGAACGAGACCGTTGCGGTCGAGAATCTTGCCGCGCGTGGCCGGCAGTTCGAGCCGGCGCTGATAGCGGATTTCACCCTGCTTCAGATAGAACGCGTTGCCCGGGCCCTGAATCCAGAACGCGCGCGCAGCCAGCGCGACGAACGCCATGAACAGCAGGAACACGACGAGTTTCGAGCGCCACATCGGCAGGCGCACCGATAGGATCGGATTGGCCGAAAAGGCGACGCTCTTGCGACCCGACGATTTTTTCATCGCACGCCTCCACGACGAGTGGCCGCCGGCGCCGACGCCGGACCGGAAGTCGGGATCGGCGCGTCCTCGGCCTTCGCCGCGCCCGGATCGAGCGTCAGATATTGCGTGCGGCCGGTCGTGACCGCCTGCATCTTCAGCGACGCGGTAGCGAGCTGTTCGATGCGCGACGTCTTCGACAACGCGCTCTGCTGATATTGAAGCTGTGAATAGTCCTGCTGCAGTTGGCGCTCCTGTGATTGAGCGCGCTGCAACTGGATGAAGATCTGACGCTGCTGATTGGTCGCGTTGACGACCGATAAGGCGCAACCCATCACGATGATCAGCAGGAAAATGTTGAGGCGATTCATGGCGCGATCCGCTCCGCCACACGCATCACGGCAGAACGGGCGCGCGGGTTCGCGGCGACTTCAGCGTCGCTCGCGAATACGCGGCCGATGATTTTGAGCGGGGGGCTCGGCAGATCGACGGCGCGAATCGGCAGACGGCGATCGACCGCAGGCGCACTGGCGTGCGCCTGCATGAATCGCTTGACGATCCGGTCCTCGAGCGAATGAAAGCTGATGACCACCAGCCGCCCCCCTTGCTCCAACAGCGACAACGCTGCTTCTAAAACGACTTGCAGCTCCGCAAGCTCTTGATTGATGTGAATCCGTATAGCTTGAAAGGTGCGGGTTGCCGGATCCTTGCCCTTCTCACGGGTTTTGACGACGTTAGCCACGATTTGGGCAAGCTCGCCCGTGCTGACGAGAGGCCCAAGACGGTCGGACTCTGCCCGGCGAGCAACAAGCGCCTTTGCAATCTGAAAAGCAAACCGTTCTTCCCCATAATCTCGTATCACCTCCGTCAGTTCCTGCACCGTGGCCCGCGCCAGCCAGTCAGCGGCAGACTCGCCGCGCGTCGGGTCCATCCGCATGTCGAGCGGCCCGTCGGCGCGGAAGCTGAAGCCCCGCTCCGGATCGTCGATTTGCGGCGACGATATGCCCAGATCCAGTAAAACGCCCGACACCCGTCCTACCCCGCGCTCCGCAATCGCGGCGCGCAGTGAAGCAAAACTCTCGTGCACGATGCCAAAGCGCGGATCCGCGATCTGCTGCGCCGTGGCGATGGCGAGCGGGTCCTTGTCGAACGCGATCAGACGTCCCGACTCGCTCAATCTCTCCAGCACGAGGCGGCTGTGACCGCCGCGCCCGAAAGTACCGTCCACGTACACGCCGTCCGCGCGTGTAACCAGCGCATCGACCGCTTCATCCAGCAGCACCGTGCGATGCTGCAATTCGTTTCCCATCGCAGGTGCCATATATGTAAGCCGCGATCAGAACGTGAAATTCTTCAACGCTTCGGGCATGCCCTCGGCGATCGCCGCCTGTTCCTTCGCGGCGTAGGTTTGTGCATCCCATAACTCGAAGTGACGCCCCATGCCGAGCAAGGTCACTTCTTTTTCCAGTCCACCAGCCGTGCGCAACTCCGGCGACACGAGCACGCGGCCTGCGCCGTCCATATCCACATCCATTGCGTTGCCGAGAAAAATGCGTTTCCACCAGGCTGCATTCATGGGCAGCTTGTCGACCTTGTCGCGGAAAACTTCCCATTCGGGACGAGGAAAGAGCAACAGGCAGCCGTCCGGGTGCTTGGTGATCGTCACCTGGCCCTCTGCCTGTGTTTGCAGCGCATCCCGATAGCGAGAGGGAATCGACATCCGCCCTTTCGCATCGAGCGTCAGCGCCGACGCCCCTTGGAACACTTCGCTCTCCCCTGTCGACCCGAATTGGCGCTTGAGCGCCTGCTCCCGGTCCCATGCAACTAGTTGCTTGCGGCACTTTTGCGCCGGTTGCCTGATTCATGAAAATCTACCCGAAACCGCTTGGGAGATCACACAAAAATACACTTTCTCACACTGTCTCCCACTTTAGAGGAACGATAAACGGGGGTCAAGGGAGCCGGCTGCTTTTCGGCCGAATTTTGTTTGTAAGAACAAGGACTTAGCGCCACTACTTCACGCCACGCATAAAACGGAAAACCGTTATAAATGAACGGGCTAGTGCAACTTGTGAAGGTGATACGTGAAAAGTGCGAGGAAACTGCGTGGAATGAAAGAGATCGCGGCGGGGAATTAAGAGATATCGGCGGGTGATTCGTGGAGGTGCGGCGGACGGCGCGCGGAGCGCCGTCCCACTACGAAAACGCGTGCCCGGCAGGCGCCGTTTCTAGATGTAATAGGCAGTGCGCGTCATGACTTTCGATGCCGCGCGCATCAGCGCTCGCGCGGGGAACGGCAACTCGATACCGCCGGCGTCCATCGCGGCCTTGCCATGCGCGACTTCGTCCGCACGCATCTGCTCGACGATTGCTCGCGACTCGTGATCCGCTGCCGGCAACTGGTCCATATGGCTGTCGAGATGCTGCTCGACCTGTCGCTCGGTTTCGGCCATGAAGCCGAGACTGACGCGATCGCCGAGACGCCCCGCCGCGAGGCCGATGGCCAGTGCGCCCGTATACCAAAGCGGGTTCAGCAGACTGGGACGTGAATCGAGCGCTTCGAGACGTTTGGCGGTCCACGCGAGATGATCCTCTTCTTCGACGGCGGCGTGATCGAACACGGCACGCAACGACGGCGATCGGGTCGCGAGTTTCTGAGCCTGGTAAAGCGCTTGCGCGCACACCTCGCCGACATGATTCACGCGCATCAATCCGGCCGCGTGCGCACGCTCAGCCGGCGTCAATTCGGGCGCTTCAGCCGCCACCGCCGATCCCTCGGGAATCGGTAATGGACGACTCATCCGCGACACGCCTGTCATTGAGCGTAAACCCCGATCAAACTCGCTAATCAACTCGTCCAGAAACATTAAGCACTCCCTGATTCAACATCGGCTTCATCGAACCGGCATGTCCGTCCGGCAAGGCTTTGCGCGGAAAAACCCATTGCGCGAGAACCTTAAATCCGCATGAATTAGCCGGCCAATTTTCGATTTTAGACCATGTTGCGTAAACGAAACAGGAGCCTTCCCGGCCATCTCCTTTTTCTTTGTGCCATGTATGCCTTTTGTTACATTACGTGCAACTTCTCGCGAAGTTAGCAAAGCAAGGCCTCAACGCTAGATAAATATTCGCCTTGTACAAAAGATTCGTAATCCTTGGAGATCATTCGATGAAAAAGTCGCTTCTCGCTCTTGCAGCACTGGGCGCATTCGCAGGCGCCGCTCATGCTCAGAGCAGCGTGACCCTGTACGGCATCATTGACGTTGGTATCAACATGAACACCAACGCCGGCGGCAGCCACAAGTACGACATGTCCAGCGGCGTGATGCAAGGCTCGCGTTTCGGCCTGCGCGGCACGGAAGATCTGGGCGGCGGTCTGAAGGCAATCTTTGTGTTGGAAAACGGCTTTGACGTGACCAACGGCAAGCTGGGTCAAGGCGGCCTGATGTTCGGTCGTCAGGCATACGTCGGCCTGTCGAGCCAGTTCGGCACGGTCACGCTGGGTCGTCAGTACGACTCCGTGGTCGACTACGTGGGTCCGTTCGAATCGGGCGACCAGTGGGGCGGCTACATCGCAGCTCACCCGGGCGACATCGACAACTTCAACAACGCGTATCGCACGAACAACACGGTCAAGTACACGAGCGCAAACTACGGCGGCCTGACGTTCGGCGGCACGTATAGCCTCGGCGGCCAGGCAGGCAACTTCACCGGCAACCAGATCTGGTCGTTGGGTGCTGGCTACAACAACGGCCCGTTGGCTTTGGGCGTTGGTTACTTGAACGCACGTACGCCGGCAGCTTCGGGCGGTATCTTCAACAACGGCGGTACGATCTCGCCGAACACGCCTGCTACCGCTACTGCTGCAGCCAACTTTGCTGTAACGTCGCCGATCTACGCTGGCTTCGCATCGGCTAACACGTACCAGGTCATCGGTGCAGGCGGTTCGTACACGTTCGGCGCGGCAACGCTCGGCCTGACCTACTCGAACATCCGCTTCGGCAACCTGGGCAAGACGTTCGCGTCGCCGTTCGCTGGCCAGTCGGCTACGTTCAACAACGGCGAAATCAACTTCAAGTATCAGTTGACCCCGGCACTGCTGGTCGGCGCAGCGTATGACTACACGCGCGGCGCGGAAATCAACGGCGCAGACCGTGCTCAGTACCACCAGGGCGCAGTGGGCGTGGACTACTTCCTGTCCAAGCGTACCGACGTGTACGTGGTCGGTGTCTACCAGCACGCACTGGGCGAAACGCTCAGCGCAACTGGCGCAACGGTCGACGCAACGGCTGGCATCAACGGTCTGACGGGTTCGTCGGGCAACAACCAGTTCACGGCTCGCGTCGGTATTCGCCATAAGTTCTAATAAGTCGTAAAAAAGCAGTTTGCCTCAAAGGCGCCTTCGGGCGCCTTTTTTTTATGACGGATTGCCAGGGCGTCGGTCTGCGATGGCTCGGGTTACTTGCGCACAAGCGATGGCGATGACGCAAAGAGAAAGCCCCGGCAGACTTCCGTCTGCCGGGGCTTTCTCTTTTGCTACGGGCTGCTTCGCCTCAGCGTCGAGCGGAAGCGGACGCTTCGGTCGCCGACGTCATGCCCGCCCGTCGCGCAACTCGCGGCGCAGAATCTTGCCGACGTTGCTCTTCGGCAGTTCCGTCCGGAATTCCACGATTTTGGGTCGCTTATAGCCGGTCAATTGCGTCTTGCAGTACGCGAAAATCTCGGCATCGGTCAGCGCCTGGTCCTTCTTCACGACGAAGAGTTTCACCGCCTCGCCCGAGTGCTGGTCCGGCACGCCGACCGCCGCAACTTCGAACACGCCCGGCAACTTGGCGACCACGTCCTCGATCTCGTTCGGATACACGTTGAAACCGGACACCAGAATCATGTCCTTCTTGCGATCGACGATCTTCACGAAGCCGCCATCGTTCATCAGGCCGACATCGCCTGATTTGAAGAAGCCGTCGGGCGTCATCACCTTGGCGGTTTCGTCCGGGCGGTTCCAGTAGCCCGCCATCACCTGCGGACCGCGAATGCAGATTTCGCCCGGCTGACCGAGCGGCACTTCGTTGCCTTCGTCGTCGCGAATCGACACTTCCGTGGACGGCAGCGGCAAACCGATCGTCCCGCTGTATTCGGTGACGGTGACCGGATTGCACGTCACGCACGGCGACGTCTCCGACAACCCATAACCTTCAACGATCGGCGTATGCGTGAGTTCGTACCAGCGTTTGGCAACCGCCTCCTGCACCGCCATGCCGCCGCCATTGGCGGTCAGCAGCTTCGAAAAGTCGAGCTTGTGGAAGTCCGGGCTGTTCAGCAGCGCGTTGTACAGCGTGTTGACGGCGGGGATCGTCGTGATCGCATAGCCGTCCAGCGCCTTGATCATGCCCGGGATGTCGCGCGGATTCGGAATCAGCACGCCGAGCCCGCCGGTGCGGATGGTCAGCAGCCCGCACACCGTCAACGCAAACACGTGATAAAGCGGCAGTGCCACGACGGTGATGAATTGATCAATGTCCGTGCGGTTCGCCCGCACAGGATTGAGCCAGATTTCCGACTGCAGGACGTTCGCGATCAGGTTCCGGTGCAGCAGTGTCGCGCCCTTGGCCACGCCGGTCGTGCCGCCCGTGTACTGGAGAAACGCGACGTCGTCGGGACCTTGCTCGACCGGCTTGAAACTGTGACGCCCGCCTTCCGAGATCGCGGTGTTGAATTTGACGTGGCCCGGCAGACTCCACGCCGGCACCATCTTCTTCATCTTGCGCACGACGAAGTTGACCAGCGTGCCCTTGACGCCCATCAGATCACCCATCGCCGCGACGACGACATGCTTTACCGCGGTATTGCGCACGATGGCCTGCAGCGTCACCGCAAAATTTTCGAGCAGGATGATCGCTTCCGCGCCGCTGTCCTTCAGTTGATGTTCGAGTTCGCGCGGCGTGTAGAGCGGGTTCACGTTCACGACGACGTAACCCGCGCGCAGAATCGCGGCAATCGCCACCGGGTATTGCAGCACGTTCGGCATCATGATCGCGACGCGCGCGCCGCGGACGAGCCCTTTCGACTGGAACCACGCAGCGAGCTTGCGCGAAAGCGCGTCAAGCTCGCCGTAGCTGATTTCCTTGCCCATGCAGACAAACGCCGGTTTAGCGCGATGCTCGCGAAATGCTTCTTCGAGCAGGTCGGCGAGCGACGAATAGCGGTTTACGTCAATCTCTGCGGGAACGCCGGGCGGATAAGATTTCAGCCAGATTTTGTCCATGCAGCGTCTCCTTATTTATTTTCGAATGGTCGTGCTAAAAACGCATCGTAGCATGGGCACCCTATTGCTATTTGCGAATGCGACCGGGTTAGACGGCTGCCTCGAACCTGCGAGGAGCGAGCGCCTGCAGGGACTTTCGCGTGTTTTCAGACGCGCTCGACTTCGACCAGACAGTCGTAGAAAGTGGCCGATCCGCCCAGATCGGTGAGCGCCTGGCTTGTCACCTGGTTCGCATTGCGGCCGTCCGGCGCGAGCTTCTTCCACCAGATCGACAGGCCAACGACGAGCCCTTCGCGCGCTCTGTCGGTGACGCGGGCGCGCGCCTGCATCGAGCCGCGATCATTGAAGATGCGCACCTGAGCGCCGTCGACGATGTCACGCGCCTGCGCGTCGGCAGGATGGATGTCGAGATGCGGCTCGCCCTCAGTCGCGCGCAGACTCTCGATGTTCACGAAGGTGCTGTTCAGAAAGTTGCGGGCCGGCGGTGAGATCATCGCGAGCGGATAACGGGCGGCGAGTTCGGGCGCGCCGTCGGCGGATTCATAGGGCGGCAGATAGTCCGGCAACGGGTCGAGCCCCTGCTGCGCAAGACGCTCGCTATAGAACTCGCATTTGCCGGACGGCGTGCGGAAGCCACCGTCGGCGAACGGCGCGTCGGGCAGATTCAGCTTTGCCCAGCCGGTCTGCTTCAGCGTCTCCCAGCTCGCGCTTTCGAGCGTGCTGTCCTGCCAGCGGAATGCGGCCTGCGCGACGACTTCGTCGCTTTCGAACAGCGCCGGTTCGTCGAGTCCCATCCGGCGTGCGAGGCCACGGAAGATTTCCGTGTTCGGACGCGCGTCGCCGACCGGCGCGATCGCCGGCAAGTTGAGCATCACGTGCGTGTGACCGTACGACTTGTGCACGTCGAGATGTTCGAGTTGCGTCGTGGCGGGCAGAAGCAGGTCGGCGTAATCGGCGGTATCCGTCTGAAAATGCTCGAGGACGATGGTGAAGAGGTCTTCACGCGCGAAACCCGCAGCGACCCGTTCGGAGTCCGGCGCGACCGCAACGGGATTCGAGTTGTACACGACGATTGCTTCCAGCTTGGGGCCAAATGCGGTGTCGCCGGGATGCAGCAGCGCATCGCCGATCGCATTCATATTGATGACGCGGCTCGGCTTGGCCGGCCAACCGGGCATTAGGTCTGGACGCTGCAGCGCGTGCGAATCGACCGGCGCCCAGCCGCTCGACGACAGCAGCGCCCCGCCCGCCCGCTGGCGCCATGCGCCGGTCAGCGACGGCAGGCAGGCGATTGCGCGCACGGCATTGCCGCCGCCGCGCACGCGTTGCAACCCGTAATTCATGCGGATCGCCGCTTTCTTCGTGCTGCCGTAAAGTCGCGCAAGATCGACGATTACCTGCTCTTCGATCCCGCAAATCTCACCAACCCGCGACGGGGGATAGCTGAGCGCACGCGCCTTCAACTCGGCGAAGCCCAACGTGTGAGCCTCGATGTACGCGTGATCGAGCAGGTTCTCCGTGATCAATACGTGCATCATGCCGAGCGCCAAAGCGCCGTCGGTGCCCGGCTTCAATGCAATGTGCTGATGGCATTTTTCTGCTGTCAGCGAGCGGTACGGGTCGATCGCAATCAGACGCGCGCCGCGACGCTTGGCTTCCTGAGCGCGTGTCCAGAAATGCAGATTCGACGCGATCGGATTCGCGCCCCAGATCAGGATCACCTCGCTCTCGGCGAAAAACTCGGTGAGCATCCCGATGCCCGCGCCGTAGGTGTACTTCAAGCCGGCCGCGCCGGCCGCCGCGCAAATCGTGCGGTCGAGTTGCGATGCGCCGAGCTTGTGAAAGAACCGCTGCGCGATGCTGTCGCCCTGTACCAGACCCATCGTACCCGCGTAGCTGTACGGCAGAATCGCCTCCGGCGCGCGTCGCGCGATTTCCGACAGACGGGTTGCCGCGAATTCGAGCGCTTCGTCCCAGTTGATCGGTTCGAAACGGCCCTCGCCTTTACGGCCGACGCGCTTCATCGGCGTGGTCAGCCGGTGCGGATGATACACACGCTCGGGGTAGCGGCTCACCTTCGTACATAGCGCACCCTGCGTCGGCGCATGGGCGGGATCGCCGGAGACCTTGATTGCGCGGCCATTCTCGACGGTCACACGCATCGCACAGGTGTCAGGGCAGTCGTGCGGGCACACGGCGCGAGCGAATTCAGTCGGGGCGTTCATATTCGGCGATTAGTCGGCGAAGCGGGAGTAATGCGGGATTTTATTACGTCCATTGGCGCTTAGCCTGGATGGTGCCGCCAAAATTGCCTTCGGCGTAGAATCGTTTATCACCGTGCCCGGGCCGATGTGTCCCCGAGCGATCCCACGCAAGTCAAAGCACAAGCGCAATATCACTCCATCATGAAACTGATTCCCGAAATCCAGGCCGCTCACGGCGAAATTCAGAACCTTCGACGAACGATTCACGCAAACCCTGAGCTACGTTACGAAGAAACGGCTACCGCAGATCTTGTGGCCAAGACGCTTGAGTCTTGGGGCATTGAAACGCATCGTGGACTCGGCAAGACCGGCGTAGTCGGCATATTGAAACGCGGCAGCAGCTCGCGCGCCATTGGCTTGCGAGCCGACATGGACGCGTTGCCGATTCAGGAATTGAACGGCTTCGACCATCGATCGAAAAACGACGGCAAAATGCACGCGTGCGGCCATGACGGACATACTGCGATGCTTCTCGGCGCGGCGCGGCATCTGGTTAAACATGGCGAATTCGACGGCACAATCGTCTTCATTTTCCAGCCGGCCGAAGAAGGCGGCGCTGGCGCGCAAGCGATGATCGACGACGGCCTGTTCGTGAAGTTTCCCGTCGATGCGGTGTTCGGCATTCATAACTGGCCGGGCATGCCCGCGGGCCGCTTCGGCGTGACCGAAGGTCCAATCATGGCCTCGAGCAATGAATTCCGCATTGAAATCAAGGGGGTGGGTTCGCATGCGGCTTTGCCGCACAACGGCCGCGATCCCGTCTTTACGGCCGTACAGATCGCGAACGGACTGCAGAGCATCATCACGCGGAATAAGAAGCCGCTCGATACCGCTGTGTTGTCAATCACCCAGATTCATGCGGGCGATGCAGTCAATGTCGTGCCAAACGATGCATGGATTGCGGGAACGGTGCGAACGTTCACGACAGAGGCGCTCGATCTGATCGAAGCACGCATGCGCAAAATCGCGGAAAGTACCGCCGAAGCATACGATTGCTCCGTCACGATTCACTTTCACCGAAACTATCCGCCGACTATTAACAGTGGTGAGGAAGCCCGTTTTGCTGCGTCGGTCATGAAGGAGATTGTCGGAGCAGAAAATGTCGACGATGCGGTTGAACCGACAATGGGTGCCGAAGACTTTTCCTTCATGCTGCTGGCGAAGCCGGGCTGTTATGCATTTTTGGGCAACGGCGATGGCGGCCACCGAGACGCCGGGCATGGCGCCGGCCCTTGTATGCTGCATAACGCGAGCTATGACTTTAACGACGAGCTATTGCCGATCGGATCGACGTATTGGGTCCGCCTGGCGCAACGGTTCCTATCGCAGGAAAAGTAACGGTGGCGGGGATAGCATGAGACGGCGCATGACGCGTCGTCTCATGCTGAGTGGCTGGCGCGATCGCTAGTGCCTGTGGTAGGTGACCGGGTAGCGCATTTGCGGGGATGATGCCCGTGCCATACGGCAGCTACGGGTTGTGCGGCTGGCGGAGAATCTGGCGGTGATTTATGGTGCATCTGCCTGCGTCCCCCGCCGCACGTAACATCAGTCGTGACCGCACTGCGCCT
>NZ_BBJF01000002.1 GCF_000739735.1 Paraburkholderia ginsengisoli NBRC 100965 | reverse complement strand
GGTCGCGGCCGGGTGCGCAGGCAGTCGTGCACGCGCTCGTGCTACTGCGGACACCCGGCCGGGGGTCGGACAGGGGGACGTCTTCAAGCAATCAGCGACGCTGAAATTACAGCGCCGGCAAAACCATGGCGTGCGCCGCTTCGTTCTGGCGCACGCGGAATGCAGCGAGCTTTTCCGCATACTCGGTGCTCGTGCCGCTCAGCAGCGACACCGCGAACAGCGCCGCATTGGCCGCGCCCGCTTCGCCGATCGCAAACGTCGCGACCGGCACGCCCTTGGGCATCTGCACGATCGAATGCAGCGAATCGACGCCCTTCAGATACTTGCTCGCGACCGGCACGCCAAGCACCGGCACCGTGGTCTTGGCGGCCAGCATGCCCGGCAGATGCGCCGCGCCGCCCGCGCCCGCGATGATCGCGCGAATGCCGCGCTCGCGTGCACTTTCAGCATAGGCGAACATTTCGTCGGGCATGCGGTGCGCGGATACGACCTTCGCTTCGTACGGCACGCCGAATTCCTGCAAAATCGCCACGGCGTTCTTCATGACTTCCCAGTCGGAACTGGAGCCCATCAGCACGCCGACGACCGGCGCGCCATGCGTATGGGCGGTTTGAGCTTCACTCATCTTACGGCTTCCTTGTTTCCCGAACGGCGCTTCTGGTGACCCACGCGGGTCAGGCGAGCTTGTGGCCGGTCAGGCGTTCGAGCGCTTCCTGATACTTCTCGCCCGTCTTCGTGACCACGTCGTCGGGCAGCTTCGGCGCCGGCGGTTCTTTCTTCCACGGCTGGGTTTCGAGCCAGTCGCGCACGAACTGCTTGTCGAACGACGGCGGGTTGGTGCCGACCTGGTACTGATCCGCCGGCCAGAAGCGCGACGAATCGGCGGTGAGCGCCTCGTCCATCAGGTACAGCTTGCCGTGGTTGTCCAGACCGAATTCGAACTTCGTATCCGCGATGATGATGCCGCGCGTGGCGGCGTAATCAGCGGCTTCCTTGTACAGCTTGATCGAGATGTCGCGGATCGTGGCCGACAGTTCGGTGCCGATGCGGCGTTCCATCTCGTCGTACGTGATGTTTTCGTCGTGATGACCCATCTCGGCCTTCGCGGCCGGCGTGAAGATCGGCTCGGGCAGCTTCTGCGCGTTCTGCAGACCCGGCGGCAGTTCGACGCCGCACACCGAGCCGGTGGCCTGGTAATCTTTCCAGCCGCTGCCGGCCAGATAGCCGCGCACCACCGCCTCGACGAGGATCGGTTCGAGGCGCTTGACGACCACCGCGCGACCCTTGACCTGCTCGACTTCGTCCGCCGCGACCACGGACTCCGGCGCGACGCCCGTCAGGTGGTTCGGCACCACGTGCTTCAGTTTCTCGAACCAGAAGTTCGCCATCTCGTTGAGCACGCGGCCCTTGTTCGGAATCGGCTCGCCCATGATGACGTCGAACGCCGACAGACGGTCGGTCGTGACGATCAGCAACTGGTCGTTGCCCACTGCATAGTTGTCGCGGACTTTACCGCGGCCGAGCAGCGGCAGCGAGCGGAGCGTGGATTCGTAGAGGGTAGACATCGTCGTGGTTCGCTAAAAATGAGGCAAAAAGTGTGACCGGAACAAAAGGGAAACGCCGTTCCCCAGATGATGCGGGAACGGCGATCTAACGACAACCTGGCCGGATGGCCAGGTGCAGAGCCTGTTATAGCTTAACGGACGACTTGCGCAAGCTCGCCCGACTTGTACTTCTCCGCGATTTTATCAAGCGAAAGCGGCTTGATCTTGCCGGCCTGACCTTCGCAGCCGAATTGCGTGTAACGCTCGATACAGATCTTCATCGCCGCTTCGCGCGCCGGCTTCAGGTAATCGCGCGGATCGAACTTGCCCGGATTGGTCGCCATGTAGCGGCGGATTGCACCGGTGATCGCCAGGCGCAGGTCGGTGTCGATGTTGACCTTGCGCACGCCGTTCTTGATGCCTTCCTGGATTTCCTCGACCGGCACGCCGTAGGTTTCCTTCATGTCCCCGCCGAATTCGCGGATTTCCGCGAGCAGTTCCTGCGGTACCGACGACGAACCGTGCATCACCAGGTGCGTGTTCGGAATGCGCTGATGGATTTCCTTGATGCGCTGGATCGACAGAATGTCGCCCGTGGGCTTCTTGCTGAACTTGTACGCGCCGTGCGACGTGCCGATCGCGATCGCCAGCGCATCGCACTGCGTCAGCTTGACGAAGTCGGCGGCCTGCTCGGGATCGGTCAGCAGTTGCTCGCGGGTCATCGTGCCTTCCGCGCCGTGGCCGTCTTCCTTGTCGCCCTTCATGGTTTCCAGCGAACCGAGCACGCCCAGTTCCGCTTCAACCGTGATGCCGATCGAGTGAGCCGCTTCCACGACCTTGCGCGATACGTCGACGTTGTACTCGTACGACGCGACGGTCTTGCCGTCGGCCTCGAGCGAGCCGTCCATCATCACGCTGGTGAAACCGCTGCGGATCGCCGCCATGCAGACCGCCGGCGACTGTCCGTGGTCTTGGTGCATCACGACCGGAATATGCGGATACGACTCCACCGCCGCTTCGATCAGGTGGCGCAGGAACGCTTCGCCCGCGTACTTACGCGCGCCGGCGGAAGCCTGCATGATGACCGGGGCGTTGACCTTGTCGGCCGCGGCCATGATGGCCTGCACCTGCTCCAGATTGTTCACGTTGAATGCCGGGAGGCCATAACCGTTTTCGGCGGCATGGTCCAGCAGTTGACGCATTGATACGAGAGGCATGCTTAACTCCTTAGATTGAAACGAATTCTTGTGCCGTCGGCATCTTTTGGGCGATTTTATCGCGAAGCAAGCCGCATACCCGTGCACAGGGTCTGCAAGGCGCCGGGGATTCCGCTCCGGACGCGCCTGCCGACGGTGCGCCGCCTCTCGCGGGGCATATCGGCCTGCTTCGCTCAATCCAGCCTGCGCCGATCAAGCAGTCTCCTGTCGACGGAAGTTAGCGCTTTAGCGCTTTACTTCCGTCCCACGCACCGCGAGTCGACGGGAGTTAGCGGTTTAGCGCTTTACTTCCGTCCCACGCACAGCGAGTCGCTCAATACGGCTCACCAACCCGCACGATCTTCAACGTATTGGTACCGCCGGCCTGCCCCATCGGCTCACCCACGGTCAGCACCACCATATCGCCGTGCGACGCATAACCCTTGCTGACCACGGTTTCCAACGCCTGCTGCAACGCCGTATCGCGATCGGTGTTGGTGTCCAGATGCAGCGACGTCACGTTGCGGTACAAAGCCATCGCCCGTTCGCTGCCGACTCGCGGCGTCAGTGCGAAGATCGGCACATGGGTCCAGTGACGCGACATCCACAGTGCCGTCGAGCCGGATTCGGTCAACGCGACGATCGCCTTCGCGCCCAGGTGATAGGCCGTGAACAACGCGCCCATCGCGATCGACTGGTCGATCCGCGTGAACGTGCGGTCGAGGAAATCCCTGTCCAGTTCCGACTGCTCCGACTTCTCGGCTTCGATACAGATCGCCGCCATCGTCTCGATGGTTTGCACCGGGTACTTGCCCGCCGCCGATTCCGCCGACAGCATCACCGCGTCCGTGCCGTCGAGCACCGCGTTCGCGACGTCCGACACTTCGGCGCGGGTCGGCACCGGTGCGTAGATCATCGACTCCATCATCTGGGTCGCGGTGATCACGAACTTGTTCGATTCGCGCGCCATACGAATCATCCGCTTTTGCAGCGCGGGGACTGCGGCATTCCCCACTTCCACGGCCAGATCGCCGCGCGCGACCATGATGCCGTCCGACGCGTCGAGAATGCCCTGCAGCGCCGGAATCGCTTCCGCGCGCTCGATCTTGGCGATCATCTTCGGCTTGATGCCGAACGGCGCGCCGGCGATGTTCGCCAGCTGGCGAGCCATTTCCATGTCGGTCGCGTTCTTCGGGAACGACACCGCGACGTAATCGACGCCGAGCGACATCGCCGTGCGGATGTCCTCCATGTCTTTCGCAGTGAGCGCGGGCGCGGACAAACCGCCGCCCTGGCGGTTGATGCCCTTGTTGTTCGACAGCTCGCCGCCGATCTTCACGACCGTGTGGATCTCGTTGCCGATCACGCGTTGCACGTTCAGCACGATCAGGCCGTCGTTGAGCAACAGCACGTCGCCCGCTTTCAGGTCGCGCGGCAGGTCCTTGTAGTCGAGACCGGCGCGCTGCTCGTTGCCGAGTTCGCAGTCGGCGTCGAGGATGAACGGCTCGCCGGCGACCAGCAAGATCTTGCCGTTTTCAAATTTGCCGACGCGGATCTTCGGGCCTTGCAGATCCGCCATGATGGCGACTTCACGGCCGGCCTGGCGAGCCGCCTCGCGCACGAATTCGGCGCGCTGGCGGTGGTCGTCGGCGGTGCCGTGCGAGAAATTGAGCCGCACCACATCCAACCCTGCCTGAATCATTTGCAGCAGGATTTCCGGCGTGTTGGAAGCCGGTCCGATGGTAGCGACAATCTTGGTGGCGCGATGCATGAGTCTCCTCGTCTGGATAGGATCGCTGGAAAGAGCGCTGCGAGTCGGATGCGGAGGCTGCGCACCGAAAGATGCTGACAGGGGCTGCGCGCCGGTTGAAACCAGCGTCGCTTTATAGGATGAAGCGGTGTTCGATACCAGCACGGGAGGTGCCGGCGGGGGGATGATCTCTTCAGCGGGGAGTTCCGCCGGCGCGGCTTGTCCAGTGGACAGTGCCGCTGTGTCGCCGACAGTGGTCAACTCCGCGAGCGCGAGAGACGAGCCGGATACTTCTTCTGCCGCGGCGGCCACCGCCGGGGTGGCGGCGGAGCGCACCGCGCGCTCCCCTGCCGTCGCTGCCGCGCTGTCGCGCGAGGACTTGCCGCCGCGCGTTTTTGCTGACTTTGCCGTTGGGGAGCGCGTCGCCACGTTAAGCCCGCGATTCCAAAACTTCGACGGCCGGCAGCTTCTTGCCTTCGAGGAACTCGAGGAAGGCGCCGCCGCCCGTCGAGATGTAGCTGACCTTGTCATGGATGCCGTACTTGGCAATCGCCGCGAGCGTGTCGCCGCCGCCTGCGATCGAGAACGCCGACGACTTGGCGATCGCTTCCGCCAGCGTCTTCGTGCCGTTGCCGAACTGGTCGAATTCGAACACGCCGACCGGGCCGTTCCACACGATCGTGCCGGCCTTTTCCAGTTGCGCGGCGAGCGCCTTGGCAGTTTCCGGTCCGATGTCGAGGATCAGGTCGTCGTCCTGCACGTCCGCGACGGCCTTGACTTCGGCCTTGGCGGTCGGCGAAAACTCCTTGGCCGTGACCACGTCGGTCGGGATCGGCACCGAGGCGCCGCGAGCCTTGGCGGCGTCGATGATGGCCTTCGCTTCGTTCACCAGATCGGCTTCGGCGAGCGACTTGCCGATCTTCAGGCCGGCCGCCAGCATGAACGTATTCGCGATCCCGCCACCGACGATCAGCTGATCGACCTTGTCGGCCAGCGACTTCAAAATGGTCAGCTTGGTCGACACCTTCGAGCCGGCGACGATCGCCACCAGCGGACGCTTCGGCGCGCCCAGCGCCTGGCCGAGCGCTTCGAGTTCAGCCGCCAGCAGCGGACCGGCGCACGCGACCGGCGCATATTTCGCGATGCCGTGCGTGGTCGCTTCGGCGCGGTGCGCGGTGCCGAATGCGTCGTTCACGTAGACGTCGCAGAGCTTCGCCATTTTCTGCGCGAGTTCGTCGGAATCCTTCTTTTCGCCCTTGTTGACGCGGCAGTTTTCCAGCAGTACGACCGAGCCCGGCGCGACGTTCACGCCGTTTTCGACCCAGTTCGCGACCAGCGGCACGTCGCGGCCAAGCAGTTCGGCCAGACGCTTCGCGACTGGCGCGAGCGAATCTTCCGGCTTGAAGTCGCCCTCGGTCGGGCGGCCCAGGTGCGACGTGACCATCACCGCGGCGCCTGCATCGAGCGCCGCCTTGATCGCCGGCACGGAGGCGCGGATCCGGGTGTCTTCGGTGATGTTGCCTTGATCGTCCTGCGGCACGTTCAGATCGGCGCGGATGAACACGCGTTTGCCGGATAGCTTGCCTTCGGCGATCAGATCGGAGAGACGCAATACCTTGTTCATGGGCGTTTGTGTGCGAGTTGATGAGAAGGCGGTGGCGGACGGCGCGCGGGCTTCGAGCGCGGCGAATTCCAGCGCTTCGGCACAGCAGCGGCTCCACGGAATCGGGTGCCGACGGCAGGGCCGCGGCTCACGCGCCTGGCGACGGCGCGTTCAACCCGGAAACCGGCATTTTAACTGATCCACACTGCCTTCTGACCCGCAAGCGGGCGAATGTCGCGTATTTGAAGTTTGCGCCGCGCTGGCGCGGTGAGCGAAGCGGCGCAGGATTTCCTGCCGATTCAAACACATGGCCCTACATGGACCTCACACGGCCATCACATGAAGAGCCGCAGCAACGTGAACACGACCATGCCGGTGACGATCGTACCCAGCATGGTACGCCGCCACAAAAACCACGCGAGACCGGACAACGTCGCGTAGAACTCGTGATTGGACGGCGCGAACGACAGCACGCCGTCCGGCGTCGTCAGCACATCGGGCAATACCACGGCGGCGAGCGCCGCGGCCGGCGCATAGCGCAGCATCCGCTGCACGCGCGCGGGCAGAACCGTGCGCTCGCCGCCGATCAGGAACATCGCGCGGGTCAGCGCGGTGACGAAGGTCATGCCGAAAATGGCCAGCCAGATCTGCGTGGATGTCATCGGGAATCTCCGGCGCTGTTGCGGATGCGGCGCAGGTCGGCGCGCTCGACCATCAGGTCGGCGGCGCTGCCCGCGACGATCGCCGCGATCACCGCGAGCGGCAGCGCGAGCCGGTACGGCAGGTCGAACGCGAGCAGCGACACGACCCCGGCGATGCTGACCGCCACCAGCGTGGAGCGCGTCGCGATCGCCGACACCATGATGGGCAGCAGCGCGAGCGTGCCCGCCAGCGCGAGTCCCCAGTTATCGGGAATCAGGCTCGCGAGCAAAATGCCGACGATCGACGACACCTGCCAGGACAGCCAACTCGAGAGCGCCATGCCCCAGTAGTACGCCTCCTTGCCCGGCACGTAGCCGGTCGGGAAGCTCTTTTTCTGGAACAGCAGATAGATCACGTCGCCGTTGAAGTAGCCGAGCACGATGCGCCGCCACATCGACAGATAGGAGAAATGCGGCGCCAGCCCGACGCTGAAGATCACGAAACGCGTGTTGACCATCGCGGCCGTGAGCAGCACGGTCCAGATGGGCAGCTTCGCGGCGAGCAGCGGCAGCACCGCCAGTTGCGACGACCCGGCATAGCACAGCAGCGACATGGTGAGCGCCTGCGGCAGCGTGAGCACGGATTTGCTCATCGCGATACCGGTGACGAGCCCCCACGAGAATATCGCCATCAGCGTGGGCGAATAGTCGCGCGCACCCTCACGGAAGGCACGGCGATCGGTGTCGGACAGGCGAGCGAGCATGAGGCGAAACGAGCCGGCGCAAGGGCGCCGCAGCGAACAGAAGTCGACGCCAGGTCGTCAGGCACCCGCTGGCGCATCCGGATTTGAATTATGCGAGTGCCGGATTATAGCGTCCGGTATGCGCCCAAATGCCCGTTCCGTGTGCAAAAGACGCTAAAATAACGCGCTTGGGCGATGCCCGACGCTCTTCGCTACACCTCACAACGCACCTGCTGGAGAATCGTATGTCAATGGCCGACCGCGACGGCAAGATCTGGATGGATGGCAAGCTCATCGACTGGCGCGACGCCAAAATCCACGTGCTCACCCACACGCTCCACTACGGCATGGGCGTTTTCGAAGGCGTGCGCGCCTACAAGACGGCCGACGGCGGCACCGCGATTTTCCGCCTGCAGGAACACACCAAGCGCCTGCTGAACTCCGCCAAGATCTTCCAGATGGACGTGCCGTTCGACCACGAGACGCTCGCCGCCGCGCAGCGCGAAGTGGTCCGCGAGAACAAGCTCGAGTCCTGCTATCTGCGCCCGATCATCTGGGTCGGTTCGGAAAAGCTCGGCGTGTCGGCCAAGGGCAACACGATCCATGTCGCGATCGCCGCGTGGCCGTGGGGCGCTTACCTCGGCGAAGACGGCATCGCCAAGGGCATCCGCGTGAAGACGTCGTCGTTCACGCGTCATCACGTGAACGTGTCGATGGTCCGCGCGAAGGCGTCGGGCTGGTACGTGAACTCGATCCTCGCCAACCAGGAAGCGATCGCCGACGGCTACGACGAAGCGCTGCTGCTCGACGTCGACGGCTATGTGTCGGAAGGCTCGGGCGAGAACTTCTTCCTCGTGAACAACGGCAAGCTGTACACGCCGGACCTGTCGTCGTGCCTCGACGGCATCACGCGCGACACCGTCATCACGCTCGCGCGCGACGCGGGCATTCAGGTGATCGAAAAGCGCATCACGCGCGACGAGGTCTACACCTGCGACGAAGCGTTCTTCACCGGCACGGCCGCCGAAGTCACACCGATCCGCGAACTCGACAACCGCACGATCGGCTCGGGCGCACGCGGCCCGATCACCGAGAAGCTGCAATCGGGCTTCTTCGACATCGTGAACGGCAAGAGCGACAAGTACGCGCACTGGCTGACCAAGATCTAACGCGCGCTGCGCCGGCCTTCGAACCGCATGGCCGTGACCGGCGCAACGTCCGCACCCTGCATACAACGAGAAAGTCCTATGAGCGAAATCAAGGAAATGCCGCTGGTCGAACTGTCGGCGAAAGACCTGCCGGCGTACTGCCCGAACCCCGCCATGCCGCGCTGGAGCGCGCATCCGCGTGTCTTTATCGACGTCACGCACGGCGAAGCAAAGTGCCCGTACTGCAGCACGCGCTATAAGCTGCGCGACGGCGAAGTGGTCAGGGGTCATTGAACACGGCGCACTGAGCGTTGCCTGGCCGGCGGTGCTGGCTGCGATGTGTCGTGCGCGAGTCGAGAGGCGCGGGTTGACGGGACGGCAGGTCCGCTCCGTTGTCCGTTGGGTTGCGGTGGTTCACCGGTTGCGCGATTAAAGATCGCGCCGGCCGCCTGGTCGCGAGGCGAGCCGGGCCGGATGGCACAGCAAACACAGACCACGCCCACGCGCAACCACGCCCTCAGACAGGCACGCCGCCACGGCGCCAATAGCAGGGCCGCCGCCGCCGCGCATCCGGTCGAACCGGAAACGTGCCACGCGGTTTGCGGCTTCTCCCTTTTTACCCATCCGACCGCCACGCGCACCGCGCGCGCGGCGTTTCGTTTCGACACCGGACACTCATTCTGATGCGTCGCGCGTTGGTTATCGCACCGAACTGGATCGGTGACGCATTGATGGCGCAGCCGCTGTTTGCGCGCCTCGTGAAATTGCATCCGCGCATCGTCATCGACGCGGTCGCGCCCTCGTGGGTCGCGCCCGTGCTCGAACGCATGCCGGAAATCCGCGACGTCTACGCCACCGACCTCGCGCACGGCAAGCTGCAGATGCTGCGCCGCTGGCAACTGGCGAGCGATCTGCGCGACGTCGGCTACGACGCGGCCTATGTGCTGCCGAACTCGCTCAAATCGGCGCTGATTCCGTGGATGGCGGGTATTCCGCTGCGCATCGGCTACACCGGCGAAAGCCGCTACGGGCTGCTGAACGTACGGCACGCGAATCCGCGCAAGGACGAGCGCCCGCCGATGGTCGGCCAGTACGCGGCCCTCGCCTACGCACCCGGCGCCAAGCTCCCCGACGACCTGCCGATGCCGCGTCTCGACACGGACCTGAACGAGGCGTCGCGCGTGTCGGCGCGCTTCAATCTGGATACGCGCGTGCCGCTGCTGGTCTTCTGCCCGGGCGCCGAATACGGCCCCGCCAAGCGCTGGCCGCCCGAGCATTTCGCGGCGCTCGCGCAGATGGTCGGCCAGTCGTTCCCGTACACGCAGATCGTCGCGCTCGGTTCGCCGAAAGACGCGCCGCTAGCGCAGGCGATCGCCGAGAAGGCGCCGAACGTGCGCAACCTGTGCGGCCAGACCGCGTTGGGCGAGGCGTGCGCGCTGATCTCGCGGGCCAACGCCGTCGTCACCAACGACTCCGGCCTGATGCACGTGGCCGCCGCGCTGCGCCGCCCGCTGGTGGCCGTGTACGGTTCGACCGATCCGCGCCACACGCCGCCCTTGTCGGAGCTTGCGAAGGTACAATGGCTCCATCTCGAATGCAGCCCCTGTTTTCAGCGCGAGTGTCCGCTTGGGCATCTGAACTGCCTGAAGCAACTGAGCGCCGAACAGGTCTTCGGCGATTTGCGCGGCATGCTGCTCGCGCAACGCTGAGTCGACTGATCGTCGACTTGATACTTGCACGCAACACCGCACGCCCCCGAGTGCGTCGCGCCATGTTCACGCCATGCGGCATGAGCATGCTGACGCTCCGGGGCCGACAGGTCCGGTGCGCCGGATTGTCCCGCTGACCGCTGCCCCGCAACCGCGCGCCGCGCACAAGAGACTGACGAGCCATGCCACGTTTTGCCCATATCTTCGAAGCCGCCGCCGATACCCTGAACGCCTACTATCAGGCCGTCGCCGAGGTCAATATCGACAGCTTGATGGGCCTGTGGATCGATGAGGAGTTCGTCAGTTGCATCTGCGCCGACGGCTCGCATCTGCACGGTCTCGACAGCATTCGTGCCGGTTTGCAGATCCAGCTCGAAGCCGCGCCGGTATCGATCGAGCCGCTCGATATCCGCGTGTACGACAGTCTCGGCACCGTCGTCTACGCAATTGCGGAAGCGCATCGTCCCGCCGATCAGACCGCTACGCCCGCAATGGTCTTCACCACCTACGTGATGGTTCACGAACGCGGCGAGTGGCGCATCGCGCACATTCACGCAAGCCCGATGCCGAACGAGGCCGCTAGCCAGTTCGCGACCAAGATGCGGCATGGCCAGGGCTCGCTGCATTGACGCACGCCGTGGTCACGGTTTCAGATTCAGCTTCGCGCTTCATTTTTTAGCTCCAACGCCGGCATGAGTTCGACGCACGATAAACCCGCTTCCCCCGGCACGGCTCACGCCAAGGTCGCGGCGGCCGTCGAGGCCACCGTCGAACTGCTCTACCGCGCACCGCTGTGGCTGCCGAACCGGCATGCGCAGACCATCGTCCCGTCGTTGTTCGCGCGCCGCCCGGCGGTGTCGTTCCGGCGCGAGCGCTGGGACACACCCGACGGCGATTTCATCGATCTCGACTGGGTCGTGCATGACAGCCAGTCCGCCGCGCCCCAGCCCCCCGTCGCCAATGCCCCGCTGTTCGTGCTGTTCCATGGCCTCGAAGGCAGTTCGTCGTCGCATTACGCGGCCTCGCTGATGGCCGCCGCGCGCGACTATGGCTGGCACGGCGTCGTGCCGCACTTTCGCAGTTGCAGCGGCACGTTGAACCGGTTGCCGCGCTTTTATCACCTCGCCGACAGCAACGAAGTCGACTGGGTGCTGCGCCGCTTGCGCGCCGCGCATCGCGGGCCGGTCGTGGCCGCGGGGGTGTCGCTCGGCGGCAACGTCCTGTTGCGCTGGCTCGGCGAACGGCGCGAGGATGCGGCGTCAGTGGTCGCGGCGGCCGCCGCGATTTCGACGCCGATCGACGTGCATGCGGGCGGCCGCGCTTTGTCGCAGGGCTTCGGCCTCGTCTACACGCGCAGTTTCCTGAGGACGCTCAAGCAGAAGGCCGACCAGAAGCTGGTGCAGTTTCCCGGCCTGTTCGACCGCGACGCGATGCTGGCAAGCCGCACGATGTACGAGTTCGACAACGTGGTGACTGCGCCGCTGCACGGCTTTCGCGATACGAACGACTACTGGAGCCGCGCGACCACCCGTCCGCTGTTGCCGCAGATTCAGGTGCCGACGCTGGTGCTGAACGCGCGCAATGACCCGTTCCTGCCGGCCGAGGCGCTGCCGTCGCGGCACGAAGTCTCGGCAGCGGTGGAACTGGACCAACCGAGGCACGGCGGCCACGCCGGCTTCATGACCGGGCCGTTCCCGGGCCGCATCGACTGGCTGTCGCGGCGCGTGTTCGGCTACCTGGAGCGGCACGTCGATCGGAACAGCAAGCCAAAAGCAGATTGACCAACTGCTCGTGAGTGCCGGCTGGGTACCACAAGACCGCAACGAATTGGATGCCATGTGGCCTTAGGTGCAGCGGGGCGCAAGTCCCATGCGAGGTTCGAGTGAGGCCGGTGATGCGGTCAAGTTGTGGTTACATAGTAAATGTAGCTAATGAACGCCCTTCCCGCAGTGTCGTATCGTTCGACGTTCAAAACCTGCATTCCTTCTCCATTGAGAGTTTTCAGTACATCCTTTTTCGGTAACGTGTGCATCTCCATCACGCGCGTTTTTCCGTATTTCAAGGTTCTTCCTATGTTGAGGATCCGGTTACCCAACAAAAAATGAAGAGCGCCCTTGATGGTCGTGAGGTTCTGGCTTGATGGCGTTTGGAAAACCAGCACTCCGCCTGGCCTCAGAACGCGGCAAAATTCTTTGATCAGCGATTGCTGAACTTCCTTCGGTGAATGCTGAAGAACTATATTGCTATAGATGAAATCAACACTTCTATTTGCAATGTCGGGTAAGGCCTTACCGTCGTTGCGCACGAATTGAACGTTGCTAAATCTGGTGTTGGCAGCCTTGGCCTCGGTTAGCATCGTATCTGAAATATCCACGCCAACGACGCGTTGGAACCGTGTCGCAAGCGCCCTGCTTAGCCGCCCGACACCACATCCGTAATCCAGTGCAAGCTCAGAGCCCAGATTGACACCAAGAGACGCAGATTTGCTCAGAATGAGGTCTATCTCTTTGCCCCCTGTGCGGAAGAATTCGTCCTTGTCCCATCCGCCATGCTGTTTGGTCGGATCCGAAAGAACGGCCCAGTATGGATCGTCAGTTCCAAGCGCTTCCCATTGCTGCCGAATTCGATCTTCCATCATGTCCACCTCATGGAGGTTGCGTGCGGTCGAAACCATCGACGCAAGCTTGCAGGGAGGCCCCCAAGGACGGCGGACCCGCTTATATGCGAGTAGAAATTTCCTCGCTACTCTTCTTCCGATCGACGGGCGTTGCGGTCAGCGTGCAGGCGGCGCGATCACACATTTCAGGCACTGTGCGTATGGGGGTTACGGTTCGAACGGGATAGCTGTCCGTTCGACTGGCCGATGTGGCCGCCACCCCGGTTACGCAAATCGACGGTCCTGGCCCCGTGGCAAATTATCTTCAGCAGTCACGCGAGAAGTCCTCAAACGGAAAGTCCAGATTCTTTCAAGACCGCGTGCTGCTCTTTGTGGCAGCAGGCGTGACGGCGAGCTATGGCGCCTTGAAAGACTGTCACCAGCAGCATAGTCGACAGGTGGGGCTGGCACGATTTTTTTGCCGGTTTCTCTGCTATTTTGGCGGAATGTTCTGGTACGACGCAGTGGCCAGTGAGAAGCACCCGCAATGGCAGAGCATCCCGGCATGTCTGGACGATAAAACGACAGCCGCTCTGCCGCTCACGGATTGACGGCTTCACCGAAATCGGCCAATAACTCCCGCATTCTGGCCGTTTAAGTCCAAAGTACTGTTCTGCAGCTATGCTAAGTGCGGTGTACGGTCCGTGAACCCGGCAGAATTCGGCTGGATTTCGTCGACGATCCGGAGCCGGGGCGTTGGGATTCGATGCGATATCGTAAGGATATCTAATAACTTTCAATCACACATCTAATAGTGATCGCATGTCTGCGGCACTGTGCGATCGAACGGAGTCTGCTTCGTCAGCACGCTCCCTCCGGTAATTTCGCTTCGGGAAGCGATGAATGTGTTTGACCCGCCAGTTCTTCGACGGCGGTTCGAGAAGACTCAATATCGAACTTGTGACTAACACGGCCTAGCCCCAACAGAGAGCCGGCCGCCTCCCTTTCAGTCGGCCCACTAATGGAGTCTGCAAGGCTGCTGTTCCCTGTCGGTTTGCGACGAATGTTGGGCATATAGACTCGAAGATATCGCTCCCCGCTTCGGGGACCGTTTGCGCGAACGCAGCTCCCCGAACGCCTGAGTGCATCTTGGCGAGCATAGGGAAAGTGGTCGGCGCGAGACAATTGGAAACTCGGTATGCCCATCTCGGGTAGCCGCCAGACGCATCTTGCGTCACGTCAATGGGCTTGCTTTCATATGTTCAACACCCGGAACAACGATCGGCTTGCGTGCGACGCGGACAGGCGGCGTGTGCTGGAGGCGCTTGCAGTGCTGGCCGGTGCGGCGCAGTACCCTGCGATGGCGGCGCTGGCGGATCGCTCTCACCGGACCGGCGGCCGCAGGATCACAGATTTAATCGGTGCTAACGGGTGGCCGGGATCTGCCAGCGACATAGCCATGTGGCACGAAATGGGCATCAGTTGGGGACGCGATGTGGTCGGGCCCGGGCAGTCCAATTCGCCTGATGAGCCTATGCGTATCGACAAAACAGGCACATCGTACGACGTCGATCTGCCGTCCGTTCTGGTCCGAAACAATAGGAACGGTATCCGCTCCTTGCTGCTGCTCGCCTATACCGCGAAGTGGAACGCGCTGGTGCCGGGCGATACAAAGTCGGCGCCCGTGAACGTCGACGCGTGGAAGCGCTATGTCGACGCAGTGGTCCGCAAATATTCTTCGCCACCTTTCAACGTTCGGCACTTCCAGGTGTGGAACGAAGCAGCGGGCCGGTTATCGGGTGGATTGCCACAGTCGACGTTCTGGCACGGACCGGGTTTCAACGCTGATGAAATGCGCTCAGCGCCATATGAACGCGCAATGCAAGATTATGTGGACCGAATTCACATCCCAGCCGCCCGCATCATCCGTAGTTACCACGCTTATGTTGTCTATGGCGGCTGGCCGGACCAGGGCGGCCTCGATAATTACAGTAAGTGGCTCGAGTACAGAAGCCCTGTGTTCCAGGAAAGAATGCTCGACTGGGTGGACTACATCGATATTCACTACATGTCTGTCAAAGATCTCGACTCGCCATATGAAAAATATGTGAAGCGGGGCCCCGCTCGCGGTATATGGCAAACCGAGATCGGCTACACGTACATGGAGGACCCGCACTATCTGCCGCGTTACTTTTTTGACTTCGCGGTATGGGCGCTCATGCGCGATTGGAACGACGCAAATAAGTTCGTTTCGATGATCTATCACTGGGACGGCTATCAGCCTTTCATTCTGACCCATCGCGGCCCTCCGAGACGGACCTTCAACCCGTCCGGGCGGAGTCTGATCGTCCTCTGCAAGACCGTTGGCGGCCCGCTCTCGAAGTGTATGGCACCGCTCCAGTTTGAGAGTGATGCTAGCGGAAGTGCGCTCCGGTCCGGCACGGACATTGTGATTCAGGTGCGTGCGGCTCCTGGCTGGAGAACCGTCGTGGCGGCAGGCGTGGGCGCGTCTCCAACTCGCGCAACGGACGTACGGCTCATCGACGCCGTGACGGGCGAGCAAAGTGCGCGCGACGACGTGGTCCTGACACGAGAAGGCGACGGATTAAAGATCCGCTTCAGGGTGCCCGATCAGACGAACGGCCGTGCCGACAAACCTCCGAGACATCTCGCCTACATCGTTATTCGAACGCACTCCTAGCGGCCAGGAAAGCGGAACCGCGGGCGGCCAGAGCGCACGACAGTCACTACTCATCGAGACGAACCGGAAGGGTTTTCGCGAACTTCACGGCGGCTTTGGTTGAACCGAGTGTCCGCCTTCAGCGCCGCGCCGGCAAGTTCGATTCCGCTGCTCGCGGCGGCGGGGCAGACGGTCTCCACGCCAGCAGCAAGGAGGTAACGAGGGAAAGGATCAAAACATTCGATGGCGACACCAGCCGATGTTCCGTTGCCCCCATGACGAGCAGGCAGACGGACGAAATTTCGACGAAACGGTACGCTGCGAAATTTTGCCCGCCTCCATGCAGTGCGTAAACTGCTGCGCCCTTCTGGCTCCAATCAATCAGCCTCCAGTAGAACATCGTCATGAGAACAAGCCCCACGATACCGAGTTCCGCAAGAATGTGGAGATAGGAGTTGTGCGCGTGGGAATCGCTATGTTGGACGGCAATGTCGGAGGACGCAGAAAATAGACCAAAATACGAGACCACCGAATGGATCTCATCGTCGAACGATCCAAAGCCCATTCCTACGATCGGGCTGTGTTCGAAGTAGGTCAGCGCTCGCGGCCACAGCCATTCATAGCGAATGCTCAAATTCGCCGCTTTCGGGTCTTCGCTATGAAAGGTGAATGGATGCCCCATGTAGTCGATGGTTGGGTCGGTGTGATAGATGGCCATCGCAATCGAGCCAGTGATAAGGGCTACTATCAAGGCGGCGAGAATCTGACGTTTGCGGCCGAAGTAGAGATACACGAGTGCCACGAACGCGCCTAGCAATGAACCTCTGCTGTAGGTGGAAAATAGCATGAGTGCATTGAGACCCAGAAGCGCCAGAAGCACCTTGCTGCGCCGTTGCAGCCAGCACGCGACGCCCAGACAAAGCAGCATCGCGAGAAAGCCGCCAGCGGCATTTCGAGCGAGGAAATAACTGCCAAAGCTGTCGTACTGGTTCGTGACGATGGCGAGCAAGCCCGACTGGACAAGGTAAGCGGCATACGGGGGAATATTGACAACGACTGCGAACACGAAGAATGCGCGCATGACCTTGTTCAAGTCCCAGCGGTGCGTGTAGAGACACCCGGCGAAGATCGGCGCATAAGATATGAAGAAGTTGCCATCCCGCCGATAGAAGTCGAATTCAGCGAACGACTGCGGGTTGTAGAGCAGGGTCGACACCGTAGCGAAGACTGTGAAGAGTGTCAGCGGCGTCATGAACTTCGGGTACGATCTTCCGAAGAAACGCCACGAATATACAACGATCGGTAAAAACCCAGCCGCGCTGACGGGCACCAGGTTAGTAACGGTCAGGAATAGCGCAAGCAACGATATGTAGGCCATGCGACTCCCTCAAACAGGGCACACCAGAGAGCTGACGATGCTCAGTCTCGATCCAGAGTGCAGAGTGGCGCCAGCAGATATAGCCAGCGCGTCATGGCACTTTGCCTCAACGCGTTCAGGAAGCTGGCGAGACTGGAGACGAAAGAAGTAACGGATTCAGTGCAACTCGCGGTAGCAGACGCAGATTCATCGTTTGCTGCCAGAACCCAGCAGTAAGTGCTGAGGATCGCTTCGTTCGGTTGAACGTAGCACATGTCGAAATCATTTTCCATGGCGTGATGGGAGAACGCGTCAGCAACGGATATACGCGAACGGCCTTAGCAAAAAGCGGATAGGGCTTCGGACTTATAAGACGATTTGAGCTAAGCGGTTTTGGCAGCATCGACGCTCACAGAATTCTTATCGCAATGGAGCCTACGCACGGTTACCTTCTTCCCGCTTGCCCAGCCAATTCTGGGTGATTTGCCGGAGCGAATCCGGGCTATAAGTGAAGACCGAGCAAGCCAGTTGATGACCCAAAGGGTTGATCACAGTGGAGAGGTGATGCCAGAGAGCGATGCGCACTTGGTCGTAGGGGATTCGTTTCAGAATGCTGACAGCGCCGTGCGGGTGGGTCGGTTCCCGGCAGGGGAATCGGAGCGGTCGCAGAGTACACTTAGTAACCCGATTTATCAGAGCTCCGAGAAAGCGACTTACACCCATGGATGACATCGTCAGGCAGGCCCTGGCCAAATGGCCGAACGTTCCGAGTTGCACCGGCTGGCTGATGCTCGACCGGCGCGGCAACTGGCGCATGCGCGACGAAGCCGCGCAGGCGAGCGGCGCGCCGGGCACGCCGATCCGGCATGAGGCACTGCTCGGGTTCATCAACCGGAACTACGACGCCGACGAACGCGGCCAGTGGTTTTTCCAGAATGGCCCGCAGCGGGTGTACGTGGAATTGGGCTACACGCCGTGGGCGGTGCGCTTGTCGGCGGATGCCAAGGGCACGCTTGCGTTGCAAGACCAGGCCGGCGGCGCGTTCGAGCCGGCTGCGGTGTTTGTCGATGAAGAAGGCGGCGTTCTGTTCGCCGACCACGCGGCGCGTCCCCGAGTCGCCGTACTGCACGATCACGATCTGGAGATCTTCTCCGATCACGCGACGCTCGCCGACGACTCATTGAGCGGCGAGTTCCGTTGGAACAATCAGATCGTGTTGCCGCTGCAGGCGCTGCGGCGCGCAGAGGTGGCGGCGCGCTTCGGGTTCGTGCCGAGTCCGGCGGCGAACGTTTAGCGCTGGCGCGTTGAGCGCACGGCGTTTCGTTTAGCCGTAACGCGCCCTCTCCTTGCAGCACTCCGCTAGCCGCGTTCTGCTCTAGCCCCAAGCCTGACTAACTCTTCTCGTCGAGCCGCTCCTCCTTATAGCGGCTCTCCATTTCATGCAAACGCGCGTCGACGGTCGCGAGATCGTAGTAGCCGATCGTCTTCAGATCGCGCGCGTCCTTCAATTGCTGGATCGCCGACGGCCACGCCCCTTCCAGCGCGAACTTCTCCGCCATCGCCCGATGCTGCGTCAACGCATCGCCGCGGCCCGCGCTTGCCTGCGCGAGATACAGCCACCACGCCGGCTGATCCGGGTACGCACGCGTCTCTCTTTGCGCGAGCGCCTGCGCATCGGCGAACCGTCGCAACGTCAGCAAGGTGCGGATGTGCATGTCGATCGCGGCATTGGACTGCGGCCAGCGATTCTGCGCGAACTCAGCGAGACGTGCGGCTTGGTCGTTGTGCCCGGCGCGTCGAGCGATGTCGGCGGCGAGTACGTCGAGACTCGGCGAACTGCGCGCGGGGTCGCTTTCGTTGCGCTCACCGCTTGCAAACGCAGCGCGCGAGGTCGCGAGCGACGCGGTCGCGTCATCGTAACGTTCGAGCAGCATTTGCCCGAACGCGATGCCGTACCAGTTCGCCGCGACGTTGACCGCCGTGCGGTCGTCGATTTCGGCGCGCAGCCGCGTAATCTCGTCCGCGTATTCGCTGCGCGAGCGGTCCTGCAGCAGACGCGCCCGCGCGCGCACGAAACCGTATTCGGGCGCCTGATGCGGCTGCCGGTATGGCGCGCGACGCGCGCGGTCCTCCATGTCGGCGATCCGCTCGCCAGTCAGCGGGTGCGTGCGCGCGTATGCGGGGACGCCGGTGTCGCTCATCGCCGCGCGATCGAGCCGGCCGAAGAAGGTGGCCATCGCGTACGGGTCGTAGCCCGCGCCGGCCAGCAACAGAAAGCCGACGCGGTCCGCCTCCTGCTCCGCGGAACGCGAGAAGCGCAACTGGTTGTCGACCGCATACGCCTGGCCGCCGATCGCAATCGCGCTGCCCAGGTCGCCGCTGTGCGCAAGCACGCCCGCCAGCACGCCGAACAGCAGGCCGGCGAGCGCGGCGTAGGTGCTGCGTTCACCGGCCGAGATCATCCGCGAGATGTGACGCTGCAGCACGTGACCCATTTCGTGACCGAGCACCGACGCGAGCTCGGACTCGGTCTGCGTCGCTGCGATCAACCCGGTGTTCACGCCGATGAAGCCGCCCGGCAGCGAGAACGCATTGATCTGCGAGTCACGCACCGGGAACAGTTCGAAGTCCGGCCGGTAGCCGCCGATGTACAACGCGGTCGCCGCCGCGGCGAGTTTGGCGGACACGGAGTTCAGATAGTCGCGCACGAGCCAGTCGTCGAGATAGTCGGGGTCACGGCGCACTTCGCGCATCACGCGCTCGCCGAGCTTGCGTTCGGCTTGCGGCGTCAGCGAACCGGAGCCGCCGTTGCCGAGGTCGGGCAATTGCTGAGTGGCGATCGGCGTGCGCCAATTGCTGTTCGCGCCGGCATTGCCGGATAGACGGCTCTGCGCGCCGCCGTACACGCCGAACACGCCTTGCGCGATGTCGGGCGGCACGATCGGGTCGGCGTAGGTATCGGTCGGGCCGCTGACCAACGGCGCTTCAGTCTGCTGGATGTTGAGTGCGAGATTCGGCAGAGTGCCACGCGTTTGCGCGAACGCGCCCGGCGGCGCTACGAGCGCGGCAGACAACAACGCAGCAAGGAACCGTTTCAGACGCATCGCGAGATCGAAGGTCGGTGACGAAGTCGAAAAACGCCGCCCGCCGCTCGGACTAAGATAGCGGGCACAGAGCAATTGTAATCAGTCGATGCGGCAATCCGGGTGGCTGTGCCGCACTGCTATGATAGGCGCCCTCTGAAGGAGCCCAACATGCCTGAACTCACTCATTTCGACGCGGCCGGCCAGGCGCATATGGTGGACGTCGGCGGCAAAGAGGAAACGAAGCGCATCGCGATCGCGCGCGGTTCGATCCGCATGCTGCCGGACACGTTCGCGCTGATTCGCGACGGCAACGCAAAAAAGGGCGACGTGATCGGCATCGCTCGCATCGCGGCAATCCAGGGCTCGAAGCGCACCGCCGACTTGATCCCGCTGTGTCATCCGCTCGCGCTGACGCGCGTGAAAGTGGACTTCGAACTCGATGAAACGCTGCCCGGAGTGCATTGCACCGTGCAGGTGGAAACGCTCGGACGAACGGGGGTGGAGATGGAAGCGCTAACGGCCGTGCAGGTGGGACTGCTGACGGTGTACGACATGTGCAAGGCGGTGGATCGCGGGATGACGATCACCGATGTGAAGGTAGTGGAGAAGCATGGCGGGAAGTCGGGGGATTGGGTGGCGGGTTGATGACGGGTTGCGTCGTCGCCCTGCTGTTGCCCTTCCCCGCTTCCTCACTCACGCTTTGAATCATTGAAACTTTGAAGCTCTGAGGCCCTGAAGCTGCGCATCTGCGCAGCGGGACGTAACCGGGCGCAACTGGCTTCAATCGTCGTCGCTTTCGTCGTCGTCCTGATTGACGTCCGCCGCCGGCATGCCATAGCGCTTGACCAACTCAGCCTTGAAGCCGGCCAGCGATTTGTGCTCGTCGGTCAACTGGTACAGATAGCCCAGTTGCGACGGCCAATCCTTCAGTTCCTCCGCAAATATCTTCAGGCGTTCGACGGTGTCGAGCGCCGCCGCGGTATCTCCGCTCAACGCCTGCAGCACCGCATAGCGGCGCAACACGGTTTCGCCAGGCAGCAGCGCGATGGCCTGCCTGTGCATCGCGAGCTTGCGTTGCAGGTCGAGCGAGTTCATTGGCTGCAGCGTCGCGAGACCGTACTCGCCCCACGCGCGGAACAGGAATGACGGATCGGCAGTGTATTGCTCCGCCGGCCGCGAACCGTAGTACAGCACCTCTGCGCGTGCATAGTCGCGATACACCGGATACAGCGCAGCCAACCCGCCGAACACCACCACCGCAAACGCGCCGAATGACAGGCGCGCGGGCACGAGCCGCAGCGGCCGCGTCTCCAGCAGGCCGAACACGAACATCGCGGGCAGCAGGAAGAACATGTACTGCTGCGGATATTCGACCAGCGCGTGCATCGTCAGCACGCCGATCAGCGCGATGCCGAACACGCGCGCCGCGCTTTGCGGGGCGCGCACCACGCGCACCAGCCACGCGACCAGGCCGAACAGCACGATCGCCACGCCGATCAAGCCGGTTTTCGCGAGCAGGTCGATGAAGATATCGTGCGAATTGTTGGCGATCTCAACGCCGCCAAGCGTCTTCACCAACTCGTACTGGTAGCTCGGAAACTCGCCCCAGCCGACGCCCAGCAGCGGATGCGTCCGGAACATCGTCCAGCCGTATTTCCACAGCGCGAGGCGCGGCGCGATCTGGCCGGCGTCCTTGAAGCGGTCGGCGGCCGACTGCCCGAGCTCCAGGTGATAGCGCACGTTGGCCCAGCGGATCAGCGCGTTGACCACGAAGAACAGCACGGCCAGCGCGATCGGGATGAGCCACTCGCGGTTGCTACGGCGCAGCAGCGGTTGGCTGCGAATCTGCGCGAACGCCATCCAGAAACCCGCGACGGCGATCACGCCCATCTGCAGCCACGGCCCGCGCGACACGGTCAACGCGAGTCCCACTGCGAAGATCGTCGAGACGAGCAGCCAGATACCGACGGCCAGCCGCCGCGTCTGTACGAGGAACAGCGCGCCCGCCATCGCAAACGCGATATAGGTGGCGAGGTGGTTCGCCTGCGCCATATTGCCGAAGGGCCGGCGCTCGACGGTCACGTTATACGCAACCACGAACGGCGCCACGCGCGTCTCCAGGTGAAACAACTGAATCACCTGGCTGAAAACCGCAAACAGCCCGCCGACGATCAACGCGCCAGCCGCCCAACGCAGCGCGGTTTCGTCGAGCTTCGCGCGTGTGAAGCCATAGCCGGCGTGCACCGCCATGAATGCCGCGAGCAGGAAGCCGCCGCCGAGCCAGTTCATCGACGGCTGCGCGACCGGCAGCAGCGCCGCTTGCGCAACCAGCACCAGCCCGAACAGCAACGGCACTAGCGCGACCGTCGGCGACGCGAACGCGATGCGCGGTCGCGCGGTCGCCGTCAACAGGACGATACCCGCACCGGTCAGCAGATACAGCGCAAGCGCGGTGAATTCGGCGTAGAAGGTCGGAATCGGATACGTGTGGTTGGCGACCGCATAAGGCAGCACCAACGCGAGAGCCAACAGAATGAGAGACAGGTAACGCGCGAATGGGGTGGGCATCGAGTAACCGGAGGGCGTCAAGCAACCGGCGCACTATACAAAAAATTCCTACCGCTGTGCGCCGGCCCGGCTGAAATATGCCGAAAATCAGTCTTTTACATGCGGTCTGCGTGACGTGTGGTTCGCCTTCGTGCGGCAAGTCATCAGCCGCTCGACGCCCGCATTCACCCGTTCACTCAGGAGCGGCATTCCGGCGGGGCGAGATTCGACGCCAGCGTCGGCGCATCGGCAGGTGCGGGACCCGCGCCCGGCGCCGGCAACGAAGACGCCGTTTTGCCGCCAGCGAAGCATTCCCACGTGAGCGCGCCGGCCTGCACCGAATCCTTGGCCAACGCGACCCGCGCGGTCGGTGCATCCGCATTGTCGGGCACCGACGGCACCAGCGTCAGCGTGTTCGAGCCGGCCGGCGCGACGCGCGTCGTGAAGGCGATCGTGATCTGCCCAGTGTCGTCGTCGACCCGAATGGACTCGACGTTGCGGGTCGAAGGCGGCGACGCATAGCCGCCGCTGAACGCATTGCCGCTCGCGGCGTTTTCGGCGACCGCGAGCCGCGCGGAAGACGCGAGCGACAGTCCCTCGCCCACCCGGCTGCGCGCCAGATAGTCCTGGTACGCGGGAATCGCATAGGCGGCGATCACACCGACGATCGCCAGCACGATCATCAGTTCGATCAGCGTGAAGCCAACGCCGAAGCGGCGGCAGACGCGCGCGAGCCGCGCGGACCAGCCCGCTCGTCCGAACACGGAGCGGGCGGCAAGCGAGGACTGGGAATAAGGGGAATACGGCAAGGTAACGATCATCGGCAGGCCTCCTGAAACGAAAAACGCCTGCCTCCGGATCGGGGACAGACGTTTAAATCGTAGCGGGCGACGCTCGCGGCTCACAGTCAGCCGAATGGCTAACGTTGCGCTACAGCGTTATTGCGCTATGCGCTACGGCGGCGGCGAGTTCTGCTTCTGGTCCGGGCGCGCATGCGTGACCGTGAGACTGCAAGGACCGTCGGCCTCAGGCCGCCGCGCGCCTCGCATTGCGGCGTTTCAACAGATAACCGAGGATCACGACGAACAACGCCCCCGCGATGCTCATGCCGTATTCGGCGGCGGGCGAGTCGAGGATCGGCCAACGGTCGCCGGCCGGGTCGTTGACGATCAGGCCGCCCGCGATCCAGCCCAGCAATGCGGCGCCAAGCAGGATGACGATCGGGAAGCGGTCGAGCAGCTTGAGGACAAGCTGGCTGCCCCACACGATCAGCGGAATGCTCACCACCAGACCGAAGATCACCAGCGCGAGGCGATGCTCGGGCTCGGCGGTTTCAGCGGCGCCCGCGATCGCAATCACGTTGTCGAGGCTCATCACTGCATCCGCGACGATGATGGTCTTGATCGCCGACATCAGTCGGTCGGCCGGCTTGACGTTCTCGTGCGCGTCGTGCGCCGGCGCCATCAGACGCACGCCGATCCATAGCAGCAACAGCCCGCCAGCAAATTTCAGCAACGGCACGTCGAGTAGCACGACCGCGAATGCGATCAGCGCGACCCGCAGCACGATCGCGCCCGCCGTTCCCCATAGCACCCCGCGTATGCGTTGCGACGGCGGCAAATTGCGGCAGGCCAGCGCGATCACGACGGCGTTATCGCCACCCAGCAGGATGTCGATGACGATGATCTGGAAGACCGCGCCCCAATGGAGGGTGGTGAGGAACTCGAGCATGAAAGGAAGAATAAGAAAAAATCTGGCCCACAGGCAACCAGCGGACAACGAGCGGGCAATAAAAAAAGCGGAGGAGTCTAAAACTCCCCCGCTTTTCAGGACCGCTCGCTCACGAAAGGACTTCGTAAGCGTAACAAAAATCGCGCCGCTACAGCGCGCGAATTTCGCTTTACAGCATCGCCTTCAGAAGACGCGCCATTTCCGACGGGTTCTTCGTGACTTTAATGCCGCACGCTTCCATGATTTCCAGCTTCGCTTCAGCCGTATCCGCACCGCCCGAGATCAGCGCGCCAGCATGGCCCATGCGCTTGCCCGGAGGCGCCGTGACGCCGGCGATGAAGCCGACCACCGGCTTCTTCATGTTGTCCTTGATCCACTCGGCGGCATTCGCTTCGTCCGGACCGCCGATTTCGCCGATCATGATGACGGCGTCCGTATCCGGATCGTCGTTGAACATCTTCATCACGTCGATGTGCTTCAGACCGTTGATCGGGTCGCCGCCGATACCGACCGCCGACGACTGGCCGAGGCCGATCGCCGTCAACTGGCCGACTGCTTCATACGTCAGCGTGCCCGAACGCGACACGACGCCGATGCGGCCCTTGCGGTGGATGTGACCCGGCATGATGCCGATCTTCAGTTCGTCCGGCGTGATCGTGCCCGGGCAGTTCGGTCCGAGCAGCAGCGTCTTGCTGTTCTTTGCGCGCATGCGTGCCTTGAGCTCGATCATGTCACGGACGGGAATGCCTTCCGTGATACAGATTGCGAGGTCCAGGTCGGCTTCGACCGCTTCCCAGATTGCGGCAGCAGCGCCTGCCGGCGGAACGTAAATCACCGACACGGTCGCGCCCGTTTCAGCCTTGGCTTCAGCGACGCTCGCGTAGATAGGAATGCCTTCGAAATCTTCGCCGGCCTTCTTCGGGTTCACGCCTGCAACGTACGCTTCGCGGCCGTTTGCATATTCACGGCAAGCACGCGTGTGGAACTGACCGGTCTTGCCGGTGATGCCCTGCGTGATGACCTTGGTGTCTTTGTTAATCAGAATCGACATGTATTGACCTCTGTTCGTTTGGCGTCATGCGGTGGCGCCACGAAGCGGGATGCTCTTCGCCCGCGTCGCTCATGCGCCACTCCCGCGCCGCCATTCGTAATCCTGGTTAATTCTGGCAAAAGCCTCTGGGGCTTGGCTTACGCCTTGCCCGAAGCGGCCGCGACGACCTTCTGAGCCGCTTCTTCCATGCTGTCCGCCGCGATGATCGGCAGACCGGATTCAGCGAGCATCTTCTTGCCCAGGTCTTCGTTCGTGCCCTTCATGCGCACCACGAGCGGCACCTTCAGCGACACGGCCTTCGACGCCGCGATCACGCCTTCCGCGATCACGTCGCAGCGCATGATGCCGCCGAAAATGTTGACCAGAATCGCGGTCAGGTTCGGGTTCTTCAGCATGATCTTGAACGCTTCCGTGACCTTCTCGGTCGTGGCGCCACCGCCCACGTCCAGGAAGTTCGCCGGTTCGCCGCCGAACAGCTTGATGGTGTCCATCGTTGCCATTGCGAGGCCAGCGCCGTTCACGAGGCAGCCGATGTTGCCGTCGAGCGAGATGTACGCGAGGTCGAACTTCGATGCTTCGACTTCAGCCGGATCTTCTTCGTCCAGATCGCGGTACGCAACGATTTCCGGATGACGGAACAGTGCGTTCGAATCGAAGTTGAACTTGGCGTCCAGCGCGATGACCTTGCCGTCGCCGGTCAGGATCAGCGGGTTGATTTCGGCGAGCGATGCGTCGGTTTCCCAGAATGCCTTGTACAGACCTTGCAGGATCGAGCGCGCTTGCGGCAGCGAAGCGGCGGGCACGCCGATCTTCGTTGCAAGCTCGTCGGCCTCAGCGTCCTTCAGGCCGGTCGACGGATCGACAGCGATCTTGTGGATCAGCTCAGGCGTCTTTTCCGCGACTTCTTCGACGTCCATGCCGCCTTCGCTCGATGCCATCACGACGATCTTCTGCGAAACGCGATCGATCACGAGGCCGACATACAGTTCCTTCTTGATGTCAGCGCCTTCTTCGATCAGCAGGCGATTCACCTTCTGGCCTTCCGGACCGGTCTGGTGCGTGACGAGCTGCATGCCGAGGATCTGGTTCGAGTATTCGCGAACCTGTTCCAGCGACTTGGCGACCTTCACGCCGCCGCCCTTGCCACGGCCACCCGCGTGGATCTGAGCCTTCACGACCCACACCGGGCCGCCCAGCTCTTCCGCGGCCTTGACCGCATCATCCACCGAGAAGACCGGCTTGCCGCGCGGTACCGCGACGCCGAATTTCCGCAGGATTTCCTTACCCTGGTACTCGTGAATCTTCATGCGTGATTCCCTTCAGTCTGAGAGTTGGATTGAACTTCGTTTCCGCTGCCGTCGTTCATGCCGGACGCGTTGCCGCTGTCGCCTGACGATGCCGCGCGATCCGCTGAACGCGGCGCGTGACCATACCAGCGCGGATAAAACTGTTGCACCGCCTCGCCGTCGAAACGCAGCGCGTGGCAGCGTCCCAGCTGGAATGGCGGTTTGTCGTTGGAATGCTCGCCTGTGCTGTTAGGCGATTCGTCTCCTGAACCTGCGCTCGCGCCTTGCGTGCCGCCGGGGGTGTCACCCGTGTTCCACACGTCGCCGGCGAATGCCTGAATCGCGGCGGTCGGCAGGATCGCGCACAACTCGGTGAGATGCGTGCAACCGGCCGTGCCGCCCAGCAAACGGGCAGCATCGCGACGAAAGTTGTGACGGAGATTGAGCCCGATGAGGGCACGGTAGGCGGGATTGCTGACTTGGCACAAACCAGGATAGGGCACCCAGTCGGACGATGCCTCGGCGTCGACGACGTTGAGCTTGCGATCGATGGTGATGCGAAGCCAGAGTTCATGGATCGGCTGACCATTGGGCCGGACGCCCGACGCAAGCGCCACATCGCGTGGCTTTTCGTCGGTCAAGCACGCTTCCACATCCCACAGGCCATCGGCACGCTCATAGGCTTCCGCTCTGATTGCGCGACGGTGGCGCAACTGACGGGACACTGGCGGGGAGAGCGGCATGCGGGAAGGAAAGGCCGGATTGGAAAACCCACGAATTTTAGCATACTGGGTATATGGGACAGGTTGGAATGCACAACCCCGGCTGCGAGACTGGGCGCCGGTCTCCGAGGAAAAGGGTGTGCGGCCAACAGAGAAGTCCCAAAAACGACCCCCGGAGTCAACGCGGCTAATCGCCGCCCCACTCCTCGTCGAGGCCTTTGAGGATTTTGCCGATCGTTGCGCCCGAGAAACCGCGCGACGCCAGAAAGCGCGTCTGCTTGGCCCGCTCGACCGGCGTTTCAGGAAGGTGGCCGAACTTTTTGCGCCAGACGGCTTGAGCGCGCGCGAGTTCGGTTTCGCGCAATTGCGCGCTGGCTTCCTCGACGAGCGTCTGGTCGACCGCATGCTGTTTCAGCTCACCGAGAATCCGGGTCGCGCCCAGCCGCGACGAGCGCCGGTGAATCAGACTTTCCGCGAAACGCGAATCCGACAGCCAGTTTTCGGCTTCCAGCGCGTCGAGCACGGTGTCGAGCGAATCGGTTTCTTCGACGAACGGCTTCAGTTTGCGAGCAAGTTCCGCGCGGCTGTATTCCCGGCGCGACAGATAGCCGAGCGCGCGCCCTTTAAGCGAACGTGCCGGACGTTGGGATTTTTTTGCTTCGTCTTGCCCCGGTTTCGCTTCGCCTGGTATGCGACGCGAACGGGTATAGGTGATCTCCGATGGATCCGAGGCGGAAGACTGCGAGGGTTCGGACTGCGCGCGCTGCGGGCCGTGGCCCGCAACGCGATCGTGTGCGTCGAACGATTCGAACGGATCGAACGAATCGTCGTCTTCGTCGCGCGAGCCGGCCGAATGGCGTCCGTCATTGGACAACGGTCGACCCTTGCGTATCACTTGATGCTTACTCTTCTTCGTCCGCGACTTCAGCGCCTGCGCCGGTCACGGCTTCCGCCATTGCATTGACGCCCAGCGATTCGCGGATACGGTTTTCGATCTCGCGAGCGATGTCCGGATTTTCGCGCAGGAATTCACGCGCGTTGTCCTTGCCCTGACCGATCCGCTCGCCGCTATAGCTGTACCAGGCGCCGGCCTTGTCAACGATCTTGGCCTGCACGCCCAGGTCGATGATTTCGCCCTGACGCGAAATACCCTCGCCGTACAGAATGTCGAAAATCGCTTCCCGGAACGGTGGCGACACCTTGTTTTTGACGACCTTCACGCGCGTTTCGTTGCCGATCACTTCGTCGTTCTTCTTGATCGAACCGATACGGCGAATGTCCAGACGCACCGACGCATAGAACTTCAGCGCGTTACCGCCCGTGGTGGTTTCCGGGTTGCCGAACATCACACCGATCTTCATACGGATCTGATTGATGAAGATCACAAGGCAGTTCGTGCGCTTGATCGTGCCGGTGAGCTTACGCAGCGCCTGCGACATCAAACGCGCTTGCAGACCCGGCAGCGAGTCACCCATTTCGCCTTCGATTTCAGCCTTCGGCACGAGTGCCGCAACCGAGTCGATCACGATCATGTCGATCGAGCCCGAGCGCACCAGCGCGTCGGCGATTTCGAGCGCCTGTTCACCGGTGTCCGGCTGCGAAACCAGCAGGTCGTTCACATTCACGCCGAGCTTGCCCGCGTACTGGATGTCCAGCGCGTGTTCTGCGTCGATAAACGCCGCCGTGCCGCCGATCTTCTGCATTTCAGCGATGACTTGCAGCGTCAGCGTAGTTTTACCGGACGATTCCGGGCCATAGATTTCGACCACACGGCCACGCGGCAAACCGCCGACGCCCAGCGCGATGTCGAGGCCGAGCGATCCGGTTGAGACCACCTGGATGTCTTCGACTACCTCACCTGCGCCGAGCCGCATGACCGACCCTTTGCCGAACTGCTTTTCGATCTGCGCGAGCGCGGCAGCCAGCGCCTTGCTCTTTTCAGCAGTCAGTCCAGCCGAGCCTTTCTTGCTTTCTTCCATGAATCGTCCTTTGCTATGATGAACGGCGTCTGAGGCAGGTGTGCCGCCCACTTCTGGAGGACAACACACGAAACTCAGACACTGTATAAAAAAACAGTGGTTTTGGCAAGCGCGATTCTCATGCGAACGCGCATTTTTACCGTCGCGCTGCCCAAACCACCCACAATAATTTTCGGAGACCGCTGCGCGCCGCGAACACCCCCGGTGCCGGCAAGGCCAGGCTGGCGCATCATGCGAATTCTGATTGCCGAAGACGACAGCATACTCGCGGACGGTCTGGTTCGATCACTCCGCCAATCGGCCTATGCGGTCGATCATGTGAAGAGCGGCGTGGAAGCCGATACGGCGTTGTCAATGCAGACGTTCGACCTATTGATCCTCGATCTGGGCCTGCCGCGCATGTCCGGGCTCGAGGTGCTGCGCCGCCTGCGCGCGCGCAATTCGAACCTGCCGGTGTTGATACTGACCGCCGCGGACAGCGTCGACGAACGCGTCAAAGGCCTCGACCTCGGCGCCGACGACTACATGGCCAAACCCTTCGCGCTCAACGAACTCGAAGCGCGCGTGCGCGCGCTGACCCGGCGCGGCGCGGGCGGCGGCCCGACGGTCGTGCGGCATGGCTCGCTGTCGTTCGACCTGGTCGGCCGGATCGCCTATGTGAACGACCAGGTGATCGATCTGTCGGCGCGCGAACTCGGGCTGCTCGAAGTGCTGCTGCAACGGATTGGCCGACTGGTGTCGAAGGAACAGCTCGTCGACCACCTGTGCGAATGGGGCGAGGAAGTCAGCAACAACGCGATCGAGGTCTACGTGCACCGCCTGCGCAAGAAAATCGAGCCGAGCGGCGTGCGCATCATCACCGTCCGTGGGCTTGGCTACTGCCTCGAAAAAGCGGCGTCGCCCGCGACCACGGGTGCCAGCGCCAACGCGGCGGCCGGCCCCGCTCCCGCCGCCCTCGCCGAGCCCGAACCGCCGGCATCGCCGCCGTCCGGCGCGATGCCGGCGAGTCACCACTACAAATAGAGGACGCCCATGTCCGCGCGCGCAGATCGCGCCCCGGCGCACGCGGCGGACCTCGACGAGGCGCGCGACGAGCGCTACGCCAATCCGTTCGCCCCGCCGGACGAGACCGAAGCCGCCGCCGAAGCGCGTCCGCGCTCGCTGTTCGGCGAGATTCTCGACTGGATGCTGGCGCCGCTGCTGTTGCTGTGGCCGATGAGCCTCGCCGTCACCTACCTGGTGGCCAAATCGATTGCCAATGGCCCGTTCGACCGCGCACTCGAAACCGACGCCTATGTGCTCGCCCGCCAGATTCATCCGGTGAACGGGGTGGCGGAGCTGTCGCTGCCCGACTCGACACGCGACTTTCTGCGCGCCGACAACGTCGACAGCGTGTTCTACCAGGTGCTCGGCACGCGCGGCGAGCTGGTGAGCGGCGAGCGCGACATGCCGTTGCCGCATGAAGAGGACCGGCCGCCGCCGGGCGTCGTCGAATTTCGCGACGACGTGCTGCACGGCAATGACATCCGTGTCGCCTACACGACCGTCGCGTTTCCGCAGACGGCTGGCGCTCAGCCCGTGCTGGTGCAGGTCGCCGAAACGCTCGACAAGCGCAGCCAGCTGGCCAACGACATCATCAAAGGCGTGATCCTGCCGCAGTTCGTGATTCTGCCGCTCGCAATCCTGCTGGTGTGGTTCGGCCTGTCGCGCGGCCTGGCGCCGCTGCACGCGCTGCAGGCGCACATCCGCGCGCGCCGCCCCGACGATCTGTCGCCGCTCGAAGCGCGCCGCGCGCCGCCGGAAATCGAGCCGCTGGTGACGTCCTTCAACGATCTGCTGACGCGCCTCGAACAGAATATGGAGTTGCAGAAGCGCTTTATCGCCGACGCCGCGCATCAGATGAAAACGCCGCTCGCCGGCCTGCGCACTCAGGCCGAACTGGCGTTGCGTCAGGACGCATCCGCGGAAGTGCACCGCTCACTCGAACAAATCGCCACCAGCTCGGAGCACGCCGCGCGGCTCGTCACGCAATTGCTGGCGCTGGCTCGGGCCGAGAACCGCATGTCGGGGCAGATCTTCACGCCGGTCGAGGTCGGCGAGGTCGCGCGGAACGCCGTGCGCGACTGGGTGCAGGCCGCGCTCGCCAAACAGATGGACCTCGGCTACGAAGCGCCCGACGAGCCCGTCGAAGTCGACGGCAATCCGGTGATGCTGCGCGAAATGCTGTCGAACCTGATCGACAACGCGATCCGCTACACGCCGCCGGGCGGCCGCATCACGGTTCGCGTGATACACGATACAGCCGCGCGGCTCGTGCATCTGGAAGTGGAGGACACCGGGATAGGCATTCCGGTGGCCGAACGTTCGCGAGTGCTCGAACGCTTCTACCGGATTCTCGGCCGCGAAGGCGACGGCAGCGGCCTGGGGCTGGCGATCGTCCGCGAGATCGCGACGATGCACGGCGGCGAGCTGGCCATCGACGACAACGTCTATCAGGATTCGCCGCGGCTTGCAGGGACGCTCGTGCGTGTCAGTTTGCATGTGCATGCACGGGGCGGGACTTACCCTAACGCCTCCTGAGGCGACAAACACCGAAACGGCACGTTAAGCTGATTTAGCAGATATTTGATAGTTTTTATGAGAAGCTTGACAGATGTTAAAGAGAAATCGCCGCCGGCCCGCCTTACACCAATTCACCCCGCCACGTCAGTACGCCGTAAGTTTCCACTCCAATAATCGGTTTCACGGGAACGCCTTCACCGGCGCTCCGCGTGCATATCAATATTGGAGACAGCATATGGCTACCGTTGGCGGGCAAATCTCGCACGTGCCGATGACGCGCGAGGAGAAGCGGGTGATCTTCGCATCGTCGCTAGGGACGATTTTCGAGTGGTACGACTTCTATCTGGCCGGCTCGCTTGCGGCCTTCATCAGTAAAAGCTTCTTCTCCGGCGTCAATCCGACCGCCGCGTTCATCTTCACGCTGCTCAGCTTCGCGGCGGGCTTCGCGGTTCGGCCGTTCGGCGCGATCGTGTTCGGGCGGCTCGGCGACATGGTCGGGCGCAAGTACACGTTCCTCGTCACGATCGTGATCATGGGCCTGTCGACGTTCCTCGTCGGCTTCCTGCCGGGCTATGCGGCGATCGGCATCGCTTCGCCGGTGATCTTCATCGCGATGCGGATGCTGCAAGGCCTCGCGCTCGGCGGCGAGTACGGCGGCGCCGCCACCTACGTGGCCGAACACGCGCCGGCGGGACGCCGCGGCTTCTACACCGCGTGGATTCAAACCACTGCCACGCTGGGCCTGTTCCTGTCGCTGCTGGTGATTCTCGGCGTGCGCACGGCGATGGGCGAAGACGCGTTCGGTGCCTGGGGCTGGCGCATTCCGTTCATCGTGTCGATTCTGCTGCTGGCCGTGTCGGTCTGGATTCGCCTGCAACTGCACGAATCGCCGGTGTTCGAGCGCATCAAGGCCGAGGGCAAGACTTCGAAGGCACCGCTGTCCGAAGCGTTCGGCCAATGGAAGAACCTGAAGGTCGTGATCCTCGCGCTGATCGGCCTGACCGCCGGCCAAGCCGTGGTGTGGTACACGGGTCAGTTCTACACGCTGTTCTTCCTGACGCAGACGCTGAAGGTCGACGGCAGCAGCGCCAACATCATGATCGCGATCGCGCTCCTGATCGGCACGCCGTTCTTCCTGTTCTTCGGCTCGCTGTCGGACCGCATCGGCCGTAAGCCGATCATCATGGCCGGCCTGCTGATCGCCGCGCTGACGTACTTCCCGCTGTTCAAGGCGCTCGCGCACTACACCAACCCGGCGCTGGAAGCCGCGACCGCTCGGGCGCCGATCGTCGTGATCGCGGATCCGGCGCAGTGCTCGTTCCAGTTCAATCCGGTCGGCACGGCGAAGTTCACGAGCTCGTGCGACATCGCGAAGAGCGCGCTGTCGCGGGCGGGCCTGAACTACGAGAACGTCGCGGCGCCGGCGGGCACGCAGGCGCAGATCCGGGTCGGCGATACGGTGGTCAACACGTTCGACGGTCGTGCCTCCGACGCGAAGGAGCAAGGCAAGGCGTTCGACACCAAGCTCGCCGCGACGCTGAAGGCCGCGGGCTATCCGCCGAAGGCCGATCCGTCGCAGATCAACTGGCCGATGAGCGTGGTGATCCTGACGATCCTCGTGATCTACGTGACGATGGTCTACGGTCCGATTGCGGCGATGCTGGTGGAAATGTTCCCGACGCGGATTCGCTATACGTCGATGTCGCTGCCGTATCACATCGGCAACGGCTGGTTCGGCGGCTTCCTGCCGGCGACCGCGTTCGCGATCGTCGCGACGAGGGGCAACATCTACTCGGGGCTGTGGTATCCGATCGTGATCGCGTTGATCACCTTCGTGATCGGCATGCTGTTCGTGAAGGAGACCAAGGACTCGGACATCTACGCGAAGGACTGAAACGCGTGATCGCCGAGGTAATTTAAAAAAGTTGCGCGCCGGGGGTTGACAGCCTCCGGCGCGCTCAGCATAATCTCGCTTCTTTCGGCGAATTAGCTCAGTTGGTTAGAGCGACGGAATCATAATCCGCAGGTCCGGGGTTCGAGTCCCTGATTCGCCACCAGCATCACTCGCAAGGCCCGCTTCTTTTAACCGAGAGCGGGCCTTTCGTTTTTCGGCGACGGTTTAGCCGCGAAGCCGTCATTCCGCTCGTGTTACCATCGCCAAACCGATGTTTTCACGGAGTGAGTTATCCTCCCTGCATTGATTCTTCGCCAGTTGCAAAAAGCCGCTGCCCCTCAAGGTTCAGCGGCTTTTTTATTTTGGCTTTCCGATCGCAACTTCAAGGAGGTTTCTTGATGACGTTCCGTACCGCCGCGCTCGCCGCGGCCACCGCTTCCATCGCGCTGCTCGGCGCCGCTTCCGCCTTGACCGCTCAGGCTCAGACTCCGCCCGACAGCCAGTGGCGCACCAGCCCGATCACGCTGTCCACGTTGCTGCAGGATGGCTACAAGATTGTCGCCGTCGTGAATGGCGCGCACGGCGCCGCCGGTCCGGCCGACACGATCTACGTGCAGCGCGACCAGAGCGCATTCAAATGTATCGACCCGCAGCAGCCGGATGCGAGAACGAAAGCGCCCCTCGCGCCGCCCGCGTGTCTGGAACTGGTGCCGCCATCAGGCGCAGCCCCGGCCGCTGAGTCGAAATAGCGGCATACGAGCCCGCGCGTCGTCCGGCGCGGGCGACTGCCCTATCGCGCGCGTCAGCGATCCACCAGCCGGCTCAGATTGCCGCGCACGCGCTGCAATAGCGCGATCAGTTGCTGCGCCTCTTCGTCGCTAAAACCGTTGAGCGCTTCGAGCGCGACTTCATCGCCGACCTTGCGCGCCTTGCCGAGTGTGCGTTCCGCCTTCGGCGTCATGCGCACCTGGTACTCGCGACGGTCCTGCGGATTGGCGACCCGTTCGATCCAGCCGCCCTCCGCCATCCGGTCCAGCAAACGGCCCGCCGAAATCGGCGCGACTTCGAGCAGGTCCGCGAGACGCGCCTGGTTGATGTCGCCGTAATGCGCGAGATAAGCCAGCACACGACACTGCGCGCGCGTCAGATCGACCGAAGATTTCGCGAGATCGTCGAAACGCTTGCCCGCCAGCCGGCCGACGTCGGAAATCAGAAAGCCGAAGCGCTCTTCGAGTTGGGTTTTCATGCGCGGATTATACGAAACCCTTTCGCCTCGCAGCACGGCCGCCGACGCTATTCAGGCTCCGCATAATTCCCGATGGCACGGGCGCAGGCAGCCGATATACTAAGCATGCTTACTATATCGACGGCCCCGTTCATCCATGTCCTCCGTTTCCTCGCCGGCGAGCGCAGCCGCGCCGCTCAACCGGCCGATGATCACCCTTTCAATCATGCTCGCGACGCTGATCCAGACGCTCGACAGCACGATCGCGAACGTGGCGCTGCCGCACATGCAGGGCACGCTGTCGGCGTCGCAGGACGAGATCACGTGGGTGCTGACCTCGTACATCGTCGCCGCCGCGATCGCCACGCCGCTCACCGGCTGGCTGTCCGATCGGCTCAGCGTGAAGCGGCTGCTGATCGTCGCGATCGGCGGCTTCACAGTGTCGTCGGCGCTGTGCGGGTTGTCGGAAACGCTCACGCAGATCGTCGCGTCGCGCTTGCTGCAAGGGCTTTTCGGTGCGTCGCTGGTGCCGCTGTCGCAGTCCATCCTGCTCGACATCAACCCGCGCGAAAAGCAGGGCCAGGCGATGGCGGTGTGGGGCATGGGTGTGATGGTCGGGCCGATTCTCGGGCCGACGCTCGGCGGCTGGCTCACCGACAGCTACAACTGGCGCTGGGTGTTCTTCATTAACGTGCCGATCGGTGCGTTCGCACTGTTTGGCGTGGCGACCTTCCTGCCGTCGCGCGAGCCCAAACACGACGTGAAGTTCGACGCATTCGGCTTCATTACGCTCGGGCTCGCGATCGGTGCGCTGCAGGCAATGCTTGATCGCGGCGAGCAACTCGACTGGTTCTCGTCGACCGAAATCGTCATCGAGGCGCTCGTCGCGGCGATCAGCTTCGCGTTCTTCCTCGTGCACACGGCAACCGTCGGCGAGCGCTCGTTCTTCAAATACAAGCTGCTGAGGGACCCGAACTTCGCGACCGGCACGTTCTTCATCTTCGTGATCGGCGCGGTGATGTACGCGACGCGCGCGCTATTGCCGCCGATGCTGCAGAACCTGATGAACTATCCGGTCGCGACCACTGGCCTCGTCACGGCGCCGAGCGGTGCGGGCACGATGGTCGCGATGCTGATCGCCGGACGCCTGCTGAAGCGGGTCGATGCGCGGTTGCTGCTGCTCGCCGGCTTCCTGATCTCGGCGTTCGCGTTGTGGCAGATGATGCACTACACGATCGTGCTGTCGGCGTCGGATATCGTCTGGCCCGGCGTGATTCAGGGCTTCGGGCTCGGTCTCGTGTTCGTGCCGCTGAGCGCACTGACCTTCTCGACGCTCGCGCCTGAACTGCGCGCGGACGGCACCGCGACCTATAGCCTGATGCGCAACATCGGCAGCAGTATCGGCATTTCGATCGTGCAGACACTGATGACGCGCAACACCCAGGTCTCGCACGCGGACCTCGCGGCGAACATCACGCCGTTCAACCCGGCGATCCAGCCGATGCTAGCCAGCGGCTCGAACTACGATATGGCCGCGTTGAACGCGTCGATCACGCAGCAGGCGTCGATGATCGCCTACCTGAACGACTTCAAGCTGATGTTCATGGCGACGCTGCTGGTAATTCCGCTGCTGCTGTTGATTCGCCCTTCGCGCAAGGCGCCGGATGCGTCGGTCGCGCACGCCGCGATGGATTGAGCGCGGCCACGGACGCACTCAACCTTCGATCCGTCCTCGCGTCACCCCGAGCAATGACGCCATCGCCGCGCGCGCGGCGGCGGCATCGCGCGCGCGGATCGCATCGAACACCGCCGTATGCTCGGCGAGCGACGCGTTGAACACGTCCGCGCGTTTAGCATTGAGCCGCAACTGCGCCTCGAGCGTGCGCTCGATCAGCGTGCCGAGCGGAATCAGTAATTCGTTGCTGCAAGCGGTCAGCACGCTCAAATGAAATTGCAGATCCGCGCGCACCCACTCGTCGACGTTGCGCGCCGCCACCATCGCCGCATGTGCGGCTTCCAGCGTGCGGAACGTGTCGTCGGTGTGCGACGCCGCAGCCAGCGCGGCGGCATACGGCTCGATCATCTCGCGCATTTCCTGCAACTTGAGCGCGAACGCCATCGGCTCGGCGACGCGCGAGTACCAGTCGAGCACATCGACATCGAGCAGATTCCACGCGGGCTTCGGCCGCACGCGCGTGCCCACGCGCGGCCGCGACTCGATTAATCCCTTCGAGGTCAGCGTACGCAGCGCCTCGCGCAACACCGTGCGACTCACGCCGAACGTCTCCATCAACTCCGCCTCGCGCGGCAGGATCGAGTCGGGCGCGTAGTCGCCACGCAGAATCGCGGTCGCCAGCAGATGGGCAACGCGCCCATGCAGATCGTGCTGAATGGTTTTCTCCCAAGGGCCTTGCGGCGCGATTGACGGATAGCGGAAAAGCGGAAGAACAGCGTGTCGGGCGCGAACCGTCGGCGCCGCCCGGCGCGCCAAGCCTCGCATTTCAATGCCGGCGCGCTCCCTGCCTGCTGCCCTCTCGCCACTATTTGGCAAATAATACTATTAATAGTACTTAAACGCGCTTTTGTTGTAGCATCGGGGTTCTCGAAATATTTCGCGTGGGAGCCCGACTGAGCGCAGGCGCCGAAGCGTCAGCCCGGGCCGACATATCACAGCAGGGTCCAGTAGGCGCTGAAGCGCTGCGCTGGTCGACATACCACAGGCATGGGACCAGAGTAGGCGCTGAAGCGACAACTCTGGTCGACATAGGAGACGCACATCATGAAAATCACCAAGCTCGAAACCTTCATCGTTCCGCCGCGCTGGTGCTTCCTGAAGATCGAAACCGACGAAGGCATCGTCGGTTGGGGCGAGCCGGTGGTCGAAGGCCGCGCGCACACGGTCGCGGCGGCCGTCGAAGAACTCTCGGACTACCTGATCGGCAAAGACCCGCTGCTGATCGAAGACCACTGGCAAGTGATGTACCGCGCGGGCTTCTACCGCGGCGGCCCGATCACGATGAGCGCGATCGCCGGCGTCGACCAGGCGTTGTGGGACATCAAGGGCAAGCATCATGGCGTGCCCATTCACGCGCTGCTCGGTGGCCAGGTGCGCGACAAGATCAAGGTGTACTCGTGGATCGGCGGCGACCGTCCGAGCGACGTCGCGAACAACGCGCGCGCGGTGGTCGAACGCGGCTTCAAGGCCGTGAAGATGAACGGCTCGGAAGAGTTGCAGATCATCGACACCTTCGACAAGGTGCAAGGCGTGATCAACAACGTCGCGGCGGTGCGCGAGGCGGTCGGGCCGAACATCGGCATCGGCGTGGACTTCCACGGCCGCGTGCACAAGCCGATGGCGAAGGTGCTGGCCAAAGAACTCGACCCGTACAAGCTGCTCTTCATCGAGGAGCCTGTGCTATCGGAGAACGCCGAAGCGCTGCGCGACATCGTCAACCAGACCAACACGCCGATCGCGCTCGGCGAGCGTCTGTACTCGCGCTGGGACTTCAAGCACATCCTGGCGGGCGGCTACGTCGACATCATCCAGCCGGACGCGTCGCACGCGGGCGGGATCACCGAGTGCCGCAAGATCGCGTCGATGGCCGAAGCGTATGACGTCGCGCTCGCGCTGCATTGCCCGCTCGGCCCGATCGCGCTGGCCACCTGCCTGCAGATCGATGCGGTGAGCTACAACGCGTTCATCCAGGAACAGAGCCTCGGGATTCACTACAACCAGGGCAACGACCTGCTCGACTACATCAAGAACCCGGAAGTCTTCAAGTACGAAGACGGCTTCGTGTCGATTCCACAAGGTCCGGGCCTCGGCATCGAGGTCAACGAGAAGAAGGTGCGCGAGATGGCCAAGGTCGGACATCGCTGGCGCAATCCGGTGTGGCGTCATGAGGATGGCAGCGTCGCCGAATGGTGATCGCTTGAGACCATGCCGTCTGCGGGCGGCATGGTCGATTAAGGCGGCGACCCGGTGTGTCGGGCTGAGCGGGCGGGAATGAGCGGGAAGCATTGCTTCAGGCTCGTGCCGGTGTTCATGACCGCTCCGGACATGACCTGCGCCGAGTTCACCGTGCTCTCATACAGCCGCATCAACGCGGACCGCTGAAGCCCGCTACGCCCACCCGCCTGCGTGTTACGGCGACGTGACGCGCAGGCCGTCGCAGTAACGTAACATCCTGGACCGCACACGCCGAAACACGCGTTTCACGGCCACCTGCCCACCTCGCCTCGTTTTACGCAAAGCCTTACCCAGAAAGGCTTTCACGCCGTTTGTTCGGCATCAGACATACGCATTGGCCCGCTCCTTGCTGAAATGCACGCAAACAACAGGTGCATCGGGGAACATCATGGGCGAATTCCTTCCTGACTATCTGATCCGCGAACAGGCGGCCGTCGGCGCACTGGTCGCGTTCGGCGTGCTACGCATCCTCGGCGCGATGCTGGCGTTCGAACGCGGCTGGCGCATCTCGGTCGTCGAGAGATGCTTCGTTGCCGCCGCGGTCATCTATTGTCTGCCGCAACTCTTCGACCTGCTGACGCATATGTACGGCGCGCGCGCCGCCGGTGCCGAACTCGAAGGCAAGGCCGCGGGCTGCGCGATCGCGCTCTTCTGCGCGCCGATCCTCGGCCATCGGCTCGGCTTCGAGTAAGCGGCTCGATCCCGCGAATAGCTCACCATGCGACTGACGAAGAGACGCGCGAAACCGGCGTATCGCGCGGGCGAAGTGCTGAAACTCAGATCCGGCGGACGCCCGATGACCGCAACCTGGAGCGGGCCGGTGCTGTTCGCGCCGGGCAACTGGCTGATCTGCCAATGGTTTAGCGACGCCGGCGAATTGCAGCAGGAAATGTTTCCGGAGGAAACGCTGGAACGGGCGAGCCGCGATGTGCTCGCCGCCTGAAGAGCAGTAACGGATTTGCTGGCCACCGCCAGGCGTCCGTGTGTATTGCGCCGCACGCTCTTGCCGTGCGGCGCTTTTTTATGCGCGCTCAACCGAAAGCCGCAAATCCCGGCACGCTATGCGACAGCACGGCCGCCGCGACAAACGCCCCGATCATCGCCAGCGCTTCCAGATACAGCACGTTGACGAACGTATGCGCATCCATGGTCGATGCCGTGCGGCGCAGGCGCGGCAACGCGAGGAAGCGGTTGAGTCCGCCGAGCACGAGCGCCATCGCGACCAGCACGAGTTTCAGCGTCAACACATGACCCCACGTGCTGAACTGAATCGCCTGAAGCGAGCCGCCCGACCCGCGCACGGCGTTGAAGATGCCGGACAGCAGCACCAGCCCCACCGCCACCACCGACACATTCGACACCTGGGCCGCGGTACGAATCAGCATCCCGCGCGCGGTCGACGTGCCGAGCGCCGGCAGGACCGCGAGCCCTGCCGCCATCGCCAGCCCGCCCCAGACGCTCGTGACGAGCACGTGCAGCGTTTGCATGCCGATCGCGGTCGAGGCCACGCCGGCATCGGCCGCATGCCCCAGCGACGCCTTGCCAGCGGCGACCGCGATCACCGCGAGCCACAGCAGCGCATTGCGCAGCATGCCCGTGTGACTGGTCATCGCCGTGCCGAGCAGCACCAGCGCGCCGGCAAACGCCACGCTCCAGCCGTAGCCGACATGCGTTTGCGTCAGCACGGTCGGCACCACGCCGAACGCGGCCGGCAACGCGACGCCGCCCATCGACGCCGCCTGATACAGCAGCCAGCCGAGGTCCGCGAGCACCAGCACGACGGTGGCGGTCAGCAACGATCGTTGCGCGCGCAGCCAGGCCGGTCGCGCGGGCGAGATTTTCTGCTGGGCGTCGTTCGCGAGCCACGCGCCGAGCAGCGCCGAACCGACGGCAAACGCAAACGCGACGTTCATGAGCGCGGCCATTGTGACCTGCCCGATCCACAATCCGTCGACGCTCATTTGACGTTGAACGCAAAGTCGCCCTGAGTACGGTGGCCATCCGTGGCAACCGCGATCCAGTGCACCGCATAGCGGCCCGCGCTCAACTGCGGCAGCGGCAGGCGCATCACCCTGGCGTCCAGCCTGTCGACTTCCGAGGCAGCCGGCGCGGCCGCCTGGCCGCTCGCGTCGGCGAGCGTGATCTTGCTGAAGGCCGGCTCGAGCGGCTCGGTGAAATGAATCGTCACGGTGGTGGGCGCGACGGCTTCGGCGTTGGCGGCCGGCTCGCTCGACGCGAGATGCGCATGCGCAAAAGCGGTGGATGTCACAACCAGCGCCGCGGCGCCGAGCATCAACGCACGCAGCGCCGGACGGGAAAAATCGAATAGCTTCATGTAAGGCCGATAGCTGATGAACAGGAAAACGATGGGTGTCGAACCGGGCGCGTCTGGCTCGGACAGCAGCCAGCGAGCCCGGAAGTGTACGCTTCGATGGTTCGCGCGGACATCGGTTCAACCTGCTTTGTTGAACGACACGCCATGCATCGCGGGAATGCGTTGAGCGCGCAACCAGATCGGGATAACAAAAAGCCCCACCTGAAACGGCATCCGCGTCAAACTGTCGCGTAGCGGTGACACCCGGAACCTTCTCTAATGTGGCAAATAGTCACTATCACCCTTCGATGTTAGAATGCTGCGTCGCCGCAGCGCCGGCTGCCCTTCACACCGAGCCGCTCGAAGTTCGGTCAGGTCCCCGATTTTGATGGAGTTACGCGTGTCTTCAAGACGCCTTTTCCGCCCGCTGCTCGCCCTTCTCCTGATCGGCTCCGCGGGTGTCTATAGCGCTGCGAAAGCGCAGACTCAACCGAAGGCCCCCGACACGATGGAAGCGCGCGTGCAAGGGTGCACGGCCTGCCACGGTACTCACGGGCAAGGTACGGACAACGACTACTTCCCACGCCTCGCGGGCAAGCCGGCCGACTATCTTTTCAACCAGTTGCAGAACTTCCGCGAAGGGCGCCGCAAGTACCCGCCCATGAACTATCTCGTCACGTATCTTTCGGACGACTACCTTCATAAGATCGCGACGTACTTCTCGCAACAGCGTCCGCCGTATCCGCCGCCGGCCAAGCCGACGGTGTCGTCGGCCACGCTCGCGCGCGGCCAGCAGATCGTGCTGAACGGCGACGCGGGCAAGCAGATTCCGGCTTGCGCGGCTTGCCACGGCAAGGCCTTGACCGGTATGGAGCCGGCTATCCCGGGTCTGGTCGGTCTGCACTCCGATTACATCAGCGCGCAGCTCGGCGCATGGCGCTCGGGTACGCGTCATGCCATCGCACCTGATTGCATGCACACCATCGCCACGCGCCTGACCGACGAAGACGTGAACGCCGTTGCAGCATGGCTTTCCACGCAGCAGGCCCCACAAAACCCCGTGCCGGCTCCGGCCCGCTCGTTGAAGACTCCGCTTGCCTGCGGCAGCGAACCGCAATAAGGCACCGGGAGAGACACTCAAATGAAACGCAAGTCCTTGTTCGCCCTCTCGGCAGTCGTCGTGGTTGCGGCTGCCGCTCTCGTTCCCGTCCTGTGGTCGGGCGGCGACAACCTGCATAACGGCTCGGCGATGGCGGCCACGCCCGCCGATCAGGCCGAACTGATCAAGAAGGGCGAGTACCTTGCCCGCGCCGGCGACTGTATCGCCTGCCACACGGTGCGCGGCGGCAAGCAGTTCGCCGGCGGCCTGCCGATGGCCACGCCGTTCGGCACAATGTTCACGCCAAACATCACACCCGACGACCAGTACGGCATCGGCAAGTGGACCCAGGACGACTTCTATCGCGCGATGCACACCGGCCGCTCGAAAGACGGCAGCCTGTTGTATCCGGGCTTCCCGTTCACGAGCTACACGAAGGTCACGCGCGCCGACTCGGACGCGATCTACGCGTTTCTGCGCTCGGTCCCGCCGGTCAACGTGCCGAGCCGCCCGCACGAGCTCAAATTCCCGTTTAACCAGCGCAACATGCTGATCGGCTGGCGCACGCTGTTCTTCCGTGAAGGCGAGTTCAAGCCGGATCCGACCAAGTCGGTCGAATGGAACCGCGGCGCGTACCTGATCGAAGGCCTCGGCCATTGCGGCATGTGCCACACATCGATCAACGCGATGGGCGGCCCGGTCAATTCGGCGGCTTTTGCCGGCGGCCTGATTCCGCTGCAGAACTGGTATGCGCCGTCGCTGACGTCGAACCGCGAAGCCGGTCTCGGCGACTGGGACCTGAAGGACATCGCCGATCTGCTGAAGACCGGCGTGTCGAATCGCGGCGCGGTGTTTGGTCCGATGGCTGAAGTGGTTCACAACAGCCTGCAATACATGTCCGACGCGGACATCAACGCGATGGCCACGTACCTGAAGACGATTCCGCAGAAGAGCGAGGCGCCGGAGCCGCTGCAGCTCGAAACGTCGGAAAAGTTCGGCGGCGAACTGTTGAAGCAAGGCGCGAAGATCTACGCTGACAACTGCGCGAAGTGCCACGCGGAAAATGGCCTTGGCCAGCCGCCGGCTTTCCCGCCGCTCGCGAACAACCAGTCGATTCAGATGCCCTCGGCGGTCAACCCGATCCGTATGGTGCTGAACGGCGGTTATCCGCCGAGCACGGAAGCTAACCCGCATCCGTATGGCATGCCGCCGTTCGCACAGTCGCTGTCGAACACGGAAGTCGCGGCAGTGGTGACGTACATTCGTATGTCGTGGGGCAACCACGGTACGCCGGTGTCGCCGCAGCAAGTGGCCGATCTGCGTTCGGCGCCGCTCGACTAAGCAGCGTTCGTTGCACCTGGGGCGCGGCCTGCGAAATTCGCGGCCGCGCCCTTCGTTTTTGTAGGACCGGTATCATGTGGGTATTTGCCCTTATGAACCGGGCAGGAGGAAAGAGCCGTGCAAGTCGGTGAGCGTTTCAACAGCATTACCCATCTCGTCGGCGCCGTGCTGTCGGTGGTGGGGCTGGCGACGCTCGTCACGATGGGCGCGCTCGCCGGGGACGCGTACAAGGTCGTCAGCTTCGCCGTGTACGGTGCGATGCTGTTCGTGCTGTATGCTATCTCGACGCTTTACCACAGCGTGCGTAATCCGCGCGTCAAAGCGGTGCTGCAGAAATGCGACCATTCGGCGATCTATCTGCTGATCGCCGGCAGCTACACTCCGTTCACGCTTGTCACCTTGCGCGGGCCGTGGGGCTGGTCGTTGTTCGGCGTGAGCTGGGGGCTTGCCGCCCTCGGCATCGTGCAGGAACTGACGCTCGGGCGACGCACCCGCAGCGTTTCGATGGTGCTGTATGTCCTGATGGGATGGCTCGCGCTCGTTGCCGTCCGTCCGCTGCTGCAAGCATTACCTGCAGCGGGTACCGCCTGGCTCGTGGCCGGCGGAGTCATCTACAGCGCCGGCATCTACTTCTTCATCAACGACGAGCGCATCCGGCATGGACATGGTATCTGGCACCTGTTCGTACTGGCGGGCAGTCTGTGTCAATTCGTCAGTGTTGCGCGCTATGTCGCATGACATCCCACGGCGACGAAATGCAACTTAAGGCCAGTCAACGTGTCTGCATAGCGCGTTGAAGCATTCGGCACGTGTTTGAGCGTGCCGCCGATTTCTCTGCGACCGGAACTGGGCTTTGGCCTCGAACGCGCCATGCGGGCGTGTTCATGCGGCGTTCACGCCTGCCAGAGCCCATTTGTGCCGTTCGCGAAACTGCATTGCAAAGAGCATTTATGTCTTTTGATTCCCTCGGCTTGTCCGAACCGCTGGTCCGCGCTGTACACGAACTCGGCTACACCACACCGACTCCCATCCAGACGCAAGCGATCCCCGCCGTGCTCAATGGCGGCGACCTGCTGGCCGGCGCGCAGACGGGCACCGGCAAGACCGCCGGCTTCACGCTGCCGATCCTGCAGCGTCTGAACTCGATGCCCGCCGTCGCCACTGGCTCGGGCAAGCGCGCGGTGCGCGCACTGATCCTCACGCCGACGCGCGAACTGGCGGCGCAGGTCGAAGAAAGCGTGCGCGCGTATGGCAAGTACCTGAAGCTGAAGTCGACCGTGATGTTCGGCGGCGTCGGCATCAATCCGCAGATCGGCGCGCTGCGCAGCGGCGTGGACATCGTCGTCGCGACACCGGGCCGTCTGCTCGATCACATGCAGCAAAAGACCATCGACCTGTCGCATCTCGAGATTCTCGTGCTCGACGAAGCCGACCGGATGCTCGACATGGGCTTCATCCACGACATCAAGCGCGTGCTCGCGAAGCTGCCGCCGAAACGCCAGAACCTGTTGTTCTCGGCCACCTTCTCCGACGAGATCAAGACGCTCGCCGACAACCTGCTCGATTCGCCGGCGCTGATCGAAGTGGCCCGCCGCAACACGACCGCGGAAACAGTCGCGCAAAAGATTCACCCGGTCGACCGCGACAAGAAGCGCGAGCTGCTCACGCATCTGATCAAGCAGCACAACTGGTTCCAGGTGCTGGTATTCACGCGCACGAAGCACGGCGCAAACCGCCTTGCCGAGCAACTGACCAAGGACGGCATCAGCGCACTCGCGATTCACGGCAACAAGAGCCAGTCGGCTCGTACGCGCGCGCTCGCTGAGTTCAAAAACAACACGTTGCAGGTGCTCGTCGCGACGGACATCGCCGCACGCGGTATCGATATCGATCAGCTGCCGCACGTGGTCAACTACGATCTGCCGAACGTACCGGAAGACTACGTGCACCGTATCGGCCGCACGGGCCGCGCGGGCGCGACGGGCGAAGCGGTGTCGCTGGTGTGCGTCGACGAACTGCAACTCCTGAAGGACATCGAGAAGCTGATCAAGCGTCCGGTGCCGCAGGAAGTGATCGCCGGTTTCGAACCGGACCCGACCGCGAAGCCGGAACCGATCCTGCGTCGCGGCCAGGGTGGTGGCGGCGGTGGCGGCCGTTCGCCGCGTCAGGGCCAAGGCGCGCCGAAGCGTGATGGTGCCGCAGCGGCGAAGCCGGCGCAGCGCTCGGGTCAACGTCCGGCGAACGGTCAGGCGAAGCCGCAGGGCGCAAAGCCGGCCGGCAACGGGGGCCAGCCGCGTCGCGATGGTCAGCGTCACGACGACCGCCCGCGTGCGGTCGCGCATGAAGGCAGCGCCGCGCAACATGCGCCGCGCAAGCCGAACGCGAACAAGCCGCAAGGCGGCAACCCGGGTGCGTTGCTGGGTGGCGCGAAGCCGCGCACCGACGCACCGCGTGGCGGCCAGCCGTCGCGCAGCGGTCAACGCGGCCGCTAAGCTTCAACACCACTCCGTCTTGCCGTTCAGCCCCTCGCCGAGGGACTAACGGCCGGCCGCAGCGGCCTGCTTCAGGTGCTCGATCTGCCGTTCCCATCGGTCGAGCACCGCACTTCCCTCCCCCTCCAGTTCGAACGTAATGCCGCTCGTCAGGCGCGCATAACGCACGCTCTGCTCGTCAGCCGTATCGATCGAACCGATCAGATAGACCAGACCGCTCTCGTCGCCGGCGATGCCCGCTAGCGGCGTGAACAGCAACTGCACCTGATAGAACGCTGCGTCGCAGACGAAGCTCAACGCGGCGCGTCCGCTTTGCGCGATCGCGCGCGTCGCTCGCGCTTGCGGCCACAACGCGATGCACAGCGTGCGCGAATCAGGCGCATACAATTCGCCGACGCCGAGCAGCGACGTGCGGATATGGCCGCTCGTATCGACCGTCAGCAGCGACGCGGTGAACCCCGCCTTGCTCGCGAGCGACGACCCGTCGAACAACGCGCGCACGGCATCGGGCCATTCGTCGAACGCGTTCTGTTCGAGCGGACGTGCGGGTGCGGAGGAATCGCTCATGCTGTCGATCCGGTTGAAAGTAGCCAAGGCTCAATCATGCCTCGAAAAAAGAATGGCCCGCATCGGCGGGCCATTCTTCGTCAGGTGATCGTGTGCTTACACGCGGCGTCCCTCGGACTCGACTCAGCGAAAGAACACATGCTGCGTGATCTTCGCGAGCGGATAGTGCACGCCCGGCTGAATCTTCGCCGGCAGATCGAGTGGCTTGAGCAGCATCTTCACGCACATGTCGGCCGACAGATTGCGCCGCACCAGCGCATTGATACGCGCCGCGCGTTCGCGGTTATACGCCGAATCGTGCACGCGCTCCGGATAGCGAATCGCGAACACATGGCGCAGTGCTATCTCCGAGTCTTCGTTCTTGATCTCCATCACGCGGCGCATCAACGCACCGAGTACGGCGAGACGCCCGTTGCCTTCGATCTTGTTGTACTTCTTGAAGAACTTGAAAAAGTGCTTGTAGTGACGGACTTCGTCGGTGCGGATGTTGTCGGTGATCTGCTTGAGCACCGGTTCATCCGAGCACTCCCCGATCGCGCGATACAGCGTGGCCGTGCCGGTTTCCACCACGCAGCGCGCGACCATTTCGAGCGCGCGGGTCTTCTCGAAGTCTTCGACCGAACAGGTCAGCGAATACTCGTCCATGAAATTACGAAACGCGGTATCCCAGTCGAATTCGGGCCACACGTAGGCGACGTACGTCTTGAGCGCGCGGCCATGCTGCATCTCTTCCGGCTCCCACTCGTTGTTGAGCCAGGCCGAGACCTCAGGATCGCCGTTGAAAAAAGTGCTCAGGTTGCTGGTGTAGAGATCGGTGCCGCTTTCAATGAACGAAGCCGCGCACAGGAGCAACAGCAGATCTTCGTTCGCGACAGCCTTCTGCCGATCAATGCGGGTGAGGTCGATGTCCTCGATCCGCCAGGGCATGACATGGTTCAGCTCGGTGTGCATCGTGTCTTGCTCCGAATGCTGCTCCGACGCGTGATGCCTGCTCGAACCGCCCGCATTCGCCGTGACGGTTCACCGTGTCGGTACAGCGCTTGAATTAGAGTTAACCCCTTGTATCTTGCATCTTAGCCGGTGTTACCCAACTCTGCAGATAACACAGCACAGACCATGCCGAAGGGCCGCAGTTCCAATTCAGAGATAGTCGAAACGTTCGGTCGAACAACGCGGCGAGCGGAGACGTAAAAAAGCCAGCTCGATGAGCTGGCTTTCCACATAGGCAACCGAGCCCTACGCGTCAGGCCGGCAACGCCGTCGGCCCGGGTCTTCGATACATTGCGCTCAGGCGGGTTGAGCGCCGCGCAGCGCAGGCGCGCGGCGCATGCGGCGGGCCACGATGATCAGCGACACGCCCGACAACACGGCGGCAAGCAACACGTAGTAACTTGGCGCGAGTTTGTCGCCGGTCAAATGAATGAAGGTCTCGACGATCGTCGGTGCGAAGCCGCCGAAGATCGTCACGCCGATGCTGTAACCGATCGAAAGGCCCGTCGAGCGCACGTGCGTCGGGAATATCTCCGACATCAGCGCGGGCATCGGGCCGGAGTAAGCGGCCTTGAAGATACCGGCGATCGCTTGCAGCATCAGCAGCCAGCCGATCGTCGGATGCGTCTGCAGCCACGCGAACATCGGATAGATCAGCGTGCCCATCAGGATCGACGTAGTCAGCATGATGCGAATCCGGCCGATGCGATCGGACAGCGCGCCCATCACCGGTGACAGGATGAACTGCAGTCCGCCGTTGAGCACCACCACACCGAACGACGCGGCCGCCGACATGTGCAACTGCTTGACCGCGTACATCGGCATGTAGAGTTGCAGCACGTATACGCCGACCGTCGACTGCGCGACGATGCCGATCGCGAGCAGCAGGTTGACCCACTGGTTGGCGAACGACACGCCCTTCTCTTCGCTCGCGCCCTTGCCTTCGTTGGCCGCCTCGCGCGCCTTGCGCATTTCGATGAACTCCGGGGTCTCGTCGAGATGCGAACGGATGTAGAAGCCCACCGGCCCGACCAGCAAACCGAACACGAACGGCAGACGCCAGCCCCAGCTACTGAGATGCTCGGGCGACATCCACGCGGTCAGCAGCGAGCCGAAGGTGGCGGCGGTGATCGCCGCGAGGCCCTGACTTGCAAACTGCCAGCTCGCGTAATAGCCGCGGCGCGACGCGCTGTGCTCGACCATGAAGGCCGTCGCACTGCCGAACTCGCCGCCGACCGCGAAGCCTTGCACGAGCCGCGCGAGCAGGATCAGCAAAGGCGCGGCCAGACCGATCGACGCATACGGCGGCATCACGGCCATCGTGAAGGTGCCGACCATCATCAGCGCGATGGCGAGCGTGAGCGCCGCCTTGCGGCCCTTGCGGTCGCCGTAGATGCCCAGCACGACGGCGCCCAGCGGCCGCATCAGGAACGAGATACCGAAGGTGGCGATGGCGAGCAGCGTCGAGAGCCACTCGTCCTGCATCGGGAAGAACTCTTTGGCGATGATCGTCGCGAAGTAGCCGTAGACCAGAAAGTCGAACCACTCGAGCGCATTGCCGACCGATGACGAAAACACGATCCGCCGCACCATCGCTTTGGAAAGCGGCGCGGCCGGCGTAGGTGGGGAAGCGGTCGCCGATGGCGACGCCTTGGTTTGCATGATGTCTCCTGCCTTGTTCAATGCCTGATGTGACGCCTGATGCGCGGGCGTGCGGTGTGTGTATGAAATGCGGATGATGTGCGTGGGGCGCGCATTGCGCGCACAAGGCGGCTGGCGCCGCTCAATGGCGGCGCTCACGCGCGCCCTTGGCGCCATGCGTGCTTCGCGTTGCTGCGTTGCCGCCTGGCCGCGCGCAGCTGACGCAACGCTCACAGCGAGCGAAACGCGTCCCCACGCAGCGAAACGCGTCCCCACGCAGCGAAACGCGCCGCGCGCCGCCTCGCCGAAAGCCGGGCCAGGCGTCGCCCGAAGCGGCCGCGCTAGCAGCGCCGCGCCTCGCATATGCGTCAGTTAGAACCCGGCTGCCAGCCCGTCGCGGCGGCTGTCGCTTGCCGCCACGTAGCCGCGCTCCGGCTCGTCACGATCCAGCTTCCAGATGTACTGGCCCGAGCCGAAGTCCATGTACGGATCGTCGACCGATTTGATCGTGTGGCCGAGCTTTTGCAGCGCCTCGGCGGTCTTCGGATCGAGCGTCGATTCGATGTCGATCGTGAAGTCGCGGTTGACCTTCCAGCGCGGCGCATCGCACGCGGCCTGCGGCTGCTGACCGTAGTCGAGCATCCGCACGATCGATTGCAGGTGGCCTTGCGGCTGCATGTCGCCGCCCATCACGCCGAAGCTCATCACCGCTTCCTGCTGGCCGTTCACCTGCTGCGTGAGGAATGACGGAATGATCGTATGGAACGGCCGCTTGCCGCCTTCCACCACGTTCGGCGACTTCGGGTCCATCGAAAAGCCGCAGCCGCGGTTCTGCATCGCGATGCCGCTGTCCGGCACCACGATGCCCGAGCCGAAGCCCATGTAGTTCGACTGGATGAAGCTCACCATCATGCCGCGCTCGTCGGCCACCGACATGTAGATCGTGCCGCCCGCCTTCGGCATGCCGAAGTCGAACTGCGTCGCGCGCTTGTGGTCGATCAGCTTCGCGCGCGACGTGAGGTACGCGTCGTCGAGCATCTGTTCGGGCGTGACCTCCATCGAACGCGGATCGGCGACGTAGCGGTACACGTCGGCGAACGCCAGCTTCATCGCTTCGATCTGCAAGTGTTGCGACTCGACGTTGTCGACCGCCAGTTCCTTCACGTCGAATTTTTCGAGAATGCCCAGCGCGATCAGCGCCGCGATGCCCTGGCCGTTCGGCGGAATCTCATGCACGGTGTGACCGCGATATTCCTTGCCGATCGGCTCAACCCAGTCCGCGCGGTAATTGCGCAGGTCGTCGAGCGTGAGCGCCGCGCCTCCTTCGCGCGCAAACGCCGCGATCTGCTCGGCGATCTCGCCTTCGTAGTACGCGCGCGGACCTTGCTCGGCGAGCTTGCGCAGCGTCTTCGCATGGCCGGGGAAACGGACCAGCTCGCTCACTTCCGGCGCGCGGCCTCGCGGCATGAAGGTTTGCGCGAAGCCCGGCAGGTCTTTCAACTCCGGCACGGCCGCCGCCCACTTGTAGGCGACGATGCTCGCCACCGCATGACCGCGCTCGGCGATTTCGATGGCCGGCTCCATCAGGTCGGCGAACGGCAGCGTGCCGAACTTCTGATGCAGCGCTTCCCAGCCCGCGATCACGCCGGGCACCGTCACCGCGTCCCAGCCGCGCTTGGGTTGCTTCGCGAGGCCGTTTTCCTCGCCGTACTTGCGCTTGAAGTAGTCGACGTTCCACGCCGCCGGCGACACGCCCGACGCGTTCAGCCCATGCAGCTTCTTGCCGTCCCACACCAGCGCGAACGCATCGCCGCCGAGACCGCACGACACCGGCTCGACCACCGTGATGGCGGCGGCCGCCGCGATCGCCGCATCGACGGCATTGCCGCCTTTCCACAGCATGCGCAGCCCGGCTTGCGCGGCGAGCGGATGCGAAGTCGAAACGATGTTGCGCGCGAATACAGGCAGACGCGGCGTCGGATAGGGGTTTTGCCAGTTGAAGCCAGTCATGTCGAACACTCTCGAAAGCGCGGTCCGGTGCGACGAAAAAGCCGCCGGACATCGTGGGAATCATGAAAACGGGGGTGAAACGCGAAACCGTGGATTGCAGCGCGAACCAGCCCAAAAAACAAATTCATTTATCAAATGAATAAATGCGCCAGGCGCCTGAATGGATCGAACGATCGCGGTCGCGCCAGTTATGCAGCTTGCACGAGTTGGCGGACAAGGGGTCCGATGGTCTTACAATACCCACACCCCGTTCACGCATGATCCGCTTTCCGGCTCGGCGCATTGCGCTGACGGCGGGGAGCGCCGATAAAAATCCGACGACCCGAGACACATGACCCGAGACCCCCGCCTCACTCTCAATGCCCGGCAACAGGAATTGCTGGAGTGGGTGCAACGCGACGGCTTCGTGACCGTGGACGACCTCGCGGCCCACTTCGACGTGACGCCGCAGACGATCCGCCGCGACGTCAACTGGCTCGCCGACATGAACCTGCTGCGCCGCTATCACGGCGGCGCCAGTTTGCCGACCAGCTCCGAAAACGTCTCCTACACCGCGCGCCAGCGCATGTTCCATGACGAGAAGCGGCGCATCGCCGCGCTAGTGGCCACCCACATTCCCGATCAGGCGTCGCTGTTCATCAACCTCGGCACGACCACCGAGGAAGTCGCCCGCGCGCTCAACCGGCATCGCGGACTGCGCGTGATCACCAACAATCTGAACGTCGCCAGCATGATGAGCGGCTATCCGGATTGCGAGGTGCTGGTGACGGGCGGCATCGTGCGGCCGTGGGACAAAGGGATCGTCGGCGAACTGGCGATCGACTTCATCCGCCAGTTCAAGGTGGACTTCGCGATCATCGGCACGTCGAGCATCGAGACGGACGGCACCCTGCGCGATTTCGACACCCGCGAAGTGCGCGTGGCCGAGGCGATCATCCAGCACGCGCGCACCGTGTTCCTCGCCGCCGACAGCTCCAAATTCGGTCGCCCGGCGCTGGTTCGCCAGGGCCATCTCGATCAGATCGACGCGTTGTTCACCGATGCCGCTCCACCTGCGGAGCTCGGCGAGACGCTCGCCGCCGCCAATTGCCAGCTGTATGTCGCAGGGTAGGCAAGGCGTCCGGGACCATGCTGCAGCGCACGCAAAACTTCGAGTGAAATCAAGGATCGGGCCGCGGTTCGCAACCGCCGCCGGGCCGGGCAATTGTCAAACGGAATATTTGCGGGGGCGTGTTTGGTGTTTAACGCGCGGTTGACTACACTCCAGTTCCCCGGCGTTCATTCCGCGTTCCGCGTAGCGCCGGTTGTGTGAATTTGTCTTGAACCGTACTTCCCGCCCGATCCTCTAGCGGACTTCTCTGGCCTCCTGGCCAGTCGCCGGCAAGGCCGTCCGCGTTTGCTTGACATGGAGAGAACAATGCTGAGTCCGCATGAATTCGCCACGTTGTTGCTCGTCAAGGACGCCCCCAATCAGGTCGACATGGGTCGAGAAGAACTCGACGCGCTGCTGGAACGCCAGTTGGTAGAACTCGAACGACTCGCGTCGGGCAACGAACAATGGCGTGTGACGGAAACCGGCGACAACGCGCTGCGGGCTATCAAGCGTCTTTCCTAGTGTCGCCAGGGCTTGTCGCTGTTTTTTGCAGTCGACGTCCGGCCTTGCAATGACGGCAGGGTGCGTTGCGCATGTTCGCACGCACCCTTGCTTTGTGTAGATTGCCTTGTAGTTCTTTGCCGTATGAATCGGTTGTCGCTGCCCGCGCGCAACGAGCCATTCCGACCGTCGATACCCCTCGAACGCTGAGCGCGCGCCCGGCTCGCGAAGCCGTGTGCGCTCCAGATCCGCCGCATGGTGCGGCTTGGCGCTCACGCGCAGCGTGAGCGGCGTCGCCAAAAGCCGCTGACCCGCCGGGTTATCCCTCCCAGTCGCAAGGTCGCCGCCCAAGCGGTCGCCGCTAGCGCTAGCTCGCCCGCAAAAGCAGAAAGCAAACGCCCCGCTCAGCCGCTGCGCAACGTCGGATCGACCGCCGCGCGCCAGCTCAACGCCTTGGCCCGCTGCGCAATGAAGAACTCGACCCACTGATTGCGCACCTGCGGATCAGCGCTCGCGCCTTCGCTCGCATGACGCTGGGCGATAGCCGCCTGAAACGCGCAGAAATCCTCCTTCGACAACGCGCCGCGCCGGTTCGCCACATACGCGTCGAAGAACGCCGCGTAGACGCCCTGCGCGTCCTGGCCGTAGTCGACGGTCTGCGGGGTGCACATCTGTTGCAACGCCTCGAACGACGGTGCGCCCCTCGTGCCCGTCAGGCTCGGCGAGCTGACGCATCCCGTGAGAAGCGCAGCGGCGCCGATCATCAAAAGTCCACGCATTAATTCACCTCGAAATGGCTGCTGCCGAGAGTATCGTCCTCGGCCGCGCGTTGCGCCACTCCCCTGGCCGACCGGCCAATACATGCCCGGATAAAGCGAACTTTACTTTTTCGAATGTGTTCATTAAAGTTCGAAAACGAACACGACCTGTTCGGTAAATTTTCCATCCGATTTTAAGCGCAACGCAGGGGACATAGCAGGTGACGCAAGGCTCCCGATACGATTTGCTCGTCGTTGGCGGCGGGATCAACGGCGCAGGCATCGCACGCGATGCGGCCGGCCGCGGCCTGTCGGTGCTGCTTTGCGAGCAGGACGATCTGGCCGCGCATACGTCGTCGGCCAGTACCAAGCTGATTCACGGCGGCCTGCGCTACCTCGAATACCGCGAGTTCGGACTGGTGCGCAAAGCGTTGCAGGAGCGCGAAACGCTGCTGCGCGCAGCGCCGCACATCATGTGGCCGCTGCGCTTCGTGATGCCGCACATGCCCGATCTGCGCCCGGCCTGGCTGATCCGCGCGGGCCTGTTCCTTTACGACCACCTCGCCAAACGCGAGCTGTTGCCCGGTTCGCGCGGCATCACGATGCGCAACCATCCCGCCGGCGCGCCGCTGGTCGACTCGATCAAACGCGGTTTCGTGTATTCGGACGGCTGGGTCAACGACGCGCGCCTCGTCGTGCTGAACGCGCTCGATGCGCAGGAGCACGGCGCGACCATCCTGACGCGCACGAAGCTGATCAGCGCAGTGCGCGCCGGCGGCGAGTGGCGCGCGCAACTGCGGCGCGCGGACGGCACGACGCTCGACGTGCGCGCCGCGTCGATAGCAAACGCCGCGGGCCCGTGGGTCGGCGAACTCCTGCAAGGCGCGCTCGGCCGCCCCGCGTCTCACAGCGTGCGCCTCGTGAAAGGCAGCCACATCGTCACGCGCCGTCTGTTCGATCACGACCACGCGTACATCTTCCAGAACCCGGACAAGCGGATCATCTTCGCAATCCCGTACGAAGGCGATTACACGCTGATCGGCACGACCGACCTCGAATATCGCGGCGACCCGTCGCAAGTGGCGATCGACGCCGGCGAAACGCAGTACCTGTGCGACTCGATCAACCGCTATTTCAAGCAGAAGATCTCGCCGGCCGACGTGCGCTGGACCTATTCGGGCGTGCGTCCGCTGCTCGAGGAAGAAGGCGCGGACAACCCGTCCGCGGTCACGCGCGATTACTCGCTCGAACTCGACGCGCTCGCGGGCGAAGCGCCGCTGCTGTCGGTGTTCGGCGGCAAGATCACGACGTTCCGCAAGCTCGCGGAACAGGCCGTCGACACGCTCGCGCAAGCGTTGCACAACGGCGCGCCCGCGTGGACGGTCGGCGCGCCATTGCCCGGCGGCGATATCGCGAACGCCGACTTCGAGCGCTTCCTCGCCGGCTTCCGGCAACAGCATGCGTGGCTGCCGGCCGAACTTGCGCACCGCCTCGCGCGCGCTTATGGCACGCGCGCCGCACGGGTTGTCGGCAATGCGCGCTCGCTGGCCGAACTCGGCCGTGAGTTCGCGCCGGGCCTCTATGAAGCCGAACTGACTTACCTGCGCGACATCGAATGGGCGCGCAGCGCTCAGGACGTGCTGTGGCGCCGCTCGAAACTCGGTCTGCACGTCGAGCCGGGCACGCTCGATTCGATCACGCATGACATCGACGCATGGTTCGCCCGCGAACCTGCGCGGCAGAGCGCATAAACTGCGCGCATAGGCTGCGTAGACGGAAGCGGCGCACGCGGCGCAACGCGGCAACGCATGCGCTGCAGTTGCCGACGATGCGCTTCCGCTCCACTCACCCCTTTCGGCTGGACCCGTCCGGGCCGCACAATCTCATCGACGATTGCTGCCCGGCTAGAACAACAGGCGGCTCCCATCGCCGGTCGGCAGACCGGCGATTCGTAACGCATGGAGAAGAGACAATGCAGGATCAGTACATCCTCGCGCTTGACCAAGGCACCACCAGCTCGCGTGCGATGCTGTTCGACCGGGTCGGCAATGTCGTGTCGATCGCTCAGAAAGAATTCCAGCAAATCTATCCGCACCCCGGCTGGGTCGAGCACGATCCGCAGGAAATCTGGTCGACCCAGGCGGGCGTCGCCGCGGAGGCCGTGACGCGCGCCGGCATGAACGGCACGTCGATCGCCGCGATCGGCATCACCAACCAGCGTGAAACGACCATCGTGTGGGATCGCGAAACCGGCCATCCGGTCTACAACGCGATCGTCTGGCAGGACCGCCGCACCGCCGACTTCTGCGACCAGCTCAAGGAGCAAGGACTCGAAGACAAGGTCCGCGCGAAAACGGGTCTGCCGATCGACTCGTATTTCTCGGCGACCAAGATCCGCTGGATTCTGGACAACGTCGAAGGCGCACGCGAGAAAGCGCGGCAAGGCCGCCTCGCATTCGGCACGGTCGACAGCTGGTTGGTGTGGAACTTCACCAAGGGCAGCCTGCACGTCACCGACGTGACCAACGCGTCGCGCACGATGCTGTTCAACATCCACACGCTGAAGTGGGACGACGAACTGCTCGACGCGCTCGACATTCCGCGCAGCATGTTGCCGGAAGTGCGGCCGTCGTCGGAAGTGTATGGGCCGACCAAGACCACCGTGTTCGCGTCGAAGATTCCGCTCGCGGGCATTGCCGGCGATCAGCACGCCGCCCTCTTCGGCCAGATGTGCACGGCGTCGGGCATGGTGAAGAACACCTACGGCACCGGCTGCTTCCTCGTGATGAACACCGGCGACAAGCCGATCGAATCGAAGAACAATCTCGTCACCACGATTGCGTGGCAGATCGGCGACCAGATCGACTACGCGCTCGAAGGCAGCATCTTCATCGGCGGCGCGGTGGTGCAATGGCTGCGCGACGGCCTCGGCATCATCAAGAATGCTGCCGAGATCGAAACGCTCGCGCGCGGCGTGCCACATTGCGATGGCGTGTATCTGGTGCCAGCCTTCGCCGGACTCGGCGCGCCGCACTGGAACGCGCATGCGCGCGGCACGCTGTTCGGCGTGACGCGCGGCACGACCTCCGCGCATATCGCCCGCGCGGCGCTCGACTCGATCGCCTACCAGTCGCTCGACGTATTGCAGGCGATGGAAGCCGACTCCGGCATTCACATCGGCGAACTGCGCGTGGACGGCGGCGCCTGCGCGAACAATCTGCTGATGCAATTCCAGGCGGACATTCTGGGCGTCGACGCGGTGCGTCCGAAGGTGCCGGAAACGACCGCCTTGGGCGCGGCGTATCTGGCCGGGCTTGCGGTTGGCTACTGGAAGGACGTCGACGAACTGCAACAGCAATGGAAGCTCGAACGTCGCTTCACGCCGGCGCTGCCGCATGCTGAAGTCAAGGCATGTCTGGATGGCTGGAAGCGCGCGGTCCGCGCGGCGAAGGCGTGGGCGGATATGCATTGAGCAGGTGGGGTGCGTGGGGTGCGTTGAATGCGCCGGGTAGCTTCGGCGTACTGAGTGGCCCACGCGCCTGAACACCCTGCATGCGCCAGTGTCCTCTCCGCTTCACCGGCAAATCGCGTCCACCATCGTGAAGCCGCGCATCCAGCGGCTTCGCCGATCACATCCGCCCCCCCGCATCTCACGGCGCGGCGATTGAAAGCACGTATCATGACGCTTTCAATCGCCGCGCCCGAGCCAGCAAGTGTTCCAAACGCCCTGCTCCCGCACTCCCCTGCTTTCCGTTTCCAGGCATGATCGACCACCTCATCTGTGACTGCGACGGCGTGCTCGTCGACAGCGAAATCATCGCCGACCGCGTGATGGTCGAAACGCTCACCGCGACCTTTCCCGGCATCGACTTCGAACCCGTCGTCAAAACCGCTTTTGGCCAGCAGACGTCGCGCTTTCTCGAAGGCATCGAGAAGTCCTTCGACCTCACGTTGCCCGCCGATTTTCTCGACACTATCGAACACAACGTCGAGCTCGAACTCGCGGCATCGCTGAGCCCGATCAACGGCGTGCGCGACGCATTGCAACGCGTGACGCTGCCGGCCGCGGTCGTGTCGAACAGCCGGATGACGCGCGTGAGCGCGTCGGTGCGGCGAGCGGGGTTGCAGCAGATTTTCGGCGAACGGATATTCAGCGCCGAACAGGTGGCGCGGCCGAAACCATATCCCGATGTCTATCTGTTCGCGGCGCAAACGCTCGGCGTGGAGCCGTCGCGCTGCATCGTGGTCGAGGACAGCGTCGCGGGTTTGAATGCGGCGCGCGCGGCGGGCATGAAGACGATCGCGTTCGTCGGCGCGAGCCATATCCCCGACGGCTATGCGGACGCGCTGCGCCAGATGGGCATGACGCGCATCATGATGCACATGGATGAACTGCCCGCGCTGATCGAAGCGGGCATGCGCGGCGAGTTCGGCGACGTGCAGTCGTAAGCTGCGCGGCGTTATGAAGGCGTAGCGTCACGTCGCGCGGATGGCGCTGGCTCCCGCTTAAGCTGTCCCTGGCAGCAACGAAAAAAGGCCGGTTCGAGAGAGAGCCGGCCTTTCGTTTTTACAGCGCACGTCACGTCATCCCGACACGACGCGACGCGCGCACCATCTCACGCTTCGGCAGCGACGCACTCGCGCGTCTGCGCGAGCGCCTCGCGGAACTCGACGAGTTCGGCGATCGTCAGCATCGGCAGATTGTGTTGCGCGGCGAAGCGCTCGACGTCCGCGCCGCGCGTCATCGTACCGTCCGCGTTCATCAGTTCGCACAGCACGCCGGCCGGCTTCAGGCCCGCGAGAATCGCGAGGTCCACGGTGCCTTCGGTGTGGCCGCGACGCGCCAGCACACCGCCGGGCATTGCGCGCAGCGGGAACACATGGCCCGGACGCACGATGTCGGCAGGCTTCGCGTTGTCGGCGATCGCCGCGCGAATCGTCGTCACGCGATCGAGCGCGGACACGCCGGTGGTCACGCCGTCGCGCGCTTCGATCGACACCGTGAACGCGGTGCCGTGACGGCTTTCGTTGTTGACGGCCATCGGCGGCAGTTCGAGCGCGCGAATCTTGTCGTCGGGCAGGCACAGGCACACGATGCCGCTGCATTCGCGGATCAGCAGTGCCATGGTTTCGACGGACAGACGCTCGGCCGACACGATCAGATCGGCTTCGTTCTCGCGATCGTGGTCGTCTTGCAGCACGACGGCGCGGCCATCGCGCATCGCTTGCAACGCGGCGGCGATACGCGGCGGAACGGCTTCGGAGTCGAGCAACGGAAGGTCGGCGGATGCGTCCGGCGCGAACGTGGACGGAGCAGGAAAAGTAGCAAAGGACATAGTTGAAACGCTCATCGCAAAAGGGGGGCGAAAAACGTTTCAGGGCATTGCAAACAGACAACGACGCGCCGTCGGGCGCCGCACGCGGCGACACTCACGCGCCACCTGAACGACGGGTGGCGCAACGGAAACGCACATGACTATCTGCACATCTTCTTCCATCCGGACTGTGACCGTCGGCTCTGGCTTCTCACCAGATCTGCTGACCCCGGTTGCGTTCTCCGACATTCCGAAGACCGCACGACGCGGGCGCTCGCGGGCTCACCGGCTCACGCTTTCGCGTTGCCGGCATACCGCCGGTGGGGAATTTCACCCCGCCCTGAAGACGCACTGATTGCCGGATCGACCGGCTGGCGAAGCATACAACAAGTCGCGCGGAACCTGCAGCGCAACCCTACTCGGCTGATGGAGGCTCCAACCCGCGAGCACCCGCATCGGGGAAAAATGCAAAATCAGACCGGCGTGATCTCGCGCGGCGTGTCGTGCGGTGCTTCCTGACGCGCTTCATGCCGCGTCTCATGCTGCGCCGGCACGTCCCAGCGCGGCGGCGTCTCCGCGTTCAGCGTCACGCGAAACGCACGCGCTTCGGTATCGCCCGGATTGCGCAAGCTATGCGGCTGGTCGGCGTCGAAAACGATCGCGTCGCCCGTTGCCAGCAACTGGCGCTGGTCGTGCACGCTGACTTCAAGCGTGCCTTCGCTGACCACCAGGTTCACCGTCGTGCCCGGCGCTCGGCGAACGCCGGCTTCCGTATGCAACGGCGCGATGCGCAACTCGTGAAACTCGGCGGCCGTCGGCTCCGCGTCGGGATAAAGCGGGCGGGCCGAATAGCGCCCATTCGCACTGACGACGCGCGTCGAGCGCTCCGCCGGCAGATGCTCGAAGCCGTTGGTCGCATGACGCCGCAAAAACGCCGCCACCGACACCTTCAACGCCGCCGCCACCTTGCACAGCACCTTGATGGACGGCACGCTGCGCGCCGACTCGATCTGCGCGAGCATCGCGCGCGACACGCCGGACGCGCGGGCCAATGCATCGAGCGACAGTTGCCGTTCGGCGCGCAAACGGGCCAGATTGACGCCGACCAGATGTTCCAGTGCATCGAAGGGTTCGGCGGCACGCGGCGACGTGTCGAGGTCGGCCGAGGGATCGCGAACCAGCGCGAGCGGGGAATGCATGTTTGCCTCCAAAGCGCCACCTGACGGTGCGCAAGCGGTTAGTGGAAGCAAGATAGCATCGCGCCCTGCCGCGCCCAACGAAGTTATCTTCACACTGTTATCAGCATTGCGGAGGACGTTTCTCGCAAAGCTTGTGCGCAATTTTCATATGGGCGAGCGGGCTTGCTCACACGCGCTCGCCCACGCTAACCCGTTGCGCCACGACCGCGCCAGGCGCATCCCTACGTGCGGCAAACCACGTCAACAGCAACGCCGCCACGCTGACCGCCGCCGCCACCCACGGCAACGTATCGAGCGAATGGCCGTGGTTGATCACCAGTCCGCCGAGCCACGCGCCGGCCGCATTGCCGACATTGAACGCGCCGATGTTCAGCGTCGACGCCAGATTCGGCGCGGCGGCCGCTTTCTCGACCACGCGCATCTGCAGCGGCGGCACGGTCGCGAACGCGGCGATGCCCCAGACGAAAATCGTGATCGCCGCGGCCACCTGCGAATGACTGGTGCGCGCGAAGATCGCCATCACCACCGCGAGCGCGGCCAGAATGCCCATCAGCGAAGGCATCAGCGCGCGGTCCGCGAGTTTGCCGCCGACCATGTTGCCGATCGTCAGACCCACGCCGAACAGCACCAGAATCAACGTCACGCCGCGCGGCGAGAACCCACTCACCTGTTCGAGAATCGGCGCGATATAGGTGAACACGACGAACACGCCGCCGAAGCCGAGCACCGTCATTGCGAGCGCGGTCCAGACTTGCGGATCCTTCAGCACGCGCACTTCGTGACCGAGTCCGACCGGGCCAGCGTCGTGACGATTCGGCACCAGCGCCGTGACGCCCGCGAGCGACAGCACGCCGAATGCGCTGACGATCCAGAACGCCATGCGCCAGCCGAACTGCTGGCCGATGAAGGTGCCGAACGGCACGCCGAGCACGTTCGCGAGCGTCAAGCCCGTGAACATCAGCGCGATCGCGCTGGCGCGCTTCTCGGCCGGCACGAGCGACGCCGCCACCACCGCGCCGATGCCGAAAAACGACCCGTGAGCGAACGAGGTCACCACGCGCGCAATCATCAGCACCGAATAGCTCGACGCGATCGCGCACAGCGTATTGCCGACGATGAACACGCCCATCAGCAATTGCAGCGCGAGCTTGCGCGGCATCTTGCTCGTGACCACCGCGAGCAACGGCGCACCGACCGCGACGCCGAGCGCATAGCCGCTTACCAGCAGACCGGCTGACGGAATCGACACCGCCAGATCGTGCGCGACTTCGGGCAGCAGGCCCATGATGACGAACTCGGTCGTGCCGATCGCGAATGCGCTGATCGCCAGCGCGAGTAATGGGATGGGCATTTTTCTACTCCAGGTTTAACGTTGTGCGTGTGGCAAGGCCGTCACGAATTCGATGACGACGCCGGGCGCCAGCGCGACGAACAGTTGCCGTTCCGCGGCTTGCGCGCCCATCTGCGGGACTTGCGCGGTTTGGTAATCGATGCCGGCCGCATGCAGGCGCTCCAGCAAGCCCTGCCATTCGGCGGCGCTGTCCAGCCGGAACGCCAGATGGTCGATCCGCGGCGCGGTTCTGCCTGCCGCAGCCGCCGCGGCGGGCGCAGTCGCGTCGATCAGATGCAGCACCGGGCGGCCGTTTGCGTACAGCCAGTGACCGGCCACCGCGAACGGCGGGCGGTCGCCCTCGGTCAGCCCGGCGACGTCCACCAAGAAGCGTCGGGCGGTGTCGAGGTCGGCGGTGACGATGGTCGCGTGATCGAGTTGCATGTCCAGGGACGCCGGCGCGGTCCGCGCGGCATTAGGGTCTTCGTGGAGCGCATTGTCGCGGGACAGCGCCGATTTGATAATTGGCGTAGCATTTGAAGCATTTTCAAATGCTTTTGAAAGATCAACGATGGATAACCTCGGCGACATCCGACTTTTCGTCGAAGCGGCGCAGCAAGGCAGCCTGTCGGCGGCGGGCCGCAAGATGGGCTTAACGCCGGCCGCCGCGAGCGCGCGCCTCGCCAAGCTCGAAACTGGCCTGAAGACGCGCCTGTTCGAGCGCACCACGCGCCGCTTGAGGCTCACCGACGAAGGCCGCCTTTATCTGAACTGCTGCCGCCAGGCACTGCAATCGCTCGACGACGCCGAAGCCGCGCTGCAAGCCGGCCAGGGCGTCGTGCGGGGCAAGGTGCGCGTGTCGGCCACGTCCGACTTCGGCCGCAATCTGCTGATGCACTGGCTCGACGAATTCAACGCGCTCTACCCGGAAGTCACGTTCGCGTTGACGCTGTCGGACTCGCTGGCGAATCTGGTGGCCGAGGACATCGATCTGGCGATCCGCTTCGGCGTGCCGCAGGACAGCTCGCTGGTCGCTCGCAAGCTGGCGCCTAACCGGCGCGTGCTGTGCGCGTCGCCGGAATACGTCGCGCGCAAGGGCGAACCGAAAGACCCGCACGACCTCGCCAATTTCGATTGCATCGTGCTGAGCACCGCCTCGGGACTCGCGAACGAGTGGCGCTTCACACGCGGCGACGAGGAGCAGAACTACACGGTGCCGTCCGAGTCCGCCCGCGAGACCAACGACGGCGCGGTCGCCCGCGAATGGGCGTTGCGCGGCTACGGCATCGCGATCAAATCGATGTGGGACGTGGAAGCCGATCTGCGCACGGACGGCCTGAAAATCCTGCTGCCGGAGTGGCGCTATCCGGACGCGCCCTTGCACGCGCTCTATCACCGCAACCGCTTCATGGCGCCGCGCGTGCGGGTGCTGCTGGATTTCCTGAGCGAGCGTTTCGCGCAGGTGTCGGACGAACTGGAAAGCCTGCTGGGCTTGCCGCCGGAGCGCCCGCGCGGCGGCGCGGGCAGCCAAAGCGCTTTGCATGAAGGGCTATAATGTTGCGTTACGCCGCACACGTGCAGCGCGGACGGACCCACCGGTCCGCAGCCGGCCGGCGCGGACCCCGGCGCCGCCTCGCGGCCCATCCGCACGCGGCCCGCACGTTCGGCCCCTTCACCTCTTAAACGACGCCCCCAGGTTAACCACTGCGACCGGCGAAATTCGATGACCAAGAAAGTTTATGTAAAGACCTTTGGCTGCCAGATGAACGAGTACGACTCCGACAAGATGGTCGACGTACTCGGCGCGGCTGAAGGGCTCGTCAAGACCGACACGCCGGAAGACGCCGACGTGATCCTGTTCAACACCTGCTCGGTGCGCGAAAAAGCGCAGGAGAAAGTCTTCTCCGACCTCGGCCGCGTGCGCGAGCTGAAGGAAGCGAATCCCAATCTGATCATCGGCGTGGGCGGTTGCGTGGCGAGCCAGGAAGGCGCGTCGATCGTCGCTCGCGCGCCGTACGTGGATCTCGTGTTCGGTCCGCAAACGCTACACCGCCTGCCGCAAATGATCGACAAGCGCCGTGAAAGCGGCCGCGCGCAGGTCGACATCTCGTTTCCGGAAATCGAAAAGTTCGATCACCTGCCGCCGGCGCGCGTCGACGGCCCGAGCGCGTTCGTGTCGATCATGGAAGGTTGCAGCAAGTACTGCAGCTACTGCGTGGTGCCGTACACGCGCGGCGAGGAAGTGTCGCGCCCGCTCGACGACGTGCTCACCGAGATCGCCGGCCTCGCCGACCAGGGCGTGCGAGAAGTCACGCTGCTCGGCCAGAACGTCAACGCGTATCGCGGCGGCCTGACGCTCGGCTCGTCCGAGATCGCCGATTTCGCGACGCTGATCGAATACGTCGCGGATATTCCGGGCATCGAACGGATTCGCTACACGACGTCGCATCCGAAGGAATTCACGCAGCGCCTGATCGACACCTACGCGAAGGTGCCCAAGCTCGTCAGCCACCTGCATCTGCCGGTGCAGCACGGCTCCGACCGCATCCTGATGGCGATGAAGCGCGGCTACACGGTGCTCGAATACAAGTCCGTGATCCGCAAGCTGCGCGCGATTCGTCCGGACCTGTCGCTGTCCACGGACATGATCGTCGGCTTCCCCGGCGAGACGGAAGAGGACTTCGACAAGATGATGGCGTTGGTGCACGACATGAAGTACGACACCAGCTTCTCGTTCATCTACAGCCCGCGTCCCGGCACGCCGGCCGCGAATCTGCACGACGACACGCCGCGCGAAGTGAAGCTCAAGCGTCTGCAGCACCTGCAGGCGACCATCGAAGAGAACGTGCAACGTATCAGCGAGTCGATGGTCGGCAAGATCGAGCGCATTCTGGTCGAGCGCCCGGCGCGCAAGGACCCGAACGAACTCGCGGGCCGCACCGAGAACAACCGCGTGGTGAATTTCCCGGCGCCCATCGCGTCGCACGCGCGGCTGATCGGCCAGATGGTCGACGTGAAGATCGTCCACGCGTACCCGCATTCGCTGCGTGGCGAACTCGTGCTCGTGCATGACGACGCCGCCACCACTCACTAAGCCGTACTGCAACCGACAGGATCGACCCACCGCCTTGAAGACCGCTCAGCAGCATCTGGAATTCACCGCTCCGCGCGACGACAACGCGCGGCTCGCCAACCTCTGCGGACCGCTCGACGAAAATCTGCGGCAGATCGAGCAGGCGCTCGACGTGACTTTGCAGCGCCGCGGCCACCGCATCACGATCCGCGGGCGCGGCGCGAAACTCGCGCTCACCGCGCTCGAAAATTTCTACAACAACGCGCGTGAGCCGCTGTCGGTCGACGACATCCAGCTCGCGCTCGTCGAAGTGCGGCACCCGGCGCGCCATCGCCCGAACGGCAACGGCAACGGCGATGCAGTGGTCGATCCGCGCTTTCCCGGCAATCCGGACCATCCGTTCGACCAGCCGGCCGACGCCGCCGACGACGACCTCGAAGAACTCGGCCCGAAGCTGTACACGCGGCGCGCGGATCTGCGCGGCCGCACGCCGGCGCAGCGCGAGTATCTGAAGCAGATCGTCTCGCACGACGTGACCTTCGGCGTGGGCCCGGCCGGCACCGGCAAGACGTATCTCGCGGTGGCCTGCGCGGTCGACGCGCTCGAACGCGACCAGGTCAAGCGCATCGTGCTGACGCGGCCCGCGGTCGAAGCGGGCGAGCGCCTCGGCTTCCTGCCGGGCGATCTCGCGCAGAAGGTCGATCCGTATCTGCGCCCGCTCTACGACGCGCTGTACGACCTGCTCGGTTTCGACAAGACCGCGAAGATGTTCGAGCGGCAGATGATCGAAATCGCGCCGCTCGCGTACATGCGCGGGCGCACGCTGAATCACGCGTTCATCATCCTCGACGAGGCGCAGAACACCACGCCCGAACAGATGAAGATGTTCCTCACGCGGATCGGCTTCGGCTCGAAGGCGGTCGTCACCGGCGACACGACCCAGGTCGACTTGCCGCGCGGCCATAAGAGCGGGCTGATCGAAGCGCAGCAGGTGTTGTCGGACGTGCGCGGCATTGCGCTCACGCGCTTTACCAGCGCGGACGTGGTCCGGCATCCGCTGGTCGCGCGAATTGTGGAGGCGTACGATGCGCATTCGCAGAAAACCGCCAGTCCGACGGATTCACGCTGATCGACAGTAGCCGGCGTGCGCCGCAGCCGGCGCGCGCGGCGCACGTACGTCGCACCTCTAACGCAAGCATTGACGCAAAAACCGCAACCCACCGACACCGCATGAGCCGCACCCCGAAACTGACGTTGAATCTGCAATTCCCCGCCGCCAAAGCCTGGCCGGAACACAAGGCGCTGCTGCCGCGCGCCACCGTGGCCGGCTGGATCAAGGCGGCGCTGTTCGCGGACGGCGAGCTGACGGTGCGTTTCGTCGATGCCGAAGAAGGCCGCACGCTGAACCGTACTTATCGCGGCAAGGACTACTCGACTAACGTGCTGACCTTCGCGTACGCCGAATCGGAAGACGATCCGGTGACGGGCGATCTGATCCTGTGCTGCCCGGTGGTCGAGAAGGAAGCCGCCGAGCAGGGCAAGCCGCTTCTCGCGCATTACGCGCATCTGCTGGTGCACGGCGCACTGCATGCACAGGGTTACGACCACGAAGTCGAAGAAGAAGCCGAGGAAATGGAAGCGCTCGAAACCGAGATCCTCGGCAAACTCGGGTTTCCCGATCCGTATCAGTAGGCTGCAGGCGCCGATCAGCGTCGCGTCGCCTCACTGCCACCAACCTTCATCCTCACTCGAACCGACAACGTGAGCACCTCGTCCCCCGAAGCCGATACCCGCCCGCCCTGCCCGGACTACCCGCCGGCGCTCGGCGAGTCCCGGCTTCTGACCGAGGATGAGTTGCGCGCGTCGCTCGAATGCACGTTGCGCGACTGGGACCACAAGAGCGACCTGTGGCTGTTCGGCTATGGTTCGCTGATCTGGAATCCCGGCCTGCCCACCGTCGAAGCGAGCCGCTCGAAAGTGCACGGTTATCACCGCGGGCTGTACCTGTGGTCGCGCGTGAATCGCGGCACGCCCGAGCAGCCCGGCCTCGTGCTTGCGCTCGACCGCGGCGGCTCATGCACCGGCATCGCGTTCCGCCTCGCCGCCGAGGGGTCGATGCCTCATCTCGAAGCACTGTGGCGCCGCGAAATGGCGATGGGGTCGTACCGGCCCGCGTGGCTGCCGTGCGTGCTCGCCGACGGCCGGCGCGTCGACGCGCTGGCCTTCGTGATGCGCCGCGACGTGCCGAGCTATACCGGCAAGCTGCGCGACGAAGTCGTCAAGACCGTGTTCGGCTGCGCGTGCGGCCGCTACGGCACCACGCTCGATTACGTCAGCCGCACCGTTCATGCGCTGCGCGAAAGCGGCATGCCCGACCGTGCGCTCGAAGCGCTGCTCGAACGCTGTCGCGAGGAAGGCCGCGAACAGGAGGCGGCCCGGCTGGCGGGACAGGCGTCTGGGCAGGGGGCGGGGAGTTGAGCGTGTCAAGGGCATTGCACCGGCCGGCGCAATCTGCCGACTACGACGCTAGACACATCCGCTCATCGCCTCTGCCTTCGCCCTGCACACGCCGACACCAGCGCCACAGGCCGCAGCGCACAACCACCGCCGGTCGCAACACTGACGGTCTGCACCTCACACTTTGCAACAAGCCGCGCATACCCGCGCGAGCCGCCATTCATCCCCCCCGCCTCTGACTTTTTTGCCCAAAAACGCTTTTCCGCGCGTAATCAGTTAGGATGGACCCACGCCACGCCGCCCGCGACGGAGCCGCTTCAACCGATTCACCCTGCTTCACCCATCGCCCAGCCGGGGCGGGACACGGTCTCGCCATGTGCCTGGTGTATCCTTAATGCTCCGCAACAGCGCGCCCAGTCTTGCCGGGCGCACTACCATGAACGACACGTATCCCAGTCGACGCCAAACCGACAAACCGCAGGAAAAACGCTCGCTCCTCGAGCGGCTGACCGACTTCATCTCGCCCGAGCCCGACTCGCGCGCCGAGCTTCTGGAAATTCTGCAGGACGCACACGAGCGCAACCTGATCGACGCCGACTCGCTGTCGATGATCGAAGGCGTGTTCCAGGTCTCCGAACTCAGCGCGCGCGACATCATGGTGCCGCGTGCGCAAATGGACGCGATCAACATCGCGGACAATCCCGCCGAATTCATCCCGTACGTGCTGGAAAAGGCGCACTCGCGCTATCCGGTCTACGAAGGCAATCGCGACAACATCATCGGCGTGCTGCTCGCCAAAGACCTGCTGCGCTACTACGCCGAAGAAGAGTTCGACGTGCGCGGCATGCTGCGCCCCGCCGTATTCATCCCCGAATCGAAGCGGCTCAATGTGCTGCTGCACGACTTCCGTGTGAATCGCAATCACCTCGCGGTGGTGGTCGACGAATACGGCGGCGTCGCCGGTCTCATCACGATCGAGGACGTGCTGGAGCAGATCGTCGGCGACATCGAGGACGAATACGATTTCGACGAGGAAAGCGGCAACATCATCGCGTCGCCGGACGGACGCTTCCGCGTGCGTGCGCTGACTGAGATCGAACAGTTCAACGAAGCTTTCGGCACGCACTATTCGGACGAGGAAGTCGATACGATCGGCGGCCTCGTCACGCATCACTTCGGGCGGGTGCCGCATCGCGGCGAAAAGGTCCGCCTCGACGATCTGATCTTCGAGATTCTGCGTGGCGACGCCCGCCAGATTCACATGCTGCTGGTGCGCCGCGATCCGCTGGCGGGCCAGCGCGAGCGCGACGCGCAGCACGTGCAGACCTGAGCCGCGCCGCTTTTCGCGTCATCAGCTAGCATCCTCGACTCGCTTCCTCCACTCCTCACGCCGACCGCGCAACAATGGCCGACCCGATGACTTCCCGTTCGCGCCACGGCGTGAGCGCTTCCGCTGCCGACGCAGACCCCAACGCAGCACGCGGCCGCACGCTGCCTCGCTGGCATTACCTCGTCGCGCTGGCCGTCGGCGCGGCGAATACGCTCTCGTTCGCGCCGACGCCGCACGGCGGCTGGCTGCAACTCGCGATCTTCGCGTTCTTCTTCGCGTGGCTCACACGCGCCACTGGCTGGAAAAGCGCCGCGCTGACGGGCGGCGCGTTCGGCTTCGGCAATTTCATCACCGGCGTGTGGTGGCTGTACGTCAGCATGCACGATTACGGCGGCATGGCCGCACCGCTCGCGGGCGCGGCGGTGGTGCTGTTCTCGCTGTATCTGGCGCTTTATCCGGCGCTGGCGTCGGCGGTGTGGTCGTTCTGTGCTGGCCACTCGCGCAACGGAGCGGCGATCGACGATCAACCGTTCTCGCCCACCTGGCACGGCGCGCTGGCTTTTGCGAGCGCCTGGGCAATCGGCGAATGGCTGCGCGGCACGGTGTTCACCGGCTTTCCGTGGCTCGCGAGCGGTTACGCGCAAGTGGATGGCCCGTTTGCGGGATTCGCGCCGGTGGTCGGCGTGTATGGCGTCGGCTGGGTGCTGGCGCTCGCCGCTGCGTTGATCGTGCAGGCGTTGTTGCCGTTGTTGCCGCAACGGGCTTCGGGATCTTCACGCGAGCCGCGCGGCACGCCCGCCCAGGCGAGCCGCGATGACGTCCAGCACGGCGGAAAAAAAGCGCCACGTGGCATTGCGCGCAGCGCCGTGCCCGGTGGCGTCGCGCTGGCGCTGATCGTGGCCGGCCTGCTGCTGCCGCACGTCCAATGGACCGTGCCGGCCAATGCGCCGCTAACCGTGCGTCTGCTGCAAGGCAACGTCAAGCAGGAGATGAAGTTCGAGGAAGCCGGCATGCGCGCGGCGATCGACCAATACCAGCAGATGATCACGTCGAAGCCGGCCGATCTGATCGTCACGCCGGAAACCGCAATTCCCGTGCTCGCGCAGCAATTGCCCGCGCCGTTCGCGGCGTCGATCCGCGAATTCTCCGACTCGACCGGCAGCTCGATCCTGTTCGGCGCGATCGGCGGGACGATCACGCCGGAAGGCCAGGTGATCGACTATACGAACAGCCTGTTCGGCGTCACGCCCGGCTCGCGCGACGTCTACCGCTACGACAAGCATCACCTCGTGCCTTTCGGCGAGTTCGTGCCGTGGGGCTTCCGCTGGTTCGTCAATCTGATGAGCATCCCGCTCGGTGATTTCTTCCGCGGCGCGCCGGTGCAGAAGCCGTTCATGGTGCACAACCAGCCGGTCGCGGTGAACATCTGCTACGAGGACATCTTCGGCGAAGAGATTGCGCGGACCATCCGCGAAAGCTCGACGCCCGCCGGCGTGCTGGTCAACTCGACCAACCTCGCGTGGTTCGGCGACACGATCGCGCTGGACCAGCATCTGCAGATCGCCCGCATGCGCTCGCTGGAAACCGGCCGGCCGATGCTGCGCGCGACCAACACCGGCATGACCGCCGCGATCGACGCGAACGGCCAGGTGCTCGGACGCCTGACGCCGTACACGGTGGGCTCGCTCGACCTGAAGGTGCAAGGCACGTCGGGCAACACGCCGTACGTGACGAGCGGCAACAACACGGTGCTGGCCGTGTCGATGCTGCTGCTGGCGTTCGGCTTCGCGTTCGGGCCGGGGAGCACGCGGCGCCGCAACGGCAAGCGCAACGGCAAACAATAAGCGGCGACAAGCCGCTCAAGGTGCGCGGCGCCGCTCGACGTGTGCGATTCATGCGCACGCGTTCCGCCGCGGGCGTGCAGCGTGGCGCGTATCGGCGCGAATCACGCACGCAAAAAAATGCGCCTGACGGGCAGGCGCATTTTTCACTCAAGCACAGTCTTCGATTCGGGCCTGCGGGAGTTTGAACTCCCTGCTTCAGCCCTCTTGCCGCGATCGAGTGTCGCTCAATCCGCCGGCACCGTATCGATGAACGACTGCCGTAGCGACAGCTTCTGGAAATGCTTGTCCAGATTCGGATGCGCTTCGCGCCAGTTCAGCGCGGGCATACGGAAGTCGAGATAGCCCAGCGCGCAACCTACGGCGATGTCCGCGAGCGTGTAGTGATTGCTCGCGCACCACGGCTTGCTGCCCAGACCTTGCGACATCGAGATCAGACCTTCGTCGATCTTGCGCTGCTGCCGCGCGACCCACGCGTCGACGCGCTGCTCGGCCGTGCGCTGCGTGCCTTCGAGACGAATCAGCACCGCCGCGTCCAGCACGCCGTCGGCGAGCGCCTCCCAGCAACGGACCTCGACGCGTTCGCGTCCCGACGGCGGAATCAGCTTGCCGACCGGCGACAACGTATCCACGTATTCGCAGATCACCCGCGAGTCGAACACGGCTTCGCCATCTTCCATCACGAGGCATGGCACCTTGCCGAGCGGATTGAACGTGTGAATCCGGGTATCCGGCGCCCAGACGTTCTCGGGCACCAGCTCGTAGTCGATCTTCTTGTCGGCGAGCACGATCCGTGCTTTACGCACGAAGGGGCTGCCGAGCGAACCGATGAGTTTCATCATGACCATCTGCCTTTAACTGAATCCGGCGAAAGTATAAGTGCTCCGGGGCTTTCAGGAGCATCACGCCTTGTCTTCGCAAGCGGCAGGCCGACGCGCTGTGGACGGATTGCAACATGCCGGCGGCCGGGCCGCCACCGGTGTCCGCGCAAAATAAGTCCGTGCATTGGGCGCTACAATCGCACGATGAACCAGCCGACCGAACCCACCATCGCCATCGACGTCTACCGCACGCGCCGCGAGCGCGTACTCGCCGCGCTGCGCGCCGCGGGCGGCGGCGTCGCCATCGTCCCGACCGCGCCGGAAGCGCTGCGTAACCGCGACGCCGACTATCCGTACCGGCACGACAGCTACTTCTACTATCTGACCGGCTTCACCGAACCCGAGGCGCTGCTGGTGCTCGACGCCAGCGCCGCGCCCGGCGAGCCGGCATCGGTGCTCTTCTGCCGCGAGAAGAACGTCGAGTGCGAAACGTGGGAAGGTTTCCGCTTCGGACCCGACGGCGCCCGCGCGGCGTTCGGCTTCGACGCGGCGTTCGCGGTCAGCGAGATCGAGACGCAACTGCCGCGACTCCTCGCCGATAAACCGGCGCTCCACTACGCGCTCGGCACGTCGGCGCAACTCGACGAACAGGTGCGTGGCTGGCTCGACGCGGTGCGCGCGCTAGGCCGCGGCGGCATCGCCGCGCCCACCGCCGCGCGCGACCTGCTGCCCTTGCTCGACGAGATGCGGCTCGTCAAGGACGACCACGAACTCGCGATCATGCGCCGCGCCGCGCAGATTTCCGCGCTCGCGCATCGTCGCGCGATGGCCGCGTGCCATCCCGGCGTGCGCGAGTATGAACTCGAAGCCGAGCTGCTCTACACGTTCCGCAAGTTCGGCGCGCAGGCGCCGGCCTATACGTCGATCGTGGCGGCGGGCCCGAACGCTTGCGTGCTGCACTACCCGGCCGGCAGCGCGATCGCGCAGGACGGCGACCTGATCCTGATCGACGCGGCCTGCGAGCTCGACGGCTACGCGTCGGACATCACCCGCACCTTCCCGGCGAGCGGCCGCTTCACGCCCGCGCAACGCGAGCTGTACGACATCGTGCTGGCCGCGCAGCAGGCAGCCGTCGACGCGACCCGCGCCGGCGCCACCTTCGACGACCCACACCAGGCCGCCGTGCGCGTGCTGTCGCAAGGGCTGCTCGACACCGGCATCATCGAACGCGCGAAGTTCGCGTCGGTCGACGACGTGATCGCCGAGCGCGCGTACGCGCCGTTCTACATGCACCGCACGGGCCACTGGCTCGGCATGGACGTGCACGACGTCGGCGACTATCGCGAGCGCGGCGCGCCGCGCGATGAAGCGGGCGCGTTGCCATGGCGCACGCTGCGAGCTTCGATGACGCTGACCATCGAGCCGGGCCTGTACATCCGTCCCGCCGAGGGGGTACCCGAGCGCTACTGGAACATCGGCATCCGTATCGAGGACGACGCGATCGTCACGCCGACCGGCTGCGAGCTGATTACGCGCGACGTGCCGGTGGCCGCCGACGAGATCGAGGCGCTGATGCAGGAAGCCCGCGCGGCCCACGACGCGGCTCACTGAACAAGGACGTAACCCGCAATGAACGACGCTTCCCCGTCGACGGTGATTCTGAAGCCCGCCGCGACCGCTCACTCATTCGACTTCGATGTGACGATCGTCGGCGCCGGACCGGTCGGGCTTGCGCTCGCCGGCTGGCTTGCGCGCCGCAGCGTGACGCGCGAGCTGAAAATTGCGCTGATCGACGCGCGCGAGCCGGAAGACTCGATCGCCGATCCGCGCGCGATCGCCGTGTCGCACGGTAGCCGGATGATCCTCGAACCGCTGCGCTGGCCCGCCGATGCCACCGCGATCCAGCGCATCCACGTGTCACAGCGCGGCCACTTCGGCCGCACGCTAATCGATCACGGCGAGCACGGGTTGCCGGCGCTCGGTTATGTGCTGCGCTACGGCTCGATCGTGCACGGTCTCGCCGACGCGGTGCGCGCGACTTCCGTGCACTGGTTCCGCTCCACGTCCGCGGCCGTGCCGGTTCAGGAGCGTGATGGCGTTACGCTGCCGATCGAAACCGCGGGTGTCACGCGCACGCTGCGCACGCGGATTCTGGTGAATGCGGAAGGCGGGTTGTTCGGCGATCAGAAGACGCGCAAGCAGGACGCCGGCACGGACGCGAACCGAAACAGTAACGCTGGAGCTGAAGGCGCTGGCGCAAGCGGCGCTGCGCAAGCAGTTGGGACCACGTCGGGAAGCACTACTGCGAGCACAGTCGCGAGCGCGAGCGCCAAAGGCTTGCGCGATTACGGCCAAACCGCGCTGGTCGGCACCGTCACTGTGTCCGCGCCGCAACCTCACGTCGCGTGGGAGCGCTTCACGTCGCAAGGTCCGATCGCGTTGCTGCCGATGGGCGGCGTGCGCGGCGCCGACTACGCGCTCGTCTGGTGCTGCGCGCCTGACGAAGCCACCCGCCGCGCGCAACTCTCCGACGACGCGTTCCTGCGCGAACTCGGCGCCGCGTTCGGTGACCGCATGGGACGCTTCACGCGGATTCTCGGCCGCGCGTCGTTCCCCCTGGGACTGAACGCGGTCGAAACGCTGGTGAACGGCCACATCGTCGCGATCGGCAACGCGGCGCAGACGCTGCATCCGGTCGCGGGCCAAGGCTTGAATCTCGGTTTGCGCGACGCACACGCGCTCGCCGATGCGTTGTCCGCGGAAGGCCCCACTCCGCTCGCGCTGGCCACGTTCGCTCAACGCCGCGCACTCGACCGGCGCATGACGATCGGTGCGACCGACACGCTCGCGCGCCTGTTCACGGGCGACTTCGCGCCGCTCGCGATCATCCGGGGGCTGGCGCTCACTGCGCTCGAATTCGCGCCGCCAGTGAAATCCGCACTGGCGCGCCAGATGATGTTCGGCCAGCGCCGCTAAACGGACCGTCACCCCGCGCGCTGCGGCTTTTTTAAGCAGCCCGCGCCACACCGCGCCAGCGCCGCCGGCTCTATGAACCGGCGGACTTTCATAGAAGATTTAATGGGTTACGACACGCACATGTCGGGTGTCGCCTACCTGTTAACGCTAAAATAGCGGTTTTCCCTCGCATTTCGCGTTGCTTCGATTGCCGGATTCCGGACGATCCGATGCGCGCGCGTCCACGTCATGCCCACTCTCGGCTCCCACAATCTGCGTAACAACCTGTTCGTCGCCCCGATGGCCGGCGTGACCGACCGGCCATTCCGGCAGCTGTGCAAACGGCTCGGCGCGGGCTACGCGGTGTCGGAAATGGTCGCCTCGAACGCGCAGTTGTGGAAGAGCGAGAAGACCATGCGGCGCGCCAATCACGCGGGCGAAGTCGAGCCGATCGCCGTGCAGATCGCCGGCGCCGATCCGGCCATGATGGCCGAAGCGGCCCGCTACAACGTAGCCAACGGCGCGCAGATCATCGACATCAACATGGGCTGTCCGGCCAAGAAGGTGTGCAACGTGGCGGCGGGCTCGGCGCTGTTGCAAAACGAGCCGCTGGTGCAGCGCATCGTCGAAGCGGTGGTGGGCGCGGTGGGCGTGGGACCGGACGCAGTGCCCGTCACGCTCAAGATCCGCACCGGCTGGGACCGCGACAACAAGAATGCATTGAACGTCGCGCATCTGGCCGAGGACGCCGGCATTTCGATGCTGACCGTACACGGCCGCACGCGCGCCGACCTGTACCACGGCGATGCCGAATACGAGACCATCGCAGCTGTGAAGGCGTCGGTGCGCATTCCGGTGGTCGCCAACGGCGACATCACATCGCCGCACAAAGCGCGCGAGGTGCTGGCCCTGACCGGCGCCGACGCGATCATGATCGGCCGCGCGGCGCAGGGGCGCCCGTGGCTGTTCCGCGAGATCGAGTATTTCCTGCAAACGGGCGAGTTGCTGCCGCCGCCGCGCATCGACGAAATCCAGCAGGTGATGAACGAGCATCTCGAAGATCACTACGCGTTCTACGGCGAATTTACGGGTGTCCGCACTGCGCGCAAGCACATCGGCTGGTACACTCGCGGCCTTTCTGGCGCCAACGTGTTCCGGCATCGCATGAATACGCTGGACACCACGCGCGAACAACTCCTCGCCGTCAACGAATTCTTTGACGCACAAAAGGCGATCTCCGACCGCCTCGTCTACGTCGACGAAGCACCCGGCAACTCCGGGCTCGACAACAAGGGCGAGGATCACACCGACCGACTGGCAGCATGAGCAAGAACAATATCGAACAATCTGTCCGCGACAGCCTGGGGATGTATTTCCAGGATCTCGACGGCTCCAATCCGCACGACGTCTACGACATGGTTATTTCATGCGTGGAAAAACCCCTGCTCGAAGTGGTGCTCGAGCAGGCCGGCGGCAATCAGTCGCTGGCCGCCGAGTATCTCGGCATCAACCGCAATACGCTGCGCAAGAAGCTGCAACAGCACGGCTTGTTGTAGTTCCCGGCGCCCCCGCCACGTTTCTCTTCGGCTTTTCGTCTTCATCATGATCAAGCAAGCGCTCATCTCCGTTTCCGACAAGTCGGGCATCGTCGACTTCGCGAAGTCGCTGTCGGACCTCGGCATCAAGATCCTGTCGACCGGCGGCACCGCGAAACTGCTCGCGGACGCGGGCCTCTCCGTCACCGAGGTCGCCGACTACACGGGCTTCCCGGAAATGCTGGACGGGCGCGTGAAAACGCTGCATCCGAAGGTGCACGGCGGCATCCTCGCACGCCGTGACCTGCCGGAACACATGGCGGCGCTTGAGAAACACGACATCCCGACCATCGACCTGCTGGTCGTGAACCTGTACCCGTTCGTGCAGACCGTGTCGAAGGAAGAGTGCTCGCTGGAAGACGCGATCGAGAACATCGACATCGGCGGCCCGACCATGCTGCGCTCGGCCGCGAAGAATCATCGCGACGTGACGGTGGTGGTCGACCCAGCCGACTACGCGGTCGTGCTCGAGGAAATGCGCGCGAACAGCAACGCGGTGTCGTACAAAACGAATTTCCGTCTGGCCACCAAGGTGTTCGCGCACACCGCGCAGTACGACGGCGCGATCACGAACTATCTGACGAGCCTCACCGACGAACTGCAGCACTCGTCGCGCAACGCTTTCCCGGCCACGTTCAACCTCGCGTTCGACAAGGTGCAGGACCTGCGCTACGGCGAAAACCCGCACCAGAGCGCCGCGTTCTACCGCGACCTGAGCGTGCCGGCCGGCGCACTGGCGAACTACAACCAGTTGCAAGGCAAGGAACTGTCGTACAACAACATCGCGGATTCCGACGCGGCGTGGGAATGCGTGAAGACGTTCGACGTGCCGGCCTGCGTGATCGTCAAGCACGCGAATCCGTGCGGCGTGGCAGTCGGTGCGGACGCCAACGAAGCGTATTCGAAGGCGTTCCAGACCGATCCGACTTCGGCGTTCGGCGGCATCATCGCGTTCAACCGCGAAGTGGACGAAGCGGCCGCGCAAGCGGTGGCCAAACAGTTCGTCGAAGTGCTGATCGCGCCATCGTTCAGCGCCGAAGCGCGCCAGGTGTTCGCGGCGAAGCAGAACGTGCGTTTGCTCGAAATCGCACTGGGCGAAGGCCATAACGCGTTCGATCTGAAGCGCGTCGGCGGCGGCCTGCTGGTGCAATCGCTCGATTCGAAGAACGTGCAGCCGCATGAATTGCGCGTGGTGACCAAGCGTCATCCGACGCCGAAGGAAATGGACGATCTGCTGTTCGCATGGCGCGTGGCGAAGTACGTGAAGTCGAACGCGATTGTGTTCTGCGCGAACGGCATGACGCTCGGCGTCGGCGCGGGCCAGATGAGCCGCGTGGACTCGGCGCGCATCGCCAGCATCAAGGCGCAGAATGCCGGTTTGACGCTGACCGGTTCGGCGGTCGCGTCGGATGCGTTCTTCCCGTTCCGCGATGGCCTCGACGTGGTCGTGGCGGCAGGCGCGAGCTGCGTGATTCAGCCGGGCGGCTCGATGCGCGACGACGAAGTGATCAACGCAGCCGACGAGCACAACATCGCGATGGTGTTGACTGGTGTGCGTCACTTCCGTCATTGATTGATGCGGGGGTGACCGGCGGCGTTTACTGCCTCGTGCCCCGCCCTCGTACCTGATGCGGCGCAAGTGCCGGAGGAAGGTTGAGGTGCTGAAGTTCAGAAAAGCGGCCTGGTGGATTTTCCACCGGGCCGTTTTCTTTTTTGGGCCGCCTTCGCCTCGTGTCAGAGGCCGTCTTATTGCTTTGGCGCTGTGGAGTCGCCGCTTTGGCTAGCCTGGTGCGGACACGCTTCGCACTGTCCGCGCAACTCAGTCATCCGGTTCCTTTCTCGCGTATCCGCCCTTCACCTCCGGATGCTGGCTGATGTACGTGCCAAGCCCCTGCCCGCGGCGCGCGAGCCGCTTCAGCACGCCGAGATGCCGCGCGCCGACGCTTTCCGTCGTATACCAATACACGACGCCCGGTCTGAAGCGAATCTTGATGACGTCCTCGCCGATTTCATACGCGTCGACGCCCGAGTCACCGCTGACATTCCGATAGCGCTCCATTTGCGAAAAGCCTCCTCGCTATGGTTGCAGCAGTTTTTATTCCGCCGAGAGCACTGCTTGCCGACCGCCGCGCGATGCGCGTGTTGTAGTATCGCAAGCACCTGGTTTTTAGCGCATCTGCGGCACCTCATGAGAATTCTCGGCATCGACCCCGGCTTGCGCGTCACCGGCTTCGGCGTGATCGACCAAAGCGGCCACACCCTCAGCTATGTCGCGAGCGGCGTCATCAAAACCGCCGACGCCGATCTGCCCTCGCGTCTGGGCACCATCTTCGAAGGCATCTCGACGCTGATTCGTCAGCATTCGCCGGATCAGTCGGCGATCGAAAAAGTGTTCGTCAACGTCAATCCGCAATCCACGTTGCTGCTCGGCCAGGCGCGCGGTGCGGCGATCTGCGGACTGGTGGCGGGCGGCGTGCCGGTCGCCGAATATACGGCGTTGCAGTTGAAGCAGGCTGTGGTCGGCTACGGCCGCGCAACCAAAGAGCAGATGCAGCAGATGGTGGTGCGGCTGCTCAACCTGTCCGGCGTACCGGGCACCGACGCCGCCGACGCGCTCGGCATGGCGATCTGTCACGCGCATGGCGGCACGACGCTGAGCACGCTGGGAGGCATCGCACCTGCGCTGGCGAAGAAGGGGTTGCGGGTGAGGCGTGGGCGGTTGGTGGGGTAACGGGAGACGCGAGGCGGAACCGGCACACGTGGCTTGGTTTTGCGCCCACACGCCGACCGCGCAACGCGGCCGAGCCCCTTACGCAGTCCCATCCAGGCGAAGCGCGCTTGATAGCGCCGCCTTACGCCGGTCAACGCAATCACGCATCGCGCGCCGCCCACTCGCTGCGCTACACTCGCCGTTTCTCTCGAGATTGAATTCGCCATGATCGGTCGCATTGCCGGCGTTCTGCTGGAAAAAAACCCGCCGCATCTGCTCGTCGACTGCAACGGCGTCGGTTACGAGGTCGACGTGCCGATGAGCACGTTCTACAACCTGCCGTCGAACGGTGAACGCGTCGTACTGCTCACGCAGATGATCGTGCGCGAAGACGCGCATCTGTTGTACGGCTTCGGCACCGCCGAGGAACGTTCGACCTTCCGCGAACTGCTGAAAATTTCCGGCATCGGCGCGCGTATGGCGCTCGCGGTGCTGTCGGGCATGAGCGTGCACGAACTCGCGCAGACCGTCACGATGCAGGACGCCGCGCGCCTCACGCGTGTGCCGGGCATCGGCAAGAAGACGGCGGAGCGGCTGCTGCTCGAACTGAAGGGCAAGCTCGGCGCGGACCTCGGCGCGATGGCGGGCGCGGCGTCGGCATCCGATCATGCGTCCGACATCCTGAACGCGCTGCTCGCCTTGGGCTACTCCGAAAAAGAAGCGTTGGCCGCCGTCAAGAACGTGCCGGCGGGCACCGGCGTTTCCGAGGGGATCAAGCTGGCGTTGAAGGCATTGTCGAAGGGTTGACGGCGCCTCGGAAGGCTGGCTGACGCGCGACGGATAAGGCGTCGCGCGCACGCGGCCCCCGTCCCCCGTTCGCTGACAGAAGCCGGATCAACGGGCGTCCGCAGGGGGTTTCCTACGGACCGCGCGCGGTACAATGGCCCTCATGATCGAAACCGACAAACTCGCCGCCGAGCGCATCATCGCGGCCACGCCCGTCTCGCCGAACGAAGAAGCGTTCGAGCGCGCGTTGCGCCCACGCCAGCTCGAAGAATATGTCGGGCAGGAAAAAGTCCGCGGCCAGCTGGAAATTTTCATCGAGGCCGCCAAGCGCCGTTCCGAATCGCTCGACCACGTGCTGCTGTTCGGCCCGCCAGGTCTCGGCAAGACCACGCTCGCGCACATCATCGCGCGGGAGATGGGCGTCAATCTGCGGCAAACGTCCGGACCGGTGCTCGAGCGCGCTGGCGACCTCGCCGCGCTGCTGACTAATCTCGAAGCCAACGACGTGTTGTTCATCGACGAAATCCACCGGCTCTCGCCGGTCGTCGAGGAAATTCTGTACCCGGCGTTGGAGGATTATCAGATCGACATCATGATCGGCGAAGGGCCCGCCGCGCGCAGCGTGAAGCTGGACCTGCAGCCGTTCACGCTGGTCGGCGCGACGACCCGCGCGGGCATGCTGACCAATCCGCTGCGCGATCGCTTCGGTATCGTCGCGCGGCTGGAGTTCTACAACGCCGAGGAGTTGTCGCGCATCGTCACGCGCTCCGCGGCGCTCTTGAACGCGCAGATTCATCCGGACGGCGCGTTCGAAATCGCCAAGCGCGCGCGCGGCACGCCGCGTATCGCAAACCGCCTGCTGCGCCGCGTGCGCGACTTCGCCGAAGTGAAAGCGGACGGCAACATCACCGCGCAAGTGGCCGACGCGGCGCTCAAGATGCTCGACGTCGACGCGGTCGGCTTCGACCTGATGGACCGCAAGCTGCTCGAAGCGATCCTGCACAAGTTCGACGGCGGCCCGGTCGGCGTCGACAATCTGGCGGCGGCGATCGGCGAAGAGCGCGACACGATCGAAGACGTACTCGAACCGTATCTGATCCAGCAAGGCTTCCTGCAGCGCACGCCGCGCGGCCGCGTCGCCACGCTGCTGACCTACCGGCATTTCGGTCTCGCCGCGCCTGACTCGTCGAGCGTGCTGCCCGGGCTGTGGGATTCGGCCGCGAAGTGAGCGGCATCGTGAGCCTCCGTGTGTGCCGCGCAGCTGGCCACACCGCGAGCCGTACTTAACGAGGCCGCCGAGCATGTCCGACCAGACGACGCGGCACTCCGGCTCCCCAGGCGGGATCACCGAGCGGTTCACCCGCCGGCTCCGCTCGAAGCTCGCCGCCGGCGTCACGCATCTGACGCACGGCAGCGGCCCCACTCTCGACTATTCATCGCCGCCGGGCGACCCGGGCCTCTTCGGCCCCGACTCCGTCTGCTGGAAAGTTCACGCCGACTTCACGTCGATGATGACCGGCGGCATCAGCGCGCTGCTGCTTCAGGCATTGCACCCGTTGGCGCTCGCCGGCGTATGGGACCATTCGACCTTCCGCACCGATATTCTCGGACGCCTGCGCCGCACCGCGACCTTCATCGCCGGTACGACGTTCGGCAACCAGCACGACGCGCTCGCGCTGATCGAACGCGTCAAGCGCATCCATCTCGGCGTGAGCGGCATCGCACCGGACGGCACGCCGTATCGCGCGAGCGAGCCTGCGCTGCTGACGTGGGTGCATGTCGCCGAGGTGTCGAGTTTCATGACCGCGCACTTGCGCTATGTGAACCCGCTGTTGCCGGTGGCCGCGCAGGATCAGTACTTCGCGGAAACCGCGCGCATCGCCGAGATGCTGGGCGCCGAGAACGTTCCGCGCTCGCGTGCCGAGATCGACGCTTACCTGCTCGCGATGCGGCCCGCGCTGGTCGCCAGCGAGCGCACTCGCGAAGTCGTGAGGATTCTGATGAGCGCGCCGGCTCCGAGCATCGCAATGCGGCCCGCCGGCAAGTTGGTGCTCAGCGCGGGGATCGATCTGCTGCCGGATTGGGCGCAAGCGATGTTGGGATTCGAACGCTATGCGGTGCTGCGCCGGACATTCGCGCGGCCGGGTGTGCGCGCCGTCGCGCCGGTCATTCGCTGGGCGCTGGTGAACGGCATATCGAAACGGGCGCGGCGTCGCGCGGCCGCTGCCGCCGAGCCGGATTGACGCGGGGTCGTTCGTTCACGCCTTCGCCAGCGAAGTTCGCCGCCGTGCTGCCCGCCACGTTCACGTCCGGCAACTCCACCCAAAACGCAGCTTCAGTTCAATCAACGTCCCGGTTCCGGCACGGCCTTTCTGAAACCATCGTCCGCGCCAGGCGCGTCGAGATGCGAGACGTCCGCCCACGACACGATCGTCGCGGCGCCATTGTCGAAGTTCACGACGTTCACGCTGGTGTTCAGTAACGGGTAATCGCGCGGGGTGTCGAGCGGCAAACGGCACGCGAAGCGGCGCACGCAATCGAGCACGCCGCCATGCGCCACACAAGCAATCCGCCCGCCTGGATGCGCGGCGACCAGCGGCTCGATCGCATGCACAACGCGATGGTAAAACGCGCGCACCGACTCGCCCTCAGGCGGCGCGAAACCGGGATCGCGGGTTTGCCAGTGCGCGTATTCATCGGGGAAACGCTCCGCGATCTCGTCGCTGTCATGCCCCTGGAACGCACCGTAGGAACGCTCGCGCAAATTCTCGCGCAAGTGCAGCGGCAAACCGAGCGCGTCGGCGATAGGCTGCGCAGTTTGCTGCGCGCGTTGCAGATCGCTCGAATAGATCGCGTCGAGCCGCGCGCCGTGCTCGACCTCGTCGGCGATGCGGCGCGCCAGACGTTGCGCTTGGGCGAGCCCGGTCGTCGCGAGCGGAATGTCGATGTGGCCTTGAATGCGCTTGATGCGATTCCAGTCGGTCTCACCGTGCCGGATGAACAGAATCTGCGTAGTCATGAAATGAGAGTGGGCGCCGTTCGCCGGTTGTGCCGAGCCGCTATTGTCGCAAAACGGCCGGAGGGTAGACGCGCGCGCGGTGGCGCGCATCGGGATGGGGTGCGACGACGCGCGTTCGTCGATCGTCAGGCGTTCGTTTGCAACCAGAACGTGACGGGGCCGTCGTTGACGAGCGAGACCTGCATATCCGCGCCGAACTCGCCGGTCTCGACGATCGGATGCTTCGCGCGCGCAGCCGTCACGAAGTAGTCGAACAGCCGCTTGCCTTCGTCCGGCGGCGCGGCCGGCGTGAAGCTCGGACGCAGACCGCTGTTGGTATCGGCGGCCAGCGTGAACTGCGACACGAGCAGCAGACCGCCCGCGCGCCCGGCGCCGTCGAGATTCTGCACGGACAGATTCATCTTGCCCGCCGCATCGCTGAACACGCGATAGCCGAGCACCTTGGCAAGCAGCCGGTCGGCGGCCGCCTCGGTGTCGCCGCGTTCGGCGCACACGAGCGCGAGCAGGCCCGCGTCGATCGCGCCGGTCACCCGATCGGCCACGCGCACTTCGGCGCGCCGCACACGTTGGATCAGCGCGATCATCGGCCAGTCGAGCGTGGAAGCGACATCAGGCCGTCAGCGTGACGCGTGCGAAGCGGCGCTTGCCGACCTGCACGACATACTCGCCGGCTTCGACCTTCAGCCCCTTGTCCGATACCGTCGCGCCATCGATCTTCACACCGCCCTGCTCGATATTGCGCAGCGCTTCGCTGGTCGACGGCACGAGGTTGGCCTGCTTGAGCAACTGGCCGATCGCCAGCGGCGCGCCGGCGAGCGTCACTGCCGGGATATCGTCCGGCACGCCGCCCTTCGCGCGATGGTTGAAGTCTTCGAGCGCGCGCTCCGCATCGGCTTGCGAGTGGAATCGCGCGACGATTTCCTGGCCGAGCAGCACCTTGAAATCGCGCGGATTGCGGCCCGCTTCGATCTCTTTTTTGAAGCCGGCGATTTCGTCCATCGGACGGAACGACAGCAACTCGAAGTAACGCCACATCAGCACGTCGGAAATGCTCATGAGCTTGCCGAACATATCGGTCGGCTTTTCGCTGATGCCGATGTAGTTGTTCTTCGACTTCGACATCTTCTCGACGCCGTCGAGCCCTTCGAGCAGCGGCATCGTCAGGATGCACTGCTGTTCCTGGCCGTACTGCTTCTGCAACTCACGACCCACCAGCAGGTTGAACTTCTGGTCCGTGCCGCCGAGTTCGAGGTCGGCGTTCAGCGCGACCGAGTCGTAGCCTTGCATCAGCGGGTACAGGAACTCGTGGATCGAGATCGGCACGCCGCCCTGAAAACGCTTGGTGAAATCTTCGCGCTCGAGAATGCGCGCGACCGTATAGCGCGACGCGAGTTTGATCATGCCGTCGGCGCCGAGCGGCATCGACCATTCGCTGTTGTAGCGGATCTCGGTCTTCTCGCGGTCGAGCACGAGTGCGGCCTGGTCGAAGTACGTCTTCGCGTTCGACTCGATCTGCTCGCGCGTGAGCGGCGGACGGGTCGCGTTGCGGCCCGACGGATCGCCGATCAGCGACGTGAAATCGCCGATCAGGAAGATCACCGTGTGACCGAGGTCCTGCAACTGGCGCATCTTGTTCAGCACGACCGTGTGGCCAATGTGGATGTCGGGCGCGGTCGGATCGAGCCCGAGCTTGATGCGCAGCGGCTTGCCAGTCGCCGCACTTTTCGCGAGCTTTTGCGCGAATTCGTCTTCGATCAGCAGTTCGTCGACCCCGCGCTTGGTGACGGCGAGGGCGTGACGGACTTCGTCGGTGATCGGGAACGCGGAAGCGTGATTGGGCTTGGTGGACTCGGTGCTCATGGAAACTTGAAGTCGCGAAAAAAGGAGATTGTCCCATAGATGCGCGCAGCCGCGCCCACTGACGCAGTCACAAGCCTGCCGACAGCGGACGATTTGTGCGCGGCACGCCGTGCGGGGGGCGGCGCCGCGCTTATCTTCGACCGCGCTTGCGCTGATAATCTGCTACAACGGATCGCAACGAACCATCGACAGGAGCAGCAACGTGGCGCAAGACCCCGCAGACGGCATCTACTTCGGATTGATGTCCGGCACGAGCATGGACGGAGTGGACGGCGTGGCCGTCCGGTTCGCCGCAGGAAAGCCGCCTCAGGTGCTGGCCGAGGCATTCGTCGGCTTCTCGGCGGGCATCCGCGAAGCGCTCTTCGCGCTCCAGCAGCCGGGCGATAACGAGATCGAGCGCGAAGCGCTGGCCGCGAATGCGCTCGCCACGCGCTACACCGTGTGTTGCCACGAACTGCTGCGCGGTAGCCAGATCTCGGCCACCGATGTGCGCGCGATCGGCGTGCATGGGCAGACCGTTCGGCATCGGCCGGAAAAGGGCTACACGCGGCAAATCAACAATCCCGCGCTGCTCGCGGAAATGATGGGCATCGACGTGATCGCCGATTTCCGCAGCCGCGACGTTGCGGCCGGCGGCCAGGGCGCGCCGCTCGTGCCGGCATTTCACGCGAGGGTGTTCGGCGCGAAGGATGAGACGCGGGTGGTCTGCAATCTTGGCGGCATCAGCAACATCACGATTCTGAACGCGACCGGCAGCGTGCGCGGGTTCGACTGCGGACCGGCGAATGCGTTGCTCGACGAATGGGCGCAGCGTCACCTCGGCAAGCCGTTCGATGAGAACGGCCATTTCGCGGCCGGCGGCCAGGTGGATCGCAAGCTGCTGAATGCATTGCTCGACGAGCCGTATTTCTCGCAGCAGCCGCCGAAAAGCACCGGCCGCGATCTGTTCAACGCCGAATGGCTCGATGCGAAGCTCCAGCCGTTCGCCGCGCTCGACCCTGCCGACGTGCAGGCGACGCTCGTCGCACTGACGGCGGTGTCGATAGCGCGCGAAATCGAGCGGCATGCGTCGGACGCGCGCGCGGTCTATGTGTGCGGCGGCGGCGCGCGCAATCCGGAGATCCTGAAGGCGTTGCAGCAGGCACTGGAGGACAGCGGCGTGAGCGGCGTCCCCGTGATGACGACCGACGCGCTCGGCGTGCCGCCGAGCCAGGTCGAGCCGCTGGCGTTCGCGTGGCTGGCGATGCGCTGTGTTGCGCGGGCGCCCGGCAATCTGCCTGCCGTGACAGGCGCGAGCGGTGAACGCGTGCTGGGGGCGATTTACCCGCGCTGATGGTGAAAGCGCAGAGCCGCAGCGCGCACGGTGTTACGCGCAAGCGTGCGGGCAAAAGAAAACGGGGCCTCGCGGCCCCGTTTTCTTTTACAACCTGCCGCCTAAGCGGCCATCAAACCGAGAACGACGAGCCGCAACCACATGTGGTCGTAGCGTTCGGGTTTTTGATGACGAACTGCGCGCCGTTGATGTCGTCCTTGTAGTCGATCTCAGCGCCGACCAGATACTGGTAGCTCATCGAATCGATCAGCAACTGGACGCCGCTCTTATTCATGACGGTGTCGTCTTCGTTGACGGCTTCGTCGAACGTAAAACCGTACTGAAAGCCCGAGCAGCCGCCGCCCTGCACGAAAACGCGCAGTTTGAGGTCCGCATTGCCTTCTTCTTCGATCAGTTGCTTGACCTTGTCAGCCGCTGCGTCGGTGAAAACGAAGGGGGCGGGCATCTCGGTCACGGGTGTTTCGGTGACTGCGTTCATTCGAACTCTCCAAAAAGCTTATAGCCGCTATTGTAGGGCCGATCTCGATATCGTGCCGAAGCCCACAAAATCAATGGGTTCTTCGCGCGACGCACGCGGCGGGGCGCGCTTGCCGCCCCCAGCCTGTCCGAGCGGGAAAAAGCGCCAATCCGGCGACCGCGCCGTTGCCGCAAGGCCGAGCTGTGCGGCAATAAAAAAAGCCGCCTTCGCGAAAGCGTTGGCGGCTTTTGCAGCAAACCGGCCCGAAAGCCGGCTCGCACCCGAAACGATTAACGCTTCGAGAATTGCTTCCGACGACGTGCCTTGTGGAAGCCGACCTTCTTACGTTCGACTTCACGAGCGTCACGCGTCACGAAGCCAGCGTTCGACAGTTGCGACTTCAGCGTTGCGTCGTAGTCCATCAGCGCGCGGGTGATGCCGTGGCGAACCGCACCGGCTTGACCCGTTTCACCGCCACCCGTCACGTTGACCTTGATGTCGAACGTGGCGCCGTGGTTCGTGAGTTCCAGCGGCTGACGCACGATCATCAGCGACGTTTCGCGCGAGAAGTAATCGGCGATAGGCTTGCCGTTCACAACGATGTCGCCCTTGCCTGCCTTGATGAACACGCGTGCGACGGCGCTCTTGCGGCGGCCCGTGCCGTAATTCCAGTTACCGATCATGTGGGCTCCCCTTAGATCTCGAGCGCTTTCGGCTGTTGCGCCGAATGCGGGTGCGTTGCGTCAGCGTAGACCTTCAGCTTCTTGATCATCGCGTAGCCGAGCGGGCCCTTCGGCAGCATGCCCTTGACCGCTTTCTCGAGCGCACGGCCCGGGAAGCGTTCCTGCATCTTGCCGAACGTCGTTTCATAGATACCGCCCGGGTAGCCCGAGTGGCGATAGTACTTCTTGTCAGTAGCCTTGTTGCCCGTGACCTTCAGCTTGCCGGCGTTGATAACGATGATGAAATCACCGGTGTCGACGTGGGGAGTGAATTCAGGCTTGTGCTTGCCGCGAAGACGGTGTGCCACTTCGCTGGCGACACGCCCGAGAACCTTATCCGTCGCGTCAATCACGTACCATTCGCGCGTCACCTCATGGGCTTTTGCGGAAAACGTCTTCATGATCGATCCAAAAAAATTGCTGCGCCCAATGTGTTTTTTCCTGCTTGTAGTGTGCGCATCGAGGCGCGTGCAGGCTCTCCCTGGTTCTTCCTCCGCGGGCGCGGATGCGGAAAAGCCCTGAATTATAAAGGAATTTGCTACGGCAAGTCAAAACGTACCGAGTTTTGCCGAAACCGGCCCGCCGATCCGGCCGACAACCGGGGCAATTTGACGTCTTCGCAGATCCGGAGTGAAGCCGGCCCGCGTCACCCGCGCGCCTGGCAATGGCGAAAAAAAACCCGAACGAGCGGTTCGGGTTTAATCCACCAAAGGAGGAGGTGGAGGAGACAGCGAAGTTGCAGAACTGCTGCAACAATGGAAGCGATTATATGGGCCGGCTTTGTGCGATGCAAGAATATTTGCATTGCGAAATTCGATTTCATAATGTGGCAAGTTCAATGCGGCATGCCCGGCTTAAGAATTCCTTTTGAATCAATGGCAAAGACCGCCACTGCCGCCCCGCCACTCAGACATCCCCTAGAGTAAAACCCCTAAACCCATCAGGACATTCCCGGATCGGCCGAACATGCCGCACCGCAACACACAAGCCGGCAAAGCGCATAATTTTCGACGGAAGTCGCCTCGGGCGGATCCGCAGGCGGCGGGCTACAATGCCGTCTCGATATAGCGCGGTGGAGCACAGCATGGAATGCAAAGTAAGCTGGATGGGGCAAGACGGGATGGCGTTCGCGGCCGAGACGGGCAGCGGTCATCTGGTTGCGATGGACGGCGCGCCTGAGGGCGGCGGCCGCAATCTCGCGCCGCGTCCGATGGAAATGGTTCTGCTTGGCACGGGCGGCTGCACCGCCTACGACGTCGTGATGATTCTGAAGAAGAGCCGCCAGGACGTCGCGGGCTGTTCGGTGACGCTGAAGGCCGAGCGCGCCAGCGAAGATCCGAAAGTGTTCACGAAGATTCACTTTCACTTCACGGTGACGGGCAAGAATCTGAATCCAGCCACCGTGGAACGCGCGATCAATCTGTCGCACGACAAATACTGCTCGGCGTCGATCATGATCGCGAAAACCGCCGAGCTCACGCACTCGTTCGACATCGTCGCAAACTGAGCGCACGAAACCACACGCAACAAATGAAAATGCCGGCGTCCTCACGGACGCCGGCATTTCTCGTTTGGGTGGCAAAGCAGGCCGATAAGCCGGATTCTGTGCACGCGCAACGTCCGAAAACGCGACGCGCGTGGCAGCCATTCCTCTAGGCGCGCCATTACTGACGCGCTCAAGCTTCCTACCCGCAGACGTGACGGGGGCCCCGTCCTGCATCTCGAAGATGCTAGCCTGCCTACTTGGAATTGCTCCGGGTGGAGGTTACCGTGCCGGTCTGCCTTGCAGCAGCCGCGGTGCGCTCTTACCGCACCGTTTCACCCTTACCTGATCCCGACTTGCGCCGGGCCATCGGCGGTTTGCTTTCTGTTGCCCTGTTCCGCGTGTTGCCACGGATGGCCGTTAGCCATCACCCTGCCCTGTGGAGTCCGGACTTTCCTCGCCCTCTTTGGCCGAAGCCTCCGAGGCCGCGACTGCCTGGCCTGCTTTGCTGCGGCGGATTTTAACACCTGTGCGGCGAGCGAGCCGTTTCAGCGGTGGAAATAGCCGAATGGCCAGGCAGAGCAATGAAGATCTGGGCAACCAGGCTAGCAGCGGTCGCAACCGGAGCAACCACCGCAGCCGCGGTCAAAAGCGCCGCCCTGAAACCTCAGCGCGCCTGCGTCTCGCGGCCGCGCCGTCCCGCGCGAAACACGGACGCGTCGTCATAAAACGCGGGCGATTCGTTTTCGAGCCACCAGCCCGGAACGCCCAGCACCGGAAGCGGCGCAAACATCCCGCTCTTCAACGCATCGGTGCCGAGCAACGCCGTGCTGACCGCTTCGTCGAGCCACGCGTCGCGCGCCTCGTTGTCCCATCCGAAATACGTGGCCGGCACGTCAACGATCCATGCATGCCCGGTGCAAGCCTTGAATGGCACGATCAACTTTTCGAGCAACGCGTGGCCGAAGCAGCGGACTTCGCAACTCGCACCCCACGCAGCACGCCGGGTCACCATCAGCGTCCGCCAGTCGAAGCCCCGCAGCGCGGCGCTCAACCGGGGATCGGCGCACGCGAACAGCAACGCGTTTTCGTCGAACAAGGTCAGCGTGTCGCGCACGCCGCCACGGGTCGGGCCGACGCCGAGCATGTCGATTGCCGCCGACTGCCGCGCGTTCAGCGCCGCCTTGATGCGCGGAAACGCAAACCACATCGAGCCGTTGAAGAAGTCGTGCAGATTATGACGCGTCGGCACGCAACCGGTCGCCGCGATGTGCGCTTCATAGGCGGCGCCCGCCGGCAGATCGTCCTGCGCGATGAACGCGAGGCGCTGACCGCGCCCGGTGGTCTGCCGCATTTCAACTGCGTCGGCGTTCATTTCGGCGAGCAAGTCCGCGTAGCTCGTCAGCGCGGCTTGCTGCCAACGTCGGCCGCGTCCGGCGAACTGCGCGAACCAGGGCGTCGACCAGTCGATCGCGGCGAAGCCCGCTTGCTGCGCATCCTGTCCCGCCTGCTGCCCTGCCTCATGCACCTGCATCTAACGCAGCCTTAGACCAACCGCCAGCCGATCGACTCGCCGCCGCGCAACGGCACGACCGGCGTATCGCCGACCGGCAGTTCGGCCGGCAACGTCCATTCCTCGCGACGCAGCGTGACCTTCGCCGCATTGCGCGGCAGGCCGTAGAAATCCGCACCGTAGAAGCTCGCAAAGCCTTCGAGCTTGTCGAGCGCGCCGGCGTTGTCGAATGCTTCCGTGTAAAGCTCGAGCGCATGCAGCGCCGTATAGCAGCCCGCGCAACCGCACGCGTGCTCCTTCAAACCCTTCGGATGCGGCGCGCTGTCGGTGCCGAGGAAAAAGCGCGGATTGCCCGAGGTCGCCGCCTCGACCAGCGCCACGCGATGCGTCTCGCGCTTCAAGACCGGCAGGCAGTAGTAATGCGGACGGATGCCACCCTGGAAGATCGCGTTGCGGTTGTACAGCAGATGGTGCGCGGTAATCGTCGCGCCAAGCAGCTCCGGCGCCGCGCCGGCTTCGCGGATGTAGTCGACCGCGTCTTTCGTCGTGATGTGCTCGAACACCACCTTCAGCGCGGGGAACGCGCGGCGCAGCGGCGTCATGACCTTGTCGATGAACACCTTCTCGCGGTCGAACAGATCGATCGACGAATCCGTCACTTCGCCATGCACGAGTAACGGCATGCCGACTTCCTGCATCACTTCGAGCGTTTTCGCGCACTTCATGATGTCGGTGACGCCCGCGTCCGAGTTGGTTGTCGCGCCTGCCGGATACAGCTTCACGCCATGCACAAAGCCGCTCTCCCGCGCGCGGCGGATTTCGTCAGGCGGCGTGTTGTCGGTCAGGTACAGCGTCATCAGCGGTTCGAACTTCGCGCCTGCGGGGATCGCGGCAACGATCCGCTCGCGATACGCCTGCGCCATCGCGGTGGTCGTGACCGGCGGCTTCAGGTTCGGCATGATGATCGCGCGGCCAAACTGGCGCGCGGTGTCCGGCAGCACGGCGGCCAGCATCGCGCCGTCGCGAACGTGCAGATGCCAGTCGTCGGGACGGGTAAGCGTGATGGAATCGCGGGGGTCGATGGAAACGTTGGAAGCGGTCATGGCGAAAGGGGGAACGAGACTCGGCGGCAAAAGCCAATCGACCCGGTCAAACCGCCATGTTGCGGCCCAAACACACGTCAATTTTGCTATTTGGCGTTTCTGGCTCGGTGATATGCTTGGAAAATCATCATTGTAACGGCTCGCCCCGTTCACAGGCTTACCCGCAACATGTGCCAACTTCTCGGAATGAACTGCGCCGCGCCGACGGACGTCACGTTCTCGTTCACCGGCTTTGCCGCGCGCGGCGGCGTCACCGATCACCATGCCGACGGTTGGGGAATCGCCTTCTTCGAGGACAAAGCCTGCCGCCTGTTCATCGACCATCAATCGTCGGCCACCTCGCCGATCGCCGAAATGGTCAAGCGCTACCCGATCAAATCGAAGAACACGATCGCGCATATCCGCAAGGCAACGCAAGGGCACATCCTGCTCGAAAACTGCCACCCGTTCATGCGCGAACTGTGGGGACGTCACTGGATCTTCGCGCACAACGGCGATCTGAAAGACTATGCGCCGCAACTGTCGGGGGTCTACCAGCCGGTCGGCACGACCGATAGCGAGCTTGCTTTCTGTGCGTTGCTCGAAGGTCTGCGCAAGGCATTTCCGGGCGCGCAGCAGCCGCCGCTCGACGAACTGTTCACCGCGCTCGAAACCCTCACGCGCGAAATCACGCAGTTCGGCGTGTTCAATTTCCTGATGTCGAATGGCCAGGCGCTGTTCGCGCATTGCTCGACGCATCTGCATTACATCGTGCGGCGCTGGCCGTTTTCGACCGCGCATCTGGTCGACGCGGACGTGTCGATTGACTTCGCCAAATACACGACGCCGGAAGACCGCGTCGCGGTGATCGCCACCAAGCCGCTGACCGATAACGAAGTGTGGACCGCGTTCGAGCCGGGCGATCTGATGATGTTCCAGCATGGCGATGTGATCGGCCGCATCAACGTGCCGGTGCCGGCGTCGGTTCTGGAGAAGCTGCGTAATCCCGCGCTGGATGCGTCGGCGTCGGCCACGACGATCGCGGCGTCGACCGCCGGGGCCGCAAACGTGCCCGACGACAGCGAAGCCGACATCGAAGCAGCCGACGACGCCGCGGCGTTCGAGTCCTGACAGGTCTGCCCAGCCACGCACTTGCTTTTGCAATGCTGGTTGTCAGCGCGAAACGTCAGCAATAAAAAAAGCCGCTCCAAGGAGCGGCTTTTTTTGACCCACGCGAGCCGGCCACCGCCGGCCAGCGCACGCACAAACCTCAGTGCAGGATCTTCGCCAGAAAATCCTTAGCGCGATCCGACTTCGGATTGGCAAAGAAGTCTTCCTTGCGATCGTCTTCGACGATCAAGCCCTTGTCCATGAAGATCACGCGGTGCGCGACCTTCTTCGCGAAGCCCATTTCGTGCGTGACGCACATCATGGTCATGCCTTCCTGCGCGAGTTCGACCATCACGTCGAGCACTTCGTTGATCATTTCCGGATCGAGCGCCGAAGTCGGCTCATCGAACAGCATCGCGATCGGGTCCATCGACAACGCGCGCGCAATCGCCACGCGCTGCTGCTGACCGCCGGACAACTGCCCCGGAAACTTGTCCGCATGCGCACGCAGGCCCACGCGATCGAGCAGCTTCAGCCCCTTCGCGGTGGCTTCGTCGTTCGAGCGGCCAAGCACCTTCACCTGTGCAAGCGTGAGGTTCTGCACGATCGACAGATGCGGGAACAGCTCGAAGTGCTGGAACACCATGCCGACCTTCGAACGCAGCTTCGACAGATTGGTTTTCTTGTCGGTCAGCGACTGCCCGTTGATGACGATCTCGCCCTTCTGAAACGGCTCCAGGCCGTTGACCGTTTTGATCAGCGTGGACTTGCCCGAGCCCGACGGCCCGCACACCACCACCACTTCACCTTTTTTGACTTCCGTCGTGCAGTCGGTCAGCACTTGAAACTGACCGTACCACTTCGAAACATTCTTGATAGAGATCATCTTGCGACCTTTTTCTGAAGACCTTTGACGAGGCTCGACGCGGCCACACAGACCACGAAATAACACGCGCCCGCGAACAGTACCATCTCGATGTTCGTGCCGTCACGATCGCCAATATTCGTGGCGGTGCGGAAGAAGTCGGCGAGGCTGATCACGTAGACGAGCGACGTATCCTGAAACAGCACGATACCTTGCGTGAGGAGCAGCGGCACCATCGCGCGGAACGCCTGCGGCAGCACGATCAGGCGCATGGCCTGCGAGTAGCTCATGCCGAGCGCGAACGCCGCGTTGACCTGGCCGCGCGGCACCGACTGAATGCCGGCACGGATGATCTCCGAATAATACGCGGCCTCGAACAGAGAAAACGCGACCATCGCCGACGCGAGGCGAATGTCGATATCCGGCGACAACCCGAGTACGTTCTGCAGCACTTGCGGCACGATCAGGAAGAACCACAGCAGCACCATCACCAGCGGGATCGAACGGAAGATCGTCACGTAGCCCTTCGCGAACCACTCGAAGGGTTTGAACGACGACAGCCGCAACATCGCGAGAATGGTGCCCCAGATGATGCCGAACACGATCGCGATCAACGTGATCTTGAACGTGACGACAGCGCCGGTCCACAGCGTAGGCAGTGCGCCCGGAATACCGCTCCAGTCGAAATGGTGCATCACTTGCCTCCGATATAGCCGGGCAACCGGGTTCTGGCTTCGACCCAGCGCATCAATTGCATCACGACCAGGTTGATCAGCATGTACGCGATCGTGACCGCAATGAACGACTCATACGTCTGTGACGTGTAGTCGACCAGTTGGCGCGCCTGCGCGGACAGATCCAGCAGACCGATCGTCGAAGCCACCGCCGAGTTCTTGAAGATGTTCAGAAATTCGGACGTGAGCGGCGGCACGATGATCCGGTACGCGACCGGCAGCAGCACATAGCGATACGTCTGCCATTGTGTGAAGCCCATCGCGAGACCCGCGGCGCGCTGGCCGCGCGGCAATGCGTTGATGCCCGAGCGCACCTGCTCGCACACGCGCGCGGCGGTGAACAGGCCCAGACACAGAATCGACGACGAGAAGAACTGCGCGCCCGGCGGCAGTTGCTTGAACCAGTTGCCCATCGAGACAGGCAGCAACTCCGGTATCACCAGATACCAGATGAAGAACTGCACGATCAGCGGGATGTTGCGGAAAATCGCAACGTACACCGTGCCGATGCCCGACGCCCATTTGTTCGGCACCGTGCGCAGCACGCCGAAAAACGAACCGACGATCAGCGCGATCACCCATGCCGACAGGGACACGGTAATCGTCACCCAGAGGCCCGAGAACAACCAGCCCAGATAGGTGGTCGGCTCGCCGGTGGAGACCGGACTCAGCAGAATGCCCCAGTTCCAGTGATATGACATGACCAAGACTCCAGCAAAAAGAAACGGAAGAAGCGCGTGGCCCCTTCCGTCTCGTTCAGCGTTTCAAAAAAACAGCTAAGGTTTAATCGATTGCCTTGTCATTCGGATTCTTGAACAGCGCCTTCATGTCGTCGCTTTGCGGGAAGTTCAGGTTCAGGCCCTTCGGCGGAATCGGCGATTCGAACCACTTCTTGTAGATCGCATCGGCTTCGCCCGAGGTCTGCACCTTGGCGATCGCGTCGTCGGCGACCTTCTTGAACTCCGGATCGTTCTTGCGCATCATGCAGCCGTACGCTTCACGCGATTGCGGCGCGCCGACGATCACGAAATCGCCCGGGTTGTTCGACTTCGCGCGTTCGCCCGCGAGCAATGCATCGTCCATCATGAACGCAGCGGCACGGCCGGTCGACAGCGTCAGGAACGACTCGCCGTGGTCCTTCGCGCTGATGATGTTCATGCCCATGCTCTTGTCCTGGTTCATCTTGCGAAGCAGGCGCTCGGACGTGGTGCCGGCGGTCGTGACGACCGTCTTGCCCTTCAGGTCCGCCCAGTCCTTGATGCCGGAATCCTTCTTGGTCATCATGCGCGTGCCGATCACGAAGATCGTGTTCGAGAACGCAGCCTGTTGTTGACGTTCGAGGTTGTTCGTGGTCGAACCGCACTCGATGTCGACCGTGCCGTTCTGCACCAGCGGAATACGGTTTTGCGACGTGACCGGAGTCAGCTTCACCTTCAGGTTAGGCATGTTCAGCTTCTGCTTGACGGCCTCCACCACCTTCATGGCGAATTCCTGCGAGTAGCCGATAACATTTTGTTTGTCGTCGTAGTACGAGAACGGGATCGACGATTCGCGATGACCCAGCGAAATGACGCCCGTGTCCTTGATTTTTTTCAGCGTACCCGCGTCTTGCGCCTGCGCGCCAACCGTAAACAGTCCGAGAGTCGCGAGCAGCAGCGCAGCTTTTTTAACCTTCATGTTGTGATCTCCTTGGCAAGAACCGGCGCCAGTTTAGCAAAGTAATTATTCTGAAAGTATCGCTATAAACCATGTTGTTGCGCGCACGCCGCTAAAGGCTTCGCCGCGCGTCGGACCGGTCGGCGGACCGCGTCCGGATATGCGAAGGCGGGCGGCATCGGATCGATGCCGCCCGCCGGGTACGACACGCCGTCTCGTGGACGGCGTCAGGCAAAAATTGCCGGCGATTCCGCAGGGTAGCGCACTCGCCGTTCAAACGTAAATCAGGGATACAGGCCGCGCATTTCGCGCGCTTGCAGAATCCGCTTACAAGCAACGATAAACGCCGCCGTCCGCACCGACACGTTCTGCTCGCTCGACACCTGCCACACCGCGGCAAATGCCTCGCGCATCACACGCTCCAGACGCTGGTTGATCTCGTCCTCGGTCCAGAAGAAGCTCGAGAAGTCCTGCACCCATTCGAAGTACGACACCGTCACGCCGCCTGCGTTGGCCACCACGTCCGGAATCACGAGAATGCCGCGGTCGTGCAGGATGTCATCGGCCGCGGTGGTGGTCGGGCCGTTGGCGCCTTCGACGACGATCTTCGTTTTGATCTTGCCGGCGTTCTTTTCGGTGATCTGATTTTCCAGCGCGGCCGGAATCAGAATGTCCGATTCGACGGTCCAGAATTCCTCGTTGGTCACGGCGTCCGCCTCCGGGAAGCCGCCCACGCCGCCCGTCTTCGCGACGTGTTCGAGCAGCGCGCCCGCATCGATGCCGGTCGACTTGTACAGCGAGCCCGTGTGATCCTGCACCGCGACCACCTTCGCGCCCGCTTCCTGGAACAGCCGCGCGGCAATCCCGCCGACGTTGCCGAAGCCCTGCACCGCGATGCGCGCGCCTTCGATATCGAAGCCGATACGACGCGCCGCTTCGCAGCCGACCACGAACACGCCGCGGCCGGTCGCTTCACGGCGGCCCAGCGAACCGCCGAGCGTGATCGGCTTGCCGGTCACCACGCCCGTGGCCGTTTGGCCCTGGTTCATCGAGTACGTGTCCATCATCCACGCCATGATCTGCTCGTTCGTGTTCACGTCCGGCGCGGGGATGTCGGTATTCGGTCCGATGATGATGCCGATTTCGCTCGTGTAGCGGCGCGTCATGCGCTCCAGCTCGCCACGCGACAGCGTGCGCGGATCGACGCGGATGCCGCCCTTCGCGCCGCCGTACGGCACGTTGACCGCCGCGTTCTTCACCGACATCCACGCCGACAGCGCCATCACTTCCGACAGCGTCACATCCTGGTGATAACGCACACCGCCCTTCCCCGGACCGCGCGACACGTTGTGCTGCACGCGATAGCCTTCGAAGTGCGCGACGGTGCCGTTATCGAGTTCGATGGGCACGTCGACGATCAGAATGCGCTTCGGGCGCTTGAGGGTTTCGAGCCAGCGGGACAGCGAGCCGAGGTACGGCGCGACGCGGTCGACCTGGCGCAGATAGTTGCCCCAGGGGCCGAGGTCTTCGCTATTGAGGTAAGACGGAACCGATTGCAACGATGCTGCGGATTGGACGGATTGCTGCTGGGAAGACATGAACGCTCCGGCGTTGATCGAATACGTGCATTGTCGAAAAACGCCGTTTTGAAATCCAATGCCGTTTCCTTATCCGATTATGCTTTTTTTGCATAACCCTCGGGAAGCCGCAAATTCGCGTCGTGGGCGCGCAGGTTTCGCGGTTGCCTCGCGCTTGCCTTTTATGCCGCGTCCTGTCCCAACTCCGCCGACACCACGTCCCACAATTGCCGAACGAGTATCTGTCGCGCATCGTCGCTTTTCGCCGCGAGCTTGTCGCGGTACAGGCGGATCTCCATGCTGAGCGTGAGCTGTCCTTCCGGCGTGCCGCGTGTCGCACGATCGAGACGAATCAGCTTGCCGTCGGCGACCGCATCTTCCACCGCGCTGTGCGGCAGGAACGCGACGCCGTGACCGGCCAGCGCCATCGCCTTGAGCCCTTCGGCCATGTCGGTTTCATACAGCCGGTCCAGATACAGACGCTCCGGCGCGTTCGCGAGGATCACCTCGGTCATGCGCCCAAGATACGCGTTCGGCGTGTAGGACAGATACGGCGTCGGTGCCTCGGCCGTGCCCGGCAACGTGTGACGCGGCCGGCTCGCGCGGCCCGGCGCGGAGAACGGGCTGATCGGCTCGTTGCCGAGCGTCAGCATGTCGTAGCGGGCCGGGTCGAGCGCGACCGGATGGCTCGGATGGTGATAGCCCATCATCAGATCGCAGCCGCCTTCCACCAGCGACAACGCCGCATCGTGCACGTTCAGCGCGCGCAGCCGCGTATGGATCGGGCCCATCTGCGCTTCGATGCGTTGCAGCCAGCGGGGAAAATACGTCAGCGACAGCGTATGCGGCACCGCGAACTCGATGGTCGCCTGCGGCGTCGCCGTATGGCCGCGCAGCAGCGCGCGCGCCTCGTGGAACTGCGACAGCATTGCGAGCGCCTGCTCGTTGAACACCTGGCCGGCCGCCGTGAGCCGCGTCGGATAAACCGAACGGTCGATCAGTTCCGTGCCGAGCCACGCTTCGAGCGCCTGGATGCGTCGCGAGAACGCCGGCTGCGTGACGTGGCGCAATTCGGCCGAGCGGCTGAAACTACGCGTTTCCGCGAGCGAAACGAAATCTTCGAGCCATTTCAGTTCCATGCGAGGTGTGCTGCCGGGCGGGAGGAGGAAGTCAGCATTCTAGCGGCGCGGCGCAGGGCGCGAGGCAACGGAGCGCAAAGGGGCACAACGTGACGCGCTGATGCGGCGGCTGATCACGGCCTGACCGGGAAGCGCGCACACGCACTCGCATACGCCACATGCACACGCACACACATCCGTATCCGTATCCGCTCGACAACGCGTCACAACGCGAGGTACGCGAGACGCGCCCCCCGCTCAACGCCCGTCCGCCCGCGCCGCAAATTTACCCGGCAACGGCCAGCCCCGCGCACAGTGGTAAAATTCGCGGTTCCCTCCGTTCCCGATCCGCTCCCTGAGCGCTCAACGCTTCGACCCGGCCCCCATCATGTCCGACACCCGCCCCGACACCCTGTTCGCGCTGAACGCGCTCTCCCCGCTCGACGGCCGCTACGCCTCGAAAACCGAAGCCCTGCGCGACTGGCTCTCGGAAGCCGCCTTCATGCGCAATCGCGTGACGGTTGAAATCCATTGGCTGATCGCGCTGTCGCGCGCCGGCTTCGCCGAAGTGCCGCGCTTTTCCGAAGCGTCCGAGCAATTCCTGCTGCAACTGGCCGAGCGCTTCACCGCGCACGACGCCGCGCGCATCAAGGACATCGAGCGCGTGACGAATCACGACGTGAAGGCGGTCGAGTACTGGCTGAAGGAATCGGTCAAGGGTCAGGAAGAACTGGAACGCGCGAGCGAGTTCATCCACTTCGCGTGCACGTCGGAAGACATCAACAACACGTCGCATGGCCTGATGCTCGCCGGCGCGCGTGAACACGTGATCCTGCCCGCGCTGCGCTCGGTGCATCAGCGCCTCGTCGCGCTGGCGCATGCGCACGCCGCCCAGCCGATGCTGTCGCGCACGCACGGCCAGCCGGCCAGCCCGACCACGCTCGGCAAGGAAATGGCCAACGTCGCCGCGCGCCTCGAACGTGCGATCGACCGTATCGCGAAGGTCGAACTGCTCGGCAAGATGAACGGCGCGGTCGGCAACTTCAATGCGCATCTTTCCGCGTATCCGGAGTTCGACTGGGAAGGTTTCTCGCGCGAAGTGATCGAACAGCGCCTGAAGCTCACGTTCAATCCGTTCACGATCCAGATCGAGCCGCACGACTACATGGCCGAACTGTTCGACGCGGTATCGCGCGCGAACACGATCCTGCTGGATCTGGACCGCGACGTGTGGGGCTACATCTCGGTCGGCTACTTCAAGCAGCGCACCAAGGCCGGTGAAATCGGCTCGTCGACGATGCCGCACAAGGTCAACCCGATCGACTTCGAAAACTCCGAAGGCAACCTGGGTCTCGCGAACGCCACGCTGCGCCATCTGGCCGACAAGCTGCCGGTGTCGCGCTGGCAGCGCGATCTGACCGATTCGACGGTGCTGCGCAACATCGGCGTCGCGTTCGGTTACTCGCTGCTCGCATACGACTCGCTGATCCGCGGTCTCGACAAGCTCGAAGTGAACGCACAGCGTCTGAACGAAGACCTCGACAACTGCTGGGAAGTGCTGGCCGAGCCGGTGCAAACGGTGATGCGCCGTTACGGCATCGAGAACCCGTACGAGCAGTTGAAGGAACTGACGCGCGGCAAGGGCATCACGCGCGAAGCGCTGCAGACGTTCGTCAACGGCCTCGCGATTCCGCAGGACGCGAAAGACCGTTTGCTCGCGATGACGCCGGGTTCGTACATCGGCAAGGCAGTGGAACTGGCGAAGCGTATCGCCTGATTCGCCGCTCGACGCTTCGTGCAAGCCTGTCTCGTCATGCACGAGGCGGGCGTAAAAAAGCCGCTCTGTCACGACAGAGCGGCTTTTTTTGTTGCTACGAGACTGCGCGTGAGCTAACCCAAACTCAGCGCGCTTCGACCTGTTTCAGCACATCGTCGACGATTGCTTCCGGCGACAGTTCGATGCTCACCGTGATCGCTTCGTCCGCGCCCGGCTCTTCGAGCGTGTCGAGCTGGCTTTGCAGCAGCGACGGATCGAAGAAGTGCCCAGTGCGGGTGGTCAGACGCTCTTCGAGCACCTTGCGTGAACCCTTCAGGTAGACGAAGCACACGTCCTTGTCGCCGTCGCGCAGGATGTCGCGATACGAGCGCTTCAGCGACGAACACGTGAACACCGCCGTCTCGCCCGCCTTCTGCTTGTCTTCGATCGCGGCGCGGATGGTTTTGAGCCACGGCCAACGGTCGTCGTCGGTGAGCGGAATGCCGTGGTGCATCTTCTCCTTGTTGGCGGCGCTGTGGAACGCGTCGCCGTCGGTGAATGCGCAGTGCAGGCGCTCCGCCAGCATTTCGCCAATTCTCGTCTTGCCGGCGCCCGACACGCCCATTGCGATCAGAATCATCTGAAACTCCTTACTTCTTTACAGAACCGCCGCGAGTGCGAAGGTCAAGCCCAAACCCATCAGCGAGATGATGGTCTCGAGGAGCGACCATGTCTTGAAGGTCTGCCCCACCGTCATGCCGAAATACTCTTTGATCAGCCAGAAGCCGCCATCGTTCACGTGCGAAAAGATCAGCGAGCCCGAGCCGGTGGCGAGCACCAGCAACTCCGGCTTGACCTGCACCGCGCCCGCCGCCGCGATCGGCGCGACGATGCCGCACGCGGTGGTCATCGCGACCGTCGCCGAGCCGGTCGCGAGGCGGATCAGCGCCGCGACGAGCCAGCCGAACAGCAGCGGCGACATATGCACCGACGTCGCCGCATTGACGATTTCCTTCGAAATACCGCTATCCATCAGCACGCGGCCAAAACCGCCGCCCGCGCCGACGATCAGCGTAATGCCCGCGATCGGCGCCAGACACTCGCCGCAGAACTTCTGGATCTGATCGCGGTTGAAGCCGCGGCTCGCACCGAAAGTCCAGAAACTGACGAGCACGGCCGTCAACAGCGCAACGTCCGAGTTGCCGAAGAAGCGCAGCAGATCGTTCGGCAGCGTTTTCGGCGTGGAGATCAAATCGGCCCAGCTGCCGATCAGCATCAGGATCACCGGCAGCAGGATCGTGAACAGCGTGATGCCGAAGCTCGGCAGCTCGCGCTTACGCGTGGGCGCCGTGTTCGCGGCGCCGTTCTTCGCGTCGGCGCCGTTGCCGTCAGCGCTGCCGAGAAATTGCGCGGCCAGCGCGTTTTCTTTCGGCAGCTTGATGTAGCGGCTGATCATCAGCGCGAACAGCGGACCGGCGACGATCGCGGTCGGCACACCGACCATCAGCCCGTAGGCGATGGTCCTGCCGATATCCGCGTGATACGCCTGCACCGCGAGCATCGCGGCCGGGTGCGGCGGCAGCAGGCCGTGCACGACCGACAGACCGGCGACCATCGGCAGGCCGACCAGCAGCAGCGACTTGTTGGTGCGCTTCGCGACGTTGAACGCGATCGGAATCAGCAGCACGAAACCGACTTCGAAAAACACCGGCAAGCCGACGATGATCGCGACGACCATCATCGCCCAGTGGATGTGCTTCTCGCCGAAGAAGTCGATCAACGTGGTGGCGACGCGCTCGGCGCCGCCCGACTCGGCCATCATCTTGCCGAGCATCGTGCCGAGACCGACCACGATCGCGATGTGCCCCAGCGTATTGCCGTTACCCGTTTCGAACGATTTGACGATGGTGGCCATCGGCATGCCGGCGACGAGGCCGAGCAGCAGCGACACCATGATGAGAACAAGGAACGGATAGACCTTGTAGCGCGTGATCAGCAGGATCAGCAAGGCGATGGCGACCACCGCGTAAACCAGCAGCATGCTGCCGTGGACAGCTTCCATGAAGCTCCTCCTTTTTTGCGTTATTGATTCTGAGTGCGGAACACGGTCAGCACTTCGTCTCACGGCGACCTGCACGGCGCCGGAGAACCCGGCTGACCGCGCGGACGCTGAATTTTACTGTTTGTTTCCTGAAACCGCGCGTGAATCCGTTATGCAAATCGCAAAAAAGAGCCTCGGCGCGACAGCCTGAAGGCTGGATCGACGAGGCTCCCTGGCGTCGAACCCGAACGGGCGACGTATCGAGTACGCGCGGCGGTTAGTGAGCCGGCGCGGCGAGTTGGCTGGCGGCCCGCGCGAGACGCGTGACTTCGTCCCAGTTCTGCGCAGCCAGCGCGGCCTTCGGCGTGAGCCACGAACCGCCGACGCACACCACGTTCGGCAGCGACAGGAAATGCGTCGCGGTTTCGGCCGTGATGCCGCCGGTCGGGCAGAACTTCAGCGTCGGGAACGGTCCATGGAATGCCTGCAGCATCGGCACGCCGCCGGCTTGTTGCGCCGGGAAAAACTTCACGATCTCATAGCCGAGTTCTAGCGCCGTGATGATGTCGGTCGGCGTCATTACGCCTGGCAGCAACGGCAAGCCGGCATCCTGCGCGGCCTTGTGCATGTCTTTCGTGAGACCCGGCGAGACGCCGAACTGCGCACCCGCCTTCTTCGCCTGAGCGCAGTGCTCCGGCTTCGTGATCGTGCCGACGCCGACCACGATGTCGTCGGCCAACTGGCTCGCGCGCTCGATCGCTTCGAGGCCCGCCGCGGTGCGCAGCGTAATTTCCAGCACCTTCACGCCGCCCGCGTGCAGCGCGCGCGACACGTGTTCGCCCTGTTCGACGGAGTCGAACGCGAGCACCGGAATCACCGGGCCGAGGCGCACGATCTCGCTTACTGTTTTCGACGTCATAGTCAGACTCCTTGTTTCTGCAGCACTTAGCGGGCTTGCGTGGTGCTTGTGTGTTTGTCGGTATGCGCTGTGGCCGCTTTGCCGTGATGCGCCGCATGCGAAGTGTCGTGCTGACCGGCGTGCGAGGCCGCGCCTTCGCCCACCATCTTGCCGAACACCGACGCGCCCTGCTCCGCTGGCGCCGCCGCCGCGCGAAACACGCCGAACAGCTCGCGGCCGAAGCCGACTTCGTTGTCCGCCTGATGCTGCGGCTCGGCGTTCGGCCGCGCCGCCCATTCGGCCGCATCGATCTCGATGTCGAGCACGCCCGCTTCGGCGTCGATCACCAGCATGTCGCCGGTGCGCACCTTGCCGATCGGGCCTTGCAACAGCGCTTCCGGCGACAGATGGATCACCGCCGGCACCTTGCCCGACGCACCGGACATGCGGCCGTCGGTGACCAGCGCGACATGGAAACCTTGATCCTGCAACACACCGAGCAGCGGCGTCAAACGATGCAGCTCGGGCATGCCATTTGCCCGCGCGCCCTGGAAGCGCACGACGGCGACGAAATCGCGCTTCAACTCGCCTTTGTCGAAGGCTTCCTGCACCGCTTCCTGCGAATCGAACACGATCGCCGGCGCCTTCACCTTGCGATGCTGCGCGGCAACCGCCGAAATCTTGATCACGCCGCGGCCGAGTTTGCCCTGCATGAGACGCAGGCCGCCGTCCGGCTGGAACGGTTCCTTGATGCCACGCAGCACCGCCGTGTCTTCGCTCGTCTGCGCACCCGGCACCCATTGGAGCTTGCCGTCGATCAGCTTCGGCTCTTCGGTGTAATGCTTGAGGCCCTTGCCCGCGACCGTGTTCACGTCGTCATGCAGCAAGCCGCCTTCCAGCAGATTGCGCACGAGGAACGCGACGCCGCCGGCTGCGTGGAAGTGATTCACGTCCGCCTTGCCGTTCGGATAAATCTTCGCGAGCAGCGGCACCACTTGCGACAGCGTGTCGAAGTCGTCCCAGTCGATCACGATGCCCGCCGCGCGCGCAATCGCCACCAGGTGCAGCGTGTGATTGGTCGAGCCGCCCGTCGCGAGCAACGCGACGATCCCGTTGACCACCGCCTTCTCGTCGACCACGTGGCCGATCGGCATGTAGTTGCCGCGCTCCACGGTCAGATCGAGCACGCGGCGCGCGGCCTGCGCGGTCAGCGCGTCGCGCAGCGGCGTGTGCGGATGCACAAAGGCCGAGCCCGGCAGATGCAGGCCCATCACTTCCATCAGCATCTGGTTGCTGTTCGCGGTGCCGTAGAACGTGCAGGTGCCGTGGCTGTGATACGCGGCCGCTTCCGCTTCGAGCAGCGCGTCGCGGCCGCACTGGCCGGTCGCGAACAGTTGGCGCGTCTTGGCTTTGTCGTCGTTGGACAGGCCGCTCGCCATCGGGCCGGCCGGCACGAAGATGGTCGGCAGATGGCCGAATTGCAGCGCGCCGATCAATAGGCCCGGCACGATCTTGTCGCAGATGCCGAGGCACAGCGCCGCGTCGAACATGTTGTGCGTGAGCGCGACCGCCGTGCTCATCGCGATCACTTCGCGCGAGAACAGCGACAGCTCCATGCCCGCATTGCCCTGCGTGATGCCGTCGCACATGGCCGGCACGCCGCCCGCGAATTGCGCGACGCCGCCGTTTTCACGCGCGGCCTGCTTGATGATGTCGGGGTAGTTTTTGTACGGCGCGTGGGCCGACAGCATCTCGTTGTACGAGGACACGATGCCGATGTTCGGCTCGCGGATCTGCTTGATGACGAGCTTGTCGTTGCCCTCGAGCCCGGCGAAACCGTGCGCGAGGTTCGCGCACGAGAGTGCGCCGCGCGCGGGGAACTTGCCCTGCGCGTGATGGATGCGGGTTAGGTAGGCGTCGCGCGTGGGCTTGCTGCGCTCGATCACGCGCTTCGTGACGTTCAACAATTGCGAATGCGGGGAAACCATCGGAGCTCCTTCGTCGCTGGCGGCAGGCGCGCGCGCACTTTGCCAGGTAGGTATCGCGGGGGCGTCGGCTCAACCGACGACGCCATCTTAGTAGAAAAACTACACGATCGCAACGCTGATTCCTGTTGCACCGCGACATTGCGCCATCTCGCGTTGCGCCTTACTGGAAGCCAGTAAGCGCTGAATGACAACAACCTAGGGATAACACCTAGAGGCTGATATGTAGTTTTTGTACCTTCTCGTGCAATCAGATATAGTCCACGCATTCTTCAGCATAGTGCGAGTTTTCCAATGATGCTGTCCCAGGTGGCAGAGATGCGCGACCAGTTGCGCCCGTCCGAGCGCAAGCTGGCCGATTACGTGATCGAAGCGCCGCGCGAGGTGCTCGACCTGTCGATGACCGAAGTCGCCGCGCGCGCGGGCGTGAGCCAGCCGACCATCGCGCGGTTCTGTCATGCGCTCGGCTTTTCGGGGTTTCGCGAGTTCAAGATCCGGCTCGCGCAGGGGATTGCCGCCGAGGTGCCGGCCGTCTATCGCGACGTGCGGCCCGACGAGCCGACACCGGGCGTCGCCGCGAAGGTGCTCGACCGGACCATCGGCGCGCTGATCCAGGTGCGCAACAACCTGTCGTCGGACAGCGTGGCCGCGGCGATCGACATGCTCGCGCAGGCGCGGCGCATCGAGTTCTACGGCGCGGGCGGCTCGGGGATCGCCGCGCTCGACGTGCAGCACAAGTTCTTCCGGCTCGGCATGCCAAGCGTCGCGTATTCGGACCCGCATACGTTTCTGATGTCGGCGGCGCTGCTCGGCGCGGGCGACGTCGTGGTGGCGATCTCGAACACCGGCCGCACGCGCGACATCATCGACGCCGCGAAGGCCGCGCTCAACGCGGGCGCGAAGGTGATCGCGATCACGCATGGCAATTCGCCGCTCGCGCGGCTCGCGACGGTCGGCCTGTTCGCGAACGTCGATGAGGACACCGACATCTTTTCGCCGATGACCTCGCGTGTCTCGCATCTGGCAATCGGCGATATTCTGGCGGTGGGGGTGGCGCTCAGCCGCGGGCCGGAGTTGCTGGAAAAGCTGTCGCAGACCAAGGAGGTGATTCACCGGCGCAGGGTGGACTCGCACGGGTGAGGCGCGGGTGGCGCAACGCTCGGCGCTCGCGTTTGTAAAACAGCACGCCGGAAACAACAAGGGCGGTTTGCCGATCACTCGGCAAACCGCCCTTTCTCTTTTTCATTGCAGCGATAAACATCACATCGGGCTTGAGCGCCCTGGCGCCACGATCAGAACGGCTTGATCACGACCAACGCGACCGCCGCCAGCATGCCCAGCACCGGCAGTTCATTGAACATCCGATACCACTTGTCCGAGCGACGATTCTCGCCGCGCTCGAACGTGCGCAGCAGCACGCCGCAATACGCGTGATAAAGAATCAGCAGCACCACCACGCCGACCTTCGCGTGAATCCAGCCCTGCCCGCTGCCGATGCCGATCACCAGCCACAACCAGAGACCGCACACGAGCGCCGGCACCGCGATGAACGTCATGAAGCGGAACAGCTTGCGGGCCATGATCAGCAGGCGCGCCGTGGCGGCGGGTTCCGTTTCCATCGCCAGATTGACGAAGATGCGCGGCAGATAGAACAGGCCGGCAAACCAGGAGGCAACCAACACGATGTGAAACGTTTTTACCCAAAGCATCTGCGGTCCTCATACGACGTTGTGACATAGGCAGGCACGTTTGCCTGCCGGTTCGCGCGGCATTATCGCGGCTATTGACGGCCCTCGCCGTGACCCAGCACGACGTACTTGAGCGACGTCAAACCTTCCAGACCCACCGGGCCGCGCGCGTGCAGCTTGTCGTTCGAAATGCCGATCTCTGCGCCCAGACCGAATTCGAAACCGTCGGCAAAACGCGTCGACGCATTGACCATCACGCTGGCTGAATCGACTTCGCGCAGGAAACGCATCGCGCGGTCGTGGTCTTCGGTGACGATCGCGTCGGTGTGATGCGAGCTGTACTCGTTGATGTGGTCGATCGCCGCATCGAGGTCGTCGACGACCTTGATCGCGAGCACCGGCGCGAGGTATTCGGTGCGCCAGTCTTCCTCGGTGGCATCGACGAGCGGACCCACGCCCGCATCCGCGAGCACCGCGCGCGCCGCCGCATCCACGCGCAACTCGACGTCCTTGCCGCGATACAGCTTGCCGAGCGGCGGCAGCACGTCGGCCGCGATACCGCGCGCGACGAGCAGCGTTTCCATCGTGTTGCAGGTGCCGTAGCGGTGCGTCTTCGCGTTGTCGCAGACGGTCAGCGCCTTCGTCAGATCCGCGCGGTCGTCCACATACACGTGGCAGATGCCGTCGAGGTGCTTGATCATCGGTACGCGCGCCTCGTTGATCAGCCGCTCGATCAGGCTCTTGCCGCCGCGCGGCACGATCACGTCGACATACTCGGTCATCGTGATCAGCTTGCCGACCGCCGCACGGTCCGACGTGGCGACCACCTGCACCGCGTCCTGCGCCAAACCGGCGGCTTGCAAGCCTTCGCCGATCAGCTTCGCCAACGCGGTATTGCATTCGAGCGCTTCCGAGCCGCCGCGCAGAATCGTCGCGTTGCCGGACTTCAGGCACAGCGCCGCGGCGTCGATCGTCACGTTCGGACGCGATTCGTAGATGATGCCGATCACGCCGAGCGGCACGCGCATCTGGCCGACCTGGATGCCGCTCGGCCGGTATTTCAGATTGCTGATCTCGCCGATCGGATCGGCCAGCGCCGCGACCTGCCGCAAGCCTTCGACCATCGTCTTCAGCGCTTTGTCGGACAGCGTCAGACGGTCGATGAACGCGGCGTCATGGCCTTTGTCGCGAGCACGCGCGAGGTCACGCGCGTTGGCTTCCTTGAGCAGTGCCGCATCGCGTTCGATAGCCTCGGCGACAGCGGCGAGCGCGGCGTTCTTCGCGGCCGTCGAAGCCCGCGCCATCGCGCGCGAAGCCTGGCGTGCGCGTCGGCCGAGGTCGGTCATGTACTGGTCGATATCCATGGTCATTCTCGTGGTGCCGCGCACGTCGACGTGCAGCGGACTGCAGGATTGGCGAAAGAAGCAACGATTGTAAGTCGGGTACAGGGGCTTTGCTCGCGGCGGCGGCCTGTGCTGTGCTGTGCTGTGCGGGTCGATCGAATCTGCAAGCGCCTGAAGGTAGCAGTGCCGATAGCACGCGCGGCGGCGTTTGAGAAAAAAGGCATCATCGATCCATGCTGTGCCGATCACCGCCCAGTACCCGCGAACTGCCCGCGAAGCGCGTCAACTTTGCTTCGCGCTGCGATTCAAGCCGGCCTTCGCGCTGGCGCCGTCGTTCCGGCCCGAGGTCGAACCGGCGGCACCGGCGCGGTTTTTGGCGACGCCACAGTCATCGCGAGTTCGAACAGACCGTCCCAAGGATCGGGCGGCGGATCGTTGCGATGATTGCCCGGCGTGGCGCCGGACAAACCCTTCACCTGCCGATCGACCCGCGCCGCCAAAGCGAGCGCCTTCTCCAACCCACCCTCGGTGACGCGCGACAGCGCCGGTCCGATCAGCCGTTCGCGCGGACCCCACACGCGGTTCTCGCGCACTAGCATCGCGAGCGGCTTGCCGGCGGCGACGCCGCGCTTGATCCGCAACAGCGTGCGGACTTCTTCGACGACCGCCCACAACACCAGCACCGCGGCCTCACCCTCGCCGCGCAGCCCGTCGAGCATGCGCGACAAGCGGCCGACGTCGCCCGCCAGCATCGCTTCGTTCAACTTGAAAACGTCGTAGCGCGCGACGTTGAGCACGGCGTCGTGAATCTGTTCGAAGCTGAGCACGCCGGTGGGATACAACAGCCCGAGCTTCTGGATCTCCTGATGCGCGGCGAGCAGATTGCCTTCGACCCGCTCGGCGATGAACGCCAGCGCGCGCCGCCCTTCTTCGCCGGCGGCAACGCGCTGACCTTGCGCCGCGAGCCGCTGGCCGACCCAGTTCGGCAATTGCGCGCGCTCGACCGGATCGATCTTCAACGCGACGCCCGCGTCGGCGAGCGCCATGAACCACGCGGACTTTTGCGTGGCCGCGTCGAGCCGGGGCAACGTGACCATCGTCAACACGTCGTCGTTGACCGCGGCGGCGAGCGACTTCAGCGCATCCGCCCCTTCCTTGCCGGGCTTGCCCGACGGAATGCGCAGCTCGACCAGTTGACGGTCGCCGAACAGCGACATCGACTGGCTCGCGCCCAGCAGCGAACTCCAGTCGAACCCGCGCTCGACCGTGAACACCGAGCGGTCGGTAAAGCCAGCCGCCCGCGCCGTCGCGCGAATCCGGTCGCACGCTTCCTGCGCGAGCAGGTGCTCGTCGCCGTACACGACGTACAGTCCGGCGAGTCCCTTCGCGAGATGCGCTTCGAGCGCGTCAAGTCGCAGTTGCATGGCTACCGATCGGCGAGATTGAACAGGAGCGGTGAATCAGACACAGCATGAAACACGATACCGCAGACAACCGCGCGCTCACAGCGGCGGCGGCGGCAATGGCGCACGCGGCGCGACGGCCGGCACACCCTCGCCCGGCGCCGGATTCAGCGAGCGCACGACCGCCAGACGGCGAATCAACTGGTCGATCGCGTCGCTTTCCATATCCGCGAACAGGATGTCGGACTCGGCGGACTTCGCTTGCGAGAACTGGTCGCTATAGGTCATCGCGCGGTTCAGCGCAATCACGCTCTGCGGAATCAACACGGTACCGTCCTTGCCGGTGAGCGTGTAAATCATCGACAGATTCAGCTGATACTCCTGGACCACGCCGAGCGTGTTGAGCGTCAGCGTGCTCTGGCTGCGATTCTGTGTGATTTGCAACAACGCGTCGGCATTCGCAGGCGAATTGACCACGACCGTGTCGCTGCCGCCTTGCACCATGCGCGTCAAACGCGCGACCGCCGCCGGCGAACCGCCCGAAACATACAGGCGCTTGAATGCGTAGTCCTGCTGGCCGCGCAACTGGAAGCCGCAGGCCGACAACATCATCACGCTGCAAGCCAGCGTCAAAAACGATCTGCGAGTCACATTGGCTCCCGGTTCGCAGTAAATTCCGCAGCGCAGACCGACGCCGCCGCGCGCGGCGACGTCCTGTCTGCCGACATGTTTTCGTGGGCTGTCAAACGACCACGTTCACGAGACGGCCCGGCACCACGACGATCTTCTTCGGGGCCTTGCCTTCGCTGAACTTCGCGACCATCTCATGCGCGGCCGCAAGCTGTTCGATCGTCTCACGCGACGCATCTTTGGCCACTGTGATCGCGCCGCGCACCTTGCCGTTCACCTGCAGCACGAGTTCGATCTCGGCCTGCTCCAGCGCCTTCTCGTCGACCTTCGGCCAGGCGGCGTCGAGCAACGAGCCGAATTCGTCGGCGTAACCGAGTTCCTGCCACAACTGGAACGTCAGGTGCGGCACCACCGGGTACAGCACGCGCAGCATCACGCTATAGGTTTCGCGCAGCACGGCGGGTTGTGCGCCCTTCGCGCTGTCGAGCGCGTTGAGCATCTTCATCGCCGCCGACACCACCGTGTTGTACTGCAGACGCTGGTAGTCGAAGTCGGCCTGCTTCAGCACACTGTAGATCTCGCGGCGCAGCAGCTTGTCGGCTTCGCCGAATTGCGCGGCGTCGAGCTGACCGCCCGCGCGCAACGCCGCTTCGTTCGACTGACCGAAATTCCACACGCGACGCAGGAAGCGGCTCGCACCTTCGACGCCCGAGCCGGACCATTCGAGTTGCTGCTCGGGCGGTGCGGCGAACATCACGAACAGACGCGCGGTGTCGGCGCCGTGCTGATCGATCAGCAACTGCGGATCGACGCCGTTGTTCTTCGACTTCGACATCTTCTCGACGCCGCCGAGCACCACCGGCTGTCCGTCTTCGTTGAGGATCGCGCCGACCGGGCGCCCCTTGTCGTCGAACGACACGGTCACGTCCGCCGGGTTGTACCAGGTCTTCTTGCCCGCTTCGCTTTCGCGGTAATACGTTTCGTTGAGCACCATGCCCTGCGTGAGCAGGTTCTTGGCCGGCTCGCCGAACTTCACGAGGCCCAGGTCGCGCATCACCTTCGCCCAGAAGCGCGAGTACAGCAGGTGAAGAATCGCGTGCTCGATGCCGCCGATGTACTGGTCCATCGGCGCCCAGTAGTCGGTGCGTTCGTCGACCATCGTCTTCGCATCCGGCGACGCATAGCGATAGAAGTACCACGACGAATCGACGAAGGTGTCCATCGTGTCGGTTTCGCGTTTAGCCGCGCCGCCGCAGGTCGGGCAGGTGCAGTTCACGAACGCTTCGGACTTGGCGAGCGGATTGCCCGTGCCGTCCGGCACGAGGTCTTCGGGCAGCACCACCGGCAGATCTTTTTCCGGCACCGGCACGTCGCCGCACGTCGGGCAGTGGATGATCGGAATCGGCGTGCCCCAGTAACGCTGGCGCGACACGCCCCAGTCACGCAGACGCCACGTGATCTGCTTGTCGCCGAGGCCAAGTTCCTTCAGGTCCGCGGCGATCTGGTCGACCGCCGCTTCGTACGTGAGCCCGTCGTACTTGCCGCTGTTGATCAGCGTGCCGGCCTTCTCGCCGTACCATTCTTGCCAGGCTTCGGTCGAGAATTCCTTGCCTTCGACCGCCACCACCTGCTTGATCGGCAGACCGTATTTCTTCACGAACGCGAAGTCGCGCTCGTCGTGCGCGGGCACGCCCATCACCGCGCCTTCGCCGTAGCTCATCAGCACGTAGTTGCCGATCCACACTTCGATCTGCTCCTGCGTCAGCGGATGCGTGACGTAGAAGCCGGTGCCCATGCCCTTCTTTTCCATCGTCGCGACGTCGGCTTCAGCGACGCCGCCGCGCTTGCATTCCTCGATGAACGCCTGCAGTTCCGGCTTGTCTTGCGCGAGACGCGTGGCGAGCGGATGCTCGGCGGCGATCGCGCAGAAGGTCACGCCCATGATCGTGTCGGCGCGCGTGGTGAACACGCGCAGCAGCTTCTGTTCGCCGTCGATTTCATACGGGAAGCCGAAGTTCACACCGAAGCTCTTGCCGATCCAGTTCTGCTGCATGATCTTCACGCGCTCGGGCCAGCCGAGGCCGTCGAGGTCGTTCAGCAGTTCGTCGGCATACTGCGTGATGCGCATGTAGTACATCGGGATTTCGCGCTTCTCGACGAGCGCGCCCGAGCGCCAGCCGCGGCCGTCGATCACCTGCTCGTTGGCGAGCACGGTCTGATCGACCGGGTCCCAGTTGACGGTGCCGGTTTTCTTGTACGCGATGCCCTTTTCCAGCATCTTCAGGAACAGCCACTGGTTCCACTTGTAGTAGTCGGGGCTGCAGGTTGCGACTTCGCGGCTCCAGTCGATCGCGAGGCCCATCGACTGCATCTGCTTCTTCATGTAAGCGATGTTGTCGTAGGTCCACTTCGCGGGCGGCACGTTGTTGGCCATCGCCGCGTTTTCCGCCGGCATGCCGAACGCGTCCCAGCCCATCGGCATCAGCACGTTGTAGCCGTTCATCCGCAGATAGCGGTACATCACGTCGTTGATCGTGTAGTTGCGCACGTGGCCCATGTGCAGCTTGCCCGACGGATACGGCAGCATCGAGACGCAATAGAACTTGGGCTTGTCGGTGGATTCCGTCGTCTTGTACGCGTCGATGGCGCGCCATTGCCCTTGCGCGGCGGCTTCGACGGCGGAGGGAACGTATTTTTCGTGCATGGTGTGATGGGATCGCTGGGTTCGGTGCTTTCGCACCTGGCCGCTTGGGTGCTCTGCTGGATGAAATGGCTTCGTTTCCCCGTCGGCGGGGAAAGGGCTGATTATACCGTTCGCGGCGGGGTCCGCCGCGCGGCGTGGTGTGGGGGCGGGAGGGTGAGCGGCCTGTGCCTGGGTGCCGCGCGGCTAATGTGCCGCGTCCGGCGCCGGCGGGTCCGTGACGAAACCGATCCGCTCGAGCCCGGCCTGCTGCGCCGCGCCCATCACCTGCGCGATCACCTCGTAGCGCGTCGAGCGTTCCGCGCGCAGATGAATCTCGGGCTGCTCAGTCTGCTGCTTTGCCTGGCTCGCCGCTTGCGCGAACCGCGTGCGCATCTGCGCGAGCGTGATGACGCTGCCGTTCCAGTACAGCTTGCCGGCGGCGTCGATCGATAGGGAGATGGTTTGCGGCGTTTCGCGCGCGGGTGTCGCCGAAACTTTTGGCAGATCGAGCCGGATCGCATGCGTGAACAGCGGCGCGGTGATGATGAAAATGACCAGCAGCACCAGCATCACGTCGATCAGCGGCGTCATGTTGATTTCGGCCATCGGCGCGGCCGTCTGCTTTTTCTCGAGTCCGCCGAATGCCATGTCGCCTCCTTCTGCGTGATCTGTCCAACCGTGCTTTGCGCCTGCGCCTTTAGGGGGAAGCCGTCTGCTGCCAGGCCTTTGCGCGAGCCTGACGCCCAAGCCGTCCCGGACAGTGCGCCTAGTGGGTCGAAGCCTGCTGCTGTCGCGGCGCCTGAGCCTGCTCAGCGGGCGCGCACACGTACACATGCAGGTCATGCGCGAAACCGTCGAGTTCCTCGGACAACTGTCGCACGAGGCGCCCGAGTACGTTGTATGCGAGCACGGCCGGAATCGCGACCACCAGACCGAACGCGGTCATGATCAGCGCTTCACCAACGGGGCCGGCGACATTCTCGATCTGCGCCTGGCCGGCGGCGGCAATGCTGCCGAGCGCGTGATAGATGCCCCACACGGTGCCGAGCAAACCGACGAACGGCGCAGTCGCGCCCACCGAGGCCAGCAGCACCTGGCCGAATTCGAGCCGCCGCTGCGACGCGTTGAGCGCCTGGCGCAACGCCCGCAGCACCCGCTCGCCGCGCTCGACGCGCGCGAGCAGCGCGCCGGGAATGTCCACTTCGGCCGCATGCAGCGCCGCTTCGGCGAGCGGCAGGAAGACACGCTCACGGTCCGCGCGCCGCAGCACCGCGACACCCTCGGACAGCGTCGGCGCCTGCCAGAACAGCGTGATCGCTCGCGGGGCCTGACGCTTGGCGCGCGTCAGCATCCAGCTCTTGACGATCAGAAAGCACCAGCTCGCAATCGACATGGCCAGCAGCACATACGCGACACCATGCGTGATCGCGTCGCTGGTTTGCAGGTAATGGATGATGCCGCTGCTGCCTGCCATCTGACCTCGCCGTGGGAAAGTGATTTCAGTTTCAGGGCTCGCACAGGGGCGCGATGCCCCTTGTGCGTAACGTGCTAGCGCAAGCCCCGCTCAACGCAGGCCGAGCACGTCCTGCATGTCGAAAAAGCCGGTTTGGTGGCCTTCGAGGAAATGCACCGCGCGCAGCGAGCCCTGCGCGTACGACAAGCGGCTCGACGATTTGTGCGTGATCTCGATGCGCTCGCCGGTGCCCGCGAACAGCACCGTGTGATCGCCGACGATATCGCCGCCGCGAATCGCCGAGAAGCCGATCGTCGACGGATCGCGTTCGCCGGTCACGCCTTCGCGGCCGTAGACCGCGCAGTCATCGAGATTGCGCCCGAGCGCGTTGGCGATCACTTCGCCCATCGTCAGCGCGGTGCCCGACGGCGCGTCGACCTTGTGACGATGATGCGCCTCGATGATCTCGATGTCGTAGCCCGTCGCGAAATGCTTCGCCGCGTATTCCAGCAGTTTCAACGTGACGTTCACGCCGACGCTCATGTTCGACGCGAACACGACGGCGATCTTCTCCGACGCCGCGCGCAGTTGCGCTTTCTGTTCGTTGTCGAAGCCGGTCGTGCCGATCACCATCTTCACATTGTGGCGCTGCGCCGCGTCCAGATGCACGAGCGTGCCGGCCGGGCGCGTGAAGTCGATCAGGTAATCGGATTCGGCGAACACGCGCTCGATGTCGTCGGTCATCAGCACGCCCGTCTGTTTGCCGAGAAACGCGCCGGCGTCCTGACCGAGGTGCGCGGAGCCCGCGCGGACGAGCGCGCCGGACAACGTGGCGGCGGAATCGTTAAGGACCGTTTCGATGAGCATGCGGCCCATACGGCCCGATGCGCCAGCAATGGCAATTTTCATGGCTACGAGGGTTCGAAAGACTAAACCGGGCAAATGCGGGCAAATGCGGGCAAAAGCGGCGGCGGCGGGCAGCACACCCGGGCGCCGCACTCATGGGACAAGCGGAGAATCCGGCGGGCGCCGCGCAGGGCGCCGTGCCCGCCTTAAGACAGGGACAGCGGGATTAGCCGCCCGTTCCCGTGGTCGACGGAGTAGAGGTCAGCGGTGCGTTGTACGTTGGGCCGCTGTTGCTGCTTTGCGGGCCCGTCGGTCCCACCGGATTGCTCTGCGTAGCCGGAACCGGCGGCGCCGGACGGTGGAACTGGAACTGCGGCTGCCCGCCCGAGGTTGGGCCTTGCGGTGGGATGCCGCCGGCATTCGGGGTCGGCGCCGTGGAACGCACCGACGACTGCCCGTTCGACGGCGTCTGCACCGCATTGGTCGCACGATTGGCGGCTTGCGCGGCTTCCGCATTGGCGTCCGTGGACGGCGCGCCCGCTGCTGCCGCGCCGTCGACCGAAGGTGAACGCGTGGTGTCCGGCACTTGCGCGGCGGCATCCGGCGCGCTCGCGGCGTTTGCGGCATTCGCCGCAGCGGCGCTTGCCGCGTTCGGCGGGCTCGCCTGCGGCCTTCTACCGCGACGATCGCCGTCGATTTCCGCCAGCAATTCGAGATTGGACGGCAGATCTTCTCCGCCGGACCAACTGGTGACGAGGTCACCCGAGAAGAACACCACGAAGTCGCGCTGCTGCACGATGGCCGTCGAGCCGCGTTTGAAATAGAACACGTAGTCCCAGCGGTCCGCGTGGAACATATCCGTCAGCAGCGGCGTGCCGAGCACCTGGCGCACTTGCGCGCGAGTCATGCCGACCTGCATCTGCGCCGCCATTTCACTCGAAACGAAATTGCCTTGCACCACTGTAATCCGGTACGGCGTAATACTTTGGGCAACTCGCTGTGTGAGGCTGTCGTACGTGGAACATCCGGCAAGAACCGCGACAGTCGCAACAGCGATCAAGGTACCCCGCATGCGGCTCCCCCGGTAGATCAATTGAGATTTTGAAATCATTTCACTCACCGTGCGGGCCCGCTGACGAGCCGCGCGAGTTTCATTCCATCGAAGATGACCAGAACGGCAAAAACACATTACTATGAGAGCCCAGCATTGTACTCTAGGGATCCCTTGTCATGACCAATCCAACCGATCTCAAGAATATCGGGCTCAAGGCGACCCTTCCGCGCCTCAAAATCCTTGAGATTTTTCAGCACAGTCCGGTACGTCATCTGACGGCCGAAGACGTGTACCGCAACCTCCTGCACGAGGAACTCGATATCGGCCTGGCAACCGTGTATCGCGTGCTGACGCAATTCGAGCAGGCCGGCCTGCTCTCGCGCAGCAATTTCGAATCGGGCAAGGCGGTGTTCGAACTGAACGAGGGGTCGCATCATGATCACCTCGTCTGTCTGGACTGCGGACTCGTGGAAGAGTTTTTTGATTCCGAAATCGAGAGCCGTCAACAGTCCATTGCGAAGGAACGCGGCTTCAAGCTGCAGGAACACGCACTGGCGCTGTATGGTGCCTGCACCAAGGAGAATTGCCCGCATCGCAAACACTGATGCGGCATCGCCGCCCGCGCCGGGGTGCGTGGCGGCAAACAGAAAAAGACCCGGCCGATGTGAATCGGCCGGGTCTTTTGACGTTGACGGCGGCGCCGCGACGGGCACCTTCGTAAGCCGCTAGGCGACCAGTTCGGCGCTTACTTCGAACTCGAGCCGCCACGGCTCCGCCAATGACAATTCGTCGCAATTGGGCTGCTCGCCACCACGATCGACCACGATGAAATCGCTCACCTGATCGAGCGCCAGCAGCGGGTGATGCCACACCCCTTTCGCGTAATTGACGCCCTGCCACGCGTCGGTCCAGAAGGCCCGCATGCGCGCCGGGTCGAACTCGCCCGCCGGCGCGACCACCACCAGGTAGCGACCCTCTCGTAAGGGAATGAAAGCCTGACTGCCGAGCGGATGCCGCTCCATCATCGTGATATCGACCGGCAGCGCGCGCGGCTGCGCGCGGAACAGATTGATCAGCGCGCGGCCGCCCTGCTCCGTCACGTCGACCGCCGCCAGATCGTGAAAGCGCTCGGTCGTGCCGCCGTTGATCGCGAAATGGCGCGCGCCGTCCAGTTCGATGACGTCGCCGAACGGCGCGAACGCCGCGCGCGTCAAACGTTCCACCTGCAATGTCTTCATCGACGCCGCTCCGTTACGCGATCTCGCCCCACAGACGCAGGCGCGACACGCCGCCGTCCGGAAAAATATTGAAACGCACGTGCGTGACCGGCCCCAGCGACGCGAGGCCATCCGTGAACGTGTGCACGTGGTCCATCTGCAGCTTCTGTTCGCCGAGCAGCACCGGCCAGAACATCGCCTGCGTGACGAGCGAATCGTCCGTGCCGCCCGTCACCGACGCCGCCTGCACCGAGCAGCGGTCGGGGAAATTGCCCTTGAAGTGCGCGGTGTCCACTTCGATCTTGCGGATCACGCCCGGCCGCGCCAATGCGACGATCGCCCAGTCGTTGCCTGGCTCGCGACGGCGCCGGGTTTCCCAGCCATCGCCCATGTTGACGCCGCGGCCCGGCATCAGCATCTGCGAAGCGGGTCCGAAGTGCTGATTGTTCGCCGCGACCAGGTACGCGCCGTTTTCGATCGCGGCGAGGTCCAGCAGCGTGCCGCGCTCGACACGTTCCCAGTCGCGCTTCGGCTGGCCGTACACGCGCAGGCGCGCGAGGCCGCCGTCCGGATACAGGTTCACGCGCAGATGGGTGAACGCGCGCGCGTCGTTCACTTCGACGTAGTGGTGCTGGTTGCCCTGCAATGTGGTGGCCGGCACGAGCGTCTGCCAGTCGGCGTTATCGGGCGGCACGCCGCCGTCCACGTAACAGGCGTCGATCGACGCGGCCGGCGGGAAGTTGCCGGTGAAGTGGCTCGTATCCATGTCGACGCCGTGCACGACGCCCGGCCGTGCGAGCCGGATCACGCAATGGTCGTGACCGGTGGTGCGTTTGCGGCGGGTTTCCCAGCCGTCCATCCACTTGCCGTGGTCGTCGTATTTGCCGGGGATGAACACCGCCGGCTGCGGTTCGAGCATGCGCTCTTTCGGCGCGAAAAATTCGTCGCTGGCGAAGAGCGCCTTCGCGCCCAGACGCGGGTCGGCGAGATTCATGTAGCGGCGCGTGAAGGCGGGAGCGTTGGGGTCGAGGATCGGATTGGCCATGGTTTCGGTCAGGATGCGAAAAGTGGAAAACAAGCGGCGGAGTCACGGCATCCGCCGCTGTGGAAAAGCGCGCCGCGTCGGCGCGCGAAATCTTGATTCGGATTGCGGATCGATTGCTGGTTACTGTCAGCTCGTCAGATCGCGTGCGCGGGTTCGCCGCCGATCGGCTCAGCACCCGCGTCTTCGCCGGCCGGCACGTAGCGCAAAGCCGCGTCGCGATTCAGCACGCGATGCGCGCGCCCCCGGTCGATGTCGTTTTCCCACACGGCGACCACCACCGTGGCGACGCAGTTACCGATCAGGTTGGTCAACGCGCGGGCAATCCCGACAAACCAGTCGACCGGCAGGATCAGCACGAGCCCGAGCACGGGAATCGCCGGAATCGCGGACAAGGTCGCTGCCAGAATCACGATGGCCGAGCCGGGAATGCCGTGCGCGCCCTTCGACGTCACGAGCGACACGAGCACCACCACGATCAGGTCGTGCATCGACAGCGGCGTGTTGGTGGCCTGCGCGATGAAGATCACCGCCAGCGTCAGATAGATCGAAAAGCCGTCGAGGTTGAACGAGTAGCCGGTCGGAATCACGAGGCCGACGGTCGAGTCCTTCACGCCCATCCATTCGAGCTTGCGCATGATCTGCGGCAACACGGCGTCCGACGATGCGGTGCCGAGCACGATCGACAGTTCCTCGCGCAGATAGCGGATCAGCTTGAAGAGGCTGAAGCCCGCCAGCCGCATCACGATGCCCAGCACCACCGCGACGAACACGAAGCAGCTCACGTAGAACACGAGCACCAGCATGCCGAGTTGTTTGAGCGACTCAACCCCGTAGGTGCCGGTGGTGAACGCGATCGCGCCGAGCACGCCGAGCGGCGCGAGCTTGATGATGAAACCCATCACGCGGAAAAACACCTGCGACAGCTCGTCGATCAGGCCGCTCACGCGCTGCGCCTTCTTGCCGAGCAGCGACAGCGCCGAGCCGAAAAGCACCGAAAACACCAGGATTTGCAGGATGTCGCCGGTCGCGAACGCGTTGATCGCCGTGTCGGGGATGATCTTCAGCAGGAAGCCGGCGGTGTCCTTGAGGCTCTTCGCGTGCTCGGTGTAGGTCGACAGCGAAGCCGGATCCAGCGAATTCAGATTGATGTTCATGCCGACGCCGGGCCGCGTCACGTAGGCCAGCACAGCGCCGATCACCAGCGCGATCGTCGTCATGACCTCGAAGTAGACCACCGCCTTCAGCCCGACGCGCCCAACTTTGCGCAGGTCGCCGGCGTGCGCCATGCCGCTGACCACGACGCAAAACACGATCGGACCGATCACCATCTTGATCAGCTTGAGAAAGCCGTCGCCGAGCGGGCGCAGCGACTGGGCAAAGTGCGGATAAACCGCGCCGATCACGATACCCACCACCAGCGCTATCACGACCCGGCCAAACAGCGAATTGAAAAACTTCAACACGGCTTCCTCCTAGTCTCGGTTCAGTTCTGTTCAGACTGGTCCGACCAGTACTGTTATGGCTAATAGTAGGAAGTCGATATACTGGCGTCAAGGATTCATAAAACAGTGTTTACCCGTTGTTTTTACAGCCATTCCGGGTCGGATCGCACAGGCCGGCCGCGCGACGGCGCACGCGTTCAGACCGCGTATTACAATGCTGGTCAGACCGCGTCACCCAGTGAGCCACGATGAAAAACGTTCCGCATACCGTCACCGATGCCGCCATCGCGACCATCCGCGAACGGATCGAAGCGGGCGACTATCCGGTGGGCAGTCTGCTGCCGGCCCAGCGTCAACTTTCCGAAGAACTGTCGATCAGCCGCGCGTCGCTGCGCGAGGCGCTCACCACGCTCGAAGCGCTCGGTCTGCTGGTGATCCGCCCCGGCAAGGGCGTGTATGTGGAAAGCGCGCAGGCCACCGCCGCGCAATCGTGGCGCTTCTCCGAGCAATCGTCGCTGCCGGACACCTATCAGATGCGCTTCGCGCTGGAAGGCTTTGTCGCGCGGATGGCGGCGCTTGCCGTGAGCGACGCTGACCTCGCCTGGTTCGAGGAGAACATCACAGCGATGCAGACCGCGCTTGCCTGCGACGAACTCGACGAAGCTGCGCGCCTCGACTACGCGTTCCATATGCGGATGGTAAGCATTGCCGGCAATGCGGCGATCGAATCGATCCTGCAGAGCAGCGCGGACATCATGAAGGAAAGCCAGCGGATGCCGTTTTATCGGCGTGAACTGGTGCTGTCCACGTACACCGAGCATCGCGCGATTCTGGATGCGCTGACCGCGCGCGATTCCGCGGCTGCCGGCAAGGCCATCGAAACCCACATCTCGAACGCCGCGCAGCGCGCCGGCGTGTATTTCCCGACGCCGCAGATGTAAAAAAGCCGCTCCGAGGAGCGGCTTTTTTGCCCTTGCCGTGGTGCCTTGCCGCCAGACCCGAGGCCGGCTTCACAGGGCACAGCGCAGGGCGCACGAGGCGCGATAACTTACTTTGCGTTGGCGAGCGCCACAGCCGTGTCCAGCATGCGGTTCGAGAAGCCCCACTCGTTGTCGTACCAGCTCGACACCTTCACCAGACGGCCCGACACCTTGGTCAGCGTCGCGTCGAACGTCGACGAAGCCGGGTTGTGGTTGAAGTCGATCGACACCAGCGGCGCATCGTTGTAGCCGAGGATGCCCTTCAGCGCGCCTTGCGACGCTTCCTTCATGATCGCGTTGACTTCTTCGACCGTCGTATCGCGCGCGGCGATGAAGGACAGGTCGACCACCGACACGTTGATCGTCGGGACGCGAATCGCGTAGCCGTCCAGCTTGCCGTTCAGTTCCGGCAGCACCAGACCGACCGCCGACGCAGCGCCGGTCTTGGTCGGGATCTGGCTGTGCGTAGCCGAGCGCGCGCGGCGCAGATCTTCGTGGTACACGTCGGTCAGAACCTGGTCGTTCGTGTACGCGTGGATGGTCGTCATCAGGCCGTTCACAAGGCCGATCTTGTCGTTCAGCGGCTTGACGAGCGGTGCCAGGCAGTTGGTCGTGCACGACGCGTTCGAGATCACCGTGTCCGATGCCTTCAGCACGTTGTGGTTCACGCCGTAGACGATCGTTGCGTCGACGTCCTTGCCGCCCGGCGCCGAGATGATGACCTTCTTTGCGCCGCCTTTGATGTGCGCGCTCGCCTTTTCCTTGGTCGTGAAAAAGCCCGTGCATTCCATCACGACGTCGACGTTCAGTTCGCCCCACGGCAGTTCGGCCGGGTTGCGGTTGGCCAGCACGCGGATCTTGTCGCCGTTGACGACCAGGTAGTCACCATCCACCGACACTTCGCCCGGGAACTTGCCGTGCGCGGTGTCGTATTGCGTCAGGTGAGCGTTGGTCTTGGCATCGCCGAGATCGTTGATGGCAACGATTTCGATATCGTGCTTCTTGCCGTTTTCGTAGAAGGCGCGCAGGGTATTGCGGCCGATCCGGCCGTAGCCGTTGATTGCGACGCGAATCGTCATGATTTATCTCCTGATGGCTAAAAAATTCGTCCTGGTTCGTCTGACTGGCTGCGTTGCCGCGCGTTCACACGCAAAGCGGCAACGCTTGAGCTGAATCAGCCGAGCGCGGCTTTGGCCGTCTCTACCACGTGCTCGACCGTGAAGCCGAAATGCTTGAACAGCACGCCAGCCGGGGCCGATTCGCCGAACGTGTCGATCCCGACCACGCCGCCTTCGAGGCCCACGTACTTGCGCCAGAAATCCGTCACGCCCGCTTCGACCGCCACGCGGCGCACGCCGTGCGGCAACACGCGTTCACGATACTCGGCGTCCTGCTTGTCGAACACCGTGGTCGACGGCATCGATACGACCCGCGCGGCGATGCCTTCGCGCGCCAGCGGCTCGACCGCGTTCAGCGCCAGCTCGACTTCCGAGCCGGTGGCGATCAGGATGATCTTGCGCGCGACGATCTCGTCGTTCCAGTCGCGCAGCACGTAACCGCCCTTCTCGATGTTGGCGATCTGCGCATCGGTGCGCTCCGAGAACAGCAGGTTCTGACGGCTGAAGATCAGGCACGACGGGCCATGATGTTCGACCGCGTGGGTCCAGGCCACCGCCGTTTCGACGGTATCGGCCGGGCGCCACACTTGCAGATTCGGAATCAGGCGCAGGCTCGCCACGTGTTCGATCGACTGGTGGGTCGGGCCGTCTTCGCCCAGACCGATCGAATCGTGCGTGAACACGAAGATCGACGGCGCTTTCATCAGCGCGGCGACGCGCAGCGCGTTGCGGCTGTAGTCCGAGAACGTCAGGAACGTGCCGCCGAACGCCTTGAAGCCGCCATGCAGCGCGACGCCGTTGATCGCGGCGCTCATGCCGAATTCACGCACGCCGTAGTTCACGTAGTTGCCGGCGGCCTTGCCTTCGGCATTCACGCGCACCGGTTTCGCGGCCTTCCAGTTGGTCAGGTTCGAGCCGGTCAGGTCGGCCGAACCGCCGAGCAGTTCGGGCAATACGGCCGACAAACCTTCGATGGCCTGTTGCGAAGCCTTGCGCGTCGCGATGGTTTCCGCGCGCTCGTTCGCGCCGGCGATGATCGCCTTAGCCTTTTCCTTCCAGTCCGCCGGCAGTTGCTTCGCGTCACGGCGCTTGAACTCGGCCGCTTCGTGCGGGTACTTGGCCGCATAGGCCGCGAATGCCTTGTCCCACTCGGCTTCGTTGCGTGCGCCGGCTTCCTTCGCGTCCCATGCTGCGTAGACCTCCTGCGGAATCACGAACGGCTCCCACTTCCAGCCGATCGCTTCGCGCGTGGCCGCGACTTCCTTGTCGCCGAGCGCCGAACCGTGCGAATCGTGGCTACCAGCCTTGTTCGGCGAGCCTTCGCCGATCACGGTCTTGCAGCAGATCAGCGTCGGCTTGTCGGACAGCTTGGCCTGCTTGATCGCCGCGTCCACGGCGTCGACGTCGTGACCGACCACGTTCGGGATCACGTTCCAGCCGTATGCTTCGAAGCGCTTGGGCGTGTCGTCGTGGAACCAGTGCACCACTTCGCCGTCGATCGAGATGCCGTTGTCGTCGTAGAACGCGATCAGCTTGTTCAGCTTCAGCACGCCAGCCAGGGAACACGCTTCATGCGAGATGCCTTCCATCAGGCAACCGTCGCCGACGAACACGTACGTGTGGTGGTCGACGATCTTCGCGTCGGGCTTGTTGAATTCGGTGGCGAGCAGCGACTCGGCGAGCGCCATGCCGACCGCATTCGCCAGACCCTGGCCGAGCGGGCCGGTGGTCGTTTCGACGCCCGGCGTGATGCCGTACTCCGGGTGGCCCGGCGTCTTCGAGTGCATCTGGCGGAAGTTCTTCAGCTCTTCCATCGGCAGGTCGTAGCCGGTGAGGTGCAGCAGCGAGTACAGCAGCATCGAGCCGTGGCCGTTCGAGAGCACGAAACGGTCGCGATCGGCCCATTGCGGGTTCGTCGGATTGTGTCGCAGATGCCGCGACCACAATGCCACGCCGATTTCGGCCATGCCCATCGGCATGCCAGGGTGACCGGAATTCGCTTTTTGAACGGCGTCCATGGACAACGCGCGGATTGCGTTGGCCATCAGGGAGGTGGGTGCGGGAGACGAGGTCGTCATGTCGAGTCCGGAGACAGAGTCAGAAAGCGGTGCGCGCTTGAGGACCGGGAGCTCGAATGCCAGTTCGCTTCGGCGCACGATGCGGCGCCAGGAGCGCGAAACGGGCAGAGCAAACGGACAAGGCTGAAAGCGAGACATTCTAACAGAACGTTGCCCGGCCTCCGGCTCGGAAAGCCGCCTGGCTGTGAGTGTCGCCGCACACGCCTACGCGCGGCGCGCGTCGCCCTTTACAATTGGACAACCCCACCCACTGCGCTCCCGCCGGAGCCTGTCATCCGTGAGCGCTCCGCTGCTGTTCCATCCGACTCCCGACGCCGTCTACGGATTTCCGCACGCGCGGCTCGTCGCGCGCGTCGATTCGCTTTATCAGCGCATCGAGGTGTGGGACACGCACCAGCTCGGGCGGCTCTTCACGCTCGACGGCCGGCCGATGACCTCCACCGGCGACGAGTTCATCTATCACGAATGCATGGTGCATCCGCAGGCACTCGCACATCCGTCGCCGCGCTCGGCGCTCGTACTGGGCGGCGGCGACGGCGGTGCCGCGCGGCAGTTGCTCGCGCATCCGGGTATCGAGCGGATCGTGGTGGCGGAACTGGATGCGGAGGTGGTCCGCCTGACCCGCGAGCATTTGCCCGACGTGCACGGCGGCGCTTTCGACGATCCGCGCGTCGAACTGGTGATCGGCGATGCCGCGCATTACGTTGCGGCCGCGGCGCCAGCGCAGTTCGACCTGGTCGTGTTCGACCTGACGCCACCGGATTCGCCCGCCGCGGGTCTGTACACGCCGGCCTTCTACGCGCGGCTCAAGCGGACGATGCGCGCGCCCGCCGCGCTCTCGCTGCATCTCGGCTCGCCGTACTTCCACGCGCGGCGCATTGCCGGCCTGCTCGACGATCTGCGCGGCGCCTTCGGCGTCGTGCGCACGATGCAAACCTTCGTGCCGCTCTACGGCTCGCTATGGATGATGGCCTGCGCGAGCGACACGCTCGACCCCGCCTCGCTCGCCGCCGACACGCTGGTCGAGCGCCTCGTCGCGCGTCGAATCGGGCCGTTGAAGCACTACGATCCGGCGATGCACGCCGGACTATTCTCGGCATCCCGCTCCGTGCGCGATAAACTAAGTCAATTCTTAAAGCCATCAAGCTAACGTGTGGGCACAATGCACGGTTGGGTCGGACCGCGCTATCGAAGCATCGGTACGCGAACGCCGCCCCAATCCGCAGCTTGCGTTTCGCACACCATCAAGATCCGGAGAACTCCATGACCGCCTCCCGCCCAGCCGGTGTGCCCTGGTTGACCCCCTATCTGACGGTACGCGACGCGCGTGCCACGACTGCGTTCTTCTCCGCGGCGTTCGGCTTCGAAGTCCGCGACAGTGTTCAGGACGACGGCGTCGTCATGCATGTCGAGATGACCTATCAAGGCCAGCTCATCGTGATGTTCGCACCGGAAGGCGCGTTCGGCTCGGCTGCGAAAACACCCAAAAGCGCGGGCGCGATCGCCCCGCAATCGTTCTATGTCTATGTCGACGATGTCGACGCGGTTTATACGCGGGCGCTGGCGGCCGGCGCAAAATCGCTGAGCGAGCCGCAAGATCAATTCTGGGGCGACCGGTTCGCTCAGGTCGAAGATCTCGACGGCTACCGCTGGGCGCTCGCTCGCCACCTTTCCTGAGCTAATGAGTATTTTTTTGATGCCCCGCTTCTTCGTCGGTACGCCGCTGAATCCCGACGACGTCATGCCGCTTCCCGATGACGTCGTGCGCCACATCCTCGTGCTGCGCCTGCAGCCCGGCGACTCGATCGTCCTGTTCAACGGCGGAGGCGGCGAGTACAGCGCCGAACTGGTCGAGGTCGAGCGCCGCTCCGCCCAGGTGAAAATTCGCGAATTCCGGCCCATCGAAGTCGAGGCCCCGTACCACCTCACGCTCGCGCAAGGCATTGCCGGCGGCGACAAGATGGACTGGCTGATCGAAAAGGCGGTCGAACTCGGCGCGTCGTGCTTCGTGCCGCTGACCACCACGCGCAGCGTCGTGCGTCTCGCTGGCGAGCGTGCGCAGCGGCGACATGTGCACTGGCAAGGTATCGTGCGCGCGTCGTGCGAACAGTGCGGGCGCAATCGCCTGCCAGAAGTCATGCCGGTCCGCGAAATCGCGACATGGCTCGGCGCGCTGCCTCGCGAACCCGGCGGAGGTGAGCTGCGCATTCTGCTGTCGCCACGCGCCAGCATCAGCTTTTCAGCATTGCCCAGCACTCCGCCGACCGGCCGCGTGACCGTGTTGGTCGGGCCGGAGGGTGGTTTTTCCGCCGCGGAAGAAGCGGCGGCCACCGACCACGGATTCACCGCCGTCGGCCTCGGACCGCGCGTGCTGCGCACCGAGACCGCGGGCATTGCGGTGTTGTCGGCGTTGGCGGCTCGCTGGGGCGGCTGGTAAGCGGTCGTCTCGCCGCTCGCTCTCCCGCGCACGCGGACGAGTGCGGAGCTGCGCGTACCCAGGCACCAAAAGCAAAGGCCCGCCGATTGGCGGGCCTTTCTCTTTATTCTTACTGCAACCGCCGGCCGCGACCGACAGCGCCCATGCAGGCTAAATTCAGGCAAACGAGTAAAACACCCGGAACGCCACCTTGCGCTCCGCCCAGAACTCAGCCGCCTCGCGAAACACGTCCAGCAGCGTTTCACGGCCTTCCTTGTCGAACTTCTGCGCAACCGGCAACTGCTCTAGCACAATCACGAAGCCCGGCTGCGTGCCGGCCTTGTGGACGAGGTCGGTCAGGCAATCGTAGAGCGCGTCGTAGTTCTTGCCAAAATGCTTCGGAAACAGAAACGATGTGGCGATGGTCTCGAGCACTTCCTGTTTGGACGCCGCATTGGCGCAATACGCATACAGAAAATGCTGACCGAGCCGGCCGGCCTCGTCGGCGAGATCCTGCACGCGGAACGCGCGGATCGACTGCACGATGTTCGGTCGCACGGTCTTGAAAAGACTCATGGGCTCCTCGTTCGATGAAACCACAGTGCCTGCATCGCCCTGATTGTCGCGGCCCTGATCGCCGGCGCGCATCTTCATGACGCGTTGGAACAAATTGCCGTCGCCGGCCGCGAAAAGATCCGTCGCGACTCCGGTGTCGTGCGCGTAGACGTTGTCGCTCATGCCGTTCATCCCGATGTCATTCAACAATACGATTAAAACTGGTGTAGTGGTCGTCCGAGTAGTAACAATTATCGGTTCGCTGTAGCGGACCACCGCAGACGATGCGACGCGCCCCGCGATTACGCGCGCGAGGCGTGGGAACGGTGTATTCGTGGTAATAGCCGCGCCGATGGGCCGGCAGCAACCGTTCGCGATTGCCGAATACGATCCCGTCCTTCTCATACGGGTAAGGCCCGCCCGCAGCAATCAAGTTCAATGTATTGACCGCTTCGCGCGGCAACTGCGCCAGCGCGACGGTGCCCTGCCCTTGTGCGGTCGCATCGGTGGGTGCCGCGTAGTCGCGTGCAACGGCGCCCGGTACGGAGCCGGCTAACACGCACAGCGTAACAGCAGCGGTCAGCACGCCTTTGATGCGCAGCCACTTGCGTGCCATGTATCAGGGTTCCCCGCTGTTAGATCACGAGTTTGACGACCATGAAAGTCGTAAGGGTATCGCTAATGGCCTTTGGAATCAACGTTCGACGGCTAGGCCTGGCCTGCCGGATCGTGCGGAAAAGGCCGCAGCCGGGGCTTTGACGACTTTTGACAGAATGTTTAGCTTGATCGGGCTAAACTTAACTTGACTGCGCGAATGGAGGGGAAACTCAGGCTAATCAGCACACTGCCTGGATGCGCTTGCATTCCCCGTAGCGAGAGCTGCGGGCCGGCAGTCTTTTGAAGGTGGAATTGTGTCCTTTGCCGTTTTTGGGTGGCAATCCCCTGCTTGCCCTAAGGCGTGCCCATTGCGGGCACGCCGTTTTTTTGCATGGCGCGCGATCAGCCGGCGCCATGCCCCCGGTCAGGGAATCAGCGAGCGGCGATTACATCCGCCACCAGCAGCGCCGTCATGTTGACGATCCGGCGCACCGTCGCCGAAGCGGTCAGCACGTGGACCGGCTGCGCGGCGCCCAGCAGAATCGGGCCAATCGCGATGTTGTTGCCCGCCGCCGTCTTCAGCAGGTTGTACGAGATGTTGGCCGCGTCGATGTTCGGCAGCACCAGCAGGTTCGCGTCGCCTTCGAGCGTCGAGTCGGGCATCACTTCGCGGCGCAGATTCGCGTCGAGCGCGACGTCGCCGTGCATCTCGCCGTCCACCTGCAGGTCCGGCGCGCGTTCGCGCAGGATCTCCAGCGTGTCGCGCATCTTCTGCGCGGTCGGCGCGTTGCTCGAACCGAAGTTCGAATGCGACACCAGCGCGACCTTCGGCTCGATACCGAAGCGGCGCACTTCCTCGGCCGCCATGATCGTGATCTCGGCCAGCTGTTCCGGCGTCGGGTCGACGTTCACGTGCGTGTCGACCAGGAAGATCTGGCGATTCGGCAACACCAGCCCGTTCATCGCCGCGTAGACCTTGCGGCCTTCCTTCTTGCCGATCACCTGATCGATGAAGTGCAGATGGCGATGCGTCGTGCTGACCGTGCCGCAGATCATCCCGTCCGCTTCGCCCTTCTTCACCAGCATCGCGCCGATCAGCGTGGTGCGGCGGCGCATTTCGAGCTTCGCCATCTGCGGCGTGATGCCCTTGCGGGACATCATCTTGTGATACTCCTGCCAGAAATCGCGGTAACGCTCGTCATGATCGGTGTTGACGACCGTGTAGTCCTGCCCCGCGACCAGCCGCAGACCGTAGCGCGCAATGCGCTGCTCGATCACAGCCGGGCGGCCGATCAGAATCGGCTTGGCCAGCTTTTCGTCGACGATGATCTGCATCGCGCGCAGCACGCGCTCTTCTTCGCCTTCCGCGAACACGATGCGCTTTTTCTCCGGCTCGACACCACGCGCGAGTTGGAAAATCGGCTTCATGGTCGTGCCGCTGTGATACACGAACTGCTGCAGATGCTGTTCGTACGCTTCCATGTCCTCGATCGGACGCTCGGCGACGCCTGAATCCATCGCCGCCTTCGCCACCGCCGGCGCGACCTTGACGATCAGACGCGGATCGAACGGCTTCGGAATCAGATATTCCGGCCCGAACGACAGGTCCTGAATCCCGTACGCCGTTGCGACGATGTCGCTCTGCTCCTGGCGCGCCAGTTCGGCGATCGCGTTGACCGCGGCGATTTCCATTTCCCGCGTCACCGTCGTCGCGCCCGCATCCAGCGCGCCGCGGAACAGGAACGGGAACACCAGCACGTTGTTCACCTGGTTCGGGTAGTCGGTGCGGCCCGTGCACAGCACGGCGTCCGGGCGCACTTCCAGCGCCAGTTCCGGCAGGATTTCCGGCGTCGGATTGGCCAGCGCGAGGATCAGCGGCTTCTCGGCCATCTGCTTGACCATGTCCTGCTTGAGCACGCCGCCGGCCGACAGACCCAGGAAAACGTCCGCACCGCCAATTGCTTCGGCGAGCGTGCGGGCGTCGGTTTCACGCGCGAAGCGCTCCTTGTCCGGGTCCATCAGTTCGACGCGGCCCTTGTAGACCACGCCGGCCAGATCGGTAACGGTGATGTTTTCGAGCGGCAGGCCGATATCGACCAGCAGATCCAGACAGGCCAGCGCAGCCGCGCCCGCGCCGGACGACACCAGCTTGACGTTCTTGATGTCCTTGCCGACCACCTTCAAACCATTGGTGATCGCCGCCGCGACGACGATTGCCGTGCCGTGCTGGTCGTCGTGGAAAACCGGAATCTTCATGCGCTTGCGGCATTCACGCTCGACGATGAAGCAGTCCGGCGCCTTGATGTCTTCCAGGTTGATGCCGCCGAAAGTCGGCTCCAGCGCGGCGATCACGTCGACCAGCTTGTGCGGATCGGTTTCGTTCAGCTCGATATCGAACACGTCGATACCGGCGAACTTCTTGAACAGGACGGCCTTGCCTTCCATGACTGGCTTCGACGCGAGCGGCCCGATGTTGCCCAGCCCCAGCACCGCGGTGCCGTTCGTGACGACGCCGACCAGGTTGCTGCGGGCGGTGAAGCGCGCCGCGTTCAGCGGGTTTTCGACGATCTCTTCGCACGCGAACGCGACGCCCGGCGAATACGCCAGCGCGAGGTCGCGCTGGTTGATCATCTGCTTGGTCGGGGCGATCGCGATCTTCCCAGGGGTCGGGAACTCGTGGTAATCGAGTGCGGCTTCGCGGAGTTTGCTATTGACGGGATTCGACATAAGGCGGGCTTCGAAGTGCGGATTAGAATAGACGTTCGACGGCATTGTAGCCCCAATTGCCTACACGATTCCTTCAATACGGGTACAACTGCCGCGACTTAAACAGAGCGAAACGCCGGGCCGGCGTGCCCGCCCGGACGCGATCCGGACCGGCCTCACGTTCGCACCAGGCGCCGATCGCGTGGCAACTTCGTACAATGCGCGCCGTTAGCCGCCGTTCGCGGCACTTATGAGTTCACCTTTTGCCACCATGCTCTCCGAGTTTTCGCTGATCGACCGTTTTTTTGCCCGCCGGGCCGCCGCCGTACGTGTGTCCGACACCGCCGCCGGCGCACTCGGCATCGGCGACGACTGCGCGCTGCTCGCGCCGCGCGCGGGCGAAATGCTGGCGATATCGACGGACATGCTGGTGGAAGGGCGCCATTTCTTCGCCGATGTCGATCCCCAAGCGCTGGGTCACAAAACGCTCGCGGTGAATCTGTCGGACCTCGCCGCGATGGGCGCGCAACCTCAGGCGTTCACGCTGGCGTTTTCATTGCCGAAAGCGGACGAAGCCTGGCTCGCCGCGTTCAGCGAGGGACTGTTCGCGCTCGCCGCTCGCTACGGCTGCGAACTGATCGGCGGCGACACGACGGGTGGCCCGTTGAATCTGTGCGTGACCGTGTTCGGCAGCGTGCCGCCGCAAGCCGCGCTGCGCCGCGACGCCGCGAAGCCGGGCGACGACATCTGGATTTCCGGCACGCTCGGCGACGCGCGCGCGGGACTCGGCGTGCAACGCGGCGAGTGGTCGGCCGATGCCAGCGATGCTGCGACATTTCGCCACGCCCTCGAACGGCCTGAGCCACGCGTGCCGCTCGGTCTCGCGCTGCGCGGCATCGCGCATGCGGCGCTGGACCTATCGGACGGTCTCGCGGGCGATCTGTTGCATATCCTCGAACGCTCGCGTATGCGCGCCACGGTCGATGCCGACGCCGTGCCGCGTTCCGCCGCGCTGCGCCGCCTCGCACCCGAAATCCAGCGACGCTGCACGCTCGCCGGCGGCGACGACTACGAGCTGTGTTTCACCGCGCCGGCGACGGCACGCGCCGCGGTCGAAGCGGCCGGGCGCGAGGCGGCCGTTCCGGTCACGCGCGTCGGTACAATAAGCGCTCTCCAGGCGGCAGACGACCGCCCGGCAATCGACTGGCGCGATGCCGCCGGCGCGCCGCTCACCCTGACGTTGCAAGGCTTCGATCACTTTCATGCAGACTGATCCCCCGCTCGGCCCCGCCGACGATCTCATTGGCGGCGAGCCGCCCCAGGCGCCGAAGCCGCGCGCACCTCGACCGCAGCCGCGCCGCGCCACCGCGCGTTTCATGCTGTCGCATCCGCTGCACCTGCTGTCGCTGGGTTTCGGCAGCGGCTTGTCGCCGGTCGCACCGGGCACGATCGGCACGCTGTTCGCGTGGGCCTCGTTTGCCGTATTGAGCCGCTATCTGACCGTGATCGAGTGGGGCTTGCTGATCGGCCTGGGCTTCATCGGCGGGATTGCGATTTGCGGGTTTACCGCGAAGCGGCTCGGCATCGACGATCCGTCGCCGGTCGTGTGGGATGAAATCATCGCATTCTGGCTGGTGCTGCTGATGGTCACGCCGGCCACGCTGACCGGCCAGTTGTGGGCGTTCATCGTGTTCCGCTTCTTCGATATGGTGAAGCCGCCGCCCATCAGTTATTTCGACCGCCGTCTGAAAGGCGGCTTCGGCATCATGTTCGATGACCTCGTCGCGGCCTTTTTCACGCTGCTCGTGATTGCGCTGTGGCGCATGTCGGTTTGACCGTTACCGGCAATCGCCGCCTGCCGCGCCTGACCGCCGGCCCTCGTTTTCCGGATTGACTGACGCCATGCCTACCGATTCCGTCGTTCATCAGCTCGCGATTCGCGTGAGCAACCGTCTGCGCGACCAGCGCCTGATGCTCGTCACCGCCGAGTCGTGCACCGGCGGCATGGTGGCGACCGCGATCACCGACATCTCCGGAAGCAGCGGCTGGTTCGAGCGCGGCTTCGTCACGTATTCGAATCAGGCGAAGAGCGAGATGATCGGCGTGCCTGCCGATCTGATCGACAAGCACGGCGCGGTCAGCGAACCGGTCGCGCGCGCGATGGCCGAAGGCGCGCTGCGCAACAGCCGCGCGCAGGTGTCGCTGTCGATCACCGGCGTCGCCGGACCGGGCGGCGGCACCGAGACCAAGCCGGTCGGGATGGTCTCGTTCGGCTGGAGCAACCGGCTGCATACGTCGGTGGAAACGAAGATCTTCAAGGGCGACCGCGAGCAGATCCGCGTGCAGGCCGCCGCGCATGCGCTGCGCGGCGTGCTCGAGCTGCTCGACGAACGCGAATATTGAACCTCGTTTGAAGGCGGGAACGATGCCGGATTCGCACGCAGACAAGGACGAGCTGATTCGCCGCTTCGGTCTGAAGCCGCATCCCGAAGGCGGATTTTTCAGCGAGACGTATCGGTCAGCCGTACGCGTGAGCCGCGACGGTGACGGCTCAGAGCAGACGCGCTCGGCGTCGACCGCGATTTACTACCTGCTATGCGATGGCGCGCATTCGGCGTGGCATCGAATCAAGTCGGACGAAGTCTGGCACTTCTACGCGGGCGAGTCGCTGAACGTCCACGTGCTCGACGCGAACGGCGCGCTGGTCACGCACACGCTCGGCAATACGCTGACGCATCCCGACGCCGTATTTCAGGCAGTGGTGCCGGCAGGCTTGTGGTTCGCGGCGGAGTGCGCCGATCCCGCGACCTTCGCGTTGGTGGGCTGCACCGTCGCGCCGGGGTTCGAATTCAGCGAGTTCGAGATCGCAGATGTGGAAGCGCTGAAAGCGGAGCATCCGCGGCATGCGGAGTTGATCGCGCGATTGGGGCCAACGGCTTGAATTGCTTTGGTCGGTTCGGTCGGTTCACGTGACGTGGCGTCGTCACGTTGCGCCTGAGATTGGCTGGGGTTTGCTGTGCTCGGATGCAGAGCGCCTCGTCGGCCGGAACGGTCTGAACCGTTCCCAGCCACCACGTCAAAACGGCCCGAGTCCGGGCCGTTCAATCAGCCGGCTTTTCCAGCGCAGCCGGCTTCACCAATCACCACGTCGCCGCTCACCGGAACGCATTGATCCGGTCACGCGTTTCCATCGCAGCCTTTGCTGCGGCTTGCGCGAAATCGTCGCCCTTGCCTGCGTAGATGATCGCCCGCGATGAGTTGATCAGCATGCCCGTGCCGTTCGCGGTGCGCCCGGCGTTGACGGTCGCCTCGACATCGCCGCCCTGTGCGCCAATGCCCGGAATCAGCAGCGGCATATCGCCGACGATCGTCCGCACCGCTTCGATCTCCTTCGGGAACGTTGCGCCGACCACCAGCGCCAGTTGCCCGCTCGCGTTCCACTTGTCCGCTGCCAGTTGCGCGACGACCTGGTACAGCGGCCGCCCGCCCGTTTCGAGGAATTGCAGATCCGAGCCGCCCGCGTTCGACGTGCGGCACAACACGATCACGCCCTTGCCTTCGTGCTCCAGATACGGCTGGATCGAATCGAAACCCATGTACGGATTCACCGTCACCGCGTCCGCCAGATAGCGCTCGAACGCCTCGCGCGCGTACTGCTCGGCGGTGCTGCCGATGTCGCCGCGCTTCGCGTCCAGAATCACCGGCAGGCCCGGATGGTTCGCGTGAATGTGGGCGATCAGCTGTTCGAGCTGGTCTTCCGCGCGATGCGCCGCGAAGTAGGCGATCTGCGGTTTGAACGACGACGCGTACGGCGCGGTCGCATCGACGATCGTGCGGCAGAACTCGAAAATCGCGTCGGGCCGGCCCGCTAGCGCGCCCGGGAATTTGCTGGGCTCGGGATCGAGGCCGACGCACAGCAGCGAGTTGGTGCGCTGCCAGGCGTCGTTGAGTGTCTGGATGAAATTGGACATGGTGGGTCTCGCGGCGAGCAGGAAAACGGAGGAGCCGCGTATTTTACCTGTCCTGCGCGGCGGCCCGCGGCCGAAACGTGTGGGGTGGGCGAGCACGTGGGGTGCAGCGGACGTAGCGGGATGCACGCGCCATACAACCGCGCCGCTTCCCGCACGCCGCCCCGCTACTGCCGCCGCGCTCCCCGCGTTCCCCGCGCGCCCGGCATCGACCGCAGTCCCGTCCGCTCGACCGTGAACCGGAACGTGCGCGTCAACCGCTCGCCGCGCCCCAATAGCGTCATGCCGTTTTCGCATGCGCCGCCGGCCAGGTTCATCGCGTTGATCGGGTGGTCGACCGGCTCGAAGCAGAAAAAGTCTTCGCCGGGCGGCGTGTACAGCACGTAGTAATCGGTGTCGGCGGCAATGTTCAGCGACAGGCGGCGCTTCGGCCACACCACCGCCGCCTGCCCGCTCCAGCCGGTGAACGCGTGATTGACGATGGTCTCCGGCAGCGGATACGCGACGCCGAATTGCCACGCGGGCGGCGCCGGCACGTGACGCACCGGCAGCCAGTCGTCGCCGGACAGCCACAGGCCGCCCGCCGCCGCCGACAACTCGGTATCCGCGTCGCGCACAAAAAACGGATGCACGCCGAGTCCGAACGGCAGTGCTTCGCGCCCGGCATTCTCGATCTCCAGCGTGACGATCAGCGTCGGCCCATCCAGCGTATACGTTTGCGTCGCGCGGAACGCGTACGGCTTGCCGTCGTGGCGATCGAGCGTCAGGCGCACGTTCTCGCGGTCCGACTCGGCCACTTCCCACGCCGACAGCCAGCCGTCGCCGTGAATCGGCAACGGTTCGTCGGCGCGATTGCGCGGCACGTCGACCCGCCGCCCCGCCACACTGAAGCGCCCGCCGCCGATCCGGTTCGAATACGGCAGCAGCGGATAGCAGGCGAGCTGATTCGGCTGCGTGTCGGTGCCGACATGGCGGCAGCGCCGGAAAATCGGCGTGAGCGCGCCGTCGTTGCGCCAGTCGAAACGGGTGACGCCGCCGCCTAGCGTCGGCGCGACGTCGAGGCGCAAATGCGCGTTGGCGAGCGTGATGCACGCGACGTCGCCGCCGCTGCTTTCGCCGACCGCCACCGCCGACGTACTCGGCCCGGCCAGCACCGGATTGGCCGCCGCGGCCAATCGCGAGCGTCGGCTCTGAGAAGTGGGGGAAGAGGAAACAAGATTCGCAACAGTCATATCTGGCTCCATCGAGAGGCTTGGGACATTGCCGTCATCGCTGACGGGTTCTGGTGGGCGCCTTTCTGGAATGGGTCGCCTCTGGGTCCGAACTGCATGCTGCCGATTTGCTGCCACTGGAATTGCGACATCACCTTCTTATTCGCTTTCAAAATCATTGCGGGCCGGTGCGGCGCCGCGCCTCGCGAACACGCGAGGCTGCGTCATTCTGCGCTAAGCGGGCGCGCCCTGGAACTCCGGCTCGGGCAAGCCGCGTCGAGCCAGCGTCGCGACGAACACGCCGCCCGCGTGAGTATCGGTCGCCAGCGCCGCGGCGTCGAGGTCCGCGCGTGCGCTCGTGATGTACAGCGTGCCGAGTTCCGGGCCGCCCAGCGCGACGCAACTGGGTTGCGCCGTCGGCACCTCGACGCGCTCGGTCTCCACGCCGTCGGGACCGTAACGCACGACGCGCGCGCCGCCCCATTGCGCGTTCCACAAACCGCCGTCGCGATCGACGGTCGAGCCGTCCGGTTCCACGCCCGCGTCGCCCACGCGGGTGAACTGGCGATCGTTGCCGACGCTGCCGTCCGCGCGATAGTCGCACGCGCGGATTTCAGGGACCTTCGAATCGCAGTAGTACATCGTCGCGCCGTCGGGACTGAACGCGATGCTGTTCGAGATCGCGGGCGCGGGCAACGGCAGGCGCTCCAGCGATAGATCATGATTGAGCCGGTAAAAGCCGCCGACCGGTTGCGCCGGCGCACCTTCGTCTTTCGTGCCGAATACGAAGCGCCCCTGACGATCGCAGCGGCCATCGTTTACGCGCGTGTTCAAGCCGGGTTCCACGTCGACGATGCGTTGCGTCTTGCCGCTCGTCAAATCGAAAAACGCCAGATGCGTCGCGAGACCGAGCAGCAGGTAGCGCGGATTCGCGCACAACGCGAACGTCGCGAGCCGCTCAGGCATGCTCCAGGAGGTGCTGGCGCCGTCGTCCGGATCGAAGCGCCACAGCCGCGCGCCTTCGATATCGGTCCAGTAGAAGCGGCCGCTTCGCGCGCACCACGTCGCGGCTTCGCCAAGCGTGCATTGCGTGTCGAGCAGCAGCGCCGCGCGCAACGCTGCGCCGGATGACGACGGCCCGGCACTCACGCCCAGCCTCCGTCAACAACGATGTCCTGCGCGGTGATCATGCGGCTGTCGTCGGCGGCGAGGAACAGCGCCATGCGCGCGAGATCGGACGGCTCCAGTTCGGCGTCGATGCACTGCCCTTCCTTGATCTGCCGGCGGCCGTTGTCGTCGAGCCACAAGCGCTTCTGCTTCTCCGTCATCACCCAGCCCGGCACCAGCGTATTGACGCGAATGTTGAAGTGCCCGAGGTCGCGCGCGAGACCGCGCGTCAAACCCTGCACCGCCGATTTCGACATCACGTACACCGGATAACCGCCGTTCTTCAACATCCAGCTGATCGAGCCGAGGTTGATGATCGAGCCGCTCTTTGCGGCCTTCATGTCTTCCATCACCGCTTGAGCCGCGAAGAACTGATGGCGGATATTCACCGCGATGCCCGCGTCGAAAAACTCGCGCGTCACGTCGCCGATCGCGTGGCGCTTGTCGTTTGCCGCGTTGTTGACCAGCACCTGAATCGGGCCGAGCGAGGCCTTCACGTCGGCGATCGCTTTTTGCAGCGCGTCGACGTCGGTCAGATCGCACGACAGGAACAGCGGCTTGTGCTTCGAATCGCCGAGTTCGTCGGCGAGCGCTTCACCCGCGCTTGCGTCGATATCGAAGAATGCGACGCGCGCGCCTTGCGCCGCGAAATGCTCGACGAACGATGCGCCGATGCCGGTCGCACCGCCCGTGATCAACACCGTGCGGTCGACGAGACTCGGATAGCGCGCGAACGCGTTGTCCGCGAGACGGGCAGTTGCATTGGCCGGAGACGACATCGTTCGATTCCTTTGAGAGCTAATGAGGTAAGTGACGGGCTCGGTCGCGGGTTCAGTCGCGCGAGCCGCGGTTCTTCAACTGGTCGAGCAGCACGGCGGCGAGCAGGATCGCGCCGCGCACGAGGTACTGATAGAACGCGTCGATGTTCATCAGGTTCATCACGTTCTCGACAGTGCCCATGATCAGCACGCCGATCACGACGCCGGAAATCGTCGCACGGCCGCCGAGCAGCGACACGCCGCCCAGCACGCACGCCGAGATCACGTTCAGCTCGAAGCCTTCAGCGGCATTCGGCTGACCCGACGTGATGCGCGACGCCAGAATCACACCGGCCAGCGCGGTCACTGCGCCCTGAATCAGGAAGATGTAGACGCGCGTGCGTTCGACATTGATGCCGGCGAGCCGCGACGCTTCCGGATTGCCGCCGATCGCGAGCGTATTGCGGCCGTACACGGTCTGGTTGAGCATCACGCCGAACACGATGAAGCACAGCAGCGTGACCCAGATCGGCAGCGACACGCCGAAAAAGCTCAAGCCGCCGAGCGCGATGAACGTATCCGACGACACGCCCACGGCCTGCCCGTGCGACACGATGAAGCCGAGGCCGCGAACGATTTCCATCGTGGCCAACGTCGTGATCAGCGCGTTGATGCGCAGATATGCGATCACCGCGCCGTTGACGAAACCGATCACCGCACCCGCAGCGACCGCCGCGATGATCGCGATGAAGGTATTGCCGGTCGCGTTGAGCACCATCGCGCACAGCACGCCGGCGAACGCGACGGTCGAGCCCACCGAGAGGTCGAAGTCGCGCGAGGCGAGACAGAACATCATCGTGCACGCGACCATGCCGATCTGCGAGATCGACAGCGCGAGACCGAGCATGTTCTCGATCGAGAAGAAGTGATCGACGGTCAGCGACATCGTGACGAACATCACGACGAAAATCACGATCAGGCTGTACTCGGTGATCTGCTGCCACCATTTCGCCTTGTCGTTGGTCTGCGGAATCAGCGCGTCGGCGGCGCTCTTGGCGGCCTGTTGCGCGAGGTTTTCTCTGGCTTGCATGTTCAATACTCCTCCCGTATCCCCACGGGTTGCCGGACTTGCGTCCAATAAGGTTCAGGCCGCCTGCTGGGTGGCGGCGTCGGTTCCAGTGTCGGTTCCGGGCAGCGCGGTCGAGCTTTGCGGCAACGCGAGGCTCAACACCGATTGTTCCGTTGCATCCTGACGCGCGAGCTCGCCGGAAATCCGGCCCTGGCGCATCACGACGATGCGGTCGGACACGCCGAGCACTTCCGGCAATTCCGACGAGATCATCACGATCGCGCAGCCGCGTTCGGCCAGCTGATGGATCACGTTGTAGATTTCATGCTTCGCGCCGACGTCGATGCCGCGTGTCGGCTCGTCGAGAATCACGACCTTCAGATCGGGCTCGGCGAGCCAGCGCGACAGAATTGCCTTCTGCTGATTGCCCCCCGACAGGAAGCGGATTTTCTGGCGGCGGCTCGGCGTCTTGATCTTCAGCAGCTTGATGAAACGGTCCGCGGTTTCCGCTTCCTTCTTGCGATCGAGGAACATCCCCGCGCGCAGATAGTGCCGGCGGCAACTGATATTGATGTTCTCCGACACCGTCGCCATCGCGACGATGCCCTCTTCCTTGCGGTCTTCCGGACACAGCACGATGCCGTGCCGAATCGCTTCGCCCGCGCTGCGCACCTTGATCGGCTTGCCGTCGAGCAGCAGTTCGCCGCCCTTCTTGTGATCGGCGCCGTACACGAGATGCATCAGCTCGCTGCGGCCCGCGCCCACCAGCCCGAAGAAGCCGACGATCTCGCCGCGCCGCACTTCGAAGCTCGCCGGCTGCGTGAGCGCATGGCCTTCGATCGCTTTCGCCGCGAAGCGCACTTCGCCGAGCGGTCGCGCCGAATAGTTGTAGATGTCCGAAATTTCACGCCCCACCATCTCGCTGACGATGGTGTCGCGCGACACGCCTTCGAGTGTCGGATGCGACGCGATCTTGCGGCCGTCGCGGAAGATCGTGCAGGCGTCGCACAACTCGTAGATCTCGTCCATCCGGTGCGAGATGTAGATCATCGCGCGATTGTCGGCGCGCAGGTCGCGCACCAGCTTGAACAGCACCTCGGTCTCGCGATGCGACAGCGAACTGGTCGGCTCGTCGAGCGCGATCACGCGCGCGTTGCGCAGCAGCGCCTTGCAGATTTCGACCATCTGCCGTTGCGCGATCGAAAGCTTGCGCAGCTTCGCGTTCGGATCGAGCGCCACGCCCATCGCTTCGAGGCGTTCGCGCACGAAGCGCTTGGCTTCGCGCTTGTTGACCCAGCCGAGCGAGTTCGGCAGTTGGCCGAGCAGCAGGTTTTCCGCGACCGTGAGATCGGGCACGTATTGCAGCTCCTGGTGAATCACCGCGATGCCCGCCGCGATCGACGAAGCCGCGCTCGAAAAGCGCACCTCGTTGCCGTCGATCAGCACGCGGCCCGAGTCGGGTTGATATTCACCGCCGAGTATCTTCAGCAGGGTCGATTTCCCTGCGCCGTTTTCGCCCATCAGGCCGTGAACCTGGCCGACGTTGACGTCGAAGGACACACCGTCGAGCGCACGCACGCCTGGAAAGACTTTGCCGATATTGTCAAAACGTAGCGTCGCTGACACTTCGCCTCCTCTGTCGACCGGAGTCAGTGCTTCAGCACTCACGCCGGTCCCATGCAATGTAGTTGCTGCTTCATGTGAACCGTGCTTCTCGCCTGGCCGCGTGATTGCGTGGTGCGTACTACGCAGTCATGGGCCGGCGCAAAACATCGCCTGTCTCTACTTTTCTATTGCTGCCACCGGCGCGCCATGTTTCGACCATGACGCGCCGGCAGTTCACTTCATGTCAAAGCGTGCTGAATCGCGAACGCTCAGTTCGACGCCAGCCCCATCTTCTGACGCACGTCGCTGACGTTCTCACGCGTGGCCAGCATGCCGGTCGTCAGCGTGAGTGCCGGCGGTTCCTTGCCTTGCGTGATCCAGTCGTACATCAGCGTCGAGGTTTCTTCGCCGTGGCGCTTCGGGCTGATGATGACCGTGCCGTAGAAGCCCGTCGGCGTCGGCTTCTTGAATTCGTTCAATGCCGAGTCCGAACCGCCGATGCCGATACCGATCATGTTGTCGGCCTTGAAGCCGCGGCCTTCCGCTGCGCGCACCGCACCGAGCACGCCTTCGTCGTTCAGCGCGTAAGCCACCCAGTGCTTGAACTGCGGGTTCTTCGTCAGCGCGATGTTGGCGGCGTTGAACGCGTTTTCCGTATCGGTCTTCGCTTGCGGCGCAGCGATGATGTTCGCCTTCGGGAAGCCCGCGGCCACCAGTGCGTCGGTCGCGCCGCTGGTGCGGTCATGCGCGGTCGGCAGCTGTTCATAAGTCACGTCGATCGCGCCGACGTCCTTCATGTCCCAGCCACGCTTCTTGATTTCCGCAGCCAGACCGTCGCCGACCTGCTTGCCGATGTTGTACGCCGAGATGCCCATATGCGGCACCGATGCGATCGGCTTGCCCGCGCCGTCGACGAGGCGGTCGTCGACCGTCATCATCTTCAGCTTGTCGGCCTTCGCCTTCGCGACGATGCCCGGTCCGAGCTTGACGTCCGGCGTGCAGATCACGAAGCCTTGCGCCTTCTGTGCGGACAGGTTGTCGATTGCGCTCATCACCTTCTCGCCCGACGGCGCGCCGATCTTCACCAGCGTGAAGCCCTTTTCCTTCGCGGCGATTTCCGCGAACTTCCATTCGTCCTGGAACCAGGGTTCTTCCGGCTGCTTCACGAGGAAGCCGATCTTGACCGGGTCGGCCGCTTGCGCAACCGGCGCGTTGAAGAGCACACCCGTCGCCGCTGCTGCCAGCGTGAGGAAAATTCTACGTTTCATGATGCGTGTCTCCTGACTAATTGATAACGAGAAGGTATCGGCCGCGTCTTCTTGTACCGGTGATGACACACGCGGCCAGCGCGTCGTCCGGTGTACTCTTGCGCCCCTGCGCAAACTCCGTGCTGCAAAAATCAGTCGTGGTACAGCGCCGAGCGGCCGCCATCCACGGTGATGCAACTGGCGTTGATGAACGGCGCCTCGTCCGATGCGAGGAACACCGCGGTCATCGCCACTTCTTCCGGGCGGCCGATGCGCTTCATCGGCGGCAGTTGCAGCGTCGCCAGCCGCGCGGCCTCGGGATCGGGCTGCTCGTTCCACCAGTCGTGCGTCAATTGCGTTTCGATGTAGCCCGGCGCAATCGCGTTCACGCGCACGTTGCGCGGCGCGTATTCGATGCCGAGCGCGCGCGTCAAACCGATCACGCCGTGCTTCGCGACCGGGTACGGAAAGCAGCCCGGAATGATCTTGAACGCGTGCGTCGACGCGATGTTGATAATGCTGCCCGCGCCACGTTCGACCATGCCCGGCAACACCGCGCGGCAACCGTTCCACACGCCGTCGAGATCGACCGCGAAACAGCGGCGCCAGTCGTCGTCGGTCATCGTCAGCGGATCGCAGAACACGTTGATGCCCGCGTTGTTCACCAATACGTCGATCGCGCCGAACGCCTGCTCGCCCTCGCTGACCGCGTGCTGCACCGACGCCGATTGCGTGACGTCCGTGCGTACCGCGAGCACGCGCGCGCCGGTTTGCGCCTTGATGTGCTCGGCCGTCTGCTGCGCGGTGTCGATATCCAGTTCCGCGAGCACGACCGATGCTCCTTCGCGTGCGAACGCGAGCGCGATCGCCGCGCCGATGCCGCGCCCCGCGCCGGTCACCAAGGCGGCTTTGCCGGCGAGCCGTTTCATTTCTTGGCGCCCGCGCGAGCGATGCGCAAGCCGTTGATGAACGCCTTCGCATGCGACGCGGTCACGGCCGCGCTCTGACCCGGCTTGTACAACGCCGAACCGAGGCCGAAGCCGTTCGCGCCCGCGCTCAGGAACGGGCCCATGTTGTCCGGCGTGATGCCGCCGACCGGCACCAGCGGCACCTGCGCCGCAATCACCGCACGCCACGCCTTCACGATGTGGCAGCCGAGCTGTTCGGCGGGAAACATCTTCAGCACGTCCGCGCCGTTCTTCAGCGCGATAAACGCTTCCGTCGGCGTAGCGACGCCAGGCGCGCACGCAAGTCCTTGTGCTTTCGCGGCGATGACGACTTCCGGATCGCTGTGCGGCATCACGACCAGTTCGCCGCCCGCCGACTTCACGTCGTTGACAAAGCCCGGATGCAGCACCGTGCCCGCGCCGACGATCGCGTCGGCCGGCAACACCTTGCGGATTGCGGCGATGCTGTCGAACGGCTGCGGCGAATTCAACGGCACTTCGACGATGCGAAAGCCCGCCTCGTACAGCGCCTGACCGTGATCGGCGGCATCGGCGGGCGTCACGCCGCGCATGATCGCGATCAGCGGACAGACTTCGAACGCCGCGATCAAACCCGCGTGCGGCATGTACGGTGCGGGCAGATTGATGTGAGGTTGCATGTCGGTTCCTTGTTTCGTGAGGGGCGCTGTGACGGCTTGACCCGCCGCCTAGCCGGCGCGCGCCGCGTGGGCGGCCGGATTGACGAGCCCCGCCTGCGACGCGACGCGCCACAAGCCGCGCTCGGTCGCGTGCTTCACCAGCTCCACCTGGGTGCAGCCGAATTGCGCGAGCGCGAGTCGATACCGCTCGCACAACGCTTCATTGCCGATCAGCCGCAGGCGCTGCGCGGCGAGCGAGCTTTGCTGTTGCGTCAGCACGGCGTCGAGGCCCGCCAGTTCGTGGCCGATCAGCAGACCCGACAGATAGTCGGGTTGCTTGTCGCCCGCCAGTTGTCCGGTGAGGCCGAGGGTGCGCGCGCTGAACACGGTCGCGAGCATGCCCGCCTGGCCTTTTTCGCGCGCGATGCTCACGCCGCGCAGGAATGCTTCGGTATCCGGACGATCCGGCGTGACCATCGTGCGACCGAGGATCGTGTGCTCGCGCAGCGCGGCGAACACCTCGCCGGTCATGAACGTATGAAAACGTTCGATGCGCCCCGCCTGCACGACCACCCATTTCGCGTGCGTGCCGGGCAAGCCGATCAACGCGCGCTTACCGCTTTCCGCGACACTGGCGGCGTTCGCGTCCTGGCTGAGCGCGCCGAAAATCTGCGTTTCTTCGCCGCGCATCACGTTGGGCAGTTCGCCGCGTTGCAGAACGCCCGGCACGATGTGCAGCGTCGCGCCGCAAGCCGCCTGCACGCGGACGAGGCCGCTCACCAGCGCATCGGCGCTCGCCGGTGCGTCGACATACGGCGCTTCGAGCCAGCCCTGCGCGCTGCCGACCATGCCCGCCGCGATCACCGGCAACGTGCCCGTCTGGGCGAGCCACGCGCCGCACACGTCGTCGAAAGCGGCGTCGAAGCCGCCCTGCTCCGCGCTGCGCGGCAGATTCATGATGCCGGCTAGCGACGCGCGCGTCGCCAGCACCTGGCCATCGGCATCGTAGAGATAGGCGCGCAGTGAGCTGGTGCCCCAGTCGAGCGCGATCAGTGCGGCGTGCGCGAAATCGATGTCGGCGGCGTCGGCGACGCCTGCCGCCGGATGGCTGCCTGCCGGAGTGAGAGAACCCGCCTGTTTCATCGCTTGATCCTGCGGGTGGTCGGTTGCGGAGCGCGCCAACCGAGTTCTTCCGAGATCGCGCGCGCTTCGCGCTGCACGACGGGAATCAGTTCGTCCATGCGTTCGAGCGGCATGTACGGAATCGTGCTCGCCACCGACAGCGCCGCCACCACCGCGCCCGACGCATCGCGCACCGGGGCGGCGACGCAACGGATCGCCGCTTCGTTCTCTTCGAGGTCGAACGTGTAGCCGCCGGCCGCGTAGTTGGCCATGCGCTGCATGAAGGTCGGCGCGTCGGGGCGGTTGTCCGGCTTGAACGAAACGCTGGCAAGCGCGCGGCGCGATGCGTCGAACAGCGACTGCCAGATGTCGGGCGTGAGGTCGAGCATCATCGCCTTGCCGATCCCCGTCGACGCCAGCGGCATACGGTGCCCGACGCGCGAACGCATTTCGAGGCCACGGGTGCCGGGAATCTTGTCGATGTACAGCACGTCGTCGCCGTCGCGCACACCGAGGTGGATCGTGTCGAGCGTCTGTTCGGCGAGCGATTCGAGATGCGGACGGGCGACGGCGGTGAGCGGCATCTGTTCGAGCGCGATGGTGCCGAGTTCGATCAATTTCGGACCCAGCAGATAGCCGCCCTGCACCTGACGTAGATAGCGCGCCTGCACGAGGCTGCTCACGAGGCGATGCGTGGTGCTGCGAGTCGTGCCGAGCGCGGCGCCGAAAGTGCGCAGATCGCGCACGCCGGCGGCGGCGGCTTCGAGAATCGCCAGGCCGCGCAACAGCGTTTGCGTGCCGGCTTGTTGCGGCGTGATGTCCAGCAGCGTGCTGGGCACGGCGATTCCGTTGACGGCGGCCGGTTGCGCGCTGGCGCGCGGCGCCTTGGCGGCCGAGGCCGCCAGCGGTGCGGCGCTGCCCGCGTGATCGGCTTCGGACGCGTTCGCGGCGTGAGTGGGCATCGCTTTGTTCATGGCGATTGGCGTTGGATGGTGTGTGCGCTTACAGCGCGGGGCCGGAGGAAAAGCCTGAAATACGCGCGATGCGGCGGGCGCAGAGGTGCTGCCTTGGGCTGGTAGGCATGGTTGGCCTTGTCTCCGATTTTTTTTGCTATCGCTGTTTGCGCGGCCGGATTGCTGAGGGGCTTTTCGGCTCACGTTGCGTGTTGGGTTGGATTGTAGGAGCATTTTTGAGAAATCACCAATATGTGAATGTTGGATTCAGATAATGGGATTTAATGAAATTGGACCGACCAGGACAGACGCGGAGGCTTGCTGCGCGAGTTTGGGCGCGCATAAAAAAAGCCCGCGGAAGGCGGGCTCGAATCTTGGACTTCACTGCGTCGCGCTACGTCGCAAACCGCTTGGCCACCTCACTCCGCCGATAAAGAATCAACGTCGCAACGAGCCCGCAGGCCGCCGCAAAACTCAGCCAGTATCCCGGCGCGGCGCGATCGCCGGTCATCTGGATCAGATAGGTCGACACCGCCGGCGTAAAGCCGCCGAAGATCGCCGTCGCGAGACTGAACGCGAGCGAGAAGCCGGCCACGCGCACGTTCTCCGGCATCACTTCGGTCAGCGCGGCCACCATCGCGCCGTTATACATGCCGAAGAAGAACGAAAACCACAGCAGCACGAGCAGCATGCGGCCGAAGCTCGGCGCCGACGCCAGCCACCACAGTGCCGGATACGCGGTCAGTAGCGCCAGCACGGTAATCGCGATCAGGATCGGCCGGCGTCCGATGCGATCGGACAGCGCGCCGCCCACCGGCAGCCAGAAGAAATTGCCAATGCCGACGCACAGCGTGACGATCAGACTGTCGGCGGTGGTGAGCTTCAGCACGCTCTTGCCGAAGGTCGGCGTGTAGACGGTGATCAGGTAGAACGTGGTGGTGGTCATCGCCACCAGCAGCATGCCCGCGAACACGATCTTCCAGTTCTGCAACAGTGTGCCGAAGACTTCACGCGAGCTGGGACGATGCCGCTGCGCCTTGAACTGCTCCGTCTCCTCCAGCGAGCGGCGCAGCAGGAACAACAGCGGCACGATCGCGCAGCCGATAAAGAAAGGAATCCGCCAGCCCCATGCGCCGATTGCCTCGGGCGTCATCCAGTGATTGAGGCCGTAGCCGAGCGCCGCCGCAATCACGATCGCGACCTGCTGACTCGCCGATTGCCAGCTCGTATAGAAGCCTTTGCGGCCCGGCGTCGCGATCTCGGCGAGATAGACGGACACGCCGCCCAGTTCGGCGCCGGCGGAGAAGCCCTGCAACAGCCGCCCGAGCAGCACGAGCCCCGGCGCCAGCAGACCGATCGACGCGTAACCCGGCACACAGCCGATCAGGATCGTGCCGCTCGCCATGATCGACAGCGTCACGATCAAACCTTTGCGACGTCCCACCCGGTCGATGTACGCCCCGAGGAAAATCGCGCCGAGCGGCCGCATCAGGAAGCCCGCGCCGAACACCGCGAACGTGAGCATCAGCGACGCGAACTCGCTGCTCGTCGGGAAGAACACCTTCGAAATGGACGGCGCGTAAAAGCCGAACAGAAAGAAGTCGAACTGCTCCAGAAAGTTGCCGCTGGTCACGCGCAACACCGCGCCGACTTTCGACACGCGTGAGGTGGCCGCGTCCTTCGCGATCGGGGTTGTGGGGTTCATGATCAAGGTCTCCGTTGTATTGTCTTTACGATGCTGGCGACGCTGCCGTGTCTAGTCGGCGCCGGCTTGCAGACCACTGCCGCGGCGCTTTTCGATCGCGGACTTGAGCAGCGCGGCGCTGCGATAAATGCCGTGCGCGAATTTGCCGTAAGGCAGCGTCGCGAACAGTCCCACCACCACGCCCAGATGCGTCGCGAGCAGCGCGGGCATTGCCGGCGTGTCGCGGCCGGCGAGGAGCGCAAGTCCGGTGGTGCTCGTCAGCAACAGCAGCGCGATGAAACCGCGATCCATCGGACGCTGCTTCGCGTCGCCGCGCGCGCGGTCGCGCCGCAGGTTCAGCCACAGCAGACCGGCCGGTCCGATCAACAGACCGAGACCGCCCAGCGTGCCCAGCACGACCGGCACACTCAGCATCGGGTAAGGCGCCTCTTCGCCGAGCACGTAGTGATACAGCGTCGCCACCACCGTCGCGGCGAAGCACAGCATGAAGCCGTAGAACGTGAAGTGATGAAAGCGCCGGCGCGCGAGCGTGAAGCGGTCGTCGGCTTCGTTGCAGCCGTCGCCGTGACCGCCGTCGAGATAGGTAAGGCCCAGCACATTGCGGGTCGCCTCGACGATCGCCGGCGCCGACGCCGTGCCCGCCGACACGTCGCGCCAGAATCGCGTCACGCCGATGCCCAACGCGAGCGCCGCGAACCCGAACACCGCACCGAAGATCAGCGCGAGCAGGTTATGCGGGAAGATCGCGTAGAAGCCGGATGCCTGTGCGGATGCCTGCGCGCCCGGGCGGTAGTCGAACAGCGAGCCCGCGAGCGCGGTGCCGAGCAGCAGGAACAGCGCGAGGCCCGCCGCCAGCGCCAGCGACACGGTCAAGCCGTTGCGTTTGTACAGCGCGCCCATCACCGGCGGCCATGCGTATTCGGTGTAGGTTTCGAGCCGGACTTTCGCCATCGCCTGCGGCACGTTCACCGCGAATTCGTGCGGCGGTGCGTACTGGCACGCGTGATAGCACGCGCCGCAGTTGTGGCACAGGTTGGCGAGGTAGTTCACGTCCGCCTTGCCGAATTCGAGGCGACGGGTCATCGCCGGGAATACCGCGCAGAAACCTTCGCAGTAGCGGCACGCGTTGCAGATCTGCATCTGCCGCGCGACTTCGGTTTCATTGCGGGTCAGCGGAACGATCGGGATGACTTTCGACCGGGGATCGCGCGCGGAAGAATGACCGGCGCCGCCGGGCGAGTCGGCCAGTTGCTGCGCTTCACGCGCGAGCGCTTCAATTTTCTGCACTGAGTACTCCCGATGATTCGCGTGCGGTTCGAGCCGCGTATTCGATTTGCGACGCTTGCGCCGTCGGCGTGGCCTGCGCGGCCCTCGCCGCCTCGGTGCCGGCGATACGCCCGAACGCCGTGCCGATCGACATGCCGACCCCAGCCGTATAGCCCTTGCCGAGCACGTTGCCGGCCATCATCTCGCCCGCGACGAACAGGTTCTCGCTCGGCTGGCCGCCGAAATGGACCTGCGCGCGATCGTTGACCTTCAGCCCCAGGTAAGTGAACGTGATGCCGGGCTTGAGCGCATAGCCATAGAAAGGCGGCGTGTCGATGGGCCTGGCCCAGTGGGTTTTCGGCGGCACGAGTTGCTCGGTGTGGCAGTCGTCGAGCGCGGTGTGGTCGAACGTGCCAACGCGACATGCGTCGTTGTACTCGGTGACGGTCCGCACGAACGCCGCTTCCGGCAGACCGAGCTGACGCGCCAGTCCGTCCAGCGTGTCGGATTTCTCACCTGGAAACACCGGCGGCATGAAGCGGCCGATCGCCTTCGAGTCGATGATCGAGTAGCCGGTCTGGCCAGGCTGCTGCGCGACGAGGCGTCCCCAGATCGCGTAACGCTTCGGCCAGAAGTCCTCGCCCTCGTCGTAGAACCGCTCGGCGTCGCGATTGACCACCACGCCCAGCGACACGCAGTCGATCCGCGTGCAGATGCCGCCGTCGTAGAGCGGTGCGCGCGCGTCGATCGCGACGCAATGCGATTGCGACGGGTCGCCGATCGCATCCGCGCCCGCGTCGATCATGTACTTCAGCAACACGCCTTTGTTAAAGCGGGTGCCGCGAATCAGGAAGTTATCGGCCGGCCATTCGCCGCGCTCATTCTGCCCCCAGGCCTCCCTGAGCCATTCGCGGTTGGATTCGAAGCCGCCCGCCGCGAGTACACACGCACGCGCCTCGAAACGGCGTTCGCCACTGCGGGCCGCGACGAAGCGGTCGCCGTCCAGTTCAATCGTGTCGACGGGGGTGTCGTAGAGAACCTGCACGCCGAGCGCTTCGGCGCTGCGGTAGTACGCATTGACGAGCGCCTTGCCACCGCCCATGAAAAACGCGTTGGTGCGCGCGACGTGCAGCGCGCCGGACAGCGGCGGCTGGAATCGCACGCCGTGTTTGCGCATCCACGGCCGGCAGGTTGCCGACGCGCGGATCACGAGACGCGCGAGATGTTCGTTCGTGATGCCGCCGGTCACCTTCAACAGGTCGCGCCAGTACTCTTCTTCCGGGTAGGCTTCGACGAGCACGTCTTGCGGTGCATCGTGCATGCAGCGCAAGTTGCGGGTGTGTTGTGAGTTGCCGCCGCGCCATTCGCGCGGGGCCGATTCGAGAAGCAGCACCGACGCGCCCGCTTCGCGCGCCATCAGCGCGGCGCATAGCGCGGCGTTGCCTCCTCCGATTACAAGTACATCGACCATCTAGCTTGCCTCCTGTGGATCGGAGTTGGCGCTTTGGCGCGTCTCCGATCCATGCAACGTAATTGCTGTCGAGGCGAACTGTAGTCAGCGGCGGCGATCGCCGCCATCAGCAAACGGGCTAGAGGTCTTCAGTTTTTGTGAATGGTCGGCTTATCTGAGCTTCGCACCGGGCCAGCGGCCCTCGCTCACCAAAGTGCGCGCAACGTCCGCGAGCACGACGCGGGCCGCCAGCGCGGCCGGCGATAGTTCGTCGTCGGACACGCTGACCAGCAGATTCGCGCGCACCGCATCCGTATCCGCGATGCGGCTGCTGGCGAGCGTCGCGTTCTCCGAACGGGCGAGCGCCGCGCCGGGCTGGATGGTCGCGCCTAACCCGCCGCGCACCGCATCCATCAGCATCGCGAGGCCGTCGGCCTCGGCGGCGACATGCGGCTCGTACCTCGCGCGTTTGAACGCGGTGGTCAATAACGCGCGCAAGCCGTGCGAGCCGCTCGGCAGGATCAGCGGCAGCTTGCCGAGCTTCGACAACCGCACTTCGCGTTGCGTCGGCATGCCGGGCAGGTCGCGCGGACCGATCACGAAGAGCCGCTCGTCGAGCAGCGGCATCACGCTCCAGCGTTGCGTGGGCGCTTCCTGAAACAGGATGGCGAGGTCGATGGTGCGCGCGCCAAGCATCGACGCCAGATAGCCGGACAAGCTTTCCACCATGCGCAGCCGAATGTCCGGATAGCGTTCGCGCATCGCCCGCATGAACGGCAGGCCGAGCACGCCGGTGGTGCTCGGCGGCAATCCAACGCTGACGTGTCCCGAGAGACGCGCGTCGCGCGCGGCGAGCGCCGCGTCGTCGATATGGCGCAGCGCCAGTTGCGCCTGGCGCCAGAACGCGAGCCCGGCATCGGTCGGCACGACGCCGCTCGACGTACGTTGCAGCAGACGGGTCGACAGCTCGCTTTCGAGCCGTCCGATCTGCTGGCTCAACGCCGACGTGACGACGCCCAGTTCGAGCGCCGCCTTGCCCATGCTGCCGTGTTCGATCACGCTGATGAAGTAACGTAGCTGCCGCAGTTCCATCGGAATTTCCCGCGAGGCCACGCACGCACGCGATTGCGCCGCGCGTGCAAAACGTTTAATCCGGCAATTCGGCCGCACCCATGCGCCGCGCGATCACGCGTGCGCGCTGGGTGAGATAGGCGGAGCCCCGGTGTTCGTCGAAGTATTTCGGACGCGGCAGCATCACGGCGAGTCGCGCCGACTGTGCCGCGCTCACCTTGCTCGCCGAAGTCTTGAAGTAGTACTGGGCGGCCGCCTCGGCGCCGTAGACGTCGTTGCCCCACTCGACGGAGTTCAGATAGATCTCGAAGATGCGCTCCTTGTCCATCAAGGTTTCGAGCATCCACGTGATGATCAGCTCCTGGCCCTTGCGGATATAACTCTTCTCACGGGACAGAAACAGATTGCGCGCGAGCTGCTGGGTGATCGTCGAACCGCCGCGCACGATCTTGCCCTTCGCCTTGTTGCGCTCCCACGCTTGCAGGATCGCGTCGGTTTCGTAGCCGTTGTTGTTGACGAAGTTCGCGTCTTCGGACGCGATGATCGCGCGCTTCAGATTGCGCGAGATCTGCTCGTACGGCACCCACGTATGCTGGATCGACAGATCCGGCCGATCCTGTGACAAACGCCACGCGTCCGAGCGCATGAACGCTGTCGAACGCGGATTCACGCTATTCCAGATCGCGATCTGCGCGAAGTAGAACGCCTGCGTCGCGAGCCACGCGATGACCAGCACGGCGCCCAGGTAGACCATCCATCGCACCGGACTGGGCCGGCTTGCGCGCCGCGTTGTTGTCATGTACGTCCCGTCCCCGGTTGAGTGATCCGCTGAGCGATGCACCGGGCCGCTACGCGTGCGACGGCGCCGTCAACAGCGCACGCAGTTCGGCGAGCACCGGCGCGCCATCGGGCCGCACGCCGCGCCACACGTAAAACGATTCGGCGGCCTGCTCGACCAGCATGCCGAGACCGTCGGCGCCGCGCGCGCCCAGCTTGTGCGCGTGTTCCATGAAGACCGTCGGATGCGCGCCGTACATCATGTCGTACGCGAGCGTGCCGTTGCCGAACGCGCGGTCGTCGCACTCGGGCAACGACGCGTCGAGGCTGCCCGCCGTCGCGTTGACGATCACGTCGTACTGGCCCGCTTCGATCGCGCGTGCGCTGCCGCCGCTCAGACGGCACGCGGCGTCGCGTGCGGCCTGCGCGAACTGGTCGACCAGCGCTTCGGCCTTCGCCGCCGTGCGATTGACGATGGTCAGCGAATACGGCGCGCGCTCCAGCATCGGCAGCACCACACCGCGCGCGGCGCCACCCGCGCCGAGCAACAGGATGCGCGCGCCCTTCAGCGACACGCCGAGATTCACCTCGATGTCGCGCACCAGACCGAAGCCATCCGTGTTGTCGCCATAGATGCCGTTCGCGTCGAAGCGCAACGTGTTCACCGCGCCGGCCGCCGCCGCACGCGGCGACAACGTGGTGGCGAACGCATGCGCGTCGAGCTTGAACGGCACGGTCACGTTCATCCCGCGTCCGCCCGCGTCGATGAACGCGCGCACGTGCGGCACGAACGCGTCGACCGGCGCGAGCAGCGCGCCGTATTCCACCGGTTCGCCGGTTTGCGCGGCGAACCGGCCATGAATGAAGGGCGACTTGCTATGCCCGACCGGGTTGCCGATGACCGCATAGCGGTCGCGTGTGGGATTGCTGCTCATCGTCCCGGCTCCGCAATGTGGTGGTCGGCGGCGGCGTCGCTCGCGCTGACGTCGGTGCTGTTCCCGGCAGCGGCGTCGGCTGCCGCGGCGTCGCCGTCCAGGGCTTCGGCCTGCGCCTCGGCTTCGCCTTCGGCGCTGTCGTCGGCCGCGTCGATGAGTTCCTCATCGCCTTCGTCGCCCTCGTCCGCTTCTTCAGCTTCGCTGCCACTCGTCACGGTCGGCGCGTCGAGCACGTGCAACAGACGCACGGACGCTTCGACGGTCAGCTCGTCGAGCGACATCACTTCCATCTGCAAACGCGTGCCGCGTGCATGCACGCCGAGACCCGGCACATGCAGCAGCAGCGGAATCTCTTCGAGACGCACCAGATCGCCCTTCACCACCGACGCCACCACCTGCTTGCGGTTCTCCTGCTTCAGCCAGCGCAGACACCAGAAGTACTCCATGCGGCGCTGATGATCGGCGTACGCGGTGTAGGTGTCGTCGAAGCCTTGCACGACGGCGAACAGATCGGCGTCCTTCGGCTTGAACGGCGCGGCCAGCTTCGCGGTCACGCCGTGCTGCACGCACGCGATCAGTTGCCACTGGTTCACGAGGTCGACGTAGCGGCGCAGCGGTGACGTGCTCCACGCGTATTGCGTGACGCCGAGGCCTTCGTGCGGCGCGGCGTTGGTCTGCATGCGCGTACGCTTCGGGCCGGTCGGCGCGCCGAACGCGCGCTGCGTGCGGTAAATGCCCGGCACGCCGTGGTCGTGCAGGAATGCGCCCCACGACGAGTTCGCGAGAATCGCCAGCTCGGCGACGATCGTGTCGAGCGGCGAACCGCGCCGGCGCGGCGTGATCGTGATGTGCTCGCCTTCCACGTAGAAGTTGAAGTCGGTATTGCGCTGCACTTCGCGGCGCAGACCGTAGCCGGCGCGCGCGGTCTGGCGCTTTTCGAACAGCGCCTGCGCGAACGGCCACAGCACGGCGATGTCTTCCTTGTGCGGATAGTCGCCGGTGCCGGCGGCGAGCGCCTCTTCGGTGACGAGCTCGTCGAGCGTGTTGTGACGCAGATTGTTCTTCACGAACACGCGCTCGGCGCGCGTTTCGCTCGCGACGATCTCCTGCGTCTCGCGATTGACAATCACATACAGCGACAGCGCCGGCCGCAACCCGCCTTCGGCCAGCGTGAACGCTTCGACCACGCTATCGGGCAGCATCGTGATCTTGTCGCCCGGCATGTAGACGGTCGACAAACGCGTGCGCGCGATCGCGTCCACCTCGTCGCCGCGCTGGATGCCGAGCGCCGGGGCGGCGATGTGCACGCCGATTCGCACGCGGCCGTCGGCCAGATGCTCGACCGAGAACGCGTCGTCGATTTCGGTGGTGGTGATGTCGTCGATCGAGAACGCCTCGACGTTGGCTTCCGGCAGATCGTCCGGCAAGCTGCCGACCGTGACGGGCGGAAAGCCCGTGCCGTGCGGGAAGAACTCGGACAGGAACTTCGCCTCGTGCAACGCGCGCGCCGACGGGATCGCGCCGCATTCGAGCATCAGGCGCGCCTGCGAAATGCCGCGCGCGGCGGCGGCGTTTTCGAGCGCCTTGTATTCGATCGTGTTCTTGTCGGGCTTGGTGACCAGCATCAGCGCGGTCTTGCCGACGAAGGCTTCCGGCAGCCGGCCGGCCTTCAGTTCTTCCTCGTAGCCCTGCTGCACCAGCGCCTGCTGACGCTTGCGCTCGAGACCGGCGAGCGCCATCTTCAGTTGTTCCTGCGGCGCGCGCTGGTACATGCCGCGGCCCTTGCGGCGGAAATACACCGGCGCGCCGTGCATGCGCAGCACCAGCGCGGCACGCTCGATCGAACCGAAGCCTTCGCCGAAGTATTCGGCGCCCAGCGTGGCGAACGGGAATTCGTCGTCAGGCGCGCATTCCCACAAAAAGTCCAGGTCGATGTCCTGCGCGGCCGCATCGGCCTGCTGCATCAGTTCGGCCGCGCTCGGCTTGTCGAATTCGATCAGCACGTCTTTCGCGCGCACCTTCGCGCGCCGGCCGCCCGGCAACTCGACCTGAAACGCGTCGCCCTGGCGCGACAGCACGCTGCCCGCCTTGAAACTGCCCGATTCCTCGAAGAAAACGTTCACTCAATACTCTCGTTCTGACTTGCATCTGCCGGCGCGCCCGATCTGGTTCAGCGATCGGTCACTGCGTGCGCGGCGCGGCAACGTGTTCGTGGTAGTGGATCCGCAGCGCTTGACGTACGGATACGCGCGCCGGCGGGTTGTATCTGATTCAATCTGATCGGCAGCGGCTCACCGCCGGATCGTGGGTCTGCGGCCGCGCCTGGGCACCTCAAGCCGCTTCGCGCGGCGCCGGCGGCTCGACGTCTTCGGCGTCGCAAAAGGCCAGCACGTCGTCGACGTATTGCGCGAACTCGCTGATCGCGTGGTCGCTCCCTTCGATCAGCGTAGTGCGTGCGCCGGGATAGTGCGCGAGCATTTCGCGGTAGTCGAGCACTTCGTCGCCGGTGGCGGCCACCAGATAATAGCGTTCGGGCCGCGTGATCGACGCGACACCGAGCGCGCGCAGCTCGTCCAGATGATGCGGCTCGACGACGATACTCCCGCCGCCGTGCCACAGCGGCTGTTCGCCGAGATAGGCGCTCAGGTCGCGCTGCGGCACGACCGCCGGGTTCAGCAGCACGGCCGGCCAGCCGTGCTTCTCGGCCAGATGCGTGGCGAAATAGCCGCCCAGCGAACTGCCGATCACCGTGACGTTTTTCTCGCCCTTCGCTTTGGCAGCCGCCACCAGCGACTCCGCGAGCGCCACCGTCTCGAACGGCGAAACCGGCAACATCGGGCAGCACCATTCGTCGGCGCGACCCAGCTCGACCAGCCGCGCCGCCAGCACGCGCGCCTTGAACGAATTCGGCGACGAGCGGAAACCGTGCAGATAGAGAATCACGACGCGCCTCGCGCGGAAAGTGCGTCGAGCAGCTTCTGATGCACGCCGCCGAAGCCGCCGTTGCTCATCACCAGAATCTGGTCGCCGGGGCGCGTCGCGTGGACCACCGCTTTGACCAGCGCGTCGAGATTGTCGAACGCTTGCGCCTTGCCGCCGAGCGGAGCAAGCGCCTCGCCGAGATTCCAGCCGAGCGCGTCGCGGCCATTCGGCGCGCCGTAGCCGAACACGAGGTCGGCGTCGGCGAGGCTGGCGGGCAACTGCGCTTTCATCACGCCCAGCTTCATCGTGTTCGAACGCGGCTCCAGCACCGCGAGAATGCGCGTGTTGTCGCGGCCGACGCGCGCGCGCAGCCCGGCCACGGTGGTGTCGATCGCGGTGGGGTGATGCGCGAAGTCGTCGTAGACGGTCACGCCGTCGACGCTGCCGCGCACTTCCATGCGCCGCTTCACGTTGCGAAAGCTCGTGAGCGACTTCGCGGCTTGCGCCGGCGGCACACCGACACTGCGCGCGGCGGCGATCGCGGCCAGCGCGTTCATCCGGTTGTGCTCGCCCTGCACCTGCCACTCGACCACGCCGACGCGTTCGCTGTTGTGATACACGGCGAAACGCTGGTCGACCGGCACGCCGTCTTCGGCGGGCAGGGTTTGCCAGCCGCCTTGCACGCCGAAGCGCTCGACCTGGCTCCAGCAGCCGCGCGTCAGCACGCGCTCCAGCGCGTCTTCGCGCCCGTTCGTCACCACCCGGCCGATGCCCGGCACCGTGCGGATCAGATGATGGAACTGGGTTTCGATCGCGGCGAGATCCGGGAAGATGTCGGCGTGATCGAATTCGAGGTTGTTCAGGACCGCAGTCTTCGGCCGGTAGTGGACGAACTTCGAGCGCTTGTCGAAGAAGGCCGTGTCGTATTCGTCGGCTTCGATCACGAAGAAGCTCGAATCCGTGAGCCGTGCGGACACGCCGAAGTTGAGCGGCACGCCGCCGATCAGAAAGCCCGGATTGAGCCCGGCGTCTTCGAGCAGCCACGTCAGCATGGAACTGGTGGTGGTCTTGCCGTGCGTGCCGGCCACCGCCAGCACCCACTTGCCGTTCAGCACATGCTCGCCGAGCCACTGCGGGCCGGAAACGTAGGGCAGGCCGCGGTCGAGAATCGCTTCCATCAGCGGGTTGCCGCGCGAGACCACGTTGCCGATCACGAACAGATCCGCGTTCAGGCCGTTCAGCTGGTCCGCGTCGTAACCCTCGATCAGACGGATGCCTTGCGCCTCGAGCTGCGTGCTCATCGGCGGATAGACGCCGGCGTCGCAGCCCGTCACGGTGTGGCCCGCGCCGCGCGCGAGCACCGCGAGACCGCCCATGAACGTGCCGCAGATACCGAGGATGTGGATGTGCATAAGCCTGTCGTGCCGCGCTGGCGTTTTTTGCGAGGAATGGGGGTGCTGCAAAGCGGCCGGAACGACCGTCTGCAAAGGACGCTATTGTAACCGACAGCTACCGCGCGCCCCACGAACGCTCGCCCGCGCCGCGCCCGCCGGTCGCCCGGTGCGGCCCGCCTGACAAGGGCTGTCAGCAATCTCTAGTATGATTCACGGATGGTTCGCAAATCACATTTCGATCCGCAGCGCGTGCGCGAGGAAATCGCCATCGCGGCTGCGCGCCTGATCGCCGAAGACGGTCTGGACTACGCCACGGCCAAGCGCAAGGCGGCGCGGCAAGTCGTCGGCGAGAGCCGTGTTGCCGGCGAATGGCTGCCGGATAACGACCAGATTGAAGAAGAAATCCGCGAATACCAGGCGCTGTTCCAGGGCGAAAGCCAGCCCGCGCTGCTCAGGCGGCTGCGCCATATCGCGTTGGACTGGATGGAGCGGCTCGCGCCGTTCAATCCCTATCTGACCGGCGCCGTGCTGGGCGGCACGGCCGGCGAACACTCCGACGTGCATCTGCAGGTGTTCTGCGACAACCCTAAAGAAGTCGCGATCTACTTTCTGAACGCCAACATTCAATACGACGTGTCGGAGACGCGGCACTTCGCGGGTCGCGGTTACGTGGAGACGCTGAGCTTCCTGTGGCGTCCCACGAACGAAGCGCGCGACGCGGAACCGGTCGGCATCCACGTCGCGCTGTACGAAACGGACGACCTGCGTGGCGCGGTCAAAGCCGACGCGCGCGGCCGCACGGCGCGGGCGAATCTGCCGGCGGTCCAGGCGCTGGTCGACAGCAGCGAAGCCACCCCTTCCACTAATTAGACAGATCAGGCATGAACATGAGACGGATTCTGGCGGCGGCGCTCGTCGCCGTCGTTGCTGCGGGCGGCGGCGTGCTGGCCAATCACTGGCTCAATAGCGGTGGCGAAGTCGCCCAGGCCGCGCAGAACGGTTCGCCGACGAGCGCGGTCGAGCAACTGTGGGCTGCGCCGGTCACCGGCGTCGACGGCAAGCCGCAGTCGCTAAGTTTGCATAAAGGTCATCCCATCGTCGTCAACTTCTGGGCGTCGTGGTGCGGCCCGTGTGTCGAGGAAATGCCGGCCCTGTCGCAGCTTCAGCGCGAATATGCGAAGAAAGGCATCCAGTTCGTCGGACTTGGCGTCGATTCGGAGAAAAACATCCAGACCTTCCTGCAGAAGGTCAAAGTCGCGTACCCAATCTACGTGACTGGCTTCGGCGGCGCCGACCTCGCGCGCGCGTTCGGCAATAACGCGGGCGGGCTGCCGTTCACGGTCGTCATCGACGCCAAAGGCAATGTCCGCTCGACAAAATTAGGCCAGATCGACCCGGCCGCGCTCCGGCAGACGCTCGACGCACTTTAAATTTCGCATTCTTTTGCTGACCGATTCCGTGCGGAACACGCAAAAATACGCGCAAATCGCGCGAAATTGAGAGAAGATGGGCGCCCGGCGCAGCGGCGGATCGACGCAAGCGTCGCTCCGTACGTCCGGGAAACTAGACAAGTTTCTCTAATCAGCGCTAAAGTGCGCCCAATTCCACGGAAAAAGAAGCCACCATGACGCGACTGCTGGTACTGCACGGACCCAACCTCAACCTTCTCGGCACCCGGGAACCCGAGGTCTACGGTCGCGTGACCTTGCCACAGATCGATCAGGCGCTGGCGGACCGTGCAGCGGACGCAGATGTCGAACTCGCGTCGTTCCAGAGCAACCACGAAGGCGCACTGGTCGACCGCATCCAATCCGCGCGGACTGAAAACACCGAGTTCATACTGATCAATCCCGCCGCGTACACGCACACGAGCGTGGCCATTCGGGACGCACTGGCGGGGGTCGGCATCCCGTTCGTCGAGATTCATCTGTCGAACGTGCATCGTCGCGAACCGTTCCGGCATCACTCGTATTTCTCCGACCAGGCCGAAGGCGTGATTTGCGGCCTTGGCTGGAAGGGATATCTGTACGCGCTCGAATTCGCGCTCGACCGGCTCGCCGCCGGCTCGTCGCGCGGCTGAATCCAAACACGTCCAATTTAAGCCGGGTACTGCACGACTGCACGCGCCGGCACTTTACGCATTGAAAGGGGCATCCTGATGGATCTACGTAAACTGAAAACTCTGATCGACCTCGTCTCGGAGTCCGGTATTTCCGAACTCGAAGTGACCGAGGGCGAAGGCAAGGTGCGCATCGTCAAGAATGCGCCGCCGGTTTACGTGCAACCGTCCGCCTCGTACGCGCCGCAATATGCGCAACAGGCTCCGGCTCCGGGCGCAGAAGCGCCCGCCGCTGCCGCCGCTCCGGCTACGCCGGCAGTGGCCGCGCCGCAAGGTCACGTGGTGACTTCGCCGATGGTCGGCACGTTCTATCGCGCGCCGTCGCCGGGTGCGGACCCGTTCGTCCAGGTGGGCGACACGGTCAAGGAAGGCCAGACGATCTGCATCATCGAAGCGATGAAGCTGCTCAACGAAATCGAGTCGGACAAGTCCGGCGTGGTGAAGGAAATCCTCGTCGAAAACGGCCAGGCGGTCGAGTACGGCCAACCGCTGTTCGTGGTCGGCTAACGCGGCACGCATTGTTCGCCGCCCGCGCGCCCGCAGTCCGAAAGGCGCGCGACCGATCCTCTGAGGCGGCCGGTGTTGCAACCAACCCGGCGCCCATTGATGAGTCGAAAACCCGCTATGTTTGAAAAAATCCTCATTGCCAATCGTGGCGAGATCGCGCTTCGTATCCAGCGCGCCTGCCGCGAACTCGGCGTCAAGACGGTCGTCGTCTATTCGGAAGCCGACAAGGAAGCCAAGTACGTGAAGCTCGCCGACGAGGCGGTCTGCATCGGCCCGGCGCCTTCGAACCTGAGCTATCTGAACATGCCAGCGCTGATCAGCGCGGCCGAAGTGACCGACGCCGAAGCGATCCACCCCGGCTACGGCTTCCTGTCGGAGAACGCCGACTTCGCCGAGCGCGTCGAGCAGTCCGGTTTCACCTTCATCGGCCCGCGCCCGGAAACGATCCGGATGATGGGCGACAAGGTCACGGCCAAGCAGACCATGATCAAGACCGGCGTGCCCTGCGTGCCGGGTTCGGAAGGCGCGTTGCCGGAAGATCCGAAAGAGATCGTGAAGATTGCCCGCCAGGTCGGCTACCCGGTCATCATCAAGGCCGCCGGCGGCGGCGGTGGCCGCGGCATGCGCGTGGTGCACACCGAAGCGGCGCTGGTCAACGCGGTCAACATGACTCGCGAAGAAGCCGGCCGCGCGTTCGGCAACCCGCAGGTCTACATGGAGAAATTCCTGGAGAACCCGCGGCACATCGAAATCCAGGTGCTGTCCGATTCGTTCAAGAACGCCATCTGGCTCGGCGAACGTGACTGCTCGATGCAGCGCCGTCACCAGAAGGTGATCGAAGAAGCGCCGGCGCCGGGCATCGCGCGCCGTCTGATCGACCGCATCGGCGACCGTTGCGCAGACGCCTGCAAGAAGATGGGCTATCTGGGCGCGGGCACGTTCGAGTTCCTGTACGAAAACGGCGAGTTCTACTTCATCGAGATGAACACGCGCGTGCAGGTCGAGCATCCGGTGACCGAGCTGATCACGGGCGTCGACATCGTGCAGGAACAGATCCGCATCGCGGCCGGCGAGAAGCTCGCGTTCCGTCAGCGCGACATCGTGTTCAAGGGTCATGCGATCGAATGCCGGATCAACGCCGAAGACCCGTTCAAGTTTATTCCGTCGCCGGGTCGTTTGACGTCGTGGCACATGCCGGGCGGCCCCGGCATCCGCGTCGATTCGCACGCGTACAACGGCTATTTCGTGCCGCCGAACTATGATTCGATGATCGGCAAGCTGATCGCTTACGGCGCGACGCGCGAGCAGGCGATCAAGCGGATGCGCATCGCGTTGTCGGAAATGGTGGTCGAAGGCATTCAGACCAACATCCCGCTGCACCGCGAGCTGATGCTGGACGCGAAGTTCGTCGAAGGTGGCACCAGCATTCACTACCTCGAAAACCGGTTGGCCGCGAAGCTGCAGGCCGCGCCGGAAGAAGCGTAAGTCATGAGCTACCGGGAACTGATCGCTGAGCTGGCGCGCGAGCACGCGGAGGAATTCTCCGACGCGTTGCTCGAGTTGGGCGCGTTGTCCGTATCGGTCGAAGACGCGGACGCCGACACGCCCGACGAGCAGCCGCTGTTCGGCGAGCCCGGTCTCACGCCGGATCGCACCGCGTGGCAGCGCTCGCGGGTGATCGCACTGCTCGCGCCGGAGCAGGAGCCGGCGGTGCTGCTGACTGCGGCGGTGAACGAAATCGGGCTGGAAAGCGCGCCGTCGTTCACCGTGCGGGAAGTCGAAGAGCAGGACTGGGTGCGGCTCACGCAATCGCAATTCGATCCGATTCCGATCGGCGAACGCATCTGGGTCGTGCCGTCGTGGCACGATGCACCAGACCCCGAAGCATTGGTGCTGGAGCTGGACCCGGGCCTCGCGTTCGGTACCGGCAGCCATCCCACCACGCGTCTGTGCATGGAGTGGCTGGAGCAATCGGTCAAGCCTGGGCAGTCGGTGCTCGACTACGGTTGCGGCTCCGGCATTCTCGCGATCCTCGCGAAGAAGTGCGGCGCGAATCCGGTGTACGGCATCGACATCGACCCGCAAGCGGTCGAGTCGGCACGTCACAACAGCGAGCGCAACCACGCCGAAGTCACCTACGGTTTGCCCGACGAATGCCCCACCGGCGAGTTCGATATCGTGGTCGCCAACATCCTGTCCAATCCGCTCAAGCTGATGGCATCGATGCTGTCGTCGAAGGTCAAGCCGGGTGGCCGGATCGCGTTGTCCGGCATTCTTGCGCGGCAGGCGGACGAGGTCGCGCAGGTCTACGCGCGCTGGATCGATATCGGCGTGTGGCGCGAACACGAAGGTTGGGTATGTCTAACGGGAACCCGTCGCGAAAGCCATTAGAATAAGGCGTATTGTCAAACCAACGGCCTTCCGGCTTAACGGCTCAATATGCTCCTGGCGACGCGTTGCCCCTTCTGCGAAACCGTCTTCCGTCTGCAATCGGCGCAGCTCGCGCAGCGTCGCGGCCTCGTGCGCTGCGGGCATTGCCAGGAAGTGTTCGACGCGTCGAGTAGTCTGTTCGACATCACTGAAGGCGGTGACTTCTCCACCGCCAAACCGGTCGCTGCTGCGGCGGCCATCGAGGCGCTGTCGGGCGTGCGTCAGAAGGACCCCGACTTCAGCGCCGAAGCGTGGGATCCGTGGGCGCCCGCGCCCGACGCCGCCATCGACAACCGTCTGCTTCACAACGCAGGCAACGTGCCGCTGACGCCGGTCTCAACCGGCGCCGGCGTCGCGGTCACCCCGAGCCCCAGCCACGCGGTCGAACCTGAATTGCCGGCCGGCGCATTCACGAAGCCGCTGCCTCACGACGACGAACCCGTGCTGGCCGACGCGCCGCTCGATCCCTTCGCCTACGATGCCGACGATCAGCCCATCGTCGAACCGCCCGTCGAAGAAGCGCCGCGCGTGTGGCACAAGACCGAGCGCGCGGCCGAACCGGCGCTCGACCAGGCACCGAGCCTGCACGGCATCCCCGACAACGAACCGCATTTCGGCACGGCCGGTATAGGCACGGCCGGTATAGGCACGGCCGCCAGTTTCGGCGCGGCCACGGCTGCGGGCGCTGGCGGCTCGGGCACCCGTGGTCCGGGCCCAGGCGGCCCGGCTCCGGCCGCTTCAGGCGGCGAGCCCTTCTCCGTGAATCCCGTCAACGACGGCAGCGATCCTTTCCCCGTCGTGCGCGAAACCCGCCCCGCCGACAAGCGGCGCGTGGGCTGGGCGATTGCCGCGTCATTGGTGGGGCTGCTGCTGGTCTTCGGGCTGCTCGCGCAACTCGCGTGGTGGCAACGCGAGAGCGTGCAGGTGTATCTGCCGCGCACGCAGCCGCTGTACGTGAAGGCATGCGCATATCTCGGCTGTCAGATGACACCGCCGCACGACATCGACGGGTTGCAGGTCGAGCCGTCCGATCTGCGGCAGATCGACGGCCCGCACAAGCTCGAACTGAAGATGCCGCTGCACAACCGCTACGGCATCGCCTTGGCCTACCCCGCCATCGAACTCACGCTGCTCGACGACCAGAACAACGTCGCCGTGCGGCGCGTGCTGTGGCCGCAAGACTACGTGCCGCCCGGCACGGCGATCGCAGCCGGCCTGCCGGCGCACACGACCCAGACGATGATCGTGCATCTCGACACAGGCATGGCGGTCGCGTCCAATTTCCGCGTACAGATCTTCTATCCGTAACGCATCCTCGCGCGCCCGGCCGTGACCGGGCGCCTTCACCGTCATCACTGACGAATTTTCGGAGCACAACAACATGAGTCAAGTCACGCTGGGTGGCAACCCGATCGAAGTAGCCGGCACGTTCCCGTCGGTGGGCCAGAGCGCGCCCGCTTTCTCGCTGGTCGGCAAGGATCTGAAGCCGGTGTCGCTCGCCGATTTCGCCGGCAAGCGCAAGGTGCTGAACATCGTCCCGAGCCTCGATACGCCGACCTGCGCCACGTCGACCCGCAAGTTCAACGAAGCGGCCGCGAAGCTGACCAATACGGCCGTGATCGTCGTGTCGGGCGACCTGCCGTTCGCCGCGTCGCGCTTCTGCACGACCGAAGGCATCGAGAACGTCGTCACGGCCTCCACGTTCCGCGGCCACGAGTTCGCGCAAGCGTACGGTGTCGACGTGACGAGCGGCCCGCTGACCGGTCTGACGGCGCGTGCCGTGGTGGTGATCGACGAGAACGACAAGGTCGTGCACGCGGAGCTGGTCGGCGAAATCAAGAACGAGCCGAACTACGACGCAGCACTCGCCGCGCTGAAGTAAAGCTTCGCGCACGAGCCCGGCGCCGCGCATCATGCGCGGCGCTGTCGCGCAACGCGGGTTCGCGCGCTCTCTCAATCGCATTTTTACAGGAACGCTCGCCTTGGCTACGCTCATCTGCGGTTCGCTCGCCTACGACAACATCATGACTTTCGAAGGGCGCTTCCGGGAGCACATCCTGCCGGAGCAGGTCCACATCCTGAACGTGAGCTTTCTGGTGCCGACCATGCGCCGCGAGTTCGGCGGCTGCGCGGGCAACATCGCTTACGCGCTGCATCTGCTCGGCGGCGACGCGCGCATCATGGGCACGCTCGGCGCGGTGGATGCGCAGCGCTACATCGAACGCTTCGAACAGCTCGGGTTGTCGACGGAAAGCGTGCTCGTCGTGCCGGACACCTATACCGCGCAGGCGATGATCACCACCGACCTGGAAAACAATCAGATCACCGCGTTCCATCCGGGCGCGATGATGCAGTCGCATCTGAACCGCGCGGACGAAGCGAAGGGCATCACGCTCGGCATCGTCGGACCGGACGGCTTCGACGGCATGATCCAGCACTCCGAACATCTGGCGGCCGCCGGCGTGCCGTTCATTTTCGATCCGGGTCAAGGTTTGCCGCTCTTCGACGGCGATACGCTGCGGCGCATGATTGAACTTGCCACGTATGTAGCTGTCAACGATTACGAAGCCAAGCTGGTGAGCAACAAGACCGGCTGGTCGATCGAAGAGATCGCCGGCAAGGTCGAAGCGTTGATCGTCACGCTCGGCGAACAGGGTGCACAGATCCATCATGCCGGCGGTGTCGAAAACATTCCGGCGGTTCAGGCGAAGCAGGTACTGGATCCGACAGGCTGTGGCGATGCATTCCGCGGCGGCTTGCTGTACGGTATCGAGAACAAGCTGGGCTGGGCCACCACGGGCCGCCTCGCGAGTCTGATGGGTGCCTTGAAAATCGAGCAGCAAGGCCCACAAAACTATGCGCCCAGCCGGGCGGAGATCAACGAACGGTTCGAGCAGGCATTCGGATATAGCCTGCCCTGATCGAGAGTTATGGGAGCCAAGGAATGAGAACAACGAGTCGCCTGATAGTCGCCACCTTGATCGCCGGTTCGCTGGCCATGTCGGGGTGCGCTAGCAACAGTAGTTCTCCCAACGTCTTCACGGCGTCGCAGGCACAGCGCGAACAGACGGTCCGCATGGGCACGGTCGACAGCGTGCGCGCGGTCCGCATCAGCACGAACAACGGCCAGCCGAGCGGCCTGGGTGTGGTCGGCGGCGGCGCTCTGGGCGCGTTGGCCGGCAGCACGATCGGCGGCGGGCGCGGCTCGGTTGCCACGGGCATCATCGGCGGCATCGGCGGTGCGGTGGCCGGCAATGCGATCGAGAACAGCGTCGCGATGCGCGACGGCGTCGAGATCACCGTGCGACTCGACAACGGCGACCTGCGCGCGATCACGCAAACCACCACCGGCGAAATCTTCCGCGCCGGCGATCGCGTGCGGCTTCTCTCCAGCGGCGGCGTCACGCGCGTGACGCACTAAAGCACACTCAACATTTTCCCTCTCGCGCGGCCGGCCTAAGCGCCGCCGCGACGACCTCAAACGCATGCCCTCCCCTGTGCATGCGTCTTTTTTCGCCCGCAGGTTTTCCAACCGAATCGTCTTGGCCGGTCTTCAAGCAATCGGTCGCGCACGCGCACGCAAAAACGTTCGGCCAAAAAAAATCCCGCCGCCGGAAACCGGCAACGGGACCCTGACCGAGTAGCGCTCGTCACTGCGTAAGCGCCACTCGATCATCGGACACATCGTGCGACGTGCCGAAGTACTTCTACAGCCTACTGACCAGCTTACGGGCGGCTGCCCGTCGGGAACGGCCATGCCGCTGCCGGGTTCAACGCGGTCTTCACCGTCGCCGCCGGTGCGCTCGAGACAGAAGTCGCAGCGGGTGCAGGCGCAGCCTTCTTGGCGACAGCCTTCTTCGCAGGAGCAGCCTTCTTTGCAGGAGCAGCAGCCTTCTTCGCGGCAGCCTTCTTGGCAGGTGCAGCTTTTTTGGCAGCAGCCTTTTTCGCGGGCGCAGCCTTTTTAGCAGCAGCCTTTTTCGCGGGCGCGGCCTTCTTCGCAGCAGCCTTCTTGGCCGGTGCGGCCTTCTTCGCTGCGGCCTTCTTCGCCGGTGCTGCCTTCTTCGCTGCAACCTTCTTCACCGCGGCTTTCTTCGCCGGTGCTGCCTTCTTGGCCGGTGCCGCTTTTTTCGCCGCGACCTTCTTCACAGCAACTTTCTTCGCTGCGACTTTCTTGGCTGCGACCTTCTTGGCCGGTGCAGCTTTCTTCGCTGCAACCTTCTTAGCCGGTGCTGCCTTCTTCGCTGCAACCTTCTTCACTGCGACTTTCTTGGCAGCGACTTTCTTTGCCGGAGCAGCCTTCTTGGCCGGAGAAGCCTTCTTTGCTGCGACCTTCTTTGCTGCGGGTTTCTTAGCGGCGGCTTTCTTTGCAGTTGCCATCATTTTCTCCTTCAGGTTTTCAGATGAGAGTCAGTTCAAACTACACCCTTCGTCAAAACCCGCTTCCCGCGGACGCTTCTCAGGGCGCGCGCTACGAAGCGGGCTATTCATCGGCGTACGCAGGTGCCGCGCGCTTACGCTAATGAATGCGGTAAGGCGCGCCGTGCCGACAGGCACCGCGCGCCAGATCTGATCGGCGTTGAATCTCAACGCCGGCAATTGCTTGATCGAGCCGTCGGCAGTGACGCCAACGGCTTTTTCCGGGGGGAAGTCTGCCCATCCCACTGAAGGGTTCGCAAAGTGCCTGTCATGTTTGTGGGCCGCTAAGGCACCGGGCACGCTTTGCATCAGGCGGTTCTGCTCCTAACCAAAATTGCCGCGGCCGAAGCCGGCGGCATCCCCATCGATGAATGCATCTGCGACACGAACCCGGATCACTCCCAGGTCAGCGCACCGCCAGTTTGATATTCGATCACGCGCGTCTCGAAGAAGTTGCGTTCCTTCTTCAGGTCGATCATCTCGCTCATCCACGGGAACGGGTTTTCCTCGTTCGGGTACAGCGGATCGAGACCGATCTGCTGGCAACGGCGGTTGCAGATGAAGCGCAGATAGCTCTTGAACATCGACGCATTGAGGCCGAGCACCCCGCGCGGCATCGTGTCTTCTGCGTAACGATATTCAAGTTCGACCGCCTGCTGGAAGATCTCGCGGATTTCCGCGCGGAACTCAGCCGTCCAGAGTTGCGGGTTTTCGAGTTTGATCTGGTTGATCAGGTCGATGCCGAAGTTGCAGTGCATCGACTCGTCGCGCAGGATGTACTGGTACTGTTCCGCCGCGCCGGTCATCTTGTTCTGGCGGCCGAGCGCCAGGATTTGTGTAAAGCCGACGTAGAAGAACAAGCCTTCCA
>NZ_BBJF01000003.1 GCF_000739735.1 Paraburkholderia ginsengisoli NBRC 100965 | reverse complement strand
TTTGGCAATCTGAACAATCGGATCGGCAGAGGCGGCGGCGCGCCGCTAAAACCGCCTCGGCAGCAGGCAACGCACCTCGCCGCCTTCGCCGCGCTCAAGACTCGCCGGCGAGGCTCAACTGCGCGTCGCACAGGCTGCGCGCATATGCGCTCGCGCCGACCGGCCGGCTGTACAGATAACCCTGCTGCTTGTCGCAATCGATCGCGCGCAGGAAAGCCGCCTGCTCGACGGTCTCCACGCCTTCCGCAGTGACGTTCATGCCGAGCGAATGCGCCATAGCCACTACCGCCTGGGTGATCGCAATCGAATCGCGATGATCCGGCAAGCCCGCGACGAACGAACGGTCGATCTTCAGGTTGTGCAGCGGGAAGCGCTTCAGATACGACAGCGACGAATAGCCGGTGCCGAAGTCGTCGACGGACACGCGCACGCCCATCGCGTTCAGTGCGCTCAGCATCGGCAGCACGGTGTCGCTGTCGCTCATCAGCAGCCGTTCGGTGATCTCCAGTTCGAGCGCCGCCGGTTCGAGCCCGGACTCCGCGAGGCAGCCCTGGATGCGCTCCAGCAGCCCGTCGTTGAATTGCCGCGGCGACAGGTTCACCGCGACGATCAGATCCGGCGCCAGCGTGCGCCGCCATTGCGCGACCTGCTCGCAGGCGCGCGCCAGCACCCAGCCGCCGATCTCGACGATCAGCCCCGCGTCTTCGGCCACCGGAATGAACTCGGCCGGCGACACGTTGCCCAGCTCGGTGTTGTGCCAGCGCAAAAGCGCCTCCGCGCCGATCGTGCGGCCGTCCTGGCTATCGACGATCGGCTGGTACACGAGGCTCAGCTCGTCGGCGGCGAGCGCGCGCCGCAGCGACTGCTCGATCGTGAAGCGGCGTTGCAGATGCTGGTTCAGTTCGGCGGTAAAGAACTGGAAGTTGTTGCGGCCACGCTGTTTCGCGTGATACATCGCCGAGTCGGCATTGCGCATCAGCGTCGCGACGTCCCGGCCATCTTCCGGAAACAGGCTGATGCCGATCGACGCGCCCAGGTAGTACTCGTTGCCCGCCACCGCGAACGGCACCGCGATCATGTCGAGGATGCGGCGCGCGAGTCCGATCAGATGCCCGGTGTTCTCATACGCGCTGATCACGATCACGAACTCGTCGCCGCCCACGCGCGCGAGCGTGTCGCCGCGTCCGACGCACGCCGACAGCCGCTCCGCGACGCTGCATAGCAGGCTGTCGCCGGCCTCGTGACCGGCGGTGTCGTTGACCTTCTTGAAGCCGTCGAGATCGACGAACAGCACGGCGACGCTCGCCGGTTCGCCGCCCGCATGGGTCGCGGCCGGCTCGAACAGATCGCGCATCCGCTCGGTGAGATAGGCGCGGTTGTACAGGCCCGTGAGCGAGTCGCGCGTGGCGAGGAATTTGAGCTGGCGTTGCGCCTCGCGCACCGGGCCGATGTCGGTGAACGAGATCAGCACCGAACCCGGTTCGCTGTCGCCGGGCCGGAAGATCGGTACGACGTTCTCCGTGATCCACACGACGTCGCCACCGACCAGTTCCACGCCGATCGTCACGCCGAGGATCGGCCTGCCGGTCGCGAGCACCCGCGTGGTCGGGCGCTCGGCATCGGTGACGGCCGAGCCGTCCTCGTGATACGCGCGCATCATCACGGTCTGAATGCTGCGGCCGACGATCTGCGGGGTCGTGCGCAGCATGCGTTGCGCGCTCGGATTGCAGGCCAGCACAACGCCCGTGCGCGACTGCACGACGATGCCCTCGCTCAGATGATCGACCACCAGCCGGTGATGCTCTTCGCTATGCGCGAGACGCTGCGCCATCACGTCCTGATGAACCGCGAGACCAACGCTGCCGCCGATGTCGCGCAGGATCGCTTCCTCTTCGGGGCTCGGTCGGCGCGTCGTGCGGTAATACACGGCGAACGCGCCCAGCACCATGCCGGCATCGTTTTCGAACGGCACGGACCAGCACGCGCGCAAGCCGAGCGGCAGCGCGAGCTGCCGGTAGTCCGCCCACAGCGGATCGTTTTCGATATCTTCGACGATGACGAGTCGCCGCTCGTAAATCGCGGTGCCGCACGAGCCGACGCGCGGCCCGATCGCGATGCCGTCGACCGTCGCGCTGAAATGCGGCGGCAGCGATGGCGCCCCGCCGACCCTCATGTGCACGCCGTCGGCGTCGAGCAGCATGATCGAACAGGACGCGCCTTCGCCGAGCAGCGCTTCCGCGCGGCGGCATACCTCGTCGAGCAGTTCCGGAAGCGGCGCATTGCGGGTAATCAGCCGCAACACGCTACGCTCGGACGCCAACACCTCTTCGGCCAGATCCGGCCGGTAACGGGTGCCCTCCGGCGCTGCTCCCAGCGTGTCATCTGATGTCGCTTCGCAAGTCATATATGCGCCCCCCAACCCAACATCGGCAAACTAGTGTACGCGGCGCACCGGGGTTTACGCGAAGCCGGTGCGGAATATTCTTCGTACATAGCGGGCGGAGGGGTGGGATTGTTTTGGGCTCGGGGGTGGGATGCAGGGTCGAGGGGGAATCGGGCGGAAGCGTTGGGGATGGATGGGCCGGATCGCGGGCGTTGGCGCGAGCTGTTGCGTTCGCAATAGCGCCAACCTGGCGGCTTACGAGATGCCGCTCGTTTGAGGTGCAAACCCGCGCCGGGGCCGCGCTGGTGTGAGCGAGTGACCTCGGCGGGTTGAGCGGCTTCAGCCTTTTCAGTTGTTGTTACCTCCGGGCGGATGGCCTCCGCCGCCACCGCCGCCACCGCCACCTCCTTGCGGAGGACGATTGCCACCACCGTGTGACTCGCCGCTTGGCGGACGCCCGCCTGCGCCGCCTTGCTGGCCGCCGCCCGGCGGCCGTCCACCTGCATTACCCGGCGACTGACCTCCCGGTGGCCGCGTCCCTGCGTTCCCCGGCTGCTGCTGACCACCCGGTGGCCGTCCACCCGCATTACCCGGCGACTGACCTCCCGGTGGCCGTGTCCCTGCGTTCCCCGGCTGCTGCTGACCACCCGGTGGCCGTCCACCACCCGTATGCCCCGGCGGCGGACCTCCCGGTGGCCGCCCCCCCGCGTGCCCCGGCGGCGGGCCGCCCGGATGCCCCGGCTGATGGCCGCCCGGCGGCCGGCCGGCCCCGGGTCGAGGCGGTGGCGGCGGCGCATGATGCGACCAGCGCGATTGCTGGTTGTACCAGGGCCGGCCGCGATAATAGTTGCCCCAGTAATCGGCGATCGAAAAACCCAGGATCGGCAGGCCGAGCACGGTGCCGTAGTTCATCAACGGCACATTGCCGCCCTGATAGGGCGAACTGAGCCGCGACGCATACACCCAGCCGCGCAGATTCGGCGCCGCGACGTCGCACCATTGATAGTTGCTGAGACAGCCCATCACCGTCACCGGGACGCCGCCCGGCAACTGCGCGACGATCGGGTAATCGGATGCGGGACCCGCCCGCACATTGACCGTGCTGCTCGTGAAGGCCTGCGACTGCGCGTCGGCCGCGCCGGGCAGCGCCAGCAAACCCGCCGCCATGTAAAGACATCGGACCAGGTGTTGTTTCATTCTTTCTCCCGTTTCAAGGGCCGCTAATAGCTGCCGGCCAGCCTGTATGCCCAACACCGCAACAGGTTTATAAGCGATGCGCGGCGCGGCTCGTCCCGTCTCGCCGCATCGCGCGTTCGCGCATGGCGCGTTTGCACGGCGCGTGCCTGAGCCGCCAGTTCGAGCTAGTGCGCGGTGCTAGCGCCGCTCCCCCACAGAAACGCGCGAGGCAATATCTGGTAACGACTTGCCCGAAGTCCCGCTTTTTTCGGGCGTCTGCGATGAGCTCGCCCGGTCGATCATCCGGTGCATGAAAAATCCATGCACCGCCGGGACCTCCATGAAAGTCTTCCGCCCATTTCTGCTCGCCGGTCTGATGCTCGCGCATCCGGCCGCTCACGCCACCAGCTTCGACTGCCATCGCGGACGCTCGCTCACCGAGCAGATAATCTGCAACGACGCAGCGCTCTCGAAGCTCGACGACACGCTGGGCCAACTGTACTGGAAAGCGCGGCGGCGAGTCGTCAGGCGTCGCGCGTTTCTCGACGACAGCGACAGAAAGTGGGTATGGCGAGAAGCGAATTGCCACGACGCAGCGTGTCTGCAGACGTGGTACGCGACGCGTATCGGGGAATTGCAGCGGTTGATCGACAGCATGCACACGGGGACGCCGCTGGACCCTTCGCCCGCATCGCCGGCTCCGGCCGGATCGGGCGACCGGAGCGAACCGTCGACGGTGCTCGCGCATGCGGCGCGAACGGGGACAAACGCGCTCCTTCAATGCACGGCCGCGAATCCCGGCCCGGTGGTGAACGAGCAGTGTGCGAGCGTGATCAGGCGGACGAGCAACCAGTGGAACTACAAGCTGCACGGCAGCGACTGGTTCTGCGGCGTTGCCATGGTGGAGTCATCGCAAACGCAGGCAGACACTGCGCAATGAGGAGATGGGTTGCAGATACAGGCCAATTAACCAACGAGAGTCGGGCGTACAGGCATGCAGGCTTGCGGATGCCTGTATGCCCGCCTCCTTGCTCCGCGTGAACTATTCACACAGCGGCTGCCGTCGCAAACAGACCCGGCAGCCGCAAACAAAAAACTTCCGCTACCGCCCGCTCCAGAAGCGGTGCTGAACCTCCATCACTTCCGCTTCGATATCGGCGACCGGCCCAATCACCTCGACCGGCTTCTGGCAGTGATCGAACACATAGCGGCAATCGACGCTCATGGTCGGATTCTCCGCATGATCGCCGGTCGCCTCCAGCAGGCGCTTCTCGGTCATGCCGAACACCACCCGGCCGATGTTCGCCCAATACATCGTGCCGGCGCACATGCAGCAAGGCTCGACCGACGTGTACAACGTGCAACTCCACAGATACTCCGGCGTGAAGTTCAACGCCGCCACGCGCGCCAGCACCGATTCGGCGTGATTCACCGTATCGACGTTGCCCTGTTCCATCAGCACGGTTTCCTGGTCCGGCCCAACCAGTACCGCGCCGAACGGATGATGTCCCAGCAGCGTCGCCCGCTCGGCGACCCGGCTCGAATGCCGCAGATGCCGCACGATCTGCTCGTGCGTCGGCGTCAACCCCTGCGGCGGATAGTTCGCCGCCATCGTGGCGGCCTCGTTCGGGACGGTCAGACTCACAGGCAATCTCCTCCATTTAATCGTTAGGCAACCGAATCAATCGATCACTTCGGCAGCGTACCGTCCACACCCTGCACGAACCAGTTCAGGCGCAACAGTTCCGCGTCGCTCAGCGATTTGCCGGCGGCGACTTTCACCGCGCCGGCCTGATCCGTGATCGGGCCCGCGAACGGATCGAATTTGCCGGAGATGATGTCGTCGCGCTTCTGGCTCAGCGCCTTTTGCGCAACTGGCGACACCGCATTCGTATTGATGTCGGCGAGATCGATCGCGTGCTCTTTCAGGCCCCACCAGACCGGCGCGTTGGTCCACCTGTTCGCCATCACCTGGTCGACCAGATGCGTGTAATACACGCCCCAGTTGCTCACGCACGCGCCGAGTTGCGCGTTCGGTCCGAACTTCTTCATGTTGGAGTCCCAACCGAACGCATGCACCTTCTTCTGTTCGGCGGTCTGCATCGTCGCGGTCGAATCGGTGTTCTGGATCAGCACGTCGGCGCCCTGGCCGATCAGCGTCTCGGCGGCCTGCTTCTCGCGGCCCGGATCGAACCAGCTATTGATCCACACCACCTTCACGCGCGCGTTCGGGTTGACCGAGCGCGCGCCCATCGTGAACGCGTTGATGTTGCGCACCACTTCGGGCACCGGCACCGAACCGACGAAGCCGAGCGTATTCGATTTGGTCGTATAGCCCGCAACCAGTCCTGCCAGATAGGCGCTCTGATAAGTGCGCACGTCGTAGGTCGCGAAGTTGCCCGCCTTCTTGAAGCCGGTTGCGTGCTCGAACACGGTGTCGGGGAAATCCTTCGCGACTTTCAGCTCGAAATCCTGGAAGCCGAAGCTCGAACCCACCACGATCCGGTTGCCCTTCGCCGCGAGATCGCGAAACACACGCTCCGAATCCGCCGACTCCGGCACGTTCTCGACGCGCGTCACCTTGACCTTGTCGCCGAACTTCGCCTCGACTTCTTTCACGCCCTGCTCGTGCGCATAGGTCCAGCCAGCGTCGCCCGGATTGCCGAGATAGACGAACGCGACGCCGACCGGCTGGGTGGTCGCCGCCACCGCCAGCCCGGCGCCGAATACGAGGGCCGCGGCGACGGTTGCGCCGGCGCATGCGCCGCACGCGGCGCCCAGCACGTTACGGATGGCCTGGATGCGCAAGGAAGGGTTCAGCGCTCGCGCCAGCTTTGTTTTCATGGATTCTCCGAAGATGGTTTGACCGTGCCTGTCACAGCGCCCGGACCGCCCGGGCAAGGCTCCAGCATAGGGGGCCATATTCGAAGGCCAATTTCAGCGGAAAAATTTTTATTCGTTATCCCGCCCATAACGGAACCCGTATTGTGGTGGTCCGATGGACGGCGTCCGGGTCGCCGGCTACCGGCGCCACGACCCGCCGGCGGACATGTTCGATCTTTTCGAACGAGTCCATCGGGAAAGTGGCACGGCAAGCATCCCGATCGGGCGCACTATCCCAATCACCAACCCGCAACACTCTTTCGGAGAAACAACATGACTCGCTTCCAGGGCAAAACGGTTCTCGTCACCGGCGGCAGCAGCGGCATCGGCTTCGCGGCAGCCAAGGCGTTCGTCGATGAAGGCGCGCGCGTCGTCATCACCGGGCGCGACGCCGATGCGCTCGACACCGCTCGCGCCCAGCTCGGCGCCAACGCGGTCGCGGTGCGCAACGACGCCGGTTCGCTCGTCGCGGCGCGCGAACTGGCCGCGGCGATCGGCGCGGCCGGCCTGCGGCTCGACGCAGTGTTCGTGAACGCGGGCACCGCGAAGTTCGCGGCCTTCCCCGACGTCGACGAAGCCTTCTGGGACGCGACCTTCAACACCAACGTGAAAGGCGCGTACTTCCAGATTCAGGCGCTGCTGCCGTTATTGAACAAGGGCGCGTCGATCGTCATCAACGGCTCGATCAATGCGCATATCGGCATGCCGTCGTCGTCGGTCTATGCGGCCAGCAAGGCGGCGGTGATTTCGCTCGCAAAGACGCTGTCGGCGGAATTGCTGCCGCAAGGCGTGCGCGTCAATGTGGTGAGCCCCGGCCCGGTGCAGACGCCGCTCTACGGCAAACTCGGCCTCGACGCCGCCGCGCTCGAAGCCACCGCCGCACAGATTCGCGACCAGGTGCCGGTCGGCCGCTTCGGCACGCCGGAGGAAATCGCGTCGACCGTGCTGCACCTGGCGGCGCCGGAATCGGCGTTCATCGTGGGCACGGAGATCATCGTCGATGGCGGGATGAGCCAGCTTTGATGACGCGTGGGGCGAGTCGCCGTTCGGTTTGCGCAGGCGGATCTGAAACGCGATGAACCGCGCCGAGCGATGCGTCAGTGAAGTTTCGGCGGCGGGTCCAGGTCCGAGTGAGGGTCCGGGCCCGCTTCGTCGCCGTCCGGTCCCCCGCCCTCGTTCTCGCCAAACAGCTCCGCGCACACCCCCTCGCCCAGCTCGCTCAAACGCGCGGTCCCTGTCCCTTCCTCGGTGAACGTGGTATCCACCAGACCGCCATCGGCAAGCGCCGTCAGTTGCCGACGCAAGCCGCTCATCGGCACGCCCGCCTGCTTCGAGAGCTTCGCGAGCGACCACGCGCCGCCCGGCGTCTCCCGATGCGCGCGCCACAGCTGCGCGAGCACGGCGGCCAGCACCGGGTCGATCTCATCGTCGTCCATCTCTGTCTCCTCGCTGGGTTGCATTCGTTGGTTTATGCCATCTGCCCGACCAGTTCACCGAGCGTCTTCAGCGCCGCCTCGGTCTGCGCCGTCCACGGATAGCTGTAGTTGAGCCGGATGAAATGGCGAAAATCGTTGCTCGTCGAAAACATCATCCCGGGCCCGACCGTGATGCTGCGCGCGAGCGCCGCCCGATAGAGCCGCATCGAATCGACGCGGCCAGGCAGTTCCACCCATAGCACATAGCCGCCTTGCGGCGCCGACACGCGCGTGCCGACCGGAAAGAACCGCTGCACCAGCGCCGTCATGATGCTCGCCTGTTGCCGGTACACCTTGCGCACGTGCCGCAAATGGCGATCGTAGCCGTCCTGGCGCAAGTAATCGGCCACCGCCACCTGCGGCACCGAGGGCGTCGTCAGCGTATTGAGAAACTTCAGCTTCTCGACCTGCGCGCGATAACGTCCCGGCAGCGCCCAGCCGATCCGGTACGACGCCGTCAGACTCTTCGAGAACGACGCGCAGTGCAGCACCAGCCCGCGGGTGTCGTAGGTCTTCAGTGTCGACGGCCGCGTGTCGCCGAAATACAGCTCCTGGTAGACATCGTTCTCGATCGCCGGAATCTCGTGCGCGGCAAGCAGCTCGACCAGTTGCCGTTTGCGCGCGTCGGGCATCTGGAAGCCGAGCGGATTCTGGAAGTTCGGCATCACCATGCAGGCGGCGATCTTCTGCCGGGCGATTACCTGCGCGAGCGCGTCGATGTCGATGCCGTGTTGCGGATGCGTCGCCACTTCGATGGCGCGCATGCCAAGGCGCTCGATCGCGTGCAGCATCGCGTAGTAGGTTGGCGATTCGACCGCCACCGTATCGCCCGGCTTCGCAACCGCCTGCAAGCTCAGGTTGATCGCCTCGGTCGCACCGAGGGTGATGACGATCTCGCCGGGATCGACCGGCATGCCGTTCTCCGCGTAGCGCCGCGCAATCTGCCGGATCAGCTCGGGGTTGCCCGGCGGCAGGTCGTCGATCAGATTCCAGCTCGCCTGACGGCGCGCGATCGCGTTCGCGTACTGGTTGATGCGCCGCCACGGGAACAGCGACGGGTCAGGATACGGCGAGCCGAACGGCACGGCGTCGTGCGCGCGGATGCTGCGCAGCGTTGACAATACCAGCCGGCTCACGTCGACCTCGGCCGCCACCGGCACGGACTGCGGCGCGCGGCCGTCGCCCGGCTGCGGCGCCGCCGGCGCGAGCGCCTTCGCGGCGGCGTCTCGCACGAAGTAGCCAGACTGCGGCCGCGTTTCGACGATGCCCCGGCTTTCCAGCAACGCATACGCATGCAGCACCGTCTTGATGCTGACGCCGTGCTGCTGGCTCGCCTGCCGCACCGACAAAATCCGCTCGCCCGCCGCGAACACGCCGCGGCGCACGGCTTCGGTCATTTCATCGGCGAGCTTTTCGTACAGTTTCAAGGGCTTCGGTCAAGGAAAGAGGTCGCCGGGAACGCCAGTCTATGACAGAAATCAGGCAACTGTATCCCTCCGCTTTCCAATTTTCTGTATGCAGCGCGGGTTTTGGAACACAGTAGGCTTGCAGGTATCAGCTTAAAAGCCTCGTCGAGGCCTGTGAAGCCTTACCCAGCGGCAAGACCAAGACCATGAAGAAATCTGAAGCTCGCAGCCAACCGCGCATCGAACCGTACACCCACCCGGCCGCCGGCTGGGGCGCGCTGAAGTACGTCGCCATCAACCTGCTGAAAGAAAAGGTGACGGGCGGCAACTACCGCACGCTGCTCAAGCAGAACCAGCCGGACGGCTTCGACTGCCCCGGCTGCGCGTGGCCGGATCGCGAGCACGCGTCCACCTTCGAGTTCTGCGAGAACGGCGTCAAGGCCGTGGCCGCCGAGGCGACCAGCAAACGCGTGACGCCCGCGTTCTTCGCGCAGCACACGGTCGAAGGATTGATGGCGCAGTCGGACTTCGAACTCGAACAGCACGGCCGCCTGACCGACCCGCTCGTGTACGACGCACTATCCGACCGCTATGTGCCGATCGGCTGGGACGAAGCGTTCGAGCTGATCGCGCGCCATCTGAAGGGCCTCGACGATCCGGATCGCGCCGCGTTCTACACATCGGGCCGCGCGAGCAACGAAGCCGCGTTTCTCTATCAGCTGTTCGTGCGCATGTACGGCACCAACAACTTCCCCGACTGTTCGAACATGTGCCACGAAGCGACCAGCCGCGGCCTGCCGCATACGGTCGGCATCGGCAAGGGCACCGTGACGCTCGACGACTTCGAACACGCCGACACGCTGCTGATCTTCGGCCAGAACCCGGCCACCAACCATCCGCGCATGCTCGGCGAACTGCGCGAGTGCGCGAAGCGCGGCGCGACCATCGTGTCGATCAATCCGCTGAAGGAGCGCGGGTTGGAGCGTTTCGCGAGCCCGCAGCATCCCGTTGAGATGCTGACGATGGGCAGCACGAAGATCAGCTCCGTGTTCATCCGCCCGAAGGTCGGCGGCGACTTCGCGCTGATCAAGGGCGTCGCCAAGCGCGTGATCGAACTCGACGACGAAGCGCTCGCTTCGGGTCTCGCACGCGTTCTCGATGTGGACTTCATCGCCGAACACACGGTCGGTTTCGACGCATTCGCGGACGATCTGCGCGCCGAGAACTGGGACACCATCGTCGCCGAAGCGGGCGTGCCGTTCGACGATGTGCTGAAGCTCGCCGACATCTACGTGAAGGGGCGCGCGGTGATCTCGACCTGGGGCATGGGCCTCACGCAGCACAAGAATTCGGTGCCGACAGTGCAGTTGCTGTCGAACCTGATGATGATGCGCGGCAATATCGGCCGGCGCGGCGCGGGGCTCTGCCCGGTGCGCGGCCACTCGAACGTGCAGGGTGATCGCACGGTCGGCATCGAGGAGAAGCCGGCCGAGGCGTTTCTGGACCGGCTCGGCGAGGTCTATGATTTCGAGCCGCCGCGCGAGCACGGGCTCGACGTCGTCAACACGATTCAGGCGATGCTCGATGGCAAGGTGAAAGTGTTCATTGGTCTGGGCGGCAATTTCTCGATCGCGACGCCGGATACGCCGCGCACGTGGGAAGCGATGCGCTCGTGCGATCTGACCGTGCACATCACCACCAAACTGAACCGCAGCCACCTCGTGCATGGTCGCGACGCGCTGATCCTGCCGACGCTCGGACGCACCGAGATCGATTTGCAGAACGGCGTCGCGCAAGGCGTGAGCGTCGAGGATTCGATGAGCATGGTGCACATCTCGTATGGGATGAACAGGCCGGCGTCCGAGAATCTGCTGTCGGAAATCGCGATCGTCGCGCGGATGGCGCACGCGACGCTCGGCAGCGGCAAGGTCGACTGGCTCGCGCAGGCGGCGGATTACTCGCTGATTCGCGACGGCATCGCACAGGTGATCGACGGCTTTCACGATTACAACGAGCGCCTGAAGAACCCCGGCGGTTTTCATCTGGGCGTGGCGTCGCGCGAGCGGATCTGGAAGACGCCGAGCGGCAAGGCGCAGTTCCTCGTGCACGCGATCGACGTCGCGACGCCGATTCACGAAGCGCGCAAACAGCATGGCGAAAAGCTGATGACGCTGATGACGACGCGCTCGCACGATCAGTACAACACGACGATCTACGGCCTCGACGACCGCTATCGCGGCGTGTATGGACAACGGCGCGTGCTGTTCGCCAACAAGGACGATCTGGCGATGCTGGGTTTCGTCGCGGGACAGCGGGTGGATATCAAGAGCGTGTGGGCCGATGGCATCGAGCGACACGCCGACGGTTTCCTGCTGGTGGAGTACGACATTCCGCGCGGCTGTCTTGGCGCTTATTACCCGGAGACGAATCCGCTCGTGCCGCTGTCGTCAGTGGCCGATGGTGCGGGCACGCCCACGTCGAAATCGATTCCGGTGTTGCTGAAGGCGTCGGCGCAAATCGACGCGGCGGCGGCCTGAGAGCCGCTGCCCGTCAGCCCTGTTTTTTCGTCAGATCGCGATGCGTCAGGTACAAACGCAGATCGAATTCGATCTGGTGGTAGCCCGGCTGCATGAACTCGCAGAGACGGTAGAACGCCTTGTTGTGATCGCTCTCTTTCAGGTGGGCGAGTTCGTGCACCACGATCATCTTCAGAAACTCCGGCGCCGCGGATTTGAATAGCGACGCCACGCGGATTTCCTTCTTCGCCTTCAGCTTGCCGCCCTGCACGCGCGAGATGCTCGTGTGCAGACCCAACGCGTGGCGCACCACATCGAGTTTGCTGTCGTAGGTCACTTTGTCGATCTGCTCCGCGCTGCGCAGGTGTTCGCGTTTCAGGTCGGCGCAATATGCGTAGAGCGCGCGGTCGGTTTGCACGTCGTGCGTGTTGGGGTAGCGCTTCGCGAGATAGTCGCCCAGTTGCTCGGCGGCGATCAGGTTTCTCACCTTCTCTTGCAAAGGCGCCGGGTAGCCGGTCAGGTATTTCAGGTGGGACATGGGGACGATGTGCAGGTGTTCGCGCCTCGCCGCTTCGGCGAATCAGGTAGCGCCGATGCGGTTAACTATGCCGGGATTGTGCCCTGGAACGCCGCCTCGCGCGAAAAGCCGGTCGAATGGCTCACGGCCGGATGCGCCGGTTCTCCGCTCTGCCGTACTCCAGATAATGGGCGACCGGGTCGACGCCGGCTGCCGCCACGTCGGGGTTCGCTTCGAGATACAGCACGGTATCGAAACCGAGCGCGACGAGTTCCGGTGGAACCACGGCTTCATGAGGCTGCGGAAGCCGCATCGGACGCCCTTCGAAGCGGCCATAGTACACATAGTGCTGCAACGCATTTCCGCCCGACGCCCTGACGTCCGGATTCGCTTCCAGATAAGCGTTGGCGTCGAACTCGAGCGGCGTTAGTGTCGATGGCATTCCCGTCAGGTCGTGATAGCACAGACATCCCTGCGAGAAGAAATGACAGACGAGCGCCTTACGGCTGACATGGGCCGGATCTTTCATCTTGCTGCCGCCATGCAGAAGATTCGCATGCCATAGCAACACGTCACCCTTCTTCGGCAGGAAATAGTGCGCTTCCAGTGCATGGTCGGCGATGGTCTTCTGGATCGCCGGTTCGTAAATGTCGTGATACGCCGAATAGCCGCAGCCGAACGGCATCCCCAGCGCTTCGGACATCAGGTACGGCAACCTGTGGCTGCCGGGATGAAAGACCAACGGTCCGGAGTCCGGATGAATGTCTTCGAACGCGATCCAGTTGGCGACCAGATAGCCGTTCGGATATGTGGACATGTGAATCGAGTCGGAGTGTTGCAGTTGCTCGCTGCTCTTGTGACCGCCAATCGTCTGAAACGGCGCGGCCTTCGCGCCGAGCAGCAGGCTGACCACTTCGTTCATTCTTTCGTCGAACAGCATCGCGCGGATTTCATCGACCGCAAAGTGCGGATTGAGCGTGCGGCCGGGCAGCGAATCGTCATCGAACAGCGGCTCGACGGGCGGCTTCAACATGCCCGTTTCGATCGCCATCTCGTAGGCGCTCCACGTTGCATCGAGTTGCTTCTCGTCGAAGAAACGTTCGATGATCAGGTAGCCGTCCTCAACCCACTTTCGACACCATTCGGCCTGCTGCCCGGTGATCTCGCCGTCGCGCAAACGCACCGCGATCTTTTGCTGCGCGTCGGGAGCGTCGAGCCACGGAAGCGGGCCGCTCGCCGGAAAGGCTTCGTATTTGAAGACCTGTGTTTGAGGATCGATAGGCGTTTCCGCGATCACCGGCAGGTCGAAAAACCGTTGCTGGGCTGGAACTCGATTGTTCATGTTGGGCTACTCTCGAGAACGTTCGCTATCATGCAAATCGACGCGGGCGCACAGTGGGCTGCCCTGCGCCGCTCACTCGGGTGCGCGCCCTTCGGCGCGTCCGAAACGGATGTAATGCTCGGCTCCCGATGTGAAATGCCCATTCGTCACAGCTTGCGCCACATCGGGATTGTGTTCGAGATAACTGGCTTCGTTGAAGTTCGGAATACGCGTCGCGTAGAGAAGAATCGACGGTCCCGCAGGATGATCCTGATCGTCCAGTCCGACGATCACCGTCATACCAAGCTCCTGGAGAACGGCCAGCAAACTTTCTTTGGTGATCCAGTTAGCGTGCGGTGCGGTGCCGCCGATGAACTTCTTGTTCTCGATCGCGCCAAGATAGTTCATCCGATGCGTCGTGACTGGCCGGCCACGGAACTCCGAAATGGTCGGTTCCACATCGACATGCTGCTGCATGTTGCGATTCGTTCGCGCGACGTCGGCGTCGTAGTAGTGCGTCCAGATACAGATCGAGTCGGACGCGTGCGCCATATCGTCGAGCAACGACACCGGATCGGTCATGTGATAAAGCACGCCGCTCGCGAGAATCAGATCGAAGTGCTGATCGCGTTTCTGGAGAAGTTGGCGGAAGTCGCCATACATGAACTCGGCGCTGAACTTCAACGCGTCTGAACCAGCAGACACTTCAGAAAGGCTTTTGAGTTTGCCTCAATGGCCAGAACGCGTGACGCGCCACCGTGCGAGAGCATGTAGGTGTGGCCGCCTTCCATCGGACCGAGTTCGAGTACGCTCTTGCCGGCAAAGCCGCCGCACACGCGTTCGAGCCACTGAATGCGGCCGTCCTCGAAATGCGGAGCCGCGCCCAGGCCGTAATGGGGCACGGTGGAAAACCACGTGTCGCTGAAAAGATCGAACGCGAGGGCGTGGCTGGGCTCCTGCGTCGTGTACAAATCGAGTTCATTTCCTTTCAATTTGCCATCCTCCCCGTATCCGCGAATTGGGTGATTATGCACGCATTTGGAGGAGTACTCGACGTTCGCACAGGAGACTGAAACGCAATGCGCGAACATCTCACGATGGCAACCGGCAGCCGTCGCGCCAAGCGCGATAAAGCGAATCGTCAACAGGAAATGACGCGGGCCCTGCGACGAATGAAGAACTGCATCGATACCTATTCGAAGCGTTCATTCGGCAGATCCGCAATCATCACAGCGGAAGCGGCCGGTCCTGGCAGATGCTCTTCATCACAAGGGTCGACGACAACCGCAGCACGCAGGGCAGCGCCAGAAGACTACGGTCATATAGCGTCTGAAACGCTTTCAGATCTTGTGTGACGACGTGCAGCATGTAGTCCGGATCACCGAAAAGACGTTCGGCCCGAGTGATCTCCGGGATGCCCAGCAATGCGCCTTCGAATGCCGACACATTCTTGCTCGTGACTTCTCGCAACGTCGCGAACACGATCGCCGAGAAGTTCAAGCCGACCGATGCCGGATCGATCATAGCGCGATAGCCGCTAATGACCTTGGCCTTCTCCAGCGCTCGAAGGCGCCGCTGGCAAGGCGACAGGCTGAGGCCAATGCGCTCACTCAGTTCCGTGACGGAGAGTCTTCCATCCTGCTGCAGTTCAGCAAGAATCTTGCGGTCAATGTCGTCCATTCGCGAAATACTAGCTGAAAGTGCTCGCTGCTGACAAGAAATAGGGAGCACTTTCGATCGACCACCCCGTAACATTTCCCCTTCGGAAAAACGTGTTTATTGATGGGGATGGCGGCGGTGGAAATCAGTTTGTTGACGGCGTTCTGGCTTGTTTCTTTGTCATTGGTGATGGTGCCGGGTGCGGACTGGGCGTATGTGATCGCGGCGGGCTTGCGTGAGCGAGCAATCGCGCCCGCCATCACGGGAATGCTGTGCGGGTATCTGGCAATTACCGTTGTGGTGGCGGTGGGCATCGGCGCTCTCGTGGCGAGCGTTCCGGCCATTCTCACCGCGCTGACTGTCGTAGGAGCGAGCTATCTGCTATGGCTTGGCGGCAATATTCTCGCGCGCCCTTCCGAGTTGACCGTCGCTAACGAAGAGGTCACGAACTCGAACTTGAAGTGGTCGATGCGCGGTTTCGCCACCAGCGGTCTGAACCCGAAAGCGCTTCTGCTTTTTCTGGCGTTGCTTCCTCAATTCACCAGCCGCACTAGCGGCTGGCCGATCTCCGAACAGATAGCGGCAATGGGCCTGGTGCACATTGCCAATTGCGCCATCATCTACACGTTGGTGGGTGTCGGATCGAAGCTTGTGCTGCGTACGCGTCCGAAGGCTGCGCGCATGGTCAGCAAAGTTTCAGGAGCCGCTATGATTGTGATCGCCGTGCTTCTGCTGGCCGAGCAGTTATTGGCGTTCAGGTGATAGCCTGCAAGACCACACGCCGCTCGTGAGCGGCGAGGACTAGTGACAAATACGGACAGCCACGGCGCAGTCCCGCAGTTGATCCAGCCTTGACTCTTTGCAAACGAATCCAATGAGCGAAATCCATCGACGCATTTCGGACAGCTTCAACGCGCAGGGGCTGATGGTCACCCTCGGTGCACGGCTTACGCTGGTAGCAGAAGGCGAAGTACAGATCGAGTTGCCCTTCTCGCGCGGCCTGTCTCAGCAACACGGGTATCTTCACGCAGGCGCCACCACGAGCATTCTTGACACCGCATGCGGCTATGCGGCCTTGACGAAGGCGCCCGCTGACTTCGAGGTCGTCACCGCGGAGTTCAAAATCAATCTGTTGCGGCCGGCCATCGGCGAGCGCTTCGTGGCTATCGGACGGGTACAGAATGCGGGAAAACTCCTGACGGTCTGCACGGGTGAAGTCCGCGCGTACTCTGGAGCCGGGGAAGCGCACAAGGTGGTCGCCCTGATGCAGGCCACCATCGCCAATGTTCGGCGGTAACGACGGGCGTGAAGGGAGCGATGCGCAGGTACAGACGCGCGAGGCGAATGCATACCGCTCGCGCCGACGCGCGATGTTTTCGTTGATCGGGAAAAAGCGGCTGAAAAAACCGTGGTGCCGGGGACGGGACTTGAACCCGTAAGCCGTTAAGCGGCGGATTTTAAGTCCGCTATGTTTACCAATTTCATCACCCCGGCGGGGGGCGCAACCTCGCGTGGACGCGAATTCTACCATTGCCCGACGGGCGCACCAAACGGTGCATCGTCCGGAGCATGCGCTGCGTCATACCGGCACGATGGCCGCGCCGCGCGGCTCGCCCGCCGCCACTCTTCAAGCGAATCCGCAGTCATCCGGCAGTCACAAACGTTGCCGATAATCCGCTCACGAAAACGTTTTCAGCAGGAGCGGAAAGCATGATCCCGACGATCAAGGATGTGGCCGCGCACGCGGGCTTTTCCATTGCCACGGTGTCGCGCGCGATCAACGCGCCGCACACCGTGAACCCGCTCACGCTCGACAAGGTGCGCCAATCCATCGACGCGCTGAACTTCCGCCCAAGCCCGCTCGGCCGGCAACTGCGCGGCGAGCGCACGCGGCTGATCGGCGTGATCCTGCCGACGCTTGCCAATCCCGTATTCGCAGAATGCCTGCAAGGCATCGACGAACTCGCGTCGGCGCAAGGCTACCGCCTCATGCTGATGACCACCCAGTACGACGCGCAACGCGAGCGTCACGCGATCGAAACGCTGCGCGAACAGCGCGTCGAAGGGCTGGTCCTGACCGTCACCGATGCCGACACGCATCCCTTGCTGGACGAGCTCGACCGCGCCGGACTGCTCTACGTGCTGATGCACAACGACACGGTGCGCCGGCCGTCGGTCTCGGTCGACAACCGGCTCGCCGCGTACGACGGCGTGCGCTCGCTGATCGCGCACGGCCATCGCCGCATCCTGATGCTGGCCGGCACGCTGGCCGCGTCCGACCGCGCGCGCCAACGTCATCTCGGCTACGCGCAGGCGATGCAGCAAGCCGGGCTCACGCCGGCACCGGCACTCGAAGTCGACTTCAACGCGGAAGAACTGGCGCCGTCCGTGCTCGCGCATCTGACGAGCGGGCCGAATCGCCCGACCGCTCTCTTCTGCAGCAACGACCTGCTTGCGATGGTCGTGATGCGCGGCCTGCGTCGCGCGCGTCTGCGCATTCCGCAGGACATGTCGATTCTGGGCTTCGACGGCCTCGCAATGGGTGAACTGCTGTCGCCGCCGCTCGCGAGCATTTGCGCGCCGAATCGCGAGATCGGCTGCGCGGCATGGCGGCGCCTGCTCGCGCGCGTGACCGGCAACGACGACGCCGGCGCCCATGCATCGCTCGCACTGACCTTGCCGCACAGCTTGCGCGAAGGCGCGACCGTCGCGGCGATTTCGAGCCGCGCGGAGAGTGCTGACCGCACGTCCCCGCATGCGTCGGCGGTAATCGAATGGCCGTTGCCGTGACGCGCGGCACGAGCCGCGACGCTTGCACGCACAGCACACCCGCACGGCCGCTCGCACTCATCGATCTTCAACCCACGCTCACACCCGCTCTCGTCCTCATCAGGAGACCCGCAGTGATCCGCTCATCCTCACGCTTCGCTTCGTCGCTCAAACCGCTGTGGCGCACACTCGCGCAGGTCACGATCGTCGCCGGTGCGGCGCTTGCCGCATTCGCGCCGCACGCGGCCCATGCCGACGAAACCGCGATCTGCTACAACTGCCCGCCCGAATGGGCCGACTGGGCGAGCCAGATCAAGGCAATCCAGCAGAAGACCGGCATCCGCGTGCCGTTCGACAACAAGAACTCCGGCCAGTCGATCGCGCAATTGATGGCCGAGCAGAAGAGCCCAGTCGCCGACGTCGTGTATCTCGGCGTGTCGTCGGCGTTTCAGGCGAAGGACAAGGGCGTGATCCAGCCATACAAGCCCGCGCACTGGGACGACATTCCCGCCAACCTGAAGGACCCGCAGGGCTACTGGTTCACGATCCACTCGGGCACGCTGGGCTTCTTCGTCAATAAGGACGCGCTCGAAGGCAAGCCAGTGCCGCGCTCGTGGGCCGATCTGCTGAAGCCCGAATACAAAGGCATGATCGGCTACCTCGATCCGTCGAGCGCGTTCGTCGGCTATGCAGGCGCGGTCGCGGTGAACCAGGCGCTCGGCGGTACGCTCGATAACTTCGAGCCGGGTCTCGACTGGTTTCGCAAGCTGAAGGCCAACGCGCCGATCGTGCCGAAGCAGACCGCGTACGCGCGCGTGATGTCGGGCGAAATCCCGATCCTGCTCGACTACGATTTCGACGCGTATCGCGCGAAGTACAAGGATCACGCGAACGTCGAGTTCGTGATTCCGCAGGAAGGCACGATCTCGGTGCCGTACGTGATGAGCCTCGTGAAGGGCGCACCGCACGACGCGAACGGCCGCAAGGTGCTCGACTTCGTGCTCTCCGACGAAGGCCAGAAACTGTGGGCCGAAGCGTATCTGCGTCCGGTGCGCGCGAATGCGATGAGCGCGCAAACGGCCGCCAGATTCCTGCCGGCCGCCGACTACGCGCGCGCCAAACCGGTCGACTTCGGCAAGATGGCCGAGAAGCAGGCGAGCTTCGGCGAACGCTATCTGCAGGTGATGCATTGAACGACATCACGTTCCCGCTGCGCTGGCGCATCGCGTTGCTCGCGCCGGCGCTGGCGGTGTTCCTCGCGTTCTGGCTTCTGCCGATGGCGTCGCTCGCGCAGTTGAGCGGCGACGGCCACGCGTTCACGACCTATCGCGCGTTGCTGACGAACCCGCGCTACCTGTCGAGCCTCGGCGCGACCGTCGTGCTGTCCGCGGCGGTCACGGCGGCGACGCTGGTGTTGTCGGTGATCGCGGGGCTGCTGCTCGCGCGCCGCGAGTTCGCGTTCAAGCGCACGCTGCTCGCGCTGCTCACCTTCCCGCTCGCGTTTCCCGGCGTCGTGATCGGCTTCATGGTCATCATGCTGGCGGGACGTCAGGGGTTGATCGGCGCGTTGTCGCTGAAACTCACCGGCGACCGCTGGGTGTTCGCGTATTCGATGAGCGGCCTCTTTCTCGGCTACCTGTACTTCTCGATTCCACGCGTGATCGTCACCGTGATGGCGTCGGCGACCAGGCTCGACGCGTCGCTCGAAGAAGCGGCGCGCTCGCTCGGCGCATCGCCGTGGCGCATCACGCGCGACATCGTGTTGCCGGCGCTCTCGCCGGGACTGATCGCGGCGGGCGCGGTGTGCTTCGCGACCGCGATGGGCGCGTTCGGCACGGCCTTCACGCTCGCCACCGACATCGACGTATTGCCGATGACCATCTACACCGAGTTCACCCTCAACGCGAACATGGTGACGGCGGCAGGTTTGTCGATCGTGCTCGGCATCGTCACGTGGGCCGTGCTCGCGTTCGCGCGCAGCGTGAGCGGCGCGGCGGTCGCGGCGAGCGCATGAGCGGCATGTCGCAACGCGGCGCTTCCCAACCCCAACCTCACACGTCGATGAATTCCGTTACCGCTTCCTTGCCGCCCGCGGCCAAACCGCGCTCACGGCTACGCCTGCCCGACGCGCGAACGTGCGTCGCCGCCGGTCAGTGGCTCGTCACCTTGCTGCTGTGCGCGTTTCTGATCGTGCCGGTCGCGATGTCGATCATGGCCGGGTTGACCGTCAACTACTTCAAGGGCGTCTCCAGCGGACTCACGCTGCGCTGGCTCGTCGAAGTGTGGACGCAGTATCACGGCTCGGTGTGGCTGTCGCTCGAAGTCGCGACGGCGACGCTGCTGATTACGCTGCTCACCGGCGTGCCCGCGGGCTACGTGCTCGCGCGCAGCAAAACGCGGGTCTCGCGCATCATCGAAGAGTTTCTCGTGCTGCCGATCGCGCTGCCCGGGCTCGCGTCCGCACTCGCGCTGCTGGTGGTCTACGGCGGCTTCACGCGCTTCAGGATGAGCGTCGCGTTCATCGTCGTCGGACATGTGGTGTTCACGCTGCCCTTCATGGTGCGCGCGGTCGCGGCGGTATGCGCGAGCAGCGATCTGCGCACGCTCGAAGAAGGCGCGGCGAGTCTCGGCGCGAGCTTCCTCGAACGCTTCGCGACGATCGTGCTGCCGAATGCGCGGCCGGGCATCGTCGCCGGCGCGCTGGCGGTGCTCACGTTGTCGATCGGCGAATTCAACCTCACGTGGATGCTGCACACGCCCGACACGAAGACGCTGCCGGTCGGACTCGCCGACACCTACGCGTCGTTGCGCATCGAGATCGGCAGCGCGTACACGATCCTGTTCTTCATCATGACGATGCCCCTGCTCGTCGCGATGCAATGGCTCGGCGTCGATCCGACCGGCCAACGCAGCGCGGCGAGGAAACGCCGCGCCGCTTCAGCCGTGCAGTCCGCTTCCGGGTCAAGTTCCGGGTCAGAGCCCAGGCCCGCTTCGACGTCCTCTCCGGAGTCCATCAAGACGCCATGAAACTCGCTTCCATTCCCATCACGCTCACACAATGCGCGAAAACCTTTCGCGGCACGCGCGTGCTCGAACCGCTCGATCTGCGCATCGACGCCGGTGAAACGCTGGTCCTGCTCGGGCCGTCCGGTTGCGGCAAGACCACGACGCTGCGCATGATCGCGGGACTCGAAACGCCGGACGTGGGCGGACGCATCGCGTTCGGCGACGACGACGTCACCGCGCTGCCGATCGAAAAGCGCCAGGTCGGCATGGTGTTCCAGAGTTATGCGCTGTTTCCGAACCTGAGCGTGCGCGGCAACATCGGCTACGGCCTGAAGATCAAACGCGTGCCCACCGAGATCGCACGGCAACGGGTCGACGAACTGCTCGACATGATGCGTCTCACCGCGCATGCCGACAAACCGATCGATCAATTGTCGGGCGGTCAGCGGCAACGCGTGGCGCTGGCGCGCGCGCTCGCGGTCCGCCCGCGCGTGCTACTGCTCGACGAACCGCTCACCGCCCTCGACGCGCGTCTGCGCGACGCGTTGCGCAGCGAGATGAACGCGCTGCTGCGCGAGTTGGGCATCACGACCGTCTACGTGACGCACGATCAGGCCGAGGCGATGGAACTGGGCGACCGCATCGTCGTGATGAGCGCCGGGCGCATCGAGCAGATCGGCTCGCCGCGCGACATCTACTACCGGCCCGCGAACCGCACGGTCGCGCAGTTCGTCGGCACGATCAACCGGCTCGCGGGCGAGGCGCGCGACGGCATGCTGACGACGGCGGGCGGCGCCGTGCCGCTGCCGCCGGGGCCCTCGCACATCGACGCACACGCAACCCGGCGGCACGAGATTTTCTTCCGCCCCGAAGACGCGTGGCTCGCGGACCCGGTCAGTGCGCAACTGCGCGGCCGCATCGAAAGCAGCGCGTTTCTGGGCGAACGCACGCGTCTGACGATCGGCGGCGCAGCGCCGGACCCATTGCTGATCGACGTCGCCGGCCGGGTCGAACTGGCGCGCGGCACGCCGGTCGGCATCTCGATCGCGCAGAATGCGCTGATTGCGCTATCGTAAGAACGCCGCGCCCTATCCCGGCGCGCAATAGAAAGTAGAAAGGACTCCCCATGCTGCTGGCTCAAATCAGCGACCTGCATATCAAGCGGCCGGGCGCGCTCGCTTACCGCCGTGTCGACACCGGCGCGTATCTCGCGCGCTGCGTCGCCGCGCTCAATGCGCTCGACCCGCGCCCGGACGCGGTGATCGTCACCGGCGACCTCGTCGATCAGGGCGACTTGCAACAGTACGAACACCTGAAGACTTTGCTGCTGCCGTTGGAAATTCCCTACTTCCTGCTGGTCGGCAATCACGACGAGCGCAACGCGTTGCGCGCGGCGTTTCCCGAGCGCGCGGAATTGCGCAGCGGCGGCGAGTTCGTGCAATACGCGCTCGACGTCGGCCCGTTGCGCGTGATCGCGCTCGATTCGATGGTGCCGGGACAAAGCGCGGGCACGCTGTGCGACGCGCGGCTCGCGTGGCTCGCGACGCAACTCGACGCGGCCCAAGGCAAGCCGACCGTCGTGGCCTTGCACCATCCGCCGTTCGCGTGCGGGATCGGCCATATGGACGCACTACGGCTCGACCCTCGCGCGGCCGATAAGCTCGCCGCGTTGATCGCGCGTCATCCGAATGTGGAGCGGGTAATCTGCGGACACGTGCATCGGCCGATGTTCGTGCGCTTCGGCGGCACGATCGCCTCGGCGGTGCCGGCGCCCGCGCATCAGGTCGCGCTCGATCTGCGTGACGACGCGCCGTCGGCGTTCGTGATGGAGCCGCCCGCGTATGCGCTGCATCGTTACGACCCGGCGACGGGCATCGTCACGCACCACGCGTATGTGGAGGCCGCCGACGGCCCCTATCCGTTTTACGAACCCGCGGGCGCGTTGATCGACTGAGCGCGGCCGCTCACGCGTTGACGAAGGTCTCGCGCACGCGCCGGGACAACCTGAAATACGGTATCCCGAGCGCGGCGGCAATCGCGGCCTGCACGAACCCGTCGACAGGCAGCGCGATCTCGACGCCGATCGTGTCGGTCAGATAAGCGCCGAACAGATACGCGCCGGTACGCATCACGAGAATCGCGAACAGCCAGGTTTGCAGCTGCGCCGGAAAGCGCGCCGCCTTGCGCCACGCGAGCAGCGCGAGCCACCCCGCCCCGGCGACGGTGAACACGCCGATGAGCGCATCCAGACCGGTGAGCGCGATCACGATGCGATACCAGCCGTGCGTTTCGTGACGGGCGAACACGGCGAGCAGTTCCCATTGGAGCATCAGCTCGAGCGGTTCGCGCGCCGCAGCGGCGGTACAAAGCACCCACACCGCAAGGCAGATCAACGCGACGAGCAGCCAGCCGCCGATGAGTCGAGGTACAGGTTTCAGGGTCGAGGTCATCGGGTGGGTCGCAGGAATGGGCAGGTGAGCCGGGTGGGTCGGGCGCGCCGATTTTACGGACCCAAGCCGCACGACCATCTCAATATCACGGCCGGCGGCAGCAGCCGCGGTCAGTCAGCACCGTTGCGCACGCCTCGCACTTTCCTTGACCTTTCGCACGGAGTGCGAACTTCGCGGGGCCCAGCACGATCCGCCCTGCTCCGGTATGATCGGCACGCTTGAGGACCGTGCATGGGCCGGTCCGTCGATCCGGCTCTCTCATGTCCACCTCCGACGCTTCCTCTCCCGCTTCCGCCGACCGGTCGTTGCGCGGCCTGCTGTTCCTGCTCGCCACCATCGCCGGCGTCTCGGTCGCCAACATCTATTACAACCAGCCGCTGCTCGACAACTTCCGCCAGTCGTTTCCGGGCAGTGCGTCGTGGGTCGGCACGGTGCCGGCCGTCACGCAGCTCGGCTACGCGGCCGGCATGCTGCTGCTCGCCCCGCTCGGCGACCGCTTCGACCGGCGCCGTCTGATCCTGTTGCAGATCGCCGGCATGTGCGTCGCGCTCGTCGTCGCCGCCGCGGCGCCGACCCTCGCGGTGCTGATCGTTGCGAGTCTGGCGATCGGCGTGCTCGCCACCATCGCGCAACAGGCGGTGCCGTTCGCGGCCGAACTCGCGCCGCCGTCGGAGCGCGGCCACGCGGTCGGCATGGTGATGAGCGGTCTGCTGCTGGGCATTCTGCTGGCGCGGACCGCGTCGGGCGTGATCGGCGAGTACTTCGGCTGGCGCGCGGTGTTCGGCGCATCCGTCGTCGCGTTGCTGTTGCTGGCAGTCGTGATCATCCTGCGCTTGCCGAAGAGCCAGCCGACCTCGACGCTGCCGTACGGCAAGCTGCTGGTGTCGATGTGGCATCTGGTGGTCGAACATCGCGCGCTGCGTGAAGCGTCGCTGACCGGCGCGGCGTTGTTCGCGGCGTTCAGCATCTTCTGGTCGGTGCTGGCGCTGTTGCTGGCGGGCGCACCGTTTCATCTCGGACCGCAGGCGGCGGGACTGTTCGGCATCGTCGGCGCGGCGGGTGCGATGGCCGCGCCGCTCGCCGGCAAGTTCGCCGACAAGCGCGGGCCGCGCGCGATCATCACGGTGTCGATCGTGCTGGTGGCGCTGTCATTCGTCGTGTTCGGCGCGTCGGCGAAAAGCATCGTCGGGCTGGTGATCGGCGTGATCGTGCTCGACATTGGCGTGCAGGCCGCGCAGATTTCCAATCAGTCGCGCATCTACGCGCTGAAGCCCGACGCGCGCAGCCGCGTGAATACGGTCTACATGGTCGCGTATTTCATCGGCGGAGCGCTCGGCTCGGGAGTCGGCGCGGCGGTATGGCCCGCCTTCGGATGGCTCGGCGTCAGCGTGGCGGGCATCGCGTTCGCGGCATTCGCCGCCTGGAATCATCTACGCCTGCCGGCGCGCGCCGCGCACTGAGAGTGGGTTCAACGGCGGCTCACTCAGGCTCAGTCGCCGGTTCGCGCCGACGCATACTCGTGGAGCGCGTCGATCACCCGGTCGAACTCGAACGATTTGTCGTAAAAGTGGCGCACGCCATACTGTTCGCAGCGCTCCCGATACGCGGGCAACGCGTGATTGGTGAGCACCGCCGCGAACATCGAATCGATCATCCCTTCGCGCTGCAAGTACGCGAGCACCGGCGCGCCCGAGCCCTGCTTCAGCTGCAGGTCGACGATCACCGCGTCGAAGGCTTCGTCGGCGAGCAGCGCGATGGCCTGATCGGCGGAATCGGCATAGGCCGCCACCTGCAGCGAACCGGACGCGTCGATCGCTTCGACGAGGCTGCGGCGGATCAGCGGCGAATCCTCGATCAGCAACACGCGCAACGGCGCGCGGCTGGCTCGTTCGGCAACGGAGTTCGATTCGCTGTTCATCGGAGTATCTCGATCGTCCATTATTCGATCAAGCCGTTCTTGATCGCGTAATAAGTCAGATCGGCATTGTTCGCCAACCGCATCTTCTCCAGCACGCGCGCGCGATAAGTGCTCACCGTCTTCACGGACAGATGCAGTTCCTCCGCGATCTGGGTGGGAATCTGCCCGGCCGCGAGCTTGCAGAAAATCTGGAACTCACGCTCGGACAGCGCTTCGTGCGGGCGGCCGGCGGCCGGTTTGTCGAGGTTGTCGGCGAGCGTGTCGGCGACCGCCTCCGACAGATAGCGATGGCCGCGCGCCACCGCGCGGATCGCCCGCACGATTTCGTCGGGCTCGCAGTCCTTGTTCAGATAGCCGTTCGCGCCCGCGCGCAGCAGGTTGATCGCGTATTGACTCTCCGGGTAGCCCGAGAGGATCAGCACCCCCTGCTCGGGACGCACCTGCTTGATCACGCGCAACGTGTCGATGCCGTTCTTGTCGGGCATCGCGATGTCGAGCAGCACCACGTCGAACGCCTGCTCGCGCACGAGGCTGATGGTTTCGTCGCCGGTGGCGGCTTCGGCGGCGACGCACATATCCGGTTCGTCGGCGACGAACTGCCTGAAGCCCCCTCGGACGATCGCGTGGTCGTCGGCTATCAACACTCGAATCATCGGTTTGCTGCCCCTGCGCTGGAATCGCTCCAAAGCAGACATTGTAAAGACCTCCGGCTCGGACACTGGCTCATGCCTCGCCCAGGCCGGATGTTCGTCAAGCGGACGACACGCGCCGCGCGGGATACCTCCCGACCCACCCGCGCCAATCGCACGGATCGCACCAACCGCGCCGTCCGCACGGACCGCATTATTCGCGGCCTTCGAGCAGATCCGCCATGTCGTCGGCATGCTCTTCTTCAACGGCGAGAATCTCTTCGAACAGACGCCGCGTCGTCACGTCCTTGTCGCCGAGATAGCGAATGATCTCGCGGTACGTGTCGATCGCAATGCGCTCGGCGATCAGGTTCTCGCGGATCATGTCCGTGAGGTTCTCGCCTTCCTTGTATTCCGAATGCGAGCGCGTCTTCAAACCGTCGGGCGCGAAGTCCGGCTCGCCGCCCAGTTGCACGATGCGCTCGGCGATGCTGTCGGCGTGGCCCTGCTCCTCGGCGGCGTGCGCGGCGAACTCCGCGGCCACCGCCTCGGAGTTGATGCCCTTGGCCATGAAGTGATGCCGCTTGTAGCGCAGCACGCAGACGATCTCGGTGGCCAGCGAGTCGTTGAGCAGCTGCAGAACCGTCTTCAGATCCGCGCCATAAGTTTGCGTGACCGCGCCGTCGGACATGTGCTTGCGCGCGTCCTCGCGGATCTTCTTGACGTCCATCACGAACGGATCGGTGGATTCAGCTGCCGCGCCTTGAGCGTCAGGTTGGTTCGCCATTGAAATTCTCCTTTCTGCGGTATTGGGGGAATTGCGCATCCCGCACGAATCGCGCCTGATGCGCCGGTAGGGTCATGACTACGCGTCTATGCGCGCTGGCCTATGTTCGGAACACGCTGAGCAGCAACGTGACCACGAACACGACGAGGAAAATATAGAACAGAATCTTCGCGATTTCGGCCGCCCCTGCCGCGATGCCGGTAAAACCGAACACGGCGGCAATGAGCGCGATCACGAAGAAGACGATGGCGTAGTGCAACATGGCGACTCTCCTTTCCTGTGGATGCCGGGGGGTCGGCTCGAAGCGAACCGCTCGCCGCTGTCGGAGAAGCGGTCTGCAACCGCTTCAGCGCAGCGGCGCTAATCGATGATCTTTTTCGTCACCACGAAGCCGAGCACGAGGAACACCACGCACAGAATCACGAACACGACGAACAGGAACTTCGCGATCGCCGCCGCACCGGCCGCTACGCCGGTAAAGCCGAGAAGCCCGGCGATCACCGCGATGACGGCGAAGAACAACGCCCACTTCAACATGATGGCTTCCTCCGAGACAATGATTGAACGACGAGGTCCATCCTATCGATCGGCGAAGCCGCGCGCATTCCGACGCACGCCGGTTTTCGTGTGAGAATCCGCTTACATTGGATTACGGCAGCGTTACGCGACGACGATGCGTGATGACGGGATGAGATGCCGCGTCGCGGACGTTACACTGATGCCCCAGCCGAGGAGCCGAATGTGCCAGAAGTTCAGAACGTGTCGACCACGCAGGATCCAGCCGTACCCGGCGCAGCCGCGCGCCTGAGCGACTGGATGCGCAATCGCAGCTGGGCGCTGGCGATGACGGTGGCGATCGTCATCACGGTGGGCGGTCTCGTGATCCTCGAAACGGCGCGTCAGCGCATCACCGCCGAATACGAAACCGCGCTCGAAGCGCGCGACGTCACCGTGCAACTGAGCACGCTCGCGAGTCAGCTATCGAGTCTGTCCGCCGAACAGAACCATTTTCTTCTGACGAAGGACGAAGCATCCGCCCACGCTTTCTGCGCGAGCGCGGCGCGCATTCGTCAGAGCACCCAGCAACTGGACCGCTTCTATCGCAGCGGCCGCGCGGACAGCGCCGAGCTCGCGAGCTTCACGCAGATTCTCGCGCTGATCGAAGCGCGCATCGGCGCGGGCGCCGCCGCGTTGCAAAGCGCGGCGCCACAGCCGCTCGACCTCGGCGCATGCGGCAGCGCGAGCCACGTCAATCCCGCCGACGCATCGCTGATCGACAGCACCCTCTCGCTGCTGCGCGACAACGAGGAGCGCCGCGCGCAGCATGCGCTCGCCGCGAGCCGCGCCGATCAGCGCATTTCGACGCTGTGCGCGGCGGGTCTGTCGGCGCTGAACATCGTGCTGTTCATCCTGCTGTTTCGCAACCTCGGCATTCAGATCGACCGGCAGGCGCGTGTGCAACGTCAGTTGATCACGCAGCAGGAAGAACTCGATCAGCTTGTGGGCGAACGCACGCGTCAGCTCGAAGCGCTCGGCTGGCATTTGCAGGCGGTCAGCGAAAACGAAAAGACCCAGCTCGCGCGCGAACTGCACGACGAGCTCGGTGCGATTCTCACCGCGAGCAAGATGGATGTCGCGTGGGCCAACCGCAAGCTGAAGGACAGCGCGCCCGACATCTCCGAGAAGCTCAAGCGCGCGCTCGCCAATCTCGATCAGGGCATTGCGCTGAAGCGCCGCATCATCGAGGACATGCGGCCCACGGTGCTGGCGAACTTCGGGCTCGTCACCGCGCTGCGCACGCTCGCCGACGAAGCCGCGCAGCGCAACAACTGGACGCTCGAACTGCACCTGCCCGCCGACGACATCCAGCTCGACGAGCAGACCGAGATCGCGCTGTTCCGCGTCGCGCAGGAATCGCTGACGAATGCCGCGAAGTATGCGCGGGCGTCGAAGGTGTCGATCGCGTTGCAGGTCGGCGACGGCCAGGTGGCGCTGCATATCGCCGACAACGGCGTCGGCATCACGCCGGCCGATCTGAAGCGCACCCATACGCACGGCTTGCTCGGCATGCGTCAGCGGGTGGCCGCGCATGGCGGACGCTTCGAGATCCGGCGCGGCGTGCCGAACGGCACCGACATCGACGTGGCGATGCCGAGCGTCAGCACCGCGACGCCGTCGGTCGATCTGCCGCCGGCGACGCCGTCGCGCACGCTTGTCTAGCAAAGCCGCGTGGCATCGGACGAAGCATCGTTGTAGGAGTGCGCCGACGCAAACACCGGAGCCCGCCTACAACAAAATCGCAGCGCAACCGACAGCGCCGCCCCCGCCCTTTTTTTACCATGCAATCAGACCGGATCGACTGGCGTAAGCCCCGGTCGGACGATAGCTAGCGCGTGCCACGCAATACGGCACGTCAACCGACGCATTTTCGACAAGGAGAACTTCCATGGCCCGACTGATCGCTTTGCTTCTCATTGCTGGCTCGGCCGCATCGCTCTCCGCCTGCAACACGGTGGCCGGCGCAGGCGAGGATATTTCGAAGGGCGGCAACGCCATCTCGAACTCGGCTGAAAAGGCCAAGTAAGCTGGTGATGCACGAGTAGCCTAAGGGCGGCGCCTTCGTGGCGCCGCGTCATGCGGCGATTCGACGAGCCTGTCACGGGGAACCGTGGCGGGCTTTTTTTGCGGGCTTTTAGTGGGTCTTCCTGCGGACATGCCAGCCGCTCGAGAACACATAGGCGTCCGAACAAAAAACAAAACCGCTAAAACAAAACGGCGACCCACTCTCGTGGATCGCCGCTCCGTCCTCCCCAGGACTTGTCGTTATTTTCTGCGCCTGTCGCGCCGGCGGCACGTCATCGATGCGTGCCTGACCGAACGCGTGGCCAGTTCACCTGCTCCCCCGCTTACTCACCCGTCAGCGTATTCGACAACTCGATGCTCGGCGTGGTCGTGTTGCCGTTCTGCGCAATCAGCAGATGGATCTGACCCGGCAGCAGCTGGCTCAGCACGCCGCCGATCGGCACCGACGTCACCAGCCAGTCGGCATTGTTCCCCAGCGAGAACGACTGCGACTGGAAGATCGGCGTCTTGCTGCCGGCCGCGGTTGCGATCAGCACGTAATCGCCGCCCGACACGTAGATCGAGTCCTGGCCGCTCGCCGGCACCGCGTTCTTGAACGCGACGCCCGGCATCGTCGGCGAGACGTTGGCGATATTGGTGGCGCTGGCCTGAACCAGATACAGGTCGAGGTTGGTCGCGTTCGCCGATGCGTTGAAGCCGCGCACGCGAGCGCTATTGGACAGCAGACCCTTGTCGAACGGATCGTCGATCAGGCCGATGTCCGGTGCGGCGAGACCCGGCAACGCTAGCACCGTGTACTCGTGGCCCTTCGCGACGTTCGGGAAGTTGCCGCTCGCGAGCGCGGTCGTCGTGCCGGTCGCCGCATAACCGACGTTGGTCGAGCCCGTGTTGATATTGGTGAAGTTCGTCACGCCCTTGTACGAGATGTTCGTCTGCCCGGACGGTGCGGAGCCGTTCACGAGGAAGTCGACGGCCGGGCCGCTCGGAATCGCGTGAATGAAGTGGATCTGCGGATTGGTCAGTCCGAGTTCCTTGCCTACGTCATCGGAGCCGCCGCCGCAAGCGCTCAGAACGGATGCAACGGCAACGACGGCCGCCATGGTTCGGATCATTTTCATTGTGTTCACCTATATCGATGTTGGGCTCTCGACCCATTGATCTACGGGCGTCCCGCTTCGGACATCGCGCCGCCTGAAACCGTGTTCGTCGATTGTTTGAACGGTCCCGGGCGGCTCTCCGAAACAGGCACCCCCTCCTATCCCTGCCGCACATCGCGCCTGCTTTTTCTGTCGGCGCGGTCCGTGTCGATGGACGATCGCATTGAGCAATGCGTGTGCCGCGCTCGGCGATATGGCTTACGACGGCTGATAAATGTCTTACGGAGCAATGGTTTGCGAGGATTAGAATTTTTCCTCGGCGGGTTGGCCCGAGGTGCGGTGTATCGTGCGAACGCCTCCAATACTTACACGGTCCCTCCCCATGTCTTACCAGCACTTACTCGCCGAACTGGATCTCGGGTTCACCCGCTTGCGCAACCGCGTGGTGATGGGTTCGATGCACACCGGCATGGAGGATCGCTTCTGGAACTACCCGAAGCTCGCCGCCTATTTCCGCGAGCGCGCGAAAGGCGGCGTGGGCCTGATCGTCACCGGCGGCATCTCGCCGAATCGTCAGGGCTGGTTGCTGCCGTTCGGCGGCACGCTGAACTCCGTGTTCGATCTGCGCAATCATCGGCTGCTGACGGACGCGGTGCACGCCGAAGGCGGCAAGATCGCGCTGCAGATCCTGCATGCGGGCCGCTATGGGTATCAGCCGTTCGTCGTATCCGCGTCCGCAATCCGGTCGCCGATCTCGAAGTTCAAGCCGCGTGCGTTGAGCATCGCCGGGATTGCGAAGACCGTGCGCGACTATGCGCGTTGTGCGCGGCTCGCTCAGCGCGCCGGTTATGACGGCGTCGAGATCATGGGCAGCGAAGGCTATCTGCTGAACCAGTTCCTGTGCCCCCGCACCAATCGGCGCACCGACCGCTACGGCGGCAGTATCGAGAACCGCATGCGGCTCGCGCGCGAGATCGTCGAGCGGGTACGGGCGGTGTGCGGCGAACGTTTCATCGTCGTGTACCGGCTCTCGCTGATCGATCTGGTGGAAGGCGGTAACACGTGGGATGAAACCGTGCAGGTCGCGCAAGCGCTCGAAGCGGCCGGCGTGACGATGTTCAACACGGGAATCGGCTGGCACGAAGCGCGCGTGCCGACCATCGTGACCTCGGTGCCGCGCGCGGCGTTCGCCGAGTTGAGCGGGCGCTTGAAGCGCGCGGTCAACGTGCCGGTGATCGTGTCGAACCGCATCAATACGCCCGAGGTCGCGGAGGCCCTGCTCGCCGAGGGCGCCGGCGATCTGGTGTCGATGGCGAGACCGCTGCTCGCCGATCCCGAGTTCGTGCTGAAGACCGCCGAGGGCCGCGCGCACGAGATCAACACGTGCATCGCGTGCAACCAGGCCTGCCTCGATCACACCTTCAGGAACCAGCGCGCGAGTTGCCTCGTGAATCCGCGCGCGGGACGCGAGACCGAGCTGGTCTACCGGCCAGTCACGGACGCCCGCGCCGCGCGTTCGATCGCGGTGGTCGGCGCAGGCCCGGCGGGTTTGTCGGCGGCGACGGTGGCGGCCGCGCGCGGGCATCGCGTGACGCTGTTCGATGCGAGCGCGACGATCGGCGGGCAGTTCAATCTGGCGATGCGCGTGCCGGGCAAGGAAGAGTTCAGCGAGACGATCCGCTACTTTCAGAGTCAGTTGCAACGCCACCAGGTTGACGTGCGGCTCGGCACGCGCGTCGATCCCGCGCTGCTCGCCGCCGCGGCTTACGACGACGTGATCGTCGCCACCGGCATCGTGCCGCGCAAGCCATCGATAGCGGGCATCGACGGACCGAACGTGCTGTCGTATGTGGACGTGCTGCGCGGCGCGCCGGTCGGGCGCCGCGTCGCGGTGATCGGCGCGGGCGGGATCGGCTTCGACGTCAGCGAGTTTCTGCTGCATCGCGCGGGCGACCCGCTGCCGATGCCGCGCGATGCGTGGCTCGACGAATGGGGCGTCGATCTCGCGGTGCGCGAACGCGGCGGACTGAAGGCGCCGGCCACGCCGCAACCCGCGCGACAGATCTGGCTATTGCAGCGCAAGGCCGGCAAGCTCGGCATGGGGCTCGGCAAGACGTCGGGCTGGGTGCATCGCGCGACGCTGGCGAGGAACGACGTGACGATGCTCGGCGGTGTGTCGTATCGGGAGATTGGCGAGCGTGGTCTGAAGATCGAGCGCGAAGGCGTCGAGGAGTGGCTCGACGTGGAGACGATCGTCGTGTGCGCCGGGCAGGAATCGTTGCGCGATCTGCTGCCGCAGACGGATGCGGCCGCGACGGCGAGCGGCGAGGGTCAGCGCGGCGGCCCGCGTTATCACGTGATCGGCGGCGCCAGGGTCGCGAGCGAGCTGGATGCGAAACGCGCGATCCGCGAAGGCGCGGAAGTGGCGGCGGCGCTTTGAAGGCGGCGGGCGCGTCGGGTCGGAGGTTGAGCGTCGGCTGGAGGAAGCCCAATCCCAATGTGATCTAACCACTCCGACCTGAGCCCCCGCCCCAGGCGAAAAGCGCAACAACTCAAGCCAGCCCCTTCTTCCTGTAATCGAACCAGAAAGACAGCCCGACGCTCGCGAGAATCACGATGGTCGCGATCACCGTCGAGCGCGTGACCGGCTCGCCCAGCAGCAGCGCGCCGAGCGCCACCGCGACCACGGGATTCACGTACATGCAGCTACTCGCGATGATCGGGCTCGTATGCCGGATCAGAAAACCATACGCGACGTACGCGGCCATTGTCCCGATCAGCATCAGATAGATGAACGCCAGCATCGGCAGGACATGCACGTCGAGCATCCGTTCGCCGGAGGCCCACGCGACCATCGTCGACATCGCGCCGCCCAGGCCGATCTGCAACGCGGTCGACAGAAACAGGTCCGACGGCAGCTTCAGACGCCCGGCCAGATGCGCGCCGCCGGCCCAGAACAGCGCGCCGCACAGAATCGCCAGGCTGCCGCCCGCCGAGCCCGGCGCACTGTCGCCGTGACTCAGGATCGCGATGCCGACCAGACCCAGCCCTACCGCGAACCACTCGCCCCGGCCGATCTTGCGGCCCGCGACGGCGGCGATCACCGTCGCGAACAGCGGCACGGTCGCGACCATCACGGCCGCGGTACCGGTGCCGACCGTGCGCATGCCGTAGGCCAGCATACCGCTCGACAGGCCCACCAGCATCGTGCCGACGAGTCCGGCATTGCGAACCTCGGCGGCGCTCGGCCAGACCGGTTTGCGACGCACCGCGAAGACGAACAGGCCTAGGCCGGCAAACAGGTTGCGCAGTCCGGAGAGCAGCAGCGGTGGAAACGAGCCGAGCGCGACGTGCACGGCGAGATACGTCGAGCCCCACACGAGATAGACGACGGCAAGCGCGAGCGCGATCTGGCCGCTGTGCGACTGCGGCAAACGGATCGGCAAACCACGCGGGAAAAAGGTGGAGCGTTGCAGCGACATGCGTTCAACCCGCCCATGCCGCTCGAGGTAATGCGCCTCCGCTGTAGACCCGGTGACGGGATGGCGGACACCGCATCGGCGATGCGGTCTGGCGGGCGAGGCTGGCGGACATGTCGGTGGAACGGAAGGGCGATAGATGACCAAAGGGCCACAAGGCCGTGGCAGCCGGGAGAAATCGGGCCACGGCGAACACGCGCCAAGGTTGCGGCGCGCATCGCATTATGCAGTAAGCGCCCACCGCGTCGAGGGGGAGAATCGTAACTTTTCGGCGTACTTGCAACAGAAAAAGTGGGGGACGTATCGCCGCTTTTTTGGCGCTGGCTTCGCGAGGTCCCCGCCATAGCGCGCCTACGAAACCTCGGGGCGCGAACTCATTCGTAGCTCACGACAACCGTCACGCGCGTATCCGGCGTGTCCGCCCGCGCGGGCGACACCGACAACACGCCGCCGTTGCGGCCGACCTGGTAGTGTCCATTACGGGCCGTGGCGGGACGCCCGCCGTTATCGACGAAACGCGCCGCCACGAGATTGCGCGGCGGCACGCCGTCATTGACTTGCAACGAGACATCCGCACCGGCCGCCACGCCCGGCGGCGCATCGAAAGTCAGCGTCAGAGCCGGCTCCATCCGCCGCGCTTGCGCACCCGCGGTTGCGACCGGCAGCCCGGCTGACGTCACGCCCGTAGTCATGCGCAATTGCGGCGCGACGATCGCTCCTGAGAACGAGATCGTCCCACCCGCTGCCGCCCACGCCATCAACGGCGTTGCCAGCGATACCATCGCACCTGCTATCGCACCGAGTGTCCGCAACCGTAATGTGTTCTTTTCCATGCGCACTCTCCCGAGACCCGATTCGCTTTTTTATCGCTCATGCGAGCCGGTGTTCCATCGCCACGCCCGGCGGCAGTCTTTGCCACCCGCCAGGCCTCATCACGGAACCCTTTACAACCCGCACAACCATTAACGACATTTTTGCGATAGGCTTGAGGACATAACAAGCGCCACGGCGCCGCATGTTGCACAACTGCAAAGGCGCCGCAAATCGAAAAAGAGACGCGCAGCCGCGTGCTAACATTCACCTTTCGATTGCGTCGCTTCCTGCTTTCAGGCAACGCCCTCTCCACTTTCTTCCGACACCTGCCGGCCACTTCGATGCGCTTCCCGACTTCCCGTGCCCTCATCCGTTTGCGCCCGCGCCGCGCAACCGGTGACGCGCGCGCGGAGTTCGCGCCGCATCCGGCCGCCGAGCCGTCCCGAACGCTCCCGCTTCCTGCCGCCCGGCGCCCGATCTAACGCTGCCCGCTCCATTGCCTGGGCCGCGTCGTCGGGCTCCGGGCCGATCTCATCGCACGCTGTTCCCTTATATGCAGATCGAATTGGAGTACCCGTCATGAAAAAGACGAAGCCCTGTTACCTGACCGAACTCGACGTCGCCCGTCTCGAGAAGCATGCGTCCGCGCCCGGCGCGGATGCGAAGCTGCAAGACATGCTCGACGACGTCCTGGAGCGCGCGGTGATCGTCGACTCGCGCGAGATTCCGGCCAACGTGGTGACGATGAATTCGCAAGCCACACTGATCGACGAAGGCAGCGGCGAGCAGATGACGTGGACCGTCGTCTATCCGCCCGACGCGGACTTCGCGCAGGGGCGCCTCAACGTGTTCTCGCCCGCCGGTCTCGCGCTGCTCGGCGCGAAGCGCGGCGAGCGTATCCGCTTCACGCCGCCAAGCGGCACGGAGAAGGTGTTGAAGCTCGACAAGATCCTCTATCAGCCCGAAGCCGCCGACGATTTCTCGCGCTAAATCACGCGCCGGCTCCTTGCCGGCAAGTCCGCCCCCATCAGCAAAAGACACCGCGCATCGGGCCCCGGTCCGCGACTCGACCCGTGGAACGGGTTGCCAAGCAGCGGCCTGGCGGTGTATCGTGTGCGCTGCTAACGCGGGGGTCCTGCGTCGCACGGAGGTTGGAGGTCCGTGCCGCGCGGGTGAGAAATACCCTTTGAACCTGATCTGGATAATGCCAGCGCAGGGAAGCGTACGGATTTCGCACCCAGTTCCACCGCATCACCTCTCGCGATCTCCGACTACTTCCGTCTCGTCTCCTGCTTAGCCCCCCACTTTGCTTTGGAGACACAATGAACGCCAATCCCAAATTCATTTCCGCCGATGCCCACGTCGACGAAGCCGCCGTCGCGCCGCTGCCGAATTCGCGCAAGGTCTACGTGACCGGTTCGCGTCCCGACATCCGTGTGCCGATGCGCGAGATCTCGCAGGCCGATACGCCTGACAGCTTCGGCGGCGAAAAGAATCCGCCGGTCTATGTCTACGATACGTCGGGCCCGTACTCCGATCCGGATGCGAAGATCGACATCCGCGCTGGTCTGCCGGCGCTGCGTCAGGCGTGGATCGAAGAGCGCGGCGACACCGAAGCGCTGACTGGCCTGTCGAGCGACTTCAGCCGCGAACGCGCGGCCGACACCGCCACCGCCGACCTGCGTTTCAAAGGCCTGCATCGCACGCCGCGTCGCGCGATCGCCGGCAAGAACGTGTCGCAGATGCACTACGCGAAGCAAGGCATCATCACGCCGGAGATGGAGTACATCGCGATTCGCGAGAACCAGCGTCGCGCCGAGTATCTGGAGAGCCTGAAGACGAGCGGTCCGAACGGCGAAAAGCTCGCCGCGATGATGGGCCGTCAGCACCCGGGGCAGGCGTTCGGCGCAAGCGCATTCGGTCCGAATGGGCTCACGGCAATCACGCCGGAGTTCGTGCGCGAGGAAGTGGCGCGCGGCCGCGCGATCATCCCGAACAACATCAATCACCCGGAAAGCGAGCCGATGATCATCGGCCGCAATTTCCTCGTGAAGGTCAATGCGAACATCGGCAACTCGGCGGTGACGTCGTCCATCGGCGAGGAAGTCGACAAGATGACGTGGGCGATCCGCTGGGGCGGCGACACGGTGATGGATCTGTCGACCGGCAAGCACATTCACGAAACGCGCGAGTGGATCATCCGCAACAGCCCGGTGCCGATCGGCACGGTGCCGATCTATCAGGCGCTCGAAAAGGTCAACGGCAAGGCTGAGGACCTGACCTGGGAAATCTTCCGCGACACGCTGATCGAACAGGCCGAGCAAGGCGTCGACTACTTCACGATCCACGCTGGCGTGCGTCTGCAATATGTGCCGCTCACCGCCAAGCGGATGACCGGCATCGTGTCGCGCGGCGGCTCGATCATGGCGAAGTGGTGCCTCGCGCATCACAAGGAAAGCTTCCTGTACGAGCATTTCGAAGACATCTGCGAAATCATGAAGGCATATGACGTGGCCTTCTCGCTCGGCGATGGCCTGCGTCCGGGCTCGATCTACGATGCGAACGACGAAGCGCAGCTCGGCGAACTGAAGACGCTCGGCGAACTCACGCAGATCGCGTGGAAGCACGACGTGCAGACGATGATCGAAGGCCCTGGCCACGTGCCGATGCAGTTGATCAAGGAGAACATGGACCTGCAACTGGAATGGTGCGACGAAGCGCCGTTCTACACGCTTGGACCGCTCACCACGGACATCGCGCCCGGCTACGACCACATCACGTCGGGCATCGGCGCGGCGATGATCGGCTGGTTCGGCACGGCGATGCTCTGCTACGTGACGCCGAAGGAACACCTGGGTCTCCCGAACAAGGACGACGTCAAGACCGGCATCATCACGTACAAGCTCGCCGCGCACGCTGCCGATCTGGCGAAGGGTCATCCGGGCGCGCAGGTGCGTGACAATGCCCTGAGCAAGGCGCGCTTCGAATTCCGCTGGGAAGATCAGTTCAATCTCGGCCTCGACCCGGACAAGGCGCGCGAATTCCATGACGAAACGCTGCCGAAGGATTCGGCAAAGGTCGCGCATTTCTGTTCGATGTGCGGCCCGCACTTCTGCTCGATGAAGATCACGCAGGACGTGCGCGAGTTCGCGGCGCAGCAAGGCGTCACCGACGACGAAGCGTTGAAGAAAGGCATGGAAGTGAAGTCGATCGAGTTCATGAAGAAAGGCGCGGAGATCTATCAGCGGCAGTAAGGCAGGACGTGCGGATCGGCTCGCTTATTGCCGCCAGCCGATTCATCACAAACACGCATCGCAGCGTCGAAGCCCGCCACTGGCGGGCTTTTTCATTGACGCGCAGCGGGCACGCCGCGTGCTAACGAAAGGCAACCGAGGCGAAACATTTGATTACGAAGCCGTCAGTCCGCTGACAAGCGCACACATCTGGATACGGGACGCGCGGCTAAGATCAAATGCATGGACGGGGTGTTATGTCCCATCTCGATGATCACTTTCCACAATTAAACCAACCGGAGTCAGCATCATGAAATCGATCCGTCAAATCGGTACGCTCGCTGCCATCGTTGCACTCGTTGCGAGCCTTTCCGCGTGCGAAGGCATGAGCCGTCAAGGTCGCGATACGGCCATCGGCGCGGGGCTTGGCGGCGCCGCGGGCGCGGCGATCGGGGGCAACGCATTGTCGACGATCGGCGGTGCGGCGGCCGGCGGCATTATCGGTAATCAGGTCGGTAAGTGAGCGGCGTGATGTTGCTGTGATGCGTTGCTAATCGATGTCGATGTGAACGCGTGAGTCGCGTGCGGATTGAACCGATTCCTTCAATCCGCCGCGCTCTCCCTGGACAGGACGAACAGACGAATAGCGTCTTCTCGAACGGTTCGATTCGAGCGTCAAATGACGCATTGCAATGACATGCAATAAACCGTTACGGTTTTGCAATCGTGTTCGCGCTGCGGGAGCGTAAGCTCAAGAAGTCGTCACGCCGTCGATGGCGGCGGACGGTTCAACCAGGAGCGCGTCATGAAGTCCCGCGTCATCACCCCTTTCCGCGCGCTCGACCTCTGGCCGCCGCGCGCATTTCCTCGGATGTTCCGCGGAGGCGTCGCACTGGGCGGCACGCTCTGCATGCTGACGTTATCGGGGTGCTATTACCCATACGGTTACTATCCGTCCGGCTATTACCCTGCCTACTATTCGACGTACGCAACGGCCCCCGCGACAGCCGTGCAGCAGGACGTCCCCGTGGGTCAGACCGATCCCGCCGATGCGCAGCAACGCGCACAGCAGCAAGCGCAAGTCGCGCAACAACCGGTTTATCCGGTCGCGGCTCCGCCCGTCTATGTGGCGCCGGCTTATCCCGCCTACTACCCGCCTCCTGTCTATCCCGCCTACCCCGCTTATTACGGTTATCCCGGCTTCTACGGGCCGTCTGTGTCGATCGGCATTGGCGGGTATTGGGGAGGCGGAGGATGGGGACATCATCACGGGCATTGAACGCCTGCCACTTGCCCGCTTTCCTACCTATCGCTTCACGATAAAGCGGGCACACGGCCGCCCATTCGCGCAATCGCGCCGACGCGCCGACGCGCATTCACTTCGCGTCGCGCAGAGTGGTCTCCTGATCATGCGAAACACAACCCCGGCGTTTCGTCACGTCTTTCATCGCGCCGGTAGTTTCCCTTCTTGACGTCCCCGCGCACGGTTCTATGCTTCGGAAGGCCATACAGCGTCTGTTTAATAAGCCACGCGGTTCGTCTCTTACGTTCCGCCTACGCTCGTCCGTCCTGCTTCCGCGACGCGTCCCGCCTGTGTGATTCCGCGTCGAGCCGAACCCCTCAAGGAGACGTGATGTTTCATCAACTACTCACCCCGGTCGGTAATTCGCTATTGCCTTCGTTTCTCGTCGCCGTATTGCCGATCATCGTCGTGCTGCTTCTGCTCGGCTGGGCGCGCAGACCGGCGTGGCAGGCGTCGCTCGCGGGGCTGATCGCCGGCCTGATCGTCGCGGTCCTCGTCTGGCAGTTTCCGGTTGGGCTGGCCTTGAACTCAGTGTTCGCCGGCGCGGTGTTCGCATGCTGGCCGGTCATGTGGATCGTGTTCACCGCGATCCTGCTGTACAACATCGCGCAACGCTCAGGGCGCTTCGCGGCCTTCCGCATGTGGATGATCGACAACCTGCCGAACGACCGGCGCGTCGTGCTGGTCGTGGTCGGCTTTTCATTCGGCGCATTGCTCGAAGGGATTTCCGGCTTCGGCACGCCGGTCGCGATCACCAGTTCGCTGCTGATCATGCTCGGCTTTCCGACGCTCGAAGCGCTCACCTTCACGCTGATCTTCAACACCGCGCCGGTCGCGTTCGGCGCGCTCGGGGTACCGATCACCGTGCTCGGCGCGGTCACGCATCTGCCGTCCGATCTGCTCGCGAAGATGGTCGGACGCCAGTTGCCGTTCTTCGCATTCCTGCTGCCCTTTTACGTGATCGGCGTGTATGCGGGCTTTCGCAACATGCTGCGCGTGTGGCCGGTGCTGCTGGTGTCGGGCGCGAGCTTCGCGTTGACGCAGTTCATCGCGTCGAACTATGTGAACTACAGCCTGACCGACGTGCTGTCGTCGATGGTGTCGCTGATTCTGACGATCGCTTTCCTGCGCATCTGGAAACCCGCCGCCGATCCGAAGTTCGCGGTCAACATCGACCGCGTCGGCGAAGTGCGCGGCAAGATCGGCGGCGGCCAGGGATGGTATCCGTGGATCATCGTGTCGGTGGTGGTGATTGTGTGGACCGTCGCCAGGGTCTTCACGATCGGCGACGTCAAGGTGCCGTGGCCGGGCCTCGACAAGGCCGTGTTCATCACGCTGTACAACACGCCGTATGCGGCGGTATGGGACTTCCAGCCGCTCGCGACCGGCACCGCGATTCTGGTCGCGGCGCTGATCACGACATTCGTGGTCGGCCTGAGCGCGCGCGAGTTCGGCAAGGCGATCGCCGACACCTGGGTGCAGACGCGCATCGCCATCCTGACGGTAGCGACCATCGTCGGGCTCGCGTATCTGATGAACTATTCGGGGCTCACCTATACGCTCGGTCTCGGCGTCGCGTCGGTGGGGCCGTTCTTTCCACTGGTCTCGGCGTTTCTCGGCTGGGTCGCGGTGTTCCTGTCCGGCAGCGATACGTCGGGCAACGCGCTGTTCGGCAACCTGCAGGTGGTCGCGGCCAATCAGTTGAATCTGAGTCCGGTACTGATGGCGGCGACCAACTCGTCGGGCGGCGTGATGGGCAAGATGATCTCGCCGCAGAACATCTCGACCGGCGTGGCGACCACCGAACTCAAAGGCAAGGAAGGCGTGGTGTTCGCGAAGACCTTCAAGCATTCGATCCTGTTGACGGTGCTGCTCGGCGTGCTGGTTTGGGCGCAGCAGAACTTCTTGCAGTGGATGATTCCGCATTGATGCGCTGAGTCGCACGGGTGGGCTGTGTTCGACAGGCTTGCTCTGCTTTCCGGAGTGATGGGAAGCAGAGCGCGTCGCCGCAAAATAATTCACGCTTTTTAACCGCGTCCCAATCCGGCGAAGCCATGCCCAGCCGGCCCCGATCGCCGCATCGCAATTTTTCTCACAACAGCGTGAGAATTGCTCGTTTTGCGCCCGCCGCCGCAAACGCTTACGATCACAGGCACCGGACGCCTCGATCTCCCGAAACTTGCCGTTTCATTCCAGCCTGAAACGTTTCGCGCGATCACGCTGCTACGATGCGCAGGCGTCCCGACTCAACCGCGCGCGGCGCCATCCCGATGAAACCTCAAAACCTGTTGCAACTGCTGATCCTCGCCGCTCTGTGGGGCGCGTCGTTCCTGTTTATCCGCGTCGGTGTGACCGACTTCGGCGTCGCGCCGCTGATGGCGCTGCGCGTCGGCATCGGCGCGGCCTTTTTGCTGATCGTGCTGCTCGCGCGACGGCCGCTGCAGCAATCGGCGACGATCCTGCGCACGCGCGCGTTTCCGCTGCTGGTGGTGGGCATCCTGAATTCGGCGGCGCCGTTCTGCCTGTTCGCTTATGCCGAATTGACGCTGTCCGTGGGCGTGACCTCGGTGATCAATGCGACCACGCCATTGTGGGGCGCGCTGGTCGGCTTCCTCTGGCTGCGCGACCGCCTGAGCGCGCTGCGCACGCTCGGTCTCGTGATCGGCTTTCTCGGCGTATTGATGCTGGTGTGGGATCAGATCGCCACGCCCAACGGCTCGGCCGCGACGCCGCTGACCACCGCGCTCGCGGCCGGCGCCGCGCTCGGCGCGACGCTGCTGTACGGCGTCGCCGCGAACTATACGAAGCGTCACCTGACCGGCGTCGATGCGCTGACCGTCGCCGCCGGGACGATGACCGGCGCGACCATCGTGCTGCTGCCGCTCGCCGTGATCTACTGGCCGGCTGCGCCGATTTCGCTGCACGCGTGGGGCGCGGTGATCGCGCTTGGCATCGCCTGTACGGGCGTCGCGTACATGCTGTTCTTCCATCTGATCGCGGTGGCCGGACCGGCGCGCGCGATCACCGTGACATTCGTGATTCCGATCTTCGGGATTCTGTGGGGCGCGCTGTTTCTCGGCGAAGGCGTGTCGCCCGGCATGCTGGAAGGCTGCGCGGTGATTCTCGTCGGCACCGCGCTAGCAACTGGCGTGATCAAGCGTCTGCCGTGGGTCGGCACACGCCGCGCCGATACCTGAAAGCCGTTTCGTTTCGCGCGACGCCAGCCGGCGGCGTCGCCCTGTCTTCGCCTCTCTTCACCTCGCTTCCCCTCTCTTCCCCTCTCTGCGCCGCTCACGTTCTGCTCAGCTCCTGACATCGGACGGTTGCAAAAGTGCGGATCGCTGCGAATCTCCCTACCAAAAAAATAGCCCGCACTCCGGTCGGAGTGCGGGCGAAACCGTCGCCCTACGAGGATAGGCGACGGGGCCACCGAGGCCGCGCGTCGCGCGCAGGCCGTCATCGGGCGCGGCGCCGGTCTTCGGCCGGCGCCGGAAAGGTTTGAATCGCAGGCAGGCTTGGAGACGCGCCAAAATTCACGTCGGCAAATCTAATCCGGCCCTATGAGTCTTTTAAGCAGCTTATGTGCCAAATTGAGGCCAAGATCACGAAATGGTCTCAGACGCTTGATTGATATAGATTTTTTTCGCCTGAGGCGATCGACGTGAAGTGTCGTGCGGAGGTCTTTGAAGTTACGTCACGGGGGTAACGTCACGTTACATAAGGGCGCTCAGCGTCCCTGCACGCCTGATCCACCGACGCGCACGCCAGCCGTTCCAACCGAGCGGCCACTTCGTGCACTGGGATCCAAATGCCGCATCACGAGTCGGGTTGGCCGGCGCGTCTCGCGGGGACTCAAAGCGGCGCCGCAGGCCGGCGCGAGAACGAGCAGACTCGCTGCCCATATCCCAGGAAAGGATGACGTCGAACATGGCCCGATTCCGTCGAGCTCAGGTTGATACCGCGCTCTCACTCAGGGACAGGAGCAAACACATGCGCGCGACGCCCCCACACGTCTGACACGAGCGAAAAAAAAACCGCCCGGGACATGATCCCGGGCGGCTTTTCAAACTGCGTTGCCCGCTAGCAGTTCAGGGTTCCCCAGCTCAATGCAGCTGGTCGACCATCAGACTCATGATCTGCTTGGCCTGCGAGCTTTGGTCGATCGCGCCCTGGTCGTCGACCACGGCCACGCGCGTCTGGTCCGGCGTCACCGCGCGCACGTTCACGCGATACTGCTTGGCGACCTTTTCCTTCTTGCCGTGGAACACCTGGCTCCAGAAGCCCTGCTCGGCCGACGATAGATCCTTCGGATCGACGTAGCGAACGAAGTACAGACCACGGCTGAGATCGCGGTCGTCGACGGTGAAGTTGCTGCGGTCGAGCGCGAGGCCCACGCGCAACCAAGCCCGGTCATACGGCTCGCCGAGTGTGAGTTCGGTCGACGACAACTGCGCCTCCGTATTCGCCGAGTCCGCGTCCGGCGTTGGCTGTTGCGCCGACAGCGCGACGTTCTGGGCCGCCGTCGCCGCTGCAGCCGACTTCGCGCCGGTGGTCGCCGCGTTCGGCGCCGTTTGCGTGCCCGCCGGCGACAGATCCGCGGTTTGCGTGCCGCCCGCCTTGCGGGAATCGGCCAGCGCGAGCGCCGCCATCAGGCGCTTCAGATATTCCTGTTCGAGCGCCGGATCGTTCGGCTTTGGTACCCACTGGCTCGAATCGTTGTTGGTGCCCGTGAGCGCCTCGCGCATGCCCTTCTGGCTGATGAACACGTAGGTGCCGCCGGCCGGCGTGGCTTCGAGACGCGTGCGGTACTTGTTGCGCTCCGAGGTCACATAGCTGTTGCCCATTGCCTTGGACAGCGTGTTGCGGATCAGGCCGTCGCTGATCTGCGCGTGCGACTCGTTCCAGTCGGTTTCCATCACGCCCTTGTCGCGCTGGTCGACCACCAGCAGGAAGCCCTGTTCCTGCCAGAAGCGGCGGATCTGTTCCCACGCCTGGGCGGGCGCCTTGTTGTCGATCACGAGCCAGCTTTCCGTGCCGTCGCGCTGGATGTGCATGCCGCTGACCGGCGGCACCACCGCCACGTTATTGCTGGCCGACGGCGCTTGCGCCTGAACCTGCCGAAGCGCGGACAACGAAGTTTCGCCGCCTTGCGGGGGCAACGAACGCTGATCGGCTGTCTCGTCGATCATGTTCGGCGGGACGGCGAGCGACACCTGCTTTGATTTGGAGTCGCTCTTGTAGTCGATTTTGGTCGGCGACGAGGTGCCGCAGCCGGCGACCAGCCCGCCTGCCATCAGCATTACTGCAAACCGCTTGGTAAGACGAAGATCAGTCATGTTCGGGGAATCCTTCCGCTACGCCACGGCAAGTTTCCGTGGATCAACCCAACATTTTACCGGTCCCGGCGAGCCGTGTGCAAAAACTGGGGTTTGCCCGCCAATTGACCAGCGCGCGACGCTTGCCACACGCGCGGCGAAGGCGCCGATGAACAGCTTGGGAAGTGTGTCGTCCGGCGCAACTTCGCGGCAGAAAAATGCGTCGTGCTCAGGACGAAAAACTCCGTGCCCTCGCCCGCTTAACATTTGCCAACATTTCCGAATGTCGTGTAGGGCCACCCCTACAACATCGTCAGATCTTTGTTTTCAAAAAGAAAAGTCCTAGCACGCCCCTCTCGCATTCCGACAGCGCATTAGACAGTGACCACGCGCCAGGTCACGATCCAAAAACCCAAGTGTTACCGTGATTTAAACATCTCAATAAAGCCATAACACTTCAGATAGCGAGGCAGACCGCCATGTCAAAGTACCGTTTCTCACACTCTCTCACCGCCAAGGCGCTCGCCTTTGTGGCGCTCTGCGCGAGCGCCGGCGCCCACGCGCAACTGGGCGGCGCAATGCCGAGCCAGACGACGACAACGGCGGGGTCCGCGGCCGCGGTGCGGTCGCTCTTCAACGGCGGACTGCGCGTTCGCACGCTGACCGACGCCGGCAACACGACCATCAACGAGTACGCGACCAGCACCGGCAAGATCGTCGGCTACGCGTGGGAAGGCCCGACCATGCCGGACCTGCACGCGCTGCTCGGCCAGTACGCCGACTCCTACCGCGCGGGTGCCGCCACGCCGGGAGCGGACGGCAATCTGCACGGCTCGCGGATCGCCCAGCCGGACGTGATCGTCGAATCCGGCGGTCCGATGCGCGGCTACGTCGGGCGTGCGTGGCTGCCCGCCGCGTTGCCGCCCGGCGTCACCGCCGACGATCTGCAGTAAGCGCGCCACCAGGCCAACTCTTCGACGATCGGAATCCATCATGAAGCCCTCCTCTCGACTCTCTGCCCTGCTCCTCGTCTGCGCGGCTCTCGCCGGTTGTGGCGGCGGGGGCGGCGGCAGTCCGGCCAGCTCGTCGCAGACGAGCGCGGCCTGACGCGCAACATGCTGACGACCAGCGTCACCATCTGCCAGACCGGCACCAGCAACTGCGCGACGATCGACGACGTCCAGGTCGACACCGGCTCGAACGGCTTGCGCCTTCTAGCCTCCGCGCTGCCGGCGAGCCTCGCGTTGCCCGCAGTGCCATCGGGCGGCGGCGTCAGCGGCGAGTGCGCGGTGTTCGGCAGCGGCTATGCGTGGGGCGCCGTGCGTCGCGCGGACGTGCGCATGGCGGGCCAGGTCCCGAGTCGATTCCGATCCATCTGATCGCCGACCCGTCACTTCCCACAGTGCCCGCCGAATGCGCCAGCGCGGGTCCGGCGATGCTGACGGTCGCGGGCCTGCGCGGCAACGGCATTCTCGGCATCGGCCTGTTCACGACTGACTGCGGCAGCGGCTGCGCCAACGCCGCGCTGCCGCGCTGGTACTACCGCTGCGACGCCAGCGGCGCATGCGTGGCAAGCGCGCAGTCACTCGCGCAGCAGGTGGCCAATCCGGTCGCCCGTTTCGCGCTCGACAACAACGGCGTGGTGATCGACCTGCCGCCCATTGCCGACACCGGCGCGGCCAGCGTGGCGGGCTCGCTGATCTTCGGGATCGGCACGCAGGCGAACAACACACTCGGCGGCGCCAGCGTTGTCAGGGCGAATGCGACCAACGGCTATCTGGTCACGAGCGCGGGCGGTCAGACGTATGCGCAAAGCTATATCGACAGCGGCTCGAACGGGCTCTTCTTCCGCAACACCCAGCTTCCACAATGCGGCTTCTGGTACTGCCCGAGTTCGCCGCAGACGATCGCCGCCACGATCGTCGGGGTCGACGGCGCGACGCGCGCGCTGGCGTTTTCGATCGGCAATTCGAGCTCGATGTTCGCGTCGCCGAATAACGCGTTCAACAATCTTGCCGGCATTGGCGCACGCGGCTTCGGCTGGGGCTTGCCGTTCTTCTACGGAAAGCGCGTCTACACCGCGATCGCGTCGCGCGATACTTCGGCCGGCCAAGGTCCTTATTACGCATTCTGATCGATGCGCGGACCCGGCCGCTGTCGATATGGCCCAAGTCCGCGCGGAAATTTCCCAAATCGATCGGGCCGGCAAATTTGATATCGGGCGGCAGCGATAATTCAGCGATCCGGCTGGCTATCTTTCTCCAGATAGTTAGTCCTGCCTACGTTGACATGTCGCCCGATGGAAGAACCCACCTTTTCGCTCGACCACTTCGAACAGCTCGTTTATACGCGGCAGCACGTGAAGGCGGCGGTCCAGCTGATCGCCGCGCTGGCGCTGCTGCAGCACAAGCGCGGCCTGTTGGACGCGAGCTTTCTCGCGTCCAACATGAGCGGTCTGCCGGCGGCCGAGCAGCGCCAGCGCTTCTGCACGCGCCTCGCGAGCGCGGCGTCGACGCTGTTCGCCGATCCGCAATTCGACCTGCCGCCCGCGTGCTTCAATCTGTTTTTGACGCTGCACGAGTGGACCGGCCTGGTATTCTCCACCACCGCCTTCGGCAACGCGGACCATGTCGTGCGTTACCTGAATCCGCGCGGCCCGGAGAATGCGGAGTTTCTGGCCGGCGACCGCTTCGTCGAAAAGCTTTGCGCACTCTATTCGACCGAGTCGGAACTGGAACTCGACTTCGCCACGCTCTGGGCTTACGACAAAGCGCTCGCCGCCAGCCTCGCGCTCGTGCTGCTCGCACCCACCTTCAAGGGCTCGGCAAATGCGCATCTCAAACGCGAGGCACTGGTCGAATGGCTGCCCGGCAAACTGCGGGAAATCGACGACCTCGACGACCTGCCGACCGCGTTGCTGCACAACGCGTACATGTTCTGCAGTTACGCGGACACCCCGCGGCGGCATGAGATCAAGCGCGACATCAACGAGCTCGTGAGGCGCAAGCTCGCGCAACTGGGACTGACCGATCTCCCCGCGCCGACGAAGCCGGTGCCCGCGCAGCGCGGACGCCGCGCGTCGCGCGGCAGGAAGCCGCTGATGATCGTCGTACTGGAATGGTTCAGCGGCCCGCATTCGATTTACCGCACGCACTCGCGCACGCTGGAAGCCGCGCGCGAGCATTTCGAGGTGGTCGGCTTCGGCTTCGACTACGCGGTCGACGACCTCGGGCGCGCGGTGTTCGACCGCTTCATCGAACTGAAGGACCCGGAATATATCGGCGAATGCCTGGCGACGATCCGTGAATTCGCCGCGACCGAGCAGCCGGACGTGCTGTATATGCCGAGCGTCGGCATGTTCGTGCTGACGGTGTTCATGTCGAACCTGCGCGTCGCGCCGCTGCAGATCGCGGGTCTCGGCCATCCGGCCACCACGCACTCCGACAAGATCGACCGTATCAGCGTCGAGGAAGACTACGTGGGCAACCCGAGCTGCTTCAGCGAGCGTCTGATGAAACTGCCGAAAGACGGTCAACCGTACCGGCCGTCGGTAGCGCTGCCGGAGATCGTCGCGCAGATTGCGCCGCCGCGCGAACGGCTGGAGATCGTCGTCACGGCGAGCGCGATGAAGCTCAATCCCGGCTTTCTCGAAGCCTGCCGGGAGATCGCCGCGCGTGCGCAGACGCCTGTCGAGTTTCACTTCATGAGCGGCGTGCAGGCCGGTCTGCCGCTCGACCGGATGCGCGCGGTGATCGGCGATGCGCTGCCGGGCGCGCACGTGCATGGCTTTCACGACTACGCGGGCTATCTGGCGCGCGTCAATCGGGCGGACCTGTTTCTCAGTCCGTTTCCATTCGGCAATACCAACGGCATCGTCGATGCGTTGACGCTGGGTTTGCCTGGCGTCTGCAAGCGCGGGCCGGAAGTGTTCGAGCGCATCGACGGCGCGCTGTTCGAGCGGGTGGACATGCCGTCGTGGACCGTTGCGGATAGCGTCGACGAGTATGTCGCCGCCGCCGTGCGGATGATCGACGCTCGCGCCGAGCGCACGGCGCTAAGGCAGAGGTTGATCGATACTCGGGCGGTGGAACGCTGTTTCGAGGGACGGCCTCAGGCGTTCGGTGAATGTGTGTTGAAGCTGGTGCGGGGGACGCGGAGGCAGCGGGCGGAGGCGATGAGGTGAAGTGGTGGGTATGGGCTTTGTGCGGATGTGACGTGACGGGGTGCTGACGGGTAGCGCTTGCCGGTACATCTGGCGGAGTACGGCGCGGGTTAGCTAACGTTCGCTCGCCGTTTGGGTATGGCGTGCAGCGTAGATGCCACCTCGCAGACGCCGGCCCCGCATAGCGCAAGCGCTGTGTGGTTCATCCGGCAAGATGCTCCTCACACATGCCGCAAAGAACCGGGAAGCGCATCCGCAACGAATGCGCGAGGCGCATCCACAAACTTGGTGTCATCCATCTTGCGAGCGCGAGCCGAGCATGCCATGAAGCACTACATCGTCCATCAAACAGGACGCACTTCGCGCTCGATATGCACGAGACAAAGAACCGTGACGCGTCTCGCACCAGGCGCGCGATGAGCATCCGCAAAATATCGTGTCATTGGTTTGCGCGCACAAGCCTGGTACGACACGAAATGCCGCCACTTACCCCGCAGCTTCGCTAGCGGCCTGATCGGGCGGCGTCGCAAGTTTGGCCGGCGCCAGCCAGCGGAACACATCGAGATCCTCGCCGTGGAACGTGCATTCGGCGGCCGCGGGCAAACTGACCGTCTTCGGTTGAATCGGCTTTTTCGACGACGCCTCGACACCCGACGCCGCAGTCGCCGCCGTCACCGCTCTCGTCCCCGCAATCCCGCCCGGCGCGGAGGCCGCCAGCGCGGCCGAGGCCGGCATCGTCGCCGCCACTTCCGAGGCTGTCCTCACATGCTCGATCGATCCTTCGACCACCACCCGCGAGCCGCGAATGGCGGCAGCCCGGTGAGCGACCTTCAATGTATCCGACGACGTCGCGGCCAGCTTGCTTCGCATCAACTGCTCGCATGCGCCCGAGTTCCTGGAGCCGGTCGTGCAGGCCGCGAGCAGCGCGGCTGCGGTCGTGACGCAGGCGATAGAGAGAATCCGAATCTTCATTGATGTTCCGTTTTTCAAGCCGTCGGCAATTGTAGCTTACGCACCCGTCGCTCGACATCGGACCCGCACGCCTGCTGTCTCCCACCAGAAGCGGACGTCTCGCGCGCCCCGCCTGCAACGACGCAGTTCACCGAACGGCCGCTTGACCGCACCGGCTCGCGTTGGCATCGTGTCGAACTCATCCGCTGCGCCGTCGACGCGTCGCCGCATCTCTCACGCTGTATCGACCGGCTTTTCTCGCATGATCAGCCTCGCCCTGCTCGCGATCGCGGCTTACGCCGCCACCAATATCGACAACCTGTTCGTGCTGCTCGCGTTCCTTGCGGAAACGAAAGCAAAGGCCGCACGACGTCGCGTGATTGTCGGGCAGTATGCGGGGTCGTTGATGCTGATCGCGGGAGCGCTCCTGCTCGCGGTCTTGCTGACGCGATTGCCCGCCGGTTACGCCGGTCTGCTGGGCTTGCTGCCGATCGGCATCGGCCTGAGCAAAGCGTGGGAGCGCCGCGATCCCGCCCATTCCGAGCAGGAAGCCGCGCGTGACGCGGCAGGCGACGCCGCGAGCGCACCTGTATCCACCGCGCCGGCCCGCGCGACCGGCGCGGCCGCGGCAAGCCGTGGCTCATCCTGCTGGACCGTCGCCGGCGTCGCGATAGCCAACGGGTCGGACAACCTTGCCGTCTATGTGCCGCTGTACGCCAGCCATTCACAGCACCAGAACGCGCTCATCTCGCTGGTGTTCGTCGCGATGATCGGGCTGTGGTGCGCCGTGGCGGTGTGGCTCGTCGAGCACCCGTTGCTGGGCGCGCCGATCCGTCGTTACGGCGGCGCGCTGCTGCCTGTCTTGCTGCTGGCGATCGGTGCGTCGGTGATCGCGCAGAACGATACGTTGCGCATCGTGTTCGGCATCTGAGCATTTGAGCAACTGGGCGGCGACGCCTGCGTCTACCGTTTCGAACAAAGAGTCCGCCTCGAAACAACACGGCCCATGCCAGGATGCGCTGCCGCTGGCGCGCGATGCGGCACGGCCGTCGCCTACGCCCCTCAGTTCGACGGTGCCGCCGGCTGCGCGGGCGCGGGCGTCGGCGACTGGGGTTGCACATAAGTGCGCACGCCGGCGAGCGGCGAGCCATAGCCGCCCGAGTTCGTGTGATTCGGCAAACCGTTGACCAGTTGTGCCCGCGGGTCGGTCGGATTCAGATTCAGTTCGCCGGCCTGCTGGTTACCGTGCGTCGGATATTCGCTGCCGAGTGCCGCATTCGGCATCAGACGCGTGCTGTTCTGCGGTGCGTTCATATCGTTCTGCGGACTCAGACCCTGCGCCCCCGCGTGCGCGGCGAACCCGCACGCGGCTGCGCAAAGCAGAACCCGCACTACCTTCGACGTGCCCGATAGTCGTTTCATGCCTGCCTCCGGCAAAGTGAAATGAAAGGGATCAGGTCCGCGCGGTCGAAAGCCATGGCGCGGCGCGCTGATCACTTCATTTATACGCGCCGGCCCGCGCTTCGGATTCGGTTATCGCCGCGACCCGGCCAACGCCCCCAAAACAGCGCGCAAATTCGGCCTCGTCCTATCCTTATGTCGATTGCCGATTTCCTTCCGCGTCACTCGCCCCCGATAATGGCTGCCATGAACGCTTACCCCCACTCCGCTACGCGCATGTTGCGCGGCCTGCTCGCGGCCTTCGGCATCACGCTGCTGCTGGCCGCCTGCGCCGCTCCGACGGCGTCGAATTCGTCGGCATCCGCCACCGCGTCGACGGCCGCCTCGGCCCGGCCCATATCGTCCACCTCGCCGACCTCGCTCGACGCCGCCGTCTCCGGCCCGCAGCGCAGCGACCAGGCGCGCGCACGGGACGTCTATCGCCACCCGAATGAAACGCTGCAATTCTTCGAACTCGCGCCGTCGCAGAGCGTGCTCGAAATCGCGCCGGGCGGCGGCTGGTACACCGAAATCCTTGCGCCCTACCTGCACGATCAGGGCAAGCTGTACGAGGCGCAATACGACGGCCCGCAAGGCGCGCCATCGGCGGAGGCACAGGCCGGCCGCGCGGCGTTCGCGCGCAAGCTGGCGGCCACGCCCGCCGTGTACGGCAAGGTCGTGGTCGGCACCCTGCACGCGGGACAGTTCAGCGGCTTTCCCGCCGACGCCAGCGTCGATCGCATACTGACCTTTCGCAACATCCACAACTGGATCAAGGACGGTCAGATCGACGCCAACCTCCGCGCGTTCTATGCGGCGCTCAAACCGGGCGGCGTGCTCGGCGTCGAGGAACACCGCGCGGCGCCAGGTACATCGCTGCAACAGACCATCGACAGCGGCTACGTGACGGAAGACTACGTGATCGCTCACGCGCGGGCCGCCGGCTTCGAACTGGCCGGTCGCAGCGAAGTGAACAGCAATCCGCGCGACACGAAAAATTACCCGCACGGCGTGTGGTCGCTGCCGCCGAGCTATGAGGGCGGCGATGCAGACCGAGCCCGCTACGCGGCGATCGGCGAGTCTGACCGCATGACCTTGCGCTTCGTGAAACCCGTCCATTGATCCACGGCCGCGCTTGACGCCGTCCCGAGAATATGTTCCTATTGCGCACTATGTACCGCGCCCAGACCACCCTATCGCTACTACTAGCCCGCTCTACCGGGCTAGGTCTGCTGCTGCGCGCTTCCATCTGATACACCGAAGCACCGCTTAATCCCCAGTAACTGACCCAGCCCCGGTTTTCGACCGGCGGCCCTGTATCGTTTTCGTCGTCCGGTCGACTCCCAGCCTTCTGGTCTCACCCTCGGATGATGAAAATGTTGAAAAACCCTGCTACCAAATACCGTTCGTTCAAGCCCATCAACTTGACGGATCGCCAATGGCCGTCGCGCACCATCACGCGCGCGCCGATCTGGATGAGCACCGACCTGCGCGACGGCAATCAGGCGCTGTTCGAGCCGATGAATGCCGAGCGCAAGATGCGCATGTTCAAGACGCTGGTGCAGATCGGCTTCAAGGAAATCGAAGTCGCGTTTCCATCGGCGTCGCAAACCGACTTCAACTTCGTGCGTGAGCTGATCGAAGGCGGCCATATCCCCGACGACGTGACGATCGAAGTGCTGACGCAAGCGCGCGACGATCTGATCGAACGCACCTTCGAATCGTTGCGTGGCGCGCCGCGCGCGATCGTCCATCTGTACAACGCGACCGCGCCGGAATTCCGCAAGATCGTGTTCGGCCTCGAAAAGAGCGGCGTGAAAGAACTCGCGCAAAAGGCCGCCCGCACGACGAAGCGTCTCGCCGATGCGTCGCCGGAAACGCACTTCACGTTGCAATACAGCCCGGAAGTATTCAGCGGCACCGAACTCGAATTCGCGAAAGAAGTGTGCGACGCCGTGTTCGACATCTGGGAACCGACGCCCGAGCACAAAGCCATCGTCAACCTGCCGGCCACCGTCGAAATGGCCACGCCGAACGTCTACGCGGACCAGATCGAATGGATGCACCGCAATCTCGCGCGCCGCGGTTCGCTGATCGTCTCGGTCCACCCGCATAACGACCGCGGCACCGCGGTCGCTGCCGCCGAACTCGCGGTGATGGCGGGCGCCGATCGCGTCGAAGGCTGCCTGTTCGGCAACGGCGAGCGCACCGGCAACGTCGATCTCGTCACCCTCGCGTTGAACCTGTACACGCAGGGCGTCGATCCGGAGCTCGACTTCTCGAACATCAACGAAGTCGCGCGCACCGCCGAGGAATGCACGCAGTTGCCGGTGCATCCGCGTCATCCGTATGTCGGCGATCTGGTGTTCACCGCGTTCTCCGGCTCGCATCAGGACGCGATCAAGAAGGGCTTCGCCGTGCAGAAGCCGGATGCGATCTGGGAAGTGCCGTATATGCCGATCGATCCGAGCGACCTCGGCCGCACTTACGACTCGGTGATTCGCGTGAACAGCCAGTCGGGCAAAGGCGGTATTGCGTATCTGCTCGAACAGAGCTACGGCGTGGTGTTGCCGCGTCGCCTGCAGGTGGACTTCAGCTCGGCCGTGCAGCGCTTCACCGACGACAGCGGCCACGAAGTCACGCCCGCGCAAATCTGGGAACTGTTCCAGCAGGAATACGTGCGAACCGTCGAACCGGTGCGCTACATCGGACACAACCTCAACGAGCGGGACGGCCGCGAACACATCAAGCTCACGGTTGAAATCAACGGCACACCGCGCGTGCTGCGCGGCGAAGGCAACGGTCCGCTCGACGCGTTGATGCACGCGGTCGGCGCACCGGTGCGCATTCAGCACTATGAAGAACGCGCGCTGACCCAGGGCGCCGACGCGCGCGCGGTGGCGATCGCCGAAATGGCGGGCGCCGATGTGGCCGGCAGCGCGTTCGGCGTCGGCATCGATGCGAACCTGGTGACGGCGTCGATTCGCGCGGTGATCAGCGGCGTCAATCGTGCCTACGCACGCGTCAGTGCCGAAGCGCAGGAACGTTTCTTCGACGCCGCGTTGAACGACGTAACGGAGGACGTGGCGGTCTGAGACTCAGGTCTGCGTTGACTGCCTGGTGTGTTGTTCGAGGGGGCGTTGCGACGCCCCCTTTTCTTTTTACGCGTGCGCGGTACATAAGCAAGAAGCAATAAGCAATAAGCAATAAGCAAGCGGACAAGTGGCGTCAGTCGCTCACTGAAACATGTCGCGCCCGAAATACTTCCGCGAAATCTTCACATACGTCCCGTCTTTCCTGATATCGCCTAGCGCCTTGTTGATTGCCGCGCGCAATTGCGGGTTGCCCTTGCGGATCAGCACGGCCGATTTGTCGCTGCTGTCCGGCGACGTATCGACGGCGACCATCTTCACCTTCGCATCCGGCGCGCGTTTCGTGAAGTCGAGGAAAGTCAGCGAGTCGTTGATGGTTGCATCGACGCGCCCCGAGGTCAGCAGTTCAATCGATTCGTTGAAGCCCTGCGCCGGAATGATTTCCGCTCCGTGCGCCGCCGCGATCTTGCCGAGGTTGCTGGTCAGCGTATTGGCGGACTTCCGGCCCTTCAGGTCGTCGAACGACCTGATCGACGTATTGTCCGACGCGACGAGCAGCACTGCGTACGACGTGATGTAGGGATCGGAGTAATCGTATTTGGCTTTGCGCGCGTCGGTGATAGCCACTTCGTTGATCACCGCGTCGTAGCGGTTCACATCGAGACCGGCGATCAAGCCGTCCCATTTGCTCTCGATGAATTGCGGCTTGACGCCGAGGCGCTGCGCGATCTCCGCGCCAAGTTCGACGTCGAAGCCCGTCAGCTTGCCCGCGTCGTCGTGATACGTGAACGGCGCGTAGGTGCCTTCGGTGCCGATCCTGAACACCCCCGTGGAGCAGATTTGCGCCAGGGCATCGGCGGCGTGGACCGGGCTCGCCGCCACCGCCTGCCACAGCGCGATCAGCAGCATCAAACGAATCGGCTTCATCAAGAGGCTCCGTCGGGTTTGCTACAGCGGTGGCCGAGTCCTGCGTTCGGCTGGTCGTCACCGGCGCTCGCGTCCGGCAGACCCGGCGGACTGTAGCAAACCGTCTGCGATTTTTCAAAGCCCCTCGCGCGATGAGCGCCTAACGTTCCACCGGATGCGGCTCCTTGCGCTTGTTAGCAACGCGAATCGCATCGAAGTAAGCACCATTCGGCGGACGCTTCAGGTAACGCCCCGCACCCCGCACCGCGCGCAATTCGCCATCGGTCCAGGCGAGCGCGCCGCGCGTGAGCGTGTGCATCGCAACGCCCTGCACCGTCATCCCTTCGAACACATTGAAGTCGACCTTCTGGTGATGCGTGTTCACCGAAATCGTCCTGCTCGCATTCGGGTCCCACACGACGAGGTCGGCATCCGCGCCGACCCGCACGGCGCCTTTGCGCGGATACAGATTGAAAATCTGCGCAGCGTTGGTCGACGTGATGCGCACGAATTCGTTCGGCGTGAGACGCCCCGAGTTCACGCCGTGATGCCAAAGCACCGCCATGCGATCCTCGACGCCGCCGCAGCCGTTCGGGATCTTCGTGAAGTCGTCGCGGCCCATCGCCTTCTGCGACGCGCAGAACACGCAGTGATCGGTCGCCGTGGTGTGCAATTGCCCGGCCTGCAAGCCGCGCCACAATGCCTCGCGATGTTCGGCCGAGCGGAACGGCGGACTCATCACGTGCGCGGCCGCGCGCGTCCAGTCGGGATCGCGATACACCGCCTCGTCGATCACCAGATGGCCCGGCAGCACTTCGCCGAACACGCGCAAACCCTCGCTACGCGCGCGCGCGATCGCATCGACCGCGTCTTTCGACGACACGTGCACGATGTACACCGGCACGCCCAGCACCTGTGCGATGCGGATCGCACGATTGGCCGCCTCGCCCTCCACTTCGGGCGGCCGCGACAACGGATGCGCCTCCGGACCCTTGAAGCCCTTCGCGAGCAACTGACGCTGCAACTGGAACACCAGTTCGCCGTTCTCCGCATGCACGGTGGGCAGCGCGCCGAGTTCGAGCGAACGCGAAAAGCTGTTCACGAGCACTTCGTCGTCGGCCATGATCGCGTTCTTGTAGGCCATGAAATGCTTGAAGCTCGACACGCCGTGTTCATGCACCAGCGTGCCCATGTCGCGATAGACCGACTCGTCCCACCACGTGACCGCCACGTGAAAACCGTAGTCCGCCGACGCCTTCTCCGCCCAGCCGCGCCACTCGTTGAACGCTTCCATCAGCGGTTGCTTAGGACTCGGAATCACGAAGTCGATGATGCTCGTCGTGCCGCCCGATAAACCCGCCGCCGTGCCCGTGTAGAAATCGTCGCTGGCCGTGGTGCCCATGAACGGCAATTCCATATGCGTGTGCGGATCGATGCCGCCGGGCATCACGTACTGCCCGCCTGCGTCGACGATCGTCGCGCCCGCCTGCGCCTCCAGGTCCGCGCCGATCTGCAGGATCGTGCCGCCGTCTTGTGGGTCCGCACACAACACGTCCGCACGATACGTGTTCTCCGCGTCGATAATAGTGCCGCCGCGAATCAGGGTCGTCATGTTGCCGCCTCCTTGTGAACTGCTGGTTTCGATGTTGCTAGCTGCGTCTGCGTCACGCGATTGCGCTCAAGCGCTCGCCACGCGCGCGCTCGGTCCCTTGCTCAGCTTCATCCACGCGCTGTATACGATCGACGCCAACGCAAGTCCGACAAACCATGCATACGTGTAGAGCGTATTGAAGATTGCCGGCACGTTCGGAAACGACGCCGGGAACGCGGTGTGCAGAAAACCCGGCAGATTCGGCAGCACGCCGACGATCAGCGCAACCACCGCGCCGATATTCCAGCCGCCGGTGTAGCTGTACTCGCCCTGCTCGTCGAACAGTTCGCGCGTGTCGAGCCGCGTGCCGCGAATCAGGAAGTAGTCGACCATCAGGATGCCGGCGACCGGACCCAGCAACGCCGAGTAGCCGACCAGCCACGTGAAGATATAGCCCTGCGTGGTCGCGAGAATCTTCCACGGCATCATCACGATTGCGATGGTTGCGGTTATCATGCCGCCGATCCGATACGAAATTCCCTTCGGCCACAGGCTCGAAAAGTCATAGGCCGGCCCGACGAGATTCGCCGCGAGATTGCACGACATTGTGTCGAGCGTGAGGATGATCAGCGCGACGCCGACACCGATGCCGGTCATGCGGCTCGTCAGATCGATAGGATCCCAAATCGCTTTGCCGTAGATCACCACGGTCGCCGATGTCACCACCACCGAAATCACCGAGAGCAACGCCATCGGTACCGGCAGACCGATCGTCTGGCCGATGATCTGATCGCGCTGCGTTTTCGCGAAGCGGGTGAAGTCGGGGATATTCAACGCGAGCGTCGCCCAGAAGCCGACCATCGCCGTGAGACTCGGCCAGAAGGTTGCCCAGAACATGCCCTCTTTCTTGCCGCCCGGCACGAATTGCGACGGCGCCGACAGCATCGAGCCGAGGCCGCCCGCCTTCGAAGTCGCCCACCACACGAGCGCGATGCACATCACGATCTTGATCGGCGCAGACCAGCTTTCGAGCCGGCGAATCGCTTCGGTGCCGTGCACGATGAAGTAGATCTGCAGCGCCCAGAACACGAGGAAACACGCGAGCTGTGCAAGCGAGATGTCGAGAAACGGTAGCGCCTCGCCGTGCAGCGCATTGCCGGTGAGAATGTTCAGCAACGTATAGATCGCGCTACCGCCCAGCCACGTCTGAATCCCGTACCAGCCGCACGCGACGATCGCCCGCAACAACGCCGGCAGTTTCGCGCCGCGCGTGCCGAACGATGAGCGCACCAGCACCGCATACGGAATGCCGTGCTTCGCGCCGGCGTGACCGATCAGCAGCATCGGCACCAGCACGATCAGATTGCCGAGCAGCACGGTCACGACGGCCTGCCACGGCGACATGCCCTGCTCCGTCAATCCGGCCGCGAGCATGTACGACGCGATGTTCATCACCATTCCCACCCACAGCGCGGCGAAGTGATACCACCGCCACGTGCGCTGCGCGGGACCGGTCGGCGCAAGGTCGTCGTTGTAAAGCTCGCTGCCCTGCACGCCGGCCGCGAACTGCGGATCGACGGAATGCGCGGTCTGCTTCATCGAAAGATCTCCACTTGATCGTTGCGGCCCGTGCGGCTTCTGGTGGCGCGTCGGGCCTTTGGGGAAAGACGGGTTCTTCAATAGAAAGGCTACGTCGTTACCGGTACTTCATCGGTCAGGCCGCTTTCGCCGCATGCGTGGGTGCTTCCACTTGCGCGGCGGTTTCAGCGGCGGTTTCCGTCGCCTCGTTCGGCGTGCTTTCCGCCAGATCCGCGCGCGCCGGATTGTTCGGATGCGTGGTCCAGTTCGCGTACCCGCCGCTATCCACACGCTCCATCGAGATGCATTGCTCGACGGGGCACACGTGCATGCACAGATTACAGCCGACACATTCGGAGTCCATCACTTCAAAATGACGGACGCCATCTTTTTCTTTCATGATCGCCTGATGCGCGGTGTCTTCACAGGCGATATGGCACAGCCCGCATTGAATGCACTTGTCCTGGTTGATGCGCGCCTTGATGTCGTACTTCAGGTTCAGGTACTTCCAGTCGGTGACGTTGGGCACGGCGCGGCCGCGAATGTCGTCGAGCGTCGCGTAGCCTTTTTCGTCCATCCAGTTCGACAGGCCGTCGGCGAGATCGTCGACGATGCGAAAGCCGTAATGCATCGCAGCCGTGCAGACCTGCACGCTGCCCGCGCCGAGCACGATGAACTCGGCGGCGTCGCGCCACGACGAGATGCCGCCGATGCCGGAGATCGGCAGGTTCGGCGTCTCCACATCGCGCGCGATTTCGGCGACCATGTTCAGCGCGATCGGCTTCACCGCCGGCCCGCAGTAGCCGCCGTGCGTGCCCTTGCCGTCGACCATCGGCAGCGGCGACATCGCGTCGAGATCGACCGCGACGATCGAGTTGATCGTGTTGATCAGCGACACGCCATCCGCGCCGCCTTTGTACGCCGCTCGCGAGCCGAGCCGAATGTCGCTGATGTTCGGCGTGAGCTTGACGAGACACGGCAGCTTCGTGCCTTCCTTGACCCAGCGCGTGACCATCTCCACGTACTCCGGCACCTGGCCCACCGCCGCGCCCATGCCGCGCTCGCTCATCCCATGCGGGCAGCCGAAATTCAGTTCGACCGCGTCGGCGCCGGTGTCTTCGACGAGCGGCAGGATCCACTTCCAGTCGCGTTCGTTGCACGGCACCATCAGCGACACGATCATGGCGCGCTCAGGCCAGTCGCGTTTGACTTGCGCGATCTCGCGCAGGTTGACGTCGAGCGGGCGGTCGGTGATCAGCTCGATGTTGTTCAGCCCCGCGATGCGCTGACCGTTCCATTGCACCGCGCCGTAGCGCGAACTCACGTTCACGACGTGAGGGTCGAGGCCGAGCGTCTTCCACACCACGCCGCCCCAGCCCGCTTCGAACGCGCGGTTCACGTTGTAGGCTTTATCGGTCGGCGGCGCGGACGCGAGCCAGAAAGGATTCGGCGAAGTGATGCCGGCAATCGTACAGCGCAGATCAGCCATGTTCGGCTCCTTGGGGACTGCTGTTTTTTGTCTGGTGCCCGGGTTGCTAAAGGCGTGAATTGGGACGCGCTATCTGACGCTACCTGGCGCTATGCCGCCTTCACCGCCGTGCGGGCAAACTGCGCGTCGATCGCGGCGGCGGCCACCTTGCCGTCCTGCACCGCTTGCACGGTCAGGTCGATGCCGCCGGTGGCCGCGCAATCGCCGCCGGCCCACACGTCGGGCAGCGAGGTTTGTCCGTTCGCATCGACCGCGATGCGGCTGCCGTCGAGCGTCAACAGTTCGCACTCGATGCCGACCGCCACCAGCGTTTGCCCGATCGCCTTGAGCACCATGTCGGCTTCGATCACGAAGCGCTCCTGCTCGCCGTCGCTCGACGTGCGTGCGAATTCGACGCCCGTGACCACGCCGTCCGCGCCGAGCAAACGCATCGGGCTCGCGTGCGTGACGAGCGTGACACCGCAGGTCTGCGCGAAGTCGCGCTCGGCCCAGGTCGCGCTCATCGACTCGACGCCGCGCCGGTAGACCATCGTCACCGACGTCGCGCCGAGCTTGCGGCTTTGCACGGCGGCGTCCACCGCCGTATTGCCGCCGCCGATCACGACGACGCGGCGGCCCACGGCCACCGTACCGAGATCGTTAGCGCTGCGAATCTGTTCGATGAAGTCCACCGCGTTCATCACGCCGCTCAGGTCTTCGCCGTCCAGCGCGAGCGCACGCACGCCGCTGAGACCGATCGCGAGAAACACGGCATCGTGCTGGCGGCGCAATGTATCGAGCTGGATATCGCGCCCAAGCGCGACACCGTGTTCGATCTGGATACCGCCGACCGAGCACAGCCATGCCACTTCACGCTGCGCAAAGTCGTCGACGGTTTTATAGGCGGCGATGCCGTACTCGTTCAGGCCGCCGGCTTTCGCATGGGCGTCGTAGATCGTCACGCGATGACCCGCGAGCGCGAGCCGATGCGCGCACGCGAGCCCCGCCGGTCCCGCGCCGACCACCGCGACATGCCGGCCGGTGTCGGCCGCGCGTTTGAAGAGCGGCTCGCCGCGCGCCATCGCGTGGTCGGTGGCATGTCGTTGCAACGCGCCGATCGCCACCGGCTTCGCGTCCTGATGATTACGCACGCACGCGCCTTCGCACAGAATCTCGGTCGGACACACGCGCGCGCACATGCCGCCGAGCGGATTGGCCGACAGGATGTCCACCGCCGCGCCCTTCAGATTGCCGTTGCCGATCTTGCGGATGAAACTCGGAATGTCGATGCCCGTCGGGCACGCGTTCACGCACGGCGCGTCGTAGCAGTAGTGACAGCGGCTCGCCGCCGCGGCCGCCGCGCTCGCGTCCAGCAAAGGCGCGATGTCGGTGAACTCGCACGAAAGCTGCTCGGGCGACATCCGCTGAGCCGCAATATCGCCGGTTTGCTTGATGGCCATACACGTTCCTTCTTCGATGTGAGGACGTAGCCGTACCTGCCGGCTGCGCCGAAGCGCAGCCGGGACGGCATGTTTTTTGGCACTGCGTTTAAGGCTTGAAGCGAATGAACGACGACTGCTGTAGCGTTATGAAGCCGGCTCGCATGCACGCTCCAGCATCGCGTGCAGCAACACGTTAGCGCCCGCTTCGATCCATTCGAAAGTGGCGTCCTCGATTTCGTTGTGACTGATCCCATCGACGCACGGCACGAATACCATCGAAGTCGGCGCGACTTGCGACAGATAACACGCGTCGTGCCCCGCGCCGGACACCATGTTCCGATGCGGATAGCCGAAACGCTCCGCGGCCGCGCGTACCGACTTCACGCAGGCTTCATCGAACGCGACCGGCGCGTAGTAAAAGATTTGCTCCAGTTCGGTTTCGAGTCCGATGCCGTTCGCGATCCCGGCAACGCCCTCGCGCAACGCGGCGTCCATCTTCGCGAGCACCGCGTCGTCGGGATGACGGAAGTCGACCGTGAAGAACACGCGGCCTGGAATCACATTGCGCGAGTTCGGATGGACCTGCATCATGCCGACCGTCGCGCAGCCGAACGGCGCGTTGTCGAGCCCGATGCGATTGACCAGATCGACCACGCGCGCGGCGCCGAGCAATGCGTCGCGACGGCGCGGCATCGGCGTCGGACCCGCGTGCGCTTCCTGGCCGGTCAGCGTGATCTCGTACCAGCGCTGGCCTTGCGCATCGGTCACGACGCCGATGGTTTTCTGCTCGGCTTCGAGAATCGGCCCCTGTTCGATGTGTAGTTCGAAAGCCGCATGCAACGGCCGTCCGCCGCACGGCACGTCGCCCGCATAACCAATGCGCTGAAGTTCCTCGCCGATGGTCTTGCCGTCCACGTCCTTGCGCGACAGGCCGTAGTCGAGCGTGAACACGCCGGCGAACACGCCCGAGGCGACCATCGCCGGTGCGAAGCGCGAGCCCTCCTCGTTGGTCCAGATCACCACTTCGACCGGATGCTCGGTCTCGATGCCACGATCGTTCAGACTCCGAATCACTTCGAGCCCGCCCAGTACACCGTAGATGCCGTCGAAGCGCCCCCCGGTCGGCTGCGAGTCCGCGTGCGAGCCGGTCATCACCGGCAGCGCCTCCGGATTGCGCCCAGCGCGGCGCATGAACACGTTGCCCATCTGATCGATCGTGACCGTGCAGCCCGCTTCCTTCGCCCAACTAACGATCAGATCGCGGCCCGCTTTGTCGAGGTCGGTGAGCGCAAGGCGGCACACGCCGCCCTTGGGCGTGGCGCCGATCTTCGCCATTGTCATCAGGCTGTCCCACAGCCGCTTGCCGTCGACTCTGATCGACGTCGAGGGCTCGGCATGCTGTTTCAGCGCTTCGGATACCGCGTTCATTCGTCTCGCTCCTTTCGGTGAACCGACATGAAACTGGTGCATGGGCGGCGGGTTTTGGGGCGTGCCCGCACGGCGGCGGTGCAAGGTTCTACGCACTGGCCCGCCTCTCGCACGGAGGGCAAACCCTGGGCATCGCCCGCTCTCTCAATCCTGTCCAGTTGGACAGGTTGTAGACGATTAGCCCCGCCAAATCAATGCTTTTCGTTCGATGGGAAACAGAGCGAGAAGCGTGCCATTGCATTGCAGCACGCCGGCGTGACGCGCGACGAATACGCATGTGGACGCCGCGTCAAACGACTAGAATGAAGCGCGACGCGGCACGGATGCCGACGAAGGCGAACATGAGAGACGACGACGTGGCGGCCGACCTCACGGAAAACGACGAAACACGCGCCCCTTTGCGGCGGCGCAAGGCCCACATTCGCGAGTCGAATGAAGCGCATCTGCTGGCGTGCGCCGAGGCGGTTTTCGCCGAACGCGGACTCGACGGCGCGAGCACCGCGATGATTGCGGAGCGTGCAGGCTTGCCGAAAGCCAACGTCCACTACTACTTCCCGACCAAGCTCGCGCTCTATCGGCGCGTGCTGGAAGACCTGTTCGAAGACTGGCACAAAGCGGCCGACACGTTCGAGTGCAGCGACGACCCCGTCGAAGCGATCGGCGGATATGTGCGCGCGAAGATGGCGCTATCGCGCCGCCGGCCACTCGGTTCGAAGGTGTGGGCGAGCGAGATCATCCACGGCGCAGAGCACATGGAGGACATCCTCACTGGGCGCGTGAAGCCGTGGCTCGACAGCCGCGTGAAGGTGATCGACGACTGGATTGCGCGCGGCCTGCTCGCGCCGGTGAATGCGCAGACGCTGATGTACATGATCTGGGCGACGACCCAGCACTACGCCGACTTCGACGCGCAGATTCGCGCACTCAAGGGCAAGCGCGCGTTGACGCAGAAGGCGTTCGAGACCACCACCGAAGAGGTCGTGCAACTGGTGATTCGCGCATGCGGTGCGGTATCGCCTGCGCAGCACGAGGACGGAGTCGATCCTTCGCGATAATGCACAAGCACGAAGGCCCCGCGAACCGGCAGGATTCGCGGGGCCTTCGTGAGCGGTACTGTCGCGTGGGAACCGCGGCGAAAAGCGCGGCGCTTCAGTAGGTCTCCAGATGCAGGCGCCCTTCGCGCTTCAGCTTTGCCCACAGCGCTTCCCAATCCAGTTGATGCCGCTCGCCGATCTCCTTGAGCGCTTGCAACACACCATCTTCCATGCCCTTCAAACCGCACACGTAGATGTGCGTGTTGTCGTCCCGTAGCATGCTCGCGACGTCGACCGCGCGATCACGCATCGCATCCTGAACGTAGCGCTTCGGCTGCCCCGGCGTGCGTGAGAAGGCCAGATTCGTATCGATGAAATCCTTTGGCAGATTCGTCAGCGGTCCGAAGTAGGGCAGTTCCTCCTTGGTGCGCGCGCCGAAGAACAGCATCAGCTTGCCGGTCGCGCCTTTCAGACGACGCCGCCGGCGATACTCGGTCATCGCACGCATCGGCGCGGAGCCGGTGCCCGTGCAGATCATCAGCAGATGCGAGTTCGGGTGGTTCGGCATCAGAAAGGTGCCGCCGAACGGACCGATCACGTTGATCACGTCGCCCTTCTTCAGATCGCACAGATAGTTCGAACACACGCCGTCGATCGCATCGCCGTGCTGTTGGCAGACTCGCTTGACTGTCAGGGACACGTTGTTATAACCGGGCCGTTCGCCGTCGCGCGGGCTCGCCACCGAATATTGCCGCGCGTGGTGCGTGCGACCATCGGCGCTCGCGCCGGGCGGCAGAATGCCGATCGACTGGCCCTCCAGAACCGGAAACGGCATCGAACCGAAATCCAGCACGATGTGATGGATGTCGCTATCGGTCGTGCTGTCGGTCAGGCGGTAGTTGCCGACCACTGTTGCGGTGGTCGGCGCCTTGTGCGTGTAGAGGTTCACATACGGCTTCGCGGCCGACCACGGCGGCACGACCGAGCCGCGCACGGTGTCCACTTCGATACCGCCCGCTTCGTCGGACGTGTCGCCCGACACACCCGCGCCCGACGATTCTTCCACGGCGGCCACCGCCATCGTGTTCTGCTCCGGCAGTACGTCCCACGTGAATTGCTCGTCGATCGGATACGCGTCGGCCTTGAGCACGGTGCGCCAGTTGTCGATTGCTCCGGTCGGACATGGCGGCACGCACGCCATGCAGCCATTGCAGACATCCGCCTTGACCACATAGTTGTTATCGTCGTGCGTGATCGCATCGATCGGGCAAGTCTCTTCGCAGGTATTGCAGCGAATGCAGATTTCCGGATCGATCAGATGCTGCCTGAAAACTTCGATCGATACTGGGCCGTTCATGACTTCCTCCACCAGGGTGTACTACGCGCCGCGCGTGCGTTCGTTTCAGTTAAAGCGCACGTATTCGAAGTCGATCGGCTGACGGTTCACGCCCATCGCGGGCGGCGCAATCCAGTTCGCGAACTTGCCCGCGTCCGTGACGCGGCCCATCAGCGACGCGACGAACGCGCGATCCTCGGGCGACGCGAGCCACTTCGCTTCGTTCGCGGCCCATTCGGCCTCGCTGATCACACGGCCGTCCGGCGATACGCGCGTGCCCGCAAAGGTGCCGATCTGCCGGTTGAACGCTTTATGCGGCACCGTCATGCGGAAATCGATGCCGGCCTTTTCGAGCACCTTGTTCCAGCGCCCGACGCCCGCCACCGAGTCCTTGATGTAATCGTCGCGGAGGACTTCGTTCATCGCGTTGAGCATCGGCACTTCGCGCTCGACCAGCTTGCCGTCCTGCACGTCGAGCAGCTTGTAGCTCTGGCCGTTCAGTCGATGATCGTCGTCGCGCTTGTTCTCTTCATAGCGCCCCTTCAGACCGGAGCTATAGAACGTGGCCGCATTCGACGAATGATCGGCGCCGAACAGGTCGATCGTCACCGAGTAGTGGAAGTTCAGATAGCGCTGGATGGTCGGCAGATCGATCACGCCGGCCGCGCGAATCTTCGCGACATCGTCGGTGCCGAGTTCATTCATTACCTGTGCGGTCCGCTGGATCACGCGCGACACACCCGATTCGCCGACGAACATGTGATGCGCTTCCTCGGTCAGCATGAACTTCGTGGTGCGCGCGAGCGGGTCGAAGCCCGATTCCGCGAGCGCCGACAACTGGAACTTGCCGTCGCGGTCGGTGAAGTACGTGAACATGTAGAACGCGAGCCAGTCTGGCGTCTTCTCGTTGAACGCGCCGAGAATGCGCGGATTGTCGTCGTCTCCCGAACGGCGGCCGAGCAATGCTTCGGCTTCCTCACGACCGTCGCGACCGAAGTAACGGTGCAGCAGATACACCATTGCCCACAGGTGACGCCCCTCTTCGACGTTGACCTGGAACAGGTTGCGCAGATCGTACATGGAAGGCGCCGTCAGCCCCAGGTGACGCTGCTGCTCGACCGACGCCGGCTCCGTGTCCCCTTGCGTGACGATGATACGGCGCAGGTTCGCGCGATGTTCGCCGGGCACGTCCTGCCATGCCGCTTCGCCCTTGTGTTCGCCGAAGTGAATCTTGCGATCCTGCTCGCCAGGCGTGAGGAAGATGCCCCAGCGATAGTCCGGCATCTTCACGTGATCGAAGTGCGCCCAGCCGCCCGCGTCGACGCTCACCGCCGTGCGCAGATAAACGTCGTATCCGTGCGAGCCTTCCGGTCCCGTATCGCCCCACCACGACAGGAAATTCGGCTGCCACTGTTCGAGGGCGCGTTGCAACGCACGGTCGTCGGCGAGGTTGACGTTGTTCGGAATCTTTTCGCTGTAGTTGATCGTTGACATGGTCGGTTCCTTGTTAGGAAGCTGCAGTGCTGACGGTGAGAGGCGCGTATCGGGATTGGGCAACTGGCGTTGCGTCTGGTCGCGCGGTTCGCGTGAAGTGCGTGCTGCGCGTTGCTCGAACTGCGAGCACTCATGCGCACGTCCAGGCGGATATCACACGCGCGAGACGTCGAATTGCGCCTTGCTGCCCTTGCCGTACACCTTGAGCGCACCCTTCTCGCCCACCGCGTTCGGCCTGTTGAAAATCCAGTTCTGCCACGCGGTAAGACGCCCGAAGATGCGGGTCTCCATTGTCTCCGGGCCGTTGAAGCGCAGATTCGCTTCGAGACCCGTCAATGCATCCGGCGACATCGCCGCACGTTCTTCGAGCGCGATGCGGATTTCGTCGGCCCAGTCGATATCGTCCGGCGATGCGGTGACGAGACCGAGGCGCTCGGCTTCCACCGGCTTGACCGGCTGGCCGATCCGCGAGCGCACCGCGTCGAGCGGCTCGGCCTCTTCGTAGAAGCGCCGCGCGAGCCGCGATTGGTGCGTGACCAGCGGATAAAGACCGAAGTTGACTTCCGACAGCGTGATAGCCGGCTCTTCTTCCTCATTGCCCGGCAACGCGGCCATGTACGTGCGGTCGGCGGCGAATGCGAGTTCCGCGAAGGTGCCGGCAAAGCACGAACCCGGTTCGATCAGTGCGAACAGCGAGCGTGACGACACATCGATGCGCGCGAGCGTCCGGCGCAGCAGCCCGATCGTCTCGCGTACGAACCAGTGGTCCCTGTGCTGCATCAGCGTGGCGTCGGCGGCGAGCAGGTTGCGCGCGTCGCCTTCAGTCTTGAAGATCCAGGTGCCGACGTCGAGTTCGTTGGTGCGCATCGACAGGATCGCGTCGTCGAGTTCGCGCGCGAATTGCAGCGGCCACCAGTCGACGCCCGCGGCGACGATCGCGTCGATGCTCGAAGGCGGTTCGGTTTGGGGCGCGCGAGCCGTGAACGTCGCGATGCGCTTCGCGCGATCGATCGTGACGTCGAGTGTTTTATAGGTCAGGCCGTCTTCGCGATCCGTGCGTTCGATCCGCGTGAGCACAACGCCTTGCGCGTCGTCCGGGCGGTCGCTTTGCGCCGCGAGTTCGAGCGCGCGCGACTGGATTGCCTGATCGAACTGGTTCGGCTTCACGACTTCATCGACGAGACGCCATGCTTTCGCGCGTTCGCCGCGCACGCCTTCGACCACCGTGCAGAAGATGTCGGCGCGGTCGTGGCGCACCTTGCGTTTGTCGGTGACGCGCGTGAGGCCGCCGGTACCCGGCAGCACGCCCAACAGCGGCACTTCCGGTAACGACACCGACGACGAGCGGTCGTCGATCAGATAGATCTCGTCGCAGGCCAGCGCGAGTTCGTAGCCGCCGCCGGCGCACGCGCCGTTCACCGCGGCGAGAAACTTCAGGCCCGAGTGACGCGACGAGTCTTCGAGACCGTTGCGCGTTTCGTTCGTGAACTTGCAGAAGTTGACCTTCCACGCGTGCGTCGACAGCCCCAGCATGAAGATGTTGGCACCCGAGCAGAACACGCGGTCCTTCAGGCTCGTCAGCACCACGGTTTTGACTTCGGGATGTTCGAAGCGGATGCGCTGTATGGCGTCGTGCAGTTCGATGTCGACGCCGAGGTCGTAGGAATTCAGCTTCAGCTTGTAGCCGTCGCGGATGCCACCGTCTTCCGCGATATCGATGCCGAGCGTCGCGACCGGGCCGTCGCAGCTCAGCTTCCAGTGCTTGTACTGCGAAGGATCGGTGCGGTAGTCGACCGGCGCGAGGGCGGTTTCTGCTGCGGACATGGGGGCGTCTCCTGACTGGACGATGCAAAATCGTTTTTTGAACAATAGTGCACTGCCATACCCGTGTAAAGCACTTTAATGCATGTTTGCTAGTAAACCCTGACCTGCCCGCTGCCTGTCAGCTCAACCGGGCGTCATCCGGCGATTCCGCGGCGAGCCGCGCGGCGAGGCGGTCGCGCAATTGCAGATAAGCGTCCGCGAGCGTTTTCTCGCTGGTGTCGAAGGTCATGTCGGCACGGCCGTACAGTTCGCCGCGACCTGCGAGGATGCGCTTCAGGTCGTCCATCGCTTCCCTGTTGCCTGACATCGGCCGCAAATCGCCTTGCGCGACGACCCGGCGCATATGCTCTTCCGGCGTGGCTTGCAGCCACACGGTGAAGCAGTGCGATAGCAGCGCGTTGAAGGTACCCGCCTCCGACACCAGCCCGCCCGGCGACGCAATCACCGCGCGCTCATGCTCGTGGATCACGGCCTCCAGCGCGCGATGCTCGTAGCGCCGGTAAGCACTTGCTCCGTACAACGAATGAATCTCCGATGGCGGGCAGCCGGCCAGTTGCTCGATCACGCGCGTCAACTCGACGAACGGCACCTTGCGTTCCTGCGCGAGCATCCGCCCGAGCGTCGATTTGCCGGCCCCGCGCAGCCCGATTAGCGCGATCCGGTCCTTGCGATGCGGGTCGCGTGGCGCCTGCGCGAACATCTCGGCGAGCGCCACGCGCGCCCGCTGCAACGCCGCCTGATCGCGGCCGTGCAGCAGCTCGCGGATCAGCAGCCACTCGGCGGACGCGGTGGTTTCGTCGCCGATCACTTCGGCGAGCGGACAGTTCAACGCGGCCGCAAGTTGCCGCAAGACCAGCACCGACGCATTGCCGACACCCGACTCCAGATTCGCCAGGTGCCGTTCCGACAAACCGGTTTCGGTGGCGAGCGTTTTGCGGGTCATGCCGCGGCGCGCGCGCAGCAGCCGCACACGCTCGCCCATTGCCGTGAGGAACGGATCGCGCTCCTCGCGCTCGGCGCCGCGCTCAGTGCGTTCGGCGGGGCTGGCGTCGTCGGCGGCGGCGGCCTCGTCCAATGGCGCAGGAGAGTACTTTTGATTCATGTTTAATCACCTCTGGACTGCGATATATGTACTATAGTGCTTGACACGCACCAGGTGAACGGTTAATTTTCGCCAAATATTGATCCAATAACAAACGCTGTCGAATTGATTCGGCAGCGTCACGGAGACGGCGCGGCAACACGCATGCATTAAGGTGCCTCCAGGCGCCTTCCTTGTGTGAACGCGCCATCTGGAGGTCGCATGTCCCCACATGAATTCCAGCGCCTGATTGCGGGCGTCACCGCGCAACTCGCCGGCCGGCCGCTCGACGGCCAACTCGCCGCGTGGCTGAACGACACCTGCCCCGCCGACGGCGCGACCTTCCGCGATCTCGCGAACGCGTGCCGGACTGGCGTCGCCGAAGGCTGGCTGTGCAACCGCGAAGGCGCCGGCATCCGCTATGGCCGCATCTTCAAGCCCTTGCCCGAGACCCACGGCTTTTCCGTCGACGTGGTCGACATGCGCGACATTGCCGGTCCGCATCACGTTCACCCGCATGGCGAGATCGATCTGATCATGCCGCTCACCGAGGGCGCGACGTTCGACGGCCACCCGGCCGGCTGGTGCGTGTATGGCCCCGGCTCCGCGCATCGCCCGACCGTCACGAATGGTCAGGCATTGGTGCTGTATCTGCTGCCGCAAGGCGCGATCGAATTCACTCCCGCCTGAGCACATCATGACCGAACTCCTGAAGAATCATGTGGCCGGCCAGTGGATCGCCGGCAGAGGCGCGGGCACGACGCTCACCGATCCGGTGACCGGCGTTGCGCTCGTGCGTGTGTCAAGCGCGGGCCTCGACCTCGCGCACGCGTTCGGCTTCGCTCGCGATCAGGGCGGCGCCGCATTGCGCGCGTTGACCTATGCGCAGCGGGCCGCCCGCCTCGCCGACATCGTCAAGCTGCTGCAGGCGAAGCGCGACGACTACTACGCGATCGCCACCGCGAACTCCGGCACCACGCGCAACGACTCGGCCGTCGATATCGACGGCGGCATTTTTACTTTGTCGTACTACGCAAAACTCGGCGCGTCGCTCGGCGACGTGCACGCGCTGCGCGACGGCGACAGCGTCGCGTTGAGCAAGGATCGATCGTTCAGCGTGCAGCACGTGCTGACACCGACGCGCGGCGTCGCGCTCTTCATCAACGCGTTCAACTTTCCGGCGTGGGGACTGTGGGAGAAAGCGGCGCCCGCGCTGTTGTCCGGCGTGCCGGTCATCGTCAAGCCCGCCACGGCCACCGCGTGGCTCACGCAGCGCATGATCGCCGATGTGGTCGACGCGGGCCTGCTGCCGCCCGGTGCGCTCTCCGTGATTTGCGGCGGCTCGGCGGGTCTGCTCGATCAGATTCGCGCCTTCGACGTGGTGTCGTTCACCGGCTCGGCGGACACCGCCGCGACGCTGCGCGAGCATCCCGCTTTCGTGCAGCACGGCGCTCGTCTGAACGTCGAAGCCGACAGTCTGAACAGCGCGATCCTGTGCGCTGATGCAAAGCCCGACACGGCCGCCTTCGATCTGTTCATCAAGGAGGTGGTGCGGGAAATGACAGTGAAGTCCGGGCAAAAATGCACGGCGATCCGGCGTGCGTTCGTGCCGGAAGACGCGCTCGAAACGGTGCTCGATGCACTCAAAGCGAAGCTCGCGAAGATCAGCGTCGGCAACCCCCGCAACGACGACGTGCGGATGGGCTCGCTCGTGAGCCGCGAGCAATACGAGAACGTGCTCGCGGGCATCGCCGCATTGCGCGAGGAAGCGGTGCTCGCCTACGACGGCTCGGCCGCGCCCCTGATCGACGCGGACCCGGCGATTGCGGCATGCGTCGCGCCGCATCTGTTCGTGGTCAACGATCCGGACAGCGCGACGCTGCTGCACGACGTCGAAGTGTTCGGCCCCGTAGCCGCGGTTGCACCCTATCGCGTCGCCGCCCACGGCAGCGGCTTGCCGGAGGCGCATGCGGTTGAGTTGGCGCGACGCGGCCAGGGTTCGCTCGTCGCGTCGATCTATTCGAACGACGATGCGCATCTCGGCCGGCTGGCGCTCGAACTCGCCGACTCGCACGGCCGCGTGCATGCGATCTCGCCATCGGTTCAGCAAAGTCAGACCGGCCACGGCAACGTGATGCCGATGTCGCTGCATGGTGGCCCCGGCCGCGCGGGCGGTGGCGAAGAACTCGGCGGCTTGCGTGCGTTGGCGTTCTATCACCGGCGCAGTGCGATCCAGGCGCCGGCCGCGGCTATCGACACGCTCACGCAAACGACTCACTCGCCCACGCCCTAGCGGCACGCGACGAATTGCACGCATCGCGCGGATCAAGAGCACACAACGGCCGGACCGCCCCACAGACGGAGGAGACACATGGAAGCCCTGCTGGAAACAGCCGCAAGTCAGTCCGCGCCGGTCGCGCCGCCGCCCGCGCTGTTCAACTTCGCCACCCACCTGTTTCGGTTGAATGAAGCGCGGGCCAACAAGATCGCCTACGTCGACGATGCGGGCACCACCACCTACGGCGAGCTCGAAGACCGCGCGCGACGCTTCGCGAGTGCATTGCGCACGCTCGGCGTGCATCCCGAAGAGCGTGTGCTGCTCGTGATGCTCGACACCGTGGCGCTGCCGGTCGTTTTTCTCGGCGCGCTGTACGCGGGCGTCGTGCCGGTGATCGCGAACACGCTGCTCACTCCCGCCGACTACGTGTACATGCTCACGCATAGCCACGCGCGCGCGGTGATCGTAACGGGTGCGTTGCTGCCGAACGTCACGCACGCGTTGGGTCAACTGAATAGCGCTGAACAAGACGGTTGCCAGTTGATCGTTTCACAGCCGCTCGACGGCGACCCCGTAGCCGCGCCGCGGCTCGACGAGCTGATCGACGCCGCCGCGCCCGCCGTCAAGGGCTGTGCGAGCGGTTGCGACGACATCGCGTTCTGGCTGTATTCGTCGGGCTCGACCGGCAAGCCGAAGGGCACCGTCCACACACACGCGAATCTGTACTGGACCGCCGAGCTGTATGCGAAGGCCGTGTTGGGGATCGCCGAGAGCGACGTGGTGTTTTCCGCCGCCAAGCTGTTCTTCGCGTACGGTCTCGGCAACGCGCTGACCTTCCCGCTGTCGGTCGGCGCCACTGCCGTGCTGATGGCCGAGCGCCCGACCGCCGACGCGATTTTCGCGCGCCTCGTGCGGCATCGCCCGACCGTTTTCTACGGCGTCCCCACGCTGTACGCGAGCATGCTCGTGTCGCCCAATCTGCCCGCGCGTGACGCTGTCGCGATGCGCGTCTGCACGTCGGCGGGCGAGGCATTGCCGCGTGAGATCGGCGAGCGCTTCACCGCACATTTCGGCGCCGAGATTCTCGACGGCATCGGTTCGACCGAGATGCTGCACATCTTCCTGTCGAATCGCGCGGGCGCGGTCGAATATGGCACGACCGGCCGTCCGGTGCCAGGCTACGAAGTCGAGTTGCGCGACGAAGCCGGTCGCCTCGTGCCCGATGGCGAGATCGGCGATCTGTATATCAAGGGGCCGAGCGCCGCGTTGATGTACTGGAGCAATCGCGAGAAAACGCGCGCGACGTTTCTCGGCGAATGGATTCGCAGCGGCGACAAGTACTGCCGTTTGCCGAATGGCTGCTATGTCTATGCGGGCCGCAGCGACGACATGCTGAAGGTCAGCGGCCAGTATGTGTCGCCGGTCGAAGTGGAGATGGTGCTCGTGCAGCACGCTGCGGTGCTCGAAGCGGCGGTGGTCGGCGTCGATCACGGCGGCCTCGTTAAGACCCGCGCGTTCGTCGTGCTGAAGCGCGAGTTCGCGCCGTCTGAGATACTCGCGGAGGAGTTGAAGGCCTTCGTCAAGGAGCGGCTCGCGCCGCATAAATATCCGCGCGATATCGTGTTCGCCGACGATCTGCCGAAAACCGCCACCGGCAAGATTCAACGCTTCAAACTGCGCGAACAGTCATAAGGTGATCCATGCAGAATCCCGCTCTCGTTGCCGCCGCGACCACTAATACGGGCCGCCATTTCGCTGAATTGCCCGCTACCGCATCGCATGGGCCGTTGCGCATCGAATATCGCTGGGTCAACGAGACGGCGGCCGACGCGCCGATCGCCGTGTTCCTGCACGAAGGGCTCGGCTCGGTTGCGATGTGGCGCGACTGGCCGCAAACATTGTGCGAACGGCTCGGCGTGCGTGGGCTGGTTTATTCGCGGCCAGGCTACGGACAGTCGACGCCGCGTGCGCACAACGTGAAATGGCCCGTCGATTTCATGACCGCCCAGGCACGCGATGTTCTCCCCGCGCTACTCGACGCGCTCGACATCGATATGCGCGAACGCCAGCGGATGTGGGTGATGGGCCATAGCGACGGCGGCTCGATTGCGCTGCTGTACGCGGCGTTTTATCCCGATGCGCTGGCGGGCGCGGTGGTCATCGCACCGCACGTGTTTGTCGAAGACATTTCGGTGCAGAGCATCGCGCAGACGAAGCGGCTCTACGAGTCCACCGACCTGCGAGACAAGCTCGGCCGCTATCACGCCGATGTCGAATCCGCGTTCTATGGCTGGAATGATGTCTGGTTGAATCCGGCGTTCAAGCAGTGGTCCATCGTGGCGGAACTCGCGTCGATTCGCCGGCCGCTGCTCGCGGTGCAGGGGCGTGATGACAACTACGGCACGATGGCGCAGATCGATACGATCGCGGATCGCGTACCGCACGCGCGGCTCGTCAAGCTCGATGCTTGCGGACATTCGCCGCATCGGGATGCGCCGGAGAGGTTGAATGAGGCGATTGGCGCTTTCGTTCTGGGGAGTGGTGACTCCTAGCAGCAAGCGGTGAGCCGCCGCATCTCACCGCCCCTTCACAAAAATTACACAGGTAAGCGATTATGCTGCCGCATCGCTGACCTCGGCACACCGATGCCCTGGCGCCCCTTCCCCGTGCCGGAGACATTCCCATGTCCGCTGTGTCCACGCTCACGCTCATTCCTGCTTCGCGGCGCAAACGTTTGACGAGTGCGTTGATTGCCACGTCGCTCTGCACGCTGCTCGGCGCATGCGGTAACGATAGCAACGACGACACAGCCGGCACGAGCACGCTGAGCTCGATCGCCAGTCCCGCGGAAAACAGCAACGGCAACACATCCGCGCGCGCGATCCTGCCGGCAGACCCAGCGTCAACCTCGCCCGCACCCGCCGCGCTCACGATTCAAACCCCACCGCTGCCCACCTCCGACGCCGGCGCCACGCTGTCCGCCGCCGCGCCGACGCCGCTCGCCCCACCCGTCATCCACACTGTGGATTGAGTTCCGCGCGCCCACGACGCGCGGCTTCGGCTCGCGCGCTGCGGGTATCGTTCGTCAACCGAAGATCGAAAGCCAACACCATGACTTCAAAAAATCGCCGTGATTTTCTGCGCTCCGCCGCGCAAGCCGCCGGTTCAGCCACCGCATTGAGCATGTTGCCGCTGGGCATCCGCAACGCGCTCGCGATTCCAGCGAATAACCGCACCGGTTCGATCCGCGACGTCGAACATATCGTCGTGCTGATGCAGGAAAACCGTTCGTTCGACCATTACTTCGGCACGCTCAAAGGCGTGCGCGGTTTCGGCGACACCCGTGCCATCGATCTGCCGAACGGCAAGCCCGTGTGGTATCAACCGCTCGCGGCGGACCCCGCCAATACCGGCTACGTGTTGCCGTTCCGACCCACCGCGCCGAACCTGGGTCTGCAATTCCTGCAGGATCTCGCGCACGACTGGGGCAGCACGCATGCCGCGTGCAACGGCGGGCTCAACAACCAGTGGGTGCCCGCCAAAAGCGCGACCACGATGGCCTACCTGACACGCGACGACATCCCGTTTCACTATCAACTTGCCGATGCGTTCACGATCTGCGACGCGTATCACTGCTCGCTGATGGGCCCGACCGACCCGAACCGCTATTACATGTGGAGCGGCTGGGTCGGCAACGACGGCAGCGGCGGCGGCCCCGTGATCGACAATTCCGAACTCGGCTACGGCTGGTCCACCTATCCGGAAGTGCTGCAGAACGCGGGCATTTCGTGGAAGATCTATCAGGACGCCGGCACCGGCCTCGACGCCAACGGTTCGTGGGGCTGGACGCAGAACCCGTACATCGGCAACTACGGCGACAACTCGCTGCTCTACTTCAATCAGTACCGCAACGCGCAGCCCGGCAACCCGCTCTACGACAACGCGCGCACCGGCACCAATGCGGCGAAAGGCGACGGCTACTTCGACATCCTCAAGCGCGACGTGCAGAACAACGCGCTGCCGCAAGTCTCCTGGATCGTCGCGCCCGAAGCGTATTCGGAGCATCCGAACTGGCCGTCGAATTACGGCGCGTGGTACATCGATCAGGTGCTGCAGATTCTCACGTCGAATCCCGAGGTGTGGAGCAAGACCGTGCTGCTGATCAACTACGACGAGAACGACGGCTTCTTCGATCACATCGCGCCGCCGTTCGCGCCTTCGTCGAACGCCAACGGTTTGTCGACTGTGGACACCACGCACGAAATCTATCCGGGCGATGCGAAGACCGCCGCGGCGCCGTACGGACTCGGACCGCGCGTGCCGATGCTGGTGGTGTCGCCGTGGTCGAAAGGCGGCTACGTGTGCTCGGAACTGTTCGACCACACGTCAGTGATCCGCTTCATCGAAAAGCGCTTCGGCCAGCAGCACAATCTCGGCGAATCGAACATCACGCCGTGGCGCCGCGCGGTGTGCGGCGATCTGACATCGGCATTCAACTTCGACAATCCGAACACCGCCCTGCCGACGCTGCCGGGCACGAGCGCCTATGTGCCCGCCGATCAGAACCGTCACCCGGATTACGTACCGCTGCCGCCGGCCGTGCAGGCCGTGCCGCAGCAGGAGCCCGGCGTGCGCCCGGCGCGCGCATTGCCGTACGAACTGTTCGTGCGCCTACACAGCGATGCGTCGGCCGGCAAGCTGACGATGCGCTTCGTCAACACGGGACGCACCGGCGCGGTGTTTCTCGTGTATGCCGCGCTCAGCGCCGACGCGCCGCGCAGCTATACCGTCGAAGCGGGCAAGCGCCTGCAGGACCTGTTGCCGTTGAATGCGGACGGCAGCTACGACTTCACGGTGCACGGCCCGAACGGTTTTCTGCGCCGCTTCGCGGGCAAGGCGGCCGCACGCGGCGGGTGGTGGCACGGCTCGGAGGTCGCGCGTCCTGAAGTCGCCGAGGGTTACGACGTGTCGAACGGCAATCTGCAACTGCGGCTGGAGAACGTGGGCAGCGCGCGTTGCCAGTTCACGATCGTCAACGCGTACGACGCGAACCACGTCATCAAACATTCGGTGCGCGGCGGCGATACCGAACAGCTCTACCTCGATCTGCGCAACGCGCACGGCTGGTACGACCTGGCGATAACGGTCGATACCGACGCGACGTTCGTGCGGCGCTTCGCCGGACACGTGGAGACGGGCAAGAGCAGCATGAGCGATCCGGCGCTGGGGGGCTGAGCGTCACGCACAACACGCCGCGCGCGCCGCTCACGATTCGAAGTCGAGCCCGCCGATCAACGCCACCGGCTCACCCTGCGTGTGCGACAGAAAATCCAGTTCGCGCGCGTGGGTCCACGCGCTCAGCTTGCGCGGCAGCGCGGCGAGATAGTTGGCGAAGCGCGTCGGTCCTTGCGCGTCCATCAGTCTTTCGATCTCGTCGCTGTCCCACGTCAGGTACAGATTCAACGGATGCGCGTAGTGGCCGAGATCCGCGAGCGGCGCCGCATGAATCCGCACGCGCGTGGGGTGCCGAGGGCCGCCGTACGGCAGCACTTCGGTATGCACGGTCGTGGCGAAACAGGCGGCGATTGCCTCGGCGATGCGAGGCGCGAACTCTTCGTCGAAACGGGCGGCACTCTCCGGACGCATCTATGTCTCCGATCGCTTGCATACGCATTAAGCGAAGCATCGTAGCATGCGAGCGGCGCACCGCCGGATCGGCTTTGGCTCTGGCTTCCGCGTCGCTCGCCACGCGCTTCGTCCGCATGCGAGCGGCGATGGACGCGCGGCCGGGCCAGGTTGCATCGCAGCACGCGGCTTCGATGAAGCGGACCTACGCCTAACCCCATTAGGCAAAAACCGACAAGGACGCGACGCAAACGCGCGTTCGCCGAAGCCCATTCGTTTTTACCGCGCGCCCATCCCTACGCGCGCCGAATTTCCATAAGATTCGACTGGTGAAACCCTTTCGAACATGGAGCGTAGTGCGTGATGGAATTCGATACGAAAGTCGCGATCATCGTGCTGGACGATCTCGCCGTCTGGCAAAAACTCAATGTGACCGCGTTTCTCGCCACGGGCATCGCGGGCGCGGCGCCGGAGGCACTCGGCGAGCCATATGAGGACGCAGCCGGGCGCCATCACGCGCGCCTGCTCGGTCAGCCGATGATGGTGTATCAGGCCGATAACGCGGGTTTGCTGCGTGCGTTCCGGCAAGGCATCGAACGCGAGTTGACGCGCGCGGTGTATGTGCGCGCGATGTTCTCGACCGGCCACGACGCAGCGAATCGCGAGGCGTTTCGCGCGGAGCCCGCCGACACGCCCGATCTCGTCGGACTCGCGGTGCGCGGGCCGAGGAAAGCGGTCGACAAGGCGGTCAAGGGTCTTGCGCTGCATGCGTGAGCGACACGCTCGCGCCGTCGCGCGGCGTGCCAAGGACGCGCGGCTCGCTACAGGTCAGGGCTCGGTCCGCGTTCCAGATACGTGGTCAGCGCGATATAACTGCGCGTGCCGGTGAAGCCCTCTATCGCGTGAATGCGCGCGAGCAGTTGTTCGAGCGACTGCGTGTCGCGCGTGCGTACTTTCAGCAGCATCGCGCTCTCGCCCGTCACAGTGTGAATCTCCTCGACGTCCGATAGTTCTTCGAGCGCAAGCAATTGCCGCGTGACCGCCCAACTCGTCGTATCGACGTGCACGAACGCGAGTAACGGCCGATCCAGTTTGGCCGCATCGAGTGCGGCGACGGTGCCTTTGATCACGCCTTCTTTCTTCAAACGCCTCGCGCGCTCGTGGACCGCGGGCGCCGACAGAAACAGCAGCTTGCCGAGTTCCGCGTAAGTGCGGGTGGCGTCTTCGGCGAGCAGCGCGAGCAACTTGCGGTCGGTGTCGTCGAGTGCGGCGGCGGTTGTCCTCGGGCCTGACGTCCTGAGCGTTCTCGCGGTTCGGGTCGAGGATTTGCGTAAGTCTTGAGTCATCGATATTCAGGTTTTAGCGGCGGGATCGTCCGCGTCCTGCGTTAGTCCCGCACGCAGTGCCTTGCGGATCACCTTGCCGGTCGCGGTCATCGGCAGGCTTTCGACGAAGCGGATCTCGCGCGGATATTCATGCGCGGCGAGGCGCGTTTTGACATGCTGCTGAATCTCGCGCACTAGCGCCGCGTCGCCGATAAAGCCAGGCTTCAGCACCACGAACGCCATCACGATCTCGGTGCGCTCGCGATCCGGTGCGCCGATCACGGCCGCCATCGAAACCGCCGGATGGCGCAGCAGTGAATCTTCGATCGACGCGGGTCCGATCCGGTAGCCCGCGCTCGTGATCACGTCGTCGCCACGGCCGACGAAACGGATGAAGCCGTCCGCGTCGCGCGTGCCGAGGTCGCCGGTCAGCAGAAACTTGCCGCGAAACTTCTCTCGCGTCGCGGGCTCGTTACGCCAGTAGCCGAGGAACATCACCGGATCGGGCGCGGCCACCGCGATATCGCCGATGGCGCCCGGCGGCAGTTCGTTGCCGTGCGCATCGACGATCGCGACGTGGTGCCCCGGCACCGCGCGGCCAATCGCGCCGAAGCGCGGTTCGAACAGCGCCGCGCACGACGACACCACGACGTTGCACTCGGTCTGCCCATAGAACTCGTTGATCGTCACGCCGAGCGCCTGGCGGCCCCAGCCGATCAATTCCTCGCCAAGCGATTCGCCGCCGCTCGCCACCGAACGCAGCGCGAGGCTCCAACGCTCAGGCCGCTCGACGCCGCGCATCATCTTCAACGCGGTCGGCGGCAGAAACGTATGCGAAACCGCATGACGCGCCATCAGATCGAACGCGGCCTCGCCGTCGAATTTCGCAAAACGACGCGCAAGCACCGCGACGCCGTGATGCCACGACGGCAGCAGCACGTCGAACAGTCCGCCGATCCACGCCCAGTCGGCGGGCGTCCACATCAGCGTCGCGTTCGCGGGAAAGCCCTGCTGCGAAATCTCGACGCCCGGCAAGTGGCCGAGCAGCACACGGTGCCCGTGCAACGCGCCCTTCGGTTTGCCGGTCGTGCCCGACGTGTAGATGATGACCGCGGGATCGTCGGCAGCGGTGTCGAGCGGCGTGAAGTCAGCGGACGCGTTTTTCAGAGCCTGCCAGAACGAACGCACGGGCGCGCGCGGGTCCGCGTGATCCTCGTCGATATCGACGCTGAAAACGCTGCGCAAATCCGGCAACGCCGCGCGGATTTCCTCGACTTTCTGCACGCCCGCGTGATCGGTGATCAACGCCACCGCGCCGCTGTCGCCGAGGCGATGTTCGATCGCGTCGACGCCGAACAGCGCAAACAGCGGCACGGCCACCATGCCCGCCTTGTACGCGGCGAGATGCGCGATGGCCGTTTCGATCGATTGCGACAGGAAGATGCCGATGCGGTCGCCGCGTTGCGCGCCACTCGACTGCAATGCGTTCGCGAAGCGGTCGGACAGGCTCTTCAGTTCGTCGAACGTGTAGCGCGTGGCGTGGCCGTCGGGGTCTTCATAAATCAGCGCGAGACGGCCCGAGCCGTCGGCCCATTTATCGCAGACATCAACACCCATGTTGTAGCGCGCCGGAATACGCCAGGCGAAATTCGCCGCTAGCGAGTCGTAGGTCTGGCCTTCGAGGTTCATCGTGTCTCCTTCGTGTCGCCTGGGGGCGCCGTCGCGTCGCTGTCCGTTTGCTCTCGGTGCGTGGCGGGATGTCGTCGCTTGCCCGCCTACGTCGCGGCCTTCGGCGCAGCCTCGTCCCGCAAACCGGCTGGCGGTTGATAGCGCGGAAAACCGTTGTATTCGATCGTACGCTCCGCGTCGGGCAACGGCCACGAATGTCGCGCGTTCGGCACGCCGCCATCGACGCGGATCACCGTACCATTGATGAACGCCGACGCCTCGGAGAGCAGGAACACGGCGGCGCTGGCGAGTTCGGATTCGGTGCCGAAGCGTTGCAGTGGGACCTTGTGCTTCAGCGTGCGCAGTAGGGCCTGGTAGTCTTCGTGATAGCTGTCCATGCCGGCGGACGCGATCCAGCCCGGCGCGACCGCGTTGACCCGGACGCCCGCGTGACCCCACTCGCACGCGGCGGTCTCCGTGAAGTTCCAGACGCCCGCGCGCGCTGCGCCCGAGTGGCCCATGCCGGGCATGCCGCCCCAGATGTCGGCGAGCATGTTGACGATCGTGCCGCCGTGATGCTGCATCCATTGCGTGTAGCACTCGCGGGACATCAGGAAAGTGCCGTGCAGATTGTTGCGCACGACCGCGTCCCACCCGTTCAACGAAATGTTTTCCAGCCTGGCTGGAAACTGACCACCGGCACAATTGAAAAGACCGTCGACGCGGCCCAGCTCCGTGATGATCGATGCAATCGTTTCGCAGACCTGCTGCTCGTTGCGGATGTCGCATGAGTAGATTCGATGGCCGCCGGCGACTTGCTCATGGTCCGCGGCCAACTCCGCCTGCACGGCTCTCAGCTTGTCTTCGCTGCGGCCGATCAGCGCCAGCCTCGCCCCTAACGACGCGAGTTCGTGCGCCGTGCACCGGCCCAGCCCGCTGCCCGCACCGGTGACGACGATCACCTGGCCGTCGAAGAGGCCCTCCCGAAAGACCGAGCGGTAGCCCTTCGACGAAGTGGGCGGCGATGAGGTGTGTTGCGAAGCGGTAGGCATGTGGGGTGTCTCCATCACTTGCTTGCTGCGGCTTTGAAAAAATTGAGTGTAACTCAAGTTATGAGTGAACCAATATAGCAACGTAATTTGCAAACGCTATTTTCGCGAATGGTTACTGGAACAGAGATTGAGCTAAACTCAATTTATCCGCCCTTTCCATCCGCCGCAGCCATTGTCTCGATGACCACATCCTCCGTCTCCCGCCGCGTGCCCGTGCAGGCGCGCTCCGAGCAGCGTCTCAAGGCAATCCTTGAAACGGCCCGGCTCGTGTTTTCCGAAGTCGGCTACGCTTGCGCCACCATGACGGAAATCGCGCGGCGCGTCGGCGTCTCCGAGGCGACGATCTTCACTTACTTCGCGAGCAAACGCGATCTGTGCGTGCGCGTGCTCGTCACCTGGTATGACGAGATCATCGCGCAGGTCGAAAACGAATTGCCGCTGATCGCCGGTACGCGCAGCAAATTCACGTACCTGGTGCGCACGCATCTGTACCGGTTGACCGTCGACGGCACTGGACTGTGCGCGCTGATTCTCTCCGAAGGACGCGAGAAGGACGACAAGTTCGGCGACGTGATCGTCGAATTGCAGCGCCGCTATACCGCGCCGATGATGAGCGTGCTCGCCGAAGGCGTCGCGAATGGCGACGTGCGTGCCGACATGCCGCTCGGCCTGTTGCGCTCCGCCGTCTACGGGCCGATGGAACACGTGCTATGGGACGCCGTGCGCAAAGAGAAAGCCGTCGATATCGAAGCCACCGCCGCGTCGCTTGCCGGCCTGCTGTGGCAAGGTCTCGTGCCGCCGGATACGCGGCGCGCCGCGCTCCAGCAACTGCGCGGCGATATCGTCGGCGCGGTGAAGCGCTTCGAGGCGGCGGTGTCGAAATAGCGCCGCGGCGTCGCCTGGGAGACCGTCGCATTTCTCGCGCAGCGCGTGCCGAGCGCTGTCCGATTTCCTGCAAGACGCCAGCCACCTCAGCGTTTTGCGCCAACTCGTGTGTGATTACGGCCTTTTATGCGTGACGGCCAATCTGTTCGCCTAGTATCCGGGGAAGTAGCTGTGCCAGGAGCGGCACTCGCTCGTCGCGCACGGCGCCAATCTCATCTTCAGCGGTTACTCCCGGATACCTTATGAGTAAAGCAAGGTTTGCGTCGTTCTGGCATGGTCCCGAACTCTCGCCCTATGAGGTGGCGTGCCTGAATTCATTCACGGCTTTCGGTAGCGAAGTGGCGCTGTACAGTTACGAGCCGATCCGGAATCTGCCCACCGGCGTGGCCGCGAAAGACGCCAGCGCGATTCTGCCGCCCGACGCGCTGAACGACTTCCCGATTCATGGCGTGCCGTCGATCGCGCATTTCACCGATTACTTCCGCTTCGTGATGTTCACGAAGACCGACGAGATATGGATCGACACCGACATGTTGCTGCTGCGCGATTTCGATCTCAACGCGCCGCCCAATCTGATCGGCAGGGAGAGCGGCACCAGCATCTGTAATGCGCTGCTGCGCCTCGATCCCGACGACGCGCGTCTGCACGACGTGATCCAACGGGTCGAGGCGATGAAAAAGACCAACCTCAGCTGGGGCGACACCGGCCCGCGTCTGTTGACGGCGATCTACGGCATGAAGGCTGGTCTGCCCGAAAGCCTGTTCTACCCGGTGCATTTCGACGACTACTACAAGGTATTTCTGCCGAAGTACCTGGACGAATGCTCGGCGCTTTGCACGGACTCCTACGCACTGCATCTCTGGAACAATCGCGTCGTCAAGATGGGGCTCTTCAAACGGATCGGGCCGCCCGCCGGTTCGTTCCTGCATCAGGTGTTCGCGCGAACCGGCGCGAACAGCCTGTTCCGCGAGTTCTACCCAACCAGCGTGATGCAGACGATGATCGACAACACCGTGCAGAAGGTCGGACTCGACGAAGGCGTGCGCAAGCTGTTGCAGATCGGTGTCCCGATGGTGAGGACGGCGATCGGGCGCAGACTCGGCGTGTGAGCGACAAGCGGCGCACGCGCTGCGCGAAAACTCGTCGCGTGCCTGTTGGCCATTCGCAGTGCCGCGCGTCCAACGACGCGCCCATTCTCACGCCGCCACGCCGCGCCCACTTCCCTGCGCCTGCTGCAAAACGAATTCGATAAAAGTCGCGGCCGCGCGCGTGTGATGCCGGTTCGGCATATACAGCATGTACATGTGTGTGCCGAAGATGCTCAGGCGCCATTCATCGAGCGCGGTCACGACGTCGCCGCGCTTCAGGTCGTCCTGCACCACATAGTCGGGCACGAGCCCTACGCCCAGCCCCGCGAGCACCGCCTGCCGCAGAAACAGAAAGTTTTCGGAGATGATCGCCGGCTCCAGCAGCACTTCGTGCCGCTCGTCGCGCAGATAGGCGGCGACGCGTAACTGCCGGCCGACCACGGCCGCCGTGATCAGCGGCGCGGTGCGCAGATCGTCGAGTCTCGCGGGCATCCCATGCGTCTGCGCAAAAGCCGGCGATGCACACGCGACGTAACTCACCGGTCCCATGTCGCGCGCCACCAGGTTTTGCGGCGGCTCCGACATCACCCGCACCGCGATGTCGACTTCGTCGCGCATCAGGTCCTCGACGCGGTTTTCGAACATCACATCCAGCACGATGCCGGGATACAGCCGCTTGAACGCGATCAGCCAGTCCGACATCACGAGTTGACCGTAGCCGCTCGGCACGCTGAGCCGCACACGCCCCTGCAGGCTCTGGCCGAGCGTTGCGACCGACTCGCGCGCCGCGAGCAGCGCGTTCTGGATCGTGCGGCCGTGCTCGTAAAGCTGCAGACCGATTTCGGTCGCCTCGACCCGGCGCGTGGTGCGTCGAACCAGTTGCAGCCCGATCGAACGCTCCAGTTGATTCAGGTGGTAGCTCACGTTCGCGCGGCTCATCTTAAGCCGGCGCGCGGCTTCGCTCAGATTGCCGGCATCAAGGATGTCGACGAGCAAAGTCAGGGAATTGACGTCCATCGCCGCGCCTTTGTCAAAATAACCTTGACAGTCTGTCAATCGCCCATGGAATTGTCAACAAACCTTGACCGCTTCACAATCAGGACACTTCGCCAGACCCGGCTTGTCCGGCCTGCCGCCAGAACAGTGAGCCATCAACTTGCATGGGGCCGGAAAGGCGCTGAAGCGCCACCCCCGGCCGACCCAGGAGACGACACCATGACCCTCACCCCTTCGGCCGACGCCGCCACTGTCACGCGCGAACTGCGCGGCAAGGTGCTGCTCGTCACCCTCGACCATCCGCCGGTCAACGCGCTGTCCGCCGACGTGCGGCGCGGCCTGCTCGCCGCTATCGAAGCCGCCGACGCCGACAAGGCCGTCGAAGCCGTGCTCATCGTCGGCGCGGGGCGCAATTTCATCGCCGGAGCGGATATTCGCGAATTCGGCAAACCACCGGCGCCGCCGTCGCTGCCGGACGTGTGCAACCGCATCGAGGCGTGCACGAAGCCGGTCGTCGCCGCGATTCATGGCGCGGCGCTCGGCGGCGGTCTGGAAGTGGCGCTCGCCGCGCACTACCGGCTCGCGGTCGACGGCGCGAAACTCGGGTTGCCCGAGGTGCAACTCGGGCTGCTGCCGGGCGCGGGCGGCACGCAGCGCACGCCGCGTCTGATCGGTGCGGCCGCCGCGCTCGATCTGATCCTCAGCGGCCGGCACGCCGGCGCGAAGGAGGCGTTGGCGCTGGGTCTGGTCGACCGGCTCGGCAACAGCGGCGATGTCCTCGCGGAAGGGCTCGCGTACACGCACGAACTGCTGGCCGCGCACGCGCCGGTGCGCCGCACGCGCGACGCCGCAGCGCTCGCCGATCGCGCCGCGGGTCTTGCCGCCGTCGCGACGGCGCGCGCGGACACCACGAAGAAGTCGCGCGGCCTGTTCTCGCCGCTGAAAATCGTCGAGGCCGTAGAAGCCGCGACCGAACAGCCTTTCGACGACGGCCTGCGACTCGAACGCAAACTGTTCCTGCAATGTATCGACAGCCCGCAGCGTGCCGGCCTGATTCACGCGTTCTTTGCCGAGCGCGAGGTGCTGAAGGCGCCCGAGACGCGCAACGCGAAACCGCGCGCGCTCAACAGCATCGGTGTGGTGGGCGGCGGCACGATGGGCGCGGGCATCGCGGTCGCGGTGCTCGACGCGGGGCTGCCGGTGACGATGGTCGAACGCGACGACGGGTCGCTTGCACGTGGGCGCGCGCACATCGAAAAGGTCTACGATGGACTGATTGCCAAAGGCCGGTTGAGCGCGGAAAAGAAAGCCGAGATCATGACGCGCTGGAACGGCAGCACGTCGTACGACGCGCTCGCTCAAGCAGACCTCGTGATCGAAGCCGTGTTCGAAGACCTCGCGGTGAAGAAGGCCGTGTTCGCCGAACTGGATCGCGTCTGCAAAGCCGGTGCGGTGCTCGCGACCAACACGTCGTATCTCGACATCGACGCGATTGCCGCCAGCATCTCGCGTCCCGCCGACGTGATCGGCCTGCACTTCTTCTCGCCCGCCAACATCATGAAGCTGCTCGAAGTGGTCGTGCCGAAGCAGGTCAGCGCGGACGTGGTCGCCACCGCGTTCGAACTCGCGAAGAAGCTGCGCAAGACGCCGGTGCGCGCGGGCGTGTGCGACGGCTTCATTGGCAACCGCGTGCTCGCTGTGTATCGCAGCGCCGCCGACGCGATGATGGAAGACGGCGCGTCGCCCTACCAGATCGACGCGGCGGTGCGGGCCTTCGGTTTTCCGATGGGTCCGTTCCAGGTGGTCGACCTCGCGGGCGGCGACATCGGCTGGGCCACGCGCAAGCGACGCGCGGCCACCCGCAACCCCGCCGCGCGCTACGTGCAGATCGCCGACCGCCTGTGCGAACGCGGCTGGTTCGGCCAGAAGACTGGACGCGGATTTTATCTGTACCCCGAAGGATCGCGCAGTGGCACGCCCGATCCGGAAGTCGAAGCGATCATCGACGCCGAACGCGAGCGCGCCGGCATCACGCCGCGCACTTTCACCGACGAGGAGATCGTGCGCCGCTACATGGCTGCGATGATCAACGAAGGCGCGAACGTCGTGCACGAAGGCATCGCGCTGCGGCCGCTGGATGTCGATGTGACCTTCCTGTATGGCTATGGATTTCCGCGTTATCGCGGCGGTCCGATGAAATACGCGGACAGGGTCGGCCTGCCAAAAATTCTCGCCGACATCCGCGAGTTCGCGAAAGAAGACCCGCTGTTCTGGCAAGCGTCGCCGTTGCTGATCGACCTCGTGGAACGCGGCGCCGATTTCGCGAGCCTGAATCAGACCGCCTGACACGACCTCTCAATCTCTACGGAATAACCCGCTATGGATCTGAACTTCACCCCTGACGAGGAAGCCTTCCGCGCCGACGTGCAGGCTTTCCTGCGCGACCGGCTTCCACGAAGACTCGCGGACAAGGTGCACGGCGGGCGCCGCCTCACGCGCGACGACATGGCCGAATGGCACGCGATTCTGCATGCGCAAGGCTGGCTGGCGAATCACTGGCCGAAGGAGTACAGCGGTCCCGGCTGGAACGCGGTGCAGAAGTTCATCTTCGAAAACGAATGCGCGCTGGCCGGCGCGCCGCGCGTGGTGCCGTTCGGCGTCAACATGCTCGGGCCGGTGCTGATCAAATACGGCAGCGAATCGCAGAAGCGGTATTGGCTGCCGCGTATTCTCGACGGCTCCGACTGGTGGTGTCAGGGCTACTCGGAGCCGGGCGCGGGCTCCGATCTGGCGTCAGTGAAAACGACTGCCGTGCGCGGTTCGGATGCGCAAGGCGAGCATTACATCGTCAATGGCCAGAAGACGTGGACCACGCTCGGCCACTACGCGAACATGATCTTCTGCCTCGTGCGCACCGCGACCGACGTGCGCAAGCAGGAAGGCATCAGCTTCCTGCTGATCGACATGAATACACCGGGCGTCGACGTGCGCCCGATCATCACGCTCGACGGCGAGCACGAAGTCAACGAAGTGTTCTTCACCGACGTGCGTGTGCCGGTGGCGAATCTCGTCGGCGAAGAGAACAAGGGCTGGACCTACGCGAAGTATCTGCTCACGTATGAGCGCACGAATATCGCGGGCGTCGGTTTTTCTGTGGCCGCGTTCAACCGGCTGCGCAAGATTGCCGCGAAGCAACTGCGCAACGGCAAGCCGCTGGCGCGGGACCCCGCGTTCGCGGCGCGCATGGCGCGCGTCGAGATCGACCTGGAGAACATGAAGACCACCAACCTGCGCGTGATCGCGGCAGTGGCGGGCGGTGGCGTGCCGGGCGCCGAGAGTTCGATGCTGAAGATTCGCGGCACCGAGATTCGCCAGGAAATCTCGTCGCTGACGCGCCGCGCGATGGGCGCGTATGCACAGCCGTTCGTCGAGGAAGCGCTGCACGACGGTTTCGATGACCTACCGGTCGGCCCCGATGAAGCCGCGAGCGCCGCTTCGCTTTACTTCAACAATCGCAAGCTGTCGATCTTCGGCGGCTCGAACGAAATCCAGAAAAACATCATTTCCAAAATGATCCTGGGACTGTAAGAGGCGCACGTCATGAATTTCCAGCACACCGAAGACCGCCGCATGCTGGCGGATACGCTGAACCGGTTTGTCAGCGAGCAATACGGCTTCGAGACGCGCGATCGGATCGCGCGCTCGGACCAAGGTTTTAGCACGGAACTGTGGGGGCGCTTTGCGGAGCTTGGCATTATCGGCGCATTGTTCGATGAAGCGCACGGCGGGTTCGGCGGCGGCGGTTTCGATATCGCCGTCGTGTTCGAGAGCCTCGGCCGTGGTCTCGTGGTCGAGCCGTTTCTCGATGCGCTGATCGTCGGGCGGGCCATTGCTCGCAGCGGCAACGATACGCAGCAAGCCGCGCTCAGTGAGTTAATCGATGGGTCGCGGATCGTCGCACTGGCGCATGGAGAACCGGATTCGCACTACGAACTCGCGCGTGTGACGACGCGTGCGCAACGTGGCAATGGCGACAGTGACAGCGGCAACGCCGCGTGGCAACTGAACGGCGCGAAAGCGGTTGTCCAGCATGGCGAGCATGCTTCCGTGTTTCTCGTGTCGGCGCGCACGAGCGGCGCCGACGACGCGGAAGAAGGCCTCACCCTCTTTCTCGTGCCTCGCGACGCAGCGGGCGTGAACGTGCGCGGCTATCGGAAGATCGACGGCGGACGCGCGGCCGAAGTCACGTTCGACAACGTCGCGCTCGGCGATGATGCCGTGCTCGGCGTCGCGGGCGAAGGCTTCGCGACGCTCGAATATGCGATTGGCTGCGGCGTGCTCGCGTTGTGTGCGGAAGCGGTCGGCGCGATGGATGTCGCGAAAGATCACACGCTCGAGTATCTGCGCACGCGCAAGCAGTTCGGCGTGCCGATCGGCAGCTTCCAGGCTTTGCAGCATCGGATGGCCGATCTGCTGCTTGAAATCGAACAGGCGCGCTCAGCGGTGATCAATGCGGCCGCGGCGCTCGATGGCGAGCGGCGGGTGCGTGAGCGGGCAGTATCGGCGGCGAAGTACAGCATCGGCAGGATCGGCGCGCTGGTTGCGGAGGAATGTATTCAGCTGCATGGCGGAATCGGCATGACGTGGGAACTGCCGCTCGCTCACTATGCGAAGCGCCTTGTAATGATCGATCATCAGCTTGGGGATGAGGATCATCATCTGGAGAGGTTCGTGGCGCTGGGGGCTGGGTGAAGACCGCTTGAGGATCTGTGAAGGCCGCGCGTGGTATGCGCGGCTTTGCCAGCGATTTGCTAGCGACGAAAACGAAAAAGGCCTCACAAGCATTGCTTGTGAGGCCTTGATTTCTTTGGTCGGGGCGAGAGGATTTGAACCTCCGACCACCTGCACCCCATGCAGGTACGCTACCAGGCTGCGCTACGCCCCGAACAGCACAAAATTATAACAGACACTTCATTCGATTAGAACCGCTTCGTACGAACAAAGCGACCTAATGATTCAACAAATCGATGACGTGCAGCAATTCCTTGCGCAACTGCTCGACGTCCACCGCGGCTGTCGCCTGCGTAGGGACCTGCTCCGCAGCGGCTGCGCCCTCGCCTTCCTCGCCCGCTGCACCCGGACCACCATGCGCGCCGCCGCCATGCGAATCGAGCCGGTTGCGCGCACCATTGATCGTGAAGCCCTGCTCGTACAGCAACTCGCGAATCCGCCGGATCAACAGCACCTCGTGATGCTGATAGTAGCGACGATTGCCGCGCCGCTTGACCGGCCTCAACTGCGTGAACTCCTGCTCCCAGTAACGCAACACATGCGGTTTCACGCCGCATAGCTCGCTGACCTCACCGATCGTGAAGTAGCGCTTCGCCGGAATCGGAGGCAAGACGACTTTTTCGATCGTCGCTGTCATCGTCAGTTAGCCGTCGTAGTGGGTTGCGCAGGAGTGCGCCAGTCGATCAGCGCGCGAAGCTCGCTTCAGCGCCGTTCTCGACCAGCGCTTTCAGCTTTTGACTTGCATGAAACGTCACAACGCGACGCGCGGCGATTGGAATCGCCTCGCCGGTCTTCGGGTTTCTGCCGGGACGCTGGGGCTTGTCACGCAACTGAAAGTTGCCGAACCCCGACAGCTTCACGCTGTCGCCACTCTCCAGCGCATCGCGGATCACCTCGAAAAACGCTTCGACCATGTCTTTCGCTTCCCGCTTGTTGAGCCCGACATTGTCGAACAGCAACTCGGCAAGCTCCGCCTTGGTAAGCGTCGGCGTTTCAGTAGAAACGACGGCGGGTGATGTCGGAATATCGCGAATCATGGCGCTGCGTTGCGCCGTAAGAAGGGCTTCGAAATCACTCGAGTTCATTTCATTCATATCTATCAAATGGCGCGCCAAGCAAAAAACAAAGGATGCGGAAACAGCCGTGCAATTGTTAAATGCGGGTTATCCGCGCAACCGTGCGCCATATACTCGAGCCAGACGTTCCACCAGAGTTTGAATGGCCAGATCGACCGTTTCATCCTGAAGGGTTCCGCCAGTATCTTGCAAGGTCACACGGAACGCAAGGCTTTTCTCGTGAGCGGCCAGACCACCGGAAGTGTTTGATTTTGGACGGAATTCATCGAAAAGCGCAACCTTCTGGACGCTCTTGCAAGCGGGTTCGGACTGGGCTTTCTGAAGCTCGTCGAGCAGCGCCTGGACCTCGATTTTCTGATCGACGACCACGGCGATATCGCGACGCACCGGCGGGAATTTAGATACTTCCGCCGGAGTGGGCAATACGCGCTGCATTAATGCTTCAGCTTCAATTTCAAACAGAATCGGCGCATGCGGCAAATCGTATTTCTGCATCCAGCGCGGATGCAATTCGCCAATCCAACCCACTGCGCGGCCATTAACTTCGACACGCGCACTGCGTCCCGGATGCAACGCCGGATGTTCCGCTTTCACGAACCGCGCAACCGCCGGCGCGAGCAGCGCCTCCAGATCGCCCTTCATGTCGAAGTAGTCGACCGTGCGCGTCGGTGCGCCCCACTGCTCGTCGAGCGCGGGACCGTAGGCTAGCGCGCCGATCATCTTCGGCTGCGCGAAGCCTTCGACCGTCAGCTCGCCGGCCTTGATCGACGGATCGTGCAGGAACACGCGGCCCGCTTCGAACACACGCACACGGTCCGCCGCGCGGCGATTCAGGTTCGTGCGCAACACGTTGATCAGGCTGCCGAACAGCGTCGTGCGCATCACCGACAACTGGCTCGCAATCGGATTGAGCAGACGAACCGGTTTGTCGTTGCCGGCGAAATCCTGTTCCCACTCGGCGTCGACGAAACTGAAGTTCACCGTTTCCGCGTAATCGCGCGCGGCCAGCGCGTGACGAATCACGTGGATCGAGCGCTGCGTTTCGTTGGTCGCGAGCATTTCGCTCGTTGCGACCGGCGGACGCGCCGGAATCTTTTCGAAGCCGTAGATGCGCGCGACTTCTTCGATCAGGTCTTCTTCGATTTCGATATCGAAGCGGTACGACGGCGGCATCACCGCGAAGGTGTCGCCATCGCGCTCGAACGAGAGGCCGAGGCGCGTGAAGATCTGCGCGATTTCCTCCGCGTCGACCTTCACGCCGATAATGCGGTTCGCGCGCGACACGCGCATCTTCACCGGCTCGCGCTTCGGCACGTTGACGATCTGATCGTCGACCGGACCGGCCTCGCCGCCGCAGATGTCGAGGATCAACTGCGTGATGCGTTCGATGTGATCGACGGTAGTCGCATAGTCGACACCGCGCTCGAAGCGATGGCCCGCATCGGTCGAGAAGTTGTACTTGCGCGAGCGGCCGCGAATGCTGTCGGGCCACCAGAACGCGGCTTCGAGATAGATGTTGGTGGTGTCGAGCGTGACGGCCGTGCTGTCGCCGCCCATGATGCCCGCGAGGCTTTCGATGTGCTGCTCATCGGCGATCACGCCCACGGTTTCATCGAGCTCGACGGTGTTGCCGTTCAGCAGCTTGAGCGTTTCGCCCTTGCGGCCCCAACGCACGTCCATGCCGCCGTGGATCTTGTCGAGGTCGAACACGTGCGACGGACGGCCCAGTTCGAGCATCACATAGTTCGAGATATCGACGAGCGCGGAAATGCTGCGCTGACCCGAACGCTCGAGCCGCTCGACCATCCACTGTGGCGACTTCGCGCGGGCGTTCACGCCGCGAATCACGCGGCCCGAGAAGCGGCCGCACAGATCGGGCGCGGAGATTTTCACGGGCAGCGTTTCGTTGAGCTTAACTTGCGTCGGCTTGATGTCCAGCGGGCGCAACGGCGCACCGGTAATCGCCGATGTCTCGCGCGCCACGCCGAACACCGACAGGCAGTCCGCCTTGTTCGGCGTCAGCTTGATTTCGAAAACGGTGTCGTCAAGGTTCAGCGTTTCGCGGATGTCCTGACCGATCGGCGCCGCTTCCGGCAGGATCAGCAGGCCGCTATGATCTTCCGACAGCTTCAGCTCGCGAGCGGAGCACAGCATGCCCTCACTCTGCACGCCGCGCAGCTTCGACAGCTTGATCGCGAACGGCGCGCCGCCCTCTTCGGCCGGCGGCAGTTGCGCGCCGACCAGCGCGACCGGCACCTTGATGCCCGGCGTCACGTTCGGCGCGCCGCACACGATGTTCAACGTCGCGCCCGTGCCGGCGTCGACCTGACACACGTTGAGCTTGTCCGCGTCCGGGTGCTTGACGACTTCCAGCACCTGGCCGACGACGATCTTCGAGGTCGGCGGCGCGGCCGGCCGCAGGTCTTCGACTTCGAGACCGGCCATCGTCAACGCGTGCGACAGTTCGTCGGTCGTCAGGTGCGGATCGACAAAGGTTCTCAGCCAGGATTCCGGGAATTGCATGGTTCTGTGTACGTTCTGATCAGGTTAGGTCCACGTCCGGCAGTGGCTTCGCGTGACTCGGGATTCGTATTCGGTTCACTCGCAACGCCCCGCCGGGGACGCTGGCGGCACGCACGAGGTGCGATGCCGCGCTCTATGCTTGTCGCGTTCGTACGCGCCGGTTCAGGCGAATTGACGCAGGAAACGCAGGTCGTTTTCGAAGAACAGACGCAGGTCTTGCACGCCGTAACGCAACATCGTCAGGCGTTCGAGCCCGCTGCCGAAAGCGAAGCCGATGTAGCGCTCCGGGTCGAGGCCCATGTTGCGGATCACCGTCGGGTGAACCTGGCCCGAACCCGAAATTTCGAGCCACTTGCCGGCGTTCTTGCCCGTTTCGAACAGCATGTCGATCTCGGCCGACGGTTCGGTGAACGGGAAATACGACGGACGGAAGCGCACCTGAATATCGTCGCGCTCGAAGAATTTCTTCAGGAAGTCGGTGTAGACGCCCTTCAGGTCCGCAAAGCTGATGTTCTCGTCGATCCACAGGCCTTCGACCTGGTTGAACATCGGCGAGTGCGTCGCGTCGCTGTCCACGCGATACGTGCGGCCCGGCACGATGACCTTGATCGGCGGCGTGTTGGTGCGCGCGTAGCGCACCTGCATCGGGCTCGTGTGCGTGCGCAACAGCAGTTGACGGCCGTCGGCATCCTTGCCGTCGACGTAGAAGGTGTCCTGCATCGAACGCGCCGGATGGTTTTCCGGGCTGTTCAACGAGGTGAAGTTGTACCAGTCGGTTTCGATCTCGGGGCCGTCGGCCACGTCGAATCCGATCGTACGGAAAATCTGTTCGACGCGCTCCCATGTGCGCATCACCGGGTGCAGGCTGCCTGCTCCAGTGCCGCGGCCGGGCAGCGTGACGTCGATGGCTTCAGCGGCGAGGCGCTGATTCAGCAACGCGTCGGCCAGCGCCTGACGGCGGGCCGTCAACGCGGCTTCCACTTGTTGCTTGACGAGGTTGATCCGTGCGCCTTCGGTCTTGCGCGTTTCGGGATCGAGTTTGCCAAGGCCCTTCAACAGCTCGGTCAACGCACCCGATTTGCCGAGAAAGCGCGCTTTCTCGTTCTCGAGGGTGGTGACGTCGGAGGCTTCTGCGAAGGCTTTTTGCGCGTCGGCGACAATCTGGTCCAGATCCATTGATCCCATCATTTCAACGTCAGTGTTCAATCGAAGCAAAACTGGTTCTACCAACAAAAACGGGGCTCGGTGAGGAGCCCCGTTTTTGCTGCAGCGTCACCGAGACTACCGGATGTTCGCTGCAACGAACCACGCAGTTTTAATTGCCAGAAGCGCAATCAGGCTGCAACGGCGGCTTTCACCTGCTGAACGATCGCAGCAAAAGCAGCCTTGTCGAACACAGCCATGTCGGCCAGCACCTTGCGGTCGAGTTCGATCGAAGCCTTCTTCAGGCCGTTGATGAACACGCTGTACGTCATGTCGTGCTGACGCACCGCCGCGTTGATACGCGTGATCCACAATGCACGGAACACACGCTTCTTGTTGCGGCGATCGCGGTAGGCGTATTGGCCTGCGCGCATGACCGCCTGCTTGGCGATGCGATAGACGTTATTGCGACGGCCGCGGTAACCCTTGGCCAGCTTGATGATCTTCTTGTGACGGGCCCGTGCGGTAACCCCACGTTTTACTCGAGGCATGTCTTGCTCCTATGAGTTTCGGTTAAGGGTTAAGCGAACGGCAGCATTGCGCGCACGGAGTTCAGATCGGAATCATGAACTGCCGTCGAACCGCGCAAATGGCGTTTGTTCTTGGTGGTCTTCTTGGTAAGAATGTGGCGCTTGAAGGCCTGACCGCGCTTGACGGTACCGCCCGGACGCACCACGAAGCGCTTTGCAGCACTCTTCTTGGTCTTCATCTTCGGCATGACAACTCCATTATTAGATGGATATGGGTGTGCGGTCGGCCAGATGGCCATAACCCGCCCTTCGAAACCCATTCCACTTGGTATGCAGACCGCCGGTACTGCCAGCGGCCGCTTTTCAGGAAGCAGCGCACGCTTGCACGCACGCCATTCCGAAACCTGCTGATACCGCACCGGATACCCGACACAGCATCATTCAAACTTTCACCGCCCAGAGCACGCACCACGTGGCGCGCAGCCGCTCCAGCCGCTTACTTCTTTTTCTTCGGAGCGAGCACCATGATCATCTGGCGCCCTTCCATTTTCGGCATCTGCTCGACCTGACCGACTTCGTCGAGGTCCGTGCGCAGGCGCTCGAGCATGCGCATACCGATTTCCTGGTGAGCCATTTCGCGGCCACGGAAACGTAACGTGATTTTCGTCTTGTCGCCGTCTTCGAGGAAGCGGATGAGGTTGCGCAGCTTGACGTTGTAGTCGCCGTCGTCGGTACCCGGGCGGAATTTGACTTCCTTGACCTGGACGACCTTCTGCTTGAGCTTCGCCTCGTGCTGTTTCTTCGCTTCCGAGTACTTGAACTTGCCGTAGTCCATCAAGCGGCAGACCGGCGGAACCGCTTGCGGCGCGATTTCAACCAGATCCACATCTTGCTGTTCCGACATACGGAACGCATCAGCGAGCTTCACGATGCCGAGCGGTTCGTTCTCGACGCCGACCAGACGCACCTCGGGTGCCGTAATTTCACCGTTGATGCGGTGCGCAGACTTATCAGTAGCGATGTTACGTTTCCTCTAAAAATTAAAAAAACGAGCCGGCCTACCAAGTGGCTCAGTTGAACGACTGCACGTCCTGGCGCAGACGCTCAATGAAGGCATCGAGGGGCATCACGCCAAGATCGACACCACCACGGGCACGCACGGCTACCGTTTGGGCTTCACGCTCTTTGTCGCCGACCACCAGCAGGTACGGCACCTTTTCCAGCGTGTGCTCGCGTATTTTATAGCTAATCTTCTCGTTGCGCAAATCAGCCTCAACTCTAACCCCTTGTTTTTGCAACGATTGGGCTAGAGACCGCGCATATTCGGCCTGACTTTCCGCGATATTCATCACGACAACCTGCATCGGCGCGAGCCACGATGGCATCGCACCCGCATGGTGCTCGATCAGAATGCCGAGGAAACGCTCCATCGATCCGACGATTGCCCGGTGCAGCATGATCGGGCGGCGGCGGCTATTGTCCTCGGCGACATATTCGGCGCCCAGGCGCTCCGGCAGCACCATATCGAGCTGCAACGTGCCGCATTGCCACGAGCGGCCGAGCGCGTCCTTGATGTGGTACTCGACCTTCGGGCCGTAGAACGCGCCCTCCCCCGGCAGCTCTTCCCACGTCACGCCGCAGGCCGTCAGCGCCTCGCGCAGGCCCTGCTCGGCGCGATCCCACGTTTCATCCGTGCCGGCGCGCGCGTCCGGGCGCAGCGACAGCTTGATCTCGACGTTGTCGAAACCGAAGTCCTTGTAGACGCTCATCGCCAGCGTGTTGAACGCGATCGACTCGCTGATGAACTGGTCTTCGGTACAGAAAATATGCGCGTCGTCCTGAACAAAACCACGCACGCGCATCAGGCCATGCAGCGCGCCCGATGACTCATTGCGGTGGCACGAACCGAACTCCGCGTAACGCAACGGCAGATCGCGATACGACCGCAAACCGTGATTGAAGACCTGCACGTGACCCGGGCAGTTCATCGGCTTGATCGCGTAGTCGCGCTTTTCCGATTCGGTCGTGAACATGTTTTCACGATAGTTCTGCCAGTGGCCCGACGCTTCCCACAGCGAGCGGTCCATGATCATCGGCGTCTTGATTTCGAGGTAGCCTGCATCGTTCACGCGACGGCGCATGTACTGCTCGACCTGCTGCCACAGCGTCCAGCCGCGCGGATGCCAGAACACCATGCCCGGCGACTCGTCCTGCATGTGAAACAGGTCGAGTTGCTTGCCGAGCTTGCGGTGATCGCGCTTCTCCGCTTCTTCGAGCATGTGCAGGTACGCTTCCTGGTCTTCCTTTTTGGTCCAGGCCGTACCGTAGATGCGCTGCAGCTGTTCGTTCTTCGAATCGCCGCGCCAGTATGCGCCTGCCACCTTCATCAGCTTGAAGACCTTCAGCTTGCCGGTGGACGGCACGTGCGGGCCGCGGCACAGATCGGTGAAGCCGCCGTGGGAATACAGCTTGATCTCGTCGGTGGACGGAATCGATTCGATGATCTCGGCCTTGTACTTCTCGCCGATGCTCTTGAAGTAGTCCACCGCTTCGTCGCGCGACACCACGCGGCGCGAGACCGGCTCATCTTTCTTCGCGAGTTCCTGCATGCGCTTTTCGATCTTTTCGAGATCTTCCGGCGTGAAGGGACGGTTGTACGCGAAGTCGTAGTAGAAACCGTTGTCGATGACTGGGCCGATCGTGACCTGCGCTTCCGGGTACAGATCCTTCACCGCATACGCGAGCAAGTGCGCTGCCGAGTGACGGATGATATCGAGACCGTCTGCGTCTTTTTCGGTGACGATGGCGAGCGCCACGTCGTGATCGATCAGCGCGGACGTATCGACCAGCTCACCGTCGATCTTGCCGCCAAGCGCGGCCTTCGCGAGGCCGGGGCCGATCGAGGCCGCCACTTCGGCGACGGTCACCGGATGCTCGTACTGTCGAACAGAACCGTCAGGCAGACGTATCGAAACCATTGCGTTCTCCGTGGTGCCGACCGGCGGCGGCACATACAACAAGGTCAAAAAACCAAAAAAAATGCGGCCCCACTTTCGAGGGGCCGCATTCACATTTCCTGCAAACTACATTGGCGAAATTGGTCCTCGACTAGCGTCGCTCCGAAGTGGCTTCGGTCAACGTTCGCGGTGTCATAACCGTATTCGCCTTTTGCGCCAAGGGCGCTTGCTGCAGTTTGCGAAACCCCGGCAAAACCGGAATTTCTCTTTCGTTGGTAGGCTCGATTGGACTCGAACCAACGACCCCCACCATGTCAAGGTGGTGCTCTAACCAGCTGAGCTACGAGCCTGAAGAAACGAGATTATATGGAGCCCCACACCGCTTGGCAAGTACTTTTATGCACCGACTTTAAATTTCCGTTCGTGCTGCCACGCGCGTGCTGTGAATGCAAAGCTGATGCGCGGCATGAGCCCCGCGCGCCCCATCGCGCCCGCGTCAGTTCTTGCGTGACGCACGCACCACGCCCGTCACTTCGCCGAGCAGCGTGCACGCGCGCTGAATCTGCGCGGCACTCGACACCTCGACGGTAAATTGCATGAACGCGGCATTGCGGCGCGTCTGCGTCTTCACGCCGATCACATTCATCTTTTCACGCGCGAACACTTCGGAAATATCGCGCAGCAAACCCTGCCGGTCCGTGGCCTCGATGCTGAGATCGACGGGATAGACCGATTGGCCTCTCCCGCTCATCACATCCGCCGACCACGCGGTCTGCAACACCCGCTCTGGCGCACGGTCGGCCATCCGCTGGAAAGTCGGGCAATCGCTGCGGTGGATCGACATGCCCTTGCCGCGCGTGACAAAACCGCAGATGTCGTCGGGCGGCGCCGGCCGGCAGCAGCGCGCGAGTTGCGTGAGCAACGCGTCGACGCCGACCACCAGCACCCCGGTGGATGCCCCGCGCGCGACACTTGCCCCGCTGCTGCGTTTCTCGAAGTGCTCGGGCGCCTCGACGACGGGCTCCGGTGGCGGCGCATCGTGCAACGCCTGCTCAACGAGCCGCAAACTGAACTCTTCCTTGCCGACCACGGAGAACAGATCGTCGGTGGTCTTGAAGCCGAGCTTGGCCGCCAACTGATCGAGATTGACCGACGTCTTGCCTTCGCGCTGCAAGGTTTTTTCGACCATCGCGCGGCCGCTCGCGATGTGCTCCTGCACCTCTACCGCGTTGAACCATGCGCGCACCTTCTGCCGCGCACGCGGACTATGCAGATAGCCGAGCTGCGGATTGAGCCAGTCGCGCGACGGGCCGCCTTCCTTCACAGCGACGATCTCGACCGTCTGTCCGTTCTGCAACTGCGTGTTGAGCGGCACCATCGCGCCGTCGACGCGCGCGCCGCGGCAGCGATGCCCCAGCTCGCTATGCAGGTGATACGCGAAATCGACCGGCGTCGCGCCGTGCGGCAACGGAATCACACGGGCTTGCGGCGTCAGCACGTAGATGTGGTCGTCGTCGAGCGTGGCCTGGCGTAGTTGCTCCCACGGCTGCGCCGCGCGCTGCTCGCCGTGTTCGCCCTCGGTCACCTCGTCTTTCCACGCGAGCAGTTGCCGCAGCCACGCGATCTTCTCGTCGTACTTCTCATTGGCGGTGAATTGGCCGCCATAACCGCGCGCACCCGCCTCCTTGTAGCGCCAGTGCGCGGCCACGCCGTACTCGGCGAACTGATGCATTTCCTGTGTGCGGATCTGCACTTCGAACGCGCGGCCGTCGTCGCCGATCACCACCGTGTGCAGCGACTTATAGCCATTCGGCTTGGGCCGCGAGATGTAGTCGTCGAACTCTCTCGGCACCGGTTGCCACAGGTTGTGCACGATGCCGAGCACGGTGTAGCAATCCTTGATGTCCGGCACGATCACGCGAAACGCGCGCACGTCGTACAGCTCGGCAAAGTCCAGCTCCTTGCCGCGCATCTTGCGCCAGATGCTGTAGATGTGCTTCGGTCGGCCGCTGACCTCCGCGCGGATATGCGCCGCGGCCAGCTCCTGTTGCAGGCGTTCGATGGCCTGCGCGACATAGCTCTCGCGCTCGATGCGCTTCTCGTCAAGCAGCTTCGCGATGCGCTTGTAGGTGACCGGTTCCTCGAAGCGGAACGCGAGATCCTCGAGTTCCCACTTCAATTGCCAGATGCCGAGACGGTTGGCGAGCGGCGCGTAGATATCGAGCGTTTCGCGAGCCACGTCAGGTGATGGCGTGATCTTCGCCGCCGCGTAATACCTCAGCGATTGCAGCCGCGACGCCAGCCGGATCAGCACCACGCGAATGTCTTGCGCGAACGCGAGCAGCATCTTGCGCAGCGCCTCGACCTGCGCGCGGCGCGCGGCCTGCGCATCGCGCCCGGCTTCGGGTATCGCGTTCTGCGCGGCGCGCAAGCTGACCGTGCCGAGACGCAGCAGCTTGCGCACGTCGCCGACCAGTTGCGCGACTTCCTCGCCGAAGTTGTCGGCGATCACGCGCTCCGGGTCGCGCAGATGCGGTGTCAACGCAAACAGCGCCGCCGCCAGCACCGCCGGCGGATCGACGTTGAGCTTGCGCATGATCGACGCCGTACCCGCGGCATGATCCGCCAGCAACTCGCCCGACGACAGCCGCACCTCGCCCGCATGCTCGCGCACGAACGCCATCGCTTCGTCGAAGGAAGGAATGGGGTGAGGCGTGCTCGTAACGATTTCGGTATTCATGGTGCGACGGCCCGCCGGGCCAGACGAATCAACAGGATTTCAACAACGGTGAACGGGCGTTGCCTAGCTGAGCTGAGCCGCGACCACGACGATTTCGACGAGGCACTTCGGGTTGGCGAGCTTGGCCTCGACGGTGGCGCGCGGCGGCGTGTTGCCTTGCGCGACCCACTCGTCCCATACCGCGTTCATGCCGGCGAAATGCACCATGTCCGAAATGTAGATCTGCACCGACAGCAGTTGCGACTTGTCGCTGTTCACTTCGGCCAGCAGACGGTCGATGTGGCCGAGCACTTCGCGCGTCTGCCCCGTGATGTCCTGATCCGCGTCTTCGGCGATCTGGCCTGCGAGGTACACGGTGCCGTTGTGCACGGCGGTTTCCGAGAGGCGCTTGCCGACGTGATGACGAATGACTGCCATGAAGAATCCTGAAATGGGTTGAAAGTTGATCAGAATGCGCTCCGCATGACGCCCATCAAAGACGCCACGCGGAACCCGCTATTATGACGCGTCGTCGGCGGGGCCGATAAAGAACTGTCTCGCGATCCCGATCTGATCGGCCGCGAGGAACGCCGGTGCATGCCCGACGCCGGCGATCTCCGCGCTCGATACCGCGCGTCCACTCGCCACCATCTTCGCGACGGTTTCACGCGACAGCAGATCGGATTGCTCGCCGCGCACCACCAGCACCGGCCCCGGGAAAGACGCGAGCGAATGCCACAGCGCGGCCTCGCCAAGTTTCGCGGCTTCTTCGGTGGTCGCGGCAAACGGCTGCGCGATACGCGGGTCATAACGGAACAGCCACGCGCCGTCCTTTTCGTGCAGCAGCGGCGTGTTGATTTCCCGCCATTCGTCCGGCGTGAGCGGACCGAAGGTTTGCGCGAGCAATGCAGCGTAGTCGATGCCCTGCTGCAGCGTTTCGAAACGCGCGGGCTTGCCGAGGTAGTCGCCGATACGTTGCACGGCGCCCGGCTCCAGATGCGGGCCGACATCGTTCAACAGTAGCTTGCGGATCGGCGTGTCCGGCAAGCCGGCGAGCCCGAGTCCGATCAGGCCGCCCATCGACGTGCCGAACCAGTCGACCGTTTCGACATTCAGCCGCGCGATCAGCGTGACCATGTCGGCGACGTATTGCGGGATGCCATACAGGTTGGGGTTCGCGAGCCACGATGACAAGCCCCGCCCGACCACATCCGGACAGACCACGCGGTAGGTGCCCGCGAATTCAGCCGCGACGCGGTCGAAGTCGCGCCCCGAGCGCGTCAGGCCATGCACGCACAGCAGCACACGCGGATTGTCCGGGTCGCCCCATTCGGTGTAGGCGACGCGGTGCAAGCCAGCGGCGCTTGCGCACTGCACGTAACGTTGGCGCGGAGCGGGTTGCCCGGCGGTGGAAGCGGAGGTCGATGCGGTCATCGGGGTTCCTTGCGAAAGCGCTGCAAATCGGGCGCGGGCTCGAGCACAGCGGGGCAGAGACAGGCGTTCAATCTTCAAACGATTGTAAACCGCTTTGCCGCGCGGCAAGGATCGGCCGGATGGTATAGGACAGCCTAAGAACACGCGCGGCACAAAACAGAGCGGGCGAGACTCGCGTCTCGCCCGCTCAAGAAACTGCGTGATGGTTGCCGTCGCCGCACTACACCGCTCTGCACGCCGGCGGCCGGTCGACGACCCTCATCAGCGTCAGCTCACCGCGCTCACGTCGAGCGGCGCACCGGTCTTCGCCTTGATTTCGTCGATGCTCACGCCCGGCGCCAGTTCGGTCACCTTCAGACCGTCTTCCGTTACGTCGATCACGCCGAGGTCCGTGATGATCTGATCGACCACGCCCACACCGGTCAGCGGCAGCGTGCATTCTTCGAGAATCTTGTGCTGGTCGCCCTTCGCGACGTGCTCCATCAGCACCACCACGCGCTTGACGCCCGCGACCAGATCCATCGCGCCGCCCATGCCCTTGATCATCTTGCCCGGGATCATCCAGTTGGCCAGGTCGCCTTTCTTGCTGATCTGCATCGCGCCGAGAATCGCGAGGTTGATGTGGCCGCCGCGAATCATCGCGAACGAGTCCGCCGACGAGAAAATCGACGAGCCCGGCAGCGTGGTCACCGTCTGCTTGCCCGCGTTGATCAGGTCGGCGTCCACTTCCTCTTCGGTCGGTGACGGGCCGATGCCGAGCAGGCCGTTCTCCGACTGCAGCCACACTTCGACGCCCGCCGGTACATGGTTCGCCACCAGCGTCGGCAGACCGATGCCGAGGTTCACGTAGAAACCGTCCTGCAATTCCTTCGCCGCGCGCGCGGCCATTTCGTCACGAGTCCATGCCATGATCAAGCTCCTTTCGCGCGGACGACGCGTTGTTCGATGCGTTTTTCCGGATGCGCATTCAGCACGATGCGCTGCACGAAGATGCCGGGCGTGTGGATCGCGTCCGGATCGAGTTCACCCACCTCGACGATCTCCTCCACTTCCGCGACAGTGATCTTGCCGGCCATCGCGCACATCGGGTTGAAGTTGCGCGCGGTGCGGCGATAGATCAGGTTGCCCGATTTGTCGGCCTTCCATGCCTTGACGAGTGCGACGTCGGCTGTCAGCGAATGTTCGAGCACATAGTGGTTCTCGCCGAACTGGCGGGTTTCCTTGCCCTCGGCGATCAGCGTGCCGTAGCCGGTGTTGGTGAAGAATGCCGGAATGCCCGAGCCGCCCGCGCGCAGCTTCTCGGCGAGCGTGCCTTGCGGCGTGAATTCCAGTTCGAGTTCGCCGGCCAGATACTGGCGTTCGAACTCCTTGTTCTCGCCGACGTACGACGAAATCATCTTCTTGACCTGGCGCGTTTCGAGCAGCAGACCGAGGCCGAACCCGTCGACGCCCGCGTTGTTGCTGATGCAGGTGATGCCCTGCACGTTCGAATCGCGCAGCGCGCCGATCAGCGCCTCCGGAATGCCGCACAGCCCGAAGCCGCCGACGGCGAACGTCTGCCCGTCCTTGACGATGTCTTTCAGCGCCTCGGCGGCGCCTGGATAGACCTTGTTCATCAGTATGTCCCTTCCTTTATGGAAACCCGAAACCGGATCATTGCGGTCGACACGACGTTCTGCGGGCGAAGCCCGACACGTCATTCCAGTCATCCCGGCAGGCGGTGCGCCCAGCCCGGCCTGTGCCGCGCTGGGCAAGAAAGCCCGCCGCGGACGATTGCGCCGCGTTGTCATGTGCCCGAAAGAGTACGCTGCGCACGCCATACGGCACAATACGCAAAACTACATAAGTACTAGCCGCCAACCCATGCCCGCCCTGGATTACCGAACCGCGTTTCACCTTGCCCCGATCGGACTCGTGCTGTCGCGCGAACGGATTATCGAAGACTGCAATGACGAACTCGCGTCGATTTTCGGCTGCTCACGCGAGTCGCTGCTCGGCCAGTCGTTTCAGGTGCTGTATCCGTCGGCGGAGGAATTCGAGCGGATCGGCGCGCGCATTCCGCCGATCATGACCGCCCAGGGCAGCTACGCGGACGACCGTATCATGAAGCGCGCCAACGGCGAACTGTTCTGGTGTCACGTGACGGGCCGCGCGCAGCAGCGTGCCGACCCTCACGCGGCGGGCGTCTGGACCTTCGAGGATCTGAGCGCGACGCGGCGCGTCGCGGTGGAGCTGACGCCGCGCGAGCGCGAAATCGCCGCGCAGCTGGTGACGGGCAAGACCAGCAAGCAGATCGGCCGCGTGCTGGAGATCAGTCCGCGCACGGTCGACGTCTACCGCGCGCGGCTGATGCGCAAATACGATACGGGGAATGCGACCGAGCTCTTGCAGCGCTTGCTCGGGAATTGAAGGGTGTGAGCCGCAACGCCCGTCAAGCGGCCTTGACCAGCGCGGCGCGCTCGATGGTCGCGCGCAGCAGATCGGGTACCGGCACCGACTTGCCTGCCGCGTAGTCGATCCACACACAACGCGCGGCGCCGCGCGCGTACACGGTGTGCGGGTCGTCGGCGCGCACCAGCTCGAAGCCGGTGTCGAAACTGCTGCGCCCCGGCGTGGCGACCGACATCCGGCCGATCACGTCGCCGGGATAATGCAGTTGCTTGAGAAACTCCATCGACGCATTGACGATCACCGGTCCCTGCCCATCCGCGTTGCCGCCGATGAACCCCAGTTGCTCGAACCAGGAAATCCGCACCTGCTCCATGTAGCGGAAATAGACCGTGTTGTTCACATGGCCGAACGCGTCCATGTCGCCCCAGCGGATCGGCATCGACATCTCGAAAACTGCGTGAAAATCGCTCATCGTACTTCCGTTCTTCCTGCTTCTTTACAGTAGTGAAACCCGCGAGGGGCCGCGAAGCCGGCGCGCGCGCCGGTCTGTCAACGCCCCGCACGATAACGCGGGCTCCTCTGCAACAGAAGAGCCCGCGCGCGTAAAACACTTTCTTCGCCGTTGCGCCAATCGACGGGCTCAGGAAAGGCCGAAGCCGTCGTCGGCGGCAATCACCGAGCCGTTGATGAACTGCGATTCGTCGGCCGCGAGCAACAGCAGCAGCCCGTCCAGATCGTCCGGCTTGCCCACGCGATGACGCGGCAGCATCGACATCAGCTTCTGCCCCTGCTCGGTCGACCAGTGGTGATGGTTGATCTCGGTGTCGATATAGCCCGGGCAGATCGCGTTCACGTTGATGCCGTGCTTGCCCCACTCCAGCGCCATCGCCTTCGTCATATGGACGACGGCGGCCTTGCTCATCGAGTACAAGCCAATCTGCGGCAGCACGCGCAGGCCCGCCATCGACGCGATGTTAATGATCCGGTACGACGGCTTCTGCGCATTATTGCCGCGCATGATCATGCGCTTGGCGACTTCCTGCGCGACGAAGAACGCGCCGCGCGTATTCGTGTCGAACACATATTCGAAGTCGGCGGGCGTGACCTCGGTGAGTTTCTGCGTGGTCGACACGCCCGAGTTGTTCACGAGAATATCGATCGTGCCGGCCTCGGTCTCCGCATGCGCCACCGCCGACTTGATGCTTTGATAATCGGTCACGTCGAGCGACACGACATGCGCGGCGCCGCCGGACGCTTCGATCTCGGCGCGCAGTTCCTTCAGACGCTCGGTACGACGGCTTGCCAGCACGACCTTGGCGCCCGCCTGCGACAACACCTGAGCAAAGCGCTTTCCCAACCCGCTCGAAGCGCCGGTAATCAGCGCGACCTTGCCTTCCAGATTGATCGAACGGCCCATTGACGTTCCTTGTTCGGTTGTAATGCCAGATGCGGTTGACAGGGTGCGGTAGGACCGACGCTGCCGGCGCGCAACGGGCCCAATACCGTATCACATGAATAGAACGATCGTGCTAATCTATGCGGCTCCGGTTGCAGTGCGGGGATCGATCGCCCACAATACGAACCCGAAAAAAGCATTCTAACGGTAAGAGGAGCATCAATGACCCCCGCAAGTCTCATTGAGCAGTACGGCCCGCGCGAGTCGATGGAATATGACGTCGTGATCGTCGGCGGCGGCCCGGCTGGACTGTCCGCGGCGATCCGCCTGAAACAGCTGGCGGCCGCCAAGGGCGTCGAGCTTGGCGTGTGCGTACTGGAGAAGGGCTCGGAGATCGGGGCGCATATCCTGTCGGGCGCGGTGATGGACCCGCGCGCGATTACCGAGCTGATTCCGGACTGGAAAGAAAAAGGCGCACCGCTCACGGTGGATGTGACCGAAGACCGGTTCCTGTTCCTCACGGAAACGGGCTCGAAGAGCGTGCCGACCTGGGCGCTGCCGGACAACTTCAAGAACCACGGCAACTACGTGATCAGCCTCGCGAACGTCACGCGCTGGCTGGGCCAGCAGGCCGAAGCGCTGGGCGTCGAAATCTTCCCGGGCTTTCCTGCTGCCGAAGTGCTGTACAACGACGACGGTTCCGTGAAAGGGGTCGCGACCGGCAACCTGGGCATCGGCAAGGATGGCGAGCCGACCGAAAACTTCCAGCTCGGCATGGAGCTGCACGCGAAGTACACGCTGTTCTGCGAAGGCGCGCGCGGGCATCTGGGCCGTCAGCTGAACGACCGGTTCAAGCTGCGCGAAGGCGTCGATCCGCAGGTCTACGGCATCGGCATCAAGGAACTGTGGGAGATCGATCCGGCGAAACACAAGCCGGGGCTGGTAATGCACACGGCCGGCTGGCCGCTGCAGAACGATACGTACGGCGGCTCGTTCCTCTATCACATGGACAACAACCAGGTGGTGGTGGGCTTCGTGGTCGGCCTCGGCTACTCGAATCCGTATCTGTCGCCGTTCGAAGAATTCCAGCGCTACAAGACGCATCCGGCGATCCGCGCAATTCTGGAAGGCGGCAAGCGCGTGTCGTATGGCGCGCGCGCCATTACGGCCGGTGGCCTGATGTCGCTGCCGAAGCTGGTGTTCCCGGGTGGCGCACTGGTCGGCGACGACGCGGGCTTCCTGAACGCGTCGCGCATCAAGGGCTCGCATGCGGCGATCAAGACTGGCATGCTGGCCGCTGAAGCGGCATTTGAAGCCGTCCAGGCCGGCCGCACCAGCGATGAACTCACCGCCTATCCGGAGAGCTTCAAGACGTCGTGGCTGCACACCGAGCTTTACCGCGCACGCAACTTCAAGCAGTGGATGAGCAAGGGCCTGTACCTCGGCACGCTGATGGTCGGCATCGAGCAGAAGCTGCTGGGCGGCAACGTGCCGTGGACGCTGCATCATCAGCATTCCGATCACGAGATGCTCAAGCCCGCTTCGCAGTGCACGCCGATCACGTATCCAAAGCCGGACGGCAAGCTCACCTTCGATCGGCTGTCCTCGGTGTTCATCTCGAACACGAATCACGAAGAGAACCAGCCGGCTCACCTGACGCTGAAAGACCCGTCGGTGCCGGTGAACGTGAACTGGCAGACCTATGCCGGTCCGGAGTCGCGCTACTGTCCGGCGGCGGTGTATGAGTTCGTCAAGAACGACGACGGCAGCGAGCGGCTCGTGATCAATGCGCAGAACTGCGTGCACTGCAAGACCTGCGATATCAAGGACCCCACGCAGAACATCGTGTGGGTCACGCCTGAAGGCGGCGGCGGTCCGAACTATCCGAATATGTAATTGCCGCTTTGTTTGCCTTCGCGCGGCGCCCGCATCCTCGCTGGCGCCGCGCAAAAGGCGGAAATTTCACCGACGCTCGCGCGTCATCGCCTCAATCCGTTCCCGCACTTTCGCCACCACCGGCGCCCAATCGCCGACGCGCGGCTGGCGCACCAGCTCGATCGACTCGTACCAGGCCGTCCGCGGCGATTCATCGCCCCAGAACCACGCCGACACGCGATCGATCATCAAACACGTCGGCACGCCGAGCGCGCCCGCCAGATGTGCGGGCCCGCTGTCGATCGTCACGACCAGATCCAGATTCGCGAGCAACGCGGCGACATCGTCGAAGCCGGACTGAAAATGACCGGTCAAGTCGACCACGTCGAGACCTTGGGCGCGCCACTGCGCGATCGTCTCGCCGCGCCCCGGCGACAACGCGAAATAGCTCACGTTCGGCACATTCAATAACGGCTCGAGTTGCGCGACCGGCACCGAGCGACGCATGTCGCGTATGTGTTCCGGATTGCCGTTCCATACCAGGCCAACTTTGAGACTGCGCTGCGTGTGCGCGGTGGGCACGGCGACCGCTGTGGACGCGGCGTGTGCCCCATGCATATCGATCCGCTCGCGCCACGTCCGCACGTGCGCCGGATCGGCGCTCAGATACGGCGCGCCCCACCCGTTTGGATCGACGATGCCGAGCCGCAGCGGCAAGCTCATCAGCCCGCAATGAAAATCGGGCCGCGTATCGAGGCTCGTTTCGAGCGGCAAATCGGCCGGCAATGTCCGCTCGAACAGGTGCCGCAACGGCCCGTCGTGACCGAAGATCACCCGGCCGCCTTCGCGCCGTGCCCGCTCGGCCAGCAGCGGCAGAAAGCGCACCGCCCACAGGCAATCGCCATTGCCCTGCTCGCCGTAGACCACCAGCGTTTTGCCGGCCAGCGATTCGCCCCGCCAATGCGCGCTGATTGCCGCGAGCGCTTGCTGCGCGTTGTTCAGATCGTCGGCGAAGGCGGTGCGCGACTCGTAGTTCGCCCAACCGTCGGCGAAACGGCCCGAGCGGATTTCGAGCTCCGACAGATCGAACAGCGCATGCGCGTTGTTCGGCGACAGTGCCAGCACCTGCCGCAGCAGCGCCTCGGCCTCGGCAAAACGCGCCTGCTCCTTGAGGCACAGCGCGAGCTTGTGAAGCGCCACCGGATTGCCCGGCACGACGTGCACCGCTTCGCGCAGCAGTTGCTCGGCGGTAGCGAAGTCGTCGCGTTGCTGGACCGCGGCCGCGCGCCAGATCAGCGCGTTCGCGTCCTCGGCATTCTGCGCGAGCAGCAGACCGGTCGCCGAGTCGAGCAGCGCCCAGTCGCGCACGACGAACGCCGTCTGCGCAATGGTGTGCAGCAACGCAGGTTCGCTCGAAGGATCGAGCTGATAAGCGCGCACAAAGGCGGCGAGCGCCTCGCGCTGGCGGGCTTTGTCGCGGCCCGCGTGCCGCAGCAGCAGATGGCCGTAAGCGAAGCAGTCGCCGGCGGAGGCCTCCGACGCGGCGGCACGCGCACGCAAAGTGACGAGCTGGCTATCCGCCAGCCCGGCGTTCAAATCGACCATGGGGATGCCAGCCGGTGCGCAACGATTCCGGAAACGTTCGACAAGCGCCGCTTACGGCGCGCTCGCCGCGATCTTCGGCGTGCTGACAGACACGTCGCCGCATTGCGCGCGGTGGCGCAGCGCGTGGTCGATCAGCACCAGCGCGAGCATCGACTCCGCGATCGGCGTGGCGCGAATGCCGACGCATGGGTCATGCCGTCCGAACGTTTCGACGACTGCCGGTTGCCCCGCCTTGTCGATCGAGCGGCGCGGCGTGCGAATGCTCGACGTCGGCTTGATCGCAATCGACACCGTGATGTCCTGCCCGGTCGAAATGCCGCCGAGCACACCGCCCGCGTGATTGCCGACGAAACCTTCAGGCGTCAACTCGTCGCCGTGCACCGAGCCACGTTGCGCGACGCTCGCGAAACCCGCGCCGATCTCGACGCCCTTCACCGCGTTGATGCCCATCATCGCGTGCGCGATGTCGGCGTCGAGACGGTCGAACAGCGGCTCGCCGAGCCCGACGGGAACACCCGACGCCACGACATTGATGCGCGCGCCGATCGAGTCGCCGTCTTTACGCAGCGCGTCCATGTACGCTTCCAGTTGCGGCACGATCTCCGCGTTCGGCACAAAGAACGGGTTCTCGCGCACCTGCGCCCAGTCGACGAACGGCACGTCGATCTCGCCAAGCGCGGCCATGTAGCCGCGAATCTCGGTGCCGAACTTCTCGCGCAGCCACTTCTTCGCGACCGCGCCCGCCGCCACCGTGGGCGCCGTCAGACGCGCCGACGAACGGCCGCCGCCGCGATAGTCTCGAATGCCGTACTTCTGCCAGTAGGTGTAGTCGGCGTGGCCGGGGCGGAACGTGTCGGCGATGTTGCCGTAGTCCTTGCTGCGCTGGTCCGTGTTGCGGATCAGCAGCGCGATCGGCGCGCCGGTGGTCTGGCCTTCGAACACGCCCGACAGGATCTCGACCTTGTCTTCCTCCTGGCGCTGCGTGACGTGGCGCGACGTGCCGGGCTTGCGGCGGTCGAGTTCGAACTGGATGTCGGCTTCGTTGAGCGCCATGCCCGGAGGGCAGCCGTCGATCACGCAGCCGATTGCGGGGCCATGCGATTCGCCGAAGGTCGTGACAGTGAAAAGCGTACCGAGCGTGTTGCCGGACATGGGCGTCGTCCAAAGAAATGCGGGGAAAGCGCTATTATGCCAGCCCCATCGCGCGTGGAACGGCTTGCGCGCCATCGCTGGCCGATCGGCCAGGGCCAACCAGGGCGCGGGATCGCATTGGTTCGCGCGGGCTGTCGGGAGAGACGCCGCTTCGCGTGAGAATTATCTGTTCGGTTGCTGGATGCACCGTCAATTCAATGGGATATTTTCCGCAGCCATTCCGGCCGGCGCATCAACCGCAACCCCCCACCCCTTACTTCCGCGCGCCGCGCAGCTCCGTGACGATCTGCTGCAACTTCTCCGGCGTCGCCTCCGCCGGTGCGATCGGCTCGCCTACCGCCAGACTCAGCCGGCTCATCACGCCCTTCTGGATCGGCCGCGGCCAGCGCGCATCGTCAGCGCGAGAAAACACGCTGCCCCACAGGCCACGCAGCGCCATCGGAATGACCGGCGCCGGCGTGCGTTTGATGATCTCCGTCACGCCGTGCCGAAACGGATTCATCTCGCCGGTTCGCGTGAGCTTGCCTTCCGGGAAGATGCACACGAGTTCGCCCTCCGCGAGTGCCTGCGCGCAACGCTCATAGGCACGCGCGAGCAACGCCGCGTCTTGATGCGCCGGCGCGATCGGAATCGCCTTCGCGTGGCGAAATACCCAGCCCGCGAACGGTGACCTGAAGATCTGATGATCCATCACGAAGCGGATCGGCCGTGGGCTCTCGGCCATGATGACGATTGCATCCACGAAACTCACGTGGTTGCACACGAGCACGGCCGCGCCCTCTTCCGGAATCCGCTCGGCATGCACGAGGCGAATCCGGTAGAACGTGTGCACCAGCACCCACGCGATGAAGCGCAGCAGGAACTCCGGCACCAGCGAATAGATGTAGGTCGCGACGACGATGTTCAGCAGCGCGGTGACGAGGAACAGCGCCGGAATGCTGAAGCCGGCCGCGGTGAGGGCCATCGCCATCAACGCCGACACGACCATGAACAGCGAATTCAGAATGTTGTTCGCGGCGATGATGCGCGCGCGGTGGCTCGGCTGACTGCGGCTCTGGATCAGCGCATAGAGCGGCACGCTGTAGAAGCCGCCGAACATCGCGAGCAGGAACAGATCGGCGAGCGCGCGCCAATGGGCAAGCCGTCCGAGAAACTCGCCGACGCTCAGCAGGTGTCCGGCGGGCGGCAGTGCGTGGCTCGCGAAAAACAGATCGATCGCGAACACGCTCATGCCGATCGAGCCGAGCGGCACGAGCCCGATTTCGACGCGCCGCTTCGAGAGCTTTTCGCACAACAGCGAGCCGATGCCGATGCCGATCGAGAACGTGCCGAGCAGCACGGTCACGACATCCGGGTTGGCGGACAGCACGTTCTTCGCGAAGCTGAAGAACGACGACAGAAACGTCGCGCCGACGAACCACAGCCACGAAATGCCCAGCAGGCTCAGGAACACTGTGCGGTTTTCGCGCGCGAGCTTCAGGTTGCGCCACGTCTCGCTGACCGGATTCCAGTTGATGCGCAGTTCGGGTTCCGGCGCGGCCGTGGCCGGCACGAAGCCCGATACGACGCGCCCCACCAGCGCGATCGCGATGCACGCGCCGGCCAGCACCAGCGCGCCGTGTTCGGCGAGACCCGCGCCCGCGCCGCCGATGATCGTGCCGATCAGGATCGCGACGAAGGTGCCCATCTCGACCATGCCGTTGCCGCCGACCAATTCCGTCTTCGACAGATGCTGCGGCAAATACGAGTACTTGACGGGGCCGAACACGGTCGAATGGACGCCCATCAGAAACGTGCACAGATACAGCAGCGGCGCGCTATGCAGCCAGAACCCCGCGCCGCCGATCAGCATCACGACGATCTCGAAACTCTTGACGAAGCGCGTGAGCATGGCCTTGTCGTACTTGTCGGCGATCTGTCCGGAGGTGGCCGAGAACAGCATGAACGGCAGGATGAAAATGGCCGAGATCAGGAACGCGGCGGTAGCCGGATCGACGCCGGAAAAACGCGCCGCCTGATACGTGACGAGCGACGTGAAGCCGATCTTGAACACGTTGTCGTTCATCGCGCCGAGGAACTGCGTCCAGAAAAACGGCGCGAAACGGCACTGGCTGAGGAGCTTGAATTGGGATTCGTGCGCATCGTGCGCGCGAGCAGCGCGCCGGGCGGCGGGTAACGGACGATCGCTCATGAAGTTCGGAGAACGGCCCAGAAGAGCAACAACGGAAAAGGCGCCGCGAACGGCGCCGGGCGCGAGCGGTTCGTCAGGCGACCCATCGCGCGGACGCGCGACTCGAACCCGCGCACAAGTCCACGCTTTTGAAGAAACACGCGCCACGCGGACGGGCACAAAAAAAGCGCCCGCTTTCGCGTGCGCCTTCTCTGCTTTTTCACGCTCATGGCAGCGCCCCGAGCGCGAAGCTCAGTCACCGAGCATTAACGCGCGGGCTGTTGTTCCTGCTGTTCTTCCGGCCAGTCGCGGATATAGGCCTTGAGCATGCGATTTTCAAAACCCTGCTCTTCGACCACGGCCTTCGCCACGTCGTAGAACGAAATGACGCCCATCAACGTGCGGCTTTCCAGCACCGGCAGATAACGCACGTGATGTTCGAGCATCATGCGGCGCACTTCGTTGACGTCCGTTTCAGGCGTGCAGGTGAGCGGATGGTCGTCCATGACCTTGCGGATCGTCGAGGTGCCGACGCTGCCGCCGTTCTTGCTCAGCGTCAAAATGATTTCGCGAAACGTCAACATGCCGACGAGATCGCCGTATTCCATCACGACCAGCGAGCCGATGTCGTGCTCGGCCATCGCATTGACTGCTTCGTGTAGCGTGGTATCCGGTGTGACCGTAAAAAGGGTGTTGCCTTTGACTTTAAGAATGTCGCTGACTCGCATGATCTGTCTCCGTGATACCCGCTAGCTGGCAATGCATGAATGGTTTTTCGATCCTAGCGGAAAGGCTCATAAAAGGAAAGCGGCCCGCCCAGCAAGGCTCAGCGGGCGTCCACCATCTCGAATTTGCATCGCCGCGCATTGGCGCATCGGGAAAACCGCGCTTGATGCGCAGCGTGCCGGTGATAGGATGGCCGCCACTTTCTTCTTTCGCGAGGCCGCTCGTGGCCCCGCCGCCCACGATGTCCGCCAACCGTTTCGATACGCTTGCGCTGCATGCCGGCGCTGCTCCCGATCCCGCCACCGGCGCGCGCGCCACGCCGATCTACCAGACTACTTCGTTTTCGTTCCGCGACTCGGACCACGCCGCGGCGCTCTTCAACATGGAGCGCGCCGGCCACGTCTACTCACGCATCTCGAATCCGACCGTGGCCGTGTTCGAGGAACGCGTGGCCGCGCTCGAAAATGGCGCGGGCGCGATCGGCACGGCGAGCGGCCAGGCCGCCCTGCATCTGGCGATCGTCACGCTGATGGGCGCGGGCTCGCACATCGTCGCCTCCAGTGCGCTGTACGGCGGCTCGCACAACCTGCTGCACTACACGTTGCGCCGCTTCGGCATCGAAACGACCTTCGTCAAACCTGGCGATCTCGACGCGTGGCGCGCCGCGCTGCGCCCGAATACGCGGTTGCTGTTCGGCGAGACGCTCGGCAACCCCGGACTCGACGTGCTCGATATCGCCGCCGTCGCGCAGATCGCGCACGAGCACCGCGTGCCGTTGCTGGTCGACTCGACCTTCACGACGCCGTACCTGCTCAAACCGTTCGAGCATGGCGCGGACTTCGTGTATCACTCGGCCACCAAGTTCCTTGGCGGTCACGGCACGACGATCGGCGGCGTGCTGGTGGACGGCGGCACGTTCGACTTCGACGCGTCGGGGCGCTTTCCCGAATTCACCGAGCCTTATGAGGGCTTTCACGGCATGGTGTTCAGCGAGGAAAGCACGGTCGCGCCGTTCCTGTTGCGCGCGCGCCGCGAAGGTCTGCGCGACTTCGGCGCGTGCCTGCATCCGCAAGCCGCATGGCAACTGCTGCAAGGCATCGAGACCTTGCCTTTGCGCATGGAGCGGCACGTCGCCAATACGCGCCGCGTGGTCGAGTTCCTGGCCGCTCACGATGCGGTCGAATCGGTCGCCTATCCCGAACTGCCGACCCATCCCGACCACGCGCTCGCGCAGCGTCTGCTGCCGCGTGGCGCGGGTGCGGTGTTCAGCTTCAACCTGCGCGGCGATCGCGCCGCCGGCCGTGGTTTCATCGAGGCGCTGTCGCTGTTCTCGCACCTCGCGAACGTCGGTGACGCGCGCTCGCTGGTGATCCATCCTGCCTCGACCACCCATTTCCGCATGGATGCCGCCGCGCTCGCCGCTGCCGGCATCGCCGAAGGCACGATTCGCCTGTCGATCGGCCTCGAAGATCCCGACGACCTGATCGACGACCTCAAGCGCGCGTTGAAGGCCGCGCAAAGAGCGGGCGCCGCCGCGGTGGCGCGAGGTGGCGCGGCGAGTGCGTCCGCTGCAAACACCGCAAACAACGTGGGCGCCCCGGCTGCAAAAACCGGCTCGCCCGCCCCATCCGACACCGCCTCGAAATCCCGCCCGGAGTCCGCATGATCGTCACCGTTCAAGGACGCCCCGCGTACGCTTACACCGGCGGCAAACCGTTCGACGCGAACCTGCCGACTGCGGTGTTCATCCACGGCGCCGAGCACGACCACAGCGTGTGGGCGCTGCAAAGCAGATACTTCGCGCACCACGGCTTCGGCGTGCTGGCGGTGGACCTGCCCGGCCACTGTCGCAGCAGCGGCCCCGCGCTCGCCAGCGTGCCGGCGCTGGCCGACTGGCTCGCCGCATTGCTCGACGCGGCCGGCGTGCAACGCGCGTTCGTCGCGGGCCACAGCATGGGCTCGCTGATCGCGCTCGACTTCGCCGGGCGCTATCCGCAGCGCGCGACGCATCTCGCGCTGCTCGCCACCGCGATGCCGATGGCCGTCTCCGACGCACTACTCGACGCCGCGCTGCATCGCGAGCCCGAAGCGATCGGCATGGTCAATCAATGGTCGCATTCGACGCTGGCGGCCAAGCCTTCGTGCCCGGGCCCGGGCTTCTGGCTGCACGGCATGAACCAACGGCTGATGGAGCGGGTCTCGGCGAGTGGCGAAGCCCACCTCTTCCACACCGACTTCAGCGCGTGCAACGACTACGCGGACGGTCTCGCCCGCGCCGCCCAGGTGCGTTGCGCGACGCGTCTGATCGTCGGCCGGCGCGATGCGATGACCCCGCCGCGTGCGGCCAAGGCGCTCGCCGATGCGCTAACGCAAGCGGGCGTGCCGGTCGACACCGTCACGCTCGACGCAGGCCACGCGTTGATGACCGAGCAACCCGATGCCACGCTCGACGCGCTGTTCAGCTTCGCGTCCAGGCCACCCCGCGACGCCCGCTAGCCGTCGTCAGTCAGCGCGCGAATCCGTACGATAGGCGTTCCGAAACAGCGGCGCCATCGTCCGAATGGCCAGGTTGCGCACCGGACCCGATAGCCGCACAATGGATCGAGCCTGTCCTGTTTCGGCGCGTGCAAGACTTGCCGGCACGAGACGAAACAATGGGAGCGACGGGTAAGAGGTCGAACAGCGTTTCAATCCGGAGGCCATCATGGCTCACACCGCGCACACCGATCACTTCGCGAGTTTCGCGGAGTTTTATCCGTACTATCTGAGCGAGCATCGCAACCTCGTCTCGCGGCGGCTGCATTTCGTGGGGTCGCTCGGCGTGATCGGCTGTCTCGCAATGGCGCTCGCGACCGGCGACTGGCTATGGCTGCCGGCAGCCGCGATTTGCGGCTACGGCTTCGCGTGGGTCGGGCACTTCTTCTTCGAAAAGAACCGGCCGGCCACCTTCCGCCATCCGCTCTATAGCCTGATGGGGGATTGGGTGATGTTCAAGGATATTTGTGTCGGCAGGATTTCGTTGTAGTTGTTCTTCCGGATCGGTTCGTGGCAGGCGGCGCGGCGCCTGGCCATGCGGCACAGTGTTGCTGTCGTAGCGCGATCGTTTCACCGGACATTTCAAGCGCGCCTGATAGCGCGCAGATGCGCTCACTGCTCGGCGCATCCTTCGCCGTTTCCACTTCGTTCTCGCCACGCGGGACGACCGTCAGCGGCCCCGCCTTCTCAAGCCGCCTGATGCGGCATCGAAGTCGCGTCACGCTCGTGCTCTCCGGCGCGTGCCGCCCTGGCCGCCGCCCGTGCCGCCAGCAACGTGGCAAGCGTCACCTTCAGCTTGTCGTTATCGAGCGACGCCAGCAGCGTGTCGCCATCCACGCGCGTGGACTCCAGTTCGAGCTGATACGTGAGCTCCGCGCGATCGATCACGAACATGTCGAACAGGCGCTCGACTGTCACCTGCGCCGGATTCGCCAGCAACAGGAAATGCGGGCCGGCGTTGTCCTCCTGCAGACGCGCGATCCAGTCGATCTCTTCAAGCCGCTGCAGCAGGTAAAGCGTGATGTCCATATCGCGGCGAAGCATGCGCGACAGCTCGGGCACCGTGTAGCCGCGCTTGCCCGCGTCGCGCGCTTCCGACAACCGCGCGAGCAGTTCGAGCGAATCGAACAGATTGCTGCCGTCGAACGTGGGCCGGTGAAACTGGCCGATGCGAATTGCAGGCAACGCCGACGCGATCATCGCGCCCGCAAGCGTGATGAACCAGCACAGGTACATCCACAGCAGGAACAGCGGCACGGCGGCGAATGCGCCGTACACGGCCGTATAGGTCGGAATGCGCCGCACGTAGTAGCCGAAGCCGCGCTTGGCGAGCTCGAACGCGATCGCGGCGGTCACGCCGCCGATCACCGCGTCGCGCCATTCGACACGGCAGTTCGGCAGATAGACGTAGAGAATCGTGAAGGCGAGCGCCGTCAGCGGCAGCGCGGCGCCCGTGAGCGCCCACTCGATGAGCGGCGTGATGCGCTGGGCCGCCGTGAAGGTCATCGATTGCGTGAACAGATACGACGAGATCGACAGGCTCACGCCGATCAGAATGGGCCCGAGCGTGATGATCGCCCAGTAGACCAGAATGCGCTGCGCGATCGGCCGCGCCTTGCGCACCCGCCAGATCACGTTGAACGCGGATTCGACGGTCATCATCGTCATCACCGCCGTGAGGAACAGCAGGATCATGCCGATCGTGGTCAGCCCTTTGGCCTTCGACGCGAACTGGTTCAGATACTTGAAAATCTGACTGTTCAGTTGCGAAGGCATCAGGTGGTCGGCGAGAAAAAGCTGCAGCGAGTCCTGGAACGAACTGAAAATCGGGAACGCGGTGAACAGCGCGAACGCCACCGTGGCGAGCGGCACGAGCGCCAGCATCGCAGTGAACGTGAGACTGCCGGCCACCTGCGGAATACGGTCTTCGCTAATGCGCTGCGCGGCAAAGCGCGCAAGTCGTTTGAGCGTGTCGAGATCGAAACGCACCCTGGACAACAAACCCACCTCCTTGCTTCGTGAACCGGTGCCGGGGGCGCCGCGTGCGGCACCTGGCCGAACGGCCATGAGTGGCCTGTGCGGCGGACCGAACCCCTATAATACCCGTTCACCGATGAGGCCTATGAAAGACATTCTCGTGCTTTATTACAGCCGTCACGGCGCCACGCGCGAGCTTGCGCTGGCGATCGCGCACGGCGTCGACAGCATCCCCGGCATGCAGGCGCGCGTGCGTACCGTGCCGGCGGTTTCCACCGTTTGCGAAGCGAGCCAGCCGGAAATTCCCGCTGAAGGACCGCCGTACGTCGAGTTGCGCGACCTCGAAGAATGCGCTGGCCTCGCGCTCGGCTCGCCCACCCGCTTCGGCAACATGGCCGCCTCGCTCAAATACTTTCTCGACGGCACCACGCCGCAGTGGCTCGCCGGCGCGCTGTCCGGCAAGCCGGCCTGCGTGTTCACCTCCACCGGCAGCCTGCATGGCGGCCAGGAATCGACGCTGCTCAGCATGATGCTGCCGCTGCTCCATCACGGCATGCTGATCGTCGGCATTCCATACACGGAGAGCGCGTTGAGCACCACGCAGACCGGCGGCACGCCGTACGGCGCGTCGCATTTCGCGCGCGCGGGCAGCGCCGCGCAAGGCATCTCCGCCGACGAAAAAACACTCGCCATCGCACTCGGCGCACGCGTCGCGCGCACGGCGGCGTCGATGAGCGAAAGGCCGTGAGCGGGCGCGGAGCGAAGCCTGAGATGAAGCGTGAAATGAAGCCCGAGATGCGGCCCGGCGTGCAGGCCGGTATGCAATCCGGGTTGAAGCCGGCCGGTGTCGGCACGGGCACGAGTGCAAGCGCGGACGACACGACGGCCGCATCCCTGTGCGCCACCGCGCTGCCCGTGCAGGCCAGACCCGCTGCCGCGCTCGGTGCGACTGCCGCGCTGCTGGCGCTGATCGGGCTGTCCGTCGCGTGGGAATGGTGGCTCGCACCGTTGCGTCCGGGCGGCTCCGCCCTCGTACTCAAGGCGTTGCCGTTGCTGCTCGCCCTGCCGGGCGTGTGGCGGCGCCGGCTCTACACGCTGCAATGGGCGTCGATGCTGAGCCTGCTGTATTTCGCCGAAGGCGTCGTGCGCGGCTGGAGCGATCGCGGGCTGAGCGCGCGTCTCGGCTGGTTGCAAGCCGCGCTCGCGGTGATCTTCTTCGTTTGCGCGCTGGCTTACGTCGCGCCGTTCAAGCGCGCGGCCAAACACGCCGCGAAGGAAACTGCGAAGTCGGCCGAACGGCAGGCCGCCGCCGATGCCCAAACTCACGCAGACGCTCGCGATACGACCGGCGCAGAACCGCATCCGGCAACGAGCCCTGCGATGACCCAGCCAGCGACCCAGGTGGCACCACATGCAGCACCGACCGCCGCCGCAACCCAGACAGCAACCGGCGCCGATCCCGACCCCGACCCCGACAATCGCGCCAACCGCGGTCTCTGACACGCAGACCAAGACCCGAGCGCGCCACCCTGTCCGACCTTTCCGCCCGTACCCGCCGACCGACCAATCAACATGACTCAGACCGCTTTCCTCATCGCCTGCCGCGACGCCATCGGCGCAGCCCAGGTGCTGACCGATCCACACGACACCGCCCCGTATCTCACCGACTGGCGCCACCGCTACACCGGCGCGGCCTGCGCGGTGCTCTGCCCGGCGACGCCCGCTGAAGTCGCTGCGCTCGTGCGACTCGCGGTCGAGCATCGCATCGCGCTGGTGCCCCAAGGCGGCAACACCGGGCTCGCCGGCGGCGCCACGCCCGACGCGAGCGGCGCGCAGGCGGTCATCAGCTTGCGGCGTCTGAATCGCGTGCGCGACATCGATCCGCACAACAACACGATCACCGTCGAAGCCGGCGTCATCCTCGCCGAGGTGCAGCAACGCGCCGAAGCGGCCGGGCGTCTGTTCCCGTTGAGCCTCGCCGCCGAAGGCAGCTGCACGATCGGCGGCAATCTCGCCACCAATGCGGGCGGCACCGGCGTGCTGCGCTACGGCAACACGCGCGAGCTGTGCCTCGGCCTCGAAGTCGTGACGCCACAAGGCGAACTGTGGGACGGCCTGCGCGGACTGCGCAAGGACAACACCGGCTACGATCTGCGCGACCTGTTCATCGGCGCGGAAGGCACGCTCGGCATCATCACCGCGGCCGTGCTGAAGCTGCATCCGCAGCCGGCCGCGCGCGTCACCGCGCTCGCCGCGCTCGCCTCGCCGCATGCGGCGCTCGACTTCCTGTCGCTCACGCAGCGCGTCGCCGGGCCGCTGCTGACCGGCTTCGAACTGATGTCGGATTTCTGTCTGCGGCTGGTGGGCCGGCATTTCGAGCAGATGCGCTATCCATTCGCCGAGCCTCACGCGCAAGTCGTGCTGCTGGAGCTGTCGGACAGCGAAAGCGAGGCACACGCGCGCGGACTGTTCGAGCGTCTGATGGAAACGGCGCTCGAGGAAGGTCTGGTGCAAGACGCGGTGGTCGCGGAAAACCTCGCGCAGTCGCGTGCGTTCTGGAATCTGCGCGAGCACATTCCGCTCGCCCAGGCCGAGGAAGGGCTGAACATCAAGCACGACATCGCGGTGCCGATTTCGCGCATCGGCCACTTCATCGAGACGACCGACGCGGCTGTCGCGCAGGCCGCGCCCGGCGCGCGCATGGTGACGTTCGGGCATCTCGGCGACGGCAATCTGCACTACAACGTGCAGGCGCCCGAGGGCGTGGACGCGAAGGCGTTTCTCGAGCAGTACCAGAGCCCGATCAACCGGATCGTCTACGACAGCGTGCAGCAACATCGCGGCAGCATCAGCGCGGAACACGGGCTCGGCCAATTGAAGATCGACGAGGCTGCGCATTACAAGCAGGACGTCGAGGTGCGGATGATGCGCGCCGTCAAACGTGCGCTCGATCCGCTTAACCTGATGAACCCGGGCAAGGTGCTTGCGCTAAGCTAAAGCCTGAAGTCCGACGCCTCGCCTTCCGCGCGAGGCCTTTGCGTTGCAGGAGCCGTGGCCGTGAAGATTCGAGTGCTGTCCGATCTGCATCTGGAGAACGACGAGCCCGAGCTGATCCCGCATGCGCATGCGGATCTGATCGTGCTGGCCGGCGACATCCACAATCATGCGGCCGGCCCGCGTTGGGCCGCGCAGACTTTCGATGGCTCGGCGCCGGTGGTCTACGTACCCGGCAATCACGAGTACTACGACGGTGAGTTCGGCGCGCTCGAGAGCGCGCTCCACGACGCGGCCGCGCAGGTCGACAACGTTCACGTGCTGAACAACGCCGCGCTGGTCGACCCTCACGGCCGCTGGCGTGTGCTCGGCACTACGTTGTGGACCGACTTCGCACTGTACGGGGCGGACCCGGACGCGCTCGCCGACTCGATCGACGCGTCGAGCCGCGTCATGCTCGACTTCCGCGGCCTGATCCAGATGAACTGGCCGCACGACACCCACGACGCCACGCGCGACTTCACGCCCGCCGATTCGCTCGCGCTGCACCGGCAGGCGCGTGCATGGCTCGAAAGCGAACTGGCGAGGCCGTTCGGCGGGCAGACGATCGTCGTCACGCATCACGCGCCGCATCGGCTGAGCCTCGCCGAGCGTTACGCGCAGGACCGGGTGTCGGCGGGCTTCGTCAATCACTTGCCGGAGCTGGTCCGCCCGCCCGTCGCGCTGTGGATCCATGGGCATACGCATACGCCGTTCGACTACAGCGTGAACGGCACGCGCGTGGTCTGCAATCCACGCGGCTATCGCGATCGGCGCACCGGGCAGTGGGAGAATCCGCAATTCGCGTGGGATAAGGTCGTCGAGATCTAGGGTGCGGCTTGGGGCCGGTCTGGATAGCGTGGCGGGAGCATAGGCATTACGCTGCGGTCGTTGGGTGCGGGTGTGGGTGCGTGGTCGTCATTGATGGCTTACAGGAGTGCACGGGGCGTGGCCGATGGGCGATGGCCTGTTGCTGATTGCGGGAGACCGGTTGCCTGTAGCGGGTTGTGTTCGCAGCTGCTTGCCCGTGCCCCATAGCAGCTACCAGCGACCAGCCATACTGGCTCGACCGTGACAATGCCCAACAACCGCACCAGCACCAGCACCAGCACCCTGCAAGCTAAATCCGGCTGACTCCGCGCTCCACAAGCCAGTCGGCCGAATCGCGGCAACCCGCCACGCAGGTCGTCTCCGGAGGTCGCTCATGTGTGGTCGAATCAGCCAGTATCGCGATCCGCAGCTTTACGCCGACCTCCTCGGCCTTGCCGATCCGCTGATGCTATTCGACGCCGCCGACCGCCGCCCCGGCTACAACCTCGCGCCCGGCACCCATCCACTCGCGATTTATCCGGACCAAACGCTGCGGGCGATTCATTGGGGTTACTGCCCGGACTGGGCGCGCGAACAGCACCTGCCGCAGACGATCAACGCGCGCGCCGACACCGCGCCGACCGCGCGCTACTTCGAGGCATTGTGGAAGACCGGTCGCGTGCTGGTGCCGGCGGACGGCTGGTTCGAATGGCGGGTGGAAAGCGCGCCGGTCGGCGGCAACCCGGATGAACCGGCGCAGCCCGACGCAAAAAACCGCCAGCCCTACTTCGTGTATCTGAGAAGCGCGGCGCCGATGTATCTCGCGGCGTTGTCGAGCGTACGCGGCGCCGAGCCGCAAACCGAGGGGATGGGATTGGTGATCGTGACGGCCAGCGCCGACGCCGGTCTGATCGACATACACGACCGCCGCCCGCTGGCCTTCGCGCCGGATGCGGCGCGCCGCTGGCTGGACCCAGCGCTGCCACCCGATGAACTCGAGCAACTGGCGCGCAGCGCCTGCCTGGCCGCCGGCCGCTTTCGCTGGCACCGGGTGAGTCACGAAGTGGACCGCACGCTCAACGACGAACCCGGGTTGATCGAAGCGCTGCACTGAAAAAGCGCACGCGTCCCTGACCATCAGGAAGCGGAAAAATTAAGGAGAGAAAAGCGCCGCCGCGACTGCAACGGCCCGGCGCCCCGTCGATGAAGCGCCGCGAAAATGCTCGCAGGCTCAACGGTCGCGTCGCTGCGCCCGCGGATCCGGGCGCTCGACCTTGATGGGCACCAGTTGCGGCTGCTGTTCGCGCAGACGGCGCAGCAGATCGCGCGACGCGGCGATCCCGATCAGTCCCAGCATGACGGCCACGCCGATCATCAGATGCGTATCCATGAGTCCCTCGTCCTTCGGTTGTTGCGATGTGCCGAACGGCAGTGAAGCGGGCGCGTGCGGCCGAAGCCGGCAGCGCATGAACCACACGTTAGCAAATCGACCGCGAACCAGAAGTAAGGAAATGTTGCGACGCGGCACTTGTGTAACCGCCCGGCAAGCGGCTTCGGGCCGGCGCGTTGCGACGTGGCGGACGACCGTCCGGCGCGCAAGGGCGCCGCGCCGCGTCAGGAACGCGCGAACTGACGCAATTCTTCCTGATCCACCGCCAGCGTGGCCGGCAGTTCGTCGCGCAAAAATTCGACCCAGGTGCGGATTTTCGCGTCCAGATACTGGCGCGACGCGTACAGTGCGTACAGATTCATTTCCTGCGACGTGTACTCCGGCAGCAACCACACCAACTGGCCGCTACGCAAACCGCTGATCGCCGAATAGATCGGGATCAGCCCGATGCCCATACCCTTGCAGGCCGCAACCGCCATCGCCTCGGCGACGTTCACCTGAAACGGCGTCGAGCCGAGCGCGACCGTTTCCTCGCCGTTCGGACCGTCGAAGGTCCAGCGGTCGGGCGGAAACACCGGTGTCACCATTTGCAGGCACGTATGGCTTGCGAGGTCGGCGGGCGTTTGCGGCACGCCGTGCCGCTCCAGATAAGCCGGCGACGCGCACGCAATGCTGAACGCGCTGCCCAGGCGCTGCGACACCAGCCCGGAATCCGGCAGACCGGTGGCGAGCGTCAGCGACACGTCGAACCCTTCGTCGAGCAGATCGGGCATGCGCTGCGCGAGCGTGAGCTCGATGTGCACATCCGGATAGCGCTCCTGATAGCGGCCGACGGCCGGCACCACGTAGTGCTGGCCGAAGCTCGTCATCGCGTGGACCTTGAGTTTGCCGGACGGACGCGCGTGCGCGTCGCTCGCCTCGGCTTCCGCCTGGTCGACGTACGCGAGAATCTGCTCGCAGCGCTGCAAATAGCGCTCGCCCGCCTCGGTCAGCGCGATGCGGCGCGTCGTCCGGTTCAGCAGGCGCGTGCGCAGATGCGCTTCCAGATCGGAAACCGCGCGCGACGCGTAAGCCGTAGTCGTATTCAGATGCTGCGCGGCACCCGTGAAGCTGCCCGCTTCGACGACCCGAACAAATACGCGCATGTTTTGAAGCGTATCCATACCTTCCCTCTGTGATCGGAAGCGATTGTTACACGATTCGCAAAGGCGATTATCTCATGCGGCGTAAAAATGCCTTGCATCTTTACCGGTTATTCCCCAATCGATCAAAAAATATAATGACGCACTAGCTTCTATAGTCAATTTTGGAGGAAATCGTGCAGTCTCCGGTACCAAAAAGGATCTCTGCAGCCGCGGTTCTTACGATCCTATTAACAATCGCCGGCTGTGCAAGTACCGGAGGCATTGCGCCGCAAGACCACGGCATCGAGCCGTCCTCGCTCGACGCCGGCAACGCGATCCGCGCGGCGAACGCCGACGCCCAATGGCCGGCCGCCGACTGGTGGCGCGCCTATAACGATCCGCAACTGAACCAATGGATCGAAGCCGCGCAACTGGGTAACCCGAGCCTCGCGGCCGCGCAGGCGCGCGTGCGCGAGGCGATGTCGATGGCGGGTGTCGCCCGCTCGGCGTTGTCGCCGCAGGTCAACGGCAGTCTGTCGATCCAGCGTCAGAAGTGGGCCGACAACCTGTACTACGGCCCGGGGCCGCTCGCGGGCGAGCAATCGTGGAACAACACCGGCACGCTCGCACTGTCGTATCACCTCGACATCTGGGGCAAGGACAAGAACGCCGCCGAGCGCGCGCTCGACGCCGCCCATGCCAGCGCCGCGGATGCGCGCGCCGCCCAGCTCGAACTGCAGGGCAACGTGGTGCGCACGTACATCGGGATGTCACTGGACTATGCGCTGCTCGACATCGCCAAGGCCACGTTGCAACAACAGCAGCAAATCGTCGACCTGGCTAACCGCCGTCTGAAAGGCGGCATCGGCACGCAGCTCGAAGTGAGCCAGGCCGAAACGCCGATGCCGGAGTACGAGCGCCAGATCGACGAAATCGAAGAAAAGATCGCGCTCGGCCGCAATCAGCTCGCCGCGCTGGCGGGCAAGGGTCCGGGCGCGGGCGACACGATCCAGCGCCCTACGCTGTCGCTCGCGGCCGCGCCGGCCGGGTTGCCGAGCGCGTTGCCGGCGGATCTGATCGGCCATCGGCCGGACGTGGTCGCGGCGCGCTGGACCGTCGCCGCGCAGGCGCGCGGCATCGACGTCGCCAAGGCCAACTTCTATCCGGACATCAACCTGCTGGCGTCAATCGGCGGATATGCGGCAATGGGGCCGCTCTTTCAGTTCCTGAAGAACCCGTCGCATAGCTGGAGCGCGGGGCCGGCGCTGTCGCTGCCAATCTTCGACGGCGGCCGTCTGCGCTCGCAACTCGGCGCGGCCTCGGCCGGTTACGACGAAGCGGTGGAGCGCTACAACCAGTCGATCGTCGGCGCGCTGAAAGACATCTCGGATCAGGTGATCCGCATCCGCTCGCTCGCCACGCAGTCCGGCGATGCCGAGCGCTCGGTCGCGGCTGCGCAGAAGAATTACGATCTGTCGCGCGAAGGTTACAAGCGCGGTCTGACCGACTATCTGAACGTGCTGATCGCGCAGAATCAGTTGCTGCGCGCGCAGGAAGGCGTCGCGAAGATCCAGGCCGAGCGGCTGGGCGCACATGCGTCACTGGTCACGGCGCTGGGCGGCGGGCTCGACGATCCGGCCAACGGTCCGCAGGCGAACGAAACGCTGCCGGCGCACGGCAAGGGCAAGAGCCACGCCGCGCCGACTACGGGAGATGCTTCCGCGAAGTCGGACGGCGTTGCCACCCAAACGGACGCGGCGAGCCACGCGGACGGCTCCGAGCCTGTTGAAGGCAATGCCGCGACCGCCGCAGGCAAGCCCGCCGCGGAATCGGCACGCGCCGCCGCGCCGGCAAACGCGACGCTCGGCCCCGCGGCCCACCGCACACGCGCCGCCAAAAGCACCGCAACCGCCACGAGCACAACGACGCCGGCAGCCGCCGCCACACCGCGCGCGGTTGCCACCGCCGGCGTCGCCACGTCCGCGGCCGAGTGAGGAAGCCGTCCATGTCAGCCTCTCCCTCCTCCACCGCGCGTCCCTCGCCGCTCGCCGCGCTGTGCGCGTCGGCTGCCGAATGGGCGCGCACCGACGGCCTCACGTGGATCTACCTGTTCAAGGCGCTCGCCGCCTGCTTTCTCGCGCTCGGCATCGCGATGAAGCTCGACCTGCCGCAGCCGCGCACCGCGATGACCACCGTATTCATCGTGATGCAGCCGCAAAGCGGCATGGTGTTCGCGAAAAGCTTCTACCGGATCTGCGGCACGCTCGTCGGCCTCGTCGTGATGCTCGCGCTGCTCGGCCTGTTCGCGCAGCAGCCGGAACTGTTCATCGTCTCGACGGCGATCTGGGTCGGCATCTGCACCGCGGGCGCCGCGCGCAACCGCAACTTCCGCTCGTACGGTTTCGTGCTGGCCGGCTACACCGCCGCGCTGATCGGCATCCCCGCGTCGCAGCATCCGGACGGCGCGTTCCTGAGCGCGCTCACGCGGGTCGCCGAAGTGGTGATCGGCATCGTCTGCGCGGGCGCGGTCAGCGGCCTCGTGTTTCCGCAGTTCGCCGGCCTGCAGATGCGCGGCACCGTGCGCGCGCGTTTCTCGGCGTTCGTCGAATACGTGTCGGCGACGCTCGCCGGCCGCAATGACCGCGCGCAGATCGAAGCGACCAACGCGCGTTTCATCGCCGACATCGTCGGCTTCGAAGCGGCGCGCAGCGTGGCCGTGTTCGAAGGCCCGGATTCGCGGATGCGCGGCGGCCGTCTCGCGCGTCTGAACAGCGAGTTCATGACCGCGTCGACGCGCTTTCACGCGCTGCATCAGTTGATGAACCGGCTGCGCGCAACCGACACGAACGGCGCGCGCGACGCCATCGCCGCCCTCGATCCGTATTTCAAGGAGATCGCCCCGCTGCTCGCGAAATCCGGCGAGCCGGTGCTGAGCGCCAGCGACGCCGCACACGCCGCCGCGCAACTCGAAGCCTACAAGGGCGCGTTACCCAGGCGCGTACGCGCGACACGCGCCGAACTGGAAACGCATCCGGACGCGCCGCTGCTCGACTTCGACACGGGCGCCGAACTGCTGTACCGCTTCATCGACGATCTGCACGCGTACGCGGCCACGTATGCGTCGCTGTCGGTCGACACGCACGCGCGCGAACGCTGGATCGACCGCTACGAGCCGAAGACCAACGCGATCGCGGCGGGTGTCGCCGGACTGCGCGCGACGATCGTAATGATCGTGCTCGGCGCGTTCTGGATCGCGACCGCGTGGCCGAGCGGCTCGACGCTGACGCTGAACGCCGCGGCGGTTTGCGCGCTGGCGTCGGCGTCGCCGAATCCGAAGCGCACCGCGTTCCAGATGGCGGGTGGCACGGTGGTCGCGACGCTGATGGGTTTGATCGCCGTATTCGGCGTGTTTCCACACATCGACGGCTTCGTGATGCTGTGCGCGGCGCTCACGCCGTTCCTGCTGCTCGGCGTGTTCATGACCACCCGCCCGCTGCTCGCCGGCTACGGCATCGGCTACTGCATCTTCTTCTGTTTCCTCGCCGGCCCCGACAACCTGATGCACTACGACCCGAGCTCGTTCATGAACGACGCGATGGCGCTGGTGCTGTCGATGCTGGTGTCGTCGATCGCGTTCGCGGTGTTGCTGCCGCCGTCCACGCCGTGGCTGCGCAACCGCCTGCTGGTGGACCTGCGCCGCCAGGTCGTGCTGGCGAGCGGCGCCGGTCTGCGCCGGCTGCGTTCGCGCTTCGAAAGCGGCGCGCGCGATCTGATGTTCCAGATCAACGCGCTCGCGCCGAACGAGCCTGAACTCAAACGCGACACATTGCGCTGGCTCTTTTCGGTCCTCGAAGTGGGCAACGCGGTAATCGATCTGCGTCACGAAGTGGCGGCGCTGCCCGCCGACGCGCGCTACGCGAAATCCACGCCGTGGCGCGTCGCAGTGCAGACGATGCGCGACGCGCTGAGCGCATTGTTCGAGCGGCCGCGCGAAGACCGCTTCGAGCGCGCGCTCGCGAACACGGACGCTGCGATCGCCGGGCTTCAGCAGTTGCTGGCCGGCTTCTCGCCGCCGCGCAACGAGCGGCACCGGCTGCAACGCATCCTGAGTCAACTGCATTTCATTCGTACCGCGCTGCTCGATCCGCAATCGCCGCTCGAACCGATGATGAGCGGACGCGCCGACGCGTCAGAAGGAGTTCTTCATGCCTCGTGATATCGCCATCCTCGATGCGTACATGCCGGCCATCGTGCTGCTGTTCATCGCGGGGGCCGCGCTTACCTGGGTGCTGGATCGCGTGATCGCCTATACGGGCCTGTATCGCGTGGTGTGGCATCCGTCCTTGTTCCGGGCCAGCTTGCTCGTGTGTGTGTGCGGCCTGCTGGGCCTCGCCGTTTATCGTTGATCAGAGTCGAAACATGACCATCCGAAATTTCGTTGGCTTCATCGCGACAGCCATTATTTTTATCGTCGCGATCCTAATTGGACGCGTGTTGTGGGTGCATTACATGGATGAACCCTGGACCCGCGACGGGCGCGTGCGCGCCGAGATCGTCAACGTCGCGCCGGATGTGTCCGGCGCGGTCGTCGATCTGCCGGTGAAGGACAACCAGTTGGTGAAAAAGGGCGACCTGCTGATGCAGATCGATCCGTCGCACTATCAGATCGCGGTCGAGCAGGCGCAGGCGGCGGTGGCCGCCCGAAAGGCCGAGTTGACGATGAAGCGTGACGACGCGCAACGGCGCGCCGACATGGATGCGCTGGTGGTGTCGAAGGAAAGCCGCGAGAACGCGACACATACTGCGTCCGCCGCCGAGGCGTCGTATCAGCAGGCACTCGCCGCGCTCGACGCCGCGAAGCTGAACCTCGAGCGCACGCGCGTGGTGTCGCCGGTCGACGGCTACGTCACCAACCTGAATGTGTTCCGTGGCGACTACGCGACCGCCGGCAACGCGAAGCTGGCGATCGTCGACAGCCACTCGTTCTGGGTCTACGGCTACTTCGAGGAAACCAAGCTGCCGCACGTGCGCATCGGCGACAAGGCGGAAGTCCGGCTGATGAGCGGCGGCACGCTGCAAGGTCATGTGGAGAGCATCTCGCGCGGCATCTACGATCGCGACAATCCGCAAAGCCGCGAGTTGCTCGCGGACGTGAACCCGACCTTCAACTGGGTCCGCCTCGCGCAGCGCGTGCCGGTGCGCGTGAAGATCGACTCGGTGCCCGACGACGTGATGCTGGCGGCGGGCATTACCTGCACGATCGTCGTGAAGCCGGGTGGCGCCTCGGCGAGTTGAAACCGACCGGAGCGGTGACGGGCTGCGCACGATCGACGCGCATCTAGCCCGCAATGACCGCGCTCCGATCAATGCGGCCGACCCTGAACACGAGCAGGGTCGGCGGCAAACGCAATCGGCGCCGCACTTAGCCGCGCTTATAGCCTGAATTGCCCCACCATCGCCTTCAGACCGCGCGCCTGATCGTCCAGCGAGCGGGCCGCGGCCGTGGCCTGCTCCACCAGCGCGGCGTTCTGCTGCGTGCCCGAATCCATCTGCGTGACCGCGAGGTTGATCTCCTCGATGCCGGCGCTCTGCTCCGACGAAGCCGCCGAGATCTCGCCCATGATGTCGGTGACGCGCTTCACCGCCTTGACCACTTCATCCATCGTCTGGCCGGCGTCCTGAGCCAGCGTCGAGCCGTTGCTCACGCGCTCGACCGACGTGCTGATCAGTCCTTTGATCTCCTTCGCGGCAGCGGCGCTGCGCTGCGCGAGGTTGCGCACCTCGGCGGCGACCACCGAGAACCCGCGGCCTTCCTCGCCGGCGCGCGCCGCCTCGACCGCCGCGTTCAACGCCAGAATATTGGTCTGAAACGCGATTCCCTCGATCACGCCGATGATGTCGCCGATACTGCGCGCGCTGTCGTTGATGTCGTTCATCGTCGCGACCACGCGGCTCACCACCGCGCCGCCCTTCTCCGCGATCTCCGACGCGTTGTTCGCGAGCGTGCTCGCCTGCTTCGCGTTGTCGGCGTTCTGACGGACCGTCGAGGTCAACTGCTCCATGCTGCTCGCGGTGCGCTCGAGCGCCATGGCCTGCTGCTCGGTGCGCTGCGACAGGTCCAGGTTGCCCATCGAGATCTGCCCCGACGCGGTCGCAATCGCGTCCGCGCTCGACGCGATATCGGAGACCGTCGTCGCGAGACCGCTTTGCATGTCGTGCAGCGCGTATAGCATGCTCGACTTGTCCTTGCGGCCGAGCGCGATCCGGTTCGACAGATCGCCGGCCGCGATCCGGCTGGCGATTTCCTTCGCGTACGCCGGCTCGCCGCCGAGCTGGCCGGCCAGACGCCGCACCACCCACTCGCTGATGCCGAACGCGAGCGCGATCAGCGCGAGCGTCATCACCGCGATCATCACGAACGACGAGTGGTAGATGAAGCCCGACGCGTCGATGGTCGCCTTCGCGGCGGTGCCACGCTGCGCGACGAGTTCGTCGACGAGTTTTTCGAGCTTGCCGGTTTCGACCAGCAGCGACACGTCCTGCGTGCCGACCTGCCAATTCATTTGCGAGAGGTCGAGCGGCTGTGCTTTGACGAGCGTCACGAAGTCGCGCAGATGCCCGCTCCACGCGGTGACGGCGGCGGCGAACGCCTTCTGCTGCTCGAGCGCCTTCGCATCCGAGGCATCGACGTATTGCTGCAGCGTGCCGAGTTGCGCCGCGAGACCGGCGAGCCCCTTGTCGATATCCGCGCCGAGTTCGTCGCGCTCCTTCGCGGTGGTCGCGGTCAGCAGCATCTTCTGCGCGCGGCTCGCGCGCAGCATGTGGCCGCGCGCTTCTTCGGCCGCGCGGCTCGCGACGTGCCCCTGATCGTAGATGGATTGCGCGGACGCATTCAGGCGGCTGATCTGCGCCAGCGAGAACACGCCGATCAACAGCGTGCCGATCAGCAGCACCGCGAACGCGATGCGCAACGTCGCCTTCACCGACAAGCCCTTGAGCTTCACGGCGCGCGAGCGCCCGCTCTGTCCACGCGACGGCGTCGTGCCCGCCGCCTGCCCGTCCGCCCACATCCCCGCGCCGTGCTGGCCGCCTCGCGAAACTGCTTTCATATTCCCCGTCCCCACGTATCTGACTGCCGGAAAGGTCGGTTCCGGCATTGCTGCTTATCTCTCCGGGTTGACGGCAGCCGCGCCTGCGATCTTTAACGCCGCTCGCGCATGCCGGCCGCGTATCGCCCGGTCCTCGACGCGCCGCCTCGTAAGCTGCGCGTCCGCGCCCGTTTTATACATGGCCAAAAATCGCCGGGCTGCTTTTATCAGACGTCTGCGGCGCCGCGTGCGTCGAGACACGGCGACAATCGGATTCATCCGACCCCATGTCCGATTCGCGACAAAAGTTGTCCTTACAATTCGCTCAAGCCACATTAAACTTCGATCAACGACTGAAAACGCCGGTAATCGCGTCGAAATGCCGCAGCAGCAAGCTCCAGACTCGCGATCCGTCGGCCGCCTTCGCAATCTGATTCACCACTTTTCTTCTCTCATCTAGCGTATGGAAACGAGCCTCGATAAAAGCGCCCTCACCGGCGCGCCGGCCACGAGCGGCACCCCTGCCGCAGCCGCGCAACCGGCCGCCAAGGTCCAGCGCACGGTCTACTCCGTGCTCGGTGCGATCAGCTTTTCGCACCTGCTGAACGACATGATCCAGTCGTTGATCCTCGCGATCTACCCGATGCTGAAGGACAACTTCTCGTTGTCGTTCGGTCAGATCGGGCTGATCACGCTGACCTACCAGATCACCGCGTCGCTGCTGCAGCCGCTCGTCGGCGCGTACACCGACAAGCATCCCAAGCCGTATTCGCTGCCCGTCGGCATGGGCTTCACGCTCGCGGGCCTGCTGCTGATGTCGGTCGCGCCGAGCTTCGGCGTGCTGCTGGTCGCGGCGGCGCTGGTCGGCTGCGGGTCGTCGGTGTTCCACCCGGAATCGTCGCGGGTCGCGCGCATGGCGTCGGGCGGCCGTCATGGGCTCGCGCAGTCGCTGTTCCAGGTCGGCGGCAACGCGGGCTCGTCGCTCGGGCCGTTGCTCGCCGCGCTGATCGTGATTCCGCATGGACAGCGCAGCATCGCGTGGTTTTCGGCGGCGGCACTGGTCGCAATCGTCGTGCTCACGCGGATTGGCCGGTGGTACAAGCAGCATCCGTCGGTGAAGAAGGCGCGCAGCAACTCGGCTCACGCAACGCTGTCGCGCAATCAGGTGATGCTCGCGATGGGCGTGCTGATCCTGCTGGTGTTCTCGAAGTACTTCTACCTCGCCAGCATCAACAGCTATTTCACGTTCTATCTGATCGACAAGTTCCATCTGTCGGTGCAGGCCGCGCAGATCCATCTGTTCGTGTTCCTCGCGGCGGTCGCGGCGGGCACGGTGATCGGCGGGCCGATCGGCGACAAGATTGGCCGCAAGTATGTGATCTGGGTGTCGATTCTGGGCGTCGCGCCGTTCACGCTGCTGCTGCCGTACGCGAACCTGTTCTGGACCGGCGTGCTGACGGTGATCATCGGCGTGGTGCTGGCCTCGGCGTTCTCGGCGATCCTCGTCTATGCGCAGGAGTTGATCCCCGGCAAGGTGGGGATGGTCGCGGGGCTGTTCTTCGGTTTCGCGTTCGGACTCGGCGGTATCGGCGCGGCGGTGCTCGGACAGCTGGCCGATGCGACCAGTATCGCGTTCGTCTACAAGGTCTGCTCGTTCCTGCCGCTGATCGGCGTGCTGACGGTGCTGTTGCCGGATGTCGAGGGCAAGCGCGCGAAAGCCTGATGGGTCGAATTGCGAGTTGATTGGGGAAAAGGCGCTGCGGCGCCTTTTTCATTTTGCGAGGCAGGCGATGATGGTGGGCACGCGGCAGTAGGCTAACGTGATGCGAGTGCCGACGCATGCGCGCCCGAATGCGCGCTCCGGACTGCGTCCCCGCCCAGCCGGCACACTTCCTCAACAGCCGCCTCTTCGCTCATGGTGAACCCGCGTTGTCCGCCGCACCGCGCGTGCTCTATGCTTGTGCGATGCTTGTGCGATGCTCGTGCGACGCCTGCGCGATCCCGCGCCACGCACCGGCCTCACGACCCGACCTCCGTTCACCCACGCAGCAGAAGGATCGCCGCAGATGACCAGCTATCGCGACTTCCACCGCCGTTCGATCGAGCACCCCGAGGCTTTCTGGCGCGACGAGGCGCAGCGGATTCACTGGCACACGCCGTTCGACAGCGTGCTCGACCGTTCGAACCCGCCGTTTGCGCGCTGGTTCGTCGGCGGCCGGACGAATCTGTGTCACAACGCGGTGGACCGGCACCTCGCCGAACGCGCGCAGCAGAACGCGCTGGTGTACGTGTCGACCGAAACCGGCATCGAGCGGCGCTACACCTACGCCGAACTGCACGCGGAAATTAACCGGATGGCCGCGGTGATGCGCTCGCTCGGCGTCAAGCGCGGCGACGTCGTGCTGCTCTATCTGCCGATGATCCCGGAAGCGCTGTTCGCGATGCTCGCGTGCGCACGCCTCGGCGCGATTCACTCCGTGGTATTCGGCGGGTTCGCCGCGCCCAACCTCGCTGCGCGCATCGACGACGCGAAGCCCGTGCTGATCGTCACGGCCGATGCCGGCGCGCGCGGCGGCAAGGTGATCGACTACGCGCCGCTGATCGATGAAGCGCTCGCGCGCGCGATGCACAAGACGCCGCGCGTACTGCTGATTGACCGGCAACTCGCGCCGGAACGCTTGAACGCGCATTACCTGACCGCCTACGAGCCGCTGCGCGAACAGTTCTTCGACGCGCACGTGCCGTGCGAATGGCTCGAATCGAACGAGCCCTCGTATGTGCTGTACACGTCGGGCACGACCGGCAAACCGAAGGGCGTGCAACGCGACGTCGGCGGCTATGCGGTCGCGCTCGCGGCATCGATGGAACACATCTTTCAGGGCAAGCCGGGCGACACGATGTTCACCGCATCGGACGTCGGCTGGGTGGTCGGCCATAGCTATATCGTCTACGCGCCGCTGATCGCGGGGCTGACCACGGTGATGTACGAAGGCACGCCGATCCGTCCCGATGGCGGCATCTGGTGGCGCCTCGTGGAGCAACACAAGATCAATCTGATGTTCACCGCGCCGACCGCGCTGCGCGTGCTGAAGCGGCAGGACCCGGCGCTGCTGAAAAAGGCCGATCTGTCGAGCCTTCGCACGCTGTTCCTCGCCGGCGAGCCACTCGACGAGCCGACCGCCGCATGGATCGCCGACGCGCTCGGCAAACCGGTGATCGACAACTACTGGCAGACCGAGACCGGCTGGCCGATGCTGGCGATTCCGCGCGGCGTCGAAGCATTGCCGACCAAGCTCGGCTCGCCGGGCGTGCCGTCGGCGGGCTTCGATCTGACGTTGCGCAACGAGCTGACGGGAGAGCCCTGCGCGGTCGGCGAAAAGGGCGTGCTCACGCTCGGCTATCCGTTGCCGCCGGGCTGCATGTCGACGGTGTGGGGTGACGCCAATCGTTTCGTCGGCACTTACTGGTCGAGCATTCCGAACCAGCAGGTCTATTCGACTTTCGACTGGGGCGTGCAGGACGAAGACGGCTACGTGACGATCCTCGGCCGCACTGACGACGTGATCAACGTCGCGGGCCACCGGCTCGGCACGCGCGAGATTGAGGAAGCGTTGTCGAGCCACGCGGCCGTCGCGGAAGTCGCGGTGGTCGGCGTGACGGATGCGCTGAAGGGTCAGGCCGCGATGGCCTTCGTGGTGCTGCGCGGCGCGCAGGCCGATGCGGATCCGAGCGAACGCGCGCGGCTCGAAGCCGAACTCACGGCGACGGTCGAACGACAGCTCGGCGCGATTGCGCGGCCGGCGCGCGTGGTGGTCGTGTCGATGCTGCCGAAGACGCGCTCGGGCAAGCTGCTGCGCCGTGCGATCGCGGCGCTCGCCGAAGGACGCGAGCCGGGCGATCTGCCGACCATCGAAGATCCGGCTGCGTTGCAGCAGGTTCGGGAGGCGTTGGGGGCGAAGGAGTGAGGTGAGCGGGTTGCGTGCGCTTGCCTCATCGCCCGCGTTCGCACCTCAAACCGCCGCGCCCCGCGTGTCGAGAAATCGCGTCAGGATCGCGTTCGAATACGCCCCCGCGATGTCCGTCAGAAATGACACGAACGACGCCGGCGCATGATCGTCGGCGGTATCCGAAATCGTGCGCACCACGGCGCACCGCACGCCGTACTCATGGCAAACCTGCGCGATTGCCGCGCCTTCCATCTCGACGGCGAGCGCATCCGGCAACGCGTCGCGCAACGCCGCGACGCCCGCCGCGCTGGCAACGAACTGATCGCCGCTGATGATCAGCCCGCGATGCACGCGCGGCTCGCGCGTGCCGAAGCGCGCCGCCGACGCCGCGCCTTCCTCCGCGACAAAGCGCTCGCAAGCCGCCGCGAGCCGGCCGGCCAATGCGGCGTCGGCCGCAAAGCGCGACACGCCCAGCAACGGCACTTCGAAACGTGGAAACAGCGGTGATGCGTCGAGGTCGTGCTGCAACAGCGTGTCCGCGACGACGATATCGCCGACCCGCACCTCGGTGCCCACGCCACCGGCGACGCCGGTGAACACGACCGCTTCGACATCGAACGCATGGATCAGCGCACTGACCGTGGCGGCCGCCGCGACCTTGCCGACGCGCGCCAGCGTCACGACGCACGGCGCACCGTGGACGGTGCCGAGGTGATAGTCGCGCTGACCGTGCGTGATCGTGCGCACGCCGGACTCCGCGCGCATCGCTTCGATCAGATCGCCGAGCTCCTGCGGCAACGCCGCCAGAATGCCCAGCGGACGATGTGAAAGCGGCGCGCCGCCGCTACCCACGCCCCCGCTCATTCCACCGCCTGCAATTTCGCGACCGCGAGCGCCAGCCACTTCTCGCCGTGCCGCTTGAATTTGACCTGCGCCTTCGCGTCGGTGCCGCCGCCTTCGAGTGCGGTGATCGTGCCTTCGCCGAACTTCGTGTGGAACACCTGCTGGCCGACGCGAAAGCCCGTCTCCGCCGCGCGCTGCTCGTTCGCGAAGGACGGCAGCGGCGCCGGCGTCGACGACGCGGGCCCCGTATAACCCGGCCGCGCAAACCAGTCGCGCCCATAGCCCGCGTTATCGGAGCGGCCGCCCCAGCGCGCGCCCGCCTCGACCTTCGGCGTGAGCCACTTCAGCGTCTCCTGCGGCAGTTCGTCGAAGAAGCGCGAACGGATGTTATAGCGCGTCTGGCCGTGCAGCATCCGACTCTGCGCGAACGACAGATACAGCCGCTCCTTCGCGCGCGTGATCGCCACGTACATCAGACGCCGCTCCTCTTCGAGACCGTCCGATTCCATCGCGCTGTTCTCGTGCGGGAACAGCCCCTCTTCGAGACCGGTGATGAACACCGCCGTGAACTCCAGCCCCTTCGCCGCGTGAACCGTCATCAGTTGCACCGCTTCCTGGCCGGCTTGCGCCTGGTTGTCGCCCGCTTCGAGCGATGCGTGCGACAGGAAGCCGGCGAGCGGCGTCATCGTGTCGGGATTTTGCGCGGGATCGGCGATGCCGGGCGCGTCCAGCACGACGGTATTCGGATCGTCGGTGGCGACCGCCAGTTCGGGCGCGGCGGTCGCGCCCGGGCGCAGCGGAATCGAGCGCGCGGGCGTGTCCATCCCGTAGCCCTCTTCGCTGACGAACGCGGCGGCCGCGTTGACCAGTTCCTGCAAGTTCTCCAGCCGGTCCTGACCTTCGCGTTCGTTCTGATAAAAATCTGCGAGACCGCTCGTGCGCACCACGTACTCGACCGTTTCCGGCAGGCTCATGCGTTCCGTTTCCGCGCGCATCTTGCCGATCAGGTTCGCGAAGGCCGCGAGGCTCGACCCCGCCTTGCCGGCGACGTACGGAATCGCGGCGGCCATCGAGCAGTTGTACAGACGCGCCGCGTCCGCGAGCTGCTCGATCGAACGCGCGCCGATGCCGCGCGTCGGGAAATTGACGACGCGCGCGAACGCGGTGTCATCGTTCGGGTTGTCGATCAGGCGCAGATACGCGAGTGCATGCTTGACTTCCTGGCGCTCGAAAAAGCGCAGGCCGCCATACACGCGATACGCGATGCCCGCATTGACGAGCGTGTGTTCGATCGTGCGCGACTGCGCGTTGCTGCGATAGAGAATCGCGATCTCGCTGCGCGACGTGCCGGTGCTGATCAGCGCCTTGATTTCCTCGACGATCCAGCCGGCTTCCTGCGTATCGGTCGCGGACTCGTAGACCCGCACCGGTTCGCCATGACCCGCATCCGTGCGCAGATTCTTGCCGAGGCGCCGTGAATTGTTGGCGATCAGCTGATTCGCGGCATCGAGAATATGGCCGTGCGAGCGGTAATTCTGTTCGAGCTTGATCAGGTGACGCACGTTGAACTCGTGCTCGAAGTCGCGCATGTTGCCGACGTTCGCGCCGCGGAACGCGTAGATGGACTGGTCGTCGTCGCCGACCGCGAAGATCGAGTTGGTCTGCCCCGCGAGCAGCTTGAGCCACGCGTATTGCAGCTTGTTGGTATCCTGGAACTCGTCGACGAGGATGTGCCGGAAACGCGCCTGATAATGCGCGCGCAGCGGCGGATTGTGCGCGAGGAGTTCGTAGCAGCGCAGCAGCAGTTCCGGAAAGTCGACCACGCCTTCGCGCTGGCATTGCTGATCGTAGGCTTCGTAGAGCTCGACAAATTTGCGGTTGAAGTTGTCGGTCGCGTCAACGTCTTTCGGCCGCAGCCCCTGCTCTTTCGCGTTGTTGATGAAGTACTGCAGGTTCTTCGCGGGGTATTTTTCGTCGTCGATGTTGAGGCCCTTCATCAGACGCTTGATCGCGGAGAGTTGATCCGCGGTATCGAGAATCTGGAAGGTCGCCGGCAGCCCCGCGTCGCGATGATGCGCGCGCAGCATGCGGTTGCACAGGCCGTGGAAGGTGCCGATCCACATGCCGCGCGTGTCGATCGGCAAGAGCGCCGACAGACGCGACATCATTTCGCGGGCGGCCTTGTTGGTGAAGGTCACCGCCAGAATCGTGGCGGGCGACGCGAGACCGTGCTGGATGAGCCACGCGATACGCGTAATCAGGACGCGGGTTTTGCCGCTGCCCGCACCCGCGAGAATCAGCGCGGGCTCGTTGGGGAGTGTGACGGCGGCGTGTTGTTCGGGGTTGAGATTGGCTAGCAGATCGGGCATTTTTTGGGGAGGGGCGGCAGTTCGTGCGTCATTATAGGCCCCTGCGGGGGGTTGGTTTTTTTGGGGATTTTTGCTCGCGGCGCGGTGGGGGGTGTGGTGCTGGGGTGTTGGCCTTTCCTTGATTCCACGGGGGTTTGTTCGTGTTGTGTTGTTGGCCAACAAACATCGCAAAAAACCCAAAGCCTTAATTCCCGGGCCGCGAGCAAAAATCCCCCCCCGCCCCGCGCCGCTTATAATCGAGCATTCTTTGCATTCACCAGCCGATCGACACATGAGCGAGACCCCGAGCGACACCACCTCAACGCTTGCCAAAAGCTTCGAGCCCCACACTATCGAAGCCCACTGGGGCCCGGAATGGGAAAAGCGCGCGTACGCCGCGCCCTCCTTCGACGAGAACCGCAAGGATTTCTCGATCCAGCTGCCGCCGCCGAACGTCACGGGGACCCTGCACATGGGCCATGCGTTCAACCAGACCATCATGGACGGCCTCACCCGCTATCACCGTATGCTCGGTGAAAACACGCTGTGGGTGCCGGGCACGGACCACGCGGGCATCGCCACGCAGATCGTCGTCGAACGCCAACTGGACGCCCAAGGCGTGTCGCGCCATGACCTCGGCCGCGAGAAGTTCGTCGAACGCGTGTGGGAGTGGAAGCAGCAGTCCGGCTCGATCATCACGAATCAGGTGCGCCGTCTCGGCGCGTCGATCGACTGGACGCGCGAGTACTTCACGATGGACGACAAGATGTCGGCCGCCGTGCGCGACGTGTTCGTGCGTCTGTATGAACAAGGCCTGATCTATCGCGGCAAGCGCCTCGTGAACTGGGACCCGGTGCTGCTCACCGCCGTGTCCGATCTCGAAGTGGTCAGCGAGGAAGAAAACGGCCACTTGTGGCACATCCAGTACCCGCTCACCGACGGCTCCGGTCATCTGACGGTCGCCACCACGCGTCCGGAAACCATGCTCGGCGACACCGCCGTGATGGTCCATCCGGAAGACGAACGCTACGCGCAGCTGATTGGCAAGACGGTCACGCTGCCGCTGTCGGGCCGCGAAGTGCCGATCATCGCCGACGACTACGTCGACCGCGAGTTCGGCACCGGCGTCGTGAAGGTCACGCCCGCGCACGACTTCAACGACTATCAGGTCGGCCAGCGCCACAAGCTGCCGATGATCGAAATCCTCACGCTCGACGCGAAGATCAACGACAACGCCCCGGAAAAATACCGCGGCCTCGACCGTTTCGAAGCGCGTAAGCAGGTGGTGGCCGACCTCGAAGCGCTCGGCGCGCTCGAATCGGTGAAGCCGCACAAGCTGATGGTGCCGCGCGGCGACCGCACGGGCGTCGTGATCGAGCCGATGCTGACGGACCAATGGTTCGTCGCAATGAGCAAGCCGGCGCCGGAAGGCACGTTCAATCCGGGCAAATCGATCGCCGAAACCGCGCTCGACGTCGTGCGCGGCGGCGAGATCAAGTTCGTGCCGGAAAACTGGACCACCACCTACTACCAGTGGCTCGAAAACATCCAGGACTGGTGCATCTCGCGCCAACTCTGGTGGGGCCATCAGATTCCCGCGTGGTACGGCGAAAACGGCGAGATCTTCGTCGCGAAGACCGAAGAAGGCGCGCGCGCCAAGGCCACTGAAGCCGGCTACACGGGTGCGCTCAAGCGCGACGAAGACGTGCTCGATACGTGGTTCTCGTCGGCGCTCGTGCCGTTCTCGTCGCTCGGCTGGCCGAACGAAACGCCGGAACTGAAGCACTTCATGCCGTCGTCGGTGCTGGTCACCGGCTTCGACATCATCTTCTTCTGGGTCGCACGCATGGTCATGATGACCACGCACTTCACCGGCAAGGTGCCGTTCAACACGGTCTACGTGCACGGTCTCGTGCGTGACGCCGAAGGCCAGAAGATGTCGAAGAGCAAGGGCAATACGCTCGACCCGATCGACATCGTCGACGGCATCGACCTCAACGCGCTGGTCGCCAAGCGCACCACCGGACTGATGAATCCGAAGCAGGCCGCGTCGATCGAAAAGAAAACCCGCAAGGAATTCCCCGACGGTATTCCGGCGTTCGGCACCGACGCGCTGCGCTTCACGATGGCGTCGATGGCCACGCTCGGGCGCAACGTCAACTTCGACCTCGCGCGCTGCGAAGGCTACCGCAACTTCTGCAACAAGCTGTGGAACGCCACGCGCTTCGTGCTGATGAACTGCGAAGGCCACGACTGCGGCTTCGGCAAACCGGAACAATGCGGCGAATGCGGCCCGGACGGCCACCTGAATTTCTCGTCGGCGGATCGCTGGATCGTGTCGCGCCTGCAACGCGTCGAAACGGAAATTGCCAAGGGCTTTTCCGACTATCGTTTCGACAATGTCGCCAACGCCCTGTACAAGTTCGTATGGGACGAATACTGTGACTGGTATCTCGAACTCGCGAAGGTGCAGATCCAGACGGGTCAGCCGAACCAGCAGCGCGCCACCCGCCGCACGCTGCTGCGCGTGCTCGAAACGGTGCTGCGCCTCGCGCATCCGGTAATTCCGTTCATCACCGAGGCGCTGTGGCAGAAAGTGGCGCCGTTGGCCGGGCGTTACCCTGAAGGGGCGGCCGAGGGCGAGGCGTCCATCATGGTGCAGCCTTACCCCATCGCCGAGCCGTCGAAGATCGACGAAGAAGCCGAGCAGTGGGCCGCCGACCTGAAAGCGGTCATCGACGCGTGCCGGAATCTGCGCGGCGAAATGAATCTGTCGCCGGCGGTCAAGGTGCCGTTGCTCGCCACCGGCAACGCGGAGCGCCTGCGCACCTTTGCTCCGTATGCCCAGGCATTGGCCCGTTTGTCGGAAGTGCAGATCATCGCCGACGAGGCAGCGCTCGATGCGCAGGCGGATGGCGCGCCAATTGCTATCGTAGGCAATGATAAGCTCGTGCTGAAGGTCGAGATCGATGTCGCGGTCGAGCGCGAGCGTTTGTCGAAGGAGATTGCGCGGTTGAGCACCGAAGTCACCAAGTGCAATGCCAAATTGCAGAATGAAAGTTTCGTTGCAAAGGCGCCGCCGGCAGTCGTTGAACAGGAGCAGAAAAGACTGGCCGACTTCGAAGCCACAGTGGGCAAACTGAAAGCCCAACTGGCTCGTTTGCCGGTCTGATCGACGCTCCATGCCCGCCGCAGCAAAGGCGGGCAGGACTGATAGCCAAACCAGAGGACTCAGGGTAATCACATGCTAAAAGTTACAAAGGCGGTATTTCCGGTAGCAGGTCTCGGCACCCGGTTCCTCCCTGCCACGAAGGCGAGCCCGAAAGAGATGCTGCCGATCGTCGACAAGCCGCTGATTCAATACGCGGTCGAAGAAGCGATGGCGGCCGGCATTACGGAAATGATCTTCGTCACGGGCCGCAGCAAGCGCGCTATTGAAGATCACTTCGACAAGTCCTATGAGATCGAAGCCGAGCTGGAAGCGCGCGGCAAGGACAAATTGCTGGAACTCGTGCGCAGCATCAAGCCGAGCCATGTCGACTGCTTCTACGTGCGTCAGGCGGAAGCGTTGGGCCTCGGCCACGCGGTGCTGTGCGCGGAAAAGCTGGTCGGCGACAACCCGTTCGCCGTGATTCTCGCGGACGACTTGCTGTACGGCACGCCGCCCGTGATGACGCAGATGATCGAGGTGTTCGATCACTATCACAGCTCGGTGATCGGCGTCGAAGAAATCCCGGCGCAGGAAACCAAGTCGTACGGCATTGTCGACGGTAAGGAGTGGGAAGACTCGATCATCAAGATGTCGGGCATCGTCGAGAAGCCGGAGCCGAACGTGGCGCCGTCGAATCTCGGCGTGGTGGGCCGCTACGTGCTCAAGCCGCGCATCTTCGACCACCTTCGCTCGATCAAGCCGGGCGCGGGCGGCGAATTGCAACTGACGGACGCGATCCAGTCGCTGCTCGCCGACGAACAGGTGCTCGCGTACAAGTACCACGGCACGCGTTTCGATTGCGGCAGCAAGCTCGGTTACCTGAAGGCGACGGTCGAGTTCGCGCTGCGCCACCCGGAAGTGGCGGCGGATTTCGCGGAATATCTGCGCACCCGTTCGCCCGTTCTGGAAGGTTGAGCTGCGTTCGCGCCAGCCCCCGTTAGTCCCAACTAGCATCGAGCCGACGTAAAAAAGGCGCTGTGCCCCGCATTCGCGGGCACAGCGCCTTTTGTTTGACGCGTGCTTGCCGGTAATGGCGGCGTGGCCGCCCGTCAGCGGCGCTTCATCAGGAACGTGAAGACCTTGTCCTGGGCGGAGCTTTCGACGATCTCATTGCCGGTCTGCTTCGCGAACGCGGCGAAATCGCGCTGCGAGCCGGGATCGGTCGCGAGCACCTTGAGAATCTGGCCGCTTTCCATGTCGGCGAGCGCCTTCTTGGCGCGCAAGATGGGCAGCGGGCACATCAGCCCGCGCGCATCGACTTCTTTGTGAATCTGAATTTGCATCGACGATGACCTTCGGGGACAAGGCGTCGTGAGCGACGCCGGACAGAGGGTCAAATTCTACAGCAGGCCGCGCGTCGCCGCCCGAGCCGACACCGGCGCGTGGATTGCGACGCTACAGCGTTACCGCCTGCCCGCTTTCCAGCGACTGCCGCAACGCAATGCCGATGCGCGTTGCTTCGAGCGCGTCGGCCAAAGTCGCGCCCGCCTGCGCCGCTGCGTTTCCCGCTGAGTCCGCCCCGCCCTGCGCGACCGCGACGAACGCGCGCGCCTCGTGCAGAAACGCGTCTTCGAAACGATCGAAGAAGCTCGGCGTACATTCGTTGCGGATGCCGGTCGCGTCGTATATCTCGACGCGATTCGCTCGCGGGTTGCGGCCGATCGCGAGCGTGCCAGCCGTGCCGATCACCTCGCTATGTGTGTCGTTGCCGTGCGCCTGGGTGCGCGACGCGTAGAACATCGCCAGCTTGCCGTCCTCGAACTCGCAGATCGCCACGCCGTTGTCGACGTCGCCGAATTCGCGCAGCCCCTCGTGCAGCGCGACCGCGCCCGCCGCGAATACGCGTTTGGCGCGCGGCTTGCCGAGCAGCCAGCGCGCGATATCGATATCGTGCACGGTGCAATCGAGGAAGATGCCGCCCGACGTGCCCGCGAAGCGCACGAAGAAGCCGTCGGTGTCGTTGCGGTCAGTGGTCTGCGAGCGCACGAGGAACGGCCGCCCGATTTGCCCCGCCGCGATCCTGTCGAACGCATCCTTGTAGCTCGGATCGAAACGTCGCATGAAGCCGATGGTCGTCTGCAGATGCGGATAACGCGCGGCTTCGGTCAGCACGCGCTCGCACTCGGCGAGATCGAGCGACAACGGCTTCTCGCAGAACACATGCTTGCCGGCGCGCAACGCGTCGACAATCTGCTGCGCGTGCAGCGACGACGGCGTGACGAGCCACACCGCCTCCACGTCCGCGTCCGCGAGCAGGTCGGCGTAATCGCTGTACAGACGCGGCTCGGGCAGCGCGTCGCGAGCCCACTCGCGTTCGTCTTCCAGCGGACTGCACGCGGCCACGAGCGCTGCGCCCGGTACGCGATAGGCGAGATTCTCCGCGTGCCGCTTGCCGAGCCGACCGAGCCCGACCACGCCGACACGAAGCCGCTGCGTGGCCGCGCTCATCACGACGCCTCGCCGAGTTTGAGCGCGCGGCCTTCGCGCCACGAACGAGTCGCGGCGTCGGCGAGTTCTAGCGCTTTCAGGCCATCGGCGACGGTCGTGCGCACCGGCTTGCCGTGCGTGACCGCGTCGAAGAAATGCGCGATTTCAAGCGCGTACGCCGCGCGATAACGTTCGAGAAAAAACGCCTCGGGCACGTCGCTCGACACTTCGGTTTTCGAATAGGCGGTGACTTCGGTCGGCCGCACGTTGCCCGCCTGTAGCATGCCGGTGCTGCCGAGCACTTCGAAGCGCTGGTCGTAACCGTACGCGGCGCGGCGCGCAGTGTTGATCTGACAGAGGCGCCCGCGCTTCGTGCGGATCGTCACCGCGGTCGAATCGATGTCGCCCGCGTCGGCAATCGCCGGGTCGCTCAGACAACTGCCGGTGGCGTGCAACGTGTCGGCTTCGTCGTCGAGAATCCAGCGGAAGATGTCGAAGTCGTGAATCAGCATGTCCTTGAAGATGCCACCCGAGTGCTTGATGTACTCGACGGGCGGCGCGCCCGGATCGCGGCTCGTCACCACCAGCATTTCCGGCTCGCCGATCTCGCCCGCATCGATACGCGCCTTCAACGCGGAGAAGGTCGGGTCGAAGCGGCGCTGAAAGCCGATCATGCACACGACACCCGCGCGCCCCACGGCTTCCGCGCAAACCCGCGCGCGTTCCAGCGTCAGATCAACCGGCTTCTCGCAGAACACGTGCTTCTTCTGCGCGGCCGATTTGACGATCAGGTCCGCGTGCGTGTCCGTGCTCGAACAGATCACGGTCGCGCCGATCGACGCGTCGCCCATCGCGCCGTCGACATCCGCGACCTGCGCGCCATGCTCGGCGGCGAGCGCGGCGGCGGCCTCGCGATTCACGTCGACCACATACTTGAGCCGCACGCCAGGATGCCGCGCGAGATTGGCCGCGTGAATCTTGCCGATGCGCCCCGCACCGAACACCGCCACGTCGATCTTGTTTACCGCGTCAGTCATCGTATCCTCCTGTGTCTTTGGATTCTTCAACATTCAGTTCGAGCTTGTACGCGAGCGCGATGAACAATGCCTGGCACAAGCAGATCGTGCTGGTGAGCGAGCGGAACGCGAACGCGCTGCCCTCCTTCACATAGAGCTGCGTGCTCGCGTATCGCGACAGCGGAGATAGTTGGCTATCCGTAATAACCAGCGTCTTCGCCTGATGATGATGCGCGACGCGCAGACAGTACTGCGTTTCCTTGCCGTATGGCGCAAAGCTGATCGCGATCACCACGTCGCCCTTCTTCACGCTGCGAATCTGTTCGCGGTACATGCCGCCGAAACCGGACACCAGATGCACGCGCTTGGGCGTGTGCTGCAACGCGTAGACGATGTAGCTCGCCACCGGAAACGAGCGCCGCACGCCGATCACGTAGATGTTGTCGGCCTGCTGCAGCATCTTCACCGCGGCGTCGAACTGCTTGTCGTCGAGCCCCGCTTCGAGTTCTTCGAGACCGCCACGCGACGCCGCGATGAATTCGCGTGCGACCGCGCCGCCGGACAACGCACCCGGCTTCTCATCGATCAGCTTGCGAATGCGCTGCTGATAGCTCGGCGACGACGTGCCCTGCCCCGTGTAAGCCTGACGAAACACCGCCTGCAGATCGGAGAAGCCGGAAAAGCCGAAGCGCTGCGCAAAGCGCACCACCGCCGACGGATGCACGCCGCAACTCGCGGCGATGTCGCTGGTGCGGTCGACCATCACGCTCGAACGGTTCTGTTCGATATAGGTGGCCACGTTCTTCAACTGACGCGGCAGCGCGTCGTAGTTCTCCGCGATGCGCTGCATCAATTCTTCGACGCTCGGCAATGCTTCCGTGCTCTCTTCCGCCATGACTCTCTCTCAAGTGCTTTATTGCAGTGCGTCAGCCGCCCGCACGCCCCGCAGGACGGCCTTCCGACGCTGCCGATTATAGGCAGCCGCCCCATCAAATGGAACGTATTTTCCATTTTTATTTGTCATGAAATTTTCATTGCAACGCCTCGGAAGATGACCTACTCTTGGTCGTGAGCGATGGTGCTTCGGTGGACTTGCGCCGGCCAGCATGCGGATTGAAAGCCGCCCGCCAGACGCTCCCTCAATAACGACAGACCGAGAAAGGTGGAGACAATGAGACTTTGCAAGGGCAACGCGGCGCTCAGGGTTCTGGTGACGGCATTGACGTTGGCGACGGGATTCGGCGCGGCCTCGGCCGCCCGCGCAGCCGACGCCCACTTCGTGCTGATCAGCCACGCGCCGGATTCGGACTCGTGGTGGAACACCATCAAGAACGCGATCAAACAGGCCGACGAGGACTTCAACGTCGAGACCGACTATCGCAATCCGCCGAACGGCGACATCGCCGACATGGCGCGCCTCGTCGAACAGGCCGCCGCGCGCAACTACGACGGCGTGATCGTCACCATCGCCGATTTCGACGTGCTGAAAAGCGCGATCGGCAAAGTGACCGCGAAGAAGATTCCGCTCGTCACGATCAATTCCGGCACCGAGGAACAGAGCGCACAACTCGGCGCGATCATGCACGTGGGCCAACCCGAATACGTCGCCGGTAAAGCGGCCGGCGAAAAGGCCAAGGCCGCGGGCGTCAAGTCGTTCCTGTGCGTGAATCACATCGCCACCAACACCGTGTCGTTCGACCGTTGCCGCGGTTTCGCCGAAGCGCTCGGGGTCGATTACAAGACGTCGACGATCGACTCCGGCCAGGACCCGACCGAAATCCAGTCGAAGGTCAGTGCGTTCCTGCGCAATCACCCGAACACCGGCGCAATCCTGACGCTCGGACCGACCCCGGCGTCGGCCACGTTGAAAGCGGTTCAGCAGATGGGATTGGCGGGCAAGATCTACTTCGCGACCTTCGACTTCTCCGACGACATCGCGAAGGCGATCCAGGCCGGCACGATCCAGTTCGCAATCGATCAGCAGCCGTACCTGCAGGGCTATATCCCGGTCGCGGTGCTGGCGATCGTGAAGAAGGAGCACACCACCGACCCCGTGAAGATCCGCCAGATCCTCGAAGCGAATCCGAAGTTCAAGGCGCGGCTTGCCACTTACGGCCTCGCGCCGTCGTACGGGACGAAGAACATCCGTTCGGGCCCGGGCTTCATCACGAAGGAAAACATCGACAAGGTCATCAAGTACGCAGGCCAGTACCGCTGATTCTTTTGTAGCCAGTCCCACGCGCGGCGGGCCACGCTTCGAACGAAGCGAGCCGCCCGCCGTCCGCGCGCATTTCACCGGTTGCCGTTCTCGCACCGCATCCCCGCCTCGCCGGAGACGCAACCGGGCACCAAGGAGACATCATGGGTGTAGCCGGCAAACACTTCCCACCGCACGTCAAGACGAATGCCGCCGCGGCGCGCGAGAACCCCGCCCCGTCGCTACCGGATGCGGACGAACGCGTGCGCAAGGAATCGAAGTTCGGGCACTTGCTGAATCGCCCGGAATTTGCCGCGATTTCCGGCGCGGTGCTGGTGTTTCTCATCTTCGCCGTGGGCGCCGGCAACTCCGGCATGTTTAATCTCGACGGCGTGATGAACTGGTCGCAGGTGTCCGCGTATCTCGGCATCCTGTCGGTCGGCGCGTGTCTCTTGATGATCGCCGGCGAGTTCGATCTGTCGATCGGTTCGATGATCGGTTTCGCCGGGATGATGGTCGCGATTCCGTCGGTCTATTTTCATTGGCCGATTTCGCTCTCGATCCTGTTCGCGTTCGCCGGTTCGATGCTGCTCGGCGCGCTGAACGGCTACCTGGTGATGCGCACGCGCCTGCCGTCGTTCATCGTCACGCTCGCGTTCCTGTTCATCCTGCGCGGCCTCACGCTCGCGCTGTCGATCATGTTCGCCGATCGCACCATCGTCTCCGGTGTCGGCGATCTCGCGCAACAGGACTGGCTCGCGAACACGCTGTTCCATGGCGTCGCCTTTCACGGTCTGTTCACGATGCTCGCGCATCACGGCATCGGCACCATGCTCGACAACGGCCACGCGCTCGTGCCAGGGATTCCGAAAGTGATTCTGTGGTGGCTCGCGCTCGCGGCCGTCTGCGCGTTCGTGCTCGCGAAAACGCGCGCCGGCAACTGGATTCTCGCGGTGGGCGGCGACGCGAACGCGGCGAAGAACGTCGGTGTGCCGGTGCGTCGCGTGAAGATTTCGCTGTTCGTGCTGACCGCGTTCTGCTCGTGCCTGTTCGCGGTGCTGCAAGTGTGCGATATCGGCTCGGCGGCGGCCGACCGTGGCTTGCAGAAGGAATTCGAAGCGATCATTGCCGCGGTGATCGGCGGCACGTTGCTGACGGGCGGCTACGGCTCGGTGATCGGCGCGTGTTTCGGCGCGCTGATCTTCGGTGTGGTGCAAATCGGCATCACGTACACCAACATCAGTTCGGACTGGTTTCGCGTGTTCCTCGGCGTGATGCTGCTGATCGCCGTGCTGTTCAATCACTATGTGCGCCGCCGCGTCGCGCAGTCGTAACGGGGAGACGAATATGTCAGACACGAATTCTTCAACTCCGGCGCCTAGCGCAGACGAAGCGATTGAAGCGCGCGATGCAAGCGACGGCGACGTGATCCTCGCACTCGAAAACGTCAGCAAGTACTTCGGCAAGGTCATCGCTCTAAGCGGCGTGACCTTGCGCCTGAAACGCGGCGAAGTGCATTGCCTGCTCGGCGACAACGGCGCGGGCAAGTCGACGCTGATCAAGACGCTCGCCGGCGTGCATCAGCCCTCCTCCGGACAATATCTGGTGGACGGCCAGCCGGTGCTGTTCGAGTCGCCGAAAGATGCGCTCGATCTCGGCATCGCCACCGTCTATCAGGATCTGGCGCTAGTGCCGCTGCTGTCGGTCGCGCGCAACTTCTTCATGGGACGCGAGCCGCAAAAGAAACTGTTCGGGTTCCTGAAGGTGATGGACCTCGAAACCAGCGCGGCGACCGCGCGCGACAAACTCGCCGAAATGGGCATCAATGTGCGCGACCCGCATCAGCCGATCGGTACGATGTCCGGCGGCGAGCGGCAATGTCTCGCGATTGCGCGGGCGATTCACTTCGGCGCGCGCGTGCTGATACTCGACGAACCGACCGCCGCGCTCGGCGTGAAGCAGAGCTTCAACGTGCTGAAGCTGATTCACAAGGCGCGCGCCAAAGGCATCTCGGTGATCTTCATCACGCACAACGTGCACCACGCGTATCCGATCGGCGATTCGTTCACGCTGCTCAATCGCGGCCGCTCGCTCGGCACGTTCACGAAGGACACTATCAGCAAGGACGAAGTGCTCGACATGATGGCCGGCGGCGCCGAGATGCAGAAAATGATCGGCGAACTCGAAGGCGCGACGATCTGATCGATTCGCGCGGCTCGTCCGGCGCTTGCAGCGCCTCGCGGCAAGCGCGCTCAGCTATTCAGGGATACTCATGGATCACTCCAGCACATCCGGCGGCACCGCGCCGCCTTCGGCCACCAGCACGGCGGGCAGCGGACGTTTCGCGCCGGGTCGCCGCCGCGACATCGTGTGTCTCGGCCGCCTCGCCGTCGATCTATACGCGCAGCAGGTCGGCGCGCGGCTCGAAGACGTGTCGAGCTTCGCGAAGTATCTCGGTGGGTCGTCGGCGAATATCGCGTTCGGCTGCGCGCGGCTCGGGCTCGCGGCGGCGATGCTCGCGCGCGTGGGCAACGATCACATGGGGCGCTTTCTCACTGAAACGCTGACGAAGGAAGGTTGCGACGTCAGCCACGTGCGCATCGACCGCGACCGCCTGACCGCGCTCGTGCTGCTCGGCCTGAAAGACCGCGATACGTTCCCGCTGATTTTCTACCGCGAAAACTGCGCGGACATGGCGGTGGACGAAACGGATTTCGACGAGGCGTTCATCGCGTCGTCGAAGGCGCTGCTGATCACCGGCACGCACTTCTCCACCGAACAGGTCAACCGAGCGAGCCGCCGCGCGCTCGACTACGCGCGCCGCAACCAGGTGCGCACGGTGCTCGACATCGATTACCGACCCGTGCTGTGGGGGCTCACGGGCAAAGCGGATGGCGAGACACGCTTCGTCGCGAGCGAAGGCGTCAGCGCGCATTTGCAAAGCATCCTGCCGCTGTTCGATCTGGTGATCGGCACCGAGGAAGAGTTTCGCATCGCCGGTGGCAGGAGCGAACTGGTCGACGCGCTCGCGATGGTCCGCGCCGTGACCTCCGCGACGCTGGTGTTGAAACGCGGGCCGCTGGGCTGCCAGATCATCGACGGCGCGGTCCCCGCTTCGCTCGACGAGTTGCCGCTTCAGGGCGGCGTCGAAGTCGAAGTGCTGAACGTGCTCGGCGCGGGCGACGCGTTCGCTTCCGGCTTTCTCTCGGGATGGCTGCGCGATCAGCCGCTCGAAGCGTGCGCGCGCGCCGCGAATGCGAGCGGCGCGCTGGTCGTGTCGCGGCACGGCTGCGCGCCGGCGATGCCGACGCCGGCCGAACTCGATTACTTCCTGCGCGAGGCCAAAGCCGATCCGCAACGGATGCGCCGCCCCGATCGCGACGCGACACTGGCACGTCTGCATCGCGTGTCGCCGGCTCGCAAACAGTGGCGCGAAGTGCTCGGTTTCGCGTTCGATCATCGCAACCAGTTCTTCGAACTCGCGCAGCAGACCGGCGCTGACGAAGCTCGCATCGCGCGGCTCAAGGGCTTATTCGTCGACGCCGTTGCACAGACCGAAAGCGCGTTGGGCTTGCAGGATCGCATCGGCGTGCTGATCGACGACCGTTACGGCCAGGACGCGTTGAATGCGGCCACCGGGCGCGGCTGGTGGATCGGCCGTCCGGTTGAATTGCCGGGCTCGGTGCCGCTGGTGTTCGATCATGGCCGTTCGATCGGCACGTCGCTGATCGCATGGCCGCAAGAGCATGTCGTCAAATGCCTCGTGCAATTTCATCCCGACGAACCCATCGAGCAACGTCTCGAGCAGGAAGCGCAGTTGCGCGCGCTCTACGATGCCACGCAGGCGAGCGGCCATGAACTGCTGCTCGAAGTGATTCCGCCGAAGCACGCGCATCTGCCGCAAGCGCCGGATACCGTGTACCGCGCGTTGAAGCGCCTGTACAACATCGGCCTCTACCCTGAGTGGTGGAAGCTCGAACCGATGGACGCCGCGCAATGGCAGGCCGTCGACGCGCTGATCGCCGAGCGCGACCCGTATTGCCGGGGCGTGGTGCTGCTCGGTTTGTCGGCGGGTGTCGAGCAGTTGAACGAAGGCTTTCGCGCGGCCGCGCAGTCGGCCACGTGCCGCGGCTTCACGGTGGGCCGCACGATTTTCCACGAGCCGAGCCACGCGTGGCTCGCCGGTGAAATCGGCGACGACGAGTTGATCGCGCGCGTGCGCCATACCTTCGAAACATTGATCGCGTCATGGCGTGCGGCGCGCGGCGCGAGTGACACGCCGGCGAGCACGGCGAGTCGGGTTCATCAGGAGCAGGCGGCATGAACGAGCGCGTACTGCATCACGACGCGGCGTCCGCCAACGACGCCACCCACACGCACACGCCGGCAGGCAGCACCGTGCGGCTGACGACCGCCCAGGCGCTGGTGCGCTATCTCGCGGCACAACGCGTGGCGCGCGAAGACGGCAACGGCACCGAGCCGCTCTTCGGCGGCGTGTTCGCGATCTTCGGGCACGGCAATGTCGCGGGCATCGGCGAAGCGCTGTATCAGCATCGCGATGCGCTGCCCACGCTGCGCGCCCACAATGAACAGGCGATGGCGCACAGCGCGATCGCGTACGCGAAAGCGCATTTCCGCCGCCGCATGATGGCGGTCACGACGTCGATCGGACCGGGCGCCACCAATCTGCTGACGGCGGCAGCGCTCGCGCATGTGAACCGTCTGCCGGTGCTGTTGCTGCCCGGCGATATCTTCGTGTCGCGCGAGCCCGACCCTGTGTTGCAGCAGGTCGAGGATTTCAACGACGGCGGCGTCTCCGCCAACGACGCGTTCAAACCCGTATCGCGCTACTTCGACCGCATCGTGCATCCCGCGCAATTGCTGAGCGCGTTGCCGCGCGCGCTGCGCGTGCTGACCGACGCGGCGATGTGCGGGCCGGTCACGCTCGCATTGCCGCAGGACGTGCAGGCGCAGGCCTGGGATTTCCCCGCCGCGTTCTTCGCGCCGCGCGTCGTGCGCTTTCCTGCGCCCGCGCCGCGCATCGACGAAATCGACGCCGCGTGCACGCGTTTGCGGCATGCGAAGCGTCCGCTGATCGTCGCGGGCGGCGGCGTGCTGTACAGCCACGCGGCCGAAGCGTTGCACCGCTTCGCGAGCACGCATGGCATCCCGGTTGCGGAAACGCAGGCCGGCAAAAGCTCGCTCGCGTGGAACGATCCGTTGAATGCGGGCGCGTTGGGCGTGACCGGCTCGCCCGCCGCGAACGCGCTCGCGCACGACGCCGACTGCGTGCTGGCAATCGGCACGCGGCTGCAGGACTTCACCACCGGCTCGAACACGCTGTTCACGCAGGCCGACGTGATCGCAATCAATGCGAACGCGTTCGACGGCCTCAAGCATCGCGCGATGGTGGTCGAGGCCGATGCGCGGCTCGCGCTCGAAGCGCTCGCCGAACCCTTGCAGGGATGGCACGCGGAACGCACGTGGACTGCGCGCGCGCACAAGCTCGCGGCCGGCTGGCGCGACACGGTGACGACGCTCACGCATGCGCCGCAACGCGACGCGGTGCTGCCTTACGAGGGCGACGTGATCGGCGCGGTCCAGCGTTCGAGCGCGCGCTCCGCGATGGACGACATCGTCGTGTGCGCGGCCGGCACGCTGCCCGCCGAATTACATAAACTGTGGCGGGCCGGCAAACCGGGCGCGTATCACGTCGAGTACGGTTATTCGTGCATGGGCTACGAGATCGCCGGCGGACTCGGCGTGAAACTCGCGCGGCCCGAGCGCGACGTGATCGTGATCATCGGCGATGGCAGCTATCTGATGATGAACAGCGAGATCGCGACCTCGGTGATGCTCGGCGCGAAGCTGATTATCGTGGTGCTCGACAATCGCGGCTTCGGCTGCATCAACCGCTTGCAACAGGCATGCGGCGGCGCGCCGTTCAACAACCTGCTCGAGAACTGCGTGCAAGGCCCGCTCGGCGCACCGCGCATCGACTTCGCCGCGCATGCGCGAGCACTCGGGGCGCAAGCCGAGCACGCCGCCAACATCGCCGAACTCGAAGCCGCGCTGCAACGCGCGCGCGCGGCGGATCGCACCTACGTGGTCAGCATCGACACCGACCCCGCCCGCACCACCGACGACGGCGGCTGGTGGTGGGAAGTCGCCGTGCCCGAAGTCTCGTCGCGCGACACGGTGCGCGACGCGCGCGCGAAATACGACGCGCAGCTCGCCGCGCGCGCCGACCCGCCCGCCGCCGATGAACGCACCGACCACGAATGAGGACGCTCGCATGACTGCTTTCGACGTACGCATCGGCATCAACCCGTTGTCGTGGATGAACGACGATCTGCCGTCGCTGGGCGGCGAGACGCCGCTCGACGTCGCGTTGACGGAAGGCCGGCAGATCGGCTACGAGGGTTTCGAACTCGGCAACAAGTTTCCGCGCGAGCCGCAGGCGTTGAAGGCGCTGCTCGCGCAATACGATCTCGCACTGGTTTCGGGTTGGTACTCGGGAAGACTCGCGGGCCGCCTCGCGCAACGCAGCGTCGAAGAGGAAATCGCGGCGGTCGGTCCGCATCTCGACCTGCTCGCGCAAAACGGCGCGAAGGTGATGGTGTATGGCGAAGTCGCCGATTCGATTCAGGGCGCGCCGCGCCCGCTCTATCAACGGCCGCGCTTCTTCAGCGACGCGCAGTGGGTCGGGTACGCGGCGCGCGTCGACGAATTCGCGCGCTATACGTTAAGCCGTGGCGTGCGGCTTGCGTACCATCATCACATGGGCGCGTATGTCGAGACGCCCGCCGACATCGATCAACTGATGGCGCGCACGAGCGACGCCGTCGGCCTGCTGTTCGACGCCGGGCATATCACGTTTGCGGGCGGCGATCCGCTGGCGGTGCTCGATAAACATATCGCGCGGGTGTGCCACGTGCATTGCAAGGACGTGCGCCCCGCAGTGACGAAGCTCGCACGCAATCGCAACTGGAGTTTTCTCGACGCGGTGATTGCCGGCGCGTTCACGGTGCCCGGCGACGGCGCGATAAATTTCCCCGCGATCATCGAGCGGTTGAAGCGGCATGGCTATCGCGGCTGGCTGGTCGTCGAAGCGGAACAGGATCCGGTGGTGGCGCCGTCGTTCGAATACGCGCAAAAGGGTTACATGACCTTGCGCGCGCTGGTCGATACGCCGCTCGACACCACGGACAACAGCACGAAGGAGGCAGCATGAGCTTATTGGTGAAAGCACAGCCCGAAGGCCAGACGATAGCGCGCGTGACACCGCAGTCCGCTTGCTGGCGCTACGTGGGTTTCGCGGCGTATCGGCTGGGGACGAACGAAGTCGTGCACGTGCTCGAGACGTCGCGCGAGGTGTGCATCGTCGTGCTCACCGGCGCGGTGGATATCGAAACCGCCGGCACCTCGTGGACCTCGCTCGGTTCGCGCGACAGCGTGTTCGAGGACGCCGCGCCGTATGCGGTGTATCTGCCGCCGAACGTGCGCGCGACGGTGCGCGCGTGCCGCGATGCGGAGATCGGCGTGGCGAGCGCGCCGGCCAAAGGCGAGTTGCCGGCGCGCCTGATCGAGCCCGCTTCGATGAAGCGCTCCACGCGCGGCAGAGGCCTGAATACGCGCTATGTCTGCGATATTCTTCCGCAGACCGAGCCCGCGGAATCGCTGCTGGTGGTGGAAGTCAGAACGCCGGGCGGCCACGCGTCGAGCTATCCGCCGCATAAGCACGACACCGACAACGTCCCGCAGGAGAGTTCGCTCGAAGAGACTTACTATCATCGGCTCGATCCGCCGCAGGGGTTCGCGTTCCAGCGCGTGTACACCGATATGCGCGACATCGACGAGTCGATGGCCGTGGAGAATCACGACATTGTGATGGTGCCGCGCGGCTATCATCCGGTGGTCGTGCCGTACGGGTACGACTCGTACTATCTGAACGTGATGGCGGGCGCGCAACGGGTCTGGCATTTCCGCAACGACCCGGCGCACGAGTGGATCATTAATAAGGATGCTTGATCATTTTCGGGCGGCCAGATCGACGGTCAAGGCGCCGTCCGTGCCCATACGTATCGTGCCCTTCGCGACGTCGCGGCGATAGTCGTACAGATTGAACTTCATCACGCCGGGGTTCGAGCTGTCCTCGATGTAAGTCCGCGTGTTCGTGACCAGCGAATTGAACATCTTCACGTCGCCCGATTCGATCCACACGAAGCTCCTGCCTGCGCCGGCGGGCGGCTTCGCGGTGGCGAGCGCACCGTCGCGTTTGAACTTCAGCAGCAGACCTTCGTCGGTCACCGTCGCGCTCGCGAGCCGTCCCTGCAACACCGGCGGCGGAAACACCGTGTTCTGGTCGAACACCATCTGGTTGCCCTGCAACGTTACGCCCTTGCGCGCGAACGGCGTCAACGACGCCAACGGAATGTCGAGCGCGCGCAGCAGCCCCGCTTGCGGGACGCCGAGCACCTTCACTGAACTCGGCTCGTACACGAGATGCCGCTCGTCCTTCGCGACGAGAGTGCCGCTCAGCGTGGTCGGCAGCCACACGCCGGGGAAGTGGTTCCACAGCTTGATGCCGCCGGTCACTTCGAGCTTGCCGTCGACCGGCTTCAGTCGCAGATCGTTGAGCGAGCGCGGCTCGTAGTCGAGCAGATAGTCGTTGAAGAGCGCCGCCATCGCGGACCAAGGCTGCACCACCTCGCCGCCGATGATACGGATGTCGTACTGATCGGGGTCGTCGAAATCGACCGGCTGCCCCGGCTGCTTCGGCACCATCTGCGCATCGAGCGAACGCACGTGGAAGCCGATGCGCCCTGCCACGTAGAAGTCGACGTTCTGCACATGGATCAACGGCGCGGACGCCGCCGAGTGACGCTCGTCGAGCGGCGCCGAACCCGACGCCGCCATGGACTTCGCGAGACACGCGTGAGCCATCGCGTAAGACGCCGCGCGCGTGCCAACCGGCATCGCATGTGCCGACGATGACGATGCGGTCCGCGAATTCTGCGGCACGTATTGCCAGACTTGCCGCGCCTGCGTGAGCGCGGCCTGTTGCGCGCGAATGAAGCTGTCGTTATAGCGCGCGCTCGCGCTTCCGGTTTGCGACGCTGCGTCTCCGGATGCACCGGCGCTGGCGCTGGTTAGCGTCGGATACGACGGCAGCCGCACGTTCAGCGCGCCCGCTTCGTCGAAGGTGAAATAGCCGGCCGCCATCTGCTCGCGGTAGCGATACAGGTCCAGCACGAACGGCGCGTCGGCGTCGAGCGGCGTCAGGGCCATGTCGATGTTCATCGGCATCGAGCGCATGAACTTCACGTCGCCGCCTTGCACCAGCATGCCGCGCGCGGGCATCGCGGCGGGCCAGTCGATCTCTTTCACGCTGCGGTCGTCGAGCGTGAAGCGCACGCCGGCGGCGCTCGTGTCGATCCGCGTGATCGTCATGCGCAACGCGGGCGGCGGCGTGAGCCTCGCCGCCTGCATCACGACGTCGTCGCCTTCGAGCCGCGCGATTGGCGTGTCGACTTTCAGCAGATCGGCCATCGTCACGTGCGCGGCCTGCATCAGCTTGTCCGCGCCGACGCCGGCGACGTCGACGTGGTCGGCATGGAACACGAGTTCGTCGGCGCTGCGCATCGACAGCGATCCGGTCAGCGCGATCGGCACCCACGTGTCGCGGTGCATTTCGCCAGTGATGCGCAGATTGCCGCCGTCCTGCGGCACCACGCGCATATTGCGCAGCGGCGAGCCCTGGTACCGGAACAGGTAGCGGTTGAAGATCGCGGTGAGCTTGGCGCCGTCGAGCGTGACTTCGCCGCGGTGGACGTCGATCGTCACGCTGGCCGGATCGTCGAATACGATCGGCTGGCCGGGACGCGCCGGGATCAGCGTGGCCGCCATGTCGTGAATCATGAAGCCGATGTCGCCGGTAACGCGAAAGTCGACGTCACGCGCGAACATCAGCGAGCCGTCGATGCCGGAATCGCGCAGCGTCAACGGGCGGCTGCGCTTTTCGCTCATGCCGCTCGCGGCGGGCACGCGCGCGGCGATGCGTTGTTCGGCCGCGAGTTGCCGGGCTTTGGCGCGTTCGAGCGCGGGACGCGCGAACGATGCATCGGAATCCGAAGCACTTTCATGGCCGGCCGCGCCCGCTGCCACGCTCTGCGGTCCGGACCGCGGAGACGTCGCGTCGCCCGTAGTCGAACTCGCGTCGGCGCAAGCGGACATCAGCAGCGCGGCCGTCAGCAGCGCCGCGCCGATGCCGAAGCGCGAGTGCCATGCGCCGTTCGCTTCCCGCCCATGCCGATAAACCGCTTGCCGCTCGTCACGCGACCCTTCGCCCAACGCCGGTGTCTCTTTCATGACGTCTCCTCCTTAAGCCGCGACGCGCCTTTCGCGCGTCGGATACGGCAGGGATCGTCACGCATACGGTGGCTTTAAACACGATGCCGCCCTTGCGCGCCTCTGACCTGATTGTCTTTATTTGTCCGCGCGCTGCCGACAAGATTTCTGGAGGGCGTTCACCAAACGGGCAGGCGTTTGAATTTTGCTGATGGATCGATGAAAAGCCGCGTGTCTCGGGCGTGTTTGGCAGGCGGCCAAGGACGATTCAAACGGCACGCGCGCCGCGATATACGCGCTGCGCTGCACGCGCGGAGATATTCAGGCACGCGAAACATTCGGCAGCGGCTTGAACGTCATTCGAACGCCAAAGGAAGCAGGCCCGAACCGGCCCGTGGCGACGCAATAAGCCGCCCCGCGAAAGCCGCCCGCTCAACCGATGCCAAGCCACTCCTGCATCACGTCGGTGCGCTTCAGAAACGACGTCAGTTCGCCGTCGAACACGATCTCGCCATGTCCCATCACGGCAACGCGACCGGCAATCTCCCGCGCGATCACCAGCCGCTGCTCGATCAGCAGCATCGCGACGCCACGCTCGCGCAACATCCGCAGACAGCCGGCGACCTGCTCCATCACGAGACTCGCGAGGCCCTCGCCCGGTTCGTCGATCACCAGCAGATCGGGATCGCCGAGCAAAGCGCGCGCGAGGGTCAGCATCTGCTGCTCGCCGCCCGACAACGCGCCCGCGCGCGTGCGCTTGCGTTCGGCCAGCACGGGAAACAGCGCGTACGCGTCGTCGAAGGTAAAGCGCGGCGTGCGGCCGCGAGCATGCGGCGCGATGCCGAGTTGCAGATTCTCGTGAACGCTCAGCGTTGGAAACACGTCGCGATGCTCGGGCACATAACCGAGTCCGAGACGCGCCCGTTCGAACGTGTGCAGACCGTCGAGCGAGCGGCCCGCGAAACGCAGTTCGCCTTCGCTCTGCACGAGGCCCATGAGGGCGCGCGCGAGCGTCGAGCGGCCGGAGCCGTTGCGTCCGACCAGCGCCAGCACTTCGCCCGGCTCGATGCGCAGCGTGACGCCATGCAAGGCCTGGCTCGCGCCATACCACGCGTTCAGGGCGCGAATCTCCAGCAACGCGTTCATGCGCCGCCCCGTGTGCCGCGCCGGTCAATGGGTCTTTCGCCGCTCGTTTTGCCCGACCCTCCGCCGCTCCGTTCGGCCGCGTTCTCGCCGAATCCTTCGCCAAGATACGCGGCGCGCACCGCCGCATCCGCGCGAATCGCCGCCGGCGTGCCGCTCGCGATGACGCGCCCTTGCACCAGCACCGAAATGCGATCGGCCAGCGCGAAGACCGCGTCCATGTCGTGCTCGACCATCAGCAGTGTGCGACCGGCGGTGGACTCGCGAATCAGTTCGATCGCGCGCGCCGCTTCCGCTCGGTTCATGCCGGCGGTCGGCTCGTCGAGCAGCAATGTATGCGCTCCGCCCGCGAGCGCGATGCCGAGGTCGAGCGCGCGCTGCTCGGCATAGCTGAGCGTGCCGGCCGGCACATCGCGGCGCGCGTTCAGGCCGACCGCGTCGAGCACCCGGGCGGCGTGCGCGTCGACCGTGCGCGAGCCGCTGAAGCGCTGCCACCAGCGCAGGCGGCCGCGCTCGGCCAGCAGCGCCGCGCAGCGCAAGTTGTCGAACACGGTCAGGCGCGCGAACACGCTCGTGCTCTGGAAGCTGCGCGCGAGCCCGCGACGCGCGATCGCCGCCGGCGCGAGACGCGTGATCTCCGCGCCATACAGGTCGATGCGCCCGACGTTCGGCCGCGCGCCGCCCGCGATCAGATTGAAGAGCGTCGACTTGCCTGCGCCGTTCGGGCCGATCAGCGCATGACGTTCGCCGGGCTCGATCGCGAGATCGACGCCGCGCAGAATCTGCGTGGTTCCGAAACGTTTCTGGATGCCGTAGAGCGCCAGTGCGGGGATCATGACGATGCTCCGGGCCGTTGCCGCGAGATTGCGCGAACGGCTATTGCCTGCGCGGGAGATGGGATCATCGCTGGCCTCCTGCCGTGGGCGTCGCGCCCACGCGAAGCGCGAGCCGCGTTCGCGCGCGCTTCGCATAGTGCATCGCGAGCGCGCCGAGCGCGGCCAGCGTGATGATCGCGACGCCGAGCCTGAGCGGTGAAAGCGCCAGCGGCCACGGTGTGCCGTTGACGTCGAAAGCCGCGCCGTCGTCCGCGCCGAATTGCGCGGCATAGGCCCACTGCACCGCGAGCACCACCGCCGCGCTCCCTAGCAGCGTCGCGGCCGCGCTCCACAGATACGCCGCGCGGCATCGGCGCCAGCCCTGCGCCGCGAGACGCGATGCATGCCGCTCGACAAAGCCCGCGAGTCCATCCGGCGACGTCACCACCACGACGATGAAGAACAGCCCCAGATAGAACAGCCAAGCCCGCGTGACGCTCGCCACGGCCACGCTGAAAAACGTCAGCACCAGCGCCCCCGCGACCGGCCCGAAAAACGCCGCCGTCCCGCCGATCACCGTGGCGATCAGCACCGCGCCCGAGCGCATCATGCCGACGCTTTCCGTCGACACCAGTTCGATATTGATCAGTCCCAAGGTCCCCGCGATGCCCGCGAAAAACGCCGACAGCACCACCACGCCATAGCGGATGCGGCGCGGGTAGCAGCCGATCGCGGCGGCCCGCGCCGGGTTGTCGCGCACCGCGTTCGCGAGCCGCATGAACGGCGTGCGCGACAACGCGAACATCGCCGCGCTCGCCAGCAGACACCACAGCGCGATCAACGCGTAGGCCTCGCGCGCGGGGCCGAAGGTCCAGCCCCCGGCGCTGCCGGGCGATGCGCCGTTCGTGCGATCGATCGCCACGCCCGCCTCGCCGCCGAACCAGTCGGGCAGCGCCCACGCGGCCGCCACCACGAGTTCGCCCAGGCCGAGCGTGATCATCGCGAACGCGGTGCCGGCGCGCCGCGTCGCGACGAAACCGAACAGCACACCGCACAGCGCGCCGCCGAGCCCGCCGATCAACGGCAGCAGCGCGAGCGGCACGCCGATCCGGTTGAACACCTGGGCGGCGGCCAGCGCGCCGAGCCCCGCATACGCGGCATGCCCGAACGACAACAGCCCGGTTTCGCCGAGCAGCAGGTTGTACGAGAGCGCGAACACGATCATCGTCGCGCTCTGCGCGAGATAGGCGAGCAGCCAGCTTTGCGGCCACACGAACGGCGGCAGCGCGAGGAACGCGACGAGCGCGAGCCAGGGCGCGCAGGTGCGCAAGAGCGAGCGGGAGCGCGTTGCGTTGGTTGCGTTGGTTGCAGTGGTCGCGCTGATCGCACTCGCGGCATCAGTTGCACCGCTCTCGGACCCTGCCGACGACCCAGGCGCCGCGGACGATCCAGATCCCCGCTCGCGCTTACGCATGATCGTCATGCCGTCCGAACAGCCCGCGCGGACGCAGCGCCAGCATCGCGACGAGCAGCAGATAAGGAATCAGCGGCGCGACTTGCGCGAGCGTCAGCGCGTCCCACTCGACCGGCGCCGCCGCGCCGATGATCGACAGCGCATCGCCGAGCGACACGTTGCTCGCCACCGCCAGCGTCTGCACGCAGCCGACCAGCAGCGACGCCGCCAGCGCCCCGCTCAGCGAGCCGAGCCCGCCGATCACGACCACCACGAACACGATCGAGCCGAGCGACTCCGCCATCGCCGGTTCGATCACGAAGAGCGGCGCGCCGATCACGCCGGCCAGCGCGGCAAGCGCGGTGCCGGCGGCGAACACGCCGGTGAACACGCGCGGCACGTTGTGGCCGAGCGCCTCGACGGCGCTCGCGTGCGTGAGCGCGGCGCGCACGATCAACCCCGCCTTCGACACGCGCAACACCGCGTACAACGCCGCGAGCATCGCCAGCGACACCGCCATCATGAACGCCCGGTAGCGCGCGAACGCGGCGCCGTAGACGGTGAAAAGCGGTCCGTCGAGCAGCGGCGGCACCGTCGCGGCAAGCGGGTTCAAACCCCAGCCGAGCTTGACCAGTTCGCCGAGCAGATACGCAGCGCCGAACGTCAGCAGCAACTCCGGCAGGTGGCCGTGCACGCGCACGCGTCGCAATAGCCAGCGCTCCAGCGCCGCGCCGATCAGACCGACCACGAGCGGCGCGATCACCAGCGCGCTCCAGAATCCGCCGCGCGCCGCCACCGAGAAACCGACGTACGCGCCGAGCATGTAGAAACTCGCATGCGCGAAGTTCAGCACGCCGAGCATGCTGAAGATCAGCGTCAGCCCGGCCGACAGCATGAACAGCAGCAGGCCGTAACTGACGCCGTTGAGCAGGTTGATGACGAACGACTGCACGCGCCTATTCCAACTGATCGGCGTGCGCGGCGACGAGAAGCGGTTCGAGCGCCGTGCGCAGAGCGGCGGGCAGACTCACTGGACGGCGCGTGACGCGATCCACGTACACGTGCACGAAATGTCCCTGCGCGGCGGGCTGATCGTCACCCTCCTTGAAGAGCCCCACTTCGTAGCGCACGCTCGACGTGCCCATGCGCGTCACCCGCAAGCCCGCCTCGATGCGCTCGGGAAACACCAGCGGCGCGAAGTAGCTGCAATACGTTTCGACCACCAGCCCGATCGTCGCGCCATGCTCGATACCGAGCACGCCCGCACGAATCAGATACTCGTTCACCACGGTGTCGAAGTAGCTGTAGTAGACGACGTTGTTCACGTGACCGTAGACGTCGTTGTCCATCCAGCGGGTGGTGATCGGCAGGAAGTGCGAGTAGGCCGCGCGAGCGGCGGGTACGGGTTTCTTCATGGGACGTGGGGAGTGGCCGTTGGACGATTGGGCGGTTGCGCGCTTGCGTGACTCGCGTCAGAGCGACTCGGTCAGCATGCGATAGTAGTCGTCGGCGCTGGCTTCGCGCGGGTTCGTGCGATGGCAGTGATCCGCGAGCGCGCCCTGCACCACCTTGTCGAACATGCCGGTGTCCACGCCCATCTGCTTCAGACCCGTCGGCAGACCGAGCCGCGCCGTCATATCGAACAGCGCCTGCGCGAGATCCGCATGCTCCGGCAGGTTCATCGCGCGGCGCATGCGTGCATAGCGGCGCTCGGCGATCACACTGGCCGCGCTCTCGTTGAAACGCAGCACCGCGGGCAGCACCACCGCGTTCAGCGTGCCGTGATGCAGCGACGTGCGGCCATTCACCTTCAGGCCGCCCAGCGGATGCGACAGGGAGTGCACGCAGCCGAGTCCTTTCTGGAACGCCATCGCGCCTTGCATCGACGCGCTCATCATGTTCAGGCGCGCGTCGCGATCGCTGCCGTCGGCGGTCGCGCGCTCGATGCTGGCCCACGCGCGCTCCAGTCCGTCGAGCGCGATGCCGTCGGCGGGCGGATTGAAGGCCGGCGCGAGAAAGGTTTCGATGCAGTGCGCGATCGCGTCCATGCCGGTCGCCGCGGTCAGGCCCGGCGGCAGACCGAGCGTGAGACCGGGGTCGCAGATCGCCGACTTCGGCAACAGATGCCACGAGTGAAAGCCCAGCTTGCGGCCATCGTCCAGGATCACGATTGCGCCGCGCGCGACTTCGCTGCCCGTACCGGCGGTGGTAGGCACCGCGATCAGCGGCGCGACCGCGTCGGTGATCCTGGCGCTGCCGCCTTCGATGGTCGCGTACTGGGTCAGCGCGCCGAGCGTGCCGAAGGGCACGCCTTCCGGCGTATGGGTGGCCATGATGGCGACGCCCTTCGCCAGATCGATCGACGAACCGCCGCCCACCGCGATCAGACCGTCGCAGGCTTCCTCCCGATAACGCTGCGCGGCGGCCAGCACCATCGCTTCGGTCGGGTTCGACGGGGTGTCGTCGAAGAGCGGCACGTCGCCGAGCTGCAACGCGTCGAGCGTGCGCTGGACGATGCCTGCCGCCACCACGCCCTTGTCGCTGATGATCAACGGCCGCTTGATGCCGATGCGCGCGCATTCGGACGGCAGTTGTGCCAGCGCGTCGTAGCCCAGATGGATGTGAGTCAGGTAGTAGATGTAAGCCATGCGTTGCTTCTCTCCGAACGTGAACTCATTGAAGGGTGTAGCGAGCAGCGGGGCGGTTGTTGCTCGCGGTCTGCTGTGCGGGTTACGTGGTTGCCCTGGTTGCCTGGTTGCCTGGTTGCCTGGTTGCCTGGTTGCCTGGTTGCCTTGGTTGCCTTGGTTGCCTGGTTCCCTTGGTTGCCTGGTTGCTTACGAGGTTGGTTGCGTGGTTCGGTATCCGGTCCAGCGCACGGTTCATCGCACGCTTCGCCGCGTGATCGATCGCGGCGCTTATTGCCCCGGTCGTTCGACGAACTCGAACGGCAAACCGCGCCGCCGCATCCATTCGCCGAGCGCCTGACCGGTACCCGCGCGCCACGGCCGCAAGTGCGCCGGCTCGACGAGCCGGTACTCCAACAGTTCGGGCGACAGCGCGATAGTCCCATACGCCTTCACGTGATACGCGATGATCAGTTCGTTCTTGCGGATGAACTCATACACGCCGATCAACTCGACCGTCTCCGCGCGCAACGAAGTCTCTTCAAACACCTCGCGAGCGATGCCCTCTTCCGGCGTCTCGCCGTTTTCGAGGAAGCCGGTGATCAGCGCGAACATGCCCTCGGCCCACGCGGCATTGCGCGCAAGCAGAATCTTGCCCTCGTACTCGACGATCGCCGCCACCACCGGCAGCGGATTGTTCCAATGGACATAGCCGCACCCGGTATCGGGACAGCTCTGGCGGATGCGTCCGCCTTCATGCTCGGGATCGGCGCGCTCGGTCAACGGGGTGGCGCAGCGCGGACAAAATCGGTATTCGGTCATGGCGTGAGGGGTGTCTCTTCTGTCTAGTCTCGTGTCTGGTGTTTTGCGCGCTGTTCTGGGTGGTGTTTTGTGCGCTGCTTTGGGCTACTTTAGGCATTGCCCAGAAGCCGGCCATGAAGCCGCGACACCCTCCGCTCACGCCGCGCACAACTCCCGCACTTCAGCGGCGAAACGCTCGACCGTTTCCGGCTGCGTGTCCCACGCGCACATCAAGCGGCAACCGCCCGCGCCGATGAACTCGTAGAACTTCCAGCCGCGTGCGCGCATCGCTTTCGCGGCCTGCGCAGGCAGTTGCGCGAACACCGCGTTCGATTCGCGCTCGAACATGATGCTCACGCCGGGAATTTCCCGCAACCGCGTTTGCAGCAATTGCGCCATTGCATTCGCATGCCGCGCGTTGCGCAGCCAGACGTCGTTGTCGAGCAGGCCGAGCCACGGCGCGGAGATGAAGCGCATCTTCGACGCTAGTTGGCCCGCCTGCTTCAGACGGTAGGCGAAGTCGTCGGCAAGCGCGCGGTCGAAAAACACCACCGCCTCGCCGACCGGCAGACCGTTCTTGGTGCCGCCGAAGCACAGCACATCGACGCCCGCGCGCCACGTAATCTCCGACGGATGCACGTCGAGGGCCGCGACCGCGTTCGCGAAACGCGCGCCGTCCATATGCACCTTCAGATGACGGCGTTTGGCGATCGCCGCGATCGCCCGCACTTCCTCGACGCTATAGACGGTGCCCAGTTCCGTCGATTGCGTCAGCGTGACGACCTTCGGCTTCGGATAGTGGATATCGGCGCGGCGCGTGACGACCGCTTCGATCGCATCCGGCGTGAGCTTGCCGCCGATGCCCGGCGCGGTCAGCAGCTTCGAGCCGCCCGAGAAAAACTCGGGGCCGCCGCATTCGTCGGTTTCAATGTGCGCGAGTTCGTGGCAGATCACCGAGTGATACGACTGGCACAGCGACGCAAGCGCGAGCGAATTAGCCGCGGTGCCGTTGAATACGAAGAAAACTTCACAATCGGTCTGGAACAGCTCGCGCAGACGATCGCAAACCTGGTTGGTCCAGGAGTCGTCGCCGTAGGCCGGTTCGTGGCCGCTGTTGTTGGCGGCGATCAGCGCGTCGAGCGCTTCGGGACAGATGCCGGCGTAGTTATCGGACGCGAAATGTTGCATGAGGGCGGCGCGCCCGGCGACAGGCGCGGTAATGACGGAAAGCGGTCATTTTAGTGCGGCGGCGCGGGATTTGTTTTCGTTTGTGGGGTTTGGTCGGAAGGGTGGGTTCGATGGGGTGCGGGTGGCGTCGGGTGTGCGGTGTCGAGTGATCTCCCGCCGGCCAACGCCGCCGCCCTGAAGACGGCTAGCTGCACCCGCACTCCGGCATCCGTCCACCGCTGCGGTCACGCGGCAGCCGCGCCACCGCAATTAGTCCCGCCGCGCCGAGCAGCAGCGCACCCGCCGCCAGCCAGAGTGCCGGCGAGAACGATCCGGTGTGTTCGGCGATCGGCGCGGCAACCAGCGGGCCGACGATCTGACCGATACCGTAGGCCGCGGTCGCATAACCCATCAGGCCGGCTGCGTCGTCGCCGCGCAGCCGACGCGCCTCGCGCATCGCGAACAGCGTGATCGCGGTGAATGGCAGGCCTATCAGCATGCTGCCCAACGAGAAGCCGCCCGCCGTCGGCCAGACGATGCCGAGCGCGATGCCGGCGGCTTGCAGCACATAGCATCCGGCGAGCAGCGTGCGGTTATCCCAATGCGTCGGCAGACGCGCCGCCAGCAACGCGCCGACGATCAACGCCGCGCCGAACATCGGCCAGAACAGGTCCGGCCACGACGATCCCGGCAGCGCATGGCGCGCGATCACGGGCAGAAAGGTCGCGGTGATGATGTAGCCGAAGCCGGGCACGCCGTAGAGCAAGACCAGCCAAAGGGCGTCGGCGCGCTGCGCGGCGGATGCGGGCCGGAAGCGGCCGACGCCCGGGCTCGCCGCACTTTCGCGAGCGACCGGCTCGCCGGCGGCCTGACGGGCAGCGGCCGGCTCACTCGCGCTGGACGGTCCGATGGCCGCTTCGTCCATAGCGGGTCGGCGCACGGCGCGCTCGCCGGAAACGGGGCTGGCAGCGATGCGATCTTGAGTCTGCCCCCTTATCACCGGATCACCGGCAACACCTTGCTCCGCTTCCCCACGGGCCGCCGTACCGCCCGCGCGGGCCGTGACCGTTCGCGCTTTCACGCCCGAGACTGCGCCAAACACCGGCCACACCGCGACCGACAGAATCGCGCCGATCAGCCCGAAACCGATCCACCCCATGGTCGCGCCGTAGCCGCCCGCGGCGCTCACCAGCAAGCCGGTCCCGACAATTCCCACGCCCGGGCCGGTATAGATCACACCGCTCCAGCCATGCGCGCCGAGCTCCGCAAGCCGCCGCAAGCCCCACTGCGACGCGAACACGAAAGTCCACGCGCTGACCGCGCCGGCGACAAAGCGCACCACCGCCCAGACCCAGAACTGGCTCGTTACGCCCATCGCGAGCGTCAGCAGCACCGTCACGAGGAGCCCGCCGCGCACCATGCGCGACGGCTCGACCCGCAACGCCGCACAAGTGACCGCGCCGATGAAATATCCCGCGTAATTGAACGATGCCAGCCAGCCGCCCTGCCGGATGTCGAGTTGCGGCTGACCGAGCGCCCCGCCGGCGTGCAGCATCAGCGGCAGCAGCGGCGTGAACGCGAAACGTCCGATACCGAGGGTGACGGCCAGCGCCACCATGCAGGCCAGCGCCGCGCGACGGGCGGCGTGGGGTTTGGAAAAGCTGTCGTACGGATGGGTGGCGAGGTCGTTCATGATCGGCAGGAAATGACGGCGAGGCGGCGGCCCGGCAGGCCGACATGGCGGCGGCCGGATGGGGATCGTTCAATGCATATTAGCTTGACCTTTGAATCACGAAAAATGAATAATTCGGATATCAACCATCGCCGGGAGAGAATCATGGATCTGGCCGCCTTGACCATTTTTCGCGCGGTCGTGCGGGAAAACGGCGTGACGCGCGCCGCTGCCAAGCTCAATCGCGTGCAATCGAACGTGACCACGCGCATCAAGCAGCTGGAGGAGCAGCTCGGCACCGATCTGTTCATCCGCGACGGCCGCCGGCTCGTATTGACGCCGGCCGGCGAGACGCTGCTGCCCTACGCGGAGCGCCTGCTCGCTCTCGCCGACGAGGCGCGTCACGCGGTGCGCGAAGATCGTCCGAGCGGACGCCTGCGGCTCGGCACGATGGAAAGCGTCGCCGCGACGCGCCTGCCCGGATTGCTCGCGCAATATCACCAGCAGTGGCCCGCCGTCGCGCTGGAGCTGGAGACCGGCACGACCGGCAAGCTGATCGAGCGGGTGCGCGAGTTCGAAGTGGATGCCGCTCTCGTGGCGACGCCGCTGGACCCGGCGACGCTCGGCGATCTGTTCGAGACGGTGCCGGTGTTCACGGAAGAGCTGGTCATGCTGACGCCGCGCGGGCATCGGCCGATTTACGAGGTGCGCGACGTCGCGCTATCGACGCTGATCGCGTTCGAGCGCGGCTGCGCTTACCGGTCTTATATCGAGAAGTGGTATCTGGAACACGGCGTGCGGCCCGCGCGCGTGCTGGAACTCGGCTCTTATCACGCGATCGTCGCATGCGTGGCAGCCGGTGCGGGCGTGGCGGTGGCGCCGCGTTCGGTGCTGGAACTGCAAGCCGACGCGAGCAATATCGCGGTGCATGAGCTGCCCGATATCGGGACGATCGAGACGCTGCTCGTCTGGCGACGCGGGCATTTTTCGTCCGCGCTCAATGCGCTGCGGCGCACGCTGGTGGCGCCGAACGAGGTGGGGGATTCGCCCGCCAAGGGCGTCGAGGATGCGCCTACGGCGACGGACGTTGCCTGACCGTTGTTGTCGGTGCGGCCGAAAGCCGCGAGCAGACAAACCGCATGGACATCGCGGACCGGCCACGGGCGAACCGCCAACGAACAGCTGAATCGCGCCGCGTCGATGCCCGCCAGGTAGAGCCGGCGGGCGGCATAAAAAACTGCGGGCCACGCGGGACGCCGATACTTCCGACGTCCCGCGTGGCCCGCATGCTGCAATCAGACTCGAATCAGAGCTGACCTTCGACCCAGGCCTTCACGCCAGCCAGCGCAGCCGGCAGATTCGCCGGCTCGGTGCCGCCCGCCTGCGCCATGTCAGGCCGGCCACCGCCCTTGCCGCCGACTTGCTGCGCAACGAAGTTGACCAGCTCGCCCGCCTTGACCTTCTTGCTTGCATCGGCCGTCACACCGGCGATCAGGCTCACCTTGCCGCCGTCAACCGCAGCCAGCACGATCGCCGCGCTCTTGAGCTTGTCCTTCAGCTTGTCGACCGTCTCGCGCAGCGTCTTGACGTCCGCGCCTTCCAGCGTGGCCGCCAGCACATGCACGCCGCCCACTTCGATTGCCTGGCCGGCCAGTTCGTCGCCCTGGCTCGAAGCCATCTTCGACTTTAACGCGCTCAGTTCCTTCTCCAGCGACTTCACCTGCTCCTGCACCTGGCTGATCCGCTGTGTCAGTTCCGACGGCTGCGCCTTCAACACCGCCGCCGCTGCTTTGATGCGCGCGTCGAGATCCTGCACGAAGCGCACGGCGTTGTCGCCGGTAATCGCTTCCACGCGACGAATGCCCGCCGCCACGCCACCTTCCATCACGATCTTGAAAAGGCCGATGTCGCCGGTGCGCTGCACGTGCGTGCCGCCGCACAGCTCGCGCGAGAAACCCAGGTCGAGCACGCGCACTTCGTCGCCGTACTTTTCGCCGAACAGCGCCATCGCGCCGCCCTTCACCGCTTCGTCGAACGGCATCAGACGCACGACGCCCGGCGCGTTCGCCAGCACTTCGGCGTTGACGATTTCTTCGACGCGGCGGATCTGCTCGTCCGTCATCGGCGCGTTGTGCGCGAAGTCGAAGCGGGTCTTGTCCGCGTCGACGAGCGAACCCTTCTGCTGCACGTGCGTGCCGAGCACTTCGCGCAGCGCCTTGTGCATCAGGTGGGTGGCCGAGTGGTTGCGTTGCGTGCGAGCGCGGCGGACCGCGTCGATTTCCGCCTTGACCACGTCGCCGACCTTCAGCGTGCCCTGCTCGACCGTGCCGTGATGACCGACTACGTCGGCCTGCACCTTGAGCGTGTCAGTCACCGCGAAACGCACGCTCGCATTCGCGAGCACGCCCTGGTCGCCGACCTGGCCGCCCGACTCCGCGTAGAACGGCGTGTGATCCAGCACGACGACGGCCTGCTGGCCGTGAACCGCTTCCTGCACCGACGCGCCGTCGACGTACAACGCGATCACCTTCGCGTCGTCGAACACGACTTCTTCGTAGCCGTGGAACGTAGTCTTTGCGCCCGAGTATTCGAGGCCCTGCGCCATCTTGAACTTGCCCGCCGCGCGAGCCTGTTCGCGCTGACGCGCCATCGCTTCGTCGAACGCGGCTTCGTCGACCGTCACTTCGCGCTCGCGGCACACGTCCGCGGTCAGGTCCAGCGGGAAACCGTACGTGTCGTGCAGCTTGAACGCGAGTTCGCCGTCGAGCGTCTTGCCGCCCTTCGCTTCGAGGTCGGCCAGCGCGCTTTCGAGGATCGACATGCCGTGCTCGATGGTCTCGAAGAAGCGCTCCTCTTCCTGACGCAGCACGTCGGTCACGCGTTGTTCCGCATCCTTCAGTTCCGGATAGGCGCCGCCCATCTGCGCGACGAGGTCGGCCACCATGCGATGGAAGAACGAGCCCTTCTTGCCCAGCTTGTAGCCGTGGCGGATCGCGCGGCGCACGATCCGGCGCAGCACGTAGCCGCGGCCTTCATTGCCCGGGATCACGCCGTCGACGATCAGGAACGAGCACGCGCGAATATGATCGGCGATCACCTTCAGCGAGTTGTTGGTCAGATCGCTCACACCGGTTTCGCGGCCCGCGGCCTTGATGAGCGCCTGGAACAGGTCGATCTCGTAGTTGCTGTGCACGTGCTGCAGCACTGCGGCGATACGTTCGAGACCCATGCCGGTGTCGACGCACTGCTTGGGCAGCGGCGTCATGTTGCCCTGGGCGTCGCGGCTGAACTGCATGAACACGAGATTCCAGATCTCGATGTAACGGTCGCCGTCTTCTTCAGGCGACCCCGGAGGACCACCCCACACGTCCGGGCCGTGATCGTAGAAGATTTCCGAGCACGGGCCGCACGGGCCGACGTCGGCCATCTGCCAGAAGTTGTCCGACGCGTAGCGCGCGCCCTTGTTGTCGCCGATGCGGATGATGCGCTCGACCGGCACGCCGACTTCCTTCGCCCAGATGTCGTGCGCTTCGTCGTCTTCGTGATAGACGGTGACCCAGAGCTTGTCTTTCGGCAACTGGTACACGCCCGTGAGCAACTCCCACGCGTAGTGGATCGCGTCGCGCTTGAAGTAGTCGCCGAACGAGAAGTTGCCCAGCATTTCGAAGAACGTGTGGTGACGCGCGGTGTAGCCGACGTTTTCCAGATCGTTGTGCTTGCCGCCGGCGCGCACGCTGCGCTGCGCGGTAGTGGCACGCGAATACGGACGCGACTCCGCGCCGAGGAACACATCTTTGAACTGCACCATTCCCGAATTGGTGAAGAGCAATGTCGGGTCGTTGCCGGGCACAAGGCTCGACGAGCGAACGATCGTATGGCCCTTCGATTCGAAGAACTTGAGGAATTTCTCGCGGATTTCGGCGGCTTTCATAGCGTGCGGGGGACGGTCCTGGCTGTTACCGGCGGCATCGTGGGATGCGCCAACTGTTTGTTTCTTAAACGACTGATTATACGGGATCGGCGCCCGTACGCGACGGGCCGCCCCGCATCGTTAGCCGTTTGGCCAGGATTCACCGGGTAGCGCGCAATATCGAGATGCACGCGATTCGTCCTATGACGTTAGGCTGACTGCGTTGGCATGCGGGAATCGCTTAAGATTGCCCCCATCCGCGACGCCTTGCGCGCCGCTTGGCTACATAGGAGACATTCAACAAGATGGGCGCTCTCAGTCATATCCGCGTGCTGGACCTCACTCGCGTGCTCGCCGGCCCCTGGTGCGCGCAGACGCTTGCCGATTTCGGCGCCGACGTCATCAAGATCGAACGCCCCGAAGTCGGCGACGACACCCGCCACTGGGGCCCTCCGTATCTGAAGACACCGGAAGGCACGGACACGCGCGAGGCCGCGTACTACCTCGCGGCGAACCGCAACAAGCGCTCGGTCACGGTTGACATCGCGTCGCCCGAAGGCCAGCGGATCATCCGCGAACTGGCCGTGCAAAGCGACGTGGTGCTGGAGAACTACAAGGTCGGCCAGTTGAAGAAGTACGGGCTCGACTACGCATCGCTCAAGGAAGTGAAGCCGGATCTGATCTACTGCTCGGTGACGGGCTTCGGGCAGACTGGGCCGTATGCGCAGCGCGCCGGCTACGACTTCATCGTGCAAGGGATCGGCGGCTTCATGAGCATTACCGGCGAGCGCGACGGCCAGCCGGGCGGCGGTCCGCAAAAGGCCGGCGTCGCGATCGCCGACCTGATGACCGGAATGTATTCGACCATCGCCGTGCTCACCGCACTCACGCACCGCGACCGCACAGGCGAGGGGCAATACATCGACATGGCGCTGCTCGACGTGCAGGTGGCGATGCTCGCCAACATGAATTCGAACTATCTCGCGAGCGGCCAGCCGCCGGTGCGCTGGGGCAACGCGCATCCGAACATCGTGCCGTACCAGACCTTCCAGACGAGCGACGGCTGGATCATCGTCGCGGTCGGCAACGACGGGCAGTTCCGCAAGTTCGTCGAAGTGGGCAGGCGTCCCGAGCTTGCCGAGGACGAACGTTTCGCGACCAACCCGGCGCGCGTGCGCCATCGCGACATCCTCGTGCCGATCCTTGCGGACATGGTTCGACTGCAGGGCAAGCAGCAATGGATCGCCGCGCTCGAAGCGGCCGGTGTGCCGTGCGGCCCGATCAACGATCTCGGCGAGGTGTTCGAGAACGAGCAGGTGGTGGCGCGCGGGATGCAGGTCGATCTGCCGCATCCGTCGGGCGGCACGGTCAAGCTGGTGCGCAATCCGATCAACATGACCGGCACGCCGCCCGAAGCGCTGGCTCATCCGCCTACGCTCGGCGAGCACACCGAGAGCATTTTGCGCGACGTGCTGGGTTATGACGAGGCGAGGGTCGCGGAACTGCGGGCGAAGTCGGTGATTTGAGGCGATTCAGTTGAGCGGCGTGGCGGAGACGAGGTGCGGCGGCAGCGGTTCGGAGCGGTGATGTCGTGATGTTGTGATGGTGTGGTGTGTGATTGCGTCGTGGTGGTGGCGATGATCGCCACCATGCCGATGCCGCACGCGGGCCGCTCCGGCGAACGCTTCACGCAATACGCGGCGATTGCGCGATCGTGTCAGCCGCCGCTCGCTGCACACCACCTGCGCCCACGCCCACTCAACCCCGCGCGCCGAACGAAGCCAACCAGCCCCGCCCTTCATCCCAATCGCCGAGACCGCTATCCGCGTTAATGTGGCCGCGCGGACCGATGTCGATCCAGCGGCTGCCCCATGCGTTCGCGCAAGTCTGCGAGAACGGCACGCCGCCATAAGGATCGTCGCTGCTTGCCACGACGATGTTCGCGAACGGTAAACGCGTAAGCGGCACCGGCGAGAAGCCGCTGGCGTCCTGCGGAAAGTGCGCCTCCGATGGATCGGGCAGCGCGACCAGCAACGCGCCCGCCACCTTCGCAAGCTGCGCCGCGCTCGCATAGTGCGTCGCCCAGAAGGCAGTCGTCAGGCAGCCGAGGCTGTGGGCGGCGAACACCATCGGCGCATCGGCAGCGGCTACCGCAGCGTCGAGCGTGCGGCACCACGTGTCGCGCACCGGATGATCCCAGTCAGGCATCTGCACGCGCGTGAACGCCGGATCGAGTGCTTCCCAGCGGGTTTGCCAGTGGCCGGCGCCAGAATTCTGATAGCCCGGCAGCACGAGCATGTTCAGTTTTTGTTCGCTCATCGCGTTCCCCGTTCGCAGTTGGTTTTTTGTTTGCCGTTTGCTTCGCACTCCCGCAAACCCGAGACCTGACCTCACCGCATCACCCGCCCCACTCCCACACCTCGCGGATCCGCCGCCGGCTCCGGCATCGTGCCATCGATACGGATCATCTGCACATCGCCGTTGAACGACTGCTCCTCCAGCGTGTAGCCCAACGCCTTCAACTGCTCGGCGACCTCGCCGGCAATCGGATGATGCGGCTCGAAGTAGATCGTCTTCTGCGGCAGCAACTGATGATGAAACCGCGGCGCGGCCAGCGCATCCGTCGGCGTCATGTTGAAGTCGTACAGATTCGTCATCACCTGGAAAATCGACGTCAGAATGCGCGACCCGCCCGGTGTGCCGATCACGAGCGCCACCTTGTCGTCCTTCAACAGCAGGGTCGGCGTCATCGACGAAAGCGGGCGGCGCCCCGGCGCCACTGTGTTGAGATCGGCGCCACTCAGGCCCTCGGCGCCCGGCTTCGTGACGAAGTCGTCCATCGCGTCGTTCAGCAGGAAGCCGCCGCCGTCCACCACCACGCCCGCGCCGAAATCGCCGTTCAGCGTGTAGGTGTTCGACACCGCATTGCCCCACTTGTCGACCACCGAGAAGTGCGTGGTTTGCGCCTTCTCCGGCTGCGCGTCGCCGAGGCCCGGCTTCACCGGCGCCGCACCCGGCACTTCGTCGGCTTTGACCTCGTCAGCGCGTTGCGCGAGGTAGGCGTCGTCGATCAGTTTGTCGGCGGGCACCTTGTACGAATCCGGATCGCCGAGGTATTGCTGCCGGTCGGCGAACACGCGGTCCTCGATCTGCGCGATCAGGTGAATGTATGGCGCGGAGTTCAGCTCGACGCCATCGAACGCCGGCTTCAAAGCGGCTCTCATCTTCAGCATCTGGATCAGCCCGATGCCGCCCGAACTCGGCGGCGGCGCGGTGATCACGCGGTAGCCGTTCCAGTCGGCGGAAAGCGGCTGGCGCCACACCGCCTTGTATTGCATCAGGTCCGGCTTCGTGACGAGGCCGTGACCGTACATCTGCTGGGCGATCAGCTCAGCGGTGCGGCCTTCGTAGAACTCGCGGCCGCCGTCGCCGGCGATCCGCGACAAGGTCTGTGCGAGTTCGGGCTGACGGAACGTCGCACCCGCCTTGAGGCCAGAGAAGTAGGCGTCGAAATTGGTCTTGCCGGCGAAGTTTTTTGCGGCCGCGTCGCGGCGCTGCTGCAACGACGGGTCGACCGCGAAACCATCGGTCGCATAGCGGATCGCGGGCGCCAGCACCTGCTTCCACTTCAGCTTGCCGAAGCGCCGCTGCGCCTCCCACATGCCGTCGACGGTCCCCGGCACGCCCACCGCGCGATGCCCGACAACGCTCATGCCCGGCACCAGGTTGCCCTTGTCGTCGACGTACATGCCGCGAGTCGCCTGTTGCGGCGCGCGCTCGCGGTAGTCGAGAAAGTACGGCTTGCCGTCCATGAACACTGTCATGAACCCGCCCCCGCCGATGTTCCCCGCATCCGGCCGGGTCACGGCCAGCGTGAAGGCGATCGCCACGGCGGCATCCACCGCGTTGCCGCCGGCGGCGAATATCTGCTGCGCGGCGTCGGCGCTATAGCGATCCGGCACGGCTACCGCCGACGCATCGAGCACGGCCTTGGGCGGCGGCGTTTTCGCCAGCACGCAGGTCGGCGCGAGCGCGCCGCCGGCGAACGTGGCGACCAGCGCCGAAGCGATCACGAGCCGCGAGCGATAAAGAGAACAATGGCGAAGAGAAGCGAAAGGCGCGCGAAGCGCGCCGTGCGTCGGGACAGACATCCGAGAACTCCGGCAACTAAGGGCGCCATGGTGCACGAGCGGTTGACGTTCGTGCAAGGCGCGATGGACGGTGCGGGCGGTGCGGCCTGGGTGGACGGCTGCGACGGATGCACGCGCTGCGCGTCGAATCGCAGGCTGCACGGCCCCGGAAAATATCGAACGGCTGGCAGGCGAGGTGTCAAGAGCCAGCCTCGTGTGGCGCCATGCGCGTGAGCGCGCCGTCAACGTATTCACGCAAGCCGTGTGCGGCCTGCGGGCGATCCAACGCGGACCGAGGTTGAACCAAAAAGCTCCGGCGTTTGACTGCGACATGAGCGCCACCCAAACGCGGCACGCACGCTGCATGAGCACAACATGCTGCGTCGGAGCCCAGCTGGCGAGGCAGCGACACCTGGCCTCTCCACCCCATGGACACCTGCCACCTCGACAAGCTCCCTGCGGTAACGTAAAAGAACAGGCCCGCGCCGCTCGCATCCTAAGTCGCCGCCGGCTGCGTCAACAAAACGTTTTACCTCCTGTTACAGCGCCAACGCCCCCCGAATCCGCCGCAAAACCGCCGGAACGTTGGCTGCAAGCCGCACTCGCCTGCCGGCGGCGGAGTCGTCAGGTAGAATTGTCGGATAAGTGGGCGCATCCACGCACCCCCGACAGACTTTCACCATCTCGCATGAATACCGAACGCAACGACGCGCCAGCGGCATCCAATTTCATCCGCAACATCATCGACGACGACAACCGCACCGGCAAGTGGGGCCAGCGCGTCGAAACGCGCTTTCCGCCCGAGCCGAACGGCTATCTGCACATCGGTCACGCAAAGAGCATCTGCCTGAACTTCGGCGTCGCGCGCAGCTATGGCGGCGTGTGCCATCTGCGTTTCGACGACACCAATCCGGAAAAGGAAAGCGTCGAATACGTCGAATCGATCATCGACTCGGTGCGCTGGCTCGGCTTCGAGTGGGAAAAAGATGGCAAGGAACAGCTCTACTACGCGAGCGACTACTACGACAAGCTGTACGAATTCGCCGAACTGCTGATCGAGCGCGGCAAGGCTTACGTGGACAGCCAGTCGGCCGAGGAAATGCGCGCGAACCGCGGCTCGGCCACCGAAGTCGGCACGCCGTCGCGCTTCCGTGAGCGCTCGGTGCAGGAAAACCTCGACCTGTTCCGCCGCATGAAGGCGGGCGAGTTCAAGGAAGGCGAGCACGTGCTGCGCGCGAAGATCGACATGTCGTCGCCGAACTTCAACATGCGCGACCCGGTGATCTACCGCATCCGCTTCGCGCATCACTACCGTACCGGCGACAAGTGGTGTGTGTACCCGATGTACGACTACACGCACTGCATCTCGGACGCGCTGGAAAACATCACGCATTCGCTGTGCACGCTGGAGTTCGAAGACCACCGGCCGCTGTACGACTGGATTCTGAACGAGCTCGCCGAAGCCGGCATCTTCACGCGCCCGCTGCCGCAACAAATCGAGTTCTCGCGTCTGAACCTGACGTACGCGATCACCAGCAAGCGCAAGCTGCTGCAACTGGTGAACGAAGGCCACGTGGACGGCTGGGACGACCCGCGCCTGCCCACCATCGTCGGCGTCCGCCGCCGCGGCTTCACGCCCGAAGCGATCCAGCTGTTCTGCGAGCGCATCGGCGTCACGAAGGTCGATTCGTGGATCGACATGAGCGTGTTCGAAGGCGCGCTGCGCGACGACCTCGACGCGAAGGCGCCGCGCACCGTCGCCGTGCTCGACCCGGTCAAGCTGATCATCGACAACTTCCCCGAAGGCGTCACCGAGCCATGCAGCGCGCCGGTCCACCCGCATCATCCGGAACAGGGCGTGCGCGAATTCCCGATTTCGCGCGAACTGTGGATCGAGCGCGAGGACTACAACGAAGCGCCGCCGAAGGGCTACTTCCGCCTGTTCCCGGGCAACAAGGTGCGCTTGCGTTACGGCTACGTGATCGAATGCACGGGCGCGGACAAGGATGAAAACGGCAACGTCGTCGCGGTCCACTGCAACTACTTCCCGGACAGCAAATCGGGCACCGAAGGCGCGAACACCTACAAGGTCAAGGGCAACATTCACTGGGTCAGCGCGGCGGCCGCCTGCCCCGCCGAAGTGCGTATCTACGACCGGCTGTTCAAGGAACCGCAACCGGACGCCGGCGGCCGCGACTTCCTCGAAGCGCTGAATCCGGATTCGAAGCGCGTGGTCAACGCGTACCTCGAACCGGGCGCGCGCGACGCGTTGCCGGAGCAGCGCTATCAGTTCGAGCGCCACGGCTACTTCGTCGCCGACCGCGTCGACTCGAAGCCGGGCAAGCCCGTGTTCAACCGCATCGTCAGCTTGCGCGACAGTTGGGGCAAGCCGGCGTAAGCTGGAGCGGCTGCCGTTCGTCACGCATCTGAAGTTGAAGACGGCGTGCATCCCGCTTCACGGGATGCACGCCGTTTCGTTGCATGAAGTTGCATCGACAGTCACTGCGCGGCCAGTTGGGCGCGCCGGTCCGGGAGGCCCGATGAAAGCTGCAGCCCGCCGACGCGGGGCAAGTACCGGTGCAGGCGCCGGGACGATAACGACAGGTTCGGCCGACGGCGCACGCCACGCACACCGCACGCGCGCCAATGCCGCCGCGCGCACCACGTGCCGCGCGCGTTGCGCGCTCGTCGCGTTTGGCGCACTGCTCACGTTCGGCGCCGCGTCGCTCGCTGCCCCTGCTCGCGCGGACGAACTCACCGGTACGCTCAAAAAGATCCACGACGACGGCGTGATCGTGCTCGGCGTGCGTGAAGCGTCGATTCCGTTCTCATACTTCGATGGCAAGCAAACGGTCGGTTATTCGCAGACCATCGCGCTGCAGATCGTCGATGAAATCAAGAAGACGCTCGGCTTGCAGCAACTGAAGGTGCACGAAATCACCGTGACTTCGTCGAACCGTACGCCGATGCTGCTGAACAACCAGATCGATCTGGAATGCGGCTCAACCACGCATACGGTGGAGCGCGAAAACGTTGCTGCGTTCTCGAACAGTTTCTTCCAGTACGCGGTGCGCATGATTACGCGCAAGAACAGCGGCATAACCGATTTTGCGGATCTGGCCGGCAAGACGGTGGTGACGACCGCCGGCACATCCGACGAACGCCTGCTGCGCCGCCTGAATACCGACAAGCACCTGAACATGCGCATCACCAGCGCGCGCGATCATCTGGAAGCGTTCACCGCGCTCAAGGACGACCGGGCGGTTGCGTTCCTGATGGACGAGCCGATCGTGTACGGCTTCAAGGCAACCGACCCTCGTCCCGACGACTTCGTGGTGACCGGCACGCCGCTCGGCTACGAGGTCTATGCGTGCATGTTCCGCAAGGGCGACGAACCTTTCCGCGCGCTTGTGAACCGGGTGATTGCGCGGTCGCAGACTTCCGGCGACGCAGAACGCCTGTACAGGCAGTGGTTCACACAGCCCATTCCGCCGCACGGCATCAATTTGAATTTTCCGCTGTCGGAGTCGAACCGCGCGCTGTTTGCGCATCCGAACGATCGCGCGCTCGACTAGGAGTCGAACATGGCGTGACACGCCCGGCAGCCTGCGCTACAACCCCCGATGCAACTCTGCTAGCGACAACGTCGTCTGAAAGAGCCGCGTGAGACTGCGGCTCGCGTACTTCGGAATCTCGTCGATCGCGGCCCAGCGGTAGGCGTCCATCTCGGGAATCAGCGTGCCGTCGGAGCGGCGCGGGAACAGCGACGTGCACGTGCAGGCGCTCAGATCGAGTTCGTCGCCACGGGCGCGCGCGGCGAACAGATGCAGATCCTTGTCGCGCCGATAGACGAACAGGCCCAGATCCTTCAGACGCTCCGGCTCGATCGCGATACCGGTCTCCTCGACCATCTCGCGCAACGCCGTGACATGCGGCGCCTCACCCTCCTCGCCGTGTCCTTTCGGAATGTCCCAATGCGACGTTTCGGTCGCATGCGCCAGCAGCACCCGGCCGTTCGGGTCGAGCAGAACGATGCCGCATGAAACGACGCGCGGGCTCATCGACGCCCCGCAGCGCGACAACGCGCGGCTTCGGGCAACGCCGGCAGCAGGCCGGCGCGCGCCGCGATCACGGCCTGCATGCTCAGTTCTTTTTCTGCAATTGCCAGGCGCCGCCTTCCTTGCAGAATTGCGGGCGTAGATGCATCGACTGGCCCTTCGCGTTCAACTCCACGGCGAGATTGCGGCAGGTACGCCCGCCATCGGTGGCGGTGTCGACGACGGAGATCGTCGCGTCGATCTTCACGCTGTTGCCGGTGCCTTCGTTGACCCAGTGGGCGCTTTCGCCGTCCTTCGTCTCGTTGAGCGCGGCGATGACGGCCTTCTTGACCGACGCGATGTCGCGCTGCTTCATGTAAGAGATCGGCGTGTCGTTCAGAAAACCGAGATTCGCCGCTTGCGCGCCGATTGCGCTGCCCAGCAGCAGGCTCGCGCCGGTCAGATGAAGCAGCACACGGGTTCGCATCGACATGAAGAATTCTCCTCGAAAGTGTTCCGGGGCGGTCTCGAGCGCGTGGGCCGCGGCTCTTGATCTGGACCCCAAAAGCATAGCATGCCCCCTTCGAACCAACCGCGCGGCGCACGTCGCCGTCGTTGCGCGGGAGGTGGGCCAAGCGCGAGCCGTCCGCCTACCTTGATCTGGCGCATCTTCCGTCGACACGGGCGAAGGGCGCAGTCAATTTTAGGACTATTCCAATATCGGCTTAAGAACCGCGTCCCTAAGATGCGTTTTTCTCGCCCAACAGCCGTCAAGCCTCAGACAGCTCGTCATGAACTTCTTTCTCGCTTTGGAAATTTTCGCCGTCACGCTCGCACTGCTGTGCGTCGCGCTCGTACCGGTTGCGATCGGCCGCGATCCTGGATTGATGCCGCGCATCGTGCGGATGGACGCCGTGCCGAAGCCGCGCTGGCCCAATCTGCTGATGCGCACCGGCGTCGCCTGCGTGTTGATGTCTTTTGCTCTGCTGGTCGGCGCCTGCTACTACATCCTCGCCGACGCGCTCCACTGAGCGATCTGCTACCCGCTCGACACGGGCCGAGGAACACACAGGCGGCCCACGATCCCCTTCCCGTCAGTCAGTTCGCAGCCGCGCCCGTGGTCGCCACGTGGACCGTCGCGCCGGGCGCCTGATACCCATCGGTCAGTGTCTTCAGAAACGCCACCACGTCCTTGATCTCGGCCTCGTCGAGCGCCGGCTTGTCGCCCGGTTTGCGGTCGAACGGCGCCTCGGTGTTCAGATTGGCCCAGTAGCGCGGCGGCAGATCGTCGAACTTCTGCACTTTGCCCTTCGAAGCCGGATAGAACTTCTCCGGATGGGTGTCGCGCTCGGCATAGAAACGCACTGCCTGATCGAGCGAATGGTAGATGCCGTTATGGAAGAAGCTCTTCTTCAGCGCGACATTGCGCAGCGTCGGCGTGCGGAACAGGCCGCAAAACTCGTCGCGCCCCTTCAGGTCGGTGCGCTCCGGGCCACACGCGCCGAGGTCGTAAAAGTGCGAATCGCGATTGACCGGCAGCGCGCGATTGCGCGGCACACCGATCGCGATCAGGCCGAAGTCGCTGAACTGCGGCGGCGCGCCGTCGCGGGTGCGCTGGCTGATGTGGCAGCTCGCGCAATTGCCTTTCTGCTCGTCGTTGAAAAGCTGCAGGCCATGCAGTTCGGCGGGCGTCAGTTGCGCTTTGCCCGCCAGGTACGCGTCGTACTTGCTCGTGTACGGATAGAACACCTCGGGCGTCTGCTCGAATGTTTCGAGCGCCTGGAGCACGGCCTTGAAGGTGGCGTCGTCGCTATCGAAAACATGCTCGCCGAAAGCCGGGCGGAACGCGCCCGCGTACGGCGCGGCCTTGACCGCCGCGGTGACTTTGGCCGGCGTGCTGCCCATCTCGAACGACGACAACAGCGGAATGCGCGCCTGCTCGCCACCCCGGTCGACCCGGCCGTCCCACGTCAAGCCGCCAGTGGGTCCCGCATCGACGCTTTCGTCGCCTTCGTCGTCGGACTCGTGGTAGTGCTCCGCGAATGCCGGCACCGCTTGCAGGTACTTGAGCGTCGGCGCGGCGCGCATGCCGGTGCGGTGCATGTCGCTGCCGCCGAATTGCACCGACAACGCGTTGGCCGGCGCAAAGCCATGCTCCGGACTGTGGCACGACGCGCAGGCGAGCTTGCCTGAGCCCGATAGCGACGCATCGAAAAAGAGCTGCTTGCCGAGCGCCGTCATTTGCCGCACCGATTCGTAGACCTGCGCGCGCGACTGGCCGGCGTCGTGAGACGCGACCTTCGTCGCGGCGGCCGCCACCGGCGCTGCTGAAGCAGAGGCAGGGACACTCGCCGCTGCTTTTGCGCCGGCCTCCGCATTCGCCCCCGCAGCGGTGGCATTCGCGCTCGCCCCGCCCGCATCGCACGCGGCCACGCTCACCGCCAACGTCACAGCGGCCAGCGCGATTAGCGCCGCGTGCCGCGCGCTCGTCCTTGCCGAACCGGCGCGTCGCAGCGCGTCGCGCCCAATCCCAGTTTCCCGAATCCCCGCCAGACCAAGCCGCATATGAACGATGTGAGTTTGCGATAGTGAAGTCGGCGAGCGTATTTCATTTGCATGTCGATTAAATGACATATCGCCGACGACAACTTCGTCGAAAAATGGGTTTCGTAATTAATTACATCTTTCTGTCAAATTCCCTGGCCAAACTTTCGCCGGCGGTCGTTCGTGTAAGCAATGCGCGCGGCCTGTCCCCAACGCGAGAGAGAGAAATCATTCAAATGAACAAGAAACTGATCTGCGCGACGCCCATCGCGATTGCAGCAGCGCTGAGTCTGTATGCGTGCGGCGGCAGCGAAGTCACACAGCCGGACATCACGTCCATCAAGACGGTCGTGGTGATCTACGCGGAGAACCGCAGCTTCGACAATCTGTACGGCAATTTCCCGGGCGCGAACGGCCTGCAGAACGTGACCGCGGCCAACTCCACGCAGCTGGACCGCGACGGCGCGCCGCTCGCGACGCTGCCGCAGGTGTGGAACGGTCTCACGCAAACCGGCGTGACGCCGGTGGTCACACAGGCGATGACGGCCAATCTGCCGAACACCCCGTTCGCGATCGACGACCCGAAGGGGTTCAACACGCCGATCACCGCGACGACGCGCGACCTGTATCACCGCTTCTATGAGAACCAGATGCAGATCAACGGCGGCAAGAACGACAGGTTCGCCGCATGGGCGGATTCGGGCGGCCTCGTGATGGGCCACTACTCGCTCAACGCCGACAAGCTGCCGCTTTGGAAGATCGCCCAGCAATACACGCTCGCCGACAACTTCTTCATGGGCGCATTCGGCGGCTCGTTCCTGAATCACCAGTGGCTCGTGTGCGCATGCACGCCGGTCTATCCAAACGCCGACAAGAGCCCAGCGGCCGCATCGATCTCGGCGGTGGAAAGCGACGGCGTCACGCTGAAGCTCGCGTCGAACTCGCCGGCTTCGGCGCAGAGTGGTCCGCCGAAGTACGTGCTGTCGGGCAACCTGACGCCCGACTTCTACGCGATCAACACGATGCAGCCGCCGTATCAGCCGAGCGGTAACAAGGCAGCGAGCGGCGGCGACGCGAACCTCGCCGATCCGAGCCAGGCGACTACATTGCCGCCGCAGACGCAGAAGCACATCGGCGATCTGCTGAACGACGCGAAGGTGTCGTGGGCCTGGTACGGCGGCGCGTGGGGCGCGGCGGCCGCGGCGGCGCAGGACGGCACCGCGAACGTGATCTACGGCGCGAACCTGACGGCGCCGAACTTCCAGCCGCACCATCAGCCATTCAACTACTTCGCCGATCTCGCGCCGGGCACTGCGAACCGCGCGCAGCATCTGCTCGACGGCGGCATGGGCGGCTCGGAGTTCATCAAGGCGATCGATGCGGGCACGCTGCCGCAAGTGTCGTTTTACAAGCCGCAGGGCAACCTGAACGAGCACGCGGGCTACACCGACGTCGCGAGCGGCGACCAGCACATCGCGGACGTCATCTCCCATCTGCAGAAGAGCCCGCAGTGGAACAACATGCTGGTGGTCGTGACCTACGACGAAAACGGCGGCTTCTGGGATCACGTCGCGCCGCCGAAGGCCGACCGCTGGGGTCCGGGCACGCGCATTCCGGCGCTGATCATCTCGCCGTACGCGAAGAAGGGTTACGTCGATCACACACAGTACGACACGACGTCGATCCTGCGCTTCATCACGCATCGCTTCTCGCTGCCGACACTGCCGGGTATCGCGGCGCGCGACGCGGCGCTGGTCGGCAACGGCGGCAAGCCGCTGGGCGATTTGACCGCGGCGCTCGAGATCAAGCATTGAGGGTGTGACAGCCGGGCGCGTCGCAGTGGGCGCGGCCGGTTTTCTTTCTTGACATGCCAGTCACCGCGAATCGGTGACGCGCATGCGACGCGCCGTGCAACGGAGGCATCAGCAAGCAACAGTCCGCCTCATCGCGAGACTTCCACGGGCAGCTTCGGCTGCCCGTTTTTTCGTTCTTGTTTGTCGTCTTCTGTTGTCGCTTTTTCCGCCACTTTTTTTGGCGCGCCGAGGCTGGGCGCGTGGCGCGCCCAGCGCCGATTCACGCGTCGGCCGCACGCATTCTCATGAGCGGCGTATGCTCGACCCAACGCGCAATCGTCACCGTCGACGCCGGCCTGCATCGTCCCTATCCTCCCCTCCGTGCGGCAGCGCTGCCCACTCATTCAGGAGTTCGACAAGATGACTGAAAAATCCATCAAGGTCCCCGGTCCCGCTCATCCGATCATCGTCGAGCCAGCGCGAGCCCGCGTGGTCGTGACCGTGGCCGGACGGGTGATCGCCGATACGCGCAAGGCGCTGGTGCTGCGCGAGGCATCATACCCGCCGGTGTATTACCTGCCGCGGACCGATGTCGAGATGAGCCTGCTGGAGCGTAGCGAGCACACAACCTACTGCCCGTACAAAGGCGACTGCGCGTATTACAGCGTGCCGATCGGCGGCGAGCGGATGGTGAATGCGGTGTGGACGTATGAGGCGCCGTACGCGTCGGTGAAGGAGATCGCGCAGCATCTCGCGTTCTATCCGGATCGGGTCGATTCGATCGAGGTGCGCGACGAGAACTGAACACGGCGCGCAGCCAAAACGCGTTGTGCCGCAAACCGCGGCGAGCGCGTGTGCACTGAACGCATTTGAGAAGTACGGCAGGAGGGACTCGAACCCCCCACCCTCGGCTTAGAAGGCCGATGCTCTATCCAGCTGAGCTACTGCCGTAATGAAGTGAGGCGATGCAACAACCGCGCACAACGCGCATCGCCCGCAATGAGAACCCGCGTACGGGATAGTTGGAGCCTAGGCTCGCGCGAACCAGAGGGTTCGTGCATGCCGAAATTGTAACTGACCGCGCCGGAGACCGGAAATCCTGGTCCACGCGCCGCCGCCCGCTTCGATCCGTCCACGCAGGCAACGCAAGCTGCCCGCTGGCCCGCTCACAAAAACGAAACGGGCCCGGCAACTTCAGCCGGGCCCGGATTATAACCGATCGCTCCCTGCGCGCGAGCGCACGGCGCACGCGCGGACTACGTCAGACCGGTTGCGGATGCAGTGCGAACCAGCCGAGGAACACGATCCCCGCGATCACGCAGTACACGCCGAACGAAGCCAGCCGTCCACGGCCTTCGAAATAGCGCATCAGGAAACGCACGCTGAGGTACGCGGCGATCGCGGTCAGTACGCCGCCGAGCAGCGCGTCGGCAAGTTGGCCCGGCGCATGGAACAGCTTCGGCAATTCCAGCAGGCCGGCCGCGAAGATGATCGGCGTGCCGAGCAGGAACGAAAACTCCGCCGCCTTCTCCGTCGTCAGGCCGGCCGCATTGCCGGCGATCATCGTCAGACCGCTGCGCGAGAAGCCGGGAATCAACGCACCGATTTGCGCGAGGCCGACGAAAAATGCCTGGCGGAACGTCAGCTTCTCAGGTGCCTGATGCGCACGCGTGCGCTGCAGACGATCGCCGAACCACAGCAGTACCCCGTTGACGATCAGCGCGATCGCGACGATCCGCAAGTCATGAAAAATCCGCTCGAGGCGTTTTTCCAGCAGCAGCCCAACGAGCCCCGCCGGGATCGTGCCGATGATCAGCGCCCACATCATGTGCGCGTCGTCGTTGCGACGGCCGCCGAACGACGCGAAGAAGCCGCGCACCAGTTCGCACCAGCGCTGGCGGAAATACCACAGCAACGCGAACGCGGTGCCGAGATGCAGCGCGACGAGGAACGGCAGCAACTGCGGCGCATGCTTGTCGATATGCATGCCGAACAGCGCGGGCACGAGCAGCGTATGACCGAGGCTGCTCACGGGAAACAGTTCGGTGACGCCCTGCAGCACGCTCAGGAAAATCAGAAACGACAGGTTCACGCGACGGTCCTTGTAAGGAAAATGTGAGGTAAGTGCGCGCCGCGAAAGGGAAATCGGACGCCTCAAAAGCGCACCGATTATGCCTGGCTGCAATGTCAGCGCCAAGCGGTTAGGTCACATTCAGGGAAATTTTGATGCGCTGCGTCACAACTGGAAACCGTTGTTACGCCGCAGCAAGGAAGCAAGGCCTACCGTGGGCGGCGACCCTGTGAGCATCGCAGAACGGATGCCGGAAAGACGGAGCTTGAATCAGCGCTCGCGCAAAAAAGCCGTCCTGACGGACAGCCTCGCGCCACGGGATGCGTCAATCAGCGTTCGAGCTTGTGAAAGAAGTAGACCGTGCTTGCCGCGAACATGCCGAACAACGCCACACCCATTGCCATTGCGAGATCCATAACACCTCCTGAGCCGATCTCGCCCGGTAATGGAGTACCGGGCAGTCCGAGGATTATCGACAGGGATCGCCTTCCTCCGACACCCGCAATTTCCCGAGAAGGGTTTCCCCGTAGCGCAAAGCAGCGCAAAATCCCTCTCTCGCGCGGCGGCGGATGGCCGCTGCCTCGGCCTGTGCCCGACCGCTGTTTCGATCGCTGCACTGGGCCGCGGCAACGCCCGCTCGCGGGACTATCGCGCCACCTTCAACCCTCACTCATCAATTCATCGACCATGCCGCTTTCCCCGCAACAGGACATTCTCGAGATCGCCCAGGACACCTCCGTGCTCCGCTTTTCGCCGCAAGCCGGCGGCCGTCTGCTGTCGTGGATAATCGACGGCGAAGAGGTGATTCATTGGCCCGAGCACGCCGACTGGAGTCAGCCGGCGCGGATTCGCGGCGGCAATCCGCTGCTGTTTCCGTTTCTCGGCCGGCATCGCGTCGATGGCGAGATCGGCTTCTGGCGCGACGCCACGGGCACGGTGCGCGAGCTGCCGATGCACGGCTTCGCCCGCGACCTGCCGTTCGAAGCCCACGCCGATGTCCACGGCGCCGGCTTGCGCATGACCCTGACCGACAGCGAAGCGACACGCGGCGGCTATCCGTTCGGCTTCCGTTTCGAAGCCGCTTACACCCTCGCCGATGCGCGCACGCTGGACGTCACGCTGACCACCACCAACACCGGCGACGCGCGCCTGCCGTACTACGCCGGCCATCACTTCTACTTCACGCTGCCGCACACGCAGCGCGCCGAGACGGCGCTCGAATTGCCGCGCACCGAGCGGCGCTACCAGCAGGCCGACGGTTCGATCAGCGCCGCCGAGCCTGGCGACGCGCCTTATACGCTCGACGAGGCGCGCATCCACGACCGCTTCCATTGCCTCGCCGGCACGCCTGATCGGCCGGTGCGGCTGATCGCGCCGGGTCTGCACCGGGTCGTCACGATCGATCTGCAACGGCCGGGCTCGGCGCCCTGGTACGCGGTGACGACCTGGACCGAAGCCGCCGAGTCGGATTTCTATTGCGTCGAGCCCTGGCTCGGTCTGCCGGACGCGATCCACAACGGCCTGGGATTGCGCTGGCTCGAACCGGGCCAGACCGAGACGGCGGCGCTGCGCATCAGCGTCGAAAAAACCGCTTGAGCGCCGCGCTTCGACCGGAGCGAGCCGCGGTTTTCGCGGCGGTCTGGCCGGCGGCTCGACGGCAGTTCTGACGGCCGCGATGACGGCGGCTTTTTGCGGCGACTGGCGCGGCGTGGTTGACCGCGCGGCACCGCATTTGCCGCCGCACTCCACACCTCCCGACCGCCTCGCCGCCGCCCTCACCGCCTCGTTTTCGGATGCTGCATTGCAAAACCGTTAGAATCGGACGCTTTGTATCCACCTGCCACGTGATCGGGATCGGCGCGCGGCAGCGCTTTGCGAGGTCCAATGCTGGGAACAACAAAAATGATCAAACGACTCGCCTGCGCGTCGTTGCTGGCAGTGCTCGCCGCGTGCGGGTCCGCGCCGGTGGGGCCAGGCTTCTACCGGGTCGAACGGGGCGATACGCTGTCGAAGATCGCGCGTGGCAACCGGCAGTCGGTGCAAAACATCGCGCGCTGGAACAACCTGACCAACCCGGACAGCATCGAGGTCGGCCAGGTGCTGCGCGTCGCGCCGGGCGGCGCGGCATCGACGAGCGGCGCGCTGCGCAGCGGCGGCAGCGGAAGTAGCAACGCGTCGGCGGCGCCGCGCCCGACGCCTGCGGAAAGCGCGCCGGCCGCCGCGCCAGCGTCGTCGATCTCGCTGGTATGGCCGGCCGACGGCAGCGTGATTAGGCGCTTTGACGGCGCCAATTCGAAGGGCATCGACATTTCGGCGGCGGCCGGCACGCCGGTGGTCGCCGCCGCGCCCGGCACGGTGGTGTATGCAGGCAACGGCTTGCGCGGTTACGGCAATCTGCTGATCCTCAAACACAATGCCGAGTATCTGACCGCTTACGCGCACAACCGGGCGCTGCTGGTGAAGGAAGGCGAATCGGTCAAGCGCGGCGAAAAAATCGCCGAGATGGGCGACACCGACACCGATCGCGTGATGCTGCATTTCGAGCTGCGCTACCAGGGTCGCTCGATCGACCCGTCGCAGGCGTTGCCGCCGCGCTGACCGGTCGCGCGGCAGCAGGCGTCCAGCGCACCGGCCACGTGTCCCGGGCGGCTGTTGGACGGCCTGGCGGACGCCTGTACCCCGCGCCCGTGCCACGTCGGGCACGCGCCCTGCAACCTGGGTGCGGGGAACCCGGCGTGCTATAAAGCGCTCAATCCAGAGAGACCCGGCTTCACGCCGTGTCTTCCCCCGTTATCTGTAAGGAACCTGCAATGAAGAGCGCATTTGCGTCCGTCGCGACGGCCGCGGCGGTCGGCTTCGGCCTGCTGACGCTGGGCGGCCTCGGCGGCTGCTCCAGCACCACCACCATGACCTACCTGCCGACCGGCGACACCGGCTTCGCGATCAACTGCAGCGGCAGCGACGCCAGCGCCAGTTGGGCCGAATGCTACAAGCGCGCGGGCGAAGTCTGCGGCAATTACGGCTACGACGTCGTGTCGAAGGACGTCGATAACGGCGCGACGTCCGGCGGCACGGTCGGCGGCATTTTCGGTGCGAACGTGAAGAATCGCTCGATGGTGGTTCGCTGCAAGCAGTAAGCGCGCATAACAGCGGCTGCCCCAGGCAAGCAGCGGCGCCGCGCGAATTAGCGGCGTCGCCAGCGGCCGGAGCGCGGATCGATGCGCGCGGCGAAGCGAAACAGTACGCTGAGCGCGATCGGCCAGACGCCGACAAAAATGATCACCCAGGTCATGTCCGGCGCGATGAAAAAGATAATCCTCGATGATCCACCGCGGATGTGAAGGCGGCGTGACCCGGTGCAACGTCGCGGCGAAAAAAAGCCCGGCACGAGGCCGGGCTAACGGGGGTTCGGCGCATATCGGCAAAGGACCGGTTCACCATGCGCCAGAACGAAATCTAACAACCCCCATTTACAAGTGCAATCAATTAATTACGCGATCAGTGTGACGCGGCGAACGGATTCCACAGTCATTGAACCGAAAGTGTCTGGATTAAACAGGCTAAAAACGCCGCACCCCTGGGCCGCAGAGATAATCATTAGCGTGCTTCAAAACCCTTCAGCGGTCCGGCGGCCCGCGCAATGCCACGCTGTGGCGAGCAGGGGCATTGATCGCCCGCAAATCGCCTGAGGAAAGGGCTCTGGCCGATTTTAACTAACCGGCCGAGCGCGAAAGAGTCGGTTAACGCTTCGCGTAATCTTGGTGCGCCAACGCACGAAACCAACGTATTAACCGATATTCAACGCTAGCGATTAACAATTGACGTCTGCGTAAAAAATTCGCGTATGGCGGAATATCAATACTATCAAATCAACCGACAAATTTCGATCTGAAATTCAAACGGCGATTCTAACTCATTAATCAAATGACGAATACCGGACGCCAATCGTTTGCATTGACCGGATCGCCGAATCCGCCCAATGCAAATTCCGGGGATTCACATCACGCGCAACCCCAGTTCGGTGACGAGCACCGCCGCCTGCTGATGCGAAATCGTCGCGCCTTTGAACAGCGCCGCATCGACGAGCCGCACGCCGCTCAAGTCCGCCTCACGCAGGTCCGCGCCGTCGAAGCGCGCGCCCTTCAGATGCGCGTTGCGCAGGCTGCCGCCGTCGAAAATCGCCTCGCGGAAATCGACCCCAGCGACATCGGCGTCGGAGAAATCCAGTTGCTGCAAGGTCGCCTTGCGAAACGACAGGCCGCGCAGATGTGCGCCGACCAGCAGCGTTTCGACGAAGCTCAAACCCAGCGCCGTGCACGCCTCGAAGTTCGCGCCGGTCAGCTTGCAACCGCGAAACGACGCCGACGCGAGCTTCGCGCGCCGCCAGCTGGTGTTGTTCAGATCGCTCGACTGAAACGCTGCGTCGACCAGATCGGCCGACCCGAAATCCGCCTCCCGGCCGCGGCAACGAATCCAACGGCTGTGGGCGAGCGAAGCGCCGAAAAACGAGGTCTCGACGATGGTGCAGCGATGAAACTCCGCGCCGCGCAAGTCGAGTCGCGACAGATCCGTGCCCTCGAAATCGCAATCGGTGAAATGAAGCGGCGCGTGGTTGCCGGAGTCGGCATGGCGCGCGCCGATCAGGCGCTCCACGTCGGCGCGTGTAAGCGTGGCGTCGCTCACGGCGTGGCTGGGCGCGGCCGCAGCCGGCGTCGTTGAATCCAGTGGCATGAAGGTTCAGAATCGGTTTCGGAAAACCCCGAGCGTACCGGAACGCGCCCCGCCCTGGCGGCCCGCGCCGATGGTTTATAGTAACGGCCCCGCCAGAATCCGCTTACGATGACTTCCAACGACGCCACCCACAGCACCCACAGCCCGCTGTACGCCAAGCTGCTCGCCGAGACCGCGAAGATCGGCTGGACCGAACTCGAACGCTTTTTCGCGCGCGGCATGCTGCTGCGCGTCGCGCGCGACCTCGACCTCGTGAGCGTCGCTGAAGCGATCGCCAGCGATGACACCCCCCAGGTCACGCAATGGCTGTCCGCCGGCCTCGTCGAGCGCGTGCAGGCTGACACCGCCGCCGATTTCGCCGCGCGCGACCCCGACCTGTGGGCGGTTGTCGTGTCGCCGTGGGTGTGCGTGCAGGAACGCAGTTGAACGACACCGCGCGCGGCGCCGATGCGCCCGCGTCCGCCGTTCCGGTGCGCTGGCATCGCCGCGTGCTGGCGCTCGCGTTTCCGATCGTCCTCGCCAATCTGACCCAGCCGATACTCGGCGCGGTCGACACCGCCGTCGCCGGTCATCTGGACGGCGCGTCGTACCTCGGCGGCGTCGCGCTCGGCGGCCTGTTCTTCAACTTCGTGTTCTGGGGCTTCGGCTTCCTGCGCATGGGCACCACCGGGCTCGTCGCGCAGGCGCACGGCGCGGGCGACCACGCCGAATTGCGCAACACGGTGATCCGCGCGCTGCTGATGGCGGCCGCGATCGGCGCGGCGGTGCTGGCGCTGCAACTGCCGTTGATCGACTACGCGTTGCGCGCGCTCGGCGGCAGCGACGCGGTGCAGCGTCACGCGCAGCTCTATTGCCACGCGCGCATCTGGGCCGCACCGCTCGCGCTCGGCAACTACGTCGTGCTCGGCTGGCTGCTCGGCACGCAGCGAGTGCGGCTCGCGCTGCTGTCGCAGGTGTTCATCAACGGGGTGAATATCGCGGCGGTGCTGCTGTTCGTGTACGGCTTTGGCTGGGGCGTGGCCGGCATCGGCGCGGCCACCGCCACCGCCGACGCGCTCGGCTTCGTGCTCGGCGCCGCGTTGCTGTGGCACGGCAGGCCGCGCGGTCTGGCCGCGCTGAACCGCGCCGCGTTGTTCGACACCACAGCGCTCAAGCGTCTGATCGTGCTCAATCGCGACATCTTCGTGCGCACGCTGTGCCTGCTGTCTTCGTTCGGCTGGTTTGCACACCTTGGCGCGCGACAAGGCGATGCGACGCTCGCCGCGAACGCGCTGCTGCTCAATTTCCAGACCGTCATGGCGTATGGACTCGACGGCTTCGCGCACGCCGCTGAAGCACTGGTGGGCGCAGCGATCGGCGCACGCGACCGGCACGCGTTCACGCAGGCGGTCAAGGTCACCGCGCTGTGGTCCGGGTTCGGCGCGCTGGCTTTCGCGCTGGTGTACTGGGGCGCGGGCGCGTGGATCGTCGAACGTTTGACCGATCAGGCCGCGGTGCGCGCCGCCGCCGAAACCTATCTGCCGTGGGCCGCGTTGTCGCCGGTGATTTCGGTGTGGGGCTTTCTGCTCGATGGCGTGTTCATTGGCGCGACCCGCACGCGCGAACTGATGCTGTCGATGATCGTGTCGCTGGCGGTGTTCGTGGCGGTGTCGTCGGCGTTGCTCGCGCTGCACGGCAATCACGGCCTGTGGGCCGCGATGATGATCTTCATGGCCGCACGCGGCGTCACGCTTGCGCGGTATTTGCCGGGCGTCGTGCGCGGGGTGGGAACGGCGAGGGCGTGAGCATCGCCTGGGACGAGGCTAAAGCGCAGCACGCGTGTTTCGCGTGCATGCGGCGAGCGCCAGGCGAAGCGTGACTGAACGCATGCGCTTGCGCGTTCGATGTGTCTTCTACAGACCCCGGCGGGGCGCGCTGACATAAGCGGTTCACACCGGCCGCCGTTCCGGCTGACCGCCATCCGTCCCGCGATTCATTTCGCATTGCGGCACCCGGTTACGGCTTGAAACAAGCGCACACATATTGCCCGCGGCACTCACCCTAGAATCATCCTCAGCCCGCGTTCTCCGCGCGAACAGTTTGCGCGGGTCAGAAGCGCCGGCGTGCCCGCGCCGGTGCTTCGCCTCCTTCCAGCGATGCTTCAACCGATACGCCGCGGCCTCAGGGCGCGGCAGGCACCATCGACGGCGGCCGGGTGTCGGTGGGCACGCCGTGATAGTCGGCGGGATCTTGCGGCGGCCCTTTGCGGTGACCGGACGAATTGTCCGCACAGCCAGCCAGGCTGGCGAACAGCAGCAACGCAATCATCGGAACGCGGATCATAAGCAGGTCTCTCCAGACAGAACGCAGATAACGGGGGCGTGGCAGCCACCGAAGCGCCGAGAGTCTACCTGCAAAGCGCGCCACGCGACGCCGTGGCTTGCAGCCCGCCCCTGCCATTTCACGACGCGTGACCTACTATGAAGTCACAGGCGCTGTGAGAGGAGATTGCCATGGACGCTGAAACGATCGCGGGTCTGGTCGGACTCGGCATTGGTCTGGTCGTGCTGCTCGCGTTGTCGATTTTCGAATCGAGAACGTACCGGCGCGAACACGACGGCGAAGGGATGCTGCATCACTGGCTAACTCATCAGCATCTGCATATGCCCCATTGGAGACGTCCGCGGCATTGAGGCTGGGTTGGGGTGTTGGGGTGCTCATTGGCGGCATGCGGTGGGTGTCATGCGCGTAGCAAACGAGTGAACGGCGGATTCACTGAGTCAAGGTGGTCCACCGTGCGTTCGCGTGGGCGACCTCGCCAGCCGTAGTTGCCACGACGATACATGCAACCGGCAAGAATCCACAGCTTGCTGCGGTAGGTCGCGTCGCATGAAGCGAGACGCGCCCGCGACCATCGAGCGCCCCTCGTCACGTTCGCTGACTCCGTCGACGGTTCCGCATCGCGGCTTCGTTGCGATTGCGTCGCTTCGCCTCTCTTCCCTACGTGCTGGCGTCCCGGCCACGCCCCACTAGTTCGCTTTACTCCCTGCGCAGTTTTTCACTCGACGCCACGCGCGCCCGCCATCCTCGCGTCACCCACGCGCACTCTGCGCGCCGTTCCCGCAGCATTCCGGTCCATCGCGCCCATAGGCACATGCCTTGCTGATCACTCGTTGCAAATCAAGCACGCGCGATGCGCGTCGACGTCCCGGCGCGCATGCGCCGAACCAACTGACGATACGGCCGAATCATCCGAGACGGCCGGACAGGGAGAACTCGAATGACCATTGGAACCATCCTGCTGATCGTGCTCATCATCCTGCTGATCGGCGCGTTGCCGAGCTGGCCGTACAGCAGCGGCTGGGGCTACCGGCCGACCGGCGTGCTCGGTGTCGTGTTGATCATCGTGATCGTGTTGCTGCTGATGGGACGCATATAACCCTGCACTCAACCCTCGCCCTCGCAGGCCATTTTCAGCCCGACGCAATTCATGGTTGACTCTGGCACCCCATGCCCCGTAGAATCTCGGATTCGTCGGAGCGTAGCGCAGCCTGGTAGCGCATCTGATTTGGGATCAGAGGGTCGTAGGTTCGAATCCTATCGCTCCGACCACGAAAAGCAATACGAAACCCGCGTAGCCTCCGGCTTCGCGGGTTTTTGCTTTTGGCTTTCCGATTTTCTGTTTTGTAGCTTCTGAGTCCGCGCGCTCGCGACGTCTCTCGCTGCATCGCGCGAGCTGAAACGCGAGTCGCCAAAGAAAGAGCCGAAGCAAAAGTGCCCGCAGTCCTCGCCTTGCGAACTACCAGGTCCGCATGCGACAGTGATCGAATGATCGAGACGAGCGGGGCTGTTAATCCGCCGCAACCCGCGTCAAGGAGACACGCATGGATCTGATTCTCTGGCGTCATGCCGAAGCCGAGGATTTCGCCGCCGGCGATCTCGCCCGCGCGCTCACCACGCGTGGCCGCAAACAGGCGCAAAACGTCGCGCGGTGGCTGCGCACGCGCTTGCCCGCCGACGCCGTCGTGCTCGCGAGTCCCGCCGTGCGCACCATTCAAACCGCCGAGACGCTGAGCGACCAGTATCGCGTGGTGCGCGAACTCGCGCCCAACGCCAGCGCGGACGACGTACTCAAGGCCGCCGGCTGGCCCAACGGCATCGCGCAGACCGTCGTGATCGTCGGGCATCAACCGACGCTCGGCCACGTTGCCGCCCGGTTGCTCGGCGACAGCAACGCCAGTTGGCCGCTAAAGAAAGCCGGCGTGTGGTGGATCGCGAGCCGCGAGCGCGACGGCGGCGAACAGGCGGTATTGCGCGCGGCGATCACACCGGATCTCGTCTGAGCCGGCGCGCGTCGAAAACCCTCGACGCATGAAATCCGCGTGCCACCGACAGCCGCGCGCATGACACCCGACATGACAACCCGCGCGCACGCGGCTTACGGGCAGTCATTTAATCGTCATCGCGTTGCCATGCGAGCGTCACCAGGCGTTACTACATTGGCGAAAAAAGAAGTCTTCCTTTTTTCGACCAGGACGCCCCATGCGAGAACTGCCGACGCCCACCCTGCCCCTCGCTTCGATCTTCGAAACGCGCCGCCTGCCGCGCGCCGAGGAAACGGTCACCGCGCAGCATCGGCTGCAAGTGACGTGGGCGCGCACCGATGAAGAACTGCGCGAAGCACAGCGTCTGCGCTACCGTGTGTTCGCCGATGAAATGGGCGCGCATCTGACGGGCCCCGCGGGTCTCGACGTCGATGCGTTCGACGCGTACTGCGATCATCTGCTGGTGCGCGATCTCGACACGCTGAAAGTAGTCGGCACGTATCGCGCGTTGCCACCGCATCAGGCCACGCGCATCGGACGTCTGTATGCGGAGAGCGAGTTCGACGTGTCGCGTCTCACACACCTGCGCGCGAAGATGGTCGAAGTGGGCCGCTCGTGCGTGCATCCCGACTACCGTAGCGGCGCGGTGATCATGTCGCTGTGGGCCGGTCTCGCCGCGTACATGAAGCACAACGGCTACGAGACGATGCTCGGCTGCGCGAGCGTCGCGATGGTCGACGGCGGCCACTACGCGGCGAATCTGTATTGCTCGCTGCGCGATAACGCGTTGACCGCGCCGGAATATCGCGCGTTCGCGCACACGCCGCTGCCGGTCGATGAATTGCAGACGGGCATCGAAGTCGCGCCGCCGCCGCTCGTCAAAGGCTACCTGCGTCTGGGCGCAAAAATTTGCGGCGCGCCCGCATGGGACCCCGACTTCAACACCGCGGACTTTCTGACGCTGTTCCGTCTGTCCGATATCAATGCGCGCTATGCCCGCCACTTCCTCGGCGATGCATTGCCGCGCTGAGCGCGTCTAGCAGCGGTGCTCGACGCAAATGAAAAGCCCGGCAATTGCCGGGCTTTTCATTTCCTCCCCTCACACGCGAATCAATCGTCCGTGTAGACGACGCGGTACGGAATGCCGACCTTCTCCCATTCCGCCGCTTCCTGAATCAGGCTGTAGTCGGTCAGCGGATTGTTGGTCACCCACTCGTTCGGCAAGCGCACCTCGTAGCCACCGTGGACCCGCGCGACCGTGATCCCCGGCAAGCCGACATCCGCACGCCGGCGGCACAACAGCGCAGCGAGCCGCAGACAGAACAGTAGCGGCCACTCCACTTCGCGCGTTTGCGACAGCTTGCCGAGCTTGCCCGCATGACCGAGCACGAGCGCGGCGAGCCGCGCCTGGTCGGTGCGGGAGAAGCCGGGCATGTCCGCATTGCTGGCGATATAGGCCGAATGCTTGTGATACGCGCTGTGCGAAATCGACAGCCCGATTTCATGCAGCGCCGCCGCCCAGCCGATGAACATGCGGTTTTCCACACGACGCTCTTCGTCAGGCTCCGCGAACTGGTCGTAAAAGCTCATCGACAGATCGCCGATGCGCCCCGCCTGCGCACGATCCACCCCATAGCGGCGCATGAAGCCTTCCACCGTCACCGTGCGCATGTCCTCGTGCTGCGAGCGGCCCAGCAGGTCGTACATCACGCCGAGGCGCAACGCGCCGTCGGTGGTGTCGACGTAATCGACGCCGAGTTCGTCGAACACCGCGATCATGATCGACAGGCCGCCGGCCAGTACCGGAATACGGTCGCCCTTCAACGCGACCAGCTTCAACCGGTTGACGTTTTCCGCCTTGATCAATGCGCGCTTGAGCCGTTCGAGGCCGCCGCGCGAGATACCGTGCGTGACGCCCGGATCGTTGAAATTATTCGCTTCGACGAGTTCGGCCAACGCGCGCGCAGTGCCCGATGAACCGATCGCCTGCTCCCAGCCGGTCTTCTTGTACTCGGCGGAAATGATCTGGATTTCGCGGCCCGCGGCGAGTTCGGCCTGGCGCATCGTGTATTCGTCGACATTGCCGGCCGGGAAAAACGCGCGGCTGTGACTCACGCAGCCGATATATAGACTCTCCATCTTGATCGGCGTGTAGTGCGAACCGATGATGAATTCCGTCGAGCCGCCACCGATGTCGACCACCAGCCGCTTGCCCGCGCTGGCCGGCACGGAGTGTGCCGCGCCCGCGTAGATGAGGCGCGCTTCCTCGCGCCCCGCGATCACTTCGATCGGGAAGCCGAGCGCGGCCTGCGCCTCGCCGAGAAATTCGCTGGCGTTCTTGGCGATGCGCAACGTGTTGGTGGCGACCGCACGAACGTGATCGGGATGGAAGTCGCGCAGCCGTTCGCCGAAGCGCTTGAGCGCATCCCAGCCACGTACCTGCGACGCACGATCGAGCATCTTGTCGCGTGACAGACCGGCGGCGAGACGCACCGGTTCACGCAACGCGTCGACCTGATAGATCTGGCTGCCCGCGTCGGTTTCCTCGACCCGGCCGACGATCAACCGGAAGCTGTTCGAACCGAGATCGACGGCGGCGAGAAGTTGTGGCGTATTGACCATCGGGTTTGCGGACTCCATGCGCGCGAGCGCGGCGGCGGTAAGCGCGGCGGGCGTTGCGGGTCGCCCCGCCGCCCTCGGCGCCCTGGGTCCGGCCGCGCTGTTCAAAGACGCCATTCTAAGCGTACCGGGACTCACGATGTCACCTCGCAGCGATGGGGTTGCCCCATGGTCCCATATACACTGCGTCATATTGACGACACGCAACGAATCGGGCGTAGAATTTAAGAATTCGAGAATGTCATAAGAACGTCATCATACTGTGAGAATTTCCGAGCGTCTTTCCGCCTCTCTACCTGACATTCCATTCTCGCTGCCGATGTCCATCCGCTATCCCCTATTGAATCGCGAGCTGGGCATTCTGGGTTTCAACGAGCGTGTGTTGGCACAAGCTGCCGACCCCGCCGTTCCTTTGCTCGAACGCCTGCGCTTCATCTGCATCACCAGTAGCAATCTCGACGAATTCTTCGAAGTCCGCATGGCCGGACTGCAGGAACAGATGCGCGACAACCCCGGCGCGCTGTCGCCGGACGGCATGTCGTTGCAGCATGTGTACGATCTCGTGGTCGAGCGCGCGCAGAAGCTCGTGCATCGTCAGTACACGATGCTGCACGACACGGTGCTGACCGCGCTCGAAGCGGAAGGCATCTATTTTCACGGCACAGAAGCGTGGAACGAAGCGCAGACCGAATGGGCGCGCCACTACTTCTTCGACGAACTGCTGCCGGTGCTCACGCCGATCGGACTCGACCCCGCGCATCCGTTTCCGCGTGTGCTCAACAAGAGCCTGAATTTCGTCGTCGAACTCGAGGGCAAGGATGCGTTCGGCCGTCAGGCGATGATGGGCATCGTGCAGGCGCCGCGCGCGCTGCCGCGACTCGTGCGCATGCCGCAGGACCTGTCGGGCTATCCGCACGGCTTCGTGCTGCTCAGCTCGCTGCTGCAACGCTTTGTCGGCGAGCTGTTTCCGAACCTGGTGGTGCGTAGTTGCAACCAGTTTCGTATCACGCGCAATAGCGAACTGTTCGTCGACGAAGACGAAATCACCAATCTGCGCGTCGCGTTGCAGGGCGAATTGCCGGCGCGCCATCTGGGCAATGCGGTGCGGCTCGAAGTGTCGGCGGAAACGCCCGCGCATGTCGTGCGGCGCCTGCTCGACGAAAGCGGTCTGTCCAACAAGGACTGCTACTACGCGAACGGCCCCGTCAATCTCGTGCGGCTGATGCAGTTGCCGGAGATGGTGGACCGCCCCGATCTGAAGTTCGTGCCGCACATCCCCGCGATTCCGCCGAGCATCGCCAACAGCACGAGCATGTTCGACGTGATCGATCAGGGCGACGTGCTGCTGCATCATCCGTACGAGAGCTTCCAGCCGGTGCTCGAACTGCTGTTGCAGGCGGCCAAAGATCCGAACGTGATGGCGATCAAGCAGACCATCTATCGCACCGGCACCGACTCGCCGCTAATGGACGCGCTGATGCAGGCCGCGCGCAACGGCAAGGAAGTCACGGTGGTGGTCGAACTGCTCGCGCGCTTCGACGAGGAAACCAACATCAACTGGGCCTCGCAACTCGAAGCGGTGGGCGCGCACGTCGTCTACGGCGTGGTGGGCCACAAGTGCCACGCGAAGATGATGCTGATCGTGCGGCGCGTGTCGGAAGGCGGCAAGACCACGCTCAAGCGCTACGTGCATCTGGGCACCGGCAATTATCATCCGCGCACCGCGCGTCTTTATACCGACTTCGCCCTGATGACCGCCGATCAGAAAATCTGCGAAGACGTGCATCACGTGTTCCAGCAACTGACCGGCATCGGCGGCGAGCTGAAGCTGCACGAGTTGTGGCAGTCGCCGTTCACGCTGCATCCGAAACTGGTCGAGGCGATTCGCGCGGAAGCCGAGCACGCGCGCGCCGGCAAGAAGGCGCGCATCGTCGCGAAGATGAACGCGCTGCTCGAGCCCACGGTAATCGCCGAGTTGTACGAAGCATCGCAGGCGGGCGTGAAGATCGATCTGATCGTGCGCGGTGTGTGTTCGTTGCAGCCGGGTGTGCCGGGGCTATCGGAGAACATCACGGTGCGCTCGATCGTCGGGCGCTTTCTCGAACACCATCGAATCTTCTACTTCTACGACGACGGCAAGGAGCAGGTGTATCTGTCGAGCGCTGACTGGATGGACCGCAACTTCTTCCGGCGCGTGGAAGTCGCGTTCCCGGTCAACAACCGGCGTCTGAAGCGGCGCGTGATCGCCGAAGGATTGTCCGCGTTTCTCGGCGACAACCAGTCCGCGTGGCTGATGCAAAGCGACGGCCACTATCGTCGTCGGCGGCCGGGCAAGTCGTCGCGCAATGCGCAGATGAGCCTGCTTGGGAAGTTCTGTCCGTGAGAACGTGGCTCGCCGCAGCAGGCGCGCCGGCACGACACGCGTAAAAAAACCGCCTGTTTTCAGGCGGTTTTTTCATTCCGACGCTTTGATCGAGCTGTAGTCAAACCGGCGCAGGTTGCCGGCGCGCGGTGCGATACACCGGAAAGCGCACGGTGAAGGTACTACCGCGCCCCTCCTCGCTCTTCACGTCGAGTTGCGCATCGTGTCGCTGCAGCACGTGCTTGACGATCGCGAGTCCCAGCCCCGTGCCGCCGGTGTCACGTGAACGACTGCGGTCGACGCGATAGAAACGCTCGGTCAATCGCGGAATATCCGCGGCCGGAATGCCCAGCCCGCTGTCCGTGACGGAGAACACCGCATGCCCGCCTTGCGCATGCCAGTGCACCTTGATCGCGCCGCCGTCCGGCGTGTAGCGAATCGCGTTCGTCACGAGGTTGCCGAGCGCGCTGAGTATTTCGGTTTCCACGCCTGTGACGGTCAGCCCTTCGTCGGCGTCGAACACGATCCTGTGGTGGTCGCTCGACAGACTCTGCGCATCGTCGCGCAGATGCCGCAGCACCGCACGCATGTCGATCATCTGGTCGCTCGGCGGCTTGTTGTCGCCTTCGAGTTTCGCGAGCACCAGCAGATCGCTGACGATATGGCGCATGCGTGACGCCTGCTGCTCCATCAGTTCGAGATAGCGCGAGCGCTCGGCCTCGCTCAACGGCAACTCGCGCATCGTCTCCAGAAAACCGGACAGCACGGTGAGCGGCGTCTTCAGTTCATGCGAGACGTTGGCGACGAAGTCGCGCCGCATCGCGTCGGTGCGTTCCAGCTCGGTAATGTCCTGCGACAACACCAGCTTGCGATTCTCGCCATAAGGAAATACCTGCACCGACAGCACGTTCTGGCGCTTGTCGCCCATGCCGCGCATGATCAGCATTTCTTCGTACCGGTGCGAGTTCAGATAGCGGACGAAGTCGGGATGACGCACCAGATGCGTGATGTGCTGACGCAAATCGCGCTTCGCATCGAGGCCGAAGTGGCTCTCCGAGATCGCGTTGCACCACTCGATCTGATCGTGATCGTCGAGCATCGCAACACCGTTCGGCGACGCCTGGATCGCCTGGATGAAACGCGAGTGCTGCTGCTCGACCTGGCGCACCTGCGCGTGCCAGCGCTTCGCGAGCTTGTGCAGACGATAGTAGATTTCGCCCCAGATGCCTGGCGCGCTCGGTACTTCGCCATACACCGGCGCGTCGAGCAGACGCCACAGGCGCTGTTTATGAAAGGTGCTGAAGGTGCTCTGTGCAAGCAGCATGACGATCGCAAGAACGAGTGCTGCCTTGATGTTCACGAGTGCGCCGACCACCGCGCACAGAACAGCCAGCAGCACGACCGACACGATGGAGCGCGCCCAGATGATGTTCATGGTCTAGCGATCGAAGAGAAAAACACGCGCGCCGCAGTGAATGCGGCGGCGCCTGGTGTTGCGAAACTGACGCGGGTGTCGTGGGCTACCGATATGAAGCCAAACAGCACGAGCGGCACGCGGACACACGCGCCGCCAACGAATCAGGCACCCTCACGCGCTCTTCGCGAGCCGGTAGCCGCTGCCGCGCACCGTTTCAATCATAGCATCGCACCCGGCCGGCTTGAGCGCCGCGCGCAGGCGCTTGATGTGCACATCGACCGTGCGCTCCTCGACGAACACGTGATCGCCCCACACCTGATCAAGCAGTTGCGTACGGCTATGCACGCGCTCCGGATGCGTCATGAAGAAGTGCAGCAAACGGAATTCCGTCGGGCCGAGATCGAGCTTGATCTCGCTGCCTTCCGCATGCGCGGCCACGCGGTGCGTCGCCGGGTCGAGCTTGAGGCCGTTGATCGCGACCAGGTCTTCGGTCAACTGCGGCGCGCGACGGCGCAACACCGCCTTGATGCGCGCCATCAATTCCTTCGGCGAGAACGGCTTGGTGACGTAGTCGTCCGCGCCGATTTCGAGACCGAGCACCTTGTCCTGCTCATCGCCGCGCGCGGTCAGCATGATGATCGGAATGTGCTTCGTGCGCTCGTTGTTGCGCAGATCGCGAGCGAACGCGATACCCGATTTACCCGGCAACATCCAGTCGAGCAGGACGAGGTCGGGCAGTACGTCGCTGATCAGGTTCTGCGCCTGCTCCGCGTTGTACGCGCGAATCGGGCAGTGTCCGGCGTGTTGAAGATTGACCGAAATCAGTTCGGAAATGGCGGGCTCATCTTCAATGACGAGAATGCTGCTGGGCATCGGCACCTCTGGTCCTTTTCTCTGGATTAACTGAGTGCTTCGCGTTCGAGCGCGTCGCGCGACTTGTGCCGCACGTCGGTGCCCTTCACGATGTAAATGATGAATTCGGCGATGTTCTTCGCGTGGTCGCCGATCCGTTCGATCGCCTTCGCGATGAACAGAAAGTCGAGGCCCACGGAAATGGAGCGCGGATCTTCGGTCATGTACGAGATCAGCTTGCGCACGAACGCGCGGAATTCTTCGTCGATCGCTTTGTCGTCGCGCACGATCTGTGCGGCGGCGACCGTGTCGAGACGCGCGAACGCGTCCAGCGCGCGGCGCAGGATCGACACCGCCATTTCGCCCGACAGCTTGATCTCGGCGATATTGATGGTGCGCGATGCGCCATCTTCCATCAGACGCTTGGTGCGCTTGGCGATTTTTTCGGCTTCGTCGCCGGCGCGTTCGAGATTCGTGATGGTCTTCGAAATCGCGATCAACAGGCGCAGGTCACGCGCGGCCGGCTGACGGCGCGCGATGATGTTGCTGCATTCCTCGTCGATTTCCACTTCCATCTTGTTCAGACGGTCTTCGGCGGCGATCACCTGTTCGGCGATATCGAGGTCGAACTCGTTGAGCGCCTGCATGGCGTTGACGATCTGCGATTCCACGAGGCCGCCCATTTCGAGCACCTTCGACGAAACCAGGTTCAGGTCGGCGTCGAACTGGCTGGACAGATGTTTATCGGACATGTCGTACTCCGTTGTTTTGCCCGGCGAATTAGCCGAAGCGGCCCGTGATGTAGTCTTCAGTTTCCTTGCGGACCGGCTTGATGAAGATCTTTTCGGTGTCGCCGAATTCGATCAGTTCGCCAAGGTACATATAGGCAGTGTAGTCCGAACAGCGAGCCGCCTGTTGCATGTTGTGCGTGACGATCACCACCGTGTAATCGCTCTTCAATTCGGCGATCAATTCTTCGATGCGGCCCGTCGAAATCGGGTCCAGCGCCGAACACGGCTCGTCGAGCAGCAGCACTTCCGGACGGATCGCGATGCCGCGCGCAATACACAGACGCTGCTGCTGGCCGCCCGACAAACCGTAGCCGCTCTGGCCGAGCTTGTCCTTCACTTCGTTCCACAACGCGGCCTTGGTGAGCGCCCATTCGACGCGGTCGTCCATCTCCGAGCGCGGCAGCGTTTCGAACATCTTCACGCCGAACGCGATGTTGTCGTAGATCGACATCGGAAACGGCGTCGGCTTCTGGAACACCATGCCGATCCGCGCGCGCAAGAGCGAGATATCGCGCTTGGAGGTCAGCAGGTTTTCGCCGTCCATCAGAATCTCGCCTTCGGCGCGCTGTTCCGGATAGAGCGCGTACATCTTGTTGAACGTGCGCAACAAAGTGGACTTGCCGCAGCCCGACGGACCGATGAACGCGGTCACCTTGCCTTCGGGAATCTGCAGGTTGATGTTCTTCAGCGCGTGGTACTTACCGTAGAAGAAGTTCAGGTCGTTGACCTCGATTTTCGGACGCGACGGCGACGACGCCTGGCCACTCTGGGCGGGATCGAAACCGGCGGGCGCGGTGGGACGCGCGATCGGATTGAGTTGAGTTTCTGCCATATTCATCGGATTACACTCCGCCCTTACTTATTCGAGAAGATCGTGCGCGCGAGGATGTTCAGTCCCAGCACCGCGAGCGTGATCAGGAAGACGCCGGCCCACGCGAGCGATTGCCATTGCGCGAACGGGCTCATCGCAAACTTGTAGATCGTGACCGGCAGATTCGCGACCGGCTGACCCATGTTCATCGAGAAGAACTGATTCGACAGCGCCGTGAAGAGCAGCGGCGCGGTTTCGCCGGCAATCCGCGCGACGCCCAGCAGCACGCCGGTGACGATGCCCGCAATCGACGCCTTCAGCGTGATCGACAGCACCATCTTCCACTTCGGCGTGCCGAGTGCGAAGGCCGCTTCACGCAGCGCGTTCGGCACCAGTTTCAGCATGTTTTCGGTGGTGCGGATCACGATCGGAATCTGCAGCAGCGCGAGCGCGAACACGCCGGCCCAGCCGCTGAAGTGACCCATCTTCGCGACCACCAGTGCATACACGAACAGACCGATCACGATCGACGGCGCCGACAGCAGGATGTCGTTGATGAAGCGCGTGAGGTTCGCGAGCCAGCCTTTCTGGCCGTATTCGGCGAGATAGACGCCCGCCAGAATACCGATCGGCGTACCGACGAACGTGGCGAGGCCGACCAGCATCACGCTGCCGACGATCGCATTCGCGAGACCGCCGCCGTCGGTATTCGGCGGCGGCGTCGACTGCGTGAACAGCTCGATGGACAAACCGCCGATACCGAGACGCAGCGTCGTATAGAGAATCCACACGAGCCACAGCAGACCGAAGGCCATCGCCGCGAGCGACATCGTCAGCGCGAGCGCGTTCTTCATGCGGCGGCGTCCTTGCAGACGCACGCGCATCGCTTCGAGCGCGGCGGCGTCGTTCGAACCCGGCATGTTCAGAGCGGACTGGCTCATTTCGCGCCCTCCCCTTTCTCGAGGCGAAGCAGCATGAATTTCGAAATCGACAGCACGATGAAAGTAATCACGAACAGGATCAGGCCGAGTTCCATCAGCGCCGATGTGTGCAGGCCCGGATCCGCTTCCGCGAATTCGTTGGCGAGCGCCGACGTGATGCTGTTACCCGGTGAAAACAGCGAGATGTTGTCGAGCAGATTGGTGTTGCCGATCACGAACGTGACCGCCATCGTCTCGCCGAGCGCGCGGCCCAGACCGAGCATCACACCGCCGATCACACCGCTCTTGGTGAAGGGCAGCACGATCTTCCACATCACTTCCCACGTCGTGCAGCCGATGCCGTACGCCGATTCCTTCAGCAGCACCGGCGTGACTTCGAACACGTCGCGCATCACCGATGCGATGTACGGAATGATCATGATCGCCAAGATGACGCCCGCGCACAGGATGCCGATGCCGATCGGCGGCCCGCGAAACAGCGCACCGACGAATGGAATGCCGCCGAGCACCGCGCCGAGCGGCTTCTGGAACCACGTCGCGAAGATTGGCGCGAACACCAGCAGGCCCCACATGCCGTACACGATCGACGGGATCGCGGCGAGTAGTTCGATCGCGATGCCGAGCGGCCGGCGCAGCCATGCAGGCGCGAGTTCGGTCAGGAAAAGCGCGATGCCGAAGCTGACCGGCACCGCGATGATGAGCGCAATGAGTGACGTGGCGATCGTGCCGTAAATCGGCACCAGGGCGCCGAATTGCTTGCTTGGCGGATCCCACTCGGCGGTCCACAGGAAGCTCAGACCGAACTCCCTGATCGACGGCATGGAGGCGATGATCAGCGAAACGATGATGCCGCCGAGCAGTAGCAACGTAATGATGGCGGCGAGGCGAGCCAGGCCGCCGAAGATCACGTCGCCGGCGCGGCTGGGCGCCTTCTGCTGCGACGTGCTGCCGGGCGGGTTGGCCCTGCTGGCGCCGGACGCTAAATGGATATCGGACATGAGAGCCTGATGGACCTGTTTCCAGTTGCCGTATGACACGTGTCGTGCGGCCGGTGAAGCTTGGGTTGATGCCGGATCGAAGCCCTGATTAATGCCTGGGGTAATGCCGTTGGCCGCCCTCACATGAGGACGGCCAACGTGTTACACGATGCTGTTGCTTACCGAGAGCTTAGTCGGCGATCGACTTGCCCGCAGCGTCCTTCACCTTCGACTTCCACTGCGTGCGGATCTCCGACACGACCGAATCCGGCAGCGAGATGTAGTCCAGATCGTTCGCGGCCTGCGTGCCGTTCTTGAACGCCCAGTCGAAGAACTTCAGCGTTTCCGTGCCTTGCGCCGGCTTGTCCTGCGCGGTGTGCAGCAGCACGAAGGTCGCGCCGACGATCGGCCATGCGTTCTTACCCGGCTCGTTCGTCAGGATCTGATAGAACGACTTCGACCAGTCCGCGCCCGCTGCCGCTGCCTTGAAGGTGTCCGTCTTCGGCTCGACCACCGTGCCCGACGAGTTCTTCAGCGCGACGTACGTCATGTGGTTCTGCTTCGCGTACGCCCATTCCACGTAGCCGATTGCGCCCGGCAGACGTTGCACGAAGGCTGCGACGCCGTCGTTGCCCTTGCCGCCCGTACCGGTCGGCCAGTTGACCGTCGAACCTTCACCGACCTTCGACTTCCAGTCCGCGTTGACCTTCGACAGGTAGTTCGTCCAGATGAAGCTGGTGCCCGAACCGTCGGCGCGGCGAACCACGGCGATGTCGGTGTCCGGCAGCTTCAGCTTCGGGTTCAGTGCGACGATCGCAGGATCGTTCCACTTCTTGATCTTGCCCAGATAGATGTCGCCGAGCACTTCACCCGACAGCACCAGTTCAGACGGCTTCACGCCCGGCACGTTGACGACCGGCACCACGCCGCCGACCACGGTCGGGAATTGGAACAGGCCTTCCTTGGCGAGTTCGTCGTCCTTCAGCGGAGCGTCCGAACCGGCGAAGTCGACAGTCTTCGCGACGATCTGCTTCACGCCGCCCGACGAACCGATACCCTGATAGTTCACCTTGCCGCCGCCGGACTTCTGATAGGCGTCGGCCCACTTCGTGTAGATCGGTGCTGCGAAGGTGCTGCCCGCGCCGGTGATGTCTGCGGCTTGCGCGGCGATCGCGAAAAGCGCGCCAGCGACGCCAGCGAACACGGTTTGCATCAATTTCATGAGACCTCCAAGGTGTGAGCGGTGTGAGCGAGTAACACGAACACCGCGAAGCTTAGGGCCTCTTTGTGACAGTAACGTGACTAACCGTGAAGCGGGCGTGACAGTGGCATTACCGAATGAAAGGTGCAGGGACGAATAAATCGACGGCGTTGCGACGTCGGACCGTACTCTAGCGAGATTAGGTGAAAAAGATCGGATGTGAACGTTTACGTGGGGGTGAAGCGGGCTGCGCCGGAGATGAGGCGGGCGGCGTAAAGAGAGCTAGGGTTGGGCGGGTTTGATATTTATTTGGCCGCGTTCATGGCGGTTGGTTACCGTGCCGGAGTTGGTGGCTAAAACGGCACGCGGCGGGACGATATCCGATCGCCTCGCCGCGTGCTCTAAAGAACTGGCCTACGCCGTGGCTTGCTTGACCGCGTCGGCAATCGCTTCCGAATGGCGCACAGCGTCGTCGACATTCTCAGCCTCGACCATCACGCGCAACACCGGCTCGGTGCCGGACGCGCGGATCAGCACGCGGCCGCGGCCATTCAGCGCACTCTCGGCGTGGCCGATCGCACGGCGAATCGCATCGCTGCCCTTCCAGTCCGCGTCCGGCTTCATGCGCACATTGATCAGCTTCTGCGGGAACAGCGTGACGCCGTCGAGCAGCTCGGCGAGCGATTTCCCGCTACGCTGCATCGCCGCCAGCACGAGCAACGCGGAGACGATGCCATCGCCGGTCGAATGGCGGTCCAGCGACAGAATATGGCCGGAGCCTTCCGCGCCGAGTTGCCAGCCGTGTTCGCGCAGTTGCTCGAGCACATAGCGATCGCCCACCGCCGCGCGGACGAACTTCACGCCCGCCTCCTGCAGCGCGACCTCGACCGCCATGTTGGTCATCAAGGTGCCGACCGCGCCTACGACCTTGCCGTCGGTCGCGATGCGGTCCTTCACCAGCACGTACAGCAGCTCGTCGCCGTTATACAGGCGGCCCGCCGCGTCCACCACCTGCAGACGGTCGGCGTCGCCGTCGAGCGCGATACCGAGGTCCGCGTGATTCGCACGCACCGCGCGCACCAGCGCGTCCGGCGCAGTGGCGCCGACGCCGTCGTTGATGTTGAAGCCGTTCGGCGACACACCGATCGGAATCACCTCGGCGCCGAGTTCGTGGAAAACGTGCGGTGCGACGTCGTACGCGGCGCCGTGCGCGCAATCGACGACCAGCTTCATGCCGCGCAGGTCGAACGCCGCCGGGAACGTGCTCTTGCAGAACTCGATATAGCGTCCGGCCGCGTCGTCGAGGCGCCGCGCCTTGCCGAGCTGCTCGGATGCCGCACAGGCAAGCGGCAGATTGAGTTGCTCTTCGATCTGCGCTTCCACTTCGTCCGGCAGCTTGTTGCCGTCGGCGGAAAAGAATTTGATGCCGTTGTCATAGTACGGATTGTGCGAAGCGCTGATGACCACGCCCGCGGCAAGCCGCAGCGCGCGTGTCAGATAGGCGATGCCAGGCGTCGGCATCGGGCCCGCCAGCATCACGTCGACGCCAGCCGCCGAAAAGCCCGACTCCAATGCGGCTTCAAGCATGTAGCCCGACACGCGCGTGTCTTTGCCGATCAGCACCGTCGGCCGCGCGCCCGATTTGGCCCAGCGATCCGCGCCCGCGAGCACTTTGCCGGCTGCATAGCCGAGCCGCAGCACAAATTCCGGCGTAATGGGCCCTTCGCCGACCTTGCCCCGAATCCCGTCCGTTCCGAAGTAACGACGTGCCATGTTTTTTCTCTCCCTCGTTTGCTGTGGGTTCAACCGCGCGCGCGGCCGCGATTCGCCGCGTCGCGCATGGCTGCCCATACTTTCAATGCATCTGCTGTTTGCGGGACATCATGCACGCGCAAAATTGCAGCACCCCGTTCGGCCGCGCACACTGCGGCGGCAACACTACCGGCGACGCGCTCCGCAGCCGGGCGCCCGACCACCGCGCCGACCATCGACTTGCGCGACATGCCCGCGAGAATCGGATACGGCGGCACGGCTCGCGGTGCGGTGTCCGGCAAATCCGCGAGCAGCGCGTAGTTATGTTCGATCACCGACTTGCCGAAGCCGAAACCCGGGTCGACGCTGATACGTGCACGCGCAATCCCCGCTTGCTGCAGCGTAGCCACCCGCTCCTCCAGGAAGCGCCGGACTTCGCTCACGACGTCCACGTAGGCGGGCTCGCCGAGCTGCATGGTCTGCGGCTCACCGAGCATATGCATCACACACAGCCCGCATGCGCTATCGCGTACAGCGTCGATCGCGCCGGGCATCCGGAAGCCCCAGATATCGTTGATCAGATCGGCGCCCGCGCTCAATGCCTCACGCATCACTTCCGGCTTGTACGTATCGACAGACAACGGCACATTCGCCCCGCGCAACTGCTCGATGAGCGGAATCACACGCTCCAGTTCTTCGTCGAGCGGCACCGGCGGCGCGCCGGGGCGCGTCGATTCGCCGCCGATGTCGATGATGTCCGCGCCGTCGAGCATCATGCGCTCCGCCTGGCGTAGCGCATCGCCGCGCATCGCGTATTTGCCGCCGTCGGAAAAAGAATCGGGCGTGACGTTCAGAATGCCCATGACCAACGGGCGTTCAAAGGTCAGTTTGAAGCGGCCGCACTGCAGCGGCTCAGGAATGGGAGGGGAAGATAGATCGGCTTTCGACACGTAGCAATGCTTCACGTAAAACGGATAAATGCAAAACGGGCCGGTGTGAAACACACCGGCCCGCACTTTCTACTGGTCGCCTATCAGGCCGGCGCGGTTGCGCTGCCCGGCTTGACCTCGGTGCCCGGGCTGCCGCCCGACGAGGCGTCGCTTGCCGACGGCGGCGAGCTCTTCGGCGAGCGCGGCGGACGGCCAGCCATGATGTCGTTGATCTGATCGGCGTCGATCGTTTCCCACTCCATCAGTGCGGCGGTCATCGCTTCGACCTTGTCGCGGTTTTCATCCAGCAGACGCTTCGCGAGATTGTACTGCTCGTCCAGCACGCGGCGGATTTCGGCGTCGACCTTCTGCTGCGTCGCTTCCGAAATGGTCCGCGTGAAACCACGGCCAAACGGCGTTGCGTCGTTTTCGTCGTCGACGTAGACCATCGGTCCGAGCGCGTCCGTCATACCGAAGCGAGCCACCATCGCACGCGCCGTTTGCGTCGCCTTGTTGAAGTCGTCCGACGCGCCCGTGCTGATCAGGTTCAGGAACAACTCTTCAGCCACCCGGCCACCGAACAGGATCGCGAGACGATCGAGCAGGTAGTCCTTCGAGTACGTTTCGTTGTCATGCTCCGGCAACTGCCACGTCACGCCCAACGCACGGCCGCGCGGAATGATCGTGACCTTGTGCACCGGATCGGCCTTCGGCAACAGCTTGGCGATCACCGCATGGCCCGATTCGTGGTAAGCCGTCGCGCGCTTCGACTCTTCGCGAATCACCGCCGACTTGCGCTCCGGACCCATGAAAATCTTGTCCTTCGCATCTTCGAAGTCCGTCATTTCGACGATGCGCTTGCCACGGCGAGCCGCGAACAACGCGGCTTCGTTCACCAGGTTCGCGAGATCGGCACCGGAGAAGCCAGGCGTGCCGCGTGCAATCACTGCCGCGTCGACGTCGTTCGAAATCGGCACCTTACGCAGGTGAACCTTCATGATGTGTTCGCGACCGCGGATATCCGGCAGGCCGACATACACCTGGCGGTCGAAACGGCCCGGACGCAGCAGCGCCTTGTCGAGCACGTCCGAACGGTTCGTTGCCGCGATCACGATGACGCCCGAGTTCGCTTCGAAGCCGTCCATCTCGACCAGCATCTGGTTCAACGTCTGCTCGCGTTCGTCGTTACCGCCGCCCATGCCAGCGCCACGATGGCGGCCGACCGCGTCGATTTCGTCGATGAACACGATGCACGGAGCGTGCTTCTTGGCCTGCTCGAACATATCGCGCACACGAGCCGCACCGACACCGACGAACATTTCGACGAAGTCCGACCCGGAGATGCTGAAGAACGGCACCTTCGCTTCGCCGGCGATAGCCCGCGCCAGCAGCGTCTTACCGGTTCCCGGAGGGCCGACCAGCAACACGCCGCGTGGAATACGCCCACCCAGCTTCTGGAACTTCTGCGGGTCGCGCAGGAAATCGACCAGTTCGGAGACTTCTTCCTTGGCTTCGTCGCAACCGGCGACATCGGTGAAATTGATTGCGTTGTTGTTCTCGTCGATCAGACGCGCGCGCGACTTACCGAACGAGAAGGCCCCGCCTTTGCCGCCCCCCTGCATCTGTCGCATCATGTAGAACCAGAAGCCGATGATCAGGATCGTCGGCCCGAGGTAATACAGCGCGGACACCAGCGCATTGGGTTCGTCGTCAGCCTTGCCGCTCACCTGAACGCCATACTTCATCAGATCGCCGACCATCCAGATGTCGCCGGGCGACACGATCTGGTACTTCTGGCCGTCTGCTGGAGTGACCGTGAGGTTCCGCCCCTGGACAATAACGTTCTTGACTTTGCCGTTCTTCGCGTCGTCCATGAACTGCGAATAGGAAACGCCTTCCTGGACACGGGGCTTGTCGAACTGCTTGAACACCGTAAACAGCACCAGTGCGATAACCAGCCACACTGCTGCCTTCGAAAACATATTGTTGTTCAAAGCACCACTCCTTCACTTAGACGGGCGCCTACATTTGCCTTGCGGCACCACGAAAGCATTCTAATCCAGTCCGCAGACCCCTGCCATAAGGTTTCGCTACCACAGAAATAGCGTAGCGCGCCATTAAAGCGCCGATTTCCGGCGCCATGAGCATTTATCGGCAGAGGCTGAACCGTTCTACAGCGGCCCTATGCGGACCGCTTGAGATGCTTACCCAAAATAAACGTTTCTGACGATTTGTCCCGCGACGCTTTCGGCTTGCGGGCCGCCACCACCTTGAACTGACGCTTGAACTTTTCGACAATCTGGCTATAACCGCTGCCGTGGAAGCATTTGACTAAAAGGGCACCATCCGGTTTCAGGTGATTTTGCGAAAATTCCAGCGCGAGATCGCATAAGTGCTCGATTCGCGCGGCATCCGCCACCGCCACTCCCGACAGGTTGGGCGCCATATCCGAAATTACAAGGTCAACCTGGCGTTCTCCGACCAATTCTTCCAGTTGGCCCAGCACCGAGTCCTCGCGGAAGTCGCCCTGAATGAAATGGACATCGGCCACGGGCTCCATCGGCAGCAAATCCAGCGCGATGATCGTACCGTCGATCCCGCCCTCGCGTTCGGCGTCGCGCTGCGAGCCTTTAGCGAGTTTGTTGCGCGCGTACTGACTCCAGCTGCCCGGCGTGGAGCCGAGGTCGACGATGACCTGCCCCGGCCGGATCAGCTTGTCCTGTTCGTCGATTTCCTTGAGCTTGTAGGCTGCGCGGGCGCGATAGCCCTCCCGCTGCGCCATTTTCACGTAGGGATCGTTGATGTGGTCATGCAGCCACGCGGTGTTGAACTTGTTTTTTGCCATTAAAGATTGAACTCTTGCTGCGTGGTGACGCGCTTTAGGGGATAATACGCGGTTAATTCGCGCGGCCACCGTCTAACTGACGGTCATCCGCGATTCTGTTGTTCTGACGCGCCGCCCTGTTGAATCGACCCGATCGAGCAAATCGCCCGGGAACGCAGGTGCCGCCATTTTAGTCGAGTCTCCCACTTTCCATGCCAGCCCTCAAAGTCTCTTCCGACCAACGCGCCGAGTTGCGCTCCCAGGCACATGCGCTCAAACCGGTCGTGCTCGTCGGCGCCGAAGGCTTGACCGACGCTGTGCTCTCCGAGATCAAGGTCCACCTTGGCGCTCATCAGCTCATCAAAATCCGCGTGTTCGGCGACGAACGCGAAGAGCGCATCGCGATCTACGAAGAGATCTGCGACAAACTGAACGCCGCGCCGATCCAGCACATCGGCAAGCTGCTGGTGATCTGGAAGCCGGAATCGGCTCAACCCGCGGTGAAGGCAAAGCGCGGCGCGCTGCCGAGCGCCCGCGAAGCGGCTGTCGAAGCCAAACCGGGCAAGGGTCGCGCGCCACGCGTCGTCACGGTCGTGAAACCCAGCGAAATTCCGATGCGCAAGCCGAAGGCGAAAGCGGTCGTGGTGCGCGGCAATGAACGCGTGACGCAAGGCGGCAACATCAAGCGCGCGAAGAAGCGTCAAACTAGCGCGAAGCGCTCACATCAGTCGTCGAAGTAAGCGGGACAAGAGGTGCGGCGAGGTCCGCACCTTGACCTGAAACTCTGCTGACTCGGGGCGGAAGCTGTATGCCCCGGCAAGCGCCCGAGCATCCCCCAAGCATCATAAGAACCCACCCGCAGGCAAGGCACTCTCTGCCTCGACCCCTCTTCAGCCAGTCACCTTCCCCGCGGCATCGTGAGCATCCTGCTCCGCCGCCGACCCACCAATGCTCGCAGGCAGCTTCCACACGAGCGCCACGCCCAGCAGGCTTTCGATCAAATAGAACAGACTCGACACGCCGTGCAGGATGCCGAAGCGCGTCGCATAAACCGAATGCCCCACGTCGCTGCCTGCTTCGAGCGCGGCCTCGCGCATCGCATTCATGAACGGCTGCAACGCGAAGTAACCGACCAGCACGCATACCAGCATCCCAGCAATCAACCAGCGCAACTGGCGATAAGACTCGCTGCCGCGGCGAACGAGCAGATTGGCAAGACCCAGCAGCAGAACACCGCACACCACGCCCACCACGCCCTGGATACGAAAGAGCTGCGCTGCGACCGCACCCGCGGCGATCCGGTCGAGCGACGTGAACAGCACGGGAGCGACGGCATAGCCGATAGTCAGCAGACTACCGACCCACACCACCGTCAGAAGACGGAACAATCGATGTGGCATTTGGGACTCCCGGGCCACCCTCAAACGTAGCTGACCGCGATGATTTCGTATTCGCGCACGCCGCCCGGCGCCTGCACCGACGCAACGTCGCCTTCCGACTTGCCGATCAATGCGCGCGCGATCGGCGAGCTGATCGAGATCAGACCGTGGTCGATGTCCGCTTCGTCGTCGCCGACGATCTGATATTTGACCGACGCGCCCGACTCCAGGTCTTCCAGTTCCAGCGTCGCGCCGAACACCACGCGGCCGTCGGCTTCCACTTGCGACGGGTCGATCACTTGCGCACCGGCCAGCTTCGATTCGATCTCGGCAATCCGGCCTTCGATAAAGCCCTGCTTTTCCTTCGCCGCGTCGTATTCCGCGTTTTCCGACAGATCGCCCTGTGCACGCGCTTCCGCGATCGAATTGATCACCGAGGGACGCTCAACCGATTTCAGGCGCTGCAATTCATCGCGCAACATTTCCGCGCCGCGCTTCGTCAATGGAACAGTGCTCATAAACAACTCTATGCAAAAAACAGCCGTAAAAAAAATCACCGCGGTTAAGTGCATTCCGCGGGAGCCAGCGTTCCGGGCAAAACCCGGCACACAGCACCTGCGGAACGCCGCTTAACCGCGGCACTTACATCTTGGACAGGTATTCGAAGCCTTAGTTTAGGCGAGCGTGGAGCCCTTGTAAATCATAGACTTCGAGGTCTTTCAAATAGCGCAAACCTTCCACGGCGGCCCGCGCGCCGGACATCGTCGTGTAGTACGTGACCTTGTTCGCCTGCGCGCTCATGCGAATTGAACGCGAATCGGCGATCGCGGCGCGGGTTTCGTCGACCGTCGTGAAGACGAGTGCGATCTCGCCGTTCTTGATCATATCGACGATGTGCGGACGGCCGTCCTTCACCTTGTTGACGATCTTCACCGGCACGCCGGCCGCTTCAATCGCGGCGGCCGTGCCCTTGGTCGCGACGATCGGGTAACCGAGTTCGTGCAGCATGCGCGCGACTTCGACGGCCTTCGGCTTGTCGGCGTCCATCACGGTCAGCAGCACCGTGCCCGACTCAGGCAGACGCGAGCCAGCCGCGAGCTGCGACTTGAAGAGCGCCTCGCCGAACGTCTGGCCCACGCCCATCACTTCACCGGTCGAACGCATTTCCGGTCCGAGCACCGGGTCGACTGCCGGGAACTTAACGAACGGGAACACGGCTTCCTTCACGCTGAAGTACGGCGGAACGATTTCCTTCGTCACGCCTTGCTGCGCGAGCTTCTGGCCCACCATTGCGCGCGCCGCGATTTTCGCGAGCGGCAGGCTGGTCGCCTTCGACACGTAGGGCACCGTGCGCGATGCGCGCGGATTCACTTCGAGCACGTAGATGATGTCTTCTTTCGAGCCGTCCGCCTGCGGGACCTGCTGAATCGCGAACTGCACGTTCATCAGGCCGACCACGTTCAGCGCCTTCGCCATCGCGCCGGTCTGACGCTTGAGTTCGGCGACGGTTTCCTTCGACAGCGAATACGGCGGCAGCGAGCAAGCCGAGTCGCCGGAGTGCACGCCCGCCTGTTCGATGTGCTCCATCACGCCGCCGATAAACACGGCTTCGCCATCCGAAATGCAATCCACGTCGCATTCGATCGCGTCGTTCAGGAAGCGGTCGAGCAGCACCGGCGAGTCGTTCGACACCTTCACGGCCTCGCGCATATAGCGCTCGAGGTCGCGCGGCTCATGCACGATTTCCATCGCGCGGCCGCCCAACACGTACGACGGGCGCACCACCAGCGGGTAGCCGATTTCGTCGGCGAGCTTGAGCGCTTCGTCTTCGGCGCGCGCGGTACGGTTCGGCGGCTGACGCAGGCCGAGGTCCTGCAACAGCTTCTGGAAACGCTCGCGGTCTTCGGCGGCGTCGATCATGTCCGGCGACGTGCCGACGATCGGCACACCGTTCGCCTCGAGATCGAGCGCGAGCTTCAGCGGCGTCTGACCGCCGTATTGCACGATGACGCCGACCGGCTTTTCCTTGTCGACGATTTCGAGCACGTCTTCCAGCGTCAGCGATTCGAAGTACAGACGATCGGACGTATCGTAGTCGGTCGAAACGGTTTCAGGGTTGCAGTTGACCATGATCGTTTCGTAGCCGTCTTCGCGCATCGCGAGCGCGGCGTGCACGCAGCAGTAGTCGAACTCGATGCCCTGACCGATCCGGTTCGGGCCGCCGCCCAGTACCATGATCTTCTTGTTGTTGGTCGGGTTCGCTTCGCACTCTTCCTCGTACGTGGAGTACATGTACGCGGTTTTCGTCGCGAACTCGGCCGCGCAGGTGTCGACGCGCTTGTACACCGGGCGCACGTTCAGCTCGATACGGCGCTGACGCACTTCCGCCGGCTTCGCGCCGAGCAGCTTCGCGAGACGACGATCCGAGAAGCCGCTCTGCTTCAGGTACTTCAGTTCTTCCTTCGAGAGGCTCGCGAGCGTGCGGCCGGCCAGCGCCTTTTCCTTCAGGACGATCTGTTCGATCTGCGCGAGGAACCACGGGTCGATCGCGGTCTCTTCAAAAATTTCTGCGGCCGTCATGCCGACGCGGAACGCATCGCCCACGTACCAGATGCGATCCGGACCGGCTTCGCCGATCTCGCGGATGATCTCGTCGCGGTTATCAGTCTTTTCGTCCAGACCGTCGACGCCGACTTCGAGACCGCGCAGCGCCTTCTGGAACGACTCCTGGAAAGTGCGGCCAATCGCCATCACTTCGCCGACCGACTTCATCTGGGTGGTCAGGCGCGAATCGGCTTCGCGGAACTTCTCGAACGCGAAACGCGGGATCTTGGTGACGACGTAGTCGATGGTCGGCTCGAACGATGCCGGGGTCTGGCCGCCGGTGATCTCGTTCTTCAACTCATCCAGCGTGTAGCCAACTGCCAGCTTGGCCGCAACCTTGGCGATCGGGAAACCGGTCGCCTTCGACGCGAGCGCCGACGAGCGCGACACGCGCGGGTTCATTTCGATCACGATCATCCGGCCGTCTTTCGGATTGATCGAGAACTGCACGTTCGAGCCGCCAGTGTCGACACCGATCTCGCGCAGCACCGCGAGCGACGCGTTACGCAGAATCTGATATTCCTTGTCGGTCAGCGTTTGCGCCGGTGCGACGGTGATCGAGTCGCCGGTGTGGATGCCCATCGGGTCCAGGTTTTCGATCGAACAGACGATGATGCAGTTGTCCTTGGTATCGCGGACCACTTCCATCTCGTACTCTTTCCAGCCGAGCAGCGATTCTTCGATCAGCAGTTCACGCGTCGGCGACAGGTCCAGACCGCGCTTGCAGATCTCTTCGAATTCGTCGCGGTTGTACGCGATGCCGCCGCCTGAGCCGCCGAGTGTGAACGACGGACGAATCACGACCGGATAGCCGCCGCTGCCGGTTTGCGCAGCAATGTCCGCCTGCACCGCCAGCGCTTCTTCCATCGAATGCGCGGTGCCCGATTTGGCCGAACCGAGGCCGATCTTGGTCATCGCGTCCTTGAACTTCTGGCGGTCTTCTGCCTTGTCGATTGCTTCCGGCGACGCGCCGATCAGCTCGACCTTGTACTTTTCCAGCACGCCGTGCCCGTGGAGATCAAGCGCGCAGTTCAGCGCGGTCTGGCCGCCCATCGTCGGCAGGATCGCGTCCGGGCGCTCCTTCGCGATGATGCGCTCGACCACTTCCCACGTGATCGGCTCGATGTAGGTCACGTCGGCCGTGTTCGGGTCGGTCATGATCGTCGCCGGATTGCTGTTGACGAGAATGACCTTGTAGCCTTCCTCACGCAGCGCCTTGCACGCCTGCGCGCCCGAGTAATCGAACTCGCACGCCTGGCCGATGATGATCGGACCCGCGCCGATGATGAGGATGCTCTTGATGTCTGTCCGCTTGGGCATAACGCTCTCGCTAATGTATTCCTGAATTCTTTCCGTCGGCGCGCGTCGGTGTTGCGTTGCGCGCGCTTTGCTGTGCGCTGCATTTGCGCTGCTGTGTGCTGTTCCTGGCGGCTCGCCTCGCGGTGCCTCCGCACCCTGAGCGCTGCGCTTTTTGCGCTCATCGCCAAGCGAGGTGCGCGCTGCCGGGTTGCCAAACTACTTCTGCTGGCAAGCCCGCAGCGCCGAGCCGCCGTAGCTTACGCCGCCGCGCTCTTGCCGCCCTTCTGGGCGTCCATCAACGCAGTGAAGCGGTCGAACAGATAAGCGATATCGTGCGGACCGGGCGACGCTTCCGGGTGCCCCTGGAAGCAGAACGCCGGCTTGTCGGTCAGCGCGAAGCCTTGCAGCGTGCCATCGAACAGCGAGACGTGCGTGGCGCGGGCGTTGGCCGGCAACGTGTCGGCGTCGACCGCGAAGCCGTGGTTCTGCGACGTGATGACCACGCGGCCGTCGTCCAGATCCTTCACCGGATGGTTCGCGCCGTGGTGACCGGTCTTCATCTTCATGGTCTTTGCGCCAACCGCGAGGCCCATGATCTGATGACCGAGGCAGATGCCGAAGGTCGGAATGCCGCGCTCGATCAGTTCTTTCGTCGCCGCGATCGCGTAGTCGCACGGTTCCGGGTCGCCGGGGCCGTTCGACAGGAACACGCCGTCCGGGTTGAGCGCGAGCGCGTCGGCCGCGCTAGCCTGCGCCGGCAGCACGGTGACGTGGCAGCCGCGCTCGGCCAGCATGCGCAGGATGTTGTACTTGACGCCGTAGTCGAACGCCACCACGCGGTATTTCGGCGCGTTCTGCTTGCCGTAGCCAGTCCCCAGACGCCATTCGGTCTGGGTCCATTCGTAGGTTTCCTTCGTCGACACGACCTTCGCGAGGTCCATGCCCGAGAGACCCGGGAATGAGCGGGCGAGTTCGATGGCCTTGGCTTCGTCGTCCGAACCAGCGAGGATCGCGCCGTTCTGCGCGCCCTTGTCGCGCAGAACGCGGGTCAGCATGCGGGTGTCGAGGCCGGCGATGGCGACCACGCCTTCGTCCTGCAGGTATTGCGGGAGCGTACGCTCCATGCGGAAGTTCGACGCGAGAACCGGCAGATCGCGAATGATCAGGCCGGCGGCATGGACTTTCGTCGCTTCGACATCTTCGGCGTTCACGCCGACATTGCCGATATGCGGATACGTGAGGGTCACGATCTGGCGCGCGTAGCTCGGGTCAGTCAGGATTTCCTGATAACCGGTGATAGCGGTGTTGAACACGACTTCGCCGATGGTATGCCCGGGGGCGCCGATCGAGTAACCACGAAAGACCGTGCCGTCGGCGAGCGCGAGCAGAGCGGGAGAAAATGACGGCAACACGGGAGACTCCTTGGGGGAACACCCTGTTGCCGACCAGCCTATCCGACTGCGAGCCGCAGCGAAGCACATCCAGGGGATGCGCGCGCAGACTCGCTCGCGTACTGCCTGCGACGTTGCAAGAGGCGCGCGGCGTATCCATTGTGTGGACGGATCGGCTGGCTGCGGGGGCCCTTCTTGCTACGCCAATGGCGCGCGGCGGATGAACGGTATGGGAGAGGTAGGCGCTAGGGTGCGGGTTGATAAGCTCAAACCTTGAAATTATAGCCTGAAAACGCCATTCCGTCCAAATCCGAGATGGCCGGCCGGCGTGGGCATGCGCGTCGCAGCCTCGTTCAAAGCCTTGCTGGACAAGGCCCGCAGCCGCCCAACAAAATTTGCCCGACGCGATTCGGTAGAACGCCGGTCAATTCGCACGGCCTTTGCGGCCCCGGCCGCGACAGGTTCACGCCTCCTGCTCGACAGGCGCCTCGGGCGGCCGCGCCGTCTTCCGGCTCGGCAGCGCGTACCAGATCGCGCTCAACACCTGCAGCGTCACGAGAATCCCCCATGCGCTCAGATGCGCGACCTGCGGATAATGCCCGCCGCTTGCCGGCCAGTGCGACAGAACCGCGCCCACGCCGATCTGGAAGCCGAAGATCAGCAGGAAAATAATCAGCGTCAGCGTGGTGTTCACCCGGCCGATCATCTGGGCGGGAAAATGCCGGGCCATCACCGCGTAGCTGAGGATGCCCGTGCCGCCGAAAATCCCATACGCTGCCCACAGCAGACCGGCAGGCAGCGGCGCCTTGAACATGATCAGCAACTGGGTCAACACGTACAGCGCCATGCCGATGCCGCAAAACGCATAGAGCGAAATCCCGCGCCGCTCGAGATTGCGCGCCGCCGCGCCGAAACCGACGCAGCCGGCCATCATCGCGAAGCCGAGAACCGACACCAGCGCGGCGGCCTCGTGCGGCTCGAAGCCTTGCACGTCGCGCAACCACGCGCCCACCCACAGCGACTGCATCGCGTAGAACACGCCCTGCGTGACAACCGAGAACGACGCGATTTTCCAGAACGCCACGCTGCGCAGAATATGCAGCGTGCCCTTGAACTGCGTGCCGAGGCTCGCCTGGTGATGGGTTTCCTTCGTGTCCGGCGCGAGCGTCCATTGCGCGAGCGCCACCAGCACGGTCAGCAGACCCAGCCCGACGCAGACCGCGCGCCAGCTCGCAAAGCCCAGCACCCACGTCAGCGGCGAGCCCACCATCACGCCGCCGAAGCCGCCGATCGCCATCACCAGTCCGTTCATCAGCGGCAGGCGCGCCGTCGCGAAGTGCTGCGCGAGCGCCTTGAAGGCGGCGCCCAGACACACCGACACGCCGACCCCGATCAGCAGGCGGCCGATCATCATCATGCCAAGGCTCTGCGCGGCGCCGAATACCCAGATGCCCAACGCGGCGAAAAGCAAAGTGGCGGCGGTCACCCGGCGCGCGCCGAAGTGATCGAGCAACACGCCGGCCGGAATCTGCGCGCCCGCGAAACCGAGGAAATACAGGCTGGTCAGCAGACCCAGATCGGTGGCCGACAAGCCGAGATCGTGCGTGATGAACGGCGCGAAGCCGAGGTTGACGCCGCGAAACACGTAGGAAACGAAATAGCCCGCGGAAAACAGCAGAAAGACGCGCAGTTGGGTCGACGACATAAGCTTCGGGAAGAACGGCCGACATGGGCCAAAGCACGAAAGATAAAGCAAATACGCGAGATTCGCCCGCAATGGTCCGTGCAATGAAAAACGCCGTCACCACAGGTGACGGCGTTGGAATAAACACGGTGCGTGATCGGAGCGCAATTCACGCGCTGCCCCCGCAACGCATGTGGTCACTACCGTGGGAGCCGCTATTGGTCTACTTACCCTTCTTCGCGTTGGCCGCGGTCTTCGGGCGGCTCTCTGCCGCGGCCTTCGACGCCTTGCCGGACGTGGAAGCCGACACTTTGGTCACCTTGCCCTTGCTGGCGCTGGATGCCGTCGGCTTGCTGACTTTCGCTACCGGTTCGGAGACCTTCATCACGTACCGGCCACGACCCTTCTTCTTATCGTATCTCGATTCGCTGCGCGTGTCCGCGACGCGGGTGCCGATCTTCTCGACGCCGCCGCCTTGCACGTCGGTCGCGATGCGTTCGGGGCCCGGCTCGCTCGGCATGGCCTTGCCAACCGGCACGTGCAGCACGATCACCTGGCCGCGCGACACCTGATCGCGCCGCGTCCGGTTCCATGCCTTCAACTGACCGACCGACACGCCGTAACGCACGGCGATTGCGGCCATCGACTGACTGCGGCGCACGCGGATCAGCATCTTGCGGGTATCGGGAACGTCGGGCTCCATTGCCAGCACCGCGCTTTCGGCGACGTCCGCGCTGATGTCCTCGTCGTCGTCCGAACCACGCGGCACCACGATCGTGGATCCGGGCTTCAGGCGCATGCCGGCCGGAATCTTGTTCACTTCCATCAGCGTGTCGGCGTCGACGCCGATCTTCTGTGCGATCGCCGACGGCGTCGCGCGCTGGTCGACCGTGTACGTGGTCCACGACGACAGCGAGCCGGAATATGTTTTCAGATTGCGCTCGAACGCGCTGGCGTTGTCGAACGGCAGCAGGATCTGCGGCTGCGTCGCGCCGAGAATCACCGGCTTTCTGAACGACGGGTTCAGCGAGCGGAATTCATCCGGCGAGAGATTCGCGAGCTTCGCCGCCATCTCCACGTCGATATCGTGCGACGTGGTCACCGTGACGAAATACGGATGGTTCGGAATCGACGGCAACGTGAGCCCGTAGACCTGCGGGTTCATCACGATATTCTTCACCGCCTGCAGCTTCGGCACGTAGTTGCGCGTCTCGTTCGGCATGCGCAGGCTGAGGTAGTCGGTGGGCAAGCCCGCCGCTTCGTTGCGCGCGATCGCGCGCTGCACGTTGCCCTCGCCCCAGTTGTACGCGGCGAGCGCGAGTTGCCAGTCGCCGAACATGTCATGCAGACGCGACAGATAGTCGAGCGCGGCACTGGTCGACGCGAGTACGTCGCGGCGCTCGTCCTGCCACATGTTCTGCTTGAGGTTGTAGGTGCGGCCCGTACCCGGCATGAACTGCCACATGCCGGCCGCCTTCGCGACCGACAACGCCTGCGGGCTATACGCGGACTCGATGAACGGCAGCAGCGCGAGCTCGGTCGGCATATGACGCGCCTCGAGCTCTTCGACGATGTGGTACAGGTACTTCTGCGAACGCTCGGTCATGCGCTGCACGTAATCGGGACGCTGCGCATACCAACTGGCCTGCATGTCGACGAGGTCAGTCTGCAGGTCCGGCATCTGGAAACCACGGCGAATACGGCCCCACAGATCGGCGTCCGAGCTCGTCAACTGCGTGACCGAACCCTGGTCTACGTTGATCGTTTCCTTGGCGGTGGCTGTCCTGCGAAGTGCGTCGGCTACGGCTTGCTGGGTGGCGGGGTTGGTTGCGTGGGAGGAACTGCTCGTTGTCGGTCCCTGACTCGCGCAAGCGGCGAGTGTCAGAACCAATAACGCACTGAAGATAAATCGCATGAACGTCTCGGCTTCCACAAGGGCTGGAATTTGCAGCCGATAGTACGAAACGGCAACGTTTACGTCAATCGGAAACTTAGTAAAAAAATCAAGGAAATCTTGGGCTTGGCGAATTTTTCCGATTTTTAGCGTGAAGAGCGACTAATGCGGTGCGGATCAGCGGAAGCGGTTCTTCCATTCCCGCATCAGCGTGAAGGCCGTCAGTCGATCGGACACCTTTTCGTGCAACTGCTCCTGCAACGCGGCTTGCACCGCCGGATTGTCCGCGCGCAGGAACGGATTGACGGCGCGCTCATGGGCGATGGTGGTCGGCAGCGTCGGCACGTGGCGCCCCCGCAGTTCGGCCGCCTTGTCGCGCCACGCCTGGAGTTCGGCATTGTCGGGCTCGCAGGCGAGCGCGAAGCGGATGTTCGACAGCGTGTATTCGTGCGCGCAATGAACCTCGGTCGCGCCGGGCAGCGCGGCGAGCGCATCCAGCGACGCGAGCATCTGCTTCGGCGTGCCTTCGAACAACCGGCCGCAGCCGCACGCGAACAGCGTGTCGCCGCAAAAGACGTGCGGCGTGCCCTGCGGGTCCGCCGCCTGGAAATAGGCAATGTGGCCGCTCGTGTGACCAGGCACGTCGAGCACGCTGAATTCGAGAGCGGGCGCAGCAATCGTCACGCGACCGCCGTTTTCGAGACGGTGCGTGAGATGCTGGATCGCTTCACCGGCGGGGCCGTAGACCGGCACACCCTGGCCATCCAGCAGATCGGCCACTCCACCGACGTGGTCTTGGTGATGGTGCGTGAGTAAAATAGCGCTCAGCCGCCATCCGCGTTTGGCCAGATAGGCACCCACGGGGGCGGCCTCGCCCGGATCGACGACGACCGCATGGTGTCCGTCGGAAACGACCCAGATGTAATTGTCTTCAAACGCCGGGACCGGTACGTACTCGAGCGCATTCATAGGCGACGCATTCTTTGATATGACTGACCGAGCGATTATAGACTGGCCCGCCTGGACCGATTCACCGCCTGGCCGCTACGTGCTCGACTGGGAACAGACCCAGCTCGACCGCGTGGTGTCGGACGTGTTCGGCTATCATGCGCTGCAACTCGGCCTGCCGCAGCTCGATGCGTTGCGCGAAAACCGCATGCCGTGCCGCGGTCTCGTGCTCGACGCGGCGAGCGGGGCCAGCGCGCCCTACACTTTTCCGCGCGGTCTCGCGGCGCATGCCGGCACCCGCCGTGGAGCGGCCCAAGGCGCGGCGCAAGCCGGCCCGACGGGCCTGCCGGCGCCGGCCGGCCGCAGCGCGGTCTGGTGCGACCTGCTGGATCTGCCGTTCGAAGCACAGAGCGTCGATCTGATCGTAATGCCGCACACGCTGGAATTCACGAGCGACCCGCACCGGCTGCTGCGCGAAGCCGAACGTGTACTGATGCCCGAAGGGCAACTCATCATTCTTGGCTTCAACTCGCTGTCGCTGTGGGGCGCGCGGCAGTCGGTCGGCAAGGTGACCGGCAAGCCGTTCGTGCCCGCTGCCGTCGATCTGATCGCCTTCACGCGCCTGAAAGACTGGATCAAGCTGCTGGGCTTCGACCTTGAACGCGGGCGCTTCGGCTGCTATCGTCCGCCGCTTGCGAGCGACCAGTGGCTCGCCCGCTATGGCTTCATGGAAGCCGCCGGCGACCGCTGGTGGCCGATCTTCGGCGCCACCTACATGATCAAGGCGATCAAGCGCGTGCGCGGCATGCGCCTCGTCGGCCCACTGAAAGTGAAGAAACCCGTGCTTGCGCCTGGCCTCGCGCCCGCCGCCACCCCGAACACACGCAACCACACTCAATGACTCCCGATTTCATCGACATTTATACCGACGGCGCCTGCAAGGGCAACCCTGGCCCTGGCGGCTGGGGTGCGCTGCTGCGCTTCGGCGACCAGGAAAAGGAACTGTTCGGCGGCGAAGCCAACACGACCAACAATCGCATGGAGCTGATGGGCGTGATCGCCGCGCTCGAAGCGCTGAAGCGCCCCTGCAAGGCGATCGTGCACACTGACTCGCAGTACGTGCAGAAAGGCATCAGCGAATGGATTCACGGCTGGAAGAAGAAAGGCTGGATCACCGCGGCGAAGCAGCCGGTGAAGAATGCCGACCTGTGGAAACGGCTCGATGCGCTTGTCGCGCAGCACGAGATCGAATGGCGCTGGGTGCGCGGGCACAACGGGCACCCGGAAAACGAACGTGCCGATCAACTGGCCAATCGTGGCGTCGCGTCGCTCGCGCAGATCGGATGAGCGCCGCGTTGCACACCGCTGCGCCGCTCTCTTCGCCGTTCTTTTCTTCGCTGCAATTTTCTGAGGCAGGCTAATCCGACATGCGTCAACTCATTCTCGATACCGAAACCACCGGCCTGAATGCCCGCACCGGCGACCGGATCCTCGAACTCGGTTGCGTCGAACTGGTGAACCGCCGGCTCACTGGCAACAACCTGCACTTCTACATCAACCCGGAACGCGACAGCGATCCGGGCGCGTTGGCCGTGCACGGCCTGACCACGGAATTCCTCAGCGACAAGCCGAAGTTTGGTGAGATCGCCGATCAGTTTCGCGACTTCATCCAGGGCGCGGACCTGATCATCCACAACGCGCCGTTCGACATCGGCTTTCTCGATGCCGAGTTCGCGCTGCTCGGCCTGCCGAAGGTGAGCACCTACTGCGGCGAGATCATCGACACGCTCGCGCGCGCCAAGCAGATGTTCCCCGGCAAGCGCAATTCGCTCGATGCGCTGTGCGACCGCTTCGGCATCAGCAACGCGCACCGTACGCTGCACGGCGCACTGCTCGACTCGGAGTTGCTCGCCGAAGTCTATCTGGCGATGACGCGCGGCCAGGAGAGCCTCGTCATCGACATGCTCGGCGAATCGCATGGCGGCGGCGACGCGCATGCGCCGCGTGTCGCTCTCGAGTCACTGGAACTGCTGGTGATCGCCGCCAGCGACGACGAAGTTGCCGCGCACCAGGCGGTGCTCGACGGCCTCGACAAAGCGGTCAAAGGCACGAGCGTATGGCGCCTCGAACCCGCTCCTACAGAAAATGAGCAGATCGCTTAAAAAAGACTAGACGGGTGTGAAAATCCCTGACATAATTTGAATCTCTTCGGGTGGTTAGCTCAGCGGTAGAGCACTGCCTTCACACGGCAGGGGTCACTGGTTCGATCCCAGTACTACCCACCAGAATTTTGGTGTGTCGATCACCGAAGACAAAAGGGCTTACGCAGCAATGCGTAAGCCCTTTTCCATTTTCAGCACCGTAAATTCGTAGGTTGGCGACCGCCGGATACTGCTGATATAGTCGGTTTTCGGCGCACTCGCGCCGTCCATCTTCTCCACCTCATTCGACCCAAAGGGAGGCGTCACATGTTCGCAGTGCACATCGCCCTTCTTTGCATGGTCTCGCGGCTTCTCTCACGACCTTAAAAGTCGTCGGGTCGCCGCTGATGCGGGTCCGCGCTGACAGCGCGCGACGCGCAAATCCCAGACAGCCCTTCGTCGCATTGCCGATGCATCCGGCACGCTTGACTGTCTCATCCTTTCGCTTCTGACTGGAACCTCGGTGCGTTCACGCGTTGCCGGGGTCGTGGCAAATGGCTAATAAAAAACTCGACTTTCGCGGACAGTCCTTCAAGGACGTCCTCGGCTTCACTTTCCATCACTGGGCACAACAGCCGTGGCGCGTCGTCGTCATCGCGGCGCTGGTGCTGTGCTCGGCACTGGCGGACGTGCTCACGCCGGTGTTCGCCGGACGTCTCGTCGACGCAATCGCATCCGGCGCCGCCGCCGAGCGCAGCGCGTGGCACGCGGCGATCACGGCCTTCTGCGCGCTGGCCGCACTCGGCGTCAGCGCCACCCTGCTTCGCCAGGGCGTCTACTTCAACATCATCCGGCTTACGCTGAAGATGATGAGCGAGATCGCCGCGAACGCGTTTCATCGCGTGCAACGCTTTTCAACCGACTGGCACGCGAACAGCTTCGCCGGCTCCACGGTGCGCAAGATCACGCGCGGCATGTGGGCGCTCGACCTCCTCAACGACACGCTGCTGATCGCGCTGCTGCCATCGCTCGCCATGCTGATCGGCGCGACGGCGTTGCTCGGCTGGCGCTGGCCGATGATGGGCGCAGTCGTCGGCGTCGGCTCGCTGCTGTATATCACCGTGACGGTGGCCATGTCGCTCGGCTTCGTCGCGCCGGCCGCGCGCCTCGCGAACGCGTGGGACACCCGCATGGGCGGCGCGCTCGCCGACGCGGTCAGTTGCAACGGTGTGGTCAAGGCGTTCGGCGCCGAAGAACGCGAGGAAGCGCGCCTTCAGCACGTGATCGGCAAATGGCGTCAACGCACGCGCCGCACATGGGTGCGCGGCACCATCAACGGCGGCGTCCAGGGCGGCATGCTGGCGGCAATTCAGGCCGCCATCCTCGGCGTGGCGTTGCTGTTGTGGGTGCGCGGCCAGGCGGGCGTCGGCGACATCACCTTTGCGCTGACGATGTTCTTCATGCTGCAAGGCTATCTGCGCGACGTCGGCATGCATATCCGCAATCTGCAACGCTCGGTCAACGACATGGAAGAACTCGTGGCGCTGGAACGTCAGCCGCTCGGCATCGAGGATCGTCGCGGGGCGGGCCCGATCGCGATCGGTCAAGGCGAGATTCGCTTCGAGCACGTCACGTTCCATTACGGCGCGCACGACACACCGCTCTACGACGACTTCTCGCTGCGCATTGCCGCCGGCGAGCGTATCGGGCTGGTCGGGCATTCGGGCTCGGGCAAGACGACGTTCATCAAGCTGATCCAGCGCCTCTATGACATTTCCGGCGGCCGGATCACGATCGACGGCCAGGACATCGCCCAGGTGCGGCAAGCGTCGTTGCGCAGCCAGATCGCAATCGTTCAGCAGGAGCCGGTGCTGTTTCACCGCTCGCTCGCGGAGAACATCGCCTATGCTCGACCGGGCGCGAGCCGCGCCGAGATCGAGCGTGCCGCGCAGCTCGCGAGTGCACACGGCTTCATCAGCGCGCTGCCGAATGGCTACGACACGCTGGTCGGCGAACGGGGCGTCAAGCTCTCGGGTGGTGAACGCCAGCGCGTCGCGATTGCGCGGGCCTTTCTCGCCGACGCGCCAATCCTGATTCTGGACGAAGCGACGTCGAGCCTCGACAGCGAAAGCGAAGTGCTGATCCAGCAGGCAATGGAGCGGCTGATGATCGGCCGCACGACGCTGGTGGTCGCGCATCGTCTGTCCACTGTGCGAGCGTTGGACCGGCTGCTGGTACTGGACAAGGGCAAGGTCATCGAGGAAGGCAGTCACGATGCGCTGATCAGGCGCGAGAACGGGCTGTATCGGCGTCTGTTCGAACGTCAGGCGCTGGAGCTGGTCAAGGGTCTCGGCGAAGCGGAGCTCATGCGCGAGACCGCCGGCATCGATGCGGAAACGGGTGGATGATTCGGGTTTGCTGGTGGGGAAGTAGTCGCAGCGAATGTGCGAAGCGCCAGCCAAATAGACGCGGTAGACGCGGCCGAATGAAGGCGCGTTCTGGCGGCGCTGCGCGCGCTGGCTGCGCGCGCCCGCGATCAGGAGGCGCGCCGTGCAGTGCTTCGCTTTCCCGTCGTTATGCAGCCAGCGCGCAGCGCAGTGGGCACAGTCAGCGCCTCACTACACCACGCCCGTCGGCAGGCCGATGCCGCGCGCCATCCCCGTTGCCGCAAACACCATCAGCACCAGCAGCACCGTCTGGATCACGCTGTAGCGCGCATACGCACGCGCCTTTTTCAGATTCGGCGGAGCGCCTTTGCGGATCGATGCGCGCCAGCGCATCAGCGCGAGCATCGACGGCACTTCGAGGATCAGAATCAGCACCAGCAGCGTCATCTTGACGTGGAAGAGCGGCTCGTGGAGATAGTAGTCCGCGCCCTTCTCGTAGCTGCCAAAAACGCGCATCAAGCCGGTGATGATCAACACCAGTGCGGAAAGGCCCCACCCGGTATCCGCGCGAAATACCGAGCGCAGCGCGGCGGGGACCGAGGCGCGGCGCAACGCCCAGGTGCGTCGGAGAATCGACGCGAGCGCAAAGCCGTAAGCGAGCAGATGAAGGGCGGCAAGCAACCAGCGAACCAGCATAGCGACTCCTGCAAAAGACGCGACACGATCGATGTATGTCGACTCACCCGCGCGCAAGCGCCAGGCGCCATGGCTGCATTATCGGCCAAGGCTCGATTTGCGACGTGCTCATCGGCCACACGACGTGGCCGAATGTACAAAAGCATGCTGCTTCAGACTTGGCGCAACGTTGAGTCAAGCGCACGGGCCGCGACCCGATCGCCCTCGGTGGTCAGCGTGGCGCGAAAGACGGTTTGCCGATTGTGGCCCGCAGCGGCTGGCGAATCCCACAACAATTCGACTTTCGGACGGCGGCCCAATGCGCTGCGCGCAAGGGCGGGAGCCGCGACTGAACCGAGCGGCGCAGCCGTCGCACCGGGCTCGCCCACGCCGCCGAACACGACCGCGGGCGTGGCCGCCGGTGTCGGCCGGAGGTCCTGCCCGGCCGCCCAGCGCACGGACAGTTCACGCGCGTCGTACTGCCCCACCTTGCGACGCTCCGCCCACACGCTCACGGTGCGCGTAACCGGGTCGAGCGCGACCGCATAACGGCCGATCGCAAACCGCCGCGCGGCGATGTTGGTGCGCCATAGCGGGCGCGGCCGGCAGATCCACAGCACGGCCGCGTACAGGAGCGGCGCGACCAGCAGCCAGCCGTTGGTGGCCGCCACCGCTTGCACCGCGCGCCGCCAGCCGGCGTTCGCAACAAATGCGCCGACCGACCACACCGCGAACAGGAAGCCGAGAAAAGCGAACAACCGCAGCGCCTGCCGCAGCCATTGCGGCAGCGGATGAAACGGACGCTCGGCCACGGCGCGCGCGCCGGGCAGGAAAAGCAGCAGGAACAGGAAAACCAGGTTGATGCACGCCCAAGGCGACGACACCATCGCCGACAGCGCGGCGGCCAGGTCCATCTGCGCCATTGAAAAAAGCCAGCGAGCGGCAAGCACGAGACCGATGGCGCGCAACGCGAAAATCGTTCCGGCGCCAGGCGCGGCATTCGCACGCGTCTCTTTCGTTCTCGCCAAGGCATCCTCCTGTCGTCGGCGGCGCCGCAGCCAAATTTGCGGCTCGGCCATTATAGGGATATTACCGAGAGTGGCTCATTCTTACCGCCGCGAACACCACACTTTCGGCCACACAGCGCAAAAAACGCGGCGCGCATGCAACAACGCCCCGTGAGCGCTGGCTCACGGGGCGTTGCAGGTGGCGCTGACGGAGCGCCCGGAAGCGCGTCCGCCCGCCTGTTGCCGATCAGTTTGCGTTGACTTCGCGCAGCACCGTGCGGTGCTTCTGACGCAGCAGTTCTTCGTAGGTGGCGACGTAGTTCTTCGCCATCACCTTCGACGAGAAGCGTGCCTCGAATGCATTGCGCACTCCGGCGCGCGGCAGCGTGTGCAGACGCTTCACGGCGGCAACCGCGCTGATTTCGTCTTCGACGACAAAACCCGACACGCCGTTTTCGATCACTTCCGGCACCGAGCCACGGTTAAACGCGATCACCGGCGTACCGCAAGCCATTGCTTCGATCATCACGAGACCAAAGGGCTCCGGCCAGTCGATCGGGAACACCAGGGCATGCGCGTTGCCGAGGAACTCACGCTTTTCGGCTTCGCCGATTTCGCCAATGTATTCGACGTGCGGGAGCGCCATCAGCGGCTTGATCACTTCTTCGTAATAGGCACGATCGGCCTTGTCGATCTTGGCAGCGACCTTGAGCTTCATGCCTGCCTGGCCGGCGATGCGGATCGCACGGTCGAGACCCTTCTCCGGCGAGACGCGGCCAAGGAATGCGAGGTAGCCCGGCTCGACGTCCTTGATCGGCGTGAGCACGTTTTCCGGCAGACCGTGATAAACGGTTTGCACCCACTTAGCCTGCGGCAGCGGAATGCGCTGGTTGTCCGAGATCGACACGACCGGCACGTCATTGAACGTGTTGAAGATCGGCTGCAGTTCCGGCAGATCGAGACGGCCGTGCAGCGTCGTCAGGAACGGCACCGGCTGACGCGCGAACAGCGAGAACGGGTAGTAGTCGATGTGGAAATGCAGCACGTCGAATTCGTCCGCGCGGCGGCGCACTTCTTCGAGCAGCAGCATGTGCGGCGCCATCACGTCGCGGATCGTCGGGTCGAGGCGCAGCGCCTGCGGCCAGAAGGCTTCGAGTTTCGCCGAAGTTTGCGAATCGCCGCTCGCAAAGAGCGTGACGTCGTGGCCCTGCTCGACCAGCGCTTCGGTCAGATAGGACACCACGCGTTCCGTACCACCATACAGCTTGGGAGGAACCGCCTCGTGCAACGGAGCGATTTGAGCGATTCGCATAATGGAGAACTCCTAGTAAAAATCAGGCAAAAATACTGCGTTTGGTAAAAGCGACTCGCTTGCTCGCCAGGGCCGTCTGGCCCGACATGCCGGGCGCGGGCCTGATTCTTTCGAGAAAATCCTGCGATGTATCGCTTGGGAAGTGAGCCCAGACCGGCTAACCGTCCGCGCATCTGCGAGTAAACGCACATGTGACACACGCGTTGACAAACTGTCAGATTTTTCCGCGGGCCCTCAAAGCACGCATTATCAGTGCCGGGATCCTCGCTGCACCACAACATTTCAAAGTCTTTACGTTGTTACAAACGCGAAACACTTTGCAAACCCTTGTTTTATAAGACAGTTCTACAGTGGCAACTGGCTTTCGGCAGCGACCGCGCATGCGGCGTCTGTAAGCTCCTGCGTCAACCTTGCCGGCAAACATTGAAAAAATGCCGCGGCGCGGTTGAATGCAATCTGTAATTATATCTCGAATTTATCGGCAATCTGCGCGAACGCCCGGCCCGGCAACGGGTCCAGCAATTGCAGGTCGCAGACGTCTATCGCGAAATCAATCGCGTCAAGGCCCGGATACACAGGGCGCAATCGCTTTTGCATGTTTACAATGCGAAGCATCGGCTTCGCGGCGAACCTTTTTATGGCCCGCGCTTTGCATGCACAACCCGAAACACCTCGACCTCACGATCAATTGGAACATTTAACCGTCGCCCAGCGTAACGCCCAGAACGCAAAGCTCGCGAGCTATGCGCACCGGCCGCTTGCGTTTCTCTTCCGCTTTATCCGCCGCCATCCGCTCGCGCATGCGATTGTGCTGTGCAGCGTATTCGCGGCCGTGGGCTGTGCGCTCGCCTCGCAATACGCGATCAAACATCTGATCGACGTGCTCGGCGAAGGCCGGCATCACCCCGGTCCGCTGTGGGGGGCGTTCGCGATCCTCGTCGGCCTGATCGCCGCGGATAATCTGTTGTGGCGGGTCGGCGGCTGGGTCGCCGCGCATACGTTCGTCGCCGTGACCGGCGACCTGCGGCGCGATCTCTTCTCGTATCTGAGCGGACACTCGCCGAGCTACTACTCCGAAAAACAGCCCGGCATGCTAGCAAGCCGGATCACCGCGACGTCCAACGCCGTCTACACCGCCGAGAACACCACTGCGTGGAACGTGCTGCCGCCGTGCATCGCGGTGCTCGGCGCGATCGTCATGATCACCGCGGTGAATCCGCTGATGGCCGGCGGTCTGATGCTGTGCTCGGCGATCCTGTCGGTCGTGCTGTACAAGCTCGCGGGACGCGGCTCGGCGCGCCATCATCATTTCGCGACCAAGGCGGCGTCAGTGGACGGCGAACTGGTCGACGTGATCAGCAACATGGGCCTCGTACGCGCGTTCGGCATGACGTTTCGCGAGCAGCAACGCTTCGGCGCGACGGTCAAGGCCGAGATGGACGCGCGCCAGCAGAGCCTGCTCTATCTGGAAAAGCTGCGGCTGCTGCACGCGGTGATCACCGCGCTGCTGTCAGCGGGTCTGCTCGGCTGGGCGCTGTGGCTGTGGGATCAGGGCAAGGCGACCTCGGGCGACATCGTGCTCGTCAGCTCGCTCGGCTTTACGATTCTGCACGGCACACGCGACCTCGCCGTCGCGCTCGTCGATGTCACGCAGCACGTCGCGCGACTCGCGGAGGCGGTGCGCACGCTGCTCGAACCGCACGGCATGCCGGACCGCGACGGCGCGACCGAACTTGTGCCGCAAGGCGGCCGGGTCGATTTCGAAGGCGTGACGTTCGCGTACCCGCGCCGCCGTCCGATTCTCGATCACTTCGATCTGCATATCGAACCGGGCCAGCGGGTCGGCCTGATCGGCAAGTCGGGCGCGGGCAAGTCCACCGTGCTGGCGCTGCTGCAACGCTTCTACGAAACACAAGGCGGAGCGATCAAAATCGACGGCCAGGATATCGCGGCGGTCACGCAGGACAGCCTGCGCCACTCGATCGCGCTGGTGCCGCAAGATATCTCGCTGTTCCATCGCACGGTGTACGAGAACATCGCTTATGGACGCCCCGAGGCGAGCCGTGAGGAAGTGCTGGCGGCCGCGCGTGAAGCGCGTTGCGCGGACTTTATCGAAGCGATGCCGGAAGGCTACGACACGATCGTCGGCGACCGTGGCGTGAAGCTGTCCGGCGGCCAGCGTCAGCGGATCGCGATTGCGCGGGCCATCCTGAAGAACGCGCCGATCCTGCTGCTCGACGAAGCCACGTCGGCACTCGACAGCGCGTCGGAAGAAGCGATCCAGAAGGCGCTCGACCGGCTGATGGTCGGCCGCACGGTGATCGCGATCGCCCACCGGCTGTCGACGCTGAACAACTTCGACCGCATCATCGTGATGAGCGCGGGCAAGGTAATCGACGACGGCAGCCCGGAAGAGCTGCGCCATCGTCCGGGCCTGTATCACGACCTGCTCACGAAACAGTACGGCAAGGGAGCGACGCTGCACATCGGCGGCAAGAAGGTCGACGAACAGCACGTGGTCTGAGCAACACCGACCAGGCAGAAGAAAAGCCGCTTTTTGAGCGGCTTTTTTTTGTACATGTCCCGAGTGTGCCTGCGCGAATCCACATCAGGCAAATAGCGCCGACGAACTGCGCGCGCCCTATTCCGCCAAGCTCTCACTGATTGATTGCTTGCCCGAGCCCGCACGCACCTTTCTGCTTCGGCTGGCCTTCGCGCTCACCACATTCTGCAGATCGCGCATGAAGTTATCGCGCCAGACCGACACATTGTTCTCGCGCAGCTGCGCCATCATGTCGCGATAGCGCGCCTGACGCTCCGCGAGCGGCATCGCGAGCGCCTTGGCGAGCGCCTCGGCCATGCCGTCGATATCCACCGGATTGACGATCAGCGCCCCCTCCAGCTCCTGCGCCGCGCCGGCAAAACGCGACAGCACCAGCACGCCCGGATTCTCCGGATCCTGCGCCGACACGTACTCCTTCGCGACGAGGTTCATCCCGTCGCGCAGCGGCGTGACGTAGCCGACGTGCGCGGTGCGAAACAGCGCGGCCAGCACCGAGCGCTCGTACTGCTTGTGGATGTAGAGGATCGGCGTCCAGTCGAGTTCGGCGAAGCGTCCGTTGATACGTCCCGACTCGCCTTCGAGCTGCAAACGGATGTCCTGGTATGCGTGCATATCGGCGCGCGTCGGCGGCGCGATCTGCAGGAACGACACCTTGTTGCGTTGCGCGGCCGCGTGTTCGAGCAGCCGTTCGAACGCGCGGAAACGCTCGACCAGCCCTTTCGAATAATCGAGGCGGTCCACACTCATGATCAGCTTGCGCGAATGCAGTGTCGCCTTCATCGTGCGCACCGGCTTGCCACGCTCACCCGCTTTCGCGAGTTCGGCGATCTCGTCCGGATAGACGCCGATCGGATAAGCCGCCGCGCGCAACGTGCGGCCGAACGCGTGAATGGTCTGCGGGCCGTTCGCCGAGGTATCGACCGTGCCGTTCGCTTCGTTGACGATGTAATCGCCGAACGCGCGCAAATCAGGCGCGGTCTGGAAACCGAGCAGATCGAACGAACACAGCGCCTCGACCAGCTCGCGATGCGGCGGCACCGCCAGCAGCACCTGCGAAGCCGGAAACGGGATATGCAGAAAGAAACCGATGCGGTTCTTCACGCCGGCCGCACGCAAGGCCTGCGCGAAGGGGATCAGGTGATAGTCGTGCACCCAGATCACGTCGTCTTCGCGCAGCAGCGGCACGAGCTGTTGCGCGAGCCAGCCATTGACGCGGCAGTAGCCTTCGAAGTCGTGCCGGTCGTATTGCAGCAGATCGGCGCGATAGTGAAACGCCGGCCACAGCGTGGCGTTCGAGAAGCCGCGATAGTACTGGTCGTAATCGCGGCGCATCAGCGCGACGGTCGCGAACGTGACCGGACCGCGCTCCTCGACCTTGATCTGCGGCTGGCCGGAGCTGAGCACGTCACCGCTCCAGCCGAACCACATGCCGCCGGTCTCCTTCAGCGCGTCGTACACGCCGACCGCCAGACCGCCCGCCGCCGGGCCGCCCTCCGAGATCGGCGCCACCCGGTTCGATACGATGATCAGTCGACTCATGAAGCGCGATTCCCGATGCAGTGCGTTGTATGCGTTGAGCGATGCGGCGCCGGCATCATGCTGCGCGCGCCGCCGCGACGATCGATTCGAGCCAGTCGAGCAGCGCCGGCACGGACTCGATGCGCGTATGCGCCATCGTCTCGCCCGCCCCCACTTTGATCGACAGGCCGCCGCGCTCGTTGACCACGGCGAAGCCCTTCTCGTCGGTCAGATCGTCGCCGGCGAACACCGGCTGGCGGCCGACGAACGGCGGCTCGTCCAGGAACGCGCGCATCGCGCGGCCCTTGTCGACATCCTTCGGCTTGATTTCATAGACCATCTTGCCCGGCTGCAAGACGTACGCGCCGGCGTAATCGGCGACCAGCCGCTGGGTCGCCTCGCGCGCGACCGGCTCGCGGTCCGGCGCGTTGCGGTAGTGCAGCGCGAGCGCCGCGCCCTTGATTTCGAGCAGCATGCCGGGGTGTTCGTTGACGACCTGCGCGAGCACCTGCTCCATGCGCAGGAGCCGCTCGTCATGGAAGCCGATGCGCTGTGTGTCGCCATTCGCGTCGCGCCGCTCGGCGCCGTGCAAACCGGCGATCGGCAGATCGGGCATGCCGAGAAACGCGTCGATGCTGTCGATGCCGCGCCCCGACACGATCGCGACCGCGCCGTTCGTCAAGCTGCGCAGCTCGGCCAGCAGGTCGAGCACGCGCGGTTCTACCAGCACGCCGTCTGGCGTGGGCGCGAGTTCGACGAGCGTGCCGTCGAAGTCGAAGAAAAATGCCGTCTCGCTCGGAGACAGAACAGCCGGAAGTGCTTGCATCGCTTGGGTTCGCCTTTCAGCCTTCTGCGGCCGGAAAAGTGTGCGCATCTTACCGCGCATCGGTCAATTTTTCGAGAAAGCAGCGGGAACGGTCGGCAGCCTGTCCGCCGGGTCCGCGTACGTTGACTGGCCCTGGTTGCATTCGGAACGAGAACAATCCGGCTTCAACCCGCTTTCAGCCGGCTGCGTCAAATCGTCCTGTGAACCGCGCGCCGCGGGCGTTGCGCGACGCCGCCGACGATTTTGCGCTACAGTCGCTGCCACGCAGACGCTTGCCGTCGAAGCCATCTTTGCACACTATGGCGGCCTGCTTGCTGCGCGAGAATCAGGCGGAAGCGCGCCGCGCCATCGAGCGGCACCGTCATGCGCCGCTCTTCAATCGAGTCATTGAGCCCTGCTTTGTTCCCGATCATTTCACCTCGACACCCTCAGCCGCCCGTCGCCGCAACGCGCCGGCGACGCACCGAGCGCGGGTTCGCACGGACTTTGATGATAGGCGCACTGACCACCGCATTGGCCACCGTATTGGTCACCACATTGGCCACATTAAGCGCCTGCTCGCCCCGCACGCAGCCCTGGCAGTTGACCAACGTAAGCGGCCATCTTCCGGACCTCGATTTCACGCTGACCGCCGACGACGGCCGCCCCGTCACCGGCGCTTCATTCAAAGGCCGTACGTCGCTCGTCTATTTCGGCTACACGCATTGTCCGGATGTGTGTCCCGAGACGATGGGCCGGCTGATGCAGGTGCTCGGCAAACTCGGCCCGGACGCGCAGAAGGTGCGCATCCTGTTCATCACCGTCGACCCCGCGCGCGACACGCCGCAAGCATTGCGCGATTACGTCGGCGCCTTCGACTCACAGCACGCCGAAGGTTTGACCGGCAGCGACTGGCAGATCGAGTCGCTCGCGAAACGCTATCGCGTCGCCTATCAGATGGAAAAGCGCGACCCCAGCGGCAATTACGAAGTCACGCACAGCTCCGCCGTTTATGTGTTCGACAGCCAGGGTCACGCGCGCCTGCTGGCCACCGACCACGACACTCCCGATACGATCGCGCAAGACCTGCGTCGTATCATCGATGCCCGTTCCTGACCTTTCCCGAGTCCATTCATGTCGATCAAGATCAAAACGTTCGCTTCACTGAGCTGCGCTCTCGCCGTCTCCCTCCCGTTCGGTTTCGCTTCGTCCGCGCAAGCCGCCGGCGCCAATGCGATCAGCGTCAAGGATGCATGGGTGCGGTGGCTGCCAAACAACCTGCCCGCGGCCGGCTACGCGACGCTCGTCAACGCGAGCGACAAGCCGGTCGACCTCGTCGACATTTCCAGCAACGACTATGGCGACGCGATGCTGCATCAGACCGTGTCGAACGGTTCGTCGCAGAAGATGGTGATGGTCGACAAGCTGACGGTGCCCGCGCACGGCCAGGTGTCGATCTCGCCGGGCGGCTATCACGTGATGCTCGAAGACGCGAAGCACAAAGTCGCACCGGGCGACACCGTGCATCTGCAGCTCAAGTTCTCCGACGGCGAAACGCTCGATACGCCGTTCGCCGTCAAGTCGCCCGCGCAGACCAAGTAACCCGAGCAACGTGCAGCGATGAATCTGCTCTACTGGCTCGACCCCTGGGAATTCTCGCCGACCGTCGTGATCGCGCTGCTGGTGCCGGCGATCCTGTTCGTGCGCGGCGCGCGTCGTGCGAAGCTGTCGTTCGCGCGGCGCCTTTCCTTCTGGTTCGGGCTAATGGCGCTATATGCCGTGCTGCATACGCGGCTCGATTATTTCTTCGAGCATGAGTTTTTCATGCATCGGCTGCAGCATCTGGTGCTGCATCACCTCGGGCCATTCTTCATCGCGCTGTCGTATCCGGGCGCAGCGTTGCGTGCGGGTATTCCGTTTTCGTGGCGGCAGCGCTTCGTGCGGCCCGCGCTGGCGACGCCGATCATGCGCAAGCTGCTCGACGTGGTGATGCACCCTGTCGTCGCGGTCACGCTGTTCGTCGGGCTGATCTACTTCTGGCTGATGTCGCCGATTCATTTCGTCGCGATGCTCGACTGGCGGCTGTATCGCGTGATGAACTGGAGCATGGTGATCGACGGCCTGCTGTTCTGGTGGCTCGTGCTCGATCCGCGACCGGCGCCGCCGGCGCGTCTGGCGCCCGGCAAGCGCGTGCTGGTGGTGATCGCCGCGATTCCGCCGCAGATCATCCTCGGCGCGTTCATCTTTTTCACACCGCATGAGTTGTATCCGATCTATTCGATCTGCGGCCGCGCGTTCACATGGCTCAGCCCGATGCGCGATCAGCAGATCGGCGGGCTGTTGCTGTGGATTCCGGGTTCGATGATGAGCGTGATCGGCGCGCTGATCGCGCTGCGTCACTGGATGCGACTGTCGGCACGCGGACGCCTGCGTGCCGAACGGCGTGGGAAGGCGCGGGATTTCTCGCATACGTCGACGGCGACAGCCTCAGCACCGGCGAGCGGACGGCGCGGATAGCGGTATCGCGGCTGATCGAAGGGCAGCGCTTGATTGCAAACGATCGAAGCGCGCCACCGGACTCGTGCCGCGCTTCACGACGACACACTCAGACCGAACGCATCCACACGTGCGGGATGCCATCCTCGTCGTGAATCTCCGAGACCAGCGCAAAGCCGAATGCGCCATAGAAGCCTTGCAGATGCGCCTGCGCATGCAGACGGATCGGCGTCGCGGGCCACTGCGCGCGAATATGCGTGAGCGAGCGTTCGAGCATCGCGTTGCCCAGACCAATGCCGCGAAACTGCGCCGTGGTCAGCACCCGGCCAATGCGCACATCGGGGTCCGTCACATCGGGCAGCAGCACCCGCAAGTAGCCCGCCAGTTGCGGCGCCGCTCCATCGACGCCGTCACCATACGCCAACAGATGCCACGCCTGTATATCGAGCCCGTCGATATCGCAATACACGCAGTCCTGTTCGACAATGAACACCGCGCTGCGCGCGGCTAGCAGCTCATAGACTTCGACGCTCGTGAGGTCCGCGAAAGTTTTCCAGCGCCATTCGAGTTGGGCGAGCCGCGTAGCGGCGGATTGCTTCGTTTCAGTCATCAGATGCTTTCAAAAAAGATGCGCGACGGCGCGGGCGACGAGCCGCAATTATGCCGCGCGCGAGAGCCTAAAGCCACGCGGGCGTGCCGCGCCTCCCGCCTTTTCCATGCTTCAGCTACGTTGCGCGGTGCGCGCCTTCGACGCCTGCTTGTGGCTGTACATTGCCGCATCGGCCGCGGCCAGCAATTCGGCAATCGACACGTGGCGGGCGGGATCGTAGCGCATCTGCCCTACGCTATAGCGGATCTGATAACCGCGCCGCGCTTCGGCATTGCGCACGTCGAGCAATTGCGTGAGACGCTGCGTCACCTCCTGCGTCTCCGTGTTGTCCGCATCGGTCAGCAGCGCGACGAACTCGTCGCCGCCGAGCCGTCCGATCACGTCGCTTTCGCGCAGCGCGGTACGCAAAACTTCGGCGAAGGTTTGCAACGCGCGGTCGCCTTCGGCATGACCGCGCGTGTCGTTGATCTGCTTGAAGTCGTTCAGATCGAAGAACAGCAGCGACGCCGGCTTGTCCATCCGCTTGCAGACGTTCAGCGCGTGTTGCGCGAGCGCTTCGAAACCGCGCCGGTTGGACAGCAGCGTCAGGTCGTCGAGCGTGGCGAGCTGCACCGCCGCCAGTTCCTGTTCGGCCATATGCGCGAGATCGCGCAGCAAGGCTCGTTCTTCGTCGTCGAGGCCGCGCGGCTTCACGTCGATCAGACACAGTGTGCCCAGCTTGCTGCCATTCGCGACCGTCAACGGGCAGCCGGCATAGAAGCGGATATTCGGGTCGTCCGTGACCAGCGGATTGTCGTGGAAGCGCTCGTCGGCGAGCGTGTCGGGCACCATGAAAATGTCGTCGTCCAGAATCGCGTGCGCGCAGAACGACACGTCGCGCGACGTCTCGGCCGCCGTCAGCCCCGCGCACGACTTGAACCATTGACGGTTCGTATCGACAAGGCTCACGAGCGCGATCGGCACGCCGAAGAGGCGCTTCGCGAGCCGGGTCAGCCGGTCGAAGCGTTCTTCCGGCGACGTGTCGAGAATGTGCAGCGCCCGCAAGGTGTCGATACGGGCGCTTTCATTGCTGGGCATCGGTGGGACATGCATGTCGTGTTCCCTGGGCTGCGTGATGATCGGAGTCGTGGGCCGCTAGTGTATAGCGGCACTCTTCACCGTGGGATTGAGCGAGGCCGTCGGAGTTCCGGCATTGGGGGTGCGTGGACACGCCGGCAGCGGGCTGCGACGCGCCTAGAAGACCGGTTCGACAGGCTGTTCCAGGCACTCGAGCAGATTGCCCGGCCCGCATAAATGCAGCGCGCCGACCACCACCAGGGTGCGCTCGCGCTGTGGAAGCAACGCCCTCAAACGCGCGGCCCATGCGCGATTGCGCGCATCGAGAATCGCGTGGCGGATGCCTGGAAGATTGAACATCGGCGACTCGACGGCGATCTGTTGCACCGCTTGCAGATCGCCTTCCAGCCAGGCCGCGTGCATCCGTTCGAGCGTGCGTTGCGGCTCGTCGCGCTCAGCCATCAGCAGGCGGAGCGCCGCGCCGATCGCCTCCATCGGAATCGATGCGAGCAGCTCCGCCACTTCTTGCGCGGTCTCGAGATAGCGATAGGGTTTGGCTTGCGTGATCGCCGAGCGCAGCATGCGCGGCTCGACGCCTTCGACGACCTGCTGAAACAGTGTCGGCGCGACAACCAGCACGGCCCACGGATGCAGGTCGGCCAGCGGGCCCACGGGGCCGTCTGCGGGCCACAGCGATTGTAGTTGCGCCCATGCGTCGGCGGGCAGCAAAGCTCGCAGTCCAGCGGCGCCGCGCTGCGGGTCGGTCTTCAGGAACGGCAGGATGGTCGGCGGATCGGATTCGAAGATCAGCGCTTCGGCCCAGTCATAGGCTTCGGCGACCCAGGGCGGTGTTCTGCGACTGGTCGCGGGAAACAGATGCATCGAGCCGAGCACGCGCAAGTTGGTGCCGGTGAGTTGTAGGTACATGCGGCCTCGGTAGGAACGGGCAATCACGCATTGTGCGTCATCAGCATCACGATGACGGCGACGCAGAATCACCGCTGCGATCGCACAGCATCGGCGGATGACATTTGCTTCGTCCGGTCGCAATGCCGGGTCGCATGACTCGCTCGCATTCGCCACGACAAAAGCGCCGCGCAAAAAAGAAAAGCCCCGACAAGTCGGGGCTTTTCTTTACATCAACTACTGGAGGCGCGAGCCGGAGTCGAACCGGCCTAAACGGCTTTGCAGGCCGCTGCATAACCGCTTTGCTATCGCGCCGCAAGCGGACTGGAACCTAGCTGCAGGCTCGCAGATTTGTCTGGTGGACGATCAGAACACTCGGAACGATCAGCCCATCAAACAAAAAGGGAAGCGCTGCTTCCCCTTATGTATGGAGCGGGAGACGAGGCTCGAACTCGCGACCTCAACCTTGGCAAGGTTGCGCTCTACCAACTGAGCTACTCCCGCATTGCACTGCTTTACCACCACAACGCGCTGCATTTCTACTTCGCCAAACAACGCGGTGCTTCAAAAAACTGGAGCGGGAGACGAGGCTCGAACTCGCGACCTCAACCTTGGCAAGGTTGCGCTCTACCAACTGAGCTACTCCCGCGTTGTACTGCTACTTGCTGCTAACTACTGCCTTATTTACTGCAACTACTCTCTTACTGCGTCCGTTGCCTCAAACTGCGTGCATCGGAGAAACGAGATTATGGAGAAACGACTGAAACGTGTCAACCCCTTTTGCGAATGTCTTTAATAAAAGTTTTCGCCGATGCGTCGGTCACGTTCGAACCTGCTTTCGCGCACCCGCAATCGCCGTCGACGTGACCTTCTCCACTCACGCAACGCCACCTCGTTCGCGAATCTGCGGCCACGCGAGCTTCATGTAGTAGAGCATCGACCAGATCGTCAGGAACGCGGCCAGATAGATCAGCCACAGCCCCCACACGCGTGTGTCGACCGTCACGCCGCCGCCGAATGACAACGGTCCGTAGAACAGCAGCATTGGAATCGCCACCATCTGACAGACCGTCTTGAATTTGCCGAGCGAATTCACCGCGACGCTCTTCGACGCGCCGATCTGCGCCATCCACTCGCGCAGCGCGGAGATCGCAATCTCGCGCCCGACGATCACCAGCGCAATCGCCGAATCGATCCGCGCGAGTTGCACGAGCACGAGCAACGCGGCGGTCACCATCAGCTTGTCGGCGACCGGATCGAGAAACGCGCCGAACGCCGAGGTCTGATTCCACTTGCGGGCCAGAAAGCCGTCGAACCAGTCGGTGAGCGCCGCCAGAATGAAGATCGTTGCAGCCGCGAGATTGCGGTGCGCGGGGCTCATCATCATGTCGGGCAAATAGAACACGCCGACGACGAGCGGAATCAGGACGATCCGCAGCCAGGTCAGGAATATCGGGAAATTAAACGGCATGGGCAGGCGCAGCGTCTGACGAGTGAGATGCAATTGTGCCGTGTCACAGGGCCTGCCACAAGCAAAGCGGCGCGCTAGCGTGGGGGCGCGGGCCGCGTGGGTGCCACCGGGCGGGTGCTGATGGGTTGTCGGCCGGTCGCTGCTGGCGGCAGAGCGGATGCTCATTGCGCAGTGAGCGACTGCGCAATGACTGCTTATTGGCCACTTAGCGACCGCTCATCGCCTGACCCGCCCCTGCTCCAGCGCGCCGCGTTCAGTGCAATTGCCGGTAGATCTGTTCGGCCAGCGCCTGCGAAATCCCTTCGACGCTCGCCAGATCCTCGACGCTCGCGGCGACCACGCCGCGCAATCCGCCGAACCGCGCGAGCAACCGTTGACGCCGTTTCGCACCCACGCCTTCGAGTTCTTCGAGCCGCGACGTCTGCCGCGTCTTGCCGCGCTTCGCGCGCATGCCGGTGATCGCGAAGCGGTGCGCCTCGTCGCGAATCTGCGCGACCAGCATCAGCGCCGCGCTTTCCTTGCCGAGTTCGAGCGGCGCGCGGCCGTCGGCGAAGATCAGCGTTTCGAGGCCGACCTTGCGGCCCTCGCCCTTCGCGACGCCGACCAGCATGCCGGTGTCTAGCCCCAGCTCGGTGAACACCTGGCGCGCGATCTCGACCTGGCCCTTGCCGCCGTCGATCAACACGATGGTCGGCAAAATGCCGCCTGCCGCCGCCGGTTCCGCGGCATCCGTTGCGAGCGACGCAGCGGCGGCCGCGTCGCCTTGCAATTCGGCGGCTGCGTCGGCGGCATTCGCGGCGGCCTGCGCGACCATCTTCTCGTAGCGACGCGTAAGCACCTGGCGCATCGCCGCGTAGTCGTCGCCGGGCGTGATGCCGGTGATGTTGTAGCGGCGGTATTCGGACGACTGCATCTTGTGATGGTGATACACCACGCACGACGCCTGCGTCGCCTCGCCCATCGTATGGCTGATGTCGAAGCACTCGATCCGCAGATGCGCGAGGTCGTCGCATTCCATGCCGAGCGTATCGGTGAGCGCGCGCGTGCGGGCCTGTTGCGAGCCCTGCTCCGACAGCAGACGAGCCAGCGCGAGCCGCGCATTCTGCTCAGCCATCGCGAGCCACGCGCGCCGTTGTCCTTGTGGCTGACGCAGCACGGTCACCTTGTGGCCGGCCTGCTCGGTCAGCACGTCGACCAGTTCGCGCGTGGCCGGCGCGTGGCTGACGACCAGCACGGGTGGCACGCGATTGCCCAGGTAATGCTGGGCGATGAACGCTTCGAGCACTTCAGATTCGATCCCGCCGGACGTGCGGCCTTTACGCGGCGTCGACGGTTCGGAAGCGACAAGGTTTGTGGCGGTGATGTCGTCAGCATCAGCGACGTCGGCTTCGTCCTCTTCCGCGTCTTCGTCTTCCGACGGCATGTCGTGCGCGATCGCGAGCGCATCGGCAGCGGCATCGGCAGCGGCCGTCTCGGACGACTCCACGTCACCGCTCACGCCCAGCTCCCCCGCGCGACCCGCATCCATCGCGACGCCGAGCAGCGCCTCATCTTCGCCGCCCTCTTCGAGCCCGCCCTCGTCCGCCGTCAACGCGCTTTCCACATGCGCGGGGAAATACGCCTTGTCGCCGAGGTGCCGGCCGCCGCGCACCATCGCGAGATTCACGCAGACACGCCCACCCAACGCGACCACCGCGAGAATGTCGACGTCGCTATCGCTGCCGACTTCGATCGCCTGCTGATGCAGCACCGTCGACAGCGAACTCATCTGGTTGCGCACCGCCGCGGCCTGCTCGAACTTCAGCTCGCTCGCGAACGCGTGCATCTTCTGCTCGAGCTCCTTCATCACCTCGCCCTGCCGGCCGAGCAGAAAGCGCGACGCGTTGGCGACGTCGCGCGCGTAATCCTCTTCGCTGATATTCCCGACGCACGGCGCCGTGCAGCGGCCGATCTGATGCAGCAGGCAAGGCCGCGTGCGGTTGTTGAACACGGAGTCTTCGCAGGTGCGCAACTGGAACACGCGCTGCAGGATCTGAATGCTCTCGCGCACCGCCCACGCGCTCGGGAACGGCCCGAAGTATTGATTCTTGCGATCCACCGAACCCCGGTAATAGGCCATGCGCGGAAATTTGTGGCCGGTCAGCTTGAGGTACGGATACGACTTGTCGTCGCGAAACAGAATGTTGTAGCGCGGCGCGAGTGCCTTGATCAGATTGTTTTCGAGAAGCAGCGCTTCGGCCTCGGAGCGCGTGACGGTCGTCTCGATGCGCGCGATGCGCGTCACCATCATCGCGATGCGCGGCGACAACAGCGTCTTCGTGAAGTAGCTCGACACGCGCTTCTTGAGATCGCGCGCCTTGCCCACGTAGAGCACCGCGCCGTGTGTGTCGTAATAACGATAGACGCCGGGCAGATGCGGTAGCTGGGCGAGCACTTTTTTCGGCTCGAAAACGTCGGTTGCTTCGGGTTCGGTCATGCAGGGTCGATTAGGTGGGACTGTCTCGCGAGGCCTTGCGCCGCGTGGCGCGCGCCTCGCAAAACTGGCGCACACAATCGGGGGCGAGGCTTTAGAATCGCCAGTTTAGAACATTCCGCGTGCGTTCGAACCGTGCCGCGCGCCGAACCCGGCAACGCTCGGGGGCGGCGTAGCGCGACAGGAGCCGCGGGGTCGTCCAGCGCGCGAACCGCGCCCGTCGTTCGAATCCGCCCATCAGGCCGCCATGTCCACCGACCCGACCCGCTCCGCGCCCACCGCCGCCGTATCCGCTTCCACCGCGATCGCCTGCGATATCTTCTGCGCGGTGATCGACAATTTCGGCGACATCGGCGTGTGCTGGCGCCTCGCGCGCCAACTCGCGAGCGAGCACGGCTGGCAGGTGCGCGTGTTCGCCGACGATCTGCATGCGTTCCAGAAACTCTGTCCGTCGCTGGCGCTGGATCGCGCGCGGCAGACGGTCGGCGGGATCGTCGTCGAACATTGGCGCGAGCCGGCCCATGCCGGCGACACGCTCGAAGTTGCCGATGTCGTGATCGAGGCGTTCGGCTGCGAACTGCCGCCCATCTACGTCGCCGCGATGGCGGAGCGCGAGCGCGCGCCGGTCTGGTTCAATCTCGAATATCTGAGCGCCGAGGATTGGGTCGCGGACTTTCATCTGCGACCGTCGCCCCATCCGCGCTATGCGCTGACGAAGACGTTCTTTTTCCCGGGACTCGGCCCCGGCACAGGCGGCGTGCTGAAGGAACGGCATCTCGACGCGGCGCGCGCGGCCTTCGAGGCATCGCCCGAAGCGCGCGACGCATGGTGGCGGCAGACCACCGGCCACGCGCCGCCGCCCGCCGACGCGACGGTCGTCTCGCTGTTCGCGTACGAAAACCCCGCCGTCGACAGCCTGCTCGAACAATGGCGCGACAGCGCCGGGCCGGTCGTGCTGCTGGTGCCCGAAGGCCGCATTTCCGGCGCGGTGGCGCGCTTTTTCGGCCAGTCGTCGTTTCCCGCCGGCACGCACGCCGCGCGCGGCAACCTGACCGCGCATGCGCTCGCCTTCACCGCGCAAGCCGGCTACGACGCGCTGTTGTGGGCGAGCAATATCAACTTCGTACGCGGCGAAGATTCGTTCGTACGCGCCCAATGGGCGGCGAAACCGTTCGTTTGGCACATCTACCCGCAGGCCGACGACGCCCATCTGCCGAAGCTCGACGCTGCGCTCGCGCACTACGCCCGCACCCTGCCCGCCGACGCGCAGGAAGCCCTCGCGCGTTTCTGGCACGCATGGAACGGCGCGGGCCGCCCGGATTGGGCGGAATTCCAGCGCCACCGCCCGGCGCTGCAGCGGCGGGCCGCCGAATGGGCCGGCGAACTCGCCCAGGTAGGCGACCTCGCTGGAAATCTGGCCTTGTTCGCAAAAAGTCAGTTAAAATAAGCGGTTATCCAACGGCCGACGACGCAAGCGCGGCCCGATCGCAACAGCGAACCCGGCATTGAAAGATGTCGTGACAGATGCCAGATGTGCCCGACCTCCGGGTCGACGGCGCCAATGTCAAAAAAGGGACGTATGTTGTGGCTCGGCGCCACTCGTGTACACGCCCGCTCCGGGTAAAAAGCAGGTAACGGATGGTTGGGGATCGCCGGAATCAAGGGCTGCGCAATGCGGCCCCGCCGCCGCTCCTCACGGCAAGCCGGCCACGCTTCACCGATTCGCGTTCCGCCGCCGGATTCATTCGGCGCGGCGTGCGATCGGCAAAGCGCCGAAGCCGCTTGCGCCGTATGCCGTTGAGCAAAAGTTGAAGCTACTCATTTCGTACAGGACAGTTTTATGAAGACCGCACAGGAACTCCGCACCGGCAACGTCGTGATGATCGGCGCAGACGCAATGGTCGTGCAAAAGGCCGAATACAACAAATCGGGCCGTAACTCCGCCGTCGTCAAGATGAAGTTCAAGAACCTGCTGACCGGCGCAGGCATGGAAAGCGTGTACAAGGCAGACGACAAGTTCGACGTCGTCGTGCTGGAACGCAAGGAAGTGACGTACTCGTACTTCGCCGACCCGATGTACGTGTTCATGGACGCCGACTACAACCAGTTCGAAGTCGAAAGCGAAATGATGGGCGACGCCCTTCACTACCTCGAAGACGGCATGGCTTGCGAAGTCGTGTTCTACAACGAGAAAGCCATTTCGGTCGAACTGCCCACCACGCTGGTCCGCGAGATCATCTACACGGAACCGGCTGTCAAGGGCGATACGTCGTCGGGCAAGGTGCTGAAGAACGCCAAGCTGACCACCGGCTTCGAACTGCAAGTGCCGCTCTTCTGCAATATCGGCGACAAGATCGAAATCGACACGCGTACCCACGAGTACCGCAGCCGCGCGTAAGCGCCTGCACGCCTGAATCCCGCGCCGGCGCAACGCCCGCGCTGCGGAAAAAATGGCAAAAAAAAGCGCCCAATGTGGGCGCTTTTTCTTTTTCGCGACGCCGTGTACGGTTGAGGAAAACTTTACCGGCACGCTTCTCCAAATTGCCGTCCCGCGCTCCAATCTTCCCGCCCGGCAGTGGACAAACCATTGAAAAGTTTAAGCAAATGCAGGTGGCATAGTCCCTGCTTGCTGTGAACCCAAGCCGGTACGGCTTTATTTTTTTCAACACGGGAGAGCACCATGAATAACGACATTGCTGAAGGCAAGTGGAAACAGATGGTCGGCAAGGCGAAGACAGCATGGGGCGAACTGACGGACGACGAATTGACCAAGGCCGAAGGCCGCGCCGACAAACTCGCCGGCCTGATTCAGGAACGCTACGGCAAGACCCGCGAAGAGGCGGAACGTGAAGTGCGCCGGTTTTTCGATAGCAACCGGGATTTCTGACAGAGCGGATGCAAGAACTACAGACGCCCTGACTGCGCCCGCCGGCGTAAAACGGGCGTCACCGTGAAAGCCAAAGGACCAGAATTTCGTGAGTCGAATTGCTGCCCCATTTGCTGCGTGCCGCGCCCCGGCGATTCGCATGGCTGTCGTCCATGCCGGGCACCTCCCGGCTCGGCATCCGACTCATCGTACCGGCCAGCCACCGCGCCTGTATTGCGCGCCCGTCGAAAGAGCGGCGCAGCGCAGCGGGTATTCCATCCATCTAAAAAATTGCGCTTGCCATGCCACACGCCCTGATTGTTGAAGACGATCCCAATAGCCTGTCAGGCCTGTCCGCCATCCTCACCGCCGACGGCTTCTCCGTCGACACCGCGACCACCATCGCCGAGGCGCGGGCCGCGTTGACGCGCTTCATTCCCGACGTCGTGCTGGTCGACCTGAATCTGCCGGACGGCAGCGGTCTCGACCTGCTGCAGCATTTGCCCGCGCATCCGCCCGGCGGTGCCTTGCCCGTGATCGTGATGACCGGCAACGCGACGGTCGAGAGCGCGATCGAGGGTCTGCGGCACGGCATCTGGGACTACCTGCTCAAGCCGGTCAACATCCCGCGTTTGCGCAGCCTGCTCGCGCGCATTCCGCGTCCGTACGAACTGACCGAGGAAGTGCAGACCCTGCGTGCGTCGCTGCGTCAGCTCGGCCGGTTCGGATCGATGCTCGGCCGCAGCGGCGCGATCCAGCACGTGTACGACACGATCGAACATATCGCGCCGACCGAGGCGGCCGTGCTGATTTGCGGCGAAACCGGCACCGGCAAGCAGATCGCGGCGCGCACGCTGCATGACATGAGTCGGCGTCGCAAGGGACCTTTCATCACACTGGACGTGCGTGGCGCGGGCGGCGTCGGCGCGCATCGCTCGCTCGACAGCCTGCTGTTCGGGCATGAACGCGGCGCGTTCGGTGCCGCTGAGCAGCGCGAGCCGGGCCTGTTCGAGCAGGCAAGCGGCGGCACGCTGTTCATCGACGAAATCGCCGAATTGCCGCGCGCGCAGCAGGAAGCCCTGCTGCGCGCGCTGGACTCGCAGACGTTCATGCGGGTCGGCGGCACCAATCAGGTCGCGACAGACTTCCGGTTGATCGCGTCGACCCGCAAGCCCCCCCGCGCAGCGGTGGCCGACGGCAGCCTGCTGCAGGAGCTCGCGCTACGGCTCGAAGCCGCCGCGGTGACGCTGCCGCCATTGCGCGAACGCGGCGACGATCCGGCGCTGATCGCGCAGGCGGTGGTCGACGAATCGAATCACGAGGCCGCCGCGCGCGGCACGTCCGAGGGCCCCAAGCAGATCGGCCCGAACTTCCTGCGCGAGTGTCTCGCGTACGAATGGCCGGGCAACGTGCGCGAATTGCAGGATCGCGTGCGACGCGCGTATCACGCGTCGGGCGACGTGCTGGAGTCGTTGCGCGCCGACGAGGGCTCGGCGAACGGCCGCGATCTGAACGGCAGCCGCGTGCAGGTCACGGTCGGTACGCCGCTCGCCGACGTCGAGGAAATGCTGATTCGCGCGACGCTCGATGCGGTCGGCGGAACGCGTCACCGGGCGGCGTCGCTGCTCGGCATCAGTCCGAAGACGCTGTACAACAAGCTGCAACGCATGCGGTTGAACTGAGTTCGGCTGAAACTCGACAAGCTCCCCCCAAAAAAACGGCGCCTTGATCCAATCAAGACGCCGTTTTTCTGTCGGCCCGCTCGCCGTGGCCGCACAGTGACCACGCACCACTCACACGACCTCGACGGTCTGCCGTCTACGCTCTACGCGAACACGCTGCGCAGCAAGGCCTGCGCTTCCAGATACTGCGGCTCGGCGACCAGCTTGCTCCACGTCAGCGCCTTGCCGCGCGGCCGCATCCGCTTCAGACGCCGCCGCGATTCCTTCGACGGCGTGAAGCGCAGCGCATCCAGCACCTTCTCCGCTTCGTCCGGCTGATTGCAGATCAACACCATGTCGCAACCGGCCTGCAACGCGGCGCTCGCGCCTTCCGTCAGCGTGCCGCCCTGGCGCGCGGCTTCCATCGACAGATCGTCGCTGAAAATCGCGCCTTCGAAGCGCAGCTTCTTGCGCAGGATGTCCTGCAACCACACACGCGAGAAACCAGCCGGCTTCGAGTCGACCTGCGGATAGACGACGTGCGCAGGCAGCACCGCTCCCAACGACAAGCCGAGCCAGTCATACGGCGCCACGTCGTCGTGCAGGATCTCGTCGAGCGAACGATCGTCGACGGGCATCGCGACGTGCGAGTCCGCGTGCGCGAAACCGTGCCCCGGAAAGTGCTTGCCGCAATTGCTCATGCCGGCCAGCGCGAGGCCATGATTCAGACTCTTCGCGAGCAGGGCCACCACGCGCGGATCGCGGTGAAACGAGCGGTCGCCGATCACCTGCGATTGACCGTAGTTCAGATCGAGCACCGGCGTGAAGCTCAGGTCGATGCCGCACGCGCGCAACTCCGCCGCGAGGATGTAGCCGACCGCGGTCGTCACCTTGGTGGCGTGCAGCACGTCGCTGTCCCACAGCGCGCCGAGCTTGCCCATCGCCGGCAGCACCGTAAAGCCGTCAGTGCGAAAGCGCTGTACGCGGCCGCCTTCGTGATCGACGGCGATCAGCAGATCCTCGCGGACCGAGCGGATCGCATCGGTCAGCGCGATCAGTTGCGCGCGGCTCTCATAGTGGCGCGCGAACAGGATCACGCCGCCGGTCATCGGATGGGCAAGGCGGCGCTTGTCGTCGTCGTTCAGCGTTTTGCCGACCACGTCGAGCATCACCGGTCCGGGAGTGGTTTTCATCGAGTTTCGCTGGAAGGAAGCGTTGGGCAAGAAGAGACGCGGCCAGCGCGGGCCGCGCCCAGAATATTTTTTATCCGGCGACGGTCGGCGGGGGCGGCGTCGGTGCCGCGTCCAAGGCCTCCGCCCCGCCCGCTTGCGCCGTCTCCGCGATCACGAACGACACCGCGTAGTCGCGCTCGTCGCTGATCGTCACGCGCGCCGTGATGCCGCGTGCGTCGAGCCATTCGGCCAGCTCGCCGGACGCCACCACCATCGGCTCGCCACTCGGCTTGTTGAGCGTTTGCAGCGCGCGCCAGGTCATCGGCCAGCGCATGCCGAGGCCGATCGCCTTCGAGAACGCTTCTTTCGCCGAGAAGCGCGTGGCGAGAAACGCGAGACCGCGCGCCGCCGAACGGGCGTGGCGCGCGTGATAGATTCGCAGCTCGTCGGGGCCGAGGACCTTCTCCGCGAAACGCCCGTCGGTGCGCGTCATCACCGCGGCGACGCGGCTGACCTGAACGATGTCGGTGCCGATGCCGTAGATCGCCATGCCGGAGACCGCCGTGTCGGGCCGCATCAGCCGCGCGCGCCGAGACGCGCGGCGACCATGATCGCCTTCATCTCGCGCACCGCGTTGTCCCAGCCGGCGAAGATCGCGTGCGCGACGATCGCGTGGCCGATGTTCAGCTCGACGATCCCGTCGATCGCCGCGATCTGCTGCACGTTGGTGTAGTGCAGGCCGTGACCGGCATTGACCTTGATGCCGAGCGTCAAACCGAATTCGACCGCGCGCGCCACGCGTTCGTATTCGCGCTGCTGTTCGGCGGGATCGTGCGCTTCCGCGTAACGGCCCGTGTGCAGTTCAATCACCGGCGCGCCGGCTTCGTGCGCGGCGCGAATCTGCGTTTCGTCGGGATCGATGAAGAGCGACACGCGCGACTTCGCTTGCGCGAGTTGCTTGCAGGCGGCGCGCACCGCTTCGAACTGGCCGGCGACGTCGAGGCCGCCTTCGGTCGTCAGCTCCGCGCGCTTTTCCGGCACGAGACACACGTCGTGCGGCTGCACTTCGCAGGCAATGTCGAGCATCTCCTGCGTGACCGCGCATTCGAGATTCATCCGCGTCTTCAGCAGCGGGCGCAGCTTGCGCACGTCGGCGTCGACGATATGGCGGCGATCTTCGCGCAGATGCAGCGTGATCGCGTCCGCACCGGCCTCCTCGGCCATCAATGCCGCGCGGATCGGATCGGGATAAGACGTGCCGCGCGCGTTGCGCAGCGTAGCGACGTGATCGATGTTCACGCCCAAGTCAATCACAGTCGGCGACGTAAGAAAGAAGCTCATAAGTTCTGCAATTCGATCAGGATCTGGCGCGTCGCGAGCGGCGTGCCGCCAAGGTAAGTGTTGAGCAGAAAGCGCATCAGTGTTTTGCTTTGCGCCACGGTCTGCGCTCGATGGTAATCGTCCTGCTCCATATCGAGCAAGGTTTGTCCGGCGACCACCGGCCATTGCGCGGGCCAGTCGTCGGACGCTTCGCGCACGCCGCGCTCCGGATCGAACACGTAGCGGCCTTCGGGCAGCACAGCTTTACGCGCGACGGTGCGATCGAGCGACATCGCATAACCGGTCTCGCGCAGCAGCACGCGTTCGAACGAGCGCAGCACCTGCACGGGCGGCTCGTCGTGCGCGAGACGCGTCATCGTTACGACGTAGTGATGGAACAGTTGGGGATGCGGATCTTCGCGCGCGCAGAATTTGACCAGCAGCTCGTTGACATAGAAGCCGCACAGCAGCGCGCCGCCAGTCAACGGCAGCATGCCGCCGACCCATTCGGCGCCGGTCAACGTGCGCACTTCGGATTTACCCGACCACGACAGCGCGAGCGGCTGGAAGGTCTGCAACACACCGCGCAGCGCGGAATGCGGGCGCTTCGCACCCTTCGCGACGAGCGCGAGACGGCCGTGGTCGCGCGACAGCACGTCGATGATCAGACTGGTCTCGCGATACGGATAGCTATGTAGAACGAAAGCGGGTTGCTCCGCGATCCGGTAGTCGGAAGCGGAGGTGCGCGGCGCGCGGCGGGGTGATGCGCGAGTCGTCGCGCGGCTTGTCGCGCCGCTTGCCGATTCACGCGGCTCGCCTTCGGTGCCCGGGGCGCCTTGGGAGCTCGTGCTGGAAGATTTTTTGGCGCGACTACGCGCCGGTTTCGACGGTTCGCGCGCCGGCGCGGCCGGTTGTGATTCGTCCGGCGCAGCGTCGGAATTCAGCGTCATCCACGCGTCATTCGTACCCATACGCACGGAGTCCGGCTTCGTTGTCGGCCCAGCCGCTCTTCACCTTGATGAAGGTTTCCAGATAGACCGGTCCGTCGAACAGCTTTTCCATGTCGAGACGCGCTTCGGTGCTGATCTGCTTCAGCTTCGCGCCCTTCTGGCCGATGATCATCGCCTTGTGCGTGTCGCGTTCGACCATGATGGTCGCGAAAACGCGGCGCAGGCGGCCTTCGGTCTCGAACTTGTCGATCAGTACGGTGCTCGTGTACGGCAGCTCGTCACCGGTCCAGCGGAACACTTTTTCGCGCAGGATTTCTGCGGCCAGGAAGCGCTCGCTGCGATCGGTCAGGTCGTCTTCGCCGTAAATCGGCGCGCCTTCCGGCAGGAACGGCTTGACGGTAGCCATCAGACGCTTGATGTCCTCGGGGTGCTTGGCCGACAGCGGCACGATCTCGCTGAACTGGCGCAGCGCGCTGACCTGCTGCATGAACGGGAACAGCGAATCTTTATCGGACACGCGATCGAGCTTGTTCGCGATCAGCAGCGTGGGCACCGACGGCGGGATCAGGTCGAGCACCTTCTGATCGTCCGGGCCGAAGCGGCCGGCTTCGATCACGAACAGGATCGCGTCGACCGAGGTCAGCGTGGACGTGACCGCGCGATTGAGCGACCGGTTCAGCGCGCCGCTGTGCTTGGTCTGGAAACCCGGCGTGTCAACGAAGATGTACTGCGCGTCTTCGAGCGTGTGAATGCCGGTGATGCGATGGCGCGTGGTCTGCGCCTTGCGCGACGTGATACTGACTTTCTGGCCGACCAGCGCGTTCATCAGCGTGGACTTGCCGACGTTAGGGCGGCCGACGATCGCGACCATGCCGCAGCGAAAACCAGTGGGAGTGGGAGCGTTCATATTCAGGCTACGGCAAGTTCAGATCGACACGCGGGAATGGCGCGCCGATGGCAATCAATGGCCCGCATCGGCGACGCGGGTTTGCACCGCGTCGGCTACGCCGGGTTCGTGTTCGGTGGGGGCGGCCGACGCGCCTGATGTGGACGCGGCGGCTGTACCGGGTATCGCTTCGCGGCTGCGCTGGCGGTCTGCGCTGCGCGCGGACGCGGCGTCGGTTTTGCCGTCGAGCGGTTTGTCCGCTGGTGCTGCTTTGTCGCTCGTGTGCGTGACCGTCGGGTGGGTGGCAGCTTTGTCCGCCTTATCCAACTTTTCGGGCTTGTCGGCGCGCTCGGCTTTGTCCTGCCCGCTGTACTCGACGTGCGCCGCGCGAATGACTGCGAGCGGTGCGCCGGCGGCGGTCAACGTGGGGCGTTCGGTGGTGGTTTTTTCCACGGCGGACTTTTCGGCAAAGGACTTTTCCACGGCCGACCTTTCAGCAGCGGAGTCCAGAGCCGCAGCGCGCGGTTCGCCGCGTGCCGTACCGCGTTCGCTCTTGCGCTCCGGGCTGCGCAAATCCAGCGCGGCCTGGACACCCGTGACGCCGGGCACAATCTCCGGCTCGGCTTTTTTCGCCGCGCGCGCGCCCTTGGAACGCTTCGGCTTCGCGACAACGGCGGGGGCCGCCGCCATCACTTCGTCGAGCGCCTTCTTGGCCGCCGCCTGCTCCGCCGCGCGACGACTCGCGCCGGAACCGGACACTTTCACGTCCAGCTTCGGCACCGTGCATTCGACTTCGAACTGCTGATTGTGTGCCGCACCATGCGTCGCGACGACCGTGTAAGTCGGCAGCGCGATCTTGTGACCTTGCAGATACTCCTGCAGCAGCGTCTTGGCATCCTTGCCGAGCGTGCGCGGATCGATGTGATCGAGAATCGGCACGTACAGGCGCTTGATGACCGTCTGCGCGGCGTCGAAGCCGCCATCGAGGAACACCGCGCCCAGCACCGCTTCAAGCGTGTCGGCGAGGATCGACGGGCGGCGGAAACCACCGCTGCGCAATTCGCCTTCGCCGAGTCGTAAGCCTTCTGAAATATTAAGCGCCTGAGCGATTTCGTATAGCGACTGTTGCTTCACCAGATTGGCACGAACGCGCGACAGATCGCCTTCGTCCAGTTTGCCGAAACGTTGGAACAAAAGCGCAGCCACCGCGCAATTCAGAACGGAGTCGCCGAGAAATTCGAGCCGTTCGTTGTGCGTGGAACTATGACTACGGTGCGTTAAAGCCTGGCGCAACAATTCCGCATTGCGAAATTCGTAGCGCAGTCGGCTTTCCAACGGAGATAGGGGCATGGGCAGAGTATAACGCGGGCGCCTGACCCGGCGAAAACGCGGGGCGGCCTGCGGAAAAAGCGTGGTGAAGCGACGTTACCGCGGGTTTTTAAAGTAGCGTGATAACACGCCGCGACTGATGTGACCGGATGCGGGTCAGTTGCGCGGCGTGTCGTGCAATCGACGCAGACGAACTCAGTGGAATGAGCCGATGCGTTTCAGATCGCTGAAGTTCATCCAGATGAAAAAGGCGCGGCCGACGATATTCTGGTTCGGCACGAAACCCCAGTAACGGCTATCCGCGCTGTTATCGCGGTTGTCGCCCATCATGAAGTAATTGCCCGGCGGCACTTTGCAAATCACGCCGTGTGCGTTGTACGTGCAGTTGTCGCGATACGGAAAATCTTCCGCGCCGACGATGAACGGCGGCACCGCCGGATTGTTCAGCACCGCGTTCTTGCGGCCGTCGATATCTTCTTCGAACTGCTTCGCGTAACCGAGGCGCTCTTCGTCGAGATAATCGGCAAGCGGCGTTTCCGGCACCGGCTTACCGTTGATCGTGAGCTTCTTGTCCTGATACTCGACGACGTCGCCCGGCAGGCCAATCACGCGCTTGATGTAGTCGACCGATTCGTCTTTCGGATAACGGAACACCACGACGTCGCCGCGCGCGAGCGGACTGCCCTGCGTGACTTGCGTGTTGGTGATCGGCAGACGGATACCGTATTCGAATTTATTGACGAGGATGAAGTCGCCCACCAGCAGCGTCGGCACCATCGAGCCCGACGGAATCTTGAACGGCTCGACCACGAACGAGCGCACGACGAACACAACCAGAATCACCGGGAAAAAGCTCGCCGAATACTCGAGCCACCACGGTTGACGCAGCTTGTCGTCACGCAAACGCGCGCGCGTTTGCGCCGCGTTTTCGTCGGCGAAACGCTCGCCGATGCGCGCTTGCTGACGGTCGAACTCGGCGACCGCGGCTTCCGCCGCGCGGCGCCGTTTCGGCAGGAAAACCAGTTTGTCCGCGACCCATGCGACGCCCGTCAAAATGACGAGCACAAAAAGAATCAGCGCAAAATTCATAGCGTTCCGTTATTCAACTTATTTGTCTTCGACACGCAGGATCGCGAGGAAGGCCTCTTGCGGAATTTCCACCGAGCCCACCTGCTTCATTCGCTTCTTGCCTGCCTTCTGCTTTTCGAGCAGCTTCTTCTTACGCGAAATGTCACCGCCGTAGCATTTTGCCAGCACGTTCTTACGCAACGCTTTAATGTTTTCACGCGCGATGATGTTTGACCCGATCGTCGCCTGGATCGCTACGTCGTACATCTGGCGCGGAATCAGTTCGCGCATTTTCGCCGCCACTTCGCGGCCGCGATACTGGCTTTGCGAACGGTGCACGATGACCGACAGCGCATCCACCTTGTCGCCGTTGATCAGCATGTCGACCTTCACGACGTCGGACGCGCGGTATTCCTTGAACTCGTAATCCATCGACGCATAGCCGCGCGAGATCGACTTCAGACGATCGAAGAAGTCGAGCACGACTTCGCCCATCGGAATTTCATACGTGAGTTGCACCTGGCGGCCGTGATATTGCATGTTGATCTGCGTGCCGCGTTTTTGCGTACACAGCGTGATCACCGAGCCGACATAGTCTTGCGGCATGTACAGATTCACGGTGACGATCGGCTCGCGCACTTCTTCGATCTTCGACGGCTCCGGCATCTTGGCCGGATTCTCGACCATGATGATCGTGCCGTCGCGTTGCAGGACTTCGTACACCACGGTTGGCGCCGTGGTGATCAGGTCCATGTCGAACTCACGTTCGAGACGTTCCTGCACGATCTCCATGTGCAACAGACCGAGGAAGCCGCAACGGAAGCCGAAGCCGAGCGCCTGCGACACTTCCGGCTCGTACTGCAGCGAAGCGTCATTGAGCTTCAGCTTTTCGAGCGAGTCGCGCAACGCATCGTACTGGTTCGCTTCGACCGGATAGAGGCCGGCGAACACCTGCGGCTTCACTTCCTTGAAGCCCGGCAGCGGCTCGGGCGCCGGACGGTTTACCAACGTGACGGTGTCGCCCACCTTCGCCGCGGCCAGTTCCTTGATGCCGGCGATGATGAAACCCACCTGCCCCGCCGACAACGATTCGAGATTCTTCGACTTCGGGGTGAACACGCCAATGTGCTCGACCGGGTACTGAGCGCCGGTCGCCATCATGCGGATCTTGTCCTTCGGACGCAGCGTGCCGTTGACGATGCGCACCAGCATTACGACGCCGACGTAGTTGTCGAACCACGAGTCGATGATCAGCGCCTGCAACGGCGCTTCGGGATCGCCCTTCGGCGCCGGCACTTTCGCGACCAGCGCTTCGAGCACGTCTTCGACGCCGAGGCCGGTCTTCGCGCTGCAACGCGTGGCGTCGGTTGCGTCGATGCCGATCACGTCTTCGATTTCGGCGATCGCGTTTTCGGGGTTCGCAGCCGGCAGGTCGATCTTGTTGAGCACCGGAATCACGTCGACGCCGAGTTCGATCGCCGTGTAGCAGTTGGCGACGGTTTGCGCCTCCACGCCCTGGCTCGCATCGACGACCAGCAGCGCGCCTTCGCATGCGGACAGCGAGCGGCTGACTTCGTACGAGAAGTCGACGTGGCCCGGCGTGTCGATCATGTTCAGGTTGTAGACCTGCCCGTCGCGGGCGCGATACGTCAGTGCGGCGGTTTGTGCCTTGATGGTGATGCCGCGCTCGCGCTCGAGATCCATCGAGTCGAGCACCTGGGATTCCATCTCGCGGTCGGACAGGCCGCCGCAGATCTGGATGATGCGATCGGCGAGCGTCGACTTGCCATGGTCGATGTGCGCAATGATCGAGAAGTTACGAATATGATCCATTCAGTGCCGATCAAGCAAAAAAGGCGCGCTCGGACAATAGCGGAGCACGCCTTGTAAGTAGGTGAAAAACCTATCTATTTTAGCCGAAAAGGCTATCGCCCGGCGCATCTTGCGAAGCTCGGGGAAAAAGATGGCTCAGGAGAGGCGTGAAACTCGGTGGGCGCAACGCGCGTTTGTGCGGTCGTTGAACCCTTGGGTAATCTCAGCGGGCCGCCGTTGCACGTGCGGCCAGTGCGGTACGAACCCGCGCTGCGTCGAGGTGATAGTGACACAGTTCGACGCCGTCGCAGACCAGAACAGGCACCAGTTCGTTGTAACGGGCTTCCAGCAGCGGATCGCTGTCGACGTCGATCACCTCGACCTGCGCGCCGAACTCGGTCAGCAACGGCTCGAGCGCGGCGCGCATGTCGTCGCAGAGGTGGCACCACGCTCGCCCGTAGAGCGTGAGCGGCGCCGCTCCGCTCATTTCTGCGCGCTGCGCGGGCGGATCGGCACGAACTGCGTATTCTCGCCACGACGAACCAGCAGCGCGACCATCTTCGTCGAATCGAGGTGCGAAGTCAGTTCGTCGAACTGCTTGGCGCTCGTGATGTCCGTGTCGCCGACCCGCAGCACGATGTCGCCTTTCTGCAGGCCGACACGTGTCGCCGGGCCGTCCACCGCGTCGATCTGCACGCCGTTGTGAAGCTTCAGCGCTTTCAACTGATCAGCGGGGATGTCGCTGACGGCGAGACCCAGCGCGTTCGTCGCGCGCTGCTTCGGCGGCTGCGGCTTCTTCTGATCCGCCTTCGCGGTTTTGTCCGGCTGCATCTCGGCGATCGTGACCGGCAGGTCACGCGTCTGACCCTTGCGCCAGATGGTGATCGTCGACTTGGTTCCCGGCTTCGTGTCGCCGACCATGCGCGGCAGATCCGTGGCCGTGTCGACCGAATGACCGTTGAACTTCAGAATGATGTCGCCCGGCTGCACGCCGGCCTTATCCGCCGGGCCGCCCGGTTCGACGCTGCTCACCAGCGCGCCCTGCGCCTTGGGCAGGCCGAGTGAGTCAGCGACGTCTTTGGTCACTTCGCCGATCGCCACCGCGATACGGCCGCGCACCACCTTACCGGAACTCTTCAGTTGATCGGCGACACGCATCGCCTCGTCGATCGGAATCGCGAATGAGATGCCCATGAAGCCACCGGTGCGGCTGTAGATCTGCGAGTTGATGCCAATCACTTCGCCCTGCATGTTGATCAGCGGACCGCCCGAGTTACCCGGGTTGACCGCCACGTCGGTCTGGATGAACGGCAGATAGTCGCCGGTATCGCGCCCCTTGGCGCTGACGATGCCGGCCGTCACCGTGTTCTCGAGACCGAATGGCGAGCCGATTGCGACCACCCACTCGCCCACGCGCACCTTGTTCGAGTCGCCGATCGTGATGGTCGGCAGATTGGCAGCGCTGATCTTCACGACGGCGACGTCCGTGCGGTCGTCGACGCCGATCAGTTTCGCCTTGAATTCGCGCTTGTCGGTCAGCGTGACGTAGATGGTGTCCGCGTCGTCGACGACGTGCGCGTTGGTCATCACATAACCGTCCGCCGACAGGATGAAGCCCGAGCCCACCCCGCTGTTCTGCTCCGGATCGTTGCTATCCGGCGTGTCCTGGCTGCCGCCACTGCCGCCGCCGTTGTCGCCGCCGCGTGGCGAACCGGGCGCCCCCGGAGATTGCGGCGACTGCGGCAACGGAATGCCGAAGAAGCGGCGGAAGAACTCCGACATGTCGCCGTCGTCCATACCGGGCGGAAGACCGCCGCGGGGACCGCTGTTTGACACGCGAGTAGTCGTGCGAATATTGACGACCGCCGGGCCGACTTTGTCGACCAGGTCAGTGAAGTCGGGCAGATTGGCGGCGGGAGCCGCCGACGCCATGTGCGGCACGAGCGGCAAACACGCCGCTACCACCGCGGCCGCGAGGAATTTGCGCACCGAGAAAGTCGTCATATCGTAGCAAGCCGAGGGATTCAGGATTCGGAGGGTTACTTCGGAGATTTGTATTCTATGGCAGACGCAAATTGCTGCAATGTGGTCTGGGGCACTTCACCGAGCAGAGTAATCCAGAAGTCGCCCCGGCGCTTGACTAGTACGTGCGTGGCGCCGCTGTCTCCCGAGCCTTCCTTGCGCGTGTTGTTCTCGACCGGCTCGACGAACACCGAAATGGCCGCGAGGCCGTCAGAGAACACGGCCTGGTCCACCGGAATGGTCGGCTGACCCGCTTCGCGCGCGGCCATCGGACGACGCAACTGACGGATCATGCGGAAGCCCGGCACGGTCGGCGTGATCTGCCAGCCCTGCGCGGCCATGTCGACTGGCTCGACCGGCGGACGCACCACCGTCCAACCCGCCGTATTACGAATGCCATTGACGATGCTTGCTTTGTCGACCGGCACGCCGATGCGAATCTGCGAAAACGACAACTGTTCGAGGACCTGGCCGTTCGGGTCGAGGGTTTGCGCGCGCAGCAGCAGGCCCGTCTTCTTGTCGGCCCAAAGCTTGTAGGCGAAGCGATATGCGTCCTTCGGATCGAGTTCGATCACCTGGCTGTCGACGCCCGCGACGCGGTCCTCACCGAGCAGCTTGGGCTCGTAGACAGACAGGACCTGTTCGCCGCTCACCGCGAGCAGGGCCGGGAACGAATCTTTGTTCTGGCGCTTCTCGACTACCAACAGACGCCGCTCCGGCACGAACGTGTAGAGATCGTCGTTATGACGGAGCATTTTGCGCGGCTTGCCGTCGAGGCTCTCGAGTTGCTCGAATTCGCCGTCGGAATGGGTCGAGTAATGCGCGATACGCGACGTCTGAACGAAATTGCCGCGCTGATAGACGAACGCGCCTTCGTAGTTTTGCTGCTGAGCAGCCTGATGGATCCGATCGAGCAGATCCGCGGCCGTGCGACGGGCGACGAGCGGATCGGCGGTTTGTGCAAAGACCCGCGGCGTAGCGGACAACAATACGGCTGCGCAGAACAGAAATGTCGGCAGCCGCCCCCAGATAGTCGTTTTATTCAACCGCGGAGTCTGCATCAAACTATTGGCCTTGCGTAGAGACTGAAGCTGCGCGAATCACCGGCATCGAGCCCGCCATGACCGGTTGTTGCGCGAATTGCTGGTGAGCTTCCAGATATTGATCGAGGCTTGCGTCGCGGATGATGTTCGCGTCCTGCGCGATCGGCTGCGCTGCTCCCGACACCGGCGCCATCGCCACGCGTTGTACCGCGTCGCCATGCAGCGATGCGAGTTGCGCGCCCGGAGCGCCCGGCACGCCTTGCAGTTGCGGCACGACGATCCACGTCAGCGTGGCCGCGGCGGCCGCTACGGCAAACGCCGGCACGACACGGCGGCGCAACGCCAGCAAACGGCGCGCGACCGGCATGGCAGCTGGCGCGAACACGTGCGGCTCATTTTCGAAGCGCGCGGCGAAACCGTTCAGGAACGCGCTGCTCGTGGCTGGACTGATCGCCAGATCGTCCGAACGCAGCGCGTCCCCGATCAGGTGATAGCTCGACCAGGCCACGCGGTCTTCACCGTCCAGCCCGGCAAGAAACTTGTCCAGATTCAGATGCTCTTCGCCGACCAGCTCACCGTCGACAAAAGCGGACAGACGTTCACCGCGCGAACTGGCTTGCGATTGCACCGAGACCGACCCCATGATGCTCCCCATCTTACAAATACCCCGTAGTGACACCACTAATCCAGATATTGCACCCGTGCCCGGTCGGCCGGCTGGGAATTACCAGCGCTTGCCTTCAGGTGTGTCAAGCAACGGACGCAATTTTGCCGCAATGGCTTCGCGAGCGCGGAAAATTCGTGATCTGACGGTGCCGATTGGGCAGCCCATCATCTCAGCGATTTCCTCGTAGCTCAAACCTTCAATTTCACGAAGAGTAATGGCGGTGCGCAATTCTTCCGGTAAAACCGCCATCGCAGCATTGACCGTCTCAGCGATCTGCTTGCTCATCAACATCGACTCAGGCGTGTTGATATCCCTTAGTTGGTCGGCGTCCGAGAAAGTTTCAGCTTCTTCAGCATCTGCTTCGGTCGAAGTGGGTGCGCGGCGGCCTTGGGTGGCAAGGTAGTTCTTTGCCGTGTTGACCGCAATCCGGTACAACCACGTATAAAAAGCCGATTCCCCGCGAAACTGAGGCAACGCCCGGTACGCCTTGATAAAGGCATCCTGCGCGACGTCCTCCACTTCGGCGGGGTCTCGCACGAGACGGGAGATCAGCCGGAGAATCTTGCGGTGGTATTTGGAGACCAGAAGCTCGAACGCGGCCTTGTCGCCCTTCTGGACGCGCTCGACCAGCACCTGATCAATTTCTTTTTCGCTCACCTGATAAATCCGTTAACTTAACTATAGGGCGCATGGCGGGGCACCATTGTAGCGTCCACATCATCCGGGCACGTTACTCCGGTAACAGCGGTTACAGTCGTTACAGTCAGGCGCCGGCGGCGCGTCGGCCCAACACCGACAGTTCCCGGAAAACGGATACCGGGAGCGAGTCGGCGGCAAGCAGCAAGGTACTCGAGCGTCCCGCGTCAGGCTTGAGCGCGAGAATTAGCAGGCGCCCGCTCCACTGCGAACAGCCGGCAATCCTGCCCTGCGCCAGCAGCTTGCCCGCCTGATCCCAGGCAGACAATTCGTCCCGCCCTATTCTTAGCGCGACTGGTTGCGCACGCTCGTGTCTGACTGCGCAGAGGCTGAGCAGTGCCCCCACGGCAAGCGTCAACGGAACCGCCTCCCATACGCCCAGGTGCGACGCGGCACAGGTGTAGACAGCCAACGTCGCCGTCAGTACGAACACCCCCAACGCAACGCGCATAGACAAGGAGCGACGCAGCGCGATCCGCTGCGTCGCTCCTTCGGGCGTTGCCGATGCGAGGGAGAGCGCCGGCAGAGCCGGCGTCGTCGACTGGTGCGTCACCCGCTATCAGGCGATCAGGCGCGCTTGAAGACCAGCGTGCCGTTCGTGCCGCCGAACCCGAACGAGTTTTTCAGCGCGACGTCGATCTTCATCTCCCGCGCAGTGTTCGCGCAGTAATCGAGATCGCAGGCCGGATCCTGATTGAAGATGTTGATGGTCGGCGGCGACACCTGATGATGCACGGCCAGCACGGTGAACACCGACTCCAGACCGCCCGCGCCGCCCAACAGGTGACCCGTCATCGACTTGGTCGAATTCACGACCATATCTTTGGCGTGATCGCCGAACGCGCGCTTGATGCCGGTGGTTTCAGCGAGGTCGCCGAGCGGCGTGGACGTGCCGTGCGCGTTCAGGTAATTCACCTGATCGGCATTGATGCCCGCGTTCTTCATCGCGGCCAGCATGCAGCGGCGTGCGCCGTCGCCGTCTTCCAGCGGCGCGGTCATGTGATAGGCGTCGCCGCTCATCCCATAGCCGCTGACTTCGGCGTAAATCTTCGCGCCGCGCGCCTTCGCATGCTCGTACTCTTCGAGCACCATCACGCCCGCGCCCTCGCCCAGCACGAAACCGTCGCGGTCCTTGTCCCACGGACGGCTCGCGGTGGCCGGATCGTCATTGCGTTGCGACAGCGCGCGCGCCGCCGCAAAGCCGCCGATACCCAGCGGCGATACGGTCGATTCCGCGCCGCCCGCGATCATCACGTCGGCGTCGCCGTATTCGATCAGACGTGAAGCCTCGCCGATGCAATGCAGACCGGTGGTACATGCAGTGACGATGGCGAGATTCGGACCCTTGATGCCGAACTTGATCGACAGATGGCCGGAGATCATGTTGATGATCGACGCCGGCACGAAGAACGGCGAAATACGGCGTGGGCCGCGATTGAGCAGTTCGGTTTGCGTCACTTCGATCATCGGCAAACCGCCGATGCCCGAACCGACCACCACACCGATACGCTCCGAATTCTCGTCGGTGACTTCGAGGCCGCTGTCCTGCATCGCCTGGATGCCTGCAGCCACGCCGTAATGGATGAACGTATCCATGTGGCGCGCTTCCTTACCGGGGATGTAGTCCTCGATATTGAAGCCCTTCACCTCGCCGGCGAAACGAGTCGAGAAGTTCGATGCATCGAACTTCGTGATATTGGCAATACCCGACTTGCCGGCGACCAGATTGGCCCAGCCGTCGGCAACATTATTGCCAACAGGCGAAATCAGCCCCAGGCCTGTAACAACAACACGACGGCGGCTCACGGTAACCCCTTTTTCATAGATGACAAAAGCAAAAGCCACAGCGGCCACAGGATTCTGCCCTGTGTGCCCTGTGGCTGTTAAGTCGGCAATCGCGCGAAAATTTGCGCAGTCAACATCGCTGGCTCCTGCATGGCAAACGGCGCGGCAAGCAGTACGCCAAAACGCGCCAGCCCTGCTGGCGTCGGCAACCGACACGGCAGGGCGTCATACGCCGCCAACGCAGAAACGCAGGCGCGAATGACTTTAGGCCTTGACGTTCGCGCGAGCGTAATCGATCGCTTGCTGAACGGTGGTGATTTTCTCGGCTTCTTCATCCGGAATTTCCATGCCGAATTCGTCTTCGAGGGCCATCACGAGCTCAACGGTGTCGAGCGAGTCGGCGCCGAGGTCGTTCACGAACGAAGCTTCGTTCTTGATTTCAGCTTCTGCAACGCCCAGTTGTTCTGCGACGATCTTCTTGACGCGCTGTTCGATATTGTCCATTACCCCTCCAAGGGAAAAGAAGTTCAAAAATACAGGTGCGCGCATTTTATCAGGTTTGACCCGGCAAAAAAGCAGCGCATCGGGTTCCTGTCAAGGCATGCGCCTTACGCATTTGCAAACGCGTCAAGGCGCGGATAGTAACCGAATTTGGTTACTACATGTACATTCCGCCGTTCACATGCAGTGTCGTGCCGGTGATATAGCCCGCTTGCGGCGACGCGAGGAACGCGACGGCGTGCGCGATATCTTCCGGGCTGCCGAGACGGCCCAGCGGAATCTGCGTCTTCAGTGCGGTCTGCTGCTCTTCCGGCAGGCTCTTCGTCATGTCGGTATCGATGAAACCCGGCGCGACGCAATTCACGGTGATGTTGCGGCTGCCGATCTCGCGTGCGAGCGAACGCGTCATACCTGCGACGCCCGCTTTGGCGGCGGCGTAATTGATCTGCCCAGGGTTGCCGGACGAGCCGACCACGGAGGTGATGTTGATGATGCGGCCGCCCTTTGCCTTCATCATCGGGCGCAGCACCGCGCGCGACAGACGGAACACCGACTTCAGGTTGGTGTCGATGACCGCGTCCCAGTCGTCGTCCTTCATGCGCATCGCGAGCTGATCCTGCGTGATGCCGGCGTTGTTCACCAGCACGTGCAGCGCGCCGAATTCCTTCACCGTGCCGTCGATCAGCGCTTCCGCCGCAGCCGCGTCGTTCACGTCGAGCACTGCACCACGGCCGTTCACGCCGGCCGCGTTGAACGCTTCGCTGATGGCCGCGGCGCCGCCTTCGCTGGTCGCCGTACCGATCACCGTAGCACCCTGGCGCGCCAGTTCCATCGCAATTGCACGGCCGATGCCGCGCGAGGCGCCGGTCACGATTGCGATCTGCTTGTCGAGAGTCTTTTCCATCTGTCAGTCCGGATGCCCTTCGCAGGGCTGATTGATTCTGATGATTCCTGATGCCGATGCGTAATGCGACGGCGCTCAAGCGCCGACCTTGCGGCGCTCATGTCCGAGGCGAGTGCAAGGAGCCCTTCAGCCTGCCGTCACCAGCTTAAGCGTTTCTTCGAGCGAGGCCGGGTCGAACACCGACGCGCCGACCAGATTCCCATCGATACGCTTGGTCAAACCCGCAAGGACCTTGCCCGGACCGCACTCGATCACATGCGTGACGCCCTGCGCCGACATGGCCTGCACGCTCTCCACCCAACGCACTGCGCCGGCCGCCTGGCGCACCAGCGCATCCTTGATCTTGGCCGGTTCGTTGACCGCGGCGACGTCGACGTTGTTGATGACGGGAATCGCCGGCACTTGTACGTTGACACTCGCCAGATACTCGCGCAATTGATCCGACGCCGGCCTGAGCAGCGACGAATGGAACGGTGCCGACACCGGCAGCGGCAGCGCGCGCTTCGCGCCCTTCGCCTTCGCGACTTCGCAGGCCTTTTCGACCGCGGTCTTATGCCCGGCGATCACGACTTGCGCCGGCGCGTTGAAATTCACTGCTTCGACCACACCGCCCGCCGCCGACGCTTCCGCACAGACCGCACGCACCGTGTCGTCGTCGAGACCGAGAATTGCGGCCATGCCGCCTTCGCCGACCGGCACCGCGGTTTGCATGGCTTGCGCGCGAAAACGCACGAGCGGCACAGCATCGCGAAATGCGATCGCGCCGGCCGCGACGAGTGCGGTGTATTCGCCGAGGCTGTGGCCCGCGACGATCGCCGGCGCCGGGCCGCCCGCCTGTTGCCACGCGCGATAGATCGCGTAGGCCGCGGTCAGCATGACCGGCTGGGTGTTGGTGGTGAGGTTGAGATCTTCGGCAGGGCCTTCGGCAATCAGTTTGCCGAGGTCCTGATTGAGCGCGTCGGACGCTTCCTGAACCGTTTCGCGCACGATCGCGTGATCGGCGAACGCGTTAAGCATGCCAACCGTCTGCGAACCCTGCCCAGGAAAAACGAACGCAAATTTCATATCGTCCCCAAAATCGATTTAGTCAGATGTGGGTGGCGCGCGGCGTCGAGCTCACCGCCGGCGCGGCGCCGCAAGCAGCGCCTCCTACTACGTCGCCGCTATCAGTAGCGGATAACCGACGCGCCCCAAGTGAAGCCGCCGCCGACACCTTCGATCAGCACGTTCTGGCCGCGCTTGATGCGGCCGTCGCGCACCGCGACGTCGAATGCGAGCGGAATGGACGCAGCCGACGTATTGCCGTGCTCGCCCACCGTGACGACCATGCGTTCCTGCGGCAAGCCGAGCTTGCGGCAGGTGCTTTGCATGATGCGGATATTGGCCTGATGCGGAATCAGCCAGTCGATCTGCCCGGCCGTGAGATTGGCTTTCTCGAGCGCCTCGACTGCGACCTTTTCGAGCACGTTGACGGCGAGCTTGAACACCGCCTGCCCGTCCATGTGCAAGAACGCGCTGCCGGCAACCACGCCGCCGTTCACGTTGCCCGGCGTGCAGAGAATGTTCGAGTGGCTGCCGTCCGCGTGCAATGCGCTCGCGAGCACGCCCGGTTCTTCGGACGCCTGCAGGATCACCGCGCCGGCGCCGTCGCCGAACAGCACGCAGGTGGTGCGGTCGTTGAAGTCGAGAATGCGCGAGAAGGTTTCCGCGCCGATCACGAGCGCCGTGCGATGCTGGCCGCTGCGAATGAAACTGTCCGCCGTGGCCACCGCGTACGCGAAGCCCGAACAAACGGCCTGCACGTCGAACGCCGCGCCGTGATTCTTGATACCGAGCTTGTTCTGCAACAGGCACGCCGTGCTCGGAAACACGAAGTCCGGCGTGGACGTTGCGACGATGATCAGATCGATGGATTGCGGATCGATGTCCGCCGCTTCGATCGCGCGCTGCGACGCGATCAATGCGAGATCGCTGGTCGTGACGTCGGGGTCGGCGAAGTGGCGCGCATGGATGCCCGTGCGGGCGACGATCCATTCGTCGCTCGTCTCGACGCCTTGCTTCGCGAGACGCTCCGCCAGATCCTGATTGGTGACGCGGTTAGGCGGCAGATAGCTGCCGGTGCCCAGCACGCGGGAATAAATTGTGGATTGAGCCATTATGCCTTCGAGGATTGCGCAGCGTAGGGCTCGGCAGGCTGGCCGGCGATCGGGCTTGCGTGACCCGCGCCGCTTGCGTCGCGCGCCGCCTGTTCGAGAGAACCCGCGTTCTCTTCCATTGCACGCGCAAGGCGCTCCAGCACGCCGTTTTTGACGGCATCATACCCGCGTTTGATAGCCCACTCAAACCCGTAGGCATCGGCGGAACCGTGGCTTTTGATCACCAGTCCGCGCAGACCGAGCAGCGCGGCGCCATTGTATTGCCGGTGATCGACGCGTTTCTTGAAACGCATCAATACTGGCAACGCGAGCACCGCCATCACCTTGGTGAGCCATGAGCGGCCAAACTCTTCCTTGATGATGTTGGACAGCATCTGCGCGAGACCTTCCGACGTCTTCAACGCGACATTGCCGACAAAACCGTCGCAGACGATCACGTTGACTGTGCCCTTGAAAATGTCGTTGCCTTCGACGTTGCCGTGAAAGTTAAGTGTACTCGCGCGCAGCAGTTCTCCGGCACGTTTGATGGTGTCGTTGCCCTTGATGACTTCTTCGCCGATGTTGAGCAGCCCGATGGTGGGCCGCTCCTTGCCTTCGAGCGCCGACACGAGCGCGTGCCCCATCTCGGCGAACTGCAGCAGATGCTGCGGTTCGCAGTCGACGTTGGCGCCCAGGTCGAGCATCATCGTGTAGCCATTGGGATTGGGCAATGCGGACGCGATGGCCGGGCGTTCGATTCCCGACAGCGTCTTCAGCACGTAACGTGAGACCGCCATCAGCGCGCCGGTGTTGCCGGCGGAAATGCAGGCTTGCGCCTCGCCTTCCTTGACGCGGTTCAACGCCACGCGCATGGACGAATCTTTTTTCTTGCGCAGCGCGACCTCGACCGGATCGTCCATTGCGACGATCTCGGAAGCAGGCACGACGGTCAGCGCCGGCAGGTCCTGAGCCTTCAACTTCTTCAGCTGCGCACGAATCGCACTTTCAATGCCGACGAGCAGCAACTGCGCGTCGGGATGCGAACGAACGAAGTTGACGGCAGCGGGAACGGTCACGGACGGGCCGTGGTCGCCTCCCATGCAATCTATCGTGAGCTTTACTGTCATGGAGTGCGACGAATTTCAGGCACAAAAAAGCGGCAGTTGAATGCCGCCTTTTTGCCGAACCAGGAAAATGTCAAGCGAGCCGATCGCCACGCGAAACGCCATAGGGCGCAACGCAGTGAAACGATTAGTCGTTCTTCGTCTTGACGACTTTCTTGCCGCGATAGTAGCCGTTCGGGCTAACGTGGTGACGCAGATGCACTTCGCCCGTGCCCGGTTCCACGGCCAGCGGCGCTGCCGTCAGGAAATCGTGCGAACGGTGCATACCGCGCTTCGACGGCGACTTCTTGTTTTGTTGAACTGCCATGACTAACTCCTAAAAATTTTCCGAATTCTAACACAGCACGATCCGGAGTCCGCCATTGGCCGAATGGCCAATGCGCCCGCATCACGCTCCCATGCAACTGTTCAGTGCTTCTTGTCGCCCGGCTCACCGCGCTTGAGACTTTCGAGCGCCGCGAACGGATTGGGCCGCTCGGGCTCATCGCCCTCATCGGCTTCGTCCAGCGCGGCTTCGTCGCCCTCGCCTTCGGCACCGGCCACACCAGAGACCAGACTCTCGTGCACCTCGGGACAGACCTCGTGTTTTGGCACGAGCGGCAAGGAAAGCAGCAACTCTTCTTCGATCAAGTCGACGAGATCGAACTGGCGCGAGCCCACGATCACTTCGACTTCATCCTCGTCGAGCGGAAACTCTTCGGCTTCCGCCTCAGTGTTGACGATCCGGTAAGTTGCATCGACGTTGAACGCCTGCGAATACGGCGTCATGCACCGCTGGCATTCGAGCCACGCGGCGCCGTGAATCGCCATCCTTAAATAAGGCTGGGGACCCTCGGTGCCGTCGTCCTGCAATTCCGGCTGCGTCGCCCCTTCGGCTTGCCAGGTGAACGCGGTATCGCGGTCTGGCGCTTCTGCCGGGACTTCGTTTAACATGCGCGGCAGTTGCGAGACGCGCACGACACCCGCGGCCTGGCGCCCACTTCGCGCAAATTCGAACAGATCGAGTTCATGCGGGTCGGGCAGACCAGCAGGGTTGCCAGGATGTTGAGTCATGTGCGCTCCTGCGTCGGCAAGGATTTCGCCGAGGGTAAACCGGTTTGCGAGACAGCCTGCGAAGCCCACGGCGCCGTGCTCAACTCGCTGCTCGCATGGAGCTTTGTTGAACACACCGGGACCCGCCTAGCGCAAGCATACCGATGAAAAGCCCGAAATCATATCCGTTTTGTCTTTTCGAGTCAAACACTTAAGCCCGTACGCGCGCGAACTCCGCGCAGCCCCGTACGCCCCGCCTCCCTAGCCGTTGGTTGCCCATGCCAGATTCCCCCAATCGCCCGCCACGCCTGATTCTTGCGTCGAGTTCGCCGTATCGTCGCGAGCTGCTCGAACGCCTGCGCGTGCCGTTCGACGTCGTCGTGCCGGCGATCGATGAAACGCCGCTCGCTGGCGAAACCCCTGAAGTCACCGCATTGCGGCTCGCCGAAGCCAAGGCGCGCGCGGTAGCCTGCGGCCTCGGCACCGCCGACCCCGACGCCGCGCTCGTGATCGGCTCCGACCAGGTCGCCACCTATGACGGCCTGCAGATCGGCAAACCGGGCTCGCACGACAAGGCGCTTGCCCAGTTGCAAGCGATGCGCGGTCGCGAAGTGCTGTTTCATAGTGCGCTCTGCCTGTTCGACAGCGCCTCGGGCACGGCGCAAACCGTCGACGTGATTACCCGCGTGCAATTCCGCGACCTGCCGGATGCCGCGCTCGATGCGTACCTGCGTGCCGAAACGCCTTATGACGTTGCCGGCAGCGCCAAATCCGAAGGACTCGGCATCGCCTTGCTCGAAGCCATCCATTCCGACGATCCCACTGCGCTCGTCGGCCTGCCACTGATCGCACTGTCGCGCATGTTGCTGGCAGCTGGTTATCCACTTCTGGGGGCGCAATGAGCGGCACGCTTTATCTGATTCCGAACACGCTCGGCGAAGGCGACGCGGACGCGCTCGACGCCGTGCTGCCCGCGCCCGTGCGTGCCCGCGCCGCGGCGCTCCACTATTACATCGGCGAAAACGCGAAAACCACGCGTGCGTTCCTGAAGAAAGTCGGCACCGAGCGGCCGATCCAGGAAATCGAGATTCGCGAACTGAACGTCAACACGCCAGCCGGCGAAATCGACAAACTGCTCGCGCCGCTGCTCGCCGGCACGGACGCCGGCCTCGTCTCCGAAGCCGGCTGCCCGGCGGTCGCGGACCCGGGCGCGCTGCTGGTGCGCCGGGCGCACGAGCGCGGCGTGAAAGTCGTGCCGTTCGTCGGACCGAGTTCGATTCTGCTCGCGTTGATGGCGTCGGGGCTCAACGGCCAGAGCTTCGCGTTTCATGGCTATCTGCCGGTCGACGCTACAGAGCGCGCCAGGCGCCTGCAAGATCTGGAGCAACAGTCGCGCAAGGGCAAGCAGACGCAGATTTTCATCGAGACGCCTTACCGGAACCGCCAGTTGCTCGACACATTGCTGGCGACGTGCACGTCCTCCACGCTCGTCTGCGTCGCGGTCGACCTGACCTTGGAGACGGAAACGATCGCCAGCCGCACGGTGGCTGACTGGAAGAAGAAGCCGGCCCTGGAACTGCACAAGCGGCCGGCCATCTTCCTGATTCTGGCGGTTTAACGTGGCGTTAGCCGCACTTCAACGTCCACATCGGAGCCAATGAAGAAGCCCTGCGCGTTCATTGACGACCGCGCGAGGCTTTTTTACACGTTTCACCCAAAGCCGGTTAGCGCAGATTCAGCTTTCCGCCCAGCGCCATCGCATGCACGGCACTGCTGCCGACCGCCGCGCCGAATTTGCGCGCGACACGGTCCGTAATGCTCTCTTTCACCGTGTAGTCGACGATATCCGGCGCCTTGAAAAGCTCGCGCGCCACATAATCGGCGTCGCCGAAACCGTCGGCCAGACCCAGTTCGACGCTCTTCTGCCCCGTCCAGAACAGGCCCGAAAACATGTCGGGCGTCTCATGCAGACGTTTGCCACGCCCCTTCTTCACTGCGTCGATGAACTGTGCGTGAATCTGATCGAGCATGTCTTGCGCATGTTCGTCCATCTTCGGCGTTTCCGGCGAGAACGGATCGAAAAAGCCCTTGTTCTCACCCGACGTGTGCAGGCGGCGCTGAATCCCCAGCTTGTCCATCAGGCCGGTGAAACCGAAGCTGTCCATCAGCACGCCGATCGATCCGACGATGCTCGCCTTGTCCACGTAGATCTTGTCGGCCGCCGCAGCCGCGTAGTAGCCGCCCGACGCGCACATGTCGCCGACGACGACATACAGCGGAATCGACGGGTACTTGGCGCGCAAGCGATGGATCTCGTTGTAGATGATGCCCGCCTGCACCGGACTGCCGCCCGGACTGTTGCAGCGCAGGATCACGCCGGCCGTGCCCGAGTCGTCGAACGCGCTTTGCAGAGCCGCGTTGACATCTTCGGCGTTCGCATTCGTATCGGCGGAGATTTCGCCGTCAAGTGTGATCATCGCCGTATGACGGCCGGTGACTGCAACCCGATCGCCGGAGAAACTGATCGCGCCCCACACGAGCAGCAGCAGAACGATCAGAAAGAGAAAACGAAAGAAAATCTTCCACCGGCGCGCGGCGCGCTGTTCGGTGATCGCCGCGAGCGCGATGCGCTCGAGCGCCGCCCGCTCCCAGCCGGGCTCGTCGGCAGGTGTGCGGGAGCGGCCAGTCGGAGACAGGTCCTGCGGCTCGGGAGTCAAATTGTCGGACATGCGGGATCTGGAAAGAAGGGAGAAAAATCAGGGCGTGGCGGGACGCAGTCCGCCGTCGGGCAGCCAGAACACGGCGCGGCCTTCAGGGGTGTCCCGCTCCTCGACCTGAACGGGTCGCAATCTGCCGCCGCGGCACGGACCACCGACGCATTTGCCCGTATCCGGCACGTAAATCGCGCCATGTGTCGCGCACATCAAGTATAAACCGGACGATTCGAAGAACTGTCCCTCCGCCCAGTCGAGCTCCATCGGCACGTGCGCGCAGCGGTTCAGATAGCCGTAGGGGCGGCCGTCGTAGCGCACGAAGAACACCACAACGTCGTCGCCGCCCAGCCGCGCGGCGCGCCTTACGCCCGCGCCGCCGTCAACCAGTTCCTGCGCCGCGCAAATGCGGACGGCCTCCTGCACCGCCGCTTCGGCCGGGTCGGCATTCATGCGTTCTCCCGCAGCCAGCCGGACAACGCGCTCACGCTCGACGCGACGAATTTCGGCGACAACGCGCTCAGCGAGCCGGCCGGATGTGCCCCATAAGTCACGCCGATGCCCGCGACGCCCGCGTTGATCGCCATTTGCAGATCGTGCGTCGTATCGCCGACCATGACCGTGCGCACCGGATCCTGCCCCAGTTCGCGCGTCAGCTCATGCAGCATGGCCGGATGCGGCTTCGAGAACGTCTCGTCGGCGCAGCGGGTGCCGTCGAACAGGCTGGTCAGGCGCGACTGGTCGAGCGCACGGTTCAATCCGACGCGACTCTTGCCGGTCGCCACGGCCAGCAGATAGCCCTGATCGCGCAACTCCTGCAGCATTTCGCGCACGCCGGCGAACAACTCGGTGGTCTGATCCTTCACCAGATAATGGAAGCGATAACGCTCGGCCAAACGCGGATATTCGGACGGATCGAGCGTCGGCGCGGCGATTTGCAGCGCTTCGCGCAAGCCGAGGCCGATCACGTAGCTCGCGGCTTCGTCGGCGGGAACCGGCAGGCCGAGATCGCGGCAGGCCGCCTGGATGCTGCGCGTGATGTGCGCGGTCGAATCCATCAGCGTGCCGTCCCAATCGAAGACGATCAGATCAAATTGCTCTCTAGCCATGCCGTGTCGTCTCCGGGTTTGACCCATTTCGTAATTCGTTGAGCTGCGCGATGAAGCTGCGGCACTCGGCCGGCAGCGGCGCCTCGAATTGCAGCGGCGCGCCCGTGGCCGGATGGACGAGCTTCAGCCGGTACGCGTGCAGGAACATGCGCTTGAGGCCCGGCTTTGCGTTGGCGCGCGCCAGTGCCTTGTTCAGCGCGAAGTCGCCGTACTTGGCGTCGCCGACGATCGGCAGTTCCAGATGCTGCAGATGAACGCGGATCTGATGCGTGCGGCCGGTCTTGAGCTCCGCCTCGAGCAGCGCATACTCCGGCCAGCGGTCGATCAGATTAAACACCGTGTGCGACGCGAGCCCGTCCGCCTGCACCCGCACACGGCGCTCACCGTCCGCGGTCAGATACTTGTGCAGCGGCTCCCTGACCGCGCGGCGGCGGCCCCAGTCGCTCGCCCAGTCACCGTGGACGCAAGCATAGTAGCGCTTATCCATTTTGTTCTCGCGGATCTGCTCGTGCAGATTGACGAGCGCGGCGCGCTTCTTCGCGAGCATCAGGATGCCGGAGGTCTCGCGATCCAGCCGATGCACCAGTTCAAGGAATTTCGCCTGCGGTCGCGCCTCGCGCATCTGCTCGATCACGCCGAACGCGACGCCGCTACCGCCATGGACCGCGACGCCGGCGGGCTTGTCGATGACGAGCAAATGGTCGTCTTCGAAAATGATGTTGAAGTGAGCGGCCGGCACCGGCGCTTGCGCGGCGGCCTCGTTCGGCTGCGCGACGCGGATGGGCGGCACGCGCACCAGATCGCCCAGCTCGAGCCGGTACTGCGCGTCTATCCGGCCCTTATTGACGCGCACTTCCCCGCTACGCAGGATGCGATAAATATGGCTCTTGGGCACGCCTTTACAGACGCGCAGGAGGAAGTTGTCGATGCGCTGTCCGGCCGCGCTGTCGTCGATCTCGATCAACGAGACCTGGTCGCTTGCGACCGATTTCTGGGATATTTTGCCTAACTCTTTCATTCTGAATATAATTTGCCCAGCAGTCTGCGGCGGCCGGCGCAGTGTCCGGAATTCGGGCGGATTGCGCAGGTGCAAGCGATAAACCGTTATTTTACTTGCGCCGGGGTCTGGTTGCTCACCCTCAAATGAGATGCAACAAGTTGCACGCACGAAGTCAGCACCCGGCAGGGACGGCGCCCACAGGCGCGTTCGGTCAAGGTCGGCTTCGACGGTAACGGAATTTTGGTAAAAAAGAATTTAACTTTCAGCTTCGGTATCGGGCGGTTGGACGCCCTGCTGTACGAAGCTGCAGGTTGCGAAAATACGGCGTGCGCCCGAGGCGTCTTGTAGAAAGTACAAGACATGGCGACGTCAAAATGAGGCGAGACACCCCCAGTAGGAAAAGACGCGCCGCCTGCGCGAACTTCCCACTGCGGCATGACCGCAGCCTTCGACCCTCCGGTCACGCGCCCAGTTGGCGCACCGGCGCGAGTGGACAAAAGGCTTATGAAGGTCTGCCGGCAGAACCCGCGGCGTGTCGGGTCGTTATTTGAAGCCGTGTTCGCATGTGCCCTGCGGCACCGCGCCCATTTTTCAATGTGGCCGGGCCCTCTCAGGCAATTCTCCCGCCATTTTTCCCGCTCCAGCGTGCTTGTGAAAACACAATAAGGCGCGGCATGCCGCTGCCCTCATGGCTCTCGCGACTGACAACCGCGCAGCCCGAGGCAGGCTCAGCCGCTCTGGAGTCGTTCAATGAAACGAATGTTGTTCAACGCGACGCAGCAGGAAGAACTGCGCGTTGCCATCGTCGATGGGCAAAAACTCATCGATATCGACATCGAAACCGCCGGCCGCGAACAGCGCAAAGGCAATATTTACAAGGGCATCATTACTCGCATCGAGCCGTCGCTTGAAGCGTGTTTCGTCAACTATGGCGAAGACCGCCACGGCTTCCTGCCGTTCAAGGAAGTCGCCCGCCAGTACTTCCGTGACGGCGTCGACATGCGCTCCGCGCGCATCCAGGACGCGCTGAAGGAAGGTCAGGAACTGATCGTTCAGGTCGAGAAGGAAGAGCGCGGCAACAAGGGCGCGGCCCTCACCACGTTCATCTCGCTCGCCGGCCGGTATCTGGTTCTGATGCCGAACAACCCGCGCGGCGGCGGTGTGTCGCGCCGGATCGAAGGCGACGACCGTCAGGAACTGCGCGAAACCATGGCGCAACTGCAATTGCCGGAAGGCATGAGCATCATCGCGCGCACGGCCGGCATTGGCCGCAGCGCCGAAGAGCTGCAGTGGGACCTGAACTACCTGATGCAGTTGTGGCGCGCAATCGAAGCCGCGTCGCAAAGCGGTTCGAGCGGCCAGCCGATGCTGATCTATCTCGAATCGAGCCTCGTGATCCGCGCGATTCGCGACTATTTCCAGCCGGATATCGGCGAAATCCTGATCGACACCACCGAAATCCATGACCAGGCCCGTGCCTTCATGGACATCGTGATGCCGGACAACGTCAGCAAGGTGAAGCGCTACCACGACGACGTGCCGCTCTTCTCGCGCTTCCAGATCGAACACCAGATCGAAACGGCGTACTCGCGCACGGTGCCGCTGCCCTCGGGCGGCGCGATCGTGATCGACCACACCGAAGCGCTGGTCGCCATCGACGTGAACTCGGCGCGCGCCACCAAGGGCGCCGACATTGAGGAAACGGCTGCACGCACCAACCTCGAAGCCGCCGACGAAGTCGCCCGCCAGTTGCGCCTGCGCGACCTGGGCGGCCTGATCGTGATCGACTTCATCGACATGGAATCGGCCAAGAGCCAGCGTGAAGTCGAGCAGCGCCTGAAAGACGCGCTCAAGCATGACCGCGCGCGCGTCCAGATGGGCAAGATCTCGCGTTTCGGCTTGATGGAACTGTCGCGTCAGCGTCTGCGTCCGGCGCTGTCGGAAGGCAGCCACGTGACCTGCCCGCGCTGTAACGGCACGGGTCACATCCGCGATACCGAATCGTCCGCGCTGCAAGTGCTGCGGATCATTCAGGAAGAAGCGATGAAGGAAAACACCGCGGCGATCCATTGCCAGGTGCCGGTCGAAGTGACCGCCTTCCTGTTGAACGAAAAACGCGCTGAAATCAACAAGATCGAGTCGCGCTTCAAGGTCAACGTCGTCCTGATTCCGAACAAGCACCTCGACACGCCGCATTACAAGCTCGAGCGCCTGCGTCACGACGATGCGCGCCTCGACGATCCGCGCGCTTCGTGGAAGATGGCCGAAGAAGCGGCCCGCGAACTGGAATCGGAAACCGGCTACAGCAAGCGTGCCGAAGAGGTGAAGCCGAAGCAGGAAGCAGCGGTCAAGGGCATCACGCCTGAAAAGCCGGCGCCGAGCGCACCGGTTCGTCCGGCCGCCGCCCCGGCTCCGGTGGCGGTGGCCTCGGCGAGCGGCGGTTTCATCGGCTGGCTGAAGAATCTGTTCGGCATGCAGCCGGCCGCACCGGCGCCTGTCGCGCCGGCTACGACCGAGAAGCAGGCGCGTCCGCAACGCGGCGAGCGCACGGAGCGCGGTGAGCGCACCGGCGAACGCGGCGGCGAGCGCAACCGCAATCGCCGTAACGGCACCGGCGGCCGCGATGCGGCAGGCCGGGCGGAAGGCACGGCCGGTGGTCGTCAGGCTCAGGGCCAGCAGTCGTCGCAGCGTCGCGAGGAACGCGAGCCGCGTGAAGGCCGTGAGGCACGTGAAGCTCGCGAGCCGCGCGAAGCCCGCGAACCGCGTGGCAATCGTGAAGCGCGTGGTGACGTACGTGAGCCGCGCGAGGCCCGCGAAGGCCGTGAACCGCGCGAAGGCCGCGAAAACCGTGATCGCGACAATCGCGGCGCGGATCGCGCGGAAGCGGTCGAAGGCGCACCGCGTGCAGAGCGTGGCGAACGTCAGGAACGCGGCGAGCGCCGTGAACGTGGCGAACGTGCTGAGCGCGGCGAACGCCGCAAATCGCAAACGGAGACCACCGATGCGCTGACCACACAACCCGACGCGCAAGCGGCGGACGAACTGGCGCGCAACCAGGTCACCGTGGGCGAAAACGGCACACCGGTCGATCAGGAAGCGGTGGCGCGTGAAGGTGAAGAGCGTCGTCGTCGCCGTCGCGGCCGTCGCGGTGGCCGTCGTGAGCGTGAAGAGGACGTGAACGGCAACCTCGCAGCGGACGTCGCGGAAGCCGAAGGCGACAATCTCAACGTGAACGACGAAGCGCCGGTGCGCACGGCCCATCAGCCGGTCGAGCACAAGGCCGAAGTCAGCGAAGCGCAGGACGTGACGCCCGTAGAGGTGGTGGTCCCCGCCGTGGCAACCGAAACCGCCGTCGTAACCGAGCTGCATGCTACGACCGAAACGCCGGCTCTGGCCGTCGAGAAGGCTGCGAAGACTGAAACGATCGTCCCGGTCGAGCAGGCGCTGGCCGCACCGGCAGTAGTAGAGCCGGCTGCGGAAGCACTGGTGGCGCAAGCCGCCGCGCCGGTCGAGGCGGAGCAAGCCGCGCCGGCCGCCAGCGAGACGGTTTCGCTGGGCGAACCGGTGGCCCGTGCCGAAGCGCCGGCTCAAGCACCTGTCGAAACGCCGGCAGTTGCGCCTGCGGTCGAAGCGCAAGCCGCAACGACTCCGGTCGAAACCCCGGCCCCGGCCGTGGCCGTAGCAGTCGAAGCACCGGCGGTTGTGCCGGCGCCGCAAGCCGAGATCGTCGAAGCGCAGCCGGCAGTGACGCCGGCGGCAGAACCGGCCGCGATCGAAGTCGCGCCCGCCGCCGCTGCCCCGCAGGCACCGCGTAGCGGCGCGGTGTCGGCGGAAACCCTCAAGCCGGTGCTGGAACAAGCCGGTCTCGTCTGGGTGAACACCGACGCCGACAAGCTGCGTGCCGCGCAGGAAGCCGCTGCGCAGACGGTCAAGCCGGCTCGCGTGGTGCGTGAGCGCAAACCGTTGCCGGCGCTGGACAGCGCGCCGATGCAACAAGTGGAAACGGGCAAGCATCCGCAGTAAGCCGCCCCGCCTCACCCGAAAAGCCCGCCCTCACCGGCGGGCTTTTTGTTTTTATGGGACGAGGCGCCGGGTCGCGCGCAGCTCGACAGGCGGCCCCCCGTATACCCCGACGCGGGCCGCCAACCGGCTGTCGCCGGAAGCATTTCCTATAGAATTCAATCTCCAGCTGCCCTCTCAAGCACCCGACAAGCCCTCATGTCCCGACGCATCATCCCAGTTGCCGATCTCAGCGCGGCGCCGGTCATCGCCGGCCCCGTGCAGACGCCCCGCGGCGTGCTGCACGACGCGTTGTCGCGCCCGCTACGCGATCTGCGCATCTCGGTGACGGATCGCTGCAACTTCCGCTGCGTGTACTGCATGCCGCGCGCGGTGTTCGACAAGGACTACGCGTTCCTGCCGCACAGCGCGTTGCTGAGTTTCGAGGAAATCGAACGACTGGCGCGACTCTTCGTCGCACATGGTGTCGAAAAGATTCGCTTGACGGGCGGCGAGCCGCTGCTGCGCAAGAACCTCGAATTTTTGATCGAACGGCTCGCGCAACTGACCACACCGGCGGGTCGCCCGCTCGATCTGACGCTGACCACCAACGGCTCGCTGCTCGCGCGCAAGGCGCAAAGTCTGAAGGACGCCGGCCTGACCCGCGTGACGGTCAGTCTGGACGCGCTCGACGACACGCTGTTTCGCCGTATGAACGACGCTGACTTCGCGGTCGCCGATGTGCTGGACGGCATCGAGGCGGCCCACGCGGTCGGGCTCGCGCCGCTCAAGGTCAACATGGTCGTCAAACGCGGCACCAACGACGGCGAAATCGTGCCGATGGCGCGCCATTTCAAAGGCTCGGGCACGGTGCTGCGCTTCATCGAATACATGGACGTCGGCACGTCGAACGGCTGGAACATGACGGAAGTACTGCCGTCGGCCGACGTCGTAACCCGCATCGCCGAACAGTTTCCGCTCGTCCCGCTCGACGCGCACAGCGCCGCCGAGACCGCGCAACGCTGGGGTTACGTCGACGGCAGCGGCGAAATCGGCGTGATTTCGAGCGTCACGCGGGCGTTTTGCGCAAGCTGCACGCGCGCGCGCCTGTCGACCGAAGGCAAGCTGTACCTTTGCCTGTTCGCTTCGAACGGCCACGATCTGCGCGCGTTGCTGCGCAGTGGCGCGAGCGACGCCGACATTGCCACCGCCGTCGCCGAAATCTGGCAAGGCCGCAGCGATCGCTATTCGCAATTGCGCGGCAGCCAGCCCGCCGATTCAGGCGAACCGGCGAGCCGCCGCGTCGAAATGTCGTACATCGGCGGCTGAGCGGCCGGCACATGGCCCCCTTGCTACCAACGCAACCCTCGCGTGAACAGATCACCGGCCTGCTGCTCGCGGGCGGGCGCGGCATGCGCATGGGCGGTGTCGACAAGGGACTGCAAACGCTGCATGGCGAGCCGCTCGCCGCTCATGTGCTGAGGCGCCTTGTTCCGCAGACCGGCGCGCTGCTGATCAGCGCCAACCGCCATCCCGACACCTACGCCGCACTGGGCGAGCCCTTCGGTGCGACGGTGGTCGCCGATACGCTGCCCGGCTTTCCCGGGCCGCTGGCGGGTTTGCTGGCCGGCCTGCACGCCGCCGGCACCGGGTATTTGCTGAGCGCGCCCTGCGACTCGCCGTGGCTGCCCGCGGACCTCGCCGCCCGCCTCGCACAGGCGCTGCACACCCAGCAAGCCGACATCGCCACCGTCACGACCGTCGACGCCCGCGGCGCGGCGTCCTTGCACCCCGTGTTCGCGCTGCTGCGCACGTCGCTCGCGGACGATCTGGCCGCGTTTCTCGATGCCGGCGAGCGCAAAGTCCGCGCGTGGTACGCACGCCACAGGACGGTGGAAGTCACCTTTACCGACGATCGCGCGTTTTACAATGCCAACTCGTTACAAGAACTCGCCGACCTCGAACGCGATCGAGGCCCCGGTTGACACCCGCCCCGGCCGCGCGGCAACTGCCGCGCCCGTCTCCGGTCGCGACGCCCAGCTCTTCATGACCACGCTTAACGAATTTTCCCGCTGCGTCGCGCAGTACGATCCTCACGCGCTACCCGTGCCGGCCGCTCAGGCGATTGTTCGCCAGTGGGCCGCGCCGGTGACGGCCGTTGAACGCGTTGCGTTGCGCGATGCGCTCGACCGCGTGCTCGCCGCCGATATCGTGTCGCCGATCGACGTCCCGTCGCACGACAATTCCGCAATGGACGGCTATGCGTTCCCGCGCGCGGCGCTGGCCGCCGCTCAGTCCGGCGGGTCGGGCGTCGAGCTGACGGTCGCCGGCAAGGCACTGGCCGGGCATCCGTTTGCGGGCCGCGTCGCCCCGAACCAGTGCGTGCGCGTGATGACCGGTGCCTGCATACCGGAAGGCTGCGACACGGTCGTGCCCCAGGAGCTGGTCGAACCCGGCACCGACGCGTCGTCGGTCCGCTTTGCCGCCGACGCCGTCGCTCCAGGCGCCAACCGCCGCCTCGCCGGTGAGGACCTGGCGCGCGGCCATGCCGCGCTGCGGGCCGGCCGCATCCTGCGGGCGTCAGACCTCGGCTTGCTGGCGTCGCTCGGCATCGGCGAAGTCAGCGTGCGGCGGCGCCTGCGCGTCGCGTTCTTTTCGACCGGCGACGAATTGCGTTCGCTCGGCGAGCCGCTCGATGCGGGCTCCGTATACGACAGCAACCGCTACACGCTGTTTGCGATGCTGCGGCGCCTGAACGTCGATGCGCTCGATCTCGGCGTGGTGCGCGACGAACCCGCCGTACTCGAAGCCGCATTGCGCAGCGCCGCGGCGAGCGCCGACGTGGTGTTGACCTCGGGCGGCGTGTCGGTCGGGGAAGCCGATTTCACGAAACAGCTGTTGCGGACCTTTGGCGACGTCGCCTTCTGGAGTCTCGCGATGCGCCCGGGCCGGCCGCTCGCCTTTGGCCGCATCTGGTCCGGCGAGCGTCCGGGCGTCGGACTGCCCGCGCTATTCTTCGGTTTGCCCGGCAATCCGGTCGCCGTGATGGTGGCGTTCTACCAGATCGTGCGCGAGGTGCTGCTGCTGATGTCGGGTGCGACGCCTCAGCCGCTGCCGACAATTCACGCCGCGAGCCGCCAGGCGATTCGCAAGCGCGCCGGCCGTACCGAATTCCAGCGCGGTATCGCCGAACAGGACGCGCACGGACAATGGCACGTCACGCCGACCGGCTCGCAAAGCTCGGGCGTGCTGAGTTCGATGAGTGAAGCCAACTGCTTTATCGTGCTCGGACACGACGAAGGCACGATCGACGAAGGCGAGCGCGTCGCGATCATGCTGTTCGACGGTCTCATCTGACGCCTGCGAATCCGGCGCTTCCACTCGCGATCATTTGCCGCTTTACCCATTACCACTAAGACACACGGGTTTGACTTACATGAAAAAACAGATCTCGTTCATTGCACCTGGACAGACGGCCAAAGCACTCATCCTCGTGTATTTGACGTTCTCGGTGCCGATCGTGCTGCTCGGCGTGCTGGTCGCGTTCTTCCGCTACGGTTCGGTGGAATTGAGCACGGTGTTCAGCGCGCTGTTGCTGAACGCGATCCTCGGTTTCGTGCTGCTGTGGATCGCATGCCACGCGTACAACTGGGTGGCGTCGCGCTTCGGCGGTATTGAGATTCACCTGACCGACGCCCCCGAAGAGGCGTAATGCCTGCGACGATCCGGACCGCCGCGCCGGCGGACACGGGCGCCATCTTTGCGCTGACGTACGAACTGGCGGAATTCGAAAATCTCACGCACGTGTTCGTCGCGACCGAAGAGGGTCTGCTCGACGCGCTGTTCGGCGCACGGCCGTCGATCGAAGCGCTGGTCGCCGAGGATGCGGGCCGCATCGTCGGTTGTGCGCTGTTCTTCCACAATTATTCGAGTTTCGCGGGCAAGCGCGGCCTCTATCTCGAAGACATCTACGTGCAGCCTTCGCAACGCGGCAGCGGGCTCGGCACCGCATTGCTGCGACGTCTTGCGGCCCTCGCGGTGGAGCGGCAATGCGCGCGGTTCGAGTGGACGGTGCTGGACTGGAACAAGCCGGCTATCGATTTCTATCAGAAGCTCGGAGCGACTGTGCTGCCGGATTGGCGCGTAGTGCGGGTGACCGGAGAGGCGCTTGGGCAGTTGGCTGCAAGCGCGGACGCAGACGTGGATTGAACGCGGACGGTTAACGCTTCATCCTCCCGCGTAACCGACGCGTCAACCCGCCGCCCTATTACTCGTCGCCTTCCACACCCGACAACGCATCGCCAAGCAAACCTCTCGCGTCGTCGCCGGGCAACGCTTCGACGTCGCGCAGCTTGCGGCCCATCATGCGCGTGCGCGTTTCCGCAGCTTCAATCGAGCGCGTGACGGTTTCCAGTTGAGCCTTGGTTTTCGCCAGCACGTCGCCGAATTTGCCGAACTCCGTTTTCACCGCGCCGAGCACCTGCCACACCTCACTCGAACGCCTCTCGATAGCGAGCGTCCGGAAGCCCATCTGCAAACTGTTGAGCAGCGCCGTCAGCGTGGTCGGTCCCGCGATCGTCACACGATAGTCGCGTTGCAGCAGGTCCGTGAGTCCGGGCCGGCGCAGCACTTCCGCATACAGCCCTTCGGTCGGCAGGAACAGCAGCGCGAAGTCCGTGGTGTGCGGCGGTGCCACGTACTTCTCGGCGATCGTGCGCGCCTCCGCGCGAATCCTCGCTTCGAGCGCGCGTGACGCCTCTTCCACTGCGACCGGATCGGCGCGCTCCTGCGCTTCGATCAAACGCTCGTAGTCTTCGCGCGGAAACTTCGCGTCGATCGGCAACCAGACCGGCGTGGCCGCGCTGCCCTGCTCCGCGCGCCCCGGCAATTTGATCGCGAACTCGACGCGCTCCGTGCTCTTCGGCACCGTCGCGATGTTCTTCGCGTATTGATCGGCAGTGAGCAGTTGTTCGAGCAACGCTTCCAGCTGCACTTCGCCCCACGTGCCGCGCGTCTTCACGTTGGTGAGCACCTTCTTCAGATCGCCGACACCCGCCGCCAGCGTCTGCATCTCGCCCAATCCGCGATGCACCTGCTCGAGCCGGTCGGACACCAGCTTGAACGATTCGCCCAAACGCTGCTCGAGCGTGGCGTGCAATTTTTCGTCGACGGTGCGGCGCATTTCTTCGAGCTTGGCCGAGTTGTTCGCCTCGATATCCTTCAGCCGCTGCTCGATGGTCGCGCGCACTTCGGCAAAGCGCCGATCGTTCGCCTCGGTGAGCTGTCCCAGTTGCAGGCTCAGCGTGTCGCCGAACTGCTTGAGCGAACGGCCCTGCTCGTCGCGCGCCTGCTGGGCCTGTGCCTGCAGACTGTGGCGGACCGCGTCGAGCTGCTGCGCGAAAGCGTCGATCTTGCCGCCCTGCACCGTGGTCATGCTGCTGAACTGCGCGGCCAGCGTCTGTTGAAAATGCGCGAAGCCGCTGCTCTGCTCGGTGCGCGACACCCGCGCAGTCTCGGTGATGTCGTTACGCAGTTGCCGCTCGAGGCGCTCGTACGCATGCGCCTGCGTGTCGGTCGCGATGTCGAGGCGTTCGTTGAGCAGTTCGAACTGCTCGGTGTCGTCCGCGCGGCCATGAACGCGCATCAGCAGCGCCAACGCAATGACCAGGACGACCGCCAGCACCGCGACGGCCGCCACCAGAATCATCATCATGAACGCGCCTCGCCGATCACGTCCGGATTGATCGGGTTCGGCGGCCGGCCTGCACGTGGCCCTTCCCCCAGGCCTGCGATCAGATTGTCGGCGGCGAGGTTCGCCATTGCGCGGCGCGTGACCTCGGTCGCGCTCGCGATGTGCGGCGTGAGGACGACGTTCGGCACGTTCAACAGCTCCGGGTTGAGATGCGGCTCACCTTCGAACACGTCCAGACCGGCCGCCGCGATCTGCTTCGAACGCAGCGCGTCGACCAGCGCCGCGTCGTCGACGATGCCGCCGCGCGCGATGTTGGTGAGCGTCGCGGGCGGCTTCATCAGCGCGAGTTCGGCCGCGCCGATCGTGTGATGACTTTCCTTCGTGTACGGCAGCACGAGCACGACATGATCGGCGCGTCGCAAGAGATCCTCCTTCGACACGTACGTGGCATTCAGCTCAGCTTCGATCTCCGGCGCCACGCGCGAGCGGTTGTGATAAATCACCTGCATGTTGAAACCCTGCGCGCGGCGCGCAAGCGCCTGGCCGATCCGGCCCATGCCGATCACGCCGAGCGTCGAGCCGTACAGGTCGCTGCCGAGAAAGCCGTCATAGCTCCACTTCTGCCATTTGCCCGCGCGCAGCCAGTGCTCCGATTCCGCGATGCGGCGCGCCGCTGCCATCATCAGCGCCCAGCCGAAATCGGCGGTCGATTCGTTCAGCACGTCCGGCGTATTGGTGCCGAGCACCTTCGCGGCGTTAAACGCGGCCATGTCGAAGTTGTTGTAGCCCACCGCCATGTTCGAGACCACGCGAAGACGCGGCGCAGCCGCCAGAACACCGGCGTCGATCGGCTCGCCGGCGGTCAATGCGCCGTCCTTATCTGCAAGACGGCGCTTCAGTTCGTCGGCGGGCAGCACGTCACCCTGGTTCCAGTCGACGTCGAAGTACTGTTTGAGGCGTTCGATCACATCGGGAAAGATCGAACGGGCGACGAGGATCTTCTGCATTGCAATTCTCCGTATGGCGCGTCGAGCGCGAGTGCCTCGGCGGCGCGATCAGCGTCAGAAAAACAGCCACCCGGTGACGGCGAAAAGCGGCAACAGCACCGCACCGGACCAGCCCAGATAAGCGAAAAAACTCGGCATGCGAACGCCGCGCGATTGCGCGATCGCTTTCACCATGAAGTTCGGCGCATTGCCGATATACGTGTTCGCGCCCATGAACACCGCGCCGGCCGAAATCGCCGCGAGCGTGGTCGCGCCGGTCGTCATCAGCGTTTGCGCATCGCCACCGGCCAGGTTGAAGAACACGAGATAGGTCGGCGCGTTGTCGAGAAACGAAGATAGCAGCCCGGTCGCCCAGAAGTACATGATGTCGCGCGGCTGGCCCGCGGGGTCGTTGACCAGATGAACGAGGCCCGCGAACGCACCCGCTTCGCCCGCGCGCAGCATCGTGATGACCGGCGCGATCGTCACGAAGATGCCGGCGAACAGCTTGGCCACTTCCTCGATCGGCGCCCAGTTGAAATCGTTGCCGACGCGCGCCGCGCGCGGCGTGAACGCAAGCGACAGCAACGTGACGCCGAGCAGCGCGACGTCGCGCACCGCATTCTGCAACGCCACCTGCGTGCCGAATACGTCGAACGCGATCTGCGGCCGCCACAGCCCGCTCATCAGCACGAGCGCGATCACCGCGGCGAGAAACACGAAATTGATCTTGCCGTCGATGCCGCGCGGCGCAGCGTCGGGCGTCGGATCGGGCAAAGACGAACGCTCTTCACGTCGATGGAAATAGTACGAGTCGAGCGCGTAGAAGCCGCCCAGCAGCACGCCGGTCACGAACAGCATCGGCAACAGGAGATGCTGGGTGGTCCAGAAAAAACTGACACCTTCGAGGAAACCAAGAAAAAGCGGCGGGTCGCCCAACGGCGACAGCGAGCCGCCGACGTTCGCGACAAGGAAGATGAAGAACACCACCACGTGGACGACGTGCTGGCGATTGTCGTTGGCGCGCAGCAATGGACGGATCAGCAGCATGGCCGCGCCGGTCGTGCCCATCACACTCGCGAGCACAGTGCCGAGCGCGAGGATCGCCGTGTTCAGACGCGGCGTGCCATGCAGATTGCCGCGCACGCAGAGGCCGCCCGCGACGGTGTAGAGCGCGGTCAGCAGAACAATGAATGGCAGGTACTCGTCGAGAATCGCGTGCATCAGTTTCGCGAACGCCACGTCCACACCGAACGTGAGCGCGAACGGCACGAGGAACACGAACGACCACGCGGCCGCGATCTTGCCGAAGTGGTGATGCCAGAACGCCGGCGCGATCAGCGGCAACACCGCGATCGACAACAACACGCCCGCAAAAGGCAGGCCCCACAACGCCGACAAGGTCGCGCCGTCGAGCGTCGCGGCCGACGCGGGTTGAGACCACGCGGCTAGCGTCAGCGCAGCGGCGAGCAACATGCTCACGCCTACGGCATGCCCTTTCATATCGTTGAAATCCTTGTGATGGCGGGCGCCTGCGTACGCGCGTTGCGACGCGGCCGCGCTGGCCGTTCAGGCATCCTGGACGACGATCACATGCACCCGGTAAGGGCCATGCGCGCCCAGCACGATGGTCTGCTCGATGTCGCCGGTGCGCGACGGACCCGAAACGAAATTGACCGCGCGGGGCAATTCGCCGCGCTCCTTGCGGATCAGGCCGAACGCCTCTTCATGACCCGACACGATGCGCGATGACGGCACGATCGCGATATGCGTTTCCGGCAACAAGCCGGCCGACGCATAGGTTTCCGGGCCCGACAGCAAAACCAGCGTGCCGGTCTCGGCAGTCGCGCAGAAGCAGCCGGTGAGACCGACCACGTCACCGTCTCGCGGCTTGCGGAATTCGACGGCGAGGCCGGCGTCAGCCCAACGCAGATCTTGCAGCGTTTGCCAGGCAATCGCCTGCAGCGGCAACGCATGCTGGGTGAGGTAGCGATACGCGGCGGCCGGCACGTCCGCCAGCGTTTGAACGGTGTCGACCGTAGTCGACAGCTTCTGCGCTTCTTCGATGAAGCGCGCGCTGAGGTCGGCCGGCATCTCCGGACGCGGGCCGGCTGGATGGCGCGTCAGATAGTCCGCGGCGGCCTCGCGCTCGGCGGCGGACGGCTCGGGCTCACGCCCTTGCGCGGCGCGGATGCGCGCCAGGATGTTGCGGCGGGCAATCGATGTGTCCATATGCGAAGTCCTCGTGTCGACAGCCGTGCGAAGTGACGAGGATTATACCGGCCGCCCTTCGCGCGAACACCCTGGCCGAACGGCATATTGCCCCGCGCCGGAAGCGCGTTCAAACTGATCCCCACGCGAACCGATGTAGCACACGAGCGACGTTTGAGCCGCGTTACTTCGCGGCTTCTTCCTCGGGCTGCGCGATGCCGAACACCTGGCGCAGATACGCGAGATAGGCCTTATCGTCGCACATGTTCTTGCCCGGCGAGTCCGACAGCTTCGCCACCGGCTGGCCATTGCAGCGAACCATCTTGATGACGATCTGCAGCGGGTTGTAGCCGAGGTCGTTGGTCAGATTGGTGCCGACGCCGAACGCCAGCTTGCAGCGGCCGCGGAAGCGTTCGTACAGTTGCAGCACTTTCGGAATGTCGAGCGCGTCGGAGAACACGAGGATCTTCGTGCGCGGATCGCAGCGATTCGCCTCGTAGTGTTTGAGCAGGCGCTCGCCCCAGTCGAACGGATCGCCGGAATCGTGGCGCGCGCCGTCGAACAGCTTGCAGAAGTACATGTCGAAGTCGCGCAGGAACGCCTGCATGCCGTAGACGTCGGACAGCGCGATACCGAGGTCGCCGCGATACTCCTTCGCCCACATTTCGAAGCCGAAGGTTTGCGAGTCGCGCAGGCGCGGGCCGAGCGCCTGGCATGCCTGCAGGTATTCGTGCGCCATCGTGCCGAGCGGCGTGAGGCTGTGCTTCATCGCATAAAAGACGTTGCTGGTGCCGGCGAACTGCTCGCCGAGACCGTCTTTCAGCGTGAGGATCACTTCCTCGTGCCATTGCTTCGAGAAGCGGCGGCGCGTGCCATAGTCGGCGATCTTGCAGTCGGCGAATTCCGGACGCGCGCCGAGCAACTGGATCTTCTCGACGAGGCGGCCGCGCCCTTCGCTGTAGTCGGGCTTTTGCTGGGTGTTGCGGAAATAGACCTCGTTGACGATCGCGAGCATCGGAATCTCGAACAGGATCGTGTGCAGCCACGGCCCTTTGATCTCGATGTCGATTTCGCCATTGCCCTTCGGCGACGGCTCGATCGAAATGTATTTCTCGCTCAGATGAAACAGCGCGAGAAACTCGATGAAGTCGCCCTTGATGAAACGCATGCGCCGCAGGTAGTCGAGCTCGTCGTCGGTGAAGCGCAGCTCACAGAGCTTGCGCACTTCGTCGCGAATCTCGCTGATATACGGCACGAGGTCGACATTCGGCGTGCGGCAGCGGAAACGGTACTCCACGTTCGCGGCGGGAAAATGATGCAATACCACCTGCATCATCGTGAACTTGTACAGATCGGTATCGAGCAGCGAAGTAATAATCATGATGGTGCGAACTGGACCGCGGGAAAAACGAAAGGCCGGACTCAAGCCATGCGCGTAGGACGCGCCCGTGCGCGTCGACTTGACGCATGTTACCCGAATGCGCCCGGATTCAGCGCGCCGGCGGACGCTCGCGCCGAATGCCGCAAAAAGAAGCCACCCCGACGCACGCCATAAACTAATCACGAAAACATATAAAAGGCGCGGCCCGATGCTGCATGTGCCTCTTGACGTTACGTTACAATATCGCTTTTGGCGTTTTCGCCTTCCCTGATTCCGCATGCAGGAGCTGCCTGAATGACTCACGTTGTGACCGAAAGCTGCATCAAGTGCCGCTATACCGACTGTGTCGATGTGTGCCCGGTGGACTGCTTTCGCGAAGGTCCCAACTTCCTCGCGATCGACCCCGATGAATGCATCGACTGCGCCGTGTGCGTTGCCGAGTGTCCGGTGAACGCCATTTATGCCGAAGAAGATGTGCCGGGCGACCAGCAAAACTTCATCGAGCTGAATGCCGATCTCGCGAAGAACTGGCCGAGCATCACCAAGACCAAGGCACCGCTGCCGGAAGCCGACGAGTTCAAGGATGTGAAGGAAAAGCTCGCGCTGCTCGCGCGCTGAATTTCACAGCCTGTCACGCGCCCGCCCGAGCCGAAATTAAATCAAGATGAGCGCGGGGTATTGACAGGCACTAAAGCTGCCTCTAAAATTTCGCTTCTCTGCTGTTGTTGTTCTGTTCCTCGATAGCTCAGTCGGTAGAGCGCCGGACTGTTAATCCGTAGGTCCCTGGTTCGAGCCCAGGTCGAGGAGCCAAGAATTGCAAAAGCCCGTTAACCAAGACGGGTTTTTTTATGTAGATCAAGTTGTACTGCTGTTCCTCGATAGCTCAGTCGGTAGAGCGCCGGACTGTTAATCCGTAGGTCCCTGGTTCGAGCCCAGGTCGAGGAGCCAAAATTCTGAAAGGCCTGCATCCGTGCGGGCCTTTTTTCTTTTGTGCATCGCACTTGGCACGTTGCTCAACTCGATTGCAGCATGGCGAGATTGGGTTCGTTGGCTGATCGCCCGTCGCCTGTCGCACTTCTCGTTGCCCGCTCCGTGCAGGCGGTTGCCGGATATAGCGCGGCTGCTAATGCAGATCCGCCGGCTCATCGGCGCCGGCCCTCTTCCGGACATGCCGTTATACGATGGCGATGTTCCGGCGCGCGTTTCGCGCCCCACCGCATGCTCACATTCGATCTCGGCAATCCCATGAAATCCATCTCGTCGCGCGTCGCGCTTGCCGCTGCCGCCGCACTGTTTCTGTCGTCGGCGCACGGCGAAGAAGTCGCCAGCGTCAATACCAACTTCCGCATCACGGGTTCCGACCGCGTGGTCGTCGAGGCCTATGACGACCCGATCGTGCAAGGTGTGACCTGCTACGTGTCGCGCGCGCGAACCGGCGGCGTCAAGGGCACGCTCGGTATCGCCGAGGATCCGACCGAGGCGTCGATCGCCTGCCGCCAGGTCGGCGCGCTGCATTTCACGGGCCCCGTGAAGCAGCAGGCCGACGTGTTCTCCGTGAGCATGTCGCTTATCTTCAAATCGCTGCATGTGGTGCGCGTCGCCGACACGAAGCGCAACGCATTGGTGTATCTCACTTATAGCGACCGAGTCGTCAGCGGCAGCGCGAAAAACAGCGTGAGCGCCGTGCCGATGCCGGCCGGTACGACGATCCCCGTCAAGTAAGCGCGACGTCGAGCGTCAGACGACGCAGTTCGGCCGACCGCTCGAACACGCAGGACCAGCAACGCAAGGCCGGTGTCGTGAGCGCTCGCGACGCGCTACACTGACCGGTCCCGCCGGACTTTTCACCATGACTGCCGCCCATCGTTTTCGAGATTCCGCCCGCTACTGGCGCACGCCGCTCCTGCCCGGCGCGGACCTGCTCACGGCCGAATATCACGATCACGAGTTCACGCCGCATTGGCACGATGCGTACACGATTCCGGTGATCGTCGCGGGCGCGGAGGGTTATCGGTATCGTGGAGCGGATTATGTCGCTGAAGCCGGCAGCGTACCGATCATCAATCCGGGCGAGCTGCACACGGGTTCGAAAGCGGTCGAGGCGGGCTGGCGGTATCGCGTGGTGTATGCGCCGGTGGATTTCATCCACGATCTCGCCAATGAACTCAGCGGCAAGCCGCAGGCGCTGCCGTGGTTTGCGCCCGGCGTGATCCGCGATCCCGATCTGGCGATGCGGCTCGCGCGCGCGCATCGTCTGCTCGAAGCGGGCGACGACGTGCTCGCCGCCGAGGCCGCAATGCTCGACGCGTTGTCGACGCTGCTGGTCCGCTACTCGCAGACGCAACCGGCGCCGTCCCAGCTTGCCGCCGACGACGCTCGCGTCGCGATCATGCAGGAACGTCTGAGCGGCGATTTCGTCGAGCCCGTGACGCTCGCCGAGGTTGCGCGGGCGGCGGGGTTATCGCCGTTTCACGCGGCGCGCCTGTTCACCCAGGCGACCGGCTTGCCGCCTCACGCGTGGCGCAACCAGATGCGTTTGCAGCGCTCGCTCGCGCCGTTGCGCGCGGGCGTGTCAGTGACGGATGTCGCCGCGGCCAGCGGGTTCACCGATCAAAGTCATTTCACGCGGCATTTCCGGCGCATGTTCGGGGTGCCGCCGGGGCGGTGGCAGGGGGTTTGAGGCGAAGGGCAAGCGCGATGCATCCGCTGGTACTTTGAGGAGTGCTTCGCTGGCTTTGGCCGTTCTGTTCCGTCGACCTCGGTTTTCTGCCTCTCCGCTCTCCGCCTCTTCGCTTTCCGCCTCGCCCCCCCTCCCCACCTCTGCACCTGGCGCCACTCCCCCGCCGCAAGAACGTACAAGCCCCCACCCCCGACTTCCAGCTATCCTTCGCGCACCAAGGAGGCAAGATTGACCCATTCCACCCCAGGCCAGCCCAGTCGCACCGGCCATTTCAAAGAATTCACCGCGGGCGCGCGCGACATCATCCCGATGATGGTCGGCGCGGCGCCGTTCGGCGTCATTTTCGGCACCCTCGTCGCATCCGGTCCACTGCATCTGTGGCACGGCCAGTTGATGTCGCTCGTCGTGTTCGCGGGCTCCGCGCAGTTCATCGCGCTCGGTCTGATTGCCGGCCACGCGAGTTTCGCCGTGATCCTGGCGACCACGCTCGTCGTCAATCTGCGTCATGTGTTGTACAGCGCGACGCTCGCGCCGCACGTCGCGCACCTGTCGACGCGCTGGCGCTGCGTGCTCGGCGCGCTGCTCACCGACGAAGTCTTCGCGGTCGCGTGGGAGCATTACCGGCATCGCGAACCCGGCACGGTCGGCCCGCACTATTTCTTCGGCGCGGGTCTGGCGATGTATCTGAACTGGCAGCTCTGGACCGTCGCCGGCCTCTTGTTCGGCGCGGCCTTCCCTGGCCTGCAATCGCTCGGCCTCGACTTCGCGATGGTCGCCACCTTCATCGCGATCGTCGTGCCGCAACTCGTTGCGTTGCGCTACATCGCGGCCGCCGCCACCGCGGGCACGCTGGCCTTCTTCTGGCAAGCCTGGCCGTACAAGCTCGGCCTGCTCGGCGCGGTGTTCGCGGGCGTCGCGGTCGGCGTCCTGCTGTCGACGTCGCGGACCAACTCGCGCGGCACGCAACGCAAGCAAAGCACACAAGACAACCAAGGCACGCAATACCCGGAAGACAGCCGCAGCGCACGCGGCGCACGCCAAACCGCGGAGGCATCGCAATGAATTACGTCGCTCTGATCCTCGGCATGGCGGTCATCACGTGGGTGATTCGTGCCGCCGTCTTCGTGCTCGGCGACCGGCTGGTGTTCTCGCCACTCGTGCGCACCGCGCTCGGCTTCGTGCCGGTGACGGTGCTGACGGCGATCATTATGCCAATGGCGGTTTCGCCGCACGGCGCCGGCGCCGAGCTGACCTGGCGCAATCCGCAACTGGTCGGCGCGCTGGCTGCTGTCGTCGTCAGCGCGTTGACGCGGCGGCCGCTGCTGACCATCGCGGTCGGCCTGACGGTGTTTTTCCTCTGGCAATGCGTGGTCCTGAAATAACTGCAAGCCGCCTTCATCGCTACACCGGCGTCGTCCGGTCCGCGCCACGCGCGCGCCAGCCGGACGACGCATCCCCCTGAAGCGGCGGCCACCGCCCGCGCCCTCAAGTTTTCGCCCAATCCGCCGATATGTAGTCGAGGTCCGCTCATCGGGATTCGTCCCGCTGGTTACGCGGCAACAGGCAGGAATCAACCGCGTCGGCATCCGGCGTCGCGTCGTCCCGAACCGCGTACGGCCGGACGATGCGACCACGCCGTGCGGCAGGACCAAACGGGATAAACATGGGTCAAATCACCCTCAAGCTCAAGGACGAGACCATTGCGTCGCTGCGCAAGGATTTCGACGCTTTTCTGCGCGTTTCGCTGAAGCTCGATCCGCAGTTCGCGACGCCGTCGTTCGAGGACTTTTTGCGCGCCAAGCTGCTCGACAACATGGTGCCGCTGACCGAGCACGCGGTCCAACGGATGTTGCAGGGCGGCCAGTACGCGTGGGCCAAGCGCACGCTGGACAAGGAGTTTCCGGACGTCGTCGCGATTCTGATGCGGCAGGCGGGCGAATTCGGTTTCGGCTTCGCGGCGCGCTCGGAATGGACGCCCGAGGAACTGGCGAAGCAATGCCGCGACTGGGCGGCGGCGATCGTCAAGGAAGCGGAAGGCGACGCGACGCTGATCGATCCGCTCGCGGCGCAAATCAAGAGCGCAGCGCAGGACATCCAGGCGCTCGAGGAAGTGATGCAGACGCCTGCCTGGCGGTTGGTGGAGTCTTTACGTCAGCGGGTCTACGAGGCCAAGGTGGCGTGCGAAACGAACGTGGGCAGCACGGCACGCGAGAAGCTCGGCGAATTGCGCGGCTTGCTGCGTCTGGGGATTTCGCACGGCTCGTTCCAGAAGCAGGAAGCGCAGCAGATCATGGAATACCTGCGTCTGCTAAAGCCGGAGATTTTCGTCGACGAGCCGTACGACGTGTTTTCACGGCTGGCGGCCTGGCTGCGCAATTTCTTCGTGCCGCCGCGGCCGGCGCCGCAACAGCAGCAACGGCAGTCGCGGTAGACGCAGCGGATACGCAAGCGGCCGGGGGCGGCACAAGGCGACAAAACGGCGGCAACGGCGGCCCTCTGGTCATTCAACCGCTGGCGGTTCAAGGAATCGCTAAACCGCCATCATGGCGAACTGGCCGAACTGATCACGCGGTTGCGCTCAACACCGCGCGCATCGCGCACGCTTCGCACCGTTGAGCGCCCACGGCGGCCCGCATCGAATTGAGTCACACAAGCCGGCAAAAGCCCCCGCCTTAATCCCACATCTTCCTGAGCTTCGCCCCGATCTCGATCTTCGCCCGCGCGGCCGCGGCGAGCCCCGTCGCAGTCGGCGCACTCGGCACCGGTACGCGCGGCCACGCATAAGCGTCGAACAACGGCATCAGATGCGCGGGGATGAAGCGCGTGCGCGACGCCCACACGTGACGGTCGCCCATATGCGTCTGGTTGTGCACGTAGAAACGCTGCGGCACGACGATATGCAGGTCCTCCTTTGCACGCGTCATCGCCACGTACAGCAGACGCCGCTCCTCGTCGATTTCCTCTTCGCTGCCCGTGCCGAGATCGGACGGAATGCAGCCGTCGACGCCGTTCAGCACGAACACGTTGCGCCACTCCTGCCCTTTCGCCGAATGGATCGTCGACAGGATCAGGTAGTCCTCGTCGATCAGCGGCACGCCGGATTCGTCGCTGGTGGCGTCGGGCGGATCGAGCGTCAGCTCGGTTAGAAAACGCTCGCGCGACGCATACGTGCCCGCGATGCTTTCCATCTGCAGCACGTCCGCGTGACGGATTGCGGCGTCCTCGTGATTGCGTTCGAGATGCGGCTCGTACCAGCGGCGCACCATTTCGAATTCGGCGGGCCACGGCGTCTGCCGTCCGTACACGCTCGACATCAGCTTGACGAACGGATGCCAGTCCTCCTGCGCGCGAGCGGGCGCGGCGAATGCGGCCAGCGCACTGGCGGCGGTGTCGACTGGATTGCCGTCGCCCGCGCGCACGACGATCTCGTCGAGCACCTTCGCCGCCGTGGCCGGCCCGACGCCCGGCAGCAATTGCACGACGCGAAAGCCGGCGACGCGGTCGCGCGGATTTTCTGCCCAGCGCAGCACCGCGAGTACGTCCTTCACATGCACCGAATCGAGAAATTTCAGCCCGCCGAATTTGACGAACGGAATGTTGCGCCGGGTCAGTTCGATCTCCAGCGCGGCGCTGTGGTGCGCGGCGCGAAACAGGACCGCCTGCGACTTCAGCTTCATGCCCTGCTCGCGCGCTTCGAGCACCTGTTCGACGATGTAGCGCGCCTGGTCGGCTTCGTCGGCGACCGTGACGAGCCGCGGACGCTGGGCCGACGCCTTGTCGGTCCAGAGATTCTTCGTGTAGCGCTCGCTCGCCAGTTCGATCACCGCGTTCGACGCGGCGAGAATCGGCGCGGTCGACCGGTAGTTGCGTTCCAGCGTGACCTGGCGCGCGGGCGGGTCGAAGTGCGCGGGGAAATCGAGAATGTTGCGCACGGTCGCGCCGCGAAACGAGTAGATCGACTGCGCATCGTCGCCGACCACGGTCAGGCCGCGGCCGTCCGGCTTCAGCGCGAGCAGGATCGACGCCTGCAGGCGGTTGGTGTCCTGATATTCGTCGACCAGCACGTGATCGAAGCGCGCCGACAGGTCCGCCGCGATGGCCGGCTCGGCGGCCATGTGCGACCAGTAGAGCAGCAGGTCGTCATAGTCGAGCACGCTCTGCTTCTGTTTCGCGTCGACATAGGCGGCGAACAGCATGCGCAGGTCGGCTTCCCATTCGCGACACCACGGAAACGCGTTCTCCAGCACATGGCCCAGCGACGCGCCGGTGTTGACGACGCGCGAATAAATCGCGAAGCAGGTGCCCTTGGCCGGAAAGCGCCGCTCTTTCGCGGACAACCCGAGTTCGTGGCGCACCAGGTTCATCAGGTCGGCGGAGTCTTCGCGGTCGTTGATCGTGAAAGCGGGCGCGAGGCCGATCAGATCGGCGTACTCGCGCAGCAGCTGCGCGCCGACGCTGTGGAACGTGCCGGACCACGTCAGCCCTTGCGCGAGCGCCGCGCGCGTGCCGAGCGCCGCGCCAGCGATGCGCGTGACGCGACGGGTCATCTCCTGCGCGGCGCGACGCGAAAAAGTCAGCAGCAGGATGCGGCGCGGATCGACGCCCTTCACCACCAGATTGGCGACCCGGTGCGCCAGCGTGTTGGTCTTGCCGGAACCGGCGCCCGCGATCACCAGCAGCGCGCCGGGCGGCACATCGGGCGTATCGGCGCCGTATTCGACGGCTTCGCGTTGCGCGTCGTTGAGCTTCGCGAGCCAGGCGGCGGTGTCGAACGGCGGCGGAGATTCGGCGACGGGGAGCACGGTAGATTCGGACGTTGGATGGATTCGGGTGGCGACGCACACTGTATATCCATACAACGATTGCCGACAAGCGACCCTTTTTTTGATGTTGTTCCGGGATTTTGCTTGAGACCCTGCGGGGGCGGTGGTGCCGCCTAAATCGACGCGATTGCGTCGTGCCGCGTTGCAGACAGACCTTGCACGGCGACCTCAAGAAAACGAGCACAAAAAATTAGCCCGTCGCGCATCACCGCGCGACGGGCTGTTTCTCACTGAGCAACGCGGCGCCGGAACGCGAGGTTCACCGAGCCCGGCTGCTACAACAACCTACTGCTTCTTCGCATCCTTCAGATTGGCGTCGGCGCTGGCCTTATCGGCGTCGGCCTGAGCGTCGGTTTTCTTCTTGTCGGCCTTGGCTTGCGCGACGGCCGCCTTCTTGTCCGCCTTGGACTGCTCCTTGACGGCCTTCTTGTCGGCGTGGGTGACCGGCGCAGCGGTGGGATCGCTAGCCTGCGCGAACGCCACCGACGACAGACATCCCGCGATCAACGCCGCATAAATGCGGTGCTTCGTGGATTTCGTGATCTTCATCCGATACCTCCGCAAACGTGGTGCGAAACGCGCGGCACGACGGCGAATCCAGTCGCCGCGCCCGCGCGCTTCGGAAAGGCTTAAGGCTTAGTGCTTGACGTCGGCGCCGTCCGCCTGCGTGGCGGTCTGGCCTTCCATGTTCATCTTCATTTCGTTGTTGGCGGCCTGCTTGTCCGCCTTCTGGTTGATCTTCGCGTCGCGCACCTGCTCCTTGTACTGCACCTTGGCGGCCTTCTGCTGATCCTTCAACTCAGCCTTCGACGCCTTCTTCGATGCGCGATATTCCGCGTTCGCCTTCGCGTTGGCGTCACGCTTTTGCACCAGCGGGTCGGTCGAGCCCGATGCCGTCAGACGGGTCGGCGCCGGCGTAACCGGCTGCACGCCCTGCGCGGCGGGCGCCGCGGGCGCGACATCGGCGCCTTGGGTCTGGATCTGTGCCTGGCCACTGATACCCGCGGCCGGTTGCGCGGTCTGCGCCACCGCAGCGGTAGCGGCAAAAGCAGTGAAGGCGGTACCGATCAGGAGTGAATGAATCTTGGTCATGACAAATCCTCTCTAAAGTTGTTGTGACGCGGGCGAGTTATCCGGCGTCGCGCACAAACGGGTGTGCCGCGTGCCTCGCCTGGTCTTCTTCGTACTGGACATCTCAACGATCCAGCAAGTTTTGCTACTGACATGCACTTTACGAGTGAAATTCGCGATGCACGAATAGTGTTACGGAACGTTTCATTTTCCGACAACTGCATAACAACTGCTTGCAATTCCTTTCGCCGAGCCGGCATTCACCACAAATTTCATCCAGGGCAAGCTTCTGCTTTATGATGCGAACCCTTTGCCTGAAGGTGCAAACGCCATGCCCAACCTCGATTTCACGCTCACCGGCGACTACGTCGAACTCCACAATCTCCTGAAGATAACGGGTCTCGCGGACAGCGGCGGCTCCGCGAAAATGATGGTGGCGGACGGCGCCGTGACCGTCGACGGCCGGGTCGAAACGCGTAAAACCTGCAAAATCCGCGCGGGCCAGGTGGTCCTGCTCGGCGACACGCGGATCGCGGTTCACGAAGCGCACTGACGCGAGTTCATCAAGCGGTCGCTTAGCTCCCCCCCCCAGCGATCGCGGACGCCCCACTGAGTCCGAAAATTCGCAGCACCGCGCGCACCACAAACGTGCGTCTTCCATCGACATCGCCCGAGCGACGCAATAAGCTGTTGGTTTCGCCAGACAAACCCGGCCGATACGAGCGGCTCGCGAGCTTGCGGCGCTTTCGTTTCCGCCGCTGAACGGCTGCCGCCCAAACGCGCCGCCGTCGGCGCCTGACGCAAGCGCGGCGCGCCTTCCGCGTCCACCGTCCCTGTCGCCACTTCCGCCGCCAGGCGCTTCATGACTCAATCCGGCTTCACCCGGGTGGCCACCCGGCCGCCGACCCTGTCCCGCCATGCAGCCGATACCGCCCGGCTCGCCGCGCCGCTCGCCATCGCGCAGCTCTCGCAGATGGCGATGAGCGTCACCGACACGATCCTGCTCGGCTCGCTCGGCCCCGATGCGCTCGCCGCCGGTGGGCTCGGCGCCAACCTGTTCTTCGTCGTGGTCACGCTGTTGCAGGGCGTGCTGACCTCGGTCAGCGTGAGCGTGTCGCATGCGCGCGGCGCCCAGGACGACAGCCGCGTCCCGCACATCTACTGGACCGGCTTCGTGCTGTCCGTGCTGCTATCAGTGCCGGCGTTCATCCTGCTGTCGTTCGCGTCGCGGATCCTGCTCGCGTTCGGCGAGCCGGGCCTGCTCGCGCACAACGTCGGCGAATACGCGGCGGTGCTGCGCTGGGGCGCGCCGGCGAGCCTGATCGGCGTCGGCCTGATGCGCTCGTTCCTGCCAGCGATCGGCGCAGCCCGGCGTCTGCTGTGGGTGTCGATCGCGAGCGTCGTCGTCAACGCATTTCTGAACTACGGGCTGATCCACGGCGCCTGGGGATTGCCGCGGCTCGGCTTTCTCGGCTCCGCGGCCGCGACGTCGATCACTGTCTGGCTGACCGCGGTCGTGTTGATGGCGCTGCTGCATCTGCGCCCGCGCTTCCGTCACTTCGTCGTCGCGACGCGGCCGAACGTGCCGTTGATGGGCGAACTGTTCGGTATCGGCTGGCCGGTGGCGATCACGTATGGCGTCGAGTCGACGCTCTTTCTCGCCACCGGCCTGATGGTCGGGCTGCTAGGCGAATCGCAACTGGCCGCGCATCAGATCGCGCTGAACGTCGCGTCGGTGGCGTTCATGGTGCCGCTCGCGATCGGCCAGGCGGCCAATGTCCGGGTCGGCTTCTGGGACGGCGCCGGGCAGCCGCTGGCCGCGCGCCATGCGGGCTTCGTCGCGCTGGCGCTCGGCGTCGGCTTCATGACGCTGTCGGGGATCGTGCTGATCGCCGCGCCGCACTGGATCGTCGGCCTCTACCTGCATCTCGACGACCCGGCCAACGCGGCGACGGTCGCGCTGGCGAGTTCGTTGTTGGGCGTGGCGGCGATTTTCCAGATCGTCGATGGCATGCAGACGGTCGGTTCCGGCTGCCTGCGCGGCCTGAAGGACACCCGCGTGCCGATGATCGCCGCGGCGTTCGGCTACTGGGTGATCGGGTTTCCGACCGGTTACACGCTGGCGTTTCATTTCGGCCTGGGCGCGCGCGGTTTGTGGTGGGGACTCGCGGCCGGGCTTGCGAGCGTCGCGGTGTTGATGACGCTGCGCTTTCATAAGCTGAGCTTGCGGCGCGTGCCGGGCGGGCGGGTGACGCCGCCCGTCGGGTCGGTGTGAGTTCGACGGCCCGGCGATGTGGCTAGTCTTCACCCGCTCCCGGCCACCTCGCCGCAAAAGGTAAAATGCCCGGCTCGGCGCACGGGCGCGCACCCGCGCCACGCGCCGAGACCGCGCCCGCATGCCTCACGAAGGCCGGCGCCGCCCCAAGGCCCACCCACGCCGCACGGCATGCCGAGTTCGCACGGCAGACTGCCGAACGCGCGCCGCCGCTTACCGCGTCACGACGGCCCGCTCGACCGACCCTCGATTTTCTCGCCATAAAACATAACCAAGGACCACCCGTCATGCTTGCCCGCGTCACCCGCTTATTTCCGCTCTGGGCCGTGCTCGTTTCGATTGCCGCGTACTTTTCCCCCGCGTCGTTCTCAGGCGTCTCACCGCACGTCACCACGCTCCTCACGATCATCATGCTGGCGATGGGCGTCACGCTGTCGGTGGCCGATTTCCAGCGTGTCTTCACGCGCCCCGCGCCGGTGATCGCCGGTATCGTGCTGCACTACCTCGTGATGCCGCTCGCCGCCTGGGTGATCGCCAAGGCGCTGCGCATGCCCCCCGACCTGACCGCCGGGATGGTGCTGGTGGGCAGCGTCGCGAGCGGCACCGCATCGAACGTGATGATCTATCTGGCTCGCGGCGACGTCGCGTTGTCGGTGACGATCAGCGCGCTGTCGACGCTCGTCGGCGTGTTCGCGACGCCGCTGCTCACGCGTCTTTACGTGGACGCGTCGATCGCCGTCGACGTTCACGGCATGCTGATGAGCATCCTGCAGATCGTCGCGCTGCCGATCGTGGTCGGCCTCATCATCAATCACCTGTTCACGAAGACCGTCCGCAGGGTCGAGCCGATTCTGCCGCTGGTATCGATGGTCGCGATCCTGCTGATCATCGGCGCGGTGGTCGGCGGCACGCAGAAGAGCATCGCATCGGTCGGCCTCGTGGTGATGCTGGGCGTGGTGCTGCATAACGGCATCGGCCTGCTCGGCGGTTACTGGGGCGGGCGTCTGCTCGGCTTCGACGAAGCCGTCTGCCGCACGCTCGCGATCGAGGTGGGCATGCAGAACTCCGGCCTTGCCGCGACGCTCGGCAAGCTGTACTTCACGCCGATCGCCGCTTTGCCTGGCGCGCTGTTCTCGGTTTGGCATAACCTGTCCGGCTCGCTGCTCGCTGGCTACTGGGCGGGACGTCCGGCGAAAGGCTCGACGCATGCCGACGGCGAGCGTGCGTTGAACGTCGAGCGCGGCTAACGCGAACTCGCTACACCGTCGCGACCGCGGTTTTAAAGAGCGGTCGCGGCGGCGCTCGACACGAGTGCCGCCGGATTGACCGCGGCCTTTGGCCGGCACACATCGCCTGGTCTTGGCCAACGCCACAGCGCAATCGACCCGCTACCCCAATCCGTCATTGCGCACACACCGCGGCACGAAAACTGCTGACCTCGATTCCCCTTAGAATGCTTTTCTCGACAGCGTGAGTAAGCCATCCGCGCTGCCGCCACAAGAAGCTTGCAAAACAAGGGGATGACAGCGTGCCGGGGCATCACGAACAGATTCAGAGCGCACTGCAAAGCAGGCGCGTATTGAGCGCAACCTGGAACCAGGTCCGCTGGGGAGCAACGAGACGGCTTATCCTGCTGTGCTGTGCCACCGCATGTCTCACCGCCTGCGCGACCAAACCGCCCGCCACCGCGTTCGACCGTCCGGTCACGCACGCGCTGCCCGTCACCGAAACGACGCCGCTGCGTACCGCGCTCGCGCCGCTTGAAGCGGCCCATCCGGAGCAGTCGGGTTTTCGGGTGCTGTCGAGCGGCACCGACGCGTTGCAGATGCGCATCGCGCTCGCCCGCGCGGCGACCAGAACGCTCGACATGCAGTACTACATCGCCAACGAGGACACCACCGGCAAGCTGCTGCTCGGCGCGGCGCTGTACGCGGCCGATCACGGCGTGCGCGTGCGCATGCTGGTCGACGATCTGAACTTCAAGGACATCGACCGGTTGATGGCGGGGCTGAACTCGCACGACAACATCGAGATTCGCGTGTTCAATCCGTTCGGCAGCGCGCAGGAAGGCGTGTTTGAACGCACCACGAATGTGTTCACGCAGATCGGCCACTTCACACGCCGCATGCACAACAAGGCGATGATCGCGGACAACCAGCTGGCGATCGTCGGCGGCCGCAATCTCGGCGACGAGTATTTCAGCGCGAGCGAAACGCTGCAGTTTCGCGACCTCGACGTGCTGGCCGCCGGCCCGATCACCGCCGATGTCTCGTCGAGCTTCGACGACTACTGGAACAGCAGCCTCTCGTATCCGCTGCGCGTGCTGAACAAGCAGAAGTTCGACGCGAAGGAACTCGACCAGACGCGCGACGACCTGCGCCAGCACTGGCGCACCAACGCCGACCCGTACAACGCGAAGCCGCTGAACGCGACCCCGCTCGCGTCGCAGATCGCGAGCGAGCAACTCGGCCTGACGTGGGCGCGCGCCGAGTTCAAGGCGGACCTGCCGGAGAAGATCGAACATCCGTCACCGGACTACGTCAGTCCGCCGATGCAGCGGCTTGGCGAACTGATGCGCGACGCGCAGAAAGACTTCCTGATCATTTCGCCATACTTCGTCCCGCACGACGCCGGCGTGAAGACCGCCGGCGAGTTGACGCAACGCGGCGTGCGCATCGCCGTGCTGACCAACTCGCTCGCCGCGACCGACGCGGTCGCCGTGCAGGCGGGCTACAGTCCGTATCGCGTGCCGCTGTTGCGACAAGGCGTCGAGTTGTACGAATTCAAGCCGCGCCAGGAGACGCCGCGCGCGGGCATCGCCGGGTCGCGTTCGCGCGCGAGCCTGCATGCGAAGACGTATGTGATCGACCGCAAGATTCTGGTGATCGGCTCGATGAACCTCGATCCGCGCTCGGCCAATCTGAACACCGAGCTCGCGCTGGTGATCCACAGCCCCGAACTCGCCGAACAGGTCGCGCAGATCTTCGAGCATGCGACGTCGCCGGAACAAAGCTATCGCGTCACGCTCGCCGACGACGCGCAACTCGCCTACCTGCGCTCGATCGGGGCGCCGCTCTCGCCGCTCGTGTGGACCGACGTCGACAACGGCGCGCCGCGCACCTACATTTTCGACCCGCAGGCAGGTTTATACCGGAACGCACTAACAGGTCTATTCTCCCTATTGCCGGTCAACGCAGAACTTTGAGAAGCGGAGTGAAACATGACTGAAGACGTACGCATGGAGCGCGACACGTTCGGCGAGATCGCCGTGCCGAACGCGCGCCTCTGGGGCGCGCAAACCCAGCGCTCGCTGCAGAATTTCCGGATCTCGACCGAGAAGCAGTCGCCCGAGCTGATCACCGCGCTGGCTGTCATCAAGCGCGCCGCCGCCGAGGTGAACCACGGCCTCGGCGTACTCGACGAAAGCAAGGCGAAGGCGATCATGCAGGCGGCCGACGAGATCATCGACGGCAAGCACCCGGAGGAGTTTCCGCTCGCCGTATGGCAGACCGGCTCCGGCACGCAGACCAACATGAACCTCAACGAGGTGATCGCGAATCGCGCGAGCGAACTGCTCGGCGGCGAGCGCGGCGAAGCGCGCAAGGTGCATCCGAACGACGACGTGAACCGCGGCCAGTCGTCGAACGACGTGTTCCCGACCGCGATGCACGTGGCCGCCGCATACGCAATCGTCAAGCATCTGCTACCGGCGCTGAAGACGCTGCGCGGCACGCTCGACGGCAAAGCGAAGGCCTTCGCCGGCATCGTCAAGATCGGCCGCACGCACTTGCAGGACGCGACGCCGCTCACGCTCGGCCAGGAGTTTTCGGGCTACGTTGCGCAACTCGATCACGGTATCCGTCACGTGGAATCGGCGCTGCCGCATCTCTACGAACTCGCGCAAGGCGGCACGGCGGTTGGCACGGGTCTGAACGCGCACCCACAATTCGCCGACAAGGTCGCGGCGGCGATCGGCAAGCTGACCGGCCTGCCCTTCGTGTCGGCGCCTAACAAATTCGAGGTGATGGCCGCGGCCGATGCGCTGGTGTTCGCGCATGGCGCGTTGAAGACCGTCGCGGCAAGCCTGAACAAGATCGCCAACGACATCCGCTGGCTCGCGAGCGGCCCGCGTTGCGGCCTCGGCGAACTGTCGATTCCGGAAAACGAACCGGGTAGCTCGATCATGCCGGGCAAGGTCAACCCGACCCAGTCCGAAGCGCTGACGATGCTGTGCTCGCAGGTGTTCGGCAACGACGTCGCGGTGAATATCGGCGGCGCGAGCGGCAACTTCGAACTGAACGTGTTCCGGCCGATGATCGCGCACAACGTGCTGCAATCGGTGCGTTTGCTCGCCGACGGCGCGCATAGCTTCAACGACAACTGCGCGGTCGGCATCGAGCCGAATAACGAGCGCATCGATACTTTGCTGAACGAATCGTTGATGCTGGTGACAGCACTCAATCCACACATCGGCTACGACAAGGCCGCGCAGATCGCGAAGAAGGCGCACAAGGAAGGCACCACGCTGAAGGCGTCGGCGCTCGCGCTCGGTTTTGTGACCGAGCAGCAGTTCGACGAATGGGTGCGACCGAAGGATATGGTCGGGAATTCGGCGGGATGAAACGTGGGGGCGGCGTGCGGGCGGCCTGAAGGACGGGCCGCTCGCGTAGCGACTTTTGCCGCGGCTCCCCGGCGCCGACGCGAACGCAAGGTTCGCGCGGCCCGCGAGCGCGCTCCGTTGCAGACGCGGCTTAAACCTTCCCTTGCGCCACTTCTTCCGGCTTCAGTTCGACGATCGCGTCGAGCGCTTCCTTCACGTCCATCGCGTACTTCGCAAGACGCTTCTGCTCATCGGTCTGCGGCACGAAGGCCGGCACCGGCACCGGATGGCCGTTCTCGTTGACAGCGACCATCACGACGAGGCAATCGGTGGTTTGCAGCAGTTCGCCGCCCTTCGGATCGCCCGCCTGCACCGATACGTGAATGTGCATGCTGGTGCGCCCCGTCGCGACCACGCGCGCGCGCAGTTCGACCAGATTGCCGACCAGGATCGGCCGGCGGAAGCGGATATTGCCCACGCTGACCGTCACGCAATAGCGTCCCGACCACACCGCCGAGCACGCGTACGCGGTCTCGTCGATCCACTTCATCAGCGCGCCGCCGTGCACCTTGCCGCCGAAATTGACCGAGCTCGGCTCGGCGAGAAAGCGGAAAGTGGTTTCCGAACGGTCCAGCGGCGCTACGGGAGGGGTGCTCATCTTGACTCCGGTCAATCGGATGCATTGAAAGGAGGCGATTATACGAGCGCAATATTGACCGCGTGACGGGTTCGGCCGGCTGCGATGGAGAAATGTTGCCCGCAAGCCGGCGGGTCTTCGGCGAACGGCAAGTGGACGGGCGCACGGACGGCCCTCGCGCGAGCGCTGGAAAAGCGCCTATTTGCGGAAGGTAATCCCTTCGTCGATCGTGCCGTACATGCTGATGCTGCCGGTGCCTGCCCCCGAGCCCGTGCCCGCACCGCCCTGCGCGCAGGCGGCGAGCAGCAACGCCGCAACCGCAACGGCCAGAAGAGTTTTCATCACAACGTGTTCCTGCAAAGACAGACTTCGATTCTAGCCTGGCGGCCCGACGCGGCACCGGAACGGCGCGCCGTTGTCCGTGCGCGCCGGAATTTCGTAGCTGTCACATTCGACTGTTCACGCTAAGCTGAAACATCGAATCGCGCAGCCCGCTACAGTGGACTGCATGGCGCATCGCGCGCCATCCGCCGCAGCCCACTGGAGACGCCCCATGCCCACCCCGCTCACCGACGAGCAGAACCATTTCCCAGGCTTGAGTCGCATCGGCGCGCTGCTCGCCGATCCCGGCCGAGCCGCGATGCTGTGGGCGCTGATGGACGGCAGCGCGCGCCCCGCCGGCGAACTGACGATGATCGCCGGGCTCTCGCCGTCGGCGGCCAGCGCGCATCTGGCGCGCCTCGTCGACGGCGGCCTGCTCGCGCTCGAAGTGCGCGGCCGGCATCGCTATTTCCGGATCGCGTCGCCCGACATCGCCGCGTCGATCGAGGCGCTCGCCAACGTCGCGCAAGTCAGCGCGCCGCAGCGGACCGTGCCCCGCCCGGTGTGCACCGTGCCGCTCGACATGCGCTACGCCCGCACCTGCTACGACCACATGGCGGGCGAACTGTCGGTGCAGGTGTTCGAGCGGCTGGTCGGACGCGGTCTGCTGACGCTACACGGCACTACGCTCGAAGCCACCGACGACGGCGCCACCCGCTTCGCCGAATGGGGCATCGACATGTCGGTCCAGAAAAGCCGTCGGCGGCGCTTCGCCTGCACCTGTCCCGACTGGAGCGAACGGCGGCCGCATCTGGGCGGCGCGCTCGGCGCGGCGTTGCTCGACGCGTGGTCGGCGCACGGCTGGGTCGAGCGGACCGAGCGGCCGAGAATTCTGCGCATCACGCCGGCGGGCCACCGTCATTTCGACGCGTTTCTGGCAGCGTGAGCAGGTGGCTGACGGCGGTCGCGGCCATGCCGCCGGGGCCATCCGCGGAAAAGAGTGCGCAGCGCAGGGAGCGCGTCCCAACTGCCGGCGAGACCTTTTGTTACACGCCGATCAGAGCGCCTTACAAAAGTGGGGGCCTTGAAACAAACGCCACGGGTACAGTGACTTACGGACCAGGCCGATCGCCGCGTCCGCAGGAGATAAGTCATGAGAACCGTCATCGCCCGCGCCCATTCGCGGCGCTCCGTCCCCGGCTACACGCTGATCGCCGCCGCCGTTTTCCTGTGCGCCGCGCAAGTCGCGCCGGCGCAGGATAGCCCGCCGGCGCCCGAGGACGCAGCCACCACCCAGAACACCGATCCGCCGGGGCGCATCGCCCGGCTGAATTACACCGCCGGCGCCGTGACTACCGAGCCCGCCGGCGCCGCCGACTGGTCGTACGCGCAAATCAACCGCCCGCTCACCACCGGCGACCAGCTCTGGAACGATCGGAACGCGCGCTCCGAGTTGCACATCGGCTCGACTGCCGTGCGCCTCGGCCAATCCACCAGCCTCGACGTCCTCAATCTCGACGACAGCAGCGCGCAACTGAAAGTCGCGCAAGGCACGTTGTCGACCCGCGTGCGCGAACTGCCGCCGGGTTCGTCGTATGAGGTCGACACGCCGAATCTCGCGCTCGGCGTGAACAGCCCCGGCGACTATCGTGTGGACGTCGCGCCCGACGGCAGCAGCACCACGGTGACCGTGCGCAGCGGCAGCGCCACCGTGTACGGTGACGGCGGCCAGGTGCCGGTCGCGGCAGGGCGGCAGGTGCGCTTCGGCGGCACCAACTTGCAAACGCTCGCCGACGACCAGGTGCCGGGCCTCGACAGCCTCGACCAGTGGGCCGTGAGCCGCGATGCCGCGGAAGACCGCTCCGTGTCGGCACGCTACGTGTCGCGCGATATCCCCGGCTATCAGGATCTCGACGCCAACGGCACGTGGCGCGACAGCCCGCAACACGGCGAAGTGTGGGTGCCGCGCGCGACGCCCGCCGGCTGGGCGCCCTACCACGACGGCCACTGGCTCTGGCAGGCGCCATGGGGCTGGACCTGGGTCGACGATCAACCGTGGGGCTTCGCGCCGTACCACTACGGCCGCTGGGTGCAGGTCGAGGACACGTGGGCATGGGTGCCGGGACCGCTCGAAGCGGACGCGCCGCCGGCCTATGCGCCGGCGCTAGTCGCGTTCGTCGGCGACGACGAGGGCGCCGGCGATGGCGGCTTCGGCGACTGGGGTGTGAATCTGGCGATCGGCGGCGTGGTGGCGGCCGGCGTCGCGTGGTTTCCGCTTGGCCCCGGCGAGCCGTGGCACCCGCATTGGGGTCATCGCGATCACTGGAGCCCGGGTTACTACAACCGCGTGAACCGGACGACGATCGCCGACGGCCACCGCCACGTGGATATGTCCAACCCGTACGTCAACTATCGCGCGCGCGGCGGCTTGACCGCGGTGCCGGCGACGGCGTTCGTCCACGGCCAGCCGGTCGGACGCTTCGCGCAGAAGGTCGACCCGCGCCAATGGCACAACGCGCGGATCAACCCCGGCGGACCGGGGATCGCGCCGGTGCGGGAAAGCTTCGGGCCGGGTCAGCGCAACGCGAACTACCGCCCGCCGGCGGGCGTGACGGCGCGACCGGTGATCGCCACACGCGGTCCCGCGTTGCCCGCCGCTTATCACGACAGCCTCGCGCAGCGATTTGCGCAAGGCGGCGGACGGGTGCCGGGCGGCGGGCAGCCTGTCGTGAGGACGTCGGTGCCGGCTCAGATGACCGGCGGTGCGAGCGCGCTGCCGGTGCGGAATGTGCGGGTCGTGCAGTCGCATATCGTGGGGAGGCCCCCGGGGGCGGCCGCGGGAGCGCCAGTGGCTGGGGTGACCGCGACGCCTGGCGGGATGCGGCAGGCTGGGCAGCGGATGGGCGAAGTGGCTGGGGCTGGCCTTGGTGCCGGTGCCGCCGGCCAGATGCCGCATGGGCCGGAGCCGCAAGCGCGGCCGGGGATGCCCCCGCAAATGGCCGCCGGTCAACGCCCACCGCAGCCGGGCGAAGCGGGACGTCCGTCGAATGGGGTGCCGCGGCCGCCGCAGGCGGGCGGCGGCAATCCGGAAGGGTATGCGCAACAGCATGGCATGCCGCGGCAAGCAGGTTCGCAAGCAGACATGAACGCGAGCCACGCGCCTGTTTGGACGCAGCCCCATCCGCCGATGGCGCTGCGAGCGCCACAAACGCAACAGGTTCAACAAGCTCAGCAGGCGCTGCCGCGCGGTGGGCCTCAGGAACCGCCGGCGCGGTCGGGTTTCGGGCAACAGCCGGGTGCCCAAGCCAATGCCGGGATGCAACAACAGGGCGTCCCGCGTCCCGGAGAGAATCCGGTGGCACAGCAACAGTTGCGTCAGCAGGGATTCCAGATGCAGCAGGCGCAACGTCAGGCGGAGCCGCGGACTATGCGGCCGGCCGAAATTCAGCCGCAGCAGCCGCAGCAGCCGCAGCAGCCACGCCCTGAGTCACGTCCGCCGCAGAACCAACTGTTGCATGCCGAACCGCAACCGCGGCAGATTCAGCAGTTTCGTCCTGAGCCGCGTCCGCAGCAGGTGCAACAGCCGCGTGCCGATCCGCGTCCGCAGCAGATTCAGCAGTTTCGTCCTGAGCCGCGTCCGCAGCAGGTGCAACAGCCGCGTCCCGAACCACGTCCGCAGCAAGTGCAGCAACCACGCCCACAACCAATGCAACAGCCCCGCCCCGAACCGCGTCAGCAACAGATACAGCAGCAGCGTACCCAACCTCAGCAGCAACACGCTGACCAGCATTCGGGCGGAGGCAACCGCGACGAGCACCATAAAGGCTGAGCGCGACCGCAACCGTCTCGCGCTTCCGCTCCGACATCGGCGCCTCGCATCGTCATTCCGCATCCGCCATGCGGCAGCGGCAAAAAAAACCCCGCGATTTCCATCGCGGGGTTTTTTCGTTGCCCGGCCGAAACCACCGCCAACGCCTTGAACCAGCGCTCAAACCGCCATCGGCGCCGTCAACGGCTCATGATGCCGATAACCCACCAGTGAGAAATCCGCCGGCTCGATCTTCTCCAGCCATTCGGGCTCGTACACGCCGGTTTTCGCGTAGTCCGGCACGCGGTCGGAAATCGCGAAAGTCGGGCTCTCGTACGGTTCGCGCGTGAGCTGCTGCTGCAGCATATCGAGCTGGTTCTCGTAGATGTGCGCATCGCCGATGAAATACGTGAACCAGCGTGGCATATACCCCGTCAAGCGCCCGACCAGATGCAGCAATGCCGCACCCTCGGTCAGATTGAACGGCGTGCCGAGCCCGACATCGTTGCTGCGGATATACAGGCACAGCGAGATTTCACGGCGCGCCACATTCGGCAGGAACTGATACAGCAGATGGCAAGCCGGCAGCGCGATCTGGTCCAGCACCGCCGGGTTCCACGCATGAAACAGAATGCGCCGGTCGGCGGGGTTCTGCATGATCGTGTCGAGGCACTGACGCAACTGATCGATCGCCTTGTACAGCAGCACCTTGGGGCTGCCGTTTTCTTCGAATTCAGTCACCACCTGGAAGCCGCGCGCTGTCGCATCGGCGAGCTGCGCGCTCGCGCTGGCGTCGAGCACCTTGTACGCCGGCCATTGGCGCCACTGCACGCCGTACACGTCCCCGAGATCGTCCGGGCCTTGCCGGTAAGGATTGGCGAGCCATTGGGGGTTCTGATTGGCGTTCGCGTCCCACACCTTGCAGCCGAGGTCGCGAAAATCCGCGGCGCTACGCGACGCGCGCAGAAACCCCACCAGTTCGCCCACCGCCGACTTGAACGCCAGCTTTTTCGTCGTGACGGCGGGAAAGCCCTGCTGGAGATCGAAGCGCAGCATCGCGCCCGGCATGCTGATAGTGCGGATGCCGGTGCGGTTCTCCTGCCACGTGCCGGTGTCGAGAATCGTGCGGACGAGGTCCAGGTATTGTTTCATGCGGGTTCCTTCGACGAGGCGCGGCGCTCAGTCAATACGCGCACCCCGGGGGATTGAGCGGAAAACCCGATTTTAACAAGCGCGGCCGGTCGACGCCCGGTCGCCGCAAGCAGCGGTGAAAAAACCGGGGTAGGCGGCCGTGGGGAATGGAGAGCATGGAAGGCACTGAAGGCACACGGCTTGTCGCACGGGCCCGCCAGCAAACGCTCGCGCGCAGTAAGGCGACAGCTTCGCAGCGCGCCTGTCGAGGCGGGCCTCACACAAACCGGCTCAGGCCTATCAGGACCAGGTCCTGTCGCCGGTCTGCACGAACCACAGGAAGCGTCTAGAAAAAATCACGCGCCCTTAAAGATGCGGCACCGACGCCGGCAAGTCGCCATGCGGCGTCGACATCGGCCCGCCTTCCATGTGCCGCATCCCGTGCGAGCACAGCAGCCGGTACAACGTGACGCGCGAAATGCCGAGTTCCTGCGCCGCGTCGCCGAGGCGTCCGCGATGGCGCAGCAGCGCCAGCTCGATAGCCTGACGCTCCGCCGCTTCGCGGGCCTGCGCGAGCGACACCGGCACGATCTCGACGTACTCGGCCAGTTCCAGGTCGCGCGCGGTGATCGCCCGGCCTTCCGACATCACGATCGCACGCCGCACCCGGTTGATCAACTCGCGGACATTGCCCGGCCAGCCATAGTTATGCAACGCCGCGATCGCGTCCGGCGCGAAGCCGCGCAGACGGCGGCTCGCATCTTTCTTGAAACGTTCCAGCATGTGCCGCGCGAGCAGTTCGATGTCCTTGCCGCGCGCGCGCAGCGGCGGCTCATCGATCTGCAACACGCACAGCCGGTGATAGAGGTCCGAGCGGAAACGCCCTTCGATCATCGCGGCGGTCATATCAACGTGAGTCGCCGAAATGATCCGCACGTCCACGTCGATCGCACCGTGGCCGCCCAGCCGCTCGACCTTGCGCTCCTGCAGGAAGCGCAGCAGGCTCGCCTGGCTTTCCAGCGGCAGGTCGCCGATTTCGTCGAGAAAGAGCGTGCCGCCGTTGGCCGCTTCCACCCGGCCGATCTTGCGCTGATTCGCACCGGTGAACGCGCCGCGCTCATAGCCGAACAGTTCCGATTGCAGCAGATGCGGCGGGATTGCGCCGCAGTTGATCGGCACGAAAGGCGCATTGCGCCGCGCCGAGCGTTCGTGAATCGCGACCGCCGTCAGTTCCTTGCCGGTGCCCGATTCGCCGGAGATAAACACCGGCGCGTCGGTCATCGCCACTTTGCGGATCGAGCGGAACAGCGCAAGCATCGCGTCGCACGAGCCGACCATTTCGCCTTCGGCGCCTTGCGAGCCGTCGTTCGAAGCGGGTTCGCCCAGCGAAATCATGCCGTACGCGTGCCCAACCGAATCGACGATACGGTCGCCCGCATACGGCACCGTCACGTAGTCGAAACAATAATCGCGCACGAGCCGGCGCAATGCGGCGTCCTGTAATTGACCCGGCATCGTGGCTGCCACCCAGCCGACATTCGGCATGGTCAGGCAGGATTCAAAAGCGGCGATTTCGTGCGGCTGAAAATCGCTGGAAAGATCGAGCAAACCGCCTGCCGCCATTCCGGCGCGAACGGCACGGCGCACATCGCGCGCCGATCCAACGACTTCGACATGCCAGCCGCGCTGGTGAAACCGGGTATTCAGTTCCGCGCTCGGATCGCGTGAAACATAAATCAGTTGCCGCGTTGCGGGTTCCATTATTCAGATCCTTTCGTCAACGAACGTTAAGGATGACGCACGCACCTGAACTGTTGTTCAGACACGCTGACTCGTTCGGGATTCGCGAATAGCAAAAACCGAACGGCCATTCCATTCCGTGCGGACAGCTGATCCCCAAGAAAGCGGCGTGTGTGTTTGAGACGGCCTGTTATCGGCCTTTTTTAAATCTGAAGCTGTTTTTGAGAGCTTACTATACGCGCGCCGCCTGGAAAACAATTATACGAATTTAATCGGGGACCCTTTTACCATCAGGGCTTGGCGGCCGATTACCATTTATTCAGCCGACGAATAAAACCTAAGTGGAAGCGCTTTTCCTGGCGTAGACCCGAAGGTAGTTTGTACCCTTCGGATTAACGAAATAGAGGTATTTTGTGCCTGCCGTTTCAGCACTGAAACGTTTTTGTCCGAATTCCCGAATGTTTCTCCTGCATCGGCGATCGCCTTCAGTCGTATCAAAGGATTGCGAGCGATGGCACACGTTTCGCTAAATGCGGTGCACCAGGGAGACACATCATGCGATTCGCTTTCCGCATCGCTCTGCGCAAATTCGCACCGTATGCCGCGCTGCGCGCGACGCTCGTTCTGAGCGCGCTGCCCGACGCGGTGCATGCCCAAGCCGCGCAGGCCGTCCAGGCGTCATCCGCCACGCCGGCGGAATCCGCCGGTGCTTCCAACGCCCCACTCGCGGGCACTGAGCCGATCGCGACGATCTCGCCCGATGCGACGGCTGGCACCGCCGACCCATCCGCCCCGCTCGTCCCCAATGCGTCGGACACGTCGTCCGATGCGGCATCCGAGAACGATATTGCGCTCGACGACCCGACGCTCTCGCGGCAACGCGGCGGCGCGGTCGGCATGCTGATGGTGGCTGCGACGCCGCAGTTGATGCGCGGCAATAGCGGCGCCCGCGTGACGCTGTGGGACGAAATCGCCCCGCCGTCGCCGTTGCCGATCCCGGTCGACGCCGCGCGCTCCGCGCAAAGCAACGTCGCCACGTACCAGAGAAAGTAGCGCGAACAAATTAACGATGCAACGGCGACGGCGCACCCTGGCCGTCATCCGCAGAACAAAACAGAACAAAGGACCGAGACATGACCACCGCCCTTCGGACGCCGCGCGCGCACAGGTCGCGGGCGGCGTCGACCGCCCGCGACCTTAGCCGGCTGCCCGCCGCAGTCGCAAGCGCCCTCGCCCTGCTCACCCCATGCCTGGCCGGCGAGGCCGTTGCGCAGCAGGCGGTCAATCCGGGCGACATCATCGTCGAGCGCACGGTCACGCCGCGCGACGCGTTCGTCCCGGTGCCCCGCGATCAGGACCCGGTCGCAGTGCGAGCCACCACTTTCCCGGCTAACTCGTTCAATCCGGCCATCGCCCAACTCGTCGGCGACTCCGATCTGACGAACGCGCACGGGTCAACGGGCGTAGCCAGCAATGGCGTGCTCAACGGCACCGGCATGCAGGCGGTCACGCAGATCCTCAGCGGCAAGGCGACCGGCAACAACGTCGCGCTGAATGCCGGCGCCATCGGAGCCCCCACGGCCGGCATCGGCGGCACGATCAGTTCGTCGGTGACGGGCGCGCTCGCGCCGCTGTCGAACGTGCTGAGCGGCGCGCCCGGAGGTTTGAAATGAGCCCGCCCGGATGTCTTTCGCGGCAGGTGGCGCTGTGCGTCTGCATGAGCGGCGCGGCGCTCGTCGCGAGCCACGCCCATGCGCAGGTGGTGCCGCTCATCGGCACCACCGCAATCATAGGCAACGGCGCGGGCGCCGGCGTAGCCGGCGCACTCACGGTCAACGAAACGGCCGGCATCGACAACGGCCAAGTCAATCAGGTCACGGTGTCGAATGGCGGCGCGGTCGGCAACCTCAACGCGAGCGTGCAGAGCGCGACGGTCGTCGCGAAGGTCACGTCCGCGCGGGCCTCGATCGAAGCCAATGCTTTTTCGAATACGTCCGGTGCGGTGCTGGTGAACCAGTCGGCCGGAGCAGGGAATCTGCAGCGCAACAGCACCCAGCTGGGGACTGCGGCGCTCGGAGTCGAGTCCGTCTCGGATGGGGAGCTATCCGCGACGGCCCCGAAAAACGGCGGTCTGGGTCAATCCATCGGGGTTCATAGCGTACGCGAGGCAAGCATTTCCAGCGATGCCTTCAGGAACGCCAGCGGGATCGTGCAGATCAACCAGGCAGCCGGCGCCGGTAACGCCACGGCAAACAGTTTTGTGCTCCGTCCCCCGGCGGGCACTTTTTTTAACTGACCACACTTAAAGTATCGGAGCGAATCATGAAGCGCACTCTTATTGCCGCAGCCGTCCTCGTTGCCGCATCCGGCAGCGCGTTTGCCGCGCCGCAAAAGGCCTACCTGTTCAACGCCACGCTGGTCGGCGACGCGGTCGCCGTCGAAGGGCTGGTCGGACTGTTTGGCTGCGTGCAGGTGTCCAGCACGGCCGGCGCGGTGGTCAACAACAACCAGTCGGTCACGGTGAATGCGTCGCTCGTCCCGCAAGCCCAGAACTACATGATGGGCAGCGTGGCGACCACCTACAACAGCAACACGACCTCGATCAAGGGCAGCGGCAGCGCTTTCGCCGTGCTGACCCAGGGCCACTCGTCGATGAACTCCGGCTCGCAAGGCTACCAGGCATCGGGCGGCTATGCGTACGGCAACCAGAGCGCGTCGGTAGCGGGCGGCGGTTATGAAACCAGTCAGCAGGCCGCTGGTATCGCGGGCGGCTTCAGCCACACGAGCTCCAACTCCGGCGGCCATCTCGCGGTGGGCGGCTCGATCGGCGGCGGCTACAACTATCAGGCGCACGACACGCCGTCGCACGGCAACGGCTCGTTCAACGTCGGCGGCGGTCTGCGTGCCGGCTACAACGAATCGAGCTACGCCAACACGTCGGGCGTCGCGGGCGGCTTCGAAGCAACGGAAGCGTCCGGCCAGGGCCGCGTGTGGGGTTACAACGCCAACGAAGGCTCGGGTTACGCATCGGCCGGCGGACATTCATCCGGCTACACGTCGAGCCGCTCGTCGTCCACCGACGTCTACGGCGCAGCCTTCGGCATCGACGCCAGCCTGACCACCAGCAGCACGACCACCACCGGCACGGTCACGCAGTACTACAACAACCAGGCCGCCGGCACGTTGACCGCCACCACCGGCAGCAATGCGGCGAGCGGCGTGTCGGGCAACCTCGGCATCAACATCGCGCAGGGCATCAGCAACGCGCAGAGCAACGACGTGTCGCTTGCGTCGGTGGACATCGGCAACGTGTTCGGCAATGCGCAGGTGTTCAGCACGCAGGCGTCGAACGGCAATGCCCAGATCAACAACTTCAATCTGAATGCGTCGATCGGGGATGGCTCGCTGTCGCATGTCTCGGGCAACGTCGGGGTGAACGTCGCGTCGGGTATCGGCAACGTGCAGAACAACAGCCTCGCCGGTGCAGTCACGACGACCACGCCGGAACGCGCGCGGACCACCGCCATGATCGCCACGGATGACAACGCGCAAACCGCTGGCATGACGGTGGTCGGGCAGTTCCAGGGCACCGCGATGCTGGGCGCCAACTCGCTCGCGGGCGCGTCCGGCAACATCGGCGTGAACATCGCCGGCGGCGCGGGCAACCTGCAGCACAACGGCCTCGCGATCGCCGCGCTCAATAGCGGCCGGTAAGCTGCCGACAGGACCGACGGCAGGCAGAAGAAAGCAGAACAGTTGGGAGGACGCGCCGGTCGCCATCGAAGCGGCCGGCGCGAACCAGCAGGAGACCAGCATGTCCGGGTTCAAGGGGTTCCCGGCGCTACGGTTCGCCGTGGCGTTGGCAAGCTGCACGCTGTGCGTGGACCAGAGTTACGCGCAGTCGACCATCGACACGTCCACCCTGGCGGGCGTGCCGCTGACGAAGACGGTTCGTTCGATGAAGGACCTCCGTTACAGCCACATCGTCAACCAGCAGTTCGACTACAGCTGCGGTGCGGCGGCGCTCGCCACCCTGCTCAAGTTCGGCTACGGTATCGATATTCCGGAGACCGAACTGATTCGCCGGATGATGGTTTTCTCGACCCCGGAAGTGGTCGTCAAGAACGGCTTCTCGATGCTCGACATGAAGAACTTCGTCGAGACCATCGGTCTGCGCGGCCGCGGCTTTCGCGTCAACGTCGACGCGCTCTACCACTTGCAGATTCCCGTCATGGTTCTGATGAACATCGACGGGTACGAGCATTTCGTGATCGTCAAACATGCGCAGGACGGCCGCGTGTTCATCGCGGACCCCGCCCTGGGAAATCGCATCGTGCTCGAAGAGGACTTCGCGAAGACCTGGAACGGTCTCGTGTTCGCGGTCCTCGGCAAACCCTTCAGGGAGGATTCACCGCTGTTGCAGGACAACGAGTCGCTCGCGCTGAAACTGCGCGCCAGTGCGCTGGCTAACGGCACTGCCGCGACTCCCTTTGTCGAGTACGGCTTGAACAAGGCAGACATGTTCTGACCCAACCATGAAGCAACACCTCACACAGCTCGGGCTTGCCATCTGCGCCGTCATCTGCGGCGTGACCGGCAGCGCCCATGCGTCGCAAAGCATCGGCTTGCCACCGGTGCCCGAGTTTCTCGCTACGCACGACACCGACGCCGCCACTCTCAGGGTGCAGATGGTCGACGACGATGTGCTCGCCAATCAGACAGGCAAATATGCCGGCGCGTCGATGATCTCCGGTTTCGTTCTGAACGTTCTGTCGCAATGGCAGTTGCCCAACGGCGTGGCCGCCCTGGCCCAGGGCACGCTCGCCGCGGTGCAGAACACGGCCGGTCAGATCTCCACCTCCGTCACCACGCTGGCGAGCGTGACAGGTGGCGGACCCGGCAGCCCCGCAGGCGGCTCGGGTGCCAATCCCAATGCGCGGGTCGACGGCGGTCAGAGCATCACGGTCAACGGCGTATCGCAAGTCACGCAGGTGGCGGGCGATCGCAACAGCGGCCTGAACTCCGCGCTGATCGATTTCAACAACAACGCCGTGACACTGGCGAGCGCCGCCAACGCACCGTCAGCCACGGCCAGCAATTCGACCGGCTCAGTCAAAGCCGGCATTTCGTTCAGCGGCAACGGCGTGCGCGTCGCGCTGCAGACACCGGCCGGGCTCGCCACTCAGACCATTACGCCGGGCAATGGGCAGATCGCCCAGTTGCTGCAGATTGCAGGCAATAGCCAGCAAGTCGCCAACGCATTGCAGTTGCATCTGCAGACGCAGCAGATGTCGGCCGCGATGATCCGTCAGCTGGGCGCACTACAAGCGCTGCAAAACAGGAGATAAACCGGCGGGCCGCCACCTGCCACCGGACCAGTAGAAAGGCAGTACAGAAATGACCGCGCGCCGTCAGGGGGACGGCGGCGCGCGGCCGTAATACCGGGGGAGCACACAATGAAAAATCGTTCATCGATCAGGGTGCCGCGCATGGCACTGGCGGCCATTCCGGCCGCCGTCATGCTATTGGCCTTTTCTCACACGGCGGGCGCGCAGGCGCTCGCCGGACAATCCGTGGAAGAACGCCTGAACACGTTGATGCGCGTCGTCGACGAACAGCAGCGGCAGATCCACTCGCTCGAACGCCAGGTCGTCCATCTGGAAATGGCGCAACGCGGCCGCGGCATGCCGGGCGCCGGTGCGCCCGCGGACAGTCAGGCCGTGGCCGACCAGCCCGGCGCCGACGGCTTGCCGGTGCCGCTGCCGCCGCTCGCCCAGGTCAATATGGTCACGCCCGCGCCGGGCGGCGGCACGGGCACCGCGACCGGGGTGCCGGTCACTCCGCCGCCGCCCGACGGCGGCAATGCGACCGGCAACGCGGGCGGCCTGCCCGCCGCCACCGACGGCAGCGGCGGCGCGGTCGGCCAGACCCAGCGCGCCGCCGAGCCGGTGCGCACGCAGGCGGAACAGGCGGTCGTGCAGCGTGAACACGCGCCGCTGTTCGACCACAAGCTGACGATGGACTTCGGCATCAGCGACACCTACTACGATCGCCGCCAGTTGCAGCTGTCCGGCTTCCTTGCGCTCGACGCGATCTTCCTCGGCAACATCAACCTGGGCGAGACCAAGTCGCACCAGTTGATGGCCGACCTCGACACGCGCTACGGCCTGACCGACCGCATCAGCGTCGACGTCGACGTGCCGTATGTGTACCGGCGCAGCAACTTCATCGTCGGTGGGGCGGGCGGCGCGGCGAGCACGCTGTCCGATGCGTCGGTGACGAGCAGCGCGCTCGGCGATGTCAACTTCGGCATCTACTACCAGTTCCTGAAAGAGACCAACAGCCTGCCGGACATCGTGGGCAGTCTGCGCTTCAAGGCGCCGACCGGTACCTCGCCGTTCGGCCTGAAGCTGGTGCAACTGGAACCGGGCAACACCAACCTGGTCGCGCCGAGCAAGCTGCCTACCGGCACCGGCTTCTGGAACATCACGGCCGGCGTCTCGGTGCTGAAGACTTACGACCCGGTGGTGCTGTTCGGCAGTGTTTCGTACACCTACAATCTCGCGCGCTCGTTCGCGGACATCTCGTCGGTGGAGGGGCAAACCCAGCCGGCGACGGTCAAGCTCGGCGACATCGTGCAGTTTGGCGGCGGCGTGGCGCTCGCGTTCTCGGACAAGGACTCGGCCAGCATCTCGTTCACGATGGCGCTCGAGCCCGAATCGAAAACGCGTGCGCCGGGCGGCTCGTACGAAAAGGTGCCGGGCAGCGAAACCACGGCCGCCGCGATGAATTTTGGCCTGAACCACGTCGTGAACAAACACCTGACCATCAACGGCGCGGTGTCGATCGGGCTCACGCCGGATGCGCCGAACTTCGTGGTCGGCGTGCGGTTTCCCTACACCTTCTGACGTGTCAACGATGCGAGGTCGAACGTGCGTGAATCACCTCATCTGACCAGTGTCGCTCCGGTGGCCGGAGCAGGATCGCATCTGGCGCTGGCGCGGCCGCAGTCGGCGGCCGGGGCCGCCGAGGCGCCGTCGAACGGTGCGTCGACCGCCCTCGCCGCCATCGACGGCGGCGCGGCGGTGGCGCGTCGCCAGCTCGAACGCCCGTTGCTGTACGCGGCGCGTGTGCTGGACGAGCCACTCGTCGCGCATCTGAAAAGCCGGGGCTGGCAGGTCGCCACCGCGCGCTCGGCGTACGAACTTGGGCGCCTCGTGAAGCCCGGCGTCGCGTGCGCCGGTATCGTCGATCTGGCGAGCTTTCCGCCGCGCGATCTGGGCGGCCTCGAAGCGAGCCTGCGCCAGCAGCAGGTCGGCTGGATCGCGCTCGCCACCAGCGAGCGCCTGAACGATCCGCTCGCGCGGCGGCTCGTGCGCCACTACTGTTTCGACTTCGTGAAAACGCCGGTCGCGCATGCGACGGTCGACTATCTGGTCGGCCACGCGTTCGGGATGGTGACGCTGTGCGAGCCGGAACTCACGCCGCCGCCGGGCGATTCCGGCGACGAGGAAATGGTCGGCACCTGCGAAGCGATGCAGCAGCTCTTTCGCACGATCCGCAAGGTAGCGAACACCGACGCGAGCGTGTTCATCTCCGGCGAGTCGGGCACCGGCAAGGAGCTGACGGCGCTCGCGATCCACGAACGCTCGCCGCGTCGCAAGGCGCCGTTCATCGCAATCAATTGCGGCGCGATCCCACACCATCTTCTGCAATCCGAACTATTCGGCTATGAGCGCGGCGCGTTCACGGGCGCGAATCAGCGCAAGATCGGCCGGGTCGAAGCCGCCGACGGCGGCACCCTGTTGCTCGACGAAATCGGCGATCTGCCGCTCGAAAGCCAGGCGAGCCTCTTGCGCTTCCTGCAGGAAGGCAAGATCGAGCGGCTGGGCGGGCGCGAATCGATCCCGGTCGACGTGCGGATCATTTCCGCGACCCACGTCGATCTCGAGGAGGCGATGCACGACGGGCGCTTTCGCGCGGACCTGTTTCACCGGCTGTGCGTGCTGCGCGTCGACGAGCCGCCGCTGCGGGCACGCGGCAAGGACATCGAAATTCTCGCGTATCACATCCTGCACAAGTTCAAGACCGACAGCGCGCGCAAGATTCGCGGCTTCACGCCGTCCGCGATCGAGGCGCTTTACAACTACACGTGGCCCGGCAACGTGCGCGAGCTGATCAACCGCGTGCGCCGCGCGATCGTGATGGCGGAAAACAAGCTGATTTCCGCCGACGACCTCGACCTCGCGCACTTCAGCGAGCAGCAGGGCGTGACGCTTACGCAGGCGCGCGAGGCCGCCGAAAAGCGCGCGATCGAAGCGGCGTTGCTGCGCCATCGGCATCGGCTGAACGAGGCCGCGACGGACCTGAACATTTCGCGCGTCACGTTGTACCGGCTGATGGGTCAGCACGGCCTGCGCGAATTGAGCGACGCCGAAGACAAGGCAGTCTTCGCGGCGGGCGGCGATGCGGCCCGCGAATGACGCGGGGTGCCGGCGCGGCGGCGAGCCGGGGGAACGGCCGGCGGTCCCCGTTGGCGCGTCAGGTAGAATCGATCCGGTTACGTTCCCCTTTCCACTCGATGACGACGCTCACCCTGATCGTCGCTCGCGCCAACAACGGCGTGATCGGCCGCGACAACCAGTTGCCCTGGCGACTGCCCGAAGACCTCGCGTTCTTCAAACGCACCACCATGGGCGCGCCCATCATCATGGGCCGCAAGACGCACGAATCGATCGGCCGGCCATTGCCGGGACGCCGCAACATCGTCGTGACGCGCGATGCGACGCGCCGCTTTCAGGGCTGCGACGCCGCCACGACGCTCGAGGACGCATTGCGTCTCGCCGCGCAGGACCAGGCGCCGGAAGCGTTTCTGATCGGCGGCGCGCAGTTGTACACCGAAGGTTTGCGGCAAGCGGACAAGCTGATCGTCACTGAGATTTCCGCGGACTTCGATGGCGACGCCACCTTCCCCAAGCTCGATGAAAACGAATGGGAAGAAGTCGCGCACGAGACGCATCGCGCGGACGCGCCGAACGACTTCGACTATGCGTTCGTCACGTATAAGCGCAAACACGTTTGAGAGCCGTTGCATGAGCGTACCGCGGCACGGCTGAAGCAGTCGGCGGCGTTGCCGCTGCGGCGTCCGCAATGCGCGACACGGCTCGATAAAAAAACGCCACGCAAAATCTTGCGTGGCGTTTCTGTTTGTAGCGCGGCAAGACCCAACCGCTCGACGCGGAGCGCTTACTGTCCCGCGATCGTCATCCGTTCGATCAGCACCGAGCCGGTCTGCTTGGTACCGCGCGTGATCGTATCCGCACCGATCGCGACGATGTGGTGGAACATCTCCTGCAGCGTGCTTGCCACGGTGATTTCCTCGACCGGATACTGGATCTTGCCGTTCTCGACCCAGAAGCCCGACGCCCCGCGCGAGTAATCGCCGGTGACGTAGTTCACGCCCTGCCCCATCAGTTCGGTCAGCAACAGGCCGGTGCCGAGCTTCTTCAGCATCGCTTCGAAGTCGTCTTCCGGGCGCGTGTTCGAACTGCGCAGCGACAGGTTGTGCGAGCCGCCCGCGTTGCCGGTGGTCTGCATGCCGAGCTTGCGCGCCGAATAGGTGGACAGGAAATAGCCTTCCACCACGCCGTCCTTCACGACCGAGCGCTGCTTCGTGCGCACGCCTTCTTCGTCGAACGGCGCGCTGCCCATCGCGCGGATCACGTGCGGATCTTCGACGACCTGCACGTGCGGCGCGAACACCGGCTTGCCCAGGCTATCGACGAGGAACGACGTCTTGCGATACAGCGCGCCGCCGCTCGTGGCCTGCACGAAGGCGCCGAGGAGACCGGCGGCGAGCGGTGCCTCGAACAGCACCGGCACCTTGCGGGTATCGAGGCCGCGCGCGCCGATGCGCGAGAGCGCGCGTTGCGCCGCATAGCGGCCCACCGCTTCCGGGTCGGCCAGGTCACCCGCGCTGCGGGTCGACGTGTACCAGTCGTCGCGCTGCATGTTGCGGCCGCTGCCGGCGATCGGCGCGCACGCGATGTAGTGGCGCGAGTACGGATAGCCCGCGAGGAAGCCGCGCGACGTGGCCAGCACGAACTGCGAGTGCTGCGCCGACACGCTTGCGCCTTCCGAGTTCTTGATCTGCGGATCGGTCGCGAACGCGGCGTCTTCCGAGCGGCGGGCGATTTCGACCGCTTCGTCGGCGGACAGATTCCACGGGTGATAGAGATCGAGATCGCGCGGCGCGGTTTCGAGCAGCTCGGCTTCGGCGAGGCCGGCGCAGTCGTCTTCCGCGGTGAAGCGCGCGATGTTGTACGCCGCCGCGACCGTGTCCTTCAGCGCCTGCGAAGAAAAGTCCGAGGTGCTCGCGTTGCCGCGCTTGTTGCCGATGAACACCGTCACGCCGACCATCTTGTCGCGGTTGTGTTCGATCGTCTCGACTTCGCCGCGCCGCACGGAGACGGACAGGCCGTCGCCCTCGGAGATTTCGGTTGCCGCGTCGGTGCCGCCGAGCGACTTCGCGTGACGAAGGATGTCCGAGGCGATTTCCTTCAGTTCATCCTGGGTATGCGGAAAAAAGCGCTGCTTGACGTCCATGTCTGCTGCCATTGTCGTTGCCGTCCTGTTCGGGGCCGAGCGGCCCAAGGTGTTCGCACATGCCGCGCGCATGCTCGTGCAAGCGCGCGGTGGTTGACGCATCCCGCGATCATAGCAAGGTACGCGCTGGCGTACCTGGCATTCGCGGGAGGCTGGCGTTCGCTTGCCGTAGGCGGGTTGTTCCAGGAGCGCAGGCGCAGTTGCCTGCGGGCTAGCGCGGGTTGGGCGCGGGTTGGGCGCGAGGTGGTTCGCGCGGTTGCGCGAGGGTTGCCCGTGCATTGCCCGAGGGTTGACTGCGGGTTGCCGCGAGGTCGCCCGCCGCTTCGTTTCACACCACCACTCCGCCACGCAAAAGCCCTTGTACACGCCCACTGCGCGGGTCCCGCAGGCGCGGCACGCTACAATACCGCCATGACACGCAAAACCCGCATTCAACCTATCGACTCCGCCGCGCCGGAAGTCGACGAGAACGGTTACGACCGCCCCAGCAAGTCCCAGCTCAAGCGCGAAATGCACGAGCTGCAGGAACTGGGCGCGGCGCTGATCGCGCTGCCCAAAGACGCGCTCAAGCGCATGCCGATGCCCGAAAAGCTCGACGACGCCGTGCGCGAAGCGCGCCGCATCACCGACCACGAAGGCAAGCGCCGCCAGGTGCAATACGTCGGCCGCGTGATGCGCTCGCTGCTGGACGACGAAACCGCCGCGCTGCGCACCGCGCTCGACACTTACAACGGCGTCAACAAGGCGGAGACGGCCAAGCTCCACTGGATCGAGCGCACCCGCGACAAGCTGCTCGCCGACGACGCCGCGCTGACCGAATTCATCCGCCAGCATCCGAACGCCGACCCGCAGCAGGGCCGCACGCTGATCCGCAACGCCCGCAGGGAAGCGCAGCAAAGCAAGCCGCCGCGCTATTTCCGCGAGTTGTTCCAGTGGATCAAGAACGCGGACGGCCCGTCCGCGCAGAGCGATTCCGACGCCGACGACGCCCTGGAAGACGACGATGACGACCGCGACGAGTAAAGCGGCCAAGGCGGTCCGCCAGCATGCCGACGAAATCGTGATCGGCCTCGTGTCGATCAGCGACCGCGCATCCAGCGGCGTGTACGAGGACAAGGGCATTCCGGCTTTGCAGGAGTGGCTCGGCACGGCGCTGACGTCGCCGTGGCAGGTCGTGACGCGTCTGATCCAGGACGACGCGCCCACTATCTCCGCGACGCTGATCGAACTGGTCGACGAAGTGGGCTGCGATCTCGTGCTGACCACCGGCGGCACCGGGCCATCGCGGCGCGACGTGACGCCCGAGGCGACGCTCGCGGTTGCGACGAAGGACATGCCGGGTTTCGGCGAGCAGATGCGGCAGATCAGCCTGAATTTCGTGCCGACCGCGATCCTGTCGCGTCAGGTGGCGGTGATCCGCGAAACGGCGGACCATGCGGCGTTGATCATCAACCTGCCGGGTCAGCCGAAGTCGATCAGGGAAACGCTGGAAGGCCTGCGCGAAACCGATGCGAGCGGCACGGCCGGCGCGGTGAAGGTGCCGGGCATTTTCGCCGCGGTGCCCTACTGCATCGACCTGATCGGCGGCCCGTACGTGGAAACCCATGCCGACGTCGTGAAGGCATTCCGGCCGAAGAACGCGGTGCGCGCGCCCCGGCCAGCTTAAGGTTCAACGCTTCACGAGGCCCAAGGGCTTATTCCGCGCCGGCCGCCGCGTCCGGTGCGTCCAGCGCCGACGGAATCAGGAAGTGCTCGCGGTAGTACTTCAGCTCGTCGATCGACTCGTGGATGTCGGCCAGCGCGGTGTGCATCGCGCGCTTCTGGAAGCCCTTGTAGATGACCGGCTGCCAGCGGCGGCACAGTTCCTTCAGCGTGCTGACATCCAGATTGCGGTAGTGGAAGAAGCGCTCCAGGTCCGGCATCCAGCGCGCCATGAAGCGGCGGTCCTGGCAGATCGAGTTGCCGCACATCGGCGATTTGCCGGGCGGCACATACTGCGCGAGGAAATCGCGGATCTGTTCGGTGGCGTCGGCCTCGCTGACCGTCGACGCCTTCACGCGGTCGATCAGGCCCGAGCGGCCATGCGTGTTCTGATTCCACTGGTCCATACCGGCGAGCGTTTCATCGCTCTGGTGAATCGCCAGCACCGGACCTTCGACCATCCGGTCGAGCGTCGAATTGGTCACCACCACCGCGATTTCGATGATGCGATCGGAGTCGGGCTCGAGCCCGGTCATTTCCATGTCCAGCCAGATGAGATTCATGTCGCTGCGTACGAGCGGCGGCTGTTCGGTGGATGCGAGGATGTCAGTCATGAAGGCAACCCTGATGGCCTTGGCCGGCGGCTTCGCAGGAAGCTCGCCTGCCACGGCGCTGGTTCGTTTGAGATTGGTTTGAGCGTCTGGCTCGAACCGGTTCGAGGCGGATCGAGCCGGTTTAAGCCGCTTTGAGCGTATCCCCCGCCGCGAGGCAGGAACAAACATATAATTCTCGCATAGATACCACGGAATCCCCGGATGCCTACCCTGTACTTCACCGTTCTGTTCGTCATCGCCGTCGTGGCAATGGTCGGCACCAAACTCTGGCTCGCGTCGCGGCAGATCCGCTTCGTCGCCGGCCATCGCGAGCAGGTGCCGAGCCAGTTCGCCGGCACCATCCAGTTGAGCGCGCACCAGCGCGCCGCCGATTACACCGTCGAGCGCACCCGTCTCACGATGATCGAGGTCGTCGTCAGCGCGGCCGTGCTGATCGGCCTCACGCTGCTCGGCGGCGTGCAGGCGCTCGATCTGGCGATCTCCGACTGGCTCGGGCGCGGCTACATCGGCCAGATCGCGCTGGTCGCCGCGGTGATCGCGATCACCAGCGTGATCGACCTGCCGTTCGACTACTACCGGCAGTTCGTGATCGAACAACGCTTCGGTTTCAACCGGATGAGCAAGGGCATCTTCTTCATCGACCGCATCAAGGGCGTCGTGCTCGGCGCCGCGTTCGGCCTGCCGCTGCTGTTCGTCGTGCTGTGGCTGATGAACCAGGCCGGCAGCTTGTGGTGGCTGTGGACGTGGGTTGTGTGGGTCGCGTTCCAGATGCTCGTGCTGGTGCTGTATCCGTCGTTCATCGCGCCGCTCTTCAACAAGTTCGAGCCCCTCAAGGACGAAGCGCTGAAAAGCCGTATCGAAGCGCTGATGAAGCGCTGCGGCTTCGCCGCCAAGGGCCTCTTCGTGATGGACGGCAGCCGCCGTTCGGCGCACGGCAACGCGTACTTCACCGGCTTCGGCGCGGCCAAGCGGATCGTGTTCTTCGACACGCTGCTCGCGCGCCTGTCGGGCAGCGAGATCGAAGCGGTGCTCGCGCACGAACTCGGTCACTTCAAGCGCCGTCACGTGATCAAGCGGATGCTCGTCACCTTCGCGATCAGCCTCGTGATGCTCGCGCTGCTCGGCTGGCTGTCGCAATGCGTGTGGTTCTACGAAGGACTCGGCGTGCGGCCGTCGCTGATCGGCGGCAATAGCGGTCTCGCGCTGGTGCTGTTCTTCCTCGCGCTGCCGGTATTCCTGTTCTTCGTCACGCCGCTCGGCAGCCTCAGTTCGCGCAAGCACGAGTTCGAAGCCGACGCGTTCGCCGCGACGCAGACCGATGCGCAAGACCTCGTCAACGCGCTCGTCAAGCTGTACGAGGACAACGCGTCGACCCTGACGCCCGATCCGCTCTACACCGCGTTCTACTACTCGCATCCGCCGGCGTCGCAGCGGATCGACCGTTTGCTGCGGCACGCATGAGCGGCCGCTCCCCGAAAGCGCCGCGCGCGTCGGCCAGCACACGCGTGGGCGGCCTCGTCGTGGCCGCGCATGGCCGCCACTATCTGGTCGCGCCGGAAGACGGCGGCCCCATGCTCCAATGCTTCCCGCGCGGCAAGCGCAGCGAAGTGGCGGTCGGCGATCGCGTGATTTACGAGCCGACTTCCGCGGACCAAGGCGTGATCGTCGAGATCGGTGAGCGGCGCAATCTGCTGTATCGCTCGGACCAGTACAAGTCGAAGCTGTTCGCCGCGAATCTGGATCAGCTGCTGATCGTGCTCGCCACCGAGCCGCATTTCAGCGAAGACCTGCTCGGCCGGGCGCTCGTCGCCGCCGAAGCGAACGAACTGAAGCCGTTGATCGTGCTGAACAAGATCGACGTGACCGGCGAACTCGAAGGCGCGCGCAGGCGGCTCGAGTCGTATCGCGCGCTGGGTTATACGGTCGTCGAGGTGTCGATCAAGACGCAACCCGAAGCCGCGCGTGTCGCGTTGATCGAGCATCTGCGCGGTCACTCCACGCTCCTGCTCGGGCAGTCGGGCATGGGCAAGTCGACGCTCGTGAACCTGCTGATTCCGGATGCCGAAGTCGCCACACGCGAGATCTCGACGGCGTTGAACAGCGGACGCCATACCACGACGTTCACGCGGCTTTATCCGTTGCCGAGGATTGAAGGCGGCGACGACAGCGCCACGAGCGGCGCACGCGGCGCGTTGATCGACTCGCCGGGCTTCCAGGAATTCGGCCTGCATCATCTGACCGAAGGGCGACTCGAGCGCGCGTTTCCGGAGTTCCGGCCGCTGCTGCCGAACTGTCGCTTCTACAACTGCCATCACCTGCACGAGCCGGGCTGCGCGATTCTCGAAGCGGTCGCGGACGGCCGCATTCGCCGCGAACGGCACGCGCTGTACGCGCAACTCGTACACGAAGCCAGTCAGATCGTGCGCTGACATGAGGTTGATGCGCGCGCCGAATCTGATCACCGGACAGCATTGGGTCAACGTGCTGCAGACCGCGGGCATCGCTTGCGAGTTGCACAACCGCTATCTGAACGGCGCGCTCGGCGATATTCCGGCGGATCAGTGCGCGCCGGAGTTGTGGCTCGTCGATGAACGCGACGAAGCAATGGCCCGGCGTTTGATCGAGGCGGCTTCGCACGGGCCGGCAGCGGACTCGCCGGGATGGCGATGCCGTCAGTGCGGTGAAATGCTCGAAGCGCAGTTCACGGTGTGCTGGCAATGCGGAACTGCGCGTGACCCGTTGGATGGGTGATGGTGGGTGACGGAGACGGTGCTGGTGCGAGAGGCGTCGGTTATCAGGTTGGGTCAATGCAGTTTGCGCGTGGGCGATAAATGCTGAAGCGGTTCAGGCACGACGCATACGTTATGGCCTCGTTCGCGTTGCCGCCAATACGTAGCAAAGCCGCGCAAGTCAAAGGCAATAAAAAAACCGGGCGATTGCCCGGTTTTTTTATGCACTGCCTTTTTTCCTGTCGAGGCCCGCGCCCCTCAGGCAAGCCACACCGCGATGGTCAGCATCAGCAGCAGAATCATCCACAGCACCACGGCGCGCCACACCAGACCCACCGCCGATTGCAGCGTGCGCGGCGTGCAGTCGTCGCCGACCTGCATCGGACCGCCGTCGCCGGTGGCGAGCGCGTCCAGACTCGACGGCTCGGCCAGCGGCCCGCTCAGGCGCGCGCCCAGCGCACCGCTGCCCGCGGCGAGCAACACGCCGTCGTTCGCATCGGGCCACTGCCGCGCGTGATTGCGCCACGCATAGATCGCGTCTTCGAAATTGCCGACGATCGCAAAGCCCAGCGACGTCAAGCGCGACGGCACCCAGTCGATCACGAAGAACGCGCGCTGCGCGAAGCTCGAAAACGCGACGGTGCGTTCGTCGCCCGGACGCGCCCACGCCCGCGCCAGATACTCGGCGATCCGGTACAGCACCGCGCCCGCCGGCCCGACCGGAATCAGGAACCAGAAGAACACGCCGAACACATGGCGGTGCGAAGCGACCACCGCATGAATCAGCGTATGACGGACGATCTCGCTGACGGGCATATCGACCGTTTCAAGCCCGGTCCATTCATTCAGAATTTCGCGCGCGCGCGGCACGTCGTCGTTGTTCAACGCGAGGTGAATGTCGGTGAAGTAATGGCTGAACTGGCGGAAGCCGAGCGTGAAGTACAGCACCGCGACGTTCCACAGGAACGCGAGCGCGAAATGAATGTGATACAGCACGTAGTAGACGAGCGCGACGGCGAGCGTCCAGGGCACCACCACCACGAGCCACGCGAGCAGCCCGTGCTTGGGCTTGCCGGCATCGAATCCGTGCGCCGCCGACTCCGCATGGTATTGAAGCAACGCGGACACCGGATTGTTCGGTGACAGCGCGCGTACCTGTTCAATGATCAGAGCCAGCAATACGGAGAAAAAAGTCATGCGATGCGCCGTGCTTTTTGAGTTTTTACGATTGTTTTATAACGATAGCACAGGGTCGGATTCGACTGAGCGCCGACACTGACAAACATCAGGCAAGTGCATGTTCACGCACGGCTCGCCCGCGAATCACGCAGCGAGGAAGCGATACAGGTTACGCAGCATCGCCGCCGTCGCGCCCCAGATGAAATGATGACTGCCTGTTTCGCCGCCACCCTGCCCACTCGACTCCGTCGATCCATTGCGCGGATACGGCATCGTAAAAAAGCGGCGCTCGCCGCCCTCGTAACGGAACACGCGCTCTTCGTGATTCGCCGGATCCATCAGAAAGGCGAGCGGCACTTCGAAGACTTCGGCCACTTCGAGTTCATCCATTTTCAATGCAAACGGCGGATGCACGAGACCGATCACCGGCGTCACGCAAAACCCCGTGCCGGTCAGATAGTCGGGCAATGCGCCGAGAATTTCCACCCGCGACGGCGCGAGGCCGACCTCTTCCTGCGCTTCGCGCAGCGCGGTCGCGGTAGCGTCGGCGTCGAAGGGTTCTTGGCGGCCGCCCGGAAAACTCACCTGGCCCGCGTGATCGTTCAGATGGTCGGCACGCTGCGTGAGCAACACGGTCAGCCCGCGCTCGCGGACCACCAGCGGCACCAGTACCGACGCCACACGCGGATCGCCCTGCGTGACGCGCCACGGCGCTTCGACGATCGGCTCGGGCGTCCAGTCAAGACGCTGCTCGAAGCGCGCGCGCAGGCCATCGGGTGTGAGGCGCTCGCCGGCCACCGGCGGCAAATGGGCGCCGGTCGCTTCGACAGGCAGGGCTTCAGGCTCAAAGGCGGGGCGGATCAACGGGTCTCTCGAATGAGCGGATAGGGGACATGCCGCTATTTTGACCTGGCAAACAAAAAAGCACCCGCGAGGGGTGCTTTTTCTTACAGCATTTACGCTTGGGAAGCAGCGCGGTCTTTCGAGACCAGCTTTTCCTTGATTCGAGCCGACTTGCCCGAACGGTCGCGCAGGTAGTACAGCTTCGCACGACGCACATCGCCACGACGCTTCACGACGATGCTTGCCAGCAGCGGCGAGTACGTCTGGAACGTACGCTCGACGCCTTCGCCCGACGAAATCTTGCGGACGATGAACGACGAATTCAGACCACGGTTACGCTTGGCGATCACGACGCCTTCGTAAGCCTGAACACGCTTACGCGTGCCTTCAACCACGTTCACGCTGACGATCACCGTATCGCCGGGGGCGAATTCGGGGATGGTCTTCTCGCCGAGGGCGCGCGCGATTTCTTCCTGCTCGAGTTTTGCGATCAGATTCATTACTGACTCCTAGATCCATCTTGTCGGCGTTCGTACCTGCCTTGCGCGAAGTTTCCTGTTGCGCTCGGCTACGGCCCCGATAGAGGATGGGTTCACATCTGGCGCCGAACACGCATGTGCGACGCCGCCTGGTGTCCGCTAGAAAGACCGCCGGCTTTACGCCTTCGACTCTTCCTTTGCGAGACTTGCGAGCCATGCCTCGTCGGCACGGCTCAACATCTTGTTCTTTCTGGCCTTCACGATCAGATCGGGCCGCTTGTTCAACGTGTTGCGCAACGCTTCACGCCGACGCCACGCCTCGATTTCCGCATGATGGCCGCCGAGCAGCACATCAGGTACACGCACGCCATCGTATTCCTCAGGACGCGTGTAGTGCGGACAATCCAGCAGCACGTCGACAAAGCTGTCCTGCACCGCCGATTGCGAGTCGTTGAGCACGCCGGGCAATTGGCGCACGACTGCATCCATCAACGCCATCGCGGGCAATTCGCCACCCGACAGCACGAAGTCGCCGAGACTGACTTCCTCGTCGACGACACGGTCGAGCAAACGCTGATCGATCGCTTCATAGCGCCCGCACAACAGGATCAGGCCGGGCTCAGCGGCGAACCGCATGACACGGTCGTGATTCAACGTAGCGCCTTGCGGCGACATCATCACGACGCGCGACGCGCCGATGCCCTGCTCCGCCTGCGCCGCTTTCGCCGCGCCGATCGCATCTTCCAGCGGCTTCGCCAGCATCACCATGCCGGGGCCGCCGCCGTACGGGCGATCGTCGATTGTGCGGTAGTTGTCGGTGGTGAAATCGCGCGGATTCCACGTACGCAACCTATAGCGCTCCTGCTTCGCGGCACGGCTGGTGATACCCCAGTCGGTCAGCGCGCGGAACATTTCTGGAAAGAGCGTCACGACATCGAACTGCATCGCCCTCTCCATTCAGCGAAGATTTTAGTAATCGGCTTCCCAGTCGACGATGATCTGCTTCGCCGCCTGGTCCACCGTTTTGACAAAGACGCCGACGAACGGGATCAAACGCTCGCCTGCCGCCAGCTTGCCGTTCTTGTCGGTAGCCGGGTATTCGATACGCATCACCGAGTGCGCACCGTTGTCGATCATGTCTGCAACCGTGCCGAGATGGACTCCGGCAACGTTCACCACATCCAGGCCGAGCAGATCGACCCAGTAGAATTCGTCGGCGTCGAGGGCCGGAAATTCGCTGCGGCTGATATACACGCGGGAGCCGCGCAGTGCCAGCGCCACATCGCGATCAGTGACGCCGCCCAGATGGGCAACCACACTGTCGCTATGCGTTTTCGCCTGCAATGACGGCGCCGATTTGCGCTCGTGGCCTTTCAACAGCCACCAGCGCTTCGCGCTCAGCAACGCGTCGCCGCCATGCCCGGCATCCGCATGCGCGGCTACCTTGACCCAGCCTTTGAGGCCGTAGGCGTCGACGATTGCGCCGACCTCGACCGCGTCGGCCGGCCAGCTTTCCACCGTTTCCGCGCGCATTTCTGCCGCAGCGGAACCAGCCTTTGCAGCATTGGCTTGCGCCTTGCCTTCGGCTCGTTCGACCGGCTTGCGGACGAATGCACCGAACGGCGCCTGATCAGACGTCTTCGCGCGCGGAGCTGCCGCTTTTGCCTTCACGCGACCTGAACTGCCGGAATCACGTTCGGACATAGGAACACCTCGCTGCCAGCTTCGACGTCTGCTTCAGTAAAACAACTCGCGCATCGGACTGCTCACGCAAGCTGCGCGAGCCGCCGGCCGAACCGACGACGATACGCATGCTAGCTACCATTAAGCAGCCGGCTGCGCCTTTTGCGCTTCTTTCACGAGACGCTCGACGGTCGGCGACAGTTGCGCGCCAACACCTTGCCAGTACGTCAGGCGATCCTGAGCGATACGCAGGGATTCACCCTTCGTAGCGACCGGGTTGTAGAAGCCAACGCGCTCGATGAAGCGGCCGTCACGACGGTTACGCGAATCGGTTGCGACGATGTTGTAGAACGGGCGCTTCTTGGAGCCGCCACGAGCCAAGCGGATGATGACCATACTAGAATCCTTGAAAACCGGGGTTCGGAACGACTGAAACACGCGATTATAGCGGGAAACCGACGCCATAACAAACACTTACCGGGATAAACTGAGTAGCGGGGCGGCGCCGGCCATTCAAACCGCCCCCCCGGATCACGCCCGAACGCCCGAATTACCTGACGGAGAGCCTGTGAAACTCTTGCCGCCGACTGCGTTTCTGCCCGCGTTTTTTCTCGTCCTCGTGTGGTTTGCCGGTCTCGCTCGCGGCCTGCGAAGCCGGGCGCTGCGTTACGCGGCAGCGGCTGCCCTCGCCGGCCAGACGTTGTCGGCAGCCGCCGCGCCACCGGTCGAGCGCATCAAATTGCCGCCAGGCTTCCATATCGAAGTCTTGTCGGACGCCGTTCCGAGCGCGCGCGCGATGGCGCTCTCGCCGAAGGGCATCCTCTATATAGGCAGCCTCGACGGGCATGTCTACGCGCTCGAACTGCAGAACGGCCGCGTCACGGGCCGCCATGTGATCGCTTCGAGCCTGGAATCGCCGGCGGGCGTGGCGTGGCACGACGGCGCGCTGTACGTATCGGCGGTGTCGAAAATTTTGCGCTTCGATGCGATCGACGCCCATCTCAACGATCCGCCCAAGGCCGCCGTCGTGATCGACACGCTGCCCGACGAGACACATCACGGCTGGAAGTTCATCGCCTTCGGCCCGGACGGCAAGCTGTATGTGCCGCAGGGCGCGCCCTGCAACGTGTGCCAGAAAGATCGCGACCGCTTCGCGATGATCGGCCGGATGAACCCGGACGGCAGCCACTACGAAGTCATGGCGCGTGGGGTGCGCAACTCGGTCGGGTTCGCGTGGCATCCGGTGACGCACGAAATGTGGTTCACCGACAACGGCCGCGACCTTCTGGGCGACGACGTGCCCAACGACAAGCTCAATCGCGCGCCGCGCGCCGGGATGGATTTCGGCTTCCCGTATTGTCATGGCGGCGACACGCCCGACCCGGAATTCGGCAAGGATCATCCGTGTAGTGCCTTTACGCCGCCGGTGGCCAAACTCGGTGCGCACGTCGCCGCGCTGGGCATGCGCTTTTACGACGGCTCGATGTTTCCGCCCGCGTATCGCAACAATGTCTTCATCGCCGAGCATGGATCGTGGAATCGCAGCAAGAAAATCGGCTATCGCGTCGTGCGGGTGATCGCCGCGTCTGACGGCAGCAACGCGCGCCAGGAAGTCTTTGCCGAAGGCTGGCTGCAACCCGGCGAAGCCGTCTGGGGCCGTCCCGCCGACGTTCTGCCGTTGCCCGACGGTTCTCTGCTGATCAGCGACGATTACGCCGGCGCGATCTATCGCGTGACGTACTCGGCGCCGTAGCCCAGCGAGCCCTACGAGGGGCGGTTGTATGTCCGAGGCGAAGACGCCCTGCCGCCGTCCTCCCCGCGACAGTTCAGCCGCCGCCCGCCTGCGCGTCACGTGACCAGCGGCGCGCGGCGGGCGTAGAATGCGCGTCGGTCCGCGCCAACGGCGCCGCCCTTTTTCGACCGCCCGTCACTCTGCCCACGCCTACATGTCCACCCTTGTTTCGACTTCCCCGCGCTTCAGATCCAAGACGCTCACCGCTGCGCTGGCATTCCTGCTGGGCAGCCTCGGCGCCCACCGTTTCTATCTGTATGGCAAACGCGACATTTTCGGCTGGGCTCATCTGCTCGGCACGCTGATCGGCATCCCCGGCGTGATGCTGCTGGTGGCGAGCGAACGCGCTTCGATCCTCGGCTGGGTGCTGGCTTTTTTCGGCGCGGTCTCGCTGCTGGCCGCGTTTCTCGCCGCGATCGTCTACGGGCTGCGCCCCGATCAAAGATGGGACGCGCAGTTCAACGCGCAAACGCAACGCAAGAGCCGCTCCGGGTGGACCGTCGTGTTCGTCGTGATCTTTTCGCTGCTGATCGGCGCATTCCTGTTGATGACCGGCCTCGCCCTGTCGTTTCAGACCTACTTCGAAAGCCAGGTGGAAGCGGCCAAGGCGATCTCGCAATAACCGCCGCGCACCGCGCTAAAAGAGCCTCAGTTGCGGATTGTCGCGCGCCGGCTCCGCGGCCGGCGGCGGCTCGATCCGGCGAAAGTGCGACATATCGAGAATGCCGCGGTCGCGCCGGTTCAACCCCAACCGGCGCACGGCGTTATGGAAGCGCTGCTTGAGCAGATCCGCCCATAGCCCCTCCCCTTTCATGCGCGCGGAAAAGGACGAGTCATAGTCCTTGCCGCCACGCATGTCACGCACGCGGCTCATCACCCGATCTGCGCGGTCGGGAAAATGCGCGGCGAGCCAATCCTTGAACAGCGGTGCTACTTCCCACGGCAGACGCAACACGATGTAGCTCGCATTGCTCGCGCCAGCTTCAGCGCAGGCCTCGAGCACGCGTTCCATGTCGGGCTCGGTGACGAACGGGATCACCGGCGCAATGCTGACGCCGACCGGAATGCCCGCCTCGCTCAAGGTGCGGATGGTGCGTAGCCGACGCGACGGCGTGGCTGCTCGCGGTTCGAGCGTGCGCGCGATGTCGGCGTCCAGCGTCGTGATGGTAATGGCCGCCATGAATTGCCCGCGCGCCGCCATCGGCGCGAGCAGATCGATATCCCGCTCGATCAGCGACGATTTGGTGATCGCCGCAAACGGCTGATTGCGCTCGCTGAGTACCTCGACTATCCGGCGCGTGAGCCGCAAGTCTCTCTCTGCGGGCTGCCACGCGTCCGTGTTGACGCCGAGTGCGATCGGCTCGGGCACATAGGATTTCTTCGACAGCTCCCGTTCGAGCAACTCGGGCGCATTGATCTTCGCGTAGATCCGGCTTTCGAAATCGAGCCCCGGCGACAGCCCCAGATAACTATGCGTGGGCCGCGCGAAGCAATAGATGCAACCGTGTTCGCAGCCGCGATAAGGATTCAGCGACACGCCGAACGGAATGTCCGGAGACGCATTGCGCGTGAGGATGGTCTTGGCGCGCTCCTCGAAGACCTGCGTGCGCAAGACCTTGGGCTCATCGCCCTCCTCTCCCTGCGTCGGCAGCCAGCCGTCGTCGACCGCTTCGCGTTGGTCGACTTCGTAGCGGCCTTGCAGGTTCGTCACCGCGCCCCGCCCCTTGCGAGGCGCGGGCGGCGCGATCGGAAATTCTTGAAGGGAACGGGTATCGGGATCGGCCACGGCTAGGTCACGTGAAAACGGGAAACGGCGCAAAACACCTGTATGAATATACAGTGTTTACGCCGTTTGTCGAGCCCAACTTTGCGTCCGCGACGCGCCCACCTATTCGCCGACCGCGATCGTCAGCGTTTCCTTGATCTCTTCCATCACCACGTAGCTCTTCGACTGCACCGCGCCGGGCAGCTGCAGAAGGATGTCGCCGAGCAGCTTCCGGTAGTCGGCCATTTCGCCGATGCGCGCCTTGATCAGATAGTCGAAGTCGCCAGACACGAGATGGCACTCCAGCACCTCGGGAATCTTCTGCACCTCGCGCCGGAACTGGTCGAACATGTTGCCGCTTTTGTGATCCAGCGTGATCTCGACGAACACGAGCAGCGCCGCGCCCAGCTCAGCCGGGTTCACGCGCGCGTGGTAGCCGGTGATCACGCCGTCGCGCTCCATCCGCTTGACGCGCTCGATGCACGGCGTCACCGACAGCCCGACCTGTTCCGACAGGTCCTTCATCGCCATCCGGCCATCCTCCTGCAACAGCCGCAGGATCTTGCGATCGAGTTTGTCGAGAGCCCGGACCGGTTGGCGCTGTGTACGCATGATGTTTTTGCTGAAAATTCTGAAAATACAATAACAAAACCTACCTGACTGTTAATAGTATAGCGGTTAACACTGGGCGGTCCGCGTTACACCTCGTTAATCGAATGAAATCAAACGAATCGACGAGCGCGCGGCCTCCAACCTCTTCTGAATTTCCTGGAGCAGCTATGCGAGTCGTCGTTTTGGGCAGTGGCGTCGTCGGGGTGACGACCGCGTATTACCTGGCGCGCGCTGGTCATGAAGTGACCGTGATCGACCGTGAGGCCGGCCCGGCGCTCGAAACCAGTTTTGCCAATGCCGGCCAGATCTCGCCGGGTTACGCGTCGCCTTGGGCTGCGCCCGGCGTGCCGCTGAAGGCCGTCAAATGGATGTTCCAGAAACACGCGCCGCTCGCGATCCGCCTCGACGGCACGCAATTCCAGTTGCAATGGATGTGGCAAATGCTGCAAAACTGCACGACGTCGCGCTATGCGGTGAACAAGGGCCGGATGGTCCGCCTCGCCGAATACAGCCGCGACTGCCTGCAAGCGCTGCGCGCCGAAACCGGCATCCAGTACGAAGGCCGCACCGGCGGCACGCTGCAGGTGTTCCGCACGCAGCAGCAATTCGACGGCGCCGCGAAAGACATCGCCGTGCTGCGCGAAGCCAACGTGCCGTACGAGCTGCTGTCGTCAGCGGAACTCGCGCAAGCCGAGCCGGCGCTCGCCGCGGTCTCGCACAAGCTGACCGGCGGCCTGCGCCTGCCAGGCGACGAAACCGGCGACTGCCAGATGTTCACCACGCGCCTCGCCGCGCTGGCCGAGCAGTTGGGCGTCCAGTTCCGCTACAACACGCCGATCGATGCGCTCGCGATGGCGGGCGACCGGGTCGCCGGCGTCCAATGCGGCGGTGAGCTGGTGCGTGCGGATTCGTTCGTCGTCGCGCTGGGTTCGTACTCGACCCGGTTCCTATCGGGCCTGGTCAAGATTCCGGTCTACCCGCTCAAGGGCTATTCGATCACCGCGCCGATCGTCGACGAAGCGGCCGCACCCGTTTCCACGGTACTCGACGAGACCTACAAGATCGCGATCACGCGTTTCGACGACCGGATTCGCGTCGGCGGGATGGCGGAGATCGTCGGTTTCGACAAGTCGTTGCGCGAAGCTCGCCGCGCCACGCTGGAACTGTGCGTGAACGATCTGTTCCCCGGCGGTGGCGATACATCGAAGGCCACGTTCTGGACCGGCCTGCGTCCGATGACGCCGGACGGCACGCCGATCGTCGGCCGCACGCCGGTGGCGAACCTGTTCCTGAACACGGGCCACGGCACCTTGGGCTGGACCATGTCATGCGGCTCGGGCCAGTTGCTGGCCGACGTGATGTCGGGCAAGCAACCGGCCATCAAGGCGGACGACCTGTCGGTGCATCGCTATCTCGGCGAGACCGGCGGCGCGCATCGGCCAGCGTATGCCTGAGTTCGATCTTGAAACCGGACACCGGGCGCAGTGCGCCTGATATCCGGCAAGCGGTTGCGCCGATCGATCATCGCGCAGACCGCTGCAACAAAAACAAAGGGCGCCTCACAAGGCGCCCTTTGTTTTTTCAGGCCGCAGCAACCCGCCGCGAGCGTTGCATCAGAACTGATCGTCGGACAAAGCCAGCACGCTCTCCCCGCCCTTCGCACTGGTAATCGACGCTTCGAGCGCCGACGCCTGCGGCAGCACATGCTCGGCATAGAACTGCGCGGTCGCGATCTTCGCGCCGTAGAACGACGGATCTTCATCGCGCTTTCCGGCCGCGACGAGCAGCGCACGCGCCATCTGCCAGCCGCCCAGCACGATGCCCGCGAGCTTGAGATACGGCACGCTGCCGGCGAACACCGCGTTCGGATCGCCCTTCGTATTCGCGAGAACGAAATCGACCGCCGCGCCCAGCGAACGATGACCCTGCGCCAGATACTTCTTCATCGAGTCGAACGCCGGGCCTTGTTGCGAGCCCAGCGCTTCGATCGTTGCAGCGATATCGGCGAGCAGCGACTTCGCCACCTTGCCGCCGTCGCGCACCGTCTTGCGACCGATCAGATCGTTGGCCTGAATCGCGGTCGTGCCTTCGTAGATCGGCAGAATGCGTGCGTCACGATAGTACTGGGCGGCGCCGGTTTCCTCGATGAAGCCCATGCCGCCATGCACCTGCACGCCGAGGCTCGTCACGTCGATCGACAGTTCCGTGCTCCAGCCCTTCACGATCGGCACGAGGAATTCGTAGAGCGCCTGATGCTCGGCCCGCGTCGCTTCGTCCGGATGACGATGCGCGATGTCGCAATGCGCGGCGGCAACATACGCAAGCGCACGCGACGCTTCAGTCAGGCCGCGCATCGTCGCGAGCATGCGGCGTACGTCCGGGTGCTGGATGATCGCCACCGACTGTTTCGCGGAGCCATCCACCGGGCGGCTTTGCACGCGATCCTTCGCATACGCGACAGCCTTCTGATACGCGCGATCCGATATGCCGACGCCCTGCATGCCCACCGCGAAACGCGCCGCGTTCATCATGATGAACATGTATTCGAGCCCGCGATTTTCTTCGCCGATCAGGTGGCCGATCGCGCCGCCTTGATCGCCGAACTGCAAGACAGCGGTCGGGCTCGCCTTGATGCCGAGCTTGTGCTCGATCGACACGCAACGCACGTCGTTGCGCTCGCCGGGCGACCCGTCTTCGTTGACGAGAAACTTCGGCACGATGAACAGCGAGATGCCTTTCACGCCTTCGGGTGCGTTCGGCGTGCGCGCCAGCACGAGATGGGCGATGTTCTTCGCCATGTCATGCTCGCCCCACGTGATGAAGATCTTCGTGCCGAACAGCTTGAACGAACCGTCGCCCTGCGGCTCGGCGCGCGTGCGCACCAGCGCGAGATCGGAGCCGGCCTGCGGCTCGGTCAGGTTCATCGTGCCGGTCCATTCGCCGGAAATGAGCTTCGGCACATACGTCTGCTTTTGCGCTTCGGTGCCGGCCGTGAGCAGCGCTTCGATCGCGCCGTCGGTCAGCAGCGGACACAACGCGAACGACAGGTTCGACGCGTTGAGCATTTCGACGCAAGCCGTCGCGATCAGCTTCGGCAAGCCCTGGCCGTCGTATTCGACGGGATGTTGGACACCCTGCCAGCCACCTGCACCGAACTGGCGGAAGGCTTCCCTGAAGCCTGGTGTCGCGGTGACGACACCATCGTTCCAGCTGCTCGGATTGCGATCGCCTTCGACGTTCAGCGGCGCGAGCACTTCACCGCACAGTTTCGCCGATTCGTCGAGCACGGCCTGAGCCGTGTCGAGATTCGCGTCCTCGAAGCCCGGCAGCGTCGCGATGTCTTCAAGACCGGCCAGTTCTTTCATCACGAACAGCATGTCCTTGATGGGCGCCGTGTAGCTCATTTTGGTTCTCCTCCTGTCTTGATAAAAAAAGGGCGCTGGACTTGATCGGTCCCGCGCCCTTCGTGTGCTGCCAAACGCCTTTTCTCCGGCGCTGCGGCAATTAGCCGAGTTCGCTAACCAGTTCCGGCACGACGGTGAACAGATCGCCCACGAGACCGTAATCGGCGACGCTGAAAATCGGCGCTTCCGGGTCCTTGTTGATCGCGACGATCACCTTCGAGTCCTTCATCCCGGCCAGATGCTGGATCGCACCCGAGATGCCGACGGCCACGTACAGTTGCGGCGCGACGATCTTGCCGGTCTGGCCGACCTGATAATCGTTCGGCACGAAGCCCGCGTCGACAGCCGCACGCGATGCGCCGAGCGCCGCGTTCAGCTTGTCGGCCAGCGGTTCGAGGACCTTCGTGTAGTTCTCGCCGTTGCCCAGACCGCGACCACCCGAGACGATGATCTTCGCCGACGTCAGTTCCGGACGGTCCAGCTTCGTCACTTCACGGCTAACGAACTGCGAGATGCCCGAGTCTGCGGCGGCTGAGATTTTTTCCACCGTCGCGTTGCCGCCTTCGGCTGCCACTGCATCGAAGCCGGTCGAACGCACCGTGATGACCTTGATCGGATCTTGAGCTTGCACCGTTGCGATGGCATTGCCCGCGTAGATCGGACGCTCGAACGTGTCGGCCGAATCCACCGCGGTGATGTCGCTGATCTGCGCGACGTCGAGCTTCGCCGCGATACGCGGCGTGATGTTCTTGCCGTAAGCGGTCGCCGGCGCCAGGATGTGCGAGTAGTCCTTCGCGATGTTCAGCACCGTCGCTTCGACGTTCTCCGCGAGGCCCGCTTCGAGTTGCGGCGCGTCGGCCAGCAACACCTTGCTAACGCCTGCGATCTTCGCCGCCGCATCGGCCGCAGCCTGCGCGTTGTGACCCGCGACCAGCACGTGAATATCGCCGCCAATCTTCTGCGCTGCCGCGATCGTGTTCAGCGTCGCGGCCTTGATCGACGCGTTGTCGTGTTCTGCAATTACCAGATTCGTCATTTCGTCCGTCTCCTCACAGCACCTTGGCTTCAGTCTTCAGCTTCTCGACCAGCGTCTTCACGTCCGGCACCTTCACACCGGCGGAGCGCTTCGGCGGCTCGGCGACTTTCAGCGTCTTCAGGCGCGGCGTGACGTCCACGCCGAGGTCTTCCGGCTTGATCACTTCCAGCGGCTTCTTCTTCGCCTTCATGATGTTGGGCAGCGTCACGTAGCGCGGCTCGTTCAGGCGGAGGTCGGTGGTGATTACGGCCGGCAGCGTCAACGACAGCGTTTCGGCACCGCCATCCACTTCGCGCGACACGGTCGCCTTGCCATCGGCCACGACAACCTTCGACGCAAACGTTGCTTGCGGCAGATTAGCCAACGCAGCAAGCATCTGGCCGGTCTGATTCGAATCGTCGTCGATGGCCTGCTTGCCGAGAATGATCAGTTGCGGCTGTTCCTTATCGACCAGCGCCTTCAGCAGCTTCGCCACTGCCAGCGGCTGCAGTTCTTCATTCGATTCGATCAGGATCGCGCGATCGGCGCCGATCGCGAGCGCCGTACGCAGCGTTTCCTGCGCTTGCGCAACGCCGGCCGACACGGCGATCACTTCGGTCGCCACACCCGCTTCCCTCAATCGCACGGCTTCTTCCACCGCGATTTCATCGAACGGATTCATCGACATCTTCACGTTCGCGATGTCGACGCCCGTGCCGTCCGACTTGACCCGGACTTTCACGTTGTAATCGACCACTCTCTTGACTGGCACCAGGATTTTCATGCACACGCTCCAAAGTTACGAATACGTCAACCCAACGAACATTATAACGACTGCCCTCAGGACAGCCCGTAGTCGCGGGCGCTCTAGCAGGAGGATATCGCTCCTCAGTGGCGTGACGGCAATATCGAACGATCGTTCTATTTTAATCTCGAAAAAACCCGGGCGACAACCCCGGGTTCTCACTTACGCGTCTAATTCGTCATTGCCGTCGTGTCTTGCCATATCTGCAGGCCGCTCGCTCACCAGGCGGTGATCACCGACCCGCCGAATTTGCTGTCGACAAATTGCTTCACTTCCGGCGAATGATACGCCGCGACCAGTTTGGCAACCCACGGCTTGTTCCGGTCGGCCTCGCGGATCGCGATGATGTTCACGTAGGGACCTTTCGGATCCTCGACCGCGATCGCATCCTGCTTCGGCTTCAGGCCGGCTTCCATCGCGAAGTTGGTATTGATCGCGGCGGCGTCGACGTCGTTCAGCGAGCGCGGGATTTGCGCCGCGTCGAGTTCGACGATCTTCAGCTTCTTCGGGTTCTCGACGATGTCGAGCGGCGTCGCCTTCAGACCCGCATCGGTACGCAGCTTCAGCAGACCCTGTTTTTGCAGCAGCAACATTGCGCGGCCGCCGTTGGTCGGATCGTTCGGCACGGCGATCTTCGCGCCCGGTTGCAGCTCGGCGAGCGTCTTCACCTTCTTCGAGTAGATCCCCATCGGATACGTGACCGTGTCCGCGATCCGGATCAGCTTGTAGCCGCGATCTTTCACCTGCGCCTGCAAGTACGGGTCGTGCTGGTAGCTGTTCGCGTCCAGATCGCCACCCGCGAGCGCCGCGTTCGGCTGCACGTAGTCGGAGAATTCAATGACCTTGATGTTCAGGCCGTTCTTCGCCGCGACCGTCTTCACGACTTCCATGATCTGCGCATGCGGACCGCCGGTCACGCCGACCTTGATGTTGTCCTCCGCGTGAGCCGCGGTGGCGAACAGCGACGCGGCGCCGAGCGTGGCGGCAAGCTTGAGAATGAAACGACGTTGCATGATGGACCTTTCCAATCTACCGACTCTGTTAGCGGGTTGCGACGACCCGTATTTATTTATGGCTCAAACGACGCACGAGCCAATCCCCGAACGACTGCACCAACTGCACGAACACGATCAGGATCACCACGACCGTCAGCATCACTTCCGGCAGGAACCGCTGATAGCCGTAGCGAATACCGAGGTCGCCGAGCCCGCCGCCGCCGATCGCGCCCGCCATCGCCGAATAGCCGACTAGCGACACGAAGGTGATCGTCAAGCCGGCGACCACGCCCGGCAGCGATTCCGGCAGCAGCACCTTGAAGACGATCTGTGAAGTGGTCGCGCCCATCGCCTGCGCCGCTTCGATCAGCCCGCGATCCACCTCGCGCAGCGCGGTTTCGACCAGCCGCGCGATGAACGGCGCGGCGGCAATCGTCAGCGGCACGATAGCCGCCGCCGTACCGATCGACGATCCCACCACGAGGCGCGTGAACGGAATCACGGCGACCAGCAGGATGATGAACGGCGTCGAACGGACCGCGTTGACGATCACGCCCATCACGCGATTCACGCCGACGTTTTCCAGCACGCCCTGACGGTCCGTCAGATACAGCAGCACGCCGAGCGGCAACCCCACCAATGCGCCGACCAGTCCGGAAATGCCCACCATCACGAGCGTTTCCCAGAACGACTGGACGAACATATCGAACATTTCACTCAACATGCGAGAGCTCCTCCACCACCACACCCTGTTCGCGCAGATACGTGAGCGCCTGCGCCACCTTCGCCGGTTCGCCGCCCGCGAGCACTGCGAGCGAGCCGAACGCCTGCCCCTGGATCTCGTCGATCTGGCCGTGCAGGATGTTGAAGTCGAGTTCGTAGCGGCGAATCGTTTCCGACAGGATCGGCTGGTCGACGCCCGAGCCCGTGAACGCGAGCCGCAGCAAATGGCCGCTGCCGGTCTTCAGACGCTCTGCGACGCGCGCCTTCATCGCCGGCGGCAGTTCCTGCGCAATCACGTCGCCGATCAGCGCGCGCGTGACTTCATGATGCGGCTGCAGGAACACGTCGATCACCTTGCCCTCTTCGACCACGCGGCCCGCGTCCAGTACCGCGACGCGGTCGCAGACCTGCTTGATCACGTCCATCTGGTGCGTAATCAGCACGATCGTCAGGTTCAGTTCGCGATTGATGCGCTTGAGCAGATCGAGAATCGCCCGCGTGGTTTCGGGGTCGAGCGCGGAGGTCGCTTCATCGGAGAGCAGCACCTTCGGCTTGCTCGCGAGCGCGCGCGCAATGCCCACGCGCTGCTTCTGGCCGCCGCTGATCTGCGCCGGATAGCGGTCCTTCTGCGCCGACAGCCCGACCAGTTCGAGCAGCGGCAGCACGTTCGCCTCGATCTCGTCGCGCTTCATGCCGGCGAGTTCGAGCGGCAACGCGACGTTGCCGTACACGGTGCGCGACGACAGCAGGTTGAAATGCTGGAAGATCATGCCGATCTCGCGGCGCGCCTCGCGCAATTGCGCGGCGGGCAGCGTGGTCAGATCGCGACCGGCGACGACGATATTGCCTTCGGACGGGCGCGTCAGCAGGTTGAGCGTGCGCACGAGCGTACTCTTGCCCGCGCCGCTGCGGCCGATGATGCCGAACACCTCGCCCGCCGGAATCGACAGATTGACGTTGTGCAGCGCCTCGACCCAGCCCCGGGGCCCGGCGAACCGCTGGGAAACATTGCGTATTTCGATCATGGAAAAACGAAACGGCGGACTCTGTCCGAGCGTTGTGCGCTCCCGACAAGCGGCCGCCGTTGCTTTTATTGGGATTTGAGGCCGCAATTCTACCGCAGCGCCGACATTCCCTTTAATAATCAATTACGATCTTTTCATAACCTCAGAGCATTAGAGGAATATGTGACGCGATTAGTCGCGCGCGCCGGGCGGCGCTGCGACTATGATCGGGCGACACCAGATCAGGACAGGCCGCAGCCATGGAAACATCCCAAAACAACAATGTGCGCGCGAGCGCGGGCAACCGGAGCGCCGGCGGGCCGCAGCGCGCATCGGTCACGACCGCCGACGGCGTGACTTTGCCGCTCTACCGCTGGCCAGCCGCCGGGCCGACGCGTGCGACCGTCGCGCTACTGCACGGACTGGCCGAGCACGCGGGCCGCTACGCCGCGCTGGCCGGGCGATTGAACGGCGCGGGCATCGAACTCGTCGCGATCGACTTGCGCGGCCACGGACACGCGCCCGGCAAGCGGGCCTATGTGAAGCGTTTCGACGACTATCTGCTCGACGCGCAGGCATTGCTCGACGCCGCCGCGCAAAGCTGCGCACCGCTCTTCCTGATGGGCCACAGCATGGGCGGCGCGGTGGCCGCGTTGTACGCGATCGAGCGCCTCGACGCGAGCGGCCGCCGGTTGAACGGTCTGATCCTGTCTAGCCCCGCGCTCGCACCAGGGCGCGACGTGCCGCGCTGGATGCTGGCGCTGAGCCAAGTGATCAGCCGTGTCTATCCGGGTTTCCCGGCCATGAAGGTCGATGCCGCGTTGCTGTCGCGTCTTCAGCCGGTGGTGAACGCCAATCGCAACGATCCGCTCGTGCATCACGGCGCGATTCCCGCGCGTACCGGCGCGGAACTGCTACTGGCGATGGCGCGGATCGAACGCGGCCGGGCGGGTTTGCGCATGCCGCTGCTGGTGTATCACGGCACCGCCGACAAGCTCACCGAGCCCGAAGGCAGTCGCGCCTTCGGCCAGCACGCGGGGTCGCCGGATAAGACGCTCACGCTGCACGAAGGCAGCTATCACGAGACGATGAACGATGTCGACCGCGACCGGGTGATTGCGGCGCTGATCGATTGGATCGAGAAGCGGATCGTAGGACGTTGAGTCCGAGCCGCGCGTGCGAAGCGCGGATTTCATTCGGCCGCCAGGGATTGCGGATTGCGACCTGATGTGTGGCTCGCGAGGACGCGGGCCGCAGCCCACCGCGCGCGCCGATCATGGCGGGCCGCCGGCGACCTCGCCCCTTTGGCCTCCGCCTACCGTTTCCACTCCGGCGCGCGTTTCTCGATGAACGCCTGCACGCCTTCGAGCGCCGAATCATCCATCATGTTGCAGGCCATCGTCTGGCCGGCCAGTTGGTAAGCCGCCTCGATACCCATTTCGAGCTGCCGATAGAACAGCCCCTTGCCGGCGCTCACCGCTTCGACCGGCTTCGCGCAGATGCTGGCGGCAAGCCGCGCGAGCTCGGCGTCGAGCGCATCGGCGGGGACGACGCGGTTCACGAGGCCCTGCTGCTTCGCTTCGGCGGCATCGATAAACTCGCCGGTGAGCAGCATTTCGAGCGCCGCCTTGCGCGACAGGTTGCGCGATAACGGCACCGAAGGCGTCGCGCAAAAGAGCCCGAGGTTCACGCCCGACACCGCGAAACGCGCGGAGTCCGCCGCGACCGCCAGATCGCACATCGCCACCAGTTGACAGCCGGCCGCCGTCGCAATGCCTTGCACCCGCGCGATCACCGGTTGCGGCAAGCGCTGGATCGTCATCATCAGCTTCGTGCAACGGGCGAAGAGCCGCTGGTAATAAGCCAGCGACGGCGCCGCGCGCATTTCCTTCAGATCGTGTCCCGCGCAGAACGCCCGCCCCGCGCCCGCGATCACGACGACACGCGCATCCGATCGCCCAATCTCCGTCAACGCGCTCTGCAACTCGTCGAGCAACGCCTCGGAGAGCGCATTGAACGCGTCGGGCCGGTTCATCGTCAGCAGCACGACACCCGGCACCTCATAGGCGTCGTGTTCGATCTCGATCAGTGAAGCGCTGCGCGCGTCCGCGTTCATGGCTCGCTCCTCATTACTTTGCGGTGCATGGCTGCCGCCCGTGCCTCATGGCGCGACAGGCTCAGGCTGTTCAGATGCCGGCCAGCGAGCGCATGTGCGCAACCACACTGCGGCCAAGCGCCGACAGGTTGTAGCCGCCTTCGAGACAACTGACGATCCGTCCGCGCGCGTGGCGCTTCGCGATCTCGCGCATCTGGTCGGTGATCCACGCGTAGTCGTCTTCGACGAGGCCCATGTTGCCGAGGTCGTCCTCGCGATGCGCGTCGAAGCCGGCCGAGATGAACAGCATCTCCGGTTTGAATTCGTGCAGGCGCGGCAGCCACAGCATGTCGACCGCCTCGCGCACTTCCATGCCCTTCGAGCGCGCCGGCATCGGCACGTTGCACATGTTGGACGCCTGATTGTCGGCGCCCGTGAACGGGTAGAACGGATGCTGGAAGATGCTGCACATCAGCACGCGCGGGTCGCCCGAGAAAGCCGCCTCGGTGCCGTTGCCGTGATGCACGTCGAAATCGATGATCGCGACGCGCTGCAGGCCGTGCACGTCGAGCGCATGACGCGCGGCGATCGCGACATTGTTGAAGAAGCAGAAGCCCATCGCGCGTGCCGGCTCCGCATGGTGGCCGGGCGGGCGCACGCTGCAGAACGCGTTGTCGTAACGGCCTTCGATCACCGCGTCGGTCGCGGCCACCGCGGCGCCCGCCGCGCGCAACGCGGCTTGCCAGGTGTGCGGGTTCATCGTCGTATCGGGATCGATTTCGGCGATGCCTTCGACGGGCGAACGGCCGCGGATGTAGTCGACATGCGCTTGCGTATGCACGCGCAGCAACGCGGCTTCGTCGGCGAGCGGCGCCGACTCGCGCTCGATCAGCGAGTCGATGCGGCTCGCGATCAGTTGATCTTCGATCGCCTGCAGGCGCGCGGGACATTCGGGATGCCATTGCCCCATGTCGTGCAGCAGACAGTCGGCGTGAGAATAGAAGCCTGTTGCCATGATTTTCTTCTGCGACGCGGCGCCTTCGACGCGCGCGCAGCGTGTCTCCTTCCAGGGGCGCACACCCTTGCGGCGCGCCAACATTCGTCAAGTTACCACACGACGCCGCTGTGTCGCGTTCAACACGGTTTTGCAGAAGGCGTCGGGTATACTGCCCCGAACCTTTTTTCCCGCTCCCGCACACTGCGCTCCTTGCCCACTATGACCGTCAAGCTTGCCCTGTTCGCACGAAACCGGCTTCACCTCAGCACGCTGGCCGCCTCACTGTCCGTCGCATCGTGCATGTTCATGGCAACCAGTCCGGCAGTCGCGCAAAGCGCCGCCAAAAAGCCGCCGGTGCTGATCGCGCAAAGCCAACCGCAATCGGCCGTACCGCAAGGGCAAACGTTTGAAGAAGAGATCATTCCGCAGCGTTACGCGAACAACGCGAACGTCGACGCGTTCATCAACGACATGGTCGCGCGCTACGACTTCGACGAAGCGGCGCTGCATGCGCTTTTTGCCGGCGTCAGCTATTCGGCGACCGCGGTCAAGCTGGTGACGCCGTCGCCTTCGCCGACGGTGAAGAACTGGCGCGTGTATCAATCGCGCTTTCTCGACCCGGTCCGCATCAACGCCGGCGTGCGCTTCTGGCGCGAGAACCAGGCGACGCTGCAACGCGCTTATGAAGAGTTCGGCGTGCCGCCGGAGGTGATCGTCGGCATCATCGGCGTGGAGACGATTTACGGCCGCTACATGGGCAACTTCCGCGTGCTCGACGCGCTGACCACGCTCACCTTCGACTACCCGAACACCGTCAATCGCACGGATCGTCAGGCGACGTTCCGCAAGAATCTCGCGGACTATCTGGTGTGGACTCGCGACGCGCAGATCGATCCGAGCACGGTGCTCGGATCGTACACGGGCGCGATCGGCATTCCGCAGTTCCTGCCGAGCAGCATCGTGCAATACGCGGTGAATTACGACGGCAACAAGCGGATCGATTTGCGCACGAGCCCGGCGGATGCGATTGGCAGCGTGGCGAATTATCTGCGTCAGAACGGTTGGGAAAACGGCCGGCCGGTGGTGTGGCGGATCGGCTCGGACGCCGGCAGCCTCGGCGTCGCGCAAGCCGCCGCCGACGGCCAGCCTGAGCCGCACTGGCCGCTCAGCCAGTTGCTGCGCGCCGGTCTGTTGCTGAACGAACCGGGCGTGGATATCGCGGCGGAAGCCGGCACGCCGGTGACGGTGGTCGACCTGCCGTCGCCGGGACGCGGCACCGAGTTCAAGCTGGGCCTGAAGAACTTCTACGTGTTGACACGCTATAACCGCAGCTTCTTCTATGCGCTCGCGGTGTATCAGTTGGGTCAGAAGGTCAAGGCGCAGATGGAAGCCAGCGACGCCGCCAATGGCGTGAACGGTGGCGGTGGTGCCAATGGTAGCAATGACGTCAACGGCGCGGCGCCGTCGAGCGGGAATTCGCAATAGATGCCGTGGCGGGTGCCACGGGCGCCTCACATGCCATGACATAAAAAAAGCGCCGGCTCGACCGGCGCTTTTTCATGTGGGCTCGTCGCGTGACGACGCACACTTACGCGGGGAACACCCCGGTCGACAGATACCGGTCGCCACGATCGCAGACGATGAACACGATCGTCGCGTTCTCGACCTGGCGCGCGATACGCAGCGCCACTTCGCATGCGCCGCCCGATGAGATGCCCGCGAAGATGCCTTCGACCGATGCCATGCGACGCGCCATTGCTTCGGCGGCGGCCTGGCTCACGTTCTCGACGCGGTCTACACGGCTGCGGTCGAAAATTTTCGGCAGATAGGCCTCCGGCCATTTGCGGATGCCCGGAATGCGCGAGCCTTCTTCCGGTTGCGCGCCGATGATCTCGATCGCCTGATTCTGCGTTTTCAGATAACTGGACACGCCCATGATCGTACCGGTCGTGCCCATCGACGACACGAAGTGCGTGATACGCCCTTCGGTGTCGAGCCAGATTTCCGGGCCCGTGCCTTCGACGTGCGCAGCCGGATTGTCCGGGTTCGCGAACTGGTCGAGGATGATGCCTTTACCTTCGCGCTGCATCTGCTCGGCCAGATCGCGCGCGTACTCCATGCCGCCGGTGACGGGCGTCAGAACGATCTGCGCGCCGTACGCCGCCATGCTCTGCCGGCGTTCCACCGACAGATCTTCCGGCATGATCAGGACCATCTTGTAGCCACGGATCGCCGCGGCCATCGCGAGCGCGATGCCGGTGTTGCCGCTGGTGGATTCGATCAGCGTGTCGCCCGGCTTGATGCGGCCGCGCGCTTCCGCTTTCTTGATCATCGACAAGGCCGGGCGATCCTTCACCGACCCCGCGGGATTGTTGCCCTCGAGCTTCGCGAGAATCACGTTATTGCGGCTGCGGATCTCGTCGTCGGGAAGCCGGACGAGTTGCACGAGCGGCGTATTGCCGATCGTATCTTCAATCGTTTTGTAAGCCATATCGGTTCTGGTGCTGTCGATGCGCGGAGTCTTCAATCCATCGATTCTAAACCACCGTGCCCGCCGTTGCCGCGCGGCCCTTCTATCGGCATGGGTGCACGCGATGATCGGCGTGTGTTTGCGAAGCCAGTCGACGCACTGAAAGCGCAACACGAGCCGCGCGTCCACCACGCAAAAAGCCCGCGGCGGGAAGCCGCGGGAGCCAGTCATTTGCATGACAGCTGAAGGAGTCCTCTTTTCACTCCGACCATGAAGGGGGAACGACGGCTGCGAACCGCGCGCAGTGAACTACCCGCGCGCACGGCTCGCGTCAGGTTATTTCTTTACCGCCACTGCGGGATTGCTTTTGGACGCGTCGGCCGAAGCGGCCGCGCCTTTGGTCGGTGCAGCCGTCGCAACCTGCGTGTTAGCAGCCGCGCCAGCCGGACCGACAGCGAGACCCTCCGCCTGCAGGCGCTCGACGGTATGCCCGCCCATGCCTTTGACACGCTTGCCGAGATCGGCCGGGTCCTTGAACGGACCATGCGCTGCGCGCTCGTCGAGAATGGCTTTCGCTTTGGCAGGACCGATGCCCTTGATGCCGCGCAGCGCATCCTCGTTAGCCGTGTTGACGTCGACCGCCGCATATGCGTGGCCGAATGCGGCGAGCATGGCCGCGGTAACCAGAATTTTTCGAAACATATGGAATCTCCCTCGTACAACCGGTTGGCGACCATCACCAACCGGGAGATTCCAGTTTAAAGAGGTATCCGAATTATTTACACCTGGCCGAATAGCCAACGTACGTAACGATCGACACCCTCCTGCACGCTCAGGAACGGCGCGTCGTAGCCCGCTGCGCGCAGCTTCGACTGATCCGCCTGCGTGAAGCATTGATACTTGCCGCGCAGCGCGTCCGGGAACGGAATGTATTCGATCAGCCCGCGCTGCACCTGCTCCGCGAGCGACAGCGCCGGCTCGTCGTTCAGCGCGCGCAGCGTGTTGACCACCGTGCTCGCGATGTCGTTGAACGGTTGCGCGCGGCCGCTGCCCAGATTGAAGATGCCCGACTTGTCCGGGTTGTCGAAGAAGAACAGGTTGACCTTCACGACGTCTTCGACGGACACGAAGTCGCGCGTCTGCTCGCCCGCCGCGTAGCCGTTGTACTCGCCGAACAGCTTGACCTTGCCTTCGGAGCGGAACTGGTTGAAGTTGTGAAACGCGACCGACGCCATACGCGCTTTGTGCGTTTCGCGCGGCCCGTACACGTTGAAGTAACGGAAGCCGGCAATCTGGCTTTTCGCGGTGGGCAGCACGCGGCGGATCACCTGGTCGAACAGGAACTTCGAATAGCCGTACACGTTCAGCGGCTGCTCGACTTCGCGCTCTTCGACGAAACGGCTCGAGCCGCCATACGTCGCCGCCGACGACGCGTACAGGAACTGGATGTTCTGCGCGAGGCAGACATCGAGCACATCGCGGCTGTAGCGGAAGTTGTTGTCCATCATGTAGCGGCCGTCGGTTTCCATCGTGTCCGAGCAGGCGCCTTCGTGGAAAATCGCACGCACCTTGCCGAAGTCGCCGCGCCTGAAGCGCTCGACGAATTCGGTCTTGTCCAGATAGTCGTCGATTTCGCAGTCGACCAGATTCTTGAACTTGTCGGCGCGCGTGAGGTTGTCCACGGCGATGATGCGTTGTTCGCCGCGCTCGTTGAGCGCCTTGACGAGATTGCTGCCGATGAAACCGGCCGCGCCGGTGACGATGAGGGTCATGATGATCCTGCTGCGGTAGTGAGGTCAGTTGACGCCCCGCCGATTCCTTTTTTGTGCGGCCTGAAGGCGCTCTCAAAGGGACCAGGCGGGCCGCATCAATGAAAGAGTTCGTCGTAGTCGACGGTGGCGGTGCCGAGTTTGCCGACCACGATACCGGCCGCGCGATTCGCGAGGCCGACCGCGTCGACCAGCGTGAGACCCGCGCCCAGCATGGCCGCGAGCGTGGCGATCACGGTGTCGCCCGCACCCGAGACATCATACACTTCGCGTGCGACGGCCGAGGTGTGCAGGACGCCGTCGTCGGAGAAGAGCGTCATGCCTTCTTCCGAGCGCGTCAGCAGCAGCGCCTTGAACGCCAGCTCGGTGCGCAACCTGGTCACGCGCGCGAGCAGATCCTCTTCGGACTTCCACTGCCCGACGACCTCGCGCAACTCGGCGCGATTCGGGGTGATCAGCGTCGCGCCGCGATAGCGCTCCCAGTCGTCGCCCTTCGGATCGACCAGAACCGGCTTGCCGGCCGCGTGCGCTTTCGCGATCATCTGCGTGACGTGCGTGAGGCCGCCCTTCGCGTAATCGGACATCAGGATCACGTCGTGCGACGGCAGCAATTCGTCGAAGCGCGCGAGGCCCGCGAGCAGCACCTCGTGCGCCGGCGAGTTTTCGAAGTCGACTCGCAGCAACTGCTGCTGACGCGACAGCACGCGCAGCTTGATCGTGGTCAACAGCGCCGGATCGCGTTCGAGATGCGGCGTCACCCCGCTTTCGCCGAGCAACTGCACGATGCGCTCGCCCGGTTCGTCATGGCCGACCACGCACAGGAGACCCGCCTGCGCGCCGAGCGCGACCGCGTTGCGCGCGACGTTCGCCGCGCCGCCCAGGCGGTCTTCCTGGCGCTGCACATGCACCACCGGCACCGGCGCTTCCGGGGAGATACGATTCACGTCGCCGAACCAGTAACGGTCGAGCATCACGTCACCCACCACTAACACGCGCGCCGCGCCGAGCTGCGCGCGCGGCACCACCGTGAGTTGCTGCGCCGGCGTGGACGCGGAGGCTCCCGGCATGGCCTCAGGCACCGGCCGGAAGTTCAGAGGGTTGGGCATAAGGGCGTCCAATCGAGTGATAGTCGATGCCGAGCTCGGTCATCGCGTCCGGTTCGTACAGGTTGCGGCCGTCGAAAATTAGCGGCGACTTCAGCACCGACTTCAGGTACACGAAATCCGGACTTTTGAATTCCTTCCATTCGGTCACGATCACGAGCGCGTCGGCGCCGGTGAGCGTTTCGTCCTGCGTGCTCGCGAAACTCAGGCGCGCGAGCTGTTCGGGCGTGTCGTGTAGATCGAGCTCGAACACGCGGCGCGCTTCGGTTACCGCGACCGGATCGTATGCGCGCACCTGGGCGCCACGCGCCAGCAGTTCGGCGATCACGCGACGGCTCGGCGCTTCTCGCATGTCGTCGGTATTCGGCTTGAACGCGAGGCCCCACACGGCGAACGTGCGGCCGCGCAGATCGTCGCCGAGCCTGGCCGTGATCTTCTGAACCAGCACGTCCTTCTGCTTGTCGTTCACCTCCTCGACCGCTTCGAGAATGCGCAGATTGTGGCCGCTCTCGCTAGCGGTGCGAATCAGCGCCTGCACGTCCTTCGGGAAGCATGAGCCGCCGTAGCCGCAACCGGCATACAGGAAGTGATAACCGATGCGCGGGTCCGAGCCGATGCCGCGACGCACCGATTCGATATCCGCGCCGACGCGGTCCGCCAGATTCGACATCTCGTTCATGAACGAGATGCGCGTGGCGAGCATCGCGTTGGCCGCGTACTTGGTGAACTCGGCGGAACGCACGTCCATGTGCAGCGTGCGTTCGTGATTGCGGTTGAACGGCGCGTAGAGGCGCTTCATCAATTCACGCGCGCGCAGGCCGGCTTCGTCTTCGTCGCTGCCGAGCACGATGCGATCGGGCCGCATGAAGTCGTCGACCGCCGCGCCTTCCTTCAGGAACTCGGGGTTGGAGACCACCGAAAAGCGATGTTGCTCGCTGTCCGCCAAACCGCGTTTGGCCAGCTCTTCGGCGATCACCGCGCGTACGCGCTGCGCGGTGCCGACCGGCACCGTCGACTTGTCGACGATCACCTTGAAGCCGTTCATCGTGCGGCCGATGTTGCGGGCCGCCTCCAGCACGTATTGCAGATCGGCCGAGCCATCTTCGTCGGGCGGCGTGCCGACCGCGATGAACTGCACGTCGCCGTGCGCGACGCTCGCCGCGACATCCGTCGAAAACGTGATGCGGCGCGCCGCGCGCGTGCGCGCGATCATCTCCTGCAAACCGGGCTCGTGAATCGGCACGCCGCCGTTATTGAGAATTTCGATCTTGCGCGGATCGACGTCGAGACAGAAAACGTCGTGGCCGATCTCAGCGAGACACGCGCCAGTGACGAGGCCGACATAGCCGGTGCCGATAATGGTGATTTTCATACGCTTTCCGGTAGAAGGTTCCGGTGATGATTGCCGGTCATGAGGCCGGCGATGTGCTCGCCGCGAAATCCGTCCGCGCGGGCGATGGCGTCAACTCGACGCGGCAATCGGTTCGACGCGACGCGGCGCATAGGTTTCCCATCCGCTGCAACCCGGGCACTGCCAGTAGAAAAGCCGCGCCCTGAAGCCACAATTCTGGCACGTGTACCGCGGCAGATTTTTTGTGCGCTGACGGATCAGCGTGCGCATCAATTCGAGTTCGCTGCGCCGCGGTTCTTCCGCGACGGCCTGTTGGGCTTCGAGCAGGCGCGTCATGCCGGCCAGATTCGGCGATTTCTGCATCTGCGAGCGCGCTAGCGCGTGCGCCGCATCGAGCCCGCGCAGCGACGCGACGTGCTGATATGCGACGTCGAGCAGATCGTTGGTCGGATGACGGTCGACCCAGGTGGTGAGCAGATCGGCGCCTTCCTGCGAACGGCCGAGCGCTTCGTAGGCCTTCATCACCTTCTCGGCGACCAGCGGCAGATAGGCCGGATTCTGTTCCTCGACGCGCCGCCACTGCGCGATGGCCGCGTCCTGCGCGCCGCCGGCGGCATCGACGTCACCGAACAGGATCGTGGCGCGCACGTTGGTCGGATTCGCCTTCAGTGCGAAGCCGAGTTGACGGCGCGCCTCGTCCGCGTTTTTCTGCTGCAACGCTTCCTGCGCGAGCTCGCAATGGAACTGCGCGATTTCCTTGCCGAGCGACTCGGCGCCCATCGTTTCCAGGTGGCGCGCGGTGTCGATCGACTTGACCCAGTCCTTCTCGATTTCGTAGATGGTGAGCAGCGCACGTTGCGCGCCCAATGCATAGTCGCCGGTTTCGAGCGAGCGGAAGGTTTCCTCCGCGCGATCGAGCAGGCCCGCCTTCAGGAAGTCCTGGCCCAGTTCGTAGAGCGCGTGATCGCGTTCGCTGACCGGCAGGTCGGCGCGGCTCAGCAGATTCTGATGCACGCGAATCGCGCGATCCGTTTCGCCGCGGCGCCGGAACAGATTGCCCAGCGCGAAATGCAGCTCGACCGTTTCAGGGTCGAGCTTGACCACTTCGATGAACGCATCGATCGCCTGATCCGGCTGTTCGTTGAGCAGGAAGTTCAGGCCGCGGAAATACGAGCGCGGCAGGTTGGCGCTTTCGGACAGCAGCGTCTTAAGGTCGTAGCGCGCGGCCATCCAGCCGAACGCGAAAGCGACGGGTATGACGAGCAGCCACCAGAAGTCTAGATCCATGCGATTAATGCAAATGTGCGGGAAAGCGGGAAGGAAAAACCGCGCTCAAGGCGCGCGGCGGAAGAGCAATTCAGATCAACGGCGGCATGGGCGGCTGTTCGACCACCACCGGGGTTTCGCGCGCTACGCGCAACTCGCGCTTGAGCCGCCCATTTTCCATGCGCAGGCGCAGTGTGGCGGGCATCGCCGACACCAAGCCAGCCAACAGCCCCACTACGAAGAATGCGAGGCCGATCAGGATCAGAGGCGCCGACCACGTATAGCCGGCGAGGAAATTCAACGTAGCAGGTTGCGTGTTGGAGAGCGCCAGCACCAGCAGCAGCACGAACACCAGCACACGGATCAGCCAGACGATAAATTTCATGAATAGTCTCTTGACGGCAGTTGCGGGGTGACGCCGGCTTGATGACGCGTCGCGCCACGGTATTGCCCGCGCCGAAGTGACCCGTATTGTAATTGAAGCCCTCGTGGCTGGGCAGGAAGTGGCGGAATGCGCACTACGCGGGGTTTATCCTGTCGCAAATGGATGGGTGGGGCGCATGCTCTGATTGCGCGGCAGGTGCATGCAGTCATTCAAGCTGCACGTGACCCGGCGTGGCATGACACGACAGAGCAGCCGCGACGATGCGGCGCAACATGTATGGACGAAAAAAAAGCGCCCGAAGGCGCTTTTTCTGGTCTTTTGCCAACTGGCTTTGGCCGCTGACGCTACCAATGCCACGCTGCAAAACGCGCAGCGAAGCATTTACAGATCGTCATCCGGCTCTTCGGCCTTCAATGGCTCGCCCGCACGACGGTCTACCCGTTCACGCAATTCCTTGCCCGGCTTGAAGTGCGGTACATACTTCTCAGGTACCAACACCTTCTCGCCCGACTTCGGATTGCGCCCGACGCGGGAGGGACGGCGGTTGAGCCCGAAGCTGCCGAAGCCGCGAATTTCGATGCGATGACCGTTGGCAAGCGCCTCCGACATCGCATCAAGCATCGTCTTCACCGCGAAATCCGCATCTTTGAGTACAAGCTGCGGGAATCGCGTAGCCAGCTGGGCGACCAATTCCGATTTGGTCATACTGCAGCAGACCTCTCAGACTTACTGGTTCTGGCCGTCGAGCTTGGCCTTCAGCAGCGCGCCGAGGTTCGTCGTGCCGGTGGCTGCCGAGCTCGAGTCCGACGAAGCCAGGCCGCGAATCGCTTCCTGTTGCTCAGCCGAGTCCTTGGCCTTGATCGACAGGTTGATGCCACGCGACTTGCGATCGATGTTGATGATCATCGCGTTGACCTTGTCGCCTTCCTTCAGCACGTTGCGAGCATCTTCCACGCGGTCTTGGGCGATTTCCGAAGCGCGCAGGTAGCCTTCGACTTCCGCCGACAGTTGAACCACGGCACCCTTCGCGTCCACCGTCTTGACCACGCCGTCGACGATCGAACCCTTGTCGTTCATTGCAACGAAGTTGCTGAACGGGTCGCCTTCGAGCTGCTTGATGCCCAGCGAAATGCGTTCCTTCTCGACGTCGATGCCGAGAACGATCGCTTCCACTTCGTCGCCCTTCTTGTACTTGCGAACTGCTTCTTCGCCCGTTTCGCTCCACGACAGGTCCGACAGGTGAACCAGACCGTCGATGCCGCCCGGCAGACCGATGAAGACGCCGAAGTCGGTGATCGACTTGATTGCGCCTTGCAGCTTGTCACCCTTCTTGAAGTTGCGGCTGAAGTCGTCCCACGGGTTCGGCTTGCATTGCTTCATGCCGAGGCTGATACGGCGGCGGTCTTCGTCGATTTCGAGAACCATGACTTCGACTTCGTCGCCCAGCTGCACAACCTTCGACGGTGCAACGTTCTTGTTCGTCCAGTCCATTTCCGACACGTGGACGAGGCCTTCGATGCCCGATTCCACTTCGACGAATGCGCCGTAGTCGGTGATGTTGGTGACCTTACCGAACAGGCGCGTGCCCGACGGGTAACGGCGCGAGATGCCTTCCCACGGATCGTCGCCCAGTTGCTTGATGCCCAGCGAAACGCGGTTCTTCTCTTGGTCGAACTTGAGGATCTTCGCGGTGACTTCCTGGCCAACCGACAGAACTTCGCTCGGGTGACGCACACGACGCCATGCGATGTCGGTGATGTGCAGCAGGCCGTCGATACCGCCGAGGTCCACGAATGCGCCGTAGTCGGTGATGTTCTTGACCACGCCTTCCACGATCGCGCCTTCCTTCAGCGTTTCGAGCAGCTTTGCGCGCTCTTCGCCTTGGGTCGCTTCGATCACAGCGCGGCGCGACAGCACGACGTTGTTACGCTTGCGGTCGAGCTTGATGACGCGGAATTCCAGCGTCTTGCCTTCGTACGGGGTCGTGTCCTTGACCGGACGCGTGTCGACCAACGAACCCGGCAGGAACGCGCGGATGCCGTTGACCATCACGGTCATGCCGCCCTTGACCTTGCCCGTGATCGTGCCGGTCACGAGTTCGTTGTTGTCGAGAGCCTTTTCCAGCGACAGCCACGAAGCCAGGCGCTTCGCCTTGTCGCGCGACAGGATCGTGTCGCCATAGCCGTTTTCCAGCGCGTCGATCGCGACGGAAACGAAGTCGCCCGCCTGCACTTCTACCTCGCCCGCGTCGTTCAGGAACTCTTCGAGCGGGATGTAGGCTTCGGACTTGAGACCAGCGTTCACGACCACGAAGTTGTGGTCAACACGCACGACTTCGGCGGAGATCACTTCGCCAGCGCGCATGTCTTGCTTGGTCAGCGACTCTTCGAACAGAGCCGCAAAAGATTCGGTATTCGGGGTAGAGGTTTGCAGGTCGGACATAAAAATCAAAATTTGCATGGTTCTCGCGGTGCCCGGCTGGCCGGGACGGTCAGCAACTTCGGCAAGAAAGCGAATGCCACGCGGGGTTAAAGGGTTAATACAACGCTTCACGACAATCGTGAAGCACCTACCGACAACGGACTTCTACAGCGCCGCCGCTGATTCACAACCGTACTTCAATCAGCCATGCGGGACTAAAGCTCCATACCACTGCACCACCTGTTCGACCGCCTGGTCGACCGACAATGAAGAGGTATCAAGCAGCTTTGCATCCGCTGCGGGCTTGAGTGGCGCGGCTGCGCGCTGACTGTCACGCTCGTCGCGCTCACGCAAATCCCGGAGCAAGTCATCCATATTAGCAGAAAAGCCTTTTTGGATCAATTGCTTATGTCGGCGCGCCGCGCGGGCCTCCACGCTGGCGGTCATGAACACCTTCAGTACGGCGTCCTGGAAGATCACAGTGCCCATGTCGCGGCCGTCGGCGACCAACCCCGGTTCCTTGCGGAACGCCCGCTGACGCGCCACCAGCGCGGCTCGCACGGGAGCGTGCACCGCAATCGCCGACGCCCGGCTGCCGACTGCCTCGGCGCGAATTTCCGCCGACACGTCAACGCCGTCGAGTTGCGCCAGCCCCTCGCGGAAAGTGATATGCAGGTCGTCGATCAGCTTGACCAGCGCGTCGGCGTCGTCAGGCGCGACGCCATAGCGGAGGCTGGCCAGCGCGGCGAGGCGGTACAGCGCGCCGCTATCCAGCAGGTGAAAGCCGAGGCTCGCGGCAACCAGCGCGGCCACGGTGCCTTTGCCGGAGGCACTCGGGCCGTCGATCGTAATGACGGGCGTCTGGTGAAAGGGACGGGTCGGTTTCATCGAAAAAGTCGCACGTCAGTCGATTCGAGATCGAATCAGGGTTGAGCGAGCGCAATGAAGCGCTCGAAATAATCGGGAAACGTCTTGCCGACGCACTTCGGATCGTTGATCCGGATCGGCACGCCGCCGAGGCTCACGAGCGAGAAGCACATGGCCATCCGGTGGTCGTCGTACGTGTCGATGGAAGCGTTCGGAATCAGCTTTTCAGGCGGCGTGACGACGAGAAAATCCTCGCCCTCCTGCACTTTCGCGCCGACCTTGCGCAGCTCCGTTGCCATCGCGGCGATGCGGTCGGTTTCCTTCACGCGCCAGCTGGCGATGTTGCGCAGCGTGGTGGTGCCGTCAGCGAACAGCGCGGCGACGGCGATCGTCATTGCGGCGTCGGGAATCAGATTGAAGTCCATGTCGATCGGATCGAGCTTGCCGTGGTCGTTGCCGACGCCGCGTACTTCGATCCAGTCGTCGCCCATCTGCAGGTTCGCGCCCATTTTGATGAGCGCATCGGCAAAGCCGACGTCGCCCTGGATGCTCGCGCGGCCGACGCCCTCCACTTTCAGCGGGCCGCCGCCGAGCGCGCCAGCCGCGAGAAAATACGATGCGGACGACGCATCGCCCTCGACCATGATCGTGCCCGGCGACTGATAGCGCTGCCCCGAGGGCACGACGAACTGATGCCAGCCGTGACGCTCCACGTTGATGCCGAAGCGCGCCATCAGCTTGATCGTGATCTCGATGTACGGCTTCGAGATCAGTTCGCCGTCCACCTGCACGGTGGTCACGCCGCTTTCGGTGCGCAACAACGGCAGCGTCATCAGCAACGAAGTCAGGAACTGGCTGGACACGTCGCCGCGCACGCGAATCGGCGTATCGGCGGTGATCTGTGCCGGGCGGATCCGCAGCGGCGGATAGCCTTCATTCTCTTCGTAGTCGATCTTCGCGCCGATCTGCCGCAGGCCGTCGACCAGATCGCCGATCGGCCGTTCGTGCATGCGCGGCACGCCGTGGATCCGATAGTCACCGCCGTTCACGGCCAGCGCCGCGGTCAGCGGACGCACCGCCGTGCCCGCGTTACCGAGGAACAGATCGGCCTGGCGCGCGGTGAACGCGCCGCGCGTGCCGGTCACGACGCAGGTGTCGCCGTCGCGCTTCAGACGCACGCCGAGCTTTTCGAGCGCGTCGAGCATCACGCGGGTGTCGTCGGAGTCGAGCAGGTTCGTGATCGTCGTTTCGCCTTCGGCGAGCGCCGCGAGCAGCAGCACCCGATTCGAAATGCTCTTCGAGCCGGGCAGACGAACCGTGCCGGTCGCACGAGAAAACGGTCCGAGATCGAGGAATTCCATGATTGAGTCCAGTTTCCGGTTATTTCGACGCGTCGCTCGGGGCCACGCTGGCCGCGCGCTGTTCCTGCCATTCGGTGCGCGCGACTCGCGAGCGCGCGAACACGGCTTCGAGCGCGGCGCCGTCGGCGGCCTCGATCGCCGCGCGCAGGCGCGCGAGCACCGCGGTGTAGGCATCGAGTTCGTCGAGCAGCGCGACGCGATTGGCGACGCACACGTCGCGCCACATCTCCGGGCTCGACGCAGCGATGCGCGTGAAGTCGCGAAAGCCCCCCGCCGCGAACGAGAATTTCAACGCGGCGTCGGGTGAATTGAGAATCTGCTCGACCAGCGCGAACGACAGCACGTGCGGAAGATGGCTGACCGACGCGAACACGCGGTCGTGCTGCTCGGGCGTCATTTCGCGCACGAGAGCGCCGGTGGCGCGCCACATCGCCGCGACCTGCTCGACCGCGTCCGGCGCATTCTCGGCCAGCGGACACAGCACGACATTGCGGTTCACATACAGATCCGGCAACGCGGCATCGACGCCGCTCGACTCGCGGCCGGCAATCGGATGCCCCGGCACGAACTGGCCAATCCGCGCACCGAGTGCCGCGCGCGCCGCGGCGACCACGTCCGACTTGGTGCTACCGGCATCGGTAACGATGGTGCTCGCGTCGAGATAGGGCGCGATGCGGTCGAGCAATGGCTGGGTCTGCGCGACGGGTGCCGCCAGCAACACAAAGTCCGCGCCGGACAGCGCGTCACGCAGCGCAGCATCGTCGCTCAACGCCGCCGCGCCGTCGATCACGCCCAAGGCCAAAGCGCGCTCGCTCGACGCGGACGACCGCCCGACGCCGATCACCTTGCGCGCCCCTTCGGTTTCGCCGCGTTCGCGCAACGCGCGCGCGAGCGATCCGCCGATCAGGCCGACACCGAAAATCACCAGCTTGTTAAAAGAAAACGCGGCCACGTCGGTCACAGAAAAAGCGCCAGTTATGCAGATAAGCCGTGCCGATCAGGCGCGCGGGTCAAAGGTGAGAACCACCGCTCAAGCGGTGGCGAGCGTCTTTTCGAGCGCCGCGAGGAAGGCGTCGTTTTCTTCCGGCAGGCCGATCGTGATACGCAGCCATTGCGGCAAACCGTAGTTGCCGACCGGACGCACGATCACGCCCTGCTTCAGCAGTTCGAGATTGACGCGATTGCCGGCCGCGTCGTCGTTGCCGACGCGCACCAGCACAAAGTTGCCGTGCGACGGCACGTACTCAAGACCGAGCTTGTCGAACGCTTCAGTCAAGCGGCGATAGCCTTGCGCGTTCAGCGCCGCGCTCTTCTCGAGAAACGCCTTGTCGTTGAGCGCGGCGATTGCCGCGGCTTGCGCCAGCGTGTTCACGTTGAACGGTTGACGCAGACGGTTCAGCAGATCGGTCAATTCAGGCTGGGCAATTGCGAAGCCGACGCGCAGACCCGCGAGGCCGAACGCCTTCGAGAACGTGCGCGACACCAGCAGATTCGGATAGCGGCGCACCCATGCGATCGAGTCGTAACGCTTTTCCTGCGGTAGATATTCGGTGTACGCCTCGTCGAGCACCACGACCACGTGACGCGGCACCTTGTCGAGAAACGCTTCGAGCTTCGGACCTTCGATAAACGTGCCGGTCGGATTGTTCGGATTCGCGACGAACACGAGGCGCGTGTCGTCGGTGATCGCGGCAAGCATCGCGTCGAGGTCGTGACCGTACTCCACGGCCGGCACGACGATCGCGCGCGCGCCCACGCCCTGCGTGGCGAGCGCGTAGACCGCGAACGAATACTGCGCGAACACGATCGACTGGCCTTTCTCGACGAACGCGTGCGCGGCGATTTCCAGGATATCGTTGCTGCCGTTGCCGAGCGTGACCCAGTCAGCCGGCACGTCGTAGCGCTCGCTCAACGCGGCCTTCAGCTCGAACGCGTTCGCGTCCGGATAACGGCCGAGTTCGCTGGCGGCTTGCGCCATCGCGCGTTGCGCCGACTCCGGCATGCCGAGCGGATTCTCGTTCGATGCCAGCTTCACGATGGTCGCTTCGTCCAGATCGAACTCGCGGGCCACTTCCGAGATCGGCTTGCCGGCGATGTAAGGCGCGATTGCGCGCACGTAGGAAGGACCGAAAGACGCTGTCATGAATATCTCCGAACGACTAGGTGTAGTTGAATGTGCGGCTGGGCGGCACGACGCCGCCCTTTCCCATTGCTTGCATCCGTTGCCGACGACCCGTTAGCGGGCGCGCGGATACGAACCGAGTATCTTCAGGAACGCGGCCTTCTCGCCGAGTTCGATCAGTGCGGCCGCGACCGCCGGATCGTCGCGATGGCCTTCGACGTCGATGTAGAAGTAATACTCCCACGTGCCGACGCGAGCCGGACGCGATTCGAAACGGGTCATCGACACGCTATGGCGAGCCAGCGGCTCCAGCAGCTTGACCATCGCGCCGGGTTCGTTGACCACCGACACGATCAGCGAAGTCTGGTCGTATCCGCTCGGCCCGGCCGGCTGCTTGCCGATCATCACGAAGCGCGTGCGATTGTGCGGGTCGTCCTGGATCAGCGCGTTCACCACCAGCAAGCCGTAGTGGGTCGCTGCGCGATCGCCGGCGATAGCCGCGACGCTCGGGTCTTCCGCCGCCATGCGCGCCGCCTCGGCATTGCTCGACACCGCCTGGCGTTCCAGATGCGGCGCGTTCGTCGACAACCAGCGCTGGCACTGGGCGAGCGCCTGCGCATGCGCGCACACGCGCTTCACGCCCGTGAGGCCGCCGTTCAGCGTCAACAAATTGTGGTGGATCGGCAAAGCCAGTTCGCCGCCAATCGTCAGTTGCGTTTGCAGCAGCAGATCGAGCGTGCGCGACACCGCGCCTTCGGTCGAATTCTCGACCGGCACGACGCCGAATTCCGCGGCGCCCGCTTCGACCGAACGGAATACCTCGTCGATCGACGGGCACGGCAAGCCTTCGATCGACTGACCGAAGTACTCGTGCATCGCCTGTTCGCTATAGGTGCCGACCGGCCCGAGATACGCGGCCTTGATGGTCTTTTCGAGCGCACGGCTCGCCGCCATGATCTCGCGCCAGATCGCGCTGATGTGCTCGCTCGCGAGCGGCCCTTCGCTCATGTCCTGCAAACGCGCGATCACCTGCTGTTCGCGCTCCGGGCGGAACACCGGCGCGTTGAAATGCTTCTTCACCTCCCCCACTTCGAGCGCAACCGCGGCGCGCTGGTTGAGCAGTGCGATCAATTGCGCATCGAGTGCATCGATGCGATCGCGGAGGGGTTTGAGTCGGGTATTGAGTTCGTCGTCCATGCGTGAAAACGGCCCTGCCGGGTAACTGCTGGAAAAGATGCGCGTGCCTGCGAGTCAGCGACTCAGGCGTTGCTCTGTTCGAATTCCTTCATGTATTCGACAAGCGCTTTGACGCCTTCGAGCGGGACGGCGTTATAAATCGACGCCCGCATGCCGCCGACGGACTTGTGGCCCTTTAGCTGCACCATTCCCCGCGCTTTCGCGCCGGCCAGGAAATCTTCGTTGCGCGACTCGTCGGCGAGGAAGAACGGTACGTTCATCCTCGAGCGCGAGCCTCGCTCGACCTTGTTCAGATAGAAAGCGCTCGAGTCGATCGCGTCGTACAGCAGCTTCGACTTCTCGAGATTGCGCGCTTCCATCGCGGCAAGGCCGCCCTGCTTCTTCAACCACTTGAACACCAGCCCGGCGATGTAGATCGCATAGGTGGGCGGCGTGTTGTACATCGAATTGTTTTCGGCGACGGTCTTCCATTCGAACGCAGACGGGCAGATCGCCTGCGCGCGATCCAGCATGTCTTCGCGCACGATCACCACCGTCACACCGGCCATGCCGATATTCTTCTGCGCGCCGCCGAACAGCACGCCGTATTTCGCGATGTCCATCGGGCGCGACAGGATGTGGGACGACGCGTCAGCCACCAGCGGAATGTCGCCGAGGTCGGGAATCTCGAACGTCTCGACGCCGTGGATGGTTTCGTTCGTGCACAGATGCACGTAGGCCGGATCGTCCGACAACTGCCAATCCGAGCGGGCCGGCGCCCGCGTGAAGCCGTCCGCCGTCTGGCCGGTGGCGGCTAGATGCACCGTGCCGTATTTCTGCGCTTCCTTGAAGGACTTCTGCGACCACGAACCGGTGATGACGAAATCCGCGCGCGGTTTCGCGCCCATCAGGTTCATCGGCACGATGGCGTTCTCGCCCAGACCGCCGCCCTGCAGGAACAGGATGCGATGGCTCGCCGGCACCGCGAGCAATTCGCGCAGATCGGTAAGCGCTTCCTCGTGGATCGACATGAATTCTTTGCCGCGATGGCTCATTTCCATCACGCTCATGCCACTGCCTTGCCAATCGAGCATCTCATCGGCGGCCTGACGCAGCACTTCTTCGGGCATGGCCGCCGGGCCGGCGGAGAAATTAAAGACGCGCATCGTGAAGTCCTGGGAAGCGGGCGCGAAAAATAAAAGATCGCGCAAAAATCGGCGAAGGCGGCCGCTGCAAACGCAGCCACAGTGAAACGGGCCATGCGAGTTCGACGACGTGGTTTCGTTGGCGCGAACCTCGGCCAAAACGAATTGCCACAGCGAAACCACCGGGTTTTCGCGCCACAAAAGAAAATGGCCGTCTGCGCGTGTGCGCAAACGGCCATTATCGCATTGTCACCGTCAACCCGCCAAACCCGGCGCGCCGTACCGCCTACCAGGCGCGCGTATCAAGCAGCGGCTCGCGCGATGTCAGCGCAGCCTCTTGAGCTGGATTACTTGGCCGGCTTGACCGAAGCAACTTCCTTGTCAGCCTGGTCGCGCGTTGCCTTGATCGATTGCGGCATGTACTTTTGCATCAGGCCGTTCACGACGTCGCGGCCCACCTGGTCCTGGACCTGGATGAACTTGCGGCCGGTCGCGCTCTTGTAGAACGCGGTCAGATCCTTGATTTCCGACGTGCTGTAGTACTTCGCGTACGCGTCGTACTGAGCTTGCATCGCGTCCTGACGGAAGCTGTCCGTTGCGAACACTTGACCTGCGCCGTCAACCAGCTTCGGCACGGCGTTCTTTTGCAGCGCCGGGACGGATGCCTGCTTCTGCTTGTCCGTCATCGTCTTGTTTTCGCTCAGCGCGTCCGACAGGATAGCCGGAACCAGTTGCTTGGCTTGCATTTGCGCGCTGTTGCCGATCGCGCCGACCAGCTTCTGCGCGTCGATTGCGTCCAGCAGGTCCTTGATCGCAGCCTGCTTGGCCGGGTCAACCGGTGCTGCGGCAGCAGCCGGGGCCGCCGGGGCCTGGCTTTGCAGTGCTTGAGCCATAGCGAAGGTCGGCACGAGGGCAGCCAGCAACATCAGTTGTTTGAATCGTTTTTGCATCATTACTCCCTAAGAGAAATTAACTTGAACTGCGCGCTGCGCGGGACGCGTATCGATCCGACACGCCCTTATTCCCGGCGCAGCATAGCTTTCAACCATTAACCGAGACTGAAATCTGCCGACGCGGATCAGGCTGCGCCACCGTCCTCACTGCCGTTGTCACCTTCGGCAGGGCCTTCGACGTCGCCTTCCACTTCACCTTCGGCTTCGGCCTCAGCAACCTGTTGCAGACCGGAAAGCTTGGTCCCTTCGTCAAGGCTGATGAGTGTAACACCTTGGGTTGCACGTCCCATTTCGCGAATTTCCGACACGCGCGTACGAATCAGCACGCCCGTATTGGTGATCAGCATGATCTGCGCCTCTTGATCCACCAGCGTCGCGGCGACCACCTTGCCATTACGCTCCGACGTCTGGATCGCGATCATGCCCTTCGTGCCGCGACCGTGACGGGTGTATTCGATGATCGGCGTGCGCTTGCCGAAGCCGTTTTCGGTGGCGGTGAGCACCGACTGCTGCTCGTCGCCGGCGACCAGCAACGCGATCACGCTCTGTCCGTCTTCGAGCTGCATGCCGCGCACACCGCGCGCCTCGCGGCCCATCGGACGCACGTCGTTCTCGTCGAAGCGAACCGCCTTGCCCGAATCCGAGAACAGCATCACGTCATGCTGGCCGTCCGTGATGGCCGCGCCGATCAGGTAATCGCCGTCATCCAGACCGACCGCAATAATACCCTTGCGCAACACGCGGCCGAAGGCTTCCAGCGGCGTCTTCTTTACGGTTCCCAACGCGGTGCCCATAAAGACGAATTTGTCTGCCGAAAATTCCTTGACCGGCAAGACGACCGTAATCTTTTCGCCTTCCTGCAGCGGGAAGATATTGATGATCGGACGACCTCGCGAGTTCCGCGAACCTTGCGGAACTTCGTAGACCTTCACGCTGTAGACGCGACCGCGATTCGAGAAGCACAGAATGTGATCGTGCGTGTTCGCGATGAACAACGTGTCGATCCAGTCGTCTTCCTTCATCGCCGTGGCCTGCTTGCCGCGACCACCCCGCTTCTGCGCGCTGTACTCGGACAGCGGCTGCGATTTCACGTAGCCCGCATGCGACATGGTCACGACCATTTCCTGCGGCGTAATCAGGTCTTCGGTGTTCAGTTCGGTTGCGTTCAACTCGATCTTCGAGCGGCGCGCATCGCCGAATTCAGCCTTGATCGACGTGAGTTCGTCGACGATGATCGCCGTAATACGTTCCGGGCGAGCCAGAATGTCGAGCAGGTCGGCGATTTGCGCCATCACTTCGCGGTACTCGCCGATGATCTTGTCCTGCTCCAGACCGGTCAGGCGCTGCAGACGCATCTGCAGAATTTCCTGAGCCTGGGTGTCGGACAGACGGTAGAGGCCGTCGGATTGCATACCGAACGACGGGTTCAACCCGTCCGGACGATAGGCTTCGCGACCGCCCGCCGTCGCGTTTTCCGTCTCGGCGCGCGACAACATTTCGCGCACCAGCGACGAATCCCACGGACGCGCCATCAATTCCTGCTTGGCGATCGGCGGAGTCGGCGCGGCCTTGATGATCGCGATGAACTCGTCGATGTTGGCGAGCGCGACCGCGAGGCCTTCGAGCACGTGGCCGCGTTCACGAGCCTTGCGCAGTTCGTATACAGTGCGCCGCGTCAACACTTCCCGGCGATGCGACAGGAAGCACGACAGCATTTCCTTCAGGTTCAGCAGCTTCGGCTGGCCGTCGACCAGCGCGACCATGTTCATCCCGAAGGTATCCTGAAGCTGCGTGGCCTTATACAGATTGTTCAGCACCACTTCCGGCACTTCGCCGCGCTTCAGCTCGATCACGACGCGCATGCCGCTCTTGTCGGACTCGTCGCGGATATCGGAGATGCCTTCGAGCTTCTTCTCGTTGACCAGCTCGGCGATGCGCTCCAGCAGCGAGCGCTTGTTCACCTGGTACGGCAGCTCGTCGACGATGATCGCCATGCGCTGGCCGCGATCGATTTCCTCGAAGTGCGTCAGCGCGCGCATCACCACGCGCCCGCGGCCCGTGCGATAGCCGTCGCGCACGCCGGCCACGCCGTAGATGATGCCGGCGGTCGGGAAATCCGGCGCCGGAATGATCTCGATCAGTTCGTCGATCGTGGCTTCCGGGTTCTTCAGCAGATGCTGGCAGGCGTCGACGACCTCGTTGAGGTTGTGCGGCGGAATGTTGGTCGCCATGCCGACCGCGATGCCGGACGAGCCGTTGATCAACAGGTTGGGAATGCGCGCGGGCAGGATGGCCGGTTCGTTTTCGCTGCCGTCATAGTTCGGCGTGAAGTCGACCGTTTCCTTGTCGATGTCGGCCAGCAGTTCGTGGCCGATCTTCGCCATGCGGATTTCGGTGTAACGCATCGCCGCGGCGTTGTCGCCGTCGACCGAACCGAAGTTGCCCTGGCCGTCCACCAGCATGTAGCGCAACGAGAAGTCCTGCGCCATCCGGACGATGGTGTCGTAAACAGCCGTGTCGCCGTGCGGGTGATATTTACCGATGACGTCGCCGACAATACGCGCCGACTTCTTGTACGCGCGGTTCCAGTCGTTGTTCAGTTCGTGCATCGCGTACAGCACGCGCCGGTGCACCGGCTTCAGGCCATCGCGAACATCGGGAAGCGCACGCCCTACGATCACGCTCATCGCGTAGTCGAGATACGAACGGCGCATTTCCTCCTCTAGGGAGATTGGCAGAGTCTCTTTGGCGAATTGATCCATTATCCGTATCTTTTACATGCCAAGGCGACGAATCACTCCGCGCCTTCGCGTAAGCATTGCAGGCGCAACGCATCACGCGATTCTAACATGCCGCGAATCCGCTCCCGCCGAGGGTACGTATACCTATTAGAGGAAGGTCAGCGAAACGTCTGGCCGGACCTCATTTTCGATCCGGTCAGGCGCGATTCGTGCGTGGGGCAATCCGCCGCTCAGCCATGACTGGCGGTGCCTTCCGGGGATTGCTTCTGTTGCGCAAGCACCACAATTAAAGGGCGATTTGATCGGGGGCGGATTTTTTTATCGTCGGAAGGGAACGATATGGCAAAATGCCAACGCACAAAGAGTTAGACACTGCTCGAAGTCTACACACCACGTTTTTTGTTCCACACCAATGTTATACTTCGAGCAATGTATGACTTGTCTTCGTCAACAGGCTCGCAGTAAACCTGCGGTAATCTCAATTTCGAGAGGAGAAATATGAATAAACTTTCAAAGCTCGCGTTCATTGCAGCTACCGCAGTTATGGCTGCATCCGCCGTGGCGCAGTCGGTGCCGGCGTCGCGACAAGCTACGAACGACAACTGGGTGAATGGTACCGGCGAATACGTGTGGATGAACGGCACGAACGAGCTTTGCTGGCGCGATGCATTCTGGACGCCGGCAACGGCCAACGCCAAGTGCGACGGCGCCCTGGTTGCCCAGGCTCCGACGCCGCCGGCACCGGTCGCACCTGCACCGGCTATCTCTAGCGAAAAGATTACGTATCAAGCTGACGCTCTGTTCGATTTCGACAAGGCAATCCTGAAGCCGGCTGGCAAGGACAAGCTGAGCGAACTGGCATCGAAGATTCAAGGTATCAACCTGGAAGTCGTCGTCGCAACGGGTCACACGGACCGTATCGGTACGGACAAGTATAACGACCGTCTGTCGATGCGCCGTGCGCAAGCTGTGAAGGCATTCCTGGTCAGCAAGGGTGTCGAAGCCAACCGTATCTATACGGAAGGCAAGGGCAAGCGCAACCCGGTCACGACTGGTTGCAACCAGAAGAACCACAAGCAACTCATCGCCTGCCTCGCACCGGATCGTCGCGTGGAAGTCGAAGTTGTCGGTACGCCGAAGCAATAAGGTCCTTATTGCCGCGGTATCGAAGCCCCGCTCCGGCGGGGCTTTTTTTATGCGCGCCCGAGCCGCGATACAGGCAGCGGCCTGCGGGCCGTGGACGAGAGCACTGTCCGTGCGGCCCCGTAGCCGCGCGTCACGCCGCCCTTTTGCCGCCCTGTCCCTCGACCTATATACTCAGGGTTTATCCTCGAGCGCCCGCTCACCGCTCTCATCGAGGCAGCTTCCGCCATGACCAACGCCGATCCCCACGAACTACAGAAATTCAGCGACCTCGCGCATCGGTGGTGGGACCCGAATGCCGAATTCAAGCCGCTGCACGAACTCAATCCCATCCGCCTCAGCTGGATCGACGCCCACGCGCATCTCGCGGGCAAGAACGTGCTGGATATCGGCTGCGGCGGCGGCATCCTGTCCGAGTCGATGGCGGGACTCGGCGCGCACGTGAAAGGCATCGACCTGTCGACGCAGGCGCTCGGCGTCGCCGATCTTCACAGCCTTGAAAGTGGTGTAACCGTCAATTACGAAGAAATCGCCGCCGAGGCGCTAGCCGCCCGCGAACCGGGCACATACGACGTGGTCACCTGCATGGAAATGCTCGAACACGTGCCCGAACCCGCCGCGATCGTCGCAGCGTGCAAGACGCTGGTGAAACCCGGCGGCTGGGTGTTCTTTTCCACGTTGAACCGCAACGTGAAGTCGTACCTGTTTGCGGTGATCGGCGCCGAATATATCGCGCGGATGCTGCCCAAGGGCACGCACGACTACGCGCGCTTCATCCGTCCGTCGGAGTTGGCGAGCTTCGTGCGCGCCGCCGGTCTGCGCACGGCCGACATCAAAGGCATCGTCTACAACCCGCTCGGCAAGCATTTCACGCTGTCCGCCGACACGAGCGTGAACTACATGCTCGCTTGCCGCCGCGACGCCTGAGCCGCCCCGACCCGCCGGACTAATCGAACAATGAGCGATCCTACCCCCCTGCCCCAACGCGAAGACAACGACGACGCGCTCGGTCTTTGCCAGGCCGTGCTTTTCGACCTCGACGGCACGCTCGCCGATACGGCACCCGATCTTGCCGCCGCCGTCAACAAGATGCGCCACGACCGCGGACTCGACATGGTGCCGCTCGAAGACCTGCGCCCGCTGGCGTCCGCTGGGGCGCGCGGCCTGATCGGCGGGGCGTTCGGCATCGGCCCGGACGACCACGAGTTTGCGTCGATGCGCGAAGAATTTCTCGCCAACTACGAAGCGGATTTGTGCATCGAGACGACGCTGTTTCCCGGCATCCCCGAACTGCTCGACGAACTCGATGCACGGGGCGTGCGCTGGGGCATCGTCACGAACAAGGTGGCTCGGCTGACCGAGCCGCTGATCGCGCAACTGGGCCTCGAGGAGCGCGCGGGCTGCGTGGTGAGCGGCGACACGACTGCGCATTCGAAGCCGCACCCGGCGCCTTTGCTGCACGCCGCACGCGAACTGGACATGGCGCCGGAACGTGTCATCTACGTGGGTGACGACCTGCGCGACGTGCAGGCAGGCTTTGCCGCCGGCATGAAGACCGTGGCGGCCGCATACGGCTATTGCGGCAACGACATCCCGCCGACGCAATGGCATGCGCAGCACGTCGTGCAATCGCCGGCGGAACTGCAGAAGCTGCTGCGCGACATCTGCTGACGCGCATTGAGCCGGCAAGGCCGGCAGCAGCGCCACAGCGGCCGCTACGCCAATGAGATAGGACGCGGCCGTCAATCTATTGTAAAATCCGCGTCTGGCTCAGACATTATGAGCAACGAACCGCGGGGGCGACCTGGTTTCGACAGGGGTTGCGAAGCGGCTAGGGCATGTCGAGGACCCGTCACCTCGTTAATCAATGGGAAAAACGTAACTGCAAACGACGATACGTTCGCACTGGCAGCCTAAGGGCCGCCGTCCTCTGCCTAGTTCACTGACGGGCTAGTGTCGCAAGACCGGTAGCAATACCGACAGAGGTCATATACGTCAGTTAAGCCTTGGCGGTGTCACGACGCCCGGGTCGAAAAATTAGTGAATCGCCTCAGTGCAGCGTGTTCGTCCGCGTCACTGGGGTTAAATCAAATGACAGAACTAAACATGTAGAACTGGTCGTAGAGTGCTTCTGGACGCGGGTTCGATTCCCGCCGCCTCCACCATATACACTCCAAAGTTTCACCAGCCACACCAAGAAACCCGTGACAGCACAAGGCTTCACGGGTTTTTTATTTCAATCCACCGCAAAGTTTGCCCATCGACAGCAAGGGGTATTTAGGGGTATTTTCGGGGGTAGCAAGCATACCCCAGCATCTACATACCCCCATGCCACTCACCAACACGACTATCCGCAACGCGAAGCCCGCCGAGAAACCCTTCAAGCTGTTTGACGGCGGCGGCCTGTTCCTGCACGTCACACCCGCAGGCCAGCGTTACTGGCGGCTCAAGTACCGGGTGGCGGGCAAAGAGAAGCTATTGGCACTCGGCGTTTATCCGGACGTGTCGCTTGCGGCTGCACGCAAGAAACGCGACGAGGCGCGCGAGAAGCTGGTGACTGGCATTGATCCAGGTGAAGCGAAGAAGGCAGAAAAGCGCACGCAGCGCCTGAACGCAGAGAACTCGTTCGAGGCGGTCTCTCGCGAGTGGCACGCCAAGTACGCGCCCACATGGTCAGCGAGTCACGGAGACCGCATCCTCCGACGACTGGAGATTGACGCCTTCCCGTGGATCGGCGGCAAACCTATTGCTGACCTCGCGCCCACGGATGTGCTCGATGTGCTACGCCGGATCGAGAAACGCGGCGCGCTCGAAACCGCCCACCGACTCCACGCCAACATCGGGCAGGCGTGCCGCTATGCCGTCGCCACAGGCCGCGCCCAGCGCGACATTACCGCCGACCTTCGCGGCGCGCTCCCGCCCACACAGACCGAACACATGGCGGCCATCACCGAGCCGAAGCAGGTTGCCGAACTACTGCGCGCAATAGACGGCTATCAGGGCACGCTCCCTGTGGCGTGCGCGCTACGCCTTGCCCCGCTGCTTTTTCAGCGGCCCGGAGAACTGCGCGCCGCCGAATGGATCGAGTTCGACCTGGACGGTGGCACCTGGGAGATACCAGGTGAGCGTATGAAGCGCACGAAGCAGGGAAAGGCGGCTGGCGGCGCGCACATCGTCCCGCTTTCGTCTCAGGCCGTCGCCATTCTGCGCGAGCTACGCGCGCTTACCGGCAACGGCCGATTTCTGTTCCCAAGCGTGCGGACGAAAGACCGCCCCATGTCGGATAACACCGTCAACAGCGCACTGCGCCGCCTCGGGTATGACGGAGCCACAATGACGGGTCACGGCTTCCGCGCAATGGCGCGCACGATCCTTGAGGAGGTGCTTGGCGTGTCGGCGGCAATCATCGAGGCCCAGCTTGCGCACGCCGTGAAAGACCCACTCGGGCGCGCATATAACCGCACTGCCCACCTCTCCCAGCGCCGCGCGATGATGCAGAAGTGGGCGGACTACCTCGGCCAGATCAAGGCGGGAGCGACCGTGCTCCCGCTATTGCCCGCCTCCACCAGCGCCTCGAACGTGGCACGCTACTTCGTTGATACCGAGTTCACGTCTCTCGACAACGCCGAACTCATCAGCGTCAGCATCGTCGGCCAAGACGGCAGTGAGTTCTACGCCGAGCGCTCGGACTTCAGTCGCGAGGCGTGCAGCGACTTCGTACGAGCACACGTACTTCCGCAACTCGGCAAGGTGCCCGCGCGAGCGTTGGCGGATGCGCGACTCCGTGACGAGTTGAGAAAGTGGATCGCTGCAATCCCACTCGACCCACCACCTGTGATGTGCTGTGACGGTGGCGGGACTGAGTACGACCTGCCATTGCTCTACTTCGCGCTGGGCGGCCCACTGCCGCGCGCATGGAGTACCGAGGATGTTTCAGCACGCATCGACCCGGCGCGCCTCCAGAGCTACCGCGCGACCCACGGGGGCCAACACCACGCGCTTCACGACGCACGCGCGAATGCCCATGCGTTCCGGGAGCCCGAGGCCGAAGTAATCCCTATCACCGCAGTCGGCGGCGCGTAATCCTGCTTGTTTTGGGGGTGTGTCCACTTTTGGATATACCCCTCTTTGGACTGCCCAAGGCCATCGAGCATGTCATCAATATCGCGCATCACATGGCCGTGGCCCTTGCCGGTCGGCTCCGCTGTCTCGCGGCTACTCATGGTTTGCGCGCCGCCCGCCGTAGGGGCGACCGATTCAGTCGTCCCTTTGCAATGATCGCGAACGGCCTTGTCCGGCGCGGCATAGCCGAGCACCGCCGCCACGTCGCGCGCAATGAACCACGGCTCACCGTCGATCAAGACAACGCGCACCGACTCCATGCCAAACGGGCGTGTCACAGTAGTGACGGAAAGCACCTCGCTATCGCAGCGCACAGCCGGGCGCAAACTGCCACCCACTGAACCACTGGGCGCCCCCATGCCACTCATTTTTAGAAATCCGCCGCAAACAATCGAAGCGACGATGGAACGCCTGCGCACCGCGCGAGAAGTGCGGCGGCTCTCAGAAGCTCGGGCGATAACCACGCAAGCGGTTCACACCCACCTTCAAACGGGCCAGCACATGCGTGGCGCGACCACGCGAGAGATTCACGCCCACCTCCAAACCGGCCAGCGCCTGCGTGGTGAGGCCACACGGCTATTGCGCGCCGAGCACGTCGCCATGATGCGGCTATTGAGCGACAAATAGGGCGCGGCCCAGCTTTCAGCGGACGAAAAAAAGCCGCGCTCAGTGGCGCGGCGAAGACGGAACAACGACTTACTCTCGCCGCCAGTTTAGTTGCTCGGCGGGCGCGCCCGGCAAGCTCTATTCCTGCCGGGCGCGCGCGGACATGCTCACGCTCCGCTAATGCCGCCCGTCGCGATGTGCGCGAGTTGTCGGTCGCTCAGGTCTTGTCCGGCCTGCTGATTATTCGTGACTCGTACATCCATTGGTCCCGGCGTGTTGAGTTGCGCCGGAATCGCAGCGACAGCCGGGGGCGGCGGAACGTTCATCGGCGGTGCCGTCACGGTCGGAACGGGGGCAATCGGCACGGGCGTCGCGGCGGCTACCTGCACCGTCGGCGGTGCAACGGACGGCGCGACAGACGCTGCCACCGCTACGCCAGGCGCGACCTTCCCAGCCGCAATAGTCGCCGCCGAAAAGCCGGGATTGTTCATTTCCGCAAGGTATTGTTTGAACAGCCTGCTTCGGTCATCGAGGCCAGTGGTCCCGCCATTGATCTTCTTTGTCGCCGCGAGCACGTCGCCATTCTGGCTGGCCTCGACAAGCCCCGTGCGGCTACGATGAAACCAGACAGCAATCTTCGCAGCGTTCGCCGGATCGGCGGCCAGTTCGGGGTGAGCGATAAGGTCGAGCCCCGTTGCTTTTGCCGCCGCCGCGTAGTTGTTCCTGCCGGTGATCTGGACGAATCCACGCCCCTTGAACTTCGCACCGTCGCCCGCCTCGGTGTTTCCAAGATTCTTTCTACCCCAGTCGCCGCCGTACATGGCCTCCGCAGTTGCGTCTGGCCCCTTGTCGATGATGGCTTGCGCCTGCTCCTCAGTCGTGATGCCCGCGCGCTTGCCAAAAAGCTTGAGGAACTGCTTGGGCTTGTACTTCGTGCTCTCCTCAAGCGAGCGGAAACCGCCGCTTTCATGGTCCATCTGCGCCATGAACATAGCGCGCTCAGTTCCATTGGTCATGTCTGAACTGTTCATCTCGGCAACGAGCGCAGCCTTGTTGCCCTTCGAGCCGCCGCCGAATACGCCCTTGGCTGCATCCACGGCATTAGCCGCCGCCGCTTTGATCGGCTCGGCCATTTTCTCGACGCGATCCTTGCCGTAATCGACCGCCGCCTTTCCTGCATCCTTGGCGACCTGAGCGCCTTTCTTCACGGACTCAACGACTGGCGCGGTGACTTTTTTTGCGGATGCCGCCGCCGCCGCCGCCGCGTCTCTCGCCTTCTGAGCAATGGCATCAACGTCAAGACCAAATTTGTCTTTCAGGAAGGCTTTCGCCCCATCAACGATGACGCTCCATGCGGCGCTGACAGTCTTTGCGATATCGCCGAGCTTGTCAGTTACCGTCTTCCATGAGTCCTTGAAGAATCCGGTCGTTGCATCCCATGCGCCCGTAATCTGCTTGCCCACTGCGGACCAATCGACCGTAGCGAGCCATTCGCCGACAAGTTCGCCGACCCTATCGCCAATCACGCCGCCGATCATGGTGCCAACCGGCCCGCCGACTAGTGTGCCGAGGCCGCCTCCAATCAATGCGCCAATGCCGGAGCCCGCGCCCTTGAAGCGGTCAGTGTGGTTTTCCTCTGCGGTCTTGTTCGGGTCGTCGTCGCCGAAAATGCTGGCGAGTGCCGAGCCGCCCGCGAACAGCGCGCCGAGCAGCGGCAGGCGTCGTAGGCCAATCTTTCCGAGCCCGAGCGCACCCTTGCCGAGCGAGCCGAGCAGGCCACCGCCGCCCTTCATCATGCGCAGACCGCCACCGAGAAGCGCCTTCATCAGACCGCCGCCCTTGCCGAGCAGGCCGCCACCTTTGCCTAGCAAGCCGCCAAGCATGCCCGCGAGCGAGCCGATAATGCCCTTGCCGCTGTCGTGCTCGCCGCCAGTCTTTCGGTCGATATCCTTCAGCGTGCGCTCTTGCGCAATGTTGAACTCGCTCGCCTGTTCGCGGGTCAGGCGTAGCTCAGCGAAAATCTTTCGATACCACGGGATAGGCGAATTCTTACCGGTCGCCACCCCGAAGCCGCGCCCGATGGTTGCCTTCCCCAGCTTGCCGACCGCACCGAACGGGCCGGACACGATTTTGCTGAGTTCCTTGCCCGCCTCCACGGTCGGATCGAGCTTTTCATAAGAACCAACATCGATGCCGGTGGAGTGCAGGCTAGAGCCCAAGCCCTTCAGGCTCGCGACAATGCCTTTGCCGTCAGAACCGTCATCGTTGTGGCCGCCACCCGCGCCACCCTTGCCGCCTCCCGATCCGAACCGCCCACGGGCATCACGCGATTGTGCTGCGTTGCTCACGCCCGCGCGGTCGCGCGCTTCTTCGGCTCGCTTGGCTTCGGCGTATTGCGCACCCTGTTGGCGCGTTAGCGTCTTGACGGCGGTCGCCGCCTGCGTCAGTGCGCTCACGCCAGCCGTGCCCGCGATGAAACGTCCGCGAGCGTCGCGCAGTCGGTCAGGTGCAGGCGCGCTCGCAATGCTGCGCGAGGTAGCCGTGGATGCGCGAGAGCCGTGCGGGCCGACCTGCGGCGCGGCGGACTGTGCCACCTTCTGACGACGGGCGACGGAATCCTTGATGCCCGATTTCAGCATCGCCAGGATTGCACTCGTATCGCTGCGGATGCCGCCAATCCCTTCGGAAAGGTCCGCGACGTTTAGCGGCTTGTCGGCAATCAGAAAGCCCTTGTCGTCGGATTTCATCGAGCGACCCACTCCGCCCGCAAATCGCGAGCAATGTCACGGGGGCTGTATCGCTCGGTGAGGTACGGGATTGCTTGAAGCTTCCCTTCGCGCACGTCGTCAAAGTAGCCTTCGATACTGCGGAATTGCTTGCACTTGCGGCGAATCGGTTCGACGGCCTGGCCCAGCGCGTCCATCGCTGCCACGACCGTTGCGCTACCACGCACATCGTCGAACCCGTGAGAGCGAGCAACGGCGATTGCCTGTTCAATGCGCTCTGTTGCAGCCGCTACGCGCTCGAAGTCATCGGGGACCGGCTGCGTCTGGTTGGTGAACTGGATCATGGCCGTGGTGAACTGCGCCGCTATGCCGCCGAGTATTCGCTCGGTGCCACGCATGAGCGCATGCTGGTGCGAGACCTTTGCGTCGAACTCCATGTGCGGAGAGAGCCCAAGCAGGAAGTCGGTCGACACGGAATAAATGCGCGCCGCCTGCCGCAGGAACTGGTGATCCTTGGGCGTCGGGCGCTCGCCGGACTCGATCAGGCTCAGTTGCGTGCTATTCGCATAGCCGAAATCTTTCGCCGCCTCGACCGCTGTCATGCCCGATAGCACGCGCGCGACGATCAGGTTGTAGCGCAGCGTTTCCAGTTCTTCGGGCAGGTTCTTGTTGCGCACGAAGCGCGTGAGCGCCTGCTTGACGTGCAATTCACGCCGCGCGTCGGTCATCGGCGCACGGGGCTCGCGTTGCGGCGTAGCATCGTGCGTGCGCTGCTGCTGTTCCAATTCGATATCGGTCTCGCTCATGTTGACCTCGCCGCCAAAATATTCTCCAACCGTCCGCAAATGGCATCCAGCCGCTCACACGTAGCATCCAGTTGATCCGCCGCGTGGCAAGGCATTGCTTCTGCCGCCCCCGCGCTGTCGGCCCACCGATGCCGGGATGACCTTCGGTGAATCGCGTCGGCAGGAACGCCGTAAAGACGTTCCAATTCTTTTGCGGTTTGGCCGGAGATGTAGGCGAGCCGGACCGCTTCCCATTTTTCCCTGCTGAACCTGATAGACACGGCTGCCCCCGTCAAAGATATATGGTCTGAATGTCGCGGCGGTCGAGCGCCGTGAGGGTGCCAAGCGTGATTTGCACGGTGCAGGCAATCATTGCGCCGGACGAATCGCGTGGCACGGTGAGCGGGTCGGAAACAGATTCGATAACGAGCGGCTGATAATTCAGGTCGCCGTAGCGCATGCCGATGATCTGCGGCGCGACGGACGGAAAAATGGTCTCAAGCGGGCTTTGGTTCGTGCCGTTTTTTAGCGCCCCGGCAACCACGCTGTCACTGGCCAGGTAAGCAGGAAGCGCCCACTGCTTAAGCTGCATAATCGGATCGCGAACCTCTGAGATCGGGTCAAGCAGCGCGCGAAAGTGCAGCGTCAACGACAACTTCACGGGCGGCATCCCGTTAAATACCTGCGTCGAGTTCAGCTTGGTAATGCCGGTGCGGCCCTGCGCCTGATTGAGCAGGTTCTGCACCCCCGATGAGCCTGCCTTGGCGTCATCGCCGTGAATGCCAAACAGCGCCTGCAACTGCGGAGTCAGCGAGCCGGACTGAAGCATTGCCGAGATAGTGGGAGCCTGTGACTCTGCGCCTGCGCCCTCAAATGGGGAGTGCCAGTTCGCAGAAAGCTCGCTGGTGCCATCGGTAATTGGCGCGTGGACTTCGAAACCGTCATCCACCGAGTAGCTATCCGCCTCGGAAATCTGTCGCACGTCCGTGCTCTGCGACCATCCGCCGTCGTTGTTGCGCTTGAGAGGATAGAACTTCGCGAGCAAGGCTGGGTTGAGCCCCGTCCAGAGCGAACTCAGGATGCGGGGCCGTCCAGTCAGAAAGTCACTGGCAGCCATTAGTCGCCCCGGTCGAGTCGCCAAGCAGTGTCCGGTCGAAAAACGGCGCGCTCCCTGCAAACGCTTTCAAGCGGGCCATGCGCGCCCGCATCGCTGCGAGGCTCGCTTGCTGCGCGGCAAGCTCGTTTTCGGTCGGCTTCGGACCGCCAATGGCTTCGATCTGCTCGGAGGTCAAACCAGCATCCAGCATCGCGGTCAACGAAGCTTCGCGCCGGTTGTGGACGCGACCGGCGCTCACTTCCAGTTCGAGCGCGGCGATTGTCTGCGCCAGTTCGAGTTGCTCCCGTGCGCACGCGGCCAGAATCGGCGCGGCCTCTGCGCGGCGTGCATTCGCTGCCTCGATGAATACGGCGCGCTCGGCGCGTGAAAGCTCGCGTTGGCGGATCAACTGAAGCTCTCGCTCGCGCAGAATTTGTGCGACGGAGCCGCCGCCAGCGAGTGACTGATTCACAGCCGCAGCGACCTCGAAGTGCGCGCCCTCGTCGATCAGTGCTTTCTCTGCGACCGCAACCCGGTTGAGCGCAAGGCGAACAGACCGGTCGCCCCACGCTGCGAAATACAGCTTGGCGAACGCCAAGTCAGCGGCGCTATCGCCACCATTCAAAATATCGATCAATTCTTGCATGCGAACTCCGCGTTAGTTGAGCCAACATGGTGAGCCCAGCCCGGCGTGCCTCTTGGCCGTGCTTTCCTAAGCGACAGTTTTTGGGCAGTTCGCGAGCGTTGCGCTTAGACTCCGGTCCTGTTACGCGCGCACGCACGCGCCCAGGCATCGGAAAACTCCTGCATGACGGCAGCAGCGGCACATTCAGAGCGCTGTCATCGGGCGATGCTGTGTCGCCTCGGTTTGCCCAATGGTCAGTTTTCGGGCAGTTCGCGGGCGTTGCACGCCGACAAGCAATCGGATATTCGCGCGCCCCCGCGCGCAGGCACGTCGCGTAAGAAAACCCCAGGTGTCACGCCAGCAGGGGCGCGGCCCGTCGGTTTCATCGAGCGCTTTGGAGTCGCCCCGGCTTGCTCATTGTCAGTTTTCGGACAGTTCGCGACTGTGGTCCGCCGAAACGCAGTTTGCTATTCGCGCGCGCCCGCCCACGCGCGCGCCAGGTGTAAAAGTATTCGACGGCTTGCTTGCCAGAATCTGCGGCATGCAGGATGGCAGTGGCGGCCCCCAAAAAAGAGGGCATTACGATTGCTTGCAACGCTGACGAGCAACAGCCGACAATTGCGTGGCGAGATGCCAACGCGGGCGTGATTTTTAGCTATCGGGCCATTTTTCACACTGCCCTGTCATCCGGTCAACGTACGCAAATGGCCCTAAATCACTAGTCAAGCGTTGGCTAGAAGGTCGGCGAGGAAAGGGAATTCCTGACAACATACCGCGTCGATCTGTTGGCGCACTTGGTCATGCGTGTTGCTGTCATGCGTTGCCAGTGCAAGGTAATAATTCTGGCCTTCGTACTGGGCGAACATGATCCATTCACCGGTCAATGCTTCGGCGGCGGCTAGACGCATCCAGTTTCCATACACTGCATCGGTGGAAATGGCTTCAATATCCTCCGCTGTTACGTAGCGTTCCTCACCAGCAGCTTTCGCCTCATCAATACGATGCTGAAAGACCGGAATACTGTATCTTTTCAGACCCTTCAGGATATTCAGCGCCATCGCACGCGGGCCGTCTTCGAGGTAGTGCTTATGCCATAAGCCCTTGAGCGGCGCATATTTGTTCTGAATCGCTGCCTTCAGTTTGCTCGGCGGACCAATGCCCTCCAATGCGCGCATTTCATGTACAACCTTGGCTGGATTCAACATACCCGATTGCGCGCCACCGAATAACGCCAATACAAGTAGCAAGCTGTATCGACCGGGCGCGACTTGATCTAGGCCAATGAAACGAGCGAAACCTTCCACCGTGGCGGACATATCTTCGCCGTTAGCTGCTGTTACGGTAACCAGCTTGATCGGCCTAGCCGCTTGGTTCGCATTCTCGTCGCTCTTGTCTTGGTCGCTGTTGTTCATGGTGCCCCGCTTGTCGTTTGTTCTTTGCCTCGCTGGCCAGGCCGGCTGCTTATCATCGACCAGCGACTCCGATTGTCACCGATTAAAGCAGCGTCGTCGAATGACCGCAACTAGCCGACTCAGCCTTGCGCCATGAGTTTGGGGTCGCCATCGGCCAAGCATTCGAGGAGCTTTCGCTGCGCAGAATGACGGCTGCATCGAACACTGGCAGCGTCCGCGTAACTCACGCATGCGCGCCCGCGCGTTACCGTGTATAAAAATTCTCGCGCGTAGGCTCACGCTGCGGAGTCAGCATCCCGGCTCACGCCGAGGCGGCGGGCGAGTTCCTGGAAGCCCACCGCCGTGATTTGCGGCCACGACACGGCCCCCGCGCCGCGCATGACGACCCATTCGCCGTCTAAGGCTCGGCCTGTAGCGCGCCACCCATCTTCGCCGCGCCGAAGCCAGTCTTCGCGTTGAAGCCACGAAAACAGGTCATCGCGGCGCATGCCGAGGCTTTTCGCGACAGCCGTCACGGGCTTGCAACCGGCGAATCGGTCGTTTGCCCTGCGAATGCTTGCCTGCCGCGCCGCGTGCGCGGCATAGGCGGCCTGCACACGCGCGTCATCGAGCGGCTTTCCGCCACACCGCACGGCGATGCCGTTCCACTTGGCGGCCCGTTTCGCGAATCGACGTGTCATTTTCGTAGGGCGGTCACTCATCGCGATTCGCCCCGCGAATGAGCGCCATCACGGCGGTGCGCACGTCTTGATTCGCCTGGAGGCGCTTCGCCACGTCGGCGGCCCTATCGCTCGGTGCGTCACGGTGCACGCGCGTGCGTTGCTCGACGGCACGCAGGACGGCCCGCGCGTCTTTCAGGCGACGCAGGCTGCTCGCCATTTCGGGCGGCGGTTTGCGGTTGTTTTGTTCCATCGTTTTCCTAATTTATTTAGTAGCACTAACACTAAGATTGACCAAATCGCTTTTATGCGCCCTCCGGTGGCCTCGCGCGCCCCGGCTTACCCTTGGGTATTACCGCAGTGCTGCAAAGTCGTCAGCGGCCCGATTATGGGCATCGCTGTGCCGCCGCTCAGTCGAGTCCGCGTGCCCGGCGCTTCGGTTCCAGCTTTGCCCTGAATTTCACACCACCCGCCTCGTCACTGAGCAAGCTTCCCGACATTGGAGAGCGCTCTGACAAGCTCGGCGGTTGGCACACCGCGCAGTGCGGATTGCGCAGTATCGACCACACGATCCGACCATCCGTCGCGCGCAAAGAGCGAGCGCAACACGTCCTCCTGATGAAAATCACCGTACGTCCGTGCCAGCCCGAAGAGCTTGCTTGCTATCTCGCGCGCGCGGGCTTTGCCGCACTCCGGGCGGTCGGCTCCCTCTGAACTTTCGATGGCGAAAAGCAGAACCGCGCCCGAACTCATCAGGTACTGGCCATTCACTTCCTTTGCAACCTTCGGATTCACTTCGACTCCTTGCAAACGCTCTATGTATTAGAAAAGACGGCGGAACCGGTGGAACGGTGGAACCGGTGACTTAAGCCATTGATTCAATGGAAAATTGCGGTTCCACCACGGTTCCACCTAAGCCATTTTCACCGTGGAACCAAAGGATTTCATGCCTGAAAAAGCCGAATGGGTTCCACCTCGCATCAGTTAGGTGGAACCGAGGTGGAACCGTGAAAAACCCCGCCACATAAGGCCTAGAGAGTATTGGTTCCACCGTTCCACCGGTTCCACCATGTTTTATCGCACGTGTGCGCGTAATCATTGATCTTGGTACTCGTCGGGATCAGCGCGGGCGGTACGAACGAACTTGTAAAACCGTCGCGCATCCCCGCCCGGTCTATCCGGCGTCTTGTGTTTCGATGTCGCCTTTCCGTCGCTTCCCTTCGTCAGCATCCCGGCTACCGCGAGCACGTCGGCGGCGGCAGAGCAGTCGAAGCCTTTGGCAATCTCGTTGGCGAACACGCCGCGATCCACGAGCCAAAAGAGAGCGCCAGACGCATCCAGTTTGAGATACCCAGCGCAGCTTTGGATGCGTGGCGGCCAGTCCGGCTGTGCAGCGTCTCGACAGTCAATGAACCTCCCCGCCGCGTGCAGACCAAACCAGCTTTCCGCCTGCTCAGTGATTTGCTGGTCTTCACGGTTGCCCGCGCCGAAACGGGACAGCCAGGCAGAAAAGCACGACATGACAGCCGTCCGCCCGTCGCCCGCATCCCATCCGGTTAGCGCAACGTCCGTCGCAATTTCAAGCGCCTCGGCCACGACAGCAAAGCGCGCCGCCACACGCCGAACCTGACCCGATGCACCCTCCGGCAGGCCGTCGTGAACACGCTTGATAGCGACACGCAGCCGGGCCACAGCGGATTCACGATTCTCGGCGATGTGCTCGACGAATGCGCGGCCAACAACGCCATGGTTGTCGCGAGCAGCATCGTCAAGGGCCTCGGCAAGCTCGCCGCTATCGGCATGCCCGCTTAGGTGATCGAACGCGCCGAAACCCTTTCCGGCGTCAGCGGGCAGACTCGCCAGTCGGACCTCCTGACCGGCGCGCGTTCGATGCCCCCCGCCGCTCATGAAACCCGCAAGATCAATTTCGCCCGTGGACAGCACCAGAACACGCCAGCGGGCTTGCTCGCGATTCCCGCCGTCCCGTGCTCCCTGCATCCGCGAGACGCCGTTAAAAACGACATAACTAGCCCGCGCGACGGCATCAGGACTGCCCTGCCCAAGTTCATCGAGCAGCATCAGGCCATCGTTGCGAGCGGCGGCGGCATTGGAAAGCGCCAAGGCGGTCGAATCCCAGCTAAGAACCTGCTGGCCGGGCGAGCCCCATGCCGAAGCGCCGACCTTCGCCGTGGTGGTTTTGCCAGACCCGGATTTGCCGAAAATGTGGATGCCGCCTGACTTCAAGATCAACGAGGCTCAGCAGTGGTGCCGCGAGCGCCACGCCGATAGCGAGCGTCGGCCTCGTATTGCCACGAGCGAGGCGAGCAACAGAGTCACGCCAGCTTTCGACCGTTCCAGCGGCAACATATGCTGCTACCGCGCTCTTGTCGCCGTTGAAGAAGACCGGCGCACTCGGATTGCCAAGCACCTCGCCCGAGGGCAGGATGTACCCGCCGTGCTGCCATCCGCCGAGCGCTGTCACGCGGTGCCGATCATCGCTACCGCTCGTCTGGAGATATTCGGCCAACAGTTCCGTCTTCTGCCGACCCGTGGAGACTGCCAGTCCTAGTCCGCGCAAACGGGACCAGCCTTCGCGCTCGCCGACCTCGGCAAGTGGAAGGGCAATTGTCCGCTCAGTCCCGCTTCCACGACTGCGCCAGCGGAGAATCCGATAGTTCTGCCCGGAATCGTCCTCGCCCCGTCCGATGATTTCCAGTCGGTCGCACAGTCTGACAGGCGGCAACTCAACGTCTCTTTCGGCCTTGGGGTCGTGCCGGACGCCGATGTAATGAACCCCATCGTCAGACACGACGTAGCGCGCGTGTGGGCCGCCATCTTCTTCTGGCGGCGCGACATGGCTTTGCGCCACGCATACGGCGGCATCAACAGCAGCGTTGATGACGTCGCGCACAGCATCGGCACCGCTCAGCATGAGCATGTCATTAAAGTCCGTATGGCCGTTGCCTGCATCCGGCCCGAAATCCGGCAAGGCCAGCGCGCCGCCGACTGCCTGTGCAGCTTCGCACGCCTGATCCTGCCCGTTCCCCAAGTCTCCGCAAACGACGATCTCTGCATACGGAAACGCTTCGCGCATTGCCCGCGCCACCTTCGCAAGATTGCCTGACGACAGTGCAGCGACAGCCGCGTCCCCAGTGCACACATGAAGCGACAGCACAGTCGCCACGCCCTCCCCGACGAGAATGCGCCTTGACGCCTTCGTCGGCGCTGATGCGACCCAATAGCCGCCAGCCTTCGCGCCACCCTTCAGGGCCGATTTGCGCCCAGATTCGTCAATCATTTCGACTGACGTGAGCAGCGTGTCCGACTGGATGCGAGCAACCAGAATGCGCCCCGTCAGTTCTTCGCCCGACGACGAAGCCTTGTAGCCGATCAGGGCGGCGAGCTTGTCGGCGTCAAGCTCACGTAACGTACTCGGCGCGGCCAGACCCTTGCGTGTCAGGTAAGGGTGGCCGCCCTGTACGGGTTTGGCCGTGTTCCAGACGGTAAGCGCGAGTTTTGCGGCGTTCGTACGTTCTTTCGCGCGCCGCGCATCCTCGTGTTTTGCTCTGGTGGCGCGTTCGGCACGGCGTCGCTCCTGCTCTGACGGGTCAATGGGTGCAGCCCTATGCGAGCGCGGATCGAAACCGTGCCTCTTCGCCATGTCGAGCAGGCTGGCGATAGTGATACCTCGACCGGGTTGCAGGGAGCGCCACGTATCGCGCGCATCGCTGACCGAGTATCGGTCACAGCCTTGGCTCCAACGGTCGAACACGTCGAAACCATCGTCGCCAAACTCATCTTTGAGCGATGCCGCGATGCGCCACCATTGATCGCGCCCAACATCAGGCGGAATGCACGATAGCGCCGCCTCAATCCGTGCTCGCTCGCAAACGATCTCACTCATGTTTAGGAGTCCTCACTGCCGCTTGCACGCCGAATTCCATCGTCGGCAACGCGAGCGCTGCGCCCAATCCATTCGGCAAGCGCTTCGGCGTCGTCTGCAAGCATTCCAGCCGAGACCTCGCCCAGCGCCAGGAGCGCGTCAACCGCTCCCGGCGCGAGCAGCGGCCCGGTTTCGCTGGCATCGCGCTCCCTCGCGAGCCCGTCGGCGCGCGCAATTCGAAGAATAGCGGCGAGACCCTGCGACACCGCGTGGACTTTTGCGAGGTTATCGGCAAGGCCGCCGACCGGCATCGTTGTACAGAAATCAATCTGTCCGATTGCATCCGAAACCGGACCGTGGCCGCGCGAGTAAAAATTATCCACGAGCCACCTCCTGACGATTGATTTCGGCCAGACGGCGCAGAGCGTCGCCAGCAATGTCGAGTGCGTCGAACACAGTCGGCGCGGTTGTCGCATCGCGCAAGGCGACACGAATGATTTCGATTTGTGATTGCGGTTGCTCAGGACGAGCGTGAGTGCGGCGCATGGTGCGGCCTCCTTTTGCAGCGGTTTCGAGACCCGCCACATCCGCCGCGAAGCGGTGGTGGCAGGCGCAGGGCTTTGGGGTTCGCGGACCGGCGCAAAAGGAAACCGGCACACCCGAAGGTGTCCCCTCAGCCAAGGCCCGCCATTGAAGAAGACGCGCGAAGGCATACAGACGAAAAAATACCGCCGGTTGGCGGTTGTCCGCCTTTTGCAAATCGAGCCGCGACGCCCGAGTCACTGTTGTTTCAGTAACGCAATTAGAATATTGCATCGAGTTTTCCGGCGTCAAGCGTTTTTTTAACGGGCTCATGCCGCAATCTCCTGAAGGTCACGGACGATGGCCGTCAGACGCGCAATTTCGCGGGCCTGCTCGGCGATAATCCCGCGTGCCACGGCAAGTTCATCAAGCTCGACGGCAGATGGTTCGGGCTCACCCGGAAACGAGGCCTCCACTTCGCACGTGCCACCGGCATCAGGCGTAATCGTTGCGGCTTTCACGCCGTCGATTTCGGCTGTTTCGGTTGCCGTGAAAGTTGTGCACTCGATGACTTTGCCACCCTCCCGCAATGCCTCAAGGTGTGACTTAGTCACACCTTCATCCGCTGGCGCATAGGAGTTTCGGACTCGATTAACAAATTCGCGGCTAACGCCGATGTGTCGCGCAATCGCAAGGTCGGTCATCCTCGTCCACTCGCCATCACCCATAATTCGCTCTACCGCGCGGCGCTTTTCAACGCGCGTTAGGTGAACGCCGTGCTTGTTATCGCTCAGGGCAAAGAGCGCGGCATCACGCTTTTGGCCGTCACGCACATCACACTCGATCTCCGAGAGACCGGCGACGCGCGCGGCTTCCACCCGGTGATAGCCGGACGCAAGCCAGTACGTCAGCCTGTCGAAAAACACCACTGGGCGCGGGAATTTTTCGCCCGCTGTCATGGCCTCGGCATATTCGCGGACCTTTTCCTCATCCAACTGGGTGCGAATCTGGACCTCGCAGTCCTCAGTGATCTCGCACAGCTTCAGCCATCTAGCCGCCATTGCATTGCCCCCGCTTGCGCAGCAACGTACGCGGATGACTGGGATATTTGAGCGCGACTTCACGCTCAAACGCGGAATTCCATGCGGAGCGGGCAATCCGCCGCTCAGCCGGAGTCGTTATGTCGCGCGCTGCCAGATCGAACTGCGAGTCGCGATACAAACTCGCCAGACCAATCCCTGCGTACTGCGTTTTCTTTGTGACCAGATCAGTTGCAGCCCGATCGAAGCGGGCCGCAATCAGGTCAAGGCCTGACAGAACGTCATTGGCGCGACGCTGCAGCGAAACCGGTTTGCGGCGCGACGCCTCTGCTTTGTGTTTGCGGCGCGGTTTGGACAAGGCGCTGGGCGGTACAGTGCTGCGCTCGGCGTGAGTCATCAATCAAGCCTCCGTAGCGCGGTAGCCGTCGGGATCGGTCAGCCACTGGTGTATTTGCCGATTTTCCCAACCGACGCAGCGTTCCGAGCCCAGCCTTACGCGTTTCGGGAAGCGGCCTGCCAATTCGCGTAAGCGCACGCTTTCGCGCGACATCGGGACGAAATCGCGCAGGTCGCTCCATCGGCTGAAGCCATCAAGCGGCAACGCTTTGGACTCCGGCAGCGCCGCAGCCAAGCAGCGCAAGGGGGTAATTTCTTTTTTCATGTTCAACCCAAAAAAGGAGGAACACGAACTTTATTGCCCATCGAGCGCCAGCTTGCGCAACCTTTTCCTAGGTCGGAAAACGCGGCTCTCGCCCGCTCTTCTCCGTACCGAGAAGATTCATAACATTATGATTCTTTTGCCTTATTCGCTTTTTCATCAACCATTGAACGAAGGAGCTTCAACGCCTCGTTCCTGATCTTTGAGCCTATCGGCCGGGACTTTAGCGCGCTGCGGCATGCGTACTCAAGATCGCCCAGCGCCGCGAGATACCCCGCCCGAAAAGCATCATCCGGCTTGCACCTGGACGGCTTCGGTTCCGGCGGCGGCTTCGGCTTCGACTGCGGCTCGATCCACCAAAAATGTCTCTGCCGCCCGTCAGATGGGTCAACGGCCTTCCTTTTTGTGACCCAGCCACAGGACGCCGCGTCGAGCGTGTGAAGGTTGATCCCGGCCTGTTCCGCGATCCGGCGCACGGCTTCTCCGGGGAGGCGCGAGCCGACCGGCAGCAACTCCCGCAGGAAGGCGCGGGCTTCATCTGCTTTTTTGAACGAACGTTTCATACAATCGGGTGACAAATGTGCTGTCGGCGATTGTAGAACTCGGGGAACCGTGGCGCTTGCCAGACGAAAACCATTCAGCGAGGAGTTTTCGGGGGTATTTTTAGGGGTACATTTCCGAACGAAAACGACGCGATCCTTCACTGACGTGGCTTACACGCCACAATTCGAGTGACGCCGCCCCAAACATCGCGCTGGCAACAGCGAGCGTCATATAAGAAACCCCGTTAGCCTCAGGCTTGCGGGGTTTTCTATTTTCCGCCCAGTCTCTTTTCCGCCGGCGCTCCTTAGCGGGTTGCCGCGAGTGCCTTCTGTTGCGCAAGGCGCAAGGCTTCGAGCGGCGTCATCACCGGCGGACCTGAGGGCGCCGGCGGCGCGGGAGTCATCGGCGGAGGGGCGCTCGCTTGCGCCTGCATCCGCGGCACGACGCCCTCACCCGTAACGCCTCGATCGTCTTCTGCAACGGCTTGGCGATCCGCAACCGCGCTCCCGCTCCTTTCCGCCCCATCCAGCAACCCATTCACCCGGGCGACCTCGCCCAGATCCAGCGTCGCCGTCGCGGCCTTGAGCTGCAACAACGCGACGATCGCCGTATAGCGCGCCAGAATCAGATCCCGCCGATTCGCGTAAAACGCCTCCGCCGCCCGCAACACATCGGTGCTCGTCCGGCTGCCCACCTTGTAGCCCACCTGCGTCGCGAGCAGCGCGGCGTGTGAAGTCCGCGCGAGACGCGTCAACGCGTCGACCCGCGTGACGCCGTCATGAAAGCGCGACCAGTTCTCCCGCGCCGTCGCGCCAGCCACCCGGGTTGCGCCGAGCAGTTCTTCCTGCGCCTTGTCCTGGAGCGCCAGCGTTTCATCGATGATCGCGTCCGTCTCGCCGCCCTCGAAAATCGGAATCGTCACCGACAGCATCGCCGTGGTGGTCGTCGTCGGCCGGGAATAGCCGGAGGCCGCGCCGGCCGGCGTATGGCTCGCCGTCAGATTCACGACCGGCAGATTGCGCGCCCGCGCCTTCTCGACGTCGAACTGCGCGATGCGCCGGTCGATCTGCTTCAACTGCACCCAATAGTCGTGAGCCTCGGCCTGCGCGGCCCAGCTTTCGCGATTGTCGGGACTCAGACGCGGCATCAGCGCGGTATCCGACAGCCGCGCCAGCCCCGCAAACGGCTGCCCGGTGATCTGCTCGAGCGACAGCCGCCGCAGTCGCAAATCGCTGCGCGCGTCCAGTTGCTGCAGCCGCGCCTGCTCGCGGGCGGCCTCCGCCTCCTGCAAGTCGATCACGGTCGCCTCCCCTGCCGCCCGCCGGCGCCGCAACTGAGCCATGTGCTCTTCGAGCGCTGCCGTGTAGTCGTCGGCGCGCGCGAGTTCGTCTTCGGCGGCGAGTTCGTCGAAATACGCGCGCACGGCTTGCAGGATGGCCGCCTGCTGCGCGCGCGCCGCGTCGACCGTGCCGCGCGCGCCGACCAGGTCGGCTTGCCGGTACGCGGTCCAGCGGCCCCAGTCGAAGACCGGCTGCGACAGTGTGACGGTCCAGCCGTTCTGCCAGTAGCTCTCGCCCGGCACCCCCTCCATCACCGTCTTGTTGTACGCGCGCCCCCAGCCTCCCGACAGTTGCGGCAACAACGCCGCGCGGGCTTTGGGCAGCGCCTGCCGCGCGGCTCGCGAGCCCGCGCGCGATGCGGCCAGGGCCGCGTCGCGGTCGGCGGCCTGCTGCGCGACGGTGAGCAGGTCGACGGCCGCTGCGCTGGCAGCGTGAGCCACGCCGACGAGCGCCAACAGCAGGCCCGCTACGGTGCGCTTATTCATCGGTCATCGCCTCGGCCCGCGCCTCGCACAGCAGCTCGCCTTCGACCAGCCGATAGCGCGTCTCGAACGCCGCCGCGAGCGACATATCGTGCGTAATTACGACGACGGTCCGGTCGATCCGCTGCAGCAACGCAACGATCTGCCGCACCGACGCGGGGTCGAGATTCGACGTCGGCTCGTCGAGCAACAGCAGTTCGCGCTGCTGGTACAGCGCACGCGCGAGCAGCAGACGCTGCCGCTGACCGGCGGAGATATTCGCGATCGTGTCGCTGATCACCGTGCGCGTTCGCATCGGCAAGCGCATCACGTCGGGCAGCAAGCCGACGTCGTCGAGCAGCGCGTGAATGCGTGCTTCGTCCGCGTTGCCGGCGAACAGCGACACGTTGTCCGCAATCGAGCCGTGCAGGATCAGATCGCCCTGCCGCATATGCACCGCGTGACGGCGGATTTCGTCGACGGCGAGATTCGGCCACGCGATGCCGTTCAGCAGGATCTCGCCTTCCTGAAGCGGCTCAGCCGCCGCGAGCAGCTTGAACAGCGTGGACTTGCCGCTGCCCGACGCGCCGGTGATCACGATCTTGTCGCCCTTGCGGATCACGAGGTTCGCGTGCTTGAGCACCGGCTGATCCGACACGCCGTAGCGAAACGTGACGTCGCGCACTTCGATGCGCCCGAAGCTGCGCACCTCGACGGTCTTGTGCACATCGGCCGGCGGCGTGTAGCGCTCCGCTTCGCCGTCGACGATATCGCCGACCCGCGCGACCGGCACGCTCAGCATGAAGTATTCGAAGGCCGCGTTGATCGAGCGCGCGAAGCGCTCGGACAGCAGCGACTTGTAGATCAGAAACGAATAGAACACGCCAACCGAGATCGCGCCGCCCAACATCAGGCGCGCGGCGAACCAGGTGATCGCGATCATGTCCGCGTAGTTGACGAGCTTCAGGATCGCGTCGCGCGCGCTGCCGAGCCGGCTATTCTGCACGACCGCCGCGAAATACGCGCGGTACTTCGCCATGAAGATCGCGGTGCGCCGCGTCTCACCCTGCGACAGCTTGATCAGCGACGCGCCGCGAATCGTTTCGATCAGCGTGTCGTCGCAGCGCGCCGACTCTTCCAGCACGAGCGCGTGCGTGTCGCGCATGCGCGCGAAAAGCGCAAACGACACCGCCACGTAGAGCACGAAGATCAGCAGCGCGATCGCGGTCAGTTGGGGGCTCTGCACCAGCATCAGCGCAAGCGCGAGCAGGCCGACGATCAAGTCGATGCCGAGCGCGATCGAGGTGCGCGTCGCGTACACGCTGATCTCGTCCTGCGCCTTCACGCGCGCGAACAGATCGCCGACGTGGCGCTTTTCGAAGTACGGAATCGGATTGCTCAGCAGCTTCGCCAGCAGGCCCTCGGTCATGTTCATCTGCACGAGGCCGTGCAGCAGTTCGACGAGGTAGGTTTCGATGTACTGGCTCAGCGCGCCGACGATGAAAATGCCGGAGAACGTCAGCACCAGCACGTTGAGCAGATTCAGGTTGTCGGCGGCCACCACGTCGTCGAGCACCAGATTGCCGAGGTACGGCATCGCGAGAATCGCAAACTGGCTGCCGAGCGCGATGAACATCACCTTGACGATCTGCGCGTTGAGCTGCGGATTGAGCGCGCGCACTAGCGCGAGCGCCGCCGGCACGCGCGACTTGTTGCGGATGCGTGGCATGGCCGGCGTCGGCGCGCATTCGAGCAGATAACCCGACACATTGGCAACGAACGTATCCATCGAGATGCGGCGCCGGCCGGTCGCCGGATCGATCACCTGCACGTAGCCGCGCCCGGCCTTTTCGAACACGACGAAATGGGCGCCGCCGAAGTGCAGGATCGATCCGCGCTTGACGCTCGACAGGTCCCCGCCGCCGAAGCGGTAGGCCTGCACGGCGAGCCCGTATTCGACGGCGACGTCGTACAGGTCCATCAACGTCAGACCGTTCGCCGAAACCGGCCTGAATGCCTGCAACTCACGCACTTCAGTCGCGCGGCCGAAGTGCGACAGCACCATCGCGAGACACGCGTAGCCGCACTCGGCCACTTCGTTTTGATAGATCGCGCGCATCGTCAACCTCGCAGCACGCGGAACAGCGGCGCGAGCACCCATTCGGCGATGGTGCGGCGCTCGATCACGATGCTCGCGGTCGCGACCATGCCCGGCAGAATGTCGAAGCGTTGCCGTTCGAAGTTGAACGTGTCGCCGCTCAGCGTGGCCCACGCCATGTAATCGCCGTCGGGGCTGCGCGGCTCGGACGCGCCCGCCGGCGACATCGCCGAGCGCACCGTGGTGCGCGAAATCGAATCGATCCGCGCCGGATAGCTGCCGAATTTCGCGTACGGGAACGCGTCGAACTTGAGCCGCACAATTTGCCCTTCGCGCACGAAGCCACGCCGGCGCGACGGAATGCGCAGCGCGGCGCGCAGCGCGCCCTTCCCGCCGGTCGAGATGACGAGCGCGACGTCGTCGGGCGCGAGCGTGCGCCCCGGCACCAGACCCGAATAGGTGACGACGCCGGCTTTCGGCGCGGAGATCGTCGCGTCCTGGCGGGTCTGCTCGAAGCGCATGCGGATGTCCTGCAACTCACGCGCGTGGCGCGCGTCGAGTTCGTTGAGCTGCGCGGCGAGGCCCGTTTGCGTGCCGGTCGCCGCGCCCAGTTCGGCGGCGAGCTGCTGACGACGCGCCGCGCTTTGAGCGAGCGCGACTTTCGCCTGATGAGTGTCGGCGCTCGCCTGCTCGATGCGGTCGGCAGTGACGTAGTCGGCCACCGACTCCAGCCGCGCCAGCTTGCGGCCGGCTTCGTCGGAGAGCGCGCGGTTCTGTGCCAGTTGTTCGTCGAGCGCGGAAATCTCGGCGCGCCGGCTTTGCGCAGTCAGCCCCGCTGCGGTCAGTTGCGCGCCGAGGTCGGCCTTGCGCTGGAGGTATTGCGCGTCGCTCGTGCGAATCTGTTCGTCCCGGTCATGTTCGTCGAATGCCTGGCGTTGCAGGCCATTGCTCGCGAGCGAAAGATCGCGCTCGAGGCGGAACAGCGGCGCACCCTGCGCGACGCGCGTCGAGCGGTTCACGTAAATGTCGGACACGAGGCCGCTCAGCCCCTGAATCTTGACTTCGGATGGCGACACGATTTCCGCGCGCACGTCCTGCTTCAGTTCGACGTCGTAGACGAACGCGAACACGATCGCGGCGCTCACGAGCGTGGAGGTCGCGTACGCGATCCAGCGCCATGAGACGTCCCTGAACTGGGGGAGATTGATGGGTTCCATAGCGTCATTGCTGTCGGGTGCCGGCAGGGTGGTCTCTGCGTGGTCTCTGTCCGGCCCCGTCTCTGTCCGTCTGAGGCGGACGTTTGTTGTGTCGCGCGGCTGTCAGGCCGGGCGAGGCATGTCTAGCGGACCGGCGCGAACGAGTACATCGACGGATGTCCTGAAACGAGCCAGTCGGGATAGTTGTCGGTTACGGCTGTTTCGATATAACCGGCGAGCTGTTGCGGGGCGTTGGGATCGGCGAGCCGCAGCGGCTCGAACAGCTCGGCGCTGAACCGGCCTTGCCTGAAGCGCAGATAGAACGGCAGCAGCATCGCATTGAACGCCGAACCCAGCCGGAACACGCCGTTGTGAATGCGCGCATTGCGCCCGAAGATCGACACGCCGACCGTCTCCATCGGATAGCGGTACAGCGTGAACGGCGGCACGTCGGCGAACACCACCGCGACGCCGTTGCGCCGCAGCGTTTTCGCGACACGCAGACCCAGCCCGTTGCGGTCGTCGTCGCCATAGGTGTAGAGCACGGTCACACTGGGGATGAGTGTCTGGTCGTCGCCGTACATATCGCGCGGCACGCCGGACACCACGGAAATCTCTTCGAGTCCGAGTCTTTCCCGCAACGCGTCGATCACATAGATGTTCGCGTACTGCGACACGTAGTGAAACGGCGACACGATAACGGGACGCCCCGGCACCTCCGCCTGCAGTTGCCGGATTCTTGCGGCCAGCAGGGTGGCTACGCGCTCCAGGTCCGGCCACTCTTCGCGGCCGCGCGACAGACGGCCGTAATAGATCCGCTTGTCGATCAGGCTTTCACGCAGACTGCCGGACGACACCTGAGTGGCGCTAAACGGCGCCAGCCCGAACACGTCGCGGCCGATCTCGCAGCGCGAGATGCCGTTCCAGCGCGTGCGCGCGCTGACGAGACTGTGGACTTTCCACACGACAGCGGCCAATGGTTCGATTGCCGAAGCCGGCATGCGGGCGATCAACCTGCCTTGCAGTCTGCGCCCGGCATGCGCAATGCGATTGCGCAGCGAAGCCAGCATGACCGACGCGGTGGCCCACGACCTCATGTTTCACTCCACGTTGATGCTAAAGGCCGGGGCAGTCCGCGAGGACTGCCCCGGCACGCAGGCTTACGCCTTCACCGGCTTCGATGCAGCCGGCGCCGTCTTGTTGGCAGTCTTGCAGCAGCCGCCTGCAATAGCGGATTTAGCCAGGTCATTGCGATTGATCTTTTGCATTTCAAATACCTTTTTAGTGATTAAACAAATTTGCCCGCGAATAAAACCCCGATTCGGCAAGCAGTGCGAATCTTACCATCGGAAATTATTGATATCCGCTCGTTTGCGTTTTTTTACACTTCCATCTTATATTTATAAATATTTTTATCGTGCAAATATAATTGGATGGCGTTCCAGGCGCGGTACGCGCAGCCCGCCCAATTCGACCGAAAACCTTATTACACGGCGCGGCGCGCTATGTCACAAGACCCTCCGCCAAGCCGCCCAATTGCTGGATCCGCTTGCATTCTCACCAGGGCAGGCCAGGTTGATTAATTATTTTATAAACCTCGCCAAATTCGCGACAAACACAAAACGAATTGAGATATAAGTCGGATTATCATAAAACTAACAAAAGAATTTTCCCAAAAATTTCCAAGAAAATTCGTATTCTCCAAATAGATAGAAAAATAACAAAGGAGATTCGATACCTGACCAAGCGCCGTGAGTCCGCATCTGACTGCCACAGCCGCACGGAATATTCTCCCGCGCTCATCCGTTTATGGCTGGCAGGCGCAACGGCAGCCCGCGACTTTGCGCCCGCTGCCTATACTCGAAGCACATGCTGCAAACACGTCGTCAACACAGGAGCCCGCATCATGCGCAAGACAATTCTTTTCCTCGCCCCGCTCGCGCTGGTCGCGCTGCAACACAGCGCCTTCGCCGATCCGCCCAAGCTGAACAACGGCCGCTTCGTCAACGCGGACGGCATGACGCTCTACACGTTCGACAAAGACACCAAGCCCGGCGTGAGCGCCTGCACCGGCGGCTGCATGAGCAACTGGCCGGCGGCCACGGCGGGCCCGACCGATAAACCGTCGGGCGACTGGACGCTGATCCCGAGCGCCGACGGCAAGCAGCAATGGGCGTACAAGGGCCATCCGCTGTATCTCTACGCGGCAGACAAGCAGGCGGGGGATGCGAAGGGAGACGGCTTCAAGGACATGTGGCACACAGCCAAGCCTTGACAGTCATTGAGGATTGGCCGATGGAACCTCGGCCGTAAAAAAGGCGGCGCCGGTGCAACGCCGGCGCCGCCGTGTACAGAACGTTATTCGTCTTTAGGACACTGCAGATTGCAGCCGTTCGGATCGCCCATGTCGCCGCGCTTGCGCATCGACGATTTTTTGCCGGACTGATATTTGTCCGAGGGCGCCGACGCGGCGAACGGCATTTGCGGATGCTCGGCAAGACGGAACTCGTCTTGCAGGATGCCGCCCGGCACGCCGGGTGAATTTTGTGCACATGCAACCGAAGCGGTGGCGAGCAGCGCACCCGCGGTCGCGGCGGCGGCACATGCGTGGAAAAGAGCTTTCATATCGAGTCAGCGCGGCGTGGCGCGAGGTTAAGGCGGAAACGGAAGTTCAGAGATTAGCGGAAACAGCGGCGCTGCGCAGCGCCGCGGGCTGACCGAAGTTTACAGCCTCTTACACCGCCGCGTCGCCAGAGCCGGCGAGGCCGGCGGCGAGATCGACCAGCTTGCCGCAGTCGCGCGGATCGTAGCCGTCGAGATGCTCGACGCTATGGCGAAACGCGCTGCCGCGCAGCAGGTCGATCACGGTGGCGAGCGGCGCGCGTTCGAAATTCGCGCGGTCGCACGCGAAGTAATAGTCCTCGTCGACGATCGGCATGAAGTCGAGCCCGAAGTGATGCGCCGCCGGCTCCACGCCGAAGCCCACGTCCGCCATGCCGCTCGCGACGAATGCCGCAATCGCCGAATGCGTGAGTTCGGTCGACGCGTAGCCGTTGACCCGGTCCGGGTCGATGCCGAGCTGGCGCAGCGCGAGATCGAGCAGCATGCGCGTGCCCGAGCCGGGCTGACGATTGACGAAGCGGATGTCGTCGCGCGCCAGATCGCCCAGGCCGGCGATCCGTTTCGGATTGCCCTTGCCGATGAACAGCCCCTGCTTGCGTCGCGTGAGATGCACGAGCACGTGGCGCTGTGGATCGAGCCAACGCCGGTAGGTATCGGCGCAGGCCGCGCGGAACTCGCCGAGCGGCAGGTGAAAACCTGCGAGATCACACTCGCCGCGCGCGAGGGCGCTGACCGCGTCGGCGCTGTCGCGGTATTTGATGTCGACCGGCAGATCGTTCGCGACGAGCGCCGTCACCAGCGCGGCCACCGCATAGCCATGCGACGCGTGAATCCGCACGTCGTCGGTGGGCGGCGCGAGCCAGCGGTTCAGGTCGCTCGCCACCTCGCTCGCGAGCGCCTGCATGTTGCCGTCGAGCCGCTCGCCGCACAGTCGCTGCGCGCGCAACACGGCCTGCCCGAGTTCGGAGAGCACTGAGCCACGGCCACGCTCCTTAGCAATCAGCGGACCACCCAGACGCTCTTCGATGCTGCGCAACAAACCCCACGCATGTCGGTAGGACAAACCCTTAAGCGCGGCCGCCTGCGCGATGCTGCCGGATTCGTCGACGAACGCAAGCAGCGGCACCACGTCCGACAGGCTGGCCTCGCGGCCGTCCGCGCCCTTCACTACCAGTTGCGCCTGACACTCGATTCGGATCATATATGTTCAACTCCTTCCTATTGCGTACACCGTCCGGCCCGCCTATCGTTCAGCCATACCATACTGAATAAACGAAGCATAAGTGCACGCTTTATGAATAACAAGTGCATATATGACTTAGGAGGAGCCCCCCTTGGACGATTCCCATGCCATCGCGCCGGATCAACTCGTGCAGCGTCACGCGCGCCCCGGCATGTCGCTGCTTGCGGTGTTGCACGCGATTCAGGACGAACTCGGCTACGTGCCGCCCGCCGCGGTTGCGCCGCTCGCGCGTGCGCTGAGCCTGTCGCGCGCCGAAGTGCACGGCGTCATCACCTACTACCACCACTTCCGCAGCGAGCCCGCCGCGCCGGTCACGGTGCAACTGTGCCGCGCGGAAGCGTGCCGCAGCATGGGCACCGAAGCGCTCGCGCGGCATATCGAGTCGCACACCGGTTGCCGCTTCGATGCCGACCATCAACCCGGCGCGACGGTGGAACTGGAGTCGGTGTATTGCCTCGGCCAATGCGCGCTGTCCCCGGCGATGATGGTCAACGGCACGCTGCACGCGCGGGTCTCGCCGCAAAAATTCGACGCGATCTTCGCGGCCGCCAGTAAGTGCGTGGAGGTGACGGCATGACGCGCATCTATGTTCCCCGCGATTCGTCGGCGCTCGCGCTCGGCGCCGATGCGCTGGCGCAAGCGATCGAAGCCGAGGCCGCACGCCGCGGCATCGAGATCGAGCTGGTGCGCAACGGTTCGCGCGGTCTGCTGTGGCTCGAACCGCTCGTCGAAGTCGCCACGGCGGAAGGCCGCATCGGTTACGCGAACGTCGAAGCCGATGACGTCGCCGCGCTGTTCGACGCCGGCTTCGTCGCAGGCGGCGAGCATGCGCGGCGCGTCGGCGTGGTCGACGAGATTCCCTATCTGAAGAAGCAACAGCGCCTGACCTTCGCACGCATCGGCATCACCGACCCGCTTTCCATCGCCGACTACGTCGCGCACGGCGGCCTCGAAGGCTTGCGCCGCGCGCTGGAAACCGACGGCGACGCCGCCTGCGCCGCGTTGATCGACTCCGGTCTGCGCGGCCGTGGCGGCGCGGCGTTCCCCGCCGGCATCAAATGGCGCACGGTGCGCGGCGCGCAAGCGGCGCAGAAGTACGTGGTCTGCAATGCCGACGAAGGCGACTCCGGCACCTTCTCCGATCGCCTCGTGATGGAAAGCGATCCGTACATGCTGATCGAAGGGATGATCATCGCGGGTGTCGTGACCGGCGCGACAGTCGGCTACATCTACGTGCGCAGCGAATACCCGCATTCGATCGCGACGCTCGAAGCGGCCATCGCCCGCGCGCGCGCCGCCGGCTGGCTCGGCGACAGCGTGCTCGGCTCGTCCGCGCATCGCTTCGAGCTGTTCGTCGCGAAGGGCGCGGGCTCGTATGTATGCGGCGAGGAAACCGCGCTGCTGGAATCGCTCGAGGGCAAGCGCGGGATCGTCCGCGCAAAGCCGCCGGTGCCGGCACTCTCGGGGCTGTTCGGCCAGCCGAGCGTGATCAACAACGTGATCACGCTCGCCACGGTGCCGATCATCTTCGCGCGCGGCGCAGCGTTCTACAAAGACTTCGGCATGGGCCGCTCGCGCGGCACGCTGCCGTTCCAGTTGGCCGGCAACGTGAAGCAAGGCGGCCTCGTCGAACTCGCGTTCGGCGTGACGCTGCGCGAACTGCTCTACGACTACGGCGGCGGCACGGCAAGCGGGCGGCCGGCGCGCGCGGTGCAGGTGGGCGGCCCGCTCGGCACGTACCTGCCCGAAAGCCAGTGGGACATTCCGCTGGACTACGAGGCGTATGCGGCCGTCGGCGCGGTGGTCGGTCACGGCGGGCTGGTCGTGCACGACGACACGTCGAACCTCGCCGAACTCGCGCAGTACGCGATGCACTTCTGCGCGCTCGAATCGTGCGGCAAGTGCACGCCGTGCCGGATCGGCTCGACGCGCGGCGTAGAAGTGATCGCACGGATTCGCAACGGCGACACGTCCACGCGTCAGGTGCAACTGCTGCGCGATCTGTGCGACACGATGGTGTCCGGCTCGCTGTGCGCGATGGGCGGCATGACGCCGTTCCCGGTGCTGTCCGCGCTCGATCATTTCCCCGAAGACTTCGGTCTCGCCGATGCAACCCACAGCGTGCCCAAGGCCGCGGCCTGACCCAGGAGCCCATCATGTCCGACATGCTCAACTCTCCCTCCGGCGGCTGCGGTTCCGGCAACTGCGCGTGCAAATCGCAGGCGCCCGCGCAAACGCAGCAACGCACCAACCGCTCGTTCCTCGACGACACTGACTACGGCACGCCCGCGCGTCACGCGGACGTCGACGTCACGCTTGAAATCGACGGCCAGGCGGTGACGGTGCCGGCCGGCACCTCGGTGATGCGCGCCGCCGCCGAAGCCGGCGTCAACGTGCCGAAGCTGTGCGCGACCGACTCGCTCGAACCGTTCGGCTCGTGCCGGCTGTGCCTCGTCGAAATCGAAGGACGGCGCGGTTATCCCGCGTCGTGCACGACGCCGGTCGAGGCGGGCATGAAGGTCCGCACGCAGACCGATCGTCTGCAATCGCTGCGCCGCAACGTGATGGAGCTGTACATCTCCGATCACCCGCTCGACTGCCTCACCTGCCCCGCCAACGGCGACTGCGAACTGCAGGACATGGCGGGCGTGACCGGCCTGCGCGAAGTGCGCTACGGCTTCGACGGCGTGAATCACCTGAAGGACAAAAAGGACGAGTCGAATCCGTACTTCACGTACGACCCGTCGAAGTGCATCGTCTGCAATCGCTGCGTGCGCGCATGCGAGGAAACCCAGGGGACATTCGCGCTGACCATCGCGGCGCGCGGTTTCGAATCACGCGTGGCGGCAAGCGAGAGCCAGCCGTTCATGGACTCGGAATGCGTATCGTGCGGCGCGTGCGTCGCCGCGTGCCCGACCGCGACGTTGCAGGAAAAGTCCGTGATCATGCTCGGCCAGCCTGAGCATTCGGTCGTCACCACTTGCGCGTATTGCGGCGTCGGTTGCTCGTTCAAGGCGGAGATGAAGGGCAACCAGGTCGTGCGGATGGTGCCGCACAAGAACGGCCAGGCGAACGAAGGCCACGCGTGCGTGAAAGGCCGCTTCGCGTGGGGTTACGCGACGCACAAGGACCGCATCACGAAGCCGATGATCCGCGCAAAAATCACCGACCCGTGGCGCGAAGTCAGCTGGGAAGAAGCGATCAGCTATGCCGCGTCGGAGTTCCGCCGCATTCAGGCGAAGCATGGGCGCGATTCGATCGGCGGCATCACGTCGTCGCGTTGCACGAACGAAGAAACGTATCTGGTGCAGAAGCTCGTGCGCGCCGCGTTCGGCAACAACAACGTCGACACCTGCGCGCGTGTGTGCCACTCGCCGACCGGCTATGGCCTGAAGACGACGCTCGGCGAGTCGGCGGGCACGCAGACGTTCGCCTCGGTCGATAAGGCCGACGTCATCATGGTGATCGGCGCGAACCCGACCGACGGCCATCCGGTGTTCGGCTCGCGTCTGAAGCGTCGCGTGCGTGAAGGCGCGAAGCTGATCGTCGTCGATCCGCGTCGCATCGATATCGTCGATACGCCGCATGTGAAGGCGTCGCACCATCTGCAATTGCGACCGGGCACCAACGTCGCGGTCGTCAACGCGCTTGCCCATGTGATCGTGACCGAAGGTCTGATGAACGAAGCGTTCATCGCCGAGCGTTGCGAAGCGCGTGCATTCGACCAGTGGCGCGATTTCGTCGCGCTGCCGGAGAACGCGCCGGAGGCCACCGAAGCGCTGACCGGCGTGCCGGCCCAGCAGGTGCGCGAAGCCGCGCGCATCTACGCGACGGGCGGTAACGCCGCGATCTACTATGGCCTCGGCGTCACCGAACACGCGCAAGGCTCGACGATGGTGATGGGCATCGCCAACCTCGCGATGGCGACCGGCAACATCGGCCGCGAAGGGGTGGGCGTGAATCCGCTGCGCGGTCAGAACAACGTGCAGGGTTCGTGCGACATGGGCTCGTTCCCGCACGAACTGCCGGGTTATCGACACATCAGCGATACGATCACGCGCACGCTGTTCGAGGACGCGTGGAACATCACGCTGCAACCCGAGCCCGGTCTGCGCATTCCGAACATGTTCGACGCCGCCGTGCATGGCACCTTCAAGGGCCTCTACTGCCAGGGCGAGGACATCGTGCAGTCGGACCCGAACACGCATCATGTATCGGCGGCGCTGTCGGCGATGGAATGCATCGTCGTGCAGGACATCTTTCTCAACGAGACCGCCAAGTACGCGCACGTGCTGCTGCCCGGCTCGTCGTTCCTCGAAAAGGACGGCACCTTCACCAACGCGGAGCGCCGCATCTCGCGCGTGCGCAAGGTGATGCCGCCGCTCGCCGGCTACGCCGACTGGGAAGCGACGATTCTGCTCTCGCGCGCGCTCGGCTATGACATGGACTACACGCATCCGTCGCAGATCATGGACGAGATCGCGCGTCTCACGCCGACCTTCCACGGCGTGTCGTATCGGAAGCTCGACGAACTCGGCAGCATCCAGTGGCCGTGCAACGAAAACGCGCCGGACGGTACGCCGACCATGCACGTCGACGCTTTCGTGCGCGGCAAGGGCAAGTTCGTGATCACGAAGTTCATCGCGTCGCCGGAGAAGGTCACACGCAAATTTCCGATGCTGCTCACGACCGGCCGCATCCTGTCGCAATACAACGTGGGCGCGCAAACGCGCCGCACTGAAAACTCGCGCTGGCACGACGAGGACCGGCTCGAAATTCACCCGCACGATGCCGAGGAACGCGGCATCAAGACCGACGACTGGGTCGGCATCGAATCGCGTGCGGGACAGACCGTGTTGCGCGCGAAGGTGACCGAGCGGATGCAGCCGGGTGTCGTTTATACGACGTTCCACTTCCCCGAATCGGGCGCGAACGTGATCACCACCGATAGCTCGGACTGGGCGACCAATTGTCCGGAGTACAAGGTGACCGCGGTGCAGGTCACGCCGGTCGAACAGCCGTCGCAATGGCAGCAGGACTACTCGCGCTTTAACGACGAGCAGCTCGATCTGCTGAGACAGCGCGAGCTGGCCAACACGACATCGGGCAAGTGAGGCGAGCGATGGACACTCAGAACCTGATCGACATGGCGAACCGGATCGGCGACTTCTTCGAGTCGATGCCGGATCACGACGAAGCGCTCACCGGCGTCGCCGATCATATTCGCCGCTTCTGGGAGCCGCGCATGCGCCGCGCACTGCTGGCGGCGCTCGACGAGGCGCCGGGTGTAAACGGCGCGGACGGCATCGAACTGTCGGGCTTCGTCAGGGAAGCGCTCGTCCGGCATCGCGAGCAGTTGACGCCCGCGGCGGCATCGACGGTTTAAGCGGCGGCGCGGCGGCGCCCGCCCCGCTCTCCTGGCGCGGCGCACGTCACAGCGCCGCCTGCTCCGGTATCTCTCCCCCCACCGCGTACCACGCTTCGCAATGGCGCAGCAGCCCGTGCAGATCGGAGCCGGTGCGCCCGCGCGCGCTGATATAGCCGTCCGGCCTCACCAGATAAAACGACGGCCGCGTGCGTCCATACGATTCCGACAGCGCCGGGCCACCGTCGCCGGTCGTGTCGGTGATGCGCCAGATCCGCACCGCGCCCGGCAGCATGCGTTCGACCTCGTCGGCGAGCCGCTCCAGTTCCGGGTCCGGCGGCGGCGCATGTTTGGCGGCCGGGTCGAGCGGCGTGTCGTCGACGGGCAGCGGCGGCACCAGCAGAAACAGCGAGAAGAAAGCCGGATCGTGCAGGTCGAAAATGCAGCCGACCCCCGGCGCGCGTCCCAACGGTCCGTCGACCACATGCACCAGCGCATCGGGCGCGCGCTCGCCGGCACGCGGGCCGCCGTCCAGTACCCGTTCGAGCGTGAGCGGACTGCGCCGGTATTGAATCGCCAACTCGCTGATGGTCAGGCGCGCGGCATCGCGCAGCGGACCGAGCGCGGCCAGCACCGGCATCACGCGCTCGCGCAGCAGCTTCAGCGGCCCATGATTGGCCTCGGCCATGTGCGTGATGAAGCCGGTCTGCCGCAGCACGTCGCGCTCGATCGGATGCCGTTCGAGATGGTAGGTATCGAGCAGGCGGTCGGGCGCCGCGCCCTTGATCACGCGCGCGAGCTTCCAGCCGAGGTTGAACGCCTCCTGAATGCCGGTATTCATCCCTTGCGCGCCGGCCGGGCTGTGCACGTGCGCGGCGTCGCCGGCAAGGAAGATGCGGCCGACGCGCAGGCGGTCCACCATCCGGCTGTTCAAATGGAAATACGAGGACCACGCGAGGTCCGACACGTCGACGCGTTCGCGCACGCGCCGCGCGATCAGCGCCTTGCATTGTTCGAGCGACGGCGCCGGCACGCGGTCGAGCGGCGGCTCCCCGAGCACCGCGGGCGTCGGTGACGCGGCGACCGCGGCCGGTTCGATCGCATGATCCGCGAGCAGCCGATGCCGGCCGTGGCCCATCGGAAACAGCGCCACCAGTCCCTCGCCTGACGCGAAGATATGGAACTCGTCGTCGGGCCAATCGGTTTCTGCGTGCAGATCGGCGAGCAGGAAAGTCTGCTCGAAGGTTTTGCCCTCGAAGCTCAGCCCCAACCGATGACGGATCGCACTGTGCGCGCCGTCGGCGGCAATCAGGTAGGACGGGCGCATTGTCTCCGTATGACCGTCCGCGCGACGCAGCGTCGCCTGAAGGCCCGCGGCGCCCTGCGAGAACATCGTCAGTTCGACGCCCCGCTCGATCGTCACGCCCAGTGTCGCGAGATGCTCGGTGAGCAGACGCTCGGTCACGGACTGGTCGAGAAACAGCAGATACGGATAACGCGTATGCAGCGGATCGAAATCGAGTTGCGCGAGCCGCATGCCGTTCGAAAACAGATTGGCGATGCGTGCGCGATGACCGAGTTCGAGAAACGGTTCGATCAGCCGATGCTGTTCGAGCAGTTCGAGCGTGCGCGCCTGTATGCCGATGGCCCGCGAATAGGGGTTCGGCTGCATCGCTTTGTCGATCAGACGCACGGGAATATGGGCACGCGCGAGACTCATCGCTGCGGCGAGTCCGGTCGGACCCGCCCCGACGATCAGCACCGGCGACGCGTCGTAGGCAACAGCGTCCATGCGGCACTCCGAGGGAACAATGCGTTCTAGTGTACGCCGCGGATATTGCGTTCAGCGGTGCGCTGCATCATTCGCGACTGGGGGCGCGGGATCGCGGCGACCTTCCTGCGAGCGCGTCGCTCCGCTCACGCGGCCCTTACCGCCTGCTTCGTCGATCGCTCAATGCGCGTGCGGCGCGTGATCCAGCGCACAACGATGCTCGGTCGTGCCGAGATCGACTTGCAGCGTCGCGTGCTGCATCGAGAAGCGCTCGCGCAATGCGCCGACGATGCGATCGAGCGACTCGTCGCCGGGATGGCCCGCGGGCATCACCAGATGCGCGCTGAGCGCGTTGCCGGTCGTCGACAGCGCCCACACGTGCACGTCGTGCACGTCGACCACGCCGGGCTGCGCGGCCAGGTAGTCGCAGATGCGTTGCATGTCGATGCCGGGCGGCACGGCGTCGAGCGCGAGACGCAGCGAATCGCGCAACAGGCCCCACGTGCCCGCCACCACGACCGCGACCACCACCAGGCTCATCAGCGGGTCGAGCCACATCCAGTGCGTGTAGATAATCACGAGGCCGCTCAGCGCGACCGCCGCCGAGATGCCGGCGTCGGCGGCCATATGCAGGAAGGCGCCGCGGATGTTGAGGTCTTCCTTCTGGCCGCGCATGAAGAGCCAAGCGGAAATGCCGTTGACCACCACGCCGACCGTCGCGACGACGAACACCGCGAGCCCGGCCACCGGCGCGGGGTTCATCAACCGCCCGATCGCTTCGGCGACGATCACGCCGCACGCGAACAGCAGCAGCCCCGCATTGACGAGCGAAGCGAGGATCGACGAGCTGCCGTAGCCGAACGTGTAGCGCGCCGACGGACGGCGGGTCGCGAGCCACGCGGCGCCCCAGGCGAGCAGCAGGCCGAGGACGTCGGAGAGGTTGTGGCCCGCGTCGGCGAGGAGCGCGGTCGAGTGCGCGAGCACGCCGTAGATCGCCTGGACTACGACGATCGCGATGTTCAGCACGACCGCAATGGCGAACGCGCGGCCGTGGCCTTCGACGGGGGTGTGGTGGTGATGGTGGCCGCTGTGCGAATGGCCGTGGGATGCGTGGGCGTCGTGGCCCTGGTCATGACCGACGTGGTCGTGATCGTGGTGGTCGTGGCCGCTGTGATCGTGGCCACGATGATCGCTCTTGTTCATCACGCATCCTGAGAATAGGGGTCGCCCGGCCTGGCAACATGTTCCAGCATGCCCGCGCACAAACCGGCGAAAAATCCATCGCGGACCGCAACGAATCGGGCATCGCTGCAGCACAGACGAACAGCCTTTCTGATGTTATAGGCCGCGATCAACCCGGTCAAACCGGAGCGGACTCCGGCGAGTGTGGGAAAATGCGGCCTCTGCCTCACCCGAATGCCATCCCCGTCATGCAACCTGTATTTGACCGCGCTTTCGCGGCGCATCGTGACGGCCGCCTCGACGACGCCGAACGCGGCTATCGCGCGACGCTCGACGGCAATCCCACGCACGTCGACGCGTTGCACCTGCTGGGCGTCCTGCGCCACCAGCAGGGCCAGCACGCCGAAGCCGCCGCGCTCGTGCGGCGCGCGGTGAACCTGCGCCCGGAAGACGCCGCGCTGCAGTTGAATCTCGGCAACGCGCTGAAGGCGCTCGGCCAGATCGACGACGCCATCGAACAGTTCCGCAATGCGCTGACGCTCGCACCGTCGTTTCCGATGGCGCATTACAACCTCGGCAACGCGTACGCGTCGCAGGGCCGTCACGAAGACGCCGCCGACGCGTTCGAAAGGTCGCTGCGCCTGCAACCGCAGGACGCGTCGTCGCACAACAATCTCGGCAACGCGCTGCACGCGCTCGGGCGTCACACGGAAGCGATCGCGTCGTTCCGGCGCGCGCTCGAACTGCGCCCCGGCCACGCCGGCGCCTTGAACAACATGGGCATGGCGCTGAACGCGCTGAACCGCGCCGACGAGGCGATCCCCTGCTTCCAGGCCGCGCTCGCCGCCGAGCCGCGCTTCGTCGCCGCGCATTTCAATCTCGCCAATACCTTCGACGCCACCGGCCGCCACGCCGAGGCAGTCAGGTCGTTCGAAGCCGCGCTGACCTTCCAGCCGAACTTGCCACCCGCGATCTACGGCATGGGCAACGCGCTCGCGGCACTCGGCCGCCACGAACAGGCGCTGCCATATCTTGAGCGCTCGGTCGGGCTCGATCCGCAATTCGCGCTCGCGTGGCTCAGTCTCGGCAACGCGCATCAGGCGCTCGGCGCGCCTGCGCGAGCCGTGCGCGCGTTCGATCAGGCGTTGCGCGTGCGCCCCGACCTCGCGTCGGCGCACATGAACCGCGCGCTCGCGTGGCTCACGCTGCGCGACTTCGCGCGCGGGTTGCCCGAATACGAATGGCGTCTGCAGACCGTGGCGCAGCCGGTCATGCAGACGCTGCCGCGCTGGCACGGCGAGCCGATCGCACAACGCACGCTGCTGATCCACGCCGAGCAAGGGTTCGGCGATACGCTGCAATTCGTGCGCTTCGTGCCGCTCGCCGCGCAGCGCGCCGCGCGGGTCGTGCTCGAAGTGCAGCCGCAACTCTTGCCCTTGCTGGCGCCTGCTGCGCAGGCGTGGCGCGTGACGCTGATCGCCCAGGGCGCGCCGCGCCCAGCCGCCGATCTGCAATGCCCGCTGTTGAGCCTGCCGCTCGCGCTCGGCACGAGCTACGACACCATCCCGGGCCGCACGCCCTATCTCGACGTGCCACCCGCCTATGGCCGCAAATGGCGCGGCTCGCTTGGCGGGCACGCGAAACGCAAGATCGGCATTGCGTGGTCGGGACGCATCCAGCAGAACGAAACGCGTTCGATGCCGCTCGCCGCGCTCGAACCGCTGTTCGCGCTCGACGGCATCGACTGGATCGTCTTGCAGCCCGACCTGAGTGCCGACGAACGCGCGGCGCTCGACGCGCATCCGCGCGCGGCGTCGATTCATCGGTTCGACGCGCGCATCGGCGACTTCGCGGACACCGCGGCGATCATCGAGCGGCTCGACGCGGTGGTGTCGATCGACACGTCCATTGCTCACCTGGCCGGCGCGCTGCGCAAGCCGCTCTGGCTGATGCTGCCGTTCGCGGCGGACTGGCGCTGGTTCGACGGCGACACGCGTAGCCCGTGGTATCCGGGGGCGACGCTCGTGCGTCAGCCACGGCCGGGGGCTTGGGGTGAGGTGGTCGACGCCGTGGCGAGTGAGTTGCGCAAAGGCTAGTCGCGCGCGCCACACCTGACAAAAAACCCCGCGTTCGTGAGAACGCGGGGTTTTTCTTAATCAACAACCACGGCAGTGCCGTGGAGAAATTCAAGCCGCCCGATACTGATTGCGCGCCTCCGGCGTCCGATACAGGAACAGCGTCGCGATCAACCCGCAAATCGCCGCCACGCCGAGGAACAGCCCCGGCGCCGCCTTGTTGCCGGTGACGTGAATCAGCAGCGTCGCAATCGCCGGCGTGAAGCCGCCGACCGTCGTCGCGAGGCTGTACGCAAGCGAGAAGCCGGCGGTACGCACTTCGACCGGCATCACTTCGGTCAGCGCCACCACCATCGCGCCGTTATAGCTGCCGTACAGGAACGACAGCCACAACTGCACCGCCAGCAGACGCGCGAACGACGGCTCGGCGACCAGCCACTGCAACGCCGGATACGCGGTGACGATGGTGAGGATCGTGAACGCGATCAACACCGGACGACGGCCGATGCGATCCGACAACGCGCCCGCGAGCGGCAGCCAGACCAGATTCGACAGACCCACGCAGACGGTCACGACGAGCGTATCGATCGCGGAGAGCTTCAGCACTTCCTTGCCGAAGGTCGGCGTGTACGCGGTGATCATGTAGAACGACACGGTGGTCATGACGACCATGCCCATGCCGCCCAGCACGACGGCCCAGTTGGTGGCCATCGACTTCATGATCTCGCCCATGCTCGGACGATGCTTGCGCGCCTTGAACTCCTCGGTCTCCTTCAGCGAACGGCGAATGATGAACAGGAACGGCACGATCAGGCAGCCGATCAGGAACGGCACGCGCCAGCCCCAGGCGGTCATCTGGTCGGCGGGCAGCAGCTTGTTCAGCAGCACGCCGATCAGCGCGGCGAACACCACGGCGACCTGCTGGCTGCCCGACTGCCACGAGCAATAGAAGCCCTTGTTGCCCTTGGTGGCGATCTCCGACAGATACACCGACACACCGCCCAGCTCGACACCGGCGGAGAAGCCCTGCAATAGCCGGCCGAACAGAACGAGCACCGGCGCGACAATGCCGATGGTCGCGTAGCCCGGTATCGCCGCGACGGTGAGCGTGCCGAGCGCCATCAGGCCGAGTGTGAGGATCAGGCCTTTGCGGCGGCCGTGATGGTCGATGTAGGCGCCGAGCACGATGGCGCCGATCGGCCGCATCAGGAAGCCGGCGCCGAACACCGACAGCGACAACATCAGCGACGCGAACTCGTTGCCGCTGGGGAAGTAGGTCTTGGCGATCGCCGAAGCGTAATAGCCGTAGACCATGAAGTCGTACATTTCAAGAAAGTTGCCGCTGACGACGCGGAACACTGTCTTGACCTTGGATTCTTCCTGAACGGAAATGGCGGGGGATGCTGTGGACATGACATTCTCTGATAGGCCCGTCGCCGCGATGCGATGCGATGACGGCGGGCAGTTGATACGATCCGCTACACAGGCAAGCGGAGACCGCAGGCGAACGGTAAGGAAAGGACGCGCCGGGGGCGCGGCATTGTCATGCCGGACGCATTTACGCGAAATCAGGGTAAACGTTGTGTCTCGCGCGGAGGCCGCGCCAGCCCATGTTACCGTTGATCGCGCTGTAGTGAAATTCATACAGTTTGCTTACGGCGGTAGCCATCATGCATCGCGGTAGACTGTGCGGCCCCGGCACTTCCGTTCATCATTACCCGATGCAAACCACCCCCGTTCTTTCGTTGCGTCCCGCGACCGTCGACGACGCCGCGCTGATCGCTTCGATTCACAGCGCCAGTTGGCAGGCCACGTATCGCGGCCTGCTTCCCGACGCGTTCCTCGACGGCGAAGTCACGCGCGAGCGCGCCGCCTATTGGAAGGCGCGGCTCGCTGCGCCGGGCGGCGAACGCCGCATGGTGCTGATCGCCGAGCAGGCCGGCGAGCCGGTCGGCTTCGTGTGCGTCGAACGGCAGCCGGGGTCCGCGTGGGGCGTGCTGCTCGACAATCTGCATGCGCTGCCCGGCTATCAGGGCATCGGCGTCGGCAAGCTGCTGATGCGCGCCGCCGAGGACTGGGCTCGCGCGCAAGGCGAGACGCAGCTCTATCTGTACGTGCTCGAAGGCAACGCGCCGGCGATCGGCTTCTACGAACGGCAAGGCTGGCAGTTCGTCGGCGCGGAGCCGGATCACATGGGTGGTGTCGACATCACCGCGTTGCGCTACGTCTACCGGTTAAAGCGCTAAGGGCTCGCGCGCGGGATCGTTCGGTGTCCTTGTATCGGTCGACGCCGCGATGATGCGTTCCCCTTTTCAGATATATCCGATTCCGCGCACGGTTATTCCCTTCCATCATCGCGTGTAGTTAATGGCTTCACCGTCTAGCGCGCCCACACCCGTTCTGTTTTCAATATGAGCGCGCTTCCTGGGCGGCGTGCGCAACGTACTGCGCGCACGCAACGCGTTCCGTCCGCATCGCCCCGAGCCTGAGTCCCCACGGACCCCCGCAGCCGCAACCGCGGCCCCACTACGAGGCGCTGGAAGAGACCGATGTCCACCATTTTGCTCACCCCAGTCGAAGGCGCAATCGCGATGCCGCGCCTGCGTCCGCTCGACCGTCTGCCGGCGCCTTTCGGCCGCGACTGGGCGCTGCTTGCGCCTGGCCATAGCTGGCGCACGGAAATCAAAGCGCTCTATGCAGCGGTGCTGCGTACCTTCTGCATGAGCGACAAGGCCATCCTTTCGTTCTGCAAATGGGTGCCGTTAAACGCACGGCGCGCTGCTGCCGCGGTGGCTGCGGCTGCAACGGACAAGCGTGCAACGGTCTTTCGTCCGCCGGTTGAAGCAGCGCCGCAGGTGTTAGTCGAAGCTGCGGCCGCGCCGGTGATCGAAGGGCCGGTGTTCGTGTCCATGTCGCGCGGCCCGCGGCCACATTGGGGCGCGCTCGCGGGCGGCGCTTGCGCACTTAGCGGCGCGGCGATGCTCGCGTGGATCGCGTTCGGTCATCTGATGCATCGCCAGACGCACGACACCGTGACTTCCGCGGACACCGTCACGGCTAATCGCAATGAACCGGAGGCGCAACGTCTTGCGCGCGACGTCGTCGGTGCGCGCGGACCGGTTGCCGGCGACGTGAAAACGCGGACGCGAAGCACCGCATCGGCGCGCGAGGAGAGTCCATCAATCTCGGCGGCTGGCTATGCGCGCTCGTCGACATCGACCAAAGCAACGGCCGCCTCGCGTGTCTCGGGCAACGATACTGTCGCGCACCGTCGCCACGCGCTTCGCGACACGAACGACAGCGCACACGAAAAGAACCGCCGCCACGTTGCGCGCAGCACGCCGGGCCATCCGCTGTCGTACGTTGCGGCAATGGCCAACGAGATGCCGCGCAGCGCGGTCCCACCGGCCGCACAACGCACGTCGCCTAAGCCGTCCACTGCGGGGCGTTATTCCCCACTCGCGCCGTCGCAACTCGGCACCGACGAATACGCGGATGTGACGATGTTCGCGGCAACGCATCTGCGCGATATCGCGCCGCCGTCCCGCCCTGCTTCGTCAAACCATGCGCCCGCCGGCAACGGGACGGAATGGATGAACCACATGTCGCAGCGTCGCGTGACCGAAGTCCCGGACCAGTTCGCGAAGTAAACCGCAAAGTAAAGCGTCGACCCGGCGCTAACCAAAAATCGCGGCACAAAAAAAGCCCGGCTGTGAACACAGCCGGGCTTTCTCATCACGACGCCATCATTTCCGGTTCGTCGACCCGCTTTGCATCGGCAGTCCGCCCTGCATGGGCAAGCCGAATTCGGTCTGCCGCTGCAACTGCATGACTTCGTTCTGCACCTGACGCAGTTGCGCTTGCGCCCGCTCCTTCTCCGCGTGCAGCGTGACCGCCTCGCCCTCCGTTTGCCGCTGGTAATCGTTGACCTTGGCCTGCTGCGTCCGCGCGACGTCGAGGTCGGCCTGCAAGCGTTTCGCGCGATCCTGCGAGGTCGCGATAATGTCTTCGATGTACGCCTTCTGCGCCTGCAATTGCAAACGGCGAATCTCCACCTCCGCGAGCTGCGCCGTCTGCTGCGCGAAACCCGCGTAGACCGCCTCCGCGCGATCCGCGTTCTCGGTCTTGATCACGCGCCAGAAATGTTTGTCTTGAAATAACGCGATGTAGTACGTGACCTCTTGCGGATAGAAAAACAGACTCGCGCCGTAACTGCCGTTATACGTGGTCCGCAGCTCGCTCAGCCTGGCGTCGTGAATCATCTGCATCAAGTCGGCGACATTGCCTTGCGCGTCGCTGGCCGACTCACCCGGGTTCGACGCATCCGCCGCGGACGGCGTCGCCGTCGTCGCGCCGGCATCGGGCTGCGGCGTCAGCGTGCTCATCGCGGGCCGCATGCCGGCAATCAGCGCCGCCTCTGCGCTCTGCGCCGCAAGCGCAGAGACGGCATGCGGCAACAGCACGCAGGAGGCTGCGAGCAGCATGGCACGCCGCATTATTAAGGGATACTTCATACCTGCTCGCTCCATCCAAATCCAGAAACAGCCGCTGATTATCGCGCGGATTCGCTGCGAAGCGAAGCACTCAAATGCGCGCTGACGCAGCTTCAAATTGAGATAAATCGACAACGAATGAAACTGGACAAGTGAAGCGCGCAATCGGGAAATAAACGTTTCCGGATAGGAGAAAAACGTATCAATCCACCTCGCACGGAAGCTTCCTAACTTGCGCAGGATTTGTACGAATCGAGTGGCAAGTCGGTGCGCAATTTCGAGATAGTCGCATGGCCGATCACAAGAAAAAATTACGATCGGATTCCTGATTATCTTGATAAAGAGGATCTGGCAAATTCGATCACGGAGTTGCCACAAAGAATCACGTAGGGCCACGCAACGCAACCGGCGATACATGCGAAAGGAAACAGGCGAAGAGAAGAGAGAAGGAACAGCGCACGCGAAGCGAAACGCACCGCCGCTTCATACGACGGTGCGTCAAACCAGTCAAACCGATCAAGCCAATCCAACTTCCAGCCAAAACGTCCATCGAGGCCCGCGCGCCACCCTCAAGACGCGAGCCCGCACACCCACCGCCTCAAAACCGCGTTTCGCGCGCCACCCGCAGGAACGTATCGAGCAACGGCGTGCAATCGAGCAACTCCGGCCCGCCCGCGCGATGAAATTCCGGATGCCACTGCACCCCCATCACGAACGGCGCACGCCGATAACGCACGGCCTCGATGATGCCGTCCGTCGCCGATACGGCCTCGATGTTCAGATCGCGGCCGAGCGTCTTCACCGCCTGATGGTGAATCGAGTTGACGATCGCATCGCGCTGGCCGGGGAACATGTTGACCAGCGTCGAACCGTCCGGAAAGTGAATCCCGTGCCGATGCTGGTCGTAGTTCTCGTTGACGTGCGCGCCCGCGGTCGGCACATCGGTCGCGATGTCCTGATACAAGGTCCCGCCGAACGCCACGTTGATCAACTGACAGCCACGGCACACGCCCAGCACCGGCTTGCCCGACTCGACGAATTCGTGCAGCAGCTCCAGTTCGTACATGTCGCGCACGCGGTCGCCGGGCCACTCGTGGCTGGTTGCCTCCTCCGCGTAGGTCTGCGGAGAAACGTCGGCGCCGCCTTGCAGCAGCAGCCCGTCGAGATGCTTCGCATAGTCGCGCAAACGGATATTGCTCGGGTGCAGCATGCCCTGATGACCGACCGTCGGAATCATGAACACCAGCACGTCGCGCGACATCACCCAATGCGCGATCGATTCCTCCAGGTACTGCAAGGTCTTGCCGCGCAGCCCCTTCGCGCCCGGCTCCGGATGGAAGATGCGCGCCGACACGCCGATGCGCAGCGTGCGCTGCGTGATCCGCTGACCGGCGCGATCGAACAGTTGCCGCGCGCGCGCCGCGATGATGCGGCCGAACACGGTCCATGCCGAATCGTTGTGCTTCAGGTAGCGCGGCGGTGACGGCGGCAACGCGTTGGGCGGCGGCGGATTGCTCGCCGTGAAATCGGGCGCCGCGCCGAAGCCGGGCGGCGGCGCGCCGGCCGGACGCGAGGCCGAAGCTTCGGCGTCTTCGGCGGAGACGGTGTCGTCGGTCGCGGTGGTGAGCTCGCCGGCAAGCGGCTCGCTGCTCGCGAAAGTGGGCGCGGCGGGCGCGCTCTTTGTGCCCATCGTGTTCGTGGCACTTGCCGTGCCGCGCGCGCCCTGAGCGCTCTGCGTGCCTTTCATGATCTCCGGATGCGCGGCGGGCGCACCCGCACGCCGGGCCTCGCGCTCATGCACCTCGGCCTCCTGCTTCGCGGTGGACGCCGCAGCCGCACTGCGCGCCTCGGCCGCGTCGCGCCGCCGGGCCGTTTGCGGGTCGGTGGGCGTCACAGTCGACGCGCTGTCGGGATCGTCGGTCGACGAGCGCGCGGCCGCCTCTTCGGCAGCGGGCGTCACGACGTCCTTGATCGGCGACTGGATCGCGTCTTCATGCGAGGGAGGTAACGAAGCCGCCGGGTTTGGCGGCATGGCGCCAGTCGTTGCGCCAGGAGTGGCGCCTGACGGCGTCGGCGTGGGCGACGCCGAAGGCGACGGTGGGCTGCCGGGCGTACCGGCGTTGTCGGGTTTATTTTCGCTCATGACAGTCAGACAGGCGCCTTCCACGCGAACGAATGAATATGCCCTGATTATCCGCTAGCCCAGCACACCCGGCAAACCCGCACACAATTGCTCACATTGTTGCGGGCGTGACGAGGGAACTCGCTGTCGTGGCCGCGCGGTTACCGGCTCATGGATCGGGCTGTTCTTCGAACGTCTCACGCAACGCGATCTGCATCGACGCATGGATCTTTACGCACCAGCGCCATGCAAGCGCGAGCAGGATCGCCGCGCAGATCAGCACCACGGCGAGCAGCCCGGTCGGCGGCAGGATGCTGCCCGACAGCGCCGCCACCAGCAGAAACACGCCGACCATCGACACCACCGGCACCAGATCGGAGATCGCATAACGGATGGCGCTCGTGAAACGCCCGGCCGTCGCCGGCTGCACGCTGACTTCGGCGAGCAGCAGCGCGAGCGACTTGGTCTTGCGATAGACCGCGACCAGGAACGGCATCGACACGACCAGCGCGACGCTCCATTGCACCACGCGCTGCATCGGCTCGGAGCTCAACCAGTGCGCGAGCAGCTTGCCGGTATAGGGCGCGCTGTACGACACGGCCAGAAAGATCGCGGCGACCAGCGCCAGGTTGACCGCGATCTGCAAGATGATCCGCCGCGTCAGGCTGAAGAGCGTCGGCTCGCCGCTGCCCGTGCTCAGGCTACGCAACCACTGGCCGTACAGGCTGAACACATTGGCGAGCGTGCTCGGCATCGCCTGAGCGACGCGCCGGGTCAGCGGATCGGCCGCGCGGATCAGATACGGCGTGAACAGCGTGGTCAATGCCGACACCGCCACCGCGATCGGATAGAGAAACGCGCTCGTCACCTTCAGCGTCACGCCGAGCGACGCGATGATGAACGAGAACTCGCCGATCTGCGAAACGGTCATGCCGACGCGCATCGACGTGCGTCCGTCCTTGCCGGCGAGAAAAGTGCCGAGCCCGCACGACACGATCTTGCCGACGATCACCGCCACCGTGATCACCGCGATCGGCCCGGCGTAGTCGAGCAGCACGGTGGGGTTCAGCATCAGGCCGATCGTCACGAAGAAGATCGCGGAGAACGCATCGCGCAGCGGCGCGATCAGATGTTCGATCCGATGCAGATGGCGCGACTCGGCCATGATCGCGCCGATCAGGAACGCGCCGAGCGCGATGCTGTAATCGAGCTTGACCACCAGCAGGCAGAAGCCGAAGCAGAAGCCGAGCACCGACACCAGCAGCATCTCGTCGCTGCGCGCGCGCGCGACGTAGTTCAACGCGCGCGGCACCACCAGCACGCCGATCAGCAGCGACACCGTCATGAACAGCAGCAGCTTGCCCAGTGTGACCATCGCGAGACCGGCGCTCAACTGCCCGGTCTGCGCGATGCCGGTCAACAGCACGAGCATCGCGATGCCGAGAATGTCCTCGACGATCAGAATGCCGAACACCAGCTGCGCGAAACTCTCGCGCTTCAGGCCCAGTTCGGACAGCGCCTTGACGATGATCGTGGTCGACGAAATTGCGAGGATCGCGCCGAGGAACAGCGAGTCCATCGGGCTCCAGCCGAACGCGCTGCCGATCTCGTAGCCGATCCACAGCATCAGCACGATTTCGGAGAGCGCCGCGACGATCGCCGTCGCGCCGACCTGAAAGAGCTTGCGCAGACTGAATTCGAGCCCCAGCGAAAACATCAGGAACACCACGCCGAGTTCGCCGAGCGTCTGGATGGTCTGCTCATCGTGGATCAACTGGAACGGCGGCGTGTACGGTCCGATGATCACGCCGGCGGCGATGTACCCGAGCACCACCGGCTGTTTCAGGCGATGGAACAGCACGGTGACGACGCCGGCGAGCGCCATCACGACCGCCAGATCCTGAATGAAGCCAATGCCTTGGTGCATGGATGCGGCCCTTACAAAAAGTAATCTCGAAGGGGCCAGTGTAACAGCCGAATCCGGCCCGCCGGATCGCGGAAAGGTCCGAAGCGCTTGGGATTTGCCCGTTACACACCGCCCTCGCCGACGCACGTAGCCGTCCGGAATATTTTTGAAACGCTGGACGCCTGTGAAATATCACAATAATATTTGCTGCATATTTTCTTGGGAGTCGAGTGATGCAGCCGTTGTCTTTTCATGTCGTCGACCGTGCCGGCCAAGGCCGTGCGGAGCGTGTCGAAGTAAGCCGTCTGACGATCGCCGGGTGGGCCGGCCGCGATCAGGCCGCCATCGAGCATCACATTGCCGAGCTGGCCGAACTCGGCGTCAAGCGGCCGTCCACCACGCCGTGCTTCTACCGCGTCGGCGCGGAACTGCTGACGCAGGCCGAGCAGATCGACGTGGTCGGCGTGAAGTCGAGCGGCGAAGCCGAGTGCGTGCTGCTGCAAACGCCGGCGGGTCTGCTCGTCACGATCGGCTCGGACCACACCGACCGCGAGGTCGAGGCGTACGGCGTGACCGTCTCCAAGCAGGTCTGCCCGAAGCCGCTCGCGCGCGACGCGTGGCGTTTCGACGACGTCGCCGGCCACTGGGATCAGCTGGAGTTGCGCGCGTATGCGATCGTGAACGGCGAGCGGCGCGTCTATCAGCAAGGCAGCGTCGCGTCGCTGCTGCCGGCCGCCGACCTGCTCGCGCGCGCCCCGCTTCAGCCCGGCGCGGCGATGTTCTGCGGCACGCTGGCGGTGCAAGGCGGCATCGTCGGGATGGCCGACGACGACGCGCTCGAACTCGAACTGCATGACCCCGTCCTGAACCGCACGCTGCGCCATGCCTATCGCGTGCGCGCGCTACCTGTCGTCGAATGAGGCTCGCATGAATTCCCCCTCGCTATCCGTCAATGCCGACGCGTCCTCCGACGCGCGGCTCGAAGCCGCCGCGTTGCACAAGATCACCTGGCGCATCATGCCGTTCCTGTTTCTCGTCTACGTGCTGTCGTATCTGGATCGCGTCAACATCGGTTACGCGAAGCTGCAGTTCACCGGCGATCTCGGCCTGTCGAACGCGGCGTACGGACTCGGCGCGGGGATCTTCTTTTTCGGCTACTTCGTGTTCGAGGTGCCGAGCAATCTGCTGCTGAAGAAGTTCGGCGCGCGCGCCACGATCGCGCGCATCACGATGCTGTGGGGCCTGCTGTCGTGCCTGATGATGTTCGTGCGCAGCGAAACGATGTTCTACGTGCTGCGCTTTTTCCTCGGCGTCGCCGAAGCCGGGCTGGTGCCGGGCGTGGTGCTGTACCTGACCTTCTGGTTTCCGTCCGACCGGCGCGCACGGATGGTCGCCGTGTTCATGGCGGCGATTCCGGTGGCGGGCATCGTCGGCGCGCCGCTGTCGGGCTTTCTGATGTCCGCGCTGCATGACGCGCACGGGCTGCGCGGCTGGCAGTGGATGTTCCTGATTGAAGGCATCCCGTCGATTCTCGCGGGTTTCTGGGCCCTCGCTGTGTTGCGCAACACGCCGGCCGAAGCCGCGTGGCTCAGCGCCGACGAAAAGCGCGTGATCATCAACCGCATCGCGCGCGAAAACAGCGCGGCGCAGGCGGCCGGAGCCGAACACAGCCTCGCGGTCGCGCTGCGCTCGGGCCGCTTCTGGCTGCTGACGCTGATCTACTTCTGCCTCGTCACCGGCAACGCGGGCTTCTCGTTCTGGCTGCCGCAGATCGTCAAGGATCTCGGCGTGACGAACCTCGTCACCAACGGTTTCGTCACCGCGATTCCGTATCTGGCGGCGGGCATCGGCATGATCCTGATCGGCCGCTCGTCGGACATCACCGGCGAACGGCGCTGGCACTACGCGGTGTGCTGCTTTATCGGCGCGGGCGGCCTGCTCGGCAGCGCGTCGGTGACGAACTCGATTCCGCTCGCCGTCACCGGTCTGTCGATCGCGTATATCGGCATCCTCGCGGGCTTCGGCATTTTCTGGTCGATGTCGACGACCTTCCTGCAAGGCACGGCGGCCGTCGCCGGGATCGCGGTGATCAACTCGATCGCGAACCTCGCGGGCTATGTGAGCCCGTACGTGCTCGGCATCGTCAAGGACGCGACGCATAGCGTGACGTTCGGGCTGGTGCTGATCGCGGGGGCGTTGATCGTCGGCGGGCTGGTTACGCTGCTGATGCCGCGCGTGAAGGTGCAGCACGCGGCGAAGGTCGCGGCGGGGCATGCATGAAGCGCGGCAAGAGGGCGACGCCGCCCGCCTCTTGCGCGCACCCGCCGCTCCGTGCGCGCAAAACCTTGCTCTACAATGCGGACGACATCGCCCGCCAGCTCCACTCATGACGCTCCAGCAGACTGCCCGCCCTTCCCCGCCCACCCGCGCGACCGCCACCGCGAGCCTCGCCGAGCAGGCGTACGCGTTCGTCAAGCGCGAGATCATCACGATGCGGCTGCGGCCGAGCGAGGTGCTCAACGAAGCGGAATTGATGGCCCTGACCGGGATCGGCAGAACGCCGGTTCACCAGGCGCTGCATCGGCTGGTTCACGAAGGCATGCTGACCATCATGCCGAGAAAGGGCATCATGGTCCGGCCGGTGTCGCTCGACGACGTGCTGGCGATCATCGACGTGCGCCTCGTCAACGAAAGCTACTGCGTCGAACTCGCCGCGCGCCACGCGCAGCAGCACGACTACGACGCGATGCAGGCGCTGCTGGACCGCTCGTCGGCCTGCGTGGCCGCGCACGACGTGGAAGGGATGATGGACATCGACCGCGAGTTTCATCTGGCGATCTCGGCCGCCTCGCGCAACGCGGTGCTCGCCGACATCCTGCGCGGACTGCACGAGCGCTCGCTGCGTTTCTGGTTCATCTCGCTGTCGGAGCCGCATCATCTCGAAGACGTCCACGAAGAACATCTCGAACTGTTTCGCCTGCTGCGCGAACGCGATGCCGCAGGCGCGCGTCAATCGGTGCAGAAGCACATCGAGGCGTTCCGCGCGACGCTGTTCAACCGTATCTGAAGCATCGGGCGCGCGCAGCACACGCGGCCGCTTTCTATCGCATTCGCATCGAACTTGCATCGCATTGGCAGCGCCCGCTTTAATTGCCGCATCCCTTTGATCGACCGGCTTCGCCCGGTTCAACCGGATTCTCCTCGACATCATGGCCCCTGAATTCACGCCCTTTCCGCCGCTTGCCCAGCTTGCCGCCGACCTCGCCGCCGGCCGCACCACGAGCCGCGCGCTCGTCGAAACCGCGCTCGAACGGATCGAAGATCCGGCCGGCCAGGGCGACGTCGCCTTCATGCACGTCGACGCCGCCAGCGCCCGCGCCGCCGCCGACGCGCATGACCGTCTGCGCGCGGCCGGCACGGTGCTGTCGCCGCTCGCCGGCATTCCGGTCTCGGTGAAAGACCTGTTCGACATCGAAGGCCAGCCGACCCGCGCCGGTTCCATCGTGCTCGCCGACGCGCCCGCCGCGAAGGCCGATGCGGTCGCCGTTGCGCGTTTGAAGCGGGCCGGCGCGGTGATCGTCGGGCGCACCAACATGAGCGAGTTCGCTTTTTCCGGACTCGGGCTGAATCCGCACTACGGCAATCCGTTGTCACCGTATCGACGCAACGTGAAGGGCGACGAGCGCATTTCGGGCGGCTCGTCGTCGGGCGCGGCGGCGTCGGTCGCCGACGGCATGGCAGCCGTTGCGCTCGGTACCGACACCGGCGGCTCGATCCGCATTCCGGCGGCGTTGTGCGGACTGACCGGCTTCAAGCCGACCGCCGACCGCATCCCCAAACAGGGCGGCGTGCCGCTTTCGTCGACGCTCGATTCGTTCGGGCCGATCGGCGTGTCGGTCGCGTGCTGCGCGCTGGTCGACCGGATGCTCGCGGGCCTCGAGCCGCGCATTCCGGCTGCGCGGCCGCTCGAAGGCGTGCGCCTCGGCGTGCTGACCCACTTCGTCACCGACGGCGTCGAGCCCGCGGTCGCCGCCGCGCTCGACACCGCGCTCAAGCACCTCGAAGCGGCGGGTGCGATCGTCAGCGAAGTGCGGTTCGCACCGCTCGACCGCCTGCCGGAGATCAACCGCTTCGGCTTCTCGCCGATCGAAGCGTATGCGTGGCACCGGCCGCTGCTTGAAAAACATCGCGAGCAGTACGACCCACGCGTGCTCACTCGCATTCTCAAAGGCCAGCCGGCCAGCGCGGCCGACTATCTGGACCTGCTCGCCGAGCGCGAGGGGATGCTCGACGAAGCCGCGCGCACGCTGTGGCAGCGCTTCGACGCGGTGGTCGCGCCGACCGTGCCGGTCGTGCCGCCGCGCGTGGCCGATCTGATCCACGACGACGACGCCTTCGGCCGTACCAACGCGCTGATCCTGCGCAACCCGAGCGCGTTCAACTTCCTCGACACCTGCGCGCTGTCGGTGCCCTGCCATCTGCGCGGCGACGCGCCGGTCGGCCTGATGCTGGCGGGCGCGCCGCACGCCGACGACGCGCTGCTGGCGATCGGCCGCGGCGCCGAGGCGGTGCTCAACGCGATCCGCTGAGCGGGAGCAGGCGAGCAGGCGAGCAGGCGCGTGGGCGAGGCGCCGTCCGCATTGCCGCGGCATCGCGCGCTGTGCGTCCGGGCGGGGGTTCGCGCTAGAATCGCGGGCACCCGCCCTTTCTGGTTGAGACCGCCCTACGATCCATGAACAACGACACTGCGATGCTGCGCCGCGAGCGCTCCCTGCTGGTTCTGCTTGGCCTGATCTGCGTCGCCCTGGTGGGCGGCGCACTGTATCTGCAGTACTTCCTGCACGAAGACCCGTGCCCGTTGTGCATCATCCAGCGTTATTTCTTCCTGCTGATCGCGATCTTCGCGTTCCTCGGCGCGCGCTTCAATCACTGGCGCGGCGTGCGTCTGCTGGAATTGCTCGCGGCGTTGTCGGCGCTCGCGGGTATCGTGACCGCCGCGCGGCACGTGTACGTGCAGGCCCATCCCGGCTTCAGCTGCGGCTTCGATGCGCTGCAACCGGTGGTCGACAGCTTGCCGCCCGCGCGCTGGCTGCCGGGCGTGTTCAAGGTCGCCGGCCTGTGTGAAACGGCCTATCCGCCGATTCTCGGCCTGACTTTGCCGATGTGGGCGCTGGTCGCATTCGTGCTCGCGTTCATTCCGCTGGTGCTGAGCCTGATCCGCAATCGCCGCCGGGTCGCCTAAGCGCGCGGCGCGCTTCGCCGCTTTCCGCACCGATACCACGCCGGACTTCGCGTCGCCGTTCGCGGCGGCCGAAGGCCGGCGTTTTTGCGTTTGCCTTACGCAATCCCGCCGCCCCACGCAACTTCCCGCCCGCGCGCGAATCGTACTGAGGTCACGAGCGGTCATGACCGTTGCCGCATAGGCTTCATGCGACACGGGAAATATTTTCGGGCCGCGGTAATGCTATCTTCGGACCTGGATGGCGATCTACGTGCGCGAGGCCGGCTTTGGCGACCCCATGCGTAACGCGCGCCCGGTCCGCACTGTCTCTCGGATTCGCCATGACAACGCAAACCATCCGCTTCTATCACCAGGGGGCCGTCCGCGAGGTCGCGGGCATCCCGGCGACGCGCACCGTGCTTCAGCACCTGCGCGAGGATTTGCATTGCACCGGCACCAAGGAAGGCTGCGCGGAAGGCGACTGCGGCGCGTGCACGGTGGTGGTCGGCGAACTGGACGCGCGCGGCGCGCTCGCGCTGAAAGCGGTCAACGCGTGCATCCAGTTTCTGCCCACGTTGGATGGCAAGGCGCTCTTCACCGTCGAAGACCTGCGCGCCGCCGACGGCACGCTGCACCCCGTGCAGCAGGCCATGGTCGATTGCCACGCCTCGCAATGCGGCTTCTGCACGCCCGGCTTCGTGATGTCGATGTGGGCGCTGTACGAAAACCAGCCCGCCGACGCCGGTCTGCCCACCCGCGACGAAATCAACGCCGCGTTGTCCGGCAATCTGTGCCGCTGCACCGGCTACCGGCCGATCGTCGACGCGTCGCAAAAGATGTTCGACTATCCGCACTACCCGCGCATGACGCTGGACCGCGAGGCCATCGCGAAGCAATTGCTCAACCTGCGACGCGCCGACACCTTCGAATACGTCGCGCCCGACACGCGCGGCGCCGCGTTCGGCTCGCCCACCTTCCACGCCCCGCTCACGCTCGACGCGTTCGCCACGCTGCGCGCCGCGCATCCCGACGCGCGGCTGCTGGCCGGTAGCACCGACGTCGGCCTGTGGGTCACCAAGCAGTTCCGCGATCTCGGCGACATCCTGTACATCGGCAACGTCGCCGAACTGAAGACCATTGAGCGCGATGCGCAGACGCTGACGATCGGCGCGGCCGTCACGCTCGAAGATGCGTACGCGGCGCTCGCCGCCGACAACCCCGAACTCGCCGAACTGTGGACGCGCTTCGCGTCGCTGCCGATCCGCAACGCCGGCACGCTCGGCGGCAACGTCGCGAACGGCTCGCCGATCGGCGATTCGATGCCGGCGCTGCTCGCGCTTGGCGCCGAAGTCGTGCTGCGTCACGGCGCGGCGACTCGCACGCTGCCGCTCGACGCGTTCTACCTCGGCTATCAGAAAACCGCGCTCGCGTCCGGCGAATTCGTCGCGGCGCTGCGCGTGCCGCGCCCGGCGGGCACGCTGCGCTTTCGCACGTACAAGGTGGCCAAGCGTTACGATCAGGACATCTCTGCGGTATGCGCGGCGCTCGCGCTGCGTCTCGACGACGACGGCACGATTGAGCACGCGCGCATCGCATTCGGCGGCATGGCGGCCACGCCGAAGCGCGCGGCGCAAACCGAGGCCGTGCTGACCGGCGCGAGCTGGAACGAGAGCACCGCGCGCCAGGCGATGAACGCGCTCGTCGCCGATTACCAGCCGCTCACCGACATGCGCGCGTCGAGCGCGTATCGGCTGAAGGTGGCGCGCAACCTGCTGTGGCGCTTCCACCTCGAAACGCGCGTTGACGCGCCGCTCGCGCTGCTCGACGTGAATGCGTTCGGCTTCGAGGCGGCTATGCCGGCGATGACGGATGCGGTTGTTGGCAAGGAGGCGTCGTGATGAACCGGACCGATTCTTTCATCGCCCAAACCGGCGCGACGCCTGCCGGCAAGGACGCAATTTCGCGCGAGACCGACGCGGCAATCGGTGTCTCGCTGCCGCATGAATCGGCCGCGCTGCACGTAAGCGGCGAAGCCACTTACACCGACGACATCGCCGAGTTGCACGGCACGCTGCACGCGGCGCTCGGCCTGTCGCGCCATGCGCACGCGCGGATCGTGTCGATGGATCTGGACGCGGTGAGAAAAGCGCCCGGCGTGATCGCGGTACTGAGCGCCGAGGACATCCCCGGCGAAAACAATTGCGGCCCGGTGCTGCACGACGATCCGATTCTCGCCGTCGACGAAGTGCTGTATCTCGGCCAGCCGGTGTTCGCGGTGATCGCCGAAACGCACGATCTCGCGCGGCGCGCCGCAGCGCTCGCGAAAAGCGACGACGTGATCCGCTACGATCCGCTCGAAGCGATCCTCACCCCGGCCGACGCGAAGGCCGCGAGGCAATTCGTGCTGCCGCCATTGCACCTCAAACGCGGCGAGCCCGACGCGAAGATCGCCGGCGCGCCGCACCGGATCAGCGGCACATTTGAAGTCGGCGGCCAGGAGCAGTTTTATCTGGAAGGCCAGATCGCGTACGCGGTGCCGAAGGAAATGGATGGCATGCTCGTCTACAGTTCGACGCAGCATCCGAGCGAAATGCAGCAGGTGGTCGCGCATATGCTCGACTGGCCCGCGCATAACGTGGTGTGCGAATGCCGGCGCATGGGCGGCGGCTTCGGCGGCAAGGAATCGCAGTCGGCCCTCTTCGCATGCGTGGCGGCGCTCGCGGCGAAACTGCTGCGCCGCCCGGTCAAACTGCGCGCCGACCGCGACGACGATTTCATGATCACCGGCAAGCGCCACGACGCGGTCTACGAGTACGAAGCCGGCTTCGACGACAGCGGCCGCATTCTCGGCGCGCGCGTCGAAATCGCATTGCGCGCGGGCTATTCAGCGGACCTGTCGGGCGCCGTCGCGACGCGCGCCCTTTGCCACTTCGACAACGCGTACTACCTGTCCGATGTCGATATCGTTGCGCTGTGCTGCAAGACCAACACGCAATCGAACACCGCGTTTCGCGGCTTCGGCGGACCGCAAGGCGCGCTCGTGATGGAAGTGATGCTCGACAGCATCGCGCGTCAGTTGCATTGCGATCCGCTCGATGTGCGCGTCGCCAACTACTACGGCGTCGGCGAACGCGATACGACGCCTTATGGCCAGCGCGTCGAGGACAACATCATCGCGCCGCTGACCGATGCGCTGCTCGACAGCAGCGACTATCGCGCGCGTCGCGCGGCTATCGCCGCGTTCAACGCGGGCAGTCCCGTGCTCAAACGCGGCCTCGCGTTTTCGCCGGTGAAGTTCGGCATCTCGTTCAACGTGCCGTTTCTGAACCAGGCCGGCGCGCTGGTGCATGTGTACAAGGACGGCTCGGTGCTCGTCAATCACGGTGGCACCGAGATGGGCCAGGGGCTCAACACGAAGGTCGCGCAAGTGGTCGCGAATCAGTTCGGCCTGCCGCTGTCGCGCGTGCGGGTCACGGCCACCGACACCTCCAAGGTCGCGAATACGTCCGCAACGGCAGCGTCGACCGGCAGCGATCTGAACGGCAAGGCCGCCGAAGCGGCCGCGCAAACGATCCGCGCGCGGCTTGCCGAACTCGCGGCCAGACAGCTCGGCGGCCAGGCGGACGACGTGCAATTCGCGCATGGCACGGTATCGGTGAACGGTGGCGCGATGCCGTTCGAACAACTGGTCGGCGCGGCGTATCTGGCGCGCGTGCAGTTATGGTCGGACGGCTTCTATACGACGCCGAAAGTGCATTGGGACGCCAAGACGCTGACCGGTCATCCGTTCTATTACTTCGCGTACGGCGCAGCGGTGTCCGAGGTCGTGATCGACACGCTGACCGGCGAATGGAAACTGCTGCGCGCGGACGTGCTGCACGACGCCGGCCAGTCGATCAATCCGGCCATCGACATCGGCCAGGTGGAAGGCGGCTTCATTCAGGGCATGGGCTGGCTCACCACCGAGGAACTGTGGTGGAACCGCGATGGCCGTCTGATGACGCACGCGCCGTCCACGTACAAGATTCCGTCTGTGAGCGACACCCCCGCCGCGTTTTATGTGCGGCTCTATCAGAACGAGAACGCGGAGCCGACCGTGTTCCGTTCCAAGGCCGTCGGCGAGCCGCCACTGCTGCTGCCGTTCTCGGTGTTCCTGGCGATTCGCGACGCGATCGCGGCGGCGGTGCCGGGCGCGCAAACTGCTCCGCTGTTGCGTGCGCCGGCCACGCCCGAAGCGATCCTCGATGCGCTCGACGCGTTGCAGGCCGCGCACGCAACGGAACCCGCCACGGAGCCCATCACCGACACGACGGCCTGACAACGACCGCCATAGAATGTTCGCAACGAATCACCTCACGGCCCGACGCGACACGAACGCGTCACGCCACACGCAACCGGCCGCACGGACACCCCGCGCGGCCATGTATGGAGAACCGCCGGATGCAAGCCTGGCTACCTGACCTGCAACAACTGCTCGCGCACGGCGACGCCGCCGTGCTGGTGACGGTCGCACGCGTCGAAGGTTCGGCGCCGCGCGAAGCCGGCACCAGGATGATCGTCACGCGCGATTCGGCCAAGCACACGATCGGCGGCGGCCACCTCGAATGGAAGGCGATCGAGACTGCGCGCCAGGTGCTGCGCGACGGCATGCGCTCGCCGCACATGCGCCGGCTGGAGCGTTTCGCACTCGGCCCGAGCCTCGGCCAATGCTGCGGCGGCGCGGTGATTCTCGCGTTCGAGCGGCTCGACATCGGCGACCTCGGCTGGATCACGTCGCTCGCGAAGCGCGTGGCTGCGGGTCAATCGACGGTGCGTAGCGTATCATTCGGCCCCGCGCCGGACGCGGTGATGCTGTCCGAGCCCGAGCCCGGCGTCGATGCCGCCGACTGCCTGCTGTGGGACGGCGCCGGTTTCGACGACAGCGGCGCGCTGCTCACCGAAACCATCGCGCCAGGCGACTTCCCGGTCGTGCTGTTCGGCGCAGGCCACGTGGGCGCCGCGCTGGTGCGCGTGCTCGCCACGCTGCCCTGCACCGTGCGCTGGGTCGACGAACGCGACGCGCAGTTTCCGCCGAACGACACGCTGCACGCGCCGAACGTCAAGCTCGATCCGAACGACGCGCCCGACGAAGCGATCGACCAGGCCGCGCCGAACACGTATTTCATCGTGATGACGCACAATCATGCGCTCGATCTCGAACTGGCCGAGCGCATTCTGCGGCGCGGCGATTTCGCGTTCTTCGGCATGATCGGCTCGCATAGCAAGCGCAAGCAGTTCGAACACCGGCTCGCGGCGCGCGGCATCGATCCGTCGCGGATCGCGCGGATGAAGTGCCCGCTCGGCGTCGACGGAATCGTCGACAAATCGCCCGAGGTCATCGCGATCTCGGCGGCCGCGCAGGTGTTGCAGGCCGTCGAGGCGAACGCGGGCACGCACCGCGCGACGCAAACGGTCTGAAGTATGACGCCCGGCGCGAACCGACTCCAACAAACTCCAACCACCATGACGACAACGACCGCTACCCCCGCATCGACATCGCTCGCCGATAAAACCGCACGGGCGCCGAAGGCCGAGCTGCACATCCACATCGAAGGCTCGCTCGAACCCGAACTGATTTTCGCGCTCGCCGAACGCAACGGCGTGAAGCTTGCGTACGACTCGATCGACGCGCTGCGCGCCGCGTACGCGTTCACCGATCTGCAATCGTTCCTCGACATCTACTACGCGGGCGCAAGCGTACTGCTGCACGAGCAGGACTTCTACGACATGACGATGGCGTACGTCGAACGCTGCCTCGCGGACAACGTTATCCACAGCGAAATCTTCTTCGACCCGCAGACGCATACCGAACGCGGCGTGCCGATCGCGACGGTCGTGGCCGGCATCGAACGCGCGCTCGCCGACGCGGAGCAGCGCGGCATGTCGAGCAAGCTGATTCTGTGTTTCCTGCGCCATCTGTCCGAAGAGGACGCGCTCGCCACGTTCGACGAAGCGTTGCCGCTGTTCGAGCAGTACAAGCATCGGCTGATCGGCGTGGGCCTGGATTCGTCGGAGCGCGGTCATCCGCCGTCGAAGTTCGAGCGCGTGTTCGCGAAGGCGCGCGCGCTTGGTCTGAAGCTCGTCGCGCATGCGGGCGAGGAAGGTCCGCCGTCGTATATCTACGAAGCGCTCGATCTGCTGAAGGTGGATCGCGTCGATCACGGCGTGCGCAGCATCGAAGACCCGGCGCTCGTCACGCGCCTCGCCGATTCGCGCGTCGCGTTGACCGTGTGCCCGCTGTCGAACCTGAAGCTGTGCGTGTTCGACGACCTCACCAAACACACGCTAAAGGACCTGCTCGATCGCGGCGTCGCGGTCACGGTGAATTCCGACGACCCGGCCTACTTCGGCGGCTACGTGAACGCGAATTACCTCGCCACCATCGACGCGTTGAAGCTCAACGACGCCGAGGTCTACACGATCGTCCGCAACAGTTTCGAGGCGTCGTTCGTGACGCCCGAGGAGCGCGGCGCGCTGATCGCGAAGCTCGACGCGCACTGGCATCGCACCGATACCAACGCGGCCCGCACAGACGGGCCGGCATAACGCGGCCGGCGGCACGCGGTGGTTTCAGCGCCACGCGGAAACCACCGTTCGCGCCGCACGGTTATTCACATTCGGAGACGGTTTTTCCATGACTCAAGCGACCAACCCGGCTAACCCGGCCAAAGCGCCGACCAACACGCCGGCCAAAGCAGCGCAGTCGGCCTTTCGCGCGCAACTGCTGACCTTCAACGGTGACCCGGCACATTCGCCCGATGCTGCCGTGTTCCACGAGGACGGCCTGCTGATCGTCGAAGACGGTCACGTGGCCGCGGCGGGCGCGTATGCGGCGCTCGCGTCGCGGCTCGCGCCGGGCACCCAGGTGCACGAGATGCGCGACAAGCTGATCGTGCCGGGCTTCATCGACACGCACATTCACTTTCCTCAAACGGACATGATCGCGTCGCCGGCACCGGGCTTGTTGCCGTGGCTCGACACCTACACGTTTCCGACCGAGCGCCGCTTCACCGATATGGCGTATGCGCGCGACACCGCGAGCTTCTTCATCGACGAACTGCTCGCGTGCGGCACGACCACGGCGCTCGTGTACTGCACGGTCCACAAGGAATCCGCCGATGCGCTCTTCACCGAAAGCGAAGCGCGCAATCTGCGGATGGTGGCGGGCAAGGTGCTGATGGACCGCAACTGCCCCGAGTTCCTGCGCGACACCGCGCAATCGGGTTACGACGACAGCGCCGAGCTGATCGGCCGCTGGCACAATCGTGGCCGCCAGATGTACGCGCTCACGCCGCGTTTCGCGCCGACCTCGACCGAAGCGCAACTCGAAGCGTGCGGCATGCTCGCGCGTCAACATCCGGACGTGTTCATCCAGAGCCACGTTGCGGAAAATCTCGACGAAGTGAAATGGGTCGCGGGTCTGTTCCCCGGCCACCGCAGCTATCTGGACATCTACGATCACTACGGCCTGCTGCGCCGCCGCGCGGTGTACGGCCATTGCATCCACTTCGACGAGGAAGACCGCAAACGCATGGCGCAAACCGGCGCGGTCGCCTCGCACTGCCCGACCTCGAACCTGTTTCTCGGCAGCGGTCTGTTCGATTTCGACAAGGCCGACGCGGCGGGCATGCCGATCGCGCTAGCGACCGACGTCGGCGGCGGCACGTCGTTCTCGATGCTGCAAACGATGAACGAAGCGCACAAGGTCGCGCGTCTGGGCGGCCATCATCTGACGGCCACGCGGATGTTCTACCTGGCGACCGCCGGCGCGGCCGAAGTGCTCGACCTCGCGGACAAGGTCGGCACGTTGAAGCCGAACTCGGAGGCGGACTTCGTCGTGCTCGATCCGCAGGCGACGCCGCTGCTCGCGCGGCGTACCGCGCGCACCGAATCGCTGGAGGAATTGCTGTTTGCGTTCGCGCTGCTCGGCGACGATCGTGCGGTGTACGAAACGTATGCGGCGGGCAAGCGCGTGCATCGTCGCGACGATGTACGACAGCACGCGCCGCGAACGGCGAAAATTGCCGCGTGAGCGTGGCTTGACGATGTGGCCTCGCTCATCGGCCGGCTGAACGAAAAAACGGCGCTTCCCGAAGCGCCGTTTTTCATTGACCTCTGCAACGCGCGGCTCACACGACGCCGCCGTTTTCACCGCTGCGTGCACACCTCATGCAGCGCATTGAGCCGCCGCACAGGATCGGCGACGTACGGATTCGTTTCATCCCACGCATAGCCGGCCAGCACCGCGCTGATCATCCGGCGGATCGATGGCACCTGGTCCGGGTAGTAGATGATGTCCTGCAACTCGCCCGTGTACCAGCGCTCGACGAACGCGCGGAACGTGTCGATCCCCTTGCGCAACGGCACGTCGTAATCCGCCGGCCAGTCGACCTTCACGCCGTCCAGTTGCCGGTTCAACGTGTGCGCCGCGAGATGCGCGGAGCGCAGTGCGATCGTCACGCCGGACGAAAACACCGGATCGAGAAACTCGCCGGCATTGCCGAGCAGCGCGTAACCGGGCCCATGCAAACGCTCGACGTTCGCCGCGTAGCCGCCGATATGGCGCACCGGCATCAGGAACGGCGCGTTGCCGATCAGCCGGTTCAGCGTCGGCTCCTGCTGGATCAGCGCGCGCAGCGTCGCGTCGCGCTTCGCTTCGGGCACGTCGAGAAAGCTCGCCTCGGCGACACACCCCACCGACGAGCGTCCGCCCGCGAGCGGAATCATCCAGAACCACACGTCGCGGCGCTCAGGATGCGTCGCGATGCAGATCTTGTTGCGGTCGCTGGCGTCGACCGGAACGCCGTCGCGTACGTGCGTGAAGAGCGCGGCGCGCGTCGGCATGCGCGTCGGCGATTCGAGATTCAACAAACGCGGCAGCACGCGCCCGAACCCGCTCGCATCGAGCACGAAGCGCGCCTCGACCTGGTACGCGTGGTCCGCCTCGTCGATCACGTCGACGAGCGGCGTGTCGCCCGTATGAACCGCGCGCACCGTGTGGCCGAAACGCACGTCGGCGCCCTGCCCGGCGGCGCAACGAATCAGGATGTCGTCGAACACCGCGCGCTCGACCTGGTAAGTGGTGCCCCAGCCGGCCGAGTGCTTGTCGCGGAAATCGAACGACGACGATCGATCGCGCCAGACGAAATACGCGCCGTTCTTATGCTGGAAGCCGGCTTCGACCACGGCCTGCAGCATGCCCGCCTCTTCGAGGTAAGCCATGCTCTGCGGCAGCAGGCTCTCGCCGATCGAGAAGCGCGGGAAGTGCTGACGCTCCAGCACCAGCACCGAGCGGCCCGCTTTGCGCAACAGCGCGGCGGCCACCGCGCCCGACGGGCCGGCGCCGATGATCGCGACGTCGACGACGGTCCGCGTTGATGATTGTTTGTTCAAATTTGCCTCAATTGTTTGCATGCGCGGCGCCGCAGTACGCCGCGCCCATACTTCTCGTTACAATCGTGCCTCTGATAGCAGGAACAACATTTCGCCGGGAGTGCATCGTGTCGTCATCCGAAACATCCAGTGTGCCCTTCGTGCCGGAGACGGCGTTCGGCATCTGGTTCCTGCGCACGCATACGTGGGAGCATCATGTGCTGCGGGTCGCGATCAACGACCTCAAGCGCCTGATCGATGCGCCGTTGCCCGATGCGCCGGTGATCGTCGACGTCGGCTGCGGGCAAGGCATTTCGTTTCGCCTGCTCGCCGAAGCGTTCAAGCCGCGCCGCCTCGTCGGCATCGACTTCCATGCGCCGTCGCTGACGCTCGCCGCGAACGCGGCCCACGCGTGCCGCAACACGCTCACCGATATCGAACTGCTGCATGGTGACTGCGCGAACCTGCCGTTGCCCGACGCGAGTGCCGACATCGTGTTCTGCCATCAAACCTTCCATCATCTCGTCGAGCAGGACCGCGCGCTCGCCGAGTTCCGCCGGGTACTGAAACCGGGCGGCATTCTGCTGTTCGCCGAATCGACCGATGCGTACATCAAGTCATGGGTGATCCGGCTGCTGTTTCGTCATCCGATGCAGGTGCAAAAGAGCGCCGACGGCTACCTCGACATGATCCGTCGCGGCGGCTTCAGCTTTGCTCAGCGCAACGTGTCGCTGCCTTATCTGTGGTGGAGCCGCGCGAAAGACTTCGGTCTGCTCGAACGGCTCGGGCTGTATCGTCCGCAACCGGGCAAGCGTCGCGAGACGCTAGTCAATGTCGCGGCGGTTAAGGCCGCCTGAAGGCCCATTTAAAGCCATTTAAGCCCGCTAAAACCCGTCAAGGCGCGCGCTTCTCTCACAAGCAGACAGCAAAGTCGGCATGCCGCCTTGCCGCCTCGCTTCAACTCAATCGCTTCGACTCAACGCGCTTCCAGCACGACCAGTTGCCCACGCACCGCAAGCGCGGCGGCGCTCGGACTCACACCGCACGTGAAGTCTGCCGACGAACTGGTTTCGGTGCTGTGAAAACGCGTCGTCACATCGATCACCGCATTTGCGTGACGCTCGCGCGCCGCGTCGCGCAGCTTGCGCACCGCTTCGCCGAGCGCCTCGTGACACGCGTCGTCCGGATTCGATTGCTTGCGCGCGATCCGAACCGAATACGCGACCTCGCCCACCTTGTTCTTCACCGCCGGATGATCCTGCTGGCCGAAAAACACCGGCACTTCACCGCGCGACTCGCCACCCGCCGCCGTGAACGGCACCGACTTCACCTGCGTCGCGCAACCCGTCTGCGTCAACGCCACCACTGCCAGCGCACCGAACACACCCAGTCTTTTCATTATCGTCACCTTCGTTGTTTTTAAAGTTGCGGCCGATTGTTCGGCCCTCGTTTTCCGGTCCATTCAACCGCCCTGCCATCCTTCGAACATGAGGCTCGCGCAACTGCCGCCAAACCCGAACGACACCGACATCGCCGCATCGATACGCGCTTCGCGCGTGGTACGAACGAGCGGCATGTCGCGCACGTCGGGCTCCGGCGAACCGTTATCCGCCGTGCCCGCGATGATGCCGTCGCGCATCATCAGCAGCGTGTAGATCGCCTCGTGCGCGCCGCACGCGCCGAGCGAATGCCCGGTCATGCCCTTGGTCGACGAAAACGCTGGCACGCGCTGCCCAGCCGTCGCGCCGAATACGTCGTGCAACGCCCGCAGTTCCTCGCTATCGCCGAGCGGCGTCGATGGCGCGTGCGTGTTGATGTAATCGGGGAATCTGCCCGCCTGTTCCAGCGCGCCGCGCATGGCCCGTGCGATGCCCGCCGCGCGCGGCGCGACCATCGCCGCGCTGTCCGTGCAATCGCCGAAGCCGGTCAACTCCGCATAGATGCGCGCGCCGCGTGCCAACGCGTGATCGAGCGCTTCGAGCACCAGCACGCCGCCGCCCGATGCGATCACGAAACCGTCGCGCTGCGTGTCGTACGGGCGCGACGCGTGCTGCGGCGTGTGATTGAAGCGCCGCGACAATGCGCCCATCGAATCGAACAGCAGCGTCGTGTTGTCGTGCAGCGCTTCGCTGCCGCCGGCCAGCACGATCTGCTGACGGCCGGTCTGGATCAACTGCATCGCCTGGCCGATCGCGAGCGCCGAAGTCGTACACGCCGACGACGGCGAATAGCTCACTCCTTCGAGCCCGAACACTTGCGCGACGTTCGCCGACGCGGTGCTGCTCATCACATGCGGCACGACGTACGGCGGCACTTTTTCGACGCCGCGTGCATGTGCGATCGCGAGCGCGGTATCGTAGCTCGCCATCGTGCCGACGCCCGAGCCGATCACGACACCCGCTCGCGGCGAACGCAATGCGGCGGGCGCGAGCCCCGCGTCGTCGATTGCGCTGCGCGCCGCGTGGCATGCGAAGCGCGCGGTGTCGCCCATGAAGCGTTCGAGCTTGCGTTCGAACGGCGGCTCGTGCGCGACCGACGCGACGCCCGCCACCTGCGATGCGAAACCGCGCTCGCGCCACGCGTCGATTCGCTCGATACGCGAGCGGCCCGCGCGCAATGCGGCCGACACGTCGCCGAGCGTATTGCCCAGGCACGACACGATCCCCATGCCGGTGACGACCACGCGTTGCAGCGCGACGCTCATCGAACGCGCCTGAAAATCAGCGACGTGTTGATACCGCCGAACGCGAAGTTGTTGCTCATCACATGTTCGGCGTCGATCTCGCGCGCGGTGCCGGCTATGTAGTCGAGCGGCGCACAAGCCGGATCGACGTTCTCCAGATTCAGCGTCGGCGCGTACCAGTTGCGCTTCATCATCTCGATGGTCCACCACGCTTCGAGCGCGCCGCACGCGCCGAGCGTGTGACCCACGTAGCTTTTCAGCGAACTGATCGGCATGCGCTCGCCGAAGGTCTGCGCGGTCGCATGACTCTCGGCGATGTCGCCGCGATCCGTCGACGTGCCGTGCGCGTTCACATAGGCGATCGCTTCCGGCGGCAGTTGCGCGTCGCGCAGCGCGAGTTGCATCGCGAGTGCAATCGTGTCGGCGGTCGGCTGGGTCATGTGCGCGCCGTCCGAGTTGCAGCCGAAGCCGACGATCTCCGCATGAATCCGCGCGCCGCGCGCCACCGCGTGTTCGTATTCTTCGAGCACCAGCGTGGCCGCGCCTTCACCGACCACGAGACCGTCGCGCGCGGCATCGAACGGACGCGGCGTGAGGTGCGGCTCGTCGTTGCGCGTGCTGGTTGCGTACAGCGTGTCGAACACCGCGACCGCCGGGCCCGACAGTTCTTCCGCGCCGCCCGCCAGCATCAGCGTCTGCTTGCCGGTCTGGATCGCCTCATACGCGTAGCCGATCGCCTGGCTGCCCGACGCGCACGCACACGAGGTCGGAATGATGCGCCCTTTCAGGTCCCAGAAGAGGCTCACGTTGACCGCCGTGGTGTGCGGCATCATCTGCACGTAGCTGTTCGACGTGACGCCGCCCATCGAGCCGCTTTCGAGCATCGTGCCGAACGCGCGGATCGGCTGCACCGAGCCCGACGACGACCCGTACGCGACGCCCATGCGGCCGTCCGCGATGCTCGTGTCTTCCGCGAGGCCGGCATCGGCGAGCGCCAGTTCGCTCGCGCGCACCGAGTACATCGACACGGGTCCCATCGAGCGCGTCTTCTTGCGCGGATAATGCGCCGGCAGCGTGAAGCCGGGCAGCGGACACGCGAGCCGCGTATGCAGCGACTCGAAGTAATCCCACTCGGGCATGCGCCGCACCGCGTTCTCGCCGGTTCGCAAGCGCGCTTCGATCACGTCCCAGCTATCGCCGAATGCGGTGACGCCGCCCATGCCGGTAATGACGACGCGCTTCATCACACCATCCCGCCGTTCACGCCGATCACCTGGCGCGTCACATACGAAGCCGCATCCGACATCAGGAAGCTCACCACCGACGCGACTTCGGCAGGCTGGCCGACGCGGTTCATCGGCACCGTCTTCAACGCCTGTTCGAGCGGCATCTGGTCGAGCATGCCCGTTTCGATCAACCCCGGCGCGACGCAATTGACGGTGATGTGGCGCGTCGCCAGTTCGACCGCGAGCGCCTTGGTCGCGCCGATCAGCCCGGCCTTCGCCGCGCTGTAGTTGACCTGACCGCGATTGCCCATCACGCCCGACACCGACGCGATCGTGACGATGCGCCCGCCCTTGCGCGCGCGCACCATCGGCATGGTGAGCGGATGGACGACGTTGTAGAACGCGTCGAGACCGGTCTCGATCACGATGTCCCAGTCTTCTTCGGTGAGCGCGGGAAACGCGGCGTCGCGCGTGACGCCCGCGCTGCACACGATGCCGTAGTACGGGCCGTGCGCGGCGACGTCCGCTTCGAGCACCTCGCGGCACGCGGCGCGCTCGCGCACGTCGAATTGCAGCACGCGCGCCGTGCCGCCTTGCGCGGCGATGCCCGTCGCAACCGCGTCGGCTTCGCTGCGGCCCGTGCGGCAATGCACAGAGACCGCGAAGCCGTCGGCGGCCAACTTGTACGCAATCGCGCGGCCGATGCCGCGGCTTGCGCCGGTAACGAGAACACGCCGGCTCATGAACTGAAACTCCCTTCGATGAAAGACTGAAAATCGGGCGGTTGAAAAACCTTGACGACGGCCTCGGCGCAGCACACGTCGCCATGATGGATCGTGCATTCGTACGCGCCGTGGCCTTCTTCGCTGCGCAACAGTTCGACGACGCGGATCGCGAGACACGCGCCGCCCGCGAACGTCGGCTGCAACGCCTTGTAGCTGCGCGAGCCGAGCAGCACGCCGGGACGCGCGCGGCCGCCACCGCGCATCGCCAGCAACGCGACGTGCGCGGCGATCGCCTGCGCCATCAGTTCGATGCCGATCCACGCGGGCATCGCGCCGTCTGCGTCGGCATACCACGCGTGTGCATCGACGGTGGCGTGCGCGCTCAGCGCTTCCTCGTCGAACCTGTCGACCGCGTCGATCAGCAGCATGCTGCCGCGATGCGGGATGATCGCTTCGATCGGTTGCTGCGCGAGTTGCTCGATGGTGGGCATGGCAGTCGTCATGCGCGTCACCGGCCGAGGATCAGGCTGACGTTGCTGCCGCCGAAAGCGAACGAATTGCTCATCACGTATTGCGCGTTCGCACCGCGCGCGAGGAAGCGTTCGTTCTCCACCAGGTCCAGCGGCGGCAATGCCGGGTCAAGCTCGCCGTCCCAAACGTGACGCGGCAGCGGCACGTCATCGCGCGCGAGCGTGAGCCACGCGAATCCGAGTTCGGTCGCGCCCGCCGCGCCGAGCTGATGCCCGGTCAGCGGCTTGGTGCCGCTCGTCGCGACGCCTTGCGGGAACACGCGGGTCATCAGCTTCGCTTCCATTTCGTCGTTCTTGCGCGTGGCCGTGGCGTGCAGATTCACATAGCCGAGCGCGGACGATGCGATGCCCGCATCGGCGAGCGCCTCGCGCAGCGCGAGTTCGCCGCCCGCGCCTTGCGGGTCCGGCGACGAAATGTGATGCGCGTCGCTCGATTCGCCGAGGCCCGCGAGCCGCACCGCCGCTTCGTCGCGGCTCATCAGGAATACGGCCGCGCCTTCGCCGACGTTGATCCCGCAGCGGTTGACGCTCATCGGATTGGTACGCACGCCGCTGGTCGATTCGAGCGACGCGAAACCTTGCACGGTCAATTCGCACAGCGAATCGACGCCGCCTACGACAACCGCGTCGCACAGTTGCAATTGCAGCAACCGGCGCGCCGACGCGAAGGCTTTCGCGCTCGACGTGCACGCGGTCGAAATCGTGAACGCCGGGCCCTGCACGCCGAGCGCGGCGGCGGCGAACGGCGCGGCGGTCCCGATCTCCATCTGCCGGTAGTTGAAGTTCTCGGGCAACTGGCCCGCTTGCGCGTGATAGACGAACGCGGCTTCGGCCGCCTCGATGCCGGACGTGCTGGTGCCGAGCACCACGCCGATCCGGTGCGAGCCGTAGCGCTCGCGCGCGGCCTCGATGGCGGGCGCGATCTGCGCGAGCGCGGCCAGCAGCAAGCGGTTGTTGCGGCAGTCGTAGCGCGTGAGCGCGGCGGGCGGCGCCAGGTTCAGCGGCGCGAGCACGCTGCCGGCGAACGCGTCGCCGATGCCGGTGTGCACGGTCGCCATGCCGGGGGCGCGCGTCGCGGCGAGCGCCGGCACGATCTCGCCGACGTCGGCGCCGAGCGCGTTGATCATGCCGAGCGCGTGCAAATAAACTGATGGCGTCTTCATGCCACCCTCCTCGATTCCGATGGCATGCCGATCGGCGCGAGCAGCACCGAGACCGCGATGCCGAGCGCGAGCGTCGCGCCGAAACTCTTCAGCGCGGGCATCGCGCTCATGCCGAGCATGCCGAACGACAACAGCGTGGTCGCCGCCGACAGCAGCACGCCTGTCCACACCGCGCCGAGATCCGCGTCCGCGCGCAGACAGCCTTCGCGCAGGAACACCGCATAGTTTGCGCCGACGCCGAGCACCAGCATCAACGCGAGCCAGTTGAACAGGTTGAGCGGCACGCCGGCGTAGCCGAACACCGCGAGCGTGACGCCGACAGCGAGCGCCACAGGCAAGGTGGTGGCGATGCCGCCACTCAGGCGCTTTGCCAGGGAGATTTTCGGCAGAGCGTCGAACGGCGCGGATGTGGTCAGGGTGTCTGTCAAAGAGGCCGGGTGCTGCTGCACGGCATCCAGGCGAGCGCTTCGTTGTGCGGGTCTGAAGGCGTCCTGCTGCGAGAGGTCATATTCCGCGACGCTTTCCGACAAGGTTTCCTGCGGCGCGCGCCCCGAGCCGATCTCGTTCGGCACGCTGGCCTGCGAAGCGCTCTTCGGCGCGTATCGCAGCGTCAGCAGCACGAGCACGAGTGCGAGTGCGCCGCCGAGCCACCAGCCGCTGTCGACGCGATATGCGCCGAACAGCCTGGAGACGCTCGCGGCCTTGTCGACGAATGCGACGCCCGGCACGCTTTGCGCCAGCGCGCCCAGCGCGGGCGCGTTGCGCGGCGTCACCCCTTGCGGAATCACGACGGCCGCGTACGTCTTCTGCGCCGCCCTCATCTCGCCGAGCCACAAATGCCGGTACGGTTGCGACCACGGCGCGGCGAGCCATCGTTCGACGGTGAGCGGTGTTTGCGATTGCGATTGGGCAAACGCGGCGAGCCACGTATCGGCGACTTCGTCCTTGAAGCCCGCTTGCAGCAGCGTCGCGCGCAACGCGGCGGGGTCGTTGAACACAAGCTGCGCGAGCAACGCGCGGTCTTCGCTCTGCCGCTGCGCCGACGGCACGAACTGCGCCACCGACTGATAACCGCCCACCTGGTTCGGCGTGCCGTTCAACGCGTCCAGTTTCGCGCCGAGCGCTTCGGCACGTTGCAGCACGGCCTCCGGCGTATTGCCGCGTACGACGAAAAACTGCGCGCTGTTATCGACGCCCACCGCATCACGCACCTTGTCTTCCTGCGCGACGAGCGACTGGTCGCGCTGGATCAGCAGGTGAATATCGTCGTCGCTGGTCAAGCGCAGCCAGCCTGGCATCGCGACGATCAGCAACAGCGCCGCGACGATCCACGCGCGCCGTCCGCCGATCGTGCGATGCCAGCGCGTCAGCAGCCGTGCCGCCGCCGCGAACACGCGTTGCGGGCTGCGCTTCGGCGCATGCGTCAGCAACGCGGGCAACAAACCCAGCACGGACGCGAACGCGGTCACGATGCCGGCCATCGCGAAGCACGCAATCTGTTTGAGCGCGGGAAACGGCACCCACATCAGGATCGCGTAGCCGAGCAGGCTCGTCAGCAGCGCGACCGTCAGCGCGGGCCGCACCGTGCGCGCGCCGCGCCGCGCATCCCACTCGCGCCCCGCGCCGAGATACACGACGAAGTACTGAATCGAATAATCGACCGCTTCGCCGATCAGGCTCGCGCCGAACACCAGCGTCAGCAGATGCAGCTTGCCGAACACCAGCAGCGTCACCGCGAGCGCACAGACTATACCGAGCGCCGTCGATACGAAGCCGAGCAGCAAAAGACGCGGCGAGCGGAACACCCACATCATCAGCAGCGCGATTCCGCACAACGACGCGACGCCGATCAGATGCACCTCGCGTTCGGCCGCGCTGCGTGCCGACTCCGCGTAGAAGACGGCGCCGGTGCGCGCCACCGACACATCGGGGAACGTCTTGCGCAACGTGCTTTCGCTTTGCGCGAGCGCCGCGTGGACCGCGCGCTGCGTTTTCGTTTCGTACGCGGAGCCGGGCAAGGTCGCGACGATCAGCACGCTGGTCGCCCCGCCGCGATGCGCGATCAGCAGGTTGTCTTCGACTTCGAGATTCGACGTCGCAAGCGGCAGGCCGCCGAGCCAGCGTTCGAGCCAGCCGAACGGATCGTCGGCGAGCGGCGTGGTGAGGCCGCCGCGCAACGGGCTGTAGAGGCGTTGGGTGAGGGTGTCGTGCAGCGTGGGACTTGCGGCGCCCGGTGCGTTCGTTGCACTCGCTGCGTTCGCGCTCGTCGTTCCCGCGTCGCCACTCGCGAGCGCCGCGCGATCACCCGGCGCCAGCAGACCAAACCGGTACGGCATGTACAACGCCGCGATCTGCGCGAGATCGAACGGCGGCAACTCGGCCGTCACCGAGCCGAACGCCCCGCTCTTCTCCAACGATGCACCGAGCTGCCGCGCCGCCGCTTTCGCGTGCGCGTCGTCATGGCTAGTGACGAGGAACACCGTGCGGTCGCCGAGCGCGCTCGCCAGTGTATCGACCGCCTGTTCGGCGACCGGATCTGCTTCGGTGGCAGGCAGCAGCGCGAGCAGATTGGTCTGCAACGGGGACGGCCCCGCGAAGCGCCACGCGCAATACAGCGTCGCGACCAGCGCCAGCAGCAGCCACGCGGCGCGCACGCCCCATGTCCGCTTCGTGGCGCGCGGTGGCGGTGTGTTGTGCACGTCGTGTTCGCGCATGTCCCGCGGGTTCATTACGGCGCTCCGAGCAGGCTGCTTTCGGCCGCGGTCGGCTCGCTCACAGCCGCGCTCTTCGTGAATTCGAGCTTCGTGACGTCGCCATTCGCCAGCGTAATGCGCAGGCTTTGCAGATAGTCGCCGCCATCCATCTCCAGACGCTTGATCGACTGCGCGATCTGCGGCTGGTTCGGCGTCAACCGCATGCGCCATTGCGTGGCGCTGCCTTCGGCCTGCACGTCGAATTGCGAATACAACGCCGACAGGTCGCCGCCGAGCATCGCGCGCATCATCTTCGAGACTTGCGCGACGCCGCGCGTGCCTTGCGCGCTGTGCGCGTTCACGCGCCGGCCGGTGGCGTCGATCTGCACGACGCCCGCGTCGGTGATCACATAGGTGGCTTTGTACGGCGTGTCGATCTGCCAGATCACGCCGCGCTCGCGATAGAACAACAACGTGCCGCTGCTGACAAGCGGCTGTTTCATCGCGGCCAGCGTCTGCGTCTGCGTGAATTGGGCGCGCACGCCGCTGGCCTGGGCGAGATGTGCGGCGATCTGCGAAACGAGCGCGGGGTTGCCGGCGGGTGTCGATGCTGCGTTGGTTGCGGTGGTTGCAGCGTTTGTCGTCGCCGCACTTGCCGCCGACGCCGGCCATGCCATCGCGCCGCCTATACCGACCACAGCGACCACGGCGATCGCGCCCAGCCTGCGCCATGCAGCCAATGTGCCCGATGCACTCGTCTCTAGCGCACGCAATCTCATCGTCCCCATACTCGCTCCAGCTTTTCGAACACAACCGGCGGCGAGACGAACTGCAACTCCTGGGTGGCGGCATCGACCGCGACCTGGATCGTGTAGCCTTTCGTCAGTCGCATGCCCGATGCGCAATCGACAATTTCATAGCCTATTTTCAGGCGGTTTTCGTGTTCGAGCAGTTGTGTACACACTTCGAGCTGCTGACCGTACACGGCCGGTCGCACATACTTCAGATGCGCCTCGACGATCGGCCACACATAACCCGACGCCTGCATCTCGCGATAGTCGTAATCGAACGCGCGCAGCAGCGCCGCGCGGCCGATCTCGAAGTACTTCAGATAGTTGCCATGCCAGCACACGTTCATCGCGTCGACGTCGTGAAACGCCACTTCGACCGTCGCGCTCGCGCTCAGCACTTTCGGCGCGGCGCTCATGCGTTCGCTCCTGTGCGATGGTCCGTGCGATAGTCGTCAAGCAGATCGCACGCGGCAATGCGCGCGGTCAACGCGCGCAGTTCGCCCTCCAGTGCGCGGTCCTCGTCGACGAACGGCGACAGCGCGCCCACGCCATCGATAAAGTTTTGCAGCGGCGCCGGCACCGGCGTCGCACTATCGATCTGCAACCGCAGACGCGCGGCCTGCACCGTCGCGAGCGTATGCGCGGCGGCCACCTGCTCGGTCAACTCCAGCACGCGCAAACAGTCGCGCGCGGCGATCGTGCCCATGCTCACCTTGTCCTGATTGTGCGACTCGGTCGAGCGCGAAAAGACGCTCGCGGGCATCGTGTTCTTCAGCGCTTCCGCCGTCCATGCCGACGACGAAATCTGCACGGCCTTGAAGCCATGATTGATTGCCGCGCGCGCGGGCACCGCGCCCGACAGATTGCGCGGCAAGCCGTTGTTGAAGTTCACGTCGACCAGCAGCGCAAGCTGCCGGTCCATCAGATCGGCGAGATTGGCGACCGCGACCTTCAGCGCATCCATCGCGAACGCGATATGGCCGCCGTAGAAGTTGCCGCCGTGCAGCACGCGCTCGTTGTCCGGGTCGATCAGCGGATTGTCGTTCGCGCTGTTCAGCTCGTTCTCGACGTCGCGGCGCACCCATGTCAGCGCATCGCGCGCGACGCCGATCACGTGCGGCGCGCAGCGAATCGAATAACGGTCCTGCAAACGATGACCCGGCGTATCGTCGCGGCCGGCGAGATCGTCGCGAATCCATGCGGCCGCTTCGGCCTGGCCCGCATGCGGCTTCACGTCGAACAACGTCGCGTCGAAATGCGCGGCGCGGCCGTCGAGCGCGACCGTTGCGAGCGCGGTCAAACGCGCGGTGAGCCGCGTCAGATGATCGACGCGGGCAAACGCGAGACAGGCGAGGCCCGTCATCACCGCCGTGCCGTTCATCAGTGCGAGCCCCTCTTTCGGCGCGAGCGCGAGCGGCGCGAGGCCGAGTTCGGTCCACACGTCACGCACGTTGCGCAGCGCGCCTTCGAACCACACGTCGCGCTCGCCGGCGAGCGCCGCCGCCACGTACGACAGCGGCGTCAGATCGCCGCTCGCGCCGACCGAGCCTTCAGCCGGAATGCGCGGCAACACGCGATGATTGATCAGGATCGCCAGGCGTTCGAGCAGCACCGGACGCACGCCGGAAAAACCATAGGCCAGCGAGTTCAGACGCGCCGCGATCACCGCGAGCGTTTGCCCGTCGTCGAGATATTGGCCCATACCGCAGCCGTGATAACGCGTCAGTTGCAGCGGCAATGCTTCGACCAGTTCCATCGGCACGTCGACCACGCAGGCGTCGCCGTAACCGGTGTTGACGCCATACACGGTCGCTCCCTCGGCCAGATGGCGGCGCAGAAAATCCGCCCCGCGCTGGATGCGCGCGCGCCATGCGGGGTCCGCGCTCAACGCGACCGGCGCGCGGCGCCGCGCAATCGCGACGACCTCTTCGATCGTCAGTTTGCGCGCGCCGATCACGACCGCCGCTGCGTTTGCTTTTGTGTCCGCCGTCACGCGCGCGCCGACGGCACGCGTGTCGCTCAGATCATGTTCGGCCATTCGCGCCTCGCTTGGGGCTGGCCCAGAAATCGAAGAAGTTGAACCATTGATAAGGAGCCTTGCGGCAATAGTGTTCGAGACGTGCCGCGTAGCGTTGCGCCCACGTCGCGAGATGCTGCGCGCGTTCGCGGCGCGGCAACTCGATGCGCTCGGCGAACGGCTCGAAATACAGGCGATAACCGTCGCGCACTTTCAGGCAGAAGAACAGATAGACCGGGCAGCCAAGCGCATGCGCGAGCACATACGGACCTTGCGCGAACGGCGCGCTCGCGCCGAGAAATTGCGCGTCGGTGGTGCGGCCCGCTTCGTGCGCGGGGACCCGATCGCCGACGATCACCAGCAGTTCGCCGGCATCGACGCGCTGCTGCATCAGCATCGCGGTCTCGGGTCCGAAGTCGCGGACTTCGAGCAGATGCCGCGAGAACTCGCTATTCGCCGACGCCAGCACGCTATTGAAGCGGCGCGCGTGTTCCGTATAGACCACGGCAGTGACTTTCGCATGCGCGCCGTGCGCGGCGAGCGCGCGCGTCATCTCCAGATTGCCGAGATGTGCGCCGATCACGAGCGCGCCCTTGCCGCTCGCGACCAATGCTTCGAACGCCGAACGATCTTCGAACCTGACGTCGGCATCGTCGACGCGCCCGGACCACGCGGCGAGCTTGTCGAAGCCCGACTGTGCGAACGCCAGCATGTGACGATACGCGGACAGCCAGCCCGGACGCGGCGTGGCGCCGTGCGGCGCGCTCGCGCCGAGATGCCTGAAGTAGTTGCCCGACGCCTCGCGGGCGGCGCGGCCGGTCAGCAGAAAATACGCGACGATCGGATGCAGCCAGAGCGCGGTGAAGCGGCGGCCGAACAGTGTGCAACTGAGCGCGAGCAAGGCCATACCGACATGGCTGCCGCGCTCGGCGATACGCCACCAGTCGGCGGCGTGCGGTTCCGTGGGTTCGTGCGGTTCGCGCGCCTCAGAGGCCGGTGCGGTACGGCGTGGCATCACCTTATGCGCGAGCAGCATCGGCAGACGGCCCAGCATGCCGAACACCAGCCGCGTGTGACTGCGGCTGATCCGCACGTTGTCCCACAGCACGTCGAAATGCGACACGCCGTCGGCGGCATAGGTGACGCGCGTCGGAATCGAGCGGAACGCCGCGCGCCGCCAGTGCAGGCGCACGAGGATTTCGATGTCGAAGTCCATCCGCGTCGGCAACGCGACGCTATCGATCAACTCGCACGCGAGCGCCAACGGATAGAGCCGGAAGCCGCACATCGAATCGCGGATCGTCAGCGACAGCGTTTCGATCCACACCCACACGTGCGTCAGATAGCGGCCGTAGAGACGCGCTTTCGGCACACTCTCGTCGTAGACCGGGCGGCCGAGAATCACCGCGCCCGGCTCGGCGCGCGCGGCGTCGATGAAACGCGGCACGTCGGTCGCGTCGTGCTGGCCGTCGGCGTCGATCTGCAACGCGTGCGTGTAGCCCGCGTTGCGCGCGACGCGCAGCCCCGCCATCACCGCCGCGCCTTTGCCGCCGTTGACCGGCAGGCGCAGCAGCGTGAGTTGTTCCGCGTATTGTTGCGCGAGTTCTGCGAGCACCTGTCGGGTCGCGTCGTCGCTGCCATCGTCGACGACGAAGATCGGCAGACGATGCACCGCCAGATGCGCGACCGTCGCGCCGATCGCGTCCTTGTGGTTGTAAATCGGAATGACGATGCAGGGAGCGAATTTCATCACGTGGGCTCCCGGTAGACGATCACGCCCGACGCGCATTCGCGGCCATCGAGCCGGTACGCGAACTGCACGCGCCGGCGCGCGGCGTCGTGCGCGAGCGTGAGCCTGAGCACCGCGCCCGGTGAGACCGGCGCCATGAACTTCAGGCGATCGATCGACGCCACCGCGCGCACGGCCGGCACGTGATCGGCGGCGAGGCGCACGGCCCAGTCGACCTGGACCACGCCCGGCAGAATCGGCAGACCCGGAAAATGGCCGGCGAAATGCACGAGCGTGGGCGGCACGCGCAACTCGTAATGCAGCTTGTCGCCGCCGGATGCTTCTGCTCCGGTCCGCGCTTCGGCCAGCACTTCCATGCCTTCGGCGCGCGCCGTGAACGCGGCCGCTACCGCGCTTGCCGGCAGCTTGCCGCGCGCGTCGAACGGCAAGCTCAGCCGGAAACGCCAACGACGCGGCAGCACCACTACGTCGACATAGCCGGCGAGATGCCGGCGCAGGGTTCGCGCGAGCAGCACGCGGCCCTCGTCGCGCAAGGCCGCGCTGCCCGCGTCGGTCAAAGCGACCAGCGCGCCGACGCGTTCGCGCGACGCGCCTGCGAGCGGCACCAGCGCCGCTTGCGCGACGTACGGATGCAGCGCGAGACGCGCTTCCAGTTCGGGCAGCGACACGCGCTTGCCATCGAGCTTCAGCACGCGATCGAGCCGGCCTTGCAGACGGAAGCGGCCCTGTTCGTCGCAAGCGATCTGATCGTCGGTGCGATGCCAGCCTGGATGATCGAGATGCGGCGAGCGCACGCTCAACGCGCCGTCTTCGTCGCGGCGAATCTCGATGCCAGTCACAGGCTCCCACGCATCGGTCTCATCCTGCCGCCGCCACGCGATGCCGCCGGTCTCCGTGCTGCCGTAGATTTCCAGCGGCGCCGCGCCGTAAGCCGCGGCGTACTGTTGTGCGGTGTCGAGCGCGAGCGGGCCGCCCGACGAAAAGAATGCGCGCGGCGCCGGGGTCAATGACGCGAAGCCGGGCAACGCGGGCCAACGCGACAACTGCGCGGGCGTCGAAACGACCACGCTCGCGCCGCATTGCGCGATACGGCTTTGCAGTTGCAGCGGCTCGATGCTGAGCGCACGATCGAACGCGCGGCCGGCGGCCAGCGGCCACAGCACGCGAAACAGCAAACCATAGATGTGATGGTGCGGCACGCTCGCGAGCATCGTCGCGTCGCCGATCAGCGCGCCCCATTGCCGTTCGAGCGTGTGCACTTCGGCGTTGAATTGCGCGAGCGTTTTCCGAATCGGCTTGGGGCTGCCGCTGCTGCCGGAGGTGTAGAGCGTGAGCGGAGCTTGGGGGTCGATGGGATAAGCGGCGTGTTGTTCGTGCGTTGGGGTGATCGCGGCGTTCGCGGCCGCGCTTGCCTTCGTACTCGCGTGCCACGCAAACGGCGGCAGGTCCGCGTCGCTCAGCATCGCGTCGTATGCGTCGGCGAGATCGGCGAGGTAGCCCGGCGTCGCGTTTGCCGGAATCACCGGCTCCTTGCCGCACGCGAAGAGCGCGAACAATGCGCAGGCGAAGTCGAACGGATCGTCGATACACAGCGCGCAGCGTTGCGCGCCCACGCTTTGCATGTGTGCAATCCACGCGGCGACGCGCGCGCGAAACGCCGCGCGATCGAGCACGTCGCCACCGTCGCGGCAGACCGGCGCGGCAAGCGTGAGGACTTCATCGGAAACCGACAGCAAATCATGCAACGCAATCATGCCGCCTCCGAACGCGCGGCTCGCGGCAACACGACCAGATAACGCCAGATCACCTCGCCCACCAGCAGCACGCCGATCAGCCCGTACGCGATCGCGCCGTTATACAGCGACCAGTTCGCGCGGCTCCAGTACAGCGCTGTGTACGCGGAAAACGCGCCGTTGAGCACGAAGAATGCGCACCACACCTGGGTCACGCGCCGCGTGTGACGCACCGCGCCGGGCGACAGTTCGGGCTTGCCGAGGCGCGCGAATTTTTCGATCATCGACGGCCCGCGCACGAGCGTCGCGCCGAACGCGATCAGCAAGCCGAGATTGACGAGCGATGGATACAGGCGCAGCAGCAGTTCGCTATCGGTGACGACGATCGCCGCCGACGCGACGCTCAGCAAGCCGATCACGCTCCACTCGACGCCCGACAAACGCCGCAGCGAGGCCGCGACCGTACCGCCGCCGGCCCAGCGCTGCAGCCATAAAATCGCGAACAGCATCCCGCCGACGAGGCGTGGCGCATCCCAGCGCCACGCGCACAGAATCAGCGCGGGATACGCGAGCTTCAACAGCACCTGCATGACGGTCTTGCCCCAGTGGCGCTCGGCGGCCGGCGCGGACGCGGCGGTCGCGGGCGCCGTCGTCGGCATGCGCGAGCGCGCGGCCGACATCAGCCTTGGGCCGCCAGCAGGGATTCGACCGCACCGATCACGTCGCCGACGGTGCGCACCGATTTGAACTCTTCCGGCTTGATACGGCGGCCGGTCATTTCCTGCAGTTTGATCGCGAGGTCGACAGCGTCGATGCTGTCGAGATCGAGGTCTTCGAACAGATGCGCGTCGGGCGTCACGCGCTCGGGCTCGATGGCGAAGTTCTCTTTGAAGATCGCGCGGATGCGTTCAAGAATCTCTGCGTCGGACACGGTTTAATCCCCCTTCTTTGCGGTTTCGTTCGCAGCATGCGCCGCTTCGCGCTGACTCTCGACCAGCGCGGCGAGCGTGCTGATCGAGCGGAAATGTTCGCGCGTGCGTTCGTCGTTGGCCGCGATGGTCAGTTGGTATTGTTTGCGCAGCACGATGCCGATTTCGAGCGCGTCGATCGAGTCGAGGCCGATGCCGTCGGTGTCGAACAGCGGGGCATCGTCGTCGATATCGGCCGGGCTCAGGTCTTCGAGATCGAGGGCTTCGATCAGAAGCCGTTTAATTTCCAGTTTTAAAGAATCCATAATCGAACAGGTGCTGGGTAATGTGGGCTTCGACGGCGCTCGTCACGTTGCGCGCCGCGAGAGCCGGTATCGTGTCATGGGCCGCAAGCTGCTCGACGTCGAGCGGCTCGAGCACGTTCACGCGCATCCGGAACGCGCGCGCCGGCACGTCGTACCAGCGCATCTGCCGCGTGAACGCGGGCGGGTCGCAATCCATCAGCACCGGCACGATCGGCGCGCCGACCTTCAACGCCATGTGCGCGAAGCCGCGCGAAAAAGCGTGCAGCCGATTCGGCGCGGGACTGCGCGTGCCTTCGGGAAAAATAATCATCGTGTAGCCGGCCGCCAGTTGCCGCGCGCCCGCCTCGATCAACTCTGCGGGATCGGCGTTGCTGACGTATTCCGCCGCGCGCACGATCCCCCAGAAACACGGGTTGCTCCAGTGCGCATTCTTCACGACGCAGCACGCACGTGGCGTGAGCGACAGCAGCACCATCACGTCGAGGTAGGTCGGGTGATTGGCGACCACGATCGCGGGGCCGCCCGTGCGCAACGCGTCCGTTCCCGACACGTCGAGCTCCATCACGCCGATGCGCCGCAGCACCGCGACCAGCGCGCGGAAAAACCAGTGGATCACGCTTGTCACCGCCCGCTGCCGCGACGCGCGATGCGGCCACAGCCACGCGAGCGGAAACACCAGCACGGAAAACAGCACGCCACACACGCCGAACATCACGAAGGCCATGCCGGTGGCGCAGAAACGCCAGAGGTAATCAAGCCGCGCGGTCATGCCAACTCCAGTGCCAGAGGTTGCCGGCGCGTTGCCAGCAAGCGGGCTCGCCGGTTTCCAGACAATGCAGCAACGCCTGGCTTTGGGTCGCGAAGCAGCGGGGCTGCGTGGCGGACGGCGAGCACGCGCGAGTGGCGGAGTCGGCGTCGGCGGCGCCCGCTTCAGCGACCGTGTCGGTTTTGCCGGTTTCCCCTGTTCTGCCCGCTTCGTCCCGAGCCCCGGATTGCGCGGACGGCTCATCAACGGTGCGGCTCAGCGAGCACACTATGTGCCCGGTCGCCGCGTCACTGTCGAGCAGAATCGCGATCGCGCCGCCCTGCACTTCGTCTTCGATCGTGCCGTATGCCGCGTCGGCCGGTTCGTCGGCGTACACCAGCAAGACCGGCGCAGCGGGCTGCGTCGCGTATTGCGCGTGCGCTTCCAGCAGCGCGTAGCCGAGCGTCTCGGCGCCGGCCGAAATCGCGCTGGCCGCCGAGCGGTCGCCGCGCGCGATGCCGAACACGCCGGTCATCGCGTTCAGCACCGACAGGCTGAAGGCGGTCGGCGACACCGGCTCGCCCGCGCTGATGCTGCGCAAAATGTCGGTGGTGCGGCGCAATTCGCCATGCCGCGACGCGAACACGACCCGCACCGCGTCCTGCGCGACGCAGTCGTGCGCGACCTTCAGCGCGACTTTGGACAGCGTGCTGAGACGCCGCCGCACGATCGGCTCGATAAAGCCGATATCGGGTGCGGCAGATGCGGTGGCCGGCCAGCTAGACCAGCGACCGACCGGAATGGTCCAGTGCAGATCGGGCATATCGGTGTTCGCGCGTAGAAACGGGGGAGAGGCTCAGGCGCCTGACGGAACATACAACCGTCACGGCATGCACGCGCCGCGCGGAATCGGCGGTCTCCAGCCGGGGGACAATCCAGTCTTCTTATAGGAAATTCAGCGAGTTATCGGCACGTGGCCCCCATTGTTCAGGGGCCTGCGACAATCAATCGGATGAATCGTCTCAGGCTCTTGGTCGCCGGAATCATACTGAATATTCTGGATTAAATCAGCCACAAAAGACGTATCCATCTGTATCCGTATCGCCAGTGCGACGGATGTTTAAGGCGCGGCGCGCTGGCGAATTGACATTTGCCGCCCCCGCCGCGATCCGCCGCGAAGCCAGACACGGCGCGTTTGCGCGCCGGGCGCCGGGTGGCCACCTGAGCGTGATCCGCGCAAATACTTTCATTCGACTTTCTTGACAAGTGTTTCAGATCGGAACATTTGCACGGCTTGCCTTGGTCTTTGCATGCGCTACGCATGGACCGGGTGCCCGAGCGCCCCTTTCATTGCTCATTCCGACGTGCAACCCAGACCGCCGCCGCACGGCCCGCTGGCGTCATGCAGCGCGGGCACGCCTGCTATACTCCGTCGCTCATTGGGGAGTAGCCGCCCCGCGGCATGTCCGCACCGCTGTGCCTGGGTGCGTCGAACGTGCAATCCGCGGGGGCGCCTGTCAACAGACTTGGCCTTCATGGTCATGGCAGCCGCAGCCTCCGGCCTGGCGAGACCGATGATCCACACGCGCCGCAACAGGGCCCGGCGTGTCGTGGGTCGTCGCTCGTTCATATCTGGCCCGAGGAACCCGCACCAATCGTGAATCACGCTTTTCTCATTTCGACCGGCGCGGTCGCGCTCGCCGAGATCGGCGACAAGACGCAACTGCTTTCGCTCGTGCTCGCCGCCCGCTATCGCAAGCCGGTGCCGATCATCCTCGGCGTGCTGACCGCCACCCTTATCAATCACGCGGGCGCGGGCGCGCTCGGCGCGTGGCTCGGCTCCATGCTGACGCCGACCGTGATGCGCTGGGCGCTGGCCGCGTCGTTCATCGCAATGGGCCTGTGGATCCTCGTGCCCGACAAGCTCGACGACGACGAAGCCAACACCAGCCGCACGCATCTGGGTGTATTCGGCGCGACGGTGGTGACGTTCTTCATCGCGGAGATGGGCGACAAGACGCAGATCGCGACGGTGGCGCTCGCCGCGCGCTTTCACGATTTCTTCGGCGTGGTGGCGGGCACGACGCTCGGCATGATGATCGCCAACGTGCCGGCGATCCTGCTCGGCGACCGCTTCGCCCATCGCCTGCCGACGAAACTCGTGCACGGCATCGCCGCGGTGCTGTTCGTCGTGCTGGGAGCGATGGCGCTGTTCGGGGTCGGCCTCTAGCCACGTTCCTCACTCGCCCCGAAAACAGAACGGCCCGCGAGGAATAGCCTGCCGGGCCGTTTTCCATCGCACCGCATGCGTGTCCCACACGGCGCACCGCTCGATGCCGCCGCTTACTCCGTGGCCTTCACCCCGGACGCCGGCACCGGCATCGCAGCAGGCGCGCCGCCGGTGGCGGCCATTTCGTTCACCGGGCCGCCGTCCTTGCCGCGCGGAATCTTCACCGTATGCACGACGCCGTTGCCGAGCGGGAAATCGGCCAGCGCGCTGCGCGCCAGGTACGGCATCGCCCTGAGCAGCGACGACTCGCCGCCCGAGTTGCGCGCGGTCACGTTATAGACCTCCTTGCCGCTCGCCCGCTCGGTGATCCGTATGCCCAGCAGATGCGTGAAAACCGGGTAGGTCTGATTCACGTAGGTGGTCGGAAACGGCCCCCACGGTCCCCACGGATCGAACGGCCGGCCCCAGTAAGGTCCAGGCCACGGGTTGTAGTAGACGGGCTCCGCGACCGTCACCAGGTCCGAGCGAATCCCGTACGACAGTCCCACCAGATAGCGCGCGTTCGCGCTGTCGACTTCGCGGAACGCATGCGCGGCGAGTTCGTTGGCGACGAGACGCTCGTACGTCGCGAGTTCGAGGTTGTTCTGCTGATCCGGCGCGCGCGTGAATGCGAAGGTGCGGGTGGCGTCGTTGCCGTTCCAGTCTGAGAACGCCGTGACCTGGGTGGTCACATAGGTCGTGCAGCCAGACAGGAGCACCGCCAGCGTCGCCAACAGCAGCGTGGCGCGGCGGGTCCATCGATCGATGTTCATGGTCTACCTCGTGAGGCTTCTGAGTGCCCATTATCGCCAGTCCTGACCGGCTCCGGCGACTCGCGGACGGCTTTTTTCGCGCGCGGGCGGCCGCTACTACGCGGACCCCGCAAGCCGCCGGAAAGTTCGCTCCGCACGATTCCCCCAGGCTTTGTACAATGGCCCGACCAGCCCGGCCTGCGTGCCCTGCGCGCGCCAGACCGCTCGAGTACCACCACTACAGAACGCCATGGCCGATACCGCAACGCCCAATGTGATCCGCCGCGCCGATTACGCGCCGCCCGCCTTCCTGATCGACACCGTCGCGCTGGAGTTCGATCTGGTCCCCGAACGCACGGTCGTCAGGAATACGATGCGCGTGCGCCGCAACCCGGACGCGTCCCGCGCCGCGCATCTCGAACTGATGGGCGAGCAACTGGAGTTCGTCGGCGCGCAGATCGACGGTCTGCCGTTCGCCAACGCGCACGCGCACGAGCACGGCCTGCTGCTCGATAACGTGCCGGACAACTTCGAACTGACGCTCACCAGCGTCTGCAATCCGGCCGCGAACACCACACTCTCAGGACTGTACGTGTCGGGCGGCAACTTCTTCACGCAGTGCGAGGCCGAGGGCTTTCGCCGCATCACCTATTTCCTCGACCGCCCGGACGTGATGGCCACCTTCACGGTCACGCTGCGCGCGAGCAAAGCCGACTATCCGGTGCTGCTGTCGAACGGCAATCTGCTCGAAGAAGGCGACCTGCCGGACGGCCGCCATTTCGCCCGCTGGGAAGATCCGTTCAGGAAGCCGAGCTATCTGTTCGCACTGGTTGCGGGCAAGCTGGTGGCGCTCGAAGAACGCGTGAAGAGCGGCTCGGGCAAGGAAAAGCTGCTGCAGGTGTGGGTCGAGCCGCACGATCTCGACAAGACCCGTCACGCGATGGATTCGCTGATCCATTCGATCCGTTGGGACGAGGAACGCTTCGGACTCGAACTCGATCTGGACCGTTTCATGATCGTCGCGGTGAGCGACTTCAACATGGGCGCGATGGAGAACAAGGGGCTCAACATCTTCAACACGAAGTACGTGCTGGCGAACCCCGAAACGGCAACCGACACCGACTTCGCGAACATCGAGGCGGTAGTCGGCCACGAGTACTTCCACAACTGGACCGGCAACCGCGTGACCTGCCGCGACTGGTTCCAGTTGAGTCTGAAGGAAGGGCTGACGGTGTTCCGCGACCAGGAGTTCTCCGCCGACATGGCCGGCGGCGCGACCGATGAAGCCGCGCGCGCGACCAAGCGCATCGAGGACGTGCGCGTGCTGCGCCAGATGCAGTTCGCCGAGGACGCCGGTCCGATGGCGCATCCGGTGCGCCCGGAAAGCTACGTCGAGATCAACAACTTCTACACGATGACGGTCTACGAGAAAGGCTCGGAAGTCGTGCGGATGTATCAGACGCTGTTCGGCCGCGACGGTTTCCGCAAGGGCATGGACCTGTACTTCAAGCGGCACGACGGCCAGGCCGTGACCTGCGACGATTTCCGTCACGCGCTCGCGGACGCGAACGGCCGCGATCTCGCGCAGTTCGAACGCTGGTACAGCCAGGCAGGCACGCCCCGCGTGTCCGTGCGCACCCGCTACGACGCCGCGCAGCAGCGCTACAGCGTGACGCTTCGGCAGGGTTACGGCGACGCCGCGCCGGCCGCGCGCGAAACGCAGAAGGGACCGCTGCTGATCCCGTTCGCGATCGGCCTGATCGGCAAGGACGGCAACGATCTGCCGCTCAGGCTGGAAGGCGAAACGAAGGCGTCGGCCGTCACCACGCGCGTGCTCGAATTCACGCAGACCGAACAGACGTTCACGTTCGTCGATGTCGCCGAGGAGCCGCTGCCGTCGCTGCTGCGCAATTTCTCGGCGCCGGTGATCGTCGAATACGACTACTCGGCGGACCAGCTTGCGTTCCTGCTCGCGCACGACAGTGATCCGTTCAACCGCTGGGAAGCCGGTCAACGACTCGCCACGCGCGAGTTGATGACGCTCGCCGGACGCGCGGCCACGGGCGTCGCGCTGCAACTCGACGACTCGGTGGTCGCCGCCTTCGCGCGCGTGCTCACCGACGAAACGCTGTCGCCGGCGTTCCGTGAACTCGCGTTGATGCTGCCGTCCGAAGCGTATCTGGCCGAGCAAATGGCCGAATCGAATCCGGCGGCCGTGCATGCCGCACGGCAATTCGTGCGCAAGCGGCTCGCCAATGCGCTCAGGCACGAATGGCTCAACGTGTACGAGCAGCATCGCACGCCGGGCGCCTACGAGGCGACGCCCGAGGCGGGCGGTCATCGCGCGTTGAAAAATCTCGCGCTGTCATATCTCGCGGAACTCGACGATCCGGCCGAAGCGGTGCGGCTCGCGTCCGCCCAATACGATGCGGCCAACAACATGACCGACCGCGCGGCGGCGCTCTCCGCACTGCTCAACGCGGCGGCCGCCAACGGCGGCAGCGCCGAGGCGCAGCAGGCGCTCGACGACTTTTACCGGCGCTTCGAAAAGGAGCCGCTTGTCATCGACAAGTGGTTCGCGTTGCAAGCGACGCAGCGTGGCAGCGCGCAACGTCCGGTGATCGATATCGTGCGCAAGCTGATGACGCATCCGGCCTTCAATCTGAAAAATCCGAATCGCGCGCGTTCGCTGATCTTCAGTTTCTGCGCGGCGAACCCCGCGCAGTTCCACGCTGAAGACGGCGCGGGCTACGCGTTCTGGGCCGATCAGGTGATCGCGCTCGACGCGATCAATCCGCAAGTGGCCGCCCGCCTCGCGCGCTCGCTCGAACTGTGGCGCCGCTTCACGCCGACGCTGCGCGAAGGCATGCGCGCGGCGCTGGAGAAAGTGGCGTCGCGGGTGAAATCGCGCGACGTGCGCGAGATCGTGGAGAAAGCGCTGGCGTGACACCCACCTGACAGCGGCACTCGCCTCGACAAGCCGGCACGCGTTGCCGGCTTTTTTTCGTCCTGAATCCGACTTTCGCGTGTGGGCGCGGCGGGCTTGGCGTTAGCCGTCTGGACGACTGTTCAACGCGCGTCGGCGAGGCGAAAGTAAACGCACTCAGTTAACGGTTTACGTTTAACGCGATGCGTTATATCATCCCTATGATCACGACATTCGGCGACAAGGCTACGGCGAGAATCTTCCAGGGCAAGTTCGTGCATTCACTGCCGCTTCACATCCAGGCGCTCGCGCGCCGCAAGCTGCTGATGATCGACGCCGCCGATTCCATCGCCAATCTGCACGCGCCGCCCGGCAACCGGCTCGAAGCCTTGCAGGGACAGCGCAGCGGGCAATGGAGCATCCGGATCAATGCGCAATGGCGCATCTGTTTCCACTTCGTCGGCGAGGAGGCGCTGAATGTCGAGATTGTCGACTATCACTGATTATTGGGAGACCGGCATGGTCATCAAACGCTCGTCGCTCGGCAGCATCGATTTCTCGGACATCGATACCGGGGACAACATCCCGGAAATCCATCCGGGCGAAATTCTGCGCAGCGAGTTCCTCGAACCGCTCGGCATGTCCGTCAATGCGCTCGCGCTCGCGCTGCGTGTGCCGGCGCCGCGCATCAACGACGTCGTGCGCGGCAAGCGCGCCATCTCGGCGGATACCGCGCTGCGGCTCGAGCGCTACTTCGGCGCGAGCGCGCCATTCTGGCTCAACCTGCAGATCGCCTACGACCTGCGCGTCGCCACCGCGGCGGCCGGCGAGCAGATCGAACGCGAGATCGAACCCATGCCCAAATCAGACCGCCCGAAAATGCCGAAGGTGTCGGCCGAACATACCCGGGCCGCGGCGCTCGCGGTCAGCGTGAGCGGCAGTCACACTGCCGGCAAGGCGCGCCGCAAAGCCTGAATCGCGCCCCGCGATCCGGCGCGGGCGGCGTGACCGCACGCTCTTCGCGTTCAAAAGCACGGAGCGGACACAGTGAGCGGTTAAAATCGGAATATTCCTCTAGCCTTCCCGGAGTACAGCAATGGCTTTGCAACGTCGTACCACTCTCACGAAGTACCTGATCGAGCAGCAGCGCGAGACCAATAACCTGCCGGCGGACCTGCGCCTTTTGATCGAAGTCGTCGCGCGTGCGTGCAAGGCGATCAGCTACCACGTCAGCAAGGGCGCGCTCGGCGATGCGCTCGGCACGGCGGGCAGCGAGAACGTGCAGGGTGAAGTGCAGAAGAAGCTCGACATCCTGTCGAACGAAATCCTGCTCGAAGCGAATGAATGGGGCGGCAACCTGGCCGGCATGGCGTCCGAGGAGATGGAACAGTTTTTCCCGATCCCGGCCAACTATCCGAAGGGTGAGTACCTGCTAGTGTTCGATCCGCTCGACGGCTCGTCGAACATCGACGTCAATGTGTCGATCGGCACGATCTTCTCGGTGTTGCGTTGCCCGGACGGCCAGCAGCCCACCGAGCAATCGTTCCTGCAACCGGGCACGCAGCAGGTCGCCGCGGGTTACGCGGTGTACGGCCCGCAAACCGTGCTCGTGCTGACCACCGGCAACGGCGTGAACTGCTTCACGCTCGACCGCGAGCTCGGCTCATGGGTGCTCACGCAAAGCGACATGCGCATTCCGGTCGAAACGCGCGAGTATGCGATCAATGCGTCGAACGAGCGCCACTGGTATCCGCCGGTCGAGCAATACATCGGCGAATTGAAGGCCGGCAAGGACGGTTCGCGTCAGAGCGACTTCAACATGCGCTGGATCGCGTCGATGGTGGCGGACGTGCACCGTATCCTGAATCGCGGCGGCATCTTCATGTACCCGGCCGACAAGCGTACGCCGGACAAGCCGGGCAAGCTGCGCCTGATGTACGAAGCGAACCCGATGGCGTTCATCGTCGAACAGGCCGGCGGCGCTGCGACCAACGGCGAAAAACGCATTCTCGACATTCAGCCAAAGAGCCTGCATGAGCGTGTGGCGGTGTTCCTCGGATCGAAGAATGAAGTCGATCGCGTCACCCGCTACCATCTCGAAATAAAAAAATGAGTTAGGGGCTTGCCAAGCTGCTGAAGAAGTCCCTATAATCTCTTTTCTCCTGATGCCGGAATAGCTCAGACGGTAGAGCAGCGCATTCGTAATGCGAAGGTCGGGGGTTCGATTCCTCTTTCCGGCACCAAAAGATTCAAGCACTTAGCCCAGTCATTGCGACTGGGCTTTTTGCTTTCTGCTTCCCGTGTAACCGCCATGTAACCGGATTTGGTCAATGCGGATAACGGTGACGCCCTTCTTTTACAGGCGTCCCGCCGTCTTTGGACTCCCATGGAGCCGGTGACAGCGGTCGCTGAGCCGAAAACTGCGGAGCAATCGGCGCTTGATGTAGGACGGCCCACTTGAAGTGATAGGCCGAAGCATCCTATCGGACGGTTTTGTCGACATAGATTTGTGAACGTTTCGCTTGCATTTGCGAGGCTTGCGGTTACGCGTCCCAGCGTTCTAGCCGAAGCTGGCATTCCCTTTCGGGGAATCGCGCGTTCTTCTCAAGCATAGTTCGCAGAGCCAAGGCGGCGCGCGCGGCGGCTATGACGTTGTGCTCGACCATTCGATCCAGCAGCCACAGCACTCCGTGAACCTGAACCTTTTCGCGTTGCGCCAACGCGCGCAATGCTCCGTCGCCGGTCAACAAAGGTAGCTGGCGCTCTCTCGCTAGGAAGTAGCACGACATGTCTGCCAAAGACGGATTCTTGTGCTGCTGCGTTAGGCCCTGCAACTGCTGAACCTCATTGCTGCTCAGCGACTCTATGACCAACCCTAAATCCACTAAAGGGGCTAGCTCCGGGCTGTCCATCTCAAGCGCGACGAAATCCGTGCAACACAAAGAAAACGGCAGTTGAAACAATTCTTGCAGCAGTTCGGCGTGGTGAAAATCGATCCAAATATTTGTGTCGGAAACATAAACCTTCGCCATCAAGCCTCCAGCGTCACCGAGGCTTCCGTGTCCAACGCCGACACCGGTTGCTGCAAGAACTCTGCTGCACGGGAGGGAGTGAACAGGCCTTCCGCTAAACCCCAATAGACCAGCGACGTGAACCGTAGCGGGTTCTCGGCTGCCATCGGCTCTGGCTCGGCCGTTCTCCATCCTCGTTGCCCCATCTGGATATGCAGCGATTTGAATAGGGATTCGCCAACCAAGCCCAAATCCTTGAGGCGACGCAAGGCTACTTGCATGGAAACGCCATAACCGCGCTTCGCCAGCATCAGCTCTTGGAATAGCACTCGGTGACGCGGGTGGCCACCAAAATCAGCCTTGACGCGCTCTTTCGGGTACAACAAGGCTCCAGCGAAGCGGTGACAGCAAGCCTCCTTCTCTTTCTCTGGCATGTCCTCGGGAATTGCCATCACCCAATGACCAAGCTCATGAGCAGCCGTAAAACGCTGCCGCTCGCCGGGCCGCTGGCGGTTCAACGCCACCAACACGTGCTGTTTGTCCTGAGTGGCGACACAAGCCCCATCGAATTTCTCTATCCCATCGAGCAATGCCACCTTGATGCCGTGCTCTTCCAATAGCTCGGTGAAGTTGGCGATTGCATCGCTCCCTAGACGCCATTCCTCGCGCAATTTTTCCGCTGCGACCTCAGCTTCTTCGCGGTTTTTCACCGGCAGGAAACCCGCAAGCGGAGGCTTCAGAGAAACGCCTGCCGCCTCAAAGCACTGCTCTAGCGCAAGGTAGCGCTCCAGATGGTCGCGAGCTTGCTCAATGACCGACGTTTGGTCGCGCCCGGACATATTCGAGAGCTTGCGAAATTCGACTTGAGCCAACTCAACCCCGTCCGCCCGGAAAAAGTATTCCGGCTTTACTCCCAGTGCTCGCGCGAGTTGCACAATGCGGGTCGAGTTGGGCACGGCTTCGCCCTTCTCGAATTTGCTAAGTGCTTGCTTGGTGATATCACCTAGACGTTGCGCCAATGCTTCGAGGCTCAGCCCGCGCAATAACCTGGCGCGCTGGATGCGGTCACTTATCATGGTCGTTCTCCTTGGTTGACAAAGTATGTTTTTCTGTCTGTTTTGTCAACCTTTTGCTAGCGCTTTCAGCGGTTTGGGGGGGCGTTGTTCTGTCCCTCTCGCCGCCGAAAGCGCACCGACTCCACGCCAAACGGACCTGCCGCATTGGTGGCGCTGGAAGCACCTCGCTATCGCAGCGCACAGCCGGGCGCAAACTGCCACCCACTGAACCACAGGGCGACCCCATGCCACTCATTTTTAGAAATCCGCCGCAAACAATCGAAGCGACGATGGAACGCCTGCGCACCGCGCGAGAAGTGCGGCGGCTCTCAGAAGCTCGGACGACAAGTATGCGAGAGGTGGACAACCATCACCAATAGGGCCAGCGCCTGCATGGTGCGACCACGCGAGAGATTCTCGCGCACCTTCAAACCGGCCAGCGCCTTTGTGACGAGGCCACGCGGCTATTGCGCGCCGAGCACGTCGCCATGATGCGGCTATCGCGGGACAAGTAGGGCGCGGCCCAGCTTTCGGCGGACGAAAAAAAGCCGCGCTCGGTGGCGCGGCAAAGACGGAACACTACCCTCTATGAACGCAGTTTAAGCGAGGCGCAGGCGCGCCCGCCTCGCGCTATTCCTGCGCGGTCGCGCCGCCCTAACCAGCGGACAGGCCGCCCGTCGCGATGTGCGCGAGTTGTCGGTCGCTCAGGTCTTGCCCGGCCTGCTGGCTATTCGTGATTCGCACATCCAACGGCCCAGGCGTATTGAGTTGCGTCGGGATCGCAGCGACAGCCGGGGGCGGCGGAACGTTCATCGGCGGTGGCGTCACGGTCGGCACGGGGGCAATCGGTACGGGCGTCGCGGCAGCTACCTGCACCGTCGGCGGCGCAACGGACGGCGCAACGGACGCCGCTACTGCCGCGCCAGGCGCGACCTTCCCAGCCGCAATAATCGCCGCCGAAAAGCCGGGATTGTTCATTTCCGCAAGGTATTGCTTGAACAGCCTGCTTCGGTCATCGAGGCCAATGGTCCCGCCATTGATCTTCTTTGTCGCCGCGAGCACGTCGCCATTCTGGCTGGCCTCGACAAGCCCCTTGCGGCTACGCTGGAACCAGACGGCAATCTTCGCAGCGTTCGCCGGATCGGCGGCCAGTTCGGGGTGAGCGATAAGGTCGAGCCCAGTTGCTTTTGCCGCCGCCGCGTAGTTGTTCCTGCCGGTTATCTGGACGAATCCACGCCCCTTGAACTTCGCACCGTCGCCCGCCTCGGTGTTGCCAAGATTCTTTTTACCCCAGTCGCCGCCGTACATGGCCTCCGCAGTTGCGTCCGGCCCCTTGTCGATGATGGCTTGCGCCTGCTCCTCAGTCGTGATGCCCGCGCGCTTGCCAAAAAGCTTGAGGAACTGCCTGGGCTTGTACTTCGTGCTCTCCTCAAGCGAGCGGAAACCGCCGCTTTCATGGTCCATCTGCGCCATGAACATAGCGCGCTCAGTTCCATTGGTCATGCCTGAACTGTTCATCTCGGCAACGAGCGCAGCCTTGTTGCCCTTCGAGCCGCCGCCGAATACGCCCTTGGCTACATCCACGGCATTAGCCGCCGCCGTCTTGATAGGCTCGGCCATCTTCTCGACGCGATCCTTGCCGTAATCGACCGCTGCCTTTCCGGCATCCTTGGCTACCTGAACGCCTTGCTTGGCTGCGTCTACGACCGGCGCAACCGTCTTCGCGGCCTTCTCTTTAATCGCGTCGATATCGATGCCGAATTTGTCTTTCAGAAACTCCTTCGCACCATCAACGATAGAACTCCATGCGGCACTGACAGCCTTTGTGATATCGCCGAGCTTGTCGGTTACCGTCTTCCACGAGTCCTTGAAGAAGCCGGTCGTTGCATCCCATGCGCCCGTAATCTGCTTGCCAACAGCGGACCAATCGACCTTCGAGAGCCATTCGCCAACAAGCTCGCCGACCCTATCGCCAATCACGCCGCCAATCATTGTGCCCACCGGTCCGCCGACTAGAGTGCCGAGGCCGCCGCCAATCAATGCGCCAATGCCGGAGCCTGCTCCCTTGAATCGGTCAGTGTGGTTTTCCTCTGCGGTCTTGTTCGGATCGTCTCCGCCGAAAATGCTGGCGAGTGCCGAGCCGCCCGCGAACAGCGCGCCGAGCAGCGGCAGGCGTCGTAGGCCAATCTTTCCGAGCCCGAGCGCACCCTTGCCGAGCGAGCCGAGCAGGCCACCGCCGCCCTTCATCATGCGCAGACCGCCACCGAGAAGCGCCTTCATCAGACCGCCGCCCTTGCCGAGCAGGCCGCCACCTTTGCCTAGCAAGCCGCCAAGCATGCCCGCGAGCGAGCCGAGCATGCCCTTGCCGCTGCCGTGCTCGCCGCCCGTCTTTTTGTCGATATCTTTTAGCGTGCGCTCTTGCGCAATGTTGAACTCGCTCGCCTGTTCGCGGGTCAGGCGTAGCTCGCTGAAAATCTTCCGATACCACGGGATAGGCGAATTCTTGCCGGTCGCGAGTCCGAAGCCGCGCCCAATGGTTGCCTTCCCCAGCTTGCCGACAGCACCGAGCGGGCCGGACACGATTTTGCTGAGTTCCTTGCCTGCCTCCACGGTCGGATCGAGCTTTTCATAAGCGGCAACATCGACGCCAGGGGAGTGCAGACTGGAGCCCAAACCTTTGAGGTGCGCGAGAATGCCTTGGCCGTCCACGCCGCCATCGCCGTGCCCGCCGCCCGATCCGAACCGACCACGGGCGTCGCGCGATTGCCCTGCGTTGGCCACGCCCGCGCGGTCGCGTGATGCTTCGGCTCGCCGGGCTTCTGCGTATTGCGCGCCCTGTTGGCGGGTAAGCGTCTTGACGGCGGTCGCCGCCTGAGTCAGTGCGCTCACGCCGGTCGTGCCCGCGATGAAGCGCCCGCGCGCGTCGCGCTGCCGGTCAGGCGCGGGTACGCTCGCGATGCTGCGCGAGGTAGTCGTGGATGCACGAGAGGCGCGCTGGATGGACTGCGGTGCGGCGGACTGCGCCACCTTCTGCCGACGGGCAACGGAATCCTTGACGCTCGATTTCAGCATCGCCAGGATTGCACTCGTATCGCTGCGGATGCCGCCAATCCCCTCGGAAAGGTCCGCGACGTTCAGCGGCTTGTCGGCAATCAGAAAGCCCTTGTCATCGGATTTCATGACGCGACCTCCGCACGCGACCCAAGGTAATCTTCGAACCCGCGAACCATCGGGAGCGCTCCCGCGCGCACTTCGGCCAGGTATGCCTCGATGCCCTTGAACCGCTTCAGCTTCGCGCGAAGGGGCGCGATTCCAGCGGTCAGGCGCTCAACGGCGGCGACTACCGGCGCGCCGCCCGGCACGTCTTGGAAGGTTTCCTGCACGGCCAGCTTATCGAAGCGAGCCTTCAAAGCGTCCAAGTCGGAAATGACGCGTTCAAGTTCTTCGGCGACCGGCTGCGACTCGCGTGCGACCTGAATCACGGCAGTTGCCATCTGCCCGATGAAGGCATTCACGAGACTCTCAGTTCCACGCAACAGCGCAAACTCGCGAGCAAGCTTGCTGTCGGGTTCCATGTGCGGAGACAGTCCGAGCAGCCAATCGATCGACACAGCGTAGGCGCGCGCTGCCTGCTTGAGAAATTTCCAGTCATCGGGCGTCTTGCGCTGGCCTGATTCAATCAAGCTCAATTGCGTCGAATTCGCGTAGCCGAACTTATCGGCAGCCTCGACGGCAGTCATGCCATTTGCAACGCGTGCGCGAATCAGGTTGTAGCGCAGCGTTTCCAGTTCTTCGGGCTGGGTCTTGTTGCGCACAAAGCGCGTGAGCGCCTGCTTGACGTGAATCTCGCGCTGCGAGTCGGTCATCGCACGGGTGCGGCCCGTGGCACTCGCGCCCGGCTGCTGCCCGGTGCCGTGACTTGCTGCGATATCTTCGATCATGCGACCCCCGTCTTCAAAATGGCCTCTAGCTGACCGCAGACAGCATTTAGGCGCGCGCACGCAGCGTCCAGTTGATCCACCGCGCGGCAGGCCATCGCTTCTCCGTCGCCCCCTGCGCTAGCGGCCCACTGGTACCGCGATGACCGCCGATGAATCGAGTCGGCAGGAACGCCGTAAAGACGCTCCAATTCTTTGGCGGTTTGGCCGGAGATGTAGGCGCGCCGAACTGCCGCCCATGTTTCCTTGCTTGGTCTGATAGCCACGACTGCCCCCGTCAAAGATAAATGGTCTGAATGTCGCGGCGGTCGAGCGCCGTGAGGGTGCCAAGCGTGATTTGCACGGTGCAGGCAATCATTGCGCCGGACGAATCGCGCGGCACGGTGAGCGGGTCGGAAACCGATTCGATAACGAGCGGCTGATAATTCAGGTCGCCGTAGCGCATGCCGATGATCTGCGGCGCGACGGACGGGAAAATGGTCTGAAGCGGGCTTTGCTTCATGCCGTTTTTAAGCGCGTTCGCGAGCACGCTATCGTCGGACAGGTACGCGGGCAAGGCCCATTGCTTAAGCTGCATAATCGGATCGCGCACCTCTGTAATCGGGTCCATCAGCGCGCGAAAGTGCAGCGTCATCGACAGCTTCACAGGCGGCATCCCGTTAAATACCTGCGTCGAGTTCAGCTTGGTAATGCCGGTGCGGCCTTGCGCCTGCTTGAGCAGGTTTTGCACGCCCGATGAGCCTGCCTTTGCGTCATCACCTTTCAATCCAAAGAAGGCCAGCACCTCGGGCGTCAGCGAACCGGACTGAAGCATCGCCGAGATAGTGGGAGCCTGGGACTCTGCGCCCGCGCCTTCAAACGGAGAGTGCCAGTTCGCCGAAAGCTCGCTGGTGCCATCGGTGATTGGCGCGTGGACTTCGAAACCGTCATCAACCGAGTAGCTATCCGCCTCGGAAATCTGACGCACGTCCGTGCTCTGCGACCATCCGCCATCGTCGTTGCGCTTGAGCGGGTAGAACTTCGCGAGCAAGGCTGGGTTGAGCCCCGTCCAGAGCGAACTCAGGATGCGGGGCATACCTGTCAGGGAATCACTGGCGGCCATTGGCGGTCGAGTCGTCGAGCAAGCTCAGGTCATAAAACGGCGCGGACGCTGCAAACGCTTTCAGGCTGGCCATGCGCGCCCGCATCGATGCGAGGCTGGCTTGCTGCGCGGCAAGCTCGTTTTCGGTCGGCTTGGGACCGCCAACGGCGTCGACCTGCTCATCGGTCAGTCCTGCGTCTCGCATCGCGGCCAACGAAGCTTCGCGCCGGTTGTGGACGCGACCGGCGCTCACTTCCTGCGCGAGCGCGGGGATTGTCTGCGAGAGTTCGAGTTGCTCCCGTGCGCACGCGGCCAGAATCGGCGCGGCCTCTGCGCGGCGTGCGTTGGATTCTCGGATGAACAGCGCTCGCTCACTGCGTGCGAGTTCGCGCTGGCGGGTCAACTGAAGCTCTCGCTCGCGCAGAATTTGTGCGACGGAGCCGCCGCCAGCGAGTGACTGAGTCACAGCCGCAGCGACCTCGAAGTGCGCGCCCTCGTCGATCAGTGCTTTCTCTGCGATCGCAACCCGGTTGAGCGCAAGGCGAACAGACCGGTCGCCCCACGCTGCGAAATACAGCTTGGCGAACGCCATGTCAGCGGCGCTATCGCCACCATTCAAAATATCGATCAATTCTTGCATGCGAACTCCGCGTTAGTTGAGCCAACATGGTGAGCCCAGCCCGGCGTGCCTCTTGGCCGTGCTTTCCTAAGCGACAGTTTTTGGACAGTTCGCGATTGTTGTCCGCCGAAACGCAACTTGCTATTCGCGCGCGCCCGCGCACGCCCAGGCGCGCATAGGCGTAAAAGAACTCGGTGGGCTTGAGGATGGCGAAAGAGTGTCAGCACTGTGGACACCCTTGGCGGGCCGCAGAAATTCACACGTGCCTCGCTGTACTGCTGGGCGTTCTGCGAATGGGTGTACGCAGTCGGCGCAACCCCGAGATAGCGCCGCCGCGTGGTCGCGTGCCGTCGGGCGTGCAAGCCTTCGCGATACCGTGATGCTAATTGACGCGGCAAGCGGGAGGCAGGACGAAGCGCCTTCGTAATTGACGCACGCTAGATACGTGCGTTGTGCGCGAACAAATGGGGGTTCCGAATTTCGGCGGCTCCGCCCAAGGATTGTGGTTGCCCCACCGCGACAATGGGTGAAATGTTGCCGAATATCCTTTCGCGGCCGCTCACGTTCAAAGTGTTTCGCCAGCGAGCCATCGCTTGACGTCCCGGTGACTACCTTCTTTTGCATAGAAATTGTAGTCTTCGAGCGCCTCGTAGAAACTCGTTGTCGGCACGAAATCTGACATGGCGGGAACCCGCTGCATATCGGCGACCAGTTGCCGAAGTTCTTCGCTCCGTTCGCGGCCGTGTGGTAACCCGCGAACGGATTTCAACGTTTGTTCCATTCTTCCGAGGTTGCTACGATCGGCCGTTGTCGCCTGAAACTCCGGATCAGACATGTTGATTGGCTGACCAATCCTGCTCGAACGCTCCCCGATCGATTTTTCCCACCCGGAGAGTCGGTCTGCCACTTCATCTACAGCGGGGCGCAGGATATCGAAACTGACTATCGCCCGTACCGGCCGCACGACGCGATCGATCTCGTCGTCGGAGATTTCGGCGTTCCGCATCTGCTTGATCAGAGCCTCTTCGATTTCGAGGCTTTCTTTCCGCTCTATCGGCCCGTTAAGTCTCCCGATACGAGACATGAGTTCAAAGGCCAATTGCGACAGCGTGCCAGTGATGCTCTTCAAGGCGGCATTGATCTTGTCAGCCTCCTCAATCTTGTCGTCTAACTGGTGGATCTTCGCCTCGATGCCAAAGCCTTTCACTAGTTCGAACCGTTCGAATTGGCTGAACAGCAATAGTAAAAGCCCGACAGTGAAAGCTAGGGAAGCATTGGCGGTTTGATTGTGCCAAAGCAAATAGAAACCACCGCCTAGTCCCAGTATCGCAAACAGCGCCGCGAACACAGCCAATACCTTTGGCAGTAAGGGCCGATCTGCTTGTTTGTTTTTCGCCATATTGTTCTCATAGGTTCTTGGTTTGATGCGTCAAGATCGTACAACAGATGGGCTGCTTAAGAGATTGCCGTCTGTTGCCCGTCACGAATTTTGAACCACTAGCAGCTCACGTTGTAGGGTTGGCCACCGGGTTCACGCCGAGGTGGCGGGCGAGTTCCTGAAAGCCCGCCGTCGTGATTTGCGGCCACGACACGGCCCCCGTGCCGCGCTGAACGGCCCACCCCTCGGACAGCGCGTGACTCGTCGCATGCCATCCGCCGCCATGCCTGCGACGCAGCCAGCCCGCGCCTTGAAGCCATTCGAACAGGGCTGAGCGCCGCATTCCAAGCATCCGTGCGACGTTGGTAACGGACCGACAACCGGCGATTTGGTCGCGTGTCCTGCGAATCTCCGCCTCCCGCGTCGCGTGCTCATCGACGATGCGCTGCACGAGCTCGGGCTCCGGCATTTTCAGGCCGTGCCGCTCAGCGATGCGGGTCCATTTGGCGATTCGTTTCGCGAGCCGACCTGTGGCGCGATTACCCATGTGACTCCCCGCGAATGAGCGCCATCGCGGCGGTGCGCACGTCTTGATTTGCCCGGAGACGGTCGAGCACGTCGCCGGGTCTGTCAGTCGCCGATTCGCGGCGTACCCTCGCGCGCAGCTCGACGGCGCGCAGGACGGCCCGCGCGTCTTTCAGGCGACGCAGGCTATCTGCCATTTCCGGCGGCGGTTTGCGGTTGTTTCGTTCCATTGTTTTCCTAATCTATTAGTAGTGCTAATACGAAAATTGACCAAAGCGCTTTCAAACGCCTTCTAGCGACCTCGCGCGCCTCGGTTTACCCTCGGATATTGCCAGTGTGCCGCAAAGCCGTCAGCGGCCCGATTTTGAGCATTGCCGCGCCGCCGCTCAGTCGAATCCGCGTGCTCGACGCTTCGGCTCCGGTTTTGCCCCGAATGTCGCACCGTGCGCCAAGTCCTCAAAGCGTTGCTGCTCGCCGATGAATGCAACGCCAACCGTTCCGGTTTCGCCTTGGCGCTGCTTGGCAATGATGACCTCGCACTTGCCACGGTCCATCGAGTCGGGGTTATAGACCTCGTCGCGGTACAAAAACAAAATCGTGTCCGCGTCGGCTTCGATGCTCCCGGAATCTTTCAGGTCGCTCATCATCGGGCGCTTGTTCGGGCGCTGCTCGACGCCCCGGTTCAGTTGCGAAAGCAGGACGACCGGACAGTCGAGTTCCTTCGCGAGAATCTTCAGGCCACGCGTGATGGTGCCAATCTTCAAGTCGTGGCGCTCCTCATCGCCGAGACTCATCAGGCCGAGATAATCGACGACCAGCAGCGACAGGCCATGTTTGCGCTTTTGCGCACGCGCCTTGCCTCGAATGTCGAGGAGCGATGCGTCGGCCTGAAAGTCGATGAAAAGCCCCATCTCGTTAATTCGCTCCGTTGCCGAAGTGACGCGCGCCCAGTCTTCGTTGGACATGCCGCTGACGTTGCGCAGCGTGTTCATCGATAGCCGCCCCTGAGCCGCAACGAGACGCTGCTGAAGCTGCACGTTCGGCATTTCCAGCGACAGAAAGAGAACCTCCCCTTGTGATGCCCCATGGGCCGCCAGAGCGAGCGAGAATGCTGTCTTGCCCATTGCCGGACGCGCGGCGACTACAACGAGGTCGCCGGGATTGAGTCCGCCGCCGAGCTTGAGGTCGAGGTCCGTGAGCCCGGTCGGATGCACTTTGACCAGCCCCGCCTCCTGCGCCTGCATGCGTTCCAGGTATTCAACGAGCAGTTGACCGACCTTGACCGGCTCCGATTTGACGACCGCCTCTCCGAGGATTTCCAGCTTTGCGGCGGCCTTGTCGATTAGGTCTACGGCGCTGTCCGGCGTGGTGCCCACTGAATCCTGTATCTCGTGTGCAACCGCCAGCAGGCCGCGCTTTTGCGCACGGTCGCGAACGATAGCGGCATAGCGGGCGATGTTCCCCGAACCGGGCGTGTTCTGCGCCAGCGCGTTCAGGTATGCAAGCCCGCCAACCTGCTGCGCTTTGCCCGTGGATTGCAGGCGTTCGAATGCGGTCAACACGTCCGCGCCGCCGTCGGCAATCATCGTCGTGATCTGCTCAAAAATCATCCGATGGTCGGCACGATAGAAGTGCTCGGCACGCAAGTCGCCAACGCGGTCGATTGAATCGTTGTCGATCAACAAGCTGCCCAGCACCGACTGCTCGGCTTCGAGCGAATGCGGCACCGCACGCTGAATGTCGCTTGCCGTCATGCTGCCTCCTGATGTTGCCTACGCGCCTGCTCGCCCTGAGTGGTTAGCCCGCAAGCGCCATCGCCCCGCAGAAACCAGAGCCGAAACCAGTTGCCACGCACCGACTTGCGGTACACGGTGCGCCAGTCCTTGTATCGCTTGGCATCAGGCGCGCCGTATCGGTCTTTGAATTCCAGCCAGTGGAGGCGCAGGTGGTCCAGCGGTATGCCGGTCTTGTCGGCGTAATCGAAGACCGAATCGTTTTCAGGGATCGGCCTTTCGCCTGCCTCGCGGCATTGCTCCAAAAACGTTTTAAATGCTATCGCCGTGCGTTTTTTTGAATGCCCGATTTCGCCCCCGCTTGCGGGGGTATGGGGGGGATTCTGCTCTTCTCTTATCTCATCCTCTCTTATCGGTTCGTGATGGGTTTTCGGCGGGTTTCCCGTGGGCAACCCATGGGTTTCCGGTTGGTTATCGGTGGGTTCCGTTCTTGCTTTTTTCGGGCGACCGCCTCTCTTGCCGTTTTGCCAGTTCGCCAAAAGCGCCGCGTTGTATTCGTCCCAGCCGACCACGACCAGTTTGCCGTCGGCACGCGAGATGAAACCAGCTTCCGACAGCGCGTGATCGAACGCCTGTGCGTCGCCGCTGTAGCGGCAGATGGCACGCAGCGCTGCGGTTGGAAGCGACTCGAAAACGGAAGTGCGGCGCTGCTGGCAGTGTGCCCAAAGACGAATGAGATAGACCGGAGCTACCTCGTCGCCGCCGAGAAGGTCTACCAACATGCGCGTCTTCCAGTGATCCGCGAAGTCGGGGGCGACAATCACGACGCGCTCCGGGTAGAACGCATGAGCGACTCGCAGAGGAGGTGCACTTGAGTCAGCTTCGCGTTGCCATTGAGGGTGGCAATGCGAAGCGCCATCCGCATCTGCCGCGCACGCAGTTCATCGGTCAACGCGGGGCGTGCGGTGATATCCGGGCTTTTCTTCGAGGCCATTAGCTCCCCCCGTCAAAAAGGCTAGGCTGGCGGCGCTCGGCAAGCGAGTAAAGTGCGACGCCGCTATGCGCAAAGCCATCAGAATCGATGGCCGTCACACGCGAAGAAAGGATCGTGTACCCGGATGCGGCCAACTCCCTGACCCGCGCCGCAGGATGGCGGACGCGCTGTGCCGCAACGCTCATGCTCACCATCACGCGGCTCCCTGAATGTCGCCAAGCAACTCGGCAACGTCAATGCCGTGGTGCGCCGCGACCTTGCGCACGAGTGCTAGGCGCTCGTTCGGCGAGATGTTGAGCATGCGGGCGTAGGCCTCTGCGATGGCAAGATTGCCAGCTAGCGATCCCTTCGGCTGCGTGGCTTCGGGAGCCTTTGCGGGCTCAGCGAATGCGGACGCCGGGCAGTTGCGCACGGCGGTTTCGAGGCGACGCATAGCATTCCGCTCGGCGTTGCGGGCCACCTGAAGGGCGTCGTATGCCTTGCGCGTCGAGCGGCGAAAATTCGGATCGCTCGTCTCAAGGTAATCGATACCACGGCGCGTTTTGAAGCGCTCGCAAGAAATACCGTATTCATCGCGGGCACGGCGGCGCGCGTTTTTCTTGTGGATCAGGTCTGCTGCGCGTTGCGCGACCAATTCGGCGGTCCACGCCGGGCGTGCGGCGGCGTTCGGGGTTTTCTTTGCGGCCATTATTGATTCCCCGCAATCTGAGCGAGGGAGTCCGCAGGCCATAGCAAGCGGCCACCGCGTCCGGGCGAAAGCTTGATTGGTTTCACACCGAAGACATGCCCGTTCTGGCAGAAGCGCTTGTACAGAGTTTTCGGGCTCAGCCTCAGAAGTTCAGCAAGCTCAGCAGTCGTAAGCATCGGGCGGTCGCTTGCGACTGCGACAAGTTGGAGTGCTTTCATTAGTGTCACCGTTTTAGATTTAAGGTGACGCTATTTGATTACGCGAACCGTACCCCCTCGCAACCATACCCCCTCCCCCAAGTTGGGGGAGGGTCACTCGTACCCAATTTCCCGACTCCCGCGAAGGGCATCCCATGCCTTCTCGAATATGCTGTCAGTCATGCCCGTAATGACACCAACCAGCCGCCCCCGCACTTCCTTCTTGATCCCAGAGGGGCGGTTGTCTTTATTAGGAGGTAACTTGCGCGGGTCTTTATCAAGCTCTCGAATTGCGCGCAGCACTTCGAGTTGCCAATGACGCTGCCGTTGCGGTGGCGGCTTCTTATTTTTGCCACTCGACTGCGCATCAAGCAATTCCCCCAGCGCTTGGTCGTAATACGACGGGCGATTCGCAATTGCCCGTTCTTGAAGGACCCTGATGCCACGCAGCCGGGCGTAGCCCGCCAAATGGTCGAGCGACAGACGCGCACAAAGCTCGGCCTGCCGCCCAATTATCTGAGATAAATCGCCCAGGAAACTGGCGCGGGCACGTTCTTCGCGGACGCGCTCCGTGTTTGCGTGCGCGATATACTGCATCATCCATTGATGCGAGGTCTCTTGGGCGGACCTTTCCGGCGACTTTGCGGCGTACGCAGCATTCAATTGTTTCCATAGGTCGTACACGCCAATGTCCGTGTCGAACAAACCCAGTTTGATTTGAATTTCTTTCACAGCTATCCCATTTCAGGTATCGCCGGGCGGCGCGATGAAGCCCCGCGCTCGCTCGGCGCGGACACTATGCGGCAAACCCGTCGCGCAAGGCGATGACCGCAGCGAGAGCCTCTGCGTGCGGCTCGGCATTCTCCGAGTAGCCTCGGATCACCTCGAACAGGTCGCGCGAAATGCAGTCGCCGTCGTCGTGGCGGGCCTCATCGCCTTTCGCGTGTAACGCGCCAGCCAACGCGATGCTTGTGACCTTGCTTGCGACATCGTCGATGGTTTCGAGACGCGAGATGACGGCGGAAAAGAGCGCAGCGCGACGACCAGCCGGGTCGGTCGGGAGTTCGTTAAAATTGAAAACAGCCATGCTGGGACCTCCAATTTAGGTCTTGGTTTGGTTAGGCGGCGCGGGTGCTGACACACGACGCGCCGCCGCTTTTGCCCGATGCCGTCGGGCGGCGGGAGAAACCGTTTCTTACGTTGCTCCGTTGACCACACGCAAGCCCGGATTGGTCTGCTCCGGGTCGAACTGAATCCCGGCCTCCGCTAAGAACCATGCTTCGATGCGGGTGTTCCAATGCCGAAGTTGGTCAATCGAGCGGCGAATGTAATGTCGCTCTGCGACCGCAGACGGGGCATGCCCCATAATTTGAGCGCTAACACCAGCGGGCACCTCAACCCATTCGGTCAGACTTGCGAACGACCGGCGAAGGCCGTGAATCGTCAGTGGACCCAGCCCGGCTGCACTGAGTGCAAGGCTGTGGGGGTATCGCGGCTCCTCGATACGGCCACTCTCAGCCGTATGGCTTGAAAACACGAACTCATTCCTTCTCGGGAGCGCATTTAGCACGCTCGCTAGATACGCGCCGAGTGGAATGACTCGTCCGGTCACAGTCTCAATTTTGTCGCGCACGTGCATGGAACCCCAACGAAAATCCAAGTCTGACCATTTCAGTTGAGCCATTTCTTCACGGCGCGCGCCCGTCAGCAGCGTGGCCTGCAAATACGCACTCGCCACTGGATTGTCAAGCTGGCACACAGCCGAAAACCACGCGCCGAGCTGTTCGCGCTGAAGGCAATCACCTTGCTTCACATGACTCTTCGGGACTACGTCCTTGACGATTTTCGAGTCGCACACGCCATCCTGAACAGCCCCCTCGAATTCGTCGCGATGGGCGCACCAATGAACGAAAGCTCGCAGAAGACGAAAGGCGTGCGCGGCGTTCGCCGGACGCGCGCTTGCTTCCTCGCTCAGCCATGTGGCAATTTTCTTGGCGCTCAGGTCGGGAAGCTTCACGGCCATGAGAGGCGCTAGCGGCCCGCGCACCGTAGTTCCCTTCCCTCGCTTCAATTCCTCGCCGCCCGGCGCGGCCAGCGCCTTGTGGTCGGCGATATATCTTGGCGAACGCGGTTTGCCGGTCTTCGGACTAATGGACGTGGCGAGATAGACTAAGTACGCCGACCACGCATCGCTGACGAGTGCGGACTGGCGGCGCGCTTCCACCTTGCGGGCCTCGTGTGCGGCGCGCTGCTCGGCGGCTTCCTCACGCGGGTCCTTGCCAGCGTCAACGAGGCGCTTCAGGCGGCGCGCTTCGTCGCGCGCGTCATCGATACCCCAATCTCGCGGGTCGCCAATCGACATGCGCACGGTGCCGCCGCCCACCTTGCCTTGCCAGATGAAGGTGCGCGCACCCGCCGCCGTCGCACGCAGGCCCAAGCCGGACGCGCCAGAGTCCCATAGAAACGCCTGAGCCTTGCCATTGGGGCAGCTATGTCCGTTGATGCGCCCCGCCGTGAAATTGATTTTCGCCACCTTCCTCGCCCTCAAGACCAAGTTACGCCGGTTACATGTAACCGCCATGTAACCGCATCGTAGGGCAAACAATCAATTTCCGTCAAGTTTTTCATCGCCACGCGTGACCGCATACAATTGATTTTATTAGTTTTTTTACCATAAAGGCGAGATGCGTCAATAACGGTAAAGGTAATATTTCCCGCATTCGTAATGCGAAGGTCGGGGGTTCGATTCCTCTTTCCGGCACCATCAAGAATTTTAAGCAGTATCAGCTGTATCGAAACCCGCGTATATCCAAGTGATGACGCGGGTTTTTTGTTTCAGGTGTCTGTTCGCCTCTCACTCCAATCCTCCCAACCGTGGCAAGTGCGGGGCATGTCCAGCGGCTCGAACAAGCGGTGCCTCAAGGATCGGTTCGATTGGAAAGAGAACCGGCCCACCTTCGGCGACTAGCCACCTTCTCTCGCCGAAGTGCGCGACCGTCGCCAGACAGCAACGCGCCAAGTAGATGAAGGCATTCATTCGTCCCTTCACCCTCAAGAGTGCAGCTCTTCGCCCCAAATCGCCGCCGGCAACACTATTTGCAAAGTCAATTCGTCCAAGAAACCGCCCTGCTCACCCGCGAAAATTCTGCGGGTCTTGCGGCCGCGTTATTAGTAGATTGCGAGCCACGATAGAATCTTCGACAACCGCCGACGTAGTCCGCGTCGAGCCATACGCAGCGATCGCCTCCTGCGGCGCCGACGCAAACCAGGAGATTCGGCCGGCACACTCAATTCCGACCTGACGTCCGTTCCAGTAGACTGCGTTTTCCATTGCAAACTCTCCGAAGGGCGAAGACCGATATCTTCCGCGCGAGCCTTGGCGCGTCCGTGGGCCATCGCACGCCACGGGGCAGATAGCTGCTTTAGGCGTAGGTGGAGATTGCTGCGCGAGATGGCTGCCATCGGGCGACGAGGTTTTTGGCAACGGCGTGAGAGTGGCGCTGGGCGCAAAGGTGTGCAGGGATTGGCTTAGCCGTTTCGATCCGCCTGCATAAGACGCTGGCATTTTGTTTTCGCGCGACGTCCCCTCTTCAAACTGGTAGCTATGCGCGCTGCAGCTACGACAATGTTCCGCCTACGTTCCCCGTTTTCGAAGCGACCAGCCAGGCCTTCCAAGGTATCGAATAAGCGCCCCAACCATCCGGCCACATTCCATGCAAGCCAAGGATTGCTAAGGCTCGAAGAAAATCCTCAATAAATCTGGATTTTCGTCAACGAATCCATGAAGGCAATCGTTTACAACAGATTAGGGTCCGAATGGACGACGTGAACGCGTCGGTAATTAACGAACGTTCAGTCAAATATCGAGAAAATCCTCCCGATGCGGCAGCGCACAAATTCAGCGTGATTATTTACGTGAAGAATATGTGAAACCGTTCCGGGTAAACGAGAGGAGCGTCCGCTGAAGAATCGCTCTGGATAAGGCCGAGAGGGATCGACGAGGCGAGTGGGAGTGATTTGATTCGCACCGGATAAAAATCGGCGCGGCAACAGCAGGCAATAAATTCTATTGAAACCCTCTGTTGAAGTGTTGAGTTGTGCCGTTAAAGCAACAGAGAACATGTGACCGGCATCAGATACTGGTGCGAAACGGGGACCGAGGCAGATAATCGGTTCGTAAAGGAGAAAGATCATGGATGCCAAACCAACGAAGATTCCGACCCCGGATAAAGTCTTTTGCCCGGATCCGGAACCCGCTGGCGTCGAGTTTCTGGGTGCCGAGCTGCCCGAACACGTTCGCGCATTTTTCGACGAACAACGTAAGTCGTGCGACTCGAAGTAATTGAACAGTGGCGCGATGCAGCATCGACGTCCGCGCGCGCGACGCGCGGCGTAGGCACGCGCCCCATTAACCGTCGCGCGATCTGCCGGTGACGCCGAATCGGGTCGCCTGATCCACGCCTGCGCGCAGGTACTGGACCGCGGCCTTCGCTTGCGCGCGCCTTATCCATCGCGCAATGGAATCTCCCAGATACCCTCTCGCGTTCGGACAAAGCGCCCTCCCCACCCGGCATCATTTATCCTTCTGCTTTTCCTCAGCGGTCCTTCGGCCACGTCCATTTTCCATGAATCGTTCGTCTCGCTTTGGCGCATCATGCGCACTCGCGTTAGCCGCTTGCCTCGCATTCGCGCCCGCTCCCGCCGTCGCCGATGGCGACGACACGGCGCTCACCAATCTGATTGCGCTGGCTTCGCAGCGCCTCGCGCTCGCCGAGCCGGTCGCGCGCTGGAAGTGGGCCAACCATCAAGCGATTACCGACACGCCACGCGAGAACGCGCTGCTCGCCGACGTGGAGAAGCGCGCCGCAGCGGCGAACGTCGACCCGGCGTTCGCTCGTGCGTTCTTCCAGGATCAGATCGACGCGAGCAAGGACGTGCAAAATGCGCTGTTTGCCACCTGGCGCAGTACTCAGCCGCCGCAAGGGCCCGCGCCCGACCTCGCGACCAGCACGAGGCCGCAGCTTGACCGCCTGACGCAATCGCTCGTGACGGGTCTTGCGCGTGTGCAACCGCTTCGGACGGCGGACGACTGTCCGTCGCGCGTCGCCCAGGCGCTTGCCAACTGGAAGTCGCTGACCCGCTACGACTCGGCTCACTCGAACGCGCTGACTCGTGCGCTAGGTCATGTGTGCGAAACGGGCGGCGTGGGTGCCACCGGTTGATCCGATCGGCACGAAGGAGCGCGCCGCTTAAACCTGCGAACGCTGCATGCGACCGACGGTGATGTTCCGCGCCTGACTAAAACGTGCGTTGCTTTGAGAGACAGACCACCGCGTCAAACGAGACTCGACGCCGGCGTGTTGCTTGATACGCTCAATGCCATCACACGCAGACCGCGTGCAAGATGGCTTTGAAGGATGCGATACGTCGACAACTCGAATGGCCCGGCAACGCTCGACGCATACAACTCGGCCGCCTGCGCAAGCGACGGCGCATGCCCCACGTAGCGCCAGCGGTCAACGACATGAAAAGCGCGCGCCTGCGATGCCTCCTCGCGCTCCTCGAAGACGACCGGCCCCTGGAACGGCCAGGGCGCGTCGACCGGATCGCTTTTGGTGACGCGCGGCACGCGATTGTGGCCGGGACGCAGCGTCGCGATCCATTGCGCCTCTGCGAGCATCGCGCCCAATTCGCCGCCCGTCGCGCGCCACTCGACGCGCCGCACTTGCTGCGCGAGCCGAATGTCCTTCGACGAACGCCGCTCGCCTGTCAGATGCGAGCGCAACCGCTGACGCACACGCACACTTCGGCCGACATACAGCGGCAAGTCTTCCTCTCCATAGAACGCATACACACCACAACCGGCCGGCGCCGTGTCGAGCAGATCTTCCGTGATATCGCCGGCAAGCCGGTAGCGTCGCGTGGTGCGCTCGATCTGCGCGCGCAGCACGTCCAGCGGCACGAGGCCGTGCAGACGCTGCCAGAATTGCCAGATGAGATCGGCATCGGCGAGCGCACGGTGACGGTCGGACGGCACGAGCGCGTGACGCTCGACGAGCGCGTCCAGCCCGTGACGCTTTTCGGCCGGAAACAACGCACGCGACAGACGCACCGTGCACAACACATCGGGGTCGAACGCGAGCCCTACCCGGCGAAACTCGCCGCGCAGAAATCCGCGATCGAAACTGGCGTTATGCGCGACGAACAATTTGCCGTTCAGGCGTTCGAGCAGAGCTGGCGCGATCTCATCGAAGGTCGGCGCGCCGTGCACCATCGCGTTCGTGATGCCGGTGAGCTGCTGGATGAACGATGGAATGGGCTGCTGCGGATCGACCAGGCTACTCCAGCGCGACACGCCGGCGGCCCCCACTTCGACGACGCCGACCTCGGTAATACGGTGCTCACTGGTGGAACCGCCGGTGGTTTCGAGGTCGACGAAAACGATCGGCACATCTAGGGCCGGTTCAGACAAAAACTGTTCAGACATGGAAAGAGAGACTTTAGACGCGTGGCTTTGCGGCAGTATGCACCAGTTGAGCGTCGCGCACTCAGATCGCATCGCATTCATGCGGATGGGTCGCGATGAGGAAAAGAGGGTGTAGGGGTAAGCCGCAGCCAAGCTTGCGAAACTTGAAGGTTGTACCTTTATCTGGTGAAAACAAAAAATTTCGGCATTTTCATTTCCATGCCCGCATTTATTTCAAACCGAATCTATTTCATCCGCTAACCTTTGCGGCAATCTGCAATTGAAATACTCCAAGGCCAATAAAAAAGCCCTCGCACTCCGGTGAGGGCTCTCTGGCGTTCGGCGGTACAGCACACGCCGCACGGCTCACAGCGGTTGGATGTTCGCCGCCTGCTTACCCTTCAGGCCGGCTTTGACGTCGAAGGACACGCGCTGATTTTCCTTCAACGATTTGAAATCTTCCGCACGAATTTCCGAAAAGTGAGCGAACAGGTCTTCGCCACCCGCATCCGAAGTAATGAAGCCAAAGCCCTTAGCATCGTTAAACCATTTGACGACACCAGTTTCCCTCGATGATTTATCAAATTTGGCATTGCCCTACGTCGAATAACACCGCCGCTCCGGAGAGCCACGCCATATTCAGCAGGCTTCAACATTCAGAATTGGCAACTGAAATTCAGACTTGCCGTTATACGGGTAACAAAGAATCTCCATCAAGTAAATTTTTCGTATGCAGTTAGCACAGATCGAGCTAGGCGTTCACCCGTTCGCCGTAATTCCGTAGGCATATTCATTAACTACAGAATAAATAAATCCGTCAATATTGCTCAGTCACTTCCAAACACGCGCCGACGTGGGAATTTTTTCTTGAGGCTATAAGTAAATGTAACAAGAAATGTTTTTAGTAAGTGTTTGTCCGACTTGTTGCATCGCGTGGCCGGCAGGATGATCGGATCAGCCGTCGTAGTAATGCGTATCAGGAGATTGCCATGCTGCTCAATGAACTCCGCCGCCTTATCGTTTGGCTCACGCCTTCCCACGCAAAGCCCTCGTCCGATCAACCCGAACTAACCACGGATACCTCGTTCGAATTCGATCCCATGTGGCACGGGGATCACTGGCAAAACCTGCTGTCGTCCCCGATGGATGCGCGCCGCTATGTGATGGAAGACTGGAGCGTCTCGACAACGATCGATTGGAACGACCTGGACGGCGCCGCGCCGGCACATTGAACGGGATCTGGCGACGCTGGGCAATTTAGGGCAAAAAAAAGCGCGACTGAGAAGTCGCGCCGACAAAGGTTTGGAGATCTTTTTCGTCAACGAAAAAGTCTGCTTCGGAAAGCAGAACTTTTAGTATAGCGACACAGTCCGTTTCTATTATTCACACAATTAACAATCATCTATTGCAGTAATAACAACAATCCTCATTTCGATATTGCTGCGTTGTTTTTTTGCATCGTTTAGTGTCGCAAATGAGCAACGCGATCTCGCGTAAGCCATTCCCTGCTTCTCTCAATAACGCTGAAAGCCTTTATCTATAAGGCTCGAAGCGCGTTCGCACATCATTTCTGATCGCGTAATACTTTATTGCGGAAATCGGAACGCCCAATTCGCGAAGTGTCTCTCTACACTCTGCCTAACCGGAAACCAGCGCGATTTTGCTCGACGCGCTTTCTCACATGGCCTCGCCTCTCGCAGCACGCGCCCCGTGTGAAGGTCTCCCAAGCTAGGGTTCCAGATACATCTCTCGCTCTCGGAGTTACAAAATGAAGAAGACACTCATGGTCGCGGCCCTCACGGGCGTTTTTGCAACCGCCGCGCACGCGCAAAGCAGCGTGACGTTGTACGGCTTGATCGACGCCGGCATTACCTACACGAACAACCAGCATGGCCACAGCAACTGGCAGATGACGAGCGGCTCGGTGAACGGTAGCCGTTTCGGCCTGCGTGGCGCTGAGGATCTGGGCGGCGGCCTGAAGGCCATCTTCACTTTGGAAAACGGCTTCGGCATCAACGACGGCACGCTCAAGCAGAACAGCCGTCTATTCGGTCGTCAGGCTTTCGTGGGTCTGTCGAGCGACCAATTCGGCTCCGTCACCCTCGGCCGTCAATATGACAGCATGGTTGACTACGTCGGCCCGCTGGCGCTGACCGGTACGCAATACGGCGGCACGCAATTCGCGCATCCGTTCGACAACGACAACCTGAACAACTCGTTCCGCGTCAACAACTCGGTCAAGTACCAGAGCGCGAACTACGGCGGCTTCAAATTCGGCGCGTTGTACGGCTTCTCGAACCAGGCTGACGGCTTCGCCAACAACCGCGCATACAGCGCAGGCGCGTCGTACAACTGGGGCGGCCTGAATGTCGGTGCTGCTTACTTGCAATTGAACAATAACGGCGCGACCAGCGCGGCCGCTGCGTTCAACTCGGGTGGCGCAGTGTCGGGCGATAACACCTTCTTCGCTGCCCGCCAGCAAACGTGGGGCGCGGGTGCCAATTACGCGTTCGGCCCTGCAACGGTCGGCCTCGTGTACTCGCAAACGAATCTGTCGGGCCTCGCTGGCATCAGCCAGGGTGCGTCGGGCATCGCTGGCGGCGTCGGTTTCCCGACCAACAGCGCTCACTTCCAGAACTTCGAAGCGAACGCCCGCTACGCTCTGACGCCGGCTATCAGCATCGCCGGCGCGTACACGTACACCCGCGCGAATCTGTCCAGCTCGCATGTGCACTGGAACCAGTTCAACCTGCAAACCGCCTACGCATTGTCCAAGCGGACGGACGTGTACCTGCAAGGCGTGTATCAGGAAGCTAACGAAGGCTCAATCGTCGACGCCAACATCAATGGCCTGGGCGCAGCGTCGAGCAGCAACAAGCAAATCGCTGTGACGGCAGGTCTGCGTCACCGCTTCTAAGCTTCCCAAGCTGCGAAGTACTTGCAGTATCGAAGGCGCCGTTCGCGGCGCCTTTTTTTATGTCGCGCCAGACGACACTTTGGGGAGAAGACCAGATGGACCGGCTATCAGACGCCGAATGGGAGAAAATTCGACACCTGTTTCGGGCGGGCGCGCAAAGGCCCACTGGGCGCCCAGCCGCCGATTCGCGCGCCGTGCTCGATGCGATTCTGTGGATCGAACGCACGGGCGAGCGCTGGCTGTATCTGCCCGCCCACTTCCCGCCGCAACAGACCTGCTATGCCAAGTATCTGCACTGGAAGCGCAGCGGAACACTCGATCAGGTGCGCACGCTGCTCGCACATGCGCATGCGAGCGTTCACGCTCGTCCGCGGTAGCAGGACGGATCTCTTCGAAACAGTCTGATTCGCCCCACCTCACAGACCTCGAGGACGCGGCAACACATAGGCCTAACCGCCCGTATCGGGCGCAGGATACTTGACGTCGAGGATATCGATCGGCTGCGGACCGCCCGGCGTGTACAGCGTAACCGTATCGCCGATTTTCGCTTTGAGCAGCGCGCGCGCAATCGGCGAAATCCAGCTCACGCGCCCGATGTCCAGGTCGACCTCGTCGATACCGACAATCGTCACCGCATGGGTGTCGCCATCTTCCGTCGCATATTCGACGGTCGCGCCGAAGAAAACCTGGTCGACGTTCTCCTGCTTGCTGCTATCGACAACCTCCGCGAGATCGAGACGTTTGGTCAGAAAGCGGATGCGCCGGTCGATCTCGCGCAAGCGTCGCTTGCCATAGATGTAATCGCCGTTCTCGGAGCGATCGCCGTTCGACGCCGCCCACGACACGAGCTTGACCACTTCCGGCCGCTCAACGTCGATCAGATTCAGCAGTTCATCGCGCATGCGCCGGTAGCCGGCGGGCGTGATGTAGTTCTTGGTACCCGCGGGGATGTCCGGCTGGGCGACGTCGAGGTCGTCGTCATTCTCTTCACTCGACTCTTTGACAAAGGCCTTGTTCATGATGGTCCGTTAACTGCAGCAAACGACTGCCTATCAAGGGTACACGATCGGGCCCATGGGACAAATCGCAGTTACACCCTTCCATTTTCCAAAACCCTTGGCTATAATCTCGTTTCTGTGTGCGGCTGTAGCTCAGTTGGATAGAGTACTTGGCTACGAACCAAGGGGTCGTGGGTTCGAATCCTGCCAGCCGCACCAACTATTCGAGGGTTTCCCTGCGGGGCGGCCCGAACGTTTCACCCGGTTTCATTGCAGTAAGCATTACCCGTTTAGCGTGCGGCTGTAGCTCAGTTGGATAGAGTACTTGGCTACGAACCAAGGGGTCGTGGGTTCGAATCCTGCCAGCCGCACCACCTATGAAGGGCCTTCCGATCGGAAGGCCCTTTGTTTTTGTCCGGCACTTTTTAGCGCGAGGCAGTCCGCTCCGCTGCTCGCCGCTCGTTATCGTGGGGGCGACTGTATATCGCCAAGCCGCCCATCCGGGCTCGGCACGTCCTCGACAACGCCCCCCGCCGTTTGCTCGCCTATCAGCCGAATCCCATCGCCCGCCAGCGCCTGTGGCTCGCGCAGCACATCGTCTACGCTATCGCCGAAACGGCTTGTGACGAACGCACGCAGCAACGCCACTCGCAACGAGTCGCCCCGCCCTTCGACCGTCCGATGCCCGCCATGGAACTCCGCGACGCAATGCGCCGCGCCGCCTTCGGTCCGCTCACGCACTTCGAGCCGCTGTGCGCGCTCCAGCACCGTCGCGGCTGCCTCCCATGACGCGGACGGCGTGAAGCGTCCATCCCACGGACGACCACCGTCGTTGCCGCGAATCGAGACGGTTTCGCCGCTGTCGGTGAAATAGATTTCGCGCACAAAGTCGTGCAGGCTGCGGGCCACCCAGTAATCGAGCGCCAGGCCATTGAGGTCGGCTACGTTCATCAGCGTTCTCCCAGAGTTTCAGGTGAGACTCGCCGGTAGCCGGCACGTTCAGATAAGAACGGCGGACATTTGAAATCCGCCGGGTACGCATCAGGCGTGAAGAACTGCGCGTCGGTCAATAATCCGCGCGCTCGCGATCGATTCGCATGCCGCCTTCGTGCCGGTGATGCCCCTCTTCGCTCGGCCGTTCACGCGCAATTCGCATGACGTCCGGGTTCGTACGCACACGGCGCATCACGTTGGCCAGATGGACGCGATCGCTCACCTGGATCACGAAGCGCAGCACCGTGGATTCCTGCGACAAGTCTTCGTCCATCGCGATGTGCACGATGTTCGCATCCGCCGACGTGATATCGGCCGCCACGCGGGCGAACACGCCCTTGGTGTTCTTGACCAGCACCTTCACGGCCACGTCGAACAGACGACCCGGCTGCGGCGCCCACGCGACGTCGATCCAGCGGCCCGGATCGCGCTTGTGAATGCGCTGCGCGACACGGCAGTCGGTCGTGTGGATGGCCATGCCGAGGCCGATGCCGATATAGCCCATGATGTCGTCGCCTGGAATCGGACGGCAGCAGGCGGACAGTTGCACCGACATGCCTTCGGTGCCCGTGATGACCACTGGCGGCGCATGCGGCGCGTTGGACCCTGAGCGCGAACCGTCGTCGTCGGCGTCGCGACCGCTCATCAGCACTTCGATGCGCTTGGCCATGACCGCCGCGACACGCCGGCCGAGACCGATGTCCGCGAAAATTTCCTGACGGTTCTTGTTGCCCGTCCACTGCACGAGCTTTTCCCACGCCTCCGGCGTCACATCCGACAGCGCGAGACCGTAGCCCTTCAGCGCCTGATCGACCAGACGCTCGCCGAGCTGCACCGACTCGTTCAGGCGCATCGTCTTCAGATAGTGGCGGATTGCCGAGCGCGCCTTGCCGCTGCGCACGAAACCGAGCCACGCCGGATTCGGCTTCGAGTACGGCGCCGTGATGACTTCGACGATATCGCCACTCTTCAACTCGGTGCGCAGGGGCAGCAGTTCATTGTTGATCTTCACCGCGACGCATTGGTTGCCCAAGTCGCTGTGGATCGAGTACGCGAAGTCGAGCGCGGTCGCGCCGCGCGGCAGCGCCATGATTTTCGACTTCGGCGTGAACACGTAGACCGCATCCGGGAACAGATCGATCTTCACGTGTTCGAGGAATTCGCTCGAATCGCCCGCTTCGCTCTGAATGTCGAGCAGCGACTTCAGCCACTGGTGCGCGCGTTTCTGCACATCGTTCAGGTCCGCGCTGCCGTTCTTGTACAGCCAGTGCGCGGCGACGCCCGCTTCGGCGATCTCGTGCATCTTGCGCGTGCGCACCTGGAACTCGATCGGCGCGCCGAACGGGCCGACCAGCGTGGTGTGCAGCGACTGATAGCCGTTCACCTTCGGGATTGCGATGTAGTCCTTGAACTTGCCCGGCACGGGCTTGTACAGCGCGTGCAACGCGCCGATACAGGTGTAGCATTCCAGCGCGCTTTCGACCACCACGCGGAAGCCGTACACGTCGAGCACCTGCGAGAACGACAACTGCTTGTCGCGCATCTTCTTGTAGATACTGAAGATGGTTTTCTCGCGGCCGGTGACTTCGGCATCGATCTTCGCGTCGGCGATCGCGCGCTGTACCGACTCCAGAATCTTGCCCACGACTTCGCGCCGGTTGCCGCGCGCCGCCTTGACGGCTTTTTCGAGCGTGGCGTACCGATGCGGATTGAAGTTCGCGAAGCTCAGGTCCTGCAGCTCGCGATAGGTGTTGTTCAGGCCGAGACGGTGAGCGATCGGCGCGTAGATATCGAGCGTTTCGCGCGCCACGCGGCGGCGCTTTTCCGGCGGCACCGCACCGAGCGTACGCATGTTGTGCAGCCGGTCGGCGAGTTTCACCAGAATCACGCGGACGTCGCGCGCCATCGCGAGCAGCATCTTGCGGAAATTCTCCGCTTGCGCCTCTTCGCGATTGCGAAACTCCATCTTGTCCAGCTTCGACAGACCGTCGACCAGTTCCGCGACCTTCGCGCCGAAGCGCTCGGCGAGTTCCGCCTTGGTCACGCCCTGGTCTTCCATCACGTCATGCAACAGCGCCGCCATGATCGACTGGGCGTCGAGATTCCAGCCGGCGCACATTTCCGCGACGGCGACAGGATGCGTGATGTAGGGCTCGCCACTCTGGCGGTACTGGCCGAGGTGGGCTTCGTCGCTGAAATGGAAGGCCGCCTTGATGTCCTTGATCTCTTCCGGCTGCAGATAGCCGGACAACAAGGACGTCAGTTTGGCGATGGAGACGACATCATGCCGGCGCGGTTGCTCCGGCGTGGCGGTCGGCCCGAACAGATGGCGGAACGACTGTTCGAGGACCGCGTCGATGTACTTGCGTGCAGACGAGGGCGAGTCGGCGTCGTGGTCCACTTCCGTGGCGGTGGGCGGGGTAGCACTCATGGTCGCCTCCGTAGCGGGTTAGGGTTGGACGCCGGTCTGTACGTTAATGATGCAACTGGGTGTAGCAAATACGTGGCAATCGAAAACAGAACACTGCGCCTTAAACCGGCACCTTCTTCAGCATTTCGACGCCGACCTGACCGGCTGCGATTTCGCGCAGCGCGACGACCGTGGGCTTGTCGCGGCTTTCGATCTTCGGCGTGTGGCCTTGAGCGAGCTGACGCGCGCGATAGGTTGCGGCAAGCGCGAGTTCGAAACGGTTCGGGATCTGTTTGAGGCAGTCTTCGACGGTAATGCGGGCCATGTTGGGTTCCTTCTCAGTATGTTGCTTATTCTACCTTATGTGCTCGGCACAACGCCGCGCTCAAGCGTGCGGCAGATGAATGCCGAGCTGCACGAAAAGCTGCGTGTGACGCGCGTACTGCGATGCGAAGCGTGAACGCGTCGCGGCGACGAGACATTGCAACTCACTCAACGCGCGCTCGAACTTCTCGTTGATCACCACATACTCCGCTTCGGCCGCGTGCGCCATCTCGCTGCCGGCTGCCAGCAGACGGCGCGTGATCACGTTCGGCTCATCCTGGCCGCGCTTTTTCAGACGCTCTTCAAGCGCTTCGAGCGACGGCGGCAGAATGAAAATTTCGACCGCGTTGTGAAACTGCTTCTTCACCTGCTGCGCACCCTGCCAGTCGATTTCGAGCAGCACGTCATGGCCGCTTTTCATCTGCTCCTCGATCCACACGCGCGAAGTGCCGTAGTAATTGCCGTGCACTTCCGCGCTTTCCAGAAACTCGCCTTCATCGTGACGTCGCATGAAGTCGTCGACGGTGGTGAAGTGATAGTGCTCGCCGTCCTGCTCCTTCGGACGCGGCGGGCGCGTCGTGTACGAGATCGACAGACGGATCGCGTCGTCGCTGGCGAGCAGCGCGTTCACGAGCGTCGACTTGCCCGCGCCCGAAGGCGCGACGACCATGAACAGGTTGCCGGGATAAGCGCCGGCGTACGGGTTGCGCGGTGCGCCGCTTTCGCGTGGGTGATGATCGGTCATGTTGGTGTGTCCAGCTTTATTCCAGATTCTGAACTTGCTCGCGCATCTGTTCGATGAGCAGCTTCAGCGTCATCGACGAATCCGCGAGTTCCTTCGCCGCCGCTTTCGAGCCGAGCGTGTTCGCTTCGCGGTTCAGCTCCTGCATCATGAAGTCGAGGCGCTTGCCGACCTTGCCGCCCTTCTCGATCACGTGACGCGTTTCGTTCAGGTGAGCCGTGAGGCGCGACAGTTCTTCGGCGATGTCGATACGGATGCCGTACATCGTCACTTCCTGGCGAATCCGTTCGTTGATCTCCTCACGCGAGACGATCGTCGCCGCCGTATCCGGCGCGGCAATGCCGAGCGCTTCCTGCAAACGTTCGACGATCTTCTGCTGATGCTTCGTGATCAGCTCCGGCACGAGCGGCGTGATCTTCGTGACGATCGCTTCCATTTCGGTGACGTTGGCGAGCAGCATCGTCGCGAGTTGCGCGCCTTCGCGAGCGCGCACGTCGATCAGATCGGTAATCGCCTGCTTGCCGCACGCGAGCACCGCGTCGCGGAGCACTTCCTGCGCCACGCCGCTTTCGGCGAGCACGCCCGGCCAGCGCAGAATCTCGCCGGTGCGCAGGCGCTCGGCTTCAGGGAACGTCGCGAGCACCGTGCGTTCGAGCAGCGCGAGCTGCGTGAGCGCGTCGCGATTGATCGCGCCCGCGTTGGCCGACTGTTCGCTGCGTTGCAGGTTGATACGGATATCCACTTTGCCGCGCGACAGCTTATGCATCAGCATTTCGCGCAGCGTCGGTTCGCAGACGCGCACGTCTTCGGGCATGCGGAAGTTCAGATCGAGAAAGCGCGAGTTCACCGTGCGCAATTCGACCGACACGCTCACGCCGCCTGTACCCGAGGCCGCGACGAGTTCGCGCGTGGCGCTCGCATAGCCAGTCATGCTGTAGATCATCGTATTTCTCGCGATTGCGGCCGGGCGTCGAAACGCCGGCCTGAGAGGCAAATCGCCCGGCGTGTACGAGACGCGGGGCGGGGAACCGGCATTATCCCATTTTTGGCGGCGAGCCCCGCCGCGAGCGAGCGTGCATGCGGGCGAACGCGCGGTTGCCCGGCATCGCCGATGCGTCGTTCAACACGGACCGCCAGCTTGCGCTAACGCCTGCCGCGAGTCACCGCCGCTCATCGGCGACGCGCGCGGCTGACTGCCCTACCCGTTCGGCTGTAAAATCGCGCTTTCCCTCCGCATTTCTTCCTGACCGATCCCAACATGACCAACGACACCCAACGCCCCAGCGGCCGCCAGGCCAATCAGCTGCGCGACGTGCGCATCACGCGCCATTACACGAAGCACGCGGAGGGTTCGGTGCTGGTCGAATTCGGCGACACGAAAGTGATCTGCACGGCGAGCATCGCCGAGAGCGTGCCGTCGTTTCTGCGCGATCGCGGCCAGGGCTGGCTCACGGCCGAGTACGGCATGCTGCCGCGCGCCACGCACACGCGCAGCGACCGTGAAGCGGCGCGCGGCAAGCAGACCGGACGCACCCAGGAAATCCAGCGGCTGATCGGCCGCGCGCTGCGCTCGGTGTTCGATCTCGAGAAGCTCGGCGCGCGCACCCTGCATATCGATTGCGACGTGATCCAGGCGGACGGCGGCACGCGCACCGCCAGCATCACCGGCGCGTTCGTGGCCGCCCACGACGCGGTGGCGAAACTGCTAGCCACCGGCCGCATCGAAAGCTCGCCGATCACCGATTACGTCGCGGCAATCTCGGTCGGCGTGTACGACGGACTGCCGGTGCTCGACCTCGATTACGACGAAGACTCGCAGTGCGATACCGACATGAACGTGGTGATGACGGGCGCGGGCGGCTTCGTCGAAATTCAGGGCACCGCCGAGGGCGTGCCTTTCTCGCGCGACGAAATGAACGCGCTGCTGGATCTGGCGAGCGACGGCATCAACACACTAATCGCGAAACAGAAGGCAGCGCTGGAGCAAAAGAGTGAATGAGGTTCGTGAAGACGGCGGCGCGAATACGGCAAGCGCGCCGTTGAACACGCCGCTGAAGAAAGTCGTGCTCGCGTCGAACAACGCGGGCAAGCTGCGCGAGTTCGCGGCGCTGCTCGGCGCGGCCGGCATCAAACTGATTGCGCAAGGCGAGTTGAACGTGCCGGAAGCGGAAGAGCCGCATCCGACCTTCGTCGAAAACGCGCTGACGAAGGCCCGCCATGCGGCGAAGCTCACCGGCCTGCCCGCCCTCGCCGACGACTCGGGTCTGTGCGTGCGCGCGTTGCGCGGTGCACCCGGCGTGTACTCGGCGCGCTATGCGCAACTCGCCGGCGGCGAGAAGAGCGACGCGGCGAATAACGCGCGTCTCGTCGAAGCGTTGCAGGGCGAAAGCGATCGGCGTGGCTACTACTACTGCGTGCTGGCGCTGGTGCGTCACGCGGACGATCCCGAACCGCTGATCGCCGAAGGCCGCTGGCATGGCGAGATTCTCGACGCGCCGCGCGGCGCGCATGGCTTCGGCTACGACCCGTACTTCTTCCTGCCAGCGCTGAATGCGAGCGCCGCGGAACTGGAACCCGCGGTGAAGAACGCCAGCAGTCATCGCGCGATCGCGTTGCGGCAACTGCTCGCGCGGCTGACGGAGGAAGCGTGATTCCGATCAAGCCCGCGCCTGCCGAGATCGGCAACGGCGTCATCAAGGCGTTCACGTCGCCGGGCAGCATTCGCCTCACGTCGCTGCCGCCGCTGGCGTTGTACGTGCACTTTCCGTGGTGCGTGCGCAAGTGTCCGTATTGCGATTTCAACTCGCACGAGTGGAAAGGCGATGCGTTCCCGGAGAACGAATATCTCGACGCGTTGCGCGCCGATCTCGAGTTGGCGCTGCCGCTGATCTGGGGCCGCCAGGTGCATACGGTGTTCATCGGCGGCGGCACGCCGAGCCTGTTGTCGGCGGCGGGGCTCGATCGCATGCTGTCGGACATTCGCGCGCTGCTGCCGCTCGACGCCGACGCGGAGATCACGCTCGAAGCCAACCCCGGCACATTCGAGGCGGACAAGTTCGCGCAGTTTCGCGCGAGCGGCGTGAACCGGCTGTCGGTGGGCATCCAGAGTTTCAATGAAGCGCATCTGAAAGCGCTCGGCCGGATTCACGATGCGGTGCAAGCGCGCCACGCGGTCGAAGTCGCCGCGACCACGTTCGACAACTTCAACCTCGATCTGATGTTCGCGTTGCCGGGCCAGACGCTCGCCGAATGCCAGACCGATATCGACACGGCGTTGTCGTTCGCGCCGCCGCACCTGTCGCTGTATCACCTGACGCTCGAACCGAACACGCTGTTTGCGAAATTCCCGCCCGCATTGCCCGACGACGATGCGTCCGCCGACATGCAGGACTGGATTCACGAGCGCACGACGGCCGCCGGCTACCAGCGCTACGAGGTGTCCGCGTATGCGCAGCCGCATCGGCAGAGCCGGCACAATCTGAACTACTGGCGCTTCGGCGACTATCTCGGCATCGGCGCGGGCGCGCATACGAAGCTGTCGTTTCCGAATCGCGTGCTGCGCCAGGTGCGCTACAAGCATCCGACCACCTTCATCGAGCAGGCGTTGGCCGGCACAGCAGTACAGGAAGAGCACGAAGTCGGGCCGCGCGATCTGCCGTTCGAGTTCATGCTGAACGCGCTGCGACTGGTGGAAGGCTTTCCGGTGCATCGGTTCATCGAACGCACGGGACTGTCGATGACGTCGATCGAACCAGCGTTGCAGGAAGCCGAAAAGCGCAAACTGATTACGCGCGACCATGAGAAGATTGCGCCGACACCGCTCGGCCAGGCGTTCCTGAACGATCTGCAAGCGCTATTTCTGAAAGATTCGCAGTGATTGCCGTTCGACCGAGCCCCGCAGCGAGGTTTTTTCAGGTTACAATTTCGGGCTTGGAGGTGTGGCCGAGCGGTTTAAGGCACCGGTCTTGAAAACCGGCGAAGGAGCAATCTTTCCGTGAGTTCGAATCTCACCGCCTCCGCCAGATCATCATTGAAAACGGGCCTCTCGGCCCGTTTTTCATTGGTGGCTAAAGCAGCGCAGTCGCCTCGACCTCAATCTTGAACCCATAGTGCAGTTGCGGAACCGGCACGACGGCACGCGCCGGCCGTGCTTCGCCTGCCCAACGCGCGTAGAGCTGATTGAAGCTCATCCAGTGTTCGACATCGACGATGTAGACACGCACCTGCACGAGTTGCGCGATGCTGCTGCCGGCGCTTTCGAGCGCGGCTTGCACGTTCGCCAGAACCTGTTCTGCCTGCGCTTCGAACGACGCATCGGCTAACTTCTCGCCCTGCGCGTTGATCGGCAATTGCCCGGAGACGAACACGAAGCCGTTCGCAATCGCGACATGACTGTAGTGACCGCCTGGCTTCGCAAGCGTGGCGGGATTGTCCGTCTGCGGCAGACGTGGATCGTGCTGGCTGGCAGCCATGAATTCACTCCGGTGGTGACGAAGCCTCGACGGCGCACGGGTGCCAGCATGATGACATCGCGTTGCACGCGCGCGGCATCACATGAACACCTTCACTCGCGAGCGCGATGAAGCGTCACGTAAGATAGACGCGGTCATAGCGAATGAAAGCGCGTTGCCGCGAACAACGCGCGAGGACACTGCGAGACAAGTCGAAACGCCCTCGCCTCGCCCGCGCGCCTTCAACCAGCAAGCCCGCCCGATCACCGCCGCATCCGTCACACGCTAAGCGCTTCCAGCTTTTCGCGCGCATCGGCGCAACGACAATTCAGGTCGCGATGCATCAACTGACTGTCGAGCAGCGCCGACACATCGGTCAACCCGTAATCAAAGCGCAAGACGTATTCGATGTCCGTGTAATCGTGATAGGCGCCGCTGTCAGCCAGCTTCTGCGCTTCGGCGAAAGCCGCATGTTGCCGCTCGCCGTTCATCAAGTCTCTGATCGCCATGATTGCCGCTCCGAGGAACAGTGACTCCATCATAGCAATGCAATTTGAAACGCAAGGTCGCGCGCACGCAACACCTGGTGTTTTCCGTAGACGCGCCGTACTACTCGCGACGAACGGCTATGTCATGCCGGTGATGCAGCGTTTACTTCGGGCCGCGCTTGCCCGGCCGTCACACGTGCCTCGCTCAAACACCAGACACACGCCAGGCACACGCGAGGCACACGCGAGGCAAACGTCAAACAACCATCAGGCGGCAGCGGCGGGGACCTTCGTCCCATGCCACCGGATGACCAGCATCCGCCCGACATAGCACAGCGAACCCGCGATGCCCACCACGATGCCCATGCCTCGGGGCGACCCGTCCTGCCACAGCCCGACCGCGAGACTCGACAACGCGCCGAGCGCCAGCTGCACCGCGCCGAACACGGCGGCCGCGGCGCCGGCGTTCACCGGATAGCGATGCATCAGATCGGTCGTGCAATTGGCGGACAGCACGCCGACCACGCCGACCACGAAGAACAGGCCGAACACGATCGACCACAAGCCACCCCAACCGGTCAACGACACGAGCGACACGAACAGCGACGCCACGAAGCTCACGGTTGCCGCGGCGGAAATGATCGGCAGCGAGCCGAGGCGGCCCACGAGACGCGTGTTCAGGTAGTTGCCGAACATGATGCCGACGATGTTCAACGCGAACAGAAAGCCGTAGTGTTGCGCCGACACATGGAAATACTCGATATACACGAACGGCGTCGCCGTGATGTACGCGAACATCGATGCGAACGCCATGCCGCCGCACAGCATGTGCCCCCACGCAACCGGATCGCGCAGCAGCTTGCCGTAAGCGCCGAACGATTTCAGCAACGCCGACTGCGCACGCTTCTCGCGCGGCCACGTCTCCGGCACCTTGAAGAAGGCGGTCACCGCGCACACCGTGCCGAACAGCGTCAGCACGACGAACACCACGCGCCAGCCGCCGAGCAGCAGCAACTGTCCGCCGATCAACGGTGCGAGCAATGGACCGATCGACGTGACGATCGCGAGCATCGACAGCACGCGGGCCGCATCCGTCGGCCCGTGCGCATCGCGCGCAATCGCGCGCGCGAGCACCGACGCCGCGCCCGCCCCGAGCGCCTGCACGAAGCGGAACGTTACGAGCGAGCCGATCGAGAACGACAGCGCGCACGCCACGCTCGCCAATGCATACATGATGATGCCGCCGAGCAGCACCGGCCGGCGCCCATACGTATCCGACAGCGGGCCATACAGCAGCATGCCGATCGAGAAGCCGAACATGAAGCTCGTGAGCGTCGCCTGTGCGGCGCCGGTGCTGATCGCGAAGGCCTGTGCGATGGTCGGCAGGCTGGGCAGATACATATCGATCGAGATCGGCCCGCATGCGGCAAGCGCACCGAGCAACAGAATCAGCCGGCCATCGGGCCGGCTTCTGGCAACGTGAGACATGGGAATCCGGAAGGAGCGCCGCGCCGTTATCGGCAGCGGAACGGTAGAACGGGACAGCAACGTGTTGGCCTCGATTGTACGCGACGAGCTCAGGCTCGCGAGCGCGCCAGACCACGCCCGGTCCGCTCGCGTGCATGAGCGGCAAGCGCACCGTCGATCGGTTAAGCTGCCGCCTGACCACTCGGGCAGCCCACGCCGGCAGACGCGCCGCCCTTCTCCATTCATTCCGTGTCGAGCCCGCGATGACCGCCTTCCTGCTGATCTGGAGCCCCAAGAAATGGCCGTGGCCCGAGTTGCCCGACATTGCGAAGCGCGTCGCCGCCGGCGTCGCGGTCAGCGATGTGTGGGGCTGCGGATTCGCGCGCAGCATCCTGCCGGGCGACCGCGTGTTCCTGCATCGCGTCGCTCAGGAACCGAAGGGGATTTTCGGCTCCGGCTACGTGACGCGCGCGCCGTACGAAGTCCCCGACCCGGCGACGAAACGCGGCTACCGGCTGTGCATCGACTTCGTGTATGACTGGCTCGTCGACGCGCACGAAGCACCGGTGATTCCGCGCGAGATGTTGCGCACGTTTCCGTTCTCCGTGCAGACATGGGATGCGCAGAGTTCGGGCACCGCGATCAAGCCGATTGCCGAAGGCGCGCTCGAAAAGCGCTGGGCCGAGCTCACCGGCAAACGCAGGCCGCCGAAGCTCGACACGCCTGCGGGCCCGACGCGCTCGAGCAAAGTCACGGCGCACGTGGCGGCGGCGGCAAAAAGCGCGGCGGCGAGCCCGCCGGCCGCCAGACCAAAGACGGCCAGCAGACAGACGACCACGCCGGCGACAGGATCAGCACCGAAGAAGATGACGACGAAACGGACGAAACGCACGCGCGAGGGTTGAGCACAAGGCCACGCCGTAAGGGACAACTGCAAAGCCCGTTCACGCTGACTCCGGTACAATTTCTCCACCTATCCCAGCATCGCGCGAATCGCCCACGGGCCGCCTGCGCCGCTGCGCAACTCCATTCCGGCTATCGCCATGTCCAAAAACGAAATCCTCTTCGAACGCGCGCAACGCACCATTCCCGGCGGGGTCAACTCGCCGGTGCGCGCCTTCCGCTCCGTCGGCGGCACGCCGCGCTTCATCGAACGCGCGCAAGGCCCGTACTTCTGGGACGCGGATGGTCAACGCTACATCGACTACATCGGCTCGTGGGGCCCGATGATCCTCGGCCACGTTCATCCGGAAGTGCTCGAGGCTGTGCAGCGCGTATTGGCCAACGGCTTTTCGTTCGGCGCGCCCACCGAGTCGGAAGTGGAAATCGCCGAAGAAATCTGCAAGCTCGTGCCATCGATCGAGCAGGTTCGCATGGTGTCGAGCGGCACCGAAGCGACCATGAGCGCGCTGCGTCTCGCGCGCGGCTTCACGAACCGCAGCCGCATCGTCAAGTTCGAAGGCTGCTATCACGGTCACGCGGACAGCCTGCTCGTCAAGGCGGGCTCGGGCCTGCTGACTTTCGGCAATCCGACCTCGGCGGGCGTGCCGGCGGATATCGCGAAGCACACCACGGTTCTCGAATACAACAACGTCGCCGAACTCGAAGAAGCGTTCAAGGCGTTCGGCAACGAGATCGCGTCGGTGATCGTCGAGCCGGTCGCGGGCAACATGAACCTCGTGCGCGCTACGCCGGAATTCCTGCAGGCGTTGCGGCGCCTGTGCACCGAGTACGGCTCGGTGCTGATTTTCGACGAAGTGATGTGCGGCTTCCGCGTGGCGCTCGGCGGCGCGCAAGCGGTCTACGGCATCACGCCGGATCTCACGTGTCTCGGCAAGGTGATCGGCGGCGGCATGCCGGCGGCGGCCTTCGGCGGACGACGCGACATCATGGCTCACCTCGCACCGCTCGGCGGCGTCTATCAGGCGGGCACGCTGTCGGGCAATCCGATCGCGGTCGCCGCCGGTCTGAAGACGCTGCAACTGATTCAGGCGCCCGGCTTCTACGACACGCTCTCTGCACGCACCACGCGTCTCGCGCAGGGACTCGCGCAGGTCGCCCGCAAAGCCAAGGTGCCGTTCTCGGCCGATTCGCTCGGCGGCATGTTCGGCCTCTACTTCACCGGGTCGATCCCGACCAGCTTCGCCGAAGTCACTAAGAGCGACGTGCCGCGTTTCAACGCATTCTTTCACAAGATGCTCGATGCGGGTGTGTACTTCGCGCCGTCCGCATATGAGGCGGGCTTCGTGTCGATCGTTCACGACGACGCGATCATCGACGCCACGATCGACGCGGCGCGCGGCGCGTTCGCCTCGCTCGCGGCCTGAGGCCCGCGCGGCTTCGAAGCGGCGGAAGCCATAAAGGCAGCAGGAACAGCAGAAGCCGCGCGAAGCCGCAAAAAACGACACCCCAACCGAAGCTCATACAGCCTAGCCACCGTACCCGACCGGACCCCGATGTTTTCGCAAACCGACTTCGTCCATATGGAACGCGCACTCGCGTTAGCGCGGCGCGGCATGTACACCACCGATCCGAATCCGCGCGTGGGTTGCGTGCTCGTCAAGAATGGCGAGGTGATCGGCGAAGGCTTCACGCAACCGGCCGGCCAGGATCACGCGGAGATTCGCGCGTTGAAGGACGCGCGTTCGCGCGGCCATGATCTGCGCGGCGCTACCGCCTACGTGACGCTCGAACCGTGCAGCCATTTCGGCCGCACGCCGCCGTGCGCGAACGCGCTGATCGAAGCGCAGGTCGCGCGCGTGGTCGCGGCAATGGAGGATCCGAACCCGCAGGTGTCCGGGCGAGGTCTCGCGATGCTGCGCGACGCCGGCATCGAAGTGCGTTGCGGACTGCTCGCAAACGAAGCGCATGAGCTGAACATTGGCTTCGTGTCGCGCATGACGCGCGGCCGCCCGTGGGTGCGCATGAAAGTGGCGGCTTCGCTGGATGGCCGCACCGGCCTGCCGTCGGGCGTCAGTCAGTGGATCACGGGCGAAGCGGCGCGCGCCGACGGTCATGCGTGGCGCGCCCGTGCGTCGGCAATCCTGACCGGCATCGGCACCGTGAAGGAAGACAACCCGCGCATGACGGTGCGCGCCGTCGACACGCCGCGCCAGCCGCAGCGCGTATTGATCGACAGCCAGCTCGACGTGCCGCCGGACGCGCAGATTCTGGCCGGCGCACCGACGCTGATCTTCTGCGGCAATCTCGATGAACGTCACACCGAGCGCGCCGCCGCGCTACGCGATCGCGGCGCCGAAATCGTCCAGTTGGCGAACGCGGCCGGCAAGGTCGATCTGCCGGCCATGCTGAACGTGCTCGGCGAGCGCCACGTGAACGAACTGCACGTAGAAGCAGGCTACAAGCTGAACGGCTCGCTGCTGCGCGAAGGCTGCGTGGACGAACTGCTGGTGTATCTCGCACCGAGCCTGCTCGGCGTGGATTCGATGAGCATGTTCAATCTCGGCGCGCCCGCGTCGCTCGACGGCCGTGTCAAACTGAATTTCCACGCGCTCGACCGGATCGGCGACGATCTGCGGATTCTCGCGCGCTTCGCGCCGCAGGCCGCCTCCGAACCCGGGACCGATCCCGCGTCTCCACCCGTTTCGAATTGATCAAGGATTAGCACGATGTTCACAGGAATCGTCGCGGCAGTGGGCCGCATCGAATCAGTCAAGCCGCTCGGTACGGACGGCGACGCGGGCGTGCGCCTGAATGTCGGAGCAGGCGGGCTCGACCTCGGCGACGTGCAGTTGGGCGACAGCATCACGATCCAGGGCGCCTGCATGACCGTCGTCGCGAAGACTGCGCATTCGTTCGAAGTCGACGTATCGCGCGAAAGCCTGAACTGCACGGCGGGCTTGGGCGAAGTCGGCGAAGTCAATCTGGAGAAGGCGCTGCGCGCGCACGATCGGCTCGGCGGTCACATCGTCTCCGGTCACGTGGACGGCCTCGGCACGGTCACGCATTTCGCGCCGGTCGGCGAATCGCACGAACTGCGCGTGCTCGCGCCGCGCGAGATCGGCCGCTATCTGGCGTACAAAGGCTCCATCACTGTCAACGGCGTGAGTCTGACCGTCAACTCGGTTAAAGATCGCGACGACGGTTGCGAATTCTCGATCAACCTGATTCCGCACACGGTCGAAGTGACCGCGCTCAAGCGTCTGCGCGAAGGCACGCAGGTGAATCTGGAAATCGATCTGATCGCGCGCTACGTCGAGCGCATGCTGAACGCGCCGAAATAACAGGCCGAGGCCGGGTTTCTGGCCCGGCCACGCATGGACTGGCGGCGGCGCCCCGCCGCCTTCAGCCGGTTCATGCGTGCATCGTTTGAACGAGCATAGCAACGGCGGATAGCTCGTCGCCAGTCGGCCAAACGGCCTATGCCATCCGGCGGAGGCGACTTGGACTCGCGCGTGGCGTAAAATACGCGCTTTCCCGAAAATCTCGCCAACATGACGCTCGCCTCCACTCCAGAGATCATCGCCGAACTCAAAGCCGGTCGGATGGTGATCCTCGTCGACGAAGAAGACCGCGAAAACGAGGGCGACCTCGTGATCGCCGCCGAGTTCGTCACGCCGGAAGCGATCAATTTCATGGCCCGCTACGGCCGTGGCCTGATCTGCCTGACGCTGACGCAGGAACGCTGCAAGCTGCTGAACCTGCCGTTGATGACCTACCGCAACGGCACGCAGTACGGCACGGCGTTCACGGTCAGTATCGAAGCGGCCGAAGGCGTGACCACCGGCATTTCGGCAGCCGACCGCGCCCGCACGATCGCCGCGGCGGTCGCACCGGACGCCAAGGCCGATCACATCGTGCAGCCGGGTCACATTTTCCCGATCATGGCCCAGCCCGGCGGTGTGCTGGTGCGCGCCGGCCATACCGAGGCGGGTTGCGACTTCACCGCGCTGGCAGGCCTCACGCCGGCGGCGGTGATCTGCGAGGTCATCAAGGACGACGGCACGATGGCACGCCTGCCCGACCTGATGGAGTTCGCCAAAGAGCACGATCTGAAAATCGGCACGATCGCGGATCTGATCCACTACCGCAGCCGCACCGAGTCGATCGTCGAGCGCATTTGCGAACGCACCATGCAGACGGCGCACGGCGCGTTCCGCGCGGTCATGTATCTCGACCAGCCGAGCGGCCAGCCGCATATCGCACTCGTGCGCGGCACGCCGAGCCCGGACGAGGACACGCTGGTGCGCGTGCACGAGCCGCTGTCGGTGCTGGATCTGCTGGAAGTCGGCGAATCTACGCACTCGTGGACGCTCGACGCGGCAATGAAAGAGATCGCCGAACGCGACCTCGGCGTCGTCGTGCTGCTGAATTGCGGCGACTCGAAAGATCATCTGATCGACGTGTTCAAGGCGTTCGACTCAAAGGAAAAAACCAACGCGCTCAAGCGCCGGCCGGTCGATTTCAAGACGTACGGCATCGGCGCGCAGATTTTGCGCGAACTCGGTGTCGGCAAGATGCAGGTGCTGTCGAACCCGCGCAAGCTGGGCAGCATGTCGGGTTACGGTCTCGAAGTCACGGGCTTCGTACCGATGCCGGGCAGCGCCGCGCAGGCCCCGCAAGGCTGATCCGACCATTCACGCGCCTAGCTTGGCGTCCACTCAAAACACTACGGAATTCACATGGAAATCGGACAATACCAACCGAATCTCGACGGCGACGGACTGCGCATCGGCATCGTCCAGGCGCGCTTTAACGAACCCGTCTGCAACGGCCTCGCGGACTCCTGCATCGAAGAACTCGAACGCCTCGGCGTGACCGGCGAAGACGTGCTGCTCGTCACCGTGCCGGGCGCTCTGGAAATCCCGCTGGCGCTGCAAAAGCTCGCGGAAAGCGCGCAATTCGACGCGCTGATCGCGCTCGGCGCGGTGATTCGCGGCGAGACCTATCACTTCGAACTGGTGTCGAACGAAAGCGGCGCGGGCATCACGCGCATCGGTCTGGACTTCGGCATTCCGGTTGCGAACGCCGTGCTGACCACCGAAAACGACGAACAGGCCGTTGCGCGCATGACCGAGAAGGGTCGTGACGCGGCGCGCGTGGCCGTTGAAATGGCGAACCTCGCCGTCGCGCTCGAACAACTCGGCGGCGACGACGATGAAGAAGACGAAGAAGAGGAAGAGGCATGAAGAGCGCACGCCGACGCTCCCGCGAGCTGGCCACGCAGGGGCTTTATCAGTGGCTGCTGTCGGGTTCGCCCGCCAGTGAAATCGACGCACAACTGCGCGGCGCGCAAGGCTTCGACAAGGCCGACCATGAGCATCTGGACGCGCTCCTGCGCGGCGTGATCCGCGATTCGGACGAGCTCTCCGCCGCCATCGCGCCGTGCCTCGACCGTCCGATCGAACAACTCTCGCCGGTCGAACGCGCGGTGTTGCTGGTCGCCGCGTTCGAACTGAAGAATCACGTCGATATTCCCTATCGCGTGGTGATCAACGAAGCGGTCGAACTTGCCAAGACGTTCGGCGGCGCGGACGGCTACAAGTACGTGAACGGCGTGCTGGACAAGCTGTCGGCGCAACTGCGCGCGGACGAAATCGAGGCGGCTCGCAAGCGCTGAGCACCATACGCATGACGCTGGCCGCACCCGTGCGTGTCGCCTCCGCTCCGCTTCGCGCGGCGATGCCGTATCGCTTGCAGGGACGCCGTCCCGCGCCCGACCAAGGCGTCGGACGCCGTCCCGCTTTTGCTTCTGAACTGGATTTGATCGTATGAACTCCGTGACCGAACCCTTGGTGCGGCTTGCTGCGCGCGTGGACGCCATCCAGCCTTTCTATGTGATGGAGCTGGCCAAGGAGGCCGCGCTCCTCGAGCGCGACGGACGCGACATCATTCACATGGGAATCGGCGAGCCCGATTTCACCGCGCCCGAGCCGGTCATCGAAGCCGCGGCCAGCGCACTGCGCCGCGGCGTCACGCAATACACCAACGCACTCGGCCTGCACGCGCTGCGCGAAGCGATTTCGGCGCACTACGCCGAGGTCTACGGAGTCAGCGTGGATCCGGCGCGGATCGTCGTCACCGCAGGCGCTTCCGCCGCGTTGCTGCTGGCCTGCGCGGCGCTGGTCGATCGCGACGACGAAGTGTTGATGCCCGATCCCTGCTATCCGTGCAATCGCCATTTCGTGATCGCTGCCGAAGGCAAGCCGGTGATGGTGCCGAGCGGCCCGGCCGAACGCTTCCAGTTGACCGCCGCCGATGTCGAGCGCCTGTGGAACGAGCGCACCCGCGGCGTGCTGCTCGCGTCGCCGTCGAACCCGACCGGCACGTCGATCGAGCCGGCTGAACTCGAACGAATCGTCAAGTCGGTACGGGCGCGTGGCGGGTTCACAATCGTCGACGAGATCTACCAGGGCTTGAGCTACGACGCGAAGCCGGTGTCGGCGCTCTCGTTCGGCGACGACGTGATCACCGTCAACAGCTTCTCGAAGTACTTCAACATGACCGGCTGGCGGCTGGGCTGGCTGGTGGTGCCGCCCGGCATGGTCGGCGCGTTCGAAAAACTCGCGCAGAACCTGTTCATCTGCGCGTCGGCGCTCGCGCAGCACGCGGCGCTCGCCTGCTTCGAGCCGGAAACGATCGCCATCTACGAAGCGCGTCGTCTGGAGTTCAAGCGTCGTCGTGACTTCATCGCGCCGGCGCTGGAATCGCTGGGCTTTTCGGTGCCGGTCATGCCCGACGGCGCGTTCTACGTGTATGCGGATTGCCGCACCGTCGCGCATCCGGCCGCCGGCGACAGCGCGGCGCTCACCAGATCGATGTTGCATGACGCGGGCGTCGTGCTGGTGCCCGGCATGGATTTCGGCACGCACGCGCCGAAGGAGTACATCCGCTTGTCGTACGCAACGGCCTATCCGAAGCTGGAAGAAGCCGTCGAGCGGCTCGCGAAGCTGTTCGGGCGGCATTGACGCCCACCGGCATGGGATGAAGCGGTGGGGCGCGGATCGCCGCCGCGCGACTCGGCCCGAGACGCCCTGCCGTTAGGCGCCGGCCGCCGGCCCATCACTGCCGTATTTACCCCTAAGACGCAAAAAAGGACACCGTTTGGTGTCCTTTTTCATAACCGCCGTATCTAGCAGTGCGTCAAATCGCCGGTCTGATGCACTTCAACCTCAAGCACCCAGTTCCGAAGCCGATGCCACATGCTTCGTCTCGGCATCGTCCTGGTCGGCGGCCGGCGCCTTGACCGGCGTTGCTGCGCTCAACTGATGACCACCCTGAAGCGTCACCTGCACGCGCTTGCCATTGCTGGCAGCGGCCGTGCTGCCGGTCGAGGCGGTCAACACCGGCGCCTGCGGCGCGTTGATCGGCACCTTGCGGCCGCGCGCCACGTCACGCAGACGGCCACGCTCGGCCATCACCTTGGCGCCGTAGCCGCCGTCGTCCTGCGAGGTCGAGCCGACATAAAGACGCAAGCCGCCCGGCAGCGAGCCGCCGCGAGCAATGCAGTCCTTCAGCACCAGCGCGCCCACCTTGATGTTCGCGACCGGTTCGAGCGCCGCGCTTTCGCCGCCGAAATACTGGAACTTGTCCGAATGCACCTTGGACATCACCTGCATCAGGCCCTGCGCGCCCACGCCGCTTTCGGCGTACGGGTTGAAGCCCGATTCGATCGCCATCACGGACAGCAACAGAAGCGGATCGAGGCCGACTTCGCGGCCGGTGTCGAACGCGGCCTTCACGAGCTCGCTGACGGGCTCCTGAGCGACGCGATAACGCCGCGCCAGGTACGACGAGACCAGATCCTGCTCACGGCTCGAAATAAGCACGCGATCGTCGCGCGCGTCGGCCGACACGCGCTGTGCCGGAATCATGCGCGCCAGCGCGCTGACGCTTTGCATGGTGCGCGGGTCGAGCCCATTCAGCGCCGCGATGCCCATACCGGCCGAGCCGGAGCCGTCGAAAGCGCCGTCGAAGCTGGTATTGCTCACGGTGACGCTCGCGCCGTCGTTATTTGCACCGCTCGCGGTGTCGGGGCCGTTGGCCGGGTTGGACGACAAAGTCTCGTCGGAAGTCGCGCCCATATTGCCGGGCGGCCCGAAGGACGGCAGCGGATTGCCCTGCAGCAGACGCGCAGGACCCGCTTGCACCGCGGCGGAAATAACCGGCATCAGCCGCGCGGCGAGGGTACCGCGCAAGGCCGGCATCAGCCACAGTGCAACTGTCAGCACGACAGCGATACCGCCGACGATGCTGAACAGGTGATGACTCATTCGCGTCCCGCGACGCAGCACACCACGCACAACCTGCGCGATACGCTCATCGGGACGCCACGATAACCAGGCGTTCATTCAGATCTCCCATGTTGCATGATCCGCGAACCCGCCCGATGAAGATGGCGGTACGACCCGTTCGCAGAGTCACGACATCGCGTGCTCTGTCTGGTTAGGGCAGCAGCGATGTCGGGAAAACGGCATAGACCGTTTGTGGGGAGCCATCTTGAAAAAATGACCCGCGCCATGCCAAGAAAAGCAGGCGGGCGTTGGCTCCCACGCGAAAAACCAGCGTCAGTCGGCGCTGGCGAGAACTTCAATAAGCCGTCAAATACCGTGCAAGGGGGTCGGTAAAACGGTGACGCGTTGCGTCTGATGGGACCGGGGGCAGTGGTAAAAAGGTTCACGCCCTGCAACCAATGTGGACGGATTCTATGCAGGGTTTTATAGATCGTCAACACTATAGAATGGAAAATGTATAACTATTTGTAATAATGAACAGTGTTCAGTTCGTCGAGAACCGCGCGGCATGCGCCTTTTCAGCGACCTGAGCTCGGCCGTTCCGGCTAAGCCATTTGGTCGATCTACGTGCGCTAGCCAACGCAGGTAAAATCGACAATTGTTCTCGCGCCGTGCAACTCGCCGCGCCCTTCCCTTTTCGCCGCCGACGCGGCCCTGAACCGCACCAGATGAAATACAAAGACCTGCGCGACTTCGTCAGCCGTCTCGAAACGATCGGCGAACTGCGCCGCATCCCGCAATACGTCTCGCCCAACCTGGAAATGACCGAAGTGTGCGACCGCGTGCTGCGCGCCGGCGGCCCCGCGTTGATGTTCGAGAGCAAAGAGCAGCATGCGTTCCCGGTACTCGGCAATCTGTTCGGCACGCCGCGCCGCGTGGCGCTCGGTATGGGGATCGACGCGCATGCAGGCGCCGGCGACGGCGCGGCATTGGAGTCGCTGCGCGACGTCGGCCGACTGCTCTCCGCGCAGAAGGAACCGGAGCCGCCCAAGGGGCTCAAGGACGCGGGCAAACTGTTTTCGCTGGCCAAGGCGGTGTGGGACATGGCGCCGAAGACGGTCAGCGCGCCGCCCTGCCAGGAAATCGTCTGGGAAGGCAACGACGTCGATCTCGGCAAACTGCCGATCCAGACCTGCTGGCCAGGCGACGCCGGCCCGCTGATCACCTGGGGCCTGACCGTTACGAAAGGTCCGAACAAGAGCCGGCAGAATCTGGGCATCTACCGCCAGCAACTGATCGGCCGGAACAAGCTGATCATGCGCTGGCTCGCGCATCGCGGCGGCGCGCTCGATTTCCGCGAATTCGCGCTGCAGAATCCCGGCAAGCCATATCCGGTGGCCGTGGTGCTGGGCGCCGATCCGGCGACGATCCTCGGCGCGGTCACGCCGGTGCCCGACACGCTGTCCGAATATCAGTTCGCAGGCTTGCTGCGCGGCGGCCGCACGGAGCTGGCGAAGTGCATCACGCCGGGCGTCGACGGTTTGCAGGTGCCCGCACGCGCCGAGATCGTGCTGGAGGGCTTCATCTACCCGCAGGAGGGCACGCCCTCGCCCGTTCCGGCAGGCGCGCCGCCACGGCCCGCCAAGGGCGCGTCGGCGGCGTACGAGCATGCGCTCGAAGGCCCGTACGGCGATCACACCGGCTACTACAACGAACAGGAGTGGTTCCCGGTCTTCACGGTCGAGCGCATCACAATGCGGCGCGACGCGATCTATCACTCCACCTACACCGGCAAGCCGCCCGACGAACCGGCCGTGCTGGGCGTCGCGTTGAACGAGGTATTCGTGCCGCTGCTGCAGAAGCAGTTCACCGAGATCACCGACTTCTATCTACCGCCCGAAGGCTGCAGCTACCGCATGGCCATCGTGCAGATGAAGAAAAGCTACCCCGGCCACGCCAAGCGCGTGATGTTCGGCGTGTGGAGCTTCCTGAGGCAGTTCATGTATACGAAGTTCATCGTCGTGGTCGACGAGGACGTCAATATCCGCGACTGGAAGGAAGTGATCTGGGCGATCACCACGCGCATCGATCCGGCGCGCGACACGGTGCTGGTGGACCGCACGCCGATCGACTATCTGGATTTCGCGTCGCCCGTGGCGGGTCTCGGCTCGAAAATGGGACTCGACGCGACCAACAAGTGGCCTGGCGAAACCGATCGCGAATGGGGTCAGCCGATCGTGATGGACGACGCGGTCAAACAGCGTATCGATACCTTGTGGAACGAACTGGGCCTGTAAGGCGCCGTACGACAAAACCAATAACAATGCAGATGGAGTAGTTGCACGGATGCACGCCTTTTCAATGATGTCGGACGGGTTTTTCCTGTCGTTGTCGCTGTGCCTGGATATCGGTCTGGTGAACGTCGCGATGATTTCGTTGACGCTGTCGCACGGTTTCAAGCCGGGGTTCTGGCTCGGCCTCGGCTCCTGCATCGGCGATCTGATTTATGCGGCGCTCGCGCTCGCCGGCATGGCCGCGCTGCTGCAATTCGAGTCGGTGCGCTGGGTGGTGTGGATCGGCGGCGCGGCGATCCTGCTGTTCCTCACGTGGAAGATGGCGCGCGAGGCGATGTTCCCGGCGACGGCGCCGGCCGTCGCAGGCGAAGGCGATGCGAATGCGCCGCATCTGTCGCCGTGGCGGGGCTTTTTGCGCGGCGTGCTGCTGGCCGTGTCGTCGCCGTCGGCGATTCTCTGGTTCGCGGCCGTCGGCGGCGCGTTGATCGCGAAAGCCGGCGCCACCAGCCCGAAGACAGCGCTAATCTTCCTTGGCGGCTTCTTTCTCGGCGGCCTGTGCTGGACGATCTTCATCTGCGGCCTCGGCAGTCACGGCCGCAAACGCGCTGGCGCCGGTCTGCTGCGCGCCTGCCACGTGCTGTCCGCGCTGCTGTTCGCGTATTTCTCGTACAGCGTGATCGTCAACGGGTATCACGATCTGATCGTGCAAACCGCGCACGTGGCAAGCTGACGGAAAAACGGCCCGCGTGGCGAGCCGTCTGCTTCGATCACATTCCCGCCTGACGCTCAGGCGAGATATTGCGCGAGCTTCGCCAGATCGACGTTGCCGCCACTCACCACCACGCCGACCCGCTGGCCCTTCACCGGCACGATGCCGTTGAGCACCGCCGCCGCGGCAAGGCAACCCGTCGGTTCGACGACCACCTTCATGCGTTGCGCGAAAAAGCGCATCGTCTCGATCAACTGCGCGTCGCTGACCGTTTCGATCCGCGCGACGAGTTTGCGGATGATCGCGAACGTGTAGTCGCCGAGATGCGTGGATGCAGCGCCGTCCGCGATGGTGCGCGGCGTGTCGATATGCACGATCTCGCCGCGCGCGAGCGACTGCTGGCCGTCGTTGCCCGCTTCCGGCTCGACGCCGATCACCGTGCACGCCGGGCTCAACGCCGCCGCCGACAACGCGCTGCCGCCCAGCAACCCGCCGCCGCCGAGGCACACGACCAGCGTGTCGAGCGGGCCGGTTTCGTCGATGAGTTCCTTCACCGCGGTGCCCTGCCCGGCAATCACATGCGGATGGTCGTACGGCGGAATCAGCGTCATGCCGCGTTCCTCGGCGAGCCGCCGGCCGATCTCCTCGCGGTTTTCCGTATAACGGTCGTAGGTGATCACTTCGCCGCCATAGCCCTTGGTCGCCGCGACTTTGGCGGCGGGGGCGTCGTGCGGCATGATGATCGTCGCGCGGATGCCGGCGAGGCGCGCCGAAAGCGCGATCGCCTGCGCGTGATTGCCCGACGAATACGTCAGCACGCCCGCGTTACGCTGTTCCGCGTCGAAGTGGGAAATCGCGTTATAGGCGCCGCGAAACTTGAACGCGCCCATGCGTTGAAAATTTTCACACTTGAAGAACACCGACGCGCCCGTGCGCTCGTTGAACGTGCTCGACGTCAGGACGGGGGTGCGGTGGGCGACGCCTTCAAGACGCGCTGCGGCGTCGACTACGTCGTCGAAAGTGGGAGCGGGAAGCGCTTGCATCGGCGAAATTCTCCTGAGCGGTGGCGAAACAGCCATTCTCCCAGCTTCGCAGATGCTTTGGAACGTCGGCCCTGTCTGCTCGGGCGCACAAACAAAAACGGCGTAACCCGGCGATCAAGCCGGCGTTACGCCGTGGACGTGGCCGCAAAAGCGGCCTGCCGCGCTTAGCGGCGATAGTACCCGTGGCCGTGGCCGTAATAACCGTGGTAATAGCCGTGGCGGTAGTACGGACGGCCATAGCCGCTATAGTAGCCACCCACGACGACCGGGGACGGTGCATACACGACCGGCGGCGCATACACAGGCGGCGGCGGCGCGTAATACACCGGCGGCGGCGCGGCGTAGACCGGATAGGCCGGCGCGACCGGAACGCCAATCCCGATACCGACGGAAACGTGCGCCTCAGCGGCCCCGGCAACTCCGAGGCCGAGTCCTGCGGCGACAACGAACGGAACTATCTTTTTCACTTTGTTCTCCTAGCGCGGCCTTACCCAGGTCGCCGACTTCGCATGCCTTGCATGCTATTGGAACAATGTATCGAAAAAGACCGCGCGCATCTGTTCGCATTTGTTGCAAATTGCAATTCGCGGCAATACGTCATCATTTGCGCAGCCGCGCCCAACAACGCTGCGGAGGCGTCACGGGCTGAAAGACATGGGATTGAGAGGTGTCGGGTACGCGTGAAACGCCCGCGATGCAAAGCCGGCATTTTTGAGTTCGCATTGCAGTAATCTTTGATTACAAATTAGCGTCAATCCTGACCGCCCGCATAAGCGACCAATAAAAAATGCCCGGCGAATCGCGCCGGGCATCTCTCAGCAGTGCAGTAAACGCCGCTTCAGCCGACTTTCACGTAGGCGAATTCGCGGGACACGCTCGGCGGGACATACGCGCCGCTAATGCGCACCCGCGGCGTAAGACGCTTTTTCTGATCCCACCAGCGACGCCGCTGCGCATGCGTCAGGAACCGCAAGTGCTTTCGGTAAGAAAAAATGCTCATTGTGAACCTCCCGAATCTGCGAAACGAAGTACCCCAGAAACAGCCACTGGCAAACCGGCGCATGAAGAATTGTGAGCAGTTTTCGAACCTGCGAGCAGCGCGCTACCGGATGACCGGCCTCGCGCGCCATATCGCGGGCAAACTGATCGACGAGAAAGCCGGTGCCAGATCACGTCGCTGGCAACCGGATGCGCGATACTTCTGCTTTCCCGTTCAAATGTTCCGTCTGGAGCAGGCAACCATGTCCCAGTCCCCTCTGCCGCGCCTCGGCTTTATCGGTGCGGGCCGGCTTGCGCGTTGTCTCGCGCTGAGCTTTTCACGCGCCGGCTATCCGGTCACGGCGGTGGCGAGCCGCTCGGCGACCTCGGCCGGCCAGCTCGCCAGTCAAATCGAGCATTGCGCGGCATTTGACGATCCCCAACAGGCCGTCGACGCCGCCGATATCGTGTTTTTAACCGTTCCCGACGACAGCATCGGTACGTCAGCGCACACACTGCGCTTCGGCCGTGACGCCGCCGGCCGGCCCGGCAAGGCGCTGGTGCACTGCAGCGGCGCGTCGCCGGTCGAACTGCTGGCGCCGGCCCGCGACCAGGGGGCGTCGATCGGCGGCTTTCATCCACTGTACCTCTTTAGTGGGGAACTCGCCGACCTCGACCGGATTGCCGGTTGCTCGGTGACGATCGAGGCCGACGGCGCGCTGAAGGACACGCTGACGGCACTCGCGCTGGCGCTGCGCTGCCATCCGCTATCGATTCCGGCGGGCGGCCGCATGCTGTACCACGCCGCTGCGCACTACGCGGCCAGCTTTGCGCTGTGCAGCCTCGCCGAATGCGTCGCGCTGTGGCGCACGCTCGGTTTCGCCGAGGACGACGCGCTGCGCGCGCTGCTGCCGATGCTCGCCGGCACGATCGAAACCGCACGCGACAAGGGTCTGCCGAACGCGCTCGCCGGTCCGGTATCGCGCGGCGACACCGGCGTCGTCGAGAAGCAGTTGGCGCTGCTGGAAGGCCTTGGCGGCGACCATGCCGCGCTGTACGGTTTGCTGTCGCGGCGCGCGGTCGGCCTCGCCGAGCGCCGCGCGAGCCCGCCCGCCGCCATCGGCGCAATCTCGGAAGCCGTGGAAGATTCGCTGAACCGGTCGCTGAATCAGGCGGCGGCAGGTGCAAGCGTCAAGTAAGGCGTGATAATGTGACGTCCGGCGCCGCGCACAATCCGCTCGCGCCGCGCTTCGGGATCAACAGACGAGAACGCACAATGATCAAGGTCAGCATCCTCTATCCGTATCGGGAAAACGGCCACTTCGACGTGGACTATTACTGCGTCACTCACATGCCGCTGGCGGCAAAGCTGTTCGGGCCGTCGCTCAAGGGCTGGTCGGTCGACGTCGGGGTCAACGCCGGGCCGCCCGGAACGCCGCCGCCCTACGTGGCCGCGGGTCATTTCCTGTTCGATAGCGCGGACGACTTCTATAAAGTTTTCAAGCCGGCTTCCGACAAACTGTTGGCCGACATTCCCAACTACACCGACGGCGGCAACGGCACGATTCTGATCAGCGAGATCAAGATTTCCGTGTGATGCCGAGCAGACGACGGTGAGACGGCGGCGTGCAATCATGATGAGCGTCCGAGCCGGATCGAAACTTCGCCGCTGCACCACCGCCTTACCGCGCGAAACGCGCATGCAAGCCCAATGAACCGCCGGCGCGCACCGATCGGTCCACGCCGGCACTCCGCGGCCGATCGACGGCCGCCATCCGAAGCATAAGGACACGAGATGTTTGGCGATATCGCCCGTTTTCTGCTCAATACCCTCTTCACGCTGTTCGGCGCGGCGTTGCTGCTGCGCGCCTGGCTGCAGGTCGTGCGCATGCCGCCCTACAACCCAGTGACGAACGCCGTGCTGCAAGCCACCAACTGGATCGTGCTGCCGCTGCGTCGCATTTTGCCGAGTACGCGCAGCATCGATTGGGCGAGTCTCGTCGCCGCGCTGCTCGCGGCGATCGTCTATGTGGTGCTGATGGTGGTCCTCACCGGCGCCGACCCGCTGACGCTGGTGCCGACGCTGTTGATCGTCGCCGTGTTGACCGTCATCAAGTGGGCGCTGAATCTGATCATCTGGCTGACGATCCTGATGGCGCTGCTGTCGTGGCTCAATCCGCGCTCGCCGGCCATGCCGATCCTGTATCAGCTGACCGCGCCGTTTTTGAATCCGCTGCGCCGCGTGATTCCGCAACTGGGCGGGATCGACCTTTCGCCGATCCTGCTGTTCGTGATCGTGCAGGTTCTGCTGATGGTGGTCACGCGCGCGGCCGTTCAACTGACCTACTTCGTGATCTGAAGACGCGCGACGCGTGAAGAGGAATGCGCGGTGCGATTTGCGCTGGACGCCCTTTCCCGAGTAGAATTGTGCGCTCTGCGGGCGTCGTATAATGGTAATACCCTAGCTTCCCAAGCTAGAGCCGTGGGTTCGATTCCCATCGCCCGCTCCACTTCCCGCTAAGCCTTCAGCAAAAATACAGCATGAGCCGCCTCCCAGAAGGCGGCTTTTTTGTAGTGGCAACGGCCCGGCGCAGCGAGTCGCAAACACGGCGCCGACGCAGCGCGCACGTTACGCGGCTTTGCCGCCAAGGCGCAGACCGGCGCGTTGCAGTCCGCCGCGCGAGCCGCGCAGCCCTCACCCTTGTAGCAGCATCGACGATGATCCACGATCCAAACGACACCGGCCTGCCGGACGAACTCCCGACGCCTTCGAGCGAAGCCGAAAACCAATCCGCTGGCGACGGCGCGCCGGACGAAGCGCTGCATCGCCGCCGCATCCGCAGCTTCGTGACGCGCGCCGGCCGCGTGTCGACCGGCCAGCGTCGCGCGATGGACGAACTCGGCCCGCGCTTTGTGGTGCCCTACGCGCCGCAGCAGCCCGACTGGAACAGCGTGTTTGGCCGCGCCGCGCCGCGCGTGCTGGAGATCGGTTTCGGCATGGGCGCGACCACCGCGGAAATCGCCTCGCATCGTCCCGATGACGACTTCCTCGGCGTCGAAGTGCACGAGCCGGGCGTCGGCGCGCTGCTCAAGCTGATGGGCGAGCAGTCGCTGTCGAACATTCGCATCATCCAGCACGACGCGGTCGAAGTGCTCGAACAGATGATCGCGCCTGACAGCCTCGACGGCGTGCACATTTTCTTCCCTGACCCGTGGCACAAGGCGCGCCACCACAAGCGCCGGCTGATCCAGCCGAAGTTCGTCGCGCTGCTCGTGTCGCGTCTGAAGCCGGGCGCCTATCTGCATTGCGCGACCGATTGGCAGAACTACGCCGAGCAGATGCTCGACGTGCTGGGTGCGGACTCCGCGCTGGAGAACACCGCCGACGGCTATGCGCCACGCCCGGAGTATCGTCCGGTGACGAAGTTCGAGCGGCGCGGGCTACGGCTCGGGCACGGCGTGTGGGACCTGGTGTTCCGCAAGCGCGCCGCCGCGTAAAACCGCCGGCAACTCCGTCGCCGGGTCCAAATAGCAAAAAGGTCCGCACTTGCGGACCTTTTTTCATGCTGCGAGCACAACGCGAGATCTCATTCGGTCCAGCTCAACGCGCCGCTATAACCGACCAGCAGGATCAACAGGCCGAAGCCGATCCGATACCACGCGAACGCGGTGAAGTCGTGCGACGCGATGTAGCGCAGCAGCCAGCGCACGCAAATGAACGCGCTGACGAAGGCCGCGACGAAGCCGAGCGCGAAGCTGCCAAGCGCGTCGGTGGACAGCAGGTGCCAGTCCTTGTAGAGCTCGTAAGCAGTGGCGCCGAAGATGATCGGAATCGCGAGGAAAAATGAAAACTCGGTGGCGACCCGCCGCTCCAGACCGAACAGCATCCCGCCGATGATCGTCGCGCCCGAACGCGACGTGCCCGGAATCAGCGCGAAACACTGCGCCAGCCCCACTTTCAGCGCGTCGAGCGCGCTCATGTCGTCGACGTTGCGCACTCGCGCCACCTCGGCGCCGCGGGCTCGCTGACGGGCCTCAGCCCACAGGATCACGACGCCGCCCGCGACCAGCGCGAACGCAACCGGTACCGGCGAAAACAGCGCCGCCTTGATGGACTTTTCGAACAGCAGGCCGAGCACGATCGCCGGAATCGTCGCGATGATCACGTTCAGCGTGAAGCGGCGCGCCTCGGGGCGGCTCGGCAAGCCGGCCACCACGCTGCCGATGCGGCGGCGAAACTCCCAGCACACGGCGAGAATCGCGCCGAGCTGGATCACGACGTCGAAGGTTTTCGCGTGCTCGTCCGTGAAATTCAGCAGGCTGCCGACGACGATCAGATGGCCGGTGCTCGACACCGGCAAAAACTCCGTCAACCCTTCGACGACGCCCAGAATCAACGCCTTGCAAGCCAGTAGCCAGTCCATCCGTGCCCCTTGTCTCTGTGTTTGTCGGAACGAACAGGACCTGCGCGACAGTCACATGCGTGCGCGGCCCTGCCGGCCGCGCGCTCCGTCATTTTTCGACGATTTGCACGCGTATGCCGTTTGTAAGGATGGTGATTGTACCGGGTTCGTAATTCACTCCGGCAAATTGCAGTTGTTCGGGCTTGAAGGTGTAGATCGGATAGTTGGTCAGCAACTGTGTCGCGAGCAGCGCCGCGGCCGCGTTGATCTGCTGCGTGTAGGCCTGCGCCTGCCCATTGACGCTGACGTTGTCGACATTCGGCGCCCGCAGTACGACCGATCTGCTGGCGGCGTCGTAGGCCAGTTCACTGGAGAGCGTGAACACGCCGTCGACCGGCTGCGGCATGAACGGGCTCGCAAAGCGCGCGTCGAGCTGCACGGAAACGCGGTTCGCGTCCGGCAGGAAACCCACCACGGGATGAGTCAGCGCAACGTCGAACACTTGCGAGACCGTGCGCTGATACGGGAATTTGCGCTGCACCGCGTCCTGCACCTGCTGCTGCGAGAACGTGTAGTGCGACGGAATGAACGGAAAAGTCGACGCCGCGCAGGCCGCAAGCGAGACAGTGATGCCGAACACGCTACAGCCTGTCAGCGCGGCGCGCAGAAAGCGGCGCCGGGCCGGCGCTGCGGATCGAGTCATGCGAAATCTCCAGTGGAAGCTTTTTCGAGCATGCGGTTGGGTTGCTTGCTGGTCGCCGCACATGCGAGAGTGCGGGTGCGCGCCGGACAGTACGCCGGCCGTCCACAGCGGCGCGAAGACCGCGCAGAGCAGATCGTAGCCGAGTTGCATGCAGTACGCGTCCGTTGGTCGCCTTCTTCCCACATAACGGGAAATCAGTGCGGCACTCCCTAGCTTGAACGGGACGGGACGACCTTTGTGAAAGGCGGGGAGTTTCCCCGCCAGACGTCACCTTATTGCAAAAGGCTGGGCCGCTTTACTCAAGCAGAGTTTCCGGGAGCGTTATTTCTGGAAAAATCGACGTGTTAGTCTTTAACGTCGCTCTCCCGTCAACGATGTTTTTGTAGTTCTGTTCAAGTTCCTTTAGCCTGAGCACTTCTGGAATATCTTTCGGGATGGCTGGCGTCGTATAGTCGACCATTGCCTCATCGTCCGCAAAGAGAACGTCCAACGCCGCCCTGTCAGGGGACATTCCCTTCGGGCTATTATCTTCGTTTCAAATTTTCTTGGCTTTTCGCGTCCGCCCAGTGTGTTTTTCCCACCCATTGCGTGACCGTCTTTTTGTTGGTCGCCAATTCAGCTTTCGTGGTCATTTGTATATTTTTTTGGATGATTTTTATCATCCACGCTTTTATCCGGGCGCCTTCCCCTGCACCCGCTTTTTATGTCGCTCCGTTCGCCTGAAATCAGGCCCCTCCGTCAGGGACATGATTTCAGGCACATATCGCGCGATCTATTTCGACAAAACTGCTTCGCCAATTTTCCCCGGATATTGCCCCTGCTTTTCAGCTTCCGCGAAAGAGGTCAGAAAGAACTTCATTTCCGAGTTGTCTTTGGCAAAGCTCAGCGCAGTGTCGCCTTTGCTATCCGGCGCACCCGGATGAATTGATGCCGCCGCCAGAAAAAGGCGAACCGTCAGGAAATCATTTCGGCGAGCAGCGTCTACAAACTGGTCCTGGTCATAAAACTTCAGCCCCATGGCCGCAAGCTCTTTGCGCGCACCCAGCACGGAAAGATCGACACCCCCATCCAGTTGCGGCTGGGCCGCCGGATGCTGGGCCTGAGGCTGCGGCACCGCAGTTATGGGAGCAGCAGTTTGCGGAGCCTGAGCGGCCAATTCTGCGTCAGTCAGCGGCGGAATCCATTTCGCCACCGCATCCTTGTCGGGTTCTTCTACTGGCAGACCGGGCGCGTCGATGCGCGCCACCAGCGTGGTGGGCAGCTTCTTCCTGATTTCGTCGATATTTTCTTTTAGCTGACTGGCGATCCGTTCGCCGTCGCTGCCGCGAATGGCCTTCGTAATGCCATTGAACAAACCACCCGTCAAAGAATCCGTTTTGCGCATGACGTGAAAAATCATTTCAACCTTGACGCCGCCCTGGAATGCATACAGGCAGGCGCGCAGTGCCTCGCGGTTGAAATAGAAAGCGTTCTGCACGGGAGGCGGCGTTTTCGTGATTTCCGCGTAAGCGCCTGTGCATGAATAGTCGGTTGCCGGGGACCCTTGAATAACGACCTGCTGCTCGACAGGAGAACCCGGCCTCGTGGGCAGCGGTGACGGAATGGGGCGATAGTTCAGACTCGTCGGAATGGCGAACTGGGTAATGGCGTCTTTTATCTGCTCTGCGGCCTGCTGCGGCGCCACGTCGGAAATAACCAGCACTGCCTTGCCTGTCTGGATATTGAGCTGGTCTCGAATGTCCTTGGCTTGTGCCTGAGAAAGCAATGCTGTCGAGCCGAGAAGAAGTAGAAGGGTTCTTTTCATAAGCGCCATAAAGTTGAGCAGTTGAGCCGTTTGGCGCACTGCTAGCCAGGAATGCTTTTCGGTGCTGGAAATGCCGGCACACAGCCCCGTGCTTGCAGCGGGCCAACATAAGCATTACGGATAAAAGACTTAAAACTTTAGGCACGGACGAATAGACGCCCTTGATACGCCAGGCCTGGGACAATCGACGCGCGCTGCAATGGGATGCGGAAATCGGCATGCCATCGCCGGATTGCCCATTTGCATGTGGGCAAAATCTGCGCTATCGAAAATAGCGGGACTCGTGCGGCCTCGTTCTATATCGCATGACGGCGTGTGCCTCGCCTCTTCTTTAATCAGAGCGACGAGCGAGGACACGACACACCCTTATGGGTGAACCGCGATGACAATCAAAAAATATCGTTATGACCGCCCGCGTTTGCTGTCCGCCATCGCGGTGAGTTATCGGGGGATGTTGATAGCCGGCGCTGTCGCTTTTTCCAGATCGCCAATCCAGAGCATTGCCTGGTCGCGACTGTCTCCGCACATACCGGCGGCGGGTTTGAGCGAACCACACACCTGCGGACGGTCGGGGTGGCCAAAAATCTTGCAACGCATTTCGTCGTCAAGCTGGACGCATTTCACGCCTGCGGGCTTTCCGGAAAGCATCCCCGGAATAGCACTGGAAATGGACGGAGCAATGCAGCAGGCCCCGCAGTTTGGACGACAGTTCATAAATCGACTTATTTGACAGAGGGCGTGCCGCGGCATGCCCGGAATGACTGAAAAACGACGGCACAGCACGGCGTGCGCTGCATCGGGGTAGCGCGCATGCCCGTATGAGACGCGGACATGCTGTTCAACATATCCATCACCCCACTCTCTCCGCTCTCGAAAACAGGCCACGCATTGCCAGACCCGCATTGTGCCACCGGATTCCGTGCGACCTTTTTACGCAATGCGGCTGCAGGTCGCTCACTTAAACTCGATGGCTCCGAAAGGCCATGCTCAAGAGGCGTCAGCGCCGTTCGATCCGGTCCGGCGACGCCGCCGGTTCCGCCTCTGCCACGGTGGCCATCCCGACCCGAGCCCCTCATGCCCCTCGCCGATACGCTTTTCCGCCCCGACCTGCTCACCAGATACAGCGCAAGCGGCCCGCGTTATACGTCCTACCCAACCGCGCTGCAGTTCCACGACCAGTTCAATCCCGCCGATTATTTACGCGCCGCCGCCGACCCGAGCGCCTCGTCGACCGATCTCTCGCTGTACTTCCACATTCCGTTTTGCGACACCGTGTGCTTCTACTGCGGCTGCAACAAGGTCGCAACGAAGAACCGCGCGCACGCCCGTCCGTACCTCGATCGGTTGAAGCGTGAAATAGCGTTGCAGGCCACGTGTTTCGACACGCAACGGCCGGTATCGCAATTGCATTGGGGCGGCGGCACACCCACCTTTCTGTCGCACGACGAAATGGCCGAACTGATGGCTGCCACGCGCGAGCACTTCGCATTGCTGCCCGATGCCGAAGCCGAGTATTCAATCGAAGTCGATCCGCGCGAAGCGTCGCCCGACACCGTCGCGCATCTGCGCAAACTCGGCTTCAACCGGTTGAGCCTCGGCGTGCAGGACTTCGATCCGATCGTGCAGCAGGCAATCAACCGCATTCAACCGTTCGAGATGACCGCGTCGGTGATGCAAGCCGCGCGCGACACGGCGTTTCATTCGATCGGCGTCGATCTGATTTACGGACTGCCGCATCAAACGGTCGACAGCTTCAGCCGCACGCTCGACACGATGATCGAACTCGCGCCCGATCGTCTGTCGGTGTTCGCGTACGCGCACATGCCGCAACTCTTCAAGATGCAACGTCAGATGGACCCCGCGGCGCTGCCGTCGCCAGAGCAGCGGCTCGCGCTGCTGCAACGGGTGGTCGAGCGGCTGACGGGCGCGGGCTACGTGTACATCGGCATGGATCACTTCGCGCTGCCCACCGATGAACTCGCCCGCGCGCAGGCACAGCGCACGTTGCATCGCAATTTCCAGGGCTATAGCACGCGGGCGGAATGCGATCTGATCGGCTTCGGCGCATCGTCGATCGGCAAGGTCGGCGACGTGTACGCGCAGAACGCAAAGGACCTGCCGGGCTACGCGGCCGCGATCGATGCGGGCCGGCTCGCGATCACGCGCGGCGTGCGCCTCGCCGCCGACGACCGTCTGCGCCGCGACGTGATCACGCAGCTCATGTGCAACCTGGAATTGCGCTTCGATGAATTCGAAGCCGCTTACGGAATCCGCTTCGTGGAAACGTTCGCACCGGAACTGGAGCGCCTGCGCGGCTTCGAACAGGACGGCCTGGTGTCGATCGACGCCGGCAAGCTCGACGTGCAGATGGCCGGACGCATGCTGGTGCGAAACATCGCGATGGTGTTCGACCGCTATCTCGGGCAGCAAACGCTGGAACGCTTTTCCCGCACGGTTTGATGGTTGCGCGGCGGCTGGAAGCAAGTGGCTTGCCGCTCGTCGAATTTTCGGCCATAATCTGCGTCTTCGCGACGCGCCCTGTTCTGACGCGTACGCTGCAAGACCTGCCCAGGTGGTGAAATTGGTAGACGCAGGGGACTCAAAATCCCCCGCCGCAAGGCGTGCCGGTTCGATTCCGGCCCTGGGCACCAAAGAATATTTCGGCAAGTTCCGGAGAAGTACAGAAACCCGCGACAGCTAAAGGCTTCGCGGGTTTTTTCTTTCCTGAGTGTTCCGGGTTGATCCGTGGACAGCCGGGGGTATCAGGGGGTATGTTCGGGGTATGTCGCGCTATCCGCGCTACCCCCACGCTCAGATACCCCCATGCCGCTCACCGATACGACCATCAGGAACACCAAGCCGACCGACAAGCTGCAGAAGCTTTTCGACGGCGGCGGGCTGTTCCTGCTCGTCACACCCGCAGGCCAACGTTACTGGCGGCTTAAGTACCGGGTGGCGGGCAAAGAGAAACTATTGGCGCTCGGCGTCTATCCAGACGTGTCGCTGGCGGCGGCGCGTAAGAAACGTGATGAGGCCCGCGAGAAGCTGGCCGCTGGCGTCGATCCCGGCGAGGCGAAGAAAGCGGATAAGCGCGCCGCCCGCCTTGCGGCAATCAACACGTTCGAAGCGCTCGCGCTGGCCTGGATGGACGAGCGCCGCCCCTACGTTGAACCAGCGCAGTACGACAAGACACTGGCGCGCTTTAACAGCGATGCCTTCCCGTGGATTGGCAAGCGCCCCATCACTGAAATTGAAGCGCCGGATATTCTGGACGTACTCAAGCGCGTGGATAACCGGGGAGCGCGCTTCACGGCGCACCGGCTGCGGAGTGAGATTAGCCGTGTATTCCGGTACGGCATCAAGGAAGGATTCTGCAAGTCCGATCCGGCTCGCGACCTTACTGGCGCAATCCCGCCTGCACAGACGACTCATTTCGCCTCGATAACCGAACCTGCGAAGGTAGGCGAAATGCTCCGCGCATTTGATAGTTTCACGGGGACGTTTCCCGTGCTCTGCGCGCTCAAGCTCGCGCCCATGCTGTTCGTGCGGCCCGGCGAACTGCGCAAGGCAGAATGGGAGCAGTTCGACCTGGACAAAGGGGAATGGAGGTATCGTGTCACCAAGACCGACACGCTGCACCTCGTGCCCCTCGCCACGCAAGCCGTCGCGATCCTACACGCACTCCAGGCGCTTACCGGGAGCGGGCTGTACGTCTTCCCCGGCGCACGGGATCGCAAGTGCCCTATGAGCGAAGCCGCAATCAATGCGGCGCTACGGCGTCTCGGCTACGACACCAAGACAGAGATTACCGGTCACGGCTTCCGGGCAATGGCGCGCACGATCCTGCATGAGGAGCTTGAGCAGAAACCAGAAGTGATCGAGCATCAGCTCGCGCACGCCGTATCGGACAATCTAGGCGGCGCGTACAACCGCACGAAGTTCATCAAGGAACGTCGAGCGATGATGCAACGTTGGGCGGACTATCTCGATACGATCAAAGTCGGTGCGACAGTGCTCCCTCTATCGTCGGGCTCCGCCAATGCTCCCAAGGCGGCGCGCTACTTCGTTGATACCGAGTTCACGTCCCTCGACAACGCCGAACTCATCAGCATCAGCATCGTCGGCCAAGACGGCAGTGAGTTCTACGCCGAGCGCTCGGACTTCAATCGCGAGGCGTGCAGCGACTTCGTACGAGCGCACGTGCTTCCGCAACTCGGCAAGGTGCCCGCGCGAGCATTGGCGGATGCGCGACTCCGTGACGATCTGAGAAAGTGGATGGCTGCAATCCCACTCGACCCGCCACCTGTGATGTGCTGTGACGGTGGTGGGACTGAGTATGACCTGCCGCTGCTCTACTCCGCGCTGGGCGGCCCACTGCCGCGCGCATGGAGTACCGAGGATGTTTCACCACGCCTTGATCCGGCGCGCCTCCAAAGCTACCGCACGATCCACGGCGGCCAACACCACGCACTTCACGACGCACGCGCCAATGCCCATGCGTTCCGGGAGCCCGATGCCGAATTCATCCCGATCACCGCAGTCGGCGGCGCGTAATCCAGCGCCTTGTCGCATTGCCTCAACCCCCAAGACCGCCACCACAACAACGCCGGTACCAAGAACTGGTTTGCGCGCGCCGAACCTCTCAACTGCCCGGGACGTTCCCGGTCGCAGCGATCTGCGTCAGATCGGCTTTCTGATCTGCGTACCAGCGGACAAGACAATCCTTGTCGCGGCAGGTGCGTTCGCGGTAATTCCATCGCTGCCGCTCCTGCTCTTTGAACGCCGCCTGATCGTTAGCCGCAGCTCTCGCTCGCGCGAATACGACTGCCAGATCACGATCGTGGGCGGCCAGCTCGGGATTGCCGCAGATGAGCCTTTCGGGCGTTGAATGTACGTGGGCACAGTCGAAACTCGGTTTCGCGGCTCCGGCGGACATTGCAGTAGTAGGCACCGATGCCGGAGGTATGGCCGTTTCGGCTACCCGATTCGCCGCTGCCGGGGGTGTTGATTCGGTCGGAGCCGGTGTCTGGGCTGCCGTGTTTGCAGTATTTGAACTCGCAGCCTGCAATACCACTGCTCCACCACTGACGGCTGTAGAGCCCTGGACCGGTTTATCGGCCGATTTTCCCTCAATAAACGTGGCGGCGATAAGGGTCGCAAAAAAGACTGCTGCTGCGCCGCCAAGCTTGCGGCCCACCGGTCCCGCTCCGATCGCACGGATAGAATTGCCACACTTCGGACATGTTGCCGCCGTCTTGCTGATTTCGGTACGGCATTCACTGCAATTTATTAGCGCCATTAACTTCTTCCTGTCGGCGATCTCGTATGTTCGCAGGCTCGTTTTGCTCAACAGCCCGGGAGGGCGATCAAAGCTGACCAATCACACGCGCTTTGATGGTTTCGTATTCGGAATCACTGATCAGTCCTTGCTCAAGCATGGCTTTAGCCTTTCTGAGCCGTTCTGTTGGCTCTTCCTCAGCAATGCTGGATGAGCCGCCGACATTCCCTTGGAAGCCGCCGGACTTGGCGCGCAATTCCTCAAGCTCGCGAAGTCGGCGCTTCTCGCGCCATGCCTGCTCCTGAGCTTGGCAGATTCGATACACCGCCTGCGCGTCCGCTTTCCGGAGACCGGTGAACTCGAACGCGCGCATAGAACCTCCGCTTGCCAGATCGGGTTGCGTCAGGCCCGTCACTGTCAGTTTGCTCCCGAAGATTCCAGCTTTAATTTGCGCTGTCTTGATGTCTTGCCAGCGCATGTCGATCGGCGTAAAGCCGCCAAAAATACCGCGCGTCATGCCGATAAGGCGACCTGAAGTCGCAGTCACCATCGTGCGCCGATGAATTAATGCGAAAAGACGACGCTGAATAGTGGACGCCTGTATTGTCTCTCCGGGCACAAGCATTGATTCAAAAAAAGAAAGCGCTTTTCGCGGCCCTGCTTCTGTGGATTTTTGTTCGTTTTTGTCGTTCATGAGAGTTCCAAACGAGCGCGGCGCGCCCTCTGCTATGTCACTTCATTTTCCCGATCATCCGCACCCCAAGCCGGACGTGGCCCTCCCGACGAGGCAACAAACGTCGCCGCTTACGCGCGATTAGCTTTTCAACGTGTGTATAACTTGCAACGTGAAAACATGCCTAAAACGTGGCGTCGATTTTAAACCTTCCAATCGTAAATGACTGTCACAGAATAAAATGTGAAATATCGTCATGGGCTCGCGATTTAGACCGGCAAAAATGACAGCTGTCGTTTACCACTGTTGGCGGCGGACGAAAAAAAGCCGCGCTCGGTGGCGCGGCAAAGACCGAACTCCCTCAAACGACGCTGCCATTCTAGTTGCGAAGCGGGCGCACCCGCCAAGCCTTATTCCTGCGCCGTCGCGCCGCCCTAACCAGCCGACAGGCCGCCCGTCGCGATGTGCGCGAGTTGTCGGTCGCTCAGGTCTTGCCCGGCCTGCTGGTTATTCGTGACTCGCACATCCATCGGTCCCGGCGTATTGAGTTGCATCGGAATCGCAGCGACAGCCGGGGGCGGCGGAACGTTCATCGGCGGCGCTGTCACAGTCGGCACCGGAGCAATCGGTACGGGCGTCGCGGCGGCTACCTGCACCGTCGGCGGCGCAATGGACGGCACGACAGACGCTGCCACCGCTACGCCAGGTGCGGCCTTGCCTGCCGCAATAATCGCCGCCGAAAAACCGGGATTGTTCATTTCCGCAAGGTATTTCTGGAACAGCCTGTTTCGGTCATCGAGGCCGATGGTGCCGCCGTTGATCTTCTTCGTTGCTGCGAGCACGTCGCCATTCTGGCTGGCCTCGACAAGCCCCTTGCGGCTACGATGAAACCAGACAGCAATCTTTGCGGCGTTGGCCGGGTCGGCGGCCAGTTCCGGGTGATTCACAAGATCAAGCCCCGTGCCGTTAGCTGCGTCGGTATAGTTCTTGCACCCGGTCAACTGCGTGAAGCCGCGACCTTTGAACTTCGCACCGTCGCCCGCCTCGGTGTTGCCGAGATTCTTCTTACCCTAGTTGCCGCCGTACATGGCTTCCGCAGTTGCGTCTGGCCCCTTGTCGATGATGGCTTGCGCCTGCTCCTCAGTCGTGATGCCCGCGCGCTTGCCAAAAAGCTTGAGGAACTGCTTGGGCTTGTACTTCGTGCTCTCCTCAAGCGAGCGGAAACCGCCGCTTTCATGGTCCATCTGCGCCATGAACATAGCGCGCTCAGTTCCATTGGTCATGCCTGAACTGTTCATCTCGGCAACGAGCGCAGCCTTGTTGCCCTTCGAGCCGCCGCCGAATACGCCCTTGGCTGCATCCACGGCATTAGCCGCCGCCGTCTTGATCGGCTCGGCCATCTTCTCGACGCGATCCTTGCCGTAATCGACCGCTGCCTTTCCGGCATCCTTGGCTACCTGAACGCCTTGCTTGGCTGCGTCCACGACCGGCGCAACCGTCTTTGCGGCCTTCTCTTTAATCGCGTCGATATCGATGCCGAAATTGTCTTTCAGAAACGCCTTCGCACCATCAACGATAGAACTCCACGCGGCGCTGGCAGTCTTTGCGATATCGCCAAGCTTGTCAGTTACCGTCTTCCACGAGTCGTTGAAGAAGCCGGTCGTTGCATCCCATCCGTCCGTAATCCGCTTGCCTACTGCGGACCAATCGACTGTCGCGAGCCATCCGCCGACAAGCTCGCCGACCTTATCGCCAATCACGCCGCCAATCATCGTGCCCACCGGTCCGCCGACTAGAGTGCCGAGGCCGCCGCCAATCAATGCGCCAATGCCGGAGCCCGCGCCCTTGAAGCGGTCAGTGTGGTTTTCCTCTGCGGTCTTGTTTGGGTCGTCGCCGCCGAAAATGCTGGCGAGTGCCGAGCCGCCCGCGAACAGCGCGCCGAGCAGCGGCAGGCGTCGCAGGCCCATCTTGCTGAGCCCGAGCGCACCCTTGCCGAGCGAGCCGAGCAGGCCACCGCCGCCCTTCATCATGCGCAGACCGCCACCGAGAAGCGCCTTCATCAGACCGCCGCCCTTGCCGAGCAGGCCGCCACCTTTGCCTAGCAGGGCGCCAAGCAGGCCCGCGAGTGAGCCGAGAATGCCCTTGCCGCTGTCGTGCTCGCCGCCAGTCTTTCGGTCGATATCCTTCAGCGTGCGCTCTTGCGCAATGTTGAACTCGCTCGCCTGTTCGCGGGTCAGGCGTAGCTCAGCGAAAATCTTTCGATACCACGGGATAGGCGAATTCTTACCGGTCGCCACCCCGAAGCCGCGCCCGATGGTTGCCTTCCCCAGCTTGCCGACCGCACCGAACGGGCCGGACACGATTTTGCTGAGTTCCTTGCCCGCCTCCACGGTCGGATCGAGCTTTTCATAAGCGCCAACATCGACGCCAGGGGAGTGCAGGCTAGAGCCCAAACCTTTGAGGTGCGCGAGAATGCCCTTGCCGTCCGCACCAACATCGCCGTGCCCACCGCCCGCGCCGCCGCCCGATCCGAACCGCCCACGAGCATCGCGCGATTGTGCCGCGTTGCTCACGCCCGCGCGGTCGCGCGATTCTTCGGCTCGCCGGGCTTCTGCGTATTGCGCGCCCTGTTGCCGCGTGAGCGTCTTGACGGCGGTCGCCGCCTGCGTCAGTGCGCTCACGCCAGTCGTGCCCGCGATGAAACGTCCGTGAGCGTCGCGCTGTCGGTCAGGTGCGGGCACGCTCGCAATGCTGCGCGAGGTTGCGGTAGAGGTACGAAAAACGCGCGTGTTGACCTGCGGCGCGGTGGACTGCGCCACCTTCTGCCGACGGGCGACGGAATCCCTGACGCCCGCTTTCAGCATCGCTAGGATTGCACTCGTATCGCTGCGGATGCCGCCAATCCCTTCGGAAAGGTCTGCGACGTTGAGCGGCTTGTCGGCAATCAGAAAGCCCTTGTCGTCGGATTTCATGGCACGATCCCGTCCGCCCCCAAATCGCGAGCAACATTTTGCTGGCGATAACGCTCCGCGAGATAGGGAATTGCCGCTGCGCGACCGGCGCGCACTTCGCCCATGAAGGCTTCGACGCTGCGGAATTGCTTGCACTTGCGCCGAATCGGTTCAACGGCCTGCCCCAGAGCGACCACTGCTGCCACAATCGTTGCTCGCTCCCACGTACATCGTCGAGCCCGTGGGAGCGAGCAACGGCGATTGCCCCTTCAATGCGCTCTGTTGCAGCCGCTACGCGTTCAAAATCTTCGGGGACCGGCTGTGTCTGATTGGTGAACTGGATCATCGCGGTTGCGAACTGCGCCGCTACGCCGCCAAGGATTTCTTCGGTGCCGCGCATGAGCGCATGTTGGTGCGCTACCCGCGCATCGAATTCCATGTGCGGAGAGAGCCCAAGCAGGAAATCGGTCGAGACGGCATAGACGCGCGCCGCCTGCCGCAGGAACTGATGATCCTTAGGCGTCGGGCGCGCGCCGGACTCGATCAGGCTCAGTTGCGTGCTATTCGCGTAGCCGAATTCTTTGGCCGCCTCGACGGCTGTCATGCCCGAGAGCACGCGCGCCGCAATGAGGTTGTAGCGCAGCGTTTCCAGTTCTTCGGGCAGGGTCTTGTTGCGCACGAATCGCGTGAGCGCCTGCTTGACGTGAATCTCGCGCTGCGCGTCGGCCATCGGCGCACGGGGCTCGCGTTGCGGCGTAGCATCGTGCGTGATCTGTTGCTGTTCCAGATCGATTGCAGTCTCGTTCACGTTGCCCCCGTCGTCAAAACATTCTCCAACCGTCCGCAAATGGCAGCCAGCCGCTCACACGTAGCATCCAGCCGATCCGCCGCGCGGCAGGTAATCGCTTCCGTCGCCCCTGCGCTAGCGGCCCACTGGTACCGCGATGACCGCCGATGAATCGCGTCGGCAGGAACGCCGTAAAGACGCTCCAATTCTTTGGCGGTTTGGCCGGAGATGTAGGCGAGCCGAACTGCGGCCCATGTCTCCTTGCTCGGTCTGATAGCCATGGCGGCCCTCGTCACAGGTATATGGTTTGAATGTCGCGGCGGTCGAGCGCCGTGAGAGTGCCAAGCGTTATTTGCACGGTGCAAGCAATCATTGCCCCGTCCGAATCACGCGGCACGGTTAGCGGGTCGGAAACCGATTCGATAACGAGCGGCTGGTAATTCAGGTCGCCGTAGCGCATGCCGATAATCTGCGGCGCGACGGACGGGAAAATGGTCTCAAGCGGGCTTTGCTTCGCGCCGTTTTTAAGCGCACCGGCAATCACACTGTCATTGGACAGGTATGCAGGAAGCGCCCACTGCTTAAGCTGCATGATCGGATCGCGAACCTCTGAGATCGGGTCAAGCAGCGCGCGAAAGTGCAGCGTCATCGACAGCTTCACAGGCGGCATGCCGTTAAAAACCTGCGTCGAGTTCAGCTTGGTAATGCCGGTGCGGCCTTGCGCCTGCTTGAGCAGGCTCTGTACCCCCGATGAGCCTGCCTTGGCGTCATCGCCCTTCAATCCAAAGAACGCCTGCACCTCGGGCGTCAGCGAACCGGACTGAAGCATCGCCGAGATAGTGGGAGCCTGGGACTCTGCGCCCGCGCCTTCAAACGGAGAGTGCCAGTTCGCCGAAAGCTCGCTCGTGCCATCGGTGATTGGCGCGTGGACTTCGAAACCGTCATCCACCGAGTAGCTATCCGCCTCGGAAATCTGACGCACGTCCGTGCTCTGCGACCATCCGCCGTCGTTGTTGCGCTTGAGCGGATAGAACTTCGCGAGCAAAGCCGGGTTGAGCCCCGTCCAGAGTGAACCCAAGATGCGGGGCGCACCAGTCAGTGAATCACTGGCGGCCATTAGCCGTCCCGTCGGTCGAATCGTCAAGCAATGCCAAGTCGAAAAACGGCGCGGACGCCCGGAATGCCTTCAGGCGATCCGCGCGCGCACGCATTGCTGCGAGGTCCGATTGCCACTCAGCAAGCTCGCTTGCGGTCGGGCGCGGCGCGCCAATGCTTTCGATTTGCGCGAGGGTGAGACCAGCCGCCTCCATTGCTTCGAGAGACGCCGCCCGGAGTGTCGCGACGCGACGAACCTGTAGGTCAAGGGCGGTAATTTTCTGCGACAGAGCGAGCAACTCGCTCGCGCACGCGGCCAAAATCGGCTCGACCTCTGCGCGACGTGCATCAGCCGCCGCAACGAACGCGGCGCGCTCAATGTTCGCGAGTTCCCGTTGACGCATCAGGTGCAATTCCCGCTCGCGCAGAACCTGTGCAACAGTCCTGCCGTCGGCAAGCGATTGATGCGCGGCAGCCCACAGCTCGTAGTGCCCGCCCGCATCGACCAGCGCCCGCTCCGCGACCTTGACGCGCTCCATCGCAAGCACGGTGGCGCGGTCCTTCAACGCCCCGAAGTAAATCCGTGCAACTGGCGCTGATGCGTCGCTATCGCCAGCCGCCAAAAACCCTCTCAATTCGTTCATGGTGATTCCTGTCCAAGTAAGGCTCCATGCTCGTCCGGGTCTGGCAGGCCTCCTGACTGCATTTTCCAAGGCGACAGCTTTCGGACAGTTCGTGAGTGTTGCCCGTCGAGATACAATCGGGTATTCGCGCGCGCCCACGCCCAAGCGCGCGTTAGGCGTAAAAGAATTCTGTGTCTGGAAGAAAAAGAGAGGGTATCCCTTCGTTGGCCGGTCACTGCTTGACGGCTGCACGCGACCCGCACAGAGCCCGACGACGGCCGACTCAGGACGACCCGTTTGAGCCACTCATGCGAGAGTCTCGCCCCTCCGTTGCCGAACAAACGTATGGTAATCGCACACGGCACTTCGCTGGCTCTTTTGGGGAGTTCGTAAGGCCGGCCTGAGCTAGGTTTTCGTGTCTGGGATCAGTTGCCGGTCTGATCCCGTGGTAATGAGTCTGGTGATCGCCGCTCTCAGTTTGCTGTTGGAAACCGGCTTGTGAAGCAGCAAGAGTCCGCTGGCCTGAGCCTCCTGCAAGCGGCTGGCGGCCGTATCGCCGGTGATCAACATCGCGGGAATGTTCTCGTTGTATTCACTGCGCAGTCTTCCAATCGCCTCTATTCCATTCTCGTCTTCACGCAGGCGAAGGTCACAGACCAGCAGATCGGGCCGCGTCGTACGTGTCGAAAGCCTCTCGATGGCCTCGTCTGCAGAGCCAGCCACGAGAACTTCATATCCCCATTGGGTGAGTAAATCCAACATGCCTTCGCGGATGGCCTGTTCGTCGTCAATGACCACGACAAATCCCGTCGAAAACATACCGTGGCGTTCGTTAACGAATACCTCCAGTGGGCTCGCAACGCGGTTCGTCTGTGCGATCGAAACCTCGAAACACGACCCTCGTCCAGGCTCCGAACTCAGAGTCAACGGGCATTCCAGAAGGTCCGTCAGACGGCGGACGATCGCCAGGCCAAGCCCGAGTCCCTTTTCGCGGTCCCGTTCTGGATTGCCGACCTGGTAGTACTCCTTGAACACGCGAGCCTGTTGATCTGACGATATCCCGCGTCCGGTGTCCCACACTTGTATCGCGATAAATGGGCCCCTGCGTCGGCATCCCACCACGATCTTGCCGCCATCGGTATAACGCACGGCATTGGACACGAGGTTACGCACGATGCGCTCGACAAGCGTCGGATCGGAATCGACGGTTACGCGGCAGGGTACACATGAGAGGGTGAGGCCTTTGTCTGCGGCTTCGGCCGTATAGTCGCGACAGACGCGATCGAGAACCTGACTAATCAAAAAAGGTCGGCGGTCCACGGGTACGACGCCGGCATCGAGCTTGGAGATATCCAGCAAAGCGGTAAAAAGTCTGTCCATGGCATTGGCCGACGCGTCGATCTGCTCAATCAGGCGCTCCGTACCGGGTGACACCGGGACTTCGCGCAGCGCGCCGACAAACAGACTCAGCGCGTGGATGGGCTGACGCAGGTCATGACTGGCAGCTGCAAGAAAACTGGATTTGGCACGATTAGCCTCCTCGGCAATCTCCTTTTGATGCCTTAGATCGACGGCTAACTCTTCCACCATGATCCTCAGCCTAACGCCTCGTCTGAAGGAGAGATTTGCCATGACGCCAAGAGCGCCTACCACCACGATGAAGAAAAGCGCAATCGGGGCGAATGCAAACTGTACAGCGTCGTCGGACATGAAGCTAACGACCGCATACGGAATTGTCGCCGGCAAGAACAGAGTTAAGAACGCCGGGAGATAGTGGCTGGAAGCCTGAATGGAACCCGCAGCAACACCGGCCGTACCGATAGCCGTGAGGCACATTATTTCAGCGCCTCCACCCGTAGCCAGGTTAATTGATGCCCAGCCCCAGCCGATTCCTTCGGCAAGGCTCGTAGCAGTAAACCACATAGCCCAAAAACTCCACCGACTAATCGAAGGACTGGAGTGTTTGTAGAGGAGGCAAAGCACAACTTGGCTGCCAACACAGGTCGCGATATAGATCACCCAGCGGAAGCCGGCCATCGCATTTAGGTAGCCGAGGTGGTGAATGATGAGCGCAAGCATTACCGCAAAGAGCATTGCGCCAATGGCACTCGGCATTACGGTCCGGTACAGAGCGGCAACTTGTTCGGCGGCTAGACGTTCCCTTGGCGGCAACGATGTTTCCGACGAAAACTCGGGAAAAGTTGATGCCATGACGTGTTCCTAATGTTAGCTTTCAGGCGTCGCTGCTCAGCGCAAACAGCAAACCCAGCGACAGAGACTTAAAAATGATTTTCATTATTGAATCGCGCTTATTTGAGCAATGAAAATATACCAGCAGGCCCAGTTTGAACCTTACGCTGCCAGTCTAGGGCCGTTAGAGGCGAATCAATTGTCAAAAATCTACAAGACAACATTAAGCGGCCGAAACTGGCCGAGGGTGTGTCAAAACTCAAAAACACTAGATTTTAGGGGGTCGCTTTACCCTTCCCGGAGGGTCACGAAGCCCGTATAGAGCGTTCTGACAAGCCGACTTTCTAGCCAAGTCGAAGCGCCATGCGTTTTGACACACCCTCGGCCGGTCTCTGTCTCATGAGACTGCCAGCATCAATGCGTAATGTCGTTCGCGGGGACGTCAGCACTCAGAAGGCATATTGGCGGGCACTTGGCGAGTCTTCGTCAGAGGTGCCAGCGCGAACGTTTTACCGTGGCCACGGCTCGCACCCTGAGTTTCGGGTCGTCATCGGCTAAGCATTCGAGAATTCTCGCTGAGCAGCATGACGGCTGCATCGAACACTGGCAGCGTCCGCGTGACTCACGCAACGCGCGGGCGCGCATGCGTGCATAAAAATTCGCGCGCGTCGGCTCACGTTGCAGGGTCAGCCTCCGGATTCACGCCGAGGCGGCGAGCGAGTTCCTGAAAGCCCACCGCCGTGATTTGCGGCCACGACACGGCCCCCTTGCCGCGCTGAACGGCCCACCCCTCGGACAGCGCGTGACTCGTCGCATGCCGTCCGCCGCCAAACGTCCGATGCAGCCAGCCCTCGCGGTCGAGCCATTCGAAAAGGCTGCTGCGACGCGTCCCGAGGGCTTGCGCTGCTTTCGTCACGCTCAAGCAGCCAGCGCACGGATCGGCCATTCTTTGGCGCTCGGCGTGGCGCTCATAGATGGCTTGCACGCGCGCGTCATCGAGCGGTTTTGCGCCACACTGCACGAGGAGGCGGTTCCACCTGGCGGCCCGTTTCGCGAATCGACGGGGCATTTTCGGAGAGCGGTCACTCATCGCGATTCGCCCCGCGAATGAGCGCCATCACGGCGGTGCGCACGTCTTGATTTGCCCGGAGACGGGCGAGCAGGTCGCCGGGTTTGTCGGTCGCCGATTCGCGGCGTACCCGCGTGCGCCGCTCGACGGCACGCAGGACCGCCCGCGCGTCCTCCATCCAACGCTGCGCGACGACAAATGAATCGCGGGTGGAAAGGTCTTGTCTTTGATGCGCTGATAGATCGTGCTGCGCGAAAGGCCAGTTGCGGCTTCTACCTGTTTGCGGCGCAGGATGGTGAGTGCGGATTTGATTTGCTCGTTCATGCTCGGCTCTGGAAGAACGCTCCGGGACGATCCCGGAACACAGAGCGAAGGCTAGAGAAGAGCGAGCAGGAAGAACCCAATATTGGTTTCACCGTTCCCAATATTGGGGTTCAGGGTAGAAATCGTTACTTTGGGTCCAGCCGATCGATCAATTTAGCCGCCTCTTTAAGTCTGTCGCGCAACATTTGCTCGCTTACGCTGACGCCTTTTGATGCCATATCGGAAATGACTTGCCCAATACCCTCAAGACGGCCGCCATGAATATCGATACCGTGTCCGGACATGGCGAGGCCGCCGATCAGCCGAAGCATCGCAGTTCTACTTTTGCCCTGTGCTTGGTTGCCTGACAGTTCGCGGATTCTCGTACCGGCAGCATCTAATGAACCCGTCAATTGACCAACCTCATCTGCCAGCGCGGAGGTCTGCTCTCGCAGGTTGTCGCGCTCTGTCTCAACGTTTGAAAGCGCGGCGAGTTCTCGCATCAATATGTCGCGCGCGGTTTCGGCGGCGCGCAAGCGCTCAATCAACGCCGCATCGCTGGCCGGTAATGGACTGACTTCCGGGAAAAAGAAACCTGACTTGACACCACGCGAGGTCAACCATTCCCTCAGATCATCGGCGAGTATGGTGGCCGAGCCGGGGTTGATAGGCCCGGCAATCTCACATCCCGGCATCATCACGTGCGCCATCGCCGCCATTTCCTCGTCAATCACGAGGTTCAATTTTGCCGGGAGCGTCCCTCCCTCAACGGCGTGCAGCAACGATTTCAAGGCTACATCAAATGAATCTGCCTTACTGTTTAGATCGGTGGCACCCTTATCGAGAGGTTCGAAACGCGGGAGGTGGTAACGCTTGCATATGCCTCTACGCGGCGGGCAAACACGGCTCGGTTTCTCCCCGACGAGCAAGGCGGCGGCATCAACTAGCGTATAGGTGTCAGCGATTCGGTATAAATCTAGTTCGTCCATGCGCCCTCACGCAAAACCCCTCATAAAGGAGGCCGCGCCTGCCGGGTGAGGGAACCCGGTTTGCGATCCGTCGATCGGGCGCGACCACGGATCATTCTACTGGGTTTTAATACAGCACCGGAACACGTTGGAACATTGTGGATAAGCAGGGCAGCGCGCGGAGTCTGGGGGTATTTTTGGGGGTATGTTTGGAATAAAAAACAGTCAGGCCCGCTACAGGAAATCGATAGCAAGGATTTTTTCAGTCCGGCCCTGCCATCAAGCATGACGGCATAGTCCGACGCATTCCAGAAACCCGCGAGAGCATCAGGCTTCGCGGGTTTTTTGTTGCCTGTTGAGTGCTGCGACGAGCCCGCCAGCTGGTCTATGACGTTGAAGTCATTTGGCCGCCATGGCCACAATGAACTGCGTGAGCGAAAAATCCCCGCCCACGCAATCTCACGCAAACAGACACGCCTTAACGCCCTGCCACCCGCGCCCCACGATGCAGCTCCGCGCGCCGACGTTTGAACGCATAGCCACCCCACATCACCAGCAGCCACACCGGCACGAGCAGCACCGAGACCGACAGGCCCGGCGTCATCGCCAGGATCACGAGAATCAGCGCCATGAACGCGAGGCAGATCCAGTTGCTCACCGGGAACCAGAACGACTTGAACACGAGCGTTTCGCCCGCCGCCGCCATCGCCTTGCGCGACTTCAGATGCGTCAGGCTGATCAGCGCCCAGTTCAGCACCAGCGCCGCGACCACCAGCGCCATCAGCAAACCGAGTGCTTCGGCCGGAATCAGATAGTTGATGATCACGCAGGTGAACGTAGCGAGCGCCGACAGCCCGATCGCCATATACGGCACGCCGCGCCGGTCGACCTTCATCAGTGCGCGCGGCGCATTGCCCTGCTCCGCGAGACCGTAGAGCATACGGCTATTCGCATACACGCCGCTGTTGTACACCGACAGCGCCGCCGTCAGCACCACTACGTTGAGCACGTTCGCCGTCAGCGTCGAGCCGATCTGCGAGAAGATCATCACGAACGGGCTGCCACCCGCCGCCACCTGATTCCACGGATACAGCGACAGCAGCACCGCGAGCGAGCAGATGTAGAAAATCAGAATCCGGTAGATCACCTGATTCACGGCCTTCGGAATGCTCTTCTGCGGATCGGCCGCTTCGGCCGCCGTAATGCCGATCAGTTCCAGCCCGCCGAACGAGAACATGATCACCGCGAGCATCATGAAGAGCCCATGGAAACCGTGCGGGAAAAACCCGCCGTGGCTCCACAGATTGGTGATCGACGCTTGCGGGCCGCCGTGGCCGCTGATCAGCAGAAAGCCGCCGAACACGATCATGCCGATCACCGCCACGACCTTGATGATCGCGAACCAGAATTCGGTTTCGCCGTACGCCTTGACGTTGGCGAGGTTGATCGCGTTGATCGCGGCGAAGCACACCAGCGCCGACACCCACGTGGGCACGCCCGGCCACCAGTAGTGCACGTAGGTACCGACCGCCGTCAGTTCGGCCATGCTGACGAGCACGTATAGCACCCAGTAGTTCCAGCCCGACAGGAAGCCGGGAAAGTCGCCCCAGTACTTGTACGCGAAGTGACTGAACGAACCGGCGACCGGCTCCTGCGCGACCATTTCGCCCAGCTGCCGCATGATCATGAAGGCGATGATGCCGCCGATCGCGTAGCCGAGAATCATCGACGGGCCGGCCGCCTGCAGCACGCTCGCGGAGCCGAGAAAGAGACCGGTGCCGATGGCGCCCCCCAGCGCGATCAACTGGATGTGGCGATTCTTCAGGCCGCGTTTCAGGCCGTCTTGTTGCTGTGCACTATTCAAATTGCGCCCCAGTGTATGGATATCGATCACCCAGTCGAACTTGTGGTCCGGCCCGGCAAAACCGGCAATTTTACCCTGCCCGATATAACCTAAATACTGGGACCAACCCGCGTTGGTTCAGCGCCGCACTTAATCGCGAGGATAGTGATTGTCACTGGCGGGGCGCTTCGGTATGTTGCGCTAGTCGAAGTTTTCCGCCTGCGGAGATTCCACATGTCGCCCAAACGTCTGCTTTGCGCCGCTGCTTTGTCTCTGTGCTTCGCGGGATCGGCCGCCTTTGCGCAAACGGCGGCCCCCACGGCGCAACGTGCCGACCAGCCCGGCGCGCAAACCAGCGCGCCCGAGGCGCCCGCCCCCGTCCTGGCCCCGGTCGCGCCGACGGCCGCGCCCGCCAGTCCCGCGCCTTCGACCGCCTCCGCTCCCAGATCAGCCGCTGCGACCCTGACCGGCCCGGTGCGCAACATCGTGCTGGTCCACGGCGCATTCGTCGACGGGTCGAGCTGGAATGGCGTGGTTGCGAAACTGCAGCAGAAGGGCTACCACGTGAGTTCGGTGCAGAACCCGCTCACGTCGCTCGCCGACGATGTCGCCGCCACGCGCCGCGTGCTCGCGCGCCAGGACGGTCCGACGATTCTCGTGGGGCACTCGTGGGGCGGCGTCGTGATCACCGAAACGGCCGCGAATGCGCCGAACGTCGCGGGCCTCGTGTACGTCGCCGCGATCGCGCCGGATCTGCACGAATCGACGGTGGACCTGATGAAGCGCGCCGCGCCGGCGCCCGCGGGCCAGGCCATCATCGCGGACGCGAACGGCTTCCTGTGGCTCGACCGCGCGCGTTATCACGCCGACTTCGCCGCCGACGTGCCCGAGCACGTGACGCGCGTGCTCTCGGCCGCACAGGTGCCGATCGCGCAAAAAGCATTTAGCGAAACGGTCAGCCAGGTCGGCTGGAAGGACAAGCCGTCGTGGTACGTGCTGACGACGAAAGACCGGGCAGTGTCGCCGGAAGTGCAGAAATTCATGGCCGACAGGATGGGCGCGAAGGTCGTGCCGATGGCGTCGAGTCATCTCGCGCCGGTGTCGCACGCGGAGGCGATTGCCGATGTGATCGACCGTGCGGCGCGGGAGCTGAGCCGGCAGCAATAGGCTGGGGGCATGCGTGGCTGCGGTCGCGGCTGCGGCGTGAGGGTGTGGCTGCTGTGGATGCTTCTGCTTGGCGCGAGGCTGCGGAAGCGGCTGCACGTTAGACTGCCGCGCGCGAATGGCATGTGCGATGTGCGACGCGCGCCCTACCCTCGCCGCAACCGCCCGCACCATCCAGCGCACCTCACCTCACCCCGCCCCGACCTCAGCGCAGATTAGTCGTCGCCAGTTCCACCACCTCATCCCCTCGCCCATTCAACACCGCCTTCAGCATGTACAGACTGAAGCCCTTCGCCTGCGCCCACTGAATCTTCGGCGGCAACGCGAGTTCATGCTTCGCGGTCACCACGTCGATCACCGCCGGCCCGGGATGCGCGAACGCTTCGCGCAACGCCGGTTCGATGTTCTCCGACAGTTCGATACGGACTCCGTAGATTCCCGCGCCGCGCGCGATCGCCGCGAAATCGGTCGCGGCGAGATCGGTGCCCGCTTCGAGGTAGCCACCCGCCTTCATCTCCATCGCGACAAAGCCGAGCGTGCTGTTGTTGAACACCACTACCTTGATCGGCAGATCGAGCTGGCGCGCGCTGAGGAGGTCGCCGAGCAGCATCGACAAACCGCCGTCGCCCGACAGCGCGATCACCTGGCGGCCCGGCTCGGCCGCCTGCGCGCCGAGCGCCTGCGGCATCGCATTGGCCATCGAGCCGTGATTGAACGAGCCGTGCAGACCGCGCTTGCCGTTCATCGTCAGATACCGCGCGGCCCATAGCGTCGGCGTGCCGACATCGGCGCAGAACACCGCGTCCTCGTTGGCGACTTTATCGACGATGCTGGTGAGGTACTGCGGATGAATCGCACGTCCCGGATCGGAGGGCCGTGCGAGATCGTCGAGACCCTTGCGGGTGTCCGCGTAATGCTTGCGCGCATTCTCGACGAAGCGCCGGTCGGTCTTGCGCGTGAGCTTCGGCAACAGCGCCTGCAGCGTCGCCTTGACGTCGCCGACGAGCCCCAGCTTCAGCGGCGCGCGCTTGCCGAGCGCGGAGCCGCGCCGGTCGATCTGCACCACGTTGCCGTGCGACGGATAGAAGTTGCGATACGGAAAGTCGGTGCCGAGCATCACGAGCGTGTCGCAGGACATCATCGCGTGATAGCCGGAGCTGAAGCCGATCAATCCGGTCATGCCGACGTCGAACGGGTTGTCCCATTCGATGTACTGCTTGCCGCGCAACGCGTGCACGATCGGCGCGCCGAGCTGGTCGGCGAACGCGACCACTTCGTCGTGCGCGTCCGCGCAACCGCTGCCGCACAGCAGCGTCACGCCGCCCGCCTGATTCAGCAGATCGGCGAGGCGGTCGATGTCGGCGGCGGACGGCACCAGCGTCGAGCGCTCCAGCGTACCCGCCCATGCGGGCGTTTCGTCGGGCGCGTCGCCGAGCGCGACGTCTCCCGGCAGCACGATCACCGCGACGCCGCGTTCCTCGATCGCGGTGCGCATCGCCCGCGCCAGCACGCGCGGAAACTGCGACGGGTTCGTCACCAGTTCGACGTAGTGACTACACTCCTTGAACAACTCTTGCGGATGGGTTTCCTGGAAGTAGCCGAGACCGATTTCCGACGACGGAATATGCGCGGCAATCGCGAGCACGGGCTGATGATTGCGATGACAGTCGTACAGCCCGTTGATCAGATGCAGATTGCCCGGCCCGCAACTGCCCGCGCAGACGGCGAGCTTGCCGGTTGCGGCGGCGTCGGCGCCAGCGGCGAAGGCTGCGACTTCTTCGTGGCGCGTGTGCATCCAGCGGATCGAGCCGAGCCGTTGCAGGCTGTCCGACAGGCCGTTGAGGCTGTCGCCCGTCACGCCCCAGATCCGTTCGACGTCGGCTGCCGCCAGGGTTCTGGCCAGATAATCCGCGATAGTCTGCTTACCCATGCTGTACTCCGCTCAGTGAGAAAGTCGGTGCCTCCGGAATGCCAGAGAGTAACGCTTCCTCGCGAAACGTGCCGTCAGGGGGCCTTTTTTCGCGGGTCGTAAGCGCAGCGAAATAGTCGCGTCGGCAAGACGCGCGCGGCTGCGGATCGGCGGAGCCTATCGCAGCATGAACGACATCGCCGACAGACAGTTCAGCATCCGCACCGCATGTTCCGCCGACGCCGCGCTAAAGCGCAACGTCACCGCGTCGACACGCGCGAGCGTCGGCCATTGGCAGAACAGATCGGCAAGCGCGCTGGTCTGTACGCGCAGTTCGCAGTCGACCGGCTTCGCGTCGGCGCGCGTCGCGTGCGGCGCATGGCCATCGGCGATATGCTGCCGGACCACTTCGCATGCGGCGCCGCGAATCGCCTCGCGCGCGCTCGCCGGTGATTGCGTGACGCCGCTCGCGTGCCCCGTCGCGCTCTTCGTGACGACGAAACGCGCGTGTGGAAATCGCGGCGCGGTTTCCTCGGCGAACACGTCGTCGCCCGATAAAAGCGCGACACGTGCGCCATATTCTTCGGCGAGCGCGCCATACACGCCCGCTTCGCCAACCTCGACGCCGTTGAACGACACTCGCGCGAACGCGAAGCTGTTGATCGTGTGCGCAAGGATGCCGCGCGTTTGCGCCATCGCGTGATAGCCGATCATGAACACCAGCGCCGCGCCGTATTCGAGCCCGGCCATCATGCCGAGCGTGCGCGGTTTGCCGAGCACCACCTGGGCGCGCGGATCGAGCAGATCGGGCAGCAGGTTGCGAAAGCCGCCGTGCGAGTCGTTGACCCACACGTCGGTCGCGCCGCCTGCGAACGCACCTTCGATCGCGGCATTGGCTTCGAGCGTCATCCAGCGGCGCGCGGCTTCATACTCGCCGTTGCCCGCGCGCGTCTGCTCGGGATGAAACACGCCGGCCACGCCTTCGATGTCGGCGGAAATAAGGACTTTCATCAGCGAGTGGACTTCAGTAGTTGAGCGAGATCGGGCACGCTGTCGCGTAGCGATAAACGTCGATGACCGTCGCGGCCCGTCACGGAGACGGCGCTCCACAACGCGTCGACGATGGCCTGCTCGACGCTGTCCGCGCACGCGCGAAACAGCGGGTCCAGACGCGCGTCGGCGACGAGCGGCGGCAGTGCGATGAAGTCGGCCGCGTGCGGCACCGTATAAGCGGTCGAAAACGCCAGTGCGATATCGCCGCTGCCGTGGCCGTACACCGAGCCGGTTCGCGCGAGCCCCGCCGCCGCGCGCAACGAGAGGCGCTTGAGCTGGCGCGCGTCGAGCGGCGCGTCGGTGGCGACGATCATGATGATCGAGCCTTGCTCGGGCTTCGTCGCCGTTGCCTTTGCAGTTGCTGCTTCAGCGGACGCTTGCGCCATGCGCGCGCGTTCGGCCAGCAGGCGCCCAAGCGGCATGCCGTCTATGGTCAGCATCGGCAGACGGCCGAAGTTCGCCAGCACCAGCGCGCCGAGCGTATAGCCGCGCCCCGCCACCTCGACCGCACGCGACGCGTTGCCGATGCCGCCCTTCAGATCGAAGCACGACATCCCGCGCCCTGCGCCGACCGCGCCGCTCGCGACCTCAGTCCCAGCGTTGTCGAACGCGTCGTTGAAATGCTGTTCGGTGACGGCCAGCGCCTGGATGTCGTTCAGATAGCCGTCGTTGCATTCGAACACGAGCGGATTGACCGTCGACCACTCGCGCCCGATCTGCGGATTCGCACGAACAGCCGAGCGAATCTGCGCCTGCGCCACCGCCGCGACGCCGAACGTGTTGGTCAACGCGATCGGGGTTTCGAGCGTGCCGAGTTCGTCGACCTGCACGAGCCCGATGCTTTTGCCGAAGCCGTTGATCACCGACGCCGCGGCCGGCACCTTGTCGATAAACGGATCGCCGCGATGCGGACGGATCACCGTCACGCCGGTTTGCAGCGCGTCCTGATCCAGGGTGCAATGTCCGACAGTCACGCCCGGCACGTCCGCAATCGTGCCGAGCGGCCCGCTTGCCAACGTGCCGATAGGCGGCGCGTGAGGTGCTGAATCGTCGTGCGGGCTCATGGCCGGTCGAGCTTCGGATCGAGCGCGTCGCGCAGGCCGTCGCCGAGCAGATTGAACGCGAGCACGGTCAGGAAGATCGCGAGGCTCGGAAACAGCGCGATGTGCGGCGCGGTCACCATGTCGGCGCGCGCTTCGTTGAGCATCGCGCCCCATTCGGGGGTCGGCGGTTGCGCGCCGAGGCCGAGAAACGACAGGCTCGCCGCGGTGATGATCGACGTGCCGATACGCATCGTGAAGTACACCACCACCGACGAAATCGTGCCCGGCAGAATGTGGCGCACGATGATGGTCCAGTCCGACGCGCCGATGCTGCGCGCCGCTTCGATATACGTGAGCTGCTTGAGCATCAGCGTGTTGCCGCGCACGAGCCGCGCGAACGCGGGAATACTGAAGATCGCCACCGCGCAGATCACATTGATCATGCCGTTGCCGAGAATCGCGACCACGCCGATCGCCAGCAGAATGCCGGGGAAAGCGAACAGCACGTCGGCGACGCGCATCGTGATGCGATCCCACCAGCCTTCGTAATAACCGGCCAGTAGTCCGAAGAAAGTGCCGATCACCGCGCCGATCGCCACCGACAGAAAGCCCGCTTCGAGCGAAATGCGCGAGCCCGCCAGAATGCGGCTGAAAATATCGCGGCCCAGCGAGTCGACGCCGAACCAGTGCGCGGCCGACGGTCCCGCGTTCAACGCGTCGTAGTCGAAGAAATTCTCCGGGTCGTACGGCACGATATGCGGCGCGGCAATCGCGACCGCGACCAGCAGCAGCACGAAAACGCCGGCGGCGAGCGCCACGTGCTGCTTGCGAAATTTGCGCCAGAACTCGCTCCACGGTGTGCGGATCGTGCGTTCCACCAGAGCGGTCGTCGCCGCATTCGCCTCGGTTGCAGAGATGCTCATGCGGGCCTCACTTGAAACGGATGGTCGGATTGATCACGGCGTACAGCACGTCCACGATCAGATTGATGATGATGAATTCGAGCGAGAACAACAGCACTTCGGCCTGAATCACCGGATAGTCGCGCATCGACACGGCGTCCACCAGCAGGCGCCCGAGGCCCGGCCAGTTGAACACCACCTCGACCACGATCGAGCCGCCCAGCAAAAAGCCGAATTGCAGACCCATCATCGTGATGACGGGAATCAGCGCGTTGCGCAGGCAGTGTTTGACGATCACGAACCGCTCAGGCACGCCCTTGGCGCGCGCGGTGCGCACGAAATCCTCGTGCATCACTTCGACGAACGACGCTCGCGTGAAGCGCGCCATCACCGCCGCGACGGCCGCGCCGAGCGTCAGCGACGGCAGCACGTAGCTGCGCCATGAGCCGTCGGCGACGATCGGCAGCCAGCCGAGCTTCACCGAGAATATTTCCATCAGCAGCATGCCGAGCGCGAACGCCGGAAACGAAATGCCCGACACCGCGAGCGTCATGCCGAGCCGGTCGGGCCAGCGATTGCGCCACACCGCCGAGACGATGCCGAGCGCCATGCCGATCACGACCGCCCACACCATACTCGTGATCGTGAGCCACAGCGTCGGCATGAAGCGCTCGGCGATTTCCTGGCTGACCGGCCGCTTGCTGCGCGTCGAAATGCCGAAGTCGCCGTGCGCGATGCGCCAGAAGAAGTTGACGAACTGCTGCGGCATCGGCCGGTCGAGACCGAGGTCGGCGCGCACCAGCGCGACGGTCGCCTCGTCCGCTTCGGGGCCGGCGGCGAGCCGCGCCGGATCGCCCGGCAGCAGATGCACGAACAGGAACACCAGCACGGCGACGATGAAAAGCGTCGGCAGCAGGCCACTAAGACGTTTGACGAGGAAGTTCAGCATGAAACCCAATCCGGCAATGTGCGGGCAACGAGGAGTCGTGTGCGGCGATAGATCGGCGGTAGTGCGGTAGCGCGACAGTGCGCCTCTGCGGAGCGGCGTATTTCATCGAATACGTCGCGCCGCAGATTTCACGCACGACCTACTTGATCGCGATCTCGTCGAAATTGAACGAGCCGTCCGGCGCGACATAAGCACCCGACAGACGCTTGCTGCGCGCGTACACGACCTTCTCCTTGACGAGGAAGATCCACGGCGCGTCGGCCCAGATGCGCTTTTGCGCGTCACCGTAGAGCGAGGCCTTCTGCGCGCGGTCGGTGGTCAGGAGCGCCTTCGACAGATCGCCATCGACCGAATCGTTCTTGTAGTACGCGGTATTCATCAGCTTCGGCGGCGCCGACACGGAGGCGAGCAGCGGCGACAGCGCCCAGTTCGCTTCGCCCGTCGATGCCGACCATCCGATGTAATACATCCGCACCGGCGCGGTCGCCGGGTCTTGCGCGCTCTCCACTCGCGCGACGCTCTGACCTGCTTCGAGCGCTTCGACCTTGGCCTTGATGCCGACCTGCGACAGCTGTTGCTGGACGAACTGGATCACCTTCTGCGCCGTCGAGTGGTTATACGCGGACCACAGCGTCGTTTCGAAGCCGTTCGGATAACCCGCGTCCTTCAGCAGTTTGCGCGCCTTCGCCGGATCGTACGGCCAGGGGCCGAGCTTCACCGCGTAGTCGACGCCTTGCGGCACTACGCCGTCAGCCGGCGTCGCATAACCGGCAAACGCGACCTTCGCCAGTGCCTCCTTGTTGATCGCGTAGTTCAGCGCTTCGCGGACCTTCGGGTTGTCGAACGGCTTCTGGTTGACGTTCAGACTGATGTAGCGCTGGATAATCGAAGGCGAAGCGATCAGGTCGACCTTTGGGCTCGATTGCAATTGCGCGGCCTGTTCGAACGGCACCGAGAATGCGAAATCCGCTTCGCCGGTACGCATCAACGCGGCGCGCGTGTTGTTGTCGGCCACCGGCTTCCAGTCGATCGCGTCGATCTTCGGATAACCCTTCTTCCAGTAGCCGGTGAATTTCTTCACCGTCATATCGCCGGCCGGGTCCCACTTCACGAGTTCGAACGGACCCGTGCCAACCGGATGGAACGCGATGTCCTTGCCGTATTTTTTCAACGCCGTTGGCGAGATCATCACCGCCGAAGGATGCGCGAGCGTGTTGATGAACGCCGAGAACGGCGCCTTCAGCGTGATCTTCACCGTGTACGGATCGACTACCTCGGTTTTTTCGATCTGGTTGAACATGTTGTAGCGCTTCAACCTGTTCGCCGGATCGGTCACACGGTCGAAGTTCGCTTTCACAGCCGCCGCGTTGAAATCGGTGCCGTCCTGGAACTTCACGCCGTGGCGCAGCTTGAACGTGTAGACCTTCGCATCCGGGATCGCCTCGTAACTGTCGGCCAGCACGTTGACCAGCTTCATGTCCTTGTCGAAACCGAACAGGCCTTGGTAGAACGACTTGGAGACGGCTTGCGACAGCGTGTCATTCGCGTCGTATGGATCGAGCGACGTGAAGTTCGACGCGACGGCCATCACCGCCGTGGTGTCGGCGTGCGCAAGATTGCCCGCGAGCATCGCGAACACCATCGCGCCGCCGCTGATCAGCGTGCGCAAACGAAACGGAGAAGACGGGACCAGCAGGTTCATGAGGTTGGCTCCAGGCTGCGAGATGAAACTGAGTTGAGGTTGTGAGAGGCTCGTTTTGCTTCGGGTTCTGTTTCGGTACTGCTTCAGTTTTTGCCCTGCCGATTCGAAGGCGGCGCCGATCAGTAAGCCCCGCCCACGCGATGCTGCGCGACGTAGTGATCAGGTCCCACCGCCACCAGCGGCGCGACGAGCGGCTCGTCGTCGAGCGCGCGAATCGGGCTCGGAATGTCGTCGGCGGCGAGCATGCGCTTCGCGTGCCGGCGCGCCGGATCGGCCACCGGCACGGCGCCCATCAGCTTCTTCGTGTACGGATGCTGGGGCGCTTCGAACACCGCGCGACGCGGTCCGATCTCGACGATCTGCCCGAGATACATCACCGCGACGCGATGACTGACGCGCTCCACCACGGCCATGTCGTGCGAAATGAACAGGTACGCAACGCCAAGTTCGCGTTGCAGATCGAGCATCAGATTGACGATCTGCGCCTGCACCGACACGTCGAGTGCGGACACCGATTCGTCGGCGATCACGACTTTCGGATTCAACGCGAGCGCGCGCGCAATTGCGATGCGTTGCCTTTGGCCGCCGGAGAATTCGTGCGGATAACGGCGCGCGGCTTCGGCGGGCAGGCCGACTTTTTCGAGCAGCCACGCAACGCGCGCCTGCGCCTCTGCACCCTGCGCGACGCCATGCACGAGCAGCGGCTCCATGATCGAGAAGCCGACGGTAAGACGCGGATTGAGCGACGCGAACGGATCCTGGAAAATGAACTGGATGTCGCGGCGCAACGCCTGCAACGCGGGTCCGGTCAGCGAACTGATTTCCTTGCCGTCGAATTCGATTGAGCCGCTCTGACTTTCGACCAGACGCAACAGCGAGCGTCCGGTGGTCGACTTGCCGCAACCCGATTCGCCGACGAGCGCGAGCGTTTCGCCCGGCCGCAGATCGAAGCTGACCTTCTCGACGGCATGCACACGGCCCGTCACGCGACCGAACATGCCGCTTCGCACCGGAAAGCGCGTGACCAGGTCGCGCACGCGCAGAATCGGCGGCGTGCTTTGCTGCACGAGCGGTTGCGTTTCTTCGGCGACTGCCGCCGCGGGCCGCACGGCGGCGTCGGTGCCGCTCAGACTCGCCTGCTCGATGGTGAGAATCGGAAAGCGCGCCGGTTGATCGGTGCCCTGCATCGCGCCTAGACGCGGCACGGCCGCCAGCAGCGCTTTGGTGTATGGATGCGACGGCGCGGCGAACAGCGTGTCCGACGCGCCCTCCTCGACCTTCTCGCCGCGATACATCACCAGCACGCGGTCCGCCACTTCGGCGACCACGCCCATGTCGTGCGTGATGAAGATCACGCCCATGTTCATCTCGTCCTGCAAGCCGCGAATCAGTTGCAGGATCTGCGCCTGAATCGTCACGTCGAGCGCGGTGGTCGGCTCATCGGCGATCAGCAGTGCGGGCTTGCACGACAGCGCCATCGCGATCATCACGCGCTGGCGCATGCCGCCTGACAGCTGGTGCGGAAAGCGCGCCGCCACCCGCCGTGCTTCAGGAATCCGAACGAGTTCGAGCAGGCGCAGCGTTTCGGCATGTGCGGCCTGACGGCTCTTGCCCTGATGCAATGCAATCGCTTCGCTGATCTGATCGCCCACCGTGAAGACCGGATTCAACGAGGTCATCGGCTCCTGGAAGATCATCGCGATGTCGGCGCCGCGAATCGAACGCATCGTGCCGGACGACGCTTGCGCGAGGTCGAGCACGCTGCCGTCGCGGCGCCGGAATGCGACGCTGCCGCCGGCAAGGCGCCCACCGCCATGCTCGATCAGCCGCATCAACGCGAGAGAGGTCACCGATTTGCCCGAGCCCGATTCGCCGACGATCGCCAGCGTCTCGCCGCGGTCCACTGTGAGCGACAGATTGCGCACCGCGTTGAAGGTCGAGTTGCCGCGGCGAAACGCGACCGACAGATCGTCGACCGCGAGCACGCGCTGCGGCGGCAAGGTTTCGATAAGCGGACGGGCGGTGTGCGATGAAGTCGGCACGGTGATTCCTTTGAATTCGAACGCGGCTAACGTGGGTTCAGGCGAGTGGGTTCAAACGGCGCTGCGTCAGGCAGACACGCGCTAGCGGTAGATCGCCGTCACCGGCGTTTCGCCGAGCCGCGCGAAACCGCGATACATGCCTTCGGTATTGAACGGCAGCGTGACGTTGCCGCGCGCATCGACGGCGATCAGACCGCCGCGTCCGTCGATCTTCGGCAGACGGTTCATCACCACGTCGTGAGCGGCTTCCTGCAACGACACGTTGCGATAGGCCATTTGCGCGGCGACGTCGTAGGCGGCGACCATGCGCATGAACATTTCGCCGGAGCCGGTGGTCGAGACCGCGCAGGTCGCGTCGTCCGCATAGCAGCCCGCGCCGATCAGCGGCGTATCGCCGACCCGGCCGACCTGCTTGTTGGTGACGCCGCCCGTCGACGTCGCCGCTGCCACGTGGCCGTGCTGATCCAGCGCGACCGCGCCGACGGTGCCGAACTTGCGGTTCGGATCGATTGGCTCGTGCGGCATCGGTTCGCCCTCGCCTTTTTGGAATGACGCCGTCACCGTGGCGGCGAGCGTCGCGCCGTCGTGATCGAGCACCGCGCGCTGCTGGTCGCGCGCGAGCAGCCACTGACGATGACGCGCTTCGGTATCGAAGTAAGCGGGCTCGACAAATTCGAGCCCTTGCGCGGCGGCGAATGCTTCGGCGCCGTCGCCGGTGAACAGCACGTGTTCGCTGCGTTCGAGCACGCTGCGCGCAGCGAGGATCGGATTGCGCACGCGCTTGACGCAGCAGATCGCGCCGGCTTGGAGCGTGCTGCCGTCCATGATCGCCGCGTCGAGTTCATGGGTGCCGGCGGCCGTGTACACCGCGCCGCGTCCCGCGTTGAAGAGCGGGCAGTCTTCAAGCAGACGCACGGCTTCGCTGACGGCGTCGAGCGCGCTGCCGCCGTCGGCGAGGATGCGCTGTCCGGCGCTCAGCACCGCGTGCAGCGCCGCGTGATATTCGGTTTCGGCGCTGGCCGACAGCGACGCGCGCAGGATCGTCCCTGCTCCGCCGTGAATAGCAATGACTGCGTTGGAGTTCATCGTTTGGTTTTGGGAGTGCGGGTGGTTCGGGTGGCTCGTGGAGTCCGGGTCGAGGCGCGCGCGGCTTCGTGCGCGCCGTCGGTCGAACCGGGCTGCGGCTCGACCAGCCAGGGCAGCACGAATTCGCTGACCTCGGCGGCGGCCTTCACCGAGCGTTTGGCGCGATACGCGACCGCGTCGCAGAGCGCTTCGATCACGGCCAGCACCGCCGAATCGGCATTCGACGCGAGCCGCCGGTCGGCGCGAATAAAGAGCGAGAGGCTCGCGAATTGCGCAAGCGGCGAACGCGGGCCGTCGGTCAGCGCCAGCACGCGCGCCCCCCGGCTGGCCGCGCGGCGCGCGAGTTCGATCGTGTCTTCGACATAACGCGGGAACGCGATGCCGATCACCAGGTCGTCCTCGTTAGCAGCGAACAGACGACGCGCCGCGTGCGACGGCCCGCCGATCAGCGCGAGCGACTGCACGTTGTCGTGATACGGCATCAGGCCGTGTTCCATCAGGCCGGCGAGGAACGCGCTCGCGCCGTAGCCGAGCACGAACACCCGGCGCGCGGCGATGATCGCTTCGACGGCGGCATCGGCGGCGGCGCGGTCGATCGCGGTGCGCGTCGCGTGCAGATTGTTGGCGGCCTGCTCGAGCGACGCGTCGACCAGGTCGTCGCCGGCCGCGAGCGACTCCTGCGCGCTGCGCAGGCGCTCGACGGGCGCGAGCGTCGCCTCGAAGCCGCGCACGAGTGCCTCGCGAAACTGCGGATAGCCGTCGAAACCGAGCGCGCGAGCGAAGCGATTGGCCGTCGCCACCGACGCGCCGACCACGCTCGCGAGTTCGTCGATCCGCATGGTCGCCGCGCGGAACAGATTGGCCAGCACGTACTCGCCCATGCGCCGGTGAATCGGCGTCAGCGTCGGCATGGCCGACGCGATGCGGGTGGCGATGGCCTGCTCGGCGGAGCTTGAGGCGGCGGAGGAAGGATCGATCATGCGAGCGTGTCTGCGCGGCGGTTGTCGTCGAAAATTGTGAAAGTATATTTACATGAAAACCGTCGCTAAAAAAATTCATTTTCATTTTCGAGGGTTTTCACCGACCGTGCCGCGGCTGGAGGGCACGTGGCAGATCATCCCTTGCCCGCTCCCCAGTCGGCGCAAAAAAGCACTTATAAGAAGCGTATAAGCCACTGATCGCCCTATCGTGCTACATTTATGAGGCACAAAGGAGTTGCCCATGGATTGCACCCTGCAGATATTCCTGGACGATCGCTGGACCGACTGCGCGCAGATCGACGTCGACGACGGCCTTTGCCAGTGGAATCACCTGGTGGCGTATGCCGTCGACCACACGGACGCTCCGCTATCCCTGGCCGAGCCCGTCGATATGGACATCCGCCACGCCCGGACGCTGCCCGCCTTCCTCTACGACCTGATCCCACAGGGGGCGGGTCGTCGCTTCCTACTGGGCGAGTTGAAACTGGCGGATGGTCCGGACGCCGACTTCCCGCTGATCTGCGCGGGCGCGTTCAATCCGGTCGGCCGGATTCGCGTTGCCGAGGCGGTCGATTATTTCGAGACGCACGTGGCGCGCCACCCGGCCGCGCGCGGCCTGCCCGGCCTGACCATCGACGACGTCGTCGTGCGCAGCGCGGAGTTCAAGGAGACGATGTTCCTGCACGGGATGCTCGGCACCGGCACCACCGGGGTTCAGGGTGCGGCGCCGAAGTATCTGCTCACCCGCGACCACGCGGGCCTGCTGCACGGCGATGCCACGTTGGCCGATGCCGACGCAGCCCAGCATCTGATCGCGAAACTGCCGCGCGGCAATAGCGCGGCCGACGACAAGGTCCTGCGCAACGAAGCCGCCTACATGCGCGTGGCTGCCGCGCTGGGTATCCGCACGCACGCGGACTTGCCGACCCTTCACGGCGACGTCCTGCTGATTCCGCGCTTCGACCGGATCGCGCGCGACGGGAAAGTCGTGCGCCTTCATCAGGAAAGCGTGGCATCTATCCTGGGACTACCTGGCTTCGACCCGCGTCCGAGCCTGTTCGAAGTCGTGACCGGCATCCGCAAGGTCGTGAGCGATCCCACGGCCGAAACGCTCGAATTCATCAAGCGGGACGTACTCAATCTGGCGATGCGCAATACCGACAATCACGCGCGCAATACCGCCGTGCAACTGGTCGACGGCAAAGTCCGGCTCACGCCGCTGTTCGACTTCGCGCCGATGTATCTGGACCCCAAGTTGATTCCGCGCGCGCTGAGATGGTATCGGCCGGACACTCGGGTCGAGCTGACGGACTGGGCCGACGTGCTGGCGGCGCTGCCTGTCCCCGACCACGAGCGCCAGCTGCTCGCGGGTGAGTTGGGCCGCTTTGCCGTGCAGATCGAACGCTTGCCCGACATCATGAAAGCGCAGGGTGTCGATCACGACATCATCGAATTCCTGACGCCGTCCATTGATACGCAGGTCCGACAATTGAACGCCCTTCAACCGCCTGAGGCTCCGCATGCCACGTCGAACCCGACCCACCCGTGAAGAGCAGAACGCGCTGCGCCGCGCCTTCTATGAACGGATCGGCCGGGGCGACATGACGATTCCCGAGGCCATGAAAGCGATGCGCGAGATGACGGGCCTGACCCAGGCCGAGTTCGCCGCGCACCGAGGCGTCAGCCGCCGCGTCATCCAGGACATCGAGCGCGGCACCGGCAATCCGACCGTCGAGTCCCTCAACAGCGTGGCCAAGCTCTTTGGCTTGCAGGTCGGCTTCGTCCCGATCAGGCGGAACGAAGCCGCGCCGCCGACCTCGGGCTGAGCGCGAGCGGATCGCTGCCGGAAAACGTCGGCGCGGACCTGCTGGTTGCAGCGACAGCCGAAGGGCCGCTTACCGATACCCCGCACATCGAGATGAAAATCCGTTTTTATCTCAGCAGGCCACCGCGCTACGCTCCGGAATCCGCACGAGCCGCGCCGCCGGCGACATCACGATGATCAGCGCCTGCACCAGAAAAGCCGTCGCCGCCGCGACCAGGCACGCGTCGACGTTCCAGCGCGCGCTCAGCGCCGCGCCAATCAGCGCGCCCACCGGCCGCGCGCCGTAGGTGGCCGTGCTGATGAGCGCCGACACGCGGCCCATCATTCGCTCGGGGGTGATCGCCTGGCGCAGCGTCGTCGAACCGACCACCCACAGGATCGGTCCCGCGCCGAGCAGGAAGAAGCTCGCCGTCGCGAGCCAGAACGACGGCGCGACGAGCGTCGCCACCATCACGAGCGACGCTAGCAGCCCGCACGACGGCCCAATGATCAGCATGCGGCCGAACGCCAGCCGGCGCGCGATGGCGGGCGCGGCTAGCGCGCCGCACACCATGCCGACGCCATAAGCGCCGAGCGTCACGCCGACCGCCGACGCGCTCAGTCCCAACCGATGCACCGCATACGGCACGTACACCGCTTGCAGGATGAAGAAGCCGAGGTTGAAGAACACGGCGGTGGCGAGCATCGGCCGCAGCAGCGCGTCGCGCCACACGAAGCGTGTGCCGTCGCGCAGTTCGAGCATGAAGCGGCGCGTGGGCGCTGGGGCGCGCGGCGGTTCGCGCAACCCAGCCAGCAAACCGACCGCCAATGCCGACAACGCCGCCGCGCAGCCATAGGCCCAGCCCGCGCCGATCCAGCCGACCAGCAGACCGCCCACCGCCGGCCCCGCCGAATACGCGACGCTGCGTGCGAGTTCGAGCCGGCCGTTCGCGCTCGCGTACGCTTCGCGCGGCACGATCGACGGCACCAGCGCAGGCGCGGCGACGTTATAGGCTACCGTCCCCGTCGCGGCGATGAAGCCGAGCGCGGCAAGTAGCGGCAGGCTCAACGCGTGGGTCATCACGAGCAGCAGCACGCCAAGCATCGCGAACACGCGCACGCTTTCGGCGAGCGCCATCAGCACACGGCGCGAGCGGCGGTCGGCCCACACCCCGAGCGGGATCGACAGCAACAGGAACGGCAGCGTCTGCGCGGTTTGCAGGAGCCCCGTGCCGCGTGCATCGGCGCCGAGTGCGAACACGGCGACGAGCGGCGCGGCGGCAAGACTGATCTGCTCGGCGGATTGCGCGGCCAGATTCGACCACGCGAGCCGCTGGAAGGCGGCCGGCAAACGGATCGAACGGATCGCGGACGATGAGGACGGGTTGGCGTGCATCGATGAACTCCTGCGGCTCTACGTGGGGAGTCCATCGTGGCCCGGCCGGCGCCGCGGGGCGCTCCGCTTCTTGCGGTGTTATTCTTCGCTCGCCATGAATCTCGAAAGCATCCTCTTCATTCAAGGTTTCGGCTCGCGCCGTCAATGCCGCGCGCTGGTCGCCGACGCTCGCGTGAGCATCGGCGGCGCGGTCTGCACCGACGCCGATGCCGACTTCCCGATCCACGACGACACTTTCCGCTTCAGCGTGGACGGGGTCGTCTGGCCATATCGCGAGCATGCGTATCTGCTGCTGAACAAGCCCGCCGGGTACGAGTGTTCGCGCGACCCGCAACATCATCTGAGCGTGTTCAGTCTGTTGCCGCCGCAGTTCGCCGAGCGTGGCGTGCAATGCGTGGGCCGGCTCGACCAGGACACCACCGGCCTGCTGCTCCTCTCCGATGACGGCAAGTTCGTCCACCTGTTCACATCGCCGAAACGCAAGGTGCCGAAGCTGTATGTCGCGACCACGCGGCATCCGCTCGACGACGCGCAATTGAGCGCGCTGCGCGACGGTGTGCTGCTGCACGGCGAGAGCAGACCGATCGCCGCCGTCGACGCCGAAGCGCGCGACGCTCACACGCTCGCGCTCACCGTGATGGAAGGCAAGTACCACCAGGTCAAGCGGATGATCGCCGCGGCGGGCAACCGTTGCGAGGCGCTCCATCGCGAACGGATCGGCGGACTTGCGCTGCCCGCGACGCTCGCGCCGGGCGCATGGCAATGGCTCGACGAAACGGACCTCGGTTCTTTACGGAGCGGGTAAACCGGTAGGGCGCCGCTGATGCGCCGGTGGTGCGCGTTCAAGGTCTTGATGCGGCAGGAAAAGCCGGCGAAAGGCATCCAATAGTCGGCCGGAACGCCCGCGCAGCCGCTGCATCGCAGCATGATCTTCCTTACACGCCGCCCTATACTCGTCTAAAGAAACGACTACAAAGGGTTGGCAAGGAGGGGCGCCATGCACAGCGTCGACACCATCGCGATCTCGCACGTGATGATCGCTTTCATATGCTTCGGGCTACTGCTGGTCGGTGGACTGGTGGTCATCATGCGGCTGCGGCACAAATATTCGCCGAACCTGATCGGCGCTCTGGTCGGCGGGATGTTGTGTTTCCTGCTGCTGGAGTTCCTGCCGTCGCTGACCTGAGCGAGCGAAGCCACACGCCGTGCCGCCGCGAGATAGCGGCGACGCGCGCGATGAAATCCCGCCGGGCGATGCCTGGTGCGGCGAGTGCTTGCCGGGTTTGGGGCGGCCTGTTGGGCGGACGTTGGGACGCGTATCTGCGAGGCTTCCTCAGGCGTGCTTTTGCGCACTTTGCCGCTACGCTTTCGGCCTTCGCCGGCTGCGCCTTCGTGCCGTCCAGCCCCGCGTTCCCGGCCTCACGCCTTCCGCTCGCCCTCTTCTCGCAGAAAATCCGCCACGCTCGGATAGCGCAAACGCACCTGCAACTCTTCCTTCAGGCGCCGATTCACCAGCCGTCGCGATTCGCGCATGAACGACAGCAGATTCGGATCGATGCGCTCCTCGGCTTGCGCGCGCGTAATGCGCGGCGCACGCGGCAGGCCGAACGCGTCGGCGACCGCGTCGAAGTACTCGCCCATTTTCAACGACGAGTCGTCGGACGCATGGATCACGCGCGCCGGCTTGCCGTGCGTCGCGAGGCGCACGAGGATCGCGGCGAGGTCGTCCGCGTGAATGTGATTGGTGTAGACGTCGTCGGCATCGATCAGAGCCGGGGTGCCCCTTTCGAGCCGCGCGAGCGGCAGACGGTTGCGCGCATAGATGCCGGGAATCCGCGCGATGCTCGCCGCCACGCTGCCACGCGCGCTCGCGCGACGCAGCTGCCGCTCGGCCGACACGCGGCGTTTCGCGCGCGCATTGGCCGGTTGCGGCGCGCGCGTTTCGTCGATCCACACGCCGCCGCAATCGCCGTAGACGCCCGTCGTGCTCGCGTAGACGAGACGCACGGGCGCACGCGAAGCGGCAGGCTGGCGTACCCCGTCGGGTACAATACCGGCTGTTTCAGATTGCGCCCACGAGGCACGAATGGAATGCAGGCCGGCGCGCAAGCGCCCTGCCGGCGACACGGCGGGCGCCGCCGCGCCACGCAGCGCGATTGCTCGGCGCGCGCCGAGCGTTGCGAGCAATGCGCGGGTACGGCGGTCATCGTCGCCGCTTTTTTCCGGCGGAGCGAGATGCAGCACGGTCGGCGCGAGGCCCGCGAGCCGTTTCAGGCTGCGGCGCACATCGAGATCGCCAACGAGCGGCGTCACGCCGGCGGCGCGCAATTCGGCGCTGCGTTCCGCGTGACTGGTCAGCGCGAAGACATGCGCGCGCGGGCGCAACAGCGGCACGCAGCGCATGCCGACATCGCCGCAACCTACGATCAGCACGCGCGGCCGGCGGAAGTTTCGTGTCGCTTTCATGGTGGACGCATTGTAGCCGTCAAGCGCGCCAGGTATCGCGCTTGATCCGGCGGGTCCGATAACGATTCCCGACTTTTCGATTTCGAACACTCTATGGCATTTAACGTCACGCTCCGGCAAAGCGGCCGGCAGTTTCAGGTAGAACAGGACGAACCGGTGCTGAGCGCCGCATTGCGTCAAGGCATCGGCCTGCCGTACGGTTGCAAGAACGGCGCTTGCGGTTCGTGCAAAGGCACCGTGGTGAGCGGCGAAGTCGAACAGCGCGCGCATTCGTCGTCGGCCTTGTCGAACGATGAAAAGACACGCGGCATGGCGCTGCTGTGCTGCGCCACCGCCTGCTCCGATCTCGAAGTGGACATCCGCGAAGTGGCTGGCGTCGGCGACGTGCAGGTCAAGAAGCTGCCGTGCCGCGTGAACGCGATCGAGCGCAAAGCCGACGACGTAATCGTCGTGAAGCTGCAACTGCCCGCCAACGAACGCCTGCAATATCTGGCCGGCCAGTACCTCGAATTCATCCTGAAAGACGGCAAGCGCCGCAGCTATTCGATGGCGAACGCACCGCACATCGAAGGTCCGATCGAATTGCACATCCGCCACATGCCCGGCGGCGCATTCACCGACCACGTGTTCAACACGATGAAAGAGCGCGACATTTTGCGCTTCGAAGCGCCGCTCGGCACGTTCTTCCTGCGCGAAGATTCGGACAAGCCGATCGTGCTGCTCGCATCGGGCACGGGCTTCGCGCCGCTGAAGGCGATCGTCGAGCACGCGGTCCACAAGAACCTCGACCGGCCCATGACGCTCTACTGGGGCGCGCGCCGCAAGAAGGATCTGTATCTGCTCGAACTCGCCGAACAATGGGCGCGCGAGATTCCGAACTTCAAATTCGTGCCGGTGCTGTCGGAGCCGGACGCGGGCGACGCATGGACGGGCCGCGTCGGCTTCGTGCATCGCGCGGTGATCGAGGACCTGCCCGATCTGTCGGCGTACCAGGTGTATGCGTGCGGCGCACCGGTGATGGTCGAGTCGGCGCAGCGCGATTTCACCCAGCATCACAGCCTGCCGGAAGACGAGTTTTACGCGGACTCGTTCACGAGCGCGGCGGATCTGGTCAACGCGGTTTAAGCACGCGGTTGGATTGAATGCATGGCTTCGTCCGCATATGACGAGGCCGTGCTTCGCGTAACGTGTCAGCAGCAAGACGGACACGCAGAAACCCGCCTTCGTGCGCAGCGGTGCAAATTCATGCAAATTGATGGTTTACACCGGCGCTTTCCTTGTCGTATTCTTTCGCGCATGAACCGCATCCAATCCGAACTCCGACGTCGCCGCTCGCCGCTCCCTTAGGGACGCCGCCGGCTTCGTCACGGATTCGCGCCACACCAGGCGCAAGCTGTTCGAATCATGAAAGCCACGGCATGCCGTGGCTTTTTGTTTTCCGGCCGCTGTTTCATCTTCGGTCCATTCGCCATTTACTTTCACCCTGCGTTCACCCGCTTCCCTGGAGCCCGCCGTCATGAATTTCAATGAGTACCCGATCGAGTCGCTGATGTACATCACGAACCGGCCCGAAATCGTTTTCACGCACGGCAAGGGCTCATGGCTCTATGACAATAACGGCAAGCGCTATCTCGACTTCATCCAGGGATGGGCGGTCAACAGCCTCGGTCATTGCAACGACGGCATGATCGAAGCGCTGAACAGCCAGGCAAAGCTGTTGCTCAATCCGTCGCCGGCGTTCTACAACGAACCGATGGCGAAGCTCGCGGGCCTGCTCACGCAGCACAGCTGCTTCGACAAGGTGTTCTTCGCGAACAGCGGCGCCGAAGCCAACGAAGGCGCGATCAAGCTCGCGCGCAAGTGGGGCAAGAAGTTCAAGGACGGCGCGTTCGAAATCATCACGTTCGATCACAGCTTCCACGGCCGCACGATCGCGACGATGTCGGCGAGCGGCAAGCCGGGCTGGGACACGATCTACGCACCGCAGGTGCCGGGCTTCCCGAAGGCGGATCTGAACGACATTGCGTCGGTCGAGAAGCTCATCAACGCGAAGACGGTCGCCGTGATGCTCGAACCGATTCAGGGCGAAGGCGGTGTGATTCCCGCATCGCGCGAATTCATGCAGCAACTGCGCGAGCTGACGAAGAAGCACAACCTGCTGCTGATCGTCGACGAAGTGCAAAGCGGCTGCGGCCGCGCGGGTACGCTGTTCGCGTATGAGCTGTCGGACATCGAGCCGGACATCATGACGCTCGGCAAGGGCATCGGCGGCGGCGTGCCGCTCGCGGCGCTGCTGTCGAAAGCGGACGTCGCGGTGTTCGAAGCGGGCGACCAGGGCGGCACCTACAACGGCAATCCGCTGATGACCGCGGTCGGCTATTCGGTGATCTCGCAACTGACCGCGCCGGGCTTCCTCGAAGGCGTGCGCGCGCGTGGCGAGTATCTGCGCGCGAAGCTGCTGGAGTTGTCCGAAGAGCGCGGCTTCAAGGGCGAACGCGGTGAAGGTCTGCTGCGCGCGCTGCTGCTCGGCAAGGACATCGGCAACCACATCGTCGAAAAGGCGCGCGACATGCAACCCGACGGCCTGCTGCTGAACGCGGCGCGTCCGAACCTGCTGCGCTTCATGCCGGCGCTGAACGTGACGAACGAAGAGATCGACCAGATGATGGCGATGCTGCGTTCGATCCTCGACACGCTGTAAGCAACCGGAGCATGCCGATGACGACGAGCCCGACGCTGTCGATCCGCCGCTTCGATGCGCGCGATACCGATGCGGTGGTCGCGCTATGGCAACAAGCGTTCCCCGAGTACCGGGATGCGACGCGGCCGCAGCGCAATCCGCATCTGTCGATCGCGAACAAGCTGGCGACGCAACCGGAGCTGTTCTTTGTCGCGGTGCTCGACGAACGTATCGTCGGCACGGTGATGGGCGGTTATGACGGACATCGCGGCTGGATGTATTCGCTCGCGGTGGATGAAGCGCTGCGACGTCATGGCATCGGCACGCGGCTCGTCGCGCATGTTGAAGAAGTGTTGACCTCGCTAGGCTGTCCGAAGCTGAATCTGCAGATTCTGTCCGCGAAGACCGAGTTGCGTGGGTTTTACGAGGCGCTCGGTTATCGCGCCGATGCCGTCGTCAGTCTCGGCAAGCGCCTCGGCGCACTGGCGGATGCCGCGCCGGCTGCTTGACCCGCTACACGCCTGAATGAAAAAAGCCACATGCGTTGTTTCGCATGCGGCTTTTTTTGTCGGTACGGCTGAGCGATTCAGCCTGGCTTATCCGGCCAACTCATTCGCCAAGATAAGCGGCCCGCACCTTCGGATCATCCAGCATCTGCTTCGCGTCGCCTGACATCGTCACCAGGCCCGAGTCCATCACGTAGCCGCGGTTCGCCGCTTGCAGCGCAAGACGTGCGTTCTGCTCGACCAGCAGCACGGTCATGCCCTCAGCGGAAATCGCGCGCACCACTTCGAAGATCTTCTCGACCATGATCGGCGACAGACCCATCGACGGTTCGTCAAGCAGCAGCAGCTTGGGACGCGAGATGATCGCGCGCGCCATCGCCAGCATCTGCTGTTCGCCGCCCGACAGCGTGCCCGCGTATTGCGACGCGCGTTCCTTCAGGCGCGGGAAGAAGCCGAACATGCGATCGACGTCCTTCTTGATGCCTTCCGTATCCGTGCGCAGATACGCGCCCATCTGCATGTTCTCGACGATCGACATACGCGCGAAGATGCCGCGTCCTTCCGGCACCATCGCGAGACCGCGCTTGAGCAGTTCGTGCGCGGGGATGCCCTTGATCGACTGGCCCATGTACTCGATGTCACCCGCCGCGTACGGCTTCAGACCCGTGATCGCCTTCATCGTCGTGGTCTTGCCCGCGCCGTTCGCGCCGATCAACGTGACCAGCTCGCCCTGCGCGACTTCGAGGTCGATGCCCTTGACTGCCTGGATACCGCCGTAATTGACCTGCAGGCCCTTGATTTTCAACATTGCCGTTGCCATTAGTGGACCCCCGCACCCAGATAAGCTTCGATCACCTTCGCATCCTTCTGCACGTCCTGCGGCAGACCTTGCGCAATCACCTTGCCGTAGTCGAGCACCGTCATCTGGTTGCACAGACCCATCACGAGTTTCACGTCGTGTTCGATCAGCAGGATCGTCTTGCCGTCCGCGCGGATCTTGTCGAGCAGTTTGGTCAGTTCGACCTTCTCGGTTGCGTTCATGCCGGCGGCCGGTTCGTCGAGCGCGAGCAGTTTCGGGTCCGTCGCCAATGCGCGGGCGATTTCCAGGCGACGCTGGTGGCCATACGACAGATTGCGCGACGTGTAGTCCGCGTATTGCGCGATGCCGACGTAGTCGAGCAGTTCGATCGCGCGTTCCTTGATCTCGCGTTCTTCCTTGCGCTCGGCCGGCGTCTGGAACACCGCGCCGATCAGACCGTGCTTCGTGCGCACGTGGCGCCCGACCATCACGTTTTCCAGCGCGGTCATGCCGCCGAACAGACGGATGTTCTGGAAGGTACGCGCAATGCCCGCCTTCGCGACCTGGTACACAGCCGTCGGCGTGTAGTTCTCGCCATCGAGCTTGAATTCGCCCGAGTCGGGCGTGTACAGGCCGGTGATCACGTTGAAGAAGGTCGTCTTGCCGGCGCCGTTCGGACCGATCAGGCCATAGATCTGACCGGCCTTGATTTGCAGGCCGACGTCGGAGAGCGCCTGCAAGCCGCCGAAGCGCTTGTTGACGCCTTTCACTGACAGTCGAATGTTATCGCTCATGTTTTTCTCCCTGTCAGTTAAGCGCGCACTGGCTTTTTGCCGCTACGCTTCGCCAGTTTCGCAATCTTGTCTTCGTGCTTCGGCGACGGCCATAGGCCTTCCGAGCGGTACAGCATGATCACGACCATCGCGAGACCGTACAGCAGCTGACGGATCACTTCGGTATCGACGATTTCATGGCCGAAGATCATGTTCTGCAGCGGACCCATCGTCGAGCGCAGGAATTCCGGGAACACGGCGAGCAGCACCGCGCCGAGAATCACGCCAGGAATGTGGCCCATACCGCCGAGCACCACGCACGCCAGCACCACGACCGATTCCCAGAACGTGAACGATTCCGGCGACACGAAGCCCTGGAACGAACCGAACATGGCGCCCGACAGACCGCCGAACGACGCGCCCATCGCGAACGCCAGCAGCTTCACGTTGCGGGTGTTGATGCCCATTGCCTTGGCGGCGATTTCGTCTTCACGGATCGCGGCCCACGCACGGCCGATACGCGAATGCTGCAAGCGGGTACAGACCCAGATCACCAGCAACGCGCACAGCACGAACAGGTAGTAGTACGAGTACACCGACGGGAACTGGAAGCCGAACAGCGAGTGCGTTTGCGCGAGACTGAAGCCGCCCACCTGCACCGGGTCGATCCCCGTGATCCCCTTCGGGCCGTTGGTGATGTTCACCGGACGGTCGAGGTTGTTCATGAAGATCCGCACGATTTCCCCGAAGCCGAGGGTCACGATCGCGAGGTAGTCACCACGCAGACGCAGCGTCGGCGCACCGAGCAGAATCCCGAACAGCGCGGCGAGCGCCATCGCGATCGGCACGATGATCCAGATCGGCACATGCAGCCCGTGCGGCGCGAGATGCGCGATCCATTCGAATTGCGATGCGAGGTGCGGCGAGCTCAGCAGCGCCGCGACGTAGGCGCCGATCGCGTAGAACGCGATGTAGCCCAAATCCAGCAGGCCGGCGAAGCCCACCACCACGTTCAGGCCGAGCGCGAGCATCACGTACAGCATCGCGAAGTCGAGCACGCGAACCCAGTAGTTGCCGCCGGCGGCGCCGATGATCATCGGCGCGGCGATCACAAGGACCGCCGTGATGATGCCGACGGTCAGCGTCTTGCCGAGGTTCTTTTCAGGGATGAGCGTCGTGGACGGCTCGATCGGTTGAATTGAGGTCATGTCTAATTACTCCTTATGGCCCGGGATCAAGCGCGATCCGCAACGCGTTCGCCGAGCAGACCCGACGGACGGAACACCAGCACGACGATCAGCACCACGAACGCAAACACGTCCTGATAGTTACTGCCGAACACGCCGCCCGTGAGGTTGCCGATGTAGCCGGCCCCCAACTGTTCGATCAGGCCGAGAATCACCCCGCCCACCATCGCGCCGCCGAGATTGCCGATACCGCCCAGCACCGCCGCGGTAAAGGCCTTCAGACCGGGGATGAAGCCCATATAGAAGTGTGCGTTGCCGTATTCGGATGCGATCATCACGCCGGCGAGTGCGGCGAGCGCCGAGCCGATCATGAAGGTCGCCGAAATCACGAAGTTCGGGTTCACGCCCATCAGGCTCGCGACGCCCGGGTTCTCGGCGATCGCGCGCATCGCGCGGCCGAGCTTGGTCTTGTGCACGAGCAGCAGCAGGCCGCCCATCACGAGGAACGCCACCACGATGATGACGATTTCGGTCATCGAGATCACGGCGCCAGGCGTCGTGTCGGTGGCCTTGATCACGTTGATCGGATCGGTGGGCAACAGCTGCGGGAACGGCAGCGGATTGCGCGACCAGATCATCATCGCGAGGGTTTGCAAGAGGATCGACACCCCGATCGCGGTGATCAGCGGTGCGAGACGCGGCGCCTTGCGCAACGGCCGGTAGGCCACGCGCTCGATGGTGTAGCCGACCAGCGAGCAGACCACCGCCGCGATGATCAGCGCGATGATCAGCGTCGGCACGTTGCCGAGGCCGGGGAAGTGGTTCTGCAGCACGCCAATGGCTGAGAGCGCGACCATCGCGCCCACCATCAACACGTCGCCGTGAGCGAAGTTGATGATGCCCAAGATGCCGTAAACCATCGTATAGCCCAGTGCGATGATGGCATAAACGCTGCCAAGCACCAGTCCGTTTAGGATCTGCTGGATGAAGATATCCATTTAATGCTCCTTAGCCCGTGCGACTGGATTCGCGTTCTTCATCAGCCGGTGGGCGGTGATGCGCTACGGAATCTCAACGGCACTGCGGGTACTGATGTAAAAGACCGGTAAGGGTTATCCGCCGCCGGTTCGCTCGACGACCGGGATGCGGTCGCTGGCTTGCCCTTGAACGGATGCAAAAACGGCACCGTTGGATGGTTTCGGTGCCGTCAGGCTGAACGTTCCGTCATCACATCTTCACGACGTCGAGAACCGCTTTCTTGCCGTCCTTGAAGTCGTAAAGCGTAATGGCGCCCTCTTTCAAATCACCCTTGTCGTCGAACGCGATGTGACCGATTACCCCGTTGTAATCGGTCGAGGGCATCGCAGCCAGCACCTTGGGCGCCTCGATCGAATTAGCGCGCTTCATTGCATCGACGACCACGTACACAGCGTCATACGTGAACGGCGCGTAAATCTGCACCGGCGTGTGGAAGCGGTCCTCGTACTTCTTTTCGAAGTCCGCTCCGCGGTCCATTTTCGAAAGCGCGAGCCCTGCTTCCGAACAGACCAGGTTTTGCACGGCGGTTCCCGCCAGCTCACCCACCTTGTCGGTACACACACCGTCGCCGCCAAGGATTTTTGCCCTGATACCGAGCGCCGCCGCCTGCTTCGTAAACGGCCCGCCCGTCGCGTCCATGCCGCCGAACATGATCACGTCCGGCTGAACACTCTTGATCTTTGTGAGGATGGCCCGGAAATCCGTGGCCCGGTCGTTCGTCGCCTCCCGTGCGACGACTTTCGCCCCGCTCGCCTCGACGGTCTTCGCGAATTCGTCCGCGAGCCCCTTACCGTAGGCGGTTGCATCGTCCACGATGGCGATGCGTTTGGCGCCCAACGCCTTCGTGGCGTAATTGGCGAGCGCCGGACCTTGTTGCGCGTCGGTCGCGACGACCCGGTAGGTCGTCTTGAAACCCTGTTGCGTGTACGCCGGATTAGTCGACGACGGCGAGATCTGCACGATGCTCGCATCGCTATAGATCTTCGACGCCGGAATCGACACGCCCGAATTCAGATGCCCAACCACCGCGACCACGTGATCGTCGACCAGCTTCTGCGCGACCGCGGTGCCCGTTTTCGGGTCCGCCGCGTCGTCCTGAGCGTCGAGCTGCAACTGGATCTTGTGGCCGTCGATCGTCAAACCCTGCGCATTGATCTCCTCGACCGCCAGACGCGCGCCATTTTCATTGTCCTTACCGAGATGGGCGATGCCGCCCGTCAAAGGGGCCGCATGACCGATCTTAACGATCGTCGCTTCACTCGCCGGGGCCGCCGCAACCGCTGCCGCCGATGCACCCGCTCCCGCCTCGACTTCCTGTTTCTTGCCGCACGCGGTCAACATCGCAACCGCTGTCGCGATGGACACGGCGTAAGCAAATTTGACTCGCATTAAGTAGGTCTCCTGCGCCTTGCTAAATCCGTTGTTCGGGACCGTAAGGCCTTGAGAACGCGCGCATTGTAACTCCAATTTTACGGCTGGCAATATTGTTGAATCGGTGGGGTTTTCCTGCATTGCAACCTTATTTTTAAAGCCAGCGCGCTAAAAGGCGCAACCCGGTTGCGATTGTTTTTCGTGCATCAGTTGCACCAACGCGAGACCCAATGGCATCAAGTGTTGCGGCGAATGAGCCCGATGCCCGGTTGGAGCGTGCTTTGCGTTAAGTATTACGGTTCCGCCAATGTCGAGCTGTTCGCACTATCTTAGTGCATCAAAATTCGGCGCAATAGCGAGGGCGCCCGTTAAACAGGGCCGTATCGATAGAAAATCAATAAAAAACAGCCTTGCAACTCACAAAAATTTGTACGGAAGATCACTGAAACCGGGTGAAATTCATGATCTGGCACCTTATTTATCGCGGGGTCGCCTGATCACGGGCGTAAAAAAAAGCGCGCCCGGAGGCGCGCTTTTCTTTCAACGTGGTTGAGCGAACGGTCAGGCCGGCAGTCCCAACCCGCGCGGCAGGGGAAACGCGATGTTTTCCTCGATGCCGTCGAGCGCGCGCACGTTGCGCACACCAAGATCGCGCAACCGGGCGATCACGGCCTGCGCCAGCACTTCCGGCGCAGACGCGCCGGCCGTCACGCCGATGCGGCGCTTGCCCTCGACCCAGACCGGATCGATCTGATCCGGCGAATCCACCATATAAGCAGGCACGCCGAGCTTTTCGGCCAGCTCGCGCAGCCGGTTGGAGTTTGAACTATTCGGGCTGCCGACCACGATCACGACGTCGCACTGCGGCGCCATGAACTTCACCGCGTCCTGGCGGTTCTGCGTGGCGTAGCAGATATCCTGCTTTTTCGGCTCACGGATAGACGGATATTTGGCCTTCAACGCGCCGATGATCTCGGCTGCGTCGTCGACGGACAGCGTGGTTTGCGTGACGAACGCGATCCGTTCCGGATCGGCCAGCTGCAATGCCTGCACGTCTTCGATGTCTTCGACCAGATGCATGCCCTCGCCGGCCTGCCCCATCGTCCCTTCGACTTCCGGGTGGCCCTTGTGGCCGATCATCACGATGTCGAAGCCGTCCTGGCGCATCTTCGCGACTTCGATATGCACTTTGGTCACGAGCGGACACGTGGCGTCGTACACGCGCAGACCGCGCGACTCGGCTTCCGAACGCACGGCCTTCGACACGCCGTGCGCGCTGAAGATGACCGTATTGCCGGCCGGCACCTCTTCCAGGCGCTCGATAAAGATCGCACCCTTCTTGCGCAAATCTTCAACTACGTAGGCGTTATGGACGATTTCGTGGCGCACGTAGATCGGCGAGCCATGCAGCTTGAGGGCCCGCTCGACGATCTCGATCGCCCGATCGACGCCGGCGCAAAATCCACGTGGCTGCGCCAGCAGGATCTCGGTTTCGGCAAGAGTCGTATCCGTGATGCTCATGTTTACAGAATCCCGATGATTTTCACTTCAAACGCCAGCGCCTGGCCGGCAAGCGGATGGTTGAAATCGAACAGGGCCGACGTCTCGCCCACTTCCTTCAGGACACCGGCATAGCGCCCACCGCCCGGCGCGTTGAATTCGACCAGGTCACCGGGCGAAAAATCCTCGCCAATCATGCTGTTTTCACGCAGCGTGGCCAGCGACACGCGCTGGATCAGCTCCGGATTGCGGGGACCGAACGCCTGGCCCGGGGTTAGCTGAAAGGTCGAGTGGTGGCCCACCTTCAAACCCAGCAAAATATCTTCCAGCGGCGGCGCCAGTTGGCCGGCGCCGAGCAGCAGCGTAGCCGGCTTGTCGGTAAACGTATTGATGACTTCGGCGCCATCGGCAAGGGAAAGCCGGTAGTGAAGCGTCACGTGTGAACCGGGTTTCACTTCGGAAATGTCGATGATGCTCATGCAATGCTCGCTCAGTCGAAGCGCGCTGCACGCGTGCGCCGCAGGTGCAGCCGACGCGTGTGGCAGACCGTCGGGGTGCCGTGCGCAAAGCGTCTATTGTAAGCCACATAGCGGACGGCGGCTCAGGTCAGTCGCGCGCATGACGGCATGAGCACGGCGTCGCCCCGCGCCACCTATCGAAGCGGAGGATTCTATCTGTATGACCGACTACGTCAGCACCATTGACGATGCACCCCTCGCGGCAACGCCGCCGCAACCGCTCACGCGCGTCGCCGAAGCGTCCGGCGCACCCGCCCGGTCACCGCTGCTGCACGGCAAATGGCACAAGAAAGACATGCCGCGCGAGCGCCTGATCAACCAGGGTCCGGCCGCGCTGTCCGACGCCGAGATGATCGTGCTGGTGTTAGGCTCGGGCTTGCCCGACCACGACGTCTTCAGCGTCGCGCGCGCGTTGCTCGACCGGTTCGGCTCGCTACGCGCGATGCTCGACGCGACCTACGCGGACCTCGACGGGATCCGTGGCCTCGGGCCCGCGAAAAAAGCGCAGCTGCTCGCGATCATGGAAATGGCGCGGCGCTCGCTGGTCGATAAAATGCGCAGGCGCTCACTGATGAATTCGCCCGAAGCCGTGGAGAGCTATTTGAGACTGCTGATCGGCGGTCGCCCGCAGGAAGTGTTCGTGTCGCTCTTTCTCGACGCCCGGCACCGGCTGATTCGTTGCGAGGAAAGCGCGCAGGGCTCGCTCACGCGCATGGCGGTGTATCCGCGCGAAATCGTGCGGCGGGCGCTGACCGTGAACGCCGCGAGCCTGATCGTCGCGCATAATCACCCTTCCGGCGCCGTCCAACCGAGTGCTAGCGACTGCCGCCTGACGCACACGCTGCGCGACGCGCTGGCGCTGATCGACGTGCAACTGATCGACCATCTGGTGATCGGCGCGGATAGTGTTTACTCGTTCGCCCGCGCCGGCTGGCCTTGACGGGGCAAGGACCAGGGCCACGCGTACGGTACGCCGTGTCCGGCATCGCAAATAAGGTTTGATTTTGCGGCTTTTTTTCCGCTATAATTCCGGTTTGCCTATTTCCAACCCCCTGTTCCGAAGCCACCAAGGCGTTCCGGAAAGCACTAGCGACTCTCGTTTCTAAAACTTGGCGCGGCTCTTTTCGGGAAACTTTCACGGCGTTCGAACTCAGAATTAGCGTATTAGGAGTGCTCTCATGGCACGCGTATGCCAAGTAACTGGGAAAGCGCCGATGAGCGGCAACAACGTTTCCCACGCGAACAACAAAACCAAGCGCCGGTTCCTGCCGAACCTGCAAAACCGCCGCATTTGGGTGGAAAGCGAAAACCGTTGGGTGCGTCTGCGCGTTTCGAACGCCGGCCTGCGCCTGATCGACAAGAACGGTATCGACGCTGTGCTCGCAGATCTGCGCGCACGCGGTGAAGCCTAAGGAGTAAATCATGGCAAAAGGCGCACGCGACAAGATCAAGTTGGAATCGACCGCAGGCACGGGTCACTTCTACACGACGACGAAGAACAAACGCAACATGCCGGAAAAGATGCTGATCAAGAAATTTGATCCGGTCGTCCGTAAGCACGTTGAGTACAAGGAAACCAAGATTAAATAAATCTTGGCTCCTGCCTGACGAAGGCAAAAGATATGCAAAAAAGCCTCGCATCCGTGCGAGGCTTTTTTGTTTTCCGCGCGCCCTTCTTACGTCACTGCCGCGCCGTCGTTCCGCGCTTCGCCCGCGCGAATAGTCTTATGCCGTACAGCCAGCTTTCGCTGATCCGTCGCGACGCGTATGCTTTCTTGTTTTAGCGGCGAGCGGATAGCGCGCCGTCTTGGCAAAACGAAAAAGACGGAGATGTAGGTAATGGAATTCGATGTGGCGATTGTCGGTAGCGGTCTGGCGGGTTTGAGCGTCGCGCTCAATCTCGCGGAGACCCGGCGGGTTGCGGTGGTCGCCAAGCGATCGATGACCGAAGGCGCAAGCGACTGGGCGCAAGGCGGCATCGCCGCGGTGCTGGATTCGGCGGATAGCATCGAGAATCACGTGCGCGATACGCTGATCGCCGGTGGCGGTCTGTGCGACGAGGCCGCGACGCGCTTCATCGTCGAGCATGGGCGTGCCGCGATCGAATGGCTTATCGAACAAGGCGTGCCGTTCACCAAAGACGACGCCGCCGAACTCGGCTTCCATCTGACGCGCGAAGGCGGCCACAGTCATCGCCGGATCATTCATGCGGCGGACGCGACCGGCCACGCGGTCGTCGCTACGCTGAGCGAACGCGTGCGCCGCCATCCAAATATCACGCTGTTCGAAGATCACTACGCGATCGACCTGATCACGTCCGATCGCCTCGGTCTGCCTGGCCGCCGTTGTCATGGCCTGTACGCACTCGACCTGCAAAGCGGCCGCACCGTGACGATCGAAGCGCCGCATACGGTGCTCGCCACCGGCGGGGCCGGCAAGGTCTATTTGTACACAACGAACCCCGACACCGCGACCGGCGACGGTATCGCGATGGCGTGGCGCGCCGGCTGCCGCGTGTCGAACATGGAATTCATCCAGTTCCATCCGACCTGCCTGTTCCATCCGTATGCGAAGTCGTTTCTGATTTCGGAAGCGGTGCGCGGCGAAGGCGGCATCCTGAAGTTGCCGGACGGCACGCGCTTCATGCCGAACCACGACGAACGCGCCGAACTCGCGCCGCGCGATATCGTCGCGCGTGCGATCGATTTCGAGATCAAGAAGCGCGGCATCGATTGCGTGTACCTCGACATCAGCCATCAACCGCCTGAATTCCTGCGCGAACACTTCCCGACGATTCTGGCGCGCTGCCTGGAGTTCGGCATCGACATCACCAAAGAGCCGATCCCGGTCGTGCCGGCCGCGCACTACACCTGCGGCGGGGTCGTGACCGATCTCGCGGGCCGCACCGATCTTGCCGGCCTCTATGCAGTCGGCGAGACGTCGTGCACGGGCCTCCACGGCGCGAACCGGCTCGCCAGCAACTCGCTGCTCGAATGCCTCGTGATCGGGCGCTCAGCGGCGCAAGCCATCGAGGACGAAGGCTTCAGCGCCGCAGTCCATGCGCCGCTACCGGACTGGGACGAAAGCCGCGTGTCCGATCCCGACGAAGAGGTGGTGGTCGCGCACAACTGGGACGAAGTGCGCCGGCTGATGTGGAATTACGTCGGCATCGTGCGCACCGACAAGCGGCTCGCCCGCGCGAAACATCGGCTGGCGTTGCTGCGCGACGAGATTCACGAGTACTACGCGAACTTCAAGGTGAGCCGCGACCTGCTGGAACTGCGCAATCTGGTCGACGTTGCGTCGCTGATCGTCGAGGGCGCGCGCTCGCGGCGCGAGAGCCGCGGCCTGCATTTCAGCCGGGACTGGCCGGCGACTTTGCCCAAAGCACTACCGACGGTGCTCTCGCCGGAACACGTGCGCAACCGTAACGTGTGATTGGCTCGAGCTGGATCAAACGAAAAGGCCATCGCCGGAAAGAACCGGCAATGGCCTTTTTCATCGCACCGATCGCCAACGCTTGCAGGCAAGCAAAGCGTCAAACGATCCGCATCGAGTAGTCCGTCGCGCGCAGATCCTTGGTCAGCGCCCCGATCGACACCCGATCGACGCCCGTTTCGGCAATCGTCCGCACGGTCTCGAAGTTCACGCCGCCGGACACCTCTAGCACCGCTCGACCCGCCGTGATGCGGACCGCGTCGCGCATCGCATCGAACGAAAAGTTGTCGAGCAGGATGGATTGCGCGCGATGCGCCAATGCGGTTTCCAACTGCTCGAGCGTTTCCACTTCGATCTGGATCGACACGCCCGCATTCAGCGCGAGCGCCGCGTCCATTGCCGCGCCCACGCCGCCTGCTGCGGCAATGTGGTTTTCCTTGATCAGAATCCCGTCGTACAGCGCAAGCCGTTGATTCGCCCCGCCGCCCACGCGCACCGCGTACTTTTGCGCGAGCCGCAAACCCGGCAGCGTCTTGCGCGTGTCGAGAATGCGCGTGCGCGTATGCGCGATCGCGTCAACGTAGCGGCGCGTTGCGCTCGCCACGCCCGACAGCAACTGCAGGAAGTTCAGCGCGTTGCGCTCGGCGGTCAACAATGCGCGAACCGGTCCGCGCAACTCGCACACCGGCGTGTCCGCGGCCATCCGATCTCCCTCGCGGTAATGCCACTGCACATCGATGCGCGGATCGACCGCGCGCATCACCGCGTTGAACCACGGCACACCGCACAGCACCGCATCCTCGCGCACGATGATGCGCGCATCGCGAACGTCGTCGACGGGAACGAGACGGCCTGTCTGATCGCCGGCGCCGACATCTTCGGCCAACGCGTCGGCGACGTTGCGCGCTAATGCAGCATCGAAAGCCGCACCGTACTGTGCGTGAATCTCCGCGAACAGCGGCGACACCGCGTCGCCCTGCTCGCGCTTGACTGCCCCTTCAACCGCCCCCATCACGCCGCTCCTACGTTCGAATACAGTTGCGCGTCGCGCGCGAGATCGCCGCTGGCCTGAACGCGCTTTTTGTGACGCGCGGCAAAGTCCAGCATCCGGTCGATCGGCAAGCGCGCCCGTTCTCCGATCGCGCGATCGACGAAGATTTCGTTGTGGCCGCGCTCCAATACGTCGGCCAGATTCGCGAGGCCGTTCATGGCCATCCACGGGCAATGCGCGCAGCTCTTGCAGGTCGCGCTGTTGCCGGCCGTCGGCGCGGCGATCAGCGTCTTGCCCGGCGCGGCAAGCTGCATCTTGTGCAGAATGCCGAGATCCGTCGCCACGATGAAATGCGTCGCGTCGAGCTTTTGCGCGGCGTCGATCAGTTGCGTGGTCGAGCCGACCACGTCCGCTTGCGCGACGACATTAGCCGGCGACTCCGGATGCACGAGCACCTTCGCGCCCGGATATTCGGCTCGCAGCAGATCGAGCTCGATGCCCTTGAATTCGTCGTGCACGAGACACGAGCCCTGCCACAGCAGCATGTCCGCGCCGGTCTTGTTCTGGATGTAGCTGCCAAGATGCCGGTCCGGCGCCCAGATGATCTTTTCCCCGCGTGCGTGCAGATCGGCAACGATCTCCAGCCCGATCGACGACGTCACCATCCAATCCGCGCGCGCCTTCACCGCCGCGCTGGTGTTCGCATACACCACTACCGTGCGATCGGGATGCGCGTCGCAGAAAGCCGAGAATTCGTCCACGGGACAGCCGAGATCGAGCGAACAGGTCGCGTCCAGATCCGGCATTAGAATGCGCTTGTCCGGGCTGAGGATTTTCGCCGTCTCGCCCATAAAGCGCACGCCGGCCACTATGAGCGTTTGCGCTTCGTGATCACGTCCGAAGCGCGCCATTTCCAGCGAGTCCGCTACGCAGCCGCCGGTTTCGTCGGCCAGTTCCTGCAATTCGGCGTCGACATAATAGTGCGCCACGAGCACGGCTTTCTCGCGCTCAAGCAACGCGCGAATGCGAGCCTTGAGCGCCACCTTCTCTTCCACCGACGGCACGTCGGGCACCTTCGCCCACGCCTGCCCGATCCCGCAGGTGGTGCCCTGTGCTTGCGGCCGGTCGTACTCGACCGTCCTGATCGCCTGCTGATCCATGATCTCCTCTGCCTTCGCTCTGCTGCCGCCGACTGCCAATCTCATGTCGTTGCGATTTCCGCGGCCCAAAAAGCAAAACCCCGCCAACGCGGGGTTTTGTGACGTAACGAAATTTTAATGGATTTCGCGATCAAGCATAACGGCGCAGTCGCATCGCAAAATCTTGCAGCGCTTTGATACCGCTTTGCTCAGCGCGATGGCACCAGTCCTGCAATTGAATCAGCAACTGGTCGCGCGACGCGTTGGAGCGTTCCCACATGGCCGCGAGTTCATTGCGCATGTCGATGTAGGTCTTGAGCTTCTGGCTATTCGCGAAAATTTGCGGCAACTGGCGCTTCTGCGGTTCGTTGAGCCCCGCTTCTTCCTTATGGAACCAGCTACGCGCACCACGCATGACCTGATACTTTTCGCGCGCGCCGACTTCCTTCAGATGCGCGAGCTCCTGACGATATGCGCGCTTGAGCGCCTTGCCGTAGCGGGCCATCACTTCGTAGCGATTGGCCAGCACGGCTTGCAGTGTGTCCTGGTCGAGCACCAGCTTGCCGGTGGTCAGACGCGGCGTAGGCGCGACCTTCTTCACCTTGGCCAGACGGAACGCCGACATGATGCGGATGTACATCCAGCCGATGTCGAACTCGTACCACTTGTTCGACAGCTTCGCCGACGTCGCATACGTGTGGTGATTGTTATGCAGCTCTTCACCGCCGATGATGATGCCCCACGGGAAGATGTTGGTGCTCGCATCCGACGAATTGAAGTTGCGATAGCCCCAGAAGTGCGCAAGTCCATTGACCACACCGGCGGCCCAGAACGGAATCCACACCATCTGGATCGCCCAGATAGTCAGACCGACGACGCCGAACAGCGCGACGTTCAGCACCATCATCAGGCTCACGCCGAGGATCGGGTACTTGGTGTACACGTTGCGTTCCATCCAGTCGTTCGGCGTGCCATGACTGAACTTGCGCATCGTTTCTTCGTTTTTTGCTTCGGTGCGATACAGCTCAGCGCCTTCGAGCAGCACCTTCCAGATGCCGCGCGTTTGCGGGCTGTGCGGATCTTCTTCGGTTTCGCACTTGGCATGGTGCTTACGGTGAATCGCGGCCCACTGGCCGGTCAGCATGCCGGTGGTCATCCACAGCCAGAAGCGGAAAAAATGACTGGCGATCGGATGCAACTCCAAGGCGCGGTGCGCCTGGCAGCGGTGCAGATAGACCGTCACGCCAATAATCGTAATGTGCGTCACGACCAGCGTGTACACGACGAGTTGCCACCACGAGAAGTGCAACAGGCCGTGGGCAAGGAAAGCGAGCAATGAATTCAACAAGGCAATTTACCTGTGGAACGAGAGACACGAGACACACGCGAAATACGCGTGTCAAGAAAGTGAAAGCATACAGCGGGATTGGACGATATTCTACTTGAAGCGTTCCAAGTGTTTGTAACAAATAGGGATTTTTTGTGCGGTATCAAGAGGAGAGAGCCCGCCAAAGCTGAATTTGACTTTGACGGCGGGCACCGGATGCCCGTCAGCGGGCGCTGTCCGCCTCGTTGGCCGCGGAAGCGGTCATTGTTACCGGAGCCGGCATCGCGTCGGTCGGGTTGCCGACGATCCGCACTTCGCGTTGCGCAAACGGAATTGAGATGCCGTGCTCGGAGAACAGCCGCCAGATATTGCGGTTGACCATCGAGCGCACGCCCGACGTGCCGGTTGCCGCGTCCTCGATCCAGAAGCCCAGTTCGAGGTTGATGCCGTCCGAGCCGAAGCTCGCCAGATACGCCGTCGGCGCGGGCTCCCGCAACACGCGCGGAACATCCTCGGCGGCTCGAGCGAGCAGGCTCATCGCCCGTTCGATGTCGGACGTGTAGGCGACCTGTACGGCCACCTTCGCATAGCCGCGCGTCAGGTACGACGACTGGTTCTGCACCACATCCGTAATCAGCTTTTCGTTCGGAATCAGCGTTTCGATACCGTCCAGTCCGCGTACCACGGTATAACGTGTGCGGATCTGCGTGACCATGCCTTGCAGGCCGCTCACGTTGATCGTGTCGCCGATACGCAGCGACCGGTCGAGCAGGATGATGAACCCCGACACGTAGTTGCTGGCGATCTTCTGCATGCCGAAGCCCAGCCCGACGCCGAGCGCGCCGCCGAACACGCCCAGCACCGTGATGTCGATGCCGACCAGCGACAGGCTCACGAGCACCGCCGCCAGCACGAACGCCGCCCGGCCGACCCGCGCCACGACGACCTTCAGGTTGGCGTCGAGCGTCTTCGAGCGCATCAGGCGGTCTTCGAACGCGGAGCCGAGCCACATCGCGACGATCATCGTGACGGCCACCCACAGCAGGCCCGTGACGAGCGAAAGCAGCGTCATGTGCGCGTTCGCGACGCGGAACTTGATGCTGTCCATCCACGCGATCACGTCGTCCTGAATGCCCATCACGGTGAGCAGCATGCCGAGCCAGACGACGATCGAAACGATCTTCTCGACGAGGAACAGCCACGGATGAATCCGGCCGTCCCGGCTGAAGACCCGTCGCGCGAAGAAAAATACGGTGTAAATCAGGCTGATGCCGAACAGCGGCACCAGCGCCAGATCGAGCAGCGCCGTGTGCATGAAGCGCCCGGCGATCGCGCGGGCGAGCCACACCAGCACCGCGCCGATCAGCGGAAAAGCTGCGCGGTTGAGGCTTTCCGCGCCGAACCGCACGCTCTGGTAACGCGACTGCCGGCGCTGGTCCAGCGCGCCGCGCAACAGGCGCGCGAGCAGCCACGCGAGGGCGAGCGTCGCGAGCAGGATGCCGGCTTGCCACATCATCACGGGCTGACCGAAGTCGCGCGCGAGGTCGCCGAACATGTGAGAAAAAATGCGGTTTTCCATGATGTTGCCGAATCGCCGGGCGCGCCGGGGTTCGACAACGAACCCGTGCGCCGGGCAAAAAGCCTGCTGTTGCGTTAGCTCTGGCGTTCCAGCACGGCGGCGAAGAAGCCGTCGGTGGCGTGGCGGTGCGGCCACATCGACAGGTAGTCGCCCATTTCGAGGTCGATCCGCTGCTCGGCCAGCACGTCGCGCACGGGCACCAGCGCGAAGTCCGGATGATTCGCGAGGAACTGCTGCACCACCGCTTCGTTCTCGACGTCCAGAATCGAACAGGTCGCGTAGACAAGACGACCGCCCTTCTTCACGAGACGCGCCGCGCTCGTCAGAATCGACAACTGCTTCGGCGCCAGTTCGGCGACCGATTCCGGCGACTGGCGCCACTTCAGGTCGGGATTGCGACGCAGCGTGCCCAGTCCGCTGCACGGCGCGTCGACCAGCACGCGGTCGATCTTGCCCGCGAGGCGCTTGATCTTCGCGTCATGCTCGCTGTCGATCAGCACCGGATTGACGTTCGACAGCCCGCTGCGCGCGAGGCGCGGCTTGAGCTTGGCCAGACGCCGCTCGGAAATGTCGAACGCGTATAGGCGCCCGGTCGAGCGCATCGCCGCGCCGAGCGCCAGCGTCTTGCCACCCGCGCCCGCGCAGAAGTCGACGATCATCTCGCCGCGCTTGGGCGCGACCAGCGAACACAGCAACTGGCTGCCCTCGTCCTGCACTTCGAGCCAGCCGTGCTGGAACGCGTCGAGCTTGGTGAGCGGCGGCTTGCCGACCACGCGCACGCCGAACGGCGCGAACGGCGTCGCACCGGCCTCGATGCCGGCCTTCGACAGCGCGTTCAGCACGTCATCACGGCTCGCCTTGATCGGGTTTGCGCGCAGATCCAGCGGCGCCGGGTAGTTCAGCGCTGCGGCCAGTTGCGCGAGTTCCGCGGGTTCGAAACGCTGGCTCAGCGCCTCGCTGATCCAGCCCGGCAGATTCAGGCGAATCCGCAGAGGCAGGCTCTCCGGGTCGATCATCGCGACGTGTTCGAGCCACTTCGCTTCGCTTTCCGTCACGAACGGCTTGAGCGCCGAGCGCCCCGCCGTCTGCATCAGGCCCAGCAGCGCCATGCGACGCGCCGGACTGCCCGCGCCGCTTTCGGCGAGGTGGGCGAATTCCATCCGGCGGCGCAAGACCGCGAACACCGCCTCGGCGATCACGCCGCGCTCACCGTGCCCGAGCTTCGGATGGGCGCGAAAAAAGCGGCTGGTGGTGGCGTCGGCGGGGCCGGTCAGTTTCAGGACTTCAGCCAGCAAAGTCTCGGTTTGTCCAATCAGAAAACCATGCAATCTCATGCGCCCTCTCCGGCGGTGTGACCGGCAAAGAGCCATTGCGGCTCTGGCGGCGTAAGCGTGACGCGCAGGCCGTCGAGGGCAAGACGCCCTTCGACGAACCAGCGCACCGCGCGTGGATAAATAATATGTTCGGTTGCCAGCACGCGTTCGGCGAGCGTGGCGGGGGTGTCGCCGGTTTCGACGGGGACTGCAGCCTGCGCGACGATCGGCCCGTGATCCAGTTGCGACGTGACAAAATGCACCGACGCGCCGTGCAGGCGCACGCCGGCGTCGAGCGCCTGCTGATGGGTTTTGAGGCCCGGAAAGCTCGGCAGCAGCGACGGATGCACGTTCAACATGCGCCCGGCGTAATGGTCGACGAAGCCGGCCGTGAGCACCCGCATGAAGCCGGCGAGCACCACCAGGTCCGGCGCGAAACGATCGATTTCCTGGGCCAGCGCGGCGTCGAAGCTGTCGCGGCCGGAAAACTGGCGGTGGTCGACCACCGCCGTGGCAATACCGTGCGACGCCGCGAACGCAAGGCCCGCGGCGTCAGGACGGTTGGCAATCACAGCGGCGACTTGCGCCGGCCAGCCTTCGTCCGAACAGGCCCGGACAATGGCTTCCATGTTGCTTCCCCGCCCCGAAATCAGGATGACGAGTTTTTTCATGCGCGGATTTTATCATTCGGCAACACCCTGAACCGCGACGCGAGAGGCGTCTGCCGCGCCGAGCGTTTATAATCGTTTGTTTTGCGGCATCCCGGCCGCCCTACTGCCACCCGCTATCGTGAGAGTCTTCCGCGGTCTTCCCAATGCTGAAAGCCGTGCGCCCTGCGCACTGACCATCGGCAATTTCGACGGTGTCCACCGCGGCCATCAGGCTCTGCTCGCCCATGTGCGCGCGGCCGCCGATGCGCGCGGCCTGCCCGTCTGCGTGATGACCTTCGAGCCGCACCCGCGCGAATTCTTCAATCCGGCCGGCGCGCCGCCTCGCATCGCGATGCTGCGCGACAAGCTGGAGGCGCTGCGCACCAACGGCGTCGACCGGGTGGTCGTCGAGCACTTCAATCACACGTTTGCGAGCCAGTCGCCGGATGCGTTCGTCGAACGGATCATCGTCAACGGGCTGCACGCGCGCTGGGTGATGATCGGCGACGACTTCCGCTACGGCGCGAAGCGCGCTGGCGACTTCGCGTCGCTGAAGGCGGCGGGCGAGCAGTACGGCTTCGAAGTCGAACAGATGGCCACCGTCGCCGATCCGACGGGCGCGCGCATTTCCAGCTCGGGCGTGCGCGCCGCGCTGGTGGCGGGCGACCTCGATGCGGCGCGCGCCGCGCTCGGCCGCGACTATCTGATCAGCGGCCATGTCGTCCACGGCATGAAGCTCGGCCGCGATCTCGGTTTTCCCACGCTCAATCTGCCGATCGCCCACAAGCGTCCGGCGCTGGCCGGCATTTTCGTCGTGCGCGTGCACGGCGTCGCGGACGAACCGCTGCCGGGCGTCGCGAGCCTCGGCCTGCGCCCCACTGTCGACGACTCCGGCCGCGTGCTGCTCGAAGTGCACCTGCTCGACTGGCACGGCGATGCGTATGGCAAACTCGTGCGCGTCGAGTTTCTGAAGAAGTTGCGCGACGAGGAAAAGTACGTCGACCTCGAAACGCTGACCGCCGCCATCGCACGCGACGTCGCCAATGCGCGCGCGTGGTTCGCGGCCGTCGGCGCCGGCACGCCGGGCAGCCGGTCCACCGGTTTCGCCACCTCGGCCACCGACCGAATTAGGTAATCGCCGCGGTACGGGCGAGCGCTTGAGCGCCGCGCGTACCGTTGCCGCGCGCATCGAAAGGCGTCCGTGAATCATGCGACAGACCTGCCGGGCGCGTCCCATCCTCGCGCATCGTGCGCAACCCCGCGCCCCGCTGCGCATAGAACGAATTCACCGCGACCACATCATGAGCAACAAGAAAGCCGATTCGAAACCGCAGTCACGCTACCCGGTGAACCTGCTCGACACGCCGTTCCCGATGCGCGGCGACCTGCCCAGGCGCGAGCCGCAATGGGTCAAGGAATGGCAGGAACGCAAGATCTACGAGAAGATCCGCGCCGCCTCCAAGGGCCGCAAAAAGTTCATCCTGCACGACGGCCCGCCGTATGCGAACGGCGACATCCACCTCGGCCACGCGGTCAACAAGATTCTCAAGGACATGATCGTCAAGGCGCGCAATCTGGCGGGCTTCGACGCGGTCTACGTGCCGGGCTGGGACTGCCACGGTATGCCGATCGAAATCCAGATCGAAAAACAGTTCGGCAAGTCGCTGCCGGCGGCCGAAGTGATGCAAAAGGCGCGCGCCTATGCGACCGAGCAGATCGAAAAGCAGAAGGTCGGCTTCCGCCGTCTGGGCGTGCTCGGCGATTGGGATAATCCGTACAAGACGATGAACTTCACGAACGAAGCCGGCGAAATCCGCGCGCTCGCGAAGATCATGGAAAAAGGCTACGTGTTCCGCGGCCTGAAGCCGGTCAACTGGTGTTTCGACTGCGGCTCGGCGCTGGCCGAGGCGGAAGTCGAGTACAAGGACAAAACCGATCCGACCATCGACGTGCTGTTCAGCTTCGCCGAGCCGGAAAAGACCGCGCAAGCCTTCGGTCTGAATGCGCTGCCGCGCAACGAAGGCGGCATCGTGATCTGGACCACCACACCGTGGACCATCCCCGCCAACCAGGCGCTGAACCTGCATCCGGAAATCGTCTACGCGCTGGTCGACACGCCGCGCGGCCTGCTGATCCTCGCGGAAGAACGCGTCGAAGCGTGCCTGAAGCAATACGGCCTGGAAGGCACGATCGTCGCCACCACGCCGGGCGAGAAACTCGTCAACCTGCGCTTCAATCACCCGCTCGCGTCCGCGCATCCGGCCTACAAGCGCACCGCGCCGGTCTATCTCGGCGACTACGTGACGACCGAAACCGGTACGGGCGTCGTGCACTCGTCGCCGGCGTATGGCGTGGAAGACTTCGTGTCGTGCAAGGCGCACGGCATGTCCGACTCCGACATCATCAACCCGGTGATGGGTGACGGCCGCTACATCGAATCGCTCGCGCTGTTCGGCGGCCTGTCGATCTGGGCCGCGAATCCGCAGATCGTCGAAGCGCTGCAAGGCGCCGGCTCGCTGATGCGCACCGAGAAGTACTCGCACAGCTACATGCACTGCTGGCGCCACAAGACGCCGATCATCTACCGCGCGACGTCGCAGTGGTTCGCCGGCATGGACGTGAAGCCGAACGACACCGACAAGACGCTGCGTGAAACCGCGCTCGAAGGCATCGAGAACACCGCGTTCTATCCGGCGTGGGGCAAGCAGCGCCTCTTCAGCATGATCGCCAACCGCCCGGACTGGACGCTGTCGCGTCAGCGTCAATGGGGCGTGCCGATGGCGTTCTTCGTGCACAAGGAAACCGGCGAACTGCATCCGCGTACGCTGGAACTGCTCGAAGAAGTCGCGCAACGCGTCGAGAAGGCCGGCATCGAAGCATGGCAGACGCTCGACCCGCGTGAACTGCTCGGCGATGACGCCAACATGTATGAGAAGAACCGCGACACGCTCGACGTGTGGTTCGATTCGGGCACCACGCACTGGCACGTGCTGCGCGGCTCGCACAAGGAAGAACTGCAATTCCCGGCCGACCTGTATCTGGAAGGCTCGGACCAGCATCGCGGCTGGTTCCATTCGTCGTTGTTGACCGCGTCGATGCTGGACGGCCGCCCGCCCTACAACGCGCTGCTCACGCACGGCTTCACGGTCGACGGCGAAGGCCGCAAGATGAGCAAGTCGCTCGGCAACGGTATCGACCCGCATGAAGTGGCGAACCGCCTCGGCGCGGAAATCATTCGCCTGTGGATCGCGTCGACCGATTACTCGGGCGAACTGGCGATCTCCGAGGAAATCCTGAAGCGCGTCACCGAAGGCTACCGCCGCATCCGCAACACGCTGCGCTTCCTGCTCGCGAACCTGTCGGACTTCGACTTCGCGCAGCACGCGCGTCCGGTCGAAGACTGGCTGGAGATCGATCGCTATGCGGTGGCGTTGTCGGCGAATCTGCAGGACGACATCCTCTCGCACTACGAGAAGTACGAGTTCCACCCGGTGGTCGCCAAGCTGCAGACGTTCTGCTCGGAAGATCTCGGCGGCTTCTACCTCGACGTGCTGAAGGACCGGCTGTACACCACCGCGGCCGACTCCGTCGCGCGCCGTTCGGCGCAGACCGCGCTCTATCACATCGCGCACGGCCTGCTGCGCCAGATGGCGCCGTTCCTCTCGTTCACCGCGGAAGAAGCGTGGAAGGTGTTCCAGCCGAACAGCGAAACCATCTTCACCGAGACGTATCACGCGTTTCCGGCCGTGCCCGGCGCGGGCGCGCTGCTCGACAAGTGGACGCTGTTGCGCGCCGCGCGCAGCGACGTGACGAAGGCGCTGGAAGAAGCGCGCGTCGCGAACCTGATCGGCTCGTCGTTGCAGGCGGAAGTGGAGATCCGCGCGAGCGGCGCGCGTTACGACGCGCTCGCGAGCCTCGCCGACGACCTGAAGTTCGTGCTGATCACCTCCAGCGCGAACGTCGTGAAGGTCGACAGCGAAGCGGAAGAAGGCGTCGAAGTCATCGCTTCGAAGTATCTGAAGTGCGAGCGCTGCTGGCACTATCGCGCGGACGTCGGCGCACACGCCGAACACCCGACGCTGTGCGGCCGCTGCTTCAGCAATCTGTTCGGCAACGGTGAAACGAGGAGCGCGGCATAATGGCGAGAACCATGTCGAAAAGCCCGTCGAAAACCGCTACCGGAAGCAGTTCGCTGGCCCCTTGGCTGGGCATCGCGCTGATCGTCATCCTGTTCGATCAGTTGACGAAGATCGCAGTCCAGAAGGTGTTCGCCTACGGTGTCGCGCATGCAGTCACGCCGTTTTTCAACCTGGTACTCGTGTACAACCGCGGCGCGGCATTCAGCTTCCTCGCGATGGCGGGCGGCTGGCAGCGTTGGGCGTTCACCGCGCTCGGCGTGGTCGCCGCGCTGGTGATCTGCTACCTGCTCAAGCGCCATGCGGGACAGAAGATGTTCTGCACGGCGCTCTCGCTGATTCTGGGCGGCGCGCTCGGCAACGTGATCGACCGGCTCGCGTACGGTCACGTGATCGACTTCCTCGATTTCCACGTGCGCGGCTGGCACTGGCCGGCGTTCAATCTCGCCGACAGCGCGATCACGATCGGCGCGATCCTGCTCGTGCTCGACGAGTTGCGGCGCGTGCGCAGCACACGCTAACGTAGCTGAATCGCTGACATCAGGCGCCGGCGTCCGCGCCTGACGTCTGGTCTGAAAGGCGCGGCGGGCGAGGGGCGCGACGCCCGCCCTGCCGCCCGCCACCACGCTTTGCCGGAGGCTTTCGTTGGCAACCGCAGAACTCGCAGGAAAACACCTCGTCCTCGGCATGACGGGCGGGATCGCCTGCTACAAGATCGCCGAACTCACGCGCCTCCTGACCAAGGCAGGTGCGACCGTGCAGGTCGTCATGACCGAAGCGGCCACCCAGTTCATCACGCCCGTCACGATGCAGGCGCTCTCGGGCCGTCCGGTCTATACGAGCCAGTGGGACGGCCGCGTGCCGAACAACATGGCGCACATCGATCTGTCGCGTGAAGCGGACGCGATCGTGATTGCGCCCGCGTCCACCGACTTCCTCGCGAAGCTTGCGCACGGCATGGCCGACGACCTGCTGTCGACGCTGTGCGTCGCCCGCGATTGTCCGCTGCTCGTCGTCCCGGCGATGAATCGGCAGATGTGGCAGAACCCGGCGACGCAGCGCAACGTCGCGCAATTGCGCGCGGACGGCGTCGAAGTGCTGGGCCCGGATTCGGGCCCGCAAGCCTGCGGCGAAATCGGCGACGGACGCATGCTCGAAGCCGCGGCCACTTATGAAGCGATCGCGTCGTTCTTCTCGCCGAAAATCCTCGCGGGCCGGCGCGTGTTGCTGACCGCCGGACCGACGTTCGAACCGCTCGATCCAGTGCGCGGCATCACCAACCGCTCCAGCGGCAAGATGGGTTTCGCGCTCGCGCGCGCCGCGCAACAGGCCGGCGCCGACGTGCATCTGGTGGCGGGTCCCGTTGCGCTGGAAACGCCGTGGGGCGTGTTTCGCGAGGACGTGCAAACCGCGCAGCAGATGCACGATGCGGTGATGCGCTCGGTCGCGGACGCCGACATCTTCATCGGCGTCGCAGCGGTAGCCGACTGGCGCGTCGATCACGCAAGCGAGCACAAGATCAAGAAGGCCGCCGACCGTGCGCTGCCGAGCTTCACGTTCGTCGAGAATCCGGACATTCTGGCCTCGGTGGCGAAGCTGCCGCATCCGCCGTTCGCGGTCGGCTTCGCGGCGGAAAGCGGCGACCTGGAGGTGCACGGAGAAGAGAAGCGCGTGCGCAAAAACGTGCCGCTGCTGATCGGCAATCTCGGCCCCCTCACCTTCGGTCGCGACGATAACGAAGTGGTCCTGTTCGAAGCGGGCGGCGCGACGAAGCTGCCGCGCGCGGACAAGCTGACGCTCGCGCGTGCGCTGATCGCGGAGATCGCGAAGCGTCTGCCCGACACGAGTCTGATCCGGTGAACCCGGCGCCGCGTATCGTCATAGCTGCCGCAAGCCGCGCTGACGAATCGGATCATCTGGAGCCCGCACTGCCATGACGCTACTTTCCGTGCTCGATCAAACGCCCGTGATCGCCGGGCACTCGGTGGCGAGCGCCGTCGCCGCCACCATCGACCTTGCGCAACTCGCCGACGACCTCGGCTACACGCGCTACTGGTGCGCCGAGCATCACGGCTTGCGAGGCGTATCGAATCCCTGCCCCGAGGTGATGCTGGCGCGCCTCGGCAGCGTGACCAAACGCATTCGCCTCGGCTCCGGCGGCGTGATGCTGCCGTACTACAGCCCCTTCAAGGTCGCCGAGCAATTCATGATGCTCGAGGCGTTGTTCCCGAATCGCATGGATCTCGGCGTGGGGCGCGCGCCAGGCGGCGACATGCGCACCGCGCAAGCGGTCGCCGCCGGCGACTACCATCCCGGCGACCATTTCCCGCAGCAGGTCGCCGATCTGCTCGGCCTGATGCACGGCACGCTGCCGGCGGACCACATCGCGCATGGCGTGCTACTGCAACCGCAGATCGAAACGCGTCCGCAAGTGTGGATGCTCGGCTCGAGCGAGTTCGGCGGCCTGCTGGCGGCGCAACTCGGCATCCCGTTCTCGTTCGCGCATTTCATCAATCCGCATTTCGGCGAGCGCGTCGCGCTGGCTTATCGCGAGCGATTCCAGCCCGGTCCCGCGGCGGCGCAACCGTATCTGGCCGCTGCCGTTTTCGTGATCTGCGCGGACACCGAGCAGGAAGCCGCCGACCTGGAGAAAGCCGTCGATCTGCGCCGCGTGCAAATGGCGTACGGCCTGAACGAAGCGATTCCAACCGTCGAACAGGGCATCGTGCAGGAGTACGGCGAGCGCGAGCAACTCGTGATCGAGCGCGAGAAGCCACGCAGCATCATAGGCACGCCGGAAAGCGTCACTGAGCGCCTCTACAGCCTGCAGGAGCGCTTCCAGGCCGATGAGCTGATCGTGCTGACGGTCGCTGGCAGCTATCGCGCACGGACGCGCTCCTATGAACTTCTCGCCGATGCATTCCAGCTCGGCTCAAACACCACGCCCTAACCTCACTTCCATTTGCATGAAACTCGATCTGAAGATTCTCGACGCGCGCATGCGCGAGCAACTCCCGGCTTACGCTACCACCGGCAGCGCGGGCCTCGACCTGCGCGCCTGTCTCGACGAACCGTTGACGCTCAAGCCCGGCGAGACCGCGCTGGTGCCGACCGGACTCGCGATTCACGTCGGCGACCCCGGCTACGCGGCGCTGATTCTGCCGCGCTCGGGACTCGGGCATAAGCATGGGATCGTGCTCGGCAACCTGGTCGGCTTGATCGACTCCGATTATCAAGGCCAACTGATGATCTCGACGTGGAATCGCGGCGAGACGACATTCGTGCTGAACCCGATGGAGCGCCTTGCGCAACTGGTGATCGTGCCGGTCGTGCAGGCCGAGTTCAATATCGTCGACGACTTCGATGAGAGCGAGCGCGGCGCGGGCGGCTTCGGCAGTACCGGCAAGCACTGAGCACCACGCAACGACCCATTCGGAAACGCAAAAAGCAGAACGGCGCGGGGTTGAACCCGCGCCGTTCTGCTTTCTTCGATACCGCCTGAGCGGTACCGACAACTTACTCGACTTCCACCGCTTCCGGATTCGGATTGCGCGGCGCCGGATGCTCGTCGAAGGTCAACTGCACCTTGTCTTCCGCATCCACGTCGACCGAAACACGGCCGCCGTTCATCAGTTTGCCGAACAGCAGCTCGTCGGCCAGCGCACGACGGATCGTGTCCTGGATGAGACGCTGCATCGGCCGCGCACCCATCAACGGATCAAAACCGTGTTTGGCGAGATGCTTGCGCAACGCGTCGGTGAAGAGCGCATCGACCTTCTTCTCGTGCAACTGATCTTCCAGCTGCATCAGGAACTTGTCGACCACGCGCATGATGATTTCTTCATCGAGCGAGCGGAAGCTGATCGTGGCGTCCAGACGGTTACGGAACTCAGGCGTGAACATGCGCTTGATGTCGACCATCTCGTCGCCGGCTTCCCGGCGGTTGGTGAAGCCGATCACCGACTTGCCCATCGCCTCGGCGCCCGCATTCGTCGTCATGATGATGATGACGTTGCGGAAGTCCGCCTTGCGGCCGTTGTTGTCCGTCAGCGTGCCGTGGTCCATCACCTGCAGCAGCACGTTGTAGATGTCCGGATGCGCCTTCTCGATTTCGTCGAGCAGCAGCACGCAATGCGGCTTCTTCGTGACGGCTTCGGTCAGCAGACCACCCTGGTCGAAACCGACATAGCCCGGTGGCGCACCGATCAACCGGCTGACCGCATGACGCTCCATGTATTCCGACATGTCGAAGCGGATCAGCTCGATGCCCAGCGTGAACGCCAGTTGCTTCGCCACTTCGGTCTTGCCGACGCCCGTGGGACCGGAGAACAGGAACGCGCCGATCGGTTTGTCCAGCTTGCCAAGACCCGCGCGCGCCATCTTGATCGCGGCCGACAGCGCGTCGATGGCCGGGTCTTGCCCGAACACCACACTCTTCAGATCGCGGTCCAGCGTTTGCAGCTTGCTGCGGTCGTCCTGCGACACGCTTTGCGGCGGGACACGGGCGATCTTCGAGATGATCTCTTCGATCTCGTTCTTGCCGATCGTCTTCTTCTGCTTCGACTTCGGCAGGATGCGTTGCGCGGCGCCCGCTTCGTCGATCACGTCGATCGCCTTGTCCGGCAGATGACGATCCGTGATGAACCGTGCCGACAACTCAGCCGCAGCCGACAGCGCACCCGACGAATACTTCACGCCGTGATGCTCTTCGAAACGCGACTTGAGGCCACGTAGGATCGCCACCGTCTGCTCGACGGTCGGCTCGGTCACGTCGACCTTCTGGAAACGACGCGACAATGCCGCGTCTTTTTCGAAGATGCCGCGATATTCGGTGAACGTCGTCGCGCCGATGCACTTGAGCGTGCCCGACGACAACGCCGGCTTCAGCAGATTCGATGCGTCCAGCGTGCCGCCCGACGCAGCGCCTGCGCCGATCAGCGTATGAATTTCGTCGATGAACAGGATCGCGTGCGGACGTTCCTTCAATTCCTTCAGGACCGTCTTCAGACGTTGCTCGAAGTCGCCGCGATACTTGGTGCCGGCGAGCAGCGCGCCCATGTCGAGCGAATACACCTGCGCATCCGCGAGAATGTCCGGCACTTCGCCGCGCGTAATGCGCCACGCGAGACCTTCGGCGATCGCGGTCTTGCCGACGCCCGCCTCGCCGACCAGCAGCGGATTGTTCTTGCGCCGGCGGCACAGCACCTGGACCACGCGCTCGACTTCCGACTCGCGCCCGATCAGCGGATCGATGCGGCCGTCTTTCGCCATCTGGTTCAGGTTCTGCGTGAACTGGGCGAGCGGCGTTTCCTTCTGCGCGGCGGCTTCGTCAGACTCGGCATTCGCGTCGCTCGCTTTCGCGGCGTCCGTGCTGCTCGTCTTGGCGATGCCGTGCGAGATGAAATTGACCACGTCCAGACGCGTCACGCCCTGCTGTTGCAGGTAGTACACCGCGTGCGAATCCTTCTCGCCGAAGATCGCGACCAGCACATTCGCGCCGGTCACTTCCTTCTTGCCATTCGAGGTGGATTGCACATGCATGATCGCGCGCTGGATCACACGCTGGAATCCCAGCGTGGGCTGCGTGTCGACGTCGTCCGTGCCTGGCACGGTAGGCGTGTTGTCATGAATGAAGTTGCGCAGGTTCTGGCGCAGATCCTCGATATTGGCCGCGCATGCACGCAACACCTCCGCCGCTGTCGGATTGTCCAACAGTGCCAGCAGCAGATGTTCGACCGTTATGAACTCGTGCCGCGCCTGGCGTGCTTCCATGAACGCCATGTGCAGGCTGACTTCCAGTTCCTGGGCAATCATGCTTCCTCCATCACACACTGCAGCGGATGCCCGGCCTGCCGTGCGTGGGTAACGACTTGCTCGACTTTGGTCGACGCGATGTCCCGCGTATAGACCCCACAAACTCCCCTGCCCTCGCGATGCACCTTCAACATCACCTGCGTTGCGGTTTCACGATCTTTATTGAAATATTCCTGCACGATCATCACGACAAATTCCATTGGCGTGAAGTCGTCATTCAGAAGCACCACCTTGTACATGGATGGCGGCTTGAGCTTCTTCTCCTGCCGCTCCAGTACGGTGCCGTCCTGCTTGTCCGGGATAATCGCCATACACCCATTCTAAACAACTAGGACAGGCCCGCAATCCTGTCAAAACCCGGCGAACCCGCCGGTGAGCCCGTTCGCCCGCGCGTGATGGGTAAATGACCCGCCATGCGTACGCGATTCGACGAGCCGATTGCGGAGCCGGCCCCTATCCAATGATGCAGCGGCCTTGTTGCACCGCAGTCGGATCGAGTATCGCACAACCTGCCGGAACTGGCTGAGGCGCTCGCCGCAGCGTGATGGCCGCCGGCGGCCCGTAGCACAGCAGGTGAGTCGATTATGCGACTTTTCAAGACGGCCCGCTTGCGCAACCGCACATAACGGAAGCGGGAAAAACCCTTGGAAAGCGCTTGTTTGCAACGCGACAACGCCATCTCAAAATTTTCTTGACACTCGAATAAAGAGCCCCAACAATCAAGCTGGCACTTTTTTCACTGAGCCATAAATCGAAAAAATGCCGATGGTGAGCTTGTGAGGAGGGAGTGGCTGCTTATGCGGTCGCGGAGCTTTTCGAGGGCTCGTGGTAGTGACATGAGTTACAGGGGAAGTTGGAATGGCAACTGGTACGGTCAAATGGTTTAATGACGCGAAAGGTTTCGGATTCATCACGCCTGACGAAGGTGGTGAGGATCTGTTTGCACACTTCTCGGCCATCCAGATGAATGGGTTCAAGACCCTCAAGGAAGGCCAAAAGGTAACCTTCGAGGTCGTGCAAGGCCCGAAAGGCAAACAGGCATCGAACATTCAGGCACCTGCCTGAAACTGTTCTTTACCCGTCCTTTGAAGCCCGGCTTGCCGGGTTTCTTTTTTTGTGCGGCGCGTTTTCGTAGTCTGGCCGCCCTCTTCCGGTTTTATTGGACCGCAGTCGTTCCCAACTATCGGGTCCCGACCGGCACCGACCGCCGCAACCCGCCAGTCAAAAAATACCCCGGCCGCCTCACGACGCCGGGGTCATTCCATGCGAACCGGATCGCTCCAGCCCGCTTCGTTCTACATATTCTCGATCAGCACCTGGCCGAAGCCCGAGCACGACACCTGCGTCGCGCCTTCCATCAGGCGCGCGAAGTCATAGGTGACGCGTTTTTGCAGAATCGATTTTTCCATCGACCGGATGATCAGGTCCGCCGCTTCGGTCCAGCCCAGGTGGCGCAGCATCATTTCCGCTGAGAGGATTTCCGAGCCCGGATTCACGTAGTCCTTGCCCGCGTATTTCGGCGCGGTGCCGTGCGTGGCTTCGAACATCGCGACCGAGTCCGACAGATTCGCGCCGGGCGCGATCCCGATGCCGCCGACCTGCGCGGCCAGCGCATCCGAAATGTAGTCGCCGTTCAGGTTCAGCGTGGCGATCACGTCGTATTCGGCCGGACGCAGCAGGATCTGCTGCAGGAACGCATCGGCGATCACGTCTTTCACGACGAGGTCGCCACCCGTCTTCGGATTCTTGACCTTCATCCACGGGCCGCCGTCGATCAGTTCGGCGCTGAACTCTTTCTGCGCAAGCGCATAGCCGTAGTCGCGGAACGCGCCTTCGGTGAACTTCATGATGTTGCCCTTGTGCACCAGCGTGACCGAGCGGCGATCGTTGTCGATCGCGTACTGGATCGCCTTGCGCACAAGCCGCTCGGTGCCTTCGCGCGACACCGGCTTGATGCCGATCCCGGACGACTCCGGAAAGCGGATCTTCTTCACGCCCATCTCTTCCTGCAGGAACTTGATGACTTTCTTCGCCTGCTCCGATTCGGCCGGCCATTCGATGCCCGCATAGATGTCTTCAGAGTTCTCGCGGAAGATCACCATGTTGGTCTTCTCGGGCTCGCGCACCGGCGACGGCACGCCCTTGAAATACTGCACCGGGCGCAGACACACATACAGGTCGAGTTCCTGGCGCAGCGCGACGTTCAGCGAACGGATGCCGCCGCCGACCGGCGTGGTGAGCGGCCCCTTGATCGACACCACGAATTCCTTGAGCACCTGCAGCGTCTCTTCCGGCAGCCATACGTCCGGGCCGTACACCCGGGTCGCTTTCTCGCCCGCGTAAATCTCCATCCAGTGGATTTTCTTCTTGCCCGCGTACGCTTTCTCCACTGCCGCATCCACGACCTTCAGCATGACCGGCGTGATGTCGAGACCCGTGCCGTCGCCTTCGATGAACGGAATGATCGGCTGGTCGGAAACATTGAGCGAGAAATCGGCGTTGACAGTGATCTTGTCACCACCGGTCGGAACCTTGATGTGCTGATACGACATGATCGGACTCCAGTGAAGGCTGTGCAGAAAGCTGATGGGAGACTGCGAAAATGGACGCTCCTCGCTACGCGCCATGCCAGAACGCTCGCAGGCGAGCCTGGCGCTATTCTAGCCCACGCGTTCGCCGCGACGACCCTGCCACGGCTTGGGGTTTTCCAACATGGGCGGGACCGAACGCCACCCGCCTCGGCTCCCGTGCCGTTTATAAGGCTGCAAAATGGGCATGCCGGTTTATGCCTTATCATCGCGCCATTCACGACCGGACCGGCGACCCTTCCAGAACCCTTGGCGATGCCGCGCGTCGCGCCCGGTTCCGCGCGACTCTCATTCACGTCCCCTATGCGCCTTCTCGCCCTGAACAAGCCGTTCGGCACCATCTGTCAATTCTCGCCGCATGAGACCCGCGCATCGCTGGCCGACTGGGTCAAAGTGCCCGGCGTCTATCCGGCGGGCCGGCTCGATTCCGACAGCGAAGGCCTGCTGCTTCTCACCGACGACGGCGCGCTGCAGGCGCGCATCGCCGAGCCGCGTCACAAGCTCGTCAAACGTTATTGGGCACAAGTGGAAGGCGCGGTCGACGCGGCCGCGTTGAAGAAGCTTGCGCGCGGCGTCGATCTCGGCGACTACGTGACGCGCCCGTGCCGCGCCGAGTATGTCGAACCACGCGACACGCTGTGGACGCGCACGCCGCCGATCCGCTATCGCGCAGCGATACCGACCACATGGATCGAGTTGTCGATCACCGAAGGCAAGAACCGTCAGGTGCGCCGCATGACCGCGGCGGTCGGTTTTCCGACGCTGCGTCTGGTGCGTGTGGGCATCGGTGCGCTCGACATTTTTTCGCTCGGACTCCAGCCGGGCGAGAGCGTCGAATTGCCATCGAAAGCGCCTTGGGAAGGTGTCGTCTGAACGTGCTTCTCATGCGCGCGCGACGACGTGCGTCATCGCCAATCTCGCGACACGTCCCCGTGTTTCACGACGAATAACCAAGCTAAGCCGTTGTATCGGCAAACAAAAGCACGTGTGAAGCTATCGCGAAAAAAGCGTGGACCCACGCGTTCTCAAGAGCGACGAACACGCACTTTCGCCTCGCGCTATCGCAATAAAAATTTCCGGAAAATTCTCGTCAACCGCAGCGCGAGCTCACGCGTTATTCGACGCAGATGCCGCCCGAAGCTATCCGGCATTCAGCCTTAAGGGCCTTTGCGCATGCCGTTTTTCGCGGCGAGCACAGGGAGTCTGAGCGCTAAGCAGGCGTGTCGAAAAATTTGTTCGATGCGACTGTCAACCGAAAGGTGGATGGCACGTTTACCGACATGACTCTACATATAGCCGGGTCATTTGGTTAATTAACTCAAGCTGAGGATTCACAAAATGAACAAACTGATCGCCGCTCTGGTCGCTGGCCTCTTCGCAACGGCAGCATTCGCACAAGCTTCGGCACCGGAAGCAGCTTCGGCAGCTCCGGCAGCAGCAGCTTCGTCGGCAAAGAAGACCACGAAGCACGCTCACAAGAAGTCGCACAAGAAGGCAGCAGCTGCTGCTGCAGCTTCGGCAGCATCGGAGTAAGTTTGTTGTAAAAACGCAGTCAAGAACTAGCTTCACTGCCGTTCTTACGGCGTTGTAAGGCAGATCACCGCAAGGCGATCTGCCTTTTTGTTTTTGACGCGCTCGCGTAACATGCGCGGGTTAATTTCCAGCAAGGAGTCATGCCGTGCGATTTCCCCTGCGCTCGTTGATTGCGCGTTTCGCTATTGCCGTTGCACTGCCGCTCGCCGCGATCTCGTTCGTTGCCACCACCGCCGCCCCTGCTCATGCGCAGCAGATCCCGCCGGGTGCGAAGCAGCCCAGCGAATTTCCGCGCGTGAAGCTGACCGCGGGCATGTTCGTGATCGACGCCGCGGTCGCCGCCAGCGACGCGGACCGCGAACAAGGCTTGATGTACCGCACGAATCTCGCGCCGAACGAAGGCATGCTGTTCGTCTTCAACGAGAACGCCGGCCATTGCTTCTGGATGAAGAACACGCTGATTCCGCTGTCGATTGCGTTCATGCGCGCGGACGGTACGATCACCGACATCGCCGAGATGCAGGCCGAGACCACCAACAATCACTGCCCGACGCACAACGGCGTGTTTGCGCTGGAGATGAACAAAGGCTGGTTCACCTCGAAGGGCATCAAGCCGGGGATGCAGATCCAGGGGTTGCCGGCCGTGCAGCAATAAACGGCACGAAGGCTGCAATCAGCCGGACCGGCCGCGCCAACTGGCGCCGCCGCATTCAACCGCTTCCGGAAAAGCCGGCGTCTCGCGAGAGGCGCCGGCTTTTTTTCTTGCGCGCTCTTTGCCGCCATCGCGCCGCGCGGCATCGTGCGCTGGCGGCCGAAACCCCGCCCGCAGGCGCGCGCACCCGGCTGGCAAGATTCCTGCAAAAGCCGGGCCGACGCGCTATTCTATTGCTCTCAGCACCGCAGCACCCAGGTTCCCCGGGCGGCCAGAGCGCCGCCCGGCAAGCGTTTCAGGCGCGCCATTCCAAGGAGGTTCACGTGCCCCGCAAGACTCCCATCGAGCGCTACCGGAATATCGGCATCAGCGCTCACATCGATGCCGGCAAAACCACCACTACTGAACGCATCCTGTTCTACACCGGCGTGACCCACAAGATCGGCGAGGTTCACGACGGTGCGGCGACGATGGACTGGATGGAACAGGAGCAGGAGCGCGGCATCACGATCACGTCCGCTGCTACCACCGCCTTCTGGAAAGGCATGGCCGGCAACTATCCCGAACATCGGATCAACATCATCGACACCCCGGGTCACGTCGACTTCACGATTGAAGTCGAGCGGTCGATGCGCGTGCTTGACGGCGCATGCATGGTGTACGACTCGGTCGGCGGCGTGCAACCGCAGTCCGAAACGGTGTGGCGCCAGGCGAACAAGTACAAGGTGCCGCGCATCGCGTTCGTCAACAAAATGGACCGTGTCGGTGCGGACTTCTTCCGCGTGCAGCGGCAGATCGGCGATCGTCTGAAAGGCGTCGCGGTGCCGATCCAGATTCCGATCGGCGCGGAAGAGCACTTCCAGGGCGTGGTCGATCTGGTCAAGATGAAGGCGATCTTCTGGGACGAAGAGAACCAGGGGATCAAGTTCGAGTACCGCGAGATTCCGGCGGAGCTCGCCGCCACCGCGAAGGAATGGCACGACAAGATGGTCGAGGCCGCCGCCGAGGCGAACGAGGAACTGCTCGACAAATACCTGGGCGGCGAAACGCTCAGCGAAGACGAAATCAAGCACGGCATCCGCACGCGCTGCATCGCTAATGAAATCGTGCCGATGCTGTGCGGCAGCGCGTTCAAGAACAAGGGCGTGCAGGCGATGCTCGACGCGGTGATCGACTACCTGCCGTCGCCGGTCGACGTGCCCGCGATCACCGGTCACGACGAACACGACAAGGAAATCGAGCGTCATCCGAACGACACCGATCCGTTCTCGGCGCTCGCGTTCAAGATCATGACGGACCCGTTCGTCGGCCAGCTAATTTTCTTCCGCGTGTATTCGGGCGTCGTGAATTCGGGCGACACCGTCTACAACGCGATCAAGGAAAAGAAGGAGCGCCTCGGCCGGATCCTGCAGATGCACGCGAACGAGCGCAAAGAAATCAAGGAAGTCTACGCGGGCGACATCGCCGCGGCCGTCGGCCTGAAGGAAGCGACCACCGGCGACACGCTGTGCGATCCGAACCACGTGATCATCCTCGAAAAGATGATCTTCCCGGAGCCGGTGATCTCGCAGGCCGTCGAGCCGAAGACCAAGGTGGACCAGGAGAAAATGGGCATCGCGCTGAACCGTCTCGCGCAGGAAGACCCGTCGTTTCGCGTGCAAACGGATGAAGAATCCGGTCAGACGATCATCTCCGGGATGGGCGAGCTGCACCTGGAAATTCTGGTCGACCGGATGAAGCGCGAGTTCGGCGTCGAGGCGACTGTCGGCAAGCCGCAGGTCGCGTATCGCGAAACGGTGCGCAACAAGGTCGAAGATGTCGAAGGCAAGTTCGTCAAGCAGTCGGGCGGGCGTGGTCAGTACGGCCACGCGGTGCTCACGCTCGAACCGGCGCCGCAAGGCAAGGGCTACGAATTCGTCGATGCGATCAAGGGCGGCGTGATTCCGCGCGAATACATTCCTGCGGTCGACAAGGGCATCCAGGAAACGCTGAAGGCCGGCGTGCTGGCGGGCTACCCGGTGGTCGACGTGAAGGTGACGCTGACCTTCGGTTCGTACCACGACGTCGACTCGAATGAAAACGCGTTCCGCATGGCCGGCTCGATGGCGTTCAAGGAAGCGATGCGCAAAGCCAAGCCGGTGCTGCTCGAACCGATGATGGCGGTCGAAGTGGAAACGCCCGAAGACTTCATGGGCAACGTGATGGGCGACCTGTCGAGCCGCCGGGGCATGGTGCAGGGCATGGAAGACATCGCGGGCGGCGGCGGCAAGCTGGTGCGCGCCGAAGTGCCGCTCGCGGAGATGTTCGGCTATTCGACGTCGCTGCGCTCGGCCACGCAAGGCCGCGCGACCTACACGATGGAGTTCAAGCACTACGCCGAAACGCCGAACAACGTCGCGGAAGCCGTGATCAACGCGAAGCAGAAGTAAGCGCCGCGGCGAATGCATGGTGCGTTGCGGTTGAAGCAGGCCGCACCGACGACCCGAAGCCCGTCCCCTGTGGACGGGCTTTTTTTCGGCCATCGCGCCGTCGATTCCGCTTCTCCACACAGTCGTTTTTGAACGTGCAAAAATGCCTGACGGCGCCGAGTCGAACGCCGGGAGCTACACCCAGGAGGAGACACCATGAGCCAGGATCACGAACACCCGCACTACCGCGCCGAACATGACGCCGAACATCCGGAAACGCCGATCGACTGGCGCGAGCACGGCGTCAAGGTCATCAAGGGCGACCAGCTCGACAGCAACACCGCGCAAACGCCGGGCATGAACCGCGCCGCCGCGATCAACGCCGCGCGGGTCGGCGCGCAGAAAATCTGGGCCGGCACCGTGACGATCCATCCGAACGCGAAGACCGGCGCGCATCATCACGGCGCGCTCGAAAGCGTGATCTACGTGGTGCGCGGCCAGGCGCGCATGCGTTGGGGCGAGCACCTGGAGTTCACCGCCGAAGCGGGCCCGGGCGACTTCATCTTCGTGCCGCCGTATGTGCCGCATCAGGAGATCAACGCGAGCACGGACGAGCCTCTCGAATGCGTGCTGGTGCGCAGCGACAACGAGGCGGTGGTGGTCAATCTGAACATCGACGCCGTGGAAGCGCCCGAAACGGTCTACTGGGTCGATCCGATTCACAAGCATCCGCACGATCACTAAACCTATCCTTCCCGACTCATGACGCCGACCGCTTCGCTGCGCCCTCGCCTGCTCTCGCTGTACGCCATCCTGATCGCCGCGAACGTCGGCGCCTGGACCTGGGCGCTGATTGCCTTTCGCGACTATCCGCTGCTGCTCGGCACCGCGCTGCTCGCGTACGGTTTCGGACTGCGCCATGCGGTCGACGCGGACCACATCGCGGCGATCGACGCCGTCACGCGCAAGCTGATGCAAAGCGGCAAGCGGCCGCTCGGCGTCGGCCTCGCGTTTTCGCTCGGCCACTCGACGATCGTGATCGCGGCGACCATCGGCATTGCGTGGACCGCGCATTCGCTGCACGGCCGCTTTGAGACCTTCAAGGAAGTCGGCGGCACGCTCGGCACGCTCGTTTCGGCAACCTTCCTGCTGGTGCTGGCGGCTGTCAACCTCGTGATCCTGCGCGACGTGTGGCGTCGTTACCGCCATGTCCAACGGGACGGCGAAGCGCTCGCGCAAACGGCGGACTCGCTCGCGCCGGCGGGCCTGCTATCGCGCGCGTTGCGCCCGCTGTTCCGGCTCGTCACGAAAAGCTGGCACATGTACCCGGTCGGCGTGCTGTTCGGCCTCGGCTTCGACACCGCGACCGAGATCGGCCTGCTGGCGATTGCCGCATCGCAGGCGGGCACCGGCTTGCCGCTCTATTCGATTCTCGTGTTCCCGGCGCTTTTCACCGCGGGCATGACGCTGGTCGATTCGACCGACAACGTGCTGATGGTTCACGCGTACGGCTGGGCGATGGACGATCCGAAGCGCAAGCTCTACTACAACGCGAGCATCACGTTCGTGTCGGCGATCGTGGCGATCGTAATCGGCGGCGTCGAAGCGCTCGGGCTGCTATCGGACAAGCTCGGGTTGAGCGGCGGCGTCTGGGACGCGGTCGCGAGCGTGAACGAACGCTTCGGCGCGCTGGGTTATGCGATCGTCGCGACCTTCATGGCGTGCTGGATCGGCTCGGTGCTGTTTCATCGCTGGCGGCGTCCGGCAGGGGTCGCGCGGTAAAACCAACGCCTCGCGTGCGATGTGGGCGGTAAGGATGCCGGCAACGCCGCATTGGCGATACGTCCGTGCCAGCGGCCGCGCCGCTTCACTCGACGGACCGCACGCACCGCATCCACCGCGCGCGAATTCCGCATGCATTGCCATCCACGCGTCGAACGTTGTGATGACGATACACAGCGACTCTTTTATCGGCCAATCGGCCACCTCGCCGCGCCGCAAGCGCGCCAGACGCTTAGTCAATCGCTTACACTGAAGCGGCTTCGCGCAGGCTTGCGCCGCAGCCTTGTTCGTCGTCATTGCGCCACGCATCCGGCGCGGCGCTTCAGAACCGGCAACAGAACGGACTGGACTCTCCATCGATGAAAACTCCCGCGGACCGATTTCTCGCACTCGACGCAGCCCGCCTGACCACCGACGCCTACGGCAACCACGCCATCGACGAATTCCTCGCCGGCCGCATCACGCGCCGGGAACTGCTGCGCTATGCGAGCGTGATCGGCCTGGCGCTCGCGAGCGGCGGTGCGCTGCTGAATGCGCCGCGGGCGCGGGCGCAAGGCGCGCCGGGCGCAGGCAACCAGACGATCCGCGTCGCCCACCTGACACCCGCCGGCGCGGTCGATCCGCTCACCGTGACCGACGCCGCCAGTCTCGCGTTGCTGAACCAGACCGGCGAATTCCTGATCGACGACGACGGCGAAAAGCTGATGCTGAAGCCGGCGCTCGCGCTGTCATGGCAGCCGAACGACAAGGGCGACGTGTGGACCTTCAAGCTGCGCCAGAACGTCAAATTCCATGATGGCCAGCCGTTCACCGCGAAAGACGTGGCCGCCACGTTCGACCGTCTCGCCGATCCCGCCAGCGGCTCGGCGGCGCTCTCGGTATTGAAGGGCGTGCTGTCGAAAGGCGGCGCGAAAGTCGTCGACGAGCACACGATCGCGTTTCATCTGGATGCGCCGAACGGCAACTTCCCGTACTACGTGTCTTCGGACAACTACAACGCCGTGATCCTGCCCGCGAACTACGCGGGCGGTTATGAAAAGAGCTTCATCGGCACGGGTCCGTTCAGGTTCGAGAAATATCAGCCGAAGGTCGGCGCGTCGTTCGTACGCAATCCCGACTACTGGGGCGAGAAAGCGTTACCGCAACGCGTACAGTTTTCGTTCTACGCCGACGAGCAAGCCCAGTTGCTCGCGCTGCAAGGTCACCAGGCCGACGTGATGGGCACCTTCACCGTGCAGGGCGGCGCCGGGATTCTGAACAATCCCGACTACAAGGCGGTCGGTGTCAAGTCGAGCGCGCATCGGCAGATTCACATGCGCAACGACAATCCGCTGTTCAAGGACAAGCGGGTGCGCCAGGCGCTGGCGCTGTCGCTCGATCGCGACGTGCTGGTGCGCGGCCTCTTCAAGGGACGCGCGCAACTCGGCAACGACAGTCCGTTCGCACCGGTGTTTCCGTCGTCGGATGCGGGCGTGCCGCAACGCAAGGTCGACATTGCCAAAGCGAAGCAGCTGCTCGCGCAAGCGGGCGTGCCGAACGGCTTCGACGTGACGCTGACCACTGAAAAGTACATGGAGATTCCCGACCTCGCGGTGGTCGTGCAGAACGCGGCGAAGGCGATCGGCGTACGCATCAATCTGAAGGTCGAGAGCCAGTCGCTGTATTACGGCGCGGGCACGCCCGGCAAATCGGACTGGCTCGACTCGCCCCTCGGCATCACCGACTATGGCCATCGCGGCGTGCCGAACGTGTTCCTGAACGCGCCGCTCACGAGCACCGGCACGTGGAACGCAGCGCACTTCAAGAATCCGCAATACGATCAGCTGGTCGCGCAATTCGTGGCGGCCATCGACCTCGCTTCGCAGAAGAAAATCTCCGGACAGATCCAGACACTGCTGCTCGACGAGACACCCGTCATCATCCCGTTCTTCTACGATCAACTGATCGCGATGCGCAAGGGCGTGAACGGCGTGCGCTTCACGGCACTCGCGCAACTCTATTTCGACCGCGCGGTGTTGAGCGCGTAAGTGCACGCGCGCCCTTCGGCCATTCGACGAGGAACTCACGATGTCGGCCACGACGTCCCCTTCCGCCTCCAGCGTTTCGCGTGACAACGCGGGCCGCGTCGCGCGCTTTCTCGCGACGCGGGTGGGCTTGTCGTTGATCACGCTGTGGCTGTTGTCGGTGATCGTGTTCGCGGGCGGCCAGTTGCTGCCCGGCGATATCGGCCGCGCGGTGCTCGGGCCGCTCGCCGATGCACAAGCGGTCGCCGCGCTCAATCATCAGCTCGGCGCGGACCGTCCGCTTCTCACGCAATACGTCGACTGGATCACGCATTTCGTGCGCGGCAACATGGGGCTCTCGTATGCGTACCGCGAACCGGTTGGGCCGTTCATCGCCGACGCGCTCACGCATTCGGCTAAGCTCGGATTGCTGGCGTTCATCGTCGTGGTGCCGCTCGGCATTGCGGGCGGCGTGTGGTCGGCGATGCACGCGGGGCGCTGGCTCGATCGCACGATCAGCATCGCCGGTTTATCGGCGACTGTGGTGCCGGAATTCGTTTCGTCGATCGTGCTGATCCTCGTGTTCGGCGTGTGGCTGCGCTGGCTGCCGATTGAAGCATCGTATCCGCCCGAAGCCGGCGCGCTCGAACAATTGCGGCACCTGGTGCTGCCGGTGCTGCCGCTGGTGCTGGTGTTCTTCGGCTACATCGCGAGAATGGCGCGCGCGGGCACCGTCGAGGCGCTCGACGCCGACTACACGCGCACCGCGATTCTCAAAGGCTTGCCGCGCCATGTCGTGATCTGGCGGCATGTATTGCGCAATGCGCTGCTGCCGACCATCACCGTCGCCGCGACGCAGCTCGGTTATATGATCGGCGGCCTCGTGGTGGTGGAGACGCTGTTCCACTATCAGGGCATCGGCTCGCTGATCTACAACGCCGCCAAGGCCAAGGACTTTCCGATGCTCGAAGCGGGCGTGCTGACGATCGGCGTGGTCTACACGCTCGCCAATCTCGTCGCCGATGCGCTGCACGTGCTGCTCAATCCGCGGTTGCGTGTGAGGAGCGCCGAATGAGCACGATCGTTCCGCCGACTCCAGCGTCAGCCGCTGCAACCGAACCGCGCTTCGAGCAGTTGCGCGTGCTGCTGCGTTCGCCGACTTTCGTGGTGGGTGTGGTGATCGTCGCGTGGTGGATCGTGTGTGCGCTCGCCGGGCAGTGGATCGTGCGGATCGACCCGTACGCGTCCGATCCGCTCAATTCGCTGCTGCCGCCCGATCGCACGCACTGGTTCGGCACCGACCAGCTTGGCCGCGACGTGTTCTCGCGCGTAATCGTCGGCGCGCGCGACATCCTGACGATCGCGCCGCTCGCGACGCTGCTCGGCACAGCGGCGGGCACCGCGCTCGGCCTGGTGGTCGGCTACTTCGAGGGTTGGGTCGACAACGTGGTCGGCCGCGCGATCGACGCCGTGCTCGCGCTGCCGCTCGTGATCGTCGCGTTGCTCGCGCTGGCGGCGGTCGGCGCGTCGAACGTCACGGTGATCCTCGTGATCGGCATCACCTTCACGCCGATCACCGCACGCACCGTGCGCGCCGCCGTGTTCGCCGAGCGGCATCTCGACTACGTGGCCGCCGCCCAACTACGCGGCGAACGCGCGCCGTACATCATGTTCGTCGAGATCCTGCCGAACGTGTTGCCGCCGATCATCGTCGAGGCGACCGTGCGGCTCGGCTATGCGATCTTCGCGGTCGCCACGCTGTCGTTTCTCGGCTTCGGCATCCAGCCGCCTTCCGCCGACTGGGGCCTCGCGCTGTCCGAGTCGTACACGCTGATGGCGGGCGGCGCATGGTGGACCGTGGTGTTCTCGGCCGGCGCGATCGCGTCGCTGGTGGTCGGCGTGAATCTGATCGCCGACAGCGTGCAAGGCGTACTCGACCGATGAGCAGCACGCCCTCCTCCCCGTTCGCCGCCTTCGACGTGTCGAAGAGCGATCGCACCGATGCGCTGACCGTGGTCGGCCTGACGGTCACGTACCGGATTCGCGGACGCGATCGCGAAGTATTGCAAGACGTCTCGTTTCGCGTGCGGCGCGGCGAAGCGTATGGGCTCGTCGGCGAATCGGGCTGCGGTAAATCGACGGTTGCGATGGCGACCGTGCGCTATCTGCCGCGCAACGGCAAGGTGAAGGCCGGCAAGATCATGATTGCCGGCGCGGACGTGCAGAAGCTCGACGCCGATGCGCTGCGCAGCCTGCGCGCCAACACGATCTCGATGGTCTATCAGGACCCGGGCCGCGCGTTGAATCCGTCGCTGACGATCGCGCGGCAGGTTTCCGAAGCGTTCGAAGCCGCCGGCGCCACGCGCGACGACGCATTGTGCGGCACGCTGGAGATGCTCAAGCGTGTGCGCATCGCCGCGCCCGAGCAGGTGATGAACAGTTATCCTCATCAATTATCGGGCGGCATGCAGCAGCGCGTGGTGATCGCGATGGCGCTCGCGTCGAACCCCGCGCTGCTGATTCTCGACGAACCGACCACCGGCCTCGACGCGACCGTCGAAGCCGAAGTGCTCGACCTCGTCGCGCAGTTGCGCGAGGAACTCGGGACCGCCGTGCTCTTCATCAGCCACAACCTCGCGGTGATCGGGCGGATGTGCGAACGCGTCGGCGTGCTCTATGCGGGCAAGCTGGTCGAAGAAGGCGCGACGCGCGATGTCTTCACGCGGCCGCGTCATCCGTACACGGTCGGGCTGTTGCGCTGTCTGCCCACGACCGGGCGCAGCAAGGACACCGAGCGGCTCGATACGATCGCGGGCGGTTTGCCGTCGCCGGGCTCGGTCACGCAAGGCTGCATTTATGCGGACCGCTGCCGCCTCGCCGACGAACGCTGCCGCCGTGAAGCGCCGCCGCCCTACCGGCTTAGCGCCGCCCATGGCGATCAGATGGCGCGCTGCCACTACCATGAACGCGCGATCGAGTTGCCGCGCGCCGCGCTGGAGGCATTGCCCGACAAGCCGCGCGGCGCGGCGCAAGAAAAGCGCGCCACGCCTGTGCTGCGCGCTCGCAACCTCTCGAAGACGTTCCACGTATCAGGTGCATCGCTGCGCGCGCTCGACGACGTGTCGCTCGACCTCGCCGGCGGTGAAACGCTCGGCCTCGTCGGCGAATCGGGCAGCGGCAAGACCACGCTCGCCAAGCTAATGCTCGGCCTGCTCACGCCCGACGCCGGCAGCGTGCTCGAACTCGACGGCGCGCCGCTCGCCGCGCGCGTCACGCGACGCAGCGACGCGCAGGTGAAGTCGCTGCAGATCGTGTTCCAGAACCCGGACTCGGCGCTCAATCGCGCGCATTCGGTGAAGCGGCTGATCGGCCGCGCGTTGTCGCGTCTCACCGGCTTGCGCGGCCCGGAGATCGACACGCGGCTCGCCACGCTGACCGAAGCCGTGCGTTTGCCCGAGCGCTATCTCGACTCGCGCACGCGGCAGTTGTCCGGCGGACTCAAGCAACGCGTCGCGATTGCCCGCGCGTTTGCCGGCGAGCCGCGCGTCGTGGTTTGCGACGAGCCCACTTCCGCGCTCGACGTCTCCGTGCAGGCCGCGATCCTCAACCTGCTCGCCGATCTGCAACGCGAGCGCGGCGTCAGCTACGTGTTCATCTCGCACGATCTGCACGTGGTGCGCTATCTCGCGGATCGGATCGCCGTGCTGTATCTGGGCAGGCTGCTGGAAATCGGGCCGGCCGCCGCTGTATTCGACGGTCCGCAGCATCCTTATACCGAGGCGTTGCTGTCGTCGGTGCCGACGCTGCATGCACACGAGCGCACGGCGCGCATCCGTCTATCCGGCGATCTGCCGAGCGCGATCTCGCCGCCGTCGGGCTGCGTGTTTCACACGCGCTGCCCACGCAAGCTCGGCGCGATCTGCGAACAGCAGGACCCGCCCTTTCTCGACGCGGGGCATGACGCCACCCATCACGCGGGCGACACCGCTCAGCCGGCCGCGCATCGAATCCGCTGTCATATCCCCATCGACACGTTGCGCGAGTTGCAAAGCGCCGCACGCGAGCCGCACGCCACCCTCCCCGACGATTCCACCGACGCGCCGCAGAACGTCACCCGCAACGAGTAGCGCGGCTTCCCGCGGCTTTAAGCCGACGCGTTTCATCGTCGAAACGTTTTCATGCGTTTTTTCACCGCACACATCGCACACCGCTATCCGCGCTTGTCGCTGCAAGGCTTTGCGTCCGATGGCATGGATATCGCTAAATATCGTCCAGACATTTGAAGCCGAACAAGCGCGAAGAGACTAAGCGAGCGCTGCCATCAACGCACCGGCCAAGCAGCCAGGAAAACAACGACGGGTGATTGACAGGTCATTGACCGGTATCGGCGCAACAGACCCGGGCGCGATGAGGCCCGCGCTCAAACAGGTCCGCCGCCGCGGGGTCAGCATGGGAACGGTGGCAACGAGGACCGTCGCTCCCTCGGGAGAGCTGTGATGAAGACCAGAAAATTCAATCAGTACTACTGCATGGATTTGCGGAGTGCCACGCTCGTCGCAGGCGTCGTGGCATTCGCGACCGAGGTTGCGTATCCGGCATCGACGGACGTGATCCCCGAGTGGATGGTGCTTGCGGACGCGTCGGCGCCCGCCAGCGGCGAGCGTGCTCCGACGCAACTCGCGCAGAGCGAAGGCGCGGCCGCGGACGGTGTGGCGACAGGCAGCGCATCCGGCGACACAACCGCCGCCGACGACGCCGCCGCGGTCTTCATGTCGCGTGACTGCGGCAGCGCGAGCATCGGCGGTTGCGGACGGCATGTCGGCGGCGGCAGTGGCGGCAACGGCGCGGCGAGCGCGAACAATAGCGGGTCGGGGTCGGGCGGGAGCGGCGCGAATGCCGGGGCGGCCGGCCCGGGGAAAGGCGGCAGCAGTTCCGGCCCAGGCGCGGCCGCGGGCGGCAAGGGGAATAGTGGCGGTGGCGGCGGAGGCGGCGGTGGAGGCAGTAGCGGCGGTGGCAGTGGAAGCAGTAGCGGCGGTGGCAGTAGCGGTGGAAGTAGCGGGAGCGGCGGCTGCGGTTGCGGCGGCGGCTCCAGCGGCGGCTCCAGCGGTGGCCCCGGCGGCGGCAAAGGTGGTGGCTTCGGCGGTGGCAAAGGCGGTGGTTTTGGCGGTGGTTTTGGCGGTGGTTTTGGCGGTGGTTTCGGCGGCGGCTTCGGTGGCGGTTTCGGCGGAGGCTTTGGCGGAGGCTTCGGCGGCGGTCACGGAGGCAAGGGTGGCGGCGGCAACGGCGGTGGCAATGGCGGTGGCAATGGCGGAGGGAACGGGCATTAGCAGGCGCCCGCTCTGAGGGGATGCCCCCGCGCCCTCCTCTCGCCAGCGACATGCTCCGGCATGCCGTCCGCTATCCGCTGGCATCGGCGGTGATGTCTCGATCCCCCGGTCGAGCGTCACCGCCTGAGGCCGGTTGCACCGGACGCGCCCCTTCGGGCGCGCTGTCATCTCCCCGACATCTCCCCCTCGCGCGGCCGCGCGCAACGCCCGAACCGTCGAGGCAAACCACCCCGCATAGGACAGGCAAATAAAACAACCGGCCACGCACAAGTGTTATGGAACCAATCCGAGGCGATCGCCTCATATCAGATTCAACGTTCGATATGAGGGCCCACAACATGCAACGAAACGTTCCCCCCTCCGCGGCACGCGCGGCCACCGGCCTGGTGATGGCTGCCGCTCTGGGCCTCGCATCGCTCGCTCATGCGCAAACCCCGCCGCCTCCGGCAAAGCCGATTCCGCCGACCATGTCGCAAGCGGCCCCGCCGGTCGATCCCAGCTTCTCGGCCTACTCGCTCCTGCAGACCTGCAAACAGCGAAACGACAACGTCGCGCAAGGCCAATGCGTCGGCGCGGTTCGCGGCATCATCCACGGCTATCAATACGGCGTACTGTTCCTCGGCCAGCGCACGGCGCTGCCGGCCAACGAGACGCAGCGCGTGTCGCTGTGTCTGCGTGACGTGCCGGTGTCGTCGATCGTCGACGACTTCATTGCCGACGCCGCCAGCGTCGACGACGAAGCCCTCAAACACACCCCGGCCGAAGTCGCGGTGCTGGGCTCCGTCCACCTGCACCACGCCTGCACCTGACGCGCCCCGTGCGGCGAGCCGCCGTGCCGCAAGCGACCGCCGCCGCGCTTACCGCGCGTCGTGCATTCACAGCATTTCCAGTGGACGCTTGCTGCGCGGCGGTTTGAAATACGCGTCGAGGGCGGCCTGCTCCTCCGCGCTCAGCCGCAGTTGCGACGCGCGATGGTTGTCGCGCACGTGCTCGACGCGGCCCGCCTTCGGAATCGCGCACACGCCCGGCTTCCGCAACACCCACGCAAGCGCAACCTGAAACACCGAGACGCCACGGGCGTCGGCGATGTCGTCGAGCGGCGAGCGCTTCGGCAGACGCGCATGATCGACCGGGCTGTAGGCCATCGTCGGCATCTTTCGCCTGGCGAGCCAGGGCAGCAGATCGAATTCCGGTCCGCGGCGCGCGACGTTGTAGAGAATCTGATTGGTCGCGCACGCGTCGCCGCCCGGCACGGCGACCAGTTCTTCCATGTCGTCGGTGTCGAAGTTGCTGACGCCCCAATGCCGGATCTTGCCTGCCGCGCGCAACGCCTCGAACGCCTGCACGGTTTCCGCGAGCGGCACCGAGCCGCGCCAGTGCAGCAGATACAGATCGAGCCGGTCCGTTTTCAAACGCTTCAGGCTCTGTTCGCAGGCCGCGATCACGCCGCGTCGGCTGGCGTTATGCGGATACACCTTGCTGACGAGGAACACCTGGTCGCGCAAACCGGCGAGCGCTTCGCCGAGCAGCGTTTCGGTCGCGCCGTCGCCGTACATTTCCGCGGTATCGATCAGCGTCATGCCGAGTTCGACGCCGCAGCGCAACGCGGCGATTTCCGCCGCGCGCCGCGCCGGCGCTTCCCCCATTTCCCACGTGCCCTGTCCCAATGCCGGAACGCGCTCGCCGTCGGGCAGGCTCACGCTTGCGATCTCGCTCGTCATACGGACTCCTCGAAGTGACTGGATCCAAACCGATACAGCGGCGTCATGCAATGCGCGCGATGCCCGCGACGCCGCTACGAAAAATCATAACGACGAGTTTAGCGGCTCGACGCGCCCGCGGCCGCGTCCCAGGCAAACGCCCGCTATAACGAGACGCGCCGATGTCATAGAATTGCCGCTTGCCCATCTTGCGTGAGCCCCATGACCTCTGCCTCGGAAGACCGCTGGCGCGACCTGCGCCCGGACCCGGAAAACGACACGCCGCTATATCTGCAACTTGCCCGCAAGCTCGGCAGCGCCATCCACGAAAACCGCTGGAACGCCGGCGAAGCGCTGCCTTCCGAGCGCGTGCTCTCCGAAGCGCTCGGCGTCTCGCGGATCACCTCGCGCAAGGCGATCGCGTTGCTGGTTGAACAAGGATTGATCCGCCGCACTCAGGGTGCGGGCAGTTTCATCACGCCGCGCTACGAAGATCCGCTGTCGCGTCTGTCGAGCTTCAGCGAAATGCTGCGGCGGCGCGGTTTTACGCCGAGCTCGAAGTGGCTTTCGCGGGAGATTTCGCCGGCCAATCGCGACGAGGTGATTCAGCTCGGCCTGTCGCCGGCCGCGGCGGTCACGCGGCTGCGGCGCTTGCGACTCGCCGACGGCATCGTGATGGCGGTGGAAAATTCCACCTTTCCCGCAGCGGTGATTCCCGATCCGCAAGCCATCGGCGATTCGCTGTACACGTACCTGGAAAATCGCGGCCTGACGATCGTGCGCGCGCTGCAGCACTTTCGCGCGGTGAACGCGAGCGAGGAAATCGCGCAGCAGATGAGCATTGCGCCGAACGAGGCGCTGTTGTTGATCACCCGCGTGGGCTATACCGCCGATCAGCGCGCGATCGAACTGACCGACACGTACTGCCGCAACGATTACTACGATTTTGTCGCGGAGCTGAGGAAGTAGCGGATTGGTTTGCGGTTAGGTGGCGTGGGTCGTACGCAATGCTGGCGCTTTGCCCACACTTTGCCCGCACGCCGAGGACCGCACGCGAGTTCCGCCGGCACAGGCGCCGCCACCACGCTGATGCGAAAGCCTTCACACCCACGTCGCCTCGTGTGCGCCGACCCGCGTGGGCGGCAGCGCGTAAAAAGCCGGCGTCTGTTCCATCTCTTCGGCCGGCTGCACCGCCAGCACTCGACCGAATTCCGACTGCACGGTCGCGACGCAATCGCGCACGTCGTCGAGTGTGAGGTCGGGGAGCTGCCAGCCGTCGGCGATCTGTCCAAACGATTGCAACCACCGTCCCGTTTGCGCGAGCGACACCCTTACGTGCCAGCTCCCGCCTTCGATGGCACGCCGCGTCAACGCGACCATCGCGCCGAATGCGGCCAGATAGCCGGTCGCATGGTCGAGCGCCTGACACGGCAAATGCTTCGGCTCGGCACAGCGCGCCGCCTGCCGTTCGGTGAAGGCAATCCCGCTCGCCGACTGCACGAGGCTATCGAAGCCGCGCCGCTGCGCCCACGGCCCCTCGTGTCCATACGCGGACACCGACACATACACGATTCCCGGCCGCAGCCGCGCCAGTTCCTCGGGACCGAAGCCGCGCGCCGCCAGCGCGCCCGGACGATACGCCTGCAAGAACACGTCGGCGCTCGTGCTGAGGCCGCGCAAGATCTCCCGCCCTGTGGCATCGCGTAGATCGACTACCGCCGAACGCTTGCCGCGCCCGTTGTCGATCACCAGCGGCGCGATGTTCGGCAGATGCGGACCGTTGATCATCAACACGTCCGCGCCATGATGCGCGAGTGCCCGCCCGGCCACCGGCCCCGCGATGATGCGCGACAGGTCCAGCACCCGCACCCCCGCCAGCGGCCGGTCCGCGCCGCGCGGAGGCGGCTCGGCCGGCGCATCGCCGATACGCTCGATCTCGAACAGCGGCAATCCCGCAACCGCTTTCGCCTGGTCGAGCGCGGCCCATTCGTCGGGCGTGCGAATCAACGCGGCGCATAGGCCCGCGTCCGCGAGCGTCTGATCGAGTGTCGCGCCATCCCAGTTGTGAATCGCGGCGGCCACCGCTGTGGGATCGCTATTGCCGGGACAGCCGAGCACCTTCAACACACCCTGAAGGTGATGCGCAAAATTCGTATGCAGTTGAATCCAGCGACCGTCGCGCGTTTCGTAGAAGCCCGTGACCGGATCGCGCAACGCGGGAGGCGGCCCGTCGTCGACGCGCAGATAGCGTTCGCTGCGAAACGCCGCCAACGCGCGCCGCATCTGCACCGACACATGCTGCCTGCGGCCCGCGCGCAAGCGCTGGTACTCGGCCGCCGCGAGGCCCGTCGCGGCGATGGTCGCCGAGGCCAGACTGCCGACCCGGTAGACCGACGGCAAGCCAGGGTCCGCGCCGCTCAGCGACACGGAACGCAGCGCGCCCGGATCGCATCCGGCGACAGTCCAGATCTGTTTGAGAGCGAGGTCGGGCGAGATGGCGTTCATATCGGGATCGGAGCAGATGAAGGTGAACCGCTAGGTGACCCGAGTCTAGAATTGCACCCCGGCGCAATCAACCTTGATTATGATAATCAACGTATATTGATTTCTTTGGTTTCTGCGCGTTTCCATGCCGACCTCGACGTCCCTTACCGCCAGCGAAGCCGCCGCTACGCTCGGCATCAGCCTGCCCACGCTATACGCGTACGTGAGCCGCGGCATGCTCAGCTCGTCGCCGGATGCGCATGGCAAGCACCGTCTCTACGATGCCGCCGAGGTGCGCCGCCTCGCGCGCCGCAAAGCCGACGGCAAGCGCGCCGGCAAGGTCGCGCAGAAGGTGCTGGACTGGGGTGTGCCGGTGCTCGAATCGTCGATCACGCTGGTCGCCGACGGCCGTCTGCTGTATCGCGGCCACGATGCGATGGAACTGGCGCGCAGTGCGTCGCTCGAGGACGTCGCGGCATTGCTGTGGGAATGCAGCGCGCGGCGCATTGCCGAAGCGCCGGCGGTGCCACTCGCGCCCGCTCAATGGGCCGCATGGCTCAAGCTCTGGGGCGACAGCACGCCGCTTGATCGAGCGCTCGTGCTGCTGCCGGCGGCCGCCGCGCAAATGCCGCGCGTGTGGGCACTCGGCCGCGATGCGCAACTCGATACTGCGTGCGCCGTCATGCGGCTGCTGGGCGCCGCGATGATCTCGGCGGCGCCGTCGAACGAACCGCTGCATCGGCAACTGGCTTCGGCCTGGCGGGTGCGCAACCGGGAGCGGGCCGGACTGTTGCGCGCCGCGCTGGTCGCCTGCGCGGATCACGAGCTGAATGCGTCGACCTTCACGGTGCGCTGTATCACGTCGACGGGAACGCACCTGTTCGGCGCGGTGGCGGGTGGGCTCGCGGCGCTCTCCGGACCGCGTCACGGCGGCGAGACGGTGCGGATCGCCGCGCTGCTCGACGAAGCATCGCGCGCGCCCGATCTCGATCGCTATCTGGCGAACCGTCTCGCGCGCCATGAACACCGCGCGCAGGGACCGGTGCTATCGGGCTTCGGCCATCCGCTGTATCCGGACGGCGATCCGCGCGCGCGACTGCTGCTGGAGATGCTGGCCGATTGCGCGCCGGCGCGCTCGCCGCTCGGCGACGTGCTGCGACTCGCGCGCACGGTGCGCGACACGACCGGCGCGGAGCCGACCGTCGATTTCGCGCTCGCCGCGATCGAGCGCGTCCTCGCGCTGCCGGCCGGCGCCGCGTTCACGCTGTTTGCGGTGGGCCGGGTGGTCGGCTGGATCGCGCATGCGATGGAACAGACGCGCGACGGCCGCCTGATCCGGCCGAGGGCGCGGTACATCGGGGAATATGAAGCGGCGGGTTTGAGTCAGTCGAATAGGCCGAGGTGAATTAAGGTCGCCCCGCCGCTCGCCAGCATTTTTTCAAGCCACGCCGAGCCAGCGCGGCAACCAGCCGAACACCGGCCAACTCAGCCGCGGCGTCGACGTCACCTGCTCGGAGCCGCTCGACAGCGAAAAGCGCGCGCCGCCCTGACTCGCGCTGATCCATGCGAGCGCCCGGCGCGGCAACTCGACCGACTCGCCAGCGGCGAGCCAGTGATCCTCATGCTCGCCTTCGACGGTCAGCCAGATTTCGCCCGATATCACCTTGAAGGTCGACGGACGCGCGACACGCCAGGCCGTCGCGGGCTCGTCATGTTCCAACTCGAAAATCCGCACTTCACGCATCGCCGTTCTCCTTCAAAGAACTTTTCTATTGTACCGATTATTGACGTGCGATCATCGAAAACCCATGCACAGTTCCGAACACTTTCAGTGGAACTGTTCAGTCGAAAAACCGGACAGTTGGGCGATTGATGCGTCGTGGACAAGACGCTTGTCGTCAGACCGACCACGCGTCGTCAGGTGAAGGAAGCGCGCGCATGAAACTCGAAATCCAGATCGATCGCGACAACGGTGTGCCGATCACCGAGCAGATCGTCACCGGCGTCACCGCATGGATCCGCTCGCGCGTCGCGCACCCGGGCTCGAAGCTGCCGTCGATCCGCCAGTTCGCCGCCGACTTCGGCGTGAGCCGCTTTCCGGTGATCGAGGCGTACGACCGGCTGGTGTCGCTCGGCTATGTCGATTCGCGCCACGGCTCGGGCTTCTATGTGGCCGACCGTCAACCGGCGACGACCCTTTGCCAGGGCACTTCGGACCCGCGCCGCGCCGAGGACGAATCGGGACATCTGCTGCAGCAGTTCAACCATCCCGGCGAAACGCTGAAGCTCGGCAGCGGCTTCATCCCGGCAAGCTGGCGCGACACGGACAGTCTCGCGCAGGCAATCCGCCACGTGTCGCGCACGGACCCGGAGAGTATGGTCGATTACGCGACGCCGCTCGGTAACCTGAGCTTGCGCGAACATCTGCAAAGCCGGATCGGACAGTTGGGGATTCAGGCGGACGCGTCGCAGATCCTGATCACCAACGGCGCGAGCCAGGCGCTCGATCTGCTGATGCGTTACATGCTCAAGCCCGGCGACACGATCTTTGTCGAAGACCCCGGCTACTACAACCTGTACGGCCTGCTGAAACTGCACGGGGTGAAACTGATCGGCATTCCGCGCACCCGCAACGGCCCCGACCTCGACGTCATGCAGGAGCAGCTCAAGCTGCATCGACCGAGACTGCTGTTCATCAACACCGTATTCCACAATCCGACCGGCACCACGGTCGCGCCGCAAGTGGCCTTCCGGTTACTGCAACTGGCGCGCGAGCACGGCTTCTCGATCATCGAGGACGACATCTATGCGGACTTCCAGACCGAACTCACCGACCGCCTCGCGACGCTCGATCAGCTCGAACACGTGATCTACGTCGGCGGGCTGTCGAAGACGTTATCGTCGTCGCTGCGCGTCGGCTGTGTGGTGGCGAGCCACGCGATCATCAAGGATCTGGTCGATATCAAGATGCTGACGAGCATTGGCGGCTCGCGCTTCGCCGAAGCGGTCGCGGTGTCGTTGCTCGAACGCGGCGCGTACCGCAAATACCTGGAGCGGCTGCGCCGCCGCATGCGCGACGCGCTTGGCTCGACGATCCAGATACTCGAAGATGCGGGTTGGGAGATTTTCGAAAAACCCGTGGGCGGCAAGTTCGTGTGGGCGCGCGTGCCGCATGTCGCCGACGCCGAACGGTTGGTGGCGTGCGGTGCGCCGCTGGGCGTGACGGTGGTGCCGGGCAGCTACTTCCGGCCGAATATGGAGACGAGCCCCTGGATCAGGATTCATGTGGCGTTCGGTAATGAGCCGCGGGCGCAGGCGTTTTTTCATGCGGCGGTGGGGTTGGAGGGGGACGGGTGATGGGTTCGGCGACCAGGGGGTTGGGAGGTTGCCTTGGGAGGTTGCCTTGGGAGGTTGCCTTGGGAGGTTGCCTTGGGAGGTTGCCTTGGGAGGTTGCCTTGGGAGGTTGCCTTGGGAGGTTGCCTTGGGAGGTTGCCTTGGGAGGTTGCCTTGGGAGGTTGCCTTGGGACTCGGCCAGCAGAGCTCTGCTTTGTTGGTCTGCCCTGGCAATCACTTTGCGGGCCGCCTAAGCGCCTACCTCGCACCGCATCCGCAAGGTCAACGCTCGAAGTCCGCGGCCTAACCACGCCCTCGCCGGCTCACGCTGCGCGGCGCCGCGCTTTTCCCTAGAATAGCGAGTCCCAGCCCGTCCAGCGCGCCCAGCCGCTCTCCATGTCCACGACGCCGACTCCGCCCGCCTCCGCTGTCAACACCCCCTCGGGACCTTCGGCCCGCTCGCTCACCGTGATGCTGTGGCTCGTCGCCACCGGCTTCTTCATGCAGACGCTCGACTCGACCATCGTCAATACCGCGCTCCCGGCGATGGCGACGAGCCTCGGCGAGTTGCCGCTGCGCATGCAATCGGTAGTGATCGCCTATTCGCTGACGATGGCGGTGATGATTCCCGTGTCCGGCTGGCTCGCCGACAAACTCGGCACGCGACGCGTGTTCTTCAGCGCAATCCTCGTGTTCGCGGTGGGCTCGCTGCTGTGTGCGAACGCCCATACGCTGAATCAACTGGTGGTCTTCCGCATCGTGCAAGGCGTGGGCGGAGCCATGCTGTTGCCTGTGGGACGGCTCGCGGTGTTGCGCACCTTTCCGGCGGAACGCTATTTGCCGGCGCTGTCGTTCGTGGCAATTCCTGGTCTGATCGGCCCATTGATCGGTCCCACACTCGGCGGCTGGCTCGTGAAGATCGCGTCGTGGCACTGGATCTTTCTGATCAACGTGCCGGTCGGAATCGTGGGCTGCATCGCGACCTTCATCTTCATGCCGGATAGCCGTAACGAGCACACGGGCAAGTTCGACATGAAGGGCTACCTGCTGCTGATCGTCGGCATGGTGGCGATTTCGTTCGCGCTCGACGGCCGCACCGAGTTCGGCATTCAACACGCGACCGTGCTGGTACTGCTGATCCTCAGCCTCGCCTGCTTCGTCGCATACGCGTTGCACGCGGTGCGCGAACCCGCGCCGCTGTTCCCGCTCGATCTTTTCAAGATCCACACGTTCAGCGTCGGCCTGCTTGGCAATCTGTTCGCGCGGATAGGCAGCGGCTCGATGCCGTACCTGATCCCTCTGCTGCTGCAGGTGAGCCTCGGCTACAGCGCATTCGAAGCGGGCCTGATGATGCTGCCGGTGGCCGCCGCCGGTATGGCGTCCAAACGTCTCGTGACGAAACTGATCGTCAGGTACAGCTACCGACGCGTGTTGATCGTCAACACGGTGCTGGTCGGCCTGGCTATGGCGAGTTTCGCGCTCACCAGTGCGAATCAACCGCTGTGGCTGCGGCTCGTGCAACTGGCGATCTTCGGCGCTGTCAACTCGATGCAGTTCACCGCGATGAATACGTTGACGCTGAAGGACCTGGGCACCGGCGGCGCGAGCAGCGGCAACAGCCTGTTTTCGCTGGTCCAGATGCTGTCGATGAGTCTCGGCGTGACCGTAGCCGGCGCGCTGCTCGCGACCTTCACCGGTCTGTTGCAGCGCGTGACCGCGATCAATTCGCTGCCCGCGTTTCATGCGACCTTCCTGTGTGTCGGCATCATCACCGCGTGCTCGTCGTGGATCTTCGCGCAACTGTCGCCGGACATCCGCACGCCGGCGAAGAAGACCGATCCGTCGGAGCGGACCTGACGCGCACAACGCCAGCCGCACCTCGCCGCCGACCCGCAACAGGGCGCGGGCCGCACCAGCGAAGTGCGAACCGTCACGTTCGCACCCGGGGTGGCGCACAATCGTCGTATCAGAGCATGGCTGGGACGTGCGAACGGTGTGTTTCCGCACGCGCATAGTTCTTGCTCGCCTATCCTGTAAACTCTCGTTTTGCGCATGCGCCGTCCCATCGAGCCGCACGCGCGCCGCCACCTCCACACGACCGACACGATGAGCATGATCGAACTCGATCCTCCCGGCTTCCAGCCGCCGCGCCCTATGGCCGGCGACGAAGGCTCCCGGCGCACCGTTCTGTACGGCGGCTACACCGTTTTCAGCGTATTTCAGCCCGTCTTCTCGGTGTCGCACCGCCGCGCGATCGGCTACCACGCGTCGCTGCGCGCCCACGACGAACACGCGCAGCAAGTGCCCTCGCACGAGGTGTTCACGCAGGCCGCGCGGCGCGGCGATCTGCTGGAACTCGGCCGCCTGGCCGAATCGCTGCATCTGGGCAACTTCAACGCATTCGACAGCCACGACGAGTGGCTCTTCCTGAGCCTGCATCCGGCCGCGCTGATGGACACTAGCTACGGCGATGCGCTGCTGGCCGGCCTCAAAGCGCTGGGCCTGCCGCCGCAGCGCGTGGTGCTCGAAGTTTCCGAGCAAGCGGGCGGCGAAACCACGCGCTTCGCCGAAATCATCGACGCGCTGCGCAAATCCGGCTTTCTGATCGCGCTCGACGGCTTCGGCGCGAAGCATTCGAACATCGACCGCGTGTGGAATCTGCGTCCGGATATCGTCACACTCGACCGCTGCATCCTTGCCCAAGCCAGCGAACATTCGCATATCGAACGCGTACTGCCGGGCCTCGTTTCGCTGCTGCACGAGTCCGGGCAACTGGTGCTGATGGGTGGCCTGAGCACCGAGCGCGACGCGCTGATTGCGCTCGAATGCAACGTGGACTTCGTGCAGGGCGCGTTCTTCGCGGGCCCGAGCGTCGAGCCGGTCAAGCCGCAAGCCGCGGCCGGCCTGATGGACTCGCTCTCCGCTGCACTGCGCGAACGGGTCACCGCACGCCAGCACGCGCAATCCGCGCGGCTCGCACCGTACGTCACCGCACTGGAAACAGCCGCCGCGCAACTGGTGACCGGCGAGTCGATCGCCCAGGCCACCGCGCCGTTGCTGCTGCTCGGCGAAACGGCGCGCTGCTTCGTGCTCGACGGTTCGGGCCGGCAGATCGGCGACAACGTGCTGCCGCCTGGGCGCACGTCGCAACGCGCAAAGCGTTTCCGACCGCTGTTGCATTCGGAGGGCGCGAGTTGGGAACGCCGGCCGTACTTCATCCAGGCGATGCGCGTGCCGGGTCAAGTGCATCTCACACCGCCTTATCTGTCGATCAACGAAGCGCATCTGTGTGTGACCGCCTCGATCGCCGCGCATACGCCACATGGCACGCAGGTGCTATGCGTGGACATCAACTGGGAAGTCGCGGCGCATCGCAACTGACGGCCCCGGGCGCCGCCGGATGCGCGCGAGCAATTGCGCGACGGCCGCCCGGCCCACCACGCGGTTGGCAGCATGCAAGCGCGCGGCGCTGGTCACGATGCGCAGCGAAATGATCTTCGTCGAGCCATCCGCCACGCCGTTCGTCCACACGTCGAGCACACCGACGACGTCGCCTTCGAAGAACAGCGCGACGCACATGTTCCCTTCGATCGACACCACTTCCGCGTTGCTCGCGTGCTGTGCCAGCGAGGTCACCGTGTCCACCCACTCCGCTGCGGCCGGCTCGCGTACGCATGCAGGCGCGCCCACGGGCGCGTCGCTGACGACTTCCGGCGCCTCGCTGAAGAGCCGCAACAGACCCTTTCGATCCTGCGACTCGAGCGCGGCACGCAAACGCTCGACGATGCGGGCGTGCGCAACCGGGTCGGGCCGCTCCACCGGCGCACCTGCGCGCTGCAAACGCGCCTTGGCCCGACGGACGATCTGCCGGCAGGTAGCCGGTGCACGTTCGAGAATTTTTGCGATCTCCGCGTAGTCGCAATCGAACGCTTCGTGCAGCACGAACGCCGCGCGCTCATCGGGCTTCAGACGTTCCAGCAGCAGCATCACACCGTAGGACATCTCCGCCGCCCGCAATGCGAGCTCTTCCGCCGACGGCGCGACCTCGTCCAGCCACGGTTCCGGCAACCAGCCCGCCGCCTGCGAACGCTCGCGCTGCACGTGCCGCAGACGGTCGATCGCTGTGCGCGTAGCAAGCGTGGTGAGCCAGGCGGCCGGCGTTTGCACCGCGCGTGTGTCCGCCAGTTGCCATTTGAGCCAGACGTCCTGTACCACGTCTTCCGCTTCGGCGCGGCTGCCGAGCATCCTGTACGCCAGCGCGAGCAGGCGGGCGCGCACGGCCTCGAAACTGGATGCCTTGTTGATTCCTTGTTCCGTCATGCGTACGCCTCCAGATCGTGCAGGTGAAAAAAAGCGCGCCTTGCTTGCCTGCGGGGGTGGGCAGGCGCTCGCCGTAGTCGGCATTCTCTTCAGCTTGACGCCCCAGCCCACCACGATGTGACAGCGCGAAGCAAAAATATTTCTGTCACGCGGACGCACGCTGCATCGTCAAATGAGCAACAGCCGGCGCACGCAGCGCCCGGTTCTTTAACCCACCACGTCGCTCGTGCGATGCTCGATCCAGAGGTACTCATCGGGCATCCGTGCCGTGCCGCCACTATGGAACCCCTATGCACCTCAGCTATCCATCCGTCCACGGCCTCGGCCTCGTTCCCACGGTGATCGAGCAGTCGGGACGCGGCGAACGCGCCTACGACATTTACTCGCGCCTGCTGCGCGAGCGCATCGTGTTTCTGGTCGGGCCGGTCAACGAGCAGTCGGCCAGTCTGATTGTCGCCCAGTTGCTGTTTCTCGAATCCGAAAACCCCGACAAGGATATTTCCTTTTATATCAACTCGCCGGGCGGCTCGGTGTATGACGGTCTGGCAATTTACGACACCATGCGATTCATCAAACCGGAGGTGTCGACGTTGTGCACCGGCTTCGCCGCCAGCATGGGGACATTCCTGCTCACCGCGGGTCAACGCGGCAAGCGCTACGCGTTGCCCAACGCGCGCATCATGATTCACCAGCCGTCCGGCGGCAGCCAGGGCACGGCGGCGGACGTCGAGATTCAGGCGAAGGAAGTGCTGTATCTGCGGGCGCGCCTGAATGCCATGATGGCCGAGCGAACCGGACGCAGCGTCGAGGAAATCGTGCGCGACACCGATCGCGACAACTTCATGTCGGCCCATGAGGCGAAGGAGTACGGATTGATCGACGGCGTGCTCGAAACGCGCGCGGCGGTGGGCGACGTTGTGCGCCGACATGACCTATAGCGGCGTCCCCTTTGCCCCGTTCGGCTCCGGTTCCAACGAACACTTTGCTATTCAGGACTTGGCTTCCGCGCTCTCCTGCTTGTGCCACTAGCAGTCGCGCAGTCGTAAGGGTGGTCGAGTGCTCGAAGCGCATCTTTCCATTTTCATACAGGCGAAACCAGTGATTCATTTAGATCCGCTTTACTCGACTCGCTCAAGCGACGCACGCTGTCCTCGCGGCCGAAATGGAGTGCGGCGCCCACCGTGACGGCGCCCGCAAGTCAGCCTCTGTTGCCGTCGCAGTCGGTGCGGCCAAAACACAAAAGCTGCTCACCTTCGCTGGAATCGCTATCATGGTCGCGATTCGTCGAATTCGACGATCGCTTCAATGGAGATATACATGGCGTCATCCAACGAAAACGTCAGCATGGCGCTATTCTGCGACTTCGAAAATGTCGCGCTCGGCGTGCGCGACGCGAAGTACGACAAGTTCGATATCAAGCTGGTGCTCGAACGTCTGCTGCTCAAGGGCAGCATTGTCGTGAAGAAGGCGTATTGCGACTGGGATCGCTACAAGAGTTTCAAAGGCGCGATGCACGAAGCCAATTTCGAATTGATCGAAATTCCGCACGTGCGCCAATCGGGCAAGAATTCTGCGGATATCCGGCTCGTCGTCGACGCGCTCGACCTCTGCTACACGAAGTCGCACGTCAATACGTTCGTGATCATCAGCGGCGACTCCGACTTTTCGCCGCTGGTGTCGAAGCTGCGAGAGAACGCTAAACAGGTGATCGGCGTGGGCGTGCAGCAGTCCACGTCCGATCTGCTGATCGCGAACTGCGACGAGTTCTTCTTTTACGACGACCTCGTGCGTGAAAGTCAGCGCACGGTTGTGAAGCGCGAGTCGACGCGTCCGCAGCAGAACGCTCAGCAAGCAGCCAAACGTGCGCCGGACGAAGACAAGAGCCGTCACAAGGAAGATCTGGAAAAACGCCGCACGAAGGCGGTGGAGATCGCGGTGCAAACGTTCGATGCACTCGCGTCCGAACGCGGCGACAGCGGCAAGATCTGGGCATCCGTATTGAAGAACGCGATCAAGCGCCGCAAACCGGATTTCAACGAGACGTACTACGGTTTTCGCGCCTTCGGCAATCTGCTGGAAGAGGCGCAGGCACGTGGGCTGCTCGAATTTGGTCGCGACGAGAAATCTGGCGCATACGTCTACCGCAGTACGGCGGCAAACGTCGCTGGCGAAGGCGTGAACGAGCCTGCCGAAGCGGAATCGGCCGAGCAGTTGTATGAGGCGCAGGTTGCCGAGACGGTGATTGCCGTTGCCGAAACGGGTGGCAAGCACGAATCGCGTCGCAGAGGCCGCGGCAATCGCAAGGCTGGCCGTGGGCAACAGGAGGCGATTCACGAAGAGCGCGTACAGGTCGAGCCCACGGGTCACGTGCAAGCTCGCGAGGAAACCCCGGCGCACGAGTACGAACAGGAGCGAGCGCCTTGGGCCAGCGAGCCTGCTGCCGAACAGCCGGAAGCCACCTGGGTAGAGCAGGAAAACGCTGCCGCTGAGCCGGTTGCAGTTGGTGGTAACGAAGACGCCAGCGATGCGGACGGCAACAAGGCCGAACGCCGCAAGACACGCGCGCCACGCAAGACGGCCGCGAAGAAAGCGAAAAAGAGCACGCCGCGCACGATCGATGACATCCCGGAGATCGCCGCACCCGCCGAGCCGCAGTCAGTAGCTGTCGCTGCGGAGGAAGCGCCCGTTGCAGTCAAAAAGGCCGCACGTAAAACCGCGCCACGCAGCCGTCGTCCTCGCAAAACAGCGGCGACGAGTGATGCGGAGTAAGCAGTTCACGTTGCATGATTCGCACTGACTTGCCCGGCGCGGGCCATCGCAACCGATCGGTGCTATTAGCGTCTGCTGCTGTCGATGCACGCACTGCTCGCGACCGCGCTAACGCGAGGGCGCCGGGACATGCGGCGCGCTAACCGAAAAGCCCCTGCTCGCCACGAGCAGGGGCTTTTTTTGCGCTGATTCGTTGCATCCAATCGCACAAAAAACAGCAAACCCGTCACCTCGGCTGCACGGAGCTTGTCGCCAATGCCCGAGCGCCCGACCACCGCGCGCTCCGATCTCTGCTGCGGCGAGATCGTGCGGCTCGCCAAGCTTGAGACGGTCACCGGTCTGCCGAACCGCAGCACGCGGACCGACCGCATCGAACGCGCGCTGAACGGAGCGCGCCGGCAGCGCTCGACGTTCGCGATCCCCTTCGGCTCCTGACGCTAAACACGCCGACTTCGGCGTCAACGCAACGTGCGGCGAACAAGTGCGTATTTCCGCCCAAGATGAAGGAACGTTGACACCGATCGGTTTGCGCGATCACCGCGTGAAACAGCGGGCTTCGACAACGCCAAGCGGACCGATCGATCCACGCGCTAAACGGCTCAATAGTACGGATAAGGCGCATACATGACCGGCGGAGGCGCGACGTACCCCGGCGGCGGTGCATAGTAAGGCTGCGGCGCGACATACACTGGTTGCGGCGCGGCGTAGTACGGCCGCGGCTGCGCAATCGTGTCGCCCTTCGAGGTCATGCACTGCGCGTAGGCGGCGTCGTAGTGCGCCTGCAAGCCGGCCGCAGAATACTGCGCGCTGTTGGCACCGTTCGCGCCGCCGATCAGCAGCCCGCTACCCGCGCCGATGGCCGCGCCAGCACCCGCATTGCCGGCCGCCGCGCCGAGCAGTGCACCTATCGCCGCGCCACCGAAGGTGCCCAGCGCCGCGCTGTTCACGCTATTCGTCGTGGCCGCCTGCGCCGAGCCGGACGAATTAGTGGAGCGGTTCGCGTAATCACGACACGCGTAGTCGTTCTGCTGAAACTGGTCAAGCGATTCGCCGCTGCGCGGCAGCGCGACCACGCTCGGGCCACTCGGCGGCATCACCGCGCAACCGCCGAGCGCGAGTGCAACCACGGCGACCGGTATTGCCATACTTATCGATTTAGTGCTGGACATCATGGTGCTTTCGAAACATGGGAATTCAAACGTTAGGCCAATCGGCGCGATCTATGGTTACCGGATAGTTACAGAAAGTTTTTTCTCCGCACTTCGGCGGGTGGGCGTGCGAATCGCATGGCGTGTCGCAGGGCACTCGCCGTGTGGCGGCGTCATACCAGGTAACGCTTGTAAGCGGGCCGGCAATCAAATCGCGCGTCGTGGCGCCTAAACTGGCTTGCAACGCTATCGTGCAAATCGCTCGCCGCAAGACTCGGTCCCGCGACACGCGGCGGCTCGACTATACGCGCTCGCGCATCGCGCGGATATTGCCCCTCTCAAGGAAAAGAAGGATGACTCAATGAATCGGTTAGCTTTGGCAGTGGGCGTGGCTTGTGCCACTTGTGTATCGTCGGTCTTCGCGCAGTCGGATACAGCCTTGTCTCGTGACGCAATTCAGCAACCAGCTACGACATTTCCAAGCGCCGCCATAGCGCAGAATTTTCAGTTTATGAATCATCCGCCACCGCCCACGTCTGCCAGTTCGGTCGCGCCACCGACGCGTGCGGGTCGAGGCCATCGGCATCAACGGACCTCGAACAATGAAGATGCGGCATCGCCGCAGCCTTGATCCACACACGCGAAGTCCGGCGAAATCTGAGCATGCCACCTCATGCGCGTTCACTCGCGATGCGGCAGTTACCAACTGTGACAAACTTGTGCCTGAAGAACCGGCTCGGCAATCATAACGGTGAACTTAACGATCGCAGTCACGGGCCCCATCAAACTCGCCGAGCGAAAATGCATTCCGTCACCGTCCACATTCGCGCTACGACCTGCGAATTGCATTGACTTGCACAAGCTTGCTCAGGCCCATTTCCCAAGCCCGAAAAAAAAGCCCTCAGGAATAAGGGCTTTCACTTTTCAAACCGTTCGTTGCCACCGCGACGACGGCATCATGTCGAATCCCGCCAATGCGATTGGCCGACTCAAACCGTCACGTCACGCGGCAACTGACACACTCACGGCAATCTCACGCGAAGTTCTTCGACGCGAATTCCCAGTTGACGATGTTCCAGTACGCTTCGACGAACTTCGGACGCGCATTGCGGTAGTCGATGTAGTACGCGTGTTCCCACACGTCGATCGTCAGCAGTGCTTTCGCGTCGGTGGTCAGCGGCGTGGCGGCGTTGCTCGTCGACACCAGGTCGAGCGAACCGTCGGCCTTCTTCACGAGCCATGCCCAGCCCGAGCCGAACGTGCCGACTGCGGTCTTCGCGAATTCTTCCTTGAACTTGTCGAACGAACCCCACTTCGCGTTGATCGCGTCAGCCAGTGCGCCGGTCGGTGCACCGCCACCTTGCGGCGACAGGCTGTTCCAGAAGAACGTGTGGTTCCACACCTGAGCCGAATTGTTGAACACGCCGCCCGACGACTTCTTGACGATCTCTTCCAGCGACAGGTTCTCGAACTCCGTACCCTTGATCAGATTGTTCAGGTTGGTCACATAGGTCTGGTGGTGCTTGCCGTAGTGAAATTCGAGCGTCTCTTCCGACATGTGCGGAGCAAGTGCGTTTTTCGCGAACGGCAGCGGCGGGAGCGTATGTTCCATGGTGATTTCCTTTGTCTGTATCTGTTGTGGGGAGTCTGCGGATAACGCTTAAGAACACTCGATTGTAGGCGAGTTGGAATAACCCCGCAAACCAACGGACTTTATGCCCGGCAGCGAAAAAGAGGCCGTGCACACCGCGTAAACCGTGCATTCGCATAGCGTGTGCCCGGCTCATCCGCGAGCCGCAGCACGGCCGTTGCGAGCGTCGGCGAAGTGTCAGAAACCGTCGGTGAGACGCGCTTGCACATCGGCCAGCGCGATGTCGGCCGAGCCTTCGGCGAGATGCACGGTCAGGCGACGCCCCGGTCGCAACGACGACGGCGCGCGCACCGCGCGGCCGCTCTGCGCATCGATCATCGCGGCGTAGCCCCGCTCCAGCGTGCGCTGTGGACTCAGCACTTCGAGCCGGGCGGCGAGCGTATCGATCCGCGCGACCTGCCGTTCATGCTGGCGCAATAGAGCCGCGTCCAGACGTTGCGTGAGATTGCCGAGCTTCGCCTGATGCGCGGCGAGATCCGGACGCCAGCGCTGCCAGCGCATCTGCAGCAATGAAAAACGCGCTCGCGCGTCACGCACCGGACGCGCGCCCGCCGACGCGAGCCGCACGCTCAATTGCTGCAGATGCGTGCGTTGCCGCGTGAGCCGCTCGGCCGGCGACACGAGCCTGCGCGCGAGCCAGTCGAGTTGTTGCGCGCGCCGCTCCATCATGCGGCCGAAACCGCGCGCGAGGGTCGCGTGACGATGATCGAGTTCGCGCAGCAGCAGCACGCGTTGCGGGCTGACGAGTTCGGCGGCGCCGGTCGGCGTCGGCGCGCGCACGTCGGCGGCGAAATCAGCGATCGTGAAATCGGTTTCGTGACCGACGCCGCTCACCACAGGAATCGCGCTTTCCGCAATCGCGCGCGCGAGCACTTCTTCGTTGAAGGCCCACAGGTCTTCGATCGACCCGCCGCCGCGACACACGATCAGCACGTCGACTTCGCGCCGCGCGCTGGCCGCGTCGACCATCGCCGCGAGCTTCGTGCTGACGCCCACGCCCTGCACGGGCGCCGGATAGACGATCACGGGAATATGCGGCGCGCGGCGCGACAGCGTGGTCAGCACGTCACGCAATGCGGCGGCCTGCAATGACGTGACAATGCCGATCGCCCGCGGATGCGTCGGCAACGCGCGCTTGCGCTCGGCAGCAAAGAGCCCCTCCGCTTCGAGCTGCGCCTTGAGCCTGAGAAACGCTTCGTACAGACGCCCCTGGCCGGTGCGGCGCACCGCTTCGACATTCAGTTGCAGTTCACCGCGCGGCTCGTACATCGTGACGAGCGCGCGCACTTCGATGCGATCGCCTTCGCGCGGCGTAAATTCGGCGTATTGCGCCCGCCCGCGGAACATCACGCAACGCATTTGCGCCTGCGCGTCCTTGATCGAGAAATACCAGTGGCCGCTCGCCGCGCGCGTGAAGTTGGACACTTCGCCGGCCACCCAGACGAGCGGAAACGAGCGTTCGAGCATCGTGCCGATCGCGCGGTTGAGCGCTGAAACGGGAACGACGACTTCACCGCCGGGCGTCGCCGACGAAGCAAAAGGACTTTCGGAATTCATGCGAAGGGGTATCTGTGACTGGCCGGACAGACGATAGACCGACTAGCTAACGGCGTCCAGCGTAGTCGCTGAATTGTTAAAAGTGTCCACATGGCGGGAGGCGCCAGACGGATCCCGCCAGACCGACCGCCAGCGCGGGTCGATTCAGAGCATGTCGTTGATTTATATGGTGTTTACATCTCAGCAGCCACTGCACTTGCCGATGCGCAAGGCTCGGAACGGGCCTTCGCGCCGATTTGACGGCAGGTTCTCCACAAAGTTATCCACAGGCTGCGGGCAGCATTGCGACTCGCGGCTCCTGCGTTGACACTCGCCGCGCGACTTGCCGGGCGGGATGCGCGCACGCTAGAGTGGCGGGTTCGACGGCATGCCGGACGCCCCGCGAAGCGGACCATTGCGGCACGCTGCGCGAGCGCGACGGACCCCGCCGCTGCATCATTTCCCGCCTCACTTTTTCGACTGTCCGGAGAACCGCGTTGATGCTGACCCCGCGTATAGCGCCAGGCGCCTGCACGCCGCCGCGCCGCCCTCTGCCGGCGAATGGCGCGCCGCTCGTCCGCGCGACTCGTCCATGAGCGCACTCAACGACCGTCTCGAAGCCCGCCTCGCGCGCGAGTGGCAACAGCGCGGGCCGTTCGCGTGGGCGCTGACGCCGCTCGCGTGCGTGTTCGGCGCGATTGCCGGCGCGCGCCGCGCCGCCTTCTCGCTAGGCTGGCTGAAATCCGTGCGAGTCGGCGTGCCGGTGGTCGTGGTCGGCAACGTGACCGTCGGCGGCACCGGCAAGACGCCGACCGTCATCGCGCTGGTCGAAGCGTTGCGCGCCGCCGGTTTCAGTCCCGGCGTGGTGTCGCGCGGCTACGGCGCGCGCGTGAGAACACCGACGCCGGTCACGCCTGCGTCGGCGGCGACGGTCGGCGGCGACGAACCGTTGCTGATTGCACGCCGCACGGGCGCGCCGGTGTGGGTCTGTCCGGACCGCGTGGCCGCCGCGCAGGCGCTGTGCGCCGCGCATCGCGACGTCGACGTGATCGTCAGCGACGACGGCCTGCAGCATTACCGCCTCGCGCGCGACGCCGAACTGGTCGTGTTCGACCACCGGCTCGGCGGGAACGGCTTCCTGCTGCCGGCCGGCCCGTTGCGCGAGCCGCTATCGCGCCGACGCGACGCGACGCTGATCAACGATCCGTACGCGCGCACCCTGCCGCCGTGGCCGAACACGTTCGCGCTGCAACTCGCGCCCGCCGACGCCTGGCATCTGGAGAACCCGGCGCTGCGCCGTCCGCTCGCGCAGTTCGCCGGCGAGCGCGTGCTGGCCGCGGCCGGCATCGGCGCGCCGGAGCGCTTTTTCGCGACGCTGCGTGCCGCCGGTCTCGCGCCCGCCACGCGCGCGCTGCCCGATCACTACGCGTTCGAACGCAATCCTTTTACCGACGTGGACGCCGATGCGATCCTGATTACGGAAAAGGATGCGGTAAAATTAGGGTCCTGGCACGACGCGCGCATCTGGGTTGTCCCGGTCGAAGCCGCGCTCGATCATCGCCTCATTGCATTAGTTGTGGAGAAAGTCCGTGGACGCTCGCCTGCTTGAAATTCTCGTCTGCCCGATCTGCAAGGGCCCGCTCAGCTACGACCGTGCCGCGCAGGAACTGATCTGCAACGCGGACAAACTCGCTTATCCGATCCGCGACGGCATTCCCGTGATGCTGGTCGACGAAGCGCGGCAGACCGTGGAAGGCACGCCGGTCGATCTGAATCCGGGCTCGGTCGCCTGAGTTCGCTTCGCGCGCGGGGCCGGCGCCCCGCCGCGCTGTCCCGCGACGCCACTGGCCGTTGCCTTGCGCGTCCGCTGCTGTCTTTCCTGTTCGCGCCCGTACCGCATGCGCGGGTGCTTCCTCCGGTTTAATCCCTGCCCGTCTTTCCGCCTGTCTTCCCGATGACCCAAGCTAACCCCGCCACTCCCCCGTTCATCGCCGTCGTGCCGGCCCGGCTCGCTTCGACGCGCCTGCCCAACAAGCCGCTCGCCGATATCGGCGGCAAGCCGATGGTGGTGCGGGTCGCCGAACGCGCGCGCGAGTCGGGCGCACAGCAGGTACTGGTCGCGTCGGACGCGCAGGCCGTGCTTGACGCCGCGCGCGACCACGGCTTCGAAGCCGTGCTGACGCGCGCCGACCATCCGTCGGGCACCGACCGTCTCGCGGAAGTCGCCGCGCAGTTCGGCTGGAGCGACGACACGATCGTCGTCAACGTGCAAGGCGACGAACCGCTGATCGATCCGGCTCTCGTGTGCGGCGTCGCGTCGCACCTCGCGGCAAGCAACGGCTGTGCGATCGCCACCGCCGCGCACCCGATCACCGATCCCGCGGAAATTTTCAATCCGAACGTCGTCAAGGTCGTGCTCGACGCGCACGGCGTCGCGCTGTACTTTTCGCGCGCGCCGATCCCCTGGGCTCGCGACGCGTATCAGCCGCACTGGCCGAATGTCGCGTCGATGCCCGCCCCGCCTGCACCGGCGATCGTTCATCGGCATATCGGGCTATACGCGTATCGCGCGCAATTCCTGCGCACGTACCCGAGTCTCGCCATCTCGCCGATCGAACAGGTCGAAGCGCTCGAACAGCTTCGCGCGATGTGGCATGGCGAGCGCATCGCGGTGCTCGTCACGCCGGATGTGCCGCTGCCCGGCGTCGACACCCCCGCGGATCTCGCGCGCGTGCAGGCTTTATTCGGGTCTTGAGCACAAAAACCCATGGCATAATCGGACGGTTATGCGCGCCTCCCCTTGCATAGCGAAACTCAGGGTTTGCCCGGTCGCATCGTTGCCCCTCTTGCAGCGCCGTCGTGTTTGGACGTGCAGCGCGAGACCGCAACGGCCGCCGACGCGGGCCCCTCGACGAATCGTGGGATGGCTGCGGCGGCATCGAAGAATTCACATAGATCTGGAGATATCACATGCGTTTGATCCTTTTGGGTGCACCCGGCGCGGGTAAGGGCACTCAGGCAAACTTCATCAAGGAAAAATTCGGTATTCCGCAAATTTCCACGGGTGACATGCTGCGCGCGGCCGTCAAGGCAGGCACGCCGCTCGGCCTCGAAGCGAAGCGCTTCATGGACGCCGGCGAACTGGTCACAGACGAGTTGATCATCAACCTGGTGAAGGAACGTCTGCAGCAGCCGGACTGCGCGAACGGCTATCTGTTCGACGGTTTTCCGCGCACCATTCCGCAAGCGGAAGCGATGAAGCAGGCCGGCGTCGCGATCGACTACGTGCTGGAAATCGACGTGCCGTTCGACGAGATCATCTTGCGTATGAGCGGCCGCCGCTCGCACGCCGCTTCGGGCCGCACGTATCACGTCAAGTTCAATCCGCCGAAGGTCGAAGGCGTGGACGACGTGACCGGCGAGCCGCTGATCCAGCGCGAAGACGACAAGGAAGAAACGGTCAGGAAGCGTCTGGACGTGTATGAAGCGCAAACCAAGCCGCTGATCGAGTACTACAACAACTGGGCGAACAACGGCGATCCGTCGACCACATTGAAGGCACCGCAGTACCGCCGTATTTCGGGCCTCGGCAGTGTCGATGAGATTCGCACTCGCGCGTTCGACGCGTTGAAGTAAGTTCGCTTCAAACCGCTTCTGTTTGAAAAAACCCGCCCTTCGCCGGCGGGTTTTTTATTGGTTTATCGGGAGAAACGGCGCAGCGTGGGCCCGCCCGCCTCGCTCTCCGAGCCGTACGCGCTCCTGCCAATTAATTAGCTATCCCAATCTGTTCGCTCGCGCGACGGACCAGACACGCCCCACCGCTTGGCTTTCCGCGCTGCAGCATAGCCGTTACAATCGATCATCGAAAAGATATTCGATCGAGATACGACAACCGAAGCAAAGGAGTAGACATGGAGATTCGTGACAATGCGTTCCTGATCACCGGCGGTGCATCGGGTCTTGGCGCCGCCACAGCGCGCCTGCTCGTCGAGAACGGCGGCAAGGTGGTGCTCGCCGATCTGAATCAGGACGCCGGCGAAGCGCTTGCCAAAGAACTCGGCGGCGTGTTCGTCAAATGCGACGTGAGCCGCGAAGACGACGCCATCCAGGCCGTCGAAGCCGCGACGAAGCTCGGCACGCTGCGCGGCCTCGTGAATTGCGCGGGCGTCGCACCGGCCACGAAAACGGTCGGCAAGGACGGCCCGCATCCGCTCGACTCGTTCGCGCGCACCATCTCGATCAATCTGATCGGCACCTTCAACATGATCCGGCTCGCCGCCGCGGCAATGTCGAAGAACGAGCCGAACGCGAACGGCGAGCGCGGCGTGATCATCAACACGGCATCGGTGGCCGCGTACGACGGCCAGATCGGCCAGGCGGCCTACGCGGCATCGAAGGGCGGCGTGGTCGGCATGACGCTGCCGATCGCGCGCGACCTGTCGCGCAACGCGATCCGCGTGATGACGATCGCCCCGGGCATCTTCGAAACGCCGATGCTGCTCGGCATGCCGCAGGAAGTGCAGGACGCGCTCGGCGCGATGGTGCCGTTCCCGCCGCGGCTCGGCAAACCCGCGGAATACGCGATGCTCGCCAAGCAGATTTTCGACAATCCGATGCTCAACGGCGAAGTGATTCGTCTGGACGGCGCGATCCGCATGCAGCCGAAGTAACGCCGCGCCGTCCTGCCGCCTGATGCGGCATACGGCATACGGCACGCAGGAAAAAACGCCTGCACATGATCCATGTGCAGGCGTTCTGTTTTGCGCGGCTTCAAAGCGCACGGCACGGCTGGCGCTATTCGCGATCGTCGTGCTGGGTGCGTTGACGCAATTCATGCAATTGCGACTCGACCACCGTCGCGTCCTCGGCATCCGGGCGATCGCCCAGATAGCTTTCGAGGTCTTCGAGCGCGGGGCGCAGGTAGTCGAGCCGCGCGTACGCGAAGCCGCGATCGCGCACCTCCTCGATATTTTCCGGCAGCAAAATCACGAGACGCTGCTGCACCGCCAGCAAACGCTGCCAGCGCTCGGTCTGAAGATAGGTGGATTTCAGATTGCGCAGCATCCGCGCGATGATCTCGCGACGCGTGGCCGGTTGCAGCAGCATGCGCAGCGCGCGGCTCACCGATTCGCCCGCTGACGCCACGTACGGCTCCAGCATCTCGACCATCTGCGCTTCGGTCAGCGAATGTCCGCTGGTCGGATCGAGCATCATGTCGCCGTCGGGCGTCGTGACGCGCAGCAGGAAGTGCCCCGGAAACGACACACCGCGCGCCGGAATGCCGATCTGCTCGGCCATCTCCAGATACAGCACCGCGAGCGAAATCGGAATGCCGCGGCGCCGCTTGAGCACCGCATTCAGATGACTGTTGTCGGGATCGTAGTAGTCGTTGAGGTTCGCGGCAAAGCCGAGCTCGCGGAAGAAGAACCGGTTCAGAATGCCGACCTTCTGACGGATGTCGGCGTCGGCCGGCATGCGGCGCTGCAGGCGCACCACCAGTTCGTCGATCTCGGCCAGCGTAGCTTGCAGATCGAGATCGGGGTAGGCATCCTGCGCGAGCGAGAGGGCCGTCTCGGTCAGCGGCAGACTCTCGTCTTCGGCTACGAGCGTGCTGAAATAGTCGAGAACTCGCGTCATCGTGATCACTTCACTCGCCTTTTGAAATACGCGTACTTGAAGCCCATCAACCAAAGCATACCGAAATATAGCGCGGCAAACAGCACGAGACACGCGCCCAGCAGCACCATCCGGTCGACCGGCCGGTCATGCATGGCGATCCAGTCGAAGTTGATCGCCAGCCAACGCATCGTGCCGGCGAGCACCAGACAGGCGCCGAACAACTGCACGAAGAATTTGAGCCAGCCGCCCGACGGCATATAAATTCCGCGGTTGCGCAGACCGACGAACAGCAGCAATGCGTTGACGCAAGCGCCGAGCCCGACACTCAGCGTGAGACCCGCATGCGAGAAAAGCGGCACGAACACATAGTTACTCAACTGCGTCGCGATCAACACGCCGACGCCGATTTTCACCGGCGTCTTGATGTCCTGCTTCGCGTAGAAGCCGGGCGCGAGGATCTTGATCAGAATCAGACCGATCAGGCCGACGCCATACGCGGACAGCGCGCGGCTAACCATCACGACCGAGTTGCCGTCGAACTTGCCGTAGTTGAACAGCACGGCGGTCAGCGGCTGCGCGAAGAAAAACAGCGCAACCGCGCTCGGCGCGGCCAGCAGGAACGTCACGCGCAGCCCCCAGTCGAGCAGCGACGAGTACTCCTGCGGATCGGCGTCGACGTGCGCCTTCGACAGGCTCGGCAGCAGGATCGTGCCCAGCGCGACGCCGAGCAGCGCGGTCGGAAACTCCATCAGCCGGTCGGCGTAGTTGATCCACGACACCGCGCCCGGCCCGATGCGCGACGCGATATTGGTGTTGATGATCAGGCTGATCTGCGCGACCGACACGGCGAACATCGCCGGGACCATCTTCGACAGCACCCGCTTGACGCCGCGATGCGCGAGCGCGCGCAGCGGATTCAGGCTGATGCGCGGCACCATGTCGATCTTCTTCAGACCTGGCAGTTGCACGATGAATTGCAGAATGCCGCCCGCGATCACTGCCCACGCGAGCGCATAGACCGGCGTCTGCAGACGCGGCGCGACGAACACCGCCGCGACGATGAACGCCACGTTCAGCAGCACAGGCGCGAACGCGGGCAACGAGAAGTTCTTGTACGTGTTCAGGACACCCGACGCCAGCGACGTCAACGAGATGAAAATGATGTACGGGAACATGATGCGCGTCATCGTGACCGCGAGCGCGTACGCCTGCCCTTCGTGCGCGAGGCCCGAGGCGACGATGTACACCACGCCTGACGCGCCCACCACGCCGATTAGCGACAGCACCGCCAGCGCCCACGCGAGCACGGTGGACGTGGCGTCGACCAGTGCTTTGGTGGCGTCGTGGCCCTGCTGGTTCTTGAACTCGGCGAGGATCGGCACGAAGGCCTGCGAGAACGCGCCTTCGGCGGAAATGCGGCGCAGCAGGTTCGGGATACGGAAGGCGACGTAAAACGCGTCAGTGTATTGACTGGCGCCGAACGCACGAGCGATCAGCGTTTCGCGGGCCAGTCCGGTCACGCGCGACAGCAGCGTGAAGCCGCTGACCGTCAGCAGGGCTCGGAATAGATTCATGGGGCGCTTATTATACGGGTGCCGCAAGTGCGGACGACGAGCCAGAACGCGATTCGGACCGATTTGCTGCGCAGACGTTCGATCGGATCGCGTGATCGGCGCATTTTTTTGCGGCCGAGCGGGATCGTACCGCGTCCCGCCCAACACGCCACGGAGCGCGTGCTGCTGGACGCCGCGGCGACGCTCTCGCCACACTGTCAAGCGACTGCCCGCCCGACGGCAGCGGCCTTCACGCGACAGGCCCGTGCGGCGCACCCATGTATTCCCGTTGCCACGTGCCTGATTTTGTTGCTATAATCGCCGGTTTCGAAGCTCGCTCAATTTTCGGACGGGGTTCAGGTCGGCAGCACGCCGTCTGGCAACATCCTCGGATACCCGGGAACACGGGCCCGCCTTCGCGTAGTTCGATCGATTTTTTCGACACCTTTTGCGCTCTTGGGCAATCGCTTCCAAGAGTTCGGATTAAAAGCAGCACCTCACCACTTGAAGGTCAGGTACTGGAAACAGGAACAGGATAAGGAACCGTCATGGCTAACTCCGCACAAGCACGCAAGCGCGCCCGCCAGGCCGCCAAGGCAAACTCGCACAACTCGGCACTGCGCTCGAAGTTCCGCACGGCTATCAAGGCTGTCCGCAAGGCGATCGACGCCGGCGACAAGGCTAAGGCCGCTGAAATCTTCCAGGCATCGTCGAAGACCATCGACATCATTGCCGACAAGAGCATCGTTCACAAGAACAAGGCTGCTCGCCATAAGAGCCGTCTCGCTGCAGCCATCAAGGGTCTGCAAGCGTCCGCAGCGCAGTAATTCCGGTCAGCCCGCTCCGGTGGGCTACCTCCTGTTTCCGCTGCACAGAAAGGCCCGCCTCGGCGGGCTTTTTTGCTTGGCGCGAACACGGGCGCGCGGTTCACCGCATCGCGCTCGCTGCAATTGACGAACGGGTGCCCGATGCGCCGGCTTCACGCAAAAAAACCCGCTTCTGGCGGGTTTTCTGTTTTCTTCGATCTGGCCGGCTTGCGCTATAGAACGTGCCTTTTGGCTTGCGGCGCGGGAGCATGGTCGATTTCCAGCTCGCAAGCCTCGGTGACGACGAGGTCGTTGTCTTTCGCGAAATTGAGCACGAAATCGAAGGCCATCGGCTCAATGTCGCGCAGGCGTGAATCGAGAATCACGCATTTGAGATCGCCGATCATGGTCGGCCGCACGTACACCGAGTACTGCATATAGGCATTCGGCCCCTTCTTCGCTCCCGGGCCGAAACACGCCATCACACCGGCGAGCCGCTCCGACCAGTCGCTCGGCCGGAATCGCTTTCCGGTCGACGTGATGCCCTGAATGAAAAATTCGGTTGGAGCTGCTTCGGCCATGTAGAAATACCTGTGTGACTGCCCAGCGGGAAGACGGCAAAGCCGACGGCACGTCAGCTGCAGATGCCTGAATTCGCGGCAGGTACGCCGCGATGGCAAGCCGCACCACCAGAAACCGCCTGGGCCGGCTGAGCAGCCTCGGCGCTTGTCATGACGGCGCACCGCGAGCAGATTTTCCGAACCGCGCGAGCCGTATCCCGCAGGCCAGATACGGCCTGCCGGGCTTTGGGAGAACCGGCAGATTATAGCGCAGCGGTCCTTTTTCCGCAGCGCACACAAGGTCCCGCCGGCAGCCGGGCGAGGCTTTCAGCCAGCTTTCCCGGCCTTTTGGCCGACTCGTCAAACGGGGCGAAATCCTTTATGCTGCATTGAGTTACCACAAACGACGGCGGCGCCGTCCGGCAATCCTGCCGGGTGAGACCGCCGTATTTGTTTCATGACCGCCAAGAAAATTCGCCACTACCTGCAGTTCAAAGATTTCTCGCTGGAAGACTACGAGTACGTGCTGGAACGCGCGCGCATTCTGAAACGCAAATTCAAGAGCTACGAGACTTATCACCCGCTGCACGACCGCACGCTGGCGATGATCTTCGAAAAAAATTCGACGCGCACGCGCCTGTCGTTCGAAGCCGGCATCTTCCAGCTGGGCGGCCACGCCGTCTTCATGAGCACGCGCGACACGCAACTCGGCCGCGGCGAACCGATCGAAGACGCCGCGCAAGTGATCTCGCGCATGGTCGACATCATCATGATCCGCACGTTCGGTCAGGACATCATCCAGCGCTTCGCGGAAAATTCGCGCGTGCCGGTGATCAACGGGCTGACCAACGAGTATCACCCCTGCCAGGTGCTGGCCGACATCTTCACGTACTTCGAACATCGCGGTCCGATCCGCGACAAGACGGTCGCGTGGGTCGGCGACGCGAACAACATGCTGTACACGTGGATCGAAGCCGCGCAGATTCTCGGCTTCAAGCTGCGCCTGTCCACGCCGCCGGGCTACAAGCTCGACCGCGCAATGGTCGCCGCCGAGAGCGCGCCGTTCTACGAGGAATTCGACGACCCGAACGAAGCCTGCGCGGGCGCCGACCTCGTCACCACCGACGTCTGGACCAGCATGGGCTTCGAAGCCGAAAACGAAGCGCGCAAGAAAGCCTTCGCCGACTGGTGCGTCGACGCCGAAATGATGGCGCGCGCCAACTCCGACGCGCTCTTCATGCACTGCCTGCCCGCCCACCGCGGCGAGGAAGTCAGCGCGGAAGTGATTGACGGCCCGCAAAGCGTCGTGTGGGACGAGGCGGAAAACCGTTTGCACGTGCAAAAGGCGTTGATGGAATATCTGCTGCTCGGCAAGCTGAATCACTGAGCTGGCCGCTACGCAGCACCTGCGTGAAGCGCGACGGGGCCTTGAATACGAGGCAAGGCATCCACGTTAGCGCCGCGCATCGGGCCGGTGTCCTCGATTGAAATGCGGACCCGGCCGCACCACCGCACTGCCCCAAAAACGCGGGCGCCCGGCGGTTTAGTGTCAAAATAGCGCTTTTCCGCGCGCCGGAACCGCCGGTGCGCTTGTTTTCCCGCTTCTTCCAGCTACGAGTTCACCATGAGCGATATCAAGAAAGTCGTGCTCGCCTATTCGGGCGGCCTCGACACCTCCGTCATCCTGAAGTGGTTGCAGGACAACTACGACGCCGAAGTCGTCACGTTCACGGCCGACATCGGCCAGGGCGAAGAGCTGGAGCCGGCGCGCAAGAAGGCCCTGCAACTCGGCATCAAGCAGGAAAACATTTTCATCGAAGACCTGCGTGAAGAATTCGTGCGCGACTACGTGTTCCCGATGTTCCGCGCCAACACGATCTATGAAGGCGAGTACCTGCTGGGCACGTCGATCGCACGTCCGCTGATCGCCAGGCGTCAGATCGAGATTGCTCGCGCCACCGGCGCACAGGCGGTGTCGCACGGCGCAACCGGCAAGGGTAATGACCAGGTTCGCTTCGAACTCGGCTACTACGCGCTCGAGCCGGGCATCAAGGTGATCGCACCGTGGCGCGAGTGGGACCTGCTGTCGCGCGAAAAGCTGCTCGCGTACGCGGAAAAGGCCGGCATTCCTATCGAAATGAAGCACAAGCAAGGCGGCGCGCCGTATTCGATGGACGCGAACCTGCTGCACATCTCGTTCGAAGGCCGTCACCTCGAAGACCCGAAGGCGGAAGCGGAAGCCGATATGTGGCGCTGGACAGTGTCGCCGGAACAGGCGCCGGACCAGCCTGAGTACCTCGACATCGAGTACGAGCACGGCGATCCGGTCGCGATCAATGGCAAGCGTCTGTCGGCGGCGGAAATGCTGACCGAACTGAACCGCCTCGGCGGCAAGCACGGCATCGGCCGTCTGGATCTGGTGGAAAACCGTTACGTCGGCATGAAGTCGCGCGGCTGCTATGAAACGCCGGGCGGCACGATCATGCTGAAGGCGCACCGCGGCATCGAGTCGATCACGCTCGACCGTGAAGTCGCTCACCTGAAAGACGACCTGATGGCCCGCTACGCGTCGCTGATTTATAACGGCTACTGGTGGAGCCCGGAGCGCCGCGCGATCCAGGTGCTGATCGACCACACGCAGGAAAAGGTCAACGGCTGGGTGCGTGTGAAGCTGTACAAGGGCAGCGTTTCGGTGGTCGCGCGTGATTCGAAAGAAACGCTGTTCGACAAGACCATCGCCACGTTCGACGACGACGGCGGCGCCTACAACCAGGCCGACGCCGGCGGCTTCATCAAGCTGAACGCGCTGCGCATGCGGATCGCGGAGAACGCGCGCCGTCAGCGTGGTTGATCGGGGGAATTTCGGTGAAGGCTAGCTTCGCGTCCGCGAAATCAAGCGCCGCAGGCACGGCCTGATCCGAAACGCAGTCGATAAAAAAGCGCCGGGAGTTTATCTCCCGGCGCTTTTTTCATTCCGGCATCACGCTCGTACGAGTCGGCGTCAAGATTCACGAGCGCATCCATCGAACCGCTTTTCCGAGCCCTCACAGTACGACTCCGCTCGCTCTGCCTCAGCCCACTACGCCCCCACGCCCGCGCCGCGTCACAAACAAACCGGCTCCGCTTCCAACTCCACGCCGAACCGCTCCAGCACGTCCCGCTGAACAGCCCGAGCCAGCGCCAGCACTTCCGCGCCGCTCGCGCCGCCGCGATTCACCAGCACCAGCGCCTGCCGCTCATGCACGGCCGCCGCGCCCATCGCACGGCCTTTCCAGCCGCATCGATCGATCAACCAGCCGGCGGCGAGCTTCACCCGGCCGTCTGCCTGCGGATAGGACACCACATCCGGCTCATTGTTTTTCAGCGCATCGAACCGCGCCGCGTCCACGACCGGATTCTTGAAAAAGCTCCCGGCATTGCCGAGTTCCAGCGGATCGGGCAACTTGGCGCGGCGCACCGCCACTACCGCATTGAAGATCGCTTGCGCAGTCGGCTGCGTACCCGTGCTGCCTTGCCCGGCGCTGGCGGCATAACCTCCCGCAGCCAGTTCACGCGCGAGGTCCGCGTAACCAGCACGCGGCTGCCAGACCTTCGGCAGACGGAACGTCACCGACGTGATCACGAAACGGTCGCGCCCTTCCCGTTTGAAGAAGCTGTCGCGGTAGCCGAAGCGGCAAGCCTGCGCGTCGAGTTCGACCACGTCGCCGGTCGCCAACTCCACCGCACGCAGCGACGCAAAGCGCTCGCACATTTCCAGTCCATATGCGCCGATGTTCTGGATCGGCGCGGCGCCGACCGTGCCCGGAATCAGCGCGAGATTCTCCAGCCCAGGCAAACCCTGCGACAAAGTCCACGCGACGAACTCATGCCACGGCTCGCCGCCAGCCGCCTCGACGTACCAGGCATCGTTGTCCTCCCGCACGACGCGTCGGCCCCGCAACGCGACCAGCAGCACCAGCCCGGCGAAATCGCCGCTCAGCACGACGTTGCTGCCGCCGCCCAGCACGAGACGTGGCAGGCCGGCCGCGCGCGGGTCACGCACGGCGGCCATCAATTGCGCTTCGCGTTCGATCCGGCAGGCAAACTGCGCGCGGACATCGAAGCCGAAGGTGTTGTGCGCCTTCAGCGGATAGCCGGCAATGAACGCGGCGGAATCGGATTGGGACATCGGAATCGAGGACAATGAAACAGCGAATCAGGCCAGATCGGCCCCGGCCGCGCGACAATGCGCGGCGGCCTTGGGCAAAAGGGAGTGGCGTCGGTAAAATGACGTCCGGTCCGTGATTATAGCGAGTGCCCCGTGCGCAGCCGCCCGGCCGCGTCACGCACCGCAGCACTATTGGGAGAATGCAATGCCATCGTTTGACGTCGTCTGTGAAGCGAACATGATCGAAGTCAAGAACGCGATCGAACAGTCCAACAAGGAAATTTCCACACGCTTCGACTTTAAGGGGTCGGACGCGCGCGTCGAACATAAGGAAAACGAAATCACGGCCTACGCCGACGACGACTTCAAGCTCGGTCAGGTGAAAGACGTGCTGCTGTCGAAAATGGCCAAGCGCAACGTCGACGTGCGCTTTCTCGACTACGGCAAGATCGAGAAGATCGGCGGCGACAAGGTCAAGCAGGTCATCAAGATCAAGAAGGGCGTGTCGGGCGATCTGTCGAAGAAGATCGTGCGCCTCGTGAAGGACAGCAAGATCAAGGTGCAGGCGAGCATTCAGGGCGACGCGGTGCGCATCACCGGCGGCAAGCGCGACGACCTGCAAAGCGTGATCGCGATGCTACGCAAGGACGTGACCGACACGCCGCTCGACTTCAACAACTTCCGCGACTGAGGCTGCAACAGCGCAAGTACGCGCGCGGCGACGGGCAATCGCTACGAACGCCGTGAGGCTTGCGCAAGGGGCGGGCGAGCGATTCGCGCCGGGTGTCGCCTTGGGTCGGCGCGGCGCGCAATGCGCGCCGCGTCTCAAAGCCTCAAAGCCTCAAAGCCTCAAAGCCTCAAAGCCTCAAAGCCTCAAAGATCATTGCCCGCCGCCGGCGCAGCCGCCTTCTTCTTATCGCCGATGCGGCTTTCCTGCCCGCGCATCAGCTTGGCGATGTTGCCGCGATGACGCCACACCAGCAGCGAACTCATCACGACGATCGCCAGCGCAATCACTCGCGGCCCGAACAGAAATGCGTAGAAGAGCGGCGCGAACACCGCCGCGGCCAGCGCCGCCAGCGACGAATAGCGCGTGAAGAACGCGACGATCAGCCATGTCAGCAAGGTCGCGACGCCGAGCGTCGGATTGATCGCGAGCAGCACGCCCGCCGCGGTCGCCACGCCCTTGCCGCCCTTGAAGCGGAAGAACACCGGATACAGGTGGCCGAGAAACACCGCGACCGCGGCAATCGCCACCGACGTCTCGTCCAGCCCGTAGCGCGCGCCGTAGTGCACGACGAACCAGACCGGCAGCCAGCCCTTGAAGGCGTCGCCGATCAGCGTGAGAATCGCCGCCTTCTTGCTGCCGCTGCGCAGCACGTTGGTGGCGCCTGGGTTGCCCGAGCCGTACGAGCGCGGGTCGTCGAGGCCCATTGCGGCGCTCACGATCACGGCAAACGACACCGAACCGATCAGGTAGGCAACGACAGCAACGATCAGGTTTTGCATCTGGGGACTCTTATAAGGATCAGCGGTCTGAAACCCGATACTGCGACCGCATCAGTGCATGCAACGGGGAACACAACTCGGAACAAAGCGGCGCACATTCTACCGAACGCGCCCGCCCGGAAAACATTCTCGCAAACGTCAATCGACGCTCGCGCACTGCACCGCCTTTGCCGCCAGCAGCCCGGTCAGCACCTTCGGCTCGATACTGACGAGGAACCCACGCCGGCCTCCGTTCAGCCAGATCCGGTCCAACTCGAGAATAGTCGACTCGACATAGACCGGCATCTGCTTGCGCGTGCCGAACGGCGACGTGCCGCCGATCAGATAGCCGGAGTGCCGGTTTGCCACCTCGGGCTTGCACGGCTCGACGCGCTTCGCGCCGATCTGTCGCGCGAGGTTCTTGGTGCTGACGGTGCGATCGCCGTGCATCAGCACGATCAGCGGCTTCGCGTGTTCGTCTTCCATCACGAGGGTCTTCACGACATGATGCTCGTCCACGCCGAGCTGGCGCGCCGATTCGCCGGTGCCGCCGTGCTCGACGTAATCGTAAGGGTGCTCGCCGAACGCGACGCCGTGGCGGCGCAGAAACTGCGTGGCAGGCGTCTCGGAAACGTGTCTGGATTTGCTCATCGGCGCATTGTAATGGCGAGTTTGCACAACGGCTATTTGCCGAATGGCCGATTGTGCGAGCGCGGCGGTTGTGGCACGATCGTTCGAAAATATTCGGTTGGACCGCTGACGCAGGGCATGCTGCGCAGTGGAGCGCTTTAAGCAACTCACTCTGATCGACACCGGAGACAGCATTGAGCATCGATTCACCCATCCGTTCCACTATCGACATCCCCGCCCTGCTGGCTGCCCTGCCCGCACGCATTGCCGAGATTCCCGCGCTCGCCGCCGCACGCGACCCGCAGCACGTCGCCCTGATCGAGGACGCGCGTCAACTCACTAGCGCGCAACTGCTGGAAGCCATCGCCGCCGTCACCGCCTTGCTGCGCGAATGGGGCGTGCGCGGCGGCGATCGCGTGATGATCGTCGCGGAGAACAGCATCGCGCAGATCGTGCTGCTGTTCGCGACCGCGCGCCTCGACGCATGGGCGCTGGTGTCGAACGCGCGACTGTCCGCTGCCGAGCTCGACGCAATCCGCGCGCACGCGCAGCCTCGCGTAGTCGCGTATGCGGTGGAGTCCGGCGACGCCCTGCAACACGCGCTGCGCCATCGAGCGACGCCCGCGCCAGCCATCACACCGGACATCGGCGCATGGTCATACACCGTGGATAGCACGGCGCAAGCCGAACCGCTCGAAGCCGCGAACGACCGCCAGTGCGCCGCGCTGATCTACACCACCGGCACCACCGGCGCACCGAAAGGCGTGATGCTGTCGCATCGCAACCTTCTTTACATCGCGGCCGTGTCGAGCCGCTTGCGCAAGGTCGGGCCCGACGACGTTGTCTATGCGGTACTGCCGATCTCGCATGTGTACGGCTTCGCATCGGTATGCCTGGGCAGCCTGCACGCCGGCGCGACCTTGCGGCTTGCGCCGCGCTTCGCGCCGGAAGCCGTGCGGCGCGCCCTCGCCAACGAACGCGTGTCGATCTTCCAGGGCGTGCCGGCAATGCACGCCAAACTGCTCGAACATCTGCAGACGCGCGGCTTCCCGTGGTCGGCGCCGCATCTGCGCTTTGCCTACTCGGGCGGCTCGCCGCTCGACGCCGCGCTGAAGGCGCAAGTCGAGGCCGTCTACGGTCTGCCGCTGCACAACGGCTATGGGATGACCGAGAGCAGTCCCACGGTCTCGCACACGATGCTCGATGCACCGCGCAGCGACTGCTCGGTCGGCGAAGTCATTCCGGGCGTCGACGTGAGGTTCGTCGGGCTCGACGGCGTCGAGGCGCCGCCGGGTGAAATCGGTGAACTGTGGGTGCGTGGGCCGAACGTGATGCTCGGCTACTACCGCAGTCCGGAGCAAACCCGCGCGACCGTGACCGAGGACGGCTGGCTCAAGACCGGCGACCTCGCGCGGCAGGACGCCGACGGCGCGCTGCATATCGTCGGGCGCAGCAAGGAGTTGATTATCCGCTCGGGCTTCAATGTCTACCCGGCCGAAGTCGAGCACGTGTTGAATGCGCATCCGCAAGTCGTGCAGTCGGCGGTGATCGGACGCGCGGTCGAGGGCAACGAGGAAGTGATCGCGTTCGTCGAATTGACGGCGGGCGCGACAGTGACACCCGCCGAATTGATCGCGTGGTGCGGCGAGCGCCTTGCGCCGTACAAGCGGCCGGCCGAATTGAAGGTGCTCGCCGCGTTACCCGCGGCCTCGACCGGCAAGATTCTCAAACACCGCTTGCGCGAGTTCGTCTAGCGCAACAACCATAGCAAGGCGCGCGGCACCACGCACGTAAGCCCAGCATCACCCGCGCGGATGATGCATCGCATGCAGCGACTTCAACCGTTCGCGGGCGACGTGCGTGTAGATCTGCGTGGTCGAGATATCCGTGTGGCCGAGCAGCAGCTGCACGACGCGCAGGTCCGCGCCGTGATTGAGCAGGTGCGTGGCGAACGCGTGCCGCAACGTATGCGGCGACAACGGCGCATGCACATCGGCCGCCGCCGCGTGGCGCTTGATGATGTTCCAGAACTGCTGACGCGTCATGCCTTCGGCGCGGTTGGTTACGAACAGCGCATCGGTCGCGCGCGGGCCGAGCAGCGCCGGCCGCGCGTCGCGCAGATAGCGCTCGATCCAGCCGTGCGCTTCTTCTCCGAACGGAATCAGCCGCTCCTTCGAGCCCTTGCCCATCACGCGCACCACGCCTTCGTTCAGCCCCACTTCCACCGTCTTCAGCGTGACGAGTTCGGTGACGCGCAGGCCGCTGGCATACATCAGCTCCAGCATCGTGCGATCGCGCAATCCCAGCGGCGTGTCGATATCGGGTGCGCCGAGCAGCGCTTCGACTTGCGCTTCGCTGAGCGTCGACGGAAAACGCGGCGGCTGTTTCGCCGAACGGATGCGCAAGGTGGGATCGACCGTCGCGCGATGCTCACGCACCGCCCACGCGTAATAGCGGCGAAACACCGAGAGCCGCCGGTTCGCAGAGGTCGACTTGTCCTGGTGCCGGGCGGCGCTGTATGCGTTGAGATCGGCTTCGGTGGCTGTGTCGAGCGACGCGTTGCGGGTTGTCGCGAGCCATTCGCTGAAGAGCCGCAGATCGCGCCGGTACGCATCGAGCGTGTTGCGCGACAGGCCGTGTTCGAGCCATAGCGCGTCGCAGAACGCGTCGATCGACGCCTGACTCGCCCCCCATTCGGAGGAAGATGAGAGTGACACGACGCTCGCGTCGTCGGCGGTGAGATCGCTCATGCGTACGGAATGCCTTCATGCGCCAGCAGCCAGCGCTTCACGTTGCGAAAGAAGCCCTCTTCGGCATGATGCGCGAAGCCGCCGATGCCGCTCGAACTCACCACCCGATGACACGGAATCACAATCGGAAAGTCATTCGCGCCGCAAGCCTGGCCGACCGCGCGCGGCACGCTGCCCAACTGCTTCGCCAACTGTCCGTAGGTCAGCACGACGCCCGGCGGAATCTCGCATAACGCTTGCCAGACGCGTCGCTGAAACGCGGTGCCGACCGGCGCGAGCGGCAACTCGAACTTAGCGGAAGCCCGCTCGAAGTAGCGTTCGATCTGCTCGACGGCCTGCTTCGCCAACGGCGTGTCGGGCGCGACGCTCTGCACCGAATCCGGTAGATAGACGATCTCGCGCACGGCCTCGCCTTCGACACGAATGCCGACCTTGCCGAACGGTGCATCGATCACTGCGTTGAACATGATTGCCTGCTCCTCACTGACACCGCGAGCCGCTTGCCACTGCGTACGCCGGCGTTGCGCACGCCGACCTTGCACGCGAACCAGGCCGCGCAAAACGCTTCGTGCAAACCTCTTTTACCATTCACGGCCCACCCGACTGCCGCCACTTTACGCCGCTTCCAACGCCCACTCCACGTGTTCGCGCACCACGGCGGAAGAGTCATCGACGCGTTGCCGCAATGCCTGCACGATCGCCTCGCGCGCCGCGCCGCTCAAACTTCCCGACGACGCCCGCAGCGCATTGCCCATCCCCACCGCAAGATTGCGCAGCCAGCTCTCATAGCCGATGCGGCGAATCGCACTGCCCTGCATACGGGTATCGAACTCGTCCGCGCTCCACGCGAAGAGTTCCACCAGCGACGCGCGATCGAGCCCATGCCGCACATCGAAATCGGCAACGGGCGCGGCCTGCGCGAACTTGTTCCACGGACACACGAGCTGGCAATCATCGCAGCCATACACACGGTTGCCGATCAGCGGCCGCAGGTCAACGGGGATACTGCCTTTGAGTTCGATCGTGAGATAGGAGATGCACAGCCGCGCGTCGACCTTGTACGGCGCGACGATCGCCCCGGTCGGACACGCCCCGAGGCAGCGCGTGCAACTGCCGCAATGCGAGCCCGGCGTTTCGGGCGCCGCTTCGGGCTGGGTTTCGGCATCGGTCGGCAGCGGCACGTCGACGTAGATTTCGCCGAGGAAAAACAGCGAGCCCGCGTCGCGTTGCAGCAGCAGCGTATGCTTGCCGCGCCAGCCGATGGCCGCCTTCTGCGCAAGTTCGACTTCGAGCACCGGCGCCGAATCGGTAAAGACGCGGTAGCCGAACGCCCCGATCTCGGCTTCGATCCTGTCGGCCAGATGTTGCAAACGGTTACGCATCACCTTGTGATAGTCGCGGCCGCGCGCATAGATCGACACCACCGCCGCCGATGGGTCTCTGAGCCGCGCATGCTCGGCTGCGCGCCAGTCCTGCGCGAGCGGGCCGTCTCCCGTAGTGGTTCCGCTCGCGTCGCCGCTCAACGTTGCGAAAGGCAAATAAGCGATACGCGCGGTAATCACACGTCGCGTGCCGGCCACAAGCTCGGCGGGCCGCGCGCGTTTCATGCCGTGTTTCGCCATATAATCCATCTCGCCGTGGCACCCCGCTTCCAGCCATGCTGCAAGCGGCGCTTCGGCGGCGGACAGATCGGTGTCGCTAATGCCGATCCCCCCGAAACCCAATTCACGGCCCCAGCTTTTGATGTTCAGCGCGAGCGCATTCAGCGCCACTTCATCGAAATGACGCACTGCACGCTCGGCATCGACGGATGCGGGCGTGCTGGAAACAGGGGACTCCGGACTTCGGTTCATCACGCCATTTTACGAGAATGCCTGCCAATCCCGATCACGCGATTCAACCGCCCGCCGCCGTGCTGCTCGAACGCACCTTCGCGCTCGCGGACGAAGCCGCCACGCTCGCCTTCGGCGCGCGCTTCGCGCAGGCGATCGAAAGCGTGCGCGCCGCGATCGCCGCGAGCGGCAACGCGTTCCACGGGCTACAGGTCCAACTCGTCGGCGACCTCGGCGCGGGCAAGACCACGCTCGTGCGCGCGACCTTGCGCGGGCTCGGTCATAGCGGCCGCGTGCGCAGTCCCACCTACACGCTGGTCGAACCTTATGTGCTCGAGCGGCCGCAAGACGAAGGCGGGGAACTCGCGCTCTATCACTTCGATCTGTACAGATTCACCGATCCGGCCGAATGGGCCGACGCGGGCTTTCGCGAATACTTCGACAGCGGCGCGATCTGCCTCGTCGAATGGCCGCAACGCGCAGGGCGTCTCCTCGGCGTGCCGGATCTCGTCTTCTCGCTCGACCTCGACAACGAGGGCAACGGCCGCATGCTCGTCGCACGGGCATACAGCGAATCAGGAAAGGCATGTCTCGAAAGATGTTGATCAAACCGTTCCGCTCGATCGAATCGGCGGCCACCGCCACGCATAACTGGCGGCGTCGGCAGATTCTTCGCGCGGGCGCCTCGACGCTCGTGCTCGGCCTCGTCGCACCGCGGCTCGCATCGGCCAGCTCGGTGCTCGGCGTGCGGGTCTGGCCCGCGCGCGACTACACGCGCGTGACGATCGAATCCGATCAGCCGTTGCAGAACGCACAGCAGTTGTTGCAGGGACCGGACCGTCTGGTGGTCGATCTGAGCGGCCTCGATCTCGATCAGGCGCTCAAGGATCTCGTCTCGAAGATCACGCCGAACGATCCGCAGATTTCGTCGGTGCGGGTCGGGCAATATCAGCCGCACGTGGTGCGCATGGTGTTCGACCTAAAGGGTTCGGTGAAGCCACAGGTGTTCACGCTGCCGCCGGTCGGCGCGTACAAGTACCGGCTGGTGTTCGACCTGTACCCGGCTGTCGCCCCCGATCCGTTGATGGATCTGCTCGCGCAGACGGAGCGCAAGCAGCAGACGCTGAACGACGAGAACAGCGCGCCGCCGGCCACGCTGAGCGGCCCCGGCACGACGCCGCCCACCGCCGACAACAGCGAAGCGTTCTTCGAGCGCTATGCGCAGAACGGCGGCGCAAGCGGCAATGCCGCGCCGCGCGCGCCGACGCATGTCGTGCCCACGCCGACTGCACCGACAGCGCCGGTCATCGCCGGCAAGCCGGCCACGCCGACTGCACCACCGCTCGTGCCGCCCGCCGCGCTCGCGCGCAATAAAGGCAGCAACAGCAGCGCACGCGATCAGGACAGCGACGACGCAGGCAGCGACGACACCTACGCGTTCAGCACGCCCAAATCCGGCAAGAGCAACACGGTGCGTCTGCTGACCGTCGCGATCGATCCGGGTCATGGCGGCGAAGACCCGGGTGCGATCGGCGGCTCGGGCACCTACGAGAAGCACGTCGCGCTCGACATTGCGAAGAAGCTGCGCGCGAAGATCGACGCGCAGGCGAACATGCGCGCGATGATGACCCGCGACGCCGACTTCTTCGTGCCGCTGAACGTGCGCGTGCAGAAGGCGCGGCGCGTCGGTGCGGACCTGTTCGTGTCGATCCACGCGGATGCGTTCACCACGCCGGACGCGAAGGGCTCGTCGGTGTTCGCGCTGTCGGAGCACGGCGCGTCGAGCGCCGCCGCGCGCTGGATGGCGAACAAGGAGAACTCGTCGGATCAGATCGGCGGGATCAACATCAAGTCCGCCGACGCCACCGTCAATCGCGCGCTATTCGATATGTCGACCACCGCGCAGATCCGCGACTCGATGCGTTACGGCAACTTCGTGCTGAAGGAAATCGGCGGGATCAACAAGCTGCACAAGGGCTCGGTCGAACAGGCGGGGTTCGCGGTGCTGAAGGCGCCGGACATTCCGTCGATCCTCGTCGAGACCGCGTTCATCAGCAACCCGGACGAGGAGCGCCGGCTCAACGACGACGCGTATCGCGAGAAGATGGCCGACGCGATCATGACCGGCATCAAGCGCTATTTCGCGGCGAATCCGCCGCTGGCGAAAAACCGCATGACGTGATGCATTTGCGCGCAGTGATGCAATGAACAACGGCCGCTCGATGCGGCCGTTGTTCATGATGCGCTCAACGCGCCGGCATCAACCGCTGCACGACCCACCCGCCGAACACGTTCACCGCAAGGCCTGCCATCACCAGCAACGCGCCGCCAATCTGCACCGCCGTCAACTGCTCATCGAGCAACAGCGACGCCGACGCCAGCCCGACGATCGGCACCAGCAACGAGAACGGCGCGACCTGGCTCGCCGGATAGCGCGACAGCAGGCGGCTCCACAAGCCGTAGCCGAGCAACGTCGCGATGAACGCGAGATACACGATCGCGAAGATCGACATCGCGCTGATGCCCGTCAGCGCGGCCACGATTTTCTGCGGCCCCTCGAACAGATACGACGCGGCGAAGAACGGCAGCGGCGGAATCAGACTGCCCCACACCACCAGCCCGACCAGATCGACCTTGCCGAGTTTCTTCGTGACGATGTTGCCGAGCGCCCACATGCACGCGGCGCACAGCGTCAGCACGAAACCGGCGACGCTCATCGAGTGCCCGCCTTGCAGGCCGATGACCGCGAGCCCGCCCGCCGCGATCAGCAAGCCCACGACGTTCGGCGCGCAAAAGCGTTCATGCAGGAACAGCGCCGCGAAGATCAGCGTGAAAAACGCCTGCGCCTGCAGCACCAGCGACGCGAGTCCCGCCGGCATGCCGACGTACATCGCCGAGAACAGAAACGCGAATTGCCCGAACGAGATCGTCGCGCCGTACGCGAGCAGCCAGCGCCATGGCAGATTCGGGCGCTTGACGAAAAACACCGCCGGCACCGCCGCGACCGTAAAGCGCAATGCGCCGAGCAGCATCGGCGGCACACCGTGCAGGCCCACCTTGATCACGACGAAGTTGACGCCCCACGCGAGCACCACCACGAGCGCGAGCAGCAAATCCCTGGGCGACATCCCGGTCTCCGATTGATTGTTTAATCCGGCAGTTTAGCGGAGGCGGCAGCGCGGCGCGGCCGCGCATCCTACGGGTTCCCGCAGCGCCGCTGTGTCGCGAGCCGTCGGCATGGCGCGCTGCGCAGTAGAATCGTCTATTAAACCAAATCTCACCGATTATTCCAGCCGAGCCCGCCCATGACTTCCTCGATCAAAGCAGTCCTCAAACCGCATCTGCGCGACGTCGGCAGTCTGACCGTGCGGCGCGTGCTGCCCGCCATGGCGGCGCGCCTGATCGGCCCGTTCATCTTCTTCGACCACATGGGCCCCGCGACGCTCGAACCCGGCGTCGGCCTCGACGTGCGGCCGCATCCGCACATCGGCCTCGCCACCGTCACCTATCTGTTCGAAGGCGCGATCATGCACCGCGACAGCCTCGGCTCCGAGCAGAAGATCGTCCCCGGCGACGTCAACTGGATGACTGCGGGACGCGGCATCGTGCATTCCGAGCGCACGCCCGCCGAAGACCGCGCGAGCGGCCTGACGATGCACGGCATCCAGACCTGGGTCGCGCTGCCGCTCGCGGACGAAGAGGTCGAACCGTCGTTCGCGCATCACGCCGCGGACACGCTGCCGGTCGTCGAGCGCAACGGCGTTTCGCTGCGCGTGATCGCGGGCACGGCCTTCGGCGTGGAGTCACCGGTCGCGACGTTCTCGGGCACGCTGTACGTCGCCGCGGAGTTCTCGCCGGGCGGCGCGTTCGCGCTCGAACCGGAACACGAGGAACGCGGCGTGTATCTGGTCGACGGCGACCTGGAGATCGACGGCACGCCGCTCGAAGCCGGCCAGATGGCGGTGCTCGCGCTCGACGAAACGGTCACGCTCGCCAGCACGCACGGCGCGCGCGTGATGCTGCTCGGCGGCGAGAAGCTGGATGGCGAGCGCTTTATCGAATGGAATTTCGTCGCCAGTTCGCGCGAGAAGATCGAGGCCGCGAAACTCGCGTGGACGAATCAGGAGATGGGCCACGTGCCCGGCGAGACCGAATGGATTCCGCTGCCGGCACGTAAATGAGCGCAAAGGAGCACGTATCGGGCGCAATGAGCGACGACCGGACCAAGCCGGCGCCCCGCATTGAATCCACGCCGTTCGGCCCCAATTAAAGACAAACTGTTTTTATCGACGAGGAAGCAATGGACACCACTCTGGCCACTTTTGAACAGGACGTCATCACGGCGTCGACACTGGCCCCCGTGCTGGTCGATTTCTGGGCGCCGTGGTGCGGCCCCTGCAAGAGCCTCGGCCCGATGCTGGAAAAGCTCGAAGCCGAAGCGGCCGGCAAATGGAAGCTGGTGAAGGTCAACGTCGACGAGAATCAGGAACTGGCCGCGCACTTCCAGGTGCGCAGCATTCCGCACGTGGTCGCTTTCGCCGACGGCCAGCCGGTCGATCAGTTCATCGGCGTGTTGCCCGAAGGTCAATTGCGCGAATTCCTCGAGCGGCTCGTGCCGCAAGGCGCGGATGCCGCGCGTCTCGAAGCGCAAACCGCGTTGGCCGAGGGCCGCCGCGAAGACGCGTACGACGCGCTACAAGCCGCCCTCGCGTACGACCCGGGCTTCGACGAAGCGCGCATGGACCGCATCGAACTGCTGCTCGAAGACAACCGCATCGACGAGGCGCGCAATGAAGTCGATCTGCTGTCGCCGAAAACGACGCAAGGCATCGACGTGCGCTTTAACGCAATCAAGACGCGCCTCGACGCAGTGGATGCCGCCGCGGACCTGCCGCCGACCGATGCGCTCGAAGCCAAAGTCGCAGCCGCTCCCGACGATCTCGAAGCGCGCTTCGATCTGGCCAGCGCGTTGATCGCGCGCCGCAAATATGGTGAAGCGCTCGAACACCTGCTGGCGATCGTGCAACGCGATCGCACGTTCCGCGACGATATCGGCCGCAAGACGATGTTGTCGGTGTTCGATCTGGCCGCGCATCAGCCGGAGCTGGTGTCGCAATGGCGACGCAAGCTGAGCGCATTGCTGTACTGATTCATTGATTAAGCGAGCTTCGGGCGCGTCACGGCACATGCGGCCGCCGCGCCCTAATGCCCGCCAATGTGTGCTGAATGCACGCTGAATGCGCCGCGCATTGCTCGCGTCCCTGCCTTTGAATACGGTGCGCGTTTTCCGCGGCGCTCAACGCTTCACGTCACCGCCTGCTTCGCCAACGCCCGCAACACATGCGCGGCCGCTGCGAAACCGAAGCTCGCGGTCACGCACACGCTCGAACCGAATCCCGCACAGTTCAATCCAACCGGTCCCGTGTGACCCGGCGACGTGCTGACGTGCTCGGCTTCCTCGTCGATATCGCAGACGGCGACTTCCGGGTAGATCAACGGCTCGTCGGAATACACCGCGCTCACCTTGAACTTCGCCTTCGGCCCGCGAGGAAAACCATGCTGTTTGCGCAACTGGCCACGCACTTTCGACAGCAGCGGGTCCTGGATCGTCAGCGCGAGATCGTCGATGCGAATGCGCGTCGGGTCGAGTTGGCCACCCGCGCCGCCCACCGTGATCAACGGCTGATTGCGCTCCACACACCACGCGATCAGCGCGGTCTTCGTGCGCACGCTGTCGATCGCGTCGATCACGTAATCGAAACCGCCGCCGAGCGTGGCCGCGAAGTTGTCCGGCTCGACGAAGTCCTCGATCAGCCGCACATCGCAATACGGATTGATCGCGGCGATGCGCTCGGCCATCGCTTCGACTTTCGGCTTCCCGTAGTTGCCGTCGAGCGCATGGATCTGCCGGTTCGTGTTGCTTTCAGCAACGTTGTCCAGATCGATCAGCGTCAGCGTGCCGACCGCGCTGCGCGCGAGCGCCTCGGCGACCCACGACCCCACGCCGCCGATACCGATCACCGCGACATGCGCGCCTTCGAACGCGGCGAGCGCCGGCGCGCCGTACAGACGCGCGATGCCGCCGAAGCGCCGCGCGTGGTCGGCGGTTTCACTCCCGTCGAGGCTGGTAGTAAGATCGGATTGCGCGGCGGTGCTGGACATGGTGGCGGGGCTCGTTGGAAGACAGGCGAAACAGAAAGTGACGGCGCTCAGGCGTTCTGGCGTACTCAGCCCGTATTTTGCCTGAAGGCGTCGAGTGGGATCGACGCAGACGTGATGACGGTGAAGCGCGAAAGCCACGTATCTCCCGCGGTCTTGTCCTGGTCGCGCGCAAAAAATTAACTCCTTAGCTATACTTGTTGGACTGTAGCGTTCGCATAAGAACATGACCTCACTCGCCGAACTTCGAAAAAACTATTCGCTGGGTTCTTTGGACGTTGGCGATGTCGATCGCGATCCGATCCGTCAATTCGACACATGGTTTCAACAAGCTGTCGACGCCAAATTGCCCGAACCGAATACGATGACGCTGGCCACGGTCGACGCGCGCGGCCGGCCGTCGGCGCGCATCGTGCTGATCAAGGGCGTCGACGAGCGCGGCTTTGTGTTCTTCACCAATTACGAAAGCCGCAAGGGCCGCGAACTGGCCGCCAATCCGTACGCGAGCCTGCTGTTTTACTGGATCGAGCTCGAACGCCAGGTGCGCGTCGAGGGACGTATTGTCACAACGAGCGCGGCCGAAAGCGATACGTACTTCGCGTCGCGTCCGCTCGGTTCGCGTATCGGCGCGTGGGCATCGAATCAGAGTCAGGTGATTGAAAGCCGCTCGCAGCTCGAAACGCGCGAGCGCGAAATCAGCCTGCAATACGGCGACCAGCCGCCGCGTCCGCCGCACTGGGGCGGTTATCGTTTGGTCCCCGAAGCAATCGAATTCTGGCAGGGCCGGCCGTCGCGTCTGCATGACCGTCTGCTCTATGCACGCGCAAGCGAAAACAGCGACTGGCAAATCTCCCGCCTATCGCCTTGAATCGGAATATCACGTCGGCAGTGCGCCGCCAACGCAGCGGCGCGCGCCGGCCGGATCGCGTCTCGCGGTATGGGAGTTGCGCCGCACTGGGTCGCCATCCACACAAGCTTTGCTTTAATTCAACGGACACGGAGAGATCACATGTTCTGGGAGAAGAAGCTGGCGCAGTGGGTAGAAGACGTCAAAACCAAGGCTAACCTGCCTGCACGCCTCGTGCTGTGGGACGGCCAGCAACATGACTTCGGGCAGTTCGCCGCGCCCCAGGTCACGCTACATGTCAAAAGCGCGACGGCACTGCCCTATCTGCTCGAACCGAGCCTCGACAATCTCGGCGAGGCGTACGTGAAGGGCAAGATCGACATCGAAGGCAAACTGTCGGACATCATCAACATCGGCTACCAGTTGGCGCGCAATACCGTGACCAGCGCGGGCAAGCTGGCGCGCGTGCGGCGTTACTTCAATCACTCGAAGGCGTCGGACAGGAAGGCGATCCAGTACCACTACGATGTGTCGAACGAGTTTTACAGGCTGTGGCTCGACGAGAACATGGTGTACTCGTGCGCGTACTTCGAGAACGGCAATGAAGATCTCGCCACCGCACAGATCAAGAAGATCGATCACATCCTCACGAAAATCCAGTTGCAGCCGGGGCAGCGTCTGCTCGACATCGGATGCGGCTGGGGTGCGCTCGTGCTGCGCGCCGCGCAGAAGTTCGGCGCGAAGTGCGTGGGCGTGACGCTCTCGCAGAACCAGTTCAATCTCGCCACGGAACGCGTGAAGGCAGCGGGTCTGGAAGGCCAGATCGAAATCCGCCTGCAGGATTATCGCGACGTCGAAGGGCAATTCGATCGCATCACGAGTGTCGGGATGTTCGAGCACGTGGGCCGCAAGAATCTGCCGGGCTACTTCGAGAAGATCCGCGACCTGCTGGTCGACGACGGTATCGCGATGAATCACGGCATCACGTCGAGCGATTCGGACAGCGGCGAGACCGCGCTTGGCGGTGGCGAATTCATCGACCGCTATGTGTTCCCCGACGGCGAGCTGCCGCACATCAGCCTCGCGCTCGAAGCGATGCAGCGCGGCGGGCTCGAAGCGGTTGACGTCGAAAGCCTGCGCCGTCACTATGCGCACACGCTGGACCTGTGGGCGGAACGTTTCGAGGCGAATGCGGACGAAGCCCGCAAGCTGGTCGACGACGAAAAATTCCGCATCTGGCGCGTGTACCTGGCCGGCTGCGCGTATGCGTTCGAAACCGACGACGTGTCGATTTACCAGGTCGTGTGCCGCAAGGCCGGCCGCAGCGCGAAAACCTTGCCGTGGTCGCGCCGCTACATGTACGAAAAACCGCTGTGAGCCGGTTGCGCCGCGGCGAGTGCATGAGCGGACCGGCGCGGCGCAACTTTGAACAGCAGGTCGGACATCGATGGGCCAGAGCGGGATAAGCGAAGTTGAACAGCCAGTAAGCGGCTCGCGTGATGACGCCGATGGCGAAGCCGTGCAATTCGATCTGTTCGGGATGCCGGTGGAGCAGGCGGCCGGTGCGTCGACCACGGATGCGCGGGGTGGCAGGCCGCAGCGCGCGGCTGCTGAAGCGGACGCCGACGCCGCGCAGTCTTCCGCCGATGCTCGCGCCGCCGCGCCCGCAGCCACTGCACGCCCCGAGCGCCAGCGGCAACCGCGCACGAAACCCGGCGCTCGCGCCTCGCTCTGGCAGGAAGACGGTGCGCCCGATAACGCATCGCCCGCCACTTCCGACGCCTCATCCGCGCCCGCCGACGTCCCCAAAAAACGCCGCGCCCGCGAGATCCTGGCGGCCCCGCCGTCGCCCGGACTGCTCGCGCTCGCGGCCGAGTTGCCGCCGCAGATCCACCTAGGCACCTCGACGTGGTCGTTTCCAGGCTGGAACGGCATCGTCTACGGCGACGAATACAGCAACAGCAAACTCTCGCGCGACGGCCTCGCCGCCTATGGCGCGCATCCGCTGCTGAAGACGGTCAGCATCGACCGGTCGTTTTATCAGGCGCTGCCGGTCACCGACTACTTGCGCTACGCGCAGCAAGTCCCCGAGCATTTCCGCTTCATCGTCAAAGCGCCGATGACGATCACCGACGCCACCGTGCGCGCCGAACGCGGCGAACCGGTCTCGCTGAACCCGTGCTTCCTGAACGCGCAGATGGCGATCGACGAATTCGTCACACCCTGTCTCGAAGGGCTCGGCGCGAAAGCCGGAGCGCTCGTGTTCCAGCTTTCGCCGCTGCCGGACCAGATGCTCGCGCAGCCGGCAGTGTTCATCGAACGTCTCGCCGAATTCCTGACGGCATTGCCGAAGCTGCCGGACGGCACCTGCTACGCGATTGAAATTCGCGACGCTAGCCTGCTCACGCCGCGCTTTATCCGCACGCTGAAAACGACGGGCGTGCGGTATTGCGTGGGGATTCATGCGCGGATGCCGGACCCACTGCGCCAGGCCGCGGCGCTCGCGCTGCTGGACGGCGAGCCGGCCGGTCCGCTGATCGTGCGCTGGAGTTTGCACGGCGGCTTCAAATACGAACAGGCGAAGGCCAAGTACGAGCCGTTCAATCAGTTGGTCGATCATGACCCGGCCACGCGCGCGTCGCTCGCCGAGCTGGCCGCGCGCTACGCGCTGGCCGGCCAGCCCGTGGTAATCGCGATCAACAACAAGGCGGAGGGTTCGGCGCCGCTAAGCTGCGTGGAGCTCGCGCGGGCGATTATCGACGCGTATGCGCGCCAGGCTCACGAGCACGAGCATGAACAGCCGCGGCCGGATGAGTCGCAGCAGTAGCAGGACGAGGCTGACGAGCCAGGCGATGGCCCGGCTTAGGCAACGCGGTGCGACGGGACGCGGCAGACGGCCACACTTCAAGCCGTGCCGCTTCAAAGCGCCTCGACGTCGAGAATTCGCAGGCGCCCCTTCGCACGCGGACCGCAGCGCCAGCCCACGCCACTTTAGACCCCGGTCCGCCACGAAAAACAACGCGCTCAAAAAAACGGCCGCCCGCGCCGTGAAATCCGGCACCGGGCGGCCATCCCAGATCAAGCCGCCTCAACTCGCCTTGATCCGATGCGCGAACTTCTGACGAAATTTCGCAACCTTCGGCGCCACCACGAACGAGCAGTACCCTTGATTCGGATGCTGCGCAAAATAGTTCTGGTGATACGCCTCGGCCGGCCAGTAATTGCCGTCGAGCGGCAGCACCTGGGTGACGATCTGCCCGTCGTAAATCTGCTGTTCGCCGATCTCGCGGATCGCCTGAAGCGCCGTTTCACGCTGCGCGTCGGAATGGGTGAAGATGACCGACCGATATTGCGTGCCGACGTCGTTGCCCTGCCGGTTCAACTGGGTCGGATCGTGGATTGCGAAGAAAATATCGAGAATCTCGCGATAGCTGATCTTCGCCGGATCGAAGTCGACGTTCACCACTTCTGCGTGACCGGTCTCGCCATCACACACCTGTTCGTAGGTCGGTTCGCGGGTCTGGCCGCCCGCATAGCCCGACTCGACCGAATTCACCCCGTCGACGCCCAGATACACCGCCTCGAGGCACCAGAAACACCCGCCACCGAGGGTGGCGACTTCGCCTGTCTGACTCATGCTGCTCGCTCCTTGATACTGATAATCGGCCGATGCCGGCCCTGTTTCGCCGCAATGCTCGTGCCACGCGCGGGACTTTTTAGCTTAGCGGGTTTTCCACTGACCGGCGGAGGTCGCGGGCCCGTGCGCCGCGATTGCAGTTAAAATTGGGCCAAATCGACGATTTTCACTATGACTTTCGAATCAATTGTTTTCGACCGCGCGTGCTTCGGGTTCAGCCCGCCCCTGACCCGCTTCACGCCAGTGGCTTGCGCCCGATGAAGCGCGCCAGCCCGCCCAATTTCGACCAGACCGCCTTCAAACAGGCGCTCAGTCAATTCGCCACCGGCGTCACCGTGATTACGACGCGCGCCGAGTCCGGCCAGTTGATCGGCATCACGGCCAGCTCGTTCAACTCGGTGTCGCTCGATCCGCCGCTGGTGCTATGGAGTCTCGCCACGCGCTCGGCGTCGATGCCGGTGTTCCGCGCGAACAGCCACTACGTGGTCAACGTGCTGGCTGCGTCGCAGCTTGATCTGTGCAAACGCTTCGCGACCGTGAAGGGCGACCGCTTCGAAGGCGTGTCGCATGCGCAAGGCGACACCGGCATGCCGGTGCTCGACGGCGCGCTCGCGTGGTTCGAATGCCATAACCGCAGCCGCTACGAGGAAGGCGACCACGTGATTTTCGTCGGCGAAGTGGAGCGCTGCGGCGTGCATGAAAATGCGGCGGAGATCGCGCCGCTGGTGTTTCAGAACGGCCTGTTTCACGGTCTGAAGCCGCTCTGAAACTATAGCCGCATGGCGTGGGTGCGCCGCGCGCGAAAGACAGGCAGTGCAACGCGCACATGCGATCAGCGCCGCCTCGCCCGTGCGCCTGCTGAACCTGGTTATATCAGTCAGTCACGGAACCGGCCGCGCTTCGCGCCGCTTCATGCTGTCTTCACCGGTCGTTATGCGACGCGCCATGCCCGGCGCTTTTCTTCACCAGCGACACCGGCACGCCGGAATCTTCCTTCAACGTCTGCAGCACGATATTCGAGCGAATATCCATCACGCCCGGCGCCTTGTAGAGACGCTGAAGCACGAAATCCGAATAGTGTTTGAGGTTGTGCGCGAGCACGCGCAGCAGATAATGCGTCTCGCCGGTCACGACGAACGCGCCGACCACTTCCGGCCAGTCGCGTACCGCCTCCGCGAAGCGCTCATGCCAGTTCTCCTGGTCGTTGCGCATCGACACCTGCACGAACGCCTCCAGTTCGAAACCCAGCACCTCGCGGTTCAGACACGCGCGGTAATGCTCGATGACCCCCTGCTCCTCCAGCAGACGCAGGCGCCGTAGACAGGCCGATGGCGAGAGCGAGATGCGCTCCGCGAGATCCAGATTGCTGATCCGTCCTTCTTGCTGGAGCACCGTCAAAATACGGCAATCGGTGGCGTCGAGCGAGATCGCGTTCATATTCGGTCTCCCTTTCCCGTTTGAATCAAATTATGTTCCAAGACACGGCTCCGAAGGTGATTTTTTCGCAATCACATTTTGCGACAGGCCGCCTATCATTCCCGGATACCCACAATTCGCCGTTCGAGACATGCAGACACTCTGGGACATTACCCCCGCCGTCGATCCCGCCACGCCCGTCTGGCCCGGCGACACGCCGGTCGGCATCGAGCGCGTATGGCGCATGGAGGCGGGCTCGCCGGTCAACGTCGCGCGGCTGACGCTGTCGCCGCATACCGGCGCACACACCGACGCCCCGCTGCACTACGACGCGAACGGCGCGGCGATCGGCGAGGTGCCGCTCGATGCCTATCTCGGTTTATGCAGAGTGATTCATTGCATTGGCGCGTCGCCTGTTGTGACGCCACAACACCTGGCCGGCTCGCTCGATCATCTCCCGCCGCGAGTCTTACTACGCACTTACAGACAGGCACCGACGACCGCGTGGGACAGCGCGTTCTGCGCGGTCGCGCCGGACACGATCGATCTGCTCGCGGCGCGCGGCGTAAAGCTGATCGGCATCGACACGCCGTCGCTCGACCCGCAGGAATCGAAGACGATGGATGCTCATCACCGGATTCGCGCGCATCGGATGGCGATTCTCGAAGGCATCGTGCTGGACGCCGTCGCCCCCGGCGACTACGAACTGATCGCACTGCCGCTCAAGCTCACCACGCTCGACGCGAGCCCGGTGCGCGCGGTATTGCGCGCGCTGCCCGACGCGCGTTGAGCTTGCCCGAACTCACTGGATTCATCGAACACACCGAACCGGCCGGCCTCGCCGGCTCTCACTGACCCGACCGACGAAACCACCATGAACCACCGTAACGAAGCATTGGCGCTCGATAGCGCCGACCCGCTCGCGACGCTGCGCGACCAGTTCGCGCTGTCGCCGACCACTATCTACCTCGATGGCAATTCGCTCGGCGTGCCGCCGGCCGCCGCCGCGCAACGCGCGCAGACCGTGATCGCCGCCGAATGGGGCGAAGGCCTGATCCGCAGCTGGAATAGCGCCGGCTGGTTCGCGCTGCCGCGTCGCCTCGGCAACAAGCTCGCCCCGTTGATCGGCGCCGACGACGACGAAGTGGTCGTCACCGATACGATTTCGGTCAACCTGTTCAAGCTGCTGTCGGCGGCGGTGCGGGTCGCCAATGCGCGCGATCCGAAGCGTCGCGTGATCGTGTCCGAACGCTCGAATTTCCCGTCCGATCTGTACATCGCGCAAGGCCTGATCGAACAGCTCGACCGCGGCTATGAACTGCGCCTCGTCGACGATCCGTCCGAGCTGCCCGCCGCGATCGGCGACGACACCGCGATCGCGATGATCACGCACGTGAACTACCGCACCGGCTACATGCACGACATGGCCGCGCTGACCAAACTGATCCACGACAAGGGCGCGCTCGCGCTGTGGGATCTCGCGCATTCGGCGGGCGCGGTGCCGGTCGATCTGAACGGCGTCGGCGCGGATTACGCGGTCGGCTGCACGTACAAGTATCTGAACGGCGGCCCCGGTTCGCCCGCGTTCGTCTGGGTGCCCAAGCGCCATCAAAACGATTTCGCGCAGCCGCTGTCGGGCTGGTGGGGACATCGCGCGCCGTTCGAGATGAACCCGACGTACCGGCCTGACGACGGCATCGGCCGTTTCCTGTGCGGCACACAGCCGATGGTGTCGATGGCGCTGGTCGAATGCGGCCTGGACGTGTTCCTGCAAACCGACATGCAGGCGGTCCGCCAGAAGTCGCTCGCGCTGACCGATCTGTTCATCGAGCTGGTCGAAACGCGTTGCAGCGAGTTTCCGCTCAAGCTCGTGACACCGCGCGAGCACGCGCAGCGCGGCTCGCATGCGAGCTTCGAACATCCGCATGGCTATGAGGTGATGCAGGCGTTGATCGCGCGCGGTGTGATCGGCGATTACCGTGAGCCGCATGTGTTGCGTTTCGGCTTTACGCCGCTTTATACGCGCTTCGTCGATGTGTGGGACGCCGTCGAAACCTTGCGTGAGGTGCTCGCGCAGGAGACCTGGCGCGCACCCGAGTTCGCCGCTCGCGGCGCCGTGACCTGAGGAGCGCACGATGACCGATCACATGCGAACGCCGGGTTTGCCGGAAGAGCCCGTGGCGCAGGGCTGCCCGTTTGGACATGGGCGCGGCGGGGCAATGGCCGCCGCTTCGGCGGCTGGTTCGACCGCTGCTTCTTCCGCGACGACCGACTCCGACACCGGCTGGCACGACGCGCAGCTCGACTTCTCCGACTCGATGAGCTACGGCGACTACCTGTCGCTCGGCACGGTGCTGGACGCGCAGCATCCGTTGTCGCCGGATCACAACGAGATGCTGTTCATCATCCAGCATCAGACGAGCGAACTGTGGATGAAGCTGGCGCTATACGAGTTGCGCGCCGCACTGCAGGCCGTGCATCGCGACGAGTTGCCGCCCGCGTTCAAAATGCTCGCGCGCGTGTCGCGGATCATGGAGCAACTCGTGCAGGCGTGGAGCGTGCTCGCAACGATGACGCCGTCCGAGTACACCGCGATGCGGCCTTATCTCGGTAGTTCGTCGGGCTTCCAGTCGTATCAGTATCGGCAGATCGAGTTTCTGCTGGGCAACAAGAACGAGCAGATGTTGAAGCCGCACGCGCATCGCGCGGACGTGTTCGCCGAGGTGAAAGCATCGCTCGAAGCGCCGTCCTTCTATGACGAGGTGGTGCGTCTGCTCGCGCGTCGCGGGTTTGCGATTTCGCCGTCGAGGCTGGAGCGGGATTGGACCCAGCCCACCACGCACGATGCGTCGGTCGAAGCGGCCTGGCTGGAGGTGTACCGCAATCCGTCGCAGCATTGGGAGCTGTACGAGATGGCGGAAGAACTGGTCGATCTCGAAGACGCGTTTCGCCAATGGCGGTTCAGGCACGCGACCACGGTCGAGCGGATCATCGGCTTCAAGCAGGGAACCGGCGGCACGAGCGGCGCGCCGTATTTGCGCAAGATGCTGGACGTGGTGCTGTTTCCCGAGCTTTGGCATGTGAGGACGATGCTCTAGCCGGTTGCCGTTGCCGTGCTCGCGCGGCACGGCTCACCTTGCCGTATACCCTCCATCGATAGGCAAACACACCCCGCTAATCATCGATGCCGCATCACTGAGCAGAAACATGATCGGCGCGGCGACTTCGGCGGATTCCGCAAAGCGCCGCAACGGAATCGCCTGCAACGCCGGATCCCGTTTCGCGGGATCGCTCCACGCCTGCACCGCCATCGGCGTCAACGTGACGGTCGGATTCACGCTGTTCACGCGAATCCCGAACGGCCCCAACTCGATGCACAGCGCGCGCGTCACCGCATCGAGCGCCGCCTTCGACGCCGAATAACTCAAATGATCGTCGAGCGCGACGAGCGCCGCCTGACTCGACACGTTGACGATACTGCCCGCGCGTTTCGCGTCGATCATCCCGCGCGCGACGTGCTTGGCCACCAGCACCGCGCCACGCGTATTCACCGCCATCACGCGATCGAAACTCGCGCCGGTCGTATCCACCGCGCGTTCCAGCAACGCGATGCCGGCGCAATTCACGAGCCCGTCGAACGCATCGAGCGACGCCAGCGCATCGTCGATCGCGGCTTCGTCGCTGACGTCGAGCATCAAAGGCTCGCAGCCGGTTTCCTCGGCGAGACGCGCCAGTTCGTTCACGTTGCGCGCCGCCGCGACGACCGCCGCGCCCGATGCACACAATGCCTCGACGGTCGCGCGGCCAATTCCGCTCGATGCGCCCGTCACGAGAATCGAGCGGCCGGAAAAATCGAAGGTCGTAGTCATGATGATTGCAACCGATGCATGACCGGCTTCAATGCCGGATACAGGTCCGTATAAATGCCGAAGCGCGCTTCGTACACCGCCATCCGCCTCGCGTCGGGCTGCGCGCGTTCGATCAACGTGACCCAGCCGCCCTCGGCCGCTTCACGCTCGACCAGTCCGATACCGACCGCCGCGAGCAACGCTGCGCCCATCGCCGCTTCGACATCCTGTTCGATCGTGTAGACCGGATAGCCGGTGACGTCCGCGATGATCTGCATCCACAGGTCCGAATGCGCGGCACCGCCGACCACGATCAACTTGTCGTCGAGCGATTGCGCGCCTTTGCGTCCCGCCTCGATGTTGTGCTTCAGCGCGAACGTCACGCCCTCCAGCACCGCGCGATACAGATGCGCGCGCGTATGAAAGAGACTCAGCCCGACGAACGCACCGCTCGCCTTCGCGTCCCACACCGGACTGCGCTCGCCCATCAGATACGGCAGGAACAGCACGCCGTCCGAACCCGCCGGCACTTTGGCGGCGCTCTCTTCGAGCAGACGATGCGGGTCGCCATGCGGCGTCGCGCGCGCGGCTTCGATCTCCGCGTGACAGAACTGCTCGCGAAACCACGTGACCGACGCGCCTGCGGTAATTGCGCCGCCGAACACGTAGATATCGCGCTGCCCGTTGAAGACGTGAGGCATGCTGATCAACCCGTGCCGCGCGTCGACGCTCTGGTTGATATAGCCCCAGCACATGCTCGTGCCGATCATCGCGACGTGCTGACCCGCGCGCGTGACGCCGGCGGCGAACGTCGCCATCGCCGCGTCCACACCGCCGGCGACGATCGCCGTGCCCGCGTCGAGTCCAAGCTGCGCGGTCCACTGCGATAACAGCCCGCCCACCACATCGGACGATTCGACCAGCCGCTCCGGCATCATCGTCGCCGGAATGCCGAGCATGTCGAGCGCTTCGTCCGACCAGTCGCGCCTGCCGATGTCGTAGATGCCGCCGATGTTGCCCGCCGAACTGTGATCGACGGCCACCTCGCCGGTCAGCATGTAGATCACGTACGCGTTCGGCGGCAGGAAATAGCGCGTTTTCGCCCACACGTCCGGCTCGTGATCGCGCAGCCACAACATCTTCGTGTACCCGTAATAGCTGTCCACTCCGTTGCCGGTGATCGCGTACAGCCGGTCGAGATCGACGTTGTTGCGCACCCATTCGACCTGCGCGGTCGCGCGGCGGTCCATCCAGATCAGACACGGCGCGAGCGGCCTCATGTCGCTGTCGACGGGAATGCCCGAGCCGCCGTACAGACTGCTCACGCACAGCGCCTTGATCGAACTCGCTGCGATGCCGGCCTGCTTCGCGTCGTCGACACACGCGGCCACGCACTCCACCACCGCCTTCAACCACACGGCCGGCCATTGCTCGGCCCACAGCGGTTTGGGCGTATCCGGCTGATAGCTGGACGCATGCTGCGCGATGATCGCGCCGTGCTGATCGACCAGCAGCGCCTTCGTGCTCTGCGTGCCGATATCGACGCCGATGACGTAGTTCATACAGTCTCCGTTTGTGTGCGGCCTGTCATGTGCAGACGCTCGCGTTCGCGCCGACGATTCGCGCTCACGCGCGCGGCTTCATCAACACCTTGATCGAATCGAGCGAGTTCGCGACCTTGATCGCCTCGTCCCACTCTTCCAGCGAAAAACCGTGCGTGACAATGCCCTTCGACGTGACGAGTCCGCGCGCGAGCAGATCGATCGCGATCGGATAGCAGTAAGGTCCGAGGTGCGCACCACGCACGTCGAGTTCCTTGCGATCGCCGATCACCGACCAGTCTAGCGTCGTATCCGCGCCAAACACCGAGAATTCGACGAAGCGCCCGAGCTTGCGAATCAGGTCCATCCCCTGATTGACGCCGATCGGCGCGCCGGTGGTTTCAATGTACACGTCGCAGCCGTAACCGTCGGTGAGCGAATGGATGATGGCCAGCGCATCTTCTTTCTGCGGATTGATCGTCACGTCGGCGCCGTATTCACGCGCGAGCGCGAGGCGCTCTTCCACCAGGTCGATCACCACCAGCTTCTTCGGCGTCTTCAGATGCGCAACCTGCGTCATCATCAACCCGAGCGGGCCTGCACCCGCGATCACGACCACATCGTCCAGTTGCAGTTCGCCGCGATTGACCGTGTGGATCGCGCACGCAAGCGGCTCGATGATCGCGGCGTCTTCGAGCGAAATGCCATCGGGAATCTTGTGCACGATCGCGGTCGGCGGAATGCGCATATATTCGGCCATGCCGCCGTCCGCGACTTCGCGCTGAAAGCCGAAGATGTTGTGCACTTCGCACATCCAGTACTGACCGGATTTGCAATAGCGGCATTTGCCGCACGGCACGATCTGTTCGGCGATCACGCGATCGCCCTTCTGCACGCCGAAATGGTCGGCCGCGCCTTCGCCGATCTCTTCGACGTAGCCGAAGAACTCGTGCCCCGGAATCACCGGCGCCTTCACCCATGGGCTCGGGCCGCCCCAGAACATCTTCGCGCCCGAATGGCATTTGCAGTCGCTCGCGCAGATGCCGCACGCGGCGATGCGGATCACCAGTTCATGCGCGCGCGCCTGCGGCTTCGACACCTGCTCGACGCGATAGTCTTTCGGTGCATGACAGACGATGGCGGTCATGTTCAGCTGGTCGGTTTGAGTCGTCATTGCATGGTCCTGCGAAAAGGAAGAAATGGAGAGTCGGTAGGGAGCACTACTTTCGACGGTCGCGGCTGATATAGATCGCGAGCAGAATGATTCCGCCCTTGATCACGTTCTGCACATACGGATTCACGCCGACCATGTTCAGGCCGTTATTGAGTACGCCGAGCAGCAGCGCGCCGATCAACGTGCCGATGATCGAGCCGCGTCCGCCCGAGATCGACGTGCCGCCCATCACGACAGCAGCGATCGCGTCGAGTTCGAAGCCGACACCCGCGTTCGGCTGGCCGCTCATCAAACGCGCGGTTAGCACGATCGCGGCAAACGCGGACGTCAAACCGGCGATCGTGTACACAATCAGCTTGACGCGCGCGACGCGCACGCCAGACAGACGCGTCGCCTGTTCGTTGCCGCCGATCGCGTAGACGTAGCGCCCAAACGGCATGCGTTCGAGCAACACCCACGCGATCACGTAGATCACCGCCATGATCACGACCGGCGCCTGAATACCGAGAATCTTGCCGCTGCCGAAGAAGCTGACCCAGTCGGGCAGGCCGTCGATCGGATAACCGCCCGTGTAGATCAGTGCGAGGCCGCGCGCGATACCCATCGTCGCGAGCGTGACGATGATCGGCGGCATACCGGCGTATGCGACGAAGAAGCCGTTGGCCGCACCGAAGCCGAGACCGACCGCGACGCCGACAGCCAGCGCGGCCACCGCGTTCATGCCGGCGACCATCAGCCCGGCGGCGAGCGTGCCCGCGAGCGCCATCACCGAGCCGACCGACAGATCGATGCCGCCGGTCAGAATCACGCAGGTCATGCCCACCGCGATAATCGCGTTGATCGACACCTGGCGCAGCACGTTCTCGATGTTCGCGCCGGACAAAAAGCTGTCGCTCGCGAACACCATCACGATGCACACGACCAGCAGGCCGATGAACGGATAGAACAGCGTCGAGCGTTTCAGCGCGGCCCACGTGAAGCGCACCGGCGCGCCAGGCGTATCGCTGCTGACCGTAGAACTTTTCGGCGGAGAAGAAGGATTAGGCGTGTTCATGAGTTGCTCCAAGCGAGCCCGCGGTCGCATAGGTCATCACGGCATTCGAGTTGATCGCGTCGCCTTCGAGCATCGCTTCGATGCGGCCTTGCCGGAATACAGCGACGCGGTCGCACATGCCGACGATCTCCGGCAGTTCGGACGAGATCATGATGATCGAGTAGCCGCGCGCGGTGAGTTCGCGCATCAGCAGATAGATTTCGGCTTTCGCGCCGACGTCGATGCCGCGCGTCGGCTCGTCGAAGATCAGGATGTTGGTGTGGTGATTCAGCCAGCGCGCGATCACCACCTTCTGCTGATTGCCGCCCGAGAGCGTCGCGACTTCGGTATGCATCGTCGGCGCTTTCACGCCCACGCGCTTCATGATGTCCGCGGTGGCGCGCGCCTCGCTGCGCTGATCGATAAAAAACCGCAGCGCGCGATACTTGCCGAGGTTATTGATCGAGATGTTCTGCTTGATCGAAAAGTCGGTAATCAGCCCTTCGGTCTTGCGGCTTTCCGGCAAGATGCCGACGCCCGCGCGCAATGCATCGGCGGGATCGGCGAGCTTCGCGGCCGCGCCGTTGATGCGAACCTCCTTCGCGTAGGCCGAGTCTGCGCCGATCACCGCGAGCGCGGTTTCCGTGCGCCCCGAACCGACCAGTCCCGCGAAGCCGAGAATCTCGCCCTCGCGCAGCGTGAAGCTCAACACCGGGCCGTCCTTCAGCAATTGCAGCTTGTCGACGTTCAGCACGATCTTCGCATCGGTGCGCAACGGCGGCTTCGGCGGAAAGCTGCTTTCGATGCGGCGCCCCACCATCATCTCGACCAGCCGCCCCACGTCGGATTGCGCGACCTCCGTCATGCCGACGTACTGGCCGTCGCGCAACACCGTGATGCGATCGCACACTTCGAAAATTTCTTCGAGGTGGTGCGAGATGAAAATCATCGCGACGCCCTGCTGTTTCAGGTCGCGCATGATCGCGAACAGATGCTCGGCCTCGGCGGGCGTGAGCGTCGCGGTCGGCTCATCGAGAATCAGAATGCGCGCTTCCAGCGACAACGCCTTGGCGATCTCGACGAACTGCTGTTGTGCAACCGACAACTCGCGAATCGGCACCGACAGATCGATCGCGACGCTGAGGCGCTGGAAAATCGCGGCCGCCGCGCGCCGCATCTTGCCGCGCTCGAGCAGGCCCAGTCCATTCTTCAATTCGCGGCCGAGAAACATGTTCTCCACCGCGTTCAGATACGGAATCAGGCTGAATTCCTGAAACACGATGCCAACGCCCGCAGCCACCGCGTCGTGATAGTTTGTGAAGTGACGCGCCTCGCCATCGATCGTGATCGTGCCTTCGTCCGGCTGATAGATGCCGCACAGAACCTTCATCAGCGTCGATTTGCCGGCGCCGTTTTCGCCGAGCAGCGCGTGTATCTCGCCGCGCGCGATTTCCAGGTGAATGCCTTGCAGCGCCTTCACACCGGGAAAGCTTTTAGTGATGTTGTCGAGCTTCAGAATCGTGTCCATCGGCTGCTCCTGTGCCGTCGGTGGCCGCGCGTCACACCACGCGGCAACCGACGTTCGCGTTACCAGCTGAAGCCCTTCGCATTGCTCTTGTCGATCATCTTTACGTCGACCGGAATCGCTTTGGGTACATTGGCGCCCCACTTCTTCGCGAGCGCGATGCCGAGCGCAATGCGCACCTGGTCGGCCGGAAATTGCGCTGACGTTTCGACGAACTTCGAGTTCGGCTTCTGGATCGCGGCAATCGCTTCCGGCGCACCGTCGACGCTGGTCAGCTTGATGTCCTTGCCCGATGCTTCGATCGCCGACAGCGCGCCCATCGACCCGCCGTCGTTCACGCTGAACACGCCCTTCAGATTCGGATGCGCCTGAATCATGTTCTCGGTGACGGACAGCGCGGTCGCACGTTCCTGCTTGCCGTTCTGCGTATCCACCAGTTTCACGCCGGGCGCTTTCGCGAGCGCCGCCTTGCAGCCGCGCACGCGTTCGAGAATCGGCACGACCGGAATGCCGTCGAGAATCGCCACTTCGCCGCTGCCGCCGATCGACTTCGCCAGGTACTCGCACGCCATCACGCCGGCGTCGTAGTTCTTCGAGCCGACGAACGAATCGACCGGACCGTTCGCGTTCGCATCCACCGCGACGACCACCACGCCCGCCTTCTTCGCCGACGTCACCGCCGACTGAATGCCGGTCGAGTCGGTCGGATTCACGAGCAGGATGTCGATCTTCTTTTGCAACATGTCCTCGACGTCGCTGACCTGTTTGCTCACATCATGATGCGCGTCGGTGACGACCACCGTTGCGCCCATCGAAGCGGCCGCGTCGTTCAGCGCCTTTTGCATCGTCACGAAATACGGGTTGTTCAATTCCTGAAACGTCATGCCGATTTTCAGCGGCGCGGCTTGCGCGGCCGGCGCGGCGATCAGCGACAGGCCGAACGCGAGCGTCGCGAACGTCGCCGTGCGACGAACCAGAATATTCAACGAGGTCTGCTTCGAAAGGGATTGCGTCATGGTTGTCTCCGTTATTGAAAGTGAGCACGTCCCTCACGCTGTGCGGACACAGCGCGATAGGTGTTCAAACTCGGTGTTGAAACGCAGTTGAAGTAAAACGTCTGCGAACGAGCGCCGGCCCGGGTCGGCGCTATGTCAATGGATACGCTGCGACCACGTTGCGCGGCAGCCCGGGTGCGAGCACGATGGCCGGCGCGTCGTCGATGCCCGCGCCGCGCGCCGCGGCTTCCTCGGACGCGTCGCGGCTCGCGTCGTTCAGTTGCTGATAGCGGCGGAATTTCGAAGGCGCCATGCCCTTCACCGCGAGGAACTGCCGATTGAAATTCGACAGGTTGTTGAAGCCCGCCTTGAAACAGATATCGGTCACGCTCAGTTCGCCGTCGGTCAACAACTGACACGCGAGGTTAATGCGCATCCGGTTCACGTACTGCACGAACGGCAAGCCGGTATGGCGGCGGAAGTAACGCGAAAACGCGCTGACGCTCTGCCCCGCGAGTTGCGCGAGGTCCGACTCGCGCAACTCGTTCGCGAGGTTCTTGCCGATATACGACAGCACGTGATTGATGCGCGTCGACGCGAAGCCGGTCGGGTCGGCCTGATATGCGGGACTCGCGAGCGTCTCGCGGTCCTCGGCATTCATCAGGATTTCCAGCATCGACATGAACAGCACGAGACGGCGCAGCCCGCGCGCGGCCAGCAACTCCATGAAGAGCGGCTGGATCGCCGCGCTGGTGCGCGCGCCGAACGACACGCCACGGCGCGAATCGGCCAGCAGCGCTTCGACCTGACGCCACTCGGGGAAGCTGTCGACGCAGCCCGACACGAACTCCTGACCGAACTGCACGACCAGGTTGCGCTGCGCGATGCTCTCGCCTTCCGGCACGTCGCTGACCCAGTTGTGCGGCAGGTTCGGCCCCATCAACACCAGGTTGCCGGGCGCGAAGTTGCTGATGTGATCGCCGACGAACATCTTGCCGGTCGTCGCGACGATCAGATGTATTTCGTATTCCGGATGAAAATGCCAGCGTACCGTGCGGTACGGATAGCCATGCGACCACACCTTGAATGATTCGTCGCGGCGCACGGCCACGATTTCCAGATCGGGTTGCACTGTCTTGCCTCCATGAAGCGGGCCGCTCGGGCGCCGCTGCTTTTCGTCTTGTCGTGTATAGCGAAAGTAGCCTGCAACCGCGCCCGCCACCACTAAAAATGAGACCGCGGACCAATACTTTTTTGCATTCGGGTTAGTCCCGACGCCCGGAATGTCAAATTTGATGCAATGCAAAACGCACGGCGAAGCGCGTCTGCTCGACTCCCCCGCACCGCGGGCCACACGCGGAAGGCCGCCCGCGCCGCGCTGCGCCACGAAAAGCCGGTGATGCCGCCTTGACTTTCGTTTCGCCGGGTACGATCATTCGCTCACATACAGAGCAAATGCTCCACCCAAAGAAAAGCGCACGCTTCGAGCCGTGCGGACATCAGGAGACGCACATGGACACCGGGCAAGGCAGCGGCGCGGCCGCACACGTGATCCTGCACATCGGCGCGGGATCGTTTCATCGCGCGCATCAGGCGTGGTATCTGCATCGATTGAACGAGGCGAAGCTGGCGGGCGAACCGCACTGGTCGCTGACGGTCGGCAATATCCGCAGCGACATGAACGCGGTGCTCGAAGCGCTCGCCGCGCAGGACGGCGTCTACACGCTCGAAACCGTCACGCCGCAAGGCGAGCGCGCGTACGAAACGATCCGCTCGATAGAACGCGTGGTGCCGTGGACCGACAGCCTTGATGCGCTGATCGAAGCGGGCGCCGATCCGGCCTGCAAGATCATCGCGTTCACGGTCACCGAAGGCGGCTATTACCTCGACGAACACGACCGGCTCGACACCGCCAATGTCGACCTCGCCGCTGATCTCAAAGGCGGCCACACCACGATCTACGGTGCGCTGGCGGCAATCCTCGACGCACGCATGCAGCGCGGCGCAGGCCCCGTCACGCTGCAGACTTGCGACAACCTGCGTAGCAACGGCGAGCGTTTTCACGCGGGCATGAGCGAGTTTCTCGAGCGGCGCGGCGCGGACCAGCTTGCGCAATGGTTCGACGACAACACCGCGTGCCCGAGTTCGATGGTCGACCGCATCACGCCGCGTCCGACGCCGGACGTGCGCGAGCGCGTGAAGGCCGCGACGGGCTTCGACGACGCATGCCCGGTGATGGGCGAAGCGTTCATCCAATGGGTGATCGAAGATCGCTTCATCGCCGGCCGACCCGCATGGGAAAAAGTCGGCGCGGAACTGGTCGACTCGGTGCTGCCGTACGAGGAAGCGAAGATCCGCATTCTCAACGCGCCGCATAGCTGCATCGCGTGGGCGGGCACCCTCGTCGGGTTGAACTACATTCACGAAGGCACACTCGACGCTGACGTTCGCCAGTTCGCGTTCGACTACGTGACCGAAGACGTGATCCCCTGCCTCACGCCGAGTCCGCTCGATCTGGAAAAGTATCGCGACGTCGTGCTCGAACGCTTCAGCAATCCTTATATCCAGGACACCAATCAGCGCGTCGCCGCCGACGGCTTTTCGAAGCTGCCCGGCTTCATCGCGCCGACGCTCGCCGAATGTTTCGAGCGCGGCGTCACGCCCGCCGCGACGGCGATGCTGCCCGCGCTGTTCTTCCGCTTTCTCGAACGCTGGCACGCGGGCAAGCTGCCGTATGCGTATCAGGACGGCGTGATGGACGAGCGCGTCGCACACGCTTTCTTCGCGGCGCCCGATCCGTTGCAGGCGTTCGCCGCCGACCGGCTGCTATGGGGCAGCATGGCGCAGACGCCGGAACTGGAATCGGCGCTCGCCGGTGCGCTCGCGCGCGTCGATGTGTGGCTCGCCAGACGCGGCGCAGTGTAAGCGGCTCGCTGCACTTTCTCTCGAATCGCGCGCGGTGCCAGGCTTAATGCGCATGGCAGCGCGCGCCAGGTGCGGCTAAAGTAGCGCATCCCTAACGACGAAGGTTTCGCGCCCATGTATCTCGGCATCGACCTCGGCACGTCCGAAGTGAAAGTCCTGCTGCTCGCCTCCGATGGACGCGTGATCGGCACGGCAGGCTCCCCCTTTACGGTTTCGCGCCCGCATCAGCGCTGGGCCGAGCAGAATCCCGAGGATTGGTGGGCAGGCACGCGCGCGGCGCTCGCCGCGCTGCGCGAGCGGCATCCCGACGAATTCGGGCAGATTCGCGGCATCGGCCTGTCGGGGCAGATGCACGGCGCGGTGCTGCTGGATGCCGAGGACCGCGTGCTGCGTCCCGCGATTCTGTGGAACGACATGCGCAGCGACAAGGAGTGCGCGGAGCTGACCGAGCGCGCGCCGGATCTGCACAGCGTCGCCGGCAATCTGGCGATGCCGGGGTTCACCGCGCCGAAGCTGCTGTGGGTCGCGCGCCATGAGCCGGAGATTTTCGCGCGGACCGCGTGCGTGCTGTTGCCGAAAGACTATCTGCGGCTGCAACTGACGGGCGGCAAGGTGTCCGATCCGTCGGATGCGGCGGGCACGTTGTGGCTCGACGTCGCCAAACGCGACTGGTCCGACTCGCTGCTCGCCGCCTGCAACATGACGCGCGCGCAGATGCCGAGCCTCGCCGAAGGCAGCGCGCCGTCGGGCACGCTGCTGCCGTCGGTCGCGCGTGAATTCGGCCTGAGCGACGGCGTGATCGTCGCGGCCGGCGGCGGCGATAACGCCACCAGCGCAATCGGCATCGGCGCGACGCAACCGGGCGACGGCTTCGTGTCGCTCGGCACGTCGGGCGTGCTGTGCGTGGTCGGCGACAGCTTCCGGCCGAATCCGGCGTCCGCCGTGCACGCGTTCTGTCACGCGATTCCGGATCGCTGGCATCAGATGAGCGTGGTGTTGTCGGCGGCGAGTTGCCTGCGCTGGGTCTGCAAACTCACCTCCACCGACGAGCCGACCCTGCTCGCCGAAATCGAAGCATTGCCCGCCGACGCGTTGACTACCGCGCCGCTGTTCCTGCCGTATCTGTCCGGCGAACGCACGCCGCACAATGACCCGTATGCACAGGGCGTGTTCTTCGGCATGAACCACGCGACCGATCGCGCGTTGCTCGGTTACGCGGTACTCGAAGGCGTGACGCTCGCGCTGACCGACGGCCTCGACGCGCTGCGCGCAGCCGGCACTGAAGCGAAGGCGTTGTCGCTGCTCGGCGGCGGCGCGCGCAGCGATTACTGGGCGCAGTTGCTGGCCGATGCGCTCGACACCGCGACGCGCAAACACGGCGGCGGAGAAACCGGCGCGGCGCTCGGCGCGGCGCGGCTCGGCTGGCTGGCCGCCGGCGGCGATCCGGCCACGGTGCTGAGCAAGCCGCCGATCGAAAAGGAGTTCACGCCGAATCCGCGCCGCCATGCCGAATTGCGTACGCGGCTCGAAGCGTATCGCGCGCTGTACCGTCACGTGCGGCCTCTGTTCGACCCGGCGCGCGCCCCGCTCGCGTGAGCGGCGGTAAACCGCAGCCGGCGCGCTGAGAGGCGCGGTCCGGCTGCTATCATCGGCGCACTTCAAGCGAACCGTTACCGTGCCCAAGTCCACAGAAAAACTAGATCTTGCTACCCGCGCGGCGTGGCTTTACTACGTCGCCGGCAACACCCAGAACGAAATCGCCGAGAAGCTGCAGGTCTCGCGCCCGGTCGCGCAGCGGCTGGTCGCCTTCGCAGTGGAAAAGAACCTGATTCGCGTGCGGGTCGATCACAAACTGGCCGACTGCCTGTCGCTCGCCGATCAACTGTCCAGGCGCTACGGCCTCGCGATGTGCGAAGTGGTGCCGATCGACGGCGACACTTCCGACGAAGTCGACCGCAAGCTGGCGGTGGCCGGCGCGCAGGTGATGGAGCGCTATCTCGGCGCCGAAAAACCGATGGTGGTCGCCGTGAGCAGCGGCCGTACGCTGAAGGCCGCGGTCGATCAGATCGCGCAACTTGACCGTCCGCAGCATCGGCTGGTATCGATGGTCGGGGCGATCGCGCAGGACGGCTCGTCGAACCGCTACGACGTCGCGCTGCACATTTCCGAAAAGACCGGCGGCAAGTATTTCCTGCTGCCAGCGCCGCTGCTCGCCGATAGCGAGGCCGAGCGCGCGCAGTGGTGCAATCACCGGCTGTACCGGATCGTCGAGTCGCTGTCGGGGCAGGCCGATGTCGCGTTCGTCGGGATCGGCAATATCGGACCGAAGTGTCCGCTGCATGAAGACGGCTTCATTACGTCGGCGGAAGTGAAGGAATTGATGCAGAACGGCGCGGTCGCGGAAATGCTCGGACTGCCAATCGATGCCGCCGGCGCGCACGTCGAATCGCCGACCGGCCGGCGCGTGACGAGCATTGCGCTCGATACGCCGCCGCGTCGCCCGACGATCGGTTTCGCCGGCGGGCAGCGCAAACGTGAGGCGTTGATCGCTGTGCTCAAAGGCGGCTGGCTGTCGGGACTCGTGACCGACGAGTTGTGCGCGCGGGCGGCTTTGGAAGCGTGAAATTTGCGACGTGGTGTGGCGCGACTCGACGCGGCCTGGCGTGCGCACCGGATGAAAGCCGCACGCCCGCGCGCTACGCCGTCGGCAAACCTTCGGTAATGATGATCCGGTAGTCGCCGCCCTGCAGCCGCGTCTTGCTGATCTCCTGATACGCCGGACTGCGATACCACGCGAGCGCTTCGTCGTAGCCGGTGAACTCGAGAATCAGGATGTCCTCGATCGCCGGCCCTTCCACCACTTCCTTGCGTCCGTGGCTCGCCAGCATCATCACCGGATGCTGCTCAAAGATGGCGGGCGCGATCTGCTTGTATTCATCCAGCTTCGCGGAGTCGAGCGTTTTCTCGCGCGTGATGACGACGTAGGCGGGCATGAGCGTTCCCCGAAGCGTGATGGGATAAAAGCGGCGCGCCCGCCGCTTTCTCATGACATCACGCGGCCAGCACTTCAACGATCTTACGCTGGAATGCTTTCCCTTCGCTGTCGAATAAATGGCAATGCTCGGGCGTCGCGCCGAGCTTTTGCACTTCGCCTTTTGCGTGCCGTTCGAGCGGCGGAATCCGCGCGATCAGGCCGTCCGGCGCAACGCTGGACTCCGCATACAGATACGCCGCGTCGCCGAGCGATTCGACCGCCATCGTGCGAGCCGACACGCCGTCGTCGGTGGTGCCCACGTGCAGATGTTCGGGGCGGATGCCAACCGTCACCTTGTCGCCCTGCTTGACCGACCCCGGTTCCACCGCGACGCGTTGCGTCTCGCCGGTTTCGTAACGCACCGTGACGCCGTCGTGCGTGACCGACTGCACGACGCCTTCCATGAAGTTCATTTTCGGCGAACCGATGAAGCCCGCGACGAAGCGATTGGCCGGCGCGTGATACAGCATCGTCGGGCTGCCGACCTGTTCGAGATTGCCCGCCGACAACACGACGATCTTGTCGGCCAGCGTCATCGCCTCCACCTGATCGTGCGTCACGTAGATCATCGTGGTCTTCAACTCGTCGTGCAGACGTGCGAATTCGAGGCGCATTTTCACGCGCAGCGCGGCGTCGAGATTCGACAGCGGCTCGTCGAACAGGAACACTTTCGGCTTGCGCGTGATCGCGCGGCCGATCGCCACGCGTTGACGCTGCCCGCCGGACAACTGCTTCGGTTTGCGATCGAGCAGATGATCGATGTGCAGGATCTTCGCGGCGTTGCGCACGGCCGCGTCGATCTCCGGCTTCTTGGTGCCCGCGAGTTTCAGGCCGAACGCCATGTTGTCGTACAGCGTCATGTGCGGATACAGCGCGTAGGACTGGAACACCATCGCGATGCCGCGCTTGGCGGGCGGCACGTCGTTCATGCGCGTGCCGTCGATGGTCAGGTCGCCGCCGCTGATGTCTTCGAGGCCGGCGATCATCCGCATCAAGGTCGATTTACCGCAGCCGCTTGGGCCCACGAACACGACGAACTCGCCGTCGGCGATATCGAGGTTGATGTCGCGCATCACTTCGTTGTCGTCGTAGGCCTTTCTGATGTTGCGCAGAGTTACGCTTGCCATGATGTGTCTCCGTGTATTGCTGTGTGTCGCTATGTGTTGCGGTGTGTGTGTTGCTATGTGTTGCCGCAGTCGTGCTGCGTGCCGCTTGGCTGTCGTATCTTCACCGCCGTGAGCGAGGCCGCGCTCACGGCGCGGCCGCCGTCGCGTTCAGCGTCCATTGCGCGACCAGCTCCGGCAATTGCCGCATGTCGTCGAATACGTGACGCGCTCCCGCCGCGCGCAGCTTGTCGATCTGCGCGTCGCTCGCATGACCGCCGCCAATGAAGCCGAGCACCGTCATGCCCGCCGCGCTCGCCGCCGTCACGCCGGTGACGCTGTCCTCCACGACGAGGCACGCGGAAGGCGCGAGCCCGAGTCCGCGCGCCGCCGCGAGATACACGTCGGGCGCCGGCTTCGGATTCGGCACCGAGTCCGCGCAGAACAGGCGCTCGCCGAAAAACCGCACGAGGCCCGTGCGCGTCAGCACGGTTTCTACGTACGGCCGGAAGCTGTTGCTCGCGCAGCACTTGATGAGCGGCACCTGCGCGAGCGCGGCTTCGATGCCCTCGACGGTCGGCGCCTCGATTGCTGCGGCTTCCACCGCGCTTCGGATCGCGTCGATGTCGGCGACGCTGAGGTTTTTGCCGAGCTGCTCGGCCGTGCCCTGCAAAACCTTCTCGATGCGCAGCCCGAGCAGCGGCAGCACCACCGGCTCGACCTCGGTATCCGGCCAGCGCGCTTCGAGTTCGTGCACCAGCATGCGCGCGGCCACGGCTTCGCTGTCGATCAGCACGCCGTCGCAATCGCAGATCAGCGCGAGGTTGCCCAAACCGGTGCCCGCCGTCATTTGACCGCCCCGAACGTGAGGCCGCGCACCAGTTGCTTCTGCGACAGCCAGCCGACGATCAGGATCGGCGCGACCGCTAGCAACGAAGCCGCCGACAGCTTCGCCCAGAACAAGCCTTCAGGACTCGAATACGACGCGATGAACACGGTGAGCGGCGCAGCGTTCGAACTCGACAGGTTGATGCTCCAGAACGCTTCGTTCCACGAAAGAATCACGAGCAGCAGCGCGGTGGATGCGAGCCCCGGCAGCGACATCGGCATCAGCAGATAGACGATTTCCTGCCACGTCGCGGCGCCGTCGATGCGGCCGGCTTCGAGAATGTCGCGCGGAATTTCGGCGAAGTATGTGAACGACATCCACACCGCGATCGGCAGATTGATCAACGTGTAGACGATCACGAGACCCGACACCGTGTCGAGCAGGCCGCTGTTTTTCCACAGCAGATAGATCGGCACCAGCACGCCGACCGACGGCATCATCTTGGTCGACAGCATCCACAACAATACTTTCTGCGTGCGGCGCGTCGGGAAGAATGCCATCGCATACGCGGCGGGCACCGCGAGAATCAGGCACAGCACGGTGACGCCCACCGAGATCAGCACCGAATTCCACGCGAACGAAAAGTAATTGCTGCGCGCGAACACCTCGCGGAAGCTCTCGAGCGTCGGCACGAAAAAGAGCGACGACGAGTAGGCCTGCTGCTCGGTCTTGAATGCGGTGATCGTCATCCAGAAGATCGGAAAGAACAGCAGCAGCGCGACCAGCCAGGCAATCACGCCGGGGATGCCGCGACGGATCGCGGCGAACGGCGACTTCGCCGGCACGGTCATGGGCGGCGTCGTGGACGCCGGAGTGGAGGCAACGTGGCTCATTTTTCGTACTCCCCTTTCAGGTTCTTCGCGAGCATCCGCACGAGGAAGAACGACACGATGTTGGCCAGCACGACAGCGAGAATGCCGCCCGCCGACGCGAGACCGACGTCGAACTGTTGCAGGCCCAGCGAAAAGATCAGGTACGACAGATTGGTCGTCGCGGTGCCCGGACCGCCGCCCGTGGTCGTATAGATTTCGGCGAAGATCGACAGCAGGAAAATCGTTTCCATCATCACCACCACCGCGATCGCTCGCTTCAGATGTGGCAGCGTGATGTAGAAGAACATCGAGAACGGACCCGCGCCGTCGATCTTCGCCGCTTCCTTCTGCTCCTGATCGAGCGACTGGATCGCGGTGAACAGAATCAGGAACGCGAACGGCAGCCACTGCCACGCGACGATCATGATCACCGCGGTGAGCGGATAAACGGCGAACCAGTCGATCGGTGTCATGCCCAGCGCGCGCATGCCTTGCGCGACGAGGCCGTACACCGGATGCAGGATCATGTTCTTCCAGATCAGCGCGCTGACGGTCGGCATTACGAAGAACGGCGCGATGGCGAGCAGCCGCGCAATCCCCTGGCCGTAAAACTTGCGGTCGAACAGAATCGCCATCAGCACGCCGCCGACCACGGTGATCACCAGCACCGAGACGATCAGTTCGAGCGTGTTGGCGATCGACGGCCAGAACGACGGATCGCTCGCGAGATACCGGTAGTTATCGAAGCCGGCGAAGCCTTTGATGTCGGGATTCAGCAGGTTGTAGCGCGAGAACGAAAACCAGATCGTCATCGCGAGCGGGATCGCCATCCACAGCACCAGCACCGCAACCGATGGCGACACCAGCCAGCGGGCGGAATTGGCTTTGCGGATTTCGCGTTCTCTTTCTGTCTGGGGATGAGCGTGCATGAGAGGTAGGCGCAGAGGACGCATGATTAACCACCTGTTCGGTAATGCGCGGGGCGTCCGCCTGAACGGCATGTGCCGCGCGAGACGCCGCGACATCTTTCGATGTCGCCGCGCTCGCGGCGGGAACGGCCCGCTGTGCTGCGTGAGCCGGCTGACGGGCGTCAGCCGGCGCGTGCCACATCACTGAAGTGGCTGGGTTGCCGTATTACTTCTGATAGCCGGCCTGCTTCACCGCGCGATCCGCGGTAGCGTTGCCCGCTGCCAGCGCCTGATCGACCGTCATCTGACCGGCAATCGCGCCGGAGATGCTCTGACCGACCACGGTACCGAACGACTGAAATTCAGGAATCCCGACGAACTGCACACCTGTGTACGGCACCGGCTTGAGCGTCGGGTGATCCGGGTCGGCCGTTTCGATCGCCTTCAGCACGAACGCGCCGAACGGTGCGGCCTTCTGGTATTCGGGGCGCGCATACGTCGACTGACGCGTTCCCGGCGGCACCGACGCCCAGCCTTCGTCCTTCGCGACCAGTTCGATGTATTCCTTCGACGTGGCCCATGTGATGAACTTCTTCGCCGAGTCAGCCTGCTTCGACGACTTCGGAATCGCCAGCGCCCAGGCCCACAGCCAGTGCGAGCCCTTCGGCGTGACCGCGATCGGCGCCGCCGCGAAGCCGACCTTGTCGGCGATCTGCGATTGGCTCTTGTTGTAGAGCATGCCAGCCGCCACCGTCGCGTCGATCCACATCGCGCACTTGCCCGACGACATCAACGTGAGGTTTTCGTTGAAGCCGTTCGAGCTGGCTCCCGGAGGGCCGTCCTTCTTCAGCAGATCGACGTAGAACGTGATCGCCTTCTTCCATTCCGGCGACGTGAGCTGCGCGTTCCACTTCTCGTCGAACCAGCGGCCGCCGAAGGTGTTCACCACCGTCGTGCCGTACGCCATGTTCTCGCCCCAGCCCGCCTTGCCGCGCAGACAGATGCCGTACTGGCCGTTGGCTTTGTCGGTGAGCTTGTCGGCGAATTGCGCGATCTGGTCGTAGGTCGGCTGATCCGGCATTTTCAGACCAGCCTTGTCGAACAGATCCTTGCGGTAATAGGTCATCGAACTTTCGACATAGAACGGCAGCGCGTACAGCTGGCCGCCGCTCGACAGGCCGTCGCGGGCCGTCTTCACGACGTCGTTCAGATCGTAGCTCGCGGGCAGGTTGGTGAGCGGCGTGAGCCAGCCGCGCTTGCCCCATTGCGGCGTTTCGTACGCGCCGATCGTCATCACGTCGAACTGGCCGCTGCCGGTGGTGATGTCGGTCGTGGCGCGCTGGCGCAGCACGTTTTCTTCGAGAATCACCCAGTTCAGCTTGATGTCCGGATTCGCTTTTTCGAATGCAGGCGAGAGCTTCTTCAACTCGATCATGTCCGGATTGTTCAACGTCGCGATCGTGACCGTGGCCGCCGATGCGCTCAACGCAAAGCACGCCGCCGCGCCGGCACTGACCGCCTTCAGCGTGGATTTGAAAGCTGGTTTCATGTGTTGTCTCCTTTCTCGTACGTTATGTGGTGCTGCGTTTGTTCTACGGAAATGGCGGTGGATCACACGCGACGCGTGGCTTCGCCTAGCTCATCCAGTTGCCGCCGTCGACGTTCAAAGTTTGCGCGGTAATGTAGTCGGCGTCCGCGGACGCGAGAAACAGCGCGGCGCCGGTCAGGTCGTCCGGCACGCCCATGCGGCCGAGCGGCACCGCTTCGCCGACGAGCCGCTTCTTCTCGCCGAGCGGCCGGTTTTCATAACGGGCGAAGAGCGCGTCGACTTCGTTCCACATCGGCGTGTCGACGACACCCGGCGCGATGCCGTTCACGTTGATCTTGTGCGGCGCGAGCGCGAGGGCCGCCGATTGCGTGTAGCTGAGCACCGCCGCCTTGGTCGCGCAGTAGTGCGAAACGAGCGCCTCGCCGCGCCGTCCGGCTTGCGACGACATGTTGATTATCTTGCCGCCGTGGCCCTGCTCGACCATCTTTCGTGCGACCGCTTGCATCAGGAAGAACATGCCCTTCACGTTGACCGCGAAGAGGCGGTCGAACACGTCCCACGATTCGTCGAGGATCGGGCGCATATCGAAGAGCGCCGCGTTGTTGAACAGAATGTCGACCTGGCCGAAGCGCTCGAGGGTGCTCGCCAGAATGCGTTCGATGTCGTCGCGGCGCGTGACGTCGGCGCTCACGCTCAGCACGCGCTCGCCGTAGGCGGCGCGCAGCGCGTCGCCGAAACTGTCCGCCGGCTTCACGTCGACCAGCACGCAGCGCGCGCCTTCATCCAGATAGCGCCGCGCCACCGCTTCACCGATGCCGCTTGCCGCGCCCGTCAGAATGGCCACCTTGTCTTGCAATCGTGCCGCCACCGCATGTCTCCGGTTCGTTCTGCTTCTTGAGGCGCAGTGAGCGAACGCTCATTGCGCGAACAATTGCTCTGTTGGTGATCGAATGATCGGATACGGACCGGGTCATGTCAAGGCGCTCGACCAGATTTCGATGGTGCAGCGCGGCAGGGGCTGAACACGTCATCGCCGCTCGCGACCGCATCTGTATGGGACGCGGGACCCACCGCAGGTCGCGATCTGTGCAAGCCACTGACAAAAAATCGAGATACGTTATATCATTTCGACCTCGCTTCGCTTCGAAGCCTTTGCCGCCGTTTGGGAGGTCCACGCCGATGGCCATGTCGATTGCAGAACACCATGCCGTGCGACTCGCGCATGCCGACGCGCACGCCGCTTTGCATGGACTCGCGCTGACGCCGCTGCGTCGTCAGGTGTATGCGGCGATCGTCGCCAGCGAGCGGCCGGTCGGCGCTTACGAGTTGCTCGACACGCTCGCGCCACAACGTGGGCGGATGCCGCCGACGACGGTCTATCGCGCGCTCGACTTTCTGCTCGCGCACGGCTTCGTCCATCGGATCGAATCGAAGAATGCGTATGTCGCGTGCTGCGAAATCGGCGTGCCGCATCGCAGCCAGTTTTTGATGTGCGACGGCTGCGGCGCGACCGTCGAGATTCCCGGCGACGACCTCGCCGATCAGTTGTCGCACAGCGCGCCCGCGCATGGCTTCGAGGTGCATCGGCAGGTGATCGAGCTGAGCGGGCTGTGTGCGCTATGCGCCCGCGCGGCGCGGCCCGCCGGGGCTTCGGTCTGATGTCGCGAGCGAGGCCATGAATGAACTTGCATATCGGGCCGCCCAGGCGCGAAGCCATGCATGAATCCGCGGCCGAAGCCGAAGCACCACGAACCGCGCATGACTTCATACGCGAAAGTGCCTTGGCCTCAAGCCAACGCTCTCATCCCTAACGTTTGTGACTCACCCAACTCTCAAGCAGCAGGAAACAACGATGAAAAAAATCGGCTCGATGTTGACCGGCGCACTCCGCGCGCTGAAGCTGTCGAAATACGCGGCCGCGTGCGCGGCGGCGTTCGCCCTCAGCCACGCCGCGTTGGCCGCCGATGCGAAAATCCCGGTCGTCGCCGCGGAGAATTTTTACGGCGATGTGGTCCAGCAACTGGGCGGCGATCGCGTCGACGTGACGAGCATTCTCAGCAATCCCGACCAGGACCCGCATCTGTTCGAAGCGAGCCCGAAGACCGCGCGCGAGTTGCAGCATGCGAGCCTTGTGATCTACAACGGCGCCGACTACGATCCGTGGATGGCGAAATTGCTGGCCGCGTCGAAGGGGGCGAAGCGCACCACCATCGTCGCCGCCAACCTCACCGGCAAGAAGAGCGGCGATAATCCGCACCTCTGGTACGACCCGGCCACCATGCCGAAAGTGGCGCGCGCGATGAGCGACGCGCTCGTCGCGGCTGACCCGGCGCACAAGTCGGCGTACGATGCGAACCTCGCGAAATTTCTCGCTTCGCTCAAGCCGATCGACGCCAAGGTCGCCGAGTTGCATGGCCGCTATGCGGGCGTGCCGGTCACGGCGACCGAGCCGGTGTTCGGCTACATGTCGGACGCGATCGGGCTGACGATGCGCAACCAGCGCTTCCAGCTCGCCGCGATGAACGACACCGAAGCCAGCGCGGCCGATATCGCCGCGTTCGAACGCGATCTGCGCGACAGGCGCGTGCGCGTTCTGATCTATAACAGCCAGGCAACCGAGGCCCTGACCCAACGCATGTTGAAGCTCGCGCAGCAATCCCAGGTGCCGACGATGAGCGTCACCGAAACCCTGCCGGCCGGCAAGACCTATCAGACGTGGATGCTGGCCCAGCTCGACGCGCTCGGTCACGCGCTGGCCGCGGGCGATGCGAACAGTGCTGGCGCTGGGACCAACGCAAAAGCGGCGGCCTCCGCCAAAGGAAAAACCCAATGACATCGACTGGCCGCAACGCGCCAGCCAGTGCGCCCGCGAGCGCACCCACGCGCGCCTCCGGCGGCGCGCCCGTGCTCGAACTCGACCATGTGACGCTCGAACTCGGCGGACGCACGATTTTGCGCGACACCGGCTTCGTGGTGAACCAGGGCGAATTCATCGGCGTGCTCGGGCCGAACGGCGCGGGCAAGACCACGCTGATGCGCGCCGTGCTTGGCCTCGTGCCTGCCTCGCAAGGCGTGATCCGCGTGCTGGGGCAACCGGTCGAGCGCGGCAATGCGTCGATCGGCTACATGCCGCAGACGCGTAGCGCGCTCGCCGGCCGCCGCGTGCGCGGCCGCGATTTCGTCGCAATGGCCGCCGACGGCCACCGCTGGGGCTTGCCGCATGCGGATGCGAAAACCCGCGCCGACGTCGAGCGCGTGCTCGATCTGGTCGGCGGCCGCAAGCTCGCCGAGCGGCCGTTGTCGGAGCTGTCGGGCGGCGAGCGTCAGCGGTTGCTGCTCGCGCAATGCCTGCTCGGCAAGCCGAAACTGCTGCTGCTCGACGAGCCGCTGATCAGCCTCGATCCGCATCATCAGAAGAGCGTGGTCGAACTCGTACGCAACGTCCAGCGCGAACTCGGCATCGCCGTGCTGTTCTCCGCGCATGAACTGAATCCGCTCCTGAACTCGCTCGACCGTGTGCTGTATCTCGGCAGCGGCGTGGCGGCGCTCGGCACCGTCGATGAAGTGATCACGCGGCCAGTGCTCTCGCGCCTGTACGGCTCGCCGATCGACGTGATGCGCGTGAACGGCCGCATCTTCGTGATGTCGGGCGACGTCGAAGTGGAAAAGCACGATCACGAGCACGAACACGACGAAGGCGGCGGCCACAGCCACTCGCATTCGCACGGGCACTCGCACGGCCACTCCCATCAGCACGACTCACGCGACGGACATACGCACGATGTTTGAATACGATTTCATGGTCAACGCATTCGCGGCGTCGGGGATCGTCGCGGTGCTGGCCGGCGTGGTGGGCTATTTCCTGGTGATGCGCGGACAGACCTTCGCGGGCCACGCGCTCTCGCACGTCGGCTTCACCGGCGCGACCGGCGCGGTGCTGATCGGCATTTCGCCGATCTGGGGGATGATCGGCTTCACGCTCGCAGCGGGGGTCGGCATGGGCGCGCTCGGCGAGCGGCTCGCCGGACGCGATGTCGCGATTGGCGTGATCCTGTCGCTGTCGCTCGGCTTCGGCCTGTTGTTCCTGCACTTCTTCACCGCGTACGCGACGCAGGTCACCGCGCTGCTGTTCGGCAACGTGCTCGGCGTGAATACGTCGACGCTCGCCGTGCTCGCGGCGTTGGGCATCGTCAGTCTGGCGGCGCTCGCGGCGATCATGCGACCACTGCTGTTCGCGTCGCTGCAACCGGAACTGGCGGAGGCCAAGGGCGTGTCGCTGCGTCTGGTCTCGGTGCTGTTTCTCGCGATTGCCGCGCTGGCCGTCGCGGCGTGCACGCAGATCGTCGGCGTGCTGCTGGTGTTCACGCTGATGGTCGGCCCGGCCGCCGCCGCGCAGAACATGACGACGCGGCTCTCGGCCGGCCTCGTGCTGGCCGCCGTGTTCGCGCTGCTGCAGGCGTGGCTCGGTTTGACGCTGGCGTTCTATACCGACTGGCCGACGAGCTTCTGGATCACCGTGCTGTCGGCGCTGGTGTATGGCGGGAGTTTGTTGAAGCGGCGTTGAAACAGTGACGGCGGCGGCGCATCTGCACGCCGCCGTCTTCGGCCTTATCCGAGCAGCACCTTCGCGTGATGCGCGAGATGATCCTCGATGAACGTCGAGATGAAGTAATAGCCGTGGTCATAGCCCGCATGACGGCGTAACGTCAGCGGCTGCCCTGCCGCCTGGCACGCGGCTTCGAAGACCTCCGGATAGAGTTGCTCGGCGAGAAACTGATCCGCGAGCCCCTGATCGACCAGAATCCCTTCCGCGAACTTGCTCGACGCGCGTGCCACCAGCTCACTCGCGTCGTACTGCTTCCATGCTTCGCGGTCGTCGCCCAGGTAACCGCTGAACGCCTTCACGCCCCACGGACACTGCGAAGGCGCGGCAATCGGCGCGAACGCCGACACCGACCGGTAGATCTCCGGATTGCGCAGCGCCAGCATCAACGCGCCGTGACCACCCATCGAATGCCCGAATACGCCGAGGCGCGCGCCGTCCACCGGCAGATTCGCGAGCACCGTGTCGCGTAGCTCATCGCGCACGTACGAGTACATGCGGTAGTGCTTCGCCCACGGCTCCTGCGTCGCGTCGACGTAAAAGCCCGCGCCCACGCCGAAGTCCCACGCCGCGCTCTCGCCCGGCACGCCCGCGCCGCGCGGACCGGTGTCCGGCGAGATGAGCACGATGCCATGCTGCGCGGCAAAGCGCTGCGCGCCCGCCTTGATCGGAAACGTTTCTTCCGTGCAGGTCAGACCCGCGAGATAGAACAGCGCGGGCACCTTCGTCGCATTGGCGTGCAAAGCCTGCGGCGGCAGATACACCGAAAAGCGCATCGGCAGACCGACGGTCCGCGAGTCGTGCCGGTAGAAGCGCTGCTCGCCGCCATGACAGGCGTGCGACGACAAGAGTTCAAGCATCGCAATGCTCCTCGTTAGTACAGCACGACCGAACGGATCGACTCGCCCTTCTTCATCAGATCGAAGCCTTCGTTGATGCGTTCGAGCGGCAGACGGTGCGTGATGAGATCGTCGATATTGATCTTGCCTTCCATGTACCAGTCGACAATCTTCGGCACGTCGGTGCGGCCACGCGCGCCGCCGAACGCCGAGCCCTTCCACTCGCGGCCCGTGACCAGCTGGAACGGACGCGTGCTGATCTCTTCGCCCGCCGCCGCCACGCCGATGATGAACGACTGGCCCCAACCCTTGTGCGTGCACTCCAGCGCCTGGCGCATCACCTTGGTGTTGCCAATGCATTCGAACGAATAGTCCGCGCCGCCATCGGTGAGTTGCACGATGTGGTCGACGACGTTCTCGACTTCGTTCGGGTTGATGAAGTGGGTCATGCCGAACTTCTTCGCCAGCTCGACGCGGCCCGGGTTGAGATCGACGCCGATGATCTTGTCCGCGCCGACCATCTTCGCGCCTTGAATCACGTTCAGCCCGATGCCGCCGAGACCGAACACCACGACGTTCGCGCCCGCCTCGACCTTCGCCGAGTACACGACAGCGCCGACCCCGGTCGTCACGCCGCAGCCGATGTAGCAGATCTTGTCGAACGGCGCGTCCTCACGCACCTTCGCGACCGCGATTTCGGGCACGACGATGTAGTTCGAGAACGTGGACGTGCCCATGTAGTGAAACAGCGGCTTGCCGTCGAGCGAGAAGCGCGACGTGGCGTCGGGCATCAAGCCCTTGCCTTGCGTCGAACGGATTGCCTGACACAGATTGGTCTTGCGCGACAGGCAGAACTTGCACTGGCGGCATTCCGGCGTGTACAGCGGAATCACGTGATCGCCCTTCTTCAGCGTGCCGACGCCCGGCCCCGTATCGACGATCACACCCGCGCCTTCGTGGCCGAGAATCGCCGGGAAGATGCCTTCCGGGTCCGCGCCCGACAGCGTGTAGTAGTCGGTGTGGCAGATGCCAGTCGCCTTCACTTCGATCAGGACTTCGCCGGCGCGCGGCCCTTCCAGATCGACTTCCTCGATCGTCAACGGGGCGCCGGCTTTCCATGCGATTGCTGCTTTGGTCTTCATCGTCAATGCTCCTGTGAGTCTGTGAATGCGACGCGCGCGCGGTTCGATGCGTTGCGGCGCGCGGGTGTTCTGCGTGTTCCGTTACTGCGGCTGCGCGTGATTCGCGCGCGGCGCCGGCCGCCGGGCTGTCGTTGCCTGACGGCAGCGCAGGCCGGCTTGCAGCTTAGCGCGCGAAAAGCGACATGGTATTGCAAAGTGCGTCGCGGCATTGTCCTGAGCGGACATTGCGTCGGCTAGCGCGGCGTCGTGTCGCCGAACCATGTGTCGACGCGGCCGTACAGATCGAGAAAGCGCGCATAGCGGGCGGCAAGTGCGGCATCGTCTTGCGGAACCGCGACCCGCGTCGCGCCCGGCGCGAGCGCAGCGAGATCGTCCGCATGCCAATGACCGCTCGCGAGGCCGCCGAGAATCGCCGCACCGCGCGGCGCGGCATTCGGGCAATCGACCGCATGCAGTTCGACGTTCAGCGCATCGGCGAGCAGTTGCCGCCAGCGCGCGTCGACGGAACCGCCCCCGGCGAGCTTCAACGATGTCACCGTCGCGCCGCTCGCGCGAATCGCATCGAGCCCGGCGCGCAGCGAGAACGCGACGCCTTCGAACGCGGCGCGCATCATCGCGCCGCGCGTGTGATCGAGCGCGAGGCCGAGCCAGCCGCCGCGCGCTTGCGGGTTGAGCCAGGGCGTGCGCTCGCCGGTGAGGTAAGGCAGGAAGGTCAGCGTGCTGGCGGCGCTTGCGGCCGCCTCGTCGCCGAACGCATCGCGATAAGCCTCGGCCCATTCATACGACAGCCAGCCACGCACCCGCTCCAGCGCAATGCCGACGTTCTGCATCGCCGCCATCCGATACCAGTGATCGCTCGCCGCCCGATAGCGATGCAAGCCCTTCATCGCGGCGGGCTCCTGTGTCGCGAGCACGACGATCTGTCCGCCGGTGCCGGTGGTGAGCAACGCATCGCCATCGTTCGAGAGTCCGCTGCCGAGCGCAGCGCAGGGTGTGTCCGCAGCGCCGGTCGCGAGCACGATGCCGGCTCGCAGGCCGAGCGCGTGTGCCGCGCTCTCCGACAACACGCCGCCCGCCGCATACGACGGCGCCAACGGCGCGAACCATTCGCGCGGAATCCGCAGGCGTTCGAGTAGCGCCGCGTCCCACACGCCGGCGGGATCGGCGAGCGCGGTCGCGCAGGCGTCGGACGGGTCGGTCGCGACCGCGCCGCCAAGCGCGACGCGCAGCCAGTCCTTCGGCTGCAACGCCCAACGCGTGCGGCGCGCGGCCTCCGGTTCATGCAGCACGATCCAGCGCAGCAGCGGGCCGGCCATGCCTGGCGCAACCGGATTCGGCTGCGGCTCGGGCCACGCATCGAGCAGGCTCAATGCACGCGTGTCGGGCCACAGCATCGCGGGCCGCACGGCCTCGCCTGCCGCGTCGATCAACACGACGCCGTGCATCTGCCCGGACAAGCCGATCGCCTGCACGTCGTGACGCAGTCCGTCGGGCAAGCGCGCCATTGCTTCGACAAGCGCGCGCCACCATGTCTGCACCGATGTCTCCGCCCATCCCGCGTGCGGCGTGTCGAGCGTATAGGCGACGCTCGACACCGCCTGCTCGCGGCCGTGTGCGTCGACGATTGCTGCTTTGAGGGAACCGGTGCCGAGATCGATGCCGAGAAAACTCATGGGCGATTGATTGAAGGTCGAATGGGAATGGAGAGCGGCGCGCATGCGGGTTACGTCATCGAGCCTATCTGTCGTCACCGCCGCACAGCTTCGGACGCGCGCCCAACGCTCGCTGAAAAACCCGAATCGCGGGTTAACCCCGCCACGTTGCGAGCCGCACGGAAACAGGACTATGCGCAAGGCGCGATACACCTCATTGATTCTCACATATATCCCCGCGCATCGGGCATCGGCGGCAAGTGGCTTCGCAGCGCCGCTGCAAAGGGCTGCCCGCCGTTGGGTCACCCATGCGCCTTCCATTCGCCTTTCAAACGACGCACCCGCATATCGTCACCGGGAATGCCGGAATAGGCCCCAGCGGTCTTGTTGCACCTTTTCGTCCCCGATACCTTGGAGCCATCCCAAAACAGATGGTGGAGACAGACGATATGCAACCGAACACGGTTCACCCGTGCGACGAGCGACTGCCCGCAGGCCAGTTGCTCACGCTCGGCATTCAGCACGTTCTGGTGATGTACGCCGGCGCCGTCGCGGTGCCGCTGATCGTCGGCGCGGCGCTCAAGCTGCCGAAGGACCAGATCGCCTTCCTCATCAGCGCCGATCTGTTTTCGTGCGGCATCGCGACGTTGATCCAGACGCTCGGTCTGTGGATCTTCGGCATCCGTCTGCCGGTCATCATGGGCTGCACGTTCGCGGCGGTCGGGCCGATGGTCGCGATCGGCACCAATCCCTCGCTTGGCATTCTCGACATCTTCGGGTCGACGATCGCGGCCGGCGTGGTCGGCATCCTGCTCGCGCCCGCGGTCGGCAAGCTGCTGCGCTTCTTCCCGCCGGTGGTGATCGGCGTGGTGATCTCGGTGATCGGTCTGTCGCTGATGGAAGTGGGCATCAACTGGGCCGCCGGCGGCGTGGGCAATCCCGATTACGGCAATCCGGTTTATCTGGGCCTGTCGCTCGTCGTGCTGATGCTGATCCTCTTGATCAACAAATTCGCGCGCGGCTTCCTCGCGAACATCTCGGTGCTGCTCGGCATCGTCGCGGGCTTCGTGATCGCGCTGGCGCTCGGCCGCGTCAACATGGAAGGCGTCACGCTCGCGCCGTGGGTCGGCTTCGTGATGCCGTTCCACTTCGGCCTGCCGCACTTCGATCCGCTGTCGATCGCGACGATGGTCACGGTGATGTTCGTCACCTTCATCGAATCGACCGGCATGTTCCTCGCGGTCGGCGACATGGTCGATCGGCCGGTCGATCAGAAGACGCTGGTGCGCGGGCTGCGCGTCGACGGGCTGGGCACGCTGATCGGCGGCATCTTCAACTCGTTTCCGCATACGTCGTTTTCGCAGAACGTCGGGTTGATCGGCGTCACCGGTGTCAAGAGCCGCTTCGTCTGCGCGATGGGCGGCGTGATCCTGGTACTGCTCGGCCTGTTCCCGAAGATGGCGCAGGTGGTCGCGTCGGTGCCGGCGTTCGTGCTGGGCGGCGCGGGCATCGTGATGTTCGGCATGGTCGCGGCGAACGGCATCAAGGTGCTGTCGAAAGTCAACTTCGTGAAGAACCCGCACAACCTGTTCATCGTCGCGGTGAGTATCGGGCTGGGTCTGGTGCCGGTGGTGTCGCCGCACTTCTTCTCGAAGCTGCCGCCCGCGCTGTCGCCGCTGTTGCATAGCGGGATTCTGCTGGCGTCGGTGTCGGCGGTGGTGCTGAATCTGATCTTCAACGGCGTGAAGAGCGAGAAGAAAGCGAAGTGCGAGATTCGTCGCGCCGGGCACGACTTCGATGGCCGTGGGGGCAGCGAACCGCAAGGCGATGAGATGCTGCGCACGGTGGATGTGCACTGAGGGTAACGACTGCTGCTGAGTCGTGCGTTGCGGTGACGGATGTTGCTGTGGCCGCTGCGGTTGCGGCTGCCGCAAGGGCCGCAAAAACAAAAACGCCACGGCATTGCCGTGGCGTTTTGTTTTGTTCCGCTGCGTGAAGCGGCTCCCTGAATCAGAAGCCGCCCCACACACGCGCTGACGCGAAGCTCAACCGATCAACCGATTCAACCCGCGCTCGGCGCCGAAGCCGCCACCGGCGCACTGGCCGCGCCGTAGTCGACCGGCGCATCGGCCGGACGCGGCTGCTCGCCGGTATGCTCGATCCAGCCGCCGCCGAGCGACTGATACAGCGTGACCAGATTCTGCAGGCGTTCCATGCGCGCGGTCACGAGCGACTGCTGCGACTGGTACAGCGCGGTCTGTGCGGTCAGCACCGCCAGATAGCCGTCGACACCGTTCGCATATCGCAGGTTCGACAGATCCAGCCGGCGTTGTTCAGCCGACGTATCGCGCTCCAGCGCTTCAATCTGCTGGTCGTAGGTGCCGCGCGCCGCCAGTGCGTCCGCCACTTCGCGGAAGGCCGTCTGGATCGCCTTTTCATACGTGGCGATCTGGACGTTCTTCTGGATGTTGGCGACGTCGAGGCTGGCCTTGAGCTCGCCGCCCTGGAAGATCGGCACCGTAATCGACGGCGCAAAACTCCATGCCGCCGAACCCGCCTTGAACAGCCCGCCCAGTGTCGGGCTCAGCGTGCCGACGCTGCCGGTCAGCGTGACTTGCGGGAAGAACGCCGCGCGCGCCGCGCCGATATTCGCGTTGGCCGCCAACAGATTCTCCTCGGCCTCCATGATGTCCGGACGACGCGTCAGCAGATCGGACGGCAGCCCAGCCGGAATATCCGTCAGCAGATTCTGGTTGTCCAACGTCAATCCCGGCGGCAGATCGGCGGGGATCGACTCGCCGAGCAGCAGCACCAGCGCGTTTTCAGCCTGCGCCCGCAGACGCATCTGCGCCTGCAGATTCGCCTTCGCCACCTCGACCACCGTTTGCGCCTGCCGCAGATCGAGTTCCGAACCCGTACCGGTATCGAACTGAACCTTGTTGATCCGGTACGACTCGTCCGCCGTCTTCAGCGTGTTCTGTGTGACCTTCAGCAGATCGTCCAGTTCGAGCACCGTCAGGTACTGGTTAGCCACTTGCGAGACGAGCGCGATTTCCGCCGCCTTGCGCGCCTGAGCCGTGCCCAGGTAGGTCGCCAACGCCTGATCCTTCAGGCTTTGGATGCGCCCGAAGAAGTCGATTTCCCACGACGCGTTCAGACCCACCGAATACGACGACGTAATCAGCTGGTCGGTGAACGACAGGTCGCGCGGCGTGCGCGAACGGGTGCCGGAAGCCGCCGCGTCAAGCGTCGGGAACAGACCGGCGCGCACGATCCGGTACTGCGCCTGCGACGCCTGCATGTTCAACACCGACACGCGCAGATCGCGATTGTTCTTCAGCGCGATTTCGATCAGCCGCTGCATGCGCGGATCGACGAAGAAATCTCGCCAGCCGATGTCGGCGGCCGCCTGGCCGCTGGCGCTGCGCGCGCTGGTGGAACCAGAATCGGGCGCGCCCGGCTTGGTCGCGCCCGGCTGCGTGTCGTACACGCCACCGGTCGGGAAGGTTGCCGTCACGGGCGCATCGGGGCGCTGGTACCGCGGCGCCATCGTGCAACCCGCGGCGAACAACGCAACCGCCACTGCAATCAGAGAATGTTTTTGCATCTCAATGTCCGTCCTTGCCCGAGCCTTCATCCGTCGACGCAGCCGAACCGCCGCCTTGCGAATCGTGCGGATGGTGCTGTTCGTAGTGTGCGAGCGCCTCGTCCGGATCTTCCTTCTCGCCGCCGAACTTCGCGCGGATCACGACGAAGAACATCGGGATCATGAAGATCGCGAGGAAGGTCGCCGTCAACATCCCGCCGATCACGCCGGTACCGATTGCGTGCTGGCTCGCCGAACCCGCGCCGTTGCTGATCGCGAGCGGCATCACGCCGAGAATGAACGCGAGCGACGTCATCAGAATCGGACGCAACCGCAGACGCGCCGCTTCCAGCGCGGCCTCGATCGGCCCCATGCCTTCACTCTGTTGCAGCTCGCGGGCGAATTCCACGATCAGAATCGCGTTCTTCGCCGACAACCCGACCGTGGTCAACAGACCCACCTGGAAGAACACGTCGTTCTCGAGCCCGCGCAGCGTAGCGGCCAGCAGTGCGCCGATCACGCCGAGCGGCACCACCATGATCACCGAGAACGGGATCGACCAGCTTTCATACAGCGCCGCGAGACACAGGAACACGACAAGGATCGAGATGCCGTACAGAATCGGCGCCTGCGAACCCGACTGGCGCTCCTGCAGCGACAGACCCGTCCACTCGTAGCCGACGCCCGCCGGCAGCTTCGCGACGAGTGCTTCCATCGCCGTCATTGCCTGACCGGTCGACTTGCCCGGCGCGGCCGCGCCCTGGATTTCCACCGACGAGATACCGTTGTAGCGCTCCAGCTTCGGCGAGCCGAACGCCCACTCGGTACTCGCGAACGCGGAGAACGGCACCATCGCGCCCGCGCTGTTGCGCACGAACCAGGCACTCACGTCTTCCGGTTTCATCCGGAAAGGCGCGTCGCCTTGCAGATAGACCTTCTTGATCCGGCCGTCGGTATCGAGGAAGTTGTTCACGTACGCCGATGCCCAGGCAATCGAGAACGTCTGGTCGATGTCGGACACGGATACGCCGAGCGCCTGCGCCTTCTCCCGATCGATGTTCACGCGGAACTGCGGCGTATCGTTCAGGCCGTTCGGACGCACCTGGGCCAGCGTCGGATCTTTCGCCGCGAGACCCAGCAGCATGTTGCGCGCTTCCATCAGCTTTTCATGGCCGATACCCGCGCGATCCTGCAACTGGAAGTCGAAGCCCGCAGCCGTACCGAGTTCAGGAATCGACGGCGGATTGACCGGGAACACCACCGCGGTCTTGTAGCCGGCGAAGTGCATGTAGAGACGGCCCACCAGCGCCTGCACCTTTTGATCCGAGTGCTGGCGCTGCGCGTAGTCCCTCATCCGTACGAACACGAGACCCGCGTTCTGACCGCGACCGGCGAAGCTGAAGCCGTTCACCGTGAAGGTCGATTCGACGATGGACTTCTCGTCGTTCAGCAGATAGTCGGACACGTCCTTCAGCGCGCGCGCCGTGGTTTCCTGCGTTGACCCCGACGGCGTCTGCACGAGCACGAACATCGTGCCCTGGTCCTCGTCAGGCAGGAACGACTTCGGCAATTTCACGAACAGCAGGCCGACCGCGAAGATCACCACCATGTAGATGATCAGCCAACGGCCCGAGCGCTTGATCACGTGGTGCACGCCTGAGTGATACTTGTCGCGGCTCTTGTTGAACGTGCGGTTGAACCAGCCGAAGAAGCCGGTGGTCTTTTCGTGATGACCTTGCGGAATCGGCTTGAGGATCGTCGCGCACAAAGCCGGCGTCAGAATCAACGCGACCAGCACGGACAGCACCATCGCCGCGACGATAGTCAGCGAGAACTGCCGGTAAATCGCGCCGACCGAACCGCCCGAGAACGCCACCGGCACGAACACCGCCGACAGCACGAGCGCCACGCCGACCAGTGCGCCGGTGATCTGGTCCATCGCCTTGCGGGTGGCGTCGCGAGGCGATAAGCCCTCCTCCTGCATCACCCGCTCGACGTTTTCCACCACCACGATCGCATCGTCAACCAGCAAGCCGATCGCCAGCACGAGCCCGAACATCGACAGCGTGTTGATCGAGAAGCCCACCAGCCCCATCACCGCGAACGTGCCCAGCAGCACCACCGGCACGGCGATCGTCGGGATCAGCGTGGCACGCAGATTCTGCAGGAACAGGTACATGACCAGGAACACCAGCACGATACCTTCGAGCAGCGTCTTGACCACTTCCTCGATCGACAGACGCACGAACGGCGTGGTGTCGTACGGATACTGGACCACCAGACCATGCGGGAAGTACTTCGACAGTTCGGCGATCTTCGCGCGCACCGCCTTCGCGGTAGCCAGCGCGTTCGCGCCGGTGGCGAGCTGAATACCGAAGCCCGCTGTAGGCTGGCCGTTGTACTTGGTGTCGAAGTTGTAGTTTTCGCCACCGAGTTCGATGTGCGACACGTCGCGCAGACGCACCTGCGAGCCGTCCGGGTTCACCTTCAGCAGAATGTTGCCGAACTGTTCAGGCGTATTGAGCAGCGTGGCCTGCGTGATGGTGGCCTGCAGCACCTGACCCGGCACCGACGGCGTGCCGCCGAGCGAACCGCCGGCAACCTGAACGTTTTGCGCCTGCAACGCGGTTTGCACGTCGACCGGCGTCAGGCCGAAGTTGTTCAGCTTGTTCGCGTCGAGCCAGATCCGCATCGCGTACTGCGAGCCGAACAGCGTCACCGTGCCCACACCGTCGATACGGCTGACCGGATCCTGAATGTTCGACGCGACGTAGTTCGCCAGGTCGTACTTGCTCATGCTGCCGTCTTCGGACACGAACGCCATGACCAGCAGGAAGCTGCTGCTCGACTTCGTGACCTTGGTGCCCAACTGCTGCACGGCTTGCGGCAGCAGCGGCGTGGCGAGCTGCAGCTTGTTCTGCACCTGCACCTGCGCGATGTCAGGATTGGTGCCGGCCGCGAACGTCAGCGTGATGGTTGCCGTACCCGAGTCGTCCGACGTGGACGCCAGGTACAGCAAGTGGTCGAGACCACTCATCTGCTGCTCGATCACCTGCGTGACGGTGTTTTCCACCGTCTTCGCCGATGCGCCCGGGTACGTTGCGCTGATCTGCACGGCCGGCGGTGCGATCGTCGGGTATTGCGCGATCGGCAACGTGAAGACCGACGCGAGACCCGCGAGCATCAGAATAATGGCGATCACCCATGCAAAAATCGGGCGATCAATGAAGAACTTTGCCATGAGGCGGGCTCCCTGTTATTACGCGCCCGATGCAGCAGAGGCTGGTTGAGCCGTCTGGGCAGCACCGCTGGCGGCCGGCGCGCCTTGGGCGGCGACACCGGAAGCGGGGGTGGCGGGAAGTTGCGCGGCAACCGGCTTGACCTGCTGGCCCGGGCGGGCCTTGTCGGTGCCCTGGACGATCACGCGATCGCCGGCCTTCAGGCCGCTTGCGACCACCCAGTTCGAGCCGAAGGTGCCCGAAGTGACCAGCTGACGCAGTTCGACCTTGTTGTCGGCGCCGATGACCAGCGCGGTCGGCTGACCTTTCTGGTCATGCGTGATGCCGATCTGCGGCACGACGAGCGCGTTCTGGTTCACGCCTTCCTCGATCTTTGCGCGCACGAACATGCCCGGCAGCAGCACCTTGTCCGCGTTCTTGAAGATCGCGCGAACCGTGACCGAACCGGTGCCCTGGTCGACCGTGACGTCGGTGAACTGCAGCTTGCCCTTCTCTGAATAGACGCGGCCGTCTTCGAGAATCAGCGACACTTGGGCTGCGCCCGGACCGCTGGTCTTCAGGCGCCCTTCCTGTACTTCGCGGCGCAGCTTCAGACCATCGAGGCTCGATTGGGTCAGGTCCACGTAGACCGGATCGAGTTGCTGGACCGTCGCGAGCAGCGTGGCGGCGCTCGCCTGCACGTATGCGCCCGGCGTGACTTGCGACACGCCGATCTGGCCGGTCACCGGCGAGGTCACGTCGGTGTAGCCGAGGTTGATCTGCGCGGTGTCGACCGCTGCCTTGCCGGCCGCGACGTCGGCCACGGCCTGGCCTTGCGAGGCGACCGCGTTGTCGTAGTCCTGCTTGCTGACCGCGTTCGCGGCGACCAGCACCTTGTAGCGGTTGGCCTGCGCGGTGGTCGACACGAGGTTGGCCTGCGCCTTGGCGAGCGTCGCCTTCGCGTTGTTCAACGTTGCGATGTACGGCGCCGGATCGATCTTGTACAGGCGTTGGCCGGCCTTCACCTGGCTGCCTTCCGTGAACTCGCGGCGCAGCACGATGCCGTCGACGCGTGCGCGCACTTGCGCGACGAGGAAGGCACTGGTGCGGCCCGGCAGTTCGGTGACGACCGGCACGGTCGTCGGCTGGACGGTGACGACGCCGACTTCGGGCGTCTGGGGCGGCGGGGCAGATTGTTTTGGTCCGCACGCTGCCAGCAATACGGCAGCCGTCGCGGCACTGATTAAGCGGAATGGAACCCGTTCGACGCGCATGGAGCGACCTCTGTCTAAGACTGAGAATGAAAAAGTGCGCGCATCCCTACCCCGGGGACCGCAGCGCACACATGCGTCTTGCGACGCTTGACCGGAAGCCCATGGATGCACATCGCACCTGCAGGGGCATCGTGATGCGAATGCGCCATACCGGGGAATGCCGCACGGCGCCGCCCTATGGGGCAACGCGCAAGAGCGTTTTGAAGGCAACAGTGACGGATATTAACCGGTCGTCACGGCTTGGGCTATCCGATCGTGGGGTGCTATTATATATACGTTCACGAATGCATGTAAAAGTGCATTTATATCTCTTGCGGGCCGGGGGCCCGCAAGTTTGCTTCCAAATCGGTTTTTAGAAGACAGATTGTCATCGGGCCGACTTAAAAAGGCTCGGGAAAACCCCCGCAATCAGCAGGTCATACCCACATGGTCAGAAGAACCAAAGAAGAGGCGTTGGAGACGCGCACAAGCATTCTCGATGCAGCGGAACGCGTCTTCTTCGAGAAGGGTGTTTCGCGCACCTCGCTCGCGGATATCGCGCAGGCCGCAGGCGTCACGCGCGGCGCCATCTACTGGCATTTCGCGCACAAAAGCGATCTCTTCACCGAAATGTTCGACCGCGTGCTGCTGCCGCTGGACGAACTCAAAGCCGCGTCGCAGGACCCCAACGAGCCCGATCCGCTCGGCCGCCTGATGGAGGTGTGCGTAGTCTGTCTGCGCGACACCGCCAACGATCCGCGCCGCCGGCGCGTGTTCGACATCCTGTTTCTGAAGTGCGAGCTGGTCGAGGAAATGGGCCCGGTGATGGTCCGCTATCAGACCAACATGCGCGAGGGATTGCTGAAAATCGAAGGCGGTCTGCGCAACGCCATCTCGAAGGGGCAAGTGCCCGCGGACCTCGATACGAAACTGGCGGCGGCGATGGTGCATGCGTTTGTCAGCGGCTCGCTGCGCGACATGCTGTTCCTGCCCGATGCGACGGACTTCGGCGCTCACGCGCAGCAGCTGGTCGAGGGCATCTTCGACGCGCTGCGGTTGAGCCCGGCGCTATGCAAACGGAAAGCGTAGCAGGCACGGTCAGACGGTCCGATAGCCAGGCTGGGGCGAGGCGGATAGAGAAAAAAAGCGGGCGGGTGAGTAACCCGCCCGCTTTCGTTAACGGTGCGTGACAGTTTCTTGAGGCCGTTTCGCTTGCGGCGGCTCTGCGTATCCGGCGGCAATAGGGGCTAGCCGCTACTGCCGCGTGACGGGCACGTTATCCGATCAAGCGATTCCGAGCCATGCGACCGCACTAGGCAACCGCCCGTCGGGCCCGTGCGGCCTGATTCGACGTATAGATGTTGTCGCGCGCAAGCGGCGCCCCGCTCCGCACCGACGCGAGCCACTCGTCCGTGCTCGCCACCGCCGCGAAGCGCGATTGCAGCACTACGCTGAAAACCCGATGGATCTCCTCCGCGCTGGCAAAACCCGCGCCGTTCTCATACGGCACCGAGCCCGTCGCATCGTGCAGAAATTCGACGGCCAGCCCCGCGTGAACGGCGTGGTTGATGGTCGACGCGTCGCAGTTGTGCGTCATGTAGCCAGTTACGGTGAGCGTGTCGATTTGCTGCGCGGCGAGCCACTCGGCCAGATCGGTTCCAGTGAACGCGCTCGGCAGCGATTTCTCCACGTAGTGATCGTGAGGGCGCGAGCTCACCACGGGATGCAGCTCCGCCGTCGCGCTACCGCGCGCGAACAGCGGCGAGGTGGCGGGCGCGAAGTTCTGCACGACCACCACGGGTAGGCCGGCGGCCCGCGCCGCATCCATCGCGCGGCCGATGTTGGCGAGCGAGGTCTGAACACTGGGAAATTCGATCGGCAAATCGCCGGTCACGTATTCGTTCTGCACGTCGATGACGATCAGCGCACGGCGCGGCGTGGTCATGGCAAGGCTCCTGTCGGGGTGAAGGAATGATGCGGTGAAAGGCTCGCGCTGCGCTGCGGTCCGGCATGGGCATCTTGCGGCGCAGCGTCGCGATGACAGCATTGTTCGCCCGCGCCCACATTCACGACAGCGGCCCGAATGACAAGATTCGCTAGAATCGGGCCATCGTCGGCTCATTAGGAGATGATCGATGGCGACTCCCGCTTCCTCACCCGCTCCGCGCGACGGCGCGTCCCGCCATATCGTAGCCGTGGTCGCATTCGACCGCATCAGTCCGTTCCATCTGTCGGTGCCGTGCGCGGTCTTCGGCGAGGATCGCAGCGGCGGCGGGCTTCCGGACTTCGACTTCCGCGTCTGCGCTGCCGAAACGGGCGCGCTGACCACCACCGCCGGCTTCTCGATCGCCGTCACGCACGGCCTCGAAGCACTCGCCGACGCGCACATCATCATCGTGCCGAGCTGGCGCGATCCCGACGAGGCACCGCCCGCCGCACTGCTCGACGCGTTGCGCGCCGCCCATGCGCGTGGCGCGCAACTGGTCGGGCTGTGCCTGGGCGCGTTCGTGCTGGCCGCCGCCCGCATCCTCGACGAGCGTCCGGCCTCGACCCACTGGGCATGGGCCGACAACTTCGCTCGGCGCTACCCGCGCGTGCGGCTCGACCCCGACGTGCTCTACGTCGACGACGGCGACGTGATGACGTCAGCCGGGACCGCCGCCGGCCTCGACTGCTGCCTGCACGTGCTGCGCAAGATGTGCGGCGCGCAGGTGGCGAACTATGTGGCGCGCAGGCTGGTGGTGCCGCCGCACCGGCAGGGCGGCCAGGCGCAATTCGTCCAGCAGCCGATGCCGCCGAACCCGCGCGGCGACCGGCTGTCAGGCCTGCTCGACTGGGTGAGCGGCCATCTGGACCTACCGCATACACTCGACACGCTCGCCGGGCGCGCGTTGATGAGCCGCCGCACGTTCACGCGACGCTTCCGGCTCACCACCGGCACGACGGTCGGCGCATGGCTGCTCGCGCAGCGGCTGGCGCGCGCGCAGCAGTTGCTGGAGAGTAGCGACGCGTCGGTGGAAGCGATCGCGGGGATCGCGGGTTTTGGCTCTGCGGCTTCGCTGCGGCAACATTTCGCGGACGCGTTTCGCACGTCGCCATCGGCGTGGCGGCGGGAGTTTCGCGGCGTGTGAGGACGTGCCGCGTCGAGAGCGGTGGCGACGCGTGAAGACGCAGAGTAGCGCGCGCCGAAGACGTGATAACCGCAGATCGAAGCGCGGCCTCCTAACCGCGCGGGCGCGCTGAGCGGGCAACACCATTTCGTAGTGTCCTACCGTGATTTCGTAGTCGCGCCGACGCGACATCAGCGCGCTTTGTCGTCATACGAAGGACGGCATACACCAGTCGAACCGTCACGCCTCGCTGAGCCAGCGCGCCGCATACAACAACAGCGCGACCAGAAAAATCATCACAGCCCAAGCCCAGTTCGGAATCACGCGCGCACCCGGTTCGCGTCGCGAGACATCGTGCGACAAACCATGCGAAACGCCATGCGACGCGCCCGCCGCCCGCCCGGACATGGCGTGGGCGTGCTCGGTGCGCGTGCGCCGCGCGATGCCGGCCAACGTGATCGGCCGCAAAAACACATGCTGCCGACGCACCGCCGCCCCGCGCGCGCGGTTCGGGCCTTCTCCGTATTTGGCGCGCACGACCGCGTCGAATTCGGCGAAAAAATCGTCCGCCAGTTGATGAAGTGCGTTTTCGAGCTGACGCGGCGGCAGTTCGGCCAGCGGTCCCGATGAGGTCGCCCAGATCGTGTACTCGATCCGCGTATTGGGTTGCCTGCCCGCGCCGTGCACAACCTCGTCGCCGCGCAAGCGGATCTCGATCTGGCCGCGCAATGCACCGATGCCCTCGGCGCGCGCCTTGAAGTTGATGGTGCGGCGCTGCGCATCCGCCGGCCCGGAGTCCTGCCCAGCAACATGGGCGCGTGCTTCGTAGCGCGCGCGCAACGGGCCGAGCGGCACCGTCATGATCAACTCGTATTCGTCGTGCGCGAGACGCGTGAGCGACTCACAGTTATCGAGGCTGGCGCGCAACAGCGCGAGATCTTGCAACGCGTCCCAAACATCGGATGGCGCAAGTGGAATCCGTAACGCGTCGTTCAACTCCATGACAGCCTCTTGCTATGAACGCGCGACAGCGGAAATCAGGAGGTCTGATCGATGCGGTCGACGCGCGATGCATAAAACGCGAGATACCCTTTGATCTGCTCGGCTTGCTCGAACGGCGTTTCGTAACTCCACACGGCGTTTTCGATCAGGCCGTCTTCAGTGCGCAAATGGAAGTACGAGGCGTCGCCCTTGAACGGGCAGTGAGACGTATGCGTGGAACGTTCGAGCCGCGCCATGTTGACGTGCTCGCGCGGGAAATAGAACACGTCGGGCAAGCCGGTTTCCGTGAGCGTGAGTCCCGCCTGGGTATCGGCCATAGTTACACCGCCGTGGATCACGCGCACCCGGTGACTGTTCCCGTGAATTGCAATAGTGTGGCCGCCAGCGCTCGCGCCGGGGTCGCCGTGAGGTGTCAAGGCATCGCTCATGTCTCGGCTCCGTGATGGTAAGCGGTCGTACAAACAGGAAAGCCACGGGTGCGCCCGTGGCTTTCATTATCGGCCAATCTTCCGCCGATTGCGCAGGCTTCCTTCTAAGCGCCCGGCGCGAACGCGGCACTTGCGCGCAGGCCGGGGCCGCTTACTTCATGTTCCAGTAAAACGCGGATTTGGCGCCGCCGTTGCCCGCGACCGTCACCGCTTTGGATTGCTCCTTGTCCTTGTACCGCGCGTGCACCGTGTAGTGGCCGGGGCGCAGTTTGACCAGCATATATGGCCCGCGCGAACTGGTGTTCAACACTTCGTTGTTATGCGCATCGACGATTCGCACGTTGACGTCCGCAAGAAATTCGGAGCCGGGGCCCGTGAAGCGCAGCGACAGCGGCCACTGGTTCTGCGCCTGTTGCAGCGCCTTCGACTCGTCGAGACCGACGCCGCCCGACACGAACGACACGTCGCCCTGCTGCTGGATCTGCGGCAGACCGCCGCCGTTGGCGTTGCCCGCGCTGGTGTCGTCAGTCGTGGTGCCGCCGGTTACTTCGCTTGCCTGCTGTGCATACGCGCCGCCTGTCAGACCGAGCGTGAGCGCTGCGCAAAGCGCAGCGGCTACGATCCCTCGCTGCTTGCGTTGGGTTTTCATCGGTTCGCTCCTTGTTGAGAACCTATCGTCCGGAATCCCGCGATGGGCCCGGATCAAGGCAGACGCAACCTGCATGCCAAGGATCGCATGCGCCGTCCAGAAATCGCTGCCGCCGCGCTAAGGCGGTGCGCCGGGGTCTTCCCAGCTCCTGTTCATGACTTTCGCACAGGCAAAAAAAACCGGTCCGTTGCAGTAAATGCAAGGACCGGCAAACCTTACTTCAATTGCCCGGCGGGTCGGGTGATGCGTCGGTCAAACTGCCGCCTCGACGGTCACCCTGGCTGTCCTCCCTGCTAGCCGAGATCGACTGGCACGAAGATCTGCGCGTTGTCGCGCTGGATCAACAACGCGATGCTATTGCCCGCGCTGCTGATCATCTGCTTCAGTTGATCGACGCTCGTGACCGGCCGGCCATTGACCGCCAGAATCACGTCGCCCGGCTGGATGCCAGCGCTTTCCGCCGCGCCGCCCGACTGCTGCACCAGCAGACCATGCGACACCGACGCGCCGCTTTTCTCTTCCGGCGTCAGCGGTCGCACCGCGACACCGAGACGGCCTTGCAGTTGGGTCGGTTGATCGGCCTTGTTCGATGCGACCTTGCCGTCCGCCAATGAGCCGATGGTCACTTTCAGATCCTTGGTGGACTTGTCGCGCCACACCTGCACGGTGGCCGAGCTGCCCGGCGCGAGACCCGCAACCTTCGCCGGCAGATCCGACGAGTCGCTGATCGGATCGCCGTTCAACGACAGAATCACGTCGCCCGGCTGCAGACCGCCCTTGGAAGCGGGGCCGCCCGGATCGACCGAGCTGACCAGCGCGCCTTGCGGCTTTTGCATGCCGAACGAATCGGCCAGCGTCTGGTTCAGACCTTGCACCGCGACGCCGAGGCGGCCTCGGTTCACATGACCGGTCTTGACGAGATCGTCCTTGACCTTGATCGCTTCATTGATCGGGATCGCGAACGACAGGCCCTGGAAACCGCCCGTCTGCGAATAGATCATCGAGTTGATGCCGATCACTTCGCCTTGCAGGTTGAACAGCGGGCCACCCGAATTGCCCGGATTCACCGGCACGTCGGTCTGGATGAACGGCGTGTAGTTTTCGTTCGGCAGCGAGCGCGACTTCGCGCTGATGATGCCCGAGGTCACGGTGTTGTCGAAGCCATAGGGCGAACCGATCGCAACCACCCACTGACCGACCTTGCTTTGACGCGGGTCGCCGATCTTCACGGCCGGCAGATTGCTTGCGTCGATCTTCAGCACGGCGACGTCCGACTGCTTGTCGGCGCCGACCACCTTCGCCTTGAACTCGCGCTTGTCGGTGAGCTTGACGGTGACGACGTTGGCGCCGTCCACCACGTGCGCATTGGTCAGGATGTAGCCGTCATTGCTGATGATGAAGCCCGAGCCCAGGCTCGCGCTCGGCTGATCCGGCGCATCGCCGCCGCCATCGCCGCCTTGCATGCCCGGCATGCCCCCGAAGAAGCGTTTGTAGAACTGGAAGAGCGGATCGCTCGGATCCATCGGCAACTGATTGCTGCCGGCATTGCCGCCATTGCCGCGCAACGCGGTTCGCTTGACCACGTGCTTCGCGCTGATATTGACGACGGCCGGCCCGTAGGTTTCGACCAGGCCGGAGAAATCGGGGATGCCGGTTTTAGCGGCGGCTTCGGCGGGCATCATCGCGGCTTGCGCCGGCGAGATCACCTGCGGCGCGGGCACATCGCGATGCCCCGCCACATAGCCGGCGGACAGCGCAACGGCGACAGCTACTGCAACAGCGCTGCGAGACAAGGTTTTCGCGTTCATCGTGTACTCCTGACTGGAGAGAGCCTTTTGGGATGTCGTGGAGCGTACGTGGCATCGCTTAAAGGGGACTTAAGCAGCACGGATTGCTGAACGCTCCTTTCCGAGAGACGTTCCGGCTCGTTTAGCCCGCTTTGCGAAACGAAAGGCTCTTTGTCAGAAGCGCACCGTGACTCGCAAACCGCCCGTCGGCGATTCATCGAGCGACACGCTCGCGTGATGTTGCATCACGATGCGGCGCACGATCGCGAGGCCGAGCCCGCTGCCGGCCACGTCGGTGCGGGCGCGATTCGCGCCGCTGCCGGCGCGGTAGAAGCGATCGAACACGCGATCGCGATCGGCCGGATCGATCCCCGGTCCGCTGTCGGCGATCCGCGCCACCGGATGCCCGTCCTCGACATGCAGGCTGACGTCGACGCGGCCGCCATGCGGCGTGTACTTGGTCGCGTTGTCGACGAGGTTGTTGAACATCACGCGCAGTGCGTCGGCATCGCCGATCACCGTGGCCGCTTCGCTCGCCTCGACGCCCAGATCGACGCCGCGATTCAACGCAAGCGGCGCGTAAGCCGCCACGCACTCCTGCAGCAGCGCGCGCAGATCCACCGCGTCGGTGACGGCGACGCCGTCCGGCTCCGACCGCGCGAGCGCCAGCAGTTGCTCGGCCAGCCGCGTGGCGCGCGTGACGCCCGCCTGCAGATCCGTCAGCGCTTCATTGCGCGCGGCGTCGTCTTTCGCGCGCGCGACCAGTTGCGCCTGAATCTGCACGGCGGCGAGCGGCGTGCGCAATTCGTGCGCGGCATCGGCGACGAACGCTTTCTGAATGTCGAGCGCGGTGGCAAGCCGCGCGAGCAGCCCGTTCAACGCGCGCACGAGCGGTTGCACTTCGAGCGGCAGACGCTGGTCCGGCAGCGGATCGAGCGCCTCGGGACGGCGCGCGTCGAGCGCGGTCGTCACGCGCCGCAACGGCATCAGCCCGCGTCCGACGATCACCCACACCGCGAGGCCCAGCAGCGGCAGCAGCACGATCAGCGGCCACAAGGTGCGCAGCGCCACATTCGCGGCGAGCCGGTTGCGCACCGACAGCGGCTGCGCCAGCTGCACGACGTTATCGCCGACGATCGCGCCATACACGCGCCATTCGCCGCGCTCCGTGCGTTCGGTCGAAAAGCCTAGCTCGGCGCGCGGCGCGAGCGGCGCACGCGGGCGCGAGTAGTACATCAGCACGCCGTTGCGATTCCAGATTTGCAACACGATGCCTTCGTCGCCGGTATCGCGCGAGCCGAGCACCTGCGAGAACGGTTCGGACGGCAGCGCCGCGGCGATCTGCTCCAGCTGGTAATCGAACAGTTCGTTGGCCTCGGCGAGCGCCTGCCGGTAAATCAGCCGCCCCGCGATGCCGACGCCGAGCAATACCAGCGCCAGCAGCCAGACCAGCAGTTGTCGGCGGATCGAACGCATCGGCTCAGGCGTCCTTCGCGATCATGTAGCCGAGACCGCGCACGTTTCTGATCAGCTCCGCACCGAGCTTCTTGCGCAGCGCGTGAATGTAGACCTCGACAGTATTGCTGCCGATCTCCTCGCCCCAGCCGTACATCTTTTCTTCGAGCTGACTCTTCGACAGCACCGCCCCGGGCCGCGCGATCAGCGCTTCCAGCAACGCGAATTCGCGCGCCGACAACGCGACCGGCGCGCCGTCGAGCGTGACCTGATGCGACGCGGGATCGAGCGTCAGGTTGCCATGACGGATCGTCGAATCGCTGCGGCCGGACTGGCGACGGATCAACGCGCGCATGCGGGCGCCGAGTTCGTCGAGATCGAAAGGTTTGACGAGGTAATCGTCGGCGCCGGCGTCGAGGCCTTTGACGCGTTCGGCCACCGCGTCGCGCGCGGTGACGATCAGCACCGGCAGTGCGTGGCCGCGCGTGCGCAGCGTGCGCAACACGTCGAGACCGTCGCGTTTGGGCAGGCCGAGGTCGAGCAGCACGAGATCGTAAGGTTGCCCGGCCGCCGCACGCAGCGCCGCCTCGCCGTCTTCCACCCAGTCGACCGCGAAGCCTTCGCCGCGCAGCGCCTTGCGCACGCCCTCGGCGATCATCCGGTCGTCTTCGACTAGCAAGATGCGCATGGTTGTACGTTCCGAAACGTTTGATGATGCCGCATTCTAGCGCCCACCCCGCCCTGCGCGGCGCGTGATGCTTTTTTGTCACCGCAGCCCGGCGGCATGTCACTACAATGGGCGCTTTGCGTCGCGCGGCTGGGGTCCATGAAGTGCGCGCCGTCGTGCATGCCGGATGGGTCGATTCGCCGAAGTCTTTGCGCGACCGCCGACGCCACGCAACCAATCCATGCAGCGTGATGCGCCGTGAGCGCCACGCCCTGAAATTTTGCCTCTTCACCCGTTCATGACGCACGCCTTTCTGTCTTCCGTCGCACGCCGCGTGGCGTTGCGTCCGCGCCGTTCCGTTGCCACCGCTACCGTTGCCGCTGCCGCCCGCCTGCCGCGCAAGCTTGCGCCGCGCGCGTCGGCGTGGCTCTTCGTGTGCGCCGTGCTCGGCTCGGCCGCCGCGCTGCCGATGGCCGCGCAGGCACGCGTCAAGGCGGCGCATCCGAGCGTCAACGTCACGACGGTGCTGCCGCCATCCGTGATGATCGGCTTGCAGCGCGCGCACGTGCCGCTGTCGTCGATCAGCGTGGTCGTGGAGAAGGTCGGCGACCGCACGCCGATCCTCGCGCTGAACGCCGGCAAGCCGATGATGCCCGCGTCGACGATGAAGCTCGTCACCACCTACTCCGGCCTGTCGATTCTGGGCCCCGACTATCGCTGGCGCACGAGCGCGTACGCGGACGGCACGCTCGACGCCAACGGCGTGCTGCACGGCAATCTGTACATTCAAGGCACTGGTGATCCGAAGCTCGTACCGGAAGAGTTGATCGACCTGGTGCAGAAGATTCACAAGGCGGGCATCACCGGCATCGACGGCGCGCTGGTGCTCGACAAGCGCTACTTCGATCCGTCGACGCGCGACCTCGCGCCGTTCGACGACGACGCCACCGCGCCGTACAACGTCGGCCCCGATCCGCTGCTGTACGCGTTCAAATCGTTGTCGTTCACGGTGACGCCGTCGCCCGATGGCAGCGTCGCGATCGACGTGCTGCCGGCTCTGGCGCAGTTGCAGATCGACAATCAGCTGCGCGCGGTCAACGGTCCGTGCCGTGGCGACTCGGCCTCGGTGTCGCCGACCGTCACTCAGCAGCCGAACGGCACCATCGTGGCCTCGTTCACCGGCGACTATTCGATGCGTTGCGACCCGCGCACGATCAACGTCGCGGTGCTCGACCACTCGGCGTTTTTCGCGGGCGGCTTTCTCGCGCTGTGGCAGCAAACCGGCGGCACCTTCAGCGGCGCGACCCGCGAAGGCGCGGTGCCCGTCGGTGCGAAGCTGGTCGCCACGCACCAGGGGCCGGTGCTGTCCGACATCGTTCGCGACATCAACAAGTTCAGCAATAACACGATGGCGCGCAATCTGTTCCTGACGATCGGCGCCGCCGAGGAAAAAGCGCCCGCGACGCCCGCCAAAGCCGCGCGCGCGGTGCAGGAGTTTCTACGCCGCGACAGCCTCGACATGCAATACCTGACGCTCGAGAACGGTTCGGGCCTGTCGCGCGATGAGCACATCACCGCGCTCGCACTCGCCGACCTGTTGCAGCGGGCCAATGCGAGCCCGGTCGCGCAGGTCTTCGTGGAGTCGCTGCCGATCGCGGGCGTCGACGGCACGATGCGCAACCGCCTGACCAACCAGGGCGCGGGCGGCAACGCGCACATCAAGACCGGCACCCTGCGCGACGTGCGCGCGATCGCGGGCTATGTCGCGTCGGCGGACGGCAACAGTTACGTGGTCGTGAGCCTGATCAACGATCCGCATTCGGAAGCCGCGCGCGCCGCGCATGACGCGTTGCTCGAATGGGTCTACGAGGGACCGTCGCAAGGCTTCACGAAGGTCGCCGCTCCCGTCGACGAACCGAGCGGCAAGCCCAGGAAAAACCCGCGCAAGCGCGCGAGTCACTGAGGAATTCTTCTAGCGAAGCGGTGCGCGTCCAGGCCCTAAGCGTGTACGCTGTCGGGCAGCGATTGACGCGCGCGCACAGCACTCCGCGTGTCGTACAAAGAGCGCGCCCGGCAGGGTCTTCAACGAGACTTGCTCCGAAGCGCAGCGCGGCTCAATCGAACAAAAACGACACGACCCGCTGCGCACAGCGCAGCGGTCAGGGACCACGGAGGAAGACACCATGCAATTCGATGCTGAATTGCTGCTGCTCGCCATGGCGCCGGTCTTTCTCGCGTGTATCGGCTGGGAGGCCTGGCACCTGCGGCGCACGCGCCGGGGCGAGCAGATCTATAGCTGGCGCGACACGTTCTGCAACGCCGCGCTTGCGCTCATGCAGCAAGCCGCCGACAAGCTCGCGTGGCTCGCGATCATTCCCGTCTACGCGTTTTTCTACGAGCACTATCGCGTCCATACATGGCAGGCGAGCTGGGTCTCGTTCGTCGTGCTGTTCGTCGCGCAGGACCTGCTCTACTACGTGTTTCATCGTTGCAGCCACCGGGTGCGCTGGCTGTGGGCCGCGCATGTCGTGCATCACTCGTCCGAGCGGATGAATTTCTCGACCGCGTTCCGTCAGAGTTTGATGTATCCGGTCGCCGGCATGTGGCTGTTCTGGATTCCGCTCGCGGTGCTCGGCTTTCCGCCGAAGCAGATCGTCGCCATCGTGCTGATCAATCTCGGCTTCCAGTTCTTCGTGCACACCCAGGCAATCGGCAAGCTCGGCTGGCTCGAATACGTGTTCAATACGCCGTCGATCCATCGCGTGCATCACGCGCGCAACGACCGTTATATCGATCGCAATTACGCGGGTGTGCTGGTGATCTGGGATCGCCTGTTCGGCAGCTACGTCGACGAAGATCCGCACCACACGCCGGTGTACGGCATCGTCGAGCCGCTGTACACGTACAACCCGCTGAAGGCGACGTTTCACGAATGGGCGTCGATGGCCGCCGACTTTACGAGCGTGCGCGGCTGGCACAACAAGTGGCGCGCGTTGTTCGCGCCGCCCGCGTGGGCCGCGGATTATCATGCGCGTCGCGCTGCCGGTGCGACTGTGCCGGGCATAGATTCGAACGAGGACACGCGCCAGCCGTCAGGCGCGAGTGCAACCCATACGGCCGCGTTTCAAACGCAGCGCAGGCCGTAGAAGATTCTGTAAGCTGTCGTCACGCCGCCGACGCGATGGACGCTGCCTGCAACACATGGCGCAAGGGCCACACATACGAGGAGATGTAGTCAACATGAATCAAACAACATCGAAGAAGCATCAATTCATTCGCGTCACGCAGATTGCGCTGGCCAGCGCCGCGTTCGCCCTGCTCGCGGCCTGCGGCGGTGGCGGCGACGACAACAACAACTCGAACAGCAGCACGCCGGCAGGCGGCGTCAAGCTGCAGGTGGTGTCGTTCGGCGACAGCCTGTCGGATGTGGGCACGTATGCGCCGGTGATTCAGTCGAGCTTCGGCGGCGGCCGCTTCACGACCAACCCGGGCGAAGTGTGGACGCAAAAGGTTGCCGAGTACTACGGCGACACGTTGACGCCGGCCTACCTCGGCGGCTTCGGCAAGCCGCTGGTCGCGGCAGGCGGCTACGGCTATGCGCAGGGCGGCTCGGACGTCGTCAATGCTCAAGGCCAGGGCTGGGCGCCGAACAACATGGCGGCTACGACGGTGCCGGTCGTGACTCAGGTGGCGAACTACCTCGGCGCACACACGAGCTTCAATGCGAACCAACTCGTGCTGGTGAACGGCGGCGCGAACGACATCTTCCAGTTCGCAGGGACCACCGCCAATCTGACGGCACTCGGCGCCGCGCTTCAGACGCAATACCCGCTGCTCGTGCAGGCGGGCAAGCTGCCGAACTCGCAGGCAGGCCAGGTCATGTTCATCGCCGGCTATCTGCAGGCGCTGCCCAACCCGCAGATCGCGCAGGCTGCCGCGCAGCTCGCCGCGCAAGTGCAAACCATGGTCAATTCGGGGGCGGCGCACGTGGTGGTGTCGACGGTGCCGGACATCGGCAACGCGCCGCTCGGCGTCGCGGCCGAGGCGAAAACGCCTGGCTCGGCCGCGCTGCTATCCGGGATTACCGCGGCATATAACGGCATGCTGCTCCAAAGCCTGACGACCCTCGGCCTCGTGGGTTCGGGCAAGGTGATTGTCGTCGATGCGTTCAAGTGGCTGGACGAACAGTTGCCGAACTATCAGGCGCTCGGCTTCGCGGTGTCCAATACGGGCACGGCGTGCAACCTGACGTCGATGGAGAACAACGCCATCGCTTACGCCAAGGCCAATCCGAGCGCGACGAACGGGCTGACCGCCGAGCAGTACGGTGCCCAGTTCGGCTCGTCGCTGTTCTGCTCGCCGCAGACCTACACGGTGTCCGGCGCCGACCAGACCTACATGTTCGCGGACACTGTCCACCCGAGCACGCACTTGCACGCGTTGTTCGCGCAGTACGTGCAGCAGCAGATCGCGGCTAGCGGGCTTGGAAAGTAAGGGGGGATTTGCCGCCTCACGGCGGCAGCGGTAGGTCTGCAAAAAGCTTCCGCAAAACAGAACGCCCGGCTTGATGTTTCAAGCCGGGCGTTCTTGTTTTCAGCTGGACGCGAGCGACAGCACTGCGCGTGCGCCCATGCAGATAAAGATAAAACCCGCCGCTAAGCTTGCGCTTCGAACGCCGCCGCGGCTCGGCCCAGGCGGTCATTCACCGCAATCCACTCGATCGTGTCGGGCAGCTTCTCGATCAGAATCCGCGTGACGTTCGCGCGATCCAATGCACGCAGCAAGCCGTACAACTCGCGCGCGTACACGTGCGGATCTTCAGGGGCGGCGATGAAATGCACGCCCTCGGCGTCGGCCCAATGCCCGGCTCGCGAAGCACGCGCAACCAGCGCGACGCGCTCGCCCGCTTCACGCGCGGCGAGCAAGGGTTCCAGCGCATTGAACGGCAACAAGGCCAGCGGCGTGCGCGGCGCGTAATGCGCCTTCAATGTGCCCGAGGCACGCGGCGCGGTCGCATCCGAGCCGTCCGGCAAACGCGGCGCTTCACCGAGCACGTCGGCGATATCCTGCGGTGTCACACGACCGGGCCGCAGCAGCGCCGGAAAGCCACGCGACAAATCCACGATGGTCGACTCGATCCCAACGTCCGACGCGCCGCCGTCCAGCACATGAATCGCGCTGCCGAATTCGTCGCGCACGTGTTGCGCGGTGGTCGGGCTCACATGTCCGAAGCGATTCGCCGACGGCGCGGCCACGCCGCCATGTCCGCCGCGCAACGCACTGAACGCCTCCAGCAACGCCTGCGCGACCGGATGCGACGGACAGCGCAGTCCGACCGAATCCTGGCCGCCGCTCACCGCCGCTGGAATTCGCGCGGCACGCTTCAGGATCAGCGTGAGCGGGCCCGGCCAGAATGCGTCGATCAGGCGCTGCGCCTGCTCGGGCAACTGCTCGACCCAGTAATTCGGATCGCCCTGCGGCGCCAGATGCACGATGACCGGATGATTGGCCGGCCTGCCCTTCGCCGCATAGATGCGCGCGACCGCGTCCGGACTTTCGGCGTCGCCGCCTAGCCCGTACACGGTCTCCGTCGGGAATGCGACCAGCCCGCCCGCGTCGAGCAGCGCTGCCGCGTGCTCGATCTGCGCGGCGCTCACCGGCAATGCGCTGGCGGCGTCCTCAGCGGGTTTCTGTTGATCCGGCATGGCGCTCGCGTCAGCCCGTGATGATGTGCAACAGCCGCGCACAATCGCGGCCCGCCGTGCGAGCTTCTTCGAGCGTCGCCGCCGTGAAGTTCACGTGACCCATCTTGCGGCCGCAACGCGCCTCTTCCTTACCGTACAGATGCAGACGCGCAGCCGGCATCGCCGCGACTTCGTGCCACGGCGGTGTGACCGCCGCGCGCTTCGGACCGTCCGGGAACCACACGTCGCCGAGGATGTTCAGCATCACCGCCGGCGAATGCTGGCGCGTGTCGCCGAGCGGCATGCCGGTCATCGCGCGCACCTGCTGTTCGAACTGGCTGGTCGCGCAGGCGTCGACCGTGTAATGGCCCGAGTTGTGCGGACGCGGCGCCATTTCGTTGGCGACCAGCGAGCCGTCTTCGAGAATGAAGAACTCGACGCATAGCACGCCCACATAGCCGAGCTTGTCGGCGATTTGCAGCGCGGCCTGTTGCGCCTGCTGGACCAGCGTCGGACTCGCGTCCGGCGCCGGCACGATGGTGTGCGACAGCACGCCGTCGCGGTGCGTGTTCTGCGCGAGCGGATAGACCACCGACGCGCCGCTCGCCGCGCGCGCGATCAGCGCCGACACTTCGAATTTCAGCGGCAGACGCTTTTCCAGCACGCAGGGCAGGCCGCCAAGCGACGCATGCGCCTCGCGCACTTCCTCCGCGTTGCGCACGCGAATCTGGCCTTTGCCGTCGTAGCCCATGCGGGCGGTTTTGAGAATGCCGGGCAGCACGGCATCGAGTGCGGCGTCGTCGAGCGCGGCGAGCGCATCCGACGACTCGATCACCACATGCGGCGCCACCGTCACGCCCGACGACGCAATGAAGCGCTTCTCGGCGATGCGATCCTGAGCCACGGCAACGCAGCGGGCCGCCGGACTCACGAAGGTGGTCTTCGCGAGAAAGTCGAGGCTCGCGGCCGGCACGTTCTCGAATTCGGTCGACACCGCCGCGCACAGCCGCGCGAGTTCGGTCAGCGACGCTTCGTCGTCATAGGCCGCGCGCAGGTGGCGGTCGGCGACGGCGCCCGCCGGGCTGCTTTCGTCCGGGTCGAGCACGGCGACGCGATAGCCCATCGCCTGGGCGGCAAAGCAGAACATGCGGCCGAGCTGGCCGCCACCGACCATGCCAAGCC
>NZ_BBJF01000004.1 GCF_000739735.1 Paraburkholderia ginsengisoli NBRC 100965 | reverse complement strand
CGGCGCAGGCATGCAACCTCGACTCACGTTTCGTGTGGCAGGGGACGCAGACAATGCAGCCACAGTCACAAATCCTCACACACCTCTCTATCCCCCTACCGTAGCCGCCAGCAGCATACGCTAGTACCCAACTCTCTTCCCGTCGAAACAGCCCAATCCGCTCAGATTTCGATCTGGCTGCCGCCCCTTCCCCACGCAGCGCGTCCCTTCCACAGCACACACCCTCTCACCTAGCTGAAGCCTTGTCTGCCGTCATCGCATAGCTCTCCCTCGCCTTAACATCCATCTCAAAATACTGTATAAACATACAGTATCGTCCCATCGCCCATGCCTTGCTCCTGCCGGGCAGGGCGGAGCATTCCCTATTCAAAGAGCGTGTCTATGGCAACAGCGACTCAGCTTGCGACGACCACGCTGTCGTCGCAATTGCGGCGTCAGGTGTGGCAGGGCAATGAGCTTGCCGAGTCGGACTCGCGTGTGATTCCCAGCGGCTATGCCGCGTTGGATCGTCTGTTGCCGGGGCAAGGCTGGTCCGCCGGCGGTCTGACCGAATTGCTGATCGAGCATTGCGGTGTGGGCGAAGTACGCCTGCTGGCTCATGCGCTCCGTCAGCTTACGACGCAGGCCGCACGGCATGTCATGTTCGTGGCGCCTCCTTATCAGCCATGTGCCGCGGCACTGAAGGCGTGGGGTATCGATGTCGAACGTGTCCTCTGGGTGCGTTCAACTGAGGATCAGGCGCTGTGGGCTGCCACTCAGGCATTGAAGCAGGACGGCATCGGCGCGGTTCTGGTCTGGCTGCCGACCGCGCGCGCCGATAAGGTCCGGCGTCTGCAAGTGGCGGCTCAGGAGTCGGCGTCGCTGGCATTTTTGATCCGGCCTGTCGAGGCAGCCTCGCAATCCTCGCCAGCGCCATTGCGAATGATCTGCGAGCCGCTCCTGCCCGCCAATGCGCAGACGATCAACCGTCGCCAATGGCTGCAGGAGATCGGTCTGTCGATCGACATCTTCAAGCGCCGTGGGCCTCCGCTAGCTGAACCTCTCCGTCTCGTTCTGCCTTTACAAAGCGCCTTGTTGCCCGAAAGCGGAATCGGCCGTCCTCAAGGAGCAGAGGTCAAACATGTTGTGGATCGCAGTCACATTGCCACTCTTGTCGCTGGAAGCGGTCAGGCCTCTCGCGTCGCCGCCGGATGGTTTGCCCGCGAGTCCGAATCGGTGTGAGCCGAGCGCCGACGATGCCAGCCAGCCGCAAGCGCCCGCAGGCATTGCTGGGCGGCACTGTTATGCACTGGCCGATCATGCGCACATCCTGATGCCGGATCTGGACGCATTGCGGGCCGGTGTGCACGCCGGCCATTCGCGCTCGTACGCGTTGGCACTGGCGCCGGGGCTGAAGTTGCTTGCCGCCGACACAACCCGCGAGACCCAGGCATTCGAAGCGATCGCGCTTGCGTTGCTGACGTACACGCCGAAAGTGTCGCTCGCCGATGCGCACACGCTGTTGCTGGAAGTCGGCTCCGGCTTGCGGTTGTTCGGCGGCTTACGCGCATTGTTGTCGCGGGTCTCGGGCACGGTGGGCGAGTTCGGCTATACCGCCCGCATCGCCTGTGCGCCGACCGCGTGGGGCGCGTGGCTATTGGCGCAGGCCCGCTGCGCCAAGCAGGGACGTCGCTGGCATGTGCTCAAGGAGACGTCGCTCGCGCATGTGCTCGATCGTATGTCTGTGTCGTTGCTGCCGGTGGCGCAGGCGCATCGCGATGCGTTCTCGCACGTCGGCTGCGCGACGCTGGCCGATTTGCGGCGCTTGCCGAGGTCGGGCGTCGTGCGGCGTTTCGGCAGCGGTATTCTGGATCTGCTCGCGCAGGCGTACGGTACGCGGGCCGATCCGCGCGAAGCGTTTCGCGCGCCGGCGTCGTTTCATGCGCAATTGGAGTTGCCGTCGCGGGTCGATAACGCCGATGCGTTGCTGTTCGCCGCGCGTCGACTGATCGTGCAGTTGGCCGGCTGGCTGAGCGCGCATCATGCGGCGCTCAGTGGCTATACGTTGTTGCTCGAGCATGAATTAGCCTCCCGTCATGCACCGAAGACATCGAGCCTGAAGGTCGCGTGGGCGATTCCGTCGCGCGATGGCGAGCATCTGATCTGGCTGTTGCGAGAGAAGTTGAATCAGACCACTTTGGTGGCACCGGTCATCGAGCTGAAGCTGGTGGCGGACCAGATTTGCGAATATGCCGGGCAGTCGGACACGTTATTCCCGATGCCCGAATCGGACGGCGATTCGATCGCGCGTCTGCTCGAGCGCTTGAGCGCGAGGTTGGGGCCGGAGAACGTGTTGCAGATGTCGGTGCACGACGACCATCGCCCTGAGCGGGCGATGCGCGTCGAAGCCTACGAGGCGCAGGCGTTTTCGCGCAAGATTTCGCATAAGAAGCGCTCGCCCGCGAAGGGCCAGGCAAAAGTCAAAGCGGATAGAACGTGGTTAACCGATGAGTTGCGCAACGCTGCCGAGGAAGATGAACGCGTGGAAGGCGAGGCGACCGGGCAAGCCACCGAAGCAACCAACGTAACCAACGCAACCCCACACCCATCCGGATCAGACAACGTTGAAACCCGGCACATCTCCAGGCTCGCACCGCACGACGCCCAATCCTCGCTCGACCTCTCCGACAGCGCGTTACCCAACCAGCCTCGGCCGCTCTGGATGCTCGATAAACCGCTGCGCCTGATGATGCGCGATCAGCGGCCGATCTATCGTCGGCCGCTGAAAATGCTCACACGGACCGAGCGCATCGAAGCGGGATGGTGGGATGGCAACATTGTCGAACGCGATTACTACGTCGCGGCCGACGATCGTGGCCACATGTTCTGGGTGTATCGCGAGCGCATCAACGGCGAGTGGTATTTGCAGGGGCTGTTCGGCTGAGCATCATGACGACTTCCCCGCCATTTTTTCTCGCGTCGCCGCCCGCCGCCGCCCACTTGCCGGCGTATGCGGAGCTGCATTGCCTGACCAATTTCTCTTTTCTGCGTGGCGCTTCGCATCCGCAGGAACTCGTCGAGCAGGCGATGTCGCGCGGCTATAACGCACTCGCGATCACCGACGAATGCTCGCTCGCCGGCGTCGTGCGAGCGCACACGAGACTGAGGGAAATCAGGCAGGAACGGGAGCGTCTGCGGAAAGAGCGTGAGGAGAAGGCCAAAGCCGCGCAAACAGAAGCGTCTTCAGAAGATGCCGCAACGGCCTCAGCCTCCGCAGAAGCGTCGCCGGAAGACGAGCTATTCAAACCGCTTCCTCACCTGATCATCGGCAGCGAACTCAATCTGACCGACGATACCGGCGCACCCTTCTGCACGCTGGTTGCGCTGGCCATCGACCGCAACGGTTACGGCAATCTTTCCGAACTGATCACGCTGGCGCGCTCGCGCGCGGACAAAGGCAGCTATCGACTCGGTCCCGCCGACTTCACCGATGCGTTGCCCCATCTGGCGCATCTGCAAGGGTTGCCCGATTGCGTCCTGATGCTCGTGCCGCAACGTACGGCGACGCTCTCGCACACGCTGCGTTGCGCGCACTGGCTTGCCTCGTTCGCGGCGGATCGCGCGTGGATCGCACTCGAACTGTGGCAAACCGGCAGCGACGATCTGCAGATCGACGCGTTGCGGATGATTTCAAAAGCAAGCGGCCTGCCGCTGGTCGCGGCCGGTGGCGTGCTGATGCACACGCGTTCGCGCAAGCCGCTCCAGGACACGATGACCGCGATCGGTCTCGTCAAGCCGCTGTCGGCATGCGGCCACGCGCTCGAGGCGAATGCGGAGCGGCACATGCGCACGCGCCAGCGGCTCGGCAAACTGTATCCGCGCGATACGCTCGAAGAAACGCTGCGCGTCGCCGCGCTATGCCATTTCTCGCTCGACGATCTCGCGTACGAATATCCGCAGGAGCTGGTGCCCGCGGGCGAATCGCCGTCGAGTCATCTACGCAAGCTGGTCATGGCCGGGGCAACGGAGCGCTGGCCGGGCGGCATGGACCTGAAGCGCATCCGGCAGATCGAGACCGAGCTGGCGTTGATCGCCGATCTGAAATACGAAAAGTATTTTCTGACCGTGCACGATATCGTGAGCTTCGCTCGCTCCAGAAACATTCTGTGTCAGGGGCGCGGGTCGGCGGCGAACTCGATCGTGTGCTACTGCCTGCATGTGACGGAAATCGATCCGGTACGGATGAACATGCTGATCGAGCGCTTCATCTCGCGCGCCCGCAAGGAGCCGCCCGATATCGACGTCGACTTCGAGCATCAGCGCCGCGAAGAGGTGATTCAATATATCTACGCGAAGTACGGCCGTCATCGCGCGGCGCTGACGGCATCGCTGATTACGTATCACGCGCGCAGCGCGTTGAAGGACGTTGGCAAGGCGTTGGGGCTCGAAGTGTCGTTGATCGAGCGGATCACCAAATCACAACAGTGGTGGGACGGCCCGGATGCGGTCGCAAAATATCTGGCCGAAGCGGGCTTCGATGCCAACTCGCACATCACACAGCGTCTGATCCAGCTGACTCAGGAGTTGCGCAGTTTTCCGCGTCACCTGTCGCAACACGTCGGCGGTTTCGTGATCGCGAAAGACAAGCTGTCGCGGCTTGTGCCGATCGAGAACGCGACGATGAAAGACCGCAGCGTGATCGAGTGGGACAAGGACGATATCGACGCGCTCAATCTGCTGAAAGTCGACGTGCTCGCGCTCGGCATGTTGTCGGCGATCCGGCGCGCGCTGGAATTCGTCGCGTTGAGACGCGGCTTTCCGACGTTCAGGGTGCAGGATATTCCACGCGAGGATCGTGCCGTCTACGAAATGTGCGGCCATGCCGACACGATCGGCGTGTTCCAGATCGAATCGCGCGCGCAGCAAAGCATGCTGCCGCGGCTGAAGCCGGACAAGTACTACGATCTCGTGATCGAAGTGGCGATCGTGCGGCCGGGGCCGATTCAAGGCGGCATGGTGCATCCGTATCTGCGCCGCAAGCAGGGACTCGAACCGATCGACTATGCGAAGGACGAGTTGCGGCCCGTGCTCGAACGCACGCTCGGGGTGCCGATTTTCCAGGAACAGGTCATGCACCTGGCGATGGTTGCGGCGGAGTACACCGGTGAACAGGCCGATCAGTTGCGGCGCGCGATGGCCGCGTGGCGGCGCAGTGGCAACCTCGCGAAGTATCAGCAGGATTTGAGCGACCGCATGTCGGCGCGCGGCTATGAGAAGGACTTCATCGAGCGCATCTGCAATCAGATCGAAGGCTTCGGCGAGTATGGTTTTCCGGAGAGCCACGCGGCGAGCTTCGCGTTGCTCGTCTATCTCAGCGCGTGGTTGAAGCGCTATGAGCCGGCGGCGTTTCTCGCGGGTTTGCTGAACAGTCAGCCGTTGGGATTTTATTCGCCGTCGCAACTCGTGCAGGATGCGAAGCGTCACGGTGTCAAGGTACTGCCGCCCGACGTGACGCTGAGCGATTGGGAGTCGACGTTCGAGCGGCGTGACGAGGAAGGGCGGCGGATCGTGCACGACGAGACCTGTTTGCATCGTCAGTACGCCGTACTATCCGCGCGGCAATTGCGTGAGCTGTCTCTGCGCCACCTGACGGTGAGCAGGACGATCCGGCGCGCGGCAAAGCGCTTGACCGCGCGCGTGTTTCAGGCGTCGAACACCTATGGCGCGCGCGGCCCGGCGGTGCGCCTCGGCATGCATCTGATCAAGGGGCTCGCGCAAGGGAGCGCCGAGCGCATCATGGCCGCTCGTCATGACGCGCAGTTCATCGACGTCGACGATCTGGCGCGGCGCGCGGCATTGACGCGGCGCGATCTCGAAGCGCTGGCGGCGGCCAACGCGTTGGCCAGTATCGCGGGTCATCGGCGTGAAGCCTGGTGGGCGGTGACCGCGCAACATGCAGTGCCGAAACTGCTGCGCGATGCGCCGATCGCCGAAGCGCCGCTGGCGTTGCCGCAGGCAGCCGAAAGCCGCGAGATCGTCGACGATTACGCGAGCCTCGGGCTCACGCTCAATCGTCATCCGCTCGCATTGCTGCGGGCGCGCCTCGCGCAGCAGCGCTTTCGCACGGCGGCCGAACTTGCCGCGTGCCGGCACGGCACGCTGGCGCGGGCGTGCGGCATCGTCACCGTGCGGCAGCGGCCCGGTACGGCGAACGGCACGGTGTTCGTTTCCATCGAAGACGAGACCGGTTCGATCAACGTGATCGTCTGGCCGGCGTTAGTGGAAAAGCAGCGTAAGGCGTTGCTGGGGTCGTCGCTGCTGGCGGTCTACGGTGTCCTGCAACGCGACGATGGCGTCGCCACTGGCGGCAACGCCGTCGGCGACGTGGGCAATGAGGTGAACGCAAACCGGGCGGCTCAAGCGAAACGAAAGAACAGAGGCGAGGTGGTCCACCTCGTCGCCCATCGCCTCGAGGACTACAGCGAATGGCTCGGCGAACTGGCCACGACGAGCCGCGATTTTCATTGAGGCCGGCGCGCCGCGGCCAGTTCGCCTAACCGGCCTGCGATCGGACGGGCGTCTCGCCTTGCCACGGAAACGCGGCCAGCACTTGCCGGATCGCCGTGTCGAACGGCGTGCGGCGGCCGATCCCAAGCGCTTCGAGCCGGTCCGACGCCAGATGGCAGTTATGCGGACGCGGCGTCGCATCGGTCGGCGTGGCTTGCGGCGTCAGGTGAGCATCGAGTCGCAATGCCTCGGCGAGACGCACGGCGATCTCGTACTTGGTCATCGGCTCGTCGCCCGACCATTGCACGATGCCGCGGATCGCTTCGCCACGCGCATGCCGTTCGAGCATCTGCCGGATCACCCACGCGACGTCCGGTGTGAAGGTGGGATAGCGGATCGCCCACGCATCCATCACGGCGGGCTTGCCGTTCGATGACGCGGACGCGGCAATCGCCGGCACGAGACTCGTCACCGCCGATTCCGCCCAACTGACGATCGGCCCATACAGCAGCGGCAAACGTAGCACGCAACCGAGCTCGGTCGTTTCGGTGAGCGCGCGCTCGCCTTCGAGCTTGCTGTGTCCATAAGCGTTCAGCGGCGCGGGCGCGGAGTCGTGCCGATAGGGCGGGTGAGTGCCGTCGAACACGTAGTCGGTGGAGATCGACAGCGTCCATGCGCCACGCCGGTGTGCCGCTGCGGCCAACGCGCGCACCGCGTCGACATTCAGCGCGCGGGCAAGCGCCGGGTTGTGCTCGCACACATCGGGCCGACGCTCCGCCGCGGCAATCACGAGCGCGTCGGGTGCTTCTCGCTCGACGAACCGCTCGACCGCCTGCGCGTCGCGGATATCCAGTGTGACGGTATTCGGAGCCGGCCGGCTGAACGCCGTGGCGACGACCTGCCAATCGGTCCGCTGCGCGAGTTCGTCGACGAGCGCGCGGCCGAGGAGCCCCGACGCGCCAATGACGGCAACTTTGAACATGATGTGGGCTCGCTTAGTGGGGGGCGCCGCCGGTTGTCGTCCCGCCCGCCGTCTCGCTCGTAACGGCGGTCACCGTGTAGCCGGCTTCGTCGATGGCGGCCTTCAGCGTGTCGACCGGTTGCACCGAGTCGACCACGACGCGGCCGGACGCGAGATCCACCTGAACCTGCGCGGCTGCATCGTGTTCGCGAATGGCGTTCGTTACCGCCGCAACACAGTGCTGGCAGCTCATGCCTTCTACTTTGAATTCGATTGTCATCAGAATTGCCTCGGAAAGATCAATAGGGCGGTAGCCGGATTATGCCTGCCGATTCGTACATGGGTGGCTGGACCTTCCCATCATGGGAAGGTGTACGATCGATTCATCCTTGGAGAGACGGTTATGAATATCGGCGAAGCGGCCCGCACGTCGGGCGTCACGGCGAAGATGATTCGCTACTACGAAAGCGTCGGCTTGCTGACGGCAAAGGCGCGCACGAGCGCTGGATATCGCGTATACGGTCCGCAGGAGGTTCACTCGCTGCGTTTTATCCGTCAGGCGCGCCGGCTCGGCTTCCTGGTCGAAGACATTCGCCGGCTGCTCGCGCTGTGGCACGACCGCTCGCGCGCCAGTGCCGAGGTGAAGCAGATCGCGCTGGAGCACGTCGCTGAACTCGATCGCCGCATTGCCGAACTGACCGATATGCGCGACACCCTCGCGCATCTGGCCGATCACTGTCACGGCGACGACCGTCCCGACTGTCCGATCATCGAGCGTCTTGCGGACGCCAATCTTGTCTCGGAGAAGGGTTGTCATCCGCTTTGAGGCGGGTTTGCAGGGTCAGGTGCAACCCAAATCGAGCGGCGCGTCGCAACCGTTATTGGTTTGCACCAATTTTGTGCTAAAAAATACGGGACGGCATCAACGATTACCGAAAAATCGTTGCGAGCCGAGATAAATCAACCACTTACCTGCACCGCCGACGTGCACCATTCCAAAACGGAATGCACATCATGCGGGCATTTCACTAGCAAGGTTGCACCATAGGGCTATAATTCGGGTTAACCCTTTTACGGGAAATCCCTGATGCCCAATCCACCGGGGATTCAATCTGATCCTTGGAGAACATCATGTTTGCATACATTCTTGAAAAGCTGAGCACCTGGTTTGAAACTGCGGAACGCAACCGTCGCGAAGCCTACCTGGCATCGTCGTCGGACATCGTTCAGCTCGAACAGCGTATTCGCTCGCTCGAAACCAACGGCTACTCGCTGTAAGTTTCCCCTGCTTCGAGTTGGACCCGCCGGCGCCTTTTGCGCGGCGACTGCAGCACAGTGTTAAGCCCCGTCGATGCGGGGCTTTGTCACATCTGGACCAGAGAATTTCTCGCGGACGGCGGGCGAACGCTATGCGTGGCGAATATCGACTAGCCTCTCGGCGAGCGCCGAGGTAAGGTAAGCGTTCTCCGCGCTATCCGGCATTCTCAAACCAAACCGGTCCGCCCATGCCTTCTATCCGCTCACCCCGATCCCTCCTGGCCGTAATTGCCGCGGGCTTGCTGACGCCGGTTTTCGCCGTATCGAACGCGTTCGCCACGCCGGACAGCACGCGCAGGCCGGTAATCCTCGACTCGCAGGGCGGCATCAACGACGGGCAGAGCGGTACGGTCATGCGCACCGGGCCGACGTCGTGGCAGCCGATCGTGGGCGCGCAGCCCATGGCAACCCCCACCGAACTGGCGTCGCCGGAGTCGTCGGTGCCGATCGTGGTCGCGCCGTACATTCAATTGCCCGCAGGAGGCGGCTCGCCGCCGCGGCCTTTGCCCCGGCCAGTACCTCGCCCGCAATAAGCGTCGGTGCGATTGCTGCCAGAGCAGTCCGGGTTCTTCCCGTTGATGTTTTCCCGTCCCGCAAGTGCTTTTGCCGGCCCGTTTGCGCATGCATGACGAATGGCCCGCGCCATTGGGGTTTCGGCGCATGGCACGAGCGAAACCGTCCGTCGACAATCGTCTCGCGGTATCTCACCAGCGGCCCGGACGAGGGTATCGCGCAGCGTCACTGCAACGAATCAACAGAACAAGGAGACGTCACATGCCCATTCAGTCGATCCGGCGTGCCGCGCGCGCGTGCGCCACGCTGCTCGCGCTTGCCGTGCTGCCCGGCGTCGCGCTCGCCAAAGACACGCCCGAAATGCCCGCGCTGACGATGGCCGTCGGCGGTCTGCCCGGTCTTTACTATTTGCCGGTGCTCGCTGCGCGTCAACTGGGCTACTTCAAGGACGAAGGGCTCGACGTCACGCTCGAAGATTTCGCGGGCGGATCGAAGGCGCTGGAGGCGGTGGTGGGCGGCAGCGCCGAGGTGGGCGCCGGGGCGTTCGAGCATACGCTGTTCATGCAGGCCAAGGGGCAGCACTACCGGGCATTCGTGTTGATGGGCCGCGCGCCGCAGATCGTCGTCGCGGTGGTGAAGTCGAAAGCTGATCAACTCAAGTCGCTCGCGGACTTCAAGGGCGCGAAAGTCGGCGTGAGCGCGCCGGGTTCATCGACGGATCTCGTGCTGACCGTGGCTTTGCGCAAAGCCGGCGTGCAGCGCAACGAGATTTCGGCGATCGGTGTGGGCAGTGGCGCCACGGTGCTGGCGGCGGTCAGCGGTGGGCAGATCGACGCGCTCTCCAACGTCGATCCGATGATGACCAAGCTGACGCGCAGCGGGGCGATCAAGGTGCTGATCGACACGCGTACGGTGAAGGGCACGCAGGAGGTGTTCGGCGGCACGATGCCGGCGGCGACGCTCTACGCCTCCGAGAGCTTCATCCAGAAGAATCCGAAGACGACGCAGGCGCTCGCCAATGCGATCGTGCGCGCGAACCGCTGGTTGCAGACCGCGAGCGACGCCGATCTGTTGAAAATGGTGCCGCCGGCTTATCTGCTCAACGATTCGGCGCTGTATCTCGAAGCGTTTCACAACGTGCGCGACGCGTATTCGCCGGACGGTTTGATGGCGGCGGACGGTCCGTCGACATCGTTACGCGCGCTGGCGTCGTTCGATAACCGGCTCGATCCGAAGAAGATCGATCTGAACGCTACCTATACGAACGACTTCGCGCGCAAGGCTGCCGCGCAGTTGAAGTAGGCGGGGGAGTCGGGGTGGTGCGCGCCGCGGTACGCGGAATGTGGGCCGCGAGTAATCGGGCCGGTGAGGAAGCGGTGGTCCACACCCTGAAAGCGGACGCGCGGCGTCGGCGACTGCGATTGGCAAGCGCCGGCCACCGCCTCGGGCAACAGATTCGCGTCTCGCGACGGATACCAATGAAATCCGAACAGCAGGCCGGCCACAAAGCTCGCACGGCACGCCGCGCTCATTCGTAACCGCTGCCGCCTCGCGAACAGCGGGCCGCTGCAATCCTCAATCGCCGCGATACTCCACCTTGAACTCGGCGGCCTTGTCCTCGCCGAGCGCCTTGACGAGCCAGGGCATCTGCTCCTTCAGCATTTTTGCCAGCGTGTACGGCGGGTTCAGAATGAACATGCCGCTGCCGAAGAGACCAAAGCCGTCCGCCGGCGGATTGCTGACAGTCAGGCTCACATGCAGCCAGTTACGCTCCTGCAGCTTCTTCAACTGATCGGGAAACCGCTGCGATTCCGGGCGCCTCACCTGCGGATACCACACCGCATACGTGCCGGTCGGAAAGCGCTTCAGGCTCTCTTCGACACAGCGCAGCGTACGCGTGTAGTCGCGCTTGTCCTCATACGACGGATCGAGCAGCACCAGCGCGCGACGCGGCGCCGGCGGCAGCAACGCGAGAATGCCGTCGAAGCCGTCGCCCGCGTACAGCATCGCGCGGCGGCCCGCGTCGCGGAAGTTGTGGCGCAGCACGTCGATTTCGGTGGTGTGCAACTCGAACAGACGCAGGCGGTCCTGCTCGCGCAACTGCCGCCACGCGATATACGGCGACCCGGGATAGAAGCGCAGCTGGCCGTCCGGATTAAGCGCGCTAACTTCTTCGACGTAATCGGCGAAGAGCGGCGGCAGATCGTTGCGCTCCCACAGTTTCGCGATGCCGGTCTGAAATTCGCCGGTCTTGGTTGCATAGCCTTCTTTCAGTGAATAGACGCCGGCGCCCGCATGCGTGTCGATATACCAGTAGGCTTTGTCCTTCTGGCCGAGGTAGCGCAATAGCTGCAACACGACGGCGTGTTTCAGAACGTCGGCGTGATTGCCTGCATGAAAGGCGTGGCGGTAGCTGAGCATGATGAGGAACGCTGAAAGAGGGCAGGCCGCTCCAGGGCGGATTCGGCGGTGCGGGGTGCAATGCGGCGGCACAGCGGGCATACGGCAAACGGCGCCGGTGTGCAGCGCGGTCGCGTATTGTATGCGATTTTCTTTGTCCGTGCATATTCTCGCACGTCCGTGAATCTAGTAAAATCAACGACTTAGACCTACGCTTGTACGCGTATGTCCGTCGAAGTTCGCGGCGGCTATTGCCCAAAAATTGCCCAAACTTCGAAGGTTTCTACCGCCATGAAACAGAAATATGATTTGAATCGCGACTTCGTGCGCACGCTGCAACCAACCGGCGAGCCTCAGGAATTTACAGACCGGACTATCGCCGGATTCTCAGTGCGCGTGACGCCTGCCGGCGCGATCTCATACGCGCTGCGTTATCGGAAGCCTAACGGCTCTTTTGCCCCCAAAAAGATTGGCAACTATCCAGAGTTGTCGCCAGCCGACGCACGCGAAATCGTCAAGCGCGAGCTTCAGACGACGGACCGCAAAGGCGATAGCGCCGCAGTGGTCGCAGAGCGGCGCGAACGGGAGGCGAAGCGTAGCACATCATTGCCGACAGTACGCCAATTCCTAAATGACCCCTATGAGGACTGGCTGAAAGCGAACGCAAAGGCGGTGCTGAACTTGCCAAAACTATCCGCAATCATTTCGGCCGGATTCTGGACAAGCCGCTTGATGCGGTAACGGCTTGGGATTTGCTGCAGTAGCAATTGCTTTGCCATCGGAAGGGCAACGTCGAGGCGACTATTGCGCGCAAACTCGCAACGCTGCAAGGGCTGTACACGGTCCCCATCGAGCAAGCTCAATTGTTGAGTGTCAATCCCGTGCAGCAGGTCATGCGCACGACGGATTCCGTCGCTGATGTGGTTGTGCGCTATCTCGACGACGATGAACGGACCCGGCTCTATGCAGCACTACTCGACCGGGAGCAGGAGTATCGCGACAACAAGGAACGAAGCAACGTTGATCGTCGGGCGCGCAAGTTGTTCGCGCTTCCTTCATTGCGTAATGCAGCTTTTACGGACCATCTCCGGCCTGCGGTTATCCTGTCGCTCAACGCGGGTCTTCGTCGCGGTGAATTGTTGGCGCTACGCTGGTCGGGCATTCAACTTGACGGGCTCGCGCCAATGATTACTGCTCAACGAGGAAATGCCAAAACGAACAAAGCACGGCGTGTACCGCTCAACGCTGAAGCGCTTGAAACGCTCAAAGCATGGCGTCCGCTAGCGCATCCGGAGTATCTATTCACAAATCAGGTCACCGGCAAGCCGTCCGTAGAGTACGACGCGCCGTGGCGGTTGCTGCTCAAGCGCGCTAGTATCACTAACTTCCGTTGGCACGATATGCGTCATGATTTCGCCAGCCGTCCGGTCATGGCTGGTGTCGATTTGAACCGGGTTCGCGAACTGCTGGGTCACACGGACCTCAAGATGACGCTGCGATATGCGCACCTTGCGCCGAAGCATCTGGCCGACGCGGTGAACGTGCTGGAACCGCCTCGCCTGACTGTTGTTACTTGCACCCGGTGAAGCGAATACAACTTTCGATGTTGCGGGGAGCGTTAAGTCCAGCGACTTCGCGACTCTGAAAGCGAGGTCTTTGTCTACCGTGTCAAAGTACTTTACTAAAGTGTGCTCTGGCGAAGCTTTCTGGACTTTTGGGCGAATGTCGATTCCATCGGCGACCCAGGGTTACTTCGTTCAATCTGACCGGAAATGAAGGTCGTGATCCCGCGTTGCTCCGGAGCAGACGCTTGCATGAAAAGCCGAGGGCTCTTGGGAAAAGTCTTGCCACCGGCGCACAAAAAAATGTTCGCGACATCTGGGCCACTCCCCTCTAGCGATTCCAGATAAGCCCCGCTTACGAATTTGTCGACAACCTTTGCGATGGCGGCCGCCTGGCTATTGTCGATCCTGTAGCGCACTGCGTTACGCGAGAAGCGAAAGCTGGGGCGCGTATTTTCCATGTCCGTTAATGGCTTCGTGCGAATAGCTCCTAAGCGTCCGGTCTTCACAGGCGATACCGCCTGGCGGCATATGCAACTCGTCATGCGCGGCCGTCAGATGACCGCCAAGCTGAACCAGCTTTTCATCATGTCCGGACGGATCGAGTTCAAGCAGCCATTGCCGGATCAGCCGGACGTTTTTCCGTACCGTGTGCCTCATCACACCGAGTTGCTGCGCAGCCTGCGCGCAACTGATCGACTGCGACAGCAGCGCGATCACTTGATCGAACTGACCGCGAAAGGGGCGATGCGAAAAGGGCGTACCGCTCAGGCGGCTGAAGTAGTGACCGCACAGGTCGCACGCGTAGGTGGGAAGTGGTCCTGTGCGCAGCCGCGCATAGCCCTTCTTCACAACGTGGATGCCGGCACATCAAGGACAGGCAGGAAGGGGATTAGCGTCGGACGACATCAGGTGTGCGACATGCTTTCGCAGAAAGTCTTCCAGTTTCGGTCGTGTATTCATGGCAGGGCAGAACTGCGCGGTCAATTGAAAGCCCAACGTGACGCGCGCAGTGAGGAAAAGGGCGACGGTTTGTAGCTAGGCGTACCGGCAGAGACGCCACAGGCGAGCGCCCCTGCCTTTGATACCGACTACTTCGCTACTCCGATCTTCTGCTGTTCCTGGGCTATGAAGTCAGCCGCGATGCGGTTATACGCCGCCGGCACGATGTCGTGTTCGTCACCCGCATTCAGCAGTTCGCCGATGAAAACCTCCCCCTTATATTCGATGTAGGTAACGCTATTGGAGGCAGGCTTGAGGTAGCGATATCCGCCGAGAGACTGGATCGTGCCACCGGTAGTGGACTGAACCTGTTCGAGGGAATTCCAGCCCGTCTTCGCGGTAGAAAGATTGAGCCACAGATGCGTTGTCAATACCTTGTAGGGCAACTGGTACATCTGTGCGCCTTGTGGCATCGGGGTGGTGTCTTGCCCGAGGAGGATGGACAGGCCATTTGTCGACGGTCCTTCGTCCTTGTAGATTGCCTCGGACACGGGCAGCCCGGACACGTCCTGCGGCGTGACCGTCACTTCATACAGCGCCGAGGACATGCCATTCATGCCAAGCTGGTAGCCCTGCGGCAGTATCTGGAATATTTTCGAGCTGGTGCCGATGTCGATGTATGGAGTGCTGCTCGACGTGAACGCACCTTCAGCGGTGATGTAAGCCTGATCGTCGCGTTCCTGTGTATATGGGTCAACGATGACGCTGCCCACCTCGGTAAAGTTCGCGTCACTGTCCGAGTTGACGTAGAACTGGGTGCGACCGGTTGCGGTGGGCTTGCCCTTGGATGAGTCGAAGTTCGCGCCAAACTGAAAAAATCCCGCGCCGCTATCCTTGAGAAAGATGCTGTCGAAGAAGGTTGCAGCGGTGCTTGAGGGCCCGGTCGAGTTCGATGCGTTACTGTCGGATGGCGAGTTGGACGTGATCGGGGAACCGCCGCTATTGCTACCGCCACCACAAGCGGAAAGCGCTACCGCCGTTGCGACCGCGAGAATTGCCGTACAGGCCTGAATCCGGTTCGTTATCCTGAATTTGCTGGTTTGCATTGTTTTCCTCTCTGTGGGCCGTCAGGCGCACCACGCGCCCGGCGTTTGAAGCTGATACTGTTCGACGTTAGAACTGCACCGTCGCCTGGAAACCGAGCGTCACGCGCGCGGTCGGGAAACCAGCCGGTTTGTAAATGGGCGTCCCGGCGAACAGGTCATACGACAGTCCCCCAATTCGTGACGGGACGCCACCACGCACGCCGATGACTGCACCAGCCAGTTGCGTACCGGCTAGATAGACTGCGCTCGGGCCGAATACGTGGCCGTAGTCGACGCCTGCATAGAGTGACTGGCCCGTCGAACCAATCGGCAACTGCAATTCATTCCGCCAGAAAAAGCCGCGCTCGGCCGCGAGCATCGTTTCGCCGTCGAAGCCGCGCACCGTGTAGCGGCTGCCAATCGTCAGATCGTCAATGTAGTTCAGCGTGTTGTTGGTGAACTGGCCGTGAACGCTTGTCACGTAGCGTAGCGGCTGCGTTGCGATCTGGAACGGCACGGACAGGTTCGCATCGAGTACGGCCATGTGGAAGCGGTACGTCGGGCCATTCACGTAGTAGTCCGGTGTTGCGCCGAGTCCACCGATACCCTGACGGTACGCGAGACTGCCGTCGAACTGCGCGTTGCCGAAGTAGTGGCGGTCGGTCAGACCGGCTTCGATGAACGTGTTGTTGCGGTGCTGCTGCGGGATATCGGTGTCTTCGATGAAGCTCTCGCCAAAGCGCTTTGTCAGCCGGAACTGCGCGCCGAGGACATTGTTCTGGCTGCGCATGAGCACGCGCTGGAGTTTGAAGTCCACCGTCTGCGAATTGCCGCTCGATACGAAGGTCGCGTTGGCGCCTGCGATCTGCTGATAGTAGGTGTTCGTATAGGCCGACAGCGTGGCGGTCCAGTAGCCCCACGGGATCGAATAGGAGCCGTTCCAGCCGTGCGAGCCGAGACGTCTGTCGCCGAATTCGAGGTCCTGGCTTACACCGACGTTGAAGATGTCGTTCAGGCCGAGTGGGTTGTCGATGCCGAGGCTCAGGTTGCCTTGCAGCCTGCCGGTTGCGCGCTGGCCCGAGTTGTCCACCGACGCGACCACGGTCCATGGCTTCGTGCACTTCACGTCCAGTACCACGTCGCTTTCGCCGGGGATGTTGGTCGGAATGATCTGCATCGTAACGTCCTGGCTGCTGACGCGCTTCATCTGCTCAAGCCCCTGTTCGAGGTCGCGCAGGTTCAGCACGTTGCCGTCGCGGGTCGGGAATGCAGATTTCCATGTGCCGCGCGTAGCAGGATCGGCAAAGCGGACCTTGCCGATGACGCCCGGCACCAGCGCGAACTTCAGCGTGCCGGTCGAGAGGTCCTGTTCGGGCAGCAGTACGCGCGTGGTGATGTAGCCACGGCTCAGGATGGTTTGCTGCAATCCCTTCGTGAGCGTGTCGAGTCCCGACTTGCCGACGCATTGCCCCTTGTAGTGGTCGAGCCATTCGCGTGCGAAAGCAAAGCGGTCGAGCGGCAGTGCGGATGCGCCCTGCGCGCGTGAAGCTTCTGACAACGTCGCGGGCACATCGAGCGCAAACGAGTCAATGCGAAAGCATGGCGTTTCGACCGGCAGATCGGGCCAACTTGAGACACGCGCAACAGTCGAGCGCACAGACGGCGCATTCACCGCCGCGTCGCGTTGCTGCGCTTCGCGCTGTTCCTTCACTTGCTGGTTCTGTTCTGCGTTCGCGCGTACCGCTGCCGCGGTGTCGGCTGGCGTCGGGGCCTGCTGCGCGTGCGCGAGTGATACCAAGGCTGTGAACGGCAATGCCGCCAGCCTGCTTTGGATTTTCATTGCTGTAGTTCTATCGGCGAATATTTATTACGGCTTCGGCGCCAGGTGGCCCGGTATCCAGGTCCATTGCGTACCACTCCAGCGCCAGTAGCCCATGACCCAGAACGTATTGGGCAGCACGGGCTGCATTTCAGGCTTCGGTGGTGGCATCGGTGGCGCGTTAGGTGGCACGTTCTGGCAAGCTGCTAGCAGCGCGAACAGTGCCAGCACAACGCACCTTTGCTTTAAACGATTTCGCATGGTCATCTTTATCCCACTGATGGCTTCCTGATTCCACGGCTGCAATTTTCGACCTTTCAAAACGTCGAAATGGTCAGTCGTTCGGCGCATCAGAATTGAGGAAGAAGTGTTTCCATTGGCTTCTATTCGAGGTCACTGATATGCGCTTCTGCACTGGCGAATTGTCCCTGCGTTGTACTCGAACCGCATGCTATAGGTGTAGATTCCGCGCGCCGGAAAGAATCCTTGCTTGGTCGCAATGGTCGCGAGCATCCCCGATCGGCAGGCTTGCCATGCATCCCCATGAGAATTGATCGCTTTCCATCCACGCTCGGTCAGGGCTGAGCGATATTTTGTGAAAAGATCGTCACCCCATGATTCAGCGCTAACGTCGCGCATGACAAATGCTGCGCTTGCTCTGTTGAGGTCATTTTTGAATACGACCGTCCCGCCCGATTGGAGCATCTGGTCCATATCAGATTCCATAGACGCAAATTTCGAGGAAACGTCTGTCGGAACATTTAGGAAAACGTTCCTGGCGAAAAAATATACCAAGGCCGATACAAGCAAGCCGCCGATCCAACGTCTGATGTCGCGCATAGTCTGCCCCAATTTAGTAACCAGGCATTTTGCCAGCAGCGCGGGCTGTCGCGACAATATAAAAATGACGCATCTTCAATGTTAAAATTCTTATCATTCTTTCCGCCCAGATAGGCGCTTCATCATTTCCCTCTCCGGATGAACTTCAGCATTAGGCTTATCTAAGCTCGATTATCGACATGTGGTTTTGCTATTCGCGTTATACGACATTCCGATGCCATAGACGTTGCGCGGAGTCCCTCGCGAGCGATCTAGGCTTGGCGTGGTATCGATTCTCGCAAGTGCACCATCCTTGCATAGAAGGATGCGTCCATTATCTGAGCCGATAGATACCCACCCACGATGAACCAGCGCCAAGCGATACATCTCCGGAAGGTCCGATTTCCAGGCGTCTGCGCGAATATTCGTTATCAGTAGCGCGCCACCTAATTTTGCATTTTGATATGTTGAGTCAACAACACCCCCGGCTTGTAACGCTGCATTCATGTCGTTAGTCATTACACTGAGACGGTCCCGTGATTCCTCTCTCGACGGATTCTTATCTAAACCTAAGAACCATACGGCTAACCAAAATATGAGTAAAAAACTTAACCCGATTACCATCAAAGATATTCTCTTAGCGTTTCGCGCTTGCATTTCCAATGCCTGGAATAGTGAAGATGGGAATACTGTAACCGCCTCCCGCATTGCCGCCGAGATTTGGAGTTTTCGTAACGCCGCCGAAGCCGATGCCGACTTCGACCGCAGTCTGGCCGCCGATCGCATGGTTCAGCCCCCCGCAAACACCAAACGCACATGCGGTACCACCCATAGCCGCTCCAGCTAGAAGCTGATCGGTTAGGTCTGCCTGGTCTGCACCAGTCTTGCCTACGTTGTTCGGAATAATGCCAAATACGATTCCGGCACCGGCCTCGCGCGAGGCGGAGACCGATCCCCCCCCCGTAGGTGTTCCCATTGTGCAGATTAACCGTGAAAGCACCACCGAAACCGGCCCCGCCTTGAATGGTCAGATAGTCAAGCTCGCCAGGACGTTGAGCGGCCATACCGGCTCGCATTGCAGCGTTGTCCGCTTGTGCATTCACCGCACTATAGTGGAAAAGGTTGCTCGCCTGCGTCTGTTGCACCATGCCGCCGTAAGTACCCGCTGACAGGAAAGTCTCGCTGTAATTGGCGAGCTTTGCCTGCTCTGCCGTATAACCTGCCCCTTCAGCTTCCAGCGCTGAATACTGCGCATACTCTGGCGTTCCAGGTGCATACTGTGCGGCGCAATGAACCATCGCGCACGCGGCTGCTTCAAGGCGATGCGCCTCTGCAGGATCGCCGTTAGCCAGATTTTTGATGACCTGCTTTTCGCTTTGGTCAAGCTGTCGGTTAAAGACTTCGTTGTTGGACGCCGAACCAGCCCCGGCAATCGCCGCCGACGATCCACCGCCTGCCAGTGCGCCACCAGCCGCACCACCGGCTGCTGCCACAATCTCATTTAACGCGTTGCGCAATGCCGTCTGATCCGCAAGTGGCACCTGTGCAACCGCCTGGTCAATGTACGGCTGAGCCAACGATTGCAACACGTCGCCTGTAATAGAGCCCGCCACTGCGCCTGCGATGTTGCCGCCCGAGAGTGCCGCCCCAATAGCAGCGACGGCAGCATGCAGCGCATCTCGCGCGACACCTCCTTCTGCAAAGGCCGGATTGCTGTTTTCAAGCTGGTCTGCGATCTGTCCGACCGCGTATGTCGCGGGCTTGCCGAACGCCTGCGCGAACGCGAGGTTGTTCTGTACGTCCTGAAGGCTGAACGTATTCTGCACGGTCTGATTCGCATTAGCCGTATCCCGCGACAGGCCCGCCGTGCTGTCAGTCCCGTTCTGCTGGTCAGACTTCACCGTGATCGTCCCCGGACTCACCGCCGCCTGGGTGACGCCGCTCGCGCTGTCACCAGTCTGCGCGAAGCTGGGACCACTGAACGTTGAGAACCCTTCTGTCGAGCCGGAGTACGACATCGAGTTCTGGATATTGGAGAAACCCAGACTGCCGGTCGTCAGGCTGTTGTTTTCAGCAGGAGCGGCACTTGCTATCTCCGCGCCGTTCAGCTGTGTGTGACCAGCCACGTTCACATCGAAACCACCGGTGCCCGCCACGATGCCGGTCTGGTGGTTCACCGACGCATAAGTCGAATCGATGCTGGTGTGACCTATCGAGAGGTCCCCACCACCACCGTAACCAAAGGTGAAGCTGGCGCTGGCGCTGGCGCTGAGGTTGTGCTGGTTATTCGAGTAATCCGACGTGTCCTGCGGGCTCGTCATCGTCAGGTTGCCGCCCACGTCCGCCTTAACGGTGTTGCCCGAAACCTGAGCGCCCGAGAGCGTCGTGTCGCCGCCCGATTGCATCGTCAGCGCGTTGCCTGCCGCCACGGTCGTGTTGGTCTGCGTCACGCTGTTGCCGTTGCCCTGGCCGTGGACGTTCGACGCATTCGCAAAGATGCTGATTCCAGTGTTTTTGCCGATACCAATTGCCACACCGGCATTCCATCCGCCTGAACCGTTCGAACTGCTGTCCTGTTCGGTGCTTTGCGCACTTTGCAGCGTGATCGCATTGTTCGCGTCGAGCGTGACATTTTTCCCGACGACCGTCGCGCCGGTCATCGTGATATCGCCCGTTCCCGCCTGGGCGTTGCCGTTTGCGTCCGACGTGCCGGTCGCCGTGACCACGACATTGCCGTTACCGATGATGGATGAACCTTTGGCGGTAGACACCGACGTACTGGCGTTGTTGCTGCTATGGCTCGATCCAATGCTGATCTGTACCTGGATGCCTTGTGTTGCCGCGCCAGGATCGCCGCTCGACATGCTGGATGCCGCGCTGCTCAAAGCCCCCCGGTTCTGGTATGCCATTTCTGCCGCTGCCACGCCCTGTACCGCAGCCAGCCGCGAGTCACCCGACTGCGTGCCCTGACGTACAGTGCTTGCCATTGCCTGGCCCAAACCCACCAGACCGCCGCCCAGTCCGGCCGTTATTCCGGACTGGCTGACCTGTTGTGCCTCCGACGCGTTCACCGTGTCATACGCAGAATCGATCGTGACGTTCTGGCCTGTCAGAGCGACGTTGCCTCCCGCGACGACAGCACTGCCAGTCACGCCGAGGTCACGGCCCGCGGAGATCGACACGTTACCGGTAGACGAACCGATCACGCTCCCATTGTTCGTGACCTGCGTCGCCTGCTGCGCGTCGGTGGTGGTGCGCGTGCCGATGGTGTAGCCCTGCAAACCACCGTCAAGCTGGTTCAGCGGATTCAGGCCGGACAGGAAGCCATATTCCCGTTGCCTGTAGTCGCTCTGCGACTGTTCGGTGTCCTGCGATGTCGTAATGTTGACGTTGCCCGCTGCGGCCAGGCTTACGTCGTTCGTAGCGGCCACATTGCTACCCTGGACCGTCAGGTCGCGGCCCGCCTGCACGACTACCGTATCGCCCGACACGGTGCTCGCCACGCCGATATTGGCCTGCGAACTCTGCGACGTATCGGTGGTCGTGCCGTGCACGAAACTGCCGCGTTTCGACTCGACGGCGACCGCACTATCGTGTTCCTCGCGCGCCTCGTTGAGTGTCACGTTACCGGTCGCAACAATCGTCGCTGTGCCGGTGCCGTTGTCCACACCGTTTGTCATGCCCGCCGTCAGGCTTGAGCCGGTGAGCGTTACATTGCCCTTCGCGGCATCGCTACTGACCGCCCCCAGCGTCGCATTGCCGCCCGCCGTAAAGCTCGTGCCCACCGCCTGCTCGTCATACGTGTGGTCGACTTCCTTGCGTGAGCTGCCGTCGGTGGCGACGTTGTCATACTTCGCGGTATCCGTGACGGTGGTTGCCGTCAGGTTGCCACCCGCGACGGCCGCGAGGCCACCGCCAGCGCTGACCTGTGCGCCTCTGAGCGTCATGTCGTTGCCGCTTTGCATCGCCAGATCGCCGCCCGCCGAGATCGCACTGGTCTCGTTCGTCGTGCCGTTCGCTTCCCAGTGATGCTGGTCGTTCAGCGTGACCGACTGGGTGGTGGTGGACTGCACGGCATCCACCGAGATGTCATGGGCCGCCGTAATCTGCGCACTGCCGCCCGCCGTGATATTCGCGCCATGCACCGTGAGATCGTTGCCCGCTGCAATCACCATATCGCCGGTCGACGCAATCGTCCCCTGCGCGCCGAGCAGGGTAGTGTTCACCTTGCTCTCGCCCGCAGCATTACTGACGCCCATGGTATCGACCAGCGTCGTATTGACGATGTTGTTACCCGCCAGCACTGCAACGCGATTCCCTGTGATCTGGCCCGACGCGTTCACCACGTCACTCGTCGCCGACACAACCGTCGTCCCGTTCGCGCCGCTACTGGCGATCGTGCCGCCCCGGTTCAGGATATCGGTCGCGCTGATCACCGTCTGCGTGCCGCCCTTGATGACACCCGAATTGACTGCGCTTCCGGTCGCGTGAATCTCCACGTCATCCGCCGAAATCAGCGTGCCAGTCGGTTGCAGGTCGTTCGCATGAGTCTGTGCAAGATACACGACCGGTGCGAGCACCTGTTGGGTCGTGCCGTCCGGCAGCGTCACGGTCTGGCTCACCAGCCAGACGATATCGCTGGTCAGCGCATCCATCTGCGCCGCCGTCAGCGCGATACCGGGTTCAAGCCCGAACTGCTGCGCGACGTTCACGCCGTTCGTCATGAGCGCGGTGTACTCGTCAAGGTTGTTCGTATAGCCTTGCAGATAGACGCGGCCAGTGAGCTGCGTGATCTGGTCGCGCACCATCTGTTCCTCGTACATGCCATCACCCAGACGCTTCTCGACGCTCTGCGGATTCAGCCCAAGCTGCTTGAGCATGTAGTCGCTGGAGATGAAGCTCGTATAGCTGGTCAGGCGCGGATCGGTGACGATCAGGTAAGACGCGCCGGGCGCAGTCTGGTACGTGTAAAGACCGCTCGTCGGCAGCGTGATCTTCAGCGCGCCAGTCGGGCCCGCGACCGATTGCGGCGCATTGATTGTCTGCGTCTGGCCGGTCGCGAGATTGACGGTCTGCGCACCGCCACCCGTAACGCCTCCCACCGCACCATTTGCGCCGAGTGTGCCGCCCGTGGCCCCAGTGGCCGAGTTCGCCGTCGCCACATTCGTATTGTTGATATCGGTCGCGCTGATCTGCACCGTGTTGTTGGCGATGATCGTCCCGCCCGTGCCGCCGATGGCGACCGGCGCCAGCACAATCGACGGCTCGGTCACCTGGCCCACGTCCTGCGTGATGTTGCCGTTCCACGCATAGGTCGAAACGATGTCCTGACGCTGGTACTGATAAAGCGTCTGCCCGGTGTTGCTCACCAGCGTGCCGCCGTAGTTGCCGCTGCTGCCCGCGTCCAGCGTGCCGTCCTGCTGGCTGGAGCCGATCTGGATCGAGCCGCCGGCCGCCACCGCGCTATAGCTGTTGTTGAGCGTGCCGACATTCGCCAGCATCATGTTGCCGCCCGCGAGCAGTTGCGCCTGCTGTGCCTGCGAACCGCTCACCTGATCCTGCTGCGTGGTGGTGGTCGTGTCGCGCGCAATCTCGACGCGCTGATAGCCTTTGTGCCCATCGCTACGCGACGGATATTCGGTGGACGGCAGATAGTTGATGTTCGGGTCGTAGCTGTCCCAGTAGTTGACCGTGACGGTGCCGTCGCCGTTGTTCGTGAGCGCGTTGTAGTAAATCGTCTGCGGCGTGCCGTTGATGTTCACGACCAGCACGTTGTCGGTGGCGTTCGGTCCCGAGCCCTGCGAGATGATCTGCGAGGCGGAGTACGTCGCATCGAGCGGTGCACTGTAGCCGTTGTCCCACAGCGACTGCGAGCAGCCATTGTTCGCAGCCGCATTGCCGGTCGCGCAGGCCATGTACTTGCCGCGCTTCGTCTGATGTTCAGTTTCGACATCGGTCGTCACCGTCCCGACGGTCGGCGCGGGCCGCGAGTTCGTCAGCGTCTGCGTCGCGACTTCGATATTGCCCTGCGCCTCGATGGTGGACTGTTCATTGGCGACCGAGTTGCTGCGATTCGCGAGCAGGCCGTTAGCGTCGCGTGTCGCGTCGGCGGCGATGTTGATATCGCCGAGGCTGAATAGGTTCGCGCCGCCCGTGTTCGAAATATCGCCCGGCGAATAGAGGTTCAGTTGCGAAGCGGCGGCCATGATGGCAGCAGCCCCGGTGTTGACGATGGACTGGCTGCCGGTGAGCGTGACGGTGTTGCCGATGATGGTGGCCGTATTGGTCAGCGTGGCGCTGTTCGTCGTAACGTTGTCGCCCTCGATGCGGCCTTCATTGGTGATCGCATTCGCCGCATTGACGGACGTGCTCGCTGAATTCAGGTCAGCGCCCGCCTGGTTGTCCACGTTCGTGGCGTTGAGCGTGAGCGCATTGACCGCGCCGAGTGTGCCCTGATTCGTAAAGCTGCCTGCGGTGGTGAAGGTCAGGTCGTGATTCGCCTGGATCAGATTGGCCGCGCCTAACGTGTAGTCGCCGTTGAGTGTGACTGTGCCATCGTAGCCAGCCACAATCCTGCCGTCGCCGGTGATCTGGTTTGACGTCACGCTCAGGTTCTGGTCGCTGCCGATTGCGCCGCCCTGGTTTGCCAGCGTGCCTGCCGTGATGGCGACGCTGCCGCCACTGCCGGCATCGTTACCGATCCGTCCCGACGTGTTATCGAGCGTCGCCACGTTCAGACCGAGCGCACCGTTGGCGTGGATCGAACCGTTCTGGTTCACGACCGCCGCGCCCGCCTGGTCGAGCGTGAGATTATTCGCGCCCGAGAGCGAGCCGCCCGTGTTGTTGACCGATTGCGCGACGTTCAGCGCCAGGTCGTGGCCTGACAGAATCTGTGCGCCGTCCGTGTTCGACAGCACCTGCGCGTTCACGGTGACGTCGCCATTGCCGCCAATGGTGCCCGCGCCGCTCACGCCACCCGCGTTCGAGTTCGTCAGGGTCGCGGCATCGACTGTGGTCGCGCCGTTGCCAATGTTGGCGATGCGGCCATCCGTATTGTCGAGCGATGCGCCAGCGACAGCGAGCGCCGCCTCCGCGCCATTGGCCCCGATCTGGCCGCTGGTGTTGTCGATTGCGCCCTGCGCGGAGGCGATGACCGTGCCGTTCCCCTGGATCATCCCGGCGCGGTTGCCGAGCGTGCTGCCGGATTGCACCGACATCGCGCCGCCCGCGACGAGCGTACCGTCCGCATTATCGACGCTACCGCCAGTAACGGACACGTCGCCGTTGCCGCCAATCAGGCCGTTGCCGGTGTTAGTGAGTGCGCCGCTGGCGCTCACGGTCGTTGCACCCGTGCCGCTGTTGGCGATCGTGCCGCCATCGTTTGCGACGCTCTGCGCTGACACGGCGAGCGCATCATTGGCCTGGATCGTGCCACCGGCATTGTCGAGCGCCCCCGCATCGGTCACGGATACGTTCTGCGCGCCGACATAGCCGCCCGCGCTGTTGTCAAGCGAGGCTAGTTTCAGCACCGCCGAGGACTGGCCCGCGAGTGTGCCGCCACGGTTCGACACCGGGCCGCCCTCGATGACAAGCGCGCCGTTCGTGGCAATCGTGCCGCTGTTGTTCGACAGCGAGCCGGTGTTCGCCGACAGCGTACCGTTACCCGAATTCGCAATCGTGCCGCGATCGTTGACGAGCGTCGCGGGACCGAGCGTCAGGTTCGCGGCGTTGGTCTGCAACGAGCCATTTGTATTGTCGAACGTGCCGGATACGGCAATAGTCGTCGCGCCCGTTCCGGTCTGCGTGACCGTGCCGCCGTGGTTAACCATGTTCGTGGCGGTGAGCGCAAGCTGGTCCGCGCTGATCGAGCCCGCGCTGTTATCGAGCGTCGCGGCGCTCGCCGTGGCTTCCTGTCCGGCTGCTATCGAGCCGGTGTTGCTCAACGTCGTGCCAGCCGATGCGTTGACGTTCCCATTCGCTGCCAGCGTGCCGCCATTGAACAGCGTCTGCACGGCCGTCGCAATCAGGTTCTGCACCGCCGTTATCGAACCTGCGTTCGCGATCTGACCAGCCTGCACGGTCACATTGCCGTTACCGCCGATTGCGCCATCCTGACCGTTGTTCAGCAGGCCAGTTGTGGTGACGTTCAGGCCATCCGCGTTCAGGGACGCAATGTGCCCTGCGGTGTTGTCCAGGCTGCCTGCGTGCGTGGTCAGTGCGCCCGCCGCCTGCATCGTGCCGCCCTGATTCGAGACAGCCCCCGCGACGTTCGCCGTCAGCGTGTCGCCCGATACGATCTGGCCGTTATGGTTTGATAGGGCACCTGCGGTGATCGTTTGTGCGCCACCCGACGAGAGCGCACCGTTATCGTTTGTCAGCGTGCCGCTGGCAGTGGCGTTCACCGTGCCGCCTGCGGTGGTCGTCGCGCCGGACAGATTCAGGTCGCCACCGCTGGCGTTCAGCGCGAGATTGCCGTTCGCCGAGGTCGTACTGCCGGACAGGTTGGCTGACGCGCCCTGAAGCGTCGCGTTGCCACCTGCCGCGTTGCGACCCGTCGCAGACAGCGCGCCAGTTGCGCTCACGCTCAGATCGCCCGCTTGTGCAATCGAGCCGTCGCTGTTGATGCCTGCGCCCAGCGTGCCCGTCGAAGCGACATTGCCCGCGTTGACGCTCAGGTTCTGCTGCGCGGCGAGCGTGCCGCTATTGCTCAGCATGCCCGGTGTATTGACCGAGACGAACTGCTGTGCGTAAGTCGTGCCGCTGTTCTCGACACCGGCCGCCGCCGACACCGACAGGTTGCCGCTCGCGTTCGTCTTGCCCGTGAGTACCAGTTTGCCTTGCGTGGTGAGCGTCAGGTCGCCGGCCTGGGCCGCAATGACGCCCGCATTCGAAACACCCACGCCGTATTCGTTCGACGCCAGAACGATTCGATTCGCGTACATTCCGCCAAGCTGGCTCACGTCGATGGATACGCCCGGCGCTGCGCCGTCGCCCGCAATGGGGGTGGCTGCAAGCGTATCGTGACTGACCTGATTTGCGCCCGTGATCACGTTCAGGTTGTTGGCGTAAATGGCCGCATTCGCCTGCACGGCGCGGGCGATCAAATCCACCTGATCGACGTTCGTCGCGTTCAGGCCCGCGCCCTGCACGGTGAGCAGGCCACCGGTCACGTTAAAGCCGGTCAGATTGCCGCCGGCGTCGAGCAGCGGCGTGCCCGTGGTGAGGATGCCACGCGTCGTGTTGATCCAGCCGCCGCCATCGACCACTATGCCCGAGCCGTTCGCCACGACCACTTCGGCCTTGCTGCCCGCGACCTCGATATAGCCTCTTAGTTGGCTGGGCGAATTGCTGTTGACCTGGTTGAGAATGATCCGCGCCGCCTGTCCCGGTAGCAGATTTGCATTGCCGTTGACCATGCCGCCCTGCTGAGTCTGCACGATGGTCGGCGAGTTGTTCAGGATGACGCCAGCCTTCGGCACATCGAACTGCGAATAGGTATTCTGGGATACGCCCGCGCTGCTCGGGCGATTGATGTTGACCTGAGTAATGCCGTTCGCAGTCTGGATCACGGTCGGCGCATGCGCGCCCGCCGCCGTGACCTGTGCGTCCACCAGAGAGGGGACTGCGCCAAACAGCATTAGCGCGGCAAAAGCCACGTGCCGCATCGAGAATAATGAAACGCGTCGAGTTGATCGGTGACCGCTGGTCTCACCCGAATCTGCCTTGCCCGTTCCGTTCGTGGTTTCTGCAACAGCTACCAGCATGCCCCGCAGTCGGCTGAATACCAGCCTGAAAATCTTCTTGTTCATTTTTTCAACGCACAACTTATTTGTCGCGAGGAAAATAACCCGCTCGCCACCAGTCGTAAGTCAAAAATTGTCAGATTCGAGGTGGTTTCGCCACACCTCGGACAAACAGGATTCGTCTGATTGCGTTTATCCGATTGCCTCATTGCATACTGACTATGCGTAATGGATCATCGCGCCGTAGAAGTCGCGTTTCCGACAGGCTTTCGCCATCATGAAATTAGCCATGCCTGGTATCGCAACAGTCAGGACCATCTATCGATCCTTGACGATCTAGCGTCAATTTATGTTTTTTGCTTATTCGCGAAGGGGCTGCGGTCACGGTGGGGATTGCCGCAAGAGGGAGAACCAGCGACGCGCGAGCAGCATGTGAATGATGATCAGTAATAGGGCCACGACGACACCGTAGCCAATCTTCCAGTACTTCATAGACCGCCTGTAACGGCCTGCGAAATCAGGGGTGAAATCCTTCATGCGCTGACCGAACACCTGAACGGGATTATTCATGAAGCGCGCATGCCGATGGCGGTTGCGGTCGAAGATCATCCAGTGAGTCATCAAAGCCTTCAGTCCGCAATGTGTACATGCGAACGCGACGCCTCTTTGACGCAATAGTAAAAGAGCGGGTGTCGATGAACTGCACGATAGATTGAGGATTGAGCAGGCGGATATAAATCTCCCAATCCTCGAAGCCGTATCCTTCTTCACATACTGCTGGATGACGGCCTCGGACTGATCGGTTGAACCCATCCTTGACGACGATGCACTCCCTTTCGGCAACGCGTGTTAAAACACCGATTCAACTGTTTGCGCGATGACATCCTGTTGGTTGAAGCACGGCACGATGATTGATAGTTTTATCGTGGCTCTCGACAAGTTTTTGAATGAACCGCCCGGCCTTTTTACCAAGGAGTCACACCGTGTCCTAAACCGTAGAAGCGATGCTTGGCGCGCTCGGCGGGGGCGTGCTGCGGATCACACCGGAGTTGATAGGGATTTCTACGGGGGAGCGTGATTTGATGCGGAATGAATGGATACCGAATCGCTGGACGGGATCGCGGCGATCTGGCGTGATCGTCTGTCCGCGTGCAATCGACGGCGACAGACGTAAAAAAACAGCCCGCGAATCGTCGATCGGGAGCCGTCTTTGGCAGAAACTGCGCGGCAATTGCCCACCGATTGCCCAAACGCTATCAAAAGGCCATTTTTAACAGGCTGCGGACATCCGCCAAAGCCTTACTGGCTAAGGTTCCCAGCATGTTAGAGTCGTTTCCGCGCGGTCGCGTATTGTGCGCGACGCCGCGTTGCGTTTCGGCGGAAGTTCCGCGGCGAGGTCCACTTGGCAGGGCCGCGCTGCCGCCGGAGCCCCGCTATGTGCTCCCGCGCGAGTCCGCTCAGCCATAAGTGTCGCCGACGATCTCCTCGATCCGCTGCTTGATCTCCGGCGTGATGCGCGCGGCCACGTCGGCCGCCTTCATGTTCTCGCCGATCTGTTCGACCCGCGAGGCGCCCGTGATCACCGTGCTGACGTTCGGGTTCTTCAGAATCCACGCGATCGCGAGTTGGCCGATCGTGCAGTCCAACTCGTCGGCCACCGCGCCGAGCTTGCCGACCACGTCGTTCTTGCCCGCGTCGGTGACCTGCTTGCGCAGCCAGTCGTAGCCTTGCAGTTGCGCGCGGCTGTCGGCCGGCACGCCGTCACGGTATTTGCCGGTGAGCAGGCCGGACGCGAGCGGGCTCCACGTGGTCAGCCCGAGGCCGATATCCTCGTAAAGCCGCTTGTATTCCTGCTCGACGCGTTTGCGGTGAAACAGGTTGTACTGCGGCTGCTCCATCACCGGCTTGTGCAGATGGTGGCGCTCCGCAATCTCGTAAGCGGCGCGGATCTCGTCGGCGCTCCATTCGGAGGTGCCCCAGTACAGCGCCTTGCCACGCGTGATCATGTCGCTCATCGCCCAGACGGTTTCCTCGACAGGCGTGTTCGGATCGGGGCGATGGCAGAACACGAGGTCCACGTAATCGAGTTGCAGCCGTTTGAGCGACGCGTCGACCGCGTTCAGCAGATATTTGCGGTTCAGCGTGTGGTATTGATTCGGCGCTTCCGTAAGGCCCCAGAAGAATTTCGTCGACACCACGTAGCTCACGCGCGGCCATGCCAGTTCCTTCAACGCCTGGCCCATGATTTCCTCGGATTGGCCGCCCGCGTAGACCTCGGCGTTATCGAAGAAGTTGACCCCGGCGTCGCGCGCCGCGGCCAGCGATTCGCGCGCCGCGCGATGATCCACCTGGTTGCCGTACGTGACCCACGAGCCGATGGACAGTTCGCTAACTTGCAGGCCGGAACGGCCCAGACGTCGATAATTCATGCATGCCTCCTGGTTGGTGGCGCCGCCGGAATTGCGCCGTAAATGTCCAGTTTAAAGAGATACGGCGCGATGTGCGTTTTACCTATGGAGTTCACAGGGTTCATGCACAATAGCAGCGTTGGCCGCAATGCAGCATTCGGCCGAACGGCCTATATCGTTCGGCTGACTGCGCACCGTTTGCGGCCTATGGTCGAATGGCTCATCAACTGCATGGAGGTTCTGGATGTCGTCTCTGAACACGAATCTGAATGGCAAGGTTGCCGTGGTTACCGGCGCGGCAAGCGGCATCGGCAAGCAGATTGCGCTGACCCTATCCGCCGCTGGCGCGGCAGTCGCGATCGCCGACCTGAACCAGGAAGGCGCGAACGCCGTCGCTGAAGAAATCACGAAAGGCGGCGGTAAGGCAATCGGCGTGGCGATGGATGTCACGAGCGAGGAGGCCGTCAATCAGGGCATCGACAAGATCGCCGCCGAACTTGGCTCGATCGACATTCTCATTTCCAACGCCGGCATTCAGATCGTCAATCCGATCGAAAACTATTCGTTCTCGGACTGGAAGAAGATGCAGGCGATCCACGTGGACGGCGCGTTCCTCACTACCAAGGCCGCGCTCAAGCACATGTACAAGGACGATCGCGGCGGCATCGTGATCTATATGGGCTCCGTCCATTCGCATGAGGCGTCGCCGCTGAAGTCCGCCTATGTGACGGCCAAGCATGCGCTGCTGGGGCTCGCGCGCGTGCTGGCCAAGGAAGGCGCCAAGCACAATGTGCGTTCGCATGTGGTGTGTCCGGGTTTCGTGCGCACGCCGCTCGTCGACAAGCAGATTCCCGAGCAGTCGAAGGAGCTCGGCATCAGCGAAGAAGAAGTCGTCAAGCGCGTGATGCTGGGCGGCACGGTCGACGGCATCTTCACCACGGTGGAAGACGTGGCGCAGACGGTCCTCTTCCTGTCCACCTTCCCGACGGCGGCGCTGACCGGCCAATCCTTCATTGTGAGCCACGGCTGGTACATGCAATAAGGAGGCGTCCATGGCGCAACGCAATCTCAAGCGGGCGCGCGTGGGTGCGCCCGGTGACGGGGAGGGCGAGGGCGCCGGTTCGGCCCCCGCCGCGCGCCCCAGCCGGCGCGTCCATTTGCCCAACTACGAAACCGTCGCGTTGATGCTGCAAGGCGGCGGCGCGCTGGGCGCGTATCAGGCCGGTGTCTTTCAGGGGCTGCACGAAGCCGGCATCGAGCCCAACTGGCTCGCAGGCATTTCGATTGGCGCGTTGAATACGGCGATCATCGCCGGCAATCCGCCGGAGAAACGGGTCGAACGGCTGTTGCAGTTCTGGGAAACCATCTGCCAGCCGGCATTCGGACCGCCGTTGCCGGCGTTCATCGAGCAAGCGTTTTTCAATTCCACCGACGCGGTGCGCAAAGCCTTCACGGCGGCCCAGGCGATTGGCGCTGTGCTCGAAGGGCAGAAGGGCTTCTTCGTGCCGCGTTTTCCGCCGCCGCTGCCCACGGTGTCCGGGCCGCCGCAAACGGCCAGTTACTACGACACCGCGCCGCTGAAGGCCACCCTCGAGGCGCTGTGCGACTTCGATCGGATCAATTCGCGTGAGATGCGCGTGTCGGTGGGCGCGGTCAATTGCGGCACCGGCAATTTCGCGTACTTCGACAACACGCACACCACGCTGAGGCCCGAGCATTTCATGGCGTCGGGTGCGTTGCCGCCGGGCTTCGCGGCGGTCGAAATCGACGGCCAGTATTACTGGGACGGTGGTTTGATGTCGAACACGCCACTCTACGAGGTGATTCAGTCCACGCCGCGTCGCGACACGCTCGCGTTCCAGGTCGATCTGTGGAGCGCGATCGGACCGGTGCCGGACAACCTCACCGATGTTCAGGGGCGCATGAAAGACATCCAGTATTCGAGCCGCACGCGTCTCGTGACCGATATGCTGCAACGCTCCCAGCGGTTCCGGCATGTGTTGCGCGAGGTGCTGGATCGCGTGCCGTCTGAGCAGCGAGACGACCCGTGGTGCAAGCTGGCCGAAGACCTCGCGTGTTCGAAGCGCTATAACATAATCCATCTGATCTACCGGCAGAAGGAATACGAAGGGCACTTCAAGGACTTCCAGTTCGGCCTGTCGACCATGCGTGAGCATTGGCAGAGCGGTCTGGATGACATTCGCCATTCGCTCAATCATCCCGACTGGCTCGACATGCCCGACAACGACGCCGGCTTCGTCACGCACGACATCCATCGTGACGAGCGCTGAAACCACTGTGACTCCCGGCCAATAAAAAACGGCGCCCTTTCTGAAAGGGCGCCGTTTCTACAAGCGGTTCCTGCGGAGCGCGTGACCCGAGGATCGGCGCTGCGGAGTGCCTTACTTCAACACGTGGGCGATTGCGTTAGCCACCGCGTCGAGGTTGCGCGTATTCAGCGCGGCCACGCAGATGCGGCCCGTGCTCACCGCGTAAATGCCGAACTCTTCGCGCAGACGGTCCACTTGCGGAGCCGTCAGACCCGAGTACGAGAACATGCCGCGCTGTGCGTTCACGAAGCTGAAGTCGCGGTCCACGCCGCTTGCCTTCAGACGCTCGACCAGCCCGTTGCGCATCGCGCGGATACGGTCGCGCATTTCGGCGAGTTCCGTTTCCCACGTGGCGCGCAGTTCGGGCGATGCGAGCACTGCAGCAACCACCGAGCCGCCGTGCGTCGGCGGGTTCGAGTAGTTCGTGCGGATCACGCGCTTGAGTTGCGACAGCACGCGCGCCGCTTCTTCCTTGCCGGAGGTGATGATCGACAGCGCGCCGATACGCTCGCCGTACAGCGAGAACGACTTCGAGAACGACGACGACACGAATACATTCAGTTCCGATGCCGCGAACAGACGCACGGCTGCGGCGTCCGCTTCGATGTTGTCGCCGAAACCCTGGTAGGCGATGTCGAGGAAGGGCACCAGATTGCGCGCCTTGACCACTTCGACGACCTGCTTCCATTGGTCGACGGTCAGGTCGACGCCGGTCGGGTTGTGGCAGCACGCGTGCAGCACGACGACCGTGCCCGCGGCGTAGCTGCTCAGCGCGCTCAGCATGCCGTCGAAGTTCACGCCGTGCGTGTGCGCGTCGTAGTACGGATACGACACGACTTCGAAGCCGGCGCCTTCGAACAGCGCGCGGTGGTTTTCCCAGCTCGGATCGCTGATGGCGACTTTGCTGTTCGGGTTCACGCGCTTCAGGAAGTCCGCGCCGATCTTCAGCGCGCCCGTCCCGCCCAATGCCTGCGCCGTGACGACGCGGCCTGCCGCGATCAACGGCGAGTCGTTGCCGAGCAGCAGCTTCTGCACGGCCGCATCGTAGGCCGCGATGCCTTCGATCGGCAGATAGCCGCGCGGCAGCGCCGCATCGACGCGGGCCTTTTCAGCTTCGCGCACGGCGCGCAGCAGCGGAATCTTGCCTTCTTCGTTGAAGTACACGCCCACGCCAAGGTTGACCTTGGTGGCACGCGTATCGGCGTTGAAGGCTTCGTTCAGGCCCAGAATCGGGTCGCGGGGAGCAAGTTCGACGGCGGAGAACAGAGACATGATGGGTGGGCAGCAGTAGTGAAAAGAGGGCGGCTCCGAGCGCGAACGGCCCGGCCTGAGGCGTCTGGTGCAACACGCGGACAGGCGACGGACAGCGGCGAGCGAGCGCAACTTCGCATTGTAACGAATCCGCGGGCGTTTTTTGGCCGACCGGCCCCGCGGCAGGGAATTATTTGCTTGAAAAACAGGCACTCCGGCGCCATGTGGTGAAGGCGGAGCGGTCTGAACACCGCCCGCCGCAAGCCGTCGGCGGCCCGCGGCTCCCCGGCGGGAGCGCCTGCCGAAGCCTCTGCCGATACCTGGCAGGCAAGCCCGTGCATCGTTCGGGCAAGGGCCGGAGCACGATCCCGCGCCGAACCGCCGCCAGCCCTGTCGCGGCTCCCCCATCCGACGCAGGCCCACCCGATCCGCGTTTCCCTCAACCCGTTAGAATGGTCCTTTGCCCAAGGCCCGGTGCCGTCCCCATGTCCGAACAACATCTGACCGAAGTCGACGATACGCTCGACGAATCCAAATTCGTCACGTTCGACGGCTCGCCGTTCCAGCTCTACCAGCCGTATCCGCCCGCCGGCGACCAGCCGACGGCGATCGACACGCTCGTCGAAGGCGTCGAGGACGGCCTCTCGTTCCAGACGCTGCTCGGCGTGACCGGCTCCGGCAAGACCTTCACGATGGCCAATACGATCGCGCGGCTCGGCCGCCCAGCAATCGTGTTCGCGCCGAACAAGACGCTCGCCGCGCAGCTTTACTCGGAATTCCGTGAGTTCTTCCCGCGCAACGCGGTCGAGTATTTCGTCTCGTACTACGACTACTACCAGCCGGAAGCGTACGTGCCGCAGCGCGACCTGTTCATCGAAAAGGACTCGTCGATCAACGAACACATCGAGCAGATGCGTCTGTCGGCCACCAAGAGCCTGATGGAGCGGCGCGACGTGGTGATCGTGGCGACGGTGTCGGCCATTTACGGTATCGGCAATCCGTCCGAATACCATCAGATGATTCTGACGCTGCGCACCGGCGACAAGCTCGGCCAGCGCGACATCATCGCGCGGCTGATCGCAATGCAGTACAACCGCAACGAAGCCGACTTCCAGCGCGGCTCGTTCCGCGTGCGCGGCGACACGATCGACATTTTCCCGGCCGAGCACGCGGAGATGGCGGTGCGCGTCGAACTGTTCGACGACGAAGTGGAGACGCTGCAACTGTTCGATCCGCTGACCGGCCGCGTGCGGCAGAAGATTCCGCGCTTCACCGTGTACCCGTCGTCGCACTACGTGACGCCGCGCGATACCGTGGTGCGCGCAGTCGAGACGATCAAGAGCGAACTGCGCGAGCGGCTCGAATTCTTCTATAGCGACGGCAAGCTGGTCGAAGCGCAGCGGCTCGAACAGCGCACCCGCTTCGATCTCGAAATGCTGCAGGAGCTTGGGTTCTGCAAGGGCATCGAAAACTACTCGCGGCACTTCTCCGGCGCGGCACCCGGCGAGCCGCCGCCGACGCTGGTCGACTACCTGCCGTCGGACGCGATCATGATGCTCGACGAATCGCACGTGCTGATCGGCCAGTTGAACGGCATGTACAACGGCGACCGGGCGCGCAAGGAGAATCTGGTCGACTACGGTTTCCGCCTGCCGTCCGCGCTGGATAACCGGCCGCTCAAGTTCAACGAGTTCGAACGCAAGATGCGTCAGGTCGTGTTCGTGTCCGCCACGCCGGCCGACTACGAAAAGAAGACGGCCGGGCAGGTGGCCGAGCAGCTGGTGCGTCCGACCGGCCTCGTCGATCCGGAAATCGAGGTGCGGCCGGCGCGCAGCCAGGTCGACGACGTACTCGGCGAAATCAACGAGCGCGTCAAGGTCGGCGACCGCGTGCTGGTGACGGTGCTAACCAAGCGGATGGCCGAGCAGCTGACCGAGTTTCTGTCCGATCACGGCGTGAAGGTGCGCTATCTGCACAGCGACATCGACACGGTGGAGCGGGTCGAGATCATCCGCGATCTGCGCCTCGGCACCTTCGACGTGCTGGTCGGGATCAATCTGCTGCGCGAGGGGCTGGATATTCCGGAAGTGTCGCTGGTTGCGATTCTCGACGCCGACAAGGAAGGTTTCCTGCGCGCCGAGCGCTCGCTGATCCAGACCATTGGCCGGGCGGCGCGTAACGTGAACGGCAAGGCGATTCTGTACGCGGACAAGGTGACCGACTCGATGCGCCGCGCGATCGACGAAACCGAGCGGCGGCGCGCCAAGCAGATCGCCTTCAACCTCGCGAACGGCATCACGCCGCGTGGGGTGGTCAAACGCATTCGGGACATCATCGACGGGGTGTACAACGTCGACGACGCGCGCGCCGAACTGAAAGAGCAGCAAACGCGCGCGAAGTTCGAGGACATGTCCGAGAAGCAGCTTGCCAAGGAATTGAAGCGCCTCGAGAAGCAGATGATGGAGCACGCCAAGAACCTCGAATTCGAAAAGGCCGCGCAGACCCGTGACCAGCTGGCGCTGTTGCGTCAGCGCGTGTTCGGCGCGAATGTCGGCGATCACGTCTCCGGCATCGAATAAAACTTCCTTCCGCCCCGGGGCGCGGCAACACGCCGCGCCCTGCCAATTGCAGTGACATCCGCTCGCACACACACACCTGCGCTTTCTTAAAACAGCCTTAAGGCCCTGTTGCGACAAGGATTTGCGCGCGCCCTTATTTGTCCTCCCCGTAGATCAATGATAAACTCGCCCAATATTGAGAATGGTTCGCATTTAAGGTTCTTGTATGCCTTTGGCACCCGGTATAACGCCTGTTGACGGGCGGTGGGTCCACCGCATCAGGCACGCACAAAGCACTGTTCCAATGGATTCCATTCCAGTCTGATAAAAACAAGGAGTTTCAATGCGGATTTCTTCATTTGTGCGTGGTGGCGCAGCCGCAGTGGTCGCGGTGGCCGCTCTCTCGGCGAGCGCGGCGGAATACCCGATCGGCAAGCAACAGATTCAGGGCGGCATGGAAATCGGCGCGGTGTACCTGCAGCCGATCACCATGGAACCGGAAGGCATGATGCGCAAGGCGTCGGATTCGGACATCCACCTCGAAGCCGACATCCACGCTGTCAAGAACAATCCGACTGGTTTCGCCGAAGGCGACTGGATGCCGTATCTGCAAATTCGCTATGAGCTGACCAAAGCGGGCTCAAAGCAGACGCAGAAGGGTGACCTGATGGCGATGGTCGCCAACGACGGTCCGCATTACGGCGACAACGTCAAGCTCGAAGGTCCGGGTAAATATCACCTGAAGCTGATCGTCGAACCGCCGATGCAGACCGGCCACATGGCTTTCGGTCGCCACGTCGACAAGGAAACCGGCGTGGGTCCGTGGTTCAAGCCGTTCACGCTCGAATACGACTTCACCTTCGCCGGCATCGGCAAGAAGGGCGGCTACTGATCTGCCGAGCCGATCGCGCTGTCGGGCCACGCGAGCGCATGGCCACGTAGCGACGACCGGGTTGAATGAGTGAATGCAGCAGGCGGCGCGCTGACGATCGACGTCGGTGCGCCGCGTTTTCCGGAAAGGCTAATGAGAATTGACCGAAAGATCGCGATGCTCGCCGCCACGGCGTTGCTCGCGGGCGCGGCCCACGCAGCCGACCTGCCGACCTTCAAGCTGGAAATGAACGACGGCAAGCTGAACCCGGCGCGCATCGAAGTGCCGGCGGGGCAGCGTATCAAGATCGAAGTGCGCAACGTCGGCAAGGGCGCGGCCGAATTCGAAAGCGTGCAGTTGCGCAAAGAAAAGGTGTTGGCGCCGGGCGCCGATTCGTTCGTCGTGATTGCTCCGCTGGAGCCGGGCGAATACAAGTTTTTCGACGATTTCCACCAGCAGGCGCAGGGCGTGATCGTCGCGAAGTAATGGCCTTGCGGGCGGGCGCGGGCACTCCAGCGGGTGCCGCGGCCGCGCAGGCAGTCAGGCAGTAGAAGGATCGAAGGGAGAGCTTGGATGGGTCAGATTCTGTTCATCGTTTGGCGGGAAAGCGTCGAGGCCTTGCTGGTCGTCGGCATCCTGTATGCGTGGTTGAAAAATGGCGACGACGATGCGCGCCGCGGTTTGCCGTATCTGTGGGGCGGCGTCGCGGCCGGTGTGATCGCGGCGGTGGCGCTCGGCGCGGCGCTGGTGGGTTTCACTGAAGTGCTCTCCGGTGACGCACAGGACTATTTCCAGACCGCGATGGTGCTGGTCGCCTGCGTGCTGATCGTGCAGATGGTGCTGTGGATGAAGCAGCACGGCCGGACCCTGAAGCGCGACATGGAACAGTCGCTGCAAAAGAGTCAGCGCGATTCGAACTGGTGGGGCGTCGCGTTGCTGGTGGCCCTCGCGATCGCACGTGAAGGCAGCGAAACGGTGATCTTCCTGTACGGCCTCGGTTTCGGCCAGTCCGGCCACGTGGACGGCAGCCAGATGCTCGCGGTCGTGCTCGGCCTCGGTCTCGCGTTCCTGACGTTCTACTTGCTGCAACTGGGCGGCAAGATCTTCTCGTGGCGGCTCTTTTTCCGCGTCACCGAAATCATGCTGCTGTTCCTCGGCGCAGGCCTGTTCCAGACCGGCGTCGACAAGCTGATCGACAAGGAAATCCTGCCGACCATCGTCGACCAGATGTGGAATTCGTCGGCGATTCTCGACGACTCGAGCACCTTCGGTTCGCTGGTTTCGACGCTGACCGGCTATCGCGCTCATCCGGCGCTGATGAATCTGCTGGCGTACGCCGTGTACTGGGCGGTGGTCTATCTGCTGGTGCGCCGGGCGAATCGCAAGCCGGCGCGGCAGACGGCAGGGCGCACGGCATGAGCACCGTCATGACCCGTCCCGGGCGCCTCGCGGCGGCCGGACAATGGATGCAGCGTCACGGCGCGGTGATCCGCGGCATTCAGTGGGTCGTGGTGGCGGTCTACGCGTTCCTGATCATCGTGCCGGCGGTGATGCCGCTGCCGGACGACACCGCGCATCTGTGGAACAACCTGACGCTTGCCGCGCAGTTCGTGTTCTGGGGCATCTGGTGGCCGTTCGTGCTGCTGTCGATGGTGATGCTCGGCCGGGTCTGGTGCGGCGTGCTGTGTCCGGAAGGCGCGCTCGCCGAGTTTGCCAGCAAGTTCGGCCGCGGCTGGGCGATTCCGCGCTGGATGCGCTGGGGCGGCTGGCCGTTCGTCGCGTTCGGCATCACCACGATCTACGGTCAGATGGTGAGCGTCTACCAGTATCCGAAGGCGGTGCTGCTGGTGCTCGGCGGCTCGACTTTCGCGGCGATCATCATCGGCTTGCTGTACGGACGCGAGAAGCGTGTCTGGTGCAAGTACCTGTGCCCGGTCAATGGGGTTTTTTCGCTTCTGGCGCGCCTCGCGCCGTTCCACTACAAGGTCGATGAAGACGCGTGGCGTCATTCGTACAAGAACGGCGAGCACGGGCATCGCGTGATTCCGATCAATTGCGCGCCGCTCGTGCCGCTGCGCAATATGAAGGGCGCGGCGGACTGCCATATGTGCGGCCGTTGCAGCGGACACCGCGACGCGATTGCGTTGACGTGGCGCGCGCCGTCGTCGGAAGTCGTGCAGCTCGGCGACAAGAAGGCGAACCCGTGGGACACCGCGTTGATCCTGTACGGCCTGCTCGGCATCGCGATCGGCGCGTTCCACTGGACCGCTTCGCGCTGGTTCATCGATCTGAAGATGTTCTTTGCGACGTGGCTGGTCGATCACGACATCACCTGGCCGCTCGACACCAACGCGCCGTGGTTTCTGTTCACGCATTATCCCGAGCAGAACGACGTGTTTTCGTGGCTCGACGGCACGATGGTGATCGGCTACATCCTCGCGACGGCGCTCGTCTACGGCACCACGCTGCTGCTGTTGCTGATGGGCGCAACGCGTATGCTCGGGCTCTTCAGCTCGGTGCGTTTGCATCATCTGACGCAGGCGCTGATTCCGATCGCTGGCGCGGGCGTGTTCCTTGGGCTGTCGGCGACGACGCTGTCGCTGCTGCGTGCGGAACATGTGTCGTTGTGGTGGGCGTCGGATCTGCGCATCACGATTCTGGCGGTCGCCAATCTGTGGAGCGCATGGCTGGCCTGGCTCGTCACGCGCCGCTATAGCGAGCGCTTCGTACAACGTGGTCTCGCGATGATGTGGTTCGTCGCGGCGCTGGCGGTTGTCGATAGCGCATGGTGGTTGATGTTCTGGGGCTGGGCTTCGAAGTAAGAGAGCCGCGAAGCTGCTCCGGTCTGCCGCGCCGCGTTCGCACAGATCGCTGCGCGCTACAAACAAAAAGCCGTGGGATGTTTTCATCCCACGGCTTTTCCATTTCTGCTCGAGCGATACACGACGTTTCGTGCATCCACATCGGTGGGAACCAAAAAAGCGGCCTGGCTGGCTGCGACGGCTGGCTTGGTGTCTGCACGAAGGGGGCTAGTTCTCACGTGCAAGCCGTCGTGGCTGGCTAATGCCCAACACCTCTCGAGGAGGTGGTCCCCACAATACGCTGTAGTACCTCAATTCTTTACCTCTGTTCGGTCTTACTTCGTCAGGATCAGCTTGCCCAGGCGCGTGGCACGCAGCTGGTAGGTTTCGCCGTTATGCAAGATGCTGATGTGGCTGTGTCCTTGCAGCAATGCGTCGCTGCGCACGACTCGCTCCGACGTCTCGCCCGAACCGTTTGCGCGCTCCGCGGCAGGCTTTGCGGCGGATGAGCTCGCCGTCGACGATTTCGGGCGGCTGGTCAGCGCTGCCGCGGGGCGGCGCAGGCTGAGCGTGGAAGGGCGGTTGAGATCGGTCATTCGTTTTAGCTGTTCGTCGATTCGATGGAGTTGATTCTAAATGATAACTATTCCTATTTACAAGAAAGAGAAATTCATCGGATTCGAATTGTGATAGCCGCGTACAGGGCCAGGAAAGCAGTGGGAGCAACGCGGCCGTGACCGGGCGACTGTGCGAGTTGGCGCGGCGGCGCGGGCTGTGCGGCCGCGCGGAATTCAATGCAGGGAACCGGGCGTCTGTTTGGTCTGCACGTACTGGCGGATCAGCCGCACCGTGTCGATATCGTTCTCCCGATACGCCGACTTCACGATCTCCTGCGTCTGCACGGCGTCCTGATCGGTGGACACGGGCAGCGTGGTTGCGTACTCGAAGCGCAGGAACAACTGCAGCTCGTCCGGCTGCTCGATGGTCATCGTTAGCGAGCCGCCCACGTAGTCTTCGGTCGGCAGGATGTCGTAGCGCACGCTCTGGCTCTCCTCGAGCGTAACCCGATCGCGGACGGTGGCCTGACCGTAGTGCAATTCCCGTTCGAGGACATTGCCGTCGCGCGACAGGATCGTGCAGCTGTCGAGCCCCATCACGAACAGTTGCGGCTGTTCGGCGCGCAGCACGAGGCCTTCCCACAACTGCTCGCGAGTCATCGAGTCGACAAAAGGATTCAACGGATCGTTGATCTGGATAAGGTGTTCGAAATTCAAGTCGGCAGCTTCCTATGAAAGCGTTGCGTTTGCGTTAAATAGTGTGCGGCCTTCTCAGCGTAGGCGCGCCAGTCGCGCGGGCGTCGCGTTACGCAACGGCGAGACCCGAGCGGATCGTGATCGTATGCGTGAGGATCTTGTGAACCGGGCACGCATTGGCAATTTGCAAGAGCCGTTCCCGCTGCTCGTCGGACAGATTGCCTTCGAGCACGATCCTGCGATCGATGGTCGAGCCCGCATCGCCGGTTTCCATCGAGAGCGTCACGCGCACCTCCGTCAGCGGCCACTCCTTGCGCTGAGCGTACATCTTCAGCGTGATCGAGGTGCAGGCGCCGAGGCTCGACAGCAGCAGTGAAACGGGGGTCGGTCCGCGATCGCCGCCGCCGAGCGACGCGGGTTCGTCGGCGAGCCACGTGTGCTTGCCGTCGTCGAAGGTGACCTGGAAATTCGTCGCGCCGATGTGGGCGGTGACGGTGGGCTCTGCCATGCGCGCTGCTCCTGAACAGGACGGAAATTGCCGCGCGCCGCGGTTCAATGAACTGAGTTGCCGTGGCGCGCGACATGAGACGCTATTGTGAACGAAATCGCCGGCCTTCGGCGCATGGACTGAAGAGCGACCGCCTTCACAAAACGGGCGCGGGCGGCGACTGGGAATCGCTCGCACCGCGCCCATTGCGTTGGCGGCAGTCAGTGTTGCGGCCGAGCGATCGCGAGCGACAAGTCGGTCGCCGCGCTCCGCTAAAACGCTGCCACGCTCAGTGCGCAATCTCGCCCATGCGTCCGGCCTGATAGTCGAACACGGCCTGGCGGATCTCGTCCTCGGTATTCATCACGAACGGGCCGTAGCGCACCACCGGCTCCTTCAGCGGCACGCCGCCCAACAGCAGCACTTCGAGCGGTTCGTCGCCCGCGCCAAGCGTGACCGTGTCGCCATCGTTCTGAAACACGACCATTTTCCGCGCGTCGATCCGTTGACGCGCTTCCCCTTCGCCGTAAAAGCCCGCGCCGGACAAACCGTATGCGAACACGCGATAGTCGGCCGGCACCGGCTGCCGGATCGTCGCGCCGGGTTGCAGCGAGAAATGCTGATACAGGATCGGCGTGCGCGTCTCGATCGCGGCTTTCACGCCGAGTGCTTCGCCGGCGATTACCTTGACGCGCACCCGGCCGTCCGCCGACGTCGCCACCGGAATGCTCGACGACGGCATCTCCTGATAACGCGGTGCGATCATCTTGTCGCGACGCGGCAGATTCACCCACAGCTGCAGGCCGTGCACGCGGCCGCCGGTGCGCACGAACGACGGGTCCGGCATCTCGCTGTGGACGACGCCCGCGCCAGCGGTCATCCATTGGACGTCGCCGGCATGCAGCGTGCCGGAATGGCCCGCCGAATCCTTATGACCGAACTGGCCCTCCAGCACGTACGTGACTGTTTCAAAGCCGCGATGCGGATGGTCGGGCGCGCCTTTGGCCTCGCCCGGCGCGTAGTCGATCGGACCCATTTCATCGAGCAGCAAAAACGGATCGAAGTCCATCAGCATGCGGGTAGGAAACGGGCGGTGGACGATAAAGCCGCCGCCTTCGGTCGTGCGAACGGCGGGAAACGTGCGTTCGATCGTGCGTGTCGTGCTCATCAATATCACCTTGAAAAATGGGGAATAGCGTCATTTTTGAAACATGGAGCTATTATAGGGACCGTTTTCAGAGGTGCCAGCCGCCGTCACGCAATGGATTGTTCTATTACTGGAACGATGAGATGAAGATCGATTCACACAACCTGAATGACCTGATGTACTTCTCGCAGGTCGTCGAACACGGGGGTTTTTCCGCTGCCGAGCGCGTGCTGGGTATCTCAAAGTCGCGCCTGTCGCGCCGTTTGACCGAGCTCGAAGCGTCGCTCGGCGTGCGTCTCCTGCAGCGCTCCACGCGCAAGCTGGCGCTGACCGAGGCAGGGCAACTCTTCTATCAGCACTGTCAGGCGATGCTGAGCGAGGCCCAGGCGGCGGTCAATGTCGTGCAGCAACTGCGCTCGTCGCCGCGCGGCACCGTGCGCGTCAGCGTGCCGGTCACGATCTCGCAGACCATCCTGTCGCAGATCCTGCCGGAATTCATGCATCGTTATCCCGAGGTGCGCGTGGTGATGCGCGTGACGAACCGCGTCGTCGACCTGTTCGAGGATTCGATCGACGTCGCGTTGCGCGTGCGTTCCGATCCGCCGGAAAACGCCAACATCGTCGTGCGACCGCTGTGGCGCACGCAGCAGATGCTGGTCGGCGCGCCGAGTCTGTTGCAGCAGAATGCACCCCCGTTGCTGCCCGCCGATCTGAGCCGCTTCGAAACGCTCGACGTGCCGACCGGCGACGGACGTCACGTCTACAACCTGATCTCGCCCGACGGCACGCGCCACGCACATGAGCACGAACCGCGCCTCGTGACCGCCGATCTGATGACGATTCGCGAAGCGGTGCTCGCCGGCGTCGGCATCGCCGCGCTACCGGAGATGATGTATGGCGCCGCGTTGCGCGCGGGGCAGTTATCGCCGGTGATGCCGGGTTGGACCTTTCCGACGCCGCAGTTGTACGCAGTATTCGTGTCGCGCCAGGGAATGGTGCCGGCCGTGCGCGCATTCGTCGATTATCTGGTCGAGATGCTCGATCCGGACGACGGAAAGCACATCATGGGCGAGTGCCCCGTGAGCGAAGAGAAGGTCGCGACAAAGACTGCCGTGAAGGCTTCGCTGGCGGTTGCGTCATAGCACGGTCGCGCGTCGCAACATCGCTTTTAGCATTTAAGCGTGGCCTGTCATGAGTACTTTCAATGGCCGTTTGCTTGAATGCGCGCGCTCGCGGGCCTATAGTGAAATCCCTTCGCTAAGGAGTCTCTTATGCGGAAACTCATGGCCGCTATCATAGCGGGCCTGATAGGGCTGACCGCGCTGTCCGTGTCGATCACGGCTGACGCATGTGGTGATTCAGGAGGCCGTCAATCTTCGACCGATGGCAAATGATCCCACCGCCCGAAGGCGCCGAGTGCGCACAAAAAAAGGCCTTCATCTGACGATGAAGGCCTTTTACTTTTAGCCCCTGTTTCAAGGGCTTTCTGCGATTCTCCGCGGGCGCCGGGTAGCGCATCGCGGCTTCGCTGATAGCGTCGTGCGGCCGCCTATTTAGCCTTCGGCTGCGTGACGAAGCCGATCTTCGTGAGGCCACCGGCCTGGGCCGCCGACATCACCTGTGCCACTTTCTCGTACGGGACCTTGCGGTCCGCGTCCAGATGCAGTTCCGGTTGCGGACTCGCTTGCGCGGCCGCTGCAATTTTCGCGCTCAACGCTGCTTCGTCGACTTTCTGCTCGTCCCACAGGACGTTGCCATCCGCGTCGATCGAAACCGTCACTTGCGCGGGCTTCGTTTCTTCCTTCTGACTGCTCGCATGCGGCAGATCGATTTTGACTGCGTGACGAATCACCGGAATCGTCACCATGAAGACGATCAGGAGAACCAACATCACGTCGACGAGCGGCGTCATGTTGATTTCGTTCATCAGGCCGTCGTCATCGTCGCCAGCGAAGGGGCTCATTGCCATCGGAGTGCCTCGTCGATCAGTTCGCGCGGGTCGCGAGACGCAGGCCGTCGCCGCGCTTGGACGACGAGAGGCGCGCGCCCGTCACGAAGAATGCGTGCAAGCCATGCGCAAAGCGGCTCAGCTTGGCGACGATGCCCTTGTTCGCGCGCGTCAATGCGTTGTAGCCGAGCACGGCGGGAATCGCGACGAACAGGCCGAACGCTGTCATGATCAGCGCTTCGCCGACCGGGCCGGCGACCTGGTCGATCGACGACTGGCCGCTCGCACCGATCGCCAGTAGCGCGTGATAGATGCCCCACACCGTGCCGAACAGACCGACGAACGGCGCCGTGCTGCCGATCGACGCGAGAATCGCGAGACCGCTCTGCATGCGCGCGACGCTTTCGTCCATCGTGTCCTTCAGGCAACGCGTGACCCAGTCCGACACGTCCATGCGGTCATGCAGATGCGGCTGCGTTTGATGATGATGGTCGGCGGCTTCCTGGCCTGACAGCGCCAGCGCGAGGAACGGGTTGTCCTGCGGCGTCGATGCGCCGGCGCCGAGCTTCTTCACGCCGTCGGCGAGATCGTCCGAATGCCAGAACGCCTGTTCGGCATTCTTCGTGAGGCGGTTCAGGCGCATCACATTCCAGCCTTTGATGACGATGACGCTCCACGACATCACCGACATGATCAACAGCGCGAGCGCGATACCGCGCGTCACGAAATCCCCTTGCGCCCACACGTGCGCCAATCCGTAGTTTTGCATTGCAATTCCTTTTTTAAATTCTGCTTCAATCGTTCAGATTGAAGTCGTAAGGCTGGGTGTACGCGGCCCGAATCGGCTGGCCGTTCTCGAGATAGGGTTTGCAGGCGCTCGCACGCACGGCGGCGAGCGCTGCGTCGTCGAGTCGGCTGAAGCCGCTGCTCTTCTTCAACTCGATGTTTTCGAGCTTGCCCGTCAGGCCGACCACGAACTTCACGAGCGCGGTGCCGGTTTCGCCGCGCCGTTTCGAGAGCGTCGGGTAATCGGGCTTGGCGATGTTGCAATCGAGGTGCGAGACGTTCTTCGGCGCGCTGATTTCCATCGTCTGACGGCCGATTGCCGGCGCCGCTTCGGCCGGTGGTGTCGCCGGTGCGGCGGGCGCGGGCGGCGTCGGAGCGGGCGCCTCGACCGGCGTCGGCGACGGCGCGGCTGCCTGAGGCAACGGCGTCGGCGTTGGCTTGGGTGTCGGAGTCGGCTTGGGCTGGACTTTGGGCTTCGTATGAACCGGCGGCACGGGCTTCGGCGGTGGCGGCGCGATGGATTCCATCGCGACCGGCGCGGCTTGCGGCGCCGGCGGCAGCAACTGCGCGGTCATCACGTGCGATTCGAGCGCTGGCTGCACGGGCTCGTGACGCAACGTCATGATTACGGCGAGCAACGTCACGTGAATCACGGCCACAACGGCGGTCGCGGTCAACGCGCGGGAGTTCATGCGAGCGTGTGAAGCCGGCTTCGAGCCGGCTGGGACAGTTTGCGAGACCTGCATGTTAGCGTGGCAGCGTGCTGTTTGAACAACACGTCAGACAAGACATCGTCATGTTCGGAAGATCAGCAGCGAAATAAACAAAGTAGTCACGAAACCAATCAGCAATTCCATCTCGAACTCCTTGGGACGGTTGAGCGGGTAGCTGGCTGGTACGGAAACGGATACTGGCTTGCTGACGGCAGTGGGATAACGCGTAAATGCAGCGCTTGAAACGGCGCCAGAAGCGGTAGTGTGCCGAGGCGCCCGCAAGGCACGGCTCGCGCCGCGCCCCGAAGCGAATCCTCAGGCAGCCTTGCGTTCGTAGAATGTCAGCGGGACAGCCTGCGGACGAAGCTCGATGCCGACGCCGCAGCGGCTGGCGCACACGCCGCTCTGCAGCATGACGTCGCGCACGGACTCTTCGCACTTGCCGCAGCAGGAAGCGACGCCCAACTCGAACTGAAGCTCGTCGAACGAGTCGACGCCATCCGCGATCGATGAACGGATCGTGCGGTCAGAAACGGACTTGCAGACACAGACAATCATGGCAGGCGTCATAGCTAACGTTAATGCGAATTATTATCATTTTGTTCGAGCCGTTTGGCAAGAGGCCTGCGGGATTTTTTGTAACAAAACCAGACTCTTAGAAGGGTTTCGTCTAATGGAGCGGCCGTCGGCGCTTCGTGCAGGCGACGCGAAAAAGGCGGGAAACGTCGGAAAAACGCCTCCTGACGCGGCAATAACGCCCGGTCCGACGGTTTTATGCGGCTTGGGAGTCCGGTGCTGCCGTGCGGCGCGAGGGGATTTGCACACGTTCGACGGTCGCGTCAATGTGCAGCAAGGTGGCCGCGAGTTGTTGCTGATGGGTGCCGTCGCCGGTGGAAAAAAAACGGGGCAGGGCGGAATCGCCGCTCGCGGGCGCGGCGCGTAGGCCGTGCTGCTCGAGGACGCGCTCGAGTTGCCGCGCAATGGCCACGCTCGTGTCGATCAACATGAGCCGATCGCCGACGATGTCGCGAATCGCCGCATCCAGAAACGGGTAGTGGGTGCAACCGAGCACCAGCGTGTCGGCGCCCGCGTCGAGCATCGGTTGAAGGTAGCCGCGCAGCAGTTCGCGCACGTCGGCTGACGCGACATCGCAGCGTTCGACGGCCTGCACGAGCCCGTGGCCCGGCTGGCACAGAAAGCGGCAATCGGCGGCGTAGCGTTCGAGCAGTCCCTGAAAGCGGGCGCTGCGCAAGGTCACCTGGGTGGCGAGCACGCCGGCCACGCGGGTTTTCGACTGCAGCGCGGCGGGTTTGACGCCGGGCTCGACGCCTACCAGCGGAATGGGCAGCTTTTCGCGCACCAGCGCGATGGACTGCGCGGTCGCCGTGTTGCAGGCGACCACGAGCGCCTTCGCCCCTTGCTTGACCAGCCATTCGCCGACGGCGAGCGTGCGGTCGGCGATGAAGTCGTCGTCGCGCTCGCCATACGGGGCGTACAGTGAGTCGGCGACATACAGGATGGCTTCGTCAGGCAGTTGTGCCCGGACCGCCCGCAACACCGACAAACCGCCCAGCCCCGAATCGAAAATGCCCACCGGCGCGCGTGAGGCGGCACCCGAGGTGAGCGGCCGAACGGTCGGGGACGGCGATTGTGCAGGCATAGGCGAAGAACACGCGCGTCGCGCGGCGGTCAAGGGGAACTCGGGAAAACGGGAAGGTGCGCAAGTATATCGCCCGCGCGGGAAAGGTCATGGCGAATGCCGTTGTGAGTGACCTGGCCCATGAATCGCGCGGGCAGTTTCAGCGGGGCTCGATCAGGACTCGATCGTGCCCATCGCGCTTTGCTGGTAGTTCTGGATGCCGACCTTGTCGATCAGATCGAGTTGAGTTTCCAGCCAGTCGATGTGTTCTTCGGTGTCGTCGAGAATCTTCGTGAAGATTTCGCGCGAGATGAAGTCGCGGACCGTTTCGCAATACACGATCGCTTCCTTGCAGGTGCTCTGCGAAATCTGTTCGAGCTTCAGATCGCATTCGAGGATTTCTTTGGTCTCCTCGCCAATCAGCAGCTTGTGCAGGTCTTGCAGGTTCGGCAGACCGTCGAGCATGAAAATGCGTTCGATGAGCCAGTCGGCGTGCTTCATTTCACCGATCGACTCGTCGTATTCGTGCTTGCCGAGTTTTTCCAGACCCCAGTGGCGGTACATCCGCGCGTGCAGGAAGTATTGGTTGATCGCGGTCAGTTCGTTTTTCAACTGCGCGTTGAGATATTCGATGACCTTCTTATCGCCTTGCATGATGTGTCCTTTGTGGGGTTTCCAATTTCCCAGAACGATAAACGGCGAAGCCCGAAAAGCCAAGGCAAACTTGTAGTTTCGCGCTTGATTTTCAAGGTTTTTCGCGAGTTGCTTATTGTTCTCATTTCGCGATAAAAAACCGGGGCTCAAGGCCCCGGCTTCTGGTTTTTTCAGCGGATTCCGATAGCGATCAAACCGTTGCAACCGGAATCTTGCCGATCTTCGCCTGCCATTCCTTCGGTCCAGTCTGGTGCACCGACGTGCCGTTCGAGTCGACCGCGACCGTCACTGGCATGTCCTGCACGTCGAACTCGTAGATCGCTTCCATCCCGAGGTCTTCGAACGCGAGCACCTTGGCGCTGCGAATCGCCTTCGACACGAGGTACGCGGCGCCGCCCACGGCCATCAGATACGCGGCCTTGTGCTTCTTGATCGCCTCGATGGCGACCGGGCCGCGCTCGGCCTTGCCGATCATCGAAATCAGACCCGTTTGCGACAGCATCGTCTCGGTGAACTTGTCCATGCGCGTGGCCGTCGTCGGGCCTGCCGGGCCGACCGCTTCGTCGCGCACCGGATCGACCGGGCCGACGTAGTAGATCACGCGGTTCGTGAAATCGACCGGCAGCTTTTCGCCCTTCGCGAGCATGTCAGCGATACGCTTGTGCGCGGCGTCGCGGCCCGTCAACATCTTGCCCGACAGCAACAATGTCTGGCCCGGCGTCCAGCCGGCAACTTCTTCCGGCGTCAGCGTGTTCAGGTCGACGCGCTTGCTCTTTTCCGTGTCCGGTTCCCACTGCACTTTCGGCCATGCGTCGAGCGACGGCGCTTCGAGCTTCGCGACGCCGGAGCCGTCGAGCGTGAAATGCGCATGACGCGTCGCGGCGCAGTTCGGGATGATCGCGATCGGCTTGGACGCGGCGTGCGTCGGCGCGGCCATGATCTTCACGTCGAGCACGGTGGCGAGACCGCCGAGGCCCTGTGCGCCGATACCGAGCGCATTGACCTTCTCGTGCAGTTCGACGCGCAATTCTTCGATCCAGTCCTGCGGGCCGCGTGCGATCACGTCCTGAATGTCGATCGGGTCCATTAGCGATTCCTTCGCCATCAGCATCGCTTTTTCAGCGGTGCCGCCGATGCCGATACCGAGCATGCCCGGCGGGCACCAGCCCGCGCCCATCGTCGGCACGGTCTTCAGAATCCAGTCGACGATCGAATCCGACGGATTGAGCATCGCGAACTTCGACTTGTTTTCCGAGCCGCCGCCCTTGGCCGCGACCTGCACGTCCACCGTGTTGCCCGGCACGATCTCGTAGTGGATCACCGCCGGCGTGTTGTCCTTCGTGTTCTTGCGAGCGCCTTCCGGCGGGCTCACGATCGACGCGCGCAGCACGTTGTCCGGGTTCAGGTAACCGCGGCGCACGCCTTCGTTGATCATGTCGGTGACGCCCATGGTCGCGCCTTCCCAGCGCACGTCCATGCCGACCTTCACGAACACCGTGACGATGCCGGTGTCCTGGCAGATCGGGCGCTTGCCTTCGGCGCACATGCGGCTGTTGGTCAGAATCTGGGCGATGGCGTCTTTCGCCGCCGGGCTCTGTTCGAGCTCGTAAGCGCGGCCCAAGGCCTGGATGTAGTCGAGCGGGTGGTAATAGCTGATGTACTGAAGCGAATCAGCGATGCTCTGAATCAGATCTTCCTGTTTGATGACGGTCATGGCTTGGCTCAGTGGGGACAACGGCGCTTGTTTTCCGATCGCACGCGGTGCGTCAGTCGTGCGCCTTCAGGGGAGTGGAACCTTTTGCGGAACTCACGGCATGCAGTGCCGCGGGCTCTTCGAAATGCTTCGGATGCGTGTGCGTGGTGAGGCGGTCGACCAGCGCCATCACCAGCGCCGACACCAGGAACGCCACGTGGATGATGACCTGCCACATGATCGTGTGGGTCGAGTTCTGATCGGGACTGATGAAGGTCTTCAGCAGGTGGATCGACGAGATGCTGATCAGCGCCATCGACAGTTTGACCTTCAGCACGCCGGCGTTCACGTGGTCGAGCCATTCCGGTTCGTCCGGATGACCCTCGACGCCCAGACGCGACACGAAGGTTTCATACCCGCCGATGATCACCATGATCAGCAGGTTCGAGATCATCACCACGTCGATCAGGCCGAGTACGACCAGCATGATGTTGGTTTCGTCGAGCGTCATCGACGCCGTGACCAGATGCCAGACTTCCTTCAGGAACAGGACGACGTAGACAGCCTGCGCGACGATCAGGCCCAGGTAGAGCGGCAATTGCAGCCAGCGGCTCATGAAGATGATGGCGGGCAGCGGACGCATTGGGCGGCGCTGACGGGCGGAGTCGGGTCGCGGGGCAGACATAGGCAAGAGTCAGATGAAACGCAGGAGACGGAACACGGACCAAATGCGCCGACCCGGCATGCGGTGACGCACGCGGATCAGACACGCAAACCATGCGCGGACGGCGCGCCGCACGGCCAGCAAAGGACGGGAAGCTCGCGTCAGGCGCGCTATTGTACAGCGTCGGGTGAATTTGCTGCGGCGCGGCGGGCAGGGCGGCCCGCGTGCCTGGGCAGTGGCGTGCTTGCGTGGACAGCGCGCCGGGCGGGCGGCGCGGTCAGGAGGCGACCGGCGGCACCCGTCGCGCCTTCATGCTCGCCAGCCCGATGCCGGCGATCACGCACGCGAGCGCGAAGCCGTGCGCGAGCGTCGGCCGTTCGCCGAGGAACGCGATGCCGTAGATCGCCGCGGCCACCGGCAGCACGGCGCTGAACACCCCCGCGAGACTGCCCGGCACGTGACGGATGCCCTTCATCCACAGCCAGAACGAGAAGATGCTGGCCGACAGTCCGTACCACAGCACCAGCGTCCAGATGCCGGGCGGCACCGAGCGATAGTCGAAGTGCGCGAGCGCGCCTGCGCCGAGCGGCAGCATCAGCAACAGGCCGAACAGGTGCGTGTACGCGCAGATGTCGATCGGCGCGAGCGTTTGCGTGAGACGGCGTGACAGGATGATGTAGAGCGACTCACAGCACACCGCGCCGAGCACCATCAGATTGCCGACGAACGAGGTTTCGCCGCTTGTGCTTTGTCCGAGATGGGCGAGATTGATGACCACCACGCCGACAATCGCCAGCGCGATCGACGCGAGCGCGCGGCCATTGGGCCGCTCCTTGAGGATCAGCCACGACAGCAGCGCGACGACCGCGGGGATCGTGCTGGTGATGACGCCGGCCGCCACGGCGCTCGTGCGCTGCACGCCGTTGAGCATCAGCAGCGTAAACCCGAAGGTGCCGAACAGCGCCTGCAAAAACAGATTGACCCATTCGTCGCGCTTCACGCGCCGCAGCTTGGCCACGCGCAGCAGCGGCCACAACACCGCCATCGCGATCACGAAGCGCAGCAGCGCGAACAGTGGGACGGGAACGAACTCGACGATCGATTTACCGATTCCGACATTGCTGCCAACGAGCAGCATCGAGGTAATGAGAAGAAGGGCGTAGCGATTCAAGCTGGAGTCCGGGCGGCTAGTTCAGTTAGCATTGTAAGAGCCTGTGCGAACCAGCGTAAAGGCGCGCGGCGGGCGCGGCCCACGCATGGAGTGAATGGCGCTGGTGTTGTGACGCCTGCGCTGCAAGCTTCGTGTGCGGGTTCGAATACACAAACGCGGCGTAACGCGTAGCATGCGCGGCTTGACTTGCGTAGCGTTGAGGCACTGCGTGTACGTGTTACGTGTTTTCCGTTGGCGCGGTGGTCGACGGCTAAGGGTTTTCGCTGGCCCGCCGATGCGGTTCGCGTAAGTGACGGGTAAGTTGCAGCCCTTATGTTTGACACAAGATTGAACACTGGAACGGCAAGCTCGTCTCACACGCATTGATGCTGCAGCGCGGCACGATATGCGATGCAGGCGAGCGGGCCGCGGCGCTGGTGCGCAAGGATTGGAGATAACGCGTCGCGCATTGATCATCGAGCGCGGCGTCGACAGGGACATGGCGCGCCGCGCGCGCGCCGCACAGGTTTTACGTTTCATCTTCACCAAGGGGTTGTCGATGTCTGCGATTGAATCGGTTCTTCAGGAACGCCGTGTTTTCCCGCCCTCCGCTGAAGTAGCAGCGGGCGCGACGATCTCCGGCATGGACGCGTATCGGGCGCTCGCCGCCGAAGCGGAACGCGATTACGAAGGTTTCTGGGGGCGCCTCGCTCGCGAGACGCTGAGCTGGAACACCCCCTTCACCAAGGTGCTCGACGAATCGAAAGCGCCCTTCTACACGTGGTTCGAAGACGGCCAGCTGAACGCGTCGTACAACAGCATCGACCGTCACGTCGAGGCCGGCAACGGCGAGCGCGTCGCGATCGTGTTCGAAGCCGATGACGGCACCGTCACCAACGTCACCTATCAGGATCTGCTGCAACGCGTGTCGCGCTTCGCGAATGCGCTGAAGAAGCGCGGCGTGAAGAAGGGCGACCGTGTGGTGATCTATATGCCGATGTCGATCGAAGGCATCGTCGCGATGCAGGCGTGCGCGCGGATCGGCGCGACGCACTCGGTGGTGTTCGGCGGCTTCTCGTCGAAGTCGCTCAACGAGCGCCTCGTGGATGTGGGCGCGGTCGCGCTCGTGACCTCCGACGAACAGATGCGCGGCGGCAAGGCGCTCCCGCTGAAGAACATCGCCGACGAAGCGCTCGCGATGGGCGGCTGCGAAGCGGTCACGAGCGTGATCGTCTATCGGCGCACCGGCGGCAAGGTCGCGTGGAACGAAGGCCGCGACCTGTGGACGCACGAACTCACGCAAGCCGAATCGGATCAATGCGCGCCCGAGTGGGTCGGCGCCGAGCATCCGCTCTTCATTCTCTACACGTCCGGTTCGACCGGCAAGCCGAAGGGCGTGCAGCACAGCACGGGCGGCTATCTGCTGTGGGCCGCGCAGACCATGAAATGGACCTTCGACTGGAAGTCCACCGATGTGTTCTGGTGTACCGCCGACATCGGCTGGATCACCGGCCATAGCTACATCACGTACGGACCGTTGACGCTCGGCGGCACTCAGGTCGTGTTCGAAGGCGTGCCGACCTATCCGAACGCCGGGCGCTTCTGGGAGATGATCGCGAAGCACAAGGTGTCGTTGTTCTACACGGCGCCGACCGCAATCCGTTCGCTGATCAAGGCCGCCGACGCCGATCCGAAAGTGCATCCGAAGAGCTATGACCTGTCGACGTTGCGCATCATCGGCACGGTCGGCGAGCCGATCAATCCGGAAGCGTGGGTGTGGTATCACGAGAACGTCGGCGGCGGCCGCTGCCCGATCGTCGATACGTGGTGGCAAACCGAAACCGGCGGCCACATGATCACGCCGCTGCCGGGCGCCACGCCGCTCGTGCCGGGTTCATGCACGCTGCCGCTGCCGGGCATCATGGCCGCGGTCGTCGATGAAACCGGGCAGGACGTGCCGAACGGGCAGGGCGGCATCCTGGTGGTGAAGCGTCCGTGGCCGTCGATGCTGCGCAACGTGTGGGGCGACCCCGACCGCTACAAGAAGAGCTATTTCCCCGACGAACTCGGCGGCACGCTGTATCTCGCCGGCGACGGCGCGGTGCGCGACAAGGAGACCGGCTACTTCACGATCATGGGCCGTATCGACGACGTGCTCAACGTGTCGGGCCACCGGCTCGGCACGATGGAGATCGAGTCGGCGCTGGTGTCGAACCCGCTCGTCGCCGAAGCCGCGGTAGTGGGCCGGCCCGACGCGACTACCGGTGAAGCCGTGTGCGCGTTCGTCGTGCTCAAGGGCGCGCGTCCGCAAGGCGACGAAGCCGTGAAGCTCGCCAACGAATTGCGCAACTGGGTCGGCAAGGAGATCGGTCCGATCGCGAAGCCGAAGGACATCCGCTTCGGCGAGAACCTGCCGAAGACACGTTCCGGCAAGATCATGCGTCGCCTGTTGCGCTCGCTCGCGAAGGGCGAGGCCATCACGCAGGACGTGTCCACCCTGGAGAACCCGGCGATTCTCGATCAGCTCGGCGAGTCGCTCTGAGCACCGGTTCATCCGTGTTCGTGACAGGAGCGTGTCGAACGGCGCGCTCCTGATCCGAAGCGGAGACGGGTGGCTGAGCCACGCTGCGAACGCCACCGCGCGGACAATCCCGATTGCCTGCCCGGTGGCTTTTTGTTAAACAGGCGCATGGCCGCGCCGCACCACTCCTCACACGCTACGCTCAATCCCGCGCCCGAACCGCCAGCGGTCTCGGCGGCGATGGCGCGCGCGCATCAAAAGTACTGGCGCTTCAATCTCGCGCTGATCGCGACGTTGATGACGCTCGGCTTCATCGTGTCGTTCGTGTTGCCGCTGATCGCGCCCGCGTTGTCGCAAGTGCGCATCGACGGGTTCAGGCTGCCGTTCTACTTCGGCGCGCAGGGCGCGATCCTGATCTACCTCGCGTTGATCATCGTGTATATCGTGCTGATGCAGCGCGCCGACCGCCGTCTGCAACGCGCGTTCGATGCGGATGCGAAAGCCACCGCAACGACGGCCGCCGGCGCGCCCACGAATGCCGGCGCTGATACGCCCGCCGCTCGCGGACGTTGAGCCGATGAAACTCACGCATCGGCTGATCCGCTCCTACGCGCTCTATACGCTCGGCTTCCTGCTGTTCATCTACGTGATGTGGCGCATCGAGCGCACCACCGGCCCAGGCGTGTGGATCGGCTATGTGTTCCTGTTCGTGCCGATCGCGGTGTATGCGGTGATCGGCGTGCTGTCGCGCACATCCGATCTGGTCGAGTACTACGTGGCGGGGCGGCGCGTGCCGTCCGCGTTCAACGGCATGGCGACTGCCGCCGACTGGTTGTCGGCCGCGTCGTTCATCGGACTGGCGGGGTCGATCTATGCGACCGGATACGACGGTCTCGCCTATCTGATGGGATGGACCGGCGGCTATTGCCTCGTCGCGTTCCTGCTCGCGCCGTACGTGCGCAAGCTCGCGCGCTACACGATTCCCGATTTCCTCGGCACGCGCTTTTCGAGCAACGCGGTACGCGGCCTCGCCGCGCTCGCCGCGATCCTGTGTTCGTTCGTCTATCTGGTCGCGCAGATCCAGGGCGTCGGCCTGATTGCGACGCGCTTCATCGGCGTGGATTTCGCGGTCGGCATTTTCTGCGGACTCGCGGGCATTCTGGTGTGCTCGTTTCTCGGCGGCATGCGCGCGGTCACGTGGACCCAGGTCGCGCAGTACATCATCCTGATCGCGGCGATCCTGATTCCCGTGTCGATGATCGCGCATAAGGACGGCCTCGGCTGGGTGCCGCAAATCAGCTACGGTCGGTTGATGGAGCGCATGGAGAGCCTCGAGAAGCAGGTGCGCGACGAGCCGCTCGAACAGACCGTGCGTGACGACTATCGACGCCGCGCGACCCTCATGCAGCGGCGCCTCGACACGTTGCCGCAATCGTTCGTCGACGAGAAGCAGCGGCTCACGCAGGAAGTCGCCGATCTGCGCCGTCACAATGGACCGCTGCGCGACATCAAGGTGCGCGAGAGGGCGCTCGAACAGTTTCCGCGCGATGCCGCCGCCGCGCAGATCGTCTGGACCCAGCATCGCGACGAGATGCTGATGCGCGCGGCCGCGCCGGTGCCGATGCACGAGCCGTTTCCCGCCGTCAACGATGACGACCGGCGCATCCACGAGCGCAATTTTCTGTCGCTGCTGCTGTGTCTGTCGCTCGGCACGGCGAGCCTGCCGCATATCCTGACGCGCTATAACACGACGACCTCGGTGGCGTCCGCGCGACGCTCGGTCGGCTGGACGCTCTTTTTCGTCGCGCTGTTCTATCTGACGGTGCCGGTGCTGGCGGTGCTGATCAAGTACGAGATGCTGAGCAACCTGGTCGGCCATCACTTTGCCGATCTGCCGCAATGGCTGATGCAATGGCGCAAGGTCGAGCCGAGCCTGATCAGCCTCACCGATACGAACGGCGACGGCATCGTGCGATGGAGCGAGATCCAGATGCAGCCGGATATGGTGGTGCTCGCCGCACCCGAGATCGCGGGGCTGCCGTACGTGATGTCGGGCTTGATCGCGGCGGGCGCGTTGGCGGCGGCGCTGTCGACCGCGGACGGTTTGCTGCTGACGATCGCCAATGCGTTGTCGCACGACGTGTACTACCACATGGTCGACCCCGGCGCGTCGAGCCAGCGGCGCGTGACGATCTCGAAGATTCTGTTGCTGGGGGTGGCGTTGTTTGCGTCGTACGTGGCGTCGTTGAATACGGGGAATATTCTGTTTCTGGTGGGCGCGGCGTTTTCGCTGGCGGCGTCGAGTCTGTTTCCGGTGCTGGTGCTCGGCGTGTTCTGGAAGCGCACGACCCGACTCGGCGCGGTGGCCGGGATGGTGGCGGGGCTTGTCGTGTGCATCTATTACATCGTCTCGACGTATCCGTTCTTCACGCAGATGACCGGCTTCACGGGCGCACGCTGGTTCGGCATCGAGCCGATCAGCTCGGGCGTGTTCGGCGTGCCGGCGGGCTTTCTGGTGGCGATCGGCGTGAGTCTGTTCGACCGCAAACCGGATGCTTATACGACGGCGCTGGTGGACTATATCCGGCATCCTTGAACGCGTTTGCGCATGGGTGTGGCGCAGGGCGCGAAGTTTGCTATAATTCGGCTCCCCGCCGGAGAGATGGATGAGCGGTTTAAGTCGCACGCCTGGAAAGCGTGTATAGGTTAATAACCTATCCGGGGTTCGAATCCCCGTCTCTCCGCCAGAATACCCCAAGCCTTTGCAGCATTTTATATTCAGCGCAAAGGTCCCACGAGTTCCGCTTTTCCCCTGTCTGTTCACCACGTTAAGCCGGGCCCGCACGCGCGAGACGTGCTCAGACTGTCTGGGTTGTCAGCATCGCTCGTGCATTTTCAGCCTTCGCCATCGCAACGGCCGCGTGGTCGCCCGGTCCATCCGTGCGACCGGATCGCCACGGGCCCCTAGCCTTATTGAGGCGTCCCCACCGCGAAACTTTTCGCTTCGGATGACAACGAGTCATCCCTGTCGCCCCAAGCACCCCCGGCCATCTTGCTCTAAACTAGCGCCCGCCCAAGCCCGCGACACAGCCACGTAAAGAGCAGAGACCGATGCCCCCAGCTCCCGCCGACCCCACCGATTCCCCCACCTTCAGCCTCCCGAAGCACCCCCCATTCCAACGCTTCTGGTGCACCCGCATCCTGTCGTCACTCTCGTTCCAGATGCTTGCAGTGGCGATGGGCTGGCACATCTACGCGCTCACGCATAGCGCGTTCGCACTGGGCCTCGTCGGCCTCGCGCAGTTTCTGCCGATGTTCGTGCTGACGCTCGTGGTCGGCCACGTCGCCGACCGCTACGACCGCCGCCGCATCGCGGCCATCTGTCAGAGCCTTGAAAGCGTCGCTGCGTTGCTGTTCGCTTTCGGCACCTTCGGCGGCTGGATCAGCGCGCCGGTCATCTATGTGCTGGCCGCATGCGTCGGCGCGGCGCGCGCGTTCGAATCGCCCGCGGTCGCTTCGCTGTTGCCCGCCGTCGTGCCGCGCGGCTACCTGCCCAAAGCGACGGCGTGGGCCACGTCGGCGAATCAAACCGCGCAGATCGCGGGCCCCGCGTTGGGCGGTCTGCTGTACGGCATCGGTCCGGGCGCGGCCTATCTCGCGTGCACGCTGTCGTTCGCGGCCGCCGCCGCGTCCGTGTGGAGCATTCCGCTGCAAACCAAACCGGCGAGCCGCGCGCCCGTGACGCTCGAATCGATCTTCTCGGGCATCGCGTTCATTCGCCGGGAGCCGGTGATTCTCGGCGCACTGTCGCTCGATCTGTTCGCGGTGTTGTTCGGCGGCGCGACCGCGCTGTTGCCGATTTTCGCGCGCGACGTGCTGCACACGGGGCCGCTCGGTCTCGGTCTGCTGCGCTCGGGCACCGCGATCGGCGCGCTCGCGGGCACCATCTGGCTCGCGCATTTCCCGTTGCGCAACCGGCCCGGCGCGGCGATGTTCGGCGGCGTGATCACGTTCGGCCTCGCGACGGTGGTGTTCGGCCTGTCGCATCAATTCTTCGTGTCGCTGTTTGCACTGATGGTATTGGGCGCGTCGGACACGATCAGCGTGGTGGTGCGGCTGTCGCTCGTGCAACTGCGCACGCCCGATGAAATGCTGGGCCGCGTGAGCGCCGTCAATTCGCTTTTCATCGGCACGTCGAATCAGCTCGGCGAATTCGAGTCGGGCGTGACGGCAGGCTGGTGGGGCGCGCGTACGGCGGTGCTGGTCGGCGGTCTCGCGACGATCACGGTCGCGATGCTGTGGATGAAGCTATTCCCGCAACTGCGCGACACGCGCTCGCTGGACGGTGAAGGGGAAAAGGAACTGGCGCCGAGTTCGTGACGGCTCGTAGTCTCGGTGCTCGCCGCGCTTTGCCGCGTGAATGAAAGCCCGCGCTGGTTCGGATTGAGTTCGCGCTGAATTTGCAATACGTTGCGTGCCGCGCGGCGATTTGCGGAGCATCCGCACGCGCGCCACGTGCGTGGCGTGATTGCGCTGCCCGCGCGCCGCGAAGCGCACCCATCTGCCCATCGCTTCACGACGACGATCCTCACCCTTCGCATGATCGAGCCGATACCCGTACCCGCTATGATGGTGCGATCGTCACTCGGCCACCCTCATCATGCGTATCGCCCCGTTACCTCCGCTCCCATGTCTGGTCGCGTTCGAATCGGCCGTGCGGCATGCGAGCTTCACCAAGGCCGCCGCCGAACTGCATCTGACGCAAAGCGCGGTGAGCCGTCAGATCGCCCAGCTCGAAGATTTTCTTGGCCGCTCGCTGTTCGTGCGCGAGCATCGCGCGCTGCGTCTGACGATCGCCGGCGAAGGTTACGCGAAGCATGTGCAGTGGCTGCTTGCCACGTGCTCCGAAGCCACGCTCGACGTGATGAAGCGCTACGGCGATCTCGAACTGACGATCGCGTGCTCATCCGGCGTCGCGGTGTTGTGGCTCACGCCGCGGCTCGGCGCGTTTCGCGCCGCGCATCCTAACGTCAAGATCAGAATGATCGTGCGCGATGGCCTCGCGTCCCTATCCCCCGCTGAATTCGACGTGGGTCTTTACTACAGCCGTCAGCGCGCCGAGCCGCATTTCACCGCGCGCCGCATCTTCGACGAAGAGGTGTACCCGGTCTGTTCGCCCGGATATCTCGCGGGCCGCGTGCTGGAACCCGCCGACCTCGCGCGCGAAACGCTGCTGATGCAGGAAGACGGCCAGCGGCAATGGATGTCATGGCCCGAGTGGTTCCGTCTGAACGGCGTGCAGATGCCCGCTTCGCCGCAGGCGGTCGTCGTCAATCATTATCCGCAGCTCGTGCAGATGGCGATTCTCGGCCAGGGCGTGGTGCTCGGCTGGCGGCATATGATCGACGCATGTCTGAGCGAAGGGCTGCTGGTGCGCGCGACGCAGGCGTCCGCGAGTCACGGCGGCGGCTATTACGTGGTGTCGCCGAACGACCGCTCGCAGAACCAGGCGGCGCGCGTCTTCACGCGCTGGCTGTTCGAACAGGCCGAAGAGCAGATGGGCAGGGCGGGGGGCTGAATCGCCGCATTCCAGTTTCGCATGCGCTGCGCGCATGCGTGCATGCGAATCTTTCGTTTCGAAAACAATTCAGGTGTCTCTAGGATCGGCGTTATGCATGCGAAGACGCCGCTCGATCACGGCGTGGCGCGTTGCCGACACTACCGCCTGACAGGGCAGCCAGATGAGGAAAGAGACCATGCAGGGAACGCTTTCATCCACCGTCGCACTCTCCGTCGACTCGCTCGCGCGACAGCGGCGCCGCGCCATCATCGCCACCGTGCTCGGCAACGGGCTCGAATGGTTCGACTTCACCGTGTACAGCTTTTTCGCGGTCATTATCGCGAAGCTGTTCTTTCCTACCGGCAATGAACTGAGCTCGCTGCTGCTCGCGGTGGCGACCTTCGGCGTGGGCTTTTTCATGCGGCCGGTGGGTGGCATCGTGCTCGGCGTATATGCGGACAAGGTCGGCCGAAAGGCGGCGCTGTCGCTGACCATTCTGTTGATGGCGGGCGGCACGGCGCTGATCGGCCTCGCACCCACGTACGATCAGATCGGCCTGTGGGCGCCGGTGCTGATCGTGGTCGCGCGTTTGCTGCAAGGCTTCTCGGCCGGCGGCGAAATGGGCACCGCCACTGCGTTCCTCACCGAATACGCGCCGGCCAATCAGCGGGCGTTCTATTCGAGCTGGATTCAGTCGAGCATCGGTTTTGCCGTGCTGCTCGGCGCAGCGGTCGGCACCTTCGTGACGACGAATCTGAGCACCGATGCGCTGCATTCGTGGGGCTGGAGAATGCCGTTCCTGATCGGCATTCTGATCGGACCGGTCGGTTATTTCATTCGCAGCCGCATGGATGAAACGCCGGCATTTAGCGCGGTGGCTGAAGAAGCGAAGAACGATTCGCCGCTCGCCGAAGTGTTCCAGCGCTTTCCACGCGAGACATTCGCCAGTTTCTCGATGGTCATTCTGTGGACCGTCTGCACCTACGTGCTGCTGTTCTATATGCCGACGTATTCGGTGCGCACGTTGCATCTGCCGCAATCGACCGGCTTCTTCGCGGGCATGTTCGGCGGGCTGATGATCATGTGCTTCTCGCCGGTGGTCGGCAAGCTGGCGGACCGCTTCGGCCGCCGCCCGTTCCTCTCTGGCGCGGCCGTGTCGATCCTGCTGCTCGCATGGCCGATGTTCGCGTACATCAATCACACGCCGGGCCTCGCGTCGCTGATGGTGTTCCAGGGCGTGTTCGGTTTGCTGATCGCCGCGTACACCGGTCCGATTCTCGCTGCGTTCTCCGAACTATTTCCGACCAAGGTGCTGTCGACGGGATTGTCCGTCGCCTACAACTTCGCGGTGACGATCTTCGGCGGTTTCGCACCGTTCTTCATCACGTGGCTGATCGCGTCGACGGGCAGCAACATGGCGCCTGCGATCTACGTGATGATCGCCGCGGCCATCAGCCTCACCGGCACCTTCTTCGTGCGCGATTCGCGCCCACGCCGCGCCTGAAGCGGCGCGTCCGGCCCGCTGCGGGCCGGGCGGTTTCCTTCATCCAGTCAGGAAGATATCAATGAGCATTACGGTAATCAGCGGCGGCAACGTACTCGATCTGGCGCAGGGCGCGTTCCTCGAACATCATCACGTCGTGATAGAAAACGGCCACATCGTCGAAGTCACCGACCGTCCCGTCGATCTGCCGAACGCACGCGTGATCGATGCGCGTGGCAAGACGGTGATGCCCGGCCTGATCGACTGTCACGTGCACGTGCTGGCTTCGCGCGCGAACCTCGGTGTGAACGCGGCGCAGCCTAATATTCTCACCGCGATTCGCGCGCTGCCGATTCTGAAGGCGATGCTCGGCCGCGGCTTCACCAGCGTGCGCGATGCGGGCGGCGCGGATTGGGGTTTGACGCAGGCACTCGAAAGCGGCCTGATTCCGGGGCCGCGAATTTTTCCGTCGGGCAAGGCGTTGTCGCAGACCGGCGGTCACGGCGACTTCCGTCCGCGCGGCGACGTGCTCGAACCGTGTTCATGCGCGTTTCGCGCGGGCGCGATTGCACGCGTGGTCGACGGCGTGGACGCGGTGCGGCTAGCCGTGCGTGAAGAGATCCAGAAGGGTGCCACGCAGATCAAGATCATGGCGTCGGGCGGCGTCGCGTCGCCGACCGATCCGATCAGCAACACACAGTATTCCGAGGACGAAATTCGCGCGATCGTGGAGGAAGCACAAGCGGCCAACACCTACGTGATGGCTCACGCGTACACCGGTCGCGCGATTTCGCGGGCGATCCGCTGCGGGGTGCGCACGATCGAGCACGGCAACCTCGTCGACGAAGCGGCCGCGCGACTGATGCACGAACACGGCGCATTCGTCGTGCCGACGCTCGTCACGTACGATGCGTTGGCCAAACATGGCGCCGACTACGGTCTGCCGGCCGATTCGATCGCCAAGATCGAAACCGTGCGCCAGGCAGGGCGCGACTCGCTGCAGATCTACGCGAACGCGGGTGTGCCGATGGGGTTCGGTTCGGACCTGCTCGGCGAGATGCACACGTTCCAGAGCGACGAGTTGCGCATTCGCGCCGACGTGCTCGGCAATCTGGAAGCACTGCGTTCGGCCACCACGATCGCCGCAGATATCGTCGAGCTGAAGGGCAAGCTTGGCGTGATTCAGGCCGGCGCGATTGCCGACGTGCTGGTGGTGGATGGCGATCCGTTGAAGGATATCGGCGTGTTGACCGGCCAGGGCGAGCGCCTCGCGTATGTGTTGCAGCGGGGCGAGGTGGTGAGCGAGCGGGGCATGGTCGTGTCGCGTTGATTCGATATCAGGCGCGGCTTCGTGAGAGCAGCGCCCGGCAGTCATAACGCTCGAACTGCCCGCACGAAAGAGACGCTACCGGCGCTTTGCGCCGGTAGCGTCGTCCGTGTCGCGCTCATTATCACGCCTGCGCGACGCTCGTGCGCCACGCGCGCCACCGCACCGTCGCCAGCACCGAAGCGGCGACGATCAGCGCACCACCGACCCACGCGGTCGTCGAAATCCGCTCACCTAACCAGATGCTCGCGAAGACCGCGCCGAACGCCGGCTCGCTGCCCATCAGCAGCGACACGCGCGTCGGGCTGCTGCGCTTGATCGCGAAGTTCTGCGCGAAGAACGCGAACAGCGTGCAGGCCAGCACCAGATACGCGACGTAAGCCCAGAACGTCGAATGGCCGGTCAGCGTCGGCACCGCTTGCCACTGCTGATGCGACGTGAACACCCAGGCGGTGGCCGCGCTGCCGAACGCCACCACGCCCGACTGAACGGCAGTCACCGACAACGGCGGCAACGCCGAATCGCGCATCACGCGTTTGGTCACACACACGGTCAAAGCCCGCAGTAACGCGGCGAGCAGGATCAGTGCGTCGCCGGGATTGAAGCTCATTGCGCCGTCGCCGGCCAGCAGCCATGCGCCGAGCAGCGACAGCGCCACCGCCGCCCACTCGATACGGCTCGGCCGCCGCTTGAGCAGCAACCATTCGACGAGCGGCGTCAGCACCACGCACAGGCTGATCAGAAACGCGGCGTTGGCGGCGCGGGTCATCAGGATGCCGAACGTTTCGCACAGGTAGATGCCAAGCAGCAGAATGCCGGCGATCAGCACGCCGCGCAGCGTGCGGGCGTCGGCGAAGCGCAGATGGCGCAACGCCGGTGACAGGATCACGAACGTGATGCCGAAGCGCAGCGCCAGCAGACCCAGCACCGGATAGAACACCAGCGCGCTCTTCACGACGCCGTAACTGGTGCCCCACACGACCGCGACCGCAAGCAGCATCAGATCGGACAGCAGGAGCAGACGTTCCTGTTTCAACATGGGGACCTCGACCGCGAACAATGGAGCGCGTATTGTCGAACCTTGCATGCCGGAAGATAATCGGGTCGCCGCGCACAGCTTTTATGTCGCGAACGCATCAATCCAGAACCTGTCGAAAGAGCCTGCCACGATGACCCCCACCGAGCTTTTCGCGCTGCTGCCGGACATGGCGGTGTTCGCCCGAGTTGTCGATGCCGGCAATTTTTCGGTGGCCGCGCGTCAGTTGGGCAGTACGCCGTCCACGGTCAGCCGGCAGATCAAGCGGCTCGAAGACGCGCTCGCGACCCGTCTGCTGGAACGGTCCACCCGCACGGTGCGGGTCACGGAATCGGGCGCCCAGGTGGCGCGCTTTTGCCGCGACATGGTGAGCGCCGCGTCCGGCGCGATCGACGCCGCCGGGCAACTCGCCGGACGTCCGCAGGGCAAGGTGAGCGTGAGTGCGCCGACCCAGTTCGCGAAGGCCGTGATTCATCCGCTGATGGCCGGCTTCCTGCGCGCTTATGACGAAGTGGACCTGCAACTGCTATTCACCGACCACGACGTCGATTCGCTCGCCGACGACGTCGACCTGGTGATCCGCCTGACCGAACATCCGCCGCAAGGTCTGGCGGGTCGCCGTCTTGGCGCGGTGCGCTGGCTGCTGGTGGCGTCGCCCGCGTATTTGCGCGAACGCGGCATGCCCGCGCAGCCGCGCGATCTGCTCAGGCACGCGTGCATCTATCTCGGCGAGACCACCGACGACAACCGCTGGCGCTTTCGTCGCGGCACGGAGACGCAAAGCGTCGACGTGAAAGGGCGCTACATCGCCAACCATGCGCTCGCGCGGCTCGAAGCGGCGCAGCAGGACTTCGGCATCGCGTGCGTGCCGGAGTTCGCCGCCGCGCACGCGTTGCAAAGCGGCGAGCTGGTGCAGGTGCTGCCCGACTGGCGTCTCGAAGCGCGCGCGTACGAAGGCTCGGTGTGGCTGCTGTATCCGCCGAACCGTTTCCTGCCGCCGAAGGTGCGGGCGTTGATCGATTACCTGGTCGAGCATCTGCACGAGCGCCTCGATGCAACTTGATCCAATGTCGGGGCACCCTGGTTCGAGCCGCGAAACGAACGTAGAATCGCTCGCGCCGCCGACGATGCAGTGCGCCCGCACCGCGCGCGGCGCTCACAAGGAGAGAACGGCATGACCTTGCACGAAACCGCGCCGGTGGCGGCAACCGTCTATCGCGGCGACGCGATTGAAAACACCCATCTCGCGCATGTGGCGGTGGTCGACGCGAGCGGCCGGCTGTTGTATTCGTTCGGCGATCCGTCGCGCGTGACGCTTGCGCGCTCCGCCGCAAAACCCGCGCAGGCGCTCGCGGTGGTCGAAACCGGCGCGCTCGAACAGTTCGGCTTCGACGAAGCGGACCTCGCGCTGATGTGCGCGTCGCATAGCAGCGAGGCGCGTCATATCGAACGCACGCGCAGCATGCTTGCCAAGGCGCAGGCGAGCGAAGCGGATTTGCGCTGCGGCGGCCATCCGCCGTTATCCGACGCGGTGTATATCGACTGGCTCAAGCGCGATTTCAAACCGGGGGGCGTGTGCAGCAACTGTTCCGGCAAACATGCGGGGATGCTGGCCGGCGCGCGGGCGATCGGTGCGGCGATCAGCGGTTATGAACAGCCTGGGCATCCGCTGCAAGCACGCGTGAAGCAGACGCTCGCCGATGTATGCGATCTGCCGGCCGACGCGGTGCTGTGGTCGACCGACGGCTGCAATCTGCCGACGCCGGCCTTTCCACTCGACCGCCTCGCGCGCCTGTTCGCGAAGCTGGCCGCGGCGCAGGACGAGGTGGCGGCGGGAGCGTCATCGGTGGCGCCGCGCACGGCTGCGCTCGCGCGGATTTATCGCGCGATGACCGTGTATCCGGAACTCGTGGGCGGAGAAGCGCGCTTCTGTACCGTGCTGATACAGGCGTTCGATGGCGCGCTGGTCGGCAAGGTCGGCGCGGACGGCAGCTACGCGTTCGGCGTACGCGCGTCGCGGCAGACCGAGCGATTGGGCGCGGCCGGCGCGCTCGGCATCGCGGTGAAGATCGAGGACGGCAATCTCGCCGTGCTGTATGCGGTGGCGGCGCAACTGCTCGCGCTGCTCGACCTCGGTACAGCGGAGCAGCGCGCGAAGCTCGACGCGTTTCACGCACCGAAGCGGCTCAACACGATGGGTGTCGAAACGGGACGCCTGGCTTTCTCGGTGGAGCTTGCATCGCATCGATAGGAAGCGGCGCGGCATGCGCCTACATCGCGCGGTCCGCCCGATCCCGGCGCGGGCCGCCGCTCACGCAGCCGCAAGCAACCTCACGCGGCCGCGGGCGTCGCCCCCAGCGCATGACGAATCGCATCGGCCAGTTCGGCCGCGGCGAACTTCGCGACATAGCCGTTCGCGCCGGCATTCTTCACGTGCGCTTCGTTCGCCGCGCCCGTCAACGAAGAATGGATGATTACCGGAATGTCGCGGGTGCGCTCGTCGGCCTTGATCTGACGCGTCAGCATGAAGCCGTCCATCTCCGGCATCTCAAGATCGGTCAGCACCAGCGCGATATGGTCCTTGACCCGCTCGCCGCTCGACTGCGCTTCGCGAGCGACCTGTTGCAACGTACTCCACGCCTCTTCGCCGGTCTTGGTCATCACATAGTCCGCACCGATCGCGCTCAGGGCCTGCTCGATCAGCTTGCGCGCCAAGCCGGAATCGTCGGCGGCGAGAATCTTCGCGCCAGGGCGGATGCCCAGTCCCAGCGCTTCGCCGACCGACGTGGGATCCACGCTCGGATGCTGTGACGGAAACACGTCGCGCAGTACCTGCTCTACGTCGATCACCTGAGCGAGCCGCGAGTCGCCGGTATTGCCGTCGATGCGCGCGATGCTCGTGACGAGATTGCCGCCCGCGGTGCCATCGGCGGACAGCACCTGGTTCCATTCGAGCCGCACGATGTCGTCCACTTCCTCGACCGCGAACGCCTGCGTCGAACGCGCGAATTCCGTGACCAGCAGGATGTTCAGGCCGCGTGTCGGTTCGCAGCCCATCAGGCGCGGCAAGTCGATGACCGGAATGATCTGGCCGCGAATATCCACTGCGCCCATTACGAACGGCGACGAACCGGCGATCGGCGTGACGGGCGGCATGGTGGAGATTTCACGCACCTTGAAGACGTTGATCCCATACAGTTCGTGCGCGTCGCTGCCCGGCACGCTGCCGAGGCGATACAGCAACAACTCGAATTTGTTGGAACTGGTCAGGTTGCTGCGTTCGTGATTGGCTCGCTGTTCTTCCGCCATCGAAACTCTCCGGGATTGCGCTGTGTGTCGTGCGCCATGCAGCGTTGCGTCGGCCCCTGGCGCGTGGCTTACCTTCGGGTTATCGGCTTGCCCGCAGAAAAATTCAGGGCGTGCGCGCTGTTTAATCGCGACGTGCGGTTCATGCGCTCACGGTGAGCATGGCGCACGGAGCGCGTCGAATACCGGCATGTCAAGGCATTGATGTGAAGGTTACCTAAGGTTACAGAAGCCACAGCACCGTTTCACATGGTGCCCAACGCGCCTCCTAGAATCGACAGCGATAAAAGCGTGGCGACGTCGACGGCTCGCAAGCCGGCTGCAATTTTTACGCAGTGCGTGCCCGACGCGCACACGCTTCGCTGTCGTTTCGCTTCCACCTCAAGGAGAACGTATGATCCGCTTGCCTCTCGCCACTCTCGCCAGCGCCTGCATGACCGGCCTTCTGGCTGTCGCCACCGCGGCCAGCGCTCAGACTCCCACCGCCGCGCCGGCAGCGGCCGACGCGGGCCGTTTGCACGCGGCCGACCAGACCTTCATTGCGGACGGCACCCAAGCCGTCGCGACGCAACGCGACGCCGCGCGCATCGCCACGTCGCGTTCCACCGACCGCGACGTGAAGGCGTTTGCCGAACGCGTATCGACCGATAACGCGAAGATCTCGGACGCGCTGCGCGCGGCGAGTCCGCGCGGCGTCGACGTGCCGAAGAATGATCCCGACGCGGCAGTGCTCGCGAGCATCAACAATCTGCGCGGCGCCGAGTTCGACAAGACGTATATCGAACAGGTCGCGCTCGCCGGAGAACAGAAGACGTTGTCGGCGTTTCAGGCGGAAATCGCTTCGGGCCGCGACGAGCAGTTGAAGGACGCGGCGAAGAAGGCGCTGCCGACCATCCAGCAGCACTATGCGATGGCGCAGGATCTCGCGAAGCGCAAGCATCTGTCGGGCACCGCGCAGTAAGGCTGTTTTCGATGGGCATGGCGCGCTACGTCACGCCGGGTGACGTGGCGCGCGGTGCGTGATGCTCGACGCGCGGGCCGGAGGCCACAAAAGCACGGCCCCGCGATGAAGCGAGACGGCCATGCGCGCCGCGCTACCCATGCCCGCTTCACACGCCTACTTCCGCGCGTGCCTCATCCGCGCACATCGCACCCGCGCATTCACACCCCATGTCCACGGTAGTTCGAAGCGGCGCTTTTCGACGATAATCGCGCTTGTCCTGCGTGCTCACCGCACCGGCGACTTCTCGCGCATTCCATCGAAGCTACCGTATGAGCAAACCTGGCAACCTGCCGCAACAGTTGGACTACATGCTTCGGCAAGCCGTCGCGCTTCAGCAGAACGGCGCGCTCGTCGAGGCCGAAGAACTCTATCGCGAGATTCTCGAACTCAAGCCACGCCACTTCGACGCGTTGAAATGGCTGGGCGAACTCGCGCTGCAAACGGGCCGCCCGCAAGAGGGCGCGGAGCTGTTCAGAAAAGCGCTGGCGATCAACGCGAAGCAGGCGCCGCTGCATTCGAACCTCGCCTATGCGTTGAACGAACAGCAGCGCTACGCGGAAGGCCTCGCGAGCGCCGATCGCGCGCTCGCACTGCAGCCGAACTTCCCCGATGCCTGGAACAATCGCGGCAATGCGCTGGGCGGGTTGAACCGGCCGCTCGATGCACTCGCTGCGTTCGATCGCGCTATCGCCTCGATGCCGGAGGCCGCGCCGTTCTGGAACAATCGCGCTTGCGTGCTGCGTGACCTGGGCCACACCGACGACGCGCTCGCCAGCGTCGAGCGCGCGCTTGCGCTGCGGCCGGACTATGCGGTGGCGTGGAGCAATCGCGGCAACGTGCTCGGCGATCTGAACCAGCCGCAGGATGCGGAGCGCAGCTACCGGCGCGCGTTGGAGCTGGCGCCGGCGTTCGCCGAAGCCTGGAACAATCTCGGCCTCGCGCAGATCGATCTCGATCAGCACGCGCAGGCGCTGTCGAGTTTCGAACGCGCGCTCGCGCTCGATTCCGCGTTGGTGGAAGCGCGCTGGAACCAGTCGCTGTGTCTGCTGCGCATGGGCCGGTTCGAAGCCGGCTGGCAACATTACGAATCGCGCTGGGCGCGCGCCCGGATCAAGGCGCACACGCGCGATTTCGCGCAGCCGCTGTGGCTCGGCGATTTTTCGCTCGACGGCAAGACGATTCTGTTGCATGCAGAGCAGGGGCTCGGCGATACGCTGCAGTTTTGCCGCTATGCGGCGCTCGTGTCGAAGCTCGGTGCGAAGGTCGTGCTCGAAGTGCCGGGGCCGCTCTTGCGGCTGATGACCACGCTCGATGGCGTCGATCAGTTGGTCGAAGCAGGGCAGCCGTTGCCGCTGTTCGATTGCCACTGTCCGCTGCTGAGTTTGCCGCTCGCGTTCAGGACCGACGAGGCGAGCGTGCCCGCCACGACGCCTTATCTTGTCGCGCACTCGGAGGAGGCAAACGCATGGCGCGAGCGGATCGATGCGTGCACGCAAATCCGCGCGTCCCATCCGACGCGGTCACACGCGGATCGCTGCCTGAAAGTCGGCCTCGTGTGGGCCGGCGAGAACCGCTCGCATGTCGCTGAGTTGCGCAAAATCGACGCACGCCGTTCGATCGCGTTCGAGCGGCTCGCTCCGCTGTTCGAGGTCCCTGACGTGTGCTTCTTCAGTCTGCAAAAAGGCGCGGCGGCGTCGCAGTTGTCGGGCAGCGAACTGGGCGGGCGCGTGGTCGACTACACGCAGGAACTGCACGATTTCGCCGATACCGCGGCGCTCGTCGCCAATCTCGACCTGGTGATTTCGGTGGACACGTCCACCGCGCATCTGGCCGGCGCGTTGAATAAGCCGGTCTGGATTCTTAACCGCTTCGACACCTGCTGGCGCTGGTTGCTGGAGCGCAGCGACACGCCGTGGTATCCGGGCGCGCGGTTGTTCAGGCAGCCCGCATTGGGCGATTGGGACAGCGTGATGCGCAACACGCGCGACGCGTTGGCTGAGTTGAGTGCGTCGCGGACGGCTGGCGTCTAGGGAGCGTCGTTTGCGCTTGTGAGTGAGCTTCGATTTTCATTTGCGCACAGCACACGCTGGACGCAAACCGCAAACCGCGCGCAGCACGGAACCGTCGCCAACTTCGTCCGCCCGCCGACGTATTTGCCCAGACACGCGTAGACTGAACGTCCGTTTATCGACGGCTATGCCACGGAGATTCATCAATGGAATACAGACATCTGGGTGCATCCGGCTTCAAGGTGCCGGTCCTGAGTTTCGGCACGGGCACGTTTGGCGGCAAGGGCGAATTTTTCGAGGCGTGGGGCGCTACCGACGTCGCCGAAGCGCGCCGCCTGATCGACATCTGCTTCGACGCGGGCGTCACGATGTTCGACACCGCGGACATCTATTCGAAAGGCGCGTCCGAGTCGGTACTCGGCGAAGCGCTCAAGGGCAAACGTGACAAGGCGATCATCTCGACCAAGGCCACCTTTCGTTTCGACGACGACCCCAACAGCGTCGGCTCGTCGCGTTTCCATCTGACCCAGGCGGTCGACGCCGCGCTCAAGCGCTTGCAGACCGATTACATCGACCTGTTCCAGCTGCACGGCTTCGACGCCAGGACGCCGGTCGCCGAAGTGCTGTCGACGCTCGACGATCTGGTCCGCGCGGGCAAGATCCGCTACACCGGCGTGTCGAATTTCTCTGGCTGGCATCTGATGAAATCGCAGGATGTCGCGGACCGCTACGGCTATCCGCGTTACGTCGCGAATCAGACCTACTATTCGCTGGTCGGCCGCGACTACGAGTGGGAGCTGATGCCGCTCGGCATCGATCAGGGCGTGGGCGCGGTGGTGTGGAGTCCGCTCGGCTGGGGGCGCCTGACCGGCAAGATCAAGCGCGGCCAGCCGCTGCCCGATTCGAGCCGGCTGCACAAGACCGCCGACATGGGCCCGCCGGTGCCCGACGATTATCTGTTCCGCGTGCTCGATGCAATCGACGAAGTCGCCGCCGAAACCGGCAAGACCGTGCCGCAGATCGCATTGAACTGGCTGCTGCAACGGCCGACGGTATCGACGGTGCTGATCGGCGCGCGCAACGAGGAGCAACTGCGGCAGAACCTCGGCGCGGTTGGCTGGAACCTGACGCCGGAGCAGGTTGCGAAACTCGATGCGGCGAGCGCCGTGCGTCCCGCTTATCCGTACTGGCATCAGGAAGGGTTTGCGGAGCGCAATCCAAAGGCGGTTTGAGCGCGCTGCTTAATACATCAAAACATGATGCTCCGGGCCGGCTTCATTGCATAAGTCCGGCCGGAGCGGCGAACAGCTCGCCGTAGTAGCGACGGCCCGCGTCGAGATGCGGGCCGAACGCGAAACCTTGCGCGAGCATCGCGTCGAAGTCGGCGCGTTCTATTTTCATCACGTAGCTGTGCTCGGTCGTGACGACACGGCATGGCCGGTTCGTGAGCGCCGCGCTGAACCACTTGCCCGCGCTCGCATGGTCGGCCGGGTATGCATGGCCGCCGGTTTCGATTTGCCAGCTGCCGTCAAGCAGAATCCACATGGCTCGATCGTGTGCGCCTGACGCGGGTTCGTCGCATTGCGCGACTACCGTGCCGCCGCGCGCTTCCCATTCACGCGAGTGCTCGATCACCCAACGCAACTGCACGGTCGTCAGGCTCGTGAAGAACGGCGTGTGCTTCAGCAGATGAAGGTAAGTGACCGAAGGTTCCATGGTCGTGCTCCGTGCGGAGGTGGACGCGGCGGGCGGCAACGGGCCGCCATCGCAGGCGGTGGCGAGCAATGGCAGCAGCACCGCGCACGCGATCAGGGTGAGGGAGTTCATAAGGATGACTTAACGCCTGGCGCGTGCTTCCAGCAGATCGCCCATGCCAATGCGCTGCGCGAATTCGATCCGCACGCGCTCCGACACGTCGAGCACCTCGCGTGCGCCGTCGCCGACGAAGTCGATCACCGAGCGCATCGGCCGCTCGCCCGACGGCAGCGCGACGATCCGCACGATTTCATCGGCGACGGCTTGCGGATCGGCGTCGTCCGGCGTGAGCTCGGACAGGCGCTCGCCGATGCGGTCCATCACGCCGTCATAGCGTGCGTACGCCGCCGCGCGTTCGGTGTCGGCGGGCTTGCCGGCGTTCGGGAAGTGCTCGGTGCCGCGCGTGAACGCACCCGGCACCACGATCGACGTTTCGATGCCGAAGCGCGCGATCTCGTACGCAAGCGTGACCGCAAGCGAATCCATCGCGGCCTTAGCGGCGCCGTACGGACCGAGGAACGGCGGAAAGCCGCCCTTGGTCGTCGAACTGCTGACCCAGAGCATCAGCCCCGCTTCCTGCGCACGCAGATAGGGCAGCGCCGCGCGGTTCACGCGTTGCGCGCCGAACAGGTTGGTGTCGAACACCTTCGTCATTTCTTCCGGCGTGAACGCTTCGGTCGGACCGACCACCAGATGCCCCGCGTTCTGGATCACCACGTCGAGCTGTCCCTGCTCGCGGACGATCGTCGCAGCCGCGGCATCGGCGGAGTCTTGTGACAGCACGTCGAGTTCGAGCGGATGCAGTTGCAGGTCTTTCGCCTCGGCGAGCGCGCGTAACGCATCGGCGCGCGGCTGGTTGCGCCCGTGGACGTCGCGCATCGTCGCGTAGACGATGTGGCCGGCTTCGGCCAACGATTGGGCGGTGAGTTTGCCGATGCCCGTGCCGGCTCCCGTGACCAGGATAACGTTCTTGCGCATGTGTTTCTCCGCTTCGATTCGAGTCAGTTCAGGCCGATTGAAGGTGCCGTGGCTTTGCATGCCGCTTCAGGCAAGGCCGCCGTTCGCGCGCAGGATCTGACCGTTGACCCAGCCCGAGTCCGCACCGGCCAGAAACGCCACCACCGACGCAATGTCCTCCGGCTGGCCGAGACGTTGCAGCGGCGGCATCTTCGCGAAGTTCTGGATCTGCTCGTCGGTCTTGCCGTCGAGAAACAGCGACGTCGCGATCGGACCCGGCGCCACCGCGTTGACGGTGATGTTGCGGCCACGCAGTTCCTTCGCGAACACATGCGTGAACGCTTCGACGGCGGCCTTGGTCGCGTTGTAGATCGCGTAACCCGGCATGTTCAGCGCGAGCGTGGTGCTCGAAAAATTGACGATGCGCCCGCCGTCGTTCATCCGCGCGGCCGCTTCGCGCAGCGTGTTGAAAGTGCCGCGCACGTTGATGTCGAAGGTCTGGCTGTATAGCGCGTCGCTCGTGTCGGCGAGCGGCACGGTCTTGAGCACGCCCGCGTTGTTGACCAGCACGTCCACCTTGCCGAGTTGCTGCTCGGTGATCTCGAACATGCGGCGCACGTCGTCGGCGTTCGACACGTCCGCTTTCACCGCGATCGCCTGCGCGCCCGCGGCGGTGAGTCCGGCGACCAAGGCATCGGCTTCGCCGGCGCTGGACGCATAGTTGATCGCGACCGCGAAGCCGTCCTTCGCGAGACGTTGCGCAACCGCTGCGCCGATGCCACGGGATGCGCCGGTCACGACGGCGACTTGCGCGTTGTTGAGCGTGTTCATGATCGTTTCCTTGCGGGTGGTGGGTGAGTGAGACAAATCATGGACGCTTTCGCCGCTTAGATAATCGGGCTGGACCGAGTATCATCATTCCATTTTCTTTAACAATTGGCGGCCACGACAGCCGCCGGAGTGTCGAACGATGGATCGTTTCGAGGAAATGCGAGTTTTCGTGCGGATCGCCGAGCGGCAGAGCTTCACGCGCGCATCGGACGATCTGCAGATTCCGCGCGCCACCGTTACCAATCTGATGAAACGCATGGAACAGCGGCTCGGCGCGCGGCTGCTGGAGCGCACCACGCGCACGGTGCGGCTCACGCATGACGGCGAGGCGTACTACCGCCGCTGCGTGCGGCTGATCGCCGACATGGAAGAGGCCGAGGGGTCGTTTTCGAACCTCGCGCCGAAGGGGCTGCTGCGGGTGAATTTGCAGGGCACGCTGGCGCGGCACTTCGTCGTGCCGGCGCTGCCGGCGTTTCTCGCGCGCTTTCCGGAGATCGAACTGACGATCGGCGAGGACGACCGCCTCGTCGATCTGGTGCGCGAAGGGATCGACTGCGTGCTGCGCGCGGGCAGTCTGCAGGATTCGTCGATGGGGGGGCGGCGCGTCGCGCAACTGCCGCAAGTGACGGTGGCGAGCCGGGCGTATCTCGCGGCGTACGGCGAGCCGGCTGATCCGGCGGGGTTGTCCACGCATCGGGCGGTGAATTACCTGTCGAGCGCAACCGGCAAGCCGGTGCCGCTCGAATTCCGCATCGACGGGCGGAATACGGCGATGGTGTTGCCATCGGCGGTGTCGGTGACGGGCACCGAGCTATATGCCGGGTCGGCGCTCGCCGGACTCGGTATCGTGCAGGTGCCGCAATACCGGATCGCGGGGGAACTGGCGGCGGGACGGCTGAAGATCATCCTCGCGGATTTTCCGCCGCCGCCGATGCCGGTTTCGGTGCTGTATCCACAGAATCGCCAGTTGTCGTCGCGTGTGCGGGTGTTCGCGCAGTGGCTGCGGGAGATTTTCGAGGCGGCGGCGGAGAATCCGCAGCAGGGCCAGGTTTGAGGGCGGGCGCGCCGAAAGCACGCGGCACGTGCGATTTGGCCGAACGTGCATCGCGCCCGTTTTTGACTGGGCAAATGTGGCGCGATCGCTCCGATGGACTCGCAACGGCGCTTTGCCGTAGCATCCTTCCGATCGAACCCGTTCGAAGGAATGGAACATGCTCTCCGAAGACGAATTGGCCTTGCTCGACGCGATTCGCGAGACCGGCAGCCTGTCGCGCGCGGCGGCGCGCCTCGGCAAAGCGCCGTCGACCATTTCGCATGCCGCGCGCCAGTTGGAGACGCGCTTCGACGCGCTGCTGTTCGACCGGCGCCGCTACCGTCTGCAACTGACGCCCGCCGGCCAGTTGCTCGCCGACGAAGCCGCGCGCCTGATGCTCGACATGGCGCGTATGACGCAGCGGGTGAAGCAGATTGCAAGCGGCTGGGAGGACCGGCTGTGGGTGGTCACGGACGAGATCATCGAGTTTGAATTGCTGATGCCGGTGGTGCGCGCATTCGATGCGCTGAACACCGGCGTCAAGCTGCGCTTCACGCACGAAGTGCTGAGCGGCACATGGGAAGCGTTGCGCGACGGCCGCGCTGACTTGATCGTCGGCGCGACCAATGAACCGCCCGCGATTCCCGGCCTGCGCTGGTTCGAACTCGGCGTGATGGACTGGGTGTTCGCGGTGTCGCCGCGTCATCCGCTGGCGACGGTCGACGGACCGCTCGGCCGCGAGCGGATCCTCGAACATCGCGCGGTGGTGGTGGCCGATTCGTCGCGCGCGACGGCCGGGCGCGCGTATGGCGTGATTGGCGGGCAGGCGTCGCTGGCCGTGCCCAGCATGCGCGCCAAAATCCTCGCGCAGCGCGACGGCCTGGGCGTCGGATGGCTGCCGCGTCAGCGGGTGGCGTCGCTGTTAAAGCGCGGCGAGCTGGTCGAGAAAACGACCGCCGATCCGCGCGAGCCGAACGTGTTGTATGTCGCGTGGCGCGGCGATCACGAGGGGCGCGCGTTGCAATGGTGGCTCGAACAGTTGCGGCAAGCGCGGCTGGCGAAACGCCTCGTGCGTGGAGTGGATCTGATGGAGGGCGGATGAGCGCCGTGCGCCTGATCAACGGCGATGCGCGATTGGCGAACGAGGGCAAGCGCGAGGCACGCGTCAACCGCATGCCGACCCTGCGCCGCTCCGCGCGCCTGTTTCCGATTCTTTTATGCGGGCCGCGCCGCTTCTCGTGGGATCATACGCACCGTGCCGGCCGACAGGCTTTTCACACGACACGCCCGAGCGGAAACCCTTCGGCGAGGCAACAACAGGAGCAACGCAAATGATTGAAGGACTGGTGGGCGGACGCTTATACGGCGAAGCGCAGATTCGCACGGGGCAGAACGGCAGGCGCTTCGTGACCTGCAAGGTGCGGGCGACGACGAACGACGGCGACACGATCTTCGTCAACGTGATCGCCTTCGACGACGATGTGCAAACCGCGCTGCTCGCGCTGAGCGATGCCGACAGTGTCGCGCTGAGCGGCACCTTGACGCCGAAGGTCTGGACCGACAAGAACGGCCTCGTCAAACCGGCCGTGGACATGATCGCCCACAGGCTGCTGACCGCTTATCCAGGCCGTCCCGACGGCGCCGAATGAAGCGTTTTTACGGACTTGCCGCCGGCCTCGTTGAGATACTCGACGAACCGTTCGGCGACCGGCTCCGCCTCGCCGTTCCTGCGCAACAGCAGGACTTGCGATAGCAGCGTCTCGCCGTGCAACGGCAAAAAGCACACGCGCGGGTCTTGCACCTGCCGCAGCGTATACGGGACTAGCGCGACGCCCATGCCGAAGCCGACCATCGTGACGACGGTCTGCCACAAGCGTGCCTCATGACGAATCTGTGGACTGAAACCCGCGCTCACGCACTGGGCGATGATCAGATCGTGATAATGCGGCGACACGGTGCGCGGAAACAGAATGAACGGCTCCTGCGCCAGCGCGCGCAGATCGACCCGACGCTTGCGGGCGAGCGGATGATCGACCGACAGGCAGCATAAAAACGGCTCGGAAAACACCGGCGTCGACGTGACGTCGGTCGGAAAGTTGCCCCAATGCGCGTAGCCCATGTCGATCTGCATCCGCTGGATCGCATGCACCTGCTCGCTAGTGTTCATCTCCTTCAGCACGATTTCGACGCCCGGATAGTCGGCCTCGAAGCGGCTCACCGCCTGCGGCATGCCGCGGTACAACATCGAATTCACGAAGCCGATCCGCAAGCGGCCGGCGAGGCCGTGCGCGGAGCGCACCGTGATGCGCTCGGCTTCGCTCGCCTGCAATAACAGGCGGCGCGCTTCGTCGAGCAGCACCTGGCCGGCGTTGGTCAGCGCCACCGACTTGTTGGTGCGCGCGAGCAACTGCACGCCGAGCTGTTCCTCGAACTTGCGGATGTCGAAGCTCAACGCGGGTTGCGAAATGAACAGCCGCTTGGCCGCGCGGCCGAAATGCAGCTCCTCGGCGACCGCCACGAAATAGCGCAATTGCTTCAGGTCCACGGGCGTCTCCGTTTTTTTATCGATAAGCCGTGTCTATCGTACCGGATATAAGTTGTATTAGACGATTATCGAAGCCACTTCTATGCTCTGTCCACGAGATAACGATGCATGGGACCGGAGTAAGCGCTAAAGCGCTAGCTCTGGCCGACAGCTTTGCAGGAGACAGGCATGAGTGAAATCACCGCGCAGCCGGCGCACGGCGCGTCCAACATCCCCGATAGCCGGGGCATCAATTTCTTCACGAGCGATCCCGACTTCGCGCGCCTCATCAGGCTGCATCTCGGCGACGAGCTATACCGCGAACTCGAAAGCCAGCTTGTTGAACTGGGCCAACGCGCGTCCGGTGAACTCGACGCATGGGCACTGTCCGCCGACAAGAACCCGCCGCAACTCCACCATCGCACGCGGCGCGGCGAGGCGCTGCAAAGCATCGACAAGCATCCCGACTACGTCGCGCTGGAACGCGTCGCCTATTCGGAGTTGGGTCTTGCATCGATGAGCCACGACACGCGCGCCGGCAAAAAAACACCGCCGCCGCTCGTCAAATACGCGCTGACCTTCCTGTTCGTGCAAGCGGAATTCGGCTTGTGCTGTCCCGTCAGCATGACCGATTCGCTGACGCGCACGCTGCGCAAATTCGGCGCGCCCGAACTGGTTGCGCGCTTCCTGCCGATGCTCGCGTCGCGCGATTTCGACACGCTGTATCAAGGCGCGATGTTCATGACCGAACAGGCGGCCGGCTCCGACGTCGCGCGCATCGCCACGCGCGCCGCGCTCGAAACCGATGCGAACGGCGACGCGGCGTGGCGTCTGTATGGCGACAAATGGTTCTGCTCGAACGCCGACGCGGACCTCGCGATGGTGCTCGCCCGCCCCGACGACGCGCCTCCCGGCATCAACGGACTCGGCCTGTTTCTGCTGCCGAAAACGCTGCCCGACGGCTCGCGTAACAGCTACCGGATCGTGCGTCTGAAGGACAAGCTCGGCAGCCGCTCGATGGCGAGCGGCGAGATCGTGCTGGAAGGCGCGCAGGCTTATCTGATCGGCGAAGTGGGGCGCGGCTTTCATCAGATGGCCGACATGATCAACATGTCGCGGCTGTCGAACGGCGTGCGCGCGGCGGGCCTGATGCGCCGCGCGCTGACCGAAGCGCTGCACATCGCGCGCAATCGCGAAGCGTTCGGCCGCAAGCTGATCGACATGCCGCTGATGCAGCGGCAATTGTTGAAGATGATGCTGCCCGCCGAACAGGCGCGCTCGATGTTCATGCGCATCGCGCTACTGCTCCCGCAGGCCGACGCGGGCGACCGTCAGGCGGCGAAATGCGTGCGCATCCTCACGCCGCTGATCAAGTTCCGCGCGTGCCGCGACGCGCGCCGCGTCACCGGCGATGCGATGGAGGTGCGCGGCGGCACCGGCTACATCGAGGAATGGAGCGACGCGCGGCTCGTGCGCGATGCGCATCTCGGGTCGATCTGGGAAGGCACCAGCAACATCGTCGCGCTCGACATCGCGCGGGCCGCGAAGCGCGACGGCGCGCTCGAACCCTTGCGCAACTATCTGCAGGACTTGCTCGGCGCGGCCGGCTTGCCGGCCGCGAGCCTCGCGCTGCTGCGCTGGACCGTGACGCGCGCGTGCGATGCGCTCGCGAGCGTCGCCGATTCCGGTCGCGACGAATGGGTCCGGCAGGCGGGCTCGGCGCTGTATCACGCGAGCACGGCGGTGCTGATGGCGTGCGAAGGCGCGCGCCTCGCGCCCGATTACCGGCGTCTCGCGCTCGCGCATCTGGTGGTGCGGCACAAGCTGCTGCCGTCCGATCCGCTCGACTTGCGCAGCGCGACGGATGAGATCGAAGTGATCGACGCGCTGGTCGACGGCCACGAAATCACGCTCGACCAGGCGTTGCAACTGCTGCCGGCCGGGGGCGTGCAATGAGCGCATCCGCGAACAACAGCCAGGGCGCGCTGCAAGGCATCAAAGTGATCGACCTCAGCCGCGTGCTCGGCGGCCCGTACTGCACGCAAGCACTCGCCGACCACGGCGCGCAGGTGATCAAGCTCGAACCGCCCGACGGCGACGAAACGCGCGGCTGGGGGCCGCCGTTCTACGGCGATACCGCGTGGTACTTCGCGGGCGTGAACCGCAACAAGCAGGGCATCGCGGTCGATCTGTCGCGCGAGGAAGGCCGCGCGATCCTGTGGAAGCTGCTCGAAGACGCCGACGTGCTGGTCGAAAACTTCAAGCCCGGCACGCTCGCGCGCTGGGGCATGGACTATGAATGCGATCTGCGCGAACGCTTCCCGAAGCTGATTCATTGCGCGGTGTCGGGCTTCGGCCCCGATGGTCCGCTCGGCGGCTTGCCCGGCTACGACGCCGCGATCCAGGCGATGACCGGCCTGATGAGCGTGAACGGCGAGCGCGACGGCCCGGCCACGCGCGTCGGCTTGCCGGTCGTCGACATGGTGACGGGCCTGAACGCGCTCGCCGGCATTCTGCTCGCGCTCGCCGAGCGTGCGAAGAGCGGGCGCGGCCAGTCGATCGACATCGCGCTGTACGACTGCGGTGTGTCGCTGCTGCATCCGCATCTGCCGAACTATTTCGGCTCGGGCCGCACGCCGCAGCGAAGCGGCAACGCGCATCCGAACATCACGCCTTACGACAGCTACCGCACCGCGTCCGCGCCGATTTTTCTCGCGGTCGGCAACGACCGGCAGTTCGCGAAGCTGTGCGCGCATCTCGGTGCGCCCGAACTCGCCGACGATCCGCGTTACGCCGACAACCGCAGCCGCTGCGCGCATCGCGAGCCGCTGAAGGCCGCGCTCGAAAGCCTGCTCGCGGCGCACGACTGCGAACCGCTCGCGCACGCGCTGATCAACGCGGGCGTGCCATGCGGACCGGTGCAAACCGTCGATGTCGTCGCGCAGCATCCGCACACCGTGCATCGCGCGATGGTGATCGAGATGGGCGAGTATCGCGGCACCGCGTCGCCGATCAAGCTGTCGCGCACGCCGGCCACTTATCGCAGCGCGCCGCCGTCGCTCGGCGCCGACACGCGTGACGTGCTCGACGCGTTGGGGATCGACGCGGCCACCCAGCAGCGTCTGTTCGAAGCGGGCGTGCTGAAGGGCGGAAGGATCGAGGACCAGGTCGAAAGCCGGGTCGAAAGCTAGCGCGCGTTTTTTTCCGGCGACGGCACGCAGAGGCCGCGCCTTTCACACAAGAACGATCTCGGAGACACAGACATGCATCGCGAGCCAGACGATCACGCCGCCACCCGGCAACCCAAACGCGCGGCGGCCGCCGCGTTCGTCGGCACCACCATCGAGTGGTACGACTTTTATATCTACGCCACCGCGTCCGCGCTGATCTTCGGCAAGCTGTTCTTCCCCGGCAGCGATCCGTTCTTCGCGACGCTCGCGTCGTTCGGCACCTTCGCAGTGGGCTTTTTCGCGCGGCCGTTCGGCGGCCTGGTGTTCGGCCACCTGGGCGACCGCATCGGTCGCAAGAAAGCGCTGGTGGCGACGCTTGCGATCATGGGAGTCGGCACCGTCGGCATCGGCTTTTTGCCGACCTATGCGAGCGCCGGCACGTGGGCGCCGGTGCTGCTGGTGCTGTTGCGCGTCGCGCAGGGCATCGCGATCGGCGGCGAGTGGGGCGGCGCGGTGCTGATGGCGAGCGAGCATGCGCCCAAGGGCAAGCGCACGTTCTTCGCGTCGTTCGCGCAGCTCGGCAGTCCGGCCGGGTTGATCCTGTCGCTGCTCGCGTTTCGCGCGGTGGCGTCGATGGACAAGGACGCGTTTCTCGCGTGGGGCTGGCGCCTGCCGTTTCTCGCGAGCGCGGTGCTGCTGGTGGTCGGGCTACTGATCCGCTCGGGCGTCGGTGAGTCGCCGGAATTCGACGCGCTGAAAACGCAGCGGCGTGTCGCCGCGCTGCCGGTCGCCGAAGTGCTGCGCGACGCGTGGCGTACCGTGTTGCTGTGTCTCGGCGCGAATGTGATCGGCGTGGCCGGTGCGTGGTTCGTCAACACCTTCATGCTCAACTACACGACCCAGACGCTCGGTCTCGACCGTTCGCTGATACTCGATTGCCTGTTCGTCGTCGCGTTCGTCCAGTTGTTCACGCAGCTGGGGTCGGGCTGGTTCGCGCAACGCATCGGCACCGGACGCTTCCTGAAGGGCGCGGCGGCGCTCGCGATGCTCTCGCCTTATCCGATGTTCGCGCTGGTGTCGACCGGCCGGCCGGTGGCGATCGTGATCGGCATCGCGCTCGCGGTGATGTGCATGTCGAGTTCGTATGCGGTGATGGCCGGCTTCATGTCGACCGCGTTCGCGGTGCGCGTGCGCTATTCGGCGATCTCGCTGTCGTACCAGGTATGCGCGGCGCTGGCCGGCGGGCTGACGCCGTTGATCGGCACCGTGCTCGCGCACCGCTATCCGGGCGCGTGGTGGCCGCTCGCGGTGTTCTATAGCTGTCTCGCGGGCGTCTCGCTGGTTTGCATCGGCACGCTCGAACGCGGCAAGCGGGGCGCGGCGCATGGCGTCGCCGAAGCGGCTTAAGTGCTCCCCGAGAAGCGGCCCGCCGGACGGCCTGCGAAGTCACGGAAAGAAATCGAATTTTTCGTGGTTAACCCCACGTCATGCGCGGCCGACATAATGTCATCCTCAAGCGCACAAAAGCCGCCTACCATCAAGGCGGACGGCCATGACGGGGGAAGTCATCATGCATCGTTTTCGTTCGCTGGGCGTGGCGGCTGGCACGGCCCAGTTCGCCAGCGCCGACATCTTGAGCAGAATCAGCGCCGCGTCACGCCGGCGCGGCGCGGCCGGGCCGTTCGACCTGTTGCTCGAACCGCGCGGCTGGCAAGGCGAGGCCGCGCCGGACACAGCGAACGCCCGGTTCAAGATCCACATGTTCGACACGATGCGCGCGTTCGAAAAGCGCGGCGTCGATGCGATCGTGCTGCCGTGCTTCCTCAGTCATACCTTCATCGACGAACTCTCGGCGAACCTGAGCGTGCCAGTCGCAAACATCATGACGGCGCTGGCGGCGCACGTGCGGCGGACCTATCCGTCGGCGCGACGGATCGGCGTGCTGACCACCGGGGTCATCCGCGAAAACGGTCTTTTCGAACGCTATTTCGAGGCGGGACGCTACGAGGTGCTGCATCCGCGTCAGGACACCGGCGTCGACTGCGTGACGAGCGCGGTGTATGGCGACGCCGGCATCCGCAACGGCTGCGTGCATGGCCGGCCGGTGGAGTTGTTGCGGGCCGCTTGCGCGGATCTCGTCGCACAGGGCGCCGAGATCATCGTGCCGGGGCTCGCCGAGATTGGCTTCGTTCTGCGCGCGCTCGGGCCGCTCGACGTGCCGCTCGTCGATACCAATCAGGTCTACGCGCGCTACGTCGCGGCGGGGCACTATGCGCGGCCGGAGCGGCGCTTCAAGCTGGGCGTGTTGGGCGGCGTCGGTCCTGCCGCGACCGTCGACTTCATGGCCAAGCTCGTGCGCAATACGCCGGCCGCGCGCGATCAGGACCACATCAAGGTAATGGTCGAACAGAATCCGCAGATTCCCGACCGCACCGATGCGCTGCTCGGCAACGGCGACGACCCGACGCTCGCGCTCTATGCCGCGTGCAAGACGCTCGAAGAGGGCGGCGCGGATCTGATCGCGATTCCGTGCAATACCGCGCATGCGTTCGTCGAGCGGATCCAGCCGGCGCTGCGCATTCCGATCGTCAATATGCTGACCTGTACCGCGGATTATCTGCGCGAGAGCTTTCCTGGCTTGCGCGAAGTCGGCGTACTGGCGACCTCGGGCACGCTGGCGAGCCGCGTTTACGAACAGGCGCTCGAAGCGCGCGGCTTCGCGCAGATCGCGCCGGCCGCGCTCGCGCAGGGTCGGCTGATGAACGCGATCTACGGACCGCGCGGCGCGAAGGCGGGCTACACGTCGGGCGAGTGCGTCGACGACCTCGCGGCCGCCGTCGGCGATCTGGTTGCGCAAGGCGCGCAGGTGATCGTGCTGGCCTGCACCGAGTTGCCGCTGTTGCTGCGCGACGCGGTGCTCGCGTGTCCGGGCGGACGGATGGTGCGGCTCGTCGATCCGACCGAGGTGCTGGCGAGGCGCTGTGTCGCGCTCGCGCTCGGCGAGCGCGGGGCACGGCCGCAAGCTGGGGCGGGCGACGCGGCGGCTTCGGCGTCGACTGGGCCGGTTAGCGTGGAAAGCGCGTACGGCTAGGCGAGGCGCCCACGAGCGCGGCTGGCTTGGAGCGAATCGTATGCTGCGTGATGGGCGCCGGGCACTTTGCGAAGTCATGCATCGCGGTTGCCGCTTTGGGACGAGCTTGATTCCAATTTAACGTCACTCCGCGCGAGGCCTGCTATCTGGTTGTTCGCCTGCTCGTCCGTCGGTTCTTTCGCCGCCGCGCGCGGCCTCGAAAACCTTCTTCTTCCGATCGGCACAACGCTTGCTGCCGGGCTCAGCGACGGGCGCTCCTTGTGCTCCTCGAGCCGCGAAGCGCCTCTAAAACGCGGCCGTGCCGCGTCATGGAAAACTGTATAGATATACAGTATAGTATCCCGTTGCAATCCGGAACCCCGGCGTGCGGCGCGTCTATCGCGCGTGCGCGCCGCCGTTCCCGACTGCATCGAACTTGCGCGGTCGCGAGGCGTCCGTGAGAGGTGGCCCACTCATTCAGACATTCAGACGGTCGGAAAAATTGTCATCTAACGGCACTATCAAGATTCGCGGCGCGCGCCAGCACAACCTCAAGAACGTCGACCTCGACGTACGAACCGGCGAAATGACGGTCGTCACCGGCCCCTCGGGCTCCGGCAAGTCGAGCCTCGTGTTCGACACGCTCTACGCGGAAGGGCAGCGGCGCTACGTCGAAACCTTCAGCGCGTACGCGCGCCAGTTCCTGGATCGGATGGACCGGCCGCAGGTCGACCGGGTGGATGGCGTGCCGCCCGCCATCGCGATCGACCAGACCAATCCGGTGCGCAGTTCGCGCTCCACCGTCGGCACGATGACGGAGCTCAACGATCACCTGAAGCTGCTGTACGCGCGCGCCGCCGAACTGTTCGACCGTCAGACCGCGCAGCAGGTGCGCCACGACACGCCCGAGACGATCTACGCGGAGCTGCTCGAACGCACCGCGCAGGACGAGCCGCGCCTCGTCGTCACGTTCCCGGTCGAATTGCCGGAGTCCGCGTCCGAACAGGAAGTGGAGCAGTGGCTGTCGGCGAGCGGCTACACGCGCGTGCAGGCGCAGCGCGAAGTCGATTCGCCCACCGGCAGGCGCAAGCTGCTCGACGTGGTGGCCGACCGCTTCCGGCTGCGTTCGGTCGACAAGCAGCGGGTAGTCGAGGCGATCGAGGCGTCGCTCAAACGCGGCGGCGGGCGCGTCAACATCTATGTGCTGCCGGCGTCGTCGGACGGACCGGAGAGTCAGGCGGCAGAACCGCCAATCTGGCGTTTCTCCACCGGCTTGCACAGCCCGGAGAGCGACCTGCGCTATGCCGATCCGCAACCCGCGCTGTTCTCGTTCAATTCGGCCTATGGCGCGTGCGAAGTCTGCCGCGGGTTCGGCCGCGTGATCGGCGTCGACCTCGGCCTCGTGATTCCCGATGCGCGCAAGACGTTGCGCGACGGCGCGATCAAGCCGATGCAAACGCCCGCGTGGAAGGAATGCCAGGACGACCTGATGCGCTACGCGGCGAAAGCCGACATCCGCCGCGGTACGCCGTGGGGCGAACTGACGGACGCGGAGCGCGACTGGGTCATCAACGGTTCGCCGGACTGGAACGGCAAGTGGCAGAGCCATTGGTACGGCGTCAAACGCTTCTTCGAGTACCTCGAATCCAAAGCGTACAAGATGCACATTCGCGTGCTGCTGTCGAAGTACCGCAGCTATACGCCGTGCGAGACCTGCGGCGGCGCGCGTCTGAAAACGGAATCGCTGCTGTGGCGCCTGGGCAGCAAGGCGAACGCGGACGACGTATTGCCGGCCGCCAGGCGCTTCCTGCCGCGCGGCGTGCAGTGGTCGCGCGCGCAGCTCGAAGCGCTGCCGGGGCTGACCGTGCACGACCTGATGTTGATGCCGATTGACCGCATCCGCCGCTTCTTCGACGAGATCACCCTGCCGAGCGCGTTGCTCGACGACGCGCTGAAGCTGCTGCTCGCCGAAGTGCGTACGCGCCTCAAATATCTGTGCGACGTCGGCCTCGGTTATCTGACGCTCGACCGGCAAAGCCGCACGCTGTCCGGCGGCGAGGTGCAGCGGATCAACCTGACCACCGCGCTCGGTACGTCGCTGACCAAAACACTGTTCGTGCTCGACGAGCCGAGCATCGGCCTGCATCCGCGCGACCTGAACCGGATCGTCGAGGCGATGCACCGGCTGTGCGACGCGGGCAACACGCTGGTGGTGGTCGAACACGACCCGTCGGTGATGCTGGCGGCAGATCGTCTGATCGACATGGGGCCGGGGCCGGGCGAACGCGGCGGCTCGATCATTTTCGACGGCGTGCCCGAGGCGATCCGTTCGTCCGGCACGCTGACCGGCGAGTACCTGGGCGGGCGCCGGCACGTGGCCGATGCGGCGCACTGGTCGCAACGCCCGGTCGACGCGGGCACGCCGCGCATCGTGCTCGAAGGCGCGACCGAACACAATCTGCGCGACGTGACGGTCGAGATTCCGTTGCAGCGGCTCGTCTGCGTGACGGGCGTGTCGGGCTCCGGCAAATCCACGCTGTTGCAGGACGTCCTGTATCCGGCGATGGCGCGGCACTTTGGGCTCGCCACCGAATCGCCGGGCGCGTTCAGGAGCCTCACCGGCGCGGACCAGGTGACCGACGTCGTGTTCGTCGACCAGTCGCCGATCGGCAAGACCGCGCGCTCGAATCCAGCCAGCTACGTCGGCGCGTTCGACGAAATCCGCAAGCTGTTCGCGAAGGCGCCGCTCGCGCAGCAACGCGGCTATGGCCCCGGCATGTTCAGCTTCAACTCGGGCGACGGCCGTTGTCCGACTTGCGGCGGCTCGGGCTTCGAGCACATCGAGATGCAGTTCCTGAGCGACGTGTATCTGCGCTGTCCTGATTGCGACGGCCGGCGTTATCGCGCGGAACTGCTCGAAGTGAAGATCGAACGCGGCGAGCCGGCGCGTGCGCTGAGCGTCGCCGACGTGCTGGAGTTGACCGTCAGCGAGGCCACCGCTTACTTCGCGAACGACGCCGAAGTGCTGCGCGTATTGCAGCCGATCGTCGACGTGGGCCTCGAATACGTGAAGCTCGGCCAGCCGGTGCCCACGCTGTCGGGCGGCGAGGCGCAGCGGCTCAAGCTCGCGGGCTTCCTCGCGGAATCGGCGCAGGCGCGCACCGCGCGCAGCGCAAAGCAGCCGGTCGCGAAGCGCCTCTTCATGTTCGACGAACCGACCACCGGCCTGCATTTCGACGACATCGCCAAGCTGATGCAGGCGTTCGGCAAACTGCTCGCGAGCGGTCATTCACTGATCGTGATCGAACACAACCTCGACGTGATTCGCGCGGCCGACTGGCTGATCGACCTCGGTCCCGAAGGCGGCGACGGCGGCGGCCGCGTGTTGTGCGCGGGTACGCCGGAAGACGTCAAGCAGTGCCCGGAATCGCATACCGGCGAGGCGCTTCTGCAATACGACCGCGCGATGGACGCGGCGGCCGAACCGGAGCCCCAAGGCATTCCGTTGCAGAAGGCATTGAGCGCGGCGCGCGCGCGTCGCGCGATCGAAGGCGAGGACGTGGTGCGCATCGTCAATGCGCGCGAGCACAACCTGAAAGCGCTCGATGTGGACATTCCGCACGGCAAGTTCAACGTGATTACCGGCGTATCCGGGTCGGGTAAGTCCACGCTTGCGTTCGACATCCTGTTCCACGAAGGGCAGCGCCGTTATCTCGAATCGCTGAACGCATACGCACGTTCCATCGTGCAACCGGCCGGGCGGCCTGAAGTCGACGCGGTGTACGGCATTCCGCCGACCGTCGCGATCGAACAGCGGCTCTCGCGCGGCGGCCGCAAGAGTACCGTGGCGACCACGTCGGAGGTGTGGCATTTCCTGCGTCTGCTGTATGTAAAGCTCGGTTTGCAGCATTGCATTCATGACGGCACGCCGGTGACGTCGCAAAGCGTCGAATCGATCGCCGCGCAGTTGTTGCGCGATCACAAGGGCCAGCATGTCGGCTTCCTCGCGCCGCTGGTCGTGAACCGCAAAGGCGTCTACACCGACCTCGCGAAATGGGCGAAGGCGCGCGGCAATACGCATCTGCGCGTGGACGGCGAGTTCGTGCCGGTCGACCCGTGGCCGAAGCTCGATCGCTTCCGCGAACATACGATCGAATTGCCGGTCGCCGACCTCGTGGTGTCGGCGGACCATGAAGCCGAATTGCGCGAGGCGCTCGACCGCACACTCGAAGTCGGCAAGGGCGTGATGCATCTGCTCGCGCCGCTGGACGGTCTGCACGACGCGCTCAACGGCGGCCATGCCACCGCGCAGCTCGGCGCGGTGAAGGTGCTGTCCACGAAGCGCGCGTGTCCTGTATGCGGCACCAGTTATCCCGAACTCGATCCGCGCATGTTCTCGTACAACAGCAAGCATGGCTGGTGTACGACCTGCGTCGGCACGGGGCTCTCGCTCACGCGCGAGCAACGCGCCGCGTACGATGACACGATCGTCGTCGACGACAATCGCGGCCGCGAGCAGAGCTTGCCGTCGGAGGAGCAGGAACCCGAGGGCCTCGTCGACGAACCGTGTCCGGATTGCGCGGGCACGCGTCTGAACCCGACCGCGCGGGCGGTCACGTTCGACACGCAGGCGATCGTCGACGTCGCGCAGTGGACCGTATCCGACACGCGCGCGTGGATCGACTCGATCGAGATGACTGGACGCGACGCGGAAATCGCACGCGACGTGATCAGCGAAATCGGCAGCCGTCTGCAGTTTCTGGAGGAAGTCGGACTCGGCTATCTGAGTCTTGATCGGGCCGCGCCGAGTTTGTCGGGCGGCGAAGCACAGCGCATCCGGCTGGCCGCGCAACTCGGCAGCAATCTGCAAGGCGTGTGCTACGTGCTCGACGAACCGACGATCGGCCTGCATCCGCGCGACAACCAGATTTTGTTGAACGCATTGCGCAAGCTCGGCGAGAAGGGCAATACGCTGGTGGTCGTCGAGCATGATGAAGATACGATCCGGCGCGCGGATCACATCATCGACATCGGGCCGGGCGCGGGCAAGCGCGGCGGTACGCTGGTCGCGCAGGGCAGTGTGGCCGATCTGTCGGCGCAGCCCGATTCGCTCACCGGGCAGTTTCTCGCGAACCCGATCGTGCATCCGTTGCAGCCGCGTCGTGAGGTGATCGCGGCGGGCAAGCGTACGGCCGCGGTGCCGGAGAACTGGCTGACCGTGCATGGCGGCAAGCTGCACAACCTGCGCAACGTCACGGTGGGCATTCCGCTGTCGCGGCTGGTCGCGGTGACGGGCGTCAGTGGCTCCGGCAAGTCGACGCTCGCGCGCGACGTGCTGATGGCCAACCTGCTGGATGCGGTCGGGCGCTCGGTGCTGTCGTCGCCGGCCACACGGCGCGCGCGCGCGGCGGCCGAGGAAAAGCCGGCCGCGAACCGCCGCTCGAGCGTGCTGGCGCGCTCCGCTCCGCGGGCGCCGTTGAACGTCACGCATGCGTGGCAAGGGTGCGATTCGATCACCGGCTGGGAGAGCATCGACCGGGTGCTCGAAGTCGATCAGACGCCGATCGGCAAGACGCCGCGTTCGTGTCCCGCCACGTACATCGGCGTGTGGGATGCGATCCGCAAGCTGTTCGCGGGCACGCTCGAAGCGCGAGCGCGTGGCTACACGGCGTCGCGTTTCTCGTTCAACACCGGCGACGGCCGTTGCCCGGCTTGCGAGGGGCAAGGCGTGCGCACGATCGGCATGAGCTTTTTGCCGGACGTGAAGGTGCCTTGCGACGTGTGTCACGGGCAGCGCTTCAATCCCGAGACGCTGGCGGTCACATGGCGCGGCAAGAATATCGGCGACGTGCTGACGATGGAAATCGACGAAGCCGTCGAGTTCTTCGCGCCCATTTCCAACATCGCGCATCCGTTGCAATTGATGAAGGACGTCGGGCTTGGCTACCTGACGCTCGGTCAGCCGTCGCCCACGCTGTCGGGTGGCGAAGCGCAGCGGATCAAGCTTGTTACGGAGTTGAGCAAGGTGCGCGACGACATCACGCGGCGCGGTCAGAAGCCGCCGCACACGCTGTATGTGCTGGACGAGCCCACCGTCGGGCTGCACATGGCGGACGTCGCGAAACTGATTCGCGTGCTGCATCGTCTCGCGGACGGTGGCCATAGCGTCGTCGTCATCGAGCACGATCTCGACGTGATCGCCGAGGCGGACTGGATCATCGATCTCGGTCCGGAAGGCGGCGTGGGCGGCGGCACGATCGTCGCTGCTACGGACCCCGAAGGATTGGTGCGCGTCCCGGCCAGTCATACGGGCGCCGCGTTGCGGCCCGTGCTTGCGCGCACCCGGCACAGCGCGGCGGCCGTCGTAGCGGGTGAGGGGACGAACGGCTGAGATGTCGAAGCGGCGCAGACTTTGTTTGCGCCGCTTTCTTGAGCCAGGTCACGCGGCGCCTGCTGATTGGCGAGCACGCGTCGTGTGGTCGAAGCGAGATGATGGACGGCTTCGGGCTCACCGCTCACCGCTCGCGCCCCGAAGCGCGGCGACGTAGCCCGCGTGTAGTCACCATCCAACAGTCACAGCAAGCAGTTCCCTACCTGCCGGCCACGATCGGCCATCCGCGTGAGGACAGGACGCTCACGAATCGCGCCGTGGTTCCTGCTTTTCGCAAGCTCACAGTCACGCGAACGACCACGGGGCGCGGAGCGGCCTTCCTTAAAGAGCGTGATTCGCGCATGAAACTTTATTCAAGAAAGAATTTCGCGGCCAATTTGCTGCAGCGCGCTCAATCATCTGACGTATAAACGTTTGCGCGCTGGAAAGCGATCTTAGGTCATACGTAAAGGATTGCGGTGTTTCAATATAGAAACATTTTTTGTCGTCGGCGAATTGCCGCTTTGAAATATTAATTTCGCGCAATAAGGATATAGACCGCGTAGCTCCCATGATCCAGTCAATAAATTCCTGGTTTGCGAATAAATACCGGATTGAACGCTCATTATCCGGGATATTCGGATTTCATGTTTGAAACACTTTTAACTGAATCCGGTTCGGGCCTGTTTGCAAAGCCGTTACTTCGCAGAATCTGCAAAATTGCCGCGTGATATTCCGTGATAGCCAAGCCAGATATGGCTTGGCGGCTCACGCTCGCAACAGATGGCTCGCCTCCTCGTTGTGGCAACGCCGCATCGCCGCGATCTCATATCAAACGCGAAATAATTGTTTTCTTCATACATTCTCTTTACTGATGAAGATTTGTTTTTAAATTTACTATGCCGGGCCATTCCGCTAACATCACGCTTAATCCGTTAAGCGGCGCTGGCGGCGGTTTCAGTTGGAATAATTCATTCGCTCGTTTCGGCCAGCTAACGGCACATCGGGGTCCACAACGTATGACCGTTTGGGGAAAGATCATGCCGCAAATGCACCTTGATACCGCGAGAATTACGTGGCTCCACACGCCGACTTTGAACGTTCGTACTGCAGCGCGGCGAATCGGCATCCTGCTGTTCGACGGCTTCTGGCTGCTCGGTCCAGGCACCGTCGTGGAGATGTTCCAGAGCGCCAACGAACTGTCAGGTTCGCGGGCCGGCGAGGAGCCGCCCTATGAAGTGCAATTCCTGTCGATGGACGGCGGCAGCGTCGCCAGTTCTTCATCGGCGCGCATCTGGACCGATCGCATCGACACACGCTTCGGTAGCGGTTTCGACGTGCTGTTCATTGCGGGCGGCTACGGCGCGCACGCGGCGGCGCGCGACGAGCGGCTGCTCGGCTGGCTGCGCGCGGTGCAGGCGCGCACGCGAGCGATCGAAACCATCGGCGAAGGCCGGCTCGTGCTGGAAGCCGCCGGCCCCACCGATCACGACGGGCTGCAGATGAACCGCTATCCCGGCGGCGCATCGAGCGAGGCCGCGCTGAGCGCATCGAACGATCGTCACGACTGCGCGCGCGCCGCGCTGATGTTCATCAAACGCGACCTGGGGGCCGAACTGGCGCGCAGTGTCGCCGATCGCGTGATGCCCGGCATGGCGGCGACGTGGGTGCCGCTGCCCGCCGAAGGCGGCACGCTGAGCGTGGCCGAGAAAATCCGCGCCGCCGCGCGCTGGATGGAGGCGAACTGCGATCGTCCCGTGTCGGTGGCCGACGCCGCGCAGGTGGCCGCGATGAGCGAACGCAATTTTCTACGGCGCTTCAAGCACGAGATGCAGGTCACGCCATCGGACTACCTGCTGCAAGTGCGGCTGCGCATCGCGTGCAACTTCCTGACCGAAACCGAATTGCCGGTCGACAAGATCGCGCGGCGCAGCGGCACCGGCAACGGCGATCGTCTCGCGAAGATCTTCCGCAAGCGCATGGCGCTATCGCCCACGGAATATCGCGCGCGCAGCAGGGTGGCAAACGAGGCGTAGCATGTCAGCAGGCGCCCGTGCCGACGGGTGCGCCTCATCAATGTTGAACGCGGCCGCAGCGGCGGCCGTATTTTCGCCGGCCAGCCTTCTTACGAGCATAGCGGCAATGGGCAACAAGGTAATGGCGACGGCATTGCCGGATGTGAAACTCATCGAGCCCGAAGTGTTTTGTGACGAATTCGGCTTCTGCTTCGAGAGCTTTAGCGCGGACGAATTCGCCGATGACGTCTCGCAAGGTTTCAATTTCGTGCAGGACCGGCATCTGCGCGCGGTGCACGGCGTATTACGCGGGTTGCACTATCAGGTGCAACGTCCGCAAGGGCGACTCGTCCGCGTGGTGCAGGGCGAGGTGTTCGACGTCGTCGTGGACGTGCGGCTCAATTCGCCGAACTTCGGCAAATGGAGCGGCGAATATCTGAGCGCCGCGAACCAGCGGCAAATCTGGGTGCCGCCGGGTTTCGCGCACGGTTTCGTGGTGCTGTCCGATGTGGTCGAGTGCGTGTGGAAGACCACCGAGTACTGGTTTCCCGAACTCGAGCGCTGCATCCTGTGGAGCGATCCCGACATCGGCATCGAGTGGCCGATCGACTTCGAGCCGATTCTCGGCGCGAAGGATGCAGCGGGCCGGCGCCTTTACGAAGCGGAAAACATTGCGTGATTTTCCATGTGAGTTTTTACGACATTTTTTCTTGAGGCGCTCCCTGGCCAAATCTACACTTCGAGCATCCTGATTGTTCGAGGTGCTCAACGTGAAGCGTCGTGCCACAACGCAGCAAACCGTTCGTATCGATTACGTGTGTCATGGCGTCGGCCATGTCGAGTTGCGCCGCTTCGATCCCGCGCGCGATTCGTTCGTCGCGTTGACGGCGATGCTCCATCGGGCCTTCGCGCCGCTCGGTGCCCTCGGGCTGAACTGCACCTGCGTGGATCAGACCGTCGAAACGACGCGTTTACGCGCGACGCGCGGCGATTGCTATGTGGCGGTCTGCGAAGGACGCATTGTCGGCACGATGACGCTTTACGCGCCGGAGCGCGAGTCGTCGTGCGAGCTATACCGTCGCGACGATATCGCGAGCTTGCGGCAGTTCGCGGTGGAGCCGGTGTGGCAGTCGCGCGGCATCGGTACGTTGCTGCTCGCGTTCGCCGAACATTGGGCCGCCACGCGCGGCTACGCGGAACTCGCGCTCGATACGCCGCAACCGGCCGCGCATCTGGTCGCGTTCTATCGCGGCCAGGGGTTTCGCATCGTCGACTTCACGCGCTTTGACGGCAAGCATTACGACAGCGCGATTCTGAGCAAGCCGCCGGTGGCGACGCGCACGCTCGCGAACTGGTCGCATCGTCTGAGCATGACGCGCCCGATCGCGCACGCTGCCTGAATGCGTGGGGAAAAAACAATGAAGAGATAAGGTGGGTCTGCGGCGGCGCGCTGCATCGCCGCGAACATCGGCACGCAGCGATATGAGCGCACACGCGAAAGCTGCGCGTGTCGAAAAGAGTATCGAAAAATAGGCGAGCGCCGACGCGGGCAGCAACTATTGCAATACCGTGTGGCAAGTATTGCATCGAAGCGCGGCTGCCCGCCTCGGCGCAGAGGTGTGTCCAGCTATCCGCCGAACGCAGCGGGTCAGCGTCGCATCACGCCCATCAGCAACGTGACGAGGAAGATCACCACGAAGATGAAGAACAGGATCTTGGCGATTTCAGTCGCGCCCGCGGCGATACCGCCAAAGCCGAAGACAGCGGCGATGATGGCGATGATGAAGAAAATTACAGCGTATCGAAGCATGGGACCTCCCACCGATGGATGGCTGGATTGAAGTAAAGGACGGCGACTCGTCGTGGGCACGGCGTGCTTCGACGGGTTTTTTGCCGGTGAGCGGAGTAGAGCAATAGGTGTGCCCAGCATCGACCCGCATACCCGGAAGGCGAACTGTGCAGCGAATCAGCCGGGGGGCGCCGCTTTGCGCGCTGTAAGCGCGTCGCGTCATCGGGGCCGCCTGCGAAGGGTCGGCGAATCCCCTTTACAATCTTCTGCCCGAAGCTGCCCGCCCGCGAGGGCACCGTCATCGTCATGTTGAAGATTCTGGTCAGTGCGTGTCTGGCCGGTCACCCGGTCCGCTACGACGGCGCCGCCAAAACCGCACGCGACGTATGGTTCGATCGCTGGCGCGACGAAGGCCGTCTCGTGATCGTGTGTCCGGAAGTGGCCGCCGGTTTTCCCACGCCGCGGCCGCCGGCGGAAATCCAGTAGCGCCGAAGCGGCGCCGACGTGCTGAACCACACTGCGTCGATCGACGACAACACCGGCGCAAACGTTACCGCGCTCTTCATTGCCGGCGCCCGCCACGCGTTGCAACTCGCGCAAGCGGAACATTGCCGCTATGCGTTACTTGCCGACGGCAGTCCATCGTGCGGCAGCACCTTCATCTACGACGGCGAATTCAGCGGGGCCACGCATGCCGCAGCGGGCGTCACCGCGACGCTATTGCGGCAGCACGGCATCCGCGTGTTCGCGCTCTCGCAGATCGCGGAACTTGCCGCGGCAATCGCGCGCGACGCGGATGCGTAGCGCACGTCGAACTCTTCAAAATAAAGCAAAACAACGCACAGCTCGTTGCCACGCTAACGTTTGCGAGCCGGACAAATCGTGTCCGGAAGAAATAGTCGGGAGAACATAAAAATCGCCCTGCTATCCGCGCAGCCAGTGATAAACAAGCGGCCCGCACAACACGCCCCACGTCACCATGCAAATCAGCAGTGCGATCGTCACGGCCGCGCTGCCGCAATCTTTCGCGCGTTTCGATAGCTCGTGACGTTCGAGCGAAATCCGGTCGATGGCGGCCTCGATGCTCGAATTCAGCAACTCCACCAGCAGCACGAGCAGCACCGACACGATCAGCAACACGCGCTCGATCGCGCCGACCGGCATCAGCAGCGCGGCGGGCAACAGGACCGCGGCGAGCGCCGCCTCCTGGCGAAACGCGCTTTCCTCGCGCAACGCGGCGACGATGCCGTCGCACGAATGCCGCAGCGCGAATAACGCGCGTAGCGGACCGCTACGTTTTGCGGGCGGACAGGCCGCGGAAGATTCGGTCGGATTGCTCATGATCAGGACGACGTCGGGAAGGCGGCAGCATGCCTTAAATGTCACAAATTGTCACAAGTTTGTGCTATCTTTGCGCCGCCCCACGGCGCGGCGATCCCGTGTCGGCGGACGACGGAATATCAGAAAGAGCTTCCCGCGCGCACGTAGTGCCGGAACCGCTTCATGTGTGGCCACGCCCGTCGCCTCGCCGGTCATTCAAGGTTTCGCCAGAACTTCCGTATACAAGGCAAGGGCAGAGGACCGCGTCGCGGTCGCATCGCCATCGTTTCCCATTTCCGCGCGCTCGCGCGGCAGACCGAATTCGCACAGTGCCCGATGCAGTCAAGGGCGGACGGCCGAGGTCCAACAAGCTGATCTGTCCATGAAACCAGTCGTGTCGTTGTGCCTTTCGCTGAGCGCCATTCTCGGCGCTCCGTATGTCGTTGCAGCGGTGGCCGCGCCGTCCGCGCGCGCGGCGTCCTCGCCGGCCGTGGCCGCTTTAACGTCGGCGTCGACATCGACGGTGGCCGGCATGGCCGCGCCTAACCGCGCGAACGCGACGAATGCGCTCAACGCAGCGAACGTCGCCGGCACCACAGACGCCGCGGCGTCAGCCAACGCCAACGCCAACGCCAACGCGGCCACCACCCATCTGTCGTTCGCCGCGCTGGGCGCGTATCAACCGCTGAATCTGCGCGGACTCGACGACGCGCGCACCGTCAACGCCGGCGTGCGTCTCGATCGCGTGGTCACGGCGGCGCGGCTGCGCTTGCGCTACACGTACTCGCCGTCGCTGGTGTTCGCGCTCTCGCATCTGAAGGTGTCGATCAACAACGAAGTGGTCGCGACCGTGCCATTCGATCGCGAGCACGCCGGGCAGATCGTCACGCAGGAGATCGCGCTCGATCCGCGTTTCCTCACCGACTACAACCAGCTCGGCCTTCGCCTGATCGCGCATTACACGCTCGATCATTGCGAGGACCCGGAGAACTCCGCGCTGTGGGCCGACGTGAGTCCGACGAGCGAGCTGATTCTCGACACCGCGCCAATTCGCTTGCCTAACGATCTCGCGTTGCTGCCCGCCCCGTTTTTCGACCGGCGCGACGTGAGCCGGCTGAATCTGCCGTTCGTGCTGCCGGCCGCCGCCGACAACGCGACGCTGCGCAGCGCCGGCGTGCTGGCGTCGTGGTTCGGCGCGCAGGCCGATTATCGTCAGGCGCGCTTTCCGGCGTTGTCCGCGTTGCCGTCGGATGCGCACGCGGTGGTGGTCGCGCGCAGCGAACAGTTGCCCGCCGGGTTGCAACTGCCGCCGGTCAACGGCTCGATGCTGATCGTCGCCGACAATCCCGCCGCGCCCGGCAAGAAGTTGCTGATCGTGACGGGCCGCACCGCGGCCGAAGTCGACGAAGCCGGCGCCGCGCTCGTGCTCGGCAAGGCGGCGATGGCGGGGCCCGCTGTGCGGATCGGGCAGATCGACATCGGCGCGCCGCGCAAACCATACGATGCGCCGCGCTGGGTGCCGGTGGATCGCCCGGTCGCGTTCAGGGAACTGACCGACGAGTTGAGCCAGTTGCAGGTGCATGGCAGCGCGCCCGACGCGATCCGCCTGAACCTGCGCGTGCCCGCCGACCTGTTCTCGTGGAATGGCGCTGGCGTGCCGCTGAATCTGAAGTACCGTTACACCGCGCCGACAGTGCAGAACAATTCGGCGCTCGCGGTGCAGATCAACGATCAGCTCGTCAAGTCGTACCGGCTCGCACCGGCCAGCGCCGACGACGCGCAAGGCCGTCTGCAACTGCCGGTGCTGTCGAACGCGGGCAACCGGTCGAGCAGCGCGCTCGACATTCCGGCGTTCCGCGTCGGCAGCTCGAACCAGTTGCAGCTGCGCTTCAATCTGGATTCGCAGAAGACCGGGCTGTGCCAGTCGGTGGCGTCGAATCCGGTGCAAGCCGCGGTCGATCCCGATTCGACGATCGACTTCTCGGGCTTCGTCCACTACGCGCAGATGCCGAATCTCGCGTACTTCGCGAACAGCGGCTTCCCGTTCACGCGTTACGCCGATCTCGCGCAGACGGCGGTGGTGATTTCCGAGCATCCCGCGCCGCAGGAACTCGAAAGCATGCTGACGATGCTCGGCCACATGGGACAGTGGACCGGCTATCCGGCGCTGCGCGTGCAGATTGCGCGGCCTCGCGAGCTCGCGCAACTGACGGGCAAGGATCTGCTGGTGATCGGCGGCAACGGCTCGGCGCCGCTGCTCGCGCGCTGGCAAAAGGCGTTGCCGTTGAGCATCGGCGCGGCGTCGCAGGATGGCGCAGCCGATAGCCCGATCACGCGCGCGTCGTTTTCGGTGAAGGAGCAGTGGCGCAACGGCGCGCATCTGCCGGACGGCAGCGCGCGGATCGAACGCGACGGCGCGCTCGCTGCGTTGATGGGCTTCGAACTGCCGGGCAGCAAGGGACGCAGCGTTGTCGCGTTGACGGCCACCGATCAGCAGCAGTTGACGCAATTGCTCGACATGTTCGACAAGCCGGACCGCGTCGCGCAACTGCAAGGCGACGTCGCGTTGCTGCGCGGCGGGGAAGTGGACAGCATGCGCGTCGGCGAACCGTATCTGGTCGGCTATGTGCCGTGGTATGCGCGGCTGTGGAGCAAGGCGATCGAGCATCCGGTGCTGCTCGGCGTGCTCGGTGCGCTGGCCGGGCTGCTGCTGGCGATCGGCGCGTTCACCGCGCTGCAGGAACTGGCCGCGCGCCGCCGAGGAGTTTGAGCGATGACGCGGGCGAAGGCGACAGCGCCGTCGGACTCGGGGCGGGGCGAGGCGCGCGGAGAGGGCGCTGGCCTGGCGATGGCCGCGGTGATCGGACGCGCGATTGGCGTTGCGATGGCGGTGGCGTGCGTGTCGATGGCGGTGGCGATCGTGACGCCGCGGGCGTTTGCAAGCGGAGCGTCGGAGAGCGCGGGTGGGGCCGGTGTGGCGAACATCGCCGACGCGACTAGTGCGGCCGCCGCGGCCAACGCGACCAACGCGACCAACGCGACTCGGGAGCGTAATGCGGCGAACACGGCCCATCCGTCCGACGTGACACGCGCGACCGATACGGCCAATGCCGCGAACATCGCCGCGTCCAACGCCCCGGCCAGGTCCTCCGCCGATTGCGCGCCCTCCGCCTGGCCGCGCTGGCAACAATTCAAACGCGACTTCATCTCCGCCGACGGTCGCGTGATCGACGTCGGCTCCGCCGATTCGCGCACGGTTTCCGAAGGCCAGTCGTACGCGCTGTTCTTCGCGCTGGTCGCGAACGATCGCGCGGCCTTCGACACGATCCTGCACTGGACCGAACAGCATCTCGCGCAAGGCGACCTGACCGCGCATCTGCCGGCCTGGCTATGGGGCCGCGCGGACGATGGTCAATGGAAGGTGCTCGACACGAACGCGTCATCGGATGCGGATCTGTGGATCGCCTACGCGCTGCTGGAAGCCGGCCGCGCGTGGCATGAACGCAGCTACACGGCGCGCGGCGCGGTGCTCGCGAAGCGCGTGCTCGACGAGGAAACCGCCAGTGTTCCCGGACTCGGCCTCACGTTGCTGCCGGGTCCGGCCGGCTTTCATCCGGAGGCCGATGTGTGGCGCGTCAATCCGAGCTATGCGCCGCCGCAGGTGATGCGCGGCCTCGCCACGCGGCTGCCGGACGACGCACGCTGGTCGCGTCTTCTCGCGAGCACCGGGCACGTGTTGACCGACACCGCGCCGCAAGGCTTCGCACCGGACTGGGCGTTGTATCGCGCGAAGCAGGGTTTCGCGCCCGACCCGCAGACTCATGCGGAAAGCGCGTACAACGCGATCCGCGTCTATCTGTGGGCTGGCATGCTCGATTCGCGCGACCCGCTTGCGTCGACCTTGCTCGCGCGTTTCGCGCCGTTCGCGAACTTCATCGCCGCGCACGATGCACCGCCGGAAAAAGTCGACACGACCAGCGGGCGCGCGGGCGCGAACCTGGGCAACGCCGGCTTTTCGGCGGCGGCCGCGCCGTTTCTCGACGCACGCGGCGAGCACGCGCTCGCCGATGCGCAGATCGCCCGCGCCGGGCAACTCGATCGCGCGACGCCGATGGGTTATTACAGCAGCGTGCTGAGCCTGTTCGCGCTCGGCTGGCGCGACGGCCACTACCGTTTCGCCGCCGACGGCACGCTCGAACCGCAATGGAGTGCGCCGTGTCGCGCCGTCGTTCAGTGAGGCGCGCCGCACGCTTTGCCGTTCTCGCGTGGATGGGCGTGGCGGGTGGCACAGGCGCCCCGCTTGCGCACGCGACGACACCGCGTGCCGTCGCGCCGCACGCGGCTTCCAACGCGGTGGCCGACGCGGTGGCCAATGCGAAGCCCGCCGCGTCGACCCCGCCGGACGCCGCCACGCAGCGCCTCTTCGCGACCGCCCGCATGTGGTCGACCAAGCATCGCGACGATCTGGCATTGCAGGCAATCCAGAAAGCGCGGCTGATCGCTCCCGACGATCCGTCGTTACTTGCCGAGCAGGTGCGTATCCAGCTGCGTCTCGGCCAGGCGCAAGCCGCGCAGACGACACTCGCGCGTCTGCGTGCGAGCGCGCCCGCCACGCCGGCCACGCAGCAGATCGAAGACGAATTCCGCGTCGCCACCAACGGCCGCCAGGAACTCGCGACCGTGCGTCTGCGTGCGCGCAGCGGCCAGTCCGCCGAAGCGACGCGCCGCCTGCTCGCGCTGTTTCCGCACGGCGCGCCGTCGGGCTCGTTGGGCGCGGAGTACTACCAGATCATCGCCGGCACGCCCGACGGCCGCACGCAGGCGATCGGCGCGTTGCGCCGGCGCGTGGCCGCCGATCCGTCCGACGTCGATGCGGCGCTGGTACTCGCGAATCTGCTGAACGCACGCGCCGAAAAGCGCGCCGAGGCCAACCGCATCGCGTGGAATCTGGCGACGCGGCCCGACTCGGATCGCTCGGCATCGCTCGACGCGTGGCGTCACGTGTTGCAATCGGCCGGCGCGGACCCGGCGTATGTGGCCGCGCTCCACGCCTATCTGCAACTCGTCCCCGACGACACCGAATTCAAGGAACGCGTTGCCGCGCTCGAAGCGCAGCTCGACGCGCAGCGGCAACTCGAACACAACCCCGACTACATCGCGCAGCAACGCGGCTTGCAGGCGCTCGCACGCAACGATCTGACGAGCGCGGAACCATTGCTCGCACGCGCCGCGCAGGCGCGCCCGGACGATGCGGAAGCGGTCGGCGGCCTCGGTCTCGCGCGCATGCGGGCGGGGAGGCGCGACGAAGCCCGCGCGCTGTTTCTGCGCGCGGCCGCGCTCGCGCCGGACAATCGCGCGAAGTGGGAAAACCTCGCGCGGGCCGCGCAGTTCTGGGGGACGCTCGCGCAAAGCCGTGACGCTGCGGCTGCGGGTCGCGCGCAGGACGCGGAGCGCTTCGCGCGCGCCGCGCTCGCAATGGAACCCGGCAACGCGGACGCGAAGCTGATGCTCGCCGACGCGCTGCTCGCGCAACACGACTGGAGCGCGGCCGAACCGCTGCTGCGCGATTTGCTGGCGACGCGCGAGCCGAGCGTCGGCGCGTTGCGCAGTACCGGGACGCTGTACGAGAACACCGGCCGCGCCGCGCAAGTGGAGCCTTTGCTCGACGCATTGCAAAGCCGCTTCAGCGCCACCGACGATCGTCAGAGTCTCGCGCAACTGCGCGCCGATCTTCTCACCCGTCAGGCCGACAAGCTGCTGGCCGACGGTCAGCGCGGTCCCGCCGCGCAACGCTACGAAGCGGCATTGCGCGCCACGCCCGACGCGCCGTGGACGCGCTTTGCGCTCGCGCGTCTGTATCGCGATCTGGGCTTGCCGCAACTCGGCCGTGTCGTGCTGGACGACGGCCTCGCGCTCGCCGCGTCGCCGGAAATGCGCTATGCGAGCGCGCTGTACCGCAACTCGCTCGACGACATCGACGGCGCGCAAGCGGTGCTCGCGCCGATCGCCGACGCGGATCGCACCGACGGCATGCGCGCGCTCGACCGCAATCTGCAGGCGCAGCAGTGGCTCGTCAAAGCGCGCGCGGCATTCGCGCTCGACGATCGCACGGGCGCCACCCACGCGCTCGACGAAGCCCGCGCGCTGGCCGCTGACGATCCGAATCTGCTCGCGGCGGTCGGTGCGCTGTGGATCGAGCAGGGCGACGCGCAGCGCGGCCTCGCGCTGCTGAAGGACTGGATGGATACGCACCCGCAACTCACCGATGCCGACGTGCGCTTGCGTTACGGCGATCTGCTCGGCAGCGCCAGCGCGACCATCGGCAACGCCGAACTCGACGCGTGGCTGACTCGCTTGCGCAACGATCCGCAGGTCACGCTCAGCGCCGCGCAAAGCGCGCGTCTCGAAGATCAGGCGCTGCGTCTGGTGCTGCGCCAAACCGACGAAGCGCTCGATCGTCAGGATGACGAACGAGCGCGGAAGCTGCTCGCTACCGTGAGCCCGGCCGGCCGGCGCGACAAACGCTACGCGCTCGAAGTCGCGGATCTCGAACGCCTGCAGGGACACTACGGGGCTGCGCGCGCCGCGCTTGAGCCGTTGCTGGCCGCGACCCCCGGCGACCCGGACTCGCAACTCGCGCTGGCCCGCGTGCTGGAGCAAAGCGGCGAGCGCCGCAGCGCGCTCGACCTGGTGCGTAGCGTGCTCGACGGTGCCGCGCCCGACGACGTCGACACGCGGCTCTCGGCGGCGCGCCGGTTGGCCGCGCTGCGCCATCCGCAGGAAGCGCAGCAGGTCACCCAGGCGTTGCGCGTCGCGTATCCGGCGCGGCCCGACGTGACGGTGCAAAGCGGCCGCGTCGCGCAGGACCTCGGACAGTACGAGGAGGCGGCGTCGCTATACCGTCTGTCGCTCGCGCAGGAGCGCGCGGCGGGCGTGAGCGCCGGTGCTCGCGACACCCCCGCGAAAGCGGCGCTGACCGATCTCGAACAGCGCCGCAATCCGGAGATCGAGACCGGCTGGCTGCCCGCGTATAAATCGGGCGATGCCGGTATCTCGCAACTGCGCGCATGGCAGGTGCCCGTGTACATGCAGATCCCGTATCGCTACGACGGCCATTTCTTCGCGCATATCGACACCGTGCATCTCGACGCCGGCACGCTCGACCCGAGCGAAGGCAATGCGTTCACGCGCGACACGTTCGGCACCATCGGCGCCGCCGACAATCTCGCGGCGGCGCTCGGCATTCCGGCGCAGACCCGCGCCGCGCTGCTCGCGACCTCGCCGTATCTGCATCAAGCGGCGACCGGTGTAGCGCTCGGCGCGGGCTATGTGTCCGACGCGTGGCGCTTCGATCTCGGCACGACGCCGCTCGGCTTCGCCGTGCACTACCTGGTCGGCGGCGCGCGCTATCAGTTCGACGCGGGACCCGCGAGCTTCTCGGTCAGCGGCTCGCGCCGTCCGGAGACCGGCAGCCAGCTTTCGTATGCGGGCATGCACGACCCGGTGACCGGTGTCGTGTGGGGCGGCGTGCGCCGCGACGGGATCGATCTGCATACATCGCTCGATGTCGGCAAGACGAGCCTGTTCGCCGATCTCGGCGCGGGCGTGCTGACCGGCCGCAATGTCGCGAGCAATCAGGAGGTCACGTTGCGCACCGGCTTCACGGTGCCGGTTTATCAGCGCGTCGATACGCTCGTGAGCACCGGGCTCGTCGGCAACGTGTGGCACTACACGAACAACCAGCGCTTCTATTCGTTCGGGCAGGGTGGCTACTACAGTCCGCAACGCTATCTGTCGCTCGGCGTGCCGATCGAATGGGCCGGCCGCCACGACGCGCTGAACTGGGATCTGACCGCGACGCTCGGCGTGTCCAACTCGTACGAGAAGAATTCGCCGTACTATCCGAACGGTTTGCCCGCCGGGCTAGCCGCCGCGCCGGGGCTCGACACGCTGGTGAACACGGCCAGCTCGACTCGCGGCGTCGCGTTTTCGTACGGGCTCGCGGGCACGGTGCAATACCGTTTCAATCCGTATCTGCTGGCGGGCGCGCAATTGAGCATCGATCGTTCGCACGACTACGCACCGAGTTCCGCGCTGGTCTATCTGCGCTACACGTTCGACGCGCGCAAGCAGGACAACAGTCTGTCGCCGAAACCCGTGCGTCTTTACTCCAGCTATTGAACGGCGATGCAACCAGATCAGGGAATCCACGCGTGAGCACCGACTCGACTCCACTCAAGCCCGCGAAGGCCGGCGTCTTCGCGCGGCGCTGGCTGCAAGCGTTCGGCCGGCCGGGCTCGCGGGCGCGCGCGCGGCGGCTCGGCCGGCTCGCGGTCGACGCGTTGCCCGATGAATGGACCGCGCTCGAAACCGGCAAGCTCTACGCGATTTACGCGACGCCGCGCACGCCGGGCGCCGATGCGCTGATCTGGGAAAGCGCGCGTGGCGCGCAAACGCGCGATGTCACGGTGGTGCTGGCGCGTGAGCGCGTCGACGTGGCGCAGCGTCTGCGCGAACTCGGCTTCGACGCGAACGCGCCGGCCGCGGGCTGGCCGCGCAATCTGAGCGTGCTGGCGATGCCGCCGGCCGTGAGCGATGTAGTCGATGCCACGCACGCCACTCATGCCGCCGATGCTCCCCGCGTCGCCGTACCGCGCGCCGCCGTGCTCGGCAAAGTGTTCGGCGGTCTGCGTGCGCTCAAGCGCTTCGGTTTCCGCTCGCGTTCACTGTATTTCGTCGAAGGCGCCGAGCGCTGGTTCAGCTGGGACGACGCCGCCGCGCTCGCCCGCGAGGGTCGCATGCTGGCGGACTGGTGCGAGGCGCGCAACATCACGCTGGTGCTGCTGCTCGGTTCGCCGACGGGCGCGGCCGAAGTCGAGGACGCCGAGTGGCTCGATGTGAGGACATCGGCGGAAAACGCGGCTGTGCAGTCCAGCCGCAACGAATTTCGTGCCGCGTGCGCGGGCGTCGCGCGAATGGAACGCACGCACGGCGAGTTGTTGTGGCATGCCGACTTCTGGCGCTCGGACCGCACGCTCGTGACCGGCGAAGTCCGCGCGCTGCGCTTTACCGAAAGCGGCCGGCTGAGCGTTGCGCTCGATGCGCCAGGCGGCGCGGCGGCGCGCGGTGACGGCTTGCTCGCGCGCGACGAACAGCGGGTCGTGGTCAGCCGCGCGGTGGTGCGTGGCCATGAAGCGTGGGTGCCGTCGCATTGGGAAGTGCTGGCCGATCAGCCGGCGGTGCTGGCCGCCTGCGCCGATGCGCAGGCGGCGACCGTGGTGCTCGACTACGCGGGCGGCGCGCAGCTCGACGCGCTGTGCGCGGCGGTCCACGCGCTGCGCCGCCAGGCGGGACGCGCGCTGAAGATCGTGGTCGTCGAGCGGGGGGAAGTGCTGCGCCATCAATACGAGCTGCTGGTGCTGACGCTCGGCGCGAATCTCGTGCTGGGCCGCGACCTGCCGTTCTCGCGGATGCAATCGCTGCTGCAATCGTTGCAGGGGCAGCTTCACACGCGGCCGGTCGCCGCTGATTATCGAAGCGCACTCAGCGCGGCGTTGAGCGACGCTGTGCTCGGCTATCTGCCGGCCGCCGCGTTCTGCGAGCGCGTGCGCATCGTGCTCGAACGCAGCGCGGTGCTGCAACTGCCGCATGTGCTCGTCAAGTTGACGCTGCTGCCGCAATGCGCGCATGTCGATGCGCTGCGCCACTGCGTGCCGCGTCGCGCGGGCGATGTCTTCACGGCCGATGCTTCGCATCTCTATGTATTTCTGTTCGCGTGCCGGCTGGCCGATGCGGATGCCGCATTGGCGCGCATCTTCGACGTGCCGGTCGAACAGATGGCGGACGCGCTCGTGCATCTGGCGGAGCAGAGCATCGGCGATGAACTGGACGCGTTGGCGGCGGCGAACCGGCGCGCGCGGATCGCGGATTACAGCGATCTGTTCGTGGCTCCGGCCCCGGACGTGGGTGTGGCGGGCAGAGCGTTAGAGACGGCGGCGGCGTTGCAGGCGGCGCAGCAGCTTGCCACGGTGGAAGCGGCGTTGAAGTGGGCGCGCGGTGAGGTTGCGGCGGGTGATGAGACGCGGGCTGATGGCGACGGGGCCAAGGCAGCGAACCCCGCGAACCCCGCGAACCCCGAAACCGCGAAACCCGTCGACGCGCCGAAACGCAATAACGCGCCCACGCCAATCGCAACGCCCCCACGCCGCCACGCCGAACCCTACGCTATGCCGCTGCGAAACAAGGAGCACGACTGATGGAATTCCTACTGACCTGTTTCGCCGCCGGTGTGATCGTCGCGGTTCCGGTGTGGATCGTGTGGCAGCGCGGCGGCTCGCGCCGCAGGTTCGCCGCGATGCGCGGTTTCGATCCGAACGACGCCGTGCGCTGCGAGATCGAACCGGTCGCGCTGCGCGCCTGGCTGTTGCCCGACGCGCACCGTATCGACGAGGCCGCGCAATGAAAACGGTCGCTGTCGTTTCCACCGCCGGCGGTACGGGCCGCACGACGCTGAGCGCCGCGCTCGCGGTATTGCTCGCGCGGCGCGGCCGCCAGGTGGTCGCGCTCGACTTCGATCCGCAGAACCTGCTCGGCGCGCACCTCGGTATCGACGGACTCGCGCCGGCCGGTCTCGCGCAAGCGCTGCTCGACGAGACCTGCGCATGGCACGCGCACACGTGGCGCAATGCCGAGGGCGTGCTGTTCGTGCCGTACGGCGCGGTGTCGCTCGCGCAAGGCGCGCGCTGCGATGCGCGGCTCGCCGCCGAGCCTCGGTGGCTCGCGACTGCGCTCGCGCAACTCGATCTGCCGCGCGATGGCGTCGTGTTGATCGACACCGCCCGTTATCCGTCGCAGCAGGCCGATCAGGCCGTGCGTTGCGCGGACCTCGTGCTCTGCGTGACGCCGCCCGAACCGGCCGCGTGCGCGACGCTGGTCGCGCGGCTCGACGAATGGCGGCGCACCGGCGCGAATCTGAGGATCATCGTGAACCGGCTGAATCCGGCGCGCGACATGCAGCGCGACGTGCTTGCGATGCTCGCGGCGGCGCTCGGCGATGGTTTGCCGCTCGCGCAGCGCGTGCACCTCGACGTGGCGTTGCCCGAATCGTTCGCGCGCGGCACGTGGCTGTTCGACGACGCGCCGCATTCGCAGGCGTCGCACGATCTGCATGGTTTAGCGAACTGGCTCGATGCGTGGGTTGCCGGTAACTCGGCGACGGCCGCGCGCATCGACGGTGACCTGGCATGAGCGCGCCGACGAACGGATTGGGTGGCGACCGGCAGCCGGGGCCGGGCAATGCGCGGCGGGAGGCGCGCGGCGATGAGCACGCGCAAGAGCGCAGCGAAGCGTTTAGCGCGGTGCCCGGCCAAGCGTCCAACAACGCGCCCGCCACCACGCAGACCCGGCGCCAACGCATCATCGATTGGCTCGCCCGCAGCCTCGGCGTCCCCGCGCGCCGCACGCCGCTCGACTGGTTCGTGCGCCTGTTCTTCCAGCCGCCGCTGCCGGGCAAGGCCGACTACGCACGTCGCTGGATCAGAACCGCCGTGCTGCATCTCGCGCTGCAATGGGGCGTGCTGGAACCGCATCGTTTGCGCGCGTGGTTGTGGCGTGCATTCGTGCGCGCGCCGCGCGTGCCCGAGCACAGCGGCGCCGCGCAAGTGCGCGCCGTGCTCGACTGGATCGACCGCTGGCTGGTGCCGCTGTTATTGCGCTGGCGAGCGCTGTGCCGCCGCGTCGACGCGATGCTGCCGCGTCTGCCGTGGCAACGCTGGGGCGCGCGACTCGAAAGCGGCACGCAGCGCATCGGCCACATTCGCTGGCTGTTGCCGCTCATCGTGCTGGCGGGCGCGGGCCTGTGGACGATGATTGGCACGTCGCCGTTGTCGTCGGACGGTCAGTTCGAATTCTTCGCGGTGCTGGTGGCCGTCGCGCTCGTGTTGCGCCGCTTTCCCGGCCGCATGCCGGTGCTGATCCTCACGACGCTCGCGCTGCTCGCGATGGTGCGTTATGTCTGGTGGCGCATTACGCAGACGCTGTCCTTTCAGACGCCCGGCGAGGCGATACTCGGTTATCTGCTGTTCGGCGCGGAAGCCTATACGTGGGTGATTCTGCTGCTCGGCTTCGTGCAGACCGCGTGGCCGCTGAACCGCGCGGTCGCCGAGTTGCCCGCCGATACCGCGAGCTGGCCGAGCGTCGATATTTATATTCCAACCTATAACGAGCCGCTGTCGGTAGTGCGGCCGACCGTGTTCGCCGCGCAAGGCATCGACTGGCCCGCCGACAAGCTGCGCGTCTATCTGCTCGACGACGGCCATCGCGAAGAATTCAGGCGCTTCGCGCAGGACAGCGGCATCGGCTATCTGACCCGCGACGACAACCTGCATGCGAAGGCCGGCAACATCAACCGCGCGCTCGCGAAGACACACGGCGAGTACATCGCGATCTTCGATTGCGATCACGTGCCGACACGCTCTTTTCTGCAGACGACGATGGGCACCTTCCTGCGCGACGTCCGTTGCGCGATGGTGCAGACCCCGCATCACTTTTTCTCGCCCGATCCGTTCGAACGCAACCTCGGCACGTTCCGTCGCGTGCCGAACGAAGGCAACCTGTTCTACGGGCTCGTGCAGTCCGGCAACGACCTGTGGAACGCGTCGTTCTTCTGCGGCTCGTGCGCGGTCATCAAGCGCACGGCGCTGGAAGAAGTGGGTGGTGTCGCGGTAGAGACGGTCACCGAAGACGCGCACACCGCGCTCAAGTTGCACCGGCGCGGCTATACCACCGCGTATCTGCCGACCGTGCAAGCCGCCGGTCTCGCCACCGAAAGTCTCGCGAGCCACATCAAGCAACGCACGCGCTGGGCGCGCGGCATGGCGCAGATTTTCCGCATCGACAATCCGTTTCTCGGCCGGGGTCTCAGCTTCTTTCAACGGCTGTGCTATGGCAATGCGATGCTGCATTTCTTCTACGGCGTGCCTCGGCTCATCTTCCTGACCATGCCGATGGCGTATCTGTTCTTCCAGATGTATTTCATCAACGCGTCGGCGACCACCATCGCCGGCTTCGTGCTGCCGTACATCGTGCTCGCCAACATCGCGAACTCGCGGATGCAAGGCAAGTTCCGCCACTCGTTCTGGGCCGAAGTGTACGAGTCGGTGCTCGCGTGGTACATCGCGTTGCCGACCACCATCGCGTTCTTCAGCCCGAAGCACGGCAAATTCAACGTGACCGACAAGGGCGGTCGCATCGACGAAGGTTACTTCGACTGGGCCGTGTCGAAACCGTATCTGGTGCTGCTCGGGCTCAACGTGTGTGCGCTCGCGGCCGGCGCGTACCGGCTTATGTTCGGCCAGGGCGACGAGACCGCGACGATCCTGATGAACGTGTTCTGGACGCTCTACAACCTCGTGATGCTCGGCGCGGCGGCGAGCGTCGCGCGCGAGGCGAAGCAGGTGCGCGTGACCCATCGCATCGCTATGCGCGCGGCGGCCACGCTGCTGCTCGCGGACGGCACCACGGTGGCGTGCACCACCAGCGATTATTCGACCGGCGGTCTCGGCCTCGAGGTCGATCCCGCGCTGCGACTCGCGCCCGGCGACAGCCTCGGCGTGTGCCTGAGCCGCGGCGACCGGCAGTTCCATTTCCCGGTACACGTGAGCCGTTTTGTCGGCAAGAACCTGGGCGTGCGCTTCGATGGCCTGACGCTCGACCAGGAACGGCAGATGGTGCAATGCACGTTTGGCCGCGCCGACGCATGGCTCGACTGGGATGCGCAAACCATCGAGGACACGCCGCTGCGCGGCCTGAAAGACGTGCTGACGATGGGCATCGAAGGCTATTCGAGGTTGCTGACCGGCGTGCTGCGTGCATGCCAGTCGCTGCTCGCGCTGGACCGCACACGCTATTAATGCCGACGGCGCGCGCGCCCGGCCAATGAGAGAACTCTGTTCATGACTTTGTGGAACCTGTACTTCATCGCCAAGCTGTACCTGTTCGCGGGCGGGCATCTGCAGCCGCTGTGGCTCGTCAATGTCGGCTTCGCATTGGCGCTGGCCGCGAGCGCGACGCTGCGACATCGTGGGCTGCGGGTGTTGCGCAACCTGCTCGGACTCGTGGTCGGCGTGCCGCTGATGTACCACGAAGCGAACGTGCCGCCGTTCTCGCGTCTGACCGAAGAGTTCGGCAACCTCACGACCTTCAGCTTCGGCTACTGGCTCGAACTCGCGCAGCGTTTCCTGCCGCCGATGCTGCTGCTCGGCGCGCTCGGCTTTCTGGTCGCGTATCTGATCGTGAACCGCTGGTTGCGCGTCGCGACGTTCGTGCTGATCGCGCTGGTCGCGATTCCGTTGTGGCACGAGGGCAGCACGGTGCTCGCACAGTTGCGCAGCGCGCCGACGACGGCCGCAGCGGCGACGGCCGGTGCGGGCAACGCGCTTGCCGCGCAACCGCTCGACCATAACGCCGCGCTCGCCGCCTTCCGCACTCAGGAGTCGCAACGGCAGGTGAGTTTCGGTCATCTCGGCGCCGATCCGAACACGCAGTTCGACGTGATCGTGCTGCATATCTGTTCGCTGTCGTGGGATGACCTCGATGCGGTGAAGGCGCGCAATCATCCGATGCTCAGCCACTTCGACTATCTGTTCACGAACTTCAGCACGGCCGCGAGCTATAGCGGACCGGCGGCGATTCGCGTGCTGCGCGCAAGCTGCGGGCAGGAAGCGCACGCGGACCTCTACAAGGACGCGCCGCAGCAGTGCCATCTGCTGGCCGATCTCGCGCAGGCGGGCTACACGCCGCAGACGATGCTGAATCACGACGGCCACTTCGACAACTTCCTGCAACTGGTGCATGACAACGCGGGCGTGCCGAACGTGCCGATGATTCCGAACACCAGCGTGCCGGTCGCGATGCACGCGTTCGACGGCTCGCCGATTCACGACGACTACGCGACGCTCGCCAACTGGTACGCGCAACGCGCGAACACGCCGGGGCCGATCGCGCTGTACTACAACACGATCAGTCTGCACGACGGCAACCGCTTGCCGAACAGCAGTCTGTCGAGCCTCGATTCGTACCCGCAGCGTGTGAACAAACTGATGAGCGACTTCGACCGCTTCGCGGATCTGATCGCGGCGTCGGGTCGTCGCGCGGTGATCGTGTTCGTGCCGGAACACGGCGCGGCCTTGCGAGGCGACGCGAACCAGGTGGCCGGTTTGCGCGAGATTCCGACGCCGCGCGTCGTGCATGGACCGGCGGGCGTTCGCCTCGTCGGCTTCCAGGGCAATCATGGACCGACCACGGTGGTCGACAACCCGTCGAGCTTTCTCGCGATTGCGCAGCTGTTGTCGAACCTGGTGTCGAACAGTCCGTTCAAGCCGGGCGTGACCTTGTCGCAATACGCGGCGAATCTGCCGCAAACGCAGATGGTCGGCGAAAACGAAGGGACGGTGACGATGAAGACCGCGTCCGGTTATGTGGTGAAGACGCCGGACGGCGTGTGGGTGGACGGCAAATGACGGACGCGACTGTGAAGGACAACACCAGGACGGCCGGGCAGGCGGCCGCAAAGGGCGCAGTAAGCGCCGCCTCTGGCGCGGGCGGCTGGCCGGTCGACGACATCAGCGGTCTTGCGCGCCGTTTGCCCGAGATCGATCCGGCCAGCTATTTCGACGGTCAGGCGATGGGGGCGTTTCAGCAGTCGTTGATCAAGTGGCCGGTGCTCGCGCGGCTCATGAAGCTCGTGCCGGGCGATGACGTCGCTTCGCCTTCGGCGCACGATCCGGCGCGAGCGTTCGAAGCGGAGTGACGCGTCTTAAGCGACGCAAGCGCGGAACCCACACGCGTTCATCGCGCAAGCGTTCTTCGCAACGCGCAGCACTCATCGCAACTGCGTGACCGCAAGCAGCAACACCATGCTGCCGATCGCGCCGTCCAGCACGCGCCACGCGGTCGCCCGCCGAAACAGCGGCGCCAGCGCGCGTGCACCGTAACCCAAGCCGACAAACCAGATTCCGCTGACCGCCATCGCCCCGAGTGCGAACGCGAGCCGCGCGCCTTGCGGCTCACGCGCGCCGGCCGTGCCGATCAGCAGGAACGTGTCGAGATACACGTGCGGGTTGAGCCACGTGAACGCGAGCGTCATCAGAATGATTGGCATCGCGCATTGCGTGGGCGCCGCGCCGTTCGCATTCGCGTCGAGCACCGCATGCCCCGGCCGCACCGCGCGGCGCAGCGCGTTGATGCCGAACCACGCGAGATAGGCGAGCCCGACATACAGCATCGTATGGACGAACACCGGGTAGCGTTCCACCAGCACCGACGCGCCGCCGACGCCCGCGCCGATCAGTATGAAGTCCGACAGCGCGCACAGCGCGACGATCTTGCCGACATGCGAGCGCATGATGCCCTGGCGCAGCACGAAGGCGTTTTGTGCGCCGATGGTCACGATCAGCGACGCGCACAACGCGGCGCCGTGGGAGAAAGACAGCCAGTTCATAATCGATCCAGTAGACGGGAGAAGCGAACGGGGCTAGTCTGCGGTTTTGCGACTCATAAGAGAAGCTAATTTACTTAATGCAGATTAAGGAACGCTAATGCTCGACTATGCGTTGCTCGACGCACTGGCCGCCGTGGTGCGCCAGGGTTCGTTCGACCGCGCGGCCAGCGAACTGAATGTCACGCCGTCGGCGGTGTCGCAGCGGGTCAAGCTGCTGGAGGAGCGGGTCGGTAGCGTGCTGGTGAAACGCGGCCAGCCGTGTGTTGCGACGCCGTCGGGCGCGCTGCTGTGCCGCCATACCGAACGCGTGCAGTTGCTCGAAGCGGAGCTGAACGGCCGCCTGCCGGCGCTGTCCGGCGCGCTGGTCGAAGCCTGGCCCGCATTGAGAGTGGCGGTCAACGACGACAGCGTCGGTACCTGGTTCATCGACGCGGTCGCACCATTCTGCGTCGAGCGCGAGATGCTGCTCGATCTGGTGATCGACGATCAGGACCACACCGCCGAGCGGATTCGCGACGGCAGCGTGCAGGGGGCGGTCACGACCCAGGCGGAACCGGTGCAGGGTTGCCGCTCCACGCGGCTCGGCCGGATGCGTTATATGGCGGTCTGTTCGCCGGCGTTTCTCGAGCGCTATTTCGCCGACGGCGTCACGCGCGAAAGTTTGCGCCGCACGCCGTGCGTCGATTTCAATCCGAAGGATCAGCTGCAAAAGCGCTTCATGCGCCGCATTACGCGCGCGGAACTCGATCCGCCGTTGCATTGGATTCCGCACGTCGCCGGTTTTTTACGGGCCTGCGTGACGGGGCTGGGCTGGGGCATGTGTCCGGAGCGGATGATCGCCGCGCATCTGGCGAGCGGCGAGCTGGTGGAGATGGCGCCGGGTAAGCACATCGACGTCGATCTGTACTGGCAGAGCTGGCGTCTGTCGATCGGCTGGCTCGACGACTTCGGCGCGGAACTGCGCAAGCGCGCGGCGGAGTTTCTCGATTGATCGTTTGATTGATTGACGGGTCGCAGCCCGAGCCCATCAAAGCAGCAACTCGATCGAATGAAACAGCCGCCGCTGCTCCGGGTCCTGCGAGCGCGTGCCTTCGTCGATCGCTTCCCGCAGGCAATCGAGAAAACACGCGGCCGCCGGACTGGTCGGCGCGCCGCGCCGCGACGTGATACTGACGATGGTTTCATCGACCGTCTCGCGCAGCGGCAGCGCCCATAGATTCTCCTTCGCGAGCGTCACTTCGACGAGCGGCCACGGAAAAATGCTGAGCATGTCCGTGTGCGCGAGCAGGCCCAGTACGATCGCCAGCGAGTGCGCGAGATGAATCGTATGCGGCACGCGCATGCCGCGCTGCCGGAACAGGTTGTCCGAGATCGACTCGCGGCTCGCCGGGTCCCAGTTCAGCACCCATTCCGCGTCTTCCAGTTCGAGCAGCGTGCGGCAACCGGCCAACGGATGATCGCGTCGCGCGACCACCGCCGAGTGCGTCGAAAACAGCGGCACGTTGTGAAACTCCGATTGCGGCGACGCGGGCGGCGGCCGGCCGATCGAAAAATCGAGGCTGCCGTCGCGCAGACGCGGCTGCACCACCGCGAGCAGCCCTTCGAAAAATTCCAGCTGCACTTCTGGCATGCGTTGCCGGAACCGCTGTACGGCGGGCGGCAGAAAGGTCAGCGCGACCCACGGCGTGACGCCGATCGACAGCTTGCCGGCGGCCGCGCCGCGCAACGCTTCGATCTCCGCTTGCGCGCGCTGCAATTGCCCGAGCACCAGCCGTGCATGCACGACCAGCGCGCGGCCGAACTCGGTGAACGCGACGCCGCTCGCGCTGCGCACCACCAGCGGCGCTTGCAGATCGGCTTCCAGTTCGCGCATCGCTTTGGTCACCGCGGCCGGCGACAATCCCAGCGAGCGCGCGGCGGCCCGGATACTTCCGGTATCCGCGATCGCGGCCAAGGTGCTGAGTTGATGCAGTTTCATCGGATGAGGACGGAGTGGGGGTGGCAACCACGGGTTGCTGCCGCGACGATTCTACGCCTGCCGCCGGAAAATCGGCGTCGTTATGCTCGGTTCACGCTTTGATCGATGGAGACGACACGTGAACACCATGGCCATTCCGGCGGGCATCGCCGAACTCGAAGACGAAATGATCGCACTGCGCCGCCGTATTCATGCGCAGCCGGAGCTGGCGTACGAGGAATTCGCCACCGGCGACCTGGTCGCCGAACGCTTGCAGGAGTGGGGCTACACGGTCCATCGCGGGCTGGGTCAGACCGGCGTGGTCGGTCAGCTGAAGGTCGGCAACGGTACGCGCAAGCTGGGGCTGCGCGCCGACATGGACGCGCTGCCGATTCACGAAACCACCGGCTTGCCGTACGCGAGCACGGTGCCCGGCAAGATGCACGCATGCGGTCACGACGGCCACACGGCGATGCTGCTCGCCGCCGCCAAACATCTCGCGCAGGACAAGGGCTTCGACGGCACGCTGAATCTGATTTTCCAGCCCGCCGAAGAGGGTCTCGCCGGCGCGAAAAAAATGCTCGAAGACGGCCTGTTCGAGCAGTTCCCGTGCGACGCGGTGTTCGCGATGCACAACATGCCGGGCTTTCCCACCGGCAAGTTCGGCTTCCTGCCGGGCTCGTTCATGGCGTCGTCGGATACGGTGATCATCAAGGTGACCGGACGCGGCGGTCACGGCGCGGTGCCGCACAAGGCCGTCGATCCGGTCGTGGTGTGCGCGCAGCTCGTGCTCGCGTTGCAGTCGATCGTGTCGCGCAACATTGCGCCGCTCGACATGGCGATCATCACTGTCGGCGCGATTCACGCGGGCGAAGCACCGAACGTGATTCCCGAAACCGCCGAGATGCGCCTGTCGGTGCGCGCACTGAAACCCGAGGTGCGCGACTACCTGCAGGAGCGCATCACGGCGGTAGCCATCGCGCAGGCCGCCGTGTTCGGCGCGCGCGCCGAGGTGGACTATCAGCGCCGCTATCCGGTGCTCGTCAACGATGCGGCGATGACCGGCCTCGCGCGCCAGGTCGCGCTCGACTGGCTCGGCGAGGACGGTCTGATCGCCGACATGCAGCCGCTCACCGGCAGCGAGGACTTCGCGTTCCTGCTGGAGCGTTGCGCGGGCAGCTATCTGATCATCGGCAACGGCGACGGCGAGGGCGGCTGCATGGTCCACAACCCCGGCTACGACTTCAACGACGACTGCCTCGCCACCGGCGCGGCGTACTGGGTGAGACTCGCGCAGACGTTCCTCGTCTGAAGCCGCGCAGCGGGCCATCGCCGGCCCGCGCGAGTATGCAGGACATCACGGAGACACAGATGGACTATGCCGCCACCTCGCCATCCGCCGACGCCGACGCGTTCGGCACGCAGAACGTCGCGGCCACGCAGCCGGCCGCAGCATCGGCCGAGCGCATGCACCACGCGAAAGCGATCGCCGCGATCACGCTCGGCAACGGCCTCGAATTTTTCGACTTCACGATTTACAGCTTCTTCGCGACGATCATCGGCAAGCTGTATTTCCCGGTGGAAGGCCAGCTCGCGCAATTGATGCTGGCGGTCGGCACGTTCGGGGTCGGCTTCATCATGCGGCCGGTAGGCGGCGTGGTGCTCGGCGGGTATGCCGATCGCGCGGGCCGCAAGGCGGCGATGAGTCTGACGCTGTGGCTGATGACGCTCGGCTCGGCGCTGATCGCGTTCGCACCGACTTATGCCGCGATCGGTCTGGCCGCGCCGCTGCTGGTGATCCTCGCGCGGCTGATTCAGGGCTTCGCGCTGGGCGGCGAGATCGGCGCATCGACGTCGCTGCTGCTCGAATACGGCAGCGATAAAACGCGCGGATTCTATGGCAGCTGGCAGTTCGTGAGCCAGGGCCTGAACACGGTGTGCGGATCGCTGCTGGGCGTCGCGTTGGCGGCGTGGCTGTCGACCGAGGCGCTCGAAAGCTGGGGCTGGCGCGTGCCGTTCGTGATCGGCATGGCGATGGGGCCGATCGGCATATATATCCGGCGTCATCTGGATGAGACGCTGCCGGGCATCGAGGATGGCGGTGCGGCGCAAACGCCGGCGGCCGTTGCCAGGGTGCCTGCTTCACGGCCTGCTTCACAGGCTGTTTTGCAGCCCGCCTCGCAGCCCGTCCGCAAACTGTTTCGCGATCACTCGCGCGTCATCACGATGGGCGTGCTGACGACGATCGGCGGCACCGCCGCGAACTATATCGTGCTGTTCTATCTGTCCACTTACGCGATCCGCATCCTGCATCTGCCGATGTCGTCCGCGTTGTGGGCGGCGTGGACCGCTGCGGTGGTGACGGTGATCTGCTCGCCGTTCGCCGGCTCGTTGTCCGATCGCGTCGGCCGCAAGCGCGTGTTGTGGGTGTCGCGCGTGTTGCTGATCGTCGCGGTGTATCCGGCTTTCATGATCATCAACGCCGCGCCGACCGTGCCGGTGTTGTTGTCGGTGGTGGCGGGGCTCGCGGTGCTGGTGGCGTTCACCGCCGTGCCCAACATCGTGATGCTGCCGGAGATGTTCCCGCGCGCGATTCGTGCGACCGGCATGTCGATCGTCTATTGCCTCGGGGTGTCGATTTTCGGCGGGTTCGCGCAATTCTTCGCGACGTGGCTGATCCAGCTGACCGGCAACAATCTTGCGCCGGCCTGGTACCTGATCGGCTGCGGGGTGGTGTCGTTGCTGCCGCTGCCGTTCATGCGCGAAACGGCGGGCAGGGCGATCGACTGATTGCCCCGATTGCTTGCCCGATTGCTTGCCCGATTGCTTGCCCGATTGCTTGTCCGATTGCTTGTCCGATTGAGTGCCGATGAACGGCCATAAAAAAGAGGCGCGATAATTTTTATCGCGCCTCTTTTTTCATTTTGACGACGAGCGGCGACAGACCGCCGATACGCTTCGATGCACTGCGGTCAACGCGCGCTCATGCATTCACGCTTGTCCGGCAACGCCCACACTCAACTCGCCGCCGACTTCCCGCCATCGTCCACCGGCGCGCCATCTCCGGCCGCGGCCGCATCGCGCGTCTCGGGCATCGCAGCCCACACCAGCAGGACGGCCAGCGCACCCGCCGCCGCCAGGCCGAAGAAGCTGACCGCATTGCCGAAGTGATCCGCGACGAAACCGGCGGCCGTCGTGCTCAACGTCGCGCCGATCCCGGCGGCCAATCCGAACAGGCCGATACACAAGTTGTAGCGGCCCTTGTCGCCGGCGACGTCGGCGGCGATCAGCGGCAGCATCACGCCGAACACCGCGGCGCTGAGACCGTCGAGCATCTGCACCGGCACCAGCAGATACGGGCTGCTGATTCCGGCGAACAGCAACGCGCGGATCGGCAGCGCGGAGAAGCCGAGCAACAGGATCGGCCTGCGCCCCCAGCGTTCGGCGGAGCGTCCGACCCACGGCGACATCATCGCCACGATCGCTTGCGGCACGATGATGCACGCGGCGATCACGAGCTGCACGTTGTCGCCCATGCCGGCCGTCACTTCGCCGGCGGCGAGATTCAGCATCGCCGCGTTCGACAGATGGAACAGCACGATGCACGCCGCGAACAGCAGCATGCGCCGGTCGCGCAGCAACTCGCGCAGACTCTCGCGCCGTTCGATCTGCTGCGGCGTCGGCGCGGCCTTCGGCAGTTCGACGGTATCGGTGCGCTGGATCATCGACAGCGCGATCAGCGCCGGCACCGCGAGCCCGGCGGTCAGCCAGAACACCGCGCGCGGCGAATAGTACTCGCCGAACACGCCCATCAAACCGGCCGCCACGGCGCTGCCGATCGACGCCCAACGCGCATTGCGTCCGAGCCGGTCGCCGAGATTCGCGCGGCCTACCAGCGCGAACGAGATCGCGGCGAGCGCCGGCGTCAGCATGCAACTCGCGAAGCCGTGGAAGACCTCGGCGGCGATCACCGGCAACACGGTCGGACTGGCCGCGAGCAACACCGCGCTCAGGATGATCGCGATGATCGCCCACGCCGCCGCGCCTTTCTTGTTGCGCAGCGCGTCGACCGCGGCGCCGCCCGGCACCTGGCTCACCATCGCGCTGATGGTGCCGACCGACAGCGCCATGCCGATCTCGCCCTGGGTCCACTTGTGCGACGCGAGGTACGACGCGATGAACGGCCCGAAGCCTGTCTGCACATTCGCGACGAAAAAATTCAGCCAATCGAGCGCGCGCAGACTGCGCGCCGTGACCATGGTGCGGCCGGTCATCGGACCGCCCGTGCATTGGACACCGCGACTGCAGTCGACGCGGCCGCCGTCGGCGCGGCGGCCGATACCGCCGCCGACGCGGCCGCCGATGCGGCGGCGGCAGGTGCGGCTGGCGGCGCCGGCGACACCGCGCGAATCGGTTTGTCGTTCGCGTAGGGCGGCGTCGCGTTGATCTGCGCGTCGCTCAGATCGATCTGCGGATGCAGTTCCTTGTCGCGCGTGACGAAGCGCAACGCGGACCAGTTCGCGGCGATCGTGCGCCGCTCGGTGCTGACCATACCGTTGACGTCGAGCACGACGGCCTGCGGCTGCGCGTTGGCATCGATCAATACGTCGATCACGCGGCCGACCTTCGCGCCGTTCGAACGCTCGATGGTCGCGTCGATCAGCGGCAATTGCACGACATTCGATTTGGCCGCGCCGCTCGGCGCGGCTGCGGCGTTCAGCGTAATCGGCGCGGTCTTCGCGGTCGGCGTGAAGCGGAACGCGCCCCACGGGAAGTTCACCTTGCGATCGCCGACGCCGAGGAAGCCCTGCAGATTGACGACCATCTCGCGCGGTTTGCCGAGCGCGTCGGCAGTCATGTCGACCGCGCGGCCGACCACTTTGCCGTCGGGTTTCTGCACTTCGCTGTCGAGCAGCGCGTGCGCTTCGTTGCGCTCGATCGTGCGCAACACGATCAGCGGCGCGGGCGGCGGCGGGGGCGGCGGCGCGGGCGTGGCGACGGGCGGCGCGGGTTCGACCTTGTGCGGCTTGACCACGGGCTTCTTCGGTTTCTTCTGCTGCTCGGGTTCGTTCGCCTCGCTCTCGACCGGCTCGGGCGCGGAGGCCGCCACCGGCGCACTCGCGGGTTCAACGGGCATGATCGTCGCCTCGACGATCGGCGCCTGCTGCGGACCCCATAACAGGCTGCCGCAGCCGGACAGCGCGAAGAGCGCGAACACAGCGAGAATCAGCACGCGCCAGGCAGGACGCGAAAAGCCGCCAGTCATCAGAACAAACTCCATGGGCCGGTGCGGACGGGCGCAATGGGCCGCCGCGGTTATCACAGGTACGGGCCAGAGTGTAACCCGTGAGGTCGCGCGGGCCTGCTTTTGCAGGCATCGGGCAGCGTTGCCGGAAGCACGCTTCATGCCGCGCGCCTGTGGGTTCGTTTCGCGTTCCGGTTTTTTTCCCGCCCGTTTCGACGGTTCATCGAGAGCGCTTTGAGAGCACTGCCAGGCCGCGAAACTGTCGGCGCGCTTTCACCCCGCCGCGACAAACCGTAGGTGTAAACGCGCGGCGCGTGGGCGAGCGCGCCGTCTCCTGAAGGATATAAGCGTCGCGACATGTCCGGCATGCCATCCATGCGATTGGAGACATATTTGTGGTGTCCTACATTTCGAGGCAACAAAGCGGGACAAACGACCGAGCCAGGCGAGCGAGGCGACCCGCGCGAAGTATCTCGCACTAAAAATCAACTCAACGAGACGAACCCTGACGACGGCCGTATCGACGGCCGTTTCAGCATGCTGATAAAGGAGGCACTCATCATGATGGAACCCCACGCCCAGGCGATCACCGAAGTCGCGACCGAATCGTTCGACGGAAAGGGCCTGCTCGACCGCTACTTCGACATCTCGGCGCGCGGCAGCTCGCAGCGTCAGGAGATCGTCGCGGGCATCACGACTTTTCTCGCGATGGTCTATTCCGTGTTCGTCGTGCCGGGCATGTTCGGCAAAGCGGGCTTCGACACCAGCGCGGTGTTCGTCGCGGTGTGTCTGACGACCGCGTTCGGCTCGCTGCTGATGGGCGTGTGGGCGCGCCTGCCGATCGCGATCGGCTGCGCGATTTCGCTGACCGCGTTCACCGCGTTCGGCCTCGTGCTCGGCAAGGGCTTGCAGCCGAACGTCGCGCTCGGCGCGGTGTTCCTGATGGGCGTGGTGTTCACCGCGATCTCGGTGACGGGGGTGCGCTCGTGGATCCTGCGCAATCTGCCGACCGGGATCGCGCACGGCACGGGCATCGGCATCGGCCTGTTTCTGCTGCTGATCGCCGCCAACGACGTCGGTCTCGTCGTGAAGAATCCGGGCGCGGGTTTGCCGGTGTCGCTCGGGCATATCACCGCGTTGCCGGCGCTGATGTCGGTGGCGGGGCTGGCGGCGATTTTCGGTCTCGTGCGACGTCGCGTGCCGGGCTCGATCCTGATCGTGATCGTCGCGATCTCGGCGATCGCGCTCGCGATCGATCCGGCCGTGTCGTTCCACGGCCTATTCGCGGTGCCGTCGCTGAGCGCGCCGGGCCATGCGTCGCTGATCGGCGCGATGGACATCAAGGGCGCGCTGTCGATGGCCGTGCTGCCCAGCGTGCTCGCGCTCGTGATGACCGCCGTGTTCGACGCGACCGGCACGATCCGCGCGGTCGCGGGACAGGCGGGCCAGCTCGATGAGAACGGTCGCATCATCAACGGTGGCCGTGCGTTGACCGCCGATTCGCTCAGTTCGATTTTCTCGGGACTGCTCGGCGGCGCGCCGGCGGCAGCGTATATCGAATCGACGGTCGGCGTCGCGGCCGGTGCGAAGACCGGCATGGCGGCGGCGGTGGTCGGGCTGCTGTTCCTCGGCGTGATGTTCTTCTCGCCGCTCGCGAGTCTCGTGCCTTCGTATGCGACGGCGCCGGCCTTGATGTATGTCGGGCTGCTGATGCTGTCGAACGTTAGCAAGCTGCATATGGACGATATGGTCGACGCGATGTCGGGGCTGATGTGCGCGGTGTTCATCGTGCTGACCGCGAATATCGTGACCGGCATCATGCTCGGTTTCGCGACGCTCGTGATCGGCCGCGTGGTGAGCGGCGAGTATCGCAAGCTGAATGTGGGCACGGTGGTGATCGCGGTCGTGCTGGTGGGATTTTATCTGGGCGGCTGGGCGATCTGATGGTTTGGATGTCCGTGCGTGGCGCGGGCATGGAGTGAATGTAGTCGGTTGTTCTCCACCTTCGACGCGGTGTGCCGCAATGCCTGATCTGCGGCGCGCCGCGTTTCCTTTTTCAGGCGCGCGATTCACACGCGAGAAAACCTGTCCTTGACATTCCACTGCCCGTTTCTATACTTAACCTCATGGTTAAGTATAACGAAGCGCTGCTCGATCGCACCTTCGCCGCGTTGTCGGACCCGACGCGGCGCGCATTGCTCGCGCGGCTGTCGGAGCGCGAGCTGTCGGTCAGCGAACTCGCCGAGCCGTTTGCGATGTCGTTGCCCGCCGTGATGAAGCATCTCGACGTGCTGTCCGGCGCCGGTCTGATCACGCGCAGCAAAACGGGCCGCACCGTTGCGTGCCGTCTATGTGCCGGACCCATGGAGGAAGCGCTGGAATGGCTCGGCCGTTATCAGCACTTCTGGTCGGAGTCGCTCGATCGTCTTGCCGCGTTGGTCGAAGAGGCGCCCGCGCCACGTGCGCCCAGGGCTGCCGCGCGCGGAAGGGGTCGGCGAAAAAAATAGTTCGACATGCCAGGGATTGGTTCGGATGTGTATGACTCAACTGCATATGGCAGACAAGGAGACGCAGATGGAACCGCAACACCGCATCGGCACGAGAGAAGAATGGCTGGCCGCGAGTCGCGCACTGCTCGCGCAAGAGAAAGCACACATGCGCGCCGGTGACGAACTCGCCCGCAAACGCCGCGCGCTGCCATGGGTCAAGGTCGACAAGACTTACTGGTTCGACACGCCGCAGGGCCGCGAGACGCTCGCCGATCTGTTCGACGGCCGCAGCCAACTGATCGTTTATCACTTCATGCTGGGCCCGGATTGGGAAGAGGGCTGTGTCGGCTGCTCGTTCCTGTCGGATCACATGACGGGCATCCTCACGCATCTGGAGCATCACGACGTGTCGTACGTGACGGTATCGCACGCGCCGCTCGCGAAGATCGAGGCCTTCAGGCAGCGCATGGGGTGGACCTTTCCGTGGGTGTCGTCGAGCGGAAGCGATTTCAATTTCGACTACCACGTGTCGTTCACGCCCGAGCAACTGGCCAGCAAAAAGGCGTTCTACAACTTCACCGAGCAGGACGTCGGCATCGACGAGCAGCACGGCCATAGCGTGTTCTACAAGGACGGCAACGGCGACGTATTCCACACCTATTCGTGCTACGGACGCGGCGACGAACGCTTCATCAACACGTACGCGCATCTGGACGTCACACCGAAGGGGCGCAACGAAACGAACAGTCTGACCGACTGGGTCAGGCATCACGATCGTTACGAAGAAGAGAAGCGCGGCGGATGCGCCGCATGCGGTTCGTGAGCGGAGGAGTGCGGCTCGCTTCGGCGCATCAGAGCGCCATATCGAACGCCGGCTTGAGAAAAAATTCTATCGCCATCACGGCGAGACCCATCGCGGCCGCGCTCAGCGTCAACACGCCGTATTCGTCGTAACGTGCGTCATACAGGCACGCTACGACGAACAGAATCGCCAGCAGGTTGGTCAGCCAGTCGAAGTTCAGCGCAAGGGTCATCGATAAAATCCGGGCTCATGTGCGACCCTGAGAGTCGAGTCGCACGGTCAGGTGAGCGCGATTCTAGCGAGCCGAGCTTACGGATTCGCAACGGTTGCCCTTACACGGTTTACACGACTTACGACGTCTTGCCGGCGGCCAGCATGTCGTGCTCGATCCAGTCGATCACGGACGTGCGCTTCGGTTGCCAGCCGAGTAAGCTGCGCGCGCGTTCGCCACGCACGCGGCTGTTCGATCCGAGTCCGTACGACGCCATTTCATAGCCCCATTCCTTTTGCGCTTCCGCGAGCGGCCAGTCTTGCGGCTCGCCGAGTTTCATCGCGCGCGCGATCGCGGCGCTCATGTCGCGGAACGACGCTTCGCCGCTTTCGACGAAGTAGAACGTGCCGGCCGGCGTCTTCTCCAACGCGAGGCGATAGAGTTCGGCGACGTCGTCGATATGCACGTTCGACCAGACGTTGCCGCCGCTGCCGACATGGCGCACCACGCCGCTCTTTTGCGCCTGACGCACGAGTCGCGGCAACTGCACGCTCGCGCTGCCGGCCACCGCGCCGTGACCGTAGATCAGCGTGTTGCACAGCACGGCGGCGCGGATGTTCTGCTGCGCCGCGTTGAGCACGAGCTGGTCGATCGCGACGCGCGGCGCCTTATCGGCGGTCGGCTCGGGCAGCGCGTCTTCGTGATAGATGCGTGCTCCATTTGCCCCAATCCCGGCTTCGCCGCCCGACGCATCGCCGACGATGCTCGAACCGCTCGTGTGCAGGAACGGCTTGCCGGAACCGGCGAGCCCTTCGATCAGCGCCTTCACCGCGCCTTCATGGTCGCTGCTTGCCGCGTTGATGACCGCGTCGGCGGCTTGCGCTTCGGCGATCAGCAACGCGCGGTCGTCGAGCGTGCCGATCACCGGCTCGATGCCGAGCCGTTGCAGTTCGGCGCTATGTTCGGGTTTGCGGATCAGGCCGCGTACGTGGTGGCCGGCGCGCACCAGATGCGCGGCGATCGAACCGCCGATAAAACCGCTTGCGCCCGTGATGAAAATCTTCAAGACGTTCTCCTTGGTGGAAACACGATGACAGGCAAGCAGTATCCGCCGTCTTGATTCTCGCAAAAAGCGTGTTAGTCTCAAATCAATCTTGATTTGAAATCAACAATGAAAACATCCACCGACGAGTTGCTGGTGTTCGTCACCGTGATCGACAGCGGCTCGATCACGGCGGCGGCCGAGAAGCTGGCGCAAACCGTCTCCGGCGTGAGCCGCGCGCTCACCCGCCTCGAAAAGAAACTCGACACCGCGCTCGTGCGTCGTACGACTCGCCGCTTGCAGCTGACCGAAGAGGGCGAGGCCTTCCTGCTGCGGGCGCGAGCCATTCTCGCCGCGATGGAAGAGGCCGAGGAATCTGTCGCACGCGGACGCGAGCGGCCATCGGGGCGCTTGCGCGTCGATGCGGCGTCGCCGTTCATGCTCCACTGCGTCGCGCCGCATATGACGGCGTTTTCGGCGCTGTATCCGGAGATTCGCCTGGAGCTGACCAGCAACGAGCGGATCGTCGATCTGCTCGAACAGAAGGTCGATATCGCGATCCGTATCGGCGCGTTGCAAGATTCCACGTTGCACGCGCGCGCGTTAGGCAGCAGCAAGCTGCGCGTGCTCGCGAGCCCGGCGTATCTGGCCGAATACGGCGAGCCGAAAACGGTGGACGCGTTGCGCGCGCATCGGCTGATCGGCTTCACCGCGCCCGAGCATCTGAACCGCTGGCCGCTGCGCGAAGGGCGCAAGAGTAAGGACGCCTCGTTGAAGATCGAGCCGGCGATCACCGCGTCGAGCGGCGAGACACTGCGGCAACTGGCGCTGTCGGGCTGGGGCATCGCCTGTCTCGCCGACTTCATGACGGCGGCCGACGTGCGCGACGAACGCCTCGTGCCGATTCTCGGCAACGTGCTCGCCGACGAGCGGCAGCCGGTGAGCGCGGTGTATTACCAGAGCGCGTCGCTCGCGGGGCGCGTGCAGTGCTTTCTGGATTTCATCGCGGCGCGCGTGAAGCTGTAGCGGCACGGTGGCCGTGCATTGACGTAGTTGGACGCTGTTGCACTCGCATGCGATGAGCCCGCTGCTCGCCAGAGCATGCGGGCTTTTTTTGCGCTCCGGGCAGGCTCTTCTATAACTCTCTTATCGGCCAACCGGCGACGGTCATGGAGAGCGCTGCACAGAATATTTTTGTCCGCATGGTGTCGCGTATTCTGAACGTGTATATACAAGTTAACCGTCCATGGACGGCGAGCCGCACAGCTCGAATGTCCCGGGCGAGCTAGACACCCGGGCCCAGCCGTCCAGTGGAAGCCAAGTAGGCGGCCTCCCGCTAATGGAAATCCCCAGGCCAAATTCTCGAAAAAGAAGTTGTATATACAAGACGCGGCCGCTAGACTTCTTCGAAATTGTATAGACAGGACAACGACACCATGATTCTGACACCCGGCTACCTGACCCTCCCGCAACTGCGCCAGATCGCGCGCGAACACGTCGCACTGCAACTCGATCCCGCCAGCCACGCCGCCATCGACGCGTGCGCGCAAGCCGTCGCCGACATCGCCGCGAAGGGCGAGCCGGCCTATGGCATCAACACGGGCTTCGGCCGGCTCGCCAGCACGCACATTCCGCGCGACCAGCTCGAACTGCTGCAACGCAATCTGGTGCTGTCGCACGCGGTCGGCGTGGGTGAGCCGATGTCGCGTCCGGTCGTGCGTCTGTTGATCGCGCTGAAGCTATCGAGCCTCGGCCGCGGCCACTCGGGTATCCGCCGCGAAGTGATGGAAGCGCTGATTACGCTGTACAACGCCGACGTGCTGCCGGTGATTCCGGTCAAGGGTTCGGTCGGCGCATCGGGCGACCTTGCGCCGCTCGCGCATATGTCGGCCACGCTGCTCGGCGTCGGCGAAGTGTTCGCGAAGGGCGAGCGTATGCCGGCCAACGAAGGCCTCGCGCTCGTCGGCCTGAAGCCGCTCACGCTGCAGGCGAAGGAAGGTCTCGCGCTGCTCAACGGCACGCAGGCATCGACCGCGCTCGCGCTCTACAACATGTTCGCGATCGAAGACCTGTATCGCACCGCGCTGGTGTCGGGCGCGTTGTCGGTGGACGCGGCGATGGGCTCGGTGAAGCCGTTCGACGCACGCATTCACGAACTGCGCGGCCATCAAGGTCAGATCGACGCGGCGGCGGCTTACCGCTCGCTGCTGGAAGGCTCGGGCATCAACGTGTCGCACGCCGATTGCGACAAGGTGCAGGACCCGTACAGCCTGCGCTGTCAGCCGCAAGTGATGGGCGCGTGTCTGGACCAGATGCGCCATGCCGCGAACGTGCTGCTGCTCGAAGCCAATGCGGTCTCCGACAATCCGCTGATTTTCCCGGACACCGGTGAAGTGCTGTCGGGCGGCAACTTCCACGCCGAGCCGGTCGCGTTCGCCGCCGACAATCTCGCGCTGGCCGCCGCCGAAATCGGCGCACTGGCCGAGCGCCGCATCGCGCTGTTGATCGACGCGACCCTGTCGGGCCTGCCGCCGTTCCTCGTGCGCGACGGCGGCGTGAACTCCGGCTTCATGATCGCTCACGTGACGGCCGCCGCGCTCGCGTCGGAAAACAAGACGCTCGCGCATCCGGCCTCGGTCGATTCGCTGCCCACGTCCGCGAACCAGGAAGACCATGTGTCGATGGCGACGTTCGCCGCGCGCAAGCTCGGCGACATCGCGGAGAACACGGCGAACATCCTGTCGATCGAACTGCTCGCCGCCGCGCAAGGCGTCGATCTGCGCGCGCCGCACAAGACCAGCCCGAGCTTGCAGAAAGTGATGGACGTGGTGCGTAAGGACGTCGCGCATTACGAGCTCGATCATTACTTCGCGCCGGACATCGCGGCGGTCACGAAGCTGGTGCAGGACGGCACGATCGGCAAACTGAGCCCGTTCTCGTTCGTCTCCGAACAGTAAGTTGAACAATAAGTGTCGAGCACGCGGATCAAGCCAATGAACGCTCCGGCTTATCAGGGCATCAAGGACTTCATCCTCGCGCGCATTCATGCGGGCGAGTGGGGTGAAGGCGACCAGGTGCCCTCCGAAAACGAGCTCGCGCGCGAATTCAACGTGGCGCGCATGACGGTCAATCGCGCGTTGCGCGAACTGACCTCGGAGCAGGTGCTCACGCGCGTGCAGGGCTCGGGCACCTTCGTCGCGCGTCCGAAGTACGAATCGACGTTGGTGGCGATCCGCAGTATCTCGGACGAAATCGTCGCGCGCGGTCATCGCTATCAGGCGAAGGTGCTGCACATCGGTGCGAGCATCGCTGACGAAGCGCTTGCCGAAGAGATGCAGGTGAGCGCGGGGAGTCCGGTGTTTCATTCGCGTGTGCTGCATTTCGAAAACGACGAGCCGGTGCAACTCGAAGAGCGCTGGGTCAATCCGGCGGTCGCGCCCGAGTACGCGTTGCAGGACTTCACGAACACCACGCCGAACCAGTACCTCGTGCGCGTCGCGCCGTTGCAGCGGGTCGAGTACCGGATCGAAGCGCTCGCAGCCGACGCCGACACGCGCGAGCTGCTGACGATGGACGAACTGGAGCCTTGCCTCGTGCTGCATCGGCGCACGTGGTCGCAAAGCCAGGTCGCGTCGATTGCGAATCTGTGGCATCCGGGCAGCCGCTACCGCTTCACCGGCCACTTCTGATCGCGCCGTTGCCGGATCTTTTTATTGAATCTCTTCCGAACATCTTCAAGCATTCCGAGGGCCATCATGAACAACCCGAAACACATCGACCCGCGACTCGACCCGACCCGCACGATCCGCGCCCCGCGCGGCGCGGAAAAGACCTGCAAGACGTGGATCGCGGAAGCCGCGTACCGGATGATCCAGAATAATCTGGACCCCGAAGTAGCCGAGCATCCGCACGCGCTCGTCGTGTACGGCGGCATTGGCCGCGCGGCGCGCAACTGGGATTGCTTCGATCAGATTCTGCAGTCGCTGAAGGACCTGGGTGAAGACGAGACGCTGCTGATTCAATCGGGCAAGCCGGTCGGCGTGTTCCGCACGCATGCGGACGCACCGCGCGTGCTGCTCGCCAACTCGAACCTGGTGCCGCATTGGGCGACATGGGAGCATTTCCACGAACTCGATCGCAAGGGCCTGATGATGTACGGGCAGATGACCGCGGGCAGCTGGATCTACATCGGCAGCCAGGGCATCGTGCAGGGCACCTACGAGACATTCTTCTCGGTGGCGAACCAGCATTTCAACGGCGACCCGAAGGGTCGCTGGATTCTGACGGGCGGCCTCGGCGGAATGGGCGGCGCCCAACCGCTCGCTGCGACGATGGCGGGCTTCTCGATGATCGCGGTCGAATGCGACGAGACGCGCATCGACTTCCGTCTGAAGACGCGCTACGTCGATAAGAAGGCGAAGACGCTGGACGAAGCGCTTGCGATGCTCGAGGAAGCGAAGCAAGCGGGCAAGCCGGTGTCGATCGGTCTGCTCGGCAATGCCGCCGACGTGTTCGCCGAGTGCGTGGCGCGCGGCATCACGCCGGACTGCGTAACCGACCAGACGAGCGCGCACGATCCGATTCACGGCTACCTGCCACAAGGCTGGAGCGTCGAAGACTGGCGCGAGCGTATGAAAACCGCGCCGGACAGCATCGTGACGCCGGCCAAGCAGTCGATGGCTAAACAGGTGCAGGCGATGTTGACGCTGCAGGAGCGCGGCGCGGCTACGCTCGACTACGGCAACAACATCCGTCAGATGGCGCTGGAAATGGGCGTCGAAAACGCATTCGATTTCCCGGGCTTCGTGCCCGCGTATATCCGGCCGCTGTTTTGCGAAGGCAAGGGGCCATTCCGCTGGGTCGCGCTGTCGGGCGACCCCGAGGATATCTACAAGACCGATGCGAAGGTCAAGGAGTTGATCCCCGACGATCCGCATCTGCACAACTGGCTCGATATGGCGCGCGAACGCATCGCGTTCCAGGGTCTGCCGGCACGGATCTGCTGGGTCGGCGTGAAGGATCGCTATCGTCTGGGCCAGGCGTTCAACGAGATGGTGAAAAACGGCGAGCTGAAGGCGCCGATCGTGATCGGTCGCGATCACCTCGACACCGGTTCGGTGGCGAGCCCGAATCGCGAAACCGAATCGATGAAGGACGGCTCGGACGCCGTCAGCGACTGGCCGCTGCTCAACGCGCTGTTGAACACGGCGGGCGGTGCGTCGTGGGTATCGCTGCATCACGGCGGCGGGGTCGGCATGGGCTTCAGCCAGCACTCGGGTGTCGTGATTGTCGCGGACGGCACGGATGCGGCGCGCGAACGCCTCGGCCGCGTGCTGTTCAACGACCCGGCCACCGGCGTGATGCGTCACGCGGATGCGGGCTATGAACTCGCGCAGCAGACCGCGCGCGAGGCGGGCCTCAATCTGCCGATGCTGGGCCGCTAATCGTGATGGATGTGAGCAGCATGGCGACGCTCACGCTGATTCGCGGCGCCGACCTCGTGGCGGCGCCATGGAAAAACGGCGGCGGCGTCACGCGTGAGGTGGCGGCGTTTCCTGCGAACTCGGGGCTTAACGACTTTGCGTGGCGCGTGAGCATCGCCGACGTTGCGCAGGCCGGGCCGTTCTCGCGTTTCGAGGGCATCGACCGCACGCTGGTGTTGTTGTCCGGCGCGGGGATGGTGCTCGACGAAGCGGACGCCGATGAAGCGGACGGCCCGCGCATCGTGAAGTCGCACGCGCTGATGCAGGCGCTCGACATCGCACGTTTCGATGGTGCCGCGCGGATCGATGCGCGTCTCGTCGACGGCGCGACGCGCGACTTCAACCTGATGGTGCGGCGTGACGCGGCGCACGCTGAACTCGACGTGTGGCGCGAAGCATCGAAGCACGGCGAGCAGCACGACACGCGGCGCACCTTTTCCGCCGACGTCGTGCTGCTGTTCTGCGCGAGCGCTTCGGTCACGCTCACGCTAGCGGGCGCGAAAGCACTGCAACTCGAAACCGGCGACACGCTGCGCATCGACTCGCCGAACGCGCTGCATTGCGCACTTGAGGGGGCGGGTGCGGTGCTCGCAATCAGCATCCGCTACACGCGACGATGACGACGCTTCGCATGCGCGCCTCCACGCAGCACCGGAGCGCGCGCACGCGAATCATCACCGACACGCAACAAGCAGAACAGGCAGAAACGGGCACGCGATGAAGCAAACCGTCTGGCATCACCTGAAACTTTGCCCGCAGGGCGACCCTCGACACACGTTCGCCGATGCCGCGATCGCCGTCGAGGACGGCCGCATCGCGTGGCTCGGTGCGGCCTCCGACTTACCCGCTCACTATGCCGCGTGGCCGCGCGAAGAACTGCACGGCGCATGGGTGACGCCGGGCCTCGTCGATTGTCATACGCATCTCGTGTACGGCGGCCAGCGCGCGGACGAATTCGCGCAGCGCCTCGCGGGCGTCAGCTATGAGGAAATCGCGCGGCAGGGCGGCGGCATCGTCTCGACGGTGCGTGCCACGCGCGCCGCGGACGAAGCCACGCTGTTCCGGCAAGCGGCGGCGCGACTCGAACCGCTGCTCGCCGAAGGCGTGACGGCCGTCGAAATCAAATCCGGCTACGGCCTCGATCTCGCCAGCGAGCGCAAGATGCTGCGCGTCGCGCGGCAGTTGGGCGAACGCTATCCGGTGACGGTCTACACGACGTTCCTCGGTGCGCACGCGTTGCCGCCAGAATTCGCGGGTCGCGCGGACGCGTATATCGACGAAGTCTGCAACACGATGCTGCCCGCGCTCGCCGACGAAGGCCTCGTCGATGCGGTCGACGTGTTCTGCGAGCGCATCGGCTTTTCACTGGAACAAAGCGAGCGCGTGTTCAATGCGGCCGAGCGCTACAGGCTGCCGGTAAAGATGCATGCCGAGCAGTTGTCGAACGGCGGCGGCACGGCGCTCGCGGCACGCCATCGCGCGCTGTCCGCCGACCACCTCGAGTTCCTCGACGAAGCCGGCGTCGCCGCGATGAAGGAGGCGGGCACAGTGGCCGTGCTGTTGCCGGGCGCGTATTACTTCATCCGCGAGACGCAGTTGCCGCCGCTCGACTTGCTGCGGCGTTACGAGGTGCCGATTGCGATTTCGACCGACAGCAACCCCGGCACGTCGCCCGCGACGTCGTTGTTGTTGATGATGAACATGGCGACCACGCTGTTCCGCATGACCGTGCCCGAGGTGCTGCAAGGCGTGACCGCGCATGCGGCGCGCGCGCTCGGCAAAGCGGACACGCACGGCGCGCTGCAAGCCGGACGCGCGGCCGATTTCGCGGTGTGGTCGGTCGATTCGCTGGCCGAGCTGGCTTACTGGATCGGGCGACCGTTGTGCGCGCGCGTCGTGCGCGCGGGCGAGACCGTTTATACGCGGCGGGACCGAAGCTAACCCCCACGCCTGGGACCCGAGCCAAGACCTGAGAGACGACTTAAGCGATGACGCAATCGAATCAAGCGCTGTTTGCCGACCACGCGTACCTGCCCGACGGTTGGCGCCGCAACGTGCTGCTGGAGTGGGACGCGCACGGCACGTTGACGGCGGTCACGCCGGATGCTCCGGCCTTGCCCGCGGGCGTGCGCAAAGCGGCCGGTCCGATATTGCCTGGCATGCCGAACCTTCATTCGCACGCGTTCCAGCGCGCGATGGCCGGCCTCACCGAATATCGCGCGGCATCCGGCACGGGCGCCACCGACAACTTCTGGAGCTGGCGCGACCTGATGTACCGCTTCGCCGCGCGCATCACGCCGGAAGGGCTCGCGAGTGTCGCGCAGTGGCTGTACATCGAAATGCTGAAGGCGGGCTATACGTCGGTGTGCGAGTTCCACTACGTGCATCACGCACCCGACGGCGGCCGTTACGCGAATCAGGCGGAGCTTGCGCAACGCGTGGTGGATGCGGCGTCGGCGAGCGGCATCGGCATGACGATGCTGCCGGTGCTGTATCAGTACAGCGGCTTCGGCTCGCGCGCGCCGCGCGACGATCAGCGGCGCTTCATCAATACGCCGGAGAGCCTGCTCGATCTGCTCGGCACACTACGGACGGCGCGTCCCGAGAGCGCTGCGCTGCGTTACGGCGTGGCGCCGCATTCGTTGCGCGCGGTGTCGGCGGATTCGTTGCGCGCGCTGCTCCGCGGGATCGACGCCGATGCGCCGGTGCATATCCATATCGCCGAACAGACCGCCGAGGTCGACGCGTGCATCGAAACCGAAGGCGCGCGTCCGGTGCAATGGCTGCTGGATCGTTTCGATGTCGACAGCCGCTGGTGTCTCGTGCACGCGACCCACGTCGACGCGAACGAAACGCTGGCGCTCGCGAGGAGCGGCGCGGTGGCCGGTTTGTGCCTGATTACCGAAGCCAATCTCGGCGACGGCATTTTTCCCGCGCAAGAATATCTCGACGCGCAAGGGCGCATCGGCGTCGGCTCGGACAGCCATATCGGCGTCGACTGGCGCGCCGAATTGCGGCTGCTCGAATATGGCCAGCGTTTGACGCGCCGGCAACGCAACGTGCTGGCGTCGGCGCAGGCCACGCATGTCGCGGACCGTCTGTTCGACGCCGCGCTCGACGGCGGCGCGCACGCGACCGGTCGCGCGGTCGGCGCGTTGCAGGCCGGCCGCCGCGCGGACTGGCTCGTGCTCGACGCCGATCATCCGAGCATCGCCGAGCATGCGAGTGACGCGTGGCTCTCGGGTGTCGTATTCTGCGAGCACGGCGAGACGCCGATTCGCGACGTCTACGCGGGCGGCGACAAGGTCGTCGAGAACCGCAGGCATCGCGATGAAGAGGGCGCTTACGCGCGCTATCGTGTGGCGCTCGCGGAACTGCTCAAGTGAAATGGTGCAGATGAGCGACGCATGGGTAGCGTGCTTCAATGGCTCGCCGCCCATGCGCTGCTGATGCGCCGAACTGAACCTTCGATTCCGGACTGACATGACCGCACCCAACACTCCGCCGGTTTTCTCGCTGCATCAGGGAAGCCTGCCGCTGCTGATCTCGATCCCGCATCTGGGCACGCAGATTCCCGCCGACATCGCTGCGACGATGACCCCGGCCGTGCAACGCACCGACGATTGCGACTGGCACCTCGACCGTCTCTATGCGTTCGCCAAACGCATGGGCGCATCGATTCTCGCGCCCACCTACGCGCGCTACGTGATCGATCTGAACCGTCCACCCGATGGCGCGAACCTCTATCCGGGGCAGGACACCACCGGTCTCCTGCCGGTCGACACGTTCGACAAGGAGCCGTTGTATCTCGACGGCCATTTGCCTGACGACGCCGAAGTCGCGCGCCGTCGCGACGCCTACTGGAAGCCGTATCACGATGCATTGAGCGGCGAGCTTGCGGCGCTCAAAGCGAAACACGGCAAGGTGCTGCTGTGGGAAGCGCATTCGATCCGCTCGCAGGTGCCGCGTTTTTTCCAGGGACGTCTGCCGGATTTCAACTTCGGCACGTCGAATGGCGCGAGCGCGGCGGCGGGCATGGGCGAGGCGTTGGCCGCTGTCGTCGAACGGCACGGTGGCTATACGGCGGTCGCCAACGGCCGCTTCAAGGGCGGCTACATCACGCGGCAATATGGACAGCCCGAGCAACGCGTGCATGCCGTACAGCTCGAACTATCGCAGATCACGTATATGGAAGAACAACTGCCGTATGCGTATGACGAAACGCGCGCGGCGAAGGTCGAGCCGTTGCTCGAAGCGTTGATGACGACGGCGTTGGCGCGCGTCGAAGCGGTTTGAAAGGCGGCGTCAAGTTCATCAGGTTCCATCAGGCTCGCGTGAAGACGGCACCGCCACTGCCGCTCACGCAATCTGTTCACCACGCGAGTGACGCCACTGCGCTCCAGCGCCTTGCCGCGTCCGCGTCGGCCGATACCGCCAAGGTGTAACAGCATGTGTCTGTGATTGCGCGCCGGTGCTTTCACGCGGAAGGTAGAGCGCGTCGAACGTCGTTCCGCGCTGTGCCGCGTCGAAGTCATCGGCAAAAAAAAAGCCCCGCTCGTGCGGGGCTTTGCGATGCGTGCCGTGCCCAGGCGGGCACAGCATCGCCACCTTAGTGGCAGCGCTTTTCCCAGTGATGGTGAACGCGCACCTTGTGGCATTCGCGATGATGCTCATACGCTTGCGCGGGAGCGATTGCGCTCAAGGTGACGACAGCGGCGGCCATGGCGAGAACGATTTTTTTCATTACAAAACCCTTAAGTCAATGTTGTGGAGCTACCGATCCAGCACGAGACGTGCCGCATCGGCACGCAAGCATGCCACATTGCGGGCGTCGAGCGTAGGAACACTGTGCGAATGTGTGTGTCAATGCAACACGCGGCACGTCGCGAGCGCCTGCAGTCGGGCGGCGGCGCGCGTGAGCGTGTATTTTCGTTACAACGGCGGCCATGTGTGCCAGGCAGCACACAATCAGCACAGCCAGGCTCACGCCGGGATTGCGTGTCACGCAGTGAAGCGGCTACCCTTTCAAAACGATGACGTGCGCGAGCGTGTCGTCACTACATCGGGCAACAAGATGGAAGACCCAGCGATGGAAGATTCCGACGAATTGCTGCTCCCGGTCTGGCGAGCAAACCTGGTGCTGCTGACCCGCGAGGTCGGCGCGGCGACCCGTCTCGCGCGCATGATGACCTTCTCCGCGAGCTACCTGAAACTGATGCTGTCCGGTCAGCGCGAATTCAGCGAGGAATTCGTGCGCGGGATCGAGGCGGTCACCGGTTTGCCGAACGGCTGGATGAACGTGCCGCACACGGGGCAAGAGATACCACCGAACGCGCGCGAGGCGATCGACAACGAACAGCCGCTCGCGCGTTTTCGCGGCACCGCGCATCCGGTGCGCAAGAAGACCGTGCTGCGGCCGCCCGAGCCGATCTTCGGACAGCCGGGGCCGGCGAAGCGCGTCGAGGAAGAAACGCTCGACGTGGAAGCGCACCGGCGTCAGGCGCATTTCCGCAAGGTCCGCGAGCTGGCGATTCAGGACGTGCGACGGTTCGAGCGGCATCTGAGTCATGCACCGGTCGAGTTGTCGTCGATGCGCGCGAAGGTGGAGGAGGTGATCGCCGCCGCCGATCTCGACGACCCGATCCAGGCCGACCTCGCGGGCCGGCTCGAACAGATCGAGAAGCATCGCCACCTGCTGCTCAGGCATGTGGAGCGGCTGCAGGCTTTGTTGGGGCATCTCGGCGAAACGGATTGAGGGGCGCGGCATGCATCGGGGGGCGCAAGCGATCGCTGTTCGATCACGCGGGTCCGACCGCCGACGAGACGCCGCGTGGCGCGCGCGGGGCAGGGCGCGCCGCCTATGACGGCGCGCATTGCGTCGCTCGCACTGACCGCTGCTTCGACGCTGGCCGCGTGCGCCGTCTTCACCTGTGCGGCCTGCGCTTTCGCGACGCTCGCCCACGCGGACGACGCCACGCCCGCCGATCCCGACCGCGCGCCATCCACGATGGAAAGCGACGTGCACCTGTTCACGATCCAGAAAGACGGCTCGATCGAGGAACACGACGACACCATCCTGCGTGCCAACACGACGAGCGGCGTCGACGACATCGCGCAACGCTATGTGTGGTTCAACAAGGACATCGAACAGGTGGAGCTGCTGGCCGCCGAAACCTTCGACCGCAACGGCATCGCGCATCCGGTCGGCCCCGAGGCGATCCGCGACGTGCAGGAGCCGCGCTCGGCCGGCGCGCCGAGTTTCGAGGACGGGGTGTTGCGCACGGTGATCTTCCCCGCCGTCGAGCCCGGGGCGCGCGTGCATCTGGCGTTTCGCAAGACCCGCACGAAGCCGCTGCAGGCGGGCACCTTCGCGTACCTGGTCGAGCCGACGCGCGATCCGGTTGAGTTGCAGCGGCTGATCTTCGATCTACCCGAAGACGTGCCGCTTTACGCCGACGCGCGCGGCTACACGGCGGTGCCGCCGGTCACGGTCAATGGCCGCACGCGCTACGAGTTCGACTACCGGCATGGGCCGTATGCGCCGCTCGAAGCGGGCGCGGTCGGCTACGCGAACTGGGGCGACCGGCTGATGGTGTCGACTGTGCCGGACTTCGCGAGCTTCGCCGCGCGCTATCGCGGACCCGCCGCCGACGCGACGATCGACGACCCCGCCATCGCGCGGCTCGCACAAAGCCTGACGGCCAACCTCGCCGATCCGCGCGCGAAAGCTCAGGCGCTGTACGACTGGATGCGCCTGAACATCCGCTACGTCGCGTTGTTTCTCGGCGAGACAGCGGCGATTCCGCACAAGGCGACCGACATCCTGCGCAACCGCTACGGCGACTGCAAGGACCACGTCGCGTTGTACGGCGCATTGCTGGCCGCGGTGGGCATCCGCAGCGAGGCGGTGCTGCTCAATCTCGGGCCGTACTACAGCTTGCCCGACGTGCCAGGCTACGGCGCGAGCGCGATCAATCACGCGATTATCTGGATTCCTGAATTGTCGTTGTTCGCCGACACGACCGCGGGCGGCACGGCCTTCGGCTATCTGCCGCCTGGCGTGATGGACCGGCCCGTGCTGCTGGTCGGCGAAGGCGTGCTGTCGCGCACGCCGGCCACGCAGCCGCGCGAGCGCTCGGCGCGCCTGCAGATCGACGTCGATGAAAGCGGCAGCGCGAATTACGCTTACCGAGTCGAAGATGCGGGCTTCACCGCCGAGGTCGAGCGCAACACGTTCCGGCGCGCGACCCGGCAGCGCACGCAGCAGATCGCGGCGAACCGTCTGTTGCTCACCGGGCTGCATGGCACCGCGCAGCTGCGTACCGACGACGTCGCCGCGACCGTCGGACCCTTTGCCACGTCGATGCAGGGCAGCGTCGCGCATTTCGTGTGGCAGGACGGCACGACGGCGGTGCCCGCGCTGACGAGCCTGTCCGGCGGAATGGGCTCGCAGGTGCAGACGTGGCTCGCCGAGCCGGCGCGCACGCAGCCGTGGGCCTGCATCGGCGCGGAGTTCGACGAGACGCTGGAGATGACGCTGCCGCGCTTTGTCCGCGTGACGGATTTACCCGCCGATACGGCGGTGCAGGACCGCTTTCTGACATTCTCTTCGCGCTACAGCTTCGATCCCGCGACGCGGATGCTGCAGGTCAGCCGCCATCTGCGCGCCGCGTTCGGCCATCAGATGTGTTCGGCCGACGAGTTCGCCGGGATGAAGGACGACCTCGTGCGGATCGAGCGCGATCTCGACGCCGAGCTGGTGGTGAAAGCGGCGAAGGTGAAATAGCGGCCCTGGCGCGACACAATGCCAGGGCCACACGCGCGTCATCGAACACGGCCGGCGCAATTCAAGCGCTTCAGGTCCCGCTCTTCGTGACGATCGGCACCCACGCGCCGTTCTTCACCTGATACAGCGTCGAGGCACCGCTCTTCAACGCGCCTGTGTTGTCGAACGAAATCTTGCCAGTCACGCCTTCGAAATCGATCGCCTTCAGTACCGGCCGATACGCCGACGGCGAACTCGACTTCGCCTGCTGCATCGCCTTGATCGCGGCCCACGCGCCGTCATAGCCGAACGGCGCATACGACAGGATGTCTTCACCGAAGCGCTTCTTGAACTTCGCGGAGAAGTCCTTGCCGCCGGGCAATTGCGCGAGCGGGCGGCCGTATTCCCACGCCATCACGCCGTCGGCCGAATCGCCGGCGAGCTTGATGAAGTCCGGGTCCATCACGCCGCCGCCGCCCACGAGTTGCGCGTTCAGGCCCAGTTGCTTCATGCGCCGCGCGAAGCCGGCCGCCTGATTATCCAGGCCGCCAAAAAACACGAGGTCCGCGTTGGTCCCCTTGATCTTGGTGATTTGCGTGCTGAAGTCCACCGCGTGATTGTCGGTGTACTCGCGCGCGACGATCGTGCCGCCGTGCGCCTTCACCGCCTTCTCGAACTCATCGGCTTCGCCCTGGCCGAACGCGGTCCGGTCGTCGATGATCGCGATGCGTTTGGCCTTGGTCACATCCACCGCGTACGCGCCCGCGTTGCCGGCGTTCTGCCCGTCGGTGGAAATCACCATGAAGGTGTTGGCAAAGCCGCGGCCGGTGATGATCGGATTGGTGGCGGCCGGGTCGATCACCGGAATGCCAGCCTGTTCATAGACCTGCGACGCGGGAATCGTGGTGCCCGAATTGAAGTGGCCCACGACCGCCGACACGCCCGAGTCGACCAGCTTCTGCGCGGCCTGCACGCCGATGCGCGGGTCGGCCTGATCGTCCTGCGAGATCAGCTGGAATTGCGCGACCTTGTCGCCGATCTTGATCTTCTGCGCGTTGGCTTCTTCGATCGCGAGCCGGACACCGTTTTCCAGGTCCTTGCCGTAGCCGGCATTGGCGCCTGTCAGCGGCGCGGCAAAGCCGATCTTCACCGGCAGGTCGTCGGCGAAACCGCTCAGCGGCGCGACCGCGAAGAGGGCGCCCGCGACCAGGGCAAGCGGTTTCAGCGTGTTGCGAAGACTCATGGTCTCTCCTTCCATCGACAGTTTCAGGGTGTGAAAGCGGCAAGACGGTAACGCTGGATCGACACGCGGGCCGAGGCTTCGCCTCGCGCGTATCGAGAGACTACGAATGATCGGACGCCATAAACAAGGCTGGAATACGCGCAGTGCGTTCAGCGGCGTTTATGCGCGCAGTCAATCTGGCGCGAATATAGAAAGCCAATTTGCCGTCGTCTTGGCAGTTCGAGGCGCTTTGGATGAGCATTTCGGCACAGGCCGCGCAGTGTGCGGGCGGGCAGCCGTGAGGGACGGCGTGTGAGGTGCCGATTGCGGCATATGCTTAAGAAGCCGGCGCGAGCGCGCCGGCGGCGTTGCTTAGGTGTTGCCCGGGTGTTGTTTTGCGGATGCTTCGCGCGGCAAAGCGCTCAACGCTCGCCTTGCTGGCGCAACAGCTCTTCACGCAGACGCAGCAGTGGCGCCTTGGTGTCGTCGTCGGCCCAGGTGTCGAGATCGTCGATCGCGCGCTGGCAGCCGTCGAGTACCAGGTCGATGTCGACCGGCACGCCGTTGTTCAGGGCGAATTCGATGGTCTCGGCGAACTGCTGGCATTCGTCCTCGCCGTACGAGATGTCGAGATTGTCCGCGATCACTTCGGCGATGTTGCTGCGCGCCTTGTCGTCGGGCGTCACCATGTCGACGATGCCGCGCGCGACGGCCGGCGAGTAGTACAGCGCGATGTCGAGCCACTGCGCCGGATCGAAATCGGCCTGGTCGAACTGGTTCTCGAAGTACTCGATTGCTTCCTGTTCGTGCGCTTCGTCGGCGTCGACGCTGATGCACAACTGCTCAAAAAATTCTTCCCGCTCGCTGCGGATATAACCGTCCATCGATGCCTCGTCTGCTGAATGCCGGATGCGTGAGAAATGCCATGCGGACGGGCGCTGCCTCGTCCACGCGGCACGCATTATAGGACGGCCGGCTGACAGACGCGGTTTGCGGCGCGGCGGGCGGGCGACTCAGGCGGTCTCCGCGACCCATGCGTCGAACCACTCGCGCGGCTGCGCGATGTCGTTCTGCGCGGCCACCAGTTCGAGCTCGTAGCGCCCGGCCTGCCAGGTCGCCTTGACCACCGCGTTTACGGCGGCGAGCGTGTGCTCGAAGGCCGCGCGAATCGAATCGCCGAGCAGCGTGCGCGCGACGAACACCGCGCTCGTCAGATCGCCGACCCCGACCGGCTGCCGCGCGAACGGATAGAGCGGGCGTTGACCCATCCACGCCTCGCGCTCGGTGACGACCAGCATGTTGAAGCGGTCGGCGGGACTGTTGCGGTCGAGCAGATGCTTGACCAGCACCAGCTTCGGCCCGCGCGCGATGACTTCGCGGCACGCCGTCACCGCTTCTTCGAGCGTCTCGATCTCGCGGCCCACCAGCCGTTGCAACTCGGTATGGTTCGGCGCCATTGCATCGGCCGCTTCCGGCATCGTGCGCACCAGAAATTCCTGGATGCCCGGCTCGACCTTGCAGCCGCTCGCGGCGCCCATCACTGGATCGCAGAAATACCACGCGCGCGGATTGGCGGCCTTCACGGCCTTGACGATCTCCAGCACCGACTGCGCCTGTTCGGGCGTGCCCAGATAGCCGGAGAGCACCGCGTCGCAGCGCGGCAGCATGCCGATCGCGCCGATGCCTTCGACGAGATCCTCCATCTGCGATGCATCGATCGCGCTGCCGGTCCAATGGCCGTATTGCGTGTGGTTCGAGAACTGCACGGTGTTGAGCGGCCACACGTTGACGCCGAGCCGGCGCATCGGAAACACGGCCGCGCTGTTGCCGGCGTGCCCGAAAACGACATGTGACTGGATGCTCAGAACGTTTTTCGTCATGGTATGGCCCGCGCAAGCGATGTGGCGCGTTTTAGAGGTCACAGGAAAGAGTGCGCCGCGCTGGGGATCCGGGATGGACCGATCGCCTTGCTCGGCAGGACTGCTTCAGATGGTGCAAGAAAAATGCGCAGTTTGCATTGTCAGGAAACAATACATGAGTTTGGCGCGCGCGAGTCGATCCGTCCCCGTGTTGTTGCGTCGAACCATCAAAACAGAGAGAGGAGGGGGATCGACGGCCGGGGTTGGGGCGATGGAGCGATGCGGCAATGCGGCGACGAGGTACGTCGGGCCGGGGCAAAACTTGCCCTTAAACCAGCTCCCGGTACAACGTCAGATATCGCTCCGCCGACGCCCCCCAGCCAAAGTCCTGGCGCATCGCGCGCCGCTGGGTCGCCTTCCACTCGGTGCGCCGGCCATACAGCGCGAACGCGCGGCGAATCGCGGCGGCGAGCCCCTTCGGTTCGAACCGTTCGAACACGAAGCCGGTGGCGAGGTCGTCGGCGAGGTTTTCGAGCGACGCGTCCGTGACCGTGTCGGCGAGGCCGCCCACGCAGTGCACGAGCGGCAGCGAGCCATACGCGAGCGCATACAGCTGCGTCAGCCCGCACGGCTCGAAACGCGACGGCACCGCGATCACGTCGCTACCCGCGACGATCGTATGCGCGAGCGTTTCGTCGAAGCCGAGCTCCACCGCGACCGACTCCGGATGCGTCTGCGCGACGCGTTTCAGGCCGTTCTCCAGCGCCGGGTCGCCGGTGCCGAACACGACCAGCTGCCCGCCGCGTTTGACGATCTCGGGCACCGCGCCCAGCAGCAGATCGAGGCCCTTCTGTTCGGTCAGACGGCTCACCACGCCGAACAGCAGCGCGTCGTTTTTCTGCGCCAGGCCGAAGCGCTTTTGCAGCGCCTCCTTGCAGGCGATTTTGCCGGCGAGGCGCGTGGCGCTGTAATGCGTGTCGAGCAGCGTGTCGCTGGCGGGATTCCACACCGCGTAATCGACGCCGTTGAGGATGCCGCTCAGATCGTGCGAGCGATGGCGCAGCAACGCGTCGAGCCCGCCGCCCTGGGCGAGCGTCTGGATTTCGCGGGCATAGGTCGGGCTGACGGTCGTGATGCGGTCGCTGTAGTAGAGCCCGGCCTTCAGGAACGACAACTGCCCGTAGAACTCGATGCCGTACATGCTGAAGAAATCGTCCGGCAGCGCGAGCTGGCCGAACTGATGCGCGGGGAACACGCCCTGATACGCGAGGTTGTGCACCGTGAACACGCTGCGCGCGAACGAGCGGCCGTGCTGGCGCTCGGCCGCCTTCAGGTAGGCGGGCGCGAGACCCGCGTGCCAGTCGTGCGCGTGGACGATCTGCGGCGACCACGCCGGGTCGAGTTGCTGCGCCAGTTGCGCGGCGACCCAGCCGAGCAGCGCGAAACGTTGCGCGTTGTCGCCGTAGGGTACGTGCTCGTCGTTCAGATATGGGTTGCCGGGGCGGTCGTAGAGCGTATCGGCGCGGATCACGTAGACGATCAGACCGTTGGACGGCAACGTGCCCCGTTCGAGCGTCACCTTCGGTGTGTCGAAACGGCGCCCCAGTTGCGCGACCGGATGCAGGTCGGCGAGACCCGCGAGCACGGCCGGAAAGCCGGGCAGCAGCACGCGCACGTCGGCGCCGCGCTCGATCAGCGCAGGCGGCAGCGCGCCCGCGACGTCGGCGAGACCGCCCGTTTTGAGGAGGGGATACAGCTCGCTTGCGACGTGCAGCGCGCGAATCGTCATAGGCCGGGTCTCGTTCCTGAGTGAGGGTTGGGGTTCCGCCAGGTCATGCCGACGCCGGGTCGCGCCGCGTTCGCCGCACGCAGCGCGCCGTGTGCCGCATCATTTGAGCGTCAGCTTCTGCCGCAGTGCTTCGGGCGTGACCAGCACGACGCCGTCGTCGGTGCGATAGAAGCGCTCGGCGTCCGCCACCGGATCTTCGCCGATCACCGTGCCCTCAGGTATCGCACAGCCGCGGTCGATCACCACCTTCTGCAAACGGCAACTCGCGCCGACCGTGACCTGCGGCAACAAGACTGCCTCATTAATATTACAGAAAGAACTCACCTTCACGTTCGACGACAGCACGGAGCGCGATATCTGCGAGCCCGAGATCACGCAGCCGCCGCACACGATCAGGTTATTGCCCGAGCCTTGCAACCCCTTCATGTCGCGCACGAACTTCGCGGGCGGCAGCTGTTCCTGATACGTCCAGATCGGCCAGTTGCGATCGTACAGATCGAGCGTCGGGATGGTCGACGCGAGGTCGAGATTGGCGGCCCAGTACGCGTCGATGGTGCCGACGTCGCGCCAGTACGGCTCCACGTTCGGGTCCGACGACACGCACGACATGCTGAACGGATGCGCGATCGCCGTGCCTTGCGTGACCACGCGCGGCAGGATGTCCTTGCCGAAGTCGTGATCGGTATCGATGCTGGAGATGTTCTCTTCGAGCAGCGCATACAGGTAGTCGGCACTGAACACGTAGATGCCCATGCTGGCGAGCGCCGTATCCGGGCGGCCCGGAATCGAAGGCGGATCGGCGGGCTTTTCCACGAAGCCGGTCACGCGGCGGTTTTCATCCACCGCCATCACGCCAAACGCGACGGCCTCCATGCGCGGCACTTCGATGCAGCCAACCGTGCAATCCGCGCCGCTTTCCGCGTGGTCGGCGATCATGCGCGTGTAGTCCATCTTGTAGATATGATCGCCCGCCAGCACCACCACGTATTTCGGCCGGATCGAGCGGATGATGTCGAGGTTCTGGAACACCGCGTCCGCGGTGCCGCGATACCAGTGCGCGCCTTCCACGCGCTGTTGCGCCGGCCAAAGGTCGATGAACTCGCCGAACTCGCCGCGCAGGAAACTCCAGCCGCGTTGCAGGTGGCGCAACAGCGAATGCGCCTTGTACTGCGTAACCACGGCGATGCGGCGGATGCCGGAGTTCAGACAGTTGGAGAGCGCGAAGTCGATGATGCGGTATTTGCCGCCGAAGTGCACCGCCGGTTTCACGCGCTTGTTGGTGAGCGGCCCAAGCCGCGTGCCGCGCCCGCCCGCGAGGACGATCGCGAGAGTGCTGCGCTGGATGTCGTTCAGCCGTGCCGGGGTGTCCATGTCTGTCTCCTTGGTCGACGGGAGCGGGGCGCTCTAACGCCGTGCTCCGGTCTCATGCAAGTTGGTTGCTCAGTTATATGCCCGGATGTTTGGGTCACTTGTTCCGCGTTGATGTTTCGGGCTGCCAGGCGCTCCGTCGACGCGAGGCCCGTCAGCTAGTTCTAGCACCGATTGGCCGTGAGCGAGAGGGTGAATCGCGCGCCGGTCGCACGGAGGCCCATCATGCGCACAATCGACTCTTGTATGACGCGCATCCGTGCGGCACGACACATAGAGCGTGAGGTGAGCCGTCGCAATATGCGTGCCAAACCGTCCGGCGCGGCCGCGCGTGCTGGAGAGCGTGCGCGAATGGCGGCAGACTCCGGCGGCGCGTCGTAGAATCGTGCGCTTCTGGCCGCAGGACATGGCGCCGGCTATCCGGCGCAGCGTCCCCGCCTGTTCCTCGCTGCGTCTTTTTTGCAAAAAAATCCCGATGAGTTTTCGCCGTCATTCTCTGCTTGCCCTGCTGAGCGTCTGTGCATGGGCTGCCGCATCCGCCGTTTCGTCTGCTTCAGCCGCCACGCCCGCTAGCACCGCCGCTGCCGCATTGAGCGAGGCCAGCCCGGTCGCCGCCAGCGCGGCCGCCGTAGCGATTGCCGACATCGGCGCTCCGGCTTACGGGCCCGAACTGCAGGGCTTCAACTATCCCGCGCCGGTCGGGCGTTTCGACTTCACGTCGCAAGGCGTGCCGCTGCAGATGGCCTACATGGACATCAAGCCCGCGCAGCCTAACGGCCGCACGGCGGTGCTGCTGCACGGCAAGAACTTCTGCGCGGCGACGTGGGACGCCACCATTCATCGGCTGAGCGATGCGGGTTATCGCGTGATCGCGCCGGACCAGATCGGCTTCTGCAAATCGAGCAAGCCCGAGCACTATCAGTACAGTTTTCAGCAGCTCGCGCGCAACACGCATGCGCTGCTGCAATCGCTCGGCGTGAGCGACGCGACGATCATCGGCCATTCGACCGGCGGCATGCTGGCGATTCGCTACGCGCTGATGTATCCGCGCGAAACGCAGCAACTGGTGCTGGTGAACCCGATCGGTCTGGAGGACTGGAAGGCGAAGGGCGTGCCGTCGCTATCGGTGGATCAGTGGTATGAGCGCGAACTGAAGACGAGCGCCGACGGCATCCGCCGCTACGAGCAGGCGACCTATTACGCGGGTCAGTGGCGCGCGGATTACGAGCCGTGGGTGCAGATGCTCGCGGGCATGTATCGCGGGCCGGGCAAGCAGATCGTCGCGTGGAATTCCGCGCTGCTTTACGACATGATCTACACGCAACCGGTGGTCTACGAGCTGGCGCAACTGAGCATGCCGACGCTGTTGCTGATCGGGCAGAAGGACACCACCGCGATCGGCAAGGACGCGGCGCCTCCTGAGGTACGCGCGCAGATCGGCCATTATCCGGAACTGGGCAGGGCGGCCGCGAAGGCGATCCCGCATGCGACGCTGGTCGAGTTCGCGGAGCTGGGGCATGCGCCGCAGATGCAGGATCCGCAGGCGTTTCACAAAGCGCTGCTGGACGGGTTGGCGGCGGTGCCGGCCAATCGCTGACCCCGATGTTGAATGAGCAACGGGTGATCCGCAGAGTGCGAGGCTAACCCGGGCAAACAGAAAGGGCAGCCATCGGCTGTCCTTTTTTTCATGCGGCGGCGTGCTTACTTGCCGGCCGCCATCTCGTCGCGCACCTGCGCGGCGATCTCGAACGACCGCAGCCGCGCCGCGTGATCGTAGATCTGCGCGGTGAGCATCAATTCGTCCGCGCCGGTCTGATCGATGATCGACTGGAGGCCCGCGCGCACCGCGTCGCGATCGCCGAGCGCCGTGCACGCGAGCGAGTGCGCGACCCCGTTCAGCTCCATCTCCGACGCTTCGAGCAGCTCGACCGGCGGCTGCAACTGCCCCGGCGTGCCGCGCCGCAAGTTGATGAACTGCTGCTGCAACGACGTGAAGAGCCGCTGCGCTTCTTCGGTGGTATCGGCGGCGAACAGATTCACGCCGACCATCGCATGCGGTTTGTCGAGCGTCGCCGACGGCCGGAATTGCGAGCGATAAACCTGCAACGCGCTCAGCATGTAATCCGGCGCGAAGTGCGACGCGAACGCGAACGGCAAACCAAGCGCGGCGGCGAGTTGCGCGCTGAACAGCGACGAGCCCAGCAGCCACAGCGGCACATGCAGCCCCGCGCCCGGCACCGCGCGAATGCGCTGGCCCGGCACCGGATCGGCGAAATAACGCTGCAACTCGACGACGTCGTCGGGGAACGAATCGGCGCTGTTCTGCAGATCGCGGCGCAACGCGCGCGCGGTGCTCTGATCGGTGCCCGGCGCGCGGCCCAGGCCGAGATCGATCCGGTCCGGGTAGAGCGACGCGAGCGTGCCGAACTGTTCGGCGATGACGAGCGGCGCATGGTTCGGCAGCATCACGCCGCCGGAGCCGACGCGGATCGTCTTCGTGCCGCCCGCCACGTAGCCGATCACCACCGACGTCGCCGCGCTGGCAATGCCTGTCATGTTGTGATGTTCCGCGAGCCAGAAGCGGCGGTAGTTCCATTTTTCCGCGTGCTGCGCGAGATCGAGCGTGTTTCTGAACGCGTCCGCGGGCGTGGCGCCCGCGTTGACTGGCGAGAGGTCGAGGACCGAGAAGGGGATCATTGTCTGTTCGTTTGCGGTTTCCGGCGCTTTCGCGCGATGGGGCATTGTGGCAAAGCTTCAGGTTTTCTGCTGACGGCGCGTGGATGCCCACGTTCGTCGAAGGGGGTTATCGGCGGTTTGACTGTTCAGGGACAAGAGCGAAGGGCGGGCGTCGAAGCGCAATGGCGCAAATGTTCCGTAGGCGTTACATGCAAAGTCGATATAGATATGGCCGATCAATATTTAACAAGCGCATGGTGCGCTGCTACCTTAAACCCCTCGAAGCGTCATGCAGCCAGCGAACCCGCCACGCCCGCGCGGAGCGGCCATCATTCAGGGAGACACCGACGTGTCCATCGAATTCATCGGTATGATCCAGACCCGCAAGGTGTCTGAAACCCACGCGCCGCAAGGTCCGTCCATCGACGTCGGCTACGTGGAGCAGTTCGCGCGCGCTCACGAGGACGCGGGCTTCGACCGCATCCTCGTGCCGCATCATTCGACCAGCCCCGACGCGTTGCTGACCGTCGCTCACGCGGCGAGCGTGACGAGCCGTGTGCACTTCATGCTCGCGCATCGGCCGGGCTTCGTCGCGCCGACGCTTGCCGCGCGTCAACTGGCCACGCTCGATCATTACTCGGGCGGACGTCTCGCGGCGCACATCATCTCCGGTGGCGACGACGCCGAACAGCGCCGCGATGGCGATTACCTGTCGCATGACGAACGCTACGCGCGCACCGACGAATATCTGCACATCCTGCGTCGCATCTGGACCGAGACGAAGCCGTTCGATCACGTGGGCAAGTACTATCGCTTCGAACAGGGCTTCTCCGAAGTGAAGCCGGTACAGCAGCCGTATATTCCGGTGTACTTCGGCGGCGCGTCGGCGCCCGCGCTCGAAATCGCCGGCCGTCACGCGGATGTCTACGCGCTGTGGGGTGAATCGAAAGCGCAGGTGCGCGAGCAGGTCACGCGCGTGCGCGAGCAGGCCGCCAAGCATGGCCGCAGCGTGCGCTTCTCGGTGTCGTTCCGGCCGATTCTCGCGGCCACCGAAGCGGCCGCGTGGGAGCGCGCGGAGCACATCCTCGCCGAGACGCGGCGGTTGCGCGCGGCGCAGGGGCTCGGCGTCGGCGGTCCCGCGCAAAGCGAAGGCGCGCGGCGTCTGCTCGCGGCTTCGGGCGATTCGGATCGCGCCGACGAACGTCTGTGGACCGGCATCGCGCGCGAAATCGGCGGCCGCTCGAATTCGACCGCGCTGGTCGGCACCGCGGAACAGGTCGCCGATACGCTCGCCGAATATCATGCGCTCGGCGTGTCGACGTTCCTCATACGCGGCTTCGATCCACTGGAAGACGCGATCGAGTATGGCCGCGAGCTGATTCCCGCGTCTCGCGAACGCATTGCGCGCGTCGAGCGCGTGGCGGCCTGAGCGGAGGCGCGCGTGACGGATCTTTCCAACGTTAGCTTCGACGCCGCATCCGACGCGACGCGCGCCATCGGGACGCCGCCGCTCGAACGCCACGCGCCGCTGCGCAAATTCTGGTTCGACGACGTGCCGCCGCGCGAGAGCATCGCGGCCGAACGGCGTCATCGACAGGAGAGGCTGGCCGTCGCGTTTCGGCTCTTTGCGCGCTAGGGTTTCGATCAAGGCCTCGCCGGTCATATCACCGCGCGCGATCCGGAATGGCCCGATCACTTCTGGGTCAATCCGTTCGGCAAGCATTTCAGCCGTATTCGCGTGTCCGATCTGCTGCTGGTGAATGCCAGTGGCGAGATCGTGGTGGGGGATGGGCCGTTGAACCAGGCGGCCTTCGCGATTCACGCGGCGATTCACGAAGCACGCCCCGACGTGGTCGCGGCGGCGCATACGCATTCGCTATACGGCAAGGCCTGGTCGACGCTCGGCCGCACGCTCGATCCGCTCACCCAGGATTCGTGCGCGTTCTATCAGGACCACGCATTGTTCGACGATTTTCGCGGCGTCGTGCTCGACACCGATGAAGGCGCGCGCATCGCGGCGGCGCTCGACGAGCGCAAGGCGGTGATCCTGAAGAATCACGGCATCCTCACGGCGGGTCCGAGCGTCGAAGCGGCGGCCTGGTGGTATATCGCGCTCGACAACGCCTGTCACGCGCAACTGCTGGCCGAAGCCGCGGGCACGCCGCAGGCGATCCCGCACGACGTCGCCACGCTCACGCACGAGCAGGTGGGCCGTCCGGGCGGGGCGCTGCTCGCCTTCGAGAGCCTGCTGCAAGGGCTCGTGGAAGCGGAGCCCGACGTTCTCACCTGAGCGGTTCCTCATGAATGTTTGCGGCGGCCATGCGGCGCGCGGTTGCGATTCGCGATTCGCGGTAGTGAGCGCGAGCGCGATATGTCTGCTGCGGGCTGCCGGACGTCGGACACTTCACGCGGCACGCTGTGCCGCTCCGAACAGCGCAGCCCTTTGAACCGGCATCTTCAAACTGACGCTCGCGCGATTCGCGTGAGCGCCTGATTCGAACTATCCTTTTCCGAACCCCCCATGACTCAAGTATTGAGGCCGGACCGGCTGCGCGCGTTCGTCGGCCGGATCGCGTCGCTGGTCGACGCAGCGGCCCATGACGAAGCGAATCACGAAGCGCATCTGCTCGAAGCCGGCGCCGCCGCATTGCGCGAACTGATCGCTCACGACGACTGGCTGCCCGACGCGTTCGCGCAGCCCGATCCCGGGCGGTATCAGCAATTCCTGTTGCACGCGGATTCGCGGCAGCGTTTTTCGGTCGTCAGTTTCGTTTGGGGACCGGGGCAGGCAACGCCTGTCCACGATCACACCGTATGGGGTTTGATCGGCGTGCTACGGGGCGCGGAAATTGCTCAGGCTTATCGTATCGATCCGGACGGCGCGCTGGCCGAACACGGTGCGCCTCAGCGCCTCGGACAGGGCGCGGTGGACGCGGTGTCGCCGCGCGTCGGCGATATTCATCGCGTGAGCAATGCTTTTAGTGACCGTACGTCGATCAGCATTCACGTGTACGGTGGAAACATTGGCGCGGTGACGCGCTCGGTTTATACCGTCGGCTCGGGCCGCAAGACTTTCATCTCGGGATACTCGAACGACGTGTTGCCGAATATCTGGAATGTTTCGAAGGAGTCTCTTACCCCATGAGTGTCATCAACGAATTCCGTACCCGATCTTTCGACGACGTGCGCAGCGCGCTCATCGACGGTGACGAAATCGCGCTCGTCGACGTGCGCGAGGAAGATCCGCACGCGCGCAGCCATCCGCTGTTCGCCGCCAACCTGCCGCTGTCGCGGCTCGAACTGGACGCACCGGTGCGCTTGCCGCGCGTCGCGGTGCCGATCGTCGTGTTCGATGCCGGCGAAGGCCTCGCCGAACGCGCCGCGCAACGGTTCACCGAACTCGGCTATACGAACGTCACCTTGCTCGAAGGCGGTCTGCAAGGCTGGCGGGAGGCGGGCGGCGAGTTGTTCCAGGACGTCAACGTGCCGAGCAAGGCATTCGGCGAACTGGTGGAAAGCGTGCGCCATACGCCGTCGCTGCCCGCACCGCAGGTGCAGGCACTGCTCGATCGCGAAGCCGACGTGGTGGTGCTCGACGCGCGCCGCTTCGACGAATACCAGACCATGAACATTCCCGGCAGCATCAGCGTGCCGGGCGCCGAGCTGGTGCTGCGCGCGCGGCAACTGGCGCCGAACCCGGCCACGCGGATCATCGTCAATTGCGCGGGGCGCACGCGCAGCATCATCGGCGCGCAGTCGCTGATTAACGCGGGCGTGCCGAATCCGGTCGCCGCGCTGCGCAACGGCACGATCGGCTGGACGCTGGCAGGGCAGGCGCTCGCGCACGGCAGTTCGCGCCGCTTCGAACCGATCGCCGACGACACGCTGCGCCTCGCCGCCGCCGATGGCGCGCGCGCGGTCGCGGATCGCGCGAAGGTGGGCCGCACGTCACGCGACGAAGCGCGCCGCTGGGCCGGCGAAGCGGTGCGCACCGTGTATCGCTTCGACGTGCGCACGCCGGAGGAATACGAAGCGGGCCACGTGCCCGGTTTTCGCAGCGCGCCGGGCGGACAGCTGGTGCAGGAAACCGACATGTTCGCGCCGGTGCGCGGCGCGCGCGTGATCCTCGCGGACAATGACGGCGTGCGCGCGAATATGAGCGCGTCGTGGCTCGCGCAGATGAACGTCGAGGTGTACGTGGTCGACGGTCTGACGGCGGCGGACTTCGCGGAGAAGGGCGCGGCGCCGGCGGCGCGTCATGCGGCCAAGCCGCCGCCGGTCGACGAGATCGCGCCCGCCGAACTGCTCACGCTGCTGCAGGCGCCGGGCACGCTCGTGCTCGACTTCACGACCAGCGCGAACTATGTGAAGCGGCACATCCCGGGCGCGTGGTTTGCGATTCGCGGCCAGCTCGACGCGGCGGTACGCAGGCTGCCGGATGCGCAGCGCTATGTCGTGACGTGCGGCACCAGCCAGCTTGCGCGCTTTGCCGCGCCCGAACTGGCGGCGCTGACCGGCCGCCCTGTGCAGGTGCTCAGCGGCGGCACGGCGGCGTGGATCGAAGCGGGCTTGCCGCTCGAAAGCGGCGAGACGCGTATGGCGTCGCCGCGCATCGACCGTTACCGGCGTCCGTATGAGGGCACCGACAACGCGCACGAAGCGATGAACGCGTATCTGGAGTGGGAGTACGGGCTCGTCGCGCAGTTGGGGCGCGACGGTACGCATAAGTTTCGGGTGATCTGACGTTTAGTGCGCCCCGCGCGTGTTGGCAACAGAACGTGCAACAGGACGGCGCGCGGCTCACGCCGCGCGCCGTCTGCGCGTTTCCTTGAATTGCCGTTCGATCGCCGCGCCGAAGCGCTCGACCGGTTGTTGCAGCTTGCCGAGTACGCGCGGTTGCACGAGCCAGATATCGATCAGTGGCTTGAAGTCGCTGAACGAAACGATGTCGAGTGCGTCGGCGTGCGCGCTGATCTGCAGCAGCGGCAATGGCACCAGCCCGAGCCCGTTGCCGCTCGCCACCAGTTGCAGTTGCAACTCGGTGCCGAGCGTTTCCAGGTTGAGCTTCAGTGCGAGGCCGAGGCTCGCCAGCGTGCGTTGCAATCCGTCGCGAAAGCCGCAGCCGTCGGGATTCAATACCCAGCCGATCGACTGACATCCAACAAGCGTATGCACGCGCTTTTTCAGCAGGCCCTTCTGCGCGACCACCGCGAGTTTGATGCGGCCGAGCGAGCGCGCGGACAATGAATCGTCGAAGCTCTTGTTGCCGGGCAGCAGGATCGCGGCGGCGTCGAGTTCACCCTGTTCGAGCCGCTGCAGCAACTGGCTGCCCCAGCCGGTCGAGACGCGCGCCTGCAGATCGGGATAGGCCGCTTTCAGATCGCCGAGCGCGTCGCTGAGCGCGAGGTCGGCGATGGTCTGCGCGACGCCCACGCGCACGTTGCCGACCGGTGGCGTGTCGGTGGCGACGAGCCCGCGCAGCACGTCGAGTTCGCGCTGGATCACGCGACACTGTTCGTAGACAATGCGGCCGGTAGCCGTCGCCTTCAGCGGCCGTGTATTGCGGTCGAGCAGTTCGGCGCCGAGCGCCTCCTCGAAATTCTGCAGACGGCGCGTGATCGCCGGTTGGGTGAGGCCGAGCGCGAGTGCCGCCTGTTGTAGCGACTGACAGCGAATGACGGTGACGTACGCGTCGATTTCGTCGATCTTCATGATGGCGGTGACGGGTAAGAGCGCAAAATAATGCGTTCGATGATACCCGCAGCGCCGCGCGCCCACTCGTCGGCGCCGAACAAAATTCGCATATTTGCTTAGAAGAATAATGCGTTTGTCTTATACAGGGTCGTCCCTTATCGTCGATGGCAAATCACTTCGTGCCATCCGGCCAGCACCGCCATGACGACCTTGCATTGTTCGTTCGATATCCTCTCTGTTTCCCGGCGTGCGTGGGCGAGACCGCTCGGCGCGGTTGCGCTCGCGATGGCGGCGCTGCTGAGCGCCGCGCCTTCGCATGCGGCCGATCTGCCGGTGCTGAAAGTCGGCGACCAGTCTCTGCAAACGCGCGGCATTCTCGAAGCGTCCGGCCAGTTGAAGGACCTGCCGTACAAGATCGAATGGTTCAACTTCCCGGCCGCGCAACCGCTTGGCGAAGCGTTGAACGCGGGCGCGGTCGATGTCGGCGGGCTCGGCGACGCGCCGCTCGTGTTCGCGCTCGCGGCCGGCGCGCGGGTGAGGGCGGTGGCCGCGACACGCTCGAATCCGCTGGATCTCGCGATCGTCGTCGGCGCGCAATCGACGCTGAACGACGCGGCGAGCCTGAAAGGAAAGCGCATTGCGACGACGCGCGGCTCGATCGGCCACTACCTCGCGCTCGCCGCGTTGAAGAAGGCCAACGTGCCCGTGAGCGACGTCACGTTCGTGTTCCTCGCGCCCGCCGATGCAAAGGCGGCGCTCGCATCGGGCAGCGTCGACGCGTGGTCGGTGTGGGACCCGTACACGGCGCTAGGCGAAGCGCGCGATCACGACCGCATCATCGCGAACGGAGTCGGCCTGTCGGAAGGGCTCAGCTACCAGGTCGCGACCGAAACGGCGATCACCGGCAAACGCGCGCAACTCGCCGACTTCTTGCGGCGCGTGGCGATCGGTCAGCGCTGGGCGTTGTCGCATCCGGACGAAGTGGCGGCGATGCAGTCGCGCGTGACGGGCCTCCCGGTCGACGTGCTGAAGACGGTTTATCAACGCGGCCAGGTGCATCCGGTAACGATCGACGATAGCGTCGTGAGCGCACAGCAGCGCACCGCCGATACCTACGAAGCCGCCAACGTGATCCGCGCGCATCTGGACGTGCGCACGAGTTTCGATCGCAGCTTCCCGCTGCCTTGATGCGTCCGACCGGAGTATTCGCATGAATGCCTCTATCGCTATGCTCGCGTCGCATGCCGCCAGCGTCGACAGCGCCCTGACACGACGTCATCCGCCGCTCGACAGCGATGCGTTCGACGCGCTGCTCGCGCAGCTCACTCGCGAGTTCGCCGCGAGCGCCGCGCACTACGATCGCAGTGCCGAATTTCCGCATGCGAACCTCGCGCGCCTGCACGAGTTCGATCTGTTGTCGCTGACGGTGCCCACGTCGCTCGACGGCGCGGGCGTGAGTCTGCCGCAGGCGTTGCAGGTCGTGCGCGCGGTGGCGCGCGGCGAGCCGTCCACCGCGCTGGTGCTGGTGATGCAGTATCTGTTTCATCATCGTTTGCAGGGCAATCCGCATTGGCCGGTCGAACTGCGTGAGCGCGTCGCGCGTGAAGCGGTGTGCGACGGTGCGTTGATCAACTCGCTGCGCGTCGAGCCCGAACTCGGCACGCCCGCGCGCGGCGGCTTGCCGTCGACGATCGCGAAGCGCAGTGGCGACGGCTGGATCATCCACGGTAGCAAGCTGTATTCGACCGGCAGTCCGGGGCTCAGCTGGCTCGCGGTGTGGGCGCGCAGCGACGAGACGCCGCCGCGCGTCGGCGTGTGGCTCGTGCATCGCGACACGCCCGGCGTGCGCGTGGGCAGCGAGTGGAATCATCTCGGCATGCGCGCGACTGGCAGTCACGAACTCGTGTTCGACAACGTGTTCGTGCCGGCCTCGCACGCGGTGGACGTGCATCCGCCGGGCGAGCCGGGCGCGGGCCTCGACGCGCTGGGCTTCGCGTGGATGAGCGTGCTGCTGTCGGCGGTCTACGACGGCGTTGCGCGGGCCGCGCGCGACTGGTTCGCACAATGGGCCGTCGATCGCACGCCCGGCAATCTCGGCGCGCCGCTCGCGAGCCTGCCGGCCTTCCAGCAGACGCTCGGCCGCATCGACGCGCTGCTGTTCAGCAATCGCGTGCTGCTCGACGCGAGTGCGCGCGCCGAACACGTGACGCTCGACGAAGCGCCGCTCGTCAAATACACGGTGACGAACCAGGCGATCGAAGCGGTGCAGCTCGCGATCGAAGCGAGCGGCAATCCCGGCCTCACGCGCGACAATCCGCTCGAACGCCACTACCGCGACGTGCTGTGCGCGCGCATTCATACGCCGCAAAACGACTCGGTGCTGCAAGGGGTCGGGCGCGCCGGTTTTGCGTCTCCGCATGGCCGCTGATGCATTGCGGCATGCCGCAAATCCTCTGCCGATTCGGTGTAAACGCGCTCTCGTCTAAAGCGCCGAATGCGATTAAATTATCTGCACTTGGAAGGCTTATCGAGGGACCAGGGCGGCCAAACAAGCAGCGGTTTGCCATTCCGACGATGGCGCAAGGCGAGCAGAAGGTTGCTCGCCGCGTAGACCGGAACCGGACCGCTGCGCGTCGTCCGCGGTGCTTCGTGTCTGGCGGCCAGTTGGGCCGCTTTCACTTTCCGGTTGACCGTATCGACCGACCCGGCGACGCTTTGCACAGCGTCGCCTTTTTGCTTCTGGCGACGCTTTTTCGTCGCTTTCTTCTCTTGCCGCCGCGTGATGGAGTGCGCATCGGCTTGCAGCCCCCGGCGCGCCGAGCGCCGCATGAAGCGCAGGATCTGCGCTGCACCCGTGTCACGCTTTTAGTGTGCTATTGCGATGTGCCGCGCAGACTTGCGCGCATTCCGGGTTTTCAATCGGCTTGCGACCATGGCGGCAAGGTGCCGTCGTGCCGCCGTCGCTCGCGGTTCGCACCGGGCGCGGTTATCCTGTAGCACGCCTTGCCGGCTGCCGGGACGAAGGTTTCTTTCGGATCTTCCGAAGGAACCTCGCCCGGCGAAATGCCTCGAACGAAGTGCTTCAGGGATCCGCCCCGAAGAAAGCCCGCTTGCGGACACACTACACACGCGGAGCGCGTCGCATCGGCAACGCGTCCGGACAGGAAATTCGCCGTGAGCCTGAAACTGCTTAGCGTCGCGATGTTGGCCATGTGCGTCGCACTCACCGGCTGCGACGATCGACAGAGCGACTACGCCGTGCAAAAACTCAAAGACTTCTTCAACGCCGTCAAGCCGGATGCGTTGCTGCTCAAGGACATGACGCCGGGCGTCACCACCGAAGCGCAGATCCGCGATCAGATGGGCAAGCCGGAAACCGAGCGCACCTTCACCGACGGTTCGAAGCGCTTCGAATATCCGCGCGGCCCGCAAGGACTGAACACCTACATGGTCGACATCGACCGCGACGGCAAATTGCAAGCCATCACGCAGGTGCTGACGGCCGCGAACTTCGCGAAGATCCGCATGGGCATGAGCGAGGACGAAGTGCGCCGGCTGCTCGGCAAGCCCGGCGAAATCGCGGTGTATCCGCTGAAGCCGGAGACCGTGTGGAGCTGGAAGTGGCGCGAACGGGGCGTCACCGAGGAAGGCATTTTCAACGTGCACTTCGACCAGAATCTGAAGGTGTACACGACATCGCGCTCGGACGTAATAAGAGGGCGCTAGAAAACAAGAAGCGGGGTTAAAAATGATACGTCGACGTCGATACAGCCGGATCGGGCTGGTGTTGGGGGGCGGCGCCGCGCGCGGCTGGGCGCATATCGGCGCGATCCGTGCGCTGCACGACGCGGGCATCAAGCCCGACGTGGTGTGCGGCACGTCGATCGGCGCGCTGGTGGGCGCGGTGTACGCGAATGGCGACCTCGACTGGCTGGAAGAATGGGTCTCGCGCCTCACATGGCAGACGGTGGTGCGCCTGCTCGATCTGCGCATTTCGGGCGGGCTGCTCGGCGGGCGCAAGGTGATCCAGCTGTTCGCCGACAAGTTCAACGGCCGTTCCATCGCGCAGTTGAACATGCCGTTCGCGGCGGTCGCGACCGAGCTCGATACGGGCCGCGAAATCTGGTTGCAGGACGGCAGCACGGTCGACTCGGTGCGTGCGTCGATTGCGATTCCCGGCATCTTCACGCCGGTGTGGCACAACGGCGTGTGGCTGGTGGACGGCGGTCTGTGCAATCCGGTGCCGGTATCGGTCGCGCGCGGCATGCGTGCGGACTGCGTCATTGCGATCGATCTGAATAACGACATTCTGAATGGCCGCGACTTCGGCGGCGCAGTGGTGGAAACGCCCGCGCTCGATCCAACCGCGCCTCCGCCAGTCTCGCTGCGCCGCAATGGCAAGCCGTGGCCGCGCTGGCTCGCGCCGGCCGACTCCGCAGTCACCGACGACGTGCGCGTGGCGCCCGCACGGAGCGCGCGCGTGCCGTCGATGCTGAGTTCGATCGCGCAAAGCATCGACATCATGCAGGTGCGGATTACGCGCAGCCGTCTTGCGGGTGAACCGGCCGATATCCTGATTCAGCCGCGCCTGGGCGGGATGGGCATTTTCGATTTCCACCGCGCGGCGCCGGCGATCGAGGAAGGGCGCGCGGCGGTCGAGTACATGCTGCCGGCGATTCGGGCGCGGTTGGGGATTGAATAGGGGGAGGTCCAGGTACAACAGGTGTTGAGGTGTTGAGGCCCGGCCTGCGACTGCAAAAAAACTGTGGCCCGTACCTGCGCCCCGAGCGGTCTTCATGACTCGTCCATGAGTTATTTTCGCTTTATCGCGGCGCGCTCTCTGTAGCCGGACCCAGGCGCGGTCTATCGAAAAAGCGACCCGAAACTTGCTAAATCGCGGCGGTGCCGGTTGCCCCTGCCGCACATTACAAAAACATATCTCCCGCAAAACCAAGCGCTACCGGCGCCTCGCCGCGCCAAAGCCTGCTTTGTTGCGTCGCAACAAACCCAAAGCCCTCTGTTTGAGAAATTGATTTTCGCTTGCGAGACTCCGCGCCATGCCGGACGAGTCGGGCTGGCTTCGAGCCGACGCCGTCCGCGCCAACTTCAATAAACCTGGATGGAGACACGCGTGTTCCTTTACGGCTTTGGTCCGGTGTTGCTGGCCGGCACGATCCAGACGATCGAGCTGTCCGTCCTGTCGCTGGCGGCCGCCGTGCTGCTCGGCCTCGCGGGCGCGGCGGCGAAACTCTCGTTCAACCGCCCACTGCGCGCCATCGCGACCGGCTATACGACGCTGATCCGCTCGGTGCCCGATCTCGTGCTGATGCTGCTTCTGTTCTACAGCATCCAGATCGCGGTGAACGACCTCACCGACGCGCTGAACATCGCGCAGTTCGACATCGATCCGTTCGTGGCCGGCGTGCTGACGCTCGGCTTCATCTACGGCGCGTACTTCACCGAAACTTTCCGCGGCGCATTTCTGGCGGTGCCGCGCGGCCAGCTCGAAGCGGGCAGCGCCTACGGGATGAGCGGCGTGCGCGTGTTCACGCGCATCCTGTTCCCGCAGATGATGCGTTTCGCGCTGCCGGGCATCGGCAACAACTGGCAGGTGCTGGTCAAAGCGACGGCGCTGGTGTCGATCATCGGTCTCGCCGACGTCGTCAAGGCCGCGCAGGACGCGGGCAAAAGCACCTTCAACATGTTCTTTTTCATCCTGATCGCCGCGCTGATCTATCTGGCGATCACCACGGTATCGAATCTCGTGCTGATCTGGCTGGGCCGGCGCTATTCGATCGGCGTGCGGCACGCGGAGCTCTGAGCGACCATGATCGACATCCTCAATCAATTCTGGCGCGCGTTCCTGTTCTGGGACGGCCAGCGCATCTCGGGTCTCGCGGTCACGTTGTGGCTGCTGGTGGCGTCGATCGGCATCGGCTTCGTCGTGTCGATTCCGCTCGCGGTCGCTCGTGTGTCGAAAAAGCGTTGGCTGTCGACGCCGGTGCGCATCTACACCTACGTGTTTCGCGGCACGCCGCTGTACGTGCAACTGCTGCTGATCTATACCGGCATCTACAGCCTCGCGTTCGTGCGCTCGCACAGCCTGCTCGACGCTTTCTTTCGCAGCGGTTTTCACTGCGCGATTCTCGCGTTCGCGCTGAACACCTGCGCGTACACCACGGAGATTTTCGCCGGCGCGATCCGTTCGACCTCGCATGGCGAAGTGGAAGCCGCGCGTGCATACGGGATGAGCTGGTTCACGATGTACCGCCGCATTGTGATACCGTCCGCGCTGCGCCGGGCGCTGCCGTTGTACAGTAACGAAGTGATCCTGATGTTGCACGCTACCACGGTCGCGTTCACGGCCACCGTGCCGGACATCCTGAAGGTGGCGCGCGACGCGAACTCGGCCACGTACCAGTCGTTCAACGCATTCGGCCTCGCAGCGCTGCTGTATCTCGCGGTGTCGTTCGCGTTGGTGGCTTTGTTCCGCCGCGCCGAGCGTCACTGGCTGGCTTACCTGGCGGTGCGCACGCACTGAGCGCGCGCTGTTGGCCCCGGACGGCGCCCGTGTGTCGGCGCCGTCACAGATCGATCCGTATTTTCACAGGGAGAGCATCTTGCTCCACACCACCCAGACCGAAGCTTGCAAGCTCGCTGTGCAGGACATCCATAAGCGCTACGGCGACAACGAAGTGCTCAAGGGCGTGTCGCTCAACGCGAACAAGGGCGACGTGATCAGCATCATCGGCGCGAGCGGATCGGGCAAGAGCACCTTCCTGCGCTGCATCAATTTTCTCGAACGGCCCAACGCCGGGCAGATCGTCGTCGACGGCGAAGCGGTGAAGACGAAGACCGACCGCGCCGGCAATCTCGAAGTCGCCGATCACAAGCAGTTGCAGCGCATCCGCACGAAGCTCGCGATGGTGTTCCAGCACTTCAACCTGTGGGCGCACATGAACGTGATCGAGAACATTGTCGAAGCGCCGATTCACGTGCTCGGCATGTCGCGTCGCGAAGCCGAGGAGCGTGCGCGCGAATATCTGGAGAAGGTCGGTCTCGCGCCGCGTCTGGAAAAACAGTACCCGTCGCATCTGTCGGGCGGTCAGCAGCAGCGCGTGGCGATTGCGCGCGCGTTGGCGATGAACCCCGACGTGATGCTGTTCGACGAGCCGACTTCGGCGCTCGATCCCGAACTGGTCGGCGAAGTGCTGAAGGTCATGCAGAAGCTCGCCGAGGAAGGCCGCACGATGATCGTCGTCACGCACGAAATGGGTTTCGCGCGCAACGTGTCGAACCACGTGATGTTCCTGCATCAAGGCCGTACCGAGGAAGAGGGCCTGCCCGCCGAGGTGCTCAGCGCGCCGCGCAGCGAACGGCTCAAGCAGTTCCTGTCCGGCAGTCTGAAGTAACGCGCGGCTCGCGCTTTACTGTTTACCGATGGCCCGTCCGTCCAGCCCGGCTCGCACCACGCAGGTCGCGATCGTCGCGTTGCCGCCCGTGTCGATGTCGGGCGTCGGGCCGATCGTCGACGCGCTCAATCTCGCCAATGAAATCGACGGCCGCGCGCTGTACCGCGTGCAGGTGTGTTCGTGGGACGGCCGCGCGGTGCCGCTCGCGGGCGGCGCGCAGTGGCCCGCCGACGCCGCATTTGGCGATGCCATTGCGTGCGACTGGCTGATCATCGTTAGCGAGCGGTTTCAGCAATTCGCCGACTATCGGCTGTTTCTCGCGAGCCTGTCACGCGTCGGGCAGCGCACGCCGCTCGTCACCGGTATCCATCATGGCGTGTGGTGGCTTGCGATGGCCGGGCAGTTGTCGGGGTATCGCGTAAGCGTCAACTGGGAAACCTATCAGCAGTTCTCCGAGCAGTTCGAACGCTCGATCGTCACCCAGCAGATCTTCGAAATCGACCGCGATCGCGCGACCTGCGCGGGCGGTCAGGCTACTGTCGACTTCATGCTCGCGATGATCGGCCGCGAGCACGGCCCCGAACTCGCGGACCGGATCGCCGACGCGCTCGGCGTCGGCGTGCTGCGTGCGGGTGAGGAGCGCCAGCGCATTCCTTTCGTGACCGCGCCGGGCGAGCGCCATCCGCGTCTGAACGATGCGCTGCTGCTGATGGAAGCGAATATCGAAGACCCGCTCACCACCGACGAGATCGCCTCGCTTGTCGGCGTATCGCGGCGGCAGTTGGAGCGGTTGTTCCGCCAGTATCTCGGCTCGATGCCGTCCAAATACTATCTGGGCTTGCGGCTGTCGAAAGCGCGCACGCAATTGCAGCGCACCAGCAAGTCGGTGGTGCAGATCAGCCTCGCGTGCGGGTTTTCGTCGGCGGCGCACTTTTCGAATGCGTATCGCGAACGCTTTGGTGTCACACCACGCGAGGATCGTCGCAACTGGATCGACAAGCAGACCGGCGCGAGCGGGGCCACGGCGAGCGAACCGCGCCCGGCCGCGCTGATCGAGCGGCCGGATCTGGCGGATTGACACGCGCCGAAGCGGTGCGGCCAGCGCGTGCCTGAAAGCGCGCCCCGGCGGCCCCGCTTCGCGCGGAACCTCATAGAAAACGTCGCGTATGCGCAAGACGTATCGCGTGCGGTTTCCTACACTACCCGTATTACCTCTCACCTGTAACGAGGATTTGCCATGAACGACCTGACTGTGACACGCAAGACCTTCGACGAAGTCATGGTGCCGGTGTTTTCGCCCGCCGCCTTCGTGCCGGATCGCGGTCTCGGCTCGCGCGTCTGGGATACGCAAGGCCGCGACTATATCGACTTCGCCGGCGGCATTGCCGTCACCGCGCTCGGCCATGGGCATCCCGAGTTGCTGAAGGTGCTGCACGAGCAGGGCGGCAAGCTGTGGCACATCGGCAATGGCTACACCAACGAGCCGGTGCTGCGTCTCGCGAAGCGTCTCGAAGATCTGACCTTCGCCGACCGTGCGTTCTTCGCGAACTCCGGCGCGGAAGCGAACGAAGCGGCGCTGAAGCTGGCGCGCCGCGTCGCGTTCGACCGTCATGGCGCGGAGAAGGCCGAGATCATCTCGTTCACGCAGTCGTTCCACGGCCGCACGTTCTTCACGGTGAGCGTCGGCGGACAGCCGAAGTATTCGGAAGGCTTTGGCCCGGTGCCTGCCGGCATCACCCACTTGCCGTACAACGACATCGAAGCCGCGAAGAAAGCGATCGGCGCGCAGACCTGCGCGGTGATCGTCGAGCCGATCCAGGGCGAGGGCGGCGTGATCCCGGCCGATCCGGCGTTCCTGAAAGCGCTGCGCGAAGCGTGCGATCAGCACGGCGCGCTACTGATTTTCGACGAAGTGCAAACGGGCGTGGGCCGCAGCGGCTACTTCTACGCGTATCAGGACACGGGCGTCACGCCCGACATCCTCACCACCGCGAAGGCACTCGGCAACGGCTTCCCGATCGGCGCGATGCTGACCACCAACGAGCTGGCTGCCTACTTCAAGGTCGGTGTGCACGGCACCACTTACGGCGGCAATCCGCTCGGCTCGGCGATTGCCGGGAAAGTGGTCGAGCTGGTCAGCGACCCGAAACTGCTCGAAGGCGTGCGCGCGCGCGGCGAAGCGCTGAAGGGCCACCTCGCGAAACTGCACGAGCGCTTTGGCCTGTTCACCGAAGTGCGCGGCAAGGGCCTGCTGATCGGCGCCGAACTGACCGATGCGTTCAAGGGCCGCGCGAAGGACTTCGTCACCGCGGCGGGCCAGCACGGCGTGATCATGCTGATGGCGGGACCGGATGTGCTGCGTTTCGTGCCGTCGCTGATCATCCCGCTCGATGACATGAGCGAAGGCTTCGAGCGTCTGACGAAGGCCTTCGGCGAAATCGTCGACGCGAACGCGCAAGCGGTGTCGCGCTGATTCGCGGCACTGATTCAACGCACCGAACCATGCGTCACATTCAACAGGATCGATGATGCTCTTCGTACGTCCAGGCCGCCTCGCCGATCTCGATGCGCTCGAACATATGGCGCGCACCGCGCAACCGGTGCTGCATTCGTTGCCGCACGACCGGCGCGCGCTCGAAGCGCGTGTCGCGTTGTCGGAAGACTCGTTTCGCGCGGATGTCGATTTTCCGGGCGAGGAGTTCTATCTGTTCGTGCTCGAAGACAGCGAGAGCGGCAAGCTGATGGGCACCGCGAGCATCGTCGCCGCGGCCGGTTATTCGGACCCGTTCTACGCGTTTCGCAACGACGCGCTGATCCATGCATCGCGCGAACTGCACGTGAATCGCAAGATTCACGCGCTGACCATGTCGCACGAACTGACCGGCAAGAGCCGGCTCGCGGGCTACTACATCGACCCGTCGCTGCGCGGCGAGCCCGCTGCGCATCTGATGTCGCGCGCGCGGATGATGTACATCGCGGCCAATCGCCGGCGCTTCACGCCCGAGGTGTTCTCGCTGCTGCTTGGTGTGACCGACGAGAACGGCGTGTCGCCGTTCTGGGAAGCGGTGGGGCGCAAATTCTTCGGCCGCAATTTCGCCGACATCGAAATCGAATCGGGCGGCCGCAGCCGCACCTTCATCGCCGAAGTGATGCCGACTTACCCGATCTACGTGCCGCTGTTGCCGGAAGCGGCGCAGCGCGTGCTCGGCGAGCCGGATTCCAAGGCTTTGCTCGCGTATGAGATTCATCTGGAAGAGGGGTTCGAGACGGACCGCTTCATCGACATTTTCGACGCGGGGCCGGTGGTGACCGCGCAGGTGGATCGCAGCGTGTGCGTCACGCGCAACGAGACGCGCGTGGTGCGCGAGTCCGGTGAGAACGTGGCGAACGGCTCGACGTATCTGATCGCGCATAACGGCGCCGACGGCGAGTTCCGCTGTGTGCTCGGCAATCTGGCCGAGGGCAAGGACGCCGGCGCATCGTTGCCGCACGCGGCGCGCGCCGCGCTCGGCGTGGAAGAGGGCGATGCGGTGCGTTGCGTGCCATTGCATCCGCCGCATCGGGATGAACATTCGGGAGACGCGCAATGATCGTCGTTCGCGTGGTGCAACGAGGCGATGTGGACGCGTTGATGCGGCTCGCGCAGGAAACCGGCCCCGGCCTTACCACGTTCAAGCCGGACCGTGACGCGCTGGCCGCGCGTGTCGAACGGGCGCGCCGTACGATGGAGGACAAGGCTGCGCCGCACGAGGCTGGTTACTTCTTCGTGATGGAAGACACCGACACCGGCGACGTGGCCGGCGTGTGCGGTATCGAAACGGCGGTCGGTCTGCAGCAGCCGTTCTACAACTATCGCGTGAGCACGGTCGTGCATGCGAGCCAGGACCTTGGCATCTGGACGCGCATGCGCGCGCTGAACATCTCGCACGACCTGACCGGTTACGCCGAAGTGTGTTCGCTGTTCCTGAGCCCGCGTTGTCGCACGAGCGGAGTGGGCAGCCTGCTGTCGCGCTCGCGCTTCATGTTTCTCGCGCAGTTTCGTGAGCGTTTTCCGCAGCGGCTGTGCGCGGAATTGCGCGGCCATTTCGACGCGGAAGGCACTTCGCCGTTCTGGCGCGCGGTCGGCTCGCATTTCTATCAGATCGACTTCAACGCGGCGGACTATCTGAGTTCGCATGGCCGCAAGGCGTTTCTCGCCGAGTTGATGCCGCGCTATCCGGTGTATGTCGAACTGTTGGCGGAGGAGGCGCAGCAATGCGTCGGCCTCACGCATAACGACACGATTCCGGCGCGCCGCATGCTCGAGGCGGAAGGGCTGCGTTACGAGAATCACGTCGATATTTTCGACGCGGGTCCGGTGCTCGAATGCCACATCGCCGACTTGCGCACGGTGCGCGAGAGCGTGCTGGTGCCGGTCGAGATCGCCGATGCGCCCGAGGGCGCGTCGCAGGACGGGCCGAAGTCGATGGTGTCGAATACGTCGCTGGGCGATTTTCGCGTCGGCGTGGTGGCGAGCGTGCCGCAAAACGGTGCGTTCCGTTTGAGCGCGGCCGAGGCCGCCGCGCTCGATGTCAAAGCCGGCGATCTGGTGCGGGTGCTGCCGCAGAAACACAAACAAGGATGATCATGAGCGAGCTTTTCATCGACGGCGAATGGGCCGCCGGCACAGGACCCGCATTCGCATCGCGCAACCCGGGTACGGGCGCGACGGTGTGGGATGGCAATAGCGCGTCGGCGGACGACGTCGATCGCGCGGTGCGCAGCGCGCGCCGTGCCTTTGCGACGTGGTCCGCTTTGAGCCTCGACGAGCGTTGCGGCGTGGTGCGCCGCTTCGCTACGCTCGTAACCGAACGCAAGGAAGCGCTGGCCGAAGCGATCGGCCGCGAGACCGGCAAGCCGCTGTGGGAAGCGCGCACCGAAGCGGCGTCGATGGCCGCGAAGGTCGAGATCTCGATTCAGTCGTACAACGAACGCACCGGCGAAAAGCGCTCGGCAATGGCCGACGGCACCGCGGTGTTGCGGCATCGTCCGCATGGCGTGGTGGCCGTGTTCGGCCCGTATAACTTCCCGGGTCACCTGCCGAACGGGCACATCGTGCCGGCGCTGATCGCGGGCAACGCGGTAGTGTTCAAGCCGTCCGAACTCGCGCCTGGCGTCGCCGCGTTGACCGTGCAGATCTGGCGCGACGCGGGCTTGCCCGCCGGCGTGCTGAATCTCGTGCAGGGCGAGAAGGACACCGGCATTGCGCTCGCGAATCACCGGCAGATCGACGGCTTGTTTTTCACCGGTAGTTCGGACACCGGAACATTGCTGCACAAGCAGTTCGGCGGCCGCCCGGAGATCGTGCTCGCGCTGGAGATGGGCGGCAACAACCCACTTGTGATCGGCCCGGTGGCCGATATCGACGCCGCCGTGCATCACACGATTCAATCGGCGTTTCTGTCAGCCGGGCAGCGCTGCACGTGCGCTCGCCGCATTTTCGTGCCGAACGATGCGTTCGGCGATCGCTTCGTCGAACGTCTGACCGACGTCACGTCGCGTATCAGCGTCGGCGAATATAACGCCGACCCGCAGCCGTTCATGGGCGCGGTGGTCTCGGCGCGCGCGGCGTCGCGGCTGGTCGCCGCGCAGGAGCGTTTGCTCGCCGACGGCGCGCAGCCTCTGCTGAAGATGGAGCAGCGCGATGCGCAACTCGGCTTCGTCACGCCGGCGATTCTCGATGTGACGAACGTGAAGAATCTGCCCGACGAGGAGCACTTCGGTCCGCTCGCGCAGATCATCCGTTACGGCAGCTTCGACGAAGCGCTCGACAAAGCCAACGACACCGAGTTCGGCCTCTCCGCGGGCCTGCTCGCAGATAACGAAGCGCTGTGGACGCATTTCCAGCGCACCATTCGCGCGGGCATCGTCAACTGGAACCGGCCGACCAATGGCGCGTCGTCGGGCGCGCCGTTCGGCGGTCCGGGCCGCTCGGGCAATCACCGGCCGAGCGCGTTCTATGCGGCCGACTACTGCGCGTACCCGATGGCTTCCGTCGAAAGCGCGCAACTGCAAATGCCCGCGAGCGTCTCGCCGGGTCTTCAATTCTAAGGATCGACGATGCAAGCCACTGAAGCCAATTTCGACGGCCTGGTTGGCCCGACCCACAACTACGCGGGGCTGTCGTTCGGCAATGTCGCGTCGCAGAACAACGAGAAGTCGGTCGCGAATCCGAAGGCGGCCGCGCGCCAGGGTCTGCGCAAGATGAAGCAGCTCGCCGACCTCGGTTTTCATCAGGGCGTGCTACCGCCGCAGGAGCGTCCGTCGATGCGCCTGCTGCGCGAACTCGGCTTCTCCGGCGATGAAGCGACCGTGATCGCGCGCGTCGCGAAGGACGCGCCGGAGTTGCTCGCCGCCGCGAGTTCGGCCTCGGCGATGTGGACCGCGAATGCGGCGACCGTGAGCCCGTCCGCCGACACGCACGACGGCCGCGTGCATTTCACGCCGGCCAATCTGTGCAGCAAGCTGCATCGCGCGATCGAGCATCAATCGACGGGCCGCACGTTGCGCGCGATCTTCGAAGACACCGACCGCTTCGTCGTGCACGAAGCGCTGCCGGGCACGCCGGCGCTCGGCGACGAAGGCGCGGCGAATCACACGCGTTTTTGCGCGGACTACGCGGCGCGCGGCGTCGAGTTCTTCGTGTACGGCCGCAGCGAGTACCGTCGCGGGCCGGAGCCGAAGCGCTTTCCCGCGCGTCAGACTTTCGAGGCGAGCCGCGCGGTCGCGCATCGTCATGGTCTCGCGGACTCGGCCACGGTGTTCGCGCAGCAGAACCCCGATGTGATCGACGCGGGCGTGTTCCATAACGATGTGATCGCAGTCGGCAATCGCAACACGCTGTTCTGCCATCAACTCGCGTTCGTCGAACAGAAAGCGGTGTACGACGAACTGCGCACGAAACTCGCGGCCCTGAAGGCGGGCTTCGACGTGATCGAAGTGCCGGATGCGCAGGTGAGCGTGGCCGACGCCGTCACGTCGTATCTGTTCAACAGCCAGTTGCTGACGCGTCCGGATGGCAAGCAGGTGCTGGTGGTGCCGCAGGAATGCCGCGAAAATCCGCGCGTCGCTGCCTACCTCGACGAGCTGGCGTCGCACGCGGGGCCGATCGACGACGTGCTCGTGTTCGATCTGCGCGAGAGCATGAAAAACGGCGGCGGTCCCGCTTGCCTGCGGCTGCGCGTGGTGCTGGGCGAAGCGGAACGCGCGGCGGTGGCGCCCGGTGTGTGGATCGACGACAAGCTGTTCGGCCGTCTGGATACGTGGATCGAAAAGCACTATCGCGACCGCCTCGCGCCTGCCGATCTGACCGATCCGCTCCTGCTGCGCGAGTCGCGCACCGCGCTCGATGAACTGACGCAGATTCTCGGCCTGGGTTCGCTGTATGACTTCCAACGCTGAGCACGCGATGCCGACGATGCTCGACGATTTCCTCGCCTATACATTGGCGGGCACGCGCCCCGCGGCGAACGAAACGCAGGGCGTGTGCGCGAATGGCGTGCGCTGGTCGTGGCTCGACGACGGCGTGCTCGTGATGGAACCCGCCGAGTTACACGCGGGCACACGCAGCGTGCTGGTGTCGGCCGGCGTGCACGGCGACGAAACCGCGCCGATCGAACTGCTGTCGTTTCTCGTGCGCGATATCGCGCACGGCAACGCCGCGCTGACGTGCCGTCTCATGATGATCCTCGGCAACGTCGACGCGATGCGCGACGCGGTCCGTTATCGCGATGACGATCTGAACCGCCTGTTCAGCGGCCGGCATCTGCAGGTGCCGCAGAGCCACGAAGCGCCGCGCGCCGCGGCGTTGGAGCAGGCCGCGCGGCAGTTCTTCGCGGCGGCATCGGACGAACCCGGCATGCGCTGGCATATCGACATGCACACGGCGATCCGTGCGTCCGCGTTCGAGCAGTTCGCATTGCTGCCGCATACCGGCAAGCCGTTTTCGCGCGCGATGTTCGAATGGCTCGGCGAGGCGCGCATCAGTGCCGTGCTGTTGCACACGACCAAGGGCAACACGTATTCGCACTTCACCGCGCAGGCATGCGGAGCCGATGCGTGCACGCTGGAACTCGGCAAGGTGCGCCCGTTCGGCGCAAACGATCTGACGCGTTTCGCGGGCGCCGATCTCGCATTGCGTCATCTGTTGGCCGGCACGCACGGCGAACTGGGTGCCGCGCTGCCGCGCGTATTCACCGTGATCGATCAGCTCACCAAGCAAAGCGAAGCGTTCGAATTGCTGTTCGCCGCGGACGTCGCCAACTTCACGCCGTTCGCGAAGGGCACCTTGCTCGCGCGCGACGGCGACTATCGCTACACCGTGCGTCACGACGAAGAGCGCATCGTGTTTCCGAACGCGACGGTCAAGCCCGGCTTACGCGCCGGCCTGCTGGTGATCGAGACCACCGGGCAAACCCTGGCTCAACTTGTCTAGACATGCGGGGTGGTCTGCCCCGAAACCTGTACAATCCCGCCGTCGCGGCTTGCGCGTTGCATCGCGCCGGCCGCACGAGTCTGATCGCATTCCGGCGCAGCAAGCCTCGCCGCCTGATCCGGCTCCGTTTTATTCAATACCGTAGAGGAACACCCGTAATGAAGATGAATTGGCGAAACATGGCCGCGCTCGCGCTGTTCGCGACGGCGACGGTCACGGCGGGCACCGCGTCGGCCGCGGAGATCAAGGAAGTGCGCTTCGGCGTCGAGGCGTCGTATGCGCCTTTCGAATCGAAGTCGCCGTCGGGCGAGCTGCAAGGTTTCGATATCGATGTCGGCAACGCCGTGTGCGCGAAGCTGAAGGCCAAATGCGTGTGGGTCGAGAATTCGTTCGACGGCCTGATCCCGGCGTTGCAGGCGCGTAAGTTCAACGCGATCAACTCGGACATGACGATCACGGATCAGCGCCGTCAGGCGGTGGACTTCACTGATCCGATCTACACGATCCCGAACCAGATGATCGCGAAGAAGGGCAGCGGGCTGCTGCCGACTGCGGCGTCGCTGAAGGGCAAGCACGTCGGCGTGTTGCAGGGCACGATTCAGGAAACCTACGCGAAGTCGCGCTGGGCGTCGAACGGTGTCGACGTCGTGCCGTATCAGACTCAGGACCAGATCTACGCCGACCTCGCGTCGGGTCGTCTGGACGCGTCGTTCCAGGACGCTGAAGCGGCGTCGAAGGGCTTTCTGAAGAAGCCGCAAGGCGCGGGCTTCGAGTTCGCGGGCCCGGCGGTCAGCGACGAGAAGCTGCTCGGCGCGGGCGTCGGTTACGGCATCCGTAAGAGCGATACGGCGTTGAAAGATGCGCTGAACCAGGCGCTGAAGGAACTGAAGGCGGACGGCACGATTGATCGCCTCGCCGCGAAATACTTCGACGTGAAGGTCGTGTTGAAGTAAGACGTTGTACGTCGTGCGTGGTACGACGATGTGATGATGCAAACGGCCGCTGTTGCGGCCGTTTGCATTTGAGTTCGCGGTAAGCAGAAAGCAGGCACTCCTCACCGCATATTCGCTTCCGGCTGATCGAGATAATCGAACACCACCTCGCCGAGCCCCAGCGTCAGGTCCGCCACCAGATGGCGCGCCTCGACGATCTCCAGCACTGGCAACTCCGCGACCGGCGCGAGCGCGTGCGGCGCCAGTTCGAGCGCGGCCGGCCCGGTCCACGCGCCTTTCAGCTCGATGTCCTGCAGGTAGTAACGCACCAGTTCGCAGATGCGCGGCGTGCCGTCCACGTGCGGAATCACCTTCAGCAGAAAGTTCGGCGCTTCGAGGCGCTTCTTCTGCTGCGCGAGATCGAGCTGCCTATGCTTGTAGCCCATCGTGCCGGTCGCGATGCGCACCGGGCCGTAGTCGAGCGTGCCGACCAGCGTATCGGTGTGGACCGCCAGCACCGGGTTCGCGAGCTTCTTCGGAAAGCCCCACAATTCACGGCCGCCGGCGATCGGCGGATGATCGTCCAGATACATCGCCAGCGTGTAGCCGCCCGCGACGCCGTCGAGCGATACCGGAATCACCTGGCCGCTTTCCGTGTAGTCGCCGAAGCCGGTCGAGTCCGGCATGCGGATGAACTCGTAGTGCACCAGCGGCTCGCCGATCTGCAACGGCTCGGGCACTACCGCGCGCAGTTTGTCCGGGTCGGTGCGATAGGTGATGATCAGGAACTCGCGGTCGATGAATCGATACGGGCCCATCGGAAATGCCGGGCTCGTGATCGGCATCGCGAACGCATTTGACAGCACGCTTTTGACGTCCATGGTTGTCCTTGGTGGTTGAACGGAGTTGGAACGCTTTTGCATCGCACCCGAGTATCGTCGATTCGCTGAGCGGCATCCGCTCGGACCGTTCGGCAATTATTTCGAGATATTGCGTCGCCGACATGTCCGGGGCTGACCGGCTGCGCTAAAATCGGCCGACACACCGTCGCCGGCACGGGCTTTGCCCAGCAACGACGAACGCGCGACACAGCGCGGCTACAACCAGAATACAAGCGGGGGACGCCGACGGCGCCGCGCGGGGGACCGGAATGACCACCATCGCAATCGAGACTGTGAGCCAGACCGGCGCGATCGACGACGCGCCATTGCTTGCCAGCTTTGCCCGGCAGCCGATTCTGAACCGCGACGGGATGCTGTGCGGCTACGAGATCAAGGTGCGCGCGCCCGCGTTGCCGCCGACCGACGCTGAAGCGAACGAACCTGCCACGCCCTCGGACACCGCAGTCGACCCCGATACGCTACCCGGCAAACCGCCGACTCCCGCGCAACGCGTGGCGCGCGCGATCGTTCGCGGTCTGATCCAGAGCGACGTGCGCGGCGCGCTCACCGGGCATCCGGCCTACGTCGACGTGAGCCGCGACCTGCTGCTCGACGACGCGATCCTGCGCCTGCCCGCCGAGCGCTTCCTGCTCGAACTGTCGCCCGCGCTGGACGTCGACGACGCGCTGATCGCGCGGCTCGTGCAACTGCATGGGCGGCGCTATCGCTTCGTGCTCGACGAGGTCACGCAGCCTAACGAGAGCTTCGCCAAACTCTTGCCTTACGTCGACGTCGTCAAGATCGATATCGCGCGCGCGCCGCGTGCGCTGCTGCCCAAACTCGCGAGCGTGCTGAAGTCCGCGGGCAAGCTGCTGCTCGCCGCCGGCATCGATGCGCAGGCCGACTTCGAAGCGACGCATGGGCTCGGCTTCGACCGCTTTCAGGGCTACTTCTTCGCGCGAGCGCAAAGTTCGGCGACCCGGCGCGTCAGCGCGCCGCGCCATGCGCTGCTGAATCTGCTGCAATTGCTGGCGGGCGACCCGACCGTCGCGCAACTCGAAGCCGAGCTGAAGCTGAACCCGGTGCTCGTGATGCATCTGATGAAGCTGGCGAATTCGAGCGGGCTCGCGGTCGGTCACAAGGTGACGACGTTGCGTGACGCGATCAACGCGACCGGCACCGACCGCATCGCGCGCTGGACACAGTTGCTGCTGTATGCCGACGGCCGCAAGGTCGCGCTCGAAGACGATCCGCTGCTGCAACTCGCGGCGACCCGCGCGCGCTTCATGGAACTGGCGATCGAGCGTTTGCCTGAAGCCGGCCGCGACGAAGCCGACGCGGCGTTTCTGACCGGCGTGTTCTCGTTCGTCGATGCGGTGTTCGGCGGCGCGCTCGAAAACACGCTGAACGTGCTGACGCTGTCGCGGCCGATTCAGGCGGCGATCCTCCGGCGCGAAGGCGTGCTGGGCGCCTTGCTGAGCACCATCGAAGCGCTGGAGCGCGGCGAATGGGAGCGCATCGTCGCGTTGTGCGAACGCTTGCAGCCGTTGACGGTGGAAGACGTCGCGCAGATGGGCCTGGCGGCGGCCGCGTGGGCCGGCGTCGCGGACCGCAGCGCGGAAGGTTTGGAAAGGATCGAGGACTGAGGGCGGCGCGGCTTGCGAAGCAGGCGCGCGTCCCCGGTCGAAGCCGGGGACGCTGCATATCGCTCAAGGACGCAACGCGCCGCGTGCAACGCGCCGTATGCAACCTGCCGCGCGCGCGTCACGTCTCGCGCGAGCCACAGCGCCGGCAAATTGAATCGGTGTCGAAGCGACAGGATTGAAGCAGGGCAAATCCAGAACCGGTGAGAGTGAAGCGCCGCGATCAACGATCGCGCCAGGTCTTCACATCGTCTCCATTTCCCGCATCTGCCCCAAGCCAAAAAAACGGCCTAACTCCTTGGCCAGTTCGTTCAATACGCTCATCTCCTTCTGCGAGATGCGGCGTGGCTCCTGCGTATGAGACCAGTCGCCATAGAGCAGCGCCACCGTCTGATCGCTTTCGTCGACGACCGGCAGCAGCACGAAGGCGCGGGCGTCGTCGAACGAGCGGCGGAACCACTCCGGTAACCGCGCAACCATCTTCGGGTCGCGCGCGTTCTCGATGAAGATGCCGACCGAGTTCGCGATCGCGAGATGAAACACGTCGGGCTCGAACGCGCTGTTGAAGGTCAGCTTCGGCAGCGCCGCGTCGATCTTCGGACCGAGGCCGAGGCGCGCCTTGAAGGTCCCGTTGCTGTGTTTGACGAACACCACCGTGCGCGCGAAACCGAGCCCGGCCAGCACGGTCTCCGAGGCCATCGCGAGGGCCGGCGCGAGCGGACTGCCTTCGGGTAACTCGCGCAAATCCTTGACGCCCGCCGCGATGCGCGCCTCGGGGTTGAGCGCCTCGCGCGCAATCGCGTCCGCGTTCGCACGCAACTCGACGATCTCGGCCATCACGCCGTCGCCGCCTTCTTCGCGGGCAAGCGCGACGCTCATCTGGAGCAGCACGTCGGAGTCGGTGTTCAGCGCGCCGCTGTATTCCTGCGCGAGTTCGGCGATGCGCGCCTCGCGCTCCCAGTCCGGCACGTTCTGCTGGGTCAGTACGTCGGCGACCGCGGTCGAGTAGTTGGTGATCGCGCGCAGCCATTGCACCTGGCGCGGCTGCTCGACATCCTGTGGATCGAACTCGCCCATACCCGAGCGGATCATGTCGGGCAGACGCCAGCGCACCGCGGCTTCGGCGCCGATCTCGTCGAAGGTCACGCCGAGCACCAGCACGCACGCATCGGCTTCGAGCGTGCCGTCGTCGATATGACGGCGGATCTGGTCCCACTCGGCGTCCAGATAGAACACCACCAGCAGCTTGCCGATCTGCCGCATCAGCGTGCAGACCACCGCTTCTTCGCCGGCGCGCAGATCGCCGCGCTCGGTGAGCTTGCGCGCGACGCAGCCCGACAGCAGCGTGCGGTTCAGTTCGAGCTTCGCGTCGATGCGGCGCGGCGCGCTGTGATGAAAGTGATCGACGATCTTCAGGCCCACGACCAGATGGCCAACCGCGTCCATGCCGAGCACCATCAGCGCGCGCGACACGGTCGTGATGTTGCCGCCGAACGCCATGTACATCGCCGAGTTGGCGAGCCGCAGCACCTTCTGCGTCAACGCGAAGTCGGACAGCACCACTTGCACGAGGCCGGTGAAGTCGAGGTCGTCATTGTTCATCGCCGCCATGGTGGTGCGCAGCGACTGCGACAGCATCGGGAAATCGCCGCGCTCGCTCATTCGCGTCCAGAGCCGGTCGAGCACTGCCGCCTTTACCATGTGAGTCCCGCAAAAACCATACATGTTCCAATGAGTGCCACGCCGGCTTCGGGCCGGCTTGTTCCACCGCGTAAGCGCCGCACCTGCATGCTAGGCGGAGTGCAGGTGAAGCGTGCGCGTTTCGAAACGCTGCGCGAGTTCGTCGGAAGGCAAAGCCTTGCAGACGAGCCAGCCCTGAATGTGATCGCAGCCCATCTCGGTGAGCAGCGTACGTTGCGCTTCCGTTTCGACGCCTTCGGCAACCAGTTCGAGATCGAGCGTCTGGGCGAGCCCGACGACCGCGCTAACGATTGCCTGATCGTTTCGCGAGGTTAGCAGATTCTCGACAAAACTCCGGTCGATCTTGAGCTTGGCAAGCGGAAACCGTTGCAGATACGCGAGGCTCGAATAGCCGGTGCCGAAATCGTCGACGGCGAAGCGGATGCCCATTGCGGTCAGTTCCTCGAGCAGACCCTTCGCGTGAGCCGGGTCGTGCATCAGCAGGCTTTCGGTGATCTCGAACACGACGCGGCGCGGATCGATGCCGGTCAGCTCGATCGCCTCGCGCACGGAGTCCTTGAAGCGCGGGTCGCGAAACTGCGTCGGCGACACGTTCACCGCCACGTATTGCAGCGAGATGCCTCGCGCGTCCCACTGGATCAACTGCATGCACGCAACCTTGAGCACCCAGTTGCCGAGAAAGTTGATGAGCCCGATCGACTCCGCGAGCGGAATGAACATCGACGGCGGCACGAGTCCATGTACCGGATGCGACCAGCGGATCAGCGCCTCGACGCCGACCACGCCGTGCGTGCGGCTGCTCGTGATCGGCTGGAAGTGCAGCGAGAACTCGCCGTTGCGCACGCCGTCGTACAGATCCGCTTCGAGCTTCAGCCGTTCGGCGTCGGCGGGGTTGTCGTCGGGCACGTAGAACGCGAGCGTGTTGCCGCCGGCCGCCTTCGCTTGCAGCAGCGCATGGTCGGCCCAGCGCAGCAGGTGGGTGTCGTGCGCGGCGGTGTCGTTGGCGTGACGCACGTCCGGATACAGCGCAATGCCAATGCTCGCCGACAGATGCACCTGCTGGCCCTTGAACACGTACGGTTGCTGGATCGCGGTCAACAGGCGGCGGGCCAGCGCTTCGGCGGCGGCCGCCGCGTCGGTGCGGCTCGCGGCGGGCTTGACCAGGATCGCGAACTCGTCGCTCGCGACGCGCGCCACGGTCTCGCTCGGGCTCGTCATGTTCAACAGACGCCGCGACGTGTCGCGCAGCATCTCGTCGCCGGCGTCGTAGCCGAGCGCGCGGTTCACACGCTGATAGCCGTCGATGTCGAGCAGCAGCAACGCGACCGGCGTGCCGTGCGCGTCGGCCTGCTGTTGCGCGTCGAGCAGCGCGGGCAGCAGCGCCGACTGGTTGGGCAGGCTGGTCAGGCGGTCCAGATGCAGCGCCTGGGTCAGACGCTCCTCGGTCGCGCGCCAGGCGGACACGTCGAAGCCGGCGATCGCATAGCCGTCGACGCCGTCGTGACTGCCGCGCACCACGCGCAGCTCGACGGTGATCGGATAGGTCAGCGACTTGATCAGGCTCAGCGTCGCTTTCTCGACGTTGCCGGAGGTTGCGGCGCGCGCGAGCAGCGCGTCGAGGCGCGACACGTCGGCTGGCGCGACGAGGTCGTGCAGCGTGATGGTTTCCAGATATTCGCGGTGGTAGCCGATGAAGCGCAGGCTCGCGTCGGACACATACTGAAAGCGCAGCGCATCGTCGACGTGCGCGAGCAGGTCGACGGCGCCGACCACCTGTTCCAGTTGCGCCGCGCGGCTCGCGCCGCTCTTCGGTGCGCCGTCCGTGCGACGGCCGAACGCACGAAGCCGGTCGATGACCGTGCGCAAGGAGCCCCGGCGGGGCGCGGTGATCCTGTTCGCTTCCATGTTTGTCGCTGGCAACCTGTGTTCGTCTGGCAGGCGGGGGGCGGCTCGCTTTGCGCCGGTTCGGGCGGTCGAGAGGTATCAGGCCGCCCCATCAGAACGAGATAACGACCCGCGCCGGAAAATCTTTAGCGGCTGCTGCAAAAAACACCGGGTAAGGATGGGCGTGCGCGCGCCGGGCGGCGCCGTTGTGACGATTCGGTTAAAGTGGCGCCGCCTGCCGTCCGTTAATACGGCAAACCGTGTTGTGCAGTACCGGCCGTGACGTCGCTGCTGCGTAGCTTTCCGAACACTTGCACCGATGATCCATGTCCGAACGTCATACTGCCGGGACGCCTGTCCGGCGCATCGAGGTGCGTGACTTTTCCGCCGGCGCCGCAGCGCCCGGCTTGACCGCCCGGTTTGAGCAGGTCGCGCAGTTCGCCCAGTTCGTCTACCTGGGCCGTCAGCCGATCCTCGATCGCGCCGGCGCGCTCCACGCTTACGAGTTGCTGTATCGAACCGGCGCGCACAACTACGCCGAAGTCAGCGACGATGCGCAGGCGACCGCGCAGGTGGTCGCGCACACGCTCGGCGGGATCGGCGTGCCGGCCGTGCTGGGGCAGCATCGCGGCTTCGTCAACATCGACCGCGCGCTGCTGTTCAACGACATCGTTCACCTGATGCAGCCCGAGCGCTTCGTGCTGGAGATTCTCGAAACCGTGTCGTTCGACGCGCAACTGACGCGCCGGCTCGGCGAGTTGCGCCGCGCCGGCTTCCAGGTCGCGCTCGACGATGTCAGCGAATTAACGGACGAACTGATCGGCGTGCTGCCGTACACCGACATCGTCAAGATCGATTTTCTGCAGACCGGGCGCGCCGCGCTCGCCGAGCTGGCTGCCACCGTGCGCGGCCACGGCAAGACGCTGCTCGCCGAGAAGGTCGAGACACGCGAGGACTTCGCGCTCGCGCGCGAACTCGGCTTCGATCTGTTCCAGGGCTACTTCTTCGCGCGGCCGCAGGTGCTGTCCGCGTCGCGCAGCCGCTCGCTGCGCCCGGGGCTGTTGCGGCTGCTCGCGCTGCTGTCGTGCGATGCCTGCATCTTCGAACTCGAAGCCGAACTCAAACTGAATCCAAGCGTGGTAGTGCAACTGCTGCGGCTCGTCAATTCGAGCGCGTTCGGGCTGGGCCGCAACATCGCGTCGCTGCGCGAGGCGATCATCGCGACCGGCACGCGGCAGATCGCGCGCTGGGCCCAACTGCTGCTGTACGCGGACAGCGGTGATCTGCCGTGGCGCGCGGATCCGCTGGTGCAACTGGCCGGCACGCGCTCGCGCTTCATGGAACTGGCCGCGAGCTGGCTGCGCCCGGCCGATGACGAATTTGCCGACGCCGCGTTCATGACCGGCATTTTTTCTCTGGTCCACGTGGTGCTGGGCAGCACGCCGGGCGCCGTGCTGGAGAAGCTCGGCCTCGCGCCGCATATTCGCGAAGCGATCGTCTCGGGTCGCGGCGAGCTTGGCACCTTGCTGCGGATTGCCGAGGTCGCCGGCGAGGGCGGCGATGCCGCGTCGATCGCGATGGCGCCCGCTGCGCCGGCCGGCTTCGCGGCGCTCACGCCCGACGTGCTGTCGGAGTTGAATCTGTCGGCGGCGGCGTGGTTCGGCGCGCATGTCGGGGACGCGACCGTCTGAGGTTGTCGTTCGACTTGACCTGATGACGCGGGCGGGTGCGTGCGCCGCGGTCTAGCATGGCTGCGGCGGCGTGATGTGCTGCGCGCTGTGCGGTGTGTGGGCCGCTGCTGACGCACTCCATGCGTACGTGTTCCAATAGAGTGCGAAGCGGGCCGGGTTGCGCTCAGCGCCGCCGGCTGCGGCTCATAGTCATTGGCACGACGCGTGCCATCACGCCTGGAGGAGCAGATGAAGAAAACATTCCTATCGATGTCGCTCGCCGCCGCCATATCGGCCGGCTTCGCGATGTATTCGCTGACGGCCGCCGCGACCCTCAAGCCGGGCGATCCGGCGCCGCCGTTCACCACCGAAGCGTCGCTCGGCGGCAAGACTTATACGTATTCGCTCGCCGACGAGTTGAAGAAAGGGCCCGTGGTGCTGTACTTCTACCCGGCGGCCTTCACCAAGGGCTGCACGATCGAAGCGCACGAGTTCGCCGATGCCGTCGACGAGTACAAGAAATATGGCGCGACCGTGATCGGCGTATCGCACGACAACATCGACACGTTGACGAAGTTCTCGGTGAGCGAGTGTCGCAGCAAATTCCCGGTTGCGGCGGATGCCGACTCGAAGGTGATCGGTGCTTATGACGCCGGCATGCCGATGCATAGCTCGATGGCCAATCGCGTGTCGTACGTGATCGCGCCGGACGGCAAGATCATTTACGAGTACACGAGCCTGTCGCCGGAGAAGCACGTCGAGAACACGTTGAAGGCGGTCAAGGAGTGGGCGCAGACGCATAAGCAGTGAGTGCTGCTTCGTCGCGCGCGACGCATCGTTCGTGCTGGTGCTTTGCGCTGAGAGAGCGGCATCGCTCGTGCTAGGCTAGGTTTTTTTTTGCCGGGTGAGTGTGCGATGCCGATTCTGGTTGCGTTGATTGCGCTGATCGCGCTGGTGTATGGAGCTGTGCGGGCGTTTTATGCGTTGCAGGCGGCGTTCGGGCTGGCGGTTGCGGTTGGCGTGGCCGTGCTGGTCGTCGCGCTGCTGATCGCCGCTGTTGCGTATTGGTGGCGACGGCGCAAGGAAGTCTCGTCGAATGTTCGCGATGGCGACTGGACGCACGAACTCAAAGGGAACTGGGGATCGGTGCGGCTCGCGGCGGGTAAGCGGCTGTGCGAGATTCACGTGGGCGACGAGCGCGGCGCGTATATCTTCGCCGATCTGCTGGGGGCTGAAGTTCGGGGACGCGACGTTCGAGCCCAGGTGGCGTTGAAGGTGAAAGACCCGAAGCATGGCGAGTGGCTCGTGCCGATGTCCGGTGAGCGGCAGGCGAAGCAGTGGCAGCGGATTTTTTCGCGAGCGGTGGAGCAGAAGCTTTGAGCCTGCTGTCCAGCGCGCCGTGGGTCCTATGCATCAAGGCATGACCCACAGCGCAGCAGCCCGACTACGACGACGACGGCGCCACCCCCGTCCTCCGCGCCTTCCTCTTCTCCCACCGCACCCTCAGCCGATCCATGTACAGATAGACCACCGGCGTGGTGTAGAGCGTGAGCATCTGACTGACGATCAATCCGCCGACGATCGCGATCCCCAGCGGCGCGCGCAACTCCGCGCCTTCACCGTGCCCGAATGCGAGCGGCAGTGCGCCGAGCAGTGCCGCGCAGGTCGTCATCATGATCGGCCGGAAGCGCAGCAGACACGCCTGGAAAATTGCGTCGCGCGACGACATGCCTTGCCGCGACGCCTCGATCGCGAAGTCCACCATCATGATCGCGTTCTTCTTCACGATGCCGATCAGCAGGATCACGCCGATCAGCGCGATGATGCTGAACTCCGTCTTGAACAGCAACAGCGCGAGCAACGCGCCCACGCCAGCCGAAGGCAGCGTCGACAGAATGGTCAGCGGATGGATGTAGCTCTCGTACAGCATTCCGAGCACGATATACACCGCCGCGAGCGCGGCCAGAATCAGGATCGGCTGGTCGGACATCGACTGCTGGAACGCCTGCGCGGTACCCTGGAAGCTCCCGTGGATCGTGCCCGGCATGCCGATCTCGGCCATCGTGTCGTAGATCACCTGGGTGGCCGTGGATAGCGACACGCCCGGCGGCAGATTGAACGAAATCGTCGAAGCCACGAACTGGCTCTGGTGATTCACCGACAGCGGCGTGGTCCCCGGCCCGAAGCTCGCGATCGCCGATAACGGCACCATGTTTTCCTTCGACGTCGACACCGCCGCGCCCGACGACGCGCTCGACTTGCCGCTCGCCGCAATCGAGTTGATCGCCTGGTTGCGCGCGGAATCGGCGGCGATGCTCGCGGTGCTCGACGCGGTCGTGGCCGCCGTGCCGCCGCTCGCCGCGCTGGTGGTCGCGGTGGTCGTGGCGGCTGCCGCCGCCGTCACCGTGCCCGCCGGCGCATTGGTGGTCTGCGCGCCGCTCGCGCTGCCGCCCGACGTGCTCACGTAGATCTGCCTGAGCATCTCCGGGCTTTGCCAGTAGCGCGGCGCGACTTCCATCACGACGTGATACTGGTTCAGCGGGTTGTAGATTGTCGACACCTGGCGCTGGCCGAACGCGTCGTACAACGTGTTGTCGATCTGTGCGGGTTTGATGCCGAGGCGCGAAGCGGTGGCGCGGTCGATCGTCACCATCGCTTCGAGGCCGCCTTGCTGCTGGTCGGAGTTGACGTCCGCGAGTTCCTTGCGCGCCTGCAACGCCTCGGTGAGCTTCGGCCCCCACAGGTACAGGTCGGGCGTGGAGTCGGCCAGCAGCGTGAACTGGTACTGCGCGTTCGACTGCCGCCCGCCCACGCGGATGTCCTGCACCGGTTGCAGGAAGGTGCGCGCGCCGGCGACGTCGCCGAGCGGGGCGCGCAATTGCTGGATCACCTGATCGGCGGACAGGCTGCGCTCGGACTTCGATTTCAGCGACACGAACATGAAGCCCGCGTTGGTCTGCCGGCCGCCCGTGAAGCCGACCACGCTTTCCACGGCCGGGTTCTTGCCGACGATGTCCATCATCTGCGAGAACTTGCCCTTCATGGCCTGGAACGACGTGCTCTGATCGGCCTGAATGCCGCCGATCATGCGCCCGGTGTCCTGCTGCGGGAAGAAGCCCTTCGGCACGATGATGTAGAGCCACACGTTCAGGCCGATGGTCAGCAGCAGAATCGTCACGATCAGACGCGGATGCAGCAGCGCCCAGCCGAGCGTGCGCTCGTAGCCGCGCTGCATCGACGTGAAGCCGCGTTCGAGCCAGCGCCCGAAGCGGCCTTCTTCCTTCTGCTCGTGCTTCTCGCGCAGCAGGCGCGAGCACATCATCGGTGTCAGCGTGAGCGAGACGATCAGCGACATCGCGATCGCGAGCGACAGCGTCAACGCGAACTCGCGGAACAGCCGGCCGACGATGCCGCCCATCAGCAGGATCGGCAGGAACACGGCGACCAGCGAGATGCTGATCGACAGCACCGTGAAGCCGACTTCGCGCGCGCCGAGAAACGCGGCCTTCATGCGCGGCACGCCGTTCTCGATATGCCGTGAGATGTTCTCCAGCACGACGATCGCGTCGTCGACGACGAAGCCGGTCGCGATGGTCAGCGCCATCAGCGACAGGTTGTCGATCGAAAAGTCCAGCATGTACATCGCGCCGAACGTGCCGATGATCGAGATCGGCACGGCCACGCTCGGGATCAGCGTGGCGCGCCAGTTGCGCAGGAACAGGAACACCACCATCACGACCAGCGCGACCGCGATCACCAGCGTGCGTTCGGTGTCGCGCAGCGAGGCACGGATCGTGGTGGAGCGGTCGGCGGTCGGCGAGATGTCGACGTCGGCGGGCAGCGACGCGTGCAGTTGCGGCAGCATCGCCTTCACGCGGTCGATCGTTTCGATGATGTTCGCGCCCGGCTGCCGGTACAGGATCACCAGCACCGCGCGCTTGCCGTTGAAGAGGCCGAGGTTGCGCAGATCTTCGACCGAGTCGACCACCTCGCCCATGTCCGAGAGCTTCACCGCCGCGCCGTTGCGATACGCGATGACGAGGTCCTTGTACTGCGCCGCTTTGGTCGCCTGGTCGTTGGTGTAGATCTGCACGTGGTTCGCGCCGAACTCGATCGAGCCTTTCGGGCTGTTCGCGTTGGCGGCGGCGAGCGCCGCGCGCACGTCCTCGAGACCGATGCCGTAATGCGAGAGCGCATTCGGCTCCAGCTCCACGCGCACCGCTGGATTGGCCGAGCCGCTCACGTCCACTTCGCCGACGCCGTCCACCTGCGACAGCGACTGCTGCAGCACAGTGGCCGCCGAGTCGTACAACTGGCCGGCGGTCAGCGTGTTCGACGTGAGCGCCAGAATCATGATCGGCGCGTCGGCGGGGTTGACCTTGTGGTACGTCGGATTGCTGCGCAGGCTGGTCGGCAGATCCGCGCGCGCGGCGTTGATGGCGGCCTGCACGTCGCGCGCGGCGCCGTCGATGTCGCGGTTCAGACCGAACTGCATCGTGATCCGCGTCGAACCCACGGAACTCTGCGACGTCATTTCGGTGACGTCGGCGATCGACCCAAGATGCCGCTCCAGCGGACTCGCGACGCTGGTGGCCACGGTTTCCGGGCTCGCGCCCGGCAACGTGGCCTGAATCGAAATGGTCGGGAAGTCGACCTGCGGCAGCGGCGCGACCGGCAGCCGGGTGAACGCGAACACGCCGGCCAGCGCGATGCCGATCGCCAGCAGCGTGGTGGCGACCGGGCGGGAGATAAACGGACGCGACAGGTTCATCGCTCAGTTCCCTGCATCGGTGGCGGCGGGCGGCGTCGGCTTGCCCCGGTTGAAGCGCTCACGCGCGCGGCGGCCGAGCGAATCGAACGCGAGGTAGATCACCGGCGTGGTGAACAGCGTCAGCAACTGGCTGACGATCAACCCGCCCGCGATCGCGATGCCGAGCGGCCGGCGCAGTTCCGAACCGGCGCCGGTGCCGAGCATCAGCGGCAGCGCGCCGAGCAGCGCGGCGAGCGTGGTCATCAGGATCGGCCGGAAACGCAGCAGACACGCCTGGTAGATCGCTTCGCGCGGCGGCTTGCCTTCCTCGCGCTCCGCGTACAGCGCGAAGTCGATCATCATGATCGCGTTCTTCTTCACGATACCGATCAGCAGCACGATGCCGATGATGCCGATGATGTCCAGATCGTGCCCGGTGATCAGGAGCGCGAGCAGCGCGCCGACACCGGCCGACGGCAATGTGGAGAGAATCGTGATTGGATGGATGAAGCTCTCGTACAGCACGCCGAGCACGATGTACATCGTGACGATTGCCGCGAGAATCAGGAACAGTTCGTTCGACAGCGACGCCTGGAACGCGAGCGCCGCGCCCTGGTAGCGCGTCTGGAACGACGCCGGCAGGCCGACGTCCTGCTCGGCCTGGGTGATCGCCTTCACCGCCGCACCGAGCGACGCGCCCGGTGCGAGGTTGAACGACACCGTGGTGGCCGGGAACTGGCTCAGATGCGTGACGAGCAGCGGCGCGGGCTTCTCGATGAACTTCGCGATGGACGAGAGCGGCACCTGACCGCCCGACGGCGTGGAGGAGGGCAGGTAGATCGAGTTCAGCGACTCGACGTAGTGCTGCATCTCCGGCTGCGCTTCGAGAATCACGCGGTACTGGTTCGACTGCGTGAAGATGGTCGAGATGATGCGCTGGCCGAACGCGTCGTACAGCGCGCTGTCGATCGTGGCCGGCGTAATGCCGAAGCGCGACGCGGTGGCGCGATCGATTTCGATGAACACCGAGCGGCCGTTGTCCTGCAGGTCGGTCGCCACGTCCGCGAGTTCGGGCGCCTGCTTCAGCCGGTCGATGAGCTTCGGCACCCAGGTCGTGAATTCGCTGATGTTCGGGTCCGTCAGCATGAACTGGTACTGCGTCGGACTCACGGTCGAGTCGATCGTCAGGTCCTGCACCGGCTGCATGAACAGCGTGGCGCCGGCGATGTGCGCGACATCCTTCTGCAACTGGCGGATCACTTCGCTCGCGGTGCTGCTGCGGTCGTCGCGCGGTTTCAGGTTGATCAGCATGCGGCCGCTGTTCAGCGTGATGTTGCTGCCGTCCACGCCGATGAACGACGTGAGGCTTTCCACATCCGGATTCTTCAGGATCTGCGCGGCGAGTTCCTGCTGACGCTCGGCCATCGACGCGAACGACACCGACTGCGGCGCCTGCGTGATCGCCTGGATCACGCCGGTGTCCTGCACCGGGAAGAAGCCCTTCGGAATGTACACGTACAGCAGGGCCGTCAGCACCAGCGTGAGCAGTGCGACGACCAGCGTGGAGCGTTGCCGGTTCAGCACCCAGGTGAGCGCTACCGCGTAACGCGCGATCACCCAGTCGATGAAGCGGTGCGCCTTCGCTTCGAAGCGGTGGCTTTCATGCGGCGGCGTGTGGCGCAGCAGCTTTGCGCACATCATCGGCACCAGCGTGAGCGACACGACCGCCGAGATCACGATGGTCACGGCGAGCGTGATCGCGAATTCGTGGAACAGCCGGCCGACCACGTCGCCCATGAAGAGCAGCGGAATCAGCACCGCGATCAGCGACACGGTCAGCGAAATGATCGTGAAGCCGATCTGCTTCGAGCCCTTCAGCGCGGCTTCGAGCGGCGCTTCGCCTTCCTCGACGTAGCGCGCGATGTTCTCGATCATCACGATCGCGTCGTCGACCACGAAGCCGGTCGCGATGGTCAGCGCCATCAGCGAGAGGTTATCGAGCGAGAAGCCGCACAGGTACATTACGGCGAGCGTGCCGATCAGCGACAGCGGCACCGACAGACTCGGGATAATGGTCGCGTAAATGTTGGCGAGGAACAGGTACATCACCAGCACCACCAGCACGACCGACATTGCCAGTTCGAACTGCACGTCGCGTACCGAAGCGCGGATCGTGGTGGTGCGGTCGGTGACGACCTGCACGTCGAGCGCGGCGGGCAGCGCCTGCTGCAATTGCGGCAACAGCTTCTTGATGCTGTCCACCACCTGAATCACGTTCGCGCCCGGCTGGCGCTGCACGTTCAGAATGATCGCGGGCGTGTTGTCGACCCATGCGCCAAGGCGCGTGTTCTCCGCGCCCTGCACGATGTTGGCGACGTCGGTGAGCATCACCGGGCGGCCGTTCTTGTACGCGATCACCGCGCTCTTGTACTGGTCGGCGTCGGTCAGCTGGTCGTTCGAGTTGATCGTGTAGTTGCGCGTCGGGCCGTCGAAGTTGCCCTTCGGCGTGTTGACGTTCAGGTTCGAGATCGTGGTGCGCAGATCGTCGAGATTCAGCCCGTACGCGGCGAGCGCGCGCGGGTTCGCCTGAATCCGCACTGCCGGGCGCTGGCCGCCCGACAGGCTCACCAGACCCACGCCCGCGACCTGCGAGATTTTCTGCGCGAGACGCGTGTCGGCCATGTCCTGCACCTGGGTCATCGGCAGCGTCTTCGAGGTGATCGCGAGCGTGAGGATCGGCGCGTCGGCCGGGTTGACCTTCGCGTAGATCGGCGGCGCGGGCAGGTCGGACGGCAGCAGGTTGCCCGCCGCGTTGATCGCGGCCTGGACTTCCTGCTCGGCGATGTCGAGCGGCAGATCGAGGCTGAACTGCAGTGTGATGATCGACGAGCCGGCCGAGCTTTGCGACGACATCTGGTTCAACGACGGCATCTGCCCGAACTGCCGTTCGAGCGGCGCGGTCACGGACGACGTCATCACTTCCGGGCTCGCGCCCGGATAGAAGGTCTGCACCTGGATCGTCGGATAGTCGACCTCGGGCAGCGCCGAGAGCGGCAAAAAGCGCAGCGCGACGAGGCCGACCAGCATGATCGCCGCCATCAGCAGCGCGGTGCCGACGGGACGCAGAATAAAAGCGCGGGATGGATTCATGCGGTAAGTGCCGTGCCTTTATTGCGAAGCTTGCGATGCGTGTCGGCCGTGACGCGCGTGGGCGCCCGACGCGCCCGAGGCGCCGGATGCGGCGGCCGCGCCGCTCGCGGCATGCGCGCCCGAGGCGCCGCGCGGGCGGTCGGCCGGAATCGTGATCTTCGCGCCTTCGCGCAGCCGGTCCGAACCGTCGGTCACGACGCGCTCGCCGACCTGCAGACCCGATTTGATGCTGGTGCGTTCGCCGTCGACCGGACCGATCTTGACCGGACGCACCGTCACCGTGTTGTCCGCCTTCACGACGTACACGAACTGGCCCATCGAGCCGTTCAGCACGGCGGTGGTCGGCACGATCACCGCGTCCTTGATCGTGTCGACCAGCAGGCGCGTATTGACGAACTGATTCGGGAAGAGGCGCGTGTTGTTGTTCTGGAAGATCGCGCGCAGCCGGACCGTGCCGGTGGTCGTGTCGATCTGGTTGTCCATCGTCTTCAGCGAGCCGGCTTCGAGCGGCACCGTGTTGCTGCGGTCATACGCGGTGGCCGACAACTGTTCGCCGTTCTGCGTGTGCTGGATGATCTGCTGCAGATTGTCTTCGGAGGTGGTGAAGATCACGCTGATCGGCTGCAGCTGCGTAATCACGACGATCCCGGTCGAAAGGCTCGACGTCACGTAATTGCCCGGGTCGACCTGGCGCAGACCGACACGCCCCGACACCGGCGCGGTGATGCGCGTATAGACGAGGTCGAGCTTGAAGCTGTCGATGTTCGCCTTGTCGGACTTCACCGTGCCTTCGTACTGCCGCACGAGCGACGCCTGCGTGTCGACCTGCTGGCTTGCGATCGAGTCCTGCGCGAGCAGCGTCTGGTAGCGCTTCAGGTCGAGGCGGGCGGTTTGCAGCAGCGCTTCGTCGCGTACGAGGACGCCTTGCGCGTTCTCAAGCGAAATCTGATACGGGCGCGGGTCGATCTGGGCCAGTACGTCGCCCTTCTTGACCATCTGGCCTTCCTTGAAATACACGTCTTGCAGCACGCCGCTCAACTGCGGCAACACTGTGACGGTGGCGAGCGGCGTGACCGTGCCGAGCGCGGTCAGGACCACCGGCATTTCCCCCTGGACTGCGGTCGCCACGTGGACCGGCTGCGCCAGGTTAGCCATCGCGGCGCGTCCACCGCGACCGCCCGGACTGCGGGCGCCCGATGCGCCACTCGCTGCGCTGGCGCCGCTCGCGCCACCGCCGGGCCCGCCCCACGGATGCCAGCGCCACAGCACGACCCCTAGAATCACCAGCGCCGCGACAATCAGTGCGATGTTGCGGCCGCGATGCCGTTTCACCTGGCCGGGAACGCCAGTCGGGGCGCCGCCGGAGGACGGTGGTGAGGCCGAAGCGGCAGGGCGTTGGGATTCCGGATGCTTTTGTTGTTCGTCCATCGGTTCGGTCAGGTGGCTGGCTTTGGATGTGAGCCGCTCGCGTGCTTGACGCCACTACAGGAGTTCGGCGGATCGGCGCGCGGGGCGGCAGGACAGGCGGCTTCGACAGCGGGTGCGTCGCGCTGGTTCTGCGCGATGCTACCCGAGGCGCGGGACAGAGATGTTAACGCAATGCGGCATCATCACAGGTTTGCCGAGTCGTTCTCGATGCCGGAACGGCTCGCCGGGCAAGCGCCCCGCGACGGGAATGCATGATCCTACGTTGCGCGGTCTGTAACAGTCCACCCGACTATTTTTCTTTTGATTACGAAGGTTACAGGACGGCGGCCCGCTCGCCGGGCGCGCGGGCCGCCTGGTTCTCGCGTTGGTCGCCTCAGGTGTCGAGGCGGCGCCCCGGGGTGCCGCCGATCTCGAGAACGATCTTGCCGATACATTCGAGCAGCGCGGGCGCGGCGCGCGAGATGAGCCAGTCGCGCGGGCATTGATCCGCCGAGCCGCCGCAATTGACCGCATAGCGCTCGCCCGACGGACCGACGAAGCCCAGCGCGATCGCGTTCAGGCCGTTGTACCACTCGCCGGTGGCGATCGCGAAACCGCGCTCGATGGCGTCTTGCAGCCCGCTTGCGAGCCGGCTGCCGATGTGGCCCCACTCGTCGCCCTCGGCCACCTGCAGGCTGGCCAGCAGCGTGTCGCGTTCCGGCTGCGCGAGCGCCGCGAGGTACGCGCGACCCACCGCCGTGTGGCTCAGATTCATGCGCGAGCCGATTTCGAGACGCGACACCAGCACGGCCGAGCGCGGCCGGATCGCGTCGATCACGACCATGTCGAGACGGTCGCGTACGGCCAGATGCACGGACAGCGCGGTGCGTTCGGCGAGTTCGATGAGGAACGGCCGGGCGCGCGCCCGGATGTCGAAGTTGCGCAGAAAGCCGTTGCTCAATTCCAGCACCGACGAGGTCAGCACGAAGCGCTCGCTGTCGGGCAGACGGAACAGGAAGCCGGTTCCGACCAGCGTGGCGGTGATACGCGAAACGGTCGGTTTGGGAATGCCGGTCATCTCGGTCAGCTCGCGATTGCTGAGCGGCGCGTCGGCGGCGGCGATCGAGCGGAGCACGGTCAGCCCGCGGGCGAGCGCGGTGACCTCATCGCCCGGGCTGTCCTTGTCTTTGGCCGGGTCGGCTGCGGTTCGCGAGGGCATGGGTCGGATCATGGTTTTATGGAACTATATTTCAATTTCTGTGTTCGCAACCTGCTAACAACCGAGCCGCAGGAGACCGGAAAATGCCCTGCAATGGGGCGTCTCTTTGAATTTTAATAAGAACATTCATTGTATCGGAATATTTTTCCTACTGAATAACGGCTCTTTATATTTTGCTTGACTTAGTCAGCATAACCATAAAAAATGGAACCTCATTTCGAAAGACGATTTCAGACTCTGCCTCTCACTATTCTGAATTCGCCACGGTTCGCGCAGTTGGTCGACGCAATAGCTGGTCTATTCTCACCGCCCACCGTCATAGCCCTTGTGGCTTCCGCTTTTCGCGGCCCAACTTTCGAATACCGTCTCTCAGGTTCTAGCACGGCCCTCGGAATGGCTAGAACTTTTTAAGGCGTCACGGCAACGTGACGCCTTTTTTTTCGTCGGTATTTTTCGGGTATCCGCGTTCAACGCGACAGCAGCGAAACCGTCGCGATCCCGAGAATCGTCATTGCCAGCGACGCGCCGACGTGAATGACGATCTCGCCCGCGGCCCAGCCGAGGCGCCCGTCCTGCAGACGCTGCACGACTTCGGCCGAGAAAGTGGAAAAGGTGGAGAGTCCGCCCATCAGGCCGGTGATGACGAAAAGCCGCCATTCCGGCGCGATCTGCGGCGCGCGGGCGAACCCCGCGATCGCGATGCCGATGATGTAGCCGGCAATCACGTTGGCGGCGAGCGTGCCGAGCGGCAGGCCGCTAAACATGCCGTTCATACGGAAGCCGAGAAACCACCGAAACAGCGAGCCGAGCGCGCCGCCAATGGCGACCGCGAGGAAGGACCAATACATGGAAGAGGCCTGGCAAAAACCGGGTGTCTACGAAACCGGGCTGAGTGTGGGCGAGGCGATGCCGCGTCCGCAGTCATCCGGGCGAAGCAGGCATCATCAGCCCGAGGGGCGGTTAATGGAGAATGCCATCTCCAGCGCCGAAGTCTAACATTCGCGTCGCTTCTGGGGACAGGTTCGGCCCGCGATGACAGCGCGTGCGACCGTCACTCCGACGTCGCCGAAATCCGGTGGATCGACAGATCCGCGCCGTTATATTCCTCTTCCTGGTCGAGCCGCAGACCCACCGTCAAACGGATCGCGCCATACACGATGGTGCCGCCGAGCGACGCCACCACGATGCCGCCCAGCGTGCCGATCAGTTGCGCGCCGAGCGACACGCCGCCCATTCCGCCAAGCGCGTGCAGGCCGAAGATGCCCGCCGCGATGCCGCCCCACGCGCCGCACAGCCCGTGCAGCGGCCAGACGCCGAGCACGTCGTCGATGCGCCAGCGGTTCTGCACGCAGGTGAACATGTAGACGAACAGCGCGCCCGCGAGGCCCCCGGTGACCAGCGCGCCGAGCGGATGCATCACGTCGGAGCCGGCGCAGACCGCCACGAGGCCGGCGAGCGGTCCGTTATAGGTGAAGCCGGGGTCGTTGCGGCCCGTGAACCACGCGGTCAGCGTGCCGCCGACCATCGCCATCAGCGAATTGACCGCGACCAGTCCACTGATCTTGTCGACCGTCTGCGCGCTCATCACGTTGAAGCCGAACCAGCCGACCGTCAGCACCCACGCGCCGAGCGCGAGGAACGGAATATTCGACGGCGGATGCGCGGCGATACCGCCGTCCCGATGGTAGCGCCCGTGCCGCGCGCCCAGCAGCAGCACCGCCGGCAGCGCGACCCAGCCGCCGAACGCGTGCACCACCACCGAGCCGGCGAAGTCGTGAAACGGCGCGCCGAACGCCTGCGTGAGCCAGCCCTGGATGCCGAACCGGCCGTTCCACGCGATCCCTTCGAAGAACGGATAGATGAAGCCGACCAGCACGAAGGTGGCGAACAGTTGCGGATTGAATTTCGAGCGCTCCGCGATGCCGCCCGACACGATCGCCGGAATCGCGGCGGCGAAGGTCAGCAGGAAGAAGAAGCGCACTAGCGCATAGCCGTTGTGCGCGGCCAGCGACTCGGCGCCGTCGAAAAATTGCACGCCGTACGCGATCGTGTAGCCGATGAAGAAATACGCGATCGTCGAGACCGAGAAATCCACCAGAATCTTGACCAGCGCATTGACCTGATTCTTTTTGCGCACCGTACCGAGTTCGAGAAACGCAAACCCCGCGTGCATGGCCAGCACCATCGCCGCGCCGAGCAGAAGAAACAGGGTATCGGTGCCGGATTTAAAGCTTTCCATCGATGTGTCCCGCGTATGCCAAAAAAGCGGGCAATGAACGCAAGAAGTGGGCCAAACTTGTGCCGGCAAGCGTCGATGCGGTGCAATACAGCACCGGCGTGGGTTTGTTAGCAGGGGCGTCGGAGTCGGCGCAGTGCGTCGGCTGCACCGCGACCGGCAGCGCAAGCACAAATAAAGTGCATACCAATTCGCGCGCGATCGGAATGATCCAGATGAGGGCGAAATATTCGATTTTAATTACAGTTTCATTCGATATCCTGACGTGTTGACCTCTGTTGCGGTTCGAGCACGTTGGGCAATGTGCGCGGGCCAGTGGGGACGGACCATCTTTGTCTTTCGCGCAAACGCCGACATAATGTGCCGATCCCGTGGATGATCTGCGGCCCACGACCTCCAATGCGCGCATGAGACTGACCACTAAAGGCCTGTTGCTGATCGCGATTCCGGCCGTCTTCGAACTGGCGCTGCTGTCCGGCTTGGTCAAGGCGCAGTCCGACGCGGCGCTGGCGGAGCGCTGGGCCATCCATAGCGAAGACGTGTTGCGTCAGAGCGCCGCGATTCTCGACCCGGTTTTGGGCGAGTCCGTCGCGCTGCGCGGCGCGATGCTCGCCAACGACACGCGTTTCGCCACGCCGGTTGCGGTATGGATGGATGTCGACCGCGGCATCGATCGGCTGGCCGAGCTGGTCGCCGACAATCCGGCGCAGGTCGAGCGCGTGGTTCAGGTGCGCCAGGCGGCGCAGGCGTATCGCCAATGGTCGGACCGGATTCAGGACCTGCTGCGCTCCGGCCGGCGCGAGGAGGTTCTCGACCGGCTGCGCGATCCGGCCAGGGCCGACGTGCTCGATCGCTTCCGTCAGCAGCTCGTCGCGTTTCAGGCGGAAGAGCGCCGCCTCGACGCGTTGCGCTCGAACGCCGCCAGTGTCGCGCGCGAGCGGCAGCAGAGCTTGATTGTCGCGGCGGCGTTCGGCTCGCTGCTGTTCGTGGCGCTGGCGATCTGGTGGTTCACGCGCGGTGTGCGAGCGCGGCTCGCGCTGCTGTCCGACAACGCCGGGCGTCTCGCGGGCAACGAACCGCTGGCGCCGTCCGGCGGCGGCCGCGATGAAATCGCCCGACTCGACCTGACCTTGCATGAGACGAGCCGGCGCCTGCTCGAGGCCGAGCGCATTCAGGCGCGCTTCCAGGAGGATCTCACGCGCCGCACCGGCGAACTTGCGCGGATCAACGAGAGCTTGCGGCAGCAGACCCAGGAAAACGAAATGTTCATCTACAGCGTGTCGCACGATCTGCGCGCGCCGCTGGTGAATCTGCAAGGCTTCTCGAAAGAGCTGATCCGCGCCGGCGACGAACTGCGCGCGGCGGTGCGCGAGTCGTCGCTTGCCGTCGCGCCCCGGCAGCGGATCGAACGGGTCGTCGACGAGGATATCGGCGAGGCGCTGCATTATCTGCAGACGGCCGTGTTGCGCGCGTCGCACATCATCGACGCGCTGTTGCGGTTGTCGCGTGTCGGTCGTGTCGAGTACCGCCGGCAGAAGGTGGACGTGCAGGACATCGTGCAGCGCGTGGTCGATGCGATGCAAGGCTCGATCCGGGCGCGGCGCGCTCGCGTGAGCGTCGGCGAGTTGCCGGCGGTGTGGGGCGACCCGACCGCGCTCGAACAGGTGTTCGCGAATCTCGTGGGCAACGCGGTGAATTATCTGGACCCGGCGCGCGAAGGCAGGATCGAAATCGGGACGACGCCCGCGCCGCCCGGCGTGCACTCACTGCGCATCTTCTATGTGCGCGACAACGGCCTGGGCATTCCGGCGGTCGCTTTGCCGCGACTCTTCAACGCATTCCAGCGACTGCATGGCAACTCGACGGCCGGCGAGGGCATCGGCCTCGCGCTGGTGCGCCGGATGGTGGAACGGCACGGCGGCCGCGTGTGGGCGGAATCGCAGGAGGGGCAGGGCACGACGTTTTATCTGTCGCTGCCCGAAGCCGGTGTGCGGTCCGACGAAGCGGCCGTCCGCACGCTCGTTGCGTCGGGAGCGGTGGGTTTGCAGACCCTGCGCGATGAGCGCGATCGGCGCACGGAACGGGGCGAACGGAAAGAGCGCGAGGACCGCGACGCCGCACGAGCGGGTGGCAACCCGGCTACGCGTCCCGCCGATGCCGCGCCCAGCATCGGCACACCGTAACCGGCCCGCGCTAATCCAGGCTAATCGGCACGCCGCTCAATGCGCGGCGAACAGGCGGCGCGGTTTGAGCAACTGGCTGCCGCGAATCGACCAGTAACAGCCGCAAACAACCAGAACGACGACGCCCGTGAATATTTCCAGCGGCGAAGGACGCACGCCGGCAAAACCGTCGATGGTGAAGAGGCCGCGCGCGCCGATCAACAAGGCTGCCCAGATCGAACACGCGGCTTGCGCCAGCAGACGCGTGCCGGCTATGCGTCGCGCGCGGTTGTCGCGCGACCAGTGAGCCGGCGAGCGCGCGCAGAAAAAAGCAATGGCCATCAACGTGATGGCGAGGATGACGATCCAGTCGATCAGTTCCATCGAAAAAGCACTCCCAAGTCAGCCGCGACTATAGGAATGTTTGACGCTGCGAGCTATCGGACGAATCTCAATTGCGAAATGTTTTGCCTCGACCCGGCGAACGCCCGGTGCCGCGTTGGCAGGGCGCTCGCCGTCTGGCCTGGCGGCGACTTAAAGTTCGATGCGCGTGCCGAGCAGCACGAGGAACTGACGCAGCCATTCAGGATGCGCGGGCCATGCCGGAGCGGTGACGAAATTGGCGTCGGTGATCGCGGCGTCAACCGGAATGTCGGCGTATTCGCCGCCGGCCAGTTTCACTTCGGGCGCGCAGGCCGGGTATGCGGAAATGCGCTTGCCGCGGATCACGTCGGCGGCTGCCAGCAGTTGCGCGCCGTGACAGACGGCGGCGATCGGCTTGCCCGCCTCGGCGAATTGCCGCACGACGTCGATCACCTTCGGATTGAGTCGCAGATACTCCGGCGCGCGGCCGCCGGCGATCGCCAGCGCGTCGTACTGGCGCGGATCGGCGTCGTCGAACGACGCGTTCAGCGTGAACTGGTGCCCGGGCTTTTCGGTGTAGGTCTGGTCGCCTTCGAAATCGTGGATCGCGGTCTTGATGCGATCGCCGGCTTTCTTGTTCGGACAGACCGCGTCGACGACATGGCCGACCGCCTGCAGTGCCTGAAACGGCACCATCGTTTCATAGTCCTCGGCGAAGTCGCCGGTCAGGAACAGAATCTTCTTTGCCGCCATCGTATGCCTCCAGTTGATCAACGGAACACGGCGAACCTATTTCGCCTGTCATAGATGCTCAGGCAGTCTACCCCAACGCGTTTGACAGAACCGCGACGGCGCGCGCAATCGCCCGCTTTGCATGGCGTGCCGCCTGGCGCGAGCGCGTTTCCTCGCGACCGCCGCGAGTGAGAGCGACGCAACGGCGTATCATGAGCGCGTTTTCGCAAGCGGAAGCCGCTCGACGCGGCTCACACTCAAATATGACTTCATCTCTCTATTCATCGTTGCTGCGCCGCGTGGCGGTCGTGACCGTTGTCTTCGGCGCGCTGGCCGCGTGTCAGAAGAACGATGCGTCGGCGGGGCAGGTTGCGGGCAAGCTCAACGACGCCGCCCAGCTCGCCGGCCAGAAGCTCGATCAGGCCGCGAGCTACGTCGGCCAACAGGTCGATGCGACCAAGTCTGCCGCCCAGCAGAACCTCGAATCCGCATCCGCGCCGTCGATCAGGATCGACCCGAGCAACCTCGCTTCCAGCGCGCAGGCCAATCTGCAAAGCGCGGCGAGCGCGACCCACGCCCAGCTCGGCAAGGCCGCGTCGCTCACCGGCCAGGGCCTCGAATCGGCGGGGCGAAAATTGCAGGAATGGTCGGCGCAGAATTCGGCGTCGTCGACGAGCGCGGCGGCTTCATCGTCGTCGTATTCCGTCGACGCGCAAAAGCAGATGGACAAGTGACATGCGCTCCGGTCCGTTCAGCCATTTGACGGCTGCGTTAAATGTAATTACTATGGTTACACATTGTGGTCGCCGGACGGGTTCGCTGTGAATACGAGTAGCCGGTTTGCTTTTGCGGTTCACGTACTTGCGCTGTTGTCGTTGCAGCAGGGCGTGCCGCTTTCGTCGGAGATGATCGCGGGCAGCGTGAATACGAATCCCGCGTTGATCCGGCGGTTGCTGACCATGCTGGCCGAGGCCGGCCTCACCAGGTCGCAACTCGGCGCGGGCGGCGGCGCGCTGCTGGCTCGCACGCCGGACCAGATCACGCTGCTCGACGTGTATCGCGCGGTGGACGATGCGCAGTTGTTCGCGCTGCATCGTGAGGAGCCGAATCCGGCGTGCATGGTCGGGCGCAATATTCAAAGCGTGCTGCGCGGCGTCATCGACGAGGCGCAGCAGGCAATGGAGGCGTCGCTCGGCGCGCGTACGCTGGCCGACGCCACAGCGGACGTGGTGCGCGCGGAGAAGCAACGTGAGCGTAAGCGGCGTGCGCACGGATGACGGCAATGGAGCAGTATCGAAGGGGGCGTGGGCGGCGACGGCAGCACACGCGCCCGAGAAAAACAGACGGGGGCTCACGCCCCTCTTTTTTACGCGATATATGTAATCGGTATAGTTACATATAAGCAAATCACAGGAGCAGGAAAATGAGCAAGCAACTGAAGATCGCGTTGTTCGGTGCGACCGGCATGATCGGCTCGCGGATCGCGGCGGAAGCGGCCGGCCGTGGGCATCACGTGACGGCGCTCGCACGCAATCCGGCGCGCGTGCCGACGGATGTCGCGAATCTGAGCGCGGCGCAGGCCGATCTGCTCGACGCCGCGAGCGTCGGCGTCGCGGTGCGCGGCCACGACGTCGTGGCGAGCGCGTACGCGCCGCCGCAAGACGATCTCGCGACGCTGACGAAGGCGACCCACGCGCTCGTCGAAGGCGTGCGCGCGGCAGGTCTGAAACGCCTCGTCGTGGTGGGCGGTGCCGGTTCGCTGGAGGTTGCGCCGGGCAAGCAGCTGGTCGACACGGACGGTTTTCCCGACGCGTACAAGCCGATCGCGCTCGCGCATCGCGACGTACTCGAGTACTACCGTAGCGTGACGGACCTCGACTGGACGTTCTTCGCACCGGCCGCGCTGATCGCGCCGGGCGAGCGCACCGGCAAGTTCCGCACGGGCGCGAACGCGTTGCTCGCCGACGCCGAGGGCAACAGCCGCATTTCCGCCGAAGACTATGCGATCGCGTTCGTCGATGAACTGGAGCAGGGGCGGTTCGTGCGCCAGATCGCGACGGTCGCTTATTGAGGTCGACTGAGGCCGGCGAAGGCACGCCGCGTGGGCGTGCATAGTTTGTTGCAGTGACCGCAGGGAAGGCGAGTGTTTGACGCGCTCGTCTACGGCAGCTACTCATCGACGCGGCAACGCCCGGCCGACACGCGGCAAAGCTAGCGCCGCCCAGCGTCGACATTCAGACACGCCGGCGCGGGGAGCATCGACCTTCGCCCCTGCTGCGCTTTCGAACCCCACGCAAGCGCCCTAACATTCGGTTACGCATGTTAGGGCGCGCCGGGCAAAACTGCGGCTACACTGGCGTCTCCCGTTTTCCTACGGATTGCCATGCAGTCATGCCCGTTGCGGCGTGAGGCCGAGGCTACGCCGTCCCCCGGCGGGCAGCCGGCGACTCGCGCCGTCCTTCATTTTTTCTCCGACCCGACCGCCTCCGGCGCGCACGCCGGTGTGGGCCTGACTGCGCGCTCCGCTTTGTCGCGGAGGCCGCGCACGCGCATCGCCGCATGGTTCGGCACATGGGCCGCCGCGATGTGCGTCGCGCTGATCCTCTGCGCCGTCGGGCTGCCGACCTCTGCCCAAGCCGCCGGCGCGCCCACCAGCACGCCCGTCATCCCGGCCTTGCAGAGCCTGATCAATAGCGCAACGGCGACGCCCGCACCCGCCGCATCGGGCGCTTCGGCCCCGGACGCGGCGTCCGCGCCGTCACCGGCGAGCCAGGCGGAACTGGCGCGCTCGCTCGACAGCGTGATCGCCACGCTCGACAACGATCGCCAGCGCACCGCGCTCGTCACCCAGTTGAAAAAGCTGCGCGACGTCTCGCAGAACGTCGCGCCGCCCGCGCCCGCGCAACCGAGCCCCGGCCTGCTGGGCGCGATCGCGTCGGGCATCGCGTCGTTCGAAGCCGACGTGCATCAGGGCCGCACGCCGGTGCGCTATTGGGGCGGCCGCTTCAATGCGGCCGGCAACGAGCTGTACACGATCATCTCGGGGCAGGGGCGCGAGAGCTTCGGCCGCGTGCTGTTCTCGATGCTCGCGATGCTCGCCGGCTGGGGTGCCTGCGCCGGTGCGCTGATCTATCTGCAACACCGGTTGTACCGTCGGTTCGGCGTCGTGATGGAGCTGCATCCGAATCCGACCACGCGCGAGCTGCTGATTTTCGCGCTGCGCCGTGTCGGTCCGTGGATCATCGCGTTCGTCGCGGCGCTGCTGTTCGTGCGCGCGATGCCCGATGCGCTCGGCCGCACGCTCGGCATGGTGGTGGCCTATGCGATCGTCGCGGGCGCGGTGTTTTCGGCGATCTGTCTGATCATGTTCTCGCTGTTCGGCTCGGGGCATCGGCGCATCGCGGTGCGTCTGCTGATCGATCACGCGCGGCGTTTGCTGTTCGCGGTCGGCGTGTGCGGCGCGCTCGGCGACGCGGCCGTCAATTACGACGTCGCGCATCAGCTCGGCTCGAACCTCGCGGCGTTGATCTCGACGGCTGCCAACATGACGGCCGCGGTGCTGACCGGCTATTTCGCGCTCGCGTTTCGCCGGCCGGTCGCGCATCTGATTCGCAACCGGCCGTACGAGCAGCGCAATCATCACAAGGCCGCGACCGATGCATTCGACGTGCTTGCCGCGCTCTGGCACGTGCCCGTGCTGGTGCTGGCGACGGCGTCGGTGGTGGCGACACTCGGCGGCTCGGGTTCCAGCGAAAACGTGCTGCAGATTTCGGTGGTGACCGCGCTGTTGCTGGTGCTGGCGTTTTTCCTGTCGGCGATCGTGCTGCGCATGACGCGGCCGCGCAGCGCGCGGGCCCGGCGCCGCTCGCCGTATCTGACCCGGCTGCTGCGCTTTTTCGGCACGCTGTCGACGCTCTTCATCTGGCTGTTCTTCTTCGAACTCGCGGCGCGTTTGTGGGGCGTGTCGCTTGCGGCGGTGGTCGAGAAGAACGTCGCCGCGCGCGGCATCGCGCATGCGGTGACGGCGATCGTCGCGACCGTGTTCATCGCGTGGCTGCTGTGGATTCTCGTCGACACCGCCATCACCGAGGCGCTCAATCCGGGCGGACCGCGCAACAAGTCACGCAGTCCGAGCATGCGCGCGCGCACGATGCTGCCGCTCGTGCGCAACGTGCTGCTCGTCTCCATCATGACGATCGCGGGCATCGTCACGGCGGCCAATCTCGGCATCAACGTCACGCCGCTGCTGGCGGGCGCGGGCGTGATCGGTCTCGCGATCGGCTTCGGCGCGCAGTCGCTCGTGACCGACCTGATCACGGGCCTGTTCATCATCATCGAAGATACGATTTCGGTGGGCGACTGGATCGACGTGGACGGCGGCCATGCGGGCACCGTCGAGCATCTGTCGATCCGCACCGTGCGTCTGCGCGACGGCCAGGGCGCGATTCACGCGATTCCGTTCTCGCAGATCAAGATCGTGAAGAACCTGTCGCGCGACTTCGCCTATGCGGTGTTCGAAGTGCGAATGGCGTTCTCCACCGACGTCGATCACATCACGCAACTGATTCGCGAAGTCGGCGCCGATCTGATGGCCGACTTCCGTTACCGGCGCGAAATGCTCGGACCGATCGAGGTGTGGGGCCTCGACCGTTTCGATCCGAACTGGATGGTCGTGAAAGGGCAGATCAAGACGCGGCCGCTGCAGCAATGGAGCGTGGCGCGCGCGTTCAATCTGCAGCTCAAACGCAAGATGGACGAAGCGGGGATCGAGATTCCGGTCCCGCAGATGCGGGTCTATACGTCGTCGAAGGATAGCGAGGGGCAGCCTTTGCGGGACGACGAGATGACCGGAGTCATCGTGCCCGCCGACGCGCATGTGCATGCACATCAGCCGGTCGAGACGGGAGCGGCGGGAGCGGCGTCGCGGGGGGCGCATGCGTCGGCCGCCGCGCATGCGCCGCTCGCGGTGGCGCGCGATGTGTCGCACGAGCCGCGTCCGGCACCGCCGTTGACCGGCACCGCGCCGACCCCGCCGCAGATTCCGACTGCCGGCGAAGCGGGCGTGAAGGGGTAATGAAGGAGCCGGCGGCGCGGCGGATCACGCCATACCAAGCCACACCGCGATGAGGTCTCTCAGGCCATGATCGTCGAGTCGGCCACGCGCACGAGGTCGTTCACATGCGTGGCGAGCTGCGCGCCTTGGACGCCGTAGATATGCAACGAGACGGCGGGCGCGTCACTGCAATTGCCTAGCCGATGAATCCCGCCGCGGCCGCCGCGCACGAACGACACCGCGCGCGGCTTGCGCGCCTGCACGCGCGCGGCGCTGGCGCAATGCCGCGCGCCGTCCCATTCGAAGATCGTTTCGCTCAACGTGCCTTCCAGCACCGCGTAACCGCACCACGTATGATGCGCGTGGACCGGGCTCGCCTGGCGCGGCTGCCACACCAGCGCGGCGATGGCATAGCGGCCGTGCGGATCGGCGGCCAGCAGATGACGCCGGTACGTGTCCGTCGAACCCTCGCGCTGCGCCGGCGTCAGCAACGCCGGGTCCGAGGCCGCCTCGGCGAGCGCGAGGCGCATGCCGCGCGCGAAGAAGGTCGAGTCCGATGGCTCGGGAAATCTCACGCAGGCTTCGAAGATCGCGTCCAGGGTCTCGCACAGACGCGCGAGCGGCGCGCGGAGTATATCGAGCGAAGACGTTTCCGTTGGCGCTTGGGACGGTGTGCGTGCCGTTTGCGGCAGAGATGGCAGAGGCGGCAGCATGTCGCAAGAACGGTCGGACGAGGTGGCGCGGAGGTTGTGGCTCATGGTGATGGCGCAGCGGCGGCGCTGCTTGTTGAGGCTTGGGGACAGCGATATTTATACCGGTTTGACCGGAGAAAGAGTTTCCATATAATTCCCCTCGGAGGGCTCAAAAGTAGAATAATTTCCTATGAGGGTGCGAACGTGGGAATGGATATCATCGACCGAAAGCTGCTGGAGTTGTTGCAGGAAGACGCGACCATGCCCATCGCCGAACTGGCGCAGCGCGTGAATCTGTCGCAAACGCCTTGCTGGAAGCGGCTGCAGCGGCTCAAGGAAGCGGGCGTGATCCGCGCGCAGGTGGCGCTGTGCGATGCGCGCAAGCTGGGGGTGGGGACGACGGTGTTCGTCGCGGTGCGTACCAACCAGCACACCGAGGCTTGGGCGCAAACCTTCACGCGCGCGGTGGAGGAGATTCCTGAGGTGGTCGAGGTGTACCGGATGAGCGGTGAGACCGACTACCTGCTGCGCGTGGTGGTGTCCGATATCGACGACTACGACCGTATCTACAAACTGCTGATCGCCGCCGTGCCGCTCTACGACGTGAGTTCGAGCTTCGCGATGGAGCAGATCAAGTATTCGACGGCGCTGCCGGTGCGGTCGTCGGCGGTGACGTAGAGACGATGCATGCGGTCCGCGTGTCAGCAGGTGCGGTGCTTGCTGCGTCGAAGGGGCGGTCCGCATTGCTGTGATGCGCGAACCGACTGGCCGAACGTGCGGCTTGACCGCGTTGGCACCACATGGCCAGCCGCAGCCGATCGAGGCCAACGCCGCTCTCTGGCGCTCCCACTGCAAGCCATGTGCAAGCTGACCAAGCGTAGAATGCCGCCTTCCCGAACATCATTCGCAACTGCTTCGCGAACCGAGCCCGCCTCATGAACAAACCGCCGCGCAAAAAGAACCCGACCTTTGGCGTTGCCGTCTTTATCGTGATTGCGATACTGCTGGTGATCGGCACGATCACCTACAACGCGATTCGGGAAAAGCGCGAATTCGACAGCCAGAACGCGACGCCGCCGTCGATTTCATCGGAAGCGGCCGCAGCGGCGACCGCCATCAAGCCCGCAAGCGGCACCGCGCAGTAAGCGGCGCGCGTCATCGGCAAGCGCGCCGCGCCGCACATCGTATCCGGCGCTTTCCGCTTCATTCCTTCGGCAGCCGGATCACACTCGCATCCTTGCGGATCAGCGCGGCCGCCGTCAGCATCTGCTTGCACTGATGAGCGAGCATCTTCATGTCATGCACCGCATCGGCCGAATAGTCCGGCGACTTCTCCGCCTCGACCACCATTGCATCGAGATCGCGATTGAGCAGCTTGATCTGCTCGGCCTGTTCCGCAGGTACCGGTGTGCCGGCTTCCGCTTCGGTGAGATTGTCGCGCACGATGCTCAGCGCGCGCTGCAACGGTTGTAGCGAAACATCCTCGACCTGCTGCCGTTGCTGTGCGGACGTGCGCAGCAGCGGCGCGGCCGCCGTGATCTGCGACGCGAGCACGTGGCTGCGCACCAGCAGGCCGTTCAGCTCCGGCACGAACATCTGCGCGGACTTCGGTTCGAGCATCATGCGCTGAAACGCCTGCCCGAGATTGGCGAACGCCACGTGGACGTTCTTGCGCGCGAGCCGGTAGTTGTAGTCGCGCTCGAGTGCCGTCGCCGCCGCCGTGGCGGCAGCGGACGCGCCGGCCGCCGGTCGTGCGGTCGCGTTGCTGACCGTGGTGGTGCCGGCGTTGTTGGGTGTGCTATTGGCTGAGTGAGTGCCTGCGTTGGTGCCCGGGTTGGCGCCCGCGTCCGCACCCATCTGGGCGGCGCTGCCCGCCGCCGCGCCGACGTCGCCACCCGCCGTCGCCAGCGCGGGCCCGGCGAACTCCATTGCCGGATCGGCCATCGCCGCGGCCGCAGCGCGCGCGCCGGCTTCGGTCACGGTGGCCACGACCGCGGCGGCCGGTTTGCCGCTCCACCACCAGCTCGCTTCGAGGTAGTGGCGCGTCGCCTTGATCATGTTGTTGACGAGCTTGCCCATCAACCGGTATTCCCAGTACGGGAACAGATGGCTCGCGGCAATCGCGATCGCGCAGCCCACCACGGTGTCGATCGCGCGTTCGCCGATGATGCGCATGCTGCCCGGCGCGAGCAGATGGAACAGCAGCAGCACGTACGACGACGTGAACACCACGCTCGCCGTGTAGTTGAACAGCAGCAGGCTGTAGCTCATCACCATCGACGCGAACATCGCCACCATCACGATGTGCGGCTCCTTGACGAAGATGATCAACGCGATGCTCGCCGCGCAGCCGATCAGCGTGCCGACGATCCGCTGCCCGTTGCGCTGTTTGGTGAGCGAGTAGCCGGGCTTCAGAATGATGACGGTGGTCATCACGATCCAGTACGCGTTGGTCAGCGGCAGCAGACGGCCGAGCCAGAAACCCACGGCCACTGCGATCGTCACGCGCAGCGCGTGGCGGAAGCTCGGCGAGGCCATCGTCAGGTTCGAGAAAATCTGCCCGAACGGCACGCGGCGGCTCGACACGAAGCGGCTCAATGCCTGGTCGATGCGCAACTCGGTTTCGGTCGCGCTCGGCTCGCTCGACAGGCTCTTGCGCATCTTGTCGATCAGACGCGTGGCGCTCCAGATGCGCCGGAAGCTCGACGACACCGCCGAATACGCTTCGGGGTTCTGGGCCGGCAGTTCCTGCTTGCGCATCAGTTCGATTTCGAACTCGATCGCGCGCAGTTCGGCCTTGACGTTCACACGCGAACGCGGCGCCTGATTCTGCAAAACCGCGAGGCCGATTTCCTCGAGATCCTCGGCGGCCTTGCGAATCAGATCGCGGTAGAACACCAGCAGATCGGAGCCGCCGAACGTGCTGCGCACCAGCGAATAGTCGGTGTGCGTGCCGACGAACAGCTCGTGCAGGTCGACGGTATTGATGAACAGATTGAACAGCATCGCGCGGCGCGGTTCGAGCTTGCCGCGTTTGAGCTTGGGCAGATTGCGCAGCACGATATCGCGCGCGGCGTCCTGACGTTCCACCGCGGCGATCTGCTTGTCGACGAGGTTCCGGTAGCACTCGTCCAGATCGTTGTCGAGATCGTAGAACGCGGCGCGCGCGAGCAGATAGTCGGCGCACGCGAACACGCTTTCCGCGAGCGCCTGCTGCTCGATCCGATGCAGCATCCAGCGGCTCACGAAGGTCGACCAGTACGTATACCAGAGACCGCCCAGCAGAATCCACGACGCGTTGATGAGCGCCTGGATCGGCGTGAAGTGCTCCTCCAGCGTCATGATCATCATGAACAGCGTGGCGAAGCTGATCTGCGGCCAGCGATTGCCGTACACGACGATCAGCGATAGCAGGAACGTGAGCGGCACGACCGTGCACCACAGCGCGACCGGGTTGACGGTGGCGAGACCGGTGGCGAGCGCGGATAGAAAGCCGATCACCGTGCAGGCCAGCATCTCGTTGTGCTTGTACTTGAGCGGGCCCGGCATGTCGACGACGCATGCGCCGAGCGCCCCGGTGGCAATCGTGAAGCCCAGCTCGCGATTGTGAAACACGATCAGGCACAGTAGCGCCGGTAACGACACGCCGACCGCGATACGCAGGCCGCCATAAAAATACTGGCTGTAGAGGAATTTTTTTATTTCAACCGAATAGCGCATCGACTACCTGGATTCCATTCACAGAGCAAACCACGGTTGAAGGGGCGGACCGCAACTGCCGTCGAGTCTAACTTATTTTGCAGGGGATTCGACCTCGTCCGTTTGGCCAGGTTCTGCCCTGGGAGCGCGTTTGTTATGCTGTCGCTTCAATGCCCGACGCGGCCCGCGCGTCGCGCAATTGCCCCACGTCTCGTCCGGAATCCATGCTCCAGCTTTTCTACTCCAACCGCTATGAAACGCTTGTCGGCGCACTGCTCGACGACCTCGCGCACGCGCCGTCCGATCCGTGGACCGCGCAGCCGGTGATCGTTCCGAGTGCGGCGGTGAGGCGGCGGCTCGAGCTCGATATCGCGAATCGTCAGGGCATCTGCGCGAACGTTAACTTTGGTTATCTCGCGCAATGGCTGTGGGCGCAGATCGGCGGCGTGATCGAAGTGCCGAGGCATTCGCCGTTCGCACCTGACCGGCTCGTGTGGCGCTGCTACCGGCTGCTCGGTGAAACCGGTGACGCGCTGCCGTGGAATGCGTCGCCGCGTCTGCGCACCTATCTCGACGCGGCGGACGCGTCGATGCGCTACGAACTCGCGCGGCGCGTCGCGACCGTGCTCGACCACTATCTGACCTATCGCCCCGAGTGGCTATTGCAATGGCAAAAGGGCGGCTCGATCTTCGCGAGCAGCGCGGCGGATGACAACGGTCCGCGTCTGACCGGCGCGAGCGACGCGGCGCGTGAGGACGAACGCTGGCAGGCCGCGTTGTGGCGCGCGGTGCTCGGCGAGCTGGCGCAAGTCGCGGGCAATGCGCAGACGTCTGCTGCCGCGTTGCCGCCCGCGTATCGCTTCCTGGAGGAAATCGGCACGCTCGATCTCGAAGCGATCTCGAACGCGCAATGGCCCGAAGCGGTCAGTGTGTTCGCGCTGCCGACCATGCCGCCGCTGCACGTCGCGTTGTTGCGCGCGCTGTCGCGCTGGGTCGATGTGCGTCTGTACGTGATGAACCCATGCCGCGAGTTCTGGTTCGACGTGGTGAGCGAAGGGCGCGTGCAGGCCCTCGACGCCGCGGGCCAGCTCGACTACCAGGAAGTGGGCCATCCGCTGCTTGCCGAATGGGGCCGTCAAACGCAGGCGCAGTTGCACATGCTGCATGAGTTGACCGAGAGCGCCGCGTCTGGCGAGACCGGCGACTTCACCGAGAACGCGGAGCCGAGCTGGCTCGCCGCCGTGCAGAACGGCATTCTCGATCTGCGCCTCGAAGCCGACGCCGACGAGTGGCCGATCGAACGCGGTATCGAAGTTCATGTCTGCCACAGCCTGTCGCGGCAGCTCGAAGTGCTGCACGACCGGCTGCTCGGCTGGTTTGACGAGTTCGACGACTTGCAGCCGTCCGACGTGCTGGTCGCCGTGTCCGATCTCGCTGCGGCCGGCCCGTTGATCGACGCGGTATTCGGCACCACGCCCCTGGGCGACACGCGCCGCATTCCGTATCGGATCACCGGCTTGCCGCCGTCGCAGGCCAATCCGGTCGCGCGTCTGTTGCTGGAGTGGCTGGCGTTGCCCGAGCGTAGCGTGGGCGCGCCGGAGCTGATCGAATGGCTGCGGGTCGATGCGATCGCCGTGCGTTACGGGATCGATGCGAACTCGCTCGAAGCCGCGCAGGAATGGCTCGCCGCAGCCGGTGCGCGGCGCGGCCTCGCGCCGCTTGAACCGACCGGCGAACACGTGCCGATTGCCCGCCATACGTTCTCGGATGCATTGACGCGGCTGTACCTCGGCTATGCGATGCCCGACGGTGGTGAACCGGTCGATGCGTGGCTGCCGGTTGAAGGCGCGGACGGCTCGGACGCCGAATTGCTCGGCCGCCTGTCGCGTTTTGTCGACGACATCGATAGTTTCGCGGCCCGCTGCGCAGTTGAACGCACGCCCGCCGACTGGTCGCAGCTGCTTCTCGAAACGCTCGGTCAGTGCTTCGACGGCGGCGTCGAATTTGCGGACTCGCTCGCCGCCGTGCGCGACGCGATCGACAAGATGAGCGACGCGATGCAAGCCGGCGCGCAAGATGTGATGCTGCCCGCCGCGGTGGTACGCGGCGCGCTTACCGAAGCGCTCGACGACCCCGCTCGCGGCGGCGTGCCTTGGGGCAGCGTGACATTCTCGTCGCTCACCAGCTTGCGCGGCTTGCCGTTCCGCATCGTCTGTCTGCTCGGCATGGACGACGGCGTGCTGCCGAGCCTCGCACGCGCCGACGAGTTCGACCTGATGGCCGCATTCGGCAAAGCCGGCGACCGCCAGCGCCGCGATGACGAGCGCAATCTGTTTCTCGATCTGCTGCTCGCCGCGCGCGAGCGGCTCTTCATCGCGTACACGGGCCGCAGCATTCGCGATAACGCGCCGCTGCCGCCAGCGGCTCTCGTCGACGAACTGCTCGATTATCTCGGGCAGGCATCGGCGGGCGCGGACGCGAGTCCGGCCGAGGTGGAGCGCGCACGGCATGCGTTCGTCGTCGATCATCCGTTGCAGGCGTTCGCATCCGACTACTTCTCATCGCAGCCCGAGCTGTTCACCTACAACAGCGATCGCGCCGAACTGGCGACGCTGCTGGCCGCGCCCAACCATCCCGCCGCCGCGCCGTTCTTTGACAAGCCGCTGCCGCCGGAGGACGCGGCGCCAGTCGCGTTCGACGAATTCGTGCGCTTCTGGCGTCATCCGGCGCGCTCGCTGTTGCGCGACCGCTTGGGCATCGTGCTGTCGGATGCGCAGGGCGAACTGGTCGACACCGAACCGTTCGATCTCGACTACGCGGGACGCGATGCGCTCGCCGATCGTTTGCTGCCCGTGCTGCTCGACACCGATACCGAAGAAGACGACGAGGCCATGTTCGAGCGCGTCCGCCGCGTCGCCGCGGCGAGTCCCGAGCTGCCCGGCGGCGCGACCGGTGCGGTGTGGCGCGCGCTCGAACTCGGCGCGTTGCACAAGCTCGCCACGAGCGTGCGCAGCGAGCTGGCGGCGGGCGTCGAGCGTCTGCCGTTCGTACTCGACATCGCGCCGCGCTGGCCCGCTAGCGCCGACCTCGCCGGCGCGCTGTTCGGCCCGCACGACGCGGCGCTGCGCGAGGCCGCCCAAACGCCGTTGCAACTGCACGGCACATTGAACCTGCTGACCGGAACGGGACAAGTGATTTTTCGCTACGCCAAGGCTACCGCGCGCGACTATCTGTCCGCGTGGCTCGCGCATCTGGTCTATTGCGCGGCGCGTCCGGACGGCCCGCGCCGCACCGTGTGGCATGGCAGCGGCGAGAGTTTCGAGCTCACGCCGGTGGCCGCGCCGCTCGACGAACTCGCGCAGCTTGCCGCGTTGTTCAGGGCAGGGCGCATGCTGCCGCTGCGCTTTTTCCCGAAGAGCGCATGGACGCGCGTCAGTGAAAGCGAGTCGGCGTCGCAGGGCGTCTGGATCAACGACCGCGTGCGCGGCGAGTCCGACGACCCCGCGTTGCGCATCGCGCTGCGCGGCACACCGCTCACGCTCGACGAACCGTTCGGCAGCCTCGCGTCGATCGTCTTCAAGCCGCTGATCCAGCATCTGCGGAGCGCATCATGAGCGGCGCCGTGCAGAGTTACGCGCTGGTCGCCGAAGAACTGGACGTCTTCGCCTGTTCGCTTGATGGCGTCAATCAGATCGAAGCGTCGGCGGGCACCGGCAAGACCTGGAACATTTGCGCGTTGTACGTGCGCTTGCTGCTCGAGAAGAACCTGAACGCGGATCAGATCCTCGTCGTCACGTTCACGAAGGCGGCGACCGCCGAATTGCACGAGCGCATTCGCGGCCGTCTCGCGGAGCTGCATCGCGCGATCGAGATGGATGACGACGGTGGCGATCCGTTCATCCAGCGGCTCTTTGAAACGACGCTCGCGCCGGAGCGCGGCATCGAGCGCGAGGCCGCGTTGAAGGTGGTGCGCCGCGCGCTGCGCACGTTCGACCAGGCAGCGATTCACACGATTCACGCGTTCTGTCAGCGCGCGTTGCAGGAAGCGCCGTTCGCCGCCGCGATGCCGTTCGCGTTCGAGATGGAAGCCGACGACGCCGCATTGCGCTTCGAAATGGCCGCTGATTTCTGGCGCGAGCAGGTCGAGCCGGTGGCCCACGCGCATCCTGCCTTCGCCGCGTGGCTGGTGGCCAAGCGCGCCGGACCGGCATCGCTGGACGAGCAACTCGCGCGGCGTCTGAAGAAGCCGCTCGCGCAGTTGCGCTGGGGCGCCATCGACGCAAGCGGCGGCCACGCCGATCCGCAAGCGGGTTTCGATGCCGCGTGCGCGCTCTGGCATGCGGAGCGCGACGCGATCGTCGCGCTGCTTACGCAGGCGCAGGAGCGTTTGAGCAAGACCACGCACAAGCCCGATCACGTGAGCGCCGCGATCGCCGCATGGAGCGACTACTTCGCGCAGGGCGACTGCCATGCGCCACCGCCGCGCGCCGCGTTGAAGCTGACCGTGTCCGCGTTGAAGAAGGCCACCAAGGTCAAGTTCGAAGCACCCGAGCATCCGTTCTTCGAACACGCGGAAGCGTTGGCGGCCACCGTGGTCGCGGCCGAAACCGCGCAGCGCGCGCGCTGGCTCGAACTCGTGCAGACGTGGCTCGACTACGCGCCCGCCGAACTCGCGGCGCGCAAGCGCACGCGCCGGGTGGTGTCCTTCGACGATCTGCTGTCGAACCTGTATCGCGCGCTGGCCGCTCACCCCTGGCTTGCCGATGCGTTGCGCGCGCGTTATCCGGCTGCGCTGATCGACGAGTTTCAGGACACCGATCCGCTGCAGTTTGCGATCTTCAGCCGCATCTTCGCGCCGGCCGGTCCGTTGTTCCTGGTCGGCGATCCGAAGCAGGCCATCTACAGTTTTCGCGCGGCAGATCTGCACACGTATCTCGCCGCGCGCGCGGCGGCCTCGGCGTGCTACACGCTCGCCGTCAACCAGCGCTCGACCGCGCCGATCGTCGAGGCGTGCAACCGGTTGTTCGAAGCGAACCCGCAGGCGTTCGTGCTCGAAGGCCTCGACTATCAGCCGGTGCGCGCGGGCGAGCGACGCCGGCCGCCGTTCGCCGACCCCGGCGCGGACGCGGGCGACTTCCGTATCTGGACCTTGCCGCAAGGTGACGCAGCGTTGACCAAGCGCGACGCGCAACGCGAAGCGAGCGAAGCGTGCGCCGCCGAAATCGTGCGCTTGCTGCGTGGCGCGCGTGAAGGCACGGTGACGATCGGCGACGCGCCGCTCGCGCCCGGCAACATTGCGGTACTGGTGCAAACGCACAAGCAGGGCAGTCTGATCAAACGCGTGCTGGCGGCGTGGGGCGTCGGCAGCGTGGAGCTCGCGCAGGCGTCGGTGTTCGCGACGCTCGACGCCGAGCAGATCGAGCGCGTGCTAGCCGCCGTCGACACACCCGGCGATCTGCGCCGCTTGCGCGCCGCGCTCGCCACCGACTGGCTGGGCCTCGACGCCGCCGCGCTGTGGCGTCTCGAGCAGGTTGCCGACGCGCCGTCGGTTGCCGACGATCCCGCGCACGCGGCCGACGCGATGGGCTGGGTCGAACGCTTCTCGCGTTTTCGCACGCTGTGGCACGAGCGTGGCTTCGCGGTGATGTGGCGCACGCTGATGCGCGAACTGCGCGTCGCGCAACGGCTGGTCGCCGGGCAGGATGGCGAGCGTCGTTTGACGAACGTGAACCATCTGGCCGAACTCGTGCAGGCGCGCGCCGCTACGCAGCCGGGCATCGCGCCGACCTTGCGCTGGCTCGCCGCGCAACGCGCGCAGGGCGGCGGCGAAGACGCGCAGTTGCGGCTCGAATCGGACCGCAACCTCGTGCAGATCGTCACCGTCCACAAATCGAAGGGACTCGAATATGCGGTGGTGTTCTGTCCGTTTCTGAACGACGGCGGATTGCGCGAGCCGCCGTCGTCCGGCTTGCCCGATGCGCGCGAGTATCACGACGAAGCGGGCGAAGCGGTGCTTCACTACGGTTGCGACGACGAGGAAGCCGAGCGCGCGTCGCGTTACGCGATGCGCGAGCAGGCGGCGGAGCGGGCCCGGCTCGTGTACGTGGCGCTGACGCGCGCGGTGTATCGCTGCTATCTGGTCGCGGGGACGTACCTCTCATCGCGCTCGACCAAAGAGTCGCGCCGCAGCGTGCTGAACTGGCTGGTGGGTGGCAGCGGGCACAGCTTCGACGACTGGCTCGCCGAGCCGCCCGACGAAGCCACGTTGAGCGCATGTTGGCAGGCGCTGGCCGGTGGCCCGATCACGTTGCAGGCGTTGCCGTCGGTGACGCGCCGCACGCCATTGGAGAGTCTTCACGACGAGGGCGCGCATCGGCAGGCGCGGACCAATCGCAGGCCGCTGCGCGATCAGTGGCGCATGGCGAGTTTCAGCGGGCTGATCGCGGCCGGCGGTAAAGCGGAGGAGATGCACGCGCCGGCGGAAGACGTGCGGCCCGATCACGACGAGATCGCCGATGCGCTGATCCCCGCCCCGCTGAGCGCGCCTATGTCGCAAGCGCCGTCGTATGCCGAGGACGACATTCTCGCGTTCCCGCGCGGCGCCGCGGCGGGCGACTGTTTGCATCGCATGTTCGAACTCGCGGACTTCACCGATCCGCACACGTGGACGGATGCGATTCGCGGCGCGTTGCGCGAGCGGCCCGCGCCCGCTGTGGCCGAACTCGCGGTGCGTCTGCCGGCGATGATGCACAACCTGCTCGCCGATGTCGTTGCCACCGAACTCGCGCCCGGCATGAGGCTGGCGGAGCTCGATCCGCGCCGGCGTCTGAACGAACTGGAGTTTCTGTTTGCCGCGCCGTCGCTCGATTTTCCCGCGCTGCGCGAGTTGCTGATCGAACACGGCTATCCCGATGTCGCGCTGGAGCCGGGCGTGTTGCGCGGCTTCGTCAAAGGATTTATCGACATGATCGTCGAGCACGACGGCCGCTTCTGGATCGTCGACTGGAAGTCGAACCATCTGGGCGATACGGCTGCCGATTACGCCGCCGCGCCGCTCGAAGCGGCGATGGCGAGCCACGCGTATCACTTGCAGGCGCTGCTTTATACAGTCGCACTGCATCGCTATCTGAAAACGCGGGTGCGCGACTACTCGTACGACACGCACATCGGCGGGTATCTGTATCTGTTCGTGCGCGGCGTGCGTCCGCAATGGCGCGACGGCGATGCGCCCGCCGGCGTGCATAGGCGGCGGCCCGCGTTCGAACTCGTGGCACTGCTCGACGCGGCGATGATCGGAGGCGTCGCATGAGCACGTTCGAACAGCGTCCGTCGACGCCGCTGGAGCTCGAAGAACTCGGCGTGAACTTGCCCGCGCCGGCCGATTTCAGTATTGCGCTTGCCGAAGGTTTTGCGCGCCGCATCGGTATGCTTGCGCGACGCGGCGGCGCGTCGGCCGACGCGGTGAAGTGGGCGGCGCGGGGCGCGTTCGCCGCGAGCCGCGCGACGGCTGAAGGCCACGTATGCGTGCCGCTTGCGGTGCTGGCGCGACGCTTCGAGGCATCGCGCGCCGAAGTGCGCGCGGCGCTGTTCGCGAGCGGCATGGCGAGCGAGGGTTCGCAGAGCGCGGCGGCGTTGCGGCCGCTGGTGATCGACGGGCAAGGGCGGTTGTATCTCGCGCGGTATTACGACTACGAGCGGCGGCTTGCGCGCTCGCTGGTGGCGCATGCGAGCGGGGGTGATGCGCGGTTGGCGGATGCGCGGGTCGATAAGCGCGATGCGTCGGCGGCGGCTTTGGAAGGCGGTGCCCACGCCAACGCCGCAACACTGCACGCGCGTCTGCTGCGTTACTTCGGTCCGCCGAAGGACGACGAAGTCGACTGGCAGCGCGTCGCGGCGGTCATGGCGTTGTCGGGGCGGCTGACGATCGTCAGCGGCGGACCGGGCACCGGCAAGACCACCACGGTGGTCGGCGTGCTCGCGTGCCTGCTCGACGCGCGCGCCGATCTGCGCATTGCGCTAGCCGCGCCCACCGGCAAGGCGGCGCAGCGGATGCAGGAAGCGTTGCTTGCGCGCGCCGGCGATCTGCCGCCCGAACTCGCTGCGCGTTTGCCGCAGACTTCCTACACGTTGCATCGTCTGCTCGGCTCCGGGCCGGGGGGACGCTTCCGCCATCATCGCGACAATCCGCTGCCGTACGATGTCGTCGTGATCGACGAGGCGTCGATGATCGACGTCGCGATGGCCGCGCATCTGCTCGACGCAATTGCCCCGCAGACGCGTCTCGTGATGCTCGGCGACAAGGACCAGCTCGCGGCCGTCGAAGCCGGCGCGGTATTCGCCGAACTCAGTGCGCGGCCGGCCTTCACGTCGGGCGGCGTGCAGCGGATCGCGGCGGCGCTCGGCATCGAAGAGGCGCGGCTCGCGCAGGCATTGCCGGCTGTGTCGCGCGAGGTCGACGAAAGGCCCGGCGACTTCTTCGCATCGTTCGATGCGTCGGACGATTTCGATGCGCCGCCCGACGATCTGTTTGCGCACGCCGCGCAACCGGATGCGTTCGACCGGCCACCCGAAGACGATCTGTTCGAGTTCGATAGCGCGGGACCGGTCGAGAATATGCGCTCGTCGCGGCGGTTTTCTGCGGCCGCGTTTCCATCCGGCGCACAAAGTCCACTGGCCGATTGCGTCGTCTGGCTCGAGCGCAACTATCGGTTCGGCCTCGAATCGCCGATCGGTCGCCTATCGCTCGCGATCCGCAGCGGCTCCGCGAACGCGGCGCTCGACGTGCTGCAGATCGACCCCGCTGAGGCATGCCCGGCGGCGCTGCACGAAGACACGCACGCGACGTTGGCCGAGCGCACGGTCGCGCGGCTCGCCGCAGGCTTCGCGCCTTACGCCGAAGCGCTTGCCTCAGCGCTCGCCGCCGACACCCCGGACCCGTTGCCGTTGTTCGATGCGTTGAACCGCTTCCGCATTTTGTGCGCGACCCGTTCGGGTCCGCGTGGCGTCGATCAGGTGAACGCGGCGATGGCCGCGCAGGTGCGCCGCGCGGCGGGCGTGACGCTCGCGGTGGGTGCGCAGTGGTTCGCGGGGCGTCCGGTGATGGTCACGCGCAACGATTACGCGCTGGGTCTGTTCAACGGCGACATCGGCATTGCGTTGCCGGGCGCGGGCGGCGCGCTGCGTGTGTATTTCCGAACCGGCGACGGCGGTCTGCGGGCGGTATCGCCGGCGGCGCTTCCGCCGCACGACACGGCTTTCGCGTTGACGGTCCACAAGTCGCAAGGCTCGGAGTTCGAGCACGCGGTGCTGACGCTGCCGTCGGTGTTCAGCCGGGTGTTGTCGCGCGAACTCGTGTACACGGCGATCACTCGCGCGCGCGAGCGGGTAGAGGTGGTCGGCTCGCGCGCGGTGCTGGCGCAGGCCATTGCGACGCCGACGCAGCGGGATTCGGGATTGGCGGCGCGGATTGCGGAGGTATGGGGCGGCGCTTGAGTCGTGACGTGCGGCAATCTGAAGCCCGCTTAGGTTCCGCTCACGACGCTCCGCAAACGCCCAGGCTCGCTTGAACTACCACCGGCTCAGCTAACGATCCCGTCCGTTCGTGTCCGGGCATCGACGCGATGCCGCATCGTTTTCCGATACCACAATGTCCACAGCGCGAGACCGCCGTAGATGCCGTAGCCGATGAACGGCGAGACGATCAGGAAGCGCTCGATCGGCCACGTCAGCGCCATCCACGCACGCAGCGCGGTCTCGAAGGTGAGGCCCGCGCCCCACACGAGCGTCATCAGCCGCATCGACGACGCGAGGCCCGGCCGCTCACGCCACAGCGCTTCGAAATGCGCGGCGCCGCCTTCCATCTCGCGGGCGACGGTGGCGCGCGCCAGGTAAAAGATCAGCGGGCGGCGCATCGGCAGCGACAGCAGGAACACCACGCCGATCGCGCCGGACACCAGCGATTCGCGCAACAGCAGCACACGCGGACTGCCGCCGAACGCCATCGCCGCGACCGACAGTACGATGCCGGCCACCACCATCACGCTGAGCGCATCGACGCGGCGAAAGCGCGCCAGCTCGATCAGGCTCCAGACGATCGGCGGCACCGCGGACGCGATCAGCGCGCCGGTCTCGCCGACATGCGGCAGCGCGAACCGGTAGGCGAGCCACGGCAGCAGAAAATTGACGGCCAGCTCGACCACGAAACCAGGACGAATCTTCATGCGGATTTACGCAGTGAGCAAAACGCGCAGTATCGAGGAACAGATCGTCGCAGTGCAAACAGTTTTTCCCGGCGGCTCCCGCCCGGCGGGTCGATAGCGGCTGGCCTGTCGATCACCGCGCACGCAGTGCCACACCCCATCGCAAGCCGCTGTGTACACTTACGTCTCCGAGCCGAAGCCACTCTCATGACACACCGTTATCCGATCCCGCCGAACGAAATCGAATTGACCGCAGTGCGTGCGCAAGGAGCGGGCGGCCAGAACGTCAACAAGGTGTCGAGCGCCATCCATCTGCGATTCGACGTGCAGGCTTCGTCGCTGCCGGAAGTGTTGAAGATGCGCCTGCTCGCGCTGTCGGATCATCGGCTCACCCGCGCCGGCGTCGTGATCATCAAGGCGCAGGAGCATCGCACCCAGGAGATGAACCGTGCGGCGGCGCTTGCGCGGCTCGATGAACTGATCGAAAGTGTCAGCGTGACGCGCAAGCCGCGCGTCGCGACCCGGCCGACGCGTGCGTCGAACCGGCGCCGCCTCGACAGCAAGGCCAAACGTGGCGAGATCAAAGCCGGCCGCGGCCGCGTCGGCGACTAGCGCGATCAGCCTTTAACGACCAACGCTTAGCGCTTGCCGCCGCGCCCGGTCGGATGCGCATCCGCGTTCGATGAGTTCGGCACGAAGTCGACGCACAGCACATGCGTGCCGTCACGTTCGAAAGCGATCGCCGCGGTGTAGCAATCCTGACCGTCCGCGAGCGAATAGTGCGGCCCCATCATCGCGACGCGTCCCGGCGCGGCGAGCGCATGCCTGAAATAGGCGCGCCGCGACCAGTTGCTGCGCGTCTCCGAGTAGAGCGGCGCGAGCCGCAGCGGAGGCGGCGGCACCGACGCGGCCGTCACCGATGGCTGGGTCTGCTCGCCCTGTCCGTCGGTGATGAAAACCCGGCGCGCTTCGCGCAGATGCCACACTTTTTGCGCCGCCTGACGCAGATCGCCGGTCGCCTTGTAGGTGTCGGCGGCCGCGAGCACCGCCTCCGCGAACCCCTCGAAGCCGAGCCGTTGATGACCGGCGTGCGCGCGTTCGTAATCGGCGAACTTGCTCCAGATCGACTCGACCAGCGCCGGCACTTTCGCGCAGGCCGCCTGCACAGACCTGTTCGGCTGGCCGAGCCAGAAACCCTGCACGAAATCGATGTCGGCCTGCATCAGGATCATCAGTTCCTCGTCGGTCTCGACTCCCTCGGCCAGCACCAGCGTGCCGGACTGATGAAGCATCGCGATCAGGTGGCTGATCATCGAATCGTCGCCCTCGCGCTTGCCGGCTCGCGCCACCAGCGAGCGGTCGAGTTTGACGATGTCGGGACGGAACCGCCACACGCGGTCGAAGTTCGAAAAGCCGGTGCCGAAGTCGTCGATGGCAATCAGGAAGTCGCGCGGTTGCGACGCCGCGAGCATGCTGGCGACGGCGGATTCGTCGTCGGCGGGCTGCTCGAGCACCTCGATCACGATGCGCTCCTGCGGCAGACCGAAATGCGCGGACAACTCGTCGATAAAGGTGCGCTGCGGCCAGCCGGTTTCGAACACCTGCGGGCGCGTGTTCAGAAACAGCCAGCCGTTGGTGATGCCTTGCTCCATGAAATTCGCCACGTGCAGACAACGCGCGATACGGTCGAGCTCGCGCGCATCGGCGGCCGAGCGGGTGCCCGAGAAGAGCACCTCGGGCGATACCGGCAGGCCGACCGGGTCGAAGGCGCGCAGCAGTCCCTCGTAACCGACCACGCATTGATGCGTGATGGAGACGACCGGCTGGAACACGCTATGCAAAGTCAGCGCGCGCCACGTCGCGGTCCAGCCGGACTCGCCGCGCACCAGGTGCGGGAGCAGGCCGCTGAGGGTCACTTCGGTGACAGATGGCATAGAGGCGGGCAGGAGGGTGGACATGAAGTCATCGCGGCAAGCGGGTAACGGAGCGCGCGAACCCATGCGGCGCGCGACGGGTGCATGGCTCCGGCGTGAGCAGGGCTAAACCGGTCAAGCCCAGGAACGCGTAGAGCGATGCCAGCCATGCTGGACTCCGGCGGAATTAGTCAAAACGAGTCTAGCAGTTTGCAATTCGCATGAATGTGCGGGTAATCACAGACGCCGGGAACTCGGGAGGTATTGCGCGACCGGCCGTCCAGAGCGATCCGGCACGGCGTCGCAGGCCTGACTCTCCGGTCTTCGCGCGCGCTTGCCTCGTGCGAAACCGATTCTCAATCGCAATAATGGCCTGTATTGAGCGAGCGTAGCAGGGCGCCCAGCGGCCGCCCGCCAAACTCCAGGCCAGGACGGTGCTCATACGTTTCTGTGCGCTTTTGCGCTTGTTTTCGCACGTGGCTGATGCTGGTTATCGAGCCGAGCCGAGCCGTCGACGGTTCACTTCGGGGGAAGGCCTGCCGCAGTCGCCAGCAGGTTTGGCGCACGGCGGGTATGCTCCTGCTTTTCGTGAAAAGGGAGTGCAGGCATGTCGGAAATCGCGGTGGTCGCAATCTCGGTGGCGAAGCCGGGCTATGAAGATCAATTGCGTGAGGCGCTCGAAGGCATCGTCGGGCCGACACGCAAGGAGCACGGCGCGCTTCAGTACGATCTGCATCGCGATGTGCAGGAGCCGCGCCGGTTCGTGTTCGTCGAGCGTTGGGAAAGTCAGGCGGCGCTCGCGGCGCATGCGAAATCCGCGCACATCGAGGCCTATAAGAAGGTCGTCGCGGACTGGGTCGAACACGCGGAAATTCGCGTCGTGTCGAAGATCGCGTAAGTCACTGCGCGAGTGTTTGGCTGAGGAGTGTTCCTCAGCGTTGTCTGAGCGCTTAGGCGAACTGTCACACATAACGGCGAGCCAGCCGTGCGGCCGGAGCCGGCCCACGCGGCGCTCGCCGTTTGTCTTTAATGCGTGGCTTGCGGGACGTCGAGGATCAGGATGATGGTCCAGTCGGCATCGCCGTCATGGTGATACTGCCGTTCCGCGACGATGAACGGTTGCTGCTTGCCGTCCGGGCCGAGGAACAGCACGTCGCCTTCCATCGGCAGGCACTCGACGGGCGGCAGCGCGAGGAACGCTTCCTGACCGCCGCGCGGCATCAGTTTTTCAATTTTGCGAGATGCTGCTTCGGTCCATTCGATATCTAGCTGGATGTTGCTCATGCTGTCCTCCGCACCAGGGTGCGCACGGGTTAGGGGTTCCGGCGGGCGCCGGTCGGTGCGCGACTTTAGCATACCGAAAGCCGGGCGCCGGCGGCATGGCGCGGCTCACGGGGAGAGTGCGGCGAGGGGCGGATTTGGCCGCCAACGCGTCGCCCCGACCGCGGCGCAAAGTCGCCAGCTTTTTACGCGTCCCATTGCGCGTCCATCAGACAACGAAAAAAGCCGAAACCGGCGGTGCCGGCTTCGGCTTTTCACCTTCGCGGCGAGGCCGTAGGTGTGCCGTGTGACTTTGCTTACGAACTGGAAGCGTCCGCTGGCTTCTTGCGGTGATGCGGCGACATTTTGTGGTGCTTTTCAGACGTGGCCGGCGCGCTTTGCATCGCCTGCTGGCGGTTTTGCAAATCTTGCGCACGCTGTTCGACGTCGGCGACCTTGGCCGGATCAGTGCTCATCGTGATGCCGTTGTCCTGCGCGTACGCCGCGCCCGTGACGGCACCGAGGGAAACCAGGACTGCCAGGGACATTCTTTTCATCGTTACCTCCGCAGATGGTTGTGGATCCGAGTATTGCCCGTCCAGACGGAAAGACAATGCATTCTAGTCAGCAATCTTCGCTCCAGCAGGCGGCTTGTTGCCGCGATAACCATTTGTTACATCTCGACGTGAGTGGGGGATCGTCACGAGCCGAGCGGTGACTTAACAAGCATAGGTCAAGGCGAGATGCACATGCACCACTGAAAGAATTCGCATCTCTAACTAAAGTGCCGTCCTGGCATCTACTTTGTCAAAACCAGCCAATTGCGCGATAGACATGAAACTGCGCGATCCCGACGATCTCGTGCAGCGCGATTTCCGCATTCACGAGATTGCCATAGCGCGGCAATACACCAAGACGTGTGTGCCGCGCGCTCGAGATCAGCGGCTGCGGCGCAACCCCGAAGCGATGGAAGTCGAGCAGCGCGCGCCGCATCTGATACGCGGAAGTCACGAGTATCAGCGCGTCGTAACGGGAGTGGCCGAGTATCGCCGCGACGTTGCGCGCGTTTTCATATGTCGTGAGGCTGGTGTTTTCCAGCACGATGTCCGCGCGCGGGACCCGCTCGCGCAGCAGGTAGGGCAGATAGGTGTCGGCTTCGGTTGCGTCATGGCGCTGCGGATTGCCGCCGCTGACGATCACCTGGCAAGTGATCGCCGTCTGTTTGCACGCGGCGTAGCTCGCCGCGCTGACCTTGATGCGGGTCATCACGTCGCGCGGCGGCACGAGCACGTTGTCGTCGTCGTAAACGGTGCCGCCGCCCAGCAGGATGATCGCGGTGCGCGGCGCGAAAGTGGTGGTCGCGGCGCTCTGTGGGCGCGCCTGCACGAGCGCGAGCAGGGGTGCCGTCAGCCAGCCGGCGGCGAGCAGCCAGAACAGCGCGATCATGCACACGACGAGCGGGCGCCTGGCGCGCTTCCATAGCACGATTGCTGCAAAAAAAAGCGCTAATAAAGTGAATAGAATCAATTTAAATGGGGTAACGTATGTCTTTCGGGACAAATCTACGGGCTTGCTATCGCGCCGCAGCGGTTGCATCGCCGGTTCGTAGACAGAACGCTAACATGCCGTTCAGACGGGGGTTCCGAAACGAGACTAGGCAGCACCTGGCGGATCGCCGTTGCTCGAGATACAGCCGGCTTCCAGCCAAGGGCGGGTGCTACGCGCGTCACTGGTGGCGCGGTGACGTGTTGGGCATAGATGTGTCATAGCTGCACTTTAAGAAAGAAGTGAGATGACCACGTATTCCAACGAAGCGGTACTTGAAGCGCTGCGGCGAGCGCAATATCGCCAGGTTCCATGGGCCAGACGGCCGGGCGTTTTCCAATATCTTCGTGCGCTGGGTCTGATGGACACCGTTCGGCAGCGCACCGTCGCGCCGGCACCGGGCTTTCATGCACCTGTCGACATCGCCGTGCTCACCGAGCGGGGCCGAGCCGAGTTTGCGCGGCTCGCGCACGATGAGCGTCTGTTGAGCTGGACTGCACAGCGCACCAACGACTACGTCGTCGCCTCAGCCGACGTGCGGACTACCGCCGCTCTGGAAGCGCGGCCCTAGTCTGCCACGCCTGGCGTCGAGCCTGTTTTCCGGTCGCATCGAGCGGCTGGCGGTGGCCTTTTGCTTCCTCGTCGGCCACTGCGGCAGGCGCGTCGTCATCGGCGGCCATCGTCCACGCGAAAAAAAGCCCGTATCACAAGGATACGGGCGTACCGGATTTACTACTGCCACGCTGTGCTAATGGCGTTAAATCAGACTGGCACAGCGTCCGGTGGTTCCCCTCTCGTTCAATTGACCAACAGACGGCGCATGTCGAACCGCGCGACGTGCGCTCCATCGCACAAGTCCGCTTCGCTCCAGCGATCCCTAACGATGCCGCGTCGGTTCTTCACGCGGCGTATCAAGACGCGCACGCACGTTACTGGCGATGTCGCCACGCAGATCGCCGCGCGGCGCGGGCGGTGTGAAGTCGCGGCTGCGCGTCTGACTTTGCTGCCAGGCTTCGAGGGTAGCCGTGCGATCCGGCCGCCAGTTCCAAGCCTGTGGACGCTCCTGGGAGAGCGCCGGTGCGGCCATTGATGAAATCACAATGCCGCACAGAAGCAGTGACATTGGTTTCATGCTGAGCTCCCGTCAAGCCGATCGACTCAAGGCCTGTTTGCATACGTATAAGGTATGCCGGAGCGCGAAAGCACGCTGTAAGTAATAGTAAATGGATGTTTCACCCGCAGTCGTCGGACCGCTTCGGACATCGAAGCAGCGCGGCGATTCGCAGCGTGAAGGGACGACTGGATGGGCGCGCCAGACGGCGGTGCCCATGACGGCGCACGGGCCGTTCGATACACGCGCGGTGGCCGGATATATGCCGGGCGCCCACAGGCGCCCGGAGGTGAAACACTTGTCGCGTCAGGCCATCTTGACCGGCGCGCGCCACGATTCCGGATTGGTCCAGAACGCGCCGCGCAGGCGGTCGCGGCTCGGCGGCGCAGGCGGCTTCGCAGCGGTCGCTCCGATACGGCCACGCAGCGAAATTTCACGGCCGCTCGTGCCGAGTCGCTTAACTATTTCGGCGAGCGTACCATCGGCTTGCCATTCGTCGAAGCGACGGCGGCAAGTCGGCGGCGACGGGTAGCGGCCAGGCAGTTTGGACCAGCCTTCGCCCGTCGACAGTACCCAAAGCACGGCGTTGACTACCGCGCGCGCTTCCACGCGCGGCCGACCACGTCGCTCGCTCCGTGCCGGTTCAGCACAGAACAAAGCCTCGACCAGCGCCCACTCGTTGTCTCTCAAATCGTCGAACAGCATCATGTTTCACCTCAGCGAAGCTAACTCCGGTGCGCTGCCCCGCGCCGCGCACTCTCCATGCACTCGATAGGCGAGTGCCAAGGGGGTCGGGCTTGCCACGGTCTGCTATGCAGTCAGAAGTCATGGCGCCGACCCTGTGTGCATGGAAATGCAGGAAGTGTGCCAAGTTGATTCAGACGGCCTCAAAGCCCCGTGACGGCGGGCCAGCGCGGGCGCTAGCTAGGGGCGTATGAGAATCCAAAAAACCTATCTCGCAAATCGGGACAATCACCAATCTTGTGCAATCAGGCCCGGCCAGCGTGCGTCCGCGCCGTATTGCTGCATTGCAGCGAGAGGACCCATCTGACGGTGCGACATGCGTTTGGCCTTACAATGCGCATCAAATGAAGTTATTGATGAGGTTGGTAAATGAATGTGACGCTGCGTCAGCTAAGGGTTTTCATCGAGGTCGCCCGCCTGCAGAGTTTCAGCCGGGCCGGCGATGAAATCGGCCTGACGCAATCGGCGGTGAGCCGGTGCGTGCGCGAACTCGAGGGCGAGATCGGCCTCAAGCTGATCGATCGCACGACGCGCGAGGTGCAGCTCACCGATGTCGGCGGCAACCTGGTGTCGAGCGTGTCGCGTTTGCTGTCCGATCTCGACGACGCGCTGCGCGAGATCCGCGAAATCGGCGAACAGCGGCGGGGACGCGTGGTCGTAGCCGCCAGCCCGACCGTGGCCTGCCGGCTGATGCCGCGCGTGGTGGCGTCGTGCGGGCGGCAATTTCCGTACATCACGCTGGGCTTGCGCGACGACGTGCAGAGCGACGTGGTGCGCAAGGTGAAGTCGGGGGAGGTCGATTTTGGCGTGATCATCGGCCCGTTTGCCGCGGACGATCTGCTCAGCGAGGCGCTGATGACGGATTCGTTCTGCGTGGTATCGCGCGACGACCACCCGCTGGCCGCTCAGGAGCACGTCGCCTGGACCGACCTCGAAGGTCAGCAACTCGTGATGCTTGATTACGCGTCCGGCAGCCGACCGATCATCGACGCCGCGATGCAGGAGCACGGCGTGAGCGCCACGGTGGTGCAGGAGTTGGGGCATTCCGCGACCGTTTTCGGGCTGGTGGAGGCGGGCGTCGGAGTGAGCGTGCTGCCATGGCTGGCGTTGCCGCTGCCGGCGGGTGCGTCGCTGGTGGCGCGCCCGCTCGTGCCGCGCGCGGAGCGCCGCGTCGAACTGGTGCGGCGGCGCGACCGTTCGTTGTCGCCGGCGGCGGAGGCGGTGTGGGGGTTGATCCGGCAGTTGCCGGCCCGGGCGGAGGATTTGAGTTAAGGGGGAGAGGGAAGCGGTCGCTGCGGTCGCTGGCTGCCGTCTTGCGGGTCGACAAAGAGCGGCGGCGGGGCTTTGGGTGGCGGCTTGAGCAGTAAGTGTTGCGCGAGCGTTTGCGGCTACCGGTTGCGGGCTTCGGAGTATCGCTCATCGCTTGCCAACCGCAAACCGCAAACCGCAAACCGCAACCGCCGTGCACCACCATGCACTGTCCGCCAACCGCCAACCGGCAACCGCCAACCTCCGGCAACTCCAACCACCACTTCGCCGCTCGCTCCCGTCTCCACTCCCACGCCGCGTTAAACTACAGCCTTCCCAAAGCATCAGCTTTTACCTCTCCCCCGTCTGGAACCCTCGATGAGCGATTTGGACCTGTCTGTGCCCTCCATCCCGAATGCGCGCGATGCCGTGCGTGCGCTGCGTCCTTCGCAAATCCGTGAAGTTGCCAACGCCGGTTTCGGCGTCGCCGACGTGCTGCCGTTCTGGTTCGGCGAGTCGGACCGCGTGACACCCGCTTTCATCCGCGACGCCGCCAGCACCGCGCTGGCCGCCGGCGCGACGTTCTACACGCACAACCTGGGCATCGCGCCGCTGCGCGCTGCGCTGGCCACTTACGTCAGCGACCTGCACGGCGCGACTTCGCCGGACCACGTCGCGGTCACGAGCGCAGGCGTCAACGCGTTGATGCTGGCCGCTCAGCTGGTGGTGGGGGCGGGTGACCGGGTCGTTGCCGTGACGCCGCTTTGGCCGAATCTGGTCGAGATTCCGAAGATTCTGGGCGCGCATGTCGAAACGGTGGCGCTGGGCTATGGCGAGCGCGGCTGGCAACTGGACGTCGCGCAATTGCTGACGGCGCTGACGCCCGACACGAAAATGCTGATGATCAACTCGCCGAACAATCCGACCGGCTGGGTGATGAGCCGCGACGACCAGCGCACCGTGCTCGCGCATTGCCGGCGCCACGGCATCTGGATCGTTGCCGACGAGGTCTACGAGCGCCTCTATTACCCGGACGCCGACGCGGCTTCCGTCACGCGCGGCGCGCCGGCGCGGACCGCGCCGTCGTTCCTCGATCTGGCCGGGCGCGATGAACGCGTGATCTGCGTGAACTCGTTCTCGAAGGCGTGGCTGATGACCGGCTGGCGGCTCGGCTGGATCGTCGCGCCCATCTCGTTGATGGACGATCTGGGCAAGCTGGTCGAGTACAACACGTCATGCGCGCCGTCGTTGGTCCAGCAGGCGGGCATCGCGGCCGTGCAGCAGGGCGAGCGCTTCACGCGCGAACTGGTGCTCGATCTAAAGGCATCGCGCGACCATCTGGTGCGCGCGCTGTCCGCGCTGCCGGGTGTCGACGTCAAGGCGCCGTTGGGTGCGATGTACCTGTTTTTCTCGATGCCCGGCGCCGGGCACAGCCTCGATCTGTGCAAGGCGATGGTGCGCGAAGTGGGCTTGGGCATCGCGCCCGGCAGCGCGTTCGGTCCACAGGGCGAGGGTTTCGTGCGGTGGTGCTACGCGTGCGACACGGCGCGGCTGGATGCCGGCGTCGAACGTCTGAAGCGGTTCCTGGCAAGGCACCCAAGCGTTTAGTGCGCACCAGCGGAATGCGGCTCGCCATCCGGCCGAAAAGACCTAATGAAAGAAGCGGAGTTTCTGACTGGTTATCTCCGCTTTCCCCTTCGAGCGCGCCGGCTGAAGGCCGCCCGGAAAATGCGCGGGGGATTTCGTCTTTACGCACTGATTGTTTTTGCGTAATATGGCGCTCAGTCACGCGATTCCTTCCAGGAATATCGCTGCTCCGTCCGGCTGGGTTTGGCTCGATAGTCTGTTTCGCCTCCCCCCGGTGCGTGCTCCCATCAATATGACCGATCAGAATCGGGCGAGCGCGTCTTCAGTTCCACATCGTCTGTTTGATCCGGTTCTTTGACCACAGGGTCTGACCTAGCTGCATGAATACCCAAGAGGCGAAGATCGTCCTCGAGACTGCCTTGATCTGCGCGCAGGAGCCGTTAAAGCTCGGCGAATTGCGCAAGCTCTTTGCCGACGGCGTGTCGGCAGACACCGTTCGGACTTTGCTCGAAGACCTCAGGCAGGACTGGTCTGGGCGCGGTGTGGAGTTGGTCGGGCTGGCGTCGGGCTGGCGGTTTCAAAGCAAGCCCGCGATGCGGTCGTACCTGGATCGTTTGCATCCTGAGAAGCCGCCGAAATACTCGCGCGCGGTGCTCGAAACGCTCGCGATCATTGCGTACCGGCAGCCGGTTACGCGTGGCGATATCGAAGAGATTCGCGGTGTCACAGTGAATACGCAGGTCGTCAAGCAGCTCGAAGATCGCGGCTGGATCGAAGTGATCGGCCACCGTGACGTCCCCGGGCGTCCGGCGCTGTACGCAACCACGCGGCAGTTCCTCGACGACCTCGGGCTGACCGCGCTCGACGAATTGCCGCCGCTCGCGGATCCGTCCGCGCAACTGAATGCGGATCTGCTCGGTCAGCATGCGATCGAGTTCGCCGACATCGCCGAAGCCGCGCAGGGCATATCGGCAGACGTGGAAGGCATAGAAGGCGACACCGCCGGGCAGCCGAAGTTGGCACAGTCGGCCGAAGCGTCAGGAGCAGAATTCGCCGAAACTCACGAAGCTGAATCGCGCGAAACCATGGCGCACGACGCTGAAACGCCAGCCAGCGCTGCTACGGACGTCGCGCCGGCACCGGCGCCGCATCCGGGCACGCTGGACACGCCCGACGCGCCGGCCGCACAAGAACTTGCCGAAACGGCAAACGCAGCATCGCAGACCGGCGTCCCCGGCTCCGCACAGCATCACGATCCGGTCTCCCAGGCCGATCCGGCAATACCCGCGCACGACTCGGGCGCACTCCGAAACACGGAGCGCGCCGCCGAGCCGAACCCGACCACGGCGGCGCACGGCGATCCTGAAGATCGTCGCGATGCCGCGCAGGACGCAGGCATTCTGACCGACGACGAACCCGAGTCGCGCAGCGCCTGACGTAACCGAACTTTTTTGCCGCGCCCGCAACGGGCGTGCGCGACCTGACATTTTGAGGTTGTTTTGACACATACCCACGACACCGATTCGTCCGAATCCGAGCGCGCCGTGCCGTCGGCACGGGCCGACGAAGTGCGCACCACGCAAGCGTCGGCAGGCGAGGGCGAGCGCCCGGCTCAGACCACGGAAGCAGACGGTGAAGACCGTCCGCGCCGCGGCCTGCGTCGCGGACCGCGCAGCCTGATCGCGCGACGCCGCGCCGGGGCCAAGACGAAGGGCGCCGAAGGCGCGCCCGCGCAAGGGGCACCGGTCGTCACCGAGACGCCGCCGGACGGCGAGGTGGTCGCGCAGGTGCGCATGCCGCGCAAGGATGCGGGCGCCAAGGGCCAGGGCTCGCGACGCAACGCCAATGCGGCCGGCGCGAAGCGCGAAGGTGGTCAGCGTGATGGCGCGCCGCAGGAAGGCCGTCGCGAGCGTCAGCCGCGCGAAGGCGGTCAGCGCCAGAATCGCCGTGCTGGTGAAGCGCCGGCGGCGGCCGCCCCGGAAGCCGGTCAGGACGATCTGTTCTCGTATGTGACGTCGCCCGCGTTCGACGCGGACAACAGCGCCACCGGCGGCGTGCGTGCCCCGATGCTGCGCCGTGGCAAGCCGGCTGCGCCCAAGCGCGTACTGGCGGCGGACGACGACGCGCCGAAGCTGCACAAGGTGCTGGCGGAAGCGGGCATGGGTTCGCGCCGCGACATGGAAGAGCTGATCGTCGCCGGCCGGGTGTCGGTGAACGGCGAGCCGGCACACATCGGCCAACGCATCATGCCGACCGACCAGGTCCGTATCAACGGCAAGCCGGTCAAGCGCAAGCTGGCCAACAAGCCGCCGCGCGTGCTGCTGTATCACAAACCGACCGGCGAGATCGTCAGCCACGCGGATCCGGAAGGCCGTCCGTCGGTGTTCGACAAGCTGCCGCCGATGAAAACCGCCAAGTGGCTCGCGGTCGGCCGGCTCGACTTCAACACCGAAGGTCTGCTGATGCTGACCACGTCGGGCGATCTGGCGAACCGTTTCATGCACCCGCGCTATAGCGTCGAGCGTGAATATGCGGTGCGCGTGGTCGGCGAACTGGCTGAAGGCATGCGGCAGAAGCTGCTGCACGGCGTCGAACTGGATGACGGCCCGGCCAATTTCCTGCGCATCCGCGACGGCGGCGGCGAAGGTACCAATCACTGGTATCACGTTGCGCTCGCCGAAGGGCGTAACCGCGAAGTGCGTCGTATGTTCGAAGCGGCCGGCCTGATGGTCAGCCGCCTGATCCGTACGCGTCACGGCCCGATCTCGCTGCCGAAGGGCCTCAAGCGCGGCCGTTGGGAAGAACTCGAGGACAACCAGGTGCGCGCGCTGATGGCGTCGGTTGGCCTGAAGGCGCCGACAGAAGAACGCGGCGGCCGCAGCTCGGCGCCGGAGCGCAAGCAGCCGGATCCGATGCAAACGTCGATGGGCTTCATCAACCGTGAGCCGGTGTTGATGTCGCATAGCCGTTTCGAACAGCAACCGCGCGGTCAAGGCCGTCGTGGTGCGACGGGCGGCGGCTTCGGAAGCGGTGGTGCGGGCGCCGGTTTTGGCGGTGGCCACGGCAATCGGGGCGCAGGCCGTGGTGCTAGCGGCTTCGGCAGCGCATTGGGCGGCGGTGGAGCGGCCGGCCCGTGTGGCGGGCGTGAAGTTGACGGCAATCGCGCGCCGTCGGGCAATGGCAACCGTTCGGGTGGCGGCAAGCGCGCCGGCGGCGCCGGTGCCGGGGCTAATCCGGGTAGCGGCAACCGCGGCCCGGGCGCCAATCGCGGCGGTAACGCGAACCGCGCAGGTGGCGGCAACGTCAACGCGGGTGGCGCCAATCGCGGCGGCGGCGCACCGCGTGGCCGGTCGCGCGGCCGTTAAGCAGCGGTAGTCCCGCAAGTCGGCCGGCTGCGCGCCGTTCCTTGACGATGTTCGCGGCGGCCTTCTTCGGAGTCGATCGATGCGCGCCGCCGGTTTCAAGCAACGCATAAAACCGGCGTGCGGGCGAAAGTAGGGGCAGGGTTGACTTGCCCTGCTTGCGCGGCCCGTTCAGCGGCGGCGCAGAGCGCCTTGCACAAGGCCCGCGAGCCCCGAACGGCAGCGAAAGATTCCCATGAAATCAAGCGGAAATGCGCTTTGCGCGGCGTTCTGCGGTTTGCGTTTGTCCTGAAAAATGGCTACAATCGCGAAGTCGCTGGGCGTGCGGCTTTTCATGTGCGGCTCAGGTGCGACCACCGGTAATAAGATGATGGGCGTTTAGCCCATTTTTTTTTGCCGCTCAGTTCTCGTGGTTCGGCATCTCGGGTTCGCACGAACGTGCGCCGGCCAGGCGCGCGGCCCGCATTGATTGTTTGCAAAACAAGCGGCAGGCTCGCTGCGCGAACATCTAAGAGGGCACTGTGCAACTGACGGAACTGATTGAAACCACGGTCGTGGGACTCGGCTACGAGCTCGTCGACTTCGAGCGCACCGGGCGCGGCATGATGTGTATTTATATCGACCAGCCGGCCGGCATCGCGATCGAAGACTGCGAGAAAGTCACGCGTCAGCTCCAGCACGTTCTGACGGTCGAAAATATCGAATACGAGCGGCTTGAAGTGTCGTCGCCGGGTCTCGACCGCCCGCTGAAAAAACTGGCGGATTTCGAACGCTTCGCAGGCAGCGAAGTGGTAATCACATTGAAAAAGCCATTGGACGGACGGAAATCGTACCGGGGCATTCTGCATGCTCCGCAAGGCGAGACGATCGGTCTGGAATTTGAAGGGAAGGAAGGCGCCGCGATGCTCGATTTCACGCTCGCGGACATGGACAAAGCACGCCTCGTTCCGAAAGTTGACTTTAGGAGCCGCAAACAATGAGTCGCGAAGTGTTGATGCTGGTGGATGCGCTGGCACGCGAGAAGAATGTCGACAAAGACGTGGTATTTGCCGCGCTCGAAGCGGCTCTCGCTTCGGCCTCCAAGAAACTCTTCGAAGAAGATGCGGACATCCGCGTCCATATCGACCGTGAAAGCGGCGAGCACGAAACGTTTCGCCGCTGGAAAGTGGTGCCGGACGAAGCCGGTCTGCAGGAGCCGGATCAGGAAATCCTGCTGTTCGAGGCACGCGAACAGCAGCCCGAAATCCAGCTCGACGAGTACATCGAAGAACCGGTGCCGTCGATCGAGTTCGGCCGGATCGGCGCGCAGGCCGCCAAGCAGGTGATCCTGCAGAAGGTGCGCGACGCCGAGCGCGAGCAGATCCTGAACGACTTCCTCGAGCGCGGCGAGCACATCATGACCGGCTCGGTGAAGCGTCTCGACAAGGGCAACTTTATCGTCGAAACCGGCCGTGTCGAAGCGCTGCTGCGCCGCGACCAGCTGATTCCGAAGGAAAACCTGCGCGTGGGCGACCGCGTGCGCGCCTACATCGCGAAGGTCGATCGTACCGCGCGCGGTCCGCAGATCGAGCTGTCGCGTACGGCGCCCGAATTCCTGATGAAGCTGTTCGAAATGGAAGTGCCGGAAATCGAACAGGGCCTGCTGGAAATCAAGGCGGCCGCCCGCGATCCCGGCGTGCGCGCGAAGATCGGCGTGGTCGCGTACGACAAGCGCATCGATCCGATCGGCACCTGCGTCGGCATTCGCGGCTCGCGCGTGCAGGCCGTGCGCAACGAGCTCGGTGGCGAAAACGTCGACATCGTGCTATGGTCGGAAGATCCCGCACAGTTCGTGATCGGCGCGCTCGCGCCGGCAGCAGTCCAGTCGATCGTCGTCGATGAAGAAAAGCATTCGATGGACGTCGTCGTAGACGAAAACGAACTGGCGGTCGCGATCGGCCGTAGCGGCCAGAACGTGCGTCTTGCCAGCGAACTCACCGGCTGGCAGATCAACATCATGACGCCGGACGAATCTGCGCAAAAGCAGAATCAGGAACGCGGTGTATTGCGTGACCTGTTCATGGCGCGTCTCGATGTCGACGAAGAAGTTGCCGACATCCTGATCGACGAAGGCTTTACGAGCCTCGAAGAGATCGCGTATGTGCCGCTCAACGAAATGCTGGAAATCGAAGCATTCGACGAAGACACCGTTCACGAACTGCGTAATCGCTCGCGCGACGCGCTGTTGACGTTGGCGATCGCGAATGAAGAAAAGGTCGAAAATGTATCGCTCGACCTGAAGAGCCTGGACGGCATGGACGCCGACCTGCTCGCGAAGCTGGCCGAACATCAGGTTCAGACGCGCGACGAACTCGCCGAGCTGGCCGTGGATGAACTGGTCGAGATGACCGGAATGGAAGAGGATGCCGCTAAGGCGTTGATCATGAAAGCACGTGAACACTGGTTCCAGTGAGAAATGACCATGGCGCACTAAACTGAACGCGGCCGTTAGGCCGCATGACACGATGCTAACCGCAAGGAATCGGTCCTTGCATTAAGAGGAATGAATGGCGAGTAACAACGTAGCCCAATTTGCCGCGGAACTGAAAATGCCTGCAGGCGTGCTGCTCGAGCAGCTGCAGGCGGCGGGCGTCACAAAAGCGAGCGAAGACGACAACCTGTCCGAGGCGGACAAGGCGCGTCTGCTCGATCACTTGCGCAAGTCTCACGGCTCGACTGATGCGGACAAGCGCAAGATCACGCTGACGAAACGGCATACGTCGGAAATCAAGCAATCCGATGCGACGGGCAAAGCTCGCACCATTCAGGTCGAGGTGCGGAAGAAGCGCACTTTCGTCCGCCGCGACGAAACCTCCGCCGAAGGCGGAGATGCATCGAATCATGTGGCCGAAGGCGTCGAGGTCGACGATCTCGAACTTCAGCGTCGTGAAGAGGAAGCTCGTCACGAAGCCGAACTGCTCGAAAAGCAGGCTCAGGAGCTGAAGGCGCGTCAGGAACAGCTCGAACGCGAAGAAGCCGAGCGTCAGGCGCGCGAGCAGGCTGCTGAAGCCGAGCGCCGTCGCGCGGAAGAAGAAGCCGCGAAGAAGCGCGCAGCGGCTGCGGCCGAGGCGGCAGCCCGCGATAAAGCCCAGCAGGCGGCGCCCGTTGCGCAGCCGGTGGCCGCCAAGGCCGAGCCGGTGGCGGCGAAGGCAGCCGAGCCGGTAGTCGCCAAGGAAAGCGAGCAGGACGACGAACGCGCTGCGGCGGAACGTGCCGCGCAACGCGAAGCCGCGAAGAAGGCGGAAGACGCAGCGCGTCAGGCTGCCGAGAAAGCGCGCGCCGAGCAGGAACAAATCGCGAAGCGCCGTGCTGCGGCGGAAGCCGAAGCTCGCGCCATCCGCGAAATGATGAACACGCCGCGCAAGGCGCAGGTCAAGGCGCCGGAACCGGCACCGAAGCCCGCCGAGCCGGCCAAGGCCGCGGAAGCCAAGGGCACGCTGCACAAGCCGGCGCGTCCGGCAGGTGAAGCACCGGCGCGTCCGGCTGCCAAGAAGCCGGCTGCTGCGGCTCCGGCAGCTACGACCGCACCGTCCGCTGGCGACAAGAAGAAGCCGGGCGGCGGCAAGGGCGGCTGGCAGGACGACGCAGCGAAGCGCCGCGGTATCAAGACGCGTGGCGATTCGAGCGGCGGTGTCGATCGCGGCTGGCGCGGTGGCCCGAAGGGTCGCGGCAAGCATCAGGATCAGAACACCACGTTCCAGGCGCCGACTGAACCGATCGTGCGTGAAGTGCACGTGCCGGAAACCATCACGGTCGCCGATCTGGCGCACAAGATGGCGGTGAAGGCGTCGGAAGTCATCAAGTCGATGATGAAGCTCGGCCAGATGGTCACGATCAACCAGATGCTGGACCAGGAAACGGCGATGATCATCGTCGAGGAACTGGGCCACCACGCGGTTGCGGCCAAGCTGGACGATCCGGAAGCGATGCTGGTCGAAGGCGAAGTGTCGGATGCGGAAGCACTGCCGCGTCCGCCGGTCGTCACGGTCATGGGTCACGTCGACCACGGCAAGACGTCGCTGCTCGACTACATCCGCCGCGCGAAGGTTGCAGCGGGCGAAGCGGGCGGCATTACGCAGCACATCGGCGCTTACCACGTCGAAACGCCGCGTGGCGTGATCACGTTCCTCGACACGCCGGGTCACGAAGCCTTTACGGCTATGCGTGCCCGCGGTGCGAAGGCAACCGACATCGTGATTCTGGTGGTCGCAGCCGACGACGGCGTGATGCCGCAGACGAAGGAAGCGATCGCCCACGCGAAGGCAGGCGGCGTGCCGCTCGTCGTCGCGATCAACAAGATCGACAAGCCGGACGCAAATCCGGAGCGCGTGAAGCAGGAGCTCGTCGCGGAAGGCGTCGTGCCGGAAGAATACGGTGGCGATTCGCCGTTCGTGTCGGTCTCGGCGAAAACCGGCGCGGGCATCGACGATCTGCTCGAAAACGTGCTGCTGCAAGCCGAAGTGCTGGAACTGAAGGCGCCGGTCGAAGCGCCGGCCAAGGGTCTCGTCATCGAAGCGAAGCTCGACAAGGGGAAGGGTCCGGTTGCAACGATTCTGGTCCAGTCGGGTACGCTGAACCGCGGCGACGTGGTGCTTGCAGGTAGCGCTTACGGTCGCGTGCGAGCCATGCTCGACGAAACCGGCAAGCCGACCAAGTCGGCCGGTCCGTCGATCCCGGTCGAAATTCAGGGTCTGTCGGAAGTCCCGCAAGCAGGCGAAGAAGTCATCGTCATGCCGGACGACCGCAAGGCGCGTGAAGTCGCGCTGTTCCGTCAAGGCAAGTTCCGCGACGTCAAGCTGGCCAAGCAACAGGCCGCGAAGCTCGAGAACATGCTGGAACAGATGGGCGAAGGCGAAGTGCAATACATGCCGCTTATCGTCAAGGCCGACGTGCAGGGTTCGCAGGAAGCCTTGGTGCAGTCGCTGCTCAAGCTGTCGACCGACGAAGTGCGCGTGCAGATCGTGCACGGCGCCGTGGGCGGCATCAGCGAGTCCGACGTCAACCTGGCAACGGCTTCGAAGGCGGTCATCATCGGCTTCAACACCCGTGCGGATGCGCAGGCTCGCAAGCTGGCGGAGTCCAACGGCGTCGATATTCGCTACTACAACATCATCTATGACGCAGTGGATGACGTGAAGGCCGCGATGTCGGGCATGCTGGCACCGGAGAAGCGCGAAGTCGTGACGGGTACGGTCGAAGTGCGTCAGGTCTTCAAGGTACCGAAGATCGGCGCGGTGGCCGGCTGTATGGTCACGGACGGTTTCGTCAAGCGCTCGTCGTCGGTGCGCGTGCTGCGCAACAACGTCGTCATCTTCACGGGCGAGCTCGATTCGCTCAAGCGCTTCAAGGACGATGTGAAGGAAGTCCGTCAGGGCTTCGAGTGCGGTATGTCGATCAAGAACTTCAACGATATCGTCGAAGGCGATCAGTTCGAAGTCTTCGAGGTCACCGAAGTCGCGCGTTCGCTGTAATTCACGCGGCACGGCTCTACGGGCGGAGCGGGCTTCAACGCCCGCTCCGCCCGTTGTTTTTGGGCCCACGGTTTCGCGCCCGCGAGCAGGTCCGCAGTCATGTTTTGTCTGGGCAAGCGAGCCGTCGCATGCCGCCCCAAAAAATCCATGATCGCGCGAACAACTTTTTTGCATCCGTCACCACGGATCACACAACACCATGCCTAAAAAACGTTCTTCTCCCAATCGCAACGTGCAGATTGCCGATCAGATCCAGCGCGATCTGTCCGAGTTGCTGCGCGAGGTCAAGGATCCGCGCATCGGCATCGTCACGATTCAGAGCGTCGAACTGACGCCGGATTACGCGCACGCGAAAGTCTATTTCACGACGCTGACCGGCGACCCGCAACAGACGCTCGAAGCGCTCACGCACGCGGCCGGCCATCTGCACAATCAACTGTTCAAGCGGCTGCATATCCACACCGTGCCGACGCTGCATTTCCATTACGACAAGACGATCGAGCGCGCCGTCGAGATGTCGCGTCTGATCGACGAGGCAAATGCCAATCGCGCGAAAGAAGACTGAGCGCACGTTGAGCCACGGCGCTCGTTGCCATGCCTGAGCGTCGAAGCGCTCAGCGCCGTATCCGTATTCACTGAAGTCTGCCTTTTTGATATGACCACACCCCAACGCCCCCGCGTGCCGCGTCGCATGCTCGACGGCGTCCTCCTGCTCGACAAGCCGCTCGGCCTGTCGAGCAACGATGCGCTGATTCGCGCGAAGCGTCTCTATCTGGCGAAAAAGGCCGGCCACACCGGCACGCTCGACCCGCTCGCGACCGGTTTGCTGCCGCTGTGTTTCGGCGAGGCCACCAAGTTTTCGCAGGATCTGCTCGAAGCCGACAAGACCTACGAGGCCACCATGCGCCTCGGCATTCGCACGACCACCGGCGACGCCGAGGGCGAAGCAATCGACACGCGTGACGTGACGTGCGATGAAGCGGCGGTGCGGGCGGCTTTGCCGACTTTCCTCGGCGAGATCGTCCAGGTTCCGCCGATGTATTCCGCGCTCAAGCGCGACGGCAAGCCGTTGTATGAATACGCACGAGCCGGTCAGACGGTCGAGCGGGAAGGGCGTCAGGTGACGATTCACGCATTGGAGTTGCTCGCGTGCGCGCTGCCGGACGTGACGTTTCGCGTGACGTGCAGCAAGGGCACGTACGTGCGCACGCTGGCAGAGGATATCGGCGAGGCGCTGGGTTGCGGCGCGCATCTGGTTGCGCTGCGGCGCACGGGTGTCGGCGCATTGACGCTGGCGAATTCGGTGACGCTCGACGCGCTGTCCGACGCGAGCGGGAGCGAGCGCGACTCGTGGCTGCAACCGGTGGACGCGTTGCTGTCGACGTTCCCGCTCGTGCGTCTGAACGAAGACGAGACGCGCCGCTTTCTGCACGGCCAGCGCCTGAAGCTTTCCGAGCTGACCATTACCGGCGAGGCCTTGAACGCGCCACGCGTGCGCGTGTATGCCGGGCAAGGCCGCCTGTTGGGCGTCGCCAAGCAGGGCGAGGGGGTGCTGGCGCCTGAACGGCTGGTGGTGACCACCGAAAGCTAGCGTGCTCGACGGGCACTCCGTCGCTGTGAGCTAACTAACGGCACGCAGACGCCGCTGCTCCAAAGAAAAAGGCGGGACCGCTATCGAGCGGTCCCGCCTTTTTTCATCTCGCCTGCTTCGTCGAACGGAAGCTCAGCCTCAGTGCGCCGCGGCCGCCGCCGCGCCCGCATCGCCACCGGCGCGTTCCGGTCGCGTAATCCAGATCAGCGCGATCAGCGCGACGAAAATCCCGGCGGAAACGAAGAACAGATCGTTCACGCCCAATTGCGCGGCCTGCTGGGTGGCCATCGAGTTGAACAGTCCGTACGCCTGCGGTTGACTGAAGCCCGCCGCGCCCATCTGCCGGATCGACTGGTCGAACACCGGGTTGTACGCATTCGCCTGCTCCGTCAGTTGCGCGTGATGCATGATCGTGCGGTGATCCCACGCGGTCTGGAAGATCGACGTGCCGATACCGCCGCACATGATCCGCACGAAATTCGACAAGCCCGACGCCGCCGGAATCCGGTTACCCGGCAAGCCCGACAGCGTGATCGACACGAGCGGAATGAAGAAGCCGGCCATGCCGATCCCCTGAATCAACGTGGGCAGCAGCAGCGAGTAAGTATCGACGCCGGTCGTATAACGTGAGCGCATCCAGAAGCACAACGCGAACACGAGGAACGACAGCGTCGCGATATAGCGCGGATCGGTGCGCGGCAAAATCTTGCCCGTGATCGGCGACAGCAGCACCGCGAACAGGCCGACCGGCGCCATCACCAGCCCGGCTTCGGTTGCGGTGTAGCCGATATCGGTCTGCAGCCACAACGGCAGCAACACGAGATTGCCGAAGTAGAGCCCATAGCCGATCGACAGCGCGATCGTGCCTCCCGTGAAATTGCGCCGCCCGAACAGAGAGAGATCCACCACCGGATGCTCGGCCGTCAATTCCCACACGATGAAGAACGCGAGCGCGATCACCGCGACGAGCGCCAGCACGACGATGGTCGTGGACGAGAACCAGTCGAGGTCCTTACCCTTGTCGAGCATCACCTGCAGCGAGCCGACCCAGACGATCAGCAGGCCGAGGCCGACGCCGTCGATCGGCGCTTTTCTGATTGTCGAATCGCGGTTGCGGAAGATCATCCACGTCGCCACCGCGGCGACGATGCCGACCGGAATGTTGACGTAGAAGATCCACGGCCATGAGATGTTGTCGGAAATCCAGCCGCCGAGAATCGGACCGGCCACCGGCGCGATCAGCGTGGTCATCGCCCACATCGATAAGGCCATCGGCGCCTTCGCGCGCGGATAACTGGCGAGCAGCAGCGTTTGCGACAGCGGGATCATCGGGCCGGCCACCGCGCCTTGCAGCACGCGCGAAGCCAACAGGAACGGCAGCGTCGGCGCGAGGCCGCACAGCCACGACGAGATCACGAATAGCACGATCGACGCCATGAACAGGCGCACCTGGCCGATGCGGTCGGTGAGCCAGCCGGTCAGCGGCACGGAGATCGCGTTCGCGACCGCGAACGAGGTGATCACCCACGTGCCCTGGTCGGCCGACACGCCGAGGTCGCCGGAAATCGACGGGATCGAGACGTTCGCGATCGACGTGTCGAGCACGTTCATGAAGACGGCGAGCGACACCGCGATGGTGCCGATCACCAGTTGCGCGCCCTCGAGCGGCGGATGAGGGACTTGCGCCTGAGCCTGAGCCATTAAAGAAGCCTTCTTTGAATCGTCACGCGGCGAGAATCAGCTCTTCGCGGCGGGCGCGGCCTTGGCCGGGCCGGCTTGCGTCGACTTCTGCGCACCGCCGTTCGGGCCGGCGTTTTCCGCGATGATGCGGGCGATTTCCGCGTCGGCTTCGTCGCCGTATTTATCGAAGACGTTGGTTTGGTAGGCCGTGTTCGGCGCCTGGCCGAGCTGGGCGCCGGAGTCATCCTTGATGTTCACGTCGGCTTGCATCGACAGGCCGATGCGCAGCGGATGCTTGTCGAGCTCCTGCGGGTCGAGTGCGATCCGCACCGGCAGACGCTGCACCACCTTGATCCAGTTGCCGGTCGCGTTTTGCGCGGGCAGCAGCGAGAACGCCGAACCCGTGCCCGCCGAGAAGCCGACCACCTTGCCGTGATACGGCACCGACGAACCGTACACGTCGGCCGTCAATTCCACCGGCTGGCCGATATGCATATGCTTGAGTTGCACTTCCTTGAAATTCGCATCGACCCACACGTCGTGCAGCGGCACGATCGCCATCAACGGAGTGCCCGGCGAGACGCGCTGGCCGACCTGCACCGAGCGCTTGGCGACGTAGCCGGTCACGGGCGCGGGCAGCACGTTACGCGCGTGGTTCAGGTACGCGTCGCGCACCTTCGCGGCGGCGGCCTTCACGTTCGGGTGGTCGGCGATCGTCGTGTTGGCGGTCAGCGCGCGGTTCGACGCCAGTTGTTGCTGGGCGGCGTCGACGGCGGCCTGCGCGCTCTTCACCGCGTCGCGGGCGTGCGAGATTTCTTCCTGTGACACCGCGCCGGTTTGCGCGACCGTCAGGCGGCGCTTCAGGTCGTCCTGAGCGCGCGAAAGATCGGCCTGGCGCAACGCGACTTGCGCCTGGTATTGATTGTCGTCGGCGAATAGGCCGCGCACCTGGCGCACCGTCTGCGCGAGATTCGCTTCGGCCTGCTCCAGCGCGACGCGCGCGTCGGCCGGATCGAGCACGACGAGCGGATCGCCCGCCTTGACCACCTGGGTGTCGTCCGCGTTTACCGCGATCACAGTGCCCGTGACCTGCGGCGTGATCTGCACGACGTTGCCGCTCACGTAGGCGTCGTCAGTGTCTTCATGGAAGCGCGCGACGAGGAAGTAGTACAGGCCATAAGCGACCGCGGCGATCAGGATCACGATGACGAGCAGCGTCATCATGCGCTTGCGTTTGCCGTTGTTCGCCGATTGTGCCGGGGGGGCGGGCTGCTGGGGGGTGCTCATTTGATGTGCTCCGGGTTTTCTTTAGCGTCGTCGTTTATTCGGGTGCGCGCGCTCGCGCGGGTTTTCGGCTGGCTGCGGCTGCGTTGCGTTCGATCATTGCGCGGCGGCGGTCGCGGTGGCGGCCGGTGCCGGAGCATCGGTCGGTACGACGAGGCCGGTTTGCGTCGCGTCGAAACCGCCGCCGAGCGCCTTGATGAGGCCGATCTGCATATCGCGGCGGCGCATCTTCAGACCCGCCACGGTCTGTTCGGCGGCGAGCAGGTTCTGGTCGGCGGTCAGCACCTGCAACTGCGGCGAGAGGCCGGCCTTGTAGCGAATGACCGCCAGCTGATACGCCTTGGTCGACGCGTCGAGCGCGCGCTGTGCGTCGCCTTCCTGCTGATCGATCGAACGGATCGACGACACCTGCGTCGCAACCTGCTGGAGCGCATTGATGAGCGTCTGGTTGTAGCTCGCCACGTTGAGCTCGAAGTCGGCATAACGGCCCTTCAATTGCGAGCGCAGCGCGCCGGCGTCGAAGATCGGCAGATGGATCGCGGGGCCGAACTGGATCTGACGGCTCGACGCGGTCAGGAAGCGGCCCCAGCCGAACGCGTCGAAACCGAAGCCGGCCGCGAGGTTGACGTCCGGGAAGAACTCGGCTTTCGCTTCCTTCACGTCGTGCATCGCGGCTTCGACTTGCCAGCGCGCGGCGACGATATCCGCGCGGCGCGCGACGAGGTCGGCCGGGATGTTGTTCGGCAGCGCCACCGTGTTGCCGGCCGACAGCGTCGGCTGGGCGATTTGCAGCCCACGGTCCGGGCCCTTGCCGAGCAGCGCGCCCAACTGGTAGCGCACGACGGTGATCTGGCCGTCGAGGTCGGTCAGGTTCGACTGGCTGGTCGCGATGTTGCCCGTCGCGGTCTGCCGCTCGACGTTGGTGTCGAGGCCGGCCACCACGCGGCCGTCGGTAATGCGGCCGATGTCCTTGCGGTTGGCGATTTCGCGCGCGGCGATTTCGCGGAACGCGTACAGCTGCGCGAGCTGGTTGTACGTGCTCGCGACGGAGGCGGCGAGCGTCACGCGCGCCTGCTGCATGTCGGCCTGAGCGGCCCTTTCCTGCGACACGGCCTGGCCGAGGCGCTGACGGTTCTTGCCCCACAGGTCGAGATCCCACGACGCGCTCGCGAGCACGTTGTTCTCGCTATACCAGGTGCCGCCATACGGAGGCGGGTAGAGCGAGTTGGCGGAGAAGATCTCGCGCGTCCACGAATAGCTGGCGTTGACCTTGGGGAAAAGCGCCGAGCGCGAGGTCTCGATATACGACGATGCCTTGGCCAGACGCGCCTGCGCCTGCGCGATAGACGGACTGCCGTCGAGCGCTTCCGCGATCAGCTTGGGCAACTGCGGGTCGCCGAACTGGTTGGCCCAGTCGAGCGACGGCCATTGACCACCTTCGCCGGGCAGGCTCTGCGCGGACTCGTACTGCGTCGGCGACGAGATCTGCTTGTCGCTCTTCACACCGAAGTAGTTCGCGCACCCCGTGAGGGCGAGCGCCGTCACCGCGACGGTGACGGCGGCCCGGCTAGAAAGCGCGGGCGCGGACAGGGAAAGGGATTTCATCGCTCGACTCTTTGAGTGGAATGTAATGATGGACGCTGCAAGCAATTTCTTACGATTTACTGTCAAGATTGCTTGCTGCATCACGGGTCAGTCCCGTCTGTTCACCGGAATTGACGAGCACACGGCGTAGCATGCTCTTGAGAAAGCCCACTTCTTCGGCGGTGAAGCCGCCCAGCAGGCTGTCCAGCACGCCGGTGAAAATCGCCGGCATTCTGGCTGCGATCGCATGACCTTCCGGCGTCAGCGCGAGGCGCACGACCCGGCGGTCTTCGTTGCTGCGCACGCGGGTGAGCAGGCCGCGCTTCTCCAGCCGGTCGATGAGCCGCGTGACGGCGCTCGCGTCGATACCGTATTCACGGGCCAGTTCGGCGGCCAGCAGGCATTTCCCGCTGGCGACCATGAACAGGATGCTGCCCTGCTGGCTGGTGATGCCCAACTCGGCCATGCTCCGCTGCGTAACCAGGTTCGACATCGTCGATTTCACCCGCGACAGCAGATAGCCGACGCTTTCGCCTAGCTGATATTCGCTGAGGTCCGGCGTGGGGGTGGGGGACGGCTCCGTCATGATTCTCGTGCGAATGCAATGGTTGACTAGGCAGGATTATAGAATGTGGTTGATTGACGCGGCAAGCGTTATTGCAGCTTAGGCAAGGATCTTTCCGCGCCCAAGCCCTAATAGACCGCGCTTTTACGTAGGTTTGTACCGACGGAGTCGCGCAGCATTCCTACTTGCCGTTGCCTGGAAGACGGCCGCGCTATCAGGGAATACCAGAAAGCTTCACTGTGGCGTGCTACAATATTGGGTTCCCAAAAGTGCGCTTTGGGCTTGTCGTGGTTGGTACCAGTAACGTAACCGGCATAAGCAAGCGGTAAGCAAGCGGCGCACTCCAACTGTCTCCAGGTTTCCTATGACCCGCGCCCTACGCAACATCGCAATCATTGCTCACGTCGACCACGGCAAGACCACGCTCGTCGACCAGCTCCTCCGTCAGACCGCCACGTTCCGCGACAACCAGCAAATCGCCGAGCGCGTGATGGACTCGAACGACATCGAAAAGGAACGCGGCATCACGATCCTTTCGAAGAACTGCGCGGTCGAGTACGAAGGCACGCACATCAACATCGTCGACACCCCGGGCCACGCCGACTTCGGTGGTGAAGTGGAGCGCGTGCTGTCGATGGTCGACTCGGTGCTGCTGCTGGTCGACGCCGTCGAAGGCCCGATGCCGCAAACGCGCTTCGTGACCAAGAAGGCACTGGCGCTCGGCCTGAAGCCGATCGTCGTGATCAACAAGGTGGATCGTCCGGGCGCGCGGATCGACTGGGTGATCAACCAGACCTTCGACCTGTTCGACAAGCTCGGCGCAACCGACGAACAGCTCGACTTCCCGATCGTCTACGCGTCGGGCCTGAACGGTTACGCCGGGCTGACCCCGGACGTGCGCGAAGGCGATATGCGTCCGCTGTTCGAAGCCGTGCTGCAACACGTGCCGGTGCGCCCGGCCGATCCGGATGCGCCGCTGCAACTGCAGATCACGTCGCTGGATTACTCGTCGTACGTCGGTCGTATCGGCGTGGGCCGCATCACGCGTGGCCGCATCAAGCCGGGCATGGCCGTCGCCGTGCGTTCGGGTCCGGACGGCGCGATCCTGAATCGCAAGATCAACCAGGTGCTGTCGTTCAAGGGCCTCGAGCGCGTGCAGGTCGACTCGGCTGAAGCCGGCGACATCGTGCTGATCAACGGTATCGAGGAAATCGGTATCGGCGTGACCATCTGCGCACCGGAACAGCCGGACGCGCTGCCGATGATCACCGTCGACGAACCCACGCTGACGATGAACTTCCTCGTCAATTCGTCGCCGCTGGCCGGCCGCGAAGGCAAGTTCGTCACGAGCCGTCAGATTCGCGACCGCCTGATGAAGGAACTGAACCACAACGTCGCGCTGCGCGTGAAAGAAACCGGCGACGAAACCACTTTCGAAGTGGCGGGCCGCGGCGAGCTGCACCTGACCATTCTGGTGGAAAACATGCGCCGCGAAGGCTACGAGCTGGCCGTGTCGCGTCCGCGCGTGGTGATGCAGGAAATCGACGGCGTGAAGCACGAGCCGTACGAAAACCTGACCGTCGACATGGAAGACGGCCACCAGGGTGGCGTGATGGAAGAGCTGGGCCGCCGCAAGGGCGAAATGCTCGACATGGCGTCGGACGGCCGTGGCCGTACGCGTCTCGAGTACCGTATTTCGGCGCGTGGCCTGATCGGCTTCCAGTCGGAATTCCTGACGCTCACGCGCGGCACGGGCTTGATGAGCCACACGTTCGACTCGTATCAGCCCGTCAAGGAAGGCGCGGTGGGCGAGCGTCGCAACGGCGTGCTGATCTCGCAGGACGACGGCGCGGCAGTCGCGTACGCACTGTGGAAGCTGCAGGATCGCGGCCGTATGTTCGTGTCGCCGGGCGAGCCGCTGTACGAAGGCATGATCATCGGCATTCATAGCCGTGACAACGACCTGGTCGTGAACCCGATCAAGGGCAAGCAGCTGACCAACGTGCGTTCGTCGGGCACCGACGAAGCGGTGCGCCTCGTCCCGCCGATCCAGATGTCGCTGGAATACGCAGTCGAGTTCATCGACGACGACGAGCTGGTCGAAGTCACGCCGCAATCGATCCGTCTGCGCAAGCGCTACCTGAAAGAACACGAGCGCCGTAGCGCAAGCCGTAAGGGCGCGGTGGACTAAGCAGGCCTTGGCTGAACTGGTTCGCGACCATTCGCTCCCGGTATGTTGTAGACAGAAGCCACCTTCGGGTGGCTTTTGTCATTTCCGGCTCACGAGACAGCGTTGAACCGCGGTTGTCGAGTCACGCCGTTTATTCGTCCCCGTTTTCGCATGAGACTGTTGCGCGTTGCGGAATGAGCGCTGCGGCGAGTCGCGAAAGCCCGTCGTGACAGGCTCGAGCGGCAATCCGTCTGCTATCTGCGATATCCGTTCTGTGATATGCTCCCCGGGTGCAAAGTTTTAGGTCCTTCCAAGCAAGACTTGATTCGCGCAATCCGCTAAACGGTCAGGCCGTGTCGCGGAAGGTTCTGTAACCCGCTATTTCTCGAGAAACTCGAAGAAAGGTGAGCGTAAAAATGATGAAGCAATTCCAGTCGAACTCTTATCTGTTCGGCGGCAATGCTCCGTACGTAGAAGAAATGTACGAAGCGTATCTCGATAATCCGGCGTCAGTGCCCGAGAACTGGCGCAGCTATTTCGACGCGTTGCAGAACGTTCCTGCATCGGACGGCACCAATGCCAACGACGTGGCCCACGGCCCGATCGTCGAATCGTTTGCTCAACGGGCCAAGGCTAATGCCTTCATCCCGCGCACGGCTGCCGGCGGCGAAGACCTCGCAACCGCGCGCAAGCAGGTTTATGTGCAGTCCCTCATCGGCGCATATCGCTTCCTCGGCTCGCAATGGGCCAATCTCGATCCTCTGAAGCGCCGCGAACGTCCCGCTATTCCCGAACTTGAACCCGCGTTCTACGACTTCACCGAAGCCGACATGGACCAGGAGTTCAGCGCAACGAATCTGTATTTCGGGTTCGAGCGCGCGTCGCTGCGCGAGATCGTCAAGGCACTGCGTGACACGTACTGCGGCACGATCGGCGCCGAGTACATGTACATCAGCGATCCGGAACAGAAGCGCTGGTGGAAGGAGAAGCTCGAGTCGATCCGTTCGACGCCGAACTTCACCAAAGAGAAGAAGAAGCACATCCTGAATCGCCTGACGGCCGCTGAAGGCCTCGAGCGCTTCCTGCATACCAAGTACGTCGGCCAGAAACGCTTCTCGCTCGAAGGCGGCGAGAGCTTCATCGCGTCGATGGACGAAGTCGTGCGTCACGGCGGCGCCAATGGCGTTCAGGAAATCGTCATCGGCATGGCCCACCGTGGCCGTCTGAACGTGCTCGTCAATACGCTCGGCAAGATGCCGGCTGACCTGTTCGCCGAATTCGAAGGCAAGCACGTCGACGACCTGCCGGCCGGCGACGTGAAGTACCACAAGGGTTTCTCGTCGGACGTCTCGACCGAAGGCGGCCCGGTTCACCTGTCGCTCGCGTTCAACCCGTCGCACCTCGAAATCGTCAACCCGGTGGTCGAAGGTTCGGCGAAGGCCCGTATGGATCGTCGCGGCGACGACAGCGGCCTGCAAGTGCTGCCGGTGCAGATCCACGGCGACGCGGCCTTCGCGGGCCAGGGCGTCGTGATGGAAACGCTGAACCTCGCGCAAACGCGCGGTTACGGCACGCACGGCACGCTGCACATCGTCATCAACAACCAGATCGGTTTTACGACGTCGGACCCGCGCGATTCGCGCTCCACGTTGTACTGCTCGGACGTCGTCAAGATGATCGAAGCGCCGGTGCTGCACGTGAACGGTGACGATCCCGAAGCGGTCGTTCTGGCGACGCAACTGGCTATCGACTTCCGGATGCAGTTCCACAAGGACGTCGTCGTCGACATCGTCTGCTTCCGCAAGCTGGGTCACAACGAGCAGGACACGCCGGCTGTCACGCAGCCGCTGATGTACAAGACGATTGCGAAGCACCCGGGCACGCGCGCGCTGTACGCTGAAAAGCTGGTGCAACAAGGCGTGATCACCGCGGAAGAAGGCGACGAATTCGTCAAGGCCTACCGCAAGGCAATGGACGAAGGCCATCACACGGTCGACCCGGTGCTCTCGAACTACAAGAGCAAGTACGCGGTGGACTGGGTGCCGTTCCTGAACCGCAAGTGGACCGACGCAGCCGACACGGCCGTGCCGCTCGCCGAACTGAAGCGCCTCGCTGAGCGCGTCACCGCGGTCCCGGAAAACTTCAAAGTTCACCCGCTGGTTGAGCGCGTCCTCAACGACCGTCGCGCGATGGGCCGCGGCGAAGCGAAGCTCGACTGGGGCATGGGCGAACACCTGGCATTCGCGTCGCTGGTCGCATCGGGCTATGCAGTGCGCCTGACCGGTCAGGACTCGGGCCGCGGCACGTTCACGCACCGTCACGCGGTGCTGCACGATCAGAACCGCGAACGCTGGAACGACGGCACGTACGTGCCGCTGCAGAACATCGCCGAAGGTCAGGCGAAGTTCACGGTGATCGACTCGGTGCTGTCGGAAGAAGCGGTGCTGGGCTTCGAATACGGTTACTCGACCGCTGAACCGAATACGTTCGTTGCATGGGAAGCGCAATTCGGCGACTTCGTGAACGGCGCGCAAGTCGTGATCGACCAGTTCATCTCGTCGGGCGAAGTGAAGTGGGGCCGCGTGTCGGGTCTCACGATGCTGCTGCCGCACGGCTACGAAGGTCAAGGTCCGGAGCACTCGTCGGCGCGTATCGAGCGTTTCCTGCAACTGTGCGCAGACCACAACATGCAGGTCGTTCAGCCGACTACGCCGGCGCAGATTTTCCACCTGTTGCGCCGTCAGATGATCCGCCTGTTCCGCAAGCCGCTGATCGTCGCGACGCCGAAGTCGCTGCTGCGTCACAAGGAAGCCGTGTCGGATCTGTCGGAACTGGCGAAGGGTTCGTTCCAGCCGGTGCTCGGCGAAACCGACGAAGCCATCGACGCGAAGAAGGTCAAGCGCGTAATCGTGTGCTCGGGCCGCGTGTACTATGACCTGCTCGCACATCGCCGCGAATCGAAGTCGAACGACGTCGCGATCGTCCGTATCGAACAGCTCTATCCGTTCGCGCATAAGCAGTTCGAAGCGGAAATCAAGAAGTACGACAACGCGACCGAAGTGGTGTGGGTGCAGGACGAGCCGCAGAATCAGGGCCCGTGGTTCTACATCGAGCACCACCTGAAGGAAGGCATGAAGGAAGGACAGAAGCTGGCATACAGCGGCCGTCCGGCTTCGGCCTCGCCGGCAGTCGGCTACTACGCGAAGCACTACGAGCAGCAGAAGGCGCTGGTCGAAGGCGCTTTCGGCCGCCTCAAGAGCGCGTCGATCGCTAAATAAGAGAACAGACGAACCGGGAAGGCGCGAGGCGCTTTCCCGCGCCGCGTTCAGCAACCTGATGATGGTGCGAGCGCGGCAGTCATGGTTCGCAGGCGGTCGTCGTTCACCGCGCCGTCACCCGATACGTATTCAGGATATTCATAATGGCTATTGTTGAAGTCAAGGTTCCCCAGCTTTCCGAGTCGGTCTCGGAAGCCACGATGCTGCAGTGGAAGAAGAAGCCGGGCGAGGCTGTCGCTCAGGACGAAATTCTCATCGAAATCGAGACCGACAAGGTCGTGCTCGAAGTGCCGGCACCCTCGGCCGGCGTGCTCGCGCAAGTCATCTCGAACGACGGCGACATCGTCGTCGCCGACCAGGTGATCGCGAAGATCGACACGGAAGGCAAGGCTGGCGCCGCTGCTGTCGAAGCTGAAGTGAAGCCGGCTCCGGTCGCCGCTGCGGCCGCTGCACCGGCACCGGCTGCTCAAGCCGCAGCCGCCACCGGTTCGAACACCGCTGCTTCGCCGGCTGCCGGCAAGCTGATGGCCGAAGCCGGTCTGTCGTCGGGCGACGTCGCCGGTACGGGCCGCGACGGCCGCATCACCAAGGGCGACGTGCTGAGCGCGGGTCAAGCTGCTCCTGCCGCCAAGGCCGCACCTGCACCGGCTGCCGCACCGAAGGCTGCGAACCCGTCGCTGCCGGACGTCAAGGCGCCGGCATCGGCCGACCAGTGGCTGAAGGACCGCCCGGAACAACGCGTGCCGATGTCGCGTCTGCGTGCACGTATCGCCGAGCGTCTGCTCGAGTCGCAGCAAACCAACGCCATCCTCACGACGTTCAACGAAGTGAACATGGCGCCGGTGATGGACCTGCGCAACAAGTACAAAGACAAGTTCGAGAAGGAACATGGCGTGAAGCTGGGCTTCATGTCGTTCTTCGTGAAGGCGGCGGTTCACGCGCTGAAGAAGTTCCCGCTGGTGAACGCGTCTATCGACGGTAACGACATCGTCTATCACGGCTACTTCGACATCGGTATCGCTGTCGGTTCGCCGCGTGGTCTGGTGGTGCCGATCCTGCGTAACGCGGATCAGCTGAGCCTCGCAGAAATCGAGAAGAAGATTGCCGAATTCGGCCAGAAGGCCAAGGACGGCAAGCTGTCGATCGAAGAAATGACCGGCGGTACGTTCTCGATCTCGAACGGTGGTGTGTTCGGTTCGATGCTGTCGACGCCGATCATCAACCCGCCGCAATCCGCGATTCTGGGCGTGCACGCGACGAAGGAACGCGCTGTGGTCGAAAACGGCCAGATCGTGATCCGTCCGATGAACTATCTGGCGCTGTCGTACGACCACCGTATCATCGACGGCCGCGAAGCGGTGCTGTCGCTGGTCGCGATGAAGGACGCGCTGGAAGATCCGGCTCGCCTGCTGCTCGACCTGTAATTGCCGTCAGGCTGGTGCCGGCTCGTCAGCGCTTGTCATTGCACAAACCGGCACCATCTGAGCAGTACGTCTTTCGCATTCCGCAGTACAGGAATCGCGCGCGCCACGAAACGTGGCCGCGCGCCGTTCCGTCATCAAAAGGATTGTCATGTCCAAAGAATTTGACGTCGTCGTGATCGGCGCAGGCCCTGGCGGTTATATCGCCGCCATCCGTGCAGCGCAGCTCGGCAAGACCGTCGCATGTATCGAGAAGTGGAAGAACCCGGCCGGCGCGTTGAAGCTCGGCGGCACGTGCCTGAACGTGGGTTGCATTCCGTCGAAGGCGCTGCTCGCGTCGTCGGAAGAATTTGAAAACGCGTCGCATCACCTCGCGGACCACGGCATCTCGGTGGAAAACGTCAAGGTCGATATCGCGAAGATGATGGCCCGCAAAGACGGCATCGTCGAAAAGATGACCAAGGGGATCGAATTCCTGTTCCGCAAGAACAAGATCACGTGGCTCAAGGGCCACGGCAAGTTCACTGGCAAGACGGACGCCGGCGTGCAGATCGAAGTGAGCGGTGAAGGCGAAACCGAAGTCGTCACGGCGAAGAACGTGATTATCGCCACGGGTTCGAAGGCGCGTCATTTGCCGAACATTCCGGTCGACAACAAGATCGTCGCCGACAACGAAGGCGCACTCGCTTTCGACACCGCACCGAAGAAGCTCGCCGTGATTGGCGCTGGCGTGATCGGTCTGGAACTGGGTTCGGTGTGGCGCCGTCTCGGCGCGGAAGTGACCGTGCTCGAAGCCCTGCCGGAATTCCTCGGCGCGGCTGACCAGGCGCTGTCGAAAGAAGCGGCCAAGCAGTTCAAGAAGCAGGGTCTCGACATCCAGGTCGGCGTGAAGGTCGGCGAAGTGACGACGACCGACAAGAGCGTGTCGATTGCCTACACGGACAAGGACGGCAACGCGAAGACGCTCGAAGCGGACCGCCTGATCGTGTCGATCGGCCGCGTGCCGAACACCGACAACCTCGGTCTCGAGGCGATCGGCCTGAAGGCCAACGAGCGCGGTTTCATCGACGTCGACGACCACTGCGCGACGGCCGTGCCGAACGTGTACGCGATCGGCGACGTGGTGCGTGGCCCGATGCTCGCGCACAAAGCTGAAGACGAAGGCGTGCTGGTCGCGGAAATTATCGACGGTCAGAAGCCGCACATCGACTACAACTGCATTCCGTGGGTGATCTACACCGAACCGGAAATCGCGTGGGTCGGCAAAACGGAACAGGAACTGAAGGCGGAAGGCCGCGAAGTCAAGACGGGCCAGTTCCCGTTCATGGCGAACGGCCGCGCACTCGGCATCAACAAGGCGGAAGGTTTCGTCAAGATGATCGCCGACGCGAAGACCGACGAACTGCTCGGCGTGCACATCATCTCGGCAAACGCTTCGGACCTGATCGCGGAAGCCGTGGTGGCGATGGAATTCAAGGCTGCGTCGGAAGACCTCGGCCGCATTTGCCATCCGCACCCGTCGCTGTCGGAAGTCATGCGCGAAGCGGCGCTGGCCGTCGACAAGCGCGCGCTGAACATGTAATCACGCGCACGCCTGACTGAACGTACTCTGGCATCACCACAAAGGCGGGCGGGTTCAATCCCTCCCGCCTTTCTTTTTGCAGCAACACCATGAACGTCACCGAATACTACGAAAAAGAACTGCAGACGCGCGGTTATCAATCGGACCCGGCGCAACGCGCGGCGGTCGACCGGCTGCAGCGGTGCTATGAAGAGTGGGTCGAATACAAATCGCGCCGCTCGAATGCGTTCAAGAAACTGATCAACCGTCCCGACCTGCCGCGCGGCGTGTACATGTGGGGCGGCGTAGGGCGCGGCAAGAGCTTCCTGATGGACAGCTTCTACATGATCGTGCCGGTGCAGCGTAAAACGCGGCTGCACTTTCACGAATTCATGCGCGAGGTGCATCGCGAGCTTGAAGAACTGAAGGGCACGGCCGATCCGCTCGACGAACTCGCGCGCCGGATCGCGAAGCGCTATCGCCTGATCTGTTTCGACGAGTTCCACGTGTCGGACATTGCCGACGCGATGATCCTGTACCGTCTGCTCGACAAGCTGTTCGAGAACGGCGTGCAGTTCGTGATGACGTCCAACTACGATCCGGACACGCTGTACCCGGATGGACTGCATCGCGATCGCATGCTGCCGGCCATCGAGCTCATCAAGGACAAGCTCGACGTGATCAATGTCGACGCGGGCATCGACTACCGGCAACGCACGCTGGCGCAGGTGGAGGTATATCACTCGCCGCTCGGTGCGACGGCCGACAAGGCATTACGCGACGCATTCGCGCGTCTCGCCGCCGTCCCCGATGAAAGTCCGATCCTGCACATCGAGAAGCGCGAGTTGAAGGCGCTGCGCCGCGCGGACGGCGTCGTGTGGTTCGACTTCGCGACGCTGTGCGGCGGTCCGCGCTCGCAGAACGATTACCTGGAACTCGCGAGCCGCTTTCACGCGGTGGTCCTGTCCGGCGTGCCGCAGATGTCGGCGCGCATGGCGTCGGAAGCGCGCCGCTTCACGTGGCTGATCGACGTGTTCTACGACCACAAGGTCAAGCTGCTGATGTCCGCGGCGGTGCCGCCCGAGCAGTTGTATGTCGATGGCCCGATGGCCAACGAATTCACGCGCACGGTATCGCGGATCGTCGAGATGCAATCGAAGGAGTATCTCGATACGCCGCGACGGATCGTTGATACGTCGCTGACCTGAACGGATGCCGGCCGATCGCCGCCGCTCGAAACGGCGCGGTCAAGTCAAATCGCTGGCTATCTATTTGCGATACATCAAATGCGCTTGCTGAATCGGCTCGGTTAAACGCCGTATTTTCAAGATTCAGATTGATCCGATGTTGCGCGCGCGGGCGATTAGCTATCTTTTGCCGTGGTTCTGACAAAGGAGAAGCCATGAATCCGCATCGCGATATCACTGACGAAGAATGGCAACGCGTCGCGCCGTTGCTGCCCGAGCTGCGTCCGCGCTCCGAACTGCGTGGGCGTCCGCTTGCCAATACGCGCTCGGTGCTCAACGGTGTGCTGTGGGTCATGTACAGCGGCGCGACCTGGTCGGCCATGCCGCGCAAATACCCGTCGTATCAGACGTGTCATCGCCGCTTCAAGGCATGGTACGAATCCGGTGTGCTCAAGCGCGTGACCGAGCAACTGCTCGGCACGGCGAGCGAAGAACTCTGTAGCCTGATGGAAGCGCGCATGCGTACGCACATGGGCGCGGAACAGAAGAGTGTGGTCGCGGAAGGTGTTCCAGCTGCCGTCCCGGTCACGCCACCGGCCGTGTACAACCCGGCGCTCGGCAAACCGCTGCCGTCGTCGCCGTTCGCGTACACGACGCCTTTCAAGCATGCTGCGTGACGGCTGCGATCTACCGGCTGCACACAATATAAACGGCCGCGCGATGGCGATCGCCGGCCGTTTCTTTTGCGCTTCTTTGGTGTTCCTTTCGGACTATTGCTGACGAACCCACGTCTGCGAGCGACCCAGCAGCGCCACGCCAATATAGCCGCGCACCACCAGTTTGCTGCCACCATCTTCCAGGTGCATCTTGCACTTGTAGAGCTTGCCGTTTTCCGGATCGAGGATCTGTCCGTGATCCCAGCCGTCGCCGTCCTTCTTCATGTCGCTGATGATGGTCATACCGAGAATCGGCTGATCCTTACGCGCGTCGGTGCAGGCCGTGCAGCGGCGGTCCGGTTGATCGTTCGCATTGAGTCCCTTGATCACCTTGCCGCTCAACTGACCGCTGCCATCGTCGGCGATCTGCACGAGCGCTTTGGGCTGACCGGTGTGATCGTCGATGGTTTTCCACGTGCCGACCGGCGAATCGGTCTGCGCCATCGCAGTCGCGGCACTGGCGAGCAGTACGCCGGCGAGAGCGGCATGTCGGGCTGTGCGAAGCGCGACGGCGCGAGCGCGTTGAGTGAATTGCGTCATTGTTTCCTCCTTGATGAAAGACGGCGCGATCATGGTCGCGCGGCGTTATGAGCATCTCGGGCGGTCGTCGGGCGACGCTCACCGTGATGCCTGGTGATGCGGGTCTTGTCTCTCAGGTCTGACTTCGACTCGGACGGTCGGCCATCAGCGGCCCGCACGCTTGTCGGCTTGCAGGCCGTCTGCCGCATCGTCAGCGCAGAATACGTGAAAGCGCGCGCGCCGTTTGATAGGGGAGCCTCTAATCAGCGCGCGCTACCTGCAAGCAGGATCAATCAATTCAACTGGTAAGAGAAGGTGGCGTTGATGCGCGGGCTGCGCGACGCGCTTTCGACCGGCGCGTCTCCGACCGCTTTCGCCACCGACAGATCGAGGCTGTAGTACTTCGCATCCGAGATCCGGAAGCCGAACGCAATCGACGAGAGTCTGGACGGCGACGGCGTACCCGCGTGCAGATAGACGCGCGCCATGTCGAATGAGATATACGGCGTGAACGTGCGCAGATAGGTGAAGCCGAGCGCGATCGGGCGGTTGACTTCGAACATCGCGCCCCAGCCCGAGTCGCCCGACGCTTCGCCCGGCTGATAGCCCTGAGCGAAGCGTTGCGCGCCGAACGAGATCTGCTCCGAAGTCGGCAGCGACACGGCGCTGTACTGACCGATGAGCGAGACCGCCGTGCCGATTTTCATCGGCCATTCGTTGGTCTGCGAGAAACTCGCGCCGCTCTTCACGAAATTGATCGATGCCGGATTGACGGGCGTCGAGCCGGGCACGTTCGAGTCGCCCGATTTCGACGCGCCGAGAATGTCGAAGGCCTTCGACACGCTGACATTGGCGCGGCGCACCTGGCCGGTTTGCACGCCGGTGTAGTCGGCCTGCAGTTGCATCACGCGCACTTGCGAACGAAAGCCGAGCTGCGCGCCGTTCTGCTGATTGTGATAACGATCCTCGTCGTGCGATGCGTAGACCGACGCGGTGCCGATCACGCTCTGCGTGTTGCTCAACAGGATGGGGTACGCCAGCGAGCCGCCGACCTTGTCGTTGATGACCGTGCGTTCGATGTAATTGGGCAGGCCCGGATTGTCGACAGGATTGCCGCGATAGTGCGACGCGTCGATCTTGCCGATCAGTCCATTGCTGTCGATCGGCACGGCCGCATGCGCGGCCAGATACGTGACGTTGTCGCGGCCCTTCGGCAGCAACGCCGACACGCTCAGCTGTTCGCCGAGCGAGGTCAGGCCGTTCTCGGTGGCACTCAGAAGACCTTGCACGCCGGGCTGATTGAAGTTGACCCCGACGCTGACGTCGAACGGTTTGCGCTCCACGTTCAGTTCGAGCGAGGTGGCGCCGTCGGTGTTCTGCGGCGGCGGCACGTTGGCCGCCACCTTGATGCCGGGCAGCAGGCCGAGCACGTTGATGTAACGCTCGAAGGTCGCGCGCCGCAACGGCCGGTCGGCGACGATGTGATCGGCGATCGAGCGGATCCGGTCTTCGACCGGACCTACCTTGCCCGTCACCTTGACCGTCGACACATAGCCTTCGACTACCGTCACGCGCACGATGCCGTCGTCGAACGTCTGCGCCGGAATGAACGCGAACGACAGCGCGAAGCCGCGGTCCTGATAGAGCCGGGTGACGCCGTTGGCGATTTCGATCAGCTCGCCGATCGTCGTGTCCTTGCCGACGAGCGGCGTGAAGCGTTGCGCGACTTCATCGAACGGAATCGACTTCACGCCTTCGACCTGCACGCGCGTCGGCGTCAGATGGCGGGCGAGCAATGCCTGAAGTTGGGGCGCTTGCGGCGCGACCTGCACGGTCACGTTCGGACCACGGTCGGGCGCCTTGACCTGGGGCAGTGAATCCAGCGGATTGCCGCCGACTGCCGTACCGCCGGGGCGGGACTGTGCCTGTGCTTCCACCTGCAACGCGCTTGCCGCGAGAGTCGCGAGCACGATGGTCCATTTACTGCCGTACCCGAGTTTCATCGGATTCTTCCTCGTATGCCGTTCTTGTGTCGCGGGCATGCCGCCTGGCCGGGCTGGTCGCGATCGCTTATGTGAGGCTGGACGTTACTGCCATGCTTGCATCTATAACGTCACGTGCCCGCGCGAGCTTGAGCATGCGGGGCTTGAGGCGCTAGCACGTGATGAATCGGACTGCTTATCTACGACGCATGTTGAACCGGTTCGTGCATCGAGCGGGTTGGTGGAGAATCGAGCAAGCATGCGGACTGCTTCCGGTTCACCTGCAACGACGTCCGATCGCGCACGCGGTAGGGCGAGTAAAGAACCATTGAGTCGGCATGTGCGCTTCTCGATGTTTTTTCGTCGATGGCGTGAGGCGGTTTCGGCGCGCCGTTGCGATCGATATCCCGGTGGCGCGGACCGCCTCACGCGGAGAACCAGGTGGACCCGGGAAGCGGCTGGCGGGCCGCGTTCCGGGTCGTCGGGCAATACGTATCTCGCGACGCATCGCGCAGGCCGCGAGTGGACCGCTTACTTCTTCAGTCCGCCGAGCAGGCCGGTGACGAGCGACGTGACTGGTGCGAGCGGATTGTTCGCGGTGCCCTTGCCGCTGGTCGCCGATAGCGACACGCCGGCGCCGGAGCGGGTCGATGCCGAGGCGGTCGCTGCGGACGTCGTCGTGGTCGCCGCGACGCTGACGCCGCCGAGCGCGCCGGTCGCCGTCGTCAGCAGGCCGGTGACCGGTGCGAGCGGGCTGCCGGTGCCGCCGGTTGCGCCGGTGAGCGTGCCGCTCGCGGTCGAGAGCAGGCCGGTGACCGGTGCAAGCGGACTGCTGCCGCTGCCGGTTGCGCTGCCGAGCGTGCCCGTCACCGTCGAAAGCAAACCGGTGACCGGCGCGAGCGGGCTGCTGGTGCCGCCGGTCGCGCTGGTGAGCGTGCCGGTCACAGTGGAGAGCAGGCCGGTGACCGGTGCGAGCGGGCTGCTGCCGCTGCCGCTTGCGCCGCTGAGACCGCCCGTCACGCCGGAGAGCAGACCGGTGACAGGCGCAAGCGGGCCGCTGCTGGCGCCGCCGGTCAGGCTGCCGAGCGCGCCGGTCAGCGGAGCCAGCGGGTTGCCGCCGGTTCCGCCGGTGAGCAGGCCACCCACGGATGCGACCGTGGTACCGGTGTCGCTAACCGTCTTGCCGAGCGCAGCGGTGACCGCATTGCCGCCGCCGGTCGATGCGAGCAGCGTGCCGGCCTTGCCGAGCCCGCCGCCGACGGTCGACAGCAGCGTGTTCACCGGTGCGCCGAGACCCGTGGCGTTGCCGACGGTTTGCGTGGTGGAGGCGAGCACCGACGTGATCGGCGTGATCGCGGTGCTGAGGGTTTGCGTGACTTGCTGGACCGGGCCGGTCGAGAGAGCGGTGGTGAGGGTGCCGCCGCCGTTGGTGACCGCATTGCCGAGCGTCGAGACGACGCCGCCCAGCGGCGACGTGATCGCCGACAACGGTGCGAGCGGGCCGCTGCCAAGACTCGTCACGAGGCTGCCCGTCTCCGACACCGCACCGCCGACATGACCGACCACGCCACCCACGCTCGCCACGGTCGTGCCGACCGCATTGCCGCCGGTGCCGAGCTGGCCGAGTCCTTGCGACACGCCGGTACCGAGGGTCGACACCGCCGAGCCGACTTCCTTCACGATGCCGCCCGTGGCGGTGGTGGTTTGCGAGCTGACGACAGGCAGATTCTGCGAGCTGATTGCCGAGCCGATGGTCGACACCGTCGAGCCGAGATCGCTGACAACACCGCCGGCGTGGTCCGTTACCGTGCCGAGCGCATTCGAGACCGTCGTGGTGGTACCCGTGCCTGTTCCGGTGCCCGTGCCCGACGTGCCGCCGCTCGTGCTGCCGGTGGTGGTGCCCGCGCCCGAGCCGCCCGACGCCGTCGAACCGCTACCGCTACCGCTGCCTGACGTGGAAAGCGTGCCGCCGGCAGAGCCGCTGCCGCCGCTACCAGTGCCGGCGCTGAGACTTCCGGAGCCTCCGCAAGCGCCGAGCGCGAGCATCGCGGCGATGCTCGCCGCAATCAGGGTTGCCCGTACCGTCGTGCTGGTTGTTTGAATGTTCATGTCGCCTCGCATCGCATGTGTTGTTGGGTGTTGCTGCGTGCCTATCTCTGCACAAGCCATGCCATTTCGACTGAACATTCCGCGCGTTTTTCTGTCGATGAGGCGTCAGGCCTTGCGGGATGCGGCTTTGCGAGGAGCCGATGAACTCGCCGACGCGCCGGAGGGCGGCGAAAAAAGCGGTTCGCGAGACTTTTGCGCGGGCCGCGTAACGTAACGAGCCGGGCGCGCCGTTACGGGCGACGGCGTAACGCGAGCACAACGAATGAACTCGCGCGCTTCAAACGTTCTGTTAAAACAGGTTTAGTGCGGCCAATCTAACTCATGGTTATACCTATTTGCTGCAATTCCCGATCTGTCGTTAACAAAAACCTAAGTCTTGAAAAGCGCATGCGGCGGTGGCGTTAAGAGCAGAGGGCAATTGCTTAAATATGTTTGATCGGCTATAAAACCCGAAAGCATCACGGTTGACGAGGGAGGTGCGTTATCGAACAGACAGCTCTAACACATCCGTTTCATCGAAGGCGGCTGCGAAGTGGGGCGACTGCAACGCAACAGGCAGGACCGGGAATGAGAGACCAACGGTCCGCGCGTTGACAGAGTTCGACGGCACATGCAGCAGGTGCACAACGAATAAATGAAGTTCCGAGGGTAAAAATGAAAAAATTCACACAACGCTTCCTGAGAGATAACAAGGGCGTGACGGCCATCGAATATGGGCTGATCGCGGGCCTCGTCGTACTCGTCATCGCTGCGGCGGTGGGAACATTGGGTACGAACATATCGGGCGTGTTCAACGCTGTGGCTAACAAGATCGGCAACGGCACGACATCCACCGGTGCGGGTCCAAGTTCGGGTTCAGGCTCGGGCGGCTAGCCCTCTTCGACTTCCTCGTCGTGAAAGACAAGCCTTAATCGTCGCGCGAAGCAGTCGGCGTAATTATGCCGTTCGCTTCGCCGGCGTTTTAATGCCGAGTCTTATTGATTGATGAATGCGAATTGCATTGCGATTCGTATGGCATTGCTTCGCCTGTTGAGTGCGAAATGAATATCGCCATTGGTATTGCTCTATTTGTCGTCTGGGCTGTGGCAGTTGCAATTAGCGACTGCCGTGCCCGGCGTATTTCCAATTCAATTGTCGTTGCGGGTTTAGCGGCGGCATTCGGCTGTGCGATATTTCAAGGCGGTCCTTTCGGGGTTTCTCTTGCTCAGGCCGGACTCGGCGCAATGGTCGGTCTGCTTGCGTTGCTGCCGTTTTTCGCGCTCGGGCTAATGGGCGCCGCGGACGTCAAGGTATTCGCGGTACTCGGGGCGTGGTGCGGCATGCACGCGCTGCCGGGTTTGTGGATGGCCGCGAGCCTGGCCGCCGGCGTGCACGCGCTCTGGCTGCTGATCACGACGCGCACGCGCCTCGCGGGCTTCGGCCGTCACGCGGGCGCGACTTTCGAAATTGGCGGCAAGGCGTCCACGCCGTACGCCGCCTGTCTCACGGTCGCCGCCATGCTCTGGCTCGTGCTGCAAACAGCGGGCGAAGGACTGCGATGAAGCCGCTCGACACAGCGCGCCCACGCCGGCAACGCCACAGCGTTCACCTACGCCGCACGCAAGCGCAGCGCGGCGCCACGGCGATCGAATTCGCGCTCGTGTTCCCGCTGTTCTTCATGATCCTCTACGCGATCATCACGTTCAGTCTGATCCTGGTCGCGCAGCAGAACCTGACGCTCGCCGCGTCGGAGGGCGCGCGCGCCGCGTTGAACTGGCAGACCAGCACGTCGGTGGACGATGCGCTGACCAATCGCGGCAATGCGGCCTGTGTCGCCGCGAAGCAGATGACCGCGACGCTCGTGAAATCGGCGGATTGCACGGCGACGCCGTCGCAATGCGGGACCGGCATGCGCTGCGTGACCGTTCAACTGAGTTACGACTACCAGACCAACCCGCTCGTGCCGACTTTGCCGCTGCTCGGCTTCGCCGTGCCGGCCAGATTGTCGAGCAGCGCGACAGTACAACTCAACCCGGAGAACATTCAGTGATGTACGCGCCGGCCTCCCGCCTCCTTGCCGTCGAACGCGTCCTTGCGCGCGCTCGCCACACGGCATCGTTCAACCGACGCAGCCAATAGCCGCGCATAGCCATGCCGAATCTGACCAGAATTCTTGCCGGCGTACTGATCGCGGTGGCGCTCGTGCTGGGCATCTTCGCGTGGACGCTCGCGCGCCGCCCGGCGCCCGTGCCCGTCGCGCCCGCGGTGCATGCGAGCTTCCCGGTAGTGGTCGCGACCCGCGCGTTGCCGGCGGGCAAGGCGATCACCGTCGAAGACCTGCGCGTGCAGTCGCTGCCGATCAATCCGATCGGCGCGTTCACCGAGCCGTCGCAACTCGCCGGCCGCGTGCCGAGCGCGGAAATCGGCGTGGACTCGCCGGTGCTCGAAGCGCAGCTGGCCTCCGGTCTCGCCGAGCGCATCGCGCCGGGCGAGCGTGCGTTGGCCGTGCGCGTCGACGAAGGCAACGCGGTCGGCAATCGCCTGCGGCCGGGCAATTTCGTCGACGTGTTTTTTACGCTCAAGCGCGATGGCAGCGGCGGCAGCGACGCCGAAATCAGCCGTACCCAGGCGCGCCTGCTGATGTCGAAAGTGCGCGTGCTCGCGTTCGGCAATGCGAGCACGACCAGCGACAACGGCGGCGATCCGAACGGCATGGTGCGCACCGCGGTGCTGGCGGTGCCGGTGGCCGACGTGGACCGTCTGACGCTCGCCGAGAGTTCGGGCCGACTGATCTTCGCGTTGCGCAATCCGAAGGATGACGAAGTCATCGATCAAACCGTGCTGCCGGTCTATCCGGGCGTGTTGAAGACCGCGGCGCATGCGGGCGGAGCCGAGCCGCGGGACTCGACGCGCGCGGCGGCCGGCGTGGCGCTCGACGCGTTGTCGGGCAGCGGCAACGGCGCGGCCGCGAAGCCGCCGCTGCCGCGCTTACCGGCAACGCCGACGAGCGTGCTCGCCAACGCGGGCAGCAGCCATAGCGGTATCGAAGTGATACGGGGTGGGCGCGCCGAAACGGTCGCCCGATAAGCGGTTTCAGGGAGCGGGCGGCCAGTCGCGTCCATAACTACATGACAGAACGGATTTTTGTTTTCAGAAAAGCGATGTGGCTCGGGGTGGCTTTGCTGGGCGTATCGGCGGTGACGGACGCAGCCGGTCCGGCGCAGCGCGCCACGGCCGCGCAGACACGGGCCGCGCGAACCGCCCAGACTGCTCAGGCCGCGCAGCCGATCTCCGTGTCGACCATCGATCTGACGGTCGGCGCGCAGCAGCAGGTCGCCACCGGCCCCATATTGCAGCGGGTCGCGATCGGCGATCCGGCGGTGGCCGACGTGCTGATCATCAAAGGCGACAGGCGCGGCGGCGTACTGCTGGTCGGCAAGGCGGCGGGCACCACGAGCCTGATGGTGTGGGCGCGCGATCGCGATACGCCGCTCAGCTACACGGTCAACGTCAGCACGCCGGCCGCCGCGTCGCTGCTCGGCGCCGATACGCCAAGCGTCAAGGTGCTCGGCAGCACGGCGCTGGTGTCGGGCTCGTCGGCGACGATGGAAGCGCATCAGCGCGCGGTGGTCGCGGCCGAAGGCGCGCTCGGCAAGGACGGCGCGGTATTCGACACTTCGACGGTGGCGAGCCGCGCGGTCGTGCAGGTCGACGTGCGAGTGGTCGAATTCAGCCGCTCGGTGCTCAAGGAGGTGGGCTTCAACTTCTTCAAGCAGAACAACGGCTTCACGTTCGGCTCGTTCGCGCCGTCGGCGTTGACCTCGGTGTCGGCGACGGCGGGCCAGGCGCCGCAATTGACCAGCACGACGCCGATCTCGGCGGCGTTCAACCTGATCTTCAATTCGGCGACGCGCGGGCTGTTCGCGAATCTGAGCCTGCTGGAGAGCAACAACCTCGCGCGCGTGCTGGCCGAGCCGACGCTCGTGGCGTTGTCGGGGCAGAGCGCCAGTTTCCTTGCCGGCGGTGAGGTGCCGATTCCGGTGCCGCAGGCGCTCGGCACGACGTCGATCGAATACAAGTCGTACGGCGTCGGGCTTACCCTCACGCCGACCGTGCTGAGCCCGCAGCGCATCGCGTTGAAGGTGGCGCCGGAGGCGAGCCAGCTCGACTTCACCAACGCGGTGACGATCAGCGGCGTGTCGGTGCCGGCGTTCATCACGCGCCGCGCCGACACCACGGTCGAGCTCGGCGACGGCGAGAGTTTCGTGATCGGCGGGCTGATCGATCGCGAGACGGCGTCGAACGTCGCGAAGGTGCCGCTGCTCGGCGACCTGCCGGTGATCGGCACGTTCTTCAAGCAGTTGAACTACCAGCAGAACGAGAAGGAGCTGGTGATCATCGTGACGCCGCATCTGGTCTCGCCGCTCGCGAAGGGTGCGACCTTGCCGTCGACGCCGGGCGAGCAGTCCGAGCAGCGCAATGGGCCGGTCTGGCGTTCGCTGCTGGGCGGCGTGGCGTCGCGCGACGCCGTGCCGGGATTTTCGAAGTGACGCCGCGAGGCGCCCGCGTGGCGCGCCGGCTGGATACGGGTTCAGGTCGGCAAGCGTGCGAACCGCGCACGCGAGCCGGCAGGCAGTACGACGCGGGGGCTTCGCAGCCGATGCCGCAAGAGGATGTCCAACATGAACGCGAGAACGCATTCATTGACTGAACGAGCGGTCACCGACCATTTCGTGCTCGCGTCGCTCGCCGACGAGCATGTGCACTGGCTCGCCCAGACGCTGGTGGGCGCGGGCGCGGTCGAGGCGGCCACGCTCGACCCGGCGATGGTGATGCAGCGCATCGCGACGCTCAACCCGTCGCTGGTATTCGTCGACTTCTCCGGCGGCCGCGCGGCGGCGGCGAGCGCGGCCGCGAGCGCGGTGCGCGCCGCGTATCCGTCGCTGCAGATCGTCGCGCTCGGTTCGCTCGCCGAGCCCGAAAGCGCGCTGGCCGCGTTGCGCGCCGGCGTGCGCGACTTCATCGATCTGTCGGCGCCCGCCGAGGACGCGCTGCGCATCACGCGCCAGGTGCTCGACAATCTGGTGGAGCCGGTCAGCCGTCATGGCCAGGTCACCGCGTTGCTTGGCGCGCGGGTCGGCATGGGCGTCAGCACGCTCGCCGCGAATCTCGCCGTGATGCTGTAACGGCGCGACGTCGCGCAAGGGCGCCAGGCCGCGCTGCTCGATCTCGGGCTGCCCGCGTCGGACGGCTCGCTGCTGCTGAACACGCGCAGCGAATTCAATTTCGTCGAGGCCGTGCGCAATCTGCGCCGCTTCGATCAGACCTTCGTGCATACCGCGCTGTCGCATCACGCGAGCGGGCTCGCGCTCACCACGCTGCCGCCGAATCTCGCCGATATGCGCGAGGTGTCGTACTCGTCGTCGATCGGTTTGCTGAACCGGCTGCGCGCGTTCTTCGACCAGCAGATCGTCGACCTCGGCGGCTTCACCAACAGCGAGTTCATCGCGCACGTCGTACAGGCCGCCGACGAAACCTGGCTGCTGTGCGATCAGGGCGTGGCGTCGATCGTCTCGGCTGTCGGCGTGCTCGACGCGTTGCGCGAAGAGGGCGTGGACACCGCGAACGTGCGGCTGATCGTCAACAAGTTCGACGCCGACCTCGGTCTCGCCGCGGCGCAGATCGCGCAGCGCCTCGAGATTCCGTTACTCGCCACCTTGCCGGATCGCCGCGTCGCGCTCGGCCAGGCGGTCAACCAGGGCCACCTGCTGGCCGACGCCGCCGCGCGCGACCCGTACGTGCGCGCGCTGGAGCCGCTGATCGAACGGCTCGGCGGCGCGCACCGCGAGAGCACGCACACACGCGGCGGCAAGTCGCCGTTCGGCGCGCTCAAACGCCTCATTCCCACTACTCAGAAGCGGTCATAGACGATGGCAAAAGAAATCGAATTTGCCGACGACGCGCCTTCGTTCGCGCATAGCCAGCAGTTCCAGGACATCAAGAACGCGGCGCACGAACATCTGCTCACGCGCATCGAGGAACTCGGCTCCGAGTTCGGCCGCTGGTCGCGTAATGCGATCAACCAGTTCGTCGATCTGGAGATGGACAGCTTCGTCAGGCTGCGCCGCATTCCGATCAACGAGAGCGAAGTGCGGCTGATTGCCGAGGCGCTCACCAAGGAACTCGCGGGTTTCGGTCCGATCGAGGACCTGCTCGCCGATCCGGCCGTCGAAGATATTCTGATCAACGGCTACAACGACGTGTACGTGTCGCGTCACGGCATTCTCACGCGCATCCAGGTGCGCTTCGCCGACAACGCGCACCTGCTGCGCATCGTGCGCCGCATTCTCGCGCCGATCGGCCGGCGTCTGGACGAATCGAATCCGATGGTCGACGCGCGTCTGCCGAACGGCGGCCGCGTGAACGTCGTGATCGAGCCGCTGTCGATCGACGGGCCGATCGTGTCGATCCGCAAGTTCCGCAAGGACCCGATGCGGCCCGACGATCTGCTCGCGAACGGCACCTACAGCCCCGAAATCGGCGCGCTGCTCGAAGCCGCGGTGGCGGCGCGCTGCAACGTGCTGGTGTCGGGCGGCACGAGCTCGGGCAAGACGTCGCTCCTCAACGCGCTGGCGTTTCACATCCCCGAAGCCGAGCGCGTGGTGACGATCGAGGACACCGCCGAACTGTCGCTGAACCACCCGCACGTGGTGCGGCTCGAAAGCCGTCCGGGCGGTTTCGACGGCGCAGGCGTGGTGACGATTCGCGACCTGCTGCGCAACACGCTGCGGATGCGCCCGGACCGCATCATCGTCGGCGAAGTGCGCGGCGGCGAAGTGCTCGAAATGCTGCAGGCGATGAACACCGGCCACGACGGGTCGATGGGCACCGTGCACGCAAGTTCGCCGCGCGAGTGTCTGTACCGGCTCGAAATGCTGGCGGGCTTCGCGGGCTTCCAGGGCACCGAGTCGAGCCTGCGCCGGCAGATCGCCAACGCGGTCGACTTCATCGTGCAGATCGGGCGGCTCTCCAACGGACGCCGCCGCATCCTGTCGATCACCGAGGTGACGGGGCTCTCGGACAACATCATCGCGACGCAGGAGCTGTATCGCTACGAGCCGATCCTGAACGCGGACGGCGACGAACTCGACAACTGGGTGTCGCTCGGTATTCATCCGCACTCGCCGAAACTGTCGCGCTTCCGTCAGGCGCTCGGCGGCGTCGAGCCGGGCAATGCGTTCGGCAACGCGGGCTTCGGCGGTGGCTTCGGCGGCACGGGCGGCGGCGCCGGTGGCGGCTTCGGCGGGGGCTTCAATGTCTAGCGCGGTACTGGTCTTCGCGGGGCTCGCGCTGCTGTGCGCGGCGCTCGCATTGTTGCTGTGGCAGCGCGGCACGCAACGCAAAGGCCAGGCGAGTGTCGAGCGTTATATCGACAGCCGCATGGCGTCGGCGATGCCTGCGGGCGCGGCGGGCGGCATCGGCGGTGGCGCGGCGGGCGGGACAGGGGGCGTGGGTGCCGTGAGCGAAATGAGCGGAACGGGCGCAACGAGTGGCGCCGCCGCAAACGCGGCACGCGCGGCCGCCTCGGCACGCGCATCGGCCGCCGTGATCGCGCCGCAAGCGCCCGCCGCCGACGCGGGCTGGCTCGCGCGCTGGCAATACCTGCGAGCGCGCGTGCGCTTCATGCTGCAACACGCGATGGCTCGCGCGGGCATCAGCCACGCGAAGGCGCCCATCGCGATCGCCGGTTTGCTGGTGCTGACGCTGTGCGGCTGGGCCGCGCTCGCGGGCGGCCTGCTTGCCGCATGCGCCGCGTTGATCGCGTGCGCGATGTTCTTCTATTTTCTGCTCGCGATGCGCGTGAACAAGCGCCGCCAGCTGATCGTGCGGCAACTGCCGCTCTTTCTCGATGGCATCGTGCGGCTTATCACGCTCGGCAACAGCGTGCCCGCCGCATTCCAGGCCGCGTTGCAATCGACCGAGGTGCCGTTGCGCGAGTGCCTCGACTACGTGTCGCGCATGTTGCGCACCGGCGTCGAAATCGACCGCGCGCTGTCGCAGGTCGCGCTGATCTACGGCGTGCGCGAACTCGAACTGGTCGGCGCGGTGCTGCGGCTGTCGGTCAAGTACGGCGGTCGCGCGGACGTGATGCTCGACCGCATGGCGTCGTTCATGCGCGACCTCGAACAGGCCGAGCGCGAACTCGTGGCGATGTCGGCGGAAACGCGGCTGTCGTCGTGGGTGCTGGCGATGCTGCCGATCGGCATCGGCGGCTTCCTGATCCTGTCGAATCCGAAGTATTTCGCCTCGATGTGGTTCGACCCGACCGGGCGCCAGCTCGTCTATCTGGCGTTCGCGCTGCAACTGCTCGGCGCGTATTTGCTGTACCGGCTCGCGAGCCTGAGGGAATGACGATGCAAGCTCGACAACTGGTCGCACTCGCGCTCGCGCTGGCCGCTCTCGGGCTGCTGCTGATCGCCGCCCTCGTGCTGATGCGCGTGGCCGCCGTGCGGCGCAGCGAACGCACGCTCAGGCACGCGCTCGACGAACGCGCGGCGCAAAGCGCGGCGCTCGCCGCGGCCGCCGCGCGCAACGGCGAGAGCGCCCTGGGCGCGAAGCCGGCCGCGCGGGCCGTGCAACCGAAGGGCTTCAAGGGGCTCCTCGAACGTTTCGCGCACGCCGGGGTTCGCTGGCTCGACACGCCATTCGGCCGGCAGGTCGTCGCCGACGAAGATCGCCGCCTGCTCGAACAATGCGGCTTCGTCGATACGCGCACGCGCGGGCTGTTCCTGATCGCGCGGCTCGGCGGCGTCGTCGGGCTGCCGTTGCTGGCCGCGATGCTGGGCGGCGGCTACGTCGACGGAACGCGCTATGTGGCGCTGGTGGCCGCCGCGGCGATGGCCGGCTTCATGTTGCCGAAGTGGATGCTGGGTCGCCGCGCGCGCAAGCGCCGCAACGGGGTGGTCAACGAATTGCCGCTGCTGGTCGATCTGCTGCGGCTGCTGCAAGGCGTGGGTTTGTCGCTCGATCAGGCGATGCAGGTCGTGGTCAACGATTTTCGCGGCATGTTGCCGGTGCTGTCGGGCGAGCTGGAAATCGCCCAGCGTCAGTTCGCCACCGGCCGCACGCGCGAGCAGTCGCTGAACCGCCTCGCGACGAGTTACGACAACGAGGATCTGCGCGCGGTCGTGCGTCTTCTGGTGCAGGTCGACCGGCACGGCGGCGCAGTGCAGGAACCGCTCAAGCAGTTCGGCGACCGCTTGCGCGAAATGCGCCGCGCGATGCTGCGCGAACGCATCGGCCGTCTTGCCGTGAAGATGACAGGCGTGATGATCGTCACGCTGCTGCCCGCGCTGATGATCGTCACCGCCGGGCCCGGCGTGATGGCGGTTCAGCATTCGTTGAGCGCGGCAAGGAAATAGGAATTGGCCATGACGCATCGTTCATCTTTCGACACCTGGCGACATCGCGCGCGCTGCCCGGCGGCCGTGGCGGCGCTCGCGCTGCTCGGCGCGTGCGCATCCAAAGACCTCGCGGGCTACGGCGTCGGCCCGCAGGCCGAACGCGCGCTGATGGTGAGCCAGCAGGCCGGCAAGGAAGCCGCGCCGGACACGCCCGGCATGTACCTCGGACTGATCGACCGGATGCAGTCGCAGGGGCTGTACTTCGCGTCGCTCGCGCATATCGACGCGTACGACAGGCAGTACGGCGCGAGTCCCGACACGATCCTGCTGCGCGCCGACGCGCTGCGCATGACCGATCAGCCGACGGCCGCCGCGACCGCTTACGGACAGTTGCTGAAGACGCCGCTCGCGGCGCGCGGACATCGCGGACTCGGCCTGCTCGCGGGGGCAGCCGGCGATTTCGCGCACGCCGCCGACGAATTGCAGCAGGCCGTGCTGCTCGCGCCAACGGATGCCGTGACGCTGTCGGATCTCGGCTACGCGTACCTGCGTGCCGGCGACGTCAACGGCGCGCGCGTGCCGTTGATGAAGGCGGCCGAGCTCGATCAGAACAACCCGAAGATCGTCGCCAACGTGGTGCTCTATCTGCTCGCGAACGGCGATCAGACCCAGGCGCTCGTGGTGATGAACCAGCAGAAGCTCGCGCCGGATGTGCGCGCGGCGATTCGCAACGATGCGGCCAAAGTAGCGGCGGCGGGGCGCGCACAGGGACAGGGACAAGGACAGGTGCAAGGGCACTTGCAGGGACAAGGCCCGGGACAAGGACAAGGACAAGGGCAGACGCAACAGCAGGCTGGCGCGACGGCGGATGCGCGCACGGTGGCGAGCGCGGGCATCGAACCCGCGCCGCGCCTGCTGCAGCGTTTCGCGCAATGAACGCGCGGTGACTCGACAGGCATTCAGGGAGCAGCAAATGAACATCAGAACAACGACGCGCGCGTGGCGCGGATCGATGCTGTGCGCCGGCGTGATGGCGGGCGTGGCGTTGGGCGCGCCGGTTTCGGCAATCGCGCAGACCGGCGACCCCGCGCAACCGGTCGAGGCGACCGCGCCCGCGGTGCGGGCGAGCGAAGTCGGGCACTCGACCCGCGTGTGGCTCGATCTGCAAAGCAGCAACACGCAGGCCGCACCCGCGCTGCCGACGCTCGGCGCCGAAGCCGGGCTGGCCTATCGGCGCTACCTGGAATCGTTCAAGAGCAAGATTCCCGATCTGTACGGTTCGACGTTGAAGGGCAACGGCGGTGGCGGCCCGATGGGCAGCTCCGATGCGGGCGGTTCGAACTGACATGCGCAAACCGCCACCGGTCCCCGTTGTGATCGCGCGTGCCTCGCGGCGGCTATCGGCGCGGCGCGCCGGCGGCGCGCGTCGTCAGCAGGGTGCGCTTGTCGTGCTGGCGGCGATCTGGCTGGGGCTTGCGATCGCCGCGCTCGGCGCACTCGACGTGGGCAACGTGTATTTCGTGCGCCGCCAGTTGCAACGCACCGCCGACCTCGCGGCGATGGCGGCCGTGCAGATGGTCAGCACGCCGGGCGCCTGCGCGAGCGCGACCAGCGCCGCGCAACAGAATGCGACGGCCAACGGCTTCAGCGCGAGCGCCGACAACACCAGCTTTCTCAACGCGACCTGCGGACGCTGGGACACGAGCACCAGCACTTACTTCAGCACGAGCGGCAATCCGCTGAACGCGGTTCAGGTGCAGGTGGGGCAGCGGGTGCCGTTCCTGTTTATCGGGCCGGCGCGCGACATCACGGCGACGGCCACCGCGCTTGCGTCGAATATCGACGCGTTTTCGCTTGGCACCGGCATTGCAGGCATCGACACGCAGCAATCGGCGCTGCTGAATGCGATCCTGGGCGGGCTGCTGAAAACCAACGTGTCGCTGAGCGTGGGGGATGTGCAGAGTCTCGCGAGCGCGCGGATCAAGCTCGACGATCTGCGGGTCGCACTGGGCGCGGCGACGATGAAGGAGTTGCTCGGCACCACGGTGACTTTCGATAAGTTGATGACTGCATCGGTCGATGCGTTGAAGGCCGGCGGCGACTCGGTCAACGCCAATATCCTGAACGCACTGGCGGTCGTCGTGCCCGGCAGCCAAAGCATCACCGTGGGCGACGGCGGTACGGCTGCGCCGGGGCTGCTGGCGCTTGGGCTGGCCAATCCGGAATCCGCGGCGAGTGCGACCGTCGACGCGTTCGATGTGCTGATGGCTGCCGCGCAGATCGCGCAGAGCGTGCCGCCCAACGCGGACGGTACGCCGAGCAAGACTCCACCGGCGATCAATGTCACGGCCGGGCTGAAAGGCGTGGCCGGCATCACCCTGCAGGTCGTCAATCCACCGGTGCTGGCGGTGGGCGAGGGCGGCACGCTCAGCGACGGAACCACCCCGCGGACGATCGCGCGCACGGCGGTGCTCAATCTGAACATCAGTCTTCAGGCGATTTCTTTACCCAGGATCACGGTAGGCGCTCCACCGTTGCTTTCGGTTTCGCTTTCTGCGCTCAGTACGCCGCTCGTCGTGCAGGTCGCCGCCGCACCGGGCACCGCGTCGTTGACCTCGGTCGATTGCGAGAGCAGCAAGGCGGCCACGCAAGCCACCATCAGCGTGACACCGGGGATTGCATCGGTCTGCGTGGCCGGCGATACGGGATGCAGTGCATCGGTTGGCGTGGCGAAGGTCTGGGCTCAGGTGCTCGGCGTCAAGAAGGTCGTCGCCGGTGTCACACTGGGCCCGCTTGGACCCCTGAAACTGTCGCCGGGCACGACGACGCCCGTCGTCTTCAACGGTGCGTCGGGCAGCTTCGACTCGAGCCAGAGCGCCAATTCCAACCCGGTTGGCAGCGACGCATCGGTCTTGACCGCGACGCTGTTTAACTCGTTGTCGGGCGCGGTGCACGTGCCGGTTCTCGGCATCATCGATCTGGGCGATCTCATCAGGCCGATCATCGACGCAGTGACAACGGAGCTGACAAAGCTGCTCAGCCCGGTCTTCGATCTGCTGGACGCCATTGTCGTCCCCGTGCTTTCCCTCCTCGGTGTCCAGATCGGCACCACCACGCTCCACAACATGTCGCTGAAGTGCGGCGTCCCGCAACTGGTCAAATAGCCAAGCCAAGATGAGAACCACCGCCAAAATCGAGGAACTCGATATCTACGTCTGGGAGGGCAAGGCCGACATCGTCGACCGGGTCGCGCGCTGCATGGCGAGCTTCGACGTCGAAGTGATCCGCGCCGACGATATCGCGATCTCGCCCGAACGCACCGCGCTCCGGCCGTCGCTCGCGATCATCAGCGTGTCGGTGATCGACAGCGGCGCGCTGATCCTGCGCGACTGGCAGGCCGCGCACGGCATCCCGGTGGTGTGGGTCGGCGCCGCGCCGCGCGAGCATGATCCGGCGACGTACCCGTCGGAGTATTCGCACATCCTGCCGCTCGACTTCACCTGCGCCGAGCTGCGCGGCATGGTGATGACGCTGGTGCTGCAGATGCGCGCGCACAGCGCGAAGACGCACGAGTCCGACGCGATGATCGCCAACTCGGAATGCATGCAGACGCTGCTGCATGAAGTCGACACCTTCGCCGACTGCGAAACGAGCGTGCTCGTGCATGGCGAAACCGGCGTCGGCAAGGAGCGCATCGCGCAACTGCTGCACGAGAAACACAGCCGCTACGGGCAAGGCCCGTTCGTCGCGGTGAACTGCGGCGCGATTCCGGATGGCCTGTTCGAGTCGCTGTTCTTCGGCCACTCGAAGGGCTCGTTCACGGGCGCGGTGGTCGCGCACAAGGGCTACTTCGAACAGGCCGACGGCGGCACGCTGTTCCTCGATGAAATCGGCGACCTGCCGCTCTATCAGCAGGTCAAGCTGTTGCGTGTGCTGGAAGACAGCGCGGTCACGCGGATCGGCTCGGCCACGCCCGTGAAGCTCGACTTCCGGCTGGTCGCGGCGACCAACAGGCATTTGCCGCAACTGGTGAAGGACGGCACGTTCCGCGCCGATCTCTACTACCGGCTCGCGGTGATCGAGTTGAAGATTCCGTCGCTCGAAGAGCGCGGCGCGGTCGACAAGATCGCAATCTTCAAGGCTTTCATCGCGCAGATCGTCGGCGCCGAGCGGCTGTCCGCGTTGCCGGATCTGCCGTACTGGCTCGCCGACGCGGTCGCCGACACGTATTTCCCCGGCAACGTGCGCGAGTTGCGCAACCTGGCCGAGCGGATCGGCGTAACGGTGCGCCAGATCGGCGCGTGGGATGCGGCGCGCCTGCAGCGTCTGCTGGCGCTGGCGCGCACCACGCAGCCGGTGCCGGCGGAGAGCGCCGCCGAAGTGCTGGTGGACCGCAGCAAATGGGACATGGCCGAGCGCAACCGCGTGCTCGCCGCGCTCGATGCCAACGGCTGGCGTCGCCAGGATACGGCGCTTTATCTCGGTATCAGCCGCAAAGTTTTATGGGAGAAAATGCGCAAATACCAAATTTTTGATGAAGAGCCCGAAACGCGCGAAAGTGAGTAATAATTCGCCGTTTGTATTAAAACAAGAACTGTTCAAGCAGGAATTACATGGACCGAAAGTCGAAGGTACGGCAGATTGCGCTGGCCGCATTCATCGCATGGGGAGCCGCGCAGGGCGCGCACGCTCAGGCTCTGCAAGACAATAACGCGAGTGCCGGTGTCATGTCGCAGCCGGGCACGACCACCGCGTTGCCGGTTACCGCGCAAAGCGGACAGGCGGAGACGACGGCGCTGACCCCGGACGAAAACCGGCAATCCGCCGCAGGCAATGTGGCGGAATTGCAGCAGATGATCCGCGGGTCGGATCTGAGCGAATTGCGCACCACGTACAACGGCAGCTACGGCGCGAGCATGCTGTTTTACGGCAAGGAGATGACGTACTACATCGCGCTGTTCCAGCAGAAAAACTTCTGGCGCGTAATCAAGACGCAGGACGCTTCGCGCGCCGACATGATCTACAAGGATTTCGTGCGCCAGACGGTGCAGCTGTCGGATGTCGAGATTCGCCGCACGCAACTCGAGGCGCAGAAGGCCTTCACGCAGCGGATGATCGCGTTGTCGCAGGATCGCGCGAGCCGCTTGCAGGCCGACCTCGATGTCGCGCGTCAGCAGCAGAGTATCGTCGCGACGCAGCAGCAGCAGAAGCAGGCTGAAGCGACGGCGTTGACCCAGCAGAAGCTGGCCGCGCAGGAACAGTTGCGCGTCGCGCAGCGCCAGGTGCGCGAGCTGCAGCGTCAACTCGAAAGCGGCTTGCCTTCGCATTGAGTGCGAAGGCGTGACGATCGTCGGATCGGGAGGGCGGCGTGGGAGCGCCGCCCGATTCATCGGCGGGTCGTTGTTTCGATGTGGCTTTAAGCGTGGCTTTGGGCGGCAGGCGGCGGTGAAGGGCCTCGCTTGCCAGTGGCTCGCACGTTGCTCCGTAATGCACGTCGACTTCGTTGTTGCCGCGCTTCCTGGGTGAAAGTTTCGCTCAGCGCAATCAGCGGTTCGTGATCGTTTATCCCCTGCCGAAGCACCCGATTTCTTCACGCTGATCGCAAGCTCGGTTCGCTCGCCACTGCCTGGCGCGCATCGCCTCCAACACGACCGTTCCACCCGCTTCTAATGCCGCCTCTTCTCCTTCGAAGAGATTTCCGCCGCATGATGCGGATCCGTCACATCGATGGCAATCGGATCGCTTGCGGGGAAGCTTTCCTCGAGCGCTTCATCGAGACGGCTTTCGGCGGACTCCACCGAGCGCGGCGCTTCCACCGGCTGGGATACATGATGCTTCTTGCTGGTCATGACGTGCTCCATGAGAAGAGTCGACTATTCAGCATAGCCCATAGCGTCCTGTCGGGCATTGGCCGATTGGCCTAAGTCTATGCGCTGAAGCGTTGCGTCGGGACAGGACGTGCGTGGCGAATAGCGGCTGGCGCTCCACGCGAAAAAACATCATTTGAAACCGTTCTGCGTCGATTCGTTTTCCGTGTGTCGCCCGACAGCGACGCGGCATAACAACAGCATCAGCCGGCCGCGTGGCCGGCATGGCGAACCGCTTCGCATCGCACGAACAACCGGCCATACCCGCTTGGGAGGAGAGCGGGCCCCGCCACCCATAAGGCAGCAAATCACATGAACGGGAAACAACCTGCGCGTGCGCAACGCCTGAGCGCCTCACATGTCGTCGAGGCGGAACTGGAACATCTGGATTAGGCAACGAAGCAACCGGCTCAGCGCATGCTGGACGCGGTGTACTGGCGTCGTCGCGTGCTGGCGGTCAAGTGTGGATTCGTGCTGACGGAGCAGCAGGGGAAACAACTGGAGAGGATTTTGCAGCGGCTCGGCCAGCCGACCACATAGCCGAGCGCTGCTGCGATGCTTTATTCGTTGCCGCTGTTGCCGCCGCCATTGCCGGGGTTGCCACTGCCGCCGTGATTGCCACCGCCGTGGTTGCCGCCATCGCCGCCCGTGCCGAACAGACGCCGGCGGCGCGTCACGACCACCGGGCCGTCGGAGGTGCCGCTGCTGCGATCGGACGAACCACGCTCCGACGACGGCGCACCATACGACTCGCGCGGTTCACGCGGTTCGCGCGGCTCCCGATGATCGCGCGGTTCACGCGAGCCATGCGGGCCGCGCGTGGTGTGCTCGCCATGCGAAGGACGTCCCGCGCGCGGCGCCGGCCGCGTGCCGGTGTCGAGCTGGATCGTCGAGATCGCGCGCTTGTAGATGCCTTGCAGGCCGACCGGCGTGCGCAGCATCACCAGGTACTGATCGAACGACTCGATGCACCCCGTCAGGCGAATGCCGTTGACAAGGTAAATCTCAACGCGCTTTCGTTCTTTGCGCGCAGCGTTCATGAAGTCGTTTTGCGGGTGCGAGTCTGCGGAAGCCATGGACAATTCGAGTTAGAAAGACGGTGGTTCGCCGCAATTCTACCCTGTGTGGGGGCAGAACGCGTCGATGGGCGAACTGCGTTCACTATAACGGCTTGCGCGCACATAAGCATCCGATAACTATTGGCTGTAACGTTGAGTTACGAATCTGCTGATCAATGGCGGGTTCTTCCGAACGCCTGCGCACATAGGCCAGGCATTGCCGGCGCGAATGGCGGAAAAAGCGGGGTGCGGCGCGCCCGCGCGGAATAAATCGCGGCCCGCCTGCGTTCATTCATACATGGCGACGTCGCATTCCGCGCGTGGCCGACCGGTTCCGGCCCACCTCTGACGCCGGACGCTCCTCAGGAGACTCACTATGAAAGCATCCCGTATTCTGTCCGCGGTTTTCGTGTTGCTCGCCCTCGCATTCGGCTCGCTCGCGACGAGCGCCTGCACGTCCGCGACCGACAGCAGCGCATCGGGCAGTAGCGGCAACAGCAGCGGTGGCGGCTACTGAGCATCGCTCGCCGGGTGAATTTCGAAGCGGAAGTGATCGCGTGGCTCCCGCAGTTGCGCCGCTATGCGCGCGCGCTGACGGGTGACCGCGCCTGGGCCGACGATCTCGTGCAGGATACGGCGGAGCGTGCGCTCGCGCGCTGGTCGGCGTTCCGGCCCAACAGCAACCTGCGCGCGTGGCTGCTGACGATCCTGCGGCATCTTTATATCGATCAGTTGCGCGGCCGCCGCGAGATCGCCGTCGACGAGGAAAGCGCGCCGTGGCGCAATCTCGAAGCGCCGCAAGGCGAGGTCGACGGTCTCGTGCTGCGCGATTTGCAGCGCGCGCTGTATTGCCTGCCGGTCGAGCAGCGCGAAGTGCTGCTGCTGGTGTGCGTCGAGGAACTGTCGTATCAGGAAGCGTCGCGCGCGCTGGGCGTGCCGATCGGCACGGTGATGTCGCGGCTGTCGCGCGCGCGAGCATATGCGCGTGCTGGTGACCGAAGGTCCGGTGGAAGGTTCGGCCAGGGGGCCGGCGCGCAAGGCCGTGCCGTTGAAAGTAGTGAGAACCCGCAATGAATAACGACGACTACGATTCCGGCTTGCCCGAAGGGCTCGATCTGCGAGCGCTGTCGGCGTTTGTCGACGGCGAATTGCCGGACGCGCGGCGCGCCGAGATCGAGGCGCAATTGCAACGGCATCCGCAGGCCGCCGCGCGGGTGGCCGCGTGGCGCGCGCAGAAAGCCGCGTTGCGAGCGCTGTGCGGGGCGCCGCCGCGCACAGCGCGGAGTTGGTCCGATGCGGGCGATGAACGGGATGAACGCGACGGGCGGGATCAACGTGAGGAGCGCGACGAACGCGATGAACGCGCCTTCGCCGACGAGCCCGCGTTCATCGTCGTGCGCCGCGCGCCGCCGTGGTGGCAGCGCGTGGGTCTTGCCGCCTGCTGGCTTGTCGCCGGTGCGGGACTGGCGCTGGCATTGGGACCGCTCGCGCCGCGTCTGACAGGCGGCGCGTGGGGTGGCCTGGGCGGCCAGCCGCCGAGCTTCGCGCAGCGCGCCGACATCGCGTATGCGGTGTACACGCCGGAGCGGCGTCATCCGGTGGAAGTCGCCGCGAGCGAGGAGGAGCATCTGATCAGCTGGCTGTCCAAACGGCTGAATCGGCCGCTTTCGGTGCCGTCGTTGCAGGAGTACGGTTACTCGCTGGTGGGCGGGCGTCTGTTGCCCGGCGAAGCGGGGCCGGCCGCGCAGTTCATGTACGAGAACGGCAGCGGCGCGCGCCTCACGCTGTACGTGACCGGCACCGCGCGCGACGAGACCGCGTTCCGCCTGTTCCGCGACGGCAATCGGCGCACCTTTTACTGGATCAACGACGGCATGGGCTACGCGTTGTCCGGACAGATCGCGGAAGGCAAGCTGCGCTCGATTGCGATCGATGTGTGCAGTGCGCTTGGTGGCAAGCCGGAGGCGTGGCAGTAGTCGCGGGCCGACGAACGTAGAAGCGACGCATGCAGGGCCGACGCACGCAGAACCAACTCACGCAGAGCCGCCACGCCCACAACCAGCGCGCACACAACCGACCCGCCCGCGCAAAATAAACAAGCGCATCAATCATCGCGCTCCCATCCGCCGAAGGACACGCCGTGCCGCCGACCTCGCCGCCGACCCTGCCGCCCAAAGTTTCCGCCGCCCAGTTCGACCGCGCGCTCGCCGGCTGGCGCGCGATCGTCGGCGACGCGCGGGTGGTGACGTCCGCGGCTGGGCTCGCCGCCTATCTCGACCCGTTCGCGCCCGGCGAGCGCGCCGCGTTTTCGGCCAGTGCAGTCGTGCTGCCCGCGTCGGTCGACGAGATTCGCGCGGTGCTGCGCATCGCCAATCAATATCGCATTCCGTTGTGGACCGTGTCGACCGGCCGCAACTTCGCGTACGGCGGCGCGGCGCCGCGTCTCGCGGGATCGGTCGTGCTCGATCTGCAACGGATGAACCGCATCATCGAGGTCAACGAGACGCTCGCGTACGCGCTCGTCGAACCGGGCGTCAGCTACTTCGATCTCTATGCGCACCTGCGCGACAAGGGCTACAGGCTGTGGGTCGATCCGCCCGCGGCCGGTTGGGGCAGCGTGGTCGGCAATACGCTCGAACGCGGCTTCGGCTACACCGACTACGGCGATCACGCGGCGACGCAGTGCGGCATGGAAGTGATACTCGCCAGCGGCGACGTGCTGCGCACCGGGATGGGCGGCATCGACGTCGGCACCGCGTGGCAGCTCTATCAGCCAGGTTACGGACCTTCGTTCGACGCGATGTTCATGCAGTCGAACTACGGCATCGTCACGAAACTCGGAGTCTGGCTGATGCCCGCGCCGCCCGCGTATCTGCTCGGCGAAATCCAGTTTCGTCATGAGGCCGATCTCGAAACGATCGTGGATATCCTGCGGCCGTTGCGGCTCGACGGAACGATCGGCAACCACGCGGTGATCGAAGGCGGCTTGCGTCGCGCGGCGAGTTTGTCGGCGCGCAAAGAATGGTACGAAGGCAAGGGCGCGATGCCCGAGAGCGCGGTTGCCGCGATGCTCGACAAGCTGAACGTCGGCCGCTGGAATCTGCATTTCGCGCTGTACGGCACGCCCGAGCTGATCGACGCGCGCTACGCCATCGTGCAGCGCGCGTTCACGCGCGTGCCGCAGGCGAAGCTATTCGCCGCACGCTATGCGGGCGACGCGCAGCCGGCCGGCGGCGGCGATCGCAATCTCGCCGGCATCCCCGCGATGACCGCGTTCCGGATGCTCGACTGGCGCGGCGGCGCGGGCGCGCACGTGGACTTCGCGCCGGTGTGTCCGGCGACCGGGCGCGACGCGTTGCGTCAGTACACGATGGTGAAGGCGCGTGCGGCGGAATACGGCTTTGATTACTACGGCGGCTTCACGGCGGGCGAGCGGCATCTGCATCACATCTTCGCGGCGATCTTCGACCGTGACGACGCGAGCCAGGTCGAGCAGGCCGGCGCGTTGCTGCGGTCGCTGATGAGCGATGCGCGCGCGGCGGGCTATGGCCAGTACCGTACGCATCTCGCGTACATGGATTTTGCCGCGGCCCAGTACAGCTTCAACGATGGCGCGTTGCTGCGGCTGTCGGAAACGATCAAGGACGCGCTCGACCCGCACGGCATTCTCGCACCGGGCAAGCAGGGAATCTGGCCGGCCGCGTGGCGCGACCGGCGCGGCTACACCTGACGAGCGGTGCATGCTTTCGGGCGATGCCACTGCATCGCTGCACGCTGAATAGCAAGTGGACCCACGTATGGACCGACGCACTTTCATGATGACCGGCGCATGGCTGTCGAGCGTGGCAGGCGGCGCGTGGCCGTGGCTCGCGAGCGCGGCCGCGCGTGGCGGCACGCTGGCGATCGTCGATGCGTCGCTGGCGAGCGGCGCGTCGTTCGCGCAATACGCGGCGCGGATGAAGCTGCCCGTTTTCGAAACCGGCGACGACATCGGCGCGCTCTGGTATACGACGCTCGCGCCGCTTCTCACGCGAACGCCCGGTCGAAGGGTGGCGTCGCTGATCGGTCTCACGCGCGCTTCCGACTATTTCGTGCTCAGCGAACTCGCGATCCGCCCGGGGCATCTGATCGAACATTGCCACGAGCAGCGCAGCGGGCCGGCGATGCAGCAGGCGCATGTTGCGTTTGCCTTCACGCCGTGCGTCGCGCGCCGGCTTTGAAGCCGCGGCTAGAACTTATAAGCCTTGTTCTTCGGATCGAACGTTGCATCGTCGAAAGTCTTCGGCGCGATGGTTTCGAAGACGATCCGCTCGAACAGCTTGCCGTCGTTGTCATAAGACTCGACGCTGCGAAAGTACGGATGCCGCAGATCGAGGCCGAGCGTTTCCTTCTTCGCGTAGAACTGCGGCTGACCGGTCGGCGTTTCGAACGTGAAGGCCACCACGCGCACGCCGTCGATCGTTTTGACTTCCACCTGGGTCGAGCGCGGCAGGCCGGCCTCGATGTACTTCCTGCCTTCGGCAAGGTACTGATTCGCGATGTACTCGGTGCCGAGATCGCGCAGGTGATGGTTCGATTGCGAGCGCGCGAGCGTGCCGTTCAGCGAGGTCCACAACGGCATCACGTTCATGATCCCGCCGAGGTGACCATACATTTCGTCGGCCCGTTTCGACTCGTCGTAGATGATTTCCTGGCCCGCGCGCGCACCGTCCGGCAGCCACTTCGCGTAGATCCGCAGCGGGTCGCGCGCGAGCCGCACCAGCATGTGATCGGGCTTGTCGGGCCACTGGCCGCGAATACGTTCCGAGCGCGACATCGTGAACTCGTACGACGGGTAGCCGTTCGGCCCTTCCTTGATGTAGCGCGGCAACGCGAGCGGATCGAGCGACTGGAATAGCGCGACCAGTTGAGCGTCGTCGAGCTTCTCCAGCGTGCCGCTTTGTTGCGCGGCGCGCAGCCATTTGACCTGCTGATCGAGCGTCAGCTTGCCGACCTGCGACGACGGCGTGGTGGGCGCCTTGACGGCGCTCGCGGTATCGAGCGGGGGCGGGGTGTCGTCGTTCTGCGCGAATGCGGCCGGCGCCGGGACGAGTAGCGCGGCGAGCAACGCGACGGTAAGCAACGCGCCGGCCAGCGGTCGCCGCGACGGCCTCGCGCGCGATGACGCTGCAGCCGGCGACGCGGCAGGCGCCGCCGCCCGGACGACGCGCATGAACGCCGACAGGCGGGAGAGGCGTGCGGACTGGCGGTGCTTCATAAGCTCTCCGTAATGAAGCGCGAGGGCGTCGCAAGCGTGACGCAAGGACGACGCAAGGGCAACCCGCGGCGACCCGGCGGCAATCCAGGCGCAGCCCGAAGCGCATTGCCTGTCAGGCAGACTTTTGCTTCGCGAGTTCCTCAGCGCGCAGCGCGCGGCGCAGAATCTTTCCGACGTTGGTTTGCGGCAGTTCCTCGCGGAACTCGACCAGCTTCGGCACCTTGTAGCCGGTCAGATTCTTGCGGCAATGCGCGATGACCTGTTCGGCGGTCAGCGTGGGACTGCGTCTCACGATAAATACCTTCACCCGCTCGCCCTGCGCCGCATCGGGCACGCCGATTGCCGCCACTTCGCGCACGTCCGGCAGTGCGGCGATCACGTCTTCGACTTCGTTCGGATAGACGTTGAAGCCCGACACCAGGATCATGTCCTTCTTGCGATCGATCAGGCGGATGAAACCGCGCGAGTCCATCACGCCGATGTCGCCGGTCGCGAGCCAGCCGTCGTCGTCGAGCACCTTGGCGGTTTCCTCCGGGCGGTTCCAGTAGCCTTTCATCACCTGCGGTCCCTTCACGCATAGCTCGCCCGCTTCGCCGATGTTCGCCCAGCTGCCGTCGTCCTTGCGGAAGCGCACGTGCGTGGACGGCGCGGGCAAACCGATCGAGCCTTCGAAGTCGCGCATGTTGAAGAGGTCGACCGGGTTCATCGACACGATCGGCGAGCATTCGGTGAGCCCGTAGCCCTCGATGATCGGTTTACCGGTGACGGCCTTGAAGCGGTCGGCCACCGCTTTTTGCGTGGCCATGCCGCCCGCCATCGCGAGCTTGAGATTCGAGAAGTCGCGCTTGCAAAACTCCTCGTTGTCGAGGAACGCGTTGTAGAGGGTGTTGACGGCGGTCATGCCGGTGAATTTTTCGTGACGGATGATCATCATCACGCGCTTCATGTCGCGCGGATTGGCGATCAGGATGTTGCGCCCGCCGAGTCCCATGAAGATCAGCGCGTTCACGGTCAGCGAATAGATGTGATAGAGCGGCAGCGGCGTGAGCACCGTTTCGATGTCGCCGTTCAACTGTCCCTCGGACCAGGCCTTCGCCTGCAGCAGATTCGCGATGATGTTCCGGTGCGTGAGCATCGCGCCTTTCGCGACGCCGGTGGTGCCGCCGGTGTACTGCAGGAATGCGATGTCGTCGTGCGTGGCGCGCACGGGCGTGAGCGGGCGCGAGTAGCCGACCGACAGCGCGTCGAGCAGCGGCACCGCCTGCGGCAGTTTGTACGCGGGCACCATCTTCTTCACGTGGCGCAACATGAAGTTGAGCACACGTCCCTTCAGGTTCAGGCCGTCGGCGAGCAGATCGCCGAGACCCGTCACGATCACGTTCTTCACTTTGGTGCCCGGCAACGCGTCCTCGACGGTCTTCGCGAAGTTCTCGAACACGATGATGGTTTGCGCGCCGCTGTCCTTCAACTGATGCGCGAGTTCGCGCACCGTGTAGAGCGGGTTCACGTTGACCACCACCGCGCCGGCCTTCAGCACGCCGAACAGCGCGACCGGGTACTGGAACGTATTCGGCAGCATGATCGCGACGCGTTCGCCGGGCTTCACGCCGACGCTTTGCAGATACGCGGCGAACGCGGTGGCCTTGCGGCCCAGTTCGCCGTACGTCAGATTCGCGCCGACGCTCACATACGCGACCCGCTCGCGAAACTGCGCGATGCATTCGTCGAAGAACTGCACGAGCGACGCGTATTGCGTGACGTCGATGTCGTGCGGCACGCCGGCCGGGTACGACGCGTACCAGATGCCGTCGGTGTTCGGCGCGTGCGCTGCTGCGGGTCCGGCGGCGGGCGGGAGCGGGGCTTGAGTAGGCTGGGTCATCGGTCGTCTCCTGAAGCCGGGGCTTCATCTGTTTATGTGCTGGTTTGGCGGCCAGTCGTCGAAGCAGGTACAGCGCGTCTGGCGCGCACGGCGGCGCGGCTCAGCGCTCCAGAATCGCGACCACCCCCTGGCCGCCCGCCGCGCAGATCGAGATCAGTCCGCGCGCGGTGCCCGCGGGTTTGTCGAGTTGCGCGAGCATTTTCGCGAGGCTCGCAATGATGCGCCCGCCCGTCGCCGCGAACGGATGACCGGTGGCGAGCGAACTGCCGTTCACGTTCAGTTTCGTCCGATCGATCGTGCCGAGCGGGCCAGGCAAGCCGAGTTGCGCGCGGCAATACTCGTCATCCTGCCACGCCGCGAGCGTGCATAACACCTGCGCGGCAAAAGCTTCGTGGATTTCGTAAAAATCGAAGTCCTGCAACGTGAGGCCGGCGCGCGTCAACATGCGCGGCACCGCATAGGCGGGCGCCATCAGCAGGCCTTCCTTTTTGTCGAAGAAGTCGACGGCCGCCGTCTCCGACCAGCTCAAATAGGCGAGCACCGGCAGACCGCGCCTCGCCGCCCAGTCCTCGCTTGCGAGCAGCACGGCGGAGGCGCCGTCGGTGAGCGGCGTCGAATTGCCGGCGGTCAGCGTGCCGGCGTCGCGGTCGAACACCGGCTTCAGGCTCGCGAGTTTTTCGAGCGTCAGATCGGCGCGCAGATTATTGTCACGCGCGAGGCCGCGGTACGGCGTCATCAGATCGTTGACGAAACCGCGCGCGTACGCTTCGCTGAGCTTGCGATGACTCTCGCAGGCGAGCACGTCCTGCGCCTCGCGCGAGATGTTCCAGCGCTTGGCCATCAACTCGCAATGCTCGCCCATCGACAGGCCCGTGCGCGGCTCGCCGTTGCGCGGCAGAAGCGGCTTGAAGAACATGCCGGGCCGCAGCCGCGTTAGCGCGCCGACGCGCTGTCCGGTGCTCTTGCCGCGGTTCGCTTCGAGCAGGATCTTGCGCATCTTCTCGTTGACGCCGATCGGCGCGTCCGACGTGGTATCGACGCCGCCCGCAATGCCCACCTCGATCTGCCCGAGCGCGATCTTGTTGGCGACCAGAATCGCCGCTTCGAGTCCGGTGCCGCAAGCCTGCTGCACGTCGTAAGCGGGCGTTTCCTTCGCGAGCGAGGTGGACAGCACGGCTTCGCGCGTCAGATTGAAGTCGCGCGAATGCTTGATGACGGCGCCCGCCGCGACTTCGCCGAGACGTTCGCCGTGCAGGCTGTAGCGGTCGATCAGCCCTTGCAGCGTGAACGTCAGCATGTCCTGATTCGACGCGGTCGCGTAGGCGGTGTTCGAGCGGGCAAACGGTATCCGGTTGCCCCCGACGATGGCGACGCGGCGCACGGCGGGTAGCGGGTTGGACATGCTCGGCTCCTTGGGATCGGTTTCTGGTTATCGGGTGATGCAAAGGGGGTGTCTCATGCGGCGTGGCGCGCGCTCGGCGCTCGCGGCATCCTGATACAACAACGAACGCCGATGGCGTTAATTCCACCGCACGTGCACGCAAGAACACGCGTGCGCGTCACTGCAGCCGCCACTGCATGCGGCCGCGGAGATGCGGCTTCTCTCCGGCGATATCGCGCACCTCGATATCGCGTTCGATCAGCGACGGCGACGCGCTCCACAACGTCGCTTCACCGGGCAGCAGCAGCGGCAGTTTGAACTCGGCGCTCAGCGTTGCTTCGGCGAGCGGCTTCGGCGGTTGCAGCGCGGAGGCGGCGCGCGCCAGCGTCCACATGCCGTGCGCGATCGCGCGCGGAAAACCGAACGCCTTCGCCGATAGCGCGGTGAGGTGGATCGGGTTGTAGTCGCCCGACACACTCGCGTAGTCACGGCCCAGCTGCGGCGCAAGTTGCCAGCGCGCGATGCGTTGCAGCGCGTGCGGCCCGAGTTCGAGTGGATCGAGCGGGTTGCCGCTCGCCGGCACCGCGCGCTTCAGATAGACGCTGTCGCCATCCCACACCGCCTCGCCGCGCCGGTACATGCGCGTGTGCAGCACGAACGCCTGGCCTTTGTCGTGACGCAGCAGCGCGCCGAATTCCACCTCGACGCGCAGCACGTCCTTGTAGGTGAGCGGCCGGCGCAGTCGAACGTGGTTCGCCAGATGCACGAGTCCGAGTGCCGGCCACGGAAACGCAGGGTCGGTCAGCATCAGCAGATGCAAGGGAAACGCGAGCAGATGCGGGTAGGTGAGCGGCACGCCGTGCTCGGGGATGAAGCCGCACACGCGCGCGTAGCGCCAGACCGGCCCCGGGTCGAGCGCGACGGCGGGGCGCACGAGGCGCAGCGGCGGCAGTTGCGGCGCTTGCGTTGAACGTCCACGCTTGACGATGCCCGTCAACGCGCGCGCATAAAGTTTGGCCGGCGCGGGCAAGGTTTCGACGACGACGGTTTTGGGCCGCGCCGCACCAGAATGCGCGGCGCCCGATGCATAGCCTTCTCCGAACGGATCACCCGGCTCACGCATGGTCACGCTCCAATCAGGCTTTGTCCACACACGCGCACGACCTGGCCAGTGACGCCGGCCGCGCCCGGATGGGCGAGCCACGCGATGGTCTGCGCGACGTCGACCGGCTGGCCGCCCTGGCTCATCGAGTTCATGCGGCGGCCGGCTTCGCGGAGGGTCAACGGAATCTTCGCGGTCATCTGGGTTTCGATGAAGCCGGGCGCGACCGCGTTGATCGTGATGCCGCGCGCGCGCAACTGCGGCGCCATGCTCTGCACGCGGCCGATCACGCCGGCCTTCGAGGCCGCGTAATTGGTCTGGCCGAGGTTGCCCGCAATGCCGCTGATCGACGACACGCCGACGATCCGTCCGCCGTCGCGCAGAATGCCGGCGGCGAGCAGCGCATCGTCGATGCGTTCCTGCGCACTCAGGTTGATGTCGATGACGCTTTGCCACGCGGCCTCGGCCACCTTCGCGATGGTTTTGTCCTTCGTGATGCCGGCGTTGTGCACGACGATGTCGACGCCCTGTTCGTCGAGCGCGGCGGCAATCTGCGCGGGGGCTTCCGGCGCGGCGATGTCGAACGCGAGCGCGGTGCCGTTCAGCTGGCGCATGGTGGCGTCGAGCGCGTCACGCGCGGACGGGATGTCGATGCCGATGACGTGCGCGCCTTCGGCCGCCAGCACGCTCGCAATCGACGCGCCGATGCCGCGCGCGGCGCCGGTCACGACCGCGCGCCGGCCCGCGAGCGGCTGCGACCAGTCGAAGGCGGAGGAGGTGGGGGCGGTGGCGCCGCCGGTATCGATACGCACCACCTGGCCCGATACATACGCCGAACGCGGCGACAGAAAAAAGCGCAGCGTCGCTTCGACGCTGCCTTCCGCGCCCTGCGCGACATAGACGAGATTCGCGGTGATGCCGCGCCGCGCTTCCTTGCCGAGCGAGCGCGTGAAGCCTTCGAGCGCGCGCTGCGCGGTCCATTGGCGCGGGCTCGCGCAAGCCTCGGGCGGCCGTCCCAGCACGACGATGCGGCCGCATCTGCCGAGCGAGCGCAGCGTGTCGTGGAAGAACCCATGCAGCGGCGCCAACTGACTGCTGTCTTCGATACCGCTCGCGTCGAACAGCAGCGCGGCCAGCTTGCCTTGCGAGCCGGACTCCGCGGGTTCGAACCGTCCGGTCATCAGGCCATGCCGGTTCGCGAGCGGCACCCACAGGCCGGCGCTTTCGTGCGCGACGCTCGTTACGCCGATGCTCGCGATCAGGTTCGCGAGCGCATCGAGCAGGCGCGGCTCGCGGCCCGCGCCGATCGCCACCAGACCCTCGAACTCGGGGCGGTCCGCGCGATAGCGGCGCAGCACCTCGGGCTTCGGCAGGCCGAGCGAGCGCGCGAGCCGCGCGCCGAACGGCGAGTTGACGAACTTCAGATAAGAGTCGTTCATATTATTGTGGCTCCGCTGGACGCGCCCGCAGGAAGTCGCTGAGGCATCGGACGTGTGTCAGTGTGCACTGAGTTGGGCGCATCGGGTGCGCGTTCCCAGGATGTTTTTTTCACGTACTCGGGCTCGCATTCGGGCCCGTGTTCAGGCCGCGAGTTCCAGCGCCTTGTCGAGCGACTCCTTGCGTTTTTGCAGACTGGCGAGCATGTCGAAATCGGCCGGGAAGTCGTCGACCTTCACGACCAGCGCGCCATAGCGGGCGTAATCGTCGAGCACGCGGCGCTCGTCGGCATCGATCAGGCCTTGCCGCTGCGCGGCGTCGGTCCACGCGGCGAGGTGCGCGAGGCTTTGCGGCATCGGCGCGAGCAGGCTTTGCTTCACCGCTTCGCGCAGCTTCTGGTCGATCTGCGTGAAGCGCGGGTTCAGTTCGAACACCAGTTCGCCGTAGCCAAGCGCGTCGACGTCCGGATGCGGCACGTACGAGTCGGACACCAGACGCTCGCGCGCAGCGCCTGGCGTTTGCATCAGCTCGGCGATCTCGCTGCCGAGACGATCCGACGGTTCGCGATGCGGCAGACCAAACGGGAACGCGAGCACGCGCACGAGGACGGCGGCGAAACGGTTCGGGTAATTCGCGAGCACGCCGTCGAGCGCCTGCTGCGCCTTGTACAGCGAATCCTCGACGCCCCAGCGCACGAGCGGCAGATCTTCCTCCTGACGGCCTTCGTCTTCGAAACGCTTGAGCGTGGCCGAGATCAGGTACAACTGCGAGAGCACGTCGCCGAGTCGTCCGGAGATGCGTTCACGGCGTTTCAGGTCGCCGCCGAGCACGAACATCGACACGTCGGCGAGTAGCGCGAAAGCGGTCGAGATGCGCGTGGCCGCGCGGTAATACGCATGCAGCGGCGCATACGCGCTGCGCGGCTTCGCGATGAAGGCACCGCCTGTCACGCCGTACACGAAACTGCGCACGACGTTGGAAAGCGTGAAGCTCACATGCCCGAAGAACGCCGAGTCGAAATCGCGCAGCGCCTTCGCGTGATCCGTTTCGCGCGTCGCGGCCATTTCCTTCAGCACATACGGATGACAGCGGATCGCGCCCTGGCCGAAGATGATCAGGCAGCGCGTGAGGATGTTCGCGCCTTCCACGGTGATCGCGATCGGCACCTGCTGATAGGCGCGCGCGAGAAAGTTCGACGGACCCATGCAGATGCCCTTGCCGGCGGCGACGTCCATGCCGTCGTTGATGACCATGCGGGCGCGCTCGGTGATGTGATACTTCGCGATCGCGGAAATCACCGACGGTTTTTCGCCGAGATCCACCGCATGCGCGGACAGGCGGCGCGCGGCGTCCATCACGTAGAGGTTGCCGCCCATGCGGCCGAGTGCTTCCTGCACGCCCTCGAACTTGCCGACGGCAGTGCGGAACTGACGGCGCACCGCGGCATACGCGCCGGTGCCGCGCACGGCGATCTTCGCCATCCCGACATTCGACGACGGCAGCGAAATCGCGCGGCCCGCCGCGAGACACTCCATCAGCATGCGCCAGCCGTTGCCGACCTGCGCGCGGCCGCCGATCACCCAGTCGAGCGGAATGAACACGTCCTTGCCCGAGTTCGGGCCGTTCTGGAATACCGCGTTCAACGGCCAGTGACGGCGGCCGATGTTCACGCCCGGGTGATCGGTCGGAATCAGCGCGCAGGTGATACCGGGCTCTTCGTTCGAGCCGAGCAGGCGGTCGGGATCGAGCGCACGGAACGCGAGGCCGAGCACCGTCGCGATCGGCCCGAGCGTGATGTAGCGCTTGTCCCACGTGACGCGAAAGCCCAGCGTCTCGCGGCCTTCGAACATGCCTTTGCAGACGATGCCGACGTCGGGAATCGCGGCGGCGTCGGAACCCGCGTAAGGGCTCGTCAACGCGAAGCAGGGGATTTCATCGCCACGCGCTAGACGCGGCAGGTAGTGGTTCTTTTGCTCCTCGGTGCCGTAGTGCATCAGCAGTTCGGCGGGACCGAGCGAGTTCGGCACCATCACCGACACGGCGGCGGCCGAGCAGCGCGTCGCGAGCTTCATGATGACCTGCGAATGCGCGTACGCGGAGAACTGCTTGCCGCCGTACTGCTTCGGAATGATCATGCCGAGAAAGCCGCGCTCCTTGATGAACTGCCAGGTGGTCGGCGACAGGTCCTGCCAGACCATGGTGGTTTCCCAGTCGTTTGCGAGATCGCACAACTGCTCGCAGTCGACGTCGAGGAAGGTCTGCTCTTCGGCTGTCAGCGTGGCCGGGCCGTAGCCTAGCAGCGTGTCCCAATGCGGGCGTCCCGAGAACAGCTCGGCGTCCCACCAGACCGTGCCGGCTTCGATCGCGTCGCGCTCGGTCGGCGACATCTCCGGCAGGATCTTGCGGAAGATGCCGAGCACCGGCTTCGTCAGCCACGCGCGACGCAGCGGCTTCACCGTGAGCACGAGCGCAGGGAGGACGAGCACGATCGCGAACAGCGTCGTGAGAACGGGGCCCGCCGCGCCGCTCACATGCGCCGCCGCCACCCACACGATCATGACGGCCAGCCACCATGGCGCGCGCGCCTGAATGTAGAGCAGCGCGAGCGCGGCGATGACGAGCAATAGGATGAACCACGGCATGACGTTTCCTCCTGTATCGATGATGCGTGCGGACTCGTTCACGGGGCGCGGACGGTTCGCGTTCTGTTGATCTTCGTGCTTCTTTTACGTGTGGCGGTGTGCTTGCTTCGCCGCGTGCTTGGGGTGCTGCGGGCGTTTCGTGCGCTTTGAACCGTTCTTCGTGCCTCGCTTGCGAACCGCGCTCGTGACGCTGTTTGTGCCGTACTGTCGGTTCGACAGCGAGATGTTGCTTAGGTGCGGGGGCCTCGACGTGCTGTGCGGATCTGCGGAATTCATCGTGTCCGTTTACTGATTTGCTGGTTTGCTGATGTGCGTTGCGGGTGCCGACGGTCGTTGCGTAGCTACTGCGTGTTACGGCGAGGCTATCTGGGCTGGCGGATATCGGTTGCCGCATTGAAGCTTCGGTCTGCCTGGCAAATCGCGCGCCGCTTGCGGCCAGGTCCCGCGCAGACGGCCCTTGACGGCGCCGTCCGCGGCGGGTCGCGCATCGCCTCTATGCCGTGCCGTGCAGCGCGGCTTGAAAAGAAGCCGCTTCGATGTTGCCGCTACGGCGTTCTCCGTCGGACGATCCTTCCGCCGACGCTCCCGTGCCGCTTTGCGCTGGCGACGCAGCCGGGGTGGCGGCCGCGCTTGCGCCTTGCAACCCGCATGCGCCCGCGCTACCGGTAGCACCTTGTGTACCGCCTTCCGCGCCACCGTCGGTCGCATCGCCGAGCACCGCCGCAAACGTCGCCAGTTGCGAGCCGTCCGGCAGCGGCGCTTTGAGCGCAGCCACCATCAGCGATGCAAGGCGTGCGATCAGTTGCAGGTCGTTCATCGACTTGCCCTGCGAAAACTCGGAGATCAGGCTGTCGGTATCGGTGCCGGCCAGCACGCCCGACAGCGCGCCAATCGCGAAGTGCAGACGCCAGCCGAGTTCCTCGCGCGGCAGATGCGGCAACGCGAGCTGGAACGCATCGAAAAAGCGCACGGCCACTGAAGCGTAATGCCCATTCAGAAAGTCGCGAATGAACGACGACGGGTCGGTATAAGCGCGCCCGAGCAAACGCAGAAACGCCTTGCCCCCGACGCGCGGATCGCGTGAAAGACGCAGCGCCGGAATGAACATCGCGCCGAGCACGTGCTCGCAGGTCAGACGCGCGCCGAGCATCGCGTCGAAGCGGTCGAGCAGCTTGAGCCGTTCCTCGTTGAGCTGATCGAGGCGGCGCGAGAGCATCGAATGAATCAGCGATTCCTTGCTGCCGAAGTGATAGTTGACCGCCGCGAGATTGACTTCGGCGCGCGAAGTGATCTGGCGCAGCGACATTGCCTCGTAGCCGCATTCGATGAACAGTGCTTCCGCGGCGTCGAGGATGCGGGACTTCGTATCGCCGGCATGCCGGCCTGTCGTGCGAACTGCCATGTTGCGTCTCCCAGTTGCCGGGCGTCCGGCCCGCAAACAAGCGATTCAATTAAGAACTTGAAACATCCGTTTTTTTCAGCATAAGGACGGATGGTCGGTACGATCAAGGGTCGGTGTCGATTAATTCCTCTAGAAGACCTGACGCGGGTCGATCTTTCCTTCATGCGCGACGCGTCGTTTCGCGCGGAAAATAAAAAAGGCCGTTCCGATGTGAATCGGAACGGCCTCGTATTGCTTGCTACCTGAGTTTGGCCTTACGTGTGCTGCGTGACGCGTGTTTCGCGCCGTAGCGGTTCGAACCGCCTTTGCGGCTATTGTGCCTGACAACGCGCCGGCAAAATAGCCGTTTGGTTCGAACGCTTAAAGCTGTCCTGCGACGGCACTCCCCGGCGAGTGCGCCGCGATCTCCTTGGCCGACTGCGTCATGTCGATACCGCGCCGCTCGCGGCTGAACGGAATCAACGCGGCAATCACCACGGCGACGATGCCGATTACGACCGCCATCACGAGCGCGTAGTTGTTGCCCATCTGTTCAGCGAACTTGGCCTGCAACGGACCGTTCACCGACGCGATCAGATTGCCGAGCTGGTACACGAGACCCGGAAAGGTCGCGCGGATTTCATCGGGCGAGATCTCGTTCAGGTGTACCGGGATCACACCCCATGCGCCTTGCACGGAGATCTGCATCAGGAATGCGCCAAGCGCGAGCAGCACCGGCGTGCTCGAAAAGGCCCACAGCGGCAGCACCGGCAATGCGATCAACGCGGCGATGAAGATCGCACGCTTGCGGCCGATCTTTTCCGACGCCCAGCCAAAGAAGAGGCCGCCGCAGATCGCGCCCACGTTCAGCACGATCGTGATCCACGACACCGTGTGCGCTTCGAACTGATGCTGCACGCGCAGGAAGGTCGGATACAGATCTTGCGAGCCGTGCGAGAAGAAGTTGAACGCGGTCATCAGCACGATCGCATAGATGGACAGCCCGACGTTCTGCTTCAGCGTGGCGAGCAGGCCGGGGCGCGCTTTCTTTTCGAGCGTCTTGAAGGCCGGCGATTCCGGCACGTGCGCCCGCACGTACAACACGAGCAGTGCGGGCAGTACGCCGACGAAGAACATGCCGCGCCAGCCGATGTATTGATAGAACACACCGAACACGATCGACGCGAGCAGGTAGCCACTCGGATAACCCGCCTGCAGCAGACCCGAGACGATGCCGCGCGATTTCGGCGGCACGGTCTCCATCGTCAATGCGCCGCCGACGCCCCACTCGCCGCCCATCGCGATGCCGAACAGCGCGCGCAGCACCAGCAGCGTCATCAGGTTCGGCGACAGGCCGGACAGCAGTTCCAGCAGCGAGAAGCACGCGATGTTGAGCATCAGCGTTGGACGGCGGCCGTACTTGTCGGCCAGCCACCCGAAGATCAACGCGCCAACCGGGCGCATCATCAAGGTCAGCATAATTGCGACAGCCACCGACGGAATGGTAGTGTTGAATTCCGCCGCGATATCTTTCAATACGAACACCATTAGAAAGAAATCGAATGCGTCGAGCGTCCAGCCGAGATAGGCGGCGATCGTGACGTTTCTCTGTTCCCGAGTCCAGCTCATTGATTGTTCCCCTCTGTCTCCAATAACCCGTGTTTGACGACGGGCGGCTCCCGTAGCCCCGTACGCCCTATAAAACAAGGGCTTGCGGCGAGTGTACGCCGACCGTTAAACGCTTGCATGGTTGAAGCGGCTTTTATCCGTATTAATACCTGGGGCGCATTCCATACTGAATCAATAACGCATGCTGAATGTCGGATAAATGTAATTATTGTATTGATTATGTGAGCTGTGAATTTTGTTATCTGTAATATTGTTTGAATTGCAAACGCGTGAATTGCGGCCATTCGGTCGATTCGTTTTCGCGCGTGGGTAGAGGTCGCGCTCGCGGGATTCAGGTTGGCGCGCGGCGAAGCGGGCGGGTATAACTGCGGCTCGCGCTGCATTCGCGGCGCGCATACAAGGGGGACCGACAAATGACAATTCCGCATCTTTGCCTGCTCATCGTGGCACTGTTGCCGTTTCCGTGGACGCTACTCGCTAAAGTCAGTAAGCGCTACGACAACCGCACGCCGCGAACGTACCTCGCCGGGCTGGACGGCTGGCGCGCGCGTGCGCATGCGGCGCATCAGAACGCGTGGGAGGCGTTGGCGATGTTTACCGCGGGAATCGTCGTGGCCGGGCAGGTGGGCGGTTCGAGTGTGTGGATCAACTGGCTGGCGATTACGTTCGTCGTCACGCGGGTGCTGCATGGCCTGCTGTATGTGGCGAATCTGGCGTCGCTGCGCTCGTTGGTGTGGTTCGTCGGCGCCGCGTGTGTAGTGTCGATGTTCTTTGTGTCGGTGGGCTGACTGAGTGTGTGAACTTGCCGCGTGTCTCTGGTACGCCGCAGGCGGCACATATATGTGCATACCGCATCAATGAATCAGAAAAATCAATTTGATTCATGCTGCGTGGCGGAATACCATGGGCGCCATCCCGCCCATTTGTGCCTTTGCCGACGCGTTATGCCAGTCAAATCAATCACTTCGAAGCTCGTGCGCCGTGTGCACAGTCCGTTCGCGGCGGTCGCCGCGGTCACGCTGCTCACGGGTATCGGCGCGGGTGTTGGAGGCATGCTGCTCGCGTTGCTGCTGCACGGCATCCAGCATCTTGCTTACGGCTACAGCGTCGCGCACGTGATCAGCGCAGAGAGTTTTTTGCAAGGCGTGACGGCCGCGTCGCCCGAGCGTCGTGTGTTGGTTCTGACGGTTTGCGGCCTCGTGGCAGGGCTTGGCTGGTGGGCGTTATATCGGTTCGGCCGGCCGCTCGTGAGTATCCGTCAGGCCGTCAAATCCAACGATCCGCAGATGCCACTGGCGAGCACGACGATCCACGCGCTGCTGCAGATCGTCACGGTCGCGCTCGGTTCGCCGCTCGGCCGCGAAGTCGCGCCGCGCGAGATCGGTTCGGCATTGGCCGGGTGGCTGTCGCGCCGCGCGGGTTTGTCGGTCGCGCATCGCAGGATCATGGTGGCTTGTGGCGCCGGCGCGGGACTGGCCGCGGTCTACAACGTGCCGCTCGGCGGCGCGGTGTTCGTGCTCGAGGTCCTGCTCGGCACCTTCGGCTTGCCCGCGCTGGTGCCGGCCATCGTGACCTCGTCGATCGCGGCGCTGGTCGCGCAACTGGGACTGGGCAACGAGCACCAATACGTCGTGCCGTCGATGACGTTCGGCGCCTCTCTGCTCGTGTGGTCCATCGTGTGCGGTCCGGTTTTCGGTGCGGCGGCCTGGTGCTTCACGGAGTTGATGAAGCGCTCGCGTGCGGCCGCGCCGAAAGACTGGCGTTTGCCGGTGTTGTCGCTGCTGAACTTCATGATCATCGGCATGTTGGCGATGCATTTCCCGCAGTTGCTCGGCAATGGCAAAGGCCCTGCGGGACTCGCATTCGATGGCGGCCTGACGATCAGTCTCGCCGCGATGCTGCTGGTGCTGAAGGTTGTGATCACCGCGAGCAGTTTGCGCGCGGGCGCCGAGGGCGGCTTGCTCACGCCCGGCCTCGCGAATGGCGCGTTGCTGGCGATCGTGCTCGGCGGTCTGTGGAGTCTGGTCTGGCCGGGGGCGTCGCTAGGCGCGTTCGCCGTGGTGGGCGCGACTGCGTTTCTTGCGGCATCGATGCAGATGCCGGTTACCGCCGTGGTGCTCGTCTTTGAATTCACGCGCGTGAGCCAGGGCTTTCTGATTCCCGTTCTGTTCGCGGTCGGCGGCGCGTTGCTCGCTTATCAGATGTGCGCGAAGTGGGCGCCTGCGTGGCAGGTGAGTATGGGCTTTAGCTGGAGTGGGGCGGATAAAGCGCGATAAGGTGGTGGAGTGCTTTCGACAGCGATAGGGTGTCGCGCGAAGTCGTCGCAGAAGAGGCGGCGGGAACGCTTCAATTGATGAAATGAGAGGCAACGAAGCAAGAGCGTCGCTCGCCGTCGAGCCACTGGCGAAGCGCAAACGGAAACGGCGCGCTAGAAACAAAAAACCCCGCGAAGCACGAAGGCTCAACGGGGTGTTTCGTTTCACTTGAAGGTGGGTGGTGCCCAGGAGAGGACTCGAACCTCCACGGTGTTGCCACCGCTAGGACCTGAACCTAGTGCGTCTACCAATTCCGCCACCTGGGCACGTCTTCAAGCTAGACCGCTATTTTAGCGAGCCGATCAAGTTTGTCAATCCCTGCTTCAAACAAACTTTATCGACCGCCCGGTTAAGTTGTGCAAAGAAGCAATGCTTCATGGCTCAACTACCGTCCTGCCAACTACGCAAACCGATCGCCTCAACGAGTGAATCGAACCGCGTAGCTTCACACAAAAATTAGAGCCGCCCGTAGGCGGCTCTAATTTTGAATCTGGTGCCCAAGAGAGGACTCGAACCTCCACAGTGTTGCCACCGCTAGGACCTGAACCTAGTGCGTCTACCAATTTCGCCACCTGGGCAGGTGATGAACTGCAAAGACCGCCATTATAGCGACAGATTAGGGCCTGTCAAGCGTTTCTCAAAACTTGCCCGAACATCGCGGCGACGAGCCTGCATGCGCTTCACAGCGACTATTGACGGGCCGCTAGGCGCGCAAGACGGGTGTTAGAATGCCTCGCAGTAGTTCGTTGGCACGGTGCACACACGCCAGTCGACTCAGCCTTGAACGAGCCGGACCCGAGCAGTCTTTTCTGTGCATATGCAGGTGCAATTCAAGCGCAACGCAAACGCTTCTTCAGCCGAGCCACATCGCCGACCGACGTCCATGCAACGAGAAAAAATCATCGACAAGCCCTTGAGCAAATTTCCGTATCCGATTCCAAGCCGCGAAGAAATTCTGGGCGTCCTGCGCACGAGTGAAACGCCGCTTGCCGCGAACGACATCGCCGAAGCCCTGTCGATCAAGCGCCAGGAGCGCGAAGGATTTTTCAAGCGCCTCGGCGCGATGGAGCGCGACGGCCAGATCCGGCTCGACCAGCGCAACCTCTATCAGTTGACCCATCCGTCGAACTTCGTCGCGGGCCGCGTGCAGGGCCACCGCGACGGCTTCGGTTTTCTGATTCGCGACGACGGCCAGGACGATCTGTTCCTGCCCACCGGCGAGATGCAGAAGGTCATGCACAACGATCGCGTGCTCGCGCGCATCGTCGGTTATGACCGGCGCGGCCGTCCGGAAGGGCACATCGTCGAAGTCACGGATCGCGCCAACAAGCGCGTGATCGGCCGCCTGCTCAACGAGAACGGCGCGCTGATCGTCGCGCCCGAAGACAAACGCATCGGCCACGACATCCTGATCACGCAGAACACCAAGAAGGCCAAGGTCGGCCAGGTGGTGGTGGTCGAGTTGACCGATTTCCCGAGCCGTCATTCGCAGCCGCTCGGCCGCGTGGTGGAAGTGCTCGGCGATATCGACGACCCCGGCATGGAAATCGAAATCGCGGTGCGCAAATACGGCGTGCCGCACGAGTTCAGTCAGGACGCGCTCGACGAAGCCGCGAAGCTGCCCGACGAAGTCCGTCCGGTCGACGCGCGTCACCGGATCGATCTGCGCGACGTGCCGCTCGTCACGATCGACGGCGAAGATGCCCGCGACTTCGACGACGCAGTGTATTGCGAACCGGTTCAGGTCGGCCGCGGCGAGGGCTTCCGCCTGATCGTCGCAATCGCGGATGTGTCGCACTACGTGCTGCCGAAGAGCGGGCTCGACGCCGACGCGATCGAACGCAGCACGTCGGTGTACTTCCCGCGCCGCGTGATTCCGATGCTGCCGGAGAAGCTGTCGAACGGCTTGTGCTCGCTGAATCCGCACGTCGACCGTTGCGTGCTCGTGTGCGACATGATCGTCACCACGCGCGGCGAAGTGAAGGCGTATCAGTTCTATCCTGGTGTGATGCATTCGGCCGCGCGTCTGACCTACACGGAAGTCGCCGCGGTACTGAAGAACACGAAGGGTCCGGAAGCCGCCCGCCGTGCCGCGTTGCTGCCACAACTGCAGAATCTGTACGGCGTGTACAAGTCGCTGTTCGCGGCGCGTCAGAAACGCGGCGCGATCGACTTCGATACGACCGAGACGTACATCGTCTGCAATGCGCAGGGCAAGATCGAACAGATCGTGCCGCGCGCCCGCAATGACGCGCACAAGTTGATCGAGGAATGCATGCTGGCCGCGAACGTCTGCGCCGCCGACTTCCTCAAGCGCAACAAGCATCCGGGTCTGTTCCGCGTGCACGCCGGACCGACTGCGGAAAAGCTCGAAAATCTGCGCACGTTCCTGCGCGGCATGGGCTTGACGCTTGCCGGCGGCGACACCCCGCACGCGAGCGATTACGCCGCGCTGATGGCGCAGATCCGCGAGCGGCCCGACGCGCAGATGCTGCAAACCATGCTGCTGCGTTCGATGCAGCAGGCGGTCTACAGTCCGGACAACATCGGCCACTTCGGTCTCGCGTACGAGGCGTATGCGCACTTCACGAGCCCGATCCGCCGTTACCCCGATCTGCTCACGCACCGCGCGATCTACGCGATCCTGCAGGGCCGCAAGTATCAGCCGGAGCCGCCGCAAGGTATCGAGCTGAATACGGCGCTGTCGCCGCGGGCCCGCGCGATGCAGCAGTCCGACGAAGAAAAACGCGGCCGGGCGCGCGCGAACAACGTGGCGATCTGGGAAGAGCTCGGGCTGCATTGCTCGGCCAACGAGCGCCGCGCCGACGAAGCGTCGCGCGACGTCGAAGCCTGGCTGAAGTGCTATTTCATGCGCGACAAGCTCGGCGAGGAGTACGGCGGCATGGTGAACGGCGTGACGTCGTTCGGCATTTTCGTGCAGCTCGATTCGCTGTTCATCGAAGGTCTCGTGCACGTCACCGAACTCGGTTCCGACTACTTCCAGTACGACGAAATCAAGAACGAGTTGCGCGGCGAGCGCACCGGGATTCGTTATCGCCTGTCGGATCGGGTGCGCGTGCAGGTGAGCCGCGTCGATCTCGACGCGCGCAAGATCGATTTCCGGCTCGTGCGCGACACGCCGATCAAGCCGCCCGCAGCGCGTGGGGCATCGGCCGACAAGGGTTCCGGTGAAAACGGCAGCGCGCGCGTGCGTGCGTTGCCGCCGGTCGAAGGCGGCGCGGCCGCGCAGGGCGCGCGGCGCAAGAAGGCCGCGCCTGCGCAGACCGCGGCGGTCAAGGAAGCGCGCGCCGCGCGTGGCGCGGCGAAGAAGCACGGCGCCGCGGCCAAGGCAACGCCGAAACCGCAGGCACGCAAGAAACGCTGAAGCGGTTTGACCGCCAGAACCGCGCGCATCGGGTACGTATCCACGTGCCGGTTGCGCGCGGTCTGCGTTTTATCGCGGCCATGCAAGCAACGAAGTCAGGTGCGGCAGATACGTGCACGCGACCGGTAAGTAAAGCATTCATACGCAGTACACAGACTCGTATTCATCACAGCAGCGCACGTTGTAATCGCGCTCAATCAAAGGTTGTTCAGTCATGGCACGTCTCAAGGTTTTATACGGTTTCCACGCAGTGACCGCGCGTATCCGGCACGATGCGTCGACGGTCGAAGATGTTTATTACGACGCGACGCGCAAAGACCGTCGTATGACCGAGTTTCTGCACACGGCGAAGGAAGCCGGCGTGCGCCTGATCGCCGCCGACGAAACGCGGCTGTGGGGTCTCGCTCACACCGAGCGTCACCAGGGCGTGGTGGCGCGTGCGGGCGACATGCCGCTCGCGCAGAACCTCGCCGAGCTGCTCGATGGCATCAACGGCTCGCCGCTGATCCTCGTGCTGGACGGCGTGACCGATCCGCACAATCTCGGCGCCTGCCTGCGCGTGGCCGATGCGGCCGGCGCGCACGCGGTGATCGCGCCGCGCGATCGCGCGGTCGGCTTGAACGCGACCGCCGCGAAGGTGGCGAGCGGCGCGGCCGATACCGTGCCGTACATCACGGTGACGAATCTGGCGCGTGCGCTGCGCGAGTTGAAAGACGCGGGCGTGTGGGTCGTCGGCACGGCCGGCGAAGCCACCAAGAGCCTTTACGACACCGAACTCGACGGTCCGGTGGCGCTCGTGATGGGCGCTGAAGGCGAGGGCATGCGCCGCCTCACGCGCGATACCTGCGACGTGGTCATGCAGATTCCGATGGCCGGCACGGTCGAAAGCCTGAACGTGTCGGTGGCGAGCGGCGTGTGTCTGTTCGAAGCGGTGCGTCAGCGGGCGGTGAAGAAGTAATCGCCCGACGTAAGCGCCCGGCGCTCGCGCGCCACTCCGCTAAACTAGCCGCTTTTAATGCTTTAAAAACTGCCTGTCAGCCTCTCCCATGACTCAAGACGAACTGAAACAACTGGTCGGCCAGGCCGCCGCCGACTACGTCAACGCCAACGTGCCCGAAGGCTCGGTGATCGGCGTCGGCACCGGCTCCACCGCGAACTGCTTCATCGACGCGCTGGCCGCCAACAAGGCGCGCTATCGCGGCGCGGTGTCGAGCTCGCTCGCCACCACCGCGCGTCTGCAATCGCACGGCTTCAAGGTGCTCGACCTGAACGAAATCGATTCGCTGCCGGTGTACGTCGACGGCGCCGACGAGATCGACCGCAGCGGCGCGATGATCAAAGGCGGCGGCGGCGCGCTGACGCGCGAGAAAATCGTCGCGTCGGTGTCGGAAGTGTTCGTCTGTATCGCGGATGCCAGCAAGCTGGTCGACACGCTCGGCAACTTCCCGCTGCCGATCGAAGTGGTGCCGATGGCGCGCACCGCGATCGGCCGCCGCGTCACGGCGCTGGGCGGCGTGCCGGTGGTGCGTGTGACGAAAGAGGGCGTGCCTTTCATCACCGACAACGGCAACGAAATCATCGACGTCAAAGGGCTGCGCATCAGCGACCCGCGCACGCTGGAAACGCACATCAACGCGTGGCCGGGCGTGGTGACCGTGGGCCTGTTCGCGGGCCGCGGCGCGAATCTGTGCCTGCTCGGCATGGATACCGGCGTCGAGACGATTGAGTGCAGCCACGGCTGATCGACGCGTCGTGACGAGGCGCGCGAACTTGCGCTGAGCGGGTCGCGCGCGCCTCGTCCGGATCGTTTGCACTTAGTGCGGCTTGCCTGACGGTTGCGTGCGATGCTGCGAATACCGATCCACCGAAACGCCAACGACGGTTCTTCCAGCGTTTCGCCTCAACCCATCGACCTCGCTTCGCGAGATGCTATGTTTGCGCCTGATCGGCGCGCAACGCGCTGATCCACAGCCAACGCGAACGAGGCTGCGCCGTGATCATGTTTTTACCGGCCAGCCGTCGCGTTGACGCGGCCGTCTCCCCGACGGCTGCTCGCCGCGGGAAAGCCCTCGCTTCTCCCTCGCACACACACCTACAGCCAATTATTCGCGGACTGTCACGCGTCGAATGTGGGCACCCGCACGCACAGCACGGAATGTGACACATACACTCTTCGTTAGGCCAAAGCGGTGATTTTCGACAGCTAGGAGAGGTCATGAAAGTGGCGATCGTGCACGACTGGCTCGTCGCATCCGGCGGTGCGGAGAAAGTGCTCGCGCAGATCATCGAGTGCTTTCCCGACGCCGACCTGTTCAGCCTCGTCGATTTTCTCGAAGACCGCCAGCCGCTTCGCGGCAAGTCCGTCACGACGTCGTTCATCCAGCACCTGCCGTTCGCGCGGCGCCGCTATCGCGCGTATCTGCCGTTGATGCTGCGCGCGATCGAACAGTTCGATCTGTCGGGTTACGACCTGATTCTCACGAGTTCACGCGTGCTGGCGAGAGGCGTGCGGGTCGGTCCGGAGCAGACGCATGTGAGTTATGTGCATGCTCCGGTGAGCCACGCGTGGGATCTGCAACACCGCTATCTGCGCGAGGCGAATTTGACGCAAGGGCCGAAGTCGTGGGCCGCGCGCGTGTGGCTCCATTATTTGCGCAGCTGGGACGCGCGTTCCGCCGACAGCGTCGACAGCCTGATTGCGAACTCGCATAGCACCGCGCGACGCATGATGAAGACGTACCGGCGCGAGGCCGCCGTGATTCCGCCGCCGGTCGACGTGCATGAATTCGAGCTGCGCACGCAGAAAGACGACTTCTATCTGAGCGTGGCGCGCAGCGTGTCGGGCAAGCGGCTCGATCTGATCGTCGCGACTTTCAATGCGATGCCGCAGCGCAAGCTGGTCGTGATCGGCGACGCGTCGCAGATGGCGCCGCTGCGCGCCAGCGCGGGACCGAACGTGACGATTCTCGACTCGCAGCCGCGCGAGGTGTTGAAGGATTATCTGCAGCGCGCGCGAGCCTTCGTGTCGGCCGCCGACGAAGCGTTCGGCATCGTCCCGCTCGAGGCGCAAGCCTGCGGCACGCCGGTGATTGCGTTCGCCAGGGGCGAGGCGCTCGACAGGGTAGTGCCGCTCGGCGAGGCGCATCCGAGCGGCGTTTATTTCGGATCCCAAACGGTCGCGTCGATGCGCGACGCGGTCGAGCGCTTCGAACGGCTGCGCGAACGCATCACGCCGGCGGCTTGCCGTGCGAATGCCGAACGGTTTTCGGCAGCGGTCTTCCGGCGCGCGTTCATGGCCGAGGTCACCCGCACGCTTGCCGCCGCCGGTGTGCGGCAGCGCGTGGGGACGGTGGAAAGCACAGAGCAGGATCTTGCCGCCGAAGACGTCGGATGGCAGGACAAATCCGCAACCAGGAGCAGCTAGGGCTGTGATGTGCAGGCAGCACGCGCACGTGAAATGACTTTCGTCGTACCGCAGTAGGCTGTAAGCAGCCGTTCGGAGAATGGCGTTCGGCTGGCTATCGCTGTCGATCCGCTTCGTTTGGCCTCGTGGGTAGCACGCGTGTTCGATGCGCGGATACCTGCGGGGAGGGACAACGCGGGTCATGTCAAAGAAGGCGTTGCTGGACTAATAAACAGACATACGGGGGCGCGCAGCGCGGTATTGACGCGGCACTCACTGATGCAGGCTTGCCTCACGTATGGCTATAACGACCTGAAGCAGACATCCCCGGCGTGGACCACGTGCCGCCGCAATACACCGTTTTCGATGTAGGCGGCAACCGGTCCAGGATCGTCGCGGCGATCACTATGACAGGTTGTCGTTATTCGTTCGTCAAGCAGGTTTTGACGCATGCGGAGTACGACCTTTGGACGAGGAAGAATTTAAACTCATGAATGCCGATCGCCTTCCGGGACCTTTTCCCGACCTTGCCCAAACCTGGGCGGCACTGCAAAACCAGCTGCCCATCACACCCATTCGCACCGACGAGGATTACCAGCAGATGGTGCGGCTGGCCAACTCGCTGGCTGATCATCTGAAGGGCAACAAGGAAGATCCACTTGTCGACCTGTTCACTATCGTTAAGGATCTGGTCGAAAGATGGGAAGCGCACCACATGACGCTTCCAAAGGCGGAGCCGCGCGAGGTATTGCGGCGTCTGCTGGAGACGCACGGACTCAGGCAGAAGGACCTGATAGGCATCGCGTCGCCCACCGTGGTGAGCGATATTCTCGCGGGGCGCCGCGCGATCAGCAAGAAGGTGGCCAAGGCACTGGCCGCGCGTTTCAATACCGACGTCAGCGCGTTTCTGTGAAGCTCGCGCAGCGCGGGCCGCGTGCCGCGCGCTGTGCGGGACAGTAAGCTGCGCTCGCTTACCGCGACCCGTCTCATGTGCGCCGACGCCGGCGCCGCCGGCTGGCAGTTCAGCCGTTGGCGTCGGCGCCGCTGCATGGGCGGCCGCTTCTGATTGAGCTAGTGGAGTGCGCCGCTTGTCCGTGGCCCGCTACGGAAACACCACGGCTACGCGCTCGTCGATTCGAGCCGCTATACGCCGACCTTGGGAGCTTCGCGCGTGAAGCCGCTGCTTTGTCCGCTCAGCGCACCGCGGCCCGCCACGCTCCACGCAGCGCGCGCAAACCCACGCGCCACTTGCGAAGCGCGAGCGCCATGCCGCCGCGCTCGAATGCCAGCGACAACGCACGCAGGAAGCCGGGGTCCGCACGATCGCCGATCAGCGTCGAGTAAGCGACGAAGGCCCATCGGCCGTGCGGCGTCAGATATTCGCACATGATGAGCCGGAGATTGAATGACGCGTTATAGAAGGCGGCGTCGTTGAATGCGCAGTGCGCGTCTTCATCGCCGCGTTGGACAGGGAAGTGTTCGACCAGCAGCGACGGATCGTAGACCAGGGTCCAGCCGCGCCGTTGCACGTCCAGACTGAAGGCCATTTCGCAGTGAGCTTGCGCGCCGTTGCCGCGCAGGCGCGAGTCGAAACGCAGCGCGCCGATGGCCTCGCGGCGAAACGCCATGTTGACGCCTTTGAGTACGTGGACCCGGCGCGCTTCGCCATGACCGAGGTGATGATTGCCGATGGCGCGCCCATACCAGCGCACGAGGCCCACGCGCGGCGTGTGGCCTTGCGGGATGCCGTTGCGTTCATGGACGATGTCGCGTCCGCCGAGACCGCCGAGCGTCGGATCGCCGTTGAACGCGCGAGCGATCCGCGCGATCCAGTCGCTATGCGGCGCGGCATCGTCTTCGGTGAAGCAGAGCACGTCGCCGCTCGCGCTTTCGATGCCGAGGTTATACGCCGCCACCATTCCCGGCTTGCGCAGCAGGACGACGAAGCGGCGCGGATCGGGCCGGTTGGCTTCGCGCGTGCGCAGCCAGTCGAGCGTGGCGTAGTCGTCGTGGCGCGCGATCACGATCACTTCGTCGGCGCGTCGTTCCTGCGCGTCGAGTGCCGCGAGACAACGAGCCAGGTCGGCCGTGCGCCGATGCGTCGGCACGATCACCGACACTCTCACGAACGGTTCCCTGACTGGCATGCTCAGAATGCGTTGCGGCCAACGAAGCCCTTGAAGATCGTGATGAACACGATTTTCATGTCGAACCAGAACGACCAGTTGTGGATGTAGAAGAGATCGAACTTGACGCGTGCCTCCATCTTTTCCACCTTGGTGGTGGCGCCGCGATAGCCGTTCACCTGGGCCCAGCCGGTAATGCCGGGCTTGATCCGGTAGCGATGCATGTAGCCGTACACCTGATCCTTGTAGAGATCGTCGTGTTCGATCGCATGCGGACGCGGACCCACTACCGACATCTGTCCGAGCAACACGTTGAGAAACTGCGGCAGCTCGTCGAGACTGGTGCGGCGCATGAAGGCGCCGAGTTTCGTGACGCGCGCGTCGTTGCGCGAGGCCTGGGTGAGCTGGCCGTGCGCTTCGTGGTGAACGGTCATCGAACGGAACTTGTAGATGCCGAACGGCTGGCCGTCGATCCCCTTACGTGTCTGACGAAAGAACACCGGCCCCGGCGACGTGAGCTTGATGCCGATCCCGAGCACGATGAACACCGGTGCGAGCACGAGCAGCGCGAGCGCCGCGAACAGCCGGTCGAACATCAGCTTCGGCCACATCTGCGGCGGCGAGAAGGGCGTCGCGCTCAGATTGAGCGTCGGCAAACCGACGACATCGACTAGCGCGTGATTGAATAGCGAGAGGCTGCGTACATCGGGAATGAAGCGCAGATTCACGAAGTCGTGCCGGAAGAGGTGCGTGAAGCGATAGATCGTATGTTCTTCGGAAAGCGGCAACGCGAGCCACACTTCGCTCACGCGCTCGTTGCGCACCTTGCTGACGAACGCATCCAGGTCGGTCAGCACTGGCAGCCGGTTCAGACGCACGCCGTAGTTGCCGGCGCCTTCGATGCTGGTGTCGAACACGCACACCGGTTTGAAACCGGCTTGCGGCGCATGTTCGAGATGCGCGAGCAGCGTACGCGAGAAGCCCGGTGCCCCGACGATCGCGACCGTGCGGAAATTCATCCCGCGGCGCCGCACGCTACGCAGCACTCCGTGCATCGCGCAGCGGGTGGCGATGATCATCGCGCCGGAGATCAGCGTCGAATAGCCGAACCACAAGCGCGACACCGCGTCCATACGGTGCAGCGTGAATACCAGCACGAGGCCGGTGGCGACCACCACCAGCCACGCCGCGGAGATTCTCCCCAGCACCGGCGCCAGTGCCTTGCCGCGCCACGTTTCATACACCCCGAAAACCGGAAACAACAGCAGCACGAGCACGCAGTTGAAAGCGATCAGAAGACGCTCGGTGTCCGACAACTCGATCGGCGTCGAGAAGCGCAGCCAATGCCCGAGCAGACTTCCGGCAATCACGAATAGCGCGTCGAGTATCCGCGTAGTATTCCTGAACATATTTGAGTTTATCCAGTAGTCGAGCGGCACCGTGTCTTATTCGACGGTTTCGGCTTGACGCAGGCGCGGCAGCAGACGGTCGAATTCGCGCTTGACGAGGCCGTAGCATTCGCATGCGCGGGCTTCGAGGCCTTTGCGGTCGAGCACCTTGATGTGGCCGCGGCTGTGATGAATCAGGCCTTCGTCGTGCAGCTTGCCGGCCGCTTCCGTGATGCCTTCGCGGCGCACGCCGAGCATGTCCGCGATCAGTTGCTGGGTCACGGTGAGATCGTTCGACGCGACGCGATCCACTTCGATCAGTAGCCAGCGGCACAGTTGCTTGTTCAGCGCATGATGACGGTTGCAGGCGGCGGTTTGCGCGACTTGCGTGAGCAGCGCGTGCATGTACAACAGCATCAGGCGGCGCAGGAAATCCGAGCGCGCGAATTGCTGCTTGAGCGCCTGTGCGCTCATCCGGTACGCGAAGCCGGCGCACTGCACCTGCACGCGGTTCGGCATGGTTTCACCGCCGGTGAGCACCGGCACGCCGGTCATGCCTTCGCGGCCGACCGCGGCGATTTCGACCGAGCTGCCGTCTTCCATCGTCGAGAGCATCGAGATGATCGCAGTGGTCGGGAAGTAGACGTGATGAATGCGTTGACCGGAGTCGCACAGCAACTGCTCGGTACGCAGATGAACCAGTTCGAGGTGAGGAGCTAGCGCTTGCCATTCGTGCGACGGCAGTGCTCCAAGCAAATGGTTACCGTGCAGATCGGATTGAAGTGTCAACATGATCGGTCCTCGCGTGAAAGGCGCGTTGTGCGCGGCTTTCTGTTTTTTGATCCGATGTCCGCATCCGTAATGAACGACGCGCTGCCTGGCGAGCAGCAAAGGGATGAACAGACTCGGCCCCGTATTGGCCTGGTGCGCCTCCGCCGTTTTTGTGGACCCTGCTTGCGGTGACGCTGCGTTGCGCTTAGCTATTAGCGAGGACCGTGCCAACGCAAGGGAAAACGAGTGCTGGTGCGGCGCAGCGAACCAAACCTTAGCGACGCGCGAAGCCAAATGTGAATTTTTGTTTCAAATCTGTACAACGACCCGTCTGGAGGTCCGCCTTTCGCGGGCTTGCTTCAAACGACCGAAGCCTTTGATGGCATTGCCTTCGAGGCGATTGATGGGAGTCATGGGGCAGGCGTATCAGAGTTGAGGGAGCCCTTGCACGCGCGTTGTGATGCGCTGTCCGCGATGTGCCGGAATTGATTCAGATGTGTTCAACGCTCTGCGTACGGTGCCGCACGGAGTACCTCGATGACCGTCCGGAAGTCGCGTGAAAACCAACAGTGAGTCAACAAACCAGACACATGGTCTCGTGCAGCATGAGGTTTTACGCGCCTCGCGAAGCCGCACCTAGATCAGGACGACACCCAGCGATAGAACGTGGCGGATATCGCATTGATCGCGCGGACTTCGCCTGCAGGTGTCGCGCATGTTGCATCAGCGTTAACCGCGGGGCTGGATGTGTGCGCAACGATTCGTTCCTGCGACGCGAATGACGTCAGAGGAATCAGCGGCACGATGAAGGGACGTTGCGGCGCGAGGTGGAACCAGTCGCGCGCTGCACGGTAGTGCGGGTCAATGATATGAACGAAGCGCGCAAAGCGCTGCGCTTCGATGACGAGTTGCCAGCCGTCTTCGCAGCGTTGCACGGCGACTGTCAGACCGAGGTCGTGCGACTCGCTCACGCGTCGCTCAGGCAAATGAAAGGCCTCGCAAACGATTTCGCCGCTCGCTGCGTCGCGCAGTGTCGCCAACGTCACGTCGTGCGCGCGCGGGCCGAAGCGATACGCGTGCGTGAAGTCGAAGAACTGGCCGAGGCAGGCAGCCGCGCCGATACGTTGCGTGCTACGCGGCGGCAACTCGACAGCGCAGCTCGCGGACGCGACCTTGACGCTGCCATCGCGCAGACACACCAGTTCGAGTCGTCCGCTAAACGTTTGCGCGCGTTCGTTGATCAGATGAATATCGAGGCCGTTGAGCCCTTCGTCGGTGAGCGTGACCTGTAGGGGTTGCAGCGTGTGCGCGAGGCCGTGCAGCGCGCTCTTGGGCCGTCCTGTGGCGTCGATCACACCCCAGCCCGCGCCCGCGCGCAAATCTTGGAGTTGCCAGACCAATGCGCCGCCGCACGTCGAGTCCGCGCGTCGCCATTCGGCGAACACGTCGCTCATCACTTCGGCCACTACCGCGCGCGACAGATCCAGATAGCGCCCGGCGTCCTCATAGCGCAGCCGCGCCGGCTCGACGCCGTACAGCGTGCGCAGATAGTGGTCGCGCACGTCGTCGAAGTCCCAGCCCGCACCGGGGTCGCGCGGCACGGCGGCCTTCCAGCGCGGATCGTGCGAATGAATGGTGCCGAGCGCGTCGTGCAAGGTTGCGTCGTCGGGCACGTTGGCGAAGGCGAGGCATTCCGCGGCGAAGCGCACCCGCGCGCGGCGCGCGTCGTCGAGTGGACGCTGATACGCGCCTACGCCGTAGTAGTGCGTGATGCCTTCGTCAGTCGAAAACGGCCACGCACCGCCCGTCGGTGAGTTGGCGATATAGGGGACGTCCGGACGTTCGCGTAAAACGATTGCGGGCAACAGTTCTGTGAACACAGGCTGCGCGCGCAGCGACGGCGGCAGGCCGAACATCGCTGCCTGCTGGTCCACTTCGCTGCCGCCGCACAGCACGGCGAGCGCCGCGAAGCGTCGCGTGCGCGTCAGAAACTGCGTGGCTTCTTTTTCGATCGACGCGCGGAATGCCGCATCGTTGGGATAGTCGAAGTTCGCCAGCGCGAAGTCTTGCCATATGAGCACGCCGTATTCATCGGCGAGCGCATAAAACGCGTCGGACTCGTACAGCATCGTGCCGCCCACGCGCAGCATGTTCATGCCCGTCGCGCGGGCCAGCTCGAACGTGTGACGCAATTGCGCGTCGGTGCCGGCGAGCGTGACGAGGTCCGCGCTGGTCCAGCATGCGCCGCGGCAAAACACCGGCACGCCATTGACGTGCAGTGCGAAGCCCGCGCCGTCGGCGCCGCGTTGCACGTCGAGGCTGCGAAAGCCGATCGAACCCAAAGCGTGAGAGCTCGCGCAGCCGTCATCGAGTTGCAACGTCAGAGGATATAAAGTCGGCTCGCCGTGCGTGTGCGGCCACCAGCGTTGCGCATGCGGCACGCGTACGCAGCCTGTCAGCGTATGGGCATCGCGCCATTGCAAAGACGCAACCGCGGTCCCGCATTTGAGCGTCGCGGCGCAGGTAGCGGCATCGTGCGCAAGCGCAAAACGTAGCGTGAGTGAAACAACGCCGTCATCGCGTTCGATGCGGCTCGTCAGATCAATCGTATCGAAGGCGTGCGGCGTGTCGCCGAGCAGTTCGATCGGACGCCATGGACCGACCGCGTGTATCGACGGACACCACCCCGGCATATGACCGAGCAGCGTGGTGCGTACGTTGCGCAGCGTCGGCGGCGACACGAGCCGCGGCCGCCAGCGCGCACGCGGGCGTTTCGCTGCCAGCGCCGGTGCCAAGGAGCGAAAGCACAGCGCAAGTGTGGCGCTGCCATTTAGTTCGATGTCCAGATCATGTGCGATGAACATCGAGTCGCAGTCGAGACGTTTGATGCCGTCGAGCCAGACTTCGGCGATCGTCGCGAGGCCGTGCAGCCGCAAGCGGCGTTTGCCGATACCGGTGAGCGTGACGCGATACCAGTGGTCGTCGTAAGCGAGCGAGGGCGGGTGACCGATGTCGAGCAGACCCGCAGCCTGGCGCGCGCTGGCCACGGTGCCGGGCACGGGCGCGTCGAGCCAGCCGTGCGTGGGCCAATCGGCGGGCGATGCGCATGCGCCCGCCGCCGTGCTCACGCACTGCCAGCCGGTATCGAGTTGTTGCGGCCAGAGTGATGGAGCCGCTGTCGGCTCCGGCGGCGCAACACTCTTGCCGTCGGCGGCGCTTCGAGCGATCCGCGCGGTTTCATCGACAGCGGCAACGTGCGCGGCAACGGCCGCGTCAGCCTTCGTCGTCGCACCGCCGCCCCCTTCATCACTCAACGGATCGAGCGTTGGTGCATCCACAGCGAATCCTCAAAAAGTCTTTGCAGTACGCGACGTACGCGACGCGCGTCACCGCACCAGCGCGGCGAGCGGCGGCAGCGTCGCTTCATAAGCGCTTTCCAGCACGTCGAAGCAGTCGTCGCACGCATCGCGGCGTCCGCGCGCGATGGCGCGCACGAGCCTGAACTGCATCACCATCGACTCCCCCGCGATACGCTGCGCCGCCGCCGGAATCGACGCCGGCATCTCGAAGCCTTGCGCGGACAGCCATAGCAGATACTTCGACAGAAACTCGAAGTTCGCGCCGAGCTGCCGCATCAGGTTGAACGAGTACGGATGGAAGAATGCCTCGCCGCGTTCGAGCAGCATGTCGAGATGCGCGGGAAACGCGGCCCGCCATTGCGAAACAGGATTGACGAGCGGCCTGCGTTGCAGATGCGCGCACAGCAATTCCGCCGACGCTTCCGCGAGCGCGCTGCCTTCGAGCGCGGGTCGCGCCTGCTTGGCGAATTCCACATACGGAAACAGCAGATCCGGTTGCTGCGCGAATTGCGGCAGCTTGCGGAACACGCCGTCGTAGTCTTCGCCGTCGAGCAGGTGATAGCCGGTGTTGTGGAAATACCCAAGGCGGCGCGCGGCGGGATCGATGAAGTCGATGCCGATCGTGGTCTTCGGATGCTCGCGGCGATACGACGTGGCGCGCGTATTCGGCAGGTAATAGCCGTCCACTTCGACCAGCACCGTATGACCGCGCGTGGTCTGCGCAAGCACGCGGGCTTCGAGCGAATCGTAGATCGCCAGTTCCTGCACCTGAGTGCCGTACAGCCGTTCGATGTCTTCGAGTGGAAATTTGAAGAACGTGAACTGGTCGCCTTCGAAATCCTGCGTGACGGTAAAGGCGAATGCCGCGCGCGGGTCGAGCCCGAAGCCGTGCAACAGTTCGATCCACAGATCGACGTAGCAGTTGGTCTCCTGCCACACGCGTTCGCCCTGGTGGAGCGCATGCGAGACGTGTTCGCGCGGGCGCGTGACGGATGCCGGCGCGGCGGCGCTGTCGCGAGCGGACAGCTCGACGCGCCGGGACATCGGCAAAGCGCTGGACGTGTCCATCGGCACCTGTGTCAGCGAGGGGTTCATGCGCCGGCTCCAGTGGGTTGCGCATTCGCCAGCATGACCTGCATGCCTTGCGCAACGCGCGCTTCGGTGTCGCCCCACAGCAGCGCGCGTACGTCGCCGGGCCATTTGTTCACGTCGAGACCGTGATGACGGAACAGCGCGAGCGTGATGCGTTCCATGCCGAAGCCGACGCAAGCGGTATGCGCGACCGCGCCGTCTTCACAGGCAATCTTCCAGATCGCGCCGAAGTGGTCCATGTGATAGTTGAACGACAGGCAGGCAGTCTTGCCGCGCGGGTCGGCAATCGGAATCAGCAGTTCGAACTTCAACGCCTGGGCGCGCTGACTGTCGGCGACGATCTTGCCGCCGCGGCCGAAGAACGGATCGTTGGCGAGATCCACTTCGAGCGGCAACTGCAGCAGCGTCACCAGCAGCGAGCCGCGTTCGATCCACATCTGCCGGAACGCCATCACCTGGTCGGCGCTGCCGAGGCGCACATATTCGCGCTGCCGGAACATCTGCATGCGGCCGGGATCGAGCGACGGTTCATGGCGGAAGCAGTACGACAGCACGTCGATCGTGCGGCCTTCGACGGGCAGCGGGCCGCGCCGTGCCATCACCGGATAGATCGGATAGCAGGCGGCGGGTGTCAGCACCACGCGCGTGGGCTTCTGCTGCGCCATCCATGCGTCGCTGCGTTCGTCGTCGCTGTCGCTGGCGGCCGTCGCTTCGTCGAGCGCGCGCAAAAGCTGGCGATGACCGAGGTCGTCGCCGCAGAACGAATGAATCGTTCCAGCGAGATTCGGGAAGCTCTTCAGGTACTCGCTGTCTTCGAAATCGGTGCGGCGCATCGCCGGCGGAAAGCGCAGCACTTCCGGTTGCTGGTCCGCGCCCAGATGCGTGATCGCGACGTTCAGGCGCTCCAGCACGTCCTCGAAGATCTGGCTGCGGCCGTACAGGCCGTTTTCGCCGGTATCGATCAGCAGGCCGGCGGCCAGCAGTTCGTCGCGAAAGTCCGGCGCGGCGCTCGCATCGGCCACGCCATGAGCGGCAGCGGCTGCGGCCGCGGCGGTATCGGTCATCGTGTTCATTCAGGCTTTCCCCGGGGCGGCAGGACGCTGCGCGAGCAACAGGCTTGCGGTGTTCTGCGCGATGCGGTCGTTGTTGATCATCAGCGGCGCGGAGTGCAGGTCGCGCAGATGGCGCCCGACGCTGTACGGCGTGCCGTTCTTGTAGCCCGCCATGCCGCAGATCATCAGCACTTGCTGGACGACTTGCAGCGCGGTGGTCGAGATGCTGGTCTTCAGCGTGTTCATGTCGGACGCGAAGCCGAGCAACGCGGCAAGCGGCGCATCGGCCTGCGGGCCGTCATGCCGTGCCTGGTGCGCGGCGCGCGCCGCTTCGAGCGCGACCGACAGGCGCGCCTGCATCATCTGCAACAGGCCGACCGCGTCGGCCAGGCGCACGCCCGAGGGCGGAATCGAGCCGGGCGTCGCGCGCGCCTGAGCGCGGAAGAACGCTTTCGCGCGATTCACCGCGTCGCTTGCGATGCCGGTCCAGACCGACGCCCACAACGTGTGCGAGACCGGCAGCATGGTCTGGTCGGCGATCTCGGCGAACGGTGTCGCGAGAATCTGTTCGGCGAGTCCTGTTGCGACGAGCCGGAAGCCTTCGCTGCAGGTGCCGCGCATGCCGAGCGCGTCCCAGCCGCCGCGTTTTTCCAGTTGCGTGTTCTCGCGCAACGCGACGATCAGCACCTGGTCGGCGGCAGGCGACTCCGCGGTGCGGCGCGCGGTGACGAGGATGCCGTCCGCGTGCGCGCCGTACGAAATCGTCGGCGCGAGCTTTTCGATGCGAAAACTCGGGCCATCGAGCTCGACCGAGCAGGCACTCGTGCGCATGTTGCCGCCGATGGTCTCCTCGGAAGTCGCCGAGGCGAGCAGCCATTGATGCTCGACCAGTTGCGCGAGCAGCCGCGCATGCCACGCCGATTCGCCGCGATGCGCTTCGATGCACGCGACCTGGATCTGATGCATCGCATAGATCATCGCGGTCGACGCGCAGCCCTGCGCGAGCGTCTCGCAGATCGCGCCGATGTCCGCGAGCGACAGCCCCGCGCCGCCGCAAGCGGCCGGCACCATCGCCGAGAGCAAACGTTCACGCTTTAGCGCGTCGAATGCTTCGCTGGGAAAGCGGGCCTCGCGGTCAACCGCGTCGGCGAACTGCGCGGCTACCGCAGTGCAGCGATGCGCGGCCGCGCGCCAGCCGGGCTCGGCCTCGACCGTCGTCAGCACGACGGCCGCCTCAGCGCCGTCGGGCGCTGGCGTTGCGGCAGGGGCCGCATCCGGCAAGGGCGCGTTCATGCTGCGGCCTTGCCCTGCTGCAATTCGGTAATTGCAGCAGCCATCGAATCGATGCTGGAGAAAAGTCGACGCGTCAGCAGGCGGTCCGGAATTTCAATGTCGAATTCATCTTCGATGGCGAGCATCAGATGCACGGTCGCCAGCGACGACAGACCGGCCGCGTAGAGATCGGCGTCGTCGGCGAGGCTGTCGACCGGCACGTCCAGACGGGCGGATTCGGAAATGATGCGTCGCAATGCTGTCTTCATGGTGCGGTGCCTCCTGGTGGTCCAACGGTCCTGGAAGGAGTGAGCGAAAAACGCTTTTACGTGTGCGGCTTTCCGCGTGTTTCGGCCGGGCGGTCATCGCCGCCGCGCCTGGCGCGTGGGTCGCGGCATCGTATTGCCGCACGCGACATCGCGCTCCGGAACGTATTAAAGGATTGCGAACCCCGAGCGTCAGTGCGATGGCGCACGGAAGCACGCGTTTCGCGGACGTACCGTGTAGCCATGACAACGAGCCGGGATGTTGAACCAGGCCGTCGAGGGCAGCGAGCGCCGCCGCCCCCGTTGAACTTACTGAACCGCTGGGGAACGTAATGAACTGGAAGACGCTGGAATTCGATCAGCTTTGTGCTCGCGAGTTGTATCTGATTTTGCGGGCGCGCAGCGCGGTGTTCGTGGTCGAACAATCGCATGTCTGTCTCGACGCGGACGGCCGCGATGAAAACGCGCTACACGTGTTCGCGGTGGAGGACATGGGCCGGCCGATGCCGATTCTCGCTTACGCACGTGTGCAACCCGGCGATGCGGAAGATCCGGAAATCACTATCGACAAGGTGCTGACGAGCCCGTTGCGGCGCGGCGACGGCACTGCGGAGCTGCTGATCGAACGCGTGCTGGAGGCGATCGCCGAGCGTTGGCCGGGACACGCTGCGCGAGTGAGCGCGCCGCTCGGTTTGCGCGGCTTCTACGAGCAGTTCGGTTTTCGCAAGACGGAAGGGCCTTACCTCGAACATGGCGTGCCGTTCATCGGCCTCACGCGCCAGGTGCGCAGCACCCAGCCGCGCTTCGGCGCGCGGCGCCGCACGCGTGACGGCGAGTCGATCGTCAACACGTTCGAGCTGCTATGACGGCACCGATCATGTCGCCAATCGCGTGAGCACTGCTAACCAGGCAGATTGGACGTCGTCGGGAACCGTTCAAGAACCGCATCGTAGAACCAGGCAATTCGCTCGAGGTGGAAGCGGGCGTCGCCGGAACACGCACGCGGTTTTCCGTGCAACCGGCGATTCTCGCGGGCGGGTCGGGCACGTGGCTTCGGCCGCTATCGCGCCAGCGCCTCGAACATTGCAGCCGGCCGGTGCGCATCGTCGTCAAGCCGGGCGGACGGCTGTGTTTGCAGATGCGTCAGCATCGTGCGGAACACTGGTTCGTCGTGCGCGGCACAGCGCTCGTTACGCGCGGCGAGAAGCGCTTCCTGCTCACGCAGAATCGGTCGACCTTCGTTCCGCTCGGCGTCACGCATCGGCTCGAGAACTCCGGTAAGACGCCGCTCGAAATGATCGAGGTGCAATCGGGCGGCCATCTCGGCGAGGACGACATCGTGCGCTTCGACGACCGGTATGGCCGCGCTCAGGTGAGCGCGGACCCGCGACCCGGCAAGGGCACTTCGCACTGAAGCGCGATGCAATGCACGCGCATGCATCGGCGGCCGTCATGCGCACGCCGCGCCCGTGCGTGCCGCCGTGTGTCTCTGCGTGTCTCTGTGCGCCCCGAGCCCATATACGTTTCTCATGACTCGCACCGCTCCCCGCGACCACGCCCGGCGACATCCGCCAACTCCGGTCACGCTCGCTCATCCCGCCAGTCCCTATCCGCCAGCCGCTCGCCGTGCGGTCCTGCAAATCAGACAATTGCGTCCACTACGTGCGTATTCGCACTATGCAAATTCCGCAACGCAGGCACGCTTGACACGCAAGTTTATGGCCCGTCGAAACGTGTGGCGTTACATGGAAGAAACAATTCTTCAGAGGGATAACCCTGTCAGGAAGTGTCCCAACTGGCGTATCTGTTTTGAAGCTAGCAACGTATCGTCAAGAAGTTGCGGATCGCATAAAAAACGACACGATAGGGCCGATCAATTCAACGGGCTACGCGGGGAAAACACCGCTTCGGGGAGAGTGTCATGGAGCAGGCAAATAAAGATCGATCGTTGGTGAGCAAAGTGATGGACGGGCTCGTCACCGGCATCGTCGAAGAGAAGTACGGCGCTATCCTGCCACCGCAGGACGTGCTGTCGAAGGAGTTCGACGTCAGCCGGACCGTCATGCGCGAGGCGCTGTCGATGCTGCTCGCGCGCGACATGCTGGACGTGCGGCCGAAAATCGGCACGCGCATCCGGCCGATGAGCGATTGGCGCATGATCGACGAGGACGTCGTGAACTGGCGGTTTCGCGCGAAGCCCGATCCGCTGTTTCTGCGCGACGTGATCGAGTTTCGCATCCTGATCGAACCGCGGGCGTCGGCGCAGGCCGCTGCGCGTGGCGGCGCCGCGGACATCGCGGCGATTCGCGAAGCGTTCGACGCGTTTCGCGCGATTCGCCCAGGCGAGCCCGGCTATCAGGAAGCCGACGAACTGTTCCATACCCGCATCGTGGTGGCGAGCGGCAATCAGTTCTTCAAGCAGATGGCGGCGATCGTGCGCGGCGCGCTATCGACCGTGAACCCGATCCTGACTGACAAGGACGGCCTGTGGGAGGGCGCGGTGAGTTCGCATCAGCGCGTGCTCGAAGCAATCGAGCGGCGCGATCCGAAGGAGGCCGAAATAGCGTCGCTGGCATTGATCGACTATACGGCTGGAGAAGTCGGCGACAGATTTTCAGACGAGCCGCCCACGCGCGCCTGAGCCACGCGTGACTGAGCATCTGCGCGGCCGTGGCCCGCGCATCGATCTTTCCTGCGGGACAGCGGATCACGAAGGGCGCAAGCCCATGTCCGCGCGTCCGTGTTCGGCATGCGCGACAATAGCGCCTGTTCTGAACCGCATGGACTCGAAGAAACGATGACGATCGCAACACAGGAAGCCCCCTCGGACCGCGTGATTCGCTGGGGGATTGTCGGAACGGGCCGGATTGCCCGCCGCTTTGCGCAGGCGCTGGCTCATGTGCCGCAGGCACGACTCGGCGCGTTGTGGTCGCGTCGCGCGGAACCGGCGCAGGCCTTCGCCGACGAATTCGGCGGCGAGGTGTGCGAGAGTTTCGACTCGCTGCTCGCGAGCGGGATCGACGCGCTGTATATCGCCACCGTGCAGGACAGCCACGCCGACTACGCGATCGCCGCGCTGCAAGGGGGCCTGCACGTGCTGTGCGAAAAACCCGCCACCATCAACCGGCCGCAACTCGAACGCGTGCTCGATGCCGCGCGCGCCGCGCAACGGCTCTTCATGGAAGCGATGAAGCCGCCGTTCTATCCCCTCTACACAAAATTGCGCGAGCATCTCGCGGCCGACCCGATCGGCGACGTGGGCCTCGTGCGCGCGGGCTGTTCGGTGCCGGGCGTGCCGGACGATCATCCGTCGCTGTCGTTCGAGCATGCGGGTGGTGCGCTGCTCGATATCGGGATCTACGAAATGTTCCTCGCGGTCGACTGGCTCGGCGCGCCGCACGAAGTGCAGACGCTCGGGCGGCTCGGCTCGACGGGCGTCGATACGTTCGCGAGTCTGAACAGCCGGCACGAGCGCGGCATCGCGCAGCTTTTCTGCGGGCTGGATCTGCACGGCAAGGGCGATGCGCTGCTGATGGCCAAAGGCGGTCACGTGACGATCCACGAGCCGTGGTGGAATCCGTCGCGCGCGACGATCCGTTACGCCGACGGCCGCGTGGTCGAACTCGACGAGCCGTTCACGGGCGGCGGCCTGAACTACGAGACCGCGCACTTCTGCGAGCTGATCCGCGCGGGGCAACTGGAGAGTCCGGTGATGCCTCACGCGAAATCATTGCAGATGATCGCGATGGCGGATGCGGCGCGCGCGGCGCTCGGGCTTAGGTTCGCGGGGGAGTGAGCGGAGCAGGGCGTGCGAAGACGCGCGTGGCCGGGCCCCAGTGGTACGATTCGCGCGGGCCGTCTATACGCAACGCCCGGCGCGCCCGCGCTTTCGAATCCCTTGCAAAGGAGCTGCTTGCCATGCGCATGCTCAACAAGCTGTGGCGCGACAACAAGAGCCTCGTCGCGTTTCTCTTCCTGATGGTGCTGTTTCGCAGCGCGGTGGCCGACTGGAACGTCGTGCCGACCGGCTCGATGCTGCCGACGATCCGCGAAGGCGACAGGATCGTGGTCGACAAGATGGCCTACGATCTGCGCGTGCCGCTCACGCACATCGCGATCGCGCATCTGCACGATCCGCAGCGCGGCGATATCGTCACGATCGATTCGTCGGCCGCGCACGAGCTGATCGTGAAGCGCCTGATCGGCTTGCCTGGCGACAGCGTCGCGATGCGCGACAACGTGCTGTACGTGAACGGCGTGCGTGCGGATTATCGGCCGCTGAAACTCGCCCCGTTGCCGGGCGACGCGGTGTCTCATGGCGACTATCTGACCGAGCGTTTCGACGGCGTCGCGCATACGGTGCGGCTCGCGCCCGACGCGCCGAGTCCGCGCGATTCGTTCGGGCCGGTCGTGGTGCCGCCTGGCAAGTATCTGATGCTCGGCGACAATCGCGACAACAGCGCCGACTCGCGTTACTTCGGCTTCTTTGCGCGTGAGGAACTGATGGGCCGCGCGCGGCGCGTCGCGTTCTCGCTCGATCCGGACCACTACTGCGAGCCGCGCTTCGAGCGCTTCGGCGCGCCGCTGGACGCGGCCACGCCGCTCGCCGGCCGTTAGGCCGCGCGAGCTACCGCCAGACGCTGAGTGGGGCTCGGCAGCGCTCAGTGGCGCTCAATGACGCGACGGTAGCGCGAGGCGTCGTTCGTACCAGCGCTGCGCCCATTCGAGCACCTGACACAGCACCCAGTACACCGCGGCCGCGGCCAGATAGAGCGGCAGCGGCTGATAGGTCGACGCGATCATTTCCTGCGCGCTGCGCAGCAGTTCGGTCACGGTGATCACCGACACCAGCGAGGTGTCCTTGATCAGGCTGATCAGACTGTTCGACAGGCTCGGCACCGCAATGCGCAACGCTTGCGGCGCGATCACGTAGCGCAGCGTCTGGCGGCGCGAGAGCCCAAGGCTATAGGAGGCGAGCCATTGCCCGCTGGCAATGCCGAGAATCGCGCCGCGCATGCTTTCGGACAGATACGCGGCCACGTTTGCCGACAACGCGATGACGCCGGCCGGCGTCGGATCGAGCGAGATGCCGAAGCTCGGCAAGCCGTAATAGATCACGAAGATCTGCACGAGCAGCGGCGTGCCGCGCATCACGCTCACGTAGATGCGCGCGATCCAGTTCAGCAGCCGGTTGTGGCTGATGCCCATCAACGCGAGCATGGCGCCGGCGATCAGGCCGAAGATCATCGACAGAACCGCGAACTTGACCGTCAGGACTGCGCCCTGTGCGAGCACAGGTAGCGATTGGACGAGCAGGGAGGTGGTGGACATGAGCGGTGGTCTGGTTGGCGCACAAAGCGCACATCATAAACTTTGGCGGGCGTTAAAGCGCGGGTGCCGTGGCGTAAGTTGCTGGCGGGGTAGCGCGCATCCTTGCGCGAAGACAGGTGGGCAGTCAATCGGGCGCGATCCGGAGGTGCGTTGACGACGCCGTACGCGTGAGGGCGGAAGCCTTCGCGCGCCACCGCAACGCGAAGATGCCGCGGCGTTTCGGTCATGATGCGGCCATGACCGGGCCATGATGCGGCGAGCCAGCAATGCAGCGAGCCACGCCGGCACAAACGCAAAGGGCGGCATCGTCGCCGATGCCGCCCTTCGTTTCACCCGTGGCGCCTTACTTGATCGGCTTGCTGACGTCGATGCCGAACCACTTGTCCGAGATCTTCGCGAACGTGCCGTCCGCTTCGAGCTGGGTCATCGCGTCTTCGATCGCCTTCGCGAACTTCGGGTTGCCCTTACGGAACGGGATGCCCGACGGGTTACCCGCGCCGACGTTCGCGCCGGTACGCAGCGGCAGTTGCGAGTTCTTCAGCAGATACGCGAGCATCAGACGGTCGTTGAGCGCCGCGTCGAGACGCCCGGCGGCCAGATCGCGCAGATATTCGGGCGCGCCCGGATACGTCTTCACGTCGATGCCCGGCACCGACTTCGCCATGTCCATGTAGTTCGTGCCCAGACCGACGCCGAGCTTCTTGCCCTTCAGGTCTTCGAGCGTTTTGAACTCGCGCGTGTCGTCCTTGCGCTGGATCAGTTGCGCGGCCGAGTACGTGTAAGCCGGGGAGAAGTCGAGCGCCTGCTTGCGCGCGTCGGTAATGCCAACCTGGTTGACGATCACGTCGAACTTGCCCGCCTGCAGGCCGGCGATGATGCCGCTCCATTCGGTCGTGACGAATTCCGGCTTCACGCCGAGCTTCGCGGCGACCGCCTTGGCGATGTCGACGTCGTAGCCGACCAGTTCGCCCGACGGCGCTTTCGAGTTGAACGGCGGGAAGGTGCCTTCCAGACCGATGCGCAGCGTGCCGCGCTGCTTGACCTGGTCGAGCAGGTCTTCCGCGTGCGCGGCGACGGCGGTGAACGACGCGCCGATCAGACCGGCGACCAGAAGCTTTTTCAGCAGGCCAAATTTCATCGTGTTCCTTGTTGTTCGTCTGGCGTTTTAACGGACGAGAGCATAACAAAACGGGCTATTGAAACCAAAATACCGTTTGTGTATGTCTATATTACCGGGGCATGGACCGCCGCAAGCGCGCGACGCTCCGTGACGGGTCGTGAGATCGTGGCTTAGCGCAGCGCCTGCGCGCATTCCGCCACCAGCGCCGGTCCACGATAGATGAAGCCGGTATAGAGCTGCACCAGCGACGCGCCGGCCGCCAGTTTCGCGCGCGCATCCTCGCCCGAGAAAATCCCGCCGACGCCGATGATCGGCACCGTCTCGCCGACTTCGGCGCGCAGCTTGCGGATCACTTCGTTCGACGCGTCGAACACCGGCTTGCCCGACAGGCCGCCGGCTTCATCGCCGTACTGCATGCCGGTCACCGCCGTGCGCGACAGCGTGGTGTTGGTCGCGATCACGCCTTCGAACTTGTGGCGCAGCAGCGTGTCGGCGATCGACTTGACCTGCTCGTCGTCGAGGTCCGGCGCGATCTTCAGTGCGAGCGGCACCAGCTTGCCGTGCATGTCGGCGAGGCGCTGCTGTTTGTCCTTGAGCGCCGCGAGCAGCGCGTCGAGTTCGCCCGCGCCTTGCAACTGGCGCAGGTTCTTCGTGTTCGGCGACGAGATATTGACCGTCACGTAGCTCGCGAACGGGTACACGCGTTCGAGGCAGTAAAGGTAGTCGTCGGCGGCGCGCTCGATCGGCGTGTCGGCGTTCTTGCCGATGTTCAGCCCGAGAATGCCGCGATAGCGCGCAGCCTGCACGTTCTGCACGAACTGGTCGACGCCCGCGTTGTTGAAGCCCATCCGGTTGATCACCGCGTGCGCCTGCGGCAGACGGAACATGCGCGGGCGCGGGTTGCCCGGCTGCGCGCGCGGCGTCACGGTGCCGACCTCGATGAAGCCGAAGCCGAGCGCGGCCAGTCCGTCGATGCACGCGCCGTCCTTGTCGAGGCCCGCGGCCAGCCCGACCGGATTGCGGAACGTCAGCCCCATCACCGTGCGCGACGCGTCCGGCACATGCGGCGCGAGTGCGCCGGCAAGGCCGGTGCGTCCGGCGGCGCCGAGCATGCGCAAGGTCAGGTGGTGAGCGTCTTCCGCGTCCATGCGAAAGAGTTGGGCGCGTACAAGCGGGTAGAGGGAACTGAACACGGGACGAAGCCGGGCGGCCGAAAAATGGGAACCCGCCATTTTACCGGTTTTGCGTTTTGATGAGACCGATTGGCGGATTCGGAGCCGTTGTTGCGGGACTACGTGCGCAGCATTGGCATACGCGCCCGCATCCGCATCCGCATCGCGGCGAACCGCACGACGCGCCGCCGTCCGCGCGACCGGCTACGGCCTGAGCGGGCCGCGTCTGCCGTGAATCGCCAGATCGACCGGTGGCAGATCGATGCTCGCGGGATCGAGCACGCGCCACGCGCCGTCGATCAAGCCTTCGAGCGGCCGGAAATTCGCCTTGTACGCCATCTTCGGACTTTCGCGAATCCAGTAGCCGAGGTACACGTACGGCAGCTTCAGGCTGCGCGCCTGTTCGATCTGCCAGTAGATGTTGTAGGTGCCGAAGCTGGTCTGCGCGAGCCCCGGCTCGAAGAACGTGTACACCGACGAGAGCCCGTCGCCGAGAATGTCGATCATGCTGATCATGCGCAGGATGCCGGGTGAGTCCGGCCGATCCGGCAGCGGCTCGCGGAATTCGACGAGGCGTGAATTGATCCGGCTTTGCAGCAGGAATTGCTCGTACTGGTCGCGGCTGTCGCGGTCCATGCCGCCGCCCGCATGCCGCGCCGACTGGTAGCGCATGTAGAGCGCGTAGTGTTCCTCGTCGTAATGGAGCGGCGCGACGGTGGCGATCATCTCGCCGTGCTTCTTCCACACGCGCCGCTGCGTGCGGTTCGGCTCGAACTGATCGACCGGCACGCGCACCGGCACGCAGGCGCGGCAACCGTCGCAATACGGCCGGTACGTGAACACGCCCGAACGCCGGAAGCCGGCCTTGACGAGGTCGGTATAGACGTCGGAGTTGATCAGGTGACTGGGCGTTGCGACCTGCGAGCGCGCGATGCGGCCATCCAGGTAACTGCAGGGATACGGCGCCGTTGCATAAAATTGCAGCGCTGAAAGCGGAGAAAGAGGCAGCTCGTTGGGATGAGTCACGTTGGCAGCTCGCGAAGCGTCTCTGGTAATGCGAACCCGCCGCCTTGCGGTGTGCGACCCGCGGCTCGGTAGGCGACGGATCCGGATTCGGCCTGATTCTTCCTACGCCGCTCGCGCGACGAGCTCGAGCAACGCGGTCTTGTCGAAGCGCCAGGGAATCGGCGCTGCGTCGACAGACGCGCGAACATGCGCGACGAACGCCTTGCGCGCTATCTCGCGACCGCCCAGCGACGCCAGATGCGACGTGTTCTGCTGGCAGTCTATCATTTCTATTTCGTGACGGCGCAAGTGGGCGACGAGCGCCGCCAGCGCCATTTTCGACGCGTCGGTGACGTCGGCGAACATCGATTCGCCGAAGAACATCCTGCCGAACGACACGCCATACAGACCGCCGACGCGCTTGCCCTCGAACCATGTTTCGATGCTGTGCGCGTCGCCCACCCGATGCAGCGACGAATACGCTTCGACGACGTCCGCGGTGATCCACGTGCCGCGCTGTCCGCGTCGCGGCGCTTGTGCGCAGGCGCGCATCACGGCGGCGAAATCGTGATCGACGCGGATCTCCCAGGCGTCCTCGCGCAGCACGCGCTTGAGGGTCTTGCGCAACGAGGGCGACAGTTTGAATTCGGCGGGCCGCAGGACCATGCGCGGGTCGGGGCTCCACCACAGCACCGGCTGGCCGTCCGAGTACCACGGAAAGATGCCGCGCCGATAGGCGTCGATCAGCCGTGACGGCAGCAGGTCGCCGCTCGCCGCGAGCAGACCGGGAGCGCCGCTGGCCGCGCCGAGCGCACGCTCGACGGGCGGGAACGGATCGTCAGGTCCGAGCCAGGGAACCATGCGCGCCGCTCAGCCTTCGCGCAGCGAGCGGAAGATGTCGCCCGTGTGCAGGCCGAAGCTGCCGGTGGCGCGGTCGGCGAAAAAGAAGCGCAGCGTCTGGCCGACGGTGGGGAAGGCGATCTCGTCCCACGGAATCTCGTGTTCCTCGAACAGCTTCACTTCGAGACTTTCCTCGCCGGCGGCGATGTCGAGATCGAGCAGCCGCGCCATGTAGAACAGATGCACCTGATGCACGTGCGGCACGTTCAGCAGCGAGAACAGGCTCTGCACCTCGACGCGCGCGCCGGCTTCTTCCAGCGTTTCGCGCGACGCCGCTTCAGCGGTCGTCTCGCCCATTTCCATAAAGCCCGCGGGCAGCGTCCAGTAGCCGTAGCGCGGTTCGATCGCGCGGCGGCACAGCAGCACCTTGTCGTCCCAGACCGGGACGGTGCCGACCACGTTGCGCGGATTCTGATAATGCACCGTGCCGCAACTGCCGCAGACGAAGCGCTCGCGGTTGTCGCCCGGCGGAATGCTCAGGCTGACGCCGTGGCCGCAGACAGAACAGAATTTCATAGGAAGGGGACGAGAAGGAGTGATGGGAGTTTATCACCGGGGCGGGGGTTTGCTGAGGTGGGCGAGCGGAGCCGGTGAGCGGCGCGGAAATGGCCGGGGTGCAATGAACAAATCTGTTCGGAATCCGAATTGAATTGCGCGTGACGAAGTGGTCGTGCAGGGGTGAAGCTATTGGATGGGGATTGATTGATGCGGCGGCGCGCGGCGATGTGGTTGCCGAAGTCCAAAAGAGGCCGGCAAGAATGCGGCACGTCGAAGACCCGGGTGGGGATGCGCAACACGACGTGCAGCACAAAACAAAAAAGGCCTGCCGATCTGGCAAGCCTTCAATGTTTTTTTCGACGTCTCCAACCAGTTGATGCTCTTGGTTGCGGGGGTAGGATTTGAACCTACGACCTTCGGGTTATGAGGGCGAACTTTCAGTCTCACCCCGTCTCAGTCAGTGCCAAACCGTTGTTTTTCAAGGCTTTCCGGTGCTTGTGTGTCTCTCTCAATGCCACCCAGTTGCACCCGGTGCCAAACGGCAAATGTCCTAGATTTGTCCTACCGGCCCGGCGCGACGCAGAGAGAGACGACACGATGGGAACGAAACACCAGCGCTTCAGGATTGATCGGGATTTCATGCGCGCACTGCGCGGCACGGGCGACTATCAGGCGTACCAGTGCGACGAACTACGGGGCTTCGGGGTGAAGGTGACGCCCGCAGGTTCAGCAAGCTACACGTACCGCTGGACGAAGCCGGACGGCACCCAGGGCCGCAAAACGATCGGCTATTACCCCGCCATGAATCCCGGCGATGCGCGCAACGCGGCCAAGCGCGAAAGCGAGATTATCGACCATAAGGGCGACACCCTCACGGTTGCGGCGGTGCGCAAGGTAAAGCGCACCGAACTCACCAGAACGGTGCGCGGCGTGCCGACCCTGCGCCGCTACCTCGAAGACACCTATCGCGCCGAATCGCGCACGGTGTGCAAGACGGCCGACCACGGCGACGCCAACGCGCAAATCATCCTGCAATCGTTCCCCGATTTCCTCGACCTGCCGCTCGATCAACTCACCGCCGCCCCCCTCAAGGAATGGTGCTCGGCGCAGATTTCGGCGGGCCTCGCGCGCTCGACAACTAACAAAAAGCTGACCGCGCTTCGTGGCTTGCTGACGTTCGCGGTAGACGCGGAAATCCTCGCGGCGCACCCCATGCGGACAGTCAAGATGCTGCAAGAACCGTCCGGCAAGGTGCGCTACCTGACGCGCGATGAAGCCGACCGGCTTTACAAGGCGATGGTTGCCCGCGAGAACGACATACGCGCCGCGCGCGAGCGCACGAACGAACACCGCCGCCGCCGCCGCTTGCCGGTGCTCCCCGATCTGGCGCAAGCCGAATTTGTGGACCCGCTGCGCCCGGCCGTGCTTGCCTCCATCATGACCGGGCTACGCAAGGGCGAACTTTTTAACCTGCGCTGGACGGATATCGACCTGGTACACCGTATCGTTACCGTGCGTGACGAACACGCGAAATCGGGCAAGCACGGCATATTCCGATCAATGCCGCGCTCTATGACGTGTTCGTTACGTGGAAGCCCCTAGCGCACCCGGATAGCGTCTATGTGTTCGCGGGCGAATCCGGCGAGCCTATCCAGTGCATGAAGAAATCATTTGCGACCGTGCTCAAGGCGGCGCGCATCGAGTCGTACCGCTGGCACGACATGCGCCATACGTTCGCATCGTGGCTTGTACAAAGCGGTGTTGACCTGAACATAGTGCGCGAACTGCTCGGCCATGCTTCGCTGGCTATGACCATGCGTTACGCGCACTTGGCGCCCAACAACAAATTGCGTGCAGTGTCGGCGTTGCAACTCTCAGGCCCGAACATCGCGCAGGTTGCTAGCATCCCGCGCCTTGCGGCATAACCTCGTTACAGGAACAAAAAAACGAACATTCGAAGCGTTTCCCTGACCAGCGCGCAGATTGACGCGAACGGCACGGCCGACGTGTTCGCAACAGTAACGGATAGAGGCGACAGGACTTCCAATTACGCCATCCGGTTCACATCCGCAGCGAGGGGATAGCAGCTTACTACGACAATGCGGCGTCACATCGGCAAATGCCGGAAGGTAGCGGCAATTCATGATCCGACCTCGTGATCGACGCATACGGCCTGATTTTGTGTCATATGGGGCGGCAGTCGGTTAATGCTGCCATAGCGGAACGGCAGCTAACCCGCAGCATCAGGACATCTAGGAAACAGGCACGCGCGGGCTTGGAGAACGCCAACGCCTGACAAAGTGCCGTGTCAAAGCCCGCGCAAGCGGGCTTCTCATCATGACGTGATCGAAACCTGTCCGATGCGTCGCGCATTTCCCTGAACGTTATAGGTTTCGCTCACAGAGTTTCCATCTGCGGTCGAGCAAAACCTACATCGCGCAAAGGATCACGCCGCAATCGCGAAGCCATTTTATGCGCATTGAGTTCGGAATTTTCTTTTTCAAGAAAAGAATTTTGTTCGTCATTTCCAAGTATTTTCCCGTTGAATCCATCGAAATTAATCATAGACTTTTAATGATAAACAAGCAAAAAGCGCAACCTGGATAATCATAGATTCGATGAATATTATTAAGTCATTGGCTGATCTTCTATATGAGGCTGATACGAAACTTTCCCCGCGACAAAAGGATGATCGGTTCGTTCTGGAGATGGCAATTATTGTTACGTTATTTTCGCCTCTCTTTTCATATTTTTCGTCCTCTCCCTATCAGGGAGATTTGCCACCCGTTGCGCCGATCATAAGGGAAGTTGGGACATTCATTACAAAAGAATGCTCAAAACAAACGGATAGTGCAGATTTCTGCGGATTTCGATCGAGCGACGGAAAGATATTTCCAGTCGAATACATAAAAGAATACTCCAGCATCAAGGAATTCATAGCGTTGCACGGAAACGCCGTGCCTTTGCGAGTAGATGGATTTTATCTGCTAAACGGAAAAGGGGGGTGCTGGCTAATAAAAGTATCAACATTAACAGGCGAGGAGTTGTTATCGGAGATTGATTCATACTCAAAATTGAAAAGTATGCGCGGCATTACTTTTTTGCTACCTGGCTTATACCTGGTTGCTGTTGTGCTGTGGAGCATTTCTATACGCAGCGCATTACGTTTTAGCATGAGGAACTTCTAAAAACATGGCATCAGTTACAACGTCACAAGCTGTATCTTCATTCGTTAACTTCCTGATCGGGGGAACAGTCAACTCAGCCGACGCCGCAAACAACGTTTCCAGCGCACTGGATCAAAACCAGAAAGACCCTCTGGTCAAATACAGTGCGGCGGTAAGCGCCGGTGCTAGCGTGGCTGGGATTGCGAGTTCGAGCACTCAAATGCTGCTGCAGTTCAAGGAGGATTCTCCGGCGGCTGGCGCGTTAATGGGCAAGTTGGCGTCGAACGCTGCGAAGGTTGGTCTGGCAGCATCAATTGCCTCTGTCGCGAATACCGCGTATAAGAAAGGCATCGGCGAAGTGCAGATAAGCCAGCTAGCATCAGTAGTCGGGGCTGCGTTAAGCGTTCGCGCATTTGCTGCTTCTCCGCGGGCGGCTATCGGCTTGGGCGTGCTTAGCGCGGTCCTTACAGTTGCGAGCTGGGAAACCCCGAGTTCAACGAAGCTGAGCGACGTTTTCGAATTCCTTAAAAGCCCCATCCATTCTTATTACGATCAGCTTTCCCCGTCTGAACAGTCATCGTTCACTGATGCCTTTTCAACGACGCTCGAACAGTGCTTTTCTGGCTGCCTTCCGGTGCCCCAGGTCGACAACGCTGGCTGGGTCTATGACTGGGAAATGATGATGCCGACGGCCGCGAGCCCGTCCCCCAAAGGCGGGGTGCGCGTTACGTTTGCTAACGGCGTCGAATATATTTACGGCGCTCCGGTTGACGACACACCGCTACAATTGACAAGCGCGGTTGAAACGCAAGACGTGTGGAATTTGGCGCAATCGTCCACTCGCAAATCAGGCCTCAATGTGTACGCGAACGGCAGCTTCAGTAACGTCTTTAAAGACGACCAGATTGGCGACGCTACTGAAGTATGGATTTCGGGCACGGGACACAATTACACAGTTGCGGCCGACTCTAAAGCGACCGGAGCTGCACCAACCCATTTCATATACATCGACGGGTCCGGCAAGACTGTTACTGTCGAGTGTGACAATAACTTTATCTTTGTCGCGAGCGGGAACAGTTTGATCGTCCGCGGTCAAACCAGTCGCGTTTACGCGCAAAAATCCACTACTGTGATTTTTGAAACCAGCGATCCTGAGGTTTTGGCCGGAAGCACCCTGGTCAACGAAGAGTCGGGAGAGATATGGACCGTCGGCGATGATGGCATTGCATACTCAAGCGCGGCAGACTCCTCAATATTCGTAATCAATCCGGGACGGAATTTTTTTTCGATTGACAATACCGGAAAAAGCTCTATCGCCACTCAGAGCGAGGATGGGCGCATGTACCATAATCGCTATGACGCAAGCGGGCTAATGGAAGAGCAACTAGTTATCCTACCTACTGGCGGCTATACCCAACTTCTTTTCAATTATCCCAATGGTTACATAAGGCAGACTCAGATGCTTACATCGAACGACACGGGCACGGGTGGAAGTCTCTGGAAATTCAACAAGCAAGGCCAGACCATTGAATACATAAGCTATCTCTCTTCCGGAACAGCCTTTGATTTTGTCATTGATCCGGGCACGGGAAATAGTACCCTAGTAGGGACTTCATCATTCCCGCCTTTTCCAAGGGTCAGCTTCGACGCGACCAATGGGAGTGTAACGTGGTACCCGCGGTGATCTATTCGTAGCCTGTGAGCGTTGCGACGTATAGACGGCCCGCGTAACTTTGCGGGCCGTCAACTACGGGCTTAGGCTATCTATGCGCTTTTCTCTCCCCCGACTGCATGCGGCGCTCCCACTCGCGCGCGCGCGAGCGTGATAAGCCCCTTGCGGCCCACCCGCATTTCCTGCGGCGTCTGCCCCCTGCGTCGCATCCGGTAAAACGTGGAACGGCTCATGGCGTAGCGACGGCAAAATTCATCAACGGTTAGCGGCGGCTCGTTATTCGGCGCGCGCTTGCTCGGCGACGTTGCGGGCATCGGAAACACATCTCGGCGATTCGCTGCGGCGTTCATCGCGTGCCTCCGATCAGTAGTCTGAACCTATAGCCACACGCGCCGCGCTATCGTTATCGAGGCAGTCCGCGCAGCGCGTGGCCTCGATAACGACAACACCGCTGCCGCTGCTCAGGCCGACCATGCACGGGGTTTGCCCGCACTCGCTGCAACATTGGCCCCAATCGGGCCGCCACTCGATCACGTCTTCCGTACCATCCTCGCCGCGCTCGGGCGGCACGCGCCCGCGCAGCGTTTCGCGCTGTTTCGCATTCTTCGATGACATGGCGTTATCTCCAGCGACGCGGCCGGGCTCAGCCGTCGCAACCAGCGGCGACTATGCGGACCTGAAAGACACGCCCGCAATCCCACCCGCGCCGGTTAACGCGGACTGGAATGCGACATCCGGCCTCGCACAGATTCTCAATAAGCCGTCGTCGTTTGCTGCTTCGCTACCGACCCTGACGATTGAGCTGGGCAACAGCAACCAGGCCAATAGCGGGTGTGGGATCGATCATGGAAACTGGTACGGGCTGGATTTCAACATCGGGGTGTCCGCGTCGAATGGTTTCAAATACAGCGTAGCGTCTGACGGATCGTTACTGCTCGGCGCAACGGGGCTCTATCTTGTGTGCGGCAGCGCCAAAATGATTCCGCTTGCATCGGACACATACCAGATGCCAGCGCAGATCACCGCCGCCACAGGCCAGCAGTACACCTTCCCAGGCGTCTACCAGTACGCCGTGCAGAACTATCCCGCGCCACCGCTTTCGACTCTCGCAACAGGCGGCAGCCTCGGAACACTTGCGTTATTTGGTGCGATTGGGGACTGGCAGGCCGGGATGTCAACGTGGCTAGGCTTTTCAAAAGTACCTGGCACACAGAACCAGAATCCGCTGCACCTTCAGGGCTATCTGTCCTACATCAAGATTGGTTGATCTTCACTGCGTTTGTAAAGGGCGCGCCATTGCGCGGTCTTTTTGCTATCCGGCCGCCTTGTGCGGCCCTTTTTATTGTCTGGAGGCTACATGGACCAGATCACATTCCAGCGAGCCGGGAGCCTTTCCGATGCACTTGCCGCGATGGTTCGCGCCCGTGTCGGCCGCAATGTCCGAATTCGCGATCAATACGGCCGCACGTCAAACGGCATTCATCGCGCAGATACGCCACGAGAGCGCGGGCTTTACCCAACTCACCGAATCATTTCAATTACCGGCCCGAAGCGCTCGCGATCTTCTCACGCGTACCCGTTTCGATGCGTGCACGCTTGGCCGCCATCCTGACGAAAAGACCGTACCGCCTGCACGGCAACAACAGATAGCGCACCTTGCCTATGCGAACCGCTACGGCAACGGCGACGCCGCGAGCGGCGACGGATGGCGATACAGGGGGCGCGGGCTTAAGCAGATAACGTTCTTCGACAACTACCGCGATTGCGGGCGCGCTCGGCGTCGATCTTGTTGCGCAACCTGATCTGCTCGCAGTCGATGACGTACTCGCGGCGCGTTCGGCCGGATGGTTCTGGGCTTCGCACGGGTGCAACGTAGCAGCCGACAGAAACGACTTTGCGCAGACTACGCGCATTATCAATGGCCCCGCGATGGATCAACATGCGAAACGTGAAACGTATTACGCGGCGGCAAAGAGTGCGTTTGGCCTCGCGTAAGTCGCACAGGGCATAGGCCGCGTGAAATGTGGGAAGCGCTTGCCGGCCTCTGGAATGGTGACGACATACATGCGGCTATCGCGGTCGGTAACGTGTGCGGCGCATTCGTCTATCTGCTTGAAACGACCGAATCGCGACGCGGCCGCAAATATGTCTATGCAGTGATTGCCGCAATACTCGGCTATGGTATCGCTCCCTGGGCAATGGAGCGCCTGCCGTGGATGCCTCGCATGATGGGCGGCGCGCTCTCCAGCGCCCTGGTGGTCGGCGCGTTGATTGCCGCATTCAAACAGGCCGAAAAATTCTTCCCGTCGATCGCGAGCCGCATTAGCGAGGAAGCGCGCAAACGCATTACGGGCTCGTACACCGGGCAATGACGATGAACAATGACGCATTCTGGAGTATTGCGAATGCGCTTGCGTGCGCGGCAATCGCGTATCTCGTTGGCTGTCCGCGCGCGCAACCGGGGCGGCGTCTTTCGTTACGCGTGACGGTTGCGCGCACGCTTGTTGCCTCGATGGCGGCGGCCGTTTGTGTATCCATCATCATGCACCGCTATGCAACGCCGTTCGAAGTCGTATTGAACATCGCGATTGCGTTCGCGGCGTATGCGCAACACGGCGATATCATCGCCGACACGCGCAGGACGCCCGATACGTGACGTGCGGTTTTTGTCACGCAATGCGGGTAACGCAGAGCATGCGCCTGGTCGGCCATCTCGCGCGATCGAACGTAACGTGGCACGGCGCTATGTCGTAGTCGCGCAACGGTTCGCGCGCGCGGATGTCGGCGATTGCCCGCACGCACGCGCGCCGGTTCTTGCGTGCATCCGTGCGCCAGCATTCTGCGCCTGTTTTGAGCGCGTAGAGTTGCGCCGCCAGCGAATCCGCACGGAATGGACTGGCGCGCATCATCGGAACCACTCTGGGCCTGCGTGGCGTTGGTCCTGGGGATGCCTCGCGCGATGCGATCACAGCCAACGCTCAGGACTCGATATATTCCTCTGCCTCGTCGCCGTCCGGCCGTTTCCGGCCTGTGGTGGGGTGATGCTGCCAGCCTTGCGGCTCGCTCTTTGCGGACCGCCCCACGTGACGAGCGCTTCGCGTGCGTGCGCCGCAGTGGCATAGCACCATAGTTCGCCGCCGCCGTCCGGTGTGATATCCGCGAGAATTGCCGCGGCGTGCCCCAACTGTCTTATGCAGGCCCTGCGCCCGCTCGGGAACACGCGGTAATCCGTATAGCCCATCGCCTCGCACAGCGCACGCATGCGCACGTAGTCGTGCGTTTCTGGCGTGAGCCCTTCGATATGCTGCGCGAGCGCATCAATTGTCTGAGACAAAACTTCTTCGGGCGTCAGACCCTCCCGGCGCGCGTATTCGGTTACGCGCTAGTACATCCTCGCATCGATAAGCAAGTCGGCCCGTACCTGGATCATTCCCTTCGCCTCTCAAGAAGATTGTCTATAAACATGCTCGTCGCAATAGACATCAGCGAACTACGCGAGATACCCAGACGGTGCGCGTAGGCATCGATGCGCGCGAGCAATTCCACCTCCACCGATATCGTTGTCTTTGTCGTAGGCGCGTTTATGCGATTCCTTCGCGCGCCTTCCCCCTGATCTGGTTTTCCTGTCTGGCTCCTCTTGCGTCCCTGGGCTGCTGACATTGCATGTGCTCCGCTTGCGGTGATTGATACTGCGGGCACTATAGCAACGGTTTAAGCCTGGATTCTATAAGCAGTGCAATGTACTCCATAAGACCTCTTTTAGGTTTTCTTATGCCATACCATAAGATTCAAAAAAAAGCACTTTCGCGCGTCGCTTCTGCTTCCGTAAGGCTACGCCATGCGCGCCTCGCGACCTGCCTTTTTTCTGCGATGAAAGTTGATATCGTCCGTGACTTCGCGCACACGAACCGGCGCGGCCGGTACTTCAAGACTCGCAGGGCGCAATAGCTGCTCGGGTTTGCAGTGCAGAATGGGGCATAGCTTTGCAAGCGTGGCCGACTCTTCGAGATGCCGGATATTTTTCGCACTTGACCCGTACTGCTCGGCGAGTTGCGCGAGCGACAGGCGGCGATGCAAGCGCCATGCGGTCAGCGGTGACTTGCCGGCGATCATGTGGGCAAGTACCACGTCGGGGTAATCCGTATCATCGGGCGCGCGTGGCTCTGTCTTCGCGTGTGGCGGGGTGTTCGGGTCGCCGCCTTCGATCACGGTAAGCCAGGGCTGGGTGTTGCTTCCGGCCTTCGGCGTAAGCTGGGCAACGGGGCAATCAAGGTACGTCGCGAAGCGATCGAGTGTCGTCCTTGACGGCCGCGCCTTCCCGTATTCGTGCTGCTCGATGTTCGATCGCGTCGTGCCGAAAAGCTCGGCCATTTCGTCTATCGACCAGCCCCGATACCGTCGCCAGGCGCGCAGGAAATAGACACCCTCGTTGATCTGTTCCAGCACTTCGGCGGGTGGTTCTTCCTCGAACTCACGGGCGAAAAATTTCTGTGACGATGAAATATCGCCTTTGAGCTTCGCAACGTGCGGTGCATCGTCCGTACTGGGGGAAATGTCGGCGCGGAATTGTGTTGCGTTGGCCGGTTCGCCGTTCGCTTCGCTGGCCGGGGTGGAATCGGCGGGCATGCGGGCTATCAGATCGGCCCATTTGCGGCCGTGTTTGCCTTCCTGTACGTAGGGCGATGGTGGCGCATGGCTGGCCGTTGCAGAGCGTTCCTGTGCCGCTTCCGGTTCACCTTGGACTTATCCGTCAAGCGAGGCGCGATACATGCCGGGGCGTGCGCGTGATTCTATGCGCGCCGTCTCTGCGCGGCGCACTTCTATCCAGAACGTGGTTAGCGCGGAAAACATCGACAGGGGCACGATGGCCCGCAACCGGTTTCCGTTGCTGTCCGTCTCATACCGGACCTGTTCCATATCAAGACCGTAGGACATCGGCGAAGCCTCCATCAGTAGAATAGAGGGGGCGCGGAAAATTGTTAAATTTCCCGGCCTGTTCGCCAGCCTAGTTCAATCATCCGATTGAAACAACTACCGTATAAGGTTTCCGAACGCATCGAGACCCGCGCGCTGCGCCGGTCGCAAATCTTGCGCGCGTTTTTATGGGGTATTGCGATTCGGTGGAGTAGTGGCGGAATGCCTGGGACGGGTGCCGTCGATTGACGGACAACAAAAAACCCGCTCGAAGCGGGTTTTAGTTTTTCGGCAATTTCGCTTAAAATGCGCGGCGATTGTCCTGCCGATATTTCAGGGCAATTGTGAGCGACACAGAAAACTGCCGTAAAGCCTTGATGCTCTTGGTTGCGGGGGTAGGATTTGAACCTACGACCTTCGGGTTATGAGCCCGACGAGCTGCCAGACTGCTCCACCCCGCGTCCGTCGAAGAAAAGATTATAGGACAAAGCTTACGCCAATGCAACAGCTATTTAAGAGTGGCCTTCACTCGCGACGCGGCCCGGCCTGGCACGCCATGCGGTACATCATGCGCCGCCCTCGATGATCCAAAGTCGTAGCACGCATCGACCACGTCGCTTGCCGGCAAACCCGCGTCGAACGCTGCGCTAGAATCAGGTTCTCTTCTTCGCGGCTCGCCAGGCATTCACAACGGACAACGGCGAGCGCCTCAACTCTTACCTTGCTCTGAACCCCATGGATATCGCTCACGACCTGCAAGTGATTGCCGCTCAGGAACACGCTCTCGTGTTCCCTCAATTCGATGCCGACCGCGCGTGGCAAATCGGCGCCTATCTGCACGAGGTCGCGAAGGCGCGCGGCATCCCCGCCGCGATCGACGTGCGCACCTTCGGTCAGCCGCTGTTCTTCAGCCTGCTCGGCGGCGCGACGCCGGACAACGTCGACTGGGCGCGCCGCAAAGGCAACACGGTCGCGCATTTCCGTCGCAGTTCGTACGCGATCGGCCTGAAGATGCAACAGGCGGGCAGCACGCTCGCCGAGAAGCACGGCTTGGCGAACACGGAATACGCATCGCATGGCGGCGCGTTTCCGCTGACGGTCGCAGGCGCGGGCGTGATCGGCTCGATCACGGTTTCCGGGCTGCCGCAGCGCGCCGATCATGAGCTGGTGGTCGAAGCGCTGTGCGCGCATCTCGGCCACGATTACAGCAAGCTCGCGCTCGCGAAGGCCTGACGCGATGCGGATGCCTCCGTATGCGTTGCTCGGCATCGCGATCGTCGCCGAAGTGATTGCGACCTCGGCGATGCGTTCGTCGGAAGGTTTCTCGCGGATGTTGCCGTCGGCGGTCGTCGTGTTGGGCTATGGCGTGGCATTCTATTGCCTGTCGCTGACGCTCAGGAGCATTCCGGTCGGCATCGTCTACGCGGTGTGGTCCGGCGCGGGCATCGTGCTGATCACGCTGGTCGCGCTCGTGCTGTATCGGCAGGTGCCCGACGTGCCGGCGATCATCGGGCTCGGGCTGATCATTGCCGGCGTCGCGGTGTTGAACATCTTTTCGAAGATGCAGGCGCATTGACCCGGCGATTCGACGCCGCGCCGAGGGTCGTCGGCACTTCTTTCGCCCACGCCATCGTCATGCGGACGTGCCACGCGACGCCAACGCCCGGCGTTCAGATGCGCCGGACGTTGCGCCTGGCGTTCACTTGCAGCGCACGATCATCGAGCGGTTTTTCACGTTGGCCGACACGACGTTCGTGACGCTGCCGCCGGCCGTGCCGCCTTCGTCGTTATCTTTCGACACGATGTCGTAGCCGGTCGCGCCGCATGCATTGCCGGCCTGCACGTAGCAGGAGGCCCAGCTGGATGCGGCGTCGGCGCCGCTGCAATTCACGGCGAAGCCGGTCTGGCCGTTCGGCAGATTGATCAGCGACGTCGTGTTCGACGATGCGCAGCCGGCGAGTCCCGCACCCAACAGCACGGCGGCGGGCAGGGCGGCCGACAGCGCTGCCCGGCGAACCGGCGCGAACGCGCTGCTGGATCGGAAGCGGCCGAAGCGGCCGACGCGGCGCGATTGCGTCATGAAATGCATCGTGAGATTTTCCTTTCAGAGATTCGAATAGAGGATTGGGCCCGGTGTCGACACCGAGGTGCGCGCCGAAGGCTAGGGCGTCTCGATCGTGATGCCCGCCGCGCCGACCTGCCGCCGGCTTTCCGTGCCGGTTTCGGTGGCCGCGTCTTCCCAGATGCTGATGGCTTTCGGAATGTCGATGCCGTGACTTTCGGCATACGCAAACCATCGGTTCGCCGCATCCGGCTCGGGCAGTTCGTGGTTCTGCAGAAAATATTTTCCCATATTGCGCTCGTCGGATTAGAAATGGCGTGTTGCGGCAGCACGGATCGTGCCGATGTCGAGGTTCGACTCGCGCGGGCCGCACAAGTGCGATCCGACGCCAGCCGTCGCGCGCCGGGCGAACTTATCGGCGCGTACGGCGCCTTACTTACTCGCTGTTTGCCACGAGCGCATATGTTGCGACGCGTTCCGCGCGGACCTGCGGCGACATGCAGGCCGGCGCCGCGGCGCGCAGCGTTCGACTATCAATCGCAACGAGGAGAAATACTATGGCTGAACGGGTCAGCGGACCTTATCGCGGCTACTACATCAGCGCCGCCGCGCGCTTCGTGCCGGCGGCCGATGCGCCGCACGCGGGCGGCACCTATGTCGGTTCGGTGAGTCTCGCCGAACACGGTCCGGACGATCCGCACCGGATGGAAACGCTGCTCGAACTCGGCGGCGAGCAGCGCTTCGGCAGCGAGGAAGAGGCGCTGGTGTTCGTCGAGCAGGCGGCGCGCGATTATGTCGATCGTCTGCTGGGAGGGCGCTGATGCCCGGGCGCCATGCCGACGAACACGACGCCACCGGCGCGCCTGAAGGCCCGGAAGAATGCGCCGCCGCCCGCTGGACCGCGCTCCGGCCGCGCGAGTACCATAGCGGGGTTGGCGGCGGCCGGCCGGTTGTGGCCGGCGCCACTTGCCTGCCGGACCCTTCTGATGAGGCGACCATGGAAATTCGGTTTCCCGCGGACGCGCCTGCTTACCGCGGCTCCAATCTGACCGTTGTCTTTCCCGCGCTGGTCGATGGCGAGCCGGTGCCGTGCGCGATTTCGGTCGAAGCGCTCGAAGACCACTTCGGTGCCTACACCGAGGACCGCGAAGGCTGGCTGCGCGCGTTCGACGCCGGGCGTCCGCGCATCGAGGCCGTCGCGCGTGAGCACTTGCAGATCAGCAACGGCACGCCCGTGCTGCTCAAGAGTGGGCACTTTCCGCCCGGCAACGCGGTGGAGTAAGCGTGGTGGTTGGAGCCTGCCCCAAGGATAGAGGCTCGCCGCCGCTCGCTAGCTCGATAGGCTTCGTGGTGCGCGCCGGTTGCGCCAAGGGTCTGAGTGCCCTGCGTCGCATCGGCGGCGAAACTCGCCGTGGGCTTCGCGAATCGACCAGCCCAATTGCGCCGCGCAAGCGCGCGGCTCCCGTCTCCGTCATTCAGACCGTTTTCGCGGCGCTTCGCTGCATGACTCCGCTGGCCGAAGCCGCGTCGCGCGCGGCTTCGAAGCACCGCCGGATCCCTTCCTCATACGACGTTCTGGCGATCGGGCCGAGCAGCTTCGTCAGCGCGGAATCATCGAGCACTAACGGCTCGGTCATCAGATAGTTCATCTCCACCAGCTCACGCATCAGCGGATTGAACAGGCCCAGCACGCGCAGCATCGTCTTGCCCGCCACCAGCAGCTTCGGCGCGCGCCCCGCCAGCGCATAAGCCTGCCGCGCCACTTCGCGCTGCGTGAGCGTGCCCGTGCCGGCCAGATGCCACCAGCGTCCATAGGCCGCCGGCGTGCGCGTGAGCGTCTCCACCACGGGCCCGACGTCCGGCAGATAGATGAATTCATGCGGCACATCCACCGGCCCGACGATCTGCGCGCGCTTGCCGGTCGCCGCGCCTTCGAACACGCCGTTCAGCAGGCTGCGTTCGATACACGGGCCGTAGAAGTCGGGCAGGCGCAGCACCAGCGTCGAGAGGCCGCCGCGGCCGTGCGCCGCCAGCACGAGATTTTCCTGCGCGAGCCGCATCCGCCCCTTGAACGTGTGCGGCTCGCGCGGATGATCCTCGCGGACCGGATTGCCGCGCGCGCGACCATACGGATACACGGTGCCGATCAGAATGAAGCGTTCGACGTGCGCCGCCACCACGCCGGCAAGCGTTTTCTCCACCAGCGGCGGATGGGCGGCGAACTGGTCGTAGGGCACGCCGACCAGATAGATCACCGTTTGCAAACCGGCGGCTGCTGAGCGGATCGACGCTGGATCGTCGGGATTCCACGTGACGATTTCCGCGAGGGGGTCGTGGCCGAACGCGGCGTCGAGCGGCTCGCGCGAGCGGCCGACCACCCGGTACGGCCGGCCCGCCGCGCTGAGCGCCGCCGCAATGCTGCGGCCGGCCGCGCCCGCGGCGCCGAATAGACCCACTTTTCCTGGCTGTTCCATCACGACTCCTCGAAGCAGCGCCGCAGCGCGCCCGGTGATCTGGTTGATAGGCAAAAATTTACTGAACACTGTTCACTTAACGGTGTTCAGTTTAATTTGACTTTTCAGTTTGTCAACCTGAAAATGCTCGTCATGGGAATCGCCGAACGAAAGAACCGCCAGAAACAGGCGCTGCGCGAACGCATCCTCGATGCCGCGCGGCGCATCGTGATGCGCGAGGGCTTCGCCGCGCTGTCGATGCGCAAGATCGCCGACGCCATCGAATATTCACCCGCCACGTTGTACCTCCATTTCGCGAGCCGCGACGAGATCGCCCATGCGCTGTGCGCGGAGGGCTATGCGCAATTGCTGGAGACCTTCGTGCCGCTCACGGGCGTCGCCGATCCGGCCGAGCGGCTCAAGGGGCTGGGCCGCGCTTATGTGGCATTTGGCGTCGCGCATCCTCAGACGTACCGGCTGATCTTCATGGAGGACCCGAGTTATACGGGCGCGGCGCTCGGTGGCGCGGGTGCTGCAGCGGCGGCGGGGAAGGGCAAGGCGCTCGCGAACGATGAAGCCGTGCTCACAGCGTCGGACCCGGTAGCGGCAGGCGCCACGGCATCGGTAACGGTGGCGACGTCGACGGCCGAAGCGGGCGAGGCCGCGGACAACCCCGAACTGACCGTCACCGACGATCCGGGCGCAACCGCCTTGCACCTCATGAACACCGCGATCGAAGAACTCAAGGCGGCGGGGCGCCTGCCTGCTTCGACGGACCCGGCCGTGTGGGCCGAGGCGTTCTGGGCGACCTTGCATGGGGTCGTCGCGCTGCATCTCACGTGTCCGGTGTTTCCGACCGCGCCGCTCGATACGGTGGTGGGCGTCGCACTCGACGCATGGCTCGGCACGCCGCAACCCGCTGAACAAGTCGACCAGGAAACCGCACAGCCGCGCCGCGTCGCGGGCACGGCCGGAGACCGCAAGAAGACGCACGCAGAGGCGCCCGCCGACTCGCAGTCCGCCGCGCCTGCCGAGCCGACCCAAGCCGCTGAGCTCGCCAGCGGCTCGTCGCCATCGCCAGCGCCGTCGAGCGACAAGTCAGCGAAAGCGTCATCGAAAGCATCGGCGAAAAAGCCCCGCACGCCGGCTTCGAAACGCAAAGCCGCGACCCCGTGATAACGTTCAGTTCCACTTTACTCAACGCCGCTGCGCCTCGCTCTCCATGTCCATTTCCGCCTCGCCCGCCGTCAGCGACGAAGTCGCGACCCACGTAGCCAATCGCATCGGCTTCATCGAACTGGAAAGGCCGAAGGCGCTCAACGCGCTGTCGACCGGCATGATTCGCGCGATGCACGCGGCGCTCGATCAGTGGCGCGAAAATCCCGACGTGCTCGCGGTCGTCGTGCGCAGCCAGCATCCGCGCGCGTTCTGCGCGGGCGGCGATATCCGCTTTCTGTACGAGTCGGCGCAACGCGGCGAGCATGACGTGCGCGACGTGTTCTTCACCGAGGAATATCGCCTCAATCACGCGATCTTCACGTATCCGAAGCCGTATATCGCGTTGATGAACGGCGTCGTGATGGGCGGTGGCATGGGCATCTCGCAGGGCGCGCATCGCACCGGCGGCCTGCGCGTCGTCACCGGCTCGACGAAGATGGCGATGCCCGAAACCCGCATCGGCCTCTTTCCCGATGTCGGCGCGAGCTGGTTTCTGGCGCGCACGCCCGGCGCGATCGGCCGCTATCTGGCGGTGACCGGCGAGACGATCGGCGCGGCCGATGCGCTCTACGCGGGTCTCGCCGACACGTATCTCGACGACTCGGCCTTGCCCGCGCTCGTCGATACGTTGCGCAGCGAATTGTTCGAGCGGGGCGCGGACGTGGTCGCCTGTATCCAGCGCGAGGCGCTTGCTCATCAGGTCGTGCCGCAGCCCGACGCTTCTTCACTGGCGCGCGCGCGGGCGTTGATCGACCGGCATTTCGCGTGGTCCGACGTCGCGGGGATTCTCGCGTCGCTCGAACAGGAGCGCAGCCGCGCGGGCGACGCGGCGGAGTGGGCCGAGCAGACGATCGGGGTGTTGCGCGAGCGCTCGCCGTTGTCGATGGCGGTGTCGCTGGAAGTAGTGACTCGCGCGGAGGGTTCGATGGCCGACGTATTGCGTTGCGATCTCGATCTGACGCGTTCGAGCTTTTTCGCGGGTGATACGCTCGAAGGGATTCGCGCGCGCATCATCGACAAGGACAATGCGCCGCGCTGGCGCTTCGCCCGCATCGAAGATGTGAGTGCCGCCGACGTGGAGAAGATGTTCGAGAGCCCGTGGCCGGCGAACGAACATCCGTTGCGCGATTTGCGCGGTTGAATAGAAGTAGAGAGGGCGAAGCGCGGGAGTCCATGTTGGCAAGGCCGTCGGCGTAAGCCGGCGACTGTCCTGCCTCAAAGCCTCAAAGCGAGCCGTGGTGCAGCGCATCGGTCGCGCCACCGCCACCGCCCTGCGGACTCGCTCCCCAGGCGCTCACTCCTCGTCTTCACTCGCCATAAAAGCGCGCATGAACACCAGCGCGCCCCAGCCCCACAGCGCGTTCGCCGCGAAACCGACCGCCAGGCGCGGCAGCATGTTGCCGCTCGGCCAGATGCCGCGCAGCGGATCGACGACGAACACGCTCGCCGCCGTCAGCACGACGCCGCCGAACACGAAGGCCGGCACCCACGGCGCGTGTCGATGCGGCGCGACGCGCAGCAGCCACGCCATCAGCACAGCCCAGAACGCACTCCAGATTGCATTCGCGATGAACTCTGGCAAGCCGAGCGGTAAAAACGGCGCGGTCGAAAAACCACTTGCTTCGATCATGCCGGCTGCGTGCATCAGCGCGAGCGTCGATTCGTGAAAGAACAGGGATGCCAGAAAACCGGCGACGAACGGCAGGATGAGTTTTTGCATGCATTGCACCGCCAGGGTACGGGCGGCGTGCTGCGCGTGGCCCGTACCGGATTATTGGAAAATGTGCGCCATTATATATAGGGGTCCCGCGTTTTCCGCGTGCATAAAGCGCAACACCCGTATGCTTTAGCGTCGGGCTAATCACGAAAGTGGAAAACCTAAGCTAAAAAAAATCGTTCAAAAGGCGCGCCCCGATCCATAGACTGCTTCTTCATGCAGACGGCGTTTGGCGCCGTCGCCCGTTTAATCGAGCGCGTCATGCGCACGTTTGGTCGAGGGAAGCCGTCGCGATGTCCTGCCTGATGCCGATCTTTACCCACCGCATGGCGCAAGCGCGCCGGTGCCGACGCTGTCGCCCATAGCGCGCGGCCGCACCGCCCATTTCTCAAGCCCCTTTTTCGTTGCATCGCCCGGCCGTGTGCCGGTTGGATGCGCGCGGCCGGCGTGTGCGCGGACACCTCCCGCAACGTCCCCGTTCAACCAGTTTCGAACTAGCAGGAGCAGCAAAATGAATGTGTTCTGGTTCATTCCGACTCACGGCGACAGCCGCTATCTCGGTACGTCCCAAGGCGCACGCGCGGCCGACTACGACTACTTCCAGCAGATCGCCGTCGCCGCCGACACGCTCGGCTACGAAGGCGTGCTGCTGCCGACGGGCCGTTCGTGCGAAGACGCCTGGGTGGTCGCGTCGAGCCTGATCGCCGCGACCAAACGTTTGAAGTTCCTGGTGGCGATCCGTCCGGGCATCTCGTCGCCGGGTCTGGCCGCGCGGATGGCGGCGACGTTCGACCGTCTGTCGAACGGGCGTCTGTTGATCAATGTCGTGACCGGCGGCGACGCGGCCGAACTGGAAGGCGACGGCGTGTTCGTCGATCACGACACGCGCTATGAAATCACCGACGAATTCCTGCACATCTGGCGAAAGCTGCTGACCGCTTCGCACACCAACGACGCGATCGAGTTCAACGGCAAGCATCTCACGTCGAAGGGCGGCAAGGCGTTGTATCCGCCGGTGCAGAACCCGCATCCGCCGCTGTGGTTCGGCGGTTCGTCGCCGGCCGCGCACGACATGGCGGGCGAGCATATCGACACCTATCTGACGTGGGGCGAGCCGCCCGAGGCGGTCGCGAAGAAGATCGCTGACATTCGCGCACGCGCTGCCGCGCATGGTCGTGAGATCAAGTTCGGCATTCGCCTGCACGTGATCGTGCGCGAGACCGAAGAAGAAGCATGGGCCGCCGCCGACAAGCTGATCAGCCATCTCGACGACGACACCATCGCACGCGCTCAGGCGTCGTTCTCGAAGATGGATTCCGAAGGACAGCGCCGCATGGCCGCGTTGCACGGCGGCAAGCGCGGCGGGCGAGCCGAGCTCGAGGTCTATCCGAATCTGTGGGCGGGCGTGGGCCTCGTGCGCGGCGGCGCGGGCACGGCGCTGGTCGGCAATCCCGAGCAGGTGGCCGCGCGCATGAAGGAGTACGCCGACCTCGGCATCGACACCTTCATTCTGTCCGGCTATCCGCATCTTGAAGAGTCGTATCGCTTCGCCGAGCTGGTGTTCCCGCTGCTGCCGAACCGCCGCAACAAGGTTTCGAATGGACCGCTGTCGGGGCCGTTCGGCGAGATCGTCGGCAACAACTATCTGCCGAAGGCGGCGAGCGCGAGCTGAGCGCGTGATGCGCGCGGTACGCACGGCACGCACGACCTTCGACTAGCAATGAGGAAACCATCATGACTCAAGCCAACGTGAGCGCGGAGCGCGGCAACGCCAACGCTGGCGCGGACACCAATGCCGACGCGGCCTCAAGCGCACTACGCCGCATCGGCGCGCATCTGGCGCCCTGGCTCGCGCCGCTGGCGATCCTGCTGGCGTGGGAATTCGCCGCGCGCAGCGGCGTGCTGTCGACGCGCGTGCTGCCCGAACCGCTCGCGGTCGTTAAGGCGGCGTGGTCGCTGATCCAGTCCGGCGAAATGTGGGCGGACGTGAAGGTCAGCACGTGGCGCGCGGTGTCGGGATTCGCGATCGGCGGCGGCATCGGCCTCGTGCTCGGACTCGCGACGGGTCTGTTCAAGCCCGCCGAAGTCGCGCTCGATTCGACGGTGCAGATGATCCGCAACATCCCGGCGCTGGCGATGATCCCGCTCGTGATCCTGTGGTTCGGCATCGAGGAACAGGCGAAGGTGTTTCTGGTCGCGCTCGGCGTGTTCTTCCCGATCTACGTGAACACGTTTCACGGCATCCGTTCGGTCGACGCGAACCTGATCGAAATGGCGCGCAGTTATGGCGTGAAGGGGTTCGCGCTGTACCGCCATGTGGTTCTGCCGGGCGCGTTGCCGTCGATTCTCGTCGGCGTGCGTTTCGCGTTCGGGCTGATGTGGGTCACGCTGATCGTCGCCGAGACCATTTCCGCGCAATCGGGCATCGGCTACATGACGATGAACGCGCGTGAATTCCTGCAAACGGATGTGGTGGTGGTCGGCATTCTGCTGTACGCGGCGCTCGGCAAACTCGCCGACGTGCTCGCGAAGAGCCTGGAGCGCGTGTCGCTGCGCTGGCATCCGGCCTATCAACGAGGAGCGAAAGGATGAACGCAACGACATTGTCGGCGTCGTTCGGCGGTATTGCGGGCAGCGATCTCGAAGCGGAACTCGCGCAGCCGAGGATCGCCGGTCATGACGCGGATGAAGCCGCGGACGTCGACCGGGCCGATCCCACACGCGGCGACGCGCTACCGCCGGCCGGCGCACTCACGCGAAATGGCGCGGCGGCTGCATCCCGTTCATCGTCCGACTACTCGGTGCAATTGCGCGGGGTCGGCAAACGCTACGGCGAGCGCAAGGTGTTGTCCGAATTCGATCTGTCGATCGAGCGCGGCAGTTTCGTCGCGATCGTCGGTCGTAGCGGTTGCGGTAAGTCGACCTTGCTGCGGCTCGTCGCGGGGCTGGAGAAGACCAGTGCGGGCGTGCTGGACAAGCGCGCCGAGGATGGCGGCCCGCTCGACACCCGCATCATGTTTCAGGACGCGCGACTGTTGCCGTGGAAAAGCGTGCTGCAGAACGTGATGCTCGGCTTGGGCCGCAGCGCGCGCGACGATGCGCGCGCGGTGCTCGCCGAAGTGGGCCTGCTCGAACGGGCCAACGACTGGCCGGCGCAGCTTTCCGGCGGTCAGCGTCAGCGGGTGGCGTTGGCGCGGGCCCTCGTGCATCGTCCGCAATTGCTGCTGCTCGATGAGCCGCTCGGCGCGCTCGACGCGCTGACGCGCATCGAGATGCATGCGTTGATCGAACGACTGTGGCTCGAGCACCAGTTCACCGCGCTGCTCGTCACGCACGACGTGCATGAAGCCGTGGCGCTCGGCGACCGGATTCTGCTGATCGAAGAAGGGCGCATTGCGCTCGATCAGCCGGTCGCGCTGGAGCGGCCACGCGCGCGGGCGTCGGCGGGATTCGCCGCGCTCGAAGAACACGTGTTGCAACGCGTGCTGAAGAACGCGCCGAACGACGACGCGTTGTCCGATCGTCCGTACGACGAGCATGACGCAAACCGTCTCAGGCGGCCGACAGAAGTCCGCTGGGCGGTCTGAGTTTCCTTGACTGACTGTTGTCATTAACCGCATCTTTGGAGTCACTCGATATGAGCATTTCCGCAATCAACGTACGCAATCAGTTCAAAGGCAAGGTCAAGGAAATCATCCGCGGCTCGGTGGTATCCGAGGTCGACGTGGAGACGCCGTTCGGTATCGTCACGTCGGTGATCACCACGCGCTCGGTCGACGAACTCGAACTGAAGGTCGGTTCGGAAGTGGTCGCGCTGGTGAAGTCGACGGAGGTGTCGATCGCGCGCCTGTAAAGCCGCGTTATCAAGCCGCGCTATTTCGCGTTCGCGCCGCTCGCGGGCGGCTCGTGCGTCATCCGGTCGTTGGTCGGTTGGCGCGGACGCTTGATCGGCATGTTGTCCGGATTGCTCGCACCGCCGGAGCCGGAAGCGGCTTCCGGCGGTTTTATCATTGGCGCGTTGTTATCCGGTGACGCGGGTTTTGGGGTTTGCGCGAGCGCCACGGTGGCGGTCGTCGCGGCCGCGGTGAACGCGATGACTGTCGTCAGCGTTGTCCATCTGCTTCGCTTCATGTCGTCCTCCTTTTGCGATGTGGGCTGGCTGCTGGGTTTGTCGCTGGTGCGGTTCGGGTGGTGGGACCACGGGCGAATGAAATAGGTCATGCGCTGGGGGAAGCCCCCTTTCTTTGGCGGGCAGACGCCACAGCTGTGAAACGCCCGCGTCGCAATGCCGGTCGGGCGTCAAGGAACCGGGCCGCTTCGATTACCGCGACGCGCGCGCCGTGCTTCGTGACAAACCTCAACGCAGCAAGCCCTATACCCTCTGGTCAACGGCCGCCACTTGATGCGCAGCCGTCGATGCTTACCTGCATACGTCCCCGAAACTTGCTACGATGAATTGAACATCCCGACGGAGACGGCCATGTCGAAGTCATTGAGTCCCGAAGCGATCGAAGCGTTACGGCGTCTGAACGACGTCGGCGTCGATCAACCGGCGCCGCCACTGGCGCAGTCCGTGACGGCGGAATTGCTGGCGAGCGGGCTGGCCGCCGACGCCGGTCGCGGCGAGATCCAGATTACCTGTAGCGGCCGACAGTATCTTTCCGGCGATTGCGACTGAGCGACGTTGGATTAGGCTGGTCTGGAAGGTGCCGTGCCGTTGCGTGCCCCGAGTCGAACCGAGCCACTCGCTGCGCTCGCTGGACCAGTCTGGCCGTCTTTTCACCCGCGATATCACTCACGGAGGCGAACATGGAGCCGAAGGGCGTCGACATGGGGGACTACGAGGAGCGTTATCAGGACTACGACATCGAGGTCGCCGTCGAGCAGGTGCTGACGGGCGTCAAGGCGCATTTTCGGGTGCTGCGCGACGGGGCCGTGGTGGTCGATTGGCGGCTGGTGCGTATCGACACGCTGTGGTCGACCGAACATGCGGCGGCAGAGGCCGCCTTTCGCGCGGCGCGCGCGCTGATCGATGCGGGGTTGGAGGGCTAGATGTGAGGAGGGCGAAAGCACGCGCTTTGCGCGTCGCGCCGGTAAACGCAATCAGGCGCCGGCATTAACACTACATGCGCGGCGCCTGATTATTCCGCGACCGTTGCGGGCCGCGGCTTCGACTGCTTAGTGGCCGAAGAAAACCGATTGCGGGCCCGAAACCGGCTCACGCGTACCCGATTGCGACGACACGTTCTTCACGCCGCCGTACGCATTCGATTCAGCGTTCGCGCGTTCAGCAGCGACGGTTTGCGCGTTCTGGCCTTGTTGCGATGCCGGTGCGCCGACCGACGGACGATACGACGGTGCCGGGCCGTAGCCGCTAGCAAACGCGGGGGCGGCGAGCGAGGCAGAAGCGGCAACCAGCAGGGCGGCGATGAGTTTGGTCTTCATGGTGTGACTCCGGTAACTTTCGACTTCGTTTCAGGAAGGCGTCGCAGGGGCCGGTGAGGGTGTGGCTGCAACGTCGATGGAAGGCAGTGTATACCCCTACTATCGAAAATTTGTGCCGATAATCTGAAATTACTATTCCTGATTTCGGAATAATTCCGCAGAGGTAAGCGGCACAAGCGATAGCGACGGTCCGTCCCCAATGGCAAAGCGTTTTTGTAGGTAAAGGGCCTGCTGGGAACCGAGTTATCCAGGTGGGCGAGGGTATGCGGAGTCGGCGCATGGCTTGTCTGCGACGGCACCTGCATTGGCTCCGATATCAAGCGCAATCAGGCTCAAGCGGGCGCTTTCCCACCTTGCGGTAAAATCCACGTTTCGATTCACGCCGTTTGGCCGCCCCATGTCTGCACCTCAAACTCCCAGCCCGCGCCGCGTTTCCGTCGCGCCGATGATGGACTGGACCGATCGCCACTGTCGCTCGCTGCATCGCGTGATCTCGCGCCATACGTGGCTTTACACGGAAATGGTGACGACCGGCGCGCTGCTGCACGGCGATGTGCCGCGCCATCTCGCCTTCACCCCGCACGAGGCGCCGGTCGCGTTGCAACTCGGCGGCAGCGAACCCGACGACCTCGCCCGTTCGGCGAAACTCGGCGAGCAATGGGGCTACGACGAAATCAATCTGAACTGCGGTTGTCCGTCGGAGCGCGTGCAGCGCGGTGCGTTCGGCGCGTGCCTGATGAACGAGCCGCAACTGGTCGCCGACTGCGTGAAAGCGATGCGTGATGTCGTCTCAGTGCCGGTGACGGTCAAGCACCGCATTGGCGTCGATGCGGTCGAGGAATACGGCTTCGTGCGCGATTTCGTCGGGACGATTGCGGACGCCGGCTGCAACGTGTTCATCGTGCATGCGCGCAACGCGATCCTCAAAGGTTTAAGCCCGAAAGAGAATCGTGAGATTCCACCGCTCAAGTACGAGTACGCGTACCAGTTGAAGCGGGACTTCCCGGATCTGGAGATCATCATCAACGGCGGCATCAAGACGCTTGATGAAGTCGACGCGCATCTTCAGCACGTCGATGGTGTGATGCTCGGGCGCGAGGCTTATCACAACCCCTATGTGCTCGCCGATGTCGACGCACGCTTCTATGGCTCGTCGCAAGCGCCGCTGACGCGCGAGCAGGTCGAAGCAAAGCTGATCGAATATTGCGCGGCCGAGATGGCGCGCGGTACCTATCTCGGTGCGATCACGCGCCATGCGCTTGGCCTTTATCGCGGCGAGGCCGGCGCGCGTGGATGGCGTCGCGTTCTGTCCGATAGCAAGCGCCTCGCGGCGCGCGATCTGGGCATCTTCGACGAGGCCAGGCAGCATCTGCGCGAGCCGAACGAAATTTTTGAATAAAGGGCTAGGCAAACGGGATTCTTGTTCGTATAATCTCGTTTCTTCATCGACGAGCCAGATTTTTTAGGCAAGTCAAGCAGATGTCAGTGGTGGCTGTAGCTCAGTTGGTAGAGTCCAGGATTGTGATTCCTGTTGTCGTGGGTTCGAGCCCCATCAGCCACCCCAAAGAATTCAGGCAGTAAATAGTTTTGCAAACGGCGTTGTGAGAAATCACAACGCCGTTTTTGTTTTGGCGTTCGGAATGTGGCGTTCGGGGTTAACGGTTTTAATCGCAGGAAATCCGATCGGCCACAGCCCAGCTTCAATGGCCATGGCCTCCATGCCCACCACCACCACCGCCGCCGCGACTCCACGTACCGCCGCCGTGCGATCCATTTCCCCCGCCGTGCCAGCCTCCGCCGTGCCCATGCCAGTGGCCGTCGCCGTGATAGCAGCACGAGCCGCCGCCCCAGCCGCCCCAAATCCCCACCGTGCCGTAAGCCGGCACATACGGCGGTCCATACGCGTATCCATAACCGGGGTAGTAGGGCTGCGCGTACGCATAGTCGTATCCCGGCGCAACCACGCATCCGGCGAGACCTGCCGCCAGTGCCAACAGCGCTATCGATGCAACGAGCCTGCTCACGATTTTCTCCTTCGTACAAGCATGAGAAAAATCGCACGCGATGGAGTTCAGCGGTATTTGTGTCCGCGCATTACGACGCGTCGCGCGCGAGCGCAGGTTCCAGTGCACGCATCGCGATCGAATCCCATGACGGTCCGGCATAGGGATAATTTTCCTGCGCCTTACCGATCTGCCGTGCGGTAACAGTTGGTTAATTATTCGCAAAGGAACTGTAGGGGCGCCTGCTATTTTCCGCTCAGACAATTGCCTTTGGTTCCGCGCCCCTGTCCGCGCCAAAGCTGGACGAAGAAGAACGACCCGCCCATCCGAGGAATTTCTCGCAGCGACGTCCGTGCACGTTCCGTCGTCGATGAAGCGCGCTACGACGCCGACCACTGCTTCGGCACGGCGCGCCCAGGCGACGCGTCGATCGCGCGCGGCGAACTCGAGGCCGCGCTGCGATGTTTCGAAGCCGCGTGCGGCTCGATCCGTCCGATGCCGTCAACTACGAACGCCTCGCCGCACGCTTGCCGCGTTGCAGCGCTTTCCCGAAGCCGTCGAACGCGGGTTCCCATCACGGGCTCGGCTGGTCGCTCGAATAACGACATGGGCAACCGCCTGCAGGCGTTCGGCCGCTTCGACGAAGCGCATGACGCGTATCGCCGCGCGATCGACGGCGCACTGCCCGCCGACGTGCCGTCCGGCTACGATCTCGGCGAACTCGGCCGCTACTATCGTGCGTACGATGCGTTGATGGCGCACTGGCGAAGCGCGCCGCGTGCAAGGGTGATGCTGAAGGTCGGCGACGAGGAACTACTCGACGATTTCGAGGGCAACGTGCGACGCATGCTTGCGCATTGCGAGCTCGACTGGGACGAACGCTGTCTCGCGTTTCACCAGACGACGCGTCAGCTAAGCACGGCAAGTGCGGCGGCCGCTTTACCGGATCTCGGTGCGTCGCCGGCAGCCGCGCAGGGCGTTGCTCAAACCGCTGTCCGACGGTCTCGGTCCGGCGTTGAGCGCGGCCGATGCCGGCTCGTGACGCTGCGTCTTATCGACCACGAAGCGGCGCCCCATTTCATTGAAGCGCTGCGTGCTAATGCAGCGCGACCGTCGAATGATGCAACGCGGGGTACACGCCGATGATGAACGCCGCGTAGATCGCGGCCATCGTTACACCGGCGGCCGTGCCCCAGACGTCGCGCGACGCGGCGCCCTGGCGAAAGTGCATAGGCAGTCCGACGACCAGGTAGCCGATCAGAAAAAAGCCGATGACCGCGCGCATGGGCGAAAGGTCGTGACCGATAAACTCAAGCAGGGCGGACAGACTGAACTCGGGCATGGACAGGCGGATAAACAGGATGACGTGCGGAGATTCGCGCGGGCGATCGGATCATTCCCGATCATGCCCCGACCTATGCCGATTAAAATCCACGCGAGTGCAACGTGCAAGAAAAAGACTGTATAAATTTGTACAGGCCTACATTGCTTGCACATTGCCTGCGCAATGACTTTCATCCGGCTTCGCGGCACTTAACGAGGCTTTCATCGCGAGGACATGAGGAGCACTAACGCTTGCGCAACGGCTCGAGCAGCGGCTTCAAACCGTTGTGATCGATCTCCTGCATCAACGCGAGCAGCCGGCCGATTTCGCCCGGCGGAAAGCCCTGGCTAGCGAACCAGTTTAGATAGTGACCCGGCAGGTCCGCAATCACGCGGCCTTTATATTTCCCGTAGGGCATCACGCGGGTGACCAGCAGTTCGAGGTGTTCGGGATTCATCACGGAAGGGGTAGCGCCCAGGCTCGTGGAGTGCGGAATAGCGGGCGACGCCCGCCGCGTTGACATTCTAGCCTTGCTGCAGGCATCGCGCCGGCGTGGTAACGTCAGCGCTTTCGTTCACCTATTCAACAGGACAAGATAGATGGAATACCGCAGACTCGGCGACTCCGACGTGCAGGTTAGCCTGATCGGTCTCGGCACCATGACGTGGGGCGAGCAGAACACCGAGCAGGAAGCGCACGCGCAGATCGACTACGCGCTCGACCACGGCGTGAACCTGATCGATACCGCCGAAATGTACCCGGTGCCGCCGCGCGCCGAAACGCAAGGTTCGACGGAACGCTACATCGGCACGTGGCTCGCTCAGCATCGCAGCGCCCGCGAGAAAATCGTGCTCGCCACCAAGATCGCCGGACCCGCTCGTCAGCCGCACAATCCGCGTCACATTCGCGGCGAAGGCAACCAGTTCGACCGCAAGAATCTGACCGAAGCACTCAACGACAGCCTCAAGCGTCTGCAAACGGACTACGTCGATCTGTATCAACTGCACTGGCCGGATCGCAGCACGATGACGTTTGGCCGTCCCGCGTATCCGTGGGTTGACGACGCGTACACGGTGCCGATCGAAGAGACGCTGTCGGTGCTCGCCGAGTTCGTCAAGGCAGGCAAGGTGCGCCACATCGGCGTGTCGAATGAAACGCCGTGGGGTGTCGCGCAGTTCGTGCGCGCGGCCGAGAAGCTCGGCTTGCCGCGCATCGTCAGCATCCAGAATCCGTATAGCCTGCTGAACCGCACGTATGAAGTGGGTCTGTCCGAATACGCGCATCGCGACAACATCGGCTTGCTCGCGTATTCGCCGCTCGCGTTCGGCTGGCTGTCGGGCAAGTACGAAGGCGGCGCGCGTCCGGCCGGCGCGCGTATCTCGCTGTTCGAACGCTTCGCGCGCTATAGCAAGCCGCAAGCGGTTCAGGCCACCACGCGTTATGTGGAACTGGCGAAGCGTCATGGCCTGTCGCCCGCACAGTTCGCGCTGGCGTTCGTCAATAGCCGGCCGTTCGTGACCAGCAATCTGATCGGCGCGACGTCACTCGAGCAGTTGAAGGAGAACATCGCGAGCGCCGAGGTGAAGCTGTCGCCGGAAGTGCTGGCCGAGGTCGATGCGCTGCACGAGTTGCAGCCGAATCCGGCGCCTTGATGCGCCAGGTTCATGCGCGGGTTCAAGAGTCGTGGGTCGAGTTCGTGTCGAACCAGGCTTGAACTCACGTTGCAGCTTGCCCCGGCGTGAGCGCCGGGGCGGTTGAAATTTGCTTTGATTTGCCTTGCCAGCTTCACTGGCTCTATCAGTCTTGCGGAGCGCGCAGACGTCATTCGCGGATAGTCCTGCTTTGCCAGGACTGCTACCTGAAGCGCGTGCCGATTCTTCGCCGCATGGAACTCCCGCGATAGCAGACAGCCCGGAAACCCTTGCGTCGATCAGTCAGATCCTCACGAGCGGCTCAGATCCGTCGCGCCAGATATCGTCACGCTCAGGGCATCGCGCCACAGTCTGCGTCACGCCGCGACCGGCCGAAAGGCAAATGTCCCAGCCGGAAACCGTTTCGCGACCTAAACTGAGGTGGACGGAGACGACCGGGATGAAGCTCACTGCGAGCGCGCTGCGCGGCCGGCGATGCTGCCATGCAAGCCGGAACGACGTCCCCTCGCGGGGCAGCAGTGGTAGGATTCAGCCCGAAAAATGGAGCGCGCCACGCAGGCAACGCGGCGTGTCGCGCACAACCGAGCGATAGGACTCAGGACATCGAATGGCGCAACAAAAAACAAACCCAAAACTCGAGCAGGCGCTGACGCGCGGGGATCTGGCAATCCGTCAGGCGAATTCGGCACGGGCCACAGCGTTGCTGCGTGCGCTGGGCAAGATGATCGTCGATGCGTCGGCGACCATCGGCGTCGAAGCGTTCACGCTGATTCCCGACGGCGACAAGATTTACGATCCGGCCGATGGCTTGTGGCCGCAGGAATTGCAGGTCTCGCTCGACGGCCCCGTGGAGGACGCCGACCCGGATGAAGTCCGCACGGTGCGATTGATCGCCGATGATCCGGGCACGGTGTTTCGCGTCGAATGGCAGCGCGCCGACGGCAAGATCGGGCGTCAGGATGGCGGCCCGTTCGCGACGGTGGCGTTCATCTCCGACGTCGACATTCCGTGGACGGACGACGAGGACTGAAGCGAGTCGTTCCTGGCCGCGCATGCGCGGGCTTATGCCGACGCGGCAGGACCCGTTGCAGCGCGCTCATCGGGTGCCGCGGTCGTGCGGCGCTTAGCCTGCATCCGCATCCGCTACTTCATCTTCCGCAGCGACCCAGGCTTATTTCATCATCCTGCGTCGAAACAGAATCGCCGACACGACAAACCCGCCCACCGCATAAGCGGCCAGCACGAGCAGATGCAGCAGCGCATGGTCGAGCGGCCGCCCGAGCATCGCTGGGCGAATCAGATCGACCGCATGCGCGAGCGGCAACACCTCGGTGACGGCGCGCGCGGCCGCGGGCAGTTGCGATGCGGGAAAGAACACGCCGGACAGCAACAGCATCGGCGTCAACACCAGCGTCTGGTAAAACATGAAGAAGTCGTACGACGGCGCGAGCGCCGTCACCACCATCGCGATGCTCGCGAACGCGAGCCCGGTCAGGATGATGACTGGCAACGCCAGCAGCATCGACGGAAAATTCGCGTAGCCCAACGCGCCAGCCACCAGCATGATCGCCGCGCCCGACAGCATCGACTTGCTGCCTGCCCAGATCACCTCGCCGAGCACGATGTCGCCAAGCGTGAGCGGCGTGTGCATGATCGCCTCCCACGTGCGCTGCACGTGCATGCGCGAGAAGCCCGAATACATCGACTCGAAACTCGCCGACATCATCACGCTCGACGCCACCGTGCCCGCCGCCAGAAACGCGATGTACGACACGGCGTCGACGTGCCCGACCATCAGCCCGAGCCCGAAGCCGAGACCGAACAGATAGATCATCGGATCGGCGAGATTGCCGAACATCGATGCCAGCGCGAGCTTCTTCCACACGAGATAGTTGCGCCGCCATACCGCGATCCAGTTCACGGCGTTGGCCGGGAACGCGGCGAAGGGCTCCTGCTTCGATGGCGTGTTATCGCCCGGGGTGTCGTAAGTGCGTGCGTCCATTGCGTGTCTCGTGCTGTGTCGTTATAGCGCTGACTGGCTGACTGTTGACTGGCGCTGGCGAGTCGAAGGGCTCTCGTGAATGCGCGTCTTCAATCCTGCATCTCGCGGCCAGTGAGCCTCAGAAACACGTCCTCCAGATTCGCCGGACGATGCAGATAGCGCAGATCGGCGCGCTGCTTGAGCCGCGCGTGCACGGGCTGCGCGTCGTTCACGTAGCAGAACAGCGTCTCGCCGCTGATCTCGGTCCGTTCAACGAGCGGCGCGAGTTCGTCGCGCAACGCAATGGGATCGGGGCCGAAGATCTCGATGACATCGCAGCCGATCTCGGAGGCGATCAGTTCGCTCGGTGCGCCCTCGGCGATCTTGCGTCCTTCTTCGATCACGCACAGCCGGTGACAGAGCCGCTCGGCTTCTTCCATGAAGTGGGTCGTCAGCAGGATGGTCTTGCCGCGCGCGAGCAACGAACGCAGCCGCTCCCAGATCAGATGCCGTGCCTGCGGATCGAGGCCGGTGGTCGGTTCGTCCATGATCAGAACGTCCGGATCGTTGACGAGCGCGCGCGCCAGCGTGAGGCGCCGCTTCATGCCGCCGGACAGCTCGCTCACGCGCGCATCCGCCTTGCTCTCCAGTCGCGCGAATTCGAGCAGCGACGGCACCACCGCGCGGCATTGCGCGGCGCTCAGGCCGAAGTAGCGGCCGAACACCAGCAGGTTCTCGCGCACGGTGAAATCGGGATCGAGGTTGTCGAACTGCGGCACCACGCCGACGCGCGCCCGCGCGACGCGCGCACGGCCGGGGATCGGTTCGCCGCACAGACGGATCGTGCCCGCGTCCGGCGCTGCGATGCCGAGCAGCATGCGCAACGTGGTCGTCTTGCCCGCGCCGTTCGGGCCGAGCAGGCCGAAACATTCGCCGGCGTCGACATGAAACGACAGACCATCGACGACAGTCTTTTCGCCATAGCTTTTCTTGACCTGGTGAAATTCAATCGCGGCTTCAGGCATGGCTCGAACAAGGCTCCGGGAGAGACGACGCTATAGGCGGGAAGGCCGCCTATTCTAGGACATCGGCAGGCTGACGTTCCGGCTGATGGTCAAGCCGGGCGGGCAGGCAACGCGCTATGCGGAGGCCGCGTTTTGCGCTGCCGCATGCCTGCCGCTGCCGCTCGCCGCGACGACGCAACGTCGCGCCAGCCCCGCGCGCACCGGTTTAGGGCGCCCGCGTCGCGCACTTAGCGTTTTCCATCCCTTGCAAGCTGAATTGCGGCGCACCATGATTCATTCAGACCGCGCGTCCCGCGCGAGGGGAGATGACCATGGCGAGCTACCAAAAAATTCTGCTGTGCTACGACGGCTCGCGCGAAGGCCGCAAAGCGCTGCGTTGCGGCGCCGATCTCGCGTTGGACCTGAAGGCCGAAACGCATCTGCTGTCCGTGGTCGACATGCGCTCCAGCATCGCGCAAAGCGCGGGCCTGCTGACCGACGTGGCCTGCGGCAGCTTCGAAAAGACGGCCCGCGACATCCTGCAGGAAGGGGTGGAGTGGCTCACCGAGCGGGGCGTCAACGCACAGGGGCATTTCGCGTTCGGTCATCCGATCGACGAGATCGCCAACCTCGCCAACGATCTGCATGTCGACCTCGTGGTGGTCGGGCATCGTTGCCGCACCGGTTTGTCGCGCTGGTGGATGGGCGCCGGCAATACGCCGTTGCTCGATCGCGTCTCGTGCAGCATTCTGGTGGCGTGTTCTTCCGCGCAAGAGCAGCAGCAAGCCGCGGCTTGATGCGGCTTGCCGGGCACGAACGAGCACGGATGCAACGAGTGGCTGGCCGTCACGGCCAGCCGGTATTACTCGTTCAGATTGAGCGCGGCGAGCTTCCACGTGAACAGGCCTTCGCGCCGGAAGATCGCCGAGTAATGTGCATCGCCTTCGCCGCGCCGGTAGGTGACTGCGAACTCGTTGAGGCCGCGATAGCCCGACGTGATTTGCCGCTCCGGCGGCGGCGCGTTATGAGGGGCGTCGCCAGCAGGCGGAGACGCAGGTGCGTCCGCCGTTGCGGCAGGCGGCGCTGTCGGTTGCTCGCCTGGATCGCCGCGCGGCGGCATGCCGTTCAGCAAGGCCGCGACGCCGTCCGGCGTTGCATAGGCATCCACTAGCGGACCAATTATCGTCGCGCCGATCATGGCGCCAATGGTCGCCATTTTACTGTTGCTGTCCGCGTCGAGCCGGTGGTTCAGCATGCCAATAATCTGTTCCTTCAGGCTATCGCGCAACGCAGGAAAATCCACGTACTGATTGACGGTTTGCGTGTCGCGCGCATCCGCCGCGCGTTTGAGGTTGTTCAACGCGATATAGGGTGACGCATAAGCAAAGCCGAGTACTGCGATCACGATCACCACAATCAACGTGATGATCAGCGGCCGGGTGGCGGCGCCCTTGGTGCGTGTCGGACCTGTCATCGAATGGAACTCCCGATCAGATTGAATTTAACGTGGACCACGGCCCCGCAAAAACAATCCCATTCTATGCAAATATCTGAACAGCAGGTCTGAAAAGCGAGCCGGACAAACGGCGATGCATGAAGGCCATGCGCGCGGCATCGCGCAGCCGCTTTGCATTCAGCACACGCTCATCACGACTCGAACACCGCGCCATGCACGTTGGCTTCGTCGGCAATGCAACGATCGATCATGCGGCAGACCGCGTCGACCGTGCCGACCATGATGAGGCGCGACGGTCCGTGATAGACCCGCACCGGCGCGCGCCGGGCCGGCTCGGCCGTATTCAACCCCGAGTTCAACGACACGCGGGCAAATGCAGGTAGCGACGACGGCAGGCTCGCCGCTTCAGCAGGTGCGTCGAACAGCGAAGCGCTGCTTTGAGCGGGCGCCTCGATCAACGAGCAAGGCACCAGATTGCGTAAATGGCGCAGACGACCGAACTGGCGAAAAGGCAGCAGGCGGGCAAGGCGTTCCATGAGTCTCTCCAGGCGATGCAACGTTGATGCAGCGTGGGGTGGGGCGAACAGGCGCGGTGGCTCAGAACTCGCCGGGACGGATCAGTCCCACGGCAATGCCTTCCAATGCGAATTCCGCACTGCCGGTTTCCACGAAGATGTTCTCGTAATCGGGGTTCTCCGCGATCAGCTCGAGACCGTTCGGCCGGCGCTTCAGGCGCTTAACCGTGACGTCGTCGCCGAGGCGGGCGATGATGATCTGGCCGTCTTTCGCTTCACTCTTCTTTTGCACGGCGAGCAGGTCGCCGTCGAAGATGCCCGCGTCGCGCATGGACAGCCCGCGCACCTTCAGCAGGTAGTCGGGCTTGCTCGAGAACAGCGCCGGGTCGCACGCGTAGTGCTGCGAGATATGTTCCTGCGCGAGGATCGGGCTACCGGCGGCAACCCGGCCGATCAGCGGCAGCGACAGTTGCATGATGCTGGGATGCGGCAGCGTGAACTGATGCGGCGAATCTTCCGGTCCCGCCAGCAGGCGAATGCCGCGTGACGCGCCGGCCGCGAGTTCGATCACACCCTTGCGAGCGAGCGCGCGCAGGTGTTCTTCTGCCGAGTTGGCCGAGCTGAAGCCCAGCTCTGCGGCAATTTCCGCGCGGGTGGGCGGAAAACCGGTGCGTTCGATCGCCCGGCGGATCAGATCGAAAACCTGCTGCTGTCGTGCGGTGAGTTTTGTCATGGTCACTGTATGTATGAACAGGTGACTGTATTTTTATACAGTATTCGGCGCAATTCAAGCTTTACTTTAAGTTCGCGACCCTGGGTGCCGTTCCAACGCCGCTCACGAACGCCGAAACATCCGTTTTCATGCCGCAACGCCTTATCCAGCTGTCATTACCACTTTTGCGTATTAAAGAATGAATAAACATTATTTTTAATGATGAAAGCCCTTCGATAGACTGCCTTCCAGTTGGCGCTCATGTGCACGTGACCGCGACGCAGAACAACACCACACGCTGTTTTCAGCGGACTACACGCGGAGAAAGTTGAGATGAATCATCGACACACGGGGCTGGCACACAAAACGAAGCAACTCATCGCGGCGCTCGCGTTCGGCGCGGCCGGCGCGCTCGGCGCGATGAGCACGGCGCACGCTGCCGACACGACGCTGCTGAACGTCTCCTACGACCCGACGCGCGAGCTCTATCAGGACGTCAACCAGGCGTTCGGCAAGGAATGGAAGGCGAAGACCGGCGAGACGATCACCTTCAAGCAGTCGCATGGCGGTTCAGGCGCACAGGCGCGCTCGGTGCTCGACGGTTTGCAGGCCGACGTGGTCACGCTGGCGCTCGCCTACGACATCGACGCGCTCGCCAACAAGGGCCTGCTCGACAAGGGCTGGCAGAAGCGTCTGCCGGACAACGCGTCGCCGTACACGTCGACGATCGTGTTTCTGGTACGCAAGGGCAACCCGAAGCACATCAAGGACTGGGACGATCTGATCAAGCCGGGTGTGTCGATCGTCACGCCGAATCCGAAGACCTCGGGCGGCGCACGCTGGAACTACCTTGCCGCGTGGGCGTATGCGGCGCATCAGCCGGGCGGCAACGATCAGAAGGCGAAGGAATTCGTCGGCAAGCTGTACAAGAACGCCGGCGTGCTGGATTCGGGCGCACGCGGCGCGACCACCAGCTTCGTGCAGCGCGGGATCGGCGACGTGCTGATTGCGTGGGAAAACGAAGCGTTCCTGTCGCTGAAGGAATTCGGTCCGGACAAGTTTGAAATCGTCGTGCCGTCGGTGAGCATTCTGGCCGAGCCGCCGGTGGCAGTGGTGGACAAGGTCGTCGAGAAGCGCGGCACGCGCAAGCTGGCCGACGCGTATCTGAACTTCCTGTATAGCGAGGAAGGCCAGGAGATCGCGGCGCGCAATTTCTACCGTCCGCGTTCGAACAAGGTGCCGGCCGAGCTGACCGCGAAGTTTCCGAAGCTGAAGCTGTACACGGTGGACGATTCGTTCGGCGGCTGGACCAACGCGCAGAAGACGCACTTTGCCGACGGCGGCGTGTTCGATTCGATCTACCAGCCGCAGTAACACGTTGCCGATGCCCAAATGGGCGTCGACACACCGGCGCGGCAACGCGCCACTTCCGAGCGCGCCCAATGGGCGCGCTTTTGGCTAACCGGAATCCGGGTCCGGCAGCCGAAGACCGGTGATCAATCCGCCAGCATCAACCTGAAGAGTATCCAGCATGACGACGTTGACCTTCCGAAAGCCGAGCGCCTTGCCCGGCTTTGGCCTGACACTCGGCATCACGGTGGCTTATCTGAGCCTCGTGGTGCTGATTCCGCTTGCGGCGACCTTTCTCAAGACTGCGACGCTCGACTGGGATCAGTTCGTGCGCGCGGTCACGTCGCCACGGGTGCTCGCGTCGTATCGGCTGACGTTCTTCTCGGCGCTCGGCGGCGCGCTGATCAATGCGGTGTTCGGCTTTCTGGTCGCGTGGGTGCTGGTGCGCTACACGTTCCCGTTCAAGCGGATCGTCGATGCGGTGGTCGATCTGCCGTTCGCACTGCCCACGTCGGTCGCCGGCATTTCACTCGCGGCGGTGTACTCGGGCAACGGCTGGATCGGACAGTTTCTCGAACCGCTCGGCATCAAGATCGCGTTCACGCCGGCGGGCGTGCTGGTCGCGCTGACCTTCATCGGTTTGCCGTTCGTCGTGCGCACGGTGCAGCCGGTGCTCGAAGAGTTCGAGCGCGAGCAGGAAGAGGCCGCCGCGTGCCTCGGCGCGACGCGCTGGCTGACGTTTCGCCGCGTCGTGCTGCCGGCCGTGTTCCCGGCGCTGCTGACGGGCTTCGCGCTGGCGTTCGCGCGCGCGCTCGGCGAATACGGCTCGGTGATCTTCATCGCCGGCAACGTGCCGATGAAGTCGGAGATCACGTCGCTGCTGATCATCACCAAGCTCGAACAATACGACTACGCCGGCGCGACCGCGCTCGCCGTGGTGATGCTGGTGGTGTCGTTCCTGATGCTGTTGTTCATCAACACCTTGCAGTGGTACTTGCAGCGTCGCACGAGTCGCGGCAGCGCGGGCCCGGCGCCCGGTGCGTCAACGAGTGTCGCGGTGATCGGCGGAGGTGTGCAATGAGCGGCCGTTCCACGCATGACGTGAATCGAACGGAGCAGGGCGGCGCGGCTGTGGCTGTCGCTCCGCGCGCGCCGCTGAACGTCGCGCGCCGGCCCGACCCGGTGACCGAACGGCCGCTGGTGCGCTGGCTGCTGACCGGTATCGCGCTGCTGTTTCTTTCGCTGTTTCTGGTCGTGCCGCTGGTGGCCGTGTTCTATCAGGCGTTGAACAAGGGCCTCGCGTTCTATTTCGAAGCGCTCGCCGATCCGGATGCGCTCGCGGCGATCAAGCTGACCGTGATCACCGCCGCGATCGCGGTGCCGCTGAATCTCGTGTTCGGCCTGGTGGCGTCGTGGTGTATCGCCAAGTTCGAATTCCGTGGCAAGGCGCTGCTGACCACGCTGATCGATTTGCCGTTCTCGGTGTCGCCGGTGATCTCGGGTTTGATCTACGTGCTGATGTTCGGCGCGCAGGGCTGGTTCGGCCCGTGGCTGCAGGCGCATGACGTGCAGATCATCTTCGCGGTGCCGGGCATCGTGATGGCGACGATCTTCGTGACGTTCCCGTTCGTCGCGCGCGAACTGATTCCACTGATGCAGGCGCAGGGCAACGACGAAGAAGAAGCCGCGCACGTGCTGGGCGCGTCGGGCTGGCAGATCTTCCGTCGCGTCACGTTGCCGAACATCAAATGGGGTCTGCTGTACGGCGTGATCCTGTGCAATGCGCGGGCGATGGGCGAGTTCGGCGCGGTGTCGGTCGTGTCGGGCCATATTCGCGGCCAGACCGACACGATGCCGCTGCACGTCGAGATCCTCTACAACGAATACAACTTCTCGGCGGCGTTCGCCGTGGCGTCGGTGCTGGCCTTGCTTGCACTCGTGACGCTCGGCCTGAAGCTGCTCGCCGAGCGTCATATGTCGGCGGAACTGTCGGCCGCGCGCGATGTGCCCGCGTACGCCGGACCACCGACGCAGCCGGTTGCCTCGGCATCGGGATCACAAGCGGCTTCACGTTCTTTCTCGCAGTCCGTCAATGCGACGCATGCATCGCAGCAACACCCGCTCAAGCAAGGAGAGCTGTAATGGGTATCACCGTTCGTAACCTGCAAAAGCGCTTCGGCGATTTCGTCGCGCTCGACAACGTCTCGCTCGATTTTCCGCCGGGCGAACTGGTTGCGCTGCTCGGGCCGTCGGGTTGTGGCAAGACCACCTTGTTGCGCGTGATCGCCGGGCTCGAATACGCGGACGGCGGCCAGGTCGTGCTGCAAGGTCAGGACGTCGCGACGGTCGGCGCGCGTGAGCGTGAAGTGGGCTTCGTGTTCCAGCATTACGCGCTGTTCCGGCACATGACGGTGTTCGAGAACGTCGCGTTCGGTTTGCGCGTGAAGCCGCGCAAGGAGCGGCCGTCGGAAGCGGTGATCCGCGAGAAGGTGCATGAACTGCTGAAGCTCGTGCAGCTCGACTGGCTCGCGCAACGTTATCCGTCGGAGCTGTCCGGCGGTCAGCGGCAACGGATCGCGTTGGCGCGCGCATTGGCGGTCGAACCGAAAGTGCTGCTGCTCGACGAACCGTTCGGCGCGCTCGATGCGAAGGTGCGCAAGGAATTGCGTAGCTGGCTGCGGCGTCTGCATGACGATCTGCATATCTCGACGATCTTCGTCACGCACGATCAGGAAGAAGCGCTCGAAGTGGCCGACCGCATCGTCGTGCTCAATCGCGGTCACGTGGAGCAGGTGGGCAGTCCGCAGGACGTGTACGACCATCCGCAGACCTCGTTCGTCTACGAGTTTCTCGGCGCGGCCAACCGGCTGCACGGCAAGGTCGACGCGAGCGGCTTCGTGGTCGACGGTGCGGCGCTGCCCGTTGCGATCACGGCGGATTTCCGCGGTCCGGCGTTCGCGTATGTGCGGCCGCACGATCTGCAGTTGTATCCGCGGGCGGCGGGGCATCGCGAAGGGATCGTCGTCGACGTGCGGCGCGTGGTGACGCTGGGGGGCTCCGTGCGCGTCGAACTCGCGGGACGTGAAGGCAATCTGCTGGAAGCCGAACTCGACCGCGAATCGTGGCGCGATCTGCAACTGGCGGTCGGCGATGGCGTGACCGCGGTGCCGCGTGCGTTGCGCGTTTTCCCCGCGCAATAAACGGCTCGCTGCCGCGCGGGACCGCCCGCGTGCCAGTTGCCCCCGAATACTCGGATAGTCGAACTCAAATAACTCAACTCTGGCTGAACCGGAGACATACAGATGAATTTCCAGCAATTGCGCTTCGTGCGCGAGGCCGTGCGTCAGAACATGAATCTGACCGAAGTGGCGAACGTGCTGTACACGTCGCAGTCGGGCGTATCGAAACAGATCAAGGATCTGGAGGACGAACTCGGCGTCGATATTTTCATCCGGCGCGGCAAGCGGCTGACGGGCCTGACCGAGCCGGGCAAGGCAGTGCATCAGCTGATCGAGCGGATGCTGCTCGATGCGGAGAACCTGCGCCGCGTGGCACGCCAGTTCGCCGATCAGGACAGCGGCCACCTCGTGGTCGCGACTACCCACACGCAGGCGCGTTACGCGCTGCCGAAGGTGATTCGCCAGTTCACCGAAGTATTTCCGAAGGTGCATCTGGCGCTGCGTCAGGGCAGCCCGCAGCAGATCGCGCAGATGATCATCAACGGTGAAGCGGATATCGGCATTTCGACCGAAGCGCTCGACCGCTTCCCCGATATCGTCACGTTCCCGTGCTATTCGTGGCATCACGTGGTGGTCGTGCCGAAGGACCACCCGCTGGTCGGCAGGCCGAATCTGACGCTCGACGAGATCGCCGAATTCCCGATCGTCACGTACGACCAGGACTTCACGGGCCGCTCGCACATCGACCAGGCGTTCGCGAAAGCGGGCGCATTGCCTGACGTCGTGCTGACCGCGATCGACGCCGACGTGATCAAGACCTACGTCGAGCTCGGCATGGGCATCGGCGTGGTCGCGGCGATGGCCTACGATCCGAAGCGCGACACCGAACTGGTCGCGCTCGACACGCAGCATCTGTTCGAGGCGAGCACGACACGCGTCGGCCTGCGCAAGGGCGCGTTCCTGCGCGCGTACGCGTACCGGCTGATCGAGATGTTCGCGCCGCAGTTGAACGAGGCGGACATCGCCGCGCAGCTGCGCGAAGCGGTCTGATGGAAGCGCCGGGCTGGCGAGGCCCGGCGTGCGTTTGACGCGTGTTTTACATGTGACCTGACGCGCGCCTTGCGCCCGTTGCAAGGCGCGGACTTCGACCGAGCCCGAAACGAACGGGCATTCCTTTTACGGACCCGTGGCGGCGCGCGGCGCATCGCTTACAATCGCCGCCATGAATACTCTGACTTCCTCCTCCACGCTGGCTTCCGGCGCGAGCGGCACGCTGCCGCTGCCGCGCATCGCCGTGCTGGCGACCGGCGGCACGATCGCCGGGGCGGCCGCCGACGCCACCAATACCTCCGGCTACCAGGCGGGTGTCGTCGGTGTCGAGCAATTGCTGGCGGTGGTGCCGGCCTTGTCCTCGGTGGCGCGCATCGCGCCCGAGCAGATTGCGAGCGTCGATAGCAAGGACATGGCGATGCCGCTGTGGACCACGCTCGCGCAACGCATCAACGCGCTGCTCGCCACTGACGACATCGATGGCGTAGTGGTCACGCATGGCACCGACACGCTCGAAGAAACCGCCTACCTGCTGCACCTGACGATCAAGTCCGACAAGCCGGTCGTGCTGACCGCGGCGATGCGCCCGGCGTCGGCGTTGTCCGCCGACGGTCCGCTGAATCTGCTGAACGCGGTGACGGTCGCCGCGCATACGGGCTCGCGCGGGCAGGGCGTGCTGGTGGCGTTCAACAACCGCATTCACTGCGCGCGCGACGTGGTCAAGACGAGCACGTATGCGGTCGATGCGTTCCAGTCGCCGGAGATCGGCGCACTCGGCTGGGTGCAGGACGGCCGCGTCGAATTCCAGCGCGGCGTGGTGCGCGCGCATACGCTCGCCACCGAGTTCGTGATCGGGACAAACTGGCCGCATGTCGACATCGTGACCAGCTACGCGGGCGTCTCGCGAATCGCCGTCGATGCACTGGTGGCGGCCGGCGTGCGCGGTATCGTGGTCGCGGGCACGGGCAATGGCTCGATCCACCAGTCGATGCTGCAGGCGCTTGCCGATGCCGCGTCGCAGGGCGTGGCGGTGGTGCGCTCGTCGCGCGTGGGCTCGGGACACGTGATGCACAACGGCGCGGCCGCCGACGATGCGCTCGGCTTCATCAGCGCGGGCTCGCTGAATCCGTACAAGGCGCGGGTGTTGCTGATGCTGGAGCTGGCCGCGGGCGGCACGGGGCCGGTGGCGTTGCAGAAGGTGTTCGATACGTATTGACGATGTTGCGTTAGCTCTGCCGGCCGGCAGGGACGTGCAAGTCTTGCGCGTATGAACGTCCAATGAAAAACGCGGCGCTCGGGTCGATGACCCGGGCGCCGCGTTGTCGTTTCCGTGTGTGCTTTTACAGTGGCACGGAACGCCTCATCACACCGGCGGAATCACCAGCACCTGACCCGGATAGATCTTGTCCGGGCTCTTCAGCATCGGCGTGTTCGCCTGGAAGATCACATCGTTCTTCGCGCCGCTGCCATAGTACTTTTCCGCGATCTTCCACAGATTGTCGCCGGACACGACCGTGTGAAACTGCGTCGGCGCGGCGGCGGGCGTGGTGACGGTCAGTTGATCGTCGACCTTGTCGACGTTCTGCACATTGCCGGCGGCGACGAGGATCTTGTCCTTGGTCGGCTGATCCGCCGCTTCACCGGCGACGGTGACCGTGTGGCTCGTGCCGTCGTACGTCACCTGCAGATTGGTGGCGTCGAGGCCCTGGCTGCGGATGTACGTGGCAATCGCGTCGCCCGCGGTCTTGTTCAACGCGGCGAGATCGGGCGCGGCCGATGCGGCTTGCGCGGGGGTCGAGGCGGCGCCGAACAGCTTTTCGCCGGCCTCCTTGATAAAACTGAGAATACCCATCGATCACTCTCCTGACGTGGTGGCGCAAAGAACGATTTGCGCACGGGGTTGTGCAGTGGTTGAGAAATCAGGCGGACGCTACAGACGACGCGCGCTACGACAGGCATGAAGCGATGCCCGGAAGCAGATACCCAGGAGCAGGACGCGGCGCGCGGCGTCCGCAACGCAAACAGCCAGACTCAACGAGTTTAGGAGAAAAGCGCGGGACGATGTGTCAAAAAAGGTGCGGGTGAGGGCGGGGAGTTGCAAGCAAATGCAAACGGACGTGCAAGCGGGCGGCATGCGTGATTGCATGCCGCTGCTAAAGCGTGGCGGAAAAAGCATGACGATGAATCCGACAGCCGGACACCCGACGACGACGTCTGACCGACCAAGGCTTCCCCGGCATCGCCGGGCGCCGCTGCGGACCCCACTTGCCGCTCTCAGCCCAGAGCGGCACGATTTGCCCGTTGCGCCGCGCATGCTGCACGACCAACGGGCGCCCCACCTGCGCGTGCCGCGATGTCGACGACGCGGCGATCACTGCACGCTGTATGACGATCTGATGTTGTTTTGATGTGCCGCGTATGACGCTTGCGGCACGCCTCCCCAATTTGCGTGGCGCTGCTTCGATACGCCTGTTTGATGCGATTTTTCGCTCGACTGTTTCGTTGCGCTGCCGCGCGTGTTCACATCACTCGCGCGGCAGCGGGGCATGTAGTGCGTCGTTGCAAAGAACCCGCGCAACATCCCGCTTTGCAATCACCCCCTCAAGCCGCCTTCGCTTCGCTATCCGGCGCCTGCGCGACTTCGTAGTTGGCCATGATTTCCAGTGCGCGCACCATCGCGGAGTGATCCCACGCCTTGCCGCCGTTCGCCGCGCATACGCTGAACAGTTGCTGCGCGCTCGCGGTGTGCGGCAGCGCGATGCCGAGCTTGCGCGCGCCGTCGAGCGCGAGGTTCAGGTCCTTCTGATGCAGCTCGATCCGGAAGCCCGGATTGAACGCGCGTTTGGTCATGCGCTCGCCGTGTACTTCGAGAATTCGCGACGACGCGAAGCCGCCCATCAACGCCTTGCGCACGCGCTCCGGATCGGCGCCCGAACGCGACGCGAAAAGCAGCGCTTCCGCGACCGCCTCGATGTTCAGCGCGACGATGATCTGGTTCGCGACCTTGCAGGTCTGCCCCGCGCCGTTGTCGCCGATCAGCGAGATGTTCCTGCCCATCAGGTCGAACAGCGGCTTCGCCTGCGAGAAGGCTTTTTCCGGGCCGCCGACCATGATCGTCAGCGATGCTTCACGCGCGCCGACTTCGCCGCCCGAGACCGGCGCGTCGAGATAGTCGACGCCCAGCGCATTGATTTTCTTCGCGAAGGCCTGCGTGTCGAGCGGCGAGATCGAGCTCATGTCGATCACGAGCTTGCCCTTCGTGAGGCCGGCGGCGACGCCGTCGTCGGCGAACAGCACGTTGGCGACGTCAGGCGTGTCCGGCACCATGATGATGACGATGTCGGCGGCCTGCGCGACGGCGGTCGAATTCGCAACGACGCTGGTCGTTTTGGCGAGATCTTCCGGCACCGGGTAGGCGCCGTTCACGAACAGCGAGTGTCCGCCCTTGATGAGGTTGCGCGCCATGTGCGCGCCCATGATGCCGAGGCCGATGAAACCGATCTTTGCCATGTGTGTGAATCTCCAGAGTTGGTGTGGCCCAGGCGGATTGCTTTCGACGCGTGAGGCGCGCGCTATGCGCCTGCCTTGCGCGCCGCGTTTTAAGCCCGCCTGAAGCCCGATTGAAGTTCTTGACGTGCCCGAAGCGTCCAACGCGCTTCCGACATGCCGTTCATACCGCCGCGTGCGCTGCGCCGCGCACTTGCCCGGCCACGCTCTGCACCCAGCCGAGACCGGCGGTGGTAGTCGCGCGCGGCTTGTACTCGCAGCCGACATAGCCGTCGTAGCCGAGCGCGTCGATCAGCGCGAACAGATACGGATAGTTGATTTCGCCGGTGCCCGGTTCGTTGCGGCCAGGGTTGTCGGCGAGCTGGATGTGTGCGATTTGCGGCAGATTCTTTTTGATGGTCGCCGCGAGTTCGCCTTCCATCCGTTGCATGTGATAGATGTCGTATTGCAGGAACAGATTGTCCGACCCGACCGCGCGAATCACGTCGAGGCCTTCGCTCGAACGGTTCAGCGCGAAGCCGGGAATGTCGTACGCGTTGCATGGCTCGACCAGCAGTTTGATGCCGGCCTTTTTCAATTCGCCCGCGGCGAAGCGCAGGTTGTCGATGATCGTCGCGCGCGCGTTGTCCGCATCGACGCTCGCCGTCGGAATGCCGACGAGGCAGTTCAGTTGCGGCACCTTCAGCGCGCTCGCGTATTCGATCGCGCGGCCGACGCCTTCCTGAAACTCGCCCACCCGATCCGGCAGACACGCGATGCCGCGTTCGCCCGCTTCCCAGTTGCCTGCGGGGAGGTTGTGCAGCACGAGCTTCAGGCGGTTCTGCTGCAGACGTTCTTGCAGTTCGGCGATCTGATACGGATACGGAAACAGGAATTCGACGGCATTGAAGCCCGCATCCGATGCCGCCGCGAAGCGGTCGAGGAACGGGACTTCGTTGAACAGCATCGTGAGATTCGCTGCGAATTTCGGCATGGTGCGTGGGTCTCTCTGGTCGGTCAGTGGAATGGCTTGACGATCTGTGCGGCGAAGGTTGGCGGGGCGCGCTCGATGGCGCCGCAGCCCGCCGCGCATAAGGTGCATCACGTGCATCACGCGCTCAACATGCATCACGCGAGCGATGCGCAACTCGCGACGCTCAGTCGAGCATGCTGATCGCGGTCGGCGCATCGTCGCGCGTCGCGGCCAGTTCCTCGAACTCGTTGATCGCGTCGATCTCGGTGCCCATCGAGATGTTGGTCACACGCTCGAGAATCACTTCGACGATCACCGGCACGTTGAACTCGGCGAGCATCGACTGCGCGCGTTGCAGCGCGGGCTTCAACTCTTCCGGCTTGAACACGCGGATCGCCTTGCAACCCAGTCCTTCGGCGACCGCGACGTGATCGACGCCATAACCGTTGGTCGCCGGCGAGTTGATGTTCTCGAAGCCGAGCTGCACGCAGAAGTCCATGTCGAATGCGCGCTGCGCCTGGCGAATCAGGCCAAGGTACGAGTTGTTCACCACCACATGCACGTACGGCAGCTTGAATTGCGCACCGGCCGCGAGTTCTTCGATCATGAACTGGAAGTCGTAGTCGCCCGAGAGCGCAACGATCGGCCGTTGCGGATCGGCTGCGCGCACGCCGAGCGCCGCCGGAATCGTCCAGCCGAGCGGGCCGGCCTGGCCGCAGTTGATCCAGTTGCGCGCCTTGTACACATGCAGGAATTGCGCGCCGGCAATCTGCGACAAACCGATCGTGCTCACGTAGCAAGTGTCGCGGCCGAACACCTGGTTCATCTCTTCGTACACGCGTTGCGGCTTCATCGGCACGTTGTCGAAGTGCGTCTTGCGCTGCATGGTGCGCTTGCGTTGCTGGCAATCGGCGACCCATGCGCCGCGGTCTTTCAGCTTGCCCGCGGCCTTCCATTCGCGCGCCACTTCGACGAACAGTTCGAGTGCGGCTTTCGCATCCGACACGATGCCGAGATCCGGGCCGAACACGCGGCCGATCTGCGTCGGTTCGATATCCACGTGCACGAATTTGCGACCCTTCGTGTAGACGTCGATGCTGCCCGTGTGACGGTTCGCCCAGCGGTTGCCGATGCCGAGCACGAAGTCCGCTGCGAGCATCGTCGCGTTGCCGTAGCGGTGCGAGGTTTGCAGACCGACCATGCCGGCCATCAGCGGATGGTCGTCAGGAATCGCGCCCCATGACATCAGCGTCGGGATCACCGGCACGCCGATCGTTTCGGCGAACGTCACGAGCAGATCTTCAGCAGCCGCGTTCAGCACGCCGCCGCCGGAGACGATCAGCGGTTTTTCCGCGTCGTTGAGCATCGTCAGCGCGGCTTCGATCTGCTTGCGCGTGGCCTTCGGCTTGTAGACCGGCAGCGGCTCGTACGTGTCGATGTCGAATTCGATCTCCGCGAGTTGCACGTCGATCGGCAGATCGACCAGCACCGGGCCGGGACGACCCGAGCGCATCAGATGAAACGCCTGCTGGAACACGCGCGGCACCAGCGCCGGTTCGCGCACGGTGACGGCCCACTTGGTGACGGGCTTCGCGATCGATTCGATATCGACGGCCTGGAAGTCTTCCTTGTACAGACGCGCGCGCGGCGCCTGACCCGTGATCGCGAGAATCGGGATCGAGTCGGCCTGGGCGGAGTACAAACCGGTGATCATGTCGGTGCCGGCGGGGCCCGACGTGCCGATGCACACGCCGATATTGCCCGGCTGCGCCCGCGTGTAGCCTTCGGCCATGTGCGACGCGCCTTCGACGTGACGCGCCAGCACGTGGCTGATGTTGCCGGCCTTGCGCATCGCCGAGTAGAACGGGTTGATCGCGGCGCCCGGCACGCCGAACGCGGTGTCGATGCCTTCTTTTTCGAGCACCAGCACGGCTGCGTCGACGGCTCTCATCTTGGCCATGAATGTCTCCTGAATGTCTGGGAATGGGGCGAACTCATGCGTGTTGAGGCCACTTTAGGCCTGACCTAAAGGTTTGATAAGATCAGTGCGGGTCGCTTATTCCGAAACAAAAAGTATCGAGTGAGGCGAGGCCTAGCGTGCTGCCCGGAGGAGACAGAGATGGATCGTTTCAAACAGATCGAAACCTTCGTGCGCGTCGCCGACGCGGGCAGTCTCGCGGCGGCGGCGCTGGAAGAGGGCGTGTCGCCGGTGATCCTCGGGCGCCGCATCGACGCGCTGGAAAAGCGCCTCGGTGTGAAGCTGATGTACCGCTCGACGCGGCGGCTCGTGGTCAGCGAGGAGGGCGCCGCGTTTCTGGAGCGCTGCCGCGGCCTGCTCACCGAATGGGATCAGGCGGAAAACGAACTGAGCGCGGGGCGGCGCGCGGTGAACGGTCATCTGATCGTGTCGGCGCCGGCCGCGTTCGGCCGCAAGCATGTCGCGCCGCTCGCGCCGGCGTTTCTCGCCGACAAACCCGAATTGCAGGTGTCGTTCAATCTGACCGACCGGGTCGTCGACCTGGTGCGCGAGGGCTATGACCTGTCGATCCGCATCGGCGGCGCGGTCGATCCGAACTTCGTCGCGGTAAAGCTGGCGTCGAACCGACGCGTGGTCTGCGGCACGCCGGACTACTTCCGCCGCCACGGCAAGCCGAAAACGCTCGAAGACCTGCCGCGCCACAACTGTCTGGCGTTCAATCTGCAAGGCGGCCAGAATCGCGGCTGGTATTTCCGCCGCAACGGCAAGCTGGCGACGGTGCGTGTGGGCGGCACGCTCGACTGCAACGACGGGGAACTGCTGCATCGTTGGGTGTCCGAAGGACTCGGAATCGGCTGGCGCTCCACGTGGGAAATCCAGCAGCAACTGGCGCGCGGCGAACTCGAAACCGTGCTCGACGACTACGCGCTACCCGACTACGACATTCTCGCGGTCTATCCGCAGCAGCGCTATGTGCCGGCACGCGTGCGGTATTTCATCGATTATTTGAAAGAGGTGTACGCGAGCGAGGATTACTGGAATCGGCCGGCTTATTAGTGGGCCTCGCGGCGGGGACGACGGTTTCTGGCAGATGCCGGCGACTTCTGCGGTGACGGGCCGCCACGGGCGGAGGTACTGGCAGGCGTTGGTCAGGGGTTCGCAGGCCTTGGGTCGCCGTGGCTTGGAGGGCTCGCGCCGATCTTTTGGCGGATTCGCGACGGCGTCGGGAATAAACTCGGCGTGTGGCCGGTTATGCGATGAGAGGAACGTGAAGACGCGCCGTAGCGCATAGCCGTAATGCCGTGGAGGGCCGAGGTGGTCCAGACCGAAACAGACGCCGCCGCCCGCGAGCGCGGCGAAACCGATGCAGCGAAGAGCCGCCGTTTCCAGCAGCTCGCGCTGCCGCATCTCGATGCCGCGTACAACCTCGCGCGCTGGCTGTGCGGCAACCCGAGCGACGCGGAAGATGTGGTGCAGGAAGCCTTCATGCGCGCGTTCCGCTTTTTCGACACGTTCCGGGGCGATTCCGCGCGGCCGTGGCTGCTGGCGATCGTGCGGCGCACCTGGTACACCGAGTGGCGGCGCCGCGCGTCGCCACACGAAATGCTCGAATTCGACGACACCATGGACGACGCCGCCTTCGACGGCTGGAGCACGGGCGGCACCGATCCGCAGGCGCTGCTGATCCGCGACGAGGATACGAAGCGGGTCCACGAGGCGCTCGCGTTGCTGCCGGTCGAATATCGCGAGGTGCTGATTCTGCGCGAACTCGAGGAAATGGGTTACCGGGAGATCGCCGCGGTGGCCGACGTGCCGATCGGCACGGTCATGTCGAGGCTCGCGCGAGGGCGGCGCAAGCTGGCCGCGCTGCTGGTGGAATCGCAAGGCGTGTCGACCGGCGGTGGGACGGCCGGCGGCGCATCGAAGGGGACACCGGGGACGCGGGGTGGGGCGTCGTCGTCGGGGCATTTGCGATCCGCAGCGCACGCCCCGCAGCCGCCGCCCGCGCCGCACTCGCGCGGTGGCTGCGCCGATCCGCGTGAGATCGCTCGCGGGGCAGCCGCCGGCGCTTCCGAGCCCGGCGGCAACGACGCGCGCGCCGCGCTGCCCACCGCCGGCAGGCCGCCTCGCGCCACTGTCACGCCGTTGCGGGTTTCCGCAAACGGCCAGCCTCTTAATATCCCCGGCGCAAGTGCCGCCGGACCCGCCAGGGAGACGCCGGATGGACTGTAACGAAGCACGGCCGCTCCTCGATGCGAACGCCGATCACGAATTGCCCGCGCCGGACGCACGGCGTGTCCAGCAGCATATCGAGAGCTGCGAGGCTTGCCGCCGCGAAAGCGAACAGCTGCGCGCGCTGAGCGGCGCGCTGCGCGCGGCGCCTTATCATCGCGCGCCGCAGTCGCTGCGGGCGCGCATCGTAGCGGGCTTGCCAGAAGCCGACGAGGCGGTTGCGACGGCTTCGGACGCTTCTGCGTCACCGTCCGCCCTTGCCGGGGCGTCGGATGCGGCGGCGCGGGGACCGGCGCGTCAGCCGCGCCGGTCCGGCTGGCACGGCCGGCTCGGCGGCTGGCTAAAGGGCTGGCTGCGGGGGACGCAACCGGGGGCGTCGCAGGGCTCGTTACCGGGCCAGCAGGGTGGCTGGGCCGGCTCGGCAGGCGGCGTCGGACAGCCGCTTGGCGCGCAGCGCCTGCTCGCACCGGGCCGGCTGGCCGCGTTCGCTCTCGCACTGGGCGCGCTGGCGGTGGTCTTCACGCTGAATCTGCGCCGCCCGGCCGATTTCACGCCGTTCGCCGATGAACTGGTCGAAAGTCACGTGCGGGCGCAGGTGTCGGGACGCGACATCGACGTGATTTCAACTGACCGGCACACGGTCAAGCCATGGTTCAACGGCCGGCTCGACTATTCGCCGCCGGTCGAGGATCTGGCGGCCAGCGGCTTCGCGCTGGAGGGTGGCCGGCTCGACTATATCGCGCATCAGCGGGTGGCCGTGCTGGTGTACCGCTATCGCAAGCACGTGATCGACGTGTACGTGTTCCCGCAGGCAGCTGGGGGCGGTGCGGGTCGTGGCGCAGACGGCGCGGCGCCGGTTGCGTTGGGGCACGAAGGCTATTCGATCGCGCACTGGGACGCGGAAGGCATGACGTGGTGGGCGATCACCGACGCCGCGCCGGATGCGTTGACGGGCCTGAAAGCGGCGCTGCTGGCGCGTTTGCAGAGCGGGAGTGAGCGCACGGAAGGCGGTTGAGGGGACGCCTGAAGGCGTTGCATCAGGGCGGTGCGGTAGAGGCAGAAAGAGGAAGCCCGCGCACGGGTGATGGACGCTAGCTGGTTTGGCGGATGCCCGGAAGACGGGTGGAAAGGCAGGCCTCGCGTAGTGTGAAGTAGCAGCACGCGAACACCCGACGCCACTCCGATCGCCCCGGTTCGCTCTCTTGCCAACCCCTAAACCCTTGAAAACACACCCGAATCGCGCGCTGCACCAACGGTATATCTTGCACCCCGGCCCCATTCGGGTTACACTCTTTGGCTTCTCACTTGCCGCACCGGTTCCGACGCCCGGGTGGCTTTAATCCACAAGGAGTGAATATGCGTCATTACGAAATCGTATTTATCGTGCACCCGGATCAGAGCGAGCAAGTGCCCGCCATGATCGAGCGTTACAAGTCCACGATCACGTCGCACGGTGGCCAGATCCACCGTATCGAAGACTGGGGCCGTCGCCAACTGGCCTACATGATCGAGAAACTCGCTAAGGCTCACTACGTCTGCATGAACATCGAATGCGACCAAACCACGCTCGACGAGCTGGAACACGCATTCAAGTTCAACGACGCTGTTCTGCGTCACCTGATCGTCAAGCTGAAGAAGGCCGAAACCGGCCCGTCGCCGATGATGAAGGAAGTGCAGCGCGAAGAAGCCAAGAAGTCGGCTGCTACGCAACCGTCCGAAGCGCAGGCTTAAGACACACTATTTAAGCTACCAGACCAAGCGTCGCTCTCGTCAAAGGCTTCATGAACCGGCTGCAACTTACGGCCAGCGTCGTCGAACGCGAACCGGTGCGGTACACCCCCGCCGGCGTTCCGATTGCAGGCTGCACGTTGCACCACCGCACGGAAGTCGTCGAAGCGGGCATTGCCCGGCAAGTCGAACTGACCATGCAGGCGGTCGCCGCGGGCGAAGCGAGCGGTAAGCTGGAAAGCTGTCCGATGGGCGTGGAAACGCTCTTCACCGGCTTCCTGGCGAAAAAGCACCGCAACGCGAGAACTCTGGTATTTCACATCACAGCATTGCAGGACATTGGAAAGGACTGAACATGCCCCGCCCGACTGGTAAGAAATTCGACAAGCGTCGTCAGCAACAAAATCCGCTCTTCAAGCGCAAGAAGTTCTGCCGTTTCACGGCCGCTGGCGTCGATCACATCGACTACAAGGACCTCGAAACGCTGAAGGACTTCATCGGCGAAAACGGCAAGATCACGCCGGCGCGTCTCACGGGTACGAAGTCGCACTATCAACGCCAGCTGGATACGGCAATCAAGCGCGCACGTTTCCTCGCGCTGGTGCCGTACACCGACCAGCACAAGGCCTAACCCGACGACGCGATAAGGAGCATCCGAATGCAAATCATTCTTCTGGAAAAAGTCGTCAATCTGGGTAACCTGGGCGATATCGTGAAGGTCAAGGACGGTTACGCACGTAACTTCCTGATCCCGAACAAGCAAGCTCGCCGTGCAACGAAGGAAGCCCTGGCTGAATTCGAAGTGCGCCGTGCAGAACTCGAAAAGATCGCCGCTGAAAAGCTGGCTGCCGCTCAAGCTCAAGGCGAGAAGCTGGCAGGCTCGACGGTTCAGATCGGTCAGAAGGCTGGCGTCGACGGCCGTCTGTTCGGCTCGGTGACGAACGCCGACATCGCCGACGCACTGGTCAAGCAAGGCTTCGCAGTGGAAAAGGCGCAAGTGCGTCTGCCGGAAGGCCCGCTGAAGCTGGTCGGCGAACACGCTGTCCAGATCTCGCTGCACACCGACGTTGTGGTCGATGTGACGGTCGCTGTGATCGGCGAACACGTCTAAGCATCAGCTAGTATCTGCCAGGAAGTTGCTGGCGAAGGGCAGGGGCCGGGTAACCGGCCCCTGCTTTTTTTGTGCCCGTTTTTTTCGTTTTTGCGCTCGCCGCCGTCGCCCGATTACCCGATAATCCCTCTCCATGAACGCACCGTCCAAAGATCCCCAACTCGAGTCGCTGAAAGTCCCGCCGCATTCGATCGAGGCCGAGCAATCGGTGCTGGGCGGCTTGCTGCTCGACAACGCGGCATGGGACCGCATCGCCGACTTCCTGTCGCAGAGCGACTTCTACCGCTACGACCACCGCATCATTTTTGAGCACATCGGCAAGCTGATCGCGGCCACGCGCCCGGCCGACGTGATTACCGTGTACGAAGCGCTCGGCACCTCTGGCAAGGCGGAAGAGGTCGGCGGTCTCGCGTACCTGAACGCGCTCGCGCAGAACACGCCGAGCGCGGCCAATATCCGCCGCTACGCGGAAATCGTGCGCGATCGCGCGGTGCTGCGCCGGCTCGTGTCGGTGGCCGACGAAATTTCGGCCGACGCGTTCAACCCGCAGGGCAAGGAAGTCCGGCAGTTGCTGGACGAAGCCGAATCGAAGGTGTTTTCGATCGCCGAAGACGGCGCGCGCGGCACGCAAGGCTTCCTGGAAATCGGACCGTTGCTGACCGAAGTGGTCGAGCGGATCGACACGCTGTATCACACCGCGAATCCGAGCGACGTGACTGGCACGCCGACCGGTTTCGTCGACCTGGACCGCATGACGTCCGGCATGCACGGCGGCGAGCTGATCATCGTCGCAGGCCGCCCGTCGATGGGTAAGACGGCGTTTTCCATGAACATCGGCGAGTATGTCGCAGTGGAGTATGGTCTGCCGGTCGCCGTGTTCTCGATGGAAATGCCGGGGTCGCAGCTGACGATGCGTATGCTCGGCTCGGTCGGCCGGCTCGATCAGCACCGTATGCGTACCGGGCGGCTGACCGACGAGGATTGGCCGAAGCTCACGCACGCGGTGCAAAAAATGAGCGAGGCGCAGATCTTCATCGACGAAACGGGCGGTCTGAACCCAATGGAATTGCGCTCGCGTGCGCGTCGGCTGTCGCGCCAGTGCGGGAAGCTCGGCCTGATCATCATCGACTACCTGCAGTTGATGAGCGGCTCGTCGTCCGGCGAAAACCGCGCGACCGAAATCTCGGAAATTTCGCGTTCGCTCAAGAGTCTCGCGAAAGAACTCGACGTGCCGGTGATCGCGTTGTCGCAGTTGAACCGCGGTCTCGAACAGCGCCCGAACAAGCGGCCGATCATGTCGGATCTGCGTGAATCCGGCGCTATCGAGCAGGATGCCGACGTGATTCTGTTCATTTACCGCGACGAAGTGTACAACCCGGACAGCCCGGACAAGGGCACGGCCGAAATCATCATCGGCAAACAGCGGAATGGTCCGATCGGTCCTGTTCGGCTCACGTTCCACGGCCAATTTACGAAGTTCGACAATTTTGCCGGCGCGCAGAATTTCTACGGCGAGTAAAGAGGCAAAACGGCCACCCGCCGGCGCCTGTTGTAACGGCGCTTCCAGAAGTGCTACAGCGGCCCTGCAACGGTACAATGTGGCCGTTTTATGTCAGCCATTACGTGACCAATTTTCGGGATCCCAATGTTCGGTCGATTCATGCCCACCGAGGGCAAGTTCTTTGAAATTTTCAATGCACACGCAACGTGCATCGTCTCGGCGAGCCGCGAACTCGAGCTGCTGATCGACAATCTGCATGACGCGGAAACCCACAAACAGAACGTGCAAAAAGCCGAGAAGGCCGCTGACAAGCTCACGCACGAAACGATCGACCTGCTGCACAAGACTTTCATCACGCCGCTCGACCGCGATGAGATCCACAAGCTGATCACCACGATGGACGACATCCTCGACCTGATGGAGGACGTCGCCACTGCTATCTCGCTGTACGACGTGCAGGCGGTGACCTCGGAAGCCAGCCAGCTCGCGCACATCTGCACGGCGACGTCCGAGCGCGTGCAGTTCGCCGTCAGCCTGCTGTCGGACATGAAGCAGGCCAGCCAGATCTTGAAGGCGTGCGAGGAAATCGACCGGCTGGAATCGGAAGCCGACCGCGTGCTGCGTTCGGCCATGTCGAAGCTGTTCCGCGAAGAGGACAACGTCAAGACCCTGATCAAGCTCAAAGCGATTTACGAATTGCTCGAAACGATCACGGACAAGTGTGAGGATGTAGCGAACATCATCGAAGGCATCGTGCTGGAAAACGCATAATGCAATCGATACAACTCGCCATCTGGGTCGTTGCCGGCCTGGTCGCCGTCGCGCTGATTTTCGACTTCATGAACGGTTTTCACGACGCGGCGAATTCCATCGCCACGGTCGTTTCCACCGGCGTGCTGAAGCCGCAGCAGGCGGTGGCCTTTGCGGCGGCGTTCAACGTCATCGCGTATTTCGTGTTTCACCTGAAAGTGGCCGCGACCGTCGGCCGGGGCACGATCGACCCCAACATCGTCGACCATTACGTGATTTTCGGCGCGCTGGTCGGCGCGATCGGCTGGAACATCATCACGTGGCATTACGGCATTCCTTCCAGTTCGTCGCATGCGCTGATCGGCGGGCTCGTGGGCGCGGCGCTCGCCAAGGCGGGCTGGGGCTCGCTCAATATGGACGGCCTGCTGAAGACGGTGGCCTTCATTTTCATCTCGCCGTTGCTGGGCTTCGTGCTCGGCTCGTTCTTCATGCTGGCGGTGTCGTGGATGTATTTCCGCACGCCGCCGAGCAAGGTCGACCGGCGCTTCCGGCGGCTGCAACTGGTGTCGGCGGGCCTGTATAGCCTTGGTCACGGCGGCAACGATGCGCAGAAAACCATCGGCATTATCTGGATGCTGCTGATCGCAACCGATTTTGCGTCGGCGTCCGCGGCCGCGCCGCCGCTGTGGGTGATCGGCGGCTGCTATCTGTCGATGGGCCTCGGCACGCTGTTCGGCGGCTGGCGAATCGTCCGCACGATGGGCCAGAAGATCACCAAGCTCAAGCCGGTCGGCGGTTTCTGTGCGGAGACGGGCGGGGCGATCACGCTGTTCACTGCTTCCTGGCTCGGCATTCCGGTGTCGACCACCCATACGATTACCGGCGCGATCGTTGGCGTCGGCGCGACTCAGAAGTTGAGCGCGGTGCGTTGGGGTGTGGCCGGCAACATCGTGTGGGCGTGGATTCTGACGATTCCGGCTTCGGCGGTGCTGTCCGCGGCGGGTTGGTGGTTCGGCCACCACTTCCTGTAACTGTGCGCGCGCGAGCGCGGTGCGAAAAGCGCCGCGCTAACGTTCAGCGCGGCGCCCATCTGCCAGCCTGCCAACCTCGCAGACTCTCCGGTCTCCAGCGAAATTAACGCGCAGTGTTAAAATCGCGCGCCGCTCAGATCAGCGGCGCGCTCCCTCCATCCATCGGGACGATTGCGCCTGTCACATAACTCGCGCGGCGGCTCGCCAGAAACAGCGCGACGTCGGCAATTTCCTCCGGTCTTGCAAAGCGTCCGAGCGGCACACGGGCTTGCCCGCGCGCCAGCGCTTCCGCGTTTTCGATGCCTTGTTGCGCCGCTTCCAGTTTGACCGCTTCCTCAACTCGCTCGGTCAGCGTCGCTCCCGGATTGATCGCGTTGATGCGGATGCCGTAGCGCGCGTAGTAGTGGGCGAGGCCGACGGTGGCGAGCATCAGCGCCGCATTTGCGGCGCCGCCGGCGATATGGATATCGCTCGCGATCTTGCCGCCCATGCCGATAATGTTGACGATCGTGCCCGGCGCCGCACCGCCGCCGGCCTTCGCGCGCTCGGCCATGCGGCGCAGGACTTCCTGCTGCGGATAGATGTAGGGGAAATACTTGGCTTCCATCGTCGCCCTGAACGCGTCGGCGTCGAGCGTCTCCGGGTCATAGCGGCGCGCGGCGCCCGCACTGTTGACCAGCACGTCGATCGGACCCACGGCGGTGCTGACTTCCTCGACGATGTCGGCGGCGCTGTGCGGTTCGTGCAGATCGGCGCGGGTCCGGTGCACGTGCAAGCCTTCCTGCTTCAACTGCTCGTAGGCACGCGCGAGGTTGGCGGGGTCGCGCGACACGATCGCGACCTTCGCGCCTTCCTGTGCGAACGCGCGGGCGCAAGCGAACCCGATGCCCTTGCTGCCGCCTGTGACCAACACCACCTTGTCTTTCAGCCCGAGATCCATCGTCACCACTCGCTGTCGGAAGAATATCGAAGACGATAGCAGATCGGCGGCGTTGCTGGGATGAGCAGGCCTTGCGAGCGGCGTGGTGGCGCGCTTTGACCGTCCTGCCAGACAGACGTGCTGATACCACGCGATTCCCTGCGTTCGCATCTGCCCCATTCGCTGCGGACGTAAAGTTAGAAGTTGCCGTTGGCGAAGCGGGCGATCGGATCGTCATTGGTCTGCGTGGGGGCGGGCGCGCCACGCGTGGATGTCGAAGCACGCATGATCTGCACGCTGCCACTCGCATCCGCTTGCTGCGCCTGGCGGGCCTGACGGCTCGCCACGGAAGCGGGCGGCGGCGGCTCGAACGCATCGGCGGCGGCGTCGATGGCGTCGGGTGCGCGAGCAGCGGAGTTTTGCGGGACCGCCTGCGAGGCGATCGCCGCTTGCGCTGGCGATCCGGCGGGCGAGTCGTAGGCGTTTGCCTGGGCGGCTGGAATCGCGGTCGGCGTCACGGCGCCCGCCGCGCGGGCCTGGAGCTGCGCCGCGCTCATGCCCGGTGGCGGGGGCTCGAACGGATCGGCTTGCGCTGCAGGCGGGCTTGCAGTTGTGACGGTCGCGATGACCGGCTGGGTCGTCGCGGTCAACGGGGCGCGCGGCGCCGCTGCTGCGCGCGTCGTTTGCTGCGGCTGCCCCGGCGATTGCAGTTGCGATGCCGCCGCCGCATAGCCCGACGAGGGCTGCGCAGCCGTCTTCGCAACCGACACTCCGACGCCCGCATTCGGCATCGTTGCCGTCGCCATGTCCGCATATGCCGGCGCAACCTGCGCGGCAGACGCGCCGCGTTCGGGCTGCGGCGCCGCCGCCTGGTAACTCGGCGTATCGAACGGCGCAGGCGTCGCGGCCGGCCCAGCCACCCGGCGAATGCCGTCGAAGCGCTTGGCCCAGTAAGGGTTGGTCAGATAATCGAGCCGTACCGTGCCGCCCGTCGACGGCGCATTGACGAAGCGCAGCTTGCCCACGTAGATGCCGACATGCGAATGCGCGCGCCCCGTCGTGTTGAAAAAGATCAGGTCACCCGGCGCGATTTCGTCGGGCTCGATCGATTCGCCACGCCCGCTCATATCCGCGGTCGTGCGCGGCAGATTCACGGACGCCGCGCGCAGCACCACATAGCGCACCAGCCCGCTGCAATCGAAGCCGCTATCCGGCGTATTGCCGCCCCAGCGGTACGGAACGCCGACCAGACTCATCGCCTGAATCGAGATTTCTTCGCGGCCGATGCTGTGATCGACGAAATGAGGAAAGCCCGGCGGCGGCGCATGATAGGCGCCGTTAGCCACGACGACCGAGCCGGACCCGCGCGACGTCTTCTGCGGCGCGCCGGCACAGGCGGCGAGCAGCAGGACTGTCAGCAGAGAGAATGCGAGTCGGCGCATCGGAGACGAGGCGAGCGTTAAACGCTCGTTTACTGGCGAACGATCCTTGGATGGTAGCCCGTGGAACATGGCGCGGGCAAGAATTGTTGATAAATTACTTGAAGTTCATGCGCTAAGTGTTGCCAGCCTGTCGCGCGCCGGGCATGCCAAGCCCGGGGAGCCAATAAAAAAGCCACGTCCGGATTGCTCCGGACGCGGCTTCGGACGAATCTAACTAGCTGAAACTTAAAGAATTTCTGATGCGTAATCGGCAAGGCGAGAGCGCTCGCCGCGTGCCAGCGTCACGTGCCCGCTGTGCGCCCAACCCTTGAAGCGGTCGACCACGTACGTCAAACCGGAACTGCCTTCCGTGAGGTAAGGCGTATCGATCTGCGCGATATTGCCCAGACAGATGATCTTCGTGCCCGGACCCGCGCGCGTGACCAGTGTCTTCATCTGCTTCGGCGTCAGGTTCTGCGCCTCGTCGATGATCAGATACTTGTCCACGAACGTACGGCCGCGCATGAAGTTCATGCTCTTGACCTTCAGCCGCGAGCGGATCAGTTCCTGAGTCGCGGCGCGGCCCCATTCGCCGGCGGCGTCGTCGGTTTTCTGCAGTACTTCGAGGTTGTCGTCGAATGCGCCCATCCACGGCTGCATCTTTTCCTCTTCCGTACCCGGCAGAAAGCCGATGTCTTCACCGACCGGCACCGTCGCGCGCGTCACGATGATCTCGTTGTAGCGCTTGTCGTCGAGCACCTGCGCGAGGCCGGCCGCGAGCGCGACCAGCGTCTTGCCGGTGCCGGCCTGGCCGAGCAGCGTGACGAAGTCGATTTCCGGATTCATCAGCAGGTTCAGCGCGAAGTTCTGCTCGCGGTTGCGCGCCGTGATGCCCCACACGTTGTTCTTGTGGTGGCCGTAGTCACGCAGCGTTTGCAGCAGCGCCGTCTTGCCGTTCAGCTCGCGCACCAGCGCATGGAACGCGGGCTCGCCGTTTTGCGGCTCCAGGTAGACGAACTCATTGACCAGCATCGACGCGCACAGCGGACCGGTCACGCGGTAGTACGTGGTGCCGGTCTTGGTGTCCTGCCAGCTCTCCATGCCTTTCGCGTGCTTGGTCCAGAAATCCTGCGGCAGCGCGCGAATGCCCGAGTACAGCAGATCGCTGTCTTCGAGCACCTGGTCGTTGAAGTAATCTTCGGCGGGCAGGCCGAGCGCATGTGCCTTGATGCGCATGTTGATGTCTTTCGACACCAGCACGACCTGGCGATCCGCGCGGTCGCGCTGCAACGCGCGCACGACGCCGAGGATCTGGTTGTCCGCCTTGCCTTCCGGCAGACCTTCGACCGGTTCGATCGCGGTGAGCTTGGTCTGGAAGTACAGCCGTCCAGACGCCTCGCGGCTGCCCAGACGAGCGAGCGAAATGCCGTCGGACATGTTGCCGGCGTTCGCCACCAGCGCGTCCAGCGTGCGGCTCACCTGACGCGCGTTGCGCGCGACTTCCGACATGCCCTTCTTGTGATTGTCGAGTTCTTCCAACGTCATCATCGGCAGATAGACGTCGTGTTCCTCGAAACGGAACAGGCAGCTCGGGTCGTGCATCAGTACGTTCGTGTCGAGCACGAAGAGCTTCTGGACTTCGAGCGGCTCGGCGGCCGCGCCGCGTTTCTTGCTGGTGCCGCGCGTGCTGGGCGCCGCGGCGGGCGTGTCGGGCGTAGGTTGCTTCGCGCTCGGCGCACGTGCGACTACCGGCTGCGGCTGAGCCACGGGCGTGGCCGGTTCGGTTTGCGGACGAGCGGGCACCGGCTGCAATAACGCAGCGGTCTGTTTCGATTTGCGGCTGCGCGTGGGCGCGGCTTGCGCGGCGGCTTCGGACGCCGCAGCCGGGGCCGACGATGCCGGCACGGGTCGCAACGTGGTCGCAGCGTTGGCGGCGGGCGCCATCGGCGCGGCGACATTCGCGCGGCCGTAATCGGCCGACTCTGCGGATTCCCCGGCGCCGGCCTGTTTCTTCGCGGCGGAGCGCGCCGGAGTGGCGGCTTTGGCCTTGTATTCGTCAGGCGGCAGGAGATTGCCGAGCTTGCTGGGGGGAGTAGGCAAAGGCATGGTTTCCCTCGAATTTATCGGGTCACATATCGTGCGCCGCCTGTCGCATTCTGCCGGTGCCAGTGGATGCGCACGCAGTTTGCGCCCGGAGGCGCGCATTCGGTCTAGAGATGCCGGTTCGCCTGGTCTTCGATCGGCTCCTTGGGACTAGCGCGCAACCGAGTGAACGAACGGCCGCGCGCAATTAAAAAAGCCGCCGCCCCGGCGTACGGGGCAAGCGGCTCGCCTACGGTGCTCGCGTTGCGCCTCACGACTCCGACGGTCCGGGTAAGGGGGCCGTCAAGCCGGGTGCAGCGGAGGAAAATTTGGGGTGGACAGGCACTCATTGCAACCCAATATAACGCGCCTCAAAGCGCTTGTACAGCCGCCAGAATATCGTCGACGTGGCCGGGCACTTTCACGCCGCGCCATTCCTGGCGCAGCACGCCCTCGGCGTCGATGAGGAACGTCGAGCGCTCGATTCCCCGTACTTCTTTGCCATACATTTTCTTCATTTTGATGACATTGAAGAGGGCGCACAGCTTTTCTTCCGGGTCCGAGATCAGCGGGAACGGCAGTTCGAGCTTGGCCTTGAAGTTGTCGTGCGAGCGCAGGCTGTCGCGCGACACGCCGAGGATTTCCGCGCCGGCCTGCGTGAACTTCGGATACAGATCGCGGAACTGCAGACCTTCGGTCGTGCAGCCCGGCGTGTTGTCCTTCGGATAGAAATACAGCACCACCTTCTTGCCCCGCAGCTTGGACAGCGTGATCTCGCCACCGGTAGCGGGGGCGGTGAAGTCGGGGATGGGTTGGTCGACTGCGATGGACACGAGGTTCTCCGGTTTGTTATGGCCGGCGCCGCATGGCTGCTGCAGCGCCGGCCTGGCATCGAGGCTTATGGGGAGGTCGGGCCTGCGCGCGCGGTCGTGATTTCTTCGCGCGCGGCGGCCGGCATGGTCAGGCTGGCCGCCGATCGGCCGTCAGGGTTGGACGATCAGATCGCCCGAGCGCCCTGGAATTTCGCCCCACGTAACAGGGTACGATGGCAGCGTGCCGCGGTCTAGCGTGGCGTAGTAATCGCCCATCGTCGCGAAGGTGTGGCCTTGTGCGCGCCAGCCCTCCAGCAGCTGTTCGAAAATCGGCGCGAGCTTTTGCCCTTCGAGTTCCGCGTGCAGCGTGAAGACCTGGTCGTGCGGATTGCCGGCGGTGTGCTTCAGCATCCATTGCGCGACGTTGTGTTCGTCGACGCCGTCCACACCGAGCACTTCGTCGAGCGTGGGCAGCGTGGTGGGCATCTGCACATGGTTGAGCGTTCTGCCGCCGACCACCGGCAGATACGGCGAGTGGCCGCGCCCGTCGGACGCGTACTGCATGCCCCACGCGTCGATCTGCTCGAACGCGTGGCCGTTCATCTGCCAACCCGCCGCGCCGTGCGTGACAGGCGGGCCGCCGAACACTTCGACGAAACGGTCGTGGCTTTTCTGCATCTGCGCGGTCGTCCACGTGCGGTCTTTCGAGCGCACGTTGTCCTGCCAGTACACGTGATCCCACGTATGAATGCCGCATTCGAAGCCGGCTTCATGGATCGCGCGCATCTCCGCGGCCGCCTTCGTGCCGATGTCCGGACCCGGCAGCAGCACGCCGTACATCAACTGCTTGACGCCGTAGTGCTCGACCACCGAGGTGCGCGACACCTTCTTCAGAAAACCCGGCCGCAGTACGCGGCGCATCGCCCAACCGGTGTGGTCGGGGCCGAGGCTGAAGAGGAAAGTGGCGCGCGCCTTGAAGCGGTCGAAAATGCGCGCGAGATTCGGCACGCCTTCGCGGGTGCCGCGCAGCGTGTCGACGTCGATCTTCAGGACGATACGGGCCAAGGCGATCGGCCTTTACTGTTGTTCGACCAGGGCGCGGGCTTCACCGACGTGACCGCGATACGCTTCGAAAATCTTGCGCAGCGCTTCGTCGAAAGTCGACTTCGGCGCCCAGCCGAGTTCCTGCATCGTGTTGTCGATCTTCGGCACGCGGTTCTGCACGTCCTGGTAGCCAGCGCCGTAGTAAGCGCCCGACGACGTTTCGACCAGTTGTACCTGCCTCGCGGTGTCCGCGTATTCGGGGAATTCGGCGGCGAGCGTCAGCATCTTGTGCGCAAGCTCACGCACCGAGAAGTTGTTGGTCGGGTTGCCGATGTTGTAGATCTTGCCCGTCGCGACGCCGTCCTTGTTCTCGATGATCTTCATCAACGCGCCGATGCCGTCGTCGATATCCGTGAATGCGCGTTTCTGCGCGCCGCCGTCGACCAGGCTGATGTTCTCGCCGCGCACGATGTGGCCGAGGAACTGCGTGACCACGCGCGAGCTGCCTTCCTTCGGCGTGTAGATCGAGTCGAGGCCCGGGCCGATCCAGTTGAACGGACGGAACAGCGTGAAGTTCAGGCCTTCCATGCCGTAGCCCCAGATCACGCGGTCCATCAACTGCTTCGAGCACGCGTAGATCCAGCGCGGCTTGTTGATCGGGCCGTACGACAGTTGCGATTCTTCCGGATCGAACTGCTCGTCCGTGCACATGCCGTAGACCTCGGAGGTCGACGGAAACACGAGGTGCTTGCCGTACTTGACGGCCGAACGCACGATCGGCAGGTTCGCTTCGAAGTCCAGTTCGAACACGCGCAGCGGCTGCTTCACGTAGGTGGCGGGCGTGGCGATCGCGACCAGCGGCAGGATCACGTCGCACTTCTTGACGTGATACTCGACCCACTCCTTGTTGATCGTGATGTCGCCTTCGAAGAAGTGCATCCGCTCATGATTGATGAGGTCGCCCAGACGTTCCGTCTGCATGTCCATCCCGAAAACTTCCCAATCGGTCGTTTCGAGAATGCGTTTGGACAGGTGATGGCCGATGAAGCCGTTCACACCCAGAATCAGGACTTTTTTCATGAATGTCGGGGAGTTTGAATGAGCTGGGCGAATTCGGCCGGGGTGACGACAGTCTCGCTGCCGTCGTGCTGGTGCCGCAATTCGTGGATGGCGATCGTGCGGCCGTCGCCGCAGATTGCGAAAACGGCATTATCGCTTACGTGCAGGCCCGGCGGCAAATCGGGGCGCAGCGCGCCAGGCGCGGCCAGACGTGCGCGCGCGACGATGAAACGCCGGCCGTCGAGGTCGGTGAACGCGCCGGGATAGGGCGGCGCGACCGCGCGGATCAGGTTGTAGACCTGCTGCGCCGGCTGCGTCCAGTCGATGCGGCCGTCTTCCGGCTTGCGGCCGCCGTAGTAGCTGCCGTGCGCGAGGTCGTTCGGCAGATGCGGCGCTTCGCCCGCCAGCAAAGCCGGCAGCACGCGCCACAGGGTTTGCTCGGCGGCGACCGTGACCTTGTCGAACACTTGCGCGGCGGTGTCGTCGGGCAGGATCGGCACCGGCGTTTGCGCGAGGATCGCGCCCGCGTCGGGCTTCGCCGCCATTTCATGCAGCGTCGCGCCGGTTTCGGTTTCGCCGTGGATCACCGCCCAGTTGGTCGGCACACGGCCGCGGTATTTGGGCAGCAGCGAGCCGTGCATGTTGTAAGCGCCCCGTGAGGCGAGCGCGAGCAGGTCGACCGGCAGCATGTGGCGGTAGTAGAACGAGAAGATGAAATCCGGGCGCGCGGCGCTGACCGCGGCGCGCAGCTCCGGGCTCTTCGGATCGGTCGGCGTGACGACAGGAATGCCGTGTTCGGCTGCGACTGAGGCCACGCTGCCGAACCAGATGTTTTCGCTCGGGTTGTCTTCATGGGTGACGACGAGCGCCACGTCGACGCCGCGTGCGAGCAGCACCTGCAGGCAGCGCACGCCGACGTTGTGATACGCGAATACGACGGCGCGCGGCTTCATGGCGTCGGCCCCTGATCGGCGAGCGGCGCGGCTTGCACCGCCTGCACCACGGCCTGGCGCGGCGCTTCGGTGACGGCCGTGCCGTCGCGTTGTTCGAGAATGGTCTGCACCAGATAGCGCGGCCGCGCGCGCACCTGCTGATAGATCCGGCCGATGTATTCGCCGAGCAGCCCGAGCGCGAAGATGATCACGCCGAGCAGGAAGAACGTGATGGCGAACAGTGTGAACACACCTTGCACTTCCGCGCCGATGATGAAGCGGCGAATCAGCAGCAGCACGAACAGCGCCGCGGACCCGAGCGACAGGATCACGCCGATGAACGACAGCCATTGCAGCGGCACCACCGAGAAGCCGGTCACGAGGTCGAAGTTCAGGCGGATCAACGAATACAGCGAGTACTTCGATTCGCCGGCAAAACGCTCTTCGTGCGCGACTTCGATTTCGACCGGATTCTGCGCGAACGTGTACGCGAGCGCCGGAATGAACGTGTTGATCTCGCCGCAGCGATTGATCGTGTCGATGATGTGCCGGCTGTACGCGCGCAGCATGCAGCCCTGGTCGGTCATCTTGATGCGGGTGATGCGCTCGCGCAGTCGGTTCATCGCTCGCGACGCCTTGCGGCGCCACAGGCTGTCCTGACGTTGCAGACGGATCGTGCCGACGTAGTCGTAACCGTCGCGCATCTTCGAGACCAGCTTGCCGATTTCTTCCGGCGGATTCTGCAGGTCCGCGTCGAGCGTGATGACGATGTCGCCGCGCGACTGCTCGAAACCCGCGAGGATCGCCATGTGCTGGCCGTAGTTGCCGTTCAGCAGGATCACGCGGGTCGTGTCGGGCCGCGCGCGAAACTGCTCGGCGAGCAGGGCGGCGGATTTGTCGCGGCTGCCGTCGTTGATGAAGATCACTTCATAACCGGTGCCGAGCGCGTCGAGCGCCGGGTAAAGGCGCGCGAACAGCGCGGCCAGCCCGGCTTCCTCGTTGTACACCGGGATGATGATCGACACTTCCGGTGCGGCGGCGCGATATTCCGAATAACTCATTTCCGCTTATTTTCCGTGTTGTTCGCAAATTTCATTGACCGCGCGGCAGACGCGTTCCACGTCGCCTTCGTTCATCAGCGTGAACAGCGGCAGCGTGACGTTGGTCGTGCCGAAGCGCTCCGCGTGCGGGAACATGCCTTCCTTGAAGCCGCGCGCGCGGTACAGCGAGAACAGGTGGATCGCCGGGTAGTGCACGCCCGAGCCGATGCCGCGCTCCTTCAACTGGCCCATGAAACCGGCGCGGTCGATCGAGAGTTTTTCGAGCGGCAGCGTGATCTGGAACATGTGCCAGTTGCTGTTCTCGAAGTCAGCAAACGGCAAGCCGACACCGAGCCTGGCCGCGGCGCCGCCTTCGAAGCCCGCGAAGTACGCGCGCACGAGCTTCCTGCGCTGCGCGAGAAAGCGCGGCAGATGCGGCAACTGGCCGAGGCCGACACGCGCGGCGACGTCCGTCAGGTTGTACTTGCCGCCGAGCACGTCGCAGTCCATGCCGTCGAAGCCCGTGCGGGTGATGCCTTGCAGCCGGTACTTCTGGGCCAGCACGGCTTCTTCCTCGTTGTTCAGCACCAGCGCGCCGCCCTCGATCGAGGTCAGGTTCTTGTTCGCGTGGAAGCTGAACGAGACCATGTCGCCGAGCTTGCCGATCCGCTCGCCGTTCCACGTCGAGCCGAACGCCTGCGCCGCATCTTCGATCACGCGCAGCTTGTGCTCGCGGGCGATCGCGTAGAGGCGATCCATATCGACCGGTAGACCGGACAGATAGACCGGGATCAGCGCCTTGGTGCGCGGCGTGATGGCCTTTTCGAGCAGGTCCAGGTCGACGTTGCGCGTGAGCGGATCGATGTCGACGAACACGGGCGTCGCGCCCGTCTCGAGGATCACGTTGCTGGTCGAGACCCACGACGCAGGCGTCGTGATGACCTCGTCGCCCGCGCCCACGCCGGCGATGCGCAGCCCGATTTCGAGCGTCGCGGTGCCGGAGTTGAACGTGCGCACCGGACGGCCGCCGCAGAACTCGGACAGCGCCGCTTCGAACTTCTGGTTCTGCGGACCGGTGGTGATCCAGCCGGAGCGCAGCACGTCGGCGACACCCTGAATCGTTTCTTCATCGATTTCAGGTTTGACAAACGGCAAGAACGGGACTGTTGACTGGCTCATGAATGCTTCGCTCGATTGATAGGGGGCGCAACCCGAAGGGCGCGAAGTAAACCACAAAGTACGCGCAAACCCAAGGCCGCGGCGAAAAAGGCGCAACCGCACAGGATACTGCGATCAACCTTAGATCATGCTTAGCCGGTCCGAGGGCTTCGCTTACGGTATCTCGTTCCGGCCGGGGCGCCACTCTTCGGCGGGCGCCAAACGGTAATAAAAGGTGTCCGCGAGCGACCACCAGACGCCGCCCAAGGCTTGCGTCTAGCTGCGAGCGAGGATCAACACGCCGATCAGGATGACGCCGATCCCGATCATCTTCTGCATCGACAGCACCTCGCCGAACAGATACCACGCGGCGAACGCGTTGACGACGTAGCCCAGCGACAGCATCGGATAGGCGATCGACACGTCCACCCGCGACAGTCCCACCACCCACACGACCACGCTGATCACGTAGCATGCGAGCCCGCCGATGATCGGCAACTGGGTCGCGAGCCTGAAACCGATGGGCAGGATGTTCGCACGGGTGAATTCGAAGTGTCCAACGGCATTCGTGCCGGCTTTGAGCAGCAACTGCGCGCCGGCGTTCAACGTCACGCCGGCGAGGATGCAAATGAGGGAAATCGGGTTCATCGAACGGTTCAGTGCTGAGATGGGGTCATTGTTGTGCTTTTTCCACGGGCGGCTGGGCGTCGGTGGCCGCGAGCGGCTTCATCACCACCACCCGGCGTGAGTCGCGCGCGACTACCTGCATCGGCACGCCTTCCTTCAGCAGGCGGTCGTAGGTCGGCGGCGGAATCAGCGCGAGCGCGTAGCGGTCGGACTTCCAGCGTTCGATCCACGCGTCGACGGACGGCAGCCACTTCTGCGGCTCGACCGACACGCCGAACGCCAGTTCGTCGGGATGCTCGACCATGATCATCGTGTGGTCGATGTAGAACGGCAGCGTGTGATCGAGCACGCCGACCGAATAGAACGGCGTATCGGCCGGCAGCTTCGCGAGCTGCGCCTTGATCGCGGGCGCGAGCGGCGCGCCGGAACTGAGGCGGCCGAACACGTCGTGACCCGTGCCGGCGATCGTGCCGAGCAGCAGCCACGCCGCGCCGAAGCAGGCGATCGCGCCGAGGCTGCCGCTGCGGCTGCGGCGGTTCAGCCACAGCGCGCCGAGCGTCATCGCGAACGCGACGCCGAGCGCGCCCAGCACCCAACTGCGGTACTCGACATACAGCTCGGTCGGATTGCGCGCGCTGCCCAGCCGCGCCATGAACAGCGCGGCGAACGCGGCGACCACCAGAAACAGCGCATAGCCGGCCAGATGGCGGCGCAACTGGTCGCGCGTGACGAGCGGCAGGTACATGCCGATCAGCAGCGCGATGGGCGGGGCGATCGGCAGCGTGTAGGACAGCAGCTTCGAATGCGACGCGCTGAAGAACAGGAAGATGAACCCGGTCCACACGAGCATCAGCGTGACCGGCGCGAAGCCGTTCGGCTGGCGCGGCTGGCGCCATGCATGGCGCACGCTTTGCAGCGTCACCGAAAGCCAGGGCAGAAAGCCGACCAGCAGCACCGGCACGAAATAGTAGAACGGGCCGGGCCGGTTCTGCTCGGGCGTCAGATAGCGCTTGAACTGCTGGACGATGAAGAAAAAGTTCAGGAATTCGGGATTGCGTTGCTGCACCAGCACGAACCACGGCGTGACGATCGCGAAGAACACGATCAGGCCGCCGATCAGATGCAGGCGCTTCCACAGCGCCCAGTCGCGCGCGACCAGCGTGTACAGCACCAGCACCGCGCCCGGCAGGATCACGCCGACCAGTCCCTTGGACAGCACCGCCAGCGCCATCGCACCCCAGCACACCCACATCCAGCCGCGCACGCACGCGGTCGGCAGGTTGGGGCGCTGCGCGAGCAGCAGCGCGCACAGCGTCAGCGCCATCCAGAACGACAGGCCCATGTCGAGCGTGTTGAAGTGGCCCATCAGATTCCAGTACGGCGAGCACGCGAGCACGATCGCAGCGAACACGCCGGTCGCCGTGTTGAACACGCGCGCGCCGGTGAAGCCGACCAGCAGCACGCCGGCGAAGCCCGTCAGCGCGGTGTAGAGCCGCGCCTGCCATTCGCCGATGCCGAACCACGCGAACGTGAGCGCGTTCGCCCAGGTCTGCAGCGGCGGCTTCTCGAAATACTTGTAGGCGTTGTAGCGGGGGGTGATCCAGTCGCCAGTCACGAACATCTCGCGGGCCATTTCAGCGTAGCGGCCTTCGTCGCTGGGCAAAAGGTGGCGCCAGCCGAGCGGCACGAACCAGATCACGGCAAGAGCCAGCACCAGCAGCAGGATCGTGGTGCGATTGAGCGGTAGCCTCGACGGCGTATCGTTCATGAATTTCAACCTGTTGGGCGACACCGCGGGGGCGGCGAAGCGGTGTTGTCTGGAAATGGCGACCGGTTGCCGGCGGACGCGCCATTCGCGGGGTGCTGCGTGGCGATGCGCGGCGCCGCGCCGGGCGCGGCGTCCGGTGGCCAGTCGCGGCGACACTCGCCGGGGTGTCTGCCGATGCGCTCACGGCGGCACTGCGCGACGCGCGCGACCCGGTCCGGCTTGCTGGCGCCACGCCGATGGCGCGCAGTGTACGTGATCGGCCGTGACGCGGCGAGGGTGCGGGAATGGGCGCTCCAACCGGACGCCGGTTCGGGACCGGCGCGGCGGCGTGCCGCCATCGCACCGTCGCGCGCCCGGGCGCGCCAGGCCCGGCCGTGGCGAACGGCTCGGCCGCCGCGCTTGCGCATCACCGCGCGCCGGGCCTACGCCTCGATCAGCAACGCAGCCGCGACCTTGCGGCCCTCGGCCATCAGAATGTTGTAGGTGCGGCAGGCGGCCTTGAAGTCCATCGTCTCGACGCCGATGCGCTTCGCAGTGAGCGCGGCGGTCAGTCGCGGATGCGGGAAGCGCAGCCGCTCGCCGCTGCCGAACACGACCACTTCGGGCGCGGCGTCGATCAGCATCGCAAAGTGCTCGGCGCTCAGCTGGTCGAAAGACGAGACCGGCCAGGGGATGACCGGCGCCTCCGGCAGCACGAGAAGGCTGCCCGAATGGCGGACCGCGTTGATTTCGACATAGTCGGCGCCGTAGCCGGTGACGGTGTTGAGGGCGCCGCTGGAATCCTGATGTAATTTCAAATTGGTTTTCCGAAGTCGTCGTGAGACATCATGCGTGTGGGCGGCCTGGTTGGATGCAGCGCAAGCAGGCCGGTTCGACGCGAGTGGACACAAGGGGCCAAAAAGAAGAAGGGGCCGAAAAGGCTTGCCGTTGCAGTTGGTGCATTGCGGAAGTCGGCCAAAATCCGCTAAATTATAACTTTTTAGCCGCCTAGCGGCGCCCTTCGCTCATGTGTCGCCACAAGCCGCCCTGAGTTCGCTGGCGCCATTCACCGGCTACCTGCCTTGGTTTTGCCCGCTTTCGCCGGGTTTTCGCCCGTTTTGCCATGTTTTTGCCCGTTTTGCTGCTGTGCCGGCGCAATCCGCCGCCCGGCGCGCTAACGGTGGCGGGTAAAGTGCCGGAAGACGCCGCGAGCGACGCAGTGGCGCAAGCGCGCCGAACAGCGCGTCGGCGGCACACGCAGCGGCAGCTCGATCTGCGCCTGCGGCCGTCGCCGGCGCTGCGCGTTCCGAAATTCCCCGTATCGGCGATACTCGCCCGACCTGACGTCGTCAGCCCGTGGCAGTCCCGCCCCAGCCATCAACCAGGATGAAGTGCCCGTCGTGAAACCGATCCTCAAATCCAACAAGTTGTTGAATGTCTGCTACGACATTCGCGGGCCCGTCCTCGAACATGCGAAGCGGCTCGAAGAAGAGGGCCATCGCATCATCAAGCTGAACATCGGCAACCTCGCGCCGTTCGGCTTCGAAGCGCCGGACGAAATCATTCAGGACATGATCCTGAACCTGCCGGGTTCGTCCGGCTACTCGGACTCCAAGGGCGTGTTCGCCGCGCGCAAGGCGATCATGCATTACACGCAGCAAAAGGGCGTGCACGGCGTCGAGCTGGACGACATCTACATCGGCAACGGCGCGTCGGAGCTGATCGTGATGGCGCTGCAGGGGCTGCTAAACGACGGCGACGAAGTGCTGCTGCCCGCGCCCGACTATCCGCTGTGGACCGCCGGCGTGAGCCTCTCGGGCGGCACGCCGGTGCATTACATCTGCGACGAATCGAACCGCTGGATGCCCGATCTCGACGACATCCGCGCGAAGATCACGCCGAACACGCGCGCGCTCGTCGTCATCAACCCGAACAACCCGACCGGCGCGCTGTACTCGGACGAACTGCTGCTCGGGCTGATCGACATTGCCCGCCAGCACGGCCTCGTGATCTTCGCCGACGAGGTCTACGACAAGATCGTGTACGACGGCAAGACCCATACGTCGATGGCGGCGCTCTCGGAGGACGTGCTCACCGTCACGTTCAACAGCCTGTCGAAGAGCTACCGCTCGTGCGGCTACCGCGCCGGCTGGATGTTCATCTCGGGCCTGACCGGCGAGAACCGCCGCAACGGTAAGGACTATTTCGAAGGGCTCGGCATCCTCGCGTCGATGCGCCTGTGCCCGAACGTGCCCGGTCAGTACGCGATCCAGACCGCGCTCGGCGGCTATCAGAGCATCAACGACCTGATCGTGCCGAGCGGGCGCCTGTACAAACAGCGCGAACTCGCGTATGACATGCTGACGGCGATTCCCGGCGTGAGCTGCGTGAAACCCGAAGCGGCGCTGTACATGTTCCCGCGCCTCGATCCGAAGGTGTATCCGATCAAGGACGACCAGCAGTTCATCCTCGACCTGCTGCTCGAAGAGCGCGTGCTGCTGGTGCAGGGCACGGGCTTCAACTGGAAGACGCCGGATCATTTCCGCGTCGTGTTCCTGCCGAACGTGGACGACCTCGCGGATTCGATCAACCGGATCGCGCGCTTCCTCGACGGCTACCGCAAGCGTCATACAAGCTGAGCGGGCTGGCGCACAATGTGGCGCACGGCACGCCGCCGCACAGCGTGTCGTGCAGAGCGCCACGCCGACATCCGTTTCCCTTCGTGAGAAAACGCCGGGCCGCCCCCAGTTTTCCGCCCTGAAGGAAGTCCCTTGGGGGATCACCCCTCGGGGGCTGGCGCGAAGCGTCAAGGTTGGGGCCACTTTTTTTAATCACCTACTCGAAAACACACGCTGCATGGAACCGATCAAAGTTGGACTGCTGGGCTTCGGCACGGTAGGCAGCGGCACCTTCACGGTACTGCGCCGCAATCAGGAAGAAATCAAACGTCGCGCGGGCCGCGGCATCGAGATTGCGCGCATCGCCGTGCGCAATCCCGCCAAGGCGACAGCCGCGCTCGGCAGCGAAGCCGGCACGGTCGCGCTGACCGATGACTTCAACGCGGTGGTCGACGACCCGTCGATCGATATCGTGGCCGAAATGATCGGCGGCACCGGCGTGGCGCGCGAACTCGTACTGCGCGCGATTCGCAACCGCAAGCACGTGGTCACCGCCAACAAGGCGCTGCTCGCGGTGCACGGCACGGAGATCTTCGAAGCGGCGCGCGCCAACGGCGTGATGGTGTCGTTCGAGGCGGCGGTAGCGGGCGGCATTCCGATCATCAAGGCGCTGCGCGAAGGACTGACGGCCAATCGCATCCAGTACATCGCGGGCATCATCAACGGCACCACGAACTACATTCTCTCGGAGATGCGCGACCGCGGGCTCGACTTCGCGACCGCGCTGAAGGCCGCGCAGGAACTGGGCTACGCCGAAGCCGATCCGACCTTCGACATCGAAGGCGTCGACGCCGCGCACAAGGCGACCATCATGAGCGCGATCGCGTTCGGCGTGCCGGTGCAGTTCGACAAGGCGTTCGTCGAAGGCATCAGCAAGCTCGACGCAATCGACATCAAGTACGCCGAGGAACTCGGCTATCGCATCAAGCTGCTCGGCATCGCGCGGCGCGCGGAGAAGGGCATCGAACTGCGTGTACATCCCACGCTGATTCCGGAAAAGCGCCTGCTCGCAAACGTGGAAGGCGCGATGAACGCGGTCGTCGTGCACGGCGACGCGGTCGGCACCACGCTGTACTACGGCAAGGGTGCGGGCGCGGAGCCGACGGCCTCCGCCGTCGTGGCCGATCTGGTCGACGTGACGCGCCTGCATACGGCCGATCCGGAACATCGCGTGCCGCATCTCGCGTTCCAGCCGGACAGCCTGTCGAACACGCCGATCCTGCCGATCGACGAAGTGACGAGCGGCTACTACCTGCGTCTGCGGGTCGCGGACGTAACCGGCGTGCTGGCCGACATCACGCGCATTCTGGCCGACACCGGCATCTCGATCGACGCGCTGCTGCAGAAGGAATCGGAGCAGGTCGACGCGAACGGCAAGGGCGAAACCGACATCATCCTGATCACGCACGAAACGGTCGAAAAGCACGTCAACGCCGCGATCAAAACGATCGAAGCGCTGAAGACCGTTGTCTCGCAAGTCACGAAGCTGCGCATGGAAGCGCTGAACTAGGCCCACTATGAACTACCTCTCCACGCGCGGCGCCGGAGCCGGCGAGCGCCACACCTTTTCGGACATCCTGCTGGGCGGTCTCGCGAAAGACGGCGGCCTGTATTTGCCCGCGGTCTATCCGCGCGTCACCGCCGACGAACTGACGCGCTGGCGCACGCTGCCGTACGCGGATCTCGCCTTTGAGATCCTGTCGAAATTCAGCGACGACATTCCCGCCGAAGATCTGCGCGCGCTCACGCGCAAGACCTACACGGCCGCGACCTACTGCAACGTGCGCGACGACGAAAGCGCCGCGCAGATCACGCCGCTGAAAACGCTTGGCGTCGAGAGCGGTGCGCCACTGTCGCTGCTGGAACTGTCGAACGGTCCGACGCTCGCGTTCAAGGACATGGCGATGCAGTTGATCGGCAACCTGTTCGAGTACGCACTGGCCAAAAACGGCGAGACGCTGAACATTCTCGGCGCGACTTCGGGCGACACCGGCAGCGCCGCCGAATACGCGATGCGCGGCAAGAAAGGCATCCGCGTGTTCATGCTGTCGCCGCACAAGAAGATGAGCGCGTTCCAGACCGCGCAGATGTACAGCCTGCAGGACCCGAACATTTTCAACATCGCCGTCGAAGGCGTGTTCGACGACGCGCAGGACATCGTGAAGGCCGTGTCGAACGATCACACGTTCAAGGCGAAGCACAAGATCGGCACGGTCAACTCGATCAACTGGGCGCGCGTCGTCGCGCAGGTCGTGTACTACTTCAAGGGCTATTTCGCGGCCACGAAGTCGAACGACCAGCGCGTGTCGTTCACGGTGCCGTCGGGCAACTTCGGCAACGTCTGCGCGGGTCACATCGCGCGCATGATGGGTCTGCCGATCGAGAAGCTGGTGGTCGCCACCAATGAAAACGACGTGCTCGACGAGTTCTTCCGCACCGGCATCTACCGCGTGCGCAAGGCGGCCGAGACGTATCACACGAGCAGCCCGAGCATGGACATTTCGAAGGCGTCGAACTTCGAGCGTTTCGTGTTCGATCTGCTCGGCCGCGATCCGGCGCGCGTGTTGCAACTGTTCCGCGATGTCGAGGAGAAGGGCGGTTTCGACCTCGCGGCGAGCGGCGATTTCGCACGCGTGAAGGAGTTCGGTTTCGTGTCGGGCCGCAGCAGCCATGACAGCCGCGTAGAGACGATTCGCGACGTCTTCGAGCGTTACGACACGATGATCGACACGCACACGGCCGACGGCCTGAAGGTCGCGCGCGAGCATCTGCAAGCGGGCATTCCGATGATCGTGCTGGAGACCGCGCAACCGATCAAGTTCGGCGAGACGATCCGCGAAGCGCTGTTGCGCGAACCGGAGCGGCCGGCGGCGTTCTCGGGGCTGGAGTCGCTGCCGCAGCGCTTCGAAGTGCTGCCGGCGGATGCGCAGCGCGTGAAGGATTTCATCGTCGCGAATACGGGCGAGTAAGTGTTGGTTTGCTGTGTGAGCCGGTGGCTCACGCAGCATCGCCCGAACGAACCGCTACACCTCGAGCGTATGTCGATGTTCCGCGCTCTTACGCCGGCTTGCGTCGACAGCCCGCTGCAAAAGTGAAGCAAAAGCGCGCTTGCCACGAAGTCCGGCGTGCGCGCAAAAAAAGCAAAATCTCACCTCGCGCGCGGCCACCCAGGCCGACGCCATCGACCGCTACAATGCTCTTTTAATCCGCGGCTTCGAAACCAGTGATGTCCACACCAACGCCCCGCGCTCCGATGCTCGCCACTGCCGATGCGTTGGCGACCCTGCTTGGCGCCGCGCGCCCGATCGCCGGCACCGAATCGATCCCCACACTGGACGCGCTGAACCGGGTCCTGTCCGCCGATGTCACGTCGCCGCTCGACGTCCCGCCGATGAACACCAGCGCGATGGACGGCTACGCGATCCGCACCGCCGACCTCGCACGCGACGGCGCGAGCCGCTTGCCGGTCTCGCAACGCATTCCGGCCGGCCATGCGCCCGCGCCGTTGCAGCCCGGCACCGCGGCGCGCATCTTCACCGGCGCGACGGTGCCGCCCGGCGCTGACGCAATCGTGATGCAGGAGCAAACCGAAGCCGCCGGCGACGCCGTCACGATCCTCCACAATGCGCAACCCGGCGAATGGATCACCGCGCAGGGTGCGGACATCCGTAGTGGCTCGATCATCCTGCCGGCCGGCACGCGGCTCTCGCCGCAGGCACTGGGGCTGGCGGCATCGGTCGGCTGCGCGGTGCTCCAGGTGCGCCGCCGCGTGAAGGTCGCCGTGTTCTTCACCGGCGACGAACTGACGATGCCGGGCGAGCCGCTCAAACCCGGCGCGATCTACAACTCGAATCGATTCACGCTGCGCGGTCTGCTGGAGAAGCTCGGCTGCGAAGTGACCGACTACGGCATCGTCGCCGATCAGCTTGCGGCGACCCGCGCGACGCTGCGCGAAGCCGCCGTGGCGCATGATCTGATCCTGACGTGCGGTGGCGTATCGGTGGGCGAGGAAGATCACGTGAAGCCGGCCGTCGAAGCCGAAGGGCGTCTGTCGATGTGGCAGATCGCGATGAAGCCGGGCAAGCCGCTCGCGTTCGGCGCGGTGCGGCGCGCGGCGGCGCGGGAGCAGGGCGACGCCGAGGCTAAAGCTGAAAGTGAAACCTCGGCAACGGCCGAAACATTCTTCATCGGCTTGCCGGGCAACCCGGTCTCCAGCTTCGCGACCTTCCTGCTGTTCGTGCGTCCGTTCGTGCTGCGTTTGGCCGGCATGCAGACGGTCGCGCCGCGCACGCTGTCGCTGCGCGCGGACTTCACGCAGCCCAAGGCCGACCGCCGCAACGAGTTCCTGCGCGCGCGCATCAACGAGGCAGGCGGCCTCGATCTGTTTCCGAATCAGAGCTCGGCCGTGCTGACGTCGACCGTGTGGGGCGACGGCCTGATCGACAATCCGCCGAACCACGCGATCAGCGCCGGCGAGACCGTGCGCTTCATCCCCTTTTCCGAATTGCTGAGCTGAGGCCGGCGCTGCATGCCAGACCGGCGACATCCCGATGAAAATTGAACTCCGCTATTTTGCGAGCGTGCGTGAAGCGCTCAACCGGTCCGACGAAACCGTCGACCTGCCCGACGGCATTGCGACCGTCGGCGATGTGCGCGCGTGGCTGCGCGTGCGCGGCGGCATCTGGGCCGACACGCTCGCCGAAGGCCGTGCGCTGCGCATGGCCTGCAACCACGTGATGACCGACGCCGGCACCCGTATCACCGACGGCTGTGAAGTCGCGTTCTTCCCGCCCGTCACCGGCGGCTAGGCCCCGCCGTCGCTCACCTGCCCAACTGCCCAGGAGCCGCCGATGCCCGTTCGTGTCCAGACCGAAGACTTCGACCTCACCACCGAGCTGGCCGCGTTGCGCGCGCGCAATCCGAAGATCGGCGCGGTCGCGTGTTTCGTCGGCACCGTGCGCGATCTGAACGAGGGCAGCACCGTCGAAACGATGGAGCTCGAGCATTACCCCGGCATGACGGAGAAGTCGCTGGACGCGATCGTCGTGAGCGCGCGCGAGCGGTGGCCGGGCATCGAGGTGCTGATCGTGCACCGCGTCGGCAAGCTCTATCCGCTCGACCAGATCGTGCTAGTGGCGACGACGGCCGCGCACCGCGGCGACGCGTTCGCGTCGTGCGAGTTCGTGATGGATTATCTGAAGACCCAGGCGCCGTTCTGGAAGAAGGAGAAGACGGAGGCCGGCGAGCGCTGGGTCGACGCCCGCGTCACCGACGACGCCGCGCTGGCACGTTGGCACGTCGAGCCCGGGAAACAGGCGCAAGACTAGCGGCCGGCGCGCGTCAGGTGGCCGCCTGAACTGCGTACAGCGTGGCGCGCTTTAGGCGCAGCAGGTCGCCCGGAGCCTTTGTCGCCGTGCCCGGAACCTCGGGCGCGTGCCTCCTCAAGCCGCACTCAATCGTCCCCCGTCCGCCCAATGATCCGCGCCGGAAACGGCTCGCCAGCCGGACGTGCGGGAGGGGCCGGATGAGCGGCGTCGTCGTCATCACGCGGACGCCGTTTCGGCGCGACGCGTTCCAGCAGCGCCTGCTGCTCGGCCGGAATCTTGTAATCCCAGCCGAAGCGGGTCAACTGCAGGCTCTGTGCGATGCGCAGCGCCGGTTCCATGAAGCGGACCGCGGCGGCCGGTTGATAGCGCGACTCCACCGTATCCAGAAACAGATACAGCCAGCGGCTGAAGTGCTGCGGCTCGATGCCGTCGAGCGGCTGATGCGCTTGCTGCACGTTGCCGCGATACTGCTTCGCGCCCAGCACGAGGCTGCCCCAGAACGTGCACATTTTCGGTAGATGATCGTCCCAGCGGCCCGCCAGTGTGGCGTCGAAGACGGGCCCGAGTAGCGGATCGGCGCGCACGCGGTCATAAAAGCCGTAGACGAGATCGCGGATATTCGCCTCGGTGGGCTCGGCGGCGCGCTCGACCACGGGCGCGGCGGGGAAAGATGGATTCATACGGATTCCAGAAAAAGGCGGCTGCGAAGGGCGGCTCGTGACGCGGCGCCACTGGCGGCAGGCAACGGCGTCGAGGAGAGTCGAGCGGGTGTGCAAAAGGAAGTGGGTGGCGATTACCCCGCTTTTCGCACGAATGGTCGGTGCCGGAAAAGCTACCATTACAACCGTAGACGAACGCCGCCTGTCGACGCAGATCATCGAACCTGCGTGTTGCCCGCATCTTAGGGTGAAGCGGCGGCCACCGGCAACCCTTGCATCGACGCGGTTATCTCCCAGGATCGCGGCCTGCGCCTATCGTGATACCCGCACCTATGAGACTGACCGATTATACGGATTACTCACTACGCGTCCTGCTGTACCTGGCGGTGCGCGGCGACGCGCTGTCGACGATCCAGGACATCTCGCAGGCGTACGGCATCTCGAAGAATCATTTGATGAAAGTAGTGCAGCAACTTGCCGAGCGGGGCTGGGTCGAGACCGTGCGCGGTCGCAACGGCGGCCTGCGATGTGCGGCGCACACCCACGCGCTGACCGTGGGCGAGGTGGTCCGCGCAACCGAAAGCGACTTCGCGCTGGTGGCCTGTCTGCCCGACCAGCAGGGCCAGCGCCGGCCGTGCGTGATCTCGCCGCAGTGCCGTCTGCGCGCGGCGCTGCAGGCGGCGGGCAATGCCTTTCTCGCCGAACTCGACCGCCACACGATCGGCGAAGTCACGCAGCCGAAGGGCGCGCTGGCCGCGTTGCTAGGTATGGACGGCGCGATTCCGATCGTGCCGGTCGCAGCGGCGGCCGCGCCGTCGGCCTGAATCGGGCCCGGATAGTTGTTTCGCTCAAATGTTAAATAGTTACGGTTGAGCGCAAAAAGTGCCTTGAAACCTGAATAAAACGCCTCATTTTGGTGGTAATCGAAATTGGAGGTCTCTTGATGAGAATCGACAAACTCACCACTAAATTCCAGGAAGCGCTCGCGGATGCGCAGAGTCTGGCCGTCGGCCATGACAATCAATACATCGAGCCGGTTCACGTGCTGTCGGCGCTCGTCGCCCAGCAGGACGGATCGGCGCGCTCGCTGCTGTCGCGTGCCGGCGTGCACGTGCAGCCGCTGCAAACGGCGCTCAACGACGCGATGACGCGGCTGCCGCAGGTGCAAGGCACCGACGGCAACGTGCAGATCGGCCGCGAGCTGACCGGCTTGTTGAATCAGGCGGACAAGGAAGCGCAGAAGCTCAACGACACGTTCATCGCGAGCGAGATGTTCCTGCTCGCGATCGCGGACGACAAGGGCGAAGCCGGCCGCCTCGCGCGTCAGCACGGCTTGTCGCGCAAGTCGCTCGAAAGCGCGATCGCGGCCGTGCGTGGCGGTTCGCAAGTGCATAGCCAGGACGCCGAAAGCCAGCGCGAAGCGTTGAAGAAGTACACCGTCGACCTGACCGAGCGCGCGCGGGCCGGCAAGCTCGACCCGGTGATTGGCCGCGACGACGAAATCCGCCGTTCGATCCAGATCCTGCAACGCCGTACCAAGAACAATCCGGTGCTGATCGGCGAGCCGGGCGTGGGCAAGACCGCGATCGTCGAAGGGCTCGCGCAGCGCATCGTCAACGGCGAAGTGCCGGAGACGCTCAAGGGCAAGCGCGTCCTCTCGCTCGACATGGCCGCGCTGCTGGCGGGCGCGAAATATCGCGGCGAGTTCGAAGAGCGGCTGAAGGCCGTGCTGAGCGACATCGCGAAGGACGAAGGCCAGACCATCGTCTTCATCGACGAAATCCACACGATGGTTGGTGCGGGCAAGGCCGAAGGCGCGATGGACGCGGGCAACATGCTCAAGCCGGCGCTCTCGCGCGGCGAACTGCATTGCGTCGGCGCGACCACGCTGGACGAATACCGCAAGTACATCGAGAAGGACGCCGCGCTGGAGCGCCGCTTCCAGAAGGTGCTGGTCGATGAGCCGTCGGTGGAGGCGACCATCGCGATCCTGCGCGGTCTGCAGGAGAAGTACGAGCTGCATCACGGCGTCGACATCACCGACCCGGCGATCGTCGCGGCCGCCGAGTTGTCGCATCGCTACATCACGGATCGTTTCCTGCCGGACAAGGCGATCGATCTGATCGACGAAGCCGCGTCGAAGATCAAGATGGAAATCGACTCGAAGCCGGAAGAGATGGACCGGCTCGACCGGCGTCTGATCCAGTTGAAGATCGAACGCGAAGCCGTGAAGAAGGAAAAGGACGAAGCGTCGCAAAAGCGTCTGCAACTGATCGAAGAAGAAATCGAGCGTTTGAATCGCGAATATTCGGACCTCGACGAAATCTGGACTGCGGAAAAAGCCGCGGTGCAGGGCAGTGCGCAGCTGAAGGAAGAGATCGAGAAAACGCGTGCGGAAATCACACGCCTGCAACGTGAAGGCAAGCTGGAGAAGGTCGCTGAGTTGCAGTACGGCAAGCTGCCGGGTCTCGAAGCGCAGTTGAAGGAAGTGACCCGGGCTGAGGCGGAAGAGCAGAACAGTCCGCAGCGTCGGCGCCTGTTACGCACGCAGGTCGGCGCGGAGGAAATCGCGGAGGTCGTGTCGCGTTCCACCGGCATACCGGTCTCGCGGATGATGCAGGGCGAGCGCGAGAAGCTGTTGCAGATCGAAGAAAAGCTACATGACCGCGTGGTCGGCCAGGACGAGGCGATCAGTGCGGTGGCCGATGCGATCCGCCGCTCGCGCGCGGGTCTGTCGGATCCGAACCGTCCGTATGGTTCGTTCCTGTTCCTCGGACCGACCGGCGTGGGCAAGACCGAACTGTGCAAGGCGCTGGCGTCGTTCCTGTTCGATTCGGAAGATCATCTGATCCGTATCGACATGAGCGAATTCATGGAGAAGCACAGCGTCGCGCGTTTGATCGGTGCGCCGCCGGGCTATGTCGGTTACGAGGAAGGCGGCTATCTGACCGAAGCCGTGCGCCGCAAGCCGTATAGCGTGATCCTGCTCGACGAAATCGAGAAGGCGCATCCGGACGTGTTCAACGTGCTGCTGCAAGTGCTCGACGACGGCCGCATGACCGATGGCCAGGGCCGTACCGTGGACTTCAAGAACACGGTGATCGTGATGACGTCGAACCTCGGTTCGCAGGTGATCCAGGCGATGGTCGGCGAGCCGCAGGAAGCGGTCAAGGACGCGGTGTGGGAAGAGGTGAAGCTGCACTTCCGGCCCGAGTTCCTGAACCGGATCGACGACGTCGTGGTGTTCCATGCGCTCGACCGCTCGAACATCCAGTCGATCGCGCGGATCCAGCTCCAGCGTCTGCATGAGCGGCTGGCCAAGCTCGACATGCAGCTGGTGGTGTCGGACGAAGCGCTCGAACATGTCGGCAAGGTCGGCTACGATCCGCTGTTCGGCGCGCGGCCGCTCAAGCGCGCAATCCAGCAGGAGATCGAAAACCCGGTCGCCAAGCTGATTCTGGCCGGCAAGTTCGGTCCGAAGGATGTGATTCCGGTGGAAGTGGAAGACGGCAAGCTGGTGTTCGACCGCGTCGTGCATTAAGCGGCGAAACGCGGTAGGGCGGTGAGCGAACCGCCTGCCCGCGGACGTTAAAAAAGCGGCAACGAAGGTGACTTCGTTGCCGCTTTTCTTTTGCCCTGTCGACGAGCGACGGGCGCCCGCTCAGGCGAGGCAGCGCGCGTCGCTACGCGTTCTTGTTGCCGAACAACGCCGACAGGCCGCCCAGCGCGCCGAGCACGGTGGTCGCATTGAGCTTGCCTTCGGCCGGCACTTCGCCTTCGGGCGTCGCCGCGTTGACGACGTGCGGCAGAATTTGCGAGAGCAGGCCCGTGACCTGGTCCGGTTGCACGCCGGCTTTCGCCGCGAGGTTCGCGACGGTGTCCGAGCCGAGCACGCTATGCAGCGCGTCCGGTGCGATCGGCTGGTTCTCGCCGTTGCTGACCCACGACGTCACGACGTCGCCGAGGCCCTTTTCCTTGAAGCGTTCGATCAGCCCATTCAGGCCGCCCGGCTGGTTATTGACGAATTCGAGTGCGGCTGCGATCAGTGCTTGCTGGCCACCACCGCCTTCGGGGGATTTGCCGAGCAGGGAACCGATAGTGTCGAGTAGGCTCATGACGGTCTCTCTTGAATGCTGACTCGTGCGTGACGAGTCAGCGGGTGAAAACGCCGCGCGGTTGCGCGGCGCGGTGGATAGGCGGGCGGACGGCAGCGGGGCGGCTTCGGCGCGCGCATGTCACGTGCATGTCACGTGCATCATGCGCCTACCCAAAAGCCTCGCGATGCCGTTGTCCGCTTCGTTGCGCGTTGATCTGCGCGTTTGCTTTGCGCGTTGTTTGTGCGTTCTTACGCGCCGGAGGCCGCCGCGGCCGAAGCGGCCTTGCTCTTCTTCGCCTTCTTCTTCGAGGCCTTGGTGCCGGATGCATCGGCCGGCGCGGTGGCCGCGGGTGCTGCCGCCGGCGCGGAAGCGGCCGCTGCTTCGGAGGCCGCAGCCTTGCTCTTCTTCTTCGACTTCGATGCCTTCGTGCCCGATGCTTCTGCGGGCGCCGCCGGCGCCGGAGCGGCGGTCGTAGCCGGGGCCGGTGTGGTTGCTGCGGGCGCGGCTGCCGGTGCAGCCTTGCTGCTCGCGCTACTGCTCGACTTCGCGGCCGGCTTGGCGCCGGTCGGCGGCGCGCCGGAGCCGTTGATCGTCAGGCCGGCTGCTTCAAGGTTCGCGACCGACTTGGTGCCGATGCCTTTGACGCGGGTGGCGAGATCGTCGGCGTCCTTGAACGGGCCGTTTTTGGTGCGCTCGTCGATGATCGCTTTCGCATGGACCGGACCGATACCCTTAACCGATTCGAGCGCGGCCTGATCGGCGGAATTGACTTCGACAGCCGCCGCCAATCCGGCCGACAGCGACAAAGCCAGAGCAACGCAAAGCATTAAAAGCTTCTTCAGCATGGCAAGCACTCCATTGAGGGCAAAAAAGTAAGCCGGGAACGGACGACGCAGCCAGTTGGCAGGCGCTGCGCTTAAGCATAGAACAAATCGCGCGCCCTATTTGCGAACGCCGACGAGTTATACCGATCGATTCGTGACAAGTAAATCAGCTCGGACAATATTTAAACCTTTTGCTGAGCTATTTAGGCTGGTGTGGGTTTATCCATCAAATATCGCTCGCCATAAGACATCGCAACGCAGACAAATGACAGCGGCGAGCGCTTGACTTAGAGTGCACTCGAAGTCTTAACCTGAGTCCGTCATGTCGAAAATCTCAACCGCACTCACCATCGGCCAGGTCGCCGAAACGATCGGCGTCTCGACGCACACGCTGCGCTATTACGAGCAGGCCGGGCTGATCCGCGCGGTCGGCCGCACGCAGGCGGGGCATCGGCTGTATGCGCCGGCCGACCTCGACTGGCTGCGCTTCGTGATGCGTCTGAAGGCGACCGGGATGCCGATCGCCGGGATGCAGGCGTTCGCCGCATTGCGCGCACAGGGTCAGCCGACGACAGGCGCGCGCCGTGACTTGCTGGTGGCGCACCGGGACGCAGTTTTGGCGCGGATCGCCGAGTTGCAGAGCAACCTCGGCGCAATCGTCGACAAGATCGCGTACTACGAGGCGGCCGGCCAGAACGGTGACGCGGATGAACCGACACGACAGGGCGGCGCAAGCTCGTCGCTTTCACATTCACCTTCGGACAAGGACTCACCATGGACTACGCACACAACGACCGCTACACCCGAGGCTGGGACAAGCTGAAAGAGATCGACGGTTCGGCCGGCGAACAGGTGATCGCCGCGCTCGCGTCGATCGCGCCGGATTTCGGGCGGCTGCTGATCGAGTTCGGCTTCGGCGATATATACAGCCGGCCGCAACTCGATCTGCGGGCGCGTGAAATTGCGACGATTGCTTCGCTCGCGACGCTCGGCTGCGCGCAGCCGCAACTGAAGGTGCATATCGAGGCGGCGTTGAACGTCGGCTGCACGCGCGAGGAGATCGTCGAGGTGTTCATGCAGATGGCGGTCTATGCGGGGTTCCCGGCGGCACTGAATGCGCTGTTCGCGGCGCGCGAGGTTTTCGAGCGGCATGACCGGGAAGGTGAAGCGACGCGGCGGGCGACGGGAGCCGAGGTCGCAGAGGAGGCGGGCGTGGAGTGACCGGCGGCAGTAGCGGTCGGGTGGCGCAAGCGGCGCCTTGGAGCGCCGCTTTTTAGCTGACTCGAATGCAACTAACTGTCCGTTTCGGATAGCGACTTTGACGCTGCGCGGGTCGGTGAGCCACAAAATCCTGGTTCGCCAGGAAGTTATCGACCCACCGAATCCACGACCCCGGTCGCCTGCACCCGCAAATACCGCTTGCTCACCACCCGCCAGTACGCGAGCAAACCAAACCCGGCAATCGCCAGGCTTGTGGTATTCGCAACCCAGAAGCCGCGCGCGCCGGTCAGCCATTCCGGGATGGCCCCGCTCACATTGAAGCCGAGCAGATACCCGCCGCCGAGCCCCACGCCCCACAACGCGATCGCATAGATGACGGTCGGCACGACCGCCACCTTGTACGCGCGCAGCACGAACGCGGTAGTGATCTGCAACGCATCGAACAGGTGGTAGCAGACGACGATCAACACCAGCGGCATCGCCGCCGCGACGACCTGCGCATCCGGCGTATAGCCTTCGATGATGATCGGCCGCAGCGCCAGCACGATCGCGCCGTAACAGCAGGCGATCGCGACGGCCATCATGATGCCGTGACGCGACAGCGTGCGCGCCGCTTCCGGACGATGCGCGCCGAGCGCCTGCGCGACCAGCGTCGACGAAGCGATGCCGATCGACAGCGGCGTCATGTACAGCACGGCGCCGATATTGCCGGCGATCTGATGACCCGCGAGCGTCGTCGTGCCGAAGCGCGAGATGAAGAGCGCCATGAACGTGTACGACGTGACTTCGATCAGATACGACAATCCCATCGGAATGCCGAGCCGCAACTGTGCCGCCTGACGCCGCCAGACTGGCCAGCAGAAGTGCGCGAAGATCGCGAACGGCCTGAACACGTCGACGCGCGTCAGCAGCAACATGCCGACCACCGCCAGCCCCCAGTTGATCAGCGTGCTGGCGAGCGCGCAGCCCGGTCCGCCGAGCGGCGGCACGCCAAGCCCGCCGAAGATGAACCACGTGTTGAGCGGAAACTTGAGCAGCAGCGCGCCAATCTGCAGGATCATCACGAGCCTCGGCTGGCCGACCGCGTTGCTGATCGAACTGTAAATGCGAAACGCGAGGCCGGCCGGCAAGCCGAAGGCCAGAATTCGCAGATACGCGACCGTGCGTTCGTGCAGCGCGTCGGGCACGCGTGCCACATGCAGTATCGGCCCAGGAAAAAACAGAATCAGGAAACCGATCACGGTCAGCACGAGCGCAAGCCATAACGACTGGCGAACTTCCTCGCCGATCTCGCCATAGCGGCGCGCGCCGTAGAGTTGCGCCGCGATCGGCTGCAGCGCGGTCAGAATGCCCGTGAGCCCGATATAGACGGAGATATAGATCGACGAGCCAAGGCCGAGCGCGGCCAGATCGATCGCCGAGTAACGGCCGACCATCGCCGTATCGATCACGCCGAACGCGATGATCGCCAGTTGGCCGATCAATACGGGCCAGGCCAGCGCGGCGATCTTCCGTGCGTCGGCGAACATGGTCAATCGAGCTTCTTGTGCCAGCTGCGGCGTTTGACGACCGGCGGCTTCGGACGGTCGATCCGCACATACAGGCGGAAGCGTTCGTCGCGGTCGGCGACGCGGCGGCCTTCCCACACCAGCTTCCAGATGTAGTCGGGCAGCGCGCTCGGGTCGCCGTATTCCTGCGTGTCCTGGCGCAGGATCACGTCGCAGTCCTGGTTGAACGAGAAGTGCATGTCGCCGAAATACGCGAAAGTCGCGATCTGCGCATTACCCAGACGCACCGGCGAGATGCAGGTGTAGTCGTCCGGCAGATGGCTTGCGATCTGTTGCGCGACGTCCTTGTAGGTCCGGCTGTAGTTGACGACCGGCAGCCACAGCGTCATCAGCAGTACCCACATCAGCGTCGTGCCGGCGCTCGAGAGCACCACGCTGCGCCACAGCACCTTCGGATGACGCGCGAGACGCCAGCGCACCAGCATGAACCAGCACACGGTCACCGCGACCGCGCACACGAACGACAGAATCTTGAACTGCGGCGCGAAACCCGGCGCGAGACGCGCGAGATTGCGCGCGAGCGGATGCGGGAAGCCGGTGAGGCCAGCGAGGTACACCAACCACACGAAGCTGCCGAGGATCGTAAAGCTCAGCAGCGCGAACCAGTCGATCGCATTGATCGCGCCGCGCTTGAGCGTGGGCAGCGCGAACGTGGCCAACACCGCGAGCGGCGGCAGCAACAGCATGTAAAGCCGGTTCGACTGGTGGCTTTGCAGGATCACGAGCACCAGCAGCGGTCCGATCACCGACAGCGGAATCGCCACGTGCGGCGCGCGTCGCAGGCCCTTCCAGCTGAACCACGACCATATCGCCAGCGGCCATGCCGGCCATGTGAAGAGTGGCAGATTCTTCAGCGCGTAAGCCGCGACCGAGCCGGGCGGCCCGGCGAACGAACTCAGGCTGACGTGCACCCACTGATTCAGATACCAGACGGCGTCGTCGGGGAAGGCGGCGAGCGCGGCGATCGGCCACGATACCGCCACCACCAGCGCCACCGGCAAGCCGGCGAGCAGCAGCCAGCGGCAGCGCGTTTCGCGTACGATCAGCGCCATCGCGAGCGTGCCGAGCAGCAGCGCGCCGACCAGCACCGGGCTGCTCGCGAGCGTGACGAGGCCGAGCGCCAAACCCCAGATCGCCGCGCCTTGAATCGGCTTGTCGATCATGCGCACGAGGCCGTACACGAGCATCGCGATGCAGACGAACTGCGCGAGTTGCGGCGTGGTTTCGTGACCGCGTTCGGCGAGACCGAAGCAGGCAAGCAGGATCAGCAGCGCGCCGTCGGCGAGCGTGCGGCCGTAGTCGCGCGGTTCCGGCTCGCCGCCGAACGCGTACTTGAACGGTTGGACTTCGGCGCGGCGGCCGAGCAGGTAAGCGGCATACCAGACGAACGCGCAGCCCGCGCAAAAGAGCAGGCCGGTGAACACGCGCGACGCATTGCTCGCATCGACCCACGGCGCGAGCACGCGGATCGCGCTGGCGCCGAGCCAGTAGCCGAGCGGGCCGTCTTCGGTCAGGTATTTGCCGACCAGATTCGGCAGAAGCCAGTCGTGGGCGCCGCCGTTCGCCATGGTCCACATGACACCGAAGCCGGCTGCGTCCTCGTTCTTCCACGGATCGCGGCCGAACAGTCCGAACGATGCGTAGACGATACAGATGGCCAACAGCAGCCAGCGCGGCAGGGCACTGGTCGCAGAGGCAGTGAGGCGAACGACAGGTCTCATGCGGTGTGTGGATATTGGATAAGCGGTGCGGCCGGGAGCGGACGGCGGGTCCGGCTGGAACGGCCGTTCTGGAGCATCCGGCATTGTAGTCGTGCGGTGCGCTGCGCGTCACTGCCGGTAACGGCCCGCAACGTCGTTGTGAATGCTGTAACAGGGCGCCGCGGAGGACAGCTGCGTGCGCTGCTCCCCGAAAGTGCGCGAAGCAATGAACCGGGCGTCATGCAACACGCGAACCCCAGCGACAAAAAAGGGCAGCTCACGCTGCCCTTTTTCGTTGCTTCGCTGTCGGCCAAGGCCGGCGACGATGCGGGTCTTACTTCGCTGCTGCCTTGCCGGTAGCGCGCGAACCGAACTTCTTGTTGAACTTCTCAACGCGGCCTGCCGTGTCCATGATCTTTTGCTGGCCGGTGTAGAACGGATGCGATTCCGACGACACTTCGATCTTGGCGAGCGGGTAGGTCTTGCCGTTGAATTCAGCGGTTTCACGCGTCTGGATGGTCGAGCGCGTCACAAACTTGAAGTCGTTCGACATGTCGATGAACAGGACTTCGCGGTAATCCGGGTGAATGCCTTCTTTCATGGTCTTTCCTTTAATCTGGCGGTAGCCAACCCGCGTGCGAGCCGCAATGAGTGCGGACCGCATCTAGGCGCGAGCCACTTGCCTATGGTCGAAAAACGGCGATTATGCCAGAAAATCAGTCGCTTGACGACTTTTCTGCCAGCTTGTTGCCAGCAGGGCGGGGCACGCGGACTGCGCGGGGCACGGCGTTGCCGGCGAGCGGGCCAGCAAGTCCACGCGCCATGCAGCGTGCCACGGCCCGCGCGCGGCAGATCTCGTCCACACGGCGTCAGGCCGGCGTGAAGCTCAGCCCGACGCGCGCCCGATCCTGACGGTAGTAGCGGGCGAGCAGCCGGTACAACTCCGGATACTCCGCCTCGAACGCCTGCGGCTGCACGAACAGCGCCTCGCTGCACACGGCAAAAAATTCCGACGGATGGTCCGCCGCATACGGATCGATCAGCGAGTCGCGCTCGAAGCGCGCCCAGCGACGCTCCGGCACCGCGTCGACCCGCGCGCAAAAGTGATCGTACGCATGGTCGAACACGTCGGCCCACGCCTGCGCGTCGAGCGGCGCGTGCCAGCGGCGCATGAGCGGCGGATGGCCGTCCGCCTCGCCGTTCAGCATGTCGATCTTGTGCGCGAATTCGTGAATCACGACGTTGTACGCGTCGGAGCCGTCGGTCATCTGCGCGTCTTCCCACGACAGCACCACCGGGCCGCCTTCCCACGCCTCGCCGCTCGCGTCGTGTTCGACTTCGTGCACCACGCCGTCTTCGTCCTCCACGGTCTTGCGGATCACGAACTCGCCCGGATAGACGATCACGCCGACCCAGCCGCGGTACAGATCGAGACTCAGGTTCAGCACCGGCAAACACGCCTGCGCGGCGATCGCCACGGTCATCGCGTCGGTCAGCTCCAGCTCGTGCGCGGTCGAAAACTCCTTTTGCGCGAGGAACAGGCTGGTCAGTTCGCGCAGACGCGCAAGGTCCGGCGCGTTCAGATGCGCGAGAAACGGCAGGCCGTCGAGCGTGGCTTGCCACAGCGCGTCGTCGATCGCGTAGTCGCGCAGCGCGCGGTCGCGGCGGCGCGTGCCCAGCCATTGAGTGAGTTTCGAAAGCATGGCCCGATGAAACCCCTAGTCGATCTGTTTTTGCCACGCGGCAAACATGCCGCCGCATATTGCGATGCCGATCAGAAAATAGAAGCCGTCCAGCGACGCCAGAAAGCTCGCCTGCTGCGCGACCGATCGGCTGATTTCGACGATCGCCAGCGAATGCGCGTCGGAGGCCGAACGGCCTGCGGCGGCCAGGCTGTTGGTCAGCGCGGCGAGCGAGTTCTCGAACACCGGATTGTACGGATTCACGAACTCCGCGAGGCGAGTTTGATGCAGTGCCTGGCGATGCTGCTCGACGATGATCACCGACGCCGTCGCGAACGAGATCGTCAACTGTCGCACGATGTTTTTGAGCCGGTAACCGTGCGTGAATTCCTCGATCGCGAAGATGCGGAACGTCAGATTGGCAACCGGCAATACAATGAACAGCAGCAATAGCCCGCGCAGCAGCAACGGCACGAGCAGCGCCGTTTCACCCACGCCCGGCGACATGCGCGTCATCCACGCCGCGGCGAACGCGGCCACCGCGAAGCCCGGCACGATGACCCACTTCTTGCGCGGCAGCAGCTTCGCATAACGCAGATAGACGAACAGCGCGCTCGCGGAAATCAGCGACGTCACGCCGACCAGCCGCCCGGTGTTCTCGACCGGAAAGCCGAGGCCGCTTTCGAGAAAGCGCGAGATCAGATAGCTGAACACCGTCGAGATGTAGTAGTAGAACATGTACAGCACGAGCCCGACCTGGAAGACCTTTTCGCGCAGCGCGTGCAGGCGCATCAGCGGCGCGGGATGGTGCCATTGCTGCCAGGCGAACCAGCCGAGCGCGATGAGACCGGCGACCGTCAGCAGAATCAGCCCCGGCGACGCGCTGAACAACTGGAAGCGCACCTGTTGCATCACGATCTGCAGCGCGGCCTGCGCAAACGCGAAGATCAGATACGGCCAGAAGTGCGCGGCGCCGCGCTCTTCGGGCAGGCGGTTGCCGGAGTCGGGCAGCGCAAGCAAGGCCAGCACGGCGAACAGCACGCCCACCGGCGCAGTGCACGCGAACAGCGCGCGCCAGTCGAAATGCGCAACCAGTTGGCCGCCGAGCAACGGGGCGAGCGCGCTGCTCAACACGATCAGCAGGAGAAACGCGCGGGTAGCCACCGGCCGCTGTTGCGGCGTGAAACTCATCTGGATCAGGATGCGGCAGGTGCCCATCATCGGACCGATGAAGTAGCCTTGGAAACCGCGCGCCAACGTGAGTTCGAGCGACGATTCGCAGAGCGCGGCCGCCACCGCGCCAGCGGAATAGAGCAACATGCAGCCGGCTACGTAGCGCCGGTAGCCGAAGCGCTCGACCCACCATTCCTGCTGCAGGATGCCGAGGACGGCCGCGACCGCATAAGCGCTCGACGCCCACACCAGTTCGTCGGGCGACGCGTTGATGCCGCCCGCGATATAGCTCGTGAAGAACGAGAAGATCGAGTTGTCGAAATAGTCGAGGCCGGTGACGACCGCCAGCACCCAAGGGAAAAAATCGCCGCGCAGCTTTTCGACGCTGAACAGCGCGACGCGTGACGACGCCACGTTCATGACGATTTGTCCGACCCGCCCGTGCGGGGCTTTCTGGTGCGCTTTGCGGGCGAGGTGCCGGGCCGTTTGGTCGCCTCGGTCTCTTTGCGCGCGTGAGTCGTTCTGTTTGCTTTGTTCGCTTTAGCTAGCGCGTTGCGGCGTTGCTCAAGCAGGGTGTCGGCGTTTTCGCCGGCGAGGCGCCGTTCGAGATAGTCGAGGTCTGGACTCAGCTCGGCGCGATGCTTCTGCGCTTCCTTGAGTTCGCGGCGCATCGTTTCGATGTGCGCGTCGAGCGCTTCGATCTGTTGCGCGATGGCGTCGCGAATCTGCTGCAGCGATTCGGTCGAGAAACGCTGGGCGCCGTCGACCGCTTCAAGTGGTCGCTTGAGCATCTCGGTGATGCCCTGCAACGAAAAGCCGAGCGAGCGCAGACGCAGGATGCGGCCGAAGCGCTTCAGGTCTTCGTCGTCATAGAGCCGGTAGCGGCCCTCGCTACGGGTAGGCGAGACGAGCCCGCGTTCCTCGTAGTACTTCAGCGTGCGCGGCGTGACGCGGAGGCGTTCCGCGGCGTCGCGCACGGTCAGCAGGGCGGGTGCGTCCTTCGACATAAGCGTGTGGCAGACATGAGGGGGCTGTGAAGTGGTCGCATTGTACTCCAACGTGTACGTTCACGTACATGTTGTGCGGCGGGAGCGAATTCTGGCGGACGGACTGCGGACGAAAAAAACCGCTCGTTGCTAACGAGCGGTTTCCTGAAACGGTGCAGCCGATGCGGCTGTGACGCCGCGACGCTTTAGCTGCCGCCGCCGCGACGCATCATGTCGAAGAACTCGGAGTTGCTCTTCGTCTGGCGAATCTTGTCGAGCAGGAATTCCATCGACTCGACTTCGTCCATGTCGTGAATGAACTTGCGCAGCACCCAGATCTTTTGCAGCACTTCGGGCTTGATCAGCAGTTCTTCACGGCGCGTGCCGGACTTGTTCAGGTTGATCGACGGATAGACGCGCTTCTCGGCGAGACGGCGCTCCAGGTGCACTTCCATGTTGCCGGTGCCCTTGAATTCTTCGTAGATCACGTCGTCCATGCGGCTGCCGGTTTCGATCAGCGCCGTGCCGATGATGGTCAGCGATCCGCCTTCCTCGATATTGCGCGCCGCGCCGAAGAAGCGCTTCGGACGTTGCAGCGCGTTCGCGTCGACACCGCCCGTCAGCACCTTGCCGGAGGCCGGCACGACGGTGTTGTAGGCGCGCGCGAGACGCGTGATCGAGTCGAGCAGAATCACCACGTCGTTCTTCATTTCGACGAGGCGCTTGGCTTTTTCGATCACCATTTCGGCGACTTGCACGTGACGCGCGGCTGGTTCGTCGAACGTGGAGGCGATCACTTCGCCTGCCACCGAACGCTGCATTTCCGTCACTTCTTCCGGGCGTTCGTCGATCAGCAGCACGAACAGCACGACGTCGGGATGGTTCTGCTTGATCGCGTGAGCGATGTGCTGAAGCATCACGGTCTTGCCGGACTTCGGCGATGCGACCAGCAGGCCGCGCTGGCCTTTGCCGATCGGCGCGATCATGTCGATGATACGGCCCGTGACGTTTTCCTCGCCGCGCATTTCGCGCTCGAGCAGCAGCACCTTGTTCGGGTGCAGCGGCGTCAGGTTTTCGAACATGATCTTGTGCTTCGAGGCCTCCGGCGGCTGGCCGTTGACCTTGTCCACCTTCACCAGCGCGAAATAGCGCTCGCCGTCTTTCGGCGTACGCACTTCGCCCTCGATCGTGTCACCCGTATGCAGGTTGAAGCGGCGGATTTGCGACGGGCTGATGTAAATGTCATCCGTGCTGGCGAGGTACGAGGTTTCCGGCGAACGCAGGAAGCCGAAGCCGTCCGGCAGCACTTCGAGCGTGCCGTCGCCGAAGATCGTGTCGCCCGTTTTGGCTCGTTTTTTTAGAATGGCGAACATCAGTTCCTGCTTGCGCAGGCGGTTCGCACTTTCGATCTCGAGGCCATTGGCCATCTCGATCAATTCGGACACGTGCAGAGTCTTAAGCTCGGATAAATGCATACGGAGAACCCGCAGGAGAAGGTGCGACGAAATGAAATCTGGGAGGAGAGTGAGCGGAACCGCTCAAGGACTTACACGTCTTTTCGACGTTTTGCGGATTCTAGCATAGCACAGGCCAATTTCCGCCAGTGCGGCGGCATGGCATCTTTCCTGTCGAGCGTGTTGCCGACTGACAACACGCTCAACCCGGCACGTTCGCGGGTCTGGAGCGACCCGCAGCGCGCCGATGCGCGCCGCTTCACAGGTTGCCGTCGAGGAACGCGGTGAGTTGCGACTTCGACAATGCGCCGACCTTCTGCGCGGCGACAGCGCCGTTCTTGAACAGGATCAGCGTGGGGATGCCGCGCACGCCAAACTTGACCGGCGTCGATTGATGCTCGTCGACATTGATCTTGGCGATCTGCAGACGATCAGCGTAATCCTTCGCGACTTCGTCGAGGATCGGCGCGATCATCTTGCACGGACCGCACCATTCGGCCCAGAAGTCGAGCAGCACGGGTTTATCGGATTTCACGACGTCCTGTTCGAACGATGCGTCGCTAATATGCTTGATTTGTTCGCTCATTGTATGAATACCTCTATCGGTTCGAGGCCCGCCTGAATTGCTCGCCACGATACGTCAAAACCTAAGGAAACTTCTGTTCGCTTTGCCGCATCCGTAGTCTTGCCGACACGCGCCGGAAAATCGATGCCTATCCCGGAGTGTGCGGAAGGCACGCGCATGCGGGTCATCCGTATGGCAGTTTAGCTTAATTCGCTATGCGTTGCCGGGGGCGATAGTACTCGTCAGGGGCAGTGGGGCCAACGGCTGCCGGTGAAGTGCCACTACGTTTCAATTGCGTTGCAACTGTCGCGACGCACTTTATGTGGTGCCTCGCGCGGCGAACTCAAGTGCCTCGCAGGCGCGCTCGCGAGCCGCGTGCTATATGGTGTGAACAGCCTGATTCGCGCGTCGATGTCACTTTGCTCGTATTAACAGTCGCGCGATGGGCCAAGCGGTGATAGAATGTTTCGTGACGGGCCTCCTCGCATGGAGGGATGGTCAATCTGGTCAGGTCGGGAACGAAGCAGCCACAGCCGTTTTCCACCAGTGCCGAGGGTCGGGCTCGTCACCTTCCTTTTCTGTTGTCTGCGCGGCGGGTTTCTCCGCACACTCTCCTCAGTCGTGATTTACCCTTAGCGTCGCCATTTCCGGTGCATGCGCCTACCTCACGTCCGTACTTCGCGCGGCTCATCCATTTTTTTCTATCAGTCCGTTAGCCGGCTTCAATGAAGCGGCGACACGCGCTCATGTGCCGGTTTTGAGCGGCATCGTTACTGATACAATTTCCGCATGACCTATCAAGTTCTCGCACGCAAATGGCGGCCGAAGGATTTCGCGTCGCTCGTCGGACAGGAGCACGTGGTGCGCGCGCTCACGCACGCCCTCGACGGCGGCCGTCTGCACCATGCCTATCTGTTCACCGGCACCCGCGGCGTCGGTAAAACGACGCTGTCGCGCATCTTCGCCAAGGCGCTGAATTGCGAAACCGGCGTGACGTCCACGCCGTGCGGCGTGTGTCGCGCGTGTCGCGAGATCGACGAAGGGCGCTTCGTCGATTATGTGGAGATGGACGCGGCGAGCAATCGCGGTGTCGACGAAATGGCGGCGCTGCTGGAGCGCGCGGTGTATGCCCCGGTCGACGCGCGCTTCAAGGTCTACATGATCGACGAAGTGCACATGCTGACCAACCACGCCTTCAATGCGATGCTGAAGACGCTGGAAGAGCCGCCGTCGCACGTCAAGTTCATTCTCGCCACCACCGATCCGCAGAAGATTCCGGTCACGGTGCTGTCGCGCTGTCTGCAGTTCAATCTGAAGCAGATGCCCGCGGGCCATATCGTCTCGCACCTGGAACACATTCTCGGCGAAGAGCAGGTGCCGTACGACGCCCAGGCATTGCGCCTGCTCGCGCGCGCGGCCGACGGTTCGATGCGCGATGCGTTGTCGTTGACCGATCAGGCGATTGCCTATTCGGCCAATCAGGTGAATGAAGAGGCGGTGCGCGGCATGCTCGGCGCACTCGATCAAAGTTATCTGATCCGCTTGCTCGATGCGCTCGCGGACGGTGACGGCGCGGCGGTGCTGGCGGTCGCCGACGAGATGGCGTTGCGCAGTCTGTCGTTTTCGACGGCCTTGCAGGATCTGGCGAGCCTGCTGCATCGGATCGCGTGGGCGCAGTTCGCGCCGTCGTCGGTGCTGGACGAGTGGCCGGAGGCGGGCGATCTGCGCCGCTTCGCCGATGCGTTGAGCGCCGAGCAGGTGCAGTTGTTCTATCAGATCGCGACGATTGGTCGGAACGAGCTGGGGCTTGCGCCCGATGAATACGCCGGCTTCACGATGACGCTGCTGCGCATGCTGGCGTTCGAGCCCGCGCCGACCGGCGGTGGTGGTGCGGCGGGTGGTGCGCGCGCGGCTGGCCAGGCGAATGCGGCTGGTGCGAAGCGTGCGGGTGCATCGACGGTGGCGGCGTTGCGGGCGTTGTCGGACTCGCCGGCGGTTGCCGCTCCGACGACCCTGCCGGTTGCTGCACGTGAAGCGGCGAACACGGCCGCGCCAGTTCGTGAATCGCAAGCTGGCCGTGCACTGGCTGATAACGGCGCCATGTCCCATGCGGCGAGCGAATCTGCGATGTCCGCCGCGCAGCAAAGCACGCATGCAGCACAGCTCACGAATGCAGCGCAGTCTGCGTCAGCGGATGCCGCACAAGGCGCCGTGCCCCTGCAATCATCCGAAGCCGAAGCGGTAATCGAAGCCGAGCCGGTGAAGGTTGCCGAGGAAGCGACTCCGGTGCCCGCACGGGCGCCGACCGGGGCGACGCCCGCAACCGCAGTGGCACGCGCACCTGCATTGGCCCCGTGGGACGACGCACCTGCCGACGCGGCTTCGAACGCAGCGTCCGCGAGCGCTCGCCCCAACGACGCGATTGCAAACGAAACCCCCGAAGCCGCCGCCAACGCAGCCGCCGCCAACGCAGCGCCCGCCGCGCTCCGTGTCGACGACGCGGCGCCGGCCTCTGCGCTCACTGCGCCGGCCACCGCCGCGCTCGCGCGCACGGAGCAGGCCGCCGCCGCGCGGCAGGAACCATCCGAATCAGCGTCCGCAGCCGAAGCCGCGCCGCGCCGCGCCGGTGGCGCGAGTGCCGCACTCGACGTGTTGCGCAGCGCCGGTCTGAAGGTATCGTCGGATCGAGGCCGCGCCACTGCGGCGGCAGCCGCGAAGCCCGCTGCACCGGCCACGCCGAAACCCGCCGCGCCCCGCGTGGTGGTCCCAGTGCCGACGCCGGGTGCGCCGCGCCGCGCGCCGCAAGACACAGCCCCGCAAGACGCCGCACCAGCCGCCCGCGCATCGTCGTCGCCGGCCCCGCGCAACGGCGCTGAGCAGAACGGCTCGTCGATGCCGCCGTGGGACGACATGCCGCCCGACGACTACGTGCCGATCTCGGCTTCGGACGACGGCTACTTCGGTCCGCCCGACGACGACTACATGCCCGTGTTCGACCGCGGCCCCGACGATGTCCGCGTGAACGCCCCGGCCGCCGCACCCGCGCCGGCGGTCGACGCGCGGCCGCTGCCGCCCGCCGTGCCGCTCGATCCGCTCGGCTTCAACGGCGACTGGCCGGCGCTCGCCGTCGGTTTGCCGCTCAAGGGCATCTCGTATCAGCTCGCGTTCAACAGCGAACTGATGGCGCTCGACGGCAACACGCTCAAACTGAATGTGCCGGTGCCGCAGTACGCGGAAGCGTCGCAGGTCGCTAAACTGAAGACCGCGCTGGCCGAACGGCTTGGCCGGCAGGTTGAGGTGCTGGTCGAAGTCGGCGCGGCGCGCCGCACCGCCGCCGCGCACGACGCCGCGATGCGCGCGCAGCGGCAGCGGGAAGCGGAGCGCGAGATCGGCGCCGATCCGTTCGTGCAGTCGCTGATTCGCGAGTTCGGCGCGAGCATCGTTCCCGGCTCGATCCGCCCGATTACCCCGGACGCCGCCCCGAACGGCGCGTCGTCGGTTCACTGATTCGCGGCGCCTCGCCTTGGCGGTAGCGCCCGGTTTCCAGATTTCAAGTTATCAAGAAGGAGCATGTCCATGATGAAAGGCCAACTCGCCGGGCTGATGAAGCAAGCCCAGCAGATGCAGGAAAACATGAAGAAGATGCAGGAGCAGCTCGCGCTGATCGAAGTCGAGGGGCAGTCGGGCGCCGGTCTCGTGAAGGTGACGATGACCTGCAAGAACGACGTGCGCCGCGTGTCGATCGACCCGAGCCTGCTCGCGGACGACAAGGACATGCTGGAAGACCTCGTCGCCGCCGCGTTCAACGACGCCGTGCGCAAGGCCGAAGCCACCGCTCAGGAAAAGATGGGCGGCATGACGTCGGGCCTGCCGCTGCCGCCGGGTTTCAAGCTGCCGTTCTGAACGACGCCGCCAGGCGCGTGAGCGCCGCGGCTGCTGCCGCCGCGGCGTGAACGAAGCTGCGGGCGGCAGCGGCTGGCGGGCGCGAGAAAGCCACGCGCGCCACGGCCGTGAGCCGAACGACTGAACGCCGCAAGCCGGTCGGCCGTGCGTTCTGTTCGCACCGGTCCGCGGCGGTTCACTGAGTCGGCGTCGAACACGAAGACATGAGCATCGCCGGTCACCACCGCGCCGACAGAACAGCGGACGCTTCAGCAGAAGTTTGACCGAACGCACCGCATCGCCAACCGCATCCACCCCAGGCACCAGCCACTTCGACGCCGATCCGCATGAAACAACCTTCCGCCTTGTCGGCGCTCGTCGAAGCGCTGCGCGCCTTGCCCGGAGTCGGGCCGAAGTCCGCGCAACGCATGGCGTATCACCTGATGCAGCACGACCGCGATGGCGCCGAAAAGCTCGGCCGCTCGCTGCTGTTCGCGACCGAGCATCTGCAGCACTGCGAAAAGTGCAACACCTTTACCGAAGCGCAGATCTGCGAAGTCTGCCTCGATGACGAGCGCGACCCGACGCTGCTATGCGTCGTCGAAACACCCGCCGACCAGATCATGCTCGAGCAGACCATGACTTATCGCGGTCTGTATTTCGTGCTGATGGGGCGGCTGAGTCCGCTCGACGGCATTGGCCCGAAGGAGATTCATTTCGACCGGCTGGTCCGGCGCGCGTCGGATGGCGTCGTCAAGGAAGTCGTGCTCGCGACTAATTTCACCAACGAAGGCGAGGCCACCGCGCACTACCTCGGGCAGACGCTCAAGGCGCGCGGTCTGGCCGTCACGCGTCTCGCGCGCGGCGTACCGGTGGGCGGCGAACTCGAGTATGTCGACGCCGGCACGATCGCGCGTGCGATGCTCGACCGCCGTTCGATGTAAAGCGACGCGGCAGCGCGCGTCGCTGAGGCAACCGGCGCGTGCCGCGGCCGCATAGCGCGAAGGCGGCACGCGCCGAACCGCGCGCAGGCCACGCAGTTCAGCAACATCAAAACCAGAAGCAAAGAAGGAGACACATGAGCGCCACCCCCGAATCAGGCGCGAGCGCCGCGCAGGAAGGCCCGAATCAAGCCCCGCGCGGCCCGCTCGCCGGCGTCAAGGTGCTGGAACTCGGCACGCTGATCGCGGGCCCGTTCGCCGCGCGTTTTCTCGGCGAGTTTGGCGCCGACGTCATCAAGATCGAAGATCCCAAAGGCGGCGATCCACTGCGCAAATGGCGCAAGCTCTATCCGGAAGTCGGTGGCACGTCGCTGTGGTGGGCCGTGCAGGCGCGCAACAAGAAGTCCGTCACGATCAATCTGAAGGCCGAAGAGGGTAAGGAGATCGTGCGGCGTCTCGCGAAGGAAGCGGACATCGTCGTCGAAAATTTCCGGCCGGGTTTGCTGGAGAAGCTCGGACTCGGTTACGACGTGCTGTCCGCGGAAAACCCCGGCCTCGTGATGGTGCGCTTGTCCGGCTACGGCCAGACCGGCCCGTATCGCGACCGGCCCGGCTTCGGCGCGATCGCCGAATCGATGGGCGGCTTGCGCCATATCACCGGCTATCCGGATTTGCCGCCACCGCGCATCGGCATTTCGATCGGCGATTCGATCGCCGCGTTGCACGGCGTGATCGGCGCGTTGATGGCGCTGCATCACAAGCAGGTGAACGGCGGCAACGGGCAGGTCGTCGACGTCGCGCTGTACGAGGCCGTCTTCAACATGATGGAAAGCGTGGTGCCCGAGTACGGCGTGTATGGGATGGTGCGCGAGCGCACCGGTGCATCGCTGCCGGGCATCGTGCCGTCGAATACCTATCCGTGCCGCGACGGCAGCATCGTGATCGGCGGCAATAGCGATCCGATCTTCAAGCGCCTGATGGTGGCGATCGAACGCGAAGACCTCGCGAACGATCCCAGTCTTGCGCATAACGACGGGCGCGTGCCGCGCACCCAGGAGATCGACGGCGCGATTGCCGCATGGCTCGCCACGCGCACCATCGACGAAGCGCTCACGGTGCTGAATGCGGCCGACGTGCCGGTCGGCCGCATCTACAGCGTGGCCGATATGTTCACCGATCCGCAATTCATGGCGCGCCAGATGATCCAGCGCTTCAAGTGGCAGGACGGTCAGGAAATCACGTTGCCGGCGGTCACGCCGAAGCTCTCGGCGACGCCCGGCGAGACGCGCTGGCTCGGTCCCGAACTGGGTGAACATACCGATGAAGTCCTGCAATCGCTAGGTTATGATGCTGACGACATCGCAAGGCTGCACGCGCAACAGATCGTGTGAAGTGTGATGCACGCCATCACACGAAGATGGACTCGAACGCGGCGCCTACTAGCGCCGCGTAAAAAATGCAGCAGCGTTAGAAGCGACTGCGAAGGTGGCTGCAAAAAAGCGGGCGCACGCAATCACGCGCAACGACGCGCACCACCGCTCAAGCACGAGCAGCCACAAAAAGAGCTTCAATAAAGCCGCAAAAAAAGCCGCACAACAAAAGTTCGGAGACGACAGACCATGCAACGCAGAACCTTCCTCGCCGGCGGCGCCGCACTCGCGGGCGCCACGCTGACGGCCACGCCGCTCGCTTTCGCGCAGGGCAAACCCGAGACCACCAAGGTGGCGATCGCGGTCGGCGGCAAGAACCTGTTCTACTACCTGCCGCTGACGATTGCCGAGCGTCGCAATTACTTCAAGGACGAAGGGCTCGACGTCGAGATTTCCGATTTCGCGGGCGGCTCGCAGGCGTTGAAGGCGGCGGTCGGCGGCAGCGCGGACGTGGTCTCCGGTGCGTTCGAACACACGCTGCTGTTGCAGGCGCAAAAGCAGATGTTCCGCGAATTCGTGCTGCAGGGACGCGCGCCGCAGATCGTGCTCGCGGTGTCGAAGAAGACCATGCCGGACTACAAGTCGATCGCCGATCTCAAGGGCAAGAAGATCGGCGTGACGGCCCCGGGTTCGTCGACGTCGATCATGGCGAGCTTCGTGCTCGCGAAGGCCGGGCTGACCGCGAAAGACGTTGCGTTCATCGGCGTGGGCGCGGGTGCCGGTGCGATCGCCGCGTTGCAGTCGGGGCAGATCGACGCGATCGCCAATCTCGATCCGGTCATGACCAAGCTCGAACGCACGGGTGAGATCCGCGTCGTGTCAGACACGCGCACGCTCGCCGATACGCGCAGCGTGTTCGGCGGCAACATGCCGGCGGGCTGCCTGTACGCGTCGCAGAGCTTCATCACGAAGAATCCGAACACCACGCAGGCGCTGACCAATGCGATGGTGCGCGCGCTCAAGTGGCTGCAGGCGGCGAGCGGCAGCGAACTGATCAACACGGTGCCGGAAGGCTATCTGCTCGGCGATCGCGCGGTGTACCTGGACGCCTGGCAGCACGTGAAGGAAGCGATGTCGCCCGACGGCCTGATGCCCGCCGATGGTCCCGCGACGTCGCTGAAAACGTTGCAGGCGTTCGATCCGAACGTGCAGGGCAAGCCGATCGATCTGTCGAAGACGTGGACCAACGACTTCGTGAAGAAGGCGTTGACGACGGTCAAGGCGTAACGCGCGGGCGGGTAGGCGCGCGAAAGGGGCAGGGCAGACGAGGTGAGCGGATGCTCGCCTCGCCGAAAGCCTCTGCCGCTTCCAGTTCAGTACAGCAACAGTGCCGGCCGCACGCCACCGCCACCACGCATCCCTTCACTTCAAAACCGATCTTCGAACAAGCGAGCCGAACGATGACCGTAGCCGCCCTGGCGCTCGACAACATCACCTGCACATTCTCCGCGCGCGACAACCGCACGCAGCGCTACACGGCAGTCAAGGACACCACGCTGCGTATCGCGCCGGGCGAGTTCGTCTCGGTGGTCGGTCCGACCGGCTGCGGTAAGTCCACCTTGCTGAACGTCGGCGCGGGCTTGCTGACGCCCTCGTCGGGCACGGTCAGCGTGTTCGGCGAACCGCTCGACGGCATCAATCGGCGCGCGGGCTACATGTTCCAGGCGGACGCGCTGATGCCGTGGCGTTCGGCGCTCGACAACGTGATGGCGGGCCTGTCGTTTCAAGGCGTGCCGATTGCCGAAGCGCGCGCGAAAGCCGACGAGTGGTTAAAGCGCGTCGGCCTCGGCGGATTCGGCGATCGCTATCCGCATCAACTGTCGGGCGGCATGCGCAAGCGCGTCGCGATGGCGCAGACGCTGATACTCGACCCGGACATCATCCTGATGGACGAGCCGTTTTCCGCGCTCGATATCCAGACGCGTCAGCTAATGGAAAACGAATTGCTCGACCTGTGGGCCGCGAAACGCAAAGCGGTGCTGTTCATCACGCACGATCTCGACGAAGCGATTGCGATGTCCGATCGCGTGGTGGTGTTGTCGGCGGGACCGGGCACGCATCCGATCGGCGAATTCACGATCGATTTGCCGCGTCCGCGCGACGTCGCCGAGATTCGTGCGCATCCGCGCTTCGTCGAGCTGCATGCGCAGATCTGGAGCGTGCTGCGCGACGAGGTGCTCAAAGGCTACCAGCAGCAACTGAGCGCGGTTTAACCGCGTTGCGTCGTCGTTTGGCGCCGGGCTGCGCGGCATCGTGCCGGCGCGCGCGGCAGGCGCATTGATCCAATCGTTCAAGGCAAACCGAGTCATGTGGAAGACGTTGCGCCCAAGGCGGGCGAATCTGGTGATCTGGCAGTGGCTGCTGCTCGTACTGTGCTTCGTGCTCTGGTACGTGCTGACGAGCCCGACGCTGCTGCCCGCGTTCTATTTCGACGATCCGAACAAGGCCGCGTTCTTCTTCGGCGAGCCGCAGAAAGTGCTGCAGCGGATCTGGGAGTGGTTCACGGGCGGCGAGATCTATCTGCATCTCTGGATCACGCTGGTCGAGACGGTGCTCGCGTTCGTGCTCGGCACCGCGCTCGGGCTTGGCGTCGGCCTGTGGCTCGCGCTCGCGCCGCTCGCGAGCGCGTTGTTCGATCCGTACGTGAAAGCGGCCAACTCGATGCCACGCGTGATTCTCGCGCCGATCTTCGGCGTGTGGTTCGGTCTCGGCATCTGGTCGAAGGTGGCGTTGGGCGTCACGCTGGTGTTCTTCATCGTGTTCTTCAACGTCTATCAGGGTGTGAAGGAAGTCAGCCCGGTCGTGCTCGCGAATGCCCGGATGCTCGGCGCGAACCGCAAGCAGTTGCTGCGCTTCGTCTATTTGCCGAGCGCGATGAGCTGGGTGTTTTCCAGCCTGCATACGTCGGTCGGGCTGGCGTTCGTCGGATCGGTGGTGGGCGAGTATCTCGGGTCGGCGCGCGGCGTCGGCTATCTGATTCTGCAAGCCGAGGGCACCTTCGATATCAACACCGTGTTCGCCGGGATTCTGGTGCTGACCGCGTTCGCGCTGGTGCTCGATGCGATCGTCGGCATCGGCGAGCGGCGTTTGATGAAGTGGCAGCCGAAGACCGGGGACACCGAGAAACTGTAGTCGTTGTCGGCGCGGGGTTCGAAAAAAAACGGCGTGCGGTTGAAAAAACCGCACGCCGTTTTTGCTTCGTCGATTCCGCGTCGCTGATGCCGGTCGCTCGATCAGCCCTCGCGCCGGCAGCGATCGGGTGCATCACGCTCAGGGCGTAATCACCACCTTGCCGATCACGCGACGCTCGGCCATATCGCGCAACGCGCGGCCGGTGTCGTCGAGCGGATAGCGGGCGGACACGTACGGCTTGAGCTTGCCTTCGCCGATCCAGCCGATCATCTGCTCGAACGCGGCCTGATTGCGCTGCGGCTCACGCTTCGCGAAGTCGCCCCAGAAAACGCCGACCACACTCGCGCCTTTGAGCAACGTCAAATTGAGCGGCAATTTCGGAATCTCGCCGTTCGCGAACCCGACCACCAGATAGCGCCCACGCCAGCCGATGCTGCGAAACGCCGGCTCCGTATAGACGCCGCCGACCGGATCGTAGATCACGTCGGGACCTTTGCCGTCGGTGAGCGCCTTGATGCGCTCGCGCAGATCTTCGGTGCTGTAGTTGATGGTGGCGTCCGCGCCATGCTTGACGCAGGTGGCGAGCTTCTCGTCGCTCGACGCTGCCGCGATCACGCGCGCGCCGAGCGCTTTGCCGATCTCGACGGCGGCCAGTCCGACGCCGCCCGCCGCGCCGAGCACCAGCATCGTTTCGCCGGCCTGCAACGCGCCGCGATCGACCACCGCGTGATGCGAGGTGCCGTACGCGAGCGTGAACGCCGCGGCCACGTCGAACTCGACGCCCTCCGCAAGCGGCACGCAAGCGGCGGCTTGCGCGAGCGCCTGTTCCGCGAAGCCGCCCGAGCCGGTGTACGCGACCACGCGCGAGCCAGGCTTGAATTGCGTGACGCCCGCGCCGACCGCTCGCACGACACCCGCTACCTCCGAGCCGGGCGTGAAAGGCAGCGGCGGTTTGAACTGGTATTTGTTTTCGATGATCAGCACGTCGGGGAAGTTGACGGCTGCGGCTTTAACGTCGATCGCGACGTGGCCGGGCGGCGGCTCCAGGTCCGGCAGGTTTTCGACGACCAGGCTCTCCGGCGGCCCGTATTGATTACAGCGAATCGCGCGCATCGTGTCTCCATATCGATCAGGGTTCGCAAATATTCGCAAGCAGTTCGAGTGTAAAACAATCAGTACGACCGTGCGTTTTTAATCTGCGACTCACGTCGCGGCGCGTATTCGGCACGCGTTCGATGCTCGTTCTGCGCGTCGGCGACGAGCGGGTCGAATCCATTCGTCACAAACGTTGCACGTGCGCGTTGCCTACGACGCGCGCACGGCCGCCGTCTCGTTCGCGTGCCATCTTTCCTCGGTTACAATCGCCGCATGCGAATCCTACTCAGCAATGACGACGGTTATCTGGCGCCGGGCCTTGCCGCGCTTTACGAAGCGCTCAAGCCGTTCGCGGACGTCACCGTGATGGCCCCCGAACAGAATTGCAGCGGCGCGTCGAATTCGTTGACGCTGTCGCGGCCGCTCTCGGTTCTGCGCTCGGCCAACGGCTTCTACTACGTGAACGGCACGCCCACCGACTCGGTGCACATCGCGCTGACGGGCATGCTCGACCATACGCCGGATCTGGTGGTGTCGGGCATCAACAACGGCCAGAACATGGGCGAAGACACGCTGTATTCGGGCACCGTCGCGGCCGCTACCGAGGGCATCATGTTCGGCGTGCCGGCCATCGCGTTCTCGCTGGTCGACAAGGACTGGGTGCATCTAGAAGATGCGGCCCGCGTCGCCGCCGACATCGTCAGGCATTACCTGGAGCAGCCGCTGCCTGGGCATCCATTGCTGAACGTCAATATTCCGAACCTGCCGTACGACCAGCTCGACGGTTGGCAAATCACGCGTCTGGGCAAGCGGCATCCGTCGCAGCCAGTGATCCGCCAGACCAACCCGCGCGGCGAGCCGATCTACTGGATCGGTCCGTCGGGCAGCGCGCGTGACGCGAGCGAGGGCACCGATTTCCACGCGGTCGTCAACGGCCGCGTGTCGATCACGCCGCTGCAACTCGACCTGACCCACACGCAAATGCTGCCCGCGGCGCGCGACTGGGTGCGCGCCGGCAGCAGCGCTTCATGACGAACGAGCGCGCCAAGCGCTTTCCGCTCGGCCTCGAGGACCTGGTGCGCGAACCGCGCCGGCCCGAAGGACGTCCGGGCGAAGTGCGCGCTGCGGCGCTCGCCGCGAGCGCGGCGCTGAATGCGCGTCAGCCGGCGAAGCATGCGCTGGCTGGTTCGGTGGCCAAACCGCAATCGAGGACGCCGGTGCCGGCGAAGCCTCAAGCCCCGCTTCAAGTTAAACCGTCGAGCATTACGCCGCCGAAGCCGCAGGCCGCGCCGTCGTTGTCGCCGTCGTCGTTGGCTGTGGGCAAGGCGCCGGTTAAACCGGCGATCGCCGCGAAGCACACGGCCCACACGCCGGGACTGGCGCCGCGCACCGCGTCGCAAGCGACGCCGTCCGCCAAACCCGTGGTCCGCGCCAGCGAACGCACGGCCGCGCCGAACGTCGCATTAAACGGCGCGCTCGCGCTGACTTCGGAACGGGTTCGTGAACGGATGGTCGAACGCCTGCGTGCAAACGGCGTGACCGATCAGCGCGTGTTGAACGCGATGTCGGTGGTGCCGCGCCACATGTTCGTCGACCCGGGCCTCGCGGCTCAGGCGTACGAAGATGCCGCGTTGCCGATCGGTCATCACCAGACGATTTCCAAGCCCTCGGTGGTCGCGCGGATGATCGAGCTGGCGGCCGCCGGCCGCGCGCTCAGTAACGTGCTCGAAATCGGCACCGGCTGCGGTTATCAGGCGGCGGTGCTGAGCCAGGTCGCACGCGAGGTCTATTCGATCGAACGCATCAAGCCGCTGTCCGAACGCGCGAAGACCAATCTGCGTCCGCTGCGCATTCCGAACATCCGGCTGCATTACGGCGACGGGCGGCTCGGTTTGCCGTCCGCGGCGCCGTTCGATGCCATCGTGATTGCCGCCGCGGGGCTCGACGTACCGCAGGCACTGCTTGAACAACTCGCGATCGGCGGCCGACTGGTTGCGCCGGTCGGCTCGCAGGACGGCCAGAACCAGGTGCTGACGCTGGTCGAGCGCCTCGGGCCCGCGCAATGGCGCGAGTCGCGGCTTGATCGCGTTTTCTTTGTACCCTTAAAATCCGGAGTGATTTGACACCGATGAGTATGTTGCGCGCGATGCAAAGAACCAGCCTGAATGTCCCTATGACCGTAACCCAGCGTAGCGTGTGCGTGCTCGCCTTGTCCCTGTTGATGACGGCTTGTGCTTCCCGGCTCGACCAGGCGCCTGTCGTCGATCGCTCCGGCGGCGTGCTCAGTACGCAAGCCGCGCAGCCGGCGGTGCCGCTCGGGCCGCCGCCGCCGGGCTACTATCGCGTGAAGCCGGGCGACACGCTGTACCGGATCGCGCTGGAGAACGGCCAGAACTACCGCGATATTTCGACGTGGAATAACCTGACCAACCCGAACCAGATCGAAGTCGACCAGTTGCTGCGCGTCGTGCCGCCGGGCGCGAACACAGCCGGCCTTACGCCGGGCGTGACGACCGCGCCGGTCGGCGGTAATGGCGCGATGCAAAGCGTGCCGCCTGGTAGCGCATCCACGGGTGCCGCGGCTGGCGTCGCGGTGCCGCCGCTGTACGGTGCGGCCGCCAGCAACGCGGCCGTGACGCCGCCGGCCAATCCGGGCGCGGCCAGCGACTCGGGCACGGGCGCGGGAGGCAACGTCGCGTTCGCATGGCCGGTGCGCGGTCCGATGCTCGGCACCTTCAACGATTCGACCAACAAGGGCGTCAATATCGGAGGCACCGCGGGCGAGCCCGTGAAGGCTTCCGCGGATGGCCGCGTGGTCTATGCCGGAAATGGGCTGCGTGGTTACGGCAATCTCATTATCATCAAGCATGATGCAACTTATCTCACCGCGTATGCACACAACCGCGCTTTGATGGTAAAAGAGGGGGACGCGGTGACGAAAGGCCAGAAGATCGCTGAGATGGGCAATAGTGATTCCGACCGTGTGATGTTGCATTTCGAAGTTCGCCGGCAGGGTAAACCTGTCGACCCACTGAAGTATTTGCCGCCGCAATAAGCGATACGACCATGCCGAAATCGAAGCGCCGCCCGCCGCAAGCCGAGTCTGAAACGATCAGCCCAGCCACGTCCGCCGCGGTGGACGAAAGCGGCGCTTCGGAAGTGGAAGAAGAGATCGCGGAAGAACGCGATCTCGACGAACGCCAGGGCGGCGCCGACGAAGCCGGCGACGGCCGCGAAGCCGCAAGCGAAGCCGCCCCGGACGCCGACGATTTCCGCGCACTGCTGCAAGCCGAGCTGACGGCCGACACCATCCAGCATTACCTGAATCGCATCAGCGTGAAGCCGCTTCTCACCGTCGAAGAGGAGCAGAAATATTCGCGTCTTGCCAAGGCCGGCGAGTTCGATGCGCGCCAGGTGATGATCGAGCGCAATCTGCGGCTCGTCGTCAGCATCGCGAAGGGTTATCTGAATCGCGGTGTGCCGCTGCTCGATCTGATCGAAGAGGGCAACCTCGGCCTCATGCACGCGATCGAAAAATTCGATCCGACGCGCGGCTTCCGCTTTTCGACTTATGCGACCTGGTGGATTCGCCAGAGCATCGAGCGCGCGATCATGAACCAGGCGCGCACGGTGCGCCTGCCAGTGCACGTGATTCGTGAGCTCAACCAGGTGTTGCGCGCGAAGCGCCATCTGGAAAAAAACTCGATGAATTCCGGCGAAGCGGCCGACCGCCGTGACGCCAGCATCGACGACATCGCCTACCTGACCGGCAAGACCACCGACGAAGTCACCGACATTCTCGCGCTGAACGAGCACACCGCGTCGCTGGACGCGCCGCTCGATCTCGATCCAGCGAGCAGCCTGCTCGATCTGTTGTCCGACGACCAGAGCCAGTCGCCGGATGCCGAAGTGCAGCATCGCGAACTGGAAACGCTCACGCGGGCATGGCTCGCGCGCCTGTCGGACAAGCATCGTCATGTGATCGAGCGCCGCTTCGGGCTCAATCACATCGAACCCGCCACGCTCGAAGAGCTGGCCGACGAAATGGGCCTCACGCGCGAGCGTGTGCGCCAGATCCAACAGGAAGCGCTCGTGCGACTCAAGCGCTTCTTTGCCTCCAACGGTGTTCGGAAGGACGCCGTTCTATAATCTGATGACTCCGATTTTAGTTTTCGACATCGAGACCATTCCCGATGTCGCCGGCATTCGCCGCCTCGAAGATCTGCCTGCCACAATGAGCGACGCCGAAGTCGCCGAGCACGCGTTTGCCGCGCGTCGTGAGAAGACCGGCAGCGATTTCCTGCCGCACCATCTGCAACGGATCGCGGCGATTTCCTGCGTGTTCCGCGACAACAACGGCTTCCGCGTGCGCTCGCTCGGCACGCTGGAAGACGGCGAAGCGGCGCTGGTGCAGTCGTTCTATCGCGTGATCGAGAAGTACACGCCGCAACTCGTGTCGTGGAACGGCGGCGGTTTCGACCTGCCGGTGCTGAACTACCGGGCGTTGGTTAACGGTATTCCGGCTTACCGATTCTGGGATCTCGGCGAGGACGACCGCGAGTTCAAGTGGAACAACTACATCAGCCGCTATCACGCGCGTCACACCGATCTGATGGACGTGCTTGCGATGTACCAGGCGCGCGCCAACGCGCCACTCGACGCGCTTGCCAAGATGTGCGGCTTCCCCGGCAAGATGGGCATGGACGGCAGCCAGGTGTGGCATGCGTACCAGGAAGGGCGGATCGAGGAAATTCGCAATTACTGCGAGACCGACGTCGTCAATACGTATCTGCTGTATTGCCGCTTCCAGTTGATCCGCGGCGCGTTTTCGGCGGCGGAGTATGCTGACGAAATCAACCTGGTCAAGAACGCGCTGGCGCTGGAAGTCGCGCCGCAATGGGCCGAATATCTGGCGGCGTTCGATCAGTAACGTGCCGTTGGCCGGCTTCAGGCCGGCGTTGACGAGGCGTCGCGCCGAATCGTCGGCCATCGCTGCGGGCAGCCGCAATCGGCAATCCCGAACAGCAGCCACAGCCGGCAACCCCGGCGCTTCGTCTACAATCTCGCCTTTCCCCAAGTTTGTCAGGAAGTCTGCAGGTGTCCCGAACTGCCCCCCATCGTCGCTCGCCGAAGCGCCCTTCGAAGTACCACAAGGGACCGCCGCCGGCATCAACGCCCGTCATCACCGGCAATGAACCGGTCATCGAAATCGTTTCGCTCGATATGGAAGCGCGCGGCGTCGGCCGCGTTGAGAGTGAAGACGGCACGCCCGGCAAGGTGATTTTCGTCGAAGGCGCATTGCCCGGCGAACGCGTCAGCTACTCGACTCATCGCAGCAAGCCGAAATTCGAGCAGGCCGAAGTCGTTCAGGTGTTCCGCGAAAGCGTGATTCGCACAAAGCCGAAATGCACTCACTTCGATATCTGCGGCGGCTGTTCGATGCAGCATCTGGATATCCGCGCGCAGGTCGCCGTCAAGCAGCGCGTGCTTGAAGACAACCTTCAGCATCTCGCGAAGCTGCGCCCCGAAACGGTGTTCCGGCCGATTCACGGACCGGCGTGGGGGTATCGCTATCGTGCGCGTCTGGCCGTGCGTTTCCTGCCGGAGAAGGGCGGCATGCGCATCGGCTTTCACGAGAAGAAGAGCAGCTACATCGCCGACATGAAGACTTGCGAAGTGCTGCCGCCGCATGTGTCGGCGATGCTGATGCCGCTGCGGTTCATGGTGCGCAAGCTGTCGATCTACGACCGCATGCCGCAGCTCGAACTGGCGGTCGGCTCATCGGTGACGGCGCTGGTGGTGCGCAATCTTGAACCGATCACCGCCGCCGACGAACAGGTGCTGCGCGATTTCGCCGACGAGCACAAGGTGCAGTTCTGGCTGCAGCCGGGCGGCCCGGACACGGTGACGCCGTTCTATCCGCTCGACGTGCAACTCGACTACACGCTGCCGGAATACAACATCCGCATGCCGTTCAAGCCGACCGATTTCACGCAGGTGAACCACGCGATCAACCGCGTGCTGATCAGCCGCGCATTGCGCCTGCTGGCGCCGGCACGCACCGATCGTGTGCTTGATCTGTTCTGCGGGATCGGCAACTTCACGCTGCCGCTCGCGCGCGTCGCGAAGGAAGTGGTGGGCATTGAAGGCAGCGAAGTGTTGACCACGCGGGCGCTCGCCAATGCCGAACTGAACGGCGTAGCAGGGCACACGTCGTTCGCATGCCGCAATCTGTTCGAGGTCACCGCCGACGATGTCCGCGCGCTCGGTCATTTCGACAAGTCCCTCATCGACCCGCCGCGCGAAGGCGCGCTCGCCGTCGCGAAGGCGCTGGCGGAAATCGCGCAGAGCGGCGACGGGCCGCTGCCCAAGCGCATCGTCTACGTGTCGTGCGCTCCGGCGACGCTCGCGCGCGATTCGGGGCTGCTCGTGCACGAGGCCGGCTACCGGCTGGTCGGTGCGGGCGTGGTGAACATGTTCCCGCATACGTCGCACGTGGAGTCGATCGCGTTGTTCGAGCGGGACTGAGCGCCGTCCGTCGCTGCGCTCGGCCGCCCGTGTGCGCTAGTGCTAGTGCCCGCCGGGCGTTAGCTGAGCAGGCGGCCCGCACAAATAAAAAACGCCACGACCGAAGTCGTGGCGTTTTTTATTTCCGGCTGATTGTCAGTGCGCGGTTTGCGTTAGAACTGCCACCACGACTTCTGCGCGCCCGGCCGTGCGTGGCCCGTGATGTACGGGCTGTCCGGGAACGTGCCCGCCAGCACGCGCTTGGTGTCGTCGGCCAGTTGCGGCTGGTTCAGCTTCTGGTACGACAGCATCATGATGTGCAGCGCGTCTTCGATAGCCGGTGCGTTCTTGTACTCACGCAGCGCCAGTTGCGCGCGGTTGATCGCGGCGACATAGGCGCCACGGCGGTAGTAGTAATCCGCCGCGTGGACTTCGTGCGACGCCAGCGCGTTCACGATATAGCGCATGCGTTGCGCGGCATCCGGCGCATACTTGCTGTTCGGGAAGCGGTCCACCACGACCTTGAACGCGTCATAGGACTCGCGCAGCGACTTCGGATCGCGCTCGCTCATGTCCTGGCCGGAGAAGCGGCCGAACAGACCAAGGTCGTCGTTGAAGTGGATCATGCCCTTCAGGTAGTACGCGTAAGCGATGTCCGGATGATCCGGATGCAGCTGGATGAAGCGGTCGATAGCCGTGTCGGCGGCGGCGTTTTCGTTGTCTTTCCAGTTGCAGTACGCGACGTTGATCTGGGCCTGCTGTGCGAAATGGCCGAACGGGTCGCGGCCCTCGAGCATTTCGAAGTACTTCGCGCACTTGCCGAAATCACCACCGGACAAGGCGTCGTTCGCCTCCGTATATAATTTGTTGTTGTTCCACGTTGCCGTCTCGTCGGTCTTTTCCGGCAGGCCGTGGCAAGCCGCAACAACGGCGACGGCTACGGCACACGCGATGTATCCGGCCACTTTCCGGGCCGCCTTCTTGATGGCCGCCAAATTGATCGCCGCTTCAGTGATGGTGTTCAAGGCTCGCATTTTCCAGTCTAGCTTTACGTCCAGGTGACCCAGACTCAATGACCCGCTCAAATACTCCAGGCGCCGCAGCCGGCGCCGGGAATAGCAACAAAGATTATAGCGTAAGCGCTGACCCCTCCGACGCGTTGGGCGTCGATTCACTCGACGACGATCTCGGCAGCGACGCGCTCGCGGCCCCCGGCGCGCCGGGCGTGGTGCCGACCGTGGCGAGCCGCGTCGCCGACGAGAGCCCGCGCAGTGTCGTCGTGCCCGACGAACTGGCCGGCGAGCGTCTCGACAAGGTGCTCGCGCGGGTGTTTCCCGAGTTCTCGCGCAACCGCCTGCAAAGCTGGATCGAAGCGGAGCGGGTGCGCATCGACGGCAAGGCGGCGAAGATTCGCCAGCCGGTGCCGCTCGGCGCGACCATCGAGCTCGTACCCGATCTGCTGCCCGAGCAGCTCGCGTTCACGCCCGAGCCAGTGCCGCTCGAGATCGTCTACGAGGACGACACGCTGGTGGTGATCAACAAGCCGGCCGGCATGGTCGTGCATCCGGCGGCGGGCAACTGGAGCGGCACCGTGCTGAACGGCCTGCTGTACCGTTACGGCGACGCCGCCGCGGGCCTGCCGCGCGCGGGCATCGTGCACCGGCTCGACAAGGAAACCTCCGGACTGATGGTGGTGGCGCGCACGCTCGAAGCGCAGACCGACCTCGTGCGCCAGTTGCAGGCGCGCACGGTGAAGCGCCGCTATCTCGCGCTGGTGTGGGGCAACATGCCCGAGGAAGGCACGATCGACGCGCCGATCGGCCGCGATCCGCGCGAACGCACGCGCATGGCGGTCGTGACGAGCGCGTCGGGTAAACCGGCGCGCACGCATTTCCGCCGGGTCGATTCGGCGATCTGGCAGCGTCAGCCGGTCACGGCGATTCACTGCGACCTGGAAACCGGCCGCACCCATCAGATTCGCGTGCATTGCGCGCACATCGGCCATCCGCTGCTCGGCGACCCGGTGTACGGGCGTGCGCGTGGCAAGCGCTCGGTCACGCCGCTGCCCGACGGCTTCGCGCGTCAGGCGCTGCATGCGTGGCGGCTCGGGCTGATTCACCCGGTCACCGGCCGCACGATGCAATGGCGCGCCGACGTGCCGGAGGACATGGAGGTGCTGTCGGCGGCGCTCGGTCTGGGGCGCGACGATGCGGGCGAGTTCGACGAGACGTACTACGAGGAGGACGATTACGACGCGTCGCTGGACGACGAGGACGAAGACGCTGCCCTCGACCACGACGACTCCGATGATGCCGACGGCACCGACGACGACCACGATGCCGACGACTCCGATGATGACCACCACCACGACAAGGACGATCGCCCATGACCAGCAATCTGCCGGAGCTGAGCTTCGCCGACGTCGTGCAACCCGCATGGAACGTGTCGCCGCGCGTGCGCGCGCTCGTCACCACGCGCGACGGCGGTGTGAGTCAGCCGCCGTTCGGCCGCTGGCAGGATGGGGCGGACCAGCCCGGCGGTCTGAATCTGGGCATGAAAGCCGGTGACGATCCGGCCGCGGTCGCGGTCAATCGCAAGCGGCTGCTGGACCTCGCAGACGCGACGGGGGCCGCGTGGCTCGAACAGATTCACGGCGCGGGCATCGTGCGAGCCGAGGACGTGCTCGCGCAGGCGCACGCGGACGGCACACCCACGCGCGCCGACGCGAGCGTCACCGATCGTCCCGGCACCGTGTGCGCGGTGATGGTGGCCGACTGCATGCCGGTGCTGCTGTGCGACGAAGCGGGGCGCGCGGTCGGCGCCGCGCATGCGGGTTGGCGCGGGCTCGCGGCGGGCATCGTCGAGCAGACCGCGCAGCGCGTCGCGCAACTCGCGGGCGTGGAAGCCCGCGAGTTGCATGCGTACCTCGGACCGTCGATTGGTCCCGATGCCTTCGAAGTCGGCCCCGACGTGCGTGACGCCTTCATGAACGGTGTCGACGTCGCGCAACGTAAAGCCACGGCGAACGCGTTCGTCGAGCACTCGCGCAATCCCGGCAAATATCTCGCCGATCTCCCGGCGCTCGCTCGCTTGCGTTTGCAGGCGCTAGGCGTGACGAGGATCGTCGGCGGCGATATGTGCACCGTCACGCAACGCGAGCGTTTCTATTCCTATCGACGCGATCGCGAGACCGGCCGCATGGCCGCATTGATCTGGCTGGACGATCAGGCGCAGACCCTCGCGGACTGACCCGGCGTACACACGACTCACTGCGCACACGCGGCGTCGCGTCAGTTCGCAATCAAAAAAGCACCACGCCCGCATGACGATGCTTCGTACAGCAAGCCATCGTCATGCGGGCGTGCTGCTTTTCAACATGCGGCAGCGATGGCGGCGATGCATTCTCGTGAACCCGCGTATGCGGGTTTATGCCGAGCTGGACTGCGCATTTTGCTGCGCTGCCGAAATTCGTGTCGCTAGCGTAAATCTGCCGCATAAAGTGTCTGTGGGCGAACGGATAAACGCACATAAGCCTATGCAATATGGGAGCTTTTTTCGTTCACGGCTTTCTTCAATCAACTGACTTCAAAAGCGCGTTCTGCTGCACAGGGAAAACGATAATTAAAAAACTATCGCGCTGCGGCAAAATCGGGAACAAGCATTGACATGCCTTGCGATGGGGAGCAAGAATGTTCCTCACGAGCTCCTCGTACATGGGACAGGGCGTGACGAGGTCGCGAGCAATGGCTCACGTGCGCACGAACCTGCCTCTCCAACCCGTCCGCAAGGACTTACCGGTCAAAAGCAGGTATGGCAGCTTCTCATTCCTCAGCTTCCCCCAGCACGGACTCCTCGAAGGAGCAGACGCAGCAGGCCGGTAGCGGCGCAACTTCCGCCGCCGGCATGCAGCAGTTATTCGACACGTGGATGAACGCATGGCGTTCGCTCGGCACGCCACCTGGTCCGGGCGGCGTGCCATTCGAGATGCCGCCGATGCCTCAAGTGCCGGGCATCGCGTCGATGGGTTTCCCGCAAATGCCGTCGTTTCCCGGCATGCCCGACTTCAGCAAACTGGCCGCGGGCGCGATGCCGTCCATGCCTTCGTTCGCCGGACTGAATATCCCCACCGCCGCGATTCCGTCGGAGCGTTTGCAGAAGCTGCAAGCCGACTACTCGCGCGAGGCGATGGAGTTGATCCAGCAGGCCACTACGTCGGCGACCAAATCCCCCCAACTCAAGGACCGCCGCTTCAGCGCGGAAGCCTGGAGCGCGACGCCGGCCTATGCATTCACCGCGGCCTGGTATCTGCTGAACGCGCGCTATCTGCAGGAAATGGTCGACGCGCTCGACATCGAACCGAAGGTGCGCGAGCGCATCCGTTTCGCGGTCCAGCAGTGGACCGCGGCGGCCTCGCCGAGCAACTTCTTCGCATTGAATCCGGAAGCGCAGAAGACCTTGCTCGACAGCAAGGGCGAGAGTCTGCGCCAGGGCGTGATGAATCTGCTCGGCGACATGCAGCGCGGCAAGATCTCACAAACCGACGAATCGGGCTTCGTGGTCGGCGAGAATCTTGCGAACACCGAAGGTTCGGTGGTGTTCGAAAACGAGCTGCTGCAACTGATCCAGTACAAGCCGCGCACGGCCACCGTGCGCGAGCGGCCGCTCCTGATCGTGCCGCCGTGCATCAATAAGTTCTACATTCTCGATCTGCAGCCGGAGAACTCGCTGGTCGCGCACGGTCTCGATTCGGGCCACCAGGTGTTCCTGATTTCGTGGCGCAACGCGGATCAATCCATCGCGCATAAGAGCTGGGACGACTACATCGGCGACGGCGTGCTGAAGGCGATCGAAACCGTCAGCAAGATCAGCGGGCGCGAGCAGATCAACACGCTCGGCTTCTGCGTCGGCGGCACGATGCTCGCCACCGCGCTGGCGGTAGCCGCGGCGCGCGGCGAACACCCGGCCGCGTCGATGACGCTGCTCACCGCAATGCTCGACTTCTCCGACACCGGCGTGCTCGACGTGTTCGTCGACGAGGCGCACGTGCAGATGCGCGAGCAGACCATCGGCGGCAAGAACGGTGCGCCGGCGGGACTGATGCGCGGCATCGAATTCGCCAATACGTTCTCGTTCCTGCGCCCGAACGATCTGGTGTGGAACTACGTCGTCGACAATTACCTGAAGGGCCGCACGCCGGTGCCGTTCGATCTGCTGTACTGGAACAGCGACTCGACCAGCCTGCCGGGTCCGATGTACGTCTGGTATCTGCGCAACACGTACCTCGAAAACCGGCTGCGCGAGCCGGGTGCGCTGACCACCTGCGGTGAGCCGGTCGACCTGTCGAAGATCGACGTGCCCACTTTCATTTACGGGTCACGCGAAGACCATATCGTGCCGTGGCAATCCGCATACGCGTCGGTGCCTTTGCTGAACGGGCCGCTGAAATTCGTGCTCGGCGCGTCAGGGCATATCGCCGGCGTGATCAATCCGCCCGCGAAGAAAAAGCGCAATTACTGGACCCTGCAAGGCGACGCGAAGACCTTGCCGGAGAGCCCGGACGAATGGCTCGACGCGGCGACCGACGTGCCCGGCAGCTGGTGGCCCGAATGGACCACATGGCTCGACCAGTATGGCGGCAAGAAGGTGAAACCGCGCGCCACGGCCGGCTCGGCCGAGTTTCCGGTGATCGAACCGGCGCCCGGACGTTACGTTCGGCAACGGGAGTAAAGTTGAACGCGCTTCACGGTGCGATGTGTGGCGGTGTGTGAAGGAGCGTCTGGTTACGCGTCCGAATGAGCAAGGGCGTAAAAGGAACGAGATTTTTAACTTGACGGGCTGCGGCGCAGTTGGCCGACTTGCCCGGAGGATATGGAAATGACTGATGTTGTGATCGTATCGGCCGCCCGTACGGCAGTAGGAAAATTCGGTGGATCGCTGGCGAAGGTTGCCGCGCCCGACCTCGGTGCCGTGGTCATCCGCGCCGTACTCGAACGGGCCGGTCTGAAGCCCGAGCAGGTGAGCGAAGTGATCCTCGGCCAGGTATTGACGGCCGGCTCCGGCCAGAATCCGGCGCGCCAGGCGGTGATCAAGGCGGGCTTGCCGACGGCGGTGCCGGGCATGACGATCAACGTGGTGTGCGGCTCGGGCCTGAAGGCCGTGATGCTCGCAGCGAACGCGATCATCGCGGGTGACGCGGACATCGTCGTCGCCGGCGGTCAGGAAAACATGAGCGCGGCGCCGCACGTGCTGCCGGGGTCGCGCGACGGGTTCCGCATGGGCGACGCGAAGCTGATCGACTCGATGATCGTCGACGGCCTGTGGGACGTGTACAACCAGTATCACATGGGCGTGACGGCGGAAAACGTCGCCAAGGAATACGGCATCACGCGCGAACAGCAGGACGCGTTCGCGGCACTCTCGCAGAACAAGGCGGAAGCGGCGCAGAAGGCGGGCCGTTTCAACGACGAAATCGTGCCGGTCGAAATCCCGCAACGCAAAGGCGAGCCGCTGCGTTTCGCGACCGATGAATTCGTGCGTCACGGCGTGACGGCGGAATCGCTGGCGGGCCTGAAGCCGGCGTTCTCGAAAGAAGGCTCGGTCACGGCGGCCAATGCGTCCGGTCTGAACGACGGCGCGGCGGCGGTGCTGGTGATGTCGGCGAAGAAGGCCGAGGCGCTCGGCCTCACGCCGCTCGCGCGCATCAAGGCTTTCGCTACGTCGGGTCTGGATCCGAAGGTGATGGGCATGGGTCCGGTGCCGGCTTCGCGCCGTTGTCTCGAGCGCGCGGGCTGGACGCCTGCCGATCTCGACCTGATGGAGATCAACGAAGCGTTCGCCGCGCAGGCGTGCGCCGTGAATCAGCAGATGGGCTGGGACACGTCGAAGATCAACGTGAACGGCGGCGCGATCGCGATCGGCCATCCGATCGGCGCGTCCGGCGCCCGGATTCTCGTCACGCTGCTGCATGAAATGCAGAAGCGCGATGCGAAGAAGGGTCTGGCGTCGCTGTGTATCGGCGGCGGCATGGGTGTGGCGCTCGCGCTCGAGCGCGCTTGAGTATGACGTGCCGATCCGGTGTAGCCGCCGGATCGCAGCACCAGGCAGAGGGTTGCCGTGCGCCACGGCGAAGCAGGTGGCGCGCGGTGTCAGCAGTGGCCTCGTCGGCCGGTCGCCCGGCGGCAGTGGAGATGAAGCACCAGGCGAGGAAAGGGGTGGCCGGTCGGCGCCTCGAAAACGATAACGGAGTGTAGTTTATGACACAGCGAATTGCGTACGTAACGGGCGGGATGGGCGGTATCGGCACGAGCATTTGCCAGCGGCTGCACAAGGAAGGCTTCAAGGTGATCGCGGGCTGCGGCCCGAATTCGCCGCGCCGCGTGAAGTGGCTCGAAGAGCAGAAGGCGCTCGGCTTCGACTTCGTCGCGTCCGAAGGCAATGTCGGCGATTGGGAATCGACCAAGGCCGCGTTCGAAAAGGTCAAGGCCGAAGTCGGCGAGATCGACGTGCTGGTGAACAACGCCGGTATCACGCGTGACGTCGTGTTCCGCAAGATGACGCACGAAGACTGGACGTCGGTGATTGACACCAACCTGACCAGCCTCTTTAACGTCACCAAGCAGGTGATCGACGGCATGGTCGAGCGAGGCTTTGGTCGCATCATCAACATTTCGTCGGTGAACGGGCAGAAAGGCCAGTTCGGCCAGAGCAACTATTCGACCGCGAAGGCCGGCATTCACGGCTTCACGATGGCGCTCGCGCAGGAAGTGGCCACCAAGGGCGTGACGGTCAATACCGTGTCGCCGGGCTACATCGGCACCGACATGGTCAAGTCGATCCGTCCGGATGTGCTGGAAAAGATCGTCGCGACGATTCCGGTGCGCCGTCTGGGTCGACCGGACGAAATCGGCTCGATCGTGGCGTGGCTCGCGTCCGACGAGTCGGGCTTCTCCACGGGCGCAGATTTTTCGCTGAACGGCGGTTTGCATATGGGCTGAGTCACCGGCGCGCCGCTCACAAGGCGGCGTGCTTCGGCTCAGATGGTTCCGACGGCGTCCCGGTTGCGCAATGGCCCGATTGCGCTGCCGGCTGACGCCGTTTCCGCGCTCAACTCGCGCTCAAGGGCGTTACATGACCACTACTACAAAGAAAACAGCCGAACGACTGATCAAGAAATATCCGAACCGTCGGCTCTACGATACCGAGACAAGCACGTACATCACGCTGACGGACGTCAAGCAGCTCGTGCTCGATCAGGAGGATTTCAAGGTCATCGATGCGAAGAGCAACGAGGATCTGACGCGCGCCATCCTGTTGCAGATCATTCTCGAAGAGGAGAGCGGCGGCTTGCCGATGTTCTCGTCGTCGATGCTGTCGCAGATCATCCGTTTCTACGGTCATGCGATGCAGGGCATGATGGGCACGTATCTGGAAAAGAACATCCAGGCCTTCATCGACATTCAGGCGAAGCTCGCCGACCAGTCGAAAAATCTGTACGAAGGCAAGGCGATGAATCCGGAAGTCTGGTCGCAGTTCATGAACATGCAGGCGCCGATGATGCAGGGCATGATGACCAGCTATATCGAGCAGTCGAAGAACATGTTCGTGCAGATGCAGGAGCAGATGCAGAACCAGGCTAAATCGATGTTCGCCACGTTCCCGTTCACGCCGGGCGGCCCTGTCAATGCCGGCACTGCGCCGGGCACGCCGCAGACCAATCCGGAGCCGGAGAAGAAGTAACGACGCATGGAGCGGTGACGCGAGTTGTCCGCGAAAGCAGGGGGCGGCTGCGGCATGGCTCGATGGCGGCGGCGCTTGTGTGTGCGTTTGCGCGTGCGCTGGGGCGGCAGCGGCGCGGCCGGTGCTTCGAGGTGGCTTATCACCGCGGGACCTCCCCGATCCCGCGTCACGATGGGCGACTCACGGGCGTCCCACAAGAGCATAGCCCCCGGCGCGGTACAATCGCAGGCTGCGCGCGCTGGGCGCTCTTCATCGGGCATGAGGTTTCATTCACCCCAGCCGACCGATGCCCTCAGTTCTTGCCGCGCAGTTTCCCCTTGTCGCTTATCGCTATACGTTGGACCCGCCTTGCCTTCTGCCGCCGATCACCTCCTTTACCGCACCGCGCTCTTCGACGCCGAAGGCCGGACAGGTCAGCCTCGCTTGACCCGCGGATCGCATCAGCTGACTTCCGCATGAGCCGGCTGTTTCTTGCCCCGATGGAGGGACTGGCGGACTACGTGTTGCGCGACGTGCTGACCGCCCCGGGCGGATTCGACGGCTGCGTGTCCGAGTTCGTGCGCGTGACGGGGTCCGTGCTGCCCGCGCGCGTCTACGAACGGGAAGCGCCCGAAGTCCTGCACGGCAGCCGCACGCGTGGCGGCACGCCGATGGTGATTCAACTGCTCGGCAGCGACCCCCAGTGGATGGCGCGCAATGCGGCGCAAGCGGCGACCCTGTCGCCGTATGGGATCGATCTGAACTTTGGCTGCCCCGCCAAAGTCGTCAATCAGCACGGTGGTGGCGCGATGCTGCTGGCCGAACCCGAGCAACTGCACCGGATCGTGTCCGCGGTTCGCGCGGCCGTGCCCGCCGACGTCGCCGTGACGGCGAAAATGCGCCTCGGCGTGTCCGATACCGCGCGCGCGATCGATTGCGCGGTCGCGCTCGCCGAAGGCGGCGCGGCGTCGCTCGTCGTGCACGCACGCACGCGTGACGAGGCCTACCGGCCGCCTGCCCACTGGGAATGGATCGCGCGTATCGACGACGCCGTGGACGTGCCGGTCATCGCCAACGGCGAGGTCTGGAGCGTCGCGGACTGGCAGCGATGCCGCGCGGTCAGCGGTTGCGCGGACGTCATGCTCGGGCGCGGCGCGGTGTCGGATCCTTTCCTCGCGCGGAGAATCCGCGGTCTTGCGGACCCGTCCCCATCCGCCGCGGAGTGGCAGCACGTGCTGCGCGACCTCGCCGGCTATCTGACGACGTTGCAGGCTCGCGGCACGTCGAGCCACGAGCACGGCCGCGTCAAGAAATGGCTCAGCTATCTGCAGCGCACCTGGCCGCAGGCGGCCGAGCTGCATTCGGCGATCCGCCGAGTGCAGGATTCGCGCGAAATTATGGAGGTGATCGGGCGTGCGCGGGCATCCGGCTCCTCGTCGCGCGCACCTCGCTCCGAGTGCGTCGAACAGCTCGATCCGGCCTGAGCCGGAACGAGTTGAACGCTAAAATTCAAAGACTTACGAGCGGTGGCCTTGCCGACCCGCTACAATTCAAGGTTTAACGTCTTCATGCGGTCCCCCATGTCTGCCACCCCCACGATTGCCCCGAACGCCGCGCCGACGGCCGCGCCCAAAGTCGGCTTTGTCTCGCTCGGTTGCCCGAAAGCCCTAGTCGACTCCGAGCAGATCATCACCCAGCTGCGCGCCGAAGGTTACGAAATTTCCGGCACGTACGACGGCGCGGACCTCGTGGTCGTCAACACCTGCGGCTTTATCGACGAAGCGGTGCAGGAAAGCCTCGACGCGATCGGCGAAGCGCTTAACGAGAACGGCAAGGTGATCGTCACCGGCTGCCTCGGCGCGAAGAAGAGCGGCAGCGGTTCGGGATTGATCGAAGAGGTGCATCCGAAGGTGCTGGCCGTAACCGGCCCGCACGCGGTCGGCGAAGTGATGCAGCACGTGCATACGCATCTGCCGAAGCCGCACGATCCGTTCGTCGATCTCGTACCCGCCGCGGGCATCAAGCTCACGCCGCGCCATTACGCGTATCTGAAGATTTCCGAAGGCTGCAATCACCGCTGCACGTTCTGCATCATCCCGTCGATGCGCGGCGACCTCGTGTCGCGTCCGGTCGCCGAAGTGATGCTCGAAGCGGAGAACCTGTTCAAGGGCGGCGTGAAGGAACTGCTGGTGATTTCGCAGGACACGAGCGCATACGGCGTCGACGTCAAGTACCGCACGGGCTTCTGGAACGGCAAGCCGATCAAGACACGCATGACCGACCTGGTCGGCGCACTCGGCGAACTGGCCGCGCAATACGGCGCGTGGGTGCGTCTGCACTACGTGTATCCGTACCCGAGCGTCGACGAAGTGATTCCGATGATGGCCGAAGGCCCATACAAGGGCCATGTGCTGCCGTATCTCGACGTGCCGTTCCAGCACGCGCATCCCGAGGTGCTGAAGCGCATGAAGCGTCCGGCCAACGCCGAGAAAGTGATGGAGCGCGTCAAGGCATGGCGCGAGATGTGTCCGGACCTGACGATCCGCAGCACGTTCATCGCCGGCTTCCCGGGCGAGACGGAAGAGCAATTCCAGACGCTGCTCGATTTCATCCGCGAGGCGGAGCTGGATCGCGTCGGCTGCTTTGCGTATTCGCCGGTCGAAGGCGCGACGGCTAACGAACTCGACGGCGCGTTGCCCGACGAAGTGCGCGAAGAGCGTCGTGCGCGCTTCATGGAGGTGGCCGAGGAAGTGTCGGCGAAACGCATTGCGAAGAAAGTCGGCAAGACGCTGAAGGTGCTGGTCGACGAGATCAACGCCGACGGTGGCATCGGCCGTACCGCGGCCGATGCGCCGGAGATCGACGGCGTCGTGTACATTGCTCCGGCGACCAAGGCGTCCAAACGCTACAAGGTCGGCGACTTCGTGTCGGTGAAGATCACCGGCGCCGACGGTCACGACCTGTGGGGCGAGGTCTAAGCGATGACGGTGAGCACGGCCGCAGCGCCTCAAGTCAACACGCCCGAAATCCTCGCGCTCGGCGAGGCGATGATCGAATTCAACCAGTCGGCGAAAGATGAGCCGAACTATCTGCAGGGCTTCGGCGGCGACACGTCGAACTTCTGTATCGCGGCGGCGCGCCAGGGCGCGCGCACCGGCTTCGTGTCGGCGGTCGGCGCGGATCATTTCGGACGTCTGCTGATCGATCTGTGGGAACGCGAGCAGGTGGATACGTCGCTCGTGCGCGTCGATCCGCACGCGCCCACCGGCGTCTATTTCGTGTCGCACGGTCCCAACGGCCACGCGTTTGACTACTTGCGCGCCGGTTCGGCGGCGAGCCGCTACGCGCCGCACGATTTGCCGCGCGACGCGATCGCCGCGGCCAAGGTCGTGCATCTGTCGGGCATCAGCCTCGCGATCAGCCTGAGTGCCTGCGACGCCGCGCTGGAAGCGATCGCGCATGCGCGCGCCAACGGCGTGCGCGTGAGTTTCGACACCAATCTGCGGCTGAAGCTGTGGCCGCTCGCGCGAGCGCGCGCAGTGATGCTCGAAGCGATCCGCCAGACCGACATCTGTCTGCCCAGTTGGGACGACGTGACCGAACTCACCGGCTTGACCGGGCGCGACGAGATCGTCGACTTCCTGCTGGCGCAGGGTCCGCGCGTGGTCGCGCTGAAGCTCGGCAAGGAAGGCTCGTATATCGCGACGCCGGACGAGCGGCGCGTCGTGCCCGGCCACGTCGTCAACGCGCTCGACGCCACCGGCGCGGGCGACTGCTTCGGCGGCGCGTTCATCGCGCGCCTTGTCGAGGGCGACGATCCTTTTGCGGCGGCGCGTTACGCGAACGTCGCCGCGGCGTTGTCGACGCAAGGGTACGGCGCGGTGGCGCCGATTCCTTCGCGCGCGAGCGTCGAACAAATACTGGCGGGCTGAACACGCGCTGCAACGCGCGGCCCGCTGAGACAAGATTATCTTGAGACATTAACGGAGGAGCGAGCGATGCAACGGGACGTAGTGGTGGTGAGCGGCGTGCGTACCGCAATCGGCGGTTTCGGCGGCAGTCTGAAAGATTTCGCGCCGACCGAGCTAGGCGCACGCGTGGTGCGTGAAGCGCTGTCGCGGGCAGGCGTATCGGGCGACGAAGTCGGGCACGTGGTGTTCGGCAACGTCGTGCATACCGAACCGAAAGACATGTATCTGGCGCGCGTGGCCGCGATCAACGGCGGCGTCGCGCAGCACACGCCCGCGTTGACCGTGAACCGCCTGTGCGGCTCCGGCCTGCAGGCGATCGTGTCGGCCGCGCAAAGCATTCTGCTCGGCGACGCCGACATCGCAATCGGCGGCGGCGCGGAGAACATGAGCCGCGCACCTTACTCGATGCCCGCCGCGCGCTTCGGTCAGCGCATGGGCGACGCGCGCCTCGTCGACATGATGATCGGCGCGCTGAACGACCCGTTCCAGCCGATCCACATGGGCGTGACCGCCGAGAACGTCGCGCGCAAGTACGACATCTCGCGCGAAGCGCAGGACGCGCTCGCGCTCGAATCGCACCGCCGCGCGGCCCACGCGACCACGAGCGGCTATTTCAAGGAACAGATCCTGCCGATCACGCTCGCGTCGAAGAAGGGCGACACCGTGTTCGACACGGACGAGCACACGCGCATGAACGCATCGGCGGACGACTTCTCGAAGCTCAAGCCCGTGTTCGCGAAGGAAAACGGCACGGTGACCGCCGGCAACGCGTCGGGTATCAACGACGCCGCCGCGGCGCTCGTGCTGATGGAGCGCGGCGTCGCCGCACAGCGCGGTTTGAAGCCGTTGGCGCGGCTGGTGTCGTATGCCCATGCGGGCGTCGATCCCGCGTACATGGGCATCGGCCCGGTGCCGGCAAGCCGCAAGGCGCTCGAACGGGCCGGCCTGACGGTCGCCGATCTCGACGTGATCGAGGCGAACGAAGCGTTCGCCGCGCAGGCCTGCGCGGTCAGCAAGGAGCTCGGCTTCGATCCGGCGAAGGTGAATCCGAACGGCTCGGGCATTTCGCTCGGCCACCCGATCGGCGCGACCGGCGCGGTGATCACCGTCAAGGCGCTGTACGAGTTGCAGCGGATCGGCGGGCGCTACGCGCTGGTCACGATGTGCATCGGCGGCGGGCAGGGCATTGCGGCAATCTTCGAGCGTATCTGACGCGCGCGGTGAGCCGATGGTCGGCAGGTATCGGTAATGAGGAAAGAACGGATGCGGGAATCGAAAGCGATGATGGGCGCGGCGCGGCAAGCGCCGCAAGGTGCGACGGGCCGGCGCGGTTGGGCAATCACGAGCGCCGCCGCGTTGCTGTGCGCCGGCGCGGCGGCGTTGACGCCCGTGCAGGCCTGGGCGGAAAGCGACGCGGTCAAGCAACTGGCAGCGCCTCCGGCGATCCAGCTACCGCTCAAACCGAGCCCTGAGTTCGCTAAATTCCCGCGTTACGCCGGCTCGTTGGGTTCGCGTCAGATCGTGATGCGGCTCGGCAAGAAAACCGACGACCCGTCCGGCGTGCACGGCGAGTATCAGTACGCGGACACCGGCGAAGTGGTCCTGGTCGCGGGCGACCGCGACGGCGACACGCTCGAAATCGAGGAGTCGAACGACGGCACGCATATCACCGGCAACTGGGTGGGCACGTTCGCCGCGGACGGCTCGGTGTCGGGCGACCGGATGAACGTCGACGATTCCAATCCGCAGCCGTTCGATCTGAAGCCGCTCGCGGCGGGGCAAGCGGCGCCGGCTGCGACAGTTGCGCCCTCGGCGGCTTCGACGGGCGGCCGCGCCGCTGGCTCGACGTCCGCTCCCGCAGCCAGGACCGGCGGCCAGCCGGTGGGCGGCGTCAGCAATCTGCAAACCGGCGAATGAAGCCGCCGCCGGGTGAGCGGTGAGTCGACCCGGCGCGATTGCGCTGAGTCGTCTACTCTTGCGTAGGCGGCGCGCGGGCCGCAACCGCGCTTGCCGCTTTTGCCCCGCTTCCGATCCGCTTCTGTCCAGTTTCTCTCTCTGCTTTCACCGAACATCGCCATGACCCAATCCAAACTCAAACGCGGTCTGCAAACCCGCATCGTGCGCGCCGAGGACCAACTGACGCCGGGCTTCGAATCGTTCTCGATGCCGGTCACGCGCGCGTCGACGGTCGTGTTCCCCGATCTCGCGACCATGCGCGCGCTCGACTGGAAAAACGACGCCCAATGGCGCTACGGCCTGCATGCGACGCCGACCTCGCTCGCGCTCGCGCAGCGCCTCGCTGCGATCGAAGGCGGTAAGCATGCGTTGTTGCAGCCGTCGGGACTGTCGTCGATTTCGAACGTGTACTTCGGCCTCGTCAAGTCAGGCGACGACGTGCTGATTCCCGATAACGTCTATTCGCCGAATCGCGATCATGGCGACTGGCTGGCGCGCGATTTCGGCGTCACGGTGCGCTACTACGATCCGCTGATCGGCGCGGGCATCGCCGATCTGATCCAGCCGAACACGCGCCTGATCTGGATCGAAGCGCCCGGCTCGGTGACGATGGAAGTGGCCGACGTGCCCGCGATCACCGCGGCCGCCCGCGCGCGCAACGTCGTCACGGCGATCGACAACACGTGGTCCGCGGGCCTCGCGTTCCGGCCGTTCGATCATGGCGTCGACATCTCGGTGCAGGCGCTGACCAAGTATCAATCGGGCGGCGGCGACGTGCTGATGGGCGCGACGATCACCGTCGACCGGGAACTGCATCTGAAGCTGAAGGCGGCGCGCATGCGCATGGGGATCGGCGTCTCGTCGGACGACTGCTCGCTGATTCTGCGCAGCCTGCCGTCGATGCAACTGCGCTTCGCGCAGCACGATCGCGCGGCGCTCGGGTTGGCAACGTGGCTGAAGAGCCGTCCGGAAATCGCCGTGGTGCTGCACCCGGCGATCGCCGATTGCCCTGGCCACGAGTTCTACAAGCGCGACTTCACGGGCGCGGGCGGCCTCTTTTCCGTCGTGTTCGACGAGCGCTACAGCGCCGCGCAAATCGACACGTTCTGCGAGTCGCTCGAACTCTTTTCGCTCGGCTGGAGCTGGGGCGGCGCGCACAGTCTCGCGATGCCGTACGACGTGGCGTCGATGCGCACCGAAGGGCAGTGGCCGCATCGCGGGACGCTGGTGCGGTTCTATATCGGTCTCGAAGAGGAGGCGGATCTGCGCGCGGATATCGAGCAGTGTTTGACGGCGCTCGGTTGAACGACTGAGTTCCGGCCGTCACGACGGCAAAATGAGAAGCCCGCCGGGACATGTTCCCGGCGGGCTTTTTTTGTCAAGATAGCCAGTAAGCCTAACCATTCGGCTGAATGTCGGAAACGCCGTCCCGACGCTACGATGGTGCGCGACTCGATTAACGGTTGACGCGCGATGGCGAGCTTCGATGAATCTTTTCTTCCGGATGTCGCTGAATCCTGGCGTGCCGATTGCCGGCCCGATCTTCACGCTGGCGCTTGTCGCACCCACGCATCAGAACAATCGCAGCAACCCGTCCAGTCCAACATGATTGAACGCCACGCTTGCGGCTTCGCGCACCACCGGCTTCGCGCGGAAAGCGACGGATAGCCCCGCAGCGGCCATCATCTTCAGATCGTTCGAGCCGTCGCCCATGGCAATCGCGCGAGCCGGTTCGATACCGAGCGTCGCACATGTTTCGCGCAGCGTGCGCGCTTTCACATCGGCGTTGACGATCTCGCCGACCACGTTGCCGGTCAGCTTGCCGTCCACGATCTCCAGCGTGTTCGCGCGGGTGAAATCGAGACCCAGGCGTGCCTTCAGCTTTTCGGTAAAGAACGTGAAGCCGCCCGAAACCAGCAGCGTTTTCAAGCCGGCGTCTTTTGCGCCGGCCAGCACCCGCTCCGCGCCTGGCGAGAGTTGCAGGCGCTCCTCATAAACGCGTTCGAGCGCGCTCGCGTCGAGACCCTTGAGCAGCGCGACGCGGCGCGTCAGGCTCTCGTTGAAGTCCTTGATCTCGCCGCGCATCGATGCTTCGGTAATGGCAGCCACTTCCGCTTTCAGTCCGCAGAAGTCGGCGATCTCGTCGATACATTCGATCGTAATCAGCGTCGAGTCCATGTCCATCGCGACCAGCCCGAAGTCGCGCAACTGGCGGCCGGCCTCGACGAACGCGTAGTCGAGTTGATGGGCCGCGCAATAGACCTCGATATCGGCGCGCTGCGCGACGTTGGCGTCGGCGATGCGAAGCGCGTTCGCGTCGATGACAGCGGCGTGCGAACCGCGTGCGAGTGCGATGAGCGTGGTGTGGTGATCGGCGGAAAGAGGCGCGGGGCTTTGAATGACGAGGTTCATGGACGACGCAGTGACGCAGGAAAGGGGGCGCGCGGCGCGCGCGGAAAATCCCGCTATTGTATCGGTTCCGGTGGACGCGCCATCGCGGGAGCCTGGGAGGCGCTGCGCATTCACCTGTGCATTCCCCAGGCGCATCCATCGTGCATTCACGCAACGCCCGGTTCATACTGTCGCTTCAAACGACGCCCATCAGCCCGTGCCGTCCTGACTTCGCGCTCTCGACCCACCCCGCGCGAATCGAAACCCACGCACGGTACAAGCAACGAGGCGCACCCTACGGAGACAACGCATGACCCCCGCGACCGCCAGCGACGCATCCATCCTTGCACGCGACTTCGATCTGCGCCACCTGAGCCCCGCGTTCTACGCCGATCCCTATCCGGTCTATCACGCGCTGCGTGCCCACGAACCGATCAGGCGCATGCCGGACGGCTCGCTATTTCTCACCCGCTTTCGCGACGTGCAGGCGGTCTACCGCGACCCGAAAACCTTCAGCTCCGACAAGACCGTCGAGTTCAAGCCGAAGTACGGCGATTCGCCGCTCTATGCGCATCACACCACGAGCCTCGTCTTCAACGATCCGCCGCGTCACACGCGCGTGCGCAAGCTGATCGCCGGCGCGCTCACGGCGCGCGCAATCGCGGCGATGGAGCCGGGCCTCGTGCGCCTCGTCGACGGCCTGCTCGATGCGGCGGCCGAACGTGGCCGCATCGATCTGATCGGCGAGTTCGCGTCGGCGATCCCGGTCGAGATCATCGGCAATCTGCTGGACGTGCCGCACGACGAGCGCGAGCCGCTGCGCGACTGGTCGCTCGCGATCCTCGGCGCACTCGAACCGTCGCTCAGCGACGCGCAGCTCGCACGCGGCAATCGCGCGGTGAGCGAATTCGTCGACTATCTGCGCGATCTGGTCGCACGGCGCCGGCGCGAACCGGGCGACCCGCAGCACGACGTGCTGACGCGGCTGATCCAGGGCGAAGCCGGCGGCGAGCAATTGTCGGAACCGGAGTTGCTGCAGAACTGCATTTTCATTCTGAATGCCGGACACGAGACCACCACGAATCTGATCGGCAACGGTCTCGTCACGCTCACCGAGTGGCCCGAGCAGCGCGCCGCGTTGCTGCGTGAGCCGTCGCTGATCGAACCGGCGATCGAGGAATGCCTGCGCTACGAGAGTTCGAACCAGCTCGGCAACCGCATGGCGACCGTCGATACCGAGATCGGCGGTGTCGCGGTCGCGCGTGGCACGCCGGTCACGCTGTGCATCGGCGCGGCCAATCGCGACCCGGAGCAGTTCGCGGAGCCGGACCGTTTCGATATCCGCCGCGAGCCGAACCGGCATCTCGCGTTCGGCTTCGGTATCCATCAGTGCGCGGGGTTGTCGCTGGCGCGGCTCGAAGCGCGCATCGCGATCGGACGTTTCGTGCAACGCTTTCCGACTTATCGCCTCGCCGGCGAACCGACGCGCGGCGGCCGCGTGCGCTTTCGCGGTTTCGCGTCGGTGCCGGTCGAGGTCGCGGTCTGAATCGTGGCGTGATTCGTGGCCTGGCCGCGGGCCAGGTTGTGCCTAAGTTGCGCAATAAGTCGCGCCCGCCGCCGGCCTACAGGCAGATCACGCACCGTAGCTTTTGCCGGCCACACGCAAGACTTACAGCCCGTCCTGAAGGCCGCGCGGCGCCCGCAAGAGGCTGCGCGGCGCCCACGCCGCGCGCCGGCTCCGGCCGGAACCCGTGGCACGCTTGCTGCTTGACGTAAGGCCTTAAGCCCACGGGAGCGCACGATGGCACACATGATCTGGAAAGGCGCAATCAGTTTCGGGCTCGTCCACGTGCCGGTGCAGTTGTATCCGGCGACGCAGTCGGAGAAAGTCGGCTTCAATCTGCTCGACAAGCGCAGCATCGATCCGGTCGGCTACAAGCAGATCAACAAGCGCACCGGCAAGGACGTGACCCGCGAGAACATCGTGCGCGGCTTCGAGTATGAAAAGGACAAGTACGTCGTGCTGTCGGACGACGAGATTCGCGCGGCGAATCCGGAGTCGACGCAGACGGTCGATATCCTCGCCTTCGTCGACGCCCCCGACATCTCGTTCCTCTATCTCGACACGCCGTACTTCCTCACGCCCGACCGCAAAGGCGACAAGGTGTACGCGCTGCTGCGCGAGGCGATGAAGGCGTCGGGCAAGGTCGGCGTCGCGAGCGTCGTGCTGCACAACAAGCAGCATCTGGCCGCGCTGATTCCGGTTGGCCCGGTGCTGGCGCTGAACACGCTGCGCTGGGCTGCCGAGGTGCGCAGTTTCGATGAATTCAAGCTGCCGCCCGAAGGCATGAAGGCCGCGGGCGTCTCGGCGCGGGAACTCGACATGGCGAAGAAGCTGATCGACGACATGAGCGATGCGTGGGACCCGTCGCAGTATCACGACACGTTCCGCGACGACATCATGGCGCTGGTCGAACGCAAGATTCGCGCGGGCAAGACCGAGGAGATCACCGAGGTCGAAGCACCGCACGAGTCACGGCAGTCGGCCGACATTCTCGATCTGTCCGATCTGCTCAAGCGGAGTTTGGGCCGCGGCAAAGGCAAGCCCGCGGCGGGCGGCCGCAAGCGCGCGGCCGCCGATGATGACGAGCAGGACGACGCGCAGACCGATGGCGAAGACGACGCCAAATCCGCCGCGCCGGCTCGCAAGAAGCCTCGGGCGACGCGCGCCGCGAGTCCGTCGCGCAGTCGCAGCAGCGGTAGCGGCAGCGCGGGCGGCCGCTCGAGCACGGCGAAAACTGCGGCAGCGCCAGCGGCCCGCAAACGGCGCGCGGCGGCCTGAAGGCCCGGCGGGCGGGTTGACGCACACACCGTTGCCGGTTAGCGCCGCACTCCATCCACTCTCGACGACGTCATCGCCATGAACGACAGACTCGATCTTTATCATCGCAAGCGGCGCTTCGACGAAACACCGGAGCCCGCCGGCGCGCGCGCGAGCGGCAAGCGGGCCGGTCGCAAGGCCGCGCCGCGCGCAGCGGACGAGGCGCTCTCGTACGTGATTCAGGAACACGACGCTCGGCGATTGCATTACGACTTCCGGCTCGAACTGAACGGCACGCTGCTGTCGTGGGCGGTGCCGAAGGGGCCGAGCCTCGATCCGTCGGTGAAGCGGCTCGCGGTGCACGTCGAAGATCATCCGGTCGAATACGGTTCGTTCGAAGGGGAGATTCCTGCCGGCAATTACGGCGCGGGCAGCGTGATCGTGTGGGATCGCGGCACGTGGGAACCGGTCGGCGGCGCGGCGGAAGCGGCGCGCACCTATGCGGCCGGCAAGCTCAAATTCAGGCTGCACGGCGAGAAGCTGCGCGGCGGCTGGACGCTGGTGCGCAGTCACATGCGCGGCAGCGGCGACAAGGAGCAGTGGCTGCTGATCAAGGAGCGCGATGACGAGGCGCGCGACGAGAGCGAGTACGACGTGCTGAAGAAACTGCCGGGCAGTGTGATGGGCGGCGGGGCATCGGCGGGTAAAAGCGGAAAGGCGGCGAAAGCACGGGCGGCAGGCAAAGGTGAACAGAAAGCGGTCAGTCCGCGTGCGCGTAAAGCCGCGGCGAGCGGCGAGGATGAGCCCGGAGCGGAAACCGCGTCCACCACATCGAGCAAACGCGGACGCAAGGCCGCGAGCGAATCGGTCGCGTCTCCTAAAGCGAAAGCGGCTTCAAATGCAGCCACAGCCGCCGCGAAAGCGACCGCCAGCGGCAAATCGAAGTCAGCGTCGGGCGGCGCCGATCCCAAGCGGCCCGACATCGTCTCTACACGTACCGCGGAGTCGCTGCGCGAGCTGGCGGCGTCGCCGTCGATCGAGGGAGCCGTCAAGGCGCGTCTGCCGGCTGCGTTCAAACCGCAACTGGCGACGCTCGTCGACGCCGCGCCCCCCGGCGACGACTGGTCGTACGAGATCAAGTTCGACGGATATCGCGTACTCGCGCGCATCGACCGATCTGCGAAAGACGGCGGCGTTCAGGTGTTCACGCGCGCAGGCAACGACTGGACCGCGAAGTTCGGCAAGCAGGTCGAGGCGCTCGGCGCACTCGAACTCGACAGCGCATGGCTCGACGGCGAAGCGGTTGTGCTCGACGACAACGGCGTGCCGAGTTTTCAGGCGCTGCAAAACGCATTCGATTCGAACCGTCCGCAGGACATCGTCATTTATCTGTTCGACGTGCCGTTTCTGAACGGCTACGACTTGCGCGGCGTGCCGCTCGAACAGCGCCGCGCGATCCTCCGCGCGCTGCTGGACGAGGTCGACGACAGCGTGCTGCGCTTCTCGAACGACTTCGAGTTCAGCGCCGACGAACTGCTCCGAAGCGCATGCGACATGGCGCTCGAAGGGATCATTGGCAAGCGGCGCGACAGCGGCTATCTGTCGGGGCGTTCGCAGACGTGGATCAAGCTGAAGTGCCGGCGGCGCCAGGAGTTCGTGATCGGCGGATATTCGGAGCCGAGCGGTAGCCGCGCGGCATTCGGTGCGCTGCTGCTCGGCGTCTACGACGGCGAAGGGCGCCTGCGTTACGCCGGGCGGGTCGGCACCGGCTTCGACGCGGCGTTGCTGCGCTCGGTCAAGCAGGCGCTCGATGCGCATGAGACGAAGCGCATGCCGTTTGCCGACGCGCCGCGCGAGCGCAGCCGCACGCCGGTGCATTGGGTGGACCCGGTGCTGGTCGCCGAATGCAACTTCGCCGAATGGACGACGGAGGGCATCGTGCGCCAGGCGTCGTTCGTGAGCTTGCGCGACGACAAACCGGCGCGTCAGATCGTCAAGGAAACATCTCGTCAGGGAGGCGACGTGCAAGAGCAAACAGATAGCGGAGTCGATGCCGCGCCGAAGAAGCGGGGTGGGGCGAAGGGTGGTGCGAGTGGTGCGGGTGAGAAAGCATCGTCTGCGAAGGGTGCTGCTTCGTCAAAGACTGCTGTCTCTGAGGTGGCTGCTTCGAAGACCGCGCGCTCAAAGACCACGGCTTCGAAGACTGCCTCAAAGACCACGGCTTCGAAGACTGCCTCAAAGACCACAGCTTCGAAGACTGCTGCATCAAAGACCGCAACCGCGCAGACCCCGGCTGCGAAAACCGCAACCGCAAAGCCCGCTACCAAAACCACCACCACCACAAAATCAGCCCCCCCCGCCGAAGTCGCCGGCGTCCGCATCTCTCACCCCGACCGCGTCATCGACAAAAGCACCGGCACTCGCAAGATCGATCTCGTGCAGTACTACGAGTCCGTCGCCGACTGGATGCTGCCGCATCTGCAAGACCGGCCCGTGTCGCTGGTGCGCGCGCCCGAGGACATTGGCGGCGAGCTGTTCTTCCAGAAGCACAGCCAGAAGCTGTCGATTCCGAACGTTACGCAGCATCCCGGCCTCGACCCCGGCCATCCGCCGCTGATCACCGTCGAGACGATCGAGGCGCTGGTCGGCGCCGCGCAAATGGGCACGGTCGAATTTCACACGTGGAATGCGGTCGCCGCGAACATCGAAAAGCCCGATCGCGTCGTGTTCGATCTCGACCCCGACGCGGCGCTCGGCTGGGAGCGCATGATCGAAGCCGCGCAACTCACGCGCGAGCTGCTCGAAGAACTCGGCCTCAAGTCGTTCTGCAAAACGAGTGGCGGCAAGGGGCTGCATGTCGTCGTGCCGCTCGCGAAGCAGGCCGGCTGGGACGAGGTGAAGAATTTCTCGCAAGCCGTCGCGCAGCATATGGCGACGATGCTGCCGAAGTACTTCAGCGCCAAAATGGGCGCGCAGAACCGCAAGCAGAAGATCTTCATCGACTACCTGCGCAACAATCGCGGGTCCAGCACGGTGGCCGCATTCTCCGCACGCGCACGGCCTGGCCTGGGCGTATCGGTGCCGCTCGCGTGGGACGAGGTGGCGGCCACCACGAGCGGCGATCAATGGAACATCGAGAACCTGCACGAGCGGCTCGCGAGTCTGCGCAGCGATCCGTGGGCGGACTATGCGAAGACGCGTCAGCGCATCACCGCCGCAATGAAAAAACGCCTGGACGAAGCGCAGTGAGCGCTTGCCGGCCCACCCCACTCACCACCATTCAATACGAGAGGAGCACATCATGAAGACCGCACCGCAATCGTCGGACGGCGACAAGCAAGCCGATCCGGATGTGGGCAAACAGCCGCGTTCGCTGCAGGACGCCGCCGCGCCGCTGCCGCACGAAAGCGATCAGGATCCGGAGTCGCAGCACGAGGACGCGCCGCGCCATGTCGGCAAACAGGCGCATCGGGATCTGGAGCGCGGGTTGAAGGACACCGACCGGCGCGGTGGCGACGAGTATCAGCAGAAGACGCAAAACGATGCGCATACCGATGTCAATTCGGACGACGAACCGACGGGAGCGGGGCGGCGCGGTTAGCGGTGAAGATGCGGGGCAAGCGCTGGCACGATGGCCGAAGCGAAACGGGCCAGCGCTTGCTACCAGCCATCCCGAAGCCAGGCTCGGCAAAAGACGCAAGCGCATGCGGCACGCTGACATCGGTTCGAACGGCGAGGCGGGTGCGGGATCGATTCGTTAGCGCTCAGAGAAGCTGCCGCGCGAACGCCGTCGAGATAACCGGATCAACGCACGGGCAGTTTTGCCGTCAGGCCGTCACACGCGATCATGCGAGACCTTGGCAACTCGTCCCGCCACCTCACCCCAACGCCCCGTCCCAATAAGGCGGATCGCCGAAATGCGCCGCCAGAAACTCGATGAACGCGAGCGTCTTCGGCGGCACGAATGCGCGGCTCGGATACACCGCCCAGATCGCGACGTTCTCGGCCAATGGATAAGCATCGAGCACGCCCACCAGGTCGCCGCTGCGCAGATACGGCGCCACGTCCCACGTCGATTTGAGCGCAATGCCGAAGCCCGCCAGCAACGCGTCGCGGATCACCTCGCCGTTGTCGGTGACGAGGCGTCCGCTCACGCGTACATTAAGCGGCCCGGCGGGCGTGACGAAAGCCCAGTCGCGCTGGTCCGACAGGATCATGCATTCGTGTTCCGCGAGATCCGACGGATGATGCGGCGTGCCGCGCGCGGCGAGGTAGGCGGGCGCCGCGCACAGTACCCGCCGGTTCACCGCGAGGCGCCGCGCGACCAATGACGAATCCTTCAGCACGCCGACGCGGATCGCCACGTCGATCCCCGCATCCACCAGATCGACCAGTTGATCGGTCAGCCGCAGATCGACGCTCACGCCGGGATAGCGGCGCAGAAATTCGCTGATCACCGGCGACACGTGCTGACGCCCAAACGAGGACGGCATCGACACCCGCAAGCGGCCTTGCGGCTCGGCCTGCGCGCGGCCCACCGACGCGCGCGCGGCGGCGGCCGCATCGAGTAGCGCTTCGGCGCGTTTCATGAACACTTCGCCGTCCTGCGTGAGACTGATGCGGCGGGTGGTCCGGTGCAGCAGGCGCGCGCCGAGCAGTCTTTCGAGTTGCGCAATCCGCGCGCTCGCGACGGCCGCCGACAGCCCGAATTCGCGGCCGGCTGCGGACACGTTCGCGAGTAGCGCGGCGCGCACGAACAGCGCGACGTCGAGCAGATCGAGCCGCTCCCGCTCGCTGGGCGAGCCGCGCAAGGCCGGGGCAGGAAGATTCATTATTCTGAAATTCAAAAGTATGTTTCAGCCATTATGACGGTTTTAGCAGAATAAGAACCGTCGTAGGATGGCGCCAATGGATCGACAAGGTCGCCTGCCTGGGCCGCCGGTCCGCCACTCATCTGAACGAACAGGACAGGAGCACGCTATGAAAGCCGTTGGTCTCTACCGCTATTTGCCGATCGATCAAACCGAAGCGCTGATCGACGTCGACATTCCGAAGCCCGAAGCGACGGGGCGCGACCTGCTTGTGAAGGTCGAGGCCATTTCCGTCAATCCGGTCGACACCAAAGTGCGCGCGCCGAAAGACACGGTCGAAACGACGCCGCGCGTGCTGGGTTGGGACGCCGCCGGCACCGTCGCGGCGGTCGGGCCGGAGGTTATGCTGTTCAAGGTCGGCGATCCGGTGTTCTATGCCGGCAGCATCACGCGGCCGGGCGCGAACAGCGAGTTCCATCTGGTAGACGAGCGGATCGTCGGGCGCAAGCCGGCGTCACTCGACTTCACGCACGCGGCCGCTTTTCCGTTGACGGCGATCACTGCGTGGGAAGCGTTGTTCGATCGCCTCGGCGTGTCGCCGCAAGGCGCTGACGAAGGCCGCACCGTGCTGATTTTCGGCGGCGCGGGCGGGGTCGGCTCGATCGGCATTCAACTCGCCAGGCAGTTGGCGAAGCTGAAAGTGATCGCGACCGCGTCGCGTCCCGAATCGGCACGATGGGTCACCGAGTTGGGCGCGGATCACGTCATCGATCACTTCGGCGACATTCCCGCGCAGTTGAGCAAGCTCGGCATCGACCAGGTGGATTACGTGCTGATGTTCAACGACACCGATAAGAATTTTCCCGTGGCCGCGCAAATCATCAAGCCGCAGGGCAGCATCTGCACGATCGTCGAAAACAGCGCCCCGGTGCCGGTCGAACTGTTAAAGGCGAAGAGCGCCGCGTTCCATTGGGAGTTCATGTTCACGCGTTCGATGTTCGGCACGCCGGACATGATCGAGCAGCATAAGTTGCTGACCGAGGTGGCGCGCCTGATCGATGCGGGCACGTTGCGCACGACCGTCGGCGAGGCGATCGGCACGATCAACGCGGAGAATCTGCGCCGTGCGCATCAATTGCTCGAATCGGGGCGCGCGATCGGCAAGCTGGTACTGACGGGCTTCTAGTCCGCGCATCGCATTGCTCTGATGGGATCGATATGGCCGGCGCCGCAGCGATGCGCGCCGGCCATTTTCATTGGCCGCGCATGCTGCATGCGGCGTGGGTTAGCGTCAGCGCGTCGTGATAACGAACGTGTGTGTTCACGCGCGCGGTTTGCGCCGCCTCGGGCCCGGTCAGCGCTGCGAGTTGTGCGTTGCTCGTAGCCGGCGTCGAGCGTTGCGGCTTCATCGCTCGCGATGCCGCAAGCCGCCTCGGCCGCAGTACGTTAGAGATGTCTCGATGCCACCATCACATGCACATCGTCGATCGCACGCGCAGAAAACACATCCCCGCAAGCGGGTTAACACCCGACCTCGCGCGGCACGCGCAGCGTCGCGCTTGGCGTTAGACTGATGGAGCATCATGCGAAAACAGTTGCGTGTCTCGCGCTCCGGCTCGCCGGAGCCGGGCGGCCCGCTCGGACGGTGCGGCACAGTCGGTTGCGCTGAAGCGGGCGCGCAGCGGCACAACAGCGAGGTGACAGTATGAGCCCCAGCTTCAAACTCTCCGCCGTTTCGGTTGTCGCTTCTCTCGCCTGCGCGTTCGCGCCCGCCATGTTCGCGCCGGCGGCTCACGCGGCCACGCCGATCACGGTGACGTCCCAGTCCGCGCTCGACGGTCCGATCCGCTACACGGTGCGCGTCACGTCGAAGCAGTTCGGCAATTCGCAGGAAACCCGCACGATCCGCTCCGGTGAATCCGACGACTTCACGTGGAAGACGGTGCCCCCGGGCGGCGCGGTGGCCGCCACGGATGCGTGTCCGAACTATGCGTCGCTGGCCGTCGACACTAACGGCGCGATGATTCGCCAGACGCAGATCCGCTTTGCGCCGGTGGTCGCCGGCGACGGCACCGCGAGCGTGCAGATGAGCTTCCAGGCGCAGACGCCGCACGGTGTGAAGACCGTGACGAGCGGCGGCAAAACGCTCAAGTGTCCGAACGATGTACGCGTGAGCCAGATTCTGCGTTTTACGATGCCGGTCAACGGCAGCACGAAGACGCTCACGCTCAGCGACGGCACCGAGGTGGCGGTCAGCGCAAAGCGTTGACGTTGTGGGAGGGGGAGGTGGCGGCGCGCCATGCTTTGCGGCGATGTCTTCAGCGAGCCCCCCAGCTCCACCTCACCGCCGCGCCGTTTCCCGCTCCACCAATCGCGCGGACAGAAACCGGTGCTCCGCCGAAAACAGCCGCCGGTACGTCAGCAGCACCGCGCCCACGGTTCCCAGTGCCGACGACGCCGCGATCAAGAACATGATGACGATCTGATAGCGCACTGCCTGCAACGGCGACTGCCCCGCGAGCACCTGGCCGGTCATCATGCCGGGCAGGCTCACCACGCCGACCACCGCCATCTGGTTCAAGGTCGGCATCATGCCCGCGCGTACCGCCTGGCGTGCCGGTGCCTGCGCCGCTTCCCAGCGCGTCGCACCGAGCGCGAGCGCCATGTCGACCCGATCGCGCCGCGCCGTCAATTCCTCGGTCATCCGCTCGATGCCGAGCGATACACCCGTCAGCGTATTGCCGAGGATCATCCCGAGAATCGGAATCGCATATTGCGGTTCGTACCACGGATGAATGCGGATCACGACGAACAACCCGACCGCGGCCACCAGCCACGAACTGACCCAGATCGACAGCACGCTGTCCGCGCGTTGCCCGGCATAGGTGCGACTGCCGCGTTGCGCGCCCGCGAAGCCGGCGATCAGGGTCATCACGATCATCAACGGAAGCACGACGAACCAGTGGCTGTAGCGGAACACCCAGCCGAGCAAATAGCCGATCGCGAGCAACTGCACCACCGTGCGCAGCGCGGCCCACGCGAGCTTGCGTTCGAGATCGAGCTTCAGCAACACCGACACCGCGCCGTTCACGACGATCAGCAGCGCGGCAATCGCGACGTCCCACAGACTCAGGTTCTGCAATGTCATCGGGCGGGCTCCTGATGCGCGGGCGTGGCAGCGGTGCTTTCGTCGAGCGTGCCGGCGCGCATCGTCAGATGACGCTCGCTCATGCGCGCGGCTTGCGCTGGATCGTGCGACACCCAGATCGACGCGTGGCGCTGCGGATCGGCGTCGAACCACGCGCGCACGAGGCCCTCGATCGCATGCGACGAGTCCGGGTCGAGCGACGCGGTGGGTTCGTCGAGCAGCAGCACTTCGGGCGCCAGTTGCAGCACGCGGATCAGTGCCGTGATCTGTGCTTCGCCGCCGGACAGCTCGCTCGCGCGCTGGTCGAGAAAGTCTCCCGCGCGGCCGGCCTGAGCGGCGAGGCTGGCCGCCCGCGCACGATCGAAGCGTACGTCGCGATAGGTACGCAGTTCGAACGGGTAGCGCAGGTTGTCTTCGACGGTGCCGTCGAGCAGCGCGGGTCGCTGCCGCAGATACGCGACATTGCGCCGGTAACGCGGAATCGCGCCGCGCTCGACCGTTGCGCCGTGCCACATGATGCGCCCTGCATCGAGCGGGTCGAGGAGCGCGAGCGCGCGCAGGAACACGCTCTTGCCGGAGCCGGACGCGCCGGTGATCGCGACGCGGTCGCCGGCATGCAGTGCGAAGGTAGTCGGCTGCAACAGCGTCTGGCCGCGCAGTGCATCGCGCCGCATGATGCCGTCGGCGAGGACGAGGGGAGCATCGGTCATGAGTCGGATCGTAGTGGGGTTGTGTCGTTATGGCGAAGCAGTGAAGCCTGAAGCGTTGCAGCACTGAAGCAATGAAAAAGCGACGCCGTAATGACGTGCGGACCGCACGGCTGCGGCCAATCTGCTGTGCCGTCGCGCAGCATGATAAAACGACGGCACGAGCCTTCGCTCATCCGGGCACGAGATCTGCTGCTCGGTCCGCAATGTAGAAAAAATGACGGAGCTTCTCAATGGCAGTGTCGACCACCGTCGGACGGCGGATCGCAAAAATCATCGCATGGCTGCTGGCGACTGTCGTCATCCTGATCGTCGCGCTAGTCATTTTTATTTTGACCTTCGACTGGAACCGCGCGCGGCCTTACGTCAACGACAAGGTCACGCAGGCGATCGGCCGGCCTTTCGCGATCAACGGCGATCTGAAGGTGGGCTGGCGTCATCCGGTCGGCGAAACAGGCTGGCGCGGCTGGGTGCCCTGGCCGCGCTTTTCGGCCGCTAACATCACGGTCGGCAATCCCGACTGGACCAAACAGCCGCACTTCGCCACGCTCGACGAAATCGATTTCCAGGTCAAGGTGCTGCCGCTGCTCGCGCATGACATCGTGATCCCCGCGATCAACCTCGTGAATCCGTCGGTCGATCTCGAACGTCTGCTCGACGGCCGCAACAACTGGACTTTCAAATTGCCTGCTTCCACCGGTCCGTCCGAATGGAAGCTCGATCTGCACGACATCGCGTTCGCGAAGGGCAATATTGCGCTGTCCGATCAGCAGAAGAAGGTCGACGTTCAGATGGTCATCGACACGCTCGGTCAGCCGATTCCGATTGGCGAAGCGATGAAGCAGCAGGAAGCGGCGTCGCGCAGCGCGTCGGCGCAGGCGATCGGCAAGGCGGGCGCCAGCAAGCTGACCGCGCAGGCGAATGCGCAGGCGGCGTCGGAAGCAGCGGCCGCTTCGGCGGCGGCGGCCTCGGGCGCGTCGGCGACGGATATCAACGCGTCGGGGGTGACGGCGGCGACAGGCGCGTCGGGCGCGCTGATGGCCGGCGGCTCGAAGGCGGCCAGCAAAGGCGCGAGCGGCGCGGTCGTCGCCTCGGGCGCGAGCGATGCGAAAGCAGACACGACAGCCGACGCCGCAGCGAAGCGCGACATCCCGCCGTATGCGATCGGCTGGACCATCAAGGGCACTTACAACAAGACGCCGGTGGCGGGCAGCGGCAAGGTCGGCGGCGTGCTCGCGCTGCAGGACGCGAACCGTCCGTTCCCGGTGCAGGCCGATGTGAAGGCGGGCGATCTGCACGTCGGGCTCGTCGGCACGATCACCGATCCCGCGCATCTCGCGGCGGTCGATCTGCGTCTCTGGCTGCAAGGCAACAGCATGGCGCGCCTCTACTCGCTGACCGGCGTGACCTTGCCCGACACGCCGCCGTATGCGACCGAAGGCCGGTTGATCGGCCAGTTCAAGTCGAGCGGCAACGTCTTCAAGTATGAAAATTTTACAGGCCGGGTCGGCGGCAGCGATCTGAACGGTTCGCTGACCTATACGGCGCGTGAGCCGCGGCCGCTGCTGCAGGGCGAACTGGTGTCGCATCTGTTGCAGTTCTCCGACCTCGCGCCGGTGATCGGCGCGGACTCGAACGCGAGCAAGGCCAAACGCGGCGACGCGACGGCGCAGCCGAGCGGCCGGGTACTGCCGGTCGAGGAGTTCCGCACCGACCGCTGGAAGGCGATCGACGCTGACGTCAAGTTCACCGGCCGGCGCATCGTCAAGAGTCCGGATCTGCCGATCACGGACCTGTACACGCATGTCGTGATGACCGATGGCGTGCTGTCGCTGGAGCCGCTGAAGTTCGGCGTCGCGGGCGGCTCGCTCGCGTCGGACATTCATCTGGATGGAAGCGCGGTGCCGCTGAAGGGCCGCTTCGCGACCTCGGCGCGGCATCTGAAGCTCAAGCAGTTGTTCCCGAACTTCAAGACGATGCAGAACGCGCTCGGCGAAATCAACGGCGATGCCGCATTGACCGCAACCGGCAATTCACCGGCGGCGCTCGCGGCGACTTCGAACGGCGAGGTGAAAGCGCTCGTGACGGACGGCACGGTGAGCCGTCTGCTGATGGAAGCGGCGGGGCTGAACGTGGCGAACGTCGTGTATGAAAAACTGTTCGGCAATCGCGACGTGAGGATCAATTGTGCGGCCGCCGATTTCGTCGCGACCAACGGCGTGCTCGAGTCGCGCATCTTCGCGCTCGATACCGACGACGCGGTGATCAACATCGACGGCACCGTCAATCTGCGCGACGAGACGCTGGATCTGGGCGTGCATCCACATACGAAGGGCTTCCGCGTGTTTTCGCTGCGCTCGCCGCTGTACGTGAAGGGTACCTTCAAGGACCCGCACGTCGGCGTGAATGCGGCGGCGCTCGCGTTGCGCGGCGGCGCGGCGGTCGGGCTCGGCCTGATCAATCCGTTCGCGGCGCTGATCCCGTTGCTTGCGCCCAGCAACAACAAGCCGCTGCCGTGCGCGCAGTTGTTGTCGCAGGTTCGCCAGGCGCCGACTGCGCCGCCGCCCGGCGTCAAGCAGAAGCCGAAGGCGCCGCTGTCGCTCGACGGCGCGCCGGTCAACAAGTCCAGCGGCGGCGCGTCGTCGCCTGCCGCGGTGAATCGGAAGCCCGCTGCCGTGTCGCCGGCGAGCGCCGCCGAATATAAGGGGAGCTGATGATTTCCGCACTGCCCCCGGACTGGCTGAGCTGGAGTGTCGGCGGCGGCTTGTCTTTCATTTTCCTGTGGTTGATCAGCGTGCCGCCCATGCGCGGCCACGCGGACGAGTCGCTCGCCGAGTAAGGAAGCCAACGCATGAGATTAATGCGGCGCGCGCGTGCGAATGCACATGCGCGTGCTCGCCGCGCATGACAGGTTCAACTAAAGTTCAACTGAAGGGAATGGAACGCGGCGCCGCCTGCTTAAAGCCGGCGACACCGCCACAGGCCGGTGCAGGAATGACCGGACAGCGGACCGCGCTTACCTCAAGGAACGCGGTGCGGCATCGCCCGCCGCATCCTGCCGACGCACCCCGCGGCGCGAGCCGACGCGCGTGGCGCCGAATTCCGTGAGGATCTTGCCGCGTGCGCGGCTGGCAAACACAAGGAAGCCGAAGCCGTCCGCTTCGTACCAGTAACCGCCGTTCTCGAGACCGTCGAGCGGCTGTTCCAGCGCATTCGTGATCGATTCGATGCAGCGCCTGCGCAATTCCGCGGGCGCCGGGTAAGGGGGCTGCGCGCCACGCACGCTGCACAGGAGCACGTCGAGCCCTGGCAGCACGTGCGCATAAAGGACCGGCTCGTCTTGCGCACGAGCGCGCGCAATCTTGGTGTCGAGCTGACCGAACGGCTTGAAATGCCGCAGTACCGCGAGGAACGACTCGTCGCCGTCCACCTTCGCGCGTCTACGCTTTTTCGGGAAGGACATAAAAATTCGCCTGAAAAAGAATTGCAAGAAACGCTGCGTCCTCATGCGACAACTCCCGGCTTCGCGCGCCGCACGTCGATCTTTTATAGCATACGACAAGGCCGGATTCACGATGATTCGACGACAGCGCCGCCTCACCGCTTCCCGCACGAATCATGCCGAACCGCCTCGCTGCGCGCTTTCGCTTCCCAGCACATCTGTTCTCCATCATAGACGCACGAGCCGCCGAAAAAACATCCGATACCAATAAAAAAGTCATTTTTATGTGGGCGAGCGCAACTTGCGGTTGCGTTGAAATATCTCGCATTCACGTCGATAATGGCCCGTCCGGCTGCACTGCGCAGCGCGCCACGCAGTTGAATGTGGCGCGTCGGCGGGGCGCGCGCAACCGGTGCTCGCGAGCCGCTTCGGCTCGAACGACCCTTCGGGCGAACATGAAATTATTCACCAAGGGTCTGCTGCTGATTGCAGTGCCGAGCGTGGTCGAGCTGGCGCTTCTTGGCGTCGTCTTCGATACCCAGGAGCAGACAGCGCAGGCCGCGCAGTGGGTCGACAACAGCAAGCAGATCCTCTATCAGTCGTCGGCCATCGTCGATCCGCTGCTGCGTCAGGCCGCGCGAATCCGCACGGCCATGGCGACCGGCGACGCGTCGCTGATCGACCGTCATACGGTGTGGGTCGACCTCGGCGATCGTCTGTCGAAGCTGGATGCGCTGGTCGCGGGCACGCCGCAGCAGGTGGCGCGCGTGCACAACATACAGAAGATGATCGACGCGTATCGCGCGCACACGCTCGCGATTTCGCAGGCGCTGCACGAGGGACGCAGCCTCGCTCCGTTCATCGCGCTGGAGACCGGCGCATTGCCGCGCCCGATCGTACTGTTTCGCGACGAACTCGCCGCATTCGGCAACGAGGCCGCGCGGCTCGACGCCGACCGCTCGGCCGCGCTTGCGCGGCGCCGCGCGCGTCAGCAGTACGCGTTGATCGGCGCGGTGCTCGGCTCGATGCTGATCTGGGCGGCCACCGCGGTGGTATTCGCGCGCAGCATCGGCCGGCGGCTGGAAGTGTTGACCGGCAACGCCGAGCGCCTCGGCAGCGGCCGGCCGCTCGCGGCGCCGCTGTCGGGCAGCGATGAAATCGCCACGCTCGACGCGGTGCTGCATCAGACCGGCGTGCGTCTGCGCGAGGCGGAACGCGAGCAGGCCGCGCTGAAAACGCGGCTCGAAGCGCGCGCGCGGGAACTGGCGGGCGTCAACGAAGAACTGCGTCAGGAAACGCAAGACAACGAAATGTTCATCTACAGCGTGTCGCACGATCTGCGCTCGCCGCTGGTGAATCTGCAAGGCTTTTCGAAGGAATTGCAGGTGTCGTGCGACGAACTGGACAGCATCGTCGCGCGGGCCGGATTGCCGGAAGCGGAGCATCGCCGCATGGCGCATATTCTCGACGGCGACGTGCGCGAGTCGCTGCATTATCTGCGCACGGCGGTGACGCGGGCGGCGTCGATCATCGACGCGCTGCTGCGGATTTCGCGCGCGGGCCGGCTCGAATATCAATGGCAGCGAGTGAGCGTCGGACGTGTGGTGAGCCGGGTGGTCGACACGTTGCAGGGCGCGATAAGCCAGCGCGCGGCGGTCGTCACGGTGCGCGAGTTGCCGCCGGCCTGGGGCGACCCGGCCGCGGTCGAGCAGATCTTCAGCAACCTGATCGGCAACGCGCTGAACTTCCTCGACCCGGCGCGCAATGGACGCGTCGAAGTCGGCGCGCTCGCGCCGGAATCGGTCGATGAAAGCGAGCCGCACGCGGTGCGCCTGCGCACCTACTACGTCCGCGATAATGGCCTCGGGATTCCGGCCGCGTACATGTCGAAGGTGTTTCGCGCGTTCCAGCGTCTGCACGGCGAGGTCGCGCGCGGCGACGGCATCGGGCTCGCGGTGGTGCGGCGCACGGTCGAGCGGCACGGCGGGCGAGTCTGGGTCGAGTCGGCCGAAGGCGCGGGCTCGACTTTCTTCGTCGCGCTGCCGGAACAGCCGATGCGGCTCTGACACCGCACGGCGGATGGCGGCAACGGGGCGGGGCAATGCGGCATGCGGCACGTGTCGGAGAATCGTTAGTACGGAGAGCATATGGGTCACGGGGAAACGGTCAGCATCGTGCTGATCGAAGATGACGACGGCCACGCCACGCTGGTCGAACGCAATCTGCGCCGCGCCGGCATCACGAACGGCTTCTTGCGCTTTCGCGACGGCCAGCAGGCGCTCGATTACTTCTTCGGCGCCGAGACGCCTGACGCTCCAGGCGCTCCGGCGAGTGCCGCTGCGAACGCGTATCCGCCATGCGAGGATCTGACCCAATTCGTCGTGCTGCTCGATCTGAAAATGCCGCGCGTGGACGGCTTCGAAGTGCTGCGGCGGCTGAAGGCGTCGCCGCGAACCGCCTCGGTGCCCGTGATCGTGCTGACCACCACCGACGATCCGCGCGAAATCGCACGCTGCTACGAACTCGGTTGCAACGTCTACATCTGCAAGCCGGTCGAATACGATGCGTTCATCGAAGCGGTGCGCCGGCTTGGGTTCTTCCTGCAAGTGGTCAAGCTCCCGCCGGGCCACCGGCTCGCCGCGCCATGATCGCGTCGCCGTGCATGACGGGATGGACCCCATCCACACAACGAACCGTTAGACCCACCGATTCAGCCAGAGACCAGTCCGCATGACCGAAGACGTATCCACGCCGCCCGCCGCGTATGTGCTTGTCGTCGATGACGACGAAGGCATCCTGCGGCTCGCGCGCAAGTCGCTCGAACGCGCCGGCTGCCGGGTCGCGATCTGCGCGGGCGTCGACGCCGCCCGCGAGCGGCTCGCCACCGGCGGTCCCGATCTGCTGGTGCTCGACTATCAATTGAGCGGTCCGGAATCCGGGCTCGACTTTTTTCGCCGCCTGCGCGCGGAGGGCGTGCGGATTCCCGCGATCCTCGTGACCGGCTTCACCGACGAATCGCGCGTGATCGAAGCGTTGCGCGCGGGCGTGTCCGACGTGGTGCCGAAGTCCGGCGACTATCTCGATTACCTGCCGGAAGCGGTCGAGCGCGTGCTGTCGCAAGTGCGGCTGCAACGAGCCTCGGACGAAGCGTTGCTGCTGCGCGATCGCGAACAGCATTACCGGACTTTGTCGGAAGCGTTGCCGCACCTCGTGCTGACCTGCAACGCGGAGGGTGACTGCGATTTTCTGTCGAAGCAGTGGTGCGATTACACGGGCCTCTCCTGCCACGCTTCGTATGGTCTCGCGTGGCTCGACGCCGTGCATCCGGACGATCGCGACGAGATTCGCCGCAGCTGGCTGAAGGCGGTGGCGAGCCAGGCCGGCGACTATCGGCACGAGATGCGGATTCGCCGTCATGACGGCGAGTACCGCTGGTTCGACGCGCGCGTGGTGGCGATGCGCGACGCGGAGCACAACGTCGTCAAATGGTTCGGCAGTTGCACGGACATTCATTCGCAGCGCGAGGCGATCGAGGAGCGCGAGCGGCTGCTCGCATCCGAGCAGGCGGCGCGTCAGACATCCGAAGAAGCGAACCGCGCGAAAGACCGCTTTCTTGCGATGCTGTCGCACGAATTGCGCACACCGCTCACGCCGGTGCTGGCCGGCGCGCGCGTGCTGGAGATGATCCCCGATCTGCCCGAGGAGGCGCGCAACAGCGTGCGCATGATTCGCCGCAACGTCGAACTCGAAGCGCGGCTGATCGACGATCTGCTCGATCTGACGCGCGTGGCGAATGGCAAGCTGCGGCTCTCGCTCGAAACCGTCGACGTGCACGACGTGATGGACAGCGTGCTCGAACTCTTTCGCAGCGAGATTCAGGTCAAGCAGCAGGACGTGCATGTCGACAAGCGCGCGACGCATCACTACGTGCTGGCCGATCGCGCGCGCCTGCAACAGATGCTGTGGAATCTGATTCGCAATGCCGCGAAGTTCACGCCGGACGGTGGCCATATCTACGTGCGTACCCGCGACGAACGCATGCACGTGCAGATCTCCGTCGAAGATACCGGCATCGGCATCGCGCCGGAGCAGATCGGCAAGCTGTTCAACGCGTTCGAGCAGGGCAACCAGAACATGACGCGGCAATTCGGCGGATTGGGGCTCGGACTCGCCATCACCAAAGCGCTCACCGACGTGCACGGCGGCACGGTGACCGCGCACAGCCCTGGCGCGCATTGCGGCGCGACCTTCACGATCACGTTGCCGACCGCGGCGGCGCCTTCCGTCACGCAACCGGTCGCGGTGCCGGCTGCGGCGCATCCGGCCGGACTGCTGACCATCCTGCTAATCGAGGATCACGTGGATACCGCCGAGGTGATGGCGCAGTTGATCCGCAGCCTGGGTCACGACGTGACCGTGGTGGGCCGCGTCGACGATGCGCTGGCCGCCACCCAGCAACAGGACTTCGATCTGGTCGTCAGCGACGTCGGTTTGCCGGATGGCACAGGCCTCGATTTCATCAAGGCGTTCCGCGAGCATTCGGATGCGCCAGCCGTGGCACTGACCGGCTTCGGCACCGATGATGACGTGCGCCGCTGTCTGAGCGCGGGCTTCACTTCGCATCTGACGAAGCCTGTCAATTTCGGCCAGCTCGAAACGGTGATTGAAAGCGCGGTGAATCTGAAAGCGCAGAAGCGGGCGTGACGCGCGGGGCGTATTAAAAGAGAAAGGCCTGTTGCGATAAGAATCGCAACAGGCCTTTCTCTTTATTCGATCCAGCGCATGGAGTACGCCGGACCGCCATGTTCAACGCGGCGAGTTCTTCAACGAATCGCGGATTTCACGCAGCAGCAGCACGTCTTCCGGCGTCGGCGCCGGTGCCGCCGGTGCGGCTTCAGCCGGCTTGCGCAGATTGTTGATGAACTTGACCATCAGGAAAATGATGAACGCGAGAATGATGAAGTTGATGAGCACCGTGATGAACGAGCCATAACCGATCACCGCCACGCCCGCGGTCTGCAAGTCTTTATACGACGTCGGGTTGCCGTGATAGGTCGGCGGAATCTCGCCGAGGCGAATGAACATATTGGAGAAATCGAGTCCGCCGGTGGCAATCCCGACGATCGGCATGATCAGGTCTTTAACAACTGAATTGACAATGGTGGAAAAAGCGCCGCCGATAATCACACCGACCGCAAGATCCATCACGTTGCCTTTAAGGGCAAATTCTTTGAATTCCTTGATCATGCTCATAGAGGTTCCTCCCAAGTATCAATAGGCGAATGATACCAACCTGAGAAGGATAGGCTAGTCTTTTGGGCGCAAGCGCACCGACGAATGTTCCTACCGAGGAAACTGTGACTCGCTGTGACGCGCACGTTCGAGATGCGCGGCAAAACTGACCGGGTCGGTATTGGTGCCGCACAACAGCACGCCCACGCGCTTGCCTTGCAACTGTTCGCGCAACGGTCCGAGCAGCGCTGCGGTGGCCGCCGCGCAAGCCGGTTCCACCGCGAGCTTCAGTTGTGCGAACAGGATCAGCATGGCCGCGCGCAACTGGTCGTCGGAGACGGTCACGAGCTGGTCGATATGACGGCGGCACAACTCGTAGCTGTATTCCTCGGTATGCGGCGACATCAGCGAATCGGCGATGCTGTGCATGTGGCCCATCTTGACCGTGTGATTAGCGGCGAAACTTTTGTTCATCACGTCCGCGCCTTCGGGCTCCACGCCGAACACATGCACGTTCGGATTGGCGAGCCGCATCGCGGTCGAGACACCGGCCGCGAGACCGCCGCCGCCGATCGGCACGATCACCGCTTCGAGATCGGGCGTTTGCGTGGCCCATTCGTAGCCGAGCGTGGCCGAGCCCAGCACCGTGCGATAACCATTGAACGGGTGCACGAAATAGCGGCCTTCTTCTGCCTCGATACGGCGCACGAGTTCGAACGCCTCGGCAATGTCTTCCGCGTACACGATGTCGGCGCCATACTCCCGGCACAACGCGACGCGCGCCGGATTCGCCGCGCGAAACAGCACGACCTTCGCGCTAATACCCAGACGCTGCGCCGCATACGCGAGCGCGACCGCATGATTGCCACCCGACACGCAGGTGACGCCCGCGCTGCGCTGGCTTTCATCGAGCGCGAGCAGGTTCGTGAACGCGCCGCGCGCTTTGAAGCTGCCGCCCGCCTGCAGCAGTTCGAACTTGAAATTCACCACCGTGCTTTCCAGCGACGAAAAGTCGGTTCGGTCGAACACCGGCGTTCGCATGACCCACGGCGTCAACGCAAAATGCTGCGTGGCGATGTCGTCGAGCGTGGGGATCGGCTCGCCGTCGATCGTGTGGTCGGTGTGCTGCGGCGTGGCGGATGACATGGCAGGAACGGGTTGTCCTCGGTGAGGGTGAGACTCGTGTTGTGTAAGACACGTTCCGCCGCGCGCAGTTTCAGAGAGCGTGAGCCTCGACCGACATGCTGCGGATGAATTTCTGCAGGAAACGCTCGCACGCCACCAACTGATCCAGCGCGACGAACTCATTCGCCTTGTGCGCCTGCTGGATGTCGCCGGGGCCGCACACGATGCTCGGAATGCCCGCCAGCGAAAACAGTCCCGCTTCGGTGCCGTACGCGACCTTGCGCTTGTCCTGGTCGGCGGTCAGCGCACGCACGAGCTGCGTGATCGCGGCCTGCTCGGAGGAATCGAGCCCGGGCGCCGCGGCGATCTTCGTGATCTCGATAGCCGCCGACGGATGCTCGCGCAGCATCTTCGGCAGCAGCGTTTCACGTGCGTACTGATCGATGCGCGCAAAGATCGGTTCGGGGTCGAGCGTGGGCAGGTTGCGGAATTCGAACTGGAACTTGCATTCGGCCGGCACCGTGTTGATCGCATTGCCGCCGCTGATCGTGCTGGTCTGCGCGGTGGTGAAGGGCACGTCGTACAGCTCGTCGAACGGACCTTGCTCGCGGAACTGATCGGCCATGTCGCGGATGTAGCAGATCAAACGCGCGGCGTACTCGATCGCGTTCAAGCCCTTCGGCGTCAGCGACGAATGCGCCGCCTGGCCGCGCACGCAGCACTGGTACGCGTTGATGCCCTTGTGCGCCACGATCGGACGCATGCTGGTCGGCTCGCCGACGATGCAGCCGTCCGGTTTCACGCCGCGCTTCATCAGATCGGCGATCAGCAACGGGGCACCCGCGCAACCCACTTCCTCGTCGAACGACAGCGCGAAGTGAATCGGCCTGGCGAGCTTCGCGCGTTGCATGTCCGGCACGAGCGCGAGCGCCGCGCCGATGAAGCCTTTCATATCGCAGGTGCCGCGGCCATAGAGTTTGTCGCCGCGAATCTCCGGCTTGAACGGATCGCTGTCCCATTGCTGGCCGTCCACCGGCACGACGTCCGTGTGTCCCGAGAGCACGACGCCGCCATTCGTTTCGCCGTCGTGCGCGGGGATCGTCGCGAATAGATTCGCCCATTTGCCGCCGCGTTCGTCGTGCGTGAGCGTGGCTTCGATGCCGGCCGCGCGCAGCTCGTCGCGCACCGTTTCGATCAGACCGAGATTCGGATTGCGGCTGACCGTGTCCATCGACACGAGACGGGTGACCCAGGGCAGCGAGACGGGGGAGGACGAATCGGAAGAGGACGACGGCGCTGTTTCAGCGACATGAGACATGAGAAGACTCCGGCATTTGAGTCTTTCGATCATACCCAAAAAAAATGCGCCCGTATGCTGCAGTGGGCATTGGCGCACCGCAGCATCAGCGAAAAAACGCTTTACGTCCCCCCGTTTTATGACGTGACGCCAACCACGGGCGAGGGCGGGTGAGACGCGCGATTCAATGCGCGATTCACCGCCCAGCTCGGGACTCAACTCAGCGCGCGGCCGCAGCAGGCGCCGTGCCACGACTCGGCGCACCGAGCGCGCGCAAGGTTTCCTTGACCGTTGCGACGCGTACCGCGAGGTCGGGGCTGCGCGTTTCGATGCGCAACTTGTCCTGGCCCGCGAGCTTGATGTGCTTGTGCTTCTGCACCATCTCGATGATCCGCATCGCGTCGATCGGCGGATTGGGGATGAACTGCAAGCCGATCACCGCTTCGCCCGCATCGATCTTCGAAATGCCGAGCGGCTTCGCGGCGAGCCGCAGACGATGCGTCTCCACGAGCGCATGTGCTTGCGGCGGCAACTTGCCGAAGCGGTCGATCAGCTCCTCCTGAATGCCGTCGATCGAGTCGCTGTGCTCGCAGTTGGCAAGGCGTTTGTAAAGCGACAGACGTTCCTGCACATCGCCGCAATAGTCCGCGGGCAGAATGGCCGGCGCGTGCAGGTTGATTTCGGTGGTCGCGGCGAGCGGCGCGGTGAGGTCGGGTTCCTTGCCTTCCTTGAGCGCCTTCACCGCATCGTTCAGCATGTCGGTATAGAGCTGGAAGCCGATCTCGTGAATCTCGCCCGACTGCTTGTCGCCGAGCACTTCGCCGGTGCCGCGAATTTCGAGGTCGTGCATCGCCAGATAGAAGCCCGAGCCGAGTTCCTCCATCTGCTGGATCGCTTCGAGGCGGCGTTGCGCCTGCTTGGTCAGCCCCTGCGGGTCATGCACCAGCAGATACGAATACGCCTGGTGATGCGAGCGGCCCACACGTCCGCGCAACTGGTGCAATTGCGCGAGGCCGAACTTGTCGGCGCGATGAATCAGGATGGTGTTCGCGCTCGGCACGTCGATGCCGGTTTCGATAATCGTCGTGCACAGCAGCACGTTTGCGCGTTGTGCCACGAAGTCGCGCATCACGCGTTCGAGTTCGCGTTCGTGCATCTGTCCATGCGCGACCGCGATGCGTGCTTCGGGCACCAGCGCTTCGAGCATCTGCCGGCGATTCTCGATCGTCTCGACTTCGTTGTGCAGGAAGTAGACCTGGCCGCCGCGCTTCAGCTCGCGCAGCATCGCTTCGCGAATCACGCTGTCTTCTTCGCGGCGCACGAAGGTTTTGATCGCGAGGCGCTTTTGCGGCGCGGTGGCAATCACCGAAAAATCGCGCAGCCCTTCGAGCGCCATGCCGAGCGTACGCGGGATCGGCGTCGCGGTTAGCGTGAGCACGTCGACTTCCGCGCGCAGCGCCTTGAGCGCCTCCTTCTGACGCACGCCGAAGCGATGTTCCTCGTCGATGATCACGAGCCCCAGCCGCTTGAATTGCACATCCGACGACAACAGCTTGTGCGTACCGATCACGATGTCGACCGTGCCTTCGTTGATCTGCTGGATCGCCGCGTTGACTTCCTTGGTCGACTTGAAGCGCGACAGTTCGGCGATGCGCACCGGCCAGTCGGAGAAGCGATCGGTGAAGGTCTGCGTGTGCTGTTCGGCGAGCAGCGTGGTGGGCGAGAGCAGCGCGACCTGCTTGCCGCCCATCACCGCGATGAACGCCGCGCGCAATGCCACCTCGGTCTTGCCGAAGCCGACGTCGCCGCACACGAGGCGGTCCATCGGCTTGCCGCTCGTCATGTCGCCGATCACGGCCGCGATCGCGGCGGCCTGATCGGGCGTTTCCTCGAAGCCGAAGCTCTCGGCGAACTTCACGTAATCCTTCGGTTCGAGCGCGAAGGCGTGGCCCGAACGCGCGGCGCGGCGCGCATACAGGTTCAGTAGTTCGGCGGCGGTGTCGCGAATCTGTTGCGCGGCCTTGCGTTTGGCCTTTTCCCACTGGCCCGAACCGAGCGAGTGCAACGGCGCGCTTTCCGGGTCGGCGCCGCTATAGCGCGAGATCACGTGCAGTTGCGCGACCGGCACGTAGAGCTTGCTGTCGCCCGCGTATTCGAGGTGCAGGAACTCGGTCTCGCCTTCGCCGAGGTCCATCGTCACTAGACCCATATAGCGGCCGATACCGTGCTGCGAATGCACGACCGGGTCGCCCACTTTAAGCTCGGACAGATCGCGCACCATCGAATCGACGTTGCTCGCCTGTTCCTGGCGGCGGCGTCCCGCACGGCGCGCGAGCGGTCCGTACAGCTCGGTTTCGGTGATGATCGCGATGCCGTCGGCCGGCACCGCGAAGCCGTTGGCGAGCGGCGCGACGCCCAGCGAGAAGTGCGCGTCGCCGAGCAGCCAGTCCTGGAAGCTGTCGCTCGAAGCGGGTTTCAGATGATTGTCGGCCAGCAGCTGAAGCAGCGTTTCGCGCCGGCCCGCCGATTCGGCGGCGAACAGCACGCGATTCGGCGTGCTGTTCAGATACGCGCGCAACGCCAGCACGGGATCGTCCGCGTGACGGTCGATCGCGAGATTGGGCAGCGGCGTCGACCAGCCGCCGCCCGCGTTCGCGGGTAACGCGAGCCGCGCGAACGGCTTGGCGAACGTGAAGAAGTCCTGGTCCGTCAGGAACAGCCGCTCCGGGTCGAGGATCGGCCGGTCGCGATCGTGCGACAGGAAGTTGTAGCGCTGCTTCGTGTCGTTGGTAAAGCGCCGGATCGCCGCTTCCAGATCGCCGACCAGCACCAGTTGCGCGCCTTCCGGCAGGTAGTGGAACAGCGTCGCCGTCTCCTCGAAGAAGAGCGGCAGATAGTATTCGATGCCCGCCGACGGCACGCCGTTGCCGATGTCCTTGTAAACCGACGCGCGGCTCGGGTCGCCCTCGAAGCTCTCGCGCCAGCGGCTGCGGAACGCGGTGCGCGCGGCTTCATCGAACGGGAACTCGCGGCCCGGCAAAAGGCGCACGTCCTTCACCGGGTAGAGGCTGCGCTGCGTGTCCGGATCGAACGCGCGGATCGAGTCGACCTGGTCGTCGAACAGGTCGATCCGGTAGGGCAGCGGCGAGCCCATCGGATAAAGATCGAGCAGCGAGCCGCGCACGCAGTACTCGCCGGGACGCACCACCTGGCTCACGTGCTCGTAGCCGGCGAGCGTCAGCTGCGCCTTGAGCTTCGCTTCGTCGAGGCGCTCGCCTTGCGAGAACGAAAACGTGTAGGCGGCGAGGAACGACGCGGGCGGCATCCGGTAGAGCGCCGTGGTGGCGGGCACCAGCAGGATGTCGCAACGGCCCTCGCCGAGATCGTGCAGCGTGGCGAGGCGCTCGGAGACCAGATCCTGGTGCGGCGAAAAGGTATCGTAAGGCAACGTTTCCCAATCGGGCAGCAGGCGCACCCGCGCGTCGGGCGCGAAGAAGCCGATTTCCTGCGACAGGCGCTGCGCATCGACGGCGCTTTCGCACACGACCGCCAGCAGCGGCACCTTCTCGCGCCAGGCGAGATGGTAGCGGGCGATCAGCAGCGCGTCGGACGAGCCGTGCGTGCCGTCGAAGGTGAAACGCTGGCCGGCCTTGACGAGCGCGACGGGCGGAGAGGACTGCGATGATGCGGCGATGTCTGGCATAGAAGAGAGAAAGCGGCCTCGGGCTCACACGTGATCGGCAAGTTTACGCGTGTCGGGGCGTGGATGCGAAGGACCTATTATAAAATCCGTCCTTTACTTTGACCTCGCGGCATCCGCACTCGTGACTTCCCGTCTATTTGCCCTGATTCCGTGCGCAGGCACCGGCAGCCGATCCGGCGCCGCGATGCCCAAACAATATCGCACTGTCGCCGGTCGCGACATGTTGCATTACTCGCTGGCCGCGTTCGACGCGTGCAGCGAGTTTGCGCAGACCCTGGTCGTGATCGCCCCCGACGACCAGCACTTCGACGCGCGCCGCTTCGGCGGGCTGCGTTTCGCGGTGCGCCGCGTGGGCGGCGCGTCGCGCCAGGCGTCGGTGCTGAACGGCCTGCATGCGCTCGCCGGGTTCGGCGCGCGCGACGACGACTGGGTGCTGGTGCACGACGCGGCGCGCCCCGGCATCACGCCGGCGCTGATCCGCACGCTGATCGGCGCGCTGAAGACCGACCCGGTGGGCGGCATCATGGCGTTGCCGGTCGCGGATACGTTGAAGCGCATCGACGGCGCGTCAGGCGACGGCCGCATTGCCCGCACCGAGGCGCGCGACGGCTTGTGGCAGGCGCAGACGCCGCAGATGTTTCGCATCGGCATGTTGCGCGAGGCGATTCTGCGCGCGCAGGCTGACGGCCACGATCTCACCGACGAAGCGAGCGCGATCGAATGGCTCGGACATGCGCCGAAGCTGGTGCAGGGCAGCCTGCGCAACTTCAAGGTGACCTATCCGGAAGATTTCGATCTGGCCGAGGCGATTCTGTCCCGGCCTTCGGCGTCGTGATGAATTTCAGTTTCAGTTGGCCGACTTAAAGGACTTGAGGACTTGACGCATATGGATTTGAGAATTGGGCAGGGCTACGACGTGCATGCGCTGGTGCCGGGGCGTCCGCTGATCATCGGCGGCGTGACGATTCCTTATGAGCGCGGGCTGCTTGGGCACTCGGACGCGGACGTGCTGCTGCATGCGATTACCGACGCGCTGTTCGGCGCGGCCGCGCTGGGCGATATCGGCCGCCATTTCTCCGATACCGATGCGAAGTTCGCCGGTGCGGACAGCCGTGTGCTGTTGCGCGAGTGTGTTGCGCGGGTGAAGGCGGCGGGCTTTTCGATTGCCAATGTGGATAGCAGCGTGGTCGCGCAGGCGCCCAAGCTCGCGCCGCATATCGAAGGGATGCGCGCGCATATCGCCGAAGATTTGGGTTTGCCGGTCGAGCGGGTGAACGTCAAGGCCAAGACCAACGAGAAGCTCGGTTATCTCGGCCGGGGCGAGGGGATCGAAGCGCAGGCGGTGGTCTTGCTGATCAAGGCCTGATCCACGGCTGATGAGGCGCTTGTGTTGCCTTCGGTCATCCGAAGGCAACACAGTCTTGTAGCCGCGCGCGCTGCAAACCCGCTATTTCTCCTCTGCCGCAATGCATTGCGCAGCCGCATTGACCACTGCCGCGATGCGGCCCACGTCGCGCAATTGCGTGGAACTCATGCCCTCGGCAACCAGCGTGTCGAAGTGCGACTTCACACAAAAATGGCATTTGCCGATGATCGATGCCGCCAGCGCATACATCTCGAAACGCCGCTTGTCGACGCCGCCATGCGACGCGTAGGCGTTCATCCGTAACTGCGCCGGTTGCGATTTGAGGTCCGCGCTGCCAGTCATCTCGACGTACGGATACCAGACGTTGTTCATGCCCATCAACGCGGCCGCCGTCAACGCGCCGTGGGTTTCTTCCGGCGACAACACGCCGGCATCGCGAATCGCGTCGACGATCACCGTGCTTTTGGCGGCGAATGCCGCCGCCAGCGCGACACCGACCGCGTCGTTCCCTTCGAGCGACGAGCGGGCAATCGTCCCGTCGAGATTGAGCCGGATGTCCTTCGCGTAGTCCGGTATCCGGGCCTTGATCGAAGCCAGGAATTCCATGGCGTCTCCTATCGAATGGTCGATAAAAAGCCCGCGGCGCTTCGCGCACGGCGGGCTTATGACGACACGGCTTACAGCGTCGCGCCGCCGACGGCGCGATTGCACGGACAGAGTTCGTCCGTTTGCAGGCCGTCGAGAATGCGCAGCACTTCTTCCGGATTGCGGCCGACGTTCAGGTTGTTCACCGACACGTGCTGGATCGTATTGTCCGGATCGACGATGAAGGTGGCGCGCAGCGCGACGCCGGCTTCCTTGTCGCGCACGCCGAGCTGATCGATCAACTCGCCCTTCACGTCGCCGAACGAGTAGTGATTGAGCTTGCTCAGATCCTTATGCTCGCGGCGCCATGCAAGTTTGACGAATTCGTTATCGACACTGCCGCCCAGCAATACGGCGTCGCGCTCTTCGAAGTCGCCCGCGAGCTTGCCGAACTCGACGATTTCCGTCGGGCACACGAACGTGAAATCCTTCGGATAGAAATAGATGATCTTCCACTTGCCGGGGAACGACTGCTCCGTGATTTCTTCGAACGCCGACACGCCGTTTTCTTCATGGTTGTTGAAGCCCGGCTTGGCAGCAGTGACGGTGAACGCTTCGACTTTATCGCCAACGGTTTTCATGCGAGTGCTCCTTCGTGTGTTGGAAAAAACAGCATGTTCAGGCTACCAGCTCGTGATAACGAGCGCGTTACATCGTCTCACTATAGTTCTATGAAACTATGTGTTCAGTAGTTTTTTTCTAACGACCCGGATAGTTATTATTCAACGCGGTGGCGCGCGAAAGAGAAGAAAGCGCCCGGCTCCGCTCACACGCCTTTGGCGAGAGGAAACTCGATGGTGACTTCGAGCCCCGGTCCTGGCGTGCGATTGCGCAAGCGCAGCGCGCCGCGGTAACGGCCCACGAGACGCTGAACAATCGCCATGCCAAGACCCGTGCCATTGGCCTGGGTGCGCGCCGAATTAACCCGGTAGAACGGCCGTGTGACGAGCGCCAACTGGTCTTCCGGAATGCCGGGGCCTTCGTCGACCACCGACAGCTCGACGCGCGAATGCGACACACGTGTCTCCAGAATCACACGCGGGATGCCGTCGCCGTCGCTCAGGCCGTACTTGCGCGCGTTCTCCAGCAGGTTGCCGACCACGCGCCGCATGTCGGTTTCATCGGCCTCGATCACCGCCGACGGCGCGAGCCGCGTGATCAGCCGCATGCTGTCCTCGCTCTGCATGCGCGCGGCCAGTTCGCCGGCGATCACGGACAGGTCGACCGGCTCCGGCACGCGCTGCACCGGACGCGCGTAATCGAGGAAGCGGCCGATGATCATGTCCATCTGTTCGATGTCGTCGACCATTGCATCTTTCGTACTCTGGTCCGACGGACTCATTTCGGTTTCGAGCCGCAGCCGGGCGAGCGGCGTGCGCAGATCGTGCGAGATGCCCGCGAGCATCAGCGCGCGGTCGGCTTCGAGCTGCTCGAGGTCCTGCACCATCTGGTTGAAACTGCGATTGGTTTCGGCGGCGACGCCCATGCCGCGCTCGGGCAGCGGATCGGGCGCCTGGCCCGAGCCGACCTTGCGCGCGGCCATCGCGAGCCGGGCGAACGGCCGGTTCACGAGACTCGTGATGAACGCCGCGCCGAACAGCGACAGCGCCAGTGCGAACACGCCCCAGCCGGCCCATTGCAAGCCGGTCGCGTTGTCCAGCTGATCGCGGTCGAGCGCGACCCAGTAATCGTCGTCGTCGATCTTGAAGCTGATCCACACGCCGTTGATGTCGTTCACGCTCTGCGCGATGATCGTGTCATCGCCGAGGCGCCCGCGAATGTCGTGTTCGATCAGGCGGTTCAGCGACTCGTCGGGCTGTAGCTTGTATTTATCGGTGGCCTCGCGCGGGTACACGCGCACCCCTTCATTGCTTTCCAGATCCTGCAACAGCGCGCGCCGCAGGTCGGGATCGGAATAGAGGAGGGCGGTGCGTGTGAGCTTGACGATCGCGACGAGTTGCAAAGCCACGCGCTGCGCGCGCGGCTCGCGTTCGATCACGCGGAAGCTCTGAAACCACGCGGCGAGACTGACTGCGATCAGCAGTGCGATCAACAGAAAAGTTCGCCAGAAAAGGCCGCCGAACGCGAGCGTCAGGAGGCGCCGGTCGATCCGCATGGGCCCTTCTTATCTGAAATCAAAGACAGCAACTGTTTTGCGTGGGATCGGAGTCGATGCTGAAGCGCCGACTCTGGTCGATGCGGTGCATGGGACCAGAGTAAGCGCTAGAGCGCCAACTCTGGTCGACATACAAGATGAAAACAAGCTCAGGCTGCACCGTCGGGGATGAAGACGTAGCCCAGACCCCACACGGTTTGAATGAAGCGCGGGCTGCCCGGATCGGGTTCGATCAGCTTGCGCAGACGCGAGATCTGCACGTCGAGGCTGCGGTCGAAGACTTCATATTCACGGCCGCGTGCGAGCTCCATCAGCTTTTCACGCGACAGCGGCTGGCGCGGATGACGCGCGAACACCTTGAGTACCGAGAACTCGCCCGTGGTCAACGGAATTTCCTGGCCGGCCTTGGTGAGCGTGCGCGTGGCGAGGTTCAGCGCGAACTCGCCGAATTCGAACACCTCGGTGGTTTCGGACGGCGCCCCCGGCAACTCCGACGGCGACTGGCGGCGCAGCACCGCGTGAATGCGCGCGACCAGTTCGCGCGGATTGAACGGCTTGGGCAGATAGTCGTCGGCGCCCATCTCGAGCCCGACAATACGATCGACGTCTTCACCCTTGGCCGTCAGCATGATGATCGGCGTACGGTCGTTGCTGCCACGCAGACGGCGGCAGATCGACAGGCCGTCCTCGCCGGGCAGCATCAGATCGAGCACCAGCAGATCGAAGCGTTCCCGTACCCAGAGCTTGTTCATGGACGGCGCATTCTCGGCGACGTACACGTTGAAGCCCTGTTCGCCGAGATAGCGGCGCAGCAGATCGCGCAGGCGGGGATCGTCGTCGACGACGAGGATTTTCGAAGGGTTTTTGGTTTCCATGGTCGGCATCTTAGCGCGATTAGAAAGTGGTGCGCGGTTGCATCGTTTACGGGGTTACAGTCAGTTACAAAATTTACCCGCACTGTGGCACGACGTAAAGCACGGGCAGGTAGACTGCTTTACTGAATGCGGCTGTTCGGTGGATACTTCACTCGACAACAACTCTCGCACCCGGCTCGTTACCGGGGTCTGTATACGCATTTGAGGTAGCCGGTTGCCGCGCCACGAAGGGAACAACATGAAAGGAGGGGTTTGGCCGAATGTGCGCTTGAGCGTCATTGCACTGGCAGTAGCCGGTACGCTCGCAGGCTCACTGGGACCAACGCTCGCCCATGCCCAGCCTTCAGCCGACAGAGCTGCGAGTGAGCACGCGCCGAAGTCCGGCAACTCGCGGCCTAATCGCCGTAACAGTCCGAGTGCCGATCGCCCCGCATCAGACGCGATGTTGCGCACAGCAGTTCCCCCCGATCTTGATCAACGTCGTCGCGACGGTCATATGACGCCCGACGAACGGCGTCTATTGCGGCAGCACATCGAAGATGCTGTCCGCGAACTCTATAAGCGGTAGCTTTTTTCGTGCCCGTTCGCGGCACGTATCCCACGAAGCGTCCGCGCGCGAAAGTCTCTTTGTACTTCCCTTGGGTCTTTACCCGTCCATTCTGCCGTTGAGCGGACCACGCGACGCGCGTATGCCTGCCCGAACGTTTTTTCCGACGCCCGTCAACCAGGGTGATCGATGATGAACTCGTCGCGCCGGGTAATTGCGGGTGATGCGTTGTAGCTTTGGCCAATGTTGAGACGGTAGCGAAGGCGATGGACTACGTGTCTGAAGTCATCCCCGCGACCGAAGAAACGCGCGAGACCGAGCCGACTATCGCTACTGTGAACCGCAATGCACGCGTGCTCAGCGTTACGAAGCATTACTTGAAGGTCGCGTGCGCGAGAGGTTGAACGTGCCGTTGCCGCGGACCTGGCATAGTGCGCTGTAGCGTAGTGCCGGTTCGACGTAGCACGCGCACGGTCCATTCTTCGGAGCCAGGAGAAGACGTTGTGCGGACGCTGTGCGCTCATGCGCGAGGCCACTTCAACACGTTGCTGCACGACACAGCAAAAGAGCTGGCGACGCTGCGACGCGTAATGCCGCGCAAACGACACTTCGCGAGCCGAAGACAAAGACAAAGCCGTCGCTGCAATGCACATGGCGCGACTCGGGCAAGGTAGCGTACGCTTCGATGTCGCGAGTCCGGTTCGCGCATCACAACGCGACAGCACGACAGCACGACGCCGCCGGCGAAGCCAGGACCATCTGTCGAACAGCAGTTGCAGCACGCGATCCTGCCGCTCACGCCCATCGGCCCCGGCCACACCGATTCGAACGTGAGCGTCTGCCTGGAGATGTCGACGGAGACCCGACTCGCGCCATCACAACAGACGAGGTTAAGAATGGAACGACGCAGCTTCCTGTCGATGGGCGCAGCCGCCGGCGCGGCGCTCTGGCTGCCGCGCTCGTTCGGCGCCCAGGTGGGAGCGCCCGGCGTATCGCGAGGCAGCGGCTACCGCAACCTGCTGATTCTCGTCGAACTGAAAGGCGGCAACGATGGTTTGAATACCGTGATTCCGTTTGCCGATCCCACTTATTACGCGCTGCGCAAGAACATCGGCATCAAGCGCGAGCTGGCAATTCAACTCGACGAACGCACCGCGCTGCATCCGTCGTTGCAGCCGCTGATGCCGCTGTGGCGCAGCCAGCAATTGGCGATCGTGCAGGGCTTGGGCTACGCGCAGCCGAACCTGTCGCATTTTCGCTCGACCGAAATCTGGGACACCGCATCGCGCGCCGATCAGTACCTGCGCGACGGATGGCTGACGCGTGCGTTTGCGCACATGCCGGTGCCCACCGGCTTCGCCGCCGATGGCGTGGTGATCGGCAGCCCGGAGATGGGGCCGCTCGCGCACGGCGTACGCGCATTCATGCTGACCAATCCTGCGCAGTGGAGCGAGGCGACGTGGCCCGCGATGCCCACGACGCCGATCTTGCAGACGCGCAACCCGGCGCTGACGAATCATCGCGATAACGCCGGCAGCGTCGGCAAGGGCATCGCGAAAGCCCCGAACCGCGTGCGTCCCGCGCAGCGTCAAGCGCAGTTGAAGACGGTATTTCCCAACGGCGCATTCGGCAACGCGATCAAAACCGCGATGCAGCTGCTGGCCTTGCAGGACGTTCCGAGGGAAGGCGCGTCGAACAACACTGCGCAAAGCCAGCCGACAGGCGGGCAGGGCGTCGCCGTCATCCGGCTGACGCTGCACGGTTTCGATACGCATCAAAATCAGCAGGTTCGCCAAACCGCATTGCTCAGGCAACTCGCGGAAGGACTGACATCGATGAAGTCAGCGCTAGTGGAACTTGGCCGTTGGGACAGCACGCTCGTGATGACTTACGCCGAGTTCGGGCGTCGCGCGCGCGAGAACGACAACAAGGGCACTGATCACGGCACCGTGGCGCCGCATTTCGTGATGGGCGGACGCGTGCGGGGCGGTTTGTACGGAACGCCGCCGACGCTCGCGCGACTCGACGGCCATGGCAACTTGCCGCTCGGCGTCGATTTTCGGCAGCTTTACGCGACCGTGCTGGGACCCTGGTGGGGGCTCGACGCGTCCGCGATTCTTAAGCAGAGGTTCGAGCCGCTGCCGCTCCTGCGCGTTTGATGGTGAAGCAGCCAGGTGCCGCCGCGAGCTGTTCGCGCCGACGCGCCGAATGACTGCCATATTCGATCGCTTGCGCGGGCGCATGCAAACCGGCGCATCGTGCCGCCTCGACTATTTGGCGCGCCACGCGATCCAGAGCTTGCGAATCGGCGTCAACGCGATGCTTTGATGCAGAACGCGATAGCCGTCGCGTTCGATTTCATCGAGCAGCGCCAGGGCCAGCGCCGCCAGCGCGAGCAACGTGCGTTGCGCGCGGCGCTCTTGCGCGGGCACCGCGGCGAGCGCGCTCTGCAGCGCAGCGCGGGCGCGCCCGGTCTCGAAGCGCATCAGCTCGGTGAACGCATCGGTATATTTGCGATTGATCAGATCGGCGGCGGTGACGTTGAAGCGCTGCATCTCGTCGATCGGAATATAGATGCGCCCGTGCCGCGCATCGTTGCCCGTTTCGACGACGAACTGCGCGAGCAGCAGCGCCTCGCCGAGCGGCGCCGACCAGTCCGCCACGTGCGCGGCGTCCTTCGCCGTAGCGCGCGCGACCAGCGACGCGAAGGTGCCTCCCACGCTTTGCAGATAGCGCCGCAGATTCGGATAGTCGAGGTAACGCGCCTGGTCGAGGTCGATTTCGAAACCGGCGAGCAACGCCTGCAATGCCGGATATTCCGGCTTCACGTCGGGCAGATAGGCGGCCAGCGCCTTGGAAACCGGATGCGAGGGCGAACCCGAGGCGAGCGCGGCGATTTCGTTTTGCCACCACGCGAGCTTCGTGCGACCGATGGTCGGATCGCTGGTCTCCTTGACCGTTTCCTCGAACTCGCGGCGCAATGCGAACAGCGCCGTCAGCAATGGCTGACTTGCTGTGGGCGCTTGCCGCAGCGCATAGTAAGTGCTCGATCCGGGCGGCGCCGCTTTCTGCTGGCAATATTCGTCGAAATTCACTGGATTGGAAATGTGGGGGAAGGGCGGCCGAAGAAGAGTACGGCGTACGTGCGCCGAGCCGGAAATTCTAGCATCGGCGCCGCTTCGACAGATGCCAGCCAGGTGCAGACAAGCGCGAATCTATCGGTTAGAATCTCGCGCTTACGCTTTCGGGCGCGTGTTTCTGGCGCGGCCGCGAGCAGGCAGGACATCGGGCAGGACGCTTGGCGGCGTGCCCGGCTGCGAGGGTGGCGAAATTGGTAGACGCACCAGGTTTAGGTCCTGACGCCCGCAAGGGTGTAGGGGTTCGAGTCCCCTCCCTCGCACCACTTATCTGTAGCAAAAAACCCCGTTAAGTCGTTGGACTGACGGGGTTTTTTGTTTCCGGCTCGTGGCGGGTCGTAGCGGGTCGTAGCGGGTCGAGCGCGGGCCGTGCCGGCCGGAACGTCGGGTGAGAGGCTGCCCGACTTCGCTCAGACGCCCGGCGTGCCGGCTTGCGCCTGCGTGCCGGGCAGTTCGGCCTGAGCCGCGCCTTCGAGGAAACGGCGCGTCGATTCGAATGCCTGCAGCATCTGATCCGGCCACGGCGTTTGCAGCATGACCGCCTGATGGTTTTCGAATGCCGACGACAGCAGCTTGACCAGCTCCGGCGAGCGAAGATGACGCAGCAGTACGCTGACCGCGATCGCCGTCGCCTGGCTTGCGCCGGCGGTCTGGAGTTCTGATGCGGTGAGAGCCGCGACCTGTTTGTTGATGTCCACTGAAACTTCCTTGGATGAAAAGTGGGAGTGTGAAGGCTCGGTGGCCGGTGTCGAATTTTGACATGGTTGACGGCTTGCCGCGAATTCGGCGGCTGCGCGTCTACCGGACGCAAGTGTCGAATGACGAATGCGCGGTTTGCCATGGATGGCGCCGCCGGTCGCGTCGGGGATTCGTGGCGGCCGGGCGCGATCGCTATGCCCGCGCGCGCGCCGCATCATCGCGCCGGCGGGCCTTGGCGCTGGCGGGCGATGTCAGATTCGATACTCGCTCAGCCGTCAGTTTCGGTATTCTGGATGGTCTGAATCTCGCGTCGATTGCCTGCGCAACGGGCGGGTATCGAGCGGATCGTGTCGCTCGTCGGTATTGGTTTTGATGTCGCCAGTGATTGACTATTTGTCCCTGTTGCATCCCCAGGCTATGAACCCGGAATCTGCACAAATGAAGCATGTCTTGAGACTGACCGGCTGGTGCCTCGCATTCGCCGCCGTGTGGACGTCGGCCCCTGCCGCCGCCGACACTTTCGCGCAGCGTTTCTCAATCCAGCTCGAAGACGGCGCCCCGTACTACAGCGTGACGTTACCCGCGGCCGTCTACGCGGCGAGCCAGCGCAGCGATCTCGGCGACGTGCGCATATTCAACGGCGCCGGCGAGCCCGTGCCGTATGCGCTCGACGCGCCGCGCGAGCCCGCGCGCATGCCGCCGACGCTGCGTTCGGTGCGATGGTTTCCGTTGCCGTCCACCACAACCGGCGGCAACGGCGTGCCGTTCGGGGTAGCGATCGCGGCCGACGGCTCGTTGCGCGCGACCGCGGCGCCGCCGCCCCGCGCGCAGCACGACGTGGATCTGATCGATGTGGGACGCGCGCCGCGTGCGGGCCAGGTCGGCGCGTTGCTCGTGCATTTGCGCGACGACAACTACCAGGGCCGCGTGACGGTCGAGGCGAGCGACGATTTGCGTCACTGGCACCCCGCCGGCGATGCGCAACTGCTCAAGGTCCACTACAACGGCAGCATCCTGAGTCAGGACCGTATCGAGCTGGACGGCGCCCCGGCGCGCTACCTGCGTCTGCACTGGCTCGACGGCGCGCCCTATGTCGAATCGTTCGACGCGGAGGTGCACGCGATCGTCGCCAGCGAGGCGCGCCCGACCGATGCGTCGCGCGCCTGGCGCGAAGATATCGTCGCGCATGGGGGGCTGAAACCGGGCGAGTATTTCTTCACGACCGGCGGCTCCTATCCGGTCGACCGTTTGCGCTTGACGCTGCCTCAGCCCAACACGGTCGCCCCTGCCGTCGTCTACTCGCGACCGGGTCTGGACGCGCCGTGGCGCGAGGTCGCGAGCGCGATGCTGTTCCGCCTGCATAACGGCACGGTGGAGCAGAACAATCCGTCGCTCGAACTGAAGCCCGACACCGATCGTCAATGGCGCGTGGTGGTCGATACGCGCACTGGCGGACCCGGCAGCGGGAACCTGACCGTCGCGGCCGGCTGGCATCCGGCGACGCTGATTTTTGCCGCGCGCGGGGCTGCGCCGTTTACACTGGCGGTGGGTAGCGCGGCGACGGCGTCGGCGGCGTTGAGCCGGGATGCGCTGCTGGCGGACGCGTCGTCGGTGGCGGCGCCGGCCCGCGTGGGCGATACGCTGTTAGGCGTTGCGCAAGGGGCGAGCGACGGGGCGTCGGCGGCCGGCGATCCGGATGTACCGCGTCGTTATCTGCCGTGGGTGGCTTTGCTGCTGGCGGTGAGTTCGCTGGGGATGATCGCCTGGCGGCTCGCGCGCTTTGCGCAGTCGCGCATGCGGCAGGTGGCGGGCGGTGTGCCCGGCGCGTCTGCCATGCCGGGAGTGATGGGCGGTGTGGTCGACGACAAGGGCGCTGCCAGTGCAAATGCCGAAGGGGCGGGCAGCGAGAAGGGTTGAGAGGCGCGGGCGGATGATGGTTTCGTGCCGCTTCGCATTCGCACAGGTGGACGTGCATCGAGCGCTGGGGCGCGGATAGCTCTGCTGTGCGACTTGGAGATCGAGCGAGGGGGCTGCGTCGATCCGAGTGACACAGGGACGGGTGAGCGCGAGTTGATTGCTGCCGCTACGAAAAGCGCGCCGCGTGTAGTCGGATCGGAGCGCTGAATGGCTCCTGCGTCATCGCTCGGCACCCCGCATCAAGCACCGCAGAGAAAGCGAGCCGCCTGCCGCGCGAACGACCACTACGCGCGCGACACCCTCACACGCCGCGCGCCGTCATCGTCTCGATGATCTTGTCCAGCGCGAGGCCGAACGCGACCTTTTCCCGCTCGTCCAGACAGTCGAACAGGTCGCCGTTCCACTTGCGAGCGATCGGCATCACCTTCCGGTACAGCGCACGGCCTTCGGGCGTCAGCGACACCAGCACCACGCGACCGTCGGCGGTGCTCGGCTGGCGCTGCACGAGCCCTTGCCGGATCATCGCCTCGGCCGCGCGGCTCGCCTGGCTCTTGTCGAGATTGGCATGCCTCGCCAGCTCCATGATCGAGAACGGTCCGAACGAACCCACCGACGCAATCACCCGCGCCTCCGGCAAGGTCACGCCGAGTTTGGCCTGATAGCGCTCGCCGATGCCACGCTCGGCGAGTTTGTTCAGCACATGCAGACGGTACGTGAGGAATTGTTCGAGCCCGGCTTTAACGGAGTCCTTCATGGTCATCCCGTGGTGAGTGAGCGGTCGTGGCGCTGTGATTGTTGCCGCAACCGTTTCGCCGGTCAACGCGGGCCGTATTTGAGGCGCGTCAGTTGTTCGGCCGTGTCCGCGAGCAGGCGCGCCGCATCGCGAATCGCGACGTCGAGCGTGATCGGTCCGGGCGCCGGCGAGAAGCAGCCGCTGAAGTATTCGGCAAGACGCGGCAACGCGGCGGAGTCGACCGCGCCGGAGAGCAGCGTGGCGGGCACGCCGGCCGCGCGCGCATGGCCGCAGGCGATGAAGGGCGCCTTGCCGTGCAGGGTCTGCACGTCCGAGCGGCCTTCGCCGGTGATCAGCCAGTTCGCGCCTTCGAGCGCCGCATCGAGGCCGATCTGCCGCGCGACGGTTTCCGCGCCCGGCTCGAACTGCGCGCCGAGCATATGCAGCGCGAAGCCGAGGCCGCCGGCCGCACCCGCGCCGGGCTGATCGCGCGCCGTACGCCCGAGCGCGGCCTCGAGCAGGTCGGCGAAGCGGGCGAGGGCGGCGTCGATCGACGCCACCTGATCGGGCGTGACGCCTTTTTGCGGACCGAACACCGCGGTTGCGCCGTGATCGCCGGTCAGTGGATTGTCGACGTCCGACATGCCAATGAACTGCGTATCCGCGAGCCGCGCATCAAGTTGCGAGACGTCGACGCGCGCAACGCGCGCGAGTTGCGCGGGCGTGCCTTCGAGCGGATTGCCTTGCGCGTCGAACAGCTGGACGCCGAGGCCGGTCAGCAAGCCGGCGCCGCCGTCGTTCGTGCTGCTGCCGCCCAGCGCGACGAAAAAGCGCCGCACCCCGGCGTCCAGCAGCGCGCGGATCGCCTCGCCCATGCCGCGGGTGCTGCGCGCGTCGACCGGCACGCCCATCCCGACCGGATCGGTGATGCCGACAATCTCCGCCGTCTCGATGATCGCGCTGCCGTCCGCGAGCAGGCCCGTGAGCGCTTCGCGCAGCGGACCGGCCGCACCGCGCACGCTGAGCTTGCGGCGCTCGCCGCCGCTCGTCAGCATGGCGTCGAGCGTGCCTTCGCCGCCGTCAGCCATCGGGCAGATGCGCACGCTGGCGTCGGGGCGGGCGCGCTGGATGCCGGATGCGATCGCCTGCGCGACCTGCTCGGCGCTAAGCGAGCCTTTGAAGGAATCGGGGGCGATGACGACGACAGGCGAGGACGGCGAATTCGGCATGGTGTCTCTGAATGGTTGGAATCGTTGCGAGGGCGGGGGAATGGGTAGAAGCGGAAACGATGCGGACGCAACCCCGAGCGCGTTCGTTAGCTTATCAGCCTCGGCGCGCCGACTGAATATGTCGAAAGGCATAGCGGGGATCGTCCGCGGTGACGCGCAGCGCATGCGCTGCCGGCCTGTGCAGCCTCGCTCGCGGCCTGACGCGCAACGACGCGGTGCTGGCGCCGCAAGCAGCGCATGCGGGCGACTTGCAATCCGAGCGTGCTGAAGCGCGTCGGCAACCCGGCGGCGGCTGGGCGAAAGCGCGCGCGGCCCGCACGGAAACCACGCCGAAACGGCCCGGAAAGCGGCCGGAATATCGATAAAAATGCGCGCAATCATCGAATCCCGGCTAGGCGCGCGAATAGTTTGCTAAAATATTCGGCTCTTTGGACCCAACCGTGCTGCCGGCGGCCTGCAAGCCCGCGGCGCAGGCGCGCAATCGATGCTAAACGACGCAAACGCGACATCGGCGACATCGACAAGCGGCACGGAGAAGATAACTGATTCGCTCGAATAATTTTAGGACGATTGAAGCCATGGCTAACGTTGTTGAAAACCTCGGCAAGCTCGAACGCCGCGTAACGATTTCCCTGCCGAAGGATGCCGTGCAGAAGGAAGTGGACTCGCGTATCCGTCAACTCGCGAAGAACGTGCGCATGCCGGGTTTCCGCCCGGGCAAGGTGCCGCTCAAGATGGTGACGCAACAGTATTCGGGCCAGGTGGAAGCCGAAGTGCTGAGCGACAAGGTCGGCAAGGAATTTTTCGACATCAGCCGCGCCGAAAACCTGCGCGTTGCCGGCCAGCCGAGCTTCGCGCCGAAGACCGACGCGGTCGAAGGCGACTACGCGTTCGACGCAACCTTCGAGGTGTATCCGGAAGTGAAGCTGGGCGACGTCGCCACGGCTGAGATCGAGCGCACCACGACGACCATCAGCGAAGCGGAAATCGACCGCACGCTGGAAATCCTGCGCAAGCAGCGCGTGCACTTCCACGCTCGCGGCGAATCCGGCGAGCACGGTGACGGCGGTGCGGACACGGCTGCGAAAGACGGCGATCGCGTGACGGTCGACTTCGTCGGCAAGATCGACGGTGAAGTGTTCCAGGGCGGCAGCGCCGACGACTTCGCGTTCGTGCTGGGCGAAGGCCGCATGCTGCCGGAATTCGAAAAGGCGGCGCAGGGCCTGAAGGTCGGCGAAGCGAAGGAATTCGACCTGGCATTCCCCGAGGACTACCACGGCAAGGACGTCGCGGGCAAGACGGCGCAATTCACGATCACGATGAAGAAGATCGAGTGGCCGCATCTGCCGGAAATCGACGCTGACTTCGCCAAGTCGCTCGGCATCGAAGACGGCGATCTGACCAAGATGCGCGGCGAGATCAAGGACAACCTCGAACGCGAAGCGAAGCGTCGCACGCAAGCCATCGTCAAGAACCAGGTGATGGACGCGCTGCTGAAGATCTCGGAACTCGACGTACCGAACGCGCTGATCGAACAGGATCAGGAACGCCTCGTCGCGATGGCGCGTCAGGATCTGGAGCAACGCGGCGTGCCGAACGCCAAAGATGCGCCGATCCCGCCGGCAATGTTCAAGGAGCAGGCAGAGCGCCGCGTCAAGCTGGGCCTCGTGCTGGCTGAGCTGGTCAAGGCCAACGAACTGCAGGCGAAGCCGGAGCAGATTCGCGCCGAAGTCGACGAATTCGCGAAAAGCTACGAAGACCCGAAGGAAGTCGTCCGCTGGTATTATTCGAACCAGCAACGTCTTGCTGAAATGGAAGCGTATGTCGTCGAAGCCAACGTCGTCGATTTCGTCCTCAGCAAGGCCAAGGTGACGGACAAGGAAGTGAGCTTCGAAGAACTGGCAAGCGCAACGGCGCAAGCGTAAGCGTCGCTGCAACGGCGTGCCGGCTGTCGGAGTGACGGCCCGCACGCCGTTTTTTTGTGCTGTGAATGTGCATTGCGTTTTTATATGTTGTCGCGCAAGGCGTTCGCACTGATCGCGCACTTGAATACGGGCTCGTCGCACACACCTGTCTAGCATCTGATATTTAGAATATTTCCAGACAAGGATCCATTGCATGACCTTTCGCGCTCAAATGCTGGACACGTTGACCTCCCAGTCGTCGCGGGATCTCGAAGCGCAGGCGCTCGGACTGGTGCCGATCGTCGTGGAAACGAGCGGCCGGGGCGAGCGCTCGTATGACATCTACTCGCGTCTGCTGAAGGAACGCATCGTGTTCTTGGTCGGTGAAGTGAACGACCAGACGGCGAATCTCGTCGTTGCGCAGATGCTGTTTCTCGAGAGCGAGAATCCGGACAAGGACATCAGTTTCTACATCAACAGTCCGGGCGGCTCGGTGTCCGCCGGCATGGCGATCTACGATACGATGCAGTTCATCAAGCCGGACGTTTCCACGCTGTGCATGGGTCTCGCGGCCAGCATGGGCGCCTTCCTGCTCGCGGCAGGCGCGAAGGGCAAGCGTTTTGCGCTGCCGAATTCGCGGGTGATGATTCACCAGCCGCTGGGCGGCGCGCGCGGTCAGGCGTCGGACATCGAAATCCAGGCGCGCGAAATTCTGTATTTGAAGGAACGGCTGAATCATCTGCTCGCGCACCACACGGGCCAGCCGGTCGAGCGTATCGCGCGCGACACCGATCGCGACAACTTTATGTCGGGCGACGACGCGCAAGCTTACGGCCTGGTCGACCAGGTCGCGCACAAGCGGCCTTGATCTGGTGCGGTTTCGCCTCTAATTGGGGCGAAACCGTCGTCGGATCGATTGTGAAATAATCAAGACCCCGTCCGAGCGCCTGCGGCAAGCGCCGTCACCTTGGCTCAAGCCCCCTGCCGCGCGTCCAACGGTGAGGCGGGGGCAAACGGCGTATCATGTAATTGAGTGTCCGGAGGCTCACACATCTATGGCGGACAAGAAAGGTTCTAACAGCGAAAAGCTGTTGTATTGCTCGTTTTGCGGCAAGAGCCAGCATGAAGTCAAGAAGCTGATTGCCGGCCCATCCGTATTCATCTGCGATGAATGTATCGACCTGTGCAACGAAATCATCCGCGACGAAGCTGCCGGCGCGGGCATCGAGGCGGGCTTGTCCAAGTCCGATCTGCCGAGTCCGCAGGAAATCCGTGAAATCCTCGACCAGTACGTGATTGGTCAGGAACGCGCGAAGAAGATTCTCGCGGTCGCGGTGTACAACCACTACAAGCGCCTCAAGCATCTCGACAAGAAAGATGAGATCGAGCTGTCCAAGAGCAACATCCTGCTGATCGGCCCGACCGGTTCCGGCAAGACGCTGCTCGCGCAGACACTCGCACGTCTTCTGAACGTCCCGTTCGTGATTGCCGATGCAACCACGCTGACGGAAGCCGGCTATGTCGGCGAGGACGTCGAGAACATCATCCAGAAGCTGCTGCAGAACTGCAATTACGAAGTCGACAAGGCCCAGCGCGGCATTGTTTATATCGACGAAATCGACAAGATCAGCCGCAAGTCCGACAACCCGTCGATCACCCGTGATGTGTCGGGCGAAGGCGTGCAGCAGGCTCTGCTGAAGCTGGTCGAAGGCACGATGGCGTCGGTGCCGCCGCAGGGTGGCCGTAAGCATCCGAATCAGGACTTCATCCAGGTCGACACCACCAACATTCTGTTCATTTGCGGTGGCGCGTTCGACGGGCTCGAGAAGGTCATCGTCGATCGTACGGAGAAGACCGGCATTGGTTTCGGCGCAAGCGTGAAAAGCAAGCAGGACCGCGACGCTGGCGAAGTGCTGCGTGAAGTCGAGCCGGAAGATCTCATCAAGTTCGGCCTCATTCCGGAACTGATCGGACGTTTGCCGGTGGTTGCCACGCTCGGCAAGCTCGACGAGGCGGCGCTGATGAAGATCCTCGTCGAACCGAAGAACGCATTGGTGAAGCAGTACCACAAGCTGTTCAACATGGAGCGCGTCGAGTTGGAGATTCGCCCAGCCGCGTTGCAGGCTGTGGCGCGCAAAGCCATTCGTCGCAAAACGGGCGCGCGTGGTCTACGCTCGATCCTGGAACAGGCGTTGCTTGATGTGATGTACGACCTGCCGCAAATGAAAGGCGTCAGCAAGGTCATCATCGACGACAACGTTATCGACGGCGACGGCAAACCGCTACTGATCTATGAAGACGCGCCCAAGGTCGCGGGTTCGAACTGATCGGCTTTCGAGTTATGCAAAAAGAAGCCGTTCATGGCAACGTGAACGGCTTTTTTCGTTTATCGTGTGGTCAATGAAGCTTGTTTTCACAATGGAGTCACTGAAACTTCGGAGTCACTGAACTTTTCCCACACGCGGAGGCCTTGCAATAGTTTCTGCTGGCCTCACCTATCGAACGAACTGATTCCACTCATGGGGAAATGAAATGTCAGGAACCCAACTCCTCCCGCCGGAACGCATTACGCTCCCGCTGCTCCCGCTGCGTGACGTAGTCGTCTTCCCGCACATGGTGATTCCGCTCTTCGTAGGCCGCCCGAAGTCGATCAAGGCTCTCGAAGCAGCGATGGAAGGCGGCAAGCACATCATGCTCGTCGCCCAGAAAACGGCTGCGAAAGATGAGCCGACCGAAAAGGACATGTACGAAGTAGGGTGTGTTGCCAACATCCTGCAAATGCTGAAGCTGCCCGACGGTACTGTGAAGGTGCTCGTCGAAGGTTTGCAACGCGCGAAAACGCTTTCCATCGAAGAACAGGAAACGCAGTTCTCGTGCGAAGTCATGCCGCTCGAACCCGACCACGCCGACAGCGCTGAAACTGAAGCGCTGCGCCGCGCGATCGTGTCGCAGTTCGACCAGTATGTGAAGCTGAACAAGAAGATCCCGCCGGAGATCCTGACGTCGTTGTCGGGTATCGACGAAGCCGGGCGTCTGGCCGACACGATCGCGGCGCATCTGCCGCTCAAGCTCGACCAGAAGCAGCACATCCTCGAAATGTTCCCGGTGATCGAGCGACTCGAGCATCTGCTCGCGCAACTCGAAGCCGAGATTGACATCCTGCAGGTTGAAAAGCGCATCCGTGGGCGTGTGAAGCGCCAGATGGAAAAGAGCCAGCGCGAGTACTACCTGAACGAACAGGTCAAGGCGATCCAGAAGGAACTCGGCGAGGGCGAAGAAGGTGCGGACCTCGAAGAACTCGAGAAGCGCATCACGGCTGCCCGCATGCCGAAGGAAGCGAAGAAGAAGGCCGACGCCGAGCTGAAGAAGCTCAAGCTGATGTCGCCGATGTCGGCGGAAGCGACGGTCGTGCGCAACTATATCGACACGCTGATCGGCTTGCCGTGGCGCAAGAAGAGCAAGGTCAACAACGACCTCTCGAATGCGGAACGCGTGCTCGACGAAGACCACTTCGGTCTCGAGAAAGTGAAGGAACGCATTCTCGAGTATCTTGCGGTCCAGCAACGGGTCGACAAGGTCAAGGCGCCGATCCTGTGCCTCGTTGGGCCTCCGGGTGTTGGTAAGACGTCGCTGGGTCAGTCGATCGCTCGCGCAACGAACCGCAAGTTCGTGCGCATGGCGCTCGGCGGCGTGCGCGACGAAGCCGAGATTCGCGGCCACCGTCGTACGTACATCGGTTCGATGCCGGGCAAGATTCTGCAAAGCCTGACCAAGGTCGGCGTGCGCAATCCGCTCTTCCTGCTCGACGAAGTCGACAAGATGGGGCAGGATTTCCGCGGCGACCCGTCGTCGGCATTGCTTGAAGTGCTCGATCCGGAACAGAACCACACGTTCGCCGATCACTACGTCGAAGTGGACTTCGATCTGTCGGATGTAATGTTCGTGGCGACGTCGAACTCGCTGAACATTCCGCCGCCGTTGCTCGACCGGATGGAAGTGATCCGTCTGTCGGGTTACACGGAAGACGAGAAGGTCAGCATCGCGCAACGTTATCTTTTGCCCAAGCAGAAGAAGAACAACGGCCTCAAGGATGGCGAGGTCGATGTGACGGAAACCGCGATCCGCGACATCATTCGTTACTACACGCGTGAAGCGGGCGTGCGTTCGCTCGAGCGTGAAATTTCGAAGATCTGCCGCAAGGTCGTGAAGATGCTTCTGCTGAAGAAGGCGGAAGGGGCGGTGAAGGTCGACGGCAGCAACCTCGACACGTTCCTCGGCGTGCGCAAGTACGACTTCGGTCTGGCTGCGAAGGAAAATCAGGTGGGCCAGGTCACCGGTCTCGCGTGGACGGAAGTGGGCGGCGATCTGCTGACCATCGAAGCCGCGGTGATGCCGGGCAAGGGCAATGTGATCCGCACGGGTTCGCTCGGCGACGTGATGAAGGAATCCGTCGAGGCAGCGCGCTCGGTCGTGCGTTCGCGTTCGCGGCGTCTGGGCATCAAGGACGAAGCGTTCGAGAAGCAGGACATTCACATTCACGTGCCGGAAGGCGCGACGCCGAAGGACGGTCCTTCGGCCGGTATCGCGATGACCACCGCGTTGGTGTCGGTATTGACCGGTATTCCAGTGCGTGCCGATGTCGCGATGACGGGCGAAATCACGTTGCGTGGTGAAGTGTTGCCGATCGGCGGCCTGAAGGAAAAGCTGTTGGCGGCGCATCGTGGCGGCATCAAGCTGGTGCTGATCCCGGAAGAAAACGTCAAGGACTTGACGGAGATTCCGGACAACGTGAAGAACGCGATCGAAATCGTGCCGGTCCGCTGGATCGACAAGGTGCTCGAACTGGCGCTCGAACGTGTGCCGCAAGCGTTGCCGGAAGAAGAGCCGAAGCCCGCTGCGCCCGTCGCAGCCGAGCCGGGCAAAGACGCCGCAACGGAAGTCGTGAAGCACTAAAACATTCAGCGACGAAGCTGGTTGCTGAACAAAAACCCGCGGTTACGGCCGCGGGTTTTTTATTGTCCGTGCGCATTTCATGCACTGTCCGAGAAACGTTTTCCCACCTTTTGAGCGCGGCGCGAGATGCTTCTATAGCGCGCCGCAAACGCGTTGAGCGCAGACAATATTTGCTAATAAAAAGCCCCTCTAAAACGCGTCGAATCAGGCTCAACCCCGCTTGACACTGGGGTTTCGGCCAATTCTAATGAGGCGGCTCGGCGTTGCCCGCCGGCCGCGTGATGCCAGGTGCTATAGAGCGCCGTCACGATTGTCATAAACATTCTCGGGGGTTGGAATGAACAAGACGGAATTGATCGATCACATTGCACAGCAAGCCGATATTTCGAAAGCAGCGGCAGGCCGTGCACTCGATGCTGTGATCGGTGGCGTCAAAGGTACGTTGAAGAAGGGCGGTTCGGTGACGCTGGTAGGTTTCGGCACGTTCGCGGTCGGCAAGCGGACCGCGCGCACGGGGCGCAATCCGCGCACGGGCGCCGCGATCAAAATCAAGGCGGCAAAGGTTCCTAAATTTAGGCCTGGCAAAGCTCTGAAGGATGCGCTAAACTAACGGGCTTGCTGTTTGAGGAATGGTTGATTCGCTAAGAGATGCACGGCGAACTCCAGCGAATCAGGCGGCAACAACAGAAGCACGCTGAATCGCGAAACGGGTGCTTAGCTCAGTTGGTAGAGCGGCGCCCTTACAAGGCGTAGGTCGGGAGTTCGAGCCTCTCAGCACCCACCAGTTTCAGATTCGGCTCAAGTGTTTCAGTGCAGTAAGCGCAGTATAAGGAGTGGTAGTTCAGTCGGTTAGAATACCGGCCTGTCACGCCGGGGGTCGCGGGTTCGAGTCCCGTCCACTCCGCCAGTATCCACGAAAGGCGAACTCCGGTTCGCCTTTTTTATTGCCCGCTGTTGTAAGATCGGGCGTTCTGTTTTTGGCACTCCTCACGCATGCTCGATTTTTTCCGCAATCACAAACGCCTGATGATGTTCATGCTCATCCTCGTCATTGTGCCGGGGTTGGGTTTTGTGGGTATTCAAGGCTTCCGCGGCTTCTTTGACGAAAGTGCAAACGTCGCGAGCGTCAACGGTCACAAGATCACCCGCGCAGAATACGACGACGCGACGCGTCAGCAACTCGACCGCGCCCGTCAGATGCTTGGCGCGCAGTTCGACATGAAGTCGTTCGATACGCCGGAGCGCCGTCGTCAGATGCTCGACGGTCTGATCGAGCAGCGTGTGCTGGCCGATGAAACGCAACGCCTCCATCTGACCGCATCCGACGACGCCGTGCGTCGCGTGCTGCTCAACGATCCGGTGATCTCGTCGCTGAAGAATGCCGACGGTTCGATCGACGTCGATCGTTACAAGCAGCTGCTCGCAATGCAGGGCATGACGCCCGATCAATACGACGAGCGCGTGCGCTACGGCCTCGCGATGCAGCAGTTGCCGGCGAGCATTCAAGCCAGCGCATTCACGTCGAAGACGCTCGCGCAGCATCTGACCGAGCTTGCCGAACAGCAGCGTGAAGTGCAGGGCATCGCATTCCATCCGCGCGATTACGCGGCGAAGGTGCAGCCGACCGACGCGCAACTGCAGGCCTATTACGACGCGCATCGCAACGACTTCGCGACGCCGGCCACCGCTACGATTCAATACCTGGTGATGTCGCCAGCAACGTTGAGCGCGTCCGTTCAGCCGAGCGACGCCGATCTGAAGAAGTACTACGACGACAACATCGCGCACTTCCGCACCGACGGTGAAGTGCGTGCGAGCCACATCCTGATTTCGGCGTCGAAAGACGCGAGCGCGGCCGACAAGGCCAAAGCGAAACAGAAGGCCGAAGAGTTGCTCGCGCAGATCAAGGCGCATCCGGACCAGTTCGCGCAGATCGCGCAGGCGAACTCGCAGGATCCGGGTTCGGCATCGAAGGGCGGCGATCTGGGTTACTTCGGCCGCGGCATGATCGCTGGCGGCCAGGCATTCGACGACGCGGTGTTCGCGCTGAAGAAGGACGAAGTCAGCGGCATCGTGCAGACCGACTTCGGCTTCCACATCGTCAAGGTGACGGACGTGAAGCCGGCAGTGACGAAGCCGTTCGACGAAGTGAAAGATCAGATCGCGAAGGAGCTGAAGACGCAGCAGGCAAGCAAGGCATTCAGCGACGCTTCGGAAGGCTTCACGTCGATCGTCTACGAAAAGGCGAAGAGCCTGCAACCGGCTGCCGACAAATACAAGCTGCCGCTGCAGACCGCGACAGTGACGCCGCAAGCGGACCCGAAGCTGCCGCCTGACAGCCCGTTGAACAATGCGAAGTTCCTCGCAGCGGTGTTCGCGAACGATGCAGCGGTTCAGCGCAACAACACGCAGGCGATCGATGTCGGCGGCAACACGCTGATCGCGGCGCGCGTCACCGACTACAAGCCTGCGGCCGTGCCGGCGTTCGACGCCGTCAAGGACGCCGTGCGTCAGAAGGTGATCGCGGCTCAGTCGAACGAAGCCGCGCACAAGGACGGCGTGGCCAAACTGGCGGAGCTCGAAAAGTCGAAGTCCACGAGCGGCTTCTCGTCGCCGCTGAAGGTGTCGCGCAACGACGCGCAAGGCGTGCCGCCGGCCGCATTGAGTGCAATCTACAAGGCGGATGCGCAAAAGTTGCCGGCATACGTCGGTGTGGACCTGGGCGACGACGGCTATGCGATCTATCGCGTGAATGCGGTGGTGGCGGGCGCACCGGTCGATCCGCAGCGTCTCGCAGCAGCGCAGCAGCAGGTTGCGCAGGTCGACGCGCAGTCCGAAGCGGAGGCATACGTCGAAGCGTTGCGTGCCCGTTCGAAGGTGAAGTTCTACGGATCGCTCGACAGGAGTAACGCGCAGTCCGACGGCGGCGAATAAGCCGCCCGCAGAAAGCCTCACGTAGAACTGAAAGATCCGCGCGCGAAACACCGCGCAAAAACAGAAAAGCCCCGCAAATGCGGGGCTTTTCATTGGACGACCGCAAGGGTCGTCACACGATGCGGTGTAGCGCGTTAGAGGCAGCCGCTGATTGCACCCGTGGCCTGGCCGCCCGCAGCATTACCGCGGAAGCCGACCCACGTACCCGGGCCGTTGTACGCCGGACGCACGACGGCGGCGGCGCCATTCGGCGGCTGCTGACCCGGAACATAGACATCCATTGCCTGATCGTTCGCCAACGTGTTCTGCGAGACGACCTGTTGTTGCGAGGCGTCGGCCCATTTCTGCGCGATACAGGTAGCCACGGCCTTCGGCGGCTGCTGGCTTTGACCGACGGATTGAACGCCAGCAGGCGGTTGAGCGGCGCAGGCAGAGATTGCCACGGTCAAAGCGATTAACGGTAAGTATTTCACGTTATCTCCTCAGAGGCGCTCAGATTCGAGCTGGTTACACGGGATACGAAAGTGTCTGAGCGACCTTTACCGATCCGCGTTCCCAAAGTTCTAGAAACAAGTTGTTAGCACGCTTTTCAGCGCGGCGAACTTGTGCGAAGAAGTGGCTTAACGGCAGGCCACACGTTGTTGAGTAGCACTGACTGTGCCTGCTGCGTCGGATGAATCTGATCCGCCTGGAACATCTCGGGTTTGTCCGCGATACCGGCGAGAAGGAACGGCACTAGCGGCACGCGCAATTGCTTCGACAGATCGCCGTACAGGCCATGGAACTTTTGGGTGTAGTCCGGGCCGTAATTGGGCGGGACATACATACCCACCAGCACGACCTTCGCATGCCCCTGTTGGGCCTGCTCGATGATCGTGCGCAGGTTGTCTTCAGTGGTGGCGAGCGGCACGCCGCGCAGTGCGTCGTTCGCGCCGAGTTCGACGATCACGATGCTAGGTTTCAGTCGCTGCATCAGCGCCGGCAAACGAGCCCGTCCGCCGCTCGTGGTGTCGCCGCTGATGCTTGCATTGGCGACGCTATAATCGATTCGCTCGTCGGTGAGACGCTGGCGCATCAATGCAACCCAGCCGGTGTCGCGGGGCAGGCCGTACTCGGCGGAGATGCTGTCGCCGAGCACGACGATCACCGGCTTGGCCGGGTCGGGCGCGTTGGCGGCGTGAACCGGCAAGGGCATCGAAAACAGGGCGGCGGCCATCACGGCCGAGCCGAATGCCGTAGTCAGCGCCGTGGCGCGCGGGCCTGTGGCGAGCACTTTTAACCTACGCTTCACCATGCTAAACAAAACTGATCCAGTCATTGAAGTGCGGGGTTTGTGCAAGAAGGTTAAGGATGCAACGGGCGAACTGACGATTCTCGACGACATCGATCTTGCTATCGCTGCCGGCAGCAGTGTGGCGATCGTCGGCGCATCCGGATCGGGCAAGTCTACGCTGCTCGGCCTGCTCGCAGGATTGGACAGCGCGAGTTCGGGCTCGGTTCGGCTGCTTGGCCGCGAGCTGACCGAACTGAACGAAGACGAACGGGCCGCGTTGCGCAGCGGCGCGGTCGGCTTCGTGTTCCAGTCGTTTCAACTGATGCCGCATTTGACGGCGCTCGAAAACGTCACGTTGCCGCTCGAACTGCAAGGCGGCATCGGCACCCGCGAGGCCGCGACGCGTGCGCGTGATCTGCTGGAGCAGGTCGGTCTCGGGCAGCGCACCGGTCATTATCCGAAGCTGCTGTCCGGCGGCGAGCAGCAGCGCGTCGCATTGGCGCGCGCGTTCGTTACGCATCCGGCCATTCTGTTCGCCGACGAGCCGACCGGCAGTCTCGATGCCGCCACCGGTCATGCGGTAATCGATCTGATGTTCGAGATGAATCGCGCGAACGGCGCAACGCTGATTCTCGTCACGCATGACATCGAACTCGCGCGCCGGTGCGATACGACGGTGACGATCGAAGCGGGGCGGCTCGCGTGAATCGCGGCGCTCACAGCTAGCGAGTCGTGAGCGTGGGAGGCAGCAAAAGCAAAGCGGGCCGCAAAGGCCCGCTTTTTCATTGCGGCTCGTGGCAAGCAGTCGCGCGTTCCAGTAACGCGAGCAACACAGAGCACTACCCAGCACTACCCAGCATCACCCACCACTACGCAGCAACACGCTTCGCCTCCAACGAGCAACTCATGGCGCGCGCATCGAGCGAGTCGAAAACTCACCCAGCCACGCACCACGTCACCTCACCGCTTTAACGCCGCCCGCGCCCGCGCGATCAACGCCGACGTCGACGAGTCATGCTTCTTCTCATCGACGCTCGCCGAGGTCAGATCGGCCTCGACCACCTTGCCGAGAATCTTGCCCAGCTCGACGCCCCATTGATCGAACGGATTGATGTTCCACACCGAAGCCTGCACCAGCACCTTGTGCTCGTACAGTGCGATCAATGCGCCGAGCGAACGCGCGGTGAGCGCGTCGACGATCAGCGTGGCGGTCGGACGGTTGCCCGGAAAAACCAGGTGCGGCGCAAGTTCCGGCTTGTCCGGGCCGGCCACTTTCTGCGCTTCTTCGAGCGTGCGCCCAAGCATCAGCGCCTCGCTTTGCGCGAAGCAATTGGCAAGCAGCTTCGGATGATGACTGACGAGCGGATGCTCCGGCGTCAGCACCGCGATGAAGTCGATCGGCACGATCGTCGGGCCTTGGTGCAGCATCTGGAAGAACGCATGCTGGCCGTTCGTGCCCGGCTCGCCCCACGTCACGGCGGAGGTCGGATAGTCGACCATCGCGCCATCGAGGCGCGCGGACTTGCCGTTGCTTTCCATCTCCAGTTGTTGCAGGTACGACGGCAGGAAATGCAGGGCTTCGGAATACGGCGCGACCAGATAACTTTGCGAGCCGAAGAAGTTGCGATACCAGATGCCGATCATGCCGAGCAGCACCGGCAGATTTTTTTCGAGCGGTGCGTCGCGGAAATGTTGATCCATTTCATTGGCGCCAGCGAGCAGTTCGCCGAACTGCTGCGGGCCGACCGCGATCATGATCGACAGACCCACCGCCGACCACAGCGAATAGCGTCCGCCGACCCAGTCCCACATCTCGAACACGTTTTCTTTCGCGATGCCGAACTTGACCACCTCGGCCGGGTTCGCCGACACGCCGACGAAGTGCTTCGCAAGCGCGCTTTCCGGGCAGCCTTTGCCGACGAACCAATCGCGCAGCGAGCGCGCGTTGGTCATGGTCTCGAGCGTCGTGAAGGTCTTGGACACGATGATCGCGAGCGTCTCTTCGGGATCGATCTGCTGCATCACGTTGTACAGATCGGCGCCGTCGACGTTCGACACGAAGTGCGTCGTGATCTCCGGCGTAGCCAGGTGATGCAACGCGTGCACGACCATCTTCGGCCCGAGGTCCGAGCCGCCGATGCCGATGTTCACGACGTAGCGAATCCGCTTGCCGGTGTAGCCGGTCCATGCACCGCTGCGCACCTGGTCGGCGAACGCGGCCATCTTCGCGCGCTCGGCCTGGACCTCGGCGAAGAACGGCGCTTTCGGGTCGGTGGCGCGCAACGCGGTGTGCAACGCGGCGCGGCCTTCGGTCGGGTTGACCACGTCGCCCGCGAACATCGCGTCGCGGCGCTTCTCGACGCCGGCTTCACGCGCGAGTTGCACGAGCAGTTGCAGAGTTTCGTCGGTGATACGGTGCTTCGAGAAATCGGCCGCGAGACCGCCGCCTGCGAACGCGAAGCGCTCGGCGCGGGTCGGGGCGGGATCGTTCTCGGGGGCGAACCAGTCGCGCATGTGCGCATCGCGAATCTTCTCGTAATGCGTTTGCAGCGAGGACCAGGAGGGGAGCGAGTTCTGGGTCATAGCGTCCGTCTAACCAAGGGGGCACGAAGAAAGGCGCGCGCATGAAGCGCTGCCGAGGATGATGCAACGATGCTGTTAGAGCGATGCCGCGCGGCCCGGTTCGCGCACGGGTGCCGGTGAAGCTTCGACGCGCCGCTGCGCGAGGCAAGCGTCCATTGAAGTTTCACCGCCACCCGCGATCGACCCGGCACGCAGCGCCGTGAGTCAGTATAGCGGCGTTGCGTGACAGGCTGCATGCGTTTGGCAATCCCGCGCAAAAGTTGGGACAAAGCGCTTCACGCGTCCGCCGCCGGATAGAACAGACGGTTGAGCAGCGTGCGCACCATCGGCGCGAGTTCCCCCGCTGTCAGTCCAGCCGGGCCGTGGCCTTGCGCGCTGAGCGTATCGGCGGCGAGGCCGTGCAGGTAGACGCCCGCTAGCGCCGCTTCGTAGCGCGGCAGATGTTGCGCAAGCAGCGCGCCGATGATGCCGCCGAGCACGTCGCCGGTGCCGCCCGTCGCGAGCGCCGCGTTGCCGGTCGAATTGATCGCGACGCGACCATCCGGCGCGGCAACGATCGTGCCGGTGCCTTTCAGCACCACCACGCTCGCGAAGCGCGCGGCGAGCGCGCGGGCCGCGCCGAGCCGGTCGCGCTGCACGCCAGGCGCGTCGCTGCCGAGCAGGCGGGCGGCTTCGAGCGGATGAGGCGTGAGGATGCACGGGTCGCCTTGTGCGCCGCGAGCGGCGAGTTCGGTGGCGAGCGCGGGATTTTTCGCGATCAGGTTGAGCGCGTCCGCGTCGAACAGCTTCGGCACGTCGAGTTGCAGCACGTCGCGCAGCACCTGCGTGGCGCGTTCCCGATGACCCATCCCACAGCCGACCGCGAGCGCGTCCATCGTGTCGAGCGGCAGGTCGTCGAGCGCATGCAGCATCAGTTCGGGATGCGGCGGATCGTACGGCGGGGCGCCGTCGCCGAGCAGCGCGACGTGCACCTTGCCCGCGCCGCTATAGAGCGCGGCGCGCGCCGCGAGGATCGGTGCGCCGCACATGCCGGTGTCGCCGCCGACCACCGCGAGGCTGCCGAAGGTGCCCTTGTTGGTCGCGAAGTCGCGCGGCGGCAGGAACGCGCCGAACAGCTCGGGCGCGTTCAGTTGCACGGCCGTGCGCTGGCCGCTGTCGACACCGATCGGCGCGACCGTCACGGCGCCCGCGTGGTCGCGCCCTTGCGCGGTGAAGAGGCCAGGCTTCGCGGCGATGAAGGTGATCGTGTGGGTCGCGTGAACGGCGCTGCCGCCGCCATGGTCATTGCCGACGACCGTGCCGGTGTCGCTGTCCAGACCGCTCGGGACGTCGAGCGCGAGCACGCCGCCTTGTCGCGGGCGGGCCTGCGCGCGTTGCGACAATTGCCGGGCGACGCGCGCGAATACGCCGTCGAGCGGCCGCGTCAGGCCAATGCCGAACATGCCGTCGACGAGCCAGCGAAAATCGTCGAGCGAGTCGGGCGGCGCCGTGGTGATCGTCACGCCCGCGGCGCGAGCCCTGTCGAGCGCCCAGCGGGCGTCGTCCGGCTTCACTTCGACCGGCATGCACAGCTCCACGCTGATGCCCGCGTCGTGCAGCTCCGTCGCGAGGGCCAGCGCGTCGCCGCCGTTGTTGCCGGGCCCGGCGATCAGCCACACCCGCTGCTTTGTTTTCGCGACCGCCGTGTCGCGCGTGATCTGCTCGTGCAGGAAGCTCGCGGCCGCCTGGCCGGCGCGCGCCATCAGCGTGTTCGGCGGCAGCGCGGCGGCGGCTTGCGCTTCCGCCGCCCGCAGATCGGTCAGCGTCAGCAAGGGCAGCGCGCGCTGATGCGGGTTGATGAGAGTCGGCGGCGTGTGTTCGGCGTCGGTCATGGGAAGGCCCGGCGGTCGGGGAGCCGCCAGGCGAAAAAAGGGGGAACCGCTATGGTAGTGCCGATACGAGCGGCGCGCGCGGCTGTTCCTGCAATAAGCGGACGCTCGCGGACGGGTCCGTAGCGGGACCGCCTCGGCCTGTCATCGACGAAGATTTACTGAAAGCGGTCTGCGCGCAGCGCGGCCAGGGTGTCGTCGGGGAGATTCGGCGACTGGCCCGACAGCAGGTCGGCGACCAGCTTGCCCGCTCCGTATGCGAGGCCCCAGCCCGCCGGGCCGTGCCCGACGTTGACGAACAGCCGCGGATGCAGCGCGTTGCCGATCACCGGCAAGCCGTCGGGCGACAGCAGCTTGACGCCTTCCCACGGCATCGCCGCGGAGATTCGCGCAGCGCCCGGAATCCAGTCGTGGGTTGCCTGGCCGAGCAGCGCGAACGCTTCCTTGGTCACGGCTTCGCCCAGTGGCTTGTCGATCTGGCCGGCGCCCTGCAGCACAGCGCCCCCGGCGATCCGCAGCCGATGGTTCATCCGGCTGATGCCGATGCGCTTGACCGCGTCGACGATCGCCACGTGCGGCGCGCATTCCTCATGCGCGATCGGCGCGACCAGCGTGTGCATGCGCAGCGGATGCAGCGGCAATCGCAGCCCGAGCCGTTCGAGCAGCGCGAGGCTGCCGTGGCCGGCGGCGACCACCACCGCGTCGGCATGGATCACGTCGACTTCGCGCGAGCGTGCCGCGCTGCCCGGGCGCGGCGCCAGTTCGACGGCCGCGCGCTGGCCTTCCAGCCGGATCGCCGAGACTTCGCTGCCGAGCATGAACTGCACGCCGCCTTGCGTATCGAGCGTCTGCTTGATGAGTTTGGTGAAAAGCGGGCTGTTGCCGGTGCGTTCCTGATCGAACAGAACGCCGCCGGCGAATTCCGGCTCGGTGCGCACGGAATGCTCGAACGCCGCGCATTCGTCCGGCGTCAGCACTTGATGCGGGACTTCGTATTGGCGCAGCAGATCGAGCGCGGGCTGGGTTTGCTCCCATTCCTGCTCGCTGCGCACCAGATGAAGCAGTCCGCTCACTTGCTCGAATTCGAGCCCGAAGCGCGCCTCGACGTCGGCCAGCGCGTCGCGCGACGCTTCGATCAGCGGTCGCAAGCGGCCGAACTGGCGGGCAAACGCGTCAGGCTCCTGCAATGCGCCGAGCTGCTTGACGAACTGGCGCGCCGCGCCGTTGAAGCCGATCCTGTTGACGACGCCGTTTTTTGCATTCTGACGGCTCGCCATGAAGGTCGGGCCGAACCAGACGTCGAGCGGGGTCGGCAGCACGGTGCCGCCGTGCCCGTAGGTCGCGCCTTGCGCGACGGTCGCGTGGCGCTCGACGACACACACCCGGTGGCCGGCCGCGCGCAGGTGATAAGCGGTGGCGACGCCCGCTATCCCGCCGCCAATGACGATGACATCCATGTTTTGATTCGAGTTGCCGACGGGACGCCGAAGCGGCGCATTCCCGTTGAGCGTGGCATGCGGCGCGGCCCGGCATGGCTCGGGCGGCTCGCGCCGATCTGGTGAAAGGGCGAATGATAGCAGCCAAACCGCCGCCGCGGCCACGCGGGGCGCATCGCGCGGCGGTGTCCGCGCGCCCGCCGAAAGCGCACCGCCAGGGCGGCTGGAAGCCTGTTCCCGGGGTATAATCCCGGACTTCCTTTCCGCCTCACGTCGCCTGCATGCGCGACCACTCGGCATCATTGAGCGACGCAACGTCAAGTCCATGGCCCACTTCTCGTGTTTCCCCGGCGCTTCGGCCCTTTCCGATTTCCGTCAAACCCGTCTGCTCGAAACGCTCACGCGCATCGACCCGAATATCACCGGCGTGCGCGGGCAATACCTGCATTTCGTCAATGCCCAGACCCCGCTGTCCGCTGAAGACAGCGCGAAGGTCGAGGCGCTGATGCACTACGGCGATCCGCTCGAAGACAGCAAGGAGCGCGGCGCCGTCGAAACCTTCCTCGTGGTGCCGCGTTTCGGCACGGTGTCGCCGTGGGCCAGCAAGGCAACCGACATCGCCCACCTGTGCGGTCTCACGCAGGTGCGCCGCATCGAGCGCGGCGTCGAGTACACGGTCGCGCTGAAAAGCGGGCTGCTGGGCGGCAAGAAAGCGCTCTCCGACGAAGCCCGCGCGGCCGTCGCCGCGGCGCTGCACGACCGCATGACCGAAAGCGTGTCGCCGTCGCGCGACTACGCGCTGCATCTGTTCGACGAACTGCCGGCCAAGCCGCTGCAAACCGTCGACGTGCTCGGCCACGGCCGTGGCGCGCTCGAAGCCGCGAACACGGAACTGGGCCTCGCGCTCGCCGACGACGAAATCGACTACCTGGTGGACGCGTTCACGAAGCTCGGCCGCAACCCGACCGACGTCGAGCTGATGATGTTCGCGCAGGCCAACAGCGAACATTGCCGCCACAAGATTTTCAACGCGGACTGGACGATCGACGGCGAGAAGCAGGACATCTCGCTGTTCAACATGATCCGCAACACCGAGAAGCTGAACCCGCAAGGTACGATCGTCGCGTATTCGGACAACTCGGCGATCATGGCGGGCGGCATGGCCGAGCGCTGGTTCCCGCGCACGCCGGAGCAACTCGGCGCCGATGAGTTGCCGGAGCACTACCGCCGCAACGTCGAGCTCACGCACACGCTGATGAAGGTGGAGACGCACAACCACCCGACCGCGATCTCGCCGTTCCCGGGCGCCGCGACCGGCGCGGGCGGCGAAATCCGCGACGAAGGCGCGACCGGCCGTGGCGCGCGTCCGAAAGCGGGTCTGGCGGGCTTCACGGTGTCGAACCTCGAACTGCCGGACGGCGTCGAGGCATGGGAAAACGCCCGCGACGCCGCGCAGCCGCTCGCACACCGCAATCCGGCCGACCCGTTCGAAGCGTATGGCCGCCCGGACCGTATCGCATCGCCGTTGCAGATCATGATCGACGGCCCGCTCGGCGGTGCCGCGTTCAACAACGAATTCGGCCGTCCGAACCTGGGCGGTTATTTCCGCGCTTACGAGCAGAACGTCGCGGGTCTGGTGCGCGGTTATCACAAGCCGATCATGATCGCCGGCGGCATCGGCAACATCTCGGACCAGCACACGCACAAGCACGATCTGCCGGAAGGATCGCTGCTGATCCAGATCGGCGGCCCGGGTATGCGCATCGGCATGGGCGGTGGCGCCGCCAGCTCGATGGCAACGGGCACCAACACCGCCGAACTCGACTTTGACTCGGTGCAGCGCGGCAATCCGGAAATCGAACGTCGCGCGCAGGAAGTGATCAACGCGTGCTGGCAGCTCGGCGACAAGAACCCGATCCTGAGCATTCACGACGTCGGCGCGGGCGGTTTGTCGAACGCGTTCCCGGAAGTGGTGGACGGTGCGGGCAAGGGTGCGCTGTTCGATCTGCGCAAGATCCAGCTGGAAGAGAGCGGTCTGTCGCCGCGCGAAATCTGGTCGAACGAAGCACAAGAACGCTATGTGCTGGCCATTGCGCCGGCCGATCTCCCAGCCTTCGAAGCAATGTGCAAGCGCGAGCGCTGTCCGTTCGCGGTGATCGGCACGGCCACCGCCGAGCGTCAGCTGAAGCTGATCGACTCCGAACTGAACGACGCCGCCGCGCATCAGCCGGTCGACATGCCGATGGAAGTGCTGCTCGGCAAGGCGCCGCGCATGCATCGCGATGTCAAGCGCGTCGAGCGGAAGCTCGAACCGGTGGACGTCACCGGTCTCGCGTTGCCGGAGCTTGCCCAGAGCGTGCTGCGTCACCCGACGGTCGCGAGCAAGTCGTTCCTGATTACGATCGGCGACCGCTCGGTGGGCGGCACAACCGCGCGCGACCAGATGGTCGGCCCGTGGCAGGTGCCGGTGGCCGACGTCGCGATCACGACGATGGACTACGCGGGCTTCACCGGCGAAGCGATGACGATGGCCGAGCGCACGCCGCTCGCCGTCATCGACGCGCCGGCGTCGGGCCGCATGGCGGTCGGCGAGGCGGTCACGAACATCGCGGCGGCGCCGATCGCGTCGCTCGACAAGCTGAAGCTGTCGGCGAACTGGATGGCCGCATGTGGCGCGCCGGGCGAAGACGCGGCGCTTTACGACACGGTCAAGGCGATCGGCATGGAACTGTGCCCGGCGCTCGGCATCAGCATTCCGGTCGGCAAGGATTCGCTGTCGATGCGCACCAAGTGGGAAGACCGTGGCGTCGCGAAGGAAGTGGTCGCGCCGGTCTCGCTGATCATCTCGGCGTTCGCGCCGGTCGAAGACGTGCGCAAGCATCTCACGCCGCAACTGCGCCGCATGAGCGGCACGGACGGCGTGGGCGACACCGTGCTGATCGCGATCGACCTCGGCCGCGGCAAGCAACGTTTGGGCGGCAGTATCCTCGCGCAGGTGACGCAGCAGGTCGGCGACACGGTGCCGGACGTCGACGATCCGGAAGACCTGAAGCGCTTCTTCAACGCAATCCAGGCGCTGAACAACGATGGCAAGCTGCTCGCTTACCACGACCGTTCGGACGGCGGCCTGTGGGCGACGGTCTGCGAAATGGCGTTTGCGGGTCACGTGGGCGTGTCGCTGAATGTCGACATGCTGGTGCTCGACCCGCACCACGAATCCGATTATGGCGACGCGAAAGACTGGGCGAAGCAGACCAGCGGCCGTCGTGACGACCGCACGATTCGCGCGCTTTTCAACGAAGAACTCGGCGGCGTGATCCAGGTGCGCACGGCGGACCGCGACGCGGTGCTGGTCGCGTTGCGCGAGCACGGTCTGTCGGCATGCTCGCATGTGATCGGCAAGATCAACGAGCGCGACACGATCGAAATCTATCGCGACGCGAAGAAGATTTACGACGCACCGCGCACCGAATTGCATCGCACGTGGAGCGAAGTGAGCTGGCGTATCGCGCGTCTGCGCGACAACCCGGCTTGTGCCGACGCCGAATACGACGCGCTGCTCGACGCCGCCGATCCGGGCCTCACGCCAGTGCTGAGCTTCGACCCGGCCGAGGATAAGGCCGCTCCCTTTATCGGCAGGGGCGCGCGTCCGCGTGTCGCGATCCTGCGCGAGCAGGGCGTCAACTCGCACCTCGAAACGGCTTACGCATTCGACCGCTCTGGTTTCGACGCGCACGACGTGCACATGAGCGATCTGCTCGCGGGCCGCGCGAATCTCGCGGACTTCGCGGGCGCGGTGGCGTGCGGCGGCTTCTCGTACGGCGATACGCTGGGCGCGGGCGAAGGCTGGGCGAAGGCGATCCGCTTCAACGCGCAACTGGCCGACATGTTCGCCGCGTTCTTCGGCCGCGAAGACACGTTCGCGCTCGGCATCTGCAATGGCTGCCAGATGATGAGCAGCCTCGCGTCGATGATCCCCGGCGCGCAAGCGTGGCCGAAGTTTACGCGCAACAAGTCGGAGAAATTCGAAGCGCGCTTCTCGCTGGTCGAAGTGCAAGCCTCGCCGTCGATCTTCTTCGCCGGCATGGAAGGCTCGCGCATTCCGGTCGCGGTTGCGCACGGCGAAGGCTACGCGGACTTCTCGCAGCAGGGCGATGCGTCGAAGGTCGCGGTGGCGATGCGTTACGTCGATCACCGTGGTCAGGCAACCGAGCAGTATCCGTTCAACCCGAACGGCTCGCCGGACGGCATCACATCGGTCACGACGGCCGACGGCCGCTTCACCGTGCTGATGCCGCACACCGAGCGTGTGCATCGCGCGGTGCAGATGAGCTGGCATCCGGAAGGCTGGGGCGAGAACGGCACGGACGCGAGCCCGTGGCTGCGTGTGTTCCAGAACGCGCGTCGCTGGCTGGGTTGATCGTGACAGACAAGGCCGCCGCTTCGTGCGGCGGCCTTGTCGTATTGCGCGGCTCGCGCGCTTCGCTTTTCACTCGGCACGCAACGAATCCGCAGCAACAAAAAAAGCCGCCCCAGGGCGGCTTTTTTGCACTTGAGCGTTCAGTTCAAACTTACTGAATCTTCGCGTTCTTGCGCAGACCTTCTTCGAATGCCTGCAGCTTTTCCTGCTGGATCTGCTGGACGATCTGCGCGCGCACCTGCTCCAGCGGCGGCGGCGTCGTGCTGCGAATGTCGTCGACACGGATGATGTGCCAGCCGAATTGCGTGCGCACCGGCGTGTCGGTCATCTGGCCTTTCTGCAGATGCGTGGCCGCTTCCGCGAATTCAGGCACGTAGGCTTTCGGGTCCGACCAGTCCAGGTCGCCGCCATTCTTGCCCGATCCCGGGTCCTTCGAGTATTGCTTCGCGAGATCTTCGAAGCTTGCGCCGGCCTTGATCTTCGCGATCAGGTCCTTCGCCTGCTGTTCGTTGTCGACGAGGATGTGGTGCAGGTGGAATTCCTTGCCGCCCGCGTCCTTGATCAGCGCGTTGTAGCGCGCGGTGACTTCGGCGTCGCTCGGCTGGTTGTTCTTCACGAAGTCTTCGATCAGCGCGCGCAGCACCACGGTCTGTTGCGCGACGGCAATTTGCGCCTTGATGTCCGGACGATTCGGCAGCCCGCGGCGCAGCGCTTCCTGCATGAGGATTTCGCGGTTCACCAGCTCTTCGCGCACGGCCATCTGCAATTGCGGCGTGTTTTGCTGGCCTTGATGAACCAGTTGATCGATCAGCGCATCGGCGCGCGCTTTCGGAATCGGCGTGCCGTTGACGACAGCGATGTTCTGTGCAAATGCAGGTGCGGCCGCAAACGCAGCCAGCAATACCCAAAGGCGGGTTTTCTTCAAGGTCATCGGAAGTTCCTAGCGGGGCAACAAAGCAAATTCTTCGGGCGTATACGCCGTGATGGCAAGGGCATGAATGCCGCGCTGCATGGCATCGGCCAGCGCATCATACACCATGCGATGCCGCGCCACGCGGGCCTTGCCACCAAATGCGACGGCCACGATCGTGACGCTGAAATGACCGCCGGCGGACGCGCCGGCGTGGCCCGCGTGCTGCGCGCTGTCGTCGGTGATGCTGATCGAGGCGACCGGCGCGAGCGCGGCCGTGAGGCGCGCTTCGATCAACGCGGCGCGCTCGGCGGTGGTGGCATGCATGAAAACATCGCTCGTCATGTCATTCTTCCTTCATGTACTTCGACAGCCACAAACTCTGTCCGACGATGAACACCAGCAGGCAGCCGGTTGCGCCGAACAGCTTGAAATTGACCCACTGGTCGGTCGTGTAGTGATACGCGACGAACAGGTTCACGAGCCCGAGCAGCACGAAAAACACCGCCCAGATGAGGTTCAGCTTGCCCCAGATCGCGTGCGGCAGCGTGATCTGCTTGCCCATCATCGCTTCGATCAGGTTCTTGTTGAAGGCCAGTTGCGAAACGATCAGCGCGACGGAAAACGCCCAGTACAGCACGGTCGGCTTCCATTTGATGAAGGTGTCGTTGTGCAGCACGAGCGTCGCGCCGCCGAATACGGTGACGACGCCGAGGCTCACCCACAGCATCGGATCGACCTTGCGGTGGCGGAAAGCCACCCACGCGATCTGCACCAGCGTGGCGACGATCGCCACTGCCGTCGCCGTGAAAATGCCCCAGATCTTGAAGGCGACGAAGAACAGGATGATCGGGAACAGATCGAACAGGAATTTCATTATCTGGTCGGGAATACGGAGAGTGAGTCGAGGGTGAGGGCGCGGTGCGAAGCGCCCGGTGGTGTGCAAGCGGCGCAAACGCGCCGCGCCGATCCGTCACGCGCGCCCGTCGCATGAACGGACGACGGCGTGCCGGGCCGCGCGTAGCGGACCGGTCGCGCCGCGGCGGCAAGCCCGTGAGCCGGGTCGGTTGCATCGCGTGGCCGGGCCGGCTCTACCGCTCACGCCGGCCGGCAACGCGCCTGACTCGGCGCCGCTGGGATTACTTGGGCTCGAATTGTAACGCAGCCGAATTGATGCAGTAACGCAAGCCCGTCGGCGCGGGGCCGTCTTCGAACACGTGACCCAGATGTGCGCCGCAGTTCTTGCATTGCACTTCGATGCGAAGCATGCCGTGCGAGCGGTCGGTCTTCTCGGCGATCACTTCGCCGTTGATCGGCTTGAAGTAGCTCGGCCAGCCGCAGCCGGCGTCGAACTTGGTGTCCGATTCGAATAGCGGCGTGCCGCAGCACACGCAATCGTAGATGCCGCGATCCCAGTGATCGTGATAGCGGCCCGTGAACGGCCGCTCGGTGGCTGCGTGCCGCGTCACCTGATATTCGATGTCGGAGAGCTGCTTGCGCCACTCGGCGTCGTCTTTCTGCACGGCGGGGGCGTCGGTGTTGAGGTCGTCGGGATGGTTCATGGTCGGGTTCCTGTCTCGGGCTTGTTCTGGGGACGGCTTGATGGATTGGCGTTGATTCGTTCGGCCTTGCGTTCAGGCTTCATTGCAGCTTCGTTGCGCTTTCATCGCGGACCCGGTTCATTTCGCGGAACAGGGCAGGGTGCCGCTTCTGACCCGCGTGTCATGACGAGCAGCTGACTTCCAGCGAACTCGCCCAGTCCGGCGGCAGCGCCGCGTACGCTTCGTGCTCGGGCTGTTCGTCGAAAGGACGACATAGCACCGCGGCGAGGCGCTCCACTTCGGAAAAATCCTTCTCTTTCGCGCGGCGGATCGCCGTTTCCGCAAGGTGATTGCGAAGTACGAATTTGGGGTTCACACGGTTCATTGCAATGGCGCGCGCGGCGTCGTCGCGTGTTTCATGGGACAGCCGCGCGCGGTAGTCGTTCGCCCACGCATCGAACGCGGCGCGATCGAGAAACAGGTCGCGCACCGGCGCGTCGCCGCTCGCGTCGTGCTTCGACAGGCGCGCGAGGTGGCGGAAGGTCAGCGTGAAATCGGCGCGGTTCGCGTGCATCACGTCGAACAGGCGATTGACCAGCGCATCGTCGCCGTCGCGCCCGACTTCGAGGCCGAGCTTCGCGCGCATGCGCCGCTCCAGCGCGGGCGCGAAACGCTCCTTGAAGCCGCCGAGCACACGCTGCGCGTCTTCGATCGCCTTGTCGCCGCGCACGCTTTCGTCGTGCTGTTCGCCGAGCAGCGGCAACAAACCTTGCGCGAGGCAGAACAGATTCCAGTACGCAATTTGCGGCTGCATCCTGTACGCGTAACGGCCCTGTGTATCGGAGTGGTTGCAGATGTAGCCGGCGTCGAAGCCGTCCATGAAACCGAACGGACCGTAGTCGATCGTGAGGCCAAGGATCGACATGTTGTCGGTATTCATCACGCCGTGACAGAAGCCGACCGCCTGCCACTCGACCATCAGGTCGGCGGTGGACAGCACGGCTTCGTTCAGCAGCGCGAGATACGGATCGTCGGCGTCGCGGCAACGCGGATAGAAACGCTCGATCACGTGATCGGCGAGCGCGCGCAGCGCGTCGGTGCGATCGTTCGAATAAAAGTGCTCGAAGTGGCCGAAGCGCACGAAGCTCGGCGCGACGCGCGTGACCACCGCGGCGGTCTCGACCGTCTCGCGCCGCACCGGCTGATCGGAGCCGATCACGCACAGCGCGCGGGTGGTCGGAATGCCGAGGTGGTGCATCGCCTCCGAGCACAGATATTCGCGGATCGACGAACGCAACACCGCGCGGCCGTCGCCCATGCGTGAATACGGCGTGCGTCCCGCGCCCTTCAACTGCAACTCGAAGCGCTGGCCGTCGTGTTCGATTTCGCCGAGACCGAGCGCACGACCGTCGCCGAGCTGGCCCGCCCACACGCCGAACTGATGCCCGGAATACACCGACGCATAAGGCAGCGCGTCGGCCGGCCAGGCGCGCGTGGCGTTGCCGGAGAACAGTTCGACGAAGCCCGGATCGTTCTGAAGCTCGGGCGCGAGACCGAGCAGCGCGGCGGTCTCCGTGGAGAAGCCAACCATGTAGGGCGCGTCGAGCGGCGCGGCCGGCAGGCGCGTGAGAAACGCGCTGCCGAGCCGCGCGAACGCGCTTTCGGGGGAGGTGACAAGAGCGTTGGAAAAATCCGCTAAAGCTTCGGATAACCCTGCAATGCTTGGGGAAAACGACATATTGAGCGCCTCTGGATTAACCGATATTGTAAGTCCGCGCCCGCGGAGCTGCTGGCCGGCCTTTGGACTATGCTCCACTGGCTTCGCGGGTCGCGCGGATCTCGCCGGCGGCGCAGGCACACGCACCCGTCGCATCCCATCGCGCCCATCGGCTCCCGGACCGCACACCCAATCGAAACGACAAGCCGAGGAGACCCCGTTTTATGACGACGCCGCTGCTGGGCCAGATGATGGATGTGCCGCTCACCGTGTCCTCGCTGCTCACGCATGCCGCACGGCATTTCGGCAGCACCGAGATCGTCTCGCGGCGCATCGAGGGCGATCTGCATCGCTACACCTATCGCGATTGCGAGCAGCGCGCGAAGCAGCTCGCGCAGGCGCTGATCGCGTTGGGCGTCCAACCCGGCGAGCGGGTCGCGACCCTCGCATGGAACGGCTACCGGCATCTGGAAGCGTATTACGGCACGACCGGCTTCGGCGCCGTCTGCCACACGATCAACCCGCGCCTCTTTCCCGATCAGATCGCCTACATCGTCAATCACGCCGACGACGCCTACGTGCTGTTCGACATCACGTTCGCGCCGCTCGTCGACGTGCTCGCGCCGCAATGCCCGAAGGTGCGCGGCTGGATCGCGCTGAGCGACGAAGCGCATCTGCCGGCCATGCAAACGCCGGTGCTTTGCTACGAGACGTTGATGGCCGCGCAGGACGGCCACTTCGAGTGGCCGCCCATCGACGAGCGCCAGGCCTCGTACCTTTGCTACACATCCGGCACCACCGGCAATCCGAAGGGCGCGCTGTATTCGCATCGCTCGACGGTGCTGCATGCGTTCGGCGCGTCGTTGCCCGACGCGATGGGCCTGTCCGCGCGCGACGCGGTGCTGCCGGTCGTGCCGATGTTCCATGTGAACGCGTGGGGTATTCCGCACGCGGCGCCGCTGACCGGCGCGAAGCTCGTGTTCCCCGGCAAGGACCTCGACGGCAAGTCGCTCTACGAGCTGATGGAGAGCGAGCGCGTCACCTATTCTGCGGGCGTGCCGACGGTGTGGCTCGGCTTGCTGAACTACATGCGCGAGGCGGGCGTGAAGTTCTCGTCGCTCGATCGCACGGTGATCGGCGGCTCCGCGTGTCCGCCGGCCATGCTGCGCACGTTCGAGGACGACTACGGCGTGCAGGTGATCCACGCCTGGGGCATGACCGAGATGTCGCCGCTCGGCACCCTCGCGAAGCTCACCTGGGAGCAGAGCCAGCGGCCGCTCGCCGAGCAGCGCGCACTGCTCGAAAAGCAGGGGCATGTGATGTATGGCGTCGACATGAAGATCGTCGGCGAGGACGGACAGGAATTGCCGTGGGACGGCGTCGCGTTCGGCGACCTGCATGTGCGCGGGCCGTGGGTGATCGACCGGTACTTCCGCAAGGACGACTCGCCGTTGGTGGACGGCTGGTTTCCGACCGGCGACGTCGCCACCATCGACCGCGACAGCTTCCTGCACATCACCGACCGTTCGAAGGACGTAATCAAGTCCGGTGGCGAATGGATCAGCTCGATCGACATCGAGAACGTCGCGATCGCGCATCCGGCGGTGGCGGAAGCGGCGTGTATCGCGTGCGCGCATCCGAAGTGGACCGAGCGTCCGCTGCTGGTGGTCGTCAAGCGCGCGGGCTTCGACGTGACGCGCGAGGAACTGCTCGCGTTCTACGACGGCAAGGTGGCCAAATGGTGGATTCCCGACGATGTCGCGTTCGTCGACGAACTGCCGCACACGGCCACGGGCAAGCTGCAAAAACTGAAACTGCGCGACATTTTCCGCGATCACGTACTGCCGTCCGCGCTCGAAGACGAAGCGAATTGCCCGCTCTCCAGGGGAAACCCCGCCCCCTGATAAATTGAACGATCGTGCTTTTCTGTGTATTCTGCCTGCTGACCCGGAAACAATCGGTTGAAAGACGGACAATGAGCCGGACCCGAATGGGCATTCATTGGCCATTCACCCGGCTCGACAAAACCGGACAGGCGGCGCGCAACGCACCGCCTCATTGCATGGATCGCATGGAGGCAGGCAGATGGCAGTGGACTACACAACTCATGACGGCGTGGCCGTCATCACGCTGAACAATCCTCCGGTGAACGGCCTCGGCCTGTCGACGCGAGCGGGCATCGTCGAAGGCGTGGAGCGCGCGCAGAACGATCCGGCCATCAAGGCCATCGTGCTGGCCGGCGCGGGCAAGGCCTTCTCGGGCGGCGCCGACATTACCGAATTCAATACGCCGAAAGCGACCCAGGAGCCGACGCTCGCGACGGTCATCAAGGTCGTCGAAGGCAGCGCGAAGCCGGTGGTCGCGGCCATTCACAGCGTCGCGATGGGCGGCGGGCTGGAACTGGCGCTCGGCGCGCATTACCGCATCGCCTCGTCGGGCGCGCAGATCGCGCTGCCGGAAGTGAAGCTCGGCATTCTGCCGGGCGCGGGCGGCACGCAGCGTCTGCCGCGCGCGATTGGTCTCGAAGCGTCGTTGAACATGATCGTCTCCGGCACGCCCGTGCTGTCGGAGAAACTGGCCGACTCGGGTCTGTTCGACGAAGTCGTCGCGACGCCGGGCGAGCTCGCCGAAGCGGCGCTCGCGTTCGCCCGCAAGGTCGGCGCGAAGACAGGCCCGCATCCGAAAGTGCGCGACCGTAAGATCGAGCATCCGAATGCGGCCGGCTTCATCCAGTTCGCGCGCAACAGCGTCGCGGGGATCGCAAAGAACTTCCCGGCGCCGCACAAATGTATCGACGCCGTGGAAGCGGGCGTGCAGAACGGCTTCGACAAGGGCCTCGCATTCGAGCGCGAATGCTTCGTCGCGCTGGTGCAGACGCCGGAGAGCCACGCGCTGCGTCATGCGTTCTTCGGCGAACGCGCGGCAAGCAAGATCCCCGACGTGCCTTCCGACACGCCGACGCGCGACATCGCGACGGTCGCCGTGATCGGCGCGGGCACGATGGGCGGCGGCATCGCGATGAACTTCATCAACGCGGGCATTCCGGTCACGCTGCTGGAAACGAAACAGGAAGCGCTCGACCGCGGCGTGGCGACGATCCGCAAGAACTACGAAGCCACCGTGAAGAAGGGCAAGCTCAAGCCCGAAGCGCTCGAACAGCGCATGGCGCTGATCACGCCGACGCTGTCCTACGACGACCTGAAGAGCGCGGACCTGATCGTCGAAGCCGTGTTCGAAGAACTCGGCGTGAAAGAGCAGGTGTTCAGGCGTCTCGACGAAGTGGCCAAGCCCGGCGCGATCCTGGCCTCCAACACGTCGACGCTCGACGTCGACAAGATCGCCGCGTTCACGAAGCGCCCGCAGGATGTGGTCGGCATGCACTTCTTCAGCCCGGCCAACGTGATGAAACTGCTCGAAGTGGTGCGTGGCAAGGCGACCGCCAAAGACGTGCTCGCCACCGTGATGAAGCTCGCGAAGAAGATAAAAAAGACGGCGGTGGTGTCGGGCGTGTGCGACGGCTTCATCGGCAACCGGATGATCGAGCAGTACATCCGTCAGGCGCTCTTCATGCTCGAAGAGGGCGCGCTGCCCGCGCAGGTGGACAAGGCCATCGAGAAGTTCGGCTTCGCGATGGGCCCGTTCCGCATGAGCGATCTGGCCGGCAACGACATCGGCTGGGCGATTCGCAAGCGCCGCTATCAGGAACATCCTGACATGCACTACTCGAAGATCGCCGACCGTTTGTGCGAGACCGGGCGCTTCGGTCAGAAGACCGGCGGCGGCTGGTACGACTACAAGGCGGGCGACCGCACCGCGTATCCGTCGAAAGTGGTCGACGAGATGATCGGCGCGTTCTCGAAGGAAACCAACGCCGAGCGCCGCAAGATCAGCGACGAGGAGATCGTCGAGCGTCTCGTGTTCGCGCTCGTCAATGAAGGCGCGAAGATTCTCGAGGAAGGTATCGCGTCGAAGGCGTCGGATATCGATATGGTCTATCTGACCGGCTATGGTTTTCCGCTCTATCGCGGCGGCCCGATGCTGTATGCGGACACCGTTGGGCTCTACAACGTCGAGCGCGCGATTCGCCGTTACGCGGCACGGCCGAACGGCGACGCGTGGCAACTCGCGCCGGGCATCGCGAAGCTGGCCGCAGAGGGCCGTGGGTTTAACGGCTGAGCGGACCGCTCGAATCAAACCGACCGAGGTGGCGCGCTGCGGCGCCCAAGCCGCACGGCGATTCGCCGACGCGCCACGATCGACATCTGAAAGTTGGAGACACGCATGACTGACGCTGTAATCGTATCGACCGCCCGCACGGGTCTCGCCAAATCATGGCGCGGCGGTTTCAACATGACGCACGGCGCGACGCTCGGCGGCCACGTGACGCAAGCCGCCGTCGAACGCGCGAAGCTGGACCCGGCGCGCGTCGAAGACGTGATCATGGGTTGCGCGAATCCGGAAGGCGCGACCGGCGGCAACATCGCGCGCCAGATCGCATTGCGCGCCGGCTTGCCGGTCACGGTGCCCGGCATGACGGTGAACCGTTTCTGCTCGTCGGGTCTGCAAACCATCGCGCTCGCCGCGCAGCGTGTGATCGCCGGTGAAGGCGACGTGTTCGTCGCCGGCGGCGTGGAATCGATCTCGTGCGTGCAGAACGAGATGAACCGCCACATGATGGCCGAAGGCTGGCTCAGCAAGAACAAGCCGGAAATCTACTGGTCGATGTTGCAGACCGCCGAGAACGTCGCGAAGCGCTATTCGATCTCGAAGGAACGTCAGGACGAATACGGCGTGCGCTCGCAACAGCGCGCGGCGGCCGCGCTCGAAGCGGGCAGGTTCAAGGACGAGATCGTGCCGTTGACGGTGCTCGCCGGCGTCGCCGACAAAGCGAGCGGCCGTCTATTCACGAAGGAAGTGACCGTCAGCGGCGACGAAGGCATTCGCGCCGATACGACGCTCGAAGGCGTGTCGAAGATTCGCACCGCGATGCCGGGCGGCGTCATCACCGCGGGCAACGCGAGTCAGTTCTCGGACGGCGCGTCGGCGTGCGTCGTGATGAACGCGAAGGTCGCGGAGCGTGAAGGTCTGCAACCGCTCGGCATTTTCCGCGGCTTCGCGGTGGCCGGTTGCGAGCCAGACGAAATGGGCATCGGCCCGGTGTTCGCAGTGCCGAAGTTGCTCAAGCAGGCGGGTCTGAAGGTCGAGGACATTGACCTGTGGGAACTGAACGAAGCGTTCGCGGTGCAGGTGCTGTATTGCGCGGACAAACTCGGCATTCCGCAGGACCGGTTGAACGTGAACGGCGGCGCGATCGCGGTCGGCCATCCGTATGGCGTGTCGGGCGCGCGGTTGACCGGCCATGCGTTGATCGAAGGCAAGCGGCGCGGCGCGAAGCTGGTTGTCGTGACGATGTGCATCGGCGGCGGGCAGGGCGCGGCGGGATTGTTCGAAGTGGTTTGATCGCAACCGGGGTCGGGCCGCCGCGCATGTGAGCGCGCGGGAGTAGCAAGCAGTCCGCGCCGAACGTGTAGCGGGTGTTTTTCGATGCCACGGGTCGCGAGACTCAGCGGCTCGAAGGCCGCCACGCCGATCTCATGGCGACGCTGCCCCAAGGGACGCGAGGCTCAACGTCCCCTGACTGATGAAGCGCGTCGTACCGGTCAAGCCGCCCGCGAGCTTGCCGCGCAGGATGTACGGAACCTCCCCCGACTGCGCGGCGCCCGCGAACGCAAAGGCCTGGCGAACGGCGGCGAACGCCGGCACGGTCAGCGGCACGCTGACGACGGTTTCGCCGAAGCGCGGCACCGTGCCGCTCTGGTCGCTGACGCCGCTCGCGAACGACTTGCCGTTCAGTTCGAGATCGAGCGACACGCCGCTGAAGCTGACCGTCGAGTCGTTGGGATTCTGCACGCGCAGTTTGACGTTAAAGCGCATCTCCAACCCCTGGCCTGCTATCGGTTCGATGCCGGCCACGCTGACGCGCAACGGGTCGGCTCCGAACAGGCCGGCGCAGCCGTTGAGCGTCAACGTGACGAAGACGGCGACGGCGAACAGGCGGCAGAGACGGGACAGACGGCCGGACAGCGGCGCGCGTGGGAAGAACATGACCGGCACCTCGAAGGAAGCGGTTGGTCACGCATTGTACCGGGCGGCGTCGCGTGAGCCGCGGGCTGTCAGGCGGTGCGCCGCAAGCGGGTGCGCACGAGGCCGGCGAGATGCTGCGCGGCCTCGCGCATCCTGCCATAAACGCTCGCCCCGGCATGCGACGGCAGCACGATGAACGCGGCGGCATTCGCATGCGCCGAGCTGATCGACACGATGCCGTGTTGCGGCGTCACGCAGCATTCGCCTTCGCGCAGGATGATCGACGTGAGCGGCACCGCGTCGCTGAGCCATGCAAGAGAACGGTCGCGAAAACCGAGTTGCAGATCGCCTTCGACGGCCACGATCGAACTGCCGGCGCGCAGGTCGCGCATCACGATTTGACCGGCCGCGACCGGTGACGCTGGAGTGCGACGCAAGCTGCCGGCGCGGGATTCACGATCGTGCATGACAGATTCCTTCAAACCGTTTTCATGCCATCCAGCTTAGTGAGTCCGTCCACGTGAAAACAGCCGCAACTGCCGATAATCTGAACCGCTACAGCCACGCATTCCGGTGCGCTGTATCGGTCCGAATCGCGCCGATGTGTATCTGTCGCGGCGCGCGAACTGTCCGCACCATCGGCTCATGACCGAAACCATTCTGAACCGGGCGGACCCGTCGGCCGAGCGGCCAACCGACAGCCAGCCGCTTTATCGCCAACTGGCCGACCAATACCGCCGCGCAATAGGCAACGGCGTGCTGCGTCCGGGCGATCGCATGCCGTCGATGCGCGCGTTCATGCAGCGCCACGGCGTGAGTCTCGCGACCGCGACCGAGAGCTATCGCGTGCTGGAGCGCGCCGCGCTGATCGACGCCCGGCCGCGCGCCGGCTACTTCGTGCGCGTGCCGCCGCAGGCTGCGTTGCCGGCGGCCGCCGAACCCGACCTCGCGCTGCCGGGCGCCGCGCAGTTCGTCGGCATTCACTCGGCGATTTCGACGCTCGTGTCGACGTACCAGCGCTATCCGCACGCGCTGAATCTGGGCGGCGCGACCGCGTCGCCCGATCTCTATCCGACCGGCGCGTTGCAGAAGGCCGCGCTGCGCGCGTTACGCGCACGGCCCACCTTGCTGACCGCCGCCGGTCCCGATCAGGGCGATCCGGCGTTGCGCGCGGTGATCGCGCGGCGGGCGCTCGCGGCCGGCATCCAGATCGGCGCGGACGACATCATCATGACGCACGGTGGCATCGAAGCCGTGAACCTCGCGTTGCGCGCGGTGACGCAGCCCGGCGACACCGTCGCGGTCGAATCGCCGTGCTTCTTCGGTTTGCTGCAGGCGCTCGAAAGCCTCGGCCTGCGCGCGCTCGAAATTCCGACCAGTCCGAGCACCGGCCTCGCGATCGAAGCGCTCGCGTTCGCGCTGCACACGCATCCGGACATCAAGGCGGTAGTGGTCGTGCCGAACCTGCAAAATCCGCTCGGCAGCGTGATGCCCGACGCGCACAAGGCGAGCCTCGTCGAACTGTGCGCGCGCGCCGGCATTCCGCTGATCGAGGACGACCCGTACCGCGAGCTCGTCGATGGCGTACAGCCGCCGCGCTCGCTGAAAGCGTGGGACACCGACGGCACCGTGATCCATTGCACGTCGTTCAACAAGACGCTGGCGCCCGGCATGCGGGTCGGCTGGATCAACGGCGGACGCTGGCATCCGCGCATCGGCATGCTGAAGTTCGCGCAATCGCGGCATAACGAGCAGTTGTCGCAAGTCGTGCTGGCAGGGTTTCTGGAGACGAGCGCGTATGAGCGTCATCTGCGGCGTTTGCGCGACGGCTTGCGATTACAGCGCGAACGGATGGCGGCGGCGGTGGCGGCATCGTTTCCCGACGGCACGCGCTTCACGCCGCCGTGCGGCGGCATGTTCTTCTGGATCGAGTTGCCGCGCGAAGTGTCGTCGGCGGCTTTCTTCGATGCCGCGCTGGAGGATGGTATTCGCGTGATGCCGGGAACCGTGTTTTCGAACGCGGGCCGTTTCGATCACTTCATCCGACTGAGCTGTCCGAGCACGGATCTCGATCTCGCCGACGAAGCAGTGCGCCGGTTGGGGCGCCTGGCGGCACGGATGGCGGCGCATGCGTTCAAGCGATAGCGGGTATCATTTCCTGCTGCCGCGCGCGAGGCTTCGCTTCGCTTCGCGTACGTCAGGATGCGACTCATGCAATGCAACGTAGTGATCCATCATGTTGTGATGTTTCATGCCCGTCGAATGACGTCCATCGATTCACGTCCACCGAAAGCCGTCTCGCGCCGCGCCGACCACGAACCCTGAATACGCAATGACCGATTCAAACTCATCACCCAAATCGTCCACAGCGGGCAACCCGACGTTGCCCGAAAGCCCGTTCGTCGATCGTCTCGGCGCACAGCTTTTGTCCGCTGCCGACGGCGTCAGCGAAGTCGTGCTGCCGTTGCAGCCCGATCACATGAATACGTGGGACGTCGCGCATGGCGGCGTCACGATGACACTCGCCGACGTCGCGCTCGCGATGGCCGCACGCAGTCTCGCCGGCGATGGCGTCGGTGTCGTCACCGTCGAGATGAAGGTCAACTTCATGCAGCCGGGCCGCGGGGAGTTGCGCGCGACCGGCCGCGTGCTGCATCGCTCGACCACGATGGCCTACTGCGAAGGCGAGATTCGCGACAGCGAAGGCCACTTCGTCGCGAAGGCGCTCGGCACCTTCAAATACATGCGACGCCTCGCGGTCGGCCGCGATGTCACGCAACAGCGGTTGCGCAGCGACCCGTCGGCGAAACCCGGTCCCAGCGACGGCTGATTCACCGTATGTGACCGCCATGGAGCGCAAGACGAGCGGACCGCACGCGCTGCATCGCGGCCTTTGCGCACGCAGCGCCATTCACGCACGCCGTTCAAACCATTCACCGATTCAATCGGTAACTCAAGGAGACGACCGTCATGTCCCAGATCAACCGTCAACTCGTGCTCGCTTCGCGCCCGCAAGGCGCGGTAACGCCCGACAATTTCAAGCTCGTCGAAACGCCGCTCGCGCCGCTCGCCGATGGCGAATTGCGCGTGCGCAATCACTTCCTGTCGCTCGACCCGTACATGCGCGGCCGCATGAACGACAGCAAGTCGTACGCGGCGCCGCAGCCGCTGAACGAAGTGATGATCGGTGGCACGGTCGGTGAAGTGGTCGAGTCGAAGAATCCGAAGTTCGCGGTCGGCGACAAGGTCGTGGCGATGTTCGGCTGGCAGGAATACGGCACGTCGAACGGCGCCGGCGTGCAGAAAGTCGACGACACGCACGTGCCGTTATCCGCCTATCTCGGCCCGGTCGGCATGCCGGGCGTGACCGGCTGGTACGGTCTGAACCGGATCATCGCGCCGAAGGCGGGCGACACGGTCGTGGTCAGCGCCGCGAGCGGCGCGGTGGGCAGCGTGGTCGGGCAACTGGCGAAGCTGGCCGGCGCGCGCGCGGTCGGCATCGCGGGCGGCGCGGACAAATGCCGTTATGTGGTGGAGACGCTTGGCTTCGATGCGTGCATCGACTACAAGGGCGGCAACCTGTATCAGGACCTCAAGGCCGCGACACCGGACGGCGTGGACGGCTACTTCGAAAACGTCGGCGGCGACGTGCTCGACGCGACGCTCGCGCGCATGAATCCATTCGGGCGCATCGCGGTGTGCGGGTTCATCGCCGGTTATGACGGCCAGCCGGTGCCGCTCAAGCACCCGTCGCTGATCCTCACGCAGCGGTTGCTCGTGCAGGGCTTCATCGTCAGCGAGCATATGGACGTGTGGCCCGAAGCGCTCAAGCAGCTCGGCACGCTGGTCGCGCAGAAGAAGCTGCAATATCGCGAGACCATCGCGCAAGGACTCGATGCGGCGCCCGACGCGTTTATCGGCCTGCTGAAGGGGAAGAACTTCGGTAAGCAACTCGTCAAGCTGATCTGAGCGCGGTCATGCGGTAACGCGGTAGCACGTCAACGCATGCACGGGCGCACGGAAACGCCGCCCAACCCAGGAGTCAGACGATGTTCGAATTCGCAGGCAAGGTGGCGGTGATCACCGGGGCGGGCAGCGGCTTCGGCCGCGCGTTCGCGCAGAAGGGCGCGGCGCTCGGCATGAAGCTCGTGCTGGCCGACGTGAATCCCGACGCGCTCGCGCAAACTCTCGATGCATTGCGCGAGCACGGCGCCGACGCGATCGCCGTGCCGACCGACGTGTCCGACCCGGCCCAGGTCGAAGCGCTCGCGCAGGCGGCGCTCGGCGCGTTCGACAAGGTGCATCTGCTGTTCAACAACGCGGGCGTCGGCTCGGGCGGCTTCCTGTGGGAAAGCTCGGCGAACGACTGGTCGTGGGTGTTCAACGTCAACGTGATGGGCGTCGCGCACGGCGTACGCGTCTTCACGCCGATCATGCTGGCGCAGAACGAGCCCGCGCATATCGTCAATACGGCGTCGGTCGCGGGCTTGCTGTCGCCGCCCGCGATGGGTATTTACAACGCGTCGAAACACGCAGTGGTGTCGCTGACCGAGACGCTTTATCACGACCTGCAATTGGCGCAGGCGGCGGGCGCGCAGGATGCGCCTGACACGTCTGACGCGCAAGCGCACACGGCGATCGGTCTGGTCGGCTGTTCGCTGCTGTGCCCAGCGTTCGTGCCAACCGGCATCGCCGATGCGGAGCGCGCGCGTCCCGCGTCGCTCAGCAACGCCGCGCGGCCGACGCGTTCGCAGATCGCCGCCGGCAAGCAGCTGCAGCGCGCGGTGCAGTCGGGCAAGCTGAGCGCCGCCGATGTCGCCGACCTCACGTTCGAAGCGATCGCCGCGCGGCGTTTTTATATCGTCACGCATCCGGGCATCATGGCGACGGTGAAGCTGCGTCACGCGGACATCGAGCAATTGCGCAATCCGACTGATCCGATGTCGCTGAAGCCCGAGGTGAAGAACGCGAGCTGAGCGTTCTGCGTTACCGTGTTCGTCACTTTGCTATCGCGCCGGCGCTGCAGGCCGGCTCTTTTCAACCTTCGGCGCGCACGCGCCGTTCGCCGCACACCACGCGCACCATGCCGCTGAATCCGAAGATCGAGCAGGTGCTCGACATGATCGCGCGGGCCAAACGCCCGTCGTACCACCAGATGAGCGCGCAACAGGCGCGCGCGTCGTACGAGAAAAGTGCGCCGATCCTGGAGATCGCGAGCGCGCCGATGTTCACGCTCGAAGACCTGTCCATTCCCACGCGCGACGGCGCGACGATTCGCGCGCGGCTCTATCAGGCGACCGAGCCGAGCTGGGCCGAGCCCGCGCCGGCGCTTGTCTATTTTCACGGCGGCGGCTTCACGGTCGGCAGCGTCGATACGCACGACGCACTGTGCCGGATGTTCGCGCGCGACGGCCGATGCACAGTGCTGTCCGTCGATTACCGGCTCGCGCCCGAGCACAAATTCCCGACCGCCGTCGATGACGCGTTCGACGCGCTGCACTGGCTGTACGAACACGCCGCCGAATATGGCGTCGACGCGGCGCGGCTCGCGGTCGGCGGCGATAGCGCGGGCGGCACGCTGGCGACGGTCTGCGCGGTGCTCGCACGCGACGCCGGCATCCGCCTCGCGCTGCAATTGCTGATCTATCCGGGCACGACCGGCCATCAGCAGACCGATTCGCACGCGCGTCTCGCCGACGGCTTCCTGCTGTCGGGCGATACGATTCAATGGTTCTTCGAGCAGTACGTGCGTGATGCCAGCGATCGCGACGACTGGCGTTTCGCGCCGCTCGACGGCGAGCGCGGTGCGCCCGATTTTCGCGGTGTCGCGCCGGCGTGGATCGCGACCGCCGAATACGATCCGCTGAGCGACGAGGGCGATGCGTACGCGGAGAAGCTGCGCGCGGCGGGCAACGAGGTCGTGCTCACGCGCTATGCGGGCATGATTCACGAGTTCTTCAAGATGGGCGGCTATGTGCCGGATGTCGCCCGCGCGCATGCGGATGCGGCGGCGGCATTGCGGGCGGCGTTTGGGGTGGAGTGAGCGCAGTTTTTTCGAAGCGTAAGGCCAACTTTCGAGCGGGCCCCTCGCGCAAATGTCCCGCTTCATGTCGAGGCACGGCGGTTGGTCAGCCCCGAAGCTCCAGCTCGAACGTCACGAGTGCGTTGGCTTACCGACCTACGAAGACGCAGCGCTTCACTCGCTCTGCCGAACGATATTGAACGCGAAGCTGCGCTCGAAATCGCCGGGCCGCACGATCCGGTGCGAGCCGTTGTCGTCGCTGCGTTCGGCGATAGCCACGCTGATCACTTCGCCCTGCGCGCTCACGCGCAATGCGGTGGTGCCGCGCGTGCCGTACTCCGGCGACTCGATGAACGCCGCCGACAGCACCCGTTCGCGTTCGAGCGGAATGCCGGTGGACGGCAGTTCGTCGTCGCGGGCAAGACGCGGGTCGCGCATCAGATCGATCAGACGTTCGAGCGGCGGCAGCGCGTCGCGCGCGAGCAGGGTGCCCAGTTCGGCGCGCTTTTTCACGAGCTTCGGCCACGCGGTATCGAGCACCGCGTTAGAGATGCCATGGGTACCTGGCGCGAGCAGAGCAGGTGCGCGCTCCGCGCGGTTGTCGCGGTTGCCGCGGTTGCAATACCAGGCGAGTTCGCGGCGGGTCCAGTCGCCGACCAGCAGATTGAAGCCGTTGTAGATGTCGCCGGTTTGCGCGACGTGCTGCAGATACGCGAGCGGTGTCTCGTGCGGGCTGCCGTCCGCGGCACGCGCCGCGCCGTTCAACCAGTCGCTGACGAGCGTGCCGCGCGTCGGCGCATCGGCGCGCATTTCGTGTGGCGCGCGGTAATTGGTCAGCGCGGCAAAGCGGCCCTCGCGCGACAGGCCGAGCCACGTGCCGCCGCCCACGAGGTCGCGGCCGGCCAGCACGGTGGGCGCGTCGTGCCACCAGTTGATCGGTTCGGCCGTGCGGCGAAAGAATTCGTCGCGATTCGCGGCGAGCGTGAACAGCGGGCCGTCGACCGCGTCGGGCCGCCAGTCGAAAACGATCAGGCACATCGAGGGGCGTCTCCCGGGAGGGGCGTGGCGTTGGAAGTGCGGCAACGGGAACGCATAGTGAAAAGCGGCGCCCGAGCGCGCCGCTTCGTACCATGCAGGGACTCAGACTTCGGTCGGCAAACCGTAGGGCAGCGCGAGAAAGCGCAGCGCCGGGCCATCGACCGCGCCCAGGTGCACCGAGCCGCTTTCGAGCGACGCGAGCTTGATCTCGACCAGCAGATCGACCCCGCCGCCTTGCGCGGACGCCGCATTCACGATCATCCCGCACGGCTGGCCCGGATCGTCCGAATGGAACAGTTCTGCTCCGGGCTTTACCGTGTCCAGTTCGCCTTCAACGTTCGCAAGCGACGTGCGCCGTTTGATCGTGCCGCGATACTGGCTGCGCGCCACCACTTCCTGGCCGGGGTAGCAGCCCTTGCGGAAATTCACCGCGCCGAGCACGTCGAAGTTGACCATCTGCGGCACGAACTGCTCGACCACCGGCTGCGTGATACGCGGCTCGCCCGCGCGGATGTCGAGCCAATCCCACACCGCGGGCGACACGCGTTTGAGTTGATTGTCGAGCGAGGGCAGCAGCGCGTCGACCTGCGCCTTCGGGCCGATCCACAGATAGCGCAGACGCGCGAGCGCATCCGGCACGCGGATCAGCGAGCCCGCCGCGCCGTCCACCTGACCGTGCACGCCGTCGGGTAGCGCGTCGAACACGCCGGACAGCGCGCGGCGCACGTCGCCGGCGAGACCGACCACGGCCAGCTCGCCGCTGGCGTCGACGAGCTTCGCCTTCGCGCGCAGGATGAACATCGACAACCGCTTCTGCACCACCGCCTGCACGTCCTTCGACAGCAGCAGGCGAATCGTGTCGCCACTGCGCCAGGTCAGGAACGATGCGAGCAGGCGGCCCTTCGCCGAGCAGTAACCCGCAAGACGCGCGTTGGCCGCGTCGAGGTGCTGCGTGTCGTTGGTCAGCTGGCCGTGCAGGAAGCTCGCGGCGTCGTCGCCGGTGGCGTCGATCACGCCGAACTGTGTGAGCGGCATGTAGGCGCCGTGATGGAGCACGGCGTCGAATTCATCGGCCGATGGGCGGGGCAGCACAGGGAGTCCGGCGGGCGTGGCGGTGGCCGAAGGTGCGGCGGAAGGCGTGCCTGAAGCGGTAGCGAGCGGTGTGTTCATGGATCCCGGGAACAGTCAATTCTGACTTTAGCTAAGGCAAACAAGTATTATATGCAGTCCAACCCTGCCACGTTTCGCATGTCCCTCCTGAAGAAATGTTTCGTCGCCGGCTCCCTTGTCGTTGTGCTGGCCGCCGCCGCACTTGCCGGCGGATATTACTGGGCCACGCGCCCGCTCGACCTGACCCCCGCGCAACTCGACGTCACCGTCAAACCGCACAGCAGCCTGCGCAGCGTCGCGCTGCAGCTCAATCGCGGTGGGGTACCGGTCGAGCCTGAGCTGTTCATCCTCATGACGCGGCTGCTCGGCTTGCAGACCGATCTGAAATCGGGCAACTACGAGTTCAAGTCGGGCGTGACGCCGTACGAAGTGCTGCAGAAGATCGCGCGGGGCGACGTCAACGAGTACGTGGCGACGATCATCGAAGGCTGGACCTTCAAGCACATGCGTGCCGAGCTCGATGCCAATCCGGCGCTGAAGCACGACACCCTCGGCATGAGCGACGCCGATCTGATGACCGCGATCGGCGCGCCGGAAGCGTCGCTCGGCAATGGCGAGGGCCTGTTTTTCCCGGACACGTATCTGTTCGACAAGAACACGAGCGACCTCGACATCTATCGCCGCGCGTACCGGCTGATGCGCGTGCGCCTCGATGAAGCGTGGCTCGCGCGCGCGCCGAACCTGCCGTACAAGACGCCGTACGACGCGCTGACAATGGCGTCGATCATCGAAAAGGAAACCGGCAAGACCTCGGACCGGCCGATGGTGGCCGCGGTGTTCGCGAACCGTCTGCGCACGGGCATGCCGCTGCAGACCGACCCGACCGTGATCTACGGGATGGGCGAGAGCTATGCCGGCCACATCAGAAAGAAGGACCTTCAGACCGACACTCCCTACAATACCTACACGCGGATGGGCCTACCGCCCACTCCCATCTCGCTGCCCGGGGTCGCGTCGCTGCAGGCGGCGCTGAACCCGGCGCAAAGCTCCGCGCTGTACTTCGTGTCGCGCGGCGACGGCAGCAGCATCTTTTCTGACACCCTCGGCGATCACAACAAGGCCGTGGACAAATACATTCGAGGGCAATGATGGCGCGGGGCAAATTCATTACGTTTGAGGGCATCGACGGGGCCGGCAAGACGACCCACCTCGGCTGGTTTCGCGAGCGGCTCGAAGAGAAGGTCGCGAGCACCGGCCGTTCGGTCGTCATGACGCGCGAGCCGGGCGGCACGCCGCTCGGCGAACAGATCCGCGAGATCGTGCTGCACCAGAAGATGGACCTCGAAACCGAGGCGCTGCTGATGTTCGCGCTGCGCCGCCAGCATCTGGCCGAAGTGATCGAACCCGCGCTCGCGCGCGGCGACTGGGTGGTGTCGGACCGTTTCACCGACGCGACTTTCGCGTATCAGGGCGGCGGTCGCGGACTGCCGCGCGACAAGCTCGAAACGCTGGAGCGCTGGGTACAGGGCGGGTTTCAGCCGGACCGGACGGTGTTGTTCGATCTGCCGCCGGCGATCGCCAATGAACGGCGCAGCGCGGCGCGCGATCCGGACCGCTTCGAGAGCGAGTCGGCGGCTTTTTTCGAGCGTACCCGCAGCGAATATTTGCGTCGCGCCGAAGAAGCGCCGTACCGTTTCGCTATCATCGACTCTTCGCAGAGCGTCGCGCGAATTCAGAAGCAGCTTGAAGAGTTGATCGCAGTGCTTTGATTTTAAAAGAATATATTTACCGTTATAACGGTGTGCAAAGTTCGTGTCCAATCTCACGTAACGCTGTCAACCGATTGATTTCAAAGAGAAACGATGATTTATCCGTGGCAAGCCGATGACTGGAACCGCCTGCAGCAGCTGCGCGGCCACTGGCCGCATGCATTGCTGCTGCATGGGCAGGCGGGCATCGGCAAGCTGCGCTTTGCGCAGCATCTCGCGCAAGGCTTGTTGTGCGAGGCGCAGCAGGCCAACGGCGAGCCGTGCGGTGCGTGCGTCGCGTGCAACTGGTTCGCGCAGGGCAATCACCCCGACTACCGGATCGTCGTGCCCGAGGCGCTCGCCGCCGAAGCCGGCACAGGCGCCGCCGCCGACGACAAGGCCGACAAGACCGACGCCGATGAAGGCAAGAAGACCCGCACGCCCAGCAAGGAAATCAAGATCGAACAGATTCGCGGACTGCTCGACTTTGTCGGCGTGGGTTCGCACCGGGGCGGCGCGCGCGTGGTCGTGTTGTATCCGGCCGAGGCGCTGAACATCGCGGCGGCCAACGCATTGCTCAAGACGCTCGAAGAGCCGCCCGCGGGCGTCGTGTTCCTGATGGTGTCGGCGCGCATCGACCGTCTGTTGCCGACCATCATCAGCCGCTGCCGCCAATGGCCGGTGAGCGTGCCCGCGCCCGAGGCCGCGACGAAGTGGCTCGCCGCGCAAGGCGTCGCCGAGGCGCCCGCGCTGCTCGCCGAGGCCGGCGGCGCGCCACTCGCGGCGCTCGCGCTCGCCAGCGACGAAAACCGCACGCTGCGTGACTGGACGTTGAAGCAACTGGCGGCCGGGCCCGGGTGCGACGCGTTCGCTTGCGGCGAGGCGTTGCAGAAGCTGCCGGTGCCGCTGGTGCTGGGCTGGCTGCAACGCTGGATGTACGATCTGCTGGCGCAGCGCACGGCCGGCGCGCCGCGTTATTTTCCGCAGGCGTCGGCGGCGTTGACGCGCTGCGCATCACAAGCGGACGCCAGCGCGTTCGCCCGCTTCATGCGCACCGTCACGCGCCAGCGCGCCGTCGAGAACCATCCGCTGAACGCGCGGTTGGTATTCGAGGAACTGTTTATCGGCTACCGCGAACTTTTCGCGTGAGCTCTGCGCGGGGACGCCCGGACGGCAGCGCGCGCCGCATCGCCCGGCGCGGCCGCCCGCGGTTTTGTCCTGCTTTTGCCCGCTTTCGCCCTTGTGATCCGCCTTCCATTTCAATCAAAGCACTATGAGCCTTTCTTACCGCGATGCCACGCTCGACGATCTACCCGCGATCGTCGCCATCTACAACTCCACCGTGCCGTCGCGCCAGGTGACGGCCGATCTGGAACCGGTTAGCGTCGAAAGCCGGCTCGCGTGGTTTCACGCGCACGGCCCGCATAAGCGCCCGCTTTGGGTGGTGGAAGACTCCGCCAACCCCGGCCGCGTGATCGCGTGGCTCAGCTTCTCGGATTTCTATGGCCGCCCGGCCTATCTGCGCACCGCCGAAGTCAGCATCTATCTCGACGAATGCGCGCGCGGCAAGGGTCTCGGCAAACAGCTGCTGGCGGCTTCGATCGAGGCGGCTCCGGCGCTCGGCATCGACACCGTGCTGGGCTTCGTGTTCGGGCATAACGACGCGAGCCTGCGCCTGTTCCGCGGTTTCGGCTTCGACGCGTGGGGCACGCTGCCGCGCGTGGCGGTGCTGGACGGCGTGGAGCGCGATCTGGTGATTCTGGGCAAGCGCCTCGACACGGACAAGGCCGCCGCCTGATTCGCCTTCAGCTTCTTTTGCAGCACAGGACACCCTCATCATGTTTGTCGATTCGCACTGCCACATCAACTTCGAAGGACTCGCCGACCGCCTGCCGCAAGTGTTGGAGAATATGCGCAGCCATGCGGTCACGCATGCGCTGTGCGTGTCGGTCGATCTGGAGACGCTGCCGTCCGTGCTGGAGATTGCCAGTCGGCACGAGAATGTATACGCGTCGGTCGGCGTGCATCCGGATCACGAGGACATGCGCGAGCCGAGTCTGGCCGAGCTGATCGAGCTGGCCGCGCATCCGAAAGTGGTGGCGATCGGCGAGACTGGGCTTGACTACTACCGTCTCGAAGGCCGCACGATCGCCGATATGGAATGGCAGCGCGAACGCTTTCGCACGCACATCCGCGCCGCGCATGCGACCGGCAAGCCGCTGATCATCCATACGCGCTCGTCGGCGGAAGACACGCTGCGCATCATGGTTGAGGAGCGCGCGAGCGAGCCGGGCGGCGTGATGCACTGCTTCACCGAGCCTTGGGCGGTGGCCGAACAGGCGCTGGCGCAAAACTTTTACATCTCGCTGTCGGGCATCGTCACGTTCAAGAGCGCGACCGACGTGCAGGACGTTGCGCGGCGCGTGCCGCTCGATCGTTTGCTGATCGAAACCGACTCGCCGTACCTCGCGCCGGTGCCGTATCGCGGCAAACCCAATGAACCTGCGTACGTAAGTTATGTCGGACGCTTCATCGCGCAACAGCGCGAGATGCCCGACGAGGCGCTCGCCGCCGCGACCACGCAAAACTTCTTCCGGCTCTTCAAGATCCCCGCGCCTGCCAGCGCCTGAGTCGCAAATTCAAGCAATATCAAAAGGATAGGGAAATTTCCTAAAGTAAGATATGAAAAATATTCCGATGTCGTCCGCTGCTTTCGAACAGACTTCCGCGTGGCGCGCCGCGCTGGCTTCGGCGCGGCGCGGTGCAGCGCGCGCGGCACTCGCAGCCACGTTCGCCTGCGCAGCGCTGAGCGCGCTGGTCGCGGCCCCGGCGCAAGCCGCGCCGATCGACTCTTTGATCAAGTCGGTCAAATTCGACGACGTCGACGGCGTCAACAAGCTGCTGGCAAAGGGCATGGACCCCAACAGCGTGGACAACCAGGGCATCCCGCTGCTGGTGATCGCCGCGCGCGAGAAATCGGACAAGGCCGGCGCGGCGCTGCTCGCCAATCCGAAGACCAACATCGAGATCGAGGACAAGGCCGGCGAGAACGCGATGATGATGGCCGCGTTGGCCGGCGACCTGAACTTCGTCAACCTGCTGATCGCGAAAGACGCCGAGGTCAACAAGAAGGGCTGGGCGCCGCTGCACTACGCGGCCGCCAATGGCCACGACGACATCGTCAAGGTGTTGCTCGACCATTCGGCTTACGTCGACGCCGGTTCGCCCAACGGCACCACGCCGCTGATGATGGCCGCGCGCGGTGGCCATGTGTCGACCGTGAAGCTGCTGCTCGACAACGGCGCGGACCTGACGGTGAAGAATCAGATCGGCATGACGGCGCTCGATTTCGCGAAGACCTACAAGGAACCGGACGTGGTCGAAGGGCTGACCGCGCGCCTGCAGCAGATGCAGCAGAAGTGATTTGCATGGCGTCGCGCACCGGCCGTCCGGCCGCCGGCGTGGGGTGGCGCTTACGGCAGCGGCCCCCCGGGCTGCTGCCGTCGCAGAAAACAGTGCAGAATGACGACTTTGGCGCGCCGCGTGGCGCGCCGTCCGGATGCGGCGAAAGACCGCCTGATTAAACGACCCTGGAAAGGAACACCATGCTGCGGGCTTTGATTTTCGCCAGCGCGTTTGCCGTCCCGCTATCGGCGGCCGCGTTTACGGGAGGCGACCTCAACAAGCTGTGCACGAAGACCGATGTGGCATCGCGTAGCGCCTGCGCCGCCTACATCGAAGGCGCCGCCGACGGCATCTTCAACACCATCGACGCGATCGGCGGCACCACCGGCCCACGGGTCGGCCAGTACTTCTGCCTGCCGGCCGACGCGCGCTCCGCGCAGTTGACCGACGCGGTGCGCAAGTACATCGCGGAAAATCCGATCGTCGCGGGCTACAACGCGAGCACGGCGATCTCGCTGGGACTCGGCAAGGCGTTTCCCTGCAAAAGCGGCAACTGATCTGAACCGCGGGCGGTCGGCGCGTGCGCCTCAGGCGAGCGCGCGATGCGGCCACCCGTGCGCGTCTTCCGGCGCGGCCCGCTCGCTCGCGGGATCAAAACCCGCTGCGGTCCGCCCGCTTCGAATCTGGCTGTGCTGCGGACGCAAGCCGGAACACCTGTCTTCGGAACGGGCGCCTTCGGCACCGTTCCCACCGCGCGGCATTGAGACCTAAGATGTCGATAGTCCGCGGGCTGCGTGGCCACGCGCGACCCGCAGCGGTCCTGTCTACCACTGAAGCCAGGAGGAACATGCCCCCCATCTCTACTCTCGACGATTTCGGCCGCATCGCCGAAGCGCCGCTGCATAGTTGGTTCGGCGCGTTGATCGTGTCGGTGATCGTGGCGGTGGTGGCGATCGGCATTCACCGGTTCGGCGCGCGCATCGTGATGCGCATCGCGCGGCCACATCCGCTCACGAGCGTCGTGCTGCGCTATATCGACAAGCCCTCGCTGTTCGTCCTCGTGATTCTGGTGCTGGAAGGCGTGTGGTCCGAGGCGCCCGATACGCTCAACTACATCGAGCCGTTGCGCGACGTCACCGCGATCGCGCTGATCGCCGCGCTCACGTGGTTGTCGGTGCGCTCGGCGGCGGCGATCGGCGAGGCGATCATCCGCGCCCATCCGCTCGATACCGCCGACAACCTGCATGCGCGTCGCATCCATACGCAGGCGCGGGTGCTGGCGCGCTCGGTGATGATCCTGATCGTGATCGTCGGCACCGGCGGGGCGCTGATGACCTTCCCGAACGTCCGCCAGGTCGGCGCGAGTCTGCTGGCGTCGGCGGGGGTGGCCGGTCTGGTCGCCGGTATCGCGGCGCGGCCCGTGCTCGGCAATCTGATCGCCGGTTTGCAGATCGCGCTGTCGCAGCCGATCCGGCTCGACGATGTCGTTGTGATTCAGGGCGAGTGGGGGCGTATCGAGGAAATCACGGGCACGTACGTGTCGGTGCGTTTGTGGGATCAGCGCCGGCTGATCGTGCCGCTGCAATGGTTCATCGAAAATCCGTTCACTAACTGGACACGCAGCAGCGCGCAGATCATCGGCACGGTGTTCCTGTTCGTCGATTACCGGATGCCGCTCGCGCCGCTGCGCGAAGAGCTGGCGCGCATCGTCGAGAGCGCGCCCGAGTGGGATCGCCGCGTGCAGGTGCTGCAGGTCACGGACGGCACCGAGCGCGCGATGCAATTGCGCGCGCTGGTGAGTTCGCAGGACTCCGGCTTGAACTGGGACTTGCGCTGTCGCGTGCGCGAAGGGCTGCTCGACTTCATCCAGCGACACTATCCGCAATACTTGCCGCGCACGCGCGCCGAAGTGTCGGCCGAACTGGAGACCGCCATGGGCGAGCAGGTCGACTGGGTGCCGCGCAGCGCCCAGGCGCCGGCCGGCAGCACGGCCGCGCATACCGAGGCCGATCCGGTGGCCAGTCGGTTCGGCAGGCCAGGCGCGGCGGAAGCGGCGCAGAAGTCGAGGGAAAAGGCGTAGCGGGCAGGCGTCGATGACCCATACTTTGCGGGTGCTTGAAGTGCTTGAAGTGCTTGAAGTGCTTGAAGTGCTTGAAGTGCTTGAAGTGCTTGAAGTGCTTGAAGTGCTTGAAGTGCTTGAAGTGCTTGAAGTGCTTGAAGTGCTTGAAGTGCTTGAAGTGTCCGAGCGCGTGAAAGCGTGCACACACAAGCGCCTGACTACGCAAGTAAAACCGGCAGAGGGCCGGCCGTCGCCGGCTGATCACACGGCGTGCCTGAACCGATCAGGCCCTGATGCGGTCGAACCGTCCAATCACTCACGAACCTGGCGCGGCAGGGCGAGCTTCATCGCGCTTCGGGCAGCGGCAGCGCAGGCAGCACAACGCGCTACACCGCAACGCAATGCGCCACACGCACTTGTCCGCGCCGTGCGAACCAAGGAGGACATCCAACATGGGCCGACTGATCGTCGTGTCGAATCGCGTCGCTACACCGACGGAAACCAAAGGATCGGCGGGCGGCCTCGCGGTCGGCGTATTCGGCGCGCTGAAAGACGCGGGAGGCGTGTGGTTCGGCTGGAGTGGCGACGTGGTCAGCGAGACCGTCGCCAACGCGGGGCCGACGCTGGAACAGGACGGCGCCGTGACCTTCGCGACCGTCGGCCTCACGCGCAAGGACTACGACCAGTACTATCGCGGCTTTTCGAACGCGACGCTGTGGCCGGTGTTCCACTACCGCAACGACCTCGCGCGCTACGAGCGCGAGGAGTACGCGGGCTACCGGCGCGTCAACGCGTGGCTCGCGCACAAGCTGATCAAGCTGCTCGAACCCGACGACGTGATCTGGATTCACGACTACCATCTGATCCCTTTCGCCGAGGCGCTGCGCAACGAAGGCGTCACGAACCGCATCGGCTTCTTTCTGCATATTCCGTTTCCCGCGCCGCAGATCCTGCTCAACATTCCGCCGCACGAAGAACTGGTGAAGTCGCTGTCGTGTTACGACCTGCTGGGCTTCCAGACCGCCACCGACGAACAGGCGTTCCACGACTACGTGACGCGCCACGCGCGCGGGACGGTGAGCGCGGGCGGCCTCGTCGAAGCGTTCGGCCGCAAGCTGCGCACCGGCGTTTACCGGATCGGCGTGTTCCCCGACGAAATCGCCGAGCAAGCCAAGCGCTACGAAAGCCGGCAGCACGTGCTCGACCTGAAGCAGAGCCTGGAAGGGCGCAAGCTGATCATGAGCGTCGACCGGCTCGATTACTCGAAGGGTCTCGTCGAACGTTTCCGTGCATTCGAGCATCTGCTGGAGCGCTCGCCCGAATGGCGCGGCAACGTCACGCTCGTGCAGATCGCACCGCCGACGCGCTCGGACGTCGCCACCTATCAGAAGATCCGCCAGGATCTGGAATACGAAGCAGGACGAATCAATGGCCGCTATTCGGGCCTTGACTACACGCCGATCCGCTATCTGAACCAGCAGTACGACCGCTGGAAACTGATGTCGCTGTTTCGCGAGTCGCAGATTGGCTTCGTGACGCCGCTGCACGACGGCATGAACCTGGTCGCGAAGGAATACGTCGCCGCGCAGAATCCCGACGACCCCGGCGTGCTGGTGCTGTCGATCTTCGCGGGCGCGGCCGCCGAGCTGAGCGGTGCGCTGCTCGTCAATCCGCACGACGCGATCGGCATGTGCGAGGCGTTGCAGCGCGCGTTGCAGATGCCGCTCGATGCGCGCCAGCGGCGTCATGAGATCAACATGGCGGCGCTGCGCAAGAACGATCTCGGCGTGTGGCGCGACACCTTCCTGAGCGATTTGCGCAGCGTGCCGGTGCAGAAGCCGGGCAAGGGCGGCGGACACAACTGATGGCGCATGTCGATGCGGCTGAGGTGACGGGCGTGCCGCCGCTCATGTTCGAAGCATGGGCGGCCGCGTGCTGACCACGTTGGCGGTCGCCGGATACCGGTCGTTGCGCGAGTTGATCGTGCCGCTCGGACGGCTGAACGTGATCACCGGCGCGAACGGCAGCGGCAAGTCGAGCGTGTACCGCGCGTTGCGTTTGCTGGCGGAGACCGCGCGCGGCGGCGTGATCACGTCGCTCGCACGCGAAGGCGGTTTACCTTCGACGCTGTGGGCCGGTCCCGAGCGCTTTTCACGCGCGATGCTGGCGGGCGACTCGCCAGTCGAGGGCACGCGCCGCAAGGAGCCGGTCAGTCTCAGGCTCGGCTTCGCCAGCGACGAATTCAGCTACGCGATCGATCTGGGTATGCCGACGCCGCAGGAGTCGAGCAAGTTCCAGCTCGACCCGGTCATCAAGCGCGAGTGCATCTGGAGCGGGCCGGTGCTGCGGCCTTCGGCGTTGCTGGTCGACCGCCACGGCGTCGCGCTGCGCACGCGCGACGTCAGCGGCGACTGGCAGACCGTCCCGCAGCCGGTCGCGAGTTTCGACAGCATGATGACCGAGTTCTCTGACCCGCGCGGAGCGCCGGAAATGATCACGGTACGCGAGCAGATCCGCTCGTGGCGCTTCTACGATCATTTCCGCACCGACGCCGACGCGCCCGCGCGTCTGCCGCAAATCGGCACGCATACGCCGGTGTTGTCCAACGACGGCGCGGACCTCGCGGCGGCGTTGCAAACCATCCGCGAGATCGGCGACCCGGCCGCGCTCGACACGGCGATCGATGACGCGTTTCCCGGCTCGCAACTGGAGGTGACGACGCACGACGGCCGCTTCGAGGTGGCGATGCGGCAGCACGGGCTGCTGCGGCCGCTGAAGGGCGCGGAACTGTCGGACGGCACGTTGCGCTATCTGCTGCTGGTCGCCGCGTTGCTGACGCCGCGTCCGCCCGCGCTGCTCGTGCTGAACGAACCGGAGACGAGCCTGCATCCGGACCTGTTGCCGGCGCTCGCGCGCCTGATCGTGCGGGCGTCCGCGCATTCGCAGCTGCTGGTCGTGTCGCATGCGGCCCGTCTGATCGCGGCGCTCGAACGCGAGCACGCGAGCGAGTCGATCGTGCTGGAGAAGCACTTCGGAGCGACCCGCATCGCGGACGCCGACGAGCGCGACTTGCCTGCGTGGAAGTGGCCGTCGCGCTAGCGTTGTCAGCGCGAACCGTCGCGCCGGATGTAAGCCGACTGTAACAGCGCAGAGCAAATGCAAGACTGGGGGCTTTTCGCGGGACGCCAGGCAATAATGCTCCGATGCCGACGGTGCAGGCGCCTGTGCGTCAGCCGTGCGCCGCTGCAATTGATCGGAGGTAACGGCGCTGTCATACTCGGCGTCGCTGACGCGCACCGCCACGAGGCGCAAGCCGTCAGTCCATGGAGACACACAATATGAAGATTGCGCAGATCGCCCCCCTGACCGAATCGGTGCCGCCGAAGCTATATGGCGGCACGGAGCGCGTCGTCTCGTACATCACCGAGGCACTCGTCGAGCTAGGCCATGACGTGACGCTGTTCGCGAGCGGTGACTCCGTCACCAGCGCGAAGCTCGAAGCCGTGTGGCCGCGCGCGCTCCGCCTGGACCCCGGTATTCGCGACCGCATCGCGCCGCACATGCTGCTTATGGAACTGGTCCGCCGTCAGGCCGAAGAGTTCGACGTGCTGCACTTTCACCTCGACTATTACTCGTTCTCGGTGTTCAAACGGCAGGAGACGCCGTTCGTCACGACGATGCACGGCCGCCTCGATTTGCCCGAGCAGCAGCCGGTGTTCGACACCTTCAACACCGCGCCGGTGATCTCGATTTCGAACGCGCAGCGTCATCCGTTGCCGCAGGCGCGCTGGCTCACCACCGTCTATCACGGCCTGCCGGAGCAGTTGTACACGCCGCAGCCGGTCGAGCAGAAGTACCTCGCGTTCCTCGGTCGCATTTCGCCGGAAAAGCGCGTCGATACCGCGATCCGGATTGCAGGGCGCTGCGGGATGACGATCCGCATCGCCGCAAAAGTGGACGCCGCCGACCGCGAGTACTTCGAACGTGAGATCAGGCCTTTGCTGGACTTGCCGTATGTCGAGTTCATCGGCGAGATCGCCGATAACCAGAAGGCCGAGTTCCTGTCCGGCGCGCATGCGCTGCTGTTCCCGATCGATTGGCCGGAGCCGTTCGGTCTCGTGATGATCGAGGCGATGGCGTGCGGCACGCCGGTGATCGCGTTCAATCGCGGCTCGGTGCCGGAAGTGATCGAGGACGGCGTGACGGGCTTTATCGTCGAGGACGAGATCGGGGCGGTGGCGGCAGTCAACCGTCTGCACAAGATGCCGCGAGCGGGCGTGCGGCAGCGCTTCGAGGAGCGCTTCACGTCGCACCGGATGGCGCAGCAGTACGTGGATGCGTATCAATCGGTGATCCGCGCGCAGAAGCGCTCGCGCTTCAAGGTGATCGATACGTCGTCGGGAGTTTGACGCGGCGGTGTGCGTTCAGGCGGCGCGTCGGTATATGTGCGGCGCGGGAAAAAAGAACGGCGGTGTGCGAAGCGCACCGCCGTTTTTCATTGCCGCTTCATGCTGAACGGTTGCATTGGGCAACCACCGGACGCCGAACTGAACCGGGCGGCCGGCCCGTGGAAGGGCGGCTTGAACGGAGCGGGCTCCGCCGACAGGCCGACCCCGCCCGCCGCCATGCAACCGCAACCCGCGCGGGCTTGCGTCTGATCCGGCCACCGCTGCTCACGGAACCGGGCGGATCAGACGCACACCCCGCAGGCCTGCCAACCGGCAGCGCGCCTAGATCTTCAGGCGCGATACCTTGGTGCCTTGCAGCGACAGGTCGCCCATCAGGCCGGCATTGGTCAGCACGAACACCTGGACCGGCGCGGTGGCGGTGGTCGTGTCGATTGCGCCGTTCGCGCCCATCTTCACCAGCGCGACGGAGGCGTCGCCACCGACCGACCAGCCATCCGCATTGCGGAATTTGTCCAACGAGTCCTGTGTCATGAACAGGAAGATGATGGCCTTCGATTGCGCGCCCGCCTGCAGCCCGAACGAGCCCGAAATCGTGCTGTAGTAGCCGACCGACGTGCCGCCCACGCGCAGCGCTCCTTCGCCGTACTGACCGCCGACGATGAAGCCTGCTTGCAGAACCGACGGGAACACGAGCACGCCGCGCGCCTTCGAGACCAGTTCGCGGGAGCCCTTCACGGTCGTGAACAGCCGCGATAGCGTGCCGTCGACGGCGGCGTCGATCGACTGCCGCTTGGAGGTATCGGTGGAAGGTGTGGCGTTGTTGCTGCTGGGGGACGTCGTCGTGCATCCAGCGAGTGCAATGCCTCCGAAAGCGAGCGCAGCGGTAGTCTTCAACATGAAGTTTCGTCTTTGCATCGTTTTTCTCCATTTGTTCCGGGGCGCAAACCCGAGGCGAAGTCGCCGGGTCGCCTTTGAGTTATATCACACGCCACGGTAAACGGCGCACTTCACGGACAGGCGTAAAGCCTTGTGCGACGGGGCTTTCCGGCAAATCGTAAAAGCCGGTGCTGTAAATTTGACCTGATCGCCGCGGCCGCCCTGAAGAGGCTTGCGCGGCGTTTTGAACGGCTTTCGGCGAGGCGCGCGTATCGAGCGGTCGCGTCTCGCCGAAAAGCGCGGGGGCGACGGAAACGCTCCTTTTTACCGATTTCTGGAGCCGCGTTTTGCGGTGGAAATCGCGTTGAATATGTTGCCCGGATGCCGCAGTCGCGCTTGGTGTGTCACCACCTCAGGCCTCTTGCACCAGCCGCGTTCTTCCCCATGCCTGCCTGGGTGCTCGCTGCGTGGCCGGTCGCGAAGCGTCGTCACCCGTGGTTCGCCGGACTCTTGACCGGCGGCGGACGCCGCAGCGCGCGGCGCACCATGCCGATCAGCATGCCGAACAACAGCAGTATGACCGCCGGCACGACCCAATAGCCGACGAACGCATGCCACAGATAAGCCATCAAGGTTGTGCGACGCACGCTGTATTCGTTGCGCGCGTCCTGCTGGCGCGGCGCATTGGCGGCGAGCACGTCGGCGGGACAGCCGGCGGCTTGTGCTTCGTCGGGTTTGCCGTGGCAGCGCGCGGGGGCGCCAGCGGCGCGTTGCGCGTCGGTGAAATTCCAGGTGGTCAGCGCGCGGTCGAGGTCGACGGCGTTGTAGGCCATTTCCTCGCGAATCTCGCTGACAGCAACGATCGCCACGGGCACCGCCCAGAATACGATGACGAGCAGCCACCGCCTCAACCAGCGGTTTTTATGCTTCGATACCATCCTTGCCTCCGATCGATGCTCAGCAGCACCAACGACAAGATGGCGGCCCGTCTAATGTTGTATTGAAGGGGTGGGCCGTCTCCGCAGCCATCATAGAAGAAAATGGCGCGTTCAGGCGGGCGGACTGCGAGGGGCGGAGAGCGAGGAAGGGAAAGGCGAGGGCCGTGCGGGACGATAGCGCGGCCGTAATCGAGCGAACGGCGCCCGGTCGTCATGCTCGCCGCATGACGCCGACGCGCCGCATTCAATCGTGCCTAGTTGGCCGGCGTGGACGACAGGCAGGTCTTCATGAACGCCTTGCGGTCGTCGCCTTTCTTGCCGGTGGCTTGCGTGTTGCACACCTTCATCTTTTCCTGCTGCGTCATCGGCGCGGCGGCCGGCTTCGCGGACAGACAGGTTTGCATGAACGCCTTGCGCTCGTCGCCTTTCTTGTCGGCGGCCTGCTTGTTACAGTCGGCCATTTTGGTTTGCTGGCTGTTCGCCGCGAACGCCGGCGAAACGAGAACGGCGCCCAGCACCAGCGTAGCGATAGCGGATTGGATTTTCATGTGACACTCCATCGGTGGTGAAAACGTTTTGGTCGTTCATGCGCGCGGGCGTCAACGGCATCCAGGGCCCCTCGGCACGTCCATTATGGCAAATGCTGTCTGCCTGAACGGACAAAAGCGCATTCCGGTTGACAGCCGACGACGCTCGTTTTCCCTACGCGCAGGGGTCGTACGCGCTTTCGGCGTTTGAAGCGGGCGAATGAGAGCACAATGAAATTATGCTATGCAATCCAGATCAATTAATTAAAGTTATTTCAAATGAATCGTTAAGTTCACTATGTGAGTTTTCAAGCGAATATTGAAATGCCATTCGCATTGCTGCGAATGCAAATGAATGGTAAATCGGCATAAAATCCCGCGATCGCGCAGGCGAGTAATCTTGACTCGAACGCGTGACCATCGCTCATATTCTGTCAGCCCATAGGAGCCTCGCCATGCACTATCTGTTGATGTACGACCTCGTGCCGGACTACCTCGAACGACGCGCCACCTATCGCGACGAGCATCTGAAACTCGCGTGGGCGGCGGCGGAGCGCGGCGAGCTGGTGTTGGCCGGCGCGTTGGCCGAACCCACGGACAGCGCGATGCTGCTCTTCAAGAGCGATTCTGCCGCTACCGCGGAAGCCTTTGCCAGAAAGGATCCGTACGTGCTCGCCGGCCTCGTCGCACGTTGGCGCGTGCGCGAGTGGACCACGGTGGTAGGCGAAAACGCGTCAAAGCCGACTCGTTAATAGCGGCTCGAACACGTGCGGCGGCAAATGTGTAGAAAGAAAAGAGGGCGCACGCGCAAGCATACTTATGCGCCCTCGCGATGATAGGATTCCCACTGGCCCGATGCGCCGCTAGTGTGCTGCCCCGGATGCCGCGCTCGCCAATCTGGCCTGCTAAAAGCACATCAAAATTCACTATGAATCACGTGCGCGATTCGTAAATGCTATTCAGCATGAAAGCCTGTCGTTGTGCTGTGCAATAACACCCCTGGCGACGCGCATAGCCTGTTCTTCTGTGACGGCAATGCGTGTAAAGACGCAGTGAAAAGGACAAGTTTGTTTCTATCCGTAACACTTGTCTCATCCGTATTCACGCAAACCCTGGTGATGGTATGCTTCGTGCACAAATTCTCCCATGCACGAGTGAGACCACGTTTTGTGCTTCGCAATAGGGACAAACCGCACTAAGTCAGGGCGGTCTTGACCAGCCAGCAGAACGTACCAAACATATTTGTGCAACCGAGGGCCGCACACGGGTCGTGAAAGTTGAATCCGTGGCAGGTCCAACGCCGCGGCCAGGCCAGGCCGCGTGGAGAAAATCCAATGTTTTTCGATGAGCTAAGCAATGACGAATGGGCGCTGCTGACAGCGCTTGTCTCCGATGAGCCGGCCGTCCGTCTGAACCGACGCGGCCGGCCCCGCGCCGAACCACGTATCGTCGCGAATGCCGTGTTGTGGATTCTGACGACTGGCGAACCCTGGTCGAAGCTGCCGGGTCGCTATCCGTCGGGTCCCACGTGCCGTCGCCGGTTTGAAGAGTGGCAATTGAACGGCACGCTGCTGGAGATGGTCCGGCTGTTGTCGCAAACCGGGCGCACCTTCGCGTACGTCCCGCAGCCGGCGCCGCCCGTTGCGGCCAAACCCGCGGCGCCGGCCGCCGAAACAGTCAGCATGCGCGACGAGAGTCCGCGTGGCGTGTCGTGGAAGAGTCCCGAGTCGTGGCAGGCGCCCGGCACGGCGAGCGCGCTCGGCAACTGGCGCTCGGCCGATCCGATCGCCGACATCACGCGGCAATTGTCCGGCCTCGCGAGCACGACGCCGGTGACGCGCGCGCCGACGGATTCCGTCGCCAGCGCGGCCACTGTCGCGTCCAGTCTGCGGCCCGCGCCGCGCGCCGCTGGGCCGGTCAGCTTCGACGGCGAAGCCGGCGCGGTGGGCGAGGCAATGGGGCATCTGGACGCGGCAATCGCGGCGGCACGTCGTGCGCAACTCGCACCGGACGACCGCCGCAGTGTGTCGCGCAGTCTGTCGATGAGTCTCGCGCCGCGCGGCATGCAAGTCGCCGGTCCGCACGACTACGTGATCTATGTGGTGGCCGAGCAGGTGCCCAACGCGATGTATCGCGCGTGGGCGGAAATCATGAAGGACGGCAAACGCGTCGAGCGTTCCGGCCTCGTCGGGCCTCGCTTCGCGCAAGCGAGCGAAGCGGAGCGGTATGCGCTCGAATGGGCGCAGCAGTGGATCGACCGTGAGCGCACCGCGCAGGGTGCGGCCGAATCCGCGAACATGACGCGTGCGCCATCGGCCTATGTGTCCAGGCAAACGGCTCGTCCGTTGCCGGCGTTGCGTCACGTGCCGGAGCCCGTCGCGGTGAATCATGGCGCGCCGTTGCACGGCCCGCTCAATGCGTTTCGTGGACCTTTGCGCCGTTATCCCGGCGACGCGGCCGTCGTCACTTCGGCGTCCGACAGCAATGGCGGCACATCAGATCGCGCATCAGACCGCTTTCCGTCGGCGTACACAGAACTCATCTCCCACGCGGGGTGAGCACGTCGGTTAGCGCAGTTCGGCAGTACTCCGCGGCAGTCAGGAGCAACCGCCGCAGGTTCCCGCTTCATTCGTTGTGATTCAACCGTTTTGCCTGATCACTGGCGTCCATACGTGTCGTCGAAACGCACGATGTCGTCTTCGCCGAGATACGAACCCGACTGCACCTCGATCATTTCGAGCGGCATCTTGCCCGGGTTTTCGAGGCGGTGCGTGACGCCCAGCGGAATATAGGCCGATTCGTTTTCGGAGACGATAAAGCGCTCTTCACCCCGCGTGACGAGCGCCGTGCCGCGCACGACGATCCAGTGTTCGGCGCGGTGATGATGCATTTGCAGCGAAAGCCGCGCACCCGGTTTCACGACGATGCGTTTGACCTGGAACCGCTCGCCGCTGTCGACGGAATCGTAGTTGCCCCACGGACGATGCACCTTGCGATGGTTGGACGCTTCCAGCCCGCCGTCCTCGCGAATCCGGCCGACGATCTTCTTCACGTCCTGCACGCGCGACTTGTCGGCGACGAGAATCGCGTCGGCCGTTTCGACCACCACGAGGTCCTGCGTGCCCACGCAGGCAATCAGGCGTCCTTCCGAATGCGCGAAGGTCGATGACGCGCCTTCGAACATCACGCGGCCGCGGCTCACGTTGTGATTTTCGTCTTTCTCCGAGATGTCCCAGATCGCGTCCCACGAACCCACGTCCGACCAGCCGGCCTGCAACGGCACGACCACGCCCGAGGCGGCGCTTTGATCGGCGCCGAGTTGCTCCATCACCGCGTAGTCGATCGAATTCGACGGCGACGCGCTGAACGCGTCGCGTTGCAAACGGAAGAAGTCGCCGTCCGCCTTCCCGCCCGCGAACGCGGCGGCGCACGCTTCGTGAATGGCCGGCTGGAAATGGCGGATCGCCTTCAGCCACGTCGACGCGCGCATGATGAAAATGCCGCTATTCCACCAGTATTCTTTCGACTCGACGTAGCGCTGCGCGAGTTCCAGATGCGGCTTCTCGACGAAGCGGTCGAGCTGATGCGCGCCGGGCTTGCCGGATGCTTCGCTATCCGAAGTATTTGCCGATGTGTGCAGCGGCGCGCCGATCCGGATGTAGCCATAGCCGGTTTCCGCTCGGGTCGGCACGATGCCCATCGTGACGATGTGCCCGGCCGCCGCGTGCTGCACGCCGGCGGCCACCGCCGCGTGGAAGCCTTCGCTGTCGGTGACCGCGTGATCGGCGGGCATGACGACCATGATGCCGTCGCCGTCCTGCGCGAGAACCGACAGCGCGGCCACCGTCAACGCCGGCGCGGTGTCGCGGCCGACGGGTTCGAGAATCAGCCGGGTCGGCTTGCCGCTCGTGCGCAGCTGTTCGGCAGTGGTGAAGCGCTGCTCTTCATTGGCCACCACGACCAGTTGCTCGGTGAGCGGATAACCGGATTCGAGTCCGTCGAGACGGCGGGTGGTGGATTGCAGCAGCGAGTCTTCGCCGAGCAGGCCGATTAGCTGTTTCGGATGCTGCTCGCGCGACATCGGCCACAACCGCGTACCGGAGCCGCCTGCGAGAATCACGGGATGAACCTTGAGCTTGACGTTCAGGGGCGTGGTTTGCGTGGACCGGGTGTCGGCGGGCGTCGCCGTGACCGGAGCTGTCATGATGGACTCCTCGAGGCTGGGTGAATGCGTCGAGTTTTATCATGAAGTCCGGAATCAATAAAAGCGCGTTAAATAGAAAGCATATAAAAGACGCACAATCAAAAAACCCGATTTCATGAAGAAAAAATGTCCGGTCGATTTATAAAAAAGAAAAATTACCCGAAAAAAATCGGCGGCCATTTTTTTACTGCGGATTGTGCGTCAAAATGACGTCGAAGAGTCTGGCGTAAGCGTCGTAGGGAATCGCGCGGCGGGGACTGCATTGCCTTACGGAATGGCCACGGGAGCGCCTTCAACAAGGCAGGTACGCTCCTTTGCGGTAACAATTGCCGAACAAAATTCAGAAAAAATATCGAAATATTGACCGATACAATTTGAGATATTTTGCGGTCTTGCAGTACGAATTTTAATATCGCTTTATCTATACCTGTACAAGGGTATTCACTCATTCCGACATGAATTTCCCGTTTCCGGCCATTCAGGCAATTGCGGCTCGGGAAATGGAACGGCAATCGCACCGGTTCAATCAGTTCGCGTCGCGCAGGTTTATTGCGGGACGCGCTCGACGGCGTGGCGCGCCCATTTGACGGAGTGGGCGGCGACGGCTTTAACCAACCAACGGACGGCACTTGACTGACGAACTGAGGGGCAGCGCATGCTGAGCGTTCTATCGAGAATCATCGACATCGCCATGGTCGCGCTCGGCGCCGCCATCGCGGCGGCCGTGCACAGCGGCAAGTTCGTGTGGCTGGACGATATGCAAAGCGTGTCGCTCGCGTTCGGCTGCCTGCTGGTGGTGGTGTTCTTTCCGGCGCTCGGCATCTATCAATCGTGGCGCGGCAAGCCGCTCTACGACCTGCTGTCGCGCGTCGCGGGCGGCTGGGTGATGGTCGAAGTCACCGGCGTGCTGATCAGCTTCAGCCTGCACCGCTCGGATAGCCTGTCGCGGTTGTGGCTCGTGTATTGGGCAGTCGCCACGATCGTGCTGCTGGTCGTCACCAAGGTGATCGTCTATTCGATTCTGCGCGGACTGCGCCGCGAGGGCTTCAATCAGCGCGCGGTGGCGATCGTCGGCGGGGCGCCGTATGGGCGCTTCCTGATCGAGCAGATGCGCAGCCGTCCGGAAGCGGGCTTTAGCCCCGTCGTCGTGTTCGACGAGGACGGTACGATCAATCCGTACGAAGACCCGGACGCGACCGACGCGATCGACGGCGTGCCGGTCGAGCGCGACTACCAGCGCATGATCCAGCTCGTGCGCCAGCGCGCGATCCGCGAATTGTGGCTCGCGCTGCCGATTTCGAAGGAGAAGGCGATCCATCGCTTCGTGATGGACCTGCGCAACGACTTCGTGAACATCCGCTTCATTCCGGACGTGCGCAGCCTCACGCTGTTCAACCAGCCGATGGTCGAGTTGCTCGGCGTGCCGGCGATCAACCTGGCCGCGTCGCCGATCACCGATCTGCGCGTGCTGCCCAAGCGCGTGTTCGACCGCCTGTTCGCACTGGCCGCGTTGACCGCGCTGTCGCCGCTGATGCTTGCTATCGCGCTGCTGGTCAAGCTGAGTTCGCCGGGGCCGGTGTTCTTCCGCCAGAAGCGCAAGGGCATCGACGGCAACCAGTTCGAGATCTACAAGTTCCGCTCGATGAAGCTGCACAAGGAAGAGGCCGGCAAGATCACTCAGGCCACGCGCCGCGATCCGCGCATCACGGCGGTCGGCGCGTTCCTGCGGCGCACCAGCCTCGACGAGCTGCCGCAATTCATCAACGTGCTGCGCGGCGAGATGTCGGTGGTCGGTCCGCGCCCGCACGCGCTCGAACACGACGACATCTACAAGGATCTGGTGAAGGGCTACATGCACCGCTACCGGATCAAGCCCGGCATCACCGGCTGGGCGCAGATCAACGGCTATCGCGGCGAAACAGACCGGATCGAAAAGATGATGGGGCGCGTGAAGCTCGATCTGTACTACATGCAGCACTGGACCTTCTGGCTCGACATCAAGATCGTCGTGCTGACGCTGTGGAAGGGCTTCGTGGGCAACAACGCCTATTGAGTCCGGCTAACGGGCCCGGTCATGCAACGCACCGCAGTGCATGACCGCGCTCCTGAATCAACTCCACCGAATCAACTCCTTTTCCCGAGGTGCAATACATGAACCTGACGATCATCGGTAGTGGCTACGTAGGCCTCGTGACGGGCGCATGTCTGGCCGACATCGGCCATGACGTGTTCTGTCTCGACGTCGATCAGCGCAAGATCGACGTGCTCAACAACGGCGGCGTGCCGATCCATGAACCGGGTCTGCAGGAGATCATCGCGCGCAATCGCAAGGCGGGCCGCCTGACGTTCTCGACCGACATCGAAGCCGCGGTCGCGCACGGCGACATCCAGTTCATCGCGGTCGGCACGCCGTCGGATGAAGACGGGTCCGCCGATCTGCAATACGTACTCGCCGCCGCGCGCAATATCGGCCGGCATATGACGGGCTTCAAGGTGATCGTCGACAAATCGACCGTGCCGGTCGGCACGGCCTCGCGCGTGCGCGAAGTGGTCGCCGCCGAGCTGGCCGCGCGCAACGCCGGCCACATGTTCTCGGTAGTGTCGAATCCCGAGTTTCTGAAAGAGGGCGCGGCCGTTGACGACTTCACGCGGCCCGATCGCATCGTGCTCGGTTGCGACGAGGACGTGCCCGGCGAAAAGGCGCGCGAACTGATGAAGCGCCTCTACGCGCCGTTCAACCGCAATCGCGAACGCACGCTGTATATGGACGTTCGCTCGGCCGAATTCACCAAGTACGCGGCCAATGCGATGCTCGCCACGCGCATCTCGTACATGAACGAGCTGGCCAATCTCGCCGACCGCGTCGGCGCGGACATCGAAGCGGTGCGTCGCGGCATCGGTTCCGATCCGCGCATCGGTTACGACTTCCTGTATGCCGGTTGCGGCTATGGCGGTTCGTGTTTTCCGAAGGACGTGCAGGCGCTGATCCGCACGGCCGCCGATCACAAGGCGAACCTGCGCATTCTCGAAGCGGTGGAAGCGGTCAACGACACGCAGAAGAAAATCCTCGCGCACAAGATCGTCGCGCGTCTGGGCGAAGACCTGTCGGACCGCACGTTCGGCGTGTGGGGCCTCGCGTTCAAGCCGAATACCGACGACATGCGCGAAGCGCCGAGCCGTCCGCTGATCGCCGAACTGCTGCGCCGTGGCGCGCGCGTGAAGGCCTACGACCCGGTCGCGATCGACGAATCGAAGCGCGTGTTCGCGCTCGATCTGAAGGACGTGCCGCAGCAGCATGCGCGCCTCACGTTCGTGAAGGAAGAGATGGAAGCGGCCGACGGCGCCGACGCGCTGGTGATCCTCACCGAATGGAAAGTCTTCAAGAGCCCGGACTTCGATGCGCTCAAACAGATGCTGAAAACACCGCTGATTTTCGACGGCCGCAATCTGTATGAGCCGGACGCGCTGCTCGAACTCGGCATCGAGTATCACGCGATCGGCCGGCAGCACGCGCTGCGCAATGCGCCGGCGCGCGTCGGTGCGAACGGCCTGCCGCTCGCGTCCGCGGATGCCGGCGGCGACGCGCAAGCGGCCACTGCCGCCGCCGTTAGCCACTAGGCCGCCGGACCACCCGCTCACCACGCGCCTCGTCAAGGAGCCCGCCATGTTCGCCAACGTATTGATCGTTTGCCATGCCAACGTCTGCCGTTCGCCCGCCGCCGAAATGCTGTTCAAGGCGAAGCAACGCGCGGCGTCGGAAGCAGGGCGCTCCGCCGCGCCGATCGCGTTTCATTCGGCGGGCCTGCGGGCGATGAACGGCCACGCGATGGACCCGGTCATGCAACGCCTGCTCGCCGAGCAGGGCGTTGCCTCCGGCATCCATTATTCGCGGCGCCTCGACCGCCAGCTCGTGCGTGCCGCCGATCTGGTGCTGGTCACCGAGCGCGCGCAGGTGAACGACGTCGAAGCGCTCGATCCCGCCTCGCGCGGCAAGGTCTATCCGCTCGGCAAATGGGAAGACGGTTCAGACGTCGCCGATCCGCACGGCGGCGAGGAAACCGCTTACAGGGAGAGTCTCGTGCTCATCGAACATCTGGTCATGGGATGGCTGAAAAAAATATGCTGATGCAAAAACTCACTGCAAACTCATTCGCGAACGTCAGGGCCAACTTCAGTTCGAAGTTCGCCACGACGCTTTTGCTGACGTCTTTTCTGTCGGCCTGCGCTACCGCACCGGGCAATTATCTCGACACGTCCCGTCTGAAAGAGGACGGCCAGAATCATCCGACCGAAACCTATCCGGTCCATCTGATCGACGGCACGCTGATCGCCGAGCAGGCGCAAGCCGCCGCTTCGAAAACGCAGGTGCTGCCGGCCTCGACGCTCAGCGATCCGTCGCAGTACGTGTACAAGCTGTCGCCGCAGGACATTCTCGGCATCACCGTGTGGGATCACCCTGAACTGACCACGCCGCAGGGCAGCACGCTGTCCTCGGGCGGCAACACCACGCAGTCGATCGGCGGAGCGTTGCAGCAGCCGTACACGGCCGCGCTGCCGGGCCAGGCCGATCCGTACGGCCAGACCATCGCCGCCGACGGCACGATCTTTTTCCCGTTCGTCGGCCGCATCATGGCCGCCGGCAAAACCACCGGCCAGTTGCGCGAACAGCTCGCGAGCGGCCTCGTGCGTTACATCCGCAATCCGCAGGTCGACGTGCGCGTGCTGTCGTATCGCGGCCAGAAGGTCCAGGTGACCGGCGAAGTGAAGACGCCGGGGCCGCTCGCGATCAGCGACGTGCCGCTCACGCTGGTCGACGCGATCACGCGCTCGGGCGGCACGAACTCGGACGCCGATATCCAGCGCGTGCGCCTCACGCGCAACAACAAGCTGTACACGCTCGACGCCGACCGCATGCTCGATCGCGGCGACACCACGCAGAACGTGATGCTGCAAAACGGCGACGTGATCAACGTGCCGGATCGCACCGACAGCCGCATCTTCGTGATGGGTGAAGTGAAGACGCCGATCCAGGTGCCGATCGTGCGCGGCCGCATGACGATCGCCGACGCGCTGACGCAAGGCGGCGGCATTCTGAACACCGACGCCAATCCGCGCCAGATCTTCGTGATGCGCGGGATGAAGGACCATCCGACCACGCCGGAAGTGTTCCGCCTCGATATGACGCAACCGGACTCGATCATGCTGTCCTCGCAGTTCCAGTTGCAGCCACTCGATGTCGTGTACGTGGGCACCGCCGCTTCGACCACCTTCAACCGTGTGTTGCAGCAGGTCCTGCCGAGCGTGCAGACGCTGTTCTATCTGAAGCAGCTGACGCGCTGAACGTCTGAGCCGTAGTCAGGCCCGCGCCGCTCTCTTCACGAGCGCGGCGCGGGACCGAAGCAAAACGCCGACGCGCCTGCGAAGCCAGCGCCGAAGCAAACGATACGGGATCGAATTGTGAGCAATCAAATCTCTCCACACATGGGCGGTCCGATCAAGACCGAAGAAGAGGACGTCGTCCTCGGGCAACTGGTCCAGGTGATCATCGACGACATCTGGTGGCTGCTCGCGATCGCCGGCGTGATCATCGCGATGGCGGTCGCGTACTGCTACCTCGCCAAGCCGATCTATTCGGCCGACGCGCACGTGCGCGTCGAGCAGTCCGACAATACGTCGCAGGCGCTCACGCAGACGCAAACGGGCGCCGCGATCACCAGCGGCTCGACGTCGCTGCCGACCGACGCTGAAATTGAAATCATCAAGAGCCGCGGCGTGGTCGGCCCGGTGGTGCAGCAGTTGAAGCTGAACTTCAGCGTCACGCCGAAGACGGTGCCGCTGCTCGGCAGCATCGCCGCGCGTCTCGCCACGCCGGGCCAGCCGGCGCGTCCGTGGCTGGGGCTGACATCGTACGCATGGGGCGGCGAAAGCGTCGACCTCGACTCGATCGACGTGACGCCCGCGCTCGAAGGCCAGAAGCTCATGCTGCGCGTGATCGACGAACAGCATTACGAGTTGCACGCGGAGAACGGCGCGCTGCTGCTGCGCGGCCAGGTCGGCCAGCAGGCGCAGGGTGGCGGCGTGACGATGCTGGTGAACAAGTTGGTCGCGCGCCCGGGCCAGGAGTTCACGGTGGTGCGCGCGAACGACCTCGACGCGATCACCGCGTTCCAGTCGGCCATCAGCGTGCAGGAACAGGGCAAGCAGACCGGCGTGATCCAGATTTCGCTGGAGGACAAGAGCCCCGAACACGCGGCGCTGGTCGCCAATGCGCTCGCGCAGTCGTACGTGCGCCAGCACGTGTCGAACAAGCAGGAAGACGCGATCCGCATGCTCGACTTCCTGAAGAGCGAGGAGCCGCGCCTGAAGTCCGATCTCGAGCGCGCCGAAGCCGCGTTGACCGCGTATCAGCGTCAGTCCGGCTCGATCAACGCGAGCGACGAGGCCAAGGTGTACCTCGAAGGCAGCGTGCAGTACGAACAGCAGATCGCCGGCTTGCGTTTGCAGATGGCGCAGTTGAACGAGCGTTACGGCGACGACCATCCGCTGCTCAAAGCCGCGCGTGAACAGATGGCCGAGTTGCAGGCGCAGCGCGCCAAATACGCGGACCGCTTCCGCGATCTGCCGGCCACCGAAGTGAAGGCGGTGCAGTTGCAGCGCGACGCGAAGGTCGCCGAAGACATCTACGTGCTGCTGCTCAACCGCGTGCAGGAACTGTCGGTGCAGAAGGCGGGCACGGGCGGCAACGTGCATATCGTCGACGCCGCGTTGCGTCCGGGCGCGCCGGTCAAGCCGAAGAAGATGCTGATTCTGTCGGCGGCGGTGATTCTCGGGCTGATCGCGGGCACGGGTTTCGTGTTCCTGCGCCGCAATATGTTCAAGGGCATCGACGACCCGGACCACATCGAGCGCGCGTTCCATCTGCCGGTGTTCGGCCTCGTGCCGCAAAGCGCCGAACAGGCGCAGCTCGAAAGCGCGTTCCAGCGCGGCGGCGAACGTCTGCGCTCGGTGCTCGCGAACGCGCGGCCGAAGGACGTGACGGTCGAAAGCCTGCGCAGTCTGCGCACCTCGATGCAGTTCACGCTGATGGACGCGAAGAACCGCATCGTCATGCTGACCGGCCCGATGGCCGGTGTCGGCAAGAGCTTCCTGACGGTCAACCTCGCGGTGCTGCTCGCGCATTCGGGCAAGCGCGTGCTGCTGATCGACGGCGACATGCGGCGCGGCGTGCTCGAACGGTATCTCGGCGGGGCGCAGGACAACGGTCTGTCCGAACTGCTGAGCGGCCAGATCTCGCTCGAAGAAGCGATCCGTACTTCGAACGTGGAGAACCTGAGCTTCATCTCGTGCGGCCGCCGTCCGCCGAATCCGTCGGAGCTGCTGATGTCGCCGCGTCTGCCGCAATACCTCGACGGGCTCGCCAAGCGCTACGACGTGATCCTGATCGACACGCCGCCGGTGCTGGCCGTGACCGATGCGTCGATCATCGGCGCGTATGCCGGCTCGACCTTCTTCGTGATGCGCTCGGGCATGCACAGCGAAGGCGAGATCGCCGATGCGCTGAAGCGTCTGCGCGCGGCCGGCGTGCACGTGCAGGGCGGCATTTTCAACGGCATGCCGGCGCGTTCGCGCGGCGGCTACGACCGCGGCTATGCGGCGGTTCAGGAATATCTGAGCACCTGACGAAAAGGACATCACGATGAAAGTGACCGTACTGGTTCCGACTTTCCGCCGCCCCACCGATCTGGCGCGCTGCCTCGCGGCGCTGCAGCGCCAATCGCGCGCGCCCGACGAAGTGGTGGTGGTCGCGCGCGCCGACGACGACGCGACGCATACGTGTCTGCGCGACCCGGCGGTGCCGGGCAAGCTGCCGCTGTCGGTGGCGCTGGTCGAGGCGCCCGGCCAGGTCGCAGCGCTCAATCGCGGGCTCGATGCCGCCACCGGCGACGTGATCGCGATCACCGACGACGACGCCGCGCCGCACGTCGACTGGGTCGAACGGATCGCGGCCGCGTTCGAGGGCGACGCGCGTCTGGGCGCGCTCGGCGGACGCGACTGGGTGCATGAAAAAGGCCGCGTGCTCGACGGCGAGCGGCCGCTGGTGGGAAAGGTGACCGCGCACGGCAAGATCATCGGCAATCATCATCTCGGCGTGGGCGGTGCGCGCGAAGTCGACATCCTGAAGGGCGCGAATATGAGCTACCGGCGCGACGCGGTGCACACGATCCGCTTCGACGCGCGCCTGCGAGGCGCGGGCGCGCAGGTCCACAACGACATGGCGTTCAGCCTCGCGGTGAAGAACGCCGGCTGGAAGCTGATGTACGACCCGCGCGTGGCGGTCGATCACTTTCCCGCCGAGCGTTTCGACGAGGACCGCCGCGACGCGCAAACCATGACGGCATTGCGCAACGCCGCGTTCAACTTCCATCTGATTCTGCGCGATCAGTTGCCGCCGCTGCGCCGTGAAACCGCTTGGTGGTGGTGGACGCTGGTCGGCACGCGGGTCTATCCGGGGCTCACGCATGCGGCGCTCGCGCTGGTGTCGAAGCAGGCCGGATTGAAGCTGTCGCGCTGGCGCGCGGTGCGTACCGGCGCGCATGAAGCGCGTCGGGCGTTGTCGTGAGCGACCGCGTCGACGCCGCCACGCTCCTCACGTTCGCGCATCGGCCGTTGGCCCCCGCCAGGGCCGCCGATGCCTCTTTCCACCGGCAGAGCGGAGCGTCTGCATGAGTACGAAAGTTCACGTTCATCTGTTTTACGGCGCCGACCCGCGCTTTTACCGGCCGGGCGACGACATTGGCTGCCTGTACGGCTATCACCACGCGGAGTCCGACGAGTTCAGGCTGTCCTATTCGCAGGACGCGCGCGAAGGCAAACCGGTGCGTCTCGTGCGCCGCGCGCTGAAGGCGCTGCTGGGGTTCGACATCATCCATACGTGGCGCAATCGCGCCGAGATGCTGCGCTCCGACGTGATCTGGACGCACACCGAGCAGGAATGGCTGTCGGCCGCGCTGATGCTGCTGCTGAGCGGCCGCAAGGCGGGCCCCGGCGCGTCGCCGCTGTTGCTCGCGCAAAGCGTGTGGCTGCTCGACAAGTGGCCGTCGTATGGGATTTTCAGGAGCTGGCTGTACCGCAAGCTGATGAGCCGCGCCGATCAGCTGACCACGCTCGCCAGCGAAAACGCCGGGCTGTGCCAGCGCTATTTCAATCGCGACGCGCGGCCGCTGCTGTACGGTCTGAACACGCGCGACTTTCCGGTCAACCCGCCGGCACACTGGACGCCGCATACGCCGCTGCGCATCGCCGCGATCGGCAACGACCGCGACCGCGATTGGGAGACGCTCATCAAGGCGTTCGGCAACGATCCGCGCTACACGGTGAAACTCGCGACGCGGCGGCGCATTCCGGCTTCGCTGCGCGCGCCGAATGTCGAGATCGCGCTGTTCTCGGGCATCAGGAAGCAGCACGAACTGTACGACTGGGCCGACGTAATCGTCGTGCCGTTGCGGCCGAATTCGCACGCGTCGGGCATTACGGTGATGCTCGAAGCGGCGGCGGTCGGCAAGCCGATGGTGGTGACGAACGTCGGCGCGTTGCAGGATTACTTTCCGGCGGACGAGGCGGCTTATATCCCGCCGTTCGATCCGCAGGCATTGCGCGACGCGGTCGATCAACTCGCCGCGGCACCGGATGAAGCGTTGCGCCAGGCACGGGCGGCGGCGGCCGGTTTGCTGTCGCGCGATCTGACCACGCAGCACTACGCGATGCAGCACGTGCGGATCACGCGCGACATGCTGCGCGCGCGTGCGCAGGGCCAGGGGCAGACACGAGCGCACGCATCGCAGCAAACGCAAGCCGCGCGCGCGACCGCGAGCGAATCGCGCGGAGGCCTCTAACCGATGTCGACGATTCCGCGAGCCCACGCCACCGACGCCGTCACTTCAAAAGGAACGGCGCGGCTGCTGTCCGGCGGCCCGCAGGAATGGCTGCCGCCGCTGTTGCTGTGGCTCGTCACGGCGGTGCTGATCGTCGCGCATCAGGGCACCGTGCTCACGCTCGCGTTCCCGGTGCTGGCGATCCTCACGGGCCTGTGGCTGTACTTCAAGAGCCCGGCGCGCTATATCGGCTTCATGTGGTGGCTGTGGTTCCTGAGCCCGGAAGTGCGGCGGCTGGCCGACTGGTCCAAAGGCTCGTTCACGCCGACCAGTCTGATCCAGGTCGCGCCGCTCGCGGTCACGATGATCAGCGCGCTGTCGCTCCTGCGCTACTACAGATTGCTCGCACAGCGGCGCGGTTTGCCGGTGCTGCTGATCCTGCTCGGCCTCGCGTATGCGTTCATGATCGGCGTGATGTCGAGCGGGCCGCTCGCGGCGACCTACGACCTTGCCAACTGGCTCTATCCGATCCTGATCGGCTTTCACATCATGGCGCACACGCGCCAGTATCCGCAGTATCGCGACACCATCGTCAACACGTTCATCTGGGGCATGCTTGTGATGGGCGGCTATGGGCTGATCCAGTTCTTCATCATGCCGCAGTGGGACGCGCTGTGGATGCTCGGCTCGCAGATGAACTCGCAAGGCGACCCGGTGCCGATGGGCGTGCGCGTGTTCAGCACGATGAATTCGTCGGGGCCGTTCGCGTTCGCGATGATGGGCGCGATGGTCTTCGTGATGGCCGCCACGCACCGGGTCCGCTGGATCGCGGCGGCGCTCGGCTTCTTCGCTTTCGCGCTGAGCCTCGTGCGCTCGACCTGGGGCGGGTGGGTGATCGCGCTGCTGATCCAGCTCGTCAAGTCGAACAACAAGGTGCGCTTGCGCATCGTCGCGAGCGCGGTGCTGTTGGCCGGGCTGTGCGTGCCGCTGCTGGCGGTCGGCCCGGTGGCCGAGCGGATGCAGGCGCGCTTGAGCACCATCGTGAATCTGAACGACGACCAGAGCTACGCCGCGCGCAACGAGTTCTACGCGACCTTCGCGAAGACCGCATTCACCGATGTAGCGGGCGAGGGCATGGGCGCCACCGGCACCTCGACCAAGCTGTCGAACGACGGCGGCCAGCTCGGCCAGTACGGCAACTTCGACAGCGGCGTGATGAACATCCCGTTCGTGCTCGGCTGGCCCGGCACGCTGCTGTATATGTCGGGCATCGTGTGGCTGCTCACGCGCGCGGTGCTCGCGTCGTTCCGCCTGCGCGACGACAAATTCGTGTCCGCGTGCCTGAGCCTGAGCCTCGCGACCTTCGCGATGCTGGTGTTCACCAACTCGCTGGTCGGCACCGGCGGACTGCTGCTTTTCATGAGTGTTTTTTCGATTCTTTCCGCGGTCCATTACGAAAAGATGAACCGCAGACGCACGCCATATCTCCACGGAGGCACTGATTGAGAGTCGCCATTGTCACGCACGTAGTGCGCCATAACGACGGCCAGGGGCGCGTCAACCACGAGATCGCGCGCGCCGCGCTCGACGAGAACATCGGCGTCACGCTGGTCGCGTCGCACGTCGCGCCGGAGCTGCTCACGCATCCGAACGTCCGCTGGGCGCCAGTGAAAATCGGCCGCTGGTGGCCCACCAATCTGCTGCGCCAGCAGGTGTTCGCATTCAAGAGCGCGATGTGGCTGCGCGCGCATCGCCGCGAATACGACGTGCTGCACGTGAACGGCTTCATCACGTGGATGCCCGCCGACGTCAACACGTCGCACTTCGTGCATAGCGGCTGGTTCGGCAGCAAGTACTACCCGTTCGGGCTCACGAAGGGCGTGTGGTCCGCGTATCAGTCGGTGTACACGCGCTGCAATGCGCTGCTGGAGCGCTGGGCTTACCGGCGCTCGAAGGTGATCACGGCGGTCTCGCAGAAGGTCGCCGACGAAATCCGCGCGATCGGCTTGACGCCCGATAACCGCGTCGACGTGATCTACAACGGCGTCGACACGCAAGGCTTCGCGGCGGCCACCGGCAATCGCGAGAAATTCGGTTTGCCGAAGGACGCGTTTCTGCTGCTGTTCGTCGGCGATCTGCGCACGCCGCGCAAGAACCTCGGCACGGTGCTCGCCGCTCTGAAGCATTTGCCGGAGCACGTGCAGATCGCGGTGGCCGGTTTTCTGCCGGGCAGTCCGTATCCGGAAGAGGCGAAAGCGCTCGGCATCGCGCATCGGGTCCATTTTCTGGGGCTCGTGAAAGAGATGCCGGTGCTGATGCATTCGGTCGACGCGTTCGTGTTTCCTTCGCGCTACGAAGCGATGAGCCTGTCGTTGCTCGAAGCGATGGCGGCCGGCTTGCCGGTGGTCACCGCGCGCACCGCGGGCGGCGCCGAAATCATCACGCCCGATTGCGGGATCGTGCTCGACGATCCGGACGATCCTAAGGCGCTCGCCGGCGCGGTCGCGCGTCTCGCGGAGAACGACGATGCACGCCGCGCGATGGGCGTCGCCGCGAACCAGCTTGCGACCGGTTTCGGCTGGGCGCGGATGGCCGAGCAGTACATCGCGCTGTACCGGCAGTTGGCCGGACAGCAGAAAAACCGCCGGCGCAGCGACGCGGAAGCGTCGGTGGTCGCCAAGACCGATGCGCTGTCGCTCAATACGCTAGCCGGACAGAAGCGGGTGGAATGACGCGATGCGATGCGCAGCGGCGCGGCACGCACCGCGCGCTGTCACGCATTCACCGTATTCCGCGCACGGGGCGCGGTCATTGCGCGCTTCATCAACACAACTCACAGAACGCACAGGGGCAACAATCATGACGACGAGCTCAATCAAATCGCTGCAGATCGGGATGCACTGGTTTCCCGAGCGCGCGGGCGGCCTCGACCGCATGTACTACTCGCTGGTCGGCGCGCTGCCGGGCGCGGGCGTCGCGGTGCGCGGCGTGGTCGCCGGCTCGCCGAAAGTGGCCGCGGATACGGGTGGCGCCATCAACGGCTTCGGGTCGGCCGCGCAATCGCTGCCGCTGCGGCTGATGGCGGCACGCCGCGCGCTCCGGCAGGAAATCGCGACGTCGCGGCCCGACGTGATTTCGTCGCACTTCGCGCTGTACACGTTTCCGGGACTCGACGTGACGCGCGGCATTCCGCAGGTCTCGCATTTTCAGGGGCCGTGGGCCGACGAGAGTCACGTCGAAGGCGCGGATTCGTTGGGCCAACGCGCGAAGCGTTATCTGGAGCAATCGGTGTATGCCCGCTCGTCGCGGCTGATCGTGCTGTCGGAGGCGTTCGGCAAGATTCTGACCTCGCGCTACCGGATCGCGCCGGATCGCGTGCGCGTGGTGCCGGGCTGCGTCGACGTCGAGCAGTTCAATCTGCCGATCACACCGGCCGAGGCTCGCCTGAGATTGCAACTGCCGCAAGACCGGCCGATCGTGCTGGCAGTGCGGCGTCTCGTGCGCCGCATGGGTCTCGAAGATCTGATCGACGCGGTGAAGTTGCTCAAGCGAAGCGCGCCGAACGTGCTGTTGCTGATCGCGGGGAAGGGGCGGCTCGAAGGCGAGTTGCAGGCGCGTATAAGCGAAGCGGGGCTGGAGGATAACGTGAAGCTGCTCGGTTTTGTGCCCGACCAGCATCTGGCGGCGCTGTATCGCGCGGCGAATATCAGCGTGGTGCCGACGGTCGCGCTCGAAGGCTTCGGTCTGATTACCGTCGAATCGCTCGCGTCGGGCACGCCGGTGCTGGTGACGCCGGTGGGCGGGCTGCCGGAGGCGGTGGCGGGCTTGTCGCCGAATCTGGTGCTGCCGGAGACGGGCGCGCAGGCGATTGCCGATGGCCTGGCCGGCGCGTTGAACGGCTCGTTGAAGTTGCCGGATGCGGACGCGTGCCGCCGGTATGCGCGTGAGAACTTCGATAACTCGGTGATCGCGAAGCGCGTGGCGTCGGTGTATAGCGAGGCGATTGCGGCGGGTGGCGTGCACTGAGTTTGTCGTGACGCCTCCACCGTCGCGCTACATCGCCCGCCCGACGATCAACGGATCGACGACCCCGACCACCGCCGCATCGCGATTCGCATACGGCAGCTTATGCAGCACGTAGCGCATCGCGTTGAGCCGCGCGCGCTTCTTGCAATCGGAGCGAATCACGGTCCACGGGGCGTCGGCCGTATCGGTTTGCGCGAACATCGCTTCCTTCGCCTGCGTGTACTCGTCCCATTTGTCGAGCGACGCGAGATCGACCGGGCTCAGCTTCCACTGCTTCAGCGGATGAACCTGACGCTCCTTGAAGCGGCGGCGCTGTTCTTCCTGGCTCACCGAGAACCAGAACTTGACGATGTGCGTGCCGCTGCGCGCGAGGTGCCGCTCGAACTCCGGGGCCTGCTGCATGAATTCGCTGTATTCGAGCGGCGAACAGAAACCCATCACCCGTTCGACGCCCGCGCGGTTGTACCACGAGCGGTCGAACAGCACGATCTCGCCGGCGGTGGGCAGATGCTGCACGTAGCGTTGAAAGTACCATTGACCGCGTTCCGACTCGCTCGGCTTTTCCAGCGCGACGACGCGCGGGTTCAGATGCTCCATGAAGCGCTTGATCGTGCCGCCTTTGCCGGCCGCGTCGCGGCCTTCGAACAGGATCACGACGCGCTGGCCGGTTTCACGCACCCACGCCTGCAACTTCAGTAGTTCGACCTGCAGCCGGTATTTCTGCTTTTCATACGCGCGGCGCGACATCAGGTTGCGATACGGATAGCCGCCTTCGCGCAACGCCGGCGACAATTCGTCGTCCGGATGACGCTCGGCGCCCGCGTGCCACGCGGCGGGATTGCCTTCGAGCAGCTGCATGCGCAATGCGCGGGCTTCGTCGGGCGAGAGGCCGTCCATCAGCGCCTTGATGGTGCCGAGCATGTCGCCGGAATCGGCTGGCGCGCGAGCCGGCGCGGCCAGCGCGCTTTCGACGCCGTTGAAGATGAACGCGCTGGCGGCGTCCACTGCGCGGCTCGTTTCGGTGCGCTCGGCGATGCCGGCCGCGTGCGCGGCGAGGCCGGCGAAAATGGCGGGCGCCGTCGCGCCGTTGGTGCTACTCATGTCGTCCGGCACTGCAACGGCGACATCGCCCTGACTCACGAGCCGCGCAGCGGGTAGCCGGTGGCCGTTTTTTTTTCCTCGAATGCCACGATGAAACTCCCTGATGAAGATTGATCCCGATGCGCGGGCGGCGGCGCAGGCCAGGACAACACATGCGCGAACCACGCACAACGCACCGCTAAAGCAAACGCACGAACGGATGCGTTGAACGACGACCTGATCCAGCCACGCGACCGACGTGACCCGAAGCATCAGGCCGCTCGAATCACGCCGCCGCCGCTTTGCGCAACACGTCGTAAAGCTGATCCTTCAGTAGCAGTTTTTCTTTTTTCAGGGTATCGATCGTCGCGCTGTCGGCGGGCGTGACGTTCGTCGCCATGTTGTGGATGCGATGATCCAGCTCGTTATGGCGTTCGAACAGGCGGGAGAAGTGGGCGTCTTCGGTCTTCAGACGGGAGATCAGGTCGCGATATTCGGGGAACATCTGTCGCTCCATCGAGTGATGAGGGCGGTGGTTTTCACACGGGAAAGCCACCGCCATCTGGAGCAATCATTCTCGCGCGACCGGGTCGCGCAGGCATTGACCTGAATCATTGCGATCAGGCATACCGGTAGTTATGCAGAGCAAACAGGCACGGAGCGGTTCATCATGCGGCCGTGGACCGGCGGCCGCGCATCCTCGCCATTGGAGTAGAGCGCTGGGAACGTTCAGAACGTCTCGTGATGCTCGTTACGACCGAGGTCCGCGTGAACCATCATGTGGCACAACTGTTCGAGCGAGGTTTGCGGCTGCCAGCCGAGCGTGTCGCGCGCCTTGTCCGCGCAACCGATCAGCAGGTCCACTTCGGCCGGGCGATAGAACTTCGGATTCACGCGCACCAGGGTCTTGCCGGTGGCGACGTCGATGCCGGTCTCGCGCTCGTCCTTGCCCGACCATTCGATCTGATAGCCCGCCGCGGCGAACGCCATGCGCACGAAATCGCGGACCGTCTCGGTGCGGCCGGTCGCGAGCACGAAAGTGTCGGGCGTATCGGCCTGCAACATGCGCCACATCCCCTCGACGTATTCGAGCGCGAAGCCCCAGTCGCGCTGCGCGCTCAGATTGCCGAGTTCCAGCACGTCCGCCTTGCCGAGCTTGATCTTCGCGACCGTGTCGGTGATCTTGCGCGTGACGAATTCGCGGCCGCGCAGCGGCGATTCGTGATTGAACAGAATCCCGCTGCTCGCGAACAGGTTGTACGACTCGCGATAGTTGATGGTCGACCAGTGCGCGAACAGCTTGGCGACACCGTACGGACTGCGCGGATAGAACGGCGTGCTCTCGCGTTGCGGGACCGCCTGCACGAGGCCAAACATCTCGGAAGTCGACGCCTGATAGAAGCGCGTCTTCGGGCTCAGAATACGCAGACCTTCGAGTAGATTCAGCGCGCCGACGCCGGTCACTTCGGCGGTGGTCACCGGCTGGTCGAACGACACGCCGACGAAGCTTTGTGCAGCGAGGTTGTACAACTCGTCGGCCTGCGCGCCTTCGAGCAGACGCAGCGTCGAGCCGAGATCGGTCAGGTCGTGTTCGACCAGACGCAGATTCGGATGATCGAGCACGCCGAGCTCACGCATGCGCCAGAAATTGACCGAACTGGTGCGCCGGTACGTGCCGGTGACGAGATAGCCCTTTTCGAGCAGCAGTTTGGTCAGATAGGCGCCGTCCTGTCCGGAGACGCCGGTGATGATCGCTTTGCGGGGTTGGCTGCGAGTTTGCGTGTGTGGTTGGCTCATGGCTTGCCTTCGATATTGGTAAAAGAAAAATGGAAGAAGCGTTCGCGCCGGGTGGAGCGCATTTCATCGGCACAGTCGAAAAGCACATTCCAGAAGCGCGCTTGAACCGGCGCTTCAGAGCGTGCCGTCCAGCAGCCGCCGCACCAAAGGTTCGACGACCTGATAATCCTGTTCGGCCTTGAGCCGGTACAAGCCCGGCTTCGGATGCGCGCCGTCGGACATCAGCGTCTTCCAGTCGGGCAGGCCGCTCACGTAGGCGAACTGATCGACGAGCGGCACCTGCTGTTCGGCGGCCACGCGACGCGTCATCGCGACCATCGCGGCGAGCCGCGCGTTGAGCCGGTTGTCGGGCATCGGATTCGAGGTCTGCAGAACCGCTTGCTTACCGAGCGCGCGGGCAGTTTTCACGAGTTCGGTTTCGGCCGCGTAGAACTGATCCGGCGTCTGGTTCTGCATCACTTCGTTGATGCCGTAATTGATCAATACGATCTGCGCGGGCGACGCCGCGAGGCGTTCGCGCCACGGCAGTCCGGCGGTCGGTCCGGCGCGGCGGTTGCCGGTGCCGTCGCGCAGTTGCGTGGCCATCGTGCCGCCCACGCCGAAGTTCGTGACGTGTACGCGCTCGCCGTGATGCATCTGTAAATCGTCCTGCAGATAGGCCACCGCGTTTTGCGGCTGCGGGCCGCAATGGCCATCGCTGCAAGTGATGCCGAGCGTGGTCGAATCGCCGTACGCATCGATCTGGATTGGCGTTTGCGCTGTTTGCGCCGCGTTCGTACGCGCGGCGCACGCTACGGGCGCCAGTGCGGGTGTGAGTGCAATCATCGCCAGCGAGCTCGCCAACGCACCCGCCCATGCGCGCACCGATGAGTCCGCGACAGGCGCACCCGGCATCGACACCGCGCGCTTCAGCGTCGCGGCAGGTTCTCCACGGCGCGTCATGCGCGGCTTTGCGGCGCTTGCGGCGCCGTCCCGGCTCGCGCGACACCGCCGCCGGACGGCGCGTGTGTCGTCGCATGCGCATGAGCCGGTCCATGTGCCGGCACCGGCACCGGCCTCTTGCCGCGCGCACCGAAGATCAACCGCTTCTCGAACGCGAACCACGTGATGCTCGCGTAAGCGAGGGTGATCGCGAGCGCACACGCAGCCGTCACGTAGCGATTCAGATGCAGCGGCCACAGCACGTACAGCACGCTCAGATGAATCAGGTAAATCGTGTAGCTGATCGTGCCGATATAGACCAGCACCGGATTGCACAACAGCCGTTTGACGATGCCCTTGCTCTGCAAGGCGATGACCACGACGGAAGTACAAAGCACCAACGAAACACTGTAGAGCCCCGCATTCGACAGCGGCGTATTCGCCGCCCGAAAGCGCGGAAAGTGCAGATGCAGCCCGGCCAGCACCGCCAGCGCGGCGATCACGCCGAATACCGCGAGCCCCTTGAACGGCTCCAGCGCGTGACGATCGCGCCGCACCGCGACTGCGAGCAGCGCGCCGGCCGCGAGCAGGTCCATGCGGAACGGCGTCAGGTAATAGATCGGCCAGAACGAATCGAACCACGGCGTGGCCACCGCGCGGAGCACCGGCACCAGCACGATCAGCGCGGCCGCCACGTAGCCGAGCAGACGTTCGGGCACGAGCAGGATCACGAACGGCCAGAAAATATAGAACTGCTCTTCGACCGCGAGCGACCACAGCACGTTGAGACTGTCGTGCCCGCTCTGATTGAGCGCGTCGCCGATATTGGTCGCGAAGAACGCGTACCAGTACCAGTGCTGCGCCCACGCGAGGCCGAACAGCAGCGACGACACCACCATCAGCAGCAGGTACGGCGGCAGGATGCGCCGCGCGCGTCGCGTGTAGAAGTAGCGGAAATACGATTGCTTGCGCTCCTTGCGATCGAGCAGGATGCCGCTGATCAGAAAGCCGCTCAAAACAAAAAACAGATCGACGCCCATCCACAGCGGCGCTTTCAATGCGTGCTGCGCGAAGACGGCGAGCACGGCAATCGCGCGCAGACCGTCGAGCTGCACGATGCGGGAGTGGGAGGGCGCGAGGGGCAATGCGCTGGCAGTCATGAACCGTCCATGGTGTGAAGCGGATGGGCCGGGCGAAGGGTCGCGTGGGAGTCCCTGGAGAAGGACAGACGCGCCCGCTTCGCGTCGCAACGGAAGTGCAATCGATTCTAGGGAAAAGAAAATCGCGAAAAAACGGGAATGAATTGGATAAATGAATCAGATTGCAACAGGGTGTTTCGTTATCCATTCCGGAGGGATTTATATGCTTGTGTCGTGTGGGCCGGTAATGCGTAATAAGTGCTGCGGGAACATCGCGGCATCGGTAAAGATGCGCTAAAGCAGGCCACGCGTCAGGCGCCGGTGCGCTTTGGCTTTTAATCGATTTTTAAATTGATTTCTTTCGCGATGCTTAAAGCGAAGAATATTTTTGAATTATTTTCGATTTTCGTCGCGGTGTTTTTTCCGCGTAATGTGGCCAATGCGGCGACCAAGGCCGTGGCCGGTACGGTAAGCCGTGCGGACTCGCCTTTCCCGCGCGGCGCACGGCCCGTTGCGATAGCGGCGGCGCCGGCCATCGCCTGCAAGCCGTCTCGCCGCACTGCCTTACAGCCGTCCTTCCTGCACGAATCGGCCGCACGTTCTGGTGCGGCTGGCGGCGGCCCGGCCCGTCACATCACTGGATTTATTTACCCGCGCGGGCTCGTGCCCGAGCGCGCCGTTGACTGGAGGACCTACCTTGCGCCGTTTCACGTTCAAAAGCTGGCTCGCCGTCTTGGCGTGCGCCGCCGGACTGGCCGCGGGAGCGGTCAGCGTCGCGGCGCATGCGGAGACCGCGTTGAACGCGAAGACCTCATGGCTCGGCAACAGCTTCGGTTTCGGCGACGGTACGTGGACGCAGATCAACATCACCGCGATCGCGGTCGCGCCCGACGGCAAGGTGTACACCAACGCGCCGTGGGACGAGAGCGGTGCCGAAGCGAGTGTCTATCAGAACGGCAAGATGCTCGGCTTCGCGGGCGGCACGCACGGCTGGGGCAATGGCGGCGGCAACGCGGTCGCGGTGAATCGCAAGTACGCGTTCGTGGCGATCGCGCTCGGCAATGAAAAGGGACGGCTCGTCGAACCGGGCGTGTGGCCGGAGAAGGGCAAGCAATGGTTCGGCATTTCGCGCCGGCAACTCGCCGATCCGAAGCGCGCCGCGCCGTTCCAGCCCGCCGCGAAAGCCGCCGATCCGCACGCGCAACTCGCCGCGGGCTTCCTGATGATGAACGAAGTGCCGACCGGCACGAGCGCCGAAATCGGCGGCCTCGCGGCGAACGACACGACGCTGTACGCGGCGAATACTGCACGCAATCGCATCGAGGTGTACGACGCCGAATCGATGCAGAAAAAAGCCGCGTGGGACGTGCACGAACCCGGCCGTATCGCGCTCGCACCCGACGGCACGCTGTGGGTGCTGAGCGGCACGCGCAGCGACGCTGCGGCGGGTGTCGAGCATTACACGGCCACCGGCCAACGCATCGACGAAAACTTCACGCTGCCCGCCGGTACGCTGGCCGTGGATCTCGCCGTCGACGCGCAAGGCCGCATCCTGATCGCCGACAACGGTCCGCGCCAGCAAGTGTTGTTCTTCACGAAGAGCAACGGTCGCTATGCGGAGTCGGGCGCGCTCGGCGAGAAAGGCGGCATTTTCAGCGGTGTGGCCGGCAAGCCGGGACCGCAGCGTTTCAACGGATTGACCGGTGTCGGCGTGGATGTGCGCGGCAACGTCTATGTGTCGACCAACGGCATCGGGCCGCGTTACGAGCCGATCGGCGCGGGCCTCGGCGCGACGCTCGAAAGCTATGCGCCCGACGGCAAACAGAACTGGCAGGTGCAGGGACTGCTATTCGTCGATGGTGCGTGGATCGATCCGTCGCGACCAGACAGCGTTTATACCGGCAACAAGCGCTTCGAACTCGATCTGTCGAAGCCTGCGGGGCAGGACTGGAAATATGTAGGGTTCCTGTCGAATCGCTTCAAGTATCCGGACGATCCGGTGTTTCACACCGATCAATACCCGGGCCTGCCGATCGCCCGCAAGCTGAAGGGCCGCACGTTCCTGTTTCTGACCGACATGTATGCGGACCATCTGAAGATCTATCGCTTCGATCCGCAGCATGACGGCGAGACGGCGATTCCGTCCGGGTTCATCGCGGGCCGCGAGCGCGCGGTCGCGAAGGTGCCGAATGCGCCGCCGGGCGGCGACTGGATCTGGCGCGACACGAACGGCGACGGGCGCTTGAACAGCGACGAATTCACGCTCAACACGAGCGGCACGAAGCTCGCGGGTGGCTGGGGCTGGTGGGTCGACACCAACGGCGACATCTGGCGCACGCGCGACACCAAGGGCATCTACCGCTTCCGTTTCGGCGGACTGGATGCAAAGGGCAATCCGATCTACTCGTATTCGAACCTCACGCAGTACCCGGTGCCGCAACCGTTCACCGAGCTGCATCGCGCGATCTACGACCCCGCCACCGACACGATGTACGTGACCGGCTATACGGCCGACACGCCGGTCGATCGCGGCTTCTGGAAAGAAGTGGGACGCGTGCTGGTGCGTTACGACAAGTGGTCGAGCGGCAATCCGGTGCAGCGCTACGCGATCACGTTGCCGTGGCAGACGCAGAGCAAACCCATCGCGACGATCATCGGCCTGACCGTCGAGGGGCAATACATCTTCGGCGTCGAACCGGTCGGCGCGGTGCATGTGTGGGACAAGGATAGCGGCCGCGAACTCGGCGTGATCCGGCCGGGCGCGGAAGTGGGTCGTGCGTCAGGCTGGGTCGACGTACCCAACGGCATCAGCGTGGCAAAGCGCGCGAATGGCGAGTACCTGGTGTTCGTCGAGGAAGACGCGCGCGGCAAGGTGCTGATGTATCGCTGGAAACCATGACGGCTTCCTTCACCGCTCACGCAAAACAAGCGCAATCGCAGTCAACCCAAGGCATTCGATGGATAAAGGCATTCTCAGGAACATAGCGATCAATTTCGTCGGGCTGGTGCTGCCGACTTTCGTCTCGCTCGTGACCGTGCCGTCGTATATCAAGCTGCTCGGCGTCGAGCGCTACGGCGTGATCAGTCTCGTGTGGACGTTGATCGGCTACTTCGGGATTCTCGATCTCGGCATGAGCATGGCCGCGCAGAATCACATCTCGAAGGCGCGCGCATCCGGCGACAAGGAGGAAAACGCGCGCGTGTTCTGGAGCGCGACGTGGCTCAATCTCGCGACCGGCGTGATCGGCGGTTTGATCATCTACTTCGGCGCGTTTCTCTACACCGCGTATTTCACGAAGGTGTCGCCCGAGTTGCAGCACGAGGTGTACATGGCGTTGCCGTGGCTCGCGGTGGCGATTCCGATTGCCAACGTGTCGTGGGTGTTCGCCGGCGCGATCAACGGCGCCGAACGCTTTGGTGTCTACAACACCAATCAGACGATCGGCACGTTTCTGTTCCAGCTGCTGCCGCTCGGCGCGGCCTTGTGGCTCGGCGCGACGCTGCAGAACGTGCTCGCCGCGGCGGTGTTCGCGCGGATTCTCGCCGCGCTGCTGCTCGGCCGCTCCGCGCTGAAGGTGCTGGAAATCCGCCGCATTCTGCCGCCGCAATTCGGCGTCGCGAAGGGGCTGTTCAATTTCGGCGGCTGGATGCTGATCGCCAGCGTCACGACGATGATCGCCGACTCGCTCGACCGCGTGATGCTCGGGTCGAGTCTCGGCGCGCGTTTCGTCACGTACTACACGGTGCCGCAAAACCTCGTCACGCGCCTGAACATCGTGCCGACGGCGCTGGTGCGTACGCTGTTTCCGCGTCTGTCCGCAGTCGGCCGCGCGGATGCCGACACCATCACGCAGCAGTCGCTCGAATTCCTGAACGGCGTGTTCACGCCGGTCGCGCTGGTCGCGATGCTGGTGCTCGAACCGTTCCTGCATCTGTGGGTCGGCAATGAAATCGCCACCGTCGCCGCGCCGGTGGGCCGCATCATGATCGTCGCCGTGTGGCTCGTCGGACAGGCGAACGTCACGCGCATCCTGATCCAGTCGCAGGTCAATCCGGCCACCGCCGCGCGCGTCGGCCTGTTCGAATTGCCCCTGTTTGCAGGGGCTTTGTGGGTCGGCATCACGCACTTCGGCTTGACGGGCGCAGCAGTGGCCGTCGCCGGACGCGCACTGTTCGACTACGCGGTGCTGCTGCATTTCTCGGCGATCCGCGCGCGCCAGATCGCGCTCGACATGCTCGCCCACCTCGCTTTCCTGCTCGCCAGCCTGTGGCTGGCGAGCTTCCTGCCGGGTCTTGCGTTGGCGATTTCCGCCGGCGTACTGATGGTCGGCGCGAACATCGCCTGGTCGATCACGATGACCCCCGCCTTGCGCAATCTTGCGCGTTCACTGCTGTTGCGACTGAATCCGAGGAAAAGCGCATGAACCAGGAAATCCTTGAAGAAGCCGTGCTGCGACCCGCGACGCGCAGCGCGCTTACCGAACTCACCAACGTGCCCGGCGTGCCCGGACTCGCAACGCCGCGCCGCGCTGCGCTGCGCGCCGATAAAACGGTGCGTATCGCGATCGTGCATGACTGGCTTGTCACCTATGCGGGCGCGGAGAAAGTGCTTGAGCAGATCGTCGCGTGCTTTCCGGACGCGGACCTGTTCAGTCTCGTCGACTTTCTCGACGACCGCAGCTTCCTGCGCGGCAAGCCGGTGACGACGTCGTTCATCCAGAAGCTGCCGCTCGCGCGCAGCAAGTACCGTTCGTATCTGCCGCTGATGCCGCTCGCGATCGAACAGCTCGACGTGTCCGCGTACGACGTGGTGATCTCCAGCAGCCACGCGGTCGCGAAGGGCATTCTGACCGGCCCCGACCAGGTGCATATCAGCTACGTGCATTCGCCGATACGCTATGCGTGGGATCTGCAGCACCAGTATCTGCAACAGTCGAAGCTGACCAACGGACCGAAGTCGGCGCTGGCGCGGCTGATTCTGCATTACATCCGCAACTGGGATATCCGTACGTCGAACTCGGTGGACGGCTTCGTCGCGAACTCCGAGTTCATCGCGCGGCGCATCAGGAAGGTCTATCAGCGCGACGCGCAGGTGATCTTTCCGCCGGTCGACGTCGAGGCGTTTTCGTTGTGCACCGAGAAGGAAGATTTCTATCTGACCGCGTCGCGGATGGTGCCGTACAAGAAGATCGACCTGATCGTCGAAGCGTTTGCGCGCATGCGGGAGCGCAAGCTGGTCGTGATCGGCGACGGCCCCGACATGGAGAAGATCCGCGCAAAGGCGGGGCCGAACGTCGAGATCATGGGCTACCAGCCGTTCAAGGTGCTGCAGGACCGGATGAGCCGCGCGAAGGCTTTCGTGTTCGCCGCCGAAGAGGACTTCGGCATCTCGGTGGTCGAGGCGCAGGCATGCGGCACGCCAGTGATCGCGTACGGCAAGGGCGGGGCGCTCGAAACCGTGCGCGATCTGTCCGAGTCGCGGCCCACCGGGATGTTCTTCGATGAACAGGATACCGAATCGATCATCGCGGCAGTCGAACGTTTTGACGCTCACATCAAGCGTTTTTCGCCGATGGATTGCCGCGCCAACGCCGAGCAGTTCTCCGCCGCGCATTTCCGCGAACGCTTCTTCGCCCACGTGCGGGCGGCGGTGCCGGCCTTGCGCGGCGCGCAATTGCCGCGCTACGTGCCGTATAAAGCGGACGCGGCGGCCAGTGCGCCGCGCATCCTCGCGGTCGATCAAAGCGGCGTGCTCGGTGGCGCCGAACTGTCGCTGCTGGAAATCGTCAAGGCGCTGCGCTCGCGCATCGAGGTCGTGCTGTTCGACGACGGTCCGTTCCGCACCGCGCTCGATCAGGCCGGCGTCACCGTCGACGTGCTGGACGCCGGCGCGCTGCGTCATGTGAAGAAGCAGGGTGGCTCGCTGCCGAAGGGCGCGGCGCTGAAGGGCTTGCTGTCGCTCGTGCGCGCCACCGCGAAACGAGCCCGCAAGGCCGACGTGATCTACGCGAACACGCAGCGCGCCATGGTGATCGGCGCGCTTGCCGGCAAGCTCGCGAGACGTCCGGTGGTCTGGCATCTGCGCGACATCGTGAGCCCCGAACATTTCGGCGGCAAACAACTGGCGATCATCAAATGGTGCGCGCGTTTCGGACTCACGCACGTGATCGCCAATTCGGCGGCGTCGGCGCGTGCGTTCGCGGAACTCACACAGTTCGACGGCAAGCGCATCGACGTGGTGTTCAACGGCATTTCCGCCGAGCCGTTCGACGCATTGCGCGCGGTGCCGCAGGCGACGCTGCGCGAGCGCCTGAATCTGCCGCGCGACGCGTTTCTCGTCGGCTCGTTCAGCCGCCTCGCGCGCTGGAAAGGCCAGCACGTGCTGCTCGAAGCGATGGTGCTCAATCCGCAGATGCATACGGTGCTGGTCGGCGCGCCGCTGTTCGGCGAAGAGCAGTACGAGAGCGAACTGCATGCGTTCGTCGTCGCGCACGATCTCGGCGACCGTGTGCATTTCCTGGGCTTCCAGCACGACATTCCGGCCTGCATGTGCGCGGTCGACGCGGTGGTCCACACGTCGATCACGCCGGAGCCTTTCGGCCGCGTGATCGTCGAAGGGATGCTGGCGCAGCGGCCGGTGGTGGCGGCTCGCGCGGGCGGAGTGCTGGAGATCATCGACGACCATGAGAACGGCGTGCTGTGCACACCCGGCGATGCGCACGGTCTCGCCGACACGCTCGCGGAACTGCGCTCGAACGACGACCTGCGCAACCGGCTGGTCAGAAACGGCTATCAGACCGCGCTGAGCCGCTTCGGCACCACGACCTATGTGGATGGCGTGGCGCGGATTCTGAAGCGCGTGGTAGGGCGTTAAACGAGCCGGGACAGCCTGGGCGGGCAGGTTTGCCCGGCTTGTTCGAGGAGGGATGGCGTATGGCAGTTCGACGCGCTGCGGCGCGCACGGGTTTGACGCGGGGGTAGGCGGGGACTCGGCCGGTCCCGGTCGTTGGCGTGGCGGAGCGAAAGTCAGTGGCTTTCGCTCCGTTTTTTTCGCTGGTTTATTGCTGCGCCTTCGCCGCTTTCGGTTTGAAGCTCGCCGACCACTTCATCGCGGGCAGTTCGACCAGGCGGTAGAACACGTAAGCGGCCGGCACGGCCACCAGCATGTAACCGAACGACGGCCAGATCGACATCTGCAACGCCGAGCGGAACAGCAGCGACGACATCAGCACGAAGATCGGCAGATGGATCAGATACAGCGAAAAGCTGAAGTCGCCGAAACGGGACAGCAGGCGCGTGCCGAACGTCGCGCGTTGCGGCCCGTTGCGGCGGTCCAGCGCCTTGTACAGATAGAACGCGAAGCCGAGCGCCCACAACTGGAACGCAGCGTACTGACCGAAATGGAACGCCACGCAGCCGAGCGCGATGAAGCCCGCAGCCAGCACATATAGCCATATCGACGAGCGGGTCTGCGACGTGCTGCGAACCTTCGCGTCCGCGATCCACGCGCCGAGCGTCCACGAGAACCAGTACGACGTGAAGAACTGGATGTCATGGCGTTCGAGCGCATACGCGGACGCCACGTTGACCACCGCGACCAGCGCCAGCACCGACGTCATGCCGATGCGTCGGCGCAGCGCGAACAGCAGCGGATAGATCGCATAGAACTGCACTTCGAGCGACAGCGTCCACAGCGCGCCGTTCGATCCATAGGTCTTGCCGGCCACGCCTTGCAGCGAGAACAGATTGACGAGGAACGCCTGCAGGCCGATCTCGCGGATCTTGTGGCTCACAGGCGGCAATTGCAGGCTGAACCAGTCGAGCGCGAAGGTGAGGACCAAAGCTGCAAGCAACACCGGATAGATGCGCGCAAAACGGCGCACCCAGAAATTGGCGGCGTCGAGCCGGTAAGCCGGATTGCTGGCGAGGCGCAGTGCGCCGCCGCGATGAATGCAGTAGCCGCTGATCACGAAGAAAATCGGCACGCCGGCCGAGCCCCACGCGATCGGGAACGTCAGATAGGCGGCAATCGCGCTCAGGCTAAACGCATGGGTAACGCTCTGGTGAAACGCCTGCATGCCCACCCACGCGATTTGGCGGCAATGGAAGTACGCAACCAGCAACGCAGCGAAGCCGCGCATCGCATCGATCACGTGCTCCTTGCCGGCGCTGTCGGCGCGCGCGTCGCTCGGCGCAGGCGATGCGGCGGCGCCGGCCGGTCGCGAGGGACGCGAAGGGCGTGAAGGGGATAGAGGCAGGGATGAGCCGGCGGCATCCAGTGCTGAGTCGCTCATGCGCGGTCCTTAATCTGAATCTGAACGGGAAAAAGCGGAGTGCCGGGCGCCGTACGCGCCCGCGATGGATCACATGCTAGAGCACCGCGGCCGCAAAAAATCGATAAAAAATTGCCCGTGTTATTGAATTGAATGGCGATTTTGTGACGAATTGTAATTGAGCATGAGCAGATGCGGCGGCGAATTATTTACCGCTTTTTTCGTGCTAATTTGAAGCACGGATTTTCCTGACCAGAGGTGAAGTCATGAACCTGCATTTACTCGCCGGCGTTGCCGTGCTGCTGATCCTCGTTGCCGCCTCCGCTTACCGCGAGGCCTTGCGTAACGAGCCGATCCGTCGTTACCGGATGAATCCGGGCAAACTGCCGCCCGTCGACGACAACGAATGACTCCGGCACGCATGGAGGAGAGCCGCCCGCGCCGCGCCGGCTGACGGGTCTCCTGCATGAGCGGACCGGCGCCCGTGAATATGTAAATTTTTCGGAATTCAGGGAAATAATTCGTCCGATATCCGTAATAGTTTCCTGCCAATGCCATTGGTTTGGAATATTGAAAGAAGATCGATTTATTTATCCCGCTGGAGAAAAATTCGTTGGTGAAAATGGCCGGTTTTTTTGCTAGCCTTTACGACGACATCGATTGGCCATCAGGTCCGCGAACACACTAACTTCTAACCGATGTGGGAATGCCTACCATGCTGAAAGTCACCAAAGCCGTGTTTCCCGTAGCGGGCCTCGGGACACGATTCCTGCCGGCTACCAAAGCAAGTCCTAAGGAAATGCTGCCGATCGTCGACAAGCCGCTGATCCAGTACGCGGTCGAGGAAGCGATTGCCGCCGGCATCACCGAAATGATCTTCGTGACGGGCCGCAGCAAGCGCGCGATCGAAGATCACTTCGACAAGTCCTACGAGATCGAAGCCGAGCTCGAGGCGCGCAACAAGCAGAAGCTGCTCGATCTCGTGCGCAGCATCAAGCCGGCCAACGTCGACTGTTTCTATGTGCGTCAGGCCGAAGCGCTAGGCCTGGGCCATGCGGTGCTGTGCGCGGAGAAACTGGTGGGCGACAGCCCGTTCGCCGTGATCCTCGCCGACGACCTGCTGCACAGCTCGAAGCCGGTGATGAGCCAGCTCGTCGACACGTTCAACCACTATCACAGCTCGGTCATCGGCGTCGAAACGATTGCGCGCGAGGACAGCCGTTCGTATGGCGTCGTCGACGGCCGCGAGTGGGAAGACAATGTGATCAAACTGTCGGGCATTGTCGAGAAGCCGGCGCCGGACAACGCGCCGTCGAATCTCGGCGTGGTGGGCCGCTACGTGCTGATGCCGACCATCTTCAAGCATATCCGCTCGGTTAAGCCGGGCGCGGGCGGCGAACTGCAACTGACCGACGCGGTGCAATCGCTGCTGACCGAGGAACAGGTGCTCGCGTATCGCTACTTCGGCACGCGTTTCGATTGCGGCAGCAAGCTCGGCTATCTGAAAGCGACAGTCGAATTCGCGCTGCGTCATCCGGAAGTGAAGGCGGATTTCGAAGCGTACCTGCAGGCGTATATGCAGAACAATCAGTCGGTGGGCGAGCCGGCGCAGTTTGCGGTGGAAGCGGCTTGAGCGGACTGAAGCGTTGGATCGGGTAGGTGAGCATGCAGGTTGATCCGCTGCTGAAGCGCGTGGCCGATGCGCCACCGCGCTGAACGGAATCAGGCGCGCATCACCGCACGAAACACTCCACGCAAAGAAAACGGGCGCCGCATCATGCGGCGCCCGTTGTCATTTCAGCCGGTCCGCGCGTCAGTCATCACACGCGAACAGGCCTGCCCAACCAGTCTCAACCTTGCTGCTTCACTTCCAGCCGGAACTTGTGCAGCAACGGTTCCGTATAGCCGCTCGGCTGCTGGCGCCCTTCGAACACCAACGCCTGCGCGGCCTTGAACGCGATCGTGTCGAAGCCCGGCGCCATCGGTTTGTAATGCGGGTCGCCGGCGTTCTGCTCGTCGACCACCTTCGCCATCCGCTTGAACGTCTCCTCGACCAGCTCGCGTTTCACCACGCCGTGATGCAGCCAGTTGGCGATGTGCTGGCTGGAAATGCGCAGCGTCGCGCGGTCTTCCATCAGCCCGACGTTATGAATGTCCGGCACCTTCGAGCAACCCACGCCCTGATCGATCCAGCGCACCACGTAGCCGAGAATGCCTTGCGCGTTGTTGTCGATCTCGCTGCGGATCTCGTCATCGCTCCACTTCGCCGATTCGACCACCGGGATCGTCAGCAGGCCGTCGAGCAGTTCGTCGCGGACCTTCGCGTAGTCGGTGCGCTCCAGCTCCTGCTGAACCGCCTGCACGTCGATCTGGTGATAGTGCAGCGCGTGCAGTGCCGCGGCGGTCGGCGACGGCACCCACGCGGTGTTCGCGCCGGCCTTCGGATGCGCGATCTTCTGTTCGAGCATCGCGTGCATCAGGTCGGGCATCGCCCACATGCCCTTGCCGATCTGCGAGCGGCCGCGCAGGCCCGCGCTCAAACCGACCAGCACATTGCTGCGCTCATACGCGGCAATCCATGCGCTCGACTTCATGTCGCCCTTGCGCATCATCGGGCCCGCTTCCATCGCCGTGTGCATCTCGTCGCCGGTACGATCGAGGAAACCCGTGTTGATGAACGCGACCCGCTCCGACGCTTCGGCGATACAGGCGAGCAGGTTCACGCTGGTGCGGCGCTCCTCGTCCATGATGCCCATCTTGATCGTGTTGCGCGGCAGTTGCAGGAGGTCTTCGACGCGTGCGAACAGTTCGCTCGCGAACGCGACTTCGGTCGGGCCGTGCATCTTCGGCTTGACGATATAGATCGAGCCGGTGCGCGAGTTCAGCTTGTGCTTGCGGTCGTGCAGCGCGCACAACGTGGTGATGACCGCGTCGAGAATGCCTTCCGGAATTTCGTGGCCGTCTTTCGTCAGCACCGCCGGATTGGTCATCAGGTGACCGACGTTGCGGATGAACAGCAGCGAACGGCCATGCAGCACGACCGGCGCGGTGCCGTTCGCGGCGGTGTACACGCGATCGGCGTTCAGCCGGCGCGTGAAGGTCTTGCCGTTCTTCGTGACCTCTTCGGTCAGGTCGCCGGTCATCAGGCCGAGCCAGTTGCGATACAACTGCACCTTGTCGTCCGCATCGACGGCCGCGACCGAGTCTTCGCAATCGATGATCGTGCTCACCGCCGCTTCGACCACCACGTCCTTCACATGCGCGGCATCCGTCTTGCCGATCGAATCGTTCGCGTCGATCTGTATTTCGAAGTGCAGGCCGTTGTGCTTGAGCAGCACTGCCGACGGCGCGCTCTCATCGCCTTGATAGCCGATGAACTGCGCGGGCTTCGCCAGTTCGCTCCTGCCGTTCTTCAAGATGACGACCAGCTTGCCGCCTTCGACGCTATAGCGCGTTGCGTCGGCGTGCGAGCCGTTCGCGAGCGGGGCGGCCTGATCGAGAAACTTGCGCGCATACGCGATCACCGCGGCGCCGCGCACCGGATTGAAGGCCTGCTGCTTTTCCGCGCCGTTCGTCTCGGGAATCGCGTCGGTGCCGTACAGCGCGTCGTACAGACTGCCCCAGCGCGCGTTCGCCGCGTTCAATGCATAGCGCTGATTCGACAGCGGCACGACGAGTTGCGGGCCGGCTTGCTCGGCGATTTCGGTGTCCACCTGGTCGGTCGTGGCTTTGACGCTGGCGGGCGTCGGCACGATGTAGCCGATGCCTTCGAGAAACGCACGGTACGCGCGCAGATCGCGCACCGGACCCGGATTCGCGCGATGCCAGTTGTCGAGTTCGATTTGCAGGCGGTCGCGCTCGGCGAGCAGCGCCCGGTTTTTGGGCGCCAGCTCGTGCACGAGGGCGTCGAAGCCCGACCAGAATGCGGCGCTGTCGATTCCGGTGCCGGGCAGGGCTTCGGTTTCAACGAACTGGTCGAGGTTGGCGGCGACCTGCAGTCCGCCGCGCGGGTTCATCTGAGTCATCGACTGCTCCATCTGTCTGATGGGACCGACGAGGGGGCATCGGTCCGCGTTATTGCCAGGGTATTACCAGGTTATTGCCAGAGTGATGCCACGGGTTACTTCAATTCAATCGATACGCGCGCGCCATTGTGAACGGCGTCGCGGTCATGCTGCGAGCCGGGTCGCGTTTCAAGCCGCGTTTTCAAGCTGCGATTCAGGCCCGCAACTTAAGCCGCGATCGCCGCGATACCGGCCTTGGCGATCTGCGCGTCCTGATCCGACTTGACGCCCGACACGCCGACCGCGCCGACCACCTGACCGTCGACGATCACCGGCACGCCGCCTTCCAGCGTGCCCTGCAGCGGCGCGCTCAGGAACGCGGTGCGGCCGTTGTTGATCATGTCTTCGTAGACCTTGGTCTCGCGACGGCCGATCGCCGCCGTGCGCGCTTTTTCCGTCGCGATGTACGAGCTGGCCGGCGCACCGCCGTCCAGGCGCAGCATGGCGAGCGGATGGCCGCCGTCGTCGACCACCACGATCGCGACGGCCCACTTGTTCTTCTCGGCTTCCGCGCGCGCGGCTTCGAGGATGCGGGTCGTTTCGGCAACGGTCAACACGGGTTTGCTCAGCATAATGAATTTCCTGTCTCGGTGATGGTAAGGATGCTTCTACAAGTTCTATCCAGTGATGCCGGCATGCTTGCATGCCGATCCGCAATGCGTATGACGGCGACGCACGACGGTGACCCAAGCCGTGCCGTGCAGCGCTTTGCTGCGCATGCAGCGGTGTGGGCGCGGCAGTGACACGCGCCGCGCCGTTGCGTTTGCAATGGCGAATACCCATGCGGCCTCACTCTCGCTCTTGAATCCGCGTGCAAGCGGTCGAGCGGCGCCCGACTCGCCACGCGTCTCTCTGCGGATTCGGATGCCGATGCGGGTCGATCAAACGCGCGTCGGCCCCGTTGGTGTTCGGTGACAGCGCGGGTTGCACGCAGCCGTCGGCACCCGCATTGTGCGCGAATGCCATCGCGTCGGCCGGGCTTCCGGTCCGTCGCCACGCCTGAGGATTCTACGTCCAAGCGCGGCCGGACGAAACGGCGGAGCTGAATCGCCCCGGCAACAGCCACAACTGGAGGCTTCCGGTAGTGGGCCTTACAATCGAGCCTTGCACACAAGAAACTCGCGCGCGCCACGCGCCCTACACACCATGCCTACAATCAGCGAACTGTTCGTTTATCCGGTCAAATCCTGTGCGGGCATCGCGCTGCGTGAAGCGCGCCTGCTCGCGACCGGCCTCGAATACGACCGATGCTGGATGGTCACCGATCCGCACGGCGCGATGCTCACGCAGCGCGCGTATCCCCGCATGGCACTGATCAAGGTCGAACTCGGCACAGAGGACCTGGTGTTGCGCGCGCCCGGCATGAGCGAGTTGCGCACGCCGCTGGATGCCGCGCGACTCGACGCGGCGCGCCGGGTGCAGACCAGTGTCTGGCGCGACGCGGCCTACGGAATCGACACGGGCGACGCGAGCGCCGCCTGGTTCTCCGACTTTCTCGGCATACCGGCACGGCTTCTGCGCTTTAACCCCGACGAGGAGCGCATCGTCGATCCGGACTACACGGGCAGCGTCGGCGGCGCCACCACGCTGTTCGCCGACGGCTTTCCGCTGCTGGTGGTTGGCCAGGCATCGCTCGATGACCTGAACGCGCGCCTCACCGCGAAGGGCGCGCCGGCGATTCCGATCGACCGGTTCCGTCCGAATGTGGTGCTGACCGGCCTCGACGCATACGAGGAGGACTATGTGGAAACGCTGAGCATTGCGGGCGAGTCCACCGCGCAGCAGTCCATGGAGCTGCAACTGATCAAACTGTGCGCGCGCTGCCCGATGCCGACCATCGACCAGGCGAAGGGCGCGCCCGATCCGGACTGGCCGAACGAACCGAGCGACACGATGAGCGTCTACCGGGCTCAGCCGCAGCGCGACGGTGCGATCACCTTCGGCAACAATGCGCTGGTCGTGAATGGGGCGGGCGGATGGTTGCGGGTGGGGCAGGAGGTTGAAGCGGAGCTGGCGTTCGGCGATTGACCCGTTTTTCACACGCGGGCGTGCGGACCAGTGGCCGCGGACGATCGCGAAGCAACCCCACGAAGCAGCGCGGCGAAGTCATCCGGACGTAGCCGCGAAACAGGCGAGCCACGCGCTCGACACTGAACGCGCTCCCCGTCTAATGCCTGATGCGCCCGGTCAATGCCGCGAGTATTGCCGGCATCGGCGCCGGCTTGACGAAGTGATGATTGAAGCCGGAGCATAGCGACTCGTGCCGCGCCTCGGCCTGTTCGAGACCGCTGACGGCGACCAGCGTCGGCGCCGGCGTGTCGGCCACGTAGCGGATGCGCCGCGCCACCGCGCGGCCGTCGAGGCGCGGCATCTCGACGTCGAGCAGCGCGGCTTCGGGATGCCACGCGCAGTATTCGGCGAGCGCGTCGAGCCCGTTGCGCGCGGTGCGAATGTCGAAGCCGTGCGCGCTGAAATAGAGCGCGTAGGCAGCGAGCAGGTCCGCGTCGTCGTCGGCGATCAGTAAGCGGGCGCTGTGGCGCAGGGACATCCGGCCTCTCCGTGGTTGATTTGCAGTTGGTGAATCAACAAGCAATTTGAAGTCCCGATAGAATCGGGCCTCCACGTTTCCGTTTTCAGGCCATCTCGGCAGGGGGCTCCGGCAGCGCCGGCCTATGACTAATCTACCGTTCGAAACCGGCCTCGATGCCGACCTCGCGCGCGATATCGAAGCGGTCCAGCGCATCGACGCCGTGCCGTCCATCCTGCGCCTGATTTGCCGCAACACCGGCATGGGCTTCGCCGCCGTGGCGCGGGTCACGGACCAGACGTGGACCGCCTGCGCGGTTCAGGACAACGTGAATTTCGGCCTCGCGGCCGGCGGTCAACTCGACCTGCACACCACGCTGTGCTTCGAGTCGCGCACTGCGCGCGCGTCGATCGTGATCGACAATTTCGGCAGCGACCCTGTCTATCACGGCCATCACACAGCGCGAATCTACAAACTCGGCAGCTATATTTCCGTGCCGATCATTCTTCCCGACGGCAGCTATTTCGGTAATCTCTGCGCGATCGATCCGGCCCCGGCCGAGCTGTCGAGCGCGCGCACGCTGGGTATGTTCGAGATGTTCGCCGAGTTGATCGCGATCCAGCTTGCGTCGCAGGGACGGCAGCAGGAGGCCGAGGTGGCGCTCACGCGCGAACGTGAAACAGCGGCGCTACGCGAGCAGTTCATCGCCGTGCTCGGACACGATCTGCGCAATCCGCTGTCTGCGATCAGCGCTACCGCCGAACTGCTCGCGCTGCGCAAGCAGGAGCCCGACCTCGTGAAGATCGGTCAGCGCCTGAAAACCAGCGCGTTGCGCATGGCACGCCTGATCGACGACGTGATGGATTTCGCGCGCGGCCGGCTCGGCTCGGGCATCGGCGTATCGATCGACGTGGTCGACGACCTGGCCGCCGCGTTGCGCGCGGTGGTCACCGAAGTGCGCATCGCCAATCCCGAACATGTCCTCGCCGACGACATCGCGCTCGACACGCCGGTGCGATGCGATCGCGCGCGCGTGCAGCAATTGCTGTCGAACCTGCTCGGCAATGCGGTCACGCATGGCGAAACGGGGTTCCCGGTGCGAGTGCGGGTGCGCCTGGAGCAAGGCGAACTCGTGCTGAGCGTGATGAACGGCGGCAACGCGATCGCGCCGGACGCATTGGGCGAGGTCTTCGAGCCCTACTGGCGGCCGACCACCAGCAAGCCCGGCGGCGGACTGGGACTCGGCCTCTATATCTGCCGGCAGATCGTGCTTGCGCATGGCGGCACGCTGGACGTCAGTTCATCGTCGCAAGAGGGCACGTGTTTTGTCGCGAGATTGCCTGCGGGTGTGTGACGGCGTGAAGGTCTGAAGGCGTGAGGTTGGGAGGGTCGCAACCGGTTCGTGAGCCGCTTCAGGCGGCATGGGCGATTGCTTCGTGTGCGAGCGGTTCCTCGGCCCGCATGAAGCCGCCCTCAGCGCGCCGCCCGTCGCCTTCAATCCGCATCCGCTCGATACTCTCGCCGATCGCACTGCCCACCAGAATCACCGCCGGACTGGCGAAGCCCGCGTTCGTCGCGTCGGCGGCGAGCCGGTCGAGGCGCGTCAGCAAACGCCGCTCGTCGGCGCCACCCGCCCGTTGGACGACAGCGGCCGGCGTATCGCCCGGCAGGCTCTTCAGCAACGCGCCGGCAATGCTGCCGATGCGCCGCATTCCCATATAAATCGCCAACGTGGTGCGGGTCGCCGCGAGCGCGGCCCAGTCCGGCTCACCGTGATCCTCGGTGTGCGCGGTGACGAAGCTAACACCGTGGCAATGACGGCGATGCGTGAGCGAAATGCCCAAGCCCGCCGCCGCTGCGAAGCCCGACGAGATGCCATTGACAATCTCCACCGCGATGCCGGCCGCGCGCAACATCGCCAGTTCCTCGCCGGCGCGTCCGAATAGCAGCGCTTCACCGCCCTTGACGCGCACCACGTGCAAGCCCTTGAGCGCATAGCGCCGCATCAGGCGTTCGATGAACGCTTGCGGCGTCGAGCGGCAGCCGCCGCGCTTGCCGACGCGAATCACGCGCGCCTGCGGGGCGAGCGTCACGATGTCGGGATTCGCCAGATCGTCGAGCAGCACGACGTCGGCGGCCGCGAGCGCTTTGGCCGCTTTGAGCGTGAGCAGGTCGAGGTCGCCCGGGCCGGCGCTCAGCAGCGTGACCTTGCCTGTATTCGTATTCATCACGGAATCCTTAGTATCTGTAGACGGTGGGAAGACCTCGATGGACGTAGCGTCGGCGTCAAATAAAAAAAAGCGTCCGCCCGTGATGGTGCTCACGAGGGGACGCCGTTGTCCGTTTGCTGCGATCTGTTTCGGAACCGGTTCAAGCGGAACTCCGCACTGTGTTGTGCTGTGCGAAGTCCTGTCGTTGCGGCCGCGTTGCCGCAACGACTTCGCGCTCACTCATGCAAGTACTGAGCCACACGGTCGCTTGTGCGGCGAGTGCGTTACGTCTCATGTCACCTCCCGCACCACGCCTTGTCGCGCACGCTGAAAACAGCAACGCGCGACGCATTGCGTGCCTGCCCAACGCTCGCACGGGCAAGGTGCTGCGTCGCACCATCCCTGTGCTTCCCCGCATCAAAACGCGACGCGCGCGGCCGTCGCGGGCGAGCCGCCCGATTCATCGCAAAGCACCGTGCGACACCGTTCTGCGGCGCATTTCGCACGATTGGCACGGGCATTGCATTAGGGCTCGCAGCGGATCAACGAAGATTCGTCGCGAGTGCAACACAAAGTACTCGGCGCACTACCCAGGTCAGGACAACGGCGTCCCCCGGATTCAGTCATCGGCTGAGTTCGCGGGACGCCGTTTTTTTTCGCAATCGCTTCGCCAGATGCCAGACGGCGACGCTCGACGCCCAGCACATTGAGGACACCCGCTCATGAAAATCATCGTTATCGGTCACGGGATGGTCGGCCACAAGCTGGTCGAATGCCTGGCGCAGAATGCCGCGCACGGTCTCGACATCACGGTGCTGTGCGAGGAATCCCGGCCGGCCTACGATCGCGTGCATCTGTCCGAATTCTTCGCGGGCAAGACGGCCGACGATCTGTCGCTCGTCGAGCCCGGTTTCTTCGAGCGTCAGAACGTGCGGCTCAAGCTCAATGCGAAGGCCGTGGCGGTCGATCGCGATGAGCGCACCGTGACGGTGTCGACCGGCGAGACGCTGGCGTACGACAGGCTCGTGTTCGCGACCGGATCGTATCCGTTCGTGCCGCCGGTGCCGGGCCGCGAGCGCGCCGATTGCTTCGTGTACCGAACTATCGACGACCTCGAAGCAATGCGCGAATGCGGTGCTCGCGCGACGACCGGCACGGTGGTCGGCGGCGGCCTGCTCGGGCTCGAATGCGCGAAGGCGTTGCGCGACCTGGGCCTGCAAACCCACGTGGTCGAATTCGCGCCACGCCTGATGGCCGTGCAGGTGGACGACGGCGGCGGCCGGGTGTTGCGCACCAAAATCGAAGAACTGGGCGTGACGGTCCACACGCAGAAGAACACCACGGCGATCGTCGACGGCGAAGGGAGCACCCACCGCATGCAGTTCGCGGACGGCAGCCATCTCGACACCGACATGATCGTGTTCTCCGCGGGCATCCGTCCGCGCGACGACCTCGCGCGCGCATGCGGTCTGACGCTGGGCGCGCGCGGCGGCATCGTGATCGACAACGCGTGCCGCACTAGCGATCCGCACATCTATGCGATTGGCGAATGCGCGCTGTGGAACGGTCAATTGTTCGGGCTCGTCGCGCCGGGCTACGACATGGCGCGCACGGTCGCGAAGCAACTGCTCGCGGGCGTAGTCGAAGCCGCAGCCGAGCCGGTCGCGGAATTCGCCGGCGCCGACATGAGCACGAAGCTCAAGCTGATGGGCGTCGACGTCGCGAGCATTGGCGACGCGCACGGCAACACGCCGGGCAGCCGCGCGTATCAGTTCAGCGACGAACGCAAGCAGGTCTACAAGAAGCTGGTGGTGTCCGAGTGCGGCAAGTATCTGCTCGGCGGTGTGGTGGTCGGCGATGCGAGCGAATACGGCACGCTGCTGCAGATGATGCTGAACCGCATCGAGTTGCCGGAAGCGCCCGAGTTCCTGATCCTGCCGCAAGTGGACGGTAGCGCGAAGCCCGCGCTCGGTGTCGAGGCATTGCCTGCCGCCGCGCAAATCTGTTCGTGCAACAACGTGTCGAAGGGCGATCTGTGCGAGGCCGTTTGCGCGGGCGCCACCGACATCGGTGCACTCAAATGCGCGACCGGCGCCGGCACCTCGTGCGGCGGCTGCGTGCCGCTCGTCACGCAGGTGATGAAGGCCGAGATGAAGAAGCAGGGGCTGGCCGTCAATAACCACGTCTGCGAGCACTTCGCCTTTTCGCGCCAGGAGCTGTATCACATCGTGCGTGTCGAGGGCGTGCGCGACTTCGGCGAACTGCTCGCGAAGCATGGTCGCGGGCTCGGCTGCGATATCTGCAAGCCGGCGGTGGCGAGCATCCTCGCGTCGTGCTGGAACGATTTCGTGCTGAAGAAAGAGCACGCGTCGCTGCAGGACACCAACGATTACTACCTCGCGAACATCCAGCGTGACGGCACGTATTCGGTCGTGCCGCGCATGGCGGGCGGCGAAGTGACGCCCGACGGCCTGATCGCGGTCGGCCAGGTCGCGAAGAAATACGGTCTTTACACGGAGATTACCGGCGGTCAGCGGATCGACCTGTTCGGCGCGCGCGTCGAGCAACTGCCGCTCATCTGGGAAGAACTGATCGCGGCCGGCTTCGAATCCGGCCATGCCTATGGCAAGTCGCTGCGCACCGTGAAGTCGTGCGTCGGCTCGACGTGGTGCCGCTATGGCGTCGGCGATTCGGTGGGCCTCGCGGTCGAACTCGAGAATCGCTACAAGGGTCTGCGCACGCCGCACAAGATCAAGTTCGGCGTATCGGGCTGCACGCGCGAATGTGCGGAAGCGCAGGGCAAGGACGTCGGCGTGATCGCGACTGAGAAGGGCTGGAATCTCTACGTGTGCGGCAACGGCGGCATGAAACCGCGCCATGCCGAACTGCTCGCGTCGGACCTCGACAAGGACACGCTGATCCGCTACATCGACCGCTTCCTGATGTTCTATGTGCGTACCGCCGACCGTCTGCAACGCACCAGCGTGTGGCGCGACAACCTCGAAGGCGGGCTCGCGTACCTGATCGACGTGGTGGTCAACGATCGCCTCGACGTGGCTGCCGAACTCGAAGCGGAGATGCGCCACGTGATCGACACCTACGAGTGCGAGTGGAAGAAGGCCGTCACCGATCCGGATACGCGCAAGCGCTTCCGTCATTTCGTCAACAGCGGCGAGCCGGATAGCAACGTTCGCTTCGTCGAAGAGCGCGGGCAGATCCGGCCCGCGACGCCCGTCGAGCGGCAGGCGCGGCTCGCGGCGATTCCGGTGGTGGTCGAAACCGTCTGACCGATTGTCGTCGCCTGTCGCTGCACTCATTCATTGCTCACCTAGCGAGAACCAACGCCATGAACAACGATCGCGTACCACGGCCCTGGACGGCCATCTGCCCGCTCGACGACATCGTACCCAACACCGGTGTCTGCGCGCTGGTCAACGGCGAACAGGTGGCGGTTTTCCACGTAAAAAACGGCGACGCCAACACCGTCTACGCGATCGAGAACTTCGATCCGGGCTCGCAGGCGGCGGTGCTGTCGCGTGGACTGATCGGCAGCCTCGGCGAACGTGTCGTGGTCGCCTCGCCGATCTACAAGCATCACTTCGATCTGCGCACTGGCGAATGTCTCGAGACGCCGTCGTATTCGGTCGGAGCGTTCGAGACGCGCGTCGAAGACGGCCACGTGTGGGTCGCGGTCTGAGTCGCCGAATTCCTGAACCTCTTGCCAATCACGCCTCCGCTTATGTCCTCCACTAACGTAAAGACTGTTTGTCCCTACTGCGGCGTCGGCTGCGGAATGGTGCTGCACGTCGAGGACGGCCAGGTCGTGAAAATCTCCGGCGACAAGGAGCATCCGTCCAACTTCGGACGACTGTGTACGAAGGGGCAATCGGCGCATGTCGCGTTGCGCAAGTCCGGTCGTCTCGAAAGCGCATTCGTGCGTCACGCGCGTGATGAAGACCCGGTGCCGTTGCCGATGGCGCAGGCGATCAGCACGACGGCCGCGCGTCTGCGTAGCCTGCTCGACGAGCACGGACCCGACGCGTTGTCGTTCTACGTGTCAGGTCAGATGTCGATCGAGGCGCAGTACCTCGTCAACAAGCTCGCGAAGGGTTTCGTCGGCACCAATAACATCGAATCGAATTCGCGCCTGTGCATGGCGAGCGCGGGCAGCGGCTACAAGCTCTCGCTCGGCGCGGACGGCCCGCCTGGATCATACGAGGACATCGACCACGCGGACCTGTTCTTCGTGATCGGCGCGAACATGGCCGACTGCCATCCGATTCTGTTTCTGCGGTTGATGGACCGTGTGAAGGCCGGCGCGAAGCTGATCGTCGTCGACCCGCGCCGCAACGCGACGGCGGAGAAGGCCGATCTGTACATGCAGATCAAGCCGGGCACCGATCTCGCACTGCTCAACGGCCTGTTGCATCTGCTGCACGAAAACGGCCAGACGGATGCCGCTTTCATTGCGGAGGCCACCGAAGGCTGGGACGCGATGCCCGCGTTTCTCGCGGACTATACGCCGGAATACGTCGCGCAAATCACCGGTCTCGCCGTTGACGATATTCGCCGCGCCGCGCAGATGATTGGCACGGCGAACGAGTGGATCAGCTGCTGGACCATGGGTCTGAACCAGAGCACGCATGGCACGTGGCACACCAACGCAATCTGCAATCTGCATCTGGCGACCGGCAGGATCTGCCGGCGCGGCAGCGGGCCGTTTTCGCTGACGGGTCAGCCGAACGCGATGGGCGGCCGCGAAATGGGCTACATGGGGCCCGGTTTGCCGGGCCAGCGTTCGGTGCTGGTCGACGCGGACCGCGCGTTTGTCGAAGACCTGTGGGGCATTGCGCCGGGCACGCTCGGAACCGAAGTCGGCAACGGCACGATCGACATGTTCGCGCGCATGGCCGCGGGCGATATCAAGGCGTGCTGGATCATCTGCACGAACCCGGTGGCGAGCGTCGCGAACCGGCAGAACGCGATCGCCGGATTGCGCGCGGCCGAACTCGCGATCGCGCAGGACGCATTCCTCGACACGGAGACCAACCGTTACGCCGACGTGTTGTTGCCCGGCGCGCTGTGGGCCGAAGCCGAGGGCGTGATGATCAACTCCGAGCGTAATCTCACGCTGATGCAGAAGGGCATCGAGCCGCCGGGCGCCGCGTTGCCGGACTGGCAGATCATTGCGCGCGTCGCGTGTGAAATGGGCTTCGCCGATGCGTTCAGCTATGTCAGCGCCGAAGAAGTCTTCGCTGAGATCACGCGCGCGTCGAATCCGAACACGGGCTACGACCTGCGTGGCGCGAGTCATCGCAGGTTGAAGGACACGCCGCTGCAATGGCCGTTGTCGTCCGGCGCTTCAGCGGAGCGCAACCCGATCCGCTATCTCAACGACGGCGTGAGCCAGACGTTGAAGCAACTGCCGGACGGCAGCCGTCCGCGCCTCGTGTTTCCGACCACGAGCGGCAAGGCGATGTTCTTTGCGCGCGCTTACGCGGCGCCGGCCGAATTGCCGGACCGCGAATTTCCGATCGTGCTCAATACGGGTCGCCTGCAGCATCAATGGCACACGATGACCAAGACCGGCAAGGTCGCGATGCTCAACAAGCTGAACCCCGGTCCGTTCGTCGAGATTCATCCAGAAGACGCGGCGACGCTCGGCATCAAGGCGAAAGACCCGGTCGAGATCCGTTCGCGCCGTGGCCGCGCGGTGCTGCCCGCGGTCGTCACCGAACGCGTGAGCGCGGGCAACTGCTTCGCGCCGATGCACTGGAACGACGTATTCGGCGACGACCTGTGCATCAACACGGTGACGAGCGACGCGATCGATCCGGTTTCCCAGCAGCCCGAACTGAAGTTCTGCGCGGTCGCGCTGAGTCCGGTCACGCTAGATGCCGTCGAGCCGGTTCTGCAAGGACACGACCATGTACCCGGCGACGAGGTTGCAGTCGCCGCAAGCAGCAAGGATCAGCACATGCCCCGTATCGACGCACTCACCAGCCTGTTGCAATTGCCGCCGATGCCCGCGCCGTCGCTCAGCGACGCCGAACGCATTTATCTGGCGGGCTTCGTTAGCGGTTTGCGTTCGGCCGAAGTGCAAGGGATCGACAGCGTGCCGGTTTTGCCACGCAGTGCGCCGTTCGATCCGGCGAATCGCCTTCACGTGGATGGTCTGCTGGCCGGTTTGTATAGCCGCAGCGCGACGCTTGCATCGACCACGCTTGCGACCACGTCTTCAACCGGTACGCCTGAAGCATCTGGCGTGCGCATCGTTCGCGTACGCCCCAAAGTGACCTTGCTGTGGGCCTCGCAAACCGGCAACACCGAATCGCTCACCGAGCGCTATGCCACGCGTCTGATGGAGTCGCGCTTCGAGATTCGCACTTCGTGCATGGCGGACTACGAGGTGTCGTCGCTCGCGAAAGCGCAATACGTGTTGCTGATGACGAGCACGTTCGGTGACGGCGATCCGCCCGATAATGCGCGAACCTTCTGGACGCAATTGAGCGCTGACGATGCGCCGCGTCTGGACGGCGTACGTTTCGCGGTGCTGGCGCTCGGCGACCGCAACTACGATCAGTTCTGCGGCCACGGCCGCCGTCTCGACGAACGTCTCGCCGCGCAAGGCGCGCAGCGTCTGATGGAGCGCGTCGATTGCGACGGCGAGTATCAGCAGTACGCCGACGCGTGGCTCGAACGCATCATCGTGCGTATCAGCGAGGAAGACGAGGCGCTGCACGCGGTGCCCCCGGGCGGCATGATCAACGCGGTGGTGCCCGGCGCGGTGCCGACCAAAGGGCGGCCGGCCGCATCGCGTCTCGTCAGCAATCTGCGCCTGAACCGTCAGGGCGCCGCGAAGGACACGCGTTATTTCTCGCTGAATACAGCCGACTCCGGCCTTGAATACGAAGCAGGGGACGCGCTCGGCGTCTGGCCGAGCAACTGCCCCGAACTCGTCGACGAATTGATCACGCTGAGCGGTGTGAGCGCGGATGCGCCGGTGCACGTGACAGGCGCGGGCGACATGCGTCTTGCCGATGCACTCGGCAAGCACTACGAGATCGCGCGACCGGGTGCGGACGCGCTCGCGTTCATCGCCGCGCGCAGCAGCAACGGCGCGTTGCGCGATCTGCTCAGGCCTGAACGCAAGGCCGATCTCAAGCAATGGCTGTGGGGCCAGCAACTCGCCGACGTGCTGCACGAATTTCCAGTAAGCCTTTCCGCAGCCGAATTGACCGGCATGCTCAAGCGTTTGCAGCCGCGTTTGTACTCGATCGCATCGAGCCCGAACGCGCATCCAGGCGAAGTGCATCTGACCGTGTCGGCGGTGCGTTACAGCAATGGGCGGCGTCATCGCAAAGGCGTGTCGTCCACGTTTCTCGCCGACCGCGCAGGTGATATCGACGTGCCCGTGTTCGTGCAGAAGTCCGCGCATTTCCGTCCGCCGCACAGCGCCGACACGCCGATGATCATGGTGGGCCCCGGCACCGGCATCGCTCCGTTTCGCGGCTTTTTGCACGAGCGTCGCGCGCGCGGCGACCGCGGACGCAACTGGCTGTTCTTCGGCGAACAGCACGCGGCCACCGATTTCTACTATCGCGACGAACTCGAAGCGATGCGCGACAGCGGTGTGCTGACCCGGCTCGACCTCGCGTTCTCGCGTGACCAGGCCGACAAGATCTACGTGCAGGACCGCATGCGCGAGCAAGGTGCGCAGTTGTGGGCATGGCTCGAAGACGGTGCGCATTTCTACGTGTGCGGTGACGCAAATCGGATGGCGCGCGACGTCGACGCGGCACTCAAGGATGTGATCGCCACGCACGGCGGCATGAGCGATGACAAGGCGGCCGAATACGTGAGCCGTCTCGCACGCGACAAACGTTATGCACGCGACGTGTACTGATTGGCTTCGCGCTTCGGCGCTGCTCGATACAGCCACACTCGACAGTTTTCAAAAGTACGCAGGTCAGTTTCAAAAGACGGACCCGGATCGGCATGGCAGTTGCATGGGCAGACCGGATTTTCAATCTCGTGACAGGCCGGTGCATGGCGTTCGATGCCATGGATGGGCAGTCGAAAAATCAGTTTTGTGAGGATGTCTGATGAAAAACGTGATGAGCTCCCTTAAGAGCGGAGACTGGCGCGCGCTGGTGGCGTGCTTCCTCTATTTTGACACCGGCTTTACCGTGTGGGTGCTATATGGACCGCTCGCGCCGTTCATCAGCAAGAGTATTGCGATGACACCCGCGCAGCAGGGTTTGCTGGTTGCGGTACCGGTGCTGTCGGCGGCGATTCTACGCGTGACGCTCGGCAATCTGTATCAATCGGCACACGGCAAGCGCATCGCGTTGATGGGCGTGCTGCTGTCGGCGGTGCCGACCATCGTGCTGCCGCTGTTGCAGTCGGTGCCGTCGTATGACTTGCTGCTGGTGCTCGGCGTGTTCCTTGGCGTGGGTGGGGCGAGCTTCGCGGTCGCGCTGCCGATGGCGGGCAGCAACTATCCGCCGAAAGTGCAGGGCCTGGTGTTGGGTCTCGCGGCAGCCGGCAATATCGGCGCGGTGCTCGACGGCTTCCTGTTCCCGCAGCTCGCGACGCGTTACGGCTGGCAGATGGCCGCGGGCGGCGCACTGCCGCTGCTCGCGATCGCCGCGATCACACTGTATTTCTGGGCCAACGACGCGGGTGTGAAATCCGGCAGCGTGCTGCGTGCATTCGGCAGCTTCGCGTTGACGCTCGGCGGTTTGATCGTGCTGGTGCTGCTGGTCGAGGCCGGGCTGTTCGGTGCGGGCAAAACGGGCGTGCTGCTGTTGCCGGTGATCGGCGCGCTGCTCGCGATCGCGGTGTTGCCGAAGCGCTATCGCTCGGTACTCGGCGAACGCGATACGTGGGTCATCATGCTGGTGTATAGCATTACGTTCGGCGGCTTTGTCGGCATGTCCTCGTATGTGTCGTTGCTGCTGACCAACCTATACCAGTTGTCGAAGATCGACGCGGGCCTTTTCATGGCGCTGCTTGCTGCCACCGGCGCAATGGTGCGCCCGCTCGGCGGTCTGATCGCCGACAAGGTGTCCGGCGTGCGCGCACTGACCATCCTGCTCGCGGTGATTTCGTTGTGCGACCTGGTGTTCGCCGCGGCAATGCCGTCGTTGACCGGTGGCATTGCGCTGCTGTTGTGCCTCTACGTGGCCTTCGGTCTCGGCAACGGCGCGACCTTCCAGCTGGTGCCGCATCGCTGGGCGGGCCGCACGGGTCTGATGTCGGGCATCGTCGGCGCGGCGGGCGGCATCGGCGGCTTCTATCTGCCGGTCGTGATGGGCATCGCGAAGGAAAGCACCGGCAGCTATCAGATGGGCTTCGCAACCTTCGGTGCGCTGGCTGCGTGTGCATTCGTCGCGATCGTCGCGCTGCGCCGTCCGTGGATGGCGTGGTCGATGCAAGGCGGCGTGATGCGCGCTCACGCCACCGAGTGATGTCGCGCGAACGGCGTGATACCGCCGTATATGAGTGTGCGCGGCCGGTTGATGGCACCACGCCTGCTGCCGAGTGGCATGGACGTGCGCGTGGGCGTCATGGCGGTAGCTGGGCGCGAACGCGCGACACGTCCGGTCGCGGCGTTCGCGCTCATGAATTTCCCGGCTGCGCGCTTGCTCAGCCGCACGAGGATCGCAACGAGCACGACGAATCGTGAGCGATCCTACGAAAATCCGCTAGAAAAAATATGCAGTCAAGTCCTTGCATGTTGGAACTGGAGTTTCTAATATGCAGTCAGGAGGCTGCATATGAACACATCGACCGATCGCATCGAGAAGCAGATTCTGCTGAAGGCGCCGCGCTCGCGAGTCTGGCGCGCGTTGTCCAATGCCGAGGAACTCGGCAGCTGGTTCGGCATGAATCTGACCGGCAAACAGCTCGCGGCCGGCCAGTCCGTGCAAGGCAATCTGACCTTTGCGGGCTATGAGCACGTAGTCGTGGAGCTGCTGATCGAACGCGTGGAGCCGGAGCATCACCTGTCGTGGCGCTGGCATCCGGGCGCGATCGACGCAGCGGTCGACTACTCGGCGGAGCCGACCACGCTGGTCGTGTTCGAACTGAGCGACGTCGATGGGGGCACGATGCTGCGCGTCGTCGAAACGGGTTTCGACCGGCTTCCCGTTGGGCGCCGCGCCGACGCGTTCCGGATGAACAACGGCGGCTGGGATCATCAGCTGGTCAATATCGAACAGTATGTCGCGAAAGGTTAAGGCGGCGTCGGCGAACGCCGGTCTGAAGGTATCCGCGTTGAAAAACTCCGCGCCGATTTTCGCGGCGCTCGGCGACGAGACGCGCTTGCGTCTCGTCGCTGTGTTGTGCGCGGGCAGTGCGATGTCGATCGCGCAGTTGACCTCGGGCACGGAGATCACGCGGCAATCGGTGACGCAGCATCTGCAGGTGCTCGCCAACGCGGGCCTCGTGCACGACGTGAAGGTCGGGCGTGAACGCTTGTGGGCGTTCACGCCCGCTCATCTCGACGAAGCACGCCGCGCGCTGGACGCGATTTCGCAGCAGTGGGATCAGGCGCTGTCGAGGTTGAAGGCGATGGTGGAGCAGTGAGGGAAAGCGCACGCGGTCTGCGTCGCAAGCCGCGCGCGCTCAATACGCGATACAGACCGACTTGCTTTCGGTATAGGCGTCGATGATCGCCTTACCGTGTTCGCGGCCGATCCCCGACGCCTTGAAACCGCCGAACGGCATCGCCGGGTCGACCATGTTGTGCGTGTTGACCCACACGGTGCCCGCTTCGATTCCATCGACGAGCCGCAGCGCCTTGTCGAGCTGATTCGTCCAGACGCTCGCGCCGAGCCCGTATTCGGACGCGTTCGCCTCGGCCAGCACTTCATCGAGGTCGTCGTAAGGCATCGCGACGAGCACCGGTCCGAACACCTCTTCCTTGACGACCGACAGCGGCCTGCATGCGCGGTTCGCGATTACGGTCGGGCGCACGAAGTAGCCGTCGCTGTCCACGCGTGCGTCGCGCGACACGATCTCGCCGCCTTCCTGCCGCCCTTGCGCGATCATGCCGACCACCTTGTCGCGATGCCGCGCGGAAACCATCGGCCCCATCTGCGTCGCGGCATCGAAGCCGGAGCCGAGCGCGATACTGTCGGCCACGGCGGCGACGCCTTGCACGACTTCATCGTAGATCGAGCGCGCCACGTACAGACGCGAACCCGCCGTGCACACCTGGCCGTGATTGAAGAAGATCGCGCCGGCCGCGCCTTCGATCGCCTTGCGCGGATCGCAATCGTCGAGCACGATCACCGGGCTCTTACCGCCGAGTTCCAGCGAAGCCCGCTTCAGATCGCCCGCGCATTGCCGGCCGATGATGCGGCCGACCTCGGTCGATCCGGTGAACGTGACCTTGTTGACGAGCGGATGCCGGACCAGCGCAGCACCGGCCGTTTCACCGCGACCGGTCACCACGTTGAACACGCCGGGCGGAAAACCCGCTTCGTGCGCGAGCTCGGCAAGGCGGATCGCGGTGAGCGGCGTTTCTTCGGCGGGCTTGAGCACGACGGTGCAGCCGCACGCGAGCGCCGGCGCGATTTTCCACACCGCCATCAGCAGCGGGAAATTCCACGGCACGATCGCGGCGACGACACCGGCCGGCACGCGCCGGGCCGACGCGTTGTAGCGCGTGCCCGGCGGAAACGGAATCGACAGATCGAACGTGGTGCCTTCGATTTTGGTGGCCCAGCCGGCCATATAGCGCAGCCATTGCACGCTGCCTGCCACTTCGAGCATCTTCGAGAAGCCGAGCAGCTTGCCCTGGTTGAGCGTCTCCAACGCTGCGAGTTCGTCGGTGTGCTGTTCGACGAGATCCGCGAGTTTGAGCAGCAGGCGTTCACGAGCGGCTGGCGGCATTCTGCGCCATGCGTCGGATTCGAATGCGGCTTTCGAGGTTTTCACCGCGTGGTCGATATCCGACTCCGACGCGTCGGGAATCTGCGCGAGTTCTTCGGCGGTGGCGGGATTGAAGACTGCAAAAGTTTTGCCCGCTGCGCTGCGAGTCTTTTCGCCGTTGATGAACATGGTCTGCGGCAATGCCGCTGCTGCGAGGTGGTGTTCGCTCATGATGCTTCGTCTCCGTTGGGTCGGTCTTGAGTTCGTTGGTGATGTGGCGCGGTGCTAGCCGGAAAAATGAGCCTCGCGGCGATAGCGGTGCGCGTGTGGGTCGAGCGTTTTAGCGTCGCGCCAATGAGTGACCAGCGACGCGGCGCATAGCAGGTTCGCCGCCGCGCTCAGGGCCAACAGCACGACGAAGCCGTCGCCGAAAAAGTACGGGGTCGTCGACAACGCTGCGCCAGCCAGCATACCGATGTGGTGCGCGAGGCCGGGGCAACTCGCGCTCAACATGCGCTTCGCGTTGGGGCCGTTGGTCCGCAAGCTCGCGAGTGCCGGGATCGTCACGCAATCGAGCAGTAAAAAGATTTTTACCGCGAGTGGAGCGAGCGCGGGACGGTCCGCACTTGCGAGTGCGCCGAGCAACGCCGCGCGTGCGAGGTACGACAGCGTCAGCACGCGCTTGTGTTGCGACCGGTCGGCGAGGCAGGCGAGCGCGCAGACGATCGTCAACATCAGCGCTAGCTGCCAGAAAGGTGACGCGCCGTTGGCCGTAACGCCGCCACCACATAACGCAAACAACTGGAAGCGCGCGAGAGAGCCGCTCGACATTCCCGCGAACAGTGCAAGCAGCGCCGTTGCACCTGCGGAGCGGCTCGTTCGGATCGACTCGATCGCGTGATGCGACGCGCGGGCGACCGCGCTGTTCAGGTGCCGCCAGCCAGACAGCAATGTCCCGCCGAGCGCGATCATCAACGCAGCCACCACGTTGCCGTGCTGCAAGCCGTTCAGATACGCGGGCAGCGAATTCATCGCGCTCAGCGTGACGACCAGCGTCGCGGCACTGGCCAACGTCGTATGGCGGCGTGTCGAGCGCGCCATCAACAGCGGCGCCGCCATCATCGACGCCAGCGCCAGCGCGCTCATCCACAGCGCGCTGGCGTGTGGACCGAAGCCGGCCCACATCGACCACGCGGCGGCGCCGCTGGCGATTAGCACGCACGCCGAACCGGCCGCGCACGCGGCGAGCACGCCACGCCAGCTCGCAGGCGCGCCGCAGGGCTGCGCGTCGCGCATCGTCGGATCAGTGCTTGCAGCAGCCATGATCCGGGGACTTGCCGTCTTCGACGCTATTCAGATCCCGCTCGGCCGGCAAGTCCATCGTCGGATTGGCGCAGAAGAAGTTGTTCGGCTTGAGCATGAAACCGGCGTACTCGACCGGCATCACCGGAAAGTCCTCGGGCTTGCACACGTGCGTGTGGCCGAAGCTGTGCCACAACACGAGGTCTTCATTCTCGATGTTGCGGTTCGCCTCGATATATCGCGGCAAGCCGTCGCCGCCCGAATGCTGGTTCGGATAGTCGCCGCTCGCATAGCGCTCGGCTGGGTCGAACGGCGTGACCCACACGTGACGAGTCGCGAAGCCGCCACGTTGACGGACCTTCGAACGTTCGTCGGCGAGCATCAACGGCGAATCGTTGACGATCAGCTTGTAACCTGGATTCGCGCCGACCGCGTTTTTCACGTTCGGGTTGACGACCTTCCAGTAGCGGCCCGTTCGCCCATTCGCGAGACACGCGGCTTCGCTCTCCGTTTTGAGTACGCGCTTCGTCGTATCGAACACGTTGCCGTACGGATTCGTCTCGCCCATCGGGCGCGGTGCGAATTCGTGCTCGGTGACGCTGTTGCGTTCGCCGTCCACCATCATGTGCATCCGTGCGTTGAAGAAGTGCTGGTGTGTCGGGCCGCCAAGGTTCTCCGTGATCATGCCGCCCCACGGATAGGTGTCGCCGTCGGCCACCGCCGACGTTTGCACGATGCCGGTCAGCTTGCATTCGAGCTGGATGGTGCCGTCCTGGTACAGATACCAGTAGAAGCCGTAGTCGTAATTGCCGACCGTCGCGAAGAACGAGATCACCAGCCGGCGCGAGCGGCGCATTTCGAACACGCCGGTGCGGAATTCATAGTGCTTCCACAGCGTGCCGTAGTCTTCCTCGTGCATGCACACAGCGTTCTTCATCACGAACGCATTGCCGAAATCGTCGGCGGACGGAATGTCGAAATAGCGGATCGTGCCGAGGCAATCGCAACCGAGCTCGAGCTGATTCGCGAGTTTGCCGAGCCCGTATTCGCCCGCGTCGAACGCGCTTTTCCAGTAGTGGTTGGTGCTCGGATCGGAGTAGGGCACGCACATTTCCGTGACGCTCGCGCGGTAGATGATCGGCCGCGTGCTCTTGCCGTCGTCCCACGACAGTTGGTGCAGCACGAGTCCCTCGCGCGGCGTGAAGCCGACGCGGAAGGTCCAGTTCTGCCAGCTCACGTGCCAGCCGTCGATTGTGAAGCTCGGGCCTTCGGGCTGATTGATCGACAGCGGTCTTAGCGTGTCGCGCGGCTTGCCGAGACTCGGCGTGTCGTAATTGTGTTTGGCGCGCGGAATCGGAATGATGCGGCCGTCGTCGATCAGTTCGATCACTTTCTTTTCGAGCAGATCGACCACCGCGAGCACGCCTTCGATCGGATGCGCGTAGCCGTTGTCGGTCAACGTCTCGCGGTAATAGCTCACGCAACGCACGAGACGCCGGCCGTTTTCGTTTTCGCGGTCGAAGCAGCCGGCCGAGAACGGATCGACCTGCACGCGCTCCAGATCTTTTTCGCTGAGGCCGCGCTTCATGATCGCGACGCGCCACGCTTCGTCGTTCTTGACGATCTGTTCGGCGTTCATGAAGTCGTCGATCATGATCGGCGGCTGGCCATACGGCGCCTGATCGAACGGCAACACGCGGCGCGACGCGATGCGCTTTTCTCTCAGGTCCACGTCGAATTCGATTGTCGTGCCGTTCGAACGGTCGATCGCCAGCACGAAGGCCGTGCGCGAAAAGTACTCGCCCGTCTTGAACGCGACGACTTCGGCTTTCGGCGGCTCGCGCAATTCGACCATCGGAAAACGCGCGTGCGAATCGAGGTTTTCGGCAGCCTTCACGAGATCGCAGGCAAGCTGCATTTCTTCGCCGCTCAGCGGATCGAGCGGATGAACAGGGGAGCGGGCAGCTTTCGTGGCATTCGTGTTCATAAGATTCCCGTAAGGAAGTTTGCTGGACCGGACGGCGTGCCGATGAGCGTCGGTGACACGCGGCGCACGCTGAGTCGATGGCAAATCGTAGGAACCCAATAATATTTTCGCGCTTGCTTATCGCGCCAATTGGGCGATAAAGTGCGCCAGAAGAAATGACTCGGGCAACACGACAGCGCAGACTGGAGAGGAGACGCTCACGATGAAAAAAGTCACGCTCAATGGCAGTTTCCCGATGATTCGTGCGGCAGTGATGGGACCGGTCGTGCGTGCACTCGATCAGTCGGGCGCCGATTGCGACTCGCTGCTGGAAGCGTTCGGCATGAGCCGGCGGCTGCTGTCCAATCCGTATGAAATTCTGCCGCTCACGCGTTACGTGGCGGCCTTCGAGCGTGCCGCCGAAGTGCTTGGCGAAGCGTCGCTCGGCTTGCGACTCGGCAGCGAATTGCAATTGACGGAACTCGGGCCGGCGGGCCTGGTGTTTCTTTCCTCGCCGACGCTGAACGCGGCGATGCGCAAGTTCACGCTCGCGCTCGCGTCATGGCAGAACACCACGAGTTGCGAAGTGCTGCGCGATGACGAATGGCCGATCTGGACCTACCAGATCGCGAGTCCGCAAATCTGGCCGCGTCGCCAGGACGCGGAGTACAGCTTGTCGACCATGTGCAACATGATCCGGCTCGTGCGCGGCGCGGCGTGGAATCCGGTCGAGGTGCATTTCGAGCACGCGGCGCCCGCGGATCTCAAACCGTATGCACGGATATTTCGCGTGCCGGTGCGCTTTCAGCAGCCTTTCAACGGCGTGATTCTGCGTCCGCGGGATCTCGACGCATCGCTGAAAAGCGCGGACTCGCAAATGGCGCGGATGATGGAGCGCCACGCGACCGATCTGATTGCGAGCGATGCGATGCCGCACAGCATCGTCGAACAGGTCCGCGATCTGATTACGCGCCGCCTCGCGCATGAAAAGCTGATCGTCGCCGACATCGCGAAAGATCTCGGGCTTTCGCATCGCTCGCTGCAACGGCACCTCGCGCAGGAAGGCACATCCGTGCGGCAGATTCTGCGTGAGGAGCGGCAGCGCAGCGTTGAAGGATTGCTTGAGCGCGACGGGCTCACCAATGCGGCGATCGCACGAGCAGTCGGTTATGCCGACGCGACCGTGTTGTGGCGCGCTACGCGCAACTGGAAAAAATAGGCGCGCTGCGCAAGGGGCCCCGGCTTTCATTCTGAAAGCCCCGCACGGCAACGCTATCGCTGAAAAAATAAACTTCCGGGTTCCTAAGTATTTGATGCAAACGATCGACTTCAGGGTTCGCCCGCATTGGCGCGCTTTATCGAAAATTTGGCGCGGTTCGCGAAGTCGCTTTATTTTTTAGCTACCTAACATGCGCTCACCCCGAAGCAATTGACGTCGGTCATACGAGCGCCTTAACCAGTAGTGCAAGGGTTCTGGCGAGTTGCAGACTAGCCAATAACATAGAGGCAACGATGAACGAACCCTATTCGCCGACCAGTCTGGCCGACGCGGAGACCCCCGTGGAGTTGAAGGGCAATACGCTGGGCTTGTGGCAGATCGTGTTTCTCGTGATTTCCGCGGCGGCGCCGCTAACCGGCATGCTCGGCGCGGTGCCACCCGCCATCAGTCTCGGCAATGGCGCGGGTATTCCCGGGGCGTTCGTCATCGCCGGCCTCGTGCTGCTGATTTTCAGCGTCGGCTTTGCGTCGATGAGCCGGCACGTGGTGCGCGCCGGTGCTTTCTACGCGTACATCACGGCGGGCCTCGGACGGCCAATGGGCATGGCCGGCGCGCTCGTCGCGCTGATGTCGTACACGTTCATCCAGATCGCGCTGTACGGCCTGTTTGGATTCTTCTGCACCGTGATCCTCGCGCCGCTGCTGCATACCGCGCTGCCCTGGTACGGGTATTCGCTGATCTGCGTGGCAGTCGTGCAATTCACCGGCATTCGCGGCATCGATCTGAATAGCCGCCTGCTCGGCGTGCTGATGTGTCTCGAACTCGGCATCCTGTTGCTGCTCGCGCTGGCGATCGTCATCCACGGCGGCGGACCCAACGGTCTCACGCTTGCGCCGTTCACGCCGCAACACGTGTTCAGCGGGCACCTCGGCATTGCGGTGATGTTCGCGTTCGCGTCGTTCATCGGTTTCGAAGCGACCGCGATCTACGGCAAGGAATGCCGCGATCCGAAAGTAACCGTGCCGCGCGCGACATATGTGTCGGTGCTGCTGATTCTCGGCTTCTTCGCTTTCGTCACGTGGACGATCGTCTGCGCATACGGCCTCGCCGACGTCGTCACCGTCGCGACCAAACAGCCCGGCGATTTCTGGTTCATCCAGTCCGGCAAGTATCTGGGTGGCGCGGTCACCACTGTGATGAGCTTCCTGCTGCTCAGCAGTATCTTCGCGAGTCTGCTGTCGTTTCATAACACGCTGGTGCGCTACATCCATGCGTTGAGCCTCGAAGGCATCCTGCCGCAAGCACTCAATCGCGTGCATGAGAAATACCGTTCGCCGTATGTCGCGAGCTATCTGCAAACGCTGTCGGTATGCGTGCTGCTGGGGCTTTTCATCGCGTCGGGCAGTGACGTGTTCAACGTCGTGTTCAGCTGGAGTTCCGCGCTCGGCACGATCGGCATCGTGATGCTGCAGGCGGTGACGAGTTTTTCGGTGATCGCGTTCTTCCGCAAGACGCGCAAGGATACGCGTGTGTGGCACTCGTTCGTCGCGCCTCTGCTGGGCGGACTCGGCCTGTTGTATATCGGTGTGATCCTCGTGCGCAATCTCGACGCGTTGAGCGGCTCCGATAGTCCGATCGTCAAGTCGTTCCCGTGGATCGTGTTCGCCGTCGCGCTCATCGGCGTGCTGATCGGTCTCGTGCTGCGCAAGAAGCGGCCGGACATCTACGCAGGCTTCGGCCAGTAAGCGACGCAAATAAGCGACGCAAATAGGCGCGCCGCGCTCAACTTAGCCTACCTCACTCTCCGGCAGAAAAACATGGCAGACAATTTCGTCAAGCGCTCGGCGCTTGCGCTGGCCGCGCTCGGCCTTTCGATGGGCGCACACGCGCAATCTTCGGTGACGCTGTACGGCACGGTCGACGCCGGCCTCGTCTACACCAACAACCAGCAGACCACGCTCGCCGACGGCAGCACCAACGGACACGCGAACTATCAGCTGGCGGGCGGCAATCTGGTGCCGTCGCGCTGGGGCTTGATGGGCACGGAGGACATCGGCGGCGGAACGACGGTCAACTTCGCGTTGGAAAACAGCTTCCTGATCGGCAGCGGCACGATGCTGCAATCGAACACGCTGTTCAACCGCAACGCGTGGGTCGGTTTGAGCAATGCCACGTACGGCACGCTGAGCGTCGGCCGCCAGTACGATCCGTTCTCCGACAACCTGGGCGCGTACGTGTCGAGCAACAACTGGGCGACGCTGTACGGCTCGCATTTCGGCGACGTCGACAATCTGAACGAAGCGTTCAACTTCAACAACTCGATCAAGTACATCAGCCCGAGTTTCGGCGGCTTCACAATGGGCGGCCTGTTCAGTCTCGGCGGCGTCGCCGGTGATTTTTCACGCAACAAGGGATGGGCGCTCGCTGCGAATTACGTGCACGGACCGTTGTCGCTGAGTGCCGGGTATCTCGAGTTGAACCAGCCGTTGGAGGCTGCGTTGGGCGGCGCCGACGGTTATATCGGCGACTTCAGTTGCGCGAACCCGGGCGCGGCGTACTGCCAGTTGCAGGACGCGAGCAAGGTGCGGATTTTCGGGGCAGGGGGATCGTACGCGTTCGGCAAGGCGAGCGTGGCGCTGACCTACACGCATACGCGTCTGTCGCAAAGCCAGTACTTCGCGAGTGCCGCGCGGCCAGACGGCGCGGATATGTCGTTCGACATCGCCGAACTGAACACCACGTATGCGCTTGCGCCGGATCTGCAGCTAGGCTTCGCGTATATCTTCAACGATGCCAAACCGTCGGGCAGCGCGTCGACGCGGGTGCATCAGGTGAATCTGGGCGCGGTGTACAGCTTGTCGAAGCGCACCGCGCTGTACGCGGTGGCGATCGGGCAGAAGTCTTCCGGGGCGGGGTTGGCGATCAGTCCGTCGACGGGCGCGACGGAGAATCTTGCGCAGATTCCGAATATCGTCAATTCGGATTCGGACAAGCAGCTCTCGGTGATCGTCGGGTTGCGGCACAACTTCTGAGCGCGCCGCAATCGCGGGAACTCAATCCGCGAGCCGACGATCGGCCAGCGCATTCTGGCAATCCGCCAGCACCTGCCTGACCAGTCTCGCTTGCGGATCGAGTTCGTCCGTATCGAGAATTTCCTCGACGGCGTCGCGCGCCCAGTCGGTATCGACGAAACGCGCGTGCCGTTGCGCGATTTCCAGCGCCGTAGCAGACAGCTTCGCAATGCTCAACCAGTCGGCCTCGCGGGCGCGGCGGTCGAGCCACTTATGCGCGGACTGCACGTGAAACGCGGCGTCGGGCCAGTCTTCGTTCAGGTAGTAGGCGCCAAGGCTCCCGCATGTGAGCCAGCACAACAACTCCAAACGGTCACGTGGACTCAGATGATGGCGTACATCACTCATGGCGACGCTCGCTGCTGTAGATTGCTTCCGGTGAGGTCGACGGGCCGCCGTCCTCCGCTTTCAGCAAACAATATCACGCAGAATTCAAGCTGGGCAATGCCTGACGTACTTTGGCGCGTGCGCGGCCCCACACGCGTCGCGGCGGCCGTGCATTGGGCCGCGCAACGGTGCGCGCATTGTTCCGATAAAGCGCGCGCGGCTAGCGCGTGGCAACGATGAAAAGCCGCGGAAACGGCAGTAGGACCGAGCCGTCGGCGAGCGTCGGATATGCGTTCGCGATGTCTTGCTGGTAGCGCTGCAGGAAGGCTCGCTGCCCGGCATCGTCGAGTCTGGCGAGGAACGGCCGCAGCGAACTGCCCTTGAACCACTCCACCACCGCGGCGGCTCCGCCCGCGAGCGGGTGATGGTAGACCGTGCGCCAGACGTCGACCCGCGCGCACAGCGGCTTGAGCAAACGGTAATACCAGTCGGCGCTAAAGCGCTCGGTCCGCTCGGCGCCCTTTAACTTCTGCGCCCAGGGGCCATGCGCCGCGACCTCGCGCAGCAGACGGTGCGCGGGTTCGTCCAGATTGTCGGGCATCTGCACGGCGAGGCTGCCGCCTGCCGCGAGCTTTTGGACAAGCGCGGGAAGCAGCCGGTCGTGGTCCGGCACCCATTGCAGCACCGCGTTCGCGAGGATCAGATCGTATGGTCCGGAGGCGTCCCACGTCGAAATGTCGCTCACGTCGAACTGGAATTGCGGCAGCCGCTGACGGGCCGCCGCGATCATGTCGGCGGAACTGTCGAGACCGTGGATCGCCGCGCCCGGCGCGTGCGCCGCAAGCGTTTCGGTGGAGTTGCCGGGTCCGCAGCCGAGATCCACCGCGCTGCGCACGTCGGTCGCGGGCACCGCCGCCAGCAGATCCCTGACCGGGCGCGTGCGCTCGTTTTCGAACAGCATGTACTGCTTCGCCTGCCAATCCGTCGTTGCTGTCATCTGATGCTCCTTATGTGGGGTCGTGCCGGGTCGCCGGATACGCACAGACGTGTCCGCCTGTCCGCGTGTTCGCGTTTGCGACGTCTGCGAAACCGAGGCAATACGCTCATTTTCTGCGGCGCCGACGGCAGAGTAAAATGAATTTATCATTCCGATTCCTGCATTTTTCTAATGAAAATCGACACGCTCGGCGTCCAGGCCTTCGTCGCGATTGCGGATCGCGGCAGCTTCCAGAGTGCGGCCGATTCGCTGCACGTCACGCAAACGGCGATCACGCAACGGCTGCGCAAGCTCGAAACGTTTCTCGGCGTCACGCTGATCGAGCGGACCACCCGTTCGATGGCGCTCACCGAAATCGGCCGCAGCTTCCTGCCGCAAGCGCGGCGTCTGCTGGGTGAACTCGCCGACGCGCTGGTCGAAATCTGCGAAACGGGGGTGGCCCGGCGCGGCGACGTGTCGATAGCCTGTGTGCCGACGGTCGGCGTGCAGTACTTGCCGCGCATTCTGCAGGCGTATACGGCGCGTTACCCGCACAACCGCATCAAGATTCTCGATCACGCGTCGTCGGCTGTGGAGGAGGCGGTGTTGCGCCGCGAGGTCGAGTTCGGCATCAATATCGCGCGCGACGCTCATCCGGATCTCGCCAGCGTGCCGTTGACCGAAGACCGTTACGTGCTGATCTGTCACGAGGATCATCCGCTCGCGAAGCGGCGGCGCATCGCGTGGCGGCAACTTCAGGCCTATCCGCTGATCTTTGCCGGGGAGGTTAGCGGCAATCGCGCGCTGCTCGATGGCGCGCTGGAAACCAGTGGGCTGGCGCTGCGCTCGTTCTACGAAGTGCAGCGCAGCTCGACAGCGGTGGGACTGGTCGCGCAAGGGGTCGGCGCGGCTGTCGTGCCGGCGCTCGCGATTCAGAAGGGCGCGTATCCGACGGTTTGTACCGTCGAGCTGACGCAGCCGGTGGTGTCGCGCACGCTCGTGCTCGTCGCGCGAAAAACCGCGCAACTGTCGCCGGCGGCGCAGGCGCTGTACGACATGATCCGCGAGCAGGCGACGCTGAAAGGGTGAGGGCGAGACTGGCCCGATCTCACGAGCGCATGGATTTTTACGCGCGCCGATGGCACATTGCACGCTGACGCCGCGCAACCCGCACGTTGCCGCCTTTTCATCCGGTCACACCTCCGCGGCGACATGACGACACGACGACCTATGCTGCAGATCCTCGGCAAGACCTCATCGATCAACGTCCGCAAAGTGCTGTGGACCTGTGCGGAACTCGGGCTGTCCTTCGAGCAGGAGGACTGGGGTTCGGGATTTCGCTCGACGGATGCCGCGGAATTTCGTGCGCTCAATCCGAACGCGATGGTCCCTGTGATTCGCGACGGCGACTTCGTGCTGTGGGAGTCCAACTCGATCATCCGTTATCTGGCCGGCCGGTATCGCGGCGAGTGGCTCTACCCGGCCGATCCGCACGAACGCGCGCGCTGCGATCAATGGATCGACTGGCAGGCGAGCGAGTTGAATCGGTCGTGGAGCTATGCGTTTCTCGCGCTGGCGCGGCACTCGGCGGCGCATCAGGACCGGCGGCAGATCGAGTCGTCGAGCGCGAACTGGACGAAGCACATGGCGATGGTCGAAGGGCAACTGGAGTGCACTGGGGCGTTCATCGCGGGGCAGGCGTTCTCGCTCGCGGACATCCCGATCGCGTTGTCGGTCAACCGCTGGCTCGACACGCCGCTGCAACACGCGGATTTTCCGGCGGTCGCCGGGTACATGGCGGGGCTGGCCGGACGCGAAGGCTATCGCGACTACTGCCGCAACGGCACGCCGTAGGCAGGCTCGCGATGAGGCACGCGGGGGGCGCGGATCACGCGGACGCAACAGGCGAACGCAACCCGCGCCGCTTACAGAAACCCGTGGCGACAGCTTACGAATTCCCACCTGCGCGACGCTTCTGCGCACCAGGTCCCGAGTCCCCTACAATGGCCGCCTTTGCGACACAGATTGAAGGTTCGACGATGCGGTTTTCGACATTCGCGCTGGCTTTGCTGACAGCCTTTTTCGCCTTGAACGCCCATGCCGAGATGACGGCGGCGCAATACAAGAAGTGGGCGCATGCGGATAACAACTCGGTCTTCGCCGCGTACATCACCGGTACGATCAACGCGTATGGCTGGGCGAACGGCGATCTGGTCGCCAGGAAGCGGCCACAGCTGTTCTGTCCGCCGCAAACGCTGGCCATTGGCAATCAGACCGTTTATCCGCTGCTCGACGCGTTCTTCGCGAACCATCCGGGCATCTCCGACGATTTCCCGATAGGGCTGGCGATTCTCCGTTCGCTGCAAGGGGCGTTTCCCTGCTGACAGGGAGGCAGGCCGCTGTGGCGCTGCACGAGCTGCACGAGCTGCCACAGCGCGGCTTCGGCTGCTTCGAACGTCATCGCACGTCAGCCCTTGCGAGGCCGGCGGTTCATCGCATCGACCGGCCAATTAAAACCACGAACCCGCATCGCGCGAGTCCGCCGCCATCTCACATCAAACCTGCACGAGCTTCGGAATCTGCACGTCCGGATTGACGTCCGCGTCGTAATCCACGCCCGCGATCTCGAAGCCGAACAGTCTCAGGAAATCGGTCTTGTAGCCGCTGAAGTCGGTCAGTTCGTAGATGTTCTCGTTGGTCACCTGGCCCCACAGCGCCTGCACGCGCTCCTGGACTTCGGGGGCGAGCTCCTTGTAGTCGGCACGCAGACGGCCTTCGTCGTCGATATACGGCGCGGCGCCGTACAAGCTGTCCTTGTACAGGCCGTACACCTGCTCAATGCAGCCTTCGTGCGTGCCTTGCTCCTTCATGACCTTGAAGAGCAGCGACAGATAGAGCGGCATCATCGGAATCGCGGAGCTGGCCTGCGTAACGACCGCCTTCAGCACCGACACGCGCGCGTCGCCGCCCTTGGCCGCGAGCTTCTCGCGAATGCCCAGCACCTTCTGGTCGAGGTCCTTCTTGGCCGCGCCGATCGAACCGTTCCAGTAGATGTCGTGCGTGATCTTCTCGCCGAGATAGGTGAACGCGGTGGTCTTCGCGCCGTCCGCGAGCACACCCGCGTCGAGCAGCGCGTCGATCCACATCTGCCAGTCTTCGCCGCCCATCACCGCGACCGTGTGATCGATCTCGGTCTGCGTCGCCGGCTCGAGCACCGTTTCCTTGATCACTTCCTTGTCCGTGTCGATGCCGCGCAGATTCACGGACTTGCCGACCGGCTTGAGCGTCGAGCTGAACACTTCGCCGCTCTTCGGATGCGTGCGCTTGGGCGCCGCGAGGCTGTAGACCACGAGATCGACCTGGCCGAGATCGCGCTTGATGACTTCGATGGTGCGCGCTTTGACTTCATCGGAGAACGCGTCGCCGTTGATGCTGGTCGCGTACAGGCCTTTTTCCGTGGCGAATTTCTCGAACGCGGCGCTGTTGTACCAGCCTGCCGTGCCGGCCTTGGTTTCACTGCCGGCGCGCTCGAAGAACACGCCGAGCGTGTCGGCGCCGCTGCCGAACGCGGCGCTGATGCGCGCGGCGAGGCCGTAGCCGGTGGATGCGCCGATCACGAGCACCTTCTTCGGGCCATTGGCGATGGGACCACGTGCGTTCACGTACTCGATCTGTTCCTTGACGTTGGCCCCGCAGCCGGTCGGATGGGTGGAAACGCAGATAAAGCCACGCACGCGCGGTTTGATGATCATGAAGCACCTCTTGTCGGAATTTGGCGACATTATAGTGGCCCGCGATTATTGCCGGCGCGGCATCCCGGTTTGCGCACTGGTTTGGCCGGCCGCCTTGCAAAAATCCGCCGCCGCCGCGCATCTTGGTAGGATTGCGCCTTTCCCGGCAGACGGTAGCAAGCGTGAAGCGCCTCATCCCCTCGATTCTGGCAGCCCTGGACAAATGGCTGACCTTCATCAACCCGCATATCGCACAGGCGCTGTGGCATCTGCGTCACCCGACCCGCCGCGGGTTGGCGCGGACATGCGCATGGGCGTGCGCCGCGCTGCCGGTGCTGGTGATCCTGTACGCGCTGCTGCTGATTCCGTTCACGCCCGGTATCGGCGACATCCGCAAGGCGAAGATCGAACAGCCGGCGCGGATCCTCTCGGCCGACGGCAAGCTGCTCGCCGAGTTCAAGCCGTCCAACCGCGAGTGGGTCAAGCTCAAGGACATCTCGCCGAACGTGGTGAACGCGCTGATCGCCACCGAGGATCACCGCTTCTATCAACACTTCGGCCTCGACTGGCGGCGCACCGCGTCGGCCGCGCTGCACACGTTTTCGGGCGACCGGCAGGGCGGCTCGACCATCACCCAGCAGCTCGCGCGCAATCTCTATCCAGACGAGATCGGCCGGGCGCCGAACCTGACGCGCAAGCTCAAGGAGGCGATCACGGCCTTCAAGATCGAGGCGCTGTATAGCAAGGACGAGATTCTCGAAACCTATCTGAACACCGTGCCGTTCCTGTACAACGCGTACGGGATCGAGATGGCCGCACGCACCTATTTCGACAAATCCGCGTCCGACCTGAACGTGCTCGAAAGCGCGACGCTCACCGGCATGCTCAAAGGCAACAGCTACTACAACCCGGTGCTGAATCCGGAGCGCGCGCTGGATCGCCGCAACACGGTGCTCGCGCAGATGGTCAAGTACGGCAAGCTGACGCCCGCGGCCTACGAGACGCTCAAACGCCGTCCGCTGCGCATCGACTTCGAACGTCAGACCGAGCCGCCTGGACCCGCGCCGCACTTCGCGCAGCAACTGCGCAAGTGGCTCGTCGCATGGGCCGATCGCAACGACTACAACATTTACTCCGACGGTCTCGTGGTGCGGACCACGATCGATTCGCGCTTGCAGACCATGGCGACCCAGGCCGTCACGCTGCAGGGCAATCAGTTGCAGGGCATCGCGAACTCGGCGTGGGGCGCGCGTGCCGGATGTGCGAAGGGCGGCGATCTGCTGCCGACCTTCCTGCGCGAGACGCCCGAGTTCCGTGCCGCGAAAGACGCGGGCCTCACCGACGACGACGCGCTCAAGCGCGTTGCGTCCGACCGCAGCCTCGTGCAGTCGGTGTGCGACACGAAGACCCGCGTGCAGGCCGACTTCCTCGCGATGGACCCGCGCAACGGCCAGATCAGGGCGTGGGTCGGCAGCCGCGACTTCAGCCAGGACCCGTTCGACCACGTGCAGCAGGCGCGCCGTCAACCGGGCTCGACCTTCAAGCCGTTCGTCTACGCGGCGGCTTTCGAGGGCGGCGCCAAACCGTCCGATACCTTCGTCGACAAGGCCGTCGAAATTCCGCTGGCGGGCGGCGAGATCTGGAAGCCGAGCGACGAGGACGAGCCGAGCGAGCGCGCGATCAGCCTGCGCGACGCGCTGGCGTTTTCGCGCAACCGCATTACCGCGCAGGTGATGGAGACGGTCGGTCCGAACAAGGTCGCGCGGCTCGCGCGCGCAATGGGCGTGCGCGACAGCGAACTCGACCCGGTGCCGTCGCTCGCGCTCGGTACGAGCCCGGTGACATTGAAAGAGATGGTCTCGGCCTACGGCACGATCGCCAACCTCGGCGGTTACGTCGAGCCGGTGATGGTCACGCGGATCGAGGATCGCAACGGCGAGGTGCTGGCCGACTTCGCGCCGGCGCCCGCGAAGCAGGAGCTACCCGCCGATGCCGCCCGCACGCTGGTCGACGTGATGCGCGACGTCGTGAGCCGCGGCACCGGCGCGAGCATTCGCGGGCGCTTCGGCGTGCGCGGCGACGTCGCGGGTAAGACGGGCACGACCCAGGGCAACGCGGACGGCTGGTTCATCCTGATTCATCCGCAACTGGTGGCGGGCGCGTGGGTGGGCTTCAACGACAGCCGTGTCACGTTGCGCAGCGACTACTGGGGGCAGGGGGCGCATAGCGCGCTGCCGATCGTCGGCGACTTCTTCCAGCGCGCGCAGCGCTCAAGACTGGTCGATAGCCGCGTGAAGTTCGATACGGCGCAGGAGCCGGGCTGGTTCGCCGAGCGTACCGGCCGGTTGCGCGAGTGGCTTCAGCAGTTGTTTGCGGCGGCGCCGGTCAAGCCGGAGAAGCCGGTTGCGACGCGTGGGCCGGGGCGGCGGGCGCCAGTGGCGCCGGTTGAGCCCCAGGCAGCAGCGTCGGCGGCGTCCGCCGTGACCGGCGGCGAGGGCGGGGCGCGCGCGTTGCCGCCGCTGCTGCCAGCGCCGGGTTCCGTGCCGGCGCCGGCGAGTGCCGCGGTCGATGGTGAAGCGCGAGGTGGCGGCGCACCGGCTATCGCACCGACGCCCACGCCGGACGACGTGATGCCGCCGGATGCGGGAAGTCAGGGCGGAGAAGGGGCGTCGGCGAACGGCAGCGGCGCGTCGCAATGAGGCTGGGGCGGACGGGTCGCGTGCTCGCGTTTCCCTGCTTCCCGTCACGCGACCGACCATTCGCAATTGCCTCTGCGGCGCATTCGGGCGTCGCATGAAGCTCGGTGATGACGTGCTTGAATTTGAAATAACGCGTCGACGCGCACGTCGATCTTCGACGGATTGTTAAGCGGCACGCAACAGTGTTTTCAGATGACGAGGCTGATCTCCTGCTAGCGATTACGGATAATTGCGCTTTGGTAATCCGCTAGAAAAAAAGTACAGGTCTCACATGGTCACTCATCATTCCGGCGCGATGCGCGAACAGGACGACGCATCCGTCACGCAAACAGACTCGCACGCATCGTTCACGCGCATTCGTGGTTTCATCGCGGCAGCAGTCGCATGCGCGAGCCTGGTCGGCTGCGCATCGGCGACCGACGTCGTCGCCACCGACAAACCCGGCACCTACACAGTCGCAGCGAGCGCAACAGGCGGGCGCATGGCATGGGCGCGCGCGCACGAGCACGCAGTGAGCGAAGCGCGCGACTACTGCGAGCGTCGCGGCATGCAAACCAGCGTCACGATGGAAACCGTCAGCGGGGTGCAGGTGATGTCGGAGCACGCATCGTCAGTCAATTTCGAGTGTCACCCAAAGTTCTAATGCGACGCGGGCTGCGCCGACTGCAACGCTCACTACACGTACAAATAGCGCACCAGGTGGAAAAACACCGGCGCCGCGAAACAGATCGAATCGACGCGATCGAGTGCGCCGCCGTGTCCCGCGATCATCGACCCCCAGTCCTTCGCCCCGAGCGAGCGTTTGACGGCCGACAGCACCAACCCGCCGACAAAACCGGCTAGCACGATCGCAAGCGACATCAGAAACGCCGCGCCGAAACTGAACGGCGTGATCCGGTAGAGCGCGGCGCCCGCCAGCGTGGCGAGCAGTCCGCCGCCGATGAACCCCTCGACCGTTTTGGATGGACTCAGTTGCGGCGCGATCTTGCGCTTGCCGAACAGCTTGCCGACCACGTACTGGAAGACGTCGCTGATCTGCACCACCAGCAGGAAGAAAAACAGCAGCAGCGCGTTTTCGTCCCGATAGCCGGGGATCTCCAGAATCAGCAGCGCCGGCGCGTAACTCAGGCCGTACACGCAGACCATCAGCGCCCAATGGATCTTCGCGCTGCGGCTCAGGAAGTCGCGCGTATCCTGCGTCAACGCGGACACGAGCGACAACGTGATGAACAGATGCACCGGCACGAAGATCGAAAACATCCCGTACCAGTCGACCCATAGCAGCAGGTACTGCACGGGGATCGCAATGAAGAACGCGACGAACAGCGTGGTGTGGTCGCTCGCTGAAGTCGGCGTGAGCGTGATGAATTCGCGCAACGCCAGATACGACACGAACGCGAACACGAGATAGGTCGCCGCCGGTCCGAGACCGATCGCAATCGCCATCACGGCGATCATCCCCCACCATGCGCGAATGCGCTGATTCAGATTGACGATGGTCGCGCTGCGGCCGTCGTCGCGCCACGCGAGAATCGCGCCGATCACCGATGCAATCGCCAGAAAGCCGGTCACGCCGGCAATCAGTTCCCAGAACGCGCTTCTCATAGTGTGTGGTGTCCGTTGGTTCGATATGCGCGTCGGGCGCGCTGTGTTCGTTGGTCCTGGCCGGATGCGGGCGCCGTTCTCCTGACCTGCGCGCGGGCCGGTTCGATCAGGGCTCTTGTCGCGCGGGCGACAACTCGACGACCCGCTCGCGCGCCCGTTCCAGAAAGTCCGCTTTGGTTTCGTCTTCCGCGAGCGTCATCGTGCCGCCGAAATGCACCTTGCAGATCAGCGGCACTGGCCAGATCGCGCCCTTGGGCATGATGCGCTGAAGGTTCTCCAGATAAACCGGGCACAGCTCGATCCCGGGGAACTCGCCGGCGAGTCGATACAGGCCGCTTTTGAACGGCTGCGGCAACGCGTTCGCGCTGCGTGTGCCTTCCGGAAAAATGATGATCGAGTGACCGAGCCGCAACGCTTCGCGCACCGGTTCCAGCGGATCGCCGTCGGCTTCCTTGTTACGGTCGATCAGCACCACGTTGAGCAGTTCGTTGGCGATATGGACTTTGGCTTTGCCGCGCTGCCAGTAGTCGCGTGCCGCAACCGGCCGCACCTGGCCGCGCAATTCGCGCGGCAATGCGGCGAGGATCGCCAGCGTGTCGATGTGGCTGGTGTGATTCGAAAAGTAGATTTTTTGCGTGGCGCTCGGCGCGCCGCGATGCCAGACGGGATAGGCACCCGCCACGAGACGCACCACGCCCAGTAGAAAATCGCGCTGCCATGCGTGCCAGACACTCATTGAATGCGCCTCTCCAAACGATGCGCCGCGACGCGGCTGTGACGTTTAATTGTCAATTTACCTTATTCACCAGCACGAATAACCGATGCCTTTCAGACGCGGATTATGACGATTTTTCGCGAACCGCACCAGATTTGAAATAGCCGTTTCGCTTTTCTTGACGTTTTCGAGTATTTAAATGACGATGACGTTTTTAGAAAGTCCGCGCGAGGGGGTTTTTGACATTTTCGCGCGTGGTTATTCCCTTTATCTCAATTTAAATAGCGATGAGCGTCTACGCACTCAAACCGAAGTTCCAGAACCTGCTGCGCCCGCTGGTGCAGCGGCTGGCGAGCGCGGGCGTGAATGCCAATCAGGTCACGATAACGGCTGCGCTCGGCTCGATTCTGGTCGGCGCGGCAGCGGCGCTCGGCGCGCCGGATTATCGGCTATTCCTGTTGATTCCCGTCTGGCTGTTCCTACGCATGGCATTAAACGCGATCGACGGTATGCTGGCGCGCGAATTCGGGCAAAAGAGCGCATTGGGCGCTTATCTGAACGAATTGGGCGACGTCATATCCGACATTGCGCTCGTTTTACCATTTTTGGCAATTGCCGCATTCAATCCCGCGGATATCTGGGTATTCGCGCTGGTCGCAGTGATTGTCGAATGTGCGGGACTGATCGGGTCGCTCGCGGGCGCGACTCGCCGCTATGACGGACCGCTCGGCAAGAGCGATCGCGCGGTGGCGGTCGGGGCGTTCGGCTTGTGGACCGGGTTGGGCTTGCCGCTAGCGTCGTGGGCAGATTGGCTGTGGCGCGCGCTGGTGTTGCTGTCGGTTGTCACGATCTGCAAGCGTGTCGGCAACGGCGTCGCGCAGACGCGGTGAAGCAGGGCGCTACAAGTAACCGCCGCGCCATGCGAATGCATGGCGCGGCAGCCGGGACATAAAACGTCGGCGGCGCTTCACGCACGCCTTCGGCTTTGCCGGGGATCGCCCGGTCACTTCTTATCGAACGTGACGAGGTTTTTGTCCTTCGTGTCCGCCACGAAAATAGCGAGCAGCTTCGCGGGCTCGGTGGCGCTCGCGTTTTCGCTGACCGTGTGATGCGCGCCGGGCTTCTCGGTCCAGTATTCGCCCGCATGGTAGACACGCTCCTCGCCATCGTTGACGCGGCTGCGGATCGCACCCGACAGCACGTAGCCCACCACGAACGCCTGGCCATGCCGATGAGACGGCGACTTGCCGCCCGGCGCATAGTCGACCACCAGTGCGGTCATCGTCTTGCCGGGTACGTTGGCGATCGCTTCGGCAAACGCCGGCGTGATCGTTTCGTGCCCGCCGGTGGCATTCGCACCGGCGGCGAACGTCGACTGGGACACGCCGAAGAAAGCCAAACCGGCGAGCGTCGTTGCTGCAATCAATGTGCGCATGTTCATGTCGTTACTCCTCGCCAACCGTCATGGCTTCTCTGCTGTTCGTATCCGAAGCCGCGAACGACTCCGCCCAATTTGCCGCCACCTCGGCCAATTCCGACCGTGCCCGTTCGAGCGCGTCGGCGCGCACTTCGGGGTTCGCGAACTGCAACGGCTGTGCATCGACGAAAGTCGGATCGGCCACGCCGAGAAATCCGAATGACGCTTTCAGCGCCGGCGTGAGCGTATCCATCGACTCATACGGCGAGCCCGCACGCAAATCCGCGCCACGGCTCGTGATGAACAGCACCTTTTGGCGCCCGAGTTGCCCGACGGCGCGGCCGTCGTCGCCGTGCGTGTAGGTCACGCCGGTACGCGTGACGCTGTCGATGAACGCCTTGAACGCGGACGGCATCGACCAGTTGTACATCGGCATCGCGAACACGAACGCGTCGGCGGCGAGCAGCCGCTCGCACAACGCATCCGACGACGCCAGCGTCGCCTTCATCGCCGCCGTGCGCTCGTGCGCGGGCGTGTAGGTGGCAATCGCGAAAGCCTCGGTGACGTGCGGCGGGGTGTCCACGGTGACGTCGAGGTAATCGACGTCGACATCCACACGCTCTTCGCGCAGGCGTTCCAGAAAATAGCGGCTCAACGCGCGGGAGTTGGAGCGCTCGCGCTTCGCGCTGGCATCGACGTGCATGATCTTCATGATTTTCGTCCTTCCGGTAGTGATTCGACCTGAACGCAGATTAACGGTTGGACTGGCTTGATGAAATGACCGGTTTTGCCTAATTCGAGGTAACCAGTTTAGTTCGCCCAAGGGCCGCGAAATAGCGCGCGCGCTGAAACACTGAAGTGCCGCAATCAACTTTGACACTATCTGACTTTGCAGATAAAGTGCCGCTCATCAACCGGAGGAACCCAATGAACCACTACACGCCGGACAGTTTCAGCATGACGCAAAGCGTGGGCTTCTCGATCACCAAAGCGCGCAACGTGCTCGTGACCGAGATGGACGCGGCGCTCAAGGAGCTCGACATCACCAGCCAGCAAATGGGCGTTCTGCTGTCCATGCGGCAGGGCATCGCCACCACGCCATTCGAATTGTCGAAGCTCCTCGGCATCGATACGGGCCTGATGACACGCATGCTCGACAAGCTGGAAACGAAGGGTTTGCTCGCGCGTTCACGCAGCGTCGAAGATCGTCGCGTCGTCAACCTGAAGCTGACGAAAGAGGGCGAAGCGGTCGCCGCGCAGCTTCCGGCTATCGCGCCGGTGGTGCTGAACCGGCGTCTGAAAAAATTCACGAAAGCGGAATTCGAAGAATTGCGCCGGTTGCTGAACAAGTTTCTCGCGGACTAGGCGCCAGCGCGACGAACGCGCAACAAGCCGGATAGCGTCGTGGCGTGCCGCGGCGATTTTTTTACCCCAATTATCTGACAGGTCAGACAATGCAATCACAGTTAATTAGCAAGGCCGCCGGATCGCGAGTCGCGAGGGCCGGTGTAACGGTGATCTTCGCAGCCGTGCTGTCGGCTTGCGCGAATTACGCTGGCATTTCGAGCGACAGGCAGATGGCGCAGCCGCAGACCTACGCGACCGAACAGAGCATTGCGCCCGACCACGGCCATTGGCCCGCAGCCGATTGGGCCGACCAGTTCGGCGACGCGCAACTGAAGGCCTTGATCGCCGAAGCGCTGAGCGGCAATCCGTCGATCGAGCGGGCCCGCGCCCGGGTGGCCGCGGCGGCGGCGTACAGCGACACCGCGAAGGCCGCGACGATGCCGCAAGTCGGCGCGACGTATTCGTTCACGCGACAACAGTATTCGAGCACCGCGCTCGTGCCGCCGCCGTACGCCGGTTCATGGCAATCGGAAAACAAGGGGCTGCTGTCCGCTTCCTACGATCTCGACCTGTGGGGCAAGAACCGCGAAGCGCTGAAGGCCTCGCTGTCGCAACTGCAGGCGAGCCGGGCCGACGCGGAGGTCGTCAGGCTGTCTCTCACGTCTGCGATGGTGCGCGCGTATAACCAGCTCGCGCGGCTCTACGCGTTGCGCGATATCGCGCAGCAGGAGATCGCGCAACGCGAGCAGATCGACCGCATCACCGCGGGACGCATCGCCAGCGGTCTCGACACTCAGGTGGAACGCAGAACCGCGCAGGCCAACCTCGCCACCAGCCGCGCGACGCTCGCCGGCATCGACGGCAGCATTGTCACGACCCGCTATCAGTTGGCGGCGCTGCTCGGCGCCGGGCCGGACCGCGGGCTCGCAATTGCGCGGCCGATGCTCGGCGTCGGCGACGAAGTGCGCCTGCCGGACAATCTGCCCGCCGATCTGGTGAGCCGCCGCCCCGATCTGGTCGCCGCGAAGTGGCGGGTGGACGCGCTCACGCACGACGTGAAAGAAGCCAAGGCCGAGTTCTATCCGGACATCAACCTGAGCGCGTCGATCGGCCTCGACGCCTTCGGCTTCGGGCGCTTTCTGACCGCGGCGAGCCGCACCGCGTCGGCCGGTTCGGCGATCCATCTGCCGATCTTCGACGGCGGCCAGTTGCGCGCGCAATTGAAGGGGCGTTACGCCGATTTCGATTACGCGGTCGCCACTTATAACCAGACGCTCGTCACCGCGCTGTCCGAAGTCGCGACGCAACTCGCGCAAATCCGAGCGACCGATCAGCAGCTTGCCGACGCACAGGCCGCGCAGGACGCCGCCCACAGCGCCGACCAGTTGGCGCTCACGCAGTACAAGGCCGGCCTCGCGAATCAGTTGACGGTGCTGAACACCGACACCACCGCGCTCGCCGCCGATCAGCAGGTCGCGAATCTCAGGATGAACCGGCGCGATCAGCAGATCGCGCTGGCGGTAGCGCTCGGCGGCGGATATGTCGACGGTCCCGACGCCCGTGCTGCGGACGACGGCGGCAAAGCGGCCGCGCCGGCCGCTTTGGCGGCAAGCACTCAACCCGTCGTCGCCGCGCGCTGAAACGCGCTCGCGACACCTTCACGTCTTTGACGTCTGTCAGGAGCCTCATCATGAGCGAAACGATCAACACCGTGCGCGCGGCTGCGAAAGCGGACCCGGTCCCCGAAACCCAGCCGCTCGCCACGAAGCGCAAGCAGCTGCTCACGCTGCTTGCCGCGACCGTCGTGGCGGCCGGCGCGGCTTACGGCGCGTACTACTACACGTTCGGCCAATATCACCAGTCGACCGACGACGCCTATGTCAGCGGCAACCTCGTGCAATTGACGCCGCAAGTGAGCGGCACGGTGATCGCCGTCAACGCCGACGACACGCAAATCGTCAAGCAGGGCGCGCCGCTCGTCACGCTCGACAACGCCGACGCGAAAATCGCGCTGGCCGATGCGGAAGCCACACTCGGCCAGACCGTGCGCCAGGTCAGCGGCCTGTACGTGAACAACGATTTCTACGCGGCGACCATCGCACAGCGCCAGTCCGACCTGGCGCGCGCGAACGACGACCTGAAGCGCCGTCAGACGGTGGCGGAAACGGGCGCGGTGTCCGGCGAGGACATCGCGCACGCCCGCGACGCGGTCAGCTCCGCGCAGGCCGCGCTCGACGCCGCGCGCCAGCAGGCCGAGGCCAATCATGCGCTGACCGACCGTACGTCGATCGAAGCGCATCCGAACGTGCAGGCCGCCGCGACGAAAGTGCGCGACGCCTATCTGAACTACGCGCGCAACACGTTGCCCGCGCCGGTGACCGGCTATGTCGCGCGGCGCTCGGTGCAGGTCGGTCAGCGCGTCGCGCCGGGCTCGCCGCTGATGGCGATCGTGCCGCTCGACGGCGTGTGGGTCGATGCGAACTTCAAGGAAAGCCAGCTCCGGCAGATGCGTATCGGTCAGCCGGTCACGCTCACCGCCGACGTGTACGGCTCGGGCGTCAAGTATCACGGCAGGGTAGTGGGCTTTTCGGCGGGAACGGGCGCCGCGTTCGCGGTGTTGCCCGCGCAGAACGCCACCGGCAACTGGATCAAGGTCGTGCAGCGGCTGCCCGCGCGAATCCAGCTCGATCAACGCGAACTGGACGCACATCCGCTACGCATCGGCCTGTCGATGCAGGTCGACGTCGACACGCGCGAGCAGTCGGGCGCGCAACTGGGCGCGGCGGTCGGCACCTCGTATCGCACGGATGTGTTCGCGCAGTACGGCACGCAAGCGGATGCCGAAATCGCGCGGATCATCGCGCAGAACATGCCGGCGAAGCGCGCGATCGCGGCGAGCACGGCGCCAAGGAAACCGGCGCGCAACGCGGGCTGAAGCGGCAGACGCGTGCGTCGTTTTTTTCACCCAATTAACTGATAAGTCAGATAGTTTGACCTTCCCCGACAGGTGACGAGATGAATGAATCGAGCAACATGGCGACGCTTGCGCCATTGACGGGCGGCAAGCTCGTGCTGGCGACGCTGGCCGTGGCGCTGGCCACGTTTATGAACGTGCTGGATTCGTCGATCGCGAACGTCGCGATTCCGACGATCGCCGGCAACCTGGGCGTGTCGGTGGACGAGGGCACCTGGGTCATCACGCTGTTCGCGGCGGCCAATGCGATCGCGATTCCGTTGACCGGCTGGCTCACGCAGCGGGTCGGGCAGATCAAGCTGTTCGTGTGGGCGATCCTGCTGTTCGTGCTGTCGTCGTGGCTGTGCGGCATCGCGCCGAATCTGCCGGTGCTGCTCGCCGCGCGGATTTTGCAGGGCGCGGTGGCGGGCCCGCTGATACCGCTGTCGCAAGCGATTCTGCTCGGTTCGTATCCGAAGGAAAAAAGCTCGCACGCGCTCGCGCTGTGGGCGATGACCGCGACCGTCGGGCCGATCGCCGGCCCCGCGCTCGGCGGCTGGATCACCGACAGCTACTCGTGGTCGTGGATCTTCTACATCAACATCCCGGTGGGCCTGTTCGCCGCCGCCGTGACGTGGGCGATCTATCGCACGCGCGAAACGCCGACGCGGCGTTTGCCGATCGACAAAGTCGGGCTGATCTCGCTGATCGCGTGGGTCGGTTCGCTGCAGATCATGCTCGACAAGGGCAAGGACCTCGACTGGTTCAACTCGCCGGTGATCGTCGCGCTGACCGTGTTCGCGGCGGTCAGTTTCGTGTTCTTCGTGATCTGGGAGTTGACCGAAAAGAATCCGATCGTCGATCTGAAATTGTTCGGAAAACGAAATTTTCTCGGTGGCACGATCGCGATTTCAGTAGCGTATGCGGTGTTTTTCTCGAACCTCGTGCTGCTGCCGCAATGGATGCAGGGCTACCTGAACTACCGCTCGGTCGATGCCGGTCTCGCGACCGCGCCGCTCGGCATCTTCGCGGTGATCCTCGCACCGGTGATCGCGAAGCTTCTGCCGAAGTCGGACCCGAGAGTGTTGGCGACGCTGGCGTTCGTCGGCTTCGCGGGGGTGTTCTTCATGCGCTCGCACTACACGACCGGCGTGGATACGTGGACGCTCGTTTTGCCGACCTTGTTGCAGGGGATTCCGACCGCGTTCTTCTTTGTGCCGCTTACCGCGATCATTCTGTCCGGCCTTCCGGCGGACAGGATTCCGGCGGCGGCGGGACTGTCGAATTTCGTGCGGGTGTTTGCCGGCGCGGTGGGGACGTCGCTGGCGTCGACCGGCTGGAACGACCGGACGATCCTGCATCACGCGCGGCTCGCCGAGCAGACGGGCGTCGACAATCCTGTTTTCCGATCCGCGCTCGATGCGCTGCACGATTCGCTCGGCGGCAGCCCAGCTCAGGCGCTGGCGTACTTCGAGCACTCGCTGAACACGCAGGCGGCGATGCTCGGCCTGAACGATATTTTCTGGCTGTCGGCGGTGATCTTCGTGCTGATCATTCCGTTGATCTGGGTGACGAAGCCCGATCACGCCAGCGCGGCGGCGGCAGCGGGAGCGGGCGGGCATTGAGCGCGGAGGCGGGCGCGGGCGCTTTGAAATGGGCGCCCGGTGAGAGGCGCATGGTGTGCGCCTTTGAAGCGCAGTTGCGGCAGCAGGCACAACTGGGCCGCTTCGCTTTTCATTTCTCCAGGTTGCGACTGGTGAATTTACCGCTTGGGCGTCGCCGCGCGCTTGACGAAGGAGCCGCCCGAAAAATCGACCGGCGCCCGATTCGGCGCTTCAGCCTTCGCGCGGGAGCGGCGAACTGGGCGAGCGCTTGCCGGCTCGCTGCGCGCCGTTTCCAGGCGCCGCGACATGGTTTCGAGGCGCTGGCGAAGCTGGTCCGTCGACGCAATCCGCTCGGCAAGCAATGCGTCTTTCTCCGACAACTGCGCGCCCAGCACCGCGCACCGTGCGGTCGACGCAGACAGCTCGGCCTTCGCGGTGGCGAGTCCATCGCGCAACGCGTCGCGCTCCGAGCGGTGCTCCGTCTCCAGCGCCGCGATCCGGTCATTGGCGGTCTGCAATTCCTTGCGCACGCGGCTCGCGACCGCTCGCTCGCTCTCGATTTCTAGCAGCGCCCGTTTTTCGGCCGCCGCGAGCCGTTGTTCGTTCTGCTCGTGCGCGCGACGCAGCTTGGCCAGTTCCTCGGCGAAATCGCGTCGCGCGTCGGCCAGTGCCGTGGCGCCTGCGGCAAGCTCGTTCTTCGACGCCGCCAGCTGTCCGCTCAGCATGTCGTTGGCGGTTTGAAGCTCGACGAGGCGCGCTTCGAGCCCGCCGATCTGCTGGCCAAGCGCGGCGGCGCCGGCGGCAGCCTGTTCGGCTTTCAGCGACGCGTCGTTGCGTTGCGTTTCCATTTCCTGAGCCTGCTGGCGGGCGGCGGCGATTTCCGCCTGCGCGTCCTGCCTGAACACATCCAGCGCGGCGGTCGCCGCGTCGTTCGACAGCCGCCACAGGTTGGCGGCCAGCTCGCCAGCCGCCTTGGCGACGTCAGGCGGCAAATCCGGGCGGCCGACATCGACGCGGGTTTTCTCGCGCACTTCGACCCAGAAGTCGCGCAACGCCTTGGCCGGCGCGCTCATGCTGCCTTTGCGCACCAACTGGTAGAGCCGATTCGCGGTCGGCGTTTCGCCGTAACGGAAGAACATCAGCGCGCAAACCTCACGATACAGCGCTTGCGTGTCGGCGGCGTGTTCGCGGACGGCTTCAATGTCGGTTTCGAGTGTCATGGGCGCGGAAAAGATTGGAAAGGCTTGATGTGTTGATAATACAACGTAAATCTTAAATAAATCTACATTATCAAGCTTCGAACACGACATTAGTACTATAATGTCGTGTTTGGTGTATATTCGCCTGATCCGTCGTTTTTTCCCCGCAATCCGGAGGCCGAACCGTGTCCAATGCCCAAATCGCCACCGTGCAGCCCGTCGAATCGCTCGCCGTGCCGGCAAGTCTCGATGGCCGCGACGGCACCAACCGTGGCGCGATCGAGAATTCGCAGTTGTCGGCCCGCAACGATCTGGACGCCATCCGCGCATGGCTGTCGAACTACGCGGACACCAGGACCACGTTCGACAACTACCGCAAGGAAGCCGAGCGGTTGCTGCTATGGGCCGTCGTGCAACTCGGCAAGCCGTTGTCGTCGCTGACGCATGAAGATCTGCTGGGATTCAAGACGTTTATCGCCGATCCGCAACCGGCCAGCCGCTGGGTGTCGGCCAACGGCGGCAAATATCCGCGCGGCGACGAACGCTGGCGACCGTTCAACGGGCCGCTGTCGCCGGCCAGCCAGCGCCAGGCGCTGATCATTCTGAATGCGATGTTCACGTGGCTGGTCAACGCCGGCTATCTGCGCGGCAATCCGATGGCCTTGTTGCGCCAGCGGGCAAAACGCTCCGCGCCACGCGTGACCCGCTATCTGTCGACCTCGCTGTGGGACGACGTGAAGCTATTCGTCGAGCAACTGCCGCAGGACAGCGACGCGCAACGCGCGTACTACGCGCGCTGCCGCTGGCTGACCACGCTGTTCTATCTGCAGGGCATGCGGATCTCCGAAGTCGCGGGCGGTCAGATGGGAAGCTTTTTTCGCAGACTCGGCGCGGACGGCAAGGATCAATGGTGGCTGGAGACGCTCGGCAAGGGCGACAAGGAGCGGATCGTTCCCGTTTCAGCCGAACTGATTCAGGAACTGCGGAGCTATCGGACGCGGAATGGTCTCGCGGCCCTGCCCACCCGGTCCGAGGAAACGCCGCTCGTGATTCCGTTCAAGGGCAGAAACCGCTGCCTGTCCCGTTCCGCGATCCACGATGCGATCAAGGGCATTTTCAGCGGCGCTGCGTCGTGGCTGCGCGCGCGAGGCGCGGAGTTCGCCGACCGCGCCGACGAACTCGAACGGGCGTCGGCTCACTGGCTGCGTCACACCGCGGGCTCGCATCAGGCGGATGGCGGCGTCGATTTGCGCACGATCCGCGACAATCTCGGGCACGTGTCGCTGAACACGACGAGTCTTTATCTGCACACGGAAGACGACGCGCGGCACAAGGAGACGGTCAACCGTCACCGGATGAATTGGGACGCGCCCAAAGCGAAAGACGATGTGCCGGGCGATGCCTGAGACCGCGCGAGGATGAATCCTCTCGCCTCCCCCGACAACCCGCCAATCTCGCCCGATTGCCCGCTAGAATGGCCGCCTTTGCGCGCTTCGGGCGCGCTGCAAGGCAAAATACGGGTTTTGCGCGCGTCGTCCGCGCCGCAATGTCCGATGAATCCCGCGTCGGCGGCAGGCTCCGCCGCGGCCTTCGCAAACACGCACGACGGCGGCCCGACCTTGCCCAGCAAGGCCGCGCGGCCCGTCAGGTGCGGCGCAGCCAGGACAGCTCGTCCTTTAACAGAGCCCCTCAGGAGCATTTATGACCGATTCGAACCCATCCTTCCTCGGCAGGATTTCACTTGCCGTCGGCACGTTTTTCAGCATTCTCGGCGATGGCGAATTCGCCGCCAACGTGATGCGTCTGCGTAAAGGCGCCAGCGCGGGCGCAACCGCGCCGGCCCCCACACCGGCCCCGGCGCCCGCACCGCAACCCGCGCCCACGCTGAAAGAAGCCACAGCCGACGCCGCACTGCAGCTGCTCGGCCTGTTGCAACGCGACGCGCGCTTCATCGACTTCGTCGAAGAGGACATCAAGAACTACAGCGACGCCGACATCGGCGCCGCCGCGCGTCTCGTGCACGATGGCTGCCGCACGACGCTGCGCGAGCACTTCACGATCCGCCCGGTACGCGACGAAGCCGAAGGCGCGCGCGTGACGCTTGCGGAAGGTTTCGACGCAAGCGCGATTCGCCTGACCGGCAACGTCGTCGGCAAAGCGCCGTTTAGCGGCAGCATCAGCCATCGCGGCTGGCGCGTCGACGAAGTCCGTCTGCCGAAGCTCGCGGACAGCCACAACGCGAAGGTCATCGCCCCGGCGGAGGTGGAACTGTGAGCGACGCACGCTATTCGATCGGGATCGACCTCGGCACGACGCATTGCGCGCTGTCCTATGTGGACACAAGCGCGAGCGACGGCGAAAAAACCGCCCAGGGCGTGCTGCCGATCGCACAACTGACCGGCCCCGGCGCGATCGACAATCTCGATCTGCTGCCCTCCTTCCTTTACCTGCCGCATCCCGACGAACTGGCCTCCGGCGATCTCTATCTGCCGTGGACCGGTCAGCGCGAGTTCGCGGTCGGCGAGTTCGCCCGCAGCCGGGGAGCCGCCACGCCGATCCGGCTGGTGTCGAGCGCGAAAAGCTGGCTGTGCCATCCGGGCGTCGATCGCCGCGCGGCGATTCTGCCCAACGATGCGCCGCCCGAAGTCGCGCGCGTGTCGCCGCTCGAAAGCTCGGTGCGCTACCTGACGCACCTGCGCGAAGCGTGGGACCACGCGCATCCGGACGCGCCGTTCAGCGAGCAGGACATCACGGTGACGATCCCCGCGTCGTTCGATCCGGCCGCGCGTGAACTCACCGCGGAAGCCGCCGAGGGCGCCGGCTACGGCCGCATGACGCTGCTCGAAGAACCGCAGGCGGCGCTGTACAGCTGGATCCAGAAGAGCGCGGGCGGCTGGCGCAAGCAGGTCAAGGTCGGCGACATCATCCTCGTGGTCGACGTGGGCGGCGGCACGACCGACCTGTCGTTGATCGCGGTGATCGAACGCGAAGGCAATCTCGAACTGCATCGCGTCGCGGTCGGCGAACACATCCTGCTCGGCGGCGACAACATGGACCTGGCGCTCGCGCACGTGGTCGCGCGCAAGCTGGCCGCGCAAGGCACCCAGGCCGACGCGTGGCAACTGCGCGCCCTCACCTACGCGTGCCGCTCGGCCAAGGAAACGCTGCTCAGCGACCCCGCCACCGACACCGTGCCGCTCGTCGTGCCGAGTCGCGGCTCGAAGCTGATCGGCGGTTCGATCCGCACCGAACTCACGCGTGCGGAACTGACGCAGACGATTCTCGACGGCTTCTTCCCGCAAGTGGACAGTGCCGCGCGCCCGGTGAGCCGTGCGCGCGTCGGTCTGACGCAACTCGGTCTGCCGTACGCGCAGGACGCGGGCATCACGCGGCATCTGGCGGCGTTCCTCGGCCGTCAGGTCGGCGCGCTCGCCGAACTCGAAGGTCTGAACACTACCGCCGCGCAGGGCGCGAGTTTCCTGCACCCGACTGCCGTGCTGTTCAACGGTGGCGTGTTCAAGTCGCCGCTGCTGGTCGAGCGCATCATGGGCACGCTCAACAACTGGCTCACCGCGGAAGGCGCGGCGCCGGCGCGCCTGCTCGAAGGCGCGGACCTCGATCTCGCGGTCGCGCGCGGCGCGGCCTATTACGGCTACGTGCGACGCGGCCAGGGCGTGCGGATTCGCGGCGGCACCGCGCGTGCGTACTACATCGCGATCGAATCGGCGATGCCGGCCGTGCCTGGCCTCGAACCGCCGGTGCAGGCGCTGTGCGTCGCGCCGTTCGGCATGGAGGAAGGCACTGACGCCGAGTTGCCCGCGCAGGAGTTCGGCCTCGTGGTCGGCGAGCCGGTGCATTTCCGCTTCTTCGGATCGTCGGTGCGTCGTCAGGATCAGGTCGGCACGCTGCTCGACTTCTGGGGCCCGGAGGAACTGCAGGAGCTCGACGAAATTCAGGCGACGCTGCCCGCCTCCGGCCGCACCGCCGGCGAGGTCGTGCCGGTGAAGCTGCATGCGCGCGTCACGGAAGCGGGCACGCTCGAACTCGAAGCGATGCCGCGCGGCTCCGACGAGCGCTGGAAAGTCGAGTTCGACGTGCGCGGCAACGTGTCCGCGTAACGCATCCGCATGACCGGGATGAAGCGCTACAGCGTCGGCATCGACCTCGGCACCAGCAACACGGTGCTCGCCTACGCGGAGGCCGGGGCGCAGGACGGGTCCCAGCCGATCCGCGTGTTCGAGATCGAGCAGCTGGTGAGTCCCGGCCAGGTCGCCGCGCAGCCGCTGCTACCCTCGGTGCGTTATCACGCGGCCGAGGGCGAACTGAGCGCGGGCGATCTGCGTTTGCCGTGGTCCGGAGAGGTTCGCGCGGGCTCTGGCGCTCATGCTGCCGCTGCTGGCTGCGCCGATGACTCGCAGCCGGTCGTGCTCGGCCGCCTTGCGCGCTCGCTTGGCGCTCAGGTGCCCGGACGGTTAGTTGCAAGCGCGAAGAGTTGGCTTTCGCACGCCTCGGTCGACCGCGTGGCGCCGATCCTGCCGTGGGGCGCCGCCGACGATGTCCGCAAAGTCTCGCCCGTCGACGCGAGCGCGGGCTATCTCGCGCACGTGCGCGCCGCGTGGAATCAGCGCTTTCCCGACGCGCCGCTCGAACAGCAGGACGTGGTGCTCACGGTGCCGGCATCGTTCGACGAAGGCGCGCGCGCGCTGACCGTCGAAGCGGCGCGTCGCGCCGGCCTGCCCGCACTGCGGCTGCTGGAAGAACCGCAAGCGGCGTTCTACGACTGGCTGTTCCACCACCGCGAGCGGCTCGTGAGCGAACTCGCGCACACGCGTCTCGTGCTGATCTGCGACGTGGGCGGCGGCACCACCGACCTCACGTTGATTGAAGTGAGCATGCAGGACGGCGAGCCGCAACTGACGCGCATCGGCGTGGGCAATCATCTGATGCTCGGCGGCGACAACATGGATCTTGCGCTGGCGCATCTGGTCGAAGCCCGGCTGCCGGGTGGCGATGCGGGCACGCCGCGTCAGCGCTTATCGGCGGCGAGCCTGTCGCAACTGGTCGAGCGCTGCCGCGGCGCGAAAGAACAACTGCTCGGCCCGCAGGCGCCCGACTCGGCGTCGATCACGCTGCTCGGCGCGGGCTCGAAGCTGATCGGCGGCGCCCGCACCGCGCAGGTCACGCGCGACGAGGTCGAGCGGGTCATCGTCGATGGCTTCTTTCCGGCGGTGGCGTCGCACGAACGGCCCGGCCGGCCGCGCGGCGCAATCGTCGAATTCGGCCTGCCGTACGCGACCGATGCGGCGGTCACGCGACATATCGCGGCGTTTCTGAGCCGCTTCGCGGCGCAGTCGCGCAAAGCGTTGGGCGGAACGGCCGACGGTGAGAGCGGTGTGTCAGACGTCAGCGGCGGCCCTTCCGTTTCAATCGACGCGTCCGGCACACGCAGCACCACCGGCGCCAGCGAAGACAACGCCGACGCCCTCCCCGTCCCCGACACGTTGTTGCTCAACGGCGGCGTGTTCCGCGCCGAAGCGCTCACGCGACGTCTCGCGAATACCCTCGGCACGTGGCGCGGCGCACCGCTGAACGTGCTGCACAACGACAACCCCGACGTGGCCGTCGCGCGCGGCGCGGTCGCCTATTCGCTGGCGCGCGCGGGGCATGCGCCGAAAATCGGCGGCGGCTCGCCGCGCAGCTACTTCCTCGTACTCGACGAAACCGCCGACCCGAAGTCCGACGATGAAGCGGCGCCACGCGGCATCTGTCTGTTGCCGCGCGGCACCGAGGAAGGCCACGAGATTCTGATCGCCGATCGCACGTTCGCGCTGCGCCTCGGACATCCGGTGCGCTTTCACCTGGTGTCGTCGAGCGCGGACTCGGTTTATCAGGCCGGCGAGTTGATCGATCTCGCGAGCGGCGACTTCGTGCGCCTGCCGCCGATCGCCACCGTCGTCGACCCGCGCGGCGCGCGCAAGACGCACGAAACGCTGGTGCGGATCGCGACGTCGCTCACCGAAGTGGGCACGCTCGACGTGCATTGCATCGAACTCGACGACCCGGCGCAACGCTGGCTGCTCGAATTCCAGTTGCGCGGCGAGAACGCGCAGACGGATCTCTCCGCCGACTCCACACCGGCTCGCCACCCGTCACTCGACAGCGCGCTCGAACAGATCGACCGCTGCTTCGGCTCGCGCGCGCAAAAGGTCGACCCGAAAGAAGTCAAACGGCTGCGCGCGCACCTCGAACAACTGCTGGGCCCGCGCGACAACTGGAACAGCGCGTTGCTGCGCGAACTGTTCGGCGCGCTGTGGGAACGTGCGCGGCGTCGGCGGCGCTCCGCCGATCACGAACGGCTCTGGCTGAATCTGGCCGGCTATTGCGTGCGGCCGGGTTTCGGCTATCCGCTCGACGAGTGGCGCGTCGAACAGCTGTGGTCGCTGTTCGACGACGGCATTCAATACGTCAACGACAGCCAGGTCTGGTCGGAATGGTGGACGCTCTGGCGGCGCGCCGCAGGCGGTCTCGACGAGAGCGCGCAACTGCGCGTGCTCGACGCGATGGCGTATCTGCAAACGGCCGCGCAGTCGCGTCACAAGCTGCCCTTCGACGTCGCGAAAACGGGCATTGCCGATATGGTTCGACTGAGCGCGTCGCTCGAACGGATTCCGCTCGAACGCAAGATCGAACTCGGCGAGTCAATTCTGACGCGGCTGAAAAAGCCCGCGGAAAATCATCAGGGCTGGTGGGCGGTCGGCCGCATCGGCGCGCGGCGGCCGTTCTACGGCAGCGCGCACAGTGTCGTGCCGCCGGAGGTCGCGGGACAATGGCTGACCACGATCCTCGGGCTCGACTGGAAGAAGGTCGACCCTGCCGCGTTCGCCGCCGTGCAGATCGCGCGCATGACCGGCGACCGTTCGCGCGACCTGCCCGAGGATTTGCGCCACACCGTCGTGCGCCGGCTCGAGGCGCTCAATGCGCCGCGCACGTGGATCACGATGGTGAGCGAGAGCGTGGAACTCGATAACGCCGACGAAGGCCGCGTGTTCGGCGAGTCGTTGCCGGTAGGGCTGAAGTTGATTGCGAGTTGAGTTGATCGCGAGCTGAAGAGTTGAGGTGAGTACTCCGACGTGAGTCGCAGCCCGTTCTTTCGCTTTGCCGTTCACGTCGCTTCAGCGCCGCGTCGAAGCGAACTCTAACTTGTCGCTTCGACTAGCCCGGCTCGAAACTCAAAACGGCCTGCGCCGCCGACAGACAGTCACGTTTCTGCAAACTCTCCGCCAACAGTTCGCGAAAAATGAGCAGCTTGTCGGGACCGTACAGCGAGCGAAATTCGTCGAACACCTCGGCAATCGCGGCGCGTTGCGTCGCCGGACTTCGTGTGCTGGCAATGTACGAACTGCCGCGCGCCAACTCCATCAGGTAAATCGATCTGTAAAGCGCCTTTTCGGCCTGCAGGCCGCGTCGACGGCCGCGCTTTTCTTCTTTGGGCATCGTTGTTTTTCTCCGCCGTTTTCGATACGCGCGATGCCGGCCGGTGTCCCCGGCCTTCCCGTCGGCCGGGTTGCATGTTCTGCGAACTTGCTGCGTGCCGGCTTATCCCCGCGCTCCCGCAGACTATCTAAACAACACTGCCTTAAGGAAACCTTATGCGTGCGTGAAAAAGTGCATCGCGTGTACGCGATTTTCACGTGCCTTGCGCACACGTTGCGCGATTAGGTAGTTCTTGCCCATGGGCTCAAACGCCACCCGCTTTCGCATGCAAAAAAGGCCGGTTTTTCAACCGGCCTTCTCGCACCTCATCGCGACTGAAGCGTAACTGCCGCGATTACACCTGCACCATCCCGCCGTCGACGAACAGCTCGATACCCGTGATGTAGCTCGCGTCGTCGGAAGCGAGGAACGAAACGGCCTTCGCGATCTCGTCGGGTTCGCCGACCCGGCCGAGCGGCGTGGTGTCGCTGACATGCTGCCGGTACGCGTCGATCTGTTCGTCCGTCATGTGCAACTCGGTCTTGTACGCGGGCGTAACCACCACGCCAGGCGCGACCACGTTCACACGAATATCGCGGCCCTTCAGATCCGAAGCCCAGGTGCGGGCGAACGAACGCAACGCCGCCTTGGTCGCCGCGTACACGCCAAACGCGGGCACGCCCTGAATCGAGGTGACCGAACCGGTGAGCACGATCGCGCTGCCACTCGGCATCAACGGCAACGCTTTTTGCACGGTGAACAGCGTCCCTTTGACGTTGATGTCGAAGTACTTGTCGAACTGCGCTTCGGTGATTTCGCCCAGCGGCGTGAACTCGCCGCCGCCCGCATTCGCGAACAGGATACCGAGCCGCTGATGGGCGTCGCGAACCGCGGTGAACATCCGGTCCAGATCCGCGGCCGACGAGATGTCCGCGCGAATCGCGACCGCGCCGTGCCCGATGCGCTCGACCGCTTCGTCGAGTTCCGCCTGACGTCGGCCGGTGATGTAGACCTTCGCGCCTTCCCGCGCGAAACGCGTGGCCGCTGCAAGGCCGATCCCGCTGCTGCCGCCGGTGACCAGCACGATCTTGCCGGCGTGTTTGGTGGCGTGGAGGTTCGAGAAAATGGACTGATCCATGGTTGACTCCGATGTGTGTGAGGTCGTTCGACCCAGTAACTACAGCTTATTTCACACGCGCACAGAGATAAATAGGTATTCTATGGTTTCTTTATCCACTGTTGTGAATAATTACTCGCACCTCGGGACCTCATGGATCATTTGCAAGCCATCCGCATCTTCGCGCGCGTTGTGGAAACCGGCGGCTTCAGCCGCGCGGCGCAATCGCTACAAATGCCCAACGCGACAGTGAGCAAGTGGGTCAAATCGCTCGAGGACCACCTCGGCGTGAAGCTGCTCGAGCGCAGCACGCGCAGCGTCAATGTGACCACCGACGGTGTCGCCTACTATGAGCGCATCGGGCCGCTGCTCACCGAGCTGGACGATATCGAAGCGACGCTGGGACGTGACCGCGCGAATCCGCGCGGCGCGTTGCGCGTCGACAGCGGCGGCTCGACCGCGAGCGGCATTCTGATTCCCGCGCTGCCGGAGTTTTGCGCGCGTTATCCGGACATTCAGGTGCAGTTGAGCGTGACGGACCGCACCGCCGACCTGATTGCCGAGAACATCGATTGTGCGATACGCAGCACCGCCGACGACCCCGCGCTAGTGACCCACGCGATCGGCACGCTGCGCTGGACCACCTGTGCGAGTCCCGCGTATCTGGCCGCGCATGGCACGCCGCTTCATCCGCAGCAGATCGTCGACGACGCGCACGCGGTGGTCGGCTATTTTTCCGCGAACAGCGGCGTCACGCAGCCGTTGCGTTTTGCACGGGACGGCGAATCGCTCGTGCTCGACGGCGTGCGCAACACGGTGCTGGTGAGCGAAAGCAATGCCCATCTGGCCACCGCGCTGGCAAGCCTCGGCATCGTGCATACGCTCGATTTCATGGTGCGTCCAGCTATCGCACGCGGCGAACTCGTGCCGATCCTCACCGACTGGCGGCCGGCGCCGTTGCAGGTTTATCTCGCCTATCCGCCGAGCCGGCGCTACAGCACGAAGGTGCGCGTGTTCGCCGACTGGGTGAGTCAGGTGTACGCCAATCTTCAGGATCACTGATGGTCAGGGCCGCGGCGGCACAACGCAAATCACGCCGCGCCCGGCTACGCCATGGTCACCCGATTTCGACCGCCATGCTTCGAGCGATATAACGCACGGTCCGCGCTCGCGAAGCCATCGCGATGTGCGGGTCGCGAATGCTCGCTGATACGCGTGAGCGACGCGCCCACGCTCACTGTCACCACGCCGAGCGGCGAAGCGCGATGCTCGATCGCCAGATCGACGACGCCTTGACGCAGCGTTTCGAGCGTGTCTTCGAGCGCGGCAGCTTCCGCTTGTAGCACCAGCAGCCCGAACTCCTCACCACCCATGCGTCCGACGACGATGCGCTCGCCATCGGCTGCCGCCTGCATCACCGAGGCGACCGTGCGCAGGCAATGATCGCCCGCCTGGTGACCGTAGGTGTCGTTGTATTGCTTGAACCAGTCCACGTCGACCACCACCGAGCCCATCACGTCGCCGTCCCGCGCTTCCTTCCAGCGGCGCGCGATGCTTTCGAGCAGAAAGCGCCGGTTGTACAACTGCGTGAGCGGATCGATCGCGGTGGCCGTGCGCATCTTCAGATCGTTCTCGATCATCGCGCGCAAATGGTAGAACACGCCCCGCTGCCCGTCGTCGAGCCGTCCGGGCGATGGGTCCATCGCGCACAACGCGCCGACGATCTCGCCGTTCGGCGCACGCAACGCGATCGCCGCATAGAAGCGCACGAACGGATAGCGCTGCACCAGCATGCATTCGCCGAAGCGGTCGTCGTTGTGCGCGTCCTCGATGACGAACAGCTCCGCGTCGCGCACCGCGTAGTCGGCGAGCGAGCGCGCGCGCGTGACGAGCGGCATCGCGATGCCGACCTCGGCACGGTAATGCTGGTATTCCTCGTCGAGCAACGTGATCGCGGTGATCGCCGCGCCGGTCACGCTCTTCAGGATTTCCGCCGCGTGCGTGAAGCACTCGCGCATCACCTGATCGTCGTGCAACAGCCACTCGATCACCGAGGACTCCACCTCGGGCTCGCCCGCGGCGAACGGATCGGCCATCCGGCTGGAGAGACGGTCGTTACTGTGAGCGAGTTGCACGGCGGAGTTCCAGAATGTGATCAGCCTATGTCAACGGCATAAAAACCCGAAACTTGAGTGCCGTGGATGGCTCGCCGGCGAGGCTTTTTTAACGGCGGATGACACGGCGGCCGCGACCGGCGCCCGGCCACGCGAAGTACAATCACACGCCAGCCGCGCGCCGTCTTCGTTTGCCTGACCAGCGGGCAGCGTGCTCCTTTCAACTGACAATTGCGTGCGCCCCGCCGCGCACTGCCGATTGCCCGTGCCGCCGCCGACCTGCTCATGACCACGACCGCCTTGCCCCGTACGACGAACGCCTGGCTCATCACGAACGTACGCCGCACGGACGGCGCGCGCGTCGACGTGTCGATCGCCGATGGACGCATTGCGGCGATCGGCCCGAATCTCGCGCGCGAGCCCGGCGTCGCGATCGAGGACGGCGCGGGCGCGCTGCTGCTGCCCGGTTTCGTCGAAGGCCATACGCATCTGGACAAGAGTCACTGGGGCATGCCGTGGTATCGCAACGAAGTCGGGCCGAAGCTGACCGACCGCATCGAGAATGAACGCCGCTGGCGCGCGCAGAGCGGTCATGACGCGGGCGCGCAATCGCTCGCGCTGGCCCGCGCGTTCGTGCTCGCGGGCACGACGCGTCTGCGCACGCACGTCGATATCGACACCGAGGCGGGTCTGCGCCACCTCGACGGCGTGCTCGCCACGCGCGCGACGCTACGCGACGTACTCGACCTGCAGATCGTCGCGTTTCCGCAGTCCGGCCTGCTCGGCCGACCGGGCACCGACGCGTTGCTCGACCGCGCGTTGAGCGCGGGCGCGGACGTGCTCGGCGCGCTCGACCCGGCGTTGATCGACGGCGATCCGGTGGCGTCGCTGGATCTGACGTTCGGCCTCGCGCAGCGTCATCAGAAGCCGATCGACATCCATCTGCACGAGCCAGGCGAAATCGGCGCGTTCACGCTCGGGCTGCTGCTCGATCGCGTCGCGGCGCTCGGCATGCAAGGCCAGGTGGTGGTGAGTCACGCGTTCTGCCTCGGCGCGCTGCCCGAACGCGAACGCGATGCGTTGCTCACGCGTCTCGCCGATCTGCGCGTGGCGCTGCTGACGACCGCCCCGCCATCGACACCGGTGCCGCCGCTGAAAACCTGCATCGAGAAAGGCGTCACGCTGTTCGGCGGCAACGACGGCATTCGCGACACGTGGACGCCCTACGGCTCGCCGGACATGCTCGAACGCGCGATGCTGATCGCGATGCGCTACAACCTGCGCCGCGACGACGACCTCGCGCTCGCGCTCGACTGCGTGAGCGGCACCGCCGCGCGCGGCTGCGGATTCACGCATTACGGCCTGCACGCGGGCGCGCGCGCCGACCTGGTGCTGGTCGACGCGGACACGCTCGCGCAGGCAATCGTCGCGCGGCCGCCGCGCAAGCTGGTGGTCGCGAACGGCCGGATCGTCGCGCGCAACGGCGCGCATGCGCAGCATCGCCCGGCCGACTGACCACGCGTGCTTGACTGCAAGCACTGGTGAGCGGTGGCGAGGCGCTGAGCCGGCACGAAGCCGAACCGGGCTCGCGCCGGGCGCTACACTTCACGCCACTGGCCATAACGAACACGTTTTACGCACTCACATGATCAATCTCTTCCAGGCCATGCAGGCTTTCGTCAAGGTCGCCGACGCGGGCAGCTTCGCGCAGGCCGCGGCGCACCTCGGCGTGTCGACCTCGGTGGTGACACGCCACGTATCGAGCCTCGAACAGCATCTCGGCATCCGCCTGTTCCAGCGCACCACGCGCAAGGTCGTGCTGACCGAGGCCGGCGCGGAATACGCCGACGGTTGCCGCATGCTGTTCGCCGAACTGGAAGAAGTCGAATCGCGCGCGACCACGACGTCGAAGGAAGTGGCCGGCGATCTGCGGATCGTCGCGTTGGGCAGCTTCTCGCTGTTTCGTCTCACGCCGCTGTTCGCGGAGTATCAGGCCAAGTTTCCACATGTGAATCTGCGCGTCACGCTGACCGAGAAACGCGTCGATCTGCTCGAAGGCGGTTTCGACGTGGGCATCGTGACCGAACATATGATCCGCTCGGAGTCGCTGGTGGTGCGGCGTCTGCTCAATTCGCACGCGGTGCCGGTGGCGTCGGCCGCTTATCTCGCGCAGGCCGGACGTCCGAACAAGCCGGCGGACCTCGCGAAGCATCGCGTGATCGCCGCGCCGCTCGACACCACGCCGCAGAGCTGGATATTCAGCCATGACGACGGCGACGACGAAGGGGTCGCGCTCGATGCGTCGTTCACGGTGAACAGCATGATCATGCAGAAACAGGCGGCGCTGGGCGCGATGGGCATTGCGTTGCTGCCGCTGGAGATGGTCGCCGACGAACTGCACGCCGGCACGCTGGTGCGGGTCCTCGACGACTATGCGGTGCTCAACGGCGATGTCGCCGTGTCGCTTGTTTATCCGAGCCGCGAGTTCGTGCCGCGCAAGGTGCGCGAGTTCATCGACCTGGCGGTGGGGTACTTCAAGTGAATGACTGCTTCAGTGAGCCGGCGGGAATAGCGGCCGTTGCGCTGTTCTGATTTTTTGGCGCCGCTATATTGCCGCGAGCATAGCGGCCACCGCCTCGACCGCCGCCACCCGCGCTCCTCCGCCACGCGGACCCACTCACCTCGTCACGGCCGCTCGCCCCGATCGAGACGCGCGTCGATGTCGTACACCACCGGCATCAGATCGGCGACGCTGTCGATCACATAATGCGCGCCGGCCGCCTGCAACTTCCGGATCGCCGCGTCGCGGCGCGCCGCGAACTCTTCCGGGGACAACGCCTTGACCTGCGCCTCGGTCATCCCGAACGCGTTGCCGCTCACCGAAACGCCGACCGTCCACGTCCCGCCGTTGAGCCCCTCCTCGATGCCGACCGCCGTATCGTCGACCTTGATCGCTTCCTTCGCGCGCCACACGCCCAACGCGGGCAACGTCTTGTAGATCATGTACGGCGACGGCCGCCCTTCAGGCGTGTCGCCGGTACAGACGATGCTGTCGGGCACGAAGCCCTGCGCGGCCGCGCCCGGCACGATCTCGTCGATGATCTCGCGCGTATAGCCGGTGGTCGTGCCAATGCGGACGTCGTCGCTGCGCAGCGCGCTCGTCACTTCGGCCACACCCGGAATCACCGAGCTGTAGCTCGCCGCGACCGCGATGTTCTTCGGCACGAACACGTCGTAGACGGCATCGATATCGGCTTCGCCCGGCGCGTGCCCGTGCTTGTCGGCCCAGGCTCGCGCGACACGCGGCAGCGCCATCAGCGCGGCGATGTGCGGACGCTTGGCCATGCCCATCGGGCCGCGTGCTTCGTCGATCGTGATCGACACGCCGAACTGTTCGAAGGTCTCGACGAACGCGCCCATCGGCGCGAGCGAACCGTAATCGACCACCGTGCCGGCCCAATCGAAAATCACCGCCTTGACGTGCTTTATGTGCTTCATTGACTTCAATCCTCTCGAGGTTCCGGGCGCGCGCGGCAGGCCGCGCGTTGTCTTCACGACTCGTTCAGGCCGCTTGCGCCAATACCTTGCGTTCTTCGAGCGCGGCAGCCGGCGGCGCGGCATGGTCGACGCCCATCGTCTGCAACGACGCGGCGCAGGCCTGCACCACGCGGCGCATCACGTGCTCATCCACCTGGCCGATGCAGCCGATGCGGAAACTGTCCACCACCGTCAGCTTGCCCGGATAGATGATGAAGCCCTGTTGTTTCATCAATTCGTAGAAGCGCGCGAATTCGAACGACGGATGCGCCGGCGCGAAAAACGTCACGATGATCGGCGAGCGCCAGCGCGCGTTCAGCAACGGCTCGAAGCCGAGGGCCTGCATGCCCGCGACCAGCACGTCGCGATTGTTCGCGTAACGCGCGAGGCGCCCGGACTGGCCGCCTTCAAGTTTGTACAGACGCAGCGCCTCGAGAAACGCGGCCACCGTGTGGGTGGGCGGCGTGAAGCGCCACTGCCCGGTGCGATTCATCACGTCCCATTGATCGTGGACGTCGAGCGCGAGCGAGTGACTACTGCCTTTCGCTTCCTGCAATGCGCGCTTGCGGGCAATCACGAAGCCGAAACCTGGCACGCCCTCGATACATTTATTCGCCGACGACACGAACGCCTCGCACGCGATCTCGCGCACGTCGAGCGGCACCGCGCCGAACGCGCTCATCGAATCGATCAGCAGCTTGCGGCCGTGCTTCGCAGTGGTGGCGGCGATTTCTTCGAGCGGATTGAGAATTCCCGAGCTGGTTTCGCAATGCACCGCGACCACGTGCGTGATACGCGGATCGGCGGCCAGCATGCGCTCGACTTCCGCGCCGCGCGGCGGCAGATAGTCTCCCTTGTCGAGCAGCGTGTACGCGCGGCCGAGATAGCCGAGCGTGGTCGCGATGCGCTTGCCGTACGCGCCGTTCGCGAGCACCAGTGCATGGCCGTCGCGCGGCAGCAGGCTGCCGAGCATCGCTTCGACGCAATAGCTGCCGCTGCCTTGCAGCGGGACGCAGTCGTATTCGCTCGCGGGGTTGTCCACAGCGTCACCCGCGATTTCCAGCAGGCTCGCGCGCAGTTGCGCGGTCATCGCGCGGAAATCGCCGTCCCACGAGCCCCAGTCGCGCAGCATCGCTTCCTTGGTCGAACGGGCGGTGGTCAGCGGGCCGGGCGTCAGCAGGTAAGGCTCGCCGCCGGCGGGCGCGGCGCAGGGCGTCGCGCGCTGCGTGGCTGAAGACGCAGCGGACGCCGCCGGTGAAGGGTCGATCGCGCTTTCCATGTGCGGTACTCCGATATTGCCTGGTCGATGCAAGACACGGTACCGAAACGGCGAACATCGGTAAAATCGATATAATCGATGACCATATCGATGAAACTTATACGGCAAAACTCAGCGAGGCTCACGTGCAATACGCGCAATTGCGGGCGTTTCATGCGGTCGCCGAACATGGCGGGTTTTCGAAAGCCGCGCAGGCGTTGTCGCTGACGCAGCCGGCCGTGTCGGATCACGTGCGGCGGCTGGAGCAGGACTATGGCGTCAAGCTGTTCGAGCGCGGACCGCGCGGCGTCGAGACTACTGAACTGGGCTTGCGTCTGTTCAGCGTGACGCGGCACATGCTCAGTTGCGAGCGCGACGCGCGGCAGTTGCTGGAGTCGGCGGGCGGGCTCGAATCGGGATCGCTGTCGCTGGCCGCCGACGCGCCCGATCTCGCGGTCGCATTGATTGGCGCGTTTCGCAAGCTGCATCCGGGGATCGTCGTGACGCTGTCGATCGCGAATGCCGCGGACTGCATGCAGCGCGTGCTGTCGAGCGCGGTCGATGCGGCCATTACCGCCGCGCCGCAAGTGCACAGCCGGCTCACGTCGCGCGTGTTGCGGCGCGACCCGCTGGTGGCGATGGTGCCGGTCGGCCTTCCGGTCGCGAAGAAACGCAAGCTGAGCTACGCCGAGCTGGTCAAACAGCCGATGATTTTCCGCGAGTCGCAATCGGTCACGCAGCAGCTGCTCGAAATCGAACTGGTGCGCGCGTCGTTGCAGGTGGAACCGGTGATGTACGTGGACGGACGCGAAGCGCTGGAAGAAGCAGTCGCGCAAGGGATGGGCGTGGGGGTGATCGCGCGCGCCGAATTCAACGAGTCGCGGCGGATCAGGATGATCCCGCTACAGGATTGCCAGGTGCAGATGATCGAGTCGCTGACGCGGCTCGCCGAGCGGCCCGGATCGATTCTGCTGGATGCGTTGTTCGCGGTGCAGTTGCCTGACAGCGCGTCTGTTGCGGGAAGTGAATGAAAGCGTGAGCCGCCCGGCAGGCGGCGGTTGCGCCAGCGGCGGCTCGACTGTGGTCGCCCGTCCTACTTCGCTGCGGTGCTGCATTGCATCTTTCGCGGCGTAGCCATGTTGCGACGCATGCGGATGCGGCCCCGTACGCCCATCCGCACCCGCACGCCTTGTTGCTGTGCTGCCGTTACGACGCTTCTCCCGTCGCACGGCCGCGCTATCAGTCGTACATTGCGCGTGCGCTACTCTCAGGCCGCACCGCACGCCATCGCGCAACCTACTTGCTCAGCGCGAACCGCCGCTGGCAATCAGGCTTTCGCCCGTCATCCAGCGCGAGTCGTCGGATGCGAGGAACACGACGACATCCGCGATATCGTCAGGCTGGCCGACGCGTCCGAGCGGCGTCGTGCTGACCGCCCACGTTTCGAAGTCCGAACCGATGATTCCCGCGCTATGCGTGCCCTCGGTCGCGACCATGCCCGGATTCACCGAGTTCACACGAATCTTGCGCGGGCCGAGTTCCTTCGCGAGTACGCCGGTGATGCCGTCCACCGCGCTTTTGGTCGCCGTATAGACCGCGCTGCCCGGCGGCGTGATGCGGCTCACCACCGAACTGACGTTGACGATGCTGGCGCCTTCGCCGAAATGCCTGACTGCCGCCTGCGTGGTCAGCAGCAGACCCAGCACGTTCACATTGAAGTGCTTATGGAAGTGCTCTTCGGTGATCTCTTCGATCGGCGCGAATTCGTACACGCCCGAATTGTTCACGAGGATGTCGAGGCGGCCATAGGTTTCGACCGCCGTATCGATGATGCCTTGCGCGTCGGCCGCTTTGGCGACGTCGCCGCCGACCGCGATGGCCTTGCCGCCCGCCGCGGTGATCGCTGCCACCACGCTGTCGGCGCCCGCCTTGCTGGACGCGTAGTTCACGACCACCGAGGCGCCCTGCGCGGCCAATGCCTTCGCGATAGCCGCGCCGATCCCTTTCGAACCGCCGGTTACAACCGCAACCTTACCTGTGAGCTTGCTCATGATGATGTCCTTTAAATGGGTTTCGCGCCGACGCGCTGTCGCGAAGATTCGCGGGCCTGACGTCGATGAAGCTGGAAATGCAGTGGCGCTGTCACTGGACACAATGTAGGCATGTCAGCAGCGTGGATAAAGCGGCTGAAGGCGAATAGATACGTTGGTTGAGCCGAACAATCGGCAATCGGCTGCGGCGGCATGCGCGTACACGCATGCTGCGCGAGATGGCGGGCCCGCATCGACGGACGCCTGGATGAGAAAGCGGCCTGTAAGTTCAGCGCTTACGTATCAGCGCGATCTGTGCACTGACGCTCGCCAACACGGCCAGCGCACCGAGCGTATCCAGAATAACGTGCCACACGATGCCCCTCCGTTGTTCGTTGCCATCACGTTGTCATTAAACGAATGCGCGCGCCATCAATTGAATGCCCAGCCCGAGCAGACAGATGAAGAACCAGCGGCGAAAGCTCGCCGCGCTGATGAGTCCGCGCACGCGCTGTCCGATCCACATGCCGATCAAGGCCGGCGCGACGGCGACGAGCGACGCGCTCAACTCATCGAGCGCGAACGCATGCGCGCTCGCCAGTCCGATCGCCAGCGCGATGGTCGACACGGTGAACGACAGCCCGAGCGCCTGCACCAGATCCTCTTTCTTCAACGCAAGGCCCTGAAGATAAGGGACCGCCGGGACGACGAACACGCCGGTGCCCCCCGTGACCACGCCGGTGATCGCACCGATGGCTGGCGACAGCCAGCGCTCGTGGCGCGCCGGCACCGAGAAGCGCCACGCCAGCAAGCCGGCCACCGCGTACAGCGTCAACGCGGCGCCGAGTCCGACGACCGCCCATGCGCCGCCCGCGCCCGCAATGAACGACGCCGCCGCGAGCGTGCCGGCGACGATGCCCACCATCATCGGCCACAATCGCCCGACCAGCGCCCGCACGCTCGGGCCCGCGAACAGCTGCCACAGGTTGGTGACGAACGACGGCAACAGCAGCAACGCGGCCGCCTGCGCCGGCAGCATCAATGTGCCGAGCACGCCCATCGCGACGGTCGGCAGACCCATGCCGGTCACGCCCTTGACGAAGCCGGCCAGCACAAAAGTCGCGGCGATCACGGTGGCGTGCGCCGCGAACGGACTCGCGAATGGACTCACAAGCGAAGAGATCATCGGGCGATTTTGATTGAAGTGACGGAAGCGATTTTCAGGTGCCGCCACGCGCTTCACAATGCGTAAGATACGTACCGTGACTTAGGCTGTGGCTAAGGCTGCCACCACGGCTGACCCTCCTCCTTCGGCAACTCCCACACGAACGACGACACCCCATGCGCTTCGACCTCATCGATCTCCGGCTCTTTCTGTCTGTGCTCGACACCGGCAGCATCACCCACGGCGCCGCGCGCGCGAACATGTCGCTGCCGTCGGCGAGCGCGCGGCTGCGCGGCATGGAGGACGCGCTCGGCATGCCGCTGCTCGAACGCGGCCGCCGGGGCGTCGAGTCCACGCCGACCGGCGACACGCTCGCGCATCACGCGCGGCTCGTGCTTGGCCAGATCGACAGGATGCAGGGCGAACTCGGCGAGCATCAGGAAGGCCGCAAGGCCTGCATTCGCCTGTGGACCAATACGGCCGCGCTCACCGAGTTCCTGCCTTCGGCGGTCGGCCACTTTCTGCGCGACCACCCGAACGTGCAGATCGATCTGAAGGAGCGGCAAAGCAGCGAGACCGTGAAGGCGGTACTGACCGGCGCCGCGGAGATCGGCATCATTTCCGACGCAGTCGAGCACGGCGCGCTGCAGACGTTTCCATTCGCCGTCGACAAACTCGTGTTGATCGCAAGCCGTGACGACCCGCTCGCCTCGCGCCGGCGCGCGACGCTCGCGGAAGTGGCCAAACGGGAGTTCATCGGTCTCAGCGCAGACAGCGCGTTGCACGCGTACCTCGGCGAGCGCGCGTTGCTGGCCGGCCAGACGCTCAGCTTCCGCGCCCACATGCGCACGTTCGACGGCATCTGCTGCATGGTCGAACAGCGCGCCGGCATCGGCATCGTGCCGGCCACCGCGGCGAAGCGTTATCGCGGCACGCCGGGCATTCGCACGATCGAGCTGGCCGAGAGTTGGGCCGCGCGCCAGTTGCTGGTGTGCATGCGCGATCTGAATGCGATGGCCCGGCCTGAAAAAGCGTTGGTGCGCCATCTGGCCGGGATCTGAACGTTTCGTCTGGATCGGCCAACGCCGTCGATATCAGCCGCATTTATCTATCGGGCTATTTTTAATCGATTTGCCTGATCGGAAGCGGGTTCTTATCCTTGACGCAAAACCGCATGCAATCCATGCATGCGACGCCCGCACTGCCTGCGGCAGTGCTTCTTGCAGCGCTTTTATTGTCGGCAGGATCATGGAAAGAACCACCTTCAACGTGCGCGTCGATAGCGTGTGCGACGAAGCGCACGGCGTGCGCTCGTTCAGCGTCTCGCGTGTGGACGGCCAGCCGTTCGACCACTACGAACCCGGCGCGCACATCGACGTCATCGGGCCGTCAGGACTCACGCGGCAATATTCATTGTGCGGCGACCCGGATCGACGCGACGCGCATCTGTTTGCGGTGAAGCGCGAAGACGCTTCGCGCGGCGGCTCGCGTTCGCTGCATGACGAGGTCACGGTCGGCAGCGAACTGACGATCGGCGCGCCGCGCAATCTGTTCCAACTCGCGCCCGGCGCCGATGAACACATTCTGGTCGCGGCGGGTATCGGCGTGACGCCGTTGTTGAGCATGGCGTACCGGTTGCTCAAGCAGGGGCAGCGCTTCACGCTGCATTACTTCTCACGCAGCGCGGAGCACGCGGCGTTCTTGCCGTTGCTGTCGCGCGCGCCGTTCAGCGATCACGTGAGGCTCCACTTCGGCGTCGCGCGCGAGCAGCTCGATGCAGTGCTCGGCGCCTGTCTGCAGGACGCGCGTGATGGCACGCACATCTATACCTGCGGCCCCGCGCCTTTCATGGCACGCGTGGTGGCGATCGGCGAAACGCGGGTCGCGCCGGACGCGCTTCATCTCGAACGTTTTGCGGCCGAACCGGTTGCCGCTACCGCTAACGGCGAAGCCGCCACGCTCTATGCTTTCGACGTGCGGATCGCGAGCAGCGGCGCTACCGTGCGCGTGGACAAGGGCACGACCATCGTGGCGGCGCTGGCGTCGATCGGCATCGAAGTGGACACATCGTGTGGCGAAGGGGTCTGCGGCACCTGCATGGTCGACGTGGTGAGCGGCGCGCCCGAGCACCGCGATCATTGCCTGAGCAAAGCGGAACGTGCGAGCGGCAAGGTGATCTGCTGCTGCGTGTCGCGCGCGAGCTCGCCGGAGCTGGTGCTGGATCTTTGACGCGTGGTTGCCTTTCGCGATAACGGCTGCCTGCAATAGAAAAAGGTGCTGCATCGGCAGCACCTTTTTCTCATCTCGCGCAGTCCTTGCGCGGCCGTTGAGCGCTTACCGGTCGTCGTCGCGCATCGACGATGCGTGCCGGCACAACGCGCGCACTTCAACATCCATATACGGAAACAGCGGCAACTGGCTCAGCACGTCGTGCAGATGCGCGGGGCTTTCCACATCGAACACGCTGATATTCGCGTAGCGCCCGGCAATTCGCCACAGGTGCCGCCAAACGCCTTCCTGCTGAAGTCGTTGCGACATCGCTTTCTCGTCGGCCTTCAGACGCGCGGCGCGTTCCGCATCCATATCCGGCGGCAGGTTGACGGTCATCTCGACGTGAAACAGCATGCTTGTTCTCCTGGTTTGAATCGATGGTGTGATCGGTAATGAAAGACCCTGGTTCACGCGGCAAATCACACGCCGCGTGAACCAGGGTCGACGGATTCCTGCGGTACGTTCACGCGTTTTCCGTTATGGCGTCGCCGGCATCAAGCCTCGGCGCGCACCCGTTCCACTTCGGCGCCCGGCAGGTTGTCGCGTTCGTTGAACAGCGTGAAGTCGAAGTCGATCAGCGCAAAGTTGCCTTCCACGCCATACGGCTTGCCTTCGGCGCCCTCGGCCTGCTTGACCGCCGGCACGAGGCCGTCGCGCGTCGCGAAAGCGAAGTCGTCCCACAGATACGGATCGCCGTCGATGTTGATCTGCGTGGTCAGCTTGCGGTGGCCCGGCGCGGACACGAAGAAGTGGATATGCGCCGGACGATGCCCATGACGGCCGAGCTGATCGAGCAGCAATTGCGTCTGACCTTGCGGCGGCACGCTATAGCCGACCGGCACGACGCTGCGGAAGCTGTATTGGCCTTCGGCATCCGTGCGGATCGAGCGGCGCAGATTGAACGCCGGCTGCGATTTGTCGAAGTACGAGTAGTTGCCGAGATGATTCGCGTGCCATACCTCGACGAGCGCATTCGCGAGCGGCTTGCCGTCCTCGCCGAGCACGCGGCCGCGCATCACCAGCGTCTGGCCGGGATCGGTGCCGTCGTCGAGCCGTGCGTGGCCGACCGACTCCGGCGCGCCCGCCACATACAACGGACCTTCGATCGTGCGCGGCGTGCCGCCTTCGATGCCGGCCTTCGCTTCCGCTTCGTCCAGACGCAAGTCGAGAAAATGCTCGAACCCGAGACCCGCGGCCAGCAGACCCAGTTCGCCGCTCTTGCCGGCTTCGCCGAGATAGTTCAGCGCGGTCCAGAATTCGTCGGGCTGCACGTCGAGGTCTTCGATCGTATAGAACAGATCGCGCACGATCCGGTTGACGATCTGCTTCGTACGCGGATTGCCTTCGCTGGTAGCGCTGTCGTTGATCTTTTGCAGCAACGTATCGATGGCCTGCTTGTTCATGGGGTATCTCCTTGGTTTGATATTCTGGATGGCTAACGGATGAGCCAATCCCTCAACTTCAATTCGTGGTGACGCTTGCGCCTTTGCGCGTATCGCGCCGCAGACGCGCGATCTTGTCCCAGTCGAGCGCGATGCCGAGGCCCGGGCCTTGCGGCAGATGCAGCGCGAAGTTTTCGTAGCGCAACGGCTCGGTGAGAATCTCTTCAGTTAACAGCAACGGGCCGAACAGTTCGGTGCCCCACTTCAATTCGCCGAACGTGCTGAAGAGTTGCGCCGAGGCGATCGTGCCCACCGCGCCTTCGAGCATCGTGCCGCCGTACAGGTCAATATTCGCCGCCGACGCAATTGCGGCCACTTGCGCGGCGCCGCTCAAGCCGCCCGATTGCGCGATCTTCACCGCGAACACATCGGCGGCACGCGCGCTCGCAATCGCGAACGCGTCCGCCGGGCCGTGCAGCGCTTCGTCGGCCATGATCGGCACCAGAGCGAGGTCAGTGAGGCGCTTGAGGCCTGCGCGGTTGTCGGCGGCGATCGGCTGTTCGATCAGCGTGACGCCCGCGTCGGCGAAACGGCGAGCCGCCCAGATCGCTTCCGATTCGGTCCACGCCTGGTTCACGTCGACCCGCACTTCGCCGCGTCCCTCCAGCGCCTTGCCGATCGCGACGACATGCGCGACGTCGTCGGCCACCTCACGCGAGCCGATTTTCAGCTTGAACACGCGATGACGCTTCGCTTCGAACACACGCGCAGCTTCGTCGATATCGCGGTTCGTGTCGCCGCTCGCGAGCGTCCACGCGACATCCACCGACTCGCGCACGCGGCCGCCGAACAACTCGGACAGCGGCACGCCGACGCGTTGCGCCTGGGCATCGAACAACGCGGTTTCGAGTGCGGACTTCGCAAAGCGGTTGCCTTGAAACAGCTCGCGCAGCTTTGCCATCGCAGCGCCTGGACGGGTGGCGTCCATACCTTTGAGCAGCGGCGCGAAGTACGTGTCGATGTTGACCTTGATACTCTCCGGGCTTTCTTCGCCATACGCGAGGCCGCCGATGGTGGTGCCCTCGCCCACGCCGACCACGCCGTCCGCGCACCGGATGCGCACGAGCACGAGAGTCTGGCAGTTCATCGTTGCGACCGAGAGGCGGTGCGGACGGATCGTCGGTACGTCGACGAGAATCGTCTCCACGCTCTCGATCTTCACGGGTGTTGCTGTCATTCGTTGCTCTCCTGAACTGCTGTAACCGGGAGCCCCATCTTAGGAACAAACCCGTGCAGCAGTCCAACACTCATTCAGACTACTTCCATACCGTGGCGGTATGGAATGCCGGAACGCACTCACGACCTGCACGTCGCACGGTCCCGCGCTACTGTCTTCGGCGGCTCTGCACTATTCTTTCTGTTAGGGCAGTGGCGGGCAGTACCCACTCCCTCTCGTGCGTGGCCGCGCTTCGACGTTAAATACCCGACTCATGCAAACCCAACGATCCACTCCCGCCGGCGAGCCGACCGCAAATCGTGCGCGCAGATGGCTGCGCTGGCTGCCAGGCGTCGTGCTGCTGAGGGAGTACCAGCTCCGCTGGCTACCGAGGGACGTGGCCGCGGGTCTCGTGCTCACCACGATGCTGGTGCCGGTCGGCATCGCGTATGCCGAGGCCTCCGGCGTGCCCGGCGTCTACGGTCTGTACGCGACGATTGTCCCGCTGCTTGCCTATGCCGTCTTTGGTCCGAGCCGGATACTCGTCGTCGGTCCGGATTCGGCGCTCGCGGCGCCGATCCTCGCCGTCGTCGTGACGCTGGCCGCCGGCGATCCGTCGCGCGCCATCGCGGTGGCCAGCATGCTCGCGATTGTCTCCGGCCTGTTCTGCATCATCATGGGGCTGCTGCGTCTGGGCTTCATCACCGAACTGCTGTCCAAGCCGATTCGCTACGGTTACATGAACGGCATAGCGATCACCGTCCTGATCAGCCAGTTGCCGCGACTCTTCGGTGTCTCCAGCGACGGCGACGGCTCTCTGGGCATTCTGATCAGCCTGGCAAAAGCCATCGCCGCCGCCCAAATCAACTGGTACAGCCTGGCGGTGGGCGCGGGCAGTCTCGCGCTGATCCTGCTGCTCAAGCGATTCGAAAGGCTGCCCGGCATTCTGATCGCCGTGGTGCTGGCCACGCTGTGCGTCTATGTGTTCGACCTCGATCGCGCCGGCGTGCGGGTGCTCGGCAAGATCCCGCAAGGCTTGCCCGCATTCGTGCTGCCGTGGGCGAGCGGCGCCGATCTGACCAGGATCTTGCTCGGCGGCTGCGCGGTAGCGCTGATCTCGTTCGCCGACACCAGCGTGCTGTCGCGCACGTTCGCGGCGCGGCTTCGCACGCGCGTCGACCCGAATCAGGAGATGGTCGGCCTGGGGGCGGCCAATCTCGCGGCGGGCTTCTTCCAGGGTTTTCCGATCAGCAGCAGCGCTTCGCGCACGCCGGTGGCCGAGGCAGCGGGCGCGCGCACGCAATTGACCGGTGTGGTCGGCGCATTGGCCGTCGCGGCGCTGCTGCTAGTCGCGCCGAATCTGCTGCGCTATTTGCCCAATAGCGCGCTGGCCGCAGTCGTCATTGCGGCGGCGCTCGGTCTGTTCGAATTCGCGGACCTCAAGCGCATCTATCGGATCCAGCAGTGGGAGTTCTGGCTCTCGCTCGCGTGCTTCGCGGGCGTCGCGGTGTTCGGCGCGATTCCCGGCATCTGCCTCGCGGTCGTGATTGCGATCATCGAATTTCTGTGGGACGGCTGGCGGCCTCATTACGCCATTCTCGGTCACGTCGAAGGTTTGCGCGGATATCACGACATCAAGCGCTATCCGCATGCCACGCGGCCCGCGGGCCTGCTGCTGTTTCGCTGGGACGCGCCGCTCTTCTTCGCGAACGCCGAACTGTTTCAGGACCGTCTTCTGGAAGCCGTCGCCGAGTACCCGACGCCGGTTCGACGGGTCGTCGTGACCGCGGAGCCTGTCACCAGCGTCGACGTCACGTCCGCCGACATGTTGCGGGAATTGAGCCGGATTCTCGGCGAGCACGGCATCGCGCTGCACTTCGCCGAAATGAAGGACCCGGTGCGCGACAAGCTCATCCGCTTCGAGCTGATCGACGTGATCGGCGAGCGACGCTTTCATCCGACAGTGGGCAGCGCGGTCGACGACTACCTGAAGGATTCGCACACCGCGCCGGATGAACGTTGACCGGACCCGCCCGCCTGGACTAACCTGCGCGTTCGCCGCGCGGCCTGCCGCATACTCAGCAACGTCGAGATCAATAAGAAACCTTTGTGCCTTAGGGGTATGCATGGAACTTCGCCAACTGCGCTACTTCATTGCGGTCGCGGAAGAGATGAACATCACGCGGGCCGCGAATCGCCTGCACATGACGCAGCCGCCGCTGAGCCGGCAGATTCAGCAGATCGAGGAAAGCGTCGGCCTGCCGCTGTTCGAACGCGGCTCGCGGCCGTTGCGTCTGACCGAAGCCGGGCGCATTTTCTATGCGCAGGCGAAGCGCCTCGTCGATGACGCCGACGAACTCGCGCCGCTCACGCGCCGGCTTGCGCAACTGGCCGAGCGCATCGTGATCGGCTTCGTGCCGTCGACGCTGTACGGCGCGCTGCCCGCCGTGATCCGCGCGTTTCGCGAGGCGGCTCCCCATATCGAACTGTCGCTGATCGAAATGTTCACGATCGAACAACTGGCCGCGCTCAAGGGCGGGCGCATCGACGTCGGCTTCGGCCGCCTGCGTTTCGACGACGCGCAACTCGCCCGCGAAGTGCTCGTCGAGGAACGGATGATTGCCGCGCTACCGCAAGACCATCCGCTCGCGCGACAGAAGAAGCCGCTGACGCTCGCCGCGCTCGCGCAGGAAACGCTGATCGTCTATCCGAGCACGCCGCGTCCGAGCTATGCCGACCAGCAACTCTCCGCGCTGCACGATCACGCGCTGGAACCGAAGGCGATTCATGAAGTGCGCGAATTGCAGACCGCACTGGGTCTCGTTGCCGCGCAGGTGGGTGTGTGCCTCGTGCCGGAAAGCGTCGAGGGCCTGCGCGCGCACGGCGTGGTGTACCGGCCGATTCCGGGGGCCAGCATCGCGTCGCCGATCATCATGAGCCGCCGCTTGCAGGACGAGTCGCCCGCCACCACGCTGCTGTGTTCGCTCGCGCGCGGGCTATTCAAACGCGCGTGACGCACGTGCGTCGCCTCTGAAGCAGCATCGATCAGCGTTCGTCGAAGCGCCGCACGATGTCGGCCATCAGATTGCGCAGCCAGACGTTGCCTTCGTCCTGGTCGAAATGCTCGTGCCAGTGCATCGTGACCGCCGCGACCGGCAGGCTCACCGGCAACTCGTAAATCTGGAAGCCGCCGTTGCGGTTGAAAATCTGCGCGAGGCGGCGCGGCAGCGTCGCGAACAGATCGGTGACGGCGAGTACGCTCGGCAACGCGACGAAATGCGGTAGTTCCAGCGCGATATGGCGCCCCACGCCTTGTGCGCGGAACTCGTCGTCGAGCGCATGGTGGCTGTGCTCGACCGACGTGATCTGCACGTGCGACGCATCCAGAAACGCCTTCAAATCCAGTACTTTTGTGTGAGGCAATCCGCGCCGTTTGCGGGTCATGCACACATAGGTCTCCTCGAACAACGCCTGATGACGCGTGCGCGCGGTCAGCGTCGGCAGATTGCCGATGGCGAAATCGAGCCGGCTTGCGCGCAACGCGTCTTCGATGGCTTCGACCGGCAGCGGCTCGACCCGCAATTTCACGCGCGGCGCCTGCCGATGCAAGGCCTCGCAGATCGGCGGCAAATAAGCCAGCTCACCCGCGTCCGATAGCGACAGCCGGAACGTGCGCGTGCTCACCGCCGGATCGAAATGCTCCGCGTAACGCAGCGCCTCGCGCACCGTGTCCAGTGCGCGCGACACGATCCCCGACAACTCCAGCGCAATCGGCGTCGGCTGCATGCCGACGCGCGTGCGAATGAACAGCGGATCGTCGAACAGCGTACGCAAACGCCCCAGCGAATAACTGATGGCCGGCTGTGACAGCGCGAGTCGCTGACCGGCTCGCGTGAGGCTGCGCTCTTCGACGATGGCCTGAAAAACGCGCAGCAAATTGAGGTCGACGTGATCCAGCGAATTCATCGAGATATCCATCCGATTGATCTTGGTTTTTATTTTAGATCAATTTGACGCATATCAGTCACTCGGCGAGACTCTGCTCCATCGACCACCCCACTACACCGTCATGAGCGAATCCTCATATCAGACCGTCGATGCCAGCGCGTTGTACCAGCGCGCGCAGTCCGACCGCGTCGCCCCGTCGCTGTACTACGACCCGGCCATCTTCGAAGCCGAACTCGAGCGCATTTTCTACAAGACGTGGATCTGGGTCGCGCACGAAAGCGAACTGCCAAATCCAGGCGACTTCCGCACCACGACGATCGGCCGCCAGCCGATGATCGTCGTGCGCGACAGGAGCGGCGCGGTCAACGTGCTGCAAAACCGCTGCCGTCATCGCGGCGCGACTGTGTGCGAACAGCACAAGGGCAACGCTAAAGGCTTCACGTGCCCGTATCACAGCTGGACCTACGGCCTCGACGGCGCATTGCGCGCGCTGCCATACGGCGACGGCTATGAAGGCGTGATCGACAAGACCGAACTGCCGCTCGCGAGCCTGCGCGTTGGAATCTATCAAGGTTTGATATTTGCGAGTTTCAATGAGGAAATCGAGCCGCTCGAAGATTTTCTCGGCGGCGCGAAGCCGTGGATCGATCTGTTCATGAAGCAAGGCGCCGGCTATCCGATCAAGGCCAACGGCGAACACCGCTTCCGCTTCAACGGCAACTGGAAGATTCAACTGGAGAACACCACCGACCTGTATCACTTCCCGGTGGTCCACAAGTCGTGGATGAAATCGATCGACGACGAAACCGCCACCGCGATCACCAGTTTCATGACCAGCGAAGACGCGTTCTGCCGCTCGCTCGGCAACGGTCACAGTCTCGCGGTGCTGGTGCCCGAACTCGTCGATCTCGACAAGGATGACGGCGCGCCGATTCCCGAGCGCTTCGAAGCGCTCGCCGCGTCGCTCGCGAAAGATCATGCGCCCGATGAAGTGCGCCGCATCGTGCGCTCGCTGATGGGCGTCGGCTTCAACCTGAACCTGTTTCCGAACCTCGCGCTGTCGATGGCGTTCTTCCGGGTGCTGCGGCCCATTTCCGCGAACGAAACCGAGATCCGTCACGTCGCGCTCGCCATGGACGGCGGTCCCGACGAAGCGAACCGCGTGCGTCTTCGGATTCACGAACACTTCCAGGGCCCGTTCGGTTTCGGCAGCCCCGACGACGCCGAAGCGTGGGAGCGCGTGCAGCGCGGCTCGCAGGCCGGCCCCGATCTGCCGATCCTCGTGAATCGCGGCCTGAATCGCGAGAGCACCGCGCCGAACGGCGAGAAGACCGCGCACGCCACCGACGAAACCGGCATGCGCGAAGCGTACGCGCAATGGCGCACGATGATGGAGCAAGCATGATGGACGACCGCAACACGCTGTTCTCGCAGAAGATCTTTGCCGACGCGATCGAACTCATCTGGCGCGAAGCCGAATTGCTGGACCGCAAGGACTATCGCGCGTGGTTGTCGCTGTGGGACCCGGCGGGCTTTTACGTGGTGCCGATCGAACCCGACGCGACGGACTTCGCGGCCACGCTGAACTACGCATACGACGATCAGGACATGCGCGAAAAACGCGTGCGACGGATGACATCCGGCTATTCCGCATCAGCCAGCGATGCCGCCCGCACCGTACGCACCGTTTCGCGCTTCACGCTGACGAGCGACGCGAGCGACGAAGTCACGGTGAACTCCGCGCAGGTGATCGTCGCGTACAAACGTGGCAAGGCGACGTTGTTCGCGGCGGACCTCACGCATCGGATCGGCTTTGCGAGCGGCGAGCCGCGCATCGTGCAGAAGGTGATCCGCCTGATCGATTCGACCGATGCATTGAGCGCGATCGGCTTTCTGTTGTGACCGCCTGAAGCGCGATCTTCGGACCCACGAGCGAAGCGAAACGATCAAGGACATCCCGAACAGCGACTTCGGCATCGGCCGCCAGACCGCGAAGTCGCTCGGGCGCTAGCGCCCCGGAGTACTTTTTTTTAACCCACGACACCCCCGATACCCGCGAAACGCGCGCAACCAGCGAGCCCGACGATGCAAAACGATACGCTTTCCCCTACGGCCGGATCGCTTCCCGCGTCCGCGACGCCGGCCACTTCGCGAACCTTGCGGCGCATCATCGTCGCGTCCGTGCTCGGTAACGCGCTCGAATGGTACGACTTCTTTCTGTACGGCACGGCCGCGGCGCTGATCTTCGGGCCACTGTTCTTTCCGTTGCACGGCGATCCGTTGCTCGGCACGCTCGCCGCGTTCGCGGGCTTCGCAATCGGCTTTCTCGCGCGGCCGCTCGGCGGTGTCGTGTTCGGCCACATCGGCGACCGGCACGGCCGCAAACGGGCGCTCGTCGTCACGCTGATGATGATGGGCGTTGCGACTTTCGGCATCGGCCTGTTGCCGACGTTCTCGCAGATCGGCTTTCTCGCGCCCGTCGCGCTAGTCTGCCTGCGGGTCGTGCAAGGCGTCGCGTCCGGCGGTGAATGGGGCGGCGGCGTCCTGCTAATCAGCGAGAGCGCGCCGGCGAATCGCCGCGGCTACTACGCGTCGTTCAGCCAGTTGGGCGTGGCGGGCGGCTTCGTGTTGTCGGCGGCGGCGTTCTATCTGGTGCAGCGCCTGCCGACGGAGAGCTTCATGTCGTGGGGCTGGCGTGTGCCGTTTCTCGCGAGCGTGCTGATCTTCGGTGTCGGCGTTTATATCCGGCGACGCCTGCCCGAGAGCCGCGACTTCGCGGCCGCGAAACCGCAGCACATGCCGGTGCTGACCGTGCTGCGCAATCATCCGAAGCAGGTGTTGCAGGCGATGGGACTGCGCGTCGCCGAAAACGGCGGCACGTATATCTTTCTGTCGTTCGTGCTGGTGTACGGCAAGACGGTCGGCGTGCCGGTGTCGGTGATGCTCGGCGGCGTGATGATCGCGATGCTGCTCGAACTCGTGACGATCGTGCTGTGGGGCCGGCTCTCGGATGTGATCGGGCGCCGCCCCGTGTATATGATCGGCGCGCTCGGGCTCGTGGTGATCGCGTTTCCGGCGTTCTGGCTGATCGACACGCATCAGCCGCTGTATGTGTTTCTCGCGCTCGCACTGGGTTTGCCGTTCTGCCACGCCGCGATGATCGGCACGCAACCCGCGTTGATGGGCGAACTGTTCCCCACTGAAGTCCGCTACTCGGGCATGGCGCTCGGCCACGAAATCGCGTCGGTGTTTTCCGGCGGACTCGCGCCGCTCGTCGCGACCGCGCTGTACGCGCAGGTTCGCGCGCCGTGGCCAGTTGCGCTGATGCTGATCGCCTTCGGCCTGATTACCGCGTTGACGCTCGTGACGATTCCGAGGAACACGCACGCCGCGTATGACTGAGCCGCGTTCAATCGTCCGCCGCGGGCGCGAGCGGCAGCGAGAAGCTGCATTCGAGCCCGCCGTGCGGCGCAGGCTTCGCCCAGATCTCGCCACCATGCCGCGTGACGATGTTCTTGCACAGCGACAGCCCGATGCCGTTGCCGCCCGCCTTGGACGACGAGAAGCCGTCGAACAGGCGCCCATGCATATCGGCCAGCACGCCGCGGCCATTGTCGATCACCTGGACGAGCGCGTGTTTGCCGCGCAGTTGGGTGACGAGGCGCAGCGCACGACGCTGCGGTTGCGCGGCGTCCGTTCGAGCCTGTTCGCTCAACGCGTCGATCGCATTGAACGCGAGATTGAGCACCACTTGGCCGATCAGCACGCGCTCGACATACACCGGCAACGGCGCGCGCGCCTGCTCGATCGTGACCGTCACGTCCGCTTCGCGCGCGCGCAACTCGATGAAATAAGCGGCATCCGCGAGCACATCGCGCAAGTCGGCATGTGTCTCGCTCGGCTCGCGCCGCGCGATGTAATCGCGCACGCTTTTGATGATCAGCGTCGCGTGCTCCGCCTGCCGATCGGCGTTGCGCAGCCCCCAGATGGCATCGTCGAGCGAGGCGGGTTGCGCGAGCCGGCGAATCGCCCCTTCGATGAAGTTGCGCACCGCCGCGAGCGGCTGGCTCAACTCATGGGCGATCGCGGTCGCCATTTCGCCCATCGCGTTATAGCGCCCCGCGTATTCGAGCAGACGCGCTTCGTGGCGGCGCGCTTCCTCGACGGCGACCTCGTCGGTCACGTCGCGAAAGAGCAGCAGCAGGCCGTTGAGATCGTCTTCGATTTCGATCCGCCGGCACGTGATGCGCAGCCAGCCCGGCGTGCCGTCGCGACGCGTGATCCGATAGCGCTGTGGCGCCGACGGCTCGATGCGCGGTGCAGCCGCGAGTTGCGCGAGCAGACGGTCGCGATCCGGCTCGCTGCAATAGTCGAGCACGTCGCCCATCGGCGCGCCCTCTTCCAGTCCGAGCACGCGGCGCCCGGATTCGCTAACGAATTCCACTTCGCCCGCGGGCGTCAGCACCGCGACGCCCTCGCCGAGATCCTGCATGAATTCGCGCAGCCGCGATTCATAGCGCCGCAAGGTTTGCTTGAGCGTGTCCTCGGCGCTGATGTCGCGGAACTGCACCATCACGACCGGGCGCCCGGCGAGCGGTACATAGGTGGCAATTGCTTCGGACAACATATCGGCGCCGCTGCGCGAACGGTAGCACCACTCGTAGACCTGGGGGCCTTCGGTGATCGAGCGATCCATCGCGCCGACGCCGATCTCGCGCCGGTACTTCGGCACCGGACGCGTCATGTCTTTTGCCTTCAGCGGCAGCAGTTCGTCGAGCGTGAAGCCGAGCGCGTCACAGGCCGCGCGATTGGCCCACACGATCGCCTTGGTCTGCGCGTCGTGCAGCAGCACGCACAGCGTCAGCGCGTCGAGCAGGCGGTGGAAATCGGCTTCGGCGGGGAAAGTCATCAGCGGGAGCGGCATGGGTGTTCGTTCGGGTCTGTGCAGAAACATAACACCAGTCCCCGCAATCCGTATCTGAAGATTTCTTTAGACGACCCCGGTGCGCTACCTAAACGTGCGCCCCGCGTCCCAATTGAAGCCTTCTTTTGGCGTTTCTAGACTGGCTTCATCGTGCACGGCGCGTGACACCTCGCCCGACGTGCGTCGTATTCCACCGCCCCCAGCCGATAACGAATCAAGGAGAAGCCCCATGTCCGCCACCGCCGTTGCCTTCGATCACTCAAGCGCGTCGACGAATGCCCGCCTGCCGCTCGCCGACGTGATCGCCGAGATCGCCGCGCGCCGCGACGAGTTCGATCGTCTCTCGCATGTGCCGCGCGACGTGATCGCCAAACTCAAACGCGCGGGCATCTATCGCGCGGCGACGCCGAAGCGCTTCGGCGGCGATGCGCTCGCGCCCACCGCGTTCCTCGACATGATCGAACGGATCGCGGCAGCCGATGGTTCGGCCGCATGGGTCGCGAGCTTCGGCTCGGCCAACGTCTACCTCGCCGCGCTGCCGCTGCAGACCCAGGCCGAGATCTACGCGGACGGCCCCGACCAGGTGTTCGCCGGCGGCCTGTTCCCGGTGCAACCGGCGCAACCCGCGGACGGTGGCTGGCGCGTGAGCGGCACGTGGAAATTCGCGAGCGGCTGCAAAGGCGCAGACTGGCTCGGAGTTGGCATCGGCACCCAAAGCACGGGCGGTGGCGTGCCCGGCAAGCCACGCACCGCCGTGTTCCGTGCGCATCAGGTGGAGATCGTCGAGAACTGGGACGTGGTCGGTATGCAAGGCACCGGCAGTCACGATCTGCGCGTGAACGACCAGTTCGTCGCGGATGCGTGGACCTTCGTGCGCGGCGGAGAACCGTGCGTCGACGAACCGCTGTATCGCTACCCAACCATCGCGTACGCGGCGCAAGTGCTCGCCGTGGTCAACCTCGGACTCGCGCGCGCCGCGCTCGACGTCGCCAACCAGATGGCGGGCGGCCGCAAGACCACGACCGGTGCGCCGCAACTCGCCGATCGCGCGTACTACCGCATCGAACTCGCGAAGGCCGAGGCGCAATTGCGCTCGGCCCGCGCGTTCTTCTACGAGAGCACCGACGAGGTCTGGCAAGCGATCCTCGCCGGCAAGCCAGTTACCGCCGATCAGATCAGCCTGCTGCGCCTCGCGGCCACGCAGATCGCCCGTGAAGGGGCTGGCGTCGTGCAGCGGGCGTACCGGCTCGGCGGCACGATGGCGATCTACCGCTCGCATCCGTTGCAGCGCCTGTTGCGCGACTCGATGGTCGTCACGCAGCACGCGTTTCTCGGCGAGGGCAACTACGACGGCGCGGGCGCGGTGTTCGTTGGCGTGCCGCCAATTCCGGGCTATCTGTGAGCAGCGTTTGCGCGATTCACCGACGACTCACCAACGACTAGGCAGCCGCCTGAAAAGCAACCTCATCACTTTCAAGGAGCATCCACTCATGTCTACCCCGTCCGCCGCCACGCCCTCCACCGACAACCCCGCGCTGCCGCTACGCGTGCTGTTCTGCTGCGGCGTGACGCAGAATTTCTTCGACTTGCCGCGCGAGCAGATCGGCACCGTCTGGCAGGCTTACGGCAAGATGCTGGCCGCCGTTGAAGCGATGGAAGGTGTCGACGTGCTCGGCATCATGGACGATGACCGCCTCACCGTCGGCAACGCGGATAACTCACCGTGGACCTTCTACATCATGGCCGACGTGCGCGACTTCGATACGGCGGTCGCCGTGTGCAATCTGTACCGCACGACGCCGGTCGGCGACTACAACCTGTGGCGCTACGGCAAGATCGAAGCGCGTGTCGGCCGTGCATTGCAAGTGCCGCCGCAGCACGCGAACGCTACGTGACCGTGACGGAGCACGATGCAATGGACGCGAACCCCGACACGTTGCGCGTGCTGAGCGAACGGCTCGCCGCGCTCGAAGCCGAAACGGCGGTGCGCCGCACGATGGCGCGCTATATGGCGCTGTGTGATGTGCCGAGCGGCGCGCTCGAAGGCGAAACGCTCACTGCGCTGTTTGCCGCCGATGCCGTGTGGGAAGGCATCGGCCCGCAGTATGCCAACAAGTTCGGATACCTGAAGGGTCACGCGGCGATTCTCGCGATGCTCACGCGCTACCTGCCGCCGTCGCCACACTTCTCAGTGAACGTGCACTTCCTCACGTCGGAAACGATCGACGTGCGCGATGCGAGCGCGAAGGGTCGCTGGATCATGCTGCAAACGTCGGGCTACGTCGACGCGCCGGCCGAACTGATTTCGGCGCGCCTCGAAGTGGATTTCGCAACGGCCGGCAATGGCCGTGACTGGCTCATCACTCACTTTCGCACCGAGCGTCTGTTCGACGCGCCGTGGCAAGTCAATGCAAGGAACACGAAGCCATGAACGAGTTTATCCAGACCTTGTCGTTGGGCGGACCGGGACCGTCCATCGCGATCAAGGACACGATCGATATCGCCGGCTACGCGACCACCGCCGCGAGCCGCGCGCTGGCCGACACGCCACCCGCGCAGCAGCATGCGGAAGTCGTCGCGCGTCTGGTCATGGCCGGTTGGCGCATCGTCGGCAAAGCGAACATGCACGAGCTTGCGTTCGGCATGACCGGCATCAACGACTACACCGGTACGCCGCAAAATCCGCAGGACGCTACGCGTATTCCGGGCGGTTCATCGAGCGGCTCGGCGGCGGCGGTCGGCCTGAAACTCGCCGACGCCGCGCTCGGCACCGACACCGGCGGCTCGATCCGCGGCCCCGCCGCGTGCTGCGGCGTGCTCGGTTTGAAACCGACATTCGGCCGCGTGTCGCGGCACGGCGTGGCTCCGCGAGAATCGTCGCTCGATTGCGTCGGGCCGTTTGCGCGTGAGATGTCGATGCTGGTCGCCGCGATGCACGCGATCACCGCCGACTTCGACACGCACGCCGCGCGCGCGTGGCTGGGTGCATGCAAGGTCGGCATCGTGCAGGCCGACGCGACGCGCGAGATCAGCGCGGCGGTCGCGCGCGCGGCCGACGTGGCCGGCTGCACGGCGCACGCGACGCAACTCGCCGGACTCGCGGCCGCTTTCGATGCAGGCCTCGCCGTCATCAATGCGGAGACATCGCGCGCATTCGGTCATCTGGTGGAGAGCGGCAAACTCGGCGCCGATCTCGATGTGAGGCTGCGCGCCGCGGTTAAAACCACCGGCGCGCAACTCGACGCGGCCGAGCAGATTCGCCGGCAATTCACGGCCGCCGTGAATCAAGCGCTCGACAGCGTCGACGTGCTGATTCTCCCCACGCTGCCCGCGTTGCCGATCACGCTCGACGAAGCGCGCGGCGGCGCGTCGGTGATCGCGATGTCGTCGCTGATCCGCCCGTTCAATCTGAGCGGCCATCCCGCGCTGAGCGTGCCGTTGCCGATCGCCGGTTCGTCGTTGAAGGCGGGCTTGCAGATCGTCGGACGCAAGGGCCAGGACGAACAGGTGTGCGCAATCGCGGCGCGTTTCGAAGCCGCGCTCGCCGCCTAGGCGATCTCATGCAATACAGGCAACGCGCGCGACGCGGCAACGCACACGCTCGCGTCATCGCCGCGCGTTGCGCTTACTCACGGAGTGGAAGTCATGCAGAAAAGAGTCGTACTCGTCACCGGCGCGGCGCGCGGACTGGGCGCCGCGCTTGCCGCGCGTTTTCATGCGGCCGGTTATGCGGTCGCGCTCGGCGACATTGCGTTCGATGCCGCGCAAGCGCTGGCACGCGATCTGAGCGCCGACGGGTCCAGCGCGTTCGCACTGAATCTCGACGTCACCGCGAAGGCCGCGTTCGAAGCGGCGCGTGACGCGATTCTCGCCCGTTGGGGGCGCGTGGACGCGCTGGTCAACAACGCGGGCGCATCCAGGGTCGTCCCTGTGATGGAAATCACCGCCGAGCAGTTCGATCAGGTCATCAAGGTCAATCTGCGCAGCGTGCTGTTCGGCTGCCAGGTATTCGGCCAGCATTTCGCCGATGCCGGCGCGGGACGCATCGTCAACATCGCGTCGCTCGCCGGACAAAATGGCGGCTCGGCCACCGGCGCGCACTACGCGGCCGCGAAAGGAGGCGTGATTACGCTCACCAAAGTGTTCGCGCGCGATCTCGGCGCGGCGGGCGTCACCGTCAACGCGATTTCACCGGGGCCGATGGATTTGCCGATCGTGCATGAGAGCGTCGCGCCCGACAAGCTCAAGGCGGTGCTCGCCAATATTCCCGCAGGCCGTTTGGGCTCGGCGGATTATGTCGCCGACGTGGCGGTGATGCTTGCCGCGGAGAATGCGTACTTCGCGAATGGCGCGTGCTGGGATGTGAACGGCGGGTTGTTCATGCGGTGAGTGGAGTGACGAGCATCGATGTGCGCGGCGTGACGAGTCGCGCGTTGAAGTGCTTCAATGCGCGTGCGTGCGCAGCGCCCCATCCTCTTCCCACACCGCCATCACTTCGCGCACCAGCATCGCGATCGAGGCCGCGCCGAGTTTGTCCTTGATGCTCGCGCGATGGACGTCGACCGTCTTCACGCTGATCGACAGATCGCTCGCGATGCGCTTGCTGCCCTTGCCGTCGACCACCCCGCGCAGCACCTCCGTTTCTCGCGCGGTCAGCGACTCGATGCGCTTGCGCAACTCGCGCTGCTTCTGACCGGCGACGTGCCGCTGCGCCGCGAGCTTCACCGCGCGCTGCACACGGTCGAGCATCTGCTGCGAGTTATAGGGCTTCTCGACGAAATCGATCGCGCCGTTCTGCAACGCGCGCACGGACATCGGAATGTCGCCATGACCGCTGACGAAAATAATCGGCAAGGTCGCGCCGCGCTGGTTCAATTCCGCTTGCACGTCGAAGCCGCTCTGCTCCGGCATGCGCACGTCGAGCACGAGACACGCGGGAATGGCGGGATCGAACGCGGCGAGAAACTCGCTCGCATTCGCGAAGCCCGTGGACTTCATGCCGACCGATTCGAGCAGCCAGGCGAGCGACGTGCGCATACCGCTGTCGTCATCGACGATATAGACGATCGGTGCGGGGACGGTAGCGGCTTGCGGCGACTGAGGCATGGGGACAGGTTCGTGTTGGTGCGGAGGCGGCGATCCGAGACGTGGAGCGATCGGGCGCAAACCATCATACCCAGCGAAAAAAGCGGTGCGAAGTGATAGTTACCCTGAAATTGCGCTGACAACTCGCTGCACTCGCTCGCCAAATGTGCACCAGGGCACAGAGGACGCGTCAGGCATTGGGGAAAACTTTAGATATGTTGGGAAAGACGCGCACTGGCGCGCCGCTCGCGCGGATTTTTTTCCGCATCCGGATTGATTACGCTTGAATCCAGATCAGCACCGACGATGCCGCGCTCTCAAGGAATCCAGTTCATGACCACCATGCCGACCCCGTTGGCCACCGCCGACAACGACGCCCCCCTGAACGCCAGACAGCAATTCCGTCAGGCGATGGCGCATCTGTGCGCGGCCGTCAACGTCGTCACGACCGCCGGTCCGCACGGACGCTGCGGTGTCACCGCGAGCGCCGTATGTTCGGTCACCGATACACCGCCCACGCTGCTCGTGTGCCTGAACCGTTCGAGCGCGATGCACGCGATTTTCGAAGGCAACCGGCGGGTGTGCGTCAACGTGCTGCCCGGCGAGCACGAATTACTCGCGCGTCACTTCGCGGGCATGACCCACGTGCCGATGGAAGAACGCTTCGGCTGGCCGATCTGGGACGACGGCGCGCACGGCGTGCCGGTGCTGCGCGATGCGCTCGCGAGCCTGCAAGGCGAGATTGTCGATCTGAAGGAAGTCGGCTCGCACTCGGTGATGTTCGTGAAGACCACGTACATCAGCGTGCGCGCCGATGGCGACGGGCTGATCTACTTCGACCGCAATTTTCACCGCATCAAGCGGGTTGCGTCGTGTTGAGGCCGTCGTCATCGAACTGGAATAGCGGCGCGGAGGCGACCGCTTCGACGAAGCAGTCGATCACACGGGTGGCAACGCTTCGCGCACCGGAACGGCCATGATGCGCTCGCGAATCCGGACGCAAGAATCAAACGGCGGCTCAAACGACCGCCGCCGTCAATCAATCCGTCCCATACTTCGGCGAGCGCGGCCCATACAACAGCCCGTTCGGATGCCCCGCCGAAAGCAACCGTGAACTCGTCAGCGCCGCCACGTCGTGGCCCTCGTCCATCAGCGAATGAGCGATCTGCTTGACCGCCGCCTGCGCCAGCATACCGACGATGCCAAAGCCAACATTGAAGTTCGCGCCGACTTCATTGCCGTTGGCCTGGCCCCTGCCCTCCCACAGCACATCGCCGGACTTCAGATCCACAAGCTTCGCCGATGCTGCCACCACCGTCGTACTGTCCACCACTTTATAAACGGAGCCGTACTGCGTGATCTTCGAATACAGCACGGCATCCGCGCCGAAAATCTCACGCAGCTTAGCGGGCGACACCTGTTCGATCTCCGCGGGCGTGGTCAGCCCGTTCTGCCTGAAGGTCTCGTCCATCAGCGCGACCGGCATCACGTAGTACCCCGCCTCCGCGAGCGGCTGCGTCATCTGCGATAACAGACTCGACGAAGCCGCCACATCCGACGTTTCATTCACCGGCGGCAGCACCAGAATGGAATGCGGCTGATCTCTTTTGAACGCCGTGTAATCCATATGCTTGGGCTGCGCCACGCACGCGGCGAGCAAGCTCAATACCGACGCCGCCGACACGAGCTTCAGGGAAATAGATTTCAACATCGCGCTGCTCTCATTGTGGTTTGGACTTTTTCAGCAAAAAGTCCATATAGGTCGACGATTCCGGAAACAACTGCTGCTCCGCCTGCAATTCCTGATGCGCCTGCTGGTCCTTGCCGACGCTTGCATAGAGCATCCCCAGATGCGCATGGAAACCGGGCGGCGGCGTCTTGCCTTTCGCGCTGATCGTCTGCAGCGCTTTCTCCAGCGCGTCGATCTGCTCCTGCGGACTCGTCTTTCCCTTGAAGTACTCGTAGACCTGCGGTTGATAGCCATCCCACTGATAGAGCGGCGGGGTCGGTTGACGTACTGCGCATCCGCTCAATAGCGTCCCCGCGGCGATGAGCGGCAAGCACGCGCGTTTCGTTATCACTGTTATTCTCATCGGTTAAAGCTGATAGGTAGTAGATTTGAATGGCGGAGTTCCTCTCCGCTTTTTTTTCGGCGCTGTTTGGACGTTGTTTCGCTTCTATTTCGATGCGTTCAACGCGCCCGCGTCGACCTGCTCGACGAGACGATTGACCGCCTCCTGAATGGCCAGATCGAGTACCTTGCCGTTCAACGTCGAGTCATAGCTCGCCGTGCCGCCGAAGCCGATGACCTCGCGATTCGACAGGCTGTATTCGCCCGCGCCCTGGCTCGACAACACCACTTCGGAGGTCGTCGTATTGACGATATTCAGGTTCACCTTCGCGTATGCGACCTGGCTCTTGCCGCGCCCGAGAATGCCGAACAGTTGCTGATCGCCGACTTCCTTGCGGCCAAATTCGGTCACGTCGCCGGTCACGACGAAGTGAGCGCCCTTCACCGCTTGCACCGACTTCATGAACGCGGATTCCTGTTTGATCTCGTCGAGGTTGTCGCGATCCAGCACGTTGAAACGGCGGCTCTGTTGCAGATGCGTGATCAGGATCGTCTTAGCCTGGCCGCCGAGACGGTCGATGCCGTCGGAGAAGATGCCGCGCATATAGCTCGAACGATTGTCGAACTTGCCGAGCGCGATCTCGACCGGCTTGCCGGTGAACGGCGTTTGCGCGCTGCTGACTACAGGCACCGGCAGCGTGCGCGACGATTCGGTGGCGCAACCGGCAAGCGCGCCAGCAATCGACGCCGCAATCAGCAACTTGAGTTTCGTAGACGTTTTCAAACGATTCATCTCCATTGAACTAACTCGGACATCAACACGTCGGCGATTGATTGCGCAATAGCCGGACGCGCGGAATGCTATTCGCGCATCCGGACACACGGCATTAACGTTGTATTGGCACGACGAAAAAAACGCGGTGCAATCATGACGGACGTGGTGCGCGACAGGCGTGCGAAAAAGTGGGTCCTGCCGGGCGAAGTTCTATTCGTGCCCGTCGCGCCCTCTATTCGGACTGGCCGGAAAATAGCCTATTCCCGCGAATCAATGGGTGAACAATTGCAAAATCCGACGCACAGCCACCACGGTTCCTGTAAATAGAACCCGGCTGATTGATGTGGGATAAAAAACGGCTGCAAACGTGTCCAACGTGAATTGCCGGACACGTTCATGCGTGTTTCATCAATAGCCATTAGCGCACTGCGCGCGTCGAATTACTTCACGTCGAATCCATAGTCGCCATGCGTGCGATGTCCGTCCGACGCCACCGCCACCCAATGCACCGCGTAGTGACCGGCCGCGAGAGACGGCAATGGCACCGACATCGTGGTGGGCTGATGCGGATCGACCGAGGCCTTTTGCGCGTTGACCTGCTTGCCGCTTGCGTCGGTCGCGGTCAGCGAACTGAAGGCGGGTTCGAGCGGTCCGTCGAAGATCACGCGCACTTGCGTAACCGACGTCACCGTTGCGCCAGCGCCCGGCTCCTGCTTCTGTGGAAACACATGCGCAACGGCGACGCTGGCGAGCATGAGGCCGGCCGCAAGCGTCGTCAGCTTCGCGGCCAGGCGCCGCGCGTTGAGAGAGGTTCTTTTCAGCGCGTCGTTCATCGTGCTTCTCCCATGTTGCCGAACAGAGGTTTGCCGATCGTGGCCGGTGCTACGTCGTCGAAGAACACATGCGCCTGCACCAGAATGCCGACGTGCGAACCGCTCGCACGGTTGAGCGGAATTTGCGCCTCCACGCCGAACTGTCCATAACGATTGATCCAGATAAAGCCCGGATTGATCGTGCCGGTCGTCTGGCCCTGGCTTCTCGACAGCGGAATTTCCACCAGCGGAATCAGGTTCGCGAACGGTTGCGGCAAGCCGGCGTCGTGCACGTGCTGCTGCAAATACGGCAGGCTGTATTGCACCGTGAAGCCATAGTTGAACGCGTTCGGCTGCCCCGCGCCGGTGGTTAGCGCCGGGCCCGCCTCGGCCGTGATCGCGACAGGCCGCAGATAAGCCAGCGGCGCCGGCAGGTCGCCCATGCCCTTGCCAAGGTAGAGGGTCGGCGAGATCGTCGAAAAGTTATCCGCGATCGCGCGGCTGCCGGTGCCGCCGAACTCGGCGTCCACGCCGATCGACGTCATGAATTCATGCTCATCGTTCACATAGAGCAGGTACTTCAGACCGATGCCGAAGTTGTCGAAACCGCGCGCCGACGGATTGTTCTGCATCACGTAACCGCCATCGACGGATAGCGCGAGGCGCGGCGTGATCAGCTTGTCGTACTCGAAGCTGAAGGTGTTGATGCTCTGGTCGCCGTCATCGCCGGGCACGCGCTGATGGCCGTACTCGAAGTTGGCTTCGTCGCCGACGCCGGGGTCGTCGACCGCCATCGTCGACGGGAAAACGCGGTTGCCCGCAATCGCGTGCGCATCGACGAGCGCGGGCGTGCCGAGCGCGACACCGGTGACGGCCGCGATGTGCGACGCCGCGCGCAGCGTCCGGCGCAGGCGCGTGGTTGAAGTTGACATGGTTCATCCTGTTCGATGGGTCGTGACGATGCCGGCACGCAGGTTCGAATGAACGTGCGGCGGCCGCCGCGCGGCGGTTCAAGGAAGCGGGAAAAAGCCTCGCGGCGCGGTGACTCGAATCAGGATACGAACGGAGGCGCGCGGGGTTGCGCGAAGGTGAGCGGTTCGACGCGGCGAACGCGCTCGAAGCGGACAGCGACGGTGTGCTGGCGAGCCCGCACGGCGACGACGAACAACGCGTCGACGCTGGGCATCGCGGGGAAATGGGCCAGCAGGCTGCAGTAGCCGCAGGCGTCGTCGCCGGCGGACATTTGCGCGTGCTTGCGGGTTGGGTCGGCGGGGGGTGCGGGTGCAGCCGACCCAGCCGGCCCAGCCGGCGTAAGGGAGGGCTCGTCCTGCATCGACGACATGCCATCCATCGACGACATCGTGCAATGCCCGTCGGCCATCGCGCCGTCGTCCGCGCGGGCGGCGAGCGTATGCGAGAGCGTCGGTGCGAGCGTGGCCATCAGGATCGCGAACAATCCCAGCCAACTGCCGATCTTCCGCAGGAATCGACTCAAGATGCGCCCGGCAAGACGATGAGAAGTTGCGGCCGATTATGCCACGCTCATTCAACACCCAACACCCAACACCCGACACGCACCGCGCCGGGCATCGCCCAGACACATCCCGCCGTCCGGTCAATAGAGCAAACTGCCGACGGCAAAGCCGCCGCGCACAGTGGACAATGCGTGATCGGCTTCCGCCACGGAGTGTCCATGAAAGCGCAGCGTCGGCGTCCCCCGTCCTTTCCCGGCGACCATACGCATGCCGAATGGCGCGACCACACGCTGCCTTACATAATCGTGGCCGCACTCGTCGTGCTGGCGATCACGCTGGTCATCTGGCTGGTCGACCCGGCGCCGCCGAAGACCATCACGATGAGCGCGGGCCCGCGCGACAGCTCGTTTCTCGTCACCGCGAATCAGTACAAAAAGATCCTCGCACGCAACGGCATCCGGCTGAGCGTGCTGGAGTCCGACGGCTCGGTGCAGAACCTCCAACGTCTTCTCGACCCGACCCAGCGTGTCGACATCGCGCTCGTGCAAGGCGGCGTGGCCGGCGGGTTCGACACGTCGTCGCTGATGTCGCTCGGCAGCGTGTTCTATATCCCGGTGGTCGTGTTCTATCGCGGCGCCGGCCTCACCCAGCTTTCACAACTGGAAGGTAAACGGATCGCGATTGGCCGCGAAGGCAGCGGCACGCGTCTGCTGTCGCTCAAGCTGCTGGACGCGAACGGCATCGGGCCCGGCGGCACCACCACGCTGGTGCCGACCGACGGCTTGCAGGCTGCCACCCAGCTGGTCTCGGGCGAAGTGGACGCGGCGATCCTCAACGGCGACTCGGCCACGCGCGGCCTGATGCTGCGGCTGCTCAAAGTGCCCGGCATCTCGGTGATGAATTTCGACGAAGCGAGCGCGTATACGCGGCTTTTTCCGTACCTGGACCAGATCGACCTGCCGCCAGGCGTGCTCGATCTGAAGTACCGGATTCCGCCCGAGACGGTGCACCTGATCAGCCCGACCGCCGAACTGGTCGCGCGGAGCCATCTGCATCCGGCCATCTCGGACTTGCTGATCGAAGCGGCGCAGGAAGTGCATGGCACGGCGGGGCTGTTGCAACACGCGGGACAGTTCCCCAATCCGGTCGCCCGCGAATATCCGATCAGCGACGATGCGCAGCGCTACTACCGGACCGGCAAGAGTTTTCTGTACCGCACGCTGCCGTTCTGGCTGGCGAGCATCGGCGACCGCACGCTCGTGCTGTTACTGCCGGTGGCGGTGCTGCTCTTTCCGACCATGCGCCTGATCCCCGCGCTGTACCGGTGGCGGATCCGCTCGCGGATTTATCGCTACTACGGGGCGTTGATTGCGATCGAACGCGACGCGCTCGCCGATTCGACCGACGAAGAGCGTAAGCAACTCTTCGCGCAGCTGGATCAGATCGAGGCGTCGTTGAATCAGTTGCGCATGCCGTTGGCGTATGCCGACGCGTTCTATGTGCTGCGCGAACACGTCGGCTTCGTGCGCAGCCGGCTGGCGGCTGCGGAACGGCAAGGCAGCACCCCGTAGATGGGGTGGCGAGGTTTTATGCTTCGGGAGTCGGAGCAGCCGGCGTATTGGCCGGCGAGTGGGTGGGTTCCGCCGCCGCTTCGGTTTGCGCGGCAGGTTCCGTCGAGGCGGCTTGCGGCTTGTCGCTGCTGTCGGACTCGCCCGGCGCGCTCGCGGCCACATTGGCCACGTCAGCCGGCGCCGTGGCCGCTTCAGCCGACGATGCGTCCGTCGCCGCTGCCGCCTTCGGCGCGCCCTTGCCGGCGCGGTGCGCCTGCAAACGCTGCGCGCCCGCCGCTTCCTGAGCAGTGACGAGGCCCGCCGCTGCACCCGTCAGATCGACGCGAGCCGCGCCTTCGACGAGACACTTCCAGTAGCGGCTGCCCCGGCACCACGTCTTGATCGCGTCGCGCAGTTCGGCTTCGCTCAGCGACAACTCCTTCGCATGCGCGACGAGGTCTTCGAAGATGCCGATCTTCAACGGCAGCTTGGGCGCCGGATTCTTCGGGAATGCAACCGGGAAACGCTTCTGCAGACGGCCGATCGATTTCACCACCGGGTCCACGGGCTTGGCGTCCACGGCCGGCTTCGCCTGCGCGGCGGGCGCGTCGCGGCGCGGCTGCGCGGGTTTGCGGGCAGGCCTCGCGCCCGGTCTGGAACCAGGCTTGGAGTCGGCTTTCACACCGGCCTTCGAAGCAGGCTTGGATGCCGGTTTGGCATCGGACTTCGCGGCAGGCGCAGCTTCGGCGCGTGCGGCGGCCAGTTGCTTCTTCAGTTCAGCGAGTTGTTCGAAACCCATAGCGCACAATCGATCGAGAAAGACGAGATTGTAGCAGCGTGTGGACACGCGCTCGTGACAACGCGACTAGCGCGGCTATCGATACGACGGCAAGCCTGCGCGGGACTGCGGTCCATGCCCGGGATTCCGGCCCCGCGAGCCCGCCTCGACGCTGCGTCGATCGCGGTCAATCCGCCCTTCATACCGTGATTTCAGCGCGTCGTTTGAAAAAACGGCTGGCACAAGGTGAGAGCACGCGCACAGCAGGCGCGACGTCGAACACCGCACAGCCGCGCGTCACAGTCTGACCGCCACAGGCGCCCCGGCCATGTGCGCCGTGAATCCGAACACCGCGACACGCAAGCCGGGCCGCCCCTCGTTGTTGCGCAGCGACAGCCCGAGCTGATGCCGCCCGGCGATGCGCGAGACGATCGCCAGGCCGAGCCCGCTGCCCTCGCCGCGCGCTTGCTCGCCGCGATAGAAGCGGTCGAACACGCGTTCGAGCTCCGCCTCCGGGATGCCCGAGCCGCTATCGACGACGTCGAAGCCGACCCGCTCGTCCGCGCGCCTGAGAATCACGTCGACCCGGCCGCCTCGCGGCGTATGGCGGATCGCGTTATTGATCAGATTGCCCAGCATCACGCTCATCCCGTGCGGCTCGGCCAGCACCGTGTACGCGTCGTTGGGCGAGCGCGCGCCTTCGCATTCGAGACCGAGATCGATCTCCTGCGCCTCGGCCAGCAACGACAGATCGCCCACCACCTGCTCGCCGATGCGGCGCAGGCTGACCGGCACCATCGATGTCACCGCATGCGCGTCTTCGCGCGCCAGCGTCAGCAACTGCTGCACGAGGTGGATGATGCGGTTCACGCGCCCCTCGACGCGTTCGAGCGTCTGCCCCTCGCCTTTCAGCGAGCCATCGCGCGAGGCCGCCTGTATCTGCAGCTTCAACGCGGCGAGCGGCGAGCGCAATTCATGCGCGGCATCGGCGATGAAGGTGCGCTGCGCCTGCGACGCGGTGTGCAAGCGTTGCAGCAGATCGTTGAGCGCTTCCACCAGCGGCTTGATTTCGACCGGCACGCTGCCGTCCAGCCGCAGCGGTTCGAGCGAGTCGATCGAGCGGGTCGAGAGCGCGCGCGACAGACCGCCGATCGGCGCGAGCCCGCGCGCGACCACCAGCAGCACCAGCACGATCGTCACCGGGACCAGCACGGCGAGCGGCCAGAGCGTGTGCAGCGCCAGATGCAGCGCGAGGTCCTCGCGCACCGAGATCGGCTGCGCCACCTGCACATAGCGGTCCTTCTGCTGGACGCCGAACGTGCGCCATTGATTGCCGCCGCGCTGGACCAGGCTGAAGCCCTCCTGCTGCCGCTCGAACGCCGGCGCCTGCGACGAGTGATAGACCAGCTCGCCGTCACGGTCCCAGATTTCGATGACAACCCGGTCGTCGGACAGACCGCCGAGGTCGGGCTCGCGCTGTTCACCGTCGCCCGCGCCGTTCAGGTTCGACGGCAACGACACGGCGATCGTGCGCAGCTCGTAGTCGAACAGCTCGCTGGCTTCCTCGCGCGCGGTGTGAAAGATGCCGAACGCGGCCACCGCCGCGGCCGCCGCCATGCCGAAGATGAGCCAGCCCAGCAGCCAGCGGCGAATCGACCTCATCAGCACCTCTTCAGACGGTAGCCCACGCCGCGCACGGTCACGACCTGGTCCGCGCCGATCTTGCGCCGCAAGCTGTGCACGTGGACCTCGATCGTGTTGCTGCCTACCTCCTCGCCCCAGCCGTACAGCTTTTCTTCGAGCTCGGCCTTGGTGAACACGCGCCTCGGCTCTTCGATCAGCGCCTGCAGCAGTGCGAACTCGCGCGGCACGAGCGGCAACGGCGCGCCGTCCTTGGTGACTTCGTGCGCGGCGGGGTCGAGCGTGAGTTCCGCGTGCGTATAGATGGGCTGCTTCTGGCCGGTGCGCCGGCGCAGCAGCGCGCGCACGCGGGCGGCCAGTTCGTCGAGATCGAACGGCTTGATCAGGTAGTCGTCCGCGCCCGCATCGAGACCGCGAATCCGTTCGTCGACGGCGTCGCGCGCGGTCAGGATGATGACCGGCGCGGCGCCGCCGTTCCTCCGATACACGTTGAGCACGTCGATGCCGTCTTTTTTCGGCAAGCCGAGATCGAGCAGCACGAGGTCGTACACGCCATTGCCGAGCGACAACTCCGCCGCGCGGCCGTCCTCGGCCCAGTCGGTCGCATAACCGGCGCGACGCATCGCACCCAGCACGGTTTCCGCAATCATTTCGTCGTCTTCGACCAGTAGCAGGCGCATGGCCTTTTCTCCGTCCAGTTTTTGCCCGCCCATTGTCCAGGCCGTCAGCTTAACGCCTCCTTATGGCCGGCTGACGGATTACTGAGGGGATGCTGACGGATGGATCGGGCGACGCGCAAGGCGTGCATGGAGCGGGATCAAGCGTGACGGCCGGACAGCGCGACGCCTGCCGTCAGAGCCCGGCCAGCACGAACGGCTTACCGGTCAAACGCAGATGCAGAATGACGAGCCAGCGCCGCGGACAATCCGGCGTCACGGCAAATTCAACCGGCCACGCCGACCGGTCGACCGGCGTCGCATGGTGGCTCTCGACGGCCACCGCGAAGGCGGCCTGCGCAAACTCGCGCGCGACGATCACGCCGCCTGCGATCACCGCGATCGCAACGAGCCGGAACGACATGGAGCCGAAGAAGTGCTGGGACACCGGTAGCACAAGCAACGCCACGCACAGCAGCGCCTCGGCACCCGCAGCCGTGAGCGAGGCCACCAGCAGATGGGCGCGCAGCATGTCGACGGTGACTGGCTTCATAACGTGGCCTCGTGACCTGGCGGAGTGCACGGCGCGTTTCATCAGTGAGATCGATCGATGCGGCGACCTGACATACCCGCCTGTCCCGCAAGTTCATCATGGCCACACGACGGGCGTATGTCGAGCGGCGATAGTATCGATTCAAGCTGAAGGAAACCTTAAGCAACCCTACGCTAAAAAACCGCGCGATAAACCGCATAATCGAACTTCGAAGCGCGCAGCGTCGTTGCACAAAAAGCGCGTGACGTTATGCAATAAACACTCAACGGAAACTCTCTCTCATGCGCGTACTCCTCGTCGAAGACGACGATCTGATCGGCTGCGGTGTCGAAGCCGGATTGCGTCAAGCCGGCTTCACCGTCGACTGGGCCCGCGATGGCCACAAGGCCGGCCTCGCGCTCGACACCACCACCTATGCGCTGGTCGTGCTCGATCTAGGCTTGCCGCGCGTCTCCGGTATGGACCTGCTCAAGCGCCTGCGCGATGCCGGCAAGGATGTGCCGGTGCTGGTGCTGACCGCGAAAGGCACGGTGGCCGACCGGGTCGGCGGTCTCGAAGCCGGCGCGGACGATTACCTCGGCAAGCCCTTCGATCTCACCGAACTGATCGCGCGTTGCCGCGCCCTGCTGCGCCGCGCGCAAGGCCGCAGCGTCGAGCTGATCCGCTATCAGGACCTGACGGTCAATCCGGCCGCGCAAACGGTCGAACTGGGCGCGACGCGCGTGCCGCTCACGTCGCGTGAATGGGCGGTGCTGTTGCAGCTGTTGACCCATCAGGGCATTCCGCAATCGCGCTCGCGGCTCGAAGAAAGCCTGTACGGCTGGCAGGAAGAAATCGAAAGCAATGCGATCGAGGTACACGTGTCCAACCTGCGCAAGAAACTCGGCGCGGGGCTCATCAAGACCGTGCGCAATATCGGCTACGTGGTGGAGAAGGAATGATGGGCGCGTCGATTCGCCGGCGCCTCGTGCTGCTGGTGCTCGCGAGCATCGTGCTGATCTGGGGCATTGCGCTGGTGTCGAGTTATCGTCAGGCGACGCGCGAAGTCGGCGAATGGGAAGACGCGCGTCTCGCGGAACTCGCGCAGATTCTCGCGCTGCTCGATCAGCGCAACCTGACCACGCTCGCCAACGCGCGCATCGACGTGCGCGAAGAAGAAAAAGGCGGCGACCCTGGCGCCAGCGATCTCGACGACGACGACACGCTGCCGCGCGACGCCCTCTTCCAGGTGCGCGGCGCGAACGGCGACGTGCTCGCGGGCAGTCCGCCATTGCGCGCGCTCGGCGCGTGGGATCTGCCGGTACCGTCCATCAGCGGCGCGCACGACATCACGCTGGGCGGCCAGCGCTATCACTCGTTCACGTTACGCGACACGGCGCTCGGCCACACCGTGCGCGTGTTCGAACCGGCCAATACGCGCAGCGACCTGGTGAGCGGCGTCGCGAGCCGGATCGCGCGCCCCACGCTGATCGCGCTGCCGGTGCTGGCGCTGCTGGTGTGGTTCAGCATCGGCTGGAGCCTCGCGCCGTTGAAGGTACTGTCGGACGCGATCCGCTCGCGCGACATTCACCGGATGGAGCCGGTCGACATCGGCCGTGCGCCGCTCGAAGTGCGGCCGCTCGTCGATGCGATCAATCTGATGCTGTCGCGTTTGCTGAACTCGGTGGAGCGCGAACGCGCCTTTACCGCCGACGCCGCTCACGAACTGAAGACGCCGCTCGCCGCGATCAAGGTGCAGGCGCAAGTCGCGCTCGCCGAAACGGACCCCGCGTTGCAGCGGCTCGCGATGGAGCGGGTCGTGCAAGGCGTGGATCGCAGCGCGCGGCTCGCCGAACAGTTGCTGCTGCTCGCGCGACTCGATGCGCACGAGAAGTTGTCGACCGCGCCGCTCAGACTCGCGTCGGTCGCGAAGAGGACGCTGCTCGCCAACGAGCAGAACGCGCGGCAGAAGGACATCAGCGTGATGCTGAGCGGCGACATGCGCGCGGAGATCGATGCGGAGCCGGTGCTGATCGGCATCCTGCTCGACAATCTGCTCGATAACGCGATCAAGTACGGGCGCAGCGGCGGCCACGTCGAAGTCGCGGTCGCGCGGATCGGCGATCGGGTGCAACTCAGCGTGCGCGACGACGGGCCCGGCGTGGCGGCGGACGATCTCGCCCGTCTGACCCATCGCTTCTTTCGCGCGACCGGCAATCAGGCCACCGGCAGTGGGCTGGGGCTGTCTATCGTCGCGCGCATCGCCGGGCATTTCGGCGCGCGGCTGCAACTGGGCTCGGGCATCGGCGCGCGAGGTCTCGCGGTGGAAGTGTCGTTTCCCGCCCATGCGCAATCGCAAGCGCAAATACAACCGCAGCCGCAATCACATGTGCATTGATGCCGTTGCGCCGTTCTAGCGCCGGCTCGTCTCGCTCACCGCGGAGCGCGGCTCGCCGCGTTTTGCGCGCGCGTCGTCGAGCGCGGACCGCGCCGCGCGCTTCGGCGATTCGGCGAACTGCCACGCGATCAGCCCCGGCACGAACAGCAGCAGGTCGCGGATGCGCCGCGCGGCGGCCAGCGCGAGGCAGGTGGACGGATCGAGTCCGAGCGCGCCGCCGATCAGAATGAAGCCGCCCTCCTGCACGCCGAGTCCGCCCGGCACGAAGAACGCGGCGCTGCTGATCGCCTGGATCAACGATTCGATCACGAGTGCTTCGACGAGCGTGACCCGCACGCCGAGGAAGTACAGCGCGAGCCAGATTTCGAGCGCGGTCAGCAGACACTGCAGCGTCTGCCAGAAGAACAGATAGCGCAACACGGCCGCGCGGCGCCGCCAGATCAGCTTGATCGACTGATCGATCTGCGCGGACTGGCCGACCAGTTCCGCGAGCTTGCCGCTTGTCATCCGGTTCAGCGCGCGTGTGATGCGCTCGAACGGATTCGCATGCTGCACGAGCGCGAACAACAGCAGCATCGGCGCGAGCACCACCACGCCCCACGCGAGTTGGCCAGCGAGCCGCAGCGTGCCGGAGTGCGCATGCATGAACAGGAAGCCGATGCCGACCATCGTGAACATCAACTGGCTGATCACGGTGAGCTGCATGTCGACGACGATGCTGCCCACCGCCGTCGACGGCCGCACGCCCCAGCGTTTGAGCATGCGAAACGCCACTACTTCGCCACCGATCCGCGCGACCGGCAACATGCTGTTGACCGATTCGCGGACCCACACCAGATGCGTCATGCCGACCACGCCGGGCCGGTTCGCGCCGCGAATCAGCGAGCGCCAGCTGCAGGCATTGGCGATCATCGGCAGCACGTGCGCAAGCGCCGCCACGACGAGACCCGCGCCCGCGGCTTGCAACGCGCCGAACACGGCGGACGGGTTGTCGCGCCAGACGAGCCAGAGCGACAGCAGCAATCCGAGGAGCGCGGCGGCGCGGCCGAGATGCTTCATCACGCGGCCGCCCGGTGTGGATGCGTGGCAGGCGCGGTCTCGATGTCCGCATGGCCCGCGCCGCGCGCTTCGAAAAATCCTTCCCTCATGACCGCCCCGCCTTGCCGTTCATCGTCACTCGTCCTGCGCCGCCGACAACAGGCCGTCGCCATCCACCTTGAAGCTGAAGCCCCGCCAAATCACGCGTGACGACCAGAAGCTCGCGACGAAAATCGCAAACGACACGACGTCCCACAGCGGCAGCAGCCAGAGGTCGCGTGGCGGTTGCTTGAGCGCGCGATCGGACAGCACCTTCTGCGCAAGCCGCGCGCCCATCGCGATCAGCACGAGCGGCCACGCCCACGCCGCACCGCCCGAGAACGCGACGGCGAGCAGCGCGAACGCGAGCGGATAGGCCAGCGCCGAGCCGAAGTGCCCAAGCGGATCGATACGGCGAATCGTGCGGCTCCAGCGCAGCTCGTGCGCAAACAGTTGCGGCGCGCTTGTTTCGACGCACGCATGCGAGATCGTGAACGGCGGAATCACCACCTTCTCGCCGAGCAGGCGCACCGCTTCACCGATCGCGTGATCGTCGGCGAGATGGCGCACGAACGGCTTCAGACCGCCGATCCGGTCGAGCGTGTCGCGCCGCATCGCGATGGTCTGGCCAAAGCAAGGCCGCGCGAGTCCGAGCGCGAGGCCGGTCACGACGCCGGGCAGGAACTGGTAGTTGGTCGCCTTCGCCGACAGCCGCGGCCAGAAGCCCGGATCGGGCTGCCCGCGATAAACGCAGGTGACGAGCCCGACCTCCGGCTTCTGCAACTCGCCGATCACGTTGCGCAGATAATCCGGCGCGACGCCGACGTCGCTGTCCGCGAATACCAGCACGTCGTGGCGCGCATGCGGCAGCATGTTGAGGATGTTGCTGATCTTGCGGTTCGGGCCGTATAGCCGCGCGTCGGCCACCACGGTGATGTCCGCGTTGGGATGCAGCTGTCGCAGGGCTTCGACGCTTTGCAGCGCGGGGTCGGTCGAGTCGTGTACGCCGAACAGAAATTGCATCGGCCCTGGGTAATCCTGCTCACAGAAGCTCGACAGATTGTCGAGCAGCGCCCACTCGTTGCCGTGCAGCGGTTTGACGATCGTCACCGGCGGAAAGCTGGTCGGCGCGGAGATCGGGCGGGCGAAGAAGCGCCCGATCAGCACGCCGGCCAGCATCGTATAGCCGATGCCGAACACCGCTGCCGCCGCGCACGCGTAGGCCAGCGTGACGGCGAGCAGATGCGCGGCGTTCACGCCTGATGGGCACGCAGGAAACGGAAGAATTCGACGCCTTCACGCAAGCGCCGCTTCATCATGTCCCAGCTCGTGAACATCTCGCGCAGGATTTCCCAGATCTTCGACGGCCGGAAATAGAAGCGCTTGTAGAAGTTTTCGAGCTGGTGATACATCTCGTCGCGCGACAGATGCGGATAGCCGATCGCCGCCAGTTGCACGCCCTCCTTGCTGACGAGATTGATGACCTTGTTTTCCGCGAGCCAGCCGTTCTCGACCGCCTGGTTGTACAGCACGGTGCCCGGATACGGCGCGGCGAGCGATACCTGGATCGTCAGCGGATTGACTTCTTTCGCGTACTCGATGGTCTTGCGGATCGTCTCAGGCGTCTCGCCCGGCAAGCCCAGAATGAAGGTGCCGTGAACCTTGATGCCGAGCGTGCGGCAGTCCTTCGCAAAGCGCCGCGCGATGTCCGTGCGCAAGCCCTTCTTCACGTTCAGCAGGATCTGGTCGTCGCCGGATTCGTAGCCGACCAGCAGCAGGCGCAGACCGTTATCCTTCATGATCTTCAGCGTCGAATACGGCACGTTCGCCTTCGCGTTGCACGACCACGTCACGCCGAGCTTGCCCATGCCGCGCGCGATTTCTTCGGCGCGCGGCCGGAAGTCGGTGAAGGTGTCGTCGTCGAACATGATCTCCTTGACTTCAGGCATGTTGTCGCGAATCCATTTGACCTCTTCGAGCACGTGCTCCGCCGAACGCGTCCGGTAGCGATGGCCGCCGACGGTATGCGGCCACAGGCAGAACGTGCACCGCGAGCGGCAACCGCGCCCCGTGTAGAGCGACACGTACGGATGCTTCAGATAGCCGTTGAAGTAGTTTTCGATCTTCAGATCGCGCTTGTAGACCGGCGCGACGAACGGCAGCTCGTCCATGTTCTCGAGGATCGGACGCGCTTCGTTATGTTCGATCGAACCGTCCGCCGCGCGATAGCTCAAGCCCTTGATCTGCGCGAACGGCACACCTTCGGCGACTTCCTTGCAGGTGAAATCGAATTCTTCACGGCCGACGAAGTCGATCGCCTCGGTCGCGGTGAGCGAATTGTGCGGATCGACCGCCACCTTCGCGCCGACCATGCCGATCAGGATCGACGGCTTGCGTTCCTTCAGATGCTGCGCGAACAGCGCGTCGGTCGGAAAAGAAGGCGTGCTGGTATGGATGATGACGAGATCGTATTGCTGCGCGACGTCGAGCGTTTCGTCGACCGATGCACCGTTCGCGGTGGCATCGAATACGCGGCTATCGGGAATCAGAGCGGCCGGCTGTGCGAGCCAGGTGGGATACCAGAACGACTTGATCTCGCGTTTGGCCTGGTAGCGCGAGCCTGCGCCGCCGTCGAAGCCGTCGAATGACGGGGCCTGCAAGAAGAGAGTTTTCATTGGGACTCCAGCAAGCCTGAGCGGCGCGTTCAGTTTTAGATCGAGACACTATCGGAACCGTGGTTCGCGCAGCCGCGAACAGGTGGCGCAGATAGTACGGAGCAAAGCTGAAGAAAACCTGAAGAATAATACTGCGTTCACGCGGCGCGCGGCACGGTTGTGCGGGTTAGTTTCGAGTCGCCTACGCTTGCCTTTTTCTTATGCTAGCCGGAAAAAAATGCGCGGTGATTCGCGTGTTGCGCGTCTCACCGCACGATGTGTCTCGCCCAGTCGAGCCAGCCCAGATTCAGGGCAGCGTTTACCACTACGCCGAGTGCTGACGCGATCGCGGCGACCATGGTCCAGAATGCCGAGCGCCGCGCGCTCGACGCCGAGGTCTGCGCAGCGGAAGCCGCGTCGCGCGACGCGCTCGCCGCCGCCTGCGCGATATGCGCGGACGATTCCATCTGCGCGAGCGACTTCAACGCGAAGCCGCGCTGTTCGTCGTGCGCGGCGATTCGCGCGTCGAGATCCTTTTCGAACAGGTAGCGATGGCAGAACGGCGTGAGCGGATGGTCGGGGTTCTGGCTGGCGAAGAACCTCGCGTAGGGTTCGCCGCCGTTATCGGTGATTTCCTTGTACGCGGTGGCTTTGTCCATGAGCTCCTCGCTCCTCTCTTAGCGGGCCGCGTTTGCGCGCGACGGTTGGGCCGATCGTGCCACATTCCGGTCGTGGGGTCGCTGGGGCGCTGTGATGCTGGACTCTGCGCGCGGCGCGGCTTTTCAATCAGGGCTTCTTTGCCATTCCGGAGATTTCCGTCTGGGAAGCTGGGGTTTACCGTAGTTGAGCAACTTGATCCGCGTGGCTCATTATTCGACATACGTTGTACGATGAACTACATCAACCAAGCCAGCAACTCGTCCGGCCGATCCCGGACGATGGTCGTCGAGCCGTCCAGTGAATTGTCAGCAATGGCATGAACATTTGAATTGTCAAAGCACATTGCCGGCCGTCTCTGAGCAGTGAGCATTTTAATTAAATGTTGTACGACGTCTTATCTCAAAAAGGCGCTCTGAATGCCTGTCACTCTCCGCACCGCCGAAACCGAAAGATGCGTCCTGCCGCGAGCAGAAGCCAGATTTCACCCTAGGAGACTATCCATGAAGAAGCGCTCAGCCCGAGAGCTGGTTGTGCTCGGCCTTTCTGTCCTGTCCCTCGCCGGATGCGGAGATGGGAATGGCATCAGTGCCACAAGCTCAAACTCGAACTCAGGCCCGAACTCAAACCCGGGCCCGACCACATCGCCAGCCCCAGCCTGGACGCCGGGTCGTTACGCCGGAGACACCAACCTGCCCGACTCGCCCGCCTTACCGCGCGACGACCAGGTCTGCTCGGTCCTGCAAGCCAGCAACACGCTGGTCAAGAATGCCGACGGCTCCCTGCCGGCCAGCGCCGACCCCACGCCCGCGAGCTATGGTGGCGCGACGACGCAGCGAAACAACCCCGACCAGGCGAGAATTCAGGCCGCGCTTGACGCCTGCGGCGCGGCCGTCGACGCGGAAGTCGGCGGCAAGATTGCCCAGGCCGATCAGAGCGCAGCCGCAACGCAGCAGGCTGCCAACAAGCCGCTGGTCAATATCGCCGGTGCAACCAGCGAAACCCTGTCGAACCCGGCCTACAAGGCCAGCAAGTTCTCGGTACGGCTGGTGAGGAACAGCGGCGGCGCAGGAAATGCGTTCCTGTCCGGGCCGCTGGTATTGCCCTCGGGCGTGACACTCTGGATCGACGATGGCGTCACGCTGTTCGCCAGCCGCGATGTCGCGGTGTACGACAAGGCGCCGCAAGACCGGCCCAATCCCATCACCTGTGGCGCCGCAGTCAACAACCCGGCCGGGCTTCCCGCCCCCACCGGATCCGCCAACGCCGGTCAAGCCACGCTGGCGGGCGTCAGCGGCATGCAGAACTGCTACCCGCTGGTACGCGGCAACCACACCGTCAACGCGTCGATCGTGGGCACAGGCTCCATCGACGGACGGGGCTACATGCCGCTCATCAGCTCGTCGCCGCTTTATCCGACCATTCGTTGGGCGACGGGCACCACCGAGCAGTTCAGCTATTCCGGCAACAACATCAGCGGCGTCGTGACGCCGAAGTTCAGCTGCACGAACACGATCGCCGCCTATCGTGCGGGCACCCTCGCCCCCGAAGGAACGGCCTGCGACGTAGTCACCGCCATGGGCAAATCGACGCTCACGACGCCCGCCGTCACCTATGTGGTCAACCGGCAGGCGACCAGTGTGCCGGGCGGCATGACGGTCAATAGCCCAGGATGCGCCAGCGGCACGGCCGGTTGCGCGCGTTGGGTGCCGGCCAGCTGGTGGGACGTCGCGTACCACGGCAACAAGGATATCGGCGGTGGCCCGTACAGCTTCCAGGGCAATCCCGGCATGGTGTGGATGCAGCAGTCCAAGAACCTCACGCTGTACCAGATCACGCTGCGCAACAGCACCTTCTTCACCGTCGAAGCCGACGGCGTGGACGGCCTGACCGCGTGGGGCGTCAAGATCCTCACGCCGTTGCTGCCCGATGCCGCTAACCAGGCCAACGTCGGCATGAACAACGACGCCTTCGACGGCACCAGCGGCGTGTATTCGCATCTCTATACGGGCGCGCAGATCGATGCCAGTTCGACCGGCGTGAAAAACACCGATGGCATCGACCCGAGCGTTGCAAGCGGACCGGAGCACGCGAGCCTCGGCACGGGCAGCAAGACGACCTCGGGCAGCCCGATTTACTTCGACGGCTATGTGAAGAACGTGGCGATTGTGTACAACTACCTGAGCCCTTCGGACGACAACGTCGCCTTCAAGGGTGGCTTGTCCGATCCGCGCGTCGCCGGAGCCAAAGGCGCGCAGAACGGCTCGCCTGCCGCCGACATGCTGTGGGGTATCGACGGCAATCGCGACGTGTCGTCGAACCGCACCTACGGCATCACGGTTGCGCACAATCACAGCTACAACGGTCATGGCTTGTCGATCGGCAGCCCGACCAATGCAGGAGTCCGTAACATTCACTTCTACGACAACTATTTCGACAGCGTCTACGACGGCACCAACGCTGCGACGGACATGGGCGTTGTCGGCCTGCGTATCAAGAGCGGCCAGGCGCGCGGCGGCGACGTTAGCAACATTTACTATGACGGCGCGTGTATGCGCGGAATCAGTAGTTTCCTGGTATTCGACATGTACTACACAGCGCCTGCCGCGGATCCGATTTCGTACACTGGGCTGGGCTGGCTGCCTCCGAGCTTCCATGACATCAACGTCAGCAATGTCCGCATGATGAACATCCCGAGCAATAAGGCCGCCGGGAAGGCTGGCGGTGGCAGCCTGACGTTCCGCGGCCTGCATGCCGACACCAGCTTCGCCAATGCGCAAAGCGTCATCCAGCTGAACCTGGCTAACGTGGTCGCGGATAAGGACGTCGTGCTGGGCATTTCGAACCTGAGCAAGGGCGTGCTGAACATTGGTTCGACCGACGGCTCTACTCAATCGAAGGCGGCCAACGCCACGTTGAACCTCGGCGCAAATGTCAGCCTGCTGGGTCAGTCACTTGCCCACGGCACTGGCGGTATCTTGACGAACACGAGCAGCGGCGCCGGCAAATATACGGCACCGACGAATACGCTCAATCTGACCGTCATAGGCAGCGACGACGCGGGCTCCGCGACCGACACGAATCCCGCGGCGACCATCGTCTCGCAGAATCCGAAGCTGTCGGTTTGCGACGACCCTGCCTCCTGGCCCAGCTTTCCCAATGTGAAGTAACAGACTTTTTCGTAGGCGCACCGGACTCGAAGTTTCAAAGCCGAGTCCGACAAAACCCCGCAGGCAACTGCGGGGTTTTGTCATTCTGCGGATGCTCATTGAACCAGGTCCAGACGCCACAATCCCGTCTCCCTCTCCTTCCCGTCAACATCCGGTTCATCCCCCGCCGCCATAGCGCCCAATCTGCTTTGATTGTGACTTTTTATTCGTTCAGTTTCGCGTGGGCATTCACTACATTGATCGGTCAAACAGACTACCCATCAGGACCATTCGATGACTTTCTCGCGGGGTACGGCCAAGCAGTCGTCTTCATCTTCCCGAGCGCCGCGTTCGCGACAGGCGAACCGCGTGCGGACCGCTTTCGCACCGTTGCTGATCGCCGCCGCGACCGCACTGGCGTCTTTCTTTGCGCCGGCGGTCGCAAGCGCTGCGCCGCCCGCCGAGCTGAAACTCGACTACGCGTACTACTCGCCCGAAAGCCTCGTGATCAAGCGCAACGGCTGGCTCGAACAGGCGCTGGCGTCGCAGCACACCGACGTCAAATGGGTGCTGAGCCTCGGCAGCAATCGTGCGCTCGAATACCTGAATAGCGGCGCGATCGATATCGGTTCGACCGCCGGTCTCGCGGCCGTGCTCGCCAGGGCGAACGGCAATCCGATCCGCTCGGTGTACGTTTTCTCGCGCCCGGAGTGGACGGCGCTCGTCGTGCGCAAGGACTCGCCGATCAAGACGCTCGCGGACCTGAAGGGCAAGAAGATCGCCGCGACCAAGGGCACCGATCCGTTCCTCTCCACGCTGCGCGCGTTGCACACGGCGGGGCTGTCGCGCGACGACGTCGAGATCGTCAATCTGCAGCATCCGGACGGCCGCACCGCGCTCGCCAACAGCCAGGTGGACGCGTGGGCGGGTCTCGATCCGCATATGGCCGCCGCGCAGATCGACGATGGCGCGAGGCTGCTGTACCGCAACGTCGACTTCAACACGTGGGGTCTGCTCAACGCGCGCGAGGATTTCATCCGCGAGCATCCGGAGACGCTCGCGCAGGTGCTGAAGGTCTATGAAAAGGCGCGCGTGTGGATCGCCGCGCATCCGGACGAAACCGCGAAGATCGTCGCGGAGGAATCGAAGCTGTCGCTGCCGGTCGCGAAACTGCAATTGAGCCGCAATGATTTCAGCCACCCGCAACTGGGCGCGCAGCAGCTCGCCGCGCTCAAGGCGGCCGCGCCGATTCTCGTGCAGGAGCAACTGGTGAAGCCGGGCACGGATCTGAATCAGGTCATCGACGCGCTGATCGATGTGAAGTCGGCGCAACCCGTGTTCGCGGCGAACGGGCAGTAAGCGGTTGCGCGTGGCGGTCGCGTGCTGATTCGCGCGCCAGCGGCGACGAAGCACTGACGCGGCTCGCTTCACGCCTTGCTTGCGCCGTATTGCGGCGGCTGCGCGGATCGTCCCTCGGCCGCGCCTCGCCGCCAACACCCGCCAGGCCGCCGCGCCTGCACCTCACCCCTCGCTGACCCACGTTCATGGCCACCGACGAATCGTTCACGCTTCATCCTCCCCACGCAGCCGCCATCCCTGCTGAGCGCTCGACGCGCCGGCGCGACCCGCTCCGGCGCTGGCGCATCGCCGGGCTGATCCTGCCGCTTGCATTCCTCGCGCTGATCGAAGCGCTGGTGCGCGCGTCGGTGCTGCCGGCGCATCTGGTGCCGGCGCCCAGCTCGATCTTCGAGACGCTCTGGCAGCTCGGCGGCGAGCGCCTCGGCCGCCATGTCGGCGCGAGCACGCTGCGCGTATTGGCGGGCTTCGGCATCGGCGCCGCGTTGGCGCTGCTGTTCGGCGCCGCGATGGGCCTGAGCCGCCGGCTCGACGCGCTCTTCGACCCCGCGTTCCAGGCTTTGCGCGCGATTCCGTCGCTCGCGTGGGTGCCGATCCTGCTGCTGTGGATGGGCATCGACGAAGCGCCGAAAATCGCGCTCGTCGCGATCGGCGCGTTTTTCCCGGTGCAACTGAGCGTGGTGGCGGGCATTCGCGGCGTCGACCGCAAGCTGATCGAACTCGGCGAGGTCAACCGCTTGAGCCGGCGCGCGCTATTCACTCGCATTCTGTTGCCGGCGTCGTTGCCGCAGATCTTCACGGGCCTGCGCACGGGCTTGAGCCTCGCGTGGATGTTCATGGTGGCCGCCGAACTGATCGCGGCCACGCGCGGGCTCGGCTATCTGCTGAGCGACGGCCGCGAGACCGGCCGCCCCGATCTCGTGTTCGGCGCGATCCTGTTGCTGGCGCTGCTCGGCAAACTCAGCGACAGCGTGCTCAAGGCGCTCGAAGCCCGCGTGCTCAGCTGGCGCGATACGGCAAGCGATGTGGCCGCAGCGGGAGGTGTGCGATGAGCGCAAACGGCGTGTCGCCAATGCATTCGCCTAGGCCGTCGGCGCATGCGTCGCCGCTGCTGGAAGTGCGCGCGGTCAGCAAGCGCTACGACGCGCGCACGGTGCTCGAACGTGTGACGTTCGCGCTCGGACGCGGTGAAATCGTCAGCCTCGTGGGCCCAAGCGGCTGTGGCAAGAGCACGCTGCTGCGCGTGCTGGCGGGCCTCGACCGCGACTTCGACGGCGAACTGCTGCTCGATGGAGCGGCACAGCGCGGACCTTCGCTACGGGTCGGCGTCATCTTTCAGGAACCCCGCCTGCTGCCGTGGCTGAGCGTGGCGAACAACGTCGCGTTTTCAGCCGGTCCGCGCCAGGGCGACGATCCGCGCGTCGCGCGTCTGCTCGACGAAGTCGGCCTCGCTGGCACCGGCGCGGCGTTGCCCAAACAGCTGTCGGGCGGCATGGCGCAGCGCGTCGCGCTCGCGCGCGGGCTGTTCCCGCAGCCGGACCTGCTGCTGCTCGACGAGCCGTTCAGCGCGGTCGATGCGATGACCCGCATGCGTCTGCAAGACCTGCTGCTGTCGCTCACGCGCGCGCACGGCATCGCCGCGTTGATCGTCACGCACGATCTCGACGAGGCGCTGTATCTGTCGGACCGCGTGCTGCTGCTCAGCACGACGGGTCCCCAGCGCGCCGGACGGCTGGTGCGCGACGTCGCGGTGAGCGCAACGCATCCGCGCGACCGACGCGCGGCGCCGCTCGCGGATCTGCGCAACGAATTGCTGGAGGGGATTGGGGCCGCGGTGTAAAGCATGCGCAGAGGAATGCGGAAAGTCACTCTCTCCTCGAAGCAACCGGTTCGCACGCCACCGCGCACGCGAACCGGCCGCCTGCTGCATCACACCGGCTTGATATCCGCCGCCTGTTTGCCCTTGGGTCCCTGCTTGATTTCAAAGCTGACCTTCTGGTTCTCCTGCAACGACTTGAAACCTTCGGAGCGAATTTCCGAAAAATGGGCGAACAGATCTTCGCCGCCGTCGTCAGGCGTGATGAAGCCGAAACCTTTCGCGTCGTTGAACCACTTCACTGTACCGGTTGGCATGTCGATTCCTCGTGTGCATCTGGGTTGATTGAACGTTTGTTCGCCTTCTTTGGCCTGCCGCGTTCGAAGCCTGCCTCGCGCTGGTATGCCGGTATTGCCTGCTTCAGCGCCGTCCACCGCTGCGGGCCGGAGCCTGCTCCTACCGCTGCAACTGCCACAGCCATCTGACTTTACGCCAGTTTGCACGACGCCGCTTCGACCGCATTTCCAACGCCGTGGCAGCCGTCGCGCAAGCAGCGTGCCGCGCCCCCGGATCGGGCCGGCCGCCGATGCAATTGCGCGCAATCAGATAAGATGTTTGCTATCGGCAGTCCATCCAAGGCCGCGCGGGTGGGATTGATTGCTTCACGACCGCGCGGCCTGTCTTTTTCCCATTTACAGGAACCTAGCATGGCCACTTCGAGCTATACCGATACCCGACTTCTGATCAATGGCGAATGGTGCGACGCCGTCAGCGGCAAAACGCTCGACGTCATCAACCCGGCCACCGGCCAGGCCATCGGCAAAGTGGCTCACGCCGGCATCGCCGATCTGGACCGCGCGCTCGAAGCCGCGCAACGCGGCTTCGAAGCATGGCGCAAGATCCCGGCCAACGAGCGCGCCGCGACGATGCGCAAGGCCGCCGCACTGGTGCGCGAGCGCGCTTCCGACATCGGCCGCCTGATGACGCAGGAACAGGGCAAGCCGTTCGCCGAAGCACGCGTGGAAGTGCTGGCCGCCGCGGACATCATCGAATGGTTCGCCGACGAAGGCCGCCGCGTCTACGGCCGGATCGTGCCGTCGCGCAACCTCGCCGCGCAGCAACTGGTGCTCAAGGAGCCGATCGGCCCGGTCGCGGCATTCACGCCGTGGAACTTCCCGGTCAACCAGGTGGTGCGCAAGCTCTCCGCGGCGCTCGCCTGCGGCTGCTCGTTCCTCGTGAAGGCACCGGAAGAAACTCCGGCGTCGCCGGCAGCGCTCTTGCAGGCGTTCGTCGAAGCGGGCGTGCCGGCCGGCACGGTCGGCCTCGTGTTCGGCGACCCGGCTGAAATTTCCAGCTACCTGATCCCGCATCCGGTGATCCGCAAGGTCACGTTCACGGGCTCGACGCCGGTCGGCAAGCAACTGGCCGCACTGGCCGGCGCGCACATGAAGCGCGCGACGATGGAGCTGGGCGGCCACGCACCGGTGATCGTCGCGGAAGACGCCGACGTGGCGCTCGCCGTCAAGGCAGCGGGCGGCGCGAAGTTCCGCAACGCGGGCCAGGTCTGCATCTCGCCGACGCGCTTTCTCGTGCACAACAGCATCCGCGAAGAATTCGCCGCGGCGCTGGTCAAGCACGCCGAAAGCCTGAAGCTCGGCGACGGCCTCGCGGAAGGCACGACCCTCGGGCCGCTCGCCAACGCACGCCGTCTCTCCGCAATGACCAAGGTGCTCGACGACGCGCGCAAGACCGGCGCCAAAGTCGAAACAGGCGGCGAACGCGTGGGCTCGGCGGGCAATTTCTTCGCGCCGACCGTGCTGACCAACGTATCGCTCGAAGCCGACGTGTTCAACAACGAGCCGTTCGGCCCGATCGCGGCAATCCGCGGCTTCGACAAGCTGGAAGAAGCGATTGCCGAAGCGAACCGTCTGCCGTTCGGCCTCGCGGGCTACGCGTACACGAAGTCGTTCAGCAACGTGCACCTGCTGTCGCAGCAGATGGAAGTCGGTATGCTGTGGATCAACCAGCCGGCCACGCCTTCGCCGGAAATGCCGTTCGGCGGCGTGAAGGATTCGGGCTACGGCTCGGAAGGCGGACCGGAAGCGATGGAAGGCTATCTGGTCACCAAGGCGGTGTCGGTGCTGGCGGCTTAAGGTCTTGCTGCCGGGTTTAGCCGCCACGGGCTGAAGGCAGATCGGCGCCACATTGCGTCCAGCTTTTCAGCCCGTACCGATTTAAGAACCACTGCACCGGGTCCGCGAGCTACAAACTCGCGGACTTTTTTGTTGCCATGAATCACGCCCTATCCCCACTTGCACAACCCACGCTGACCGGCGCGACGGTCGAACTCCGGCCGCTGCAACAGGAGCACGCGCAAGCGCTGCTCGACGCCGCCGCGGACGGGCAACTGTGGAACATGAAACTGACCGTGGTGCCGGGACCGGACACCGTCGGCGGCTATATCGCGACCGCGCTCGACGGCCGCGCGGCCGGCACCGTAATGCCGTTCGCGATCGTGCTGCGCGAGAGCGGCAAGATTGTCGGCAGCACGCGCTTCTGGAAGATCGACCGCGCGAACCGCAAGCTCGAAATCGGCCATACGTGGTTGAGCGAGTCGGTGCAGCGCTCGGCGGTGAATACCGAGGCGAAATATCTGCTGCTCGGCTACGCGTTCGACACGCTGCAGTGCGTGCGCGTGCAATTCACGACCGATGAACTCAACGAGAAATCACGCGCGGCGATTCTGCGCATCGGTGCAAAACAGGAAGGCGTGGTGCGGCACGAGCGGATCATGCCGGATGGACGCAAGCGCAACTCGGTGCGCTTTAGCATCATCGATGATGAATGGCCGGCGGTGAAGGCGATGCTGGAACGCAAGCTCGGGCGGTAGGCGACGCACGGTCCGACGCGCCGTTATGCACGAGGCTCGCTCATGATCCGTTCGTGCCCGCATCGTATCGGTGCGTATCGAGCAAGCACGAACGGACCAGAAGCGGGCCGCAAACGTAGTCACGAACGTACTCAAAAGCGAAGCAAAGCCAATCACAAGCGGGACCACAAACGAATTCCTTGCCCCGCTCGACCGCGCACTCTCAAACGTGCGCGTCCCGCTCACTCAAAGGCGCTGGCGGCGGCCCCGCGAACTCCTCGCGCAACGTATCGCGCGCATGATGCCGGCGCACCCACAGCGCGGTGAGGATCGGCACCAGAATCGCGGTCACGAGGCAGGCCGTCGCGACCATCGCGGTAGCGGCCGGCACCAGCGGCTTGAAGCTCGGAATCATGTCGCCGATGATCGCCGGATTCGCTACCGCGGCCCCCGCCGTCGAAGACGCCGCCAGCCCCGCCGCGCCATTGCCGCCCGCAATCCAGCGGTCGGCGAGAATCAGCGGAATGCCGGTCACGACGATCACCGCGAGACCGAGCACGATGCCCGGCAAACCGCTCTTGACGATCACGCCCAGGTCGATGCCGTTGCCGAGTGCGAAGCCGAAGAACGGAATCAGCGGATGCACGCAGCGACCAAACAGCTCGCGCAGATCGCTGTCGAAATTGCCCAGCGCGAAGCCGATCAGAAACGGCAGCACCGCGCCGACGAAGAGCCGCGGCTCGAAGAACGCGACACCGGTCGCGCCGAGAATGATCATGCTGACGAGCGGCCCGGATTCGACCGACATCAGCACGAACGCGCCCGCCTCTTCCTTGGTCCCGTATTGCTGCATCACCGCCGCATACAGACCGCCGTTGGTCATGTCCATCGACGTGGTGATCGCGAGGATCGAGAGCCCGGCGAAGAGCCCCGTCTTGATGCCGTCGATCGGAATGAAGCGCGACGCGATCATCGTCACGATCCACGCCACCAGCATCTTGGTCGCGAGCAGCGTGCCCGATTTGCGCAGCACCGTGCCGGTCGCCCGCAGGTCGATCGTCGCGCCCATGCAGAAGAACCACACCGCCAGAATCGGCACGGTGCCGGTGATCAGGCCGTTGGTGAACGACCCGAAATATTTGCCCGCACCGGGCGCGAATGTGTGGACGCAAGCACCGAGCAGCAGCGGCACCAGCATCAGCCCGCCAGGAATGACGTCGAGGGCCTTCTTGATCTTCATGTCTCCTCCATGGACTTCGCGTCCCGTTGGTCGGGTGGATCACCCGGATAAGGACCCGTTCTGACGCCGGGTTGCTCCCTTTCGGCGCAATATAACATCGCGAAAGGAACGCCGTTCCGTTTCTCTTTACGAAATAGGCTCATCGTTTACCCGCGCGCTCTCCGAGAATCCTACCAGGCTCGAAACGATGTGATAATTTTTTCGGACCACTGTTCCGAAACTGCGATTCTGCGCTACAGTCCTGACCAGAACGGCACCGCAGCCGACGCGCGCCAACGCTTGAGGAAGCGCCAGGATCGAATCGAACGGAGAAAAAAATCATGGAAGTGAGACAGGCCATCAACAGCGAGTACGCGAAGTCGCTCAACACCGCCGGACTGCGCAAGGAGTTTCTCGTCGAGCAGGTGTTCGAGCGCGACGCGTTGAAGCTGACCTATAGCCACATCGACCGGATCATCGTCGGCGGCGTGTTGCCGGCGACGCGCGCGGTCGAGGTGCCCGGCTCGCTCGGCAAATCGATCGGCGTCAACTATCTGCTGGAGCGGCGCGAACTGGGTGCGATCAATATCGGCGGCGACGGTTGGGTCGATGTCGACGGTACACGCTACACGGTGCGCCACGAGGAAGCGATCTACATCGGCAAGGGCGCGCAAGCCGTCGCGTTCGGCAGCGACGATGCCGCACATCCGGCGAAGTTCTATCTGAACTGCGCACCTGCGCACGAGTCGTATCCGACCCGCACGATCTCGCTCGCGCAGGCGTCGCCCGAAACGCTCGGCGACCCGGCCACGAGCAACCGCCGCACCATCTACAAGTTCATCGTTCCCGAAGTGCTGCCCACCTGCCAGTTGTCGATGGGCATGACCAAGCTCGAACCCGGCTGTCTGTGGAACACGATGCCGTGCCACACGCACGAGCGCCGCATGGAGGTGTATTTCTACTTCAACGTCGCCGACGACGCCGCCGTCTTTCACATGATGGGCGAGCCGCACGAAACGCGGCACATCCTCGTGCATAACGAGCAGGCCGTGATCTCGCCGAGCTGGTCGATTCACTCGGGCGTGGGCACGCGCGCATACACGTTCATCTGGGGGATGGTCGGCGAGAACCAGGTGTTCGGCGACATGGATCACGTTGCGATCCGCAACCTGCGTTGACGGCCCGCCGTTTTATTTCTCCGCATACGACATGGGTTTGAACAACGTGAACACTTTCGATCTCACCGGTAAGGTCGCCATCGTCACTGGCAGCAACACGGGGCTCGGCGCCGCGATGGCCGTCGCGCTCGCTGCCGCCGGTTGCGACATCGTCGGCGTGAGCCGCGCCGACGCCGGCGACACGCCCGCGCGCGTCGCGGCCGTCGGCCGCCGTTTCGCCGACGTGCGTGCCGACCTCGCATCGATCGCGCCGGTCGACGACATCGTGCGCGCGGCGGTCGAGGCCTTCGGCCGCGTCGACGTGCTGGTGAATAACGCCGGCATCATCCGCCGCGAAGACGCGCTCGACTTCACCGAAGAGAATTGGGACGCCGTCATGGACGTCAATCTGAAGAGCCTGTTCTTTCTGTCGCAAGCGACCGCGCGGCAGTTCGTCCGGCAGGACAGCGGCGGCAAGATCATCAACGTCGCGTCGATGCTGTCGTTCCAGGGCGGCATCCGGGTCGCCTCGTACACGGCGGCGAAAAGCGGCGTACTCGGTCTCACGCGGCTGCTCGCGAACGAATGGGCCGCGCAGCGCATCAACGTGAACGCGATCGCGCCGGGCTATATGGCGACCGCGAACACGACGGCGTTGCGCGAGGACGCGCAGCGCAACGACGAGATCGTCGCGCGCATTCCGGCGGGCCGCTGGGGGTCGCCGGACGATCTCGCCGGGCCGGTCGTGTTTCTCGCATCGTCCGCGTCGGACTACGTGCATGGGCATACACTGGCGGTGGATGGCGGATGGCTTGCGCGCTAGCCCGGCAGACACGCGCGCGACGCGGTATGCTTTCGCGCCTTGCCGCGCAACGCAGTTCGGCAGCACGGGTTCGCATAGACAGGGAATGACGGAAATGGCAGCAACAGGCAAACAGCGCAAGGACGAAGCGGCGAGCCAGGCGCAGGACGCGGACAGCGTCGAGGCCGGCAGCGAGCGGGGTGAATCGGCGTCGTCGATCGGCCGCGTGTTCGCGATTCTCGGCGCGATCGGCGACAGCGGACAGATCGGCATCAGCGAACTGTCGCAACGGCTCGCGATGTCGAAGACCACCGTGCATCGCGTGATCCAGACGTTGAAGGCGCTCGGCTACGTGACCCAGGAAGTCGAAACCGAACGCTACCGGCTGACGATCCGTCTGTTCGAACTCGGCGCGAAGGCGCTGGAGAGCGTCGACCTCGTGCGCGAGGCCGACGTCGAAATGCGCCGCATCGGCCAGGTCACGCGCGAGGCCGTGCATCTCGGCGCGTTCGACGAAGACGCGATCATCTACATCCACAAGATCGACGCCGACTACGGGCTGCGCATGCAGTCGCGCATCGGCCGGCGCAATCCGCTGCACAGCACGGCGATCGGCAAGGTGCTGCTGGCGTGGATGGACCCCGCCGATGCACGCGAGGTGCTCTCGCATGTGGAATTCCGCAAATCGACGCAGAAGACGCTCACCTGCGCGGAAGCGGTGCTCAGCATCCTGCCGAATGTACGCGAGCAAGGTTACGGCGAAGACAACGAGGAGCAGGAAGAAGGGCTGCGTTGCATCGCGGTGCCAGTGTTCGACCGCTTCGGCCGCGTGATCGCCGGCCTGTCGGTTTCGTTTCCGACGATGCGCTGTGGCGCCGACACGAAGTCGCACTACGTCGCGCTGCTCAAGCAGTCGGGCCTCGCGATTTCGACGCGGCTCGGGTATCGCGAAGCGACGACGGCGGAGCCTGCCGCCGCTGGTTGATCGCGGGTGACGCTACGCGACGATGCATGAGGCACGCGAAAGGTACGTGAACGGCGCGCGGCTTCGAGCGAGGCGTCGCGGCGGCGTCAGGCAACATGCATCGGACCAACTGCATCTGACCACGCATCGACCACCTGCCACCGCGCAAATGATCCGCGAATGCCGGGCGCACTTCTCACTCAGACTACGCATCGAACCTTAACGAACGCTGATGGCGCTCACCGCGCTATACGTCTCTAAATGCAGGCCGCTCCGTTGAACCTGTGAGCGAGCCCTTCGCGAGACCGCTCCACGTCCCCAGTCTGCAACTGAATGTATCCGCCCGGCATAGCCGCGGCGAAACACGATGCCGTTCACTTACCGGCTGTTGATGCGTCGACCGTTCGATGCGGCCTCCCACGCGCCGTCCCTGAACTCAGCGTCTTTTTCATAGTGCGTTCAAGGGCTTGCCGCGACCTCGGCGATCTCATAAGTGCGCGATGCAAGCAGCTGCTCGGGTCCGTCCCGCACCCGCCGCCCGCGACCCGCGCGCGCTTGCATCCACACGTCCTGTTACACACAAACACAACGGAAATGCCGCCGCTCGGTAGAGTTCGGGTCACAAGCAAAACGGAGCAACGTCATGAAAAGAATTTTTGCACTGGTGGTTCTGGCAGTCACGCTCGGCAGCACGCTGAGCGCTTGTATCGTGGTACCGGACGGCGGCTATCACGGTCATGAGCACTACCGCGATCACGACCGTTACTAAGCCGATCGCACCAAGCGCCACGCGCGCGAGCACGTCCCCCTCAATCATAGAAACCGAGAATAAAAGATGAGCAATTCACGAAACCGCTGGATCGCGTTGACGATCGTTGCAGGCCTGGGAATCGGTGCGTCGTCGGCCGCGCTGGCCCACGTCGACGTCGGTGTGAACATTGGCGTGCCGGGTGTCGCGTATGCGCCCGAGCCGGTATATGCGGCGCCCCCGCCTCCGCCGGTGTACGCGCCTGCGCCGCCGCCCGTCGTCATGGTGAGCCCGGGCTGGTACGGCGAGCGCTATTACGACGGTCACCGCTACTGGGAACGGCGCGAGTGGGAAGAGCGTCATCACGACCGGCGCGAGTGGCATGACGCGCGGGGTCACGACAATGGCTGGCATGGTCATGGCGACGACCACGGGCACAATCACTGATGCCCGGACGACGGCGGCGTCGATGACGCCGCCGTGCCGCGTGGGCATTCTCGCCACCCTTTCTGCAGGAGCGACGACATGCTACGCAGCGATCCGAGACGAGTAACGGCGCACTTCGATGGCACGCTCATCTGCGCCGAATATAGCGAGCAGACCGGTCAATTGTGTCTGCGCCAGGATGGCACGCTTTTGCGCGAATGGTTTCCACCGCATTCATGGATGGCGATTGCATCGGTGGCAGGCGCGCGCCATTGGGGCACGCGCCCTAGCGACGACGATCTGCTCGCGCTGCTGCGCAACGAGATGATGTTGTTGCGTACGCCCTGACAGACAACCCGATGATCCAACGCGCGCGGCGAATCGTTTTCGTCGCGCGGTGGATGAGGCTTCGTTAAGTACTTAAGCGCGAGACGCTCTCATTGGTCCCGCATGCCTATGCGCATTGCTCTTGCGCATGCTCACGCGCTCAACGCGCGTTGTAGATTGGCGGCGAGTAGGAACTCACCGTCGTGTCGGTGCCGCGACCGGCTTGCCACGTACCATACGCGCTCGCGCCATAGCCGCTGTTATCCGTTTGAGCCGCATGATGTGGGCGGGCCGCTTGCGTCTGCGCGGCCTGCGAGTCTTGTGAAACGGGCTCAGCGGCCGGCTGCGCGAACGACACGACCGGCGCGGCGAGAACGACGGCGAGAGCAACAGTTTGAATGAGCGACTTCATGACTCCACCTCCAGAGATTGTCTCCACATGCGCTGCCGAGATGACTCGCATGGCAGCATGGAACGCAGTGTAGGTGGCTTGCCTGACAGGATAAATCCGCTAATCACGAATTCACTGTTGTGTTTGAGATCACAATGAAAACGCGTGCCGGCCATGCGCGTGTGGAAGTCGTCGCGCCGTCGCGCGGCGCGTTCCTTCACAATCGCATCGACCACTCGACCGTCATTTAGCCGCGACGGCGCCAACCGCTCCCTCCTCCGATAATCCGTCGACCTGCACGCGCCGCGTCATCAGATATACACCACACGCCGCGATCACCGATGGCACGGCCAGCAGGCTGAACACTGCGCCGAACTGCCAGCCCAGTCCCATCAGCGCGGCGCCGACCAGCGCGCCCGCCACTCCGCCGATACGGCCGATCCCGAGCATCCACGCAACGCCCGTCGCGCGCGCCCGGGTCGGATAGAAACTCGCGGCGAGCGCCGACATCGACGTGACCGCGCTGGTGGCCACCGTGCCGGTGAGGAAGATCAGCGTGCCGAGCCACACCTGATGACCGACCCCGCGTCCGACCAGCAACACCAGCACACCCACCAGCACGAACGTCAGCGCAACGACGCGATGGCCGGCGAAACGGTCCATGATCCAGCCGACGCATAGATTGCCGAGCACGCCACCGAGCGGAAACAGCGAGGTCATCAGCGCGGCCTTCTCGCCGGAGAAGCCGGTGTCCTTGAACAGCGTCGGCAGCCAGTTGGTGAGCAGATAGTAGATCAGCAGGCCCATGAAATACGCGAGCCACAGCATCAGCGTGCCGAAGCGGTAACGTGACGACAGCACGATCGCGAGCGCCCATTGAGGACGCGCGCCGGCGTCGCCGCGTTTGCTCATGCTGCCTGCTGTTGCCGCATCGGCCATCGTCGCTTCACGGCCTGCGCGCGCATCCAGTGCGACGAAGCGGCAGTCGTCGAAACGGCTATGCGGCGCGATGCGCTGCAAGATCCGCGCGATACGCTGATCGGCCTGACGACGCACCGCGAGAAACTGCACCGACTCCGGCAGCAGCAGAATCAGCAGAACGGTCAGCACGATCGGACCGACGCCGCCCGCCACCAGCACGCTGGGCCAGCCAAAGTGCGGAATCAGCCACGCGGACGCGACCCCGCCTATCGCCAGCCCGCACGAAAAGCCGCAGAACATCGCATTGACCGCGACCGCGCGGATGCGTGCCGGCGCGTATTCGGACATCAGCGTGACAGCGTTCGGCATCGCCGCGCCGAGACCGAGGCCAGTGAGAAAGCGCAGCAGCGTCAGCGATTCGATCGACGTCGCGCGAGCCGCCGCGAGACTCCACATGCCGAAGAAAAACACCGACAACACCAGTACCGTTTTGCGTCCGACACGATCCGCGCAAGGACCGGCCGCGAGCGCGCCGATCCCGAGGCCGACGAGTGCTGCGCTCATCACCGGGCCGAGCGAGCTGCGCGCGATGCCCCACTGCTGCACCAGCGACGGCGCGATGAAGCCGACCGCGGCCGTATCGAAGCCGTCCGCCGCGACGACCAGAAAACACAGCACGAGAATCGTCCATTGAAACGGTGAGAAGCGCTGGTCGTCGATAAAGGCCTGAACATCCACGCTGCGCTGCGTGCGCGTCGATGCTGCAGGATCGTACGGGCGCAGGGTTTCCGCCCTGCCTGATTGGGGCTTTTTCATTGCGGTGTCTCCGTGATATGACGAGGTATATTTTTATTGTTCGGAATGCTACGGATACTGCGGTCGCCGGTGCCCGATTCACACGCGGCGTGGATGAAGCGTGTCAGTCGCCGGCGGCGCCGTACGCGTGCCAGCCGCCGTCGACGCTCAGCACCGTGCCGGTGATGTAGCTCGCCGCGTCCGACGCGAGGAAGCTGATGGCTCGCGCGATTTCATCCGGTTGCGCGAGGCGGCCCATCGGCGTGCGCCGTTCGATCGCCTGCAGATTCATCTGGCCGTTGCGCTTGAGCGTCTCCACCAGTTCGGTGGCGACGTAACCCGGCGCCACCGCGTTCACGCGGATGCCGTCGCGCGCCCATTCGCACGCGAGCGAGCGAGTCATCGCGACGATGCCCGCCTTGGCCGCGCCGTATGCGTTGCGCGCCGGAATGCCGGCGAGCCCCGCAATCGAGCCGAGATTGACGATCGCGCCGCTGCGCTGCGCGAGCATCACCCTCGCCGCCTCGCGGCACGCTAGGAAGGTGCCGCGCACATGAATGCCGAGCAGGCGGTCGAACGCATCGACGTTCTGCTCGATGGTCGGATGCGGCTGATCGCTATTGCCCGCGTTGTTGACCAGCACGTCGAGCCGTCCGAAGCGCTCGACGCACGTGTCGATCAGCGCGCGCACGTCGGCCTCGACGGCGACATCGGCGCGGATGCCGACATGCATACCGGTGTCGGCACCGTCCAGCGCCTGCGTGCGTTCGCGGGCGCGGTCCGCATCCATGTCGGCGATCACCACGCGATAGCCGTCCAGCGCGAAACGTTGCGCGGTGGCCCAGCCGATGCCGTTTGCGCCACCTGTCACGAGCGCGACGCGGCGTGTTTGATCGATCATGTTCTGTCTCCTCCTGAGTGATACGGGTGCGGGACGCCGCTAGCGAAGCATTGCCAGGCTTCTGAACTCGACGCGTTTGATGATCCGGCTTTCCTGCGCGACGATCAGATGCGCGGACGCCTGCAGATACGCGGGCCACTCCGGATCGGCGTCGCGCGCGGTGCGCCGCTGGTCGTAATCGGCAATGCTCTCGTAGCCCCACAGATGCACCACCTGATTCAACGCGCCGATGTCGCTCATATAGAAACCGACCGGCGCACCGAGGTACTTCACCTGGATCGGCATCGCGAGACGGTCGAACACGTCGATGAATTCCGCCATGCCGCGCGGACGAATCGTGTAGATGCGGTGATCGACAAAAGGTTTGCCGCTGCTCATGTGCCTGTCCTCAATGCGGGTTCGGTTTGGCCGGTGTCTGCGTTGGTGCGCACGCTTGCATTTGCGCCGGTTACGTCGACGCCGGCCAGATGGTGTCCGGTGATATAGCCGAAGGTCATGATCGGCCCAAGCGTGATGCCCGCGCCCGGATAGTTGCCGCCCATCACGCTCGCGCGATCGTTGCCGACCGCATACAGGCCGGCGATAGGCGCGCCGGCTTCGTCGAGCACTTCGCCGGTCACTTTGGTCGAGATGCCGTCGAAGGTGCCGAGGTCGCCCATCACCACCTTCAGCGCGTAGTACGGTCCAGCGCCGATCGGCGCGACGCACGGGTTCGGCCGATGTTCCGGGTCCGCCAGATAACGGTTGAACGACGTCGCGCCGCGTCCGAATTCGGGGTCTTCGCCGCGCACCGCGTCCGCGTTGTAGCGCTTCACCGTCGCTTCCAGCGCCTCGCCATCCAGCCCCGCGTTGCGCGCGAGCTCGGCGAGTGTGCGGCCGGTGTTCAGATAGCCGTTGCGCAGCAGCGGGCCGAGCGGCACCGGCGCGGGCTTCGCGAAGCCGAGCCCGTATTTGCGGATCGTCGCGTGGTCGCAGATCAGCCACATCGCGGTTTCGCGCTCGTTCGCGCAGGCTTCGATCATCGCTGCGCCGACGTCGTGATACGAATTCGCTTCGTTCGTGAAGCGCTTGCCCGCGCGTGTCACGCCGATGATCCCCGGCTTGTAGCGATCGAGCAGATGCGGGAACACGCCGACACTGCCGTCGCGCATCGGCACGCGCGAGACCGGCATCCACGCCGCGGGTTGCGGATAACGGATCGTCACCTTCGCGCCGAGCTTCTCTGCCATGCCGACGCCGTCGCCGGTATTGCCCGCCGGCACCGGCGATACATGTTCGCCGCCGCGACGCACATGAGGATAGGCCCTCGCGATGCGCGCCACGTCGTGCGAAAAGCCGCCGCACGCGAGCACGACACCGCGCCGCGCGGTAATGCGCAACTCGCCGTCCGGTCCGCTGACGAGCGCGCCCGTCACGCGCTGGTCCGCGACGGTCAACTCACGCGCTGCTGTGTTGGTGTGAATCGGAATGCCGAGATCGAGCGCGGACTTCGCCAGGCGCGCGGCGAGCGCGTTGCCGCTCGTGACCTGCACGCCGCGCCGATACAACGCGAGATCCTTCAGATGGCTCGCGAGGCGCTTCGCGACGTACCACGCGGAAGTCAGCGAGCGCGTCGCATTGAAGAAGTGCTTGAGGTCCGCGTTCGACGAGTTAAACATCATGCCGATGAACGTGATCGTCTTCAGCGGCGGACGCAAACGCACGATGTCCTTGCCGAGTCCGCGCGCGTCGAACGGCGCGGCCACCACCGAGCGTCCGATATCGACACCGCCTCCGACGTTCGGGTGATAGTCGGGATACAGCGTCGGCACGAATTTGACGGCGGTCTCGCGCTCGAAGAAGTCGAGCATGTGCGGGCCGGTGTCGAGAAATGCATCGACGGCGGCGGCATCGAAAAATGCGGCGGTTTCGTTACGCATGTAGGTCAGCGCGGCCTCGCGCGTGTCGCTGACGCGATTGCTTTTCGCGTGACGATTGCCCGGAATCCACAGTACGCCGCCTGAAAACGCGGTCGTGCCGCCGAAGAACGGCTCCTTCTCGATCACGAACACGTCGAGTCCCTGCTTGCGCGCGGTGATGGCGGTCGACAGACCGCCGGCGCCCGAACCGATGACGAGCACGTCGCAAGTCAGCGCCGCATTGCGTGTTGCGTTGGTCATGATGTGCGTCCTTGTACGAGCGCTTAACGGGTGACCGGGGTGGTCTGAGCAGCCTGCGTGGCTTCGAAGCCGGGGCGCGGCACGAGGTCCATCAGCATGCTTTCGAGCCCGCCGTCGACGACGATCTCCGCGCCGTTCACATACGCGGCGCGAGCGCTGGCGAGAAACGCCACCACGTCGGCGATGTCGTTGGGCTCGCCGATGCGGCGACTTGCGGTCATCGCGCTACGGCGGCGTTCGATGTCGCCGTGCTCGTAGAAGGCGGCGGACAGCGGTGTGCGGATCATGCCGGGACACACCGTGTTGCTGCGGATGCCGCGCGGCCCCCACTCCGCCGCGAGTTGCTTCGACAGCATCGCGACACCGGCCTTGCCGGGGCTATACGCGCCGCTGTAGGTCTGCGGATGATGCGCGGCCACTGAAGCAACATGGACGAGCGCGCCCGTGCCGCGCTTCAGCATGCCGTGACCGAATTGCTGCGAGCACAGCATGTAGCCGGTCAGGTTCACTCGCAGCATCGCGTTCCACGCATCCAGACCAATCTCTTCGATGCCGCCTGGACGCAGCAGGCCCGCGTTGTTCACCAGCACGTCGGCCGCGCCGTACGCCGACTCGACGCCCTGCACCGCGCCGCGCACGCTGTCGATGTCGCCGATATCGCAAGCCAGCGCGAGCGCCTCAATGCCGCTCGTGTTCAGCTTGCGCGCGAGCGCGCGGCACTTGTCCTCGTCGCGATCGAGCAGCGCAAGGCGCGCGCCGGCCTCACCCAGCACCTGGGCAATCGCGCTGCCGATCCCGCCGGCGGCGCCGCTCACTACGCAGACCTTGCCTTCGAGCGCGAGCCAGTGACGCGGGCCCGCATCTCGCTCCGTACGATGAATTTGATTAGTCATCCGAATCTCCATGATTTTAATCGTCGGTACGGTGCGCTGGCCGGTCTCGCCGCCGCGCTGTTCAACCGTGCCTCTCATGGAAAAAAGTATAGCGATGCGAGTGCGGCGAAGATTGGACAAAGGCAGCGCATCGCAGGACAATTCGCACACTACGACAATGTTGCATGGGACCGGAGACGACACCGCATGAGGAGAATCCCTAACTACGATCTGTACGGCGAGTCAGCGCGGCCGCCGTGGTACGACGCGTTCAATTTTGAATGGATCGTCGAGCGCAGCCGTCCTAACGACTGGCATATCGCTGCCCACCGGCACGATGCGCTGCTGCAGATTCTCTATATCCGCGACGGCTCGGGTCACGTGCTGATCGAAAGCGAAAAGCTCACGATCGAGCCGCCCTGCCTCGTGCTGCTGCCCGCGCAGACGGTGCATGGATTCGTGTTTTCGCCGGAGATGGACGGGCTCGTGATCACCGCTGCGCAGCGGGCGCTGGAATCGATTTCGAAGGCGGTGTCGCCGGGTCTGTTGCCGGTGTTGCAACGGCCCGCGTTGATTCCCGTGCGACCGGAGATCGGCGACGGCACGCTGATGCCGCTATTCGGTTTGCTGGAGCAGGAATTTCGTGGCAGCGCGCGCGGCCACATCGCTGCGGGCATGTCGCTGATGATTGCACTTTTTGTGCAAGTGGCGCGTTTGACCGATGCCGCATCGGCAGCAGGCGCAGCGGCCGGCACGACGATCAACGACCGCCGCGCGGCGCAGATCAAACGGCTGCGCGAACTAATCGCCGCGCACGTTCGCGAGCATCAGCCGATCGAGTTCTACGCGGGCAAGCTCGGCATCACGGCCGCACAGTTGGGCCGCATTTGCCGCGACGAACTGGGTCATTCGCCGCTGTCGCTTGTCAACGATCATCTGATACGCGAGGCGCAGCGCGATCTGGTCTATTCAGGCTTGACCATCAAACAGATCGCGCATGCGCTTGGTTTCGAGGATGCGGCTTATTTCAGCCGCTATTTCCGCAAGCAGACAGGCGTCACGCCTACGGAGTTTCAGGCCGCGGCGCATCGGGATCTGTCGCTGAACTAGCTGCCCAATTCGCCGCGCACCGTATGCTTACACCGCGGCGACGCCGACGTAGTTTTCCGCCATCGCGGTGCCCGCCGCGCGCGAGGTCGTCACGTATTCGAGCTCGGCCACCTGCAACTGCTGCTCGAACGGCGACGCGCCTTCGATGCGGTGCATCATGCTGGTCATCCAGTACGAGAAGTGCTCGGCGCGCCAGATGCGTTTGAGCGCGGTTTCGCTATAGCGGTCGAGCAGGTCGGTACGATTTTCGACGTAGAACGCGTTGAGCGCCTGGGTCAGCACGCGCACGTCGGCGACCGCGAGATTCAAGCCCTTCGCGCCCGTCGGCGGCACGATATGCGCCGCGTCGCCAGCGAGGAACAATCGGCCGTGCTGCATCGTGGCCGACACGAAACTGCGCATGCCGACAATGTTCTTCTGGAAGATCTTGCCGTCGACGATCTTCTGTCCGTCGTGCGAATCAACCCGTGCATGCAGCTCGGCCCAGATGCGATCGTCGGACCAGTTCTCGACCGAGTCCTTCGGATCGCATTGGAAATACATGCGCTGCACGTTCGGCGAACGGGTGCTGATCAGCGCGAAGCCGCGTTCGTGGCGCGCATAGATCAGTTCGTCAGACGACGGCGGCCCTTCGCACAGGATACCGAACCAACCGAACGGGTAGATGCGTTCGTAGTCCTTGCGCAGTGCCTGCGGAATCGCTGCGCGCGACACGCCTTGCGAGCCATCGCAGCCGATCACGAAGTCGCATTGCAGTTCGCAGGCTTCGCCTTCGTGACGATAGCGGATCGACGGTTTGTCGGTATCGATGCCGTGGATCGACGTCTCCGATACGCTGAAACGCAGCGCGCCGTTTGCGGCCACGCGCGCCGCGACCAGATCCTTGATCACTTCGTGCTGTGCGTAGACCGTAATCGAATGGCCGGTGAGTTCGGTCAGATCGATGCGGCGGCGCTTGCCTTCGAATGCCAGTTCGAAACCGTGGTGCAATGCGCCTTCCGCTTTCATGCGCGCGCCGACGCCGGCTTCGGTCAACAGGTCCATCGTGCCCTGTTCGAGCACGCCGGCGCGAATGGTGGATTCGATCTGTTCACGCGTACGCGTTTCGAGCACGACCGACTCGATGCCGCGCAGATGAAGAAGGTGGGAAAGAAGCAGGCCCGCGGGCCCGGCACCGATGATGCCGACTTGGGTGCGCATGAGTTGTCTCCTGAATGCGGCGATTGATTTGCGCCCAGTGTGACGATCATGGTCCGTATCGTGCAACGCGATATGACGGATAGGCCGTATCGCTCGCGGCGATACGCAGCGTATCTGAAATGCTCGCGTGGAGCGGTGACGAAGCGCGCTAATGCTGTGCTGGCGGGGCTTATGGCGCGCTCGCGAAGCGGGTCGGCCTATCGCATGCCGTTGCGCAGCCTCAACGTAAACCCCTAGCTCATCGACTATGCAAGAAACAACCGGTACACCGGGTTCCGCGTCTCTTCCCAGTTCGGATAGCCGAGCGTCGCGAGAAAACGTTCGAACGCGTCGTTCTCGCTCGCGGGCACCTGGATGCCGACCAGGATCGAACTGTAGTCCGCGCCCTGGTTGCGATAGTGGAACAGGCTGATGTTCCAGTTCGGCGCCATCGACGACAAAAACTTCATCAACGCACCCGGCCGCTCCGGAAACTCGAAGCGGAACAAACGTTCGTCATGCGCGAGCGGCGAGCGCCCGCCGACCATGTAGCGGATGTGCTGCTTCGAGAGTTCGTCGAAAGTGAGGTCGACAGTCGCGAAGCCGTGCGCTTCGAACGCGCCCGCGATCTGCGCGGACTCGCTGCGATTCCTGATCTGCACGCCGACGAAGATGTGCGCCGAGTTCGCGTCCGCGATCCGGTAGTTGAACTCGGTGACGCTGCGCGTGCCGACCAGTTCGCAGAAGCGCCGGAAGCTGCCACGCTCTTCGGGGATCGTCACCGCGAACACCGCTTCGCGTGCTTCACCGACTTCGGCCCGCTCGGCAACGAAGCGCATGCGGTCGAAGTTCATGTTCGCGCCCGATGTGATCGCGATCAGCGTCTGGTTCTCGATGCCTTCGCGTTCGGCATACTGCTTCGCGCCGGCTACCGCCAACGAGCCCGCCGGTTCGAGCACACTGCGTGTGTCCTGGAACACGTCCTTGATCGCGGCGCACAGCGCATCGGTATTCACGAGTAGCACGTCGTCGAGATATTCACTGCACAAGCGGAAGGTTTCTTCACCGACCAGCTTCACTGCGGTGCCGTCCGAGAACAGACCCACTTCATTCAGCGTGACGCGCTCGCCCGCTTTGAGCGACGCGGCCATTGCGCACGAGTCGTCGGTCTGCACGCCGATCACCTTGATCTCCGGCCGCACGGACTTCACGTACGCGGCCACACCGGCTGCGAGTCCACCGCCGCCGATCGGCACGAAGATCGCGTGAATCGGGCCCTGATGCTGACTGAGAATCTCCATCGCGACAGTGCCCTGGCCGGCGATCACGTACGGGTCGTCGAACGGGTGCACGAAGGTCAGCCCGCGCTCGTCCTGCAACTTGACGGCGTGGCCGTAAGCGTCGCTATACGACTCGCCGAACTGCACGACTTCCACAGTCGGGCCGCCATGCGCGCGCACCGCATCGACCTTGACCTGCGGAGTCGTGACCGGCACGACGATGATCGCCTTCACGCCCATCCGTGCCGCCGACAACGCGACACCCTGCGCATGATTACCCGCCGACGCGGTAATCACCCCGCGTTCAAGCGCCTCCGCCGGAATATGCGCCATCTTGTTGTACGCGCCGCGCAGCTTGAACGAGAACACCGGCTGGTTGTCCTCGCGCTTCAGATACACCGGATTGCGCAGCCGTGCCGACAGATTCGGCGCGCGCTCCAGTTCGGTCTCGCGGGCCACGTCGTAGACGCGCGCGGTCAGGGTCTTCTTCAGGTAGTCGTGGCGCAGCGCGACGCTGCTGGCGGCTTCAGTTGCGTGTTCGAGTTCGAGTAACGGCAAGGCAAGCTCCTGTGTGGCAAAGACGAATCGGCAAAGCGTTCACCAGGAGGCAGGTTGCAAGCGGACATAAAAAAACCCGCCTCGTGGGGCGGGTTAATGTGTCACTGCTATCGGACGCGCGCTAACCCACCATTCGATGAATGATGCTAATAATCAGCGCAATACGGATGTCGAGGCAGTTCATGTCGGCGATCTTCGTTGAGTTCGCGGCCTTTGTCAATCCCTGGCCGGGAGGCCGGGCGCGGCGGGCTGCTGTCTACGTCGCGCTGAACTATGCACGCAAGACTCGTCGCCCGCCTTTCGCTTCACGCAATGCGGCCATTAATCCTGCACGCCGCTCTGCTTTTTGAAGGCGTTGAGAATGCGCCGTTCCAGCACGTTATAGTTGCCGCCGAAGTGATGATCCCCCGACGTGCGAATCACCTCGATGCCGGTCTTGTCGAGCGCCGGACACAGTGTGTCCTTCTCATCTGCACCGTAGAAACACTGCACCATCGCGGGCGGCACCTTCGTCAATTCCGGGCGCACTTTCAAGGCCTTGTCGCTCGCGGGCATGCCGAGCCACCCGCCCACGCGGATCTGAAAATCGGCATCGGGCGCGAAGCCGAGCAACGCGATCAGCGACACCTTCGCGCGCTGCGCTTCAGGCAAACGGTTGTACGCGAACGGCATCACGTCCGCGCCGAACGAATAGCCGACCAGCGCGATGTGCTGAGCATTCCAGCGCGCACCGTAAGTCTGCATGACGCGCGCGAGATCGCGGCTCGTCTGCGCGGGCGGCTTCTCGCTCCAGAAGTAGCGCAGGCTGTCCCAGCCGATCACCGACACGCCGTCTTTCTGCAATGCCTGCGCGATGGTCTTGTCGAGATCGCGCCAGCCGCCGTCGCCGGAAATGACAATCGCCATCAGGCCGTTCGGATGCGCGGCCGGCAACTCGATCAACGGCAGATCGGAGACATCGTCATCAGCAGTGGACACCGCTTGCAGATGCGGCGTGAGCAAGGCGACGAGACGCGCGCGATCGGCGTTGCCCGTGCTCGCCTTCTCGACAAAGCCCGGCACCTTGTCGCGGATGATCGTCGGATCGGGCGCACATGGTTTGAAGCGCGCGTCGAGCGCGTGCTCGGCATCGACCGAGACTGCGCCGGCAATCGTATTCGACGGCGCCTGTTCGAGCACGTGCATCGCGAGCGTCGCGCCTTGCCCCGTGCCCGCGACGATCGGTGCGAAATAGTGGCTCGATTGCGATTGCCGTTCGAGTTGGTGGCTCAACGCCTCGGCGTCGCCCACCAGTTGATGGCAGGTTTCCTTCTTCGCGCTGAGGTTCGCCGCGTAGCGCGCGGTGTCCACGCCGACGGTCAACGCCCCCGCTTTCGCGAGCGCATCGGCGCTTTGCTGGTCGGCCTCGCTCCAGCCGCCGGCTTGCGAGTAAAGCACCACGAAGCCGCGCAACGGGCCCGCTGGTTGCGTCACGGTGACGTCGCCATAACGGCCGCCGGGCACGGTGGTGGTTCCCGCTTGCGCGAGTGCGCCGGCGGTCACGAGGCTCGCCGCGACGGCGAGCTTGAAGATCGAATGCAAAGTCATGAACGCCGGCCTCCCGCCAGCAACGACAGATCCGCGAGCGTGAAGAACACGCCCACCGAACCCGATGCCGCGAGATAGCGCGGCTCCCAATGCGGCTGGAACTTGCTCTTGAAAGCACGCAGACCGCGGAAGTTATAGAAGCGGCCGCCGAAGCGCCACACGATGCCGGCCAACCGATGCCAGCGCGAAGCGAGTGGCGTCGGCTGCATGCCGGAGAGCGGCGCGATGCCGAGGCTGAGCGAGCGGAAGCCCGCCTGCTTCAGATGCAGCGCCAGTTGAGTGAACAGATATTCCATCGCGTACGGCGACGCGCTTTCCACGTGACGCATCACGCCGACCGTCGCTTCGGTGTTCATATCGGTTGTCATGAAGGTGACGAACGCGACCGGCTCGCCGTTCTGGCGAACCAGCATCACCGATTGCGCGGCCAGATACGCGTCGTTGAACGCGGCCACCGAGAAGCTCTTCTCGCGCGCGTCGCGGCTGTCGAGCCAGCCGTCGGAAATCTGGCGCAGCGTTTCGAGCGAAGCCGGCACGTTCGGCTGCTCGATCACTTCGACGGCGAAGCCGTCGCGCTCGCCGCGCTTCAACGCATAACGCAGATGCGCGCGATGCGAGCCCTTCAGATCGAAATCGTCGAGCACGACGTGTGCTTCCTCGCCAAGCTTCATCAGCGTGAGGCCGGCGTCGAGATAGAGCGGCAACGCGTTGGCGCGGACCTGATAGAACGCCGCGCGCCCGCCGTGCGCATGCGCGAGCGCGACGAACTTGCTGATGAGGCCAGCCCACTCTTCACGCGGTCCCACCGGATCATGCAGCGCGGCCCACGTGCGACCATACTTCGCGTACATCAGGAACGCCTGGCGCGACTCGGAGAAGAGAAAGCTCTTGTCGCCCATCAGCGCGAGACCGGCGTCGCTGCGCTCCTGCGCACGCACGATACGCGCCGCGTCGTGCAGATCCTCCGGCGCGGGTTTGACGAAACGGCCCGGCGCCGGACGCAGCAATTGCCAGAACGAAAAGGTCGCCGCGAACACGCTCGCGGCCAGCGTCGCGCGCAAGGCACGCGGTGCACGTTCGTCGAAAGCGAATTGCCACCACAGGTCACGGGTGTACGGCACGTCCCGGAAAGCGAACAGCATCACCCACGTGGCCAGCATCAGCACCATCGCCACCGACACCAGCCAGCCCGCCGTGAAGCGTTCGGCGAACAGCGACGAATGACGGTTGAACCGCCGGCGCGTCGACAGCAGCAGCACGATCAGCATGCCGAGCACGCTCGCCTCGACGAACGCGAGACCCTTGGTCAACGACAGCGCGAGGCTCAGCACTGCGAGCAGCAGCGTCATCCACCACGCGGCGTCGAGACGGCGCAGCAAACCGCGCGCGACGAACAACAGCAGCACGCCGAGCACGCTGCACAGCATCTGCGAGCTTTCGAGGACCCACAACGGCACCACGTCACGCAAGATGTGAATACGCTGCCAGAACGCGGGCGTCGCGCTGGAGATCACCAGCATGCCGCCGACCACGAACGTGACGAGGCTCAGAAACAGCGGCGCGAGTTTCGATGCGCCGGACGCGTCGAGAAACGGCAGACGCCCTTTCAGCGCGCGGCCTTCGAAGCCCGCGAGCAAAGCCGCCGAGACAATCAGCGGGACACCGAAATAAATCGCGCGATAAGCAAGCAGCGCGGCAACCATCTGATGCGTTTGCACGCTGCCGCTCAGCGTGAACACCATCGCCGCTTCGAACACGCCGACGCCGCCGGGCGTGTGGCCGATCATACCGAGCAGCATGGCCGCGGCATAGACTGTGATGAAGGTGATGAAGCTCACGTTCGCGTGCGGCAGCAGCGCCCACAACGCGAGGCCCGCGGCCACCACGTCGAGCACCGCGAGGGCGACTTGCGCGAGCAGATCGCGGCGCGCTGGAATATCGAACGAGAGCCACCGCCAGCGCGTGCGAACCGGCCGGGTTTCACGGCGGCACGCGGCGGCGGCGAGCGTCAGCGCGACCAGCAGCGCCGCGCCGATCCAGCGCAGCGCGGCGGGCGTGAGGTGCAGCATCGGCGCGAGCTGGGCAGCCTTGCCGACCATGCCGAGCGCCGTCATCAGCACGAGTGCGAGCGCCAGCGACACGCTGGTGAACACCGTCATGCGGCCGATCTGCACGGGCGTGATGTTCGCGACGCCGTAGACGCGCGCTCGCACGGCGCCGCCCGTCAACGCGCCGAAGCCGGTCGCGTTGCCGAGCGCGGAACCCGCGGTCGCGCCGATCCACAACGCCACGCGCGGCACGCTGGCGCCGAGGTAGCGCAGGCCGACGGCGTCGCGCCCGACGAGTGCCACGTAGCTGAGCGCGGTGGCGCCAAGCGCGGCGATCCATTCGCTGGCGGTGAGTTCACGCAACTGACGCATCACCGAGCGATAGTCGACCGCTTGCGACAGATGCTGCAAGACCACCAGCAGCAGTCCGCAAATCACCAGAGCGAGGACGGGCGAGAGAATTCCCCGGTTGCCGAGCGTCTTCGAAATACGGTCGATCATCGAGCCTGGGCGGTCGATTCTGTTGTTATGTCGATGGAACATGGTCAATGCGGGGGGCCTTGCATGGAGCGGTCGCGGCGACGGATCGTCCATCGCTGCGTCGCCTGATCTGGCGATTACAAAGGGATAACGGCAAAGCGTGCAAAAGGTTGACAGCGCGGGCTAATTCGCCGGTATTTAATTCGAAATGTCGAAATAAGGGCCGCCATAGCGCCGATCGGTTCGCGATCGCGGGCGCAGGCCGCGCGAATACGGCGCTGGAGCTTAAACGTCAGATCCGCATCTGTTAATCGGGACTCGACCCTGCACGCTTTCGCGCATTTTTTGCCGAAACCATTTCGAAAATCGGTTTGCCCGATCAAGGTTTTTCTTTTCGAACGCCGTAATTGCAAGCAAATGGCACGGTGAAATGCGGTGTCTTTATCGTACGAAGCACTGCATTTAAAGGGGGAAACGATGATGGCGGATCAGGATCGCGCGATGGCAGGGGTTTATCCGAGGGACTGGCATCGATGGTGTCGCTGATGAGCAGAGCGCGCGGCCAACAAGAGCGACCGCAGCCGAGCGGCGGTTTTGTGCGGGAACGGCCTCTAGCACCGCTGGCAGCCATCGATTATCGGCCCAGATAACACAACGCCCGCTATACAAGCGGGCGGCTGCGATAGGCGGCATGGAAGACGCCGCTTTAAAGACCGGAAGGCGCGAATTCCGCGTATCTCGACCAGTCAGCCCTCTCGCGCATCCGCCTGCTTCCCAGCTGGTGCGGCGCGCAGCGCCAGTCTTATTGCGGACGGCGGTGAGCTTCTGCCATCACGGCGCAATTTTGCAGGTGCAGGTTCAGCGCGAGCAGCGCCAAAGCGCGCAGTTTGCCGAAAAAGGTGGTGCTGGCAGCGGGAGTACGGGCGACGGCGTTCGAAGCGGTATTCATGACAGACTCCTGTATAGGGTTTATACCTAGGTAACAACCCGATTATAACGCTGTTATGCCGCGCTGCAACAAGTTTAAAAAATGTGTCGCGCGTGTTGTGCCGTAGTCACACCCGTCCGCAGGCGGAACCGTCATTAGGGTTCGATCTGTGCACGCTCTGTTAACAATCCGCACCGTACAGATGCAATAATGACCCTTTGCGTGCGACAGCCTGTCGCAGCCCGTTTTCATGACTGTCGCCCAGAAAGCTCTGATTGCGCCCCTTATCGTCGCATGCGCGATGTTCATGGAAAGCGTCGACGCGAATGTGATCGTCACCGCGCTGCCGGCCATGGCACGCGATTTCGGGCGTGATCCGGTCACGCTGAAAATCGCCGTAACGAGCTACGTGCTCGGGCTCGGCGTGTTCATCCCCGTGTGCGGCTGGCTGGCCGACCGTTTCGGCGCGCGCACGATCTTCCGCACCGCAATCGGCATCTTCGTGACCGGCTCGCTGCTGTGCGCCGCGTCGAACTCGCTCGCTACTTTCACGCTAGCGCGCTTCGTGCAAGGCGTCGGCGGCGCGATGATGGTGCCGGTCGGGCGGATCATCATTTTTCGCGTGGTCCACAAGGCCGACTTCATCCGCGCGATGAACTATCTGAGCGTGCCGGCGATGCTCGGCCCGGCGGCCGGTCCGCTGCTCGGCGGCTTCATCACGACCTATCTGCACTGGCGTCTGATCTTCTTCATCAACGTGCCGATCGGCATCCTCGGCATCTATCTGACCAACAGGTACATCGCCAACACGCGCGAACCCGATCCCGGCCCGCTCGACTGGATCGGTTTCCTGCTGTCGGCGGCCGGCGCGGTGCTGCTTCTGCTCGGGTTGTCGCTGGTGGGCGGCGAACTGATTTCCAATGCCGACGCGTTCGGCATGTGCGCGATCGGCGCCGTGCTGCTCGTGATCTACGTCGCGTACGCGCAGCGCGTCAAACTTCCGCTGCTGGATCTGCGCTTTTTCAAGGTCCCGACGTTTCAGGCCAGTGTGCTCGGCGGCTCGCTGTTCCGCATTGGTCTCGGCGCATTGCCGTTCCTGCTGCCGCTGATGCTGCAGGAAGGCCACGGCATGAGCGCGTTCCAGTCCGGCCTGATCACCTGCGCGTCCGCGTTCGGCGGCATGTTCATGCGCACGGTCGCGTCACGCGTGCTGCGCCGCTTCGGCTTCCGTTCGGTGCTGGTGGTCAATGCGGCGCTGTCGGGACTTTCGATCGCGGCATGCGGGCTGTTTTTTCCGAGCACGCCGACGTGGATCATCTGGGTTGTCGTGCTCCTCGGCGGCTTCTTCCCGGCGCTGCAATTCACGAGTCTGAACTCGCTGACCTACGCGGAGATCGCGAGCCGCGACGTCGGCCGCGCGACGAGTCTCGGCAGCGTCGTGCAACAGATGTCGCTCGGTCTCGGCGTGACGGTCGGCGGGATCGTGTTGCAGATTTCGCGGGCGCTCCATGGGCATCCAAGCATCATGTGGTCGGATTTCTGGCCCGCGTTTCTGGTGGTCGGCCTCTGCTCGTTCGCGTCGATTCCGGTCACGCTGCGCATGCCGCGCGGCGCCGGCGAAGAGATCGCGCGCGGCGGCCGGGGCTGAGCGCGACGCGCCACGCGTCGCCTGCGCGTTAGTCATGCTTGCTTGCGGATCACGCTCACCTCGCCATTGCGTTCGAGAATCGCCGCGGCGACGTTATCCATCGAGCGTGAGCCGGTTTTCTGCCGCACGCTTTCATGCACGTCGGTCGTCGAAATCAGCGCGGCGTCCATTTCACGCGCGTTGAACTGACCGTTGCTGAACACCTCGCGCTCGACACCGCCCACCAGCCGCTCGAACCCGCGCGAGCGCATGCAGGCCCACGCGAGCACGCGATGGCACACGACGATCACGAACGACGCCACCACGGTCGCGATGAACGGCGACGCGCCGACGATCGCGCGGCTCAGCGTAGCGCCAAGCAGGATTACCACCACGGAATCGAACGGCGAGCGCTGCCCGAACGAGCGCCGTCCCGACACTCTGATCAGCACGAGCGCGATCAGGAACACCGCGATCGAGCGCATGCTCATCTGCAAGGGATCGAGGTTCCTGCCCTCGCCGAACAGAACGAAGATCGCGTCCATCATGTCGCCCTCCTCGCGGTGCGCCGTCATTCAGATCATCAGTCATCCGAAGCAAACTTGAATCGGGTAAGCGCGCGAACACGGACTTGCGCGCTAGGCGGCAGCCCACGACACGAGCGTGTCGCCAAAGCCCCCGCGGGCGCGGGCCGCCGCGCGAGCGCTGGTGATCACGCGCGGCGCCGCGCTCCACGCGATATGCGCGCCGATCGCAATCAAGCGGTCGACGAGCGCGACATCCTCGCTGCACGTTAGCGGCGGAAAGCCGCCGGCGCGCCGGTAAGCGTCGGCCGACACGCCGAGATTCGCGCCGTGAATGTGGCGATGACCATCGGCGTCCACGTAGGTCTTGCGAAAATATTCCCGCACGCTGTGCGGATGGGCGCTCCAGTCGTCGACCGCGATCGAGCCGCACACCGCATCCGCGTCGAGCGCGAGTTGCGCGACCAGCCAGCCTGGCGACACGCGGCTGTCGGCGTCGGTGAACGCGAGCCAGCGCGCGCCGTCCGCGAGCAGCAGATCGGCGCCGGCCGCGCGCGCGATGCCGACATTGCGCGCCTTCAGCGACAGCGTCTCGACGCCGTATGCCCGCGCAATCGCGCCGGAAAAATCGCTGCACGCATCGAGCACGACCACGATGCGCACCGTTTCGCGGGCGAGATCCTCGTGACGCGATGCTTCGAGCAAGGCCGCGAGGCACGGCGCCAGCAACGCCTCTTCGTTATGTGCCGGAACGATCACGCCGATCATAGGAGCCCCTCGCGTTGCGCTACCGAACGTGCGTCGCGCGACCAGACGTCGATCAGCAGATCGGCTTCGTCATGATGCGCGAGACGCGACAGGCCGCAGCGCGCATCGAACAACGCATGCGCGGCGTCGGCGGATTCGAGCGCTTCGGCGAAGGGCCGGCGCCAGTGACAGGCGAGCAGCGTGCCGTCGGTCGTCAGCGACGCGGCGATCCGCGCGGCCAACGTTTCCAGCTCGGCTGCATCGAGGTAATACGCGAATTCGCTGATGACGATCAGATCGAACGGTCCGGCCTCGGTCGGCCATTCGCGCGGCACCGTGCACTGTTCGACGCGCACGTTCGGCGTATCGGCGACCCGCTCGCGAGCGAGCGTCACCGCGCGCTCGTGCAGATCGGCGGCGAGCAGCGCGTCGCAACGCTTCGCGAGTTCGACGCTCAATTCGCCGTTCGCGCAGCCGGGTTCGAATGCATTGCGATAGCGCGGCCGGGGCAGCAACGCGAGCGTGAGCGAACGCTTGCGCCGCTCATACCAGCCTTCGCGCAACTTCCACGGATCGTCGCTCTGCTGATAAAGCGTGTCGAAGTACAGTGCGGTCGAGGTCGAACTCATCTCAGCGGCCCTCCGGGAATCGGATCAGAGCGTCCACGGCGCACCTCCGTTGAGGGACACGCCGTCGCCGCCGGCCGAAACGAGCATCTCGCCGAGCGACGCGAGATCGCGCTCCGCATGGCTTTGACGCAGGAACACCGGCAGGTCGGCCAGCGCGCGGGCGAAACGCGCGTCGCGGCATAGCGGGCCCGCGCCAAGCGCACGCGTCGCGTGATGCATCACGGTGGTCGCCGCCTCTTCGACGACGAGGCGCGCGCGCGTCGCTTCGCGTTGTGCGTCGACGAGCGGATTCGCGTCGATAAAGGCGGCGGTTTCGCGCAATACGGCAGCCGCCGCTTGCAACGCGACTTCGACCGCGCCCAGGTGTGCGAGGCGATGCGGATCGGCGCGCTGCGCACACGCGTCGCGCAAGCTGCGGCCGATCTGCGCCGCCGCGCCGTACCAGCACGCGGCGATGCCCGCACCGCCGTGCCAGAAGCCGGGACGCCCTACATACGCATGCGCGGCGCCGACCAGCACGGCTGGCGTGCGATCGAAGCTGACGTCCGCGCTGGCGGTGGCCTGCATGCCGACTGCCTGCCACTTCGACGTATCGATCGAGATCGACGGGTCATCCATCGCGACGGCCACGAGCACCGGCTCGCCGTCGAGCCACGCGGTGACGAGCGCATGACTGACGCTCCTCGCGCCCGAACACCAGGCCTTGGTGCCGGCCAGTTGAACCTGGCCGTCATCGTTTCGGATTCCTATCCTGATGGCTTGCACGCGGGCATCGGGCGGCTCGGCCGCCCATACGGCCCAGCGGCTCGCAGCCGGCGGCGTGGGGCCATGCAGTTCGGCGAGGATCGCGAGCGCGTCGGTGTGGCCTTCGAACAGTTTGACGAGCCCGAGATCGCACGCGGCCACCGCCGCCAGCGCGCGCCAGCGGATCAGCGTCTGGCCGTGGCCCGGCAACGGCAGCAAGGGCGCGCGGTCGTAGCCGCGCCCGATCAGCGCGTGCAAGACATCGCCGAGCGCGGCGGGGTCGTTCGAATCGAAACGCGTGGCGTGCAGAAATTCTTCCAGCGACGCAGCAGTTTTGCTGTCGTTCTTCGTACGGCGCGGCGATTGCGATTCGCGGCTGCCGGAGCCGCCTGGAGCGGGCGAGCGCCGTACGTTGACGCCGGCCCTGTGGTCACGCGTATCGAGCATTCTGCCTCCCTGAAGCGGTTCGATCTGCTGCGCGCGGACCTGAGTGGTCAGCGCCTATGCAGACTCACAGCAAGCGTCGTGCCGCATAGGTGGAATATCCGGGCGCGCTGGATGCGCCAAGGTTCAGGAAGGTTTTGGAAATCGGGCGCCGGACGCACGGTTGCCGCTGCGCGTCAGAATGTGATGAAAAAATTGAGTTGCCCGTGCCAATGGGCCGTGCCGACACGCTCCGAACTTGATCACCGGGGCGCCCCGCCGCGCGCCAGGGATTTCCCTCAAGCCTTGAGGGGCGCGAGGCGTGCCACCGCAGCACCAACGCGCGTCAAACGCCGAACGCTTCGCCACGGCTGCGCTGTTTCAGGGAAAGTTAAAAAGCCGCGATACACGTCCGAGCACAGCGCCGGCGGCGCGGCCGCGAAGTCTCAGGAACGTCGGAAGAGTGAGACAACGCGCACGAGCCAAGCCCGCGCCTCTTTCACATAGGCACAGGCCAAACCGCGACTTCAGCCGCCGTCAACGCCCGCCACCGCGTCGCGCTTCCACCTGCGCGAGCAACTGATCGAACAGCGCCAGCTCCACCGGCTTCACCAGATGCGCGTGAAAACCGGCCTCGCGTGTCCGTTCGCGATCGCTCGCATGGCCGAAGCCGGTCATTGCCGCATACATCGTTTCGGCAAGCTCCGGCATCCGCCGCAATGCGGCGAGCGTCGCGTAGCCGTCCATCTTCGGCATCGCAAGGTCGATCACCGCGAGATGCGGGACGAAGCGCGGCGCGATATGCAGCGCCTGCTCACCCTCGTACGCGATGCGCACTTCGTGGCCCTTGAGTTCGAGCAACATCGCGAGACTGTCGGCGGAATCGCGGTTGTCGTCGACCAGCAGAATCCGCAGCGGCGCGACCTCGGCCTCGGCCGGGTTCGTGTCGTCAGCGGGGGGGTCGGACGGCGCGGCGGCAAGCGGCAGACTCAGCGTGAACGTGCTGCCGCAGCCCGGTCCTTCGCTGCTCGCGAGAATGCTGCCGCCATGCATTTCGACCAGCGATTTGCACAGCGTGAGACCGATGCCGAGACCGCCCTCTCCCAGGTTCAGGCATTCCTTTTCCTGCGCGAACAAATCGAAGATCTTGTCGAGCGAGCGCAGCGGAATGCCGCATCCCGAGTCGCGCACCTCCAGCACCGCCATCTGTGAGCCGACGCGCCCGCCAATGTCGATCCGGCTGCCGCGCGGCGAGAACTTCGACGCGTTGTGCAGCAGGTTTTGCAGCACCTGCACGAGCCGGGTCATGTCGCCGCGAAGCACCACCGGATCGTGTGGTAGATGTGGCACCACGAGCTGTTCATGCGCATCGGTGAAAGGCCGCGCCGCTTCGATCGCGCGTGTCACCAGTTCGCCCAGATCGACGCGCGCGAGGCGCAGTTCCACCTTGTTCGACATGATCCGGCCGACGTCGAGCAGATCGTCGACCAGCCGCGTGAGATGGGTAACCTGCCGGTCGATCAGATCGCGCGCCCGTGCCACCACCGGGCTCAGTCCGGTCTCCAGTTGCATCACGCCGACGGCGTTGCGCACCGGCGCAAGCGGATTGCGCAATTCATGCGCGAGCGTCGCGAGAAACTCGCGCATGCGCTCTCCGGAGCGCTCCAGCTCTTCGCGCTGACGCCGCTCGGTCAGATCGCGCGTCACCTTGGCGAAACCGCGCAAGCGGTTCGATTCATCGCGCACCGCCGTGATGTTGACGTTGGCCCAGAAGGTCGTGCCGTCCTTGCGCACGCGCCAGCCTTCGTCTTCGACGTGACCGAGCTGCCGCGCGATGGTCAGCTCGCGCGCCGGTTTGCCCGCCGCCGCGTCTTCCGGCAAATAGAACAGCGAGAAATGCTTGCCGACGATTTCGTCGCGCGTATAGCCTTTGATGCGCGCCGCGCCCGCATTCCAGCTCACCACGTAGCCCTGCGGATCGAGCATGAAGATCGCGTAATCCTTGACGTTGTCGACCAGCAGACGGAAACGCTCCTCGCTGAGCCGCAACGCTTCCAAGTACTCGCGTTGGGCGCTCAGGTCGCGCGTGATTTTCGCGAAGCCGGTGAGAATGCCCGCCTCGTTGCGAATCGCCGTGATCACGACGTTCGACCAGAAGGTGCTGCCGTCTTTGCGCACCCGCCAGCCTTCATCTTCGAAGCGGCCGGTCAGCGACGCCTGTTGCAGTTCGTAGTCCGGCCAGCCGCGCGCGACGGCTTCCTCGGTATAGAAACGCGAGAAGTGCTGGCCGATGATCTCCTGCGCGGTGTAGCCCTTCAGCTTTTGCGCGCCGACGTTCCAGCTCACGATGTGGCCGCTCGCGTCGAGCAGGAAGATCGCGTAGTCCTCGATGGCCTGCACGAGCATCCAGTAGTCGACGCCCACGGTCGGACTCATGCGACCCTCGCCGGCGCGCCGCTCGGGCTCGCCGCTGTCATGGGAAGAAGGCATTTCAAGCTGATTCATGGCGCGCAAGTATAGGGGATAGCGCTCAAAGGATACACCGCACATGGCCGGCAGCCCGGCTTATGGTTTCACCCGATCAACACCCGGGCGGCGCCGCAGAGCCGCTACGCGGCGGCGTCAGCGGGAGATCGAATCGCGCGGCACGGCGGCCAGGCCCCGCGCTTGCTACCCATGCGATGTCGCCATGCCGACTATCCGACCGGTTGCCGCATCGGCATCGCGCCGTTACGCATCGTCACCATCGTCACAACAGGAGCCCCAATGAAACGAGCCCTCACCACCCTCGTCTGCGCCGCCGCACTCGCGCTCACCCATGCCGCCGCCTACGCCGAAGGCTGTACCAAAGGCGCGGTCGTCGGCGGCGTGGCCGGTCACGTCGCGGGAGACCATGGCGTGGCGGGCGCGGCCGCGGGCTGCGCGATCGGCCACCACGAAGCGAAGAAGAAGGACAAGGCCGCGAGCGCGGCGGCCGCCGCCAGCGAGCCCGCCGGCAAGTAAAGCCCACCCGCGTGAGTAAAAAATAAAGCCGGTCGTGATGTGTCGATCACGACCGGCTCTATCGCTGCTCTCCATCCCCGCCTGCAAAAATCCACTCAGCGCATCGGCGGGTTCGCGCGCCGGTTCAGCCGTGCGCGGTGAGCTTTTCCGCGAGCTTCGCGTCGTAACTGGAATGCACGTGCACGCGTTTCTTCTCGGGATACGCATATGCATAGGCTTTGCGCAGCGCCAGCGACGCTTCGTGAAAGCCCGACAGAATCAGCTTCTGCTTGTTCGGATAGTTGGCGATATCGCCGGCCGCGAAGATGCCCGGCCGCGAGCTTTCGTAATTGGACGTATCGACATCGACGCGTCCGCCGTGAATCGTCAGCCCCCATTGCGCGATCGGGCCGAGATCCGCGACCAGACCATACAGCGCGACGAGGTGTTCGGCTTCGAGTTGCGTTTCGCCTTCGATGTGCCGCAACGTCAGCGACTTCAACGCATCGCCTTCGACCGTGAGCCCCGCAATAGCGCCGACGATGAAGTCCATCTCGCCCGCCTCGACCGCGCGCCGCATGGTCGCGACGCTCGAATCGGCCGCGCTGAAACCGGCGCGCCGATGCACCAGCGTCACACGCCGCGCGACCTTGCGCAACGCCAGCGCCCAGTCGAGCGCCGAATCGCCGCCGCCGGCGACCACCACCGTCTTGCCGGCGAAATCGGCGAGCCGCGGCACGCTGTAATGCACGTGCCGCGATTCCAGCGGGACAGCCTCGGGCAGCGCGAGCTTTTGCGGCACGAACGCACCGTTGCCCGCCGCGAGCAGGATCGCCGCGACATCGAAGACGAGGCCGCGATTCGTTCGTACGGTCCAGCGTCCGTCGTCGCGCTGCTCGACCGACTCGACCCGTTGCTCCAGATGGATCGGCACGTCGAACGGTTTGCATTGCGTCATCAACCGCTCGACCAGTTCGCGCGCGGTGCACGACGGAATCGCCGGGATGTCGTAAATCGGCTTGTCGGGATAGAGCTCGGTGCACTGGCCGCCGATCTGGTCGAGCGCATCGACGATCTGGCAGGACAAGCCGAGCACGCCTGCCTCGAACGCCGCGAACAGGCCGACCGGACCTGCGCCGACAATCAGGACGTCGGTGCGGATCGGCGATGGAAGTGGGTCGGCGGCGGTCGTCATGAGCGGTCTCTGTGATAAGCGATGACCCACCATACCGAATCGACCGCGGCGCGGCAACGATGCCATTACACCCGGTAAGGGCGCTTCACGGCGCACTGAAGCACGTTGCCGCTACCCGAAACACCGCCTAAAGTGGTTACCTGAAAATAACCTGAATCGGTCATTTTTCGAATCCAGTGCCGGGACTATGCTTCGTCCATCGCATCACGGAATGCGTCCAACCCGACTCAGGAGTGAATCATGGAACAACGTCTCGACTTCTACAAAGCCAATCCTGCCGCGATCAAGGCGCTCGTCGGCGTCGAAGAGCGCATCGGTAAATCGGCGCTCGAAAAATCGCTGACCGAACTGGTGCGGCTGCGCGCGTCTCAGATCAACGGCTGCGCGTATTGCGTCGACATGCACACGAGCGACGCCCGCAAAGGCGGCGAAACCGACCGCCGACTCGCGACCGTCGTGGTGTGGCGCGAAACGCCGTTCTTCACGGATCGCGAACGCGCCGCGCTCGAATGGACCGAGGCGCTGACGCTGGTGTCGCACGAGCATGTGCCCGACTCGGTGTGGAACGCGGTGCGCCCACACTTCAGCGACGAGGAACTGGTCGACCTGACGCTGCTGGTGTCGGCGATCAACGCGTGGAACCGCTTTGCGATTTCGTTTCGCAAACTGCCGGCCTGAAGCGGCGGCCGTCTGAACCTCGCCGCTTCTCCCGGCAAGGTTCAGAACGACAGTTCGTGCGGCGCCGCATCGCGCGCGACCTTGAAGGCCGCGGTCAGTTCGCTCAACTGCCGCGCCTGATCCGCGAGCGAGTTCGCGGTGGCGGCGCTTTCTTCGACCAACGCCGCGTTGTGCTGCGTGACCTCGTCCATCTGTGTGACGGCGAGGCTCACCTGGCGGATGCCTTCGCTCTGCTCTTTCGACGCCGCCGCGATCTCGCCGACAATCCGCGCGACGCGCCCGATCGCCGCCTCGATGTCCTGCATCGTGCCGCCGGCTTCGTCGACGAGACCCGCACCGCTTTCCACGCGCGCGGTCGACTCGGCGATCAGCGCGCCGATTTCCTTCGCGGCCGCCGCCGAGCGTTGCGCGAGGCTGCGCACCTCGCCGGCCACCACCGCGAAACCGCGCCCTTCCTCGCCGGCGCGCGCCGCTTCGACGGCGGCGTTCAGCGCAAGGATGTTGGTCTGAAACGCGATGCCTTCGATCGCGGTAATGATGCCGGTCATCTTCGACGAGCCCGCGTGGATCACCCGCATCGTCTCGACCATGCTGCCGACCGAATTGCGTCCGCGCGCGGCCATCTCCGACGCGCGCAATGACAGTTCGCTCGCGTGCTGCGCGTTCTCCGCGTTCAGCTGCACGGTGGACGTGAGCTGCTCCATCGCGGCCGCGGTCTGTTCGAGCGACGCGGCCTGTTCCTCGGTGCGTTGCGACAGATCGTGATTGCCCGCAGCGATTTGCTGCGTCGACGACGCGATCGAATGCGAACCGGCGCGCACCGTGGTGACGGTCGCGCCGAGCTTGTCCTGCATCGACGCGACGCCGCGCAACAGCATCGCCATTTCGTCGTTCGAACGAATCGGCACGCGGGTCGTCAACTCGCCGGCGGCGATCGCGTCGAACTGGCGCAGCGCGTCGTTCAGCGGCGTCATGATCGCGCGACACAGCATGCGCCAGCTGATGAACGCCACCGTCAATCCCACCAGCACGCTGCCGATGCACGCGACCAGCAGCGTCTGAAACAGCGCGGCCGAGCGCTGGGTCGCGTCGCCGGCCTGGTGGTTCAGATAGTCCTCCAGCGCGCCCTGGCTCGTGTTCATCGCGGTGTAGAGACCGATCAGATGGTTCGCGCGGGTTTCGTCCATCCAGCTCGCGTCACCGGTGCGGATCGCGTCGATCAACCTGTCGATGCCGTCGCGCCGCACGGCGGTGCGTTTTGCGTCGAGGTCGTCGGTGAGGCGCTGCAACTCCCGCGTTTTAGGCAGATCGCGGAACGTGCCCCACCACTTGTCGGAGTCGGCGAGCAGCAGGCGCGAGCGTTCGAGTTGCGGGCCCAGTTGCGGCGAGTTCGGATTGCTCATCGCCCAGTCGAGCCCGAAGCGCGCCCGCGACATCGCCGTGCCCGACTTGCCGAGCGCCACTACCGAGGCGAAATGCACCGCGTACGCGTCGCGCTGCGCCTGATTGCTCTCGCTCATGCCGAGAATGCCGAGCGCGCCGGTGGCGATCAGCAGCACGCCGAGAAACGCGATCGTGATCGCGATGCGCAGATTGATGGTCAGGTTTTTGGTCATCGTTTTTTGTTGTGGCTTTGGCTGGTCCCGCGCTCGTCGCTCATCGCATGCGGACCCACCAACCGGGTGAAAGGCGTTGGTCTCCGGGCCTTTCACGTTGGGCAAACTGGTTTTGACTTTACGGCTGCACGTTCCTTGTATGGAACGGTTGTCCGTATCTGGAAAGTATAGCGACGCTTACGCGGATGAAAAAATAAATCCGGGTTGGTGCGGCAAACGCGCAACAGGCATGCAGGGAGCATGCAGAGAGCAATGTCAGAGGGAGAACGACGACGATCAGTCGAACCTCGGGATGGCGTAGAGACCGTCCGCGTGTCGGGTATTCGAAGGATTGCGGCGCCGTCCGTTGTCTCTATGCCGCCAGATCCTTATCGCACGTGCAAGGGGGCCAAGCCTGCAGCCGGCGATCAGTGGTGAACAGGCCGCGCCGACGATCCCGTTGGCCGAATCACTGCGGCCGCTCGTGCCTGAATTCTTGCCGCGGACGAAGTCGTTTCATGTGCATTGGTTGCGCAGTCGTACCCGTTTATCTGTTCATCGAGGACATAGTCCGCGACCCTCATCGCGTCCATCGCATTGCCATCCACGTCGGACCACTCGCGAATCGCGCGATTGACTTTGGTGAGTGCCTCGACAGCAAGCAGTACGGCGTCGGTCTCGGTGATCTTGCCTTCAAGATCGTCTGCCAGGTAATCCGCAACACGTAGAGCCGCATCGATCAGATTGCTGTCGTCGATCAGGTCCGTCAATACCGCCTGAACCACTGCGAGGCAGGCATCTTTGCGTGCAAGTGCGATATCTGTCATGAGTTTCTCCAGAATCGAGGTGACTGGTGAGTGAACTTTGGCGGCCACGTTTTAGAACAAACAAACATTACTCCGGCCATCGCTACCCGAAGGGGTGATAACGCTGCGCAGTGCGCCACGCGCGTTCCCACGCCCGTTCCAGCGCGCGCTTGCACACGCTGTTGGCACACGCTCTATCCGACCGTCACCTCGTTCAGCAACGGCTGATTCTTTTCGAACGCAGAGACGCTTTCGAGCGTGGTCTCGCAGATGGTCGTCAATGCCTCGTGCGTCAGATAGGCCTGATGTCCGGTGACGATGACATTCGGAAACGACACGAGGCGTTGAAAGACGTCATCGGTGACGATCTCGCTGGAGAGATCGCGAAAAAATAGATTGGCCTCCTGTTCGTACACATCGATTCCAAGCCCGCCGAGCTGCCCGGTCTTCAATGCGTCGATCGCGGCCTCCGTATCGAGCAGTCCGCCGCGGCTCGTGTTGATCAGTATCGCGCCGGGCCTCGCGCGTTTGAGCGTGTCCGAATTGATGACGTGGTATGTCGCGGGGATGAGCGGACAATGCAGCGAGATGATGTCGGCTTTCTCCCCAATCTCGCCCGACCTGGCATAGCTCAGACCGAGCGCCTCGAATTCCGCCGACGGTTGCGGATCGAAGCCGATCACGTTGCAGCCGAAGCCGAGCATGATCTTCGCGAACACGCAGCCAATCTTGCCCGTTCCGACCACCGCGACCGTCTTGCCGCAAAGGTCGAAACCGGTCAGACCGTCGAGCGAAAAGTTCGAATCGCGGGTGCGATTGTAGGCACGGTGCACCTTGCGATTGATTGCGAGCAGCAGTGCTACCGCGTGCTCGGCCACGGAGTTCGGCGAATACGTCACGACGCGCACCACCTTCATGCCGAGCCTGGTGGCCGCTTCGAAATCGACGTTGTTGAAGCCCGTGCAGCGCAACGCGAGCAGACGCGTGCCACCCTTATGCAGCGCGTCCAGTACTTGCGCGTCCGCCTTGTCGTTGACGAAGATGCAGACGGCGCCGTAGCCGGCGGCAAGACCGACGGTGTCCATCTCCAGCAAAACGTCGAAGTAATGCAACTTGTGCTCGCCGCTCCTGTTGGCCTCGTCGAGATACCGGCGTTCATAGCGCGTCGAACTGAATATCGCCACTTCCATGATGAACTCCTTCGGAATCCGTAATTCGAATTTCGTTCGCCTGCGGCGCGCACACGTCTAGCCGGCTGCGATCGCGATGGCGATCTGCACGAAAAGCACCTTGACGATCGTCATCGACGGAAAAATCATCGCGTACATGATGTCGGGCTGATCCGTCGGCGCGACGCGGTTGGCAAACGCAAGAATCGCCGGGTTGCCGGTTGCGCCGCAGATCACGCCGATCGACGTGTCGAACGACAGCTTGAAGATCCACAGACAGCAGATTGCCGTCACGCCGACCAGCACCAGCAGCGTGATCGCGCCATACAGCAGCAGCAGCGGCCCGGCGGTGCCCACGGTCGCGACGAACTTGGGTCCGCAAGCGATGCCCACCTGCGCGAGGAAAATCGTCAGTCCGAGATTGCGCAGCACGAGATTGGCCGACAGCGGCATCACCCACACGAACGGACCGCTGCGACGCACCTTGCCGAGACACAGCGCAACCAGCAGCAACGCCGCGAGACCCAGGCTGAACGCGCCGAGACCTGGAAAGCGCAACGGGATCGCGCCGACCAGCAGGCCCGCGGCCGCGCCTATGCCCAGGCAGATGAAACTGAGGTCGGCCGTGCTCTTGATCGAATCGCCGAAGAACGCGCGCACGCTCGCCTGATGCGCGCGATTGACGAGCAGGCCGACCCGGTCGCCCGCTTCGAGAATGAGCTCTGGACTGGACAGAAGATCGGTATCGCCGCGCCGCACATGCGCGACCGCGCAGCTCACGCCGTTCGGGTAGCGCAGACTGCCGAGCGCCATGCCCACGACCGCCGGATTCGATGCGAATACGCGCATATAGTCCAGATCTTCCCGATGACTCGTCATGCGCCCAGGCTGCAGCTCGCCGCATAGCGCGGTTGCTTCGACGAGCACGCGGGGGTCGGTGGCGGTGACGAGGAGAACGTCGTCAGCACGCAGAATAAAATCGTCGGTGACGAACTGGTTGTGATGCGCGCGCCGCGCGGCCGCGATTGCCACACCGGCAGGCAGGCGGGCCAAAAGCTCCGACACCCTGAGACCGAAGAGACTGGCATTGCGCAGCGCGATTTCCGCGGTCTCCAGCAACTTCGCAGGCGGCTTGCGTATGTCGATTTTCAGGGCCAGCTTGAGCGCGTAGATGAAGAGAATCGGCCCGGCCACGCCGAATGGATAGGCAACACTGTAGGCCACGGCGGCATCGCTGCTCTTCATCGATGCGATGGCAACCTGCAGGCTCGCCGTGCTGGTGCCGCTGCCCGCGAACATGCCGAGAGCATCAGCGAGCGTAGCGCCGAAATGGATGAAGCCGCACGCTACGAGACCCGACACGATCACGCCGAGACACGCGGCTGCGTTGGCCTTCATGCCCTCGCGGCTCGTGAGCCCGCGGAAGAACTGCGCGCCATACTGAATGCCGATGCCATAAAGAAACATCAACAAACCGAGCGTGCCCAGCAACGCGGGCGGCGTAGATTTCGGCGCGAACGCGCCGACCGCCAGTCCAACGAAAAGCACGGCCCCGGAGCCCAGCGCCACGCCCTTCACATTGATTTCGCCGATCAGGTAGCCGACCGCAATGGTCAAAAAGAGCGCGAGCAGCGGCTGACTTTCGACGAAGGTCCTGACTGCATCCATGCCGCCCCCTGATGATCGACAAAGCAACCCGGCAGTACCTAAACATTAAAGTCGCTTTACCGGGCACCGTCCAGCCTGATTACCTGCATTCATCGCGATTCGAGCACCACGACACTGCGCGCTTCTACACGGCAGGCGCCGTGTTCGACGCGGGCTGCTTCCACCGTCGAAACGATGTCCCCCGGCGGCTGCGCTGCCGTATCGACCAGCCGCCGCCAGTTCGCGTCGTCGAGGGCCGGAAGCTCTGCATCGCGCGCCTCCCCGTTCATGTTGAGGACGACGTGCAACATGGGCGCACCCGCCGCATGTCCCGCGAGCGTGAACGCCACCAGCCGGGCGCCTGGGTCGCCCCAGGTGGGAGCGCCGAGCCGTTCGCCGTGCCAGGCGATATCGGGATGCGTTTGCCCGTGTCCGGCGCGCCCCGTAAGGAACCGGCGACGGCGCAGGCTCGGGTGACGCCTGCGAAGCGCAATCATCTCGCGCACGAAACGCAGCATGTCGAGCGCGCCATCGGAGAAACGCCAATCCATCCATGAAAGCGCGTTGTCCTGGCAGTACGCGTTGTTGTTGCCGCGCTGGGTGCGCAGGATTTCGTCGCCGGCGAGGAGCATCGGCACGCCCTGGCTTAGCAGCAGGATCGCGATGAAGTTGCGCGCCTGCCGCAAACGCAGCCCGGTGGTAGACGGATCGTCCGTGTCGCCTTCGGCACCGCAGTTCCACGACAGGTTGTCGTTGCTGCCGTCGCGGTTGTCGTCGCCGTTCGCGTCGTTGCGCTTCGCGTCGTAGCTGACGAGATCGCGCAGCGTGAAGCCGTCGTGAGAGGTCACGAAATTGATGCTGTTCACGGGCAGTCTGCCGTCCGCTTCATAGAGGTCCGCACTTCCCGCGAGGCACGTGCACATCGGGCCGATCAGTCCCGGATCGCCGCGCACGAAGCGCCGGATCACATCGCGGTAGCGGCCGTTCCATTCGGCCCACGCCATGCCCGGAAACGCGCCGACGTGATACAGGCCCGCCGCGTCCCACGCCTCCGCGATCAGCGGCACGCGCGCGAGCACGGGCGACGCTTCCATCGCCCACGGCAACGGCGGCGTAGGCAGCAACGCACCGCCCTCGCCACGCGTGAAGACGCTCGCCAGATCAAAGCGAAAGCCGTCCACCCCGAGTTCCTCCACCCAGTACTCGAGGCAATGCAGGATGAACGCCGACACCAGCGGATGATTGCAGTTGACCGTATTGCCGCAGCCGGTGTAGTCGAGATAACGCCCGCCGTCCGCCGGATCGAAGTGATAGAAGACGTCGTTGGCGAGGACCTTGAAATTGATCACGGGACCGCTCAGGCCCGCTTCCGCGGTGTGATTGAACACCACGTCGAGCAGCACGCGGATGCCGGCCGCGTGCATCGCGTCGATCAGCGCACGGAACTCCTGCGGTGCCTGCTCCGGCTCGACGCAATAGCGCGGATGCGGACTATAGAAGCTGTGCGTGCTATAGCCCCAGTAATTGACGAGCCCTTTGGCGGCGGCCGCTGCAGGCACGTCCTGCTCGTCGAAGGCCATCACCGGGAGCAGCTCGACGTGCGTGATGCCCAGCGCCTTAAGATAAGGGATCTTCTCGATCAGCCCCGCGAACGTGCCGGGATGTCGAACGCCGCTCGATGGATCGCGCGTGAAGCCGCCGACATGCAGTTCGTAGATAACCGCGTCGTCGAGCGTGCGCACGGCCACGTCTTCGCGTTCGCCCAGCGGTTCGGTGACGATGGCTCTAAAGGACGCATGCCCGGGCTCGTGCCCACCGGCGGCGGGCCTGCGTTGCCAGAGGCGATCGCTGACCGCACGCGCGGCGGGATCGAGCAACTCGTGACGGCTGCTCGCTTCGTCGTCGAGCAGCGGCACGCCATGATCGCCGTAGGCGCGCCATGTGTAGCAGCACGCTACCGGCAGATCTTCGATCAACACGTGCCAGAAATAGAACGTGCGGTTCGTTTCGGGCGTGAGTCCGATGATCTGAAACGGCTCGATGCTATCCGCAGACGCGTAAAGCAGCAGTTCGAGGTGAGTCGCGTGCCGGCAAAAAATGCAGAAGTTGACGCCGTCCGGCGCGACCGACGCTCCAAGCGGAAATCGCGAACCGGGCCGCGCCTGATAACTGCGCGTGGTTTCGACGTTAGGACTGAGCAAGGTCGATCCTCACCGCACGCGCGTTCCAGATGTGCTCGCAATACTCGCCGATCGCGCGATCCGACGAGAACTTGCCCGAGCGCGCCGTGTTCATGATCGACATTCGCGTCCAGCTGCGCGCGTCGCGCCACGCGTCGCTCACGCGCTGCTGACACGCGGCGTAATCCGCGAAATCGGCCAGCACGAGGAACGGGTCCGCATGCAGCAGATTGTCGACGAGCGGCCTGAATACGTCCCGGTCGCCGCGCGAGAAGCGCCCTTGCGCAATCTGCGTGAACGCTTCGCGCAAGTCGTCGTTGGACTGCACATAATCGGACGGACGATAGCCGTTGCGCTTGACCTCCTCGACCTGCTGCGCGCTCAGGCCGAACAGGAAGAAATTGTCGCCGCCCGCCTCTTCGCGGATCTCCACGTTCGCGCCGTCGAGCGTGCCGATCGTCACCGCGCCGTTCATCATGAACTTCATGTTGCCCGTGCCCGATGCTTCCTTGCCCGCTGTCGAAATCTGTTCGGACAGGTCCGCGGCGGGATAGATCCAATGTCCGTTCTTCACGTTGAAGTCCGGATAGAAGACCACTCTCAGCCGGCCGTCGGTCACCGGATCATGATTGACGACCTCCGCGATGCCGGTGATCAGGCGGATCATCAGCTTGGCCATCGCGTAGCCCGGCGCGGCTTTGCCGCCGAAGATGAAGCAGCGCGGCGCGATATCGAGCGCGGGATTGCGGCATAGCTGGTGATACAGGCTAATGATGTACAGCGCGTTCAGATGCTGGCGTTTGTACTCGTGAATGCGCTTGACCTGAATGTCGAACAGCGTGTTCGGATCGACGTCGATGCCCGTTGCGCTCGCGATCCGCACCGCGAGTGCGGCCTTGTTGTCGTGCCGGATCGCGCGCCACGCGTCATGAAAGCCGGCATCGTCGGCGTGCGCGGCAAGTGCGTCGAGCCGCGTGAGATCGGTGCTCCATTCGTGGCCGATCGTTTGATCGAGAAGACGCGTGAGACCAGGGTTGCTCAACATCAGGAAGCGGCGCGGCGTCACGCCGTTCGTGACGTTGAGAAAGCGCTGCGGAAATATCTCGGCGAAATCGTGCAGTACGGTCTGGCGTAGCAGTTCCGAATGCAACGCAGCCACGCCGTTGACCGCATGACTGCCAACCGTGGCCAGATGTGCCATGCGCACTTTCTTGTCGCCGCGTTCATCGATCAGCGACATGCGAGTCACGCGCGCGTCGTCGCCAGGAAAATCGCGCCGCACGTCGTCGAGAAAGCGGCGGTTGATTTCGTAGATGATTTCGAGCGGTCGCGGCAGCAGACTTTGAAACAGCGGCAGACCCCACGTTTCGAGCGCCTCGGGCAACAGCGTGTGATTGGTATAGGCGAAGGTGCGCTGCGTGATGTCCCACGCGGTGTCCCACGCAAGCCCATGCACGTCGAGCAGCAGACGCATCAACTCGGCCACCGCGATCGACGGATGCGTATCGTTAAGTTGCGCGGCGAACAGGTCCGCGAAATGGTCGATCGACGTGCCCTTCAGTTCCATCAGCCGCAGCATGTCCTGCAGCGAGCATGAAACGAAAAAGTACTGCTGCGCGAGCCGCAGGCGCTTGCCCGCTTCAGGTTCGTCGTTCGGATAGAGCACCTTGGACAAGGTTTCCGACACGACCTTCTCCTGCACCGCTTCGTAGTACTGGCCGGCGTTGAAGTCCTGAAAGTCGAACGACTCCACCGCTTCGCTCTTCCACAGCCGCAGCACATTGCAGGTATCGACACGATAACCCTGCACCGGCAGATCGCAGGCGACGCCCTTCACTTGCCGCGCCGGTATCCAGTTCACGCGCAAACGGCCTTCACCGTCGGTCTGCTGTCGCGTGTATCCGCCGAAGCCGACGTAGTGACTCACATCCGGCCGCACGATTTCCCATGGGTTGCCGTTCTGCAGCCACTTGTCGGTCACCTCCACCTGCCAGCCGTCGCGAATCTCCTGATCGAAGATGCCGAACTCGTAGTGGATGCCGTAACCGATCGCCGGTATTTCGAGCGTCGAAAGCGAATCCATGTAGCACGCGGCAAGGCGTCCGAGTCCGCCGTTGCCGAGACCGGGCTCTTCCTCGATCGCGAGCAGCACGTCGAGATCCTGGCCGAGCGCGTGCATCGCCGCGCGCGCTTCGTCCTGCATGCCGAGATTGAGCAGATTGTTGCCGAGTTGCGGACCGATCAGGAACTCCGCCGACAGATAGCAGGCAACCTTGACGTCCTTCGCCGCATAGACTTTCGTCGACGCGACCCAGCGCGCGAGCATGCGATCGCGCACGCTGAAGGCGAGCGCCATGTACCAGTCGTGCGGGCCCGCAATGTCCGGATAGCGCCCTTCCCGGCAAATCAGATTCCTCACCACGTCGTGCTGGAACGCGTAGCCGCTCACGTCGAGTGACGCGGCTTTCGCGTTGGAAGCCGCCTCTGCTACGGAAACATCACTCATGGTCTGTGCCCTCGTATTTCACGTCGGGGCTGGATGGGCCGCCTGCTCCCCCAGCAGCTGATGACTGATGCGCGAGAGGATCGTCGGACTGGCGATCTTGTAGCCGTTCAGGTCGAGAATCGGCAGTACGGTGTCGCGCGCGCGGGGTTGATCACATCGAGATCGTCGCGGCTGGGAGAAGTCCTCCGCATGCAGCAACGGAAAAGGGAAGCTGGAACGCTTCCGAAAGGAGCTTATGTTACTGGGCGCAGATTGCAAGCAACGTGCGGATTCTCCTGCGCCGATGAAACAGGCTCTTTAGTATTCGCCACACGACGCGCTGCTCCAGGTGTGTTTTATCTGCTTAGCGAAGCCACAGTTTTTTTACACAAGATGAATTCGATCCCTTAAGAAGCCTGCCCGGGAGTACGCCAATCGATGAAAGCCGCGTCAAGCGCCGCCGATAGACGCGGCAATGAAAAATGGATACGGACATCCGTATTACCGGGCCCGCCGCCCGTTCTCGCGTCACGTGCGCCACGAACGACGGATGCGCTCGCGCAGATCCTGCAAGCGTGAGACGGGCTCATTCGCGAACACGAAGCGAAGGTAGCGGTCCGCCTCAGGCCCCCAACCTGTCATCGGAGTAGCTGCAACCTTGCCGTGCTCCAGAAGTAGCCGCGAGGCGTCGGGCGGTTCGACTCCCAGGCGACGGGTGTCGACCAGCATCGACCACCCGCCGTGAGGACGGATTACCGGCAGGTCGGAAAGCGCATCCATCAAAAAGTCGCGCCGACCTTCCCACTCCGCGACGGCTGAAGCCACGCCGTCATCGGCTGCGGTAAGTGCGGCGCTCGCACCTCCCATCGCAATCCCGACCTGGCAGACCACATTGGAAAGGCTGACAAGGCGAACGTCGTTCATGATCGATTCAGGGCCGACGATCCATCCGACGCGCCAGCCGATCATCCGATACTCCTTTGAAACGGCACCGACCGTGATAGTCCGATCTCGCATGCCCGGAAAACTGGCGGGATGAACGACACTTCTGCCGTCGAATAATATGCGTTCCATTGCAGCGTCATAAACGAGCCACATACCGCGGCTCTCGCAATGTGCCGCTATTGCCAGCCACTCGTCCCGGGAAAGGACGAAGCCGCTCGGCATCGACGGCGACATAATCAATAAGGCTTTGGTTCGAGGTCCGATTGCGGCAGCAAGGCTGTCGAGATCCAGGCGCCAGCCCTGAGGTCCCGCATTCAGTCGGGCAAACCTCGGGATGCCGCCCGCGAGATGTACGCGGTTGATCAAGCCGGCGTAGGTGGGATCGGTGAGCACGACCTCATCGCCGGGTTCGACGATCGCCAGCAGAACGTTCAATATTCCGGCGAGGCCGCCGGCCGACACAATGCATTCACTTGCTGCGTCATATTCAACGCCGGCGGAGCGTCCGACGCGGGCGGCCGCCGCTTCGCGCAGGGAGCGCAGACCTGTAAATGGAAGATAGCTATTGGCCGCATCATCATCGATTGCCTCGTGCGTGCGAGCGAGCGCGGCAGCGGGCGGACGCAGGTCGGTATCGAGATTTTCGAGCCTTAGAACGTCCGGGTCGCACAATTGGTCCGCCGCGTCGCCCACGCGATCGACCCCGATTCCGGGAATTCCTCTCAAGCGCGATACCGTCATAGCTACCTCTGAGATTGGTTTAATATATTAAAATGAAAAAATCAGCAGATAGCAAGCTTTCTTCGACGCCGCTGGTCGAGCGCCTGCGCGAACGCATTGCGAACGGCACGTGGGTTCCTGGAACCCAGTTGCGCCAGGATCTGATAGCGAAGGAATTCGGAACGAGTCACATCCCGGTCCGGGAGGCGTTTGTGCAATTGCAGGCGAGCGGTTTCGTGACGATCGTGCCGAACCGTGGCGCGTTCGTTTCGGCGATGACCACGGCCGAGGCATCGCAACTGACCGAAATGCGGGTTGTGCTCGAATTGCTCGCACTAGACTCTGCAATAGATTTTTTCGGCGCGGACGACGAGGCCGCGGCACGCGCGATACTCGATCGCGACAGCAAGGCCAAGGACATAGAGCACTGGTCGGTCGACAACTGGGCGTTTCACCGGGTTATCTACCAGGCAAGCGACAAGAGCCACCTGATGGAGACGTTGGAAACGATCTGGCGCAAGACCGATCGTTATCTGCGACTCGTTTGGCAGTTAGAGCGCTACCAGGATATTTCTTTCGCAGAGCATCTGGAAATACTCGATGCGGTGCTCGCGCGCAACCGGCGCGCTGCGAAGCGCCTGACGAGGGCGCATATCGAATCCGCTGGTACGGTGATGCAAGACGCGCTTCGCGAAACCCGCGCCGCCTCTCGCCTCTCGCCGACCCATTGCCCCGAGCCGCCCGAGCCGGATTGAAGAATGGTCGGCCGGAACGGGATTATCCGGCGAGGGCATAGAGCGCGGAACGTGAGAGTCTTTATCGATGCAACTCCCTCGCACCACGCGCTTTCACGTCTGCGCATAAGCCCCGCCGCCCTCACTCACCAATCCACGACCCGCGCAGATCGCTTTCGTGGAGCAGTTGCAGCAGCGTCCCCGCCGGCCGGCTGAGCCGCTTCGCGGCCAACGCGATGAACTCCACCGACGGCAGCGTCGGCAGACCGGCCGCGTTCAGCGGCGGCGCCAGCCCTCGCGCGGCCAGGTACTGCGGACGCACGGTGATGCCGAGCCCGCCGCGCGCGGCCGCGATGCAGCCTGAATGGCTGCTGCTCGTGCACACCACCTGCCAGCTGAAGCCCGCTTCGGCGAGCGCGTCGAGCACGACGGCCCGCGTCACGCTCGGCTCGGCGACCAGAATCAGCGGCAGCGGCTGGCTCAGATCGACCAGCGTGCCGGCACGCGCGAGCCACTCCAACCGCCCGGTGAAAAGCGGCACGCCGCGCCGATCACCCAGCCGCCGTTTGCCGACCAGCAGATCGATCGAGCCCGCATCTAGCAACTCGTACAACTTGCCGGTCATGCCGATAGTGATCTCCAGTTCGACGTCGGGATGCGCGTCGCGGAACGCCGCGAGCACCGTCGGCAGCGGCCCGAGCGCAACGTCGTCGGACGAGCCGAGACGCACGCGCCCTTTCAGGCGCGGCGCGCGGAATTGCGATTCGGCCCGCGCGAGCGCCTGCAGGATCACGCTGGCGTGCGCGAGCATCGCCTCGCCGTCCGGCGTCATCGCAAGCGAATGGGTGTCGCGCACGAACAGGCGCCGGCCCACGCTCTCTTCGAGCCGCCGGATGTGTTCGCTGACGCTGGACTGCGTCAGGTCGAGCCGCCGCCCCGCCTCGGTGAAGCTATGGCAGGCGGCAACGGTCGCGAAAGTTTTGAGCCAGATGGGATTGAGCATGCGGCATTGTCTCGCTGCTTATCGGCAAAGTCGATCACAGTCAGCGTCCCTAGTGGGGTTCCCGATTGACGACGATGCCAATATCATGACGAAGTTCCCCCACGAATGCCCCGCGCGAGCGCCTTCAGGCCGCCCCGCCCCGTAGAAAATGACCAAGGATTCCGCCCACACCGCGCTGCTCTGGATCGTCGCCGCCGGTTTTTTCATGCAGTCGCTCGATACGACGATCGTCAACACCGCGTTGCCGTCGATCGCCAACAGCCTGCACGTCGCGCCCCTCGCGATGCAACCGATCGTCGTCGCCTACACGCTGACCATGGCGATGCTCACGCCCGCCTCCGGCTGGCTCGCCGACCGCTTCGGCACACGGCGCGTCTACTTCGTGGCGATCCTCATCTTCGTGCTCGGCTCGATCTGCTGCGCGAGCGCGCATACGCTCGGTCAGTTGGTGCTGGCCCGCGTGCTGCAAGGGCTCGGCGGCTCGATGCTGCTGCCGATCGGCCGGCTCGCCGTGTTGCGCAGCGTGTCGGGCGAGCAGTACGTGTCGGCGCTCGCGTTCATTTCGATTGCCGGCCAGCTCGGGCCGATCGCGGGGCCGACGCTCGGCGGCTGGTTCGTGCAGGCGATCACGTGGCACTGGATTTTCCTGATCAACGTGCCGATCGGCGCGGTGGGTCTGTACGCAGTGCAGCGCTTCCTGCCATCGCACGACGCCACCCAGGCGCCGCCGTTCGACTTCATCGGCTGCGCGCTGCTGTCGTTGTGCATGATCGCGTTTTCACTCGCGATCGACGCGCCTGTTCCCTCGCATCGCGCGGTCTGGTCGGCGGGGCTGTTCGCGCTCGCCGTCGCCAGCGCGCTCGCCTACATTCCCTACGCGCGCTATCGGCGCGATCCGCTCTTCAAGCTGTCGCTCTTCGGCGAGCCGAACTTCAGCGTCGGGCTGATCGGCAACCTGGTGTGCCGCGTCGGGTCGAGCGCCGTGCCCTTCCTCGTGCCATTGCTGCTGCAATTACAACTGGGTTATTCGCCGCTGCACTCCGGCCTGATGATGCTGCCCGCCGCGCTTGCCGGCACGCTCGCCAAACGCTGGATCGCCCCGCTCGTGCGCCGCTACGGGTACGACACGTTCCTGCTCGTGAACACCATCATCGTGGGTTCGGCGATCGTCGGCTTCTCGCTGATCTCGCGCGGCACACCGCTCGTGATCGAAATCGTGATTCTCGCGGTGTTCGGCGCGGCCAACTCGATGCAGTTCGCGGCGATGAACAGCGTCACGCTGAAGGACCTCTCGCACGAAGACGCGGGCAGCGGCAACAGCCTCTTCTCGATGGTGCAGATGCTGGCGATTGGGCTCGGTGTGTCGATCGGCGGTGGGCTGGTTAATCTGTTCTCCGAACAATGGGGCTCGGCAGAGTTCGGGTTTCGTTTGAGCTTCGTGTGCGTCGGCGTGATTACGCTGCTGTCGGCGTGGGTGTTTCGTCATCTCGACGATCCGTCCGGCACGCGCGCGGTGCGCGGCCAGGCGGCGCAGAGCGCGGGGCGGTGAAGGTCACGTACCGCGCGTGCGCTGGCGACCACCCGGACCTGAACGCCCAGGTCGCGCACGCTTCTCAGGCTGCCCTGACGGCCCTCTTCAATCCGGCAACCGGATGCCCGAAAAACCCTCGCACGCCTGGATCAACTGCTCCTGCACGGCAACGTCGCGCACCGCCGGGAGTGTGTCGTGCGGCTTCATGTGATAGAAGTACGCGCCGCTGACGGTGGCCTCCGGTTCATCGCTCACAGCGAGCCACACCTGAGTTTTCGGCGCCGCCTGCAAATCGTCGGGTGCGCCTGCGCCGCCCATTTTCGTCGCGACCCAGCCCGGCTCCAACGCGTTCGATAACACTTGCGGCCAGCGCCGCGCCATCGCGAACGCGAGCAGCGCGTCGTGCAGCTTCGAGTCCGAGTACGCGGCAGTCCCCTGCCACGGGCGCCGCTCCCACGCCAGATCGTCGAGGCTCGCGTCGCCGCTGCGGTGCAGGCCCGAACTCAAGTAGACGAGCCGCTGCGGCTTGTCGATCAGCGCGGTCAGCACGTACGGCGCCAGCGTGTTGACCGCGAACACATGCGGCAAACCGTCGACGGTGGCGATGCGACGTGGCTCCTGATAGCCGACCGCCGCGTTGTGGATCACCGCGTCGAAGCGGCCGAGCCGGTTGACCTGCCCGGCAAGCGCGCGGGTGGCCGCGATGCTCGACAGATCGCCGACGAGCGCGGCCTGCGCTTGCGGCACCGCGCGCCACGCGTCGTCGGCACGCGCTGCGCTGCGTGCATGCAGCACGACCTGATGCCCGGCCTCGACGAGCAGGCGTGCGGCCATCTGACCAAGACCATCGGCGGAGCCGGTTATAAAAACACGCGACATGATGCGTTCTCCGTTGACACCATTCGAATATGCACCGCGCATGATGAGAAGCGCCTTCCATCGTGCATCGGGCGAGTTCGCTTAGATTAACGGCCGTGGCACGGTTGACGCGATAGCGTGAGCGTCATTGCACTCATGACACGTAATCATTTATTCGCTTTGACAGGGGTCGACTTCCGACGCAGTCGCGTGAATTCAAACAGATTTTCGCGATAGCATGTCACGCATTGGTGCATAACAAAAGGAATCTCACATGCCATTTGACGAGCGCATGCTGAACGGCATGGGGGTGCTCACGGCGATCGTCGATTGCGGCAGTTTTGCGGCGGCCGGCGAAGCGCTCGACATGTCGCAGTCCGGGGTCAGCCGTTCGGTCGCGCGGCTCGAAGCGCGGCTGGGCATTCGCCTGTTCGACCGCACCACGCGCTCGGTCACGCTGACCGACGAAGGCCGGCGCTTCTACGAACAGATCGTGCCGCTGCTGGGCGGCCTCGAAGAAGCGGCGGCTTCGGCCGCGCAAGGCGCGACCGCCGTACGCGGACGCCTGCGCGTCAACATGGACCCGTTCTTCTCGCGCCTCGTGCTCGGACCGCGCCTGGGTGGTTTCGTCGATAAGCACCCCGATCTACAACTCGAACTGATCACGCGCGACCAGTTGGGCGATATGGTCGCCGACGGCTTCGACCTCGCGATTCGCTTCGGCGACCCGCCGGTGTCGACGCTGATCGCTCGCAAGCTGCTGGACACGCGCATTCTGACGGTCGCCGCACCGTCGTATCTGAAGAAGCATGGGCATCCGGCGAACCCGTCGGAACTCGAAAGCGGCGAGCATGTGTGCATCAAGTTTCGCGATCCGCTTACGGGCTATCCGTTCGCGTGGGAGTTCCATCGCGGCCGCAAGAAGCTCGTGATCACGCCGCAAGGCCGTCTGACCGTCAACGACGTCGGCACCTTGCATAGTGTCTGCACGGCGGGCCAGGGCGTCGCGCAGATTCTGTCACTCGGCGCGGAGCCGTTGCTGGCGAGCGGCAAACTGGTCGAGTTGTTTCCCGAATGGGGCGACGAGGTTTATCCGCTGTATGCGCTCTATCCGTCGCGGCATCATCCGCCGGCCAAAGTGCGGGCGTTCTTCGAGTTCATCGTTTCGCTGACGGGCGGCGCCCCGCGGGAAGCGGCTGCGTGATGGGATTGCGTGATCCGGTGCGTGATCCGGCTGCGTGATCCGGTTGCATCAGGCTGTGGCGCGAATGACCGCATCACCGCGGCACGACCACGGCCCGGCAGCGGGCCCGCGCCTTGCTGCGCTCAAGTTGTCATCCAACCAGGAGAGCGGCAATGAGCGACACCAAGGAACAGGCCCCGGACAAACCCGCTGACCTCGAACATCCGCAGCCGGTCAAACACAGCGACAACGAAAAGAGCAAGCTGCCCGAGCGCGAGGACGAAGACCGCAAGCAGTCGCCCGCGGACCGTCCCGGCACCAAGCCCGGCGAGGGCGAGCCGCCGGTCGGTTAAAAAATAAGCCCAATTTTTTAAGGCGGCTTTGCTGCGTCGGAGCAGTGAAGCCGCGTAAATTTTTCCGTACCACAGCCTTTCGGAAGCCAAACATTTCTTCCTGATTTTTACCGATTATTTTTTCCGCGCATTGGACTATTTTGCTGCTTGCAGCGACGTGCGCGCGAAGCGAACCGGCTGCCGCCCCTTAATCGATAAAAAAGGCGACGCCCATGTCCATCTCTCCGACCTCTCCGAGTCCCGCTAAAGTCTCCATCTGCCTGCCGACCTGCAATCGCCCTGAGCTGATCGCGGCATGCATCGACTCGTGCCTCGGGCAGAGCTACGGCAATCTGGAAATCGTGATCGGCGACGATTCGAAAGACACCCGCACGCAGAAATTGATCGCGGCCCGCTATGGACAGGAGCCGCGCGTGCGCTACACGTTGAATCAGCCGCCGCTCGGCCAGGCGCGCAACGTCGCGAGCCTGTTCGAACGCGCAAGTGGCGACAAGATCCTGCTGATCCACGACGACGATCTGCTCACCACCGACGGCGTCGAGAAACTCGTGTCGCTGTGGACCCGCTATCCGCAACTCGATGCGGCTTTCGGCGATCAGTACGAAGCCGATCACAGCGGCGCCATCGACTTCGCTGCGAGCACGCGGCTGAACGCGGCGTTCCGGCGTACGAAGGAAGTCGAGGGTCTGCAGCCGCTCGCGGGCCGAACCGGGCTGGTCCAGATGTTCCCGAACAACGGCTGGATGGCCAACGCCCGTCTCGTGAAGCAGATCGGCTATAGCGATCAATACGGCATGTGCTGCGATTTCGTATTCGGCACCGAGCTGTGTCTTGCGGCGCGCGAGGTGTTTTATCTGCACGACTATGTGTCGGTGTATCGCAAGACCGCGACTTCGATTTCGCACAGTACGCGCGGCACCGCGATCGCGGCGACGGTCAGCGCGTTTGCGTTCGTGAAGGCGTTGCAACTGCCACCGCAACTGGAGCCGTCGCGCACGCTGGCATTGCGGCGGCTCGCGCCGATCGTCGTCTCGGTGCATGCGCGGAACCGGCAGGCGTTGACGGGGTTCAAGATCGCGCTCGCACATCTGCACGCGTACAACTACGGACTCAGTGCGCGCTTCTATTACCACCTTCTGATGCTTGCGCGTGCGGCGCTGAGTGCCAGGCACCAGGCGGTCGCGGCGGCTGCCGTTGCCGCGGTCGCTGCCGCGCCTGCGGTTGCGGTCGACCCGGCCGCCGTGGTCAAAGAATTGGTCAACGAGCTTGTGACGGATCGATCGGAGCCGGTGTGAGGGTGTCGCTGACGCTGGCCGCGGCCTAACCGCGTTTGCTGCTAAGCATCCTCTGCTTTGCAAACACGTATTTGTTGCTTGGTCCCACGCACGACGCTGATTACGATGGACACCGACCATCATCAGCCCGGAGGTGATTCGCCATGTCCGACAGTGCCTGTTTCAAGCCGCGTGTGATCGAACCTGTCGTCGTCAATCAACCGGAAGGATTGGGACTTGCGGTGGAGTTGTGGCTGGCGCAGCCGGTCGACGGCATCGCCGGCCGCGCGCTGCAGATTCATTTGCGCAGCGGCGCGAAGATGGCACAGGCCGAAGCGCTGCGCGATCTGCTGCATGCGTGGGGCACGGAGATCGTGGTGGGTTGAGCGAGCGGGTCTACCCATGAACGTTTGAACACATCGTGATGCGTCACGTCACATCGACGATGCAATAAAAAACGGCGGCCAGGTCGCCCCCAGGCCGCCGCTTTTCACCCACGCGCCATCACGCGTGCGGTCCATGCATCGTGTACGCGCTCAAGGCTCGTGACGCAGATACCCTTCGGTCGACGGATCGCGCATACGCAGCGCCACGAGGCCGGCGATCGCGCACATCCCCGTGACGTACCAAAAGAACATCGTCTCGACGCCGACGGACTTCAGCCACAGCGCCACGTATTCCGCCGAGCCGCCGAAGATCGCATTGGCCACCGCGTACGACAGGCCCACGCCAAGCGCGCGCACTTCCGGCGGGAACATTTCCGCCTTGATCAGTCCGCTGATCGACGTGTAGAAACTGACGATCGCGAGCGCGAGCACGACAAAGCCGAAGGCCGCATACGGGTTCGTCACGTCTTTCAGCGCGTGCAGCAGCGGCACCGTGCCGATTGTCGCAAACAGGCCGAACAGCAGCATCGAGCGACGACGGCCGATCCGGTCCGACAGCGCGCCGAACGCCGGCTGCATCAGCATGTAAACGAACAGCGCCGCGGTCATGACCGAGCTTGCCGTCTTCGTCTGCATGCCCGCCGTGTTGACGAGGTACTTCTGCATGTAGGTCGTGAACGTGTAGAAAATCAGCGAGCCACCGGCCGTGAAGCCGAGCACCGTCATGAACGCGCCCTTGTGCACCCACAAGCCGCGCAGCGTGCCCGCTTCCTTGCGCTGACGCGTCGCCGCGGTGGTGGTTTCGTCGAGCGATTTACGCAGATACAGCGCGATCAACGCGGCAATCGCGCCGATCACGAACGGCACGCGCCAGCCCCACGCCTTGATTTCCTCCGGCGACAGCGTCTGCTGCAGAATCACGATCACCAGCAGCGCACACAACTGGCCGCCGATCAGCGTCACGTACTGGAACGACGCGAAGAAACCGCGTCGGCCCTTGAGCGCGACCTCACTCATGTAGGTCGCGCTGGTGCCGTATTCGCCGCCCACCGACAAGCCCTGGAACAGCCGCGCGACCAGCAGCAGCGTCGGCGCGAGTGCGCCGATCTGCGCATACGTGGGCAGCATCGCGATCACGAGCGAGCCGCCGCACATCATGAACACCGAGACCATCATCGCGGTTCGACGGCCACGCTTGTCGGCGAGGCGGCCGAAGAACCAGCCGCCGATGGGACGCATCAGGAAGCCCGCCGCGAACACGCCCGCCGTGTTGAGCAGCTGCGTGGTGGTGTTGCCGCTCGGGAAGAACGCCGGCGCGAAATACAACGCGGTGAACGAGTAGACGTAAAAGTCGAACCACTCGACGAGATTGCCCGATGAAGCGCCAACGATCGCGAAGATGCGGCGCCGTGTGTCGTGAGCCGAAGCCACGGATTGGTCGGTTAGGTCGGTCATTGCTGGTGTCTGTCCTTGTCTTGAAACGAAGATGGCGGTCGTGTCGCCGCCTTCACAACGCGCGTCGCGAGATGCTCGCCACGTGCGTGCGCGAATTTTACAGAATTGCAAGGGGTAGATGGGTGTTTGTTAGCCCCCTCTTGACGACGGAGGCGCGGGCGGGTTCGTTTTCGCGCGCGCGTCGTTCGCGGGGCCGACTCAGGCGAAAAAGAAAAACCCCCGCCAGTCTCGCGACTGACGGGGGCTTCGAACGGACTCAGGACGATTTTCAACCGGCCGCTGCTGCTTCGGCGTGCGTCACAACCCTCACACCTCAGACTCTCACCGCAGGCGGCACGTACCGGCACTCATAGCGCTTGCGCACCGTGCCATTCTCGTCGACGCTTTCCAGATACACGTCGAACTGCCACAAGCGCGCCATGTGCTTGAGCACCTCGTCGCTATCCGACGACAGATGCCGGTTGTCGCTCATGAAGTGGCGCAGCGTCAGACTGCGGTCGCCGCGCGTGTTCACCGCCCACACCTGAATGTTCGGCTCACGATGATGCATGTCGTACTGCCGCGACAACGCCTGGCGCACGTACTGATAGCCGCTGTCGTCGTGAATCGCCGACACCTCGAGCGCATCGCGCATGTCGTCGTCGAGCACGGAGAACAGGCGCATTTCGCGGATCAGATGCGGCGACAGATACTGCGCGACGAAGCTCTCGTCCTTGAAGTTGCGCATCGCGTAGTGCATCGCCGGCAGCCACGGACTGCCCGCCAGTTCCGGGAACCAGCGGCGGTCTTCGTCCGTCGGCGCTTCGCAGATCCGGCGAATGTCGCTCATCATCGAAAAGCCGAGCGCGTACGGATTGATACCGCTGTAATACGGCTTCGTCACCGGCGGCTGATAAACGACGTTGCTGTGCGAATGGAGAAACTCCATCATGAAGCCGTCTTCCAGCTTGCCCTGGTTGTACATCGTGTTGAGCAGCGTGTAATGCCAGAAGGTCGCCCAACCTTCATTCATCACCTGGGTCTGCCGTTGCGGATAGAAGTACTGGCCGACCTTGCGCACGATGCGGATCACCTCGCGCTCCCACGGTTCCAGCAGCGGCGCGTTTTTCTCCGCGAAATACAGCAGGTTTTCCTGCGGCTCCGGCGGATAACGCTCCTCGATTTCCTCCGGCAGCGGCGTATGGCGCGTGGGTAGCGTGCGCCACAGTTCGTTCACCTGAGATTGCAGATAGGCCTCGCGCTCGCGGCGCGCGGCGAATTCCTTCTCGAGCGACAGCTTCTGCGGACGCTTGTAACGGTCCACGCCGTAATTCATCAACGCATGACACGAATCGAGCAGTTCTTCGACACGGTCGAGCCCGAAGCGCTCCTCGCACTCCGCGATGTAGTTCTTCGCGTAGACGAGGTAGTCGATGATCGCGTGCGCATCCGTCCACAGCTTGAACAGATAGTTGCCCTTGAAGAACGAGTTGTGCCCGTAGGCCGCATGCGCGATGACGAGTGCCTGCATCGTCATCGTGTTCTCTTCCATCAGATACGCGATGCAGGGATTCGAATTGATGACGATCTCATACGCCAGCCCCATCTGCCCGCGACGGTAGCTTTTTTCGGTGGAGAGAAAGTGTTTGCCGAACGACCAGTGACGGTAGTTCACCGGCATACCGACGGACGCGTACGCATCCATCATCTGTTCGGCGCTGATCAGTTCGAGCTGGATCGGATACACGTCGAGTTCATATTGCTCCGCAACACGGGCAATATGCGAGTCGTACTCTTCGATCAATTCGAAGGTCCAGTCGGACGGGCACGGCAGAGGCCGTCTATCGGCTACGTTCATACGGACTTCCCTTTGCCCCTCAGAGGGCGTTCCGGTGTGTCCCCGTGCTGCTGCGCTGTCGACTGCTCCGGCCGCGGCGGCGCCTGGATGGTCCGCTCCGGCCTCGGCATGCCCCGACTGTCGCTGCGGCACGCCTTTTCCGCGCTGCATCGAGGCATTGTCTGCCGCAACGCGCGCTTCGTCGTGCAGGTGCTTGTCCGTCATGAAGACGCCACCTGCTTTTCAAACAGCTCGCGAAATACCGGATAAATATCGGCCGCGGTTTCGACCTTTTTCATCGCCATATGCGGCTGGCTCAGCGCGAGCTGCGCATATTCGAGCCACAGGTTCTGCTCTTCGGGCGTGACCTGAATATACGCAAAATAGCGCACCTTCTCCAGGATGTCATCCGAGAGTATCTTGCGGCACTTCGGCGAGTCGTCGGTCCAGTTGTCGCCGTCCGAAGCCTGCGCCCCGTAAATATTCCATTCAGTCGGCGAGTAGCGCTCGTCCATCACCTTCTGCATCAGTTCGAGCGCGCTCGACACCACCGTACCGCCGCTTTCGGTCGAATGGAAGAACGTGTCTTCATCGACCTCTTCGGCGCGTGTGTGGTGGCGAATGAAGACCACTTCGATTTTCTCGTAGTTACGCTTCAGGAACAGATACAACAGAATGAAGAAGCGCTTGGCGAGGTCCTTGCGTTGCTCGTCCATCGAACCGGACACATCCATCAGACAGAACATCACGGCCTGGCTCGACGGTGTGGGCTGCTTCACGCGGTTCACGTAGCGCAGATCGAACGGATCGATGAACGGAATCCGCCAGATGCGGCCGCGCAAATGATGGATTTCCTCTTCGAGCAGCTTGATCTCGTCGCGGCGATCGGCGGGATCGGCCTTCATCGCTTCGAGCTGCCGTTCCATTTCGTGCAGCTGGTTGACGAGCGGCGCACCGAGCGCGATGCGCCGGCCGAGCGCGCTGCGCAACGAACGGACCACGTCGATGTTGTTCGGCGTGCCTTCGGCGGCCCAGCCCGCGCGGATGCTTTTCCACGTGGGCACCGCCATCAGATGGGTTTTGACGAGACGCGGCAGTTCGAGGTCGTCGAAGAAGTACTGCATGAATTCTTCGCGGCTCAGTTCGAACACGAAGTCGTCCTGACCTTCTCCTTCGTTGCTGGCCTGATTGCCCCCGCCTCCACCGCCGCCCCCTTGTGGGCGCTGAATCTTGTCGCCGCGGATATAGTCCGAGTTGCCCGGATGCACCATTTCCCGCTTGCCGCCCGGGCCATGTCGGAACGACGGTTCCGCAATGTCCTTGCGCGGAATCGTAATGCTCTGGGTGTTCTGGATGTCTTTAATGCTGCGATCGCGTACCGCTTCCGAAACGGCGCGACGAATGTAGTTTTTGACGCGACGCAAAAAACGCTCGCGATTTGCAATGCTCTTGTTCTTGCCTGCCAACCTGCGGTCGATGATTTGATGAAGCACGCCCGGTCTCCCGTGTCGGTCGGCGTTAGCGCTTTAGCGCTCACCCCGACCCCATGCAGAGCAAGTCGACGAGAGGTAGCGCTTTAGCGCTACCCGATCACATGCAAAGCATGCCGATTAGAGTTCGCGCTTGAGAGCCTACTTCGATCCCATGCACTGCACTACTATTTCCGGTGCGCGAGACGCACGCCGCCTGGCGCAATGCCAGCAACGCTCTATGTCCAGACAGCCCGCGCCTCGCAAGGTGCCCGCGCGTTTCCAGCGCGCGGGCGGCACGCCATGCGCATCACGACGATTTGCGCACGCGCAGATACCAGTCACACAGCAGGCGCACCTGCTTCGGCGTATAGCCCTTCGTCACCATGCGATTGACGAAATCTTCGTGCTTGCGCTGCTCTTCCGCCGAGCCCTTGGCGTTGAACGAGATCACCGGCAGCAGTTCCTCCGTGTTCGAGAACATCTTCTTTTCGATCACGACGCGCAGCTTTTCGTAACTGACCCACGCAGGATTTTTCCCGCCATTGGCAGCACGCGCACGCAGCACGAAGTTCACGATCTCGTTGCGGAAGTCCTTCGGATTACTGATGCCCGCAGGCTTCTCGATCTTCTCCAGTTCGGCGTTCAGCGCCGCGCGGTCGAAGCTCTCGCCGGTGTCGTGGTCGCGGAACTCCTGATCCTGAATCCAGAAGTCCGCGTACGTCACATAGCGATCGAAGATGTTCTGACCGTACTCCGAATACGACTCCAGATACGCGGTCTGAATCTCCTTGCCGATGAACTCCGCATAGCGCGACGCAAGCACGTCCTTGATGAAGGACAGATACTTCTGCTCGGTTTCCGGCGGGAACTGCTCGCGTTCGATCTGCTGTTCGAGCACGTACATCAGGTGCACCGGATTGGCCGCGACCTCGGTCGAATCGAAGTTGAACACGCGCGACATGATCTTGAACGCGAAGCGGGTCGACACGCCGGTCATCCCTTCATCCACGCCCGCGAAGTCGCGATACTCCTGATACGACTTGGCCTTCGGATCGGTGTCCTTCAGATTCTCGCCGTCGTAGACCTGCATCTTCGAGAACAGGCTGGAATTCTCCGGTTCCTGCAAGCGCGTGAGCACCGACATCTGCGCCATCATCTTCAACGTGCCCGGTGCGCACACCGCGTTCGCCAGCGACGAGTTACGCAGCAGCTTCTCGTAGATCTTGACCTCTTCGCCGTAGCGCAGGCAGTACGGCACCTTCACAACGAAGATCCGGTCGAGCAGTGCTTCGTTGTTGCGGTTATTGCGGAACGCCTTCCACTCCGACTCGTTCGAGTGAGCGAGGATCACGCCGTCGAACGGAATCGCACCGAAGCCTTCCGTGCCCTTGAAGTTGCCTTCCTGGGTTGCAGTCAGCAACGGATGCAGGACCTTGATCGGCGCCTTGAACATTTCGACGAATTCGAGCAGGCCCTGATTCGCGAGACACAGGCCACCGGAGTAGCTGTACGCGTCGGCGTCGTCCTGCGCATACTGTTCGAGCTTGCGGATGTCGACCTTGCCGACCAGTGACGAGATATCCTGATTGTTCTCGTCGCCCGGCTCGGTCTTGGCGATACCGATCTGGCGAAGGATCGACGGGTAGCGACGCACCACGCGGAATTTGCGGATGTCGCCGTTGTATTCGTGCAGGCGTTTGACGGCCCACGGACTGAGGATGCTTTTCAGGTAGCGGCGTGGAATGCCGTATTGTTCTTCGAGAATCGGGCCGTCCTCCTCATAGTCGAACAGACCGAGAGGCGACTCGTTCACAGGCGAACCCTTGATCGCGTAAAACGGCACGCGTTCCATGAGTTGCTTCAGACGTTCCGCGATCGACGATTTGCCGCCGCCGACCGGGCCCAACAGATACAGAATCTGCTTCTTTTCTTCGAGCCCCTGGGCCGAGTGCCGGAAGTAGGCGACCACCTGCTCGATCACCTCTTCCATTCCGTAGAACTCACGGAATGCGGGGTATACCTTGATGACCTTGTTCGCGAAGATGCGCGACAGGCGCGGATCGTTGCGAGTGTCGATCTGTTCCGGTTCACCGATTGCCGTCAACATGCGTTCGCCAGCCGTGGCGTACGCGGCGGGATTGTCTTTGCAGAGCGCGAGGTACTCCTCGAGCGAGAGTTCATCTTCTCGCGTTTTCTCGAAGCGGGTCGCGAAACTGCTGTAGATATCCATGCTACCTCCTCGCCGAAGTCTAGACCGATGTCGTGCGCGGCGCGCTATTCGGAAACGACATCGCTCGAATTCATCCTAAACCCTTTTAAATTTTTTTTCACGGACTACGTTGCGAAAATCGCGCCGTAACCGCATCCCGACATTCATCACTTGGAAAGCAAGTTTCGACCACCTACAATCTTGCACTCACATCACAGCGATTGCGGTCTCACAAGGTGGCTGCAATCGACCACCGCACTGCTGCTCAGTGCTCCTGCACGACTTCATCACATCGCTTCATCGTCGCGATCCAACGATCCCGCTGCTCGATCGGAGATGCTGTCTGCGCACGCACACTTTCTCACTGAACGCGCAGACGTCATGCGTTTTTCATGCCCGGTCACATTTTTCTTCAACGCACCACACACGCATCCGGTCGACATGCGTACGCGTCTGTTACATGTCCACGCGGACATCGTCAGGCGGTTCGTCAACGCGCGGCGCGTTTTGTTCCGCTGCATCGTCCCACTGCGTGAGTCGTCGCGCGAGTCATGCGTGCTGCACCGTTTGGATTAACCGCGTCGACAAGAGGGTTGCCCTTCTTCCATCTCAATCACGACAACGCAACGGATCGTTTTCATAGGTGTATACGGCAAAGCCGCGAGCGCGGATGCGTCAAAAATAAAACGGCCGCCCAGGGCAGCCGTTTGAATGAAGCGTCGTAATGTGTTGTAACAGGCAGTGCTGTAATGGGCGCGCGATACGAGCGACGCGTTCTTCGGTTCAGGTCAGTTCAATCTCCACTTCGCCAAGACCGTCAATGTGGCCACGCACGATGCCCGGCTTCTCCACCCTATGTGCGCCGACGTACGAACCGGTGGTGAGCGTCCAGTCCGGCTCGATCGTGATGCCCATGGCCGCGCAATGGTTGACGAACCACACCAGCAGTTCGCGCGGATCGCCCGCGGGATTGCCGGTCGCGTCCGGCACCAGCGACTCGCCGTCGAAGCTCAGCTCCAGTTCCGGCGACACGAAGTCGAAGCCGCGTGCGAGACCCGCATAAGCGAGCGGATGGCCGGTGATCAACGCGCCGTTGTTCTGCGCATCGGCCAATTGCGCGAGCGGCGCGACATTCGGCCATTCGCTGAAACGGCTATCGACGATCTCGATCGCGGGCAACACGACGCTGACCTTCGAGAGCACCTCGTCGCGCGCATACGCACGGCCGCGCGGCTCGATTGCCTCGGCGAAACGGAAGGCGATCTCGAGTTCCACCAGCACCCGGAAAAAATCGCCATGCGCGACCCGCGCCGGCGACGGCAGCACGAGCGACGCCGGGATCGGCGCACCCGCGGCGGCCCCGCCCGGCGCTCGCGCGCCGATCTTCCACGCGCCGGTCGATTCGCCGAGGCCCGCGATCACCGCCTGCTGGATCGCATACGCGGTCGCCGCATCGGGCGGCAGGCTGTCGGGTGCGGGCGCATCGATGGGGCGATGCTGCCGGCGCGCTTCGACTAGGCGGTGCGCGAGGTCGTGTGGCGTCATGTCGGTCCTTTCTGGCTGGCGCATTGGGCGGGTCATGGTGATGTGAGGGATTGGAAGAAGCCACGCGTTGCAGCGTTCGAAGACCGGCGCTCACGCGTCCGGATCGACGCTGCGCGAGCGATGATGCCGTGGCAAGCGATGGCCGCGCCCGTCAATGTACCGGATCGCGGCGCCCGCCAGGGTGCGGACTATCGACGCAAACGTTGGTTGGTGCGCACACCATGAAAAAAGACCGCGAATGCCTGGGCACTCGCGGCCTCGCGGGCTGCAGAGTTCATTCGGAGGCGACGTCCCTTGCCTGGATGCATCGCCGGGAATGAATGTTGCGCGGCGTTGAACGCGTTCGCGCGAGACTATTCATCAGCTCGCGCGAGCGCATCGACTCGCGTGCAGCCGCCGCTTAGAACGTCTCCCAATCCTGATCACCGCCACTGGCCGTTGCGGTCGCCGTAGCTTTGGCCGGTGTGCGGGTCGGCGCGGCCGCGGCCTGCGCAGTCACGGCAGATGCCCTCGCAACCGACGAAGCAGACGAACCGGCGAACCCCGCCTTGCGCGCAGTTGCCGCAATCGTGCGCACCGGCGCGGCTGAACGCTTCGGCGCCGCGCTGGTCGGCGCCTTATAACCGCCGTCTTCGACCTGGAACACCGCGACCGCGGTGCGCAGCTTGCCCGCCTGGTCTTCCAGCGACGATGCGGCCGCCGCGGCTTCCTCGACCAGCGCCGCGTTCTGCTGCGTGACCTCGTCCATCTGCGTGACGGCGCGCGCGACCTGATCGATGCCACTGCTCTGCTCTTCCGACGCTGCGGCGATCTCGCCCATGATGTCGGTCACGCGTTGCACCGCGCCGATGATCTCGGTCATCGTGCGGCCCGCTTCGTCGACCAACGCCGAGCCCGACTGCACCCGCTCGACCGATGTGTCGATCAGTTCCTTGATCTCCTTGGCCGCCGCCGACGAGCGCTGCGCAAGGCTGCGCACTTCGCCCGCGACCACCGCGAAGCCGCGGCCTTCCTCACCGGCGCGCGCCGCTTCGACGGCCGCGTTCAGCGCGAGAATGTTGGTCTGGAATGCGATGCCTTCGATGATCGAAATGATGTCCGCGATCTTCGCCGAGCTCTGGTTGATGTCGCCCATCGTGCCGACCACCTGGCCGACCACCGCGCTGCCCCTATTGGCGATCTCCGACGCGTTGGCCGCGAGCGCGCTCGCCTGGCGTGCGTTGTCGGCGTTCTGCTTGACCGTGCCGGTCAGCTCTTCCATGCTCGACGCTGTTTCCTGGAGCGCCGACGCCTGCTCCTCGGTCCGCGACGACAGATCGATATTGCCCGCCGCGATCTGACGCGTCGCCGTCGCGATCGACTCGCTGCCGCTCCTCACGGTGCGCACCGTTTCGGTGAGGCTGCGCTGCATTCTGGCGATTCCTTCGAGCAACTGCCCCATTTCGTCGCGCGAACTCACGACCACCGGACGACGCAGATCGCCGGCGGCGATCGCGTCGAAATGACCGAGCGCTTCGCCGAGCGGCCGGGAAATCGAGCGACTGAGCGTCAGATACGACAGCGCCGCCGCGACGACGCCGACCACCAACGCGCCCAGGCTGACCAGGCGGAACACGTCGAAACTGCCCTGCGCCTCGTCATAGCCGCTCCTGGCCGAGTCGAACTGGAGCTTGCGCACCGCGTCGTCGGCGATCGCCAGGTCGTTGTAGGTTGCTTGCAGGCGTTTGGCGCCATCGATCATCTTGCTCTGATCGTTCGCCGCGACGATCGCCGCGAACGCGTCCATCTCACGATGCAACGCGTCACGTTTGGCGGCGACGTCCTGCGCGAGGCGGTCTTCGCCAGCGTCGCGCGGCAGGTCGAGATACTTTTTCCACCACATGTCGGATGTGGCGCGCATCGAGCGCGCGCGTTCGAGCGTCGGCGCGGCGTCCGGGGTGCCGGCCATGAACGCGGCCCGGTCGAGCGCGAGACGCTCGCGCGCCGCGTACAACTCCGCGTTGCCGATGTTGACCGCGCTCGGCATCGCGTTGGTGAAGGTGTCCTTATAGGCGTCGTTCGAACGGCTCATGCCGACCAAACCGAAACCGCCGATGGCAACCAGTAGCGCGGCGAGGAAAGCCATCGTGAGGCCAATCCGCGCCTTGATCGTAATGCCTTTGTTCAACATGCTCGTTCGTTCCCTGTGCTTGACAATGAGAGGCTGCATACGCAGCGCTGTGTAACGTGTGGCGTCTGCGTTCCGGCACTTTGAGTAAGCGCTCTAATTACCTCGTTTACGGCACCCCCACTCGCATACTTGAAGTCTTTATAAAGTATGAAGAAAGGCATTGTAAGAAGTTGGAAGGGATTTCGACGCGCGAGCGAATGCTGTTGCCCGGTGGCCGACCGCCGGCACGAGCTTGCGAAATGAAGCGTGGTGGAGTAGGAGCCGAGGACCCGAACCCGTTTCGTCTGTGGGTGCCGGAGATTGGGTAAGTGATTGGGGCGGGATGGCCGCGCGGCGCGGGCATCTGCGGCGAGCATTCACAAAACCGGGAGAAACGGAACGGAAACCAGCGCAACGCGGCGCGCCCTCAAAACGACACCGCAAGCCCCTCCGTCCCGCACCGTTCGCGCGCGGCACAAACGCCGCGCTTCGCCATCACCCCGACGCGTCGAGTTCGGCGCGTGTCGGTATCGACGGTTGCGCGCCCGCGCGTGTCACCGACAGCGCAGCCGCGCGCTGCGCGAACCGGATCGCCGCCTCGACGCTCGCGCCCTGCGCAAGCTGCGCCGCGAATCCGCCGATGAACGTATCGCCCGCCGCGGTCGTATCGACGGCCTCGACCTTCGGCGCTTCGTACAACGTGGCGTCCGTCGCGCCGTCGAGCAGCGCCTCGACGCCGCGCGCACCGAGCGTCACCAGCACATTGCGCGCGCCGGCCGAGCGCAGCGCGGCGGCGGCCCGGGCCGCGTCCTCGGGGGTGTCGACCGGCAAGCCGGTCAACGCGGCGGCTTCGAGTTCGTTCGGAATCAGGTAGTCGATCAGTGGCAGCCAGTCGGCCGGCAATGGCCCGGTGGCCGGCGCCGGATTCAGGATCACCGTTTTGCCCAGCCGCCGCGCCGCGGCGAGCGCCGCGTGGACTGCATCGGGCGGGGTTTCGAGCTGGCAGATCACGACCTCCGCGGCGGCCAGCACCGCCTCGTGACGGGCAACGGTTTCAGGCGTCACCTCGCCGTTACTGCCCGCGACGATCACGATCGCGTTCTGGCTCGCATCGTCGACGATGATCAGCGCGACTCCGCTCGCCGCCTGGCCGGTTTCGAGCGCCGCGCAGTCGATTCCTTCCGCTTCGAGCCCCGCGCGCAACTGCGTGCCGTTGCTGTCCGCGCCGACGCAGCCGAGCATCGACACCTGCGCGCCGAGCCGCGCGGCCGCGACCGCCTGGTTGCCGCCCTTGCCGCCCGCGACCTGCGCAAAAGTGCGGCCGGCGAGGGTCTCGCCGGGATGGGGCAGACGCGGCGCGCGCGCGACCAGGTCCATGTTCAGGCTGCCGACCACGGTCACGCGTGAGCGCGTTGCGTTCGTTGTCTCCGTTGCGTCCGTTGCGTTCGTTGCGTTCGTTGCGTCACTTGCCACTTCAACCTCCCTGACTGCTCACCGCGGTGCGCACGGACCGGGGCCGTACGCGACCAGCCCGCGTCGCGCCATGCCGGCCACGCATGAGCGCGTTCCATTAGTCGATTACTCGCTCAGCCAACCCGTCGCTCGCTCGTCGCAGTTCGGCGCGGCCCGCCGCGTCACGCCGCCAGATCGCGCTGCGCCGCGCCGGCCCACGTCGCGGTCGATTCGCGCAAGATCAGCCGCGGCGACACCACGCGCCGTCGTCCGGGCGCGCGCGCGTTGCCCGCCGAACCCCCGGCGATCCGCTCGATCAGCGTCTGCGCGGCCATGTCGCCGAGCGCACGCACCGACTGCCCGACCGTCGACAGCGCCGGATACGTGAAGCGTCCCAGTTCGATGTCGTCGAAACCGATGATCGAGCAGTCGCGCGGCACACTGATGCCGCGTTCCGCCGCAGCGCGCAGCGCACCAATGCCCATCATGTCGTTGCCCGCGAAAATCGCCGACGGCTTGATCGTGTCGAACAGTTGCGTCGCGCCGCGGTGCCCGCCCGTGCCCGAAAAATCACTCTCGACGATCGCCCCCGGCGGAATCTCGATGCCGCGCTCCGTCATCGCGCGGATGAAGCCGTGCACCCGCATCGCGCTGACCGCCGTCTGCACCGGCCCGGTGATGCAGCCGATCCGCACATGCCCCAGTTCGAGCAGGTGACGCGTCGCCAGATAAGCGCCCTTCTCGTGGTCGATCTGCACGAGGTCCGCGTTCAGCCCTTCGATGTTGCGGTCCACGATCACCAGCGGCTCGCGCGCATCGGCGAGCGCCTGCGCGAGCACCGCGTCGTCGCCGGCCGACGCGACGATCAACCCGTCGATACGCTTTTCCTGCAGCACGCGCAGATAGTTGCGCTGCTTGGCCGGGTCGTCGTCGGAGTTGCAGAAGAACACGCAGTAGCCGTTGCGCGCACAGCCGTCCTCGATGCCGCGCGCCAGCTCCGCGAAATACGGATTCGTGCTGTTGGGCACCACCAGCCCGATCGTCGCCGTCGCGCGCGCCTTCAACGAGCGCGCCACCGCCGACGGCACATAGTGCAGTTGACGGATCGCGTGTTCGACCTTCGCGCGCACATCGGCCGACACTGGCCGCGAGTTGTTCACCACGTGCGATACCGTCGTGAACGACACGCCCGCCACGGCCGCCACATCCTTGATCGTCGCCATAACCTGTTGCTCTCCTGCCTGTTTTTTTCGCCGGCCGCGCCACCTGGCGACCCGCCGGACGTCTTCCTCGAAGACAGACCCAACTCATCAAATCCTATGCCGCACCGCCCATGAGGCAGTCGCGGCCAGTCGTTGCACCCGCCGGCTCAGGCGCGCTTGCGCCGGCTCCGGTAGGTGTCCAGCACCACCGCCACCACGATCACCGCGCCAGTGATCATGCGTTTGGTCGGCTCGTTCGCGCCGATCTGCGCGAGCCCGGCCGCCAGCACCGAAATGATCAGCACGCCGAAAAACGTGCTGATTACGGAGCCGCGCCCGCCCATCAGACTCGTGCCGCCGATCACCACCGCCGCGATCACCTGCAGTTCCAGCCCGACGCCCGCGTTCGGGTCGGCCGCTTCGAGACGCGAAATCTGGAACAGCGCGGCGAGCCCGGCGAGCGCGCCCATCAGCGCGAACACGATCACCTTGTACGGCCGCGGATTGACGCCCGCGAGCCGCACCGCTTCCTCGTTGGTGCCGATGCCGACCAGATAGCGGCCGAACACCGTGCGCGTGAGCACCAGTTGCGCAATGACCATCACCGCGACCGCGATCAGGAAGGCCGGCGAAATGCCGACCGCGATCGGGTTCGACAGGAAGTCGAACGCGTCGCCGATATAGGCGGTGCGCGAGTTGGTCATCTGATACGCCAGGCCGCGTGCGGCTTCGAGCACCCCGAGCGACACGATGAATGACGGAATCCGCCAGCCCACCGTCACCGCACCGGTGATCGTGCCGGTCAGCGCCGCCGCCGCGACCCCGAGCAGCGCCGACGGCAACGGCCCCCAGCCCCACTTCAGCGCGGCCACGCTGACCACCGACGCCCCCAGCGCCAGCACCGAGCCGACCGACAGATCGATTCCGGCGATGATCAGCACGAAGGTCATCCCGACCGACATCACCACCAGGTCCGGAATCTGGTTGGCGATCGTGCTGAACGTGTCGTAGGTGAGGAAGTGCGAACTCAGCAGCGAGAACAGCACGATCATCGCCAGCAGCGCACCCGCCAGACCCAGGTAGTTCGAAAAGCCCAGCCGCGTGCCTACCGGTTTGCCGCTCGCGAGCGGCGCCGACGGATCGGCCGGCGGCGTGACACTGGCGTTCGCATTCGCGTTTGCGCCGCTCGCGCTTTCTTTGCCGCCCGCCGCTTCGCGCAACGATCGATCGGTCATGACAGACTCCCTGCTTCGTTGGTGTCGGGGGCATGCAGCAACGCTTCGCGGCTGCGGTAGCCGGCGAACGCGGCGGCCAGCAACGCATCCTGCGACCAGCTCTCGCGGTCGAACACGCCCGTCATGCTGCCCGCGGACATCACGCCGATCCGGTCGCAGATCAGCATCAGCTCGCGCAGGTCGCTCGACACCACGACGAGCGCGCGTCCCTCGCGAGCGAGCGCGCCCATCAAGCCATAAATATCGAACTTCGCGCCGACGTCGATGCCGCGCGTAGGTTCGTCGAATAACAGCACGCGGCAGTCGCGCGCGAGCCAACGGCCGATCACGACCTTCTGCTGGTTGCCGCCCGACAGCTCGCCGACGATCTGGGCCGGCCCCGAGCTGCGAATCCGCATCGCGTCGATCTGCTTTTTAGCCAGCGCGTTTTCGCGCTTCGCATCGACAATGCCGTGCCGCGCGACGCTGCCGATATTGCCGAGCGACACGTTGGCCGCGATCGGTTGCGGCAGCAGCAGGCCTTCGCCTTTGCGGTCCTCGGTGATCAGCGCGATACCGGCGCGCACCGCGTCGGTCGGCGAGTCGATCTGCACCGGCGTGGGCGGTGCGCCCGGCGTCGCGGCCAGCGCGACCGTGCCGCTGTCCTTGCGGTCGGCGCCGTAAATCAGCCGCATCAGCTCGGTGCGGCCCGCGCCGATCAGCCCGCTGACGCCGAAGATCTCGCCCGCGCGCACTTCGAACGACACGTCGCGCACCACCTTGCCACGCGCGAGCCGCTCGACCCTCAGCAGCGGCGCGCCGATGTTGCGCACGCCCAGATCGATACGCTCGCCGAGTTCGCGCCCGACCATCCACGTGACGATCTGCTCGCTCGTCAGGTTGGCCATCGCGTCGACATGCACGAGGCGCCCGTCGCGCAGCACCGCGACTTGCCCCGCTACCCGCGCCAGCTCCTCGAGCCGGTGCGAGATGTAGACCAGCGCGACGCCGCGCGACTTCAGCCGCGCGATCTGTTCGAACAGCAGGTCGACTTCGCGCGCGGTCAGCATCGCGGTCGGCTCGTCGAGGATCAGCACGCGGCAGTCGTCGATCAGATTGCGCGCGATCTCCACCATCTGCTGATGGCCGATGCCGAGCTCGCCGACCAGCGTGTCGGGATCGATCGCGTCGAGCCCGACCTGCGCCATCGCGTGACGCGCGTCGTCGCGCAGCTTGCGGCGGTCGATCCAGCCGAAGCTGAACGCGCCCGCGCGCGGCAGCCGGTTCAGGAACAGATTCTCGGCCACCGACAGAGTCGGCAGCAGGTTCAGCTCCTGCATCACCATGCGCACGCCGAGCGCCTCGGCTTCGGTGCGACTGGCCGGCGCGTAAGGCTCGCCGCCGAGGCGCATCGTGCCCGCGGTCGGCTCGACCAGCCCACCGATAATTTTGGACAGCGTACTCTTGCCAGCGCCGTTCTCGCCGGTCAGCGCCAATACCTCGCCGGCGCGCAGCGACAGCGAGACGTCGGCGAGCACCGGCTCGGCATAGGTCTTGCCGATGCCGCTGACGGACAGTACGACAGGCAAGGCGTCGTGGTCGGTTGAATCCATCGCGATCCTGGTTTTCATGGCGGCCGCTCGGCCTCCTGCGTGTCACGCGAATGAAGCCGCGCCCAGCCGCCGCGCGTCATGCCGGCCCAGTACGCGCAATGCGCGGGCGTTCACGCCCACGCATCCTCGGTGCCGCACAGCCGCCGTCATGACGCTTATCTCTGGATTTAACGGCGGCGCGGCGGTTTTCTTGAGTGCTTATTGAGCGTTTATTGAATAGACGCCGGCTCGCGAGCAGCGCGCTGCGTCGCGGCATGCCGCAACCCAGGCGCGAACCCGCGAGCCGCTGCTGACTCCGATGTCAGGCCGGCACGCTTACTTGGTCACGAGGCTGACCGGCGTTTCCACCACGCCCGACAGCTGCGACTGCTTCTTGTGCTCGCTGAGCGCCTTCAATGCGGTGTCGATGCCGAACACGGCCTGCTTGGCCGCGTATTGATCCGCGGTGGCGAGCACGCGGCCGTCCTTCAGCATCGGCTTGATCGCGTTGATGTTGTCGTAGCCGACCACCAGCACCTTGCCCTGCTTGCCGGCCGCGCGCACCGCCGAGACCGCGCCGATCGCCATGTTGTCGTTGCCGGCGAGCAGCGCCTTCAGGTTCGGGTACTCGTTGAGCATCGCCGACGCGACCGCGTTGCCCTTGTCGATTTCCCATTCGCCCGATTGCACCGACACGACCTTCGCGCCGACGGTCTGCATCGCGGCCTTGAAGCCCGCCGTGCGCTGCTGCGCGTTGGTGGTGGTCGACACGCCTTCGATGATGCCGACTTCGTCGCCCGACTTCAGCCGTTTGGCGAGATAGTCGCCGACCAGCTGCGCGCCCTTCGCGTTATCCGGGCCGACGAACGGCACGTTCAGGTCCTTCGACTTGAGCACGTCCGGATCGAGCCGGTTGTCGATGTTCACGACGATGATGCCCGCGTCTACCGCCTTCTTGACGACCGGCGCGAGCGCTTTAGAATCGGCCGGCGCCAGCACGATCGCGTCGACCTTCGAGACGATCATCTGCTCGACGATGCGGATCTGGTTCGCGGTGTCGGTTTCGTCCTTGATGCCGTTGGTAATCAGATCGAACTGGCCGGGATTGTGTTTCTGATATTCCTTCGCGCCGGTTTCCATGGTCAGGAAGAACTCGTTGGCGAGCGACTTCATCACCAGCGCGACCTTCGGCTTGTGGGCCGGGGCGTTCTGCGCGTACGCGGCGGAAAACGGCAAGGCGGCGCTGACGGTGGCAAGCACTGCGGCGGCAAGGATGCGACGGCGGATGCGATGGTTCATGCGTATCTCCGAAGTTTTTCTGGCTCGGGTCGAGCCGTATTTTTAGTGGCGCGCAAACGTTTGCGAGGGCTATTCTCAACGCAGTCGTTTCGGAATGTCAACGATCCGCGGTGGTGCAGTGCATCGGCGCGCTGAAGCTGCGGCGATGTCGGGCGCTCCGATTGCGTCAGGCCGGCGCGCGGAGTGGGCGCGTCGGCAGGCAGCGTGTGGCAAGGGTCCCTCGCTCGGTCCGTGCATGGCGATTTCGCCGCCGGCCGCAAGCCAGGGCAGCCGGTGGGCCGCCTATGCTGGCCTTTTATCGCGCGGGGTGCAAGCGGGGACAACGCGAAGCGATGCGGCCTGAGACCGGACGCGCCCGCCTACAGCCAGCCCGCCTTGCGGAAGCGCACGTACAGCACGAGGTCGACCGTCAGCATGACCGCGAGGCAGAGCGGATAACCGAACCTGAAATGCAGCTCGGGGATGTTCTGAAAGTTCATCCCGTAGATGCCGGCGATCATGGTCGGCACCGCGAACAGCGCCGCGAACGAACCGAGCCGCTTGGTCACCTCGCTCTCGGCGAGCGAGATCATGCCGAGATTGACCTGCACCGCGGTGACGACGATTTCGCGGCGTCCTTCGATGGTTCTGACGATCCGCTCCAGATGGTCGTAGACGTCGCGGAAGTACGCCTGCATCCCCTCGCAGACGCTCGGAATACGGCCGCCGGTTAATTTGCTGACCGCTTCCTGCAGCGGCACGATATGGTGCTGCAGGATCACGAGGCGGCGCTTCAACGAGTAAAGATCCTGGATGATCGCGCGTGACTGCGCCGAATCGTTGCGGTCGAAGATGCGGTCTTCGAGTTCCTCGATCTCGGTGCTCATCGACTCGATGATCGGGAAATAGCGATCGACGACGTCGTCGAGCAACGCATACAGCACGAAGGCCGAGCCTTCTTTCAGCAGACGCGGCTCGCGCTCGCAGCGCGCGCGCACGTTCTGAAAGCCGGTGCGGGTGCCGCGTCGCACCGACAGCACGTAGTTGCGCCCGACGAACACGTCGACTTCGCCGATCAGCAATTCGCCGTCGTCGTCCATCTCGACCGTGTGCATCACGGCGAACAGCGAGTCGCCGTATTCCTCGATCTTCGGACGCTGGTGGCCGTGTTGCGCATCCTCGATCGCGAGTTCGTGCAGGCCGAACTCGTGTTTCATCACGGCCAGCTCGCCCGGCCCCGGGTCTTTCAGCGCGACCCAGACGAAGCATTCGGGCCGCGCCACGTAGTCGCTGATGCTATCGATGTCGATGTCAGCCAGCTTCCGACCGTCCTGGTAGGCGGCGCAATTGATCAGCATGTTCGGATTACCTTAAAACGGAAACAGACCGGCCGGCCTCGCGCTGTGCGTATGCCGTACGTCAGGTCTGCGTTGACGGATGAACGTAGCCGCCATGTTAAGGGGCCGCGCGAATACGTCACGTATCCAATTGTTAAACCTTGTCGGCACGGGCGGTCACGTCGCGCGCGTCGCCTTGCTGCCGCTACTGGGCCACTCTGTGTAACAGGATGCGATGGTCTTCGTTGAAGGTGACCGACGCGCGGTTCGTGTAGCGCGGGTCGGCCGTCACCATGAAGCCCAGTTCGACCACCGGGTCGAACTGCGTCGACACGCCGATCCGATGCACGCCGGGGCTCAGATAGAAGACCACGTGCTCACCGTTCATCAGGTCGGTGACCTGCTCACCGTCGATATACACCAGCGCGTCGCGAAACCGCACGATCACGTCGCGCGAACGTTCGCGGCGCACGTCCACCGCAACGAGCCCGGCCGCCGGTTCGGTGAAGCCGGGCCGCACGATGCGCGCTGCCGGCACCGGCTTGAACGGGACCGGCTCGGCCGGGGTCGACGCACAACCAGCAAGCGCCGCGCCCACCAGCATGACGAGCGCGGCGAACGCGGCCTGGCGGTGGCAATGCAGGCGCATCGGCATGCTGGTTCTCCCGTGTCGTTGTTGATGGTCCCGCCTGTTTACGGCCCCGTGCACGGCGTCTCATAACGGTATAGCGAACGGCGTGGCGCGATGCCTGGCGATCCTGATTGCCGGCACCCAGCCAGTGCTACGCATGATAGCAATGCGCGCGCGTTCCGCCAGCCTGGCCGAACGGCCTATCCGGTGCCTCTTGCGTGGCGCCGCGTTCTTCTTCATGATCGCTGCACAGGGCGCGGTCCGCGTGCGCAGCGCGTTACGGATTTACCCTCGGTTCGAGCGCGTGCCGCACTGCCTCGTCGGACTCACGAACAAGGAGACTGCTATGTGGTACTTCACCTGGATTCTCGGCGTCGGCGTCGCGTTGGCCTTCGGCGTCATCAACGTGATGTGGCTGGAGACCAACGGCAAGTTCGCGCGCGATCCCCACTCGCCCGACACCCCGCCCGTTCGTGCCGGGGGCAGGCCTTTGTGACGCGTCTGGTCTTCTTTTGCGGTCACGCGGGCACCGGCAAGACGACGGTGGCGAAGAAGCTGATCGGCCCGCTGATGAAGTCGAGCGGCATGCCCTTCTGCCTGCTCGATAAAGACACGCTGTACGGCGGCTACAGCGCGGCCGCGATCGCGATGCTGACCGGCGATCCGAACGATCGCGATAGCCCGCTGTTCCTGCAGCATCTGCGCGATCCCGAGTATCGCGGCCTGCTCGACACCGCTCGCGACAATCTCGAACTCGGCATCGGCGCGCTGGTGGTCGGTCCGCTCTCACGCGAGGTGCGCGAGCGTCGCCTGTTCGACCGCGCGTGGCTGGGCGTCGGGGCGGACGTGGAGGTGCGGGTCGTGTGGGTTTATGTATCGGACGAGCTCGCGCGGCAGCGGATCGTCGAACGCGCGAATCCCAACGACGCGTACAAGCTCGCGCATTGGAACGAATACCGGCAGCGCCGCTTCGTGCCCAGCGGCGAGATCTGCGACGATCTGCTGATGTTCGACAACACATCGCCCACGCCAGCCGATTACGACGCCTTGCTGACGCGCATCGTCGGCGAACCGCAGGCGGCGTCGACGCCGATGCCGCCGGTGCCCGTCTAGCCGCTGGCAAGCAGCGCGGCGCTACGGCGGCCAGAAACGGAAAATGCCCCGCTTCACGGGGCATTTCCATTTTCGCGGCCCTCTCGCGGAGCCTCCGTCACTCTCTCGATTGCGCCTGCCGGCACGCTCTACCACGGCCCTCCCGCGTTAAACCACGGCCATCGCATCCAGCGATTGTCCTTCGTACAACTGCCCGAAGCGGTTCGCGAGGAAGTCGCGCAACGACACCTGCTCCTGGCGCACGAAGCCCTTTTGCGGCAGCTTCTGTTCGCGGAACAGATCGAGCACCGCGCACATCGCGCCGGCCGTGGTGATCTGGATTGCGCTCATCGGCACGCCGCACACCGTCTTCGCGAAGATCTTGCGGGTAAACACTTCCTGCACCAGCTGACCGTCGCGCATCCCGCTCACCGTGATGAACACCAGCACGACGTCCTGCGCGGTCGACGGCACCGAACGGCGCATGATGGTCTTCAGCGTGTCGCGGTCGCTGGACAGGCGCAGGTCCTCAAGCAGGAACTGCATCAGATTGCGGTGGCCCGGATAGCGCACCGACTTGTAGTCGAGCGATTCGACGCGGCCCGCGAGCGTCTCGCACAGCGTGCCCAGACCGCCCGACGTATTGAAGGCTTCGTACTCGGTGCCGTCGAGCGAAAAATGTTCGAGGCCTTCGAGCGGCTGCACCCACTGCGTGCGGCTGTCGCGGATCGCTTCGCAAGGCTGGCAGTATTCGTTGATCAGCCCGTCGACGCTCCACGTCAGGTTGTACTTCAGCGCGTTGGTCGGAAACTCCGGCAGCGCGCCGACGCGCATCTTCACGTCGCGGATTTCGCTGAATCGGTTCGCCAGCTCGTGCGCGGCGATGCCGATGAAGCCCGGCGCGAGACCGCACTGCGGCATGAACGCATGCTCGGCGTCGTCGGCGATCGCGCGGATCGCGTGGGTCGCGCGCACGTCCTCGGTCAGGTCGAAGTAATGCACGCCCGCGCCCTTGGCGGCCGACGCCACGTTCACCGCGAGGTAATACGGCAGCGCGTTGATGAGCGCGTCGAAGCCTTGCATCGCGGCGCGCAGCGCGGCGGCATCGGCGGAATCGACGCGGCGCGTCGGGATACCCTGGGCGGCGAGCTTATCGAGCGCGTGTTGATCGCGGTCGAATGCGACGACGTCGTAGTCGCCGGTTTCGCGCAGCATATGCGCGATGGTGTGACCGATCAGACCTGCTCCAACAATGGCTACTTTCATGCGCTTCTCCTTGTTATCTGTGTGCTGTCGCCAGCTTGGGAAGTGCGCTGCGCCTCGCGCGCCGCGCCTCTCGGGCTGAACCCTTGAGCAACAGTGTAGGGAGAAGCAAAATCAGTTCATACGCGCAAAATGCTGCGTTATGACCATCGGTTTCGACGTAACGACGAACACGTCAGTCGAAGTGTCGAAACGGTGTTAAAAGTGCGTAAAAATGCGGCAGCGAAACCAGCGCCATCCGGCGGCGTCTCGACGCGCGGCGCACGGTCACGGCAAACGCTGTCACACCATCCCGCGGTCGATCTTGCGCGCGAGGATGATCGAGGTCGTGGTCCGCTCCACGCCTTCCATGCCGCCGATCTGATCGAGCAGATCGTTCAGCCGGTCGGGCGAATCGGCGCGCAGCCACGCGACGTAATCGAACTCGCCGCTCACCGCGCACAGCAACTGCACCTCGGGCATCTTGCCGAGGCGCTTCTGCACGGCGGGCCCATGCCTCGGCGCGATGATCATGCCGACATAGGCCATGAGGCTCGAATCGAGCACGTCCTGGCCGAGCCGCACGCTATAGCCTGCTATCACGTTGCTGCGCTCCAGCCGCGCGATTCGCGCGATCACCGTGGTGCGCGCCACGTCGAGCTGGCGGGCGAGACTCGCGACGCTTTCGCGCGCGTTGGCTTGCAGCAGTGCAACGAGGTTGCGGTCGAGGTCGTCGAGCTGGTCGAGGCGCGGAGGTCTCATCGAGGGCGAAGGAAGTGGATGGTTGGAACAACGGTCGTGCGGATTATCGCGCGTCTCCGGCATGCGGTGGCGGTGGCGCTCACACTCCGAAACGCTCGATCACGAAATCGACGAAGCTGGTCAGCTTGGGCGTGGCGCGGCGATCGCGCGGATAGATCAGATGCACGGGCGCGCCCTCGGGCAGATAGTCCTCCAGCACCGACACGAGTTCGCCGCTGGCGATCTCGCGCGCGAGCAGCGCTTCGGGTTGCAATACCAGACCGAAGCCGCGCAACGCCGCCACCTTCAGCGCCTGGCCGTTGTTGGCACGAAAGCGGCCGGCGCGCAACGGGTTTTCGTTCGCGCTCTCGCCGTCGAGACGCCACAAACCTTCACGGCCCCAGTGCAGAAAACCGAGGCACTCGTGATGGACCAGATCGGCGGGCGTGCGCGGCGTTCCCGCACGCGCGAGGTACGCTAGCGATGCGCACGCGCGCATCCGGTACGGCTTCAACGGCCGCGCGACGAAACCCGAATCCGCCAGTTGGCCGATGCGCACCGCCGCGTCGAAGCCCTCCTCCACCAGATTGATGATGCGGTTGGACAGATCGAGTTCGAGACTGACGTCGGGCCATGCGCTCAGATAGTCGGTCATCGCCGGGGAAAAGACTTCGACGCCATAGGTCAGCGGCACCGTCACCTTGAGCACGCCGCGCGGCGCGACGGCCATTGCTTCGGCGAGCGACTCGGCCTGCTTGACATCGGCGAGGATGCGCCTGCATTGCTCGTAATACTGCCGGCCGATCTCCGTCAGACTTTGCCGACGTGTGGTGCGCGTGAGCAGTCGCGTCGCGAGCCGGCTTTCGAGCGCACGCACATGCTTGCCCACCATCGCCGACGAAATGTCGAAGCGCTCGGCCGCCGCCGTCAGACTGCCGGCCTCGACCACGGCAACGAAGATTTCCATGCTGACGAATTTGTCCACCGGCTATTTCCCGTTCGTTTCGGTTGTAAGCGTTTGTCGCATTGGAGACGCATTGTAGGGATAACGTGATACTAATAGCGGCGACGGCGAAATGGGGCAGCCGGCTGCCGTGCGTCACGATCGTTGACGCGACCCGGCCGCTCGCCACACGCCTTGTCCCAATTCGAATAGACATCAGGAGTTTCGATGAAGAAAGCACTTGTTATGCTGGCTACCGCAGTTTCCATGAGCGGCGCGTTCGCCCAGACTTCCGCGCCGGCTCCGGCGCCGGCGAGCGCCGCCTCGGCGCCCGCGGGCAAGGCTGGCCACGAGCGCAACGTCGAAGACCGCATCGCTTATCTGCACGCACAGCTGAAGATCACGCCGGCGCAGGAAACGCAGTGGAACGCCTTCGCCGACGTGATGCGCAACAACGGCGAGACGATGGGCCAGTTGTTCCAGCAGCGCAAGGCCGCGACCAACGTGACCGCGCTCGACGACATGAAGCAGTACGCGACGATCGCGCAAGCGCATGCGGACGGCATGAAGAAGCTGGTCGACGCGTTCGATCCGCTGTACAGCAGCCTGTCGCCGGAACAGAAGAAGCTGGCTGACGCGACGTTCCATCACGGGCCGGGCGCCGAGGGCGGTCATGGTCACCGCCACGGCAAGGGCAAGGTCGGCAAGTCGACGCCGGCGAGCGATGCGATTGTGAAGCCGTAAGAAGTTTGCCGACGCGCAGCGCGATGGGTCGCGCTGCGCGGACGGTTTCTGCGTGTGGACGGGCTTCGTTCGCCGCCAGTCAGTCGGTAGTCACCTAATCCGTTAATCACGCAGTCGCGGCAACCGTGTCTTCGCGCCCGCTCGCTGAACGACAACGCGGGCGCTGCTGTCCATCGTCCCTCGCAAAAGCAGCCGGTCGCCAGATCCATCTGGCATGATGCGGGTTCGCGGCTTCAGGACATCACGTCCCAATGCACTGCATCGGCGCAACGTCGACATGCCGCCGTCAACCCCGTCAATCTTTTCACCGCTGCCCGCTTCATGACCGAACTCAAGAATCTCGATCTGCGCCAGGATGCGCTCGCTCAACGCGTCGTCAAGGACGAAACGGTGAACGTCGAATTTGCCGCTGTCGAAGGCGAACTGATGAGCCTCGAAGGCCCGAACCGCTATGCGCGCGGCGACGCGCTGATTACCGGATCGACGGGCGACCGCTGGGTCGTGTCGCGCGAGCGCTTCGACGCCAGATACGTCCCCACCGACGCCGCCCTCGCGCACGGCGAAGCCGGCGCATATCGCAACCGCCCCGCCGTCGTGCTCGCGAAACAGATGAACGAAGCGTTCTCGCTATGCCGCTCCGTGGACGGCGGTGACGTGCTGCGCGGCGTCGCCGGCGACTGGGTCATGCAGTACGCGCCCGGCGACTACGGCGTGGTCCAGGCCGCGCGCTTCGCAAAGGTCTACCGGCTCGCGGACTGAGCGGTCTCATAAGCGGTCTCATAAGCGGCCCCGCGAGCTCTCTCACGCGAACTCTTCGCCGAGGTCCACGGTGACGTCGCGCGGCACCGCTTCACCGTTTGCATACTGCTCTTCGAGCGAGCCGAGACTGGCCTCGACATACGCGCGCAGCACCGCGAAACTGCGGCCGCGCACCCGCGCCGGCAACGCGCGGTAACGCGCCAGCGCCGCCGGCGCGATCGCCACCGTCATCACGATGCGCCGCGCGGTCGCGCCGAAGCGCATCGCCACCCAGTGTATCGCGAGCGTCGGCGCGCCGTCTTCCGCCGCGCGCTGGATGAACTGCGTCTGCTCGGGAAACAGATCGCTGATGACACGCGCCAGTTCCTCGAACTCGGGATTGGCGCAGTCGTATTGGTAAGCTTCCATGGGGTCCGCCGGACGTGGTCCTGAAGGGGTTCCGAAAAGGGCACCGATTTTAGGCAAAGGCCGGCGCTTTGGCGAGGTTAGCGAGGCGCCGGCGCACCGGATCGCGCAGCTGTCCCGGGACGCCTAAAGGTTCTGACCAGCAGACCCGCGACGATCACCGCGCCCAGCGCATACACCCCGTCGACCGCCGCAAGCGGCACCAGTTGCGCCTGGAACAGCGCGGCGGGCACGTCGACCAGCGCGTGCAGGACGATCGCGAGCGGGAGGATGCCGCGCCAACCGGCCCGCACGCCGCGCCACATCAACACCGACAGACCAATCTGGAACACCAGCGCAGCCACCCGTTCGAGCGCGAAGATGCCGGCCGTCTGCGGCGTCAGGCTGGCGAGAATCAGGTGAATGCGCATCAGCGAATCGGTCGGCAAGTTGCTCAGGTAGCCGTCCAGCTGGCCGCGGTTTTCGAATACCGCGAACAGGATCCACTGAATCTGCACCAGCACGCCGACCAGCCACGCTTCCGCACCGCCGTGGCCGAGGCCGTAGGTGAGCGCGGTGCCGTCGTCGGCACGCGCGGCGTGCGTGGCCGCCGGTGATTTCGCCGCGGCGCGTTTGAGCAGCAGCCGCATGCCGATGAACCGCCCCACTTCCTCGCAGATGCCCGCGGCCAGCGCGCCGTACACGACGAAGGCGAGCGGATTCGACAGGAACGTGGCCGTCGCTTCGTTCCGATGCAGCACGTAGTCGTTCAGCGCGCGCTCGATCACCATCGCGAACAGCGCGAACACGGCGACGCCGGCGATCGCGTCGCGCGGCTGCAAAGCGAGCGGCCGACGCAGACGCCGGTAGATCAGGAACGGTAATGCGGCGACGAACAGCGTCGCGACGGCGAGGCTGGAGAGGGTAAGCGGTGCAACAACCATGAGTTTCCTTGCGATGACCGGCGCGCAACCGCTGCGCGCCGCAGCCCGCATGATCGCAGATCAGCGCGAAGTTGACGCGCGAACGATCAGCTCGCCCGCGAGCAGACAGTCGCGCGCGCTGGTCTGAACGCCTTCGATGCGTTCGTGCAGGAACTCGACCGCGCGATAGCCGATGTCGTAGGTCGGCTGACGGATCGTCGTGATGCCGGCGAGTTCGGCCCACTCGGGGTCGTCGATCGATAGGAGCGCGACACGCGCTTGCCAGCCGGCGCCACAGCGCGCTTTCAGGTGCAGCGCGAGACGCAGCGCGACGGGAGCGTTCGCGGCGAACAGCGCGATGCGGGGGGCTGGGTCGTCCGCACCGCCATCGCCTCCGGCCGCGTCGATCGCGCGGTCCAGTTCGGCCAGACCGCGTTCGACCTCGTCCGCATCCGCGAGATTCAACACCAGCGTATGTCCACGCGCGGCGTTTTGCGCGCGCATCGCGTCGCGAAACGCGAGCTCGCGCAGTTGCCGCGAGCTGACCTGCTCGAACGGCTGCACGACGAACCAGATGTCGTCGAAACCCTGCGCCAGCAGATGCCGTGTGCCGAGTTCGGCGGCGGCCCGGTTATCGAGCCCGACCATATCGGCGACGAGCCCTTCCACCGAACGGTCGACCAGCACCGCCGGAATCCCGCCGCCGCCCACCGGCCGCAGCGTTTCCTCGCGTACGCCGAGTGCGTTGACGATCACACCTTCCACCCGGTACGTGGTCAGCAGTTGCAGATAGCGCCGCTCCATCTCGACTTCGTTCGCCGCGTGGCAGATCAGCGGCATCAGCCCGAGCGCGTGGCACGCGGCTTCCACGCCTTGCAGCACTTCGACCGTGTACGGGTTCGTCAGATCGGCGAGCAGCATGCCGATCAGCCGGTTGCGGCCGCGCTTGAGACCGCGCGCCATCTGGTTCGGCTGGTAGTCGAGCCGGGCGATCGCGGCTTCGATGCGCGCGCGCAATTCCGGCGACATCACGCTCATCTCGCCGTTCAGATAGCGCGAGATGCTGGTCTTGCCGGTGCCCGCTTCGCGCGCGACATCGGTGATCGTTGCGCGGCGCGGCGTGGTCGATAGCGGCGTGGTCATCGGCGCGTCAGCTCATTTGGCCAGCACTTCCCGATTGACGACATTCACCGTCAACGTGCCATCGAGCGCAGCCACCAGATTCTCCGCCGCATTGCGCGCCATCGCGTGCCGCGTCTCGTGCGTCGCCGAGCCGATATGCGGCAGCGCGACCACGTTCGCCAGCTTCAGCAACGGCGAGTCGGCCGGCAACGGTTCGGTGTCGAACACGTCGAGCCCCGCGCCGTGAATCGTGCCGTTCTGCAGCGCTTCGATCAGTGCCTGTTCGTCGACGGTCGCGCCGCGCGACGCGTTGATCAGGATCGCGCTCTTCTTCATCGACTTGAGTTCGGCCGCGCCGATCATATGCTTCGTCTCGGCCGTGAGCGGCACTTGCAGGCAGACGAAATCGGCCGTCGCGAGCAACTCGGCCAGCTCGACGCGCCGCGCGCCATACGCCTCTTCCGCGTGCGGGTTCGCGCTGCGATTGGTGTACAGCACCTGCATGTTGAAGCCGAGCGCCGCGCGTCGCGCGACCGCGCCGCCGATCCGTCCCAGCCCGACGATGCCGAGCGTCTTGCCCTGCACGTCGACGCCGAACTGCGCCGGCCCGATGCTGTCGCGCCACTGCCCTGCCTTCACCCAGTCGGCGAGTTCGACGACGCGGCGTGCCGACGCGAGGATCAGCGAAAACACGGTGTCCGCGGTGGACTCGGTCAGCACGTCCGGCGTGTGCGCGAGCACGATGCCGCGGCGCGTGAGATCGGCGACGTCGAACTGGTCGAAGCCGACCGAGATGGTCGACAACGCCTTCAGGCGGCTCGCGCCTTCGAGCATCGCCGGCGTGATCTTCACGCTTGCGCCGATGCCGCCGTCGGCATCGCGCAATGCGGCGACGAACGTGTCGTGCTGCGCGGGATCGACCTGTACCACCTCCGCATGCTGTTGCAGATACGCGAGCACGTCTTCGGGCAACGACTTCCAGGCGACGATCTTCTTCATGAGCTTATTTTCCTTGTAACGGGGTGGCGAGCGTAGGCGTTTGGGTCAGCGGCTGCGGCTTGACGATCAGCGTCAGGATCACCGCGGCGACCAACGCCACACTCATGAATGCATACGATGCCGCGGGCGAACCGGTCGCGCCGTTCAGATAACCGACCACGTACGAGCCGACGAACGAACCGAGCGCGCCCATGCTATTGATCAATGCCATCGCACCGCCCGCGACGTTCTTCGGCAGCAGTTCCGGCACGATCGCGAAGAACGGACCGTATGGCGCGTACATCGCGCCGCCCGCGATCACCAGCAACGCGTACGACAACCAGAAGTGCGTGGACCCCAGCGCATACGACGCCGCGAACGCCACCGCGCCGATCAGCAGGAACGGCCACACGAACACTTTGCGGCGGTTGAGTTTATCCGATGCCCACGAAGCTGCAAGCATCGCGATGGTCGCCGCGAGATACGGCAGCGCCGACAGCCAGCCGGTTTCGACCATGCCGAGCGTCGAGCCGTTCTTCAGGATCGACGGCAGCCACAGCACGAAGCCATACACGCCGATGCTCCAGCAGAAATATTGCGCGCACAGCTTGATCACCGCGGGCGTGCGGAACGCCTCGCTGTAATTGCGCACCGGTTTGATCGCGGCCTGCTCGGCGCGCAGCGTTTCGGCAAGATCGTCCTTCTGCTGCTGCGTGAGCCACGACACCTGCTGCGGCTTGTCCTGCACGAGGAACCACCAGCAGATCGCCCAGAGGATCGCGGGCGCGCCCTCGGCGATGAACATGTGCCGCCAGCCGAACGAGTGCACGAGATAGCCCGACACCACCGACATCCACAGCACCGTGACCGGATTGCCGAGAATCAGGAACGTGTTGGCGCGCGAACGCTCGCTTTTGGTGAACCAGTTGCTGATGAAAATCAGCATCGCGGGCATCACGGCGGCTTCGACGACGCCGAGCACGAAGCGGATCACCATCAGCGACGGAATGTTGCTGACCATCCCCGTGAGCGCCGCGCAGCCGCCCCACAGGATCAGGCTCCAGAACACCAGTTTCTTCACGCTGCGGCGTTCCGCGTAGATCGCGCCGGGGATCTGGAAGAAGAAATAGCCGAGGAAAAACAGCGCGCCGATCAGCGAAGAGAGTCCTTTGCTGATGCCGAGATCCTGGTTGATGCCGGCGGCCGACGCGAAGCCGTAGTTCGCGCGATCGAGATAGGCGAGGCTGTAGGTGATGAATACGATCGGCATGATCGTCCACCAGCGGCGAATCGCAAGCGATGAGGTCATGGGTGTCTCCTTTGTCGGCTTCCCGAAACGATGATGGACAGGTGAGGCGCTTGTCGTCGAGCGCTCTTGCTGTTATCGAGGCGGCCTGATGCGTGCGGATGACGCGTGCGTTCAGGCCGCGGTGGCAACGGATGGGGCGGGTGTGGCGACAGGCGAAGCGGCTTCCGCCCGTTCCAGCGCGTCGAGTTCCGCGCGCCGCGGCAAGCCTTCCGAATCGCCGATCACCTGGATCGCCAGCGCGCCGATGCGGTTGCCGCGCGCGACCGCTTGCGGCAGCGACTTGCCTTCGAGCAACGCGCTCACCACGCCGACCGCGAAACCGTCGCCCGCGCCGACCGTGTCCACGACATTCGCGACCGGCTGGCCGGCGATCATGCCGGCGTCGTCGGCGGTGCGGAAGTACGCGCCTTGCGCGCCGAGCTTGATGATCACGCCGCGCGCGCCGCGTTCCAGATAGAAGGCGGCGATGTCCCGCGGCTCGGTATAACCGGTGAGAATCTCGCCCTCGCCGATGCCGGGCAGCACCCAGTCGGCCAGCGCGGCGAGCGCGTTCAGACCTTCGACCATCGCCGCGCGCGACGGCCACAACGTCGGGCGCAGATTCGGATCGAACGAAATCGTCTTGCCGGCCGCGCGCATTTCACGCGCGAGATGGAACGCGAGTTCGCGCGAGCTTGCCGAGATCGCGGGCGCGACGCCGGTCAGATGCAGGTGACGCGCGGACAGCACGTAATCGGCCGCATAGTCGGCGAGCGACAGATGGCTCGCCGCCGATCCCTTGCGAAAATATTCGACCGCCGGATCGCTGCCGTCGTCGTTCTTCGACTTGAGCTGGAAGCCGGTCGGATAACGCTCGTCGGTGCTGACGCAGCGCTGGTCGATGCCCTCGCCGGTCAATGTGTCGCGCACGTACTGGCCGAACGAATCGTTACCGACGCGGCTCATCCAGCCCACTTTGAAGCCGAGGCGCGCGAGGCCGATCGCCACGTTCAGATCGGCGCCGGCGATGCGCTTCGTGAATTGCCCGACGCCCGCGAGCGGTCCGGCTTCGGCGGCGACGAACATGGCCATCGCTTCGCCGTAGGTGATGACATCGAGTGCATCGAGTGCTGCGCCTGGGGTGCTCATGCTTTGCTCCTGGGTGGTGCTTGGGGCTTGGTGCCTGGTGCTTTGGTGCGGTTTATGGTGCTGTGATTTGTGGGTCTGCGATTCGTAGTGCCGATTGCCGTCTATTTGCCATACGTCGCGGCGGCTCTCGCTTCGCGCTGCGCGCAACGGCTTGCACCCTGCGCGCAAGTTGTCGTGCTTGCGCTGTCGTGCCCATGTTGTACAGCAATCTTCCCGCGGCACGGTTGCCGGGACTTCGGGCTCGTGCTGCTACCGAACTCTCTCTCGTCCCGCACGCCGCTCACACCACTCACGCAGCAGCCAGCCATCCGACATGGCGAGCCGCGTCCGCCTCGATGCGGCTCGCGTCGAACGGGAACTCGATGCCGCGCGGCACGTTGCGCGGCAAGCTGTCCAGCACCGCGATGAAACCGGCGTCATCGGCGGCCGGGGCGACGGGAAAGCGCCGCGCGCCCTCGCCCACCGTCGTCTTGCAATGGATGTATTCGACGCGCGGCGCCAGCAGCCGCGCGGCATCGAGCGGCGCGACGTCGCGCCAGGCCCAGTTGCCGATATCGAACGTCATGCCGAGCACGTCGGCGTGGCCTTCGCGCGCCAACGCGTCGAACAGGCCGGTGAATTGCGCTAGCGAGCCGCCCTCCGCCAGTTGCCCGTTCTCGACGACGAGCCGCACGTCCGCGCCCTCCATCTGCTCAGCAATCGCCGCGCCGGCCGCGTCCCCGGCGAACCCGCCGAGTTGCAGCTTGACGAAGCGCGCGCCGAGCGCCGTCGCTTCGCCGAGCGCGAGCCGCAGTGCGGCGGCATCGAGCTGGCCATCCGATGTGTAGAGCGACGCGGGCGTGGAAAACACCGCCCACAGCCCCAACCCGGCAAGCGACTCGCCGAGTTCGCGCAGGCGTTGCGGCGCCGCGTCGGCTTCCTCTGCGAACAGCTCGCGACGCACTTCGAAGCCAGCCGCGCCGGCCCGCCGGCTCGCCTGTGCCCAGTGCAAATGACCGCCCGCGCGCACCGCATCCATTCCGAATGCGCTTGCGACGATCACTATGTCCATTGCTTCAGCCATATCGACTCTGTTCAATTCTGCGTTTTGAACGGCGCTTGGAACCGGTTCCAAAACCATTTCGAAAAAAAGCGCCGAGGCGCTTGCGAATGCCCGAATAGTGCGCCGGGACGCGCGGCGTGCGCCATAGAGGAAATCCCCAGGCGCAGCAGGTACGCGGTCCCCGTCGGCGGTCCTGGTAACGACCGCGCACCCGAAACTTTCAATTTCTTCAGCGCTGACCGAAGCCATGCGCCGCCGCGGTGACTGCGGGTCGCTTACCGTTCAACGTGCCGCGCAGGCCTCGTCCGCGAGACACAGCGCGAGAAACTGCTCGACCACCCGTGACGGCGCGCTCGCGTAGGGCACGAGGATCGACAGCCGGCGCGTGAGCGGTTCCGGGCTCAGCGACAACATGCACAACGCGCCGTTCTCGTGACGCATCGACATTGCCGAGACGAAGCCGATGCCCATGCCGGCCCGCACCGCCTCCTTCACGCCTTCGACGCCGGCAATTTCCAGCACCACGCGCATCGGCACGCCTGCCCGCGCGAACGCGCGCTCGACGATCTGCCGCACGCCCGACCCCGTTTCGCGCAGCACCAGGGGATGCGCACCGAAGTCCGCCAGTTCCGCGCGGCCGCCGTGGCCCGCCGGCGCCAACGGATGCGAGCGCGGCACGATCGCGACGATCTCGTCCTCGCGCCATGCGTGCACGGCGGTGTCCGGCGGCAGATCGGCGCCGACCGGCCCTTCGATCATCGCGATGTCTACCGAGCCGAGCGCGCCGACGATTTCGGTGGTGTTGCCGTCGGCGGTATGCACTGACACGTCCGGATATTGGCGATGGAAATCGGCGATCAGGTACGGCAGCAGGTAGCTTGCCGGCGTCGTACTTGCGCCGATCCGCAGCGTGCCCTGCTCCAGGCCGCGCAGCGCGTCACGATACGCATGCGCCTGGCGCCAGGTTTCGCGCAGCCGCGTCGCGTAGTTCGCGAGTTGCTCACCGGCGGGCGTCAACCGCACACCGCGGCCGTCCCGCTGATAAAGCGGCTCGCCGAATTCGTCCTGCAACTGCCGCAGCTGACCGGACACCGCCGGCTGCGACAGATGCAGCGCCACAGCCGCACGGCTGATGTTGCGATGTTCGGCGACGGCAGCGAAAGTTATAAGTTGATCGGGGGTCATGGGATAAAAATATCGGATCAGCCGATACTTTACATCCTAAATCATGATTTTTCATATCCATATATCTAATTTAGGATTGGCCCATTGAATCCGTCAGTCATCGAGGACTGCAACATGGCCACCGCTCCCGTTCCGCTGACCGCAGCCGCAGTCACCGCACCCGCCGCCGGGCATTCCACCCGCGGCCAACTCAACGGCGTGCTGTTCGTCGCGCTGTTCGCCGCCGCCGTCACCCGCATCGCGTCGATTCCCGCGATCGCCGGGCTCGGTCTGAGCCCGTTGATCGTCGGCATCGTGGCCGGCGCCATTTACGGCAACGCGCTGCGCGACGGCATGCCCGCGAGCTGGGCGGCCGGCGTCAACTTTTCGGCGCGCAAGCTGCTGCGCATCGCGGTCGCGTTCTTCGGACTGCGCGTGAGCCTGCAGGAAATCGCTCAGGTCGGCTTGCCGGGCCTCGCGGAATCGGTACTGATCGTGGTGAGCACGCTCGTCATCGGCACTTGGGCCGGCATGAAAATCATGAAGCTCGATCGCGATACGGCGCTCCTGACCGCCGCCGGCAGCGCGATCTGCGGCGCGGCCGCGGTGCTCGCGTTTGAATCGACGCTGCAATCGAAGCCGCACAAAAGCGCGATGGCGGTCGGCAGCGTGGTGCTGTTCGGCACACTTTCGATGTTCCTGTACCCGATCCTGTTCAACGCGGGCTGGCTGCATCTCGACACGGTCGGCGCGGGTCTGTTCTTCGGCGGCACGATCCATGAGGTCGCGCAGGTGGTGGGCGCGGCCAGCAACGTGAGCCCGGAAACGACGCACATCGCCACCATCGTCAAGATGACCCGCGTGATGCTGCTGGTGCCGGTACTGCTCGTGGTCGGCGTGTGGGTGAACCGCTCGGCGCGCAAAGCCGCGGCATCGGCCTCGCATGACGGCGCTCAAGACGCTCAGGGCGCACCGCGCAAGCTGGCGATTCCGTGGTTCGCGCTCGGCTTCCTCGCGTGCGTCGTGATCAACTCGCTGCACGTCCTGCCGGACAGCGCGACCAGCACGCTAAACATGCTCGACACCTTCGCGCTGACCATGGCGATGACCGCGCTCGGCATCGAAACGCGCATCGCGCAGATCCGCCAGGCCGGCCCTCGCGCGCTGACCACCGGTTTGATCCTGTATGTGTGGCTGATTGCCGGCGGACTGGGAATCACATGGACCGTCCAGCACCTGCTCGGCTAAACTCGCTCGCCTTCGTACCCACCCCGCCGCGTGCGGGGTTTTGCGCATTCTGGCGAACCATCGGGCGCGCCCGCGCGGCATACTGGTTGCTCGCGTCACCTGCTCCTGCAACCCGTTCATGCGACCCGCATGAGCGACCGGAATGAGGATCAACCGATGAGCCTGGAACTTTACTATTGGGACGGCCTGCAAGGACGCGGCGAATTCGTGCGCCTGGCGCTGGAGGAAGCCGGCGCCGACTACATCGAGGTGGCGCGCGGCGATGAATCGGACGGCTGGGGCACGGGCGCGATGATGGCGGTGATGAAAAGCCGCGACGAGCCGTATCCGCCGTTCGCGCCGCCGTTCCTGAAAGACGGCGATCTGGTGATCGCGCAGACCGCCAACATCCTGTTCTATCTCGGCCCGCGGCTGAATCTCGCGCCGTCGGTCGAAAGCCTGCGCTATGTTGCAAATGGCCTGCAACTGACGATCGCCGACGTGGTCACCGAAGCGCACGACACACATCATCCGCTCGCGAGCGGCCTGTACTACGAAGATCAGAAGGACGCCGCTAAAGTGCGCGCGCACGATTTCATCGACAACCGGATTCCGAAGTTCATGTCGTACTTCGAGCGCGTGCTGAAGCAGAACCCGGCCGGCGACAGCTTCATGGTCGGCGATGCGCTCACCTACGTCGACCTGTCGATGTTCCAGCTGATCGACGGCCTGCTGTACGCGTTCCCGCGCGCGCTGAAACGTTTCGGCGAACACTACCCGCGACTCGCCGCGTTGCACGACTTGGTGATCGCGCGGCCAAACATCGCCGCGTATCTGCGGTCTGAGCGGCGCATCGAGCACAACGAGGCCTGCATCTTCCGGCACTACCCGGAACTCGACAAGGCGGCGACTTGAGCCGCGCCGCCCCCGTTCGTTCACCCGCAGCAGCGCGCCCGCCGTCCGAAGCGGGCGGGCTGCCGTTACCGTGCGCGCCGTTCCCCAACCCTTTCCCACGCCCTGTACCGTCGACGTGCTTTCATTCCTGCTGAAGCTGCGCACCCGCGCCCAAAACCTGTTCCGGCTGTCGGACGCCCACACGATGCTGGTCTGGTCGGTGGTGGTCGGCATCGCCGGCGCGTTCGCGACGATCCTGTTTCGCGAAGCGATCGCGCTGCTGCAACTGGCGGTGGCGGGCCGCGCGGGCAGCTTCGTCGAAATGGCGCGCAGCCTGCCGTGGACCGTGCGGGTCTGGCTGCCCGCCGCCGGCGGTCTGATCGCGGGCTTTTTTCTGCTGATCGCGCAGCGCCACGCGGACAAATGCAATCACGTCGATTACATGGAAGCGGTCGCGATCGGCGACGGCGTGGTGCCGGTCAAGCTGAGCCTGTGGCGCAGCGTGTCGTCGCTGTTCACGATCGCGAGCGGCGGTTCGATCGGTCGCGAAGGGCCGATGGTGCAACTGGCGGCGCTGGCGTCGTCGCTGATCGGCCGCTGGGTGCACTTCGATCCGTCGCGGCTGCGCTTGCTGGTTGCGTGCGGCGCGGCGGCCGGGATCACGTCCGCGTACAGCGCGCCGATCGCGGGCGCGTTTTTCGTCACGGAGATCGTGCTCGGCTCGATTGCGATGGAGAGCTTCGGGCCGGTGGTGGTGTCGGCGGTGGTCGCCAACATCACGATGCGTGAATTCGCGGGCTACAAGCCGCCGTACGAGATGCCGGTGTTTCCGGCGGTGGCCGGTCTCGAAGTGCTGCTGTTCGTCGCGCTCGGCGCGCTGTGCGGCCTGGCCGCCCCACAGTTCCTGCGCCTGCTCGACGCGTCGAAGGCCGCCTTTCGCAAGCTGCCGGTGCCATTGCCCGTGCGGCTCGCGCTCGGCGGTTTCGTGGTCGGCGTCATCTCTATCTGGACGCCCGAGGTGTGGGGCAACGGTTACAGCGTCGTCAACTCGATCCTCCATTCGCCGTGGACGTGGACCGCGCTCGTCCTCGTGCTGGTGTTCAAGCTCGCCGCGACCGCGGCTACCGCCGGCTCCGGCGCGGTCGGCGGGGTCTTCACGCCGACGCTGTTCGTCGGTGCGGCGGTCGGCTCGCTGTTCGGCCAGGGCATGCATGCGCTGTGGCCGCACGCGACCTCGGAGCCGTACGCGTACGCGATGGTCGGCATGGGCGCGTTCCTCGCCGGCGCGACCCAGGCGCCGCTGATGGCGATCCTGATGATCTTCGAGATGACGCTCAGCTACCAGGTGGTGCTGCCGCTGATGCTGTCGTGCGTGGTTGCGTATTTCATCGCGCGCGCGATCGGCAAGAATTCGATGTACGAAATCACGCTGCGCCGCAATCGCGAGGAACAGGAGCGCTCGCGCCTGCGCGCCACGCAGATGCGCGAGCTGATCCGCCCCGCCGAAACCGTCGTGTTGCCGAACGCGAGCGTGCAGGACATGACGCGCGTGTTCCTCGAATATCCGGTGAAGTATCTGTACGTGGCCAACGAGTCCGGCGCGTTTCTCGGCGTCGTCGCACTGAAGGACATCACGTCCGATCTGCTCGACAAACGCGATACGTCGGCGAAAACCGCAGCCGATTATTTGCAGCCGCATTTCGACGTGCTCACGCCGGACATGCCGCTCGGCGTCGCGTTGCAGCACTTCATGGCGTTTCAGGGCGAGCGGCTGCCGGTGGTGGAAAGCGCCGCGCATCCGAAGCTAGCCGGCGTGGTCTACAAGACCTCACTGCTCGACGCGTATTTCCGCATGAATCCGACCCACTAGGCGGCGTCGCTCGCGGCCCGGCGGCGCCGTGCAAAGCGCCGCAGATTCTCTACAATGGGGAGACCGCCGCGGCACCAGACCGACACCAGGCCGGCCTTCATTCGCCACACACGCCGCAGCGCGCGTTACGCCAGGACGGGCGCACCGAGACGCCCGCCGTGCGATCGGAGCGAAGATGAGCGAACCGTCCCTCGATGCCGTGCGCCGCGACCAGGCAGGCTGGATCTTCCTGCATATCGAAGGCGAACCCTACGACCGCGGCGAGCAGCACGGCCAGCTGCTCGCCGCCGAAATCCGCAACGCGATCCGCACCGCGCGCTACCTCGCGAAATGGGACACGGGCGAGGAGTTCGACACTTTCGTCGACGCCGCGACCGCGCAATTCGCGAGCAAGCTCGACACCGAATTCGCCGACGAAATCCAGGGCATTGCCGACGGCGCGAAGCTGCCGTTCACCGAGGTGCTCGCATGGAACGGCTACATGGATCTGCTGCAAAGCTGGTGGCCGAGCCACGCGGCGCGGCAGCAGCCGCAACTCGGCACCAAGCCCTGGCGCGGCCGGCGCGGGCACCATTGCAGCGCGTTCATCGCCACGGGCAACGCGACGCGCGACGGCCGCATCGTGATGGCGCACAACTCGTGGGACCGCTACGCGGCCGGCGACGCGTTCAACGTCGTGTTCGACATCGTGCCGGACCGCGGCAACCGCATCCTGATGCAGGGCTTGCCGGGCTGCATCTCTAGTCTCACCGACTTCTGGGTCACGGGCGCAGGGCTGATGGTGACCGAGACCACCATCTCCAATTTCATCGGCTACAACGCGGCGGGCGCGCCCGAGTTCTACCGCTCGCGACGCGCGTCGCAGTATGCGAACAGTATCGGCGAATGGTGCGAGCTGTTCGCGCTCGCCAACAACGGCGGCTACGCGAACAGCTGGCTCCTCGGCGACGCGAAGACCGGCGAGATCGCGCGTTATGAACTGGGGTTGCACTATTCCGGCTTCGAGACCACGCGGGATGGTTTCTATAGCGGCTATAACACGGCGACCGATCTGAAAATCCGCAATCAGGAGTGCATCGGCGAAGGCGAGGATTACACGGACGTGCGCAAGAACGGCGCGCGGCGTTTGCGCTTCATGCAGCTCGAAGAAATGCATCGCGGCAAGATCGACGTGGAGCTCGCGAAAGAGATGATCGCCGATCATCACGACGTGTATCTCGACCGCAACGACAACCCGTGCTCGCGCACGATCTGCGGTCATCTGGAACTGGATGACGCGCGTTTCGGCGGCACCGATCACGGGCCGTTCAATCCGTGGGGCGCCAACGACGGCAAGGTGGTCGACAGCGAAATGGCGCGCGAGATGGCGTTCAGCGCGCGCTGGGGTCATCCATGCGGACGACCGTTCGATGCGCAGGCGTTCATGAAGCGGCATCCGCAATGGAACTGGCTAAACGGGTACATGCGCGACCGGCCGTCGTGGCCTTGGACGCGGTTCGAGGTGCTGCGTTAAGCGGAGCTTTGAAGCGCCGTCTTCGTGTCATCATCTGCATGCGGTCAGCAATTCGGTTTTGTCGCAAATGTGGCGCGCGTTGCATTATTTGCCATCTAAGATGGTAGATGGGCGCGGGTCGCGCATCGCAACGCCGCGTGTAGCTTGCGCCCTCCTTTCGACGCGGGGACGGCACAGCCTTTGCTTAACTGTCAGCGCCGCATGAGCTTAGGAGGTCGGGCGATGAAAACCTCGACACTGTTGACCATGGTGACGCTGTCCGCTTCGTGTTTTGCCGCTCCGGTTCACACCGCCGTCGACAGCACGAATGCGAATAGTCTTGCCGAACGCGCCAACGCCGCGCCGGTCGCCCCCGCGGCGCCGGACGTCGCCGCTACGGACGATAACCGGCCGCAACAATGGCAGCACATCGCGCTGCCGAAGTCGCGACATCTCGATCGCAGTGTCATGGGGAAGAACGAGCAATTGCAGACCTGACCCGGGTTGTGTTCTGATGGTCGGCTGCGTTGCTTGTTGCGTTGCCTATTGCCGCCTCGTTGCGTGTTTGCGTGGCGCTGCCGCCTTCCGAGCCTGTGCGGTGACTCTGGCGACTCCGTGAGCGAGCTGTGGTGTGTGTGGCAACTCAAGCTCATGACAAGGTCACGCCTCCCGACGTTCGCCTGGCCCGCCTGCTTCCGCGCCACTAGCGGCCAATCACTGATTTCAATCGCGTACCCACAGGAGCATATGCATGACTGCCTCGGCTATTCCCGGCGAATCGATCGACCTGCAGATCGCCGATCTTCTGAGCGAAGTCCATTTCCCGACCAACAAGGACGCGCTGGTCGACGCCGCACGCGAAGCCGGCGCGAGCAACGAAGTCCTGTCGATGCTCGACGGAATGCCGGAACAGGATTACACGGACATTGCGTCCGTGACGCGTTTGATTAGCGGCAATTACGGGCCCGGGCTGGGCTCTTAGCGTAGCGCAAGCAAGCAAGCGGCCGGGCAAAAAGGGCGGCGGGATTTCATCGCCCTTCGCTCGTTGGAGTCAACTGGCGCATCTCGCCAGCTTCCCCGCACACTCCAAACCCCGGGTGACCCAGCAAACGCCGGCTCGCCCGGTGCCTCTCCTGCGATCCTCATCCAACCTGCGGCGACGCGACCGTCCGCGCCCGAGACGTCCTGGGCGCCCGACGCGTCACACCGCGCTGCGCGGCCGCCACCGCCAGATCACCCGCCTCGGCGAGCGCATCCGCGACGGAGTTCGCCACCGCCACGATCCGCGTATCGCGAGCAGGCTCCTCAGCCTGCTGGAAATGCGCGACGAGGTGATCGATGAAAGTACGCACCTTCGCCGGCAGATGCTGGCGGCTCGGATACGCAATCGTGATCTCGATCTGCGGCAAACGGTAATCGCCGAGCAAGGGCACGAGCCGCCCGGACGCCAGATCACGGCCGATCAGATAGCTCGGCAGGATCGCCACCCCCATCCCCAGCAACGCGAACTGCCGCAGCATCTCGGTGTTGTTCGCGGCGATCGCGTTGACCGGCCGCACTCGAACCTCGCCTTCCGGTCCGGTGAACACACGTTCCTCGCCGCCGTGCTCGGCCGGCCGGCTCAGGCACGGGTGCTTCAGCAGATGCACGGGACGCGTCGGCGTGCCGTGCTGCGCCAGATACGCGGGCGTCGCGCAGACCGTCATGTAGCCGGTCGTCAGGCGTCGCGTGACGATGCTCGCAGTGCGCATGTGCCGCGCGACCATGATGCCGACGTCGAAGCCCTCCTCGACCAGATCGACCTGGCGATCCGCGAGCGTGACATCCGGCACGACGTCCGGATAGCGCGCCGCGTACGACTGCACCGCCGGCGCGAGGCTGTGCAGCCCGAACACCACCGGCGCGACGATACGCAAGGTGCCGACCGGCTCGTGATTGCGCGCGACCACCATTTGCTCGACGCCTTCGAGGTCGTCGAGAATGTGGCGCACGCGTTCCAGGTAGGTGGTGCCCGACTCGGTCAGCGACAGCCGGCGCGTGGTGCGGTTGAGCAGCCGCGTGCCGAGACGCGCTTCCAGGTCGGCCACGTGCCGCGTGACCACCGCGGTGGACAGGTCCAGCGCGCCCGCCGCGCCGACGAAACTGCCGAGGTCCGCCACTTTGACGAACACGCGCATCGATTGCAGTTGATTCATGGGACGACTCCTGCCTCGGTAAAGCCGGGCCGGCGCAACCTCGCCGCCTTTGAAGACCCGCGCGGCAAGGCTCGCGCAGGTTTGCCCAACGATCCGATTGTATCGATCCGATCATGTCCCAACCCTGACCTGAAGATGACATTCCAGACAGATTGACGAGGCTTTCGCGTCACTGTTGCGACGAGTGTTGCGGATTTCGACTAGGTATAAACCCTAGGATGCTGGTACCATAGCGGCCGAAAGGAAATTACCGCTATGCCACAACGTTTTCAGCTCTTCGAAAAAATCGCGTTTTCACTGGTCTGCTGGTCCGCCGCGGCCTGCTCGGCGTTCATCGCCTACGAGCGCTGCCCAGACATCAAAGTCGTTTTGCACGCCGGTGCGGAAGTCCTGCGCTACAGCGGCGAATACTCGTTCGCCTGCGCCGCGCCGGACGCCGACGTCTGCGCACCGTTGCCGAACAACTGATCTGATCGGCTGCATCCGGCGCGCTGCGCAGGCATGCAGCCGCATTTTGAAGCGCCCTGGCTACGCGCGCAGCTTGCGGCTTGTTAGCAGCTCGGGTCGCGTAGCACTTTCTCTCGGCGGCCCTCCTTCCTTGCTGCTTCAACTCCCATCCCACGCGAGCCGCTCGGCTCATGCGTCGCGCCCGAACACCACGCGAGAGAAAAATCCCGCCAGCACTGCTTCGGCCATCTCCGTCGGCACGTTCTGCGGATCGACCGTGTAAAAGAACTGCACGCCGTCGCACAAACCCATCAAACCGATTGCCAGCGCCTCTGGCTCCATCAGCATCGGCGTGCCGACGCGCGCCGAAAACTCGCGGATGTACGCGCTCAACTGTTCGAGCTTCTCGTGCATGAATGCATTGAAACGCAGCCGGAAGCGCCCGTCGCGCACCGCGAGCAGCTTCGCCTCGACCCATAGCAGGAAGCACTTGTTCTCGCGATGCAAAGTGCTGTAGTAACTCAGCACGCGCGCTTCCATCTCCTCGCGCGAGGCCGCGCTTGCGAAGATGGCCTGCAAGCCCGCCTGCATCGTTTCGTGATCGCGCCGCAACAGTTCGAGAAACAGCTCGCTCTTGCTGCGGAAATTCGAATAGAACGCGCCGCGCGTATAGCCCGCCGCCACCGCGATGTCTTCGACGCTCGCCGCGACAAAACCCTTCTTCATAAAAATCGCCTGCGCAGCGTCGAGCAGGCGCTCGCGCGTCTGGTCCTTGCTTTGCTCGCGTGTCAGTCGTTGCCGTTTCATGGGCGCCAGTCTAGCACCTAAAAGAATTCAAATTCACTCTCACATTCAAATACAGGTGTGTATTAGAATGCACGACACCATTCGAAGTCAGATGCGCATGCCAGTTGCATAAACGGACTGCGTGTCTCCGCTGGCGGGCCGCTGCGGCTTGCCGTGTTCGTTCGCTGTCTCCTGTTGGGGTAATTGTGAAGCGTCCCGGTCCTCCCGCATCGTCGACGATGCGTCCGCAGTCCCCCCGGCCCATGCGTCGCGCAGCCCGCACGGCCCGCGCCGTGGCATTGGCCGGCGCGCTGGCCGCCGTGCTCGCGCTGGCCGCTTGCTCGAAGAAAGAAGCGGCGGCCCCCGCGCCGCGTCCCGTGGTGGCCGTCGCCGTGCATGCGGACGGCAGCGCGATGCCGGCCGCGTCGCTGCCCGGCGAAGTGCAATCGCGCTATTCGACACCGCTGTCGTTTCGCGTCGGCGGCAAGATCATCGAGCGGCGGGTGCGGCTTGGCGACGTCGTGAAGAACGGGCAGATCGTCGCCCTGCTCGATCCGGCGGACGCCCAGAAGAGCGCGGCCAGTGCGCAGGCGCAACTCGACGCCGCGCAGCACAGCCTCGTGTTCGCGAAGCAGCAACTCGATCGCGACCAGGCGCAGGCGAAGGAAAACCTGATTGCCCCCGCGCAGCTCGAACAGACCACCAATGCGTATGCGTCCGCGCTTGCGCAGCGCGATCAGGCCGCGCAGCAGGCGGCGCTGTCGAAGAACCAGTTGCAGTACACCACGCTGATCGCCGGACATGCCGGCGTGATCACGGCGGAACAGGCCGACACCGGACAGAACGTGACTGCCGGCCAGCCCGTCTATAACCTCGCGTGGAGCGGCGACATCGATGTGCTGTGCGACGTGCCGGAAAGCTCGCTCGCGGGATTCGCGGTCGGCCAACGCGCGAACGTCACGCTCGCCGCGCTGCCGGGGCGCAAGTTCACAGCGCGCGTGCGCGAACTGTCGCCCGCCGCCGACGCGCAAAGCCGCACCTGGCGCGCACGGCTCACGCTCGACAATCCCGGCCCCGACGTGCGCCTCGGCATGACCGCCGACATCGCACCGCTTGCACCGCTTACGTCACCGCTGGCGAACGGCACGGCGCAACAGAACGGCCTGTTCACGCTGCCCGTTACCGCGCTGTTCCACGAAGGCCGCGAGCCGGCCGTGTGGGTCGTGCGCGGCGGGGACGACGCGCTCGAATTGCGCCGTGTCACCGTGACACGCTACAACGAGCGCACGATCGTGATCGGCCAGGGGCTCAAGGACGGTGAACGCGTCGTGCTGCAAGGCGTGCACACCGTGACCGCCGGCGAGAAGGTCCGCGTGATCCCGCCGCTGCATCCCGAGGACTTCGCTTCATGAGCACCGCCCATGAACACGAAGAAGGACGCTTCAACCTGTCCGCGTGGGCGCTGCGTCATCAGGCGCTGGTCGTTTTCCTGATTGCGCTCGCCACCGCGTTCGGCATCCTCGCCTATACGCGGCTCGCGCAATCCGAAGACCCGCCGTTCACGTTCCGCGTGATGGTGATCCGCACCTTCTGGCCCGGCGCAACCGCGCGCCAGGTGCAGGAACAGGTGACGGACCGCATCGGCCGCAAATTGCAGGAGACGCCGTACGTCGATTTCATCCGCAGCTACTCGCGCCCCGGCGAGTCGCTGATGTTCTTCTCGATGAAGGACTCGGCGCCCGTCAGTCAGGTGCCCGAGACCTGGTATCAGGTGCGCAAGAAAGTCGGCGACATCGCGGCGACCTTGCCTCAAGGCATCCAGGGCCCGTTCTTCAACGACGAATTCGGCGACGTCTACACCAATATCTACACGCTCGAAGGCGACGGCTTTTCCGCCGCGCAACTGCACGATTACGCGGACCAGTTGCGCACGGTGCTGCTGCGCGTGCCGGGCGTCGCCAAGGTCGACTACTTCGGCGACCCCGATCAGCACATCTACATCGAAATCGCCAACACGCAGCTCACGCGTCTGGGCATCTCGCCGCAGCAACTCGCCCAGGCGATCAACGCGCAGAACAGCGTGTCGCCGGCAGGCACGCTGACCACTGCCGACGACCGCGTGTTCGTGCGTCCGAGCGGCCAGTTCAAGGACGTCGCGGCGCTCGCCGACACGCTGATCCGCGTCAACAACCGCACGTTCCGTCTCGGCGATATCGCGACGATCAAGCGCGGCTACGACGATCCGGTCGTCACGCAGATGCGCTTCGGCGGCAAGGCGGTGCTCGGCATCGGCGTGACGATGCAGCCTGGCGGCGACGTGATCCGCCTCGGCAAGGCGCTCGATCAACAGATGGCACAACTGCGCAAGGCACTCCCGGCCGGTCTGCAACTGGCCGAAGTGTCGAGCATGCCGCACGCGGTCGCGCGGTCGGTCGACGACTTCCTCGAAGCGGTCGCCGAAGCCGTCGCGATCGTGCTGGTGGTGAGTCTCGTGTCGCTCGGCGTGCGCACCGGCATGGTGGTCGTGATCTCGATCCCGGTGGTGCTCGCCGTCACCGCGCTGTGCATGTATCTGTTCGATATCGGCTTGCACAAGGTGTCGCTCGGCACACTGGTGCTCGCGTTGGGACTGCTGGTCGACGACGCGATCATCGCTGTCGAGATGATGTCGGTGAAGCTGGAGCAAGGCTGGAACCGCACGCGCGCGGCGGCCTTCGCATACACCAGCACCGCGTTTCCGATGCTTACCGGTACGCTCGTGACCGTGTCCGGTTTCCTGCCGATCGCGCTGGCAAAATCGAGCACCGGCGAGTACACACGCTCGATCTTCGAAGTGTCGGCGATCGCGCTGATCGCGTCGTGGCTCGCGGCGGTCGTGCTGATTCCGCTGCTCGGCTATCACCTGCTGCCCGAGCGCAAACGTCAGGCGCACGAAGCGGAGGACCACGAGCACGATATCTACGACACGCGCTTCTACAAGCGCCTGCGTGGCTGGATCGGCTGGTGTATCGAGCGGCGTTTCATCGTGCTGGCGATCACCGTCGTGCTGTTCGTGGTGGCAATGGCGAGCTTCACGCTGGTGCCGCAACAGTTCTTCCCGAGTTCGGACCGGCCCGAGTTGCTCGTGGATGTGCGCCTGCCCGAAGGCGCGTCGTTCGAAGCGACGTTGCGCCAGGCCCAGCGGCTCGAAAAGACGCTGGTGGGACGCCCTGAAATCGATCACACGGTGAGCTTCGTCGGCACCGGCGCGCCGCGTTTCTATCTGCCGCTCGATCAGCAATTGCCGCAGCCCAATTTCGCGCAGTTCGTGATCACTGCGAAGTCGGTGAAGGATCGCGAGAAGCTCGCGCAATGGCTCGAACCGCAATTGCGCGACCACTTCCCCGCGATTCGCACGCGCCTGTCACGCCTCGAAAACGGGCCGCCGGTCGGCTATCCGGTGCAGTTCCGCGTGAGCGGCGACGACATCGCGACCGTGCGCTCGATCGCCGAGCGCGTCGCCGCCACGATGCGCGCCGACCGTGGCACGAGCAACGTCCAGTTCGATTGGGACGAACCCGCCGAACGCTCGGTACGTTTCGAAGTCGACCAGAAGCGCGCACGCGAACTGGGCGTAAGCTCCGAAGACATTTCGAGCTTCCTCGCGATGACACTCTCCGGCTACACCGTCACGCAGTATCGCGAACGCGACAAGCTGATCAGCGTGGATCTGCGTGCGCCGCGCGCGGAACGCGTCGACCCGTCGCAACTCGTGGCGCTCGCGATGCCCACGCCGAACGGCCCGGTGCCGCTCGGCACGCTCGGCCATCTGAGCAACGATCTGGAGTACGGCGTGATCTGGGAGCGCGACCGTCAGCCGACCATCACCGTGCAGTCCGACGTGTCGCCTGGTGCGCAAGGCATCGACGTCACGCACTCGGTGGATCGCGCGCTCGCGCAGATTCGCGCGACCCTGCCGGTCGGCTACCGGATCGAAGTGGGCGGCTCGGTCGAGGAAAGCGGCAAGGGTCAGGCGTCGATCAACGCGCAGATTCCGATCATGGTGATCGCGGTGCTGACCTTGCTGATGATCCAGTTGCAGAGCTTCGCGCGCGTGCTGATGGTCGTGCTGACCGCGCCGCTCGGTTTGATCGGCGTGGTGCTGACGCTGCTGCTGTTCGGCCAGCCGTTCGGCTTCGTCGCGATGCTCGGCGTGATCGCGATGTTCGGCATCATCATGCGCAACTCGGTGATTCTGGTGGACCAGATCGAGCAGGACATCGCGTCGGGGCACAAGCGTTTCGATGCGATTGTCGGTGCGACCGTGCGGCGCTTCCGGCCGATCACGCTGACCGCCGCGGCTGCCGTTCTCGCGCTGATTCCGCTCCTGCGTTCGAACTTCTTCGGCCCGATGGCGACCGCGCTGATGGGCGGCATCACCAGCGCGACGATCCTCACGTTGTTCTATCTGCCCGCGCTGTACGCCGCGTCGTTCAGAGTGCGTGGCGACGAGCGCGAACCGCAGACGCCGTCCGGCGCGACGCATACGGGGAATTGAGCATGGTTACTTTCGCGTTCTCACGCTGTGTTCGATACGTGCGTTACGTGCGTGACGTGCGCTTCGTTCGCTCCGTTTCTTACCCGCGGCTCGGCGCGCTCGCCGTCGCCGCGAGCACGCTCGCGGCCTGCTCGTTCGGACCGAACGGCGAGCCGCCCGCGATGCCGCAGCCGGCGCACTACGGTGCCGAAGCACAGCCGACTCAGACAGTGCCCGCGCAAGGCGTCACGCAGCATTTCGTGGTCGGCGCACAGGCGGTGCCCGAATGGTGGAAGCTGTATCAGTCGGACGCGTTGGACGCGCTGGTCGACGAAGGCTTGCGCAACAGCCCGACGCTCGCCGCCACCGATAAAAGTCTCGCCGCCGCGCGCGAGCAGTTGCGCGCGCAGATCGGCAGTTCGATGTTGCCGACCATCGACGCGGGCGGCCAGGCGACCCGCAATCGCGCGCTTGCGATCCCCGAGATCGGGCCCAACACGTTTCTGTACAACGTGTTCGTCGGTCAATTGCAGGCGCATTACACGTTCGACCTGTTCGGCGCCGCGCGTCTGGCCGACGCGGCGCTCGCCGCGCGCGTGAACGTGCAGGCCTATCAGTTCGATGCCGCGCGCCGCGCGCTGGCCGCCAACATCGTCACGGCGGCGATCACCAGCGCCGCGCTGCATGCGCAGATCGACACGACCGAGCGGCTCGTGACGCTCGCCAACGACCAGGCGCGCGACACGCAGCGGCGTTATGCGCTCGGCGCGGTCTCGCACGCCGAACAGTTGAGCGCGCAGCAGAGCGCCGCGAGTCTGTCGGCGAGCCTGCCGGGCCTCAAGCAGCAATGGCTGACGACGCGTCACGCGTTGGCGGTGCTGCTCGGCCGCACGCCGGATGCGGCGCCGGACGACCTCGATCTCGCGCGGCTGCACGTGCCCGATCAGGTGCCGGTCGTGGTGCCGTCGGAGTTGCTGCGCTCGCGGCCGGACATCCAGGCCGCCGACGCCGCATTGAAAGCAGCGGCGGCGGACGTCGGCGTCGCGACGGCGCAGATGTTCCCGAGTTTGTCGCTGAGCGCGTCGATGGGACAAGGCGGCTTCAGTTGGCCGGTCGCGCTGTCGGGCGCGGGGGCGATCTGGAGCATCGGCGCGTCGTTGTCGCAACCGCTGTTTCATGGCGGCGCCCTGCTCGCGCAACGGCGTGCCGCGCAACACACTTACGACGCCACGGTCTCGCAGTACAAGCAGACGGTGCTGGCCGCATTCCAGAACGTCGCCGATACGCTCGCTGCGCTGGAGCACGATGCGCAGGCGCTGGATGCGGCAAACGTGGCCGCGCGCTCGGCGCAGGGGGTGTTCGAAGAGACGTCGGGACGCTACCGGCTGGGCGCCCTGCCGATCTCGTCGACGCGTTCGAGCGAGCAGCAGTTTCGCAACGCACAGCTCGATGAGATCCGCTATACGAGCGCGCGTCTGACGGACACGGCGGCGCTCTTTCAGGCGATGGGGAATCCGCCGGTGGATGCGGCGGCGGCTACTACGGCTACTACGGCTAGTGCGGCTGCTGCTGCGTCCTCGACGTCGGCGGCGAATGCGGGCAGGTCAAACTAAACCTGGGATTCCGTACGGACGGCGGCGAAGTTATCCCCAGTTTGTGTTGAGTAGCCTGTTGAAAACTATCTGACAAGCGGGCTAACACGTTGAACGCACTAGGAATTGTGGCAGCGGTACCGAATGAACCAACGAGCGTTGCACGCGAGCTCGGGCTTGCGATGAAGCAGTCGGGATGCCTCAACGTTATCCCCAATTTTTGTTGACAGAGTTGTTGATAACTCTTGGGCGCGCCGTCTAAGTACTTGAAGCAAATCGGTTTGTCAGGCGCGGTGTCGGCGGATGCAATGGCAGTGCAGATGGACGCGTCGTGCGCAGGCAAATGAAGGCGCAGCCGTTATCCACAGATTTTGTTCACAGCCCTGTTGATAACACCTGGAGATCCCGACTAAGTGCTTGAGCGCGCTCGGGTTCGGGTTCAAATGCGCTCGCTGAGGCAGCATTACCGCCAGTCAAGCCGCATCGCGACAGAGGCACCCTCGCCGCACCAGCCCGCAATACCCAGGCCCACCTCAATAAACCCCCGCCTCCCCCGCCGGCCGGTTTTTAAAGCGCTTGTGCACCCAATAATATTGATCAGGAATCCGTCTTACCTGTGTCTCCAGAAACTCGGTAATCCGTCGCGCGTCGACCGACACATCGTCGGACGGAAAATCGCTTAGCGCGTCGAAAATGGTCAGCTTGTAGCCGCGATAATCGGGCAGCACCTCGGTGACGAACGGCACCACGCGCGCATTGCCCGCACGCGCCATCCGCGAGACCGACGTCAGCGTGCACGCCGGCACGCCGAAAAACGGCACGAACACCGAGTCGCGCAAACCGAAATCCATGTCAGCGGCGAGCATCACCGGCTTGCCCTCGCGCAACACCCGCAGCGCGCGCCGCACGCTGTCGCTGCGCGGAATCATCTCGGTGCCGAAGCGGCCGCGCTGGCGCTTGGCCATCGCGTCGAGCAGCAGGTTCGACATCGGCGTATAGAGCGACGCAACCGGATGGCGCGTCGAATACATCATGCAGCCCGCCTCGATGCCGACGAAATGGAAGCCCACGAAGATGGTCGGCTGCGACTGGACGTCGCCGAGGTCGATCGCACTCTCCACTTCGACGAGTCGCGCCAGCGCCTGCGCATTGCCGAACCATTGCGGCCCGCGCTCCACGTAGCTGCGAATCACATGACAGAAGTGCGCGCGCGCCAGACGCTCGCGCGCTTCATCGCTCATGTCGGGAAAGCACAGCTTCAGATTGGTGTGCACGACACGCCGGCGCGTGCTCGGAATGCGGTACAGCAACGCGCCGATGCCGGTACCGATTCGCGCGACAACCCCGTAAGGCAGGAAAGCAAACGCGCGCAGCAGAGCCGTCGTCAGACAGATGAGAATTCGACTTTTCACAAGGCGGGACCCGGTGGATGCTGGATGGCGAACACGCCGGCCGCGACAACCTCGGGGTTGGCAACGATCGAAGTGACATGCTGTCATACGCGGCGCGCGTCAAACCGGGTCTCGCGCTGCGCTCTGAAGAGGGACGCCCCGCTCGCGGCGAGACGCTGTGGTATTGGAGGCCGACGCCGTCTGGAGGTCAGGCGTCCGGGTAGGACCCAACGTGAAAAAATACCGCGGGCCCAATTAAAACACACTGCGGAGGGCGGGCACACAATCTGCTGGAGCCGGCGCTCCGAAAATGCCGCCAGCGCGTTGACGGGCCGCCCTTCGCCCTTTCGAAACGGCGTGCGCGGCCCAGTGGCGCGCGCACGCACCGATTCATCAAGGCTTGTTCGATTCGAACAGATCCATGATTTGCTTCTTCTCGTTCGACGACACGCTCGGCGGCGGGACCACCGGCGGCGTCATCCCAGCCGGCCCGACTCCGCCGACCGCATCGCCGCCACCGGCCACCGGATTCGCCGAATCGAGCCCGATGCTCGCGACGAAGCCGTTGCCCGGCATCATGTCGGTGAAGAACAGCTCGCCGTCGACCGCGGTCACGCCCGGCGGCTGCTGCGGTTCAGCCTGCGGCACACCGCGCAGCGCGCGCTGCATGAACTCGACCCAGATCGGCAACGCGAGCTGCGCGCCGAATTCGCGGCTGCCGAGCGTCTTCGGCTGGTCGTAACCCATCCACGCGACCGCCACGAGCGATTGCTGATAGCCGGCGAACCAGCCGTCCTTCGCGTCGTTGGTCGTACCCGTCTTGCCTTGCAGGTCCGAACGGCGCAGCACGTTGGTGCCCGAGCCCGTTCCGGCGGTCGCTACCGAATGCAGCAGGCTGTTCATGATGTATGCGTTGCGCGGCTCCAGCGTGCGGGGCGCGTCGCGGCCGGCCGTCAACGGCTGCGCTTTCGAAAGCGGCTCGCCGCGCGCGTCCGTGACTTCGTTGATCAGATACGGGTTGATCCGGTAGCCGCCGTTCGCGAACACCGAATACGCGCCGGCCGACTGCAACGGCGTGACGAGGCCCGCGCCAAGCGCCATCGGCAGATACGGCGGGGTCTTGTCGGCGTCGAAACCGAAGCGCTGCGTGACGAAGTCCTGCGCGTACTTCGTGCCGATGAACGACAGGATGCGAATCGACACCAGGTTCTTCGACTTCTGCAACGCGAGGCGCATCGGCATCGGACCGTCCGGCTGATCGTCGTCCTTCGGCTCCCACGCGTCGCCGCCCGGCGTGCTGGCCGGGAAGTACAACGGCGCGTCGTTGATGATCGTCGCCGGTCCCACGCCCTTGTCGAGCGCCGCCGAATAGATGAACGGCTTGAAGCTCGAACCCGGCTGACGCCATGCCTGCGTCACGTGATTGAACTTGTTCTTGTTGAAGTCGAAGCCACCGACCAGCGCGCGGATCGCGCCGTCCTGCGGCGTGAGCGACACCAGTGCGCCTTCCACCTGCGGCAGTTGCGTGATCTGCCAGTTGCCCTTGTCGTCGGCGACGAGACGCACGATCGAACCCGGCTTGATCTTCGTGGTTGTGCTTGCGCGCGCGCTCAACGCACCGGCGACGAAGCGCAGACCGTCGCCGGCGATCGTCACCTGCGTGCCGTCGACCAGTTGCGCCTTCACCTGCTTCGGACCCGCATCCGTCACCACGGCGGCGATGATCTCGCCGTTGTCCGGGTGATCGGTGAGCGCGTCGTCGATGGTCTGATCGCGGTCGTCGCCGGGCGCGGGCAGTTGCACGAAGCCTTCCGGTCCTCGATAGCCGTGGCGCCGCTCGTAATCCATCACACCCTTGCGCACCGCGCGATAGGCGGCGTCCTGGTCGGCCGAGTCGATCGTCGTGGTGACGTTCAAACCGCGCGTATAGGTTTCGTCCTTGTACTGCGCGTACATCATCTGCCGGACCATTTCGGCGATGTACTCGGCGTGCACGCTGTATTCGTTGCCCGGATTCTTGGTACGAATCTCTTCCTTTACCGCCTGGTCGTACTGCTCGCGGCTGATGTACTTCAGTTCGAGCATGCGCTTCAGGATGTACTCCTGACGGATCTTCGCGCGCTTCGGATTGACCACCGGGTTATACGCTGACGGCGCCTTCGGCAAGCCCGCCAGCATCGCGGCCTCGGCGAGCGTGATGTCTTTCAGGTCCTTGCCGAAGTACACGCGCGCGGCCGACGCGAAGCCGTACGCGCGCTCGCCCAGGTAGATCTGATTCATGTACAGCTCGAGAATCTGATCCTTGGTCAGCGCGCGCTCGATCTTGTACGCGAGCAGCATTTCGTAAATCTTGCGCGTGTAGGTCTTTTCGCTCGACAGGAAGAAGTTGCGCGCCACCTGCATCGTGATCGTGCTCGCGCCCTGCGAGGCGCCGCCGTGCGCGAGGTCGGCAAAGCCGGCGCGCAGAATGCCGAGGAAGTCGACGCCGCCGTGCTCGTAGAAGCGGTAGTCCTCGATCGCGAGCACGGCTTTCTTCATCTGGTCGGGGATGTCCTGGAAGCGCACCAGGCTGCGCCGCTCCTCGCCGAATTCGCCGATCAGCACGTGATCCGCGGTGTAGACCCGCAGCGGCACTTTCGGACGATAGTCGGTCAACGCGTCGAGCGACGGCAGTTGCGGCCCCATCACCACCAGCGCATAGCCGACGATCAGCGCGCCCACCACCGCGACGGTCGCGATCAGTCCCGCGAACCACAGCGCGAGCGTCGCGCCAAACGAACGGCGGCCGGCCTCGGCATCGCGCGAAGCGGCATTGCGTCCTGGAGTGCGTTGGTAGGAATCCCGGTCTTCACCGGACGGAGAATGGGAGGAATGCGGTCGTTTGATGATTGGCATGACTGGAATAGTGGGCGCATGACAGAACGCCTTTCTGCCCGCGCTCGCGGCGCGCGCATGGGTGGTGATCGAGCCTCGGAGCCTGAGGCGGAAGCCACCGCGCAGCCGCTTGCCCCCGGCCGGCCGCACGGCACGCCTGGGACCATGTCCGGCGCAACGTAACAGAGCATTTTAAAGAAATCAAGCCAGCCCCAAGCCAGTTTTTTTGTAAGAATTCCCTTCGTGCCACGACCGCCGGGCATTTTCGGGCGCCTCGCGGGGGACCGGCGGAAAGCGTCGAAAGCGCCGTGGGCAATGCCGCCGGGAACGCCTCAAGCTGTTGATGTCACGGGATTTTCATGTCGCGCCCGTTCCGCATCGGTGCAACTCGTCATATGATGGACTCGGCGCGCGCGACGACATCGCCGCACGCGAGCCGCGTATGCCCGATAACGCCTTGACCGCCCATGCCAACAAGTATGCGAGCCGACCATGAACAAGCCCAGCGAGCGCATCGTCGTATTCGTGACCACCGCGCAGAAGCGCGCGATCACTGCCACCGCCGAGAATCTGGGCATTAGCGTCAGCGAACTGATGCGCCGTGCGGTGTTGAGCTTCGGCGCGACCAGCGAGCAGGTGAAAGCGGCGAGCATCGTCGACCGCTTGCGCGCACCCCGCGCACCCGACGCGCTCAACGCGGCGCTGCAGCGTGTGGCGCGCGGTACGCGGCACGCGCGAGCGGCCTTGCCGCCGGCGTTGCAAACACTCCCGGACGATGTGCCTCCCGAGACTGCTGCCGCTCCGGCAACGAACTCGACGGATTCACCAGGGCTCGAGCGTGCGGCACCTGCGGCGGACCCATTGCCCCGCGCCACGGCCGCTCAATCTGCGCCGCTCTTGCCGGCTGGCCTCGCCGCCGCGCTCGCCGCCGAAGTCGATCTGGAAGCCGCTGCCACCGCCGATGCGGTCGCACGCGTCGCGGCTGCGAAAGCGGCGGCCGATGAAGATTCGCCTCCGCAAGCCGAGACCGAAGCGCCATTGCGCAACGTGCTCAAGCGCCCGCGCCTCGACAGCTCGCGCAATGACGACGAACCGAGCAGCGACCCGAGCACCGAAGGCGGCCGCTTCGCATAACGATAATGGGCGCGCATTCGGCAGGTCGCGAATGGGTCGTTGCATATCGTTACATTAAAGCGAGTCAAATGAGTGAGCTTTCGATACTGCAAGCTTGAGCCTTAATCGCGATCTGTTCAAAACAGAAAAGCGCCTCACGTATGCGCTATTCGCGTCATTGAACCTCGTGTGCGATCCGCTGCTGAACCCCTTGCGCCGCGCGCCACCATCACACTCGCCGGCCCGCTTCGCGGGTCATTGCCGCATCCCGATCGGGCAATGGCGCATTGCGTCCTTCAAGCCGTTTTTAAGAAGGCTCGTGGTGTAACATTCGCGGTCAAGCCGATCACGCCTTGCGCGATTTAACCTTTGCGACTGTCCGCCATTCAAACTTTAAACCGGTCAATTTACGGTCTCGCTATTGCAATTCGCGAGCGCGCCCCGAACTCCGGTCCGAACGCTGCGCAGCATCGCGCGCAGCGGCGTAAAGTAGCAGTGAAAAGCAGTTAAGCGCGCGGGATTATTCAGCGCCAACACCATTCTCTGGAGGTTTTCATGTCGCTTTTTGACAGCATTTCGCGCACGCTCAAAGGTCTCCTGAACGATGCGGCCGACTCCGTGCAGGATCCGTCGCGCGACTCGCGCCAGATCGTGCGCGAACTCGACGAGAGCATCGGCAAAGCCGAGAACTCGCTGATCGAGATTCAGGCGCAAGTGGCCACGCAGCAAAGCAAGCGCGATGTTGCCGCGGACAAGGCGAAGAAGTACGAAGACGGCGCGAAGCGCGCGCTGCAATCCGGCGACGAAGCGCTCGCGCGTGAAGCGCTCGGCGCGCAAGCCACGGCCGAAGCCGAACGCGATGCGTTGTCGAAGGAACTGACCACGCTCGAGCCGTCGGTGGCGCAACTGAAGAGCCAGATCGAAGACATGCGCACCCGCCGCAACGACCTGAACGCGCGCTCGAACATCCTGCAGGCGAAGCAGCAGATCGCCGAGGCCAAAGACGTTGCGGCGACCGCGTTGGGCGGTATCGGCGGCAAGAACCTGTCCGAAGATTTCCAGAAGATGGAAGACAAGGTGGCGTTGGCGAATGCCCGCTCGGACGCCCGCCTGAATTCCGCCGACGTGAAGAGCGGCAAGGCGCTCGACGACAAACTCGCGGACCTGAACCGCGGCCCGTCCGTCGAAGACCGTCTGGAAGCATTGAAGAAGCAGCTCAACACGCCGGCCCAGTAATTGCGCCGGCAGTACATACCGGCGACCACAGACGGACACCGGTATGCCGGCCGCTCATCCGCGCGGCCACTGGAAACGACTGAAGGAGACGGGCGCCCCGCGCCCGGCCCGCAAATGAAAAAATTTCTCGCAACTGCGTTCGCTTCGTTGCTGCTGGTATCGGCCGCGGCGTTTGCGGTGCCGACAGTGCAGCAGATCGAATCCGCGATGTCGCAAGGCAACTGGCAGCAGGCCGACGACGGTCTGAGCGAAGTGCTGCAGGCGCATCCGAACAACGCGCGCGCGCACTATCTGTACAGCCAGGTGCTCGATCGCGAAGGCCGCTATGCGGACGCGCTCGCCCAGTTGCAACAGGCCAAGACGCTCGACCCGCAAATCCGCTTCACCGACCCGACCCGCTTCGCGCAAACCGAATTGCGCATCCGCCGGGACGCTGAACGTGCAGGCGGCAACACCACCAGCCGCGCCGCGAATCCGTTCGTGCAGCAGAATGCGCCTGCTGTGCAGCAACAGTCGGCGCCGCAGCCGCAAGCGCAACAACATGGCCCGGGGGTCGGTATGTGGATCGGCATCATCGTATTGATTGGCGTGATTGCATTCGTGCTGCGCTGGACGTTGCGCCGCGCCCGCACACAAGACGACACGCGCGCCGACGGCGATCGTCGCGAGCAACTCAAGCGCGCGACCGACATGCTCAACGCGGTGCGTTCGCTGAAGCTCGACGTGAAGCTCTCCACCGCGCCAGGTCATGAGGCGCTGGAGAAAGAAGTCGAGGCGGCCGAAGACCAGTTGCGCGGTGTCGTCGAGGGCTTGTCGAACGGCAAGAATCCGCTGCCGCCGTATCAGCTCGACGAACTCGAACAGCGTCTCGCCAGCCTGCGCGCGCGGGCCGACGGGCGGCCCGATCCGGCGGCGGCCGCCGCGGCGAACAATAGCCAGCAGTCGCCGTATGCGCGCGAGGCCGAGCGTTTCGGCACTCCGCCGCAAGCGCCCTATCCGCCGCAGCAAGGACCGTATCAGCAACAGCCGCCTGTCGTCGTGCAGCAAGGCGGCGGTTTCGGTGGCGGTATGGGCGGTCTGCTGACCGGCGTGCTGCTCGGCGAAGCGCTGAACTCCGGACGCGAGCGTGTCGTGGAGCGCGACGTGATCGTCGACGACGAAGGGCGGCGCCGCGGCAACGACGGCGGCAATGGCGGCAATGGCGGCGGTCTCGACTTTGGCCAGGGCTCGAACGACTGGAGCGATAACAGCGGCGGCGGTGTCGACATGGGCAGCAACGACGACTCCGGCGGCTGGACCGATACCTGAACCGCGTATGCCAATGCCACCGCGCGACCCGACACAGCGCCGATGAGCGCGAGTCGCGGCGGCAAACCCACAAACGTCAACAAAAACAGGCTCCTCTGCACGGAGCCTGTTTTTTTGTCGACTCAATTCGTCGACGCGTTTTGACCCACTCACATCACGCAACGAGACATCGACTCGCGCGACGTCGATCACGCCCGCCTCGCCGCCTGCCCTCCCCCCGCCTCGTGCTGCGCGAGCAGCACCGCCCCCGCAAACAGCCTGAGCACGAAGCGTTCCGCGTAATCGATCAACGCAGCGCGGCGCACGTCGTCCGCGTCGATGTATTCGGCCGACAGATGAAACAGTTGCAGCACAGTCTGCGTGCAGACTTCATCGACGATCGCGCGCGTCAGCGCCGGCACCAACGCGAGTTGCACGACGTCGTCCGCCATTTCCGCCGACACCTCGTGCAGATTCGCGCGCACCGCCTCGCGCAGCGCCGGCGACGTGCCGTGATACTCGGCCAGCGCGCTCAGGAACGCATCGCGGTTGTCCAGCGTGAAAGCAAAGAACGCGATGCACGCGCGACGCGGCACGCTATGCGGCTCGTCATGCGCGGCGACTTGCATCGCGTGCCGCAGCATCGGCCGCAAGCGCCGGCTCACCGATTCGATGACCTCGCGCGCGAGTTCGTCGAGCGTGTCGAAATGACGATAGAACGTGTTGGGATTGAGCCCGGCCTCGCGCGCGAGTTCGCGCAACCCCAAGGTCGCGAAACTGCGGCCGCCCGCGGTCAGGCTCAGCGCGGCTTCGATCAGTTTGCGCTTGCCAGCCGGCAAGTCCTGCGCGGCCGTCGGAGTGGGGACGGCGACGGCCGCCGTTTCGGGTAAGGATTTCATGAGGTTTCAATCACGGCGCGTTGCGAGCGTTTTATAGCAGCACTCTAACGATCTTGACGCGATGTGTACAGTTGTCTACTCTGCGCCTGAAGCAGCAGTACACAAGCAGTAGACAACTGTCGCCCCCTCGGCCTCGCGCCGGGCGTTTGTTCGATGCCGGAGACCCATCGTGACGCCTGCCACTTCTGCACCCGCCGCCGCGCCACGCATCGCGATTATCGGCAGCGGTTTTTCGGGCATCGGCATGGCGGTCCGTCTGCAGCAGTCGGGCATCACGTCGTTCACGATCTACGAGGCCGCCGCCGACATCGGCGGTACGTGGCGCGACAACACCTATCCCGGCGCGGCCTGCGATGTGCCATCGCATCTCTATTCGTTTTCGTTCGAGCCGAATCCGGCGTGGTTGCGTTCGTTCGGCGGTCAGGCGGAAATCCTCGCGTACCTCAAACATTGCGCGCGCAAGTACGGCGTCGAACGTTACGTGCGTTGCAACGCGCGCGTGGCCGCGGCGCGTTTCGATGAAGCGCGCCAGGTATGGCGCGTCGAGATCGACGCGAACGGCACGCGAGAATATATCGAGGCCGACGTGGTGATCGCCGCGAGCGGCCCGCTGTCGCGCCCGGCACTGCCGCGGATCGCCGGACTCGAACGTTTCGAAGGCAAGCTGTTTCATTCGGCGCGCTGGGACCACACGTATCCGTTCGAAGGCAAACGCGTCGCGGTCATCGGCACCGGTGCGAGCGCGATCCAGTTCGTGCCGCAAATCCAGCCGCGCGTCGCGCAACTCGATCTGTTCCAGCGCACCGCGCCGTGGATCATGCCGAAGCCCGACAAGCCGGTCGCTCCGGGCGCCCGCTGGCTGTTCCTCCATCTGCCGCTCACGCAGCGTCTCATGCGCACCGCGATCTACTGGCAGCTCGAATCGCGCGCGCTCGGTTTCGTCGTGAACCCGAAGCTGATGACGCTGCCGATGAAGCTGAGCCGCCGCTACCTCGAACGCAGCGTGACGGACCCGGCATTGCGCGCGAAGCTCACGCCCAGCTACCAACTCGGCTGCAAGCGCGTGCTGCTGTCGAGCGACTACTATCGCGCGGTCAGCCAGCCCAATGTCGACGTCGTGACGGTCGGCATCCGCGAAATCGTCGCCGACGGCATCGTCACCGACGACGGCGTGCAGCGGCACGCGGATGCAATCATCTGCGGCACGGGCTTTCAGGTCAACGACGTCGGCGCGCCGTTCGAAGTGCTTGGCATCGGTGGCGCGGACCTCGGCGCGATGTGGTTGCACGATGGCCCCGAGGCCTACCTCGGCGTCAGCGTCGCGAACTTCCCGAACTTCTTCATGCTCGCCGGCCCGAACACCTTGCTCGCCCACAACTCGATGATCTACATGATCGAGTCGCAAGTGCAATACATCGACGATTGCCTGCGCGTACTGCGCGAACAGAACGCGCGCACGATGAATCTGCGCGCCGACGTGCAGCACGATTTCAACGCCCGCCTGCAGAAGGCGATGCAGCACTCCGTGTGGGTTACCGGTTGCCGTAGCTTTTATCAAACGAGGCGCGGCAAAGTGACCGCGTTGTGGCCCGGCTTCACCTTCAGTTTTCGCCGACGCACACGGCGGGCACGGCCGGGCGATTATCGCTTCGTGCGTTGAGGACGCTCGCTACGGGTGCCGCTTCGGCCCGGCCTTGAGCCGAACATAAATAGACCTAAGCAAACGAAACGGGAGACAAAAATATGGCGGGTATCGACTCGAACAACACGCGCTCATCCACCGCCGCGCTGCCGCCACGCTCGATCGTCGCACGCCTCGGCATCAGCAGCGTGGCGCGCGACGATCTGCGGCGCCGCTATTCGCTCGGCGGCTCGAAGTTCGTGAAGATCATGGGCGCCGACGTGCATTACGTCGACCAAGGCCAGGGCGGCACGATCGTGATGCTCCACGGGTTCGCGTCGTCACTGCATACGTGGAATCGCGTCGCCGACGAGCTCAGCCGGAGCCACCGCGTGATCCGCCTCGACCTGCCGCCGTTCGGAGTGACCGGGCCGCTGCGTTCGACGAGCGGTGCGATCGAAACGATGAACCTGCCGACCTACCGGCGCTTCATCGACACCTTCCTGCAGGCGCTCGGCATCGGGCGGGCGAGCTTCATCGGCAACTCGCTCGGCGGGCTGATCGCGTGGGACTACGCGGTGCGCCATCGCGGGGCCGTCGAACGGCTGGTGTTGATCGACTCGGCCGGCTTTCCGATGAAGCTGCCCATTTACATCGGCCTGTTCAACAGCGCGCTGGTGCGGGCCAGTTCCCGATGGTGGCTGCCCGAGGCGATCGTCAAAAGTGCGGTGCGCAACGTGTACGGCGATTCGCGCAGGATCGACGCGGCGACGCTGCGGCGCTATGTCGAATTCTTCCAGGGCGAAGGCACGCGCACGGCGATCGGCAAGATGGTGCCCACGCTCGATTTCCGCGAAGTCGATCCCGACGCGCTGAAGACACTCGACGTGCCCGCGCTGGTGCTATGGGGTGCGAAGGATCGCTGGATACCGCCCGAACACGCGGCCGAGTTTGCGAGCCGCATTCCGGCCGCGAAGTCGGTGACGTATGCAGAACTGGGCCACATTCCGATGGAAGAAGCACCCGAGCGCGTGCTGGTCGATCTGCGCGCGTTTCTCGGCACATCCGCGACGGATGCGCAGGTTGAAGAAGACCAGCGCCGCGCGCAGGTCTGAGCCTGGCATCGTCGCCGTCTCGCTTCGCTGATGCTGGCGCGGCAGAGCGTGGCCGCGTGTGGCCGCGTTTTCCCGCCGGTTCACTGACCCGGCGCTGCACCGCCTCACCCTTACCCGCCGCCGAGCAAACGCAACAGCCCCCACAGAAACTTTGCGAGCATCACGAGCAGTTCCCACAAATGATAGAGCTGCTCCCAGCCCGAAACGCGCGCGAAAGACTCGATCATGGTTGCCGCTAAGGAAGGGAAAGGCTGCCAGACGCAGTTCGACCGCACATCATACCGACTGCGGGATACCCCGTATCAAGTCGGCTGAAAGTGCGCCGTAAACGCATGGAGAAGACGCTGCGTCCGCGCCGGACGATAGTGCCGCCCATCGCCAGCCTCCGCACCACCCGCACCCACCGCGCCATCAAGGAGACGACCCATGACGCGTTTCAGCTTTCGCCGAGCGGCCCGTTCCAATACGGTCGTCGGCGACATTGCCGCGCAAGCCGGCAAACTGGGCATCGAGATCTGCGACGTCTCGGGCCACGTCGAGGAAGTCGCCGCGCGCGTGCAGCGTCAGGCGCAAGTCTGCCGCGCGCTACGCGAGTCCGCCGCGCACACGCTCGCGGGCAATCATCGCATCGCCGCGGCCGCGCGCGAAATGCGCAGCGTGTCGGCCAACGCCGCGACCGGCGTCGAGCAGTCGCAGCAGACGCTCGAAGCGTCGCTCGCCGATATCCACGGGCTGGTCGAAGGCGTGACGGTGATCGAAAGCCAGATCGGCGCGCTGCGCAGCGCACTCGCGCACGTGAGCCGCGTGTCCGAGGAAATCTCGCTGATCGCCCGCCAGACGCATCTTCTCGCGCTGAACGCGGCGATCGAAGCGGCGCGCGCCGGCGACTCGGGCCGCAGCTTCGCGGTGGTGGCCGCCGAGGTGAAGAACCTGTCGGCGAAAACCGCACAGGCTACCGGGCAGATCGAGACGACGCTCGCGCAACTCACGCAGCAGACCGAACAGTTGATCAACGAAGGCTCGGTGAACACCGCGCGTGCGCATCGGGTGCGCGAAGGCACACGCAAGATCGGCGACGTCGTGCATGCGACCGGCGACGCGATCGCGCACCTGAACAACGAGGCCGGCCAGATCGCCGCGTTGACCGGCGAAATCGAAACGCAGTGCGACGGGCTCGAAGCGCAGGTGCTGGAAATGGCGAGCGGTGTCGAAGATTCGAGCGAAAACTTTGCGCAGGCGAAGGACCGACTGGGCAATCTGCTCGGCGTCTCCGAGACGCTGATCGAGCTGACCGCAGCGACCGGCGTCGAGACCACCGACACGCGTTTCATCGAAGCGGTGCAGCAGGCCGCCGCGACGGTGAGCAAGCTGTTCGAAACGGCGGTGGCGCGCGGCGACATATCGCTCGACGATCTGTTCGACCAGCGCTACGTGCCGGTGGCGGGCAGCAACCCGCCGCAGTTCGTGACGCGCTTCACCGCGTTCACCGACCGCGTGCTGCCCGCGATTCAGGAGCCGCTGCTCGAACTCGATCCACGCGTCGCGTTCTGCGCGGCAGTCGATACGCGAGGCTATCTGCCGACCCACAACCTGAAGTTCTCGCAACCGCCGCGCGACGACGTCGTGTGGAATATGGCGAACTGCCGCAACCGGCGCATGTTCGACGATCGCACCGGCATCGCGGCGGCGTCGCACACCAAGAAGTTTCTGTTGCAGACCTACCGCCGCGATATGGGCGGCGGCCAGTTCGTGCTGATGAAGGATGCGTCCGCGCCGGTGTTCGTTGGCGGACGCCATTGGGGCGGCGTGCGGATCGGCTACAAAGTTTGAACGCGCACGGCCCGCGTTCCTGCGCGGCTGCACTGAAGCCGAAGGTGCGCCGCGCGAACGGCGCACCCGCCTACACCGCCATCACCGCGCGCTTGCGCTCGGCGCGCTGCATGAAGTAGTTGGCCGCCACCACGCCGACCGTCACGATCGCGATGAACAGCGTCGCGAGCGCATTCATTTCGGGGTTCAAGCCGAGCCGCACGCGCGAGAACACCACCAGCGGCAGCGTCGTCGAACCGGGCCCGGACAGGAATGCCGACAGCACCAGATCGTCGATCGACAACGTGAACGACAGCAGCCAGCCGGACACGAGCGCCTGCGAAATCAGCGGCAACGTGATGAAGAAAAACACGCGCAGCGGCGTCGCGCCGAGATCGAGCGCGGCCTCTTCGAGCGACGGGTGCAACTCCTTCACACGCGACTGCACGATGATCGCCACATACGAAATGCACAGCATCACGTGGCCGATCCAGATCGTCAACACCCCGCGCTCGGCCGGCCAGCCGATCCAGCGCGCCATTTCGATGAACAGCAGCAGCAACGAGATGCCCTGAATCACCTCGGGGATCACCAGCGGCGCGTTGATCATGCCGGTATATAGCGTGAAGCCGCGAAAGCGGCCCATCCGCGCGAGCACGAACCCCGCCCAGGTGCCGATGATCACCGACGCGAACGCCGTCAGCAACGCGATCCGCAACGACAGCCACGCCGCCGTGATCAGTTCGTCGTCACGCAGCAGCGCCGCGTACCAGCGTGTCGAAAAGCGCGTCCACACCGTGACCAGTTGCGATTCGTTGAACGAATACACGACCAGACTCACGATCGGGATGTACAGGAACAGAAAGCCGATCCCCAACGCAATGCACTGCAAAATCCGGTTCGGCTTCATGAACGCCTCTCCTCCATCGCCTTGGCTTGAGCTCGCTGAAAGAGCGCCATCGGCACCAGCAGCAGCAACACCATCGCGCACGTCACCGCGGAGGCCATCGGCCAGTCGGCGTTATCGAAGAACTCATTCCACATCACGCGGCCGATCATCAGCGTGTTGGCGCCACCGAGCAATTCGGGGATCACGTACTCGCCCACGGCCGGAATGAACACCAGCAGGCAGCCGGCGATGATGCCGTTTTTCGACAGCGGCAACGTGATCTGCCAGAACGCCTTCCACGGTTTCGCGCCGAGGTCGTACGCGGCTTCGAGCAGGGTCAGGTCCATCTTCACCAGATGCGCGTAGAGCGGCATCACGAGAAACGGCAGGTACGAATACACCATGCCGATATAGACGGCGGTGTTCGTGTGATACAGCTCGATCGGCGAATGGATGATGCCGATCGACATCAGGAAGTTGTTCAGCAGCCCGTTGTTCTTCAGGATACCGATCCATGCGTACACGCGAATCAGGAACGACGTCCAGAACGGCAGCATCACGGCCATCATCAGCAGATTGCGGGTGGCCGGATTCGAGCGCGCGATGTAGTACGCCATCGGATAGCCGATCAGCAGACACAGCACGGTCGAGATCGCGGCGATCACCACCGAACTCACATAGGTCGCGAAATAGAGGCTGTCGGTGAACAGAAACGCGTAATGCGACAGGTCGAGCGTGATGTGAATCGCGCCTTCAGCGAAATTCACCAGCTGCGTGTACGGCGGAATGCCGAGCTGCGAATCGGCGAAGCTGATCTTCACGACCAGCAGGAACGGCACGAGGAAAAACAGCAGCAGCCAGACGAACGGCCCGGCCACCACCGCGCTGCGGCCGCTCAGATTGAAGCGCCGCACCGGCCAGTTGACGAAGGCATCGAGCGCGCGCTTCATGACGTCAGCACCACGCCGGCCGACGCGCTCCAGCGCACGTACACTTCGTCACCCCAGGTGGGCGGATCGATCTCGGTGAGCGCAAGGCTCGTCACGTTCGCGATCACCGTCTTGCCGCCGTCGAGCTTCACGTGATACAGCGAATAGCCGCCCATGTACGCGATATTCGTGACGACGCCCTTGCCCCAGTTGTACGCGCCTTCGGGCGGCTTGCGCGTCAGCGCGATGCGCTCGGGCCGCACCGAAATCGTCACCGGCATGCCGAGCGGCCCGGTGATGCCGTGGCTCACGTACAGACGGCACGGCAGGTCGGGCGTTTCGATGAACACGTAGTCGGGTTCGTCTTCGACCGTGCGGCCTTCGAACAGATTGGTCGAACCGATGAACTCCGCCGAAAAGCGGCTGTTCGGATACTCGTACACTTCATGCGGCGTGCCGAGCTGGACGATCTGGCCTTCGCTCATGACCGCGAGCCGGTCGGCCATCGTCATCGCTTCTTCCTGATCGTGCGTGACCATCATGCAGGTCACGCCGACCTGGTCGAGAATGTTGACCAGTTCGATCTGCGTGCGCTGGCGGATCTGCTTGTCGAGCGCGGACATCGGCTCGTCGAGCAGCAGCAGCTTGGGCCGCTTGACGAGCGAACGCGCGAGCGCCACGCGCTGCTGCTGCCCGCCCGACAGCTGATGCGGCTTGCGCTTCGCGAAGCGGCCCATCTGCACGAGATCGAGCGCGGTCTGCACGCGCTCTTTCAGTTCGGCCTTCGGCACGCCTTCCTGCTTCAGACCGAAGGCGACGTTCGCCTCCACGGTCATGTGCGGAAAGAGCGCATACGACTGGAACATCATGTTGACCGGCCGGCGATACGGCGGCAATTGCGCGAGGTCCTCGCCGTCGATCAGGATCTTGCCCGAGGTCACGGTTTCGAGCCCGGCCATCATGCGCAGCAAGGTCGACTTGCCGCAGCCGGAACTGCCGAGCAGCGCGAACAGCTCGCCCTTCTTCACCGACAGGTTCACGCCTTTGACCGCGACGGTCTCGCCGAACTTCTTCACGACGTCGACGATCTGGATGAATTGGTCGGCGGCCTCGCCCGCGCCGCCGCCCGTAACGGCGTTCAGGCCCGCGGACGGCGCGCCCGCCCCGGCCAGCGCGCCCGACTGGTCACTACTTATCATGATGCTGCTTCACTCCGGCGTTTGACGAACAAAGCCCCCGGTGGACACCGAGGGCTTCATGATGATGCTACCCGTTCACTGTTGCCGCGGGTCAGCGGCCGGACTTGAATTCAGTCCACAGCCGCGTTTGCAGCCGCTGGATTTCCTGCGGCAGCGGCTTGAGCAGGAACAGGGACTTGATGACTTCAGGCGGCGGATACACGGCCGGGTCGTTCGCCACGTCCTTGTCCACGTACTTGCGCGCTTCGAGGTTCGCGCTCGGATAGTAGACGGCGTTGGTGATCGCGGCGTGCACCTGCGGTGTCTCGATGTAGTTGATCCATTCGAGCGCGGCTTCCTTGTGCTTGGCGTCCTTCGGAATCGCCATCACGTCGAACCACACCGGCGCGCCGCCCTTCGGAATGAAGTACTCGATCTTGTACGGCTTCTTCGCTTCGGCCGCGCGATGCTTGGCGATCACGACGTCGCCCGACCAGCCGTACGCGAAGCACACGTCGCCGCCGACCAGGTCGTTGATATAGCCCGACGAGTTGAACTGCGTGATGTACGGGCGGATCTTCTTCATCATCTCGAGCGCGGCGCGGTAGTCGGCCGGGTTCGTGCTCATCGGATCCTTGCCCATGTAGTGCAGCGCGGCGGCGAACATCTGGTCCGGCGCGTCGAGCACGGACACGCCGCAAGCCTTCAGCTTCGAAATGTTTTCCGGCTTGAACAGGATGTCCCAGCTATCGAGCGGCGTGGTCTTGCCGAGAATCTGCTGGACCTTGGTGACGTTGTAGCCAAGGCCGGTCGTGCCGTAGGCCCACGGCACCGTGTACTTGTTGCCCGGATCGGCGCCGGCCACGAGCGCCATCAGCGAGGGGTCGAGGTACTTGAGGTTCGGCAGCTTCGATTTGTCGAGCGGCTCGAAGATGTTCGCGGCGATCTGCTTGCCGGCGTAGTTGCTGGTCGGCACGACGATGTCGTAGCCGGAATTGCCGGTGAGGAGCTTGGCCTGCAGCGTGTCGTCGCTGTCGTAGTTGTCGTACTTGACCTGGACGCCGCTCTGCCTGGTGAAGTTCGGAATGGTGTCCTTGGCGATGTAATCAGACCAGTTATACACGTTCAACTGCGTGTCTTTCGCAGCGGCCGTCAACCACGGCGTCGCGCACAAGATCAGCGCCGCCACTTGCCCCACTACCCGTCTTTTCATCCCGTTCTCCGCTCCTGGCCCGCTCACGCCGACCGTCGTCACCCACGCCGCGGCATCGCGCGCACGGCTCCCCTGAAAACCCCGAAAACTACCATCAATTATTGCGCGCTCCAAAAAAAACGCCGGGCTGTCGCGCAAACGGTACAGCGTGGGCCGCACCGCTGGAAAATGGCCGCAATTTTAGCGGGTTATCGGCGCGTGTCTACCCGAAAAAAAGGAGCCGTGGCGGGCCGGGTGTTATCGGGTTGTCAGGTTGGCGCGATGGGGGCTTCGTGGGGGCGGTTGGGCGTGCTGCAGGCGTGTGGCGGACGTGTGCTCGGGGTGCGTGCGCCCTGCGCTTATCGGCCCGTGCGCCAACGTGTTTCGGGCCGTATGCCGGACTTGCGGGAAGGCGGCCAGTGGCCGCTCTCGCCGCCTGGCGTCCCGCTCTCGCGACCGGCAGCGCAGGCGCCGATCGGACCGCGCCGCGCAGCGCCCGACGGTGCACAATAGCGGCAGGACGACCGGCAAACCGCGCGCAATCTGCGCGCCTCACCCGCCCTGTCTCCCCGCCCCATGCGCTGCGCTATGCGCGTTGGGCACGTGGCTTGCGAAAGGATGCAGTCTCGAACCCAGGCATCGATGAACACCAATCCATTCGCTTTACGTCCCAATCGCCGCCGGCGTCTGCCAGGCGACGGGTCGCCACGTCCAGCTCACTGGTTCTCCTTTGTCGGCGCCGGTGCGCTGATCGCGGTCGGCTATATCGACCCCGGCAACTGGGCGACCGCGCTCGGTGCCGGCGCGGGCTACGGCTACCGCCTGCTCGGCGTGGTGCTGCTCGCGAGCGTGATGGCGATGCTGCTGCAATGGCTGTCGTCGCGTCTGGGCGTCGTCACCGGGCGCGATCTCGCGCAGGTATGCCGCGAGCGCACCGGCCGGCGCGGCACCCTGTTCCTTTGGCTAACCAGTGAAGTCGCGATCATCGCGTGCGACGTCGCCGAGGTGGTCGGCAGCGCCGTCGCGTTGCAATTACTGCTCGGCGTGTCGTTGACGGTCGGCGTGCTGATGTCGGCGGTGTGCACGTTTGCGCTGCTCGCGCTCCAGCAGAAAGGCGGCCGCAAGCTCGAAGCCGTGATCGCCGCGCTGATCGGCTTCGTCGGCCTGTGCTTCGTGGTGCAACTGGCGCTGGCGCGGCCCGACTGGCACGCCGCGCTGGCAGGCGCCGCGCCGAGCGTCGAACTGCTGAGAAATGCCGGCATGGTGTGGTTGGCGGCGGGCATCGTCGGCGCGACGGTGATGCCGCACAACCTCTATCTGCACTCGGCGCTCGTCAAGCACCATGCGCCGGAAGGCAGCGACGCGCAGATCAAGGCCGCGCTGCAGGTCGTCAACATCGATACGTTCGCGTCGCTGGCGTTTGCCTTCGTGATCAACGCGGCCCTGCTGATCGTAGCCGCCGCGGTGTTCTACGTCAGCGGCCATCGCGACGTGACCGATCTCGCCGACGCCCACCGGCTGATCGCGCCGCTCGTCGGCACCCACTGGGCCAGCATCCTGTTCGCGGCTGCGCTGCTCGCGTGCGGCCTGAGCGCGACCGTCACGGGGACGCTGGCCGGCCAGGCGGTAATGGAAGGCTTTCTGCAGATCCGCCTGCCGCGCTGGAAACGCGCGCTGCTGACCCGCGCACTGGCGATCGGTCCGGCGCTGTTCGCGGTCGCGCTGTTCGGTCAGCACGGCTCCAACCAGTTGCTGGTGGCGAGCCAGGTGGTGCTGAGCCTGCAATTGCCACTCGCGGTCGTGCCGCTGATCCGCTATACGTCGGACGCGGGCCTGATGCGCGGCTGGCGCGTGCGCGGCGTGCCGCTCGCGCTGGCGTGGTTGTCCGCGGCGTTCATCGTCCTGCTCAACGGCGCGTTGCTGTGGCAGCTCGCGTTCGGCGGATGATGTGATTCTTGTGCGGCATTGGCGGCACGCGACGCTCATCAAGGGGTCGGTGTAAGTAGCTTCTGCGCGCGGATGCGTTCAGACCCAGGCATAGGTCGCCGGGATGGGCAACGCCCGGCCGCATTGCTGCCACGACGAGCCGCATAGCGCGCATCGGTTAACATAGCGGAACTTCGCTTCTCCGCCCCAAGGTTTCCGATGTCTTCGAATCTCCACGATCTTCCCGACAGCCCGTGCATCGGCGTGTGCTCCACGCTCTTCGACGATGTTTGCAAAGGCTGCGGCCGCACCGCGACCGAAGTGTCCAACTGGGTGTTCCTGAGCGACGAGGAAAAGCGCGCGGTGTGGGTGCGCATCGAGCAGGAAGGGACGGCCATGCGCTTTCGGAACGACAAGCTGTAGTCCTTTAGCGTGCACCTCGCGCGCATGGTGTCGGGCATGCGTGCAGCGCTGGCAAAACGCTGCGACCATAAAAAAACGCCGGGATCACGCCCGGCGTTTTCTTTTACAAAAGCGCAAACCACATGCGGTGAGCGCCCCGCCGCAATCAGAACTTCATACCGACGCCCAGACCGACGATCACCGGATCGATGCTCAACCGGCCGAGCGACTGACCGCCAAGCGACGCGTCCGTATGCATCCAGATCTTCTTGACGTCCGCGTTCACGAACAGCGACTTGGTGACCTGCACGTCGATGCCTGCCTGCAACGCCGGGCCGAAACTATGATTGCGGATCGAGATAGGCTGACCGCCCGCGCTCAGGCCGTTGTTGTAGAACAGCGTGTAGTTGAAACCGGCGCCCAGATACGGACGAATGCGCCCCGCGTGGTTGAAGTGATATTGCAGCAGCAGCGTAGGCGGCAAGACATTCACGCCGCCCAGACCGCCGGCTCGACGTCACCTGATGGCGCGACGTGCCGAGAATCAGCTCGATGCCGAGCTCGTCGCGGATCATGTAGGTCAGATCCAGCTCAGGGACGATGGCGTTGTTGACGCCCACGTTGAGCGCCGTCAGCGTCTGGCTGGTGCTCACGTTCGGGATGATGCTGATGGCGCGCAAACGCACCAGCACATCGCCAGCGTGGATGCCGCTCATCGTGTCTTCGGTGGCGGCCTGCGCCTGCGGCGCGAAAACTGCCGCGCACAGCAGGCTCGCGGCAACAGCGGCGGCCTTGATCTTCTTCGTGAGCGAGTACTTCATGTGCTTCCCCGTGTGATGGATGTTGATGTCATGCGAGGATTGTCGAAGTTACGATCAGGCCGCGCGTTGACCCGCATCAACCCAGCGAGAAGGACCAACGCCCTGCGACGGCCGGTCGCGCCGCGCCGGTCAACAGCAGTTCGATCAGATCGTGCACGCTGCGAATCGCCGTGCCGAACGGCAACGCTTCGCGACCGCGGAAGAACAGCCCGTTCGCGACGTCGCCGCGCAGTGCCGCGGCAAGCCGCGTGTCGATACAGAAGTGGCCGAACTTCTCGATGCCGTCGCGCCAGCCGCACGCGTTCAGACATTCGAGCGCAGTGGGACACGCGTGCTTGAGCGCGCCGACTTTCTCGCGGATTTTCGTTTCGTGACGCAGATAGCGCATCAGCCACGGCGTCTTCACCGCACGCGCGGGCAACCCCGTCACGCTGATGAATTCGACGATGTCGTCGGGCGTCGCTTCGGCCAGCACGCGCTTGAAGTTCGGATGCGCGTCGCCTTCTTCGGTGACGGCGAACGGCGTGCCGAGCTGCACGCCGCTCGCGCCCGCGTCCAGGAGGTTGCGCACGGCCGCGTGACTGTTGATGCCGCCCGCGACGATCAACGGCACGTCCTGGTGTTTCAGGCCGAGCGACGCGAACACGGTGTCGAGTTCCTCGAGCACGCGCAGGAAGTCGAAGCGCCGGTCCTGCATGTCGGCGAGATTGCCGACCCCCAGATGACCGCCCGCATGGGCCGGATGCTCGATCACGACCGCGTCGGGCAAGCGGCCCTTTTTCATCCACTTTTTGAGCACGAGCGCGACGCCGCGGCTATCCGACAAGATCGGTATCAGCGCGATGTCGTGCGCCTGGGTCATCTCAGGCAAATCGAGCGGCAGACCCGCGCCCATCACGATCGCGTCGGCGCCGCTCTCGCAGGCCACACGCACGTAGTCCGCCTGCGCGCTGACCGCTTTCATCACGTTCACGGCGATCATGCCGCGACCCTCGCTGAGCGCTTTGGCCGCGCGGATTTCACGCCCGAGCGCGGTGAGGTTCGCCTGTTCGAGCGTGGCCGTATCGGGCGATTGGCGGCACAGTTCCACCAGGTCGCGATGATGATGACGCAGGTCGATACTGGCGATGGTGCCAAGCGCCCCTTCACGGGCGACGCTGCCGGCCAGCCGGTGGGCCGAGATGCCGACACCCATGCCGCCTTGCACGATCGGCAGCAGCGAGCGGCCGCGGATCACCAGCGGTGGGAACGAATGAGAGTGGAGCATGACTGGGCCGATGACGAATTATCAAACCATTGATCATCGACTGTCGGGCGCGGACTGCCTTGCGTCAGGTCAATGCAGCGGCGAATGCACGCGACGTGCGCAGTGATTGATTGATGCCGGTCATCTGAAGCGGATACTCGATGCGATACGAGACGATACGCCGCACGCGCAATGAAAAAAGCCCGCTTCGGAGAAGCGGGCTTTGGCGATGCTGCGGGATGCGCATGGCGCGTGCTGCGCGTGGATAGCGCTTATTGCACGCCCTGGCTCAACAGGAAGTCTTCATAGTTGCCACCGAAGTCGTTCAGCGTGCCATTGGTCTTCACTTCGATGATCCGATTGGCGAGGCCGCTCACGAACTCGCGGTCGTGCGACAGGCACCCAATTCCTGATATCCCTCAACTACTTGGGTATCAGATATGGCAAGCATCGTCCAACGTGGGTACAAGTGGCAGGTAAAAATACGTGTCAAGGGTCAACCGATCCGGTCTAAGACCTTCGATACCAGAGAAGCAGCAGAGCAATGGGCGGCGAAGCAAACCAGCGCAACAGGACCGAACTCAGCTCCATCAAGGATGGTACGCGAGGCCAAACCAAAGCCGCCCGCGCCAACGCTCGGAGACTTGTTTGAGCGCTATATAAAGACCCCTCTACCCGGTCGACGGAATGCCGAGTGGGAGCGCAGTATCTGTCGCCGCTTTCTCCGCAAAGAAAGGAAGCTGTGTTCAATCCCCGCAGCGAAGCTCGATAAGCCCCATCTGGTCGAATGGCGAGACCGCCGTATCGGGGAGGCCGCAAGCTCTACCGTGGTAAGAGAATTGGACGCTATATCAGCCGTGTACAGACTTGCCATGGATGAGTGGGGCCTTGGCCTAACCGTCAACCCGACAAAGGGATTGCGTCGTCCCAAACTGCCTCTCCCCCGCGACGTTCGGCTCCTGGCCGGTGATGACGAACGGCTCATTGAAAAAGCTATTGAATTCAACCGGGAGATAGCTCCAGCCATCATCCTTGCAATCGAGACGGCAATGCGCCAAGGCGAGATAGCCAAGCTCAGGTGGGAACACATTGACATAGAGGCCCGAACCGCCCTACTACCGATGACCAAAAACGGGACGGCGCGCAAGGTGCCCTTATCAACGCGTGCGCTTGAAGCTCTAACTTGGTGCCCACCTCCTCACAGAGGCCGGGTGTTCAAGCTCACGCAATCAGCCATGCAATACGCGTTCCGCCAAGTTCGCCAACAATGCGACCTGGGTAACCTTCGCTTTCACGATCTAAGGCACGAAGCCGCAAGCCGCTTGTTTGAGAAGGGCTTAAACGTAATCGAAGTTGCCACAATCACGGGACACAAAAACCTTAAGCACCTTCAGCGCTACACCCATTTACGGGCCGAGGACTTGGCTAAGAAGTTGGGCTAACTCCTAGACGGGCGGCAAGCTCCGGCCAGTTCTTAGCGGACATGATTCTCTCTTGGAGAACATTTTTGGATCGGGCCGGGGCGATAACTTCGCCCTTATCGTTCCTGCGCTCCTCGTAGAAGCCGGGAATATGGATGCTGTCCCACATGTCCTTATTAGCCAGTTCCCAAACGAACGCCCTAGAATCGGTGAGTGCGGGGCCAACATCAATCGGAGACTGCTTACCTGTAACCGGATCGTGTACGGACGCTCCTCGCACGTTGTAGCCGTTTGGCCCCTTGAGGTTTGCGTACACCTTCTTACCGTCCTTGCTCCTACGGTGGAACACTTCAACGATAAACGGCTTACTCAAAAGCAACACCATGTGCGAAGCCGAGCCTCCATACGCCGCGTTCATCATCGTAAAGAGCTTAAAGAAGTTAGCGCGGTCGCTAAAACTCAACGTCTCCTGCACGGTAACGCGGTGCGGCATCAGCGTACCGTCATCCAACTTATGCGGCTGGTGGTTCGGGCCGGACAGTTCAAACACAAGGTCTACCTTGTCAACGAGGACCAACTCGCCTTCCCTGTTCTCCTCGTCATGCTTGCCAATCTCAAAGTAACCAACGAGGCGCGCATAGGCGAGGCCAGCGGCGGGCGGAATGTATCCATCTTGAACTGACGGCGCGCGCATATCCGGCATACCTTGGATGCCTTTAAGAATATACGACCACAGGTATTCGTCCATTGTGCTACCTCCGCATTGCAAAGTGAGGAGCTAGGGGACGCGCTACAGGGCCACAGCGAGGGCGATGCGTCCAGTAATTACGGCGGGGATTCTACCCACTGCGCCCCCTTGTGGAGGCTATGTCACAGTTTGAGATTCACGGGCTAACCCTGCCCGCTGCGCCTCAATAGCTCGGCGTGTCTCCCCTTGTGGTTCGGGGTCGGGCAACCTACTGCCGCGCACAATCAGAATGCCCATGATACCCGGCGTTATGAAGATCGTAAGTGCGAGCCAATGAGATACGATGAAATTTGCCATGATGCTCCCGCTACGCGCCAAGTGACCAAATCAGAAGCGCACCCATCAGCAGTACCTGCATAGCCAATAACACTATATAAATGTCGATCTCTAATATCTTGCGAAAATAAGCTCCAGGACGTTGCATATCTACTCCCGTAGACCCGAAAGAACGTGTCTCCCTAACTAACGCGTCCTTAGTGTCTACCGGAATTCAACGGAAGCAAATCGGACATATGTCCTACCGATGGTCCTAGGACCAACTTGCTGAGCGCGGCGTAATTGTCCAACCACCAATGGTGGATGAACAGGAAGGAGACGCGCCACGACACGATCGAGCGCCTTGTTGCGCGTGGCGTGATCGAATCTCCTGCATTGCAGGAAATCCCCACCGCGACGAAACCGCCACGATGAGTAGCCGCGAGATTGCGGAACTACTGCGACGCGGGCCGGATGACGCGCCACGACATGACAGCGTTATGCGGACCATTGAGCGCCTTGGTACGCGCGGTGTAATCACACTTCCACCAATGGTGGAAGTCTCAAATCCCGGCCCCGGCCCGAAGACTATCTCGGTCTATCGCGTAAACAAGCGCGACAGCTACGTGATCGTCGCGCAGCTATCACCCGAATTCACGGCCCGCCTCGTGGACCGCTGGCAGGAGCTTGAGGCCAAACAGCTAGCGACTCCTCAGCTAACCCGTAACGCTACTCTAATCGAAATTACGTTCTCCGCCTCGGTCAATCCCCGTATCGGCTGTCTCGAACATGTCCGCTAGTGCGTCCTCACCCGCTCTTTGTTGAGTTGCGCATTGTTCCTCAGCATACCGTCTAGCCCCCGCCGCATAATCCGCTTGTGCAATCAATTCACGGATAGCGGATTGGTCTTGCTTAGATACGGATTGCTCCAGCCAAGTCCAGAGTGAAACTAGCTTTCCTCCCGTCTTAACACGGTAGCGACTACCAAGCACCTGGACCGTACGGGACTCTCCCCGATACGTTACAACCCGGTTAGCGGCTACGACTACCTTATGCACGCCCTCGCCAAAGGAAAGTATCCGCTCGTCCTTCTCCGTATCCGGCAGACCGGCAAGAATCAGCTTTCGCATTTTCGTTAGCGTGGTATCGGTTGTAGCCGGGGCATACCCGTGTTGCTTGAGTAACGTATGCATCGGACCAAGTTGGTACGACTCCAAATCCTTGTACCAAACCTGTTTATCGACAACTTCCCCGGCGACTCCAATAGCCTGTAGAGCGACCGGCAAAAGGTAGTCATGCCTAGCCTGAACAGAGAGCGAATCCACCGCATCCCGGTTAGCCAAGTAGGCCCGCAAAAGCTGTTCGGGTACCTTGTATGCCCCCTCAAACGAGGCCAGCATGTAGGTGCGTTTAAGTGCCCGTGGATCATACTTAGGTTTCCTACCGTATTGCGCCTCGTAGCGGCGGACCTGCTCATTGGCAAACCTGACCAACTCGTCATGCATCTGCCGTAGACCGGCGTCATACCATTCTTGGCGGCTCGTCATCCCGTACCCTGTTCACTACGTTCATTCTCTCTATTATAGAAAATAGTAGGAAAGTAGTCAGTACCGTCCATCAAAATCCTATAAAACCCAATACCATAGGGCGTTACAGCCGATTTTATGCGCGACCGTACCTGACTACCGCTCACAGGTTTCAAAACCTGTACCCCACAGGGCGAGACCTCCCGAAATCCTCCGTACCGAACCATACCCGAACCTCACGTTTCTACGCCGTAATTTCTATCTTATCAATCCAGAATGATTTGCCCTCCGTTCCGCTAACCATTAATTCAGTAAATTTGAGCATGTCGCCTAACAATGCCTTATTAGCTGGCTGACTTGAATTACCCTTCATAGCATCTTCCTTAATTTAACAAACCGCTTAGATCGATCTTGTTCTTAATGAGCCTATATGGCCTATCTTTCATCCTCATATACTGATTACACTCATAAAACCAATCGGCAGTATTCTTAGCATCTTTCCTGCTAGTGAATACCTGAGAGTTCAGTAATGAGCTATCACATTTAATTTTCCATCTAATTAATCTCACTGTACTAATCCTTGGTCTGTTAATCTTGGCCTGCTAGATACAGCTAACTATCTAATATTAAGGATATTAAATTAACCTCACTAATATTGGCCTGCTAGGTATATCTAACTATCCAGATTAAGGATACTAGATTAAGGAGTTAATCCTTGATCTATAAGATATACACGATAGCTCGTATATAACGTGGTCTATACGACTCAATACAATACTCGTATATCTCGGTCCACTCGGGACTACCGTCCCTCATGGCCCTCGCTCGTATTAACCGGCCCGTTATTACCAGCCACCATCTAACGGCATACCATCTGGTCCGAATGCACGTTTAACCTTAAAGCCTCTATCTCTATTGGTCTTATCCACATGACACGGATTACACAGGTATTGCAAATTGGTATCATCATTAGAGCCGCCTTGTTCCAGTGGCTTAACGTGGTCTACAACACCTCGTAACTCTACGTGCTTACACATACAACAAGTCCATTGATCCCGCTCACGAATACGGTCTCGTATCTTTCCCCAAGCGTGGCCGCTAAGGTCATCAATACGTGGAGCGTTAGTACTAGCAAGCCTAGCTCGTTGTTTGATAGTTAATCGCTTGGTGGTAGAGCTACCGGCATTAGTCCCTACACAGTAAGGACAACGCCACTCCATACCCTCAGGTTTCCATTGTGGATGCTTAGAGCATTCGCTCATGCTAACTCCTTATAAATTTATACTCCGACCTTAACGTTATAAAAACACTTGATCAAAGCATGAGAAGGACTGTAGATTGCCCGTTATTTAAGCAAGTTCGTTAATCGTTGTGATATACCAACAGATTCGTTAGGCTTAGCTAGCGGTGGTCGGAAAAGATAGGGTTACCGGGGGGATATGCGAATTGCAGACGCTAATTCCCTCAGCGCCGACAGGTTCACTCCACGTCAACGAAGCACTCAATAATTAAACTTTTTCTAGAGCAAAACGGGCCGCAAAGCCTTAATGGGTAAGGATTCGTCCTTAAAATCTATAGTGCAAAACATGCACTTATTTGCCCCCGGTACGGGGACCATTGGGGACCAACAGCTACGGCTTGATACGCTCCGCTATTCCGTCTAATAGGTCAGCTTGGTCGGCTAGGTCCGTCTCGAAGGCTTCCCGGTGATGCTCCGGCATATCCTCCGGCCTGATCCCGTGAGCGGTTAGGAATGCGGCAAGGCCTGGAATCAAAATGCGGCCTGTGGCGTAATCTGCCCCGTGTAGCGCTAACAGTTTGTCCGCTTCAGTGGTCCGCTTAACCTTGACGCCTGCGGCCTCGCTACGCTTAACCGATAGACGATCAATACCTAGATCGTTACGTAGCCTGCGGACCATCGTATTAACGCTATCCACGGCTACCCATTCGGGGCTACGCTTAGCCGTCCCCGCTGCGGACATTACCGTTACCGGGGCGGTCTTAGCCTCTCGCTGTGCTCTGCGTAGAAGCGACTCCGCGTCGATAAGCTCGCCAATCCGTGGGTCGTCCCGGCGTAGAGCCGGGTTCAACAACAGAATTTCATGTACTCGGTCCAACTTGCTCTTACGTGCCATATGATTAACCTCCTGATAGGCTCAGCCCGAGCAAGCGCTCAAGCGTAGTGCGCCTATGCTCCCGGTGCGCGGGGCTAAGGTCGCGTGGGTCTAACTGCATCAGTAACCGGGACTCACTTCGAGCAGCCAAGAAGCGCTTACGGCTCTCAAGCCAGTCCTCAACGGGCAGTGACAGCCGGTACTTGATGCTAGGGTTAGTTGCTACGGGAACAACGACAATCTCGTTTAGGAGCGTGCCCGGTTCATACATTAGTATTTGGTCCCTAGGTATCTCCGCCTCTAGTACCACAGGCTCACGCCAGTCCTCGTCCATATCAGGCACGGAGTGGTAGCACGCAATGTCTCTATTCAGGCTCCAACTCATGCCGGTTGCTGCGCTCTCCCATGCTGAGATACCGCGCGTTCCCCGGTATGCCTTAACGGTATCCCCGAGGCTGGCGGGCAATGGAAAGGCCGCGTACCGGAACATGCTGATAACGGCAGACAGTCCGCCCGCGACTTCGATCAACGTACCGTGTTGCCTAATCCAGAAGTCGCGCAGCAAGTACCTAAACGCAACGCGCGGGGCCTTTACGCGGTACATTTGGTATCGCCGGGCCTCTGTGAAGTACTCACGGGCGGCTTGTAGACGGCTCATTACGTATCCGTGTGGCTTGCCTCGGGCATGCGCTGCCCGCGCACCCGCCATAGCCCATTTTCCGGCCTTGATTAGCGCTTGGGCGGCGGACAAGTTAAAGCCGTTGCGCATTTCCAGTGTGTCCACCATGCGGCCAAGCATTTGGTCGAATGTGACCGCGTTCCTGCCATCGGCACAGGCTCCCCAATCGGGACCTAGACAAGCATCGTGAATCTCAACCCGCAATTCATTATTCGAGAGCGGCACCTTGCGCGTATGGCCTTGCCTGGAGAACGGGAGACCAAGCGCACGGGTAAGGCGGCTAAGGTGTCGGCGCTGCGCATGATAATCCTTGAGGTACGAACTCATTCCGCGTCCTCGGCGATATGGGTACAGACCAACTCACCAATACACGCAACGGGCACGCCAAGCCGTTTCGTAAGGTCCACAAGGCCCGCATAGACGTTAGGGTGAACGCCTACGGTAAAGCGTCGCGTGAGGTTCCCACCTGAGAGGCGGAATTCCGGTTTTCTAGCCCACGCAACGTGGCACGCTTTACGGCGAAATGCTGTACCAACGGGTAGGCCCATGCGCTTTGCCTCATTGTGCAGGTTCACCAATGCGTCCCGCGAGAGCATGAAGTGGGAGTCTGCATTCATTCCGGACAGTCCTCCATCTGGCGGCTAATTAGGCGGTACTTGGCCTGTGCAATCAGTTGATCGTTACGAGCAATCTCCGCGCGGAGATTGGTGTTACATGCCTCTGCGGCGGACAGGATGCGGTTAAGTGCCTCGTCCGAGCAGCTAGCATCAATAATGAATTCCATCTTAGTTATCCTTAATAATATTTAGGCGTATGGTCCGCCCGTTAATTGTCGATTACAGCTTGTACTTAGGTTCGCGGCGGCTTAAAGCCCAACCAGCGCTAGAATCTCAGACCGCAACGCCGATTTGCGCTCCTCGCTTGGGCGGTTAAACAATACTTCTTGCCAAATGGCCCCGGCCCGATACCCTACGCTGGCTGCGGCCTGTTCCTTGGTTTGGCGCGGCGGTGCAACACGCGTGTGCATTTTCGTAATATCCGGTACCGATGGGATAAATAGTTTGCTCATACTTTGTATTCCTTAATGTTATTGGAGAGGCGGTAGCACCCCTCCGTGTCTCACTTGATTTCTAGCGATGCGTTACAGAACGGGCCACGCTGTGAGGTACGTAATGAACTCGTCTCCCCGCATATTGCGCACTACCGGATTTCCTTGTACATCCTTGACCGTGATAGTTACGCTCATCGTCCCCTGACCGTCTGCCGTTCGGAACGCGTAGAACATCTCCTCATGCGTCATGTTTGCGGCGTCGGTCTTACCAAGTTCAAAATAGTCCATATACCCTCCCTTACGCGACGTTCAAAGCAACCGGATTAACCAACGGCTTGACATCTGCATATTTTGTAATCCTAAACGCGACCGTATTCGTCGTGAACATGGATACAGCCGCCGAGCCAGCCGTATCAGGCGTGCTATCCATAACGATATCGGCATGCTCGCTCGAATCAATAACCAGCGGCCCGTTATACACAGCAGTCCGCTTAGCGTCAGCGAGGAGCAGCACTCCGTCAGGCGCGGCCAGTACCGGCAAGCAAGGCAGACCATTCCAGGACCCGCCGTTAGGGGATACCTGCGTTTCAGCAGCGGAGCGCAAACCGCCGAGGGTTTCCGGTGAGCCGACCCATACAGCCGTCCTTAAATCACCTTGGAACGCGGCGTAAGCGGCCTTAACGGTCGTCTGTGCGGTACCGGCTGCGGCAACCATCGCATCGATTACAGCCTTATCCACAGCGTTATTAGCCGCGTTGGTAAGGTTGCTCTCGACCCATGCCAACACTTCCGGGCTATTGAGTACCAACAGTTCATTGTTCATTGCGACAATCAGCCCAAACTTACGCGGTCCCCTCAGCACGAAATCGCCAGCAGGAGCGGCGGCTGGATACATACCGCCCTCGGGAATCTCTACAGCAGACAACATAGCGTTTTGAGTCAGCGCGCGGACGTTGGGCGGGAGATTCGGCGCACCCATCGCAACAAACATTTCCACCAACGAGCGATTAATAACCGGAACCAGCACTTGGACGCCTACGGCTTGCGACGCGTACGCGAATTCAGACCCTGCAAGCGCGAACGGCGCGACGGCGGACTTAGTAATGTCAGCCTGCATGGCCCGCAGCTCCGCAAGCGAGGCGTAAACCGATTTGCTCGATGCGCCAGCGTAGCTCTTTGCTACCGCGTCGCGCATGTATAGCGGCAATTTGCTAGCACCAAACGCCTTTGCAATAACGAGGCTGATTTGTTCGCTATGCGTCAGCACAGCCGGGTTAAGAGCGCTAAGGTCAATTTCGTGTGACTTCAGGGTAGCAGACAAGTCAATCGCAGTCTTATTCATACAAAGGAATCCTTATTAAATGTTGTTAAGGCAGCCTAAATTCTTACCACATGACGGATTAGGCAAATCGGCCCGCCCGCTACGTTTGGTACTTTTATTTGTTCTTTATGCTCGGGAGTATCACGAAACCCGTACGCCGTTGTAATGCTCGCTCAGCTTGGGCCTCCTCGCCAGGGAATAGCGCCCGCATATCCTCATACCGCTTCATGTTGCTACGCTGGCTAATATCAAATAGCTTCGGCTCGTCCCCTAGCCAAACTAGCTTTACCTTGCACGGGTTCTCTGCTGCGTACTCGATTACTCGCTTGGCGTAGTCCGCTTTCTCTTTCTCGGCTCGCCTCTCCCGTTTGCGTTTAGCATGGGTTCGTACACATTTAGCCAATGCTTTAATCAACTTTCGCACTAGTACACCCCGACGAATAGCCAGCCCGTAATTGGATTTGGGTAGCTCAATCCTGACGTGCTGCTATAGCTCCAATAGATTCCTGTAGAGTTAATTGTGATGATTGGCGGGGGCGTTACGTTGGAAATGTGCTTAAACAGAAAATCGGGCTGAAAGGACCAAAAAGGCTCACCGTCTGAAAGGTCAACCGCTAACGAGCCGTCGTAGCCCTTTACCTGCGCGTACCCCTTAATACGACCGATGCGGTGGGAAGAGTCCAGCATTATCTGGCCGGACGCATTCCATATTTGTAGACCCGCTGGCATTAGCGGGCAGCAACCAGTTTCTCCGCTTGCTCTCGCAGCAGATCACATACAGACCGGTCCTCCTCCACGGCGAGCAAGCGCAAGCTCTTTAGAGTCGCGGGCGTTACGCGCAGCGAGATAACCCGCGTGCCGTCCTCCGCATAGGGACGCGTTACAGTGTTGCGATGAACCTTTCATAAGTACTCCTATTGGTTGTTTACAAAAATAAATGCTTGCTTCTCTCGGTCTGTGGGAGGGATTTTTAAGAGGTCGCTTACGTAGCTCCGCCGCATTGCACAGCCGAGGCGTTTAAAGAGTTTGCTTCTCTCCTAGTCTGCGCCGCAACTTTGTAAGCGGGCGCTACATAACCCGGAGGGCCCAGCAACTATTACCTGTTGAATTTCTCGAATATCGCTTCTAGGAAAAATCTTCCGCCGACGAGGCGGAATTATTAAACTTTGTCAATTTTCAAACGAACTGCCCGCCTACGCCGGGAACATCATGGCAAATTTCATTGCGGGACATTGGGTTGCGCTTACGCTTTTCTTCACGCCCAGCATTTTGGGTATTCTGATCGTGCGCGGTAGAGGATCGCCCGGTCTTGAAGCACCGGACCGTGCGGAGGAAATCAATGCCCACGCGGCCCCCGCTCCACAGTCGTAAAACGCAATGGCTTTAAGGCTGTCACGCTGCGACGACAGCGCACCTTAATTTCCAAGCTTACTGTGTTCACCTTGCGTAATACCGGTAGTCAAACAAGGCGGACCGGGTGCCATACCATAGCGGCGTTACCAATCCACACGCACAAACATACGAACATCAATACGGTTCCGTTTTTCATACTGTCTCCACTTGTCGGTTTGCGGCTTCGCAGCGCACGGGCGTGCAAAGCGCCGTTAGCCTTCCGGCGTACTCACCATGACAGTTACGCAAGGCCCCGCGCTATTCCAAATTCTCGGGCGCGCATTACCTACGCATACCGGGCCAAGCTCGGCCATGAGGCCCGTTAGAGCGGAGTCCGCCGCCGCCATGAATTCGTCAGTGGCAAAGTCCGCCTTCCAATCGTCCTCCTCATCCTCGTAAGGCTCGGGCTCCCAGCCGAAGGAAACCTCTTGGCCCGTATATTTCAGGGTGCCCGAGAGTGCTACTCCATATTGCTTACCAACATAAGCTCGGCCCGTAAATACAAACCCGTGTTTCCCCGCGATTTGGTAGATATTGACAAAATCCCTGATTACGCTTCCGTCCGTCCGCTTTACCCGTAGGCTCATTGATGACATTTCAGTAGTCCTTAAAATTCGCATCCGCTAGCTAGAATTTTGGTGTCTCTTTGTTGCTATGGGAACAGCGGCTGAGTTTTCCGCCACAGTCCCCTTTTACTTGGTACGTTCGGGATACGGCGCGCGTTTGCTTCCTTTGCCTCACCTACCAATCTGCCTACTATTCGACCTTTCATAACCCTCCCTAGATGACTGTGTGCTTCTCCGCCTCTCGTTGCACGAGCGCGTTATATATTGCGACCTGTTTTGCATGCTCCGCTGCACGGGCCTCAAAACTCGGCATGTGTGATACCCGCCGCGCGCCGGGAGCGCCGTACGCTTCGCCCGCTCGAATTACTACCTTGGTGCTATGTCTGTTAGTCACGGTTACGCCGCCTGTATAGCTAGACGCGTCCGGTTTGAACTGCTGGCCCCCTGAAATGTCGCGCACAGCGTTGCCATAGGTCCGCTTTCCGTTCGCAGCGAATGCCATGCCTTGGCGCAACTCTTGGTGTTTCTGGACTCGGGCTTGGAACGCTGCGTATCGTGCTGCACGTTTTTCTTTGTTAGCCACTTCGGGCCTCCACGGGTTAGTAGCCGAAGGCCCCACTTTGGTAGGGCCTTTGGATACTTCGGCTTTTGGCTCCGCCCCGCTCGCCAGTCAGGGGTTCTTCGCGGGTCAACCTGTGACGCACGGTCGTCTCGTTCTTGCTGCTGGAGGTCTGCCACTCTGTTGCTTCATAGCTTCACTACCAACGAAATGAAGTATGCCAGCAAGCTTCACTACCAACAAGGGAAATTTAAGGCCAGGTCCAAGTACATTAGCTATGGACTGCGCGCTTCTCATAGTCAAGCTAGCGTGCTACACTACCAACAGGACAAATCGGAGGCCGTATGACAACCCGTAAGAAAATTTCCCGCCCTACGGATAGCCGCGTCTATACGCGAGCGGGAGACGGTCCCGGCGAAAGTCCGTTTAAGGATCTATCGGAGACTAAGCGGCGCGCTATGCTGGACGAACTGGAAACGCAAAAGAGGACTTTCGCGGCGGAGGCGGCTCAACGGGCTGAGCGCGCGGCGGTCGTTTCTGCGATCCGTAACGGGATCAAAACGGTACGCGACACACAGCCCGTACAGGTCCGCATGCTCACGTCTCAGATAAAGGTTTTGAAGCAGATAGCAGAACAGGAGAGCCGCACGTCGAGTGAGGTAATTCGTGAGCTTGTGGACCGGCACATTAAGCACTGTCTTGATACGTGGCCTGACGGGGACGCAAAGTTGATCCTGCGGGCTACCGCCCGCCAATCCGGCTACCTGAAAGATATGGACCGGATTAACGTCTCCCCCGAGACGATGCCGAAGGAGTGAGCCGACTTTACAACCTAGCCCCGATACCCTCCTGAGCCCCAAAACAAAACGCCCACCTGGGTACAACCTAAGTGGGCGCGGGGTACAATCAAAACGTCAGGATTGGGTACAAATGGGTACAAAAAGCTTGGGTACAACTAGCGCTTATTGCACGCCCTGGCTCAACAGGAAGTCTTCATAGTTGCCACCGAAGTCGTTCAGCGTGCCATTGGTCTTCACTTCGATGATCCGATTGGCGAGGCCGCTCACGAACTCGCGGTCGTGCGACACGAAAATCAGCGTGCCTTCGAACTTGTCGAGCGCGATCTGCAGCGACTCGATCGACTCCATGTCCATGTGGTTGGTCGGCTCGTCCATCAGCAGCACGTTGTGGCGGCCCAGCATCAGCTTGCCCCAGATCATGCGGCCCTTCTCGCCGCCCGACAGCACCTTGACCGACTTGCGGATGTCGTCCGCGTTGAACAGCAGCCGGCCGAGCGTGCCGCGCACCATCTGCTCGTCGTCGCCTTCCTGACGGTAGCCGTCGATCCAGTCCATCAGCGTGACATCGTCAGGAAACTCTTCGTACGTGTCCTGCGGCATGTAGCCGACGTTCGCGTTCTCCGCCCACTTCACCGTCCCGTGGTCGAGTTCCAGCTTGCCGAGCAGCGAGCGCAGCAGCGTGGTCTTGCCCGCGCCGTTCTCGCCGATGATCGCGATCCGCTCGCCCGGCTGCACGCTGATGCTGAAGTCGTTAAAGATGGTGCGCTCGTACTTCTTCGAGATCTTCTCGGCGACCACCGCGATGTTATGCAGCTTCTTCTCGTACTCGAAGCGGATGAACGGATTCTGCCGCGACGACGGCTTGAATTCCTCGATCTTGATCTTGTCGATCATCTTCAGACGGCTGGTGGCCTGGCGCGCCTTCGACTTGTTCGCCGAGAAGCGGCGCACGAAGTCCTGCAGGTCGGCGACGCGTTCCTTCGCCTTCGCGTTGGCGTTCTGCTGACGCTCGCGCGCCTGCGTGCTGGCGAGCATGTAGTCGTCGTAGTTGCCCGGATAGACCTTCAGCGTGCCGAAGTCCATGTCGGCCATGTGCGTGCAGACCTGGTTCAGGAAGTGTCGATCGTGCGAGATGATGATCATCGTCGAGTTGTACTGGTTGAGCACGTCTTCCAGCCAGCGGATCGAGTTGATGTCCAGGTTGTTGGTCGGTTCGTCGAGCAGCAGCACGTCCGGCTTCGAGAACAGCGCCTGCGCGAGCAACACGCGCAGCTTCCAGCCCGGCGCCACGTTGCTCATCGGGCCGTTGTGGTCTTCGATCGCGATGCCGATGCCGAGCAGCAATTCGCCCGCGCGCGCTTCGGCTGTGTAGCCGTCGTACTCGGCGAACTTCGCTTCGAGTTCGGCGGCGTGCATGTAGTCGTCGTCGGTCGCGTCGGGATTCGCGTAGATCGCGTCGCGCTCGGTCATCGCGGCCCACATTTCAGCATGGCCCATCATCACGACGTCGAGCACGCGCACGTCTTCGTACGCGAACTGATCCTGGCGCAGTTTACCGAGACGAATGTTCGGTTCGAGCATCACATTGCCCGAGCTCGGCTCCAGGTCGGAACCCAGAATCTTCATGAAGGTGGATTTACCGCAACCGTTCGCACCGATCAGGCCATAGCGGTTGCCTCCCCCAAATTTGACCGAGATGTTCTCGAAGAGGGGCTTTGGCCCGAATTGCATGGTGATGTTGGCGGTAGACAGCACGGCGCGTCCCTTTGAATGTGATATCGGCGAAAAACCCAATATTTTAGCAGGTTATCGCGATTTCAACCCACGCGCACCTCGCCGCGCATTTCGCGCTATCCGCCAGAGCCGCCGCGCGGCGTCTGCAAAACGTCGATGAAGGCCGACAGGTCGGCCTCGGCGAGCCCCATCGCCGCGCCGAGACGCAGCAGTTGCTGGACCGTCGACGACACCGGCATCGGCGTGCCGGTCTCGTACGCGGTCGCCGCGACTGTGTCGATGTCCTTCTGGAACGTGCGGAACGCGCCGATCGGCGCGAGGCCGGTCTGCGTCATGCGCGGCACGAAGGTTTGCAGCAGCACGGAATCGGCCCAGCCGCCGGCGAGCCCTTCGGTGAGGTTCGCGGCGTCGAGGCCGCTGCGCTGCGCGAGGCTGACCGCCTCGGCGATCGCTGCCAGCGTCGCGGTGACGATAGTCTGATTGCACAGCTTGGCGGTTTGTCCCGCGCCGACCTCGCCCATATGCGTGACGCGCGACGCGTAGGCGTCGAGCAGCGGCTTCACGGCCGCGACGTCGGCGGCCGCGCCGCCGGCCATCACGGCGAGCGTGCCGGCGTTCGCGCCTGCGACGCCGCCCGACACCGGCGCATCGATCCAGCCGATGCGAGCCTCGCCCGCGCCCTCGTGCGCCGCTGCGGACGCCGGCGCGACCGAAGCTCCCAACGCCGCCGCGCGCTGCGCGAACGCGCGCGTCGCGGCCGGCGGAATGCTCGAATGATCGACGATCCAGCGCAGCCGGTTCGGGTTGGCCGCTTTGCCGCCTGCGTCGCCGCTCAACAGCCCGGCCGCACCGAACACGGTCTCCTCGACCGCCGCCGCATCCGCGACGCACAACAGCACCGCGTCACAACGCCCGGCCAGTTCGCGCGGCGTATCGGCGACGCACGCGCCGTCCGCCACCAGCGCCTCTGCCTTCGCCCGCGTGCGATTCCACACATGCACGGTATGCCCCGCGCGCAACAGATGCCGGATCATCGGCGCGCCCATCAGGCCGGGACCGCAAAAACCAATTTCCACTTTCGAACCTCTCGGCTGTCGGATTGAGTTGCGCGCACATGATAACGGCCGCGCGCGCCTGTCGCCTACCCGGGCACACGACGTGCGACATCACCGCTGATGGGCCGGCCCCGTATCCCGGTGGCCGCGTTTCCCGTTGCCTATACTTTCTGGACACCAACGAAGACCCAAGGAGGACGCTCATGTCGGACCACGTCTACAAACAAATCGAACTGACCGGCTCGTCGCCCGTGTCGAGCGATGACGCCGTCAAGACCGCGATTGCAAAAGCATCGAAGACGTTGCGCAATTTGCACTGGTTCGAAGTCACCGAAACGCGGGGCCAGATCGAAAACGACAAGGTTACTTATTGGCAGGTGACGATCAAGGTCGGCTTGCGCATCGACTGACGAGCCTCGGCGCGGCGCCGAGGCCCGCACGTCGACGCCTGTCTCACGGCGAAAAAAAAGCTGCGTCCATACAGGACGCAGCTCCTCAAAGCAGCGCTTGCGAGACCGCCGCCTGGTCGATCGCGAATCCATCGCGAATCCGCCCAGCCTCGGCCGGGCGCGACGATTACTTCGGCAGCGAACCGTCCACGCCTTCCACGTACCAGTTCAAGCGCTGCAACTCCGGATCGGTCAGCGTCTTGCCGGCCGGCACCTTCACCGCGCCGGACTGATCCTTGAGCGGCCCGGTGAACACATCCCACTTGCCGCTCGCCAGCTCGTCGCGCTTCGCCGCGACCTGTTTCTGCGCGTCGGCCGGAATCGCCGACGTATTCAGGTTCTCCAGGTTGACGGCCTTCTGCGGAATGCCCCACCACACCGGATCGTTCTTCCACTTGCCGTCCAGTACCTGCTGGATTGCCGCGTTGTAATACACGCCCCAATGCGCGACCACCGAGCCGAGATGCGCTTCGGGACCGAACTTCTTCATGTCCGAATCCCAGCCGAACGCGTGCACGTGTTTCTCCGACGCGGTCGCGAGCGTCGCGCTCGAATCGGTGTTCTGCAGCAGCACGTCGGCGCCCTGCCCGATCAGCGTTTCGGCCGCCTGCTTTTCCTTGCCCGGATCGAACCAGCTGTTGATCCAGATGACCTTCGTGTGCACCTTCGGATTCACCGAGCGCGCGCCGAGCGTGTACGCATTGATGTTGCGCACCACTTCCGGAATCGGCACCGACGCGACGAAGCCGAGCGTGTTGGTCTTCGTCACGTAGCCCGCGGCGACGCCGGCCAGATACGCACCCTGATACATGCGCACGTCGTAGGTGCCGAAGTTCGGCGCCTTCTTGTAGCCGGTCGCGTGCAGGAACACCGCGTCCGGGAAATCCTTCGCGACTTTCAGCTGGAAGTCCTGAAAGCCGAAGCTCGTGCCGATGATGATCTTGTTGCCTTTGTTCGCCAGATCGCGGAACACGCGCTCCGAGTCGGCGGATTCCGGCACGTTCTCGACGCGCGTGATCTTGATCTTGTTGCCGAACTTCGCTTCCGCTTCGCGCGAGCCCTGGTCGTGCGCGAAGGTCCAGCCGGCGTCGCCCGGATTGCCGATGTAGACGAACGCGACGCCCGGCGCATCGGCGGCCTGCGCGGTTTGCGCGAGCGGCGCGGCGAGCGCGAGCGAGGCCGCGCCCCACGCGAAAGCGGTCAGCAGATTTCTTCTTTTCATGTTGTTTGGGTCCTCTCGTGTTGGTCGAATGATGAAAAACGGATGGCGCAAGTTGATCAGTTGGCGGGATCAGCCCGCCGAGAAAAACGGTTTGCCGAGCGAGGCCGGCGCGTTCAGACGGATCGTGTTCGGGTTACGCGAGATCAGCACCAGCACGACGACCGTCGCGACGTACGGCAGCATCGCGAGGAATTGCGTCGGCACCGGCACGCCGATCGCCTGCGCGTAAAACTGCAGGCCGGTGACCGCGCCGAATAGCAGCGCGCCGATCAGCAGGCGCCCGGGGCGCCACGTCGCGAACACGACCAGCGCGAGCGCGATCCAGCCACGCCCCGAGGTCAGGTTTTCCTGCCAGAGATGCAGATTGACGATCGAATAATAGCCGCCCGCGAGACCGGCCATGCCGCCGCCGAAGGCCACCGCGCCGTAGCGCACGCCGACCACCGGAAAGCCGACCGAGTGCGCGACCTGCGGCGATTCGCCGACCGAACGCAGCACCAGCCCGGCGCGCGTGCGGTACAGGAACCAGCCGATCACGGCGAACATCAGGAAGGCCAGGTAATCGAGCGGCGTGAGGCTGAAGAGCGCGGGGCCGAGCACGGGAATCTTCGAGAGGCCGGGAATGGTCCACGTGTCGATGGTCGCGCGCACCGCGGCCGACGTGTATGGCTTGCCGACATACGCCGACAGGCCGATGCCGAAGATCGTCAGCGAGAGGCCGGTGGCGACCTGGTTGGCGAGCATGGTCAGCGTGAGGAACGCGAACAGCAGCGACATCGCGAGGCCGGCCGCGATCGCGGCGAGCACGCCGAGCCACGGGTTGCCGGTGATCGTCGTGACCGCATAGCCGGTCACGGCGCCCATCAGCATCATGCCTTCGACGCCGAGGTTCAGGACGCCCGACTTTTCGGTGACGAGTTCGCCCGCGCCCGCGAACATCAGCGGGATCGCGGCGGTAACGGCGCTCGACGTGAGCGCGCTGGCTTGTTGGATATCCATGGAAGTCCGGCGGAAAAAATCAGTGGGCCTGGTCAATGCGCGGCGGCAAGCGTTCGCCGGCGCACACGGTAGTTCACGAACAGGTCGGCACCCAGCAGGCAGAACAGCAACAGCCCCTGGAACACGCCGGAAAGCGCCTGCGGCAATTGCATCGAGGTCTGCACCGCTTCGCCGCCGAGATACAGCAGCGCCATCAGCAGACTCGCGAGCACGATGCCGACCGGATGCAGCCGCCCCACGAACACGACGATGATCGCGGTGAAGCCGTAGCCCGGCGACCACGTTGCCTGCAATTGGCCGATCGGGCCGGCGATCTCGCCCATCCCGGCGAGACCCGCGAGACCGCCGCTGATCAGCAGCGACGTCCAGATGGTTTTCTTGTCGGAGAAGCCCGCATAGCGCGCGGCGAGCGGCGCGAGACCGCCGACGTTCATCCGGTAGCCCGCGAAACTCTTGCGCATGAACAGCCACACGAGCGGAATCGCGATCAGCGTGACGAACACCGACGCGTTCAGCCGCGTGCCGCGCAGCCATTTCCAGTGCCAGTCGCCGTATAGCGTCGGGTAGAGCGCGTCGCCGCTGAACATTTCCGACAGAGGGAAGTTCATTCCCTGCGGATCGCGCCACGGGCCGCTCACCAGATAGATCAGCAACTGCGTGGCGACATACGTGAGCATCAGGCTCACGAGAATCTCGTTGGTGTTGAAGCGACTCTTGAGCAGTGCGGGAATCGCCGCCCACGCCATGCCGCCAAGCACGCCCGCGATCATCATGGTCGGCAGAATCCACCAGCCGGTGGCCTGATCGAAATAGATCGCGACACCGCTCGCGGCAATGCCGCCGAGCAGCATCTGCCCTTCCGCGCCGATGTTCCAGACGTTGGCCCGATAACCGATCGCGAGACCGAGGCCGATCAGGCACAACGGCGACGCCTTCAGCAGCAGCTCGGACCAGCCGTTCACACTGGAGAGCGGCTCGATAAAAAACGCGTGCATCGCCTGCAGCGGATCGCGGCCCACCAGGCTGAAAATCAGAAAGCCGATCGCGAGCGTGAGCAGCGCGGCGATCAGCGGGACGGCGAACTGCATCGTGCGCGACGGCGTTGTGCGTGCTTCAAGTCGATAAGGAAGAATCATGGGTAGCGTGTGATTTATTGGGTTCTGTTTCGAGGCTCGACCGAGGCGGCTCGCCTCCTCTCGCCTCGCGCGCTTTACGCGTGGGCCGCCTGTTCCGCCGACGGCGCCGCGCCCTCGCGGCCGCCGAACAGGCCCGCCATCCAGCGGCCGATTTCCTCGGCGTTGGTCGCGCCGGTCGCACGCACCGGCGAGAGCCGGCCACCGGCGAGCACAGCGAGGCGGTCGCAGATATCGAACAGCTCTTCCAGCTCCTCCGAGATCACCAGAATCGCGACGCCGCGCGCCGCCAGATCCAGCAACTGCTGACGGATGAACGCTGCCGCGCCGACGTCGACGCCCCACGTCGGCTGCGCGACCACCAGCACTTTAGGCGCCTGCAGGATTTCGCGGCCCATGATGTATTTCTGCAGATTGCCGCCGGACAGACTTTGCGCGAGCGCTTCGGAGCCGCCGCAACGCACGTCGAACGCGTCGATGCAGCGCTTTGCAAACGCGCGCATCGCACCCGCCCTGATCCAGCCGGAGCTGACCATCTGCTGGCGATGCGCGGTGAGCAGCGCGTTCTCCGATAGCGACATCGCCGGCACCGCGCCACGACCGAGCCGCTCTTCCGGCACGAAGCCGAAGCCAAGCGCGCGCCGCCCGCCCGCGCCAAGCCGCCCTGCGGCCTTGCCGCAAATCGTGACTGCGTCGGCACGCACGCCGCGTTTTTCACCCGACAACGCCGACAGCAACTCCGCCTGACCGTTGCCCGACACGCCCGCGATACCGAAGATCTCGCCCGCATGCACGCCGAACGACACGTCGTGCAGCGACGTGCCGAATGGATCGTCGCTTTCCACCGACAACTGCTTCACGTCGAGCAGGACCGCGCCGGGATTGTGCTCGCGCCGCGTGTAGTCGGGCAGCGAATGGCCGACCATCAACTGCGCGAGCGACGCATGCGTCTCGCCCTTGGGCTTCACGTGACCGGTCACGCGGCCGCCGCGCATCACGGTCGCGCTGTCGCACAGTTCCTGGATTTCGTCGAGCTTGTGGCTGATATAGAGAATGCTGCAGCCTTCGGCCGCGAGCCGGCGCAGCGTCGCGAAGAGCTTGCGCACTGCTTGCGGCGTCAGCACCGAAGTCGGCTCGTCCATGATCAGCAGACGCGGGTTCTGCAGCAGACAGCGCACGATCTCGACGCGCTGCCGCTCGCCCACCGTCAGACTATGCACGTGACGCTGCGGATCAATGTCGAGACCGTAATCGGCCGATACTTCGCGGATGCGTTTCGCAAGCGTCTTCAGATCGAACGGTTCGTCGAGTGCGAGCGCGATGTTTTCGCCGACCGTGAGCGTCTCGAACAGCGAAAAATGCTGGAACACCATGCCGATACCGAGCTTGCGCGCCGCCGCCGGGCTCGCGATCTCGACCACCTCGCCTTCCCAGCGAATTTCGCCGGCGTCGGGCCGCACCGCGCCGTAGATGATCTTCATCAGCGTGCTTTTGCCGGCGCCATTTTCACCGAGCACCGCATGGATTTCACCTGGCGCGACGATCAGCGTGACGTCGTCGTTGGCGCGCACCGCCGGGTACTGTTTGGTGATGCCCTGGAGCACCAGCCGGGGGGCCGTTCGGGGTGCCGTCTGTTCCGGCCTCGGTGCCGGCTGCGCGGCGGCGCCGTCGCTATAAGAAGAGTCGCTCATGTGATTCCGTAGTGCGTCAGTGACTGCCGGTTCCAGCGCGTCCGTCCTCCTTGCCGGCGGACGATCCGTCACCACAACCGGATGACAATACCTAATTCGACCCGCTCAGTCGAGCCGACAAAATTCCCGCAAACCCGCGTGCAGCGCGGCTCTGCGGGTATGCCACCCTTGACGTCGTTTTTCGTCCATATTAAAACGCATATACCCCCATGCCCGTTCGATCAGCCAGAACATATATTTCGGAGAAGTCATGAGTCAGCAACGCGAGGCGATCGATACGTACCTACTGCGCGTCTTGCACACCTTGTTGATGGAACGCAGCGTCACGCGCGCGGCCGTCAAACTGAATCAATCGCAGCCGGCGATCAGCGCGGCGCTGCGCCGCCTGCGCGACATCACCGGCGACCCGCTGCTGGTGCGCGGCAAATCCGGCATGGTGCCGACCGAGTACGGGCTGCGCCTGCTCGAACCGGTGCAGAACGCGCTGCGCGAAATCGAACGCATCAAGTTCCAGCAGCACAACTTCGATCCGGCGACATCGATCCGTTGCTACCGGATCGGCTGCCCGGACTACCTGAACGTGCTGTTCGTGCCAACGGTGGTCGAACGCTTTCGCCAGGCCGCGCCGAACGCGACGCTCGAATTTCATTCGCTCGGCCCCGCCTTCGACTACGAACTCGCGCTCGAAGACGGCAAGCTCGACATCGTGGTCGGCAACTGGCCCGAGCCGCCGGAGCAACTGCACCTGTCGAACCTGTTCGTCGATCAGATCGTCTGCCTGATGAGCAACACGCATCCGTTCGCCAAACGCGGCGGCCTCACGCTCGACCAGTATCTGAACGCGCCGCATCTCGCGCCGACGCCGTACTCGGTCGGCCAGCGCGGCGCGATCGACGTGCATCTCGCGCGCGAGCGCCTGAAGCGTCATGTGGTCGTCACGTTGCCTTACTTCAATCTGGCGCCGTACGTGCTGATCAAATCCGATCTGATCTTCACGACGACGCGCCTCTTTGCCGATTACTACGCCAAGTTCCTGCCGCTCACCGTGGTGCCCGCGCCGCTCGATTTCCCGCCAATGCAGTACTACCAGTTGTGGCACGAGCGCGTGCATTACTCCGACGAAGTGCGCTGGCTGCGCAGCCTGGTCGCCGAAGCGACCAGGACGTTGATCGACAAGCCTTGAGGGCTTGCTGTTCAGTTTGTTGCGCGGGTGCGGGCGGTGCCGTGCATGACGATGGCATCCCTGCTTTCTACGCCTGCTGTTCCCACTTCTTTGTCCTCTTCTACGCCGCCGCTTCGTAAAGCGTCTTCGCCAGACCGTTGTGCTGCTCGATCACAGGCCCAAGGTCGAGCGTCGTCAGTTGCCCGTCTTTGACGACCACCTTGCCGCCGATCACGCTATAGCTCACCTGCGACGGCGCGCAAAACACCAGCGCCGCGACCGGGTCGTGCAACGCGCCCGCAAACAGCGGCTGACGCAGATCGAACGACACGAAGTCCGCCGCCATGCCGGGCGCTAGCGCGCCAATGTCGTCGCGATTGAGCACCTTCGCGCCGCCCAGCGTCGCGATCTCCAATGCTTCGCGCGCGGTCATCGCGTCCGGTCCGAAACCGACCCGCTGCAACAGCAGCGCCTGGCGCACTTCGGCGACCATCTGCGCGCCGTCGTTCGACGCCGACCCGTCGACGCCCAACCCCACCGGCACGCCTGCTAGACGCATGCGCTTGACCGGTGCGATGCCCGACGCGAGCCGCATGTTCGAACACGGACAATGCGCGACGCCGGTGCCGGTGCGCGCGAACAGCTCGATGCCCGCGTCGTCGAGTTGCACGCAGTGCGCGTGCCACACGTCATGGCCGACCCAACCCAGGTCTTCCGCATACTCGGCCGGCGTCATGCCAAATTTCTCGCGGCTGTATGCGACGTCGTTGACGTTCTCCGCGAGGTGCGTATGCAGCGACACGCCATATTGACGCGCCAGCACCGCCGACTCGCGCATCAACTCGCGGCTCACGGAAAACGGCGAGCAAGGCGCGACCACCACACGCAGCATCGCGTAACGCCCCGCATCGTGATAAGTCTCGATCAGACGCTGGGTGTCCTTCAGGATGTCCACCTCGCGCTCGACCACCGAATCCGGCGGCAAACCGCCGTCCTTCTGCCCCACGCTCATACTGCCGCGCGCCGCGTGAAAACGCATGCCGATCCGCCGCGCCGCCGCGATGCTGTCGTCGAGCCGGCTGCCGTTCGGATAGATATACAGATGGTCGCTCGACGTCGTGCAACCGGACAGCAGCAGCTCGGCCATCGCCGTCAGCGTCGAGACCTCGATCATCTCCGGTGTGAGATTCGCCCACACCTTGTAGAGATTCGTGAGCCAGCCGAACAGCTCGGCGTTTTGCGCAGCGGGCAACGCGCGCGTCAGGCTCTGATACATGTGGTGATGCGTGTTCACGAGGCCGGGAATCACCAGGTGGCCGCGCATATCCAGCACTTCGTCGGCGGTTTGCGGCAGTTGCTCCGTGGGCCCGACCGCGACGATGCGGTTGTCCTCGATATACAGGCCGCCGTCGCGCAGTTCGCGCCTCGCGCCGTCCATCGTGACCAGCACGTCCGCGTGCCTGACCAGCATCGTTTTCTTCGGCTTACCTGACTGTTGTGCCGCCTGTTCCATCGTCATTCGTTTTCTCCGCTTCAATACTTCCGTGCAAAGCCGTTCGAACGCGATGTGACGGCACGCCAACCGCGCCGTCGCGTCCCGTCGAACGCCGTTGGCCCGGTTACCCGGCGTGCTCCGCCGTCTTCGGGGTGCGCCGCGGCCGGCTCTTCTCCGCCGCGGCGCACAGGTGTAACCTTCGACGGCCAAAATAAGCGTGGCAACTCGCGTCCATGCGATACCCAACTTCACGCCGCCGATATAGTGGGTCTTTTTTGGCACCGCTACGATCGAAGCGCAGTGCAAGAATCGAACGCATCGACTCGCCGCCGCTTTCAGCGAGCTGTCCAACATGCGCCAGCTATTATCTTTCCTATCGCGTGCGCGTGGAACGGAACAACCTTTTTACAATGGCTGCCACGGCGCTCGCTTCAATTCGCCGACGGGTATGTAGCCACTGACGTGGAGCCTCGATCCGCCGCAAACGTATCTGGATCGGGCTGCCGCCGAAACCTCGCAAACACACAAGGAAAATTGCGAATGGGAAAGCTCACTACCCATGTGCTCGACACCGCGAACGGTCGTCCCGGCGCGGGCATCAAGGTCGAACTCTTCGCGCTCGCGGGCGACTCGCGCCGCGCGCTCAAAACCACCACCACCAATGACGACGGCCGCTGCGACGAGCCACTGCTGGAAGGCGACGCGCTCGTCGTGGGCGAATACGAACTGGTGTTCGGCGCGGGCGACTACTTCGCGTCGATCGGCACAAAGGTGCCGGAGCCGCGCTTCGTCGATCGCGTGGTGCTGCGCTTCGGCGTGGCCGATGCCGGCGCGCATTATCACGTGCCGCTGCTGGTGTCGCCGTGGTCGTACAGCACGTATCGGGGCAGTTAGGAGGCGCCTGGGAGCCGTGAGTGCCGACCACGCCCGATTGCATTGCGCAGATGCTCGCCTCTCCATCGTCAAGGTTGGAGAGCACCCGCGAAACGCATTCGAGCGCGCAGCGCGAACCCAGCGCCCATAAAAAACGACGCCGAGCGAACTGAGCGCAACGCGTCTTTTACCCCGCAGTCAGCACGCTGACGCCGAGCCGGCCCGAGACCCGCATCAGGCAGGTCGATCAGAATGCCGGGCGTCATCGCGCCTACAACGAATCAGAAGTGGAGGAGTGTCATGGAAGGCTTTATCACCGACTGGTTGAATCTGGCGATTCGCTGGTTCCACGTCATCGCCGCAATTGCATGGATCGGCGAGTCGTTCTATTTCGTCGCGCTCGACAACAGCCTCAAACCGCCGCAGGACCCGAATCAGCGCCGACGCGGCGTGTTCGGCGAACTGTGGCACGTGCACGGCGGCGGCTTCTACAACATGCAGAAGTACACCGTCGCGCCGCCGGAAATGCCCGACGATCTGCACTGGTCGAAGTGGCCGTCGTACACCACGTGGCTGTCGGGCTTCGGACTCTTCACCGTGCTGTACCTGTTCTCGCCGACCACCTACCTGATCGACAAAAACGTGCTCGACATGGGTCCGGTGGTCGCCATCGCATCGGCCATCGGCTTCCTCGCGGCCGGCTGGATCGTGTACGACTCGCTGTGCCGCATCCTCGGCAACAAGGACAAGGTGCTCGGCATCTGCGTCGGCGTGTATGTGGTGATCGCCGCGTGGCTCGCATGCCATATCTTCGCGGGCCGCGCGGCGTATCTGATCATGGGCGCGATGCTGGCGACGATCATGTCGGCCAACGTGTTCTTCGTGATCATTCCAGGCCAGCGCAAGATGGTCGACGCGATGCTCAAGGGCGACACGCCGAATCCGATCTACGGCAAGCGCGGCAAGCAACGCTCGGTGCACAACACCTATTTCACGTTGCCGGTGGTGTTCGCGATGCTGTCGAACCACTACGCGATGACCTACACGCATCCGTACAACTGGGCCGTGCTGCTGGTCATCATGCTGGCCGGTGCACTGATCCGCCAGTTCTTCGTGATGCGCCATCGCGGCCAGGTGCTGTGGTATCTGCCGCTGGTCGGCATCGCGCTGATGTTCTGCGCACTCTTCTGGACCATGCCGAAGCCGCTCGTCGCGCAAGCGCAGGCCGCCAACGCGCCGACGGTCAAGGTGGGCGACATCGCGCCGGTGCTGCAACAGCGCTGCGTGGCCTGCCACTCCGCGCATCCGACGATGATGGGCAGCGCTCCCGCCGGCGTACTGCTCGATACGCCGGATGAAATCTCGCAGAACGCGCAGCGGATCTATCAGCAGGCCGTGACGTTGAAGGCGATGCCGCTCGGCAACGTTACCCACATGACCGACGACGAGCGGATGAAGATCGCCGCGTGGTTCGAAGGGGGCGCGGCGAAGTAAGCGACGGCCGGACGCAAGTGTCCGGCTTGCCGATCGGATCGACTCAGCAGCACGAAGCGGGCTTTTCGCGTGAGCGGCAAGCCCGTTTTTTTTGACCGACCGGCGTCGTGTGGTGCGTGTCGGCGCCGATATGTCGCCCAAGGGCTACAAAAACTCGTAAATCCTCTTAAAATGTAGCCCAAGAGCTACAAATTTAAGAGATATGTTTGTGCCTCATGGGCTACAATATGAGCGTATATTGCTGAAATTGATGCCTTGGGGCTACAAATGACCCACCTCGCCGACGTATCGGACATGCTGAAAGCGCTGCGGCGCGAACAGAACCTGTCGCAAGGGGAACTGGCGCGCCGCGCCGGCGTTGCACGCACCACCGTCGCGCGGATGGAAACGCTCGCCCGCAACGACATGAGCGTGTCCGTGCTGCTGCGCCTGCTCGAAGCGGCCGGCTACGATCTCAAGTTCGTCGAGCATGGACACGGGCGCACGCTCGAAGACATCCTCGCCGAACAACGCAGCCCGGAACCGAACCAATGAGGCTCGACGTCCAGGTGCTGGGCAAGACCGTCGCCTCGCTGTTTCGCGAGCGCGACGACTACGTCCTCAAATACAACGCCGACGCGCGCGCCGCCGATTTCGTGAGCCTGGCGATGCCGGTGCGCGAAGAAGCCTGGCGCTGGCCGCGCGACCTGCACCCGTTTTTCCGGCAGAACCTGCCCGAAGGCTATCTGCTAAATCTGATCCGCGAGCAGTTCGGGCCCTTGCTCGACGGCACCGACCTGTCGCTGCTCGCGGTGGTCGGCGCCATGGGGATCGGCCGCGTCACCGTGACGCCCGAAGGCGTCGCGCCGGGCACCGAACTGCAAGCGCTCGACGTCCAGAACATCCTGCACGGCGACAACACCGCCGAGCATTTCGCGCAGCTCGTGCGCGAATACGCGCGCGCGGCCATCTCGGGCGCGGTGCCGAAATTCATCGCACCGCAGGAAGTAGCGGCCAGTGCGGCCGAGCCGCCGGCGCTCGGCAAGCCGACCATCCGCACGAGCCGCCACATCGTCAAGGGCTCGGACGACAACACGCCGTTTCTCGGCTTCAACGAGTTTTACTCGATGCGCGTGCTGGAGCGGCTCGGCGTCGCGCCGGTGGCACGCACGCAGATGTCGGACGATGGCCGGGCGCTGGTCGTCGAGCGCTTCGACGTCGATGCGCAAGGACTGCCCGCGTATGGCGTCGAGGACATGTGCGGCCTGCTGGGTTTGCCGCCGCACGAAAAATACAATTCGACCAGCGAGAAGATGCTCAATGCCGCGCGCGCCTATCTGCTCGATCGGGACAACATGCGGCTGCAGCTCTTCCAGCTCGGGTGGCATCTGCTGACCAACTACGTCGTGCGCAACGCGGATTGCCACACGAAGAACATTGCGCTCTTCTACACGTCGGTCGACGACGTTGCGTTCACGCCCGCCTACGACATCGTCACGACGCAGGCTTATCCGCGCTTCGCGGCCAATCCGCCGGGCCTGGCCATCGACGGACGTAAAACCTGGGCGGCCGGCAAATCGCTGGAGCGTTTCTTCAACACACGCATGGGCATCGCGCCGCGGCAATACGCGCAGATGGTCGAGGCGTTGTGCGATTCGGCGGTGGACGTCGGTCACGAGCTGATCGAAGCGGCGCGCAACGAATCGCAATGGCACACGGTCGCCAAACAGATGCTGCACGCGTGGGACGACGGCATGGCATCGCTGCGTTCGCCGAAGAAGAGCCTGCAATTCAAGGGGCTCAAACCGGCGATCGAAGCCGCGGGGTTTTCCGATCCCGCACCGCCTGAACGGGCACGTGAAGTGATCGGGCGTTCGCCGCTACTGGGCAAGCGGGGGTAACGCTGCACCGGCGTCGCGCCGCCCTTCGAGGTCCGTTTCGAGCTTCGCTATTCGCTAATGCAAAAGCCCACGGCACACGCCGTGGGCTTTCATGACTCAGCGGGTCAAACCTGTGGCCGCCACAGCGGCCCGGCTTCACAGTCCTGCTTCACCGTCCCGCTTCACAGCGCTGCTCACACCGCGACCGCGCTTAACGCGTCCTCGGTGAGCCACAACGACTCGGCCAGATCCTGCTCGTTCAGATTGAGCCCGTCGCCGCCGCGATCGACGACGATGAAATCGCTCACCTCTCCCAGTGCGATCAGCGGATGGTGCCACACGCCCTTCGCGTAGTTGACACCCTGCCAGCCGCTCGTGACGAACGCGCGAATCTTCGCCGCATCCAGTTCTCCCGCCGGTGCCACCACGACCAGATACGGCTTGTCGTTCAGCGGCACGAACGCCTGGCTGCCGAGCGGATGACGCTCCAGCATCTTCACTTCGAACGGCAGCGTGCGCGGCTGTCCGCGAAACAGGTTCACGAGCGTGCGGCCGTTCTCGTCGGTCACGTCTACTTTCGCGAGATCGTGATAGCGGATCGTGGTGCCGAGGTTGATCGGAATCTGCTTCGCGCCTTCGAGTTCGATCACGTCGCCGAACGCGGCGAACGCTTCCTTCGTCAACGGTTCGATCGCGAGCGTTTTCATGATGCGAGCGTGCCCCACAAACGCAGACGCGATACACCGCCGTCCGGATAGATGTTGAAGCGAACGTGCGTGACCGGACCAAGCGCCGCGATCTCGCTTTCGAAGTAATGCTGCTTATCCATTTGCAGCTTCTGTTCGCCCAACAGCACCGGCCAGAACATCGCTTGCGTGACGAGCGAGCTGTCGGTGCCGCCTGTCACGTACGCGGCCTGGATCGAACAGCGGTCCGGATAGTTGCCCTTGAAGTGCGCGGTATCGACTTCGATCTTCTGGATCACGCCCGGCTGCGCGAGCGCGACGATCGCCCAGTCGTTGCCCGGCTCGCGCCGGCGGCGGGTTTCCCAGCCATCGCCCATGTTCACACCGCGGCCAGGCATCAGCAGCGTCGACGCTGCGCCGAAGTGCTGGTTGTTCGCCGCGACCAGATACGCGCCGTTTTCCATCGCGGCGAGATCGAACTGCTCGGTTCGGCTCGCGCCGGCCCAGTCGATCTGAGGCTGACCGTATACGCGCAGTCGCGCGATGCCGCCGTCCGGATAGATGTTCACGCGCAGGTGCGTGTATGCGTGCGTGTCGCCGACGTCGAGATAGTGATGGCTATCGCCCTGCAACGTGGTCGACGGCACGACCTCGGTCCATTGCGTCGACTGGTTTGGCGCGCCGTCGATCACGCGCGCGGCCTCCACCGACGCCGCCGGCGGGAAGTTGCCCGTAAAGTGGCTGGTGTCGAGGTCGAGCCCCTTGATCACACCCGGGCGTGCAAGCTTGACGACGCACCAGTCGTAACCCGTGGCGCGCTTGCGGCGGGTTTCCCAGCCGTCCATCCACTTGCCATTGTCGTCGTACTTGCCGGGGATGAAGACGGCCGGCTCCGGATTCAGCATGCGCTCCTTCGGGGCGAAGAAATCGTCGCTGGTCTCGAGCGCCTGCGCGCCCAGACGCGGGTCCGCCAGATTCACATAGCGGCGCGTGAATTCCGGTGCGTTGGGGTCGAGAATCGGGAGTGCCATCGTTGTCGTCCTTGATGTGTGGGGTGCTGGAAAAAACGTTGCCATTCGACGGCCGCGACGCGCGCATCGAGCGTGGACAAAGCACGCATGAAGCGCGATCTAGGCCTGCGCGTCGATCAGGTCGTCGAGCCGGAAACGTGCGATGCGGTAAATTTGATCGAGGCTCGCGCGCAATTCGTCGGCGCGGCTGTTGTTCACCCGCGCCTCGAAGTTCGCGATGATGCCGTGACGGTCGTAGCCGCGCACCGCGAGGATGAACGGGAAGCCGAATTTCACGCGATAGGCGCTGTTCAGCGCGAGCAGCCTGTCGAACTCTTCCTGCGTGCATTGCGCGAGGCCCGCGCCGCTCTGCTCGCGCGTCGATTCGGCGGTCAGTTCGCCGCGCACGGCGGCCTTGCCGGCCAACTCTGGGTGAGCGTTGATCAGCGCGAGTTGCTTCTCCTCGCCCGCCGTTTCGACGATGCCCGACATCTTCCGATGCAACTCGTCGACGCTGGCGAACGGCCGTTGCACAGCCGCGATTTCCGCGACCCACGGCGAATGCTCGAAAATGCCGGACAGCGCCGCGACGAACGCGTCGGTCGAAATGCGGTTGAGTTGGTCCAGTGTGTATTGCATCGCCTTCATGCCGCCGCCCCGCGGTTGTTTTGCTGGTAAGGGTGATGTTCGCGCCAGTGCCGCGCGATATCGACGCGCCGCGTCACCCACACGCGGTCATGCTGTTCGATATGGTCGAGAAAACGTTGCAACGCGCGAAACCGTCCCGGGCGTCCGAGCAGACGGCAGTGCATGCCGATCGACAGCATCTTCGGTGCTTCGTCGCCCTCTTCGTAGAGCACGTCGAACGCGTCACGCAGATAGGTGAAGAAGTGGTCAGCGGTGTTGAAGCCTTGCGGGCTCGCGAAGCGCATGTCATTGGTGTCGAGCGTGTAAGGCACGATCAGTTGCGGCACCTGCGCGCCGCCCGTCACTTCGACGTCCATCCAGAACGGCAGGTCGTCGCCGTAGTAATCCGAGTCGTACAGGAAGCCGCCGTATTCGGCCACCAGCCGATGCGTGTTCGGGCTGTCGCGGCCGGTGTACCAGCCGAGCGGCCGTTCGCCGGTCACGCGTTCGATCGCCTGCATGCCGAGGCGCATGTGCTCCGCCTCTTTCTCCGGCGAGACGTCCTGATAGTGAATCCAGCGATAACCGTGGCACGCGATCTCATGACAGAGTTCGACAAACGCGCGCGCCACGTCAGGATGCCGTTCGATAGCCATACCGACACCGAACACCGTAAGCGGCAGCTTGCGCTTTTCGAATTCACGCAGGATGCGCCACACGCCCGCCCGCGAACCGTATTCGTAGATCGACTCCATGCTCATGTGACGCGCTGGGTAGGCGGCCGCGCCGACGATCTCCGAGAGGAATTGCTCCGAGCCGGCGTCGCCGTGCAGCACGCAGTTTTCACCGCCCTCTTCATAGTTCAGGACGAATTGCACCGCGACGCGCGCTCGCCCCGGCCAGTTGGCCTGCACCGGGTGGCGGCCGTAGCCGATCAGATCGCGTGGGTAGTTCGGGTCGAGTGGCATGGTTTGACGGATGCGTGGTGACGGTACGTAAAAATTTGCGGCGCTGGCGCGGCGTGTATGGCGTGTGCGTGGGCGCTTTCGCCGCCGCCGACGCAACCCATCTGAATCAGCGGCATGAAAGCGTTCAGACACCCCGCGCAGAGTTGGACCAGTGTAGCGAAAACGCCCCGGTGCGCCCATACACGCGGCTGGATAGTGCGTGTCAGACGGAACGTATGTGCTGGTCCGATGCGCTAGCGTTTACCCGCAGCGGTTCAGGGCGTCGGTGCTGTCGACTCTTTCGCCTTCCCCCTACACAGTCGCGCGCGAAACGCCAGCGGCGTCATGCGGCGGTCGCGACTGCGGCGATTGCGACGGCTGCGGTTGCTGTGGTTGCTGATCGGCCCCCGACGGACTGAACGACGCCAGCGCACCGTCGTAGCGCTTGGCCAGCGGCCGCGCGTAGTCGCCGCGCTTGGCCGTCGACAGACGCAGCGCGACCAGCGCCTCGGTCCACTTCACGGCCGCCGTCACGCCTTCGATCACCGGCGCACCGAGTGCGTCCTCGATCTCCCTGCACAGTTCGGCCATGCCCGCGCAACCGAGCACGATCGCGTCCGACCCGTCCTCGGCCAGCGCGCGCCGGCATTCGTCGAGAATGATACGGCGCGCGGCCGAGCCAGGCTTGTCGAGATCGAGCACCGCGACGTCGGTTGCGCGGACGTTGCGGCAAAAGCGCTTCATCCCGTAACGCTCGGCCAGATGCCACGCCATCCCGCAAGTGCGCGCGAGCGTGGTTACCACCGAGAAGCCCGGCGCCAGCACGCTCGCCGCGTGCATCGCCGCCTCCGCGATGCCGATCACCGGACCGCGCGCCAGCTCGCGCGCCGCGTACAAACCGGGGTCGCCGAAACACGCGATCACGTAGCCGTCGCAGCCGTCGCGCTCGCCCGCGGCGACCTCGGCCAGCAAACCCGGCGTCGCAAGCGCTTCGTCGTAATAGCCCTCGATCGACGGCGGTCCCATGGTCGGGTTCACCGCGATCACTTCGGTACCGGGCGCGGCAACTTCACGGGCACAGCGGCCCATTGCGTCGGTCATGCGCTGGGTCGTATTCGGGTTGATCAGTTTGATGCGCATAGGAACTCCTTTTTGCGGCCGGGACTCAGCGTGCGAGCACGCGATAGAACACTGCGGCGAGTCCCGCGCCGATGAACCACGAGAAATTCGCCATACCGTCGAGCGCCGGCACCATCACGCAGATCACCGCGATCAGCGCGGCCGGCAGCAACGCGGCCACGGCCCGGTAGTTGACGCCGTTGCGATACCAGTACGAGCCGGTGGGCGCCACCGTGTACAGGTCGTCCAGCACGATCTTCTGACGCTTCACCAGGTAATAGTCGACGATCAGGACACCGTACAAAGGCCCGATGAAGCTGCCGAGCACGTCGAGCGTGTAATGGATCACGGCCGGGTTGTTGAACAGGTTCCACGGCGTGATGAAGATCGACGCCACCGCCGCGAGCATCCCGCCTGCGCGCCAGCTGATCAGGCGCGGCGCGACGTTCGAAAAGTCGAAAGCCGGCGAAACGAAGTTTGCCACGATGTTGATGCCGATCGTCGCGATCGTGAAGGTCAACGCGCCGAGGATCACGGCGGTCGGATAGTCGATATGGCCGACCGTCTCGACCGGGTCCGTGATCAGCTCGCCGAACACCGGCAGCGTGGCCGCGGTGGTGATCACCGTCACCAGCGAGAACGCGAGGAAGTTGACCGGCAGGCCCCAGAAATTGCCGCGCTTCACGCTGCGAAAACTTTTGCCGTAGCGCGAGAAGTCGCCGAAATTCAACATCGGGCCGGAGAAATACGACACCACCAGCGAGGTCGCCGTGATCATCACGGGCACCACCTGCATGCCGTGATATTTGACGCCGCCCAGGTTGATGCCGATGTTGCGCCATCCCGCGCGATACACCATGTAGCCCGCCAGAATGAACATCACCACGTAGACGGCGGGACCGGCGAAGTCGATGAACTTTTTGATGGTCTCCATGCCATGCCAGAACACCAGCGCCTGCAGGACCCACAGCAGCATGAAGCCGGCCCAGCCAAGCGTCGACAGGCCCATGAAGCCGTGATGATGAACGTCGGCATAAGGCAACAGCGACGGCACGAACTTGAGCACGACGATTACCAGCGCGCTCGACGCCAGGTACGTTTGAATGCCGTACCACGCGACCGCGATCAGTCCGCGAATCACTGCGGGAATATTCGCGCCGAGCACGCCGAAGGTGGCGCGGCACGCGACCGGGTAAGGCACGCCGTTCGTCTGGCTCGGCTTGGCGATCAGGTTGCACAGCAGGTTGACGATCGTGATGCCGACCAGCAGCGCCACCAGCACCTGCCAGCTCGTCAGGCCGAGCGCGAACAGACTGCCGGCGAACACATAACCGCCGACGCTATGCACGTCCGACATCCAGAACGCGAAGATGTTGTACGCGCCCCAGGTCTGAGCGCGCAGCGGCGCGAGATCTTCGTTATAGAGCCGTTCGCTGTAGCCTGCCGGCATGGACGAATCGGCTTGCGCGCCGCCGTCTGTGTAAGTGGACATCGAGGGACTGCCGGGCGCCGCACTGAACTGAGCCATGATTCCTCCTTGAGATAGGGACCGTCGACTGCGCATCGAAGGACGTTGCACCGGCCTGCCAGTCGCGCCCTCCTCGCCCACAATCGAGCGAGGAAGCCGGCGCCAGCTGGGTGGGCCGTGCCGCGGGTGTCTCCGTACTGAAGTACTTGTGGTTATCGCATCGCCAGCCGCCGCGGATTCCCGGCGATGCGTCGCTGCTCGAAGTCGGTCGCATGGCGACGGACGTGCGTGCGCAAGCCGGCAGCGCTCGCGCCGAGCCGCCTTGCAACGCGTGATTTGGTTCAGTTCAATTCGGTGCAACGCATGCCGCCGATGGGCGCGCGCTGCTTCGCACGCTTCTGCGCGTGCTGACTGCCTGCTTCAGCCTGGCGATGAGCCGGCTCTGGACACATCCTTCGACGCCGCGCTCAGCGTGCCGAATACTTCATGCAGATCGGCCGCGCCACGTGCGGGGCGCTCCAGCATCTTCAACTCGACGCTTTGCAGATGGCGCGACATCAGTGCCGCCGCCTCTTTTGCATCGCCGGCGTCGAGCGCGGCGAGAATCGCTTCATGGTCTTCGAACGAGCAAGGGCTGCGTCCGAGCGACTCGTACAACGCGGAGATCAGCGTCGAGCGCGCGACCAGTCCGTTCAAACAATCGCACAGCACGGCGTTGCCGGTGAGTCCTGCCAGCTCGGTGTGAAACTCGCCCGACAGGCGAATCCACGCCGGAAAATCACGTGTTTCGAATGCCTTGCGTTCGCGGCCGATCATGCTGCCGATGCTCTTCAAACGCCGCAAGCCGTGACCGCTGCAAATCTTTTCAACCACCGCGAGTTCGATGATGCGGCGCATCTCGAACACCTCGTGTACTTCCTGCAGCGACGGACTCGCGACGAACGCACCGCGATTCGGTTCGAGATCGACGAGGCGGTCCGTCGCCAGTTGCGCCAGCGCCTGCCGGATCGGGCCGCGCTTCACGCCGAATACTTCGCACAACTGTGCTTCGGTCAATTTGGCGCCCGGCGCGAGCCGGTGCTCGAGGATCGCGGCGCGGATGCGCTCGGCAATCGCTTCGGGCTTCGAACTGTTCGCGGCGGCGTCTATGTCGGACATGATTTGCGTCTCGGTATAGTGGTCATCTTAGGATGGACATAAAGATTGTCAACAATTTTTATCTCGAAGATTGACAATCTGTACGCGGAGGCTGCGCTGCAAGGCAGGCCCGTGCGCCGTGGGCGCGACGGGACTTAAATATGAGTTTAATCAGGCGGCGTGGAGGCTGTCTATTGAGGGCAGTTTTTGTCAACAAAACATCGGGACCTTCACCGATCGGTCTGTTCGCGTATACAGCGAGTTGCAGACGGTTAGTTGCGTATGGATGTCAAAAATAAAGCGGGCAACCGCCCGCTCCGCTTCTTTGTCCGGTCGTTGGCTTATCCGTTCGTCCGCCTGTCCGTCAACTCAGCCCAGACACGGATAGCCCGACACGCTCAGCTTGAACCCGTGAGCGTCGGCGACGAGATGCGCGTCCGCACCCACCGGCAACGTCAGCATGTTGCGCACATGCCCGAATTGCAGACCCGTGACCACCGGAATGCCAATCGACGCCCTCACCTGCTCGATCATCGCCTGCAGGTCGTAGCCGTTGTCGTAGTCGTACGCTTTGCTGCCCGAGAAGTCGCCCAGTACGAGCGCCTGCTGCTGCGCGAGGATGCCGGACAGATGCAATTGATAAATCATCCGCTCGACCCGAAACGGCTGCTCGTTGACGTCCTCGATGAACAGGATGCCGCCTTGCACCGGCGGCATATACGGCGTGCCGATCAGCGACGTCAGCACCGCCAGATTGCCGCCCCACAACATGCCGGACACGTCGACCGGTTGCGCTTGCGGCGTGTTGCCCGCCACCGTCATGGTCGGCTGGGTCAACGCCGACCAGAAGTGGTGCATCGTGAAGTCGCTGAGATCCTCCGCACCGAAGTCGCTCATCAGCATCGGGCCGCCGAACGTTTTCAGTCCGGCGCGCGCGAGCAGCGCGAGCTGGATCGCGGTGAAGTCGCTATGGCCGACCAGCGCGACAGGCTGATCGGTCAGCCGCCGCTGCAGCCCTTCGTAGTCGAGTCCGTGCAGGATGCGCACCGCGCCGTAACCGCCGCGCACGGCCAGCACCACGTCGGGCAACTCGCGCGACGGATCGGCGAGCCGGTTCAAATCGGCCGCGCGCTCGCCGTCGGTGCCGGCAAAGCGCTGATAGCGGCGCTTCGTGGCCTCCTCGCCGTCGACGCGATGCCCCTGCGCACGCAGACGATGCAGCGCGCGATGCAGCACCTCGGGGTCATGCGGATATCCAGACGGCGCGATCAGTTCGATGGTGCGATGGACGGTCATGGGCAAGACCTGCTGGACGTGGTTGTTTTAGAGCGGCTCGGTGGGAGCCGGCGCGCCGCCCGCCTGGGCATCCGCGGCGGCATCCTCTTCGCCACGCGCCGCCGCGCGCGCTGCGCGGCTCGCGCGGCGGCGTTCGGCAAAAAACGATTTGAGCGCGGCGCCGCATTCGGCTTCGAGCAGGCCGCCGCTCACCGCAGTGTGATGGTTCAACTGCGGATTCGCGAATGCATCGACGACGCTGCCGCACGCGCCGGTCTTCGGATCGCGTGCGCCGAACACGACTCGCGCAATGCGCGCGTGCATGATCGCGCCCGCGCACATCAGGCACGGCTCGAGCGTCACGTAGAGTTCGCAGCCCGGCAGACGGTAGTTCTCGACGGCCTGTGCGGCGGTGCGCAGCGCGACCATTTCCGCATGTGCCGACGGATCATGCGCGCCGATCGGGTGATTGAAACCCCGGGCGATGACTTCGTCGCCCCGCACGAGCACCGCGCCGACCGGTACTTCGCCGGCCGCGCGCGCTTCTTCGGCAGCAGCCTGGGCCAGCGCCATGAAACGGCGGTCGCGCTCGGAAAAGATGGGAAACTCGGGGGAATCGACCTGCGTGGAAGCGGCTATCGCGGTGGCAGAGGATGTGCCACCGGCGCCCACCGGTTGATCGGCTTCGCCGCCAGGGGATTCGAGTGCGGCAGGCGCAACCGCCGCGTCGTGCGCCGCATCGGAGTCACGGGACGCCGCCTCTGACGCGGCTGCGCTCACGGGCAAGACAACCGGCGCGTCCGGCATGACAGGGACGAACGGCTCGCTCACTGCGAACCCGCTTCTGCCGTATTGAGATTGCCGACGCGCTCCGACAGCCGCTCGGCGATTCGCCGGCAATATTCGCGCGGCAGGACTAGCGGGCCGCCGCGCAGCGATTCGAGTGCCATATCGAGCGCCAGCATGCGCGCCTGAAGACGGCAACGGGTAGCTTGGTCGCTCACGGCATTCAGCTCCGTTTGCAGGTCGCGCAACGCGCGCAACTGCTCGACAGCGGGCGGCACGAAGCCCGCGTTCTTCAGGATCCGGTTGGCGACGCGCACTTCTTCTGGGACCAGTGCATCGTAGTCCAAGGGCAGCGGCGCGCCCGCGCCCGGCAAGTCGTCGAATTCGCCACGCGCGGCGGCGGCGGCAATACGCTGTTCGACAAGAGCATCAAGCAATTTCATCAGCAGTCCACTACGTTGCGGCCCAAGCATTCTATCAGGGAGCGCCCGGCCGTTATGCCCGTACATCGGACAAAACGCGCCGCTTTGCAGATATTGCGTATTTCACGAGTGCATAGAGGTGGATTAGAGTGAAAGTCCCGCCTGGACGACCTTTTGCGTGAGCGGCTCGACCGGTGAGGGGCCTTCCCGTAGAGACGCCGATTGCGCCCCTGCTTCCTGCCTCCCGAGTCGCCATCGTTATGCCATCCACCACGCTCGATCAACATACTCGTCACCCGCTCGCGACGTCCGTTGGAAGCCTTTGTTCGCAACGGACCACGCACGCTGCCACGCAATCGGCTCGATCTGCGCGATCCGGCAAGCGCGCATTTCGCCTTTCCCGTCCATGTCTGCGCGCAACGCTCGCGGCGTTGGCAATATCGATGGCGCTGCCTGGCTGCGGCGTGTTCTGTGGCGGAGCAGGCGGCAGCGGTGGCGGATTCGTCGGCGGTTGCGCGACTGGCATCCGATTTTGATGCGTATGCGCCCGGAGTCGTGCCTGGACTGGCTCCTGATCGGCCGAAGGCGCGAATGCACACAGCGGCACCGTCATAGCCACGGATGTGGATGCTGCGCAGACGTTGGAGCCACATCGCACGCAATACTTCGCGCGCCGAACACCGAACGCCAGAGACTATGATTCGCTACTCGCCAGCGGCCAACGCGCCAGCGCAACATGCCGGGTACGCCCAAGCAAGCTATGTATCAACGCAAATTCGCGCACGTTCCAGCACGCCGGTTCTGTGGGGATCGGACGCGTGACGGCCCACGGCATGCCATACGCGAGCGTGACATGCGGCTCATACGACGCGGTCGAAACCGCACGATCCCCAAAACTCGCGTGCTCCAACGCATCCAGCAGCGCATCGCGAAGCGCGTGAAGGCCCACGACACCCTCGCCGCCGGTCAACACCAGCGGCCCCGGCCGTGGTTTCGTGGCGAAACTGGAGACCGCGCCAAATTCGGCCGTAAAGGGCGCCATTTTGATCGACGCGGCGGCTCGCATTGCGGCGTCGACCTTATCGGCAGGCAGCCCGCCCGCGAAATTCCCGAGATGCAGCAACGTGACGTGCAGCCGCCCGGCCGCGAGCGGCTTGCTGCGCACGCGCGCCTCGGCGCAAAGTTGTTGCCCGAGCTTCGCCATGGAGGCCGCCGTATTGGCGTCGGGAAATATGGCGAAAAACAGACCGTCTGTCGGCGTCGGCGGCGCTTCGAGCCCCGGCAGCCAGAGTTGTTCAGGCATGTCGATCCTGACCGGATAAAGCCGGCATAAGAATGAATCTCCGTTCATGTTGCGGGCTCGCCCGCGCGGCCGATCGTTCAGACGATCCGATGGGCCTCGACGCGCACCCCTGCTTTTCCCGCCATTCGCACGCAGTCACTCACGTACGCATAATCACGCGCCTTGCCCAAAATCAAACACCCCGTCGCCTCGGAAAATTCGCTTGCACTAGCGTCCCGCCCACGTACAATACTGTACATTCATACAGTAGTGACGGCAACGTGGAACTGCTCAAAAAGCTCGAAGTATTGGCCGACGCAGCAAAATACGATGCGTCCTGCGCGAGCAGCGGCGCGCCCAAACGCGGCTCGCGGGGTATCGTCGGGCTGGGCGCAAGCACCGGTGCGGGTATTTGCCATAGCTTCACGCCGGACGGGCGCTGCGTATCGTTGCTGAAAATACTGCTCACCAATTTCTGCTTGTACGACTGCCAGTATTGCGTCAATCGTCGTTCGAGCAACGTGCCGCGTGCCCGCTTTACACCTGAAGAGGTCGTCGAACTCACGCTGGACTTCTACCGGCGCAATTACATCGACGGGCTGTTTTTGAGTTCCGGCATCATCCAGTCGACGAACTACACGATGGAGCAACTGGTGCAGGTCGCGCAGTCGTTGCGCGAAGATCACCAGTTTCGTGGCTATCTTCATCTGAAGACCATTCCGGACGCCGATCCGCAACTCATTGCGCAAGCCGGGCGCTACGCGGATCGACTGAGCGTGAATATCGAACTGCCAACCGACGGCAGCCTTGCACGGCTCGCGCCAGAGAAGAACGTCCACACCATCAAGCTCGCGATGGGCTCGATCCGGCTCGCGCAGGAAGAGGCGCAAAGCGACGCGAAGGCGCCGGGCTTCGCGCCCGCCGGGCAGAGCACGCAGATGATCGTCGGCGCCGACCAGACCAACGACAGCACGATCCTCCGGACCGCCGAAACGCTGTATGGGTCTTACAAGCTCAAACGTGTGTATTACTCGGCCTTCAGCCCGATTCCCGACAGCCCTTCCGCGCTGCCGGCCGAGGCGCCTCCGTTGCTGCGCGAACATCGGCTGTATCAGGCCGATTTTCTGTTGCGAAGCTACGGCTTCAACGCGGACGAACTGTTCGAACAACCAGGCAATCTGTCGCTGGAAATCGATCCGAAGCTCGCATGGGCATTGGCGCATCGCGAGCAGTTTCCGGTGGATCTGAACCGCGCGCCGTTGCGCATGATTGCGCGGGTGCCGGGCATCGGCCTGCGCAATGCGAAACGGCTGGTCGAGTTGCGGCGCTCGCGGCGCGTGCGTTACGAAGATCTCGTGCGGCTGCGCTGTCCGCTGGACAAGATCAAGCCGTTTGTCGTCACACAAGACTATCGCGCGGCCATGCAGGATGCGTCGTCGGCGCGGTTGCGGCGCGAGTTGACGCCCGCGCCGGTGCAACTGACCCTGCTGTAAAGCGTCCCGATGCGTGCGATCGTTATCGAAGACCATTTCGCCGCATGGCGCGCGGCCGCCCTCGGTGCGCTGGCCGAAGACCTCGCGCCGGAAACGATCGACTGGCGCGTGACCGGGCCGCCAGGGTTGCAGCAGGAGCAGGCACTGTTCGACTATGACGCAACAGCGAGCGCCGCGGCCACGGTGCTACCGGAGCCCACGGCTGCGACTGTCCATGTATCGAAGGAACTGGCCGCGCTGTTGCAGGACGCCGCGTTGTATCGCGAGCCGCAGCGCTGGGCTTTTCTGTACAAGGTGCTGTGGCGTTGGCAACAAGGCGATCGCGCGGCTGCATCGCCGGCCGATGCGGATGGCGCGCAGCTTTATCGGATGGCCAGAAGCGTGCGTCGCGCGAAGCACGACATGATCGCGTATGTCCGGTTTCGCAAAGCGGCGTCGGCGGCTCGAACGCCGCCCGAATACATCGCGTGGTACGAACCCGAGCATGATGTGCTCGCGTGGGCGGCCGAGCACTTTGCGCAGCGCATGGGCCGCTCGTCGTGGCTGATCGCGACGCCCCGCGGAGCCGCGTTCTGGGACGGCCGCGCGCTGCATCTGGATCAACGGCGCGCGCTGCCCGGCGAGCACCGTTGCGATACCGCGGACGAAGCCGAGACGCTCTGGCTTGCTTATTACCGCAGCACGTTCAACCCTGCGCGACTCAACGAAGCGGCGCTCGAACAGCACATGCCGGTGCGTTTCTGGAAGGGATTGCCGGAAGGCTCGCTGATCCCCGGGATGATCAGCGAGGCTAAAAGCGGTGCGCGCCGTATTGCGCAGGCGAGCGGGGTCGGCGCGCTCGGCGGCAAGTCGATTCCGATCGAAGCGGAAAACGCGCAACCCGTTCGCGAGGAAGCTTCATCGCTCGATAGCTGCCGGCGGTGCGAATTGTGGCGCAACGCGACGCAGGCCGTGCCCGGAGCGGGACCGCCCAATGCGCGCATCATGCTGATCGGCGAACAGCCCGGCGATCACGAAGACCTGAGCGGCCAACCCTTCGTCGGACCGGCCGGGCAACTGCTGGAGCTCGCGATGACTCGCGCGGGCCTCGCGCGTGAGCAGGTTTATCTCACCAACGCGGTCAAGCACTTCAAGTGGGAGCCGCGCGGCAAGCGCAGGCTGCACAAGACGCCGGCACAACGCGAGGTTCAAGCGTGTTCCTACTGGCTCGAACGGGAACTGGAACGCGTACGGCCGACGGTGATCGTCACGCTGGGCGCAACGGCGCTCGCCGCACTGCTGCGCGAGAAAGCCAACCTGCGAGACTATTTCGATGCGCCGTTCGAGCTGGATAGCGGCTGGGGTATCGCGACCTATCATCCTTCGTTCGCGCTGCGGCAACAGGATGACGCGGCCCGCGACAAGGTGCTGGCGGCCATCAGCGACGCGCTCGGCCGCGCGCGTGAGTTGGCCGAATCGGTTGATCGCGCGCGCAGCCGTCGAACCGGAGCTTAAGCGCAGAAAGAAATCGAAACCCCGATAGTCAATAAAAAAGGGCGCCGCAGCGCCCCTCCTTCATGCCGTTAAACCGGCCCGGTTATTCCCACTCGATCGTCGCCGGCGGCTTACCCGAGATGTCGTACACCACCCGGTTGATCCCGCGCACTTCGTTGATGATCCGGTTCGACACATGCCCCAGCAGTTCATGCGGCAGATGCGCCCAATGCGCGGTCATGAAGTCCAGCGTCTGCACCGCGCGCAGCGCGACGACGTACTCGTAAGTCCGGCCGTCGCCCATCACGCCGACGCTCTTCACCGGCAGAAACACCGCGAACGCCTGGCTCGTCAGGTCGTACCACGACTTGCCGGTTTCCTTGTCGATGAACGTACGCAGCGTCTCGATGAAAATCGCGTCCGCGCGGCGCAGCAGGTCCGCGAAATCGCGTCGCACTTCGCCGAGAATCCGCACGCCCAGACCCGGGCCCGGGAACGGGTGGCGATACACCATCGCCGGCGGCAAACCGAGCTTCACGCCGAGTTCGCGCACTTCGTCCTTGAACAATTCGCGCAGCGGTTCGAGCAGCTTCAGATTCAGCGTCTCCGGCAACCCGCCCACGTTGTGGTGGCTCTTGATGGTCTGCGCGCCCTTCTTGCCCTTGCCGGCCGATTCGATCACGTCCGGATAGATCGTGCCCTGCGCCAGCCACTTCGCGTCGGTCAGCTTGCCGGCTTCGGTCTGGAACACCTCGACGAACTCCGCGCCGATGATCTTGCGCTTCGCTTCCGGATCGGTCACGCCGGCCAGCTTGCGCAGGAACACATCGCTTGCGTCGACGTGAATCACCTTCACGCCGAGGTGATCGGCGAAAGTCGCCATCACCTGCTCGGCTTCGTTCAGGCGCAGCAAGCCATGGTCGACGAACACGCAAGTGAGTTGATCGCCGATCGCACGATGCAGCAACGCCGCCGCCACCGACGAATCCACGCCGCCCGACAGCCCCAGAATCACATGCTCGTTGCCCACCTGCTCGCGGATCTTCGCGACGGCTTCGTCGATGTAGTTGCCCATTTCCCAGTCGGCCCGCGCGCCGCAGATCTGCAGCACGAAGCGTTCGAGCATCGCGCGGCCCTGCACGGTGTGCGTGACTTCCGGGTGCCATTGCAGGCCGTAGAAGCGGCGCTGTTCATCGGCCATCGCCGCGATCGGGCAGGATTCCGTCGACGCCATCAGCGCGAAGCCCGGCGGCATTTCCAGCACCTTGTCGCCGTGGCTCATCCACACCTTCAGCATGCCGTGACCTTCCGGCGTGGTGAAGTCGCTGATGCCTTCGAGCAGGCTCGTATGATTGCGCGCGCGCACTTCGGCATAACCGAATTCGCGCAGATGGCCGATGTCGACCTTGCCGCCCAGCTGCTCGGCCATCGCCTGCATGCCGTAGCAGATGCCGAGCACCGGCACGCCGAGTTCGAACACCGCTTGCGGCACCCGCGGCGTATCCGTTTCGGTGACCGAGCTCGGACCGCCGGAGAGGATCACGCCCTTCGGCGCGAAGTCGCGAATGAACGACGCATCGACGTCGTACGGATGAATTTCCGAGTACACGTTGGCTTCGCGAACGCGACGTGCAATCAGTTGGGTGACTTGCGAACCGAAGTCGAGGATCAGGATCTTGTCATGCATGGCAGCGGACGGAGTCAAAAGTGAGCAAATACGGAATGCCGCGCACGAAGCGCGGCGTTGAATTCAAAGCGATCCACGGGGGAACGATCGAGCATGAAACGTGACGATGAAGCGTACTGGCGCAGCCATCTGCCTGCGGTGCGCGCGAACGGAGGCGCGAACGGAATCCGGTAGCTTCGGCGGACGGCGTGGCGCGCAGCGCGTCAGCCATGAAGCGGCGGCCGGGGCGCACCGGACGCGTCGGCGGTGGCGTTGCGGGTTTCGTCGCGCGCGGCCCGGGCTGCGCGCTCTGCATCCGTCAGACCGGCTTCGTCGACGACCGGATGCACCGGCGTTGCCGAAACGGAACTCACAGGATGCACCGGGCTGGCGGGATTGACAGGCCGGGTCGCCGGCACTACAGGTTCGACAACCGGCTCCGCCCGATAGACCGGAAAGCCCGCTGTGACGCGCGGCTCGCGGGCGGCTTCACGCTCGAGCTCGCGACGCTTTTCCGCTTCTTTCGCGGCCTCGGCCTCGGCTGCTTTGGCCGCGCGCTTTTCAGCACGGCTGGAAGCGCTTTTGACCACGACGCCCTTTTCGCGCCGCCGCACCGCACCCGACAAACGCACTCCGCCGAGACCGACCACCACCAGCGCCACTCCAGCCAGCACGGCGACGATCTGCCCGAACGTGGTGAGCGCCGGTGTATGCAGACCGAGCAGCCAGATCAGCATCAGCACGCCGGTCAGCCAGTTCACGTGACCGACGACCTTGGCGACCGCCGAGGTCAGCGCCCCGTCGAACGACGCGTGCAAGGCCAGCCACGCGAGTCCGATCAGCGCCACGCCAAACCCCTGGCCGACCAGAGCCGGCTGGGTCTGCACCAACTGCAGCGCGTCGTACAACGAAGTCCAGGGCGTCAGCAGAAACAACAGGCCGAACGCAAGCAACAACAAGGCATCGAGGATGAGTACAACGCGCAGCAGTGGCTTCATTGCGTTTAGTCCACGTGGTAGTTGGGCGCTTCCTTGGTGATCTGCACGTCATGCACGTGCGACTCGCGCAGGCCCGCGCCGGTGATCTGCACGAACTCGGCCTTGTCGTTCATCTCCGCGATCGTGCGGCAGCCGCAGTAACCCATGCTCGCGCGCACGCCGCCGATCAACTGGAACAGGATCGCGTTGACCGAGCCCTTGTACGCGACGCGGCCTTCGATACCTTCCGGCACCAGCTTGTCGATGTTCGCGGAGTTGTCCTGGAAGTAGCGGTCCGCCGCGCCGTCCTTCATCGCGCCGACCGAACCCATGCCGCGGTACGACTTGTACTGACGGCCCTGATACAGGAACACGTCGCCCGGCGCTTCTTCGGTGCCGGCGAACATGCTGCCCATCATCACGGCGTTTGCGCCCGCTGCCAACGCCTTGCTGACGTCGCCCGAGAAGCGCACGCCGCCGTCGGCGATGACCGGCACGCCTGTGCCCTTCAGTGCTTCCGAGACGTTGGAGATCGCGGTGACTTGCGGCACGCCGACGCCGGCGACGATCCGCGTCGTGCAGATCGAGCCCGGGCCGATACCGACCTTCACGCCGTCCGCGCCGTACTCGACGAGCGCTTTGGCGGCCGCCGCGGTGGCGATGTTGCCGCCGATCACTTCGACGTGCGGGAAGTTCTGCTTGACCCACTTGACGCGCTCGAGCACGCCCTTGCTGTGACCGTGCGCGGTATCGACGACGATCACGTCGACGCCCGCCTGCACCAGCAGTTCGACGCGCTCTTCGTTGTCCGCGCCGACGCCGACTGCCGCGCCTGCGCGCAGCTTGCCGTGCTCGTCTTTACAGGCGTCCGGGTGTTCGGTCTGCTTGGTGATGTCCTTGACGGTCATCAGGCCGCGCAGTTCGAATGCGTCGTTGATCACCAGCACGCGCTCCAGGCGGTGGCTGTGCATCAGCGCCTTCGCTTCGGCGAGCGGCGTGCCTTCCTTGACGGTGACGAGGCGCTCGCGCGGCGTCATGATGGCGCGCACCGGCTCGTCCAGACGCTCTTCGAAGCGCAGGTCGCGGTTCGTGACGATGCCGATCAGTTGCGCACCTTCGACGACCGGGAAGCCCGAAATGCCATGTTGCTGCGACAGCGCGATCACGTCGCGCACTTTCATCTGCGGCGGCACCGTGATCGGATCGCGCACGACGCCAGACTCGAAACGCTTGACCTTGGCGACTTCACGCGCCTGCTCGGCCGGCGTGAGGTTCTTGTGGATGATGCCCACGCCACCCATTTGCGCCATCGCAATGGCGAGGCGTGCTTCGGTGACGGTGTCCATGGCGGCGGACACGAGCGGCATATTCAGGGAAATGTTGCGGGTCAGCCGGGTCTTGAGGCTGGTGTCGCGCGGCAGAACATCGGAGAAAGCCGGGACGAGGAGCACGTCATCAAACGTGAGTGCTGTTTGGATCAGACGCATGGCAAATCCTATAGGCGCAAAAGCGAATTATACGCGATACCTCCCCGGTTTTCACTGCGCGAACAGCAGCTTAGCGAATTTCAGGCGATTTTTTTCGTGACTTTGGGCGCTTCGATTTCGCTTATCGGTTCGGCTCGGGTTCGATCGGGTTTCGTTTGCGCGTTCGGGGGCAACCGCACGCCGCCGCGTCTTGCCGGCCGTGATTCAGCCACGCGCGACGCGACGGCGGCCGGTGTCGCGCGGCCCGCGCAAACCCCGCGGCGCCGTGGAAGACGGCGAACCGAAAGGAAGAAAGCGCGGAAAGTTGCCCGAATGCAGAATCGAACAAGACGCGCGCCCCACCGAACGGCTATCCTGCGCACCATTCCAGTTTTCTTGCAGGGGCAGTCGATGCAGCGCGGTGTGGCATATGGAGTAATGGCCGGGGCTTTATGGGGTATGGTTTTTCTGGTGCCGCGCGTGCTGCCCGACTTCTCGCCGCTGCTGCTCAGCGCGGGCCGCTACACGATGTACGGCATCGTCTCGCTGGCCGCCGCGTTGCCGATGGCCCGCTCGCTCGTCAAGCGGCTGACCCGCGAAGATCTCGGCGCGCTGGTGAAACTGGCGCTGGCCGGCAATCTCATCTACTACCTGCTGCTGACGGCGGCCGTGCATCTGATCGGCATTGCACCGGCGTCGCTGATCGTCGGCGTGCTGCCGGTCACGGTCACGCTGCTCGGCCGGCGCGATCACGGCGCGGTGCCGCTCGCCCGCCTCGCATGGCCGCTCGCGGTGGTGATGGCGGGCATCGTCTGCATCAATATCGATGTGTTCACGGTGGCCGGCAGTACGCCAGTGAGCGTCGCCACCAAGCTGCTCGGGGTCGGCTGCGCGGTCGGCGCGCTCGTTTGCTGGACGTGGTTCGCGGTCGAAAACGCGCGCTACCTGCAGCGCCAGACGCATTTCAGCGGCAATGAATGGTCCGTGCTGTGGGGCGTGGTGACGGGCGCGCTCGGCGCGGCGTTGTGGCTCGTGATCGCGGTGCTGCCGTCGGGCGGCCCGCAAGGCGAGCTGGCCGATGCGCGTTGGCACACGTTCTGGATGCTGAACCTCGGCCTCGCGATCGGCGCGTCCTGGCTCGGCAACGGGCTGTGGAATGCCGCTTCGAAGCGGCTGCCGCTGACGCTGTCCGGCCAGATGATCGTGTTCGAGACGCTCTTCGCGCTGCTCTATGCGTTCATCTACGACCAGCGCCTGCCGCGTCCGCTGGAACTGGCGGCGATCCTGCTGCTGGTGGCAGGGGTCTGCTGGTCGGTGCGCCAGCATGCGGACGATGACTCGTCGGCGGTTGCGCCGATCAAGGAGAAGGCGCAGGTTTCAACGCCTTGAGGCCGGCGCGGGCTGACGGCGTGGCACGACTTGCTGCCTGACTTTGCTTTGCTGTGACGCGCCGCGCTGCACACCAGCGTGCCCTATCGCGAATCCCGATTCTGCCAACGCCGCCCTTCGATCGACCCGGCCTTGCGGGTCTTCTCGACACGGCGTTGCCGCGACAGCTTCGGATCCACCAGCAGCGGCCGGTAGATCTCCACCCGATCGTGATCGGCCAGCACCGCATCGAGCGGCTTGAGCTTGCCGAACACACCCACCTTCTGCGTGTTCAGATCGATTGCCGGATAGCGCTGCAGGATGCCGCTCGCGTCGAGCGCCTGTTGCAGCGTGGCGCCCTCGGGCAAGTCCACGGCGATCAGCGTCTGCCCTTCCGACGCCGCGTAGCAGACTTCGATCGACAGACGCGCGCTCATGCCTTACCGTAGCGCTGATCGGCGCGCTTCACGAATGACTCGACGAACGTATTGGCGATGTGATTGAACACCGGCCCAATGATCTTCTCGAGGATGATGTTGGTGAATTCGTAGTGCAGCGCGAATTCGATCTTGCAGGCATCCGCGCGCAACGGCGTGAACCGCCAGAAGCCGGTGAACCTGCGAAACGGACCGTCCGCGAATTCCATATCGATGCGCGTGGGTCGCTCCATGCTGTTGCGCGTGGCGAAGTGCTGCTTGATGCCCTTGAAGTTGATGTCGATCTTCGCCTCCATGCTGGTTTCGTCGCGGTGGCGGATCTCGACTCCTCCGCACCAGGGCAGGAAGTTGGGGTAATCGGCGACGTCGGTGACGAGGTCGAACATCTGTTCCGCCGAATGGCGGATCAACACGGTTTTCTGGACATCTGCCATAAATTGAACAGCGCGTGGCAAGGGTGGACAAGCGGGTTGAAAAGCGCCGCGGGCTTTCCTTGCCCCGCTTTGCTAAAATCGTGATTTTAAACGAGTTGGGCACTTTCCATTCATGAGCATCATCGACAACAGAAAAGCCTTCTACGACTACTCGGTCGAAGAACGCTATGAAGCAGGGCTCGTGCTCGAAGGATGGGAGGTCAAGGCGCTGCGCGCCGGGCGCGGCCAGATCAAGGAAGGTTACGTCGTTATCAAGAATAACGAACTGTTCCTGATCGGCACGCACATCAGCCCGCTGCCCGAAGCCTCGACCCACATCAATCCCGACCCGGTCCGCACGCGCAAGCTGCTGCTGCATAGCGAAGAGATCAGCAAACTGATCGGCAAGGTCGAGCAGCGCGGCTACACGCTCGTACCGCTGAACTTCCACTACAAGGGCGGCCGCGTCAAATGCGAGATCGGCCTCGCCAAGGGCAAGAAGCAGCACGACAAGCGCGAAACCGAGAAGAAGCGCGACTGGGAACGTGAGAAGGCGCGGTTGATGCGCTCGCCGAGCTGATCGGAGACGCACGCTTCCATTCGCGGCGAGCGCCGGTGCGAATGCAACGCCTCGCCAACCAGCGCCGCGCGATGAGCCGCGCATTGGCACCGTCCCCGCAAGCGCTCAAAGAAAAAAAATGGCCCGCACAATCTGCGGGCCATTCTGTTTTTGCAGCGGACAGCGATACCTGATGCAGCGCTACGCCCCTGCGCAACGCTTAACGCACCTCAGCAGCGCCCTTGTCCTTGCCTTTGCTGACGATCGTCAACGCGGACGCAATCATCGAACTCATATCCGCGAGATTGCCTGGCACGATCAGCGTCGTGCCCTGCTTCGCCAGATTGCCGAACGCGTTCACGTATTGTTCGGCCACCTTCAGGTTCACCGCTTCCATCCCGCCGTTCGACTGAATCGCGGCGGCGATCTTCTGGATTGCCTGCGAGTTCGCCTCGGCCACCGCCAGAATCGCCGACGCCTGGCCCTGCGCCTGGTTGATCGCCGCCTGGCGCTCGCCTTCGGACTTCTGGATCGCCGCCTCACGGCCGCCCGACGCGATATTGATCTGCTCCTGCTTGCGCCCTTCCGACGCCGCGATCAGCGCGCGTTTCTCGCGCTCCGCGGTGATCTGCGCCTGCATCGCGTGCAGGATCTCCTTGGGCGGCGTCAGATCCTTGATCTCGTAGCGCAGCACCTTCACGCCCCAGTTCGCCGCCGCTTCATCGAGCGACGAGACGATGCTGTGGTTGATGAAGTCGCGCTCCTCGAAGGTCTTGTCGAGTTCCAGCTTGCCGATCACCGAGCGCAGCGTGGTCTGCGACAACTGCGTGATCGCGAACACAAAGTTGCTCGACCCGTACGACGCCTTCATCGGATCGGTGACCTGGAAGTACAGCACGCCGTCCACCTGCAACTGCGTGTTGTCGCGCGTGATACAGACCTGGCTCGGCACTTCGAGCGGGATCTCCTTGAGGATGTGCTTGTACGCGATCCGGTCGACGAATGGAAACGCGAAGCTCAAGCCCGGCGTCAGCGTACTGTGATAGCGGCCGAGGCGCTCCAGCACCCACGCGTGCTGCTGCGGCACGATCTTGATGGTCTGCGACGCCAGCACGATCACGACGATCAGCAGCACGGCCCCGACGATGGTTGAATCCATATTTGTCCTCCGGTCCCTGGTTCGAATAGTTGTGCGTATTAACGCAAATGCAGAACACGAATGCGGGTGTGCACGACGCAAACGCCGGAGCAGCCGCATCCGCGAGCGCACACGCGCTCAGGCCGCGGTCGCGTTGGCCTTTGGCTGGCGGCTCGCGACAACCACGAGACAACTGCCGCGCAACTCCACGATTTCATAGACCTGCGCATCCTCGGGCTCGCCCGCGGCCAGTTCGACGTCCCACGCCGCGCCACGATAATTGACGCGCGCCCGGCGCTCATGCCACGCCGGCACGCTCAGCGTCTGCCCGATGTCGAGATTGACATCCGGATTGCGCGATGCCTGCTTGCGCGGGCGGCGGCCGAAGCGCGAGCGCCTGAGCAGCAGCACCGCCGCCAGCGCGACGCCCGCGGCCACCGCGAACTGCAGGTCCGTGCCGGCGCCCGCGATGTGCGCCAGCGCGGCTGCGACGAAGCCCAACGCAATCATCAACAGATAGAAGGTGCCGCTCGTCATCTCCAGCACGACCAGCACGCCCGCCCCGATCCACCAGAACAATCCACCTGGCGCCACGTCGACCTCCACAAAGCAAAACACCCCGGATCTACCGGGGTGTTTATAGCACGAAGCGGGTGCATTTCAACGGGCGATGCGGTGCGCTTCAACACGCGTTTGACGTACCGCACCTCGCGTTATGCATGCCGCCTGAAAAGCGGCATGCCGCACGCTTTACTTGTTCGCCGACTTCGCCAGTTGCTGCCACGTCTCGATAATCGTGTCCGGGTTCAGCGAGATCGACGCAATGCCTTCGTCCGTCAGCCATTGCGCGAAATCCGGATGATCCGACGGGCCCTGACCGCAGATGCCGACGTACTTGTTCAGGCGCAAGCAGGTTTCGATCGCGCGCTTGAGCATGAACTTGACCGCCGGATCGCGTTCGTCGAAATCGACGGCCAGCAGTTCCATGCCGGAGTCACGGTCGAGACCGAGCGTGAGCTGTGTCAGGTCGTTCGAACCGATCGAGAAGCCGTCGAAGAATTGCAGGAATTCTTCGGCGAGAATCGCGTTCGACGGCACTTCGCACATCATGATCAGGCGCAGACCCTTCTCGCCGCGCTTCAGGCCGAACTTCTCCAGCAGCCCGACCACGCGCTCCGCCTGCTTCAGCGTACGCACGAACGGCACCATGATCTCGACGTTGTCGAGGCCCATTTCTTCACGCACCTTCTTCAGCGCGATGCATTCCATCTGGAACGCTTCGGCGAAGTCTTCGGCGATATAGCGCGATGCGCCACGGAAACCCAGCATCGGGTTTTCTTCGTCCGGCTCGTAGCGCGAACCACCGATCAGCTTTTTGTACTCGTTCGACTTGAAGTCCGACAGACGCACGATCACGGGCTTCGGATAGAACGCCGCGGCGATCGTCGCGATACCTTCGGTCAGCTTGTCGACGTAGAACGCGCGCGGCGATGCGTGACCGCGAGCCACGCTTTCGACAGCCTTCTTCAGGTCCTGATCGATGTTCGGGTACTCGAGAATCGCCTTCGGGTGAACGCCGATGTTGTTGTTGATGATGAACTCGAGTCGCGCGAGACCCACGCCTGCGTTCGGCAGTTGCGAGAAGTCGAACGCGAGTTGCGGATTGCCGACGTTCATCATGATCTTCACCGGAATCGGCGGCAGTTCGCCACGCTGCACTTCGGTGATTTCGGTTTCGAGCAGGCCGTCGTAAATCTTGCCTTCGTCGCCTTCCGCGCACGACACGGTCACGAGCGCGCCTTCCTTCAGCACGTCGGTCGCGTCGCCGCAGCCGACCACCGCCGGCACGCCGAGTTCACGCGCGATGATCGCCGCGTGGCAGGTCCGCCCGCCACGATTCGTGACGATCGCCGACGCGCGCTTCATCACCGGTTCCCAGTTCGGGTCGGTCATGTCGGCGACCAGCACGTCGCCCGGTTGCACACGGTCCATTTCCGACGGATCGTGAATCACGCGCACCGGACCCGCGCCGATCTTCTGGCCGATCGCACGGCCCGTGGCCAGCACGTTCGACTGGCCCTTCAGCTTGAAGCGCTGCTCGGCCTTGCCCGCCGCCTGGCTCTTCACCGTTTCCGGACGCGCCTGCAGAATGAAAATCTTGCCGTCGCGGCCGTCCTTGCCCCACTCGATGTCCATCGGACGCTCGTAGTGCTTTTCGATGATGACCGCGTACTTCGCCAGTTCGATCACGTCTTCGTCGGTGATCGAGAAGCGGTTGCGCTGCTCGTGCGGCACGTCGACGGTCTTCACGCGGCCCTGCTCGCCGGCCTTCGTGAATTCCATCTTGATCAGCTTCGAGCCGATCGAGCGGCGGATGATCGGATACTTGCCTTGCGCGAGCGTGGTCTTGAAGACGTAGAACTCGTCCGGATTCACCGCGCCTTGCACGACAGTTTCGCCGAGACCGTAGCTCGACGTGATGAAGACAGCGTCCTTGAAGCCCGACTCGGTGTCCAGCGTGAACATCACGCCTGCCGCGCCGACGTCCGAGCGCACCATGCGCTGCACGCCCGCCGACAACGCGACTTCAGCATGCGTGAAGCCCTTGTGGACGCGATAGGAGATAGCGCGGTCGTTATACAGCGACGCGAACACGTGCTTCATGCGATCGAGCACGTCGTCGATGCCGACCACGTTGAGGTAGCTTTCCTGCTGACCCGCGAACGAAGCATCCGGCAAGTCTTCGGCGGTGGCCGACGAACGCACGGCAAACGACAGCTCTTCAGGCGAGCTGTTCTGCAGCGTGTCGAAGCCCGCGCGAATGTCGGCTTCGAGCTGCGGCTGCATCGGCGCGTCGACGATCCATTGACGGATTTCCTTGCCCGCTTCGGCGAGCGCCTTCACGTCGTCGACGTCGAGCGTTTCGAGACGTTTGGCGATGCGTTCGGTCAGATTGTTGTGATGCAGGAAGTCGCGGAAAGCCAGCGCCGTGGTGGCGAAACCGGTCGGCACTCGCACACCGGCTTCAGCGAGCTGACTGATCATCTCGCCCAACGACGCGTTCTTGCCACCGACGATTTCCACGTCGGTCATCCGCAACTGCTCGAACGGAACTACATACGCCTTATCCTTTGCGACGGTAACTGCGTTAGTCATACAAGCCCCTAAGTGTGAAAGAAATTCACGGCTGTGCAAGTGGGCTTGAACACGAGACGCCCATTGGAAGCGTGACCCCGTGTCTTGCACAACCTGTTGGAGAAGCAATCGCTGCAGCTAGCCGCTGAACTGACTCGAACGACCTGGCTCGATACGCGATGAAGGGACTGAATGGCCGGATTTACCGATTGATCCATCACGTTCACCGCACGTTACCGACTGAAAGCGTGGCGTTGACCAACCGTTCGCGGTGAGTTAGACGCCAATCGCCTGCAATTGCTTATCCAACAGGTTGCCGCTATTCTACCGTGCCGACTCCCGAAATGTGGCAGTCGGACGAGAAATGCGCCTCGAAACGCGCGCCGGACCGGCCGACGGGCTTTTGCGAGGCCCCACCGCCATCCGGACGCGGTTGTGTGGTGCCCACGGTGCGCTGCATCGACGCCGCTGTCTGTGCGATTGACCGCCGGGCAGCGAAATCTACGCAGCGATGTTTGTTTCGAGCGCCTTTTGCCGCTCACGTTCCCCAGCCCCACTGATGCCGCCCACCGTATTCATCGTCTCCGACGGTACCGGGATCACTGCCGAAACCTTCGCGCATTCGATCCTCTCCCAGTTCGACCAGAAATTCCGCCTGGTTCGCGTGCCCTTCGTCGACTCGACGGAGAAGGCCTACGCGACGCTCGAAAAGATCAACGAAGCGATCATCCAGGACGGCCGCCGTCCTATCGTTTTCACGACGCTGGTGGACAGCGCGTCGAATCAGATCGTCAAAGGCTCGAACGCGCTGGTGCTGGATATGTTCCAGACCTTCGTCGAACCGCTCGAACAGGAACTGGAGCTGAAGTCGAGTCACGCGATGGGTCGCGGCCACCAGAACGCGGACACCGAGGAGTACAAGAACCGGATCGAGGCGATCAACTTTTCGCTCGCCCACGACGACGGCCAGTCGAACCGCAACCTCGCCGATGCCGACGTGATTCTGGTGGGCGTGTCGCGCAGCGGCAAGACGCCGACGAGCTTGTATCTCGCAATGCAATACGGCGTGAAAGCGGCGAACTATCCGCTGATTCCGGAAGACTTCGAGCGCGGCAAGCTGCCGACGCCGCTGCTTGCGCATCGGCAGAAGATGTTTGGGTTGTCGATCGATCCGCAGCGTTTGTCGGAGATCCGTAACGAGCGCCGGCCGGGCAGCAAGTACGCGGCGCCGGAGAATTGCCGCTACGAGATCAACGAAGCCGAAACGATGATGCGGCGTGAGGGAATCAAGTGGTTGTCCTCGACGCACAAGTCGATCGAGGAGATTGCGACGACGATCCTGCAGGAGATCAAGCTGGATCGGCCGGCTTATTGAGCGCGGGCGAAAGAGAGATGGGCGCGGTGCCGCGCATGCAAAATCTGCGCGCGCCGCGACATAAATGCATGAGCGAGCAGGGCCACGTGGTCAGCCCCGGCGCGCTACGCGTACCGCGCAGCGCCACCGTCAATCGCGCCCGCGTCGTTGACGGCATTGCTCGAACACGCAGACGGCCGCCGCGGCCGCCACATTCAGCGACTCCATGCCGCCTGGCTGCGGAATCGTCACCCGCAGCGACACCGCGTCGCGCCAGATTTGCGACACGCCCGCCCCTTCGTTGCCGAACACCCACGCGAGCGGTCCACTCAGATCGCAATCATAGATCGCCTCGGCGCCATGTGAATCCGTGATGACGATCGGCGCCGCAAGCCGCTCGATCAGCGTAGCCGCTTCGACATCCTCGTGAATCTGCAACAGGAAATGCGCGCCCATTCCCGAGCGCAACACCTTCGACGACCACGCGTACGCCGTCCCTGGCGCGCAGAACACCTGCTGAATCCCGGCGGCCGCCGCGCTGCGCAAAATCGAACCGACATTGCCCGCGTCCTGCACGCCGTCGAGCACGAGGCAGGTTTGCGCGATCGTGTCCGGCAGTGGCGTATCGAGCTTGTCGACCAGCAGCAGAATGCCGACCCCATGCACGACGTTCGACAACTGCCCGAACAGCGCGTCCGGCAGCGTCACAATGCGATGATCCTCGATGCGCGACACGATCGCCTGCGCCTCGTCGTGACGCAGCGCGCCATCGGTGACGATGCACATTTCCGGCTGCCCGGCGACGTCGAGATACGCGCTCGCGAGATGGAAACCTTCGAGGAGTGCGTGGCCGCTGCGGCGCTGTTGATGCGTCGAGCCGGCCAAAGCCTTCAGGCGCTTGTAGAGCGGATTGTCCCGCGAGGTGATGGCTTTCACAGGCAGCGAAGACGGTGAGAATGAGAAGGAAGCAAGCGCCGCGCGAGCAGGCGTGCGGCGCCCGGATGATGTTCAGCGTGGCTCAGATGCCGCTGCGTTCGCCGAAAGCGTCGTCGCTCAAGGCGTCCTCGAAGGCGCCGCCGGGCATGACGATGACGTCGACCGCCGGCAACGGCACACCCGTGCCGAGTCGCAGATGCGCCTCGCGCACCGGCGCGAACGAGCGCCGATGGTGCTCGCACGGCCCATGTTCGCGCAGCGCCGCGAGATGCTGCGGGGTGCCGTAGCCAGCGTGCGCGTTAAAACCGTACACGGGATAGCGCTGATGCAGTTCGAGCAGCATCCGGTCGCGTGTGACTTTGGCGAGGATCGACGCCGCCGAAATGCTTTTGACGAGTGCGTCGCCGCCGATCACCGCCTCGCTGCGAACGCTCAGCGTCGGGCAGCGATTACCGTCGACTTTCACCAGCGTGGGCACGACCGACAGGCCTTCCACCGCGCGCTTCATCGCCAGCATCGTCGCGTGCAGGATGTTCAGCGAGTCGATTTCCTCGACCGTCGCCGACGCGACGCAGTACGCCAGCGCACGGTCGACGATCTTGTCGTACAGCTCGTCACGCTTCTTCGCGCTGAGCGCTTTCGAATCGTCGAGCCCGCGAATCATCGGTTTGGCCGGATCGAAAATCACCGCGGCCGCGACGACCGGGCCCGCGAGCGGCCCTCGCCCCGCTTCGTCGACGCCGCAGACGATGTCGTCCGCCGTCTCGAAGTTCAGGCCGACTTGCTGCGCCGCCGTTCCAGCGACGATCGCAGCCTTGCGGCGAGGTGTGAGAGTCAGGGTCACGGCCGCGCCGTCCGTTTTTCGATGACGCTCGCCACGACTTCCGCCGCACGCTGCGCGGTGTTCTGCTTCAGCACGTGATGCATCTCCGTGAAGATTTCCGTCAGCGTGCGCCGGTTGGCTTCGTCGCGCAACTGTTTCAGCGTGGCTTCGGCGAGCGCCTGCGGTGTCGCGAAGTGCTGCAGGATCTCCGGCACCACGAAGCGCCCGGCCAGAATGTTCGGCAGGCCGACATACGGCAGATAGCCCTGGCGGCGCATGATCTGGCCGGTGAGCCAGGGCACCTTGTACGAGATGACCATCGGCTTTTTCAGCAGCGCGGCTTCGAGCGTCACGGTGCCGCTCTTCACGAGGATCGCGTCGGCGGCGGTCATCGCGAGTTGCGACTGGCCGTCGGTGATCGTCAGCGCGAGACCGGGATGGGCCTCGACCAGCGGACGCAGCATTTCGCGCAAGGTCGGCGTGGCCGCCGGCATCACGAAGCGCAGACCGGGTTCCTGGTGCTGCATCATCTCCATCGCGGCGAAAAACGTCGGGCCGATCAGATCGATTTCTGAGCGCCGGCTGCCCGGCAGCACCGCGATGATCGGACCGTCTTCCGCGAGGCCGAGCGAACGGCGCGCGCCGAGCGTGTCGGGTACGAGCGGTATTTCGTCAGCGAGCGGATGGCCCACGTACGACGCCGCGACGCCCGCCTTCTCCAGCAGTGCCGTTTCGAACGGGAACACGCACAGCATGTGATCGACCGCTTTGGCGATCTTCTTGATGCGCCCGCCGCGCCACGCCCAGATGGACGGGCAAACGAAGTGAACGGTCGGAATCCCCGCATCGCGCAACGCGTGCTCCAGCCCGAAGTTGAAGTCGGGCGCATCGACGCCGACGAACACCGCCGGCGGTTCAGCCAGCAACTGGCGCTTCAGCTCGTTGCGAATACCGAGAATTTCGGGGATGTGCCGCAGCGCTTCGACATAGCCGCGCACCGTGAGCTTTTCCATCGGCCAGTGGGCGTCGAAACCCGTGGCGATCATGCGCGGGCCGCCGATCCCGTAGTACTGGGTGCCGGCCGGCAGACGGCTCGCGAGGCCGTCGAGCAGCGACGCCGCCAGCAGGTCGCCGGACGGCTCGCCGGCCACCATCGCGACGCGCAGCGGACTGGGTTGCAATGCCATCGGTTAGCGGATGATGCCGCGTTGCGACGCTTCGACGAACGCGAGCAGCGTCTGCACCGGTGCATCGCCGTCGCCGCCAGCGGACGCGAGTTCGCGCAGCTGCACCTTCGCTTCTTCAAGCGACAGGCCGTTCTTGTACAGCACACGATACGCGGTGCGCAGCGCCGAAATCGCATCCGGCGAGAAGCCGCGGCGACGCAGGCCTTCGACGTTGATGCCGTGCGGCTCTGCCTTGTTGCCGGCGGCGATCACGAACGGCGGAATGTCCTGCACCAGCGCCGACGCGCCGCCGAGCATCGAATGCGCGCCGATGCGCACGAACTGATGCACGCCCGACATGCCGCCGATGATCGCGTGGTCGCCGATCGTCACGTGGCCTGCCATCTGCGCGTTGCTCGACAGAATGACGTTATTACCGACGTGGCAGTCGTGGCCGATGTGCACGTACGCCATGATCCAGTTGTCGTCGCCGAGCGTGGTGACGCCAGCGTCCTGCGTGGTGCCGGTGTGGATCGTGGTGAATTCACGGATCGTGTTGCGGTTGCCGATCACGAGCCGGGTCGGCTCGTCCTTGTACTTCATGTCCTGCGGACGGCCGCCGACCGATGCGTAGTGGCCGATCCGGTTGTCTTCGCCGATCGTCGTGTAGCCTTCGATCACGCTGTGTGAACCGACCGTGCTCCGTGCGCCGATCGTCACGTGTGCACCGATCACGGCGTACGGACCGACTTCGACGGATTCGTCGAGTTGTGCGCCCGGTTCGACGATCGCAGTGGGATGAATCCTGCTCATGCGTCCTCGCTTCTGATTCTGTTGCGTTGTCTGGATGGGCTTCTGGCCAGGCGGCGGCGCCTGTAGCAAGCCGCCGGCGGCGCGGACGCCGACTTACGCGTCTTTGTCCGTGTGCCGCACCGCGCACATCAGGTCGGCTTCAGCCGCCACGACGCCATCCACCTCGGCGCGCGCCTTGAACTTCCAGATGCCGCGCATATGACGTTCGAACGTGCAGTTCAGGATCAGCTGATCGCCCGGCTCCACCACGCGCTTGAAGCGCGCGTTGTCGATACCGACGAACAGATACAGCGTGTTCGACGGGTCGCTCGGCTCTTCCGAAAACGTCAGCAAGGCCGCGGTTTGCGCGAGCGCTTCCAGAATCAACACGCCGGGCATCACCGGGCGTGTCGGGAAGTGCCCCTGGAAATACGGCTCATTGATCGACACGTTCTTCAACGCTTTGATGCTCTTGTGCGGCTCGAGTTCGAGCACCCGGTCGACCAGCAGGATCGGGTAACGATGGGGCAGCAGCGTGAGAATCTTATGAATGTCGAGATTGATTTTTTCGGTGCTCATGGTGTTTCTGCTCACGCATTGACTGCGCGATGATGACTGCGGATGCTGGTGCAGGTGGGTTGAAAACGCGTGCTGCCGGCGCCCGCCATGATCCGGCGGCCGTGCCACCCGGTCACGGCAACCGCCTTTGACTCATGATACTTGCCCGCCATTTTACGCGGTGTCGGCAAGCCGCCCTGATATCTCAGGGCTGGTCGCCTGTGGAATTGTCTGCTGCGCGGGGGTCCGCATTGCCCGGACCGTTGGCTGCGGCACTTTCGAGCGCGCGGATACGATCGCGGAGCTTGTCGATATTGCGCAGCAAAGCCGCGCTCTTGTTCCAGTCCGCGTGATTCACGGCCGGGAACGCACTGGTGTACATGCCGGGCTTCAGCAGCGACTTCGACACGCCCGACTTCGCGGTGACGATCACATAATCGGCCAGCGTGACGTGGCCGGCAATCCCCACTGCGCCGCCGATCATGCAATGGCGGCCGATCGTCGTGCTGCCCGCGATGCCCGCGCAACCGGCGATCACCGTGTACGCGCCGACCTTGCAGTTGTGGCCGATCTGCACGAGGTTGTCGATCTTCACGCACTCTTCGATGATCGTATCGGCCATCGCGCCGCGGTCGATCGTGGTGTTCGCGCCGATTTCAACGTCCGCCGCAATCGATACGCCGCCCACCTGCGGAATCTTCACCCAGCTGCCGGTACGCGCGTCGCCTTCGCCGACGAAGTCCGGCGCGAAGCCGAAACCGTCCGAGCCGATTACCGCGCCCGCGTGCACGATCACGCGCTCGCCGAGCTTGCAGCCGTGGTACACCGCCACATTCGGATACAGATGCGAGTCCGCGCCGACGCGTGTGCCGCGACCGATCACGACGTTGGCATCGAGCCGCACGTTCTCGCCGATCACCGCGCCCGCTTCGACCGTGACGTGCGGGCCGATCACCGCGCTTGCAGCGATCTGCGCCGACGGGTCGATGGTGGCGCTCGGATGCACGCCTGGCACCGCTTTCGGCGCGGCGAGGTCGATGAACGTTTGCGCGATACGCGCGAAGTAAGCGTACGGGTTCGGCGTGACGATGAAGTTACGGCCTTCGCGGGAAGCCAGCTTTGCGAGGTCCTCGGCGTTGATCAACACCGCGCCCGCGCGGGTCGTCTCGACCTGCGACAGATACTTCGGATTGGCGAGGAACGCCAGTTGGTCCGGGCCCGCCTGGTCGAGCGGCGCCAGACTGCCGACACGCTGCAAACCGTTTCCGACTACCGAACCGCCGAACCGCTGGACGATGTCCTCGAGCGTAAATGCCATGCCTATCCTGTCTCCTGCTGTTCGATCCAACGTGTTATTGCGGCCGCGTGTGGCGGCTCGCGGCGCGGGCGTACGTCTCGTACCTCTGCCCTTGCCCGACCGCTCTCAGTTGCCCGACGCCGCCAGCGCCTTGAGCACCTGGTCGGTGATGTCGATGCGCGGGCTCACGTACACCGCTTCCTGCACGATCAGATCGTAGTGCTGCGCCTCGGCGATCTGCTTGATCACCTTGTTGGCGCGGTCGAGCACCGCCGCCAGTTCCTCGTTGCGGCGCTGATTCAGATCTTCGCGGAACTCGCGCTGCTTGCGCTGGAAATCCGTGTCCAGTTGTGACAGATCGCGCTGCTTCTGCGCGCGGTCTGCCGCCGACATCGATGCGCCGCTCTTGTCCAGCGAATCGGACATCGATTTCAGCTTCTGCGCCATGTCGGCAAGATCTTTGTCACGCTTCGCGAATTCGGCTTCGAGCTTGACCTGGGCGGCTTTCGCCGCCGCCGATTCACGCAGGATGCGGTCAGAATTCACCGCGGCGATCTTCGCCTCCTGCGCGTGCGCTACCCCGACGCCCAAGGTCATTGCCAGCGCCATCGCGCACGCTACACGTTTCGAAAACATACCGGTTAGCAAAGTCATCCTCTCGATACTGTAGTTTGGCCAGTTGCCTGCCGTCGTGATCAGAACGCCGTCCCGATCTGGAACTGGAACTTCTGATACTGGTCGCCGGTGTGCTTCGTGAGCGGGAAGCCCAGGCTCAGCTTGAGCGGGCCGATCGGCGAGATCCACGCCAGACCCACACCATAGCCGTAACGCAGGCCGTTCGCGCCAGTGCTATTGCCTTCCGTGCCCCACACGTTACCGGCGTCGAGGAACGTGAACACGCGCAGCGTGCGGTCGTAACCCGTACCCGGCAGCGGGAACGTCAACTCGACGTTACCCACGAGCAGCTTCGAGCCGCCGATCGGGTCGCCCGTCTTCGCGTCGCGCGGGCCCAGCGAGCTCGGCTCGTAGCCTCGCACCGAGCCGATACCGCCGGCGTAGTAGTTCTTGAAAATCGGATAAGGCTTGCCGCCCAAGCCGTTACCGTAGCCGCCCTGGAAGTTGAAGCCCAGCACGAACCCACGCGCGAACGAGTAATAGTACTGCGCGTTGATGTCGGCCTTGTAGTACTGCGTGCCGCCGATCGGCGTGCCGTACTCGGCGTTCGCCTGCGTGAAGTAACCACGGCTCGGCACCAGCGCGCTGTCACGCGCGTCGCGCGACCAGCCCACCGTGATCGGCACGTTGTTCGACACGCGGCCGAACTCGTGCACGTAGTCGATGTAGCTTTGCGGCGTGTTCGCGTCGATGTCCAGCTGGTTCTGCTCGAGACCCGCGCCGAAGTACACCGTGTCGACTTCCGAGAACGGGATGCCGAATTTCAGGTCGCCGCCGATCGTGACGATCTTGAAGCTCGAATCCGTCGAGTAGTACAGCGGCTGGTACGTGCGATAGTAGACGTCGGTAATACGCTTGATGCCGTCGACCGTGAAGTACGGATCGACCTGCGTGACCGTCAGCGTACGGTACGTCTTCGCCGTATTGATGTTCACCGCGAGACTCGTGCCCGAGCCAAACACGTTGTCCTGCGACACACCCGCGGACAGCACCACCTTGTCGGTCGACGAGAAGCCCGCACCCAGCGTGATCGCGCCGGTCGGCTTTTCGGCCACCTTGACATCCACATCGACCTGGTCCGGCGTGCCTTCGACCGGGATCGTGGTCACGTCGACATCGGTGAAGTAGCCGAGACGGTTGATCCGGTCTTTCGACAGCGCGAGGCGGTTCGAATCGAACCACGAGCTTTCGAGCTGGCGCATTTCACGGCGCACTACTTCGTCGCGGGTGCGCGTGTTGCCGACCACGTTGATGCGGCGCACGTACACGCGGCGGCTCGGGTCCACCTGCAGCACCAGGTCCACCTTGTGGTTGGTCTGATCGATCTGCGGCTGTGCGTTGACGGTCGCGAACGCGTAGCCGTATTCGCCAAGCTTGTCGACGATCGCCTTCGTCGTGGCCTGCAGCTTTTCAGCCGAGAAACGATCGCCCGGTTTGATCTTGATCAGCTTGTTCAGCTCCGCTTCGCGATCGAGCAGATTGCCGGCCAGCTTGATGGAGGAAATCGTGTACGGCTCGCCTTCGTGCAGCGTGACCGTCAGATACATGTCCTTCTTGTCCGGCGTGATCGACACCTGGGTCGACTCGATGTTGAACTCGAGATAGCCGCGATTCAGATAATACGAGCGGACGTTTTCGAGGTCGCCGGTGAGCTTGTCTTTCGCGTACAGGTCGTTCTTCGTGTACCACGAGAACCAGTTCGGCGTGGACAGTTGCATTTCGTCGCGCAGCGTACCCGTACTGAACGCCTTGTTGCCGATGAAGTTGATCTGGCGGATCTTCGCGCTCGGACCTTCGGCCACCGAGAACAGCACCGACACGCGATTGCGGTCGATCGGCGTAACCGTGGTGGTCACTTCGGCGGCGTAGTAGCCGCGTGTCAGATACTGCCGCTTCAGTTCCTGCTCGGCGCGATCGACCAGCGCCTTGTCGTAGTAACGGCCTTGCGACAAACCGACCGCGCGCAGCGCCTTGGTCAGGTTTTCCTTGTCGAACTCGTGAATGCCGGAGAAGTCGATCGTGCCGATGGCCGGGCGCTCCAGCACCTGCACGATGACGACATTGCCTTCGGTCGCGATCTTGACGTCGTTGAAGAAGCCCGTGGCGTACAGCGCGCGAATCGCTTCGGACGCCTTGTCGTCGCTAAACGTGTCGCCTTGTTTGATGGGCAGATACGCGAACACGGTACCCGGTTCGACGCGTTGCAATCCCTCAATGCGGATGTCTTGCACCACGAAGGGCGACGTTGCGTGAGCAACCAGCCCATGCGCGGCGAAGGCCGCGGCTATAACCGTTTTTGGAACAAAGCGATGAGGTTTAAACAACGTGCTTCCCCAGTGTATATAGCTGCATCAGGTCAGGCGGTCGCCATCGTGAACGCCGCCGGACACTTTAAAAATGGATTAAACGAGCCAGATCGTTGAACAGCGCGATCGCCGACAATGCGACGATGCAGGCGAGACCCGCCCTCTGAAAAACGAGTTGCCAGCGATCGGAGACAACTTTACCGGTCACAGCTTCAACCAAATAATATAACAGATGCCCCCCGTCCAATACCGGAATTGGTAGCAGGTTCAGCACGCCGAGGCTAATACTGACAAGGGCCAGGAACGACAGAAAGGCAGAAGGACCTAGACGTGCGCTCTTTCCTGCGTAGTCGGCAATCGTCACCGGACCGGAAAGATTTTTCAGCGACGCCTCGCCGACGATCATCCTGCCGAACATGCGCACCGAGTACACCGCCAGATCCCATGTGCGGCGCGCGCCGAGTTGCAGACTCTCGACAGGTCCGTAGCGCACATCGATCGACGGCACCTGGGTCGCCAGCTCCGCGCCGATGCGGCCGATCTGCTGACCGGTCGCCGTATCGCGCTGCGCCTGCGGCACGATGCTGATGTCTTCGAGCTTGCCCGCCGCCTGGCCGCCCCGGCCGCCGCGCTCCACCTGCAGCGTCACCGGCACGCCGGCGTGCGATTTTACATACGCGATGAAGGTCGTGGCATTGTCAGTCGGCGTGCCATTGATCGCGCGCAGACGATCGCCCGTGACGAGGCCCGCTCTTTGCGCAGCGCTCCCCGGCTGCACGCCCGCCACCATCAGCTTGCCGCCGCCCGGCTCGAAGCCGAGACGCGACATGAAGTCGTCATCGACGTCTTTCTCGCTGATGCCGCGCAGGTCGATCGGGAAATCGGAAACGCCGTGCGCGTCTTTCGCGCTCAGCACGAGGTGCTTGTGATCGAAGGCGGCGCCGAGCAGTTTCCAGCGCAGGTCCGACCATGAGCGCACCGGTTCGGACTCACCAGTGCCGCCGCTGCGCACCGCGACGATGGTCTCGCCGCCTTCGAAGCCGGCCACTGCCGCCGGCGTATTCGGCGCGGGCGGAGCGATCACCGCTGCCGGCTCCGTCACGCCGCTCGCGAACACAAGAGCGAACAGCACGATGGCCAGCAGGAAGTTCGCGACCGGGCCGGCCGCGACGATCGCAAAGCGCCGCCACACCGACTGGCGATTGAATGCGTGCGGCAACTCGTCGGCGGGAATCGGCGCGGTGCCGGTTTCGCGCTCGTCGAGCATCTTCACGTAGCCGCCGAGCGGCAGCGCGGCAATAGTCCACTCGGTGCCCGTCTTCGGACTCACCCACTGGAACAGCGGCTTGCCGAAACCGATCGAAAAGCGCAGCACCTTGACGCCGCACAGACGCGCGACGCTGTAATGCCCATACTCGTGGACGACGACGAGCACGCCAATCGCGACCGCGAAGGCAAGCACTTCGATCAGCAGGTTCATAAGCGCCTCACTGGACGGCGCGTTCCGTACGCCGGGCGCCGTCGGGCAGACGCGCGATGAATTCGGCAGCGGCGCGACGCGCGGCGGCATCGGCTTCGATCACGTCGTCGAGCGCGTGCGCGCTACGGTTCGGCAAAGCGTTGAGCACCAAGTCGACCACTTGGGCGATCGTCATGAAACCGATCCGGCGCGTCAGGAACGCATCCACCGCGATTTCGTTCGCGGCGTTCAGCGCCGCGCTCGCGACGCCGCCCTCGGCCAGCGCCTTCATGGCGAGCGCGAGACACGGGAAGCGCGCGTAATCCGGCTTCTCGAACGACAGCGACGCGATCTCCGCGAGATCGAGTTGCGCGACGCCCGAATCCACGCGATCCGGAAACGCCAGCGCGTGCGCGATCGGCGTGCGCATGTCGGGGTTGCCGAGCTGCGCGAGCACCGAGCCGTCGGCGTACGAGACGAGCGAGTGAATCACGCTTTGCGGGTGAATCAGCACGTCGATGCGCTCGCCCGGCAAATCGAACAGCCAGTGCGCCTCGATCACTTCGAGGCCCTTGTTCATCATCGTCGCGGAGTCGACCGAAATCTTGCGGCCCATGACCCAGTTCGGATGCTTGCAGGCTTCGTCCGGCGTGACGTCGACGAGCGTGGCCGGCTCACGGGTGCGGAACGGGCCGCCCGACGCGGTCAGGATGATCTTGGAAACGCCGCCGTGCTGCGCGGCTTCGCGCGGTAGGCATTGAAAAATCGCGTTGTGTTCGCTGTCGACCGGCAGCAGCACGGCGTCGTTGTCGCGGACCGCGTCCATGAAGATCGCGCCGGACATCACCAGCGCTTCCTTGTTGGCGAGCAGGATGCGTTTGCCGGCGCGCGCGGCGGCGAGACTCGGCGCGAGACCGGCCGCGCCGACGATCGCCGCGACCACCGTATCGCAGCCGTCACTCTTCGACACGTCGACGAGCGCTTGCGGCCCGTACGTGACCTCGGTCTTGCACCCCGCTTCGCGCAGCTTCGCCGCAACCCGCGCGGCCGTGTCGGCGTCGCCGACTACCGCGACTTCGGGTTTGAAGCGCAGGCATTGCTCGACGAGCTTGTCGCCGTTGCGATGCGCGGTGAGCGCATAAACCGAGAAACGCTCGGGATGACGCGCGACGACGTCGAGCGTGCTGTCTCCAATCGAGCCCGTGGAACCGAGCAATGTCAGACGTTTTTGCATATCTCTTTCTCTAGCCGAGCAGCAGCATGGCAAGCGGCAGCACCGGCAATAATGCGTCGATGCGGTCAAGCACGCCGCCGTGCCCCGGCAACAGGCCGCTTGAATCTTTCACCCCGGCCTGGCGTTTCATCATCGATTCGAACAGGTCGCCCACCACGCTGAAGGCCACCAGCAGGGTCAGCGCGAGCAGCGTGCGCACGGCGCCCCATTGCGCCAGCAGCGAAGAATACAGGGTCGGCTCGAACGCATGCAAAAAGACCGCCACCGCCGCGACGATCATCACCACCAGCCAGCCGCCGATCGCGCCCTCCCAGGTCTTGCCCGGGCTGATGGCAGGTGCCAGCTTGTGTTTTCCGAACGCTTTTCCGGAGAAGTATGCGCCGATATCGGCCAGCCACACCAATAGCAGCAGCGACAGGACGAACGGCACACCCTGCATGCGCGCGGCGACGAGAGCATGCCAGCACGCGGCGAATACCACAATGCCGGCAAGCAACAGAAAGATTCGCCACGCGCCCTGCGCGAGCACAGGCTTGCGCAGCAGCACGAACGGCCCGGCGATCACCCAGAAGATGGCGGCCGCCTTGAAGAGCGAGCGGCCCTCTTCAACGCCCGTGCCGAGCCGCGTGCTGGCGACCAGCGCGACCGCGGCGACCAGCGCGTAGACCACCGGACCGGCGCCGCCCAGCTTGAGCAGGCGCGCCCACTCCCATGCGGCGAACACGACGACGAAGGCGATCAGCGCGCCGAACGCGCCAACCGGCGCGAACAGCGTGACCGGCAGGAACACTGCCAGCAGGATGATCGCCGTGATGACACGGGTTTTTAGCATGGAAGCGAATCGACGTTTTGCGATTGCGGCTCGAGTTGAGCACTGGTGCGGCCGAAGCGGCGTTCACGCTCCGCGTACGAAGCGATTGCGTGGCCGAGGGCGTCGGCATCGAAATCCGGCCAGAAGGTATCGGTGAAGTAGAACTCGGTGTAGGCGAGCTGCCACAGCAGAAAGTTGCTGACGCGGCGCTCGCCGCCAGTGCGGATGAACAGGTCCGGTTCCGGCGCATAGGCCATGGACAGGTGCTCGGCGAACGAATCTTCGTTGATCTCGACCGCCTTGCCCGCCGCCGCCGACTGTTCGGCGAGCTTGCGGGTGGCCTGCATGATGTCCCAGCGGCCGCCGTAATTTGCGGCGATGGTCAGCGTGAGACGGGTATTGCGCGCGGTCTTGGTTTCCGCGCGCTTGATCAGGTCGCGGATGCGCGTATCGAAGCGGTCGAGGTCGCCGACCACGCGCAAACGGATGCCGTTCGCGTGCAGCTTGCCGATCTCGCGCTCCAGCGCGGTCACAAACAGGCGCATCAGGAACGAGACTTCCTCGTTCGGACGACGCCAGTTTTCGGAACTGAAGGCGAACAGCGTCAGGTATTCGACGCCTTGCCGGGCGCACGCCTCGACGGCCGCACGCACCGCGTCGACGCCGCGCGTATGGCCCGCCACGCGCGGCAAGCGGCGCTGGGTGGCCCAACGGCCGTTGCCATCCATGATGATCGCGATATGTCGCGGCACCGCGGCGACATCAGGCACGCGCACGGTTGAGCTGGTATAGGTCATGGCCGTTGGACAGTGACTGCAAATAAAGAAGTGGAAATCGTGAAGGTGCTGAGTGGCTCCCAACCCGGCGTTTCGCGCCAGCCTCTTCCCAGGGAGAGGAAAACGTGGGACAACCCGCCGCTTTCCCGGGAGCCGGTCGGCCTCAGACCGTCATGATCTCGGCTTCTTTCGTCACGACGAGTTTGTCGATTTCAGCGACAAACTTGTCTGTCAGCTTCTGAACGTCGTCGCCTGCACGACGCTCGTCGTCTTCCGAAATTTCCTTGTCTTTCACGAGCTTTTTCAGTTGCTCGTTGGCGTCGCGACGCAAGTTGCGGACCGCAACCTTGGCCGTTTCCGCTTCGCTCTTGACCACCTTGGTCAGTTCGCGGCGGCGCTCTTCGGTCAGTGCGGGCATCGGTACGCGGATCACGTCGCCTTGCGTGGCCGGGTTCAGACCGAGGTCCGACTCGCGGATCGCCTTTTCGACGACCTGGACCATCTTCTTTTCCCACGGCTGCACGCCGATCGTGCGTGCGTCGATCAGCGTCAGGTTCGCGACCTGCGAGATCGGCACCGGCGAACCGTAGTAGTCGCACTGGATGTGATCGAGCAGGCCCGTGTGCGCACGGCCCGTGCGGATCTTCGACAGGTCGTTCTTGAACGCGTCGATGGAGCGCTGCATCTTTTGTTCAGCGCCCTTCCTGATATCAGCCACAGACATTTTTAAACCTCCGAACCTTCAAAACGGTGCGAGCCGGCCAGCGCGCGATAGGCGGCGGCCTGGACCCGCGTTAAAGCCCACGTTATGTGAACGAGAGTTTACACGTGGACGAGCGTACCTTCGTCCTCGCCTTGTACGATGCGCTTGAGCGCGCCCGGCTTGACGATCGAAAAAACGCGGATCGGCAGCTTCTGGTCGCGGCACAGCGCGAACGCAGTCGCGTCCATCACCTGCAGATTGCGGCCGATCGCCTCGTCGAAGCTGATCGTGGTGTAGCGGGTCGCGCTCGGATCTTTCTTGGGATCGGCCGAATAAACGCCGTCCACCTTGGTTGCCTTCAGCACGACTTCCGCACCGATTTCCGAGCCGCGCAGCGCGGCGGCCGTGTCGGTCGTGAAGAACGGGTTGCCGGTGCCGGCCGCGAAAATCACGACTTTGCCTTCTTCGAGCTGGCGAATCGCGCGGGGCCGGATGTACGGCTCGACCACCTGGTCCATGCGTAGCGCCGATTGCACGCGCGCTTCGATACCCGCGTGGCGCATCGCGTCCTGCAGCGCCAGCGCGTTCATCATCGTGGCCAGCATGCCCATGTAGTCGGCCGTGGCGCGATCCATACCGGCCGCGCCGCCCGCGACGCCACGGAAGATATTGCCACCGCCGATCACCACGGCCAGCTGCGTTCCGAGACGGACCACTTCGGCCACGTCCGCCACCATTCGTTCGATGGTCGCGCGATTGATGCCGAAGGCATCGTCGCCCATCAGAGCTTCACCGGAGAGTTTGAGCAGGACGCGTTTGTAGGCAGTGGGCATAGGGGTATCCAGATCGCGCAGAACAGGGCAACAACAAGGGACTAATGTAGGGGTGAAACGCTGATTCGGGCAAGCACCGCCAAATTGACGGACCCCAAGGTCCGCCGACGGCTGCGCCGCGAGGGTCAACCCGCGCGCAGCCTTGCGGCGCTGCCGACCGCGGCAAAGTCTTGCTCCGCCGCGGGTCCAACAGTACTACGTGAAGCTTGGGTGAGACTTATTGTTGCTTTGCAGCAGCGACTTGCGCGGCCACTTCTGCTGCGAAGTCGTCCTGCTTCTTCTCGATGCCTTCGCCGACCACGAACAGCGCGAACTTCTGCACGCTCGCGTTGCCAGCCTTCAGCATCTGTTCGATCGTCTGCTTGTCGTTCTTAACGAACGTCTGGTTCAGCAGCGACACTTCCTTCAGATACTTCTGCACGCTGCCGTCGACCATCTTGGCGACGATTTCAGCCGGCTTGCCCGATTCGGCGGCCTTCTGTTCAGCGATGCTGCGTTCCTTGGCAATCAGGTCCTCCGGCACGTCGTCCGACGACAGCGAAACCGGCTTCATTGCAGCGATGTGCATCGCCACGTCCTTGCCGACCTGCTCGTCCGCGCCGGCGTACTCGACCAGCACGCCGATACGCGTGCCGTGCAGGTACGCTGCCAGCTTGTTAGCCGTGTCGAAGCGCACGAAGCGGCGGATCGACAGGTTTTCACCGATCTTGCCGACCAGCGCGAGGCGCACTGCGTCGACCGTCGAGCCGTCCAGCGGCAGCGCCGACAGAGCAGCGACGTCAGCCGGATTTTGTGCAGCGACCAGTTCGGCGATCTTCTTCGAGAAAGCCAGGAAGTCGTCGTTCTTCGAAACGAAGTCGGTTTCGCAGTTCAGCTCGACCAGCGAACCCGCGTTGCCGCCGATAAACGATGCGACCACGCCTTCAGCCGTCACGCGCGACGCTGCCTTGCTGGCCTTGTTGCCCAGCTTCACGCGCAGCAGCTCTTCAGCGCGCGCCATGTCGCCGTCGGCTTCCGTCAGCGCCTTCTTGCATTCCATCATCGGCGCGTCGGTCTTTGCGCGCAGTTCTGCAACCATGCTTGCGGTAATTGCCGCCATCATTTGCTCCTTGAGTTCCGTCTGTCACACGCCGCCCGCACTTCGATACCGGCGGCAAGAATTCGTTTCAGCGTTGCCGCGTATTTTTTACGGACAACGTGTTGGGCACCGCCTGCAGCGCCCTACTACAATGTCGCGACTTAAAAAAAGGGGGCCTGTAGAAAGCCCCCTTTTTTGCCGGACACGGGGCAGCTTTACGCTTCCGAGTTGACCTCGACGAACTCGTCGCCGTTGTCGCCACGTGCAGCCTGCACCACTTCGTTGACCGCGTTCGCACGGCCTTCGAGGATCGCGTCCGCCACGCCAGCCGTGTACAGAGCGACAGCCTTCGATGCGTCGTCGTTACCCGGGATCACGTAGTCGATGCCTTCCGGCGAGTGGTTCGTGTCGACCACTGCGATGACCGGAATGCCGAGCTTGTTCGCTTCGGTGACGGCAATCTTGTGGTAGCCGACGTCGACCACGAAGATCGCGTCCGGAATGCCGCCCATGTCCTTCACGCCGCCGATCGACTTCTGCAGCTTGGCCATTTCGCGTTCGAACAGCAGCGCTTCCTTCTTGCTCATGCGTTCGGTTTCGCCTGCTTCCAGCGCCGCTTCCATGTCCTTCAGGCGCTTGATCGAAACCTTCAGCGTCTTGAAGTTGGTCAGCATGCCGCCGAGCCAGCGTGCGTTGACGAACGGCATGCCAGCGCGTTGCGCTTCTTCAGCGATCGTGTCGCGCGATTGACGCTTCGTGCCGACGAACAGGATCGTGCCGCGATTCGCTGCCAGTTGACGCGCGTACTTCAGCGCGTCGTTGTACATCGGCAGCGTCTTTTCGAGGTTGATGATGTGAATCTTGTTGCGATGACCGAAAATGAAGGGGGCCATCTTCGGGTTCCAGAAGCGCGTTTGGTGACCGAAGTGGACACCGGCTTCCAGCATTTGACGCATGGTAACTGCCATGAAAATCTCCGCGAGGGTTGGGTCTTAAGCCGGCTGCCGTATCGGCCGCGCCCGCCTTCTTTGGCTGGAACGCGACGGACACCCTGGGTGCGCCGGCTTGCGAGTTTGCTGCCTGGGTACCGCCTTACCTCATAGCGCAGGCAACCGGCGTTATGAGAAGCCTTTCCTGCCACCCGCCTCCCTATGAGACATCCATACGGGCAATGAAAGAGGACATAGATCGACCTAGCCAAAGATTATAGCACGCGACTATCGGCTGACTCAACCTGCCCCGGTAGCTCCGGTTTGCCGCGGCGGGTTGCACCCGCGAGCGCCGGCAAAACGCGCAAGCCCCGCCGCAAAAGCCTGCGACGGCCGGAATATGGTGCGATAATCCCGCCATATTTTGCATTTTCAGGCCCGACTCATGGCTATTACGCTCAAAAACGAACACGATATCGCGCAGATGCGCGTCGCCTGCAGGCTCGCGAGCGAAGTGCTCGACTACATCACGCCTTTCGTCAAGGCCGGCGTCACGACCGGCGAACTCGACCGTCTGTGCCACGAATACATGCTGAAGGAACAGGGCACGGTCCCGGCGCCGCTGAATTATCAGCCGCCCGGCTACCCGCCCTACCCGAAAGCCACCTGCATTTCCGTCAACGACGTGATCTGCCACGGCATCCCCGGCGACAAGACGCTGAAAAACGGCGACGCGCTGAACATCGACGTCACCGTCATCAAGGAAGGCTATTTCGGCGACACGAGCCGCATGTTCATCGTCGGCGAAGGGTCGATTCTCGCGAAGCGCCTCGTTCAGACCACCTTCGAATGCATGTGGCTCGGCATCGACCAGGTCCGCCCCGGCGCGCATCTGGGCGACATCGGCTACGCGATCCAGAAGCATGCTGAAAGCCAGGGCTACAGCGTGGTGCGCGAGTATTGCGGCCACGGCATCGGCACGGTGTTCCACGAAGACCCGCAGATTCTGCACTACGGCCGTCCCGGCACCGGCCTCGAACTGCAGGCCGGCATGATCTTCACGATCGAGCCGATGATCAACGCCGGCCGTCGCGACATCCGCACCATGCCTGATCAGTGGACCGTCAAGACCAAGGACCGCAGCCTGTCGGCGCAGTGGGAGCACACCGTGCTCGTCACGGAAACCGGCTACGACGTGCTGACCGTGTCCGCGCTCACGCCGGCGCGGCCGCCGGTCGTCGCGGCCACTACGGCCTGACCGACTTTCGACCTTACCGCCCACCCTGCCAATGAGTAGTGTTCCAGTCGTCGCCCAATCCCATGCCACGTCGCTAAAGGCGGACTACAAAGTGGCCAAAGCCCAGTTGCTGGAACGCTTCAAAACGGCCACCAACGTCGATGCGTTGATGGCCGCCCTCGCGCGCGCCACGGACGACTCGCTGCGCGCCGCCTGGGACACCTGCGAATTGCCCGACGAACTGGCGCTGCTGGCTGTCGGCGGCTATGGGCGGGGCGAACTGGCGCCGCACTCCGACATCGACATTCTGGTGTTGCTGCCCGACGCGCCGCTCGACCATCTGGAAGCGCGCATCGAGCGCTTCATCAGCCTCGCGTGGGATCTCGGGCTGGAACTCGGCAGCAGCGTGCGCAGCGTGTCGCAATGCATCGAGGAAGCCGCCAACGACGTCACCGTGCGCACCTCGCTGCTGGAAGCGCGGCGCATCACGGGCAGCGCGGCGCTGTTTGACGACTTCGCGGTCCGCTACCGCGCGGCGCTCGACCCGAAGGCGTTCTTTCAGGCGAAAGTGCTGGAAATGCGCCAGCGTCACGCCAAGTTTCAGGACACGCCGTACGCGCTCGAACCCAACATCAAGGAAAGTCCGGGCGGCCTGCGCGATCTCCAGCTGATTCTGTGGATCACCCAGGCGGCCGGTTTTGGCAGCAGCTGGCGCGAACTCGAAGCGCGCGGGCTGATTACCGAGCGCGAGGCGCGCGAACTGCGCCGCAACGAAAGCTTTCTGAAATCGCTGCGCGCGCGGCTGCATGTGATCGCCGGGCGTCGTCAGGACATCATGGTGTTCGACCTGCAGACGCCGGTGGCCGAGAGCTTCGGCTACAAGCCGACCGTCACCAAGCGCGCGAGCGAACAGCTGATGCGCCGCTATTACTGGTCCGCCAAGGCCGTCACGCAGCTCGCCACGATCCTGATCCAGAACATCGAGGCACAGCTCTTCCCTAGCACGAGCGGCATTACACGCGTGCTGTCGGAGCGCTTCGTCGAAAAGCAGGGAATGCTTGAAATCGCCAGCGACGACGTATTCCAGCGCGAGCCGAACGCGATCCTCGAAGCCTTCCTGCTGTACGAGCAGACGCCGGGCGTGAAGGGCCTGTCGGCGCGCACGCTGCGCGCGATCTACAACGCGCGCGACGTGATGGACCAGCACTGGCGGCGCGACCCGGAAAACCGGCGCCTCTTCATGGCGATCCTGAAGCAGCCGGCCGGCATTACGCACGCGTTGCGCCTGATGAACCAGACGAGCGTGCTCGGGCGCTATCTGCTGAATTTCCGCCGTATCGTCGGACAGATGCAGCATGACCTGTATCACGTCTACACCGTCGACCAGCACATCCTGATGGTGCTGCGCAATCTGCGCCGCTTCGCGGTGGCCGAGCACGCGCACGAATATCCGTTCTGCAGCCAGTTGATCGTCAACTTCGACCGGCCGTGGGTGCTGTATGTGGCCGCGCTTTTCCACGACATCGCCAAGGGCCGCGGCGGCGATCACTCCACGCTCGGCATGGTCGACGCGCGGCGCTTCTGCCGCCACCACGGCATCGAGGGCGACGACGGCGAACTGGTCGTGTGGCTGGTGCAGCAGCATCTGACGATGAGCCAGGTCGCACAGAAGCAGGACACGAGCGACCCGGAAGTCATCAAGCGCTTTGCCGAACTGGTCGGCACCGAGCGCCGCCTGACCGCGCTCTATCTGCTGACCGTGGCCGACATTCGCGGCACCAGCCCGAAAGTCTGGAACACGTGGAAAGGCAAGCTGCTCGAGGACCTGTATCGCGCAACGCTGGCCGTGCTGGGCGGCGCGCGGCCGGACGCGCATTCGGAGCTGAAGTCCCGCCAGGAGGAAGCGCTCGCGCTGCTGCGCCTCGAAACCGTGCCGGAAGGCGCGCAAAAGGCGCTGTGGGACAAGCTCGACATCGGCTACTTCCTGCGCCACGACGCGGCGGACATCGCATGGCAAACACGCGTGCTGTACCGCCATGTCGAAACGCCCACACCGATCGTGCGGGCTCGCCCGTCGCCGATCGGCGAGGCGCTGCAGGTGCTGGTGTACGTGAAGGATCAGCCCGATCTGTTCGCCGGCATTTGCGCGTATTTCGACCGCAACAGCCTGTCGGTGCTGGATGCACGGGTCAGCACGACCCGTCACGGCTATGCGCTCGATAATTTCCTCGTCGCGCATACCGAAGAAGACGTGCATTATCGCGATATCGCGAATCTGGTCGAGCAGGAACTGACCGCACGCCTCACGGGCCACGGAACCCTGTTGCCGGGACCGTCGAAAGGCCGCTTGTCGCGGCTGTCGCGGACCTTCCCTGTTACGCCGCGCGTCGATCTTCGGGCCGACGAGCGCGGCCAATACTACATCCTGTCCGTGTCGGCGAACGACCGGCCAGGCCTTCTTTATTCGATCGCGCGCGTGCTGGCCGAGCACCGGGTCGGCGTCGCGTCGGCGCGGATCAATACGCTCGGCGAACGCGTCGAAGACGTGTTCCTGCTGGACGGGCACGGTCTGTCGGACAACCGCCTGCAAATTCAGGTCGAGACCGAACTGCTGCGCGCGATTGCAGTGTGAGATTTCATGCGAGTCAAATTAACAGCCAAGCACCCGCGGCCGGCTTCGTCCGAACGCGCCCCTGTCCGTACCGGTAGCACGTCGGCGCGTAAGCCGACGCGCCCGGCGGGACCGAAACCGTCGACGGCGGGTTTCAGCGGCGCGCGGGGTGAAGGCGCTGGCGCAGCGGGCGGCGGCAAGCGGCCGGCGGGCGGTAAGCCCGCGGGTGGCGGCGCACGCGCGCCGCGCGCTGAAGGATCGTTTTCGCGCGAGCGGGATGCGGGCGCGCCGCGCGGACCGCGCGGCGCGCCGTCGGATCGGCCGCCACGCCGCGAAGGGGCCGGCGGTGCGCCGCGCAGGTTCGAAGGTGCGGGCGGCGGCGAGCGTGGTGAACGTGCTCCGCGTCGCGCTGAAGGTGCGGGCGATCGCGGTGAACGCGCTCCGCGTCGGTTCGAAGGTGCAGGTGATCGCAGTGAGCGTGCGCCGCGCCGCTTCGAAGGCGCGGGTGATCGTGGTGAACGTGCTCCGCGTCGCGCTGAAGGTGCCGGCGATCGCGGTGAACGTGCGCCGCGTCGGTTCGAAGGTGCAGGTGATCGTGGCGAACGCGCACCCCGTCGCTTTGAAGGTGCCGGTGATCGCGGTGAGCGCACACCCCGTCGCTTCGAAGGTGCAGGCGATCGTGGCGACCGTGCCCCCCGCCGCCCGGAAGGTGCGGGCGATCGCAGCGAACGCACCCCGCGCAGTGTCGGCGACCGCCCGCCGCGCCGCGACGACGGCGAACGCCGTCCGTTCAGCGGTGCGCGTCCGGGCGCCGGCCGTCCGTCGGACGCCGGAGCGCGTGGCGAACGCCCGGAGCGTCGTGAACGCGACGCCTCCAATCGTCCCCGTTTCGGCAGCGACCGCGGCGCGCCGCAAGAGCGCCGTGGCGGCGAGCGCGGCCCGCGCAGCGACAGCGCGCCGCGCCGTTTCGAAGGCGAACGCGGCGCGTCCGAACGCGGCGAACGCAGCTTCGCAAAACCGGTGAAAAGCGGCTACGCCGATCGCTCGGACCGTCCGGCACACGCCCCGCGTGACGACCGTGGCGACCGGGGCGAGCGCGCGCCGGCCAGGCGTGAATTTGCCGCCCGCCCGTCACGCGACGGTGAGCGCAGCGAACGCCCGGCCCGCGGCTTCGACAAAAACCTGCCGTCCGCGCCGCGCCGCTTTGGCGACGACCGTCCCGCCCGCGCCGACAAGCCGCGCGGCCCTGCATCGACGGCCCGCGCCGAACGCCGCGATGCCGAGCGCGATGCCGATGCCACGCCGCGCACCCCGCGTCGCGATTACGAAGACGCGCCGGGTATGCTGCGTCTGTCCAAGCTGATGTCCGAACTCGGCCTGTGCTCGCGTCGCGAAGCCGACGAGTGGATCGAAAAAGGCTGGGTGCTGGTGGACGGCGAACGCGTCGACACGCTCGGCACCAAGGTTCGTCCGGATCAGCGCATCGAGATTGACCCGGCAGCCGAAGCCGCGCAGGCGAGCCAGGTGACGGTGTTGATTCACAAGCCGGTCGGTCTGGTCTCCGGCCAGGCGGAGGACGGCTATCAGCCGGCCATCACGCTGGTCACGCCGGAAAATCGCTGGGAAGGCGACCATTCGGAAATCCGTTTCTCGGTCGCGCATCTGCGCCAGCTTGCGCCGGCCGGCCGGTTGGACATCGACTCGACGGGCCTGCTGGTATTGACGCAGGACGGCCGCGTCGCCAAGCAGTTGATCGGCGGCCATTCGGAGATCGACAAGGAATACCTGGTGCGCGTGGCCTTTGGCGAGCACACCGTCGACGTCGAAAGCCACTTCCCGCCCGAAAGCCTCGAACTGCTGCGCCACGGCCTGTCGCTCGACGACGTGCCGCTGAAACCGGCGCAAGTGGAATGGCAGAACGGCGAGCAGTTACGCTTCGTGCTGCGCGAAGGCAAGAAGCGCCAGATTCGCCGGATGTGCGAACTGGTCGGCCTCGAAGTGATCGGCCTGAAGCGGGTGCGGATGGGTCGCGTGATGCTGGGCGCGCTGCCGCCGGGCCAATGGCGCTATCTGTCGGCGGACGAGCAGTTCTGACGATGCCGCAAGCGCCCATCCAGCTACGGATAAGGCGTACGCCCCAACAAAAAACCCACGCAGATGCGTGGGTTTTTTGTTGCCTCAAAGATCGGCGCGGTTAAAGCGTTGCGCGCTCGACCCGCGCCACGCACATCGCCACAGCGTCAATCGTCGCTATTCGGGTCCATGTCCGGGAACAGCACCTCGGTGAAGCCGAACTTCGCGAAATCGTTGATCCGCATCGGATATAGCTTGCCGATCAGGTGGTCGCACTCGTGCTGCACGACGCGCGCGTGAAAACCCTCTGCCACCCGATCGATCGGTTTGCCGTACTGATCGAAGCCGTGATACTTGATCATCGAAAAACGGCTCACCGCCCCGCGCAGCCCCGGCACCGACAGACACCCTTCCCAGCCCTCTTCCATATCGAGCGAAACCGGCGTGATGGTCGGATTGATCAGCACCGTTTCCGGCACGGGTGGCGCATCCGGATAGCGCTCGTTCTTGCCGAAGCCGAAGATCACCACCTGCAGGTTGACGCCGATCTGCGGTGCGGCAAGGCCCGCACCGTTCGCGTCGTGCATGGTCTCGAACATGTCTTTGACGAGTTCATGCAGTTCAGGCGTGTCGAAGTGATCGACCGGATCGGCAATGCGCAGCAGGCGCGGATCGCCCATCTTGAGAATTTCGCGAATCATGACTGCCCCTCCAGGAGCTTATGCATACCATCTTCGTCGAGTACGGGGATGCCGAGTTCCTCGGCCTTCGCCAATTTGCTGCCCGCGTCGGCCCCCTCCACCACATAGTCCGTTTTCTTCGACACGGACCCCGCCACTTTCGCGCCCGCCGCTTCGAGCATTTCCTTCGCCGCTTCGCGCGACAGGTTCGGCAACGTGCCGGTCAGCACCACGGTCTTGCCGGCCAGCACACCCTGCGGCGCTTTCGGCGCGGGCGGCCCTTCCGGCCACGTGACCTTGCCCGGCGCGCGCAGTTGCTCGATCACCGTACGGTTGTGTTCTTCGGCGAAGAACTGATGGATCGCCTCGGCGACCACCGGCCCCACGTCGTTGACTTCCAGCAGCGCGTCGACCGACGCGTCCATGATCGGATCGAGCGAACCGAAATGCTTCGCCAGGTCTTTCGCGGTCGACTCACCCACGTGGCGAATCCCGAGCGCGTAGATGAAACGCGCGAGCGTGGTGTGCTTGGCCTTTTCGAGCGAGTCGAGCAGGTTCTGCGCGGACTTTTCCGCGAAGCGGTCCAGTTCGGCGAGCGTCGCGAAGCCGAGGTTGAACAGATCGGCCGGCGTGCGCACCAGATTCTGCTCGACCAGCTGGTCGATGATCTTCTCGCCGAGTCCGTCGATGTCGAGCGCGCGCCGCTGCGCGAAGTGCCATAGCGCCTGCTTGCGCTGCGCCGGGCAAAACAGCCCGCCGGTACAGCGCGCAATCGCCTCGTCGGGCAGCCGTTCGATGTTCGAGCCGCACACCGGGCACTGCGTCGGCATCACGAACTCGCGGGCGTCGTCCGGACGGCGGTCGAGCAGCGCGCTCACCACTTCGGGAATCACGTCGCCGGCACGCCGCACGATCACCGTGTCGCCGATGCGGATGTCCTTGCGACGCACTTCGTCTTCGTTGTGCAGCGTGGCATTGGTGACCGTCGCGCCGCCGACGAACACCGGCTCCAGCCGCGCGACCGGCGTGATCGCGCCGGTGCGGCCGACCTGCACGTCGATCGCGACGAGCTTCGTCAGCGCTTCCTGCGCGGGGAACTTGTGCGCGAGCGCAAAGCGCGGCGCGCGCGACACGAAGCCGAGCGCGTCCTGCTCGTCGCGCCGGTTGACCTTGTAGACCACGCCGTCGATGTCGTACGGCAGCGACTCGCGCTTCTCGCCGACCGCGTGGAAAAAGCCCAGCAAGCCTTCGGCGCCCTGCACCACCGCCCGTTCGCCGTTCACCGGCAAGCCGAGTTCCTTGTACCAGTCGAGCAGTTCGCTATGCGTGGCCGGCATCTCGATGCCATCGAGCACACCGATGCCATACGCGAAAAACGACAGCGGCCGCTGTGCGGTGATCTTGGAATCGAGCTGCCGCAAACTGCCCGCCGCCGCGTTGCGCGGATTGGCGAATTCGCGCTGTTCGGCCGCGCGCTGACGTTCGTTCAGACGTTCGAAGTCGCGCTTGAACATCAGCACTTCGCCGCGCACGTCGAGCACACGCGGCACGCGTTTGCCTTTGAGCTTGAGCGGAATGGAGCGGATCGTGCGGACATTTTCCGTGACGTTCTCGCCGGTGGTGCCGTCGCCGCGAGTGGACGCCTGCACGAACACGCCGTCGGCGTAACGCAGCGAGATTGCGAGGCCATCGAACTTCAACTCGGCCGCGTAATCGACCGGCACCGGCGGCTCGCTCGCGTTCTTGCCGAGCGCATCGCCGACGCGTTTGTCGAACGCGACGATGTCCTCGTCCGCGAAACCGTTGTTCAGCGACAGCATGGGCAGGTCGTGCACGACCTGCTCGAAGCCGCTCGCCGCTTCGCCGCCCACGCGCTGGGTCGGCGAGTCCGGCACGATCAGGTCCGGATGCTCGGCCTCGATACGCTCCAGTTCCTTGAACAGCTTGTCGTACTCCGCGTCGGGCAGGTCCGGCTGATCGAGCACGTAGTACGCGTAGTTCGCGCGTTCGAGTTCCGCGCGCAGCCAAACGGCGCGCTCGGCCGGAGCGCTGGGTGCGGGGGAGGAGACGGGGGTTCTGGCCATGCTGTCGGATGGTTCTTGTTGAAATTCGGACATTGGATTATCGCAGGAAGCGTGCCCCTTTACATCGGCCAGTTGGGCGGGATGTCGGGGTTGTTTTCGGCTCCCTGCGAGCTGACTGCCGCCTGCTTTTGCGCAGGCACCGGCGGGCCCCGGCGAACTCGCGCGCGACGCGTTGCGGCCCGCGAACTCGCCATGCCCAACGTCGCCGATGCACCGTCCAAACGACGACGGCCGCACATCGTGCGGCCGTCGGAAACGCTGAGAAACGCACGGATTTACTGGCTGAACAAGCGCCGTGTGGCGGGCGAGCCCGCCGGAATCCCCGCCTGTTCAAGCTTCGCGTAGAGCGTCATCAACTGTTTCTCGATTGCGAGCAATGCGGTTTCCGGCAACGGACGGCGGCCGTCGTCGACCACCCGTCCGCCGATACGCTCGGCGAGCGACTTCGCGTAGTCGCACATCAGGCGGAACGGCAGGATGTCTTCGTCGGCGACCGGCACGTCGAGCACCAGCGTGATCATCTGGCCGCCCTTGTACGTGAGGTCGTCACGCAGGAAGTTGGTGTCGCCGAATTGCAGCATGAACACCGGGCTCTGCCGCGAGTCGAGCTTGACGAAACGCGTGCCGTCGCGCGAGAGCAGCAAACCGTCCTGCGACGCCACCGCCTGCACGTAGTTGGCGGACCACGGCGCGCCGTCTGACAGCACGTTGATCGACAACTGTGCGTCGCACTGCGCGGCGAAGCCGTCGAGCTCGCGCGCCATCGCCACCGTTTCGACCATGTCGGGGAATTCCGGCGATGCGTCGAGCGCGTCGGCGAACTGCTGCACGCCGGTCACGAACTCCGAGAACTCCAGTTCGTTGAGCGCGCCGCTGCGATTGGCGAGCTGCGCGGCCGCGCGCAGTTCTTCGTAGCGCGCGCCGTTCTGCAACAGTTCCCACGCGCCGCCTTCGAGCTTGCCTTCGATATGCACCGGCTTGCTGCCGGCGCGACGCAGACGCTGCGCGAGCGGAATCACCTTGTCGCCGGCAACCGGGCCGTTCAGGCGAATCGGCACGATGCAATCGATCCGCCGATCGACGATGGCTGGCGGCGCCGACGAGATCGTCGTGGCGGCGGGCAGAATCGGTTCGACCGGCTCGCCGGGCTCGCGCGCGGCCGGTGCCGGCTGCGCGAACTTGTCCGCCTTATCGGACTTGTCGGCCGTGTCTGTCTGAACGCCTTCGCCTTCAGCCTCGGCCACACCCTCGGCTTCCGGGAAACCGTTCGGCGTGACGGTGTCGGCCTGGATATCGGCGGGTGTGTCGAGCGGCGCGGCGCCCGTGCCGAAGGTCGGCTCGACGCGCGCTTCCGTCGTCTCCGCCGCCGTGTCGGCGCCCACCACCGGTTCGCGGCGAATAGTCGGCCGGGCCGGTTCGATGAACGGGCTTTGTTCCTCCTGATCGTCCCGCGCGAAGCTCTCGGCGGCTTCGGCCGGCATCGGCCGCGGCATCTTGCGGCGCACCTTCGCGCTCTGCCACGCGTTGTACACGACCACGCCCCCGACCACCACGGCACCCGCGCCGATCAAACCGAGTGTCAACTCGTCCATGCATGCTCCATCAGCAATTCTTCTATCTACGCGGCGATGCGTCCGCTCCCTCTGTCGCGCGGCCAGTCAATCAAGCCGCTGCGCCGGACCGCGGTCGCCCGCGAAGGCTTTTAACTTAAACGATATTCTGGGCGAAACCCGCCGCCGTTTCCATGTCGACCGCGACGATGCGCGACACGCCCTGCTCCTGCATGGTCACGCCGATCAGCTGTTGTGCCATTTCCATCGCGATCTTGTTGTGCGAGATGAACAGGAACTGGGTTTTGTCCGACATCGCCCGTACCAGGTTCGCGAAACGTTCGGTGTTGGCGTCGTCGAGCGGCGCATCCACTTCGTCGAGCAGACAGAACGGCGCCGGATTCAGCTGGAACATCGCGAACACGAGCGCGGTCGCGGTCAACGCTTTTTCGCCGCCCGACAGCAGGTGAATCGTCGAATTCTTCTTGCCCGGCGGTTGCGCCATCACCTGTACGCCGGCGTCGAGAATCTCGTCGCCGGTCATGATCAGCTTCGCCTGGCCGCCGCCGAACAGACGCGGGAACAGCTCGCCGAAATGACGGTTCACTTCGTCGAAAGTGCCTTGCAACAGCGTGCGCGTTTCCGCGTCGATCTTGCGGATTGCGTCTTCGAGCGTTTCGATCGCGCTGTTCAGATCGGTCGATTGCGAGTCGAGGAACGACTTGCGTTCGGTCGCCGCCTTCAACTCGTCGAGCGCGGCCATGTTGACCGGGCCGAGCGCGGTGATCGCGTTGTTGATGCGCGTGACTTCGCCCTGCAGGTACGACGGCTTCATATCCGGCGTGAGCTTGGCCTGTAGCTCAGCCTCGTCGACCCCAGCCGCCGCGAGCTGCTCGATGAACTGCTCGCCGTTCAGGCGCGCGGCCTGTTCCTTTAACTGCAATTCGTTGATACGGTCGCGCAGCGGCTGCTGCGCGCGCTCGGCGGTGAGACGGGTTTCGTCGGCGGCGCGCAGTTTGGCGGTCAGGTCGTCCAGTTCGAGACGCGCGGCGTGCAGCGCCTCTTCCTTGGCCGAACGGATGTCGAGCGCGTCCTGCAAACCGGTGTGCGCGGTCTGCTCGTTGATCGTTTCGAGTTCGGCGCGCGCATCTTCCAGCGACGCCGCGACCCGCTCGCTTTGCTCGTGCGCGACCTGGATGCTGCGCTTCAGTTCGTCGATGCGGTTCGCCATGTTGCGCGCGGCAAAGCGCGCGTCGGTGGCGGCGCGGTCGAGGTCGCGCGCCTGGCCGCGCGCGGTGGTCAGTTCTTCGTCGAGCGCTTCGAACGCCAGTTGGTGATCCTCGAAACGCGCCTGCAATTCTGCAAGCTCGCCGTCGTGCCGCTCGAAGTTCGCCTCCGATTCCGCACGCATCGCGCGCTGCTCTTCGATCTGCGCGGTGATCTCTGCGAGTTCCTCGCGAATCTGCGTGCTGCGCTGTGTGTAACGCTCATGCGCCTGCGTGAGCTTGAGCACATCCATCTGCAACGCGTGCACGCGCTGCGTCGCGCGCTCGGCCTGCTGACGCACGTCGGTCAGCGCCTGGGCGGCTTGCGTGTGCGCGGCTTCCGCGCGGATCGCGGCGGCCTTCGCTTCATCGGCGAGCAGGGCCTGCGCGCGCACCTGGCGCGCGAGGTTCTCGATTTCCTGCTGACGGGCCAGCATGCCGGCCTGCTCGGAATCGGCGGCATACAACTGCACGCCGACGCGCGTCACCACGTGACCCGACTTCACGACAAACGAGCCGCCTTCCGGCAATTGCGAGCGCATGCCGAGCGCCTGCTGCAAATCGTCGGCGACGAACGCGAGGCCCAGCCAGTCGTTCAGCACCGCGCGGATGCCCGCGTCGTCGATACGCACCAGCGACAGCAGCGGCCGCAACGACGGCGGCGCGGCAGCCGGCTGACCGGCGGCCGGCGGCGCGTAGAACGCGAGCTTGGCCGGCGGCGCATCGGTAGCGAACGCCTTGACCCAGTCGAGATTCGACACTTCGAGCGCGGCGAGCCGTTCGCGCAACACCGCTTCGAGCGCGTTTTCCCAACCGGCCTCGACATGCAGCTTCTTCCACAGACGTGGCAGTCCGCCCAGTTCGTGCTTGTCGAGCCACGGCTGGATCTTGCCTTCGGTCTGGACGTTTTCCTGCAACTGCTTGAGCGCGGCGAGGCGTGCGTCGAGCTGATGAATCTGCGCGCTTTCGGCCTGCACGCGTTCCTGCGCGGCGCGGCGTTCGCCGTCCAGACGCGGCAGCGTTTCCTGCGCATCGGCGAGACGCGCCTGCGCGTCGTGCAGAATCTCTTCGTGCTCAGCGAGCTGCATGCGCAGGTCTTCGAGCTGCGCTTCGTCGGGGGCATCGAGTCCGCCCGCTTCCTGCTTCAGGCGCTCGTGGCGCTGCTGCAACTGCTGCAACTGCTGATCGGCATTGCGCTGATGCGCGGCTTCGAGCTTCAACGCCTGCTCGGTCTGCGCGATGCCGCCACGTTCCGCGTTCAGCTCCGTCTGCGCATCGCGCCAGCGCGCTTCGAGCGCAGGCAAAGCGTCGTGCTTCGCGGCGGCTTCGTCTTCGGCGAGCGCGGCCTTTTCTTCAGCGACGGCCAGTTGTTCTTCGGCGTCCTCGATATCGCCCTGCGCCTTTTCGGCTTGCGACTGCCACTGCCCGCGCTGCGCGGTGAGCGCGGCGATCTGCGCCTGTACGCGATTGCGCGATTCGACGATGAACTTGATCTCGGCTTCGAGGCGGCTGACTTCCGCATTCGCCTCGTAGAGCGCGCCTTGCGCACCCTGCATCGCGTCGCTCGCCGAGTAATGCGCGACCCGCAGCGTTTCGAGTTGCGCTTCGACTTCGCGCAGCTTCGCGGTCTGCGCTTCGAGGTCGATCTGCGCCTGTTCGATCGCGCGTTGCTGGCGTTCCTGCTCGCTGCCGGCTTCGTTCTTGCGCAACAGCCACAACAGCCGCTGCTTCTCTTCACCGTCGGTCTGCAGCTCCTTGTAGCGCGTGGCGACCACGGCCTGCGCTTCGAGCTTCTCGAGATTCGTGCCCAGTTCGCGGACGATGTCCTCGACCCGTGTCAGATTTTCACGCGTGTCGTGCAGACGGTTCTCGGTCTCGCGACGGCGTTCCTTGTACTTCGACACGCCCGCGGCTTCTTCGAGAAACACGCGCAGCTCTTCCGGCTTCGCCTCGATCAGGCGCGCGATCATGCCCTGCCCGATGATCGCGTACGCACGCGGCCCGAGGCCGGTGCCGAGGAAGATGTCCTGGATGTCGCGGCGGCGCGCCGGCAAATTGTTGATGTAGTAGCTCGAGGTGCCGTCGCGTGTGAGCACGCGCTTTACGGCGATTTCGGCATACTGGCCCCACTGGCCGGCGGCGCGTCCGTCGGCGTTGTCGAACACGAGTTCGACGCTGGCGCGGCTACCCGGCTTGCGCGCGGTCGAGCCATTGAAGATCACGTCCTGCATCGACTCGCCGCGCAACTCGGAGGCGCGCGATTCGCCGAGCACCCAGCGCACGGCATCGATGATGTTGGACTTGCCGCACCCGTTCGGTCCCACCACGCCAACCAGCTGGCCCGGAACCTGGAAATGCGTGGGATCGACGAATGACTTGAAGCCAGCGAGTTTGATCGAGGTCAGACGCACGGCGATTTCGCTGTTTGAAAAGGGAAAAAATAAGTGGCTCGTGAAGGCCGCCTGAACCGTTCGCCGATTCGGCGAAGCGGCCCGCGAACCTTCGCGACACGGGCGCCGACGGCACGCGGTCAGACATGCGCCGGCCAATGAGGGGCAATCATACCATCGCACGTGGGCGATTCTTACCGCCCTTATGGTCGTTGCGAGCTGTATCGCATCCGTCGTCGAGGCTCGCGTCTTCGCTGGCCGGATCGGGCGGGATCGCCTTGCTCCGATGCACCCAGCTGGACAACGCCGAAGCCAGCACGATGCACACGCCGCCGGCCCATTCGCGCGAGCCGGGGCTCTCGCCGGCGAACAGCCACGCGGACAACGCCGTGACGACGATCTCGAACAGCATGATGATCGACGCGCGGTTGGCCGGCACGCGCGCGAGGCCGTACTGCACCAGCATATTGTTTGACGCCAGCAGCAGACCGAGGCCCAGCACGAGCAGCGCGGCGGTGCCGAGATGCGCGCCGGTGGGCGGCGCGGGCATTGCTTCGAACAGCGACGCGCACGCGCTGAACAGCGCCGCGCCGCCGAAGATCGTCGCGGTGCGCATCTCCGGCCTCATGTCAGGCAATACGCGGCTCGTCTTGAGGATCAGCACGTTACTCATCGCGAAACCCATACCGCCGGCGAGCCCCGCCCATTCGGCGAGATTGCCCGGCACCGGCAAGCCGAGCTGGGGCGACCACAGCATGGTCATCGCGCCGGCCAGCGACAGCGCCGCGAGACCCGCGCCCGCCCACGTGAGCCGCTCGTGCAGGATGAAGTGCGCGAACAGCGCGGTCCATGCGGGGGTGAGATAGAACAGCAGCAGCACACGCATCACCTGGCCGTGGATCGAGCCCCACACAAAACCGAGATTGGTGATGCCCGCGGCCAGCGCGAGCGCGGGCAGCAGCCAGTGCCAGCGCACCGTTTTGAGGGCGCGGCGGCGCACCAGCAGCACGAACAGGCAGCCGCCGCCGCTCGTCAGCGCGCTGGCCGCGGTGCCGGTGACGCCGAGGGCGGCAAGCATGCGCAGCGGATACCAGATCATTCCCCACACCGACGCGCCCAGCATGATCGCGAGCGTCGGCCAGCTCGTGCGAAGCCAGTGGTTCATGGCGCGGGGCTCCGGGCGGGCGTGTGGCGGGCGTCGGTCGATACGGCTTGCGGGGAAGCTCGCGTGGTGTGGTCCGATACAGTTCGCGTGGTGTGGTCCGATACGGCACGCGCGGCAATGCTCGCGGTGTTGTCCGACGCGACGCGCGTGGGCTTGCCTGCCGGGTTGCCCGCTGTCGCTGTGTTGCCCATCGTCTTACCGTCCAGACCCGCAGCGCGCTCGTATCCGCGTGGTCCGACTGTGACTGTCTCCTGCCCTGCTGCGTACATTGCCGCTCCTGCCTGTTTTTGCGCGAACCGTCCGCGGTTCGCGCCGTTCCCGCTGCCACGCATTCGCTGCGCCGCCTGGCGGGTAGCGCCGTCACTTGTCCGCGCGCCGTCTTTCGATTGCTACGCGGTCCCCCGGCGTTGGCACAGCGGTGACTGCCAACGCGTACCGATGCGCCGCGCTGACCGACTCACCTGTTGACCGCTCATCGGCTCTTCGGCGGGCGGCGGCCAGCGACCTGCCAGCGCTACGCCACCCGCCTCACGATCCCGGCCGCATTGTCCGCCGCATCAGGCGCGCACGCCATGCGCGCCACGCTATAATCATCCGCTCGCCGCCGCTGCCGGCCGGTTCGCCCCACGCGTTTCATGCGCGAGTTGCGCAACCCCGCCGGCGCGCATGCCCAGCATCTTCCAGCATCCGTCTGCGCCCATCTTCGATCAGGCTCGATCCGCCCAGTGAACCCGCTACTCGATTCCCTACAGTCCTACCCGTTCGAAAAGCTGCGCGTGCTTTTCAAGGACGTCACGCCGCCCGCCGGCCTCGCCCACATCAGCTTCGGCATCGGCGAGCCGAAACATCCGACGCCCGCGCTGATCCGCGACGCCGTGGTGGCTTCGCTCGGCGGCCTTGCCGCGTATCCGGCCACGCTCGGAATGCCTGCGCTGCGCGAGTCGATCGCGAACTGGGTCACTCAGCGCTACAACCTGCCACCGGTCGATCCGGCCACCCAGGTGCTGCCGGTGTCGGGCTCGCGCGAGGCGCTGTTCGCGCTCGCGCAGACCGTGCTGGACCCGAGCCGTATCATGGGCAACGCGGCCGGAAGCGAGCCTGCGATCGTACTCTGTCCGAACCCGTTCTACCAAATCTACGAAGGCGCCGCGCTGCTCGGCGGCGCCCAGCCGTACTTCGTCAATAGCGACCCGGCGCGCAACTTCGCGTGCGACTACTCGGCGGTGCCGGCCGACATCTGGGCCCGCACGCAACTGCTGTACGTGTGCTCGCCCGGCAATCCGACCGGCGCGGTACTTACGCTCGACGAGTGGCGCGAACTGTTCGCGCTGTCCGACCGCTACGGCTTCGTGATCGCGTCCGACGAGTGCTACTCGGAAATCTATTTCGACGAAGCCAATCCGCCGCTCGGCGGCCTGGAAGCCGCGCACAAGCTCGGCCGCGGCTTCGAGCGGCTGGTGATGCTGTCGAGCCTGTCCAAGCGTTCGAACGTGCCGGGCATGCGCTCGGGGTTCGTCGCGGGTGACGCGGCGATCCTCAAGGCGTTCCTGCTGTACCGCACGTACCACGGCGCGGCGCTCTCGACGGTGTTCCAGAGCGCCAGCATCGCCGCGTGGAACGACGAAGCGCACGTGCGCGAGAACCGCGCGAAGTATGTGCAAAAGTTTTCCACCGTCACGCCGATGCTCGCCGAGGTGCTCGACGTGCGTCTGCCGGACGCCGCGTTCTACCTGTGGGCGGACGTCTCGCGCACCGGCCTTTCGGACACCGAGTTCGCCCAGCGCCTGTACGCCGACTATAATGTGACGGTTCTGCCGGGTTCGTTCCTCGCGCGTACCGCGCACGGCGTGAACCCCGGCCGCAATTTCGTGCGCCTCGCGCTGGTCGCCGGCGTCGACGAGTGCACCGAGGGCGCGCAGCGGATCGTCGATTTTTGCCGCGCGCTCGCCGGTTGAGTTTCGCGAGGCTATCGGGGTGACCGAACCTCGAAGCCTCGCAAGCGAACTCCCGACGCACCGCATCCCCTCTTCAGACTTCAACTCTTCAGAAAATCACGCATATGTCGCAACAACTTCAGCAGATCATCGACACCGCCTGGGAAAACCGCGCCGAGCTGTCGCCCAAGGCCGCTCCGGCCGACGTGCGCGAAGCCGTCGCCCACGCCATCGAGCAACTGGACAAGGGCCTGCTCCGCGTGGCCGAAAAGAAGGACGGCGACTGGGTCGTCAATCAATGGCTGAAGAAGGCCGTGCTGCTGTCGTTCCGCCTGGAAGACAACGCGCCGATGCCGGCCGGCGGCTACTCGCAGTTCTACGACAAGGTGCCGTCGAAGTTCGCCAACTACACGGCTGAGGACTTCGCCGCCGGCGGCTTCCGCGTGGTGCCGCCCGCGATCGCGCGCCGCGGCTCGTTCATCGCGAAGAACGTCGTGCTGATGCCGTCGTACACCAACATTGGCGCCTACGTCGACGAAGGCACGATGGTCGACACGTGGGCCACCGTCGGCTCGTGCGCGCAGATCGGCAAGAACGTTCACCTGTCGGGCGGCGTGGGCATCGGCGGCGTGCTGGAGCCGCTGCAGGCGAATCCGGTCATCATCGAAGACAACTGCTTCATCGGCGCGCGCTCGGAAGTCGTCGAAGGCGTGATCGTCGAAGAGAACTCGGTGATCTCGATGGGCGTGTACCTCGGCCAGAGCACCAAGATTTACGACCGCGAAACCGGCGAAGTCACGTACGGCCGCATTCCGGCGGGCTCGGTGGTGGTGGCGGGCAACCTGCCGTCGAAGGACGGCTCGCACAGCCTGTACTGCGCGGTGATCGTCAAGAAGGTCGATGCGAAGACCCGCGCGAAGGTCGGCCTGAACGAGCTGCTGCGAGGCGATTGATGGCGCGCGGCACGAAAACTGTCGTGTACGGCATCCCGAACTGCGACACCGTGAAGAAGGCCCGCGTGTGGCTGGAAGAGCACGGCGTCGAGTTCGAGTTTCACGACTTCAAGAAGCATGGCGTGACCGAGCCGCTCGTGCAGGACTGGCTGAAGGACGTCAAGCTCGACGCGTTGCTGAACCGTCGCGGCACCACGTGGCGCGCGCTGTCCGACGACATGAAGGCGGCCGCGGACACGCAGCCGGGCGCGATCGCGTTGATGATTCACAAGCCGTCGGTGATCAAGCGGCCGGTGCTGGTGGTCAACGGCCGGGTGAAGTCGCTCGGTTTTTCCGCGGATGAATACGCGGCGCTGTTCGCGTAAGCGGGAGCAAGCAGTAAGCAGTCAGCGCGGCCCACGCCGCGCGCATCAAAAGCTGTTGCCGGCTGCGGTGTCCAACCGCCAGCCGGCATTTTTTCATTTCAAAGTGGCTTGTACTGAATCCATGTCCGGCACCCTCGCCCTTACCGAACAACTGATCGCGCGCGCGTCCGTGACGCCCGACGACCAGCATTGCCAGCGTCTTCTGATCGAGCGTCTGTCCGCGCTCGGCTTCGAGCACGAGACGATCGAATCGAATGGCGTGACCAACCTGTGGGCCGTCAAACGCGGCGTCGACGGCACCGGCGGCAAGCTGCTCGCGTTCGCGGGCCACACCGACGTGGTGCCGACCGGCCCGCTCGAACAATGGCATTCGGCGCCGTTCGAGCCGACCCAGCGCGACGGCAAGCTGTACGGCCGGGGCGCGGCGGACATGAAGGCGTCGATTGCCGGCTTCGTGGTGGCAAGCGAGGAATTCGTCGCCGCGCACCCCGCGCATCGCGGCTCGATCGCCTTCCTGATCACGAGCGACGAAGAAGGCCCGGCCACCGACGGCACCGTGAAGGTGGTCGAAGCGTTGCAGACACGCGGCGAGCGCATGGACTACTGCATCGTCGGCGAACCGACGTCGAGCGCGCAATTCGGCGACATGGTGAAGAACGGCCGGCGCGGTTCGATGTCGGGCAAGCTGATCGTCAAGGGCGTGCAAGGCCATATCGCGTATCCGCATCTGGCGAAAAATCCGGTGCATCTGCTCGCGCCCGCCCTGGCCGAGCTGGTGGCCGAACGCTGGGACGACGGCAACGAATATTTCCCGCCCACCACGTGGCAGGTGTCGAACATTCACAGCGGCACCGGCGCGACCAACGTGATCCCCGGCCACGCGGACGTGATGTTCAACTTCCGCTTCTCGACGGCGAGCACGGTCGAAGGTTTGCAGGCGCGCGTGCATGCGATCCTCGACAGGCACGGCCTCGAATACGATCTGCAATGGAACGTGAGCGGGCTGCCGTTCCTGACGCCGCGCGGCGATCTGTCGAACGCGCTCGCGAAGGCGATCAAGGACGAAACCGGCGTCACGACCGAACTGTCGACCACCGGCGGCACGTCGGACGGCCGCTTCATCGCGCGCATCTGCGAGCAGGTGATCGAATTCGGCCCGCTGAACGCCAGCATCCACAAGATCGACGAACATATCGAAGTCGCACACATCGAGCCGCTGAAGAACGTGTATCGCCGCGTGCTCGAACAACTGATCGCCTGACCCAAGGACTATTTGCGATGACGCTCCCGTTTTCCACTGTTCGCGACCTGCTGCGTTTCGCGGTGTCGCGCTTCAATCAGGCCGAGCTGTCGTTCGGTCACGGCTCCGCCAACGCCTACGACGAAGCCGCCTATCTGGTCCTGCACACGCTGCATCTGCCTTTGGACCTGCTGGAGCCGTTTCTCGACGCGCGGTTGAGCGCGGCCGAAATCGACGCGGTCCTGAACGTGATCGAGCGCCGCGCCGCCGAACGCGTGCCGGCCGCGTACATCACGCAGGAAGCGTGGATGCACGGCTTCCGCTTCCACGTCGACGAACGTGTGATCGTGCCGCGTTCGTTCATCGGCGAATTGCTGCAGGACGGTCTGCAGCCGTACGTGGAAGATCCCGAACAGGTGAGCGCCGTGCTGGAGTTGTGCACCGGCTCCGGGTGCCTCGCGATTCTCGCGGCGCACGCGTTCCCGAATGCGGACATCGACGCGGTGGATCTGTCGGCGCCCGCCCTCGAAGTCGCGACGCGCAACGTCACCGACTACAAGCTCGACGACCGCATCGCGCTGTTCGAAGGCGATCTGTACGCGCCGCTCGCCGAGCGCCGCTACGACGTGATCATCAGCAATCCGCCGTACGTGAACGCGGCATCGATGCAGGAGCTGCCCGCCGAGTACAAGCATGAGCCGAACATGGCGCTCGCGGGCGGCGCGGACGGCATGGACATCGTGCGCCGGATCATCGCCGACGCGCGCAACTGGCTGACCGAAGATGGCGTGCTGGTGGTCGAGATCGGCAACGAGCGCGCGCACGTCGAAGCGGCGTTCGGCGGTCTCGATCTGGTGTGGATGTCCACCAGTGCCGGCGACGACAACGTGTTCCTGATTCAGGCGGCGGATCTGCCGGTCTGAGGTTCTCCCGGCTGGTGGCGCAGGTGCGCTGCGGGTAACGCCGCAGCGCTTCGCCAACCCTTAGCGAGCTTATGCAATTCGACCTGCTTCACGTCGGCCCGCTGGTCGCCCTCGCCCACATCCTCGGCGTGATCGCCGCGTGCCACGCGATTCTCAACACCCGTACGTCGCAAGGCGCGATCGCGTGGGCCGTGTCGCTGGTCGCGATGCCATATCTCACGCTGGTGCCCTACCTGTTCCTCGGCCGCAGCAAGTTCGCCGGTTATGCGGACGCGCGCCGCGTCGAAAATGAACTACTGCGCACGCGCGCGCATCCGCCGGAATGGGACACGCAGGCTTCGTCGGCGGGACTGCCGACACAGCAGCTCGGCTTCAGGTTCGTGCATTCGCTCACGCGCCTCGGCGGCATGCCGTTCCTGCCGGGCAATTCCGTGCGCACGCTGGTGAACGGCGCGGCCACCTTCAAGGCCATCTTCGAAGCGATCGAAGGCGCGCGTCACTACGTGATCGTGCAGTTCTTCATCGTGCGCGACGATGCGCTCGGCGAGATGCTCAAGGACGCGCTGATCGCCAAGGCTAGCCAGGGCGTGCGCGTCTACTTCCTGTACGACAGCATCGGCAGCTTCGATCTGCCGCACCGCTACGTGGCGGCGCTGCGCGCGGGCGGCGTGGAGACGCATCCGTTCGCCACCAATCGCCGCTTCGTCAACCGCCTGCAACTGAACTTCCGCAATCACCGCAAGATCGTCGCGGTGGATGGCGAATGCGCGTTTGTCGGCGGCCATAACGTGGGCGTCGAATATCTCGGCGGCAAGCCGCCGTTGTCGCCGTGGCGCGATACGCATATCGAGGTGCGCGGCCCGGCGGTCGCGAGCATTCAGTTCGTCTTCACCGAGGACTGGCACTGGGCCACGCAGCAATTGCCCGAGTTCGACATGCCGGCCCCGACGCCGGGCGACTCGCCCGATAGCCAGGGCATGCACTGCCTCGTCGTGCCGAGCGGCCCGGCCGACAAACAGGAGACCTGTTCGCTCTTTTTCGTAGAGGCGATCAACGCGGCGCGCGAGCGGATCTGGATCACCACGCCCTACCTCGTGCCCGACGAAGCGGTGTTCGCGGCGTTACGGCTCGCCGTGCTGCGCGGCGTCGACGTGCGCATCCTGATTCCGTGCCGGCGCGATCACCGCGTGGTGTTCGCCGCGTCGAAGCTGTATGCGTACGACTCGCTGCGCGCGGGTATCCGCATCTTCCGCTATCAACCGGGTTTTCTGCATCAGAAGGTCATCCTGATCGACAGCGTGGCGGCCGCGATCGGCAGCGCCAATCTCGACAACCGCTCGTTCCGGCTGAACTTCGAGATCATGGTGCTGACCGTGGATCGCGGCTTCGCGCAGGAAGTCGAAACGATGCTGCTGAACGATTTCGCCGAGTCGCTCGAAATCGATCGCAACGAGTATCGCCAGGCAAGCGCGCTGCGGCGTGTGCTGCTGCATGTCGCGCGCCTTTTCTCACCGATTCTGTAGGCGTTCTGCCGAAGGCGCCGCGCCATGCGAAGCGGCGTCATCAACGCAGCCTCACAACTGCTTTTCGATATCCTCGACGATCGCCTCGGGCTTGGTCAGCGGCGCATAGCGCTTCACCACATTGCCGTCGCGGCCGATCAGGAACTTGGTGAAATTCCACTTGATCCCTTCGAGGCCCAGCAGCCCCGGCGCCTCGCCCGTCAGATAGCGGAACAGCGGATGCGCGTTCGCGCCGTTCACGTCGATCTTGTCGAACATCGGGAAGGTCACGCCGTAGTTCTTCTCGCAGAAACTGCCGATCTGCGCGGCGTCGCCCGGCTCCTGCTTGCCGAACTGGTTGCACGGAAAACCGAGCACCGCGAGCCCGCGCGCCGCGTAGGTGTCGTACACCTTTTGCAGGCCCGCGTACTGCGGCGTGAATCCGCATTCGCTCGCCGTGTTGACGATCAGCAAGACCTTGCCTTGATACTTCGTGAGGCTCACTTCCTCGCCGCCAAGCGTGCGTGCCGAAAACGAATAAATCGATGTCATATGCTCTCCCCCGTGAAAGCCGTCAGTCTATGCCAAAAGCCGCGCCATAACAGTCGGCCGAATGGCCGATCCCCACTGAGCGCCCGGTGTCACGCCGGGCAGTCTAAAATAGCGGTTTTCTTCAGCCGGCCTCTTCGTGATCCGCTTTAATCAGTTCAGCCTCGCGCGCGGCACCAAGCCGCTCTTCGACAACACCACGTTCACCCTCAACCCCGGCGAAAAGGCCGGCCTCGTGGGGGCGAACGGCGCGGGCAAGTCGACGCTATTTGCCGTGCTCCTCGGCGAACTGCATGCGGACGGCGGCGACTTCTCCATGCCGCCCACCTGGCGCATCGCGCACGTCGCGCAGGAAACGCCCGCCGCCAACAAGACCGCGCTCGACTACACGCTCGACGGCGATGCCGCGTTGCGCGCAATCGAAGCGCGCATTGCCGCCGCCTCCGCTGCGCACGACGGCGCGGCCGAAGGTGAAGCGCACGCGGCATTCGCGGACGCCGACGGCTACACCGCGCCCGCGCGCGCCGAAGCGTTGCTGCTCGGCCTCGGCTTCACGCTCGACCAGACGCGCGAGCCGGTCAGCAGTTTTTCGGGCGGCTGGCGCATGCGGCTGAATCTCGCGCAGGCGCTGATGTGCCGCTCCGATCTGCTGCTGCTCGACGAGCCGACCAACCACCTGGACCTCGACGCGATCGTCTGGCTCGAAGACTGGCTGCACCGCTATCCAGGCACGCTGATCGTGATCTCGCACGACCGCGAATTCCTCGACTCCGTGTGCAACGTCACGCTGCATCTGGAGCAACAGCAGATCAAGCGTTACGGCGGCAACTATTCGCAGTTCGAAGTGCTGCGCGCACAGCAGCTCGCGTTGCAGCAGAGCGCGTATGAAAAGCAGCAGCGCACGGTCGAGCATCTGCAGAGCTACATCAACCGCTTCAAGGCGCAAGCCACCAAGGCGCGTCAGGCGCAAAGCCGCGTGAAGGCGCTCGAAAAGATGGAGCTGATCGCGCCCGCACATGCGGCGTCGCCGTTCACGTTCGAGTTCCGCACGCCCGACTCCGCGCCGAATCCGATGATGGTGATGGAAGACGTGCGCTGCGGCTATCACGGCGAAGACGGCGCCGAAATTCCGATCGTCGAGCGCGTGATGCTGTCGATCCAGAACGGTCAGCGCATCGGCCTGCTCGGCGCGAACGGCCAGGGCAAGTCGACGTTGATCAAGACGCTCGCCGGCACGCTCGAAGCGCTCGGCGGCCACGTGCGTGAGGGCAAGGGTCTACGCATCGGCTATTTCGCGCAGCATCAGCTCGAAACGCTGCGCGCCGACGACACGCCCTTGCAGCACCTCGCGCGTCTCGCGCCGGACACGCGCGAACAGGAACTGCGCGACTTCCTCGGCAGCTTCAACTTCTCCGGCGAGATGGCGACCTCGAAGATCGCGCCTTTTTCCGGCGGCGAAAAAGCGCGTCTCGCGCTCGCGTTGATCATCTGGCAGAAGCCCAATCTGCTGCTGCTCGACGAACCGACCAATCACCTGGATCTCGAAACGCGTCACGCGCTGACTATGGCGCTCGCGCAATTCGAAGGCACGTTGATTCTGGTGTCGCACGACCGGCATCTGCTGCGCGCCACCACCGATCAGTTCATGCTGGTCGCGAAGCATCGTCTGACGGAATTCGACGGCGATCTCGACGATTACCGCGACTGGCTGCTGCAACACGCGGCCGAACAGCGCGCGGTGCTCAAGGCCAGCGGTGCGGCGAATGGCGCGAACGGCGGCTCGGACGGCGGCGCGGATAACGGCGTGAATCGCAAGGAGCAGCGCCGCCTCGAAGCGGAGACGCGGCAGAAACTCGCGCATCTGAAAAAGCCGCTGCAAAGCCGCATCACGAAAATCGAAAAGGAAATGGACGCGCTCAACACGGAGAAGGCGACGCTGGATGCGTTCGTCGTCGATCCGGCCAGCTACGAGCCTGAGCAGAAGAACAAACTGACGGAGGCGATCCGCCGTCAGGCAGATGTGAACGCGCGCCTCGAAGTGCTCGAAGCCGAATGGCTCGAGACTCACGAGGAACTCGAACAAATCGGCTAGCGGCACGCTGTTCCGGTCCGCGCCGGCACCGACGAGAGGTTGGCCTTGTCTTCCGCGACAGCATCATCCATGGCATCGGCCGCTGCGGCCGCATCGACTGCTGCGGCGCCGCCCGCGCTGCAAGGGCTGCGGGTCCTCGACCTGACGCGTCTGCTGCCGGGCCCGGTGGCCGCGCTGCGGCTCGCCGAGCTTGGCGCCGACGTGTTGAAGATCGAAGCGCCGGGCGCGGGCGACCCCACCCGCACGATGATGCAGTCGTCGAGCGACCGCGTGGCCGGGCGGCCCGGCGCGTTTTACCGGATGGTCAATCGCGGCAAGCGCGAGACGCGCCTCGACCTCAAATCCGACGCGGGACGCAACGTGTTGCGCGCGCTCGCGGCGCAGGCGGACGTGCTGATCGAGAGCTTCCGGCCCGGTGTGATGGAGCGCCTCGGGCTCGGCTACGCGACGCTGCGCGAGGCCAATCCGCGGCTCGTCTATTGCGCGATCAGCGGCTACGGCGCGAGTGGCCCGTTCGCCGATCACGCGGGCCACGATCTGAACTACATCGGCTATGCGGGCGTGCTCGACCAACTGACGAGCCGCGATGGCACGCCGATCCTGCCGAACTTCCAGATCGCCGATCTGCTCGGCGGCGCGCTGAGCGCGGTCACGCAGATTCTCGCCGCGTTGTGGCATGTGTCGCGGGGCGGTGAAGGCCGCTTTGTCGACGTCTCGATGACGCACGTCACGCATGCGCACAACGTCGTCGCGCAAGTCGCGCTCGCCAACGAAGGCGCCGCGCCGGCCGCGGGCGCCGGTCTGCTGAACGGCGGCGTGCCCTGCTACAACCTGTACCGCACGCTCGATCACCGCTGGCTCGCGGTCGGCGCGCTCGAACTGAAGTTCTGGGAAACGCTGTGCATGGCGCTCGATCGGCCCGAATGGGCGACGCGCCACTGGAGCCTCGGCCAGGCGATCGGCGGCCCGGACGCGGCCGCGCTCACGCAGGAACTCGCTGACCTGATCGGCACGCGCGCGCTGGAAGACTGGGTGTTGCTGCTGGAGCCGCTCGATTGCTGTGCGTCGCCGGTGCTGACCGCGGCGGAAGCGGCGCAGCATCCGCTGTTCGATCCGCAGGCGTACGCGGCGCCGCAATCCGACAGCGAAGCCGATGAGGCCGGTGACGCCGATGGCGTGAGCGCATAGATTCCGCCGACACGCGACTGCGGTTCGCCCTTTGAGGCGATGCGGCTCGGACTGCGGAGCACCTGCCGCAAGGTCCTCAGGCCGCCAGCGGCATAAGTGCCACAAGTGCTGCGAGCAAGCCGCCGCTACCCCATCGTCAACGCCGCACCACCGTCTGTCTCGGCAGAGTCTGGCGCGGGGTCTTTTCATCGTCGTACAGCAGGTGCTTGCGGCCTTCCACGTGACGGTTGATCGTGGCGCGCACCTCGGCGGCGGTGGCGTCCTCGGCCACCACGCGCCGCGATATCTGGCCCGCCGTGTCGATCCACTCGACGATGCGGCACGCGTCGCCCCAAGGCTGGCGAATCGGTGCGGACACACGGCAGCCGCGCACGTGGATCGGCCGCTCGGCTACGGTTTCAATTGACTGTTTCAAGGCGCGATCCTTTTTCGAGCATCAGGAGGAATGGTTGTCCTCCCAGCTTAGAAAAAAGAAATGCCATTCAGGTTACAGACAATACGGGGATATTTACGGCGCATTACGGCGCGCTTGCCAGCCGCACGCGCCGCAGCCCCGTCTATTCGAGCGTGCGGACCCGGTCGATCGCCTGTTCGATCCGTTCGACCGCAACGACCTGTAAGCCTTCGATCGGCTGTTTCGGCGCGTTGGCCTTCGGAATGACCGCGACCGAGAAACCCAGCTTGGCCGCTTCCTTCAACCGCTCCTGTCCGCGCGGCGACGGCCGGATCTCGCCGGCGAGCCCTACTTCGCCGAACACGACCAGCCCCTTGGGCAGCGGCTTGTTGCGCATCGACGAGTGGATCGCGAGCAGCACGGCCAGGTCGGCGGCGGGCTCGGTAATCTTTACGCCGCCCACCGCGTTCAGGAACACGTCCTGATCGAAACACGCGATGCCCGCGTGCCGATGCAGGACGGCCAGCAGCATCGCCAGCCGGTTCTGTTCGAGGCCGACTGCAAGCCGCCGCGGATTCGGCGCGTTGGCCGCGTCCACCAATGCCTGCACTTCGACCAGCAACGGCCGCGTGCCCTCCTGCGTGACCAGCACGCACGAGCCCGGCACCGACTGCTCGTGCTGCGACAAAAACAGCGCCGACGGATTCGCGACGCCGCGCAGGCCGCGCTCGGTCATCGCGAACACGCCGAGCTCGTTGACCGCGCCGAAGCGGTTCTTGATCGCGCGCACGAGCCGGTACGACGAATGCGTATCCCCCTCGAAGTACAGCACCGTATCGACGATGTGTTCGAGCACGCGCGGCCCCGCCAGCGCGCCTTCCTTGGTCACGTGGCCGACCATGATGATGGTGGTGCCCGACTGCTTGGCGATGCGCGTCAATTGCGCCGCGCACTCGCGCACCTGTGCGACCGAGCCCGGCGCGGAGGTCAGCGCGTCGGAATAGACCGTCTGGATCGAGTCGATCACCGCGACGTCGGGGCGCTGGTCGGCGATCGTCGCCTGGATTTTTTCGAGCTGGATTTCCGCGAGCAATTGCAACTCGCTCGCCTTCGAGCCGGGTTCGAGCAGCGAGAGCCGTTGCGCGCGCAACGCGATCTGGGCGGCCGACTCTTCGCCGCTGATGTAGAGCGCGCGTTTGTCGGCGGCGATTTCGGCGAGCGATTGCAACAGCAGCGTCGATTTGCCGATGCCTGGATCGCCGCCGATCAGCACCACGCCACCTGGCACCAGACCGCCGCCGAGCACGCGGTCGAATTCGCTCACGCCGGTGGAGAAACGCGGCACGTCGGATGCTTCGATGTCGGCGAGACGTCGCACCGGCGCGCTCTTCGCGAGCGACTGGAAGCGATGCGTGGACGGCGCTTCCGCGACCGATTCGACCAGCGTGTTCCACGCATTGCACGACGGGCACTGGCCGGCCCATTTCGGCGATTGCCCGCCGCATTCACTGCAGATGTACAACGTTTTGGGTTTAGCCACGCGTGATTGCCTGTGTTGCTGTTCTTGGGATTAGATGATCGAGGAGTCGGTGCGCGCCGGGGGCTGCGCCAGTGGCAGTGACGGACACGACGCGGAGGGATCAACGTGAAGCGACGAAGCAACGAAGCAACGAACGCGACACAACGCGGTTCAGCGGGCGACGCGAAAAGCGAAGCGTCGAATACCCGAAAAAGCGAAGCGGCTCACGACTGGCAACCCGCGCCGCCAACCGCGCTCCGCGCGTTACTCCGCCCGCACCGGCACGCGCGGCGCCACCGCGCACATCAGCTCATAGCCGATCGTGCCGCACGCCTGCGCGACGTCGTCGATCGGCAGCGTGTTGCCCCACAACTCGACGCGCGAGCCGACGTTGGCAGTCGGCACCGGCGTCAGGTCAACCGTGAGCATGTCCATCGACACGCGCCCGACGATTCGCGTGCGCACGCCGTCGACGATCACCGGCGTGCCCTCCGGCGCGACCCGCGGATAACCGTCCGCATAGCCGCACGCGACCACGCCGATGCGCATCGCGCCGCGCGCCTTGAACGCAGACCCGTAGCCGACGGTGCTGCCCTCGGTGAGCATCTGCACGGCGATCAGTTCCGACGCGAGCGTCATCGCCGGTTGCAGACCCGTACCTTCGATCGCAGCCGTCACGCCCGACGGCGACGCGCCGTACAGGATGATGCCCGGCCGCACCCAGTCGAAGTGCGCGCCCGGATGCCACAGTGTGGCCGCCGAATTGGCGAGGCTGCGCGCGCCGGCGATGCCCTGCGCGCCGCGCTCGAACGCTTCCATCTGATACGCGATGCCGCGTTCGCCGTCCGCATCGGAAAAATGGGTCATCAGCGTGATCTGGCCGACCCCCTGGCAGGCCCGCGCGCGCTCCCACGCGCTACGGAATTTTTCGACCGTGTAGCCGAGCCGGTTCATACCGGTGTTCATCTTCAACTGGATGTTCACGGGCTTGGACAGGCGCGCCATTTCGAGCATACGCAACTGTTCGTCCGAATGCAGCGCGGTCGTCAGACTATAGCGGTCGATCACGTCGATGTCGGTCGGCCGGAAGAAGCCTTCGAGCAGAAGAATCGGTCCGGCCCAACCCAATTCACGCAACTTCACGGCTTCTTCGAGGTCCAGCAATCCGAAGCCATCGGTTGCGCGCAAGCCCGGAAAGACGCGCGCGAGGCCATGCCCGTATGCGTTGGCCTTGACCACGGCCCAGACTTTGGACTTGGGCGCATAGCGCCGGGCGACGGCAAGATTGTTGGCAAGTGCGGCGGTGTGAATCGTGGCTGAGAGGGGGCGCGGCATGAGATATTTTCGTAAAGACGCTTGCGAATCAGCGGCTTACTGGGCGTTTTCAGCGCTCGGCAGTCCGCTGGGCGGTGCGATCAAGGATTTTGCTAGTCCGAATGCAGCTATTTTCATGATATAAAGCCGTGCGCACAACCCATTTCGAACGGCATAAGCCCGGACGCATTGCAAACGGCCGGGGCGGACAGACCGCAGCGAGGACAGCATCGCATCAGATGAAAAAAGGTTTTTACACCATCATGGCCGCGCAGTTTTTTTCGTCGCTGGCCGACAATGCGCTTCTGATCGCTGCTATCGCACTGCTGAAAGATCTTCACGCCCCGAACTGGATGACGCCGCTGCTCAAGCTGTTTTTTGTGCTGTCGTACGTCGTTCTGGCCGCCTTCGTCGGGGCCTTCGCCGACTCCCGTCCGAAGGGACGCGTGATGTTCGTCACCAACACCATCAAGGTACTCGGCTGCATCACGATGCTGGTCGGCGCGCATCCGCTGTTTGCGTACGGCATCGTGGGCTTCGGCGCGGCGGCTTACTCACCCGCCAAGTACGGCATCCTTACCGAACTGCTGCCGCCTGACCGGCTGGTCGCCGCGAACGGCTGGATCGAAGGCACCACGGTCGGCTCGATCATTCTCGGCACGGTGCTCGGCGGCGCGCTGATCAGTCCGCACATTGCCGCGCCGATCCTGCGGCAGCACATCCCCACCGTCAACACGCCCGCCGAAGCGGCGATGCTGGTGATCATGGGGATCTACGTGATCGCGGCGCTGTTCAATCTGCGCATTCCCGACACCGGCGCGCGCTATCCGAAACAGGAGCGCGGCCCGATCAAACTCATCACCGATTTCGCCGACTGCTTTCTCGTGCTGTGGCGCGACAAGCTCGGCCAGATTTCGCTCGCGGTCACGACGCTCTTCTGGGGCGCGGGCGCGACGCTGCAATTCATCGTGCTGAAGTGGGCCGAGGTGTCGCTGAACATGACGCTTTCGGAGGCGGCGATCCTGCAGGCGGTGGTGGCCGTCGGCGTCGCGGCGGGCGCGATCTTCGCGGCTTCGCGCGTGCCGTTGAAGAAGTCGCTATCGGTGCTGCCGGTCGGGATCATGATGGGGATCGCCGTGATGCTGATGGCGTTCTACACGCGCGATCTGTTTCCCGCGCATTGGGGCTTCCATATCGGCCGCATGCATATGCCGGGCTATCTGATCTTCGCGTATATCTTCCTGATGGTGGTGGGCGGCCTGTCGGGCTTCTTCGTCGTGCCGATGAACGCGCTGCTGCAGCATCGCGGCCACGTGCTGCTCTCGGCGGGTCACTCGATCGCCGTGCAAAACTTCAACGAGAATCTCTCCGTGCTCGTGATGCTGTGCCTGTACGCGGTGCTGGTGTGGCTCGACGTGCCGGTCACCGCGGTGATCGTGCTGTTCGGCACCTTCGTGTGTCTGATGATGTGGCTCGTGATGCGGCGCCACCAGGCCAACCAGCGCGCGTTCGACTCGGTCGCGCTGATCGGCGAAGCCAAGCACTGAGCCGCTGCGGGCCGCTTCGTGTGAGCGTGCCCGCGCCTTCTTTCTTCCTCGCTTGACCATGACTCACTCGATTCCCAATGTGCTGACGATCGCCGGTTCCGACTCCGGCGGCGGCGCCGGCATTCAGGCCGACCTGAAGGCTTTCTCGGCGCTCGGCGCGTATGGCGCGAGCGTGATCACCGCGCTCACCGCGCAGAACACGCGCGGCGTCACCGCGATTCACGCGCCGGACCCGGGCTTCATCACCGCGCAACTGGACGCGGTGTTCGACGACATCCGCATCGACGCGGTGAAGATCGGCATGCTGGCGAGCGCGCCGATCGCGCGCGCGGTCGCCGACGCGCTGCGTCGTCACAAGCCGAAGCACGTGGTGCTGGATACGGTGATGATCTCGAAGAGCAATCACGCGTTGCTGCTGCCGGATGCGGTCGCGGCGGTGCGCGACGAATTGCTGCCGCTTGCCGATCTGCTGACGCCCAATCTACCGGAAGCCGCCGCACTGCTCGGCATGCAATCGGCGACCGACGAAGCCGGCATGGTCGAGCAAGGCGAAGCGTTGCGCGCGCTCGGCGCACGCGCGGTGCTGATGAAGGGCGGCCATCTGAGCGCGGCGGATAGCCCCGACTGGCTAGTGCAGGACAGCGGCACGCTGCGTCTGGGCGGCCCGCGCGTGCCGGTGAAGAATACGCATGGGACGGGCTGCACGTTGTCGTCGGCGATCGCGGCGCTGATTCCGCAACGCGATGATCTGGCGAGCGCGGTGGCCGATGCGAAGGTTTATCTGACCGGCGCGTTGCAGGCGAGCGACCGGCTCGATGTCGGCGGTGGCGTAGGACCGGTGCATCACTTTTATCGGTGGTGGTGAGGACGCCGGGCAAAGCGCGCTAGCGTGTGCGGCTGTGTGGCTGATCGCGCGCTTCCTGCGTCTCGACGAAGCGGCGCGAGTCGTTGCGTGATTGGTCGTGGCGAGCGCGGATATCTTAAGGTGCTTCGCGTTGCGTCAAGCAACGACATCACATCGCCCGCCGCCCCCCACTACTTGCGCTGCCCCACATAACTCCGCGCCTGCTCAGGCCACTCATCCGGCACGATGAAACCGCGCGAGCGTTCAATCGAATCACCCGCCTCGTCCTCGATAAAAGCGACAACCATCGCCGGTCCATGCACGGTCGAAATCTGCGCGGCAAGCGTTTGCGCGTCGACCCAAAGCGATCGCGCCGCCTGGCGCCCGGCCTGCTCATCTGCCTGCTCATCTGCGCATTCAACGCGCCTCGGCGCGAGCCATTCGAGCCGCGGCAGTCGCCGCCACTTTTGCGCATGGGCCGCCGCGAACGCCGGCCAGTCGCTGCGCGTGACCCACCAGCCTCGGCCATGCGCCGGATCGAGTTCGACGGGATCCGCCGGCCGCTCGCCATGTCGATAAAACAACCAGCCTTTGACGAACATCTGCGGCGTCCACGGCCCCGCATGACCAACCGACGCGAACTCGTCGCGCGCACTCAACGGCAGTTGGTGATTCAACAGATGCGCGAGCTTGAGATCGAAGCGGTCTTTCAGATTCGGACCGACATAGTCCGCGAGGCGCGAGCCCGTTTGCGCGGCCTCTTGTCCCCGCTCCGCGCCGGCGTGCAGATAGCACTTCACCGCCAGTTCCCAGTGCAGCCGCGCGCCCTGCCGCGACTGCACGAGAAAATCGCATTCGCCGAGCGTGACGCCCGCGCGCCGCAACGGCACGCCGGCCGCGACCAGCCGCGCCGCCGGTCCGTGTTGCAGGAACCAGCCGAGCAGCCGTTCGGCGTAGCGGCCGAGACGCGTGATGCGCGCCGCCGCGAGTTCGCGCTGCAGCGGCTCGGGCGCGGCGTCGAGCGCGCGCAGCCACTCGATGCTTGCCTGAAGTTCCTGCGGCGTGTCGAATGGATTCGCGAGCGCGCCCATCGGCGGCTGGGGGCGCAACAGATCGGGACTTAACAGCAGCCACGCGAGATCGCGCACGGCCGGATCGCGCAAGGCGCCGAGCAGCGTATCGAGCAGCGCGGCGTACTGACCGGGCGCAGCGGCGACGCGCGCCGCCGCTGGCCCATCGGCGGCCATCACTCGCCCGCGTTCGACGGCGTGCCGCCCGCCGCGCGCCACGTGTCGCGCGCGAGGCACAGGTCGGCCCACGCCTTCGCCTTGTCGGGCAGACGGCGCAGCAGATACGCGGGGTGATAGGTGACGATGACCGGCACGCCTTCGTACTCATGCACACGGCCACGCAGCGCCGAAATGCTCGCTTCAGTCTTCAGCAGACTTTGCGCGGCGAAGCGGCCCATCGCGACGATCAGCTTCGGCTTGACCAGCGCCACCTGGCGTTGCAAATACGGCTCGCAACGCAAGACTTCGTCCGGCTCGGGATTGCGGTTGCCCGGCGGGCGGCACTTGATCACGTTCGCGATGTAGACGTTGGTATCGCGCGCAAGCGTCAGCGACTGCAGCATGTTGTCGAGCAGCTTGCCGGCCTGGCCGACGAACGGCTCGCCCAGGCGGTCTTCGTTCTCGCCCGGCGCTTCGCCGATCAGCATCCAGTCGGCCCCGCGATCGCCGACGCCGAACACGGTGTTGGTGCGCTTCTCGCACAGACGGCACAGCCGGCAATCGGCGACGCGCTCGCTCAGCGCGTCCCAGTCGAGCGTAGCGATGGCCGGCAATGCGGGCGTGTCGGCGCGAGCTTCCGACGGCGCTTGCGCAGGCAAATCGTCGAACCAGGCGAAATCGTCGTCGGGCGGGGCGTCGTAGGCGGGCGGCTCGGCCGGACCGGTGGGTTGCTGCGTGGCCGGCTCACGCTGCGCTGCCGATTGGAACGGCTCGGCGGGGTCGAGCTGCTGCGGTTGGGCTTTTTCGGGTTGCGGCTGGGGCCGCGGGGACGGCTGCTGACGCGTTTCGGCGGACATGGGTTGCCGTTCCTGCGCGACCGCCTGAGCTGGCTGCGCCACACGACGCTCGCCGCGCTCGCTCTCCTGCGCGGATCGCAACGGGTCGCTCGCGCGCGCCGACGGCGCGCGATCATCGAATGGCTCGCGCGCGCCAGCAGACGCTGTCGCCGGCTCGTCGCGACCCGGCGCGCGGCGTTCGTCAGTCATCGACGCGGAAGCGGCTGGCCGCGTTTCGCCCGCCCGCATCGCGGAGCGCGACGCATCCTGCGCAAGTGCGGCCGAGGCCCCCGCCACCACATCGCGCGCATCGTCGACACGGCCGCTCTGCGCGGCGGCGTCCTCGACCGGCTGCTGCACCGCCATCCCGCGACGCACCCACAGCGTCGTCAGCCCGAACTCCTCCAGTACCGATTCATGCAGCGCCATCTGCGCCCTCCGTGGCAAACGAGAAACGCATCACGATGGCGTCCTCCCGGCTGCGATGCCGCGCCGGATAATAGTTTTTGCGCCGGCCGATCGACGCGAAGCCGAAGCGCTCGTAAAGCCGGATCGCGCGATGATTCGACGGCCGCACTTCGAGCAGCAGGCCGTCGAGTTTTTCGGCGCGCGTGATGCGCACCGCCTCGCGCAGCAGCGCGAGCCCGGCGCCCGCGCCCTGCGCGCTCGGCGTCACACACAGATTGAGCAGATGCATTTCGTCGACGACCGGCATCAGCACGCAATAGCCGATCAGCGTGCCGGTCACGTGCCGCAGACAGACGCCGAAATAGCCGTTGCGCAGCGAATCACCGAAATTGCCGCGGCTCCACGGAAACTCGTACGCGATTTTTTCGATTGCGGCGACCTCGTCCAGATCGCCTTCTGTCATCGGCGACATGTAGCGGTCCGCGAGCAACACGCCGCTCATTGCCGGCCCTCGCCGCGAGCGGCACCCTTGGCTTTCGCGGCGGCTTCGGGCACGTCGTCGCCGACACTCTGCGCGAGCCTCGCATCCCGTTCCGCCTGTTCGGCTTTTGCCGCCTTTTCCGCCTTCTCGGCGACACGTTCGACCGTGGTCTGCGCGACCTTGTCGCGCACGTATTCCGGCGCGGCCTGTTCGGCGCGCACGGTGCGGCCGGCGCGCAGCGCGCGCAATGCCGCATGGGCGAGCGGCGCGGCATGCGGGAGCGCCTCGCCGTCGACCGTGCGTGCGGCGGCCACCGCCGGCAGGCGTGCACCGAAGGCCGCGGCGGCATTGCCGGCCAGTGTGAAGGGCGCCTCGGGCAGCACCAGCCGCTCGGGCGCGTCGAGCGACGCCGTCTGAACGGTGCGCCATTCGCGCTGCGCGTCGTCCCACGCGTAGTCGGCCCAGTAGATTTCGTCCATGCGGGCGTCGAGCGCGGCGAGCACACGCGTCGCCGACGGATCGCGCAGCCGCGCGCTCTCCGCGCAGACGAGCAGCGTGCTGACCGGCACAACCGGCAGGTTCAGGCCGAACGCGAGGCCTTGAGCGACGCCGGTCGCGGTGCGCAGGCCGGTAAACGAGCCGGGACCGGAGCCGAACGCAATGGCGTCGCAGTCCGCGAGCGTCAGGCCGGCTTCGGCGAAAAGTTCGCCGATCGCGGGCAACAGCCGCGTGCTGGACACCGCGCCGGTCTGCTCGTGGCGAACCCAGAGCCGGGGTTCAGCGGCGGCCTGGCCGGCGGCGTCGACGGGGGCGCACAACAGCGCTACCGAACAGAATTCGGTTGAGGTATCGAGAGCAAGGAGCACAGTTTGAGTCATGGACCGTATTGTAATCGGCGCGGCGCGCGCAAATGTTGTTTGGCTTCGCGCGCGGCGGCCGCGCTCGTTTGGAATAAGCCCTCTGCCCGGCGGCGGCGGGCAATTGTTATGATCGTCGGCCAATCCTCCTCTGATCCCGCCCCGGCGGGCCAACCACCATGACCGACATCGACGCCCAATTCGCCAGAGCCCATGAAGAAGTCCAGCAGTTGCCGGAGCGTCCGGGCAACCTCACGCTGCTGCGCCTCTATGCGCTCTACAAACAGGCCACCCGCGGCGACGTCCAGGGCGACAAGCCGGGCTTCACCGACATCGTCGGCAAATACAAGTACGACGCGTGGGCCGCGCTCAAGGGCACCGCGCCGGACGCTGCGAAGCAGCAATACGTCGAACTCGTCGAATCGTTGAAGAGCGGCACCGCGGCCTGAGTCCGCACCCGAGCCGCAGCCGGCACGCCGGTCGCGGCTCGCCTTGCCTTGACATCGCCCTGGTGAGCCGGCCGCGGCTGGTCCACCTGCTCGTCAGAATGAATGGCTCCGCTATCGGATCAGGCAAACTTTTCAACCCGGAAAGTTCCTAATGGTGGCGCAGTGCAACAAAACCCTATACAATGCGGCCTGCGCTTCACTGCTCTGCCCGGCTTTCACGTAGCGGCCTTTGCGGCGCAGCGCCTCGTAGCGTTTAGCTCCAATCCAGTTTAGAACCTGTCCCCTCCTGCCTAGCCCCCTACGGGCGATCATGTCCCAGGCTGGCGACACGCCGTGTTGGCATGTCGCATCCGATACAGCTTCTAACGAAAAGCTCGCCTTCATTGTCGCGAGCTGCCCCCGTTTTTCGATTTGCTCGCTGCTTCTTTGCTCGCTGAATCCGACGACTTGGGTATGCCGATTGGCGCCGACGTTTTAATTCCCTGTGTACCAAGGATTCTCATGACTTCGAGCAATACCTCCAGCCCGTTGAACGCCATCGCCGACCAGGCACTCGGTCTCGCCGACGCACCCGCCCAAGCCGCAGCCGTTGCTGCCGCGCCGGAAGCCGTCGCCGCTGAAGCCGCAGCACCGGCCGGCCCGACGTTCGCGTCGCTGGGTCTGTCCGCGGATGTCGTCTCCGCGCTGACCGCCGCTGGTTATCAAAACCCGACTCCCGTTCAGCAGCGCGCGATCCCCGCCGGCATCGCCGGCCGCGATCTGCTCGTCTCGAGCCCGACCGGTTCGGGCAAGACCGCCGCGTTCATGCTGCCCGCCATCGAGCGTTTCTCGCAATTGCAAAAGGCGCAAGCCAGCCAGCCGCGTGAGCCGCGTCCGGCCGACGGTGCCCGCAACACGCGCCGTCCGCAACCGGTTGCCCGTCCGACCATGCTGGTTCTGACGCCGACCCGCGAACTCGCGATGCAGGTCACGACCGCCGCCGCCACGTACGGCAAGCACCTGAAGCGCCTGCGCACCGTCAGCATTCTGGGCGGCGTCGCTTACGGCCAACAGTTGATGCTGCTGGCGAAGAACCCGGAAATCCTGGTCGCCACGCCGGGCCGTCTGATCGACCACCTGGAACGCGGCCGTATTGATCTGTCGCAACTGCAGATCCTCGTGCTCGACGAAGCCGACCGCATGCTCGACATGGGCTTCATCGAAGACATCGAAACGATCGTCGCGGCCACGCCGGCCACGCGTCAGACGATGCTGTTCTCGGCCACGCTCGACGGCAAGATCGGCTCGCTGACCGGCCGTCTGCTGAAGGATCCGGAGCGTATCGAGATCGTTCAGCGTCTGGAACAACGTACCAACATCGCGCAAACCGTCCATTACGTCGACGACCGCGATCACAAGGATCGTCTGCTCGATCATCTGCTGCGTGACGAAGGCCTCGACCAGGCTATCGTGTTCACGGCAACCAAGATGGACGCCGACCAGCTCGCAGGCCGTCTGGCCGACGCCGGTTTCGAGTCGGCCGCGCTGCACGGCGACCTGCCACAAGGCGCGCGTAACCGCACGATCAAGGCACTGCGCGAGCGCCGTGTGCGCGTGCTGGTGGCAACGGACGTCGCCGCTCGCGGTATCGACATCCCGGGCATCACGCACGTGTTCAACTACGACCTGCCGAAGTTCGCTGAAGACTACGTGCACCGTATCGGCCGTACCGGCCGTGCTGGCCGCTCGGGTATCGCGGTGAGCCTCGTGCATCACGCCGAACAGGGCGCGTTGAAGCGCATCGAGCGTTTCGTGCGCACCCCGCTGCCGGTCAACGTCGTCGTAGGCTTCGAGCCGCGCAAGTCGGCTCCGTCGGGCAACGGCCGTCCTGGCTTTGGCGGCCGCGGCCGTCCGGGCGGAGGCAACGGCGGTGGCCGTCGCTTCGGTAGCGGTGCGGGCAAGCCGGCCGGTAACGGCGGCGGTGCGCGCAGCAGTAGCGGTAGCGGCTGGGCCGGCAAGTCGGCTGGCGGCGGTTCGCGCGATGGCGGCTTCGGCGGCGGCTCGCGTGAAGGCGGCTTCGGCGGCGGCTCGCGTGAAGGCTACGGCGGTTCGCGCGATGGCGGCTACGGCGCACGCCGCAGCGACGGCCCGCGTACGGCTCGTCGCGGCAGCTAAGCTGTCCGGAGGCGCGATTCGCGCCAGCGTGCAGAAAAAGATCCGTCGGACGGCCTCGCGCCGTTCGTCAGTCGGAAGAAACCGGTGCTCAGGCACCGGTTTTTTTTCGTCCACGCAACCGGCAGCCGGCGGCGAATTGCATACATCGCCAATCGACGCCCAAATTTCACGATGTGGTAAATTTTTTTGCGTCGTAAAAAATCATGCTGCAGGGCACAAGTCGCCGCGTTGCAACATGGAAAAAGTCTTTTCTCAATGTGAAACGTCGCGCGTAAGTCACTGAATAAACACAATAATAAATATTCGAAAAACACGACTACGCGGCTATTGCGGGATGAGCCCTTTGCCTAGACTCTTATATAAGACTTCACGAACGAAACGCCAACCGGCCAGCCGCTTCGACGAAGACAGAGTCACCCATCCATACAGGCAACCAAGGAGAACACCATGACCGCAACCCGCGAACAACAGGCGCAGCAGCTCCAGCAACAATGGGCAACCGATCCGCGCTGGAAAGGCGTCAAGCGCACGTACTCGGCCGAAGACGTGATCCGTCTGCGCGGCTCGGTTCAGGTGGAACACACGCTCGCCAAGCGCGGCGCGGAAAAGCTGTGGGCCAGCGTGAACAGCGAGCCGTTCGTCAACTCGCTCGGCGCGCTCACCGGCAATCAGGCGATGCAGCAGGTCAAGGCCGGTCTGAAGGCGATCTATCTGTCGGGCTGGCAGGTGGCGGGCGATGCGAACGTCGCCGGCGAAATGTACCCGGACCAGTCGCTGTATCCGGCGAACTCGGTGCCGCTCGTCGTGAAGCGCATCAACAACACGCTGACCCGCGCTGACCAGATCCAGTGGTCGGAAGGCAAGAATCCGGGCGACGAAGGCTATGTCGACTACTTCGCACCGATCGTCGCGGACGCGGAAGCCGGCTTCGGCGGCGTGCTGAACGCGTTCGAACTGATGAAGGCGATGATCGAAGCGGGCGCCGCGGGCGTGCACTTCGAAGACCAGCTCGCGTCGGTCAAGAAGTGCGGTCACATGGGCGGCAAGGTGCTCGTGCCGACTCGCGAGGCCGTCGCCAAGCTGACCGCCGCGCGTCTGGCCGCCGACGTCTCCGGCGTGCCGACCGTGCTGCTCGCCCGCACCGACGCGGAAGCCGCCGACCTCGTCACCTCCGACATCGACGACAACGACAAGCCGTTCCTGACCGGCGAGCGCACGGTGGAAGGTTTCTACCGCACGAAGCCGGGCCTCGAACAGGCGATCTCGCGCGGTCTCGCGTATGCGCCGTTCGCCGACATGATCTGGTGCGAAACGGGCAAGCCGGACCTCGAATTCGCGAAGAAATTCGCCGACGCGATCCACAAGGAGTACCCGGATCAACTGCTGTCGTACAACTGCTCGCCGTCGTTCAACTGGAAGAAGAACCTGGACGACGCGACCATCGCCAAGTTCCAGCGTGAGCTGGGCGCGATGGGCTACAAGTTCCAGTTCATCACGCTGGCCGGCTTCCACGCGCTGAACTACTCGATGTTCAACCTCGCGCACGGTTATGCCCGCAACCAGATGACGGCCTTCGTCGAAATGCAGCAGGCGGAATTCGCGGCAGCCGACAAGGGCTTCACCGCCGTCAAGCACCAGCGCGAAGTCGGCACCGGCTACTTCGACGCCGTGACGCAAACGGTCGAGCGCGAAGCGTCGACGACCGCGCTGCACGGTTCGACGGAAGACGAGCAGTTCTTCGACAAGAAGGTCGCGTAAGCGGTCATCTAAGCGATCCCGCGGGCTGATCGCGGGAACGGTAGCGCAGAAGACGTCAAGCGGCTCTGGCAGAGAGCCGCCGTCACAGGGAGAAATCGCGCCGCTGGGGTATCGGCAGTCAACCCCGGCGGCCGGCATCCGGCACAAACTCGCAGCAGCGGAGAAAAAGCCGGCACGGCGCAGCGTGCCGGCAAGCGGCAGCGCGCCGGCCTCACCGCCGGCGCGTTTTCATTCGCGGCCGGCAGTTGCGCCAGACGCCGCCCCCTCAGCGATACACGATCACCGGAATTTTCGTATGCGTGAGCACCCGCTGCGTCTCACTGCCAATCAGCAGACTACCCAGACCGCGCCGCCCGTGCGACGCCATGAAGATCACGTCGCAGACGCCCTTCTCGGCCGCTTCGATGATCCCGAGGTAAGGCGCCGGATGAACGCTCGTGCGGCTCTCGACGACCACGCCTACCCGCCGCGCCGCCATTTCCACTTCCCGCAGATGCACGCGCGCTTCGCGCTCGCTGCGCTGGAGAAACTCGGAGGGCGGCTCGACCACCACGTCGGAAAACGGCGAGTAGGGATATTGCGGCAGGCATGCGTACGCGGTGATGCGCGCGCCGACGGCCTGCGCGAGATCGATCGCGCCGTCTATCGCTTTGTGTGACAGCTCTGAACCATCGGTCGGAACCAGGATGTGCCTGAACATGATGCCCTCCGTCACCGGCTGCGCGCAGCGCGGCGTGAGCGTCCAACGAGGCTCGGCTTACAAGCCGGTTCAATCGATTGTAGGTCGCGGAATCGGGCGCATGGAACCGCCAGGGGTCTGTCCGCATATCGGCAACGCGCGGCGCGCGTCAGCCCCAATAGCCCGGATGGCCGTACGTATGCTTGAGAAAGTCCAGAAACAACCGCACCCGCAGCGGCAGATGACGGCGCTGCGGAAAGACCGCGTGGATGCCGATCGGCGGCGCGGCGAATTCGTCGAGCACGCTCACGAGGCGCCCCGCCGCGATCTCCGTGCCGACTTCCCACCACGAGCGCCACGCGAGTCCGTGGCCCGCCAGACACCACTCGTGCAGCACCGCGCCGTCCGAGCATTCCATCGTGCCGGATACCTTGATCGACACGGTCTTGCCGCCCTGCTGGAACATCCAGCCGCGCTGCTGGTTGGCGCTCGCGCCGAGCGCGAGGCAGTTGTGATGCGCGAGATCGGCCAGCGTGTGCGGCGCGCCGCGCCGGCTCAGATACGCGGGCGAGGCCACGCACACACGCCGGTTTTCTCCGAGCTTGAGCGACACCAGCGACGAATCCGGCAATTCCCCGAGACGCACCGCGCAATCGAACCCCTCGTTGACGAGATCGACGAGGCGGTCGGACAGATCGAGCGTGATCGACACGTCCGGATGCGCGACGGTGAACGCCGGCACCAGCGGGGCGACGTGCCGGCGGCCGAAACCGGCCGGCGCCGACAGCCGCAGATGGCCGCTTGCTTTCACACCGCCCTCCGACACGCTCGCTTCGGCGTTCTGCATGTCGTGGATGATGCGCTGGCAGTCCTCGAGAAACGCCGCGCCTTCGAAGGTCAGCGTGATCTTGCGAGTCGTGCGCACCAGCAGCTTGACGCCGAGCCGCTCTTCGAGCGCATCGATGCGCCGGCCGATGATCGCGGGCGCAACGCCTTCGGCGAGCGCTGCGGCGGACAGGCTGCCCTTCGCCGCGACGGTGACGAAAGTCTCGATCTGCTTGAAGCGGTCCATGGCGGTGCTCGGCGCGGGCCGTCCCGAAGCAAGGAAATCCTGCTGAGCGGCTACGCGCGAAAGTGATTGATGGCCGCCAGATTAGGTGGATGAAAGTAAAAGATCAAGTGATGTTTAGCCTCTTTTTTTGCGTCGAGCGTCACTAATACAATCCGTCCTGACCTCTGACAGGAGTGCACGGCAATGTCGGCCACAACGACACCTTCACCCAAAGCAGTGATTTTCGACGCCTACGGCACGCTTTTCGACGTGCATTCGGTGATCGCTGCCGCCGAGCAGATGTTCCCCGGCCACGGCGATCCGCTGTCGCAGCTGTGGCGTCAGAAGCAGATCGAATACACGCAATTACGCACACTGGCCGCGCCAGTCGACGCCCCCGGCGCGCACTACCGGCCGTTCTGGGACATCACGATCGACGCGCTGCGCTTCGCCGCGAAAAAGCTCCAACTGACGCTGGGCCGCGCGGCCGAGAAGCGTCTGATGGACGAATACGCGTGCCTGTCCGCGTTTCCCGACGCCGTGCCCGCGCTGCGCGCATTGCGCGACGCGGCGGCGGCCAGCCCTGCGACGCCAGCCGCGTCCGCCGGCGACCCACCCGCTGCGCGCCTCGGTCTCGCGATCCTCTCGAACGGCAACCCGCAGATGCTCGACATCGCGCTCAAAAGCGCGGGCATGAGCGGACTGTTTGACCACGTGCTATCCGTCGACGCCGTGCGCGCGTACAAGCCCTCGCCCGCCGCCTACGCGCTCGGCCCGCAAGCGTTCGATGCACCGGCGCGCGAGATCGTCTTCGTGTCGTCGAACGGCTGGGACGTGGCGGGGGCGACGTGGTTCGGCTTCACCACGTTCTGGCTGAACCGGCAACGCGCGCCCGTCGAAGAACTGGGCGTCACGCCGCATGGCACCGGCGGCGGCATGCCCGAGCTGCTCGCTTTTCTGCGAACCCTCGCGCCGCCAGGCCGCTCCGGCAATCCCCCGAACAAACCCGGCGGCAACCGCAAGCGCCACAGCCCTGGCGCATGACGGCGGCCCCAAGACCTCTCTCAACACTTTTCAACATCTGCACTTTTGCAATCTGACCGACCAAGGAGAAAAACATGGCGAATTCGCTGACATCGTCGTCGCTGCCTCAGGGCATGGAAATCTCGGCTGAGATCAAGCCCGGCTACGAAGCGATCCTCACGCGCGAAGCGCTCGAACTCGTCGCCGCGCTGCATCGCACGTTCGAACCGCGCCGCCAGCAGTTGCTGCAGGCGCGCGCGGAACGCACGAAGCGGCTCGACGCGGGCGAGCGTCCCGACTTCCTCGCCGAAACGAAGAGCGTGCGCGAAGGCGACTGGAAAATCGCGCCGCTGCCGCAGGACCTGCAATGCCGCCGCGTGGAGATCACTGGCCCGGTCGAGCGCAAGATGATCATCAACGCGCTGAACTCGGGCGCGGATTCGTACATGACCGACTTCGAGGATTCGAACGCGCCGAGCTGGGATAACCAGATCACCGGCCACATCAATCTGAAGGATGCGGTGCGCCGCACGATTTCGCTCGAACAGAACGGCAAGTCGTACAAGTTGAACGACAAGGTCGCCACGCTGATCGTGCGTCCGCGCGGCTGGCATCTCGACGAGAAGCACGTGACGGTCGACGGCAAGCGCGTGTCGGGCGGCATCTTCGACTTCGCGCTCTTCATGGTGCACAACGCGAAGGAACTGGTCGCGCGCGGCTCGGGCCCGTACTTCTATCTGCCGAAGATGGAGAGCCACCTGGAAGCGCGTCTGTGGAACGACATCTTCGTCGCCGCGCAGGAAGCGGTTGGCGTGCCGCGCGGCACGATCCGCGCGACGGTGCTGATCGAAACGATCGTCGCCGCGTTCGAGATGGACGAGATCCTGTACGAGCTGCGCGAACATAGCTCGGGGCTGAACGCCGGCCGCTGGGACTACATCTTCTCGGCGATCAAGAAGTTCAAGGCGGACCGCGACTTCTGTCTCGCCGACCGCTCGCAGATCACGATGACTTCGCCGTTCATGCGCGCCTATGCGCTGTTGCTGCTGAAGACCTGCCATCGCCGCAATGCGCCGGCGATCGGCGGGATGAGCGCGCTGATCCCGATCAAGAACGACCCCGCGGCCAACGACAAGGCGATGGCCGGCGTGCGCTCCGACAAGGCGCGCGATGCCGGCGACGGCTACGACGGCGGCTGGGTCGCGCATCCGGGCCTTGTGCCGATCGCGATGGAAGAGTTCGTCAAGGTGCTCGGCGACAAGCCGAACCAGATCGGCAAGCAGCGCGACGACGTGCTCGTCACGGCCACCGACCTGACGGACTTCCGTCCGGAAGCGCCGATCACCGAAGGCGGTCTGCGCAACAACATCAACGTCGGCATTCACTACCTGGGCTCGTGGCTCGCGGGCAATGGCTGCGTGCCGATTCACAACCTGATGGAAGATGCGGCCACCGCGGAAATTTCACGCTCGCAGGTGTGGCAATGGATTCGCTCGCCGAAGGGCAAGCTCGACGATGGCCGCAAAGTGACGGTGGAACTCGTGCGCGAATTGTCGGCGCAGGAACTCGACAAGGTGAAGCAGGCGGTGGGCGGCGATACGAAGCCGTATGAGCGTGCCGCGCAGATCTTCGAACAGATGTCGACGGCGGAGCAGTTCACGGACTTTTTGACGTTGCCGTTGTATGAGGAGCTTTGAGCGGCTCACGCGACGTCATGCGCCGGGGCTTCGGTAACGACGAGGCATCAGGCGGCATGGCGGTGTGAGCACCGCGTGATGCTGCAGCCGCTTCGCGTTGACTTGCGGGATTGACCGACCGGATGGCCCGCCAGGCTTGCGCCTGGCGGGCCTTTTTTTGCGCGCATCGCGTTCCGCTCTACCCTCAGCGCGAGTTGCGGTATTCGATCCAGTTGCCGGATTTGATTTCGGGCAGGCCCTTCGCCGCATTGGGCGCGACCGGATAAAAACGGCAATTCACCACGTTGCCATCCACTTTCACCATCACCTCGCGCGCGAGAAAGCGATCCTCGACGCCCGGATACACGGCTTCGATTTCGTCGAGCACGGCGACCAGCGCGTCGTCGATTTCATAGACGTCGCCGATCACGTCGACGCCCGCCTCATCGACGACAAGCCCCGGATACAGGCCGAAGTCGAACAGATGGCCGCGCACCGTGGCCGTGCCGAGCAGATTCGGCGCGGCGATCTCGTTGCGCGCCGCGGCCTCGCTGATGTCGTTCACTTCACCGGCACGCAGCGTGCCGTATACGAAGACGGTTTGCATCGTCGTTTGCTCTCCTTGGTGAGGGTATGGCCTCGATTCGAGCCGGCGCTTCGACCGGCGTTCAATTCAATTCAGCGCCGCGCTCGCGACGAGCACGCCGTCGCTATCCGCGTAGATCCATTCGCCGGGACGCACCAGCGCACCGGGCAGTTGCACGGCCACGTCGCGTTCGCCGGTACCGCGCTTCTGGCCGCGTCGCGGGCAGGTCGCGAGCGCCGCCACGCCGACGTTCACCTCGTTGAGCTCGAGCGTGTCGCGCACGCAGCCGTTCAGCACGATGCCGGCCCAGCCGTTCTGCTCCGCGATCTGCGCAAGATTGCCGCCGACCAGCGCGCACCGGAAGCTGCCGCCGCCGTCGACCACCAGCACGCGGCCGGCGCCCTTCTCCTCGAGCGTGGCGCGCACCAGTGCGTTGTCTTCGAACACTCTCAGCGTCACCGCTTCACCGCTGAAGCACTCGGCGCGGCTGAACAGGTGAAAAACCGGCTCGAGCACGCGCAACGTGCCGAGCGCCAACTGGTCTTCGTGCGCGTCACACAAGTCCGCGGTTGCAAAGCTCATGAGGTTCTCCTCGGGTCAGGACGGTCGGGACATTATGCAACGGCGGGTCGCAGTCAACCTCTACAATGACGAGGCCCGCCGGGACGTCGTCGCAAAAGCGGCGATCGCGGCGCTTGCGCATCCGGTGGCCGCTGGCTCCGTGCCGGCCGCCGGCATTCCGTTATCTGGACCGATCTTCGCCATGACTTCGTCCGCCGACTCCGAACTGTCGAGCTTCGTCCGCTTCGCCGATATTCCGCCCGAGTTCCAGCCGACCGACACGCATCCGATCCGCGTGCGCTCGCGGCAGATGCCGTCGGGCTGGCGCATCGCGCGTCATACGCATGCGTGGGCGCAGGTGGCCTATGCGTCGCGCGGCGTGCTGCGCGTCGCGACGACCGGCACGACGTGGATGGTGCCGCCGTCGCGCGCGATCTGGGTGCCGCCGCATGTGACGCACGAGGTGGTCGCGGTCGAGGACGCGTTCCTGCGCACGCTCTACATCACCGAAAGCACCGTGCCGGCCGGGCTGGATACGCCGCGCGTCGTCGAAGTCTCGGATCTGCTGCGCGAAGTGATTGCCGCGCTCGATACGCCCGGTATTTCGGCCACGCGCGAACAGTTGCTCGGCGCGCTCGCACTCGACGAACTGACGCGCTCGGAGCCGCTGCCGCTGTCGGTGCCGATGCCCAGCGAAAAGCGTCTGCGTGCGCTGTGCGAAGCCGTGATCGCGGACCCGACGCACGGCGAGTCGCTCGAACAATGGGCGTCCAGCGTCGGCGCGAGTACACGCACGATCGCGCGATTGTTTCGGCAGGAGCTTGGGGTGAGTTTTTCGCAATGGCGTCAGCAGGCGATCCTCGCGCGCGCGATTCCGCTGCTAAGCCAGGGACGGCCGCTCTCGCATGTCGCGCAGGAACTCGGCTATCAAAGCCAGAGCGCGTTTTCCGCGATGTTCCGGCGCGCGTTCGGCAAGAGTCCGCGCGCGTTCATCGAGCGAGGCGCGGAGCATCGGGCGGAAGACGGTGAGGAAGGCCACGGCGATAGCGCGTCGGAAACGGACGACGAATCGGCACAGCATCGCGGGGATTTGCCGGGCGGCGCCGCGCGCTGAGTTGGTTTTCAGACGCGCCGCGCAAGATGACGGATCGCGCCGAGTTGAGCGAGACGCGGCCCCGCGAGCTTGTAACCCTTGCGTTGGTATAGCCGCGCCGCGGGATTGTCGACGAACACGCGTAGCTGCAACTCGCGCAGGCCGCGCTCGCGCGCCCATTGATGCGAGATGTCGAGCAGATAGGTGCCGGCGCCGTGCCGTCGATGCCCTTCGGCAATCTGCACGTCGCGGATATGTAGCGAATCGCGTTCCTGCGTGATCCGCAAGACGCCGATCGGCCGGCCGTCGACTTCGAGAATAAAATTCTCCGATTCGCGCCAGCTGCCGAGAAACAGATCGGCGCGCCAGACCAGATGGTGCCGGCGATAGTAGCCGCCCATGTTGTTGCGGGTCAGCGCCTCGGCGAACTCGAAATCGTCCATGCTGGCATTGCGCAGATGAAACGGTGACGGAGCTTCGGTGGGATCGAACATGGTGGATCGGCCAAGAAGTGTCGGTCAACGGTAAAACAGGCCGTGCACGCTGGCAATGGCTGTTTGTCCCGAGCATACCCAGGCGACACGGTCGGCGGGAATAAAAAAAAGCCCACTTCTTTCGAAGTGGGCTTTCTCAAATCTGGCGGAGCGGACGGGACTCGAACCCGCGACCCCCGGCGTGACAGGCCGGTATTCTAACCAACTGAACTACCGCTCCAGATTTTGCACCGTGGCTGGTGAGCGAAGCTCACTCGCCTGCTGCACCGTTCAACTTCCAACCGAACGACGCCGATGTCTTGGCGTCCCCTAGGGGATTCGAACCCCTGTACTCACCGTGAAAGGGTGATGTCCTAGGCCTCTAGACGAAGGGGACAGCGTACTGCTTACACCTTTAATGAAAAAGCCCGTTCAGGTTTGAATGAACGGGCTTTGTCTGGCGGAGTGGACGGGACTCGAACCCGCGACCCCCGGCGTGACAGGCCGGCATTCTAACCGACTGAACTACCACTCCAGTCTTTACACCCTAGCTTGCGAGCGTCGGTTATTTCTCTGCAAGCCGCACTGCTTTAATACTACTTGAATACTAAAGCGACGCTGATGTTTGGCGTCCCCTAGGGGATTCGAACCCCTGTACTCACCGTGAAAGGGTGATGTCCTAGGCCTCTAGACGAAGGGGACATAATCTTTTCAGATCTGTCTTTATCTTGCTGCCAACTCACGCTAACTTGCTAGTTATTTCGTTTCGTCAACAGCGAAGACCGACATTCTAACTACGTTTAAAGCATTTGTGAAGTCTTTTTTTCTACAACTCAAGACTTCCGGACAACTTTACTCTTTTGTTGGTGGAGGTAAGCGGGATCGAACCGCTGACCTCTTGCATGCCATGCAAGCGCTCTCCCAGCTGAGCTATACCCCCTGCACATCAGAGAAACGAGATTCTAGAGGCCAATCTGCGCTTTGTAAATACCCTTTGAGCAATTACATGCGACTATTTTTCAAGTCGCATGCAAACCCTCTCAACACGCGCGCAAACCCCTCTTAAGCGAGCGCTTTTTCAATCCGGCTCACGACGACGTCGCGGCCAAACAGCATCAGCACGCTGTCGATCGACGGCGTATGGGTCGTGCCCGCCACCAGCAGACGAACCGGCATCGCCAGTTGCGGCATCTTCAGCTTATGCGCGCCGAGCGTCGCCTTGAGTGCGGCGGCGATCGCCTCCTTGTTCCACTCGACGGTCTTCAGCGCGGCGGCCAGATCGGCAAGCGCCGGACGCACCACGTCGGTTACGTGCTGCGCCAGCGCTTCAGGCTCAGGCGCCGGCGTGCGATAGAACATCGCAGCGTTCTCCGCGATTTCCTTCACCGTCGACGCGCGATCCTTTAGCAGACCCACGACCGCCGTCAGATCCGCACCTTGCGCGAGCGCCGCGTCGTCGATACCCAGCTCGGCGAAGAACGGCCTGGCCAGCTCCGCGAGGCGCGCGTTGTCCGCTTCCTTGATGTAGTGCGCGTTCAGCCAGTTCAGCTTGTCGTGGTCGTACTGCGCCGGCGACTTGCCGAGATGGTCCAGATCGAACCACTCGACAAACTGCTCGCGCGAGAACACTTCCGCGTCGCCATGCGACCAGCCGAGGCGCGCCAGATAGTTCACTACCGCTTCCGGCAGATAGCCTGCATCGCGATAGCCCACCACGCTCATTGCACCGTGGCGCTTGCTCATCTTCTCGCCCTGCTCGTTCAGCACGGTCGGCAAGTGCGCGTAAACCGGCGGCTCGCCGCCCAGCGCGCGCAAGATGTTGATCTGCCGCGGCGTGTTGTTCACGTGATCATCGCCGCGGATCACGTGCGTGATGCGCATATCCAGATCGTCGACCACCACGCAGAAGTTGTACGTGGGCGTGCCATCCGGGCGCGCGATCACGAGGTCGTCGAGTTCCTCGTTCGAGATTTCGATGCGCCCTTTCACCGCGTCGTCCCAGGCGACCACGCCGGTCAGCGGATTACGGAAGCGCAGCACCGGCTGCACGCCTTCCGGCGGCTGCGGCAGCACCTTGCCCGGTTCCGGACGCCACGTGCCGTCGTAGCGCGGCTTTTCGCCGGCTTCGCGTTGCCGCTCGCGCAGCGCGTCGAGTTCTTCCGTCGACATATAGCACGGGTAGACGAGCCCAGCGTCCTGCATCTCCTTGAGCACTTCGCGATAACGATCCATGCGCTGCATTTGATAGAACGGGCCTTCGTCGAAATCGAGGCCCAGCCACGCCATGCCTTCGAGAATGGCATCGACGGATTCGCTGGTAGAGCGCTCGACGTCGGTGTCCTCGATCCGCAGCACGAAGGTCCCTTTCATCTTGCGCGCGAACGCCCACGGGTAAAGCGCGGAGCGAATGTTGCCGAGGTGGATGAAGCCGGTGGGACTCGGTGCGAAACGGGTACGAACGGAGGTGGTCATTAGCGGTTACTCGGAAGACTGGCGCCGGCGCCCGGGCGGACATCGCCCTTATGGCGCGGCAGCGGACCGCGCCCATGCGGCAGACGGCGCCGTGCATGGACACGAGGGAAATAAATGCGAGAGGCGAATTATACCTTCCGCGCGCGCGTTGCCTGGCCTCGCCCGAATGGACGATGGCGGTATGTGCGGGGGTGGTTGGAGTGTGCGACTGGTGTCGGGACTTGCGCGACAGTATCAATTCGCGTGCGCTTCGCAAACTTCGGGGAGGCGTCGTGCAGCAGAGACTCGCGGCGCGTCAGCTTCCGTCGCGGCACGCTGTTTTCAACCCGCGGCCGAGGCACATAAGCCGCCTCCGCGCGACGCGAGCCGCGTGTTTCGCAGAGCCGAAGCGCTTCCGCGACGCTCTTGCGGCGGCATGCGCTCCCATGCCCGAGCCGCCTTGACGCTTCACCGGAACCGCGCCGCACACAACCCGAACGCTTCCTCTGCAACGTTTCATTACCAGGCCGCCGCGCGCGTGGGGCTTTGATTTATGATGTGCGCGCGCTGCGGTTGCCGATCGATCCACGGCGCGTGGAATCGCCGCCGGCGATCCTGTCCGTTTGATTATCAGCCTGACCGCGGCCCGCCGCGACGCCGATTGCGTCGCCAAGCGCCGTTGCTGGAGAACTCGTTTGAAACCCTCGTCGCCCCGTCTCGCCCGCCGCAACTTTTCGTTGGCAGCCGCTTCCGCGGTCCTCGCCGCTTGCACCACGACCGGCGGCAAAACCGACAGCTCGCCGGTCGCCGCCACGCCCACCGTCAATCCGCCGCCGCTCGACAAGACGCAGCGTCCGGTGCGCGTCGCGCTGGCGCTGGGCGGCGGCGCAGCGCGCGGCTTCGCGCATATCGGCGTGATCAAGGCGCTGGAGGCGCGCAGTATTCACATCGATCTGGTGGCCGGCACCAGCGCCGGGTCGGTGGTGGGCGCGTTGTACGCGTCGGGCATGAACGGCTTTGCGCTGAACAAACTTGCGCTGACGATGGACGAAGCGTCCATCAGCGACTGGGCGATGCCGTTTCGCACGCGCGGCTTTCTGCAAGGCATCGCACTGCAGAACTACCTGAACACGACTTTGAACAACCGTCCGATCGAGAAGATGGCCAAGCCGCTCGGCGTGGTCGCCACCGATCTGAAAAGCGGCCAGCCGATCCTGTTCCAGCGCGGCAACACCGGCGTCGCGGTGCGCGCGTCGTGCAGCGTGCCGTCAATTTTCGAGCCGGTGAAGATCGGCGGCCGCGAATACGTCGACGGCGGCCTGGTGAGCCCAGTGCCTGCCTCGTTCGCGCGCAAGATGGGCGCGGATTTCGTGATCGCCGTGGATATTTCGCAGCGCCCGGAAAGCGGCCTAACCGCCAGCTCGTTCGACGTGCTGATGCAGACCTTCACGATCATGGGCCAGACGATCAAGGCCTATGAACTCGACAAGTATGCCGACGTCGTGATCCGGCCGAATCTGGCCGCGATGAGCGGCAGCGATTTCTCGCAGCGCAACGCGGCGATTCTGGCGGGCGAGGAAGCGGTGGCGAAGATGATGCCGGAGTTGCAGCGCAAGCTGGCCGCGAGCCGCGCGACGGCGTAAGCCGATTGGCGAGCGCCGGGATAGCGCCCGCTGGCAACTGGCCGGCGGGGTAGACAGCGGCAAGGAACGAACGAAGCGATAGGCGGTAAAGCGCAAGCGAACCGGCACAAAGCAGCCCGGCGCAAAGTCACTAGCTCCCCTTGCTCAAAACCATCCCCGGCCGCGCACCGTCTCCGAAACCCGCGCCCCAAATGCAAAAAGCCTGCTTCTCACAAAGCAGGCTTTTTTATCGCCTCAGCGAACCGCCAACCGCACTGGAATCAGTTATTCCCGCCGATTGTCGCGTTCACGCGCTTGCGCAAATCCTCGCCTTCCTGATACGACGCCTCAATCCGGCGTGCACCCGTGAAACGCTTTTCCCAGTAGCCGCTATCCATGTCGTCAACGCGGATCGTGCTGCCCGTGGACGGCGAATGCACGAACTTATTGTCGCCGATATAGATGCCAACGTGCGAGAACGTGCGGCGCATCGTATTGAAGAACACTAGATCGCCCGGCTTCAGGTCGCTCACGCGCACCTTCTCGCCAACACGGCTCATTTCCTCGGCGCGGCGTGGGAGCGCCATACCCAGCGTGTCCTGGAACACGTAGCGCACGAAGCCGCTGCAATCGAGTCCCGAATCAGGCGTATTGCCGCCCCAACGGTAGCGCACGCCGATCATGTTCAGCGCGCCGACCACCACGTCGCCCGCTTTGCCGGCCATGCCGGAAAGGAACGATTTAGCGCCGCTCTCGCTTTCCGGAGCAGTCGCCTGGGAGGTGGAGAAGGACAAAGGATTCGACCCGGTGGAGGTCGAATATGAGGCATTCTGATTGAAACTGCTTACTTCGTCGGCGAACGCGCCGGGAGCTGCTGCCATCAAGACGCCAATGAACATCCCGGCGACGACGCGCGTGCAAGCCTGGGTTAAGTTTCTGTGCCGCATTGGTCGGTAGTTTTTGCCAAAAAATCAGTGGTCTACGGAAAAAAGTTTGGTCGATACTAGCCAGTAAGTATTCACGTGTCAAAACAAATAGAAAAATTCAATCGGGATACGCACTCAATTGGTGAAAGGGTGAAAAATCAACGGTCAAGCGCCGCTTTCAACAGCTTTCGCGTGTAAGGGTGCGCGGGCGTCGCAAAAATCTTCTCAACCTCTCCGCTTTCGACGATCGAACCGTTTTGCATCACCGCGACGCGGTGCGCCATCGCCCCGATGACGGCCAGATCGTGGCTGATGAAAACGAAGCCGAGGTTGTACTTCTGTTGCAATCCGCCGAGGAGTTTCAGCACTTGCTGCTGAATGGACACGTCGAGCGCGCTGGTCGGTTCGTCTAGGATCAGAACGCGCGGTTCGAGCACCAGCGCGCGCGCAATTGCAATCCGCTGACGCTGGCCGCCGGAAAATTCGTGCGGATAGCGATACAGCACCGTGCGGTCGAGGCCGACTTCGCGAAGCACCGCGATCACCTTGTCGCGCCGCGCTTGCGGGGTCATCTGCGGCCGGTGCAGCGCCAGCCCTTCGCCGACGATCCTCTCGATCGTTTGGCGCGGTGACAGCGAACTGAATGGGTCCTGAAAGACAACCTGCATGTTCGACCGCAAGGCGGTCTGCTCCGCGCCGCGATAGCTGTCGAGCGCCCTGCCCTGAAACTCGATCGCGCCGTGCGCGGTGCGCTGCAGACCGAGCAGCGCCATCGCGAGGGTCGACTTGCCGGACCCCGATTCGCCGACGATCCCCAACGTCTCGCCCTGTCGCACCGATACGTTCGCATCGGCAACCGCGCGAAAACGTCCCGAGCGGAACCAGCCGGCGAAACCTGGCAACTTCGTTCTGAAATCGACCGAGACCTCGCGCGCCTCGAGCAGCACCGGCGAGATCGGCAGCACCGGCACTACCGTGCGCTGTGGCCGGCTCGCCAGCAGGCGCTGCGTGTACGGATGCTGCGGCGCTTCGAACACCTGCTCGACCGGGCCGCTCTCGACCAGCACGCCCCGCTCCATCACCGCGATGCGCTGCGCGAAGTGGCGCACCAGATTCAGATCGTGCGTAATCAGCAGCACGGCCATGCCGCGCTTTTCCGCTTCATCGCGTTGCAGTTCCAGCAGCAGTTCGACGATCTGCGCGCGAATCGTCACGTCGAGCGCGGTGGTCGGTTCGTCGGCGAGCAGCAAACGCGGCCGGCATGCGAGCGCCATCGCGATCATCGCGCGCTGCCGTTGACCGCCCGATAGTTGATGCGGATAGCTGTTCACGCGCTTGCCGGGCTCGGCGATACCGGTGCGCGCCAGCAGGGCGACCGCGCGCTTGCGGGCCTCGCTCGCCGATACGCCGTCATGCACGACGATGGTCTCCGCGATCTGGTCGCCGATCGTGTAGAGCGGGTTGAGCGCGGTCATCGGCTCCTGAAAGATCATCGCGATGTCCGAGCCGCGCATGCCGCGCATCTCGCGTTCGCTTTTGGCAAGCAGATCCGCGCCGTCGAAGCGGATCGAGCCGCTCACCTGCGCGTCGTTCAGCAGCCGCAGGATCGACAGCGCGGTCACGCTCTTGCCCGAGCCCGATTCGCCGACCAGCGCGACCCGCTCGCCACGTGCGATCGCGAGCGTCACGTCGTTCACCGCGACGGTATCGCCGAAGCTCACGTGCAGATGTTCGAGTTCCAGCAGCGGCGGCGTCGCGCCCGGTTGTGCATCGTTCCTCGCGGCGGCGCTCATTGATTGCCTCCGGCGCGCATCGCATCGGAGATACGCGTGTCGAGCGCGTTGCGCAACGCATCGCCCATGAAGGTCAGCAGCAACAGCATCGCGACGAGCACGCCGAACGTGGACAGCGAAATCCACCACGCGTCGAGATTCGCCTTGCCTTGCGCGAGCAGTTCGCCGAGGCTCGGGGTCGGCGACGGCACGCCGAGGCCGAGAAAATCGAGGCTCGTCAGCGCGAGAATCGCGCCGCTCATCCGGAACGGCAGGAACGTGATCACCGGCGTGAGACTGTTGGGCAGCACGTGGCGCCACATGATCTGCCAGTTCGACAGGCCCATCGCGCGCGCCGCGCGCACATAGTCCTGCTGGCGATTGCGCAGGAATTCCGCGCGCACGTAATCGGACAGTCCGATCCAGCCGAACAGCGAGAGCAGCACGATCAGCAGAATGAAGCCCGGCTCGAAGATCGACGAGAAAATGATTAGCAGATAAAGCTCCGGCATCGCGCTCCAGATTTCGATCAGCCGCTGCCCGACGATATCGATACGTCCTCCGAAATAACCTTGCACGGCGCCCGCGGCGATGCCGAATATCGTGCCGATCAACGTGAGCACGAGCCCGAACTCCACCGAGACCCGGAAGCCGTAGAGCAGCCGTGCGAACAGATCGCGGCCGCGGTCGTCGGTGCCGAGCCAGTTGTCGCGCGACGGCGGCGCCGGGTTCGGCGCCTTCGAGAAGTAGTTCAGCGTGTCGTAGTAATAGCGGTTTGGTGGATATAGCGCGAAGTTACCCGGCGCATCGAAACGATGCTTGATATACGGATCGAGATAATCGGCCGGCGTCGGAAAATCGCCGCCGAACGTGGTCTCCGCGTAGGCCTTGAACATTGGGAAATACAGATGGCCGTCGTAGCGCACCACCAGCGGCTTGTCGTTCGACCACAGCGGGCCTGCGAGGCTCGCCGCGAACGCGACCACGAACACGATCAGGCTCCAGTAGCCCAAACGCTGCTGCCGAAAACGCTGCCATACGCGACGCGCGGGCGTCGGCGACACGAATGCGCGCACGGGTTCGGTGCGCGCCGCCGCGTCGACGGAAAGACGGGCTCGATTCATCAGCGCTCCAGTTGTTCGAATTGGATGCGGGGATCGACCCACACATAGCAGAGGTCGGAGATCAGCTTGGTCGCGAGGCCGATCAGCGTGAACAGATACAGCGTGCCGAGCACCACCGGATAGTCGCGCCGCACCACCGACTCGTACGACAGCAGCCCGAGCCCGTCGAGCGAGAACAACGTTTCGATCAGCAGACTGCCGGTGAAGAACGCGCCGATGAACGCCGCCGGAAACCCGACGATCAGCGGCAGCAGCGCATTGCGAAACACGTGCTTCCACAGCACGCGCTTCTCCGACAGACCTTTCGCGCGCGCGGTCAGCACGTACTGCTTGCGGATCTCGTCGAGAAAGGCGTTTTTCGTCAGCATCGTGACGACCGCGAAACTGCCCACCACCGACGCCGTGATAGGCAACGTGATGTGCCACAGATAGTCGACGATCTTGCCGGCAAGACTCAGCTGCGCCCAGTTGTCCGACGTGAGATTGCGCAGCGGGAACAGTTGCAGGAACGTGCCGCCGCCGAACAGCACGAGCAACAGCACGCCCAGCACGAAACCCGGAATCGCGTAGCCGATCAATACTACGAGGCTCGTCGCGATGTCGAAGCGCGAGCCGTTGCGCACCGCCTTCGCGATACCGAGCGGCACCGATATCAGATACGTCAGGAAGAAGGTCCACAAGCCGATGCTGATCGACACCGGCAGCTTCGACACGATCAGCGACCACACGCTCTGATGGCGGAAATAGCTCTGCCCGAGGTCGAAGGTCGAGAAGCGCTTGAGCATCAGCACGTAGCGTTCGAGCGGCGGCTTGTCGAAGCCGTAAAGCTGCTTGAGTTGCGCGAGCTGTTGCGCGTCGACGCCGCTATGCGAGCGCAGGCCGAACGGCGCGCCGCTCTCCGCGCCCTTGCGCAGTTCGTGCTGCATCTGCTCGACCGGTCCGCCCGGCACGAACTGGATCACGACGAAGGTCAGCGTCAATACGCCAAGCAGCGTCGGGATCATCAGCAACAGACGTTTGAGGATGTAGCTCCACATAGGCGGCGTTCCGGTGCGAAGGCGGTGAGTGAGTGGCGCGTGGGCGCGGCTGCGGTTGTAGCTATAAATGCGGACGTGGCTACGAGTGTGGCTGCTGCGGCTGCGGCTGCTGCCCGTGCTGCTGCGCGTTCCACCACGTCGACGTGATCCAGCCTTCCGCGCCATAGTACAGCGGCAACGTTTCCGGCCACGCGAGGCCGCGCTTGAACGCCACCCGATGCGTGCCGCTGTACCAATGCGGCACGACATAGTAGCCATGCATCAGCAGCCGGTCGAGTGCATGCGTCGCGTCGACCAGTTGCTCGCGCGTCTGCGCATGCACGAGCGCGTTCAGAACCGCGTCGACCACCGGCGACTTCAGCCCGATCGCGTTGTCCGAGCCCTTGGTATCGGCCGCTTTGCTGCCGAAGCGTTCGATCTGCTCCGAGCCCGGCACCTGCACGTCCGGCATGCGGATCGTCGTCACGTCGAAATCGAAGGCGTCCAGACGCTTCTGGTAGACCGCGAAATCCGACACGCGAAACGTCGCGGTAATGCCCAGTTTTTGCAGATTGCGGATAAAGGTCGCGACGATCGGCTCCATCGCCGCGGACGAGCCGGAGTCGTCGAGAATCTCGAACTGGAACGGCTCGCCCCTGGCGTTACGCAACGCGCCGTCGCGATAGGTCCAGCCGGCTTGCTGCAACAACTCGCGCGCCTGCAGCAGATTGGCGCGCAGCGACCCCGGCGGATCGGTGTCCGGCTGCTTCGGCGGCGGACCGAACACGGCGGGGTCGAGCTGCGCCCGCCATGGTTCGAGCAGTGCCAGTTCACCCGGCGAGGGCAAGCCTTTCGCCTGCAAATCCGTATTGGCGAAGAAGCTGTCGATACGCCGGTACTGATTGAAGAACAACTGCCGGTCCAGCCACTGAAAGTCGAGCGCGAGATCGAGCGCCTTGCGCACGCGTACGTCCTGAAACAGCGGACGCCGCGTGTTCAGAATGAAGCCCTGCATACCCGTGCCGTTGTGCTGCGGGAATTCACGCTTGATCAGCTCGCCGCTATCGAACTTCTTGCCGACGTCGCGTCGCACCCAGTTGCGCGCGATGTATTCGACCAGCACGTCGTACTCGCCGGCCTTGAAGGCTTCGAGCCGCGCCGTGGCATCCGAGTACAGCTTGTAGACGATGCGATCGAAGTTGAACATGCCGGCGCGCACCGGCAGATCCGCGCCCCAGTAGTTCGGGTCGCGCCGATAGGTGATCGTGCGGCCGTTGTCGTACTGTTCGATCAGATACGGGCCGCTGGAAACCGGCTTTTCGAAGGCGAGCTGGTCGAACGGAATGCGGCTGCCGTCCGGCTTCATCCCCCACTTGCGCGAGAACACCGGCATGCCGCCGGCGAGCAGCGGCAACTCGCGATTGCGCTGGCGAAACTCAAAGCGGACCGTGCGCGGATCGACCACCACCGCGCGCTCTATTTCGCCGAAGATCGATGCGAATTGCGGCGCGGCCTGCGGGCTTTTCAGCGTGTCGAGGGAAAACTTGACGTCGTCGGCGGTGACCGGATCGCCGTTCGAAAAGCGCGCGCGCGGATTGATGCGAAACGTTACCGACAAGCCGTCCGGCGCGACGCTGATGTCGTCGGCGAGCAGCCCGTAGGCGGACGCGACCTCGTCGCTGCTGCCAACGGTCAGGCTTTCGAACAGCAGGTCGACGCCGGGCGCCGTATTGCCGCGCAGCGTGAACGGATTGAATTTGTCGAAGCTCGTCAGACGGCTCGGGTTGGCCAGCACCAGCGTGCCGCCCTTCGGCGCATCCGGATTGACGTAGTCGAAGTGCTTGAAACCGGCCGGATATTTCGGCTCGCCGTATTGCGCGATGGCATGGGTCGCGTGGGCCGGCGCCGCCGCGAGCCAGCCGGCCATGGCCAGCACGCAAGCGGTCGCGACAGCGCGCGCCGAACGCCATGTCCGCGGCACCGCGACCAGACCCGCACGGCAGGGGCCGTGCGCGGGTCCGCGCGAGGGTTCGTGAAGCACGCGGCAGCGAAGTGCATGAGGCGTTTGAACCCGTCGCGAGCCAATTGTCATAGGGGCCTTGTTGGTCAGTGGGCAAGTGCAGTGTGAGAGAATTCTACCCAATTAATCCGCGCAGTCCGCGCATCCGAAGCGCGCGACCTTCGCGTGCGCGGCGCGCCGACCGTTCAGGAGAATCCATGGGCTTCCTCGCTGGCAAACGCATCCTGCTGACCGGTTTGCTGTCGAACCGTTCAATCGCCTACGGCATCGCGCAGGCCTGCCGGCGCGAAGGCGCCGAGTTGGCATTCACCTACGTCGGCGAGCGCTTCAAGGAACGCATCACCGAATTCGCCACCGAGTTCGGCAGCGACCTGGTGTTCCCGTGCGACGTCGCCGACGACGCGCAGATCGACGCCCTCTTCGCCTCGCTCAAAGAACACTGGGACGGCCTCGACGGCTTGGTCCATTCGATCGGCTTTGCGCCGCGCGAAGCGATTGCCGGCGATTTCCTCGACGGCATGACGCGTGAGAACTTCCGCATTGCGCACGACATCTCCGCGTACAGCTTCCCGGCGCTCGCGAAAGCCGCGCAGTCGATGTTCACGCCGGATGCGGCGCTGCTCACGCTGAGTTACCTCGGCGCCGAACGCGCGCTTCCGAACTACAACACGATGGGGCTCGCGAAGGCCTCGCTCGAAGCGAGCGTGCGTTATCTGGCGGTGTCGCTCGGTGCGAAGGGCGTGCGCGTGAACGGCATTTCGGCGGGACCGATCAAGACGCTGGCCGCGAGCGGCATCAAGGGCTTCGGCAAGATTCTCGAATTCGTCGAGCAGAACGCGCCGCTCAAACGCAACGTGACGATCGAACAGGTCGGCAATACCGCGGCGTTCCTGCTGTCGGATCTGGCGGCAGGTGTGACGGCGGAGATCGTGCACGTCGATAGTGGGTTTAGTGCGGTGGTGGGCGGAATGGGCGCGGTCGCCGAGTGACCGGTGCGAGCGGGCCTGGCTTTGCGGTAAATATCACGGCATGATGGAAACGCCGCAGGCAAAAAAAAAACCGCCTTTTCAGGCGGTTTTTTTGCATCGACGACGCTAGTCGATCGCGCTCGATGGCTGCTCGATGGCTTAGTGCCAGCCGCGATGATTGTCGTAGTGATTGTGACCATAGTCGCTGTGGCCCGGGGGATGATGGCGATACCAGTCATCGCGTGCCCAGTAGCGGCGGCCGTCCCAGTAGCGGTCGCCATGCCAGCCGATCACGATCGACGGGCCGCCGTAGTACACCGGAGCCGGCTGATACACGACCGGCGGCGGGGGCGGCGGAGGCGGTGCGTAGACCGGCGCCGGCGCGACGTAGACCGGCGCGGGAATGCCGATATTGACTCCGACGTTAAGCCCTCCGGCCATTGCCGCACCCGATGCACCCAACGTCAAAACCCCGAGCAGAAGTGGAACTAGACGAGCGGACTTCATTGATCACCCTTTGGAAGAATGTGTTCTGTGGGCGGAAATATAACGCAAGGTAGCGATCTGCGTATTTCACGTTTGTAATAACTGATGCATAAGATCGCAGTGGGGGCGCCTGCGTAACGTCTGGTTACATGCGAGCGGATTTCGGTGAAAACTGTCCCGCCGTGTAATCAGCAGGAGCGTTGCGTCGACGCGTTGCTCGATCCATGCGATACGCTCATCGCAAATGCGGCGCTGCCGACACGCAGCAAACCATCAGGCAAGGTCGATACAAACAGCGCAAGTTTTTTTGCGCTTGCCTATCAGCAAGCGCCGCCGCGAATCCAGCGGAAATCGAACGCACAAAAACAAAACCCCGCAGAGCCTGGACTCTGCGGGGTTTGCCGCCATTGCTGGCGGAGACGGAGTCCAACTGGCGGAGAGAGCGCCCCACATTGTGAAATTCACTAACCTCTACTGAGTTCCAAAAGCCCTTTGGTATCAAGGATATAGGAAAGAATCCGGGTAACCCCGATTCCGCAAACATCCTGTCAGAGCCACGGGAAGCTTGGAACCATTTGCTAGTCATTTTGCTAGCTAAGGAGGTTGTATGCGAACTCTCAATCGGCTCACCGCTATCCAGGTAACACGGGCAAAACGCCCGGGGGTCTACAGCGACGGCGGCGGTCTGTACTTGCAGATTACCCGAACGCTCTGCAAGTCGTGGCTTTTCCGCTACATGCGGCATGGCAAGAAGCGCGGCATGGGTCTCGGTCCCATCCATACGGTTTCACTCGCCGAGGCGCGCATCTTGGCGCTTGACTGCCGCCGACAACTTCTCACCGGGGTTGACCCGCTAGACGACAAGCTCGCCAAACAACGCGCCGCGAAACGTGAACGCACCAAATCGCTGCCCTTCCGTGATTGCGCGAGCAAGTACATCGAGGCACATCGGGAATCGTGGAAAAACGAAAAGCATGCTGCTCAATGGGAAAGCACCCTCACGACCTACGCTCACCCAATTGTCGGCGACATGATGGTGGCCGAGATCGACACCGATGAAATCATCAAGGTGCTGGAACCAATCTGGAAAAGCAAAACGGAAACCGCTTCGCGCCTGCGTGGTCGCATCGAGTCCGTCCTTGCCTGGGCTACCGTTAATCGCTTCAGGTCCGGAGAAAACCCCGCCCGGTGGAAAGGCCACCTCGATCAACTGCTGGCAAGGCCCTCGCGTCTGCAAAAAGTGCAGCACCACGCGGCACTTCCGTATGCCGACATTTCCAGCTTCATGTGTCAAGTTCGAACCCAGGAGGGTGCGGCAGCAATCGCACTGCAACTGGCCATTCTGACCGCCTGCCGCACCAACGAAGTCATCGGTGCTTGCCGTTCGGAAATTGATCTTCAGTCTGCGATCTGGACCATTCCTGAAGAACGCATGAAAGCGGGACGCGAGCATCGTGTCGCCCTTTCGACGGCCTCCATCGCATTGCTCAAACCTCTCCTCGAAACAGGTTCCAGTAACTTTGTCTTTCCTGCGAGCACGAAAGACAAACACCTGTCGAACATGGCCATGCTCCAGCTCCTCAAACGGATGAAGCGCGAGGATCTAACGGTGCACGGCTTCCGTTCCACGTTCAAGGACTGGGCTCGCGAAACTACAGAGTATCCACGCGAAGTTTCGGAGGCTGCCCTGGCACACGCTATCGGGGACCAGACCGAAGCTGCATACGCGCGCGGCGATCTATTCGCAAAGCGTGCCTGTCTAATGCAGGACTGGGCCAACTACGTGGCCGGGCAAAAAAAATCGTAGCCGTTTGCCGGCAATTGCCATGGCTGTCTTCCAGCCCGAAGACAGCCATGCCGCATGCCCGTGGAATCGAGCTGAGGGATGTCTACGAAGAATTGCACGACAAGCTACAAGCGCAGTCGGCCAGAGCTCCGGGTCTTTCCGGTCTGCTCTTCAGTACGGCCGCGTTCTGGAATCTAGAGAAGAATCACGCGCCACTTGCTGCAATCTCGCAAAAGTCAATCAGAGGATCGCGAAGAAGGCGGCCGAACTGGCGACGCTGCTGGAGTCGCGCTCCGACCTATGCGACACGTCCGGTTTCAGTGGTGACATCGATTACCCCGTTTGCAACGTGACCAGGGCGGCATTCGACGACGGTCAAGTGGCCGTACCCGACTCAGAATTGCGGTAGGGATGCCCATTACTGAGCCCCCCCCCGCACAGATCCCGGCGTGCCCAATTCGAGCACCGGGCTCCTACCTCGGGTGTTTGACGGCGAAGCGCCGATCAGGCCACAGATGAAGGATTCGAGGGGGCGGAAGCCAGGCATTGGCGATTCGTCTCATTCGCTCCCACGTCATGGCGTCCTTCTGACTGCGCCGCCGAAGCGTGCGCCGCCATAGATCGGTGACGTGATGCCGGAATGCGACGAGTGCCCGCGAGTTGGTAGGCACCGCGTGATACGCGAAGTAGCCGCGAACCACCTGCCTGAGCCATTGCCCTTGCACTGGAATCGGTTCGCGCATGCGCTTCCGCAGCGCCTCCTTGATCTGCCTGAGTCTCGCCCGCATGCAATCCCCTCGGGTCCTCCGTTGTAAGACGTTGTACATCAGCCCGAGGACACGTGCTGTCCGCAATGCGGGGGCGCGCTGGGCGACCTCGGCGAGGACGTTTCCGAGCAACTCGACTATGTACCAGGGCATTGGCGAGTGATTCGTCACCGCCGACCCAAGAAGGCCTGTCCGTGTTGCGACTGCATCGTGCAGGCGGCTGCACCCAATCGGCCAATCGATCGCGGCATGCCCGGTCCCGGATTGCTCGCGCATGTTCTGGTCGCCAAATTCTGTGACCACCTTCCCCTGTACCGACAGTCAGTGATCTATGCGCGCGACGGCGTGGAACTCAGCCGTTCGACACTCGCGGACTGGGTCGGCCAGTGTAGTGCGTTGCTCCGGCCACTCGTAGAGGTCGTTCGCCGATATGTGATGGCCGCCTCGAAGATTCACGCGGATGACACGCCGGTACCTGTGCTCGAGCCCGGCAATGGCAAGACCCGTACCGCGCGGCTCTGGACGTACGTTCGGGATGACCGGCCGGCTGGCTCGAAGGACGCGCCAGCGGTCTGGTTCGCATACAGTCCCACGCGGGCTGGTGAATATCCACAGGCCCATCTGAAGACTTCAGGGGAACGTTGCAGTCGTCCTCAACGATCCACGCATCCTCCCGCTCGGCCCAGTCCAATAGCGCGAGCCGGCGCCGCAGGCTCATCGTCACACCGAGCGGGAACTGATGCGACGGCGTGACAACCGCGAGGCGCGCTCGGGCAGCCAGTCGTATACCAATGTCAACGTTGAGCCCCTCCGCGTCGACCGGGACCGGCACAACGCGCGCGCCGGTGCTGTCGATTGCGCTGTGTCCAGCGACGAAGCCGGGGTTTTCAATCCACACGGCGTCCCCTACGTCGGTCAGCAGGCGCGCGGCGAGCTCGATCGCATGCTGCGCGCCGGACGTGATCACGACGCTATCGACATCGCATGCTAGGCCGCGCGTCATACCCAAATGCTCGGCGATCGCTTCCCGCAGAGGCCGGTAGCCAGCCGGATCCGAATAGCCGAGTTGGTCGGCGGCTGGCAGTCCACGACAGAAGCGAGCTGACAGGCGCGCCCACGTGTCATAGGGAAAAGCGTCGAGCGCTGGAGTGCCCGGTGCGAGTAGGCCCGGCCCGCGTCGGTAACCGTCCGACCGCGATCGTTCTTGACAGCGCGTTGAGTCAGGCGGCGGCGTGGTGAAGCTGATCGGTGACGACGCATGGCAACAGTTCGTCGACGCGATTGACAGGATGCTCGGCGATGCGAGCGATGACGTGGCGCAGGTAGGCCTCGGGATCAAGGCCGTTTAGTTTGGCGGTACCGACCAGGGTATAGATTGCGGCGCCACGTTCGCCGCCGCTGTCGGAACCGAAGTGCAGGAAGTTTTTTCGACCGAGAGCGACGGCACGTAAAGCGCGTTCGGCTGCGTTGTTGTCGATTTCCACGGCACCGTCATCGACGTACAGCGTGAGCGCTACCCACTGATTCAGAGCGTAGTTGATGGCTTTGGCGGTATCGCCTTTCTGCGGCACCGTACCCAATGTCGAGTGCAGCCAGATCTCGAAGGCATCGAGTAGCGGACGCGCCTGCTCCTGCCTGACACGTCTTCGTTCGTCTGGTGGTTTGCCGCGAATTGCGGCCTCAATTGCGTACAGTTCGCCGATCCGGCGCAACGCTTCAGTGTTAGCCTCGCTCCTCCGTGCGACGAACAGATCGTGGAATTTGCGACGTGCGTGCGCCATGCATGCAGCCTCACGCACATCACCATCTTCGAGATCGCGTTGTACCCGCGAACGCATCGGCCTGCGACGGCGATTACCGCTATGCCGGTCGGCCGCTGCACCCGCTCCGCGCGCTCGGCCGGCAATCGGCCGCGAATCGCGTGATCTACGTCGGCACGTTCGCAAAGGTCCTCGCGCCGGGTCTCCGGATCGGCTTCCTGATTGCGCCGCCGGGCCTCGCCGACGCATTCGCGCGCGCCCCTGCGTTGGTAGACCGGCAATCGCCGATGCCTTTGCAGATCACGCTGGCAGAATTCATCGGCGAGGGACATTTAGCGACGCACCTACGCCGCATGCGGATGCTCTATGCGGAACGCCGCGACGCGCTGCTGGTTGCTCTCGAACGCCACTGCGCGGACGTGCTTGACCGGGAATCCGCGCCCGACGCAGGTCTGCATCTGGTCGCAAGGCTGCGCGGCGCGAGCGCGCCTGATGCCGATCTCGCCGTCTGGGAGGCCGCCACGGCGCTTGGGTTACAGACGCCGCCGCTGTCGCCGCATTACCGCGCTGGCGGTGAAGCCGGGCTCGTAATCGGATTCGGCGCGACTCGGCCAGGTAACATGGGGGACGCGGCGCGGAGATTGCGGCGCGCGATTGTCGGACGACGACGCTAGTCAAGGGAATAAACAAGGTACCCGTCATATAAGAACCCTTTGCCTGGTCGACCTTATCGCGACATGTATGGGCCCGACGTCTTTTGCAAGCTTCCTGTCCACGATGTCAAAATGGTCTGCACACATATATCCGGCTTGCCCGGTGGGTGATTGCTGAAGCACGCCCGCAGCCTTGATGAGATCCGCGTATTCCGTCCTTAACACAACCGCGACTTCACAACCATGACATGCCACGAAGCACTTCTTCGATCGTGGAATACAGAAACTACATTTGTCGCTTTCGCCATTCAAAAAACTCCCCTCACCCGACCATAACTCTTCTCCGTACTACAATCGTTTTTTCTGAAGTTATTTTTTAATAACTTATTAAAATATACACCCCTAATTTATTTTAACGAAAAATTCACAAAATTTCGGGTAGCAGAAAGTTACAACCCCGCGTCGGCGAGGCTGTAACACACGTGGTTGAACACCGTATGAAAAGACGTTCCGTATTGAATATATGGGGCGTTTCCCCTGTCAATCACATTCGCTCAAACATAGACCATTTGTCCGTCAAATTCCTGATCATGGGGTAGATTATTCGGCTCGTGCTGTTGATAGGCAGACTGGCGTCTGCGCCCGAAGCACCGCTGCCACATACCGGCTAGATGTCAATTCATTGGAATAATTGGCGTCAGAGTCGTAAATAGCTTGCGCGCCTCGGAATTCAGGCTTTCCAGATTCCCGTTATTGTCTAAAAGGATGATTCCTGCCACGGCATTGGCTGCGGTCATGAATGCGCCCTCCAGCCATCCACCCAGATGACTGAAGCTACATCCAGCAAGAAAAAATCGACTATTCAGTGCTGGGTACAGGGCGTGTGTGTGATAGCGAAAACAGAGACTCGATTGATGATGATCACCAGTAGAATCAAGTTTAAAGCCACCTGCGGTCAGGTAGGTGGACCAGTCGAATGACACTCGGTCTGTCTGGATCACCTTCGTTAATAACTGCCCTAGCCACCACTTACTTCCCGGTGCGTGAGGGTCGGTGCGATACGCACGGTTGATCATCGCGCCAAACATCTCACCATTCCTCGGAGGCTCTGCACTTTCAGGCCAATTGGCGAACGAATGTTGCAGTCTTGTAGAATCGTCGTCCCACGTGTAACTTACGAGAAAGCTTCTGTAGCTACCAGGGTTTGTCGTGCTCGGAACCATGTAGGTAGCAGCGAGTCCCGAGTCAGAAATAACTGCGCTTATTGGGCTTCCCTGCATGGGAAAATGAGGAACAGGAGCACCTGTCGCATTTGCTTCGGTGATGGTTGCAAATATCTTCGACGATCGCGTCATATGAAGCATCCCGATGGCTGTTACCGGACGGGCATTGACTGCGTCTTGTCCTGTCGTTGTCGACAACAGTAATGATGGGCGAACCGCAAAACCTGGATTTCTGGCTGTCCCGGAATCTCCAATCAGAACACCGCTCCCTGCAGTTGTTCCGTAGCCAAGTCGACTTGTGATCTGGGCTGCTGCATCGTGCGGCATTGCAATGATCGCATAATCGAATGTTGAGAACTCTACCGAACTCGTATTCGGACGATAGTACGCCACGCCGGCCCTACGTGGATTGTCTTGATGAAAGACATCGGACACTCGCGCCTGTACAACCTGAACATTAAAAATGCTGCCCCCCGAATTCGCCTGGCGGTAGAGGGCTTCAATGAAGTCAACGTTGGTGGGTGCCAAGGATGATGGGAACGTATATTCGTTTGAATAGTCCCAAAGAATTAACCTCATCATCTCGACTAGAGATATATTGAAAAGTGGCTTGAACCCTCCTGTTCCAAAACCGAAGCGGCCAAACAATTCGACACACCAATTTATCAGTTGCTGACCTGTTAAGCCTGACACGGAGGGAAGCCTCCCGCCTAGTTTGGTCAGAATATGCCGAACCGCTGCTTCTAATGTTGTCCCGTCATGATCTTTGACGAATGCAGCCCAATCCCGCCCTATCTGTTGTAACTCCGATGCGGGCGTATTAGCACTTTTTAGCAGAGGAATGACGGCAGCAGCGCTGCGATTACCGATAAGATATAATGATGGCCCGCCAATACCTGCTAAGCCCTCCAAAACCAAGTTCCGGACCATTCTGGTGGGCGAATTCATGTTTTGCCAATTATCACCCAAATAGCGATCGGTCTGGCTGCCAAACACGAATTCGGTCGGAATCGTCCCCGGATTGGGAAATGGGTTGACTACGTGAGCCCCGCCAAATGCCGCTCTGGCATAATGCCAAGTCAACCCAGCAATTGATGGGAAACGCATTGCACCGATTTCATAGACGGCATTAGGTACTCGCTGCGATGAAACTCGTCCTGCACGTCGTCGATTGCTATTCGACGCAAACAAAAAATTTTGTGAATCTGTTTCAAACAACGTAACGTTCAATTTATAACCCGGTTGCGGCATGGTTCCGAGGTCTGGCAGCGCTCGCCGCAATTCATATAGTGAGGCAATTCCAGCCGGTCCTGCGCCGATAATTGCGATGTTAACCTCCCCTACAATTCTTTGTAATTGACCAATTCGTGTTCCAACGACCAGAGGGTAGGAAATCTCAACGGAATCCGGATGTCGATAGTAGCGCCCCTCCCCATTTGCGAGACTGTCTATCGTCACGACGTCTCTGCGTTCGGTTGCCGCCTTGGCAAGATCTTTAATGACAGTGACACTCATTTCATACCTCCTTGGTAACCGCACATCGTGCGTGGATCTGTCGCGAATTGCTGCGGGAGAAGTTGCCGCACATTGGATTCATATCGGAGATCAAAGGCAGTGCTTCCAAAGGGAACATGAGACAGCCTCGTTGGGCCAATCGTTATCACGTCGACCAGGCTGTTCGCAGCAGGAAAGTGTTAGGCATGGACGCGTTACCGGCGTGACCCCATCACGCTTGAAGACGGTCGCAGTCGAAAGACTAATTTTCAAAGAAAGCATGATGAGCATCCCCATATTGAGCTTGACCAAGCACAACGACAACAAGCGCACCCCGGCACGCGTTTTTTGACATCGCACCAAGGTTATCTAGGCAGCCAATTTTCGATCAAATTCCCTAACGCTTTGATTTCTACAAACACCTTAGGTTTGCTCAGTATCACTATCAAGGCTCTGCCAGCATACTTGACGTTGCTTAACCATTTACCCTTCACGCTTTCTACTTCTCCATGCCGACTCGGCCCGTAGATTTAACGATCCAAAAAAATGTTCGAGACCTCCGCTTGCGCCTCAACCCCCACGGAAGTCGCACATAGTTGTGTTAGTCAATTCGCTCGACCGGCGAGAGCTCAGTTCAGTCGGACATCACGTCTGGAACATCGATCAAATTATTTGACCGTCTGGACGGATTAATATAAAGTCAGCTACGAAGCATGCACATCGATACACGCGGAACCTGGCTTTAGCGGCAACGTATGGCCATAGAGCTTGAACCTTCATTGTTTCCTGCTGCCGAGAGAACGATATTCATGAACGCTCAGTGTCAACAGTCCTCTATATCCGAAGAACGACCAATCAGCGCACAACAAGCTATCGATCTGCTCGTCGACCCTGCTACGTTTGTGGAATTGCACGAGCTGGCAGAACACGACTCACGACACTTCGGCGCTGAACACCGCACCGTCCCCGGAGACGGCTTGGTTACAGGCTATGGGAAAATGGATGGGCGAACCGTCCTTGTCTACGCACACGACCGCACGTTTCTGAGCGGTAGCTCCGGTCGTATGCATGCGGTAAAGATCTCAAGTTTGCTGGATCTCGCCGTGCGCGTAGGTGCTCCGATCATCGGATTGAACGAATCCTCAGGTATCAGAATTCACGAAGGTGTTGACGCAGGCACTCAATTTTCTGACGTTTTTTACAAGACGGTGAAGGCATCAGGTGTTGTGCCGCAAATCTCGATAATATTCGGAGACTGCGCCGGGGGTGCCTCTTACACGCCTGCCTTGACCGATATCATCATCATGGCCGGCAATGACGCTTCAATGTTCCTTACCGGTCCGTCAGTCATTCAGGCCGCGACCGGAGAGAGTGTCACCAAGGCCGAGATTGGTGGCAGTCGCGTGCATGCTGAGGTGACAGGTCTTGCTCATTTTCATGCCGATGGTCGACGACACGCAATTTCCCTCGCACGCGAGTTGCTTGGCTATCTTCCCCAGAACAATTCAACCCGTCCGCCGTTCAAGAACGAAGGTGACATAGAGCGCCGGACAACCGAAAAACTTAAACGCATCATTCCTTCAAATTTTTCGGAATCCTACAATATTCTCGATGTAATTCAAGAAATTGTTGACAACCATCAATTGCTAGAAATACAGCGAGAATTCGCCCCAAATATTGTTTGCGCCTTCGCTCATCTTGCGGGCCGGTGCGTCGGTATCGTTGCAAACCAGCCGGATTGCAAGGGTGGATGCCTGGACGTGAACTCATCCGTTAAGGCGGCGCGATTCGTACGGATGTGCGACTCATTCGACATACCAATCCTTACGCTTATTGATGTGCCTGGATATTTACCAGGCCTTGAACAGGAAACCGGTGGAATTATCGGTGCCGGCGCGAAGCTGTTGCACGCGTATTGTGAGGCAAGCGTTCCCAAGATTGCAATTGTGCTGCGCAAAGCCTATGGAGGGGCCTACCCCACCCTAGCAAACGCGTCGGCGACAGATTTCATTTTTGCGTTGCCCAAAGCCGAAATTGCCGTCATGGGACCAGAAGGCGCCGTATCCGTAATCTTCAAGCGGGAACTTGAAAACGCCAAAGACGCCGTGCAACGGCGCTCTGAGCTAATTCGAGAATACCGCGAAGCGCACGCGAGCAGTGAATATTCAGCACGAAGAGGATACATCAACAACATTATCCCCCCCGAAAATGTTAGAGACACGCTCATTTCAAGTTTTGATCTATTAGCCGAAAAAATCCCCAATGACCCGAAGCGTCGCCACTCGAACATCCAATTGTGATGGACATGATATGAAGATCCCCAGGTTTACAGATGCCGACTACAGCAGGGACGCAATCACAACCCGACTTCACTGGCTAGAAGATTGCACTGGTCGATCCTTTCCACACCTGTCAGGGAAAAGCTATCCGACAGAATTGGTGAACGGAACGTGCGAGAATCTTGTAGGCTTTGTAGACATCCCCGTTGGCTTGGCCGGGCCAGTCAGAATTAATGGCGTTCGTGCGCAGGGAAATTTTGTTGTACCGCTTGCGACTACAGAGGGTACTCTGGTTGCCTCGTTCTCGCGTGGTATGCGCGTTATTACAGCCAGTGGAGGATGCAATGTTACTGCACCCAATAACTCCAATGCGTCAACCGATGGAACTGTTTATCGCTTTCTCGGGGATGCACTAACAAAAGTCTCTGCCGTCGTTCTTCGAGACGCTTCCCTGGCGATGAGGTTTGATGCGTGGCTTCGATCTAATACCACTGCAATCGCTAATGCCGCGAACGCCACAAGCCGCTATGCCCGCGTAAGAGAAATCAGCCCATTGTTCCACGGCGAACTGGTCGGCCTATCATTTCTGTACGAAACTGGGCAGGCGATGGGCTTGAATATGGCGACGAAAGCCAATGAAGCGGCCTGTCAGTACATCCTAGCCAATGCCGGGGATATAGTCTGTGATTATTACAACACCCTTGGCGGTGACAAGCGATTTGTACCAAATGAAGCCAAGGGGCGCTATGTCGAGGCCAGTGTTCTCATTCCGAAAGAGGTAATCGAGAATACGATGCGTACAACGGCGACCCGAATGAGTCGATTCCTCCGCGCGTGTAACGCCCTTCTCGCGCAACGCGGGGCAACAGCTCCCAACATACACGTTTCCAACGCGCTGACGGCATTGTTTATAGCATGTGGGCAAGATCCTGCATTCGTTACCGTATCGTTCAAGAATGCCTGCACTACGTTTGAACCACGAGAGAACGGAGATCTACTGGCATCGGTCACGCTACCTAACATGATCGTCGGCACAGTGGGGGGCGGCACTCGCCTTCCCGTTCAGCAGGAATGTCTTGCGATGATCAATTGCGAAGATGATGCGCGCAAGCTATCGGAGATCGCGGCATCCGTGGCTCTAGCCGGCGAGATATCGGTTGCCGGCGCTATCACGGCAAGGGAGTTCACGCGTGCACACACTACATTGGGGCGGAGCGTGAGCGACAGGTCAACGTCCGCTGGAGGAAAAGCATGATCCGAAAGGTGCTCCTGTGCTGTCGTGGAGAGATTGCGATGAGATTTATTCGGACCTGTCGCCACCTAGGAATCGAAACGATCGCAGCCTATCCGATTGATGATGTGGGGGCACCGTATGTAACGGCTGCGAATCTGTCCGTTCCCATACAGGCACGCACGCCATCTGAAGCAATACCAGAGGTCATCGCAATTGCAAGGCTTACCGGGGCTGACGCAATCGCGCCGGGATACGGCCCCCTTGCGGAAAACGCGGAGTTTGCAGAGCTCTGCGTCACAGAGGGTTTTGTCTTTGTCGGCCCCAACGCGAATGCAATCCGCCTTTCGGGTGACAAAATACAGGCGAGAATGGCCGCAGAACAAGCCGGTGCATCCGTAATTCCAGGTGCAATGATGCCGACGGATACCAATTCCTGCGTGTCAATTGCACGACAGATTGGCTTTCCAGTCATTGTGAAAGCTGTATTGGGCGGCGGTGGACGAGGAATTCGGGTCGCTCATACCGAAAACGAGTTCATCAGCGCACTACAGGAAGTCAGGCGCGAGGCACACAACGCATTCGGAAGCGATCAAGCATACGTCGAGCGGTTTCTTGGCGAACAGGTTCGACACATCGAGGTTCAGGTTGTTGCGGACCAACACGGACGAGTAGTACACCTAGGCGACAGGGAGTGCAGCGTACAAAGGCGTCGCCAAAAACTCGTCGAAGAGGCACCGGCACCAAATTTGGTCGACCATATTCGCCAGAACCTGTACCTCCAAGCGACCAATTTGGCAAAGGCAATCGGATACGACAGCGCTGGTACCGTTGAGTTTCTCGTAGATCCCTGTGGTAGTTTCTACTTTATCGAGATGAACGCTCGCATCCAGGTCGAGCATCCGGTGACCGAATCTGTCTGCGGCGTGGACATCGTGGAACAAATGATTCGCTCCGCTTGCGGCCAGCCCCTGGCGCTTGACCAGGATAGCATCCACTTCGTGGGTCACGCGATTGAATTCCGGGTATGTGCAGAAGACCCACTCGAGAATTTCCTCCCGGCTGCAGGAGTCGCGTCTTCTTACGTCGTTCCAGAGGGCCCAGGGATTCGTATCGACTCTGGAATAACGTGTGGTACGGTTCAGTCACCGCGCTTTGATAGTCTGTGTACGAAGATCGTCGTCCACGGCAGGGATCGCTCGCAGGCATTGTTCCGCGCTACAGATGCCCTCCGGGAATTCCGGGTAACAGGATTTCCCACAAACGTCCCCTTTCACCGCTGGCTACTTCGACATCCAGACTTCGTCTGTGGTACCTATAACCTGGGACTGATGGCAGAGTTCATCGTTACCCCCGCAGAGAAATCGGCAATCCGGACCGAGTTGGCGATTGTTGCCGCAATCTCGGCCTTCCTAAGAGAAGGCATTCAACCGCATGCCGAATCAACGCACAAGAATATGGGTGCTTCGCTTTGGCGACTGCGTAACGAGCCCCGCTCGTACGTTGAATCATTCTAGAGGTCTGCTCATGCCAAAATTCAGCACAGACAAAAATTTTAAGTCTGCCATTTTTAATATCGTACGTGAAGCGGGCCAAGACGAGTCTGTTGAAATAAAGCTTGATCATCCGAGCGCGAATATCATCGATGCGACCGTCGAAGAAATGAGCTTTCGAGTTGAGATACTGCACATCAGTAAAGGAATGGATGAACCAACTGTGTCAAACCGTTTGTATTGCAAAATAAATGGGATTCCGCGCGAGTTTAATATCAACAAGTCTCTCGACGGCCGAACATGCGTGCTGGCCGACGGCTATTCCTCTAACTTTGAGGTTCAACCCGGCCCAAAGCGGGCCTCAACAATACTGCGGCACGGGAAGCCAAACCCAAAGTCGCCACTAATCACCTCTCCAATGCCGGCCACCGTGCTTGAAGTTCTGGGCGATGTCGGTAGTCAGGTTCGGCTCGATGCACCTCTTATACGTATTGAGGCCATGAAGATGATTACAACGTTGACTGCCCCCTTCGACGGCATCATACGAGAAATCGCCGTTTCGGAGCACCAGACTGTCGCCGCCGGTCAGATATTGCTTCGGGTAGAAGAGCAGAACATAGCAGCTACCGAAGGTCTGAAGCTTGCCTGAGCACATCGCCATTTTCTATTCATGATGGAGCATATAGGTGACTCTCGAAAAACGCATTGCAAAGTATCTAATTGACGCAACCCCTGAAAGCGTAGGTCCGCGAGCCATTCATACCGCTCATTCCTCATTGATCGATATACTCGGCGTAACGTCGGCAGGAGCATCCGACCCGGAAGTGAACCTTCTTGCCGACATCGTTGAACAATGGGGCGGAGCAGAACAGTGTAGGGTCCTGGGACGTAGCCGCGCCCTACCCGCACCTGCGGCCGCGTTATTAAATGGGGCAGCTTCCCGGGTATTTGACTTTGATGACGTCGTCGATTCTCTGGGAACTCACCCGAGTGTAGCGATCTTCCCTCCCTTGCTTGCCGTAGCCGAACTGTCAACGAAACCCGTCAACGGGCTCGATTTTCTAACCGCGTTCGCCATAGGGCAGGACCTGTCAGTTCGGTTTGCAAAGGCCCGCCATGAAACGCTTCTCGAAAGTGGCCGCTACGACCTGAGCAAAGTGATCGCGGCAACGGCCGCTGCCGGCAAACTGTTTGGATTGGGAGAGGACGCCCTCATTAATGCAATGGGGATCGCATATACATCTGCCCTCGGCGAAACCCAGTGCATGATTGATGGCACCTCGTCTGTTTTTTATCAACAAGGTCTAACTGCATCAAACGCAATAAAGGCGATTTTGCTTGCCGCTGCCGGATTCACCGGCGCGAATCGGTTCCTGACTGGTCGCTGGGGATATTATTCAGCTTTTGAGCCCGGATCGAACCTCACAATTATCGAGGATCGTCTGGGCACGGACTTCACGAACATTGACCATATTGCATTCAAACCATACCCGACATGTCGTCCGAATACCTCAGCCGTAGCACTTGCTCACTCGGTCGCCGATCAGAAAATCTACCGCGCCAATGACATTGATCGAATTGAAGTCCGCACCAACAAGCAGATCCGAGACTTGGTGTGCTTACCTATCGAGCAAAAGCAATCACCCACCAGCGTTGTGGAAGCGCGATTTAGCGTGGCATACAACGTCGCAACAGCTCTACATACTGGAGATCTATTCATTAGCGATTTCACTAAAGATGCCATTCGGCGTGAAGAGATACTGGCTATCAGTCGGAAGGTGCATTCGCTATACGATCCTGAATGTGAAGACGTTCAGCTAGGGGCACATGGAAAAATCAAGATTGCCATCTATCTGAAAAATGGAAAGTGCATGAAAGGGACAACAGACTATCCCAAAGGGAATCCCAAAAACCCGATGACCTCAGATGAAATTGATCAAAAATTCATTAAATGCCTCAAGCACACTGGAAATACCCGATTGATCGAGAAATCATGTGAGATTCTATCGTTACTCCATAGATTCCCCCGCGGAGAAGGCACAGTTAGCGACCTCACATCGCTTCTCTGATCGAAGTTCAACACATAGAGTCCTTATGAATCTGAAGACTCAAGGTCAATTACACGCAAATGAACCCAGCTTATAAAGTAGGCGAAACTACATCACGAACTGTTACGTTTGATACCGATTCTGTACGGCAATTTGCAACCATGGCCGGAGACATGAGTCCTCTGCACCATGACGAAGAGTTTGCAAAAACAACCAGGTTTGGTGGGCTAATTGTGAGTGGCACCCACTACTCCGCCATGATGATGGGAATGGTTGCAACTTTTTTGACACAGAAAAGTGCAGGTCTCGGTTTGGAGTTCGAGTTCCAATTCCGGAAGGCTGTTGCGGTTGGCGAGACCGTCCGGATGGAATGGCGCATCGTAGCAGTAGACGAAAATCCAAAGCTTAGGGGCGACATCATTACTCTTGAAGGTTTTCTGCTGAGCGAAAATGAGGAAATTTGCGTTCTCGCAAAATCAAAAAGTCTTAGTATGCCGAAGGAATCGCTAACAGCAAAATAGAATATACTTGGAAACTAGCGGCTAAAAGAAGGTCCTTCGGAAAGGAAGCACGAAGTCGGTCACATTTGAGAACATGATCACTAGAATTCGTGAAAGCTAGCGCTCACGTTGGATCTAGCAAACGGATTGATTGACCCTAGTGCTACTACTTCAGGCAGCGACCAGCACGCATAGTGTGCTACTGAACAGAAAATTATCGAACCGAGCTTTTAGAGGAGCCCGTGTAAGCACAAATCGGCTGCTTTTCGCGCTAACGTTGCCAAGTTTAATTTACCCTTCGGTTCGTACCAAGTGTATGTCCAGTTAAGCATGCCGTAGATCAACATGGCGTGAGCCGAGGTGTCCAGTCGGGAAGCAAACTTTGTCTTGTTCAGCTCCTTGAGGAGCGCCCCTAGCTGTTGGACTAAGCGACGTTCTGCACGGCGTACTTCGTCCAGCGCCGCTTCCGGCAAATACTCAGCGTCTGCGAGCAGCACTTTATGAGGATCTCGCGCTTCAAAATAGTATTTCAGATGAGCAAGCACAAACTGTCGCAGCTTCTCCTCAGGTTGCAACTTCGACTCCGTGATGTGACGAGCAATGGTAAGCAAGCCGTTCACATGCCGGATGAGCATCGCCTCGAGCATCGCCTCCTTCGAAGGAAAGTAGTGATACATTCGCGACTTTGAAGCATTGCATGCGACTCCGATGTCTATGATGTTTGTATTTTTGAAACCCTTTTGCGCAAAAAGATGTGCGGCAGTCGCCAACATTTCTAACTTGATGTCGTCGAAATTCTCCGACCGCGTCCGTGCCATGGCTTCGATATTGTCCACAGTAAGCAATGCCGTCATTCTAGCCGATTGTTTATCTCCTCGGCGAGGTCGACTATCTTCGACAACCCCTCCGAATCGGGCGAGGACTACGCAAGCATTCGAATCTTGACCACTTCTAGGTTGACTAAGCGTCGCTAACAAACCTGTTCGGAGCCGCAAGCAGATACAGCACAAGCAAGTAGGAGCAAGGCCACATGGTGACCGAAGCCTCGTTCGAAGCAGAGACGCAGTTTGCCGAAACCGGCAAGCTGTATATGGGTGCGCTCGACAATTCGGCGTTGACGACCGAGCTTTTCGCTGGTCTCGATACCTCGTCAAGCGATGCGTGCTGTCACACCTCGTCGATTCAACGACTTCCGGTACTACGCGTACTCGTACTCCTTGTGGGCACGAACGTTGTCCGTGCGCTAACGGGACCGACCCGGAAGAGCCTGCATCAGCCGTACACTTCCGAGCGCAGCCTCAAACACTTTCGAGTCATGTCGGCTGGCACCTGTGACCACGCGTGCCAGTGGAATACCCTGACGGTTTGCTGCGATATGGCACTTGCGTGCCGAACTTACCTCGGTCAGGTTCGGCCCGATCGGATCATTCCTCCGGGGGGTGGCTACGCTCGTACCATCGATGCTTACGCGACTTCAGCCAGTCACATCGTATCCACGCAATCGCGCGAGCAACGCCGATTACAGGCGGCCCCAATCGCCTTCGTCGTACCAATCTCGTCGCCGACACCAGCATGTCATACCGCGGCCGAAGCCCATCCGTCGCGGCAAGTCCTCAAGTGGAATGCAGGTGTACAGCACGAACAGAATCCCTTCGATGCCCCCCAGTCATCTACGCAAGGACGGGCGCCTTTCGGCGAGCGCAACCGCGCCGCCCGCAACGGTTCAAGCGTCTTCCGCACCTTGTCACTGATTCTCCGCTGTCTTGTCACCTAGTGTCCAATTCTAACTCTTCTCTTTCGAATAACATATTTTTTGGCGAATTTTAATCCCAATACAGATGACCATCGATTGAACGATCGATCGATGATTGCTGAGCGAGTGTTCTGTCAATCACCGCTATCCCATCCTTAAAATTGGAGCATCTCCAAATGGCCCGGCGATCCGTCGTGCGTGTCAACTATCAAATCCATAGCATCGCCATTCTTTAAAAAATAATCTCACTCCTCAACAGGTACATAACAAGCCATCGGTAGAGTGTCTGAATCAATTGTTGTTCCTCGTTCGCACAAGGATGATCCCGTATGGAGTTACGCCACTTTCGATACTTCATGGCCGTTGCGGAGGAGTTGCATTTTGGCCGTGCCGCCGAACGACTGCATATCGAACAATCACCACTCTCGCGTGCCATCAAGGAGCTGGAGTCTGACCTTGGCGTCCAGCTCTTTGAGCGGGATCGACATGGCACACGACTGACCTGGGCGGGCCAGGTGTTCCTAAAAGACATACAGCGCGTCAACCTCGCTCTCGAACAGGCGAGAACGAATGTTCGATCCGCCGCTTCGGGCTATCGCGGCATCCTACGCATCGCATTATCCGATGGCGTCGCTCCGCAACGCATGGGCGCGCTACTAGCACTGTGTCGCAAGGAAGAACCCGAGGTCGATATACGTCTTTTTGAAGTATCACTTGCGCAACAGCTCAAGGGGCTGCGGCAGGACCTTTACGACGCAGGCTTTGCGCGATCCAGCAAGGCCGGCGAAGGAATTATCGCAAACGCCCTGTGGGACGATCCGCTCATGATCGTGATCCCCGCGCGCCATCCCTTGCTCTCTCGCAAATTGATTCCGCTGGCCGAAGCCCTGACGTTCCCACTGATCCTCTATCGACCTGAAGCATATGAAGGCTTCCACGGCCAGCTGGACCGCCTGCTGCAGAGCACTGCGATCCAGCCCAATGTCGCGACGCGCGTCACCACGTTCAATTCGATGCTGGCATTCGTGTCCGGCGGTTACGGACTGGGCTTTTCCAGTGAACCGCTGATCACCGCGTTTAACTACCCTGAAGTGGTACCACGCGCACTAGCGGACGAGTCCGCACGCATGACCACGTATTTCCTGCGCCCGGCCGAGCAGGCCTCTCCCGAACTGGAACGCTTCATGGCGCGAGCATACGACATCACATCGAACGCATGACGCGCATCGCCCTCTTCGAGCGCGATCACCTGCCGCCTGGCCCCGGTTTTGCCTGACTTTTTAGGTCTGAGCTAAGACTTAAGGGCATCGGCGAATCAATACCATTCTGTTACTCGCATCACATAATTATTAAATATCTGGCGAATATTCCGGCAACATGTAAGACCTCGCATGTCTTACGTGTTGCAGAAATATTTTTGATGCAATCATGCGGACCCAATACACCTTTACACAACTTCGATCATGAACAAGAAATAATAACTGTTTGACTCAACTGACCATGATTATTTATTTACAAAACGTAAAGCACTGAGATAACTGTTAAATCCAGAACCAGACAGCAATCATTGCATTCAATCCAGTCGAATTGCCGAATATTGAAATCCACACACGTGTCCTCCATTCAGGAACAGGAGTTTCTCGAAATAAGGTAATTAAAATGCCTAAAACCACTGATATAAGCGACATGCAGCGGGTTTTCTATCGTCCCATTGAAGCGGCCATCCGATGGTCTGGACTGGTCCGATACGAGTCCCGCATCCTTGCCACGCTCGGTCCACGCAAACTCCCAGAACCAGACGATTTCCCGCGTTGGCCCGCGTTGCGCCTGAATACAGAACGCCTGTTCGACGCGATGGCTAACGGCGATCTGCCCTACGGACGATGCGGAATCACCAGCGATGACCCGTTGCTGCTCGACGACCCGGCTCTCACCATCCGCCACGTCGACCTGAAGGCCTGGATGGCACGCTTCTACCCCGATCAGAAGCCCGAATTCCTGTTCGACGCGCTTGAGCGCCATTTGCATCCGTCGCTTAATCTGGACGTTGTGCACATCCTGCTGGCGGAACACGAATCGCTCAATCTTCAACTTGCCGAACGCACCAGAGCGTGGGAATCACTGCATGCGCAGCATCAGGTGCTCAATGCCGAGCATAAGGCCGCCTTAGCCCTGAAGCAACAGCATCGCGAACCCGGGCCGCGCAGCCACACTACCTATCTGAACATCATCGCCGGCCTGCTGACCCTGATGCTTAGCCAGTCGCCTTCGGGTCGGCCCTACTCCAGCTTCAGCTCCCAGGAGTCAATCATCAACGCCCTGATTGCCCACTTCGGCAACGCACTGGGCATCTCGCAGAGCACCCTGGAAAACAAGTTCGCCGAAGCAAAGCGACGATTTCATTCCGGTTGAAAACACAACACCCTATCTGGGGCGTCGGAGATCCTATTTAGGGTTCCGTGCGGCGACAGCAGCCCATTCAATAGAGACCATTCCCAACCAAGCTACCGAGCGTCAAGGAGTGCCTCCAATGTCTGCGCAGATCAATCTTCCCGCAATGCCGACCGAACGCCGCATCCTGCGGCTACCCCAGGTCGAAGCCAGGACCGGCTTCAAGCACGCCCACATCTACAACCTGATGAAGGCGGGCAAATTCCCTCAGGCCATTCCGCTAGGCGTGCGCGCCGTCGGCTGGGATTCGGTCGAGATTGACCAATGGATTGAGGACCGGCGCAATGAGCGTGAGCAACGGGCTCCGGTCTGATGGCTTCGGGAAGCGGCGCCATGCAGGTCATTTCCATCATTTCGACCAAGGGCGGTGTGGGCAAGACCACGACCGCGGCCAATCTCGGCGGCTTTCTGGCCGATGCCGGCCTGCGCGCCCTTCTGCTCGATCTCGATGTCCAGCCCACCCTGTCGAGTTACTTCACGTTACTGGCACGAGCGGCAGGTGGCATCTACGAACTGCTGGTCTTCAATGAGCAGGACCCTGAGCGCCTGATATCGCATACGGCCATACGTGGCCTCGACCTGATCCTGTCTAATGATGACCAGGGGCAGCTCAATACCTTGCTATTGCATGCGCCCGATGGCCGTGTACGGCTGCGCAATCTCCTGCCGCATTTCGCCCCCCACTACGATGTCCTCCTGATCGACACGCAGGGCGCGCGCAGCGTTCTGCTGGAGATGGCGGTGCTAGCCTCCGATCTGGCGATATCCCCTGTCACACCGGAAATCCTCGCGGCACGCGAGTTACGGCGCGGCACCCTGCAGCTGATCGAGGACATCGCACCCTTTCGCCACCTGGGCATCACACCACCGCCTCTGCGCCTGCTCATCAACCGGGTCCCGCCGGTTTCGAGCAGCGCCCGGTTGATCCAGCAGACATTGCAGCAGATTTTTCGGGATCAGCCGGCCATCCAGATCCTGACGACCGACATACCGGCGATCGAAGCCTACCCACGCGCCGCCACCCAGGCGCTGCCCGTACACCGGGTGGAATATCGACGTCCCTCGGGCCGCGTCACCCCCGCGGCCATCGAGACGATGTGTGCGCTGGCCGGCGAACTGTTTCCGCAATGGATCGACCGGTTTGCACAGGTCGACGGCCGGGCAACCAGGACACCGTCTCATGCCCAACGTTCATGAACTGGCCCGCGGGCATCGGAAGCTGCGCCCGCTCATCGAATATGCGCTGCGCGAAGGCTGGGATGTCGAGCGTACCGCCGGTGGCCACCTCAAATTCCTCAAGCCGGGGCTACCGCCGATCTACACCAGCGCGACCGCCAGCGATCACCGCGCCATACGCAATGCGCGCGCACATTTGCGTCGTGTGGCACGGATTGCGCAGATCGCGGCAACGACTCCGATGCCGGGAAGCGATCGTGATGGTTGATCCTGCCTCCAGCGACATGGCGACCCGACTACTGGCCGAAGGCTTCCAGCGCACGGGCCCTGACGCAGCGTCGCTGAGCGACCCGATCGCCGACACACCGATGATCGTCACGCTCGATCAGTTACGCCCCTACGAGCACAATCCGCGGGTCACGCGCAACCCACTCTACGATGACATCAAGGCCTCGATTCGCGAGCGCGGGCTCGACGCGCCACCGGCGATCACCCGCCGTCCCGGCGACGCCCACTATGTTGTCCGTAATGGCGGCAATACCCGGCTTGCAGTCCTGCGCGAGCTGTGGTCCGAGACCAGGGACGAACGCTTCTTCCGCATTGCCTGCCTCTTCCGGCCGTGGTCAAGCCGGGGAGAGATTATTGCGCTCACCGGCCATCTTGCTGAAAACGAATTGCATGGCGGCCTGTCCTTCATCGAACGGGCGCTGGCCGTCGAGAAAGCACGGGAGCTCTACGAGCAGGAAAGCAATACCTCATTGACGCAGACTGGCCTATCACGCCGGTTGACCACAGACGGCTATCCCGTCAATCAGCCTCATATCAGCCGCATGCAGGATACCGTGCGCTATCTGCTGCCGGCGATCCCGCACCTGCTTTACGCCGGACTCGGACGGCCACAAATCGAGCGTCTGACGGCGCTGCGCCGCGCGGCGGCCCGGTTATGGGACGCCCGGGCGGCGGTCCGACACACATCGGTCGACTTTCCTTCGTTGTTCCAGGATGTACTCGCGTCGTTTGACGGCGAACCGGATGCCCTCTCGATCCAGCGTGTGCAGGATGAACTGGTCGGCCAGATGGCCGAGTTACTGGGTGCCGACTACGATGCGTTGCAGCTGGAGATTCACGATACCGAGAGCCGTCAACGTGCACTGATCAGCGAACCGTCCCCGTCACCAACACTGACGCTAGCCTCGAATCCGGGCGGGGACGATCCCGCGCGCGTCGCGCCGGTGCCGCCCGTCCCCGTAGATCCCGACTCACCAGTTTCTCCGGTATCGTCTGCATTACCCGTCTCGCAAGCCGCCGACCTACCGCGCGCGACTGCTCCGGCTGCGCCGTCATCACCTCATCCGAAAGCGGCCGACGACAGTGACGGGCAAGCCGACGACGCACGGCTCAGGACGCATATAGTGTCGCCGGCACCGACCACGGAGCGTTTGGAGTCCATCCAGCAGATGATTGCCGATCAGCTCGGCAATCCTCGATCCGACTTCGTGGCAAACGTTCTGCACGCGATGCCAGTCCAGGTCGGTGGGCTCTACCCCATCTCCGACGTCTGGTATATCGATCCAGGGTTGGATGCGCCCGCGCGCCTGCGCGTGCACATCGCCCAGTTTGCCGAGGAAATCGCGGCGGAGGCTGACCGGGCGCACGCCATCGACGCGACAGCCGACGGCATCGGCTTCATCTGCAAAGTGGATGAAGCCGATGCATCCGCACCTGCCAGTGCGCTCTTCGCCCGTGCCGTCCTGATGCTGTTGCACGTCCTGAGCGCAGGGTATCAACGCGGCGGCCCTCCACCCACGCCGATTGATCACCTCCGATTGGCTGACGCGCTTGGTCCGTTACTGCTAGGTCGCCTTGATGACAGCCCCGCGATGCGCCTGAGTGACGTCGCCCTGGTCAAGCTCTTTCGTCTGCTGCGACTCGCACGGCGGTTGCTGGAACTGGAAACCGGCACGCCTTCGAATGACGCCGCCGCGGCCGGCAACTGAAACCGAGGGAGTCCATCATGTCGTCACCGCACCCGCTGAATCAGGCGGTCATTGCGCAGGCCCTGCACGATCTGCGCAACGGACAACTGCGTCGCTGCCAGGCGATGGGCTTTGGCGAGCGGGAACTCGATGCGCTCAAGCAACCCGCGATGGTGAGCATTCTGCTCAATGCGACGGTGTCCTGGTGTTCGGTGAAAGTCAATCGCGAAGTCCTTCACTATTTGCTGCGACAGGTGCAGGACGTCGAAACCGAGATCGCCACGGTCGACCGCATGCTACGTCTCGGCGCCAGTACCGAGATGGTAAGCCGCTTTTATGGACTAACCCATCAGGAAGTGGCGTTGCGCCGGGAAATCATTGGCTTGCCCAAACGCAAGGGGCGCCATCCGGTACTGAGCGAAGCGCAGGAAGCCGCCTTATGGGAGCGCTGGAAGCCCGCCGTCAAGGCGCGTGACATGGCTCTGAACGACGATATGGCGATGCTGCCCCTGGCCCTGGATCTCGCCGAAGCATTAGAACTGCCGGCTTCCGTCGTCTGGACCGCTATCCGGAACTGGATCGAGCAGGGTCTCATCTAGCCATGCCCTCATCGATCCTCACACGCACGATAAATTCGGGCGACGCTTTCCTGTTCAGTGGCAATCGCCACGAAAGTGTGCCGCGCGCGCTGTTCCTCGACCCCCGTCTTACCCCGCTCGAACGCAACGCCTGGCAGGTCATCCGTATGCAACTCAACACCGATGGCCTGACCGCGTTTCCAACCTACGAGCAGTTGCGTCCGTTTCTCGCGTCCATGCCCTGCGCGGCGAAAGCCTCCTTCGAGACGGTGGCGCGCGCCCTCACACTCCTTCGCCTCACGCGCTGGTTGAGTCTCGTGCAGCGCCGGCGCGATCCCAGGACGGGTCGAATGCAGGGCAATGTCTATGTGCTGCACGACGAGCCCCTGACACCGTTCGAGGCGATGCAACTCGACCCCGAGTACCTTGGTCTGGTCAGCCACGCGCTCACGCACGCTAGCAAGGCCATCCAGCGCATCGGCCAGCACGTACTGCGCGAGATCAGTGAAGACCCGATGCTCGGCGGCCGGATTTTGCCCACCCGCCTGCAGATCGTGATGGATCGCCTGGCCCGGCAAGGTTGGGAATCCGCAGGTGAGGACGCGACCGCCTCGACTGCGGTGAGTTATCCACAGGATGCTGCCGTTCACGAATCCGAAGCGGGGCGCGAACCCTTACCTGTCGCGCCACTTCCGAATCCGAAGCAGGACCGTACAGTACGTACCAAGAGTATTTATTCAGAAGTACGTACTGTACCGCGCGTGCGCGAGGCGTCGGCACCACCCCATCTTCGTCTACCGCAACGATTCAACGCGCTGAAGGACGAGCAACAGGCCGGCGCCCTCATCGCGTTGCAACAGGTCGAAGCGAACCTGCAGCAAGCCGTCCTGGACGAATGGGATACGCGATGTCAGGCCAGCATCGTGCGCCATCCGGCCGGTTACTTATTTGGCACGATCCAGAAAGCCATCCGCGGTGAGTTCAAGGCATGGGCGATTCAACAGGCCACGCCTGCCAGGGCACCGGCTCGTCCAGAAACACCGCCCCGCCGGCCGGGCAATCCGGCGCAGGCGCAGGAACACATCGCACGACTGCGCGCGATGCTGCGCATCACCTGATATACCTCGGACGGCCTTCCGTTCCGGCGCCCCCGTTCGCCGGCTTTATACCAGTGGTATAGCGGTACAGGCAGCCTTCCCGTCAGCCGATCAACTCGCAATCGGCACACCGCTCCCACCGGCCATCTGAATTTATGCCAGTGGTACAGCGGTACAGGCAGCCTTCCCGCCAGCCGATCGGCTCGCGATCGGCACCTCGCTCTGGCCGGTCGTCTGGATTTATACCAGTGGTATAGCGGGACACGCCGCCTTCCACAGCACGAACACGTCGGATGCGGCGTCGTATTGTTCACTGACGTCCTTCCGTCTCGTGGTGATGCTGACGGCTCCCTCCCCAAGCGAGTCGTCAGCATGGCCAACGAACTGGAATTGAATCTCGGCTCACTGCGCAGCGCCATGGCGCTGACGTTGCACACCCATCACGCCTCGCGCATCTGGCATGGCCGCGCCGCGGCCGAAGGACGGCCGGGCATCATCGGTCTGAACGGCTTCGTCTCGATCATGAACAGGATGAAGCGCGGCGCCGAACAGGACGACCCCTACTCGGACTGGTGGATGCTACGGGTCGAGGACAAGCTCACCGACACCAGGACACGATTACAGGTCTTGCGTGAGCAGGTCGATCAGGCGCTGACTGCCGTCCCTGCGGCCCTCAGTGTGGGCGAAAACCTGAACGTGCAGCCGGTCAAACTGCCGCTGTTCATCAATGCCCAGCTCGGCTTCATGGCCGTCTATCTGCTCGCGGACTTCGACGAACTGGCCCGTCGTCTGATCCTCGCCCACCACACCGCGATGATCGATCGCAACACACTGGAGCGCTGGCTCAACGAAGGGGCGCACGCGCTGCGCAGTCTGTTCGCGCTGGCCCAGCAGTACAAATACTCGGGCACGCAGCGCGATGATTTCGCCGCCAACAATGCCGCCGCACGCGCCGCGCTGGAAAAGTTCGGGCCGTTGCCGCAGGACGTACTGGAAGGCACACGCCGCTCACGCTTCGCGCCCCCCATCGCGCGCCGCTCCGCACTGGGCGGCGGCGCCGGGCGGACGCGTCCGGGGACTGCGCCTTCCACCGCCGATCTCGATGCCGACACCAATGCAGCGACAGATCCTGCGCCAGTCGTTGGGACATCCGGGCCTGACGACACCGGGGACGCCTCGGCATGACGACATCGTCCCGCTTCAAAACACTGGAACAGACTGACTTCCAGCGGCTGGAACACGCAGCCTACCTAAAAGGCCTTTTAAAACCCTTTAAGAGTAAGGGGAGTCTGGAGGACTGGGCCAGCCAGTGTGTGGCGGTACGCGACGATCTGATCGCCCTGGCGCAGCGGCATGTTCTGGCGCAGGTGCGCAGCTATCCCTTCAGCCTGCTGTCCGCACACCTGGCCCAGCAAACCACTGGCGCAGGGACGACCTTTCTGCGCTGGCGCAACGTCGATCGCTCGGCGATGGGTGTGGCGCTGTGGGAGGCGTTGATGGCCGACCCGAAGACGCCCGCCTCACTGATCGATGATCTGTTCGCCATCGAGCTGCAGCGCATCGTCTTCAACATGCAGGTGAGCCTCGCCCACACCCTCGCCCGTCAGGCCCAGGACTGCGCCGGCAAGGTGGCGCGGGCCGAAGCGGTGTACCACCGACGGATCGACCGATCCGTCTCCCCTCCCTCCAGCACAACGAAGGAATCTTCATGAGCACACACTTCTTTGGTGACGGCAATATCGGCTCGCCCCCCGAGTTCCGCGAAATTCCCAATGGCAACGAAGAACCGCGCAGGGTGCTACGCCTGAACGTTTATTTCGATAACCCGGTACCGGGCAAGGACGGCTTTGAGGATCGCGGCGGCTTCTGGGCACCAGTTGAATGGTGGCACCGCGATGCCGAACAATGGGCCACCCTGTTCCAGAAGGGCATGCGGGTGCAGGTCAGCGGTCGCGAAGAGCGGGATGACTGGACCGACGATGACGACAAGCCGCGCACCACATACAGGATCAATGCCCGCGGCGTGAGCATCCTGCCGTACCGCATTGCAAGCGTCACGATGCGTCCGAAATCAGCAACAGGAGAGTCCCCGGCTGCAACGGATGAATAACCATCGGGCCGACCCGGGCGGCTGGAACAGGTTTCCGCCGCCCGGCATGCGCCAGTCACCACGCCTTCGCGTCCTGCGCCAATTTATACCAGTGGTATAGCGGAACACGCAGCCTTCCCGATCCGTTCGCCATCGTCGCCAGGACCATTGGCTCAATCGTTGATCACATAACGCAGAAACATCGCGTGCACGATCAGGGAACCGGCGCTAACGGCTTCCACTGTCGTCCAGTCGCCGCGACACAAAACGAAGTGGCCGCTGCCGGTTACTTTGCAGCGCTGCGCCGATCCGCCGGACATGCTGACGCTCATTCAGTGAACGTCATTCCAGTGGAGGCGGTATGCGTGTATTTCTCTGCGAGAAACCGTCCCAGGGCAAGGACATCGCGCGGGTATTGGGCGCCAGTCAACGCGCCTTCGGCTGCTACAGCGGTCCCGGCATCATAGTGACCTGGTGCATCGGCCATCTGGTCGAAGCGGTTCCGCCCGAAGGTTATGGCGAGCAGTACAAGTACTGGTCCATCGAACAGTTGCCCATCATCCCGGAGCACTGGCGCGTGGATGTCAAGGACAAGACCGCTGACCAGTTCAGGGTGGTACGCAACATCATCGGGTCGGCATCAGCCGTCGTCATCGCGACCGATGCCGACCGTGAAGGCGAAATGATCGCCCGCGAGATTCTCGACCTGTGTGCTTACCGCGGACCGATCGAGCGTCTGTGGTTATCAGCTCTGAACGATGCATCAATCCGTAAGGCGCTCGCGGCCCTGAAACCGGCAGCGGAAACGCTGCCGCTGTACTACTCGGCCCTGGCGCGCTCGCGTGCGGACTGGCTCATCGGCATGAATCTGAGCCGGCTGTTCACGCTGCTTGGTCGCCAGGCAGGCTACGACGGCGTGTTGTCGGTGGGCCGCGTACAGACGCCCACCTTGCGGTTGGTGGTTGATCGCGATCGGGAGATCGCCCGATTTGTATCCGTGCCGTACTGGAGTGTGACGGCCACGCTGACAGGCAACGGCCAGTCATTCACCGCCGACTGGCTCGCACCGGAAGGTACGATCGACGCAGCAGGCCGCTGCCTGCAGCAGTCGGTCGCGCAACAGGCGGCCGATCGGATTCGCGCGGGACGCGAAGCGCAGGTGCTGTCCGTGGAAACCGAGCGCGTGCGCGAAGCCGCGCCACTGCCTTTCGATCTCGGCACCTTGCAGGAAGTCTGCTCACGCCAGTTCGGGCTCGACGTCCAGGAAACGCTGGACATCGCGCAGTCGCTGTATGAGACGCATAAAGCGACGACCTATCCCCGCTCGGACTCGGGCTACCTGCCCGAGAGCATGCTGGCCGAAGTGCCGGCCGTGGTCGATGCCCTGCTCGCCACCGATCCCGGTTTGCGCCCCTTGATCGATCAGCTCGACCGGACCCAGCGCTCGCGCGCGTGGAACGACAGCAAAGTGACGGCGCACCACGCCATGATCCCGACGCTGGAGCCGGCCAACCTGTCCGCCATGTCCGACAAGGAACGGGCGGTGTACGGCCTGATTCGCGCACACTATCTGGCGCAGTTCCTGCCGCACCATGAGTTCGACCGGACGACCGCGATGCTCACCGCGGGCGGCCAGTCATTGCAGGCGACCGGCAAGCAGGTCGTGGTACCGGGCTGGCGCCTGGTACTGGTCAACAGCGGACCCGACGCAGCAGACGATGAGCCGGCGCAGCGCAGCCAGATCCTGCCGCCGCTATCGAGCAACACGCGCTGCGGCGTCGAACAGGTCGAACTGAAGGCCTCCAAAACGCTGCCGCCCAAGCCGTACACGCAGGGCGAACTGGTCAAGGCGATGAAAGGGGTCGCCCGACTCGTGACCGACCCGCGCCTGAAGCAGAAGCTGAAGAAGACGACGGGCATTGGTACCGAAGCCACGCGCGCCAGCATCATCAGCGGCCTGCTAGCTCGGAGCTACCTGGTCAAAAAGGGCCGTGCCATCCGCGCATCGGAGGCTGCCTTCACGCTCATCGACGCGGTGCCAGCAGCGATCGCCGATCCGGGCACAACCGCGATCTGGGAACAGGCGCTGGACATGATCGAGGCCGGCCAGATGACGCTGGACAGTTTCATCGCCAGACAGTCCGCCTGGATCGACCAGCTCGTCCAGCAATATCGTGGGGCTCGTCTGGCCATCACGCTGCCTGAGAGTCCACCGTGCCCGCTCTGTGCATCGGTTATGCGCAAACGCAACGGCAAGAACGGCCCGTTCTGGTCCTGTAGTCACTATCCGGATTGCAAAGGCACGATGCCGATCGAAACGTCCGGCAACAAACGCTCGTCGCGCAAATCATCCCGATCTTCGCCGACCAGGCACTGAATACCATGTTCCTGTACCTCGCTCTCGCGAGGCCCCGAACACACTCCGATCTTCTTGCAATGGTGTGTCCGTCCGCGCCGCTCGCGCAGACGAGAAGAAATCCGTCATCCAGCCCCATCGCTCCTGATCTGCTGCTCTTCCTGCCATGGCGGTGGGTCTCCTGACCGCTTGCTGCTGCGAGCGACAAGGAGACCCACTGCGGTCGCAGGTACTCCATGCCGCACCCGCCGGCGAATGCGGGTTCCGTTTGTGCACGGATGTGTGCCAACGAATATCGGTTCCAGCCACGACACGGACCGGGTGCGATTGCTGAGACAGCGCAAGGCTTTGACGACAGCCTGAGCCGTGCATCAGCCCACAGGTGGCATCGTCCTCCCCACCGAAGGTTGCTCCAACCTTCGGTGCCTTCTTCCCGTCACGCCATGGGAAGCGTCCGACTGTCCTCGCGGCCCGCGCTGCCCTTCGACCACGCTCTCCCGACAGGAACCCCTACGATGACTTCCCCCTCGCATCTTCGCTACGGTAGTGTCTGCAGCGGCATCGAAGCCGTCAGCCTCGCCTGGCGCCCCCTGGGACTCGAACCGGCCTGGTTCTCGGAAATCGATCCGTTTCCGTGCGCCGTTCTGGCCCACCATTACCCCACGACTCCCAACCTCGGCGATCTGAACGGCATCGCCCGCCAGGTCAGCGACGGCACCGTCTGCGCGCCCGACATTCTGGTCGGCGGCACACCATGCCAATCGTTTAGCGTTGCCGGCGCACGCCGCGGCATGTCCGACCCACGCGGCGCCCTCACGCTCACCTATGTGGAGCTTGCCAATGCCATCGATCACGTCCGCCAGCGGCGCCGCGAAGCGCCCGCCGTCTTCGTCTGGGAAAACGTCCCGGGTGTCCTCTCGGACAGCACCAGCGCTTTTGGCTGTCTTCTTGGCGCGCTGGCTGGGGCGGGCCGTGCATTGCAGCCAGCAGGGTCCCGGTGGACGCACGCTGGTTGTGTCTATGGACCCCGGCGCGCCATCGCCTGGCGGGTGCTCGATGCTCAATTTTTCGGCGTCGCCCAACGCCGCCGCCGCGTGTTTCTTGTGGCAAGTGGTCGAGACGGATTCGATCCCGCCGCAGTACTTTTTGAGCCCGGTGGCATGCCGGGGCATCTTGCGCCGGGCTGGCAAGCGCGGCAAGACCCTCCCCCCGTTGCTACAGCAAGCGCTATCGGCGCAAGCCCGCGCGGCTACGGACTGACATCCGGCTACGGGAAAGTCACCCTCTCGGCCTGCTTTGGCGGCGGCAACACCAGCGGCCCCATCGAGCGGGCGGCCTGCCTCACCGCACCGGGACACAGGAGCGACTTCGATGTCGAGACCTTCGCCGTGCAATCCGTCACCGGTGTTATCAGCCACACCCTGGACACGGCCAACGGTGGCAAAGGATGCGGTGAAGACGGCACAGGGCGCGGTGTGCCCATCGTATTCGCGCCGGGCGTCGGCTCACGCCCCGATCGCAGGCGAAGCGCATGCACGATTGCATTCGCCCAGAACAATCGCGGCGAGGTACGCCTGGAATCGGGTCATGGTGAACTGGCCGGCACACTGATGTCGAAAGGCAAGCCAGGCTATGGCCTTCCCCTCGTCGCAAGCGTCGCCCTTCGTGGCCGCGGCCACGGTGCGACGGCCGAATTGGGGGACCACCTGTCCCCGGCGCTGCGGGCATCGCAAGGCGGTAGCGACAAGGCGCATGTCGCCCTCCCTTGCGGCGTCGAGGCGCACTTCCAGTACGACCCTCACCATCCAGTCGCCGGGTCGCCGGACTGGTCGACATGGCGTGTACGCCGGTTGATGCCGATGGAGTGCGAGCGTCTACAGGGTATGCCCGATAACTACACGCTGGTGCCCTACCGCGGCAAGCCGGCTGCCGACTCACCGCGGTACAAGGCAATCGGTAACTCGATGGCGGTGCCATGCGTGGCATGGCTGGGCCGTCGTCTGCTGCATGTGCTCGATTAACGGGTGTGGGACCGACACCGATTGTGGGCTGACGCAGCAGCGTCTACCCGCCCCCCTGCTCTTATGTGTCGCTGGTCTCGACCCGCACCATGCCAGCAGCCCGCGGTCCGCCAGGCTGCGCCGCAGATCAGTTCTGCGTTGACCGCTCCAGTCCGCATTGCATCGTCTAGGCGGATAACGCCAGCCGTTGGCGTTGATGCATGTTTTTCCAACCGTCCTATCCACCTCACGGGAAGTTTCTGCATCCCGTCGGGATGTGGTGCTTCCTGATCTTCAGGAGTCCGTCATGTCCCCAAACGCTTCCTCACCCGTACAGACCGAATCAACCGCGCGCACATGCATCGGCTATCTGGCCCTGACGTATGAAGATCTACGCCTGCCCTTGCAGATCCTGAAAAGTGCCGCGGGCTACTACCTCGGCACGGCCCACGAAGGCGAACCCGTTTCACGTGAATCCCACGAGTATTTCGTGAGCCACGAGGCCGCCACCCGCGCACTCGCACACTTGCATCGGGCGACTGGCATAGGCCGGTTCACTTCGCATCAGTACCACGGCCATGTGCCCCAACGGCACCGGTGCCCGTGCGTCCACGCTGCATCCCAACCGGATGGGGCATGTCCCATACCATCAATAAAGGAATCTTTATGAATGTGCTTATCCAGCAGCAACGCATCACCTTGAAAAACCTCAAGGTCTGTTTTCTACCAGACATCACGGTCGAGCGCGACGCGCGCATCGCCCCACTGGCCGACACCACGGCCATCCGTCTGGTCGTCTTGCTGCCGAATGTTCGGCCATCATGGCCGGACGTCGATCTATGGTCAGACGCCTAGCGCGGACCACAGTAAAGATTCTCCCAGAGGTCGAAATAGCATTTGCCTTTGAAGAGCAGAGCGAGCGCGTGGAATATCGCAGCTTCGACGTTGCCAACGTACTCCTGCGCCGTTACTGCATCAATATCAGTGGCGATAGGTCTGTGTATGAGCGCGTTGCGTTTCTCAGCGCCGGAACTGAGTGCCTTGAGGTACGGCGAGCGCTCACCGAGATACGCATCAAGTATCTCGCCGTAGAGTTTGCTCAGTGGCGGAGAAGGAAAGTGTTTAAACAAGACCTCAGTTTCCGGGCGTGCCATCTGAAGAATTTCCTTGATGGATAGCTCTGCTGCGATAGTCGCGTCGACCCACCGATACCGCGGGTCCGCTTCGGCTTTCGCACGGTGAAGATAACGCATGCCGACCAGCGGTTTGACGTCATCGGCGATCATCTGTTGCAAGGATTCTGCTGTGGCTCCTGTCAGTACGGGAACCTGTCGAACGGTGGTCGATCCGTGCACCCAGGACGGAAAACTTTTCCATTCGTTGCTGGCCGATTCTTTCCACTTCAGCCTGTCGCCGGCCAGTGCTCCCTCGGGAATCATCGCGTCCCGCGCCAAAAGGTATTTCCAGGCATGCAGCACCACCTCGGCCGTTGACCTTATTTCAGCCTCCAACCGGTTTAGTACAGGCGGATAGTCGTTTCGGATAACGGGCGTCCCAGTTTGTGCAAGAGCGAACATGACTTCGGGTTCGACGCAAAGGTCGGATAGCTGGACACTGCAGCGACGACCTGACAGATCAAGGTCGACTTGCGCATGAGGACCGCCCCGAAACGGGACACTAATCTTCGCACGCCCGGAAAGATGAACATTTGGTGCCACTGAAATGATGAATTCGGCGTTGATATCAATCGGCATATTCAGTTTTCGTGCTGTCGGCTGCTTATTTCAGATTTCTTAGTTGAAAAATAGCAACCGTTGCCGCGCAACCACCTTTCTTGGCAGCGATGAGATTGCCTAAATTTGTGTGGTTAAATTCAAGGCTTGGCAAGCCATTGTACGTTTCGATTGCTCTTGAAAATGTGACCAGAACTGTAGCAAACAATCGAGGATTCGGACGTGACGTGAAGTGCACTGGTGGAAGTCCCTATGGAGGGCTCAGCTGATAACCGAGAGCCAAAAAATAGTCGTGCTCGTGCAGCACAATCAAACTGCAGCGTTCGCTGCGAAGCGAAATCTGCTCTCTTAGGGTGTGTCGAGGACTTTCCGCAATCTGCGCTCATTTTCCACGCCGCGCTGATAGGAGAAGGTTGAGTTGGCTTTAGGCTTCCGCAGATGACCACTATTTTTCCTCAAGATCCGGGCAGCCTTCTCCGGGAATCGGCGATGTGCCTTTTTGTTCATCAGAAATTCGCCCTCGTCACGCGCATCGAAAGCGGAGCACCTGCGTTTCCTATTCTCACTCGCGGACATACGCCCCATGGATACCCTAAACGCATGTTCTGTTGACTCCGGTCAGCAACATGCCCAGGTAGCCATTCCCAGGATCTTCAAGGCTACGGCGCGGTTTCGACCGTGTTGATCACACCAGTTCGCTTCAGGCATCAAACGCGAACGCCCATCGGATTATCGATGGTGATGCCATTTCCGTCTATCAACCCGCGCGGGGGTTCCACACCTCCCTACCGGGTCGGTGTGTCTCCGCATTTTTCCTTCAGGAGATTCACCATGACCACCTCATCCAACGCAAAGAGCTATTTTGATCTGCACATCACCGGTCTCGGGTATCTGAATCGCATTCGCGAAGTAAAGCCCAAGAAAGGCGATGCGTTCCTGGCCTGCGATATCGCAGCACTGAACGGCCCAAGCGATGACGTCTCGTATGTGCGTTTTGACACGCGCGTATCGGGCTCGGACGCACAGCACCTGGTTCGCCGCTGTGCCGACGCAGTCGACGCGGAGAAGAAAGTGCTGGTCGCGTTTCGCCTGGGCGATCTGTGGGCCGATACGTTCACCTATTCCAAGGGCAAGCGAGCGGGTGAACAGGGTGTGAGCTTCAAGGCACGCCTGCTGTTCATCAGCTGGATCAAGGTCGATGGCACGCTGCTCTACAAGGCTGAACCGAAGTCGGCCGACACCAACGAGCATGAAGCGCAAGCCCCAGTGGCTGCTGACAGACCCATCGAGCAGGAAACACCGACGCCGGAATCATCCGAATCCGCCGCCGATTCTGCCGACGAGACACTGGCCAATGCTCCTGCATTCGCCGCTGGCGAGTCGTTCTGATCCATAAGGCCCCGTTCTCCGGGGCCTTATTTCCTTCCCACAAAGTCGCGCAGCCAGCACATCCGTGCGGGCCGTACGCGACCGCCCGTTCTCAGCAGGAGGCTTCCATGATTACCCTCCCCGGCCAACTGGCCATCAAGACTATCCATGGCCGCAATGGCGACTTTAACGTCGGTCGTTTGGCGACCTCCATTGGCGAGTTCGTCGTGAAGAACGCCGAACTCGATCAATATGAGGAAGGCAAGTACGACGGCGATTTCATCATCGCCGAGATTCGCCCTTCTACGTACAACGCCAATGGTCGCATGGTCATCGAGATCCGCGCTCACCTGGGCGGCATGACCCTCTCCAACATCGACGCCCTGAGCGGCGACGAAGCCCGCCAGATGAGTCCGCAAGAGGTCGATCCGATCGACGAGGAAGCGCAGGCACCCGCTGCGGCAACGCCCAGGGCAACACCCCCGGCGAAGCCCTGCAACCCGCGTCATCCGCTGGTCGATACCACGCCGTTCGGCACCGAGCCGACCGCCACGTCCATCGAGGCTTCGGCTGAGGCAAACGACGCGGCACTGTTCGGCATGCTGTGGCCACTGGGCAAGATCGTCAAGCTCGATTCCACCGTCGATCGCCGCGTGCTGCGTGAGCAGCGCGACCGTCTCGGTGTGCTGGGCTACGAGTTCGCACCGTTGTCCCAGGACTGGCACCTCGCGATTGCTGCCTGATTCCGACATCCCACCACCCGCCGGGGTTCTTCCCAGATGGGAAGCGCTCCGGTCCTTTTCATCAAGGAGACCTTCATGGGCTGGACTTTTTCCAACTGCACCCGCAGCGAGCTGATCCGCGAGCTAACCCGAACGGACAACAGCGATGCGGCATGCTACGAAACGACTGCCTACACCCTGCGCGGCAACGTGCTGTGGTCCGTCATCCGGATCACAGCCACGCGATCGGACTTCATCAAGCTGGATGCCGTGCAATCCAGCACGTTCATCGCCTGCTACCTGCTGGAGGGTTCCGGCGCCAGGTGGGCTACAAACCAATGGACGAGTCGATGCACCCGTTCTATTACTCGTGCCCGCTCAGCTATCTGGCAATGGCACCTGAGCAGTCGGTCAGGTGGCGCGAAGGTGTGCGTGCCTATCACGCACGCCGCCGTACACCAACCGCACCAGCTACGCCAGGCGTGACCTGATCCCGCGAGATGCATATTCCCAAGCCGCACACCCGGCCATTCGAGCCGGAGTAACAGAGTCTTTCTCACCCCACGGGGCAGGCCTTGCCCCATCGGGCAAGTGCTGTCCCTTTTCTTTCGAGGACATCACCATGCCCACACCTTCATCTTCCACCCCGCTGTATCGCATCGACGAATGCCCCGATCTGATGGCCGACGGCTGCGTCAGTGACGAACACGGCAATCTGGTATTCCTGTCCGTCTGGGCGCGTGACACCGCCGTCCAGGAATTTCTGGCCCGCCTGACCCTCGGGCGCGACGCGCAGGGATTGGACCAGTTTCACATCGTCACCGAACAGGGCAGTTCGATCCCGGTCTTCGTCGGCAACGTCGAGCACCTGGAGAAGCGCAGCACGCGTGCATTCCGGCGCACGCTGTTCGGCTCCATGGTTCACCTGTGGCTGTTCGATCGCCGCTGTGTGAAGCCCGATAAAACCAACGCCAGCGCACTGGCCCTACTCCCCCGGGGTTCTGCCCATCAGCTCGATCGTTTATGGACGCTAGTGCAGGACACCTGCCCATTGCCGTTGCTCGACCACTGGCGCGAGATCGTGCTGGATCTGTTGCAGTCGCGGGACATGCTGTCCCGTCTTCCGTTCGCCCTCGGGCCGCTGGAAGGCCATCGGCTGGCACTCAACATACCGGTACTGACGTCGGCGCTGGGCGACTTGATCCGTCACGGCACGCTTGGTGCATCGCAGTACGAACTGGCCGCGAACGCACCGCTTCGACGTGTCGCGTGATCTTTTCAACCGGGGCACGCACGCCGCGTGTGCCCGCCCTCTTTCATCCGTCTATCAGGAGAACTCCATGGCTCTCATGTTCCCGCGCCTTGCGCGTAATTTCATCAAGAACGGTTACTTCCCCACCGACGAGCCTACGTTGGAGCGGACACTGTCTGCTCTCGCACCGGCCAACGGCCCCATGTGCATCCTTGATCCCTGCGCCGGCGAAGGCGTGGCGATCGCCGAAGCCGCTCACATCCTCGGGCGCGAGCAGGTTCAGGCGTTCGCCGTGGAGTACGACGCCGAGCGTGCGAACCACGCCCGGCAACTGGTCAATCATTGCCTGCACGGCGACCTGATGGATACGCTGATCTCACGGCAAGCCTTCGGACTGATGTGGCTGAATCCACCGTATGGCGACCTGTCCAGGGACGTCAACGGCAATATCGGCTATCAAGGTCAGGGGCGCGCCCGGCTGGAGAAGCTGTTCTATCAGCGCGCGCTGCCGTTATTGCAGTATGGCGGCGTCCTGATCTTCATCGTACCGTCCTACGTGCTCGACGCCGAGCTGGTCGGATGGCTGACGCGCCATTTTGCTGACCTGCGCATCTACCGTGCGGTGGAGACGCAGTTCAGGCAGGTCGTCATCTTCGGACGCCGGATTCGCCAGCGCGAGCAACTCTCGGATTCAGTCAAAGCCACACGCGGTTTGCTGCTGCAGATCGGGCAAGGCGATGGTGAAGCAGAGGAGTTGCCGCTCGAATGGCCGTTCCTGCCGTACACCGTTCCCGTCAGCCCCACCGAACCGGAGCACTTCTATCGCGTCACGATGGAGCCCGAGCAGTTCGCCGACGAAGTCGGTCGGCTACGCGGACTCTGGCCGATGCTCGACACGTATCTCGGTGCCGCACAGCAGTCATTGCGGCCACCCGCGCGCGCATTGTCCCACTGGCATCTAGCCCTGGCTCTGGCCGCGGGTGCGATTTCAGGTGTCGTGCAGTCAAAAAGTGGCCGAACGCTCGTCGTGAAAGGCGACACCCACAAGGAGAAAACCCACCAGACGGAGTACACCGAACGTGACGACGGCTCCGTGGCCGAAACACGCATTCTTACCGACAGGTTCGTGCCGGTCATCCGCGCCTGGGACATGACACCGGGCTCGCCAACGACAGGCGAAGTGCTGACCATCCGCTAATCGCTATCCCTGACGGTTCGCCGTCACTCCATCCACCCACTGGGGTCACGTCACCCCGCGGGGATGCCGTGCCCCCTCCATCCTCAACGAGTTCGACATGGCAGAAGAAACACTCTTCAGCCTGATTCCCAATGCGCGCTTCTCGCCTGGCCGCATCCTCATGACCATCGGGATCAATGAGCTGGTCCAGCAAGGCCGGTTCAATCCCGGCTCGTACCTGCACCGCCATCTCAGCGGTGATTGGGGCGACGTGGGCCTCGGCGGCCAACGGCGAAACGATGCCGCATTGATATCCGGCGAAGATCGCCTGTTCTCGTGCTATCAGGGCGATTCTGACCTGACGTTCTGGATCATCACCGAATGGGATCGCAGCGTCACGACATTGCTGCTGCCCAACGAATACTGATCCTGCTCATACCACCACCCACCGGGGCCATGCCACCCCGATGGGGTGTCGCGGCCCCTCACCTGGAGCTGTGCATCATGATGTTGATCTTTCAATTCGGTTCACTCTGCGTCGCCATCGGCGATCCCCGCTTCAATCCCGGTCGGCTTAAAGTTAGTCCCGGAGTCAAGACACTTGAAATGCAAGGCCGTCTATTCGCGGCGCTCTATCTGCGGCGTCACCTCAACACTGATTGGGGCGACATCAGCGAAGCAGATCGCCTCTTCAACGATGTGTCGTTATGCAACGATGGTCGCCTCGCTTCATCGTATCGGATCGCATCCGACATCACGCTCTGGATCATCACCGAAGCCGATCGCAGCGTGACCACGATTCGACTCCCAGACGAATCTTGACTCTCCACCAGGCCGGTTCTTCCGCTGGTCCCTTCTTTTCACCCTCGGGGCATGCCATCGCCCCATGGGGACGGTGCGTGCTCCGCTTTTCCCAGGAGCACATCATGTCCACCAACCTCGTACCCGATCAGAACACCACCGTGCAGGGCGACCTGCTCGAGACGGCCACCGATCCTCTCACCGTGAGTCTGCCGGACTTCGTCACGGAATTCGGCGACGATCTGCTCGATTCACTCAACCGCGCCAATCCGCCCGTCTATGCGGGTCTGCCGCGAAGCCATCGGCAGCGCGTCATCGCTGGTCTCAAACGCCAGCTGTTCCCGGCACAAGCCGATGTCGTCCACGCCGTCACCGAGCTGCTGATTGATCGTGGCGAACGCGCCGCGATCGTGAACGGTGAGATGGGCTGCGGCAAGACAACCGTCGGTATCGCCACGGCGGCCGTACTCAATGCCGAAGGCTACCGCCGTACCCTGGTCCTCTCTCCGCCGCATCTCGTCTACAAATGGCGGCGTGAGATCCAGGAGACGGTGGCGGGCGCCAAGGTCTGGGTGCTTAACGGCCCGGATACGCTTGTCAAACTGCTGAAGCTGCGCGAGCAGTTGGGTGTACCCGCCCAGGGCCAGGAATTCTTCGTCCTTGGACGTGTGCGCATGCGCATGGGCTTTCACTGGAAGCCGTCGTTCGTACAGCGGAGAACCCGTCATGGACTGATCGGTGTCTGCCCACACTGTGGCCACATCATCACTGACCCGGACGGCGAACCGCTCAATACGGTCGAACTCGAAGCGGAGGAATCCCGCCGCAAATGCAGTGACTGCGAGGCTGCACTCTGGACACTGATTCGACCCAGGGGGTTATCCGCCAGTGATCAATCCTCCGCCGTACTCAAAGCGTTAAAGCGTATTCCGACGATCGGCGAAATCACCGCACAGAAACTGATGCAGAAGTTCGGCGATGCCTTTCTCGCGTCGATGCTCGGGGACAACATCCACGAGTTCATCAACCTGATGGACGGTAACGGCGAGCTGGTGTTTTCTGATCGGCAGGCGCATCGCATGGAACGCGCAATGGCAAGTATGGAGTTCGGCTTCGGCGAAGGTGGCTACCAGCCTTCGGAATTTATCAAACGCCAACTACCCCAGGGCACGTTCGACCTGCTCATCGCCGACGAGGCGCACGAGTACAAGAACGGCGGTTCTGCCCAGGGCCAGGCGATGGGTGTGCTGGCGGCGAAAGCACGCAAGACGCTTCTGCTCACCGGCACCTTGATGGGCGGCTACGGCGATGACCTTTTCTATCTGCTATTCCGTGCCCTGCCTGGGCGAATGATCGAAGACGGCTACCGGCCAACGAAGCAAGGCAGCATGACGTCGGCTGCGATGGCGTTCATGCGCGACCATGGCGTGCTCAAGGATATCTATTCGGAAAACAAGGGCACAGCACACAAGACCGCCAAAGGCACCAGGGTATCGGTGCGCACGGTCAAGGCGCCGGGTTTTGGTCCAAAGGGTGTATTGCGTTGCGTCCTGCCCTTCACGGTCTTCCTGAAGTTGAAGGACATCGGTGGCAATGTGCTGCCGCCCTACGACGAGGAGTTTCGTGAGGTCGCCATGACCACCGGCCAGGCGCAAGCCTACCGCACGATGGCGGGCACGCTTACGCTGGCGCTGAAGCAGGCGCTGGCCAAACGCGACACGACGCTACTCGGTGTTGTTCTGAACGTGCTGCTGGCGTGGCCGGATACGTGTTTTCGCACGGAGACGGTCAAACACCCCCGGTCCCGCGAGCTGCTGGCCTTTGCGCCCTCGCAGTTCAATGAGCTGGAGGTGATGCCCAAGGAGCGTGAGCTTGTCGATATCTGCCGGCAGGAAAAGGCCGCCGGTCGAAAGACCCTGGTCTATAGCGTCTATACCGGCACACGCGACACGACCTCACGCCTGAAGGTGCTGCTCGAACAGGAAGGCTTCAAGGTGGCGGTGCTGCGCGCAAGCGTGGATGCCTCCCGCCGGGAAGACTGGATCGCCGAGCAACTGGACCGCGGCATCGACGTGCTCATCACCAATCCGGAGCTCGTCAAAACCGGTCTCGATCTGCTGGAGTTTCCAACGATCGTGTTCATGCAGTCGGGCTACAACGTGTATTCGTTGCAGCAGGCCGCACGGCGTTCATGGCGTATCGGGCAGAAGCAACCCGTGAAGGTGATTTTTCTCGGCTATGCGGACACGTCGCAGATGACTTGCCTCGGTCTGATGGCCAGGAAGATCCTGGTATCGCAAAGCACGTCGGGAGACGTGCCGGAGTCGGGGCTCGATGTATTGAACCCGGATGGCGATTCGGTCGAGGTCGCACTCGCACGACAGCTCGTCCATTAAATCTGGCTCAGCCTTCGACAGCCCCTTCGGGGGCTGTCTCGTTATAACGGGGCCTGGAGAGTTCCAGTTACGTGATAAGTACTGTTACGGGAAGGTGACGAGGTCTGCATCAGCTCATCTACGACATCCACACACACCACGGCGCCCGTGACTCGATGATAGTCGGCTGCTCCTATAGCTATCGGGGCGATTCGTGCTGGCGCGTCTGTTGAATACAGTTCCCGGGTTGGCGATGAAATCAGGACTATCGCGACCACGACGTCACATGGATAAGTGCATTCTGCATCGGGATCGGCGATATTCTCAGGAGGCCGTGAAATGGATTGTCCATCGCCAGGACCAGGAACACGGCGCCTCCAATGGCACATGCACCGACCAGAAACGCGGTAACTACCGTTGCATTCTGTGGCGCATTGAATCCAAAGCTCGCGAAAATTACCGTAATCCACGATACGAGCACGACCAGGACGATCGGGCGAATGTTCGGCCCCTGGTGTTCGATCAACTGCCATCGTTGCCGAATCAACGACGTGACAATCTGCAGTGCCTGATCCTGAAGCCAGTGTTGACCCGTATCCACCGGCTGCAGCGCGCGAATCTGCTCTCGAACGTGTTCCAGTATTTGCCCTGTCCGCTCGTCGGCCAACTCTGCAGGAGCCTCGTCTGTTGGCCAAATGTCCTGAATCGTTTGCACCGTAAAGTCTCGCAGCAGCCCTGCTGGAATCGCCGCTGTCTGCCCGTAGTCGCGCAGCGTTTCACTGAGCAGGATCACATCAGCTGAAAAGCTGCGGACATCATGGTCCGTGCCGTCCGACGATGCCTTCGCCGTCGAAATCAACAGTCCAAGCACGAGTGACGCCAGGACCGATAGCATACCGATGGCCAATCGAACGACATCACGGGTTTCTGTCGTCTGGTGGGTCTCTGGCAGCAAACGGTGCAACACAATTCCGCCGACGCCCCCAGCGAAAACGAGGCCCGCGCAAAGCGCGCTTGTGACAATGGGATTCATGGGGTTTGTCCGTTATTACCCGACCAATTCCAATTTGCGCGACGTGCGCGCTTCCAGTTGTGGTGGTGTGCGCGCGATGCCCCATGCCTGGAGTAGCCCGTCAAATGACGGAGCCGCCGCGGTCTTGAGGACCGGCAGTGCCTGTCCCGTCAACCGGTACTGGACTCTCGCGTTCGCACTTGCATCAGGGCGCTTGACCCGTTCGAGCACGCCGTGCCGCACACCGTACTGGACCGCATCAGAAGCGTCGCGCGAATTCATTACGCCGTTCGCCGCGATCTGAGCAACCGTAGCGGGCTGATGTTGATGCAACCACTGAATGAGCTTTTGCGCATTGTGGCGTGCCTTCATGACTGTCTCCATATGTTCGGTTCCGCCCAGTTTTTCCAAGTCGAAATTACAGGGCTGTAACGCAGGACGTATATTCCCTGGCGAAGGCAATCACATCAAGTGTGGCCTTCCACTGGGTCCGTCCTTGCAGGCCGTAGAGGTAGAGTGCAGGTGTGAAATATGGCCGTCCTTCCGCGGTGTGCTCAACGTCAAATCGGCGGCGTTCGGCGTGAATCAGTTTGTTGCACGCCTCGCGCAGCTCTAACGGACGCCATACATCCGGGGTCTGACTGTCAGGCACAAGGGTCCCGCACGCCCCGGCGACCAGGTCCAGCGGGCGATTATTCGCATCGTCCACTACCCGAGCCGTGATCGCCAGTGTCAGCAATATTCTCGATATTTCATCCTCTTCGACCTGCTGCAACTGAAACACTGGATCATGTCGTTCCGCAGCATGTCCGGTCGCAGCCCTGATAAGGTCAGCGAAGCCCCTACTGGCAAGGAATATCGAAACCAGCCTGTGCAGTTCTACGAGCGTGGCGGGAACGTTTGGCAGATGCCCACGCCTTCCGACCTCTTCTTGCGGCGGGATAAATTCAGCCATGTCCCCTTCTCTGTACCTTAGCTTCGGGCGAACCACGAAGGCACTGTGTCGCTGTCTTCTCTCAGATTCGCCAGCATATAGTCGCAAAAATCGATTGCTGCTTCGATCGCCGACAGGCCATCTGGAATCCGTTCACTCGCGTACAGCGCATCCCCCAATGTTCCGAGCGTCCCCGATGCTGAAATGATGTGGCGGTTTGAGATCGCGTTGGAAGGCTCTAATGACAGGTTGATCGCGTTTGCCAGGAGTGCTGTCTGGACCGCCCAGAGAAACTGCTGTTGTTTGCTCATTTTGGCTTGTGTGTTATTGCATACAGGCTGACGTGCGGGACCCATCGCGCGTCGTCGTCTTTTCCGTCGGCTCAGGGGTTAATCAAAAACTGTTCGCGCGGCTGCCCTTTGATCCACAACGGCTCACGGCCCATCCCGCCCCACGTCGCGCCGGACGCCGGGTCGCGATATTTGGCGGGCCTCGTTCCCGGTTTCGGGCCATATTTTGCACTGGATCGCGAAAACACTTGCTCAGGTGTGAGCCCGTACTCAGCAACTACTTCGCGGACCCTACTGATTGCCGCTGCGACTTCCTGCTCCCTCGCCGCCTCGATTTGTCTTTGAAGTTCCTCGCGTTGCTTCAGGAGTTCGCGATAGCTTGCCATTCAATTCTCCTATTTTTACTTACGTGTTCGATGGGCATATGCGTGGTTTTCCGCGCACCTTCGGCGACAACTTCATACCATACCTGTTACCTATTCTCATAATGATAAAGGCAGCCGTGGGATCGGGCAAAGTTGGCCCCTTCGTGTCTGGCTCTACTCCCCCATGTTCGACGTTGGACGGCACCGAAGCGGGCAAGTGTCGCTTGCCGTTTCAACCGACGCGCCTGCCAGGAATGCGGTATCGACCAGTGCTCATTCCTGGCTGACGCACGTGTACTGTGGAGCGAAGGTGGCAACTGGACGTTCCAGGAACCCGCCCATGCGCGCCATGACCCGATCCGGCCGATGCCGGAACCTCACCCGTATCGCGGCCCTATGGGCCGCCATCGGCCTGAGCGCCGGATGCACGAGCCCGTCGCCCCATTCTCCGGGCGCTACCGGACAACGCGAACCCGCTTGGGCACCGGAGGCCACCACGGAGCGCACCACGTCGATCCCTGTCATCCGCTCGGGCCGCTACACCCTCGTTGAACTCGGTGCCGATGCCGGACAGCATGACCTGCTGCAGCAGGTGGTGGATATCACCATGCCGGGTGCCGTCAGCGCCACGATTGGCGATGCACTACGGTATCTGCTCCTTCGCTCGGGATATCGGTTGTGCGAAGACGCTAGCGCCGGTCCGCCTTACGCCCTGCCCTTGCCTGCCGTCGACCTGCGTCTCGGCCCCATGACGCTGCGCGAGGCCCTACAAACGCTGGCGGGTCCCGCATGGCAACTCCAAAGCGATGATTCGACGCGCACGATCTGTTTCGCGCGCGCTGATGCAGCCGGTGTAACGCCGTCATCAACCGCGCCAGCGTCGGTGCCGTCGGCGGCATCCGCCCCTGCGATCCCGGCTCCGGTCGTACAGGCCGCCCCTCTTTCAACGAAGGAGGCTCAGCCGTGACCCTTCCACCTCCTGTCGCCTCCGCACTTCGTCCTCGAACGCTCCGCGTGGTCATGGCGAGCTGGCTCATCCTGATCAGTATCGCAAGCGTGGTCGATCATGTGGCGTTGTCGCGCTTGACCCAACGCACGCAGCAAAGCGTACAGGTGGCCGACATGGCCGCCTTGCAGCGTCGGCAGTCCGCCCTTGAGCAGCAGCTCGCCCTTCTCAAACAACGCCCGCCCGCCGTCAGCCCGGTCGAGCTCGCTAGCGCACGGCAAGCGACGGATGACCGTATGGCCAGGGTCGAACACGCGCTGGACACGCGCGCGAGTGCAGACGCATTCACGCAACTGGAAGCCAGGACCAGCCAGATCGAAACCCAGCTGGCTGCGCTTCATCAGAAGCCCGAGCCGGTCGCGCCGCGCCGTCGCGCCTCACCCAGGATCGTCACGCCCCCCTTCGCCCTGCGCGGCATCGAGCTGCGCGGCGGCGAACCGTTCCTGTCGATCGCACCGAGCGCCGCCTCGCCACTGAGCGAAGAGCGGCTATTACGCGCGGGCGACAGTGACGGCAACTGGTTGCTCGAATCGATCGACGGCAAGGCCGTGACCTTCCGGATGAACGGCCGGGCGTATCCATTCCCTGTGCCTGGAAATACCCCATGATCCGCTCCCCGGTTCACTCGCGCCTGTCCGCCACGGTGCTGATCGGCGCGTTGAGTGCGGCGTGCCCGACCCTCGCCCAGCAGCCCCGCACCACCGACACCCGAGTCACGTCAAGCCAGATGCAGGCGTCGCTCAGCACGCGCCCCGATGAAAGCGCCGCGCGTGCGTGGGGCTTACGCCCCGAGGAATGGGCCCGCTACGGGGAACTGATGCAGGGTCCGCTGGGCGTCACCGCCCCCAACCTCGACCCCCTCACCGCTTTAGGCATCGAGGCACGCTCGGGCGCCGAGCGTCAGCACTATGCGGAATTGCAAGTGCAGTTCGAGTCGCAACGCGTACAGAAGGAATTGATCTACCAGCAAGCCTACGATGCCGCCTGGAAGCGGCTCTATCCGGCTCTGCAACCGGTCAATCTGGCGAGCGCCGGGCCTTTCACGGCAATCGCGGCAACCGCGGCGCACGGTGAGGCCGGGCGGCTCGCTGTCTTCGTCAAGGCCGACTGTCCGGCATGCGATGCGCGCGTGCAGCAGCTTCAGTCGGCAGGCGCGGCGTTCGATGTTTATCTGGTGGGCAGCCGCCAGGATGACGCCCTCGTACGCGTATGGGCGAAGCACGCCGGTATCGATCCTGCCAAAGTCCGAACACACACGGTAACGCTCAATCATGATGCCGGTCGCTGGTTGTCGATTGGCGGCCAGGGCGAACTGCCCGCCGTCGTACAGGAAGTCGGCGGACAATGGCGCCGGCAGTAGCGCGGCGCCTCGCCGGCGTGATCGGCCTGTTCGCGCTGGCCTGCCATGTCCCGCCAGCGGCAGCGTACGACGTGCCGCCTCCGGCCTATCAGCTCGCGGCTTACGAGGCCGGCGTCCCGTCGTCCGTCCTGTTCGCCATCGCGCTGGAAGAAAGCGGCATACGCCTGCGTGGCCGGTTCATTCCGTGGCCGTGGACGCTCAATATCGCGGGCGCGCCGTATCGCTACGCCACGCTCAGCGCCGCGTGCACCGCTTTGCAACACGCGCTCGCATCGGTCCCCGCGACCCGTATCGACGCCGGCCTCGGTCAGGTCAATCTGGGTTATCAGATGCGCCGCTATGCGCAACCCTGCGAGTTGCTCGACCCGTACCGCAATCTTGCCATCGCCGCCGCCATCCTGCGCGAGCTGCACACGCCGGGAGACGACTGGCTCGTCGCCATCGGCAAATACCATCGACCGGCGGGAGGCGACAAAGCCGCGCGCTACCGCCGCAGCGTGCGACAGCACCTGGTGGGTGTACTCGACGGCAATGCCGCGCTGGGCCGCCCCTGAACCGATTTTTGTCCACATCGCCATCAGCGCGTCAATCCGGTAGGACGACGTTCCCGATTGACCCAGGTAGGCGGTCACTCATCAGCGCACCATCCGTGCACTGTCTGATCAACCCACGAACGACATCACCTGGAGGCTGCCACCCCATGTTAGACCGTCATCCCTGGTTACGGCGCCTGCCGTGTCTGATTGCCGTGAGCTGCGTATGCGCTCAGGTAAATGCCCAGGCGATACAAAACCCGCCGGTCGTCGTTGAAGATCACGGTGGCGTATCCGCACTGCCGTACTACCGCGCGCTGAATCTGCTACCTGACGCAGTAGCGACACCCTCCACCACCGCGCAACCTTCGGCGCCACCCACGCGCGCATTCACGGACGCCGACATGCTGCCCGTCCACTCGGCGCAGTTGACGCCGGGCAGTGTCGCGCATCGGCCAATCCAGGCGCCCGGGCTCAGTCCGGTTTTTGTCATCGGTGACGATGCCCGTTCGCGAGCCTGGATACACCACAGGCTCGACACGCTCCGCAAGCTCGGGGCCGTGGGTCTGGTCGTCAACGTCGAATCGCCCGCGGCTCTGGATGACCTGCGACGTCTGGCACCGGGCCTCACCCTGGCGCCCACACCCGGCGACGATCTGGCACAACGCCTCGGACTTCAGCACTATCCGGTGCTGATCACCGCCACCGGCATCGAACAGTGACATGGCACAACGGCATGCGGTCGAAGTTCTGCTGCGCCCGGCCGTCGAGCTTTACACCGTCGCGATCTGCGGTGCCGCCGCCGCTCTCTGTCTCATCGCCCCCTGGTCACTGGCACTCAGTCCGGCCCTTGCCATCGGCACCGCGCTCGCCTTCCTGATCTTCGGCGCCGTGCGATGGCGCGAGGCCCGAGTGATCCTTCGCTACCGCCGCCATATCCGCCGTCTGCCTCACTACGTAATGACCAGCCGCGATGTGCCGGTCAGCCAGCAGCGACTGTTCATCGGGCGCGGCTTTCATTGGGAGCCCCAGCACACGCACCGGCTCATGCAAACCTACCGGCCCGAATTCCGGCGGCTTGTCGAGCCGACGCGAGCCTATCGCACGGCCCGACGGCTGGAGGCCCAACTGGAATTCGCCCCGGCGCCCCTGGCGCGCCTGGCCCGCGCGACCCGCTGGGACAGCGTGCTGAATCCCGTACGCCCACTGCCGCCCCTGGGCGGTCTGCCGCGCCTGCACGGCATCGAGCCCAACGAGATCGACGTCACCCTGCCGCTCGGCGAGCGGGTTGGCCAGACACTGGTGCTGGGCACAACGCGCGTGGGCAAGACACGGCTGGCCGAACTCTTCATCACCCAGGACATTCGCCGCAAGGTCAACGGCGAACATGAAGTGGTGATCGTCTTCGATCCGAAGGGGGACGCCGATCTGCTCAAGCGCATGTACGTCGAAGCGAAGCGCGCCGGGCGCGACGGCGAGTTCTATGTGTTCCACCTCGGCTGGCCGGATATCTCAGCCCGCTACAACGCCGTTGGACGGTTCGGACGTATCTCCGAAGTCGCCACGCGCATTGCAGGACAGTTATCGGGTGAAGGCAACAGCGCGGCGTTTCGCGAGTTCGCCTGGCGGTTCGTGAACATCATCGCTCGCGCTCTGGTGGAGCTGGGACAGCGCCCGGACTACCTGCTGATCCAGCGCCACGTGATCAACATCGACGCGCTGTTCATGGAGTATGCCGCGCAGTTTTTCGCCAGAACCGAGCCCAAGGCCTGGGAAATCATCGTCCAGCTCGAAGCGAAGCTCAACGACAAGACCATCCCGCGCAACATGATCGGCCGGGAGAAGCGCGTTGTGGCCATCGAGCAATACCTGTCGCAGGTGCGGGTCTACGACCCGGTGCTCGACGGGCTGCGTTCGGCGGTTCGTTATGACCGTACGTACTTCGACAAGATCGTCGCGTCGTTGCTTCCTCTCCTGGAAAAGCTCACCACAGGCAAGATCGCCCAACTGCTCGCACCGAACTATTCAGACCTGAACGACCCGCGCCCCATCTTCGACTGGATGCAGATCATCCGCAAACGCGCGGTCGTCTATGTCGGCCTCGATGCCCTCTCCGATGCGGAAGTCTCCGCGGCGGTGGGCAATTCGATGTTTTCAGACCTGGTATCGGTGGCGGGGCACATCTATAAGTTTGGTATCGATGACGGTCTGCCCGGCGCCTCCACCAGCCAGCGGATTCCGATCAACGTCCACGCCGACGAGTTCAACGAACTGATGGGCGACGAATTCATTCCGATGGTCAACAAGGGCGGCGGCGCCGGTATTCAGGTCACGGCCTACACGCAGACGCTTTCGGACATTGAGGCGCGTATTGGCAATCGTGCGAAAGCCGGCCAGGTGATCGGCAATTTCAATAACCTGCTGATGCTGCGCGTGCGCGAGACCGCGACGGCCGAACTGCTGACCCGACAACTCCCCAAGGTCGACGTGTATATGACCTCGCTGGTTAGCGGCGCCACGGACAGTTCCGATCCACACGGCAATACGGCATTCACCTCGAACACGCAGGATCGCGTGACGACCTCGAGCGTGCCGTTGATCGAGCCGGCACACGTCGTGTCGCTGCCCAAAGGACAATGCTTCGCGCTGATCGAGGGCGGTCAGCTCTGGAAGGTCCGTATGCCACTCCCGACACCCGACCCCGATGAGGCCATGCCTAAGGATTTGCAGGAATTAGCCGCCCGTATGCGCCAGCACTACGTGGAGGCCGGCGAGTGGTGGGACAGCCGTGCCCTGCCCGGCTTGCAGGACCAGACGCTGCCCGCCGACCTGATCGATGATTTCCGGCAGATGGCGACCGGTGACGCGCCGACGACATGAGCGATCCGGCCGCCACTGCACAGCGGGAGCAGGTTCGCCAGCAATCGCTGATCGCCAGCCTCATCACGCTGCCCTTCCGTCTGTTCGGCGTGATGTGCGGATCGCTGATGGTGTGCATTCTCGTCGAATGCGTCGGCATGCACTTTTTCTGGCCTGCACAGGGCTGGCATCACGCCCAGGGCATGCTGGACTTCGAGATGACGCAGATTTCCCGTGCCTTTACCCGCAGTGTGCTGATTCATGAACCCGGGCGCACGGCGCACTGGCTGATCGAGCGCGGCTACGACTGGCTCTTCGTGAGAAGCGGGCTACTCGACTGGATTCGCCACGCGTCGACACGTTCGGGCGCCGCCAGCCAGCACCGCTCACCGGACCTTCGCTACTACCTGAGTCAGGTTGCCGTGCATCTGGAGGACTACATCCTCGCCGCGGCCTATACGGTGCTGGTGTTTCTCGTACGACTTCTCATCCTCGTCATGGCGCTTCCGCTCTTTCTCGCGGCAATTTTCACCGGCTTTATCGACGGGCTGGTCCGCCGGGATATCCGGCGCTTCGGCGCCGGGCGCGAATCGGGATTTTTGCATCATCGCGCGAAGACCACGCTGATGCCGCTGGTGGTGCTGCCTTGGTTCGTCTATCTCGCGCTGCCCGTGAGCGTCCAACCGCTGTGGATTCTGCTCCCGAGTGCTGCACTGCTGGCACTATCCGTTGATGTCACCGTCGGCAGCTTCAAAAAGTACCTGTGATAGCAAGGCTCATCCAGTCTCTCATGTCTTTGCAGGTCGGAAAGGTATTTTCTTGCCGCTGCATTTTCCCGGCTTCTCGGGATGGGAGGTTCATGGAGCCCGCAAGACGTGTATGACTTCATGGCGCCGCCCGCCTCGTTCGCGTGCTGGGCATCGGGTCTCGGCAACGAAGGAACCGTCTGGCGATTCGAAGGCGAGAATGGTCCCATGAAGATTCGCTTCACCGAACCTAACGCATACGGCGTACTCGATCGCTATGTCGGACTGCTCGACGGCAGCGAGATTTACGTACCAACGCGCGCTGTTGCAAATGGTACGGGTACCGAAGTGATGTGTACGCTGTTTCGCGTGCAAGGGATGAACGGTGAAAAATTCGCCGCCGACACGGAATAGGTCATGCGCGGCCTGAACAGGCTGAAAGAACTGCTCGAAGCGGAGTGATCCTGGCGATGCGGAATCGTGCGAGTTTATGCTCAGATCGTCTTAGGCCCAGCGCTTCAAGCAGCCGAGTCAACGTATCCGGTGTTTCCCTCTCCACTACGATTGCGTCCGCTGCCGGAATCGCCACGGTCATGAACGCCGATGCCGCGTTGCGTTTCTCCGCCTACGCCAGCACGATCGTCGCGGCCGCTTTCTACATATCTAATGGCTCGCTCCAAGTCGACAGGTGCCGAATGCGTTTCCTTCAATACCTGATCGCCTTAGCTCAACGTCAGACCGGGTCCGGCCAACTGCTAGCCTTCCCCAATCCGACAGAATGGTCAATTGAGCGTCCAGTTCGCCTTAAAAACTGCCTGACAGCCTACGCGTGCTGTTCGGCCATTGCCGTCATTCGAGTATCGGCGTTGGTCAGGCGGCTATGGATCGCCTACCTGCCATTCGCATGTCGGCGGATGCGAATGACCGGTCTCACCACGAGCGGATGCGTACTTGCGACCCGGAGCAGTCCGTCGACCCGGTGTGGCTCGTGAAGCAGCTTTGATGCTGGAACGGCCGTACGAGCAGTTGTGTCGGCCGGCAAGAGTTCGGCCATGACTGACGTTCGCGAAGATAGTCAGCGATCAACTTCGGAGGCTCGGCGGAGCGTCGAGCACCAGATCCACCGAAACGAAATGGTGAGCTATTATCACGGGGTAAGTGTGAATAATAAGCGAACACTCCCGGGGCGCCATGAAAGACCACAAGACATCGAAAACAGACGACAAGCTGGAACAACTGAGAAGCGTGGAGCAGTATGCATCGCAAAGGGACATAAATGAAGCGGAAACGCGTCACAAGGTCATCGACTTCATTATTCACGATTTCCTTTCATGGCCAAAAAATCGAGTCGTCGTCGAAGAGTTTATCGCCCCGGGTTTCGCAGACTATGTACTTAAGAAGACGAACGGCGATGATTTGCTTTTCATCGAAGCAAAGAGGGCAGGCGTGTTCTTCGAATTGCCGATTCCGCACGCGGCTGACGAGACTTCCTGCTACATCTCAATCGCTAAGCTACTGAGCGACTCAGATATTAAAGCAGCGATGCAGCAGGTGAGAACGTATTGCTTTGATAGTGGATGTGAATACGCCTGCATTACCAATGGATTTGAATGGATTTTTTTTAAAACTTTCGAAAAAGGGAAGCGTTGGGAGTCGCTGCAGGCGTTTGTGGTGCGAAATCTCGGTTTTTTCGTGCAGGAGTATACCAAGGCGACAAATAATCTGTCTTTCGTTGCCGTCACCGAGCGCTCCTCTCTACCAACACTGCTTAGTAGCGCTCCGCCGAAGGACCGGAATGTCTATTATCCAAAGGAAAAAATCTCCTCTTATTCGCACACAATTACAGCAAACCGCCTTGCGATCAAGCTTCGTCCAATTGTGAATCGATATTTCGGCGTAATCAAGGACGATGACACTGAGTTCATGGAGCGATGCTATGTGTCTCAGCGAGAATACCTAGGCACGTCGGACGGGATGCGGTCGCTAATCCATGATTCACTCTCCCCGTTTTTCGAGTCTTTTGGTGTGCAGCAACTCGAGGATACGGGGAAAGGTGGCCGGCTAGGCGGACGATTGACCAAAAATCTGAAGCAAAATCGTAAAGGCGAGGTGCTGGTCCTGTTCGGGGGAAAGGGCGCTGGAAAGTCGACGTTTATAAAACGACTTCTACATCACAACGCTCCACGTTGGCTGAGGGAACATGCGGCTATAGCGATTGTCGATTTGCTCAAAGTGCCAGAAGACATTGCCGTCATTAGATCCGCTATCTGGCAGGGTCTGGTTAAGCAACTTGACACGGAAGGCTTGTTGGATGCCGATCGAGATACACTGACGCGCGATCTGTTTTCAGACCGGTTTTCGACTGCACGAAAGCAGGATCTAGCTGGACTTCCAGTGGCATCTGAGGCGTATAATTTGAAACTGAACTCCCTGATCACAACATGGAAGCAGGACATGGCCTACTGCGCGGAGCGGTTGGTCAATCATCTGGCTACAAAAGAGCGAGGTGCAATCGTTGTTATCGACAACACCGACCAATATTCGTCAGAGATTCAGGATTTTTGCTTTTCATCCGCGCAAGAAATATCTGATCGCCTAAAATGTGTAACTTTGATATCGATGCGCGAGGAGCGCTTTTTCGACTCCAAAATTCATGGGGTGTTGGATGCCTTTCAGAATTCCGGCTTTCACATTAGTTCACCTCGCCCAGCGGAAGTGTTCAAAAAGCGCCTCGACTATACGGTAACGATCCTAGAAAAACGCGAACCCAATGAGGACGATGAACTTGGTCAAGCCGATCTTGATTTTATCAAGGACAGCGGAACCTACCTTAAAATTCTAAGTCGTGAATTTTCGAGCGACAGATCACCTCTGAATAATTTTTTGACTGCTTGTGCACACGGCGATATACGTCTCTCTCTAGATCTTTTCCGAAGTTTTCTGTTGTCTGGTTACACGAACGTGGACGAGATGATCTCCAATCGTACTTGGAACTTTCAGGTTCATCAGGTCATCAAACCAGTGATGATCCCGAACCGTTATTTTTACGAAGAGTCACTGAGCGATATTCCCAATATCTACCAGCTCAGATCGACGCGCCATGGCTCTCATTTTACTGCGCTACGAATTTTGCGAAAACTTGCAAAGGGAGTTGACCCAACTGCGCCGTCATATTTCGCAACTGCCGAATTGCGAGCCTACTTCGCAGAAATTTTTAGCATGCAGGAGGATTTCGAAAAAAACCTAGACGTCCTGCTACGTCATGGCTTCGTGGAGTCCGATAATAGACTGGATGCATATTCTGAATCTGTCGATCGCATTAAGATCACCGCCTATGGTTTATATATGCTTGGCGATCTTGCCTACTATTTCACATACCTCGATTTAATATGCACTGATTGCGGTATTTTTAGCGAAGAGACCAGCAACTACCTAACAGAAGCGGCACGAAAGGAATATCAATTTTTCACGCGAGGCGAGCGCGTGGAGCGGGTAAAAGTTCGGCTAGAGCGGGTGGAGAAATTCATAGAATATCTGAAACAGGAAGAACTCCGCGAGCGCGAAATGTACTCACTAGGTATGCCGGAGGAGGATATGTTTTCGACGAAGGCTGAAACTAACTTCAAGACAGAGAAGACTCGCGTGCTCAAAAGTGCAAAACGGCAGAGTTTCAAGCAGCAACCTCGTCGGCCAAATGGCGCAACATAAGCTGTTTTTGTAGCGCTTACAGTCGGCCGCAAGGCGACGCCCGACGCCACCGTTACCGAGACATTCGGGTGTCCGGTCGCACTGGCGGATTCAACCGGTCGTTCAATGCGACCTTTTCTAGCCCCTGCGCGCGTGAGCGGCGTGCTTCGCGACAGCGCGAGAGCCGCTCTTAGATCACGCGCGTGACAACCATCGATCACGTTAGGGAGGCCTTCAAGGCATCGTAGTGCAACGGATCCTTTTCGAGCAACTCGAAAAGATCAGCGACGACATGCTCGATGTCGCAAATCAAGTCTGTGTTCTTCGACAAGCGCTCGATGTCGTTGAGATGGCTGAAATAATGCAAAACTTTGAGAATTCGTTTCGACTTCTCCTTTCCAAACAAGGTGTCGACGCGCTGATCGACGGTTCCGTCGACGAAATGCGGGATGCGGGCGTAGCTATAAAGCTCCACAAATCGCCGCACTGCGTTCGGCACAGCGAGCAGTGTTTCCAACTCACCTTTGTCCGCGCTATTGTGGAAGTTGTGAACCACGCTAAAAAGATAGTGATATTCCGAAGAATATTTGAGGATCGAGGCTGGAAGATTCGTGAACGAAGAAACAGTCGGTGACAGTTTCCTCGTTTGGAAGTAGCGTCTTTTGCTCTTCGCTGGCAATTCGCGAAGAAGCGAGAAAAATTCAAAATTGTGCGTGGAAATGAAAAGCTGCGCGCAGGCGACTTTCCATTCTCCTTTTGGCTCGTCTTGCTTGAAGAAGGTTTCTCGAATGATCGAATTGACTTGGAAAATGTGATTGCTGTCCAAGCTGGAAATAGGATCGTCTATGTAGACCAACGATTTTGAGATATCTTCTAGCTCGTCCAGCTTCGTCAAGAAAAACGCGAAGGCGATGGCTGTCTTTTCGCCTTCGCTAAGGTTTTTCGCGATCGCCTCTCGGCGAGCGAGCCGGAACCGGTCCGACTCCCCTTCCTTGACCACCTTGATGTGGAGCTCGTCGCTCCCAAGTAGATTCGAGATTCGGGCATTTATCATCTCTCGGCCTTTTTGCGCGAAGCTGATTTGAGCTTCCAGCTCCAGACTTTCGGCTTTTAACGCTTTTCCGATCTTCTCCATCCTTTCGCGATGCGCGACATGCAGAGCGAGACGCTTCGCGACGCCCAAGTCGCGTTCTGCGGCGAAAAACTCGGCGGCAAAATGCAGTTTCGCTTTTTTTACTGCGCCGGCTTTCAGCTTACCGAAGCTCTCGCCGATCGCGTTGTTCGCCGCCACGATTTCATTGAACGCTGCCACTCGTCGAGCCACGTTTCTCTCAGGTTCGTCCGATAATTCTGGAAGCTCCATTCCCTCGAAACTCGACGCCAGCTTGCGAGCCATTGATGCGGAGAGTTTGAGTACCTGATCGTTGAAGGCGCCGACCGCACCCAGCAGTTCTCGATGCGCTTCGCTTGCTTGCTCGCGAAAGTCTGGATAGAAACTCGATTTCTGTATAGGCGTTAGCTCCAACTGCAGCAAGTCGACGGACTTCTTGGCGACGCTCAGTTCGTTCTTGAAATTGAGAAGATCTTTGGAGAAGTGAGCGCGAAGCGCGCCCATGCGCTCGCTGGTCAGTTCCCCGCTGCAAAATTCGCAAGCTGTCGCCTCGCTGTGCAGTGTCAGCCCGTGCTCGACCCAATTGGCGACGGCGGGGTTCTCCCTAAGGTATTCGATTGTGCTCGACAATTGCGGTACTCTTTGAAGCAGCGGCGTGCATTTCGCGATCGACCCAGAAAGCGTCGGCTGAAGGCGCACGAAAGGCATCGGTTCAAGCTTGTCTTTGTCCGAAGCGAGGGCTTGTTTCAGACACGCTGCCAAGTCCTCTTCGCTGAGTCGCGCTGCGGCCGCTTTGCCTGCATCAAAGCTAGCTAGCAAGCCGTTGAGGTGCGAAGCGGTAAACGCTTCGACCAGCGAAAGGCGAATCTTGATCTGTTTGGCTCCAGCGGTCCGATCTTGGCTCATCCGCTGTTCGGTTTCATCGATCAACCTTCGGTGTTTCGCATATGCCATCCGGCACCGTTCAATGAGTTTCGCATTCGCCGCGATTTTGTTTTGCGCCTCAATAGTGTCTTCGCCCAACAACAAAATGGGGTGAAACGTCGCTCCGTTCCAACTCAAATTTTTCTCAACAAAATCCGAGTTGAACACTCGGGCAACGCCGCCGTAAGCGCCGACGTTGGATTGATTGACCGATGAGCCGTCCTCGTCAACCAACGCGAATTGCGCTCCGGGATAGTCCTGGTGAGCCGCCTTTGTTTCTAGGCACTGGAAGAGCCTCGACAACGTCGTCTTGCCAGAATAATTCCATCCGTAGATGATGTTGACCGCGCCAAATTCGTTTAGGCCCGCTGGTTTCGCGTAGTCGTCGAAAACACCAAATTTTTTGATTCGCGACAAACTGTTGATCATGATATTCCACTCTCAGTTTATTTTCTTATTGAACGAGGGAGTGAAAAATCTCCTCGCTTTCTTTTCTTCGATCCTAGCAAAATCGTCGACAGTCTTGGAGAATTTATCGAAGGCATGGCAGGCTAGGCGGCGACAAGGACGCCAAATTGACCTAATTCTACGCTTTGGATAAGGAGCTACCGCTCAGGCGGTGAGTCACTGCCGACGGTCAAAACATCAAAATGGTCTTAGCTTGCGCTGTGATCTTTACTTTGAACCCATTGAGACCGTCATCGGCATCATGTGGCGGAGAGTGGTGGAACGTGTAAATTCCCCGAAACTGAAAGCTGCCGTCTGCCGCACGGCGCCGACGCCCTCAGGAATCCGCCGCATTTGCGGACGCAGAACCCAGCCCGGCCCAAAGTCCGCAAAGGCCGACTTGTTGTCCGTGAGTGACAGTACGCGCGACTGCACGACGCCGACACCTGCCGTTGCGCCTCTGACGGCTCGACCATCTGCGCGGGAGCATTGCAGGCCGTACGGCTATCCTGGACTTCGCTGTGAATAGCTCCCTTAGTTGAAGAGGGGTCGCGCAGCCGACCCGGATAGCCGCCGAGTTATCGAGAACACGGTAGCACGCCGTTTCCTATTGTTCGCAGCGCCGCCGAATATCTCGTCTCACGATCACATCACTCCAACCACCCTGGAACGATGTGATGAGCCTGATGCGCAGATCATCGATCGCTCACCTTGCACTGCAAGGCCTGCTGCTCCTGACACCATTTGCGTGCCCTCACCTGGTGGCCGCCGCCGATGGCGCGTCCGAACACGCGCAACTGGCCCTGCTCGTTCGCCAGCTCGATCTCGCGGATCGCCTGGCCGACCAGGCCGCCGCGGTGGCCTCGGAAAGCAACGCCCGCTATCACTTCGACTACGCCCGCTTGCGTAACGACATGAGACGCGTTCGCACGGGAATCCATGACTACCTCACCCCGGCGCGAGCCCAGCCTCGCGACCCAGTCGACCTCGTCTGCACCTACCGCGACGAGCGATCGGGCGACGGGAATACGCAATGAACGCGAACCAGATGACCGCCTTTCAGGCCAACGGCGGCTTCGCGCCAACCGACTGCGCCACCCTGCTCCTGGGCAGCGTGTTCGTCGTGCTCCTTCTCTGGGGCGTATGGGCCATGCGTACCGCGTACGTCGGCTGGGCCGAACACCGAATCAGCCAGCGCCAGTTCGTGACCGTCGCAGCGCGCTTCGCTGCGATGTACGTCGTGCTGACGTTCCTTCTGTTGTCGTAACCAGGACACCATCACCATGAATCACCCTCCGCGCTTTGGTCGGCTGACCTTGCAGCTATTTTTCCCGGGAGTCATCGTCGGGCTGCCACTGACAGCCCACGCCGCATTGCCCACCATCGAGGCTCCCACGCGGGGGACGGGCACCGGCATCCTGCAAACGATCCAGAACTATGGCTACGACATGGTCATGCTGGTCGCGTTGCTGGTAGTCGCTGCGATGTTCATCGGGGTCTGTTACCACGCCTACACGGCGTATTCCGAAATTCATACGGGCCGCAAGACCTGGGGCCAATTTGGTCTGACGGTCGCCGTCGGCGCGGTGCTACTGGTCATCGGGGTCTGGCTGCTCACGACGGCCACCGGCATCCTGTGAGGTGGCACACATGTCAGGCGCGACCGATCCGCTCGACAACGGCACGGTGACCTTCCTGCCCCATCGCCTGAACCGTCAGCCGGTTATCGTACGCGGACTGACGGCCGACGAGCTCTGGGTCACCGTGGGGTTATCGGCCTGCGCCAGCCTGCTGCTCGGCATCCCGTTGGCCTGGTTGACCCGCAGCCTCGCGGTGGCGCCCACGCTCATCGTGGTCGGTGTCGCTGCCGGTGTGTTCATTGGCGGCGGCGTACTGCGGCGGCGCAAGCGGGGGCGTCCCGATACGTGGCTCTATCGGCACGTGCAATGGTGGCTGCGGTGCAGCGCGCCCCGGCTGTCTGCTGTCCTGGGTGGCCGCGATCTGATCACCCGCGCCGGCTACTGGACCACCCGCAGGACAATTCTCATGACCACCCGTCGGGGTCGGTCATGAGCCGCTTCAGGAACGAAGTCGCGCACCTGCAGGCCCATGTCCGCACGCTGCGCCTGGGCGCCACCGCACTCTTCGTGCTGGCGCTGGCGTTGGGCGTCGGCTGGTGGAGCGCCCCCAAGAATCTCACCATTCATGTCCCGCCCGATCTGCGCTCGGGCAGCGTGCGCAAGTGGTGGGAAGTCCCGCCCGAATCGGTCTACACGTTCGCGTTCTACATCTTCCAGCAATTGAACCGCTGGCCGACCAACGGTGAAGAAGACTACGCCCGCAACATCCGCTCGCTGTCGCCGTATCTGACACCGGCCTGCCAGAACACGCTGCAACAGGATTTCGCGTTCCGACGTGATAGCGGCGAGCTGCGTCAGCGCGTGCGCGGTATTTATGAGATCCCCGGGCGCGGCTACGGCGATGATCCCACATTACGCGTCAAGGAGCTGTCCGACCATGACTGGGTCGTCACGCTCGATGTGACCGCCGACGAGTACTACAGCGCCGAGCACGTCAAACGCGCACTGGTGCGCTACACCCTCAAGGTCGTACGCGATGACGTCGACCCGGAAAAAAATCCGTTTGGTCTCGCGCTCGACTGCTACGCCGGACCGCCGCAGCGCATTGCCACGCCGCCACCGGCAGCGGCCTCCGCGCCCGCTGCCAGTACAGCGGCCAGCACCCCGGGAGGTTTGCCATGAAACACCCTGCCCTGTCTGTTCTGACAGGCGCCGTCCTTGGGCTCGGCCTCGCGTCCAGCAGTCACGCCGTCGAAATCCTGCATTGGCAACGCATGCCGCTTGCCGTACCGCTGGTGGTCGGCCAGGAGCGCGTGATCTTCGTGGATCACAACGTGCGTGTGGGCGTTCCTCCCTCGCTTGCCGATCATTTGCGGGTACAAAGCGCGGGCGGTGCCGTCTATCTGCGCCCCAGTGCTCCGATCGAACCCACGCGGCTGCAACTGCAGGACGCCGATACCGGCGCACTGATCCTGCTCGACATCGCGGCAGAATCCGCCAAACCCGATCAGGAACCGCTGGAGCCCGTGCGCATTGTCGAGGATGCGGCGGTGGCGAAACAGTACGGCGAGGATGGTCGCACCGACGCAGATCGGCCGACGTCTGCCTCCACGCAGGTCGCACCAGAAACACCGATTCCAGTCGTATTGACCCGCTACGCGGCGCAAAGTCTTTACGCTCCCCTGCGCACGGTCGAACCGGTCCACGGCATCACGCGCGTCAACCTGCGGCGTGGTCTGCCACTGGACACCCTGCTGCCCACGCTACCTGTCCGGTCAACCGCGTTAGCCGCATGGCGGCTGGACGACGACTGGGTCACGGCAATTCGCCTCACCAACACAACATCGAACTGGTTGACGCTCGATCCACGCGCACTGCAAGGCGATTTCGTGGCCGCCACCTTCCAGCATCCCACGCTGGGACCGGCCGGCCAGTCCACCGATACCAGCGTGCTGTATCTCGTCACCCGCGATCATGGCGCAGCCGATGCGCTGTTGCCATCGATCAGTGCCATCGACGCCACGATCAACATGCCGGCTGCTGCAGGTGCTGCCGGGCCCGTGCACGGAGGCGGTCATGAAAAGTAATGGCCTGCTGAAGTGGCTGATGCTGCCCGTGGCGCTGCTGGTGATTTTTGTGGGCATCAAGCTGTTTTCGGGGCACGCAGCGAGTACGGCAGCCAAAACCACCAACAGTAATCAGCTCACGCCGGACGAGATGAAAGCGCTGGGTATCGAAGGCGATACACCGCGCGATACTGTCGCGACACTGGTCGGCCAGGTCAAGCAGTTGCGCGGCGAGCTGCAAACCGCACTGACCGACAACAAGGATCAGAAAGCCGAGAACGAGCGGCTGCATCAGCGCGAAAGCGACATCGACCAGCGCGTGCAGAGCGCGCTGAACGGCGAACACGATCGCCTGAAACAGGACAGTGAACAGGCCGCCAGCGACAAACAGCAGACCCAGAGTCTGCTGCAGGATATGCAACACCGGCTCGATGGCCTAGGCAACAGGACAACGTCATCCGATCTGCCGGTAGGCCTCGGACTGCAGGATGGCGATGGTAAAAACTTCGCGGGTGACAGCCTGACGTGGATCGATCCACAGGACACCAAACCATCGGACAGGCAGCACACCGCATCCGGCACATCGTCATCAGGAAGCAGCGCTGTCTTCCCCACGAGTTTTGGTCCCGCTCAGACCTCTCTTGATCAGCCGGGCGAAACCGTCCGCCATCACGATCACGACACCGGCGAGGACACCGGGACCGATCTCACCCCGGTCTACACCATTCCTGCGAACGCGACCCTGATCGGCTCGGTCGCGATGACCGCCCTCATTGGGCGTGTACCCATCGATGGCACGGTCAACGATCCGTATCCCTTCAAGGTACTGATCGGGCCGGACAACCTCACGGCGAACGGCATCGATCTTCCGGACGTCGCCGGCGCCGTGGTCAGCGGCACCGCCTCGGGCGACTGGACGCTCTCATGCGTGCGCGGCCAGATCCGCTCGGTCACGTTCGTTTTCAGGGACGGCACCGTGCGCACCGTACCGGAGAACGCCGGCGAGCAGAACAGCAGCACCGACAACACGACAAAAACGGGCAACGGCCCGATCCAGGGTGGCTTGGGCTGGATCAGCGATCCCTACGGGGTGCCCTGCGTGAGCGGCGAGCAGCGCAGCAACGCGACGCAGTACCTGGGCTCCCAGGCACTCATCACCGCTGCGGGCGCAGGCGCCGCGTCGCTGATCAAATCGGACAACGGCAGCGTCTCCTATATGAGCAACAGCAATGGCTCGCTGGGCACCGTGGGCATTTCGGGTAACGAGGCAATGGGTCGCATCCTCGCGGGCGGCGTGGAACAGATGTCGCAATGGGTCAACAAGCTCTACGGCCAGGCCTTCGCCGCCATCTACGTACCGCCTGGTGCCAGGATCGCGGTGCATATCGACCGGGCGCTGAACATCGACTACGCGCCCAAAGGCCGCCGCATCAATTATCGCCTCGGAGACAGTCATGCATCGGAACTGGATTAACGCCTTGCCCGCGACGCTGCTCGCGCTGACCGTCCTGCTCATGCTGGGCGGCTGCGCGAGCAGCAAGGAGAAGCTGCTGCCGCATGGCGATGCCACCATGCTCGATGTCTGGAACCAGCAGACCGGCGGCAGTGCCGCAGGCGACCAGGCTGCCCGGCAGTTGCTCGATGCGCGGCAAGCGCTGCGACGCCCCCTGACGGCGTCCGACTCCGGTTCAGTCAGCGCCACCAACGCGGCCTACACCCGCACCGCGCAGAACGAGATCTACCAGCAGTTTCATCGCCTGCCGAACCCCGACATGGTGATGTACGTGTTTCCCCATCTGGCCGGCACCGATCCCGTGCCAGTTCCGGGCTATACCACGGTGTTTCCGTTGTACCAGCGCGTGCAATACGCGATGCCCGGCGAGCGGACCGAGGCATATTGATGCGCCGCGCCCTGCTCGACCTGGTTCGTCGACACAAACAGCGTACGCTCACCGCGCCGGACAAACCCGGGCCGGTTGACGCCTGGGAACGCTACGTGGCAAAGCTCCGGGCGCATGGGTTGCCTGAGCCGGGCGTGCGCCCAACCACCCGGCACGTACCGGCAACGCTCGCTGACGAACAGGCTCTCTACGATGTCGCGCCGTCGTTCGTCGATCAGTTGCCGTGGGTGGAATACCTGCCGTCCTCAAGGAGCCTCCTGCTGGACAATGCCGAATCGGTGGCAGCCTTCTTCGAGCTGATGCCGGTCGGCACCGAGGGACGCGAACCCCAGTGGCTGTCGCAGGTGCGCGACGCCCTGGAGAACGCGCTGCAGGACAGTTTCGACGAGCTGGAAGAGCGGCCGTGGGTCGTTCAACTGTACGCGCAGGACGAGACGGACTGGGAGACCTATCTCCATACGCTGCGTGGCTATGTTCAGCCGCGTGCCCGGGATAGCGCTTTCACAGAGTTCTACCTGCGCTTTTTCCAGCACCATCTGCGCGCGATTGCAAAGCCTGGAGGACTCTTCGAGGACAGCACCGTCACACAACTGCCGTGGCGTGGCCAGATGCGGCGCGTTCGCATGGTGGTCTACCGGCGCACGGCGGGTCAGCCATCGCGCCGTGGTCAAAACCCCGAGCAGGCACTGAACACCGTCTGCGACCGGCTGCTGGGTGGCCTTGCCAATGCCGGAGTTAAAGCACGACGGCTGGGTGCCGCCGACATTCACGACTGGCTCCTGCGCTGGTTCAATCCTGATCCCTCGCTATTGGGCACGTCGGCCGAGGATCGCGAACGGTTCTATCGCGCGGCAGCCTACCCCGAGGAGGCAGAGGAAGGCGAACTGGAACTCGCGAGCGGCACGGATTTCACCCAGCGCCTGTTCTTCGGCCAACCGCGTTCCGATCCGGACAATGGCGTGTGGTGCTTCGATGGCATGCCGCATCGCGTGATCGTCCTCGACCGGTTACGCATGCCGCCCACCACCGGGCACCTGACGGGCGAGACCCGCAAAGGGGGCGACGCCGTCAATGCGCTCTTTGACCAGATGCCCGAAGACACCGTGATGTGCATGACGATCACGGTGACCCCGCAGGACACGCTGGAAGCCCATCTGAATCATCTGAGCCGCAAATCGGTCGGCGAAACCCTCGCGTCTGAACAGACCCGTCAGGACGTGCAGGAGGCTCGCGCGATCATCGGGCGATCGCACAAGCTCTACCGCGGTGCGATGGCCTTCTATCTGCGCGGACGCGATCTGGATGAACTGGATGGGCGCTGCCTGCAACTGGCCAACGTGATGCTCAACGCCGGGCTGCAACCGGTGCGCGAAGACGATGAAGTCGGACCGCTCAACAGCTACCTGCGCTGGCTTCCGTGTGTCTACGACCCGGCGAAGGATAAACGCCAGTGGTACACCCAGTTGATGTTCGCGCAGCATGTCGCGAATCTCTCGCCGGTGTGGGGACGCAGCCAGGGCACGGGACACCCCGGCATCACGGTCTTTAACCGCGGCGGCGGCACGATCACGTTCGATCCGCTCAACCGTCTCGACCGGCAGATGAACGCCCATCTGTTTCTGTTCGGGCCAACCGGGTCGGGCAAATCGGCGACCTTGAACAACATCCTCAACCAGGTCACCGCAATCTACCGGCCGCGCCTGTTCATCGTCGAGGCAGGCAATTCGTTCGGCCTGTTCGGTGACTTCGCGCAACGGCTGGGTTTGACGGTCCACCGGGTCAAACTCGCACCGGGCGCGAATGTAAGTCTTGCACCATTTGCCGACGCCTGGCGCCTGGTCGACACCCCGACGCAGGTCCAGACGCTCGACGTCGATGATCTGGACGAGACGGCGCGGGAGGCGAGCGACGGCGACGAACAGCGGGATGTGCTGGGCGAGCTGGAAATCACGGCGCGGCTCATGATCACGGGCGGCGAAGACAAGGAAGAGGCACGCATGACGCGTGCTGATCGCAGTCTTGTTCGCCAGTGCATTCTGGACGCGGCGCACCGCGGCGTCGCCGAAAAGCGGACAGTGCTCACCCAGGACGTACGCGACGCACTGCGCGAACGCGGCCACGATCCACACCTGCCTGAGCTTCGCCGCGCCCGCCTGCTGGAGATGGCGGACGCCATGGATATGTTTTGCCAGGGTGTCGACGGCCAGATGTTCAATCGGGCTGGCACCCCCTGGCCCGAAGCCGATATCACGATCGTGGATCTGGCGACCTTCGCGCGCGAGGGCTACAGCGCGCAGCTCTCGATCGCCTACATCTCGCTGATCAACACGGTCAACAATATCGCCGAGCGCGATCAGTTCCTTGGCCGGCCGATCATCAACGTGACCGATGAAGGTCACATCATCACAAAGAACGCGCTGCTCGCCCCGTACGTGGTCAAGATCACGAAAATGTGGCGCAAGCTCGGCGCGTGGTTCTGGCTCGCCACGCAGAACATCGATGACCTGCCGAAGTCGGCCGAGCCGATGCTCAACATGATCGAATGGTGGATCTGTCTGTCGATGCCGCCCGACGAGGTTGAAAAAATCGCGCGCTTTCGTGAACTGAACCCGTCGCAAAAAGCGTTGATGCTCTCGGCGCGCAAGGAAGCGGGCAAGTTCACCGAGGGCGTGATTCTCTCGCGCTCGATGGAACTGCTGTTTCGCGTGGTCCCACCCAGCCTGTACCTCGCGCTCGCGATGACCGAGCCCGAAGAAAAGAACGAGCGCTATCAGTTGATGCAGCAGCTCGATTGCAGCGAACTGGATGCCGCCATCCGGGTGGCGCAAAACATCGACCGGGCACGCGGCATCGAGCCCCTGCCGCTGGACCGGTTCGACTAACGACTGGAGACGAAGATGGCATCGATCGAATCAATCCGGCACGTAATCCAGCGTGCATCGCGGCGCCTCGCATGGCCACTCGCCACCCTCGCGATCGTGCTCACGGCGCTGGCCGTGTACTCGCTCGGGTTGCCGCCTCGCGGTCACGTGCCCGGACACGCCGTCGCCCCAACACCCGCCGGGCCACCCTGGATTTACGGTCGGCCCGACGCACGGTTCACCGTTACGGAATATGCCGATCTGGAATGCCCGTACTGCCGGGCGTATTTCCCGGTGCTCAAACAGTGGATCGATGCGAACCCCGAAGTCAACTGGCGCTGGCACGACCTTCCCCTGCCGATGCACGATCCTGCGGCTACGCGCGAGGCTCGATTGACTGAATGCGCGGGCGAGACCGGTGGACAGGCGGCGTTCTGGTCTGCGGTGGCGTGGATCTATCAGCACACCCGGGGTGATGGTCAGGGCGTGCCGACAGGCATGACTTATCGCAGCTCTACCCCAGCGCTCCAACAGTGCATGAACAGCACACGTCCCGATACCGTTATCCATGCTGAGGTGGAGGAAGCCGAACATGACGGGATCGCGGTGACGCCGAGCTTGCACGTGCTCGATCATCGCTCCGGCAAGACGCTATTGCTGCACGGCCCAGCGCAGGGTGACCTCCTGCTCTCGGCCATCGACCAGCTCGTAGCCTCCGGTAAACCGGCAGACGCGAATGCGCCGTCGGATCCCGTCTCCGGTGCGCAGTCCGTCTCATCCACTGCCGGGCAGCGCCGCTAATGGCACCCGCTTCCATGGCACACCCACTGCGTCGATTTCCGCGTCGCTTTCCCACGCCGGCAGTATCGGCATCCCCAGGTAGCTCGCGGTCTTCGAGGCTACGGTGCAGTTCCGCTGCGCTGACCGTGGTTCGCCTCGCATCCTTATCGCGAACAGCCATTCGCTTACCGCGATGGCGGATGCCCACCCGTCCTGTGCGCCGACAGGCCTTTCTCACCACGTCCCACGGGGGCCTTGCCCCGTCGGGACAGGTGCCTCCAATTGTTTATTGGAGGTTTCTATGAACCGTGATCTTCTCTCAGTGGCTGACAGTCCATCGCCGATGTTTAATTTATCTAACCATCGGCAGGAGGACCGGGCCATTCAATACGCCATCCATGTACTCGAAGAACGCCTGTTCAGGCGCGAGACGTGCTTAACCAGCCTTGATGACGCGCGCAATTATCTGCGCATCAAACTGCGCTGGCGAGCCGCTGGAAGTGTTCGCGGTCGTGTTCCTTGATGCGCATCATCGGGTCATCGCATGGGAACCCCTGATTCATGGCACGATCGATGGCACATCGCTCCACCCAAGGGCCGTTCTTATGCGAGCCATCGAGCACAACTGCTACGCCGTGATTTTTGCGCATAATCACCCCTCGGGGGTTACCGACCCGAGCCAGGCTGACCGGAACATCACCGCTGTGCTCAAGGAAGTACTCGCGCTCGTCGATGTTCGGGTGCTGGATCACTTCATTGCCGGCAAAGGCGAACCTTTCTCGTTCGCCCTGGCTGGATTACTTTGATCCACGGCGCCCGTTTGCGGGCGCCTCATTTCGTGCTGAAAGTGCGGCGACCGTGTTTCAGTCCGTTCGACGCACCCTCGGGCAGTCCGCATTTACTTCACGGCTTTTCGTGCCACCCGCTTCGTCGCGACCTTCTTTGTGACCGTTTTTGCAACCTTCTTTGCCGGCGCCACCTTGCCAGTTGCCGGCCTGGCGACCGAGGCCCCATTAATCAGCAACGAGTCCGCAGTGATGCCCGGCTTGCTGGTGGCCGCAATAAACCACGCCGGCCTCTTGCCGAATCCGGTCCAGGTTTTCGCCGGGTCCGCTGGATTACGGTATTTCGGAATCCCCGCGCCAGGACGCTTGCCCCGCTTCCCCGATTTACCTGCTTTGCCCGCTTGACCCAGATACACATCGGCGAGTTGCAGACCTTCGGCATGAAGCAACACATCGATTTTCTGTCGGACGTCCTCGATAAGTTTCGCACGTGCCGATTCAATCTTCGACTCCGCCTGAGCAATCAGCGACTGCAATTCCTTGTGGGACAGCCCATCCAGTTTTACTGCCATATACACACCTCACTCTTATTAACGGGTGAATTGAAAACGGTCCAGCCCGCTTTATAGCAGAAGTCTGCCAGGTTAATTCGTGGCCATCCGCACCCAGCATGGTCGCCACACCATTTTTTTGTAAAAAACTTTCAGTTATCCATGCTTTTTCTCACGATGCCCGGGCCGTTTGCCGTCGCCCGGAACAACACGGTTGATAGCACATCCCGTTTTCTCATGGCCGAACTGGCCCACTTCAGGCCGACTATGCGTATCCCGATACGCCACGGCCAACTATGTCTACGGTCTCCATCACTCGCGTCCCTTCATTGTCGGCACTCCTCGGTATTGCAGTTGCAGTCGCACTCTGTACGCCGCCAGTCCATGCCGCATCGCCGGTCGACATCCGCGTCTATACCGACCATGAGCATCCCGTCACCGCAGACGCGGCAACCCGTGTGGTCGAACTCGATGCGCCGGCCCGCCTCGAAGCCGCCCTCAACGCCTCATTGCCATCTGACGCATCACAAGCCGCCGCGATCGTGCAGGAGCGCCTGATGCAGCGAAGTCCGGACTGGCAGCGGGAGATGGCCGCAGCCTACCAGGGTGTAACCGATGCGTGGAGCCTCGGCATCACCCACCTGCCCGCCGTGGTCGTCGATGCACGTTATGTCGTGTACGGCGACCCGGACGTTACCCACGCCGTCGCACGCATCGAAGCCTATCGGAGTACGCACCCGTGAACCCTGCCTCCCGCCGCCCGCGCCTGGCCCTCGCCTGCCTGATGCTTGGCGTCGCTACCTCGGCGATGGCGATTAATACCGCCGCCATCGTCGCATCCTCGCTCTCGCCTGACTGTCTTGCCTGGAAAGTGGTCGGGATCTGCTACTGGCTCGAATGCAGTTCATTCGGATGCAGCGTCGAGACCTCGGTCAAGGTCCGGCACTACATCCCCGATGCGGTCGTCTCCAGTTATGCGAACACGGGTGCCAATCCCTGGACAGAAGTGCGCGTCATGAGTGCGCCCAATCCCACGGCACAAGCCGGCGGCGACGGCACGACGAACCAGGGTCACGAAGACAATCTCGCGCGATTCAAGAACGCGGACGTGATCGGCCATCCCGCGGGCACGGTCTTCAGCCGCTTTGCCAGTCAGTCTGGCTATACCTGCGAAGGCGCCGCGGCGCCCTTCATGCCCTACCTGCTGAGCACACTGGACACGATCGCGTGGCGCTATACGATCCCCGAGTCGGTCTATCCGGAGTCGCTGATACCCGGCAGGCGGGAAATCGGCAGCCGTCTCACCGACAACCTCTGGGGCAACGTCTATCCTCGCGGCGGCTTCCTGCACCAGGTCCACGACTACGAGACGGGTGCCGTGGTCGCCCAGCGCGCCGGTGACATCGTCACGCGCCGTGGCCAGGTTCACGTCTATCAGCCGCTTCTCGCTGATCCGCATGACGGTTACTGGCCAGCCGGCGCACTGATGGAAAGCGACGCCACCACGGGCAAGTGGCAGGAACTGACACCCACGCTGTCGAAGACCTGTGCCGTTTTTCCGAACACCGATACGCAGGTACAGGCGACCCAGGGCGATTACGCCTGGGCGTTGTGGCGGCCGTATAGCTGCTGTGAGCGGCGCGGCCAGACATTTCTTGGCAGCGTGGATCACGAATAGGCGCGAATAAGCGGAGTCGACACGATGTATCCCGAATACTCTCATCTGTCCCGCCTGACGCGTCCTGGAATCAGCAAGCTGATCATCGCCGTCGGCATGATGGCTGTTTGCTGCACGCTCGGCGCGCAGACGCAGACGCAACTGAACAGCAACGGTATCCACGCGACCGGCAGCGTGATCGGCAACGATGTGCTCTACACCATTGGCGGGGGCAGCGCCGTTTCGATGAGCAGCGCGGGCAACATGCAAAGCCTCGGTGTTGGCATTGGCTGGAACGACAATCTGATCTGCGGCAACATGAGCCTGACCCAGACGCTGCAGAACCAGCTCAACGGGGTCACCAACGGCTTCCAGTCGATCATGTCGAGCGTGATCCAGAATGCCACCCAGGCAGTCGCCTCCCTGCCTGCCCTCATCATTCAGCGCGCCGACCCCGGACTGTACAACCTGCTGACCAACGGCATCCTTCAGGCGCGGCTCGATTTCGACCGCTCCAAGATGACCTGTCGTGCGATCGCGAACCACATGGCTGACCTCGCGGGTGGCCAACTCAGCTGGGATCAACTGGCGGAGGGCATGTCCCTCAAGCAGGCGGTTTCCAGCTCCAGTTCAACGGATGCCGTGGCGGCGATAAGCCAGAGCGAATCGAGCCACGGTAATAACGGCGTGCCCTGGGTCGGCGGCAGCAATGCGGGCGGGTCCGGGCAGAACCCGATCAAGGTCGTGAGCGACGTCACCAAAGCCGGCTACAACCTCCTGAACGGGCGCGGCGTCACCGATACCTCGTCGATCAACAGCAGCACCTGTGGCAACAGCCTGACGTGTCAGACCTGGACCTCGCCGCAAGCCGCCTCGGATTGGGCAACCCGTGTGCTGGGTGAGCGCGTCGCGCAGACCTGCGAGGACTGCACCAAGACCCAGACGACGCCGGGCGTTGGCCTGACGCCACTCATCCAGGAGGAGTACCAGACGAAGCTGCAGGCGCTCCAGGATCTCATCAGCGGCAGCAAGCCCACAACGCCCGCCAATCTTGAAGCCGCCGGCAGCGACGCGCTGCCGGTTACCCGTGGTGTGATCGAGGGACTGCGCGACGAACCGGATCAGGCTGTGCTGGGTCAGCGACTCGCATCCGAAGTCGCGCTTTCGAGCGTGCTGGAGAAGGCGCTGTTGCTCCAGCGCACACTGCTCGCGGGCAAGAACGAACCGAACGTGGCGGCCAATCAACTGGCTCAGCAGGCTGTCGATCAGGAAAACGGCACACTGGAACAGGAGATCAACAATCTCAAAACCGAACTCGAATTGCGGCGCGAACTGGCCGGCAATTCGCCGATGACGATCGTCGAACGCAGTACCGCGCGTAGCGCCGGCTCACGCGGTATCTATCAGGGTGATACGACACGTGACCGGCTCGATGCAATCCAGAAGCCCACGGGCACCACGCCCTCGGGCAACACGCCATGACGCGCCGCGCATGGTTTCACCTGGCGTGGCTGTCTAACCGGCGGCTCGCGCGCGCACTGCTCGGCGTCGGCGTGGTGGTAAGCGCCGCGATCGCTATCAACGCCGTCGGTATCCGCATCGTCGGCGACACCCAGAGCTGGGGCCAGTGGCTACAGTCACACGCGGGCTATTTCCTCGTGTGGCGCATCGGCCTGTACGCCGGCACGGCTTATGGCTGGTGCTGGATGCGTCGCCGCCTGCGGCAACGGGAGCCGTCCGCCGAAGCCCACCGCCGCCTGCTGCGCGTTGAACTGGCCGCAGTACTGGCGCTCGTACTGCTCGAAGCGAGTGTGCTGCTGAGGCAGAACTGATCGGGAGACACGCAATGACGCTCTACACCACGGACTATCTTGAGTATTACCTGACCCTCCTCGGATGGATCGTCAGTAACGGCATCTGGAACGTGCTCGTGGCGAGCGGCGTATTCGCGCTGCCGTTCTTCGCAATCGTGCTGCAGGAATGGCTGCGGGCCCGCGCGGAAGGCGCCGACGAAGGCAACAAGGGCGTGCTGTCATCGATGCGCATCGAGAACCGTGTCTTCGTGGCGATCGTCGTGATCATGTTTGCCGGGATGCCATTTATCCCGGTGAGTCTCTCGACGATCCAGTTTGACGAGAGCCGCTCCACTCAGTGCCAGATCAACGAACCGGCGCCCGCGAACACGGGCTGGGCCACCTCCTTCACGACCCTGAATAACCAGAGCGCCCTTGTTCCGGTCTGGTGGTTCTTCATGCATGCGCTGTCGAAGGCCATTACCGGCGCCGCGGTCGCGGCCATTCCGTGCGGTACCGACTTGCGGCAGATCCGCATGGACATCGACAGCACGCGCATCGCCGACCCGGTGCTGGCCCAGGAAGTGGCCGACTTCACGCACGACTGCTATGGGCCATCGCGCGCAAAACTCTTCATGAACCGGCCGACGCTCACCGAGGATCAGACCAACGACGTGAACTGGATCGGCTCCAGCTATTTCCTCAATACTACCGGCTACTACAACACGTATCACTCGAGCACACCGCGCACAGCCTGGCCCTACGACGCGACACGCGACGCGGGGCTCGCCCAGGTCCCGAGCGGTGGCGGCTATCCGACCTGTAACCAGTGGTGGTCGGACGGTAGTAACGGACTGCGTACGCGGCTGATCGCGCAGGTCGATCCAGATCTGTTGAGCCGCATTGGCAAATGGGCCGGATTTCTCACGCAGACGCAGGTCGATGACTCCGTCATCCGCGCGGTCGTATCGCCCGAACAGCAGGTCATGAATCAGGGGCAGGTTTATACCGACTACGGCGGCCAGGTCGACCGGACCTTCTTCAATGACACGAACCGTATGGCCTCCGATCTCGGCCTCACGGCCGGATCATTGGGTTTCTTTCCGGCGATGGATGTCGTACGCCAGGCCTTGCCGATGGTGCTTTCGTTCCTGAAATCGGCTCTCGTAATCTGTATCCCGCTCGTCCTGCTCTTCGGCAGCTACGACCTCAAGGCGGTCGTGATCGTGAGCTGCGTGGAATTCGCACTGTTCCTTGTCGATTTCTGGTTCCAGCTTGCGCGCTGGATCGACAGCACGGTCCTCGACGCGTTGTACGGCAGCGGCGCGCCGCACCAGACCTTCAATCCGATGATGGGCCTGAACAATACGTTCGGGGACATGCTGCTCAATTTCGTGATGGCGGCAATGTTTATTGTGCTGCCAGCGTTTTGGGTTACAGCCTTGGGATGGGTCGGTATTCGTGCAGGCACGATAGTCCAAGGCCTCTCGACTGGCACGAAGGATGCGCAAGCAGCTGGAGGTAAAGGAGCAGGAGTGGCAATGAAGGCGATCAAATGATCACGCTCTAGTCCTGCTCGTCCTCTGGATCGTGGGGATCAATACGATATCCGTTCGACGCATATAGGCCGTAGCCGGTGGGTCCGTGCCGCCATTCGGGTTCGGGATCTTTGCTCCAGTCGTTATTGCGTGCAATCCACGCCGCCGCGATAGCGAAGGCAAGAAGTATTGCCAGCCAAAACGCCCCATAGAGAAGGACACCGAGCAGTGCCAGCTTCACGATCCAGAGAATCACCCAAGCAGCAGTCTTTGGCACTCCGATACGAATCAGGCTATCAACGGCATGCTGCTCTCGCACCACGAACCAACGCCAGGCATGGCCAAGCCAATGGCCTACTCGATACGCGATACCCGAATGATGTCTGTCCGCTGCCATGATCCGACTCCTACGGTCACCGTATGCCTAGATCCTCGCCAGAAACGTCGCCGGGTTCACGATATCGACACCGTGAAACGGATGCAGTACCAGTAAATCCGCGTCGCCCGTCACAATCACCTCCGCCTCGCCGTTCAGTGCCACATGCAGGAATTTATCGTCTTTTGGGTCACGGCATGCGGCAATACGGTGCGTCACCGGAACAATCCGCACCACGCCCCCCAGCAATCGGAGGAAATGTTGCCGATCCTGGATCGACACATACCTGTCGAACTTGGGACGCGCCAATACCCCACTCAGTTCCGCCAGCGTTTCTTCTGACATCAGCGGAATGCCCCACATCAGCGCATGATCCACGGCCCTGGCGGCATTCCCTCCGGGAACCAGCAATCGGCTGATCAACGTATTGGTGTCCAGCACCAGCTTCCGGTCACTCGTCACTGGCGAGCAGCTCCGCCAGTTTGTCCTCGGTCAGGCCCGCTTTGGCTGCTGACGCGCCGACCTGATCGCAGAACCGCTGGAACTCGGCACGATTCAGATGTACCAGACGCTCGTACTCCTGCACCGACATCACGACGGCCACATCACGCTTCTGGCGCTGGATCATCACCGGCTCCCGCGCCGCGCTCTCGATAACGCTGGCCAGGGTTTGCTTGGCTTCGCTGGCTGTTACGGTACGCATATCGACCTCACTTCAGTACATTTTGTACAAATTGTATCATTTTTACCAACGATTGCCAGTGCCTGTACCAGGCTGATGTATCGAACGAGAAACGCTGCGTTAGCCGCCATTTACCAGAAATCCGCGGGGCTAACGATCACATAGCTATCGGCCAACACCAGCAGATCTTTGTCGCCGGTGATCAGGTATGCCACCTGCGTAGCCAACAACGTCGCCAGCACAGGCTGATCGGCTGGATCGTGCAGGCTCATATCCTGCATAAATCTAGTCCTGAATTTAATCGGCGTGATCGATTGCATATTGGAGCAGTTCGGTCACCTGGCTGCGTCGTTCGCCGGTGCCCGCAACCTGGAAGGCCATCAGATAGAAACTGCCCGTCAGGACGACCGGCATCCACAGTAACGGATTGCTATTGCTTTCCAGCAGCTTCTGAACGGCCACCGACACACCCACCAACGCGGGGAACAAGCCGAGCTTGCGAATATCACCGACGAGTAATGCCGCCCGACTTTCGGAAATACCAACGCGATAGCGATACTGCAGCAAGCCATATTCGAGCAAGGGCTTTGAATAACGGCACAGCTTCATCACATAGTGAGCATCGCCATGTAAATCCTTCTGCAACAGGGGAAAGATCGACTCGATTTTTTGCTTTCTCCGCCGCCAAAGGGCGTGAACCGGACTCGCCGAAATAACTACCAGGTAGAACACACTTACGACACTGAAGGAACCGGAAACATAGGAGAGCGCATGAAGGATCACATCACTGGATGGCAACCACCACCGTCGGATGACCACCAGCACCACGAGCAGGATTACGAAAAAAACGTACACCCTTAATGTCCAGCGTTCAACACCGCGTGCTTGAGGCCCGAGGCGCAGGCCCACCTCCGTCGAAGGGCGGGCCTGGGTCATTTCCTCCAGCAACTTGAAGAGTGCGTCAATCGAATTGGGTTTCAGCATAGATAGCAACTTCCAGTGTGCGAGTTTCGAGGTTGTACGGTATGACGAAGCAATCGTATGCCAGTAGTAGAAGGCGGTGGTGCCGACCGCAAATATCGCCATGTATATGCCGTCCCAATGGGAGATCTTGTATGGAGCGGCTCCCGATTGAGATCGCGCAGGGGCAGTGCCGATGAGCATCGAAGGTTGCCTCTGGGTTATGAGGACTCTCAGATACAGTGAACGACGTTTCACCCCAATCGACACGCGCTGAGCCCAGTCGGTCAGCAACAGCTTCATCGAACCGGCAAGGACTCTAGCCACATCGTCGCTCCCGCTAGAAACATCGCGCCGCCGTCCTATCAAACGGGTGAGCCCCGGCCTTCCATTAATGCGCGTCGCCAGCACGCCGCAGCGCTATACCTCAAAGGGCCAAAGGGTCTGGAAGGGTCAAGGGAACGGAGTCAAGGGGAAAGGCCCTACCTGAAAAGGCCAAAAGGCCATGCCCCCGCCCCCATGTCAGGAGTCACGATGTTCACGCTGTTCCAGCGCAAAAAGGCGCCACCCAAACCCGCCGTTGCCGACACACCGCCCGCCGATGTGCCCAAAGGGCTGATGCGCCCCGAGTCCGCAGCCTCACTGCTCGCCACACCGCGCCGGCAGCGACTGCTGGAACACATCTGGCAGCGAACCGCCCTCTCCCGCGCGCAGTTTGCCACGCTCTATCGCGCACCGCTGGAACGCTACGCCGAACTGGTCCAGCAATTCCCCGCCTCGGAAAGCCACCATCACGCCTATCCCGGCGGCATGCTGGACCACGGGCTGGAAATCGTCGCCTATGCGCTCAAGCTGCGGCAGTCTCACCTGATGCCCGTCAGCGCGTCGCCCGAAACGCAGGCTGCCCAGGCCGAGGCCTGGACGGCGGGCACCGCGTATGCCGCACTGCTGCACGACATGGGCAAGATTGCCGTCGATCTGTACGTCGAGCATGCCGACGGCACCCCCTGGCACCCCTGGCACGGCCCGCTGCGGCAGCCTTACCGGTTCCGTTATCGCCCGGATCGCGAGTACCGCCTTCACAGCGCTGCGACCGGCCTCCTGTACACACGGCTGCTGGATCGCGACATCATGGATTGGCTCAGCGGCTATCCCGACCTCTGGTCCGCCCTGCTCTATGTCCTCGCCGGGCAGTACGAACACGCCGGGCGGCTCGGCGAACTGGTGATCCAGGCCGACCAGGCCTCTGCCGCCCAGGCGCTCGGTGGTGATCCAGCCAAAGCACTCGCAGTGCCCAGACATGCGCTCCAGCGCAAGCTGCTCGATGGCTTGCGCTACCTGCTCAAGGAAGCGTTCAAGCTGAACCAGCCCCAGGCATCGGATGGATGGCTGACGCAGGATGCGCTTTGGCTCGTGAGCAAAACCGTCTCCGACAAGCTGCGTGCGCATCTGCTGTCGCAGGGCATCGACGGTATTCCGTCGAGCAACACCGCGGTGTTCAACGTGCTGCAGGATCACGGCATTGCGCTTCCGACGTCAGACGGCAAGGCGATCTGGAAAGCCACGGTGATCAGCGCCGGCGGCTGGTCGCATAGCTTCACATTCCTGAAGCTCTCGCCGGCGCTGATCTGGGAAGCCGACGAGCGTCCTGCGCCCTTTGCGGGCGAGGTTCGCGTCGAGACGGATGACGCCTCTTCCAGCGATCCTCTGCCTCAAGGCACGGCGGCTGTACCCCTGTCGCCCATGACCACCAGCACCGCCACGACACCGATGGCGTCTGCCATCGCCGCGCCTGCCGAGGCGCTCGCCGGCTTGCTCGACTTGCTGGACAGCGCGGCCGGCGCTTCAGCTTCAACGTCATCCTCAACCGCTCGCTCCCCTACAGCGCAGGATGCGATCTCCGAGGATGACGGAAAAGAGACACCGGCCCCGTCGCCCAGCGAATCGCCGCCATCGACGATAACGTCGACTGAACCATCGGGCGAACATTTCATGGCGTGGCTGCGCCAGGGTATCGACAGCCACAAGCTCGTCATCAATGACGCCAGGGCGCTGATCCACACCGTCGCCAATACGGCCTACCTGGTGAGTCCGGGCGTGTTTCAGCGTTACGCCCAGGAGCATCCCCCCGTTGCCCGATTGGCGAAGGAGGCTCAGGTTCCCGACTGGCAATGGGTACAAAAGCGCTTCGAGCAACTTCACCTGCATCGAAAGCACACGAGCGGCCTGAATATCTGGACCTGCGAAGTCACCGGTCCGCGCAAATCCCGGCGACTGCACGGGTATCTGCTGGCCAGCCCAACGTCCCTCTATGCCGAGACGCCCCCGAACAATCCCTATCTGAACCTCCTCGATTGACGATCCGCATCAATCTGTAGTCCTGCTTATTGATTGTCCCATCCGGAAACCGATTCCACTCGCCCAAGCGTGATGGATGGACGTCAATTGGCGAAGAGCACGCGAACGCGCGGCTGACGATGTTCACGAAAATACGCATGTCGCAAGCAATCGGAGTCCCTTACCGCAAATTTGCCCGCCCGGATGTTCCCGGCACGGGCGAGCCACACGTGGCCGCGATGGCATTCCCACATGAGCTTCTGGCGCTTGTGCGGATATGCCTCCGGCAGGCACCGGCCGCCGTTGCGTGCCGCACTCCGCGGAAGATCGTCCATTGTCAGCCTGGGCTTGCGTTCCAGGCATGTCGGACACCAGTGGCCCAGCCAGATCCGGCTCGCCACGGCTTCCCATTCGTCTCCCTGCGCACAGCGGAACGTGTACTTCTTCGGCGCACCCGTATTCCGTCGCCAGACATTCTCCGCCATGTTGCCGTGCGGCTTCCTGCAGTCGCTGCAGGCCGTCCATCCTGAAATTACGTTGCACGCTGGCTTCGGCGGCACACCGCAGGCGCCAGTTCCCTTCGCTGATCTTGAGGCCCTGGGCTTCCCATTCGTGCCCGGCCGCGCAGCGCAGTCGATAGCGCCAGCAGGCCGCTGAACGAACCAGTGACGCGTTCGCCGCCGCGCGCGCCAACTGTCCCCAACCATCGCCCGCGGATCGCCTCCGCTTCGCAGCCGGCACACACCGGCGTGTCCGGCACGATACAGGATCGGTGTTACAAGTCGCTCGGACCGGTGCCCGCGCGCGCGAACAGATAGCGTGCATGATAGCCAGCCCACGCGTCGGACAGACACTGCCAGCCAGAATGTCTAGGCGTGCTGCTTCAGTTTCCTGAGCGACGGATGGCAAACGGATGCTGTCATGATCGAGCCGCCAGTTGACTCCCCGGCAACGGCGATGTTGCAGCCGAATGTACAAACCGGCACAGCCGGTCCCACGATTCGATGTAGCAATATTTCGGCACGCGGCCAAGCACTTCGTCATAACGCAATGCCACCTGCCCGACAGGAAGCAACTGCTCCGCCGACACCTGCCAGCCGTGCCCCTGTCCGGCAGCGGAAATGCTGCTGTCCAGCACAGTCTCCGCTTCGCAAAAAAGCGCGAGGTCTGCTTCCGGGCATTCAGTTCCGAGCATGAAGTACGTCATATAGAGCATCCGCAGCAAACTCACAATCGTCTCTGCCGTGCCCTGGCCGGAGCGAATGGCGGCCAGAGCGAGATGGTTTTCCAGAGAGAGATCGCGCACGACGCTGCCCGGCAGCGGCAACAACATCTCCTTCGTGCGTGGTGTTCGTGTAGCGCTTTTTCGTGTCATGGTATTGAGAAGAACGCAATAGTGGCAAAGCCACTTATCAGGTTCTTCCGAACTGTGCGGTGAACTGGAAGCCTAGCGTCACGCTCGGCGCAGGAAAGCCGGACGGTGCATAGATGGACTTACCCGCGAATACGTCGTAGCTGTACGCATCGAGGCGCGTCGGACCGAACCCTTCGGGTCAATGGCCGCGCCTGCGAGCGGTGTACCTGCGGCCCACTTGGCAGACGGGCCCGCAGATTGCGCTGTGTCGCGCCGTCTTTCAATTCGTTGCGTCTCAGTCGGTTGTCGTACGCATCGTTATTTACACGACAACACTACGACGCCGCCGATGGTCTGCGGCAACGTTGCCGAGTAGCCGAGCGCCACCAGTGGCTGCGTCGCGTCATGCCCCACGACAACCGACTGGATCGACAGATGTCCGGTGGTCGAGGTGCCGTTCAACGGCGCCTGTGTATTTGTCAGCGTGTAGTTGGTATTGGCCAGGTTGATCGACATGCTCAGGTTATTGAGCGTACGCGTCCCGAGATCGAGCGTCGCCGACGTCGTGCCTAGCGTACCCGCAGCAGTGCCGTCATTGCTGGCTACGGTATCCGCAATGACCTGCGTACAGGCCAGCGTTCCGCTTGTTGCGGTCAGTGACAGGGGCGTACCGACGGCGTAGTGAACGCCTTGTACGTTGTTATAGGTATTGCCGTCCGTATCCATGGCCGCATTCCAGCGACCGATCGCCACGTCGCTACCGACACCCTGAATATCCGAAACCGCGCCATGCTCAAGTCCAAGACAGTCAGTCGCAGCGCCCGATGACGCCAGCGTCGTGAATGCGCCACTCGCCTGCTGTACCTGACTCGAAGCCGGTGCGGCAGAGGCAGTGAAATTCCGGTTCTTCTGATAGGCGGCTGGCAAAGTGGGCACAACCACGACCGCCAGCGTGCCATTGCTGGGCGCCACCTGGGAAGCTGATCCGGAGTAGGTAAAGCTGCCGTTTGGGCTGCACGCTACCTGCGCCGATGACTGTGGCGGATTGGCCGAAGGCGATTCGGTCGTGGGGGTTGGCGGCGTAGACGATGTCGCGGCGGACGGACTGTCATCGCTGCTGCCACACGCGGAAAGCGAAGCTGCGACCAGCACAACGGCGAGAAAGTTGAGACTGCGGAAAGGCTTTTGCATAGCATGGCTCCAGATATTCCGATTCATCGGATTGACTAATCAAAACTGCCCAGACACTTGAAACCCAATCGTCACGCTCGGTGCGGGAAAACCGGAGGGCGCATAGATCGGCGTACCAGCGAATACGTCATAGCTGAACGTACCGAGACGCGAGGGCACCGAACCCTTCAGGCCGATGGCCGCGCCAGCGAGCTGGGTGCCTGCGAGATTCGCAGCAGACGGACCCCACAGGTGGCCGTAGTCGAGGCCCGCATAGAGAACCTGTCCTGTCTGCCCGAGCGGATACTGGAGCTCGTTGCGCCAGTAGAAGCCCTTTTCAGCCGCGAGCATCGTCTCGCCGCTGAAACCGCGCACCGTGTAGCGGCTGCCGATGGTCAGATCGTCGATATAGTTCAGTTCGTCGTTGGTGAACTGCCCGTGTACCGTACCGACATACCGAAGCGGCTGACCGGCCACCTTGAAAGGCACCGAGAGGTTCGCGTCGAGCGTCGCCATCTTGAAGCGGTAGGTCGGGCCGCCCGGCGTATCGGGCTGCGCGCCCAGGCCGCCGACACCCTGCCGGTAAGCGAGCGTGCCGTCGAACTGCGCCGCGCCGAAGTAATGCCGGTTGGTCAGTCCCGCCTCGATGAACGTGTTGTCGCGGTACTGCTGAGGTATTTCGGTATCCTCGATAAAGCTCGCGCCGAAGCGCTTGATAAGCTGGAACTCGACGCCCGTTACATCGTTCTGGCTGCGGTGGACAACCCGCTCAAGTTTGAAGCCCGCCGTTTGCGCGTTGCCGCTCGCCACGAAAATCTGGCTAGCCTGTGCAACCTGCTGGTAATACGTATTCGTATAGCCGTAGAGCGTACCGGTCCAATAACCCCACGGCACCGTATACGAAGCGTTCCAGCCGTGCGTACCGAGGTCGTGATTGCCGAACTGGAGATCCTGATTGAAGCCACCCGAGAGGACGTCATTCAGGCCCAGGAGGTTGTACAGGCCAAGCGAAACGTTACCGATGTAGCGCCCCGTCTCGTTGGTCCCCGAGTTGTCTGCTGAGACGACGAGCGACCATGGTTTTGTACGCTTGACGGTCACGACGACGTCGCTCTCGCCGGGCGACGTACCGGGCGCAATCTGCATGGTCGCGTCCTGGTTCGGTACGCGCTTCATCTGTTCGAGACCCTGCTCAAGGTCGCGCAACTGGAGAACGTCGCCGTCGCGCGCAGGGAACGCGGTTCTGAGGGCGCCGCGCGTATTCGCGTCTGCGAACTTGAGATTGCGGATAACGCCCGGTATGAGGGCGAACTTGAGCGTCCCTTTCGACAAGTCCTGTGCAGGCAACAGGACGCGCGTCGTAATGTAGCCACGACTCAGGATGACACCTTGCAGGCCCTTGGTCAGCATATCGAGGCCCTGTTTGCCGACGCATTGCCCCTGGTAATGACGCAGCCAGTCATGCAGGAATGCGAACGGGTCCATCGGGAGCGCGGACGCGCCTGTGACGCGAACGGCCTCGGGCAGCGTATCGGGTACCTCGACAGCGAACGAGTCGATACGGAAACACGGCGTCTCGACGGGCAGGATCGGCCATTCTCCCGCCACAGGCGCAGCCGAGCGCACAACCGGCGCGGCAACCGTCGCCGCGCGTTGCTGCGCGTCGCGTTGCTGCTGGATTTGCTGGTTCTGTTCGGCGTTCGTGCGCGCGGCGGCTGCAACATCGGGCGGGGTCTGCGCGTAGGCGAATGTGGTGAGGGCGACGAACGGGAGCGCCGCGCGTTTCTTTTTATTTTCCATTACTAACTTATGTAACGCGGTATCAACTGGCTACGTCTAACAAGTCCGGTCGAACCGGGCTTTACCATCAGACTAGGCGACTTGATAGGTTAGGTCGAACCCGGCGTCTTGAATTATCTCGCGGGCTTTTTCGATGAAACGCAGGGCTTCGGACGAGGGCTGATATTTCATCGCGATTTCGATTGCACACTTACATCCCTTTGAGTTCGGGTAATGTTGCCCCAACTCACCTCCCTCCAGAAAACGTAAATAACTATTGATTTTTTCCTGCAGGAGAAGCAAGTGCTCCCCTACCGGGTCGATCCATTCGAGGTGATCGCAAATGACTAACCGCGCAATACCCTTGTCGGGATCAACGCCGATGATATCGACCACGTTTACGTCGAGAATTGACATGAACCTTCACGACCTCCGCATTTCTGCGCGCCTCCACGGCATATCCTTTTTCTCGAGCCACGCGTGCCACCCTACTGGCAGATCAGCCAGTTGCAAGACAGATGAGTCAATTTGAGCAATATTTCTCAGGCTGACCAATACCGCATCGCCCTCCGCAACCTCGGCATCTGCGGTATGAAATTGCCATGCGCCATCATCAAGGTCGTGCGATACGTAGGCGATCCAGTCTGCCCCCTCTACGATCTTTCGATTAGCGATAGCTACAACGTTGGGTGGATCGCTGAACGGCCAAGTTTGATGATTGCGCATAGCTACTGAGTCGGTGTTGCGATTAGCGAGAGGCGCACAATGAGCCCGGCCTGAACCGGGCTTTATATCCTCAACACTGCTATTGAAGCCAGAACGGCTTGCCCTCCAGGGCATCGTATTCAGCGAGTGGCTTATTCTTGTCGCGCATAAAACCTGGCGTATCAGAGATAACCACCCGCACCGGCTGATAAATACTGAACGACTCAAAGAACGACTCTGCTGAGTTGCATGCCTTTTCGAAGCGTTCGAAGTACCTTTCAAATACATCGGCCAGCGTCGCTTGATCCGAACTAAGCCAACTTTTCTGTAGATCACCTAACATATTAGGATTCCACTCAATAGCAGATTTGGCTGGCTTGAGCGCAAAAATCTCCTGTACTTGCATCATCAGACCCAATGCGGGTCGAAGTTCCTCACGTCGAAGATAGCGACGGTATAGGCGGTCCGTCAGTAGACTCCAGTCTGTTTCCGGGTGATCGTGCTCAGCGTATGCCTTCACGCATTCGAAGAACAACACGACATCCTGTGCGGGGCCAAGTTCATAAATCGAATGACCACCGTCGAATCCGATCGTTCTCATTGCTTAAACCTTATAGATGTTGGGCTGATGATCCCATTGGACTTCTGCACAATCCCTTGGATAATCGCCGTCTTTTGCACATCACTTACCGTTTGGCCACGTATGTCGATCACAACCTGTTGCTGCATCCCGTCAGGCAAGTTATCCGCCCGCTGGATCGCTTGGTTCGCGACGTTGTTAATTAGGCCACTCGAATTCGTAGCGATATTGTAATTCTTAACTTCCGTGCTGAACGTCCCGTCATTAGACACTAGATCAGGACGCACGCTACCGGCTGTTCCATAGGGTACTTGATCTTGACCCTTATAGCTGACCTGGGGTGTCGAAACTCCGCTTTGATCCGCCGTTTCGTCCAGTTCCGACTGACGGGGCGTGGGACGATTGCCACTGTCAGACAAGAGAGCGTTGGCGGGCAGGGAATTAGCCGCGCCCTGCGTCGCCTGTCCCGCCCCATTTACCAATACACCTTGCGCACTCGTTGTCGGCGGCTCACCACCGCCCATGCCCAAAATCGCACCCAGGCCGTTGCGAATGCCCTGCAGAACCAGGTCCACAGGCGACTGTGAAAACGGGTTGCTGCTCTTGCTTGCTCCCGTCAACTGCGCCTCGTCGTCCATCGACTGGTTATACAGTTGCACAGCCGAGCCGGTAGCCGCGCCAGCCGTCCCGCCAACGAGGGCACCGCCAAGCCCCGCCGCTATGTTGCCTGCGATATTGCCGATCACCTGCGAGCCAGTACCTAGCGTTACACCGTTCTCAATGTCCGCTATACCCTTGGCAGCCTTCGAGGCAATGGCCGCGCCTGCGGCACCACCAACCGCCGTGAAGATACTACCGCCCCCAAGTCCACCAATCAGCGCGCCGCCCGCTGCCTGCAATATTGCGCGGTTGTTTCCGCCTTCGTCCCACGCATCCGCCGTAGCCTTATCCGTGGCTGTAGCGCGCTCATGGTCCGCGTACATGCCGATGCCCTGTGCCACTACCTGGCCTGCCGCCTGGGCAGCCTGTATCGTGTCGGCCTGCTGCGACAGCAGGTTGTTCACGTCGGGCGTTGCCGACACCGTACCGTTGGTGTTCGTGGTATCGCGGCTCAGGCCCGCGACATCCTGAGTCTGCGCGCCTTGGTTCGTAATGTTGATCGAACCCGCGCTGACCGCGCTGCGCGTGGTCGAACTCTGGTCGCCGCTGGCGTTCTGCGACATCATCGGCGCCACGCTGCCCGAATTACTCACCGAGCCTGGGCCGACTGCCTTGCCGGTGCTACCCACGCCGACACCCGCGCTGATGCCGTTGCTCGTCGCGTCGTAGTGCGACTGGTTCTGGATGTCGCTGTAGGTCAGCGTGCCGGTGGTGAGGCTGTTCTTCGACGCATCCGCGGTGCTGGAAATCACCGCACCCGTCAGGTTCGTATTGCCCTTGACGTTGACATCGAAGCCGCCGTTACCAGCATTGATGCCCGCCTGCTCGTTGACCTGCGCATAGTTGCTGTCGGCGTGGCCGTTCTGTGCACTAAAGCTCGCGCTGCCGCCGCCCTGGCTGATGCTGAAGCCACCGCCCACGCTGCTCTGATGTGCAGTACTAACCGTCGTATCCTGCACGCTCTGGATATTCAGGTTGCCGCCGACGCTCGCCGCCACCTGGCCGCCGTTGACCTGCGAGCCGATGATATTGGTGTCGCCGCCCGAAACCACGGTAACACTGTTCGTGCCGTTGACGTGCGAGGCATTCTGAATCGCCGCATTGCTGTTCGCGTCGCCATGCGCATTCGACATCGACGCCGAGACGCCAAAGCCCTGCGTGCCATACGACACCCCTACACTCGCGCTGCTCGAACTGTTCGAGCTTTGCGTGACATCGGTATTGGTCGTGTTGACAATATTGACCTGGTTTTTCGCTGCAAGCACGACATCGTTCGCGCTCACATTCGAACCCGCGATGGTCAGGTTGCCACTGCCAGCCGTACCGTCGCCGGTCGCCACGAAGGTGGCGGTGCCGCCCGCCTGAACGTTCGAGCCGTGCTGGGTGGTCTGGTCTTCGGATGACTGGCTCTGACTCTTGCTCGAACCGATGCTGACCTGCACGCCGATACTCGGCGCGTTCGGCCCTGTGGCGCCGCCCATCACACCCGCCGCTCCCATACCGGCCATTGCGGCATCGCCAGCCGCCGCAATCCCATGCAACGCTTCGGCGCGCCCGTTGCTGTTGCCGCTCGCGAGCGCCTGCCCCTGCGCATAGGCGTTGTTGATCGCATCCCCGACGCTGCCCGAAAGGCCGATGGTCAGACCGCTGCTGCTAGTCTGCTGGGTGTGGCTCGTGTGGCTGGTATCGGTCGCGGAATCAATGATGACGTTCGCCGCCGTACCGGTGATGTTCTGCGCGGCCACGAGGTCACTATCCGTGACGTGCAGGGTGTTGCCCGCCTGGATCGACAGGTTGCCGTTCAGCGAACCGACCACGCTCCCGTTGTTCGTGACGCTCGATTCCTGATCGGTCGTGGCGAGCTTGTTGGTGCCGACCGTCACCGTCAAGCCACTTGTTCCGAGGCCCGTGCGCGTCTCCTGGTAAGTGCTCGACGACTGCTGGGTATTTTGCGTCGTCGTGATGTTCACGTCGTGCGTCGCGCTCAGGGCAACATCGTTCGTGCCGACAATCGTGCTACCTGCGACGTTGATATCCTTGCCGCTTGAGATCGACACGCCGTCCGCCGAAATCATGCTGCCCTGCGAAAGCGTCGTCGTCGTAGCGCTCGAACTCGATACTTCCTTGCCGCTTACCACGTTGCTATGGCTATGCTGTTCCTGCGAATTGTCGACATAGGTCGCGGTGGCTGCACCGATATTGACGTTGTTCGCTGCCGCGAGCGTCGCCGTCCCCTGGTCGAGGTTGATCGTACTGCCGGTGACGTTGATATCGTTGCCCGATGCGACGGTCAGTGAATTGCCTGAATTGAGCGTCGTGCCCGTCAACGTATCGGCGGAGGTGTGCAACGATTCCGAATAGCTGCCATGACTGTCGCTACCCGAACTGTTGCTGTCGACGGTCGAGGTCGCCTTCGCCGCCTGAAGCGTGACGTCGCCCTTCGCTACGACCGTCCCGCCGCCGCCGAGATCGATATTCGCGCCCGTCGCGCTCAGGTTGCCGCCGACGCCGATCTGCGAGACGCCGCCCACCTTCACAGAACTGCCAGTTGTCTGGTTGACGTCGGTATTCGACACGCCGTTCGCGCCCGCGACCACCTTGTGCTCGCCGGTCTGCACCGAGCCGAGATCGTAGTTGCCACCCACGGCCATGCCGAGGTTGCCGCCCACGTTCAGGTTGCCTGCGTTCTGCTCGAAGTTGCCGCCCGTCACGATGGCCGCGTTACCCGTCACGTTCAGGTTCGCAATGGGGCCGAGCGTCGTCGTGGTCCGTGTCGCGCCCGTCGCGCTCACCTGGTTGACGGTATTCGCCGCCGTATTGAGGATCAGGTCGCCGCCCGCATTCAGCGCGAGACTGCCGGCGTTCACGGTGGCCGAGGTCAGGTCGACATTGCCCGTCGTCGCGAGCGACATGAGGCCGCCGCTTTGCAGCGTACCGAACGCGTTGTTGATCTGCTGACCCTGAATCGAGAGCGTATTGCTTGCCTGCACCGTCCCGCTGTTATTGAAGGTCTGCGCGTTCTGCAGATCGATGTCGGTCGCCGCGATCAGCGGGCCGTTCATGTTCTGCTGGCTCGCCTTCGCGAGATAGACCACCGGCACCAGCACGGATTGCCCGTCAACGACCTCCGTCTGCATGATGACGACGTTGGTCGTGAGCGCCGCGACCTGGTCGGGCGAGAGCGCCATGCCAAGCGGCAGGTTAAGCGACTCGGCGAGCGACGCACCCGCGGCCATGAGCGCTTCGTACATCGACTGGACGTCGGTGTAGGGGCCGAGTACGGCCTTGCCGGTCAGCGAGGTAATCTCGTTCTGTACGAGCTGCTGCTCGTACAGGCCGTCGCCGAGGCGCTTCTCGACGCTCTGCGGATTCAGCCCGAGCTGCTGGAGATAGTAGTTGCTTGAGATGAACGACTTCTGGCTCGTAAAGGCCGGGTTCGTCTCGATCAGGTACGGCGCGTTCGGCGCGGTATCCCGGTGGAACAGGCCACCCTGGGGAATCGTCAGGTTGCTCAGAACATTGACCGCCGTCGCGCTCGCGATGACGGGATTAACGAGCCCCGGGCCACTGTTGACCGAAGTGGCTCCGCCCTTCGACCCGCCCGCGCTGCCGCTGACCCCGCCGACGGTCACGCCGCCCAGCGACTGGCCGGGAACAAGACCGAGCGAAGGAACGCCCGCATTACCCGCCGTATTGTCGATATTGACGCCGGTACCGGACAGCGTGCCGCCCGCGACGAAGGTCGACTCGTAGCTGGGCAACGCATAGGTGCGGATGTCAGCCGGCGCGACCTGGTAGCCGCCCGGATTGGAGGTCACGAAGGTGGCATTGCCGAACGGCAGTTGCCAGTTGTATTCGGTGTTGTCGTAGTTGTCGTAGTGATACTGGCCGGAATAGGTCACCTGCACGCCGGGCGCAAGCTGCCCGCGCCAGCTATTCTGGTCGAGCAACACGGGTGCGGCGATGTTGCCAGCCGCAGCAACGGCGCTCCAGTAGTTCTGGAACGTGCCGACGTTCGACGCATCGAGGTTGCCTCCGGCGATGATCTGCGCCTGTGGACTGATGCCCGTAATCAGGTTCGCGAGTGCCACGCCCGTATAGGTCGTGTACTGGTATGTGCTGTTCCACTGGCCGCCGTGCGGCGGCTCGATCGGCATGCCGCCTGGCTGGGCCTGCACCGCAGCGATGGCGGCGGGATCGTAGTCAGAGGCATTCGGATTGAACTGGAGGCCCATGACCTTCGGATTGCCCGGGCCGCATGCCGCCATGTTAGCGGCCGCGCAGCCAGACAAGCTGATGCCGAACTGCTGGATGTACGGTGAACTCGCATCGAGCGGTTCCACGTAGGCCCCGTCAGTTGTCATCACGCGCCGCGTGTTCGTGACCTGGTTCGCGTACAACCCCATGTCGCCCGAGGACTGGATCAGCGCCGACTGGTTGCGGATCAGATTCGCGTTCGTATAGTTGCCGCTCGCATCCTTGCCGCCTGCCAGCACGACCTTGCCGAGACCATAAATCGCGGTCGTCGCCTGCGTATCGGTCATGGTCGTATCGTCGCGGTTCTCGATATCGGGTGCGAGGATTTCGAGCAGGCCGTTACTGTCGGTCGCGCCGATCAGCGCAGTCGGGCCGACGTTCGTGACGGATTGCGTCGCATTGAGCGAGACGCTACCACCAACGATCGCCCCCGTATTCTCCAGCGTGTTCGAGTGCGTCGTCAGCGTACCGCCCGCCATGATCGCGCCACTGTTGGCAATATCGCTCGCGTTAATGTCGAGATTGTCGGTCGCCTCAAGCGCGCCGCCATTCGCGAACGTGCCGGGGAGCGTAAAGGAAAGGTCGTGACCGGCGTTGAACGCGAAACCGGCGGTCGGCGCAAAGTCGCCCTGAATGTTGATCGCGACGTCGTTCGCTGCGCTATAGGCGCCGCCGCCCGTCAGTGTCGCCGCGTCGACGGTCAGGTTATGGGTTGCGCCGATCTGGCCGTTCGTGTTCGTGATCGCGCCGGTCGTCGTGATCGCAACGTCACCGGTCGGACCGGTGAAACTGCCAATCACGCCGCTGCTGTTGTCGATGGTATTCGCCTGGACGTCGACGCTTGCGCCGCTGACCTGGCCGCCCTGCGTGTTCGAGAGCGCGGCGGTATCGACCGCGACGTTGCCGTTGCCCGTCACGACGCCGCCGCTGTTGATGATCTGGCTACCACCCTGGACGGTTGTATTGCCTGTCCCGAGGTTGCTGACGAGGCCGTTCGTGTTGTCGATGGAGGCGGCCTGAACGCCGAGCGTACTCGTATCGCCCGCTGCGCCCGTACCGGACTGGACCTGGCCGTTCGTGTTCGTGAGCGAGCCGCCGCCCGCAAGCGAAAGCGACCCGAGCGAGCGTACCGCCCCCTGCGTATTGTTGATATTGCCCGCGACGTTCGCCGCGATATTGCCCTGCGCGGCCAATACGCCGGTCGCATTGTTCAGACTCCCGGCCTGCGCCGCAATCTGGCCGGCCGTGATGATCTTTCCGCCAACGTTCGAGATAGAGCCAGCACCGTTACCCGGTGCAATCGTCAGCGTGCCTGTTCCGGCATGCGTAATCGTGCCGCCGTCGTTATCGAGCGTGGCAGGGGCAAGCGTCAGGTCCGTGCTGTTCGTCTGGAGGGTGCCGCCGTTCGAGTTGTCGAGCGTATTGCTGACGTTGACGCTCATCGGCGACGCGCCATACTGCGTGATCGTCCCGCCGTGATTGAGGAGGTCCGTCGCGCCGAGCGCGAGCTGGTTCGCCTCGATATCGCCGCCGCTGTTGTCGAGCGTGGAGCCGATCGAGAGCGCGAGATCCGGTGCGACGATCGAGCCGCCGCTATTGGTCATCGATCCGCTCTGGATTGTCTCATTCGAAGCCGCGCCGACCTCGCCGCCGTTATTGTTCAACGATCCGATCGCGAGGCTCAGATCGGCATTCGAGAGCAGTTTGCCGTTCGTATTGTTCAGCGCGCCGCCGACGGTTGCGGTCACGCCCGTCTGGCCGAGAACGAGGCCCGCCGCATTGTTGAACGAGCTGCCCTCGGCGACGACCTTGCCGTTGCTCTGGATGGTCCCGTTCGCGTTCGAGATCGATCCTGCGCCGTTGCCCGCATCGAGCGTCAGCGTCCCGGTGCCTGCGTGAACAATGGTCCCGCCGTCGTTGTCGAGCGTAGCGGGTGTGAGGCTAAGGTCTGCACTGTTTGTCTGGATCGTGCCGCCCGCCGAATTGTCGAGGGTGGACGACACCGCGACGGTCATCGGGCCGCTGCCCGTTTGCGTAATCGTGCCCGCGTGATTAACAAGGTTTGTCGCGTTGAGCGAGACCTGCGCGGCCTGCGTCGTGCCCGAACTGTTGTCGAGCGTCGTCGCGCTCTCGCTGACCGTCTGGCCTGCCGTAATCGAGCCGCCGCTATTGATCAGTTTCGAACCGGCATTCACCGTCGTATTGCCCGACGCGCCGAGCGAGCCGCCGCTGTTGTCGACCGATTGTCCGGTCACCTGAAGGTTCGTCTGCGCAGACACGACGCCGTGGTTGGCGACGGTCCCGCCTTGCAGCGTCACCGTGCCATTGCCGCCGATGACGCCGCCCTGTGCGCCGGTTGCGGTCGTACCCGCCGCGTTCGTCAACGCGCCTGTCGTCGTGACCGAGAGGCCGTCGCCGTTCAGTGACGTAATGCGGCCTGCGGTATTGTCGAGCGATGTTCCCGACACCGACAAACCGGCACCGCTTTGCATGGTCCCCTGATTGTTCGCGATGGCGCCGCCGCTGACCTGCATCGCGCCCTGCGAGACCATCGAACCGCCCTGGTTCGCGATCTGACCGGATGCCTGCGCGACGAGCGTGCCTTGCGACGAAATATCACCGTTCTGGTTCGACAGGTTGCCTGCGTTGAGCGCGACGCTACCGCCCGCCAGTGAGCCGTTGTCATTGTCGAGCGTACCCGCTGCATTCGCCACGACCGAGCCGCCAGCGCTCGTCGTCGCGCCCGCGAGGTTCAGGTCGCCCGCGTTCGCCGTGAGCGAGACGTTACCGTTCGCCGCGGTCTCGCTCCCCGCGAGATTGACGCCGCTACCCGAGAGCGACGCATTGCCGCCTGCCACGTTCTCGCCGGTCGCAGTGAGCTGCCCGCTCGTCGAAACATTGAGGTCGCCCGAGTTGCCGAGCGAGCCGTCGTTATTGACGCCCGCGCCGAGGATACCGGTCGACGCAAGGGACCCGGCATTAATGGCGGTGTTCTGTTGTGCCGCAAGGGTCCCGCTATTGGTCACCGCGCCCGTCGAGCCGATGGTAGTATTCTGCTGCGCGTAGACGGTCCCGGAATTCTGAACGCTTGCCGCGTTGACGCCGACGTTGCCCGTCGCGGTCATCGTGCCCGACTGGACAAGTTGCCCCGCAGTCGTCAGCGTCAGATCGCCAGCCTGCGCGGCAATCGTGCCGGCATTTGCCACACCGACGCCGTATTCGTTGCTCGTCAAAACTATGCGGTTCGCATACATTCCGCCAAGCTGCGAGACGTCGATAGAGACGGCGGGGGGCGCTCCGCTACCTGCGACCGGTGTCGGCGTCAGGCTCGCATAGTCGATATTGTTCGAACCGGTTGTGACGTTCAGGGCATTCGCATAGATCGCCGCGTTGACCTGTACGGCACGCGCCAGAAGGTCAACCTCATCGATATTTGAGGCATTGAGGCCCCCGCCCTGGACAGTAATCGAGCCACTCGTTACGTTAAAGCCGGTCAGGTTTCCGCTACCGTCGATCAGCGGATTGCCAGTCGTTAAAATCCCTTTCGACGTATTGATAAAGCCGCCGCCGTCGACGACCAGGCCGGAAGAATTTGCTATGACGACAGCGGCGGTCTTCGCGCCCGCAACTTCCACATACCCTCTCAATAACGAGGGGTTGTTGCTGTTGACCTGATTAACGATAATCTTCGCGGCGTCGTTCGCTCCGTAGTTCGGGTTGCCGGATATCATGCCCCCGAGTTGCGTATTCACATTGACGGGCGAATTGTTCAGAATCGCGCCGCTTTTGCTTACGTCAAATTGTGAATATGTGTTAAGCGATACACCAGCACCCGAGGGCTTGTTCACGTTAACCTGGGGCAAGCCATTTGCCGTACTGATAGCGCTCGGCGCGTGCGCGCCCGATGGTACGATCTGCGCATCGGAAATCACCGGCGCAAGGCCAAACAGCGCGAGCGCGGCAAAGGCCGCATGGCGCATCGCAAACAATGAAATGCGTCGTGCCGGGCGGTGACCGCCGGCCTCACCCGAATCTGCCTTGCCCGTTCCGGTCGCGGTTTCTGCAACAGCTACCAGCATGCCCCAGCGTCGGCTGTATACCAGCCTGAAAATCTTGTTCATTTCTTGAATGCACAACTTATTGAATTCGTAACTAAATGTAACTCCGTCGCAACAGATCGTTGGTCAACAATTGTCAGATTCGAGGCGAATTCACCACAGTCCTTAAAACAGGCCGCGTCTGATTACGTTTGTGCGAGTGCCTCACGGCATATTGACTATGCGTGATGCATCATCGCGTCGCACAGGTCGCATTTCAGATAGGCTTCCGCCATCCTTAAATTAGTTATGCTTAATAATTAGACCAGAATCAGAAGAATCTGAAATGCGCTCCCGCCTGGTTAGCGTTTGGGCGCAGCCGGCTGTGCAGTGCACTGTTTGTCGGTCACCGCGACAAGCTCTTTCGACGTAGATCAAGCTCGCCTGTCGAAACCAATGGCTTCGTCGGGTCGCCCGCGCGTTCAACTGCGAAATGGGAGACCTTCCAGTGAGTGGCATAATCGATCGGGTGCCCCGCGAGCAGATTGCGCACCAGGCACTTCTCGATCCGTGCGAAATCGAACGGGTCCATCACCGTCCGGACCTCTGGAGTCAGGCCACCTACCAGGCTTTTCATGCCAGTCTTGCCAGCCACCCAGTCAGCTAAAAAATGCTGCTTCAGCGTCACCGGGTTGGCAATCAAGTCGTGCAGATCTGGTCCAGCATTCTGTGGCGAGCACACGAAGTACCGGCGCGGCGCGCGGATAAGGGGCAGCGGCGAAATGGAGAAAGAATTTTGCAAGTTCGGGAAAGAACTCTCCCGGTGTCAGCGGCACTTTGTAGTCGGTCCTGAACAGAGCGTTTTGTTCGTCGTCGGCGTTAGACGACGGGCGGTATCTGATCAACAGTAAGGAACATCGCGACAAGAAACAAGGCGCAAAAAAGCCGCAGTTTCCTTAGGATCATCCGCAGGTTGTGACCGGCGCCGCACAGCACCGCGTACATCGCGTCGCCGAGCGTACCTCTTAGCCAGTTCCGGTCGAGCGTTCCGTCCGTCTTCATATGGCCGATTCTGTTTGCAAGGACTTCCCCCGAGAGTCGAGCTCGGTTGTTTGTGGATGTCATCCATTGCGCGGCTCAGACGCCGGTGGCCCGGTCGATTGTTCGGCCATAACAGTTCTCCGCTTTCTTCCACCGCTGTTTTACACTGGTCGCGCCGAATGCGCGGCTTGCCGGCTGCGACAGGCAGATTGCCACTCAGGCTCGCAGCAGTGACGTCGCACGGCGTGCCAGCGAACTCCTTGGCGTCGGCCCTGTGACGGCAAGTGCGCTGGCCGCTGCGGTCCCTGACGCAAAGGTTTTCCGCAATGGGCGGCAATTTGGTGCCTGGCTCGGCCTGACGCCACGACAGCACAGTTCGGGCGGCAGGACACGACTGGGGCACATCAGCTTGCGCGGCAACGTATATCTACGAACGCTGCTTGTTCAGGGTGCACGAAGTACGTTGCAGTCAGCGTTGCGTGCTGACCCCACGCACGTAGGCCGCCTGCAATGGGCGGCCCACGATATAAGCCGCACAGGAGAGCCCTATTTGAAAACCGGCGATCAGGCATGGAGGTGAACCGGCATGCGCTTTTGAGTCGCCAACAGAATCGTCGGGTTCTTCTCCCGTTCGGTCCAACCTGGTTTTGCTATCGCGTCAAGCAGTAGTTGAGTTTCAAAGTGATCGGGTAATGTCGGTGCAGGTCGTAAAGGTGCATTCATGGGGTGACGCTGCCACGCCTCAGCATGCGTAGCGCTCGCCTTTTGCGAGCATCGCCCACAGCATTTGGGCGTGTTTATTGGCGATCGCGATCAGCGTCTTGTCGTAGCCCTCGCGTTCGTGAAGCTGTCTGATCCACGGTTCGTTGCAATCAAGTCTGTCGAGCAGCAGGCGATTCTTGCTTGGCACAGTGTGCGAGCAGGCTGGCAGGAAGAGCGCACGGCATTGCTGAACCGGACACGCGGGCTGCTCGCTGAATTTGGCGTGGTGATCGCGCGCTCTGCGGACCGGCTTCTTGCCGCATGGCCTGGTCTGGTCGACGACGCGAGACTGCATGGTTGGCTGGCGGGCCGCGATGGCGATCGCCTCGGCATCGGCCGCATCGTTCTTGCCGCCGAGCCTGAACGGTTTGACGAACTCGGCCGCGATGAGGCAAGCGTAAGCACCCGAGCAGTACCGTAGCGCAAGTCGTTGACGGCAGAGATTCGCGACGCTACCGGATAGGCTCGACGCGAGCAGTAGCCGGCAGCGAGGGCGCCACGTTCCACGGGAGCAGTTCGTCGACGCGGTTGGCCGGATGGTCGGCGATGCGCTCGAGCACGTAGGCGAGGTACGCCTCGGGATCGAGGCCGTTCAGGCGTGCCGTGCCGATCAGGCTGTACATCGCGGCGGCACGTTCTCCGCCGGAGTCGGCGCCGGCGAACAGATAGTTCCGCCGTCCGAGAGCGACGCCGCGCAGCGCCCGCTCGGCGATCAGGTTGTCGATCTCCGCACGCCCATCGCTGCAGTAGTAGACGAGTGCCGGCCAGCGATTCAGCGCGTACCGAATCGCCTTGGTCGTGTCAGATTTTGCAGAGAGCGTGGCAAGCGTCGCTTCGAACCACCGCTTCATGTCGTCGAGCAGCGGCACCGCTCGCGCCTGGCGCACGCTACGTCGTTCGTCAGGTGGCTTGCCGCGGATCTGCTCTTCGATCTTGTAGAGTGCGCCGATCCGGCGCAGCGCTTCCTCTGTCACGGCGTTGGGACGCACCGCGTGCAGATCATGGATCTTGCGGCGCGCGTGCGCCATGCAGGCAGCTTCCTGGACGAGGCCGTCGAGATACAGTTCGGCATAGCCAGCGAACGCGTCGGCCTGCAATACGCCAGCGAAGTGTGCGAGATGCTGTTGAGGATGCTCACCACGTCGATCGGGTGTATAGGCGAACCAGACTGCTGCCGGCTCTTCGGAAGCGCTCGGCCGATCGTCACGCACGTAGACCCACAGACGTCCCGTCTTCGTGCGACCGTTGCCTGGCGCCAGCACCGGCAGCGGCGTATCGTCCCCGTGAACCTTGCCGCCGGCCAGCGCGTAGTGGCGCACGGCGTCGACCAGCGGTGCAAGCAGACCCGCGATGCTGCCCATCCAGTAGCCCATGGTGCCGGGGTCGATCTCGACGCCGTCGCGCGCATACATGACTGCCTGGCGGTGCAATGGGATGTGGTAAGCGAACTTCGACACGGCGATGTGGGCGAGCAGCGCCGGGCCCGGGATGCCGTGGTCGATCGGTCGGCTCGGTGCCGCCGCCTGCACGATGCGATCGCAGCACGCGCAGGCCAGCTTCGGACGGCGGTGACGGATCACGCGGAAGTGCGCCCGTACGTACTCGAGTTGCTCCGCGACGTCTTCGCCCAACGGCTTGAGACGCCCACCGCAATCGGGGCAGTCGTCACCGGTAGGCAGATGGACGCGCTCTTCGCGTTCAAGGTGATCGGGCAACGGCTTGCGGCTCGCAACCTCGCGGCGTGACCGCTTCGCCTCGGGAGCGATCGCCACATCGGCGGCGCCTTCGTCGGCCTGCAGGTCTTCCAGCCGCAATTCGAGCTGTTCGATCTGGCGATCCAGCTTCTCCGATTTCCGGCCGAACTGCATGCGACGCAGTTTCGCGATCGTGAGTTTCAGATGCTCGATCTCAAGCGCCCGTGACGAGAGCTGCTGCCGCAGGTCGGCGACTTGGGCGTCGCGCTCAAGCAGCAACGCTTTCAAAGCGTCGATGTCGTCGGGCAGCGCGGTCGAGGTCGATTCCATGAGGACAGTTTACGACTGCCCACGATCACGCGAACGCCAGTTAACAATGGTTTACAGCGCGCTGCGTGGGCGCGCGGCTTCGACCGGCTGTCGCCAATCGAAACCCTCGAGCAAGAGCGACAGTTGGGCGGTTGTTAGCGCGATCACGCCGGCGTCAGCACGCGGCCACGCGAAACGCCCCTTCTCGAGCCGCTTCGCCAATAAACATAGGCCGCCATCGCTCCAATACAAACACTTCAGCAAGTCACCTCGCTTGCCCCGGAACACAAACACGTGTCCGGAGAACGGTTATGTGACATGTCACATAAAGCAGAGATTTTTTTGGTTGGCGATCGCGGCTACTGACGCGGGACCAGGCCGGTCGGGGCCAGTCCGCGATCGGTAATCAAAAAAATGTTTGTGCTAAACCGCTCCGCAGGCGCCGGCGTTTATGGGCGTTGAATGATCGTCGCGGTGATTTGTGATGCCCGGCGCACGGTCGGCGCATGCCGGAACCCGGTGGTCGTCCGGGCCCGTTGTGCGAGCGCAGCGGGAATACGGACGTCGATAGGCAGGGAATACAGAGTTTCGCGGCATTCTGATGGTGCGACGACGCCAGGGCGCGAGTGGGTTCGCGTTGGCCGCATGGGTGAAGACCAACGTGTGCGTGAGTGGTGGTGTTGGCGGTCAGTGCACATGGCTCGGGTCAGGTGGAGCGCGCGGCAGGACGCCAGGCGTGTCTTCAGGCAGCGCGCCTTCGATACGGACCATGTGGCCGTTGCCGCACACGGGGCAATCGCGCAGTGATCTGCCAGTGAGCCGCTGGTAATGGTCACGGTAGTCTTCCCCGATGGTGGGTGACGCAGCGGCGGGCGGCTCGACGCCGAGCAGCCGCCGGCAGATGGCAAGTCGTTCTGCCCGATGACAGTTAGCGAGCCACCCGTAGTTGCGGATGCGCTTGAAGCCGGCGGGCAGCACGTGCAGCAGGAAGCGGCGAATGAACTCGTCGGCCGTGAGCGTCATGGTCCTGTGGCGGGCTTCGTGACGGTAATCCTTCCACTCGAACAGGACCGAGTCACCATCAAAGCGCAGCAACCGGTTATTCGAGATGGCGACGCGATGCGTGTAGCGGCCCAGGTAATCGAGCACCTGGGCGGCGCCGCCAAACGGTGGTTTGGCGTAGACGACCCACTCCGCGTGAGCAGCGGGCGCGAGCCAGGCGGCGAACGCTCGCGGCTCACGCAACGGCTCGAGCTGGCCATGGAAGCGCAGCGCGCCGGCGTCGAACGCGCGGCGCAGCTGGTCGAGAAAGAGCCGCCGGAAGAGCCGGGAGAGCACCCGCACGGGCAGAAAGAAGCCCGGCCGGCAGGCGATCCAGCGTTCGCCGTCCGGAGCGATGCCGCCGCCCGGTACGATGCAATGCACGTGCGGATGGTGCAGCAGGTTCTGCCCCCACGTATGCAGGACCGAGAGGAAGCCGATCTCCGCACCCAGGTGTTTCGGATCGGCGGCGATGGTGCGCAGCGTCGCGGCGCTGGTGCGGAACAGCAGATCGTAGAGGGTCTTCCTGTTCTGGTACGCGAGTGCCGCGATGGGTTCGGGCAGCGTGAAGACGACATGGAAGTACTCAACCTCAGGAAGCAGTTCGGCCTGCCGGCGCTCGAGCCATTGCGCGCGGGCGAGCGACTGGCACTTCGGACAGCAGCGATGGCGGCACGAGTCGTAGGCAATGCGCTGATGGCCGCAGGCATCGCACTGCTCGACATGACCGCCGAGCGCGGCGGTGCGGCACAGCTCGATGGCGCTCATCGCGCGCCGCTGGGCCAGACCGAGGGCGTCGGCATGGGTCTGCCGGTAGTGAGGGCCGCAGCGGCGGAAGATGTCCGCCACCTCGAGCGCCGGTCGCATCGCTGGCTTCAGAAGTACTCGGGCGCAGGCGGCTGGGGTGGAACGGGTGCGGGATGCGGCAGCAGGTCGAAGGGACTGGTGGTGGCGCACACGGTGCTTGTCGCCAGCTTGAGGTATCGTGCCGTGGTCGCCATGCTGCGATGTCCCATGAGCAGCTGGATCCTGCGTACATCGGCACCGGTTTCCAGCAGATGCGTGGCGAACGCGTGCCTCAAGGAATGGGGTGTCACGGGTTTCGTGATGCCGCTGCGCTCACGTGCAAGCTGGCATGCGTCGCCCACGGCATGGCGGCTGATGGGCCGCCCCGGAATGCTGCCTGGAAAGAGCCATTCCCTCGGGGTGGGCGTCCTGCCAGTACAGTCGCAGGATCTCGAGCAGACGCGGCGAGAGCATTACATAGCGATCCTTACGGTTTTTACCCTGGCGGACACGGATCATCATCCGCTGGCTGTCGATATCGGTGACCTTCAGATGGACGACTTCCGAGACACGCAGGCCGGCCGCATACGCTGTCATCAGGATCGCGCGCTGCTTCAGGCTGGGAATCGACTCGAAGAAACGCGTGACTTCCTCGAAGCTCAGGATGACGGGCAGCTTCACGGGCCGTTTGGGCAGCGGAAAGTCCTCGTCGCACCAGTCCCGCCTGAGCGTGATGCGGTAGAGGAAGCGCAGCGCGCCTACGGCCAGCTGCACACTGGCTGGCGTGAGCTTGCGTTCGTTGGTCAGGTAGATGATCCAGGTACGGATCTCTTCGGGGCCGAGCACCTCGGGTGAGCGCCGGAAGTACCGGGCGAAACTGGAAACCTGCAGGAGATAGGTCTTCTGCGTGTTGACAGCAAGGTTGCGGATCTGCATGTCGTGCAACATGCGTTGGCGCAGTGGCGTCATGGCGAGCCTCATGGAAGCAGTGGGTGGAATGCCCAACCGGGCGTTCACATACTGCTCGTGGCGACACCGCTCACCACCTCGCCGGGATCCAGCGCCAGGCAACCCTCTTCATGAAACGTCAGCCATAGACCTCTGCCCATCTCCCACTACCGCGCCAGCGGTTTAGTACAACCGTTCTTATGTGACGCGTAAGAATATGTGGCGGGAAATGCGATGAGGGTCGTGTTCCACGACCGGCGGATGCATTCAACGCCACATAACAATCACACCCGCTCAAGCAATCGTAGTACCGCGTCCTTCGGCTTGAAACGAGCACCGGTTGTAGGAAAGATGCCTGCCCTATCCAGGCCGGCTCGCATCATCTCTACGTCTGCTTCGGCATATCGATGAGTTGTCGCGACTTGCGCATGCCCAAGCCACGCCTGAATGGTGAGCAGATCGACACCAGACTGCAAAAGGGCCATTGCCAGTGAGTGTCTCAGCACATGCGGGGAAATCTGCTTGCAGGAGAGTTTCGGGTGAGTCGAGGCAGCGATTGCAGCTGCGCGCTTCACAACGTGAATCGCTCCGAATCGCGTAAGCCGACGGCCATGGATATCCGTAAACAGAGGGACTGGATCACGGCGTCCAATGTCATGTTCGCGTAAAAGCTCAGTCAGGTTGGTCGCCAGATCGTCACTCAGAGGAACAAGACGCTGTTTCCGCCCCTTTCCATGAAGCAGAACCTGCCGGCCGGGGCGCTCAAGTCGCAGATCGATGGCATCGACGTCGAGCGCTTCCGAAACGCGAGCGCCAGTGCGTGCAAGAAACAGAATCAACGCTCGATCACGTCGACCTAGTGATGTATGAAGATCTGGAGCTTCAACCAGCGCCTTCACTTCGTTTCGCGTCAGATAGTTGGTGACCGATACGTCAGACCGCTTCACGGGAATCGCAAGAACACGCTGAGCCACGCCGATTGACTCGGGATCGTTTGCGGCGACATGATGGAAGAATGATCGAATTGCTATCAGTCTCGCGTTTCGCGTCTGGACACAGTTACCGCGATCACGTTCGAGGTGATCAAGAAACAGGAGGACAACGTCCCTGTCCATGTCGCTCACGTGCAACTGACATGGCTTGCGTCCTGACCGACCGGAAGCGAACAGTATTAGCAGCCGCAAAGCGTCACGATAGCTGGCTATTGTTGCGGGGCTTGCATTCCTCTGTGCATTGAGACGCTGCCGGAAGAATGATTCCAGCAATTGCGCAAGCAAAATACGATCGCTCATCACACACCTCCCGCGCCGTTGAACGCGCGTTTCGATGCAAGTTCAAGCAATTCTGCAGTGCCGGTTACATAGTAGGCGGTGTCTGAATAGCGTACATGCCCAAGGTATGTTGCAAGCAGTGGCAGGACGCCTTGTACATCTGCGTTCTGGCGGTGCCACTCCGCAAGGCGCTTGACAGCGAAGCGATGTCGTAAATCATGCGGTCGAGGTGCGCTGGCTGAACCGTCGTCCAGTCCGGCGATCCGACAGATACGTCGAAAGTCAGCATGGAACGTTGCCGTTGACAGCCGGCAACCCTGAGGGCCAACGAAGAATGATTCATCGCATTGATCAAAGAAGACTCTGTCGCGCTCGCACCCGTAGGTTCGCAAGGCTGCGAGCGTCGTGGTATGAACTGGTACGATCCGGTCTTTACGGAACTTCGTTCTCCGCACAAGCAGCACCCCGTCGTTCAGGTCAACGTCGGTGCGATCGAGACGGAGCGCTTCGCCAGACCGTAGTCCCGTGCTGGCCAATAGACCAACCAGCGTTTCCATCGTCTGTGCGCGCAACGCGCCGAGCCTCGAAAGCGATGCCGTCGCTTTGATGAGCGCTACCAATTCTGCATCGGAGAGGATCCTCGCGGGCGCAACAGCCCTGCTCCTTGGAAACGCGCGACGGTCCAGTGATTCGGTCCGGCAGTCATAAATGGCCAGATACTCTGCAAAGTGCCGAAGGACCCCGTAACGACGGACATGGAAGTTGCTACCTCCATGCTCGGACAGGACGAACCCCAACGCAAGATCCCGGTTGAGAGGTCCCGGCTCATCGTGGTGCTGTACATACGTCGAAAACGCACGCAGAGTTCCCGCCTGTTTGCGAAAAACGTACCCAAGCGATTGACGAAGCTCGATATAGTCTTGCACCCTTAAGTTGAGGGTTCGTGCAAAGTCGTTCATGATTCACTCCCCGGAAAAGGCAGTGCAACGGTCGCAAGCTGTGGCAACGCCACCTTCACATAGATCGCTGTCGTGTCGATGTTGCGATGCCCGAGGAGGTCGGCTACTTCCTTGATCGGACGTCGTTGCTTTACCAGTTGCGTGGCCAGGCTGTGGCGTAAAAGATGTGCGCCGGCCTTCGGGAAATGTAGATCGCAACGTTCGAGTCGACGGCGAACAATCGCCGCGAGCGTTGAGCTATGTGTGATGGGTCTTACTGGCGGATAGTGGCACAGGAAGACCTGCGTAAAATGCGTCGAGGGCCTGCCAGAGAGAATGTAGGTCGCCAGCGCATCGCCCGCTGCCGAGGACAATGGGACGAGCCGATCGCGGCGTCCCTTGTTCGAGCGGATCATGACTTCGCCAGTTCTCCAATGGATATCGCGTAATTCAAGGGCTCGTAGTTCGCGACTTCGCAATCCTGTTGTTGCAAGTAGCAATAGCAGTGCGCGATCACGCAGAGCCGCCGGATCATTGATGCCGACTCCGTCAACGATGCGGTTAACGTCATCCCAAGACAGGCGCGGCGGCAAATGTGTCATCCTCCAGCAAGGCACGCGTGGGACGAATCTGGACAGATCCTCGCTGACGAGACCTTGCCAGTTCATAAACCGAAGGAACGAGCGCAGGTCGCTGACGGAACCAGAGCGAGTGCAGTAACTGCCACTGGCGGAGAGCAAATGGCCAACGAGAGAAATGACGGTCTCGGCTGTCATCGCCGATAAGGGTTCGCCCGCATTCTGATCGTCGTACCACTTAAGGATGCGACGCGCAGCGAGCATCAGTCCCTCACACGTCTTGATGCGCAAACCACGGACGTCCTGTAGGTACCGACCGTATTCGCGTACGAGCCCTGAGTCCCCACACTGCGGTTCCGCGCGATGATTGATCGACGATCCATTAACAACTTGCAGCAGGTGGCGTATCGCCGTTTGCGAGCTGAGGCGTTGGCGCCGATTTATGCAACGATCGAGAAAGCGTTCGACCAGATCCGAACTGATCGAGTATGGGTCCTTGCATCCGGCCAGACTCAAGAATCGGTCAAATTGCGCGATGTGGGCGAGGTAGACCTTGGCCGAGGCGGGCTTGTAACCTGTCTCCGAAAACCTGGCGGCGATGCGGTCCATCTCGCCCCCGAGCGTGCCTGCGCGTAAGCGATTTAGCACTCGAGGGTACTGGTAATAGAGCTCCAACATGATCATTCCCTCCTATGACAGACGCCGGAAAATCAGCGCGTCAAGAGGGATTTGACGCCCAAACATTATGTGACGGAAATGCCGGAGGATTCAGATGCCCTGCTGCCTCGATAGGCTCACCCGAAACATAACTGGCGCCGTCACATAAGAACGGATCTTTCTCCAGCACCGTCTGTACCTTCGCGGCCAACGAATTGAAGCCGCATCGCATATCTGTGACGCCCGCCGCGATCCAGATCCTGGTGTTTTGAGGCAGACCGATCATCGTAAAATGCGATCGAGAACTGAACGCAGCACGGCAGGGTCCGGCGCACCTTCGATGCGAATCGACGTCTTGCCATGCTGAATCTGGATCGAGCCGGACGGTACGTCGATCGCAGTCGGCACTTCGAGCGCCATCGACGGCTGAGACGGTTCGTTGACGACAACCGGCAACATCGCCTCTGGAACCGCATCATGCGTTAGCAGGCCTTGCGCATAGAGGCGGCGCCATGCCCACACCTGATTAGCATTGATGCCGTTCTCGCGAGCAACACGGGCGACCGACGCGCCGGGCTCGAATGTCAGCGCGACGATGGTCCGCTTCCATTCCGTGGGATGTCGGCGAGTTTGCCGTTTCGGCGGAATTTCAACTGTCTGAGTCACTCTGTCCACAACTCCTATCGTGGACACTACCGGTCATTCGTGTCCTTCGCCTGACATCATGGCACTCGTCATCGAGCGTTCACAGACGGTATTGGTCTCGTGCTTACAGGCAAGCAGTGTGACCGCGTGCTGAAAACCACCGGCCCCAGTGATGGGCCGAGCCACAGGCCTCCATTGCAATGCGACAGGGGGAAAGTCGTTCAGCCCACTTTATAAACGCATCGCGTCGCAACACGCGTCGCTCGATGACCGCACCCGTCACATCTAGAACACAGACCGCAAAGACATCCTTTGCCATGTCGATACCAACGGTAGTAAGCTGGTTCATGACTTCCCCTCCTGTTCAGATTGACGGCTGACATCTCAATCCTGGCACTCGATGCCGCGCGACTCAACGTCGCCTCGGGATGGGGACGTCCGTCACATTTGGAAAAGTCGCGTTTTGGTTTGGGTCCCTGGCTTTGGCAGTAAGTTTCGAGTTGGAGAGTTCCGCGAGGCGGCGGTCTTGCAACATGCGACACCCCCCGTTTCTCGTCATGTAGCTGCCTGGTTTGCCTGCTTACCTTCAGGCGTGAGCCACTTGGCCATTCTTCGCAGATTTTGCGCAGTTGCTGCCATCAGAAATTCATCATGAGCACCGCTTGGACCACGCAGTCGCAAGCGACCAAGTTTGAGGATGCGCTTGAGGTGAGCGAAGAGCGTTTCCACCTTCTTTCGCTGTCGGCGCGACTGTTTGTATCCGGAGGTTGCCGCGATGCGTCGAGCCTCATCGCGGGCGGCTTCATGGATGCTGCGCGTGATTTTGCGAAACGACATATTCGGGCAGCATTGATTCTTCATCGAACATCGACAGGTATGCATTGACGCCGCTCACAGCACGCCGCAGACGTGCCGGAGAGCACATAACCTACCATGAAGCGGACGGCATGATTCTCACCGTACTTGCCACTGGCGAATCTATCGACGCCTTCGACAATCTACTCACGACACAAATGCGTATCCGATCCGGCGATCCACTTGCATTCGATGATTGCATGGGAGTCATTCCTATTGATATTTATCGGATCTGAAATGGATGCCGGAGTATGTCCAGCGGATTGGTTAGTCCGTATTGGTAAATATAAAATCCCACAGCCAAAATAATTACCAGAACACCCAATAATTTCGATATCTTTTTGCTACGTCGATCTTTTCCAAAGGGATCGGATGAATAGCATTGAGGATTACCGCACGTTTTTGCAGTTGAGCTCAACGAATTTCCGCAATCTACACATTTCGGCATACCCATACTCCTTAGAATAAATTCGTCTAATAAACGCACGCCAGAATAGCGTGCCGTGTTTGGCAAAGCAAGAACCGTCAAAACCGGCCAAACCTACAAAGAATGGTCAGCGGGCGGGTCTCAGTTTTTAGCACTGCGGCTGCGCCGACTCCAATTGCCCAAAGTTGCCACGGGGACTCCGAGCCTACGCGCGGCTTCGTGCTGCCCAACTGATTCGGCAAGACTAATGGCCTCGACCTTAAACTCGTCCGTGTATTGCCGCTTGGGCACTAGCTTCTCTGACATTCAAACCTCCGTACAATCAGGAAATTAACAAATTCCTGCTGTACGTGAAATCTCAGATGTACGCGCAACTCGCGCAGCGGCCGATCTTCGTCCCTGCGATAGGTGCGTTTCGTCAGGGCATTCTGGTGACGGTGCCGCTGGAGTTGCGGCTGCTCGCACCCGATGTCAACGGCACTACGTTACACGCCTGCCTCGCGCGCCACTATGCTGAGGCGAGCCACGTACGGGTCTTGCCGCACAAAGAACCGAGCATCCTGACCTACCTGGATCCGCAAGTACTAAACGGTACCAATGACATGCATCTCAATGTTTTCCACAACGAGGAAAGCGGGCAAGTCCTGCTGTCCGCCGTTTTCGACAATCTTGGCAAAGGTGCATCCGGCGCTGCGATCCAGAACCTGGATCTGATGCTCACGCGGCAGTAGCGACTGATGGCTAGGTAACGTTAGGCGGGACGTGCGGCTAACGCAAGATCCTTACCCATCATTTTCCGCCGAGATACATAGAACGAGCTCAGAACGCTAGAGACCCGTTTGGCAACGGATCACTGCCGCCGCTCAAGAACGACTTCCCAAGCGGCCTTGGGTTTCTGGTATTTGTCGGTCTTGATGTGCTCTAAGGCGATCGTGTTCCAGCCATCCGCAAAGAGCAGGCGTACCGCGCTTTCGTCAAAGAATCGCCTCGCCTGTCCATTCACCAGAAAATAGTTCGGCTCGATTTCCTCGCATCCGGCCGCACCAAAACTTCAAATGACATGGTGGCCAAGTGTGAGGCATTTCGCGAAATGGCAGTTTCGATGAAAAATTCGTCCCCAGCGATAATAAGCGTTAGCGATGGGGACGCGCCGGAAATCGCACGCGAAATATGCTTCCCCTTCCGACAACCGATTCCAATTCGATTACGCCTCCGTTTAGCTCCACCGCCCACCGGACAATCGCGAGCCCCAAGCCTGCGCCACCGGTTTCCCGCGAGCGGTCTGCGTCAATGCGATAGAAACGATCAAAAATGCGTTGGTGGTGTTCAGCAGCAATGCCCGGGCCGTTGTCACGAACTTCGATCACAGCGTCATCGACAACCATATCAGTCCAGACTTCGATGTGTCCATCGCATTGGGTATAGCGAATCGCATTGGCGATGAGGTTGAATAGCGCCTGCCTGATCGTTGTTGGGTCTACCATCGCATCGACTCTCGCGATGTTCCTGCAGACCAAAGTTTGCCGTTTTTCCTCAGCCAGCACTTGCAGGTGCCCGGCAACACTAGTAGCCACTTCCGAGAGGTCGCATTCGGTGCGTTGCAAGGACAGTGCACCGGCCTCTGCACGGGCGAGCGTCATCAAGCCGTCGAGCAGTTGAACCAAGCGTTCGGTCTCCTCGAGAATGCTGCCTATCGCATCGCTCTGCTTAGCAGCGTCCAGCGGGTACTGCAATGCGTTTTCTCCGACGCTGCGAATGACCGTGAGCGGTGTGCGCAATTCGTGCGAGGCGTCGGATGTGAACCGTCGCATGCGGGCAAACGCATCTTCAAGCCGCTGCAGGGTGTCATTGAAAGCTGCCGCCAGGTGTCCGAATTCGTCGTTCGGGTCGCAGACAGGCAAACGCTGTGAAAGGTTGTCGGCGGTAATCTCACGGGCCATGCGCGCCATGGTGCCAACCGGCACGATGGCGCGACCAGCAAGCACGTAGCCCCCCGCCAGGCTGATCAGCAGGGCGAACGGAAACCCAACCCCCAGCATCAGAAGCAGCTTGCGTCCAATGGCGTAGGTCTGCTCGATGTCTTCCGCCACAGTCACCTTGTAGGTGACACCCGCCTGCTGGACAGTTGCGGTATGCAGATAGTAGTGCCGGCCGTTGGATGCTCGTTCGATCCAGTACGCACTCTTCGAGTCCGGGGGGACGTCCAGGGTACTCGCCTGCCAAGCCCGCGAGGCTTCTGTCGACTGTCCCTGCAGGGCAATACGCACGAGAATTGCGCTCTCGCGCAATCCAGCTATCGTGGGGGCCCCATTTTCGCGCACCACCTGCTCGACCTGCGCAATGTCACGGTCCATCTGTGCGCGCAACAGCAGCAGGCTGTTGGCACGCGTGAGTAGGAATACACAGCCCGAAAACACCAGGCAGATCAGCGTCAGCGAGATGGCGTACCACAGTGTGAGTCGTCGCCGGACACGCCCGGGCGAGCGTCGCCTCACCGGACGCTCCGCAAGATAAAACCCACGCCACGGATGGTGTGGACAAGCGGTTGCTCGAAACCTGCATCAACTTTCTTGCGCAACCGCGCCATATGCACGTCGATCACGTTGTCCAGTGGCGCTGCACGCGCTACCTCCTGCCAAATGTCGCTCACGATCATGGCGCGGGTGACCGTACTGCCACAATGGCGCAGCAGATATTCCAGTATCTCAAACTCCTTGAACGTCAAATCAATCGAGCAGCCGTCGCGTGTCACCTCGCGTGTTACCAGGTTCATTTCGAGGCCCGCGTATTCGAGCTTGAGCTTGGTCTCTGAAATACCACGCCGCAGCAGCGCACGTATCCGCGCAAGCAGTTCCGGCAATGCAAACGGCTTGACCAGATAATCATCGGCACCGGTGTCCAAACCATGTACGCGGTCTTCCACGGCATCTCGCGCCGTAATGATGATCACGGGCGTGGTCGCATTACGCGCACGCAGCGTGGAAAGGATCTCGATGCCATCACGCCCCGGCAGCATCAGATCGAGCACAACAAGATCGAAGGGCGTGGTGCTCATCAGGAAGAAGCCATCCTCGCCTGTCCCGGCTACACGCACCTCGTATCCTGCGCTCTCCAGGTGCTCCTGGATTGCATGGGCAAGCTTCTTTTCGTCTTCAACAAGAAGGATTCGCATATTCCTCTTCGTTCCTTTTCCGGCGTACCCCGCAACGAATCTATCGTGCCACGCAAGTGGTACTCCCTGAACTCTTCGTCAGGAAAGCTTCAGTTGCGTTCAACTGAAGCTGTCCTTACGATGCCTAGCAGAGTCGACTGGCGTACATGACTGATCGATCTAACTACAAGCTCTATTCTAGTTGCATCAAGCGGTTCGAGGACTCACTGCCATGTCGCTGAGCCTCCAGAGAACCGGCACCACAGTTTAGTGTGTCCCTGAAGTCAGTAGCAAACAATCACCCTAGGAGATCATATGAAGCTCACAAGAATGATGCCCTCTGCATTAGCAGCGCTGCTTTTCTCGATGACGGCCTTCGCGGGGACCACCGCTCCCTTTGATCAAAAAATGTTTGATGATCTTGCGCACACTGGTAAGCCTGTCATTATTTCGGTTCGGGCGCCGTGGTGTCCAATTTGTAAGGTGCAGGTTCCCGTAGAAGACTCAGTAATGAAAAGCGATGCATTTAAAGACGTGACGCTGATGACTGTTGATTTCGACAGTCAAAAGGACATCCTGAAAGAACTCAACGTATCCAAGCAAAGCGCCATTCTTGTCTACAAGAGCGGCCGGGAAGTGGGACGCTCAATCGGAGACAAAAACAAGGACAGCATCGAAACCCTCATGAAAAAGGCTATCTAAATCAGGCACTCGTACAGCCGAAAGGCTTTTCGTTGATAGATCCCGAAAATTTTTCATGGAGTGCGGCGTGCAATTTGGTGTGCTTACCTATTTCTTCGGCCTTCTGGCAGGCATGCTTTCCGTCTTGTCGCCTTGCGTTCTGCCCTTGGTTCCGATCCTGCTCACTACGGCGGTCGGCACTCACCGGTTCGGCCCGCTGGCTTTGGCCGGCGGTTTGATGATTTCGTTTGGGACTATCGGCACGACGCTGGCTGCGGCAGGCGCCCGAGTGCCGCTCGATCAAGAGGCAATACGCGTATTTGGAGCGATCCTGCTTGGCCTTTTCGGTGGTATTCAGTTGTCCAGGCCGCTGCAAGTGAAATTTGCGTTGGCCGTATCCGGAGTTTCTTCACTCGGGGAGAATCTCCTGTCCAGAGTGAACGGCGGCGGAATGTCCGGGCAATTCGTATTGGGACTGGTGCTCGGCTTGGTTTGGAGTCCATGCGTCGGTCCGACGCTAGGTGGCGCCATAGCGCTGGCAAGCCATGGCCATAGCTTGGCGCAGACCGCTATTTTGATGAGCCTGTTTGGGATCGGAGCCGGTATTCCCTTGATCGCCATCGGATTTCTGTCGCGCGAGTATTTTCAAAAACGACGCGGCGCAGCGCTCATTGTCGGAAATTACGGTAAAACACTAATGGGAGTCGGACTGCTAACTGTGTCCACACTCATACTGACAAAGACGGATACAGTCATTGAAACCATTTTAACAAACAATCTGCCGAACTGGTTGATCAATATAAGCTCACAGTATTAAAAAATTCACTTGGACTGGGACTGCCATCCTTCTTTTATCGTCGCACGAACCGTTGCGATGGGTATTTTTATCGAAATTCGATTCGTTAAAAATCCAGATCTTAAAGAAGTGAGTTCGGCGTTAGCTATACAAACGAAAGTGCTCTGCAAGCCGGTCTCGCGCGTGAAATATCTGCGCGAGGGACAGGATTGGACAAACGACAATCATTAATCAGACCCTTTGACAATGAACTCTCCCAGCATTACTCGCAATAGAACAAATGGGATGGAAAACCAGGCAAAGCTGAAAACGGCGGATAATCGGGATGACATCATTTTTCCGCTGTCAGAGCTTCAGCAGGCCTATTGGATCGGCGAAGAGGGCGGCCTCAAGCTGAGCACTCCGGCATTTGTATATCGGAGTTATTTCGCCCCGGAGCTAGACCTCGCGCGCCTGACGTATTCATTACGCGTCATTCTTGAGCGACATCCGATGTTGCGCAGCCAGATTACGCACGATGGCAGGCAGGTCATTGCCGAGAGCATGTCAGTCGTCGAATCCGAGACGTTTGTCACCTGTAACGACTGGGCGGAAGCCGGTGCGTTTGATCCAGGCCGAATGGCTACACTTGATCAGCTCGCTATTCCCCAATTGAGTGACCCGGTCAAGCTAATGTGCCGCGTGCACCGCGTGAACGGCGGATTTTATATCAATCTGATTTTTCGCTTGTTTTCCGTCGATGGTCTTTCCATCCGAATTGTGCTCTCCGAGCTGCTCAGTCTATATGCCGGCAAATCCCTGCCCAATCCGCCTCAGAGCAGCTATCGGGCGTATCTCGCGTTAAAAGAGACCGGGACAAGGTCACGCGACGCGCAAGCCTCTGTGGAATATTGGACCCGCCGCGGCGCCGAAATGCCGGCCGCACCTCAGTTGCCAACCATCAATCCATCTCGGTTTCCGCAACAAGCCGTGTTCACCAGGCGGCGCTTCGCCCTTTCCGTGGAGCAGTCGCAAGATCTCGCCCTCCAGGCAAGAAGATGCGGTGTCAGTCTCACGCAGTTCATCTGCGTGGCGTACATCGACATTCTGCGGATGTGGTCGGAAAACAAGACCTTCGTGCTCAATGTACTGACCTCGAAACGCCCTCTTGACGACAACTCGTTCCGGTACAGCGTCGGGAATTTCAGCGATACGCTACTGCTGGAGGCCGCGCCCTGTGACGGATCGTTTCGCAGCAGAGCCGGTGCCGTCCGCTCGCAGTTTCTCACCGCGATGGAGCATTCGGACATCGGCGGCGTTGCTATCCTGCGCCATCTGGGTATGACAAGCGGTGATTATCCCGTTTTACCCGTCGTGTTCGCGAGCACGCTGGGCAGCGAGTCACTACTACAGGAGTGCAGTCTGCCCGATCTAGGCTGGACAGATCAACTGGGCGCCTTGAACACCCCTCAGGTCTATCTCGACCATCAGGTGTCGATGGCCGACGGGCGTATCGTTCTGAACTGGGATTCCGTCGACGCTGTGTTCCACGCAGGCGTCATCGAGCAAATGTTCAGCGCGTACAAGTCTCATGTGTTTGCGTTGACGAGCACAAGCGACCTCGCCGAACAATCCTGCCTGCCGGCGTTGGACGAACAGCACGTCGAGCCAAGAACGCGGGCCAATGCGACCGAATGCATTTTTCCGAATGATCGGTTGGACGCGCTGTTCGATTCGGCTGCAACGAAATTTCCACACAATGCCGCAGTCGTGTGCGAAGAGCGCACGATTGACTACGCCACGCTCCATCGCGCGACGACCCGTGCCGCGCATCGACTGGTTCGGCACGGCGTTGCGCCAGGCACGCTGGTCGCCATTGTCTCGGAAAAGAGCTGGCAACAGGTGGCAGCCGCTGTTTCGATCGTTAAGTCGGGCGGCGCCTATCTGCCCCTCTCTGCCAACCTCCCGCGGCCTCGCCTAGCGCATTTGCTGGCGACCGAAGGGTTGAAAATCATTCTTGCGGACCGCGCGAGCATCGACAAAATCGAGGCTCCCGCAGGGGTGACCGTCTTTTCGATTGAAGAGTTCTTCGACTCACGCGAAAGCGAGCGCGTCGACACCGACAACGTACCGCGTGAGAAGCGGACCGACGATCTTGCCTACGTCATCTTCACCTCCGGATCGACCGGGCTCCCGAAGGGGGTAGCGATCACCCATAGGGCCGCTGCGAACACGATTCACGATTGCATCCGAAGGTTTCGGCTGACTGCTGACGATCGAGTCATCGGCGTATCAGCTTTGAATTTTGATCTGTCGGTGTTTGACATCTTCGCGACCCTCGCCAGCGGAGCCGCACTGGTTTTGCCGAGTCACGGCGAGCACCCATCGCCCGAGGCATGGGTGCGCTGCTTCAGGGACCATAAGGTTACGGTATGGAACACCGTTCCCGCCCTCTTCGCAATGTTGCTCGAATTCACCCAAGCCGGACATCGAGCGCTGTTAAATAGCCTCCGTCTGGTCATGTTGAGCGGCGACTGGATCCCGCTGCCACTTGTCAACGCAATCCAGTCGCTGGAACACACGCCGACGTTGATCGGCCTCGGCGGCGCCACAGAAGCGGCGATATGGTCGAACTTCTTCCCGATCCAAAATCTCGATCCGGCTTGGACTAGCGTTCCCTATGGATGGCCGCTGAGCAATCAGCAATACCATGTGCTGGACGAGAACCTGAACGATGTCCCCACCTGGGTTTCCGGTCAACTCCACATTAGCGGACTGGGGCTAGCGCGCGAGTACTATGGCGACATCGATCGAACCCATGCCAGTTTCATCACGCATCCGTCTGGTCTGCGCATGTACCGAACGGGCGACTACGGGCGGTATCTGCCGGACGGCAGCCTCGAATTTCTCGGCAGGCGCGACGCGCAGGTAAAAATTCGCGGCCACCGAATCGGGTTGGGCGAAATCGATGCTGTCTTGTCGAGTATTCCGGGTATCCAGCAGAGTCTGACGCTCGTTCAAGATCTGGCGAACTCGGACAGCCGGTTGGTATCTTTCTGCCAAGGCGCCTCGGAGTCGGAGCATCTGAATATCGACGGCCTGCGTGCTGAACTGGGTGATCGCCTGCCGCATTACATGGTTCCCAACCTGCTGCTGGAGATCCGGCAATTTCCGGTGACAGTCAACGGAAAAATCGACAAGCAGGCACTGCTCGCGTTAGCTCACAGCAGCCCCGCAGACATGGCAGCGAAGCTTCTGCCGTCCGATGAAACTGAACAGGAATTGCTTGATCTGTGGGAATCCGTTCTTCAGGTCGAAGTGACATACGTCAACCGCGATTTCTTCGATCTTGGTGGCAACTCCCTTTCTGCAGTGCGATTGCTTACGAAGATAAACGTTCACTTCAATGTGAACATGCAACTGTCCTCGCTGCTCCGGCTCGGCACTATTGCGGAGCAAGCCAAGGCCATACAGACGCTCCCGCTTGAACATAGCTCCGTCAACGATATCCCGGCGGTGATCAGGATGGCCCGGGGAGACGGACCGGTACTGCTTGCGATCCATCCTGTAGGGGGCAATGTTCTCTGCTACAGACCGCTGACGGCATTGCTTCCCGACGGCGTCGCGATGTTCGCATTTCAGTCTCCGGGCGACGGCCGGCCTCGTTCTGTCGAAAGCCTGGCGCGTACCTACGCGCGCGAGTTTTCGCGAACCCAGCTTGGCGCGCGCCCGGTGTACGTGATTGGCTGGTCGATGGGGGGGATCGTCGCGCTGGAAGTAGCGCGCGTCCTCGAAGAGGAAGGAACGGACGTCACCTCGGTCACACTTCTCGACTCATGGTCCGGCGGCAAACCGGGAGTGGACGCCACCGAGCTAAACGCACCGCAGTTCCTTCACGGCTTTTTCCGCGATCTTCTTGGTGGAGCAGATCCGGGCATCGATATGGAACTGATCGCGTCGCTTCCCGCATCGTTGCGGGTGCGTGAAATCAGCGATCTCGCTTCCCGAAAGCACCCAGCGCTGCACGGCATGTCGGCAGAAGACCTCGCGGACCTATTCGCGGAATACACCGCCAATTACGACGCACTGCTGCTGCACCGGCCACTGTTGCCGAGCGCGCCGATCATCAACTACGTCGCAACGCGCACCAGCGATTTCAAGATCCTGAAGCGCTGCGATCTGAACGATCTAGCGTCGCTACGAAACCTCCGCCTGCGCGCTACGACAATCCACGTCGATGAAGATCATCACTCGATCGTAGGCCCAGGTTCCATGCGGCACGTACTCGACACCATATTTAATCAATAGACCTTTCGCTGGATTGCGTTGTTGGTAGCTATAGCCGCCAGACAGCACCGGCCGAGAGCTCTTTCGCCACCATTCTGGATTTCACATGATCGAATCAACCCTGCTTCCGTGGAGTGACACGGAAATCGACGGTAGCATTCAATCCCGCTTTGAGAAAGTGGCGGAATCATTCGGTGACAAGCCGGCAATTTGCACGAGCAGCGGCCGCATCAGCTATCGCGAACTCAATATGCACGCGAATGCCGTCTCAGCATTCGTTGCGAACCGGATCGGGCACGTGGCACCGGGTAGTCCTGTACCCATCCTGATTCCGCAGGGGATCGATTTCATCGCCAGCATGCTGGGGATTCTCAAGGCAGGATTCGCTTTCGTTCCGCTTGATCCGAGCGCACCTGCCACGCGCAACGCGAAAATCATTCGGGATATAGGGTGCCCGATTGTCCTCACCGACTCCACATCGCTGGGCGGTATCGGCGACGAGTTTCCCGACGTCCGCGCGCTGGATGTTGCCGACATCGAACGAGATGCGGGATGGATCAAATCCAAGCCCCTTGCAGTGGGAAGCGACCTCGCCTACGTGCTTTACACGTCCGGCTCGACGGGAACCCCGAAGGGTGTTATGCAGACGCACGGGCATCTTCTGCATAACACGCGGACCCATGGCGCATCGTTCGGCATCACCGCTGCGGACCGGCAGTCCCTCCTCTACCCGTGCAACGTATACGGTGGCATTCGTGACACGTTCAATGCACTTCTCACGGGCGCTTCCCTACATGTGCTGTCGGTCAAGACAGAGGAGCTTTCGTTCTTGCCGGAATGGATTGAAGCGGAAGGCATTACGCTTTATTGCTCGATCGCGACGATTTTCCGCCGTTTGCTGGAGTGGGTCGACGCCGCTCACATCTTTAAAAGCATACGCATCGTCAAGCTCGGCGGCGAAGCGGTGTATGACAAGGACGTCGAGGGTTTCAGGCGACATTTCGCTGAGGAGTGCAAGCTTTCGTGCGGGCTGGCTTCGACCGAAACCGGTGCGATTACGCAGCATTTCATTGGCAAGCACAGCAACGGTTCTGTCGGCCTAGGATACCCGGTACCTGGCAAGAACATCTTGCTTCAAACAGAGGACGGAGCAACCGTTGGAGATGGCGAAATGGGTGAAATCGTCGTCCACAGCCGATATGTGACTCGCGGTTACTGGAATGCTCCCGACATGAGCGCTGCCAAAGTGCGCCGGGATCCGGAAGACACCTCATTCTATTTTTACCATACAGGCGATCTGGCTCGCCGTCAGCCTGATGGTTCATTGGTGCACGTGGGGCGCAAGGACCAACTCGTCAAGATTCGCGGCAATCGGATCGAAATCAGGGATGTCGAGCAGGCCATCTTGCGAATCGACTTGATCAAGGACGTTGTTGTGAGCGTAGCGCCCGGCAACCAGGGCGAGGACGCGCTGATCGCCTATGTCGAGACCGCTTCAGAGACTGCAAGCGTCGACCCGGTAGCGATCCGCGAGAGGCTTTCGGAAATCATTCCGAGCCAGATGATTCCAACCTATTTCGTCCATGTTCCGCGCATTCCGTTGTTGCCAAACGGGAAAAAGGACCGTAAAGCGCTGCCGGCCCTGCCTGCAGCAATGCCGTCAAACGATACTCCCAGGTACGCGCACGGCAACTGCTTGTCCGACGTATCGAGGATTTGCGGCGAGGCGCTGCGCATCGAACGCCCCGATCCCAGCAGGAATTTCTTCGAACTTGGTGCCGACTCTCTGAAGCTCGCGGCGATACATCGCAAGATATCGCTTAAGTTCGGCTTGAAGTTTCCTTTGATCGATCTATTCCGCCATCCTAGCATCGAGTCGTTGTCGCGCCACCTCGACGCCATGATCGTCGGCCGCCCTTCGGGCGACAGGGCCATGATTCACAGTGATGCGCCGGCCGGACGTGAGCCGACCGACACCGGCAAGCAAGTGAAGGTGGCCATCATCGGAATCGCGTGCAGATTCCCTCAGTGCGAGACGGTGAACGAATTCTGGTCCCATCTTATGGCAGGGGACTCCCTGTTGAGCGAAGTGCCTCACGCCGTGCTGAAGGATCGCGGCGTTCCCGAGCATCTGTTGGCGCACCCGGCGTACGTTCGCACTACCGCTGAGCTGAGCGGCATCGAGACGTTCGACTACGATTTCTTCGGTTTTACTAAAGGGGAAGCCGAGTTACTGGATCCACAGTTCCGCCTCCTGCTCGAATGTGCGCATGAAGCGCTCGAGGATGCAGGAGAAACCGCTCTGGACCCGGACGACACCGTGGGCGTTTTCACGTCAGTGGGCAAAACGAACTACCTGCATGACTATTCCCGCAAGGACCCTGGGTTTCTGGAAATGTTCGGCGAACGGCGGGCGCTGCTGTTCAACGACAGAACCTATTCCGCCGCGATGGTGGCCTACAAGCTCAATCTTGACGGCCCGGCGTTCAACATCGACTCGGCTTGTTCATCGTCGCTGGTGGCCATCCACAATGCGGTTCGCAATCTTCAGGCTGGGGATTGCACGCTTGCATTAACGGGGGGCTGCCGGGTTATCACGCCCCACGGAGTCGGTTATCTGCACGGCGAAGCCGGTATCGAATCCGCGGACGGCAAGGTCCGCCCCTTTGACCGTGACGCTAGCGGCACCATTTTCGGCAACGGCGCCGGGGTCATTCTGCTCAAACGACTTGACGACGCGATCCGGGATGGTAACCATATCTACGCCGTCATCGAGGGGTCGGCGGTAACCAACGATGGCTCGCACCGCGCCGGATTCAGTGCGCCATCGATTTTCGGACAGAGCCGCGCGATTCACCGTGCTCACCGTGACGCAGGAATTCGCGCTGCCGACATCGTCTATGTGGAGGCACATGGCACCGGCACCGCGATCGGAGACCCGATCGAAGTCGCCGCCCTGAACGAAGCATTCGCCGACGCCATCGCCGACGGGCATAACTGTCTGTTGGGCGCGCTCAAGAGCAACATCGGCCACGTCAGCACCGCTGCAGGGGTCGCCGGGCTCATCAAAACCGCTTTGGTCATGAAGACGGGGTTCGCGCCCCCTACACTGAATTTTAATGCTGCGAATCCCGATGTCCCGTTCTCGTCGGGCCCATTCCGGGTTAGCAATCGGGCCGAGCAATTGCCTTCTACCGCCGGCAGGCGCCTATACGCAGGCGTCAGCTCATTCGGCTTCGGCGGGACGAACGCGCACGTCGTGTTGTCCGCCCCCCCTGCGCCAATGCAGCGGCGTGGCCTTGCGGCAAACGAATCCGGACATGTCTACATCGTCCCGCTATCGGCGAAAACCCCGGATGCCCTGCGCGCCACCATTGCGCGCCTGCGAAGTTTCATCACACTCAATCGCGATGCCAACCTGGCAAGCATCAGCCGGACCTTGAGCGTCGGCCGTCGGCATTGGGCCTACCGTACGGCCATTGTCTGCAACTCGCTTGCGGAACTCGATGAAGAACTGTCGAAGCTCGCTTCGCAACACGATTACGGTACGGGGACGACGTCCCGCGTGACCTTCCTGTTCCCCGGGCTCGGCCCCCAGCACCTGAACATGATGGCGGGTCTCTATGCACGATTTGGCGTTTTCAGGGCAGCGCTCGACGAATGTTTCGCGATACTCCAACGATGGCTTGATGTGGATCTGAAGGCGCTCGTGTATTCATCCGACGTTGCCAATCCAGAAGCGACCTCGATCATACGAAGCTCGAAGTATGGGCAGCCGTGCATGTATGCGTTCGAATATGCGCTGGCAAAACTGTGGCTGTCCTTCGGGGTGACCCCGGACTCATATCTGGGCCACAGTCTTGGCGAGTATGTTGCGGCTACGCTAAGCGGCGTATTCAGCCTGGAAGACGCGTTGAAGGTCATCGTAGCGCGCGGCACGTTGATGCAGGAGGCGCCGGGCGGCTGCATGTACGCGGTGTCATCCTGCGATGAGCGGATCGAAGCGATCGTGAAAGCGTCTGGGGCAGCCGTCGCGGCAAAGAACAGTCCGAACCAGACCATCATTGCCGGAACGAGTCTCTCGGTCGCAGAGGCGGTCGAAGAACTGTCGCGGCTCGGCATGCCGACGCGCCTGTTCCAACCCTCGCACGCGTTCCATTCCTATCAGATGCGGCACGCAGCACCGCGATTGCTGCAAGTTCTGCTCAGTTCGCAATTCCATCGTCCGGAAACGCCCTTCACGTCCAACGTGACGGGTACCTGGATCAGCGCCGACGACGCGGTCGATTCGAACTATTGGGTCAGCCATATGTGCGAGACCGTCATGTTTGACAAGGGGCTGAGAACGATTGCGGCGGATCGGCAGCGCGTTTTTCTCGAGGTTGGCCCAGGACAAACGCTTACCACGCTCATCGAGACCGACAGTTCCGAGCCTATCACGGTGGTCCCATCGTGCAAGCATCACCGGAACACGGCGAACGATGTGCGCGTCCTCTACGAGGCAATGGCCGCCTGCTGGAGCCACGGTTGCGATATTGACTGGAATGCGGTGAACGCTGAGACAGATGCGCCGCTGATCCCGTTACCAACCTATCCGTTCGAACGAAAACGCGCATGGCTCGACGATGACCGGAAGGCGAGCCTCGATGCTGGCATGCCCGAAAACCTCGGAGTGCCACATCACGCGATACAGGGGGAAATCACGCTTCCCGAGGTAGTCGCGGTTATCAAGGGAATTTGGGAACGCTTGCTCGGATGCGGGGATATCGCCAACGATAGCAACTTCTTTGAACTGGGCGGCGACTCGATGCTAGCGGTTCAGGTTCAGCGCAACATCGTCAAAGCAATAGGGGTGAAGGTCGAGCTGAAGAAGCTTTACAGGCTGATTGAACTTCAAGCCCTGAGCGCGCACGTCCACGCGCTCGCCAGCTGCCGCATGGAAGCTGTCAAAGCGCCAGAGTTTCCGCTCTGACTAGTCTTCAGCCAAGGAGCAAGCATGTCATCGAGGCCGTTTCGAGTTCTCGGAATTCATCACATTGCGATAGGCGGGAATTCGAAAGACCGATTGCTGAATCTGTGGGCAGGCCTGCTCGGCTTGCACATGGTCGGTAGTTATCAGAGTTCTTCTGAAAATGTCGACGAAGACATATTGGTTGCGGGATCCGGCGCAGGTGCGGTCGAAATAGACCTGATGCAGCCGCTCGATTCGGCCCGGAAGCCGAGTGTGGCAACACCGGCGCTGAACCACATCGGGCTGTCGGTCGACGATCTTGAGGCCGCTGTTGCCTGGCTGAGCGCTCGAGGTGTGAGATTCACGCCCGGCGGCATCAGACGCGGCGCCAGCGGCACTGATATCGCATTCATCCATCCCTCCTCCAATGACACCTTTCCACTATCGGGCGAAGGCGTGCTCATAGAGTTGGTCCAAGCCGGGCAAAGCGACGGGGATATGTGAGGGAAAACGGCAACATGACGTTGGAGAAATGATTCCAGCAACCCTCTGCACTCTGGAACATTTATTCAACATGTCCGGCGTGCCGGTCACGGCTGGACGTGATCTCTATAGGAAAGTGACATGACTGATTGCTCTAAAACCGGCAACCCGGCGTTGTCCACAAAAAAAATTCTCGAGCGGGAAATAGACGAGGTCCCGCTCAAGCCGTTATACACGGCGGCCGACACAGCCGGACTCCCATTTCAAGACTCGCTGCCAGGCGCCGAGCCTTACCTCCGGGGTCCCTACGAGACGATGTACACCTCGCGCCCGTGGACCATACGTCAATATGCCGGTTTCTCGACGGCGAAGGAATCCAACGCATTTTACCGGGATGCACTGAGAGGTGGGGTCGACGGAATTTCTGTCGCATTCGATTTACCGACGCACCGCGGCTACGACTCCGATCATTCGCGTGCCGCTGCCGACGTTGGATTGGCCGGTGTCGCGATAGATTCCGTCGAGGACATGAAGACCCTGTTCGACGACATCCCGCTCGATAAGATATCCGTGTCGATGACGATGAACGGTGCCGTGCTGCCGATCATGGCGTGTTTCATCGTCGCCGCCGAGGAGCAAGGAGTCAGTCAAGACGCGTTGACGGGAACCATTCAGAACGACATTCTGAAGGAATTCATCGTTCGCAATACCTATATCTATCCGGTACAGCCTTCAATTCGCATCACGACAGATACGATGCGTTATTGCACCGAAAATCTACCGAAATTCAACACAATCTCGATCTCGGGCTATCACATGCAAGAGGCCGGCGCCTCTCCGCAACTGGAGCTTGCGTTGACGTTGGCGAACGCCAGGGAGTACGTTCGCGCCGCGGTAGGTTGCGGCCTGAACGTCGACGATTTTGCCGGCCGGCTGAGTTTTTTCTTTGCGATCGGTATGAACTTCTACCACGAGATCGCCAAGCTGCGGGCTGCCCGGCAGCTCTGGTTTGGATTGCTCGGTGAATTCAATCCGAAGAGCGAGCGCTCGCGGATCCTTCGAACTCATTGCCAGACCTCCGGCTGGTCGTTGACCGAGCAGGACCCATACAACAACGTCGTTCGCACAACGATCGAGGCGATGGCGGCCGTATTCGGTGGAACGCAATCCCTGCATACGAATTCCCTGGATGAAGCGATCGCGCTTCCCAGTGAATTTTCGGCGCGCATCGCACGCAATACGCAGTTGATCATCCGGGAGGAAACCCGCATCCCCGAGGTTGTGGATCCTTGGGCCGGTTCGTACATGATGGAATCCCTCACGCAACAGATGGCGTCGCAGGCATTGCAGATCATCGAAGAGATCGATCAACTGGGAGGCGTGATCGAAGCAATCAATTCTGGATGGGTGAAGCGAAAAATTTCCCACGACGCGGCAAAAAAACAGTCCCGCATCGACTCTGGTGCCGATATGATCGTTGGTGTAAATAAATACAAGCATGTCGGAAATGAAATCAAGAACGAAATACGTAAGATCGACAACAGCGAAGTATTGAACGAGCAACTGCAGAAACTGAGCCGACTGAAAAGGACACGCGATCAACGCGCGGTCGACAATGCGTTAAGCGCATTGGCGCACGCCGCACAATGCCAACACGATGCCGTTGGCCGGCCTAACCTTCTGTGGCTCGCGATTCGCGCAGCCCGCGTGCGCGCCACCGTCGGCGAGATTTCCTCGGCGCTCGAAGGGGCGTGGGGCCGGCACAACGTCAAAATGGAAGTCCTGCCTGGTGTCTACGAGCTTGAATTCCAGAACGATCAGCAATGGCTGGAGCTGAAACAGAACATAGCCGAGTTCAGCGACATAACTAGACACCCCCCTCGAATTCTGCTGTCCAAGCTTGGGCAGGACGGGCACGACCGGGGAATCGGCGTCGTCGCCGGCGCATTGTCCGACCTCGGTTTCGAGGTGATCACCGGGGCGTTGTTTGCAACGGTCGAGGACGTCACCCGCCTCGCTTTGTCGAGAGACGTTCATGCGGTGGGTATCTCGTCGCTTACGGCGGCCCACAGGGTATTGATTCCCGATCTGGTAGCCAATCTGAAGCAGCACTGTTCGCACTCCATTCCGGTGTTTGTCGGCGGCGTGATTCCGGTGGCCGACTACGACACACTGTATCGAAACGGGGTGTCCGGAATCTTTGGTCCTGGCACGCCAATCGTCGAATCGGCAACCGCGATTTTTAAAGCGATCAGGACTTCACTGGGCGTCCGCTCCAGCGACCCTGCACCGGTAACCAACGACATCGCCCAAGCATCCTTATAGAAAGCTTCAGCGCCGGCTCTGCCGACGGGGGCCTCCATGCTCGGAGCAACAGTTGCCAGGCGTTGACATGGTCAGCCTGACGCTCGCCTACGCAGACGAAATTATTGTTTCAAGAACCGAATTCAGATGTCTCAATAGGAACCAACGATGCAAAGAACGATTCTGTGCACGCTTTTTCTCCTGGTGCAAGCAGTGCACGTCTATGCGGACGAAACTGACGCAGCAATTGCGAATCTTCCAGAAGGTCCCGAGCGCAGTTCGATTGAGCTGGGCCGCCATATCGTGCTCGACACGCCGCGCTATGCACCGGGCCATGTGCCTGGTGGCATGTCCTGCGCAAGCTGCCATATCGACGGAGGAACTCGGCCAAACGCGTCACCGTGGTATGGCATTACCGGCGTGCTGCCGGCGTACAGCGCACGCAGCGGCACGGCCGTTACGCTGGAGCAGCGGATAAACGATTGCTTCAGACGATCCGAAAATGGCGTGCCACTTGCGCTTGATTCGATGGAGATGAAGGCGTTGGTCGCCTACATGTCGTTCTTGTCGCGCGGTATAGCGCCCCGTCAGTTCGGACCGGGTCGCGGCATGGGCCACCTTGCCTCGGCTCGCGACCCCGACACGGCTCATGGCCAGGCCATCTATATACAGAAGTGCGCAGCATGCCATAGTGCAAGTGGCAGCGGGATGCGAAGCGGCGCGACGTACGCGGTGCCGCCGTTGTGGGGCGATGCGTCGTACAACATCGGAGCAAGCATGGCGCGCGTAGGGCCGGCCGCCGCTTTCATCGCACACAATATGCCGCTTGGCCAAGGTGGCAGTTTGTCGGATCAGGATGCGATCGACATCGCGTCCTATGTGAATAGTCACCCGCGGCCCGACTATGCAGACAAAGCAGCTGATTGGCCCAATGGCGACAAACCCGAGGACGCCCGCTATTGAGCCTATCATCGGGCTGCTCTTAGGCGATCGCCCAGCGGATTGTCGACGGTGAGCGTGTTTCGCCAATTGACTGGCAAACGATGGCTTGCCACTGTCGCATTCCCGTGCTTGCTTCACTTTCCTCGGCGCGATCACCTGGTCGAACGCTTCGTTTGCTTCAGCGAGGACTTTCGTCGGGCTCCGCTCGTTACCACAGATCCGCTGATATCTACCAGGTGTCCGTGTCTCTGGCCTGTACGTTCAGGCCAGTAGAAAAAAGTTATGGACAGAGCCTAACATGGCCTACGCATTTGCTACTCGACCTACGATCAACCATTGTGTCGATGTTCCGCGCGCGCGTGCTGCGGGCGTGGAGCTGATGCGTGTCGATATCGATTTGGAAGCGCCAACGAATCACCCAGCGTTCTCCGTGCTTTCAGCCGAAGAGCGAGCGCATGCCAGCCGCTACATACGGAAAGACGACGCGCTACGTTTTGCGGCGACACGGCTAGCGCTTCGGGAGACGCTTGGCGAACGACTTGGCGTTCCCCCGCGCGCACTACGATTTGAGCGAGACAAAAATGGCAGGCCGAGGCTCACGAGTCAGGAAGGGACCGGTCTGAGCAAAACCCTTGATTTCAATATCGCGCATTCTGGACACTACGCGCTGCTCGTTCTGTCCGATAGACGCCGCGTGGGGGTAGATATTGAAGTCGTCAATCGAGTCGGCCACTGGCTCTCGCTCTCTCCAACTGTTTTTTCGCCGCACGAGCACGCGTATGTTATGTCGCTTCCGGAGCGATTTCGTGATGACGTCTTTTATAACGTCTGGACTGCCAAGGAAGCGTTTCTTAAAGCTCTCGGTACTGGCATTGCCACAGGAATGGCGCATTTTTCGGTACTCAGCGGAAACGACGATATACCAGTAGCGTCGCTTGCATCTCCGCTGTGGACCAGCGACCGTGAGGATTCGATATGTGTTACAGCGTTCGACGCCGCCAGGTGCCCTGCACCTTTGGATTACGCGGCATGCGTTGTATGGTCTCGAGAAATCACTACGTAGACGTTGCTAGCCAATATGACGTCGTCGACGCAAACGTTGGCCCTACGCTGGGAAACCAGCGTGGCTTAAGGGCTGCGGCAGGGCGGGGGCAGAAGCCAAGTCTGCAAATATGCCTGGAGCAAGCGTATATAGTCACCTCAGTGGGGTAGTCCCGGGCGACTATCTACTGACTCTGCCGCGATCCATACGTCCGCTTGATTGACCATAGGTGCTCACGCAGGCGGGACCAGACAACCAGCCCTACTCGTCACACACCACCTGAGCCAGCGGCAACCACTACACTGTCACCAGCGATCCGAATCGGAGATTCAACAAACGAAATCATTTCAGCAATCAAGGCGACTGAATCCAGCATCGCATTGGCATCAGCATTGTTGCCAATGCGAGAAGTCCGGCTGCACGGGATCGGGCGTTGCAGTTACTTGCCAAGCTTGCCGCCCAAAAAGGTAGATTTGAATAGCAGTTGCGACGAGCGAAGGAGCGCCAGGGTGGCACAAGATTGACGTTGTGACTTGTTACTTGCGAGCGCTGAACGCCCTGAAGCCTGTTCATCGCCTGCTATCATCATAGCGTGGAGCACCTCGCTTATGCGAAACGCATCATTCCACGACTTTCTTCATTGACCAAACGGCTCCGAGGGCTAAGTGGCAGAGACCGCAAACATCGGCGAGATCGCCGCAAAAATATCGAAGGATGTCTTCAGGCATTTCCTATGGGAGACGCATCAGAAACGCGACGACAATTTCGCGTGCACTAACGAGAAACATCTCGGGGAAGGTGGCAAGCCGAAGGACACGCATCCAGGAGATGTCGTATTTTTTTACGATGACCCATACCTTGGTAAACGCGTCTATTTGCACACTGACTTAAAAAGCTATGCCGCGGACTCGATTACGTCAACGAAACTCCGAGGCGCATTCAAATCATTGTGTATGACCATCGAATGCGCGAAGGAGTCGAGCGAATGGCGTAAGAAATATTCGGTCGATTTGTCGGAGCCGCACGAGGTGCGTGGGATGTTGTTCATTCACAACCATGACAACGGTTATGAAAAGCCGTTCTACGAGGCTGTTGACAAGATGGACTTGCAGGCGTTGCCGGTAGCGCCCGGGACATTGCTGCATTTTCTTGGTCCTCACGACATCCAACGGCTTTACAGCATTGGCAACGACATCATTCGCCTGCGAGCTGGCGACGAGCTGCCAAAGGATTATACTTTTTTCTATCCCGATCTGGTGATGTCTCGTCGTCAAGGGGATGTCTGGGGGCAAGCTGCCACCATTGAGTCACTCACCGGCCCCTACATCATCATCAAACACGGACCAGCGGATCAGCACGACGCGGGCTATGTTATCTACTATAACAGCCCCGGCGAGTCACCAGAAGAATTCGAGTACTTCCTAGATAGTCTTTCGAGGTATCAGATGTTGGAATCGAGCGAAAAAATTCGCATTAGGGTGACCAGCGGTGACGTTATCGATGACCTGAAGAGCGTCTTTCAGACGGCGAAGAAAAAGTATGCGAAGGCGTGGGGCTTTGACCCAGCACGTGAGGCCATCTTGGATCAGATAGAAATTGATAGGGTTACAAGCGTAACGAGCACTTACAACCCTGGCGACATGGGGTGGCGAGAATGAAAAAGCGGATTCACGGACCGTCGCTCTATTACGCAACCGACAAAAATATTTTTGACGCGCTGACTCAGCACAAGGTGGATACAGCGACCGTCATGAAGTTGTTTCAGCGTCGCAACATCATTGTTGGCAAGAAAACACCGCGCGAGGATTTGGCAAAATACTTTTCCAGACTGACCCATGACTACTACGACCACAAGGACGTTGCCGCGAGACTGGGAATCGCACCTCGCAGAGAGCGAATCACATCGATGGACGTGACAGGTCTTGGCGATATTGCCGAACTACAATCGGCCGTGGAGCAATTAAAGCAAGAACTCGAAGCGGCTGGCGACGTGATCCAAGTATCGCGGGATGGTAACAGTCTGACCATGCACGTCCAATACTCTACGGTCGACTACAAACGAAGCGAGTTCACTCAAGTTCAGGTGCGTGACGGCACAGTGGAGTTTTTGAAGGCGGCTGATGGCTATATCATTCGGAATACTCAGAATGAGTATTTGAATGACGTCCGGGAAACACTACTCGGAAAAATTGAGAAAGCTGCTGAGGCACCCCTGACCAAAGTGGTTGTATCTCTGTTCGATGTTCCGTCTCCCAAGCTACGCTCGAAGTTCTTTCACGAATTAATGACGAATCTGCCTGGTTACGTGCGCCGCGACGTAACGGACGTCTACGTCTACAAAGCCAAACCTGAGCCTAGTGACGAGGAATCGGACGACAACTCACCAAGCGACCCGGACACACATGTGGAACGTGTTTTCTTGCGCGGAAATGGCGTGACCCGGTCCCAACTCCTGAATGAGCTTCTCGACGAAGAAGATTACTACATTATCAAAATCGGCTGGACCGCAACTGAAACGATGGGCCTGGGAAATGTCTATGACATTGAGGCCGTGTTCGCTGACCACAAGGATTGCATCGGATTTTCCTTCATTCTGAATGGAGTATTCCCGGTCGAAGACGGGAAGGTTTCCTCCCGTCGTCGCCCTCCCTTCAAGAGCGAAATTGATACAGTCTCTCGTGTCATCGAAGCGAAGTCGCGAGAGCTTGTGTTAAAGCTTCGCGCAGAGTTCGCCAGCCCATCAGCCGGAGCTGCGTGATGTTTACTAGATACCGCTGGTACAGAATCCAGTTTCCAAGCAAAGACTTTAGCTTACTCTCCAGGATCGCCGACAAGCCGCTAACGCAAGACGCGAGTTTTGGATTCTCCAGCATCGAGGACGAGCTCGGCACCCTGAAGTTTCGCTTCCTGTGGCGAACAAAGGTCGTCGTGACGCGGTTGGACGACGACGGCGCACCGTCTTACGAGGAGATCGCGAGCGTCAGCTTCAAGGACTTCGCAATTATAGATGTCGATGAAGCGACCTTCCTCCGCGTGGAAAATCCTGGTCGAAACCTGCGTGACTTGTTGAACGCGTTGGAGTCACTCGCGGGCCTTGGCTTCCGCAGCAAGGCATTGACTTTCGAGAAAGCTAAGCCAACGACGGTCTTCGATAGCGTCGAATCAACAAAACTTGTCGGGCTGAAAGTGGTCGGCGCAGTCGTTGACGAAGATCTGGTCGCTCGTATGGAGTTTGCGTCTAAGCAGGGAATGATTGTTGAAAACATGAAATTGCTCAATGATCTGCGCTACAGCGTAGACTCTGCGGTATTCGAGCTGGTCCACGAAGGCGTGCGTGGACAGGTGGCATTCGCGTCAAGCGGTATCGTCAAAGTCAGCGGCCAGCTCGCACCTCGGTTAGTAGGCCTGATCGAGAGGGATTTGCCAAAGCTCATGTAGCAAACTATGTTGAGTCTATCCAGGAAGTTCGGAATAACCAGAAAACTTCTTTCCCCGGGAGGCCCATGGACTGTTCCAAGGTCCCCACAACGCTGCGCTGGCTCGGGTGGATTGGGCTAGGCACAATACTGGGCTTCGCTTTCGTTTTTTTGATGCTGGCGTGGGGTGATGGCCTAACTTCGCAACAACTCTCGGAAAGCTTGTTGACTTCGGTGTCACTGCTGTAGCGACCTTTGTCGCCGCATGGGCCGGAGGATGGGCAGCCTTCAGGGCTGAACGCCATACGCAAGCACTGGCCCAACGGGGCACACGGATTTCGGCATCTAACAGGGCAATACTCACGACCGCCACCGCATACACAGCCTACGAAAATTTGCGACAACACAGCATCGATGTGGATGGAGTTCGCAATGCGCCTGACCGCGCAATGAGGATGGATTCCCCACAACCCGGCATGATGAAAGAGATTCAGTTCAACACTGACGAACTAAGCTTTTTCCTTGATCAACCTGGAAAGGAAAGCTCGACGGTCTTGATGAAAATCATAATGAGAGATGGCCTCACCTGTTCGGACAGTCTTCTGAGATTTTTAAGTGGAACGTCCGGAGCAGTCATGCTGCCAATTTGATCGCAGGCAGCGTCGCGAAGTATGCCTCATCCGGCGTGCGGTCTTCCAGACTCGAATGAGGTCGTCTCTGGTTGTACAGATTGATGTAATCGCCGATTGAGCGCCGGGCGTGGCCGACCGATTCATAGGCTTTCAGATACACCTCTTCATATTTCACGCTTCGCCACACGCGCTCGACGAACACGTTGTCTCGCCAGGCACCTTTGCCGTCCATGGACAAGCGGATGCCCCGGCTGAGCACGGCGTCGGTGAACGCTGTCGCGGTGAACTGGCTGCCCTGATCGGTATTGACGATCTCAGGTTGCCCGTACTTTGCGAACGCTTCTTCCAACGCCTCGACAGCGTGCATCGCCTCCATCGTGATCGCTACGCGGTGGGCCAGTACCTTCCGGCTGGCCCAGTCCACCACGGCGCTCAGATATACGAAGCCGCGCGCCATCGGGATATAACTCGTATCCAGTGCCCAGACCTGGTTTGCCCGATCGATCGTCATGCCCCGCAGCAGATACGGCCAGACCTTGTGCTGCGCATTGCGTCGGCTCGTGTTCGGCTTGCAGTACAACGCCTCGATACCCATGCGCTTCATCAGCGTGCGCACGCGTCTACGGCCAATCTCGTGTGCCTCGCGACGCAGCAGGCGCGTCAGCATCCGCGCTCCGGCAAACGGAAACTCCATGTGCAGTTCATCGATCCGGCGCATCAGCAACTGGCCTGCCTCGCTCACCGGTTGCGGCCGGTAATACACGCTCGATCTTGCGATACCAACAAGTCGCGCCTGCTGCGAGACCGGCAATCTGTGCGTACGATCGATCATCGCTTTGCGCTCAGCAATCCCGCCTTGTTGAGCGCGCCGCTTAAGACATGATGGTTTTCGGAGAAACGCGGCGTAGGCGGTCGTCCGATAATCGGACGACCTTCACTGAACGGCGGAGACAGTCATGGACAAGGTCAAGTTTTATGTGGGGCTCGACGTACACAAGGATTCGATTGCTATCGCATCGGCGGCGGCCTATTCACGGGACGATCCTCACTTCGTCGGCACGACCCGCTATAGCGTCATTTCGCTAACCAAAGCGCTTTCGAGACTTGGCGCACCATCGGAGCTCAGTATTTGCCATGAGGCAGGCCCCTGCGGCTATGGACTAGTGCGTGCACTGCGCGAGCAGGGGAGAGCGGATCTCGAAGCCGTACTCGCCTTGCATGACCGCCAGCTCCATTGCATCTGCGCTCATCAATATCGAGCAGCGTGGGCCAGGTTGCAGAATTTTGTAAGCAGCGACGCACCGCCGCCGCTTCCCGCACGACAGCCCTTGTGACAATCGACTGCAACGACGCCGGCGACTCGCGTGTGCGCTTCACGCCTGGGATAGCCCGGTGTTGGCTTCAATTCGCCGCCTGACGTGAAAGCGCTCTAGAATTCGTTTCCAGCAATGCGATAGTCCTTCGCCACGACACCGCGTTCGCTACCCGCATTAACAACCGCAGGCCGGACCCACGTCACCCTGTTCTCCAGCCGACGGATATGACCACGGCGCAGATGCGTGCGCGGCGCCGAATGCGAGCCCGATCCTTTTTCGCCGGCGGCCACCTTTCCTGCTGCGAGCTGCAGGACCTTGTACGTGAAAAACGGCGGCCGGCGCATGGCCAGTCGTCGCGCGTTCATGGCGGGCTTCGGATGCACATCGACGGTCCCCACGTTGGCGCAGTTCAACACTGCGCAAGCCTGAATTGCCATGTGTACTTCGTCGTTGGCGTCATAGGTCAGACGGGCAAGCGCCGCATCGACATCACCCTGACTCTGCGCCACCGCCATCTCGAACAGCTCCTCGAGCAGCACAAAGGGCTCTGCGAAATATTGAAATGAATTGTGATGGAGCCGGCCCGCGTTTACTTTCACGTCCAGCATCATCTGCGTCATCCGTGTGGGCTTGTGTCCTTCGGGAATACGGAACTCCCTCGGCACGAATGTTCCGCCTACGCCGGGATTCCACGTTTTCAGTTCATCGGAGTAGTAGATGGGATAAATGAAAACGCCGCCTTCCCGATAGTGCTGGCGAAACACCGGGATTTCCTTGAGCCCCCGAACGGGCGTGTGGTCCTCGGTCATCTCCCAGCACAGCGCAATCCGGCGCGTCGACAGGCTTTCTTCAACACCGGCCACGGTCGCAGCCGGAACGAATTCCTCCTTGCGCCACGGGGCCTCGAACACTGTCACCGGATACGGCAGTCGCAGAAGCTCGAGGTGCGTTTCGCGAACGTTCTCTGTATCGATCAGCTCGCCGCAGTTTGGCAGCAGAAACTTGGGCGCTGTTGCAAGCATTTCGATCACGGTTTCCAGGTGCGCGGCCGTGACGGTGAGTCCGCGTGCGCGGGCTCCCTTCATCGTCTCTTTCAGGTCCTCGATGGCATGGGTGCAGTAGTTAACCGGCGTGATCGCGTCCGACATGATGAAGGGTGGTAGTGAAGAACGGATATATTGTGCCGCACGTTCGCCGGGACGCAAGCGAAGTGTCAGACTTTACCCATATTCACTTCACGAATGTCTTTCGTGTCCCGCAACGCGATCGCCGCCCACGGCACCTTTTACGAACCCAGGTCAGCCCCTAGCGCTTAACGAAACACATAGCCCCCCCAAGGTGAGTGCAGGCCATGCTCGGAGAGCGATGTTGCAGCCTCGCTGCCGACGACGATCTATCCAACGTGCGCACGTCCACCTGCGCCAGCGCTGAGCTGCTGGGTGAAGGAATCCTATCGGCACCCGCCCGGCCTGGCATCGCTGCTCGAATGGTTGCGCGGGAAGCTCACCGCTGCCGGGTTGAACTGTAGCGCCTCTTTACTACGTCCCCCGGATGCACCGGTGCGATTTCGTTGGTGCCGCGGAACATCCCGACGGACTCGATCAGCCAATGCTGCGAGTCCAGGAATAGCATCGATGATGTGAAGGTGTTCGCGACAACGATCTAACGGCAAACTGGAACTGGACGGGGGCGGCCCAGGAACCCCACGCCCCCACCGTCACCTCCCGACCGTGGAAGATGGCGGCTCGCCCTATCGACGCAGCCATCGCTGATCAACCAGGCCTGATCGGACCGAGTCAACGCAATGACCCCGCCCCTAACTGCCGGCTGAACGACGCACGCTGGTCAGAAAAATCGCGGTATGCTTGCCACCGGAACCCATAGAGGTCCAAGGCCGTTCACGATGTTGGGCACCTCGGATGCGATTTCTTTTTGCTAGTCAGTTGACCAGTCAGGGGGTCAAGTGCCCCAAAGAAAAACCCCGCAGAGCCTGGACTCTGCGGGGTTTAGCCACCAAATACTGGCGGAGACGGAGGGATTCGAACCCTCGATCCAGGTTTTGGCCCAGATGCTCCCTTAGCAGGGGAGTGCCTTCGACCTCTCGGCCACGTCTCCCAAACTTTCTGTCGCACAGGGAGTCAGTGCGACGAAGCCAAGATAATAGCGGGCCGAACCGAGAAGGTCAATGTCTGAAGAACAGTTTTTGTGCCAGCTTTGTCATTGCCGACGCAATCCGTTCACATTGGCCGTGCAAAACAAACGGGACGCTTCAAAGCGTCCCGCTGTTCATGCCATTTACGCCTGATCCAGATCAAACGCCTTATGCAGCGCGCGCACCGCGAGTTCCATGTACTTCTCATCGATCAACACCGAAATCTTGATTTCGGAGGTCGAGATCATCTGGATATTGATGCCCTCTTCCGACAGCGTGCGGAACATCGTGCTCGCGATACCGACATGCGAGCGCATGCCGACGCCGACCACTGACACCTTCGACACCTTCGGATCGCCCAGCACCTTCTCGGCCTGCACATGACCCTGCACCTGGCCGGTGAGGATCTCCATCGCGCGCTGATAGTCGCCGCGGCCGACCGTGAACGTGAACGCCGTCTTGCCGTCGACGCTCTGGTTCTGAATGATCATGTCGACGTCGATATTTGCGTCCGCCACCGGGCCGAGAATCTGATACGCGATACCCGGCTTGTCGGGCACACCCATCACGGCGATACGAGCTTCGTCGCGCTGAAACGCGATGCCCGAGATGACTGCTTTTTCCATGGTCTCGTCTTCTTCAAAAGTAATCAGGGTGCCCGACTTCATTTCAGCGTCGAGCGGCATCAGCGGATCGGTCAGGCTCGACAGCACGCGCGTCTTCACCTGATATTTGCCGGCGAATTCCACCGAGCGGATCTGCAGCACCTTCGAACCCAGGCTGGCCATTTCCAGCATTTCCTCGAACGTCACGCGGTCGAGCCGGCGCGCTTCTTCGACCACGCGCGGGTCGGTCGTGTACACGCCGTCGACGTCCGTGTAAATCAGGCACTCATCGGCTTTAAGTGCGGCCGCGACCGCGACCGCCGACGTGTCCGAACCGCCGCGGCCGAGCGTGGTGATGTGGCCGTCCGGGTCGATGCCCTGGAAGCCGGTGATCACCACCACCTTGCCGGCGTCGAGATCGCGCAGCACGCGCTCGCCGTCGATATCGCTGATACGCGCCTTCGTGAACGCGCTATCCGTTTTGATCGGCACTTGCCAGCCGGCATAGCTGACCGCGTCGACACCCGCGTCTTGCAATGCGATGGCCAGCAGGCCCGAGCTCGCCTGCTCGCCCGTGGCGGCGATCATGTCGAGTTCGCGCGGGCTCGGTTGAGTCGTGATTTCTTTCGCGAGACCGAGCAAACGGTTGGTTTCGCCGGACATCGCCGACGGCACGACGACCATCTTGTGGCCGGCCTTGTGCCATTTCGCGACGCGCTTGGCGACGTTCTTGATGCGCTCGACCGAGCCCATCGAAGTGCCGCCGTATTTATGTACGATGAGTGCCATTGTCGTTCTGAACTGGAAGAGAAACCGCGCTGGCGCGCTGGAGACGACCGCACAAAAGCACAGGAGCGCAACGTCTTGTGAACGACGGCAAAGTGTGTGGCGGCGTAAATGCAGCGCGCGTGCAACACGCGCGGGTTTGCCCGGGAATGATCGCTAGTGACTTAAGGGAAACGACGGATCGCGCTCGCAACCGGCTATAGCGACAAAAGCGACGGCGAAATCGGGTCGGGCAAGCGGGTTAACGTACCCGATTGGGCGTAAAAAGACAAGCCGAAGCGGCGATCGAAAAGCGCGGAATCGGTGCTGCAAAGGCTTGTTGCACGGGGATTTGCGCCCTATTTCGCGCTTCGGTGCAGCGCTTGCGATCGTCCGACCGGCCGGTCAGGCGATCAACAGATCTTCACGCCAGCTGATTCCGACGCGCGGACCGCCGTGATCCTCCGCCGCGGACAAGGCCGCGCGATTCACGCCGAGCAGCGGCACGAATAGCAGTTCGTCGCCGACGTAAAGCAGCGGCACGTCGCGCTTCCATGCGGGAATGCCGCGCTCCTGAAACAGGTTCTTCAGCGTTCGGTTCGGTGCGCCGGGCGCGTCGCTCGTGCGCATCCGCTCGCCGCCGCTGCGCGCGCGAGCGCTCAACAACGCGCGTTGCAGAACGCCGAGGGGGATCGTGTCGTTGGCGTCAGAGCTGGCCTCGCTATTGACGCCGTCATCCGCTGCATCTGGCTGCGTCACCGAGAACACGAATGTGCCCCGCCACTGGGGCAAACGCCAGATCGACTCACCCTGCCACGCGAGTTCGCTGATCTCGCGCGCGGCGAGCGCGGTTTCATCGGCGGCCTCGCTGCTGTCCCCCGCTTCCCAGTAAACGAGGCCGCGATAGCTGCGCAACGCATGCCCCGCATGATCGACACGCAGACGATGTCCGCCGCTCGCCGCCTCCCCTTCACGCACCTCGCGCACCTCGCGCAACTGACGCAGCGCATCGCTCAGCCGCGCGCTCGATGCCGCCACGAACCCCAGCGTGCGCATCCAGTAGCGCATCAGGTTGAGTGCGCGTTCATCGTCGAGTGCGAGCAGCGCATCGTGCGAAAGCGCGCGCCCTTCGTCCTCGGACACCGCATCCATATCGATGCGCGCGAGCGCGTCGAGCAAACGCTGCGCCGACGCCGCATGCGCGGCCGTGCGCGCAAGCGCGTCGCGAAAGCCGGGAAAGTGGACGGCCAGCGCCGGCGTCACCTCGCGACGCAACGCATTGCGCGCGTAACGCGTGTCCGCATTCGATTCGTCGTCGACCCAGCGTAGCGCGCGTCCGTTCGCGTATTGTTCGAGTTGCGCCCGCAGCAGATGCAGCAAGGGCCTCACACGCGCCGCGCACGCGCCCGCCGCGAGGAACTCGGGCGCCATCGCCGCGAGACCCGCGAGGCCCGCGCCGCGCAGCAATTGCAGCAGCACGGTTTCAGCCTGGTCGTCCGCATGTTGCGCGAGCCACAGCGTGTGAATGCCGCGCGCCGCGCACATTGCATCCAACGCGCGATAACGCGCATCGCGCGCCGCGGCCTCGATGCTCACGCCGCCCACGCGCGCCACCTCGACGCGCCGCGCATCGAACTCGACGCCGCGCGCGTGCGCAAACCCCTCGCAGTGCGTGAGCCACGCATCAGCATGAGGGCTCAGCCCGTGATGCACATGCAGCGCGACGCAACGCGACGCACCTGCAACGCGCGCTGCCGCATCGAGCAGCACAGTGGAATCGACTCCGCCGCTGAACGCCACCGCAATGCGCGCGCTAGGGGGAAGCGCGGACAACGCAAAGCCGACCGCCTCGATGACGAGGCGGTCGGCAGGTGTATCGGCGGTGGGAGTCACGTCGTTAGCGCGCGAGGCGCCAATTGACGAAAGAGAACGCGCGCGGGCTTACGCACCCGGCGTCGTTTCCTTGAACTTGCCGTACGACATCAACCGTTCGAAACGGCGTTGACGCAGGTCATTGATGCTCATGCCCTGGAACTGGCGCAGCGAATCGGCGAGCGCACGGCGCAGCATCGCAGCCATACCCTTTGGATCGCGATGCGCGCCGCCGAGCGGCTCGTTGACGATCTTGTCGATCAGCCCGAGCGCCTTCAGACGATGCGCAGTCAGGCCGAGCGCTTCCGCGGCCTCCGGCGCTTTCGCGGCGCTCTTCCACAGAATCGACGCACAGCCTTCCGGCGAGATCACCGAGTAGGTCGAGAACTGCAGCATCAGCACGCTGTCGCCCACGGCAATCGCGAGTGCACCGCCCGAACCGCCCTCGCCGATGATCGTCGCGATCAACGGCGTCTTCAGCTCGGCCATCACGTACAGATTGCGGCCGATCGCTTCCGACTGCCCGCGTTCTTCCGCGCCGATGCCAGGATAGGCCCCCGGCGTGTCGATGAACGTGAAGATCGGCAGATTGAATTTTTCGGCGAGACGCATCAGCCGTTCGGCCTTGCGATAGCCTTCCGGACGCGGCATGCCGAAGTTGCGCAACGCGCGCTCCTTCGTGTCACGGCCCTTCTGATGGCCGATCACCATGCAAGCCTGGCCGTTGAAACGCGCGAGGCCACCGACGATCGACAGGTCGTCCGCATAGTTGCGGTCACCATGCAGTTCGTGGAAATCGGTGAACAGCTCGCTCACGTAGTCGAACGTGTACGGGCGCTGCGGATGACGGGCGATTTGCGAAACCTGCCACGGCGTGAGGTTCGCGTACAGATCTTTGGTCAGCTGTTGACTCTTCTTGGACAGCCGCTCGATCTCTTCCGAAATATCGACGGCCGAATCGTCCTGCACGAAGCGCAATTCTTCGATCTTCGCTTCGAGTTCAGCGATCGGCTGTTCGAAATCCAGAAAGGTGGTCTTCATTGGTTGTAATCCTTGGACTTACCGGCAGCGCGTATTCTAACCGCGCGCGCCGATGTCAAAACCATTTCGCAACTATCGAATTCTAACAGCCAATAGTTTTTGAAACGGCCTCGTTTTTTGTTCTTCAGTAGTCGACCGGCAGCGGATCGAGACTACGCCACATATACCAGGTGGCGACGGTGCGCCACGGCTCCCAGTTCGCCGCGACCTCGCGCGCTTCGCTGCGCGTCACCGGTTCGCCGCTGAAATAGTTGACGCTGATCGCGCGGATCAGGCCGAGGTCGTCGAGCGGCAGCACATCGGGACGCGACAGATTGAAGATCAGGAACATCTCCGCGGTCCAGCGGCCGATGCCGCGAATCTGCGTGAGTTCGGCGATCACCGCCTCGTCTTCCATCGACGTCCACTTGCCGACGTGCAACGCACCCGACACGAAATGCTGCGCGAGATCGAGCACATACTCGGCCTTGCGTTTGGACAACCCGCACGCGGTCAGCTTCTCCTGACCGAGCTTGATGAATTGCTGCGGCACGAGCTTCGGACACGCGGCTTCGACTTTCGCCCACACCGCCTGCGCGGACGCGACCGAAATCTGCTGCCCGACCACCGAACGCGCAAGCGTGACGAACGGGTCGCCACGGCTTAACAGATGCACCGGGCCAAATTTCGGAATCAGCTTCTTCAGGATACGGTCGCGCTTGACGAGATCCGCACACGCCTTGTCCCAATACGCGGGCCGCGTGACCTCAGGCGTGAGGCCGCCGATCTGCACCGGCACCGCAACTTCACTAGCATTCGCCGCTTCGCCGCCGGCGCTTGCCGACGCGCGCGTCTTGCGCACGACTTCGCCCGCGTTCGTGTCGCGCGCGAGCTCCTGCACGTCACCAGCCAGCTCGGCCGGCAATGCGCCATTGCTTTTCGCACGCGACACCTTGGCGCGCTTCGTGGCAGGCGCATGCGCGGACGCGCCGTTGAGCGCGCGTTTGACCGTGGCCTTTTTCGCCGCCCCCGCCGCTACGCCCGCTGCGCTCTTCGCCGCCACCGCAGTGGCCTTCGACGATGCTTTCTGTACCGCGCCGCCCGCGCGAGCCGACGTGCGTGTCGACTTTACCGCGGCTGCCGCGTTTGTTTGAGACGTGGCTCGTTTAGCCGGCGTCTTCGTGGCCGTTGCCATCCTGCCTCCTGCCTGGCGAGTCGATCAGAGGGAAGTACGAGGTGCGCTCACACGCGCCGCCACTCGGTCAACCCGCCGGGTTTGTCTTCAAGTGCAACGCCGGCCTCGAGCAATTCGGCCCGGATCCGGTCTGCTGCCGCGTAGTCTTTCGCCTGCTTGGCGGCCACGCGCGCGGCGATCTTCTCTTCGATCGCGGCGGGCTCGAGCGCGCCAACGGCAGCACCCGCGGCCTGCTGCAGATACGCACGTGGGTCGCGGCCGAGCAGTCCGATCACCGCGCCCAGCGAGCGCAGTTGACGGGCCAGCGCGGGGTCGCGCGTGCGGTTCACTTCAGTTGCCAACTCGAACAACACCGACACTGCCACCGGTGTGTTGAAGTCGTCGTTCATCGCCGCCTGGAAACGCTGCGCATGCGCTTCGTTCCAGTCGAGTTCCGCGGCGTCCGGCGTGACATCCTTCAACGCGGTGTACAGACGAGCAAGCGCGTTGCGGGCGTCGTCGATATGCACGTCGCTGTAGTTCAACGGCGAGCGGTAATGCGCGCGTGCGATGAAAAAACGCACGACCTCTGCATCGTACTGCGCCAGCACTTCACGAATCGTAAAAAAATTGTTCAACGACTTCGACATCTTCTCATTGTCGATCTGTACGTAGCCGTTGTGCATCCAGTAATTGACGAAGGTTTGACCGGTAGCAGCTTCACTTTGGGCAATTTCGTTTTCGTGGTGCGGAAACTGCAAGTCCTGGCCGCCGCCATGAATGTCGAATTGCGAGCCGAGCAATGTGCAGCCCATCGCGGAGCACTCGATATGCCAGCCGGGACGGCCGCGCCCGTACTTCGAATCCCAGCCAGTGTCGGCGGGCTCGCCGGGCTTCGCCTGTTTCCAAAGCACGAAGTCGAGCGGATCCTCTTTCGCGTCGTTGGCCGCGACGCGTTCGCCCGCGCGCAGGTCTTCGAGCGACTTGCCCGACAGCTTGCCGTAGCCCGCGAATTTGCGCACCGCGTAGTTGACGTCGCCGTCGCTTGCCTGGTATGCGTAGCCGTTTGCTTCGAGCGTCTCGATCATGCCGAGCATCTGAGGAATGAAGTCGGTGGCGCGCGGTTCGAGGTCGGGCCGCTGGATGCCGAGCGCGTCCGCGTCTTCATGCAACGCGTCGATGAAGCGGTCGGTCAGCGACTTGATCGTCTCTCCGTTCTCGACGGCGCGACGGATGATCTTGTCGTCGATATCCGTGATGTTGCGCACGTAGGTCACGTCGTAGCCGAGCGTGCGCAGCCAGCGCTGCACGATGTCGAACACGACCATCACCCGCGCATGACCGACGTGACAATAGTCGTACACGGTCATCCCGCAGACGTACATCCGCACGACGCCTGCTTGCAGCGGCACGAAAGTTTGCTTGTCACGCGCGAGCGTGTTGTAGATGCGCAGTGATTCCATAGAGAACGGTGCGTGGGCCGAAAGAAATCCGCATTGTGTTTCAGACGCGCCGCGCCCCGCGAAGAAGACGGCGGGTGCGTCGCATACAGCAAAACCGGTGCACCTGGTGCGGCGGTCAAGCTGCGATCAAGGCGGAGACGACCACGAGTGGCGAAAAGACAGTTTGCGGTTCGACGGAACGCGCAGACCTTTTGTTAGAATGGGTCGGAGTATAACATCCAGACCCAAGCCTATGAAACCTTCCAGCGGCCGCGCGCGCAGCGCTGCGACCCTCGCCGCGACGGCCTGCCATGGCCCTGCACGTGAGTCCATGCGTGCCCTCGCCCTGCGCGTCACCGTGGCTGTCGCCCTCGCGGCCCTGCCGGTTGCGGCGGCCTATGCACAGAAGGCCCCCGTGATGCCGCAAGGTCCCGCGGTGCGCGACAACACGCCGGAAATCGACGCGTCGATCGCGCAGAAAAACTGGGAGGCGTCCTTGACCCAGCTCGACGCGCGCATCGCGTCGAATCCGCGCGACGCGCAGGCGAAGTTCAAGCGCGCCACGGTGCTCGCCCAGATGAAGCGCGACGACGAAGCAATCGCCGCGTTCACGGAACTCACGCAGATGTATCCCGAGTTGCCCGAACCGTATAACAACCTTGCCGCGCTCTACGCGAAGCAGGGCAATCTTACCGAAGCACGCGCCGCGCTCGAAACGGCGATCAAGGTCAATCCGAACTACGGCCTCGCATACGAGAATCTCGGCGACCTGTATCTGCGCATGGCCAACGAATCCTATCGGCGCGCGCAAGGCCTCGGCAAGGCAAGCGCCACGACCTCGCAGCGTCTCGCCGACATCCAGAAGATCGTCGCGCCGCCGAAGGCCCGCCCGCCGGCGCGAGCAGCCGCCGTCACGCCCTCGGACGACAACACCGCCCGCGCCACGTCGAACATGACCATGCCGCAGACACCGAGCTTCCAGTATGGCGGCGCGAACGGCTCGCTCGCCATGCCGCCGTACATGGCGCCGTCGAAGTAACGCCGGCACGCGCCGGCACGCGTGTCGGCACGTTTCGGCAGCCCGTTTTTTCCACCCCCGAGGATCTTCATGAAATGGTTGATGTTGGCGCTCGGCAGCGCCGCCCTGATCGCAAACGCACCCGCATTTGCCCAGTCCGGTTCGCAAGCCGCGCATCCGTCCGTCCTGCTCAAGACATCGGAAGGCGACATCCGCGTCGAGTTGTATCCTGAGAAAGCGCCGAAGTCGGTCGCGAATTTTCTCGACTACGTGAAGTCCGGCCAGTACAGCGGCACGATCTTCCATCGCGTGATTCCGGGCTTCATGATTCAGGGTGGCGGCTACACGCAGAGCTTCGCCGAAAAGCCGACGCGCGCGCCCATACCTCTGGAAAGCCGCAACGGTCTGAAGAACCTGACCGGCACGCTCGCAATGGCGCGCACCAGTGATCCGAATTCAGCCACCGCACAGTTCTTCATCAACACGGTGGACAATGCCGGCCTCGACTACCCGAATCCGGACGGCAACGGCTACGCGGTGTTCGGCAAGGTCACGAGCGGCATGGACGTCGTGAAGAAGATCGAAGGGACGCCCACCACTTCGCGCGGCCCGATGACCGACGTGCCGAAGACGCCGATCGTGATTCAATCGGCCACGGTGGTCAGCAAGTAACGCAGTAGATACGACAAGCAGACAAGAGAGCAACAGGCGCACGTAGCAACGCGAGCACACACTCGCAGACGCGCTGCAACGCGCGCACGTCGACGCGTTGATGCACAATCCACGCCCCGGCGCGGCCCGCCGTCGATGCACCACGAAACGCATGACGACTCGCCGCGCCCTTTTACCCACCCGTTCATCAAAGGATTCCATCATGGTTGAACTGCATACGAACCACGGCGTCATCAAACTCGAACTGGATGCCGAGAAGGCGCCGAAGTCGGTTGAGAACTTCCTCAACTACGTGAAGGCCGGCCACTACGACAACACGGTGTTCCACCGCGTGATCGACGGCTTCATGATTCAGGGCGGCGGTTTCGAACCTGGCATGAAGCAGAAGCCGACGGCCGAGCCGATCAACAACGAAGCGAACAACGGTCTGAAGAACGTCAACGGTTCGATCGCGATGGCGCGCACCAACGACCCGCACTCGGCAACCGCTCAATTCTTCATCAACGTGAACGACAACGACTTCCTGAACCACTCGTCGCCGACGCCGCAGGGCTGGGGCTACGCGGTGTTCGGCAAAGTGGTGGAAGGCATGGACATCGTCGAGAAGATCAAGAAGGTCAAGACGGGTTCGAAGGGCTTCCATCAGGACGTGCCGGCCGACGACGTCGTGATCGAAAAGGCTGTGATCGTCGACTAAGGCGAACCGGACGACGATTCGTTCGAACTGATATCAGGCACCTTCAATGCTGCAAGAGACGCCGCTGCGAAGCGTCGCCGCGGGCGTGCCTGGCGAGGGCCAACGCCCGCGCGCCGCACGCCCGTTTTTTTTCCTCTCCGACATTCATTTGAGCGAGGCGATTCCGCACACGGTCGCCGCGTTCGAACATTTCATTCGCGTCACCGCCGAAGAGGCGGATTCGGTGTTCATTCTCGGCGACCTGTTCGAATACTGGGTCGGCGACGACATGCTGATCGAGCCGTTCGTCGCGCGTATCGCGGCGCTGCTGCATACGCTGTCGGAGCGCGGCATCGCGCTCTACATCATGCATGGCAATCGCGATTTTCTGCTGGGCAAGCGCTTCATGAAAACGGCCGGCGCGATCTGGCTGCCCGACCCGTTCGTGATCACCGCGTTCGGCATTCGCGTCGCGCTCGCGCATGGCGATGCGCTATGCACTGCGGATCATGGCTATCAATTTTTCCGGCGGTTCGCGCGCAACCGTTTCGCGCAAACGCTGTTTCTGGCCTCGCCGTTCCGCTGGCGTCAGAAGCTTGCCGAGAACATGCGCGCGAAGAGCGAGCATGGCCGCATGCGGCCGGTGTCGATGAAGTATGACGTGACGTCGAAAGCCGTTGCCGCGTTATTCCGGAAGTCAAAAGCGGCGACCATCATCCACGGGCACACGCATCTGCCCGCGCGGCATCGCGAGCCGGGCGGCACGCGCTGGGTACTGCCGGACTGGGATCTCGATCACGGCGCACACCGCGGCGGGTATTTGCGCATCGATGCGGATGGAGTGCGGGCGTTGCCGTTGGGATAACGGCGGGTCGAGAGTAAAAACCTGCCGGCGCAGAGCCGCTCAACGCTCCGCCAACGCCCCTTCCACTTTCCCCGCGATCGCGGCCGACAAACGCCGCAGATCGAGCAACGCAGCATCGGCCCCTTGCAGACCTTCGAGGCTCGTGCCCAAGCGCTCCAACGCGTCGACGATCTCATCGATACGTTTGGACTGCGTCGCGGCATGATCGATCAAACCGTGAATCGCCAGCGACACCGGATCGTCCGCATTCGGCGTGATGCCGTACGCGCAGAACGCGCTGCGTTCGCTTGTGCGCTCGCTTGTCTGCCTGGCATCGCGCGACGCGTCATTGGCAGCCGCGTTGGCACCGCTCGCCGCCGTGGCGGCCGCCGCCGGCACGATGATCCGCGCCGGATTGCCCACCGCCGTGCCGCGTGCGGGCACCGGCTTCGTGACCACCGCGTTCGAGCCGATCTTCGCGTCCGCGCCGATGGTGAAACCGCCAAGTACCTTCGCGCCCGCCCCGACGATCACTCCGCGCTCGAGCGTCGGATGCCGCTTCGCGCCGCGCGTGAGCGACGTGCCGCCGAGCGTCACACCCTGATAGATCGTGCAATCGTCGCCGATCTGCGCGGTTTCGCCGATCACCACACCCATGCCGTGATCGATGAACACGCGCCGTCCGAGCGTCGCGCCCGGATGGATTTCGATGCCGGTCATGAAGCGCGCCATCTGCGAGACGAAACGCGCGAGCCAGCGGCGTTTTGCCTGCCAGCACGCGTGCGCGAGCCGGTGCAGCACGAGCGCGTGCAGACCCGGATAACACGTGAGCACTTCCCATGCGCTGCGGGCGGCGGGGTCGCGCTCGCGGATCGTGGCGATGTCTTCGCGAAGTCTCGTGAACATGGCAGGCAATGAGTGTTGTGGGAGAAAGACCGCCTGCGTGTTGCGTCACACATGGCGGCGGCGCGGCCGCTTAGCACGGCGGCAGCTTTAGTTAGAACGTTTCGGGGATTGTAGGTCGATTGCGCGAAACCTGCCGGAAGTCCACGCTACCGGCAAGGTCGTCGGAGGAATGCGGCGATCGGCGCATCCTGAACACTCAGGACGCGCTGCCGTCCGTGCGCTTCGTCTTCAGCAGGATGTGCTTGGCGATGCCGCGCACGATGTTGACTTCCTCGCGCTCCAGCCCCGAACGCGCGAAGAGACGCCGCAAGCGGGACATCAGCTTCTTCGGATTGGCCGGATCGAGAAACTCGAGCGCGACCAGCGCGCTTTCGAGATGCGTGAACATGCTTTCGATTTCATCGCTCGCGGCACGCGGGCCGGCCGGCTCGCCCTGCGCCGCCGCGCCGGCCTGAGCCGCGACGAGCGCGCGGGCCGCCGTGTCATCCTCCGACAGATACTCGGTGCGCAACTCGTAGGCGAGCACCTGCACGGCCTGCGCGAGATTCAGCGAGCTGTAGGCGGGATTGGCCGGAATATGCGCGAGCGCGCTGCAGCGTTCGACGTCCTCGTTCGACAGGCCCGTGCGCTCGTTGCCGAACACCAGCGCGATTTCGCCGTGCACCGCCTGCTCATGCGCAACGGCGGCCGCCGCACGCGGCGTCCATTGGGGCGGGCCGTATTCGCGCAACCGTGCGGTCAGCGCGATCGACCAGTGCACGCCGACCAGCGCGTCGGCGAGGGTCGGCACGACGTGCGCGGACGCGAGCACGTCGTCGGCGCCGCTCGCCATCGCGATCGCTTCCGGATCGGTCTGCACGTGCAGCACACGCGGCGACACCAGCACGAGCCGTGAGAAGCCCATAGTCTTCAGCGCGCGCGCGGCCGCGCCGACGTTGCCCGGATGGCTAGGTTCGACGAGCACGAAGCGCGTCGAGGTGAAGCCGCCGCGCAGATCGGCCACGGCGGGATCGGAGGAATGGTGGGTATGGTCCACGATGGAATTCTGCAAGCTAAAGACGCGTATGGTAGCGCCAACCTCGGGTCGACTCCGAAATAGCGGCAGCGACACCGCTGCCCCGCCCCGCATTGCCCTCGGATCGCGCCCGCCACGCGAACGCTGCCGCGTCGCCCGGACTCAGGTAAAATACCGCCATTCGCGCCCGGTTCGGCCCTTTGCCGACCCGGGCGCCTCGTTCTTATTCAATTCGTCTCCGTCGGCGGAATGCGCGCCGGTCCTGTGCCGGGCGGGCGTTCCGTGCTGTTTTCGCGCTCTTCGGGCGCCCGTCAGCGCAGATTTTGCGCTCATTTACCGGCCAGCAGCCGTGCTGCCCCGGCACAAGGATCCAGTCTCATGCATCCCATGCTCAATATCGCTGTGAAGGCCGCACGCCGCGCAGCCCAGATCATCAACCGCGCATCGCTCGACCTCGATCTGATTCAGGTCAGCAAGAAGCAGCACAACGATTTCGTCACGGAGGTCGACAAAGCGTCTGAAGCGGCGATCATCGACACGCTGAAGACCGCCTACCCCGATCACGCGATCCTCGCCGAAGAATCCGGCAAGTCGGATAACGAATCCGAGTACCAGTGGATCATCGATCCGCTCGACGGCACCACCAACTTCATCCACGGCTTCCCGTACTACTGCGTGTCGATCGCGCTCGCGCACAAGGGCACCGTGACGCAGGCCGTGGTCTACGACCCGACCCGTAACGACCTGTACACCGCGTCGCGCGGCCGTGGCGCATTCCTGAACGATCGCCGCATCCGTGTCGCGAAGCGCGACCGTCTGGCCGACGGCCTGATCGGCACCGGCTTCCCGTTCCGCGAAAACGACGGCCTCGAAGCCTACGGCCGCCAGTTCGCCGAAATGACCGAAGCCTGCGCGGGCCTGCGCCGCCCGGGCGCCGCCGCGCTCGATCTGGCGAACGTCGCCGCCGGCCGCATGGACGGCTTCTTCGAGCAAGGCCTCAATGCATGGGACGTCGCCGCGGGCAGCCTGCTGATCACGGAAGCCGGCGGCCTGGTCGGCAACTACACGGGCGACTCGGAGTTCCTGCACGTCGGCGAAATCGTCGCGGGTAACCCGAAGATCTACGCGCAGATGATTCCGGTCCTGTCGCGCTACAGCCGCACACGCCAGCAATCGGCTTGAAGCCGGCTGCGGGCGAGCCGGCCTGAACCGGCAGCGCGAATGCGAAAAAAGCGGCTTCGGCCGCTTTTTTGTTGGCGGCTCTGCACCGCATGAGCGTTCGTGCTACAAAGCGGGATGCCGCGCCGGCACGCTGATTTGCCGGCTGCGTTTCGCGCGTTTTTCGCTGCGCCCGCCTTGCGCCCCGCCTTGCAGCGGACCACCGCGCAGCCCTCACTCAGCTTCATGAAAAAAGGCTTCTACACAATCATCGCGGCGCAGTTCGTTTCGTCGCTCGCGGACAATGCCCTGCTGATCGCCGCCATCGCGCTGCTCTCCGTGATCCGCTCGGCCGCCTGGGTCACCCCACTGCTACAGATTTTCTTCACGGTCTCGTACGTGCTGCTCGCACCGTTCGTCGGCGCGTTCGCCGACGCGATGCAAAAGCGCCACGTGATGTTCGTCTCGAACGCGCTGAAAGCGAGCGGCTGCCTGATGATGATCGCCGGCGTTCATCCGATGATCGCCTACGGTGTGGTCGGCTTCGGCGCGGCCGCGTATTCGCCGGCGAAGTACGGCATCCTCACCGAACTGCTGCCCGCGGAAAAGCTCGTCAAGGCGAACGCGTGGCTCGAATCGGCAACGGTGCTGTCGACCATCGTCGGCACGATGGTGGGCGGCGCACTGATCAGCACCTTCGCCGATAAATTCGTCGCGCATGCGCATCTGCCGCTGATCCGCTCGTCGGCCGATCTGGCGATGTTCGCGGTGATGCTCACCTACGCGATCGCCGCGACGATCAACATCTTCATTCCGGATACGGGCGCGCGTTATCCGAACCGTCTGTCGGAACCGAAGAAACTGGTCGGCGATTTCTACCATTGCTTCAACGTGCTGTGGGCCGACAAACTCGCGCAGATCGCGCTGTGGGTCACCACGCTGATGTGGGGCGGCGCGGTGACGCTGCAATTGCTGGTGCTCAAGTGGGCCAACGTGAACCTCGGGCTGACGTTGTCGAAGGCGGCGGTGATGCAAGGCGTGACGGGGCTCGGCATTGCGGTCGGCGCGGCGGCCGCGGCCGCGCTGATTCCATTGCGCAAGTCGCTGCGGGTGCTGCCGGTCGGCATTCTGACCGGCGCGGTGGCGATCGCCATGGCCTTCTACAACAAGGACCTGTTCCCGGCGGGCGCGGGCATCCGCATCGGCTCGTACGTGTTGCCGATCTACATCCTGCTCGCCTATCCGCTGATGATCCTGCTCGGCGCGCTATCGGGCTTTTTCATCGTGCCGATGAACGCGATTCTCCAGCATCGCGGCGCGACGCTGCTGTCCGCCGGCCATTCGATCGCCGTGCAGAATTTCAACCAGAACCTCGCGGTGCTGCTGATGCTCGGCGTGTACGCGTTGCTGCTTACCGCGAAGATGCCGGCGCAATGGATCATCGTCGTGTTCGGCAGTTTCATCACGTTCATGATGTGGCTCGCGAAACGGCGCAGCGCGGTCAACGAGCGCACCGTCGACATGCGCGCGATGGTCGAGGAATGACGCCCTGGCGACGGCGGGCCGCGCGCGTTTGAGCGAATGCAAGCTCCTTCATTGCACGCGACGAAGCGCTGTGCGGATTGGCCATCCGGCCAGGGTCCGCTCGCCGCGCCGGCGGGTTAAACTCACGCCCTGAACAGCTAACGCAAGAAGACACCGAGGATGGGCATTCAAACCGCAGCGGCCAACGACGTCGCACAACACACGCCGATGATGCAGCAGTACCTGCGCATCAAAGGGGAGCATCCGGGCACGCTGGTGTTCTACCGGATGGGCGACTTCTACGAACTCTTTTTCGACGACGCGGAAAAAGCCGCGCGCCTGCTCGATCTGACGCTCACGCAGCGCGGCGCGTCGGGCGGCAATCCGATCAAGATGGCGGGCGTCCCGCATCACGCGGTCGAACAGTACCTCGCCAAGCTGGTGAAGCTTGGCGAATCCGTCGCGATTTGCGAGCAGATCGGCGACCCGGCCACGTCGAAAGGCCCGGTCGAGCGCAAGGTGGTGCGCGTGGTCACGCCGGGCACGCTGACGGACGCCGCACTGCTGTCCGACAAGAACGACGTCTATCTGCTGGCCATGTGCGTGGCGCACAACCGGCGCGGCGTCGCGACCAGCGTCGGTCTCGCGTGGCTGAATCTGGCGAGCGGCGCGCTGCGTCTCGCGGAGGTCGCACCGGACCAGGTGGCGGCCGCGCTCGAACGCATCCGTCCCGCCGAAATTCTGGCCGCCGACACACCGTCGGATTCGGCAAGCTGGACGCCGCCCGTCAACGCCGGCGCGCTCACACGCGTGCCGGGCTGGCATTTCGATATCGCGTCGGGCACGCAGCGCCTGTGCGACCAGCTGGAAGTGGCGGGCCTCGACGGCTTCGGCGCGCATTCGCTGACCTGCGCGTGCGGCGCGGCCGGGGCGCTGCTGCTGTATGCGGCGTCCACGCAAGGCCAGCAGTTGCGTCACGTGCGTAGCCTGAAGGTCGAGTACGAGTCGGAATATATCGGCCTCGACCCTGCCACGCGCCGCAACCTCGAACTCACCGAAACGCTGCGCGGTACCGAATCGCCCACGCTGTGCTCGCTGCTCGACACCTGCTGCACGACCATGGGCAGCCGCCTGCTGCGTCACTGGCTGCATCACCCGCCGCGCGAGTCCGCCGTGGCGCAGGCGCGTCAGCAGGCAATCGGCGCATTGCTCGACGCGCCGCCGGGTGCGGACGTCGACACGCTGCGCGGCGCGTTGCGCAAGATTTCGGATATCGAACGGATCACCGGGCGTCTCGCGCTGCTGTCGGCGCGACCGCGCGATCTGTCGAGCCTGCGCGACACGTTCATCGCGCTGCCCGAGTTGCGTGCGCAACTCGCGGCTGTGTCGCCGAATGCGGATTCGCTTGCGCGCATCGATGCGTCGCTCGAACCGCCGCAGGCCTGCGTCGAGCTGCTGCAACGCGCGGTCGCGCAGGAGCCGGCGGCGATGGTGCGCGACGGCGGCGCGATCGCGCGAGGCTACGATGCGGAACTCGATGAACTCCGCGATATTTCGGAGAACTGCGGACAGTTCCTGATCGACCTCGAAACGCGTGAACGCGCACGTACGGGCATCGGCAATCTGCGCGTCGAATACAACAAGGTGCATGGCTTCTACATCGAAGTCACGCGCGGGCAGACCGACAAGGTGCCCGACGACTATCGCCGCCGTCAGACGCTGAAGAACGCCGAGCGTTACATCACGCCGGAACTGAAGACGTTTGAAGACAACGCGCTGTCCGCGCAGGAACGCGCGCTCGCGCGCGAACGGTCGCTGTACGACGCGCTGCTGCAAGCGCTGCTGCCCTTCATTCCGGATTGCCAGCGGGTCGCGTCGGCGCTCGCCGAACTCGATCTGCTCGCCGCCTTTGCCGAGCGCGCCCGCGCGCTCGATTGGGTGGCGCCCTCGTTCTCGCCGGACACCGGCATTGAAATCGAACAGGGACGGCATCCAGTTGTCGAGGCACAGGTCGAGCAGTTCATCGCCAACGACTGCACGCTCACACCCGAGCGCAAACTGTTGCTGATCACCGGCCCGAACATGGGCGGTAAATCGACCTTCATGCGGCAGACCGCGCTGATCGCGCTGCTCGCGTACGTGGGCAGCTATGTGCCGGCGCGGCGCGCAGCATTCGGGCCGATCGACCGCATCTTCACGCGCATCGGCGCGGCCGACGATCTGGCCGGCGGCCGCTCGACCTTCATGGTCGAGATGACCGAAGCCGCCGCGATCCTGAACGACGCGACGCCGCAAAGTCTCGTGCTGATGGACGAAATCGGCCGCGGCACGTCGACCTTCGACGGGCTAGCGCTGGCGTGGGCCATCGCGCGGCATCTGCTCGCGCACAATGGCTGCCACACGCTGTTCGCCACGCACTACTTCGAGCTCACGCAACTGCCGGCGGAATTTCCGCAGGCCGCCAACGTGCACCTGTCGGCGGTCGAGCATGGGCACGGCATCGTGTTCCTGCACGCGGTCAGCGAAGGGCCGGCGAATCAGAGCTACGGCTTGCAGGTCGCGCAACTCGCCGGCGTGCCGAATGCGGTGATTCGCGCGGCACGCAAGCATCTCGCGCATCTCGAACAGCAATCGGCGGCGCAGCCTGCGCCGCAACTCGATCTGTTCGCCGCACCCCTGCCGATGCTGCTGGAAGACGCAGACGACGACGAGCACGACGGCGGGTCGCAAGCGGCGGCATCGCCCGCGATGCAGGCGCTCGTCGAGCGTTTGCGCGGCATCGATCCCAACGATCTGCGACCGCGCGAAGCACTCGACCTGCTGTACGAATTGCACGAACTGGCCGCCGCGCCGGATGCGGATCATTGACGCACACACGCCCCCGCAGCGTCCGCGCGGACTTCGCGCGGCGCTGACGTTTGCCTTTGCGTTCATCGGTGGAATCGGCGCTCTCGTGCCGCTCGCGGCGGTCCTCGCACTCGCCACACCGGCCCATGCCGCGCCGCCGCGCTTCACCTTCGCGGTCATCGCCAACACGCTGCACAGCCCCGCCGATGAAGCCGCCACGCAGCGACTGATCGAAGCGATCAACCGTGAGCGCGACGTGTCGTTCATCGTCTACAACGGCAATCTGAAGGGACCGAAAGAAGCCTGCCGCGATGCGCTCTACGAGCGCCGCCATGCGGTGCTGGAAACCTCGCGCATCCCGCTCTTCTTCATTCCGGGCCAGCACGACTGGGTCGATTGCGGCACGGCAGAAGCCGGCGGCTTCGATCCGATCGAACGGCTCGACCTGTTGCGTCAGACGCTGTTCGCCGACGCCACGTCGATGGGTCAGAATCCGCTCGCGCTGACACGGGAAAGCGAGGTCTCGCGCTTCCGGCCGTTTCGCGAAAACGTGCGCTGGCTGTCGGGGGACAAGGGCGAGAAAGGTGACAAAGCGGGCGACATCGTGTTCCTCGGTCTGAATGCGCCGGGCCCGAACAACCACTATCTGACCGCGGGCGGCCGCAATGGCGAATTCGAAGACCGGGTCGTCGCCAACGCCTTCTGGCTCGAGCACGCGGGCGAATATGCGAAACGCCGCGACGCGCGCGCGATCGTCGTGTTCCTGCAGGGCGACTTCGATCCGGAACGATACGAACGGCCCGACCGTTTCGCGTGGCTGCGCTTTGCGCACAGTCCGCGCCGCGACGGTTTTCTGGAATTCAAACGCAGCCTCGTCAAGCTCGCGCAGATTTTCCACGGGCCGGTGTTGGTGATTCATGGCGACGACGAACACGCCAACGGCGGCTTCGTGATCGATCAGCCGTTACGCAATGACAAAGGGATGCTGGTCACGAATCTCACGCGGGTCGCGCTTGCACCGCATGATCGTCTTAACCAGTGGATTCAGATTGAAGCGGATCCAGGCAGGAAACCGCCGTTCCGTGTAAGTGTGCGCGATGTGCCAAAGCACATGCCGATGCCTACGACGCCACCGGTATCGCCACGCGAGGAACCGGCTGCGTCGATGCCGGCAGTACCGGCACTCGGACCGGCGTCAGAATTGCCGCCGTTGTTGCAAACGCCCGGCGAGCCGCAACCGGATCAGCTACCACACATACCGGCCGATCAGGGCGGCGGCGGATACGGGCCGGCAATGTCGGCTCCGCCCGCCCCGGCCTTGGCCCCGCACACACCCGGCGCCTCGTCAGGCTCGGGCGTGTCCGGCGGCGTGCCGCCGAGTTCAGTGCAGAGTAGGCCCTGACTTGTCTTCGTCTTCCTCGTCGTCTTCGCCGAGGATCTCGAGGCCGTCCGCGCCATGCGCGTGCTCGTGCTGGATTTCGTCTTCGGTAGCCGGACGCACGTCCTTCACCGTTAGCGCAAAACGCAGCGCCATGCCAGCGAGCGGATGGTTGCCATCAAGCACGACCTTGTCTTCCGCGACGTCGGTGACCACGTAGACCAGCGAGTCGAGATCCTCGTCGCCCTCTTCAGGCGTACCTTCGAATTGCATGCCGACTTCGAGCGGTTCCGGGAAACGATCGCGCGGCTCGATCTTCACGAGATCGGGGTCGTACTCGCCGAACGCATCTTGCGGTTCGAGCTGGATCTGAGTCTCGAAGCCGGCCTCGTGGCCGTCGAGCTCTTCCTCGATCTTGGGGAACGTGCCATCATAGCCGCCGTGCAGATAGACCATCGGCTCGTCGCTTTCTTCAATCAGATTGCCCTGCGCATCCGATAGCTTGTAAGCGACCGACACGACGGTGTTCTTTGCGATTTTCATTCGATTCTCCAGAATACAACTCACATTATACGATGCCCAAGCGGCCCACTGACCACCCGGCCGATGCAGCTTCGGCACGGAATTCGTCGCCGGCTTCAAAGCCGGTGCCTCCCGCTGCGCTTCCCGTTCTGCCGCCCTCGCCCGATACGCCGACTGCGTTGCTCGGCAATCTGAGCCCCTCGCAATTCATGCGCCGGTACTGGCAAAAGAAGCCGCTGCTGATCCGCCAGGCGATTCCGAATGTCGAGGCACCGCTCACGCGCGACGAGTTCTTCGAGTTGGCCGATCAGGACGAAGTCGAAGCGCGCCTGATCACTCACTTCCTCAACAAGTGGCAGCTCGAGCACGGACCGTTTGCGGCCGACGAACTGCCGTCGCTGAAGCAGCGCGCATGGACCCTGCTCGTGCAAGGCGTGGACCTCCACGACGATCGCGCGCGCGCATTGCTCGACCGCTTCCGCTTCGTGCCCGACGCGCGTCTCGACGACCTGATGATCTCGTACGCAACCGACGGCGGCGGCGTAGGCCCGCACTTCGATTCCTACGATGTGTTTCTTTTGCAAGTAAAAGGCACACGGCGCTGGCGCATTAGCTCGCAGAAAGATCTGACACTGCAACCCGGTTTGCCTTTGAAAGTTTTACAGAACTTCGAGGCCGAAGAGGAGTGGCTGCTCGAGGCGGGCGACATGCTTTATCTGCCGCCGCACATCGCGCATGACGGCATTGCCGAAGGCGAGTGTATGACGTGCTCGATCGGTTTTCGCGCGCCCTCCGCGAGCGAACTGACCGCGCAGTTCCTCTACCATCTGGCCGAGCGCGGCGAATCCGCGGGCAAGAGCGGCGCGCTGTACCGCGACCCGCAGCAACCCGCGGTCGACCGGCCGGCCGAGTTGCCGGCGGCGCTCGTCGAGCGGGTTGGCGCAATCCTTGCTGGCATCAAATGGAAAGAGGAGGATATTGCGACGTTCCTTGGCACCTATCTCAGCGAACCGAAGCCGAGTGTCGTGTTTGATCCGCCGCAAAGGCCGCTCAATGAAGCCCGTTTTATCAGTCAGGCATCGAAGTCGGGCTTGCGCCTCGATCGCAAGACCAATCTGTTGTACAACCGCCGTTTTTTCTTCGTAAATGGAGAAGAAATGTCATTCGATGGCGCAAAAAAATGGCTGTTTGATCTCGCCGATCACCGGTGCCTGAGTGCGAAACGCTTTGTAACACTCTCACACGATTCGTCGGTGACAGCACTGCTACACGAGTGGTATTGTGCGGGCTGGATACAGGTGGGCGAGCTTGCGTAACTTTGCCCGTCTGCTATTTACCGTACAGTGAAATTTTGTATGAGAAAGACAACGTATTGACCCCGGATTTATCGACTGTCAGTACGAAAGTGCATATAATTTCCGCCCAAGCCGTAGGGAAGATTCCAGCTCGTCGAAAGAGCGTCTCCACCAGCGGCCCAGGTCGGTGTTGGAGCACATTACCGGTTTTATTTTGCGCTGTTGCTTACCTTTAAACCATAAAAGGACGTGATCATGAAGAAATCCCTCCTCGTAGCATCCCTGTTGGCAGCTGTGGCACTGGCTGCATGCAACAAGAGCAACGATCAGGCCGCTGCCCCGGCTAGCGATGCAGCTGCTGCTTCGGCACCGGCTGCTGCTGCAGCTTCGGATTCGGCTGCTGCTGCGAGCGACGCTGCTGCTTCGGCTACGGCTGCTGCTTCGGATGCAGGCGCTGCTGCTTCGGACGCAGGCGCTGCAGCTTCGGCTGCTGCTCCGGCTTCGGGCGCAAGCCAGTAAGCTGTAGGTTAGGGCTCGCCTCTGGGCGAAAACCGCACGGCGAAATCCTCGCGATTTCGCCGGCGGTAAAGCAAAACGCCACGGATTCGCATCCGTGGCGTTTTGCCATTTAAAGCCGCTTTTTCGACGGCTTTTCAATGCGCATCCGGTCTATTGAACCGGCGCCCCATTCTCTTCGAAGAATTCGCGCACCACTTCGATCTCGCGGGTCCGCTTGAACGGCGGCAGGCTCTGCCAGATCCGGCGTCCGTACGGTTTGTCGACGAGACGCGTGTCGCAGATCATCAGCACGCCGCGATCGGTCTCCGCGCGAATCAGACGACCGGCGCCCTGCTTCAACGTGATCACGGCCTGCGGCAGTTGATGCACGGCGAACGGACTCAAGCCTTTCCGGGTCAACGCGTCGAGCCGCGCCGACAGCACCGGGTCGTCCGGCGGCGCAAACGGCAACTTGTCGATCACTACCAGCGACAACGCATCACCCCGCACGTCCACGCCTTCCCAGAAGCTCTGACTACCCACCAGGATCGCATTGCCGTACGTGCGGAATCGATCGAGCAACTCGGTGCGGCTCGCATCGCCCTGCACCAGCAGCGGATAGTTCCAGCCGCGCGCTTCGATCGTGTCGCGCAATTTCGCCGAGATGCGATCCACCGCGCGCAATGTCGTGCACAACATGAAGACGCCGCCGCCCGATGCTTCGATCGCGGGCAACGCAGCGTCGAACACGGCGTCGGTGAACATCGGCGACGACGGCTGCGGCAAATTGCGAGGCACGTAAAGGAGTCCTTGCGTCGGATAGTCGAAGGGACTGGGCAGCGTCATAGAACGCTTCGCGTTCAGGCCCATCTGCGCGGCGTAGTGCGTGAAGTCGCCGCGCACCGACAACGTGGCCGACGTGAAGATCCACGCACGCGGCACGCCGGCGCGCTGCTTCGCGAAGATCGGCGCGACCGACAGCGGCGTCTCATGCAACTGCACGGTATGGGAGAAGACTTCGATCCAGCGCACCTTCTCGTTCGGATCGGCGCGTTCGGCGCCGCCGTCGTTCGACGCGGCCTGCGACGTGTCAGCGGCATTGCGCTCGGTCTCAGTGGGCGGTGTGGTCCAGCCGGCCAGCACGCCTTGCAACTCACGCGCGCGACGCAGACACGCGCCGATCGATTCGGCGCGCTCGGCCTGACCCGCGAGCGCGGACGCCAATGCGTCGAGCTCGGTTTCGAGCGTTTCGAGCGCGGGGAAAAGCGGATGATCGTCGGGCAACTGGCCGATCGACAAACGCACCGAGTCTTCCTTGAACGCGAGCCGCACATCGCGCGCCGCACGTTCGAGCGTCGAGCCGAGCTTGACCCAGTCGACTGATTCACGCGCATGACCCAGCCCTTCGGCGACCGAATCGCGCGCGAGCTCAAGGAACTGCGTGGTCGACAACGTCTCGCCGAAAAACAGCGTCGCGGTTTCGGGCAGCTGATGTGCTTCGTCGAAGATGACGGTGTTCGCGGTGGGCAGCAACTCGGCCATGCCCGTATCGCGCAGCATGATGTCGGCGAAAAACAGGTGATGGTTGACCACCACGATATCGGCCTGCTGCGCTTCGCGGCGCGCCTGCATGACGAAGCAGTCCTTGTAGTGCGGACACTCCTGGCCGAGACAGTTCTCGCGCGTCGACGTGACCATCGACCACACCGCCGCCGTTTCGGGCACGCTCGCGAGTTCGGCTTTGTCCCCGGTGCGCGTGATCTTCGCGAAGCGCACGATGTCCTGCAGATACGAGGTTTCCTGGCGCGACGGCAGACGGCCGTTATCGGCGGTGCGCTGAAGGTAGTAGTGGCACAGGTAGTTCGCGCGCCCCTTGAGCATCGCGACCGATACCGGCACCGCGAGTGCGTCGCGCACGGTTGGAATGTCGCGCTGGAAGAGCTGGTCCTGCAAGTGCTTCGTGCCGGTGGAGACGATCACCTTGCCGCCCCACAGCATGGCCGGCACGAGGTACGCATAGGTCTTACCGGTGCCCGTGCCCGCTTCGACGATCAGCGTGTTTTCGCTGCCGTCGAGCCCGTTCGATTCGGCGTTGCCGGCGGCGTCGGCCGCGCCCTCGGCGCCGGCTGCTCCTGCCGATTGCAGGCGCCGCGCGGGACGCTTCTGCGCCTCGAACATCGCGGGCTCTGGCATCGCGCGACCCGACGCTTCCATCGCCGCGGCGACCGCGCGCGACATCTCGATCTGCGACGCCCGCGACCGATAGCCGTCGATCTGCCGGGCCAGCAGGCCGTCGTCGGCGAAGATCTGATCCAGTTCGGCGACGCGCCGCGGATTCAACGACGCGCTCAGCGCGGACGCGCCAGCGCGCGGCGCTGGCGTGCCGGTGGCTGCGTTATCGCCCGACGCGGGTCGGGATGAAGTTTCAAGCGGTGAATTCAAGGCAAGCGTTCCTGCAAAGTCCGGCTCGCGCGGCGCGCGCCCGGCGCCTGCCAGGCCGCGAACTCAGGCGCGTGCGTCCGGTTCGAGCTGCAATTGCAGCAAGATGATGGTGTCCTTGACTTTGAGTTTGCGCTTTTTCAGGCGCTGCAACTCGAAGTCGTCGATGCCGGGTTCATCCGACATTCGGTCGATCAAACGATCGAGCCCACTGTGCTCCGATTCCAGTTGCAGAATGCGGTCGCGAAGTGTGTCCGCGTTGATGACGTGGTGATGATCGCGCATGCTCGCCTCCTCCCGTCTGCGGCGCGGTCCGCGCGCGCAGACCGACGCCTGAGGTTGCTGTCCGGCTCAAAACGCGTTACGGCGACTGCGGTCCTGGCTAGAACCGCCAGGACCTACTACAGCACATTTACTGTTGCTGCTGTTGCTGTTTTTGCTGCTCTTCGAGTTGCTGCTGCTTCAGCTGGTCTTGCCGCTTCTGCTCGGCTTTCTCGGCCGCCTGCTTCTGACGCGCTTCCACGTCGGCTTTGTGCTGCACGGCGTCGGCCTGCTTCTTCTCGAAACTCTGCTGCTTCTCGACGCGCTCCTGCGCCTTCTGCGCGCCCTGCTGACGCGCTTCGTCGAGCTTGCGCTGGAAGTCGCCCTGCTTCTGGTCGTAGGCCTGCTGGTTGGCCGCTGCCTGCGACGGGCTGATACCGCGCTGCGCTTGATCCAGCGCATGCTGGCGCTGCTTTTCCTCGAAGGCTTGCGCGTTCGCGGCGCGTTGCGGCGCTTCGGCGTTGCGCTGCGCCTGATCGAGTTGGTGTTGACGCTGCTTTTCCAGATAAGCCTGCTCGTTGCGCGCGTCTTCGGCGGCACGCTGCGGCGCGTCCGCTTCGTTGCGGGCGCGGCGCAATGCGGCCCGTTCGTCGCGTGCGCGCGCACGCTGGGCGCGCTGCTCGCCGTCGAGCGCGAGCTGTTCCTTGCGGATCTCCGCCTGCACCGCGCGCATGCTGTCGCGCGCCCGGTTCAGACAGTGATTGACGAAGAACCGGCTGTAGCAGTTGTGCTGCGCGACGCCGTACGTGTAGTTGTTCTCGTCGCTGCGCTGATCCAGCGCGCGTTGGCGCGCTTCGAACGAATTGGCCGGCGCGGCCGCGTCGCTCGCGCTAGCGGCGCTGCCCGCGTTGTCCGCGCTCGTGCCGCCAGCAGGCTGCTCGCCCTGCTCGTCCGTTGTCGTGGCGGGTGCAAGCGTCGCTGCAGGCATCTGCGAGCTGTTGCCGCCTGCCGCCGGCGTTTGCGCCGCGACTGGTACGGACACGGCCAGCGCGGCAGCCATCACACCGGACGCGCACGACGCGGCAACCATCCGCCGCGAGGTCAATGCAAACCGCGGCACGGAACACGCCGCCGACACCAGCGAAGCGAGCGGCGAACGCGACGAAAACAGCGGCGATTCTGGCAGTGCGGGCGACAAACCCGGCGACAGGCGAGCGACCAAGCGGGAGCCCAGGCGGTTGAGGGACAAGGAGATTGGCAACGTCGTAGAGGGTCAGCGGAACATGCCCGAAATTCTATCACCCTGCGGTTGAGCCCTTTGGCATTTATGGCAAAATGCCCCGCTCCAGCAACCTGGCCGCAGCGCGCACGCCCGCCGTGTCTCGACGTGCCGTCAGCGCGCGGCCCCTGACTGAGTCCGCAGGAACACCTAGACCTTATGACGGAAAACGTAGCACTCAAGATCGTACAGCGCATCGCCGCCGAACTGTCCGTCCAGCCGCGCCAGGTCGCGGCCGCGGTGCAACTTCTCGACGAAGGAGCGACTGTTCCGTTCATCGCCCGCTACCGTAAGGAAGTGACCGACAATCTCGACGACACGCAACTGCGCAATCTCGAGGAACGCCTGCTGTATCTGCGCGAACTGGAAGACCGGCGCGCCACGATCATCGCGAGCATCGACGAACAGGGCAAGCTCACCGACGAGCTGCGCGGCGCGATCGAAGGCGCCGACAGCAAGCAGGTGCTGGAAGATCTGTATCTCCCGTATAAGCCGAAGCGCCGTACGCGCGCGCAGATCGCCCGCGAAGCCGGTCTGCAGCCGCTCGCCGACGCGCTGCTCGGCAACCCGCTGCTCGACCCGCAAACGGAAGCGGCGGCGTACGTCGACGCCGATAAAGGCGTCGCCGACATCAAGACCGCGCTCGACGGCGCGCGCGACATCCTCTCCGAACAGTTCGGCGAGACGGCCGATCTGCTGGGCAAGTTGCGCGACTACCTGTTCAACCAGGGGGTGGTGTCGTCGAAGGTGGTCGAAGGCAAGGAGAACGCGGAAGAAGAGAAATTCCGCGACTACTACGACTACGCGGAGACCATCCGTACGGTGCCGTCGCATCGCGCACTGGCGCTGTTCCGCGGCCGCAATGCGGGCGTGCTGATGGTCAAGCTGGGCCTCGGCGATGAGCTCGACGCGCAGCTGCCGCATCCGGGCGAAGCGCTGATCGCGCGCCACTTCGGCATCGCCAATCAGAACCGTCCGGCCGACAAGTGGCTCTCCGACGTGTGCCGCTGGTGCTGGCGCGTGAAGGTGCAGCCGCACATCGAAAACGAACTGCTGACCAATCTGCGCGATGAAGCCGAACACGAAGCGATTCGCGTGTTCGCGCGCAATCTGAAGGATTTGCTGCTGGCCGCGCCGGCAGGTCCGAAGGCCGTGATCGGTCTCGATCCGGGCATGCGTACCGGCGTGAAAGTCGCGGTGGTCGATCGGACCGGCAAGGTGCTGGCCACCGACGTTATCTACCCGCACGAGCCGCGCCGCGACTGGGACGGTTCGATCGCGAAGCTCGCGCGCATCTGTGCGCAGACGCAGGCCGAGCTGATCAGTATCGGCAACGGCACGGCGTCGCGTGAAACGGACAAGCTCGCGAGCGAGCTGATCGCGCGTCATCCGGAATTCAAGCTGCAGAAGATCGTCGTGTCCGAAGCGGGCGCGTCGGTGTACTCGGCCTCCGAACTCGCGGCGAAGGAATTCCCCGACATGGACGTGTCGCTGCGCGGCGCGGTGTCGATTGCGCGCCGTCTGCAGGACCCGCTCGCGGAACTCGTGAAGATCGAGCCGAAGGCGATCGGCGTCGGCCAGTATCAGCACGACGTCAATCAGCGCGAACTGGCGCGCTCGCTCGACGCGGTGGTCGAAGACTGCGTGAACGCGGTCGGCGTCGATGCGAACACCGCGTCGGTCGCATTGCTCGCGCGCGTGTCGGGTCTGAATGCGACGCTCGCGCGCAATATCGTCGACTATCGCGATGCGAACGGTCCGTTCCCGTCGCGCGAGCATCTGCGTAAAGTGCCGCGTCTCGGCGACAAGACCTTCGAGCAGGCGGCCGGCTTCCTGCGCATCAACAACGGCGAAAATCCGCTCGACCGCTCGTCGGTGCACCCGGAAGCGTATCCGGTTGTCGAACGGATGCTGGCGAAGATCAGCAAGCACGTCGGCGAAGTGCTCGGCAATCGTGACGCGCTGCGCGGGCTGTCGCCGGCGGAATTCGTCGACGAACGTTTCGGTCTGCCGACCGTGCGCGACATTCTGCTCGAACTCGAAAAGCCGGGCCGCGATCCGCGCCCCGAGTTCAAGACCGCGACGTTCCGCGAAGGCGTCGAGAAGGTCAGCGATCTGACGCCGGGCATGGTGCTGGAAGGCGTGGTGACGAACGTGGCGGCATTCGGCGCATTCATCGACGTGGGCGTGCATCAGGATGGTCTGGTGCACGTGTCGGCGATGTCGACGAAGTTCATCAAGGACCCGCACGAAGTCGTCAAGGCCGGCCAGATCGTCAAGGTCAAGGTGCTCGAAGTCGACGTGAAGCGCCAGCGTATCGCGCTGACCATGCGTATGGACGACGAAGTCGGCGCGGCTGGTGCGCGTAGCGGTGGCGGCGCACCGCAGGATCGCGGTGGCGCGGGACGCTCGGGTGGTGCGGGACGCGGCGCATCGCAACAGCGTTCGCGCGAGCCGGAAGCAGGCGGCGCGATGGCGGCTGCGTTCGCGAAGCTCAAGCAGAAGTAAGGGCGCGGGGGTGGGTGCGTGATGTGTTCACGCGCTGGCCTTTGCACTTACATGCTTCGTATGCAACTGTGTTTGCGCAGTTTCAGCGCTTTAACGCTTCCGCGGCAATGCAGCTACGAATGGGGCGAATGAGGTGGTCAAGCCTTGGAGCCCAAACAAAAAGCCCACGCAATCGCGTGGGCTTTTTGTTTTTGCGCGCCCCGCGAGGCGAAGCGCGCCGCAACTCATCGCGAAGCTGCTCAAATCTCGATCTTCGTCCCCAACTCCACCACCCGGTTAGCCGGAATGCTGAAGAAGTCCGTCGGCTTCGCGGCGTTCTGGTGCATCCATGCAAACACGCGTTCGCGCCATACGGACATGCCCGGCAATTGCGTCGGCACGACCGTTTCGCGAGCCAGGAAGAACGACGTGTCCATCAGTTCGAAGGTCATGTCGTGCGTGCGGCCGACCTCGAGCAGCACCGCCTTCACGTCGGGCGTTTCGTTGAAGCCGTAGGCCGCCTTCACCAGATACAGGCCGCCCTCCACGTCCTTGACCGTCACGCGCTCCGCGTCGTTCACGTACGGGATGTCGCGCGTCACGAAGGTCAGGAAGATCGTGCGTTCATGCAGCACCTTGTTGTGCTTCAGATTGTGCAGCAGGCTCACCGGCACCAGCGAGTCGCTGCCGGTCAGATAGATCGCCGTGCCCGACACGCGATGCGGCGGATGCGCGAGCAGCCCCTGCAGGAACGGCATCAGCGGAATACCGTCGGCGGCCGTGCGCTCCTTGACGATCATCCTGCCCTTGAACCACGTCATCAGCAGGAAGAACAGCAGCGCGCCGATGCCGAGCGGCAGCCAGCCGCCCTCTTCCACCTTCAGCAGATTGGCGCCGAAAAAGCCGAGGTCGATCGTCATGAACGTGCCGATGATCAACGCCACCAGCAGCTTGTTCCAGTTCCACACCTTCACCATCACGACGCAGGCGAGAATCGTGGTGATCACCATCGTGGCCGTCACCGCGATACCGTACGCGGCGGCGAGATTATCCGAACTCTTGAAGGCGATCACGATGCACAGGATGATGAACAGCAGCATCCAGTTCACGACCGGCACATAGATCTGGCCGATCGCCAGCTCCGACGTGTGCAGGATCTTCATGCGCGGCACGTAGCCGAGTTGGATCGCCTGGCTCGTCAACGAATACGCGCCGGAAATCACGGCCTGCGACGCGATGACGGTCGCCACCGTCGACAGCACGACGAGCGGCAGCAACGCCCAGTCAGGCGCGAGCAGGAAGAACGGATTTTCGATGGCCTTCGGGTCGTGCATCAGCAGCGCGCCCTGGCCGAAGTAGTTCAGCACCAGCGACGGCATCACCAGCAGATACCACGCCATCCGGATCGGCTTCGCGCCGAAGTGGCCCATGTCGGCGTACAGCGCCTCGGCGCCGGTCAGCACCAGCACCACCGAGCCGAGCACTACATACGCCTGCAGCACGTGCGCGGCCATGAAGGTGTACGCATAGTACGGGTTCATCGCGCGGATCACGTTCGGCGACTGCATGATGTGCCACAGACCGAGCGCGGCGAGCACCACGAACCACACCACCATGATCGGGCCGAACAGGCGGCCGACCATCGCCGTGCCGTGCCGCTGAATCCAGAACAGCAGGATCAGGATCACGATGGTCAGCGGCATCACGAGGTGAGACAGATGGGGCGCGGCGATCTCCAGCCCTTCGACCGCCGAGATCACCGAGATGGCGGGCGTAATCACCGCATCGCCATAGAACATGCAGGCACCGAAGATGCCGAGCATCATCAGCAGGCCGGCCATTTTCGATTTCTCGTCGAGCGAGCGCAGCGCCAGCGCCATCAGCGCGAGCACGCCGCCTTCGCCGTTATTGTCCGCGCGCATCACGAACAGCACGTACTTGACGCCGACCACGATCATGATCGCCCAGAACAGCAGCGAGATCACGCCGAGGATCGATTGTTCGGTCAGCGGAATGCCGTGCGACGGGCTGAATGCTTCTTTCAGCGAATACAACGGGCTCGTGCCGATATCGCCGAACACCACTCCGATCGCGGCAATCGCGAGGGAAGGCAGAGGCTGTTTGTGCACGTGATTGTTATCTGTCATAGACGCGAGGAAATCCGTTCCCTGAGCGGAAAAAACGACCGCTATTCTAAACTGCCCGCCTGACGCCACCCGGCTTGTTGTGGATACACCACGTGGATAGTCCGCGCAGTGTAGCACTGCGATTTGCACGCGTCTGCGGGGTTGGCCGGGGCGGACAGGTTCGCGGCGTGGGCCTCACGCAATTCGCGAAGCACCGCATGAGCGGACCGCCGACGAATGCGCAAAAAAAAACGGAGCCCAATCGGGCTCCGTTTTGCGGACATTGCGAACCATACGACGCGATGTTCAAAGCGCCGAAGTCCACATCATTCTCCCGACGACTCCTGCGCCTGCGCGACGCCGCGCTTGATCCACGCGCCGAGGTTGTGCGGACGAACCGTGTCCCACTCCTCGAACGGTTGATGAATCCACGGATTGGTGGCCAGGTACTGAACGTGGTAATCGGGCTTCACCTTCGAGCAGCCCTTGTACCAGAGCACCGCCGAGCGCACTGCGGTGATCGCCGGATAGCGCTCTTTCAGATGCTGCTGAACCCGCGCCAGCGTGACGCCCGAATCAACCAGGTCGTCGACCAGCAGCACGTTGCCGTGCAATTCGCCGCGCGTCATCGTGATGTATTGCGCGATGTCGAGTTCGCCCTGCTCCGTGCCGGCCGCTTCGCGATACGAACTGGTGGCGAGAATCGCCAGCGGCAGATCGTAGATGCGCGAGAGCTGGTCGCCGACGCGCAGGCCGCCGCGCGCGAGGCACAGGATCTGGTCGAACTTCCAGCCGGACTCGTGCACCTGCAGCGCCAGCAACTCGATCAACCGGTGATACTCGTCCCAGCCGACCCACAGGTTCTTTTCGTCATTGCGCGGATCTTTCATCGCGATCATGGGTACACCTTGAACCATGGCTTAAACCTTGAACGGATGACGAAGAAGAATGGTCTCGTCACGATCCGGACCGGTCGACACCATGTCGATCGGAATACCCGCGACTTCCTGCACACGCGACAAGTACGCACGCGCATTGGCCGGCAGCTTGTCCCATTCCTTGATGCCGACGGTGCTTTCCTTCCAGCCCGCGAAGGTTTCGTATACCGGCACGCAACGCGCGACTTCCGACGAGCCACGCGGCAGCAGATCGACATTCTTGCCGTCGACCGTATAGCCGACGCACAGCTTCACTTCGTCGAGGCCGTCGAGCACGTCGAGCTTGGTCATGCACAGACCCGACACGCCATTGATCTGGATCGAGCGGCGCAGCGCGGCGACGTCGAGCCAGCCGGTGCGGCGCGGACGGCCGGTGACCGAGCCGAACTCCTTGCCGACGGTCGCCAGTTCCAGGCCGATCGCTTCCTGACGCGCGGCGTTGTCCGCGTCGTACAGTTCGCTCGGGAACGGGCCCGAACCGACGCGCGTGCAGTACGCCTTCGTGATGCCGAGAATGTAGTTCAGCTTTTGCGGACCGACGCCCGCGCCCGCGGTCGCCGCACCTGCCACACAGTTGCTCGACGTGACGAACGGATAGGTGCCGTGATCGATGTCGAGCAGCGTGCCTTGCGCGCCTTCGAACAGCAGATTGCTGCCGGCGGCGTTCGCGTCGTACAGGCGGCGCGACACGTCGGTCACCATCGGCTTCAGGCGGTCGGCGTAGCTCAGCATCGTGTCGAGCGTTTGCTGGAAGTCGACAGCGGCGACGCCCAGGTATTGCGTGAGCACGAAGTTGTGATAGTCGAGGTTTTCGCGCAGACGTTCGGCGAAACTCTCCGGCTCGAACAGGTCCTGCACGCGCAAGCCCCTGCGTGCCACCTTGTCTTCGTAAGCCGGGCCGATGCCGCGACCGGTCGTGCCGATCTTGCTTGCGCCACGGCGCGCTTCGCGGCCCTGGTCGATGGCGATGTGATACGGCAGGATCAGTGTGGTGGCTTCGGAAATGAAGAGGCGATTCTGAACGTCGACGCCGGCGGCTTCGAGCTCGCCGATTTCCTTGAACAGCGCTTCCGGCGACAACACGACGCCATTGCCGATATAGCACGCGACGCCGGGATGCATGATGCCCGACGGAATCAGACGCAAGATGGTTTTCTTGCCGCCGATGATGAGCGTGTGACCGGCATTGTGACCGCCCTGGAAGCGAACGACGCCTTGAGCGTGGTCCGTCAGCCAGTCGACGATCTTGCCCTTGCCCTCATCACCCCACTGGGTTCCCACGACGACGACGTTGCGCCCGGGGTTCACATTCACTGCGCTGGCAGACATGTTGTTTCGTAAGCTGGTTAAAAACGTATTCTACCTATGTTCGCGGAACCTTCCGAATTTTTCCGTTTCCGCTCAACGGCATGCACATTTTGTTAGGTGTAGAAAAGATGGCGTGGCGGCTCGCCGCGCCTCGTTCGGCGACGCGTTCGCCGCCGTCTGACAGGTGCCGGGGATGGTCCCCGCAAGGGCTAACCGGAACGCGCTCAGGCGCGCGGCTCGACGACCCAAGCACCGTTGCGCTCGACCAACACGCGGTCGAACGCGAATTCATCAAGACTGTGCTCGTGACCGGGCAGCGCCTGGATCACCACTTCACCGGCATCGCGCAATGCGGCGACGCTCACGCGCAGCGCGTCGTCGTGTTGCCACGGCGCGAGAATGGCGCTGCTGCGCGCTTCGACCGGCGAGATCCGCGCCACTTCACGCAGATCGAGCGAAAAGCCGGTTGCTGCGCGAGCCCGGCCATACGCCTGGCCCACGTGGTCGTAACGGCCGCCGCGCGCCACCGCATTCGGCACGCCATCGACATACGCCGAGAACATCACGCCGCTGTGGTACGCGTAGCCGCGCAGATCGGCGAGGTCGATCATCACTTCGGCGCCGTCCACCTGACCCGCGAGGAACGCGAGGTCGTCGAGCGCGCGGGCAATGGCCGGCGCGTTCGGCAGGCGCGCACGCGCTTCGTCGAGCACCGACGCGTCGCCATACAGCGTGGGCAGCGCGCGCAACGCGTCACGAATGACCGGCGTGAGCCCCGCCGTCAGTTCGATCAGGCGCGGCACGTCCTTGCCCGCCAACGCGTCGTACAGCGACTGGCCGAGGTCGGCCGCGGCCGGCTCGGCTTCGATCAATGCCGCGAGCACACCCGCGTGGCAAAGATCGAGACGCACTTTCGCGAGGCCGGCGAGGCGCAGCGCGTCGAGCATCAGTTGCTGGATCTCCAGGTCCGCCTCGAGGCCAGCGTGACCGTAAATTTCCGCGCCGATCTGGATCTGTTCGCGCGTCGCGTGCAGGCCGCGCGGCCGCGTATGCGCGACGTTGCCCGCATAGCAAAGACGCGTGACGCCCTGACGGTTCAGCAGATGCGCATCGATACGCGCAACCTGCGGTGTGATGTCGGCGCGCAGACCGAGCGTGCGGCCCGACAGTTGATCGACTAGCTTGAAGGTACGCAGATTCAGATCGTGACCGCCGCCCGTCAGCAGCGACTCGATGTACTCGAGCAGCGGCGGCATGACCATCTCATAGCCGTACGAGCGGAAACGGTCCAGCAAGTGGCGTCGCAACTCTTCGATCTTGCGGGCTTCCGACGGCAGCACGTCGGCAATATTCTCGGGAAGTAACCAGGTCGACATCGATACAGTCCTACGACGTTGAACACGGCGGCCGAAGGCGCCGGTAAGTGAGTGTGTGAATGGCGGGCGGCGGCTCGATTCTGGCGGCTAACGCAGGCGTTGGTGCGGTCCGCAAGGGCGCTTTTCCGGAAGACCGGGCGCGCATTGCAACGCCTGCCGTCGCGAGCGGCTGCGCGAACACGCGCTGCTGGGTCGCGGCGTGGCCCCGTCAAGTCACGATAAACAGCAGGATCAACCCGAGCACCATCACGACCAGGCCGCCGATGCGAATCTGATGCGCGGGCCGTTCCGCTATTTTACGGAAGGTGTCGCGCCAGGCGGCCGGAAAAACGAAGGGAAACATCCCCTCGATAATCAGCATCAATGCGATCGCGAGCAATAACGAGCCGGCTATATCCATGCGAATTGAAGAGGCCGCGATGCGGATGCCGCGGCCTTCCGGTTATCAGTGTTTGCGCGAGGCCGCGGGAGCGTCCGGCGCAACGCCGCCGGTCGGACTACGCATGAAGCGGAAGAACTCATTGTTCGGATCGACCACGATCAGGTCGCCCGGCTTGAAGGTCTTCTTGTATGCCTGCATGCTCAGGTAAAACTGGTAGAACTGCGGATCCTTGCCGAATGCTTCGGCAGCGATTTCCGCGGCCTTCGCATCGCCCTCGCCGCGGATGGCCTGCGCCTCGCCGTAGCCTTCGGCGAGCACCGCCTGCTGTTTGGCGAGCGCGTCGTCCTTGATCTGGTTGGCCTCGGCCGCGCCCTTCGCGCGTTCGTCGGCGGCCATCTGTTCGCGTGCGGCGATCATCCGCTTGAAGACGGAATCGGTCATCTCCGCCGGGAAATCGACGCGCGTCAGTTGCAGGTCGACCACCGACACGCCCAGCGACGCCGCGCTCTTGTCCATCGCACCGCGCGCTTCGTCGGCGACGCTTTGCTGTTTGGCGAGCGCATCGGTCAGCGTGAACTTGCCGAACGCATCGCCGAGCGCGCTGCGCGACAGCAGCGCGAGCCGGTCCGGCAGGCTCTGCACATCGCCCCTGGTTTCGGCGAGCAGCTTGACGGGATCGGTCACGCGGAACTTGATGACCGGATTGACCAGCAGATCCGTTTTATCCGACGTGGCGAAGCGGTCTTCGTCCGGTGCGTCGAGCGATTGAATACGGTTGTCGACCAGCGTGACGGTTTGCAACGGCGGCGGCAATTTGACGTGTAGCCCCGGCCCGAGCAACGTGGACGGCGTGTCGCCACGCGACGACAACACGGCCATGTGTCGCTGATCGACGATGAACACCATCGACGAAGCCGCGAACAGCACGACGACGAGAGCCACGACGAGCGCAATGATCTTGTTCATGTTGTGCGCTCCTTATTGAACGTCGTCTTCGCGCATGCGATTGCGGAAGGCTTCGCGTGAGCGCAGCGCGGCGCCGCTGGCGGTAGGCTGGCTCGCGGCGGCCCCCGATGCGGCTCCCACGACAGCTGCGGAAGCACCCGACGGCGCCACGGCGCTCGCCGCTTGCGGCGCGCCGGCTGCCGCTGCGCCCGGCGCGGCGGTTGCCGCGTCGGCGACCCGCTGGCGGGCCTGCTCGGCCAGCTTGTCGAGCGGCAGATACAGCACGTTGTTGCCGTTCTTGCTATCCACAAACACCTTGGTCGTCGTCGAGTAGATCTGCTGCATCGTTTCCATGTACATGCGCGTGCGAATCACGGCCGGCGCTTTCGAGTACTGGGCGTAGACCTGCTTGAAGCGGTCGGCCTCGCCTTGCGCCTGGGCCACCGTCTTCTCGCTATAGGTTTTCGCTTCTTCGATCTGTCGCGCCACGTCGGCTTGCGCACGCGGCAACAGATCCGCCGCATAGGCCTGCGCATCGCGTTTCGCGCGCTCGTTTTCCGCCCGCACTTTGGCGGCGTCGTCGAACGCGGCCTGCACCTGGTCGGGCACCTGCACGCTCTGGATCGTCACGCCCGTCACGGCGAGACCCGATTCGTACTGATCGAGTGATTGCTGGATCGCCGCCACCAGTTGTTGACGCATTGTTTCGCGATCCTGACCGAGAACTTCGTTCGTGCTGCGCGCGCCGACGATGCCGCGCACCGCCGCCTGCGCGGCGTGCGTCACGCTCAGATCGGGATCGACGCTGCGGAACAGATAGTCGGTGGGCTTGCGCACCTGGTACTGCACCGCGAAGCGCACGTCGACGATATCACCGTCGTGCGTGAGCATCGATGCGTCCTTCACGTTCGCCGGACGCACCACGTTGTTGCGGCCGATCTCGACCTGGCGAACCTGGCCGATATTGACGAACTCATGCGCTTCGAACGGATACGGCAAACGCCAGTGCACCCCCTGCCCAGCGGTGTAGCGATACTTGCCGAACTGCATCACGACCGCGGCCTGGCCATCCTGCACGACGAACACGCCGCTGCCGAGATAGATCGCGATCAACACGCCGATCACGATGCCCACGCCGATGCGCGCGCCACGTCCGTTGTCCGGACGGCCGCCGCCCGCACCGCCGCCCTTGCGTCCGAAGATCCGGCTCAGGCGACGGTTGAAGTCGCGCCACATCTCGTCGAGATCGGGTGGACCTTCACCGTCTTTCGGCGGACGTTTGGGATCGTTCGGCCGTTGCCGGTCGCCATTGCCGTCGCCCCGGCCCCAGCGCGGATCGTTCAGTGAAAGCAAGGCTCGCATGCGCAGCCAGATACTCCGCTCGTTGTAATCGTTCACCTGTGTTCGTTCACCAGAGTAGACAGCGGGTCAGTGCAATTGGAACGGGTCAGTGCCCGAGTTCTGGAACCTTGCGGTCGTCGTCGCGTGGTGCGGCCGACCGGTCTTCTTCCGACTGATCGATCAGCATGTCGGTAAGCGGTTCGGCAGTAGCGATTTCAGCGATGGCAGCACGCAACGTATCCAGCCCTTGCCCGGTGCGCGCGCTCAAAAAGACGCGCGAAATATTACCATACTCATCCCGCTCAACCGCGTCGCCACGGGCCGCCAACTCCGGCACCGCGTCGATCTTGTTGAACACCAGCACCTGGCGAATCGTGTCCGCGCCGATCGCGTGCAATACCTCGTTCACCTGATCGATCTGGTCGAGGCGCACCGCGCTCGATGCATCGACCACATGCAGCAACAGATCCGCGTGAATGGTTTCCTCGAGCGTGGCGCGAAACGCCGCGACCAGTTGGTGAGGCAATTCGCGAATGAAGCCGACCGTGTCGGACACCACCACCTGCCCCGCTTCGTCGCCGAGATAGACGCGCCGCGAAGTCGTGTCGAGCGTCGCGAACAATTGATCGGCGGCATACGCCTGCGCCTTCGTGAGCGCGTTGAAGAGCGTGGACTTGCCCGCGTTCGTATAGCCGACCAGCGACACCGACATCGTCTGATTACGGCTGCGCGCGCGACGCTGCGTGCCGTGCTGACGGCGCAGTTTTTCGAGCCGCGTCTTGAGCGCCTTGATGCGCTCGCCGATCAAACGGCGGTCGGTTTCGAGCTGCGTTTCACCGGGACCGCGCAAACCGATACCGCCTTTCTGGCGTTCGAGGTGGGTCCACGCGCGAATCAGCCGGGTCGACAGATACTGCAGCTGCGCGAGCTCCACCTGCAGCTTGCCTTCATGGCTGCGGGCGCGTTGCGCAAAAATATCGAGTATGAGACTGGTGCGATCGACCACGCGCCGGTTAAGCGCCTGCTCCAGATTGCGCTGCTGCGCAGGCGCCAGAGCATGGTTGAAGATCACGAGTTCGATGTCGTTCGCCTCACACGCGAGCCGCAATTCTTCGGCCTTGCCGCTGCCGACGAACATCTTGGCGTCGGGACTGGAGCGGCGTCCGGTGAGGGTGACTAAGGGATTCGCGCCCGCGCTTTGCGCGAGCAGGCTGAGTTCTTCGAGACTGGCTTCGAAATCGATCTTACCGAAGTCGATGCCGACAAGCGCTGCATTGATCAAATTGGAGGGTATCAAAATGAGGCGGCCGGGAGTAATCGCCAACGGGCGACGCTACGCCGGCCGCGACGGGGGTTAGGACTGTTCGGAATCCGGGTGGAAATTCACCGGGCGGGCTGGCACGACTGTCGAGATTGCGTGCTTGTAGACCATCTGGGTGACCGTATTCCGGAGCAACACGACGTACTGGTCGAACGATTCGATGTTCCCTTGAAGCTTGATGCCGTTGACCAGGTAGATCGACACCGGCACATGCTCTTTACGCAGTGCGTTCAAAAACGGGTCTTGTAACAATTGCCCTTTGTTGCTCATAGCAAACTCCGTATTTTTTTGCAGGTTGACTGAATCGACGACGAAGAAAAAGAGATCCGCCGTCGACCGCTACACTATAGCCGATTTTCGTTTTGGCGCGAGGGCTCGGGCCGTGCGCCCAAACCCAGCACACACGCGGGTTTCAGCCTTTGTCCGCGTAAGGGTTCGTCGATGATCTGAACTCTATCCGCAATGGAGTCCCGGTCAGCTTGAAAGTTTCCCGGAAGCGGTTTTCGAGGTAGCGTTTATACGTTTCCGTGATCGCATCGAGTGCGTTGCCGTGAATCACAATAATCGGCGGATTCTGTCCACCCTGGTGCGCGTAACGCAGTTTCGGCCGCACCGGACCGCGTCGGCGCGGCTGCTGGAATTCGACCGCATCGATCAGCGCGCGCGTGAGCTTCGGCGTCGGCAGCTTGGCCATCGCGGCGGAATACGCGTCGTCGACCGAACGCATCAGCGGACCAATTCCGGTTTTTTCCTGCGCGGAAATGAAATGGAATTTGGCGAAGTCGAGAAATTTTAGTTTGCGCTCGAGGTCCGCCTTGGTGCGGTCGCGCACATGCGGATCGAGACCGTCCCACTTGTTCACGCCCACCACCAGCGCGCGGCCCTGCTCCACCACGAAGCCGGCAATGTGCGCGTCCTGTTCGGAGATGTCCTGGCGCGCGTCGAGCAGCAGGATCACGACGTTCGCATCCGAGATGGATTGCAGCGTCTTCACCACCGAGAACTTTTCGATCGCTTCAAACACTTTGCCACGACGGCGCAAACCTGCCGTATCGATCAACGTGTATGGCTTGCCCTGCCGTTCGAAGTCGACGTAGATCGAATCGCGCGTGGTGCCCGGCATGTCGAACGCGATCACGCGCTCTTCGCCCACCAGTGCGTTGATCAGCGTCGACTTGCCGACGTTAGGACGACCGACGATCGCGATCTTCACGCCGCGCGTTTCTTTCTCGTCGTCGCTTTCTTCCGGCTGACCGGCATACGCGACGCCGAGCGCCTCGTTGATCATTTCGGTGACGCCGTCGCCATGCGCGGCCGAGATCGCGCGCGGGTCGCCGAGACCGAGTTCGTAGAAATCGGCGGCCACCGTCGTGTACTTCATCCCCTCCGCCTTATTGACGACGAGGAAGATCGGCCGGCCGACCTTGCGCAGATAGTCGGCGATCGACTTGTCCTGCGGCGCGAGACCGTTGCGGCCGTCGACGATGAACACGACGATGTCGGATTCTTCGACCGCCTGGCGCGTTTGACGCGCCATCTCGTGCAGGATGCCGTCCTTCGCGACCGGCTCGAAGCCGCCGGTATCGACGACCAGATACGGCCGCTCGCCGGCGCGCCCTTCGCCGTAATGGCGGTCGCGCGTGAGACCGGGCAGGTCGGCAACCAGCGCGTCACGCGTGCGCGTGAGGCGGTTGAACAGCGTGGATTTCCCCACATTGGGGCGCCCAACGAGGGCAATAACGGGTTTCATCAGATGTTGTTCACGGTGAAACGCGGGATCGAAATCGACCGGCCGCGTAGCGACGCCATGCGGCCGCTACACGGCAGCGTTTGACGAAAATTATCACGAATTCGGCCAGCCCCGGATGTGCCATTGATATGCGCACCGGGGCGGCCGGGAGTTTGGCTGTATGGGCAGCGCCAATGGGCCGCCAGATTCAGTCTTTCCTGCCCGACGGCTCGCACGCCCGTTCGATGACGGTGGCGCTGTGCTGCCGTCGAAGGTGGCGCCGCAAGCAGCCACCTATGGCCACGTGAGCTACACGCGCCATATCTGATCCGACTTGCCGGACCAGCCAGTCCGGCGGAATTCTTCTACTTGCTCGACGACACGACCAACATTCAAAAACGGCCAGGACCACCGCAACAGAAACGCGCGCGGCCGGCGAAGCCGGCCTGCGCGCTTGACGGCGAGCCTTGCGCGATCAGCGAGGACGATAGCCGTACAGGCCGCCGTCGCGCGTCTGCACGACCAGCGTTTCACCGGCCAGCACCGGGGCCGCGGTAATCGCGCTGCCGTCGGTCTTCATGCGTGCGACGAGCGTGCCGTCGGCCGCCGACAGGAAGTGCACGAAACCCTGATAGTCGCCGAGCACCGCGGCGCGACCCAGCAGGAATGGCACGCCGAGATCGCGGTTCTTCAGCTTGTCGTTCTTCCACTGCACCGCACCGGTGTTGACGTCGAACGCTGATACCACCGACCAGTCGTCGGCGGCCACTACCGTGCGGTCATCCTGCGCCAGACCGCTCGTGCTCGAAAACGCCTTTTCCCATACGACGCGGCCGGAGTTCGCGTCGAAGCAGCCAATCTGCCCCTGAAACGTCACCGCGCAGGTTTGCGAACCGACCAGCGTGGGCGGACCGGTTACGTCGTTGATGCGCTCGACTTCCGTCACGCCCTTCGGATACGACACCGGCGTCTGCCAGAAGGCGTCGCCGGTTTGCAGGTTGATCGCGGAGAACGAGCCGCCCGGGAAGCCGGCCAGCACGGCCGCGTCACCCGCGAAGGTCATGCCAGCCGACACCCGCAGATTGAGCGGCACCGCGCGGTTGCGGTAATTCCACTTTTGCTCGCCGGTCTGCGCGTTGAAAGCGACCAGCTGACCGTCGACCGTGCGCACCACCACGAGGCCGTTGCCGACTAGCGGCGGCGAAATGATTTCGCCGGGCGCCTTCGCGGTCCACAACTGCTTGCCGTCCGCGCCGAGCACGTAGACGTCGCCCTTCAGACCGCCGACCGCCGTGAGCGTGCCGTCGCTGCCGACACCCGCCGACAGGTCGTCGCGCAGCTTGACGCGCCAGATATCCTTACCGGTTTGCGCGTCGATCTTCGCAACCGAGCCGTTCGCGCCGGCCGCGAACACCGCATTGCCGACCGCGACCGGCGCGAACAGGTAACGACCTGCCTTGCCTACGCTCGCCGTCCACGCCTGCTGCACGTCGAGCACGGGTTTGAACTCGGTGAGCGGCGTCGGCACACGGCGCTCGTCTTTCGTGGATGAGCAAGCCGCCATCGTAAGGACGGTCATCGCACAGATAACGGGCACAGCGTAACGTTTCAGCAGATTCATCGGTGGACGAAGCATTAGGAAATTGATTAAAGGAGACCGTTGGTCGTTCATGCGGCGCGCAGCGCGTGGCGATCAGCCACCCAGCGCGTCGAGCTTGAACTGGATCAACTGGCGTGCCGAGCTGTCGTTTTTCGACAGCGAGTCGAGCGCGAGTTTGTAGGCCGTGCGCGCGTCGTCGCGCTTACCCTGGGCGGCAAGCAGGTCGCCGCGGCGATTCGCCACGATGCCCTTGAACGCGTCGGATTGCGGCTCGGCAAGCAAGGCGAGGCCCTGCTCGTAAGCCTTCTCGTCAAGCAGCAGCGAAGCCATGCGCAGTTTCGCGAGTTGCTTGAACTCGTCGTCCTTCGCGTGATCGATGGTCCATTGCAACTGGGCCTTCGCACCGGCTTCGTCGCCCGCGGCATAGAGCGCCTTGGCGGCGCCCAGTGCGCTCATCTGCGCATACGCGGTACGGCTGAACTTGTCTTCCATGTCGGCGGCGGCGCGCGTGATACGGGCCTTGTCGCCCGACGCCACGGCCTGCTGCACCTGGTCATACAGCACTGCGGCTTCCGCCGCCTGGCGCCGCTGCCAGAAATTCCAGCCGTTCCAGCCGGCTGCTGCAACCAGTGCCACCAGCACGATCCACGTGGTTGCATTACCCCACTGCGCCCACCATGTCTTCAGACTTTCAATCGATTCTTGTTCGTCGTGGTAACTCATTGCCCGGCGCTTTCCTCTTTCTTGATACGTGTGCGTGTCGAGCCAACCGGCCCGACGACATCGCGATCAGTCGTCGCCGTCTTCGGCGGTTGCAACCATCGCATTGATTAGAAATTCGGTCAAGTCTTCGGCGGGCACGTTATGTTGCTCGTTTTTACCGCCGTTAGCATTTGTATCTCGCAGCGGTTTGACGCCGACCGTGCCATTGGCGATTTCATCTTCGCCGAGCACCACCGCGAACGCCGCGCCGCTCGCGTCGGCGCGCTTCATCTGCGATTTGAAGCTGGCCGTCTGACCGTCTGCGCTGCAATGCAGGATCACGTCGAGACCTGTATCGCGCAGCCGTTCCGCGATGATGAAGGCCTGCTCGCGCGCGGCATCCCCTTGATGGACCACGTACACGTCGCAGCCTTCGGCCTCGGGCACGAGTTGCTCTTCCTTCAGCAATTCGAGAATCCGCTCGACGCCCATCGCCCAACCGCATGCGCCCGTCGGCTTGCCGCCGAGCTGCTCGATCAGCGGATCGTAGCGGCCGCCCGCCGCAACCGTGCCTTGCGCGCCGAGCTTGTCGGTCACCCATTCGAACACGGTCAGGTTGTAGTAATCGAGACCGCGCACGAGACGCGGATTGATCGTGAACGGAATGTTGTTCGCCTTCAGGATGCGCTGCAGACCTTCGAAGTGCGCGCGCGATTCTTCGCCGAGAAAATCGATCAGCTTCGGCGCGTTCTGTGCGACTTCCTGCATCGCCGGATTCTTCGTATCCAGCACGCGCAGCGGGTTCGTATAGAGACGGCGCTTCGCTTCTTCGTCGAGCACGTCCATGTGCTTTTCGAGGTACGCGATCAGTTCGACGCGATGCGCCGCGCGCTCTTCGGCGAGGCCCAGCGAATTGAGTTCGAGCTTGATGCCCATCAGGCCGAGGTCGTCCCACAGCCGCTGGCACATCATGATGATTTCAGCGTCGGCATCCGGGCCCGCGAAGCCCAACGCTTCCACGCCGACCTGATGGAACTGGCGATAGCGGCCGCGTTGCGGACGCTCGTGACGGAACATCGGACCGATGTACCACAGACGCTTCGGACCGTCGTACAGCATGTTGTGTTCGATCGTCGCGCGCACCACCGCCGCCGTGTTCTCGGGGCGCAGGGTCAGGTTTTCACCGTTCAATGCATCGGTGAAGCTGTACATCTCTTTTTCGACGATGTCGGTCACTTCGCCGATACCGCGCTTGAACAGCTGCGTATGTTCGACGATCGGCGTGCGAATATTCTGATATCCGTACGAACGCAGCATCGACTTGACGGTGGTTTCGAAAAATTCCCAGAGCCCGGCTTCCTGCGGAAGGATGTCGTTCATGCCCTTCACGCCGGAGAGCTTTTCGAGCTTTTTCTTCTGTTCAGTCATCTGTGTTTCGAGAGCCGATATTTAGTTGAGTGCTTCGGCGCGGCCGTAGCGGCGCTCGACGTAGTCACTCACGATTTGCTGGAATTCTTGCGCGATGTTCTCGCCGCGCAGCGTCTTGACCTTCTCGCCGTCGATGAACACCGGCGCGGCCGGGTTCTCGCCCGAGCCCGGCAAGCTGATGCCGATATTGGCCTGCTTTGATTCGCCGGGACCGTTGACGATGCAGCCCATCACCGCGACGTGCATCTTCTCGACGCCAGGATACTGGTCGCGCCACACCGGCATCTGTGTGCGCAGATACGTCTGGATTTGTGACGCCAGTTCCTGGAACAGCGTGCTGGTGGTACGGCCACAACCCGGGCACGCGATCACCATCGGCGTGAACGAGCGCAGACCCATGGTCTGCAAGATTTCCTGGCCGACGATCACCTCGCCGGTACGCGACGCACCCGGCTCAGGCGTGAGCGAGATGCGGATCGTGTCGCCGATGCCCTGCTGCAGCAACACCGACAACGCCGCGGTCGATGCGACGATACCCTTCGAACCCATGCCTGCCTCGGTCAAGCCGAGATGCAGCGCGAATTCGCAACGGCGCGCGAGTTCGCGGTACACGGCGATCAGATCCTGCACACCGCTGACCTTGCACGACAGAATGATCTTGTCGCGTCCAAGGCCGAGTTCAACCGCGCGTTCGGCCGAACCGATCGCCGACTGGATCAGCGCTTCGTACATCACGCTTTGCGCTTCCCACGGCGTGGCGCGCGAGGCGTTCTCGTCCATCATCTTCGCAAGCAGGTCCTGATCGAGACTGCCCCAGTTGACGCCGATCCGCACCGGCTTGTCGTACTTCACCGCGGCTTCGATCATCTGCGCGAACTGCGTGTCGCGCTTTGCGCCGTGACCGACGTTGCCGGGATTGATCCGGTACTTCGACAGCGACTCCGCGCACGCGGGGTAATCGCGCAGCAGCAGATGGCCGTTGTAGTGGAAGTCGCCGACCAGCGGCACCGACACGCCCATGCGGTCGAGCTGCTCGCGTACGGCCGGCACGGCCGCGGCCGCTTCTGGCGTGTTCACCGTGATACGCACCAGTTCCGAACCGGCTTGCGCCAGCTCCTTGATCTGGATCGCGGTGCCGATCGCGTCCGCCGTGTCGGTGTTGGTCATCGACTGCACGCGCACCGGCGCGTCACCGCCGATGGTGACGAGCTGGCCGCCCCAACGGACGTCGACCGCATGCGACTTGCGCCGCGCAGCCTGGCCGCCGAACACCGGTTCGTTAGAAACGATCTTGCTACTGGATCGGGATTGAGCTTCGGATTGCATCGAAAAACCCATTTACGCCGCATGCGCTACACAAAAAACGTAGCGCCTGAATTGAAAAAGCGCCGCGGACCGGTTGGCCGCGGCGCATACCGTATCTGTCAAGGCAGCGCGAAGCGTGCCACATTTCCCTTGGCCGCCGAATATTTCGCCGGATCGACCGGCTGGCCGTCGAGCGTCAGCGACTCGAGACCGGCCTTGTTGCCGAGTGTGATCCGGAACGGCGCCTCGCCCGTTACTTCCTTCGTATCGCCTGCGTGCACAAGGCCGGAGAATACTTCCTTGCCATCTTTGCCGCGCACGCTGAACCAGCTGTCCTGCGTCACGCGCAGCGCGACGATCGCCTCACCTGCGGCTGGCGCCGCCGCGACTCCCGATGCGGCCGCCACGACGGCCGGCGCGCTCGCGCCCGGTGCCGCGGCGGCCTGACCCTGCGAGCCGGCCTTCGGAGCCGTGGGCATGGCCGTGACCGCGGGCGCCGATGACGGCGCGGTACCGGTGGCCAGCGGCGCGGGCATCGGCGTTCCCGACGCTGCGTTATCTTCGGCAGCCTGCGCTTGCGGCGCCGACGCGCCCTCCTGCGCCGCCGCATCCGCCGATGAACTCTGCGCGACCGCGCCCGATGCGCCGGTCGCGGCACTACCGTTCGCGCTCGCCTTCAAACGCGCGAGCCACGCGGTCGAGTCACCGCCGTTGGTGTGCCACATCGCGAGCGCGATCACCGCGACGACCACCGCCGCGACGCCCCACAGCCACGAGCGACTCTTCTGCCCGCTGCCGCCGAGCGACAGCGAAACCCGGCCGCGCGGCAAATCCTTACCCGACGACGCCGGCATCGACAGATCCGGCGCCGGCACACCCGTCTCGCGGCGCAACGCCTGCGTGAACGGCGTGGGATCGGCGCCGAGCATCTTCGCGTAGCTGCGCACCACGCCGAGCGCGAAGGTCGTATCCGGCAAATGGCTGATGTCGCCCGATTCGAGCGCTTGCAACTTGATGACTGAAACCTTCAATCGGGCCGACACGTCTTCGATCGACCAGCCCTTCGATTCACGCAATTGGGTCAAGCGCGCGCCAACCGCCGCCAACGAATCCAGGTTCGATTGCACAACAGGCTGCACGACCGCCCGGGCGACCGGCGCCGGATGGCCTTCGTTCGTGTCTGTGTCGTGCGGCTGCGGGTGCTGCGGCTCACTCATCCCAAATCCTTTCGCGTCGATTCTTTTTTCACTCGTGCCACCCGGACGGGCCAAAGCCTCGCGCCCGAATCGCAGACCGTTTATAACAAAATGCGCGGCTTTGTGTGCCGCTTCCGATCGCTTCTGCAAACTTTCTTTTCAATCGACGGTGGCACCAAGACGTTCGGATTGGCTGGACTTCCAGCGAACGCCGATGCCTTGCCATACAGAACGCTCACCATACGATTACACGGCGCGAACCTCGATCACCTTGGCCGCCTTCCCGGTGCGCTCAGCAAGGCGCGTGCGGTCCTGCACCGCACCGGCCAGCTGACCGCAGGCAGCGTCGATGTCATCGCCGCGTGTTTTGCGCACCGTGGTGACGACGCCCGCGTCCATCAACACTTGTGCAAATCGCTTGATCTGTTCCGGCTTCGAGCGGATGAGGCCCGATTCGGGGAACGGATTGAACGGAATCAGATTGAATTTGCACGGCACGTCGCGCGTCACGGCCAGCAATTCGCGCGCTTGCGCTTCGCTGTCGTTCACCCCGTCGAGCATGCAGTACTCAAACGTAATGAAATCGCGCGGCGCGACTTTCAGATAACGCTGACAAGCCGCCATCAATTCACGCAGCGGGTACTTCTTGTTCAGCGGCACCAGCATGTCGCGCAGCGGATCGCTGGGCGCATGCAGCGAGACCGCGAGCGCCACCGGCAGATCCGCGCCGAGGCGGTCCATCATCGGCACGACGCCCGAAGTGGACAGCGTGACGCGGCGGCGCGAAAGGCCGTATGCGTTGTCGTCGAGCATCAGGCGCATGGCCGGCACGACCGCGTCGTAATTGAGCAGCGGTTCGCCCATGCCCATCATCACGACATTCGTGACGACCCGCTCGCCCTTGCCGTCGCCGCCCGTGGCGCGGCCGCCCGCCACGCCGCGCGACGCGCGCAGCGCGAACTCGGCCATGCGCAACTGGCCGATGATTTCGCCGGTGGAGAGATTGCGGGAGAAACCCTGTTTGCCGGTCGAACAGAAACGGCAGTTGACCGCACACCCGGCCTGCGACGATACGCACAGCGTGCCACGCGTTTCTTCGGGGATGTACACGGTTTCAACCGCGTTGCCGTTGCCGACGTCGATCAGCCACTTGCGTGTGCCGTCGGTCGAAATATGATCGCTGACGATGCCGGGCATCGTGATCTCAGCGCGCCCTTTGAGCTTTTCGCGCAAGGACTTCGCGAGATCAGTCATGCCGTCGAAGTCGGCAGCGTTGTACTGATGAATCCAGCGCTGCAATTGCTTGGCGCGAAACGGCTTCTCGCCCAGGCTGTCGCAGTACGCGACAAGCCCTTGGGCGTCGAGGTCGAGAAGGTTGACGGTGGGACTGCTCGTCATATCGAATCCTGCCATTTCAGTGCGAGACTGCGTTCATGCAACAAGCTGCATGAACGCAATGCCGTTCGCGCCCATTCCTGCTGCTTTTACCTTACTACTTTGCCGGGCGATTCGTGCGATAAAACGGATCGGCTGCACGAATCGCGCGAAGCAAACCGGCATATGCGCGGCTTGGCGCCCGGCTTAACGCGAGTAGACGTTCACTTGCGGGAAGAAGAACGCGATTTCGACCGCTGCGGTTTCAGCAGCGTCCGAGCCGTGAACGGCGTTAGCGTCGATGCTGTCGGCGAAGTCGGCGCGGATCGTGCCCTTTTCCGCCTTCTTCGGGTCCGTTGCGCCCATCAGGTCACGGTGCTTCAGGATCGCGTTCTCGCCTTCCAGCGCTTGCACGACCACCGGGCCCGAAATCATGAATTCGACCAGATCCTTGAAGAACGGACGTGCAGCGTGCACGGCGTAGAACTTCTCTGCGTCAGCGCGCGACAGGTGAACCATGCGCGATGCCACGATCTTCAGACCCGCGTTTTCGAAACGGGTGTAGATCTGGCCGATCACGTTCTTGGCCACTGCGTCCGGCTTGATAATCGACAGGGTGCGTTCGATCGCCATAAAAACTCCAAAAAATTAAGAGGTTACAGATTCAAATGAATCCGCTATTGTAGCATGTTCCCGTGTATGATTGCGATTGAACCCTTACAGCGCTGAAAGAATCGCGGCGCGCGTTCCAAAATACTGGTAGCGTAGGCCGTGGGGGGCATTTCGAGGTATTGAAACTCCGTGCTCCCGCGCTAATCTTAGGGATGAACAGCTTACGCGCCTGGCGGCAAACCATTCCTGCCGACGCACCACAAACCGCCGTATCACCATCACGAAACACGCTTCTGAGGTAAGGAGAGACCATGAACGATCATCCGTATAGCTTTGGCCGCAATGGCGCCGTCAGCACGGTCGAAACGCGCAACCGCGTACTACGGAATACCTACTGGCTGCTCGCGCTGTCCATGATTCCCACCGTGCTCGGCGCATGGGTAGGTCTCGCCACCGGCTTCTCGCTGTTCGCGGCCACCAGCCCGGCGATGAGCATGCTGGCGTTCTTCGCGATCGCCTTCGGCTTCATGTTTGCGATCCAGAAAACCAAAGACAGTTCGGTCGGCGTGTTCGTGCTGCTCGGCTTCACGTTCTTCATGGGCCTGATGCTGTCGCGCATTCTCAGCTTCGTGCTCGGTTTTTCGAACGGCCCGTCGCTGATCATGCTCGCGTTCGGTGGCACTGGTGTGATATTCACCGCGATGGCCACCATCGCCACGGTCAGCAAGCGCGACTTTTCCGGCCTCGGCAAGTGGCTGTTCATGGGCGTGATCGTGCTGCTGCTGGCTTCGGTCGCGAACGTGTTCCTGCAACTGTCGGCGCTGATGCTGACGGTTTCGGTGCTGGCCATCGTGATCTTCTCGGCCTATATGCTGTTCGACGTCCAACGCGTCGTGAACGGCGGCGAGACGAACTACATCACCGCTACGCTCGCGATTTATCTGGACCTGTACAACGTGTTCGTCAACCTGCTCGCGCTGCTCGGCATTTTTGGCGGCAACCGCAACTAAGAAGTTCGACACGGGCGCAACGTTCGCGGAACGCCGCGCCCTGAAAAGAAAAAGCCCATAACGAGCAATCGTTATGGGCTTTTTTCATTGCGCCGCCGCCAGGCTTCGCGGCCTGAACCTGTGAAGTGGCGATCACGACCAACCGGGCATCACACGCTCAGCCACGCAAACCCCTCTGCCTGCGAAGCGACCACCACTTCGGTAGGCGCCGCGCCTAGCACAGCGGCCATCGCCGCCTGCGCCAGCTCCGGCAGATTGTTCTGCTGACTCAAATGCGCAGCGACCAGATGGCGAAGACGCGAACGGTCGAGTGAAGCCAGAATGTCCGCCGCCGCGTCGTTGTTCAGATGCCCGTGATTGCCGCCAATGCGCGCCTTCAGCGATTGCGGATAACGGCTGCCCGCGAGCATCCGCACGTCGTGATTGCATTCGAGCACCAGCGCGTCGCAACCGCTCAGCACCGCGCTGATATGCGGGGTGGACGTGCCGACGTCGGTCAGCACGCCGAGCCGGCTCGCGCCGTTCGAGAACACGTATTGCAACGGTTCGCGGGCGTCGTGAGGGACGGTGTAAGGGAGGATGCTGAGGTCGCCGACCGCCACCGCCTCGTCGCCCCACAGCACCTGCAGGTCGATGTTGGCTTCGTCGGCGCCTACTGCGCGCGCGGTGCCCCAGCTCATGTACAACGGAATCGACCACTTGCGCGCCAGCGTCAGCGCGCTGCCGATGTGATCGCTATGTTCATGCGTGATCAGAATGGCGTCGAGACCCTCGACGCTCGCGCCGATCCGCGCCAGACGCCGCTCGACCTCGCGCGCCGAAAACCCGCAGTCGAGTAGCACGCGCGTGGTGGTTGCGCCGCTCTGCGCTTCCACCAGCAGCGCATTGCCTTCGCTGCCGCTGCCGAGACTCGCGAACCGCACGGTCCGCCTAGTTCAGTTGCGCGTGCAGCAACGTCACGATGCGCTGCGCGTCGGACGACGTGTCGACCTGCCCATTCGCGTCGAGCACGGCCACCTGCGTCACGGAGTCACCCTTCGCGCGCACGTTGACGAGGAATTCCTGCCCCGGCTTCTTGGTCGAGGTGCCGCTGTAGAACAGCTTGCCGAACAACCCTTCGCGCTTCAGTTCCTGCATCGAGTCCGCGTAGCGCACATAGTAGATGCCCTTCGCGCGATCGCGGTTGTCGACGGTAAAGTTGGTGCGGTCGAGCGCGAGGCCGACGCGCAGCCATGCACGGTCGAACGATTCCTGCAGGTCGAGCGTCGACGAGCCCGCGCTCTTGTCGATCGTTGCCGGCGCGGTAGCCGGGCGCGCATCGGTCAGCAGTTGCTTCGATTGCGCTTCGGTCAGCCCGAATTTCTCCATCAGCTTCGCGAGGAACATCGCTTCGAGCGCCGGATCGCGCGGACGCTCTTCCCAGCGCGACGACGTCTTGTCCTGCCCCGTCAGCATTTCTTCCATCGCGCTATGCGTGACCGAAATGTCCGTGGTGTCAGACGGCCCGCGCGACACGAGCGTGCGGAAGCTGTCGCGCGTACCCGACGAGTACGCGAAGTCGATGACCTTGCCCACCGTGCGGCGGAACCAGTCGTCCGGAATATTCGCGCGGTTTTCCGCCCAGTCGGTCACCATGATGCCGGTAGCCGGCGCGTCCGTTTTCAGGACGAAACCGTTTTCCTGCCAGAACTCCTGCAGTTGCGGCCACAGTTGCTCCGGCGAGCGGCCGTCGACCACCAGCCAGCGGCGATCGCCGTCACGCTCGATGTGCATGCCGAACGGGTCCTGCTCAGTCGGCTTGCCTTCTGTCGCGTTGCCGGCCGCCGTGACGTTGCGCGCCGTTGCGCCGCCCAGCGCCAGATTGGCGGGCGGTGCGACGTAGCGCTGATCGGTCGGCGAGGTGCTCAGATCGCCGGGAACGGCGAGCGGCGGCGCGCTCGCCGCGACCTTGTAGTTGACGCGGTCGGAAGCGAACCAGTCGTTCAGCGTGTCACAGCCGGCGAGCGTCGTCAGGGCAAGCGCCAGCGCCGCCATGCGGGTTGCGTGGAGGGAAAGTGCGGAACGTTTCATGAGGTCCTTCGTGATGCTGGAACGCGGTGCCTGGTTCTGTGTGCCGGGAACGTGGGCTGGATCGACGTCGGTTAAGGGAATGCCGGTGGCAGTCTTCGGTGGCGCTGCTGGATGCCGCGGTCGAACCGCTTAGCCCAGCAGCCCTGCTTCGCGCAGCGCGGCGCGCACCACGTCGTGGTACTGCTCGGCAAGCGGCGTAAGCGGCAAGCGGATGCCGCCCTGCACACGACCCAGTTGCTGCAGTGCCCATTTGGCCGGAATCGGATTCGATTCGATGAACAGGTTCTTATGCAGCGACAGGAGCTTCAGATGAATCTCGCGCGCGGTCTTTGCGTCCGCCGCGAGGGCCGCCTTGCACAGCTCGCTCATCGCGCGCGGCGCGACGTTCGCAGTAACCGAAATATTGCCGTGGCCGCCGAGCAGCATCAGCGCAATCGCGGTGGGATCGTCGCCGCTGTAGATGCCGAAATGCGCGGGCGCCGCCTTGATCAGTTGCGCGGCGCGCTCGATGTTGCCGGTCGCCTCCTTCACGCCGACGATGCCCGGCACCTGCGCGCAACGCAGGATGGTGTCGTTGCTCATGTCCGCGACGGTGCGGCCCGGCACGTTGTACAGGATCACCGGCAGATCGACGGTCTCGGCGATCTTCGCGAAGTGGCGATAGATGCCTTCCTGGGTCGGTTTGTTGTAGTACGGCACGACCTGCAACGTCGCGTCCGCGCCGACGTCTTTCGCGTGTTGCGTGAGTTCGATCGCCTCGGTGGTGGAGTTGGCGCCCGAGCCCGCGATCACCGGAATCCGGCCCGCCGTGTGCTCGACCGCGGTCTTGACCATCAACACGTGCTCTTCGACCGACAGCGTGGCCGACTCGCCGCTCGTGCCGACCACGACGAGCGCATCGGTGCCTTCCGCGACGTGCCAGTCGATCAGTTTGCGAAACGCCGGCAGATCGAGGCTGCCGTCTTCGAGCATCGGGGTGATGATGGCAGGAATGCTGCCGCGAATCTGAACGCTGTCGTTGCTGCGAGTGCCGCTTTGGTTGCCGTTAGTCATGAAACGCCATGAATTTGATCAGGTAAACCGCGATTGTAGCGGATTAGCCAGCCAACTCGTAACAAGGCGGGGATGCCGCCTGCGCGGGGTCGTCTGGGCGCTCCGCCTCCAGAATTGCGCAAATCCGCTGGACGTAGGCCGGGCGCGGCTGCGCGAGAAAACCATCTTGAAATGCGACCACCCGGAGCTGGCCGCGCACCCTGTCGAGGAGTTCGCCGGGCGCGAGTAGAAACGCCGGATTGGACGGCTTGCCGACGCTTTCGTTGCCTTGCGCGAAGGTCTCGTAAACCAGTACGCCGCCGGGCGCGAGCGAATGCAGAAGCTGCGGGAAAAGCGGCCGGTGCAGATAGTTCGTCACGACGACGGCAGCAAATTTCGCGTCGCCGGCGAGCGGCCACGCGGCGCCTTCGAGGTCGGCGGCAAGCGGTGTGATGAGCGGCTCGCCGCGCAGCATGTCGAGCGCGGCGGCATCGCGATCGAGCGCGGTCACCGGATGCCCCCGCGACGCGAAGAACCGCGCGTGCCGCCCCGCTCCCGACGCGACGTCGAGCACCGCGCCGCCGGCCGCGACCAGATGCGCCCATTGGCGCACCCAGTGCGACGGCTCACCCAATCCATGGATGGCGGCGGGCGTGCTCATCGACGTACGTGAACGGCTCAGTTGTACGACAGGCCCATGGCCTCGCGGACGTCGCGCATCGTTTCCGTCGCGAACTTGCGGGCCTTGTCGCAGCCATCTGCGACGATCGCGCGCAGCAGCGACGGATCGTCCATGTACTTCTGTGCGCGTTCGAGCATTGGCTGCTGTTCGCGCAGAATGCCTTCGATCACCGGCTGCTTGCAGTCGAGACAACCGATACCCGCCGAACGGCAGCCCTTCTGCACCCACTCGTGGGTGGCTTCGTCGGTGTACACCTGGTGCAGCTGCCACACCGGGCACTTGTCCGGATCGCCCGGATCGGTACGGCGCACGCGGGCCGGGTCGGTCGGCATGGTGCGCACTTTCTTCGTGATGGTTTCCGCGTCCTCGCGCAGGCCGATCGTGTTGCCATACGACTTCGACATCTTCTGCCCGTCCAGACCCGGCATGCGCGACGCTTCGGTCAGCATCGCCTGCGGCTCGACCAGGATGATCTTTCGCGAACCTTCGAGGTAGCCGAACAGACGCTCGCGATCGCTCATCGACAGGCTCTGCGACTCCTGCAACATCGCGCGCGCCTGTTCGAGCGCCTCGTCGTCGCCTTCCTGCTGGTACGCATTGCGCAACTCGTGATACAGCTTGGAGCGCTTGCCGCCCAGCTTCTTCGCGGCTTCGTTGGCCTTCTGCTCGAAGCCCGGCTCGCGGCCATACAGGTAGTTGAAACGGCGCGCGATTTCACGCGTCATTTCGACGTGCGGCACCTGGTCTTCGCCGACCGGCACGAGCGAGCCGCGATACAGCAGAATGTCCGCCGCCATCAGCACCGGGTAGCCGAGAAAGCCGTAGGTGGACAGGTCCTTGTCCTTCAGCTTCTCCTGCTGCTCCTTGTAGGTCGGCACGCGTTCGAGCCAGCCGAGCGGCGTGCTCATGCCGAGCAGCAGCGCCAGCTCCGCGTGCTCGGGCACCTTGCTCTGGATGAACAGCGTCGCCTGCGCCGGGTCGATGCCGGACGCCAGCCAGTCGATCAGCACGTCCCAGACGTTCTTTTCGATCACTTCGGGCGTTTCGTAGTGCGTTGTCAGCGCGTGCCAGTCGACTACGCAGAAGAAACACGGGTATTCGGACTGCAGCCGCACCCAGTTTTTCAGCACGCCGTGATAGTGGCCGAGGTGCAGCGACCCGGTGGGCCGCATGCCGGAGAAGATACGGTCTGGGAACATGATTATTTAGAAAAGCGAAACAAGGGGAGTCAGGATTGCGGTAATCGCACTGTAGCCGAGCGTCACCAGCGGATTCAGCCAATAACGCGTCAGCGTGCCGGTCATGACCAGTGCCATCACGATGAAAAAACCGTAGGGTTCGAGCCGCGACAGCGCGATCGACTGGCGCGGCGGCAGCAGCGCCATCAGCACGCGGCCGCCGTCGAGCGGCGGCAGCGGAAACAGGTTCAGCACGCCGAGCACGAGGTTCACGCCGACGCCCGCGCCAGCCATGCGCGTGAAAAACGGTTCGTCGACATTGAACACCGCCAGTGCGATGCCGAACAGGCCCCAGATGAGCGCCTGGATGAAATTGGACGCCGGACCCGCCGCCGCGACCCACAAACTGCCCCAGCGCGGATTGCGCAGGTTGCCGAAGGCGACCGGCACCGGCTTCGCGTAACCGAACATGAACGCGCCGCTGGTGGCGAAGTAGAGCAGCAACGGAATCGCAATCGTGCCGAGCGGATCGATGTGCCGCATCGGATTGATCGACACGCGGCCGAGCACGTAGGCGGTATTGTCGCCGAGCCAACGCGCGACGTAGCCGTGCGCGGCTTCGTGCAGCGTTATCGCGAAAATGACCGGCAACGCGTACACCGCAATCGTCTGTATCAGGGAAGAATCCATAACTCGCTATTGTAACAACGCGATTGCGTGCGTCTGTCCGCTTTCACTCTTGCCGCGTTTGCGCCGTTTTCAGGCCGTCTCTTCGAGACCGAAGGGCGTGAGAGAGCCGCGCCCTGCCCGCACCAGCACCGGCTCAGCGCCGGTCAGATCGATCACGGTCGACGGCTCGCACACGCAGGCGCCACCGTCGATCACCAGCTCCAGTTGCTTTTCGAGGCGGGCGCGGATTTCTTCGGGGTCGTTCAGCGGCTCGGTTTCGCCGGGCATGATGAGCGTCGAGCCGATCAGCGGCTCGCCGAGTTCCTCGAGAATCGCCAGCGTGATCGCGTGATCCGGCACTCGCAGACCGATGGTCTTGCGCGACGGATGCGACAAACGGCGCGGCACTTCCTTGGTGGCCTGCAATACGAACACGTACGGACCCGGCGTCACCGACTTGATCAGCCGGTACTGCCGGTTGTCCACCATCGCAAAGTTCGACAGTTCCGACAGGTCGCGCACCAGCAGCGACAGCAACTGCTTTTCGTCGAGACCGCGAATCCGCCGCAGGCGCTCGGCCGCGTCCTTGTCGTCGAGCTGGCAGGCTAGCGCGTAGCTCGAGTCGGTCGGCAGCGCGACCACGCCGCCGTCCTTGATGATCTGCACGGCCTGTTTAACGAGGCGCGGCTGCGGGTTGTCAGGGTGAAGCCGGAAGTATTGGGACATGGCGGCTAACGGTGGCTATCGGTGCTATCGGTGGCGATCGGGAAACTGCGAGCTAACTTCGGGCGAACCGCGAGACAAGCCGGGCGGACTGCGGCCGGAGTGCGGCCCGGATACGGCTGACCGGCGGCAGGAGCGGCGCAAACGGACATGCGCCGCCGGCCGGTTCTCGCGCGTGACGTGCCGCCCCGGCACGACGCGCGATCACAGCCAGCGTTCCCAGACGGGCTTGAGATCGGAAGGCAACGGCGGCAGCGCGCCGAGGTCGATGCGGCCTTCGCCGGCTGCGTGGAAGTCGGACCCGCGCGACGCCTCGAAACCGAAGCGGCGCGCGACGTCCGCATATTCGCGGTATTGATCGGGCGTGTGGCTGCCGGTCACCACTTCGATCGCCTTGCCGCCGAGATCGATGAACTCGGCGAAAAACGCGTCGAATTCGACCGGCGAGTACGCGTAGCGGCCCGGATGCGCGATGATCGCCTCGCCGCCGGCCGCCCGGATCCAGCCGACCGCGTCCGCCAGCTTGGCCCAGCGATGCGCCACGTAGCCCGGTTTGCCGTCACCGAGAAAGCGGTTGAACACGTCTTGCGTGGAGGTGCAGTAGCCCTTCTCGACCATGAAGCGCGCGAAGTGCGTGCGCGAAATCATGTCCGGGTTCGACACATACTGAATCGCGCCCTGGTAGGCATCGGGGATGCCGAGCGCGGCCAGTTGCTCGCCGATCGCCTCGGCGCGCGCGGCGCGGCCGTCGCGAGTGCGCGCGAGACCGTCGATCAGGATCGAACTGGTCGCATCGATGCCGAGGCCGACGATGTGCACGGTGCGCGACGCCCACGTCACCGATATTTCGACGCCGCTCACGTAGCCCATGCCGAGCGCCTCGGCGGTGGCGCGCGCTTCGTGCTGGCCGCCCAGTTCGTCGTGGTCGGTCAGCGCCCACAGCGTCACGCCGCCCGCATGCGCGCGGCGCGCGACGTCGGCCGGCGCGAACTGGCCGTCGGAAACGGTGGAGTGACAGTGCAGATCGGCGTTCATCTTGGTCCTGAAAAGGTTCTACAGCCATTTTACTGCAACGCAGTAAGTGACCGCAGAGCTATCTCGCGCCGCCCGCCCCATCCTTCCCAATAAGCAACGCTTTTCAGGAACAAAATCCCTCTATCAACGCGGCCACCTGCTCCGGCTGATCGTGGTGCACCATGTGCCCCGCCCCGTCGATGATTTTCTCGCGCCAGTTCGGAAACGCCTGGAAACGCGCCTTGAACTCGTCGAGCGGTATCTCGCCGGCAATCTGCGCGAGCGTGGGCGAATTGGCGGCCTCGACGTGCAGCACTTTCGCGCTGACCTTGCGCCACACGGCCATCACCTCGTCGAGGCGGTACAGGGTCGGTCCGCGCAACTTGTGCGCCGGGTCGGCGAGCAGCATGCGGCGTCCTTCGCCGTCCGGCTTCGACCAGTGCTGCGCGAGAAACTGCGCGCGCCGCGGATCGAGGCGCGGATTGGTCTTGATGAGACGCGCGGCGACGTCATCGAGCGACGCATAGCGCTTCAGTTGCGGCGGGTCGCGCAATTCGTCGAGCCAGTTCAGCAGGCGTTTGGGCGCTTGCGCCGAGTGCGATGGCGCGAGCCCGAAGCCCTCCAGATCGACCACGCGCCGCACCCGCTCGGGCCGCACGCCCGCATACAGGCAGACGATGTTCGCGCCCATGCTATGGCCGACCAGATTCACCTCGCCGGAGGGCGCGTAGTGGTCGAGCAGCGCGTCGAGATCGGCGAGATAGTCCGGAATCCAGTAGCTGCCGCCGCCGCGCTCGGCCACCGGCCAGTCCGACAGGCCGAAGCCACGCATGTCGGGCGCGAGCACCTGCCAGTCGCCGGCCAACGCATCGACGACGAACTGGAACGACGCCGCCACGTCCATCCAGCCGTGCAGCATGAACAGCATCGGCGCGCCGGGATTGCCCCAACGCCGCACATGCAGACGGATGCCGCGCACGGCGACGAACTCAGACCGGGAAGTATTCATGAACGGCACGCTCAAAAAAGAATGGTCGTTCGATTATAGAGACAGCCGGGCGATACGTGGGGTCGGATTATCGACAGACCTCAGCCGTTCGCGACGGGTGCGGCCGGCTGTCTGGCGTCCAGGCCGGCCAGCGCGGCCAGTTCCGCTTCGTCGAAGCCGGCGTCGCGACGCGCCTCGAAATTGAACGGACCGCGTAATTTCGGTGCGTGATACTGATCGGCGAGGCGCGTGTAGGTCGGGTGCGGATCGAGGCCGCTCGCGGCGCACAGGTGCCGAAACCAGTGATTGCCGATCAGCACATGGCCAATCTCGTCGCGCAGGATCACGTCGAGAATTTCCGCGGACGCGTGATCCCCCGCCTGCTGCAGACGCGCGCGGATCGGCGGCGACGCGTCGAGGCCGCGGGCCTCGAGCGTGCGCGGCACCAGCGCCATGCGCGCCAGCACGTCGCCGCGGGTGCGCTCGCACATGTCCCACAGGCCGTCGTGCGCGGGGAAATCGCCGTATGCGTGCCCGTATTCCGCAAGGCGCGCGGCCAGCAGCGAGTAGTGATAGGCCTCCTCGGCGGCGACCTTGAGCCAGTCGGTATAGAACGCGGCGGGCATGCGGGCGAATCGCCAGACAGCGTCGAGCGCGAGATTGATTGCGTTGAATTCGATGTGCGCGAGCGCGTGCAGCAGAGCCGCGCGGCCTTCCGGCGACTGCATGCTGCGCCGCTTCAGTTGCCGCGGATCAACCAGTTCGGGACGCGCGGGACGGCCTGGGAGGCCGGCGGGCTCGTCGAGTTCGAGGTCGGTCGGACATGACGCGCCGCCCGCGAGGACGGCGGCGTACAACGCCCGGACCGTGGCGGCTTTGATGGCCGGATCGTTTTCGCTCAATGCGGCCAGCGCGGCCGTTCGCGCGCACGCGGGCTGGTCTTGGGGAGGCGGAACGGACGAAGCGGCGGACATCATGGCAAGCGGATCGGCGAAGGAAGTGATAAATGAAGAACAGCCGGGGCAAGCGGCGCGAGACGTGCAAGACGCGGCGGCGAACGCGTTAAAAGGACGGCGCCTGCGCGCCTGGCGGGAGACCCGCAACGCCACAACGGCGCCGCCAGGCCGAGCCACTGGCCGGAAAACGTCCGGACGGCCACGAAAGCGGCCCAACCACACAAACGTTTACAATACTCGATTCGACCATCCAGCGCGCTCGTGGCACCTGCGCGATGGAGCCCCAGCGGGACACCCCGGCGAGGCGCGCGTCGGGCTGTTCACCGTCCCACCGAGCACGCGCCGCGACCGATCCAGAGGAGACACTGTGACGATTTACAAGCTTGGCGAAGCCGCCCCGACCATCCATGAAAGCGTGTTCGTCGCGGATTCGGCGAACATCATCGGCAACGTGACGCTCGAGGAAAACGCGAGCGTGTGGTTCGGCGCAACGATTCGCGGCGACAACGAAGGGATCACCATCGGCGCCGGCAGCAATGTGCAGGAAAACGCGGTGCTGCACACCGACCCCGGCTTCCCGCTGACGATCGAGCCGAACGTGACGATCGGCCATCAGGTCATGCTGCACGGCTGCACAATCAAGGAAGGCTCGCTGATCGGAATTCAGGCGGTGGTCTTGAATGGCGCGGTGATCGGCCGCAACTGTCTGGTCGGAGCGGGCGCCATCGTCACCGAAGGCAAGGTGTTTCCCGACAATTCGCTGATTCTCGGCGCGCCCGCCAAGGTGGTGCGCGAACTCACCGAGACGGATATCGCCAATATGCAGCGCGGCACGGCAAGCTATGCCGAGCGCCGCGAATATTTCAAGGCGCAGCTCGTACGCATCGGCTAACAGCCGGCGCGTGCGAGATGCGCCATTCCACCGAGGAAAAGTTGTGAGCGACCAGTTGCAAAAATTCATGTTCAGCGCGGCGCCGGTGCGCGGCGAGATCGTTTCGCTGCGCAATACGTGGCAGGAAGTGCTGACGCGCCGTGACTATCCGGCGCCCGTGCGGACGATTCTGGGCGAAATGATGGCCGCGTGCGCGCTGCTGTCGGCGAACCTGAAGTTCGACGGCACGCTCGTCATGCAGATCTTCGGCGACGGCCCGGTCAAGATGCTGGTGGTGCAGTGCGGCTCCGATCTGTCGATGCGCGCCACCGCGAAGCTGTCCGGCGACGCGGACAACACGATCGACGACGCGACCTCGATGGTCGAACTGCTGAACGCGAGCGGTCACGGCCGCTGCGTGATCACGCTCGACCCGGCCAGCAAGCAGCCTGGTCAGCAGCCGTATCAAAGTATCGTGCCGCTGTCGGGCGTGGACGGCCCGCTCAAATCGATGAGCGAAGTGCTCGAGCATTACATGCATCACTCGGAGCAGCTCGACACGCGCCTGTGGCTCGCGGCGAACACCGAGCGCGCGGTCGGCATGCTGCTGCAGAAGCTGCCGGGCGACGGTGGCATCGTCCCGCATCCGGGCGAACTGGACGCGGACACGTGGGAGCGCGTCTGCACGCTGGGCAGCACGCTGTCGCAGGACGAGTTGCTGAAGGAAGAACCGGAAACGGTGTTCCGCCGCCTGTTCTGGCAGGAGAACGTCCAGCATTTCGAGCCGGCCACCGCGCGTTTCGAGTGCACGTGCTCGCGCGAAAAAGTCGGCAGCATGCTGAAGATGCTGGGTCGCGAGGAAGTGGACGGCGTGATCCAGGAGCGCGGCCATGTCGAGATCCATTGCGAATTCTGCAATCAACGCTACGAATTCGATCCGGTGGACGTCGCGCAGCTTTTTGTTGCCAACGCGCTCTCACAAGGTGTGACGCCGGCCGCCGACCAGCGGCATTGAACGACTTGTGGCGCCGGTGTGTGCGCGTCGCGCGATTGACGTAATAGCAGCCGCACGCTCCACCGCCGCACCTGCACGACGACAGTCATCAGCGCGCCGCCCAGGACTTTTCACGGCTTGGCCGGCGCGTTATCTTTGATCGTTGCGGTGGATCATCGGCGTTGCACGCTGCGCATGTTTTGCTTAGGCATCCAGACTGTTGGAGATCGAACATGAACTACCCTGCTTCGTTGATTCGCGATGTGCGCGCGCTCGTGGCCGTGGCTGTCGTCGTGGGGAGCGCCGCACTGAGCGGCTGCGCGATGAATCCTGCGGGGCCGTCGCAGATCCTGAGCCGCTTGCCGCCCGACCAGACCGGCGGCGCGCCCAATGCGCCCGCTCCGCTGACGCCTGAAGAGCGCGCCCGCTATGACGCGATCGATCGTCAGGTACTGTTCGAGCAGGACCAGGCGATTGCGGCCGAGAACGCCGCCCAGGCGTGGTCGCGTTATTACTCGCCACCCGTCACCGTGTTCGGCGGCTATTCGAGCGGCGGCTGGGGACGTGGCTGGGGCACGGGTATCGGTGTCGGCTTCGGGCCGAGCTGGGGCTGGTAGCGATCAACTGTCAAACCCAAAGAAAAAGGCGCGGTTCAGAAATGAACCGCGCCTTTTTTTTGCATCTTTAGGACCAAAGCCAGATGCCGACCGACCAGGCTCAATGCGTCGCCTTTTTGTCCTTCGCTGCCTTCCCGCCATGCTTGCGATCCGGCTTCGCACGCGACTCCGGATTCGGCACCACGTGCAGCGGCGCGGCCGATACTTCCCCGCGCGTCGAGGTGGTCACCGAAGGCGTGTTCGCGGTCGGCAACGGCGCATTCGGCGACACGAACTGCACGAACACTTCTCCGTCCTTGACCATGCCCATTTCGTAGCGCGCCCGCTCTTCGACCGCGGCGGTGCCGTTCTGCAAGTCTTGCACTTCGCCCTGAATGCGCTCGTTGCGCAGCTTCGAATCGGCATTCTTCTGCACCTGCTGGGCCAGTTGCTGCTGCAACTCGTGCACACGCAACCAGCCGCCATGGCCCCACCAGAGCGGGTACTGGATCAGCGCCAGCAGAACGATCAGGACAGCAGTGACAAGCCGCATGAAGTAAGCACAATAAATACGCGCCGCCCTGCGCTATACGCAGGGCGGCGAGGTCAATCAGGAACGAAGGATGACCGGCTCATCGGTCAATGCAGACAAACTGGCCACAGACAAACTCAGCGCAGGTTGTAGAACGCCGACTTGCCCGGGTAGCTGGCGATATCGCCGAGATCTTCTTCGATGCGCAGCAGCTGGTTGTACTTCGAGATGCGGTCCGAGCGCGACAGGGAACCCGTCTTGATCTGACCGGCGTTCAGGCCGACCGCGATGTCCGCGATCGTCGAATCTTCGGTTTCGCCCGAACGGTGCGAGATCACGGCCGTGTAGCCGGCGCGCTTGGCCATTTCGATAGCCGCGAAGGTTTCCGTCAGCGTACCGATCTGGTTGATCTTGATCAGGATCGAGTTTGCGATGCCCTTCTCGATGCCTTCCTTAAGGATGCGCGTGTTGGTGACGAACAGGTCGTCGCCCACCAGTTGGACCTTCTTGCCGAGCTTGTCGGTCAGCGTCTTCCAGCCCGCCCAGTCGCTTTCGTGCATGCCGTCTTCGATCGACACGATCGGGAACTTGTCCGCGAGGTTCGCGAGGTAGTCCGCGAATTCCGTGGACGACAGTTGCAGGCCTTCGCCGGCCAGCTGGTACTTGCCGTCGTGGTAGAACTCGCTCGCTGCGCAGTCGAGCGCGAGCAGCACGTCTTCGCCGGCACGGTAGCCCGCTTTCTCGATCGCTTGCAGGATGGTCGACAGGCATTCGTCGTTGCTGCCGAAGTTCGGCGCGAAGCCGCCTTCGTCACCCACGGCCGTGCTCATGCCGCGATCCGACAGGATCTTCTTCAGCGCGTGGAACACTTCGGCGCCGCAGCGCAGTGCTTCGCGGAAGGTCGGCTGGCTGACCGGCACGATCATGAATTCCTGGATGTCCAGGCTGTTGTTGGCGTGCGCGCCGCCGTTGACGATGTTCATCATCGGCACCGGCAGTTGCATCGCGCCCGAGCCGCCGAAGTAGCGGTACAGCGGCAGACCGGCTTCTTCAGCGGCAGCCTTCGCGACAGCCATCGACACGGCCAGCATCGCGTTCGCGCCGAGGCGCGACTTGTTGTCGGTGCCGTCGAGTTCCAGCAGGGTCTTGTCGAGGAAGGCCTGCTCGGAAGCGTCGAGGCCCATGATCGCTTCGGAGATTTCAGTGTTGATGTGCTCGACGGCTTTCAGCACCCCCTTGCCGCCGTAACGGCCGGCTTCGCCGTCGCGCAGTTCGATGGCTTCACGCGAACCCGTGGACGCGCCCGACGGCACCGCTGCGCGGCCCATCGTGCCCGACTCGAGCAGCACGTCGCATTCGACGGTGGGGTTGCCTCGCGAATCGAGAATCTCTCGACCGATGATATCTACGATAGCACTCATGGTTTCCTCAAGAAATGACGTTGAATTCTTTGCTGTGACACTGTATCGCGCATGTCGATCCGGGGTTAGCGCTTTAGCGCTTACGCCGGTCCCATGCAGAGCACCGGTCTCCCCGACAGACAACTCACGCGCCGATACGTTCGACGACCATTGCTAACATTCGCCGCGCGCCGACGATGGCGCCATTATGCAAGCCAATCGTGACTCATCACGCAACACGGCGAATGCCCGAATCAGTTTCAGTTGAAATCGCTTTCGAGGAACGGCGCGCGCTTGACGGCCTGGTCGAGCGTTACCAGCGTCTCGAGCAGGTCGGCCATGCGGTTGAGCGGCACGGCGTTCGGGCCGTCCGATTTGGCCTGCGCCGGATTCGGATGCGTTTCCATGAAGAGGCCGGCGACGCCCACCGCCACCGCGGCACGCGCCAGCACCGGCACGAATTCGCGCTGACCGCCCGAGCTCGTGCCCTGCCCGCCGGGCAACTGCACCGAGTGCGTCGCGTCGAACACGACCGGCGCATTGGTTTCGCGCATGATCGCAAGCGATCGCATGTCCGACACGAGGTTGTTATAACCGAACGACACACCGCGCTCGCACGCCATGAAACGGTCTTCCGACAGACCGGCTTCACGCGCGGCGTCACGCGCCTTGTCGATCACGTTCTTCATGTCGTGCGGCGCGAGAAACTGGCCTTTCTTGATGTTGACCGGTTTGCCCGAACGCGCGCAAGCGTGAATGAAGTCGGTTTGACGGCACAGGAAAGCCGGCGTTTGCAGCACGTCGACCACCGACGCCACCTGTTCGATTTCGTGCTCGGCGTGAACGTCGGTCAGCACCGGCAGACCGAGCTGACGCTTCACTTCCGACAGGATGCGCAAACCTTCGTCCATGCCCAGACCGCGGAACGACTTGCCGCTGCTGCGATTGGCTTTGTCGTACGACGATTTGTAGATGAACGGAATGTTCAGCTTCGCGCAGATTTCCTTCAGGCGGCCGGCCGTGTCGATCGTCATCTGTTCGGATTCGACGACACAGGTGCCCGCGATCAGGAAAAACGGCTTGTCGAGTCCGATTTCGAAATCGCCCAGTTTCATGCTTTCTCCCCGACTTCGTTCGTCGCGCGCGACTGCTGACGCGCGAGCGCCGCTTCGACGAACGACTTGAACAGCGGATGGCCATCACGCGGCGTGGACGTGAATTCCGGGTGGAACTGCACGCCGACGAACCACGGGTGCATGCTGCGCGGCAATTCCATCATTTCCGGCAGATCTTCGCTCGGGGTACGCGCGCTGATGATCAGGCCACCGGCTTCGAGTTGCGGCACGAAGCGGTTATTGACTTCATAACGGTGACGGTGACGCTCGTTCACGTCCTTGCCGTAGATTTCTTCGGCCATCGTGCCGGGCTTGATCGGGCAACGTTGCGAACCGAGGCGCATCGTGCCGCCCAGATCCGACTCTTCCGTACGCTTCTCGACACGGCCTTCGCGGTCGTACCACTCGGTGATCAATGCGACCACGCGGTTCTCGGTTTCCTGATCGAACTCGGTGCTGTTCGCGTCCTTCAGGCCGACCACGTCGCGGGCGAATTCGATCACGGCGAGCTGCATGCCGAGACAGATGCCGAGATACGGCACCTTCGCTTCACGCGCATAACGGATCGCGGCGATCTTGCCTTCGGTACCGCGACGGCCGAAGCCGCCCGGCACGAGCACCGCGTCGAGATGCTTGAGGCTCTCGACGCCTTGCGTCTCGATCTCTTCCGAATCGATATATTCGATGTTGACCTTCGTCGACGTGTGCATCGACGCATGGCGCAGCGCTTCGATCAGCGACTTGTACGACTCGGTCAGATCGACGTACTTGCCGACCATGCCGATCGTCACTTCGTGCTTCGGATTTTGCAGCTTCTCGACAAGGTCGGACCACATCGACAGATCCGCGGGCTTCGGCGTGAGCTTCAGCTCTTCGCAGATGATCGCGTCCAGACCCTGGTCGTGCAGCATTTGCGGAATCTTGTAGATGCTGTCGGCGTCCCACACGGAGATAACCGCGTCTTCCGGCACGTTCGAGAACATCGAGATCTTCGCGCGCTCGTCGTCGGGGATGCGGCGGTCCGCGCGGCACAGCAGCACGTGCGGCGAAATGCCGATTTCGCGCAGCTTCTGCACGCTGTGTTGCGTCGGTTTGGTTTTGAGTTCGCCAGCGGTGGCGACCCAGGGCACCAGCGTCAGGTGCACGAAGCACGCGCTGTTGCGGCCCATGCGCAGGCTCATCTGACGCGCGGCCTCAAGGAACGGCAGCGATTCGATATCGCCCACCGTGCCGCCGACTTCGACGATCGCGACATCCGGCTCGCCGCACGTCGCAGAAGCTGCGCCGCGTTCGACGAATGCCTGGATTTCGTTCGTGATATGCGGGATGACCTGCACCGTCTTGCCGAGATAATCGCCCCGGCGTTCCTTGCGGATCACCGATTCGTAAATCTGGCCAGTGGTGAAGTTATTGGCCTTGCGCATCTTCGTGCTGATGAAGCGCTCATAGTGGCCAAGGTCGAGGTCAGTCTCTGCTCCATCTTCCGTCACGAACACTTCGCCGTGTTGGAACGGGCTCATCGTGCCGGGGTCGACGTTGATGTACGGATCGAGCTTGAGGAGGGTGACTTTAAGACCGCGCGATTCGAGGATCGCGGCGAGGGAAGCGGCGGCAATACCCTTGCCGAGGGAAGATACTACGCCGCCGGTGACGAAAACATATTTGGTCATCGCTGGATGCTCGCGGGAAAAACGGATTATACCGTAAAGCAAGGGCCCGACCCAGCAAAATGCACGCGAAGTCTGCGCGTGCGTATGCCACGGTAACGGCATGCGCCGCTCGCCGTTCCGGGACTGCTCATCCGCCGCGTATCGGCCGCACATTCACCGCTCGTGCGCCCGTTATGCGCCCTTCATGCGCCGCTTATCCCGGCTTCTCGCGACGCCGTTTGCGGCTATGCGCAGCGACTCGCCCAACGATGGGCCTGGACGCGTGCTCCCGCGCACGCGGTTAATCTCAGCTCAGCCGGTGCCGGCGGGCGGAGCGCCGCGCGTTACCGCCACGCCGACGCCCATCGCGTCGCCACTCGAACATAAGCTCATCCACGCCCCATCAAACGCGCGGCGCCAGTTCGCGCAACATCCGCTGCACCGCACGCGCGGTTTCGAGCGGCTTTTCCATCGGATAAAGATGGCTGCCCTCGATCCACTCCAGATGGCCACCAGTGGCGCGGCGGGTCGCATCGAGCCCGGCCTGGCGGATTTCCTTCGAGCGGGTGCCGGCGATGAACCCGACCGGCACCGGCGCGCCTCGGGCAAGCCGCGCGCCGAGCGTGTGCGGCAGGGTCCTGTAGATCTGATACTCGGTGCGGCGGTCGAAAGCCAGCGTACGGCCGCCGTCGGGCGAAGTCTGCGGGATGCCGAAGTCGATGTAATCGGACAGCATGCGTTCGTCCCAGCGCGCGAACGCCGGCTTCGCATGAAAGTGCCGCCACGCTTCGTCGCGGCTCGCCCAGTGGGTGCGGCGCGTGCGCGTGGCGGCCGCGGGCGAGAGCCGCTCGTCGAGCCCGGTCCATTGCGACACGCGCAGCATGCTGCTGCGCCAGCCGGCGATCACCGGCGAGTCGAGCATCACCACGCCCCTCACCCACTGCGGCTTCTTCAGCGCGGCCATCAGCGACAGATAACCGCCGAGCGAATGCCCCACCAGCCACACCGGCTGCTCGTACGAACGGCCGATGTCGTCGAGCAACTGATCCACTAGATGCGGCCAGTCCTGCGTCACCGGGAAGCGCGTGTCGTGACCGATACGCTCGATGGAACGCAACTCATAGTCGTCGGAGAGTTCGGCGAAGATCGTCCGGTAGGTCGATGCCGGAAAGCCGTTCGCGTGCGAGAAATGAATGATGTTTTTCAACTGCGGCTATCTCCGTGCTGTTTTTTTGCTTGCGGGCTTGCGCGTGCGTTTTTGAGCGCGTGCCGTGAATGTTCGGCGCCAGTTCCCCGGCGACGACTTCGGTCTTGCTGTGCGTCACTTCTAACTGGACAACCGGCGGTTCATTCGACGACTCGCCGGTCGGCGTTTCCGTCGACGGCGGCACTTCAGTCGCACTTCAGTCGGCCATCAGCGATCCATCCAGTAGCGGCGCTGCGTATCGCGATAGCGTTCGAGCGTCAGTTCCGCGCCGTCGCCCGCCGGGTCCACGTCGACCCGCACCGCGCCGTCCGCATCGCTGCGCGCCAGCTCGATCCGGCGCGCCTTGTAGCGCTCGAACACCCCCACGTTCGGATGATGAAAGCGGTTGCGATAGCCTACCTGAAATAACGCGATGGACGGTTCGATAGAGTCGAGGAACGGCTCGGTCGACGACGTCTTGCTGCCATGATGCGGCACGACCAACACCTGCGCGCGCAATGCGCCGCGATCGCGCGCGAGCAGCACGCGTTCGGTCGGGGCCTCGATGTCCGCGCTCAGCAAGGCCGCGATGGGCGGCTGCGCCGTTTGAGGACGCGTCGCGAGTGGGCTCGTCGCGCTCCTGGTGCTTTTCGTGCTCGCTGCACTCTCCGTGCCCGGCAACGCCGCGACCCGCAACACGCAGCAATGCGCATTCGGCTTGCCTTGCAGCGGCCCGGCATCCGGCCACAGCATCGCGAACTCGACGCCGTCCCACTGCCAACGCTGGCCCGCCGCGCACGGCAGCGTCGCTGCACCGTGTCGTCGTGCGCTCGACCACAACGCGTTGTCCGGCGCCAGCGCGGCCACCATCTGTTTGACCCCGATCGCGTCGAGCACGGCCGGCGCGCCGCCCGCATGATCCGAGTCGGCGTGGCTGATGATCAACGTGTCGAGCGCCGTCACGCCGTGCGCCTGCAGGAACGGCACGACCACCCGCTCGCCCGCATGCGTCGATTCCGGGCCCGGTCCCGTATCGAACAGCAACGTGTGATGCGCGGTTTCGATCAATACCGACGTGCCCTGCCCGACGTCGAGCGCCGTCAAGCGGAAACTGCCGGACGGCGGTCCGGGCGGGGCCGGCATCAGCAGCGGCAACCATGTGAGCGGCGCGGCCCAGCGCAACGGCCAGCCACGCGGCGCCAACGTCCAGAACACGCCGATCGCGGCCGCGGCCAACGCCCACGCATCCGGTTGCGGCAGCCACCAGAGCGCCCAGCGAGACCCGCTCAGCAGATGCAAGCCCGCGGCCAGCAGTTCGAGCAACGCATGCGCGGCGTGGAACGCCCACGCGTCGAGCGGCGCGGGCAAGGCGACACCGGCCAGCACCACCGGCGTGACGAGCAGACTCACCCACGGAATTGCAAACGCGTTCGCGAGCGGACCGAGCAGCGGGATCTGCGCGAACCAGTAGACGGTGAGCGGCGCGAGCGCGAGCGTCACTGCTATCTGCACGTGCGCGGCGCTGCGCAGACGCTCGAGGAAAGCGCGCACGCGGCGGCGCAGAGCGGCGCGTATGGACGCGCGTGTGTCGGGCGTCGCGCGAGCCTTTGCGACTTGTATAGCCTGGTCAGATTTATCAACGTCATCAGCTTCAGCAAGCTCGCCTTTCTCGCCTTTCTCGCCTTTCTCGCCTTTCTCGCCTTTCTCGCCTTTCTCGCCTTTCTCGCCTTTCTCGCCTTTCTCGCCTTTCTCGCCTTTCTCGCCTTTCTCGCCTTTCTCGCCTTTCTCGCCTCTCTCGCCTCTCTCGCCTCTCTCGCCTCTCTCGCCTCTCTCGCCTCTCTCGCCTCTCTCGCCTCTCTCGCTTAAATCGCCTAAATCGCCTAAATCGCCGCCGTCGTCATCGCGAGTCCTCTGGCGGACCCGCACGCGCGGCCGACCCGACATCGCGAACAGAATCGCCGCCACCGCGCAGAACGACAGCCAGAATCCCGCCGACACCACCGCCCACGGATCGATCAGCAGCACGAGTCCGAGCGCCCACGCCAGCACCACGGAACGCGCGAGACTGCGCCCGCTGACGAACGCCAGCGCGACGACACCTGCCATCCACAGCGCCCGTTGCGCCGGCACGTTGAGGCCGGCCAGCGCCGCGTGCAATGTGGCGAACGCCGCGCCGCTCACCACCGCGACGATTTGCGCGGGCACGCGCAACGGCCAGTCGCGGCCAAGCCACGCGGAGCGCCGCCACACCGCGCCCGCGAGCCAGCCGGCCAGCCCCGCGACGAAGCCGATGTGCAAACCCGAAATCGCCACCAGGTGGCTCGTGCCGGTGCCGCGCATCAGGAGCCAGTCGGCGGCGCTGACTTCGTCCTGCGCGCCGATTGCCAGCGCCACGACGATCCCGCGATGCGGCGCGTCCGCGAGCACCGCATCGATCCGCGAGCGCAGCGCCGCGCGCCAGCGATCCACGCTCACGCCCGGGCCGTGGGCTTGTCCCGGCAAGCGCGTCGCGTGAGCCGGCGCGCTCACGTAGCCGGTTGCCCGCACATTGCGCGCGAGCAGAGTCGCTTCGGCATCGCGCACGCCGAAGTTCGCGTTGCCGTGCGGCCGCTTGAGCCGCACCGTCAGACGCCAGCGCTCGCCGGGTTTGAGCGGAGGCGCGGGGGTGTAGTCGGCGATCCACGAGAGCTGAAGGACGCGCGGGAAGCCGGCGATGGGCGCGTTGGCCGCGTCGACTTCGAACAGGAAGCGCGCGCCGTTTTCGTCGCGTGACGGCAGGCCTTTGATGCTACCGATCACGTCGATGTCGCGGCCTTCCCATGCTGTCGGCAAGCTCGTCGCGAGTCGTATTTCCGCGCGCACGGCGGCATAGCCGAAGCCCGCGCAGATTGCCGCGCACCAGACGGCGCTCCAGCCGACGAGCGAGCGTATGCGTCGGCTGAGTCGGAAGCGGCGTATGGGCGATGGGGTCGGCTGGCTTGAGGATAGAGCTTGCGGCGAGACGGAAGCCGGTGGCGAAATGGTGGCGTTCGGCAAACCGCTGAGCGAAACCGAATGAGAGGCGCAAGCTGAGGCTAAAACTGGAACCCGCGCCAAAGCAGGAGCCACAGCCGAAGCCAGGCACCTTGCCAAAGCACACGCCGGAGCCCAAACCAAGGACCGCGCCGAAGCACAAGCCGGAGCCCAAACCAAGCCCCGTGCCAAAGCACAAGCCGGGACCCAAACCACAGTCCGCGCAAAAGCAAGAGCCGGGGCGGAAACCGAGAGCCACGCCAAACTCCAAAGTGGAGTCCGAGCCAGAGCCATAACCAAGGCCTTCGCCGCCTTCCAGGCTGAAGCAAACGCGAAAGCGAGCGTAGAAATCCAAGCCGGGGCCACGACCGAAGTTCGCATCGAATCCAGAACCGAAACCCGTGCGGAAGCAGTACCTGAACCTGAGCCAGAGCCAGAGCCAGAACCAGAGCCCGAACTGGAACCGCAACCCAACCCCAAACCCTCCCGCCCACCCGCAACCCCGCCATCCTCCCGCAACCCCCAAACCGCCACGGCCAACGCCGCGACGCCAACCACAACCAACCCGCACCACCCCGCCCAACCCGGCAACGCCGCCTGCCGCTGCAGCCAGATCACGCCCAACGCAAACCCGCACCACCCTGCCCGCATTCGCCCTCCGCCCGGCAACCGCCGAACGCCGCCACACGCGGCGAGCAGGCGTCAGCGAGCCCGCCGGATATGGGTTCCGCCCGGCGCGAACCACTCAGACCAACGAGATCGATTATGCAGAGGAAAGGGCGAGTCGCGGCAGCGCGGCGAGCGCGTTAGCCGTTGTGCCTAGGGCGGTTGCGTCGGCGCTCATGCCGCGCAGTTGCGCAAGGCCCGCCCCGATGCCCGGAATCTGCTCTGGCGAGTTGCGCTGCTTGTACATCCATGAAGGCGCGATGTCCGGCGCATCGGTTTCGACGACCAGCGCATCGAACGGCAACTGCTCGGCCAGCCGGCGGATTTGCCGCGCGCGCTCGAACGTCAGATTGCCTCCGAAGCCTAGATGCAGCCCCTGGTCGAGATACGCCTGCGCCTGCTGGAAACTGCCGTTGAACGCGTGCGCGATGCCACGATGGATCTGATGCCGCCGCAGTCCCTTGATCACCTGATCCTGCGATTTGCGCACGTGGCAAATCACCGGCAGATCGAATTCGCGCGCGAGTTGCAGCTGACCGCTGTAGAAGAATTGCTGGCGCGCATCGTCGAGACCGTCGACGAAATAGTCGAGCCCGATTTCACCAATGCCGACGAAGCGCGGATCGTCGAGACTCGCCTCGATCTCCATGCGCAGCAGATCGAGATCGCCATCGGCGGCGCCGGGCGTGAACAGCGGGTGAATGCCCAGCGCATACGCGCCGCCGTCGATCCGATGCGCGAGCTCGCGCACCGCCGCGAAATTCTGCCGGCCGATCGCCGGAATCACGATGCGCGACACACCCGCACCGCGCGCCGCGGCAGCCACCGCGTCGCGGTCGGCGTCGAATTCGGAAGCGTCCAGGTGACAGTGCGTATCGATCCACATGGGCGTACCTCATGAAACCAGCTGCGCCCGCTCGCCCCTTGCGGCAAGCGGCAAAAGCAAGGCCGCCCGCGGGCGGCCTCCCCTCAAACCGGCACCGGCGGCTCTTCGTACAGCACGCCGTCGCGCAAGCGCATGATGCGGTCGCAGCGCCCCGCCAGTTCCGGATCGTGCGTGACGATCACGAAGCTCGTTTCGAGCGTTTTCGACAGTTCGAGCATCAGGTTGAACACCGTGTCGGCGGTGCCGCCGTCAAGGTTGCCGGTCGGCTCGTCGGCCAGCACGCAGGCGGGCTTCGTCACCAGCGCGCGCGCGATCGCGACACGCTGACGCTCGCCGCCCGACAGCTCGCCCGGCCGATGTTTCGCGCGATGCCCCATGCCGACCCGCTCCAGCACCGCGAGCGCTTCGCGGCGCGAGGCCTCGGTCGTCATGCGACGAATCCGCAGCGGCATCGCGACGTTGTCGAGCGCAGAAAACTCCGGGAGCAGATGGTGGAACTGATAGACGAAGCCGAGCGCGCGATTGCGCAGGTCGTTGCGTTCGCGCTCGGACAGCTTGGTAAAGGGCTTGCCCATCACCGAGACGTGGCCGGCGCTCGGATCGTCGAGACCGCCGAGCACGTGCAGCAGCGTGCTCTTGCCGGAACCCGACGCGCCGACGATCGCCAGCTTCTCGCCGCGTCGCACGCTCAGTTGCGTGTTGTTGAGCACCTGCACGTTCAGACCGCCCTGCACGAACGATTTGGAAATGCCGGTTGCTTCGAGCACGTAGGGATACGGCGCGGATTCCTGAGTAGCCATGGAGAGATTTGCGGAACGGTCATTCATAGCGCAGCGCCTCCGCCGGACGGACTTTGGCACCGCGCCAGCTCGGGTAAAGCGTCGCCACCGCCGACATCAGGAACGCAATGATGCCGATGCGCGCGACGTCGGCCGGAATCAGCTCGGACGGCAGCTCGCTGATGAAGTACACCGACGGCGGCAGGAACTGCACGCCGAGCATGTGCTCGATCATCGGCACGAGCCACGGAATGCTCCACGCGATCAGACAGCCGAGCGCGACGCCGGTCGCCGTGCCGATGAAGCCGATCGTCACGCCTTGCACGACGAAGATCTTCATGATCGAGCCGGGCTGCGCGCCGAGCGTGCGCAGGATCGCGATGTCGGCCTGCTTGTTGGTTACCGTCATCACCAGCGACGAAACGAGATTGAACGCGGCCACCGCGATGATCAGCGTGAGGATGATGAACATCATGCGCTTCTCGATCTGCACCGCCGAGAACCAGGTCTTGTTCTGCTGCGTCCAGTCGCGGATGTAGAGATCGCCCGACAGGCTGCGCGCCAGTTCATGCGCGACTTCCGGGGCGCGCTGCATGTCGGTCAGGCGCAGCCGCACGCCGGTCGGCGCGGGCAGCCGGAACAACGCCTGCGCGTCCTTGATGTTGATCAGCGCGAGCGTGCTGTCGTATTCGTAATGCCCCGACTCGAAGATGCCCACCACCGTGAACTGCTTCAGCCGCGGCAGCATGCCGGCCGGCGTGATGGTGCCTTCGGGCGCGACCAGCGTGATCTTGTCGTTCAGCTGCACGCCGAGATTGGTCGCGAGGTCCGCGCCGAGCACGATGCCGAAATCGCCGGGCACGAGATCGGTCAGCTTGCCGCCTTTCATTTCCTTGCCGATGTCGGACACTTCAGGCTCGAGCGACGGCTCGACGCCGCGCAGCGCGACGCCGCTCACGGCGTCCTGGCGCGTGAGCAGCGCCTGCGCTTCGACGTACGGCGCCGCGCCGATCACCTGTTTATTCAGGCGCGCTTCCTTCGCGGTGAGTTGCCAGTTCGGCATCGAGCCGGTCGGCGAAAAGATTTCGACGTGCGCGAGCACCGAGAGCATGCGGTCCCGGACTTCTTTCTGGAAACCGTTCATCACCGACAGCACGACGATCAGCGCCGCGACGCCGAGCGCGATGCCCGACATCGACACCAGCGCGATGAACGAAATGAAGCCGTTACCGGTCGTGCGTTTGCCGGCGCGTGTGTAGCGCCAGCCAATCTGCCATTCGTAGGGAAATTTCAAGCGAATCCTTTTCTGCGTTTTCGGCTTTGTGCTGTGCACGGAAGACGTTGAAGCGCCTGCCGTGCGGCCCGAGCGTCGTGATCGTTGGTGTCGTGGCGGCGTCGGAGGTTCCGGGCCGCCGCGCTGTGGTAGCAAGACGCGCGCCGCTGCCACTGCCGATCAAGCGCGAAGTTTGCCATACAATGCCGCCGGCTCGCGCAAAGGCGGCCGGGAGCGGGCCGGTGCCGGCAAACCGGCGCGCTCGGTACGAGGCGCGTGGCGCAGCGGTTCGTCGTAGCGGGATTCGCCGGCTGCCGGCGCTTTCCACCGCTTCTCACCGCTTTGCACCGCTTTGCACCGCTAGCGCAAGTTATACCGCCCGCGCAACTCGTTGATGATCCCCGCCGCGGCCTGGCTCGCCGCCTCGCGCGCATCCGCATCCTTGCGGTCGCGATGCAGATGGGTGATGTCCCAGTTGCAGCCGTCCTCGTCCTCGACGGTCTCGTGGAAGCCGGTCGGAATCCAGCCGGCCGTGACCGGGTTGGCGTCGAGCGCCTGCACGACCAATGCGAGCAATTCCCGCTCGGTTTTGAGTTCACGCGACATGCCGGTCTCCCTCGTCATGGGCGCGGTGCCGCCGCGCGCGGCTGCTGCTCCGCCCCCGCTCCGTCCTCGCGCGATGCTCGCCACCTGTTGAGCCTGGCGTCGCGAGGCAGTGGAACCGGAAGCCGATGGTCGGAATACTCGCACTCTTTGCCCTACAATGCGCAGCATCATGCTCGCCAACCGTCTCCATCTTCTGTTGCCCTTCGCGCTGCCCGCCGCAGCGGACGCCTCCACCGCCCTTCACGACATCCAGAGTCCGGCCCTCGACCGGCTGATCGCGCGCGCGACGCTGGTCGAACGGGTGATCGGCGAAGATTTTCAGCGCACGCTGCCGCACGAGCGCTGGGTGGCCCGCCAGTTCGGCGCGCTGCCAAGCGGCGCGGCAGCCGCCGACGAAGCGCCGCTCGCGCCGTACATGCTGCGCGCCGACGGCGGCGAGCCCGGCGACGCGACATGGGCCTGCGTGCAGCCGGTGCACGTGCGTATCGCGCACGATCACCTCGTGCTGATCGATCCCGCGTCGCTCGAACTGTCAGATGACGAAGCGCACGCGCTGCTCGCCGTCGCGCGGCCGCTGATCGAGGAGCTCGGGGTGCGCATCGAAGCGCCGCAGCCCGCACGCTGGTATCTGTCGGGCGACGGTTTCGGCACGCTCGCGGGCGCGTCGCCGTTGCGCGCGAGCGGCCGCAATATCGAAATCTGGCTGCCGCACGAAGCGCATTCCGGCGAGCGCTCGCGCGCGTGGATGAAGCTGCAGAACGAAGTACAGATGGCGTGGTTCGAGCATCCGGTCAACGAAGCGCGCGAGGCGCGCGGCCTGCCGGCCGTCAACTCGATCTGGTTTCATGCGCAAGGCGCGGCGCAGCCGGTGCACAGCCCGTTCGCGCGGGTGCTCTCCGATGCGGCGGCGACACGCGGGCTGGCAATCACGGCGGGCGTCGAGACGGGTGCGCCGCCCGCCTCGTTTGCTGCTTTATCGGCGTTGGCTGACGGCGCGAATACCGGCGCAAAAGCCGGTGCAAAAGCCGACCCGACGAGCGGCCCGGCAAATAGCGCAGGTAGCGCCAACAGCGCGGCCGGCGCGACGCTCGTCGAACTCGACCCGTTCTCGGCGCCCTACATCGAACAGGACTGGGCGCGCTGGAACGACGCGTTCGCCGCCGTGCAAGCTGATTGGTTCGAACCCGCGCTGGCCGCGCTGCAATCCGGCCAGCTCAGCGAACTCGGCCTGACCTTGTGCGGCGACACCGGCTCGGTGACGCTCACGGTCACGCGCGGCGATCTGCGCAAATTCTGGCGGCGGCGCGTGCTGGCCTCGCTCTTCATCGAATGATTTATCGCCTGCTCCACGGGCCTTCCGAATGACTCGAATCGTTACGCGCACCTGCTCCCCGGTCGACCTCGAAATCCTCACCCGCCATGGTCTGCATCCGGTGCTCGCGCGTCTGTACGCGGCGCGCGGCGTGTGCCTGCCCGATGAAATCGAAACCGGTCTCGCGCGGCTCGTGCCGCCAGTCGCGCTGAAGGGCTGCGAAGACGCCGCCGTGCTGCTCGCCGACGCGATCCAGCAGAAGCGCCGCATGCTGGTGGTCGCCGACTACGACTGCGACGGCGCCACCGCCTGCGCGGTCGCGGTGCGCGGGCTGCGCATGTTCGGCGGCCAGATCGACTACCTGGTGCCGAACCGCTTCGAGTACGGCTACGGCCTCACGCCCGAGATCGTCGCGCTGGCCGCGCGCGGCGCGTCGGGCAAGCCGGATCTGCTGATCACGGTCGACAACGGCATCGCCAGCGTCGACGGTGTGGAAGCCGCCAACGCGCTCGGCATCGACGTACTGGTCACCGACCACCACCTGCCCGGCGACGAGTTGCCCGCCGCGCGCGTGATCGTCAATCCGAACCAGCCGGGCTGCACGTTTCCGAGCAAGTGCATTGCCGGGGTCGGCGTGATGTTCTACGTGCTGCTCGCGTTGCGCGCGGAATTGCGCCGCCGTGGCGCGTTTAACGACGCTTTTCCCGAGCCGCGTCTGGATGGCCTGCTCGATCTGGTCGCGCTCGGTACGGTCGCCGACGTGGTCAAGCTCGACGGCAACAACCGCGTGCTGGTCGCGCAAGGCTTGCAGCGCATCCGCAAAGGCAAGATGCAGCCGGGCATCGCCGCCCTCTTTCGCGCCGCCGCGCGCGACGCGCGCAGCGCGTCGGGCTTCGACCTCGGCTTCGCGCTCGGCCCGCGGCTCAACGCGGCGGGACGCCTGTCGGACATGTCGCTCGGGATCGAATGCCTGACCACCGACGACATCGGCCGCGCATGGGATCTCGCGCAGCAGCTCGACACGATGAATCGCGAGCGCCGAGAGATCGAAGCCGGCATGCAGCAACAGGCGCTCGACGACCTCTCCACGATCGACCCGCAAGGCTCGACCACCATCACGCTGTTCAATCCGGGCTGGCATCAGGGTGTGATCGGGATCGTCGCCGGCCGGCTGAAGGAGAAATTCCACCGGCCCTCGTTCACCTTCGCGCTTGCCGACGACAGCGGCCAGACCGTCAAAGGCTCGGGCCGCTCGATTCCCGGTTTCCATCTGCGCGATGCGCTCGACCTGATCTCGAAGCGCGAGCCGAACCTGATCGTCAAATTCGGCGGCCACGCGATGGCCGCAGGCCTGACGCTCGCCGCCGCCGATGTGGCGCGCTTCACCGCCGCGTTCGAAGCGGTCGGGCGCGAATGGCTGTCCCAGGACGCGCTGTCGCGCACGGTGGAAACCGACGGCGAACTGGAAGACGCGTACTTCACGCCGCAATTCGTCGAGATGCTCGACGCCGCCGTGTGGGGCCAGGGCTTCCCGGCCCCGGTGTTTTCGGGCGAATTCGACATCGCGTCGCAGGCGCTGGTGAAGGACAAGCACCTGAAGCTGCAACTCGTGCGCGGCCGCCAGCGCTTCAACGCCATCTGGTTCAATCACACCGACACGCTGCCCGCGCGCACCACCGTCGCGTACCGGCTGGCGAGCGATACGTGGAACGGCGTGTCGCGCGTGCAATTGATCGTCGAGCACGCGGCGAGCTGAAGCGGCCGCCCGCGCATCGCCGCAAAAAACCCCAAAAAACTCCGCAAAATCAACCCCGAACCCGCGCCGGATCGCTCGACAGCCTCCGGCGCGGCACGCCGATCGGCTATAATTTCCCCTTTTTACGAAGCTATAAAAGATCGACATGGAAGCGGAACGTCTCAACGCGATCGAAGCCTCTCTGGCGGACCTGCGCACGCGCGCAGACTCGCTACGGGGGTATCTTTGACTACGACGACAAAGCACTGCGTCTAATCGAAGTCAACCGGGAACTCGAAGACCCGGACGTCTGGAACGACTCGAAGCACGCCCAGGCCCTCGGCCGGGAAAAGAAACTGCTCGACGACACCGTCGGCAAGCTCACGTCGCTCAATAACGATCTGCGCGACGCGCAGGACCTGTTCGAGATGGCCCGCGAGGAAGGCGACGAGGAAACCCTCCTCGCCTGCGAATCCGACGCGCAAGGCATTGAACAGCGCGTCGCCGACATGGAATTCCGCCGGATGTTCGCGAACCCGGCCGACCCCAACAACGCGTTCCTGGACATTCAGGCCGGCGCCGGCGGCACCGAGGCGTGCGACTGGGCGTCGATGCTGCTGCGGCAGTATCTGCGCTACTGCGAGCGCAAGGGCTTCAAGACCGAAGTGCTGGAGCAGACCGACGGCGACGTCGCTGGCATCAAGAACGCGACGATCAAGATCGAAGGCGAATACGCATACGGCTTCCTGCGCACCGAAACCGGTGTGCACCGCCTCGTGCGCAAATCGCCGTTCGACTCGTCGGGCGGGCGTCATACGTCGTTCTCGTCGGTGTTCGTGTACCCGGAAATCGACGACTCGATCGAAGTGGACATCAACCCGGCCGATCTGCGTATCGACACGTACCGCGCGTCCGGCGCGGGCGGTCAGCACATCAACAAGACCGACTCCGCGGTGCGTATCACGCACCTGCCGTCGGGCATCGTCGTGCAGTGCCAGAACGACCGTTCGCAGCACCGCAACCGCGCCGAAGCGATGGCCATGCTGAAGTCGCGCCTGTACGAAGCGGAAATCCGCAAGCGTCAGGAAGAGCAGGACAAGCTGGAAGCCGGCAAGACCGATGTGGGCTGGGGTCATCAAATCCGCTCGTACGTGCTGGACAACAGCCGTATCAAGGATCTGCGCACCAACGTCGAAATCAGCAACACCAAGAGCGTGCTCGACGGCGACCTCGACCCGTTCATCAGCGCAAGCCTGAAACAGGGCGTGTAAGCGCACAGAGCGCCATCGGCGCGGCCCGCATGGTCGCGCCGCATCTTTTTACCGCCTGAGGTTTTTACACTGACTGGCCTCCCTCATCCGGCGCACTCAGGTGCATGCCGATGCGGGCCACCAACATCAAATCATCATGACCGAACCGACCCAGCCGAATGCGGCCCAGCCGACTGTCGCGCCCGAGGTGGACGACAACAAGATCATCGCCGAGCGCCGTGAAAAGCTGCGCGAGTTGCGCGAGCAAGGCGTCGCCTATCCGAACGATTTCCGTCCCACGCATCACGCCGAAGATCTGCAGGCGCAGTTCGAGCATGCCGACAAGGAAGCGCTCGAAGCGAATCCGCTCGAAGTCGCGATCGCCGGCCGCATGATGCTCAAGCGCGTGATGGGCAAGGCGAGCTTCGCGACCGTGCGCGATGGCTCGGGTCAGATCCAGTTCTTTATCACGCCGGCCGACGTCGGTCAGGAAACGTACGACGCCTTCAAGAAGTGGGACATGGGCGACATCGTCGCGGCGCGCGGCGTGCTGTTCCGAACCAACAAGGGCGAACTGTCGGTGCGCTGCACCGAACTGCGTCTGCTGTCGAAGTCGCTGCGTCCGCTGCCGGACAAGTTCCACGGTCTGTCGGACCAGGAAATGAAGTATCGCCAGCGCTACGTCGATCTGATCGTCACGCCGGAAACGCGCAAGACCTTCGTCGCGCGCACCAAGGCGATTTCGTCGATCCGCAAGTTCATGTCCGACGCCGACTTCATGGAAGTCGAAACGCCGATGCTGCACCCGATCCCGGGCGGCGCGGCGGCGAAGCCGTTCACCACGCATCACAACGCGCTCGACATGCAGATGTTCCTGCGTATCGCGCCGGAGCTGTATCTGAAGCGGCTGGTGGTCGGCGGCTTCGAGCGTGTGTTCGAGATCAACCGTAACTTCCGTAATGAGGGCGTGTCGGTGCGCCACAATCCGGAATTCACGATGATCGAGTTCTACGCGGCGTACACCGATTACAAGTGGCTGATGGACTTCACCGAGCAGCTGATCCGCCAGGCCGCGATCGATGCGCTCGGTACGGCGACCATCACGTATCAGGGCCGCGAGCTGGACCTGGCGAAGCCGTTCCATCGGCTGACGATCACCCAGGCAATCCAGAAGTACGCGCCGCAGTACACGAGCGGGCAACTCGCGGACGCCGCGTTCCTGCGCACCGAATTGAAGAAGTTCGGCGTCGACGCGTCGCAGCCGCAGTTCCTGAACGCGGGCGTCGGCTCGCTGCAACTGGCGCTGTTCGAAGAGACCGCCGAATCGCAATTGTGGGAGCCGACCTACATCATCGATTACCCGATCGAAGTGTCGCCGCTCGCGCGCGCGTCGGACAAGGTCGACGGCATCACCGAGCGTTTCGAGCTGTTCATCACGGGCCGTGAAATCGCCAACGGCTTCTCGGAGCTGAACGATCCCGAAGACCAGGCCGCGCGCTTCAAGAAGCAGGTCGACCAGAAAGACGCCGGCGACGAAGAAGCGATGTTCTACGACGCCGACTACATTCGCGCGCTCGAATATGGCATGCCGCCGGCCGGCGGTTGCGGGATCGGCATCGACCGTCTGGTGATGATGCTGACCGATAGCCCGAGCATCCGCGACGTAATTCTGTTCCCGCATCTGCGTCGCGAAGACTGATCCGTTACGCGGTTTGCAGCAAAGAAAACGCCCTGCTTTTTCGAAGCCGGGCGTTTTTTCTTGTGGCTCAGGGAAAGGCGCACCGTGCGCGAGCGCCGATGGTTTGTAACCATAGGTAAAAGGTGATCAAGCGCGGCGCGCACGCTGTGCAAGACGAGCCCTCCCAACATTGCAAAGACCAAGGCGCCCCGCCCTGCCGGTCGCGGCATGCCCGCGCTGTCGTGGCGCCACCGGTTACAACTTGAAACGCCGCCGGGATCGAATTGCCGGACACTCAGTCTCAATAAAGTCGACTCTGCAACAGACGGAGGCCAGGATGAACAAACCAGCCAACGATACCCAGCCTACCCAGCAACGTCGCCTTCACCCGCTCGTCGCGGGCGCGGCCGCTGCGGTGATCATCGCGAGTCTCGCCGCGACCGCGGCCGTCACGGGCCTGTTCTCGAAGGCGTCGGGCACCGGCGCGCAAACCGACCAGACTCAGGCCGCGCGCGTGACGACGCAACCCGGCGTCGTCGATTCGGCCGCGCCGGTCAACGGCTCGGCGCGACAGCAGCAACTCGCTGAACAGCAGGCGCAACAACAACCGCCGCAGCCGGCTGCGCAACCAGCTCCGGCCGCTCCGGCGCTGCAACAACAGTACGCGCAGCAGCAACAGGCGCAAGCCGCGCCGCAATACGCACAGCAACCGCCGCCGCAGTCAACTTACTGCTCGACGTGCGGCACGGTCGTCGCCATTTCGGCGGTGCGTCAGGAAGGTCATGGCACCGGGATCGGTGCGGTCGGCGGTGCGGTCGCAGGCGGTGTCGTCGGCAATCAGTTCGGCTCGGGCGGCGGCCGCACCGCGATGACGCTGCTCGGCGCGCTCGGCGGCGGCCTCGCCGGCAATTCGGTCGAAAAGCACATCCGGACCTCGACGTCGTATTCGGTACGCGTGCGAATGGAAAACGGCAAGACGCGCTATTTCACGTACCACGAAGCGCCGCCGTTCCAGCAAGGCCAGCACGTAAGGGTCGAAAACGGCACGCTGGTCGCGGGCTAGACGAGCGCCCGGCCAACGCAACAACCCGCGCGAAGTCGATGCAAAGATCAACGCGAAGGCCCAGGGAGGCTGCCCCGCTTTTGCGCGGGCGTTAAAAAAGGCGATTCCAAGGGAATCGCCTTTTTCTTTACCACGACGCAGCCGCCACGGAACAATTCACGCAGCGCTGTTCGGCTGTGCAGCCGCGTCGCGCTCAGTAATCCGCGTCTTCAATCCATGCAGCCTGAATCGCCTCGAGGATCTTTTCGTTCGAGCGGTTGGGATCGTCGTCAAATCCCTCCAGCTCGGTGACCCAGCGATGCAAGTCGGTGAAGCGCACCTGCTGCGGATCGATGTCCTGGTGCTTGTCAGTCAGGGCCATCGCGATGTCTTGCGTATCGGTCCACTTCATGGCTGCATCCTCCTGTTAGTGGTTTTCCTTCGCGTGATTGATCGAGTAACGCGGAATTTCGACGACCAGGTCCTGCTCCGCCGGCACCATGGCCTGGCACGACAGACGCGAGGCCGGTTCGAGCCCCCATGCCTTGTCCAGCAGATCGTCCTCGTCTTCCTCGGACGGCGTCAAGGCGGCGAAACCCTCACGCACGATCACGTGACAGGTCGTGCACGCGCACGACTTCTCGCACGCATGCTCGATTTCGATGCCGTTATCGAGCAGGTTGTCGCAGATGCTCTTGCCGGGCACGGCGTCGATCACCGCGCCTTCCGGGCACAGTTCGACGTGGGGCAGCACAACGATTTGAGGCATACATTTTCCGTTTGGGTCTGAGGCGCGGCGGCCGCAACGGGCTCCGCACCATTTTACTGGCGCCGCGGGGACTTTTTAAGTCGGCACGGCGCGCTTGAGCGTCAGCGACCGGCGCGATGCGCGCCGGCCTGCGACCCTCAGATCTCGTCGAGCTTGCGACCGGCGAGCGCGCGGCGAATGCCCTTGTTCATGCGGCGGGCGGCGAATTCGTCGGTGCCTTCGGCGAGCGTTTTGGTGGCGGCTTCGATCGCGTCGGCGTCGTCGCTTTGGGCGACCTTGCGCAACGCATCGAGCAACGCGTCGAGCGCGACACGCTCGTCGTCGTCGAGCAATTCGGCGTCGGCGGCGAGCGCCGCGTCGGTCGCTTCCACGAGACGCCGCGCTTCGACCTGCGCCTCGCGCAACGCACGCGCGCGCATGTCGACTTCGGCGGTCGAAAAGCTGTCTTCGAGCATGCGGGCGATGTCGTCGTCGGCGAGGCCATACGACGGTTTGACCACCACCGACGCTTCCACGCCCGAGGCCTGCTCACGCGCGAACACCGACAGCAGCCCGTCCGCGTCCACCTGGTAGGTCACGCGAATGCGCGCCGCGCCGGCCGCCATCGGCGGAATGCCGCGCAGCTCGAAACGCGCGAGCGAGCGGCAGTCGCTGACGAGCTCGCGCTCGCCTTGCACGACGTGAATCGCCATCGCGGTCTGGCCGTCCTTGAAGGTCGTGAAGTCCTGCGCGCGGGCGACCGGAATCGTCGAGTTGCGCGGGATGATCTTCTCGGTCAACCCGCCCATCGTCTCGACGCCAAGCGACAGCGGAATTACATCCAGCAGCAGCCAGTCGTCGCCGTCCGCGCCGCGGTTACCCGCGAGCAGATCGGCCTGGATCGCAGCTCCAAGCGCGACGACCTGATCCGGATCGAGGTTCACGAGCGGCGGCTGGCCGAAAAACGACTCGACCGAGCGGCGGATCACCGGCATGCGCGTCGCGCCGCCGACCAACACCACGCCCTTGATCTCTTTGGTCGTGACTTTGGCGTCGCGCAGCGCTTTTTTCGTGGGGCCAAGCGTTCGCTGCACCAGCGCCTGAGTGATCGCCTCGAAAGTAGCTTCGGTGATCGTCAGATCGAGCCTGGTGCCGTTCGAGAGCGTCGCCGCGAGGGTTGCCTCAGGTGCGGCCGACAACGCCTCCTTGACCTCGCGTACGCTGTCGAGCAGCAGACGCACGTCTTCCGGTGCGAGCGTTTGCGGTGCGATGGCCGCCTGCTCCAGCACGTGGCGATACAGCGCGTGGTCGAAATCGTCGCCGCCGAGCGCGGAGTCGCCGCCCGCCGCGAGCACTTCGAACACGCCCTTGGTGAGCTTCAGGATCGACAGGTCGAAGGTGCCGCCGCCAAGGTCGTACACCGCGTACAGACCCTCGGAGCCGTTGTCGAGACCATAGGCGATCGCGGCCGCGGTCGGCTCGTTCAGGAGGCGCAACACGTTCAGGCCGGCCAGCCGCGCGGCGTCCTTGGTCGCCTGGCGCTGCGCTTCGTCGAAGTAAGCCGGCACCGTGATGACCGCGCCGACCAGCTCGTCGCCGAGCGAATCTTCGGCGCGCTGACGCAGCGTCGCAAGAATTTCGGCCGACACTTCGACCGGGCTCTTCACGCCGTCGACGGTGCGGATCTGCACCATGCCGGGCGCGTCGATGAAATCGTACGGCGCGTTTTCAGCGCCTTCGACTTCCGCCTTGCCCCGGCCCATGAAGCGCTTGACCGAGACGATCGTGTTGCGTGGATCGCTCGCCGCTTCGGCCTTGGCCGTGCGGCCGATGCGGCGGCCGCCCTTTTCCAGGTAACGCACCACCGACGGCAGCAGCACATGACCGTCTTCGTCGGGCAGCACGTCGGGCACGCCGCTACGCACCGCGGCGACGAGGGAGTTGGTGGTGCCGAGATCGATACCGACCGCCAGACGCCGCTGGTGCGGCGCCGGCGCCATGCCGGGTTCGGAGATTTGCAGTAAGGCCATCTGGATCTTCTCGGGGCCGCTGTGCCCCGTCCTGAATTTTCGCGTTGCTGGATTGAATTGCTTCGGCTTCTGGGTGCTGCGCCGCGCGCTAGTTTTCAAGCCGCTCGATCTGCGCGCCGATTTCCGACGCCACCCGCTCGATGAACATCAACTGCCGCACCGCCTCGCCCGCCGCCTGATTCGCGCCGCTGTCGAGCGATGCGCCGAGCTTGTCGAAACGCATGCGCTCTTCGTCGCGCAGTTCGGTGAGCAACGCGTCGAGCGCGTCGACGTTCTTCGCCGCGGCCGCGTCCTCGATGTTCTCGCGCCACTCCATCTGCTGCATCAGGAACGCCGGCTCCATCGCCGTGTTGTTTTCCGCGCCGACGTCGATGCCGCGCAGCGACAGCAGATACGTGGCGCGCTTCAACGGATCTCGCAGCGTCTGATACGCCTCGTTGGCGCGCGTCGCCCATTGCATCGCGATGCGCTTTTGGGCGTCGCCGGCCGCTGCGAAGCGATCCGGATGCACTTGCGCCTGCACCGTGCGGTAGGCGTGATCGAGCGTTGCCGCGTCGAGCGCGAATTGCGCCGGCAGATCGAACAGGTCGAAGTGGCTGTCGTTCAGCGAGGCCATCGGATAAAAGGAGTCCGTTGATGAAAGCGCACCGGAGTGCAGTCTAAAAATGTGGCTCGAAAGCGAAAACGCGGCGCAGCGTGAGAGAGAAGTCGGCAAGCCATGCGGCCCCGGATGCGCGGATCAAACTAAAAAGGCGGCCCGCGCCGCCTTTGATCCGCTGCACGCGGAAAACTTCGAACTTACACGCGGAACGACTCGCCGCAACCGCATTCGTCCTTCACGTTCGGGTTGTTGAACTTGAAGCCTTCGTTCAACCCTTCGCGTGCGAAGTCGAGTTCGGTGCCGTCGATATAGGCGAGGCTCTTCGGGTCCACAATGATCTTCACGCCGCTGGTTTCGAACACCTGATCTTCGGGCGCGAGTTCGTCCACGTACTCGAGCTTGTAGGCCAAGCCGGAGCAACCGGTAGTGCGCACGCCGACGCGCAGTCCGACGCCTTTACCGCGACGGGTCAGATACTTCTGGACGTGCTGTGCTGCCTTTTCGGTCAACGTAATTGCCATAGCGTTTCTCATTGCGCGGTGCGGGTCCGCCGCATGGGGTGTCGATCACCCGTGTGACGGTTTGCGCACTGCGACCCTGCCTGCATCAAATATCGCTCATGCTGGACGGCGCATTCGATCCGCGCCGTCCGCTTCCTTTCAATAAACCGCGATCAGTCGCGGTTCAAGCGACGCTCACGCGTGCTGCTTGTCGCCTTCGACGACCGCCGCTTCACCGTGACGCTGCTTGTAGTCGGCGACCGCTGCCTTGATCGCGTCTTCCGCGAGGATCGAGCAGTGGATCTTCACCGGCGGCAGCGCCAGTTCTTCGGCGATCTGCGTGTTCTTGATCGACATTGCCTGATCGAGCGTCTTGCCCTTCACCCATTCGGTGACGAGCGAGCTCGAAGCAATCGCCGAACCGCAGCCGTACGTCTTGAACTTCGCGTCTTCGATGACGCCGTCCGCGCCCACGCGGATCTGCAGCTTCATCACGTCGCCGCAGGCCGGCGCGCCGACCATGCCAGTGCCGACCGCATCGTCGTCCTTCGCGAAGGAACCGACGTTGCGCGGGTTTTCGTAGTGGTCCAGAACCTTGTCGCTATAAGCCATGATTAAACTCCTTGATCCGTTTCAACCTGCAATTTGCAATTCGATGAATTCAACTTCGTCCAGATGGCGCGTCAGTGCGCTGCCCACTGGATCGTCGAAATATCGATCCCGTCCTTGTGCATTTCCCACAGCGGCGACAAGTCGCGCAGCTTCGAAATCTTGCTCTTCAGCAGGTTGATCACGTAATCGACATCCTGCTCGGTCGTGAAGCGGCCCACCGTGAAGCGGATCGAGCTGTGCGCGAGCTCGTCGTTGCGGCCCAGTGCGCGCAGCACGTACGACGGTTCCAGCGAAGCCGACGTGCAAGCCGAACCCGACGACACCGCCACGTCCTTCACCGCCATGATCAGCGATTCGCCTTCGACGAAATTGAAGCTGATGTTCAGGTTGTGCGGCACACGCTTTTCCATGTCGCCGTTCACATACACTTCTTCCATTTCCGACAGGCCGGCGAGCAGCCGATCGCGCAGCATGCGGATGCGTTCGTTTTCCGTAGCCATTTCTTCACGCGCGATCCGGAACGCTTCGCCCATACCGACGATCTGGTGCGTGGCCAGCGTGCCCGAACGCATGCCGCGCTCGTGACCGCCGCCATGCATCTGCGCTTCGATACGGATACGCGGCTTGCGACGCACGTACAGCGCGCCGATGCCCTTCGGACCGTAGGTCTTGTGCGCGGAGAACGACATCAGATCGACCTTCAGCTTTTGCAGGTCGATCGCGATCTTGCCGGTGGCTTGCGCGGCGTCCACGTGGAAAATGATGCCTTTCTCGCGGGTGATCTCGCCGATCGCCTCGATGTCCTGGATCACGCCGATCTCATTGTTCACCGACATCACCGACACCAGAATCGTGTCGGGGCGCAGCGCGGCCTTGAACTTTTCGAGGTCGATCAGACCGTCATCCTTGACGTCCAGATACGTGACTTCAAAGCCTTCGCGTTCGAGTTCGCGGCAGGTATCGAGCACGGCCTTGTGCTCGGTCTTCACCGTGATGATGTGCTTGCCCTTGCTCTTGTAGAAGTGCGCGGCGCCCTTGATCGCGAGGTTGTCCGACTCCGTTGCACCCGAGGTCCAGATGATTTCGCGCGGGTCGGCGTTCACCAGCGCGGCGACGTTCTCACGCGCTTCTTCGACTGCGCGCTCCGCGTCCCAGCCATACGAGTGGCTGCGCGATGCGGGGTTGCCGAACTGCTCGCGCAGATACGGAATCATCTTGTCCACCACGCGCGGATCGATCGGCGTCGTAGCGCTGTAGTCCATGTAAATGGGCAGATGGAGAGAGTCGTTGTTCATCAATTGCTCCGGGGACGTCATGTGCTCTGGCTTCTGGGTTCTTGATCAGGCGGCGGCGAATGCTAGATACCGCGCCTCACGAACCGGCCATGTTGAAAACGGAATTGGGCCCTTTCGGCACGGTACGGACAGGCTCGACCGCCGGCGCTTCGTTGCGCCTGTCGCGCAGCACCGCCGGCGCGCCTTCGCGCGAACGCTGCTGATCGACGAGATCCTTCAGGGAGACCGAATCGAGGTACTCGACCATTTTCTGGTTCAGCGTCGACCACAGTTCATGCGTCATGCAGTGGCCGTCGTGCTGTTTGGTGCCCTCGCACGAGCCCTTGCCGCCGCACTGTGTGGCGTCGAGCGGCTCGTCGACCGCGATGATGATGTCGGCCACCGTGACGTCTTCGGCGCGGCGGGCAAGATTGTAGCCGCCGCCCGGTCCGCGCACGGACTCGACGATTTCGTGACGACGCAGCTTGCCAAACAGCTGCTCGAGATAGGACAGGGAGATATGTTGGCGCTGGCTGATACCCGCAAGCGTCACCGGGCCCTGCTCCTGGCGCAGCGCCAGGTCAATCATCGCCGTGACGGCGAAACGGCCTTTTGTGGTGAGTCTCATATGTGTGGGAACCGCAATTCTCGACAAGTTTGGTCAAGTATAAATACATGAGCGATTTAGTCAAGTATCCCTATTGCAATTTGGGTCATTTGCTTAATAGCTAGCGCGCCCGAATTCCGCCGCCAGCCAGGCTAGGTGAACAATTGCGGACGCAAGGCGGCGATTAGCCCGCGGCAAGCGGCTTCGCACTGATCCAGCACCTGCTCGAAACCCTCCGCGCCGCCAAAGTATGGATCGGTGACTTCGCGGGTGCCGCTCCACCGGCTGTCCGTCTGCGGCGCGAATTCCATCAGCAGACGAATCTTGTCGCGCTGCCCCGGCGGGCACATTTGACGGAGCGCGGCGACGTTCTTGTCGTCCATCGCGATCAGCAGATCGAAGCGCTCGAAGTCAGTCGCCGCAATCTGGCGACCGCGCAAAGCGGCCAGCTCGTAGCCCCGTTGCGTCGCCGCTTGCTGAGCGCGCTGGTCGGGCGGCGCGCCGATATGCCAGTCGCCCGTGCCGGCGGAATCGATCAGAATGCGCTCCGCGAGCTTCGCCTCGTCGACCAGATGGCGCATCACGCCTTCCGCCGTCGGCGAACGGCAGATGTTCCCGAGGCATACGAAACAGACGGACACGGTTTTCATCAGAAGTTTCGGGCGCTTCAACGCACTAGGCGAGGAGACTGAGGGTTTTAAACGGTGCCGCGATTATACAAAGGCCGGCGGAATCTCGCCGGAGGACGCTCGGCGCGTTCAGGCGGGCTGTGCGCTGTGGAGGGGCCAGCGCGCGCGAGCGGTGCGCATCGCGCCACGGCGTTTTCCGAACGTGCCGCTCAGGATGCCTCGGCGAGCGGCATGGCCGTCGCGGCGCGCATCGGTTTCGCCGGCAGCGCCGAAGTGGCGTCGATCATGCCGTACGAAACAGCGCGCGCGAGTTCGGCGGTCAGTTGATCGGCGCCCAAGGGAGCCTGTGGGCGCGAAGCGGCGTTGCCGCAAATGTGCAGATAAGCAGCCGCAGCGAGCGGCACAACAATGGCAAGGGGCCAGTACACCGATATTGTCTTTTTCATGATGTCGTTTTCCGATTAGGGGCGCATACGCTTGTGACGCACTATGCCCAGTGCAAATGCTATAGAAATTTGCAATCAGGAAACCCCACCGACACGAGATACAGCGTTGCTCCAAATGGAACAGTCAATTGTCGATTATGTCCCGCAGCGCAATCGCCGCTGGCACGAAAATGAAATCCTTACAAACATATACAAAGCTTCGATGACGGTTGGGGATAATAGCGGTCTTACAGACGTAATCCTCTCGCACTGGTCCACCCAATGAAACGATTTGCACCACTCGCCGGTCTCGCCATCGCCGTCCTGCTTGGCGGCTGCGCCGTCTACCCGGACGGCACCCCGATGTACAGCAACGGTTACGGCGGCGGCTACGACGGTTATGACGGCTATGCCACCGGCGGCCCGGTCGTGCCGCAGGCCAATGTGTATATGGGATATAGCAATTACTCGGCCCCCGGCTATTACGGCGGACCGGGCCGCTATTACGGGCCGGGTCCCGGCTATCACGGCTACCCTGACCGGGGCCGACCGAACAACGGCAACTACGGAAACCACGACAACCACGGGGACAATGGCGGCCGACATGGGCAACCGAACGGCGGGCCGCCGCCGCAGGGCGCAGTCGGCGGGCCGCGCGGGCCTGGCGGGTCGAATGCGCCTCGGCCCGGCGCGGGAGGTCCGCCGCCGCAATCCCCGCAGCAGGCGGGCAATGGCGGCGGGCGCGGCAACGGTAACGATGCGCGGCCGGCGCGGAACGCTTCGAATCGCCAGCCGGACGGCGCATTCAGGGAGCACTAATAGCCGCGAAGTAAACGGCACAGGCGCTTGATCAGCGCATATCGGCTGAGCGCCTGATCCCCGCGCCTGACAACAAACCAGAGCCGCCTCCGCCCGCGTGGCGGCTTGCAAGGCATCGTGCGCGTTATCTCCCAGCGCAGGCAATCACCTTCCCAGCGCTTGCGACAGACCGGCCAGGTCCTCTCTCAACGGAACCATCCCGCTCAGCCAATATGACTGCGCTGCGCGGCGTACAACTCCCTGAAAGTACGGCCGACTGGCGCCGGCATCTCACGCGTGTTGGTCCACCCCGCGCCGCCCAACGGCAATCTGGCGATCGAACGGTTACGCCCGCCCATGCGCTCCAGCACGCGAACGGCCAGTTTGGTGAAAAGCGCATATGCATCCGGATGCAGCGCCAGAAAACCCCACACGGCGAGCCCCGCGCGCTCCTTCCACGGACGCAGTCGCCGCTCCACCTGTTTCTCGCGCAGCTTGCGCAGCAGATCGGATAGCGGAATCCCCACCGGACAAACGCTGTTGCATTCGCCACACAGGGTCGCGGCCTGTGGCAAATCCAGCGCCTTGTCGATTCCGACATAGCTCGGCGTCAATACCGAACCCATCGGCCCCGGATAGACCCAGCCATACGCATGGCCGCCGACCTTCTGATAAACGGGGCAATGATTCATGCACGCGCCACAGCGGATGCACCGGAGCATCTCCTGAAAATCGCCGCCGATCAGCCCCGTGCGCCCGCCGTCGACCAGCACGACGTACATGTGCTCGGGACCGTCCTGGTCGCCCTCGCCACGCGGCCCGGTCAGTACGGAAAAATAGTTCGAGGTCGTCTGCCCGGTCGCCGAGCGCGGCAGCAAACGCATCGCGGTCGCGAGGTCTTCGAGGGTGGGCAGCACCTTCTCGATACCCGTGACCGCGACGTGCACGCGCGGCATCACCGTACACATGCCTTCGTTGCCCTCGTTCGTCACGAGAACGACCGAGCCCGTCTCCGCGATCACGAAATTGCCGCCCGTCACCCCCATGTCCGCGCTCATGAAATGAGGCCGCAGCATCTCGCGCGCCTCGCGTGTCATCTCGGGAATTTCGGTCAGACGCGGCCGGCCGTGCGTTTTGGCGAACAGGTCGGCGATCTCGTCCTTATCTTTATGGACGACCGGCGCGATGATGTGGCTCGGCGGCTCGTTGTCGTTGATCTGCAGGATGTACTCGCCCAGATCCGTTTCGATCGACTGCACGCCCATTTGCCCGAGCACCTCGTTCAGGCGCATTTCCTCGGTGACCATCGACTTGGTCTTGATCACCTTCTTCACGCCGTGCCGTCGCGCGATATCGCCGACGAGCCGCGCGGCCTCCTGCGTCGTCTCGGCGAATAGCACCGTCACGCCGCGCCGGGTCGCTTCGCGTTCGAAGCTTTCCAGCCACACATCGAGATTCTCCAGCGCGCGATTTCGGCGCTCCTTCAGCGCGGCGCGGGTCGCGAGAAAGTCGATCGCGGTCATCGCGCTCGCGCGGGCCGACACGAACTTGGTGGACAGTTTGGTCAGGTTCTGCTGCAAACGCTGGTCAGCAAGTTTCTGACCGGCGCGAGCCTTGAACTGCATCGATTGGATTTGCATGGCGTCCTTAGGCGGAATCCGAAACGCAACGCGCGGCACGGAAAACGCGCGAAGCGACATGCGTGAAAGGAATGGCGCGAGGTAGCGCGCGGCGAACGGCGGCGAACGGGTCAGGCATGCCGGCCGCACACGCCCCCCGCGTGCGACACGCGCCGACGCCGGCCGCTACACGTCGCCGGCCAGCACCTGCGCGATATGCAGCACCCGCGTCGTCGAATCGCCGGTCCGTCGCAGACGGCCTTCGATGTTGAGCATGCAGCCGAGGTCGCCGAGCACCACCGTACCGGTACCGCTCGCACTGATGTTCGCGCATTTCTCGTCGACGATCGCCGTGGAGATATCGCCGTACTTGACCGCGAACGTGCCGCCGAAACCGCAGCAGTGCTCGCAATCCTTCATCTCCGTCACCGCCACGCCCACTTGCGCGAGCAACGCGCGCGGCTGGGACTTGACGCCGAGTTCGCGCAACCCCGAGCAGGAGTCGTGATACGTCACCTGGCGCTGCCCGGCGAATTCACCCCGCTGCAACTGCACCTTGGCCACATTGACGAGGAAATCGGTCAGCTCGAACACCCGGGCGCGCAAACGGCCGAAGCGGTTCATCAGTTCGGGATCGTCGGCGAACAGGTCGCCGTAGTGCGCGCGGATCATGCCGCCGCACGACCCCGACGGGACCACCACGTAGTCGAACTGTTCGAACTCGCGCAGGGTTTTCTCGGCCAGGTCGCGCGCGATGCGCCGCTCGCCCGAGTTGTACGCGGGCTGCCCGCAACAGGTCTGCGCGGGTGGCACCACCACCTCGAAACCGGCGCCTTCGATCAGCTTGATGACCGAAAAGCCGATCTCGGGACGCATCAGGTCGATCAGACAGGTGACGAACAATCCGACTCGCATGAGCCCTCCTTCGGGAAAACGTCCCTGATTATCCGCTGTTTGGCGCACAATACCAATCGGCCAGAAGGCATAGGACGAACGCCAGCCAAATTTGAGCAGGCCTTCGAACCGCGTTCGCTTTTTTCACTATACGAGATACAATCAATTTCCGCTGTTTGACGCGTCAACCGATTCCTCCCATGAGCGATACGAACCCGGATCCCAAAACTTCGATCCAGGTGATCGAACGCATGATGCGCCTGCTCGATGCACTCGCGGCGCATAGCGACCCGGTCAGCCTGAAAGAACTCGCCATCCGCACGGAGCTGCACCCGTCCACCGCGCACCGCATCCTGAACGACATGGTGATGTGCCGGCTGGTCGACCGGTCGGATCCCGGCACGTACCGCCTCGGTATGCGCCTGCTCGAGCTGGGCAATCTGGTGAAGGCGCGTCTGTCGGTCCGCGACGCGGCGCTCACGCCGATGCGCGAATTGCACCGGCAGACGGGCCAGACGGTGAACCTGTCGGTACGCCAGGGCGACGAGATCGTGTATATCGAACGCGCTTATTCGGAACGCTCCGGCATGCAGGTGGTGCGGGCCATCGGCGGGCGGGCTCCGTTGCATCTGACCTCGGTGGGCAAGCTGTTCCTCGCCGCCGACGAATCGACGCGCGTGCGCGCGTACGCCACGCGCACCGGCTTGTCGGGCCACACGCAGAACAGCATTACCGATCTGACCAAACTGGAGCGCGAGCTGTCGCACGTGCGTCAGCAAGCCTGCGCGCGCGATAACGAGGAGCTGGAACTGGGCGTGCGCTGCATCGCCGCCGGCATCTACGACGACACCGGCAAGCTGGTCGCCGGCCTGTCGCTTTCGGCGCCGGCCGACCGTCTGCAAGACTCGTGGCTCGGCCAGCTCAGCCAGACGGCGCTGATGATTTCCGAAGCGCTCGGCTACCGGCCGCAGGCACCGCACGATCATTCGCGCAGTCACCACGCGTAACAGAGCGCCGCTTCTGCCCGCCGCAATGAAAAAGCCTCGCATTCGCGAGGCTTTTTCATCACAGCCGGCGGGAAACCGGCCGCCGTCGTAACACGAAGCGCTTCAGGTGCCCGGACCGCCCGCGTCCGCGCTGGTGATGCGCGTCTGATCGCCACCGTTATCCAGCCACGTGCGCAGACGCGTGGCGTCCGCGAAACGCGAGTACTTGCCAGACGAATCGAGCAGCACCATGATCATCGGACGGCCGTGAATCGTCGCCTGCATCACGAGGCACTCGCCCGCTTCGTTGATGAACCCAGTCTTCTGCAGACCGATGTCCCACGTCGGGTTGCGCACCAGCGCATTGGTGCTGTTGTACGCGAGGTTACGCTTGCCGGTGTACACCTCGTAGCTGTGATCGGTCGAGAACCGGCGGATCAGCGGATACTGGTACGCCGCGTTGACCATCTTCACGAGGTCGCGCGCGCTCGACACGTTCTGGCTCGTCAAACCCGTCGGGTTTTCGAAGTGCGTGTCGGTCATGCCCAGTTGCTTCGCCTTCGCGTTCATCGCCGCGAGAAACGCCGGGCGCCCGCCCGGGAAATAGCGCGACAACGACGCGGCGGCACGGTTTTCCGAGGCCATCAGCGCGATGTGCAGCATGTCTTCACGCGAGAGCACCGAGCCCACCGACAGACGCGAGCCCGTGTTCTTCTCGTAGTCGCGGTCTTCGTCGGTGACTTCGATCTGGTCGGTCATCGGCGCTTTCGAGTCGAGCACCACCATCGCGGTCATCAGCTTGGTGATCGACGCGATCGGCACCACGGCGCGCGAGTTCTTGTCGAACAGCGACTCGCCGGAGTTCTGGTCGATCACGTACGCCACGCTCGAGCGCAGCATCAGCGCGTCCGGCGTTTCATGCAGGCCGAAAGCCTGGCCCACGGTCGGCTGACGCGGCTCGTACGCGACACGGCGCACCACCGAATGGTGACGGCCGTTGGACGTGAAGCTCACACGCTTACGCTTGGCCGAAGCACGCGGCGTATCGTCGTCCGCCGCGGCGACGGTTTTCGCCGCCGCGCCCTTGCCGGCTCTGGCCGGGGCCTTGGCGGCAACGGCAGCGGCGGCCGGCTTCTTCGCGGCTTTTGCGTGTTTGGAAGTTTTTGCACTTGCAGCAGACGTGGCGGCAAAAGTGCTGACAGGCGTGGCGAACGCCGCTGCGACGACCAGAGAGACGGCCACCGACAGAGCGGTGCTGCGGGCCGCGCCGTGGATCACTTTTAGCGACGAAAACATGTCGGTTTTCATGGGTGTTCGGTAGGGAGCGGCGAGAGGTTTCCGCAAGTGTAGTAAAACAACGAAAAATTAGCAATTTGAAGCACTTATAAGCGCTCCTTAAACCGGCTTGTAAGCTCCGATCGCAAAAACACAAATAAGTGCCGCGCTTCGATCGAAAAAAACGATCGCCAGCGCGCTGCGTCCCGCCTTTGCCGTCATCCGCCCGAACCGAGGGGATTCTTCGCAGCTTAACGGCAATTTCGAGACAACCTTGATCAGGGGAAATACGGTTAGGGCATCGGCAAGTACAGCGCCGTCGATGCGGCACGACGTCGTGACAGCCTCGCGTTCAGGTTCTTAAACGCCTGCTGGAGACCGCCAACGCGCATTCGACCGGCATGCAGCATTAACGTTCCGTGACAGTTTCTGGTTTACATCGAATCTTCCCGCACACAACTTTTATGAGACGCGGGACATTACCACCGCGCGCCTCGCGCCGCGATTGCCGCGCCAAAAAACCGCATCGAATTGGCATCGGAAGCAGCACCAGCAAGGTGCGGCGCCCCAATTCGTCCCGAGTCATACGAATGTCATGCTTACTGCATAAGGTATTGTTTTATCAGCATTTTCTTAAAATTGTGCGGCGCACAAAAAATGCTTGACATTCATTGTGGCCATCCTAAAATGGGAACCATTGCTGCGATGCACCATACGTCGCAGTCCGGGGAGACGAACTACTGCGTCTCACCACCCACCCCAATGCGGTCCGCACAGACAGACCGCAATCCAGGAGCGTAAACCATGACTCTGCTGACCCCTGAGCAATTCGCCGCAGCCCAGAAAGCCAACTTTGAAACGCTGTTCGGCCTGACGACCAAAGCATTTGAAGGCGTCGAAAAGCTGGTTGAGCTGAACCTGCAAGTCGTCAAGTCGACGCTCGCGGAAAGCCAGGAAAATGCCCAACGCGCGCTGTCGGTGAAGGACGCGCAGGAACTGCTGGCGCTGCAAGCGAGCCTCGCGCAGCCGGTGGCCGAAAAGGCGCTGTCGTACGGCCGTCACGTATATGAAATCGTTTCGGCAACGCAAGGTGAATTCACCCGCGTCGCCGAAGCGCAGTTCGAAGAGCAAAACCGCAAGGTGCAATCGCTCGTCGAAAACGTTGCGAAGAACGCACCGGCCGGTTCGGAAACCGCCGTCGCCGTGATGAAGTCGGCCATCACCGCCGCCAACACCACGTACGAAACGGTCCACAAGGCAACCAAGCAAGCCGTCGAAATCGCCGAAAGCAACTTCAATGCAGCCGCTACGGCCGCGTCGAAGGCGGCTTCGCAAGCCGCTGCGCAAGCATCGCGCTCGGCCAAGAAGCCAGTCTAAGCTTCCTTCCGGTAGTTTTTTAAGGCAAGACCTCACGCCGGCACAGTGCGAACTGTGCCGGCGTTATCGTAAGCAACAGCGTCGTGCCGTTGCCGCTCACACGGTTTCATTGGCCGAACGCTCCGATACGTTGAACAGCGTATCGTTTGCCCGGCGACCAGCCGGGATTTTTTTGCCGGCTGGCTGATGCAGACGAGCATGCGCAAACTGCCGCCTTCGGCGTCGTGTGTTGTTGCCGCACCGCGAACGCCTTGCCCAGTTCTCTTGCGTAATGAAAAACGGCGCGCCCTTCACAGGACGCGCCGTTTTTCTTTGCCCATTCGCACCCGCCCGCATGCGGACGGGTTCCAGAGCGCCTTACTTCTTTTTCTGCGGCGGCAAGTCGGTGCAGACGCCTTCGTACAGCTCGGCGGCCATGCCGATCGATTCGCCGAGCGTCGGATGCGGATGGATCGTCTTGCCGATATCCGTTGCATCCGCGCCCATCTCGACGGCGAGACAGACTTCGCTGATCAGGTCGCCCGCGTTCAGGCCGACGATGCCGCCGCCGATCACGCGATGCGTTTCCTCGTCGAACAGCAGCTTCGTGAAGCCTTCGTCGCGGCCATTGGCGATCGCCCGGCCGGAAGCGGCCCACGGGAACACCGCCTTGCCGTACTTGACGCCTTCGGCCTTCAACTGGTCTTCGGTCTTGCCGGCCCACGCCACTTCCGGATCGGTGTAGGCCACCGACGGAATCTGCAGCGCGTCGAAGTATGCCTTCTCGCCATGCGCGGCTTCCGCTGCGACGTGGCCTTCGTGCACCGCCTTGTGCGCGAGCATCGGCTGACCGACGATATCGCCGATCGCGAAGATGTGCGGCACATTGGTGCGCATCTGCTTGTCGACGTCGATGAAGCCGCGCTCCGTCACCGCAACGCCGGCCTTGTCCGCGCCGATCTTCTTGCCATTCGGCGAACGGCCGACAGCGACCAGCACGAGGTCATAACGCTGCGCTTCGGCCGGGGCCTTCTCGCCTTCGAACGACACGTAGATGCCGTCGTCTTTCGCTTCGGCCGCGGTGGTCTTGGTCTTCAGCATGACGTTCGCGAAACGCTTGCTGTTGTACTTCTCCCAGACCTTGACCAGATCGCGGTCCGCGCCGGCCATCAGACCGTCGAGCATTTCGACCACGTCGATCTTCGCGCCGAGCGTCGCGTACACCGTCGCCATTTCCAGGCCGATGATGCCGCCGCCGATCACCAGCATGCGTTGCGGAATCTGCCGCAGTTCGAGCGCGCCGGTCGAATCGACCACACGCGGGTCTTCCGGAATGAACGGCAGCTTCACCGCTTCCGAGCCCGCGGCGATGATCGCCTGCTTGAACTTGACGACCTTCTTGCCGCCTTCGGTCTGCACTTCCATGTGATTCGGGTCGACGAACGCGCCGGTGCCCGTCACTACTTCGACCTTGCGCGCCTTGGCCATGCCGGCGAGACCGCCGGTCAGCTTCTTGACGACGCCGGACTTGAAGTCACGCAGCTTGTCCAGATCGATCTGCGGCTTGGCGAACGTGATGCCGTGCGCGCCGAGCGCTTCGGCTTCGTCGATCACCAGCGCCGTATGCAGCAGCGCTTTCGACGGAATGCAGCCGACGTTCAGACACACGCCGCCGAGCGTCGAGTAACGCTCGACCAGCACCGTCTTCATGCCCAGGTCAGCCGAGCGGAACGCTGCCGAATAGCCGCCGGGGCCCGAACCGAGCACGAGCATGTCGCATTCGATGTCGGCGCTGCCGGAGAAGCTGCCCGCTTGCGGCGCGGGAGCCGCGGCCTTGGGCGCAGCAGCGGGAGCGGGAGCCGGAGCCGGAGCAGCCGCTTTTTCGGGCTCCCTGGCCGCGGCCGTCGGTGCATCTTTAGCAGGCGCCGCTTCACCGGACGTTTCGACGAGCGCGACCACCGTGCCCTGCGAGACCTTTTCACCGGCTTTGACGCGGACTTCCTTGACGGTGCCGGCGACATCGCTCGGCACTTCCATGGAAGCCTTATCGGATTCGAGCGTCAGCAGCGACTGCTCTTTTTCGATCGCATCGCCCGGCTTGATATTGACTTCGATGACATCGACGTCCTTGAAGTCACCGATATCCGGCACTTTTACTTCGACGAGACTCATGGTGTCCCCTTCTCTTGTTGATCGTGATGAGCGAAGAACCCGCGCCTGTCGGCGCAAAAAGCTGGCAGCGCGACGGACGGAATCATCCTTTGCTGTCCGCTGAGGAACGCGCCTTCTTTTGCCTACTTTTCTTTGGCAAGGCAGAGAAAAGTAGGTGCCGCCCCGCACAGGGGCGACGCCAATAGACCGACATGAAAGCAGGTTCTACAGAGAGACGCGGATCACAGACAAGCAACCCGCGCTCTGCGCAACATCACATCAAAGAATCACACGCCGGAAATCGGCAAGAATCGAACCCAGATAGGCATTGAAGCGCGCCGCCTCGGCACCATCGATCACACGATGGTCATACGACAGCGACAGCGGCAACATCAGCTTCGGCACGAACTGCTTACCGTCCCAAACCGGCTTCATCGCACCGCGCGACAGACCGAGAATAGCGACTTCAGGCGCGTTGATGATCGGCGTGAAATGCGTGCCGCCAATGCCGCCCAGCGACGAGATGGAGAAGCAGCCGCCTTGCATCTGGTCCGGCTTCAGCTTGCCTTCGCGCGCGGCCTTCGACAGATCCGTCATTTCCTTCGCGATCTCGACGAGGCCCTTCTTGTCCGCGTCGCGAATCACCGGAACAACGAGACCGTTCGGCGTATCCGCGGCAAAACCTACGTGGTAGTACTGCTTGAACACGAGGTTGTCGCCGTCGAGGCTTGCGTTGAACGTCGGGAATTTCTTCAGAGCCGACACCACGGCCTTGATCACGAACGCCAGCATCGTGATCTTCACGCCGGACTTTTCGTTTTCCTTGTTCAACTGCACGCGCAGCGCTTCGAGTTCGGTGATGTCCGCTTCGTCGTTGTTCGTGACGTGCGGAATCATGACCCAGTTGCGATGCAGGTTCGCGCCCGAGATCTTCTTGATGCGCGACAGCGGCTTCGGATCGATCGGACCGAACTTCGTGAAGTCGACCTTCGGCCACGGCAGCAGATTCAGCTCGCCGCCGCCTGCGGCTGCGGGCGCCGCACCGGCCGGAGCCGCGCGCTGGCCGGTCATCACACCCTTGATAAAGGCGGTGACATCGGCTTGCGTAATGCGGCCCTTCGGACCCGTACCCTTCACCTGCGTCACGTCGACGCCGAGTTCGCGCGCGAACTTGCGCACCGACGGCGACGCGTGGCTCGCGTGGCGCGTGCCGCCCTCGCCTGCCGGAATCAGCGGCGCTTGCGCGAGCGCGGACGGCGTAGCCGGAGCCGGCGACGGCGCAACCGGTGCATCGGACGGTTTCTCGACGGGAGCCTGCTTCGCGGCCGGTGCAGGAGCCGGCGCGGCTGCGCCGCCTTCGGCTTCCACCACGACGATCACCGAGCCTTCCGACACGTTGTCGCCGACCTTGACCTTCACTTCCTTGACGACGCCGGCGGCCGAGCTCGGCACGTCCATCGTCGCCTTATCGGATTCGAGCGTCACGAGCGACTGCTCTTTCTCGACGCGATCGCCGACCTTCACCGCGATTTCGATCACGGGGATGTCTTTGTAGTCGCCGATATCCGGTACTTTGACTTCCTGCAGACCGCCGCCGCTTGCAGCAGGCGCAGCGGCCGGGGCCGGGGCGGGCGCAGGTGCAGCAGCAGGCGCCGGTGCAGCAGCCGGCGCTCCAGCCGCCGCGCCGCCTTCAGCGCCTTCCAGCACGACGATCAGCGAACCTTCCGACACGTTGTCGCCGACCTTGACCTTCACTTCCTTGACGACGCCGGCGGCCGAGCTCGGCACGTCCATGGTCGCCTTGTCGGATTCCAGCGTAACGAGCGATTGCTCTTTCTCGACGGTATCACCCGCCTTCACCAGCACCTCGATCACAGGGATGTCCTTGTAATCGCCGATGTCCGGCACCTTGACTTCGATCGCTTGACTCATTGTTAGTGTCTCCTGGGCCGCGCACGCGGCCTGCCTCTGTCGATCAGAAGCAGGCGCGCACGCCTTGGCACACGGGGAATGATGCCTTAGACGGTCATCGGGTTGGGTTTGGCGGGATCAAGGTTGTACTTCTTGAGCGCCTCGGCGACCACCTTGCGTTCGATCGTGCCTTCGTCCGCCAGCGCGTTCAGCGCGGCGACCGTGACCCAGTAGCGATCGACTTCGAAGAAGTGACGCAGCTTTTCGCGCGTGTCCGAACGGCCGTAGCCATCCGTGCCCAGCACGACGAACTTCTGCGGCACGAACGCGCGGATCTGCTCGGTCAGCGCACGCACGTAGTCGGTCGATGCGATGACCGGACCCGGCGCGTCCTTCAGCAGCTTCTCGACGTGCGACAGCTTCTTCTCTTCGGTCGGGTGCAGCAGGTTCCAGCGCTGGACTTCGTGACCTTCGCGCGCGAGTTCGGTGAAGCTCGGCACGCTCCACAGGTCGGCGGCGACGCCCCAGTCGTTCTTCAGCAGGTCGGCGGCGGCGATCACTTCGTTGAAGATCGTGCCCGCACCCATCAGCTGAACGCGCGGCGCCTTCTTGTCGGCTTCGGCTTTGCGGAACGAGTACATGCCCTTGATGATGTCGGCCGCTACTGCGTCGCCCTGCGGAATCGCCGGGTGCTCGTAGTTTTCGTTCATCACCGTGATGTAGTAATACACGTCTTCCTGGTCAGCCACCATGCGACGCAGACCGTCCTGCATGATGACCGCGAGTTCGTAACCGAACGTCGGGTCGTAACTGATGCAGTTCGGCACCGAAGCGGCCCACAGCAGCGAGTGGCCGTCTTCGTGTTGCAGACCTTCGCCGTTCAGCGTCGTGCGGCCCGCGGTGCCGCCCAGCAGGAAGCCGCGCGAGCGCATGTCGCCCGCCGCCCATGCGAGGTCGCCGATCCGCTGGAAACCGAACATCGAATAGAAGATGTAGAACGGGATCATGATCTCGCCGTGCGTCGAGTACGACGTCGCGGCTGCGATCCAGTCGGCCATGCCGCCGGCTTCGTTGATGCCTTCCTGCAAAATCTGACCGCTTTCCGACTCGCGGTAGAACATCAGCTGGTCGGAATCTTCCGGCACGTACTTCTGGCCCTCCTGATTCCAGATACCGATCTGACGGAACAGACCTTCCATACCGAAGGTACGCGACTCGTCCGGCACGATCGGCACGATGCGCTTGCCGAGTGCCTTGTCCTTCAACAGAATGTTCAGGATCCGCACGAACGCCATCGTCGTGGAGATCTCGCGGCCTTCGCCCGTGCCCTTCAGCAGCGGCTCGAATGCCGACAGTTCCGGCACCGGCAGCGAGTCCGCCTTCTGACGACGCGCCGGCAGATAACCGCCGAGGTCCTGACGGCGAGCGCGCATGTACTCGAGTTCTTTCGAACCCTCTTCGAACTTGAGATACGGCACGTTGACGAGGTCTTCGTCGGCGATCGGCAGACGGAACTGGTCGCGGAATTTCTTCAGCTGCTCCACCTGCATCTTCTTCTGCTGGTGGGTGATGTTCATCGCCTGACCAGCTTCGCCCATCCCGTAGCCCTTGATCGTCTTCGCGAGGATGACGGTCGGCTGGCCCTTCGAATTCGATGCTTCCTGGAACGCTGCGTAGATCTTGTGCGGATCGTGGCCGCCGCGATTCAGATTCCAGATGTCCTCGTCGGACCATTCGGCGACCAGCGCCTTCAGTTCCGGCGTGTTGAAGAAGTGCTCGCGAACATACGCGCCCGACTCCGACTTGTACGTCTGGTATTCGCCGTCGACGACTTCCATCATGCGGCGCATCAGCGCGCCCGACTTGTCGCGTTGGAACAGCGCATCCCAGCGGCTGCCCCAGATCACCTTGATGACGTTCCAGCCCGCGCCGCGGAATTCGCTTTCGAGTTCCTGGATGATCTTGCCGTTACCGCGCACCGGGCCGTCGAGGCGCTGCAGGTTGCAGTTGATCACGAACACGAGGTTGTCGAGGCGTTCGCGGCCAGCCATGCCGATCGCACCGAGCGATTCCGGCTCGTCCGTTTCGCCGTCGCCGAGGAAGGCCCAGACCTTGCGGCCTTCTGTCTTCGTGATGCCGCGCGCCTGCATGTACTTCATGAAGCGCGCCTGGTAAATCGCCATGATCGGGCCGAGGCCCATCGACACGGTCGGGAACTGCCAGAAGTCCGGCATCAGCCACGGGTGCGGGTACGACGAGATGCCCTCGCCGCCCACTTCCTGACGGAAGTTGTCGAGCTGGTTTTCGGTCAGGCGGCCGAGCAGGAACGCGCGCGAGTAGACGCCCGGCGACGAGTGGCCCTGCACGAACACGAGATCGCCGCCATGCTCGGCGGACGGCGCGTGCCAGAAGTGGTTGTAGCCGACGTCGTACAGCGTGGCCGCCGAGGCGAACGACGCGATGTGGCCGCCGACGTTCGTTTCCTTGCCCGCGCGCAGCACCATTGCGATGGCGTTCCAGCGCGTGTATGAGCGGATGCGGTGTTCGAGGTCCTGGTCACCGGGGATCTTCGCCTGGCGCGCGACCGGAATCGTGTTGATGTACGGGGTGTTGGCCGAGAACGGCAGATGTTCGCCGTGCACGCGCGCGAATTCGATCTGTTTCTCGATCAGGTAGTGGGCGCGGTCTGGGCCCACAGCAGAAATCACGCCATCCAGCGCTTCAAGCCATTCGCCGGTTTCCTGGGGATCGTCGTCTTTTTCAGCGGCGACATATTTCATGACTTCGTCGGGTACAGCGGACATGCTCGTCTCCTGGATATAGAGGAACGCTCTTTGAACAGACGACGCGGACGAAGCACGGCCGCGGCAGCTTCGGCCGATTGTAATAAGGGTCCCGACGTCCGTGCAACAAAATTTTCGAATTGCGAGATGAATTCTCATAATGCGGAAAATTGCTGCGGCGCAACCTGATTTGACTGCCGATCGACGGATACGTCGGCTAGTTTGCGCCGATTAACGGTACTTTCCGCGCTTTTTTGCGCCTTTTGTCAGTCACGCGCTGCGCTACAATGCCACGCATGTTGACCGAACGGCTTTTCGCTCGCTCGGCGCGTACCGCCGGTTCGCCGAGCGATTCGACGCCGTCCTCCCGCTGGCACCATGGACCATGGTGGTCGAATTCCTATTTGCTGACGCCGCTCCTGTCGATCCTGGTTTTTTTGGTCGTCATGAGCCTGATTCTGTGGAGCCTGAACCGGCGCGAACAGCAGCAGCAGGAAGACACGCTTTACCGTAACGTCGCGTGGGCGCAGCAGCAGATCCGCCTGTCGATGACCGGCGCGCAGGAGCAGATTCAGGCGCTCGCGCGCGATCTGGCCGCCGGCCACGCCGACCCGCATTCGTTCCAGGTGTCCACCACGGACATCATGCAGGGGCATCCCGAGATCCTCTACATGAACTGGTACACCAGCGCGCAGCAGCCGCGCTGGCCCAATACCGCGCTGCCCGTGTTCGGCCAGCGGCTCGCGCGGCCCAACGACGCGCAGATGGACGAAGCGGTCAAGGCCGCCTTTACCGAAGCGCGCGACACGCGCCGCCAGGTCTATTCGCCGCTGATCTACGACGATCTCGGCAACGGCTACATCACGCTGCAGACGCCGGTGTTCCGTGACCGCGAGTTCCTCGGCGCGATCGCCGCGGTGTTCTCGGTCGAAGGCATTCTGAAGCGCGACATTCCGCCCGAGTTGTCGGCCAAATACAAGATTTCGATCATCGACGTGAACAACCGCGAGTTGACCACCACGTCGACCCGCCCGCGCCTGCCGCGCGACATGTTCTACGACCTGCCGCTCGATCCGCCGGGCCAGGGCATCTCGGTGCGCGTGTACGCGTTCCCGCAGATGACCAACTTCACCAACAACACGCTGGTGTGGCTGGTGGCGGGCCTGTCGTGCTTCGTGCTGTGGAGCCTGTGGAGTCTGTGGAAGCACACGCGGCAGCGCTTCGAGGCACAACAGGCGTTGTACGCGGAAGCGTTCTTCCGCCGCGCGATGGAAAACTCGGTGCTGATCGGCATGCGCGTGCTCGACATGCACGGCCGTATCACCCACGTGAACCCGGCGTTCTGCCGGATGACCGGCTGGGACGAAAGCGATCTGGTCGGCAAGAACGCGCCGTTCGCGTACTGGCCGCGCGACGCCTATCCCGAGATGCAGCGCCAGCTCGATATGACGCTGCGGGGCAAGGCGCCGTCGTCGGGCTTCGAATTGCGGGTGCGCAGGAAGGACGGCTCGCTGTTTCACGCGCGCCTTTACGTGTCGCCACTGATCGACAGCTCGGGCCGCCAGACCGGCTGGATGTCGTCGATGACCGACATCACCGAACCGAAACGCGCGCGCGAAGAACTCGCCGCCGCCCACGAACGCTTCACCACCGTGCTGGAAAGCCTCGACGCCGCGGTGTCCGTGCTGGCCGCCGACGAAGCCGAACTGCTGTTCGCCAATCGCTACTACCGGCACCTGTTCGGCATCCGCCCGGACGGCCATCTGGAATTGGCGGGCGGCGGGTTCGATAGCGCACAGGCGTCGTCCGATTCGATCGATATGGTGGACACCTACGCCGGCCTGCCCGCCGCCGCGTTGACCGAAAGTACCGCCGATGCGCAGGAAATCTACGTGCAAAGCATCCAGAAGTGGTTCGAAGTACGCCGTCAGTACATCCAGTGGGTGGACGGCCACCTCGCGCAGATGCAGATCGCGACCGACATCACCACCCGCAAACGCGCGCAGGAACTGGCGCGCCAGCAGGACGAAAAGCTGCAGTTCACGAGCCGTCTGATGACGATGGGCGAGATGGCCTCGTCGCTCGCGCACGAACTCAATCAGCCGCTCGCCGCGATCAACAACTATTGCTCCGGCACCGTCGCGCTGGTTAAATCCGGTCGCACGACGCCCGACAATCTGCTTCCCGTGCTCGAAAAGACCGCCCAGCAGGCGGTGCGCGCCGGCATGATCATCAAGCGTATCCGCGAGTTCGTGAAGCGCAGCGAGCCGAAGCGCCAGGCCACGCGTGTCGCCGACATCGTCGCGGACGCGGTGGGTCTCGCCGAACTCGAAGCGAGGAAGCGCCGCATCCGCATCGTCACCGATCTGCGCTCGCGCCTGCCGGTGATCTACGTCGACCCGGTGCTGATCGAGCAGGTGCTGGTCAACCTGCTGAAGAACGGCGCCGAAGCGATGGCCGAAGCGCGCCCGAATGCGGTCGATCCGGTGATCCGCGTGGTCGTGCGGCTGGAAAGCGGCTTTGTCTGCATCAGCGTCGTCGACCAGGGACCGGGCGTCGACGAAGCGACCGCCGAGCGGCTGTTCGAACCGTTTTACAGCACCAAGTCCGATGGTATGGGCATGGGGCTGAACATTTGCCGTTCGATTATCGAATCGCACCGCGGCCGTCTGTGGGTGGTCAACAACGTCGAGTCCGACGGCCACATCACAGGCGCCACGTTCCATTGCAGTCTGCCTATTGGAGAGCCTGACGGCCCGAGCAACGGCGGGTCAGAGGCGCCGACACCACAAACCGTTACGGGAGAGCTATGAACAGCCCAGTCACCACACAGGAAACTGTCTTTGTCGTCGACGACGACGAGGCCGTGCGAGATTCGCTGCGCTGGCTGCTGGAGGCGAACGGCTACCGCGTGCAATGCTTCTCCAGCGCCGAGCAGTTCATCGACGCATGGCAGCCGCATCAGCATCCGGGCCAGATCGCATGCCTGATCCTCGATGTGCGGATGTCCGGCATGAGCGGACTCGAGTTGCAGGAACGCCTGATCGCCGACAATGCGTCGCTGCCGATCATCTTCGTGACGGGCCACGGCGATGTGCCGATGGCGGTGTCGACGATGAAAAAAGGCGCGATGGACTTCATCGAGAAGCCGTTCGACGAAGCCGAGTTGCGCAAGCTGGTCGAGCGCATGCTCGACAAGGCGCGCAGCGAAAGCACCAGCGTGCAGCAGCAGCGCGCCGCCGCCGAGCGTCTGGGCAAGCTGACCGCGCGTGAGCATCAGGTGCTCGAACGCATCATCGCGGGCCGCCTGAACAAGCAGATCGCCGACGACCTCGGCATCAGCATCAAGACGGTCGAGGCGCATCGCGCGAACATCATGGAAAAGCTGAACGTCAATACGGTCGCCGATCTGCTGCGACTGGCGCTGTCGAACAAGCCGCAAGCCGCGCAATAACTGCAACCGGCGGCCTTCCCCGCAAAAAGCTATCGAGTGCCAACGGCCGGACTGCAGAAGGAGTCCGGCCCGGCGCGGCTCCATCTCCCGTGCTCCCGGCGCGCGTCGTCCGGCGCCTGCACCCTCTCTGCTTCTCCTCTCGCGTCTTCGACACGCAATGCCGAGCGCCGCATGCGGCCCGGCAATTGCTCACCTGGCTCACCGCCGGCTCGGCCCGTCTGAAGCCGGGCCGCTTTCGTCCGATTTGATTGACAAGCCCCGCTACGCCCCCTAATTTATACGGAACTCCTTAGCGGGAATCGCTGATGCGCGATCAATGCGGGCATGACGTGCGGCACCTGTCGCACACCGTTTCGCGAAACGCCACCAGCGGATCGCGCGGCTCGAACGTCGCGCGCACCGCGTCGCTGCCGCATCGCGATCGCATCTGTTCCGCGCAGTCTCAGTCCGTTCGCTGCTCCGCCTGTCTGCCTGTCCGCCTCGCCGCCTGTGCCTGCCCTGATTCCGACGTGATGCATCGTCGCCGCGCATGCCGCGCGTCGACCTGTCGCGTGTAACCCGACCGGGAGGATGTCATTGTGAAACGATCCGGAGCACACCGCTCGCGCGCGTGGCTGATTTGCGCGGCCCTTGCCGGGACGCCCCTCGGCGCCGGCCTCGTGATGCCAGGCATCGTGTACGCGCAAAGCGCCGCGAAAATCTCGAACCAGCAACTCGATTCGTTGACGGCCTCGATCGCGCTGTATCCTGACGCGCTGCTCGCCCAGGTGCTGATGGCCGCCACCTTCCCGCAGGACGTGCAGGCCGCCGCGGCCTGGTCCAAAGCGAACTCGAAGCTGCAAGGTGACGATGCGGTGAAGGCGGTCGCCGGCGAGCCGTGGGACCCGAGCGTGCAATCGCTGGTCGCCTTCCCTCAGGTGCTCGCGACGATGTCCGCGAAACCCGACTGGGTCTCGCAACTCGGCAGCGCCTTTCTCGCCCAGCCCAACGACGTGATGGACTCCGTGCAACGCCTGCGCAAGCAGGCGCAGGCGGCCGGCAATCTGAAGACGAGCGAACAGCAGAAGGTCGTGGTCGAACAGAGCACGATCCAGATCGTGCCGGCCAATCCGCAGGTCGTCTATGTGCCGACCTACAACCCGACGGTGGTCTACGGCACGTGGCCCTATCCCGCCTATCCGCCCGTGTATGTGCCACCGCCGCCCGGTTATGCGGTCGCGAGCGGACTCGCCGCGGGGCTGGCGTTCGGCGCCGGCGTCGCCGTGGCGAACTCGCTGTGGGGCGGCTTCAACTGGAATACGCACGACGTCAACGTCAACGTGAACCGGTACAACAACATCAACGTGAACAACCGCATCGACGCTAACGGTGGCACGACGAACTGGAATCGCAACGCCAACGTCAACCGCAACAACGTCAACCGCAGCGACGTCAACAACAACCTGGGCGCCGCGCAACGCGACGCGTATCGCGGCCGCGACGACGCGCGCGCTCAGGCGCAGCAGACCCTCCAGCAGCGCACCGGCCAGCAGATGGGCGGCAACGCGAGTCAGCGCGTGCAAGGGATTCATCAGGGCGGCGTCGCAAATCAGAATCTGCAGAACCGCGCGCAGAACGCCAATCGCGACAACGCGCTGCGCGGCGCCGGCGACGGCAATGCCGCGCGGCTCGATGCCCAGCGCGGCGCGGCGAGCCGCGCCAATCTGGCGAGCGGTGGCCAGCATGCGGGCGGCGGATTCGGCGAGCGCGGCGGCGGCGAGGCGTACCACGGCGGCGGATTCGGCGAGCATGGCGGCGGCGTCCAGCGGGGCGGCGGCGGAATTGGCGGTGGTGGTGGAGGCGGAAGACTCGGCGGCGGTGGCGCGGGTCACATGGGCCACCGCCGTTGAACATTCATGAGGAGACTCGGATGATCCGCTTACTCTCACGGCGCGCGCTGCCTGCGTGCGTTCGGGCACTGGCCGCCGTCGGCGGCCTCGGCGCGCTGCTGGCGGTCGCGAGCGCGGCCCATGCGCAAGCCGTCTACCCCAGCGCCGACGCGGCCGCCAACGCTTTCGTCGACGCGGTCGCCAGCAACGACGACCGCGCGCTCAGGCATGTGCTCGGCAACGATTTTCGCCGCTTCATCCCGACCGCGGACATCGGCGAGGACGACATCTACCAGTTCCTCGGCGCGTGGTCGAAGGGACACCAGATCGTCGAGACGCCGGCCAGCGATGGCGGACGCGCGACCGCGCATCTGGCGGTCGGCGACAGCGGCTGGACCGTGCCGATTCCGCTCGTGCAAACGGCGCAGGGCTGGCGTTTCGATCCGCCCGCCGCGCGCAACGAGATGCTGACGCGCCGCATCGGTCGCAACGAACGCGCGGCGATTCTGACGTCGCTCGCGTATGTCGACGCGCAGAACGATTACCACAACGTGGCGAAGCACTACGCACAACGCTTCGTCAGCACGCCGGGCCAGCGCGACGGCCTGTACTGGCCGACCGCGCCCGGCGAAGCCGAGAGCCCGCTCGGGCCGCTCGCCGCGACGATGCCCAGTCACACGCTGCCGACGGAGGCCTATCACGGCTATCACTACCGGATCCTGACCGCGCAAGGGCCGCACGCGAAAGGCGGCGCGCAGAACTACATCGAGAACGGCGTGCTGGACGGCGGCTTCGGGCTGATCGCATCGCCGGCCGAGTATGGGAAAACCGGGGTGATGAGCTTCGTCGTCAATCAGGACGGTCAGGTGTATCAGAAGAACCTCGGGCCGCAGACGGCGCGCGCGGCGGCGGCGCTCAAGTCGTTCGACCCGGGTGACGGGTGGCAGGCTGTACAACCGTGACGCGGGTGTGATCGGCGAGGGGTTGTGGCCGGTTGCGAGGCTATCCGCGATGCTCGCTGGGGGCTTCGTCTCGACCGTCGCGGCGCGCTCATGTTCGTGGCGGTCTGAAGCCATTCGTCCATGGTGAATCAGTCAGGGCTTCGGTGCGCACTTCGGGCCCGTCACGTAAACCATCGCGGTCCGGGGGGCGGCGGCGATAGTCTTCGTGGCGGCCTGTAACCGCTTCGCCCTTGGCAACTCAGTCAAGGCTTCAGCGAAACTTCGTCCCGCAGGCAAAGCCGCTATGGCCCGTGCGCAACCCGCCTTCGCGACCCCGAATCCGTACGCGGCGCACGACCCGGCGCCGGTATAATGTCGGACTTCGCAGCCGCGCCTATCGCCGATTCGCGCCGCGCGCTTTTCAGGTGCCGACCCGTTCCCGCTGAAAAACGCCATCGCGTGGCATGCCCTGAGCCTCCGCGCCCTGCTCCGCTTTCCAAACTGCCTATCTCGACCCGACCATGACAGCCAAACTGATCGACGGCCTAGCCCTTTCCAAGACCCTGCGCGCCGACGTCGCCGCGCGCGCCGCCGCCCTCACCGCCCGCGGCCACCAGCCAGGGCTCGCCGTCGTGCTGGTCGGCGACAATCCGGCCAGCGAAGTATATGTGCGCAACAAGGTCAAGGCCTGCCAGGACAACGGCCTCGGCTCGTCGTTCGACCGTTATCCGGCCGACCTGCCGGAAGCCGACCTGCTTGCGCGTATCGACGAGCTGAACCGCGATCCGCGCATCCACGGCATTCTCGTGCAACTGCCGCTGCCGAAGCACATCGACAGCCACAAGGTGATCGAGGCGATCGCGCCGGAAAAGGACGTCGACGGTTTTCACGTCGCCAACGCCGGCGCGCTGATGACCGGCCAGCCGCTGTTCCGCCCCTGCACGCCGTACGGCGTGATGAAAATGTTCGACGCGTACGGGATCGATCTGAAAGGCGCGAACGCGGTGGTGATTGGTCGCTCGAACATCGTCGGCAAGCCGATGGCGCTGCTGCTGCTCGAAGCCGGCGCGACCGTGACGATCTGCCATAGCAAGACGCGCGACCTCGCCGCGCACACGCGCAACGCCGACGTGGTGGTCGCCGCCACCGGCCTGCGCAACATCCTGACCGCGGACATGGTGAAGCCGGGCGCGACAGTGATCGACGTCGGCATGAATCGCGACGACGCCGGCAAGCTGTGCGGCGACGTCGACTTCGCGGGCGTCAAGGAAGTGGCCGGCTACATCACGCCGGTGCCGGGCGGCGTCGGCCCGATGACCATCACGATGCTGCTTGTGAACACGATCGAAGCCGCCGAGCGCGAAGCGGACGCGAAGGCGTAATCGCGGCAAGCGCAAACAAAGCCGGCGCAGTGCGTGCGCCGGCTTTTTTTGTTTCTCGGCAAGGGACTTGCTGGAAACGCAGACGTCCCGCTTTACGACGCAAGTTTCACGCGCGAGGCGATGGCGCGCAGCGTTAACCCAGCGCGTCTCAGTACGCCTCACCGCGCCGCCTGATCCCCCGCAGCCATGGCCGTCGCCAGTGGTCTGCGCTGCGGCGCAAGCCGCGTGCGACACCACGTCAGCACCGGCCGCTCCACGAAGTGCCACGACAGCGCCGCGCTCGCAAGGATCAGCGGCGCCGCGATCACTAGCGACGTCACATGACTCAACTGCGGCGCCAGATTCGCGATGCACTGCTGCACCATGAACCCGTACAGATAAATGCCGTACGAGTAATCGTGACGCGGCACGAAGCGCCGCAACAGCGGCGTCGTCCCCACCCACAGCACGCCGTACACGAAGGCCAGGTAGAACAGCGGCTGCGCGCCGGCCGTATCGCGAAAGACCAGAAAGACCATCGCGAACCCCAGCGCCGTCAGACCGCTGATGTCGACCCGCTCGCGCCAGCCGTACAGCAGCATCCCCAGGATGAAGAACGGCTCCGGCCAGAACGAATAGCCGTTGGCGGTATGGCTGAAATCGCGCACGCCCAGTTGCAGATGCGGAAGATGCACGCGCAACACGATCGCGGCGGCGCCGAGCGCCACCGCCAGCAGCACGCCGCGCGGCGTGGACAGCAGCCCCAGCATGCCGGTCACGAGCACGATCAGATAGCAGCGCACTTCGAGCGGCAGCGTCCACAGCGTCGCGCAGATCTCGTGCGGCATACGGTTGTGCTCGAACACGCCCGGCAACGTCCAGCGGGTCTTCAGCACAATGGTGGAAAAGTTGTCGAGGTTCGCCCACGTCATCCCGGAGGCGAAGTATTCGCGCAGCGGCAGCGTCGTGAAAAGCGGCCCGATGATAAACACCGTCACGACCGAGCCGACCGCCACCGCCGGCCACAGCCGCGCAATCCGCAACGCGATGAAGCGTGGCCCCGAGCGTTGCCGGTCGTAGCTGGCCGTCACCAGCATGCCGCTCAGCAGAAAAAAGGCGTAGACGCCGAACGCGCCGAAACCGTCGAAGCCGAGTGCGTTCTGCACCCAGTCGGTCGCGCCATCCGGTGCCTGGAGCAGATACGAATGCCCATACACGACGGCCACGGCGGCCAGCAGTCGCACGAGGTCGAAGTTGTTGCCGTTGCGCTTTAAAGCGCGCGAAAGCGGGTTCATCGACACCTCTGACAAAAAATGTCGCAACTCGCAGCGACACGCCACATTGCGGCACAGCAACAATCGTCACCGTTCGCTTTCGCACAAAAACGCAGAGTGCGTACTGTGGCGACGGTGTGCGGCTCGGCCTAACCTGCCTGCACAAGCCGGGCGATTCGCGCACGCGGCCGCCACATCTGATAATTTGTCTGCCGACGGATTGGAATTGGCGCGTCCCGCCCCAATAATGTTCATACCGGCAGCCATAGGGCGACCTTGCGCGTGCCCGTCGATTTACCGATTACCCGTTCACCCGCGTCAGACAGGAAGCCTCATGTCCACTATCTCCTCGCATCACGACAACCCGCTCCTCGATTTCTCCGACCTGCCGCGCTTTGGCGACATTCGCCCCGAACACGTGACACCCGCCCTCGATGTGCTGCTCGCCGACGCGGCCGCCGCCGTCGAGCGCGCCGCACTGCCGATCACGCCCGCGTCGTGGGCCGACGTGGTCGAGCCGGTCGAGCGCGCTACCGAACCGCTGTCACGCGCGTGGAGCGTGATCGGCCATCTGAACGCCGTCGCCGATACGCCCGAGCTGCGCGCCGTGTACGGCGAGAACCTGCCGCGCGTCACCGAATTCTGGTCGAGCGTCGGCCAGAACCTCGCGCTGTACGAGAAGTACAAGGCGCTGAACGCAAGCAGCGATTTCGCGTCGCTGACCGGCGAGCGCAAGAAGATCCTCGGCAATGCACTGCGTGATTTCCGTCTGTCGGGCGCCGAATTGCCGGAAGACCAGAAGCCGCACTTCGCCGAATTGCAGGAAAAGCAGGCAGGGCTGTCGAAGGCGTTCTCGGACCACGTGCTCGACGCGACCAACGCTTACGCGTACATCGTCGCAGCAGGCGATGAAGCGCAACTGGCCGGCCTGCCCGAAGACGTGATCGAAGCCGCGAAGGAAGCGGCCGAGCGCGAAGGCAAGACCGGCTACAAATTCACGCTGCACTTCCCGTCGTATTTCCCGGTGATGCAGTACTCGGAAAATCGTCCGATGCGCGAAGCGATGTACCGCGCGTACGTGACGCGCGCGTCCGAACTCGGCGCGCAGTACGGCAACGGCAAGCCCGAATGGGACAACACGTCGGTGCTCGCCGAGCAGTTGAAGCTGCGCGCCGAAGAAGCGCACATGCTTGGCTACGCAAACTTCGCCGAAGTGTCGCTCGCGCCGAAGATGGCCGAATCGCCCGCGCAAGTCATGAGCTTCCTCGAAGACCTCGCCACGCGCGCGCGACCGCACGCGGAACAGGACTGGAAAGAGCTGCGCGAATTCGCCGCAAACGAACTCGGCATGACCGATCTGCAACCGTGGGACATGACGTTCGCCGCCGAACGTCTGCGTCAGAAGCGCTATTCGTTCTCCGAGAACGAGGTCAAACAGTACTTCCCCGAAGACGCCGTGTTCAAGGGTCTCTTCAAGGTCACGGAGACGCTGTTCGGCGTGCGTATCCGTCGCGACGAAGCGGCCGTGTGGCATCCGGACGTGCGCTTCTTCCGCGTCGAGAATCAGGACGGCGGTCTCGTCGCGCAGTTCTACCTCGACCTGTATGCACGCGAAGGCAAACGCGGCGGCGCCTGGATGGACGACGCGCGTGGCCGTCACAAGCACACGCACGGCGGGGTGCAGACGCCGGTCGCGTACCTGACCTGCAATTTTTCGGCGCCGGTTGGCGGCAAGCCCGCCTGCTTCACTCACGACGAAGTCATCACGCTGTTCCACGAGTTCGGTCACGGGCTGCATCACATGCTCACGCGCGTCGATGAACTCGGCGTGTCGGGCATCAACGGCGTCGAGTGGGACGCGGTCGAACTGCCGTCGCAGTTCATGGAGAACTTCTGCTGGGAGTGGGACGTACTCTCCGACATGACCTCGCACGTCGAAACGGCGAAGCCGCTGCCGCGCGATCTGTTCGACAAGATGCTGGCCGCGAAGAACTTCCAGAGCGGTCTGGGCACGCTGCGCCAGATCGTGTTCTCGATGTTCGACATGCAACTGCATACCGGCTTCGACGCGAGCGGCACGAAGAGCGCCACCGAACTCGCGAGCGAGATCAACGAGCGCTTCCACGTGGTGCCGCAAGCGCCGTTCTCGCGTTGGCCGAACACGTTCAGCCATATTTTCGCGGGCGGTTATGCGGCGGGTTACTACAGCTACAAGTGGGCCGAAGTGCTGTCCGCCGATGCGTACGCCGCGTTCGAAGAAGCGGCGCAAGCCGCGAGCGGCAGCGTGCTCGATCAGGCGACCGGCATGCGCTATCGCAAGGAGATTCTGGAGGTGGGCGGCAGCCGTCCGGCGATGGAATCGTTCAAGGCGTTCCGTGGCCGCGAGCCGAACATCGACGCGTTGTTGCGCCATAACGGCATGACGCCGGGCGCGGCGGTGCATTGATCGGTTGATGCATCGGGCGGCGCGTCTTGAACGCCGCTCGTCGTAATGAAAACCGGCAGCCTGTGTGAACAGGTTGCCGGTTTTTTTATGCGCTCACGCTTTGCCTACGCACGCGCCCATCATGCGACGCGAAGTGACGCGACTCCACTACGCACCGGCGAGCTACCCGCGATGCAACTTGAAATCCACCTGAGCCGGCCGCCCTTCGAGCGACAGCGCCGCACGCGCGGCCGGCGCGCGGCTCACTACCTTGCCACGGCTCACCACTGCGAGCCGCGCGGCGCGCAAGCGGATCGCCTCGACCGGATCGCGCGCGTCGAGCAACACGAGATTAGCCGCGCATCCCGGCGCGACGCCATAACCTTCGAGGCCGAGAATGCGCGCGGCATTCACCGTGACCGCATCGAAGCACGCGTGCATCCCGTCGACGCCCGTCATCTGCGCGACGTGCAAGCCCATGTGCGCGACTTCGAGCATGTCGCCCGAACCGAGGCTGTACCACGGGTCCATCACACAGTCGTGGCCGAACGCGACGTTGATGCCGGCCGCCATCATCTCCGGCACGCGCGTCATGCCGCGCCGCTTCGGATACGTATCGCTGCGGCCCTGCAACGTGATGTTGATGAGCGGATTCGCGATCGCGGCGACGCCCGACTCGCGCATCAACGGCAGCAGCTTGCTGACGTAGTAGTTGTCCATGGAGTGCATCGACGTCAGATGCGAGCCGGTGACTCGCCCCTGCAAACCGAGCCGCTGCGTTTCGGCCGCGAGCGTTTCGATGTGACGCGATAGCGGATCGTCCGATTCGTCGCAATGCATGTCGACGCGCAAGCCCTGCTCCGCCGCGAACTCGCACAGCAGGCGCACGGACTGCGCGCCGTCGGCCATCGTGCGCTCGAAATGCGGAATGCCGCCGACCACGTCGACGCCCATCGCGATCGCCCGCTTGAGGTTCTCGAACGCGCCGGCGCTGCGCAATATGCCGTCCTGCGGAAACGCGACCAGTTGCAGATCGAGATACGGCGCGACCCGGCGCTTTACTTCGAGCAGCGCCTCGACCGCGAGCAGGCGCGGATCGCACACGTCGACGTGGCTGCGGATCGCCAGCAGGCCGCGCGCGACCGCCCAGTCGCAATACTGGAGCGCGCGCCCGACCAGCGCTTCCTGCGTCAGATCGGGTTTCAGCTCGCCCCACAGCGCGATGCCTTCGAGCAGCGTGCCCGACGCGTTCACGCGCGGCAAGCCATACGACAGCGTCGCGTCCATGTGGAAATGCGGATCGACGAACGGCGGCGTGACGAGCGAGCCCGCCGCGTCGATTTCTTCGGCCGCGCTCGCGGCCAGCTTCGGCTCGACGGCGACGATGCGCCCGGCATCGATGCCGATGTCGACCGCTTGTCCATCCTGCGACGCGGCGCTGCGCGGCAACATCGCGCGGCGGATGATCAGGTCCATGTATCGCTCCTTTGACCGCTTCTGACTGGTTACGATTCTATCGGCGACAGAAAGGTCGTGCGGCGTTTTATCGGGATGCCCGTACCGGCGCGCGGCGCGCAATCCGTACCGGCTGCGCGCCACGCCGTGCGCCTATACTCGGCGTTCGAGACGGTCGATGCCGGGTCTTCCGGCAGCCGTCACCCGTTCACGGAGTTGGCCTATGAAAACGATCGGCGTGATCGGTGGGATGAGCTGGGAGTCGTCCACCGAGTACTACAAACTCCTCAACCGTCACGCGAAGGCGCGTCTCGGCGGCCATCACAACGCACGCAGCCTGATGCTGACCGTCGACTTCGCGCCGATCGAGGCGAACCAGCGCGCGGGCGACTGGGCCGCGCTCGGCCAACAGATGGCCGATGCCGCGCTGCACCTCGAACGCGGCGGCGCCGATCTGGTGATGCTCGCGACCAACACGATGCATCGCGTGTACGAATCGATCGAGCAGGCAATCACAGTGCCGTTTCTGCATATCGCCGATCCGACCGGCAACGCGCTGCGGGCGGCGGGCATCGAGCGGGTGGGTCTGCTCGGCACACGCTATACGATGGAGCAGAGCTTTTACACGGGACGCCTGCGCGAGCGCTACGGGCTCGAAACGCTGGTCCCCGATGAAGCCGGACGCGCGGACGTGCATCGCATCATTTACGACGAGCTATGTCACGGCCACGTGCAGGATGCGTCGCGAGCGGTATATCAAGGTGTGATCCAATCGTTGGCCGCGCGTGGCGCTCAGGCGGTGATTCTCGGCTGCACCGAAATCACGTTGCTGATCAAGCCGGAAGATTCCGCGCTGCCGGTGTTCGACACGACCGCGCTGCATGCGCAAGCGGCGGTGGAATGGGCGATTGATTCGGACTGAGCGGACGAGTCAAAGAATCAGTGAGCGTCGCTACGCGTGCGGCTGATCGCACGCGCGCACAGCGAGAAAAAGGCCTAAAAACAGCGCTGAAAGTTAAAAAGCCCGCGTGGCTTGCGCCAGCGGGCTTTCAACAAAACTTGGTTGCGGGGACAGGATTTGAACCTGTGACCTTCGGGTTATGAGCCCGACGAGCTGCCAGACTGCTCCACCCCGCGTCAGAGAAAAAAGATTATATCTGGCCGATCGTGGAACGTCAAACATTCGTGTGAATTATTCTCTAACAGGGTGCACACCCAGGCGCTCGCCCGTGATGCGAGTCAAAGATCCTGGACCGTCGCGCCTTCCACCTTGCCATCGATGATGTCCGCGCCGTACTGGCTCGCACTGCGTTTGGCCACGCCGAAGTCCGCGATCGTCGCGGGTAGCACGAGGCGAAACACGCGGCTCGCCTTCGAACCGCTGATGGCTCCAGGACGACACACGCGCACCGCGACGTCATACCCTTCGGCATCGCGCTTGTGGCCGTCGAATTTGTCGAATGATCGCGAGAAAACCAGCGGATGCACTTCGAAGTCCTTATAAAGGGCTGGGTATAGTTCGGCCATGATGACTCTCCGACTCGCAAGCGTGCGAATGTGTATGTGATCCCACTATACGCCGCGACGTGGTTGGCTCGCGCCTTTATTTTCGCCGCGCGACGTGGCCAATTTTCACCGGCCCCGCTCGCGCGCGATAAGATGCGGGGCTATCGGAATCGCCTGCGGAATCGACCGCATCATCGGCCGCGCCATGAGTCGAATGGCCATCGTCACGACGACGCGCGGCACACCGGGGCGCTCGAGCAAAACGCGGGGTCGAGGCCCCCACGAAACCTTGCCCAGCAAGACTGTGAGAATGTCATGAAAATCGCCACCTGGAACGTCAACTCCCTTAAAGTCCGCCAGCAACACGTGATCGACTGGCTCGAATCCAGCGGCACCGACGTGCTGTGTCTCCAGGAACTGAAGCTGCCCGATGAAAAATTCCCGCGCGCCGAACTCGCGGAAAAAGGCTACCGAAGCTGGTATGCCGGTCAGAAGACCTATAACGGCGTCGGCATCCTGGTGCGCGACGGTCTGGACGTCGACGAAAGCAGCATCGTGCGCAACATTCCCGGCTTCGAAGATCTGCAGCAACGCGTGATCGCGGCAACCATCGACGGCGTGCGCATCATCTCCGCCTACTTCCCCAACGGCCAGGCGCCGGGCACCGAGAAGTTTGAGTACAAGCTGCGCTGGCTCGCCGCGCTGCACGACTGGATCGCGAGCGAAATGGCGCTGCACCCGAAGCTCGCGCTGCTCGGCGACTACAACATCGCGCCGGACGATCGCGACGTGCACGACCCGAAAGCATGGGAAGGCCAGAACCTGGTGTCGCCTGAAGAACGCGCGGCGTTCGTGCGGCTGATCGAACTCGGCCTGCTCGATGCGTTCCGCCAGTTCGAACAGCCGGAGAAGATCTACTCGTGGTGGGACTATCGGATGATGGCGTTCCGCCGCAATGCCGGGCTGCGCATCGATCACATCCTGCTGTCGAAACCGTTGGCCGATGTGTGCTCGGCGTGCGACATCGACAAGGTGCCGCGCAAGTGGGAGCAGCCGTCCGATCACGCGCCGGTCTTCGCGCTGCTCGGCTGAGCGTTCGATTCGGCTCGATTCGATCCGACTCGATTCTGTTCGGGCGTGATGCGACGCGCGGGTAACGCCTCGCATCACGCGAGGCAGGTGCGCGTCACGCCGTCGCTTCACCCTGCGCTGAGCCGTTCAACACGCGCCACAAGAACTCGAACACCATCGCATCGTGCTCGGCCTGCTCCAGCTCATCGGAGCCGCCGTGCCCGCCTTCCGTGTTCTCCCGATACCAGACCCTGTCCGCGGCGGGCGCGCCCAGCGCCTGCATCCGCGCGGCCATCTTGCGCGCGTGGCCGGGATGCACGCGATCGTCGGCGGTCGACGTCGTGAACAGCACCGGCGGATACGCGACGTCCGCCGACACGCGGTGATACGGCGAGTAAGCGGCCAACGCGCGCGCTTCGTCGGGCTCGTCCGGGTCGCCGTATTCGTCGATCCATGACGCGCCCGCGTGCAGCAGGTGGTAGCGGCTCATATCGAGCAAGGGCACTTCGCACACAACCGCGCCGAACAACTCGGGACGCTGCACCATGCACGCCGCCACCAGCAAACCGCCGTTGCTGCCGCCCTGAATGCCGAGTTGCGCGGCGCTCGTCACGCCGGTGTCGATGAGCGCTTCGGCCACCGCGATGAAATCGTCGAACGCGCGTTGACGGTGCTCGCCCTGCGCCGCCGTGTGCCAGCGCGTGCCGAACTCGCCGCCGCCGCGAATATGCGCGACCACGTACACGCCGCCGCGCTCCAGCCAGCCGATGCCCTGCCCGGTCAGATAGCTCGGCAGCAACGGGATCGCGAAGCCGCCGTAGCCGCTTAGCAGACAGGGCCTTGCGGCTTGCCCGGACGTCTGAACATCGCGCGGTCCGATCACCGTGTACGGCACGCGCGTCCCATCCGCCGACACCGCATGACCTCGCGTGACCACGAAACGTGTAGCGTCGAACTGCGTCGGCCAGCGGTCGATCAGCTCCCATTCGCGCAGATCGTCACGCGCGAGATCGGCGAGCCAGTATGCCGGCGGTTGCAGATAGTCATCGGTATCGACGAACACTTCGTCGTTGAGCGTGGGCTCCACCGGCGACACGTCGGCCTGCCCATCCGCATGCGACGGAAACAGGCGCTGCTGCCAGTGCCATGCGTGATCCGGGCCTTGCGACGGCGTCCACAACGAGGTCTTGTTCTGCACATCGTCGAGGTAGGACACGATCAGATGGTTGCGCGTATGCGTCCATTCGCACGCCGACGTCAGCGGCGTCGGCATGAACAACGGCACCACGTCGCGCTCGCCGCGCAAAAACGCCTCTTCGCGAATCGCCAGCAACGCGCCGCCCGGATAATGCGCGCCCTCGCAGTCCCAATCGAGCCGCGGTTCGAGCAGCAGCCAGCCTTGCCAGCCGCCCACCGCCACGTGCGCCGGCACGTCGTACTGACGCCATGCGTCGGCGGCGCTCTCCGCGCCGTCAGCACCCCCGGCGCTGTCGAGGTAATACGTGTGCGAGTCGAAGAAATCGACGCTGCTCACGACCGTATGCCGCCACTCCACCGGATCGTAGTGTGCCTCCACGCCGATGTCGCCGAACGCGCCTCTGAACACCACCGGCGCATCGGCAAGCGCGGTGCCGCGCGTCCACCTGCGCACTTCGCGCGGATAGCCCGAGCGTGTCAGCGTCTTGCGGCCGTTGTCCCAGCCGACGTACAGCGTGTCCCGATCGATCCACGACGCGGTGTGCTTGCCGGCCTTCGCGATAGCAAAGCCGTCGTCGACGAAACGCTGCGCGTCGATATCGAACTCGCGCACCACCTGCGCGTCCGAGCCGCCCGGCGACATCGTGATCAGCGCGCGGTCGCCGTCCGGATAAAGAATGTCGAGCTCGACGCACACCCACGGCGCACCTTCGGCCGCACCGAGCGCGTCGAAATCGAGCAGGTTCTGCCAGACCGGCGCGCCGCTGCGCCATGCCGCCCACGTCGTGCGCCGCCAGATGCCGCGCGGATTGCGCTCGTCCTGCCACAGATCGTAGGCCCAATCTTTCCAGCGATCGGGAATCACCGGACGCTCGCGCGGCAGGTACGCATCGGCGAGCCGCCGCCTGAGCGACTCGAACTGCGCGCCGCTACACCACGCGGCGCGCGTGCGCGCGTTCTGCTGTTCGACCCACGCGAGCGCGGCGGGATCGTCGAGCGCTTCGAGCGACAGGAAAGGATCGGGGGAAAGCGGCCAGGAGAAAGGTGCGGAGGAAGCGAGAGGTGCGGGCATCGTCGGCTGTCGAATGAAAACAGCGTTGATTATGCCTTGTGGGAGCCTGAGCCTTGCTCAACCAGCGATAACCAGCGATATCCGGCAAACACGGGCAACAAAGAACGACGGGCGGGGCGGCTCGCACGCCGCCCCGCCCTCGCTGCGATATCGCGATCACGGCTCGAGATTGAGCTCCTGAATCTTGCGCGTGATCGTATTGCGGCCGATGCCCAGCCGCTCCGCTGCCTCGACCTTGCGTCCGCGCGTGAAGTCCAATGCCTCGCGAATCACCGCCGCTTCGAAACGGCGCGCGAGTTCGTCCATCACGTCCGCCGAGTTTTCGCGCAACAGCCGCGCGACCTCGGTGCGCAAACCGCCCTCCCATGCGCTCACCGTGGTCGCGGCCGGCAGACCCGCAGCGCCGGCCGGATGCGCCGTCGTGCTCAAACCATTGGCCGGCACACCGCCCGCGAGACTCTCGTCGCCCGCGCCGAGCGCACCGCCGCCGAGTTCGTTCGCGCCGGCTTGCGCGGGACCGAGATCGGGCGGCAAGTCCTTGATCTCGATGGTCTGCGCGGGCGCCATCACCGTGAGCCAGTTGGCGAGATTCTCCAGCTGGCGCACGTTGCCCGGAAACGGCAACGATGCGAGATACGCGAGCGCTTCTTCGGACACGCGCTTCGATTCGACGCCAAGATCGCGCGCGCTCTTCTGCAGGAAGTGCCGCGTGAGCAGCGGGATGTCCTCGCTGCGCTCGCGCAACGCCGGCAAGCGCAAGCGGATCACGTTGAGCCGGTGGTACAGGTCCTCGCGGAACAGGCCCTGACGCACGCGCGATTCGAGATTCTGGTGCGTCGCCGCGATCACCCGCACATTGGCGCGCAACGGATTGTGACCGCCGACCCGATAGAACTGCCCGTCCGACAACACGCGCAACAAACGCGTTTGCAGATCGAACGGCATGTCGCCGATTTCGTCGAGAAACAGCGTGCCGTTCTCGGCCTGCTCGAAGCGTCCCTGGCGCATTGCCTGCGCGCCGGTGAACGCGCCGCGCTCGTGGCCGAACAGTTCGGATTCCAATAGATCTTTCGGAATCGCGGCGGTGTTCAGCGCGATGAACGGACCGTTCGCGCGTGGGCTATGTCGGTGCAGCGCGCGCGCGACCAGTTCCTTCCCGGTGCCTGATTCGCCGGTAATGAGCACGGTGGCCGCCGAGTGCGACAGGCGGCCGATCGCGCGGAACATGTCCTGCATCGCCGGCGCCTGGCCGAGCATTTCGGGCGCTTCGGCGACGCGCTCGTCCCACGGCTGCTCGCCGCGCATGCTTTCGTCCACCGCGCGGCGGATCAGCTCCACTGCCTTGTCGACGTCGAAGGGTTTGGCAAGATACTCGAACGCGCCGCCCTGGAACGCGGCGACCGCACTATCCAGATCCGAGAACGCGGTCATGATGATGACCGGCAGACCCGGCACCTTGTCGCGCACGGTTTGCAGCAATTCGAGGCCGGAGCCGCCCGGCATCCTGATGTCGGACACCAGCACCTGGGGGCTCTCGTGATCGAGCGCGGCCGAGGCCTCACGGACATTCGCGAAGCTGCGGGTCGCGAAGTTTTCGCGGGCGAGCGCTTTTTCGAGCACCCAGCGAATCGATTGATCGTCGTCTACTATCCAGATCGGCTTCATATGGGTCGGTCAGAAGTCTTGAGATGCATGAGGGTTAGCAGTCGAGCGGCAGCAGAATCTGAAACTCGGTGTGGCCCGGCCGGCTCTCCACTTCGATCAGACCGTCGTGCTGTTGCACGAACGTCTGCGCGAGCGTCAGACCGAGACCGCTGCCGTCCTCGCGCCCCGACACGAGCGGATAGAAAATGCGGTCACGGATGTCCTCGGGAATGCCAGGGCCGTTGTCGGTAATATGCAAGTCCAGTGCCAGCTTACATAAGCGTTTCGAGATCGTGATCTTGCGCGCGATACGGGTGCGCAATTCAATGCGCGCATCGCCTTGCGAAATGCGTTCGCGCAATGCTTCGGCCGCGTTGCGCACGATGTTCAAAAGCGCCTGGATCAGTTGCTCCTTGTCGCCGCGCAGATCCGGCACGCTCACGTCATAATCGCGCTCGATGGTGAGGCCGCGCGGAAACTCCGCGAGAATCACCTGGCGCACGCGTTCGCACACTTCGTGAATGTTCACGTCGCCGACGATATGCGGATGACGATGCGGTTCGAGCAGGCGGTCGACCAGCGTTTGCAGCCGGTCCGATTCCTTGATGATGACCTGCGTGTACTCGCGCAACTCGTCGCGCTGACGCTCGCCGAGTTCGAACTCGAGCAGTTGCGCCGCGCCGCGAATGCCGCCGAGCGGATTCTTGATCTCGTGCGCGAGATTGCGGATCAGTTGCTTGTTGACCGCCGTGAGATCGTTGATGCGCTCCTCACGATCGGTGCGCAGATGCCGCTCGTTTTCGAACAGTTCAAGCAGCACGTAATCCTGCGCGCTCTCCAGAAAGCCGACGATCGCATGCACATGCAGCGGCTCGTGGCCCGGACGCTCGAGCACGGCATCCAGATGGGTCGCGTGAAAACGGTGTGCGGCGATCGCGGTAATGGTCGCAACCAGTTCGTCCGCATTCGAGAAGATGTCCGGCCACGTCATCTGCGTCAGTTGCCGGCGCGACATTTCCAGCATCGACTCCGCCGACGGGTTCGCGAACGCGACGCGCAGCGAGCGCTTGTCGAGCACGAGCACGACGGTCGGCAACGTTTCGAAGCCGGGCAGCAAACCGGAACTCACGAGCTGCGCATCGTCCGACAGCGACTGCTCGTGCCCTTTCCTTGCCTTGATCAGATTCTTGAGAACCATCTTGCAGTCTGGCCGGTAGGAGCTGGTGGAAAATCAGATGTCCGCGTTGATTGTGTTGCTCGTCGCCGGAGCATCGCAAAGGCTGCGATGTTGTCGGCGGGTCTAACGAAAAAGGGACGGCGCCGCCGTCCCTTCGTGACCGATCGCGAGCTTCGACCAAGCGCTTCGCCAGGTGACCGGCGAAGCGCCATGGCCGCTTACAGCGAGTAGTACATTTCGAATTCGATCGGGTGCACCGACTGACGATAGCGTTGCAGCTCGCCCGTCTTCAGTTCGATGTACGCGTCGAGCATCGAGTCCGTGAACACGCCACCGCGCGTCAGGAATTCGCGGTCCGCGTCGAGTGCGTCCAGAGCCTGGTCGAGGCCGGCACACACGGTCGGGATCTTTGCATCCTCTTCCGGCGGCAGGTCGTACAGGTTCTTGTCGGCAGCTTCGCCCGGGTGAATCTTGTTCTGCACGCCGTCCAGACCCGCCATCATCAGCGCGGAGAAGCACAGGTACGGATTCGCCAGCGGATCCGGGAAACGCGTTTCGATACGACGGCCCTTCGGGTTCGACACGTGCGGAATACGGATCGATGCCGAACGGTTGCGAGCCGAGTAAGCCAGCTTGACCGGTGCTTCGAAGTGCGGCACGAGACGCTTGTACGAGTTCGTACCCGGGTTCGTGATCGCGTTCAGCGCGCGAGCATGCTTGATGATGCCGCCGATGTAGAACAGCGCGAATTCCGACAGACCTGCGTAGCCGTTGCCCGCGAACAGGTTCTGGCCGTCCTTCCAGATCGACTGGTGAACGTGCATGCCCGAACCATTGTCGCCGACGACCGGCTTCGGCATGAACGTCGCCGTCTTGCCATACGTGTGCGCGACGTTATGGATGATGTACTTCATCTGCTGCAGCCAGTCGGCGCGTTGCACGAGCGTCGAGAACTTCGTGCCGATTTCGTTCTGGCCTTGGCCTGCGACTTCGTGGTGGTGCACTTCGACCGGGATGCCGATCTGTTCGAGCAACAGGCACATTTCCGAACGGATGTCCTGGAACGTGTCGACCGGAGCGACCGGAAAGTAGCCGCCCTTCGTGCCCGGACGGTGGCCGGTGTTGCCGCCTTCGAATTCCTTCGCCGACGACCACGGTGCTTCTTCCGAACCGATCTTGATGAAGCAGCCCGACTGATCCGTGTTCCACTGGACCGAGTCGAAAATGAAGAATTCGGGTTCCGGACCGAAGAAGGCGGTGTCGCCGAGGCCCGTGCTCTTCAGGTACGCCTCAGCGCGCTTTGCCAGCGAACGCGGGTCGCGCTCGTAGCCCTTGCCGTCAGCCGGTTCGACGACGTCGCAGGTCAGCACGAGGGTCGACTCTTCATAGAACGGGTCGATGAAGGCGGTGTTCGCGTCCGGGACCAGCAACATGTCCGATGCTTCGATGCCCTTCCAGCCGGCAATCGACGAACCGTCAAACGCATGGCCGCTTTCGAACTTGTCTTCATCGAATGCCGACACCGGCACCGAAACGTGTTGCTCTTTGCCGCGCGTGTCGGTGAAACGGAAGTCGACAAACTTGACGTCCTCGTCCTTGACGAGTTGCACGACGTCGGCCACGGATTTACTCATAACCTATCTCCTGATTAACGAATTCGGCGGATTCAGCCGCCGCCCAATCTAGCTGGTCCGTCCCGGCGCGTCCACCCTCAAACGTGGGGAATGAACAGAAATGCCTGCCGGGACAAATCGATCGGCACCAGTAAAGCAGCTTCTGTGCCATGTATGCGCCACCGCGGCGCAGAAGCAGTCTGCGCGCGCCTTGACGGGGAACCGGCGCACCGCGCTGCATGCGGCCCTCCAAATGGCGGGCCCGCACGCGCACCAAACTAGTGCGTTCGTCCGATGAGAAATACCGTTGATCCTCATTGTGGTGCATATGAGCAGAAATGCACCATATTTGCGCGCGAAGCCTGCGCCCGTGAACTCGCCGAGCTCGACGCGCAGGCCGTGCGTGCGGCACGCACGCCGCGCGCTAGAATGACCATTTGGTCCGAAGGAGATTGGCGCTCATGAGCACGCTCGAACAGTTGTACGCCCAGGCGGACGCCCGCCGCACCGAGAACCAGCTGCCCTATGCGGGCGCGGTGTCGCCCGCCGAGGCGTTCGAATTGCTGCAACTCGATCCGCGTACGCGTCTGGTCGACGTCCGCACCCGTGCCGAACTCGATTGGGTCGGCCGGCCGGTTATCGGCGATGGGCAATACGTGCACGTGGAATGGACGCGCTACCCGGGCGCGGTGCCGAATCAGGAATTCCTTGCCCAGTTGAATCAGGCGGCGTCGCACGATACGCCGGTGCTGTTTCTGTGCCGCAGCGCTGCGCGCTCGAAGCTCGCCGCGATCGCCGCGACGCAAGCCGGTTTCACGAAGGCGTACGACCTGCTGGAAGGCTTCGAAGGCGACAAGGACGGCCAGGGGCATCGGAAGACGGTGTCGGGCTGGTGCTTTCGCGGGTTGCCGTGGATCGGCGCGTAACGGCAGGTTGATTGCAGGGCGACGCCAGTCGTGGATTGCCGCTACCGGCTTTTGGTTATCAGCTCCGGTTGAATACCGGAAGCCGAATCTTCAGCCGTTGGGACAGCGGCGGTGGAAATACAGACACATCGTCGGTGCTGAATGTGTCAGCGCGATGATGGACGAAGGGTTCAATCGGAACCGGCCGAAAACGCGCTCGGCCGGTCGGACAGCAACAACATCAGCGACGACGCGGGGGCGCGCGCAGCATTGCACCCCGCTCCTCACCCGCCGCGTTTCAGCCGCGCGGCTTCGTCGCCGCGGCAGCGTCCGGTTCGACGATATCGCCGCCCAACAGATGCACGCCCTCACGCAGCTTCACGAACGCAGCCGCCACCGCCTCGGGCTCGCCCTTCACCCCGAGGTCGATGTGATGACGCGCATACACGCCGCCGCGTTCTGCATCGCCGACGCTCGGCAGACTGAACACCCGCACGCCCGGAAAATCGCGTTCGATTTTTTCCATCAGCGGCGTCAGGCGCGACTCCGGCAACTCGAACACCAGCAATGACTTCTCCGCGTGCGGCATCGCGTGATGCAGGTGCGCGTACTGCGTATCCAGCACCCACTCGATCATCGGCCACGCCATCACCGGAAAGCCCGGCACGAAATGATGATGCCGGATCGAGAAGCCGGGAATCTTGTTGTAGCCATTCGGAATGATCGTCGCGCCCTGCGGATACGTGCCCATATTCAGACGATGCCGGTTTTCCGGCGAGTCCAGATCGAGCGGCGCCGCCGCGGTCGCCGGATGCATGTCGCGAATGCGCTCCTGAATCAGCTTCGCGGCCTCCGGGTGCAGTTCCAGCGGCACGCCGAGCGCCGCCGCCGCGCATTGGCGCGTGTGGTCGTCCGGCGTGGCGCCGATGCCGCCCGTGGAGAACACGATGTCGCCCGACGCGAACGTGCGCCGCAGCGTCGCGGTGATGCGCTCAGGGTCGTCGCCGATGTACTCCGCCCAGCCGAGCGACAGCCCACGCGCGCCCAGCAATTCGATGACCTTCGGCAGATGCTTGTCGACACGCCTGCCCGACAGGATTTCATCGCCGATGATGATGACGCCAAATGCCATTTGCCGCCTCTTTCGTTTAATCAAACCAGTCAATAAGGAACCGGCGCCGTGTGATGCACACCGCCGTGCTGTTCCGCCCGCAGGCGTTGCAGCGCGCGCAAGCAGTAGTAGCCGAACCACAGCGCCGAAAACACGAGGATGAACGCATAAATCCAGATCGTGGCCGCGGTGATCACCGGGAACAGCACGATCAACCAGACCGACGACGCCCACAGCAGCGTCGGCAGCGAACCCAGCAAGCCGCTCGCGATGCCGATCAACAGCAGCGGCAGCCGGAACCGGCGCACCAACTCACGCCGCTCGTCGCGCGTCGCGTGCAGCGCGAGCGCGTCGTAGCTCATTACGCGATAGGTCAGCCAGCCCCACAGCAACGGCGGAATCAGCGCGAAGAACGGCGGGATCAGCCACAACGGCAGCGTGACGATCAGCAGCACCAGACATACCAGCGTGGTCCACAACGCCTGACCGAGGCTACCGTACCACGTTCCGCCGCGGCGCATTTCGAGCGCCGGAAAGTGACGTGCGGCCAGAAAGCGGATCACGGCGGGCATCGACAGCGTGGCGATCAGCAGCAACACCGTGACGACGATTAGCGGAATCGCCATCGCAATCACGATGAAAGGCGCGATCGCCGCGTGCAGCGCCGAAAAACCGAGCCAGTCGAACAGCCGATAGAGCGTGACCGTAAACGACCAGCTGTCGAGCCAGACCCGGGTCGACCCGATCAACGTCTGCCAGGAAAACCAGAGAATCACACCCCAGCCGACCGTCGCCGCGAGAAACGGTTTGAAGGTCAGCCAGAGCATGCGCGGGTGGAGCGCGCTGGCGAGTGCGCGCCCAAACGAGCGCAACAGATCATTCATGCGAGCCGGTGTCAGTGAACGAAACGATGGAATGGAGAGAGACGCGCCACACAGCGTCGCGAGACCTGGAGCGCGCGCAAACGTGCACAGGATAAACCACGAGACGCGCCGCCGGGGAAACCAGCGGCGGTATGGAAGCGGTGTGGCAGATACGGGAGATCAGACGGCGGCGGCGTCGTTGCTTTCGCTCGCGCCGGCGCGGCGCTTCGAGGTGAGGCGCCCCGCGATGCGCACGAACGCGAGCCAGTGCTGCGCCCAGAATCCGTCGCCGTAACGACGGCCTTCGAGTTGATCGCCGATTCCGGTCGGCTCCATGTCGCGACTCCAGGACACGCTGCGGAACAGCATGTCCCACCATGGAAACAGCACGCCAAAGTTGCAGCCGTAGTTCAGCCCCTCGTGGCCGTACCCGATTGCATGGTGACGCCGATGGAAAGTCGGGCTGACCAACAGCCGCTCGCCGAGCCAGCCGAAGTACAGACGGATGTTCGCGTGCTGCACGCTTTGCGCGAGGTTCGTGATTGCGACCAGCACGACGAACTGCGACGGCGGCACGCCGATCACCAGCGCGATGACCGCGAAGAACGACGCCTGCAGCAGATCGTCGAGCAGATGGTTGCGGTCGTCGGACCACAGCGACATCTGCTGCTGACTGTGATGCACCGCGTGCAACTCCCACCACACACCGATCCGGTGTTCCCAGCGGTGATACCAGTAGCCGGCGAAATCGAGCACCAGCAGATACATCACGAACGTCACGAGCGGCTGCGTGGTGACGCCGGGCCACAGATTGTCGAATTCGATATTCGCGATGTTGTGCAGCCGCAGCCACGCCTGCACGGTGTCGAAGAACGGCTGCAGCGCGAAGAAAAAAAACAGGTTCAGGATGCCGAGCTTGGCGATCCACGTGTAAAGCACGTCGATGCGCACCGCCTTGCGGTTCTCCCACTGCTCGACCGGCCGCAACGCTTCAAGCGGACGCAGGATCGCGTACATCGCCAGCACCTCGAGCACGCCCACGATCACCCAGTACAGGCTGTCGTAGGTGTCCTCGTCGTAGTCCATCAGGCCGAAGCGGTACAGCAGCGGCTGAACCACGTCGACATACAGCAGCGTCTGCACGGCTGAAACGAAGCTGTCGAGCGTAGAGAAAATCAGATGGAACATGGTGCTGGCCTGGTTACTTCATCCGTCATGACTTGCGTGGCGTCCGGTACGGCAACGGCGACGGCGTCAAGCGCCGTTCGGCGCCGTTACCGGCGCACGATTGAAGAAATAGATGCCGTGCGGCGAACGGCCCACGGCGATCGTCTGGATCAGCTTGCGCGTGCTCAGGTCGATGATGCCGATATGCTTCGCGAAGCGGAACGTCACCCACAGATACCGTTTGTCGGCGGAAAGTTCCATGTCGTCCGGCCCAGGCATCAAACCGGTGATGTCGCCGACGTTGGTGAGCGTGTCCTCGTCGATGATGCTGATGGTGCTCGCCACCCGGTTCGACACCGCGACGTGCTTGCCGTCGGCCAGCGAACGGAAATTGTGCGCGCCCTTGCCCGTCGGGATGGTCTTGACGATCTTCTGGTTGCGCCAGTCGACCACCGCGACGTAATCCGCGCCGGTCATGCCGACCAGCAGATACTTCTCGCCCGGCGTCATCCACAGCCCCGCCGGCACCTTGCCGACCTTCATCTTCCACTTCACGGTTTGCGTGGGCAGATCGATCGCGGCCAGTTCGCCGGAGACCTGCAGCGTGACGAACACCGTCTTGCTGTCCTGGGTGAACGCCATGTGGCTCGGCATGACCGCAAGCGGCAGGCGCGACGCCAGCGTCATCTGGTTCTTCTGGTCGTAGTGGTAAATGTCGAGACGGTCCAGGCGCAGACCGGTGGTGACGAGCCACTTGCGGTCAGGCGAAAAGCCGATCTGATATGGGTCCTCGATGTTCTCGACCCAGCGCTGCACCTGGCCCGACTTCGGGTCGACGAACATCAGATTGTTCGACACCGAGTTGGCGACGATCAGCGACGAGTTGTCCGGCGTGGCCATCAGGTGATGCGGTTCCTTGCCGGTCGGCACCGTGCCCACGACCTGACGGCTGGTCTCGTCGATCAGACTCAGTGTGGCTTCGCCGGAATTGAGCACGATCACGTTGTTGGCGTGAGCCGCGGGAGAAAAAAAGCCTGCGGCGGCGACCAGTGCCGCGCTTGCGGCGAACGTGGCAGTCAAGCCGTGAAGAAAAAATTTACGCATGAAAACTCACTTCGGAGAACAACGGTCATTGTAGAACGTTTGCCGCCGTCAGCGGGTTGACTTAGGTCGGTGCGCGGCACGTCGAGAATAACGGACGCGAGATATCGCGTCGGCGTTCCGGCGCACCTGCAGGCTCAATATGAGTCGCGACCTATGCCATTCGGCCAAAAATTAAAATAATCGCAAAGCCGGATAAATATCCATAAGAGCGAATCGGAGCATTCCTTATTTTGTTTATCGGCGCTCTCCAATTATTTAAATTAATTCAGACGGGTTATTTATCCCACCCATTTAAGATTTCGCTGATATCTACGTCCCACCGCGGAACCAGATAATCAACCGCTCATCGCCCTGACGCGCATTAACGTCACACACAGCGTGGCGCGGGCGTTCCGGACGTGCAAAAGGCACAACAGCGCGAATGCGGAAGGAGCCGCTGCCTATTTTGTCTTTATGTTTTCAGCGATTTATCAGGGCGATGAACCCTGCCCCATCGCCTTTAGTCACGCGCCGCCGTCCACTCGCACAATAACGTGGAGGTCCGACACAATGAATCGAAGTATTTCAATGGTTTGGTGTACAGCAACACACGCATCGCCGACTGCATCCGGGTCGGCAGGTCTCAAGGGGAATCGCGCCGCGGCGCGAAAGAAGGCCATCGCGCAGGCCGTGTTGAGCGCGGCAGTGCTGGCGACTGGAGCGCCGGCGGTCGCCGCGGGCGCCGACGCAATTGAGTTGGGTACGGCCGCCGGTGCGTCGGGCGATCTCGCCATCGCGATAGGTTCGCAAGCACACGCGCCGGGCCCCGACTCGGTTGCGCTCGGCGCGCAGGCCAGCGCACAAGGCACCGCCGCGCTGGCAGCCGGTCAGAATGCCAATGCACAAGGCGATGGCGCCGGGGCCGTCGGACTGAACGCCACTGCGCAGGGCACCGGCGCGGTTTCGGTAGGGACGGGCACCAAGGCGCTGGGCAACGGCGCAACCGCCGTGGGCCTGGACGCCAGCGCGTCGAACGAGCACGCAATCGCAGTTGGCCTGGACGCTGCCGCGCTGGGCGCTGACTCCATCGCGTCGGGCTCGGCCGCGACGGCGGCGGACACGGCCGCCGTCGCGTTCGGCGCGCAGGCAACGGCTTCCGGCGTCGCGTCCGTCGCAGTGGGCTTTCACGCGCAAAGCGTGGGCGGCGCGTCCTTCGCTGGCGGGAGTTCGGCGCTCGCGGGGGCTGACAACAGCGTTGCGCTCGGCAGTAATGCAGTCGTCAGCGGCGTCGGCGGGATCGCGCTCGGCACGCTCGCTCAGGCGACCGGCCCGAACGCGAGCGCTCTCGGCCTCGGCGCAGTGGCGGCGAACGCGAGCGCCGTCGCACTCGGCAACCACGCGACTGCCAGCGCCGCCAACAGCGTCGCGTTGGGCGCGGATTCCACCACCGACGCGGACCTGACACAGCACGCTTATGCGCCGGACGGGTTGGGCGCCACGTTGATCGCGGCACCCGATCCGACCGGCGAAGTGTCGCTCGGCGCGACGCACAACGAGCGCCGTCTGACGAACCTCGCGGCGGGCGCCGCGCCGACCGACGCCGTCAACGTCAGCCAGTTGAGCGCGGTCAACGGCAAGGTCGATGCAATTGCCCAAAGCGGCACGCAGCGTTACTTCAACGCAGATGGCAGTATCGACGGTTCTGATAACGCCGTCGCCGGAAGTACGCATGCGCTGGCGGCAGGCGCCGGTGCAAGCGCGACGGCCGCCGATGCGGCCGCGGTCGGTGCCGGAGCGCACGCCAGCGGAACCGGTTCGGTCGCACTCGGAACAGGCGCGATGGCGGACGCGGCGCGCGCCACGTCGATCGGGGCGAGTGCCGCTGCCGGCGCTGTGGACGCCACATCGATCGGGGCTGGCGCGATTGCCGGAGAAGCGAACGCCACGTCGATCGGCGCGACTGCCCTCGCCGCCGGCCCGAACGCGACCGCCATTGGCGCGTACTCCGCTGTCACCGGCGAAGGGAGCGTCGCGCTCGGCTACAGCGCGACGGTCAGTGCGGACAACGCGGTCGCGCTCGGCCGCAATTCACTCGCCGACCGGGCGAACACGGTGTCGGTAGGCTCAGTCGGGCAGGAACGCCAGCTCACGAACGTGGCGGCGGGCACCGCGGCAGCCGACGCCGTCAACCTGAGCCAACTGGATGCCGCGACCGCAACGGCGTCGCATTACTTCAAGGTCAACGGCAGCGATCCGAACGATGCCAGCAACGACGCCTCGGCAACCGGCAACCACGCGATCGCCATTGGCAACGCGGCGCGCGGCCCAGGCGAGGCGAGCGTCGCCGCGGGATCGGACTCGCTGGCGCAGGGTGGTTTCAGCGCGGCAATCGGCGCAGCGTCCACGGCCGGGAGCGACGGCTCCGCGGCGTTCGGCTATAACGCGGAAGCCGCTGCAGTCAACTCGGTCGCGCTCGGGTACAACGCGAGCGCCGTTGCCGCGGACTCGATCGCGCTCGGCCACGGCTCGATCGCCGATCGCGCGGGAACCGTCTCGGTCGGCTCCGTTGGCCAGGAGCGTCAGATTACGAACGTCGCTGCCGGCAGCGCTGATACCGACGCGGTCAACGTCGCCCAGTTGAAAGCAGTGAACGACCAGAGCACAGCGACTGCCGCGAAACTCGATGGCGCATTGATGTACGACCGGAACCCGGACGGCAGTGTCAACCGCAACAGCTTCACACTCGGCGGCGACGCGGCAAGCGGCGGCACGGTCATCCACAACGTCGCTGATGGCGTCGACGCATCGGACGCGGTCAATCTCGGTCAGTTGAACACGCTCGTCAACGGCGCGGTCAACAACGCCGTCGTCAACGCGGCGAATCCGTTCATCAGCGCGGAAGGCAGTCGCAATACCGAAGGCCCGGTGTCATCGGGCGCGCATTCGGTGGCGGCGGGTGCGAGCGCGCGGGCCACGGGCGCTGACGCGAGTGCCATCGGCGCGAATGCGATTGCCGGCGGCAACCGCGCGACCGCGCTTGGCGCGGCAGCGAACGCGAGCGCCGACAATTCGGTCGCGTTGGGGCACGGCTCGGTCGCCGAGCGGGCAAATACCGTGTCGGTGGGCGCAATGGGTCAGGAACGCCAGATCACCAGCGTCGCCGCCGGCGTGCAAGGCACCGACGCGGTCAATGTCAATCAATTGCAGCAGAGCGTAGGCGGCGCGCTCAGCGAGGCAAACCGCCATACTGACGATCAGATCCGCTCCACCCGTCGCGATGGATACGGCGGCACGGCCTCCGCCTTGGCTATCGCCGGCTTGCCGCAGGCGGTACTGCCGGGTCGCGGCATGTTCGCGATGGCCGGCGGCACGTATGGCGGCCAGGCGGCGCTGGCTATCGGCGTGTCGCAGTTGTCGGATAAGGGGACGTGGGCCTACAAGCTGCAAGGGACCACCGACTCGCGCGGCCAGTTCGGCGCATCGATCGGCGCGGGTGTGCACTGGTAGTGCCGACGTCGTGGGACGAAACCGTTTCGACTTTCGAGGGCAGTCGCTGTAGTGGTTTCAGCGCTGCGGTGAAGCGATAACGAGCGCGGGTCGAAACGGCCCACGCTGTCTGTGCAGTGACTTCGTTCTCACGAGGAATGAAGTCACGCACTGCGTCGTCCGCGCGAGGCGACGGCCTCGCACACAGGCAACAGCAGCCGCCCCTGGAAGCCGAAGCCGAAGCCGAAGCCGAAGCCGAAGCCGAAGCCGAAGCCGAAGCCGAAGCCGAAGCCGAAGCCGTCAGGAGTGTAGAACGCGTCGGCAGTACACAGACAATGCACAACGAGCACCCCTGCCCTTCCACCACGCCGGAATCAACTCCGACCACTCACCGCTGCATCGACTCCCAAACCTTGTACAACCGCTTCACCGAAACCGGCATCGGCGTCCGCAACTCCTGGGCAAAGAGCGAGATCCGCAACTCCTCCAGCAGCCAGCGAAACTCCGACAAGCGCGGGTCCAGCACACCCCCACGCTGCGCCACCGCACGCTGATAGTTCTGCAGCAGCGGCGCAAACTCCGCAAACTGCCGGGCGTCGCGCGGCGGCTCCGCCTTCAGCTTGTCGATACGCAGCGCCATTCCCTTCAGATAGCGCGGAAAGTGCGCCAACTGCGCGTACGGCGTGTCGACCACGAAGCGCTTACCGATCAATCCATCCAGCTGACTCTGCATGTCGGCATACGCGGCCGTGAACGACTTCGCCTGCACCAGCTTCTTCGTCACGCTCGCGTATTCGCCGAGAATCTGCCCGACCAGCCGCGCGATCTCCTGCGCGAGCAGCGTCAGGCGGCTGCGTCCCTCGTCGCGTCGCGTGTGGAAACTGACGTCGTCGTCCGGCAGCGGGTCTTGCAGACACGCGCGATCGAGCGCGGTATCGATCAGTTGGTCGCGCAGTTCTTCCTGCGTGCCGCGCGGCATGAACTGCATCGCCATTTCGCGCAGGCCGGGCAGGTTCTTCTCCAGATACTTGATCGGTTCCTTCAACTGCAAGGCGAAGAGCCGGCGCAATCCCGCGCGATGAATCCGGGCGGCCTCATCCGGCGAATCGAACACTTCGACATCGCAATGCGTGCCGCGATCCACCAGCGCCGGATAGCCGAACAGCGTCTGCCCGCCGCGGCGAATCTCGAGCAACTCGGGAAGCTTGCCGAAATTCCACGTGGTGAGTTTTTCGTAAAGCGCGGTGCCCCCCGCCCCCTCTTGCAACGCGGTTTGCGGACCGGCCACCGCTGCGCCCTTGCCGCGCTGCGCAGCGCCGCCACGCGCGACACCGGCCCCACCTGCCGCACCGGCTCCTTGCGCAGGCGTCGCAACACCCCCGCCGCCCGCATCCGCCAACGCCGCGCCCGCCGCGCTCGACGCGATCTTCTGGAAATGCTGCTGCGCCTGCCCGCCGAGTTCGGCGCGTAGCTGCGACAGATTGCGCCCCATCGCGAGCTGCCGCCCGTGCTCGTCGACGATCTTGAAGTTCATGAACAGATGCGGCGGCAAGGTTTCGAGCTTGAAGTCCGACTGCTTCATCGCGACCTGGGTCTGCTCGCGAATATCGGCGATCAACGACTCCAGCAAACCGCCCGCGCCGAATTTCGGGCCGCTGTGCCGATCGACGAAACCGGCCGCGTACTCCGGCAACGGCACGCAATGCCGCCGCAACTTCTGCGGCAACGATTTCAGTAACAGTTGCGTCTTCTCTTTCAGCATGCCCGGCACGAGCCACTCGCAGCGGCGAGCGTCGACCTGATTGAGCGCGTAGAGCGGCACGGCGAGCGTGACGCCATCGCGCGGCGAGCCCGGTTCGAAGTGATAGCTGAGCGCCATCTCGACGCCGGCCATCGTCATCCGTTTCGGGAACAGATCGGTCGTCACGCCGGCGGCTTCGTGGCGCATCAGATCATCGCGCGACAGATACAGCAGGCGCAGCTTGTCTTCCGGCTGGCCGCTCTTTTTCACCTCGTCGCGATACCAGCGCTCGAACGACGCGCCGGTGTAAATGCCGCCAGGCAACGCCTGATCGTAGAACGCGAAAATCAGTTCGTCGTCGACCAGCACGTCCTGACGGCGCGACTTGTGTTCCAGTTGCTCGATGTCGGCGAGCAGCTTGCGGTTGTGCGCGAAGAACGCGAGCTTCGTATCGAACTCGCCTTCGACCAGCGCGCCGCGAATGAACAACTCTCTCGCGCGCGCCGGGTCCTGTTTGCCGAAACTCACGCGCCGCCGGTGATAGATCGGCAGGCCATAGAGCATCGCGCGCTCGAACGCGGACACCTGCGCCGCGCGCTTCTCCCAATGCGGCTCGGAAAGCGATTTCTTCAGCAGATGCGCGCCGATCTTCTCGACCCACTCGGGCTCGATCTTCGCGATGCAGCGCGCGTACAGACGACTCGTCTCGACCAGTTCGGCGGCCATCACCCACTTGCCCGCCTTCTTCACCAGCGCCGAGCCAGGCCACAGATAGAACTTGATGCCGCGCGCGCCGAGATAGTACGGTTCGTCGTCGGCTTTCAGGCCGATGTTGCCGAGCAGACCGGTCAGCAGCGCCAGATGGATCTGCTCGAAAGTCGCCTCAGCGTCGTTGATGCGCCAGCCATGCTCGCGCACCACCGTCAGCAATTGCGAGTGCACGTCGCGCCATTCCCGCAGCCGCAGTTGCGACAGGAAGTTCTTGCGGCACTCCTCGTGCAGCTGCTTGTTCGACTTCTTGTGCGCAATTGCCTCTTCGAACCAGTTCCAGATTTTTAGCCACTGCAAAAATTCCGAGCGCTCGTCGGCGAAACGGCGATGCGCCTGGTCGGCCTGCTCCTGCGCTTCGATCGGCCGGTCGCGCGGATCCTGCACCGACAACGCACTGGCGATGATCAGCACTTCCTTCAACGCCTGCTGATCGCGCGCGGCGAGAATCATCCGGCCGACGCGCGGATCGAGCGGCAGCCGCGCGAGTTCGCGGCCGAGCGGCGTGAGCTGGTTGTCGTCGTCGACCGCGCCGAGCTCGTTGAGCAACTGGTAACCGTCGGCGATCGCGCGGCCCGGCGGCGGCTCGATGAAGGGGAAGGTTTCGATCGCGGTCAGATGCAGCGACTTCATCCGCAAGATCACCGACGCCAGCGACGAGCGCAGAATCTCCGGATCGGTGAAGCGCACGCGGCCCTGGAAATCGCTTTCCTCGTAGAGACGAATGCACACGCCATCGGCGACGCGGCCGCAGCGCCCGGCCCGCTGATTCGCGGCGGCCTGCGAAATCGACTCGACCTGCAGCTGCTCGACCTTGTTGCGATACGAGTAGCGCTTCACGCGCGCGAGACCGGTGTCGACCACGTAGCGGATGCCCGGCACCGTCAGCGAGGTTTCGGCAACGTTGGTCGCCAGCACGATACGGCGCGCGTTCGACGTGCGGAACACGCGCTCCTGTTCGGCCGCGGACAGCCGCGCGAACAGCGGCAGGATTTCCGTATGCGGCGGGTGGTGCTTGCGCAACGCTTCGGCGGCATCGCGAATCTCGCGCTCGCCGGGCAGGAACACCAGCACGTCGCCGGGACCTTCGCGGCACAGTTCGTCGACCGCGTCGACGATCGCGTCCATCAGATCGCGATCGGTCTCGCGCTGGGTCTTCGGCCTGTCGCCACGCGATGACGATGCGCCAGACGACGTCCCCTGCGCCGCCTTCACCGCCGGGCTGTCCTCGACGACCGGGCAATAACGCACCTCGACCGGATAGAGCCGCCCGCTCACCTCGATCACCGGCGCGGGTTTCTCTTCGCTGCCGAAATGGCGCGCGAAGCGATCGGCGTCGATGGTCGCCGACGTCACGATCAGCTTCAGATCGGGACGCTTCGCGAGAATTTCCTTCAGATAGCCGAGCAGGAAATCGATGTTCAGGCTGCGCTCGTGCGCTTCGTCGATGATCAGCGTGTCGTACGCTTTGAGCAGCGGATCGGTCTGCGTTTCGGCGAGCAGGATGCCGTCGGTCATCAGCTTGACGGACGCGCCCGGCGACAGGTTGTCGGTGAAGCGCACCTTGTAGCCGACCACTTCGCCGAATGGCGTGCCGAGTTCTTCGGCAATGCGCCGCCCGGTCGCCGACGCGGCGATCCGGCGCGGCTGCGTGTGGCCGATCAGACCCGCGCCGCCCGCGCCGAGCCCACGCCCTAACGCGAGGCAGATTTTCGGCAACTGAGTGGTCTTGCCGGAGCCCGTCTCACCCGACACGATCACCACCTGATTCTCCGCGATCGCTTTGGCGATCTCGTCGCGGCGGCCGGAGACCGGCAGCGCTTCGGGGAACGTGATCGGCGGAATCGGATTCGGTTCGACGACGCGCGCCGCTCGCGGGGCGCGGGGAAGGCGTGGCTCACGCGGTTCACGCAGCTCGCGCGAACCGCCTGCCCCACCTGCTTCATGCGCTTCCCGCGATTCGCGGCGCCCGCCATCGCGTTCGGCACCGCCCTCTCGCGGCGCTTTCCGGGCGGGGGCGCCGGCTTCGCGCCGCGCCTCACCGCCCGGCGCCGACCCGCGGCTCTGCTGATTGGCGCGAACGTCACCGCGTGCAGCTTGTGAAGCGCCGCTGCCGGCGGTGTGCCGCGCACGCGAGTCGCGCTCGCGCGGCGATTTATTTTCCTGCGCCGGCACCTGCGCGCCTTCTCCCGCACGATGCGGTTCGCGCGCCGCGTGCGGCGTGTTGGGCTCGGTGTCCTGCGCAGGACGGCGCTTCGCGTCGCCGGTGTTCATCTGATCGGCGGCCGGCGCCGGATTCTCGTTCGCCGCAGCGGGACTTTTGGGTACATTCGACATGGGGGCGCATTATAATCCCCGGCATGAATTCCCAAACCGACCTCGTCCCCGCGCCCGCGAGCGTTCCGGCCCCCGCCGGAGCAACGGAAAACCTCGCACAGCATGCGCAATTCGTCGACTGGATGCGTTCAGTCGCCCCCTACATCCATGCATTCCGTAACAAGACGTTCGTCGTCGGTTTCGGCGGCGAGGTGGTGCATCAGGGGCTCCTGAATGCGCTGGTGTCCGACATCGCGTTGCTTCAGGCGATGGGCATCCAGATCGTGCTGGTGCACGGCTCGCGACCGCAGGTCGAAGAGCAGATGAGCCTGCACGGCGTGGAGTCCGAGTTCTCGCACGGCATGCGCATCACCGACGCGCGCGCGCTCGAATCCGCGAAAGAAGCGGCGGGCGAAGTGCGTCTGGACATCGAGGCCGCGATCAGCCAGGGCTTGCCGAACACGCCGATGGCGCACGCGCACATCAGCGTGGTGTCGGGCAATTTCGTGACGGCGCGCCCGGTCGGCATTCTCGACGGCGTCGACTTCGCGCACACCGGCGTGGTCCGCAAGATCGACGCGGATTCGATCCGCCACTCGCTCGCGAGCCGCAAGCTGGTGCTGTTGTCGCCGCTCGGCTTCTCGCCCACCGGCGAGGCGTTCAATCTGTCCATGGAAGACGTCGCGTCGGCGGCAGCGATCGCGCTGCGCGCCGACAAGATCGTGTTCCTGACCGAGACGCCGGGCCTGATGGAAGCCGGTGAAGACGGCCCCGAACTGCTGCGCGAACTGTCGCTCGACGACGCGTACAAGCTGCACGAAAGCGGCGAAGTCACCGGCGACGCTGGCTTCTATCTGAAGCATTCGATCCGCGCGTGCCGCGGCGGCGTCGCACGGGCGCACATCATCCCCTACGCGCTCGACGGCAGCCTGCTGCTCGAACTGTTCCTGCACGACGGCGTCGGCACGATGATCTCGTACGAGAACCTCGAAAGCCTGCGCGAAGCGACGCCGGACGACGTCGGCGGCATTCTCTCGCTGATCGAGCCGCTCGAAGCGGACGGGACGCTCGTGCGGCGCGGCCGCCACCAGATCGAACGCGATATCGATCACTTCTCGGTGATCGAGCACGATGGCGTGCTGTTCGGCTGCGCGGCGCTGTATCCGTATCCGCAGGAGCGCATCGGCGAAATGGCGTGCCTGACGGTCGCGCCCGAAGCGCAAGGCACCGGCGACGGCGAGCGTCTGCTCAAGCGCATCGAGCAGCGAGCGCGGGCGCGCGGCCTGACGCGCATTTTCGTGCTCACCACGCGCACCGAACACTGGTTCCTCAAGCGCGGCTTCGTCAAGGTCACGGTCGACGACCTGCCTGAAGACCGCCGCAGACTCTATAACTGGCAGCGCAAGTCGCTCGTGCTGATGAAGCAGCTCTGAGCGGCCTCATATAAAGCGACTGCCCGCCCCCACATCGATAGGAGAAGCACAGCATGACTCGTATGGTTCAATGCGCAAAGCTCGGCAAGGAAGCCGAAGGCCTCGATTTCCCGCCGCTGCCGGGCGAACTCGGCAAGCGGATCTACGAAAGCATTTCGAAGGAAGCCTGGCAGGCCTGGTTGAAGCAGCAAACCATGCTGATCAACGAAAACCGCCTGAACATGGCCGATCCGCGCGCGCGCCAGTATCTGATGAAGCAGACCGAGAAGTTCTTCTTCGGCGAAGGTGCGGATACCGCGCAGGGTTACGTGCCGCCATCGGCCTGAGCCTCGACAGGCGCTACTGGCGCCGCTCGTCGCATCGACCGGATCCGCGCCGCGAGCGCGGATTTTTTTCGTCTTTCTGATCCCACTGCGCCGCTCTGTTATGGTCGCTTTGCGTCCGGATGGTGGCATGCTTCGTCGGCTTTTTTGCGACCTTTTCGCCACCCCTCCGAAGTCATTCTCCGCGCCGGCGCGCCGCCGCAAAATGAGCTAAACGGTTCAATTTCACTCACCTCCAGCCCGCCGCCAAATCCGCCGCAATCCCCCACCTGGCAAGGGATCGAGCGCGCCGGCCGGACCCTCGCCGGACAGAAGGTTTGCACGATCATCCGTCATCGTGCTATCATGTGCATCGTTCCAACTGCAATTCACCCTCATTGACCTTTCGTTTCACCGTTGGCCGCAACCCTTGTGCCGCGCTGAATCGAATCGTTTTTACACAAGAAGGCTCGTCGGTCGTTTCCCGTCTCGTCTCGCTCAATGAGCGCTCATGAGAGGCGAATAAAGCAACCGGCCTTTTTCGTTTCAAGCCTTCCAGCGGCGCGCGGGCCAGCTTCCAGCCACCCCGGCGTCCTCATGTACCTGCCCCCCTTCCACGGCCACGCAGGTGCGACAGTCAGCACAATCTAGACGAGTGTTTTTTCGCGACATGTCTCGCGAGGCACGGGCGTTCTGTTTTCTTTTGCGCCTGCTCTGCACTGCCGGTTCCGGCGGCGGAGAAGTCATCGCCTTGCTCACGAAACGACACTTCCCAGCAACCGTGGCGGAACGTTCATGCGCATCATGAGTTTCGTCGCAGTCATTGGAGTTTTCAACTTGACGGCTTCCAGCTACGGCTTCTGGCGACATCACAAAGAAGAACAACGCCTTTCTCTCGACGACATCACCGTCGTCGACAAATCCCTCCTCAAGCGTGCGGTCGGCGCGATGGCGCTCGGCAACGCGATGGAATGGTTCGATTTCGGCGTGTACAGCTACATCGCCGTCACGCTCGGCAAAGTGTTCTTCCCGTCGGCGAGTCCGGCCGCGCAGCTGATCGCCACCTTCGGCACGTTCGCCGCGGCGTTCCTCGTGCGTCCGGTCGGCGGCATGGTGTTCGGGCCGCTGGGCGACCGCATCGGCCGTCAGCGCGTGCTGGCGATGACCATGATCATGATGGCGCTCGGCACCTTCGCGATCGGCCTGATTCCGAGCTACGCGACGATCGGCATTTTCGCGCCGGTGCTGCTGCTGGTCGCACGTCTGGTGCAGGGCTTCTCGACCGGCGGCGAATACGGCGGCGCCGCGACCTTCATCGCCGAGTTCTCGACCGACAAGCGCCGCGGCTTCATGGGGAGCTTCCTCGAGTTCGGCACGCTGATCGGCTACGTGCTCGGCGCGGGCACGGTGGCCGTGCTGACCGCGACGCTATCGAACGACGCGCTGCTCTCGTGGGGCTGGCGTGTGCCGTTCCTGATCGCGGGTCCGCTGGGTCTGGTGGGTCTGTACATCCGGATGAAGCTCGAAGAAACGCCGGCGTTCAAGAAGCAGGCCGAGCAACGCGAAGCGGAAGACAAGGCGCTGCCCAAGCAGTCGTTCCGTCAACTGCTCGCGCAGCAATGGCAGCCGCTCCTGCTGTGCGTCGGCCTCGTGCTGATCTTCAACGTCACCGATTACATGGCGCTGTCGTATCTGCCGAGCTATCTGTCGGCCACGCTGCACTTCAACGAAACGCACGGCCTGTTCCTCGTGCTGCTCGTGATGGTCCTGATGATGCCGATGACGCTCGCCGCCGGCCGCCTGTCCGACACGATCGGCCGCAAGCCGGTGATGCTGTTCGGTTGCGTGGGGCTGTTCGCGCTGTCGATTCCCGCGCTGCTTCTGATCCGCATGGGCACGGTGCTGCCGGTGTTCAGCGGCCTGATGATTCTCGGCGCGCTGCTGTCGTGCTTTACCGGCGTGATGCCGTCGGCGCTGCCGGCGCTGTTTCCGACCAAGATCCGCTACGGCGCGCTCGCGATCGGCTTCAATATCTCGGTGTCGCTGTTCGGCGGGACGACGCCGCTCGTGACCGCATGGCTGGTCGACCGTACCGGCAATCTGATGATGCCCGCCTACTACCTGATGGGTGCGTCGCTGATCGGTATCGTGTCGGTGCTGGCGCTGCGCGAAACCGCGCGCAAGCCGCTGCTCGGCTCGGGCCCGTGCGTGGCCACGCGCGCCGAAGCGCATGCGGTGCTGCGCGGCGAGCGTGAAGCCGAAGAGATGGATGAGCGTTACGCGGCGGCTGCGACGGCGCGTGCGTGACCGAGGGTCGCGCCGGTGGTTCCACGGCGCGGCGTCGATCAGGCTGCACGAGGTACGCTGCGCAAGGTGCGCTGTTCTGAGCGCAAAACTCCAGGCGCGCACAATTGAGAAACGGGCCGGCAAATTTTTTGCCGGCCCGTTTTTTTACGTCAGCAGTGAATCGAACGACGCACTCACCTGCGCGCCTTCGACAATCAACAGCCCCGCGCAAATCGGCAGCTTGAAACGCCGTGGTCCCGCGCTGCCGGGATTGACGAACAGCACGCCGTCGCGCTCGACGATCGACGGCTTGTGCGAATGGCCGCTCACCACCACGCGCACACCTTCATTGCGCGGATCGGCGCCCAGATCGGCGATGTCGTGTACGACGCGGATCGTCACCTGCTGCGCGGTCAGGCTCGCGAGCGTCGGCAGCGCGGCGGCCCACTCGCCGGTGTCGTTGTTGCCGCGCACCGCGGTGACCGGCGCGATCTGCCTCAGCGCGTCGAGCACGGCCGGATTACAGATATCGCCCGCATGGATGATCGCGTCGCAGCCCGCGAGATAGTGCAGCGCTTCGGGACGCACGAGGTTGTGCGTGTCGGAGATGAGTCCGATGCGGGTCAGCGAAGAGCCTGATTTGCGCGAAGTCATAGGCTTAGGGAAAGGTATCGGCCCAACGGCCTCAGTCCACCTGTTGTCCGGCAAGCTCGCGCGACACCGCCGCCTGCGCGGGCCGTCGTGAACCGAGCATGCGCCGCGTGGCGCCCTGCACGACGATCGACGCCAGCGCCGCGCACGCGAAGCTCACGCCCACGCCTTCGTGCGGCAGCATCGTCGCGGTCACCGCGAAGAACGCCGCGAACGAGCCGCGCCCGATCACCATGCCGCGCATCAGCAACGCGACGAAGTCCGCGCCGTGCGCGCGCTGCGCCGATACGGCGAGCACGATGCCGAGCAACGGAAACACCGACAGCAACCCGCTCCAGGCCGCACCCATCGATGCGGACAAAGTCGTCACCGCGACCGTCAGCAAGGCGCCGGCAAGCATGCGCACGGTTAGATCGACGATGCCGACGCGCGCCGCCGGCACATGGCCCGTCACGCGCGGCAAGCCGCTTTGCGACACCGCCACCGCCGCGCACGCCGCCGCGAGCGCCCACACCAGCGAGCCGGGCAGACGCACGAGCAACAGCGCGACGCCGAGCCAGCCGGCCATGCCCGCGGCCAGCGCGAGCGGCCACGCAAAGCGCCGGCAGGTCCACGCGTACGCGAAATTGAACGCTTCCGACGCGGCGATCGCCGCGATCGATGCCGCCGACGCCTGCGCCGCGAACGACGGCCCACGCTCCAGCGCGAGCAGTAGCACGATCGGCCCGGCGACGACCGGCAGCCCCGCCAGCCACCCCGCCACCGACGGCCCCCACACGCGCCCGGCCATCGTCAGCGCGGCAAGAAAACCCGGCACCAGCAGGAGCTTGAGCGTGAGCAGCACTTACGATCCCAGCACGTGTTCGATGCGCTGATCCGGAATCAGCCACCATGCGGCGACGAGCGTATAGAGCGTAGCCGATCCCCACGGCAACACGAACGCGATTCCGATACCGACCAGATAGAGCACGACGGACACCTTGCCCTTGAAGTCGTTGCCGATCGCTCTCGCGAGGGTCGACTCCTTGCCGTGTTCACGGATCAGCACACGCATCAGAATGAAATACGCGATCGCCGACATGAACAGCACGACGCCGTACATCGCGGTCGGCCAGGAGGCCAGATGGTTTTCGCCGACCCAATGCGTGACGGCCGGCAGCAGCGACAGCCAGAACAGCAGATGGAGGTTGGCCCACAACACCCTGCCGTTGACCTTCTGCACCGCATGGAACATGTGGTGATGATTGTTCCAGTAGATGCCGACGTAGATGAAGCTCAGCACGTACGCGCAGAACACCGGGACCACCGGCCGCAGCGAAGCGAGATCGAAGCCCTCGGGCACCTTCAGCTCGAGCACCATGATCGTGATGATGATGGCGATCACGCCATCGCTGAAGGCCTCGACTCGTCCCTTGCCCATCGGTGGGTTTCCTGATGATGAATGTGATTGGCGCACAGCCCGTCCGCATCTCGCCGACGATCCGCGCCGCAGCCGATTATCCGCGATGCCGTCGCGCTTTGTCGATGCGCGTGCGTGGGTGGCATGGGTGCGAGTGCAGAAAGAAAACGGAGCGGTGCGAACTCCGTGTATAGCGTCGACCCGCGGCAGCGCAATACGCTTCGCTCAGTCCGACACACCGTCGGGGTAGTACACGGCGAGCCACACGCTCGGCTCCGTGTCGCTGGTCCACGCGACCCGATGCCGGCAATGCGCTTCGATCAGCACGTGATCGCCGGGCTTCATCGGATGCGGCTGCGGGTCGTCTTCGAATTGCAGCGCCGCCGCGCCGCTCAGCAACACGACCCACTCGGCGCGCGGGCTGTCGTACCAGAAGCCCGGCGGACTCGCCTGCCCGGTCGATACGATCCGCTCGATCGTCACGCCGGCCTGCTCGACGAGCGCGTCGATCCGCTCGTCGGCGTTGACGTCGGCATTCGCATTGGCGTCCACGCATGCCCCGCGATCGAACAGATTCCCCGTGATGAGCGCGCGTTTCATCGTGCGTGCAGCGCCTGTCATTGCATCGGCTTCAGGCCGTCGAGCAAGGTCGGCACCAGTTCGCTGATGGTCGGATGGATGTGCATTGCGTACTGCAAGGTCGGATACGGCGCGCCCGCCGTCATGATGTCGATGAACGTGTGAATCGCCTCGTCGCCTTCGATGCCGTGAATCGCCGCGCCAAGTATCTTTTTGCTCTGCGTGTCGACCATTACCTTCATGAAGCCGTCGGTCTCGCCGCGTTCGCGGGCGCGGCCCACGCGCGACATCGGCATGGTCGCGATCAGCGCGTCGCGGCCGCTCTTGCGCACCTCGGCCTCCGACATGCCGACGCGCGCAAGCGGCGGATCGACGAACACCGCGTAGGCCATGATGCGCGTATCGACGCTGCGCGCGTTGGGGTTGGCGAGATTCGCCGCGACGATCTGGTAATCGTCATAGGACGTATGCGTGAACGCGCCGCGTCCGTTGACGTCGCCGATCGCCCACACGCCCGGCACATTGGTGCGCAAGTGGCCGTCGACCGGAATCGTGCCGTGCCGGTCGACCTCGATGCCGGCGGCGGCGAGGCCGAGATCGTCGGTATTAGGTTCGCGGCCGGTCGCGAACAGCAGGTGCGACGCCTCCAGTGCGGGAATGTTCTGCTCGAAGCCGATGCACACATCGTTCGCGCGATGCGGATGCGGCTCGACCCGCGACGGCTGCACGCCGAAGCGGAACTCGACGCCTTCGCGCGCGAGCACCGCGCGCACCGATTCCGCGAAATCGGCATCCTCGCGGGTGAGCACGCGATCGCCGCGCACCAGCACCGTCACCTGGCTACCGAAGCGGCGAAAGATCTGCGCGAATTCGAGCGCGATATAGCTGCCGCCGACGATCACCAGATGACCCGGCAACTCGGTCAGTTCGAGCAGATTGGAGTTGGTGTAGTAGCGAATCCGCTCGAGACCTTCGAGCGGCGGCACGACCGCGCGCGTGCCGGTGTTGATGTAGATTTCGTCGGCGCTGAGTTCGTCCAGCACCTGCCCGTCCGGTCCGCTGATCGCGAGCGACTGCGCGCCCGTGAAGCGCGCATGGCCGTTGAACACGGTGACGTTGTCCGCGCCGCGCAGCCATTGTTCGACGCCGTCGCGCGACTGGCCGATGATCCCGTCCTTGCGCGCCTTGACCGCCGCTAGATCCACGCTGATCGAGCCGCTCACGTGCACGCCGAGTTCGGCGGCATGGCGCGCGACGTGCGCGGCGCGGGCGCTGGCCACATACGATTTGGTCGGCGTGCAGCCGACATTCACACAGGTCCCGCCAAAGGCCGCGCGTTCGATCACCGCGGTTCGGCGGCCGCTTTCACCGAGGCGTACGGCGAGCGGCGCGCCGCCTTGTCCCGTACCGATCACGACTGCGTCAAAGTGCTGTGGCATGACGACTCTCCCGAGGCTGGGGTGCAGGTCGTAGCATCTTACCCTCTAACCTTCGGTACTTCGCGTTGCGATGCGGTGTTGCGTAGGGGTTGTGCGCCGCAGGGCGCGCGGGGATACGTGCACTGCGTTGAATGGCGGGTTATTGCATCCGGCTGCGCTTACGCATGGCAATGCACCGCGCAGATCAATTCGCGCGAGCGTTGCAGCGCGGCCTGCGCGCCACGTGCTGCAACGACCCAGCCGACCTGGCCGAGGTTGAAGTCCTGCGA
>NZ_BBJF01000005.1 GCF_000739735.1 Paraburkholderia ginsengisoli NBRC 100965 | reverse complement strand
CTTCAGCGCCTGCCGGTCCGCAACGCGTCCGCGTAACCCGTCAGCTCCAGATAACCCCGTCCCACCTCAGCCCCTTCGCGATTCACCCGCACCGCGCCTTCCCAGTACACCGCCCCCGTTGATTGCCGCGAATCGAGCTCCTGATCGTCCATTAACGGATCGAGTCGCCACATCAGCGCGCCCGTTTTAACGCTCATCGATACGGGATACGACGTGTTCGTGCGCGGAGAGCGCCATGTGCGAACCGGCGTAAAGTCGACCTGATTGGGGTCGAACGTAGTCACCCGACCCATAGCGTCGCGAAGGGCTGCATGCGCCCACATCGAGTGTCCGTTGCGTCCGCGTACCTTGAATGCCATCAGGGCCGAGCCGTCGACGAGGTTGGCGCCCAGCCAGTCCCATCCGACCGCATCGGCGTCGAGCAGCGTGCTCGACCACTCATGATCCAGCCACGCCATTCCGGTCACAGTGGTCTCTCCATGCGACGATGAACTCCCTCCGGCATTCGGGCGCACCACATTGCCACTCACGCGCAATTGGGGTTCGCTGTAGTAATAGCTCGCCTGTTCCGGTCGCGGACCTTTGCGCGAATAGCCACGCTCGCCCTGGATCAGCGGCGCTTGCGTTGGCGTCAGTGTGAGATGTAGCGAGAATCCGTTCGTATCGACATTGACGTTGTAGTGGCCGTCCGCAGCGCGAATGATTTTCCATGCGTCGAGCTTGACGTCGGTATTGGCCGGCTGCGCATAAGCGAGCCCAAATCCTTGGCGGCCGATGCGCTGATCATGGGCCAGGTGCCCAACCACGGGATCGCTCAACGCGGCGTGCGCAATGATCAACTGCGACGGCGCGAAAGCGCTCGGATCGGCGGCGTCGTGGCCCGTTGCAGAGCGAAAAAAAGTGATCTGGAAGCCCAGCGGCTGATGGTCCGGTGTCGTGAGCCAACCCGTCGCATACCACCACTCGGTGCGAAAAGCCGCATGTGCGCCGCTGTCTTGCGACAACGTGATCGGATGGTCCGGCGTGACAGCGGCGAATCCGGCGGCCTCGCCGAATGCGGACACGGACCCGGCCGACGCAGCGAGCACGCCGATGCCAAGCAAGCGGCGAAGGCGAGGGCTGAACCGGTGCAGATCCCTCGCACTCGCGCGAACAATCGACGTCCCGTACGCGGGGATCGCCTTCGCAGCGCAAGACGCACTCATCTTCCGCATCACAATTGCAAACGGAGGCACAAGTCGGCGCAGCACGACGCTAGGCGCACCGGCCGCATCAAGGCGCGCTACTGCCGCGCAGGTCGCCTCCTGTGCTGACTCAAGCACCGATTCCCGTACCGCCTCCTGCGCCGACTCATGCACTAACTCCCCCATCACCAATCCTCCTTCACCGCACGCACCGCATCCACCGACACCGCGCTGCGACCCGCGATCACTGCCGTCGAGCACGACGAAGCCAGCATGACGAGCGCAACCGTGCCCAGCACCGTCCAAGGCACGTGCAGCGACATGCTCCAATGGAACGACTGCGGATTGACGACGAACACCAGAATCAGACTGATCGCAAAACCGAGCACGAAGCCCAGCGCGATGCCGCACGCCGTGAGCATGCCGCCTTCGAGCGCGAGAATGGCGAGAACCTGCGCGCGGGTCACGCCGACATGCCGCAGCATGCCGAACTCGCGGGCTCGCGCGAGAGTCTGCGCGGAGAACGTCGCCGCGACGCCGAACAGTCCGATGACGATAGCGACCGCTTCGAGCAGATAAGTGACCGCGAAACTCCGATCGAAGATCACCAGAGTTCGCGCGCGAATCTCGCCCGGTTCGGACAGATCCAGCGACGCGCCGAAGGGCAGCGCGCGCAGCGCGGCAATCACACTTTCGACGCGCGTCCCCGGCACGACGGTCACGGCGACATCCGTCGCGCCCGTATCCGCGCTCAGGCGCCGGTAATCGGCGAGCCGTATCTGGATCGCGCCGCTCTGCCGCACATAATCGCGCCATACGCCGGCCACGACGAACACATGGGCATCACCACCGAGCGGCAACTTCACACGCTGACCGAGCCGGTATCCGTACAGGTCGACCATGGCTTCGGATACCCAAACAGGTATTTCACCGCTGCGCAATTCGGAAGGCGGCAATACCGCGCCGGTCATCTGCAGATTCGCGCCCGGATCGGCAGCGTCGATTTCGCGCGCGAGCACGGCGATCTCGGGCCGTGCCGGATCGAGCGTCAGATGCGAGGTACGGGCAAACGCGGCGCTCCGGATACCCGGCACGGCGGCCAGCAGGCGTTGCTCGTCGGGCCGCAAGCCGGCCGTGTCGCCGTTCGGCGCCACGCGCACATAGAGATCGGCGGAAAGCAGATGGACCAGCCAGTCTTCAACCGACACCCGGAAGCTCGCCACCATGATCGCCATCGCGACGATCAGCGCGAAGCTCGACAACACGCCGCCCATGGCAATCGACGCGTGACCCGGCGCATTCGCCAGACGCGCCAGTGCGAGCGTGCTCGCGGCGCCCGCGTGCCGGCGCCTCGCGAACAGACGGTCCGCCGCGCCGAATATCAGCGCGGTGACGCGCGGCATGAGCGCGATCCCGCCGACCAGCAGTAACGCGACGGCGCAATAGCCGCCAATCGGCGCGTCGAACAAGGGCGGCAACTGCGTGAGCACGCCGGCGGCCGCGAGGCATAGCAGCGCAGGCCAGGGCGTGGCCAGCCGCGCCAGCGCGCCTTCTTCCGCGCCCGCCTTGAGCGCCGCCGCGGGCCGCGCGCGCGCCGCTTCCAGTGCGGGCGCGAGACTTCCCAACACCGCCACCGCAATGCCGAGCGTCAGAAACAACGCACTAGCCAGCGGTTCGAGACCGACTTGCGGCTGCACGCCGGGAAAATAACCGCCGCCGAGATCGCTGCCGAAAAAATGCAGCGCGCCGCTCGCCATCGCATAGCCAATCGCGAGCCCCGACAACGAACCGAGCAGCCCCAGCAGTGCGCCTTCAAGCAGGATCTGTCGCAACAGTTGGCCGCGTGTCAGTCCAAGCACGCGCAACATGGCAAACTGCGCGCGACGCCGCACGACGCCCAGCGCCTGCGTCGAAAACACGAGGAAAGCGCCGGTAAAGAGCGCCACCAGCGCGAGCACGTTCATGTTGATCCGATAGGCTCGCGACAGGCGATCGGTGCGGCTTTCAGCGTCGCGCGTTTCGGCGACCACCCACTGGTCGCCAAGCTGCGACTGAAGTTCGCGCTTGAAGCGTTGCCGGTCGATGCCGCGCTCGAGTTGCACGTCGACCCGCGACAGCTTGCCGACCTTGTCGAACTTCCACTGCGCGGCGGCAATATCCATCACCGCGATTCGCTGGCCCGGACGGGTTCTCACGAGGCCGCCCGCCACGCGCAGATGCACGATGGACGTGCCGCTTTGGAGCGCGACGTCGTCGCCGGCTTTGACGTTCAGCCATTGCTGCGCGGCCGACGATAGGAACACGGTGTCGGATGCGAGCGTATCGAAAGGCCGATCCGGCGACGGCACGCCGGTCAGGTCCGGCGCGATCCGGCTTGCCTTGAACACGTCGATGCCGAGGACCGGCAACGCCGCGTTGCGGCCCGGCACGCTGACATCGAGGGCGAGCACGGGGCTCGCCAGCGTCACGCCGGCTTGCGTCGCGAGGCGCGGATAGACGGACTCGTCGAACACAGGCTGCGCGCCGCGCACTTGCAGATCGGCTTCGCCCGAGAGACTGCGAGCCGCCGCCGAGAATTCGTTGAAGGCCGCGCTGTTGATCAGCTGCACCGCGTAACCGAGCGCGACGCCGAGCGTGATCGTCGCAACGGCGACCAGTGCGCGTCCGCGATGGCTGCGCCATTCGGCGCCCAGAAGCCAGCGCGCAAGCACGCGCTGTCCGCGCATGCGCAGCAGGGGGCGGACATCAGCGCGCATTGTCGGCCGAGCGGGCGGGGGTGTCGCGCGAGAAAGGATCGGCGGAAAGCGCGTGCTTCGCGGGCGACGCATGCAAGCCGCCGTCGCTCAGGATCAGGATGCGGTCGGCCACGGCCGCCGCGGCTTCCGAGTGCGTCACCATGATCGTGGCCGCACCGGTCGCCTTGCTTTGCGTGCGGAACAGGCTGAGCACTTCGTGCGCGGTATCGGGATCGAGGTTGCCGGTCGGTTCGTCGGCGAGAATCAGTTTCGGACGATGCACGAGCGCTCGCGCAATCGCCACGCGTTGCAGTTCGCCGCCCGAGAGTTGGCGCGGAAAGTCGTCGCCGCGACCGCCGAGGCCGACCGCCGCGAGCATGTCGAGCGCGCCGGCAGTCGGCAATTCATTGAGCAGCAGCGGCAGCGCAACGTTCTGGGCGAGTGTCAGATGGGGCAGCACGTGAAAAGCCTGGAACACGAAGCCGAGTTTTTGCCGGCGCAGACGCGTTGCCGCGTTGTCGTCCAGTTGTGCGACCGGACTGCCGTCGATGATCACGTCGCCGCTATCCGCGCTGTCGAGTCCGGCGATCAGGTTGAGCAGCGTTGACTTGCCCACGCCCGAATCGCCCATGATCGCGACGAATTCGCCCGGCCCGAGAGTGAAGTCGAGGCGCGCGAGTACGACGCGTCCCGCGCCATATTGCTTGCTCAGCCCGCGGCATTCGAGTGCGGGAACGACAGCTTCGTCACGAAACGCCATGCGGTATCCGAAAAGTGTGGCCGGCGAAGGGCGGTGTCTGGCGGCGTATCGAGTGTGCGTTGTCGGACGAAGATTCGCCGGGAATTCGCCGAAGTATATTCGGCTTCTGTAAGCGATGCGGAAGCAGCGCATGTCGCTCGGACGCGATGAATCGCTACCGGCAGGCATCGAATCCCGCCAATTTTCCAGCGCGACGATAAGGCTTATTTAGAGTGTCGGACCAAAAAAATTTCCTGCTCGTAAACGGGCGAAATTTTTGCCAAATCCTCCGGAGTTCGATTCCGCAGACAGTTGGCATACGCACGATCCGTTCCACCGCGGTGGGCGATTGGACTCGTTGCGGCAAGAGTGGCTAATTTGCCGGTAATTGTTAGCTTCTGTTTATAAAATTCGCCGCTCGGAAAGCACGTAGACGTGCTTGTGCAAACGCACATTTTTATGCGATTCGCAAGCCTGTGTTGGGCAACAATGTATTGCCAAGGGCATTGCAGCGTTGTTGCGCTGCAAAAGTGTTCTTATCTTGGTAATCTCCCACCCTTGGTCATTCGACTGCGGGTAAACGTGAAGCGGACGCCACCGTTTCCACGTCAATTTCAGCGAAATCAAGCTTACATATCCATTTCAATGCTTTCTCTTTTGAAGGCGTTGATGCGGCGTTTTGTACTTCAAGTTTTTGACAGAGCACATGCCATTGCCTCTTCTAAGCCTTCTCATCTGGATCCCTATTGTCGCCGGGCTTGTCGTTTTGCGTGCCGGATCCGACGCGGCACGTAGTCGCACCCGTTGGCTCGCGCTCGTCGGCGCGGTCGCAGGTTTTCTGCCGGTGATTCCGCTGGTCGCGAATTTCCGCAACGACGTCACGTCGATGCAATTCGTCGAAAACGCCCGCTGGTCGCCGACGTTCGATATCGCCTGGCATGTGGGCGTGGACGGGATTTCGTTGTGGCTGGTCGCGCTGACCGCGCTCACCACGATCATCATCGTGGTCGCGTCGTGGCAGTCGATCACCGAGCGAACCGCGCAGTACTTCGGCGCGTTCCTGATGTTGTCGGGCTTCATGCAGGGCGTCTTCACGTCGATGGACGGCATGCTGTTCTTCATCTCGTTCGAAGCGACGCTGATTCCGCTGTATCTGCTGATCGGCACGTGGGGCCATTCGAACCGCTCGTACGCCGCGGTGAAATTCTTCTTCGTGTCGTTCCTTGGCTCGCTGATGATGCTGATGTCGATGCTTTATCTGTACAGCCAGACGCACAGCTTCGACCTCGCGCTGTGGCGTGAAACGCAACTCGGCACCGTGCCGCAGATGCTGATCTTCCTCGGCTTCCTCGCCGCATTCGGCGTGAAGGTACCGATGTGGCCGGTGCACACGTGGCTGCCCGACGTCCACCTCGACGGCCCGACCGGCGCCGCGGTGATGATCGGCATGTTGAAGTTGGGCGGCTACGGCCTGCTGCGTTTCGCGCTGCCGATCGCGCCGCAAGCGAGCCACTTCTTCGCGCCGATGATGATCACGCTGTCGCTGATCGCGGTGATCTATTCGAGCCTGCTCGCGCTCGTGCAAACCGACATGCGCCGCCTGCTCGCGTATTCGACGATCGCGCACATGGGTCTCGTGACGCTCGGCCTGTTCGTGTTCAACCGCATTGGCCAGGCCGGCGCGATCGTGCAGATGCTGTCGTACGGCGTGGTATCGGGCGCGATGCTGCTGTGCACGGGGATGCTCTACGACCGCACGAAGACCGCGTCGATCGCCGAATACGGCGGCGTCGCCAACACGATGCCGCGCTTTGCCGCGTTCGTGATGCTGTTCTCGATGGCCAACATCGGCCTGCCGGGCACGTCGGGTTTTGTCGGCGAGTTCATGGTGCTGATGGGCGCGATCCGCTTCAACTTCTGGATCGGCGCGATCGCCGCATCCACGCTGGTGCTGAGCGCGGCCTACACGCTGTGGATGTACAAGCGCGTGATCTTCGGCGCGATCGCCAATGCGCGCGTCGCCAAACTGAAGGACCTCGGCAATCGCGAGTTCGCGCTGCTCGGCGCAATGGCCGTGCTGGTGCTGGCGATCGGTCTGTATCCGAAGCCCTTCACCGATGCGATCGATCCGTCGGTCGGCACGCTGCTCGCGCAGTCGGAGCGCCCGGCTCATCCGTCGGACGACGCTGCGCCGGTTGACGGCGGCGAGCATCTGCAGGCGGCTGCACCCGCACCGGTCGCGACGGCGGTTCGTACGCCGGGCTGATCTCAGGAAGTGTGGTGCGGTTGCAGCATGCGCGGTGGCGGATGCGGCAACCGCTCATGCGCCTCACGCGCTGCATGCATTCCCTGAGCACATCTCGCGCGGCGTAGCCAATTAGGCCGCGTCGCGTTTCAGTGCTTATTTAAAGGGACTTTTCTGGTGCGTCAATTTCTTAGTGCTTTGTAGTCGGAGCATTTCAACCCCCGCTTGCGCACAGGTGTGCGGCAACGTGTCGCACCGTGGTGCGACGCAATAGATCGTTGCGAAATCGAGGGTTTATCGCCGATCAACGTGCCCCTATTATGCGAGCGCTTATTAATGGAGAGCGGTCGAATGACGTTCGTTGAAGTCGTAAAAAAGAGGCAATGGATATGAAAGGAAAGACTCTGCGAGGGTCGATCAGTTTCCTATCCGTCGGCCTCATGTTGCTGCTTTCGGGTTGCAGCAACCTCGATATCCTGAATCCGAAGGGGAGTGTGGGTCTGGCGGAGCGCGATCTGATTGCGACGTCCACCTGGGCCATGCTAATTGTCGTCGTTCCGGTGATCTTCCTCACGCTGCTGTTCGCGTGGCGTTATCGCGCATCGAACAAAAGCGCCGAGTACCGTCCGAAGTGGGTTCACTCGACCGGTATCGAAATCGCCGTCTGGACGATTCCGACGCTGATCATTCTGTTCCTGGCCGTGTTGACGTGGAAGAGCACACATGAGCTCGATCCGTATCGTCCGCTCGAGTCGCAGGTCAAGCCGATCAACGTCGAAGTCGTCGCGCTCGACTGGAAGTGGCTGTTCATTTATCCCGACCTCGGTATTGCGTCGGTGAATCAGCTCGCGATCCCGGTCGGTACGCCGGTGAACTTCCGGATTACCTCCGACACGGTGATGAACTCGTTCTTCATCCCGCAGCTCGGCGGCCAGATCTATGCGATGGCAGGTATGCAAACGCGTCTGCATCTGATCGCGGACGAAGCCGGCGACTACGCCGGTACCGCGGCCAACTTCAGCGGCAAGGGCTTCTCGGACATGAAGTTCCGTACGCTCGCCAAGTCGCCGGAAGAGTTCAACGCATGGGTTGCGAAAGTGCGCGCGTCATCGGACACGCTCAGCATGGACCGTTACCACGCGGTCTCGGCGCCGAGCGAGAAGGATCCGGTGCGCTACTTCTCGTCGGTCGATCCGAAGCTCTTTCACAACATCATCGCCCGCTACAACAACGGTAACGTCATGGACAACATGAAAGACGCCAATTGCGGGCCGAAGGGATAAGCATGTTCGGAAATCTCTCACTAGAATCGATCCCGTACCACGAGCCCATCATCATGGTGACCGCTGCCGGGATCGCCCTCGGCGGTGCGCTCGTTCTGGGTCTGATCACCTATTTCGGCAAGTGGCGCTACCTGTGGACCGAATGGCTCACATCGGTCGACCACAAGAAGCTGGGCGTGATGTACATCATCGTCGCGCTCATCATGCTGTTCCGCGGCTTCGCGGACGCGATCATGATGCGTACCCAGCTGGCGCTGTCGTATAACGCGCCAGGCTTCCTGCCGCCGCACCATTACGACCAGATCTTTACCGCGCACGGCGTCATCATGATTTTCTTCATGGCGATGGCGTTCATGGTCGGCCTGATGAACATCATCGTGCCGTTGCAGATCGGTGCCCGCGACGTCGCGTTCCCGTTCCTGAACTCGTTGAGCTTCTGGATGACCGCGATCAGCGCGATTCTGATCAACATCTCGCTGGTGATCGGTGAATTCGCGCAAACGGGCTGGCTCGCCTATCCGCCGTTGTCCGAATTGCAGTTCAGTCCAGGCGTCGGGGTCGACTATTACCTGTGGAGCTTGCAGCTCTCCGGTATCGGCACCTTGCTGACGGGCGTGAACTTCTTCGTGACGATCGTCAAGATGCGCGCGCCGGGCATGACGTTCATGAAGATGCCGGTGTTCACGTGGACCGCGCTGTGCACGAACGTGCTGATCATGGCGGCGTTCCCGATCCTGACCGTCACGCTCGCGCTGCTCGGTCTGGACCGTTACCTCGGCATGCACTTCTTCACGAACGATGCCGGCGGCAATGCGATGATGTACCTGAACCTGATCTGGGCATGGGGTCACCCCGAGGTGTACATCCTGATCCTGCCGGCGTTCGGTATTTTCTCGGAAGTCGTGGCGACCTTTGCCAAGAAACCGCTGTTCGGCTACAAGACGATGGTGTGGGCGACCTGCGCGATCATGGTGCTGTCGTTCCTCGTGTGGCTGCACCACTTCTTCACGATGGGTTCGGGCGCTGACGTCAACGCGTTCTTCGGTATCGCGACGATGGTCATCGCCATTCCGACCGGCGTGAAAGTGTTCAACTGGCTGTTCACGATCTACAAGGGTCGTCTGAAGTTCACGACGCCGATTCTGTGGACCATCGGCTTCATGGTCACCTTCACGATCGGCGGTATGACCGGCGTGATGATGGCGATTCCGGGCGCTGACTTCGTGCTGCATAACAGCCTGTTCCTGATCGCTCACTTCCACAACGTGATTATCGGTGGCGTGCTGTTCGGCTACCTGGCCGGTTTCAACTACTGGTTCCCGAAGGCTTTCGGCTTCAAGCTGAACGAGGCGTGGGGCAAGGCATCGTTCTGGTTCTGGCAGATCGGTTTCTGGGTTGCGTTCACGCCGCTGTATGTGCTGGGCTTCATGGGCATGACGCGTCGTCTGAATCACTACGACAATCCGGATTGGCATCCGTGGCTGATGTTCGCGTGGGTCGGTGCGGTGCTGATCGCAATCGGTATCGCTTGCCAGGTGGTGCAACTGGTGGTCAGCCTGCGTGACCGCAACAAGCCGGAAAACCGCGACCTGTCGGGCGATCCGTGGGACGGTCACACGCTGGAATGGGCCACGAGCTCGCCGCCGGCGTCGTACAACTTCGCGATCATTCCGGACGTGCGTGAACTGGACGCCTTCGCTGAAATGAAGTCGCGCAAGGATCAGCCGAAGCCGGTCTATCGCGACATTCACATGCCGTCGAACACGTCCGCGGGTCTGGTCGTGGCCGTGTTCTCGCTGGTGCTGGGTTTTGCCGCTGTGTGGCACATCTGGTGGCTCGCGATTGTCGGTCTGGTCGGCTCGATCGCTACCGTGATCGTCTACAGCTGCCAGAAGAACGAAGGCTTTTACATCCCGGCCGCCACGGTCGCGGCGATTGAAGAGAAACGCTCCGGTGCCGGTGCGCCGGTCGCGTTGGAGGTGGATTGATGTCAAACAACACGCTTACGGCCGACGCGCATCACCACGATGCGCATCACGCCGATCACCCGCCGTCGCATTCGGTATTCGGCTTCTGGCTGTACCTGATGACCGACTGCATCATCTTTGCGTCGCTGTTCGCGGTGTTCGCGGTGATGAGCCACCAGTTCGCCGGTGGCCCGACCGGTAAGGATCTATTCGAGATTCCAGGCGTGGCGCTGGAAACGACGATGCTGCTGCTGAGCAGTATCACGTACGGTTTCGCGATGCTGGGCGCGCACAAGAACCGCAAGGGCGCATTGCTCTTCTGGCTCGGCGTGACGTTCCTGCTGGGTCTCGCGTTCCTGGTACTGGAAATGCGCGAGTTCTCGCACCTGATCGCCGAAGGTGCAGGTCCGAGCCGCAGCGCGTTCCTGTCGTCGTTCTTCACGCTGGTCGGCACGCACGGTCTGCACGTCACGTTCGGCCTGCTGTGGATGGTCGTGCTTGCCGTCCAGGTGATGGGTCACCGCGACCTGACCGAACGCGACATGATCCGTCTGACGTGCCTGAGCCTTTTCTGGCACTTTCTGGACGTCGTGTGGATCGGCGTCTTCACCTTTGTCTATCTTGCGAGCGTGATCTAAATGGACCATAGCCATAACGCACACTCAGCACACTCGGGTGGAAGCCACGGCAGCTTCGGCAGCTACATGACGGGCTTTGTGCTGTCCGTCATTCTGACGGTCGCGGCGTTCGGCCTCGTGATGACGGGGACGTTGACGGGGCAGAACGCGCTGTTCGCGATCGCGGCTCTCGCGCTCGTGCAGATCGTCGTGCACCTGGTGTTCTTCCTGCACATGAATACGTCGTCGGAGCAGCGCTGGAATGTGACGGCGTTTGCTTTTACCGCGTTGACCGCTGTTATTGTGATCGGCGGGACGTTGTGGGTCATGCATAACGTTAGTATGAATATGATGTCGCGGTAAGCGGAAAACGCTTTAGCCGCAAATGAAAAGCCCCGCGAGACGGAAGTCTTGCGGGGCTTTTTCATGGCTGTCTGAAACCGTTCCGGGATCCGTGGTTGGCCGCAAGTTGTGCCGCACACGCATTCGCCGTGGGTGAAGGTTTTGGTTGTCTCACTTCGAGTATGACGTGAATCTTTGCTGGAAACGCCATACCGCATGCAGGAGCCCGTTGCGGGTCCAGCGAAGGGCTTTCAGTAACGGCCGCATCCGGTTGCCGCGCACCTTTTTGAGCGGCCGGGCGGCTTGCGGTGCGAGCTGCTCAACCACGGCTTCCGGCGTCGTGAAAAGCCGCGTATTCCAGTCGAAGTAGAGCGGGTAGCGCAGCAGCACGCCCGCGCACAACATATCCAGCGTCAGCGTGCGATGCCGCCACGGCACCGGCGCGAGCGCGTCATGTGTGAGCCCCCAGCCTGCGTAGAACGGCAGGCCGTAGGTGAAGACCGTCTTGCCGCGCAACAACGCATCGAAGCCCGCGAGCGACGACAGCGTGTGGACTTCGTGCGCCGCATCGACGAGCGACAGCAGATCCGCTTCGGTGTCGACGACATCCGCGAGTAACTGCGCGTCGATCAGGCCGTTGCGATTGCCCGACAGAACATCGGGATGTGGCTTGTAGACCACGAATGCATCGGGACGCAGTCTGCGCACTTCGCGAAGTAGTGCGTCGGCAGTGCCGATCGCGCGCGTGCCGAGGCGAATCGAGGCGTCGTCGGCGACTTGCCCCGGAACCAGCACCACGTGCTGGCCCGCCGGAGCGCTCCAGCTCGGGCGGCGTCGGCCAAGGTTGTATTTGGTGACACCGAGTTGCACGACCTTGCTGCGCAACGCCGCGGCGCGAGCCAGCTCGGCTTCGCTGAACTCCGTTTCGTTGAGCAGTACGCTCAGATCGCTCGGCTGGCTGGCGTCGAAATAAAGGCCGCGACGATCGATCACCTGACTGCGCGGCGCGATCATATCGGAGCCGAGACCCGTCGAATGAAAGAAGCCGTCTTCGATTCTGACGCGGCGTACGTCCGGGGCGAGACCGTCGGCGCTGCGCGCGCCCCATAGCACCGCGCATTCATTCGCTCGCACGGATTGCGGCGCGTGCGTCCAGCGCAGTGCGCCATCACCAGCGCCGATGTACGGCGTCGCAAACGGACGCTTCCACCACTGGAAGCGCAGCGCCGCGACCTGTCGAAGATCGCTGAAACATTGCTGGACCGCTTGCTGCAGTTCGATGCTGTCGAGCAGATCGTCGAGCGTGCCGGGTGCGTGCGTGGCTGGATTCAGGTAGCGCGTGAAGCGCACGAATACCGTTTCGAATAACGCTGAGAGCGTGGGGCGGGCGGTGCGCTCTGGAAAACGCAACTCGTCGTGGGTCAAACCCCAGCCTGCGTAATACGGCGCGCCGAACACATGCAGTGGCACGCCGGCCAGCAATGCCTGCATGCCTTCCGATGCGGCTAGCGTATAAACGTGATCGACGTGGGGTAGCGCCGCGCACAACGATTCATTTTTGGCGATACGGCGGGTGCCGGACGGGATATCGTCCGCGAGTTCGGAAAGCCAGCGCCCGCGGCCAGCGGCGTCCGATCGCGCGAGCCAGAATTCGGCTTGCGGATGAGCTTCGCGCGCAGCTTGCAGCATCCGCGTAAAGGCTTGCGGTGAGTGGCGAGTGGGAATGGCGCAGAGCCGGTTGGAGCGCATGCGCTCGTCGATCAACAGGACGCGCGTTGTGTGGCTCGCTTCGAGCAATGCGACCGGGCAAGCGGTGTGCGATCGACGAAGTGTCGATGCACGGCTGCGCGCAAACCGTTTCATCAGTCGCTCGATCTCGACCGTGCGCAAATCGCCGCTCGGGGAGTCGTGCTCGATTGACGTGGCAAGCGCTGAATTTAGTGCCGAAGCGAATGCTTCGGCGCTGGCGTCGAGCAGCGGCATGGCGAGCCATGACAGCAACGGCGAGCCGACGGGTCCGCGCGACCACACCGGCCCGGGCCACGCGGCACGCATATTTTTTCCGCACGGACGCGCGAAGCGCAACGCGACGCGCCCGTGCCAACGATCGATCCACAGATATTCAGACCGCTTGCTGAACGTGCTGAGTGTGCGCCAACCGCGCGTGATAGCGCGCAGATCGATCGCCCGACTTTCAAGTACCCGTTCTTCTGCGCCGCGTTGCTTCATTTCATTTAACGCAACGTCTCGAGAAAGCCGTCGACGCGCTCGAAATGCTCCGCCCAGGTCGGCTCTCGAAAGCGTTCGATGCGCGTCAACTGGGCAGCGCGCTCGGGGCTATCCGCGCGAGCGTAGGCGTGAATGCGCGCGCGCCAACCGGGGCCGTCGAGCGGGTCGAGGTAGTCGGGAATGTCGTCGGCGATTTCGTGGAAGACGTCGAGATCGCTCGCGAGTACCGGCACTTTCAGCGCGAGTGCTTCAGCGAGCGGCATGCCGTAGCCTTCGACGAACGACGGGAATAACAACGCCTGTGCGTGCTGCAGATAAGTGTGAAGCTGCTCGTCGGAGCAGTGTGCTTCTTCTATCACGACGCCTTTCAGACTTTCGCAACGCTCCAGCATATCGACGACGTTTTCGCATTCCCAGCCGCGGCGGCCGATGATCAACAGCTTGGGTGCGGCCGCGCCTAGCTGTTCTATCAGACGGCGCCACACGTGCAGGATGAACCAGTGGTTCTTGCGCGGCTCGATGGTGCCGAGCATGACGAAGTAGGGGGCGGGGAGCGGGCGTGGTGTGGGATGACTATGACTGACGCCTGACGCCAGGTGCGCGACCACGGTGGGAGGGAGCGGAAGGCTGGCGCGTTGCGCTTCGACCGCGAGCGAGTCGAGGGTGGCCTGGGAGTTGGCGATCAGGCCGCTGGCGTGCTTCAGCGCGGTCTGGATGCGGTGACGATGCGTTGCGTCGACGCCTGGGCGGCAATATTCGGCGTGGGTCAGCGGGATCAAGTCGTGAACCATGAACACGGGACGAATCTGGCGTCGTGCCATCGCGCGGTAATAGCGGCTGAATTCCATCCCGTTGTGACTTGTGTGCAACAGAATTCCGTTGAGTCTTGTTTCTCGCAGACGATTAAAGCAGGCGCGGGCGATTAATGCGCGGATTGAAGTTTTATTTCGAGTGGATGAAAGTACAGCATCAAACGTTTGCTGTGAACTGCGTTCCGTTAAAACGGTGGAGAATCCGCGTTCGCTCAGGACTGCGCGTGCTCTGGCGCCGTATTTTTCTATGTAAGCGAGGCCGACGCGATCTACGCCGGTGGGCAAGAGGCCGTCATATAGGCGATTGACGAGTCGCGTGACGTCCAGGAAGATGGTTGACACTGAAGTAGTTGCGGTAGTAGCTTTCGCGACGACCGGATGGTCGCTTTAATGGGGGCTTTTTTATTGCAGCGTCCCATTCTACCCGACTGCGTGAGACAATTCGCGCCGGCGTCTTGTAACAACTGGGTAATGCTGGGGGCGGCTACCACTGCACGACATTATTGTCGTTGTGTCTGCTCAGCTAAGGAGCTTATTGGGAGGCGTGAATTCGTCTCTTATCGACGATCGCATGCACGATTCTGTGAAAAGCGCAGCAGCACAAAGCGTTTTGATGAGGATGGGGAGGCCGCCGTGCAGGCTGGCCGCGATACCATCAGGTGGTCAAGCCGGGGGGCCACGATGCCGACCTCTGATATCTGGCCTGGAGATCATGTCGAACCAAAGTAAAGCCTGAAAGACTGACCATGCTTACGCGACGTGTACTTCGGATACAACTATTAATATATCTGAGAATGATGGAAACGAGTTCTACCGGTCCCGTAGTCCCGATGTCAGCGTTGGTGCCCGGTGCACATCGGGCATCCATGAAACAGCAGCGTCCGTTGGTCGTTTGGCTTACTGGCATGTCCGGCGCGGGCAAATCCACTCTGGCGTGTCTTCTCGATAGCGAGTTGCACGCTCTCGGATTTCACACATTTCTTCTCGACGGCGACAATCTGCGCCTTGGTTTGAACAACGATCTGAATTTCTCCGACGCGGGGCGTAGGGAAAGTATCCGACGGGCAGCCGAGGTTGCCCGCTTGATGGTCGACGCTGGGCTGATCGTGATCGCTTCGTTTATTTCCCCGTTTCGAGCGGACCGGGACGCCGCCCGGGCGTTGTTCGCTAGCGGTCAATTCTTCGAGGTTCATGTGGATGCGCCGCTTGAGGTGGTCGAGGCACGTGATACCAAGGGTCTTTATAAAATGGCCCGCAGCGGTTTGCTGGCAAAGTTTACGGGAATCGATTCGCCCTATGAGGCGCCCATCAATCCTGAGCTACGTCTGAATACGGATAAACTGAGCCCGGAAGATGGGCTGCGGCAAATTCTGGCCGCACTTGGATCGCTCAGCACCGTGGCGGACGAGGCGCGCGCTGGCCACAAGCCGGGGCATGCAGGTCACATGTGAATATTGCCGCATGTGCCTGCATGTGGCTCGTGTTTTCAGGTGGCATTAACTGAAAGATGGAATAGCGGCTATCTGAAAAAGGTCATGTGCCAATGCGACGCGAGGATTTCTCATTGCTCATGTCGCGCTATGGCAAATCGCCTGGCGCACCAACACCATACGCTTGGCAGCGATGTTTTTCGGGCTCAACTGCGCGAAATTTTCGACGCATTGTGCTATTCAGCCCGGCAGCGTGAGACAATTTGTGCCGAACTTAATTACTAACTCGTGCAATAAAAATGTCGCGTCTGTACTGTCATGTTTTTTTTGCTGCGGTTACTCTGGCTTCGCTTGGCGGTTGCTCGAGTATTCCGACTTCCGGCCCCAGCAGTTCGCAGATCAACAGGGCTGCCGCCCCAGCTAATCCTGCAGGCATCCAGATCGTCGATGTTACCGACGACGTTGCTCGCAAGCTCTTTGCTGAGCGAAACGTAGGCGATTTCTCCACTAGTCTGGGCACTAATACATCATTCCAGCAACAACTTGGCGTAGGCGACACGATTGAAGTGTCGATCTGGGAGGCGCCGCCCGCAACGTTGTTCGGTGCCTCTCAAGTGGATTCAAGGGGCGGTGCGAGTAACGCACGCGTGACAGTACTTCCGGATCAGACCATCGACGGCGATGGCAAGATCAACGTGCCGTTTGCTGGCGAATTGAGAGCGGTGGGACGCACGCCGTCTGAACTGCAACGCGATATTGCAGCGCGGCTGAAGAACCTCGCGCACGATCCGCAAGTGCTCGTAAAGCTTTCGCGCAACGCAACATCATACGTCACCGTGGTGGGCGATGTAACGACCAGTAACCGGATGCCGTTGAGCGCGCGAGGTGAGCGCCTGCTCGATGCATTGGCTGCGGCAGGTGGTGTTAATCAGCCAGTCGACAAAATCACAATTCAAGTTACGCGTGGCGATACGGTTGTTTCGTTGCCGCTCGAAACGGTGATTCGCGATCCTCGCCAGAATGTTCCGCTGCATGCCGGCGACGTTGTCACGGCGCTGTTCCAGCCGTTCAGTTTCACCTCGCTTGGTGCGACTGGCAAGAATCAGGAAATCAACTTCGAAGCCCAAGGCATTACGCTTGCGCAGGCCTTGGCACGGTCGGGCGGGCTGGAGGACTCCCGCTCGGATGCCCAAGGTGTGTTCATTTTCCGTCTCGAAGACGCCAAGGCTCTCCAGTGGCCTAACTCGCCTGTGCGCACAACCGCAGATGGCAAGGTTCCTGTGGTGTACCGCGTGAATCTACGCGACCCGAATTCGTTCTTCGTCGCGCAGAGCTTCATGATGGACAACAAGGACTTGCTGTATGTATCGAATGCGCCGATTGCCGAAGTTCAGAAGTTCCTGAACGTAGTGTTCTCGGTTGCCTATCCGGTTATTACGGGCGTTCAGACGTTCCGATAATTTTTGTTATAGACGGAAGGCGCGAGGCGAGGAGTGGGCGTACTTCCTCGAACTTGCTCTGTCTGCCGAACTTGCGGCTATTCATCCGGAGATCTTCTCTCCACCATGTCGGGATGCCGTGTACCCCGTTTCAAACCGAAATGTTGACTCATCAGCGGTGAGGCAACATTTCATCCGCGCCGCCATCTCAATTCAGAGGCGCAAGGGTACCCCTTTGGAATCGCGGTCGCGGCTCGGGTCCGACCTTCAACATCAGACCGAGACATTGGATCGCGTCATCAGTTATCCGAGGCAACCTGGCCCATGCCTCGGACGAACTCGGCAAAAACTTAAGCGTCTCTCCAACTGTCGCGCTCGTAGTTGAAGAATTCGAAGTCGCGCTTATAGGTTTCATAGACAAGTTGCGCTAGTGCCTCGTCGTACTGCAACGACTCGGCGCCATGCAGTCGGTCTTTGCTCGTGTTCTGCTTCGACTCGGACGACCACTGAACGCCGAGATCATCAGCAAAGACTCTTGTCAGATCGTCGGTGAAACTTTCGAGTCGTACGAGTTTGAGGTTGGGTACGATGTCAGCGGCATTCATCGCCAACTGCGGCCGCCAATGTGTATCGGAAGGCGCGGTCGGACTGCAGACGAAACGAACGAATGCACTGAACGATGCTACGCCATTGTTGCTGAAGTCTTCCCGGCGATAGTTTCCGCTCCGCATCTGATGGAACAGAATTTCCCGACGGATGAAGTTCGTGTATTCCCGCTCGCTCGCTCGAGACGCGGCGACTTTGTCCCGATAGCAGGACTTGAGACGCTCATACGGGTTGCGGCAAAAGGTCACCCACAAGCAGTCGCCAAGGATGTGCTCAGTAATATCCGTGCGCAGAACGTCGAAGGAGACATTGTGCGTCCAGTCGAATTCGGATGCGCGCGCATCGTGGTGGTAACGCTCAACTGGCAACTCAAGTACGCCAGGGTACATCAGATCGATCAACGCCTTCTTTAATGAAGTGCAACCAATCTTTTCAACATGCTTGAAAAAGACGTTCGGCCGTGGTGTGCGCAGCACACCCGCGCTGAAAAGGTCGTCGGCGAACGGTTGGCTTGAGATCAGTCGCATCGCCTCAGCACCCTGCGAAAGCCGGCGTCTTTCCGGCATGACGCGAATGATTTCGCCGATGGTCGGGACCGGTTGCGCGACAAAAGATGCTGCCAATGCGGGTGCGGGTTCTGGCACAGCGGCAATTTGATCGGGCGCCTGCTCGATGTATCCGGGCAGCACGATCTCAGACGAACCCGGCTCATGCGCATGGAGTTGCGGGTTTCCTGCCGCTTCTGGTGCGGATTGACTCGATGAATTTGACGATGTATTCACGGATTTAGATGGAGTGGAGCATGCGAGGAAAACCGCTTGTTAACTTTGGAGAGATTGGTAGCCCGGGCTTACTGCATCGCCCAGCGAAGCGCCCGGCCGGCGATAGCGTCGAACTTGTGTGAGTACCAGATCGAACCGAACGGATCGATGAGCTTCGCGCCAGCCCGCACGCGTGCTTTTTGCCGCACTCGCCTCATGCCGGCCTCATATAGTGCAGAGTCGACTTTTGTCGGGTTGAACTTGTCGACATACATGCGATACCAATCGAGAAACATGATGCAATTCATCCACTGCATCTTGGATTCGTACGCCCAGAAATATTTCGGGAAACACAGACCCGACTGCCACGGATCCAGCACGAGTAGGTGCCGGGCCACAAAATCATCATGCCCGGCGAGTATGTGCTGGGGGGTGTCATTGTGAAACTGGGGAATCGAATAGCCGAACTGTTTGGCGTACGTCGCGCCGAGATATTGCTCCACAGCGAGTCGGGCACGAAACTTCTTGTCGAGATACGACGAGTGTTTCGCAAATTTATGCGTCTCGTAATAAGCCGCATCTGCAACTGTCATGTTGGGTGCGGACCAGTACTTGAGCAACTGTTCGGTCGTCGAAAAATGAAACCAGTCGCTCACGTGATACGGCATATGCTCGAACACGGTCGGATCCAGCGTGAAGAAAGCGCTCGTCACGATGCGATCCGCTGCGTTCGGATCGGAGGCGTACGTATTATATGCCTCAAGAAAACCAGCATGTTCTAGAGAACAGTCGGTGCGCAACTTGATCGCGTAGGGTGTCTTGACCTGCTCCAGGCCGGCACGTGAGCTGACTAGTTGCCGGTTCAGATTGCTTGGCTTGTCATCGAACTTGACGCCCGGCAGCGAGCCAGGGTCTTTTGAACGGACTACCAGGTCGATGGGCGCTCCATCTGGAATCTCCGTCCCTTCCCATGTCGATAGAATGATCTTTGCATTCGGAAGCGTGGAGCGAGTCACATTGGCGAATTTCAGAAACGAGTCACCATTTGCTGACGTGAAGGGGGTGACGCTTCCCTGAAAGACGATCGTGATATCTGACGTTGTAATCATGCTGAGGGCGCATAAGAATGTCGAAGCGATTCATAAGGTGTGTGGGATCAGCCGCACTTACAGAATCGGAAAAATTGGAGCGAAGCAGAATCTTATTTTTGCCAACGCTTTCGCAATACCTCAAACTCATCGGGCGTGCCGCAAAAATCGATATCCGCCGGGCCGATCAAGTCGTACTTGATAGTCGCGCCAGATCCGATCAGGTGGTTGTACAGCGGAGCAATGTAGAACTCTCCTTTTACCGTTGCATCGCTTTTCATCGCGTGCTCAAGGGCTGCGTCAAAATCGCTGCGGCGCTTGAAGTAATACAGTCCATCGCTGCAGAGGTTTGAGATTCGTTGCTTCTCCGTGGTGCGAGTGACATTTCCGTTCTCCCCCGCTTCGACGAATGACCAGTGATCACCTTCACCTTCGAATACTTCGAGGTATCCATCGCAGGCTTCGGTAAATTCGGGCTTGCGGTACCCGTGGCGAAACGTGTCGATATTGAAGATGTACAAAGGTTCTTCGTCGGCGGTGTCGCCAAGACCCAACGACACCGTTTCGGCCTGGCCGCGCGTGTCGCGCGGCAAAGCCACGATGCGATAGTCCGCGACGTCGAGCCGCTTCAGCTCACTTTCCACGAAAGCCGGCGTGTCGTAGTCCTGCCGCGTGACGAACGTGAAACGATCACTCTTGAAATAGTGTTCGAAGCTTTTTACAGCGCGGGAAAATACCGACTCCCCCGCGAGTTCGAGTTGGAACTTGGGTTTGGTGAAACCAGCCTTAAAGAACCGACTGCTCAGTCCGACCATGGGGATGACGATCAAGACTTACCTCCGAGGGAATTTCCAAATATTGGCTATACAGGCGCAATGCATTGACGAAAAGCGCTTGCTGTCTTTGCGGTTGATCCGCGTGAAGCGGCAGCATGGACAGGAAGAGCAGTACCGTATGCGGCATTACTTCGGCAAACGACACACCAGGAATCAGTTGGGCGTTGACAAATAATCGTTGAATCGCAATCAGGCGGTCATCAAGGTCAAACTCGATCTTGCTGCCGCCGTCTTTGTTGATCAGTCGGTAACGTCCCGCGATGATAAAGTCGTAAAGGCCGATAAACGAATGACACAACTTCGCCAGATCGTACTTCTGGTCTCCGTAGACGGTCAATTTTTGCGTTTGGCTCAATCCGCGCGGATCGACAACCTTAATGCTGTCTCCACGTGAGTCAAAGAGCACGTTGCTGAAGCAAAGATCGCCGTGTCCGATCGCCAGCACGGGGTTCGACGCGCAGGCTAGATCGATACATTGATTGGCGATCTCGCTAACGGAGGGAAGCGTAAGCAGGCCGTATTTCATTGGCACGTCTAGCTGAATGCCGCTAACCTTCGAAAACTCACTCAGGCGTGCGAGTGTTTTCTCGCGATAGAGCATCCGAGCGTCTTCAACGACTCTCGCCGAATCACTATCGGTCTGGCGGCTTTCGCGTGCGGTACGAAAGAACTCTTCGAGCAACGCCACAATGCGAGACCAGAAAAATACCGGATTGTGCCCGTGAACGAATATTTCGTTCAGTGGCGTCATCGGCAAGTATTCCAGCGTGTAGTACGTTGCGCCGTCGGCGTCTGTGCCGGAGTCGATTAATTGCGGAGCAAAGCGGCGCATGCTGACCGGTAGATTGGCGAACCAGTGCGCCTCCGCCTCGATTTTGATCGCTGGCTTTCCACGCTTGGTCAGTACGCCCGAGCGGATATCGAGCGAATTGAACGAGCGTTGTGTCGTAATGCTGGCGCGCGACTTGAAATACGTGTTCACGTGACCAAGGTCGTGCCACTGTCGAATAATGCGGAGCGGCAGGTTGTGCGTTTCAGCGTAGATGCGGACTGCGCGTACGAAATCGCCCTTTGAGAGCGCTAAAGCCCTGACGAATGAACGGATATTCGAGAACGCGAAATAACCACACCATACAACCTCGTTGCCTTCAGCGACACTTTCCGTTTCCCACGCGTAGTCATCGTGTGTTTCAGCGACTCCAACTATGTCGGTTTCCGGGGGAAATTCGCTGATTAGCGTGTCGCCGTGCAGCAGGGCGACTGTGTCGCCGAGTGTAGGGGCGCTGTTCAACACGTAGAGCAGCGAGTCGACGAGTCCGAATGTCTCTGGCACGGCAACGCAATCGATGTTCAGCGAGTTCAACAACGCTCGTTCATTGATGGCCGGGCGAAATGTATCCGGCAAGGTCAGCGTGATCTTCTTGTCAGGGAAGGCTTCCCGCAGCCGGGCGACCTGATGCTCGATCAGCTTGCGGTTTCCGATCGGCAGCATGCATGGGGGAATTTTGCCGAACTCGACCTGAAACTCGGGCGTGACGTAACCTCCGGAGTTGATGATCAGCATTTCGTGACTCCCACAATGCGCTTTATCTCTTCGTACGATTTGTTGATAAATTCGTCGGGGCGGATTGCCTTGTCATCAACATAAAAGCCTTCAGTACCGCACCAGGGTTTGCCGACGTAGATTTCGTCGTAGGGCACCGCATGCTGATTCAGCCATGCGACGATGATCGGCAGGGTCACGGCGGTAATCTTGCCGACGTTGCCCTCGAATGTGCGCATGTTGCGGCTTGTCGAAATGGCGATCTGAAAACCCATATCCCGATATTCGCGAAGGCGTTGGATGACTTCAGGATTTGGGGCCGAGTCGGTGTAGTTGCCGTCACGAGTCGAGCAGATCGTGTCATCGAGGTCCATGATGATTCGTCGCATGTGGTCGAATATCTCGCTTTAATCGTTGAGTGATATGGTTCTTAACCAGGTCGCCGTGTGGTGGACTACTCTGCCTGCCCAGTGACGCCGCGTGTCTTTTCTTAACTTGAGGAATTCGCACGAATGATTTGAATATGCGGGTAGCGTTGATTCACATCATTGCGTTGTATGCATGATATGCATCGTCGACATTTTCATAACTCGTCAGCTCACCGTTTGAGAGCACGGCGGCGCTATCGCAATGTTCGCGGATATAGCCGGGGTCGTGCGAAACAATGATCATGGCGCGGTCTTTTCGCTTGTCAAACAGTTCGTAATGGCACTTCTCGTGAAAGCGCTTGTCGCCGACCGCGACAATTTCGTCGATGAGGAAGCAGTCGAATTCGACCGCCATCGAGATCGCGAACGCAAGCCGCGCGCGCATCCCGGACGAGTACTTTTTTACTGGTTCCCGCAAATACGGTCCTAACTCGGAAAAGGCTTCGACAAACGGAATAGCGGGCGCGATCGGGGCGCCATAAATCCGGCATACGAAACGCAGATTGTCCAATCCTGTGAGACTGCCCTGGAATGCGCCACCGAAGGCGAGGGGCCACGAGATCGACATGCCACGGTGTACGTGTCCGCGTGTAGGTAGCTCTGCCCCGCTGATGAGGCGGATTAGTGTCGATTTTCCGGCACCGTTGCGCCCAAGCACGCCGACTTTCTGGCCTCGCCCAACTTTGAGGTTCAACGCTTTCAGAACCTCGCGTGGACCGCTGCGCGTTTGGTACGTTTTGTGGATGTTGGTGAGTGAGATCATTGCGGTTCAACTCGCTTCCCGGCTTCGCGTGCCAGGTAAAGACCTATGAGCACCAGCACAATGTCGACGCAGGCGAAATAGACCCAGTCATAGTGAAATTTGAGTGGCGGTCCGAAATACCCTTCCCGAAGCATTTCGACGCCGTTCACCATGGGCATGTAAGTCGCGAGATGCTGAAGCTTCTGGGGTAGCCAGTCAACCATGAAGGCTGCGCCTGAGAGCGGGAACGTCAGGTAGGTGATCGTGTGCCAAACGCGGTCAATGGTTTCTGAGCGCTCCGATAGCGAGCCTATCGTCAACCCGAGGCCGGTCGCGTATCCGATTAGCAGGAACCATCCTTCGAGGATTCGGAGTACATCGTGCGGTGGCTTCACCCATCCTACCGAAATGAATGCTGCGGCAAGAACGATGAACGAAATAGTCGCACCGGCGACTTCCAGAAGAATGCGTGCCGCAAATATGTCGATTACTCGAACATTGCGGTGATACAGAAGACTGAGGTTCGGTTCAACAGCGAGGTTGCAGCGATTGACTGGGTTACGCCAGACGAGAACGGACGAATAGCCGGTTAGTGCGAATGCCATAATAGGTACATTCGAGACGTGCTCGACCTTTACCAGAGACCACAGCAAAGTGATCCCAAGGGTGAAAAGCATCGGCTCGAAGAACAGCCACATGAATCCTATGTTGTGACGGCCATAGCGAGTCAGTATTTCGCGCATCAGCAGTGCGCCGATTACGCGACGCTGAATTTCGAAGGAGCGTCCCAGTGTAGTGCCGGTTTCCATTTCAGTCCCGGTGCTCCTTGACACCAGCAATAAGCAATGTCAGTACGCCCCAGCTAATCAGTCCGAGAATGAACGTTGCCAGAATGGAGCGCAATCGATGGGGCTCAAGCGCAGCATCCGGGCTGCTCGGCTGGACAATGCGTTCAAGATACAGCTGCTTGCGCTGAGCTTCCGCCCGCGCGAGTTCAAGCGCACCCAATGCGGATGTCAGTTGTTTTTGCGCAAATTGGGCGTCTAGCTGAAGTCTTTCATACGCAATTGCCTTCTCGGAAAGCGAGCCTTTATCGCCCGCGACTCCGTTGGTGGCGCTTTCGATCTGCTTTTCTATCGTAGCGATATTTGTCTTCAGCGCGCTTACCTGAGGGTTTGCCGGCGAAACCGACTGGATTTGCGCGAGTTGTGCCTGTGCGGCGAACAGCTGTGCCTGCAGGCCTGCTACCTGTTGGAGCTGCAACGCCGACTGCCTGTCCGGATCAAACACCGTATGGGTGTTCCGGTACTTTGCGAGTGCGGCGGCTGCGGTTTTCACTTTCTCCGCTGCCAGGTCGGCCTCGCGCTGCGCGAACTGAATAGAGTCCTCAGCAGCGCGCGCGTTCATCTTGTTCACCAGGCGTTCGCTCAGTTCGAGCAACCGCTCGTTGATCTGATGAGCGTCCCTGGCTGTGAATGCCCGCACTTTCAGCGTGGTGATGGACGATGTGGTTTCAAGTTCAGGATCAACAATCTCCTTCTGATAGTAGCGAAGGAGTGCCTCAAAGCTGTCGTCCGGGATCAATCCAGGGAAACGGCCAAACAGGTCGCCCCGCTCGCCAAATGATTTGCCAATGTAGTCATTGGCATTCAGTTCGGCCAGCGCATCACGTGACTGAATGTAGTCGATCACCGAATATGCGTCGTCGGACGCATGAGACAAACCGGTACCTTGCAGCAAAGCGCCGATCGCGCTTGTAGGAACTTGCCGTGCTGGACTGCGCACGACAAACCGCGACTCCGACACATAAACATCGGAAGCAATCAGGCCAAAGTAGGCGATGGCGATGGTGGTCGGTACAACAACTGTTAAAGCGAAGAGTCGGTTGATTTTTTTGAGACGTTCAACCACGCCTTTGCCGTTCCCCGAGGGTGGCAACATCGTATTGCTGTTAGATGCAGTGTCCAACGTCTTGTCCAAGCTTGAGGGTTCTTTTCAAATTCCTCCCGTTTCCGCCGACACGACGCATTAGGGGAGAGCGAAAACGGTCGCAAACCTTTCTGCCGAGGAGGTCGCAAACGATTTACATGGGGTAATGCGAGTACTTACGAAAAGAAATGCTGTAAGTTAAATAGATAGAACCCGTAGTCTATTTCTTACGAGGCAGTTGCAAGCTCGCACCCACGCAAAACACGATGGGCGGCTGATTATAGCTACCCGACGCGAACTGCGCCATCGATCGCATAGTGTTTCAAGATATTTATAGAATTTGGCACACATTCATCATTCTTCCGGTCCGTAATGTTGTATTCTTCGAGCCTGCCAAGAGTCACCCGCCACCCCACCAACTGTTATTAAGACCGGGTTTGCACAGGGAGGAGCCCGCCACTAGCGGTGTCCCGTCGGCAAGCATCGGCTAGACGTTCACATATGTACCGCTCCTTCCTCGCCTTGCAAGGCCCGGCTTCTCCTTTTTTTAGTCGGCTTGCCGCAGCTCTGCGCGAGCGCGGTCATGCGGTGCGTCGGGTTAATTTTTGCGGAGGCGATCTGGTCTACGGTGGAAGTGGCGGTGCATGGAATTTTTGCGGTCCCTCGAGCGAGTTATCGAGCTGGTACGCCAATCGCGTAAATATCGAGAACTTCACCGACGTAATAATGTTCGGTGACTGTCGTGAAATTCATTGCCATATGCATCAGGTCGCGCAGGCGAGCGGGCTGCGGCTGCACGTCTTTGAAGAAGGCTACGTTCGTCCGCATTGGCTGACACTGGAAAAACACGGGGTGAATGGCCGCTCCCAACTGCCACGCGATCCCGCCTGGTATATCGAGCAGCGTCGCTTTACGCCGCTCAGCCCGATGACGAATGCCACCGGCTACAACCTCTACGAACGCGCTTTTCACGATATTCGCTATCGCAGTGCCAATACGCTCTTTGCAACCCGGTTTCCTCATTACCGCAGTCATCGTCCGCGAAACGGCTTCTTTGAATACGCCGGTTTAGCCGCACGCGCATTGCGGCAAGGGCAGCGTCACCACGACTCCGATCAGGTCACTCGTGATTTGCTGGACGCCGGCCGCAAGTACTACATCTTTCCACTACAACTGAATTCAGATGCGCAGGTCGTCGTCCATTCGCCGTTCGGCAGCGTGTGCGAGGCGATCGACAGAGTCCTGAACTCTTTCGCACGCCATGCCCCCGTCGAGTCGTGGCTGGTTATCAAGAATCATCCGCTCGATACCGGACTCATTGACTACCGTCGCCACTCGGAGAGACTCGCGCGCGACCTGGGGATTGAAGACCGGTTGCGCTTTATCGATGGCGGTCATTTGCCGACTCTTCTTGATCACGCATGCGGCACCGTGGTTGTTAACAGCACGGTTGGTCTGTCGGCCTTGCATCATCGCTGCCCGGTGATTGCACTTGGTACGGCGATCTACAGCCTACCCGGTCTGACCTGGCAAGGCGCGCTCGACGATTTCTGGCTGCACGGTGAGCCACCGGATACGCACCTGTACCACTCCTTCCTTGACTACGTCATCCACCACACCCAGATCAACGGCGACTTCTACACGAAGACCGGCATCGCGATGGCGGTAGCCGGCGCGGTGCAACGTCTCGAAGCGGTGGCACATGCGTAACGCCGCGCCGCGCCCCATCGTCATCACCGGCGCGAGCGCCGGCCTCGGCCGCGCGCTCGCTTCGGCGTACGCGGCGCCGGGCGTCGCACTTGGCCTGATCGCGCGCGATGCGCAACGTCTCGAAGCCACCGCGCAAGCCTGCCGCGCCAAAGGCGCAACGGTGCAAACCGCCCTGATCGACGTGCGCGATGCACAAGCGATGCAAACCTGGCTACACCATTTCGACGACGCGCATCCCATCGATCTGCTAATCGCCAACGCGGGCGCAGCAAGCACACTCGCGTGCGCGACAGATTGGGAAGAACTGGAGCGCACGGCCGCGATCGTCGACACCAATTTCTACGGCGCGATGCACGCGGTACTGCCGGTGATCGCCCGCATGCGTGCGCGCAAACAAGGCCAGATCGCGCTAATCAGCTCGCTCGCCGCACTGCGCGGGATGGCAATCTCGCCGGCTTATTGCGCCAGCAAAGCGGCCATCAAAGCCTATGGCGATTCGGTGCGTCCGATCCTGTCGCGCGACGGCATCCGCATGTCGATCGTCTTGCCCGGCTTCGTCAAGACCGCAATGAGCGACGTATTCCCCGGCGACAAACCGTTCCTCTGGTCCGCTGACAAAGCCGCCCAACACATCCGACGCAAACTGGAAGCAGGGCGCGCGGAAATCGCCTTCCCCGGTTTGCTCGCATTCGGCATGCGTCTTCTGCCGTTGCTGCCCGCTGTGCTCGCCGATGCGATTCTCGGCGGCCTGTCCTATCTGCCGCGTGAGGAGCATTGAGTGAACGCGCCGCTCGCGCTCAGCTTCGTGGCCGCAGCCGGCCTCGCGCTTCTGCCTGAAGCGCTCGCGTTGCCGCGTGCGTCGTTGCGCCGTGCGCCGCTTGCTTTCGCGTTACACGTCAGCGCGATCGCGTTCATCTGTGCGTGCATGCTGCTGGTCACCGGGCGCGTGAGGTTCTCGGCCTTCGTCGCGATCGCGCTGGTGGCGCTGCTGGCCGGCGTGAGCAACGCCAAGTACGCGTCGCTGCGCGAGCCGTTCGTGTTCACCGATCTGAGTCTGTTCAGCCAGCTGTTTGCGCATCCGCGTCTGTATCTGCCGTTTCTCAGCGTGGGCACGGTGGCGGCGATCGTGCTCGGCGTCGTCGGGGTGGTCGCGGGCTTCATCGCCGACACGCCGCTCGCGCAAAGACCGGTCGGCGCGCTGCTCGCGCTTGCGGGCGCGTGCGTCGCCACGGCCTACCTGTGCGCCGCACATCTGCCGCTCACGCTGAATGCCGTCGACGATCAGAAACGACACGGCTTCTTCGCGGTGTTCGTCGCGTATCTGCTGAACGGGATGAAGCCGGCCACCTCGCGACAGCTACGCGACGTATTGGCCGCCGGTCCTTTCGCGAGCAGCGCGCCGCCATCGGCACCCGACGTGATCCTGATCCAGAGCGAGTCGTTCTTCGACGCGCGGCGTCTGACCGGCAAGATCGCCCCCACCGTGCTGAAACACTTCGACAGCGCGCGCCGCGAGTCGCTGCAGCACGGCGAGCTGACGGTGCCCGCATGGGGCGCGAATACGATGCGCACGGAGTTCGCGGTGCTGACCGGCGTCGATCCGGCGCGACTCGGTTACGCGCGCTTCTATCCGTACGCATTCATCCGTCAAACTTGCGCGTCGCTGGCTTCGTGGTTCAAGAACGGCGGTTATAGAACGCTCGCGATTCACCCATATTTCGCGGACTTTTTCGGCCGCGAGCGGGCCTTCAGGCACTTGCAGATCGACCGCTTCATCGACATCGCCGCCTTCGCCGACGCGCCGCGCGCCGGCCCCTATGTGTCGGACCTGGCGGTCGCGGACGCAATCATCGAAGCACTCGACGCGCCGCGCGACAAACCCGCGTTCATCTTCTCGATGACGATGGAGAACCACGGTCCGCTGCATCTCGAATCCGTGCAGGAAGGCGAGGGCGCCGCGTTCCACGCGCTCGGCGACGACCCGCGCTGGCACGACCTGACCGCTTACCTGCGCCACCTCGCCAATGCCGATGCGATGCTCGGCCGGCTGCTCGCGGCGTTGCGCGCGCGACGCCGCGACACAGTGCTGTGTTTCTACGGCGATCACGTGCCGGCGCTGCCGCACGTGTACGCGGCGCTCGGTTGCGAGCCGGAGCAAAGCGACTACTTCATCTGGCGCAACTACGGTGATGCGCCCGCGACTCGACAAGATTTGTGCGCCGAACGACTTGGCGTAGCCCTCGTTCAAGCTCTCGAGCCAGCTATGCCGCGCGGGACGCCCGCGCGCGCGCTGCACCCAACAACAGAATGATGACCAAACAGATTGCGATTGTGGGGATGGCGTGCCGCTTCCCCGGCAACGTAGAGAGCCCGGAGGATTTCTGGGCGCTGCTGCGCGATGAAAAAGACGCGGTAACCCAGGTGCCGGCAGATCGTTTCGGCACGGAGTTCTATCAGCATCCGTCCAAACGCGAAGCGGGCAAGAGCTACACGTTCTCCGCCGGCGTGCTCGACGACGTCGCCGGTTTCGACGCGGACTTCTTCGGCATTTCGCCGCGCGAAGCGCAGCAGATGGATCCGCAGCAGCGCCTGTTGCTCGAACTCGCCTGGGAAACCTTCGAGGACGCGGGCGTGCGTCCGCGCGACATGGAAGGCAGCAATTGCGCGGTGTATATCGGCGTCGCGAGTCCGGACTACGGCAATCGTTTCGTCGACGACCTGAACGCGGTCGATCCGTATTCGGCAACCGGCAACACGCTGAGCATCGCGTCGAACCGTCTGTCGTATCTGTTCGATCTGCGCGGGCCGAGCGTGTCGGTGGATACGGCCTGCTCGTCGTCGCTGGTCGCGTTGCATCAGGCGTGTCAGGCACTGCAGGCGGGTGATGCGGAGGTGGCGCTCGCTGGCGGCGTCAATCTGCTGTTGCATCCGTTCGGTTTCGTGACGTTCTCGAAGGCGTCGATGCTCTCGCCGCGCGGCCGTTGCCGTGCGTTCGACGCAAGCGGCGACGGTTATGTCCGCTCGGAAGGCGGCGCGCTGGTGATGCTCAAAACGCTGGAGCGCGCGCTGGCCGACGGCGACACGATTCACGCGGTGATCGCCGGTTCGGGCGTCAATTCGGACGGCTACTCGCAGGGCGGCATCAGCGTGCCGGGCGCGGCCACCCAGGCGGCGTTGCTGCGCACCGTGTACGATCGCGCGGGCGTCGATCCGCGCTCGCTCGCTTATCTGGAAGCGCACGGCACGGGCACGGCGGTCGGCGATCCGATCGAAGCGCGCGCGTTGATGCAAGTGGCGTCGGCGGGCAGGCCGGTCGACCGGCCGTTGCTGATCGGCTCGGTAAAGACCAACGTCGGCCACCTCGAAACCGCGTCCGGCATGGCGGGTTTGATGAAGGCGATCCTGTGCCTCAAGCATCGCGCGGTGCCGAAGACGCTGCACTTCGAAACGCCCAATCCGGCGATCGATTTCGTCGGCGGCCGGCTGCGCGTCGTGGATCGGCTGACCCCGCTCGACAACGGCCCGGACCCGCTCGTGATCGGCGTGAACTCGTTCGGCTTCGGCGGCACGAACGCGCACATCGTATTGCGCGAAGCGCTGGCGAACGTGGCCGCTACGGGCAGCCCTGCTGCGCTCACGCAGCAAGTGGAAAGCGCAACGGCGCCGCTGTCGCCGCTCATTCTGTCGACCCGCGCCGCCGCCGCGTTGCCGGAACTCGCGGCGCGCTATCTGTCCGCGCTCGACGGCGGCACGCCGTGGAATGCGCTGGCTGCCAACGCGGCGCATCGACGGCAGTGGCTCAAGCATCGCGCGATCGTCGCGGCGTCGACATTGCCCGAAGCACGCGCAGCACTCGGTGCGCTGACCGCGCCGACGCCGGATCAAACGGAACCGGCCCTCGTGCAAGGCGAGGCGCCCGGCGACGACACGCGTCTCGCGCTGGTGTTTTCTGGCAATGGCTCGCAGTGGGCCGGCATGGGCAAGCAGTTGCTCGAACAGGAGCCGGTATTCTGCGCCGCGCTCGACGAACTTGACGCGTTGTGGCGTGCCGACGGTAGTCCGTCCCTGGTCGATGTGCTGCGCGAAGGGGTGAGCGCCCGGTGTCTGGCGGCTACCGAGCATTCGCAGCCATTGCTGTTCGCGATCCAGGTCGGCGTGGTGCGCGTGCTCGAAGCACGCGGCGTTGGCTATGACGTATGTCTGGGCCACAGCGTCGGCGAAGTCGCGGCGGCGTGGGCATCGGGAGCGTTGACGCTGGTGCAGTCCGTGCACGTGATCAAGATCCGCAGCCGTGCTCAAGCGAGCACACGCGGCACTGGCCGGATGGCCGCCGCCGGTCTCGGCGAAGCCGCGATGCGCGTGCTGCTGGTGCAATTGGGCGTGGATGCGGCGGTGGAAATCGCTGGCGTGAACAGCCCGCAAGCGGTGACGCTGGCCGGTCCGTTCGGCGCATTGCAGACGATCGAAGCGGCGATGCAGGAGAGCGGCCGCTTCTTCCAGATGCTCGACCTCGACTATGCATTCCACAGCCGTCAGATGGATCCGATCGAGCCGGCCGTGCTGGCAGGCCTCGCGGATCTTGCACCGAACGCGGCGGTATGCAGTTTCGTGTCGACGGTTACCGGCGCCGAGATCGCCGGCACCGAACTCGACGCGCATTACTGGTGGCGCAATATTCGCGAGCCGGTTCGTTTCGGCGATGCGATCGCGCAGGTCGCGCAGATGGGCGTGCGGCTGTTCCTCGAAATCGGCCCGCATTCGATCTTGCGCACCTACGTGACGCAAACGCTCGACGATGCGCGCGTCACCGGCCGCTCGCTGCCGACGCTCAAGCGCAATCACGACAGCGCACACATGCTGGATCACGCGATCTACACAATGATCGCGAGCGGCGCGCGGGTCGACGCCGACTGCTTTGCACCGGCAAGCGCACGGGTGCCGCTGCCGTCCTATCCGTGGCAGCACCAACGTCACTGGCTCGGTCCGACACCGGAGGCGTACAACCTCGTCTATCGACGCCGCGAACATCCGCTGCTCGGCTATCGTCTGCGCGAACATGCGCTCGCGTGGGAAAATCAGCTCGATCCCGCTGGCTTGCCGTTGCTGGCCGATCACGTGGTGGACGGCGGCGTCGCGTTCCCTGGGGCGGGTTATGTCGAGATGGCGCTGGCTGCCGCGCGCGTGCATTTCGGCACGGCGAGCTGCGCGGTCGAGAACCTCGAAATCCGTTTGCCGGTCGTGTTCCAAGCGCAGCATTCGAAGCTGTTCCGTTTCACCGTCGACGTGCGCACTGCGAGTTTCATGATCGAAACGCGCGACCGCATGTCCGACGAAGCCTGGTCGCTGAACGTCACCGGCCGTTTGCTCGAGAGTGGTTGCGCGCTGGGCACCGATGCCGAAGCGGCAATGCTGCCGCCCACGACGCTGATCGATTTCCTCGCCCAACCCGCCATGTCGGGCGACACGCTGTATCAGAATACCGCCGCGATCGGTCTGAGCTACGGGCCCGCGTTCCGATGGGTACGCTCGGTGCACGTCGATGCCGAGGCGGACCTCGCGCTCGCTGAAGTAGAGATGCCCGCAGTGGTCGCGCAATCCGCAACGGCTCAGGATGCGTATACATTGCACCCGGCGTTGATGGATAGTGGTTTCCATCCGCTGTTCGCGTTGCTCGCGTCGCCAGATCAGGCGGAGATCGAACATGCGGCGTATGTGCCGGTTCAACTTGGCCGCATCGACTATTTGCGCGGCGACGCGATCCGCTACGTAATGGCGAGGATCGAGCGGCGCAGTCCGCACTCGGTGGTCGCGTCGTTCGAGTTTGCCGATGCGCAAGGCGCGATTGTCGCGCGGCTCGGCGCCTGCCGCTTCCGCCGCGTCGATCTGATGGGCCGGCGCCAGCAGGCGCCCGGACGTTACGCGTATATCGTCGAAGCGAAACCGCTCGCCGGCGATATCGACGCGCGCACGTTGCCCGACCCCGTTGCATTGCTCGACGAGGCCACTGCTGCATTGGCCGCCCATGAAGATCAGCCGCGCCGGCAGTCGCATCTGACCGAGATGCTGCCGCTTCTGGACGTGCTCGCCGGCGCGTACGCATTGCAGGCGCTCGACGCGCTGGACGTTTTCGCGCAAGCGTCGCTGCCGGACTGCGCGCATCCGGCGCTGCTCGCGCGGCTCGCGCAGATCGTCGTCGAAGACGGTCTCGCGCGTCGCGATGGCGCGCGTCTCGTGCGCGATGCCGAAGCGTGCGCGAGCTTGCCGGGCATCGATGAATTGTGGCGCGAACTACTCGCGCAATCGCCCGCGCACGTCGCCGAACTGACGTTGCTCGCGCATTGCGGCGCGGCTTTGCCCGCTGTGCTTCGTGGTGACGTGAGCGGCGCGCAGATCCTGCCGTCATCGCGCAGCAGTCTGATCGAGCATTTCTTCGAGGCGTCGCCGACGTGGGCACACGTCAACGCGCTGACCGGTGCGTGCCTGCATCGCGCGATCGAAGGGTGGAGCGAGCCGCGCCGTTTGCGTGTGCTCGAACTGGATTCGCCGATGAGCGACGTTCTGCAACCGCTCGCGATTCATGTGCCGGTGTCGCGCTGCGACTACACGATCGCGGGTACGCGTGAGCAGTTGAGCGGTTTCGACGCGAGCGAGCATCCGTTGATTCATATCGCCACCGTCGAGTTCGGCGAGACGCCGCGCCTGTCCGGCATTGAGGAAGGCGAACGCTACGACGTCGTGGTCGCGAGTCACGTGCTCGCCGCGCAGAGCGAGCCGCGCGCGTTGCTTGCCGCGCTGCGCGACTGGCTGACGCCGGGCGCGCTGGTCGTGATCGCGGAGCCGCGCAATAGCCGCTTCGCCGATCTCGTGTTCGATCTCGACGCGGACGCCGCCTACGCCAATGCGCGCCGCGCGGCATGGCTGTCGCCACAAGCGCTGACGAGGCACCTCGAAGAGGCTGGCTTCGAACAGATCGCGCGGCGCACGGAGCAGGGACTGGATCTCGAAGGCGCACCGACGCTGGTGGTCGCGCGCGAGCCGCTCGCGAATGCAGCGGCGACCGCGGAGGTGAGCGCGGAAATGCCCCATATGGTGGACGTGACCGAAGCAGCTGATGCGTCCAGGGCGGTAAGCGCAGCGCGAACGCCGCCGTCGCATTGGTCGTTGCTCTTCGCCACGCAGACCACGCCCGACGATACGCTCGCCGCTGCATTGCAGGCCGCCGGCCACACGACGTCGAACAGCACGCTGCATGCGTTGCATCACGACATGAGCAAGCTGGTCGCACCGGCCGGGCGGGCGCATCACGTGGTCTTCATCGCGCCGGACCCGCACCTGGACGCCGACGCGGACGGCGCCGCAGTCATGCACGCGCAGCAGCAGACCACGCTCGCACTTGCGCAGCTCGTGCGCGATCTGGCGGCAGTGGCCGGCGTGATGCAGCCACAACTGTGGATCGTTACGCACGGCGGCGCGCCGGTCGCGACGCCGTTCGCCCAGGCCGCTTCGCTGCATCCTGAGCAGGCCGCGATGTGGGGCCTCGGCCGCGTGCTGGCCAACGAACATCCGGAACTGTCGTGCCGTCTGATCGACGTATCGGCGACGGGGCGTGACGCGGCGGTCCTGCTCGCTCGCGAACTGCTCGGGTCCGATGGCGAGGAAGAAGTGCTGTTGACGCCGCACGGTCGCTATGTGCCTCGCATGTTGTCCGCGGCGAGCGCGGCTCTGCGGTGCACGGCGGCTGCGCCGGTGCGCGCGCAGAACGAAGCCGCGGTGCTCGGTTTCGCATCGCCGGGTTCGCTGCGCAACCTGGAATGGTTCGCACTGCCGCAACGCGACCTCGCTGCGGACGAAGTCGAAATCGAACCGGTCGCCACCGGTCTGAATTTCCGCGACGTGATGTATGCGATGGGCCTGCTGTCCGATGAAGCCGTGGAGAACGGCTTTGCAGGCGCAACGATCGGCATGGAGCTGTCCGGACGGATCGCGCGCGTCGGATGCGACGTGCACCGTTTTGTACCAGGCGATGCGGTGCTGGGTTTCGCGCCCGCGTCGTTCGCGAGCCACGTGCGCACAAAGGCGGAGGCCATCGCGCACAAACCCGCGCGGCTCACGTTCGAAGAAGCGGCCACCGTGCCGACCACTTTCTTCACCGCGTACTACGCGCTGTGCGAGCTGGCCCGCCTGCGGCGCGGCGAGCGCGTGCTGGTGCATGGCGCGGCCGGTGGCGTGGGCATCGCGGCGATTCAGCTTGCGCGGCACCTCGGCGCGGAAGTGTTCGCGACCGCGGGCAGCCGCGAGAAGCGCGAGTTCGTGCGCCTGCTCGGCGCGGATCACGTGTTCGACTCGCGCAGCCTCGCATTCGCCGATGAAATCCGCGAGCGCACTCAGGGCGCCGGCGTCGATATCGTGCTTAATTCGCTGGCAGGTGAAGCGATGGTGCGCAGTATCGATACGTTGCGTCCGTTTGGCCGTTTTCTCGAACTCGGCAAGCGCGATTTCTATGAAAACAGCCGCATCGGGCTGCGGCCGTTCCGCAACAACATCAGCTACTTCGGCATCGATGCGGACCAATTGATGAGCGCGCTGCCGGAGCTGACCGCGCGTCTGTTCGAACAGGTGATGCAGCTTTTCGCCGACGGTGTGCTGCATCCGCTACCGTATCGCGCGTTTCCGGCTGAGCGGGTCGAAGAAGCGTTCCGCCACATGCAGCAGGCGCGGCAGATCGGCAAGATCCTCGTGACATATCCGGACGGCACGCCGAGCGCGGCGCGTCCCACTGGTGTCGGCAACATGCTGCAACTCGATCCGGCCGCGGTATATCTGATCGTCGGCGGCACGGGCGGGCTCGGCTTTGCCACCGCGCGCTGGATGATGTCGCGCGGCGCCCGGAATTTGACGCTCGTGAGCCGTTCCGGCACGCTTGCGCCGGAGTTCGCACACGAAGCCGCGCAATGGCACGAAGCGAACGGCACGCAGGTGCATACGGCCGCTTGCGACATCACCGACGCCGCCGCGCTCGACGCGCTACTCGCCGCGATCGCGCAACGCGGCGCGCCGCTTAAGGGCGTACTGCATTCGGCGATGGTGATCGACGACGGCCTCGTGCGCAATCTCGACGACGAACGCTTTGCCGCTGTGCTCGCGCCGAAACTGGCCGGCGCGTGGAATCTGCACCAGGCCACCCGAGGCTCGAAGCTGGACTTCTTCGTGGTCTATTCATCCGCGACGACCTTCCTCGGCAATCCAGGGCAGTCGAGCTACGTGGCGGCCAACTGTTTCCTCGAAGCGCTGATCGCCCAACGGCGCGCCGCAGGACTGCCGGGCACGTACATGGCATGGGGGCCGCTCGACGACGTCGGCTTCCTCGCGCGCAATGCCGAAACGCGCAAAGCGTTGCAGGCACGCATCGGCGGTCTGTCGATCACGTCGGCCGAGGCGCTTGCCGCGCTCGAACGCGCGCTCGTCGACATGAGCGCGGGCGAGGCGGTGGTTCGGCTCGACTGGCAGGAGCTGTCGCTCGGGATGCCTGCGGCGCGTGCGCGCCGTTACACCGAGTTGCACGCGCGCGGCAGTCACGAACCGGCGCGCCAGGGCAGCGTGCAGATGCGCGAGCAGATTGCCGGGCTGCCGTTCGCGGACGCGCTGCATCTCGTCGAAGAAACGTTGCAGGCGCAGATTGCCCGCATCCTGCACATGTCACCGGAAAAAATCGAAACCAGCCGCTCGATCCTCGACATGGGCATGGACTCGTTGATGGGGATGGAGCTCGGGATGGCCGTCGAAGAGAGTTTCCAGGTCAAGCTGTCGATCATGACGATGGCCGAAGGCGCGACGGTGCATTCGCTCGCGCAGCGGATCGTCGAATCGATCCAGACGCAGGACGAGGCGGCTGAGCCGAATGGCATGGCGGCGCAGGTGGCCGCGGTCGCCGCGCAACATGCGCTCGATGTCGGTATGCACGCGCTGGCGGATGTGGCCGATGCGTTGTCGGCAGGGGCGCAGCCGGTTTCAACGGAGTTCGCCTGATGCGCGCGCCCGCGGGCTGGAATCCTCGCGAAGGCACGCTTGCGCGGACGTTAACGCTGAGTGGTCACGGCCTGCATACAGGCCGGCGCGTGAACGTGCGGATTCTTCCGGGCGCCGCGAATAGTCCGCGCGGCATCGTGTTCCGGCGGGTGCAGAATGGCCGCGTGCTCGCCGAACTGGCCGTGAGTCCCGCGCTGCGGCGCGGCCAGCCGCTATGCACAATGCTCGAAGCCGAGGGTGGTGTGCGTGTGCGTACGGTCGAACATTTGCTGGCGTCGTTGCTGACTTGCGAAATCGATCGCGCGACGGTCGAGCTCGATGCAGAGGAAGTGCCGATTCTCGACGGCAGTGCTCAGCCGTGGATCGACGCGATCCGCGCATGCGGACGGATCGAGTTGCCGCATGCCAAGCGTTTCATTCGCGTGCTACGTCCCGTGCAGATCGCTGACGGCGCAGGCACACGCGATGAACGCAGCATTTTGATCGAGCCGTCCTCCTCATATGAAATGGACGTGCGCAACGACCTTAAAGGCTTTGGCGATTTGCGCTGGGACGGCGCGCTAACGCCCGCCAGTTTCGCTGACGAGATTGCGCCGTCGCGTTCCTATGGACGCGTCAAATGGGCGATCCCCGCGATCCTCGCGGGCTATGTGCGTGGCATGCCGATTCTGCGCGGCGCACGTCTGTCGTGCACCGCCGCGATCGTCGGTAACCGGGTGCTGGGCGGCATGCGCGTCCCCGACGAATTCGTGCGGCACCGTGTGCTCGACCTGGTCGGCGACATGGCGATGGCCGGCGCGCCATTGCTAGGGCGCGTGAGCGCCTTGCGGCCAAGTCACGAAATGAACTACCGGCTCATCGCCAAACTGCTCGAGACGCGCGACGCGTGGGAATGGGCGGAATTTCCGGGCTGACCGTAGAGGTCGGTCGGGCACACAGGATTATCGGAACACTATGGGATTGGGCGATCACTTCCGCCAGCAACTCGCCGCGAAGGCGTTGATGCGGCAATTGGACCGCGTCTCCGAAGAGACGCAAACGCCGGGCGCGCCGCTCGCGGCGAACGGCGCACGCGCGGCTCAGGACGCCGAGCGCGCCGCGCTGTGCAGCTTCGAGACGATGCCGGGTTATCAGCAGGTCGAAATCCTGCGGCAGATGGGCGAGACGCTGCAGGTGCAGTCGCCGTTCTTTCGCGTGCACGAAGGGATTGCCGGGGCGACGACGCGCATCGGCGGCGCCGAGTATCTGAACTATGCGAACTACAACTACCTGGGACTGGCGGGCGATCCGCAGGTCAGCGCGCGTTCGAAAGAAGCGATCGACCGCTACGGCACGTCGGCGTCGGCGAGCCGGATGGTGGCGGGCGAACGGCCCGTGCAACGCGAGCTGGAAACGGCTCTCGCGTCGTTCTACGAGGTCGACGATTGCGTCGTGCTCGTGAGCGGCCACGCGACGAATGTGACGGTGATCGGCTCGCTGTTCGGTCCCGGCGATCTGATCGTGCATGATTCGCTCGCGCACAACAGCATCGTGCAAGGCGCGCAACTGAGCGGCGCGAAGCGCCTCAGCTTCGCGCACAACGACTGGCAGGCCCTCGACGCGCTGCTTGCGCGCGTCCGGCACGACTACCGGCGTGTGCTGATAGCGATCGAGGGCCTGTACAGCATGGATGGCGACATTCCCGATCTCGCGCAGTTCGTCGACATCAAGCGCCGCCATGCGGCATTTTTGATGGTCGACGAGGCGCATTCGCTTGGCGTGCTGGGCGAGCGGGGCAAGGGCGTGCGTGAGCATTGCGGCGTCGCGAGCGGCGACGTCGATATCTGGATGGGCACGCTCAGCAAGACGTTGGCTGGATGCGGCGGGTTTATCGCCGGCTCGCAGACGTTGGTCGACATTCTGCGTCATCTCGCGCCGGGCTTTCTGTATAGCGTCGGGCTCGCGCCGGCGCTGGCAGCGGCGTCGCTGGCCGCGCTGCAGCGCCTGATCGCCGAGCCAGAACGGGTGGCGCTGCTGCGTGCGCGCGGCAAGCAGTTTCTCGACGAAGCGCGCGCTGCGGGCCTTGATACCGGCAAGAGCGCGGGTTATGCGGTCGTGCCGATCATCACCGGCAGCACGCTGAAGGCGGCGCAATGGGCCAACGCGATGTTCGCCGATGGCATCAACGTGCAGCCGATTTTCTATCCGGCAGTTGAAGAGAAAGCTGCACGCCTGCGCTTTTTCATCTGCTCGACCCACGAACCCGAACAGATCAGCCGGACTGTTGCGGCACTCGGGCGCCTGCGTCGCTAACGACAAAATAAAGAAGAGCATCCTGCCATGTACGCCGATCAACCTGCACACGCCGAGACGTTTTACCCTGACCACCAACCCGGCGCGTTGCGCTTCCGTCCCGCGAGAGCGGAAGACGCAGAGGCTTGCGCGCCGCTGATCTTCGCATCGGGCGTGCGGGAGTTCGGCTTCTTTCTCGGCGAACCGGCCGAAGCGTGCATCGCGTTTCTGGCGTTCGCGTTCACGTCGAAATTCGGGCGCTTCTCGTACCGACGACATCGCGTTGCCGTGACCGGCGACCAGCAGGTGGCGGCGGTGCTCGCCGTACATGATGGCCGTGGCACATGGTTCGACGATCTGCATGTCGCGCTGATGCTGCTGATGTTTTTCAGTGTGGGCCGCACGGTTCGCATGCTGTTGCGCGGGCTCGTGCTGGAGAGCGAATTGCCGGCGCCCAAGTTGACGCAAACGCTGATCGCGCATTGCGCGACGCTCGAGACGATGCGGGGCACCGGGGTGTTTAGCGCGCTGTTCGGCAACTTTTTGCGCGTGGGCTCGATGGGTAGCGGCGGCGGGCGGCAGATCGTGCTGGACGTGCTGGTGAGCAACACGCGCGCATACGATCTGTATCGACGCCTGGGGTTTGTCGAATTGCCGCGACGTGCGCCGGTTTCGTCGCGTTTGCCGCGCGAACTCGAATCGGTGCGGATGGAGTTTCTGGGCCGGGCGTGAGGGCGGCTGTCGGCATCCCGGTGCACAATGGGGGCGATCAACCGGTCGCGCGCATGATTCGCCAATTGCCACTAGCACCGCTAGCTCGAATGGAGGCCCCATGACCCAGTCCAATCCCGTCGACTACCCCACCGCCCCACCCGAAGTCCAATCCATCTACGACGACATCAAACAAACCCGCCAGGTCGACGACGTCAACAATTTTTGGAAGTACATCGCGCAGCACCCACCGACTCTGGCTCGCACATGGGACAGCCTGAAAGAGGTGATGCAACCCGGCGCGCTCGATCCTTTAATCAAGGAACTCCTCTACGTCGCGGTAAGCGTGACGAACAACTGCGGGTACTGCGTCGCGAGCCACACGGCGGCGGCGCGCAAAGCCGGCATGACCGACGAAATGTTCGGCGAATTGATGGCAGTAGTTGGCATGGCTAACGAAACCAACCGACTCGCGATCGGCTACCGCGTACCGATCGACCCGGCATTCGAATAGTGCAATAGCACGCTACATCGCGGAAAAAAACGAGGCAGGCACCGAACCGCCCGGCGCCTGCTTGTCCACAACGACTTGCGGCGCACCGCGCTTACAGCGGCACCACATGTCCCGGATACGGGTTGCAGTGCGGAGCAGGCGGTTCGCAGCCGAGACGGATGGGCGGGCAGCCTCCCCAGACAGGCGGACGGACCACCACGGGCGGCTTGTAGCCGCCGTGGCAGCCGATGGGTGGTTCGTATCCGCCGTGGCATCCAACGGGCGGTTCGTACGGCTGACACGAATGGCCGCCGCGCACAGATTGCGAAGCAGCTTCGCCGAGTTCGTCGAAACGGGGCAGGTCTTTGAGAGTCAAGGTGGTCATGATGGATCTCCGACAAGGGTGGTTTGAGAGTGAGCCCGGTTTGCCGCGCTCACGCCTTGTCGTGCACACACCATGCCATGTGTTGTCGGTCGCACGTGAGCTTGAGCCTGCGCGCGTGCAGCGCGCCTGCAAACCACACCGACCCGCGACGACCCGCGCGAGAAGTGATCGTCACAGCCCAACTTGCGATGCACCAGTGTCGTCGCACCACCCACTTCTCATACTAACGAACGCTCACCCAAGGCGAGCCGGGATCGATGCGCATCAACGCGTGCGTTGAGTCCAATCGGCCAGCAGTCGCGGCAACTCCGCCATGTCTCGAAACACCTGCACCGCGCCCGCGCCACGCAACGCGGTCGCGCTGCTATGTCCGAGTTCCGCCGGGCAATAACCGAACACCGTAGCGCCGGCCGCCACGCCCGCAGTCGCACCCGTCACCGTATCTTCCACCACCGCGCAACGCTTCGGGTCCACGCCCAATGCTTCGGCCGCGGCCAGGTACACGTCGGGAAACGGCTTGCTGCGCGGCATTTCGTGGCCGCTGAAGATGCGTCCGTCGAAGCAGTCGAGGATGCCGGCCTTGGCCAGTTGCAATTCCACCTTGATGCGGTCCGCGCCGGACGCGACCGCAATGCGTCCATTCAAGGTCGCGTGAAGCGCACGCACCGCGGACGCCGCGCCGGGAATCGCCTGCAACTCGCGATCGAGTGCAACATTGCGGCGCTCGCGAAACCGCATGAGCCAGGCGGTGTCGATCGCGAAACCGGTGCGCGCTTCGATCAGCGCAGCTTCGTCCTTGACGGCTTTGCCGACGAAGATACGCATCGTCTCTTCGATGCTCAATTGCCAACCCAGCTCGCCGAGCATCTCGGTGAGCACGCGGTTGGTGATGGGTTCGGAATCGACGAGCACGCCGTCGCAATCGAAGAGTACGGCGTCGAAGGGGAAGTCGGCCATCGGGTAGGTCAGGATAAGGGTCGCGGACCGGCAAGGATACCTCACCGGCTCGCGCGCCGCAGCGTAGAGGCGATGAGAACAGCCCCCACGCGAAGCTCGAAACCTCAATCCTTATACCCGTCGCTCAGCGTCTTCATGAACGCGATGATGTCCTGGATATCCTGATCGGTCATCGCGGGTTTGTCGCCGAACTTGCGGTCGAACGGCGCGTCGGCTTCATCCACGTTCGCGTGATATTGCGGCGGCAGATCGTTGTACTTCTGCACCTTGCCCGACGCATCTTTCGGATAGATCTTCCCGGGCGACGTATTGCGCAGGTTGTAGAAGTCCATCACCTGCTTGAGGTCGTGATAGACGCCGTTATGGAAGAACACCTTGCGTTCGGCCACATTGCGCAGCGTCGGCGTGAGGAACATCCCACAGTACTGCGTCTGCTGCGCGAGGTCGTCGCGGAATGGGCCACACACGCCCATATCGAAGTACTTCGCATCCTTGTTGGCCGGAATCGCCGGATTGCGCGGCACGCCGAGCGCTTCATACTGCGTGTCGGTGAAGACCGGCGGCAGGCCGTCGCGGCTCGGCTGGCTCAAGTGGCAGCCCGCGCAATTGGCCTTGTCCTTGTCGTTGAACAGTTGCAGACCGTGCAGCTCGGCATGCGTCAAACGCGCTTTGCCTTCGAGCCAGTAGTCGTATTTGCTGGTGAACGCATGGAACGACTGGTCCTCGATCTGATAGCGGCCCACCGCGAACATCGCCTCCGAAATCAGCAGGCTCGGATTGCTCACGATCGAAGGGCCGAAGATTTGCTTGAACTGCTCGACGTACTTCGTCTGCAGCAGTTTGTGCGCGACGTCTTCTTCGCTCGCGTTGGCCATTTCGACCGGATTGGTCAGCGGACCGAGCGCCTGGATCTGCAGCGTATCGGCGCGGCCGTCCCAGAACAGGCCGCCTTGCGGCACCATCGCCGGCGCGGCGGGCGAGGCGAGAGCGGTCTTTTGCGCGCGCTGCATGCCGGCGGCCTGGCTCGCAAGCTGGGTCATGTCGACGGGCACGTCAGTGTCGCCCTGATCGGGGCCGATGCTGAACGGCGCCTGGCGATACAGATACGCGAGCGACGGCGGCGGCCGGTAGCCCGCCTGGGACAGATGTTCGCCGCCGAGTTGAATCGGGAACGCGTTGTCCGGCGCATACGAATGCTGCGGCGAGTGGCACGACGCACACGACTGCTTGCCGGAAGCGGACAGCGAAGGGTCGAAGAAAATCTGTTTGCCGAGTACGGCGACCGCGCTTAGCGGCGCGTTTTGCGGGCGCATCAATGCGACGGGATGAGGATTCGCGCCGGTGATCTCCTCGACGATCTCGCCGACGGCGGGCGGCATCCGCTCCGGATGCACGAGCGCATACGCGCTGGCCGCGCCGAGCGCGAGCACGAGGCCGGCCGCGCTCCACGCGAGCAGCCTGAGCCGCGCGCGGCGGGTGATGACAGGACCCGGTTCGCCGCCGGCGGGCAGGGTCGGCCGCATGACGGCGTCTGACGGATGGTTCATGGCGTTGACAGATATTTCGATCGGATGCGTAAACACGAAAATCGAGCCGGCGCGTCGGCACTGGCTCGATCCCAACTACAGGTGCTTCACGGCGTGCATCGCGCGTTCTTCATTGCGCGATGCACGCCGACAACTCGTGCGTCGCGCGAGAGCAAACTGAAGAAAAACGCGCTCGCCACGTTTGCCGCTTAGTTAGCCGGCGCTGCCGACAGCTTGATGCCGAGGTTCTGATCCAGATACAGCGTCGGCGCGTCGCCCTTACCCGCGAAGTCGAACATGTTCATGATGCTGCCGGCGCTCGCGTCGAACGAACCGTTGCCGAGGCGTTGACCGCCGAGCCAGTTGTCCTCGATGAACTTCACGACGGACGCCTGGGTGATCGGCGTGTCGTCGACGAAGTTGACCTTCGCCCACGGCGACACCACGATGAACGGCGTGCGCGTACCCGGACCGCAACGGCCGTTCACCGCACCACCGTTCACGCCTTGCGGCTGCACTGCACCCGCTGCCGTGCACTGGCCAGGACCGCTGAGGTTGTCGCTGCCCGCCACCGTCTTGCCGCCGGCCGATTGCGCCGTGGTGGAATCGAACGACGAACTCGTCGGTGCCTTGTAGCGATGGTCGTACCAGCCGTCCGAATCGTCGTAGGCGATGATCACGGCGGTGTTCTTCCAGTCAGGCTGTTGCTGGAGGAAGTTGATCACCTTCGTGACGAAAGCCTGTTCGTCGATCGGGTCCGAGTTGCCCGGGTGGCCGTCGCTGACTGCTGGCGCTTTCAGGAAGCTCACCGACGGGAAGTTGCCGGCCTTCACGGCGGTGAAGAAATCGTCGGTGTCGTACTGGTGATGCACCGGCGTCGCGCTGTTGTCGAGCGGATCGGTCGCGCCGATTGCCGCCACCGACGACGGACGCGTATGCGCGAAGTTCGCCGTGCTCGGGTAGTACTGGAACCACGCGTGATGCTGCACGTAGTCGGCCTTGGTCGCGTTCAGCACCTGCGAGAAGGTCGAGCGTGCGCAGCCGGTCGTGCCATTTGCGTTGACGGTCTGCAGATTGAAGCCGCCCATGAAGCCGCCCCACGTGAGGCCCTTCGCGTTGAGCAGGTCGCCGATGTTCTTGTTGTTCGACGACATCAGGCCCGTTACCGTGCTGCCTGCCGCGATCGTGCAGACGTCGCCGGTCGGGTCGAGGTCGCCGACCATCGTGAAGCCGCCAGCCGAGTCGGGGATCGCGTTGACCGAACTGCCGCCCGTCACGACCACGCCGTTGTTCTGACCGGACACCACTTCGAGCGCGCCCGGCGTCGATGGACCGAATGTGTCCGTGTACGCGTTCTGGTTCATCGCGAAGTTCTGCGCGTAGTTCCACATCGCCGTGACCGTGTTGCCGTCGAAGTAGCCGAGCACCTGGCCCTTCGTCGCGAACGCGCCGGTGCTGCCGGCGATGGTCGAGCCCGCTGCCGTGAACAACGGGAACGAGTCCATCGCGCCGTTGTTGTACGCGAGCTGTTCGGCGGCGTACGCGTGATTCTGGCTCGACGTGTTCGCCTGCGAGCGGTCCAGACGGAACGGCAACAGATCGGCGGCGGGCAGGCCGAGGCCCGGAATCGCCACGAGACCGACCGTGCGGCCGGCCGTATTCGGCGATGTGGCCAGCGCGTTCGGGTTCGCCGTGATCAGGTTGTTGCTGCTCAGGTTGTTGACTGCCGGTGTGCCTGCGGCCGCGGTGAATTGCGGTTCGCCGACCGGGTTCGACGCCTGCGGGTAGGTCGCGAAGTAGTGATCGAACGAGACGTTCTCGCCGAAGATCACCACGACGTGCTTGATCGGCGTGGCGGTTGCGACGGCGTCCTGCGCCGACACGGCCGGCGTGGATGCGCCGGTCGGTGCCGACGCGCCCGTCGCCGGGGCCGCCGGCGAGCTATCGTGATTGCTGCCGCATGCGGCGAGCGTCAGCAGCGCGGCAAACGGAATGGGTAAGAGGGTTCTACGGAACATTTGACTGGCTCCAGATTCGACTTCGCCGTGCAGCGTTTCCATCGACAAGCGTGTGGAGATTCGCTGGGGGATATTGTTAGAAATACAGCTAATGGTCGTACCGCTTAAAACTGCGCGCATTGGACCATTCGATGATTAAGATTTCGGGGCGCGAACATTACGTTGGCTCTCGATCGCCATTCAGTTGCATAACCGTTGCTGTCGTTCGGCTGACATCCGGCTGATTCGAGAGGGATTTGCGGTGGGATACGGCGCGACTGCACAAGCGTTTTATCTCTTCCGTTTTGTAGAAATACGCTGGTGTGTTTGATCCATAACGGTGATCGACGGGATTCCGGGTTCAGATGGTGATCACCAGGGGCAAAGCCGATCGTCCCTGACCGGGGCGACCCGGCCGCTTTCGTTCGGCCCAACCTGGCATAGGTGCACCATGAACAATGACGGTCTGATGGTTTTTACTGGCAACGCGAACCCCGCGCTCGCGCAGGAAGTCGTCAAATTCCTCGAAATCCCGCTTGGAAAAGCGATGGTCAGTCGCTTTTCCGACGGCGAGATTCAGGTCGAGATTCAGGAGAACGTGCGCGGCAAAGACGTCTTCGTCCTTCAGTCCATTTGCCCGCCGACGAACGACAATCTGATGGAATTGATGATCATGGTCGATGCGCTCAAGCGCGCATCCGCCGGCCGGATCACGGCAGCCATCCCGTACTTCGGCTATGCCCGCCAGGACCGCCGGCCACGTTCGGCGCGCGTTGCGATCTCGGCGAAGGTCGTGGCGAACATGCTGGAAATCGCCGGCGTCGAGCGGATCATCACGATGGATCTGCACGCGGACCAGATCCAGGGCTTCTTCGACATCCCCGTCGACAACATCTATGCAACGCCCGTGCTGCTCGGCGATCTGCGCAAGCAGAACTACGAGAACCTGCTGATCGTGTCGCCCGACGTGGGCGGCGTGGTGCGTGCGCGCGCGCTGGCGAAGCAGCTGAATACAGATCTCGCGATCATCGACAAGCGTCGCCCGAAGGCGAACGTCGCTGAAGTGATGAACATCATCGGTGAAGTCGAAGGCCGTACCTGCGTGATCATGGACGATATGGTCGACACTGCCGGCACGCTTTGCAAGGCAGCCGAAGTGTTGAAACGGTGCGGTGCGAAGCAGGTTTTTGCCTACGCGACTCATCCGGTCCTTTCGGGCGGCGCAGCCGACCGTATCGCGGCGTCGGAACTCGACGAACTTGTCATCACCGACACGATCCCGCTCTCGCCCGAATCGATCGCCTGCAAAAAGATCCGGCCGCTCTCGAGTGCGAGCCTGCTCGCCGAAACCTTCCTGCGGATCCGGCGTGGCGACTCCGTGATGTCGCTATTTGCCGACAGTTATTCCCATTCCTGAACGGCAAAAAAAGACAATCAAGGACCGGCGGGGCGCTTTCGAACTGGTTGAAAACGGTTTCGGTCCGGCTTTAGCTCACCTCTGTGTGCCAACGAACGTTGCTGGGCGCGGACTCGCGATACCGTGCTTCGTAGGCTTCGGGTCCTGTGTGCGACCCACTAGCGCGTCCGATATACATGAACCGTGGAGCCACATCGTATGCATTGGTTACCGGAATCATCTGACTTTTCCGTTCAGCTGGCCTCCCTCAACGCCGCCCCTTCACACGACACGCGCTGGCACGACTTCGTAAGGCTGGCGAACCATCGACTCGATTTTGTTCAAACGAATCGTCTTGACCGCGCGTATCAGAAGGCATTCCCGGAAGTTGCGCGGGAAGCCACCGGCGAGCCGGTCCGGCTGGCGGTGTTCAGCGGCTCGACTACCGATCATCTGTTGGCTGCGCTGCGAATTGGATGCCTGCGCCGCGGCATGTGGTGCGAAGTCCATGCGGGCGATTATGGTCAATACATGCAGGAGCTCAACGAACTCGAGTCGGCGTTTCATGCGTTCGGCGCGAATGTGGTTCTGTTTTCGTTCGACGCACGCACGCTGCTCGGACAGCCCGACTCCGGGATGGACGCGGCCGCCGCCGACGCTCTGGTCGAGCATACGATCGACATGCTGCGCGGGCTTTGGCGCCGGGCGGCGCACTCGAGCGGCGTGCACGTGATCCAGCAGGCCGTTCTGCCGATCGCGCTGCCGCTGATCGGCAACAACGAGCATCGGCTGCCGGGATCATTGCGCACGCTCATCGATCGGGTCAACCAGCGCATGCGTGCCGCTGCGGACGAGGACGGGGTCGACATTCTCGCGCTCGATGCGCGAGTGGCGGAAGATGGTCTTACCGCATGGCACGACCCGATGCTGTGGCATCGCGCGAAGCAGGAGATCTCGCCGGCCGCCGGGCCTTTCTATGGCGAACTCGTTGCACGGCTAATCGCCGCGCGGCGCGGCCGTTCGTACAAATGCCTGGTACTCGACCTCGACAATACGCTGTGGGGCGGCGTTATCGGCGATGACGGCCTCGCCGGCATTGTCATCGGGCAGGGCAGCGCGCTCGGTGAAGCGCATGCGTCATTCCAGCGCTACGCAAAGGACCTGTCACGGCGCGGGATCATCCTGGCCGTCTGTTCGAAGAACGACGAACACAACGCGTGGGAGCCTTTCGACCAGCATCCTGAGATGGTGTTGAAGCGCGCCGACATAGCCTGTCTCGTCGCCAATTGGGAAGACAAGGCGTCGAACCTGCGCCGTATCGCGCAAGCGCTGAACATCGGCCTCGACGCGCTGGTGTTTGCGGATGACAACCCATTCGAACGTAATATTGTGCGGCGCGAGCTGCCGATGGTCGCCGTGCCCGAACTGCCTGCCGACCCGGCGCTCTATGACCGCTGCATCGCGGATGCCGGCTATTTCGAATCCATCGGGGTCACGTCGGAGGACCGCGAGCGTACCGCGCAATATCAGGGCAACCTGCAGCGTGAGGCGTTGCGCTCCGCGGCCACCGATCTGGCCGGGTATCTTGCGTCGTTGGAGATGCGGCTCGAATGGCAGCCGTTCGATCTCATCGGCCTGCAGCGCATCACTCAATTGATCAACAAGACCAATCAATTCAATCTGACCACGCGACGCTACACCGACGCGGAAGTGACCGCCGCGATGCAGGAAAAAGGCGTAGTCACCCTGCAGTTGCGATTGACGGATCGATACGGCGACAACGGGATCATCGGCATCGTCATCGCGCGGCCGCGTGAACCCGGCAGCGGTGAGTTGTTCATCGATACCTGGCTGATGAGTTGCAGGGTGCTTGGCCGCCAGGTCGAGCAGGCGACAATGAATCTGCTGGTCGCGCGCGCGAGGGACGCGGGCGCGCGGACACTGATCGGGGAGTACCGGGCCACCGCGAAAAACGGCATGGTGCGGGAGCATTACCAGAAACTCGGCTTCACGCGAATCGCCGAGCATGAAGACGAAAGGACGATGTGGCGATGCGTCACCGCCGAATTCACGCCTTTCCAGACACACATCGAACCCGTAAGGACTGGATCATGACGGACACCGTTAGCACCGACGACATCCTCGGCAAATTGACCGAGATATTCCGCGAGATCTTCGACGACGACGATCTGGTCCTGACAATGGACAGTACCGCCGACGACATCGACAAATGGGATTCGTTGAATCACATCAGCATCATCATCGCGTGCGAAATGCGTTTTAAGGTGAAGTTTCAGACGGCTGAAATCGAAGGTCTGAAAGATGTCGGCGAACTGGTCGATCTGATCCGCAGCAAGCAGTCGCAATAAACATTCTAACGACGACGCGAAAATTTCTGTGACGGGCCGACATGCTATTCAACTCGTACATCTTCCTGTTTGCGTTTCTGCCGATCAGCGTCGTCGGCTACTATGCGCTTGCCCGCGTCGCGGTGCGCGCGGCGGCAGCCTGGATTGCCGTCACGTCGATTGTTTTCTATGCATGGTGGAATGTCAGTTTCGTGTTCCTGCTGCTCGGCTCGATCGCGTTCAACTTCGGCTGCGGGCTCGTGCTACAACGGCTCGCGAACCGGCCTCGCGTGCAGCTCGCGGCGCTGACGGGCGGCATCGCGGCCAACCTCGGACTGCTGTTCTTCTACAAGTATTTGTTCCCACTGCTGGACTGGCTGGCGCAGATCGGCATCGCGCCGCATCTGTCCACGACCAGTGTGATCCTCCCGCTCGGCATTTCGTTCTTCACGTTCACGCAGATCGGCTATCTGGTCGATTGCAAGTCCGGCATTGCCAAAGGCAAGAACCTGCTTGAATACGTGATGTTCGTCACGTTCTTTCCGCATCTGATCGCCGGACCAATTCTGCACCACCGCGAAATGATGCCGCAGTTCGAAAACCGCGAGACCTACCGGCTGAACCAGGAGAACCTCGCGGTCGGCATCAGCATCTTCACGATCGGTCTGGCGAAGAAGTTGATCCTTGCCGACGGACTATCGGAGACGGTCCAGTTCGCGTTCGGATTCCGCGACGCATTGCCGGCTCAGGCCGCATGGTGCGGCGTGCTGGCTTATTCGATGCAGCTCTATTTCGACTTTTCGGGCTATTCGGACATGGCTGTCGGGCTCGCGCGGATGTTCGGAATCCGCTTCCCCGCCAATTTCAACTCGCCGTACAAGGCGACGTGCATCATCGATTTCTGGCAGCGCTGGCACATGACGTTGACCCGCTACCTGAACCTGTACCTCTATAACCCGATCGCGCTCCTGATCATGCGGCGGCGCGCGGCGCGCGGCGCACTGGTCTCCCGCAAGGCGACGGCGACACCCGCCGGCTTTGCGACGATGGTCGCGCTGCCGCTCTTCTTCACGATGACGCTCGCCGGCATCTGGCATGGTGCGGGACTCCAGTTCCTGGTATTCGGGCTGCTGCACTCGGCCTACCTGACGATCAATCACGCATGGCGGATTTTTGGACCCAAGACTCCGGCTGAGCCGCAACCGTGGTTGCGCAGGGCAAGCGTCGTCGCGGCGCAATGGCTTATTACGTATCTTGCCGTGCTGCTCGCGCAGATCATGTTCCGCTCGGCATCGGTGCCCGATGCGATGCACCTGATCACGGGCATGTTGGGATTGCATCATCCGACGGCCGCACCGACCTACGAGCTCGAGTCACTGCTCGCCTTCAAGAACTGGGTGAAGATCGGAATCGCATTCGCTATTGCACTGCTGTTGCCCAACTCGAACGAGATCATGGCGCGCTATTCGCCAGTGCTCGACAAGGTCCGCACCAGCCTGCCGGCGGCGCTGCAGTGGCGCCCGCAAGCGGGGTGGGGCGTCGCGATCGGTGTGCTTGCGGCGGCGGCGGTGCTGCATATGGCCGGTGCGACCGAGTTCCTGTATTTCCAATTCTGAATGCAAGGGATCGTGACCCGTGAAAACGTCGGAGTTTGGCAGTTTCTTCCGCGCAATCGGCCTCGTGTTCGTGCTGCTGATCGGCGCGTCATGGGTGTGGGCCGCGCGAGGACCCATGTGGTTTCTCGATCCGGAATACCCGATGTGGGTGGCGAAGAACGAGATGATCGGCGAATGCCGCAAGAACGCGACTGTGATCATCGGCGACTCGCGTGCCGTCGCCGGCCTGATACCGGCGCGTCTCGACCCATCGACCGTCAATCTCGCGCTCGGCGGCGCCACGCCCGTCGAGACCTACTATGTCGCGCAGCGCATTCTGAAGTGCCCGGACCTGCCGCGCAAAGTCATCCTGTCGATCTCGCCTTATCACTTCGCTACGGCCGATTCGTACTGGACCCGTGCCGCGCTGTTCAGCTTCCTGAGCTTCAGCGAAATGGAGGAAGTCCGCAGGCTGTCGGAATCGCTTCATGACCGATCGCTGTACTCGGTGTCGCAGACGGGATCGATCGAGGACCGCTTGACCAATTTCCTGTATGCGTCGCATTTTCCCGCGTTCTATACGGGCAGCATGAAGGCGGGGATGGTGTACCGGCGCAAGCACACCAATGACGAATGGCTCGACGAGGTGAAGCGCCAGCGTGGCTACCACAGCTTCGGCACCGACGACGGTTCGACCGCACTGAGCTTCGAAGTCACCGCAATGTCGGGCTTTCACAGCAGACCCATTTTTGACGCGTACTTCGATCGCTTGCTGACACTGTTTGCGGACAAAGGAGTCGAGGTGGATTTCGTCCCGATGCCGATGAGCGACCTGAGCTACAACGGACTGCCAGCAGGGTTCCGGCAAGACTACACCGCCTATATCGATGGCTTCAGGCTACGGCATCCGAATTTCCATGTAACGGGCGACCTGATTCCCGTGCTGCCATGGAAGTACTTCGGCGACCGTAATCACCTGAACCGGGCCGGCGCGGAAGTATGGACGGGCACGGTCGCGCGAACACTCGGCATCAACGATCAGATCGCGACCGAGTAGTCCGTCACGGGGGCAATGTGCAGCGGCGCGTGCCATGCAATGAATGAACGTGACGCCACCGATTTCTTCGGAAAGCGCGCTGGGAGAAACGGCGGGAATCGGCGCTTCGACGGTCCAACACATAGATGAGTGAGGGCTCCATGAATCAGACGGGTTCGTTGCGACGAACAGTGTGGGCTGCACTGATCTTTGTCGTCGTCAGCACGGTCGTGTTGAGCGTGCTTCAATCGCGTCTCGGCTTTCAGAATACGTTGACCACGATGCGCCAGATGCCGGTCATCAGCGACGGCCACGATTGGTATGGCAAAGATTCCTGGCAATTCATGATGAAAGCTTATTTGCAGGTTCATCAGCATCCGGGCCAGGATCTTTACGATGCGGTGTTCTTTACGCAGCACGAAAAATTCCAGTATCCGCCGACGTCGCTGCTGTTCTTCGAGCTGTTCGACAAGTTGCATATGCTCGACTACTGGCATCTCAACCTGTTCAACCACCTGATCGTTCTGCTCACCGCGCTTGGTATGGCTCGCCTGTCCGTCGTGATGGCCAGCGAGCTCGGTCTCGAATCACTGACCGCCGACACTCGCTCACGCGTTGCATTGATGGCGCTCGGCTTCGTGTCCACGTGGTTCTTCTATCCGGTGATCTGGACACTGTACCTGGGTCAGATTCAGGCCTGGATAACCTGCGCGACGATCTTCGCGTGTATTGCCTATGCCAGCGGCCGGCGTGGGTGGGCTGGCGTGCTGATGGGCATTTGCGCATTGATCAAGCCGCAGTTCGGGCTGTTCCTCATATGGGGCCTGTTCCGGCGCGACATGCGTTTCGTGACGGCATGGCTCGGCGTCGTCGTGCCGGCCACACTGCTTGCGATCTCGACGTACGGCTTCGAGCAGTTCGTTGGGTACCGGCACGCGCTTGACTACATGGGCTCCCGAGGAGAAGCGTACTTCGGCAACACGTCGATCAACGGCGTCATGCATCGACTTTTTCAGAATGGCAATGACCAGATCTTCTTCGAGGATCACTTCGCCGACTATCGGCCGATGGTCTATCAGGTAACGGTGGCCTCCGCACTGGTATTGATCGCAATCGGGCTGTGGTGGAGCTTTCGCACCAGGAAAGACCCTCCGCTGCCGTCGTTCCTGATCGCCCAGTTGTGCTTCACGGCAGCGTCGCCGATCGTCTGGGTGCATCACTACGGCGCACTGCTGCCGTTGTTCATGCTGACGTTCCTCACGATTCTCCGGAACACCGCAAAATTGGGCGGTCAGGTGATCTCGAAGCCGCTGATCGTCCTGGCACTCACGTATCTGGTCGTCGCGAACGACAATCGCATCCTCAATCTCGCGCAAGGGCCCTTCAACCCGATCCAGGTCTGCTTCCTGGTGGCCGCGGGAGTCGCCGCATGGCTGCTGATTCGCGAAACGACACGCGCGGAGCCGGCAACCGGCACCGAGCCGCGAACGCGGAGCCGACGCTGGTTTGGCATGTCACGCGGTTGACCCGGGCGAGCGCTTTGCGTCACGCAGCGGATGGCAGGCGACATCGCCGTGCCTGTTTGCGGGACTGCCTTGTCTGACGGAACGCTGTGCTACCGATGCGCGGGAAATACGCGGGTCGAGGATTTGACGATTATGGGGAGTTCCAGCATGCCTGCATCGCGACGTTTCAGGATCGAAGACCAGAATTGTTTTGCCCTCCTGTCGGGCGACAGCAATCCTGTGCATATAGATGCATTAAAAGCCCGCCGTTCGCAATTCGGTCGTCCCATTGTGCATGGAATGCATCTGTTGCTATGGGCGATCGAAGAAGGGTTGGCAAACACACCCCAAACAGCCCTGGCCAAAGTGTCAGGCGTATTCCGGAACCCCGTCCGGGTCGATGAAGAAGTGTTCTTCCGTTTAGTGCAGGACCACGACCAGTATAAAAAAATTGTTCTTGAATGCAACGGCGCAGAATGCGCAACCGTTCATTTCGAGCTTTCTGCAAATGAAATGGACATGGCTTTTATAGACCAATCACCCGGCGTACAGGATTGTCACGAGCGAAGCGAACCCTCGCTAGAGAATGCCCAGGGGAGCATTCCGCTTGAAATGGACACTTCGGATGTGCGCGAGCTATTCCCTGTTCTTGCACAGAAAGTCCCCTTGGGACAGATCTCCCTTATTCTGGCAACCACTCGGTTGGTAGGAATGGAATGTCCGGGATTGCATTCGATTTACTCCGGGCTAACAGTCAATTTTTCGCCGTCGTCCTGCACAGAAGGGAGCCCAGGAAGATTGGACTGGAAGGTCGTCAATTACGATGACCGCTTCCGACGTTTGTCTATCGACATCGTGGCGGATGGTGCAACTGGCGTTATTCAGGCGATGTTGCGTCCCAGTCCGAGCAAGCAAAAAACTTGTGCGGAACTCAAGACGCTGATTCCGAACGCTGAAATGTTCGCTGGACAGCGCGCGCTTGTAATAGGTGGGTCGCGTGGACTGGGCGAATTGTGCGCGAAGATCCTGGCGGTGGGCGGAGCTGACGTGCGTGTCACGTATCATCGCGGCAAGGAAGATGCGGAAGCGGTCGTTGCGGATATCAACAACGGCGGAGGACAGGCGCTCAGCCTCGCTTACGATATGTTCGATCCGCCAGACGATCTTCAGAATTGTCTTGGCGATGGATGGGCGCCCACCCACGTTTACTATTTTGCAACTCCGCCGATTTTCGTCGCAGCTCGCGGCAAATTTTCATCTGACTTGTTCGCGCGTTTTTCGCGGTACTACGTCGAAGGGTTTTATACGTGCTGGCAATCCATACGCCGGATCACGACAGAAAAATTCACCATGTTTTATCCTTCTTCGGTCGCTGTCGAAACGGCATATCAGAACATGGGCGAATATGCCGCCGCCAAAGCAGCCGGGGAAAATCTCTGCAATTATCTTTGCGCGTGCGACAAGAAGCTGACGGTTAAAGTTGTACGTCTGCCTCGTCTGCCATCCGATCAGACGCTTAGCGTCGTCGAAGTCGCAACACCTGATCCGGTGGAAACCCTTTTGGGTGCGCTAGGCGAATTCAGGAGCGAGCAGGTCGCGTAACTCGTGATGGTGAAAAAGACGAGATCGCTTGACCAGGGCCATCAATTTCCGGCAGTCGTATCATCAACCGTGCCGGGCACTGGTGCGATCAGTCGCGTCTACACGGCTTGATCACCGTTGCCTTAACGCGCCGGCACAGCCGCCACCACATCGGCTTCGATCCGATGCGCGGCATGCACCGACCGCTCGCCAACCCGGTGATACCGCCGCCCGAAATAAATCAGCGCATCCCCGGCGCCATGCGTGCGCGCCGCTTTCACCGCGCAGAAGAACACCGTATGTGTGCCGACCTCGGTTACTGATTCGATCTCGCAGTCGAGCGACGCAAGCGCGCCGCACAGCACGGGCGCACCGGTCGCGAGACTTTCCCATTGCGCGGCGGCGAAGCGTTCCGCGATCGGCAGCGAGCTGGTCGCGAAGTGCGCCGCGAGCGTCTGTTGTTCCGCGTTCAGCACGTTGACACAAAGCTTGCCGTTAGCGCGAAAAGCGGCGTTGTTGCGGCTGCTGCGATTGATGCAGACGAGCAGGGTAGGCGGCTCGTCCGTCACGCCGCAGACCGCCGACGCGGTGCAGCCCGCAAGTCCCTCGGCGCCATCGCTCGTGATGATGTTGACGGCCGTGCCGAGTCCGGCCATGGCGTCGCGGAAGGTATTCCTGTCAAGCATGAGGGCCTCTCGCTGGAAGATCGGTGTGTCATGAATGCGCGGGCATTCAAGACACCGGGTAAAAGGCGTGCTTCGGCGAAATCAGTTCGCTACGTCGCCCGTGGACGCCGCTGCGCAAGCCGGCGAGCGATACCGTGCCGCCGAGTGAGTCGAAGGCAGCCGAGCATGACCGAAGAGCTTCTCGCGCAACGTGCCGTCGCGATACGCGCGTTTGTACGCGCCGCGTTCCTGCAGGATCGGCACCACCAGTTCGATGAAATCGCCGAAGCACTCCGGCGCGACCGTGCGCGACAGATTGAAACCATCCACGCCGGTTTCCTCGGTCCACGCGATCAGTTCGCTCGCGATCCGTTCGGCCGATCCGACGAGCGGTGCCTGCCGGCTGCCGAGCACCATCTGTTCGAGCAGCTTGCGTTTGGTCCATTGCGGACCGGCCGCGCGCGTCATTGCTTCGACGTTCGACACGATCGCCTGGCTCTTGCCGGTGTCGATCGGCTCGTCGAGATCGTAGCGCGCGAAGTCGATGCCGAGCGACGCCGCCGCATGCACGAGCGCCGCCTCCGAACTCGCGTAGCGCCGATACTCCTCGTACTTCTCCTGCGCATCGCGCTCGGTGCGGCCCGTGATGACGGTCTGCCCGAGCAGCACCTTGATGGCGTCCGCTTGCCGGCCGCCCGCGACGGCATGCGCGCGAATGTCATCGACGATCGCTTTCACCGCTGGCTTCGCCTGGCCATTGACGAACACGCACTCCGCGTGCGCCGCGGCGAAGCGCTTGCCGCGCGCCGACGAACCGGCCTGATAGAGCACCGGCGTGCGCTGCGGCGACGGCTCGCTCAGATGCATCGCATCCACACGATACTGCTTGCCGTGATGATGGATCACATGGACCTTCGCCGCGTCCGCATAGACGCCGCGTGCTTTGTCACGCAGCACCGCGTCGTCTTCCCAACTGCATTCCCACAGTTTGTAGACCAGTTCCATGTATTCGTCGGCGAGGTCGTAGCGGTCGTCGTGCGCCATCTGTCCGGCGAGGCCGATCGCGCGCGACGCGCTGTCCAGATAGCCGGTGACGATGTTCCAGCCGACCCGGCCGCGCGTCAGATGATCGAGCGTCGACATGCGCCGAGCGAACAGATACGGCTGCTCGACCGACAGATTCGCCGTGACGCCGAACGACAGATGACGCGTGACCGCGGCCATCGCCGGAATCAGCAGCGTCGGGTCGTTGACCGGCACCTGCACGGCGCCGCGAATCGCCGCGTCCGGCGTGCCGCCGTAGACGTCGTAGACGCCCACCACGTCGGCGAAAAAGATGCCGTCGAAGAGGCCCGCTTCCAGCGTGCGCGCGTACTCGGTCCAGTACTGAAGATCGGTATAGCGGCTGGACTGATCGCGCGGATGCGTCCACATGCCTTGCTGGATGTGGCCTACGCAGTTCATGTCAAATGCGTTGAGAACGATTTCCTTCGGCATGGTGTCTTCCGGCTGAGGTGGACGAATGCTTACGCCTGGTGCTGCTGTTTGTTTAATATAGTGGACGAAAAACTACTATGCAAGACATTGCTTTTGCCTTTTAATGGCCGGCAGCGCGTGCGTGGAAAGCGGCGGCGCGTCGATATAATTTTGCGGTGTTCACTTCACTCACGACGATCCCTCCATGTCCGACTCCGCCGCCATCGATCTGACCCAGGCTATCTCCGCGCGCGTGAAGGCCGAACGCGAAGCGCGCAACTGGTCGCTGAGCGAGCTGGCGGAACGCTCGGGTGTATCGAAGGCGATGATCAGCAAGATCGAACGCGGCGAGGCGAGTCCGACCGCGACGGTGCTCGGGCGTTTGTCGGGCGCGTTCGGGCTGACCTTGTCGACCCTGCTCGCGCTCGCCGAGCAGACCGGCGAGCGGCTCGTGCGCCATGCGGACCAAACGCTCTGGCAGGACCCCGAAACGGGCTACACGCGACGGCGCATTTCACCGCCGACCGGCGGTGTGCTGGAGCTGCTTGAAATCGAATTGCCGGCGGGCGTGAAGGTGCCGTACCCGTCGGATGCATTCGTGTTTCAGCATCAACAGATCTGGGTCACGCAGGGAGTGTTGACGTTTCGCGAGGGCGGCCAGACTTACCGGCTCGAAGCGGGGGACTGTCTGCAACTCGGCGCGCCGGTCGAGTGCGAGTTCTTCAATGCGGGCGACGAACTGTGCCGCTATGTGGTCGGTCTCGTGCGACGCTGAGCCGAAGCCAGCCAGAAGCTAAGGATTCCAAATACCAGGACAACGGGTGGCGCCTCATGCGCGGCGTTCGCGGCAAGCGGCGCCACCCGTCGTCATCCGATCAGGCTGTGGACGCTCAACCCCCACCGCCGCTTTGCACGCCGAGGGTGATCCGGTTGTTCACCGAGGTCACGCCGGGAACACCCTTCGCGACATCTCCCGCCTGCTGGATCTGATTGCCCTCGGGCACCGAGCCAGTCAAGGTCACTGCACCGCTGCGCGCCCGCACGAACACGTTCGACACATTGAAGCCCGGCGTCCTCGCCAGCGCGCGCCGGACGTCACGGCCCAGCTTGCGGTCGGCCGTGCGCGTCGATTTGGCGTTAGCGGCCGGGGGAGCAGCCGTGCCTGCCGGCGGCGCAGCGTCGCTGGCCTGGGCGTAGGCGCTGGATGCGGTTGCTACACACAATGCAATACCGAGCGCCTTCAAAAGATTGACTTTTTTCACGTTTTCTCCATCCTCGATAAGTTGATGTCGCTTCGTTGCATGCAATAAAACCGCGCGCTTGCGAGCATGACCTGGCTCACGGGGAGCGGCTGTCTTGTAGAAGATTGCCGTACCGCGCTCCCGGCGCGCTTAAACAATACTCCAGCGCACGCTGTCATGCTCGAAAAACTGGTGCCGGTGTTGCTTCGTGCAACGCGGCAGTCGCCGCGGGCTTGACTCGTCAACAGTCCGCATTAAATGCGTTCCACATTTCAGACTATAATTTCGCAGCCCGGATCGGCCTCGATCCGGGATCACGCTTTGTCCTTCAGATGCCGCCGTTTCGCGGGAGCGCGTTCCGTTTTGAGCAAAACCCAATACAGCCCGATCGACGATCCGGTCGACGGCCCAGGCGTCGACGACACGGCGCAGAGCACGGCTTCATCGGCGCGGACGCCGATCCTCGCGAGCCGCACCGCGCATGAGGCGCACAAGGACGACCGGCACTTCGTCACGGCGCTCGCCCGCGGACTCGAAGTGCTGGCCTGTTTCCGCTCCGGCGACAAATCGCTCAGCAACCAGGAACTGGCGCTGCGTTGCCGGCTGCCGAAATCGACGATCTCGCGCCTTACTCACACGCTGACGCTACTCGGCTATCTGATCCATCTGAAGGAGAGCGGCAAGTACCGGCTGGGCACCGCGTCGCTCGCGCTCGGCAGCGCGATGCTGGCGCGCCTCGACGTGCGCAAGATCGCGAGGCCGGTGATGCAGGAACTGGCCGACATCTCCGGCGCAACGGTTTCGCTGGGCACGCGCGACCGGCTGTCGATGATCTATGTGGAAAACTGCCGGGGCTCGGTGGCGCTCACGCTGACGCTGGAAGTCGGCTCGCGCATTCCAGTCGCGACCTCCGCGATCGGCCGCGCATGGCTCGCGGCGATTCCCGAACACGACCGTCTCAGCTTCATGGAGCAGGTGCGCGAACTCGATCACGTCGCGTGGCCGAAGACGCGTCGCGGCATCGAGAAGGCGTTGGACGATTACCGCACGCTCGGCGTGACGACGTCGTTCGGCGACTGGCAGAAAGACGTGAACGGTATTGCCCGCGCGTTTCAGCCAGGCGGCGAATTGCCGATCATGGCGATCAACGTGGGCGGCCCGTCGTTCAAACTCTCGAAGGAGTTTCTGCTGGAGGAAGTGCGGCCACGTCTGATCGACGTGGTCACGCAACTCGAAATCGCGCTGTCGCATTGAGCGGCGGCGCGAGTTCGGCTAGAACCATTGCGGCGCCATCGTGAGGGTAGTGTCGTCGAGGCCGCGCAGCGTCGCGAGCATCAACTCCACGCGCGGCAGCTCCCAACGAAAGAACCACTGGCACGCGTGCAGCTTGCCGCGATAGAAGTCCGAGTCCGCTTCGCTAACCGCGTTGGGTAGCGCCGCGCTGGCGACGATCGCCTGCCTCAGCCACGTCCACGAAATCACGATATGGCCGAATGCTTCGAGAAAAGCATTCGCATTGGCGAGCGCGCGTTCGGTTTCATGCGCCAACGTGGGCAGCAATGCTTCGACCGTCGCGGCGAGGTCGTGCCATGCGTGGCCGAGCGCGTCAGCGTGAGCGTGCAGCGCTTCGTGAGCACGCGCCGCGTCGATCGTGCGCTGGATCTCGCGCGCGAGCAACGCGAGCGCCGCGCCCTGTTTCATCACGACTTTACGGCCCAGCAGATCGATTGCCTGAATGCCGTGCGTGCCTTCGTGGATCATGTTCAGGCGGTTGTCGCGATAGAACTGCTCGACCGGGTACTCGCGCGTATAGCCGTAGCCGCCGTGAATCTGGATCGCGAGGCTGTTCGCTTCGAGACACCATTGCGACGGCCACGATTTCACCACCGGCGTCAGCAGATCGAGCAGCAGGCCCGCGTCGGAGCGCGCGGCGTCACTCTCGCCGGTGTGCTGTTCGTCGACGAGCCGCGCCGCGTACAGGCATAACGCGTAAGCGCCTTCCACATAGGCCTTTTGTGCGAGCAGCATGCGGCGCACGTCGGCGTGTTCGATCAGCGGCAATTGTGGATCGAGCGGATTCTTGTTGTCGGGCCGGCGTCCTTGCGGCCGCTCGCGCGCGTAATCGAGCGACGCCAGATAGCCGCGATAGCCGAGCATCACCGCGCCGAGACCCACGCCGATACGCGCCTCGTTCATCATATGGAACATATACGCGAGCCCGTGATGCGGTTCGCCCACCAACTCGCCGATACATTCGCCGTGCTCGCCGAACGACAACATCGTCGACGTCGTGCCGCGCCAGCCCATCTTGTGAATCAGCCCCGCCAATGCAACGTCGTTGCGCGCGCCGAGGCTGCCGTCGTCGTTGACGTGGTACTTCGGCACGGTGAACAGCGAAATCCCTTTGACGCCCGGCGGGCCGCCCGGAATACGCGCGAGCACGAGATGCACGATGTTCTCGCTCAACTCGTGATCGCCGGCCGAAATGAAGATCTTGTTGCCGCGAATCGAATAGGTGCCGTCCGCATTCGGTGTAGCCGTGGTGACGAGGTCGGAGAGGCTGGAGCCCGCTTGCGGCTCGGTGAGTGCCATCGTGCCGAACGCACGGCCTTCGAATAGCGCCTGCAGATACTTGCGCTTTTGCGCCGCGCTGCCGAAGCGTTCGATCACGTTCGCGTTCGCAGTGGTCAGCATCGCGTAGGAGGACGTGGCGATGTTGGCGCTCTTGAACAATGACAGGCACGCGAAAGCAATCACCGACGGCAACTGCATGCCACCCCATTCGTAGTCTTTGCCCGCAGCGAGAAAGCCGGTGGCGCGCAATGCGTCGAGCGCGTCTTTCACTTCCGCTGGCAGCGTGACCCGTTGCCCGTCGAATTGCGGCTCATGCTCGTCGAGCAAACGGTTATGCGTCGCGAACTTTTCGACGGCTACCGCGTGCGCCGTTTCGAGCGCGGCATTGAAGGTTTCGCGGCTGTGATCGGCATGGCGAGCGCGCTGCGTCAACGTCTCGACTTCGAGTACTTCGAATAGCTGGAAATCCAGATCACGCGCGTTGATGATCGGCGCATCTTGCATGAAAGAAGTCCCGTCCAAAGATAAGCCGCTATGCAGAACACGTGACAAAGCCCGGCAAAAAACGGCCTCGTGTATCGGCACAGCGCAATTGAAAAAGGCGGTATGCGGGTAAGTCCTGATGCTCCGCCTCGTCGATGATGCGTGCCAGTTTATAACGAAAGTGAATGAGCGTGCTTTTATTTACACGCCGAATTTCGGCACGTATGATGGTCGGAAAATATGGAATCCAAATCTGCATAGCGGAACACATGGAGGAGCGACACATGTCTGTGAAGGAACTGTTTCAACTGGACGGCAAGGTTGCCTTGATCACCGGCGGTTCGCGTGGACTCGGCCTGCAAATGGCCGAAGCGCTCGGCGAAATGGGTTGCCGCATTGCGATCACCGCGCGCAAGGCCGATGAACTCGCCGAAGCGAAAACGCATCTGCAAAGCCGCGGCATCGAAGTACTGACCGTCGTGAACGATCTGCAGCGCTTCGAGGGTATTCCCGGTCTCGTCGACGAATTGCTGGCACTGCATGGCCAAATCGACATCCTCGTGAACAACGCGGGCGCGACGTGGGGCGCACCTGCCGAGGACTATCCCGACGAAGCGTGGCACAAGGTGATGAACCTGAACGTCAACGCGCCGTTCTTCGTCGCGCGCGAAGTCGGCAAGCGCAGCATGATTCCGCGGCGCGCGGGCAAGATCATCAACATCGCGTCGGTGGCGGGGCTCAAGGGCTCGCCGCCCGGCATGAACACGATTGCGTACAACACGTCGAAGGCCGCCGCGATCAATTTCACGCGCGCGCTGGCGGCGGAATGGGGCAAGTACAACATCAACGTCAACGCAATCTGCCCGGGCTTTTTCCCGTCGAAGATGTCAGCGGGATTGCTCGACAAGCTCGAAGACACGATCGTGTCGCGCACGCCGTTGCAGCGGCTCGGCGGCGACGAGGACCTGAAGGGACCGGTCGTGTTTCTCGCAAGCGAAGCGTCGCGGCACATCACGGGCCAGCACTTCGCGGTGGACGGCGGATCGATCATCGTCTGAGTCGAGGCGTACCGTTCCGTTTCATTTCAGAACGCAGCGCGATCGGCACGCCGCTCGCGCGACCGCGCTGCGCTTACGTATAAAAGAAGGAGACGCCGCATGGATTTTCAGCACTCGGACAAGGTCAAGAGTTTGCAGAAGCGCCTGAACGCTTTCATGGACGAGTACGTCTATCCAGCCGAGGCGGTTTTCGACGAGCAGATGGACGCCGCGCGCGAAGCCGGCAATCGCTGGCAACCCGCGCCGGTGATCGAGCAGCTGAAAGAGAAGGCGAAGGCCGCCGGTTTGTGGAACCTGTTTCTGCCCGAGTCGAAATACGGCGCAGGATTGACGAACCTCGAATACGCGCCGTTGTGCGAAATCATGGGGCGCTCGCACATCGGCGCGGAGCCGTTCAACTGTTCCGCGCCTGACACCGGCAACATGGAAACGCTGGTGCGTTACGCGAGCCCGGAGCAGCAGGAGCAATGGCTGTTGCCGTTGCTCGACGGCACGATCCGCTCCGCGTTCGCGATGACGGAGCCGGAGGTGGCGTCGTCGGATGCGACCAATATCGAGGCGCGCATCGTGCGCGACGGCGACCACTACGTGATCAACGGCCGCAAATGGTGGACCTCGGGCGCGAACGATCCGCGCTGCCAGATTCTGATCTTCATGGGCAAGTCGAACCCCGATCATCCGAACCGGCATCAGCAGCAGTCGATGATTCTGGTGCCGATGGCCACGCCCGGCGTCAAGGTGCTACGCCACCTGCCGGTATTCGGTTACGACGACGCCCCGCACGGCCACGCCGAAATCGCTTTCGAGAACGTGCGCGTGCCCGCGAGCAACATGCTGCTCGGCGAAGGACGCGGCTTCGAGATCGCCCAGGGCCGGCTCGGACCAGGACGCATCCATCACTGCATGCGCCTGATCGGGCGCGCCGAACGTGCGCTCGAAGCGATGTGCCGCCGCTCACTGGAGCGGGTCGCATTCGGCAAGCCGATCGCGGATCAGGGCGTGACGCGCGAACGGATCGCCAACGCGCGCATCATGATCGACCAGACGCGCTTTCTCGTGCTCAATGCCGCGCACAAGATGGACACGGTCGGCAACAAGGACGCGCGCCAGGAGATCGCGATGATCAAGGTCGCCGCGCCGAGCATGGCCTGCCAGGTGATCGACTGGGCGATGCAGGTTCACGGCGGTGGCGCGGTCAGCGACGACTTCGGCCTCGCGCGCGCATACGCGAGTTCGCGCACGCTGCGTTTCGCCGACGGCCCGGACGAGGTGCATCGCAATGCGATCGCCAAGGTCGAGTTGGGGCGTTATCTCGCGCGCTGAGACGCCCATCCGGTCCAGCACGTGCCGTGTATCGAAAGGCACGCGAGCAGACGTATCAACCGATGTACAAGCCGACGCATGAGCGGAACGCCTCGCGCAGCGAAGCGCATCCGCCGCGCGGCGCACATGAACGACGCGCGCGCCCGCAGCGACGCGCGCGACGACAGTCAAGCAGGAGACGCCTATGAACGAACGCCATCATCCGCATTGGCCGCCGCAAGTGCCACTGCATCTGACGCTGCCCGAGACCAATATCTTCTATAACGCCGAAGTGTCGGCGGCGCGCTTTCCCGACAAGCCGTTTATCGTCTTCTACGACACGCCGGTTTCGTTCGCCGAATTCAAGGACGAAGCCGAGCGCATTGCCGGCTTCCTGCAGCACGAGTGCCGCGTGAAAGCGGGCGACCGCGTGCTGCTCTACATGCAGAACAGCCCGCAATGGATCATCGCGTACTACGGCATTCTGCGGGCCAACGCGGTCGTGGTGCCGGTCAACCCGATGAACATGAGCACCGAGCTCGCGCACTATGTCGAGGACAGCGGCGCGACCACGATCATCGTGCCGCAGTGCCTGTTCGCGAACGTCGAGCCGCTGCTCGGCAAGGGGGAGGGGCGGGGGCTTGAACACGCGATCGTCGCGACGTATAGCGATTATCTGAAGCGGCCGTCGCCGATCGCGGTGCCCGAGTTTGTCGCCGCGCCGCGCAGGAGCTTTAATCTCGACGGCGTCACGTCGTGGCAAGCCGTGCTCGATCGCAAGCTCGCGCCCGGCCCGCTCACCACCGGCGCCGACGATCTGTGCGTGATGCCGTACACGTCCGGCACCACCGGCAAACCGAAGGGCTGCATGCACACGCATCGCAGCGTGATGAGCACGGCGCTCGGCGGCTGCGTGTGGTTCGCGGCGCCGGCCGACGGCGTTTATCTTTCCGTACTGCCGTTCTTTCACGTGACCGGCATGCAGGGCGGCATGAATAGCGCGGTCTTTTCCGGCGCGACGATCGTCGTGCTGCCGCGCTGGGACCGCGACGCTGCCGCGCTATGCATGCAGAAATATCGCGTGACCGCGTGGCAGTCGATCTCGACGATGATGGTCGACTTCCTGTCGAATCCGAAGCTCGGTGAATACGATCTATCGAGCCTGAGCGGCGCGCGCGGCGGCGGCGCGGCGATGCCGGATGCGATCGCGAAGAAGCTCAAGACGCTAACCGGCCTCGATTACATCGAAGGCTACGGCATGTCGGAGACGATCGCCGGCACACACATCAATCCGCCGCATCGTCCGAAGCCGCAGTGCCTGGGCATCCCCGTGTTCGACGTGGACTCGCGTGTGATCGATCCGGTCACACTGCAGGAGCTGCCGCAAGGCGAAACGGGCGAGATCGTCGTCAACGCTCCGCAGGTGATGCAAGGCTACTGGCGCAATCCGAAGGCGACCGCCGAGGCGTTTATCGAACTCGACGGCAAGCGTTTTCTGCGCACCGGCGATCTCGGACATATCGACGAGGACGGCTATTTCTTCATGACCGACCGCCTCAAACGGATGATCAACGCATCCGGCTACAAGGTCTGGCCGGCCGAGGTCGAAGCGCTGATGTACCGGCATCCGGCGATTCACGAGGTGTGCGTGATCGGCGTGAAGGACGAGAAGCGCGGCGAGACCGTGAAGGCACTCGTGGTGCCCGACGCCGCGCATGCGGGGAAGATCGGCGCGCAGGAGATCATCGACTGGGCGCACGAACAGATGGCGGCGTATAAGGCGCCGCGCATCGTCGAGTTCGTCGCGTCGTTGCCGAAGTCCGGCAGCGGCAAGATTTTGTGGCGCGTGTTGCAGGAAGAGGACGCGGCGCGCACGGCCGCCGCTGCTAACAACGCAAACGCGGTAACGGAGGCGCTGCGCGATGACGACATGGCTTGACGCTCTACTGGACGAACCCTTCGTCTGCATCACCGACATGCTGCGTCGCTTCGGCAAGGAGCGCGGCGCACATCCGGCGTTGATCTGCGGCGATGAAGTGGTCAGTTACGCGACGCTCGATGCGCGCGTCGACCGCTTCGCCGCGGCGTTGCAACGCGACGGCGTTCAGCCGCGCGATGCGATTGCGTTGTGCGCGAGCGCATCGGTGGACTACGTGGTCGCGTTTCTCGGCGGACTGCGCGCTGGGGCGGCGGTCGCGCCGCTCGCGCCTTCGTCGAGCGCGGCGAGTCTCGTCGGCATGATCGGCAACTCGGGCGCGCGGCTGCTGTTCCTCGATGCCGACGTCAAGCGTCTGCTCGAACCGGTCGCTGTGGAAATCAGCGCGACGCCGATCGCGCTCGACGCTCACGCGGGCAGCACCGCGCTCGACGCGTGGCTCGCGCCGCAGGGCGCCATGCCCGCAGTAGTGATGATCGATCCGGCCTGGCCGTTCAACATCATCTATTCGTCCGGCACCACGGGCACGCCGAAAGGCATCGTGCAATCGCACGGGATGCGTTGGGCGTACGCCGTGCGCAGCATCCAGCGCGGCTACGGACCCGATGCCACGACGCTGATCTCAACTCCGTTGTATTCGAACACGACGCTCGTGAGTTTCATGCCGACACTGACCTTCGGTGGCACCGTCGTGTTGATGCCGAAGTTCGAGACCACGCGTTACCTGGAACTCGCGCAACGGCATCGCGCGACGCACACGATGCTCGTGCCGGTTCAGTATCAACGGTTGATGGCGCATCCGGATTTCGACCGCTACGACCTGTCCAGCTTCCAGGCGAAGTTCTGCACCAGCGCGCCGTTCGCGGCGAGCATCAAGGCGGACGTGGTGCGCCGTTGGCCCGGCAAGCTGACCGAGTACTACGGGATGACCGAAGGCGGCGGCTCGTGCCAGTTGGAGGCGCACGAATGGCCGGACAAGCTGCATACGGTCGGCCAGCCGATGGAAGGGCACGATATCCGGTTGATCGATGAACTCGGCCGCGAGGTGGCGATGGGCGAGGTGGGCGAAGTCGTCGGTCATTCGCCGGCGATGATGACCGGTTACTACCGGCAGCCCGACAAGACTGCGGAAGCGGAGTGGTACGACCCGAGCGGCAAGCGCTTCATTCGCACCGGCGATATGGGGCGCTTCGATGCGGACGGTTTTCTGACGCTGCTCGACCGCAAGAAGGACATGATTATTTCGGGTGGGTTCAACGTCTATCCGAGCGATCTGGAAGCGGAAATGCGCCAGCATCCGGAGGTTGCGGAGGTGGCCGTGGTCGGCGCGCAATCGGAGCAATGGGGCGAGACGCCGGTGGCGTTCGTGGTGCGTCGTCCGGATGCGCAAATCGATGCGGACACGCTGCTCGCCTGGGTCAATGCGCGGGTTGGCAAGATGCAGCGGATTTCGGCGCTCAGCTTTCTCGATAGCTTGCCGCGTAGTGCGATTGGGAAGGTATTGAAGCGGGAGTTGCGTGAGCGGTTTTATCCGGGCGCGTGACAGAAGCTACGCCAATTCAATTCACCAACGGGACAACGCATGGACAATTTCGCAGACAAGGTTACGGTGATCACCGGCGCGGGCTCCGGCTTCGGCCGCGAGTTCGCGAGGCTCGGCACAAAGCTCGGCATGCGGCTCGTGCTGGCGGACGTGCAACAGGATGCGCTCGACGAAACCTTCGCCGAAGTGAGCGCGGCCGGCGCGCAGGCGATCGCGCGTCGTGTGGATGTGGCGAAGGGCGATGAAGTCGACGCGCTGGCGCGCGCTACGCTCGATGCGTTCGGCGGCGTGCATCTGGTGTTCAATAACGCGGGCGTGGGCGGTAGCGGCGGGCTCGTGTGGGAGAACACCGAGCGCGATTGGCAATGGCTGCTCGGTGTGAATCTGTGGGGCGTCATTCATGGGGTGCGAGCGTTTACGCCTTTGATGCTGGAGGCGGCGAAACGCGATGCGGGGTATCGCGGGTACATCGTCAATACGGCGTCGATGGCGGGTCTGCTCAATCCGCCGATGATGGGGCCGTACAACGTGTCGAAGCACGCAGTGGTGTCGTTGACGGAATCGCTGTATCAGGATCTCTCGCTGGTTACGCAGCAGGTCGGCTGTTCGGTGCTGTGTCCGTACTTCGTGCCGACGGGGATTGCGCACGCGCAGCGGAATCGGCCGGCCGAGCTTGCTAACGATGCGCCGCCGACTTTGTCGCAGAAGGTATCGCGTGCGTTGAGTGAGAAGGCGGTGAGTTCGGGGAAGGTTAGTGCTGAGCAGGTCGCTGCGCTGACGTTCGACGCGATCCGGGAGGAGCGGTTTTATGTGTTTTCTCATCCGCATGCGTTGGGGGCTGTGAAGACGAGGTCGGACGATATTGTGATGGTCCGGAATCCTACTGATCCGTTTGCGGAAAGGCCGGGGGTTCGGGAGAGGATTGTGGGGGAGTTGAGGGGGTGAGGGACGGGGCTCATCGCGCCGCATGCGCGTCGGTCGGTGAAACGCGCCAGAGGTCACCAGACTGGCGCCGGCAAAGAAACATAAGGGCCGGTAATCCAGCCCTTATGACAGACGCCTATCCGGACGCGCATCCGCGTCTTCTACCGCCGCCGTTCGTCATCGTCCGATAACGAGTCCGACAACTAAGCAGGCAACTTCATCGACACGTGGGGCGGAGCCGGGTCAGGTGTATTTGCCGTTACGTCCATGCTGTGGATAGCAGCGTAGAGTTCAACGAGTGCCCTTTCCTTATCGATATCGTGTCCACCCACGACACGGCTCATCTGGGAACGGGACAGTTCCTCCGCCTGATGCAGATCAACAATAGTCAGCGTGTTCATTTCGATTCACCTATCAAAAGTAGTTGGGTAGCAGGATCTGGCCGTCATTGAGCGCTTTGATTTGCGCTCGCTAAACTACTACTCACGATCTGTGCCACGCTCGCTTCCGCCGCGCGAAGCGGCCGTAACACGCTGTCTGGAAGGGAAATCTATGCGTTGCCTCTCTATTCGAGCAATTCAAGGCATGCGGCATGTGGGCTCTCTTCCAACACACGACAATCCTCTGTCGGTTATCTGAAAACACAGAGCGATCGGGCAAGGGAGACCGATTGAACACACAGAGCGTGCGTTAGAAGATGTCTGCCCGCAAATAAAAACAGGCGTCACCAGGACGCCTGACTTTTCACCGCCCCGGAAAACCCCTCACTTTGCGGCGGTCAACGAACTCAACGTCGCCGCCTTCAACTGCCCGCCCTGAACTACCGCCGCCAACGGATTCCCGATTACAAACCCGCCCTGAGCATCGACCCCGGTGACACTCTGCGGATTATTCTGCGCCGGCAGCGCCTTTACCGCCTTATCGAACTGACCACGAATCGCGGTGGCATCACTAACGCTCCCGGCCAGCTTCATGGCGAGCGCCGTCGCATACACCGCCGTGTAGTTCAGCGACACTTCCTGGCTAGGATCGCGCCCGCCATGACTCTTGCGAAAACGTTCGACAAAACCCCTGGCATTCGGCGTGTCTTCGTTAGCAAGCGGCAGCACCCCAATCGCGCCATTCAACGGCGCATAGCCGCTAGTCACCTTCGCGACCTCGTCGAGCTTGGCCTGATCCATCACGATGAAGCCGCCCTTGAATCCCAACTCGCGCGCCTGCTGCGCAACGAGGCCGGTCGGCTCCGAAGGTCCGCCAATAAACATCACATCCGGCTTGGCCGCCAACACACGACTCACGCCGCTATAGAAATCCGTCGCCCGGTTATACGACATGGCGTTGTCAGCGACGATCGTACCGCCTGCCGCTTCCCACGCCGGCTTGAACGCCGCGACCCAGACCTTCCCATAGTCGGTATCAGTCGCGGCGAGGGCCGCTTTCTTGCCGTAAGTCGCCATCTCATACTTGATGAACGAATTCAGATACGACGTAAAAGCGGGTGGAATCCGCACGGTCAGTTTGTTGCCGCGTTCACTGATCTGCGGGACGCTGGTGTAAGAGAGCAGCAACAGCTTCTGCTGCTCGTTGCTGGTCTGCACCGCGAAGCCGCCCCCCGAATGCGGCACGAGCACCACGGCGGCCTGCTGTTCCTGCGCGAGACGTCGCGCGTTGATCGCGGTTTCGCTGGGGTTGTACTTGTCGTCGAGCGCGACCACTTCGAATTTGATCTTCTTGCCCGCCACGTCGATGCCTGCCTGATTGACGTCGGCGGCGGCCATCTGCATGCCGTCGAGCACTTCCTGGCCGTACTTCGCCGCGCCGCCGCTCAACGGCCCCGAGAAGCCGATGTGCACCACCTGCTGCGCCATCGCGGCGCCCGCGCTCATCAATGCGGTCGTCGCGACGGTTGCTACCAGTCCGGCGCGGCCGCGCAAGCGTTTGTTCGTCATACGTGTCTCCTTTGCTTTGTCGACCAGCAAGTCAATTGCCGGCAATGTTGCAATGCGCCGCAGCCAACCAGGCGCGGCACATCATCGAATACGTCACCCGCCGACATACGCGCGGCGAATCGCTTCGTTGTTCATCAGGCTCGCGTGATCGCCTTCGAGCACGATGCGCCCGTTCTCGATCACATACGCGCGGTGTGCGATCTTCAGCGCGGCGAACGCGTTCTGTTCGGCAAGCAGCACCGTCGTTCCCGCGCGATTGATCTGCTGGATCACGTCGAACACCTGCTTGACCACCAGCGGCGCAAGACCGAGCGAGGGTTCGTCGAGCAGCAGCACCTTGGGCCGCGCCATCATCGCGCGGCCGATCGCCACCATTTGTTGCTGTCCGCCGGAGAGCGACCCGGCCGGATGGTCCTTGCGTTCGGCGAGCAGCGGAAACAGCGCGAACACCTGGTCGAGATTGCGCCGATTGCCGGCCTTGTCGCCGCGATGCACGTAAGCGCCGAGCGTCAGGTTCTTCAGTACCGACATGCCGGGAAACAGCTTGCGTCCCTCGGGACACTGAATCACGCCGCTACGCACGATCTGCGCGGGCGTCATGCCGAGCAGTTCGCGATTGCCGAAGCGCAGGCTGCCGCCCGCGGCGCGGCGCAGGCCGCTCGTCGCGAGAAAGATTGAACTCTTGCCTGCGCCGTTCGCGCCGAGCAGCACGACGAGTTCGCCGTCGTCGGCGTGCAGGTTGATGCCGTCCAGCGCGCGGAAACTGCCGTAGTCGAGCGACACGTTGTCAAACTTCAGCATGCTCGCTCCCCAGGTAAGCGTCGATCACGGCCGGGTTCGCGCGAATCTCGGCAGGCGTGCCCTCGGCGATTTTCTTGCCGTAGTTCAGCACCATGATGCGATCCGCGAGCTTCATGATCATGTTCATCTTGTGTTCGACGAGGCACACGGTCACGCCGTGTTTCACCAGCTTGCGGATCAGATCGGCGAGGCCTTCGGTCTCCTCCGGATTCACGCCGCCGGCCGGTTCATCGAGCAGCATCAGGCTCGGTCCGGTGGCAAGCGCGAGCGCGACGGCCGCGCGTTTGCGTTCTTCCTGCGAGATGTCGCCGGCCATCCGGTCGGCGATCGCCGACAGACCGACGAAGTCGAGCGCCTCACGCGCCTTGTCGCGGCAGATGCGTTCCTCGCGTTTGAGCCGCTGCGAGTTCGTGAGCACGTCCCACAGCCCGGAGCGCGTGCGCAGACGGTGGCCGACGATCAGGTTGTCGAGCACGCTCGCGCGGTCGAACAATGCGGTCGACTGAAACGTGCGCGCGACGCCAAGGCGTGCCATCTGATCCGCGCCGAGCTTCGTCACGTCCTCGCCTTTCAAGACGACGCGGCCCGAACTCGGCAGATGTGTGCCGCTGATCAGATTGAAGAAGGTGGTCTTGCCCGCGCCGTTCGGCCCGATGATCGCGTTGACCTTGCCGGCTTCGATGTGCGTGCTGACGTCGTCGACCGCGACGAGGCCGCCGAAGTGCTTGCTGAGCGAATCGATTTCAAGCATGGCCGTCGCCTCCGGTGGGTTGCGGCAGAGGCGGGCGCGTCGCGTTTGCGGCCGCCAGCGCGCCGTGTTGCGCGCGCCGAACCTTCCTCGCCTGGTACAGACCGACGATCCCGTTGGGCAGGAAGATCACCAGCAGAATCAGGATCGGCCCGAACACGACAAAGCGATATTCCTGCAGGAACTGCAGATACTGGGTGAGACAAGGAATGATCAACGCGCCGACGAGCGGACCCGCGAGCGTGCCGATGCCGCCCACCAGCATGTACATGGTCATATCGAACGTGTGTTCGACGCCGGCGAGGTCTGGGCCGAGAAAGCGCACCGCGCCCGCATACAGTCCGCCGGCGAGCCCCGCATACACGACCGACAGCACGAAGGCCAGCACCTTGTTGCGCATCAGGTTGATGCCGAGCGATTGCGCGAGTCCATCGCTATTGCGGATCGCCATGAACGTGCGGCCGAGCAGCGAGTGGACGATGCGTTGCATCAGCCACACGCCGAGCACGAGGAACGCGAACACGAGGTAGTAGAGCGCGCGGGGATTTTCGAACGAGACGAGCCCGAAACCCGAAGGCGCGGGAATGCCGATGATGTCCGCGACGCCATGCGTGAGGCTGTCCCACTTCTCGATGACGAGAAACATGATGTAGCCGACGCACAGCGTGAAGATCGAAAAGTAATGGCCACGCAGACGCAGCGACACGAGCCCGACCAGCGCGCCGAGCACTGCCGTCACGACGCCCGCCGCGACGAACGCGAGCCAGAATGGCACCTGATGATCGACCGTCAGAATGCCGACCGTATACGCGCCGACCGCCATGAAGCTGCCGTGCGCGAGATTGAACTGGCCGGTGTAGCCGGTGATCAGACTCAGGCCGACGGTGGCCAGCGCGAAGATGTACGCGGTGGACATCACGGTGAGCATGTAGTCGTTGGCGGCGACGAACGGAAACAGCAGTCCGAGCACGAACAGCAACGCCCATCCCCGTTTGCGCTCGAATAGTTGCATGAGTAATTTCATGACGCACGCAGTTCCCTGGTGAAGAGCCCCTGAGGACGAACCGACAGAATCACCACCAGCAGCACGAACGCGATGATGTCCTTGTAGTCGGTCGAGATGTAGAACGCGCCGAAGCTCTCCGCGAGGCCGATGATCAGTCCGCCGACGATCGCGCCCGGTACGCTGCCCATGCCGCCGAGAATGATGATGACGAACGCCTTCAGGATCACCAGTTGGCCCATTGCCGGATAGACGAGGTTGATCGGTGCATACAGCGTCGCGGCCACCGCGGCCAGCAGGCCGGAGATGCCGAAGGTGAGCATGGTCACCTTGTTCGCGTCGATGCCCATCAGCGATGCGCCTTCGCGGTCCTGCGCCATCGCGATGATGCTGGAGCCGATCACGGTGAATCTGAGGAACAGTTGCAGCAGCACCACTAGCGCGAACGCGGCGCCGATGATCAGGAGGCGCTGCAACGGCGCGCTCACGCCGCCCAGCTCGACGATGCCCGCATAGGGCGTGGGCATGCGATGAAAATCGGCGCCCCAGACGGCTTGCGCGCCGGCTTCGAGAAAGAGCAGCAGGCCGATCGCGGCGATCATCGGATGCAACTCGGAAGACTTGCGCAGCGGATGAAACACCAGCCGCTCGGCGAGAATCGCAAGCGCTGCGACCGCGACGCCGGACCCGATCATCGCGAGCCAATAGTTAAGACCGAGCCGGTTCATCAGGTAGAACGACACGAATGCGCCGACCATGTAGAACGCGCCGTGCGCGAAGTTCGGCACCGCGAGAATGCCGTAGACCAGCGTGAGGCCGAGCGCGACGAGGCTGTAGATGCCGCCCAGCGTCAACCCGTTGAGAACCTGCTGCAAGAACATATCCACGCTTTGACACCCTCCAACTCGGCACCTCGCGAGCGCGGCCCTGGCTTCAGGGATTGCCGCGCGACGTGCCTGACTTGCGGACGGGACAACCGCCGCTGCTCGAACCAGACGACGGGTGCCAACGGTTTAAAACGCGCCATGAAGGCGCAGACTTCTGAACGCGATGTGGGTGGTGCGGGAGAAATTTGGCACGAGCGTTCGCTTTGCGTCAATAGGGTTTTGTATTTGCATGTTCTGCATTGCAGATTTTCAGGGAAGTCACTGAGATCTTTGTCGAGATGTGTCGGCGTATTCGCCGGGCGCGGGGTGAATGCGTGAGAAGGCGCAGCGTGACTTGCGTTACGCATGGATCGCTCATTCGCGGGCGAGCGCTTCATATCTCGTAATGGCGACGCCTGCTAACTATCTTGACACTGCTTCATTCGCGCCAGTATTCTGCAATGCAGAAATTCAACTCTCCAGCCGATGACGCGCTTCGTTTCGTACTCACGCGCGACTCCACCGTGATGCGGCTGTGTCCGCGCGCGCTCTCTTCAAGGTCCGTCATGAATCCCGCACTCGACATTCCCAGCGTTCGTCACATGGTGTCGCCCGAAGAGTGGCAAGTCCGCGTCGATCTCGCGGCCGCGTACCGGCTGGTCGCGTTGTTCGGCTGGGACGATCTGGTGTTCACGCATATTTCGGCGCGCGTGCCGGGGCACGAGCATGAGTTCCTGATCAATCCATACGGCCTTTTTTTCGAGGAGATTACCGCGTCGAGCCTGGTCAAGGTGGACCACGAAGGGCGTCCCGTGATGCCGACAACCTTCGACGTGAATCCCGCCGGCTTCGTGATTCATAGCGCCGTGCACGACGCGCGGCCCAACGTCAATTGTGTGCTGCATACGCATACCGCTTATGGCGTCGCCGTCGCCGCGCAGCAGGACGGTCTGCTGCCGCTATCGCAGCAGTCGGGCTTCGTGTTGACGAACCTCGCGTATCACGACTACGAAGGCGTCGCTTTGCGTGACGCCGAAAAGGCGACGCTCGTCGCCGACCTCGGCAACGCCAATTACATGATGCTGCGCAATCACGGCTTGCTGACCTGCGGTCGTTCGGTGGCCGAAGCATTTCAGGCGATGTACCTGTTCGAGACGTCATGCCGTATCCAGATCCTCGCGCAGGCGGGCGGCAAACTGATCGACGTGCCGCAATCGATCATCGCAACGATGGGAGAGCAGGCGCGCGAAGTGAGCAAAGGCAAGGGCGCCGATCTCGTGTGGCCCGGCTTGCTGCGTCGCTTGACGCGGCGCAATCCCGGCTTCGATCAGTAGCCCGCCGGGCGCATGCATAGACGGCCGCGCGCATGACGCGATGCGCCGCTCAGCGGCGCATCGGTCGGTTGCTTCTGGCGCTTCGATCGGAACACGCGGCCACCACGTTTGCGCTAGAACGTATGGCGAATGCCGACATTCACGCCGGCCGTCGTGCCGGTCGCGAGATTCAGCGCGTTGTTGACCGAGAGTCCGGTGTGCATGCCGCCGTGATTCGTCACGAAGCCGACCTGTCCATACGTGACGGTGGCCTTCGACAGCGAATACGTGAGTCCGGTCGACGCCAGTATCGAGTTGTTCGACGATTCGTTCGCGTCGCGCGTGACCCACACGCCGGCGTCGACGTTCAGCGCCGGCGTGATGCGGTAGCTCGCGCCGCCTGAATAGACACGATTGTTGAACGAGCCCGCGACTTTGTACTGCACGTACGACGCTTTCACCGTGAGGTCGTTGAACACGTAGCTCGCGCCGAGCGCGCGGCCGTTGAACTCGACCACGCTCGGCACCGGGATCGACGCCGCGCTGCCGCCGGCGTTGCCGCTGTAGAGCGCGGCATCGACCGTCAGCGAACCGAGGTGATAGCGCAGGCTGGCCGAGTACTGGCGGCCCGCCTGAAAATCGCCGGCAGCGCCGCCGAGCGCCAGCATCGCACTGGCCTGCAGCCCCGCAATTTCCGGCGACGTGTATGAAATGCCATTGGGATTGAACAGGCCCGTCACGTAGACATTGTCCAGATAGGTGACGAGGCCGCTGCCGAAGTACGACATATCGCGCGGATCGAAGTCGTACACCGCGAGAAAGAACGGCGAGAACTGCAAGCCGGCCTTGACCGTGCCGAAGCGGCTCTCCACGCCGACATAGGCCTGGCGGCCGAACAGGTTGTCGTTCGAATTGCCGAGCGCGCCGGTGGCGACGCTGATGCCGCTTTCCAGCTGGAAGATCGCCCGCATGCCGCCGCCGAGGTCTTCGGCGCCGCGCATGCCGAAGCGCGAGCCGGACAGGCCGCTGTCGGTGAACGCGTATTGATGACCGGCGCTCTGGCCGGTCGCGGGGTCGAGCGTTTTATTGGTGTAGAGCAGCGACGCGTCGAGGATCCCGTACAGCGTGACGCTGCTTTGCGCATGTGCGCAGTGGGCCGCGCCCAATGCGCACGCACCCATCAATCCGAGAATGACACCAATCCGATTGCGACGACTTGTAGGCATGCTGCGTGTCTCCTTGTTTTTTTGGAATCGAATGAACTGGCGGGTACGGCGGGTGCTACACGGTTCAGGCGATCTGCTGCGCACGGCGATTTCGACGGAGGAAAGCGTTCCTTCGCAAACCGTTAAGGGGTGCGAAATATCGGGTCGGCAGGTGCGCGCCTGAGTTGAATGCGTTTTCGCTTGCGGCTGTCGTGATCGACGGACGCGCCGTCGTTATGACGCGCTCATCGCTTGCGTGCTCGCGCGTAAGATGCAGGCGCAATTTGGCACGACCGTTCGTGCGGTGTCAACGGGGAAAATCATGAGGTGGACTGCAATGCAGGCTGAAATAGGGAAAACACCTGGCGCGGGCTGCGCTGCGCAATTTTCAGATAAGCGTCTCTAATCAAGGGGTAGAAGTCGAGTAAGCGAGTGTTAATCGTGTCGTTATGCTCACTCCAATATTCTGCATTGCAGAACCACGACCCGAGCGGCCGAAAACAGCTTGAACGAGCATCGGCGACTACCATTGGCCATCCGATCACGCAACCTTGGACTGACGCTGCAATGCGACAACGCCTCGCTCAGATCGCGCCGTTTGCCTGTAAGCTGCTATGCAGCGAGCCCATGCTGAACATTGCGTGCCGCTCGCCGTGATGAACGACATCTCGCAGACAGACTTCAGTGTTATTGCCAACTCTCCAGAGGGGATATCAGTTATGAAGAGCTTTGCCATTAAACGAATCATGCTTGGGGTTTCGGTCGTCGCCATGATGGCAGGCAGCATTTCGCTCGCCGTGGCGCAGGACAACGGCACCCCCAACGCTGCTCCGTCCAGCACGACGCCCGCCAAGCCGACCAAAGCCGAGCGGAAGGCGGCACACAAGGAAGCCCGCGCGAAGAAGAACGCCGAGTTGAAGAAGCTCGAAGACGCGGGCTACCAGCCGGCCGCGAACGACCCGAGCTATCCGAACAAGCTCCAGCAGGCGGAGAAGAAGGCCGCGGGCGCAAGCCAGTAAGCGGTAACGGCAGGCAGAGAGGCTCGGCGCGAAGCAATTCGGTTCAACGCGCGCCGAGCGTTTCGACCAGCATGTCGACGAACGCCTTGACCCGCGCGGTCATCTGTAACTGCTGCGGATAGACCGCATAGATGTCGGCGCCCGGCGTGCGGTAGTCGGGCAGCACATGAACGAGCCGGCCATCGGCGAGATACTCCACAATATCCCACTCCGCGCGCATCAGGAGCCCCAGTCCGTCGAGCGCCCACTTCACCGCGATTTCACCGTCGTTGGTCGTGAGGTTGCCGCGCACACGGACCGTCTCCGTTTTTTCGCTTGCGCCGCGTCCGCTCGTCAGACGCCATAGGCCGTAGCCGTCGTCGCCCTGGCGAATACCGATGCAGTTGTGCTGCGCTAACTCCGCCGGGCTGCGCGGCGCACGCCGTTCCGCAAGATAGGCCGGCGACGCGCACAGCAAGCGCCGGTTCGGCGCGACACGGCGCGCGATCACGCGTGCATCGGGCGGCTCGCCGAAACGCACGCACACGTCGAAGGCGTCCTCGCTGATCGGCGGCGGGTCGACCGAAAGTTGCAACTGCACGTCCACCTCGGGAAAGCGCCGCACGAACTTCGAGATCAGCGGAGCCACATGGCTGCGGCCGAAACCGAGCGTCGCGTTCACGCGCAGCAGGCCTTTGGGCGTCGCCTGCGAGCCGCCGAGCAGTTGCGCGAGGTCGTCCATTTCGCCGAGGATGCGGCGCGCCCGCGTCAGGTACAGATCGCCTTCCGGCGTCAGGCTCATGCGGCGCGTCGTGCGATTGACGAGCGACACGCCCGCGCGCGTTTCCATTTGCGCGAGGTGCTTGCTCACCGCCGCCGTGCTCAGGCCGAGCTCGCGCGCGGCCGCCGTGAGACTGCCGCTGGCGGCGAGCGTGGAGAAGAACGCGAGATCGTCCGGTTGTATCGACGCGCTCATGGAAGCCGGTCCATTGTTAATCTGCGGTTAAGGATGGTTTGAGTCTAGCAGCGTTTTCGCGGGCGGTCGCCGTTCTACGATGCAGCCATGCATTCAACACGAAGGAGACACTCGATGAAGACCTACCGCATTGCAACCATTCCCGGCGACGGCATCGGCAAGGAGGTCGTACCGGCCGGCCAGCGCGTGCTCGAAGCGATCGCCGCGCGCAGCGACGCGTTCGGTTTCGAGTTCGAGAGCTTCGATTGGGGCGGCGACTACTACCGCGAGCATGGCGTGATGATGCCGGCCGACGGCCTCGACGCGTTGCGCGACAAGGACGCGATCCTCTTCGGCTCGGCGGGCGATCCGCATATTCCCGATCACGTGACGCTGTGGGGTCTGCGCCTGAAGATCTGCCAGGGCTTCGATCAGTACGCGAACGTGCGGCCCACGCGCATCCTGCCCGGTATCGACGCGCCGTTGAAACGCTGCACGCCGCAGGATCTGGACTGGGTGATCGTGCGTGAAAACTCGGAGGGCGAGTATGCGGGCGTGGGCGGCCGTGCGCATCAGGGCCATCCGATCGAAGTCGCGACCGACGTCTCGATGATGACCCGCGCCGGTGTCGAACGGATTCTGCGCTTCGCGTTCCGGCTCGCGCAATCGCGGCCGCGCAAGCTGCTGACGGTGATCACCAAGAGCAACGCGCAGCGTCACGCAATGGTGATGTGGGATGAGATCGCATTGCAGATTTCGAAAGAGTTTCCCGACGTGCATTGGGACAAGGAACTGGTCGACGCGGCGACCGCGCGCATGGTGAACCGGCCTGCCACGCTCGACACGATCGTCGCCACCAACCTGCACGCCGATATTCTCAGCGATCTCGCGGCCGCGCTCGCGGGCAGCCTCGGCATCGCGCCGACGGCCAACCTCGATCCGGAGCGCCGCTATCCGTCGATGTTCGAGCCGATTCACGGCTCCGCGTTCGACATCATGGGCAAAGGTCTCGCGAATCCGGTCGGCACATTCTGGTCGGCGGTGATGATGCTCGATCATCTCGGCGAGCACGACGCCGCGCGCCGCTTGATGGCGGCGATCGAACGCGTGACCGCGGATGCGTCGCTGCATACCGGCGACCTCGGCGGCAACGCGACCACTGTGCAGGTGACCGACGCGGTCTGCGCGTTGCTCGCCTCGCCAGCGAACGTGGCGACCGCGCAGGCGGCCTGAAGCGTCGCCCGCAATCTCACACAAAAAACATAAACGCCCGGGCGGACCCGTCACGGGCGATCTCACTGCACCCATGCAGAGATTGAGTGGAGACAGGCATGAACAATGAATTGCAAGCCCGTGTGGTTCGCAAGCTGACCTGGCGCATTTTGCCGTTCGTGATGCTGTTGTATTTCGTCAGCTTTCTCGATCGCGTGAACGTCGGCTTCGCGGCGATGACGATGAACCAGGACCTCGGCCTCACGCCGACCATGTTCGGCCTCGGCGGCGGCATCTTCTTTCTCGGCTATTTTCTGTTCGAGGTGCCGTCGAACCTGATACTGCACAAGGTCGGCGCGCGCATCTGGATTGCTCGCGTGATGGTCACGTGGGGGCTCGTCTCCGCGGCTTCGGCGTTTGTGACCGGGCCGAACTCGTTCTATACGCTGCGCTTTCTGCTCGGCGTCGCCGAGGCCGGGTTCTTTCCCGGCATCATTCTCTATCTGAGCCAGTGGTTTCCGGCGCGTCAGCGTGCCGTGGCCGCTGCCGCGTTCATGGCGGCCGCGCCGTTGTCGACGGCGATCGGCTCGCCGATTTCCGGCGCGATCATGCAGATGCCCGCGCTGTTCGGCCTGAAGGACTGGCAATGGCTGTTCATTATCGAAGCGATTCCAGCCGTGCTGCTTGGCTTCGTGGTGCTGAAGGCGCTCACCGATTCGCCGGAAAAGGCGAAGTGGCTCGCCGCGGATGAAAAAGCGTGGCTCATTACCACCTTGCGCGACGAGCGCCGCGGCCGCGAATCGCAAGCGGGACATGCCGAAGGCGCGCTCGCCGCGTTACGCGATCTGCGTGTGTGGATACTCGCGATGATCTACTTCGGCACGTCCGCGGGTCTCTACACGCTGGGCTTGTGGGCGCCGCTGATCATCCGGCAATTCGGTTTCAGCGCACTCGGCACCGGCGCGTTGAATGCGATTCCGAGCGTGCTCGCGGTGCTCGGCATGGTGTGGTGGGCGCGCCGTTCGGACCGCCGCGGCGAGCGCACCTGGCACGTGGTGATTCCATGCGTGGCGGCGGCGCTCGGACTCGCGTGGGCCGGTGTCGCGAATACGGCGCTTGCTGTCGTGATGGCGCTGGTGGTAGTGAACGTCGGCATCAGCGCGGCGAAGGCGCCGCTGTGGGCAATGCCGAGTACGTTCCTGTCCGGCGCGGGCGCGGCGGCCGGCATCGCGATGATCAACTCGATCGGCAACCTCGGCGGCTTCGTCGGCCCGTTCGCGATCGGCTGGTTGAAGAGCGTGACCGGCGGTTATGCAGCGGGGCTTTATGTGGTGGCGGCGAGTCTCGCCGTGTCCGCCTTGCTGACCCTGGCGATTGGGCGGCGAGGTTATCGGGCGGCGCACGCGCCGCAGTGATCGGGTGGTTGACGGGAGCGCATGATTCGCGCTTCCGCTTTTTTCGTTTTTCTCTTCCCGCATCCGCCACCACCGCGCTTTCCCCGCACCGCGCCACGCCTGCTTGCTCTTACGCGACATCCTCGCGAATCCCTCACAATCTCCGCCAAACCCTTGCGCCACAAGGCTCCCGCCGTCCGGCGCCGGCACGCGCGCCGCGCAGGTGTCGTATTTCCTCATGTGGTTGTCGCAAATAGTCGGCAACGCGCACTTTTTTCTGGCAACTATGTAGGCACAGCGCGGACGCACGTCCGCCGTGCAGCACTGTCGTGCGTTTCGACACAGGAGAGCATTCGATGAATTCCCCGAAAGTCGTGGTCGAAGGGCTGTGCAAGGTGTTTGGCACCAGCCCGAAAGAGGCGGTCGCCATGCTGGCCGCCGGCGCAACGAAAGAAGAGGTGTTCGCGCGCACCGGCCAGATCGTCGGCGTCCATAACGTCTCGTTCGACGTGAAGGAGGGCGAAATCTTCGTGCTGATGGGCCTGTCCGGCTCGGGCAAGTCGACGCTGATTCGCCTGATCAATCGGCTGGTCGAACCGACGGCGGGCAAGGTGCTGATCGACGGGCGCGACGTAGCCAGCGTGCCGCGCAAGGAACTGATCGCGCTGCGCCGCAAGGACATGAGCATGGTGTTCCAGTCGTTCGCGCTGATGCCGCAACGCACCGTGCTGTCGAACGCGGCGTTCGGGCTCGAAGTGGCGGGCGTCGGCCGCAAGGAGCGCGAGACGCGCGCGATGACTGTGCTCGAACAGGTCGGCCTCGCGCCGTTCGCAGAGAAGCTGCCGGCCCAGCTGTCGGGCGGCATGCAGCAACGCGTGGGACTCGCGCGGGCACTGGCGGTCAACCCGTCGCTGATGATCATGGACGAAGCGTTCTCCGCGCTCGATCCGCTCAAGCGCAAGGAAATGCAGAACGTGCTGCTCAATCTGCAACGCGAGCAGCAGCGCACCATCCTGTTCGTGTCGCACGATCTGGAGGAGGCGATGCGCATCGGCACGCGCATCGCGATCATGGAAGGCGGCCGGGTCGTGCAGATCGGCACGCCGCAGGAAATCATCACCAATCCCGCCGACGATTACGTGCGGGCTTTCTTCGAAGGCATCGACACGAGCCGCTATCTGACCGCCGGCGATCTGATGCAGACCGATGCCGTGCCGTTGATGCAGCACTCGCCGCAGATGGACGCGTCGAGCGTCGCGGCCACGCTCAACGGCAGCGCCGACTACGCATTCGTGCTCGATAGCGAGCGCAGGATTCGCGGCTTCGTGGGCCGCGATGCGTTGGGCAGCGCGTCGCCGCAACTCAACCAGATCGAGTGCATCCGCCGCAGCACGCCGCTCGACGACGTCGTCGAACGCGTGGTGGCGAGCCGCGCGCCGCTGCCGGTCGTCGAAGCGGACGGCTCCTACTGCGGTTCGGTCAACAAGACGAACGTGCTGAACGTTCTCACGCGCCATCGAGGTTCCCATGTCTGAAATCATTCCGCTTGGCGCCTGGGTCGATCACGGCGTTCACTATCTGCTCGACCACGACGCGAAGACTTTCGACGCGATCGGCAAGGTCATCGAGAGTTTTGCCGCGCTCGTCGAACACGGCTTGCAGGCGGTGCCGATGTGGGCGCTGATGGCGTTCTTCGTCGGCATCGGTTTGTGGCGGGTGGGCTGGCGCTTCGCGCTGTTCACGCTGCTGGCGATGCTGCTGATCTACAGCACCGGCTTCTGGGATCAGATGGTGATTACGCTCGGGCTGACGTTGTCGTCCACGTTGATCAGCCTGCTGCTCGGCGTGCCGCTCGGCATCTGGACCGCGAAGAGCCGCACCGTCGAGATGATCGTGCGCCCTGTGCTCGATCTGATGCAGACCATGCCCGCGTTCGTCTACCTGATTCCGGCCGCGATGCTGTTCGGCCTCGGCCGCGTGCCGGGCATTCTGTCGACGGTGATCTTCGCGATGCCGCCCGCGGTGCGGCTCACGTCGCTCGGCATCAAGCACGTCAATCGCGAGATCGTCGAAGCGGGGCAGGCATTCGGCTGCACGCCGTGGCAGTTGCTTTACAAGGTGCAATTTCCGAATGCGCTGCCATCGATCATGACCGGCGTGAACCAGACCATCATGATGGCGCTGTCGATGGTGATCATCGCGTCGATGGTCGGCGCGGGCGGGCTCGGCAACGACGTGCTGGCGAGCATTCAGCGGCTCGATATCGGCTTGGGCTTCGAGAGCGGCCTCTCGGTGGTGATGCTCGCGATCATTCTGGACCGCATCACGGAGAGCTTCGGCCGTGCGCCGGGCATGGCCCGCGCGCCGCTGCTGTCGGGCCTGCGCAGCGTAATGAAAGTGCGCCGCGAGCCGGCCGCGCAACACGGTTGAGCCGCCGATGAAGCGCGACGCGCTCACCCCGGTCGAGCCCCACGCCGCAGCGCCGCTGGCCGGGCTCGCGCATGTCGGCTTTCTGACGCTGCCGAACTTTTCGATGATCGCGTTCACGAGCGCGGTCGAGGTGTTGCGCATGGCCAACTACGTGGGCCGCGCGCAGTACTACCGGTGGTCGGTCATCACGCCGGACGGCGAGCCTGCGTGCGCCAGCAACGGCATCACGGTGAAGCCGACCACGACGCTCGCCGAAGCCGGCATGCCCGACGTGCTGTTCGTCTGCGCGGGCTGGCACGTGCGCGATTACGTCGACGATACGGTGATCGCATTGCTGCGCGACGTGGCCGCGCAAGGCGTTCCGCTCGGTGGCATCTGCACGGGACCCTATGCGCTGCTGGCCGCCGGCCTGCTCGACGGTTATCGCGCGACCGTGCATTGGGAGGACATGTCGCCGTTGCACAAGAGCTATCCGCATGTGCGTTTCGCCGACGAACTGTTCGTGATCGACCGCGATCGCATGACCTGCACCGGCGGCACCGCGCCGCTCGATCTGATGCTGAACCTGGTCGGCATGCGGCTCGGCCATGCGGTCGCGGCGCAGGTGTCCGAGCAGTTCATTGTCGAACGGATTCGCGGCTCGACCGACTATCAGCACATTCCCGTTGATGCGCGCGTGGGCTTTTCGCGTGCGGAACTGATCGAAGTAGTGCGGCTCATGGAAGCGAATATCGAGGAGCCGTTATCGCTCAACGAACTCGCGCGGCTCGTGCATCTGTCGCAACGCCATTTGCAGCGTATGTTCAAGATGTTCCTGAACGTGTCGCCGACGCACTACTACCTGACGCTGCGTTTGCGGCGCGCGCGTGAACTGCTGCGCAATACGGACGCGTCGATTGCGCGGGTCACGGCGGTGTGCGGCTTTCATTCGCCGTGTCATTTCAGCAAGGCCTATCGTGCGCAATTCGGGCATGCGCCGAGTGTCGAGCGGCGACTGTCGGCGTGACGGCGGTGGTGCCGGCACCCGGGCTCCCGCGTCAAATCGCCTGCGCCCGCCCCGGAAACGTCTCGTCGTAACCGTAGCCGTCTTCCACTTCCGCCGCCGTGCCGCGCTGCTCGCGGTACATCACCGGCGGCAGGCCGAACTGCTTGCGAAACTCGCGGCCCAGATGCGACGCGTCGGAAAAGCCGCAACTCGACGCGATGTCCGCGACAGTTTTGTCCGAACTCGTCAGCAGCCACGCAGCGGTACGCAAGCGCACCTGCTTCGCGTAAGCCTGCGGCGCCTTGCCGGTTTGCGCCTTGAAAAGCCGTTCCAACTGGCGCGGCGACAAATCGAGCTTGCGTGCCAGTTCGTCGAGCGGCAGCGAACGGCCCACGTGCTGCTCCATCAGCAGGATCGCGCGCTTGACCTTCGGATGCGTGGCGGGCGCAAGTCCCGGCGGATGCGGCTGCGGCGCGTTGCCTTTCTGCATGTCGTCGACCAGCAGGATGCGCAGCGCCTTCTGCACGGTCGCGGTTTCGAAGTGACGTAACAGGATCGCGGCGGCCACGTCGATCGACGCGCGTCCGCCGGAACACGTAATACGCCGCCGATCGATCACGAACAGCCGATCCGCGACCAGCGCTTCTTCATTCACCGACGGAAAGCGCTCGATGAAATCCCAGTAGTGAAACCAGCTCACGCAGATGCGATGGCCGTCGAGCACGCCCGCGCGCATCAGCGAGAACACGCCGGTGCACATGCCGACCAGCGTCGCGTCGGTGGCGGCAGCGCGGCGAATGAACGCGAGCGTCGCGTCGCTCGCGGCCGGTCCCGAATGCAGCAGCCCGCCGACCACGACCACGTAGTCGAACGGCTCGGCGTTGTCGAAGGTTTCCCACGGCGTGATCTGGATGCCGCAACTCGCGCGCACCGGAGCGAGGGTTTCCCCCAGCACGCTCCACGAGCAGCGCACCGGCTTGCTGAAATCGCCTTCGTCCGCGGACAGACGCAGCAGGTCGACGAAACCCGAGAACGCCGTTAGCGTGAAGTTCGGCAACAGGATGATGCCGAAGCGGATGCGCTGCTTCGGCGTACCGTCGCTCGATTGAAGCGGAAGCGGTTCAGCGGAATTCATGCGTGCAGCCGGCAAGGGAAAAATGGATTCAAGCATAGCATCGGGATCGTGGGCGCTTTAACGCGAGCCTTATGGGTGCTAGCCGGAGGCCGTGCAGGGCGCTGCAGGCGATGCCCCGGCGTGATGTCAGCATCGCCAGCCGCAACCGGTACGCCTGTCGCAAATGCGTCAGAAGTCATCGCAAATGCGCCGCCGCGCTTGGCGGGCCGCGTCCTTGACGCCACTATCCCACTGTCATGCCGTTTTTATTCTATCGATTCAATTTGCCTTGCGGTGCAATACGGACTACTCCACCCAAGGCAGCTTAGCGCCCGCCACATAGAAGGCACGCCATGAACGTCAGCGTTTTCGATCTGTTCAAGATCGGCATCGGTCCTTCGAGCTCGCATACGGTCGGGCCGATGATCGCTGCGTGCCGCTTCGCGTCGCATATCGAAGACGCGAACCTGCTCGGCTTCGTGCGTCGCGTGAGAGTCGAACTGTACGGCTCGCTCGGCGCAACGGGCAAAGGGCACGGCACGGACAAGGCGGTGCTGCTCGGGCTCGAAGGCAATCTGCCCGATACGCTCGACCCTGACCTGATCGAGCCGCGTTTGCGCGCGATCCGCGAGGCGAAGCAACTGGCGCTGCTCGGCAAGAATCCGGTCGCGTTCGACGAGCGCGAGCACCTCAGCTTTTTTCGTCGGTTGATGCCGGGCGCGCCAGGTGCGTTGGGTGCGTTGGGTGCATCGGGTGCCAGCTTCGTGCATCCGAACGGCATGCGTTTTCAGGCCTTCGATGAAAGCGGTCAGTTGCTGGTGGAGAAAGAGTATTACTCGATTGGCGGCGGCTTCGTGGTCAATCGCGAAGGCGATCGCGTGAACGGCTTGCGCGTTGGCGCTGAAGTGCCGTATCCGTTTCGCACCGGCGACGATCTGATGCGTGTGTGCCGCGAGAGCGGCTTGTCGATCGCCGAGGTGACGCTGCGCAACGAATGCGCAACGCGGCCCGAACACGAAGTGCGCGAAGGCCTGCTGACGATCTGGCGCACGATGGCCGCGTGCGTCGAGCGCGGCTGCAAGGTGCGTGGCGAACTGCCCGGCCCGATGCACGTGAAGCGCCGCGCCGCCGACCTGTGCGCGCAACTGCGCGCACGCTCGGAAGAGTCGCTGCGCGATCCGCTGTCGATGCTCGACTGGGTCAATCTGTACGCGATGGCCGTCAACGAAGAGAACGCGGCCGGCGGGCGCGTCGTCACCGCGCCGACCAATGGCGCGGCCGGCGTGATCCCGGCGGTGCTGCATTACTACGTGAAGTTCATGCATGCATCGAGCGATGCGGGCATCGTCGACTTCCTGCTGACCGCCGCCGCGATCGGCATCATCTACAAGGAAACGGCGTCGATCTCCGGCGCGGAAGTGGGCTGCCAGGGCGAGGTGGGCGTCGCGTGCTCGATGGCCGCCGCGGCGCTCGCCGCCGTGATGGGCGGCACGCCGACCCAGGTGGAGAACGCCGCCGAAATCGGCATGGAGCACAACCTCGGCATGACCTGCGATCCGGTCGGCGGGCTCGTGCAGATTCCGTGCATCGAACGCAATGCGATGGGCGCGATCAAGGCGCTGAACGCCGCGCGCATGGCGATGAAGGGCGACGGCAAGCATTACGTATCGCTCGACAACGTGATCAAGACGATGCGCGAAACCGGCGCGGACATGAAAACGAAGTACAAGGAGACGTCGCGCGGCGGGTTGGCCGTGAACGTCATCGAGTGTTGATTGACAAGGACCGACGATGAGCCGCTATTCGATATTCAGCCTGTTGCGCAACGGGATGTCGTATCACGAGAATTGGGAGCGACAGTGGAAAAGTCCCGAGCCCAAACGTGAATACGACGTCGTGATCGTCGGCGGCGGCGGGCATGGGCTCGCCACCGCGTATTACCTCGCGAAAGAGCATGGCGTGCGCAATGTCGCGGTGCTGGAGAAGGGCTGGATCGGCGGCGGCAATACGGCGCGCAATACGACCATCGTGCGTTCGAACTACCTGTGGGACGAATCGGCCGCGTTGTACGAGAAGGCGATGAAGCTGTGGGAAGGGCTCTCGCAGGATCTGAACTACAACGTGATGTTCAGCCAGCGCGGCGTGATGAACCTCGCGCACACGTTACAGGATGTGCGCGACACGGAGCGCCGCGTGAACGCAAACCGTCTGAACGGCGTGGACGCCGAGTTCCTCACGCCCGCGCAGATCAAGGAAATCGAGCCGACCATCAATCTGAACAGCCGCTATCCGGTGCTCGGCGCATCGATCCAGCGGCGCGGCGGCGTGGCCCGCCACGATGCGGTCGCCTGGGGTTTCGCGCGGGGCGCGGACCAGGCGGGCGTCGACATCGTGCAGAACTGCCAGGTCACGGGGATTCGTCGCGACGGCAGCCAGGTGATTGGCGTGGATACCACGAAGGGCTTCATCAAGGCGAAGAAGGTCGCCGTGGTCGCGGCGGGCAATACGTCGACGCTCGCCGACATGGCCGGCGTGCGCCTGCCGCTGGAAAGCCATCCGCTGCAGGCGCTGGTGTCCGAGCCGATCAAGCCCGTGGTCAATACGGTCGTGATGTCGAACGCGGTGCATGCGTACATCAGCCAGTCCGACAAGGGCGATCTCGTGATCGGCGCGGGCGTCGATCAGTACACGGGCTTCGGGCAGCGCGGCAGTTTCCAGATTATCGAAGGCACGCTCGAGGCGATCGTCGAAATGTTCCCCGTGTTTTCGCGGGTGCGGATGAACCGGCAGTGGGGCGGCATCGTGGACGTGTCGCCGGATGCGTGCCCGATCATCAGCAAGACCGACGTGAAGGGGCTTTACTTCAATTGCGGTTGGGGCACGGGCGGCTTCAAGGCGACGCCGGGTTCGGGGTGGGCCTATGCGCACACCATCGCGCGGGACGAGCCGCATGAATTGAATGCGCCGTTTTCGCTGGAGCGGTTCTATACCGGCCATCTTATCGACGAGCACGGCGCTGCGGCCGTCGCCCACTAAGCGAGAAACAACATGCTGCTGATCGAATGCCCGTGGTGCGGACCCCGAGCCGAAACCGAATTTTCCTGCGGCGGCGAAGCGGATATCGCGCGACCGCTCGACACCGATGCGCTCACCGATCGCGAATGGGGCGACTACCTGTTCATGCGCAAGAACTCGCGCGGCGTGCATCGCGAACAATGGCTGCACACGCAGGGCTGCCGCCGCTGGTTCAAGGCGCAACGCGACACGGTGAGCTACGAGATCCAGGGCTACGAGACGTTCGAACGTCCGCTGCTCGCGCTGGATGGCAGCGACGCCAGCGCACAGGAGGGCAAAGCATGAGCCAGAAAGACCGACTGCCCAACGGCGGGCGCATCAATCGCGCGATTGCACTGAGCTTCACGTTCAACGGCGTCAAATATCAGGGCTTCCAGGGCGACACGCTCGCGTCCGCGCTGCTCGCGAACGGCGTGCACTTCGTCGCGCGCAGCTGGAAGTATCACCGGCCGCGCGGCATCGTGACGGCGGGCGTCGAAGAGCCCAATGCGGTCGTGCAACTCGAAACCGGTGCGTACACGGTGCCGAATGCGCGCGCGACCGAAGTGGAGCTATATCAGGGGCTCGTCGCCACCAGCGTGAACGCGAAGCCGAGCATCGAGAAAGACCGCATGGCGATCAACCAGAAGATCGCGCGCTTCATTCCCGCGGGCTTCTACTACAAGACCTTCATGTGGCCACGCAAATTCTGGCCGAAGTATGAAGAGGCGATCCGCGACGCGGCCGGTCTCGGCAAGGCGCCCGAGCAGCCCGACGCCGACCGCTACGACAAGTGCTTTGCTCATTGCGACGTGCTGGTGGTCGGCGGCGGCCCGACCGGCCTTGCGGCCGCGCATGCGGCGGCGCTCTCAGGCGCGCGCGTGACGCTGGTCGACGATCAGCCGGAACTCGGCGGCTCGCTGCTGTCGTGCCGCGCGGAGATCGACGGCAAACCCGCGCTGCAATGGGTGCAGAAGATTGAAGACGAATTGCGCCAGATGCCCGACGTGAAGATCCTGTCGCGCAGCACCGCGTTCGGCTATCAGGATCACAACCTCGTGACGGTGACGCAGCGGCTCACCGAGCATCTGCCCGTCTCGCAACGCAAGGGCACGCGCGAACTGCTGTGGAAAATCCGCGCGAAACGCGTGATTCTCGCGACCGGCGCGCATGAACGGCCGATCGTGTTCGGCAATAACGATCTGCCGGGCGTGATGCTGGCGTCGGCGGTGTCGACTTATCTGCATCGCTATGCGGTGCTGCCGGGGCGCAACGCGGTGGTGTTCACGAACAACGACGACGGCTATCAATGCGCGCTCGACCTGAAGGCGGCCGGCGCGCAGGTGACGGTGATCGATCCGCGTGCGGGCGAATCGAAGGGCACGCTGCCCGCGCTGGCGCGCCGCTATGGCGTCAAGGTGATGAGCGGCGCAGTGGTGACGGCGGCGCATGGCAAGCTGCGCGTCGCATCGGTCGACGTGGCGTTGTATTCGAATGGACAGCTCGGGGCGCAGCAGGGCGCATTGCCGTGCGATCTGCTCGCGATGTCGGGCGGCTGGAGCCCGGTGCTGCACCTGTTCGCCCAATCGGGCGGCAAGGCGCACTGGCATGACGACAAGGCCTGCTTCGTACCCGGCAAGGCGATGCAGGCGGAGGCGAGCGTCGGCGCGTGCGCGGGCGACTTCACATTGGGCCAGGGCATCCGCTTCGCGGTCGATGCGGGTGTCGAGGCGGCGCGCGCCGCCGACTACATCGTCGCGCGACCGAATCCCGTGCAGGTGGCCGAGCTGACCGAGACGAAGCTCGCGCCGCTATGGCTGGTCGGCGGTCGCGAGATGGCCACGCGTGGACCGAAGCAGTTCGTCGATTTCCAGAACGACGTGTCGGCGGCGGATATTTTTCTCGCCGCGCGCGAGGGCTTCGAATCCGTCGAGCACGTGAAGCGCTATACCGCGATGGGTTTCGGCACCGACCAGGGCAAACTCGGCAACATCAACGGCATGGCGATTCTCGCGCAGGCGCTCGGCAAGACGATTCCCGAAACCGGCACGACGACTTTCCGGCCGAACTACACGCCGGTGACGTTCGGCACGTTCGCCGGCCGCGAGCTGGGCGAGTTTCTCGACCCGGTGCGCAAGACGGCGGTGCACGAATGGCATGTCGAAAACGGCGCGGCGTTCGAGGACGTCGGCAACTGGAAGCGTCCCTGGTACTACCCGAAGGCGGACGAAGACATGCACGCGGCGGTCGCGCGCGAATCGCTCGCGGTGCGTACGAGCGTCGGCATTCTCGACGCGTCGACGCTCGGCAAGATCGACATTCAGGGCCCCGATGCCGCGAAACTGCTGAACTGGGTCTACACGAATCCGTGGAGCAAGCTGGAAGTCGGCAAGTGCCGCTACGGCCTGATGCTCGACGAAAACGGCATGATCTTCGACGATGGCGTCACCGTGCGTCTCGCCGACCAGCACTACATGATGACGACCACCACCGGCGGCGCGGCGCGCGTGCTCACGTGGCTCGAACGCTGGCTGCAAACGGAGTGGCCGGACATGCGCGTGCGGCTTGCGTCGGTCACGGATCACTGGGCCACGTTCGCCGTGGTCGGCCCGAACAGCCGCAAGGTCTTGCAGAAGGTCTGCCACGACATCGACTTCGCGAACGCGGCATTTCCGTTCATGAGCTATCGCGAAGGCACGGTGGCGGGCGCGGCGTCGCGTGTCATGCGCATCAGCTTCTCCGGCGAACTCGCGTATGAAGTGAACGTGCCGGCGAATGTCGGGCGCGCGGTGTGGGAAGCGTTGATGACCGCGGGCGCGGAATTCGACATCACGCCGTACGGCACCGAAACGATGCACGTGCTGCGTGCGGAGAAGGGCTACATCATCGTCGGTCAGGATACGGACGGCTCGATGACGCCGTACGACCTCGGCATGGGCGGGCTCGTCGCGAAGTCGAAAGACTTCCTCGGCAAGCGCTCGTTGACGCGCTCGGATACCGCGAAGGCGGGGCGCAAGCAGCTGGTCGGATTGCTGTCGGACGATCCGTCGTTCGTGATACCGGAGGGCTCGCAGATCGTCGCCGGTCCCTTCCAGGGCGACACCGCGCCGATGCTCGGGCATGTCACGTCGAGCTACTACAGCCCGATCCTGAAGCGCTCGATTGCGATGGCGGTCGTGAAGGGCGGTCTCGACAGGATCGGCGCAACGGTCACGATCCCGCTTTCCAGCGGCAAACAGATCGCGGCCAAAGTCACCAGTTCGGTGTTCTACGACAGCGAAGGAGCACGTCAACATGTGGAATGAAACAGGCGGGACGGTATCAATCGTGGATCGCGCTGTCGGCGGGCAAACGGGTGTGTGGCAGGAGTCGCCGCTGGTCGGCGCGGGTGCGCTGCTGAAGAAGCATCAGGCGAGCGCGTCCGCCGCGTTCAGGTTGAGCGAGCGGCCGTTTCTCGAACTCGTGAACGTGCGCGGCGATACGCGCGACGCGGCGTTCGTGAATGCGGTGCAGAGTGTGATCGGTTGCAAGCCGCCGGAGAAGGCGAACACGGTTGCGCGTGGCAACGGCTATGACATGCTGTGGCTCGGCCCGGATGAGTGGCTGGTGCGCTCGGCCACCGCGCATGACGCAGCGCGTAGCGCGCCGTTGCAGGCGAAACTCGGCGCGGCGTTGAACGGTGTGTTCGCATCGGCAGTGGATGTCGGCAGCGGCTATACGGTGCTCGAAATCAGCGGCACGCGGGTGCGCGACGTGCTGGCGCGCGGCTGTCCGCTCGATCTGCATCCGAAACTGTTCGGCGATGGGCAATGCGCGCAGAGCCACTATTTCAAGGCATCGATGACATTGCTGCATACGGGCGCGGACAGCTTCGACATCGTCGTGCGCCGCAGTTTCGCGGACTACTTCGTCAAGATCATGCTCGACGCCGCCGAGCCGCTGATGTCGTAACGCGCGGCGAGCGGTGGCCGTATGCACCGCTTGCATGCATCGCTTGCGGCTCGTTCGACCTCATCCCAACTTCGCCACCGACATGCCGTCGACGCGTCTAGCCACCGCGCGCCTCACCGAGCGCGCGTGCCACGAAGGCGATGCCGCCGCCGCGCTCGCGCTGCTCGATCAGAGCATCGTGCTGCGGCACCGGCGCATCGCGCTGATCCGCTATCTCCTCGCGCAACGGCTCGGTGCGCCATTGCAGGCGCGCCATCATCAATACGTCGAGAAAATCGCCGCCCGCCTGAGTGCGGACACGCTCGCACGCATCGCCGGCGCCGCGCGTGCGCGACTACGCACATAGCACGCCGGCCGCGTGAACTTGGCGACAAGGCGACGCCCCCGTTCCATTCCGATGACGCATTCCTTCTATGTGGACGATTTATGTCGACGTCTACTGAAAACACCTGATCGGAACACTCACGCGGCAGCCGCCACATTCACGAGGGGATGACATGTCTACCGCTTTTCAGCCGCGCGCGAGCGCAGCCGCCCGGCTCGAACGACTGCCGTTCTCCGGTTATCACCGGACCATCTTCGTCATCATCGCGATTGCGTTTTTCTTCGACTCAGTCGACCTCGGCACGATGACCTTCGTGCTCGGTTCGATCAAGAGCGAATTCCAGTTGTCGACCGCGACGGCGGGGCTGGTCGCGAGCGCGAGCTTCTTTGGCATGGTGCTGGGCGCGGCGGTGGCCGGATTGCTCGCGGATCGCTTCGGACGCCGTCCGGTCTTTCAATGGAGCATGGTGCTGTGGGGGCTCGCGTCGTATCTGTGTTCGACCGCGCAGAGCGTCGAAGCGCTGATCTTCTATCGCGTGCTGCTCGGTTTCGGTATGGGGATGGAGTTTCCGATCGCGCAGACCCTGCTGTCGGAGTTCGTGCCCGCAGCGTCGCGCGGCCGCCTGATCGCCTTGATGGATGGCTTCTGGCCGCTCGGCTTCATCGCGTCGGGCGTGGTGTCGTACTTCGTGCTGCCGGCTTTCGGCTGGCGCACCGAGTTCGCGTTGCTGGCGATTCCCGCAGTATTCGTGCTGATCGTTCGGCGTGTCGTGCCGGAATCGCCGCGCTGGCTCGAACATCGCGGACGTCATGCGGAAGCCGACCGGATTCTCGCCGACATCGAAGTGAAGGTGATGCGCGCCGAGGGTCTGAGCCAGTTGCGCGCGCCCGCGATGCTGGCGGAACCGGTCGCCGCGAAAGGCGGCGGCGCGTTCCGCGAAATCTGGAGCCTCGCCTACCGGCGCCGCACGATCATGGTGTGGACGTTGTGGTTCTTCGCGTTGCTCGGCTTTTACGGACTGACGTCGTGGCTCGGTGCGCTGATGCAGCAGGCCGGTTTTGCGGTGACGAAGTCGGTGCTGTACACGGTGCTGATTTCGCTCGGCGGGATTCCGGGCTTCATTTGCGCCGCGTGGCTGGTCGAACGTTGGGGGCGCAAGCCGACCTGCATTGCGTCGCTTGCGGGCAGCGCGGTGATGGCGTACGTCTATGGACAGACCGCGCTGCACGCGCAAACGCCGACGTTGCTGATCTGCGCCGGCCTCGGCATGCAGTTCTTCCTGTTCGCGATGTGGGCGGTGCTGTACACGTACACGCCTGAGCTTTACGGCACGGGAGCGCGCGCGACCGGCTCGGGATTCGCTTCGGCGATCGGCCGGGTGGGTTCGTTGATCGGGCCGTATGTCGTGGGCGTCGTGTTGCCGATGTTCGGCCAAGGCGGCGTGTTTTCGCTCGGCGCGATGTGCTTCGTGATCGCCGCGGCGGCCGTGTGGATTCTAGGGATCGAAACGCGTGGGCTGGCGCTGGAGACGCTCGTATCGGAAGCGGTCGAAACGGAAACGCACGGGGCGTTGAGTCCGGTGCGGGAGTGAGCGTTGGCGGACGGTGAACGCGGTATGACGCGCTCACCGTCCGCACTTGCCCGTGCTTGCGCGTGCATTCAATGCCCGCTGCCGGCCAGCGTCGTCAGGATCTGATAAGCGGCGCTCACGCGTTCTTCGTTGGGGATGTTGCGGTTCGCGAGCATGACGATGCCGAGACGCTTCTCCGGAATGAACGCGACATACGCGCCGAAGCCGTTCGTCGAACCGGTCTTGTTGATCCACACGTCTTGCCTCGGCGCTTGCGGCGGTTCGATTTCGGCAGCGGGCGTAGCGTGCAGGACCATCGTCGATGAATTGCCCTGCTCGAGGGTCTTCAACGCGGCCGGATAGGGATACTGTTCCCAGATCAGGTCCTGTGTCAGCACGCCCGCGTTGAAGTAGCCGGTGTGGGTCGCCGTGATCGCACGCTGAAGCTTGTCGTCGAGCGGAATCAGATTCATGTTCGCCGCGATGAAGCGCAGCATGTCGGCGGCCGTCGACTTGATGCCGTAGGCTTCGGCGGACAGCACGCCGGGGTTCACGCGGACCGGCGCGTCGTCCTTCGTATAGCCTTGCGCGTAGTCCCGCATTCTCGCTGGCGGGACGTCGATGTAGCTGTTCGTCATGCCGAGCGGGGGAAACACGCGCTGCTGGATCAGCGCGGTGAAGTCCTGGCCCATGCTCTTCGCGGTAATCAGCCCGAGCGTGCCGATGCCGGGATTCGCATAGGTCCGCTGCGTACCCGGCGCATAGGCGGGGTGCCATGCGCGGAAGTACTGCATCAACTGATCGTTGTTATGGATGTCGTCGGGCACCTGCAACGGCAGCCCGCCTGGCGTGTGCGTGCCCAGGTTGAGCAGGCTCACGTTGCCGAACGGCGTGCCGCGCAGTACCGGCAGGTACTTGCTCGTCGGGTCCGACAGGGACAGTTTGCCGTTCAACTCCGCATAAGACGCGAGCGTCGCGGTGAAGGTCTTGCTGACGGAACCGAGCTCGAACAACGTATCGCGCGTGACCGGCTTGCCGGTTTGTGTCGACGCGACGCCGTAGTTAAGCACATACGGCTTGCCCTCGACGATGACGCCGACCGCCATCCCCGCAATGCGGTATTTCGCCATGAGGGGCTGAACGGCTGCGTCGACGGTGGTCCTGATCTGGGCCTGGATGTCGTCGGCGGCGTGACTGACGGACGGCGTCGCGCCCAGCGCAAACACCGCGCTCGCGATGAGACTGATGACTCGGGACTTCATTGCCTGCGTTTCCTTGAATGTCGGCGGCGGAATGGCCGAGTCGCACTATCCGGCTTTTATGCCGCGCTGACAATCGAGGATAAGTTGCGCGAGGGAAAAGAAAAAGTTGTAGCGGGTGGGCCGCCGCGGCAACACGATGCGCGACCCACGCCGTTACCAGCGCAGCAACCGTGGGCCGAGCACCGCACCGATCACCGTCGGCACCAGCATCCCAAGCAGATACCACGCGCCCCAGAACGGAATGCCCATCTCGGGGCAATGCAGGCAATACGCGAGCGTCGCGGTCGAGCCCGCCAGCAGGCCGCCCGCCGCGCCGCTCAGCGCGAGCCGGGTCGGCGCCAGTCCCTTGAGCGCCCAGAACACGGCGACAAAGCCGGGCACCGACAGCAGCGCGATATTGAACGGACAGACGCGCCAGGTTTTGCCGAGCACGAGCGCGAGCCGGGCGTCGTCCGGTGCGGCTATCAATACCAACGCGCCGGCCAGCCAAACCACCGCAACCGGCGCGGCAATCAAACAGCCGCTACCGCCCGCTCGCACACCGGGCCGCGCGAGCCGTGTCGACATCCACAGCGAGCCGATCATCAGACATGAAGGCAGCGCAATCTTGGCCCAGAAGATCGGCGTGAGTGCGACGTCGGCCAGGTCGCGCCGCACGCCGAGCAGCGTGGCCATGAGCAGTGTCGCGCCCACGGCGCCAATCAGTATCGCGACACCGAAGCGTTTCGGGAGCGCGTGGCGATCCACCGGCGCGACGCCGGTCGCAAGCAGGGAAATGAAGTCGTCCGTTTTCATCGCGTTCCTCGAATCTTTGCGGCCAATGCCTTGAGTCCACGATGCACGCCAATCTTGACCGCGGACTCCGACAAGCCGGTCAACTTCGCGGTCTCCGTCACGGACAGCCCTTCGAGCTTCACATGCATGATCGGCAGACGCTGACGGTCAGGCAACTGTTCGAGCAGTTTGCCGACGTCGCGCTTTGCTTGCGCCGGTTCGAGATCGGGTGCGGCGAGCAATTCGAACGCATCGTCGAGAGGATCGTTGAGCGCTTCGCGGCGGGCGCGCGTCCGAAAGAAATCCGTCAGCTTGTAGCGCGCGATCGCATGAATCCAGGCGGTCAGCGGCTCCTCGGCACGATACGTGTGCCTCCCGTTGTGAACAGCCAGCAGGATTTCCTGCACGAGGTCCTCGACATCGGCCGCATTGTCGTGAAGCCGCCGCCGCAGGAAGCCACGCAGATGCGCGCCCAGTTCTGCCAGGAATTGCCGGTATCCGGCGGCATCGCCGTCGAGCCCGCGCAGGAACAGCGCGCGCAGATGCGCCTCTTTGGCCTGCGCTGCGGTGATATCGGTAGTTCGATTCATCTGGGGCGTCGGTTACAGGAAACAGGAGTTTATTCCATCGCTCCGCGCGGCGGCATGGGGGACTGCGTCGCTCGTTCCTTTTTCAGGGCGAACGAAAAATTTTTCGCATGCTGTAACCGCGCCGGGGCGCGCGGCGAACTACCTCACAGATGCGGGATGACGACGCATCGGTAGTTGCCGGAAAGCAGTCTTATCTGATGCACGGGCCTTCCGCGAGCGACAGCGAGAGCCGCGACGGCCCGGCTAACAACACTTCAGGAGTTGCCATGAAACGCATTGCAATCGCAGCAGTTGCCGCCGCCTTGCTGGTCAGCGGTGGTTCGGCGTTCGCTCAGGCGAGCGGCGCGATGTCCAACGATTCGATGTCGAAGGACTCGATGGCCAAAGACTCGATGGCCAAGGGTTCGATGTCCAAAGACTCGATGGGCAAGGGCACGATGTCCAAAGATTCGATGAACAAGGACGGCAGCAAGATGAAGCCCGACGCGATGAAAAAAGACGACGCGATGAGCAAGTAAGGCCCACAGGTGCGCTCACGGCATGCTGCGACGGGCGCACCTACGCGGTCGGTGTTTGATGGAGATTCGGCATGAACGCGATCCCCCAGGCCGGTGCCTCGCCCGACGCGCCGCGCACGATTCAACCCGCGTGGGTGCGCATCGCGCACTGGCTCAACGCGGTGGCCGTGGTGCTGATGATGCTGTCGGGCTGGCGCATCTACGATGCTTCGCCGGTGTTCCCGGGGCTCACGATTCCGACCGGCATCACGCTCGGCGGCTGGCTCGGCGGAGCGCTGCAATGGCACTTTGCGGCGATGTGGCTGCTTTTTTTCAACGCGCTTTTTTATCTCGCGATGAACCTCGTCACGGGCCGCATGCGGTCGAAGTTCTTCCCGTTGTCGCCGCGCGCGATTCTGCACGATCTCGGCGAAGCGCTGAAAGGGCATCTGTCGCACGCGGACCCGAGCCGCTACAACGCGGTTCAGAGGTTCGCGTACCTGTTCGTCATGCTCGACATTGCCGTGCTGATCGTATCGGGGCTCGCGATCTGGAAGTCGGTGCAGTTTCCGGTGCTGCGCGAACTGATGGGCGGATATGACAGCGCACGCGTCGTTCACTTCTGCGCGATGGCGCTGCTGGCCGGCTTCATCGTCGTGCATCTGGCGATGGTCGCGCTCGTGCCGCGCTCGTTGCTCACGATGATTCGTGGCCGCTAACCCGAGGGGATACGCTTGTGAAGCCAATCAAACCGCCGCCTTCGGGCGTGGATCGCGCGGCGCTCAGTCTCGACGTGCGTCGCGAACTCGATATGCCGTCACGGCGTTTGTTCGGCAAACGCATCATCACGCTGGGCGGCCTTGCGATGCTGACCGGGTGCAGCCTGTCGGACGACAAATCGGTCGAGACGTTTCTGTCGCGCGTGTCGCGCATCAACGACCGCGTGCAGGGCTGGCTCTTCGACCCGAACCGCCTCGCGCCGACTTACACCGAAGCACAGATTACGCGCCCATTCCCATTCAATGCGTTTTACGGCATCGACGATGTGCCGCACGTGGATGGCAGCGATTTCCGTCTGAAAGTGAGCGGTCTCGTGCAGGACCGGAAAGCCTGGACGCTCGCGGACCTTTACGCGTTGCCGAAGGCCGAACAGATCACTCGGCATATCTGCGTCGAAGGCTGGAGCGCGATCGGCCGATGGGGCGGCACGCCGTTCCGCGAGTTTCTGAAGCGTGTCGGCGCGGACACATCGGCGAAGTACGTCGGATTCAAATGCGCCGACGATTACTACGAAAGCATCGACATGCCAACCGCGCTTCATCCGCAGACGCTATTGACCTTTACGTATGACGGTCAGCAATTGCCCGCAAAATACGGCTATCCGATGAAGCTCAGAATGCCGACGAAACTCGGCTATAAGAATCCGAAGCACATCATGGAGATCTTCGTCACCAACACGTTTCCGGGTGGCTATTGGGTCGATCAGGGTTATAACTGGTTCGGGGGATCGTGAGTGCATGCTTGATCGCGGTGCCGCTCGAAATGCGCAAGCGGTGACCGCCATCAAGGTCCGACGGCGACCATTCATTACGGAGTAGTATCGCTAGCAGGTGTCGGCCGAGACGAGGTCATTGATCATGTCAAGCGAATGGAAACGCCGCCTGAGACTGTTTATCCAGCGTTTCTGGCAGCCGACCAGCGCGTGCATGACCTGTATGCCCGGAAGCTGGGGCAATATCATGAGCCTCGCGCACTGGACGATCGCATTGCACACCGGTCTGCTGACCGGGCTTCTCGCGGTATTGCTGACATTCACGCCTGCGCGAAGATTCTATGGGCATCGATATGGCAATGCGCTGCTCGTCGGTCTGTTGACTGCGATAGGTGACGCATACGCTCACGAGAGCCACTACCGCATCCCCTATGTGGAGCACATCCTGACCGGTGCGATTTCCGCGCTCATCACGTTGGCCGCTTCATATCTCTTCGAGGACCGCGCGCGACGCGTTCGCGCGGCATGGGCGCGGGTGTTCGGGTAGTCTGCGTCGCCGCGCTTTTGCCAGGCGGACGCCGGGGCGAGCGACAATACGGCGGCGATTCTTTTGAGGAGCGTCGGCGGCGCGGGGCGTTGACGCGCTTCACGCGAAGTCTGAGGGTGTGCAGTAAGCGGGGAAACGCGAAGGTGCCGCAGCTTGCCGTCAGCAGCGCCAGGCCGGCGTCGCCTCACGCAGCCATCACCGGCACCACCGCCAGCGACGGCGCCTGTTTGCGCCGCTCACGCGTCGGCGCCGTGCCGAACGCATCGCGATAGCTCTTCGAGAAGTGGCACGCGGACTGGAAGCCGCACGCCATCGTGATGTGCATGATCGACATGTCCGTTTGCAGCAGCAGCTCGCGCGCGCGCCGCAAACGCAATGTCAGGTAGTAATGCGTGGGCGTCATCCCCAGATGCTCGCGGAATAGCCGCTGCAATTGCCGTTGCGACATACCCGCAAGTCGCGCGAGTTCTTCGCGCGACAGCGGCTCTTCGATGTTGTTCTCCATCAGCGAGATCACTTCGAACAGCGACTTGTTGGCCGAGCCGAGCCGAGCGACCAGCGGCATCTTCTGTTGTGCGCTGGTGTCGCGCACGTGTTCGACGATGAACTGCTCTGCGATCTGCGTGACGCGCGCGGTGCCGACGCGCGGCGCGATCAGGTTCAGCATCATGTCGAGCGGCGCGACGCCGCCCGTGCAGGTGACGCGATCGCGGTCGATCACGAACAGCTCTTTCAGAAAGCGCGTATCGGGAAACTCCTCCTTCAACGCCGACATGTTCTCCCAATGAATCGCACATGCATAACCGGCCAGCAAACCCGCACGCGCGAGCGCATAAGTGCCGGTGCACAAACTGCCGAGCACGCTGCCCATGCGCGCGAAGCGGCGCAGCGCGGAGAGATGAGCGGGCGTGGTAGCGCGCTGCACGTCGATGCCGCCCACCACGAACACGATATCCGGTTGACCGACGCATTCGACCGGACCGGTGTCGACCGACAGACCATTGCTCGCGGCCACCGGGCCGCCTTCGGGACTCACGATCGACCAGCGGTACAGCGTTTGTCCTGTCAGGTAGTTCGCCATGCGTAGCACTTCGATTGCGTTGGTGAACGCGATCATCGTGAAGTTGGGAAGCGGCATGAATGCGAAATGCGACAACGATGCCGTGCGATCGGTGGACATGGGAGGAGTGATTCCTTCGAATCGATGTAATGTCGCGTCGCCGTGGGGAGCGGCGACTCATGCAATTTTGAGTACTAGCGCAACTACCATGCCATCAGGCTAAACCCTCGGTGCTGCGTGGTGGCCGGTCAAGAAGTGTCAATAAAGAATTAAACGGGCACCACAACGGCGCCGGCAGGTCCGTCCATCGCACCCGAACGGCGCACGACGATCGACCGCAGTGCAGCAAATGCACGGCCGTCTTAAGCGCTTGCCGGGCGAGTACGCACACTTTGCATAGGCCGACTTGTCGAAAAAGGACGCGTATGGCGGAAAAGGTAAAGAACGCGTCTGAATTCGTAAATTGGCGCGGGGGGCGAGCGTCAAGAATAGACGCCATACACACCGAACGCGGCAGCGTATCAGCGCCGCTCCCGGCCCTCCGTCAACGCCCACTCGGACCTTCCATGTCGAACCCGGATCCCTTCTTCGAAGACTCGCTGGCCACGCGCGATGCGGCGGTGCGCGGCGCCGTTCTGAAAGAACTCGAGCGTCAGCAGTCGCAAGTCGAACTGATCGCGTCGGAAAACATCGTGTCGCGCGCGGTGCTCGAAGCGCAAGGCTCGGTGCTGACCAACAAGTATGCGGAAGGGTATCCGGGCAAGCGTTACTACGGCGGTTGCGAATACGTCGACGTAATCGAGACGCTCGCGCTCGAACGCATCAAGCAACTGTTCAACGCGAAGTTCGCCAACGTGCAGCCGCATTCGGGCGCGCAGGCCAACGGCGCGGTCATGCTCGCGCTGACGAAACCGGGCCACACGGTGCTCGGCATGTCGCTCGACGCGGGCGGCCACCTGACGCACGGCGCGAAGCCTGCGCTGTCGGGCAAGTGGTTCGACGCGGTTCAGTACGGCGTGAATCGCGACACGATGCTGATCGACTACGAGCAGATCGAGGAACTCGCGCAGCAGCACAAGCCCGCGTTGCTGATCGCCGGCTTTTCCGCTTATCCGCGTGCGCTGGATTTCGCACGGCTGCGCGCGATTGCCGACAGCGTCGGCGCGATGCTGATGGTCGACATGGCGCATATCGCCGGCGTGATCGCGGCGGGCCGCCATGCGAATCCGGTCGAGCATGCGCACGTGGTTACGTCGACCACGCACAAGACCTTGCGCGGTCCGCGCGGCGGCTTTGTGCTGACGAATGACGAGGACATCGCGAAGAAGATCAACTCGGCGGTATTCCCCGGGTTGCAGGGCGGCCCGCTGATGCACGTGATCGCGGCCAAGGCGGTCGCGTTCGGCGAGGCGTTGCAACCGGGCTTCAAGACCTACATCGACAACGTGCTCACGAACGCGCAGGCGCTGGGCGAAGTACTGAAGGAGGGCGGCGTCGATCTGGTTACCGGCGGCACCGACAACCATCTGCTGCTGGTCGATCTGCGGCCCAAGGGGCTGAAGGGCAATCAGGTCGAGCAGGCGCTGGAGCGCGCGGGCATCACCTGCAACAAGAACGGCATTCCGTTCGACACCGAGACGCCGACCATCACGTCGGGCATTCGCCTCGGCACGCCGGCGGGCACCACGCGCGGTTTCGGCGCAAGTGAGTTCCGCGATATCGGGCGGCTGATCGTCGACGTGCTCGACGCGCTGCGCGAGCACCCGGAAGGCGACGCCGCCACCGAACACCGCGTGCGCCGCGAGATTTTCGCGCTGTGCGAACGCTTTCCCATCTACTGAATACGCCTGGAGCAAACGATGAGTACTTTGCACGAGAACAGCATCATCATCGACGGTCTGAATATTTCGAAGTTCGAGCGCTCGGTGTTCGAGGACATGAGAAAGGGTGGCGTGACCGCGGTGAATTGCACGGTGTCGGTCTGGGAGAGCTTCCAGAAGACCGTCGACAACATCGCGGAAATGAAGCAGCAGATTCGCGAGTACGGCGAGATTCTCACGCTGGTGCGCACCACCGACGACATCTTCCGTGCGAAGAAAGAGAACAGGACCGGCATCATCTTCGGCTTCCAGAATGCGCACGCGTTCGAGGACAACCTCGGCTACATTGAAGCGTTCAAGGACCTCGGCGTGAACGTGGTGCAGCTTTGCTACAACACGCAGAACCTCGTGGGCACCGGTTGCTACGAGCGCGACGGCGGCTTGTCCGGTTACGGGCGCGAAGTGATTCAGGAGATGAACCGCGTCGGCATCATGGTCGATCTCTCGCATGTGGGCGGCAAGACTTCGTCGGAAGCGATCGCGGCATCGAAGAAGCCAGTGTGCTACTCGCATTGCTGCCCGTCGGGACTGAAAGAGCATCCGCGCAACAAGAGCGATGAGCAACTGAAAGAGATTGCCGACGCGGGAGGTTTCGTCGGCGTGACGATGTTCGCCCCGTTCCTCAAGCGCGGCCCGGACGCGACGGTCGACGACTATATCGAGGCGATCGAGTACGTGGTGAATCTGATCGGCGAAGACCAGGTCGGCATTGGCACGGACTTCACGCAAGGCTACAGCACCGAGTTCTTCGACTGGATCACGCATGACAAGGGCCGTTATCGCCAGTTGACGAACTTCGGCAAGGTCGTGAATCCCGAAGGCATTCGCACGATCGGCGAGTTTCCGAATCTCACGGCGGCAATGGAGCGCGCCGGCTGGAGCGAGACGCGCATCAAAAAGATCATGGGCGAAAACTGGGTGCGGGTGTTCGGCGACGTCTGGAAAGTCTGAGTTTGACAACTCAATCGCAACCATAAAAAGCGGAGCCTCGTCATGCAACCCCAACTGCCTATCGACGTCGACGCGAACACCGGCGTCTGGACCACCGACGCGCTGCCGATGCTCTACGTGCCGCGTCATTTCTTCACCAACAACCATACCGCCGTCGAGGAGGCGCTCGGCCTCGACACCTACGCGGAGATTCTCTACAAAGCCGGCTACAAGTCCGCGTATTTCTGGTGCGACAAGGAAGCCAAACAGCACGGCATCAGCGGGATGGCGGTGTTCGAGCACTACCTGAAGCGTCTTTCGCAACGCGGCTGGGGCATCTTCACGATCACCGAAGCCGATCCGGCGAGCTCGCGCGCGCGCATCGAACTGCATCACTCGTCGTTCGTGCTCGCGCAGCCGGATAAGGTCGGCAAGCTCTGCTACATGTTTGCCGGCTGGTTCGCGGGCGCGATGGACTGGGTCAACGACACCGTACCGGAGGGCGCGCGCAAGGGTCCGCCGTCGCACTCGAAGGAAGCGCGCTGCGCGGCCGAAGGCCACCCGCATCAGCATTGCGTATTCGAAGTGTCGCCGCTCAAGGCCTGACGGCAAGCAAGGCAAAGCGCAACAAGCCTATCCATTCCGAGGTCGATCGCGATGCGTTACCCGAACCTTTTCAAGCCTCTCACGCTGAACAAGCTGACGCTGCGCAACCGCATCGTCAGCACGGCGCACGCGGAAGTTTATGCGGAGCCGGGCGGCTTGCCCGGCGACCGTTATATCCGTTACTACGAAGAGAAGGCGAAAGGCGGCGTCGGGCTTGCGGTGTGCGGCGGTTCGAGCCCGGTGTCGATAGACAGTCCGCAAGGATGGTGGAAGTCGGTCAACCTGTCGACCGATAAGATCATCGATCCGCTCGCACGGCTCGCCGAAGCGATGCACACGCACGGCGCGAAGATCATGATTCAGGCCACGCACATGGGACGCCGCTCGGCCTTTCATGGCGAACACTGGCCGCATCTGATGTCGCCGTCCGGCGTGCGTGAACCGGTGCATCGCGGCAACGCGAAGATCATCGAAGTGGAAGAGATTCGCCGCATCATCGACGACTTCGCGGCGGCCGCGAAACGCGTGAAGGATGCGGGTATGGACGGCATCGAAATTTCGGCGGCGCACCAGCATCTGATCGATCAGTTCTGGAGCCCGCGCACCAACTTTCGCACCGACGAATGGGGCGGCTCGCTTGAAAACCGCCTGCGTTTCGGCACCGAAGTGTTGCAAGCGGTGCGCGCGGCGGTCGGCGCGGATTTCTGCGTCGGCCTGCGCATGTGCGGCGACGAGTTTCATGAGGACGGGCTCGATCACGAGCAACTGAAAGAGATCGCTCAGGCGATGAGTGAAACCGGCCTGATCGATTACCTCGGCGTGATCGGCTCGGGCGCGGACACGCACAACACGCTCGCCAACTGCATGCCGCCGATGGCGTTGCCGCCCGAGCCGTTCGTGCACCTCGCGGCCGGCATCAAGTCGGTCGTGAAACTGCCGGTGATGCACGCGCAAAGCATTCGCGATGCGGGCCAGGCCGAGCGGCTGCTCGCGAGCGGCATGGTCGACCTGGTCGGCATGACGCGCGCGCAGATCGCCGATCCGCATATGGTCATCAAGATTCGCGACGGCCGCGAGGATGAAATCAAGCAGTGCGTCGGCGCGAATTACTGCATCGACCGTCAGTACAACGGACTCGACGTGCTGTGCGTGCAGAACGCGGCGACCTCGCGCGAAGCAACCATGCCGCATGTGATCGCGAAGACGCGCGGGCCGAAGCGCAAGGTTGTCGTGGTCGGCGCGGGTCCTGCGGGACTCGAAGCGGCGCGGGTCGCGAAGTCGCGCGGGCACGACGTGGTGCTGTTCGAGAAGAACGATTATGTGGGCGGCCAGATCATGCTGGCCGCGAAAGCGCCGCAGCGTGAGCAGATGGCGGGCATCGTGCGCTGGTTCGACATGGAGACCAAACGCCTCGGCGTCGACCGTCGACTTGGCGTCGCCGCCGACGAGAAGACCATCATGGCCGAGAAGCCCGACATTGTCGTGCTGGCGACCGGCGGCTCGGCGTTCACGTCGCAAGTGGCCGAGTGGGGTGTCGACGAAGGCCTCGCGGTGAGTTCGTGGGACGTGCTGTCGGGCAAAGTGGAGCCGGGCAAGAACGTGCTCGTGTACGACGGCGTGAGCACGCACGCCGGCGCGGGCGTCGCCGATTTCATGTCGAGCCGCGGCTCGAACGTCGAGATCGTGACGCCCGACGTGAAGGTGGCCGACGACGTCGGCGGTACCACGTTCCCGATTTTCTACCGGCGCCTTTACGCGCAGGGCGTGGTCCATACGCCGAACTATTGGCTCGACAAGGTCTACGAGGAAGACGGCAAGAAGATCGCGGTGATCCGCAACGAGTACACCGAGGAGCAGGAAGAGCGCGCGGTCGATCAGGTCGTGATCGAAAACGGCAGTATACCGAACGATCGGCTTTACTGGACGCTGAAGCCGGAGTCGGTGAATCGCGGTCAGGTCGATGTACACAAGCTGTTCGCGTCCGAGCCGCAGCCGTCGCTTGCCGAGGAACTCGGCCATGGCCGCTTCCTGCTGTTCCGCGTCGGCGACTGCATTTCGATGCACAACATTCACGGCGCGATCTACGACGCGCTGCGCCTTTGCAAGGATTTCTGACGATGAGCCCCGTGTTTGTCATCACCGTCCTGCTGTGGATGTCGGTCGCCGGTCTCGCGTTCGCGCTCGCCAGGCGCGCCGCGTACTGGCGCGAAGGTCGCGCGACCGCGGCGGGCGCTTATGGATGGACCAATCTGCTGGCGATTCCGAAACGCTACTTCGTCGATCTGCATCACGTGGTTTCGCGCGATCCGTATATCGCGCGAACGCACGTCGCTACTGCCGGCGGTGCGCTTCTCGCGATGGCGTTGGTGTTCGTCAACTACGGGCTCGCGATTTATTCGCCGTGGCTCGACAAGTTGATCTTTCTTGCCGCGCTTGTGATGCTGGTGGGGGCGGTGTTTGTCTGGCGTCGCCGGCATGGCGCGAAGGCGGTGCCCGCGCGGCTTTCTCGAGGGCCTTGGGATCATCTGCCGCTGCTGCTCGGCTCATTCGCGCTCGGCCTGGCACTGTTCATCGTGTTGCCGGCGGCTGCGATGTCCGGCGCTCTGGCGGTGGTCGTCGCGGTGTTGATCGCGGCGGGCGCCTTTGCGATGACGTTCGGCGCGGCGCGCGGCGGCCCGATGAAGCATGCGCTCGCCGGCTTGTTGCACCTCGCGTTTCATCCGCGTCAGGAGCGTTTTGCGGCGCGCAATGACAACGACGTCGTGCCGCCCACCGCGTTGAAGGTGCCCCTGCTCGACGCGAAGGAATACGGCGTCGCCAAACCGGTCGAATTTCGCTGGAACCAGCTGCTCAGTTTCGACGCGTGCGTGCAGTGCGGCAAGTGCGAGGCCGCGTGTCCCGCGTTCGCCGCCGGTCAGCCGCTGAATCCGAAGAAGCTGATCCAGGACCTGGTGACAGGCATGGTCGGCGGCACGGATGCCGACTACGCGGGCAGCCCGACGCCCGGCATCGCGGTCGGCAAGCATGCAGGTGGACCGGGCAAGCCGCTGATTTCGAGCCTGATCGAGGCGGACACGTTATGGTCGTGCACGACCTGCCGCGCGTGCGTGCAGGAGTGCCCGATGTTGATCGAACACGTCGATGCGATCGTCGACATGCGGCGCAATCAGACGCTGGTCGAAGGCGCGGTGCCCGGCAAAGGGCCGATCACGCTCGCGAATCTGCGCGAAACCGGCAGCGCAAACGGCTACGACATCGGCGCGCGTTACGACTGGGCGGTCGATCTGCAGGTGCAGGTCGCGCAGCCGGGACGTCACGTGGACGTGCTGCTGATCGCCGGAGAAGGCGCATTCGACATGCGCTATCAGCGTACGCTGCGCGCGCTCGTCAAGGTGCTGAACCGCGCGGGCATCGACTACGCGGTGCTGGGTGGCGTCGAAACGGATACCGGCGACACGGCCCGGCGTCTCGGCGACGAAGCGACGTTCCAGCAACTCGCGCACAAGCTGATCGGCACGTTGGCGCAATACTCGTTCGGCAAGATCGTCACCGCCGATCCGCACGTGCTGCATAGCCTGCGCAACGAATATCGCGCGCTGGGCGGCTTCTACACGGTGCAGCATCACACCGCGTTGATCGACGAACTGGTTGCGAGCGGCAAGCTGGCGCCGAAAGCGGTTGCCGCGTACACCGAGCGCAAGATCACCTATCACGACCCGTGCTATCTGGGCCGCTATAACGGTGAGACCGACGCACCGCGTCGTCTGTTGAAGAGCATCGGCATCAAGGTGGTGGAGATGGAACGTCACGGCCTGCGCGGGCGCTGTTGCGGCGGCGGTGGTGGCGCGCCGTTGACCGACATTCCGGGCAAGCGGCGCATTCCCGATATCCGCATCGACGACGCACGCGCGAGCGGCGCGGAAATCGTCGCGGTGGGCTGCCCGAATTGCACGGCGATGCTCGAAGGCGTGGTGGGGCCGCGTCCGGAAGTGCTGGACGTCGCCGAACTGTTTGCTGCGGCGTTGGAGTAACGCGATGAACACGCTCAAACGAATCGATCCGCGCCGCCCGTTCACGCTGACGGCGCAAGGGCTCAAGCGCATCACACTGGGCGCAACCGGCGCCGTGGCCGCAGCAGAATTGAACGCGCCGTTCGCCGCGCATCGCGAGCAGCCGAAACCGCGCCGCACGACGGCCGTGCCGCAACGCGCGCTGCTGGTCGCCGCGCACGCGGACCGTGGCGCACTGGACGATCATGCGCGCCAGGCTCTTGCCGCCGCAGCGTTGATTGCCGACGCGAACACCGAAGTCGTACTGCTCGTGTTCGGCGAGTTCAGCGGCGACGCCGCCGCGCTCGGCGCCGACAGGCTGATCGTGTTGCCGATGTTCGACCGTCGCACGTTCGCGCCGCTCGACGAACTCGACGCGCTGGCCGCATGCGTCGCCGCTTACGCACCGGCGCATCTGTTCATGCCCGACAACGCGACCGGCGACGGCGACCTCGGCCGTCGCTACGCGGCGGCCGCCAACGCCAGCATCGCGACGCATGTCGTCGAGATCGACGCGGCGCATGTAGCCGCCTATATCCACGCGAATACGGCGCTCGCCGCGCGCGCGTTGCCCGACGTGGTGCTGCTCGCGCCGAATGCGGTCGAGCCGAAGCTGCCGTTCGTCGGTGCGGGCGAGCGGGTCGCGTGGCACGTCGAAGGCGACGCCGCCGCGTCGAAGGGCGTGGTGCGCGATCTCGGCGTCGAGGAAATCGACGCGGCGCAACTGGCGCTCGAAGAAGCGGATTTCATCGTGTCGGCGGGCAACGGTGTCGCCGACGTGCCTGCGTTCGAACGGCTCGCGGCGACGTTGGGCGCGGCGATCGGCGCGAGCCGCGTCGCGGTGGACGACGGCAAGTTCACGCGCGACAAGCAGATCGGCGCGACCGGCAAGACCGTCGAAGCGAGCGTGTATATCGCGTTCGGGATCTCGGGCGCCGTACAGCATTTGCAAGGCATCAAGGATTGCCGCCACGTAATCGCGGTGAATCTCGACGCCAGTGCGCCGATTGCGAAGCGCGCGAATCTGACCGTGATCGCGGACGCGCGCGAAACCATCGCGGCGCTCAACGAAGCGGCTGCCGCAGCGCGCTCCGCACGGGGCACCGGTGCCGCGTTGCTCAATTCAACGGCTGTCGCTGAAGGAGCGCTCGCATGAAAATCGCCGTGCTGGTTTCGGTGGGCCGTCATCCGGTCAGCGGCACCGCGCGCTACAGTCGCAATGACGCGGCGGCATTGACTATCGCGCTGTCGCTCGCGAAAGCGCATGACGCGACACTTGACGTGCTGCACGTCGGCGATCCATCGAACCCGGCGTTGCAGGAGTATCTGGCGCTCGGCGCACGTTCGGTCGAGGTGCTTGAAATAGGCGCCGACACGACACAAACCCACGCGCAACCAGACGCCGCAACTCTGTTCTCCGCGCGTCTGCAAGGCTACGACGTCGTGTTGACCGGCACGCGTGCGGAAGGCGCGTTCGACAGCGGCATGCTGCCGTATCGCGTCGCGCATGCATTAGGGATGCCGCTAGTCGGCGCAGCGGTCGACCTCACCGTGCGCGACGGTTGTGCGCAAGTTCGGCAATTCATGCCGAAGGGCTTGCGCCGCCGTGTCGAAGTTCAATTGCCGGTGCTGATCGCCGTGCATCCGCTCGCCACCGCCGCGCCGACTTACGCGTATGCACGACTGCGCGAAGGCACGATCAAAAGGGTCGCGCCGCAAACCATTTTGGATCCGCACGCGGGCGAATCCGACGCACTCGCCTGGCGCGTCGGTCCCGCGACCGCCAAACCGGTGCGCCTCGCCGCTGCCGAGAAGCGCTCGGGGCACGCTCGCATGCTGTCGGCGACGACCACCGAGAGCCGTGGCGGCAGCGTCGTAATTGAAGGGAGTTCCGTCGAAAAAGCACAAGTGATCCTCGCGTATTTGCGCGAGCATCAACTTGTGGATTACTGAATTCGGGTTCGGGCCAGCATGCGTCCAGGAGGGCCTGGCGCGGCGCCAGACGTGACATGCAACGGAGCACACAATGAAAGTTTCGGCAGACGTTCGCGCGATGATCGAACGCCGCAAAAAGAATCACACGCTGGAAGCACCGTTCTATACGAGCGAATCGATCTTCGCGCTCGACATGGCGGCGATCTTCCGCCAGCACTGGATTCAGGTGGCGGTGGAACCGGACGTGCCCGAACCGGGCGACTACATCACGGTGGAACTCGGCCACGATTCGATCCTGATCGTGCGCGACGACGACATGCAGGCCCGCGCGTTTCACAACGTCTGCCGCCATCGCGGCGCGCGTCTGTGCAATAACGACAAGGGCTCGCTCGGCAATATCGTGTGCCCGTATCACAGCTGGACCTATAACCTGAACGGCGACCTGATGTTCGCCGAACACATGGGCGAACAGTTCGATCGCTGCAAACATAGCCTGAAGGCGGTGCACGTCGAGAATCTGGCGGGCCTGATTTTCATTTGCCTCGCCGACCAGCCGCCCACCGACTTCGCGGTGATGCGCGCCGCGATGGAACCGTATCTGCTACCGCACGACCTGGCCGGCTGCAAGATCGCGGCGTCGATCGACATTGTCGAAGACGGCAACTGGAAACTCACGATGGAGAACAATCGCGAGTGCTATCACTGCGTCGCGAATCATCCGGAGTTGACGATTTCGCTGTACGAGTACGGCTTCGGTTACCAACGCACGCCCGCCAACGAAGAAGGCATGGCCGCGTTCGAAGAGACCGTCGCGCGCCGCACCGCGCAATGGGAGGCGATGAAGCTGCCGTCGGCTGAGATCGAGCGGCTGGCGGACCTGGTCACCGGTTTTCGCACACAGCGCCTGCCGCTCGATCGCGACGGCGAATCGCAGACGCTGGACGCGAAGGTTGCATCGAGGAAACTGCTCGGCGGTTTCGAGCAGGCCGATCTCGGCGGGCTGTCGTTCTGGACCCAGCCGAATTCGTGGCATCACTTCATGAGCGACCACATCGTCAGTTTTTCGGTGATCCCGCTGTCGGCCGGCAAAACGCTCGTGCGCACCAAGTGGCTCGTGCACAAGGACGCGCGCGAGGGCATCGATTACGACGTCGGCAACCTGACCGCCGTGTGGCGCGCGACTAACGATCAGGACCGCGCGCTCGTCGAGTACTCGCAACGCGGCGCGGCCAGCAGCGCGTACGAGCCGGGTCCGTATTCGCCGTTCACCGAGGGACTCGTCGAGAAGTTCTGCGAGTGGTACATCGGGCGTCTCGCGGAGTATGGCAACGCCCCGCAAATCGATGACGCCTGCGCCACCGCGCCGGTTTCGCACGGCGAAAAAGTCGTGTCCTTCATGCGCTGAGCGCGACACCGCAACCCGGAGCGGGAGAAAAACATGATGCGCGATCAGGCGACGTTCCAGCTCAGCACCGAGCCGCCCCTCTCAAGCGCGGCGAGCCGTGTCACGCAGCCGCGCTTCTGGGAGGCGCTGCCCGCGCGCTGGAATAGCGATGCCGACGACACGCTGGTGTGCTGCCAGGTCCGCGATGAAACGCATGACGTGAAGAGCTTTTTCTTTCGCGCGCCGTCCGAACGGGCGTTCGTGTTCGAGCCGGGCCAGTTCATTACGCTGGAACTGGAGATAGACGGCGAAGCGATCAATCGCTGTTATACGATTTCGTCACCGCCCACGCGGCCGCATACGATCTCGATCACGGTGAAGCGCGTGCCGGGCGGCAAGGTGTCGAACTGGTTGCACGACAATCTGCATGCGGGGATGCAAGTGCGCGTGCTGGGACCGTCCGGCGAGTTCACCTGCGCGCGGCATCCGGCGCGCAAGTTTCTGTTTCTGTCGGCGGGCTCCGGCATTACGCCGCTGATGTCGATGAGCCGCGCGCATCACGAACTCGGCGAGGATAGCGACATCGTGTTCGTGCACAGCGCGCGTACGCCCGACGACATCATCTTCGCGCGCGAACTCGATCTGATCGCGTCGAATCAGGCGCATTTCCGCACCGCGTTCGTGTGCGAACGCGTCGGCGCGCGCACGAACTGGCCAGGCGTGACCGGCTTTCTGACTTTACCGCTGCTCAAACTGATTGCGCCAGACTTCATGGAGCGGGAGATTTTCACGTGCGGGCCCGCGCCGTATATGCAGGCGGTACGCACGCTGCTGGACGAGGGCGGTTTCGATCGCAGCCATTATCACGAGGAAAGTTTTTCGTTCGAGACGGTCAGCGAAGTGGCCGCGCAATTGACCACCGCGCATGTCGCGGATGCATTGCAGAAGGCAGGCTCGTTCGTCACGCCGGAGAGTTTCGGCGAAGCGCGCGCTGAAGCGGCAGGCTTCGAACCGGCCATCGTACCGGTGCCCGCCGAAACGGAAACGCGCTTCAAGGTGAGCTTTGTCAAAAGCCATCGCGAGATCGAATGCGGCGGCGGCCAGCATGTGCTCGACGCGGCGAAGAAGGCGGGCGTGCGCTTGCCCGCGTCGTGCACGCAAGGCATGTGCGGCACCTGCAAGGTCAAGCTCGTGTCTGGCGAAGTCGCGATGAAACACGCGGGCGGCATCCGTCAGCGCGAAATCGATCAAGGTATGGTACTGCTGTGCTGCAGCAAGCCGCTGAGCGATCTGGTCGTCGATAAGTAAGATTTAACAAGGCGGAAGCGCCGGCGAAAACGCGCGCGAAGTCGCATGCGGACAACTGGATGTCGCAAAACAACGCTACCCGGTAATTCTGGTTGGCGATTCTAAATGCTCAATGGGTTGGTCGACGGCAAGCGGGCAAGCGGGCAAGCGGGCAAGCGGACAAACGGGCAAAGGGAGAACGGCGATGAGACTGATCAGAAAGATCTTCGTGGCGAGCGCATTGAGCGCGGCGCTGGCGGCAAGCAGTGTGAGCGTGTCGGCCGATACGAAGCCGACCATCAAGATCGGCTACGTGGAAGGCTGGGACGACAGTGTCGCGACCTCCAACGTGGCTGCACGCGTGATCGAAAAACGCCTCGGCTATCAGGTGCAACTCGTGCCGGTCGCGGCGGGCGTGATGTGGCAAGGCGTGGCGCGTGGCGACCTCGATGCGACGCTGTCCGCGTGGCTGCCGGTCACGCACGGTGCGTACTGGAACAACTTCAAGGAGAAGGTCGTCGATCTCGGGCCGAACTTCAACGACGCGAAGATCGGCCTGATCGTGCCGGACAACGCGGACGTGAAGACCGTCGGCGATCTGGAGGCAAAGAAAGCGGAGTTCGGCTCGCGCATCGTCGGCATCGATGCCGGTGCGGGCGTGATGCAGAAAACCTCCGAGGCGATCAAGGCCTATGGGCTCGACTATCAGTTGATGCCGAGTTCGGGCAGCGCGATGACCGCGGAACTCGCGCGCTCGGAAGCGGCGAGCAAGCCGATCATCGTGACCGGCTGGAAACCGCACTGGATGTTCGCGAAGTACAAGCTGAAATTCCTCGACGATCCGAAGAAAGTGTTCGGCGATGCGGAGCACGTGGATAGCGTGGTGAATCCGGAACTGGAGAAGAAGGCGCCGACGGTCGTCGCGTTCCTCAAGAAGTTTCAATGGAAGCCGGGCGAGATCGACAGCGTGATGCTGGCGACGCAGAACGGCGAGAAGCCGACTGCCGCCGCCGATGCGTGGATCGGCGCGCATGGCGATCGCGTGGATAGCTGGGTGAAGTGATGCGCGGTTGAACGTGAAAGCCGTATGAAGGGGTTGCCGCTCGACTGAAGAAGCGGCAGTGCCGCTGCGATTTACACGCATGCCGGGCACAGAGCAAGACGCCGCTTTTCAGCGGCGTCTTGCGTTTACTTCGCGTCGCTCACTGCAACACTACGGTCCGGTCGCCGTTGATAAACACCCGCCGCTCGACGAACGCCTTGACCGCGCGTGCGAGCGTAATGCACTCGACGTCGCGTCCGGTGGCGAGCAGCCGCTCCGGGCTATACGAATGATCGACACGCTCAACGACCTGTTCGATGATCGGCCCTTCGTCGAGATCATCGGTAACGAAATGGGCCGTCGCGCCGATCAGCTTGACGCCGCGCGCGTGGGCCTGGTGATACGGCTTCGCGCCCTTGAAGCCGGGCAGAAACGAATGGTGGATGTTGATCGCGCGGGCCGCGAGCGCGCGGCTCGTGTCGCCGGACAGAATCTGCATGTAGCGCGCGAGGATCATCAGCTCGGCGCCCGACGTGTCGAACAGGTCGAGCAAACGCGCTTCCTGTTGCGGCTTCGTGTCGGCGGTAATCGGCAGATGATGGAACGGCAGGCCGTGCTGACGCGCAAGCGGTTCGAGATCGCGATGATTCGAACCGATGCCGACGATGTCCATTTTCAACTCGCCCATGCGCCAGCGGAACAGCAGGTCGGCGAGACAGTGTTCGAGCTTCGAAACCATGATCAGCACTTTCGGACGCGTGCCGACGTCGTGCATCGCCCATGTCATCCGGAAGCGTTCGGCAATCGGCGCGAATTCGCGCTTGAGCGCGGCGACGTGCAGCGTTTCGTGGCTCTCGACGCCATGAAAGACGCAGCGCACGAAGAAGCGTTTGCTGAGGTCGTCGTCGAATACGGTCAGTTCGTCGATATAGCCATGGTGCCGGTCGAGAAAGCCGACGACGGCGGCGACCTGGCCCGCCGCGCTCGGACACGCGACAGTGAGGACCCGTTGAGCGGGACGAAATTCAGCGGACATGCGCTCTCCATAGACGACAGGGCGACGCCACGGGACGCGGCATCCATCGTTGCAGTAGAGCAAAGCGGCGGGGCGCGCGGATAGAAGCTAACCGCCGTCGCGCTGGAACGGGAGCGTCAGACGCTGGCCAGCCGCCTCTTCAGCGTTTCGATCAGCGCGCGCACTTTCGCCGGTGGATGGCTGGTCGGCGGGAACACGGCCTGAATGCTCGCAGCGGAGGTCGACCATTGCGGCAGCAGGCGGATCAATCGTCCCGTTGCAATATCGCCGCCGATCGAAAAATCCGTCAACAGGCCGAAGCCGCCACCGGCTAGCGTCGCCGCGCGGCACGCGTCGGCCGTGTTGACCAGAAACGCGTTCTCGCAGCGCACGCTGTCCGCTGCGCCGTCGTCGTCACCGCTTCGATCTACGTCACCGCGCCGCAGTTCGAGCGTCAGTGGATGCGGTAACACCGTCAACGCGCAAAACGGCAGCGCCGACAATTCGGCCGGCGTTCGTGGCGAGCCCCACGTATCGACGAACGCCGGGCTCGCGACGATCCACTTGACGAAACTGCCGAGTTTCACCGCCCGGTAATTCGAATCCGCCAGCCGGCCCAGGCGGATCGCGACGTCGATGCCATCGGCGATCAGATCCACGTATTGATCCGTGCATAGCAATTCGACGTCGAGTTGCGGATGTTCGCGGCGTAGTTCGACCAGCGCCGGCGCGACGACCAGCGCGCCGTAATCGATCGGCGAACTGACGCGCAACGTGCCGCGCACCGGCGCCGTGTCTCCGTCTCCGCTGACCGCGTTCAGCGCTTCTTCGGTGGCTCGGAGAATCTTCACGCTCGCTTCGTAGAACGCGCGGCCCGCTTCCGTGACGCCGAGCCGCCGCGTGGTGCGCACCAGCAAGCTCGCGCCGACTTCGGCTTCGAGCCGCTGCATGTGCGTGCTGACCATCGTTTTGGCGAGTCCCAACCGGGCCGCGGCGGCGGTCAACGAGCCCGCGTCGACGACCGCGACGAAGATCGCCAGACGATTCAGATTTACGTCACGTACGTCGGCCATGAGCGATTGTCCATCTTCGATTGAATGTGTTTCCCGGATTATCGGGCTTCCGCCCGACGCCGCGTGCGCATTATCCTCGCTCTGTACCTGCTACGTCCTACCTCATCGAACTCCGGAGCCCGACATGCCTGCTGTCAAACCTGCGCAACCTATCCGACTGTATACGACGCTGCTTTCCGGGCACGGGCATAGGGTGAAGCTGTTTCTATCATTGCTCGACCTGCCGTTCGAAGTCGTCGAGCTGAACATGAAGGCCGGCGACAACCGCAAGCCGGACTATCTGGCGCTCAATCCGTTCGGTCAGGTGCCCACGATCCAGGACGGTGACGTGACGCTGTTCGATTCGAATGCGATTCTCGTCTATCTGGCGAGGCGCTACGGCGACGCGTCGTGGCTGCCGGAGGACCCGCTCGGCGCGGCGGCGGTGCAACGCTGGCTGTCGCTTGCCGCCGGGCAGATCGCTTATGGACCGTGCGCCGCGCGGCTCGTGACCGTGTTCGGCGCCCCGCTCGATCATCAGACGGCGAAGAATATCGCGGTCAAACTGTTCGACGTGATCGAGCAGGAACTGGCCGACAAACCGTTCGCGGCCGGCAATCACGCGACGATCGCCGACATTGCCGCGCATACCTACATCGCCCACGCGCCCGAAGGCGGCGTGTCGTTGCAATCGTATCCGAACATTCGTGCGTGGCTCGGTCGCGTGGAGGTATTACCGCGCTTCATCGCGATGCCGGCCACGAAGGCGGGTCTGCTCGCCGCGTGAACGGCGGCTATGTCGAAGCTGGAGTGTCACCATGTCCGCATTTGTTCCACTGAATGGCTGGGGCGTCGACGCATCGCCGTTTCATCACAGCGAGCTGGACGCGCAGCGGCGCGCCGGCGTGAGCAGCCAGGCGGAGTCGGCCGGGCGTCGCGGGATTCGCCGCTATATGCCCGAGCAGCATCGGCAGTTTTTCGCCGACCTGCCGTTCATGGTGTTCGGCGGCGTCGATGCGAACGGGCAGCCGTGGGCAACGGTGCGCGCGGGTGCGCCGAGCTTCGTGTCATCGCCGGATGCGCGAACGCTGCGTATCGACGGTGGCGTGCTGCCTGGCGATCCGCTCGCGGGACGCTGGAACGAGGGGGCCATGATCGGTGGACTTGGGCTGCAGCCGCAGACCCGGCGTCGTAACCGGATCAACGGCATGGTGAGATCCGTGGAAGGCTCAACGTTGGTCGTCGACGTGACGCAGAGTTTCGGCAATTGCGCGAAGTACATCCAGAGCCGTACGCCGACTTTCGTGGAGCGCAGCGCGTCTTCTTCTTCGACGCCACCCGAGGTGGCGACGCAACTCAGCGACGAGGACCGCGCGCTGCTGAGACGCGCCGATACGTTCTTCATCGCGAGCGCCAATCTCGCGGATGAGGCGGGGCTCGCGCGCGGTTTCGACGTGTCGCATCGCGGCGGTGCGCCGGGCTTCGTTCATGTCGACAACGCGAGTACGCTGACCACTCCGGACTACAGCGGCAATCGCTTCTTCAATACGATCGGCAACCTGATCCATGATCCGCGCGCCGGATTGCTGTTTATCGACTTCGCGACAGGCGATCTGCTTTATCTCGCGGTGCGGGCGGAAGTCGTGTGGGACGGCGCGGAACTGGCCGGGTTCGAAGGCGCCGAACGGCTGGTGCGTTTTCATATCGACGAAGTGCGGCGCAGTCGTGGTGCTTTGCCGTTCCGGTGGTCGGAGGTCGAGTTCGCTCCGCAGTTTGCGTCCACGATCCGGCGGGCGGTCAGCGGCGCTTCATCCTGGCGGCAACTGAAGGTGGCGGAGGTCGTCGATGAAACGCCAACGGTTCGCTCGTTCTACTTCGAAGCGCTCGACGATGCGCCGTTGCCGCCATTCAAGCCCGGCCAATTTCTGCCGCTGCGTATGCCGGTGGCGGGTCTGGGTGCGCCGTTGCTGCGCACCTATACGCTTTCCGATTCGCACGACGCGCGCCGATATCGGATCAGCGTAAAACGCGAGGGCGTCGCGTCGAACTGGATGCACGACAGGCTCGGCGTGGGCATGCAGATCGAAGCGAAACGGCCAAGCGGCACGTTTGTCTACGACGAAGCGAGCCCGCGGCCGGCCGTGTTCATTTCCGCCGGTATCGGCATTACGCCGATGATGGCGATGCTGCATCATGCGTTGCGCTCAACGGACAGCGACAACGCGCGGGCGAAACGCGTGTTCTTTTTTCACGGCGCGCGCAGCGATCGCGAACGGCCGTTCAGCGCGCGTTTGAAAGAGGTCGCGCGGCGTTATCCGGCGGTGTCGATGCATCTGTTCGATAGCGCCGGCGATGGTATCGCGGACGGCGTGTCGGCCGGGCGTGTGAGTATCGATGCATTGAAACGGGTTCTTCCATTCGATGACTACGACTTCTATCTATGCGGACCTGAGCGGTTCATGCGCGAGATGTACGAGGGACTGCGCGGGCTGAATGTCGCCGATGAACGGATTCGGTTCGAGTCGTTTGGGCCCGCAAGCGTCAAGCGTACCGGTGTCGAACGCGAGACGCTGGCAGCGGACTCGGGCGTGAATGAGGCTGACGCGGTGCCCGTGACTTTCGCGCGTTCGATGCGAACGGCTCGATGGACGCCTCGCGACGGCAGCCTGCTGCAGTTCGCCGAGGCTCAGGGCGTCGACGCGCCGTCGAATTGCCGGTCGGGAACGTGCGGTACGTGTTCGACGCGGCTGTTGTCGGGACAGGTTCGCTATGACGGGGAAGTCGACGCGGATATCGAGCCCGGCCACGCGCTTATGTGTGTGGGGCGTCCGGCGAGTGATCGCTCGGGGGCGGAAGCGGGGCTTGTGTTGGACTTGTGATCGTGCCGGTGGTGTTCAGTGCGGTGTATTCGACACGATGAGCGCCGCCACTCGCAACTGCACGATTCGATGTGAACTGGCGACCGGGCCGTAGCGTTCTATTACTGCCAACCGATACGATGCTTCTCATCGGTTTCCTTGTGACGCCGATCATCATCGGCATGCAGGTACTGGCTCGTCGTGGTGAGCGACGCATGCCCGAGGTTGTCCCGCACCAGACGCAGATCGACCTGCTGGTCCGCCATGTTCGATCCGGCGCTATGCCGTAACCAGTGCGCAGACGCGAGTTCGAGTTGATCGGCTCGCTGCGCGTACTCGTCGCCGCGATCACGCAGCGCTTGTGCCGCTGCGCCGAAAACCTGCTTGACGATCCGATGCAGTGCGGCGCGCGTCAGCGGTTTGCGTGACTGACCGATCGGCAGCACGAGCGGCGTGTCTTCATCCGGCGCAGGCAACGCGGGCAATCCCCGCTCGCGGCGATAGTCGGACAGCTCCGCCATCATCTCCGCCGTCGCCGGCACCAGCCGCTCCTTGTTTCCTTTGCCCAGCACCTCAAGCCACCAGCGATCGACTCCGCTCGCATCCCGTCGACAAAAGAAACGTCCCATCGTGTTGCTGCCGACCTCGGTGATCCGCAAGCCGCCCAGGTAGAGCAGGGTGAAGAGCCAACGCACGCGTGCGTAGTGTTCGCGCTCACGGTCAGTGTCTTTCGGCATTGCCTGAATCCACGTTTTGACTTCCAGCCACAGCTCGGGCGAAAGATAACGGGTGACGCGCGGCTTCGCGCGGCGCGCGCGCTGACGGGACAGCGACAACGGATTGCCGGCGAGATAGCCCGCCTGCACGAGCCACGCGAACATCACGTTGAGAATCACCAGCGCCTGACGTTGACTGGTGACGGACAGCGGTCCGTGAAACGGGCGCCAGCGCGGATCGCCGCGCGGATGTTTGCGCCCGCCGTTGGCGCTCCACTGCGCGCTGGGCTGCGGGTCGGCGAGAAAGCGCTGATAGACGAGCAGGTCTTCGTGGGTCAGCGACGACAGCGGCTTGCGCAGTTGAAGTACCGACCACAGCAGCAGACGCTCGGCTTCCTTGCGGTAGTTATCGAAGGTGGTTTTCGTGTCGACGAAGCGGGCGAGCCATGCGCGGATAGCGTCGAGATCGTCATTCGCCGCGATCTGGGCGGTGACGTTGCGCGCGCGATTGGCACCGGTGCGGCCGTCAAGGTCCGGTGGGACGACGAGGGCGTCGATTGGGCAGGGGGGCGGCAGGAGGGTGTTCACGCGGTGGCTTGAGCGGGCTAGAGGTAAGGCGCGTTCGCTGCGCGGGGCCATCATAATATTTCAACATTATAACTGTAATGTCAAAATCTCAAGAGAAGACTATTGTGTATTTAACAAAATACGTTGTATTACCGACGTTTTGCGGGGCGCGTGACGCTCTTTGACCTCTCGACGCGTCCGTCGCCTCTGTGCTCCCGCTTAAGCCTTCAGCAAACGCGGCACCGGCGGCGGCGCCGCTACGCCTCGCGTAACGTGCGCATTTGCGCCGATTTAGTGACGAAAGAGAGCGAGCGTCGCCGCAACTGGGGCACGCGAGCAGGGGAGGGAAGGTCTTCGGAGGAGCGAAGAAAACGACGAACAGAGCCACGCGGCGCGCGAACATCAGCACGAACAGGCCACAACGCGGACTGCGCGCAACTCAAAGAAAACGCGGCCGCGGCGAAAAATCTGGCGGCAAAGAAATCTTGCCGCTCGCTCGCCTCAAAAGACCCGCAAAAAAGACCCGGCTACCGATCCCACACCTCATGCGGCACCGGCAACCCTTCAAGATCGGCCGCGGTCAACGGACCATCGGGCTCGATGCCGTGACTCTCCAGCATCAGCATCACTTGCCGCGTATGCTGCGCAGCGTGCCACGCAGTACGTTCGAGCACCTCGTGAAAAGGCCGCGTGCCGTAATAAGTCTGCACCGTGTAATCGACAGTGGGATCCTTTTCGGCCGCCCACCAGTCCAGAAACCGTGCATGTACGCCTTCACCCCACACGGCAATGTCTTCGCCGCTCCATTCCTCCGGGGGAAGCTCATCGAAGGATTCGAAGCGTAACGGAATGCCCTGGGACGCCTGCATGCCCATCTCTGCCACGCGGAACATATGAAACGCGAGTCCGCCAGGTGTGCGATTGCGGTTGCGAAACGGCGTCTTTAACTGATCGGGCTGGAACTGGCGCACGTAACGGGCATTTGCGCTCATCAGCAGATCCAGTTTCGCGACCAGTTGCGCCGGGGGCAGCGGGTCCATCACGCGGGTCTTCAGATCGAGAAACTTGATGACGTCATGGATGGATTGGCAGAAGGTATAGCGCTTGCCGATCGACACCACCGGCACGCTGCGAGCACCGAGTTCCACGAGTTGCGCGCGCGCGTCGGGATCGTTATGCACGTCGAGCGATTCGAATTCGATGCCCTGCTCGGTGAGGAACTCCTTGGTGCGCAAGCAGGATGAACATCCGGGTTGCCAGAACACCTTGATACGCGCTGCATTCAATGTTTCGGTCATGATCTTCCCCTGAAACCGGCGCCCAAAAAATTCGATCAGTCAGCCTGACTTCGACAGGATTTGATGCCACTTCAACAGCATCAGGTTGACCACGGTTGCAAACACGAACAGCAGGATGGCGAGCGCCATGATGGTCTGCGTATCGTTGCGGCCCATGGCAATCATCAGCATATGACCGATGCCGCTTTGCGACGCGAACATCTCGCCGATCAACGTGCCGAGCAGCGTCAGCGAGAAGCCGATGCGCAATCCCGCGAGCACTTCGGGTACGGCGGCGGGCAGCAGCACGTAACGCGCGTAGGCCACCGGCGACAGCCGGCAGGCCCGGGCCGTACGCCCGAACACGGGACGCATGTTGCGCACGGCGCCCGTCGTGAAGACCGTAATCGGAATGATGCCGTGGATCACGCCGAACGTGACCTTCGCATACAGGCCAAGGCCGAACATCAACAGCACGACCGGATAGAGCGTGATCTTCGGGATCGCGTAGAGCGCCATCAGAATCGGCTCCATCACGTCGCCCGCAAGACGTCTCGCTCCGAGCACCAGGCCGAGACATACGCCGCCGACGCACGAGATTGCGAAGCCCAGCGCAAACGCGACCGCCGTGATGCGCAGGTTCTCGGGGAAATCGTCGTCCCGCAGGATCGAGTTGAGCTTGACGAACGTCAGCCACGGGCCGGGCAGCACGTCGGCGCCCAACAATGAGCTGGCGATCTGCCACAGTCCGAGCAGAACGACGACCAGCAGCACGCTATCGCTCCAGCGCGAGTGCGAACGTTTCGGCTTGAGAGCCGCGGTGGCGATGGAACTCATGTCGTCTTTCTCCGCGTGCGGCTGTACAGACGCATCTCAGCCATATGCAGCAGCATGTTCAGTGTGCCGACAAATATCAGCAGCAACAGCATCAGGCCGTACATGGTCGGGTTGTCGAAGTTGTTGTACGCGTACGCAATGCGGAACCCGAAGCCCGAGCCGGCCAGCACGAACTCGCCGGCGATCACCGCGATGAACGCATACACGACGGTCAGTTTGATGCCGGTAAACACGAACGGCAGACTCGACGGCAATGTGATCAGGCGGATTTCGTCGAGTGGGCTCATGCGCATCGCGCGCGCCGAACGCAGCAGGACGCGCGGTACGCGTTCGAGTCCGTTGAGTGTATTGGCCGCCATGGCGACGACGCCGAACAGAAAGCCGATCGCCACCAGCGGCCAGCGATTCAGCCCGAAGATCACGATCAGCACCGGATACACGACGAAGATCGGCACGGCGTAATAGGAGAGCAGCAACGGGTCGATCACGCGCCGCACGCGCGGCAGTTTGAACAGAGCCACGCCGAAAGCGAAGCCGCCCGTCACCGCCAGTACGACCGCGAGCGTCGCATTGGCAAGCGTCTGCAGGATGTCGCGCGTGTAGTCGCCGGACGCGAGCAGGGTCCACGCGCCTTCGGCCATCTTCGACGGTGGAATGAACGAGACCGGATCGATCCACGCGCGTCGGCTCGCAAATTCCAGCGCCGCGACGAACAACACGACGAGAGCAAGACGCCAGCGCGCGGCGCGATTCATGTCTGGCTCCCCAGCGCCTTTAGCGCTTCGCCGCGCAGCAGTCCCCACACGCGTGCGGTCAATTCGCCGAAACGCGGGTCCAACGCCGTATTGCTGTCGCGTTGCCGTGACCAGCCCGTTTCGATCGTTTCGATGAAGCGTCCCGGGCACGCTGACATTACGCCGATGCGGTCGGACAGCAGCACGGCTTCGTCGATCGAATGGGTGATGAGCATCACGGTCGCGCCCGTTTCGCGCCACAGGTTGAGCATTTCCTCGCCCATCAGCAGACGCGTTTGCTGATCGAGCGCGCCGAAGGGCTCGTCGAGCAGCATCAGGCGAGGGCGCATCACCATCGCGCGCGCAATGCAAACGCGCTGCCGCATGCCGCCCGACAATTGAACCGGGTACGAATGCGTGAACGCCTTGAGTCCCATGAAAGCCAGCGCGTGCTCCACGCGTTCGCGGATCTCGTTCTCCGCGACGCCCGCGCGCCGCGCGCCGAACGCGGCGTTGTCGTACACGTCGAGCCACGGGAAGGTCGCGTCTTCCTGAAACACGACTGAGATACCTTCGGGCACCTTGTCGCGCACGGCCGCGCCTTCGAACGTGACGGTGCCCGCGCTCGCCGCGTTGAGCCCGGCAATCACGTCGAGCAGCGTGGACTTGCCGCAGCCCGACGGCCCGACGACTGAAAAGAACTCTCCCTTCTGAAGACTGAGGCTCACGGGGCCGAGCGCATGATAGGGCGGCTTGCCCCGGTCGCCAGCGTAGATTCGCGTGACGTCGGTAAGGACGGCGTGAATCTCGGGAGAAGCTCGCTCAACAACGCTGCCGGACACCACGGAAAAAGGCACGGGCTTCATCAGTCAACCTCACTTGGAGCGTTCGCTCGCCGGCAGCATGGATTCGTTGACGACCGTATGCCAGTCGAACGGACCCGGTTCGACGGCCTTGATCAACACGAGGCCTTTCGCGACTTCGTCCATGCTCGCGTAGTTGAAGCGGCCGGTGCTCCAGTAGTGCGGGTCGGTATCGAGGCAGTTGTCGATCGCCGACTTCGCCACCGCCGGGTCGATCTTGTAGGCCTTCGCGAGAATCTGCGCGGACTCTTCGCGATGCGCGACGATGTACTCGACGCCTTTTCTGCGTGCCTCGATGATGCCTTTGACGATCTCCGGATGAGCCTTCAGATAATCGGTGCGCACCACGCCGACCGTCTGCGTCTCAGCGGGCACGATATCGGTCGAACGGAACGCGATCTTCAACTGGTCCTTGCGTTGACTGTAGGCAGGCTCGGTCATGTACGCGACGTCGACGGCATGCTGCTGCAACGCGATCATCATCGTGCCCGAGGCGCCGACCGGCTTGCGTTGCACCTGGCCGGTAAGCCCCGCGCGCTCAAGGCCGACGATCGTGATCATCTCGGTCATCGACTTCGGACTGCTGTAGCCGATGGTCTTGCCCTTCATCTGCGCGATGCCGTTGACGTTCGAGTCCTTGAGCTGGACCCATAGCAGATCGGCGACGCTTTGCACGCCGCTATGAACGATGGTGATCGGCAAACCCTGCCTGATCGCGGCAATCGCGGCCGGCAACGCGACTTCGCCATAAGGTATCTCGGAGGCCATGGCGTTGCGCACGGAGGTGCCGCCGCCTTCCGATGTGATGAAGCCGGTGACGTCGACACCATTCTGTTTGAAGTAGCCCTTGTCGAGCGCTACCGCGAAAGGCACCCCGTACATGCCATCGATCCAGTGAGTGACGGTCAGCGTGGCCGCCTGACTGGTCGCGACGCTTGCCGCCAGAAACGGGGAGAGCACCGCCAGCCGCGCGAATCGGTAGATACCCTTCATCAGTTGTCTCCAGAACACCGTTTTGATTGTATGCACAAAGTGTAGGATACTTTTTAGGACACCCTGTGATGCGGCGCTATGGATGTTTACGCGAATCCCTTTGCGTACCGGTCCTATACGGGTGGGCTAAGGGTATTCCTGACGCGTCAAAAGCAAAAAGCTTCTGGTTTTGTCCTACAGTTTTAGCCAATACTAGGTGCAACGGCTATTTGCCCATCTCTCCTGAACCATGTCGACTACGAATGACGAGACCGTCGAGCACTCCGACCGCGCGTTGCAAGCGGTGCTCGAACCAGCGCTGCGCACCGGCGAAACCGTCGATCGAACCGCCGCGCTGATCCGGCAGCAGATCGTCGAAGGGCGCCTCGTGCCCGGCCAGCGTCTGATCGCGCGCGATCTGGTGGAACAGATCGGCATCAGCCGCGGCCCGCTGCGTGAAGCGTTTCGACGGCTCGCGGCCGACGGCCTCGTCGATCTGATTCCGAATCGCGGCGCGACCGTGCGCCGTTTGTCGAATGACGAAATCGCGCAGGTCTACCAGATTCGCGAAGCGCTGGAGGGCTACGCGGCACGGCGCGCCGCGGAGCTGATCGATCACGGCGACAACCGGGCGCGCTTCACCGAGATCGTCGAGCGGGGGCGGCGGCATTTCACGGCGCCGGATTTTCCGGCGTTCATCGTCGACAACCGCCAATTCCATCGGATCATCGTCGACATCTGCGAGAACCCTCAGTTAAGCGAACTGATCGACAAGTATCAGTTGCCGATCTTCATGCTGCAGTTGCGCGAACGCATCGGCGTGGACCAGATAGTGCGCAACTCGCTCGCCGAACATGAACTGATCGCGAGCGGCATCCTCGCGGGCGACCCCGAGCGGGCGGCGCAAGCGATGCGCAACCATCTGCGGCACTCGGCCGACGAACTGATCAAGATGCCGCGTTAGCTGCACCGACGTGTTCCAGCGGAGCGGCAACGCGGCGCAAGCGTTGGCGGTTCGGTGCAAATCGGCTTGTCACCTATCACGACCACGAGGCAGACATGGGAACAACCCTCTTCGACAAAATCTGGAACCAGCATGTGATCACTGAGTTGCCGGGAGGGGAGAGCCTGCTGCACGTGGACCGGCATCTGATGCACGAGCTCACGAGCGTGGCGGCGGTTCGCGCTTTGGAGGCGCGCGGCGCCACCGTCCACGATCCTTCGCTGACGTTCGCCACGGTCGATCACGTGATCTCCACGCGTCCGGGCCGCACGGCGGGCGACGCCGGATGGAGCACGATCGCCATCGACACCTTGCGCGAACAGACGACACGCCTCGGAATCGACCGCTTCGATATCGACGACGGCCGCCAGGGCATCGTCCACGTAATCGGCCCCGAACTCGGGCTGACGTTGCCGGGCCTGCTGCTGGTCTGCGCGGATAGTCACACCTGCACGCACGGCGCGCTCGGCGCGATCGCATTCGGCATCGGCTCGTCGGAGCAGGTGCATGTGCTCGCCACGCAGACGATCCGTCAGAAGCGGCCCCGAACGATGCGGGTGCGCTTTGACGGACAGACGCGGCCGGGCGTGGAAGCGAAAGACATGATCCTGTATCTGATCGGCGTGCTCGGCACCTCGGCGGCAACCGGCTATGCGGTGGAGTACACCGGCCCCGCGATCGAGGCATTGGACATGGAAGGGCGCCTGACGCTCTGCAATCTGTCGATCGAACTCGGCGCGAAGATCGGCATGATCGCGCCGGACGACGTGACGTTCGCCTATGTCGCGGGACGCGAGTACTCGCCCGAAGGCGCGACGCTCGAACGGGCGCTCGACCACTGGCGCTCACTGGCGAGCGACGCCGACGCCGCGTCCGACCGCGAGATCACGATCGACGCCACGCTGATTCGCCCGCAAGTGACGTGGGGCACGAGCCCCGAACAGGTGATGGCGATCGACGGACGCATTCCCGATCCGGCCGACGAGCCCGATCCGACACGCCGGGAAACGCTCGAAAAAGCGCTGTCGTATATGCAATTGCAAGCGGGCGACCGGCTCGACGAAACCTCGATCGACCGCGTCTTTATCGGCTCATGCACGAACAGCCGGCTGAGCGATCTGCGCAACGCGGCGTCGATCGTCAAGGGACATCACGTTGCGCCGCACGTGCAGGCGTGGGTGGTGCCGGGTTCGATCGACGTCAAACGTCACGCCGAGCGGGAAGGGCTGGATCATATTTTCATCGATGCCGGCTTCGAGTGGCGCGAGCCGGGCTGTTCGATGTGCGTCGGCGCGAACGGCGATCTGGTCGGCCGGGGAGAGCGCTGCGTCTCGACGTCGAACCGCAACTTCGTCGGCCGTCAGGGGCCGGGGGCGCTCACGCATCTGGCGAGTCCCAGCGTGGCGGCCGCGAGCGCCATCGCCGGGCGCATCGCGATGCCGTCGACGGAGCGTGCCGCATGAAGGCCTTTACCGTTTGCGAGGGCATCGCCGCGCCGCTCACGCGCGACAACGTCGATACGGACATGATCGTGCGTGTCGAACGCATCGCGCAGCTTAGACGCGGGCAGTTCAAACCGTGGGCGTTCGAGATGCTGCGCTACGACGCCAATGGCGCCGAGAACCCGTCGTTCATTCTGAACCAGCCGCCGTTCCGTGACGCGCGGATCGTGTTGTCGGGTAGCAATTTCGGCTGCGGGAGTTCGCGTGAGATGGCCGTGTGGGCGCTGGAGGAGTTCGGCATACGCTGCGTGATCGCGCAAAGTTTCGGCGATATTTTCTACGCCAATTGTCTGCAAAACGGCTTGCTGCCGGTTCGTTTGAGCGCGGCACAAATCGCGTCGCTGATTCCTGCCGCGAGTCGTGGGGAAGCGCTGCGGGTCGATCTGCATACGCGGACCGTCGCTGCACCCGGCGAGCCGCCCATTGCGTTCGATTTCCCCGACGAGCGGCGCGACGCGCTACTCGAAGGTATCGACGAAATCGATCAGACGCTCAGGCACAACGCGCGCATCCTGGCATTTCAACGCGACGACGCGTCGAAGCGTCCGTGGGTCTACACGCGCAAATAGGGATCAACATTGGAGTTCGACCATGCAGACGACGGTACACGCAGGCGCACGACTCGACCGATTGCCCACCTCGCAGTTTCATCGGCGCATCCTGTGGCTGATCGGCGCGGGCATGTTTCTCGACTCCTTCGATATCTATCTGGCCGGCGGCGTGTTGGGCGCGCTCGCACGCAGCGGCTGGTCGAACATGCAGTTGAACGCGGCGTTTCTTTCGTCGACCTTTGTCGGCATGTTGATCGGCGCGTTCACGGCCGGCATTCTCGGCGACGCCAAAGGCCGCAAGTTTACCTACCAGTTCAACCTGATGATCTTTGGACTCGCGTCGATCGCCGGATCGCTTGCGCCGAGCATGAACTGGCTCATCGTGTGTCGCTTTTTCATGGGGCTCGGACTGGGTGCGGAAATCGTGGTCGGCTATGGGTCGATCGGCGAATTCATTCCGCCGGGCGTGCGCGGCAAATGGTCCGCGTATCTGTCGTTGATCACGAATTCGGCGCTGTTCTTTTCGACCTTCCTCGGCTATCTGATCATTCCGTCGATTGGCTGGCGCGCGATGTTTGCGATCGTCGGCGTCGGCGCGCTCGGCGTTTGGGTGCTGCGTAAGAAGATGCCCGAATCGCCGCGCTGGCTCGAATCGAAAGGGCGCTTCGACGAGGCCGAAGCGATCCTGTCCGGGATCGAAGCGGAGACCGCGCAACGACAACCGTTGCCGCCGATCGTCGAAACGGCGCGCGTGAAGATCATGACCACGACGCTAGGCAGCCTGTTTCGACCACCGCTGTTGCGACGCACGCTGCTCGCCGTGGTGGTGCAGATCGCGGTCAACGTGGTGATCTACGGCTTCATCGTTTGGGTGCCGACTTTCCTGATGAAGCAGGGACACGGCATGGCGTCGTCGCTCGGGTATTCGACGTTGATGGCGCTGGGCGGACCCGCCGGCGCGCTGGTGGGCGTGCTGATCGCGGATCGGGTCGGCCGCAAGAACGGGTTGATCGGCATCGGACTGCTGGCGGCGGTCGTCGGTTGGCTATATGGCAATTCGACCAGCGTGGAAATGTCCACGTTGCTCGGCTTCATCCTGTTCACGCTGACGTATCTGATGGTCGCGCTCGGCATCGCGACGTATATCCCCGAACTGTTCGCTACGGAAAACCGCATGCGCGCCAACGGCATTGCCGGATGCGCGGGCCGATTGTCAGGGATCGTCGCGCCGCAGATCGTCGTGCTGATGTATGCAACCGGCGGCATCAAGAACGTGCTGTCGATGATCATCGGCGCACTGGTCCTGATGGCGGTGGTGCTGGCCGCGTTCGGCGTCGAAACGAACCGCCGCTCGCTCGAAGAAATCGCCGTCGTTCCCGACGATCCCTCCGTTCCTCATTCCGTCGCCGATATTCCCGGCAACTGACTTCATCCACATTCAAAGGTAACTGCTCATGACCGCCAATTCCCGCAGAAAAGCGCTCAAAGCCCGGCTCGCTTCAGGCGAGATCGTCGTCGCCCCCGGCGTATTCGACATGATCTCAGTGCGTCTTGCCGACACCATGAAGTTCGACTGTCTGTACATGACGGGTTTCGGCACGGTCGCGTCGTATCTCGGCGAGCCGGACGCCGGCCTCGCGACTTACACCGACATGCTCAACCGCGTCAGCGCGTTTTGCGCCGCCGCGCAGACGCCGCTCGTCTGCGACGCGGACACCGGCTACGGCGGCCTGCTGAACGTCGCGCATACGATTCGCGGCTACGAGCGTGCGGGCGCGGCCGGCATCCAGCTGGAAGATCAGGAATTTCCGAAGAAATGCGGGCATACGCCGGGGCGTCGCGTGATTCCGCTTGAAGACATGGTGAAGAAAATCAGGGTGGCCAGCGAAGCTCGCGAGGACAAGGACTTTCAGATCATCGCGCGCACGGATGCGCGCACGACGCTCGGTCTCGACGAAGCGCTGCGGCGCGGCGAGGCGTATGCGAAGGCGGGCGCGGACGTGGTGTTCATCGAGTCGCCGGAAAGCGTGGAGGAATTGGAGAAGATCGGCAAATCGTTCGATCTGCCGCTGCTCGTCAACATCGTCGAGGGAGGCAGGACGCCGCAACTGACGCCGGCCGAGTTGCAACGGCTCGGCTTTGCGCTGGCGATTTATCCGTCGGCGGGATTTCTCAGCGTCGCGCGTGCGTTGGAAAAGGCCTATGGAGAAATCAAGGCATTGAAAGGCACCACGGGCGTCGAAGGCGAGATGATGCCGTTCAAGGACATGTGCGAACTGATGGGATTCCAGGCGGTGTGGGATTTCGACAAGGCACACGCGGATTGATCGAGACGGGGCGGTCCGGCCAACCCGGCTGTGAGTTCGTCGGCCGGATTAGCCGCGTCGACGTGCTTTATAGGAGAATGCGCGATGGACTTCCCTTATAAAAGCACGGACATGGATACGGTGGCGGAAGCGGGCGGGCGCTCGGGCGAGACGGTGGAGCGCGTGGCAGCCGATCTGCGAAGCCAGATTCTGGAGGGCCGCTTTGCGCCGGGTCAGCGGCTCATTTCACGCGACATCGTCGAACTCACCGGTGTGAGCCGAGGCTCATTGCGCGAGGCGTTTCGCCGTCTCGAGGCGGACGGGCTGGTCGAACTCGTACCGAATCGCGGCGCGATCGTGCGCAAGCTGTCGCGCGACGAGGTCATGAAAGTGTTTGAGATCCGCGAAGCACTCGAAGGATTTTCGGCGCGGCTGGCCGCTACGCGAATCAATCTGGACGGCAATCGCGAGCGCTTCATCGCGGTGCTGGATCAGGGACGCGTGCATGCCGTGCGACCCGTGTTTCAGGAGTTCATCAAGGATAATCGCGCGTTCCATCAGGAGATCGTGCGCGTGTGCGGCAATCCGCAACTGGGCGAACTGATCGATAAATATCAGTTGCCCGCGTTCATGATTCAGCTGCGACAGACAATTGGCGTCGAGCAGCTGATCGGCAATTCACTGGCCGAGCACGAGGATATAGCCGCCGCGATTCTTGCCGGCGATCCCGACGCGGCTTACGAAGCGATGAAGCGGCATCTCTGGCATTCGGCGGAGTTGATTCTTAAGTTGCCGGGGATGGTGGGGAATCGGGTTGGGGGGTGATTGGGGGGGCGTGGGTGGGGATGGCTTGGGGATTTGGTGGGCATATGTGATTTGACATAAGATAAATTATCAACAATTGCGATGTAGCGGCTACGTTGTAATGTCCGCTAACGGAACCCGGATACATGTCACGAAAAGAAAGCTGCGTCAGCGCCCGACCCGCAATAGCCCATATCCATCCCGGGATGTTGCGCTGGCTCGGTCGGCGCCGACCTCCGGCCGTCACACGGCAAACAGCAAACAGCAGACACCCCCAGCAGACGACCGCAAAAGTCTCACCTACAACTTCTCGACGGCGTCCTTCCACCAGATCCGGGACTCTCTACCAGCGCTGATGAACCTGCGGCGCGATATACCGTTCATACACATCCCGAACGCGCTGCATGACCTCATCGGACAGTGGCGCGAGATTCGCAGCCGCAACGTTCGACGCCGCTTGCGCCGCGTTTTTGCTGCCGGGAATGATCACGGAGACAGCCTCCTCCATCAGGATCCAGCGCAGAGCCAGTTGCGCCATGGATGCGTCCACCGGGACCAGGCCGCGCAATTCGTCGACCGCTTTCAACGCGATGTCATAAGGCACTCCGGAGAACGTTTCGCCGACATCGAACGCCTCGCCATGCCGATTGAAAGCACGATGGTCGTCCGACGCGAAAACCGAATCCGCGGACATCTTGCCCGTCAGCATGCCGCTCGCCAACGGCACTCGCGCAATGACCGCGACGTTTTTCCTTTGCGCCTCCCGAAAGAACAACCCGGCGGGACGTTGCCGGAACATGTTGTAGATGATCTGCACCGAAACCACATTGGGATACTCGATTGCCTTCAGCGCTTCCTCGACCTTTTCGACCGACACGCCGTAATAGCGGATCTTGCCGGCAGCAACGAAGTCGTCCATCGCGTCGAAAACCTCGGGATGGTAGTAGACCTCCGTCGGCGGGCAATGCAGTTGCACCAGGTCCAGCGTATCGACGCCCAGATTCGACAGGCTCCGGTCGATGAACCCTTCGAGTTCACGCCGGTTCGTATAGCCACTGGTCACATGCGGGTCGAGCCGGCGCCCGAGCTTGGTCGCGACGATGGGACGCTCGCCGCCTCGTTCCCGCAACACGTCCCGGATGATCCGTTCCGACCGACCGTCGCCGTAGACGTCGGCGGTATCGATGAAAGTTACGCCGCTATCGAGCGCCGCGTTGAGCGCGGCCTTGGCGTCGTCTTCGGCGACGCCGCCCCACGAGCCGCCGATCGCCCATGCTCCGAAACCGATTTCCGACACATCCCAGCCGGTACGGCCGAATTTTCTCTTGGAAAGCGTCATGGAAGTGCTCCTCCTGTGTTTTGTGAACTGACGTGCGTGGCGCTTCAATGAGCCGGCACTGCATCGGTGCCGGCCGCGTTGCGGTGGCGGTGTGTTCGCAGTGTAACAAGCAGGCGGTTGCTGGAGAGGCGGTGTATGCGCCGGAGGCCCATACCGCCGACAGCGTCTGTCGGTCGGAGCGGCGCCGTGGCGTTTGAACGCGTCGACAGATTGGCGCCGAATGTTCTATTTACCTCCCGGGTAATCGACGTGCACGGCTGCTCGCGCAGACCATAGCGGCATCCATAGCGTCGATCCACTTATCTCATGCCACGGAGTGCTTCCATGACTGCCTACGCGATTGCCCATTTGCATCATGTCGAGCTGTGCGCCGACATCGTCGAATACCTCGAGCGGATCGACGCAACGCTTGAACCGTTTGGTGGCCGCTTCATCGTTCACGGCGCCCGGCCCGAGGTATGCGAAGGCGAGTGGCATGGCGATCTGATCGCCATTGCGTTTGCCGATCTCGCGGCCGCGCGCGGCTGGTATGGATCGGACGCGTATCGGCGAATCCTGCCGTTACGCCTGGGGCATGCGAACGGTCCGGTGATTCTGATCGACGGCGTGGGTGAGCACCACAAGGCGACTGACATTCTTGGGTGAACGCCCCGCCCTCGCCGCCCGTTATCCGCCCTGTTCGGCCGCAACCGACAGACGCGCGCCATACGTCAGTCATGGCTCGACATCTTTCCTTCAGAACGGACCCGCGAATAGCGCAGAACCCTTGCAACCACTAAGCGCCGCAAGCGCCAATGACTTTGGACTACGCATTGGCACATCTCCTGCATAAGACGCTACGCGATCGCGTTCCAAGTGGCTCACTCTTCACCAGGAGAACGGCAATGACAACGCTATTAGTGATCAAGGATCTCACCATGGACGACGATCTCGATCCGAGTGCGATGGCACTCGTGCGTGGTGGAATTATCGGCGGATGCACGGTCCTCGATAAAACCAATCTCAACACGTTGATCAGCTCGATCGCGTCGCGAATGCAGGACATCGGGCACGGCGCGAAGTGTTATTAGTCGCAAGAGAGTGGCGAGGTACGCGAGTGCCCGCAGCCACTCTCCCCTCGAGATCCGACACCCTCAAGACACCCCGCTCGGCGGCCGGCGTCCACTCGACACCGACGACACAACTCGCCTTCCGACCCGCCCCACGCTCCGCCAACAATTCCGCAGCCACACCCAGACCACGTCCGGCATGAACCTTCCCACCAGCAACACCAGCGCGAGCAACGCCGGCACCCAGCGCAAATCGGTCGGCACCGGTTCGCGGTGAGCAAAGCGCGCTTCCATCATCGCATCGCCCATAGCCGTCGCGGACCAAAGGCGCTGATAAGCCAGCCCGGTTTGCCCGGCCACGAAGCCCAGATACTGACCGTGCAGCTCCGACAACTCCTCATGCGACTCCGCCAAGGTCTTGCGCCCCGGCAAGGGCGGCACCTGCACCACGTCGTCGGCCTGCCAGTAGCCGATCCGGTTGCCGTCGCCGTCGGTTCTCGGAATCGCCGCTGGCTGATCGCCGCCGACGCCGATCAGCCAGCCCTTGATCTGCGCCGGATTGAGATCGCGCATCAGTGCTCGGGTCGGCGGAATCGGCGGCGCTTCGTGACCATCGGTGACGAACACGATGGCCGCGCCGTGGCCGACCTCCTGCGCGACGCGCACCGCCGAATACACGCCGCCCTCGGCAATGCGGCTCCAATTGGTCCAACGCATGCGCGCGTCGATCCCGTTGAGCGACACCAGCAACGCGTCGTAGTTGCTGCACACCTCGATCGGCGGCAACAGCAGCAAAGTCCGCTGACCGGTGAATACGCTCCAGCCCACTTTCGATCCGCACGGCAAACGTGTCAGCGCGTCGCGCGTCGCGGCCTGCGCGAACTTCAGCCGGCTCACCGGCGCGCCGTTCAGAACGACGTCCTCGACGTCCATGCTCTGCGTGATATCGAGCGTCACGATGTAGTCGAACGTATTGCGCGGCAGCGTTACATCCGGCAGCGCGACCGCGGCGATCAACGCGACGAGCGCGAGCGGCGTCAACGCATGGCGCAATCTCGCGAAACCGCGCCGGCCGGTCGCGGCGCTCACGGCAAGTCCTTGCTCTCGGGGTCGCGCACTTTCACGTTGTGCTGCTCTTTCACGTCGGGTTCTTCGAGCGCGGTCGGCGTTTCGGGCGCAAGCCAGAGCGCGCGCTCCAGGTTATAACGCGCGTCCCAATCGTCGGGCGCGGCGCGCAGCAGAAGGCGGTAGCGCGCCTTCGCCTCGCCGATCATCGCGAGCGACTTCACGCCGTGGCCCGCGCCATCGCCTTTTCCTTCGCGCAAATACATGTTGCCGAGATCGAACATCGCGGTTCGGCCGAGGTCGTCGGGATGCTCGTGGATCAGGCCTTCGTAGAGGCGCGCCGCCGCATCGTAGGCGCCCGCTTTCGACAGCGCCGTCGCGCGCGCGAGCAGAATTTGCGGCGCGTCGTCGGCGGCGCTCCTGTGCGGATCGCCGCTCGCGACGCTCGCCGCCGCGATGGCCTGGTTCACCCGCGCGGCGTGCTGAAGACGTGTCCAGTCATACGCGACGAACGCCGCGCAGCCCAACGCGACGGTCGCGAACACGGCGTGAATGAGCGTGCGCGTCATGCCCAACTCCTTACCTGAAATACGCGCAACGCCATCAGCATGACCACGCAGAACAGCGCGACGGCGAAGCAATACGGACTCCAATCCTGGCGAGGCAGATACTCGACGAACGACGTGCGCGCGTTTTGCTGCCGGTTGATCTCGGCGACGGCGGCCATCATCGCCTTCGCGTCGCCCGCCTGGAAAAGCCGGTACGGCGTCGGCAGCGACAGAAAATACCGATGCAATTCCGCTTCGGCCGACGACCCGGCAGCCGGCAGCGCGGAGTTCAGGTCAGGGCTATAGACGGTGCTGCGCAGGTAGATGAAGTAAAGCGCGATCTGGTTGCGCAGCAGTCCCGCCTGAATGCGTCGCCGCATCGTTTCATCGAGCCGCGCGCCGCCGTCGGAGACCAGCACGATCGCGCGACGCCCCGACGACGGGCGGCCTTCGAACTGATCGAGCGCGGCGAGCATCCCGCGGTCGAGCTGTGTGTCGGGCATGCCGCGGCCGATCGCCGTGGCGGCGATGGTCTGTTCGATTGCCCGATGGTTGTACGTGAACGGCATCGCCAGCACGGGGCTGGTGCCGAACATCATGAACGCGAGCCGGTCGTTGGGCCGCTGGCTCACGAAGCTCGTCAACGACGCGCGCGCCACCTTGTTCTTCGATTCGCCGCTGGGCGCCTCGACGCCCGCGCTGCCCATCGTTTCGTCCATGCTGGCGCTGCGATCCATCAGGATCAGAATCTGCGCGCCGCTGCCGGTTCGCAGCACCTGCATCTGCGAGCGCCCCGGCCCGGCGAGTCCGACGACGATCGCCGCGATCGCCAGCACGGCGCAGCCGCGCACGAGCCAGCCGACCCATCGGCCGACATGATCCGCCGGCAGCCACGCGACGCTGGAAAACACCAGCGTATCGCTGCGTCGCGGCAGCCACGGCAGCACCGCCAGCGGCAGCAACGCGAGCATCCAGGGCGCGGTGAAGTCGAGAGCCAGGTTCATCGTTGAGCGCGCCGTTCGGCCCGATACAGCGCACGGCACAACGTCTGCAGCGGAAACTCGGCGCCACTCGGCGCGGGCTTGAAGAAGCGCTCGGACGATGCCTGATAGAACTGCTCGAGTTGCGCGCGCAGCGGTTGCAGATACGGCGCGCGCGCGAACAGACCGGACAGCTCGCCCGCATGCACGACCTGTCCGGCGGTTTCGTTCAACGCATGGTGGAGGCAGAACCACGCGTCCTGCGACGTGGCGGTTTGCGGACCTGCCTGCGGATCTGCTTGTGGATCTGCTTGTGGATCTGCTTGTGGATCTGCTTGTGGATCTGCTTGTGGATCTGCTTGTGGATCTGCTTGTGGATCTGCTTGCGGAACTTCGAGCCGCCGCATCCGCCGCCATGCACGCGCAAACGGCAGCCGCTGGGCCTCGCGCCGGTCGCGCCACCACCACCAGCCGGCCCACGCGAGCAACGTCGCGAACAACAGACCGAGCGCCCACGCGATCTGCCGATGCAACCCGGCCGTGGGCAGCAACGGCGCCTGGCGATCGGGCCGCAGCGCTTGCAGCGCGCCGTCGCCGAATGCCTCGGGCGGGGTCAGCGGCGCGACGCTCGCCGGCCATTCGGCCACCAGCAATTGCGCGCCGCTGGCGGACGTCAGCGCTATTGCGGGCAGGACGATTTTGGTGAGCGTCTGCGGCGCGTTGACGACCTGATAGTCGATCACCATCCAGTGACGGCCGTCCGCATCGGTTTCGAGCGACGCGGGCCGCCGTTCGAGCCACACGCCGGTGCGGCCCACCGACGGCGCCGTGACCGTGCCGACGTCATGGCCGCCGGCCTGCAGCAACACGCGCTGCGTGAGGATATCGCCCAGCACGTAGCCGAACGCACGCGGCTGTTCGACCAGCGCGGGCACTGTCGTGGCGGCGCTGCTGTCGATGACGCGCATGGCCAGCAGCAGCGCGATCGACGCGTGTGCGCGCCAACCGCGAGCAAGCGTTGACCGGCGCGCGCACAGGCTCATACGCTCGCCTCCAGAAAATAGCGCGACATGGCTTCCGGATCGAACCCGCCTTCGATATAGAACGGCCGCATGCCGCGCGCGCCGAACAGGCCTGCCAGTTCCGCACGGCGTCGCGCGACGCCTTCACGCCAGCGTTCGCGCACGCCGTCGCGCAACCAGACCCTGCGCTCTTCACCGGACTCGGCGTCGCTGACGGCGAGCAGCGGACCGTTGCGCGGCGGCGAGACTTCGGCCTCGTCCCAGACGACTATCGGCACCACGCACGCATGCACCAGCATGTCGAGCACGGCCGGCACCTGTGCGAGCGGCCAGTGGAAGTCGGACACGACGAATACCAGCGCCTGCCTTCCGGCGAGCCGCGTCACGCAACGCCGCAGCCCTGCGCCCCCTGCCCGCCCGGCCGCGCGGCCGGCGCACGCGCGCAACTTGGTGGCGAGCAGATTGCCGGTGCCCCGGCCGTAGCGCTCCGGCATGAAGAGATCGTCGCGCGCGTCGGCATCGAAGGCCATCATGCCCAGCCGATCGCCGACACGGAACGTGCTGTAGCCGAGCGCCTCGACGAAGTCCGCGGCCACCTGCAACTTGCTCTGACCGGTGCCGAACTGCATCGACGCGGACACGTCGACGATCACCACCACCGGCACGGCCACGCGCTGCAGGTTGACCCGCACCAACCATTCCGAACGCGCCGCGCGCACGCTCGCGCGCAGGTCCAGCCGACGCGGATCGGGGTAATCGAACAGACGGCCGTGCATCGCGAACTGCTGACCCGAGCCGAAGCTCGAACCGGGATGCGATCCCGGCCGGGCTCCGCCGGCGCGCATCGGCAAACGGTAGTGGAATTCGGCTATGCCGTTCATGGGGTGGATGAGGTTCGTGGCGTTCGTGGTTCAGGGCGCTTCGGCGCGAATGACAACGGGTAGCTCGCTGTGGGTGGCCGGTGAATCACACCGGTGAATCAGACCGGCGGATCAAGGCACCGCAACCCTCGCCATGATCTGCGCGATCAGCGCATCGGCCAGCTCCTGGCGGCGCAGTTCATAGATCGGCGTGAAGAACACGCGATGCCCGAGCGCCGGCATCAGCACTTCGTGAATGTCCTCCGGAATCAGATGCGAGCGTCCCGCGAGCCACGCGACCACGCGTGCGGCCCGCAACAGCGCGCTCATGCCACGCGGACTCGCGCCGGCGAGAATCAGCTGCTGCATGTCTACGCCGTCGAGCGTGATGCCGAAGCGCAGCGGCGTTTCGGTCGCCTGCCAGATGTCCAGCGCATAGCGCTCGATCGTCGCGCTCGCCTGCACGTCCTGCTGGATCGCCGCGCCGACGCTGTTCAATTGCTCCCACGGCACGATCGCGGGCGTCAACTGCGTGAGCAACGCGTCGACGTCATGGAACATCGTGTCGAACACGAGCGCGCGCCGCACCTCGGGCTCGGCGGGCGTCGGCATGTTCAGCTCGAACAGGAAGCGGTCGCGCGCGGCCGAGGCCAGCTCGAAGGTCTCCTCTTTCTCGACCTTGTTGCGGTCGGCGAACACGGTCATATGCGGGAAGCGGTGTTCGCGGTCGAACGCCCACACCGAACGCTCGGCCATCGCGCGCAGCAACAGCGACTGCACCTGCGGACGGGCGCGATTGATTTCGTTGAAGAAGAAGGTGGTCAACTGCTCGCCGTGGCGCAACAGCGGGCCGGGGTCGATGCGCGGCTTGCCGTCGCCGTCGACATACGTGTGATAGACGAGATCGCCCGGCATCAGATCGATCGTGCCTTCGACGCGCTCGAACTCGCCGCCGACCACGCGTGCGAACGCGCGCAACACCGTCGTCTTGCCCACGCCGACGCCGCCTTCGAGCAGCACATGGCCCCGGGCGAACAGTGCGACGTTGATGAGCCGCAGCGTCTGCTGCTGGCCGATGACGACCTTGGCGACTTCGTTTTCGATTTGAAGTGCATGAAGCCGCCAGTCCTGAAGCTGTTCGCCAGAACTCATCGATGCGATCCCCTTCGTTTAACCGGCCAGACTACGGCGTCGTGGACGCCGTGCGGTGAGCCGGTGGGACGTGTGTGTCCGTCTGCTTGTGCCCGTTTTGTGTTCGCTTGTACCCGTCGATTCATCCCGCTCTGCGATCCACCCTCGCCGGCCTGCGTTCAAGCACGCTTTGTGCCGATCGCGCGAACACGCCCAGCGGGCCGGACCCCGACGGGATCGTTGTCATCCTGTCACGACAGCCGGGTACAGACTGTGCCATCGACTCATCGTCACGGCGCAGTACGCTGCCCCGTCGAACGCTTCGACGCGTCATCCACCAGCAGCCCGACGAGCGCCGTCGCGCCGCGACGCCACGACAGGTCCGTATTGCCGCGAATATCGACCGAGCGCTGGAACAATGCCTTGCCGCTGACGACATCTTCCACGCGCAGATTCAGATTGAGGATCAGGTTGCTGACTTTCTGAACCCAGCATATGCCCACCTGTTCGACGCCCAGCTCGCGGCCCACCTGCCTCGCGCAGCCGTCGCACGTGCTCAGGTCTTGCGTCGCGCCGAGACGGGCGATCAGTTCGGAAGCGCGGCCGTTATCGGCGACACGGTAGCGCTGGCTCGCGTCCAGCTGCGCGCGCACCGCATCGCTGATCATCTCGATGCGAGCCTGCTGGATGCGATTGATTTCCGCGTCGTTGTAGGCGGCGTTATCGTCGATCAGCGTGCAGTTCATCACCGCGATCGACACCGGCTCGGCGCGTGCCGGCGTCACCGCGAACAGGCAGCCAGCGCCGCCGATGCAAACGCAGAGGACGCGTACACCACGCATGAACGCCCTGCGCCACGCAAGCAATGAGTTCATGTCAGGACCCCACGCCGATCGGAAAACTCGCATAAGGCGCGTACTCGCGCTCCAGATGCGTCGCCGCATGATCCAGCAGAAACTGGCGGAACACGACGCTGGTCGGCGACAGCTGTTTCGAGCGCAGATGCACGATCTGCCATGTGCGTTCGATCGGCGTGCCGTTCACGTCGAGCAATGCGATCTCGCCGGTGCGCAGTTCCAGCAGCAGCGTATGCAGCGAGATCAGGCTCACGCCCATGCCCGCCATCACCGCCTGCTTGATGGTTTCGTTGCTGCCGAGCGTGACGATTTTCGCGGGCGTGAACAGATGCTGACGGAACATCACCTCGGCGGCCATGCGCGTGCCCGAGCCGTGCTCGCGCAACAGAAACGTATCGCCGCGCAGTTCCTGCAGATCGAAGCGGCGCGCGCCGCACAACGGATGATCCAGCGGCGCGATCACCACCTGAGGGTGGCTGGCGAGCGGCTCGGTGGTCGTATCGAGTTCCGGCGGCGGGCGCCCCATGATGGCGAGATCGATCGCGTTGTCCTGCAGCAGACGCAGCAACGCGTCGCGATTGCCGACCGAAAAGTGCACGTCGACCTTCGGGTAGAGATGCGAATAAAGCGCGAGCAGCTTGGGCGCGAAGTAAGTCGCCGAACTGACGATGCCGACCGCGATCGAGCCGCTGTCCGCCTGCTTGAGCGAGGTCATCGCATCTTCGGCGTCCTTGATCTCGCCGAGAATGCGGCTCGCGTGATGCGAGAGCATCTCACCCGCCTCGGTCAACGTGAGCTTGCGCGCGACGCGCTCGAAGAGGCGCAGGCCGATCGCGTCTTCGAGTTGATGAATCTGCATCGAGACGGCCGGCTGGGTCAGATGCAGTTCCTCCGCCGCGCGCGCGAAACTCGTATAGCGGCTCGCCACGACGAAGATCTGCAACTGCCGCAAGGTCAATGAGCGGATGAAGTTCAGATTGACCCGACTCGTCGCGAAGCGCGCGGTCTGCATGTGAACTAGCCGCTCTGCTGGCCGAAGGCGTCGAGCGCGCGGGCCGAGTAGACCAGCGCTGCGCCCGCGTTCAGCGCGATTGCCACCGACAACGCCTCGGCCACCTCTTCGCGGCTCGCCCCCGCGCGCGCGGCGGCGGCGCTATGCAGCGTGAGGCAGCCATCGCAACGGGTGGTGACGGCCACCGCCAGCGCGATCAGCTCGCGCGTCTTCGCGTCCAGATGGCCGGTGCGCGCAGCGGCGCCGTCGAGCGCCTGAAAGCCGGCGAGTGTGGCCGGCGTGGCCGCGCCCAGTGCGCCGATGGCTTCCATCAGTTTCGGGGCGTAGTCTTTGGTGTCGATCAGCATGCAAGCACTCCCTGCAAAAGCGAACTGTCAAACGATGGCGGGCCGGCGCGTCTGCACGAGCACGCGGGCGGACCGCGCCGGAAGTTGAGCTAACGGCGGACCAAGGTCGAGCCAAAGGTCAAGCTAACGACTGGCCCTCGGCGCATTGGACGATTTCAACGGCGCCTTGTCCGGCGTCGGCAATTTGCGCAGCACCGACTGGAAGCTCAGCGACTCCGTGTGCGCCGGATGCGTGAAGTCGTTGTTCGCACCGGGCACGTCGGTGCGAATCAGCAGCACCTGGCCCGGCACGTCATCGGCGAGCAGGAACGTGTAGCGCTTGGCCGTGTATTGCGGGAAGCGCTGCGCGTTCGGGTCGTTCAGGTACGGCTGCACGACGATGCGATGCGCGTTCACCGACTTGCCGCCGCTTTCGGTCGTCACGCTTTCGATGCGCGGTCCCGCCGCGAGCGCAAGTCGCAGCCGCTGCTGAAAATAGCGCCGCTGGCCGCCCGTCAGACCCTGCATCTCCGTGATATCGCGCTCCAGAAAATAGATGATCACCGGATTGCATTGCAGGCCGCCGTTCGGTAACGGCACGCTGCCGCTATGGTCCGACACCTGGGCGTCGCCCTTCACGTTGTCCGCACTGACCACCAGCACCTTCACCACATCCGCATTGCGCGACGGCTGTGCGGAGTCGACCATCGCGTAGTCGAGTTCGGTCTGCGCGGCGACACCGTGCAGATGATCGGTCGTGAAGATCAGGCGTTCGGCCGGCGTGATGCTGTCGGTGCCCGGTGCGTCCGCGGCGTGCGAGGCGGCCGGTGCGATGCACAACGTTCCCATCGTGAGGCATGCCGCCGCCGCGCGAAGCAGGGCGCGTCGCGCACCCGTCATGGCGAAGCGTCGCCGGATTTCGGCGACGGCGTGTCGATCGGTTTGAGCAGTGGCACTTCGTAGCTGGTCAGGATGCTGTCGATCTTGTCGTGGTTCGCGCCGATCCATTGATCCACCTTGTCTTTCCACGCCTTCTCGCCGTAACGCACGCCCATCGAAATCGTATAGTCGAAGCGGATACCGGGGCCTGCCGGAAACGGCACGAGCTTGACGGTATCGCCGGCACGCTTGGCGAAGTAGCCCGCGATCGGCCCCCACAGAAACACCACGTCGACGTTGCCCGCGCGCAGGTCCTGCTCGATCATCTGACCGGGGTATTCCTGCGGATCGCCACTTTGCACCCGGTACGAAACCGCCTGATCGATCAGGTTGTGCGCGAGCAGCCAGTCCACCGCGGGCGTCTGCGAGAAGATGCCGAAGTGCAGTTTCGCCAGCTGTTCCGGCGGCAGCTTGAGCAGGTCGTCGGGCGTATTGATGTTGGCGAACTCGGGGCGCTTCGGGAACACCATCGCGTAGGTCGAGTGCAGATACGGCTGCGTCGTCGAGGTCATGTCGTAACCCTTCGGCACGCCGATGATCAGGTCGCACTTGAAGCGGTCGCTGCCCTCTTCCTTCTCGCGCAGCGTGTGGCGCACGAAGCCCATACGCTGCGGAAAATAGGTGTATTCGAGCTTGTAGCCGAAGTCGCTCGCCATCTGGCTCGCGATCCGGTTCTCGTAGCCCTCGCCCTTGTTGTTGGACAACGGCATGTTGTTCGGGTCCGCGCACACTCTGAGGACGCCGTCCGCGCCGTCGTTGTTGGGCAGCGAGGGGCCGTCCGCCCTGACCGCGGCGCTCGCGAACGCCGCGCAACACAGCGCGGCTGCGCTGAGCGCGGCGTGCACCGACATGCTTCTGGTATCACGCATCGTGAGCCTCCGAAAGAGTTGCGGCGCGGGCCTCATTTGGCATCGATGGCCTGCAGATCGCCGGGCTTGATCTGGCCGTCGGAGCGCCCTTTCAGATACGCATAAAGGTTTTCCCAGTTCTTCTGCATCATCTGGCTCGTGCTGAAATCGGGCATGCCCTTCTCTACCCGGCCGCCGAACACCGTTCGATGAAACTCTGTCTTGTCGAGCGTCTTGAACGCGTCGATCAGCGACGGTCCCACCATGCCCTGCTGCTGCGCTCCGTGGCAGCGTTCGCAGGCGAGCGCGCGCCAGGTTTTCCATCCTTGCAGCGTATTACTGTCGACCTTGCTACCGTCGACCACCTTGTATGCGACCTGCGCAATCGAGGGATTGTTCTGCGCATACCCAACGGGTAGCAGGACAAGTGCCGCGGGCAGTGTCGCGAGCAACAAGATTGATCGGCCTTTCATGCACATGTCTCCTTCGAGATGAGCGGCGCCCCGATGCGCATCTTCGACGCATCGATGAAACGGGCGCGCGCGGGATGATTCGTTCGACCGGCAGGGGACCCGAGGGACGGCCGGTGCGCTCTCGTGCGACGAGCGCGCCAGCCGTGCGGGTCAGTCCGCTGCGGTCATTCAGCTCTTTTCGCCAGGGATCGCGAACACGAAGAGCGTGCCGCCGAGCGCGGTGTACTTCGCCAGTTCACGATAGCCGCCAACTGCGCCCAGACCTTCGTTCGACTTTTCCAGCCCGGCCGCCATGCCGATGCCGGCCCAGCCGCCGATGCCCGAGTACACACCGACGAACTGCTTGCCGCCGTACTCATACGTGAAGACGTTGCCGATGATTCCCGACGGCGTCTTGAAGCGCCACAGTTCCTTGCCGTCCTTGATGCGAACCGCCTTGATGTAGCCTTCGAGCGTGCCGTAGAACGCGACACCGCCGGCTGTGGCGAGCACGCCCGACCACACCGAGAACTTCTCCGGCTTCGAGTAGACGATCTTGCCCTTGCTCGCGTCCCACGCGATGAAGTTGCCCATCGCGTTGTTCTCGTTCGGGCCCGGATACATCGACAGCGTGGCGCCGACATACGGCTGTCCCGACACGTAGTCGACATCGAACGGCTCGTAGTCCATGCAAACGTGGTTGGTCGGCACGAGGAACAGGTTCGTCCCCGGATCGAAGGCCGCCGGCTGCTGGTCTTTCGAACCGAGCGCCGCCGGGCAGATGCCCTTCACGTTGTGATCGGAGCCGGCTGCCTGAGTCGAGTAAGCCGCATTGCGAATCGGCAGACCGCTCTTCAGATCGACGCGATCGGCCCAGTTCACCGCCGGGTCGTACTTCTGCGCGACGAGCAACTGGCCGGTTTCACGATTGAGCGTATAGCCGAAACCGTTGCGGTCGAAGTGGACGATCGAGGGCACCTTCTTGCCGTCGATGTTCAGGTCCGACAGGATCATTTCGTTGACGCCGTCATAATCCCATTCGTCGTGCGGCGTCATCTGGTAGACCCATTTCGCGGTGCCGGTATTCAGGTCGCGCGCGAAGATAGACATCGACCATTTGTTGTCGCCCGGACGTTGCGTCGGATTCCACGTGCCCGGATTGCCCGTGCCGTAGTAGATGAGGTTGAGCTTCGGGTCCCACGCATACCAGCCCCACGTGGTGCCGCCGCCCAGCTTCCACTGGTCGCCCTTCCACGACTTCAGCGACGAGTCCGCGCCCACCGGCACCATCTTGCCGTCGGTATAGGTCATCGTCTTTTGCGGATCGAGCAGCATCTCGTTGTCGGGGCCCGTGCTATAGGCCGTCCAGACCGGCTTGCCGGTCTTGATGTCGTACGCGATCAGACGCCCGCGCACACCGAATTCACCGCCCGAGATACCGGTCAGCACCTTGTCGCCGAAAACGTGCGGCGCGTTGGTGTTGGTTTCACCCGCCTTCGGATTGCCGTTCTGCGCGGTCCACACCACGTCGCCCGTCTTCGCGTTCAGCGCGACGAGTTTGGTGTCGGCCTGTTGCAGGAAGATCTTGCCGTCGCCGTAAGCGAGACCGCGGTTGACGGTATCGCAGCACATCACGGAGACGACCTGCTCGTCCTGTTTCGGTTGATACTGCCAGGCGAAAGTCTGGTCCTTCAGGTTGATCGCGATGACCTTGTTGGGGAACGGCGAGTGGATATACATCGTGTCGCCGATCACGAGCGGCGAGCCTTCGTGGCCGCGCAGCACGCCAGTGGACATGGTCCACGCAACCTGCAGCTTGCCGACGTTGTTCTCGTTGATCTGTTTGAGCGGGCTGTAGCGGTGATTTGCATAATCGCCCGCCTGGGCCGCCCAGTTGGATGGATTCTTCATCAGGCCGTCGAGCTGCGGATCGGCCTGTGCGACGATAGAGCTAAAGGCTGCCGATGCGAGGATCGCGAGCCCAAGAACCGTGGTGCGTAAGTTCATGTCTCCTCCAGAATTGTCCTGCTGTTCAACTCACGAATGACCCACGCTACCTCGCACGCATCGTGCGCGCCTTCCGAGTGCAGGTAACGATCAACGCCCTATCCCGATTCGACGTCGGGCTTCGCGGCGCATGAAAGGCCAACGCATATTCCATGCCGGTTTGTCGGGACGGTCGCCGGCGTGGCGCACGCGCAGCCTGTAACGCGAGTCGCGCGTCGCGCGGCGCGGCTTGCACGCTGCGCGTTCATGACGACGGGGTGACACGCGTGACCCGGTTCCGCGACGCGCTGCGACACATACTGTGTCACGTCCGCGATACGAACCGTGTCCTTTGCGAGTCACGCCTCGCGGGTCGCGGCGCGGCGCAATTGGCGCGGCACTTGCAGCAGTTCGTCGTTCGGCGGGCGGTTCCCGCATCCGAGGAGCAAGGTCATGGCAAAGGCAGAGCAGGTCTATTCAGACGACGAGATCCAGCAACGCCTCGTCGGTCCGCTGCAACACTGGTATCTCGAGGACGGCTGGCTGCGGCGCAAGTACCGCACCGAAGGCTGGAAAGGCACGCTGATGGTGGTCAACACAGTGGGGCATCTCGCGGAAGCCGCGTGGCATCATCCGGATCTGACGGTCTCCTACGCATTCGTGACCGTGAAGCTCAAGACACATACCGCGAAGGGCATCACCGACAAGGACTTCGCGCTCGCGACGAAAATCGAATCGGTGATCCATTGGCAACCCGGCCTGGAGGACGGCCCGCTCGAAGGCACGCCGTCCGACGATCAGCGTTTCCGCTATATCAAGTACGACGCGCCTAAAACCGCGCAGGGGGAATGACGCGGAGGCTTGCGGCGAGCCGCCGAGACACCGAGTGACACAGTGCACCTTCGGCGTCACACAGCGTCCACGCACGGACGGGACACGATGGAGTCCGAAGCGCTGCCGGCGAACTCCTACGCATGGGTTGGCTTCGCGCAGCTTCGTTTCGCGCCGGCGCTGCGCGACGAACGAAAGCTCGGTCGACCACCGCCGTACTCCCGCACGCATGACATCGCTCGACGATCACCGCGCCCAGCCCGCGCGCGACTCGCCATCGGCCGCACGTTGGCGACGGCGGCCGGGGCCCGCGCCTGGTACGCCTTCTGCTTGAACTCGCCGGCGCACTGCCGTCATGGCCCGCGCCGCAGTCCGGCGCCCTTCGGCCAAACCCTGTTCAGCGCACCCACAAGGACACTTGCGATGCCGCTTCAGCTTCGCCGCCTCCCGCCTCACACGGCCGTCACGATCGATGCGCCCGCGCGGCTGCATCTGGGTTTTCTCGACCCGAACGCATCGCTGGGACGCGCGTTCGGCAGCCTGGGACTGGTGATCGACACGCAGGGTACGCGCCTCGAAGCGCGGCACGCGGAGCGCGAGCAGATCGGCGGCGCCGTGAGCGACGCGGACCGCGTGCGCATCGCGCATTGTCTCGCGCGCTTGCAGGCCGCGTACGGACCCGCGCCGGTCGCGATCGACGTCACCCACATGCCGCGCGCGCACACCGGCCTCGGCTCCGGCACGCAACTGGCGCTCGCGGTCGGCACGGCGTTCGTGCGGCTGCTCGGCCATCCGGCGAGCAGCGCCGAACTCGCGGCGTTGCTCGGGCGGGGCGCGCGTTCCGGCATCGGCATTCTGGGCTTCGACGCGGGCGGCCTGCTGCTGGACGGCGGACCGGCCGGCATGCATCAGCGAGGCGTGCCGCCGCTGCTCGCGCGCCAGCCGTTCCCCGACGAATGGCGCGTGCTCCTCGTGAGCGACCACGCCCGCGAAGGTTTGCACGGCGCCGAGGAGCGGCGCGCCCTTGCCTCGCTCGCACCGTTTCCGCAGCACCTCGCCGCGCACCTGTGCCATCTGGTGCTGATGCGAATTCTGCCAGGCGCCGCCGAGCGCGACTTCGCGCCGTTCGCGCAGGGCTTGACCGAACTGCAGCAGATCATCGGCGAGTATTTCGCCAGTGCGCAAGGCGGCGTGTTCGCCAGCCCCGACGTCGAGCGCGTGCTGCGCGCGGTCGCCGCCGAGCGAGCCGTGGGCCTCGGCCAGACCTCGTGGGGCCCGACGGGCTTTGCGATCGTCGCAAGCGCAAGCGATGCCGAGCACGCGCTCAGCACCGCGCGCGAAGCGGCGCGCGCGCTGCCGCATATCGAATGCACGGTCGTCACCGGACGCAATAGCGGCGCGGCGATCCGCTGCGCCGGCGCGCACGCGCGACGGAGCGACGCCGCATGACTTCCTCCCGGATCTCCGCCCGTCGCGGGCCGCGCGCGCGGCGTCGCTGCCGGCGCGGTCCGCGGGATTGCCACTAAAACCGAAACGAGCCTGCCGCCATGTCCGAAACCATTGAAAGGCCCTACATCCTGCACATGTTCACGGCCACTCCGCAGATGAGTCCGTTCGACGTCAACATGGCCGCCGACGCCGGCTACCAGGTCATCGTGCCGTACTGCAACGTTCAACCGGCGATGGTCGCGAACCTGACTCAGGACGCGATCTTTTCGCGGGGTCCGAAAGGCGTGTCGCGCACCGGCATCTTCATCGGCGGACGCGACGTGATGCAGGCCGCCGACATGCTTGATTCCGCGCGCAAGGCGATGGTGCCGCCGTTCGAGGTGTCGGTGTTCGCCGATCCGAGCGGCTCGTATACGACGGCCGCCGCCGCCGTCGCGCTGGTCGAACGGCATCTGGGCAAGCAGCACGGCATGGAACTGGGCGGCAAGCGCGTGCTGATTCTCGGCGGCACCGGCGCGGTGGGCCGGGTGGCGGCGGCGATGGCCGCGTCGCGCGGCGCCGACGTGACGATAGCGAGTCATCACGATCAGGCGCGCGCGCTCGGCGTGTCGGCCGAAATCAACCAGCGCTTCGGGATCGTGACCAACGGCATTAGCGTCGCGACCCCGGACGAATTGCGCGATGCGCTGGCCGACGCGGAGATCGTGCTCGCCACCGCCGTGGCGGGCGTGCAGGTGATCGGCCCCGACGACCTCGCGTTCGCGAAGCGGTTGCTGATCGCCGCGGACGTCAACGCCGTGCCGCCGGAAGGCATCGCCGGCGTCAACGTGATGAACGACGGCAAGCCGATCGACGGCGTGCCCAATGCGGGCGCGGTCGGCATCGGCGCGCTGGCGATCGGCAACGTCAAATACCAGGTCGAGCATCGGCTCTTCATGCGCATGCGCACCGGCGGCAAACCGGTCTACCTGGGTTTCCCGCAAGCATTCGACGAAGCGCGCGCGGTCGCCGCCGGCCTGGGCTGAGCCCACTCGTGACGATGCTTCGGCACCCGCCCGCCCATGTCCACGCGCATACGCTTGCGCCGTTCGTCGCGGTAGCCGGACTGTCCGCGCGCCTGCTCGCGCAATCCGCCGCGCGCGCGGGCTTGCGGGTCGCCGCGCTCGACCTCTTCGGCGATCGCGATACCCGCGAGGCCGCCGAACTGTGGTGCGAGATCGGCGCAGGCACAGGCGCGTTGACGATCGACCGCGAACGGCTCGTTGACGCGTTGCAACGCGTCGCGCGTCTGCCGCATTTTCTCGGCTGGATCGGTGGCGGCGGGCTGGAGCCGCTGATCGCGCAACTGTGCGATGCACCGGGTTTGCCCCGCTTCATCGGCAATACGGCTCAGGCGAGCGCCGCCGTGCGCGAGCCGCGCCGCTTCTTCGCGCTGCTCGACGAGCTCGCAATCCCGCATCCCGCTGTGTCGTTCACGCGGCCCGAGACGCCTGAAGGCTGGTTGTTCAAACACGCGGACGGCTGCGGCGGCACACACATCGAAGCGGTTGAGGCGCCCGGCGCGGAGCGCGCGACAGCGCACGAGCCCGCGCAAGGCTCGCCGGGTTACTACCAGCGAATGGGCAACGGCCGGTCCTTATCGACGCTGTTCATCGGCGCGCACGGCCGGGCGCAGTTGCTCGGTTTCGCCGAGCAACTCACCTGCACGCTCGGCGCTCTCGCGTTCGTGCACGCCGGCTCGATTGGTCCGATCGACGTGCCGCCGCCGGTCGCCGCGCGCGTGCAGGCCGCCGTCGACGCGCTCTGTGCACGAACGGGTCTCGTGGGCCTCAACAGTTGCGACTTCCTGCTCGACGGCGACGCGTTCGAAGTGCTCGAAATCAACGCGCGGCCTTCGTCCACGATGGCGCTGTACGAGACCGCATCGCCCGATGCGTGGCCGCGCGGCTTGCTCGCGTGCCATCTCGATGCATGCCGCTTCGGCCGCCTGCCGTCGGGCGCGAGCCTGGCACTCGCGAGCCGGCCGCGCTGGCGCGTGGGTCAACGCGTGCTGTTCGCGCCGAGGGCGTTCACCGTTTCGGCCAACTTTTCCGACGCCTGTCTGCGCGACCCTCAGTGTTGCGACGTGCCGATGCCCGGCACGCGCATCGACGCGGGGCAGCCTGTTTGCACGCTGCTCGTGCGCGCTGCGTCGGTGGACGCGGTGCCGCGCGCGCTCGATGCGCAGCGCGCCGTCGTCCTGCAACGAATCGAAACCTGCGATGAACCCGACCATGTCTGCCTCCACACCCACGCCTGACAATTCCCCACCAACCGTCGCCCCCAGCGTCAACGCGCTGAGCGAGCGGCTCGTCGCCCGGCTGCTCGACGATGCAGCGCGCCTCGGCGTCTCGATCACGCGCACGCCGGGCGGGACCGTGATCGCCGACGCCGGCGTCGCCGCGCCCGGCAGCATCGAAGCCGGCGTGCTAATCGCGCGCATCTGCATGGGCGGCCTCGGCCGCGTCGGCGTGCGCTCGAACTTCGACGCCGCGCCGCTCTGGCCGACGATGATCGAAGCGCGCACGTCGTCGCCGGTGCTGGCCTGCCTCGGCAGCCAGTACGCGGGCTGGAGTCTGTCGGCCACGAAGGAACAGACCGGCGGCAAGAAGTTCTTCTCGCTCGGCTCCGGTCCGGCGCGCGCACTGGCCGTCAAGGAGCCGCTGTTCGCCGAACTCGGCTATCGCGACCGCCACGAGCGCGGCGTGCTGGTGCTCGAGGTCGACCGGATGCCGCCGCAGTTCGTGATCGACAAGGTGCTGCACGATTGCGGCCTCGCGCCCGACGGCCTCACGCTGATCGTCACGCCGACACAGTCTGTCGCGGGAACGGTACAGGTCGTGGCGCGCGTGCTCGAAGTGGCGCTGCACAAGACGCACGTGCTCGGCGTGCCGCTCGACGAAGTGGTCGAAGGCGCGGGCTCGGCCCCGTTGCCGCCGCCCGCACCCGACGGTATTCAGGCGATGGGCCGCACCAACGATGCGATTCTCTACGGCGGCCGCGTGCATCTGACCGTGAAGCATGACGAAGTCGCGCGGCGTCTCGCTGACAGCCTGCCCGCCGCGAATTCGCGCGACTACGGCCGGCCGTTCGCGGATATCTTCACGTCGTTCAACTTCGACTTCTACCAGATCGACCCGGCGCTGTTCGCGCCCGCCGAAGTCTGGGTGAGCAGCCTCGAAAGCGGCGCGACCTATCACGGCGGGCGAATCGAAAGCGCATTGCTGCAGGCTCAATGGGGCGGCAAGGCGGCCGCGCCATGACGCTCACGCGAGCCAGCGCGGGTCCGCACGCGGCCGCGGACACAACGACGGACGCAGCGCCCGACGCGAATCCCCACGTGACGCACGCAGGCGTACGCATCGCGATCCTCACCGACGAAACCGGCTGGCACACCGGCCGCCTGAAGAAAGCGTTCCGCGCGCGCGGCGCGCAAGCGCGCTGCGTCGATCTCGCGGATTGCCGTATCGACACCACGTGGCAACCTCACGGTCTCGTGGTGCCGGGCTTCGGTCACACGCTGCCGGATGCGGTCTTCGTGCGCGGCATTGCCGGCGGCACCTTCGAGCAGGTGACGCTGCGGCTCGGCATCCTGCACGCGCTGCGCGAGTCGGGCGTGCCGGTTTACAACGACGCGCGCGCGATCGAGCGCAGCGTCGACAAATCGATGACCAGCTTCCTGCTGCACCGCGCGGGCGTGCCGACTCCGGCGACGTGGGCCGTCGAGTCGTCGGCCTTCGCACAGCGCGTATTGATGCGCGAAGCGGCCGCTGGCCGTCAGGTGGTGCTCAAGCCGCTGTTCGGCTCGCAGGGTCACGGACTCAAACGGCTCGGCGCACGCCGGGGCGGACTCGCGCCGTTGCCGTCGCTGGGTCCGTACCGGCAGGTCGCTTATCTGCAGCGCTATGTCGCCGGCGAGCGGCCCGGCTTCGACTGGCGCGTGATGGTGATCGGCGGCCGCGCGGTGGCGGCGATGCGGCGCGTGGGCGGCAAAGGCTGGATTCACAACTTCGCGCAAGGCGCAGTCTGCGAGCCGGCCGACCTCGCCGCGCCGCTCGCGCAAACGGCCGTGCAGGCGGCCGCCGCGCTCGGTCTCGACTATGCCGGCGTGGACCTGATCCCCAATCCCGACGACGCCGCGCGCCCGCTCGTGCTCGAAGTCAACGGCGTGGCCGCATGGCGCGGCTTGCAGTCGGTCACGCCGGTGGACCTCGCGGCGGCGCTCGTCGACGATCTGCTCGATCGCAAGCTGGCGGCGCAGCGGCGTTTGCTGGACCAGACGGACCCAGCCGCCGTGGACGTGGCTGTGGCCGCATTGCGCGGACGTCATGCCTGAGCCCACCACCGCGCTCGCGCCCGGCCAGATTCGCGCGGCGTTCCTGCGTGCCTGCGCACTCGACGTCGCCACGCCGAAGCCCGGCAACGTCAGCATCCAAAGCCCCGGACACGGGATGAACGCGGCGCAGTTCCTCAGCAGCGCGCAGGCCACGGCTGACGCGCTGCTCGCGCGCGGCGCGCCGGTCGGCCGACGCATTCTCGAAGCGGTCACGCTCACACGCGAGGCGGTTGGCTGCAACACCAATCTCGGCATCGTGCTGCTGGTCGCGCCGCTCGCCGCCGCGCTGGACGACATCGGGCCGGCACTGTCGGCGCAGGCGTGGCGCGCGGCCACCGGGCGCGTGCTGGCGGCGCTCGACGTCGACGACGCCCGCCTCACCTATCGCGCGATCGCCCTCGCCAATCCGGGCGGACTCGGCGACGTGCCCGAGCAATCGGTCCATGCGCCGCCGACCATCGGCCTGCGCGCCGCGATGCAACTCGCGAGCGAACGCGACAGCATCGCGCGCCAGTACGCGAACGGCTTTCACGACATCTTCGAAACGGGGCTCGCCGCCTATCGCGAAGTACCGGGCGGCGCGTCCGGGGCGGCGATGCTCGACGTGTTCCTCGCGTTCCTCGCCGGCTGGCCCGACTCACACATTGTGCGCAAGCACGGCATGGCGCTGGCGCAGAGTGTCACGCTTGCGGCACGCGAGCATCGCGCGCGCCGTCGGCAAACGTCGCTCGATACACCACCGCACGCGGACGCGTCCGCGCAACTCGATGCATGGGACACCGAACTGAAAGCCCGTGGAATCAATCCCGGCACCAGCGCGGATCTGGCGGTGGCGACGCTGTTGGTCGCCGCCTGTCTCGACGATAGCGGCTGACGCATCCGCTTCATGTTGTGTGGGCCGTGTAGGCCGTGCACTGGCACGGAACATGTTAGTTAGTACCGCCGTGCATCAATACGCCGCCGTGCGATGCAGGTTCTGGACGATCGCAGGCGGCGGCTAAACAGCAGGTCCGTAACCACTCATCGGAGGAACAGAATGGCCAAGATCAACCGCGTCATGATCGGAGAGTCGCTCGTCGGCGACGGCAACGAGGTCGCGCATATCGACTTGCTGATCGGACCGCGAGGTTCGGCTGCGGAAATCGCGTTCTGCAATGCACTGACCAACAATAAGGATGGCTTCACATCTTTGCTCGCAGTCGTCGCACCGAATCTTCTCACCAAGCCGAATACGATCCTCTTCAACAAGGTGACGATCAAGGGCGCGAAGCAGGCGGTCCAGATGTTCGGCCCTGCGCAGCACGCGGTTGCCCTTGCGGTCGCCGACAGCGTCGAGGACGGCACCATCCCGAAGGACGAGGCCGACGATCTGTTCCTGTGCGTCGGCGTCTTCATTCACTGGCAGGCGGATGACGACAAGAAGATCCAGCAGTTCAACTACCAGGCCACGCGCGAGGCGATCAAGCGCGCGGTCAACGGCGAGCCGAGCGCCGCGGAAGTGGTGGCGAAGAAAGGCAGCGTCGCGCACCCGTTCGCACCGAACTGACCACGCACGGCACGGGAGGATACGCGGCGCTTCGGGCCGCCTCCTCCCGTCCCCAGCGGCCCTTGCCGCCTCCGTTCGCGAGGCCCACAGCAGACCCGTTCGTGAAGCAGTCTCAATGCTCCCGCAGAGGCATGAAATGACCATCAGATGTCGCGCGCTGCTCGCCTTCACCTGCCTGGCGCTGGCAGGACCGCTTGCCCGGGCGGCCGGCGATGCGCCCAGCTCGCCCGCTCCGGCCGGCGGCTACAACTACCCGACTCAGGGCCGCGTCGAATATGTGCTGACCTGCATGGACGACAACGGTCACGATTTCGCCAACGTCTATAAATGCTCGTGTGTGATCGACAAGATGGCTGCGGCGCTGCCCTACGACGAATTCGTCGACCAGTCGACCTTCTCGAAGTACGCGACGCTCGGCGGTGAAGGCGGCGCGGAATTCCGCGTCGATCATGCGAAGTCGCAAACGAAGAAATTCCGCACGCTGCAAACGACCGCGTATCAGGCATGCGGACTCGGTCCGCAGAAGACGCCCACGATCGCGAAGTGATGCGCCGCACCACGCAGGCGCGGCGTGCGCCGCGTGTGCGTCGTGCGACTGCGGCGCATCCACCGTTGCGCCGCTTAGGCCGCTGCCGTTCAGTTCGGTATCAGTCCCTCTCCCAGCGACGCGTAGCTGACGACGCCGACCCCGTTCGTCGGCGGATCGCTGCGTCGGCGTTCGATCTGCACGCCCACCGCCGCGACGTCGTCGAACTTGGCCGGCTTCGCGAGCGAGACCCGCACCCAGTGCGCGCCGAAGTCGGCAATCAGCAATTGCGCGATGTTCTCCGCGAGCGCTTCGAGCAGACGAACCCGATGCGACGCGAACAGATCGAGCAGCGCGTCGCGCACGGCCGCATAGTTGATGGTGTCTTCGATCCGGTCCGTCGTGCACGCGCGGATCGCGGGTACGCCGATCGCGAGGTTCATGCGCACGGGTTGCGGAACATGTAGCTCGCTGCTGTCGATACCGATGACCGTCTGGCCTGTGAAGTTTTCGATGAAGACGATGTCCATACGCTCCGGCAACGCGCCGGCGTCAGCGATGTCAGGGAAAGCGGCAAGGCGAACGGTATCGATACGATCCATGGTGTACTCCGCCGCGACGCGGCTCCGGGTTAATACGGGTTAGTCCTGCTGATTACGAACGGCGGCGACGGCTTCGGCACACTGTGTGCCGAAGCTGCAACAACGCGGTCGAATAAGGCGGCCCACGACGCAACGAACAGAGAAAAGCAAATATCGGGCACAGTGCGTTGAGATAATGCGACTTCTTGTTGAACCAAACCGACATCGGGCGTAGAGTTTTAAATACCCGCCTGATAAAGGCCGGTCGCGCAGGTGCATGCGAACACAGACGAATTCGCAGCGCCAGGGGAATACAGGATTGATAAAGCGGCATTCGCGGCGCGCTAATAGCGGGTCCGAAATGACGCAACGGAGACAAACCCCATGTCGTTGCTCGCTGACAGCAGTACGCACGTCCGAGAGGTGTTGAACGTCGTCCATCATCAGTTGACGACCCGCCCGACGAGCGAACCCGTCGCCCAATCGTGGACGCGCTGCATCAACGAATTCCAGCTTGACCCTTCCCGTTTCGTCACGCCACCGGTCCTCACGCAGTACGAATTAAGTGCGCGCCGCGAAGCGCTCGGCGATCTGATCGCCTGTTCGAAGCTCGAAATGACGACGCTCTATCAGCAACTGGCCGACCCCGAACTCGCGGTCGTGCTCGTCGATGCGGGCGGCGCGATCGTGCATCAGGTGTCGTCGGTGCCGTTCGCCGAAGCGGTCGCCGACGACGGCTTCCGGGTCGGCGCGCTCTGGAGCGAACGCGAAGCCGGCACCAACGGCATGGGCACCTGTCTCGCCGAGCGCGATTGCATCGCCGTGTGTCAGCACGAGCATTTCTATCCGCGCTATACGTCGCTCACCTGCTCCGCCGCGCCGATCTTCGACGACAGCGGCGAGATTGCCGGCGTGCTCGACGTCACGAGCCGCTCGAAGTTATTGCAACAGCACTCGCTGGTCCTGGTCGGCATGTCGCGGCAGATGATCGAAAACCGTTTGCTCGACGCGCGTTATCGTCACGCGAACATGATCCACTTTCACAGCCGGCCGGAATTCGTCGGCACGCTGCACGGCGGCAAGCTCGCAGTGGCGGACGACAGCACCGTGCTCGCCGCCAATCGCAGCGCGCTGTTCCAGCTTGGCTTCCGGTCCCTGAGCGAACTGCGCGGTCGCCGCATCGAAGAAGCGTTCAACGCGTCGCTCGAAGACATGATCGCGCGCAGCATTCGCGGCTCGTTCCATCCGGTCACGGTGTACAGCGCGAACGCGACCAACCGCTTCTTCCTCGTCGCGCAGACCTCGCAAAATAACAGCGGGCGCGTCGCGCGCGTGCTGTCGAACGAGGCGCCCGCCGCGCGCACCAGCGCGCCCGAAAAGCGCCCGCCGCCCAAGCTCGACGAGATCGCGCACCTGGAGTTCGGCGACCCGCGCATGGCTTCGCAAATCCAGCTCGCCGCACGCGTGATTCAACGCAAGATTCCGATCGTGCTGCGCGGACAAACCGGCACCGGCAAGGAAGTGTTCGCGCAGGCGCTGCATAGCATCAGCCCGCACGCCGAGGGGCCGTTCGTTCCGGTCAACTGCGCGTCGCTGCCCGAGAACCTGATCGAGAGCGAACTGTTCGGCTATCGCGCCGGCGCGTTCACCGGCGCGCAACGCGAAGGACGGCGCGGCAAAATCGTGCAGGCCAACGGCGGCACACTCTTTCTCGACGAGATCGGCGACATGCCGCTCGTGTTGCAGGCGCGGCTGTTACGCGTGATCGAGGAACACGAAGTCACGCCGCTCGGCGCCGAAACCACCGTCAAGGTCAATTTCCAGTTGATCAGCGCGAGTCACCGCAATCTGCTCGAACTCGTGCATAGCGGATTGTTCCGCGAGGATCTGTATTACCGGCTCAAGGGTGTCGAACTGAATTTGCCGCCGCTGCGCGAGCGGCTCGACAAGCTGCCGCTGATCCACCATCTGCTTGCGAACGAGACCGACGATCCGCCCGAGCTGAGCCCGGAAGCCGAACATGCGCTGCTCACTTACGCATGGCCCGGCAACATCCGGCAATTGCGTCACGTGTTGCAGATGGCGATCGCGCTGTCCGACGGCCAGCCGATTCGTTGCGAGGACCTGCCGCCCGAGATCACGCAGCGGACCTCGGCGGCCGACATGCCGACCGCGTTGCGCCTTCACAGCGCGGACATGGACGCGCATCTCGCCGACGACGCCGACATCTCCGCGCTCAACGCGATCCAGCTGAACGAGCGCGAGACCGTGCTGTCGCTGCTCGACGAGCACCGCTGGAACGTCAGCAACGTTGCGAAGGCGCTCGGCATCAGCCGCAACACGCTGTACCGCAAGATGCGCCGGCTGCATATCCGGCTCTCGCATGAGGGCTCGTCGTCCGACGGAATGCCGCTCGATCTCGACGCATGACGCCAACGCAGCCCCCGACGCCCGCGCGCGATCTCGCGGACTTCAAGCCGGACGCGCGCTTCGCGTGGTGCGTGACCGGCTCCGGCCATCTGCTCGAAGAGTCGATCGCGCTCGCGCTGCAATTGCCGGGTGTAGACCTGTTCCTGTCCGCGGCCGCCGAGGAAGTGCTGCCGCTATACGGCTGGCCGATCGACAAGCTGCGCGAAAAGTTTCGCGTGCTGCGCGACAACAGCGCGAGCGGCGTGCCGGTCGGCATGCTCTATCACGGCGTCTATCACACGGTCGTGATCGCGCCCGCCACCAGCAACACGGTCGCCAAATGCGCGTATGGCATCTCCGATACGCTGCCGACCAACATGTACGCGCAGGCCGGTAAGCAATGTATTCCAGGCATCGTCTTTGCATGCGACACCGAACCGACCGTGATCACGGAGAGCCCCGACGAATGGGTCGAACTGCGGCCGCGGGCGATCGAACTCGACAACGTTGAGCGACTGTCGCGCTTCGAACATACGACGCTCGTCCGCTCGCTCGACGAACTGAAAGCGGCGCTCGATCAACGCCTGTCGACTCTCGCTCTCGCATGGACCACATCCTCTTCCTGACTGGCCGGCTTGCCGAACCGAGCCTGCTGCGCGTGCTCGACAGCATGGCGCCCACACCGTTCAGTTGGGAGGTCCGCGAGATCGGGCTGCAGGTCGCGGCGTTAATGACGGCCGACATGATTCAGCGTCGCGTGCCTACGCCGCTGAACGCGCAACGGGTGATCGTGCCCGGCCGTTGTCGTGGCGATCTCGATGCGCTCGCCAGTCACTATGGCGTGCCGTTCGAACGCGGACCCGACGAGGTCAAGGACCTGCCGCAATTTTTCGGCCGCAAGGCGAAACCATTCGACCTGAGCCGCTACGAGACCGAGATTTTTGCGGAGATCGTCGATGCGCCGCGCCTCGACGTCGACGGCATCGCGAGCCGTGCGCGCGAGTATGCGGCTCAGGGCGCGGACGTGATCGACATCGGCTGCCTGCCTGAGACGCCGTTTCCGCATCTCGAGGACGCGGTTCGCCGGCTGAAGGCCGAAGGCTACCGCGTGAGCGTCGATTCGATGCGCACCGACGAGTTGGTGCGCGGCGGCCGCGCGGGCGCCGACTATCTGATGAGCCTGAACCTCGACACGCTATGGATCGCCGACGAAGTGCCGTCGACGCCGATCCTCGTCGCGCGCGAACCCGGCGACCCGGCCTCGCTCGACGCCGCGATCGAGCAACTCGCCGCGCGCGGCCGCGCGTTTCTCGCCGATCCGATTCTCGACCCGATTCCGTTCGGGCTTGCGGCGTCGATTGCGCGCTACGTGCGTTTGCGCGAACGCTATCCCGACATCGCGATCATGATGGGCATCGGCAACGTGACGGAGTTGACCGAAGCCGACACCAGCGGCATCAACGCGGTGCTGCTCGGCATGGCCGCCGAATTGCGGATCGGCGCGGTGCTCACGACGTCGGTGAGTCTGCATGCGCGGCGCGCGCTGCGCGAAGCGGACGTTGCTCGCCGCGTGATGCACGCCGCGCGCGAAGCCCAGGTGCTGCCCAAAGGCATCAGCGGCGATCTGGCGACGGTCCACGCGAAACGCCCGTTTCCGTATAGCGCCGACGAGATCGACGAATTCGCGCGTGGCGTGCGCGATCCGAATTTCCGCGTGCAGATCAGCGCAGACGGCATCCACGTCTACAACCGCGACGGCCACCGGCGCGGCGACGACCCGTTCGCGCTCTATCCGCAACTCAGTCTGGAGAACGACGGCGGGCACGCGTTCTATATGGGCGTGCAACTCGCGCGCGCGGAGATTGCGTGGCGGCTCGGCAAGCGTTTCGACCAGGACCAGCCGCTCGATTGGGGCTGTGCGGTCGACCGGCCCGAAGAAGACCTGCTCGCGTGGCGCGCCCCCGGCGAGACGATGAAGAAAGACTGACGAACGCTCACCGGCCCGCGTAGAGCGGGTCATTCCATCGCCGCTACGCCCGCGCGTTCTTCAACCGTCTCCAGTTCGTCACGCAATCGCGCGATTGCCTGCGTGCGGTCCGACGCACCGAACACCGCCGATCCCGCCACGAACACATCGGCGCCCGCTTCGGCGATCCGCGCGATGTTCGACGCGTTCGCGCCGCCGTCCACTTCGATCAGCAACGGCCGCCCGGTACGCTGCATCGTCGCATCGACCCGCTCGCGCAATTGCCGCAGCTTGTCGAGCGTGTGCCCGATGAACGCCTGGCCGCCGAAGCCCGGATTGACCGACATCACCAGCACGACGTCGAGCATGTCCAGCACATGATCGAGCACCGCGAGCGGCGTCGACGGGTTCAGCGCGAGGCCGGCGCGCGCGCCGTGCGACTTGATCAGCTCGATGGTCCGATGCACATGCAGCGACGCCTCCGGATGAAAACTGATCGAATTCGCGCCCGCCTCGGCAAAGGACGCGACGAGCGGATCGACGGGCATCGTCATCAGATGCACGTCGAACGGCACCGTTGTATACGGCCGGATCGCGGAGCACACCAGCGGGCCGACCGTGAGGTTCGGCACGTAGTGGTTGTCCATCACGTCGAGATGGAGCCAGTCGGCGCCGGCGGCGGTCACGTCGCGGACCTCGTCGGCGAGCCGGGCGAAATCCGCCGACAACAACGACGGGGCAATCAGGAAGTCGCGCATCGGCGTCTCCTCGCAAGGGCTAGGTAGCGAAAGTTCAGCGGCGGTCTCAGTGATACCGGCGCGCCATCGTGTCGAGCGACAGCGGCTTGATCCGTGCCGCCTGGCCCGCGCAACCGAACGCCTCGAAACGCTCGACGCAGATCGCGCTCGCCGCCGCCGTCGCGGCCTTCAACGCCGCGCGCGGATCGAACTCGGAGCGCGCGTTGGCGAGCGACTTGCGCATCGCGCCGCTCATCGCGAGGCGGATGTCGGTGTCGATGTTGACCTTGCGCACGCCGTGCTTGATGCCGCGCCGGATTTCCTCGACCGGCACGCCGTAGGTAGTCGGGATCTCGCCGCCGTATTGGCGGATCACCGCCAGCCATTCCTGCGGGACCGACGACGACCCGTGCATCACCAGATGCGCATTCGGAATCCGCTCGTGAATGTCGACGATGCGGTCGATCGCGAGAATGTCGCCGGTCGGCTCGCGGCTGAACTTGTACGCGCCGTGCGAGGTGCCGATTGCAATCGCGAGTGCGTCGACGCCGGTTGCGTCGACGAAACGCCTGGCTTCTTCGGGGTCCGTGAGCAGGTCGTCGCGCGCGAGCTGTCCTGCCGCGCCGACGCCGTCCTCCTCGCCCGCCGTACCGGTTTCGAGCGAGCCGAGGCAACCCAGCTCGCCTTCCACCGACACGCCCACCGCATGCGCCGCCTCCACCACGCGGCGGCTCACGTCGACGTTGTAGTCGTAGGCCGCGGGTGTCTTCTGGTCCGGCAGCAGCGAGCCGTCCATCATCACCGACGTGAAGCCCGAGCGGATCGCCTGCTGACAGACCGCCGGACTCGCGCCGTGATCCTGATGCAGCACCAGCGGAATATCCGGGTGCGCCTCCAGCGCGGCGAGCACCAGATGCCGCAGATAAGGCTCGCCCGCGTACTTGCGCGCGCCCGCCGACGCCTGCAGGATCACCGGGCTGTCGGTGGCCTCGGCGGCTTGCATGATCGCGTGAATCTGCTCCATGTTGTTGACGTTGAACGCGGGCACGCCGTAGTCGTGTTCGGCCGCGTGATCCAGCAGTTGCCGCAGGGTGATGAAGGCCATTGCACACACTCCAGAGATGAAATCGAATTCGGATTCGAGCGGATCGAAGCGTCAGTGCGCGCCGTGTGCGCTCTGCACGACGCGGCGCGCTTCGTCCACCAGCGCCTGCGTGGTCAGATTGAAGTGTTTGAACAGCGCCGCGGCGGGAGCGGATTCACCAAACGAATCGACACCGACGACACCGCCATCGAGCCCGACGTATTGCCGCCAGAACGCCGTGACGCCCGCCTCGATCGAAACGCGCGGCACACCCGGCGGCAGCACCGCGTCGCGCCATGCGCGCGTCTCGCGATCGAACGCCGTGGTGGACGGCATCGACACGACTCGCGCGGCAATGCCCGCAGCTTCGAGCGGCGCGACGGCTTCAAGCGCGAGCGCGACTTCGGAGCCGGTGGCGATCAGCACGATGCGCGCGGGTTGCGCGTTCCCCGCGTGGTCCGGCCAGTCGCGCAACACATAACCGCCGCGCGCGATCGCGCCGATCTGCTCGGCCGAACGCGTGACGAACGGCAGATTCTGCCGGCTCAGCAGCAAACACGACGGCCCATCCCGTTCGACCGCGCTAACCCACGCCTGAGCGGTCTCGACGGTGTCGCACGGACGCCAGACGTCCAGCCCCGGAATCAGCCTGAGGCTCGCCGCATGTTCGACCGCCTGGTGGGTTGGGCCGTCCTCGCCGAGCCCGATCGAATCGTGCGTGAACACGAAGATCGTGCGGGTCTTCATCAATGCGGCCATCCGCAGCGCGTTGCGCGAATAGTCGGAGAACGTGAGGAAAGTGCCGCCGAACGGCAGGTGGCCGCGATGCAGCGCGATGCCGTTCATCACCGCGCTCATGCCGAATTCGCGCACGCCGTAGTGCAGATAGTTGCCGCCTTGCAGACCGCGGTCGTTGGTGTGCACGTCGACCGCGCCCTTCCAGTCGGTCAGGTTCGAGCCGGTCAGGTCGGCCGAGCCGCCGAGCAGTTCGGGCAGACTGCGCGCGAGCGCGGCGATCGCCTGTTGCGAGGCCTTGCGCGTCGCGATCGACTCGGCCGCGCAGTCGGCTTCGCGCAGCAGCGCGCGAACCGCATCGCGCCAGGACGCGGGCAACGTGCCCTGCACGCGCCGTTCGAACTCGGCGGCCTCGTTCGGATAGTGCTTGCGATAGGCGTCGAAACGTTCGCTCCAGTCGGCTTCGGCGGCCTCGCCGCGCTCGCTCGCGTCCCAGCGTGCGCGGACTTCGTCCGGAATCTCGAACGGCGCGTGCGGCCAGCCGAGCGCACGGCGGGTTTGCGCGACCTCGTCGGCGCCGAGCGGCGCGCCATGCACGTCGTGCGTGCCGGCCTTCGACGGCGAGCCCTGGCCGATCACCGTCTTGCAGCAGATCAGTGTCGGCCGGCCGGCGTCGCGCGCGGATTGCAATGCGTGGTCGACCGCGTCGACGTCGTGCCCGTCCACCTCGCGCACCACATGCCAGCCATACGCGGCGAAGCGCGTCGGCGTATCGTCTGCGAACCATTGGTGCACATGACCGTCGATCGAAATGCCGTTGTCGTCGTAGAGCACCGTCAGCTTGTCGAGCTTCAGCGTGCCCGCAAGCGACGCCGCTTCATGCGAGATGCCTTCCATCAGGCAGCCATCGCCGACGAACACGTACGTCCCATGATCGACGATCCGATGTCCGGGCCGATTGAATTCGCGCGCAAGAAGCGCTTCGGCGAGCGCCATGCCGACGCCGTTCGCGAGCCCCTGGCCGAGGGGCCCAGTGGTCGTTTCGACGCCCGGCGTGACGCCCACTTCGGGATGCCCCGGCGTTCTGCCATGCAACTGACGGAAGCGCTTCAACTCGTCGATCGGCAGGTCATAGCCGCTCAGATGCAGCAGTCCATACAGCAGCATGGAGCCGTGGCCGTTGGACAGGATGAACCGATCGCGGTCGGGCCACACGGGGTTGCGCGGGTTGTGCTTCAGATGCCGGTCCCACAACGCGACGGCGATCTCGGCCATGCCGAGCGGCATGCCGGGATGCCCGGACTTCGCCGCTTCCACAGCGTCGATCGCGAGCATGCGCAGCGCGTCGGCCATCAAACGTGTGGCAGCAGGTGTGGCCACCGATTCTGCGAGAGCACTCATCGAATCTCTCCTTCCAGTATGAAAATCCTGTTCGCCGGCAGATGCCGGGCGCGCGTCAGGCGCGCGAGCGCCGGTCGATCAGTTGCAGAATCATCGGCGTGAAGATCAGCTGCATCGCGAGTCCCATCTTGCCGCCCGGCACGACGATCACGTTCGGGCGCGACATGAACGAGTCGTGCAGCATCGTCAGCAGATACTGGAAGTCGATCCCCTTCGGCCGCGCGAAGCGGATCACCACGAAGCTCTCGTCCGGCTGCGGAATCTCGCGCGCGGTGAATGGATTCGACGTGTCCACGGTCGGCACGCGCTGGAAGTTCACATGCGTGCGCGAGAACTGTGGGCAGATGTAGTTCACGTAGTCGGGCATGCGCCGCAGGATCGTGTCGACCACCGCTTCATGCGAGTAGCCGCGCATGTTCTGATCGCGGTGCAGCTTCTGGATCCATTCGAGGTTGATGATCGGCACCACGCCGATCAGCAGGTCCGCATGCCTTGCGATGTCCACCTTGTCGGTCACGGCCGCGCCGTGCAGCCCCTCGTAGAACATCAGGTCGGTGCCGGGCTCGACGTTTTCCCACGGCGTGAAGGTGCCGCCGTCCTGCTTGTAGAGCTGCGCTTCGGCGGCGTCGTGCACGTAGTGGCGCAACTGCCCGGTGCCGTTCTCGCCGTAGTTCGTGAAGAGCGTCTCCAGCTCTTCGAGCAGATTCGCCTCGGGACCGAAATGGCTGAAGTTCGGCGCGCCGTCGTGTTCATGCTCCTTCATGGCCGCGCGCATACCGTTGCGGTCGTAGCGATGAAACGCGTCGCCTTCGACAATCTGCGCGTTGATGTGCTCGCGTCTGAAGATGTGGGTGAAGCTCTTCATGACGGTCGTGGTGCCGGCGCCGCTCGAGCCGGTCACCGCGATGATCGGATGTTTGACTGACATGCTGTTGTCTCCGGATGGCAATGTTCTGGCCGCCTTCTCAACGGGCGGTGTGTCTGGCCTGCTAGCCGCGCGTCAGGCCGTGAAGTCCGGCAGAAACAGCGAGCGCGGGCTGAACAGCGGCGACGTGAACGGCTTGTCCTCGCCGCGATCGTATTCGCCGTGATAGCGCGCAATGCGTTCGACTTCGTTCTTCGAGCCGAGAATCACCGGCACGCGTCCATGCAGCGCATGCGGATGTACATCGAGAATGCGCTCGCGCCCGGTGATCGACAGGCCGCCCGCCTGCTCGATGAGAAAACTCATCGGGTTCGCTTCGTACAGCAGGCGCAGGCGCCCTTCCATCGCCGGCGTCTTCGAGTCGCGCGGATACATGAAAACGCCCCCCCGCATCAGGATGCGATGCACCTCCGCGACCATCGACGCGATCCAGCGCATGTTGAAGTCGCTCGCGCGGCAGCCGCTGCGGCCGTCCTTGCACTCCTGCACATAGCGGCGCACGGGCGGCTCCCAGAAGCGCTCGTTCGACGCATTGATCGCGAACTCGACCGTGTCTTCGGGAATGCGGATGTTCGAATGCGTGAGCACGAAGTTGCCGATGTCGCGTTCCAGCGTGAAGCCATGCGTGCCGTTGCCGACCGACAGCACGAGCATCGTCGACGGTCCATACACCGCGTAGCCGGCCGCGACCTGTTCGCAGCCCGGCCGCAGGAAGTCGGCCTCGCCCACTTCGTTTTTGTCGGCGCCGTTCACGCGCAGCACCGAGAAAATCGAACCCACCACGCCGTTGATGTCGATGTTCGACGAACCGTCGAGCGGATCGAATGCGAGCAGATAGTCGCCGCGCGGATAGTCCGGCGGAATCGCGTACACGTCCTCCATTTCCTCCGACACCATCGCCGCCAGCAAGCCATCCCACTCGCATTGCTGCACGAAGATTTCGTTGGTGGCGACATCGAGCTTCTTCTGCTCCTCGCCGTGTGTGTTGACGGTCTGCGCGGACCCGTAGTGGCCGCCGAGCGAGCCTTTCGTGAGCATCGCCGAGATCGACTTGATCGCGGCCGCCACGTCGATCAGCAGCGCGGAGAGTCCCGCCGTCGCCGGGCCGTTTTCGGGCGATGGCTGGCGGTCGAGCGTGTCGATCAGGAACTTCGAGAGGGTCGTGCGTCCGTCCTGCATGGCGTTTCTCCTGGATGATGTCGTGACTCAACCTGATGGCGCCGAGTCGGCGCGCGATGTCGGTGCGTACGGCGGCGCTTCGTCGAACACGCGGCTTGCGCGGACGTCGGCGGCGTCGATCAGCGTGAGTGCGGCGGCGTCGATCGGTGCGCCGCCATCGAGCGCGCCCGCGAACAGCCGGTTGGCCTGACGCAGCCGCGCGCGGTCGAGCGCATTGCGCACCGAGCGGGCATTGGCGAAATTCGGTTGACGGATGCGGCGCGCGAGATAGTCGGCGAATGCGTGCCGCGACGCGGCGTCGAAGCGGTAGTGCATCGTCGCGAGCATCCGCTCGGCGATGTCGAGCAGTTCCGTTTCGGCGTAGTCGGGAAACGTGATGTGATGCGCGATGCGCGAACGGAAACCCGGATTGCTCTCGAAGAACACTTCCATTCGCGACGCGTAGCCGGCCAGAATCACGACCAGATCGCCACGCTGATTCTCCATCGTCTGCAGCAGGATTTCGATGGCCTCCTGGCCGTAATCGCGCTCGTTCTCCGGGCGATACAGGTAATACGCTTCGTCGATGAACAGCACGCCGCCCATCGCGCGCTTGAGCACGTCGCGCGTTTTCGGCGCCGTATGGCCGATGTACTGGCCGACCAGATCGTCGCGCGTGACGGACACGAGATGATTGCGGCGGATGTAGCCGAGCCGGTGCAGCACCTCGGCCATGCGCAGCGCGACGGTCGTCTTGCCGGTGCCGGGGTTGCCGGAGAAGCACATATGCAGGGTCGGCGCACCACCGGCGAGGCCGAGCGAATCGCGCGCGCGTTCGACCAGCAGATGCGCGGCCACCTCGCGGATGCGCGTCTTCACCGGCGTGAGGCCGACCAGATCGCGGTCGAGTTCGCCGAGCACGTCGCCGATACCCGAGTCGCGATAGAGCGCAGCGAGATCGACTTGCGGCGCTTCGGGGCGCGCGTCGAGTGTGTCGTCCGCGTCGTGCCTCTCGTGCGAATCGTGCGCGTCCCCGGTTCGCGCGGCGGACGGCAGGATCGCGTCCGCGATGGCAGCATCGTCTCTCATGGCTTCTCCTTGTGGCGATTCATCGAGCGGGTCGGCGTGACCCGCTTCACGCGGCGTGCTGCGCGTTCGCCGCGTGCCTCGCGTCGTGCGTGAGCATTCAACTGGCCGGGCCGTAGCGTTCGCCCGACGGCCGGTCGCCCGCATAGCTCGACAGGCTGTAGCGCTGCACGCGCCCATGCACGTCCTGACGGTGCAGACGGAAGCCCGGCTCCACATCCGGCCGGTTGACGATGAACGACAGCCGCATCGTCTCGAAGCTGCGCACCGAATCGAACGCGTTGACCTTGATGTAGTGCTGCGGACGTGCCGCGCGGCAGGCTTTCACTTCCTGCAATACGCCCGCGGCGTCGTGCAGATCGAACATCGGCAGGCCCCACATTTCCCAGTAGGTGTTGCGCGGATGCGGGTCATCGGTGAATTCGACCGAACATGCCCAGCCCTGGCTCAGCGCGTAGTCGATCTGCAGGCTGATCTCTTCATCGCTCAGCTCGGGCAGGAAGGAGAACGTTCCTTGTGTAATACGCATGACGAACCTCGTTGATCTATGTCGCGTTCAGAAGAACGACGCCAGCAGTCGCTCGCGCGGTGCGGTGGCACCGCGTGCAGCGCTGCGTGACGAGCGGCGGCCGCTATCGAGCCGGCGCGCTGGCGTCGCGTGGGTAACTTGCAGACGGCGTCGTGTCGGCTTACGCCGCCGTCGGTGTGGCGGCGAAATCGGGCGTATCGGTCGACGCGTAGTTGAAGGTCACGTCGCGCCACGTATCGAGCGCCTGCTTGAGCGGCGTGCACCAGCGCGCGGCCGCTTCGAGCACCTCCGGCCCTTCGTTGAGAATGTCGCGACCTTCGTTGCGCGCCTTCACCATCGCTTCGAGCGCGACGCGGTTCGCGACCGCGCCCGCCTGGATCCCGGCCGGATGGCCGATCGTGCCGCCGCCGAACTGCAGGATCGCGTCGTCGCCGAACAGGTCGAGCAACTGGTGCATCTGCCCCGCGTGAATGCCGCCGGAGGCCACCGGCATCACCTTGCGCAAGCCGGCCCACGGTTGATCGAAGAAGATGCCGCGCGACAGATCGACCGCGTTGTGCGCGTCGCGGCACACGTTGTAGTAGCCCTGCACCGCGAGCGGATCGCCTTCGAGCTTGCCGACCGCCGTGCCCGCGTGCGCATGATCGACACCCGCCATGCGCAGCCACTTCGCGATCACGCGAAACGAGATGCCGTGATTGCGTTGCCGTGTGTACGTGCTGTGCCCGGCGCGATGCAGATGCAGGATCATGTCGTTCTTGCGGGCCCAGCGCGACATCGACTGAATTGCGGTCCAGCCGATCACCAGATCGATCATCACGATGCACGAGCCGAGTTCCTTCGCGAATTCTGCGCGCTCGTACATGTCCTCCATCGTGCCGGCCGTGACGTTCAGATAGTGGCCTTTCACCTCGCCGGTTTCCGCTTGCGCGCGGTTCACCGCGTCCAACGAAAACAGAAAGCGGTCGCGCCAGTGCATGAACGCCTGCGAGTTGATGTTCTCGTCGTCCTTCAGAAAATCGAGGCCGCCGCGCAAGCCCTCATACACCACGCGCCCATAGTTCTTGCCCGACAGGCCCAGCTTCGGCTTGACCGTCGCGCCGAGCAGCGGCCGCCCATACTTGTCGAGCCGCTCACGCTCGACGACGATGCCGGTCGGCGGCCCCTGGAACGTCTTCAGATAGGCAACCGGGATGCGCATGTCTTCGAGACGCAGCGCCTTCAACGGCTTGAAACCGAACACGTTGCCGATAATCGACGCGGTGAGGTTCGCCACCGAGCCCTCTTCGAACAGATCGAGTTCATAAGCGATATACGCGAAATACTGCGGCTCGTCGGCACGCGCGTTCGGCACAGGGTCAACGCGATAGGCTTTGGCGCGATACATATCGCACGCGGTGAGCCGGTCGGTCCACACCACGGTCCACGTGGCTGTCGACGATTCGCCCGCCACGGCGGCCGCCGCCTCTTCGGGGTCCACGCCCGGTTGCGGCGTGATGCGAAACAGCGCGATCACGTCGGTTTCCTTCGGCTCATAGTCGGGTTGCCAGTAACCCATCTCGCGATATTTCATGACGCCTGCCGCATACCGTTCGCGGGGATTGCCAGGATTGCGGATGGTCTCGATCACCGGTTGACTGAAATCGTTCATGACGTGTCCTCGAAAGTGGGAAGCGCGTTGCCGGGAGAACGAAGCGCTTGTGTTGCACTGTAGGCACGTCGGACGCCAAGGGGAATTCACGATTTTATTTGGCAGACTTAACCGATCCGTTATCGATCGCATAGCGCGGAATGGATTCCCGGCAGCGCGCGGCGATTGGGTGCAGAATGTCCGGGAGGCGATGCAAAGGACGAACGTGACAGCGCACCGGGATTCATAGGAAAGCGATGGAACACTTTGCTTCGTTTCCGCCACACCGCGCGGCACGCCTTCCAGCAAGCTACGCGGCTGTGGCGCCGGCGTAATTCGGCAGGCGCTGTATTGCCGGTCGAACGCGCGCCGGAGCATCGCTTCGGCATCGCGCTTGGGCATAAAGCTTGCGTCATGCTGGATGCCGTCGAAGTCCGGCATCACGTCGGGCGGGCGGCGCAACGCAGTTTCAAACCATGGAGGAAGCACGTATGCAATGGACCACTCCGAGCTACACCGATGTGCGTCTCGGTTTTGAAATCGTGATGTATGTCGCTACGCGTTAAGCCCGTAGACGGGCCGCACGCTGCGGCCCTTTTGCGGATCGTCATTGTCGTTAGCTAACCGGCCGGCCTTCCGGCGCTGTCAGGACACGCGTTCTCATCCATGATCCACGAAACGATCGTCACCACGGCAGCGTGCGATGGCCGTCCTCACGTCGCCCCGATGGGGGCGCGTTTCGAGGGTGACCATGTCATCCTTTCTCCTTTTCGTCCGTCCGTGACGCTCGACAATATCGTCGCGTCGCGGGCGGCGGTTCTGAACTTCACCACCGACGTGCGCGTCTTCGCGGGCTGCGTCACGCATTGCGCAAGCGACTGGCCCACGGTCGCCGCAAGTCGCGTCGCGAGCGTGCGCCTGGCCGAATCGCTCGCGCATGCGGAATTCGAACTCGATGAACTGCGCGACGACGCGCAACGCCCGGTGCTGCGCATGAAGTGCGTGCACCGCGAAACGCACGCGCCGTTCACCGGCTTCAATCGCGCGCAATCGGCCGTGGTCGAAGGCGCGATTCTGGTGAGCCGTCTCTTCATGCTGCCGGCCGACAAGGTCGATCGCGAGATGGCTTACCTGCAGATCGCGATCGACAAAACCGCCGGCGACAACGAACGCACCGCATGGGACTGGCTCGTCGCTGCGGTCGCGCGGCATCGCGCGAGCCTCGAATCATCCGGCGGCCAGACCGCCACCGCTGCCGTCCACCACTAGCTTTCCCGGAGATGACCGATGACCGCATTGCTTGCGAGCGTCCGCTCGGATGACGAAGCATTCGACGCCGCTCGCGCCGGCGCCGAACTGATCGACCTGAAAGAGCCGAACGCGGGCGCGCTTGGCGGATTGTCGATCGGCGACATTACGCACATTGCCCGGCAGTTGCGCGCGCGCTACCCGGTCAAGCCGATCAGCGCGACGATCGGCGACGTGCCGGCCGACGCGTTCGACGAGATCGCCGCGCGCGTGATCGAAGTCAGCGACGCGGGCATCGACTACGTGAAGGTCGGCGTCGCACGCGGACCGGCCGCGCGCCGCTGCCTCGAGCAACTGGCTACGCTGCCCGCAACGGTGGTGCCGGTGCTTCTGTGCGACGGCGGCATGGACGACGAACTGGTCTCGCACACGGCATCGCTCGGCTTCGCCGGCGTGATGTTCGACACGGCGGGCAAGGACGGCAACACGCTGTTCGATCACGTGGATGTCGAGTCGCTCGCGCGCTGGTTGCGGCTCACGCGCGCACGCGGCGCGATGGGCGGCATCGCGGGGGCGCTCGGCTGGGCGCAACTGGAGCAGATCCGCGCGCTCGCGCCCGACGTCGCGGGCTTTCGCACCGCGTTGTGCGCGGACGGCCGGCGCTCGCGGCTCGATCCGCAACGCGTCGCGCAATGGGCCAGCGCGTTGCATCGGCCGGGCGGTGATGTGGGTGCGGGCGTTGGCGCTGGGGCGCACGGTGGCGCGAACGCGGCGCGGTTGTAGATCTGTAGGCCTGAAGTTTGGTAAGCGGGAGGCGCCGGCAAGCAAGGCGTCCCTCGCGAGGCGCGTCCGCAATAAATCAACGCGTTGAACCTGCCCCTCACGTCACCGGACTGTTCAGCAGCCGGTCCCGCATCAGCGCCACGCTGTGCTTGTCGAACAGTTCGACCACATAGTTCGCGTCCTTCACATAGTCGACGAAACGGCGGTCCACCACGCCTGCCGCCGCCAGCGTTTCGAGCGGATCGTCGGCGGCGATCGGACAGGACTTCACCACGATCAGCCGCTCCGCGTTGAGCATCGTCGACAGCCACGCCGCGAGGCTGTCCGAGGTCGTGTCCCAGTTGCTCATCGCGTCGGGCGTGTCGCGCATCAACGCGGTCGGCACCCACACGGCCACGTGTCCGTCGCGCAACGTGCGCCGGATCTTCGCCTCGCTCGACGCCAGCACGAGCTCGGGCAACACCCCTTTCATCAGCAGCGCGTATTGCGTCATCGCGAGCAGCGACATGTTGTGCGCGGCGAGATCGTCGAAAAGCCATTCGTTCTGATACTGCCGGACCTTGTCCGCGAAATCGCCGCCGCCCGGCACGATGACGACCCGCCCGCCCCCAACCTCGCATAGCTCGGCGAGCCAGTGGCGCAGCGTCGGTTCATGACTGAGACTGCCTCCGATCTTGACCACCCACATGACTGTTGTCCTCTTCCAGTTGAGTGCCCGTCTGTGTTCCGTCACGCTGCGAACCGCTCATGCGTCGACCATGTCGTCGGCGTATCGGCATTCCCGCACGCCCTCATCGTTGGACGGCGACGCGCGCCGCCGTTTTCAATCACGTCTCAATTCACGCCGCTCGCTCGCGTGGCTCGTCGATGTCGCGTCCGTCCAGCGCGAGCAGCGCCACCGCCACGCTCGGCGCGCAAGTCGCCGCCCACGCCGCACAACGCTCCGGCACGCCCGCGAGCGCGCCGAAGTCGAGGTAGCCGCGCGCCTCTTCACGCGCCAACGCGGCGGCGAGGAAGCGGCCGCATCCCGCGCCCACCAGCGGCGCGGCGGTCAGTGGCGGATGCGCGGCGGCCACCCGCGCCAGGTTCACACCGATTTCGCGCAACTGGAGCGCGCGCCAGCGCTGCGCGAAGCGGCGCCATTCGATCGTCGTGGCTTCAGGCGCATCGCGTCCGATCATGCGGGCGAGCCGCGCGCAACTCGCGGCCTCCGTCTTCGGCCCCTGGTCCGCGCTCGGATGCACGTCGTACACGGGGTCGAGTTCGCCGGTCAGCCGGTAGATGTCGGCGCTGGTCGCGAACCATTCGTTCATCACGTTGACCGTGACGCCCGCAAAGTCGATGCGATGCGCGATGCCGCACAACGGCGTGCGCACGACACCTTGATACACGAGCTCGCCGGTGGCGAGCCGCCCGGCGTCGGTGGACGCGCGCGCGACGACGCGGCCGCCGACGATCGGGATGATGTCGGTGGTCGTGCTGCCGATATCGACGAGCAGCGCATTTGCCGCGCGGGTCGCGACCGAGCGCGCGGTGGCGAGCCAGTTCGCCGACGCGATGTGGCGCCAGCCGCTCGCGCCTGCGTCGGCGGCGAGCCAGCCGGCGTCGCCGGCGTAAAAGCGCAGCCGCGTGCCGAGCCGGTGCGCGAGTGCCGCGACGATCGCGCGCACGCCTTCGGCGCGGTCCGCGAACAGGTCGACCATTTCGCCGGTCATCGTCACCGCGTGCAGCGCGTCGGCCGCGCGAGCCTGCGGCCAGCGCTCGAACACGAGGTCGACGGTGCGTTCCAGATGATCGAGTCCCTGCCACAGCGGGCAAGCCCATTGCACGACGTCGAGCACGGCGCCGCTGCGATCGGCCAGCGACACTTTCACATGCGCGCCGCCGACGTCCCAGCCGAATGCGATCGCATCCGTTGCCGCTGCCGCCGAATGCGCCGCGCTCAAGGCCGCGCTCCGAGAGCCGATTGCGACGGGCTCTCGCGCGCCGTCGCGGATCGCTCGACGCGCACCCCATGCGCCGCCAGCAACGCACTCGCAAGCTGAACGCCGCGCACCGCCGACAACCCCGCATAAGCGACGGTCAGGCGCGGATTCACTTCGATCACGACCGGTCCGCGCTGCGGATGCCATACCACGTCGATGCCGACGAAGCCGCGCAAGCCCGGTATCGCCGCGGCGACGCGTTGCGCGAGCGCGGCGAGCGTGCGGCCTGCGTCGCTGAGAGGATCGATCTGGTCGACCAGCACGCCGTCGAACTCGACGATGTGCGGTTGCTCGCGCAGCGCGTCCCCGCCGCTCAGGCCGATCTGCTGACGGTTGATGCTGATCAGTTCGGCATGCTGATCGCTGCAGATCAGCGACAGACTCAGCGGCTCGCCGTCGACCCACGCCTGAAGCACCGGATTGCGCGCTGCTGCCGCGCGCGCCTCGTATTCGGCGCACGCGTCGACGAAGCGGTCGAACACGAAGGTGTCGAGGCCGCCCGCGCCGTCGTCCGGTTTGACGACCCAGCGGCCTTTGCCGGGCTTGCCCGCCTTGCCTGCATTGCTCGCCGTGTCCCCTGTGTCCGCCTCGCCGGGGTCGCCCGCCTGCTCCGGTTCGAGCGCGGGCGTCGCCGCAATCCCATGCGCGGCGAGACACGCGGCCGTCGCGCTCTTGCTCGACGCCACGCGGATCGCCTCCTTCGCGCAGCCGAGCCAGCGCGCCGTGCCGACCGCATCGTGAAATCGCAGCAGCAGGCCGTCGCATTCAGGGGCGATGATCCACGCATAGTCGTGCTCGCGCGCCGCGCGGGCGACGAAGGCCGTCATCGATTCACCGGGCGCGGCCATACAATGGCGCTGCCCGGCGTCGGGCGTTTCGAAGCGCGAGGTCGCGAAGGTGACCTGCACGCCGTCGACTTCGCGCAGATCGGCGACCAGCGCGTCGCGCATCACGCGTCCTTCGACGATCAGCGCGCTCAGGTCGGCGAGACTGCCTGCGCCGGCAAGCGCGGGATCGATGCCGCCGCCGGTGAGATACTCGTAGACAAAGATCTTGGTCAAAGGAACGCGCCCCTATGCAGGTGATACCGGTTCTCGATCTGCTCGACGGCCATGTCGTGCGCGCGGTGCGCGGCGATCGGACAGCCTATCGGCCCATCCAGTCGCTTCTCACGGCGGCCAGCGAGCCGCTTCCCATTGCCCGCGCGCTGCTTGCCACCAGCGGCGCAAGCACGCTGTATATCGCCGACCTCGGCGCCATCCTGCAACGCGGCGCGCATGCGCCGGTGCTCGCCACGTTGCGCGCCGCGTTGCCCGGCATCGAACTGTGGCTCGACGCGGGCTATGCGGACTACGCGTCGATGCGCGCGCTGTTCGACCACATCGACGCCATCACTCAACGCGACGCCCCTGCTGCTCACCACCACTCGCTCGCGACCCTCGTGCCGGTGTTCGGCACCGAGTCGCTGCGCGATCGCCACGCCCTGCACACCGCGCAAGCCGCCGGCCTCGCACCGATCCTGTCGCTCGATCAGCGCAATGGCGAGTTGCTCGCGGCCACCTCGCTCGAACGTTCGTCGGCGTGGTGGCCGTCGCGCGTGATCGCGATGACGCTCGATCAGGTCGGCAGTTACGCGGGCCCGGACCTCGACACGTTCGAACGCATCCGCGCCAGCGCCGCACCGCACACCACGGTGATCGGTGCGGGCGGCATCCGCAATCGCGCCGATCTGGGCGCTGCCGCCGGCACCGGCGCCGCCGCCTGGCTGGTCGCCTCCGCGCTGCACGACCGGCAGATCAGCGTCGCGCACGCGCAAACGTCCTAGGCTTTCCATACAATTTCCATGCCACGCGACAAGCGCGCCGCGCCGGTAAACGAACCGCAAGCCAGGCGGGCTGCGCGTGACACTCTGCTCCAGCCGCGCACACAACCTGTCCGGCGCACGGACGTGGAAACGGTGCGCCGGCATCGCGAACCAAGTACGCACGCGAACGCCTCGCGCGGCGTTGAATATCGCTGAACGCAAAGCAGCACGACCGTGCCGGTCATCCGCTGGGTGAGCGCGTCGTCGGTCGCTGCGTCGATCGGCATGGAGCTTGCTAAAAATGCGCCATGCACCTTTCGCCCACCGATCCATCGACCCCTCGCACGAATGCACTCGACGCACCGGACGCTGCCGCCGTGGGTGCGCCGCTCATCACACGCGACTGGACCTGCCCGTTCTGTTCATTGCTGTGTGACGACCTCGTCGTCGGATCGCATGGCGACGGCACGCTCAGCGTGCCGGACACCGAGTGCCCACGGCTTGCACAAGCGCTCGCGCGGTTCGGCGCGACGGATGCTTCATGCGGCTGCGTGGTCGATGGCAATGCGGCCGAGCTCGACGACGCGTTGGCGCGCGCCGCGCAAATACTCGCGAACGCACGCCGTCCGTTGTTCGGCGGACTCGCCACCGACGTCGCCGGCGCCCGCGCGCTCTACTCGCTCGCGGCGGGTTGCGGCGCGATTCTCGATCATCTGCACGGCGAAGCATTGACTCCGGCGACGCTCGCGTTGCAGGACCGGGGTTCGTTTTTCACGACGCTATCCGAAGTGCGTTCGCGCGCCAGTTTGCTGGTGTTCTTCGGCTGCCAGCCATCGCGCAGTCATCCGCGTTTTTTCACGCGAACCCTGGCGGGCACCGACATCGCGCGCGAACTGGTGTTTGTCGGCTGCGGCGTGGACCCGGCAGTGGGCGGCGCTGCGGGTCTTGCGAACACGCGCACGGAAGCGCTGCTGCCGAACGCCGATCCTTTCGACACGCTCGCGCGATGGTCCGCGCTAGCCGAAGGGCGCACCGTCGATGCGCTGAATAACGGCAGTGGCAACGCCAACGACAATGGCGCGGCCGCGGCGCTCGCGGCGCTTCAGGCGCGCATCGCGGCGGCGAGCTACACGGTGCTCGTCTACGAGCCGGGCGCCCTCCCGGGCCCGCACGCGGCGTTGCTCATCGAAGCGCTGAACCGGATCGTCAAGGCGGTGAACCGCACGAGCCGCGCGGCGTGTCTCGCGCTCGGCGGCGGCGACGGCGGCTTGACGGTCAATCAGAGCGTGACCTGGCTGTCCGGCATGCCGCTGCGTACACGCGTGTCGACGCCCTCCCGGACCACCGGCACCGCGCCGCTCGATCATGACCCGTACCGCTATCGCACGGCACGGCTACTCGCCGACCGCGAAGTCGACGCGCTGCTATGGGTCGCGAGCTTCGAGCCGTATGCATGGCCGGCGTCGCTCGATCCGGCGGTTCCGTTGATCGTGCTCGGTCATCCGGCGCTCGCTCAGGCGGCCCAGGCGCGCGGCGCGAACACCGTCTTCATCCCCGTCGCGACGCCGGGGATCGACAGCGGCGGTCATCTGTTTCGCGTGGACAGCTCGGTCGTGATGCCGCTCGCCGCCGCGCGCGGCGCCGCGCTGGAGCCGGTCGCCTCGCTTGCCACGCGCTTGAGCGCCAGCTTGAGCACCCGGTCGATCGGGCGGCAGACCCGCCAGGAGCCGCAATGACCCTGGTCCGATTGAAAGGCGGCACGATCTTCGACCCGGCCAACGGCGTAAACGGCGAGCGCCGCGATCTGGTCTTCCGCGACGGACGCATCGTCGACGTGCAGGCCAACACGCCGGTCGATCGCGAATACGACGCCAGCGGCATGATCGTGATGGCAGGCGGCATCGACATGCATTCGCACATCGGCGGCGGCAAGACCAATCTGTCGCGGCTGCTGCTGCCCGAAGATCATCGCGCCGATCCGCTGCGCGACGCCTCGTACGAATCGGTGCAGGACGACGCGGGCCGCTATCTGCGTCTGCCGTCGTGCGGCGTCTGCACACCCGGCACGCTCGCGACCGGCTACCGCTATGCCGAGATGGGCTACACGGCCGCGTTCGAACCGGCGATGATGCCGTCCAACGCGCGCCACACGCACCTTGAAATGGGCGACACGCCGATCATCGATCACGGCGCGTACGTGATGCTCGGTAACGACGAACTGTTCCTGCAAATGCTCGCGGCGCGCGACGACTTCGAGCGTCTGCGCGATTACGTCGGCTGGACGATTCATGCGAGCAAGGCGCTCGGCGTGAAGGTGGTCAACCCGGGCGGCATCTCCGCGTTCAAGTTCAACCAGCGTTCGCTGAACGTCGATGAGCCGCACGTGCATTACGGCATCACGCCGCGCGAGGTGCTGCACACGCTGTCGCGCGCGCTGACCGAACTGCGCGTGCCGCATCCGCTGCATGTGCACGCGAGCAATCTCGGCGTGCCGGGCAACATCGATTCGACGATCGCGACGATGGACGCCGCCGACGGCCTGCCGATCCATCTGACGCATATCCAGTTTCATAGTTACGGCGTCGAAGGGCCGCAAAAGTTCTCGTCGGGCGCGCGGCAGATTGCCGACGCGGTCAACGCGCGGCCCAACGTGTCGATCGACGTCGGCCAGATCATCTTTGGACAGACCGTCACGGCCTCGGGTGACACGATGATGCAGTTCCGCAACACCCCGCTCGCGCGGCCGCACAAATGGGTGGTCGGCGATATCGAGTGCGATGCGGGTTGCGGCGTCGTGCCGTTCCGTTATCGCGAGCAAAGCTACGTGAACGCGTTGCAGTGGATCATCGGGCTGGAGATTTTCCTGCTGGTCGACGATCCGTGGCGTGTCGCGATGACCACCGATCATCCGAACGGCGGCCCGTTCACGAGTTATCCGCACCTGATCCGCCTGCTGATGGACAAGTCGTTCCGCGACGAGCAACTCGCGAAGCTCAATCCCGACGCGCAGGTCGCGAGCGCGCTGCCCGAACTGAAGCGCGAATTCTCGCTATACGAGATCGCGATCATCACGCGCGCCGGTCCCGCGAGGCTGCTCGGTCTGCGCGACCGTGGCCACCTGGGTGCGGGCGCGGCTGCGGACATCGCCGTGTATCGCGACGAGCCCGACCGCGAGCGGATGTTCACGTCGCCCGCGTATGTGTTCAAGGACGGCGAGCTGGTCGCGCGCGACGGCACGCTGGTCGCGACGCCGACCGGCGGCATCCATTTCGTCTCACCGGAGTTCGATCGCGGCATCGAGAAGAGGCTGCGCGCGTATAGCGAGGCGAACCTCGCGAGCAACTTCGCGCATGCCGCGATCAGCGACGACGAGGTCTGCAACTGTTGCCGCGGCGGACGGCTGCTGCCTGTCGAATGTCTGGCCCATGGCCAGTGACCGACGACCGACCCAGGCTACCCAGGCGCACACGATGAACGCCCCCGCCACTCTCGAAATCAACGGCACCGCGATCGACGCGACTTTCGCGGAAGCCTTTCCGATGAAGGCGACCCGGCTCGTCATCACCGCGCACACCCCGGCCTGGGCGATGAACGCGGCGAACTCGCTGACCGGTTTCGCGACCTCGGTGATCGGCTGCGGCTGCGAGGCCGGCGTCGAGCGCACGCTCGCGCCCGACGAAACGCCCGACGGGCGCGCGGGCGTGTCGGTGCTGCTGTTCGCGGTGTCGTCGAAGGAACTGGCGAAACAGATCGGCCGGCGCGTCGGGCAATGCGTGCTCACCTGCCCGACCACCGCCGTGTTCGGCGGCATCGATCCGGCGACCAGCCGCGCGCCGCTGTCGGATCGCGCGGCGCTCGGCAGCGACCTGCGCTTTTTCGGCGACGGCTGGCAGATTTCGAAGATGATCGGCGCTACCCGTTACTGGCGCGTGCCGGTGATGGACGGCGAGTTCGTCTGCGAGGACACGGCGGCGACCGTGAAGGCCGTCGGCGGCGGCAACCTGCTGTTTCTCGCGCGCGACACCGAGGCCGCGCTCGGTGCCGCCGAAGCCGCCGTCGCGGCGATGCGCCGGCTGCCGAACGTGATCATGCCGTTTCCGGGCGGCATCGTGCGTTCGGGGTCGAAGGTCGGCTCGCGCTACAAGGGCGCGAGCGCGTCCACCAACGACGCGTTCTGTCCGAGTCTGATCGGGCTGTCGGCGCGCAGCGAACTCGGCGCGGATGTCGGCTGCGTGCTGGAGATCGTGATCGACGGCCTCACCGACGCCGACGTCGGCGCGGCGATGACGGCCGGCATCGCCGCGGCCTCGGGGCTCGGACGCGCGGCCGGCGTGCTGCGAATTTCGGCGGGCAACTACGGCGGCAAGCTCGGCCCGTATCACTTCCATCTGCATGAGCTGGCGGCGGGTCTCGACGGGAGCCGCGCATGAGCACGACGACTTTGCGCGTGAAGAGCGCGCCCGGCTTTCGCGTCGATGCGGGCGCGCTGCGGCCCACGGCACTGGCCGCGATGAGCGTCGCGGAGATCGAGCGGCTCGTGCTGCCGGCCGGTAACGAGCGTTGCGCGGTCGGCGATGTGTTCGAGGTGCTGCGCGATGACGCCGCGGCCGACATCCCCGCGCTGGTGATCGAAGACGCCGGCGCGTGGCTCGACCGGCTGGGCGCGCAGATGGACGGCGGGCGCCTCGCGGTGCACGGTTCAGCCGGCGACCACAGTGGTTTTCAGATGAGCGGCGGCGAGTTGCACATCGACGGCGACGCGGGTCACTTCACCGGTTGCGAGATGCGCGGCGGGCGGCTCACGGTGAGCGGCGACAGCGGCGATTTCGCCGCCGGTGCGCTGACCGGCGACATGGAAGGCATGAGCGGCGGCACGCTGACGATTCACGGCAACGCGGGCGCGCGCCTCGCCGACCGCATGCGGCGCGGCCTCGTGCTGGTCGGCGGCGATGCGGGCGAATTCGCGCTGTCGCGGCTGGTCGCGGGGACCGTCGGCGTGGCCGGCAAGCTGGGTGCGCATTATGCCTATGGGATGAGGCGCGGCACGCTGCTGCTCGCTCAACGCCCCGCGCAACTGCCGGCGACATTCACCGGCGGCGGGCACGGTTTCGACGTATTCTGGTCACTGCTCGTGCGCAGTCTCGTGGATGAAATCGCGCCGTTCTCGCAGTGGAAAGCGGAACGTTTGCCGACGCGCTATACGGGCGATCTGGCTGTCGACGGCAGAGGGGAAATACTGATAGCCGGGTAGCAATCAAGGAGACACGCATGAGGACAGCGCATTCGCCGGACGCGAAGCAGGCTCTCGGCACCGATGGCAGTGTCGGCGCTCGCGGGCCGCGCTATGCCGGCGTGCAGATCGCGCTGCATTGGCTGATCGCGCTCGGTATCCTCGGTCTGCTGGCAGTGGGCTTTTACATGGTCGGACTGCCGAAGGGTTTGCCTGTCAAAGCGACGATCATCAATCTGCACAAGTCGCTCGGACTGACGGTTTTCCTGCTGGTGCTTCTGCGCATCGTGGCGCTGGCGGCCTACAACCGGCCGCCCTTGCCGCCGATGCGAGCGTGGCAACGCGCCGCCGCGCGCATTACGCAGGGTCTTTTATACGTAGCCATGATCGTGATGCCGCTGGCCGGCTATCTCGGTTCGTCGTTCAACCGTTTCGGGACGCGCTTCTGGGGCATCCCGCTGCCGAAGTGGGGCTGGGACGATCCGCATCTGCGCAAGCTTTTCTTCGGCATTCACGAGGTCGCCGCGTATGTGCTGATCGCGCTGATCGTGCTGCACGTGGCCGGCGCGCTCAAGCATCAGTGGATCGATCGCGACAACCTGCTCGCGAGGATGTGGCCATGACGCTGCGCCGCCCTCAGCAGGCCGCGCGGCACGCGCTGCCGCCGCTCGAAACCGGTACGCTGCGCACGCGCGACGGTCATCGCGTGTGGTTCGCGGCGGCCGGTGCACGCGACGGCGTGCCGGTGGTCGTGCTGCACGGCGGCCCTGGCAGCGGCAGTCAGCCGGGCGCGCTGCGCCTCTTCGATCTGAGCCGCTTTCGCGTGGTGCTGGTCGATCAGCGCGGCACCGGCGCATCGACGCCGCATGGCAGCGTGCGCCACAATCGCACCGACTACCTGATCGACGACCTCGAAGCGATTCGCGCGCGGCTCGGCTTCGAACGTTGGGGCGTGCTCGGCGGATCGTGGGGCGCGTCGCTCGCGCTCGCTTATGCCGGGCAGTGTCCGCAGTCGGTCACGGGCGTCGTGCTGCGCGGTTTGTTCCTGACTTCCGGTCGCGAAGTTCGCGGTCTATTCGTCAGTTCCCGCCGACGCGCGCCGCGCGCATCGACGACGTTGCGTGAGGCCGCCGGGTGCGAATGGCCCGAGGGTCTCGCGGCCCGTTGCGCGGCCGGTCTGCAATACGGCGCGAACCGGACGCGGCAACGCGCGCTCGCCTTGGCATGGCGCGGCTATGAAAACGAGGTGCTGGCGAGTGCCGCCATCGGCCGTACCGCACAGCCTCGAACGCGACAGTCGCCGCGCCTCGCTCGCAAGCTGGTCGGCAAATACAGGATTCAAAGTCACTATCTCGCGCATCGTTGCTGGCTCGGCGAGACGCGGCTGCTGTCGCTCGCGCGCCGTGCGGCCGCCGCCGGTGTGCCGCTCGCCGCCGTGCACGGCTCGCGCGATCCGGTCTGCCCGCCCACGAATCTGCGGCGCCTCGCGCGCGCGGTGCCGGCCGCGCAGGTCGAGTGCGTGAGCGCCGGTCATCTCGCGAGCGATCCCGCGCTGCACGAACGCGTCGCGCGCGCGCTCGCCACGATGTTCATCTCAACCTGTCACGAGGGGCGCAACCTGCGCCGCGCGGCATGAAAATCAAGGTGCTCGGCTCATCGGCGGGGGGCGGTTTTCCGCAGTGGAACTGCAACTGCCGCAATTGCGACGGTGTGCGTCGCGGAACATTGAAAGCGACGCGCCGCACGCAGTCGTCGATCGCGGTGAGCGCGAACGGCGAGGACTGGCTGCTCGTCAACGCGTCGCCGGATCTGCTCGCGCAGATCGCGGCCAATCGCGAACTGCAACCCGCCCGCCGCGCGCGTGACAGCGGCATTGCCGCCGTGCTCGTGATGGACGCGCAGATCGACCACGTGACCGGCCTGCTGATGCTGCGCGAGCGCGACACGCCGCTGCCGCTCTATGCAACCGACGCCGTGTGGCAAGACCTGGGCTCCGGCTTTCCGGTGGCGCCGATCCTCTCGCACTACTGTGGCGTCGAGCATCGCCGCATTGCGCTCGACGGCGCGCCGCTCGCCGTCGACGCATTGAGCGGCATACGCATCGACGCGCTGCCGCTGTCGAGCAAGGCGCCGCCCTACTCGCCGCATCGCAACGCGCCGGAACGCGGCGACAACATCGGACTCATGCTGACGAATCTGCAGTCGGGCAAGCGCGTGTTCTACGCGCCAGGGCTCGGCGCGATCGAAGAGCCTGTGCTCGCGGCGATGCGCGAGGCCGACCTGCTGCTGGTGGACGGCACGTTGTGGACCGGCGACGAAATGATCCGCCTCGGCCTGTCGAAGAAGACCGCCGCCGACATGGGGCATCTGCCGCAGACCGGCGCGGGCGGGATGATCGACACACTGGATGCGCTCGACGCGTATCGCGCGGATCGCGAAGGCGAAGCGCGCCGGGTCCGCAAGGTGCTCATCCATATCAACAACACCAATCCGATCCTGGTCGAAGATGGCCCCGAGCGGCGCGTGCTCGCCGAGCACGGCATCGAAGTCGCCTACGACGGGATGACATTCGAGCTTTAAAGCGTGATTTGAAGCGTAAGCGTAATTTAAAGCGTACAAGTGTGAAGGAGCAGTAACGAGGCGCGAGCTGTCAGTGATAAAAAAACGGAGACGGTATGAACGCGAAAGATACCTACGAGACGCCGCCGGCGCGCGACGCCAGCACGCAGCGCAGTCCGGACGCCGACGCGCCCGCGTGGAGCCGCGACGAATTCGAGGCGCAGTTGCGCGCGAAAGGCACCGCCTATCACATCTATCACCCGTTCAATGTGAAGATGAATAGCGGCGGGTGCTCGCGCGAGCAGATTCGCGGCTGGGTCGCAAACCGCTTCTACTATCAGATCAACATTCCGCTGAAGGACGCGGCCGTGCTGTCGAACTGTCCGGACCGCGAGACGCGCCGCCGCTGGGTGTTGCGCATTCTCGACCACGACGGCTACGACGGCGCCGAAGGCGGCATCGAAACCTGGGCGCGTCTCGCGGACGCCGTCGGGCTGTCGCGTGACGAGCTCTGGTCGCTCGAACACGTGACGCCCGGTGTGCGCTTCGCCGTCGACGCCTATGTGAATTTCGCGCGCCGCGCGCCGTGGCAGGAATCAGTCTGCTCGTCGCTCACCGAGATGTTCGCGCCGCAGGTTCATCGCGACCGGCTGGCGAGCTGGCCCGAGCATTATCCGTGGATCGAACCGGGCGGCCTCGCGTATTTCCGCTCGCGCATTTCGCTCGCGCAGCGCGACGTCGAGCACGGGCTCGAAGTGACGCTCACGCATTTCACGCGACGCGAGCAGCAGGAACGGGCGCTCGAGATTCTGCAATTCAAGCTCGACATTCTGTGGACCATGCTCGACTCGATCGAAAAGGCCTTTCCGCAATGAACGCCATGAACGACCCGACTCGCGCTGGCGAGGCTGCGCAAGCCGCCACGCCGCTGACGATCGCAAAGCCCTTCCGGCTGCAATGGGAAACCGTGCAGAACGCGCACGTGCTGCTCTACCCGGAGGGGATGGTGAAGCTCAATCAGAGCGCGGGCGAAATCCTCAAACGCTGCGACGGCACGCGCGACGTCGACACGCTGATCGCCGAGCTGGAGCAGGCGTTCAATACCACCGGGCTCGGCGCCGAAGTGCGGGCCTTCCTCGCCGACGCGCATGCGCGCGGCTGGCTGGAGTAGCGCGATGACCGATCTTGCGCAACCCGCGTTGAACCCCGCGTTGCAGACCGAGGGCAGCGCCGCCGTGCCGCCGCCGTTCTGGCTGCTCGCGGAGCTGACCTATCGCTGTCCGCTGCATTGCGCGTTCTGCTACAACCCGCTCGATTACACGGACCACAGCCGCGAACTCACCACCGCGCAATGGATCGACGTGCTGCGCGAGGCGCGTGCGCTCGGCGCGGTGCAACTCGGTTTTTCGGGCGGCGAGCCGCTGGTGCGCGACGACGTCGAAGTGCTGGTCGAGGAAGCGCACAAGCTCGGCTTCTACACGAATCTGATCACGTCCGGCGTCGGCCTCACGGACAAACGTCTCGACGATCTGAAGGCCGCCGGGCTCGACCACATCCAGTTGTCGTTTCAGGATTCGACGCAGGAGTTGAACGACTTCCTGAGCAGCACGCGCACCTTCGATCTGAAGCAGCGCGTCGCCACCGCGATCAAACAGCGCGGCTTTCCGATGGTGCTGAACTGCGTGCTGCATCGCTATAACCTGCCGCACGTCGACAAGATCATCGACATGGCGCTGGCGATGGGCGCTGAATACCTGGAGCTGGCCAACACGCAGTACTACGGCTGGGCGCACGTGAACGAAGCGCAGTTGCTACCGACGCGCGAGCAGCTCGAAGAAGCCGAAGCGGTGGTCGAGCGCTATCGCCGCACGCATGGCGAGCGCTGCAAGATTTTTTTCGTCGTGCCCGACTACTTCGAAACCCGTCCGAAACGCTGCATGAACGGCTGGGGCGCGGTGTTTCTCGGCGTTGCGCCGGACGGCGCCGCGCTGCCCTGCCACGCGGCGCGCGGGCTGCCGGGCCTGACGCTGCCGAACGTGAAAGAGATGCCGCTGCGCGAGATCTGGTACGAGAGCGATGCGTTCAACAGCTTTCGCGGTCTGAGCTGGATGAAAGAACCCTGCCGCAGTTGCGACGAAAAGGAACGCGACCTGGGCGGCTGCCGCTGCCAGGCCTACATGCTCACCGGCGACGCAGCCAACGCCGACCCCGTGTGCGACAAGTCGCCGTTTCACGAGACCGTCGTGAAGATGGTGCAACGCGCGGCATCGGCATCGGCGTCGGCTTCGGCCATGCCAGCGGCGGCGACCGTGGCGCGCGAGCAGCCAATCCTGTTTCGCAACGACTTCAACTCGCGCAAGCTCGCGACCGCCGCCCGCGAGCCCGACGTGACCGGCGGTAGCGGCGACAGCGGAGCAAAACCATGAGTGCGGGAACCATCTCCGTTCTGCTCGTGGACGACCACGCGGTCGTGCGCGAAGGCTACCGGCGTCTGCTCGAACTGAACGCCGACGTGCAGGTCTGCGGCGAGGCCGCCGATGCCGCGCAGGCTTATCAGCGCTTTTGCGCGTTGCGGCCCGACGTGGTCGTGATGGATGTGTCGCTGCCGGGTGCGAGCGGCGTCGAAGCGATGCGGCGCATGCTCGCGCGCGAGCCGGATGCGCGTGTGCTGATCTTCAGCGTGCACGAGGAGTCGATCTTCGTGCGCCGCGCGCTCGACGCCGGCGCGCTCGGCTACGTGACCAAGGCCAGCGCGCCCGATGTGCTGGTCGAAGCGGTGCGCGCGATCGCGGATCGGGCGAGTTATCTGAGCCCGGATATCTCGCAGGCGCTGGCGATGCGCACCGCTTTCAGCGAAGGGCCGCCCGGGCGTCAGTTGTCGGCCCGCGAGTTCGAGGTGCTGCGGCTGCTGGTGCAGGGCTATACGCTGCCGAGCATCGCCGAGAAGCTCGGCTTGAGCCAGAAGACGGTGGCCAATCATCAGTCGGTGATCCGCCAGAAGTTCGGCGCCGACAACGGCGTGCAGCTCGCGCAAATGGCGAGCCGGCTCGGACTTCAGTTCACCGGTTCGGCGAGCCCCGCCTGAACGGGCACGCGCGCGCAAAACAGAAAGCCGCCTTGCGGTTGGCTCGCCACATGGAATTCGCCGCCGAGCGCCTCCACGCGCTCGCGCATGCCGATCAGCCCGAGGCCGGCGCGCGGCTTCGTGAGATCGGTGCCGGGGCCGTCGTCGGCCATCGTCACGACGATTTCGTCGGCCGTGCCAGCCGCGCCAGCCGTTCCCGCCGCTGCGTTTTCACCACGCGGCTCGCGCGGCGCGCGCACCATGAACACCTCCACACGTGAGCCGCGCGCGAACTTCGACACATTCGTCAGCCCTTCCTGCACGAGCCGGTAGAGCGTGATGGTCAACGCGTCGCTCAGACCGTTGAAATTCCCTTCGATCGTCAACGAAAACGAAGCATCCGGCAGCCGCTCGCGCCAGCCGTCGATGCAATGTTCGAGCGCGCTCGGCAAGCCGAACTCGTCGAGCCCGATGGGCCGCAGGCGGCGGATCATGTCGCCGATCTGCCGGTAGACGTGGCTCGCGCTCTGCAGCAGCCCGAGCGCGACGCGATGGATCTCCGGCTCGCGCGTGCTGGACAGATCGCGGATGCGGGCGGCGTCGAGCGCGATCGCATTCAGATACTGGCCGAGTTCATCGTGCAGCTCGCGCGCCAGATGACGGCGTTCCAGTTCCTGCGCCTGCAACGCCTGGTTGGCGAGCCGGCGGTTATCGGCCAGCAGCCGCTCGGCCTGCTCTTCGAGCGCACGGCGGCGGCTCACTTCGCGGCGCGCTTCGCGGTAGCGGCGCCACGCAAACCATGCAAGGCCGATCGACAGCACGCACAGCGTGGCTGGCAATTCGTCGAGCTGGAAGCGCTCCATGCCGCGCGTGAAGCGATAGGCCCGCTCGCTCAAATCGAACATCGCGCCGAACACCGCCGCGAGCGCGGTCACGGCGACCACCCATGCGAGATCGCGCCGGATCGTCGAAGGCGGCGACGACGGTGACGACGGCGAAGGGCCGGCGGAGGATGAGTGGATCGGTTCGCTTGACATGACGTTTGCATTCTACCCAGCGCCATCGGATGCGGCGGAGTTTTGCGGGCGATTTGGGAAGCCCTCCCTGACAGATCGGGAAAAGCTCCCGTGCGTGCCGATCGTCTGGTATGCGAAGCTTTACACGCACACCAACAGAACGCGCGATAAGCGCGATAAGAGCAAACGACGAGCAACGAGCGCGCAACAAGCGCCGACGCCGGTCGACAGGAGACAAAACCATGAGCATGCGATCCCAGGCACGCCGCGGACGACGCCTTCAACGGCGCGCCGGCATCACCTTCTGTTTCGGCGGCGCACTCGCGAGCCTGTCGGCGGCGGCATGGGCGCAGGCCGAAGCGCCGGTGGCGGCGTCGGCACCTTCTACGCCTTCCACATCGGCAGAGCCCGCCACTCCCGCTACATCCGATACCCCGGCCGCCAACACGACGCCGACAACGCCCACCACCACGCTCGCGCCGATCGTCATCGTAGGCACCACGCCGCTGCTCGGTATCGGCACGCCGCTCACGCAGGTGCCGGCCAACGTGCAGACGGTGCACTCGGACGACCTGCTTCGGCAGCGCCGCACCACGCTGACCGAATTCATGGCGAGGAATCTGCCAAGCGTCGACGTCGCCGACGCGCAAGGCAATCCGTATCAGATGAACCTCACCTATCGCGGCTTCACTGCGTCGCCGCTGCTGGGCACACCGCAGGGGCTATCCGTATTCGTCGACGGCGTGCGGGTCAACGAGCCGTTCGGCGACGTCGTGAACTGGGACCTGATTCCGCAGCAGGCCATCGACACGATGCAATTGATTCCCGGCTCGAATCCGACCTACGGCTTCAACACGCTCGGCGGCGCGCTGTCGATCACCACGAAGAACGGCAAGGACAACCCGGTCGGCGAGGCCGAAGTCGCGCTCGGTTCGTGGGGCCGCAAGAGCGCGCAGATCGAACAGGGCGGCACGATCGGCCAGAACCTCGATTACTACTTCACCGCCAACGCCGTGAACGACAACGGCTGGGCCGAGCAGAACGAAAGCCGCGTACGCCAGGCGTTCGGCAAGCTGCGCTATACCGACGCGAATACGACGCTGTCGCTCTCCGCGGGCGGCGCGGACAACGATCTGCACGGCACGCAGACCATTCCGCGCTCGTTTCTCAACAACTTCAAACAGCCGTACACGTTTCCCGACCAGAATCAGAACACCGTCGGCTATGTGACGCTCTCCGGCGACCACTACTTCAACGACCATGTCGAACTGAGCGGCAACGCGTACTACCGGCATTTCCTCAACACCAACATCAGCAGCAACGTGAACGACGATTACGGCACCGTGGACGACGACGGCAACGTCGATACGTTGCAGGCGACCAACGAGAAGTCGACCGTGTCGACCGACAGCTACGGCGCGAGCCTGCAACTCACGCTGCTCGGCAAACTCGGCGGGATGGAAAACCAGTTCATCGCGGGCATGGCCGTCGACGTCGCCAATTCGCGCTTCACGCAGTCGTCGCAGGACGCCGCGTTTACCGATTCACGCGCGACGATCGGCATTGGCGACTTCGATCCGCAGACCAACGCGAAGACGCACAACACCAACTACGGCATCTATCTGTCGGACACGTTGTCGCTGACGCCGCATTGGTCGGTGACGCTCGCCGGACGCTACAACTGGGCCGACGCGACGATCGGCGATTCGAGCGGCGTGCAGCCCGCGCTCGACGGTCACCATACGTTCTCACGCTTCAATCCCGCCTTCGGCATCAACTGGAATCCGACGCCGGCTCTGACGGCCTACGCCAGCTACAACGAAGGCATGCGTTCGCCGACCGCGATCGAACTGGCCTGCGCCGATCCGGCCGCGCCGTGTTCGCTGCCCAACGAGTTCATCTCCGACCCGTCGCTGCAGCCGGTGATCTCGAAGACGTTTGAAATCGGCGCGCGCGGCAAGCTCGGCACGTCCACGACATGGAGCGCGGCCGCGTATCACACGACGCTCGACAACGATATCGAATTCATCAGCAGCAACGGCGCGGGCAGCTCGCAAGGTTTTTTCCAGAACGTCGGCCGCACGCGCCGGCAAGGCTTCGAACTGTCGGGCCACAGCAAATTCGGCCCGGTCGGCGTGACCGCGAGCTACAGCTACGTCGATGCGACCTACCAGTCGACCTGGACCGAAAGCAGTCCGAGCAACTCCAGCGCCGACGCCGACGGCAACATCACCGTCAAGCCGGGCAATCACATTCCGGGGATTCCCGCGAGCACCGTGAAGCTGCGGCTCGACTACGCGGCGACCGCGAAATGGAACCTCGGCACCAACCTCACATGGCGCGGCAGCGTCTACGCGCAGGGCGACGAAAACAACCAGGACGAGAACGGCAAGATCTCGGGCTATCTGCTGATCGATCTCGACACGACCTACCAGGTGACAAAGCAGTTGCAAGTGTTCGCGTCGGTGACAAACCTGCTCGACAAGCGCTACGCGAGCTTCGGCGCGCTCGGGCAGAACTTCTTCAACGGGCCGAACCATACGTTCGACGGCGCGAACCCGGTCAACGAGCAGTTCGTCGGGCCGGGCGCGCCACGCGGGTTCTGGGTCGGCTTGCGGTATGCGTGGAAATAAGCGAAAAATGCGCGAGGCAATGAGATGTGAAGACAGCGGCGTGAACCACGCACGCCGCCGCCCCGACCGGGCCGCTCAATGCGACTCGATCGAACCGTCGCTGTGCGGATACGTAACGATGCCCCACGCGAGCGGCAGCTCGCCGATCTGCTTGATCGATTGATAGCTCTTCGCGTCGAGTACGTAGACCGCATCGGAGCGCCCGCACGCGACCATCAGCTTCGCGCCGTCCGGCGTGAAGCTGAAGTGCCAGCAGCGCTGTCCGACGGGTACGTCGGCGATGTGTTCGTAGGTGTGGCCGTCGAACACCTGCACGGCCTTGTCGCGCGCCGCTGCAACGAACAGGCGCTGGCCGTCCGGGCCGAACGCGACACCGTACGGGCCGAGTTTGGTATCGACGGTCTTGATCACTTCCATGCTGTGCGCGTCGATCACGACGAACTTGCTGAGCGACTCCAGCGTGACCACGTAGTGCTTGCCGTCGGGCGACAGGCGGATGCCGCGCGGCCGGCTGCCGGGCGCGAGCTTCACGGTCCTGAGCGGCGCACCCGTGCGCACGTGATAGACCGACACGGTATCGTCGCCTTCGTTGGTGACGAGCATCGACTGGCCGTCGCGCGAGAATTCGATGCCCTCGGTTTCGTGGCCGCTCGTCACCGAGCGGATCACGCGCCACGTTTTCATATCGACGATGGCGATCTGCGCGGGCAGCTTGTCGTCATCGTCGTCGGCGCCGGGCTTGCCGCCCGGTTTTGCCTCGGGCTTACCCTCGGGCTTGCCAGCCGCGGGCGCCACCGGCGGGCCGCCGCTCTCGCCGGGTTCGTACGTCACGTAGACATAGCCGTTGTGCACGCGCACATACTCGGGGTTCTTGCCGATCTTCACACGCTGCACGACCTTGCCCGAGGCCGTGTCGATCACCGACAGATCGCCCGTGTTCTTGTTGGCGATCATCAGACGCGTGCCGTCCGCGTTCAGACTCAGGCCGCGCGGGCCGTCCGCGCCGACCGGAAACGTCTTCGCGAGCGTCATCTGATCGAGATCGATCACGCCGACGCCGGCCTTCTCGCTCGTCACATAGGCGAGCGGCGCGGCGGCCTGGGCGGCGCTCATGGCGAGAAGGCCTGCAATGGCGAGTGCAATCGAACGGCGGGGTCGTGTGACGGGAATCCGTGTCTCCAGCATTGTGTGCTCCGTGGTGAGATCGCTGTGCCGCGATAGCTCGCGTCATCCGTTCAAAGTATCCCACCGGGCGATTGTTTGACAACGCGGATCGGACGGGAGAATTTCCCGAATTGACGCCCGACGGCCGGTGCCGGTTCTAAATCGCCGGGTGCGGGTGGACAATGAATGTGGAGGTGGCCACCGGTTTCGAACCGGACGGATGCCGCGAATCACGCCGGCGATTACGCTCATGTCTGGCCGCAAAAGTGATGCTGCAAGTTGCCCTTGCGAACCCTGGAAGCCGTACGATCCCGGCGCTGCGATATCGTCGCGGCGTGCTCGTGCTGGGCGTGGTGATCGGCGCGCATCTGGCTTTGCTGGGCCTGATGCTGAGCGCGCGCGATCGAACGGTCGAGCGGCCCATTGAGCCGGTGGTGATCACCGCGTTGTTGCTGAGCCCGGAGCCGGAAGCAACGAAGCCCGCCATTCCGGCTGTGCCCGCCGATGTGGTTGCGCCGACGCCGCCGGTCACGCCGCCTGCCGCGCGCCCTGTGGTTCGCGCGAGGCCCTCGCCGCAAACGCAGCCACGCGCTCCGCGTAGCGTGGCGACGCCTGCGACGCCTGCGCGGCCTGTGTCACCTGCACCACCGGCTCCGGACGACAACCCCGTGCCGTCTCCCGCTGCCCCAATGACGCCGCCCGCAACGGCAACAGCGACAGCCACGCCCCCCGCCCCTGCCCCCGACCGCGCGACTCCCGCCTCCACCGCGCCGAGGAACGTCGCGCATGTCGATTGCACGATCCCGAAGCCGGACTATCCTGACATTTCGAAGCGGCGTAGCGAGAGCGGCACCGCAATCGTGCGATTCGTCGTGGGGCTCACCGGCGGAATCGATACGATGCAATTGCAGAAGAGCAGCGGCTATGCGCGGCTCGACGACGCCGCGCTCGCCGCTGTCCATGCGGGCGTCTGTCAGCCGTATAGGGAAAACGGCACCGTGGTTCGTGCTGCGTATTCGCAGTCGTTCGTCTTCGGAATGAGCGACTGACTTCGTCACCGGGCTACCCAACCAGGAAAACGACCATGCAACATTACGGACTCGCAAATGTTTGGGACAGCGGCGACATCGTCACGCGCTGCATTCTGGGCGTACTGGTGATCATGTCGGTGATGTCGTGGACGGTGATCATCGTCAAGCTGTTGCAGGTGATGCGCCTGCGCCGCGCGACCCGGCAGAACGACACGCGCTTCTGGAACGCGGACCGTTTCGAGGACGGCCTGAACACCCTCGGCCACGCCGAACCCGCGTCGCCCGACAACCCGCTGCTCGCCCTCGCGCTCGCGGGCCACGAGGCGGCGACGCATCACCGGCAGACCCAGCAGCATCTGCACGATCGCATCGACGTGTCCGACTGGATCACGCGACGCCTGCAGGACACGATGGACGAAACGGTCGCGCGCCTGCAAAGCGGCCTTGCGATCCTCGCGTCGATCGGCAGCACGGCGCCCTTCGTCGGGCTCTTCGGCACTGTCTGGGGCATCTATCATGCGCTGATCGTGATCGGCGAAACCGGCCAGACCTCGATCGAACATGTCGCGGGACCGGTCGGCGAGTCGCTGATCATGACGGCCTTCGGGCTGTTCGTGGCGATACCCGCTGTGCTCGGCTACAACGGCCTGAATCGCGCGAACCGGACCATCGTCGCGCGGCTGAGGCGCTTCGCGCATGGGCTGCATGCGTACTTCGTGACCGGCTCGCAACTGCCCTCGAGCGCGGGGCCGGAGTTTCATCTGGTGCCGCGCAACGGCGGCGGATCGCGCGACGGAGACCTCAGATGGCAATGACCCCGTTCTCCGACGATGACGAACAAGGCCTGATGAACGAGATCAACATGACGCCGCTGGTCGACGTCATGCTGGTTCTGCTGATCATTTTTCTCGTCACGATTCCGGCGCTTCAGCACTCGGTCAACATCGATTTGCCTCGCGCGAGCAGCCAGCCGGAAGCCGTCAAACACGCCCACGTCGATCTCGCGGTGCAAGCGGACGGCACACTGCTGTGGGATGGCCACGCGGTCAACGACGACGAACTGCGCGCACGGATCGCCGAGGCCGCACACGCGACGCCGCAACCGGAACTGCACGTGCGCGCCGACCGCAAGGTCGCTTACGAACGGGTCGCCGATGTGATGTCGGCCGCCCAGGCCGGCGGCCTGACGAGGATGGGCTTCGTCACCACGCCGAAGCCGCGCGGATAGCGCGGCGCCGCTCGCATGCGTAACTGGCATCACTTGCGTAAGTTGCCTAACGCGGCTTGCGGACTCAAAGCGTCGCTTATCGGACGCGAAAGAATCTCTGAATTCAAATCCGCTGGCGGCTCCGCTATCGTGGTGCGTGTCTGAACAACGGCGATCACGCTGACGGGGACCGCACGATGCAAGCCCTTATCTTCGACGTTGACGGCACGCTCGCCGATACCGAGACCGCGCACCTGCACGCCTTCAACGCTGCGTTTGCGGACGCGGGGCTCGACTGGTGCTGGGACGAGGCGCTCTACACGCGTCTGCTCAAGGTGGCCGGCGGCAAGGAACGTCTGCTGCATTACTGGCGCATGATCGAGCGCGAGGAAGCCGAGGGCGCGAAGGCGTGGGAGTTCGTCGAGGCGGTCCATGCGCTCAAGACCCGCCACTACACCGAACGCGTGCGCGACGGCGGCTTGCCGCTGCGGCCGGGCATCGCGCGTCTGCTGGACGAGGCGCGAGCAGCCGGTATGCGCGTGGCTATCGCGACGACCACGACGCCCGCCAACCTCGACGCGCTGCTGCAAGTCCATTTCGGCGCGACGTGGCGTACGCGCTTCGCGGCGATCGGCGACGCGGCCACCTCGCCCGCGAAGAAGCCCGCGCCCGACGTCTATCGCGATGTGCTCGAACAACTCGGCTTGCCGGCTGTCGCGTGCGTCGCTTTCGAAGACTCCGGCAACGGTTTGCTGGCGGCGCGCGCCGCCGGAATTCCAACCGTCGTCACGCCGAGCGGGTACACCGCGCACGATTGCTTCGATGGCGCGCTGGCCGTTGTGCCCCATCTCGGCGATCCGCAGACGCCGCTCCAGCCGCTGCGTGGTGAAGCACAGCGCTGGGTAGACCTGGCGATGCTGCGCCGCTGGCATCGGCACGCGACGCGGACCATCGAGCCGGCTTCGTTCGAAGCGCCCGACGCGGCGCTGTCACCGGTGAACTCGCCATGCTGATGAGCGGCCACGGCCACGCCCTTCTGATCGACCTGGACGGCACCATGGTCGACACCGCGCCGGACATCGTCGCGGCGGTCGGCAGCATGCTGGAGGACCTGCGCGCCGCGCCGCTGCCGTTCGACACGGTGGCCGGATTCATCGGCAAGGGCGTGCCCAATCTCGTGCGACGCTCGCTGGACGCGGCGGGCATCGGCGAGCAATGGGACTTCGAGCACGCGTTGCGGGTGTTCGACCGGCACTACGTCAACACGAACGGACAACTCGGTCATGTGTTTCCGGGCGTCGCGGCGGGGCTGCACGAACTATGGCGACGCGGCTACCGGAGCGCGTGCGTGACCAACAAACCGCAAGCGCTGGCGGCGGCGTTGCTGGCGAAAACCGGGCTCTCCGCATATCTGGACGTGCTGGTCGCGGGCGACACGTTGACCAGCATGAAGCCCTCGCCCGAACCGCTTTGGCACGCTTGCCATCTGCTCGATATCGACCCCGCGCGCTGCGCGCTGGTTGGCGATTCTCCGGTCGATGTCGCCGCGGCTCGCGCCGCCGGTCTGCCGGTGTTCATCGTGAACTACGGCTATGGCGGTCCTGGGGGAATCGAAGCATCACATTGCGATGCATTGATCGATTCGTTCGAAGCGTTGCCGGCGATGCTTGCTCAGCGTTGGTGCCGCGCCCCCGCGTAGTAAGCGCGTCGCGGTCCGCTGCCGCTGCGTTCAACCGGCAGACAGCACGCCGGCCACCCGTGCCGACTTCGTCTGCACCGCGATGTCTTTGGCCGTCATGCCGCGGTTGTCCTTCAACGCCGGGTTCGCGCCGCGCGCGAGCAGCAGTTGAACCGTGTCCGCGCGATCGTATCCCGCCGCCCACATCAATGCGGTGAGATCGTTCTTGTAGAGGCGATTCACGTCGACCCCGGCGTCGAGCAGGCGGCTCACCACCTTCGTCTGCCCCTGCCCGGCCGCGTACTCCATCGCGGTCTTGCCGACCCGGTCCGTCGTGAACAGATCCGCGCCATGCGCGAGCAGCAGTGCGACGAGGTCGTCGAAGCCGCCGTAGGACGCGGCCATCAACGGCGTGACGCCCGGCGCGCTCGCGTGCTGCACGTTAGCGCCGTGCTCGATCAGCGTGCGCGCCATTTCCACATTGCCCTTCGTGCACGCGGTGATCAACGCCGTGTCGCCGATGCGGTTCATCGCGTCCACGGCCGCGCCGCGCTGCAATGCCGCGACGAGCGACGCCTGATCGCCGTCCTTCGCGGCGGCCAGCAGTTGCCGGTTGGTTTCGCCATCGCCCTGCGCCTGCGCGGGCACGCACAGGCCGCACGTGGCGGCCAGCAGCATCGCGCTCGCGATGAAGCGGATCAACGTTTCTTTCATGGTGTCGGCTCCGGGCTACTGGAGATTGTTCACGTACGCGGCCAGATTGCGGATGTCGTCGTCGCTCAGATTGCGCGTCACGCTGGCCATGTTGCCCGCATCGTTGGTCCGCGTGTGCGAGCGGAAGTCCTGCAACTGCTTGACGATGTACGGATAGAGTTGACCGGATACGCGCGGAATCTCGTTCTGTCCGGCAAAGCCGCCGAGGTGGCACATCGTGCACAGCACCTCGGCGGATTTCTTGCGCCCTGCTTCGATGCTCGCGCTATCCGACTTGAACGGCACGGACACGAGCTTTTGTGCGGCGAAGTAGTCGGCGAGGTCCTGCATGTCTTCGCGCGACAGATTCGCCGCCATCGGCGACATGCGCGGATCGCTGCGCCGTCCTTCCTTGAAGTCCCGCAGTTGCAAATAGATATAGCGCGCGGTCTGCCCGGCGAGGATCGGATAGTCGGGCGTGGTCGAATTGCCCATCGGTCCATGACAGGCCACGCACACCTGCGCTTTCGCCTTGCCCGCCTCGGCATCGGCGCGCGCGGCGAGCGGCAGCCATGCGGCGGCGAACCAGCCGCATAGCAAAACCGCCCAGGCGCGATGGCGTGTCGGACGAGGACGAAGCGTTGCCCGCAGCGTCGGCCCCGTCATGGCAGCGCGAAGACGAGCACGGTGTTGCCGCGCTTGAAATCGAGCTGCGTGTTGCCGCCTGCGGCGACCGCGACGTACTGCTTGCCGTTCACCGAATAGGACACCGCGGGCGCGTTGACCCCGGCGCCGCACTGATACTCCCAGAGCTTCTTGCCGGTCGCAGAGTCGAACGCGCGGAACAGGCCGTTGCCTTCGCCGTTGAAGACGAGGCCGCCCGCCGTCGCGAGCACGCCGCCAATCAGCGGCTGCTCGGTCTTGTAGTCCCACGCGACCTTGCCCGTGTCGACGTTGACCGCCGACAGCTTGCCCCATTGCTGCTCGTTCGCAATCACCTTGAACGCGCCGCCGAGCCACAGCTTGCTGCCGCCTGGGTACGCGGCGTCCTCGACCTGATAGGTCATCGGCTGATGCAGGTTGGCCGCGTACACGAGGCGCGTTTTCGGATCGAACGCCATCGGCGACCACTCGACCCCGCCGTTCGCGCCCGGTAGCATGCGCGCGCCGGCGGCGGTCGGCAGCGTCCACATGTTCTCCTGCGGAATCATCGCCTGCGAGTAGCGGATCAGACGTCCGGTCGCGCGGTCATGCACATACACATGGCCGGTCTTGCCGCCATGCACGACGCCCGGAATCATCTTGCCGTCGTTGTCGCGCACGTCGATCAGGATCGGCGGGCTCACCGCGTCGAGGTCCCACACGTCATGCGGCACATACTGGTAGTGCCATTTGTATTTGCCGGTGTCCAGATCGATTGCGACGAGCGAGTCCGTATAGAGGTTGTCTCCCGGCCGGATCGCGCCATACAGGTCCGGCGACGGATTGCCCACGACGAAGAACACCGTCTTCGTTTGCCGGTCGATCGCGGGCGTCATCCACACGCCGCCGCCAAGCGTCTTGTAGAAGTCGCCGCCCTTCGCGGCGAGCTGCTTCTTCTCCGCGTCGATGTCGCGCTTCTCGTCGCGGCCGGTCGCGTCCTTGGTCGCCCACACGCCTTCCTGACCGGTTTCCGGAATCGTGTAGAAGGTCCACAGCAAACTGCCGGAGTTCGCATCGAACGCTTTGACGAAGCCGCGAATGCCGTACTCGCCGCCGTTCGTGCCGATCAGCACCTTGCCGTCGACCACCGCCGGCGCCATCGTTTCCGAGTAGCCCTGATCGGGATCGGCGATCTCGCTTTGCCAAAGCACCTTGCCGGTCTTCGCGTCGAGCGCGACGAGCTTCGCGTCGAGCGTGCCCATGAAGAGGCGGTCGCCCGAAATCGCCACGCCGCGATTGTTCGGCCCGCAGCAGAACGTCGTGACCGGACCCATCTTGTGCTTGTAATGCCAGAATTCCTTGCCGGTCGCCGCATCGACTGCATACACGTGGTTGAACGACGTGGTGATGAACATCACACCGTTCGAGACGATCGGCGCCGTTTCCATCGACTCGTTGACAGCGGTCTGAAAGATAAACGCGGGTCTGAGCTTCGCGACGTTGGTCCGGTTGATCTGGGCGCCGCGATAGTAGCGCGTCTGCGCGTACGAGCCGTTCGAATGCAGCCAGTCGGCCGACGACGTGGCCGCGCGGTCCAGCTGTTCCTGACTCACCGGCTGCAGCGCCGAGGGTACGGGCGAAGTCGTCGTGGTGGAGGTGTTCTGGACTTCGTCGGCGGCATGGGCGGCGGGCAGGCCGAATGCGAGGGCGAGCAGCGGCAGGCCGACGACACCTCGAATGAGTGTGAATGGCATAGTGTCTCCTTGGCTTCTTATGGGTCGAGCATTTCAGCGACGGAGCGCGGCATTCATCCACACGGCGAATGGCGTGGAAAGGCAGGATGGCGCAGCCCTCTCAAACAACAAAAGCCTACGATTTCAAACCGTTGATTGCTTTGTCAGGATGGGTCGGCTGCGCAGAGCGGGAAAGAGACGAGGCACTTGTCCCCATAAGGCCGGCTCGCTTAAGGGTAGGCGATGCGGGGGAGTTTTTCTAGACTCACGATGAGCTTTTATCGCGCCTCGTGCGCGGCGCGATACGTATGACGGTTTTTGCATGGTCGAAGTGCGCACGTGTGTGAAGCACGCGGGTGGCGTTTCCGTGCACCGACAAAAGCCCGGTGTCGCGCGTCGCATTCGCGGACTATCACGCTGTGATTCAATTGGGCCGGTGACGCGGCACGCCGGTGGCCGATACGCATTCGAAGCACTTCAGCATCGTCAACGAGCTGGGCGAACCCTGGCGCCGATCGGAAACGATCGAGGCGGCTTTCTCAAGGAGATCCGCGATGAAACTGGTCGACTGGAACATTCAGTGGGGTTGCGGCGTGGACGGCCGCGTCGAGCTTGACCGGATCGTGCGCGAGGCGCATGCGTTGTGCGACTTCGACGTTCTCTGTCTGCAGGAAGTCACGCGCGGTTTCAATGAAGCGCCGGAAGACGGGGGACTGAAAGGCGGTCCGTCGTTCGATCAGTTCGCGGAACTGGCGACCCTGCTGCCGGAGATGACGGTGATCGAAGCGATCGGCTCGGACCTGCCCTCTCTGCGTTCGTCGAGCAGGAGCGGCTCGCACCGTCGCCAGTTCGGCAACGCCATCGTCACCCGCTGGCCCGTGCGCCAGGTGTTTCGACATTCGCTGCCGTGGCCGGCCGATCCGGCGAAGCCGTCGATGCAGCGTGTCGCGCTCGAAGCGTTGCTCGACACCGACATCGGTCCGCTACGCGTGATCAGCACGCACCTGGAGTTCTATTCGGACAGGCAGCGGCTCGCGCAGGTCGAGCGACTGCGCGACTTGCATCGGGAAGCCTGCGATCATGCGCGCCATCCCGCGCGAGCCGAAAAGCCCGATAGTCCATTCGCCGACACGGATCGCCCAATGAGCGCCGTACTGTGCGGCGACTTCAACAGCGCGTTCGAAGACACAGCCTGGTGCCGGATGCTTGAGCCGATTGCCGACGCGCCGGCTTTCGTCGATGCATGGTCCTGCGCACATCCCGGCGAAGCGCGTGCAGCGACGGTCGGTCTGTACGATCACGAGCAATGGCCCGACGGCCCCTTCGCCTGCGATTTCGTTTTCGTCACGGAAGACCTCGCGCCGCGTATTGCGATGTGCGAAGTGGACCCGCAGAGCCGCGCGTCGGATCATCAACCCATGTGGCTGGAATTGCGCTGAACACGCTGGCAGTCTCAATGAATCCCGGCGTTCGTCAACGCGATCGCCCCCACTACGATGAGGCTCGACGCCCAGAGCGCATCCAGATTGAACCAGCTGCGCGACACGAACTTCAGCCCCAGGTAGCGATAGACCAGCCAGGCCAGCAACCCGCCCGCAGCCAGCATCGCCGCGCCATGCACCGCCGACACCAGCAACGCCATTCGCAGACTGTCATCGATCAGCGTCTGCGCCGCGCGATGCGCGTGATCCATCCCGTAAGAGCGGCACAGCCCGAGGTAGATCGGCACGAGCATCAAGCCCGCGCCGTGGGCGATCGCAATGGCGAACGACCACAGCGCGAGCCGGGTCGGCGGAATCCGCGCGAGGATGCGCGGGTGGCGTCTGCGGATCAGCAGACAGGCGCCGAACGCGATCACCAGCAAGCTCGCGCCGACCTGGATCGCGCGCTGCCATTCGAGCAGGATCGCCAGCATCGCGAACGGCAGCATCACGACGAACATCGCCAGCACGTGGCCGGCGGCGAGATAGAGCAGCGCGGCAAACAGCGCCCGCGCGCGCCGCTGCAGCAATCCGTTCGAGACGGCGAGCGGCCAACCCATCGCCGGGTTGAGCCCGTGATAAAGACCGCTCGCGAGAATCGCCAGCCACAGCCCGAGCCGCGGCCAACCCTCCGCGGTCAAAGGCCCACCGATGGGTAGCAGAACGAATCGGTCGAGCAATCCCCTCCTTCGAGCCGGATCTGGTGGGCCCGATAACCGTCGGGGAAGCTCACCCAGTAATCGTCGGCGAGCGCGAGGCCGCCGTTGGGTTCGGCGCGCGCCATGACCTGCGCCGCCGGTACGCCGGCCGGATAGAACTGGTTGTCCCACGTCGAATAGAGCGAGTTGGTCCAGTAGACGCGTTTGCCATCGCGGCTGATCTCGACCATCTGCGGGCCGCCCGCGAAAGTTTGCCCGTTCGGATGCGGCGTGCGCCGCACAATCCCGCCGATATGCACCGAGCCCGCCAGCTTCGGCTTGCGCGGCTCCGTTACGTCGTACTGGCGCATCTCGCCGGTGCCCCAGCACGCGACGTAGAGGAATTTGTCGTCGAGCGAAAGATCGATGTCCGTGACGAGCGGCGGCACCGCGCCGAATCCCTGCAGCAACGGCGGCAGCAACTCGGCAGCGGCGGGCTCGGGCGGGATGGTCGCCGTCTTCTCGATGTGGAACTGTCCGTCCTCGCGCCACCAGGTCCAGATCGACCCTTCGAGGTTGGTCGTGTCGACCACCACGCCGATGAAGCCGTACTCGCGGCTCGGATCGTGCGCGGGCCGCACTTCGAGTGCCATCTGGTGATTGGCGCCGAGGTCGATGGTCTGTACGTTGCGCCTTCCCCGCAGGTCCCAGAAATGGATGCGGTGTCCGTATTGGTTCGACAGCAGGTCCTCGGGCACGATGCCGTTTTCGAATTGTGGTGGCAACGCCCACTCGCTCGACACCATGTAATCGCGCGGCAGATTCCACCAGAAATCGTAGTGCTTCTCCTGGATGCCACGGTCGATCTCCCAGCGGCCGAGCACGTCGAACGTTTCGCAGTCCATGATGAAGATACCCGGCGGCCCATCGGTGCCGTCCTTGCCGCCGCCGCCCAGCGTGCTGATATAAATGCCTTCCGGGCCGCAATGGACGGTGTGCGGTCGCGAGTAACCGGTTTTGCGGAAGATCTCCTCGGGCTCGATGATCTTGTGAATGCGCGCCTGAGTCGGATGGGGCTTGGTGTCGACGATGTAGATGCGCGACGAACGCATGCCGGGAATGATCAGGTAGCGTCGTTCGAGAAACGCATGGCCGGTCAACGGCGACAGCGCGGACGAGCACGCATTCCAGCCGAAGTGATGGAACTCGTCGCCCTTGTACGGCACCGGCACCGTATGCACCACCTGGCTATAGGTCGGCGAGCCGGGCTTCACGTCGATCACCGCGAGCGCGTCGGGCTGCGAGAAATCGGGGCTAAGCAGCAGCGTGTACGCATAGTCTTCGGGCGGCGCATCCATCGCGAGTTTCGGCGACGCGTGGAACGTTGAATCTGGGCGCATACCCATGGCGGGGGTCTCCTTCTCTCTGGTCCGGTCGCAAGATTGCGGATCTTCATCGGGTCGCGTCGACGCCGCCCGGCTGGCGGCAAACGGCGCATGCCGGCGAATGCGTGGTTTTGACTGCGCGCGGCAGGGTCGGCCGGGACGACCGGGACGACCCATACCCATCGCGAGCCTGGCGATCTTCTCGCTGCTGCGCGGCCGTCTTCTCACATCTCGCGTCTGCCATTGCGTCGATTCCGGCGCCCGTTGCCCGCGCAGAGCCGCGCTCAGCCTTAGATTTGTAGTCCACGGCCGCGGCGAGATCAACTGAAAGTTGTGGGCCGCCAGCATGGCACAGGTGGGTGGGCGCGCCGCCTCGCACTTTGCATCCGATGCACGTTTCAACGCGAAATCAAAATCGTTTTTTGCGCATGACCTCGCGTCCTGTCGCTTGCGCCTCGGCACAGGGCTGGGCAGTCGCGTCAGGAAATAGACGCCGCAAGTATCGAACATCGTCAATCAATCCATCACGCGTCGGCGGCTTGCCGCACGAGGCACGAATGTCCCGCTATCGATATTCGTCATTCGCATTGCGCGAACAGACCGCGGATTGAACCGTTACCAGTTGCCTCGCCAATTCGCGCTTCGCGAGAAATCGATCCGCCGCGCCGTAAAGAATCGCGGCAAAATTCCGCGCCTATCAGGCGATAAAACCGCGAGAAATCCGCTTCGAAAAATACTCACATTTGTATTTAATCCGGAATACACTAAATTTAGCCTTCCCTCCACCTTACCCACGCCAGTCTTCGCTGACAGATGCTTTTGCCGTGCTCCCGCGAGCCGAAGCAAGCCGAGTCGGTTCGTACCCAAATACCATTGAACGGGACGACTCATCATGGCTGATACGAGCTACATGGCACGGAAATCCGTCGCCGATATCGTGGGTAGCGCCGATGCGCACGGCACTCACTCGCTATCGAAAACGCTTGGCGCGACCAGCATCACCGCGATGGGCATCGGCGCGATCATCGGCGCTGGCATCTTCGTGCTGACCGGCACGGCCGCCGCGCAGTTCGCGGGGCCCGGCATCATGCTGTCGTTCGTACTCGGCGGCATCGCGTGCGCGTTCGTCGGCCTGTGCTATTCGGAACTGGCGGCGATGCTGCCGGTGTGCGGCAGCAGCTACACGTACACCTACGCGACGCTGGGCGAAATCTTCGCGTGGATCATCGGCTGGGACCTGATTCTCGAATACGCGATGGGCGCGGCGACCGTCGCGGTCGGCTGGTCCGGTTATATCGTGAGCCTGCTGCATAACGTGGGCATCAACATCCCGCCCGCACTCGCTACCGCGCCCGGCACCGTCATCAAGCTCGCCGACGGCACTACCGCGACCGGCCTCGTCAATCTGCCGGCGATCGTCATCGTGGCGATTCTCACGACGTTGCTGGTGCTCGGCACCAAGGAATCCGCGCGGCTGAACAACGTCATGGTCGCGGTCAAGCTGGTCGTAGTGGTGGCCTTCATCGCGCTCGGCGCATTTTTCATCAAGCCCGAGAACTGGCATCCGTTCATCCCGGCTAATACCGGCGAGTTCGGCAACTTCGGCATGAGCGGGATCTTGCGCGGCTCGGCCGTGGTGTTCTTCGCGTTCATCGGTTTCGATGCGGTGTCCACCGCCGCGCAGGAAGCGAAGCGGCCGCAGCGCGACATGCCGATCGGCATTCTCGGCTCGCTGGTGATCTGCACGGTGCTGTACATCCTCGTTGCGGGCGTGCTCACCGGGCTCGTGCCCTACGCCGAACTGAACGTGCCCGATCCGATCGCCAAGGGCGTCGACGCGATCGGCCTGAACTGGTTCTCGATCCTGATCAAGATCGGTGCGCTGACGGGACTGACCACCGTGATCCTCGTGCTGCTATACGGGCAGAGCCGCATCTTCTTCACGATGTCGCAGGACGGACTGCTGCCGCCGTTGTTCGCGCGGGTGCATCCGCGTCTGCAGACGCCGCATCTGAGCCAGATCCTGATCGGGACGATTGTCGCGATCGTGGCGGCGCTGACGCCGATCGGCGTGCTTGGCGAAATGGTCAGCATCGGTACGTTGTTCGCGTTCATCCTCGTGTGCGGCGCGGTGATCTATCTGCGCCGCAGCGATTCGAACGCGATGCGCCCGTTCCGCGTGCCGGGCGTGCCGGTGGTGCCGGTGCTGGGCATCCTGTTCTGCCTGCTGCTGATGGTGGGACTGCCGCGCGTCACGTGGGGGCGGCTCGTCGTGTGGCTGGTGATCGGGATGGTGATCTATCTGTCGTACGGACGGAATCATTCGAAGCTGCGCTTTCCGGAACGTCACTGAGCGGCGGATGGCGAGCGCTCCGCTTGCCCCGCATCACGAACGACGAGCGTGAATCGCCGCGAGTGCGCGCCCCTCACAGGGCGCGCGTTCGTGGCACGCCAGGTTGCAGCGGCCGCAAGCGCCGGCCACGCGAGTCACGTCAAGCGCCATCCACTAACGACGGCACCCGCAGCCGCTCGGGCAATTCACCGATCCCCTTCAGCCGCTCCGCCATGAACTCGCGCAGCACGCGCACCTTGGTCGAAAAGCGCCGGTTCGGCAGATAGGCCATATAAATCTGCCGGCCGGTCAGCGCGTTTTCGAGCCGGTAGTCCGGCAACGCAATTTCCAGCTCGCCGCTCACCAGCAGATCGCGGATCAGCCAGATCTCGAACTCGGCGATCCCGAGCCCCGCGCGCGTCGCCTCCAGCAGCAGTTCGGAATGGTCCGATTGCAGATTGCCCATCGGCATCACCCAGCGCACCGTCTTGCCGTCCGACAGATGCCAGCGCGGATCACCTTCCGGATGCAGATAGCGCAGGCAGTTGTGCTGCGCGAGGTCGGCGGGCGTGCGCGGCCGACCGCGTCGCGCGAAATACGCCGGCGACGCGCACAGAATGCTGTCGTTGCGCGAGATCGGCTGCACGATCAGGTTGTCGAGGTAATTCTCGCCTTCGTGGATGTCGAGGTCGAAGCCGCCCATCACCATGTCGTTGTGGTTGTCGGTCAGGCGCAGGTCGAGCTGCACGGCGGGGTACAGCTCAAGGAACGGCGCGACCAGCGGCGCCAGATAGCGGCGCCCGAACGCGACCGGGGCGGTCAGCTTCAGCGGGCCGCTCGGCGCGGCGTCCAGCTCGGCGACCACGCGCAGCGTGTCGTCGAGGTCCGCGATCATCGACACCGCGCGCGCGTGATACAACGTCCCCGCTTCGGTCAGCGCGACGTGATGAGTCGAGCGATGCAGCAGCGGCACGCCCAGCATCTCCTCCAGCGCGGTGATCTTGCGCGCGATCGTGGACGTCGCGACCTTCAGCTCGCGCGCCGCCGCCGAGAAACTCCCCAGTTCGACGATCCGCACCAGCGCGCGCATCGCGCCGAGATGATCCAGGCCAACATCCTTTGCTTTTTTCGAGGGCATGCTTACGTTGCGTCCAGTGCAAAACCATTTTCGAAATTACGTCTAAATGCTTTTTTTTGCAATAATTAAACTCGGCTTTATCGTTCCACCCCAGAAAGAAATGCAATGACCCTTCCTTCGCACGTCCCGCTCGTCGTCGCCACCCGTAACGCCCATGTGGAGCGGATTCACTGGGGATCGGTGGCGGTGGTCGATGCCACCGGCGCGCTGCTAGCCCACGCGGGCGATCCGCACGCGTGGGTGTTCTCCCGCTCGACGCTCAAGCCGTTCCAGGCGCTGCCGTTCGTGCGCGACGGCGGCCCGGACCAGTTCGGCTTCACCGACGCCGAACTGGCGCTCGCCTGCGCGAGCCACGGCGGCGAGAGCATGCACGTCGAGACGGTCACGTCGATGCTCGCGAAGATCGGCGCGGCGGAATCCGATCTGCGCTGCGGCGTGCACATGCCGGACCACTACAGCGAGAGCAATCTACCGCCGCGCGGCAGCGTGTTCGACCAGCGGCATCACAACTGCTCGGGCAAGCACGCCGGTTTTCTCGGTTATTGCTGCATGCACGGCTATGCGCGCGAGAACTACCTGGCGCGCCATCATGCACTACAGCGGGAGATCGGCCGGGAAGTTGCGCGCCTGTCCGGGATCGCGGACACCGAGCTGTGGTACGGAATCGACGGTTGCAGCGCACCGAACATCGGCATGCCGCTGTCGCGCCTCGCGATGATGTGGGGCAAGCTGGCGAGCGGCGAATCCGGCGCGGGCGCCAGCGCCGATGCGGCGCTCAGGCGCATCTTCTCGGCGATGGCCGCGCATCCGAAGATGGTGTCGGGCACCGGCCGCTGCGATCTCGCGCTGGCCGAGGCGTCGGGCGGCGACTGGGTCGCGAAGGTCGGCGCCGACGGCGTGCACACGATCGGCGTGCGCAGCAGCGGCATCGGCGTCGCGGTGAAGATGGCCGACGGCGACTTCAGCGCGGTCTACGCGACGACCATCGCCGTGCTGCAGCAGCTCGGCCTGCCGCTCGCGATCGAGGGCACGTCGCTCGCGAAGTGGGCAAACCCGGTGCTGCGCAACGTGCGCGGCATCGAGGTCGGGCAACTCAAGGCCATGGTGGAACTGACATGGGCATGAACGACAGCGCGCAGCTCGGTTCGGCCGCGCCGCTGGTTTCGCTGCGCGGCGTGAACAAATCGTTCGGTGCGCAGCAGGTGCTGTTCGACGTCGACCTCGACGTCGCGCCCGGCGAGGTGGTCGTCGTGATCGGGCCGTCGGGTTCGGGCAAATCGACGTTGTGCCGCTGCATCAACCGGCTGGAGACGATCGACTCCGGCGAAATCCGCCTCGCCGGAGAGCGTCTGCCCGAAGAAGGCCGCGCGCTCGCGGCGATGCGCGCGCAGATCGGCATGGTGTTCCAGTCGTTCAACCTGTTTTCGCACCGCACGGTTTTGCAGAATGTCGCGATGGGTCCGCGCAAGGTGCTGCGCCAGTCGCGCGCCGAAGCCGAGGCGGAAGCGCGCCGGCTGCTCGCGCGAGTCGGCCTCGCGCACAAGGCCGACGCGGTGCCGGCCGAGCTGTCGGGCGGGCAGCAGCAACGCGTCGCCCTCGCCCGCGCGCTCGCGATGAAACCGAAGGTGATGCTGTTCGACGAACCGACGTCGGCGCTCGACCCCGAGATGGTCAGCGAGGTGCTGGCCGTGATGCTCGAACTCGCGCAAAGCGGGATGACGATGGTCGTCGTCACACACGAAATGGGCTTCGCGCGCCAGGCCGCGGACCGGATCGTGTTCATGGATGGCGGGCGCATCGTCGAAACGGCCGAGCCGGAAGCGTTCTTTCAGGCACCCAGATCAGAACGCGCGCGCGATTTTCTGTCCAGAATTCTGCAGCATTGATTTTTATCGACTGAATCGACAGGGCCAACCTGTCTCGTATAACGAAGGAGATAGCAACATGGGTTTCAAATCGTTTGCCGTCATGGCGTCGTGTGTGGCCGGAACGCTCGTCGCGGCCATCGCGCCCGCCCACGCCGACACCTTCCCCGCCGATTCGACGATGGCGAAGATCCAGAAGAAAGGCAAGCTGGTGGTCGGCACGTCGCTGAACACGCTGATGTTCTCGGTGCGCAACCCGATGACCGGCCAGACCGAGGGCTTCGAGGGCGACCTCGCGCGCCTGCTGGCGAAGAAGCTGACCGGCTCGGCGGACAACGTCGAATGGGTCAAGACGACTACGGAAAACCGCCTGCCGTTCGTGCAGAACGGCCGCGTCGATGTGGTGATCGCGACGCTGACCATCAACGACGCGCGCAAGAAAGTGATCGGCTTCGCCGGTCCTTACTACATCGCGGGCCAGGACATTCTCACGCGCCGCGCCGACACGTCGATCCACGGCGTGACGGATCTGGCCGGCAAGACCGCCTGCGTGCTGAACGGCACGACGGTCGAAGACAACGTGAAGAAGCTCGTGCCGCAAGCGAAGTTCGTCACGTTCAACGACACGTCTGCGTGCGTCGAGGGCGTCGCCGATGGCCGCTTCGACGCGTACGTCGACGACGGTGCGACGCTCGCCGGCGAGGCGCTGCGCCAGCCGAACAAGTTCCGCATCGTCGGCAAGCCGTTCACGCAGGAGCCGTACGGCATGGGCGTCGCAAAGGACGACGCGGTGTTCCGTCAATGGATCGACACGCAGCTCGCGGAATCGATCAAGGACGGCACCTGGAACAAGCTGTACGCGAAGAATCTGGAAGGCACGCTCGGCAAGCCGCAAGTGCCAACGATCGCACGCTGATCCGTTTCTAGCCAGATGACTTCCCTGCTTCCGTTTGCGTGGCGCTTCATCGAAGCGATGGGCGTCACGATCGAACTGACCGCGCTGTCCTTCGCGATGGCGTTCGCGCTCGGCATCGCGCTGACCGTGATGGCCGTGGGTCCGCTCGCGCCGTTGCGGTGGTTCGCCGCGACGTACGTCGAAATCATGCGTATGACGCCGCTGCTCGCGCTGCTGTTGCTCTTCGTGTTCGGCCTGCCGAAGCTCGGCTTCATGTATTCGCTGACGGCGTCGTCGGTGCTCGTGCTCGGCTTCTACACGGCGGCGTGGGTGGCCGAGGTGCTCAAGGCGGGCGTCAACGCGGTGCCCGCCGGCCAGGTCGAAGCCGCACGCAGCATGGGCATGACGTTCACGCAGGTGCTGTCGAACGTGGTGATCCCGCAGGCGATGCGCACGGTCATTCCGCCGCTCGGCAACCTGTTCGTGAATCAGATCAAGGCTTCGTCGATCGCGGCGGCAATCGGCGTGTTCGACATCACCTACACGGCGCAGCGGATCAACTTCGAAACCGCGCAGGCCGTGCCGACCTTTGCGAGCGCGATGCTCGCGTACATGGCGCTGACGATTCCGCTCGGCCTGCTGATGCGGCGGCTCGAACAGAAAATGGCGGTGGCGCGATGAGCCGGACCAACACACTCTACGAAGCGCCGGGCCCGGTGGGTCGGATGCGCCAGCGCATCGTGTCGGTGCTGAGCGCGCTGGCCGTGTGCGGGTTGCTCGTCGCGATCGGCATGCGCCTCGAAGCGAGCGGTCAGTTCGAAGCAGACAAGTGGGCGATCTTCTTTCATTGGGGCACCGCGAAGTTTCTGTTCGACGGACTCGTGTCGACGATCATGGCGGCAGCCTGCGCGGCGCTGGTTGCGTTCGCGATGGCGTTTCCGCTCGCGCTCTGGCGCCTGTCGAAGCGACCTTGGATCAGTCGGCTGGCCGGCGCGTACATCGAGTTTTTCCGCGCGATTCCGTTGCTGCTGCTGATCCTGTTCATGGTGATCGAGTTGCCCGCGCTCGGCTTCGACTGGCCGGCGCTGGGATTCCTCGTGTTCGCGATGGCGCTGCATCACTCGGCACTGACGGCCGAGGTCGTGCGCGCGGGCATTCTGTCGCTGCCGCGCGGACAGCGTGAAGCCGCGCTCGCGCTCGGCATGCGGCCAGCGCAGGCCATGCTGTATGTCGTGCTGCCGCAGGCGCTGCGCAGCATGTTGCCGGCGCTGATCAGTTCGGTGCTCGCGATCGTGCAGGATACGTCGCTCGGCTACGTGATCCCGTACGACGAGCTGCTGCACCGCTCTCAGGATGTGTCGAGCTATGCGCCGCAATCGCTGCTGCAGGCAGCGTTTATCGTCACGATGATGTATGGCGTGGTGAGCGCGGTGCTGCTGTATCTGAAGCGCTGGGTGATGCGCCGCCAGGGACGGGCGGTTGCGCGAAGCGCGGCCATGCGCGCGAGCCTGGCGACAGCCGAGGTGCCGGTGAAGATCGAAACTTCGGTCGCTGGGGGGAGTTTGAGAGAGTGAGGGTGGAGCGTCGGCGTGATGCCGCGCTTCGACGCTTCTGCTTTTACTCTCGACGCGTGCGCGTACACATGCTTGATCGGAGCGCCGCTCCGCGACGGACCACGTATCAAACCGCGAGCGGCTTGCGAAACTGCTGACGGAACTGCTGCGGCGTGCTTCCGAACGCGCGCCTGAACATCACGGTAAAGGTGCGCACGTCCGCATAACCAAGGTCCTGTGCGACCTGGCTCGCCGGATGGCCGATCGACAGTTTCGACATTGCCTCGGCAAGCCGCAACTGTTCACGCCACTGTCCAAAGCTCATGCCGGTCTCCTGGCGAAACAGGCGTGCGACCGTGCGCGAACTGGCGCCGACCCGGTCGGCCCACAACTCCAACGTGTCGTTACTGGCGGGCTGCGCGATCAGACTTTCGCAGATGCTGCGCAGCCTGGCGTTGGTCGGCAGCGTCAGGCGCGACACGTGCGCGCCGTCTTCCGCGTCCTGCAACAGACGCAGGATCAGCGGCACAATCAGCGCGGTGCGGCTCTCGCCGGCCTCGTCGGCGCCGGCATCGAACATCCCGAGGATCGATGCGCGCAACAGATCTCCCACCGCAATCACGCGACACTCCTGCTTCTGCGGCGGCAGTGAATCGGGCTCGATATACAGCGTGCGCATCGACACCTGCCCCACCATATGCAGCTCATGTTCGATCTGCGATCCGATCAGCAGCGCGTTGCCGGGCGTCAGCATCCACAGACCGAGCGGCGTGATCGCGCGCACGATGCCGCTGGTCGCGTAGACCAGTTGCGCGCGATGGTGGATGTGGGAAATTTCGTGCGTGCCGTCGACGTAGTCGATCGCCTGCGCGATCACGTCTCGGGCGGCAAAACGGTCGCCGAAGGTTTGCAACTTGGGTTTGCTCATGGCCGAATCAATTACCTGAATCGTAGTTCAATGCATCGAACCAGCCAACCTTGTCCATTTTTATGCCGAAGTTGTCCTGACTGACGACGCCCTCCCCGATTATAGTTGCACATGGCCGCGCTAGTGGTCATCTCGTCTGTCGCACCCCACCCGTTTTAAAGCGATTTTCATAGCCATCAAGAGCTAGCAAAACCAGCAGTCCGCAGTTTAGTAGTAATCATTCTCAATCTCATTTAACCGACAAACTGGGAAATTCACATGAGCACCGGGGTGCGCGGATCGACCGCGCTAAGCAATGCGTTGCTGTTCTGCCTATTGAGCGGAACATCGGCCGTTTATGCACAGACATCGAAGGACGACGCGGCCAAGGCCGCCGATCCGGCCAGCCTGCCTGCCGTCAAGGTGACCGGCACTCGCGAAAACTCGCGCACCGGTTCCGCCGACGGCTTCGTGCCCGTGACCGCTGTGACGGCGACCAAGACCGATACGCCGCTGATCGAGACGCCCCAGGCGGTGTCGGTGGTGACGAGCGACCAGATGACCGCGCAAGGCGCGCGCAGCGTCGCCGAAGCGCTTCGCTATACATCTAGCGTGCTCCCCGAACTGCAAGGCGGCTCGACGGCAGGCGCGCCCTATCTGTACAGCCGCGGCTTCACGCTCGAGCAGTTCCTCGACGGCACGCGCATGCCGAGCGACACCAGTTTCGGCTACGCGATCCCGAACTTCGATCCGTACGGACTCGAACGCATCGACGTGCTGCACGGCCCGTCGTCGGTGCTGTATGGGCAGGCGAACCCCGGCGGCATCGCGAATCTGGTCAGCAAGCGCCCTACCACCACGCCGATTCACGAGATCTTCGCAACGACCGGCAGCCATCGTCTGGCCGAATTCGGCTTCGATCTCGGCGGCGCACTGACCCAGGACGGCAAACTGTCGTACCGCGTGACCGGCCTCGCGTCCGATTCCCGTACCGAAGTCAACGACACCAAACAGTCGCGCGTGTTCATCGCACCGGCCGTCACGTGGAAGCCTGACGAAAACACCACGCTGACGATCCTCGCGAAATACCAGCGCGATCCGAATGTCGGTTACTACAACTATGTGCCGGCGAGCGGCAGCATTCTGGACAATCCGAACGGCAAGATTTCGAGCCATCTGAACGTCGGCGATCCGGATTTCGACCACCACACGCGCACCCAATATTCGCTCGGCTATGAGTTCGAACACCGCTTCAACCAGACGTGGACGGTGCGTCAGAACCTGCGCTACACGGTAGTCAGCGACGATCTGGCGAATGTATTCCCGTTCACCAACGGCTTCGCGCCGGGTTCGACCACCACGGTCAACCGCTACTCGTTCACCAACGACGAAACCGCGAAGTTCTTCACGGTCGACAACCAGGCGCAAGCCAAATTCTCGACCGGGCCGTTGAGCCATACGGTGCTGTTCGGCTTCGACTTCCAGCGCATCCTGTTCAACCAGACCGTGGGTTCGAACTTCGTCGAGCCGAGCCTGAACCTGTTCAATCCGGTCTATCTGCCGATCGCCGGCACGACCTCGACTTCCGACGACATGATCCGCATGAAGCAGTTCGGCCTCTACGCACAGGACCAGATCGCCTACGGCAAGTGGCGCTTCCTGATGGGCGTACGCCAGGACTGGGCGCAGCAGGAGGACAACAACCCGCTGCAAGGCTACAACTTCTCGCAATCGGAGCGCGCGTTCACATGGCGGACCGGCGTCGTGTATCTGTTCGACAATGGCATTGCGCCGTACGCGAGCTACTCGAAGTCGTTCCAGCCGCAACTCGGCTTGACCTTCGGCGGCTCGCCGCTGAAGCCGACCACGGCCGACCAGTATGAAATCGGCGTGAAGTATCAGCCGCCCGGCTTCAACAGTTTCATCACCGCATCGCTGTTCGATCTGACCGAGCGCAACGTGTCGAGCGCCGATCCCGACCCCGATCACTTCGGCTACAACGTGCAGATCGGCCAGATCCGCGCACGCGGGTTCGAACTCGAAGGCCAGGCGAGTCTGAACGACAACCTCAACCTCGTCGCGTCGTACACGTACCTGAACAGTGTGAATACCGAAAGCGCGCAGACCGCCACGACGCTATCGGGTACGACGGTGTCGCTGCAAAACCTGACGCCGTACGGCATTCCGCGTCACGTCGCGTCGGCGTGGCTCGACTACACGCTGCATGCGGGCACGTTCCGCGGTCTGGGCTTCGGCGGCGGCGTGCGCTACATCGGCGCCACTTACGACCAGACCAACACGCTGCACGTCGGCTCGCGGACATTGGTCGACGCGATGATCCACTACGACACCGGCACGCACTGGCTGTTCTCGCTGAACGGCAAGAACCTGTTCAACCGGACCTATGTAGCATCCTGCCAGAGCTATGGCATCTGTCACTTCGGTGACGGTGTGGAAGTGCTGGCCACGGCCCGCTATCGTTGGTAAGCGAACCGGCAAGCAAAGAGGAATGAGCGCGTTGATCGACATGACCCAGCAGCAACTCGAACAGCAACCCGAGCAGCAACCGGCGCGGCAGCCGCCTCACGACGAAGCCGCACCGGGGGCGCCTCGCGCGCTGTATCAACTCGACGGCGCCTCGTTCGAAGCCGGCGGCCGGGTCCTGTTGCAACCGCTCACGCTCGCGTTGCACGCGAGCCGCATGATCGCGCTGATCGGCCACAACGGTTCGGGCAAAAGCACCTTGCTCAAGCTGCTCGCGCATCAACAACGGCCGTCGCGCGGCACGGTGCAACTGCACGGCACCGATCTCGCCGCGTGGCCGGCCCGCGACTTCGCGCGCCAGGTCGCATACCTGCCGCAGAATCCGCCGACCGGCACCGGCATGACGGTGCGCGAACTGGTCGCGCTGGGCCGCTATCCATGGCACGGCGCGCTCGGTCGTCTGCGCGCAGCCGATCACGCGAAAATCGACGAAGCGCTGCAGCTCACCGACACCGCGCGCTTCGAAACGCAACTGGTCGATCATCTGTCCGGCGGCGAGCGCCAACGCGTTTGGCTCGCGATGCTGGTCGCGCAAGGCGCCGCGTGCCTGCTGCTCGACGAGCCGACGTCGGCGCTCGACATCGCGCATCAGATCGACGTGCTCCGGCTACTGCGTTCATTGACCGACAGCCACGCGCTGACGGTGGTGATCGTGCTGCACGACATCAATCTCGCCACGCGTTTCTGCGACGAACTGATCGCGCTGCATAGCGGCCGCCTGCTGACTCGCGGCACGCCCGACGACGTGATGCAAAGCGACGTGCTCGAATCGATCTACGGCATTCCGATGGATATCGTCGTGCATCCGCACAGCGGCAGCCGGCTCGGTGTGGCGCGCTGAGATGCGGCGACGTGACTTCCTCCGTTGCGCCGCGCTCGCGCCGCTTGCCGCGCTCTCCAGCGCGACCGCAGCCGCGCATGCCGCGCCATCCATTGGAATTGGAATCGGCCCTGTGCCGCGCCTCGTCGTGCTCGACTGGGGACTCGTCGAAACACTGCTGGCGCTCGGCGTGACGCCGGCGGGCGCAGCCGAGACCGGCGCGTATAACGACAGCGTGGTCGCCCCGCGCGTGCCCGCGCACGTGCCCGACGTGGGCTTGCGTCTCGCACCGAGCCTCGAACTGTTGCAGCAGCTCGCGCCCGATCTCATCCTGATCAATTCGAGCCAGGAGTCGCAGCGCGAGATGCTCGAACGCATCGCGCCTGTGCGCGCGTTTGCCGTGTACACCGACGCGGGCGAGCCCTATCGCCATTCGCAGGAGGTCACGCTGCAACTCGCGCGCTTGTGCGGCCGCGAGCGTGCCGGTCATGCGCTGATCGACGCGACCGACCGCGTGCTCGCCACGAGCCGCGCACGCATCGCCGCGCAACGCGCACGCGCGCAACCACCCAGCGCGCCGAGCCCGTTTTATCTGATCCGCTTTTTCGACGGCCGGCATATCGGCGTGTACGGCGCGCGCAGTCTCTTCCAGGAGGTGATGAACGCGCTTGATGTCGCCAATGCCTGGCACGGCCCGACCGACTATTGGGGCATCGGCGTGGCCGGGCTCGAAACACTCGCGGACACACCCGCCGCCGACCTGCTCTATTTCGAGCCGCTGCCGGTCGGTGTCGCGCGCACGCTGGCGTCGAACCGTTTGTGGCACGCGCTGCCCGCGGTCGCCGACGGACGCGTCGCCGCGCTACCGCCTTTCTGGGGCTTCGGCATGCTGCCGTCGGCGGCGCGCTTCGCCGATGCGTTGACCACGGCACTGACCACCGCGCGCACGCCCGACGAGGCGACACCCGCCGCCGCGCAAACGCAAACCCGCCGATGAACCTCGCCCGCCTCGCCACCCAGCTACTCACACGGCACGCGGCGCTTCGCGCGTGGCTGCCCGCCGCGCTCGGCCTGCTCGCGCTGGCCGGCGCCGTCGCGCTGAGCGTCCAGAGCCTGTCGACGATTCTGCCGCCGCCGCTGTGGTGGCGCGCGTTGTGGTCGCCCGATACGCATGACATCCGGCAGATCATCGTCCACGACAGCTGGTTGCCGCGTCTCGCGATCAGCTGGCTGTGCGGTGCGCTGCTCGGCCTCGCCGGCACGATCTTCCAGCAGGTCCTGCGCAATCCGCTCGCCGAACCGATGACGCTCGGTGTCTCCGCCGGCGCGCAACTCGCGCTGAGCGTCGCGACGATGTGGGCGCCCGCGCTGCTCGGCGTCGCCGGTCAGTGGCTCGCGCTCGGCGGCGCCCTGCTCGCCGCGCTGATCGTGTTCGGCCTCGCGTGGCGCGGCGGACTTGCGCCGGTCACGGTGGCAGTGGCGGGGCTCGTCGTCACGCTGTATTGCGGCTCGATCGGCGTCGCGCTGCAACTGTTCTACGCGCCGTACCTGCGCGGCATGTTCATCTGGGGCGGCGGCTCGCTGGTCCAGCAGGACTGGAGCAACGTGATGATGCTCGCGTCGCGGCTCATCGCCGGCGGTCTGTGCGCGTTCGTGCTGCTACGCCCGATGACCCTGTTCGGTCTCGACGACGTCAACGCCCGCGGCCTCGGCCTGTCGCTGCGTCGCATGCGGCTCGCCGCGCTCGCGCTCGCGGTGGTGCTGAGCGCGGCGGTAGTCAGCGCGGTCGGCGTGATCGGCTTCGTCGGTCTTGCGGCGCCCGCGCTCGCGCAGATGGCAGGCGCGCGCCGCCTGTCGCAGCGACTGGTCATCGCGCCGTTGTGCGGCGCGCTGACCCTCTGGCTCACCGACCAGGCGGTGCAGCGGTTGTCCGGCGCAATGGGCGACCTGATTCCGACCGGCGCGGCCACCGCGCTGTTCGGCGCGCCGTTGATGCTGATGCTGCTCGCGCGCATGCATCGCGCGTCGCGGCTGCCGGCCGATCACAACGATGCCCGTCATCAACCGGTTGGCGTCGCTGCGTTGCGCGGGCGCTTCATCGGTATCGCGCTGCTGACGCTCGCAGCGTTCGCGCTCGCGCTCGATTTCGGCCACGGCCCGCAAGGCTGGCACTTCAGCAGTCTCGACGAGTTCTCCCGCGTGGCGATCTGGCGCGCGCCGCGTGCGCTCGCCGCGCTCGCCGCCGGCGCGATGCTCGCGGTGGCCGGCACGCTGATGCAGCGCGTGACCGGCAATCCGCTCGCCAGCCCCGAAGTGCTCGGCGTCAGCGCGGGCGCGGCGCTCGGTCTGATCGCGCTGGTGATCGGCCGCGGCGACGCGGGACACGTCGCGCGCATCGCGGCGAGCGCGGCCGGCGCACTGGCCGCGCTGCTCGCGATTCTCTGGTTCTCGCAGCGTTCGCGCTTCGCGCCGGATCGCGTGCTGCTGGCGGGCATCGCGATCGGTGCGCTCTTCCAGGCGGTGGTTGCGGTAGCGATCGCGAGCGGCGGCGAACGCGCGGCGACCCTGCTGCAATGGCTCGCCGGTTCGACCTACACGATCACGCCTACCGACGCGGTTCTCGCGCTCGTGCTGTGCATCGTGCTGTGCGCGTTGACGCCTTTGTGCAACCGCTGGCTGCAGATCCTGCCGCTCGGCGAAGCGTCGGCGCGCGCGCTCGGCGTATCGACGCGCGGCGCGCGCCTCGCGCTGCTGTTGCTGATCGCGTTGCTGACCGCTGCCGCGACGCTGGTGGTCGGGCCGCTGTCGTTCGTCGGCCTGACCGCGCCGCATTTCGCGCGGCTGCTCGGCGCGCGGCGGCCGTTGCAGCAGGTGTTGCTGGCCGCGCCGATCGGCGCGCTGACGATCGTCGTCGCCGACTGGCTCGGCCGCGCGTTGCTGATGCCGCGCGAACTGCCGGCCGGCCTCGTCGCGACGCTGATCGGCGCGCCGTATCTGATGTGGCTGCTCGGCCGCCGTCGCTAGTCTCGCCCGCCCCCCTTACATAAGAACCCGCACCCCAGGAGAAACACGATGTTTGCGGAATTGCTCAGATTGCTCAAGCGACTCTGGCCGATCACCGTGCTCGCGACCACGATGGGCGCAGCCAGCGGCATCGCCACCGCTGCGCTGCTGGCGGTCACGAATCGCGCGCTGCATGAAGGCGCGGCCGCCTTGCCGACCCTGCTGTGGAGCTTCGCCGGTCTGTGCGTGCTGGTGCTCGCGGGCGAGATCATCTCGGACATCGGCAACAACCTCGTCGGCCAGCGCGTGATCGCGATGCTGCGCAAGAATCTGTGCGAGAAGATCATCGCCGCGCCGATCGGCCAGATCGAACAGTTCCGCACGCACAAGCTGATCACCGCACTGAATCAGGACATCGACACCATTAGTTCGTTTTCCTTCATGTTTTCGAGCCTCGCGATCGCCACCGCGACCATCGTCGGCTGCCTCGCGTATCTGTGCGTGCTGTCGCCGCTGATGCTGGCGATCGCGCTGGTCGCCATCGCGCTCGGCTCGATCGTACAGACGCTCGCGCGACGCATCGGGATTCGTCGCTTCGGCGCCGCGCGCGAAGCGGAAGACCGTTTGCAGAAGCACTACCGTTCGATCACCGACGGCGCGAAGGAACTGCGTCTGAACGGACAGCGCCGCCATTTCGTCTACGAACATGAACTGTCCGGGACCATCGACGCGATCTTCCGGCTGCGCGTGCGCGCCGCGAACGTGTTCGTCAGCGCGAATGCGTTCGGCTCGCTGCTGTTTTTCGTCGTGGTCGGGTTGATCCTCACGTTGCAGGCGCGCTCGGCCGGCGCGGACCGCGCGGTGATGACCGGCTTCGTGCTCGTGCTGCTGTACATGAAAGGACCGATCCAGGAGATCGTCAGCGCATTGCCGTCGATCGGCCGCGCACAGGTTGCGTTCGCGCGCATCGCCGAATTGTCCGCGCGTTTCTCGACCCGCGAGCCGTCGCTCGTCGCCGTGCATGGCGACACGGCGCCCGCGCCGCTCGCCGACGTGTTCGACACGATCGCGCTGGCCGACGTGCAGTACCGCTTCGCGAAGCCGCAGGACGAGCGCGACGCGCCGGTGCAAGGCAGCGGCGGCTTCGCGCTCGGACCGCTCAGCCTGACGATCGAACGCGGCGAGACGCTGTTCATCGTCGGCGAAAACGGCTGCGGCAAGACCACGCTGATCAAGCTGCTGCTCGGGCTGTATCGGCCGGAGACGGGTGAACTTCTGCTGAACGGCGAGCCGGTGCGCGACGAGCAACTCGACGACTACCGCCAGTTGTTCTCCGCAGTGTTCTCCGACTACTACCTGTTCGACACGCTGATTCCCGGCGAAGCGACGCTGAGTGTCGAAGCGCAGCAGTACCTGGAGCGGCTCGACATCGCGCATAAGGTGTCGATTCGCGATGCCGCGTTCACGACCACCGATCTGTCGACCGGCCAACGCAAACGGCTCGCGCTGGTGCACGCCTATCTCGAACGGCGTCCGGTGATGGTGCTCGACGAATGGGCCGCCGACCAGGACCCGACGTTCCGGCGTATCTTCTACACCGAGATCCTTCCGGATCTGAAGCGCCAGGGCAAGACGCTGATCGTGATCTCGCACGACGACCGCTACTTCAGCGCGGCGGACCGTTATATCCGGCTCGAAGACGGCCGCATCGTCGAAGAGGTACGGCCGCAGCGAGTGCCGGTGAGCGCGAGCACGTCGTAACACGCGGCGCTCGCGCGATGCGCTTCAACGCAACAGCCTGACCGGGAATTAGCCTATGCCTTCGAATGCATTGCTGCGCGAACGTGGCCGTTTCGGTCGACGGGTCCGTCTGCTCGTCGCGCTGCCCTTCATCGCTGCGGGCTTGCAAAGCTGCGCCGTCCCGAACCCGAACGCCGACACGCACACCGGACCGTATCAGGCCGAGATCCGCCGCACCGCGCTCGGCATTCCGCATGTGAAAGCCGGCGACTGGGGCAGCCTCGGTTATGGCTATGGCTACGTGCAGGCGCAGGACAATCTGTGCACGATGGCCGACGGCTTCGTCACGTGGCGCGGCGAACGCTCGCGCTACTTCGGCGCTGACGCGCGCCCCACGGCCGAAGCGACTTTCGAACAACCCGCCAATCTCGACGCCGATTTCTTCTTCCGTTTCATCGCCGACGATGCGGCCATCGCGCGCTATCGGCAAAGTCAGACCGCCGAAATGCGGGCGTTGATCGACGGCTTCGTCGCCGGCTACAACCGCTATGTCGGCGAGCTTGCTCGCGGGGATTTTCCTGGCGCGCATGCGGCATGCCGCACGTCGCCGTGGGCTGGCAAGATCAGCAACGCCGATGTGTACCGGCGTCTTTACGCGGCAAACCTGGCCGGCGGCGCCGTGCGTTTCGTCACCGCGATCGCTACCGCGAAGCCGCCCGCTGGCGCTGCTGCCGGGCCAACGCCAGCGGCTGCACGCAGGCCCGAGCGCGGCGATACCCACGCGGGAGCCGAAGCCGACCTCGCCTTCGCCGCGCCGCTGGCTCACCTCGGCGGGCACTCCGGCATCGGCAGCAATGCGCTCGCATTCGGCGCGGACGCGACGCACAGCGACAGCGCATTGCTGCTCGCCAATCCGCACTGGTTCTGGAACGGCCCCGACCGCTTCTACCAGGCGCAACTGACGATCCCCGGCAAGCTCAACGTGAGCGGCGTGTCCTTTCTCGGCGTGCCGCTGATCGTGATGGGCTTCAACGACAACGTCGCGTGGGCGCATACGGTCTCCACCGCGAAGCGCTTCGGCCTGTTCAGGCTGACACTCGTGCCGGGCTCGCCAACTCGCTATCAGGTCGACGGCAAGACCGAAGCGATGACGCCGACGCAAGTGAAGGTCGACGTGCGCGCGCCCGACGGTTCGCTGCATAGCGTATCGCGCACGCTGTATCGTTCGCGCTTCGGGCCACTCGTCAATCTCGGCGCGCTGTCGCCGGCGCTCGCGTGGAATGGGCAGCAGGCGTTCGCGCTGCGCGATATCAACGCGGACAACTTCCGCGTGTTCGAAAACTTCCTCGAATGGAACCAGGCAAGTTCGCTCGACGACTTCATCCGCATCCAGAAGAAGAACGCGGCGCTGCCGTGGGTGAATACGCTGGCGATCGGCCGGGGCGATCCGCGCGTCTGGTACGCGGACATCGGCGCGGTGCCGGACGTACCCGACGAGCTCGCGCAACGCTGCACGCCGCCGGTTGGCAAGGCCCTCGCGCAGACGATGCCGGGCGTGCCGTTCCTCGACGGCTCGCGCAGCGATTGCGACTGGCGCACGCAACCGGGCGCGGCGCAGCCGCGCGCGCTGCCGGTCGCGCAAATGCCCAGCCTGTTGCGGCGCGACTATGTCGGCAACTTCAACGGCAGCTACTGGCTCAGCAATCCGGCTGAACCGTTGACCGGCTACGCGCAGATCATCGGCGCGACGCAGACGCCGCAGTCGCTGCGCACGCGCCTCGGGCACAGCATCGCGACGCAACTGCAACGCGATCCGCAAGGCGTATCCGCCGATGCGCTCGGCCGCGCCGCGCTCGACAGCCGTTCGATGTCGGCGCTGCTGTTCAAGCGGCCGGTGCTCGATCGCGTGTGCGGCAGCGGTGCGGTGGCTCAACCGCATGCCGATGCGCAAGCGGATGCGGATAGCGCCGACAAGACCGCCGATCTGCGCGAGGCCTGCAAAGTGCTCGCAAGCTGGGACGACACGGCCTCCGCCAGTGCCGTCGGCGCGACGTTGTGGGACGAGCTGTGGCGGCGTCTCTTGACGATCCCGCCGGCGCAACTGTACGCGGTGCAGTTCGATCCTGCGCAACCGCTGACCACGCCATTGGGCATTGCGGCCGACCCCGCCAAACTCGCCGCCGCATTGCGCGACGCGATCGCCGCGCTTCACCAAGCCGGCATCGCGCTCGCTGCACCGCGCAGCGCCGCGCTCTACATCGACCGCGACGCCGAACGCATTCCACTGTTCGGCGGTTGCGACGCGGGCGGCTACTTCACCGCCGCGTGCGCGGCCCATCCTTTCGACGCGCGCGGCTACTCGATGGACGTCAACCCGAGCGGCGACACCTACCTGCAAATCGTGTCCTTCGCCGGCGACGGCGACGTGCTCGCGCGGACCCTGCTCGCGTCGTCCGAATCCGATGACGCGGCCTCGCCCCACTACGCCGACGCGACCCGCGACTACGCCGCGCGGCGCTGGCTGAGCGTGCCGTTTTCCGAAGCGTCGATCGCGCGCGATCCCGCGTTGAGCGTGCGCACCCTGAGTTCGTCGGACGCGCAAGCGCGCTGATCGTCACTCTGGCATGGAGAACCCGAGCGCATGTCCACCCAACCCGCGCAGACTCCATTCGCTTTAAACCGCGATTGCGCTTGCGATAAGCCGGTTTGTGAAAACATAGCGATGGTCCGGTCAAAAGCGCACGGGAATTTGACAAGCAAGTCAAACCTTGTAAGATCGACACAAGTTTTTTCGGCGACACTTAAAAGTATCGCGACCGTTGTCCGCATGAAAACGCACTGCTGAAACACCCTATCCAGATACTGGCCTTCAGTGAGAACGCGCATGACATACCTGGCTTCGATTACGGCGTGGGTTCAGGCAACGGGAAGTGGGACGCACACGCGTAAAAAATCGTCGGCTGCAATGGCCGCGCAGAAAACGTAAAGACCGCCCTGCCGTCAGCGCCCCTCGACGGCCATCGCACAGCAAGACCGTAAGACCGCAACCGATCCAAAGCGCAATTAAGAGTGCCTTCATCGAGGAGTTTCTCTTGCTCTGCTCCGCGTCCCGCTTGTGTAGTCGTACCGTGTTCGTTGTGATTGCCGGTCTGCCGCTCGTGCTCGCCGCGTGCGGTGACCGCCAGGATGCGCCCGCCGCGGCCATGCCGCCGGTTCCCGTGCTGGTCGAAACGGTGGCCGCGTCGAACGTTCCCGACGTCGTCGAATTGCCTGGCCGGATCGAGGCGGTGCGCACCGCGGAGATTCGCGCGCGGGTCGACGGCATCGTCGAGCGCACGCTCTATCAGGAAGGCACGGACCTGCCGGCCAACGCGCCGCTGTTCCAGATCGATCCACGCGACTATCGCGCGCAATTGCAGCAGGCGCAGGCCGCGCTTACGCGCGCCACCGCCGTGTACAAAAATGCGGCTTCAGTCGTGGATCGCTTCAGGCCGCTGCTCGAACGTCACGCCGTCAGCGCGCAGGAAAACGACGACGCGCTCGCGTCGATGCAACAGGCCCAGGCCAACGTCGCCGATGCGCAAGCCGCCGTCACGCTCGCGCAATTGCGGCTCGAACGCAGCGTCGTCCGCACGCCGATCGCCGGACGCGTGGGCCGCGCACAGGTCACCGAAGGCGCGCTCGTCAGCGCAGGCGCGGCCACGTTGATGGCGCAGGTCAATCAACTCTCGCCGATCAATGCGGTGTTCACACAATCGAATACGGCAATGCTCGACGTCGAGCAGCAGATTCAATCGGGCGCGCGCAAGGCAATCGACATGAAACACGTCGAAGTCGAATTGCTGCTTGCCAACGGCCAGGTCTACAGCGAGCGCGGCTTCATCGACTTCGCCGATCTGGTCGTCGATCCGTCGACCGGCACGCAAACGGTGCGGGCCCAGTTCGCCAATCCGTCGCGCACGCTGTTGCCCGGACAGTTCGTGCGCGGACGCATCATCACGGCGGGCAACCGGCAAGGCATCCGGATTCCCGAGCGCGCGGTGCAACTGGACAACGGCATCGCCAGCGTGGCGCTCGTTTCGGACGAAGGCACCGTGGTCCATCGCAACATCGATCTCGGCGAGCAGGGCGAAGGACGCTGGACCGTGCGCGACGGGTTGAAGCCCGGCGAGCGCGTGATCGTCGACGGATGGCAGAAGGTCCAGCCCGGCCAACGTGTCGACGCGCGCCCCGCCCCCGTGGCGGGAACGGCAGCGGGCACGGGAACGGCGGCAACGCCGGCACCGGCTTCCGCCACGCGCTGACGGGAGCCCGATGAATCGATTCTTCGTTTCCCGCCCGGTCTTCGCCTGGGTCATCGCACTGTTCACGGTGCTGTTCGGCACGTTGGCCGTCGCGCTTCTGCCAGTCGAACAGTACCCGGACGTGGCGCCGCCCTCGCTCAGCATCTCGGCCATCTTTAGCGGCGCCGACGCGCGCACGCTGGAGCGCACCGTCACCTCGATCATCGAAGACGAGATGAACGGTATCGAGAACTTTCTTTACATGTCGTCGGTGAGCCGCTCCAACGGCACCGCGCAGATTACGGTGGTGCTCAAGCCGGGCACCAATCTCGACATCGCGCGCACGCAGGTGCAGGACCGTTTGAGCCGGGTCGAGCCGCGCCTGCCGCTGGAAGTCCGGCAGCGCGGCATCAGCGTGACCAAGGCGTCGTCGGGCTTTCTGATGCTGCTTGCGCTGCAGAACGCCGACGGCACCACCAACGCGACGGCGATGGGCAACTTCGCGTCCAACAACATCGTCAACGAGTTGCGCCGCGTCGATGGCGTTGGCGACGTGCAGCTGTTCGGTTCGTCGTACGCGATGCGGATCTGGCTGGACCCGACTAAACTCGCGGGCTTCGGTCTGTCGGCGAGCGAGGTGTTGCAGGCCGTGCAGGAGCAGAACAGCCAGACGGCGGGTGGCGGACTCGGCGACCAGCCCAACACCGACCGCTCCGAGTTCACCGCGCAGATCGTCACACAAAGCCGCTTCTCGACGCCGGAGCAGTTCCGCGAAATCATCGTGCGCGCCAATCCGGACGGCTCGACCGTGCGTCTGGGCGACGTCGCGCGCGTCGAGCTCGGCAACGACAGCTACGGCAACCGGCTCACCGTGAACGGCAAGGAATCGGCGGGCATCGCGATCCAGCTCGCGAGCGGCGCGAACGCGCTCGCCGTCGCCAATCACATCCGCCAGCGCATGGCCGAATTGCAGCCGACCTTCCCGCGCGGCGTGACGTGGGCCGTACCGTTCGACACCACGCCGTTCATCACAACGTCGGTGCACAGCGTGATCCGCACGATGATCGAGGCGCTGCTGCTCGTCACCGTCGTCGTGTTCCTGTTCCTGCAGGACTGGCGCGCGACGCTGATTCCGACGCTGGTCGTGCCGGTCGCGCTAATCGGCACCTGCGCGGGGCTGTATCTGTTCGGGTTGTCGATCAACATCCTGTCGCTGTTCGGGATGGTGGTGGCAATCGGTATCCTCAACGACGACGCGATCGTGGTGGTCGAAAACGTCGCGCGCATCATGCGCGAGGAACGACTCAGCGCGCCGCGCGCCACCGTCAAGGCGGTCGGCCAGATTTCCGGCGCGGTGATCGCGAGCACGCTGGTGCTGGTCGCGGTGTTCATTCCGATGGCGTTCTTCCCCGGCTCGACCGGCGGCATCTACCGGCAGTTCTCGGTGACGCTCGCCGTGTCGATCATCCTGTCGACGCTGCTCGCGCTCACGCTCGGCGCGGCGTTGTGCGCTGCGTTGCTGCGCAACGAAACCTATAGCGGCACGCCGCCGACCAGCGCGGCCGGCAGACTGTTGCAGCGCGTGTTCGACGGTTTCAATCGCGGCCTCGGCGCGGGCACCGACCGCTATATTCGCGGCGTCGATTCGATGCTGCGCTCGCCGCTACGCTGGCTGCTGATGTTCCTGGTGGCCTGCGTGATCACCGCGTGGCTTTTCATGCGGCTGCCCGGCGGCTTTCTGCCGACCGAAGATCAGGGGCATCTGTTCATCACCTACACCGGCGCGCCGGGTTCCACCGAGCAACGCACGCAACAGGCGATCAACCAGGTCGAAGCGTTCTTGCGCCAACAGCCGCAGGTACGCAATGTGGCGTCGGTCACCGGTTTCAGCTTCTTCGGTCAGGGACAATCGGCGGCGCTCTCCTTCGTCGATCTGAAACCGTGGGACGAACGGCCTGGTGAAGCGAACTCCGCGAGCGCGCTGGTGCGCCGCGCGAACGGCGCGTTCCGGCAGATTCCCGAGGCGATGATTTTTGCGCTCGATCCACCGGCTATTCCGTCGCTCGGCAACGCGACCGGCTTCACGATGAAGATTCAGGATCGCAGCGGCGTCGGCGGCGACGCGCTGCAACAGGCCGCGCGACGCATCATGATCGAGGCGGCACAGAGCCCGGTGCTCGCGGGCGTGCGCTCCGAGGGCATGCCCGAGGCGCCGCAACTGTACGTGGAGATCGATCGCGTGAAGGCGCGCGCGCTGGGCCTGCAGATCGGTCAGGTGAACCAGGCGCTGGCGCTGTCGTTCGGCTCGAACTACGTGAACGACTTCGTGTTCGAGGGCAATGTGCTGCGCGTGTTCCTGCAGGCGGACGCCGACCATCGGATGCGAGCGGAAGACGTGAGCGCGCTGCGCTTGCGCAATAACCGCAACGAGATGGTGCCGTTCTCGGCGTTCAGCCGCGTGCGCTGGATTTCCGGTCCGCAACAGCTCGAACGCTATAACGGCTTTCCGTCCGCGACCGTGTCGGGCCAGGCGGCGGCGGGCCGTTCGAGCGGCGCGGCGCTCACCGAAATGGAGCGCATCGCATCACGCGTGCTCACCGGCAATCTCACGTACGAATGGACCGGCACCGCGTTCGAGGAGAAACAGGCCGGCGGACAGATCGGTCTGCTGCTCGGACTGTCGCTGGTGGTGGTGTTCCTGCTGCTCGCCGCGTTGTACGAAAGCTGGGCGATTCCGGCCTCGGTGCTGCTGATCATTCCGTTCGGCGTGATCGGCGCGGTCGTACTGACGATGCTGCGCGGCCTCTCCGCCGACGTGTACTTCAACATCGGGCTCGTGACCATCATCGGGCTCGCGGCCAAGAACGCGATCCTGATCGTCGAGTTCGCGATCAAGGAGGAATCCGAAGGAAAGGATGCGATTGTGGCCGCCAAGAACGGCGCGCAGCAGCGTCTGCGTCCGATCCTGATGACCAGCGTGACCTTCGTGCTCGGCATGATGCCGCTGGTGCTCGCAACCGGCGCGGGCGCGGCGAGCCGGCGCGCGGTCGGTACCGGCGTGATGGGCAGCATGTTGACCGCGACGCTGTTCGGCATCTTCTTCACGCCGCTGTTCTATGTCGCCGCGCGCCGTTGGCTGAGTCGCAAGAAACGCAAGGTCGATCTCGACGACGATGACCTGGCCGCGCCCACGTCCAACGGCGGCGAACCGGTGGGAGGCAAGCAAGATGCGTAGGCGCCTGCTCATCCCGCTGCTGCCGCTCGTCTGCTCGCTGGCCGCGTGCAATTTCGCGCCGACCTATCGCCAGCCCGAACTGCCGATCGCCGGGCGCTTCGACACGCAGGCGACGCCCAACGCCGAAGGCACGCACCTGGCCACCGAGATCGACTGGGAAACATTCTTCGCCGATCCGCACCTGAAGCTGCTGATTGCGACGGCGCTGCAACGCAACCGCGATCTGGCGGCGTCGGTCGCGCGCATCGAACAGGCGCGCGCGTTCTATCGCATCCAGAACGCGCAGCGCTTCCCGCAAGTCAACGTGAACGCGGGCGCGACGCGCACCAAGGCGCCACTCGCTTCGATCGATCCGGAATTCGGCAACAGCGACACGTCGATCCAGTTCAATCAGTACAACGTGCAGGCAGCGGTGACGACGTTCGAGCTGGATTTCTGGGGACGCGTACGCAACCTGAGCGAAGCCGCACGCCTGCGCTATCTGGCGACCGTCGATGCGCAGCGCGCGTTCCGTCTGTCGCTGATCGGCAATGTCGCGGCGATCTATTACGCGATCCGCTCGGGCGAGGAAGGCATCGAACTCGCGGAGCGGACGCTCGAAAGCCGCCGCTACGCGCTGGAGGTCGCGAAGCTGCGGCTCGATGCGGGCGTCACGTCGATGGTCGATTACGAGCAGGCCGCCATACTCGTCACGCAGGCGCAGACCCAGTTGGCGGAACTGCAAAGGACGACCGCGCAACAGCGCAATCAACTGGAGGTGCTGGTCGGCGGACCGATGCCGGAGACGCTGCGGGACACGCTACCCCAGGCCGCGCGGATCGCCGACGCCAAACAGTTCAACGAACTGGACCCCGGCCTGCCGTCGGCGTTGCTCGTCAATCGGCCCGACATCGTGCAGGCCGAGCAGCAGCTGCGCGCGGCGAACGCGGATATCGGCGCGGCGCGCGCGGACTTCTTCCCGCGCATCGCACTGACGGGAAATTTCGGTTATGTGTCGGCGGAACTGAGCGACCTGTTCGTGCCGGGCAAGCAGGCGTGGTCGGTGGGCGCACTGGTCGCGATGCCGATCTTCGATGCCGGCCAGCGTCAGGCGCAACTCGCGCAGACGCGCGCGCGACGCGATGAACTGGTCGCCGATTATCAGCGCACCGTGCAGACGGCATTTCGTGAGGTGTCCGATGCATTGATCGGACGGCAACGGTACAGGGAACAGATTACCGCGCAGGAACAGGCGGTCGAGGCGCAGCGGCAACTCGCCGAGACGGCCGAGCTTCGCTATGAGAATGGGATCTCGATCTATCTGGAAGTGGTGGATGCGCGGCGCAATCTTTTCTCCGCCGAGCAGCAGCTGATTCAGCTTCGCGCCACCGCGCTGCAGAACGGCGTGTCGCTTTATGTTGCACTGGGCGGTGGCCCCGACGCGCCGCAGGTGCAGGCGGTCGGGAGCAACCAGTCCAATTGAGGCACTACGCGTGGCGCACGGTGCCGTTCGTCAATGTCCCATCGGCCGATCAGCCGAGGTTCACGGTCACCGACGCTTCTTCACCATCGCGCACCACGGTCAGCGAAACGCTGTCGTCGGCCTGCGTGATCATCTGCTTGAGCTGCTGAACGTTGCGAATCAGCTTGCCGTCCACCGCGACGATGATGTCGCCGGCCTGGATGCCCGCAGCGGCAGCCGGACCACCCGCCTGTTGCACGACCACACCGCCAGGCAGCGACGCTTCCTGTTGCTCGTCGGCGGTGAGCGGACGAACCGCCACGCCGAGACGCGGACGAGCCTGCTGCTCCGGCTGCTGTTGCAGTTGCGGCGCGCGCGGCGTCGCGGACGCCAGTTGCGACGACTGCGCGCCGACCGTCACCGACAGCTTGTGCTCGGCGCCGTTACGCCACACGCTGATCGTCGCGATGCTGCCCGGCGTCAGTTGGGAGACCTGGCCCACCAGTTCGCGCGTGCCCTCGATGCGCGTGCCGTTCACGCTGACGATCACATCGCCCTGGCGCAAACCGGCCGCCTGGGCCGGGCCGCTCGGATCGATCGAGCCGACCAGCGCGCCGTGCGTCGACGCGAGGCCGAGCGACTTCGCCTGCTCGGCGCTGACCGGCTGCACGCCCACGCCAATGCGGCCGCGGCTCACATGGCCGGTGCGCACGAGTTGGTCCTTCACGTGCATCGCTGCGTCGATCGGAATCGCGAACGACAGACCCTGGAAGCCGCCGGTGCGCGAGTAGATCATCGAGTTGATGCCGATGACTTCGCCGTTCAGATTGAACAGCGGACCGCCCGAGTTGCCCGGATTGACCGGCACGTCGGTTTGAATGAACGGGATCGGGCTGTCGTCGGAGAACTGGCGAGCCTTTGCGCTGATGATGCCCGAGGTCACCGTGCTGTCGAAGCCGTACGGCGAGCCGATCGCCACCACCCATTCGCCGACCTTGCTGTTGGCCGGGTCGCCGATCTTCACGGTCGGCAGATTCGAGGCCTCGATCTTCAGCACGGCGACGTCGGAAGTCTTGTCGGTGCCGACCACGCGAGCGCGAAATTCGCGGCCGTCCGTCAGCTTCACGGTGACCTTCTCGGCACCTTCGACGACGTGGTTGTTCGTCAGCACGTAGCCGTCCTGGCTGATGATGAAGCCCGATCCGAGCGCTTCGCCGCCGTGCCCGCCTTCGCCATCCTCGCCACCGGTCGCGGCCTGCTTGGCGCCGATGTGCACGACCGCCGCGCCGTAGCGCGTCACGATGCCGGAGAAGTCCGGCGCCGACGAACGCGTACCGGTGATGCCTGACGAAGCGCCCGCGCCGGCGACCTCGCCGTGCGCCTCGCCGACGGCGGCGTCGGCCTGGCGATGGCTGATCGCATAAGTACCGGCGATCGCGAGCACGACGCAAGCGGCAGCGCTGCCGCGCCAATATTTCTTCGTGGTCATAGTCTGGGAATGTGCGGTGGGTTACGTGGAGGTTGCGTACTGTAGGGGCCGCCACTTAAAGGAGGCTTAAAGATGGTGAGCGATCACGAGGGGCCGCCGGGCGGAGATTCTCGGCGCTTTGGAGACGTCGATCGCGCCACGCCGAAACAGTCGAGGACCGCGCCGCGCCGCGCTGCGGGCGTGGTCAGTGATTTCCCCAGGATTGACCTCGATCAAAGGCATTCCGATAATAGCCATATCGTGGACTTCATGTCCACAATGCGGACATTTCAAAAGGATCCCCATGCCAGAGGCTAGCCACTCCCCCATGACGCCATACCAGTTGCCGTTCCCGAAGGAAGCGCAACAGGAAATCGTCGTTCCGTTCGCGATCCCGACCGATGAGCGCGTCTGGGTCCCGCAAGCCGAAAACGTATCGTTCCGCCCCCTGTGTCTGAACGCGTCGCAGGGCTACTGGATGAACCTGCTGCGGGTTCGGAAATCGGGCGTACTGAGCCGCCATCGTCATCCGCAAAGCGTGCACGGGATGGTGCTCAAGGGCCGCTGGCGTTATCTGGAGCATGACTGGGAAGCCACCGAAGGCAGCTACGTGTACGAGCCGCCCGGCGAAACGCACACGCTCTACGTGCCCGACGACGTCGAGGAAATGATCACGTACTTCCAGGTCAACGGCGTGATGTTCTACTGCGACCCATACGGCAACTACACCGGCTACGAGGACGTGTTCACCAAAATCGACATGTGCCGCAAGCACTACGCGGCGGTCGGCCTCGGTGAAGACTACGTGGACCAGTTCATCCGATGAGCACGCCCGCCAGCCTCGCCCGCTACGATTTCTCGGGGCGCGTCGCGGTCGTGACGGGTGCGGCCGGCGGGATCGGCCGCGCGATCTGCGATGCGTTCGCGCGCAATAGCGCGGTGGCGGTCAACTGGGACCGCGTGCCCGGCGAGCAGGATACGCGTCACTTCGCGGTCGATATCACGCGTCCCGAGTCGATCGAAGCCGCGCTTGCGGCGACGCTCGACGCGTACGGCCGCATCGACTACCTGGTGAACAACGCGGGCTACGCGGGCCCCACGTTGCCGCTCGACGAATACGATCCGCTCGAATGGCAGCGCGTGATCGACGTGAATCTGCTCGGCACGTATCACGTGAGCCGTTTCGTCGTGCCGGCGATGCGGCGCGCGAACGCGGGTCGCATCGTCAATGTCGCGTCGCTGGCCGGCAAGGAAGGCACGCCGAATGCTTCCGCGTACAGCGCGGCGAAGGCCGGTGTGATTGCGCTGACCAAGTCGCTCGGCAAGGAACTGGCGCGGACCGGCATCCTCGTGAACGGCATCGCGCCCGCAGCGGTGGAAACCACGCTGCTCACGCAGATGTCGCCGGCTCATGTGCAAACGATGATCGACAAGAGCCCGATGGCACGACTCGGCACGCCGGATGAAGTCGCGCAACTGGTCTTGTGGCTTTGTTCGGATTCCTGTTCGTTCAGCACCGGCGCGATTTTCGATCTGTCCGGAGGACGCGCGACTTACTGATTTCCCCATTGTAGAGTCTACTGTAGTGCCTGTTGTAGATCTCGCCGTAGCCTCGCATCCGCACTATTCCAAACACACTCGCAAGACCTCTTGCGCAGGAGACAAACATGCTTCAGAAGTCACAGCGTCTGAAACGCATCCAGGTGATCGCGGTCGCCTTTCTGACGGTCGCGGGCATCATCAATTATCTCGATCGCAGCACGCTGTCGATCGCGAATCATCTGGTCAGCGAGGAACTGCATCTGTCCGCTTCGCAGATGGGTCTGCTGCTGTCGGCGTTCTCGCTTTCCTACGCGTTCGCTCAGTTGCCGGTGGGAGCCCTGCTCGACCGTTTCGGTTCGCGCGTGATGCTCGGGCTCGGCATGCTGGTCTGGTCGATCGCGCAGATGATGGGCGGCTTCATCCAGTCGCTCAATCATTTTCTGTTCGCGCGGGTTGTGCTCGGCGTGGCCGAGGCGCCACTGTTCCCGGCCGGCGCGAAGGTCGTCAACGAATGGTTCGCGGTGCGCGAGCGCGGCCGGCCGACCGGCATGTTCATCTCGTCGTCGACCATCGCACCGATGATCGCGCCGCCGCTGCTCACCGTGCTGATGCTTTCCTTCGGATGGCGAACCATGTTCGTCATCATGGGCGCGCTCGGCATTCTGGTGGCGGTGGGCTGGTACATGTTCTACCGGAACCGCGATGAACTCACGCTGACCGAAGCCGAAACGGCGCACCTCGAAGAAGGCTCACTGACCGCCGCAGCTCCGAAGGGCCTGAGCTGGTCCGAATGGGGCGCGCTGTTCAAGCTGCGCAACACGTGGGGGATGATCTTCGGCTTCATGGGCGTGATCTACATGGTGTGGCTGTATCTCACGTGGCTGCCCGGCTATCTGGAGAAAGAGCGTCATCTGAGCATCGCGCATACCGGCTGGCTGGTGTCGATTCCGTACATCTTCGGCACCATCGGCATGCTGAGCAGCGGCGTGATCGCCGACTATCTGCTCAAGCGCGGCATGGCGCCGATCCGCAGCCGCAAGTGGCCGCTGTGCATCGGACTGATCGGCGCGGCGGCATTCACCGTGCCCGCCGCGTACACGCCGAGCACCACGCTCGCGATCGTCTATGTGTCGTGCGCGATGTTCTTCGTGAATATGTCGAGCGGCACCGCGTGGGCGCTCGTCAGCGTCGCGGCGCCGCGCCACCTGGTGGCGTCGCTCGGCAGCATGCAGAACTTCGGCGGCTATCTGGGCGGCTCGTTCGCGCCGGTGATCACGGGCATCGTCGTCGACCAAACGCATTCGTTCGTCAACGCGTTGCTGATCAGCGCGGGCGTCGCCTTCGCCGCCGCGTTCGTCTACCTGTTCGTCGTGAAGGAAGTGGCGCCCGCGCCGCTGCCGGACGCCATCAAGACACAACCAACCTGAGCACTCGCTGCTGACTCCCATGACATTCCAGAACAATCTACTCGAAGGCAAGGTCGCATTCGTCACCGGCGGTCTGTCCGGCATCGGCGCCGCGATCGCGAACGGGCTCGCGAAGCTCGGCGCGACGACGGTCGCGGCGGGTTTGCCGCTGCCCGAAGGTGCGCCGGATACGCTCGCGCCCGGCATTCGCCGCGTCACGCTCGACGTGCGTTCGAGCGACGACGTCGGCGCCGCGATGCAGGCGTTCGAGCGGCTCGACATCGTCGTGAATTGCGCGGGTGTGATCAGCCGCGTCGAGGAGCATCGCATCGAAGTGTTCGAACGGGTGATGGACATCAACCTGAACGGCACGATGCGCGTGTGCTCGGCCGCGCGCGAGTTGCTGAAAGCGTCGTCGGGCTGCATCGTGAATACGGCGTCGATGCTGAGTTTCTTCGGCGGCGGGCTGGTGCCCGCGTACAGCGCGAGCAAGGGCGCGGTCGCGCAACTGACCAAGTCGCTCGCGCTCGCGTATGCGGACGACGGCATTCGCGTGAACGCGATCGCGCCAGGCTGGATTGCAACGCCGCTGACTCAGGCGTTGCAGGACGACGACGGCCGCTCGCAGGCGATTCTGGATCGCACGCCGATGCATCGCTGGGGAACGCCTGACGAAGTTGCGCAGGTCGCCGCGTTTTTGTGCTCGCCGGCCGCGTCGTTCATGACGGGCGCGGTCGTGCCGGTGGACGGCGGCTATCTGGTCGCCTGAGGAACGAGCGGTCGTCGCGTGACGAGCCGACTCGGAATCGACGACATCCAGGCCGGAAAATAACGGCATAATTGCTTAACCGTGCCCTACCCTTGCCTGATGTCCAACTCCGATTCCAAGCCTTCCTCCGTCGCCAACCAGACCGGCGAAACCGTCGCCTCCAATGCGACCAACGCGGCCGGCGCCGCCGATGCCAAGACCGTTGCCGGCGCCGCCGCGTTCTCCAAGTTCATTGCCGTCCTGCAGTTGGTCGCCGATGCGCAAACCCCGCCGAATGTCGCGAAACTCAGCGCGGCGAGCGGCTATCCGCGTCCGACCGTTCACCGCATCGTCGCGGCGTTGCAGGCCGAAGGGCTGATCGTCGCCACGGGAAGCGGCAACACGTTCGGGCTCGGTCCGCGTCTCGTCAATCTGGCGAGCCGTAGCTGGGAACGCTCGGACTTGCGACTCGCGGCCGTCGACGCGTTGATGGAACTGCGCGACGTGACCTCCGAGACGATTCATCTGGCCGTGCCGAGCCAGGGCGAGATGGTGTACATCGAAAAGCTCGAAAGCCCGCACGCGGTGCGCATGGCGTCGCGCATCGGCACGCGGGTGTCGCTCACGTCGAGTTCGGTGGGCAAGGCCTATCTCGCGACGCTCGGCGTGACCGAACGCGAAGCGCTGCTCAAGGACGCCCCGCTGCAACGCTTCACCGAGCACACGCTCACCACGCTCGACGCAGTCCGCCACGAACTGGTCGTCACCGAACAACGCGGCTATGCCGAGGACCGCGAAGAGAACGAAATCGCGATCTCCTGCTACGGCGCGGCCATTCGCGGTGCGGACGGGCGCGCGGTCGGCTGCGTGAGCATCAGCATGCCGACCTTCCGCTTGCAGCGCGATGCGCGAGCCTGCTATATCGAGCCGTTGCTGGCGGCTTGCCGGAATATCGCGGCGAGGCTCGGCCCGGCTTCGGAGCGATGAAGTCCGGCGCCGAGTCTGACCTGGGCACACGCGCGCGGCTCGCCGACAACCAGGCGCAAGGAGCAGGGGCACACCGGGCGCGGAATCTGCTACTCGATAGACCCGCAGATCGGTGGCCGCTGACGGCCCAACAGCCGCTATCGAAGCCACGCGATCAACGGATGAATCGGGGCATCCGGTCGCGCTTTTCAGCAGAGTCACAAGCGTCGCGAGAAGCAGCCGGGGCCGTCCGTCAAATCGAACGAGGAGAATAACGATGACCCTGCTCATTTATCTGGCCGGCTGGATCATTCTGATTGCCGGCGTATGTTGGGGGCTGGTGACCCTGCACGTCGCTCAACACACGATCGAAATCGTCGCGGTCATTCTGCTCGGCGTGGCCGTGATTACCGGCGCCACCCGGGTGCGCAGCCGCGACCGCTCCTAGCAACTCGCGCCGGTCCCGCTCGAACCATGTCGCTGGTCACTGCGTTGCCGGCGACGCCGGCGCAACACGGACCGGCGCATTCCCGTTTTGCGTACGCGAAGCCGGCAATCGCTTCGCGGCCTCTGTCCTTCGGATGCAAACCCGGCACAGCGCGGTCCGTGTTGCGCCGCCGAGCCCCGCCATCCTTGCCTGCACCGATACCGCCCTCGTCGCCGAAACTGTTATTCTTCCCTCTCTTCCGGCCCTCATCGGTCGCCGGCCGCCATTGCGCGGCACTCCCAGCGGCGCTCGCGCGCCCGACCTCCAGAGACAGGAATTTGCATGTTCGGCTTTCTGCGCGGCTATTTCTCCAACGACCTGGCAATCGACCTCGGCACGTCAAACACGCTGATCTACATGCGTGGCAAAGGCATCGTGCTGGACGAACCCTCGGTGGTATCGATTCGTCAGGAAGGCGGCCCGAACGGCAAGAAGATCATTCTGGCCGTCGGCAAGGAAGCAAAACAGATGCTCGGCAAGGTGCCGGGCAACATCGAGGCGATCCGCCCGATGAAGGACGGCGTGATCGCCGACTTCAACATCACCCAGCAGATGATCAAGCGCTTCATTCAGATGGCGCACGAATCGCGCATGTTCGCGCCGTCGCCGCGCATCATCATCTGCGTGCCGTGCGGTTCGACCCAGGTCGAGCGGCGCGCGATCAAGGAAGCCGCGCATAGCGCGGGCGCCTCGCAGGTTTATCTGATCGAGGAACCGATGGCCGCGGCGACCGGCGCGGGACTGCCGGTGTCGGACGCGACCGGCTCGATGGTGGTCGACATCGGCGGCGGCACGACGGAAGTCGGCGTGATCTCGCTCGGCGGCATCGTCTACAAAGGCTCGGTGCGCGTGGGCGGCGACAAGTTCGACGACGCGATCGTCAACTACATCCGCCGCAACTACGGCATGCTGATCGGCGAGCAAACCGCCGAAGCGATCAAGAAGGAAATCGGCTCGGCATTCCCCGGCTCCGAAGTCAAGGAGATGGAGGTCAAGGGCCGCAATATGTCGGAAGGCATTCCGCGCAGTTTCACGGTGTCGAGCAACGAGATTCTCGAAGCGCTGACCGATCCGCTGAACCAGATCGTATCGGCCGTGAAGATCGCGCTGGAACAGACGCCGCCGGAACTCGGCGCCGACATCGCCGAGCGCGGCATCATGCTCGCGGGCGGCGGTGCGCTGCTGCGCGATCTCGACCGCTTGCTGGCGGAAGAAACGGGGTTGCCGGTGTTCGTCGCCGAAGCGCCGTTGACTTGCGTGGTGCGCGGCTCGGGCATGGCGCTCGAGCGGATCGAGAAGTTTAGCGGTCTGTTTTCTTATGAATGAGTGCATGCGGTGAATGGTGGCGCGGACGGCGCGGTGATTGCGTGCCGTCTGTCCGCGTGCCCACTGGCCCGTTGCAGCGCCACGCTGATTTTTTTCCGCACAGCGCGCGAATTTATACTCCTGACTCCGACGCGCTCACACGCGACTCGTCCCCCGCCACGGAGCAGGAATGCACGACACACGACTCGCCACTTCGACCGGTGGCATGGTCACCAGCCCTCATGCGCTGGCGAGCGAGGCTGGCCGCGATGTATTGCGTGCGGGCGGCAATGCGATCGAAGCGGCCATCGCGATCGGCGCGGCGCTGTGCGTGACCTATCCGCATTTCACGGGACTCGGCGGCGACGCCTTCTGGGTGATCGGAGATCGCGCGGGGACTTTGCGCACGCTATCGGGCATCGGCCAGGCCGCGGCGCAACTGCCCGCGTTCAGCGCTTCGATTCCGGTACGCGGCGCGGCATCCGCACTCACGACCGCCGCAACTGTCGATACCTGGCATCAGGCCTACGAGATCAGCAGGAGCGTATGGGGCGGCACGCAGCTGTGGTCGTCGCTGTTCGAACGCGCGCTCGGCTATGCGAACAACGGCTTTCCGGTTACGCCCTCGCAGCACTTCTGGCAAAGCCTGCGTGCCGACGAACTGAACGCATTACCGGGCTTCGCCGCGACCTTCGCGCCGCACGGCAAAATTCCCGCCGTCGATGAGCAATTCACGCAACCGGCGCTGGCGAAAAGCCTCGAACGGATTGCACGTTTCGGCGCACGCGAGTTTTACGAAGGCGAACTGGCGGAGCGAATCGCGCGCGGTTTGCAGCAGGCCGGCTCGCCGCTCACCGTCAGCGACCTGGCGAGAACCCGCGCACGCGACGAAGCGCCGTTGCGAGTCGCGTATCGGAGCGGCGAACTGGTGAGTCTGCGCCCGCCCACGCAAGGCGTGACGACGCTGCAAATCATGGGCACGCTGAATCGCTTCGACGTCGGCGCGATTCGCGAAGGCAGCGCCGACTACTATCACCTGCTGGTGGAAGCGGTGAAATGCGCGTTCGTGGATCGCGACCGCTACGTCTGCGATCCCGAGTTCAACGACGTGCCGGTCGAACCGATGCTCTCGTCCGCGACGCTCGACGCGCACGCTCGCTCGATCGACATGCAACGGGCGCGCGCATGGCCGCACGTGTTCCGTCCGGGCGACACGGTGTTCATCGGCGCAACGGATAGCGAAGGCCGCAGCGTCAGCGTGCTGCAAACGGTCTACTTCGATTGGGGCAGCGGCGTGGTCGCGGGCGACACCGGCATTCTGTGGCACAACCGCGGCGCGTCGTTCAGCACGCATCCCGCGCATCACAATGTCGTGCAGCCGGGCAAGCGCCCTTTCCATACGCTCAATCCCGGCATGTATCTGCGAGACGGCCGTCCGCAGTTGCTGTTCGGCACGCAAGGCGCCGACGGACAGCCGCAGACGCTCGCCGCGATTCTCACGCGGCTGATCGACTACCGGATGGACCCGTTCACCGCTCTCGCCCGCCCGCGCTTTCTGCTTGGCAAGACTTTCTCCGACACGCGCGACGCGTTGAAGCTCGAAGAAGACGCGGGCGCCGACGTGTTCGCGGCACTCGCCGCACGCGGCCACGAAGTGAGCGCGATTGCGGCGCAAAGTCCGTTAGCGGGTCATCCGGGCGTGATTCGCATCGAGGCGGATGGTTCGGCCTCGGGCGCGCATGATCCGCGCAGCGATGGGCGCGCGCTCGCTGCATGAGCGCGGCTCAACCCACGTCACCCCAACGTGAACCGATCGCGCGTCGTCACATAATCGCTCGCGCCGAAGCGCCCGACCGGAAAGTAGTGCTGCAAACGCACGCGCCATGTCTCGGTGTCGATCAACTCGTCGCGCGCATGCAACCGGTGCACGCGACCGATAAAGATCTGCCGGCTGCTCGTCTCCAGCGTCTCCCAGATCGTGCACTCGAACGCGACCGGCGCTTCCGCAATGCGCGGCGGCGCGACGTGCGAACTCGGCACCGGCGTCAAACCGACCTCGGCGAGTTCGCTCACATGAGGCGGCAGCCTCTCGCCGCAGCGATGCATTTTCCCGGCAATCGCCTCGTCGGCGAGATGCACGACGAACTCGCCGGTCCGCACGATGTTGACCGCCGTATCTTTCAGCGTGCCGTCCGCCACACGGTTGACGCTGATCATCACGATAGGCGGCTCTTCGCCAAGCATGTTGAACATCGAGAACGGCGCCGCGTTGATCGTGCCGTCGGCGCCGAGCGTCGTGACGAGCGCGATCGGACGCGGCACGATCAGGCTCGCCATCAACTTGTAGCGCTGGTACTCGGTGATCGCTGCGAAATCAATTTCCATGTCGGGCCGCCCGTTGTGTGGTCGCTTGTCCAATGATGCCGAGCAACTGGCCGAGGCTCTTCTCGCCGCGCATCCGCGACGTCTCAATGCGCTCTTCGAGATCGCGCAGATGCGCTTCCATATGGGCCATCGCGCCCGCCGCATCGCGCGCCTCGATGCAGTCGACGATCGCCGCATGCTCCGCGTGTTCGCACGGCGCATGCCCCGGCGGTTCATACACGCCGACGATCAGCGAGCAGCGCGACACCAGTTCCTTCAGATAGCTTTGCAGAATCGAATTGCCGGCCAGCGCGGCGATGCGCATATGAAAGCCGCTCGCGAGCGTCGCCCACGAAGGCTGATCGAAGCGGTGCATCGCGTCGTGCTCGCTCGCGAGTTGCCGGCGCAACGCCTCGATGTCCGTCGCGCTCGCGCGCTGCACGGCCAGCTCGACCAGCATCCGTTCGACCAAGCGGCGCGCTTCGAATATCTCGCGGGTCTCCTCGGGCGTGGGCTCGGCGATCACCGCGCCCTTGTTCGGCCGCAACACGACGATGCCATCGTAAGCGAGCTTCTCCAGCACGCGCCGCACGACCGCGCGGCCCACGCCGAACAGTTGGCACAACTCGGGCTCCGGCAGCTTGGTGCCCGGCGTCAGACGATGATTCAGCACGCCGTCGAAGATCGACTGATAGATGCGCGCGTCGATGTCCGCATCGTCAGCCGCGTTTTTCTTCGCAACGGCTGCCCCGCCTTTCGCGTTCATACGACCGCCGGGCGCACGAGGCCGTCCCGCTCCAGATCGTCCATATGATTCGCGATCGCGCCGGGCGTCGTGATCCATACGTCGCCGCGCGCGCGCGCAGCGACGATGTGTTCGAGCGCGCGGCGCAGATGCCGCAATCGATACGGCTGCCCGACCAGATAAGGATGCAGCGCAATGCCCATCACCAACGCCTGAGGACGCGCGCCGCGATTGGCCTGTTCGAGCATCTCGTCGAACTGATCGACGATCATGTCGGCGAATGCGCGGCCGTCCATGTGGCGGCCCACCATCATCGGCAGATCGTTGAGTTCCTGCGGATACGGTATCGACCAGAGCGGCGCGCCGCGCGTTGCCATGCGCACCGGGCGGTCGTCGTGACACCAGTTCAGCGTGTAGCGATAGCCGGTCTCGGCGAGCAGGTCGGGTGTCAGATGCGACTCCGAAATCCACGGCGACAGCCAGCCATGCGGCGGCGTGCCGGACTCCTCCGCAATGCGCTCACGGCAATGCAGAAGCAACTCGCGTTCGCCGCTTTCGTCGAGATCGCTCTGACGGTGTGCGTTCGTGTGACCGTGGCCAATCAGTTCGTCGCCACGCGCGACGCAAGCCGCGATCAACTCGGGGCAGTGATCGTAAAGCGCGGTATTGATCAGCGTGCCCGCGGGCAACGCGAGTTGATCGAACAGTTCGATGCAGCGCCACGCACCGACGCGATTGCCGTACTCGCGCCAGCTATGGTTCAGTACATCCGGTTGCGGCGAGAGCGGCCCGAGCGCCGCGCCCAGTCCCTCGCCGAACGCAAAGTGTTCGATGTTGAAGCCGAGATAGACCGCGAGTCCCGCGTCGCCGGGCCAGCGGAACGCGTCGCCGTCAGTGATCGGCCGGTAGGCAAAACGTCCATGCGTGGCGAGCGATTGACGCGCGCGGTTCTCTGCTGCGGGCATAGTCCGTGTGTCGTTCATGAGAAGAAACCGTGGATGACGAAAGCGTCGCGTCACGTCACGCGATGAACCGGATTGGCCGGTTCATGCCCCGAGACGGATCGGCAACGCACCGTGATCGCGCAAGCCAAGGCTGCTGAATCGCTAACGATCGACGCTGCGGATCGTTTGCAATATGTGCGCCAACTCGTAGACGTTAAGCACAACGGCGCGTCGGCATCCTGCGACGCTTCGCAAAACGATCGATGGCACATGTCTTGCATTTGCTGGCTTCGCATCGGCGGCGTAGCTGTTTCCGCGCGCCCCACTGTTCGCCGTTCACGAGGACAACCCCTTCATGATTCAGCCTGTTTCAACGGTGCTCGAAACTCAAGCCGCCGACATCGAACTGGTCCACGTGTCGAAGCAATACGGCGATGCGCTCGCCGTCGACGCGATCGATCTGCGCATCGACGGCGGTCAGTACTGCTGTCTGCTCGGACCGTCGGGCTGCGGTAAGACCTCGACGTTGCGCATGATCGCGGGTCATGAATCGGTCACCGACGGTGACATTCTGATCGCGGGCCGCAACGTCACGCGCGCCGAACCCGCCGCGCGCGGCACCGCGATGGTGTTTCAGAACTATGCGTTGTTCCCGCATCTGAGCGCGCTCGACAACGTTGCGTTCAGCCTGAAGATGCGCGGCGTCGCGAAGGACGTGCGGCGCAAGCGCGCCGCCGAACTGCTCGAACTGGTCGCGATGTCCGCCTATGCCGGGCGCAAACCGGCGCAGCTCTCCGGCGGCCAGCAGCAACGCGTTGCGCTCGCGCGCGCGTTGCTGAACCAGCCTGGCTGCCTGCTGCTCGACGAACCCCTCTCCGCGCTCGACCCGTTTCTGCGCGTGCAGATGCGCGCCGAGCTCAAGCGCTGGCAGAAAGAACTCGGCATCACTTTCGTGCACGTCACGCATTCGCAGGAAGAAGCGATGGCGCTCGCCGATCTCGTCGTAGTGATGAGCCACGGCCGCATCGAACAGAGCGGCACGCCGCACGAAGTATTCAATCGCCCGCGCACCGAGTTCGTCGCGCGCTTTCTCGGCGGTCATAACGTCTTCAATACGAACGGCCGCCTGTTCACCGTGCGCGCCGATCACTTGCGCGTGGTGCCGCACGGCGTCACGCCGGTGCAGAACGCCGGCGGCGAGAGTGGGCTGACGCGTATCGGCGGCGTGCCCTGCAAGGTCCGCGAAGCCGAGTACCAGGGCACGCATCTGCGCATGACGCTCGACCCGCTCGACGGCTCGCCCGAGTTGATCTCGCTCGTGAGCGACGGCGACTACGACCCGGCGCGACTCGGTCCCGACGCGCGCGTGGTGGTCTGGTGGAACGAGCAGGATGCGCATCCGCTGGCAGCGTGACCACGAGCGTTGCAGTGAATTTCAGCGCGGTAAATAGAACACCCAATGAGCGTCAATCGAACGTCAACTGAGGAGAGAGCAATGAATGAAACGAACGAGAGCCCGGCAGCGGCCGCGAAGGATATCGCCGATGTGAAGGAAAAAGGCCTGTCGCGCCGCACGTTCATCAAGGGCGCGGTGGCGGCGGCCGGCATTGCCGGCTTTCCGTACGTGCATGCGCAGGAAAAGATCACGTTGCGCTACCTCGGCACGGCGGTCAATCAGAGCGCCGACATCGCGAAGAAGTTCAAGGAAGACACCGGCATCGAGATTCAGTACGTGCCGGTCACCACCGACGACGTCGCCAAGCGCATCATCACGCAGCCCAACTCGTTCGATATCGTCGACACCGAATACTTCGCGCTGAAGAAGCTGATTCCGGCCGGCACGCTCGCGGGCATGGACGCCAAACGCATCAAGCTCGCCGACAAGATCACGCCGGTGCTCACGCGCGGCGAAGTCAACGGCAAGAAGATCGGCGACCAGGGCACCGCGCCGAAGAAGGTGATGTTCCTCACCGGCCCGCGCTCGACCGAATTCTCCGCGACGCCGACCGAATGGATGACGTTGATCCCGACCACCTACAACGCGGACACGCTCGGCATTCGTCCCGATCTGATCAAGCGTCCCGTCGACAGCTGGGCGGAACTGCTCAATCCGCAGTTCAAAGGCAAGGCGGCGCTGTTGAACATTCCCGCGATCGGCATCATGGATTCGGCGATGGCGATCGAGGCGATGGGCCATATGAAATACGGCGACAAAGGCAACATGACGAAGGCCGAGATCGATCAGACCATCAAGATCCTGATCGAGGCCAAGCACGCAGGCCAGTTTCGCGCATTCTGGAAGGACTTCAACGAGAGCGTGAATTTGATGGCGTCGGGCGAAGTCGTGATCCAGTCGATGTGGTCGCCGGCGGTGACGAAGGTGCGCACGATGGGCATTGCGTGCAAGTTCCAGCCGCTCAAGGAGGGCTATCGCTCGTGGGCCTCGGGCTTCGGCTTTCCGCGCTCGCTGCAAGGCAAGAAGCTCGACGCCGCATACGAGTTCGTCAACTGGTTCCAGGACGGCTGGGCCGGCGCCTATCTGATGCGTCAGGGCTATTACCCCGGCGTGATCGAAACCGCGAAGACGCACATGCAGCCGTACGAGTGGGACTACTGGATCGAAGGCAAGCCGGCCGCGCAGGACATCAAGGCGCCGGACGGCCAGTTGCTCGAAAAGGCCGGCGCGGTGCGCGACGGCGGTTCGTACACGCAGCGCATGAGCGCGATTGCGTGCTGGAACGCGGTGATGGACGAGAACATCTACATGGTTCAGAAGTGGAACGAGTTCATCGCGGCGTGATCGACAGCACGCGCCGCGCGTTGTGTTTGCCGGTGCACGACGAGCCGGCAAACACGACGCCGGTTCGCCGTGTGGCAATTTCCCTTTGCGGCGAAGCGGCCGCGCAAGTCTTCCGAAAAACACTCGCCCATGGCAACGATCGATCTTCCCTCGCTCGCGCAGGACGCGCCTGTCAAACATCGCCGCGCGCCGGCATGGTTGCAGGCGACGCCGCTGTCGCTGACCTTCCTGCTGTTTTTCATCGTGCCGCTGGTCATCACGTTGATCGTCAGCTTCTGGGACTTCAACGAATACCAGATCATTCCCGCGTTCACGCTGAAGAACTACGCGGCGATCTTCAACGGCTGCTCGTCGATGACCGACGTCTGCGTGACCTTCAAGACGTACTGGTCGACGCTCAAGTTCTGCGCAATTGTCTGGGCCGTGACTTTTCTGCTGGGCTTTTCGCTTGCCTACTTCCTCGCTTTCCACGTGCGCACGACGAGTATGCAGACCGTGCTGTTCCTCGTCTGTACGATTCCGTTCTGGACCTCCAACGTGATCCGGATGATTTCGTGGATGCCGCTGCTCGGCCGCAACGGTCTCGTCAATCAGGCGCTGCTTGGCGCGCATCTGATCGACCAGCCACTCGAATGGCTGCTGTATTCGAACTTCTCGGTGGTGCTCGCGTTCGTGCATCTGTACACGTTTTTCATGATCGTGCCGATCTTCAACGCGATGATGCGCATCGACCGCTCGCTGCTCGAAGCCGCGCGCGACGCCGGCGCGAGCGGCTGGCAAGTGGTGCGCGACGTGGTGTTGCCGCTGTCGAAGACCGGCATTGTGATCGGCTCGATCTTCGTGATCACGATCGTAATGGGCGACTTCCTGACCGTCGGCGTGATGGGCGGACAGCAGATCGCATCTGTGGGCAAGATCATTCAGGTGCAGACCGGCTACCTGCAATTTCCCGCAGCCGCGGCCAACGCGATCATCCTGCTCGCCGTCGTGCTGATGATCGTGTGGGGTTTGACGCGGGTCGTCGACATCCGCAAGGAGCTATGAAGATGCAGGCCATTCGCATCAAACATCGGGAACGCCGCCCCGCCAGCTTCTATTGGCTCGCGCTGCTGTTCGGCCTGTTCGTGCTGTTCCTCTACGGACCGGTGATCACGATTTTCATTCTGTCGTTTCAGGGTCCCGAGGGCGGCCTGACATTTCCGATGCGTGGCGTTTCGCTGCACTGGTTCGCGGTACTGCGCGCCGGCGTGGCCGACATCGACATCTGGGCCGCCTTCGGGCGCTCCGTGCGACTCGCGCTGGTGGTCACGGTACTGACGGTGGTGTTCTCGGTGGCGGCCGGCCTCGCGTTCCGTCGAAAATTTCGCGGCGATACGGCGGTGTTCTACGTGTCGGTTGCGAGCCTGATCATGCCGTCCATTATCGTGTCACTCGGCATCGGCCTGACGTTCCGGCTGCTCGATAACGGCGTGAAATACCTCGCGTCGGCGTGGGGCTATCAGTCGTTCGCCGATAGCTATACGACGTCGATGGGTCTCTTCACGTCCGCACTCGGCGCGCATCTGACGTGGACGCTGCCGTTCGGTTTGCTGGTGATGTTCGCGGTGTTCAACCGCTTCAATCCGGCTTACGAAGAAGCGTCGCGCGATCTGGGCGCAACGCCGTGGCAGAGCTTCAGGCATGTCGTGCTGCCGATCATCGGACCGTCGGTGGTCGGCGTCGCGATGTTCGGCTTCACGCTGTCGTGGGACGAGATCGCCCGCACCTCGCAGGCGATCGGCGATCAGAACACGCTGCCGCTCGAACTCCAGGGGCTCACCACATCGGTGACGACGCCGGTCATCTACGCGCTCGGCACGATGACGACGCTATTGTCGTTCACGGTGATGGGCGTGTGTCTGCTCGCGGTCAGGTTGCTGGCACGCCGGCGGGCAGTGGCGGGCTTGAGCTAGCGGCATGGCCGTGCAGCGTACGGCAAGCGACGTACATCGCGTGATCGAACCCATTGCACACCCAGTGCTAAGAATTGGCAAAATGCTTCGTTGCTAGCGCCCCGCGTCCTCCCGTACCGTTCTCCGATTGCGTCTTGTGCGCGCTTCACTTCGGAGAACATATGTCAGCCGTTCAATCGCAGGACAATCCGGTTCACACCATCGCCGACGCCGCTCAACTGCTCGGCGACGACCCGTTGATCCGCCGCTTCGCGCCGGTCTTCGCCCGCATCGCCGACAGCGCGGTGCAGCGCGAGCAACGGCGCGAGCTCGCTACGAGCCGGTGGAATGGCTGCGCGAAGCCGGCTACACGCGGCTGCGCGTGCCGCAGCAATACGGCGGCGAAGGCATCTCGCTCACGCAGTTCTTCGCGCTGGTCACGCGCCTCGGCGAAGCGGATTCGAATCTGCCGCAAATCCTGCGCGTGCACGGCGGCTTCATCGAATCGCTGCTGGAAAACAGCGACGCGGCGCTGCGCGACCGCTGGCTCACGCGGGTCGCGCAAGGTCAGATCATCGGCGGCGCGGTGTCCGAGCGCACCGGCACGACCAACAACAGCGTGCGTCTCACGCAGAGCGGCGACGCGTGGCATCTCGACGGCGAGAAGTACTACACCACCGGCACGCTCTACGCCGACTGGGTCGACGTCACCGCGCACGACGGCCAGAGCGACGTGCGCGTGCTCGTCAAAGCGGATACGCCGGGGGTCGAACGCATCGACGACTGGGACGGCTTCGGCCAGCGCCTGACCGGCAGCGGCACCGCGCGCTTCACGCGCGTGCCGGTGTCGCTCGACAATCTGTACCGCCGCTACCAGGCGTCCGAACCGCGCCGCAACAGCCTGCTGACTGCGTACTACCAGGCGCTGCACGTCGCGAACCTCGCCGGCATCAGCCGCGCGGCGCTGCGCGACGCGGTCACGTTCACGCAAGCCAGAACGAGAACCTTTGGTATCCCAGGCGAATCGAGTCCGCGCGACAATCCGCTCGTGCATCGCGTGGTCGGCCGGCTCGCGAGCCTCGCTTACTCGACGCAGAGCATCAGCGCATCGCTCGCGCAGGCGATCGACGACGTTTCCGTCGCGCGTCGCGAAGGACGCACCGACGAACAGACCTATATCCGCCTCGACATCCAGACCTTCCAGGCGCAGCAGATCGTCATCGAGCAGACGTTGCAGGCGGCCACGCTGCTGTTCGAAGTGGGCGGCGCGTCGGCCACCAGCGAGTCGCACCGATTCGATCGCTACTGGCGCAACGCGCGGGTGCTCGCATCGCACAATCCGGCGATCATTCGCGAGGCGGCGGTCGGCGACTTCTATCTGAACGGCAAAGCGCACAACGAGCGCTTCGGGCTCGCGCGTGAAACCGCGGTTGCCTGACCCGCTCGCTCAAGCGACCGTCATGCACGGATCGGCACATGAACATGCCGGTCCGCGCGCTTCACTATCCCTACTTCGGCGACGGCGTCCAGATGCGGATATCGGTCGCCTTCAATGTCGCGGGAATGAGTCCGGCCGCGCGATACGTATCCGCGATACGCTGCTGCTCCGCGAGTTGATCGCGCCGCACCGGCACGATGTCGTAGCTGCGGCGGCTATTCGCCAACTCGACCGTGGGCGACGGAATGTTCCCCCACATCGGACCGAGAATCTGCGCGGCGTCCTGAGGATGCGCCTTGACCCATTTGCCGGTCGCGTTCAATTCATCGAACACGACGCGAAGCACGTCAGGATGCTTGTCCGCGAACGCGGTGGTCGCCGTATAGAAGCGGTTGTATTGCGCGACGCCGTTACTGCCGTCGGCGATCACGCGAACATGCGCATCACGCTGCTGCGCGGCGAGGAACGGGTCCCAGATCGCCCACGCGTCGATGTTGCCGCCGCGAAAAGCGGCGAGCGCGTCGGGCGCTTCCAGATAGCGCACCTGAATGTCGTTGATCGTCAGCCCCGCTTTAGCCAACGCGCTCAGCAACAGGTAATTGCAGCCCGAGCCCTTCGACACGGCGACGCGTTTGCCCTTCAGGTCCGCGACCGAGCGGATCGGCGAATCCGGCGGCACGATGATCGCCTGCGCGCCCGGCGCCGAGGTTTCTTCCGCGTAGTACGTGAGGGGCGCGTTGGCGGCCTGCGTGAAAAGCGCGAACGCGTCGGCGACGTCCGCATGCAGATCCACACTGCCCGCATTTAGCGATTGCAGCAGGCCCGTCGAGAACTCATGCCAGCTCACGTCGTAGCCGAGCGCGTTGAGCTTCTTTTCCAATGCCCCCGTGCGCTTGAGCAGGATGAACAGCGTCGACGAACGCTGATAGCTGATCGACACCGTTTCGTTGGCTTGCGCCAGATCGGCGGACAGTACGCCGCCGATCAACGTCAATGACACGCAAAGGTGCCGCAGGCTGCGAGAGCGGGAGAAGGCGAAGTGCATCGATCGAATTCCATCAAGGTAGGCGCAATCGCCGACTATATAAAAGATCGCGGCGCGTCCATAGACCGATTTCATCGATCGATATGGGCAGAAATTGGAACGCGCGGCGGCGGCATCGCCCATCATTGAACGCTTTGCGGCGAGTCGCACTTGCCGCTTTTTCCGTGGAGATTTCGCTTTATGTCGACACTGCCTCCGCGCTTCGGCGTCTGGGCGCTGGTTCACGGCAGCCGCGCCGCGTTGCAGGATCCGGATGAACCGTACGACGCGTCATGGGCGCGCAACAAAGCGCTCGTGCTCGAAGCCGAGCGCCTCGGCTACGACTCGGTGCTCGTCGCGCAACACACGATCAACCCGCACAATCCGGACTTCGATCAGCTCGAAGCGTGGACCGCATCGGCCGCGCTCGCGGCGCTGACCGGGCGCATCGAAATTATCGCGGCGATCAAGCCTTATCTGTATCACCCGGTGGTGCTGGCGAAGATGGCGCAGCAGATCGAGCACATCAGCGGCGGGCGTTTCGCGATCAACCTCGTCAACGCATGGAATCGCCCGGAACTGGAACGCGCCGGCATCGGCTTTGCGGAACACGACGCGCGTTACGCGTACGGGCGTGAGTGGATCACCGTGGTCGATGCACTGCTGCGCGGCGAGCGCGCGCGTTTTCAGGGCGAACACTTTAAAGTGGACGACTATCTATTACGCCCCGCCGACCCGTATCGCGAACGTCCGCGCATATATGTGGGCGGCGAATCCGAGCCGGCGCGCCAGCTGGTTGCCGACAAGGGCGATGTGTGGTTCATCAACGGCCAGCCGTTGCAGCATGTCGAAGCACTGATTGCCGATCTGCGCGCGCGCCCGCGGCCCACCGCGCACGCGCCGCTACGTTTCGGGCTGTCGGCCTTCGTGATCGCGCGCGAGTCCGACGACGAAGCCGCGCAACACCTCGACCATCTGTTCGCGCTCGCCGCCAAGGATGGGCCGCTGCGCGAGCAGCAGAAATCGAATATCGACCCGAAGGCGGTGATGTTCCAGACCTTCGCGCAAACGCCGCGCGTCGGGTCGAACGGCGGCACGGCGGCGGGACTGGTCGGCAGCTATGACACGGTCGCCGAGCGGATCGCCGCGTTTCATCGCGCGGGGATCGAACTGTTCATGCTGCAATTCCAGCCGTTCGAACGCGACATGCGCAGCTTCGCCGAAGAAGTGGTGCCGCGCGTGCGGCGTCTGACCACCTGAGCGCGGCACATGCAACGCAGTGCATGCCCGGCTGTACGCTTCGATGTGGCACAGTATCGTCAGGCGCACGCGCCACGCTTGCGCTACCGAACCGCCCTGACGAGCGACATGACGACACTGCCTCCCTACGAGCCACCGGTTGACGAAAGCCAGCTTCTGCTGAAGTGGATCCGCCGCGCCCGCGAATCCCAGATGAGCCACTACGACATGGCCGACCTGCTTGCGAGGCGCGACCGCCAGGTCGGCTGGCTCGTGACCGTATTGAGCGCCTTCGTGGGCACGGCGGTGTTCGCCTCGTTGACCTTGACGGCGGTCTCGTTCGAACAGCGGCTGTTCGTCGGGCTGGTGAGTGTGGCGGTCGCGGTATCGGCCGCGGTAAAGCTGTTCCTGCGTTACGCGGAGCGCGCAGAAAAGCACCGCGCGGCCGGCGCCCGCTATGGTGCCGTGCGTCGCAGGCTCGAAGCGGTATTCGCCGGCGACGCCGACGCCCGCGACGGCCACTACCTCACCGCGATTCGCGACGAGCTCGACCGGCTCGCACAGGATTCGCCGAACGTGCCGCCGCGCATCTTCCATCGCACGCAGCACATGTTGTCGAAGGACACGCCGCGCAGCCGCGATGCGTGAGCGGGCGAGTCGATGAGCGAGGTCAGTGCGCGCGCGGCCGTGAAAAGCGACCGCTCACGCGCTGTGTCTTCAAAGATCGTCGACGCCGATCCCCAACTCCGCCGCCATCCGCCGCACCACTGCCTGAAGCCGGCTCACCTCGTCGGCCAATCGCTTCTGCTCGGCTTTCACCGCCTCGAATGCGGACAACGGCACGGTGTCGTCCTCGGCGCCCGGCTGCGCCAGTTCGCTCGCGCTCACCTCGCCGCACAGCAGATGCGTCCAGCGATGCTCGCGCTCGCCCGGTGTGCGGGCCAGTCTCACGACGCGCGGCGGATCGTTGTCGGCCAGTTCATCGAGAAACGCCTCAACCGACGAGATGTCCGCAAAGCCATGCAGACGCGCGCTGTTCAGGCGCAACTCGGCGGCGGTCTGCGGGCCGCGCAGCAGCAAGGTGGTCAGCAACGCGGTCGACTGCCCCGGCAAGCCGAGCACGCGATTCATGTTGTGCTCGAAGCGCGGCACGCGGCTGCTGCTGCCTTCCATCACGAGGCTGAGGCGTTTGAGGCCGTCGACGGCGGTCAGCACCTCGGCCTCGGTTGCGTTCATCACCGGCGCGCGGCCGGTTTTCTGATTGCAGCCCAGCGTCAATGCATTCAGCGAAAGTGGATAACTGTCCGGCACGGTGTGCTGCTTTTCGACGAGCACGCCGAGCACGCGCCCTTCGAGTTGCGTCAACGCACGAATCGAGGGGCGGGAAGAAGCGTCGGGAGTGGAGTTCATAGATGATCTTGCGGCATGAGTCGCCGGGTCTCGTGGATGATGCGCATTACCGTGGCTTACCGAGGCGACGCGTTCTGGTTTGTGGCCATCATGATAAACGCCCCGGGCTGCCGCGGCGTACGAATCTCCGCGACGGCGCCGCGCGGACGCCGACTCTGGCACGCGGCGTGCTGCTCCCGCAGTTCCTCGAACCAAGCTTTTGCGGAGTGATTCAATGCCTGTTCCTCGCCCGTCGATTCTGCGCGTGAGCGCCATTGCGCTGGTGGTCGGCGCGGTGTGCGTGCTCGGCGCCTGCGCGCTCAACCCCGCCGGCAAAAGCGGCAACACCCGCGTGCCCGAACCCGCGAAACCCGTCGACCTGAGCCGTTATCTCGGCCGTTGGTACGAACTCGCGCGCTATGAAAACGGCTTCGAGCGCGATTGCGAAGCGGTCACCGCCGAGTACACGTTGCGCGACGACGGGCTGATCGACGTCATCAACAGTTGCCACAAGGGTGGCGTCGGCGGGCCGCCGGACGCCTCGAAGGGACGCGCGAAAATCGTCGCCGGCTCGGGCGACGCGAAGCTGAAGGTGTCGTTCTTCGGACCGTTCTTCTTCGGCGACTACTGGGTGCTCGATCATGCGGACGACTACGCGTGGTCGATCGTCGGCGAACCCAGCGGGCGCTATCTGTGGATTCTCACGCGCGAGGCTATCCCGAATGCAAGCGTGAAGGATGCGCTGATCGAGCGGGTTCGCGCGCTTGGCTACGACACGTCGATGCTACGCATGACCCGCCACGAGTGAACTGCAAGGGCCGCCCAGCACGCCATTTTTTGACCTGTTGACCTGCTTCCATATTCGGGATATTTTCCCGGATATGGAAACCCTTCTTCCCGACGACAACCTCATCGACCGCCGCATCGCGCAGCGTCTGCGGGCTTTGCGCGCCGAGCGCAACTGGTCGCTCGACGAGCTCGCGACGCGCAGCCATGTCAGCCGCGCGACGCTATCGCGCCTGGAAAACGGCGCCGTGAGTCCGACCGCGAGCGTGCTCGGCAAGCTCTGCGTGGCCTACGGCCTGCCGATGTCGCGCCTGATGCGCATGGTCGAAGAGGATTTCGCGCCCCGCGTGGCACGCGCCGCCCAGGCGGTCTGGAGCGACGCCAGTGTCGGCTTCCGACGCCGCTCCGTGTCGCCGCCCGCCCAGGCGCTCGCCGGCGAGGTGCTGGAAGGCGAACTCGACGCGGGCGCGCTGATCGCGTACGACGCGTCGCCGCGGCCCGGACTCGAACATCATCTGGTCCTGCTCGAAGGACGGCTGCAGATTACCGTCGACGGCCAGCGCCACGATCTCGAACCCGGCGACTGTCTGCGCTATCAGCTGTTCGGCCCCAGCGCGTTCGTGACGCCCGCCGATAGCGCGGCCCGCTATCTTCTCTTCATCGTGTGAGCCAGCATGAGCGCCACCACCGTCACACCTGCCATCACGTCTTTCTCCGCCGACGACCTCGCCCGTCATCTCCCCGAACTCGGCGCGCTGCTGCGAGCCTGCGTGCATGACGGCGCGAGCGTCGGTTTCGTGATGCCGTACGGTGTCGACGACAGCGAAGACTTCTGGCGCGCCAAAGTGCTGCCTTCGCTAAGCGCGGGTGGACTGATGCTGTTCGTCGCACGCGAGGGCGACGCGATCGCGGGCACCGTGCAACTCGATTACGACACGATGCCGAATCAGCGTCATCGCGCCGAGGTGCGCAAGCTGCTCGTGCATCCGGCATTTCGTCGCCGGGGCATCGCGAGGGCGCTGATGACGGAGCTGGAGCGTCATGCACAACGGTTGGAGCGCAGCCTGCTTACGCTGGACACCCGCACCGGCGACCACGCCGAGCCCTTGTATGCGTCGCTCGGTTATCGAAGCGCCGGCACGATCCCGGGCTATGCGCGCGCGCCACACGACACCGAGCGCTTCGACGCCACCACGATCATGTACAAGGCGCTATGAAGGGCCCACGCGAGTCGGCGCGCCGACGCATCGACATCAGGCGCCCTTCGAATACTTGAAGGTGCCCTGCGCGCTGGCGATCAGCAGCTTGCCGTCCACCCACGCTTCGCCGCGCGAAAAGAAAATCGAGCGGCCCTGGCGTTCGAGAAAGCCCTTGGCCGTCACCGATTCGCCGAGTCCCTTGTCGAGATAGTTGGTGGTCAGCGACAACGTGAATGCGTGCCGCGCCGGTTGATCCGCCGACGCAAAGAGACCCGCGTAGCCCGCGGCCGCATCGAGCAGCGTTGCGATCGCGCCGCCTTGCAGCACGCCCTGGCGATTGAGTTTGCTCGCGTCGATCGGCATGACCAGTTCCGCGTAGCCGTCGCGCCATTGCGTCAGACGCACGCCGAGCGATTCGAGAAACGGGTTGTCGATGGGAAAGTCGGACATGGTCTAAGCCTTTGCTGTTTCGGTTTCAGGAGAGGGTGGCGCAGCACGCGCCGACGACACGAGCCGTCAGCATACTAGCGTTCGCCGCGCGGCAACGCCCTGCACTTCACCCGACGCAAACCGGTCAGCCCACTTCAGCCTCACAATTCTCCGCGCTCAGGCACAATCCCCTCTTTGCCAATCGCGGCCCGACGCTCGCACGTCCCGCACCGCTTCCCGCTCGATGAGTTCATCCCCGCCCTCCGAAGGCGCGCCGCATTGGCGGCGCAACCTCTACGTCTGCCTGTTCGGCTCGTTCTCGACGATCGTCGCGATGACCTTGCTGCTGCCCTTCCTGCCGCTCTACGTGCAGCAACTCGGCGTGAGCTCGGCGAAGGCGGCGGTGCAGTGGTCGGGCATCGCGTTCGGCGCGACGTTCCTCGCGGCCGCGCTGGTATCGCCGCTGTGGGGGCGCATGGCCGACCGCTACGGACGCAAGCTGATCCTCGTGCGCGCGAGCCTCGGTATGGCCATCGTGATGTCGCTGCTCGGACTCGCGCAGAACGTCTGGCAACTGGTGGCGCTGCGTTTTCTCGCGGGCCTCGTCGGCGGCTACGCGTCGGGCGCGACCGTGATGATCGCCACGCAGACGCCGCGCGGACGCACCGGCTGGGCGCTCGGCACGCTCGCGTCGGGCGTGATGGCGGGCAATCTGGTCGGCCCGCTGGTGGGCGGCGCGCTACCGCCGCTGATCGGCATACGCAACACGTTCTTCATCGCCGGCGCGATGATCTTCTGCGCGTTCATCGCGACCACGCTGCTGATCAAGGAGCAACCGGTTACGCGCGCGGCCGCGAAGTCGCGCGCCGCCGGCGCGGACACGGCGACCGGCTGGGCCAGCGTGCCGGACCTGCGGCCGGTGCTCGCGATGCTGTTCACCGCCGGCTTGCTGATGTTCGCCAACATGTCGATCGAGCCTATCATCACCGTCTACGTGAGCCAGCTCGTGCACGATGCGCGCCACGTGACGCTGGTGTCGGGATTCGTGATGTCGGCGTCGGCGCTGGGCAGTGTGCTCGCGGCATCGCGGGTCGGACGGCTCGCCGACCGGATCGGCGCGCCCAGCGTGATCATCGCGTGCCTCGCGGTGTGCGCGGCGTTGCTGGTGCCGCAGGCGTTCGTCACGAGCGGCATGCAACTGGTGGTGCTGCGTTTTCTGATGGGCCTCGCGCTGGCCGGGCTGCTGCCGTGCATCACGAGCGTGATTCGCCACAGCGTGCCGGATCGTTCGGCGGGCTACATCCTCGGCTATGCGACGTCGGCGAATTACGCGGGCCAGGTGACCGGGCCGCTCGCGGGCGGCTTCGTCGGCGCGCATCTCGGCATGCCGGCGGTGTTTCTGATCACGAGCGGTCTGATGCTCGGCGGCGCTTTGTTCAATGGGTGGGCGTTCAGGGGGACGGGTTCCGATTCGACGCAGCGCGGCTGAGCGGGTGCGATATGTTCTGAGGCCGTCGTGAGCCAGCGGCGTGTCGTGTCGCCGCCCTCAGCGCGGCCGGCAAAATTCCGCGCATCTGCTAGTGTTCTTCAATCACCGTCTATCTCGTGGAGAACCCATGCCACCCGCGCGCGTCGCGAAACGCAAACCAGCGGTCTCCGATTCGCAGATCAGCAAAGACGCCGGCAAAACCTCCGCCACCCACTCTCGCCTGAGCGACGCGCAGATCGCCGCCGAAGCGACGCGGCGCCTCGCGTGGGACGCCGCCATCCCCGAACGCACCGTCACGGTGAAGGTCTCGCACGGCCGCGTCACGCTGCACGGCGAACTGCAACGCGAGCAGCAGAAAGCCGCCGCGCTTGAAGACGTTACGCGGCTATTCGGTGTGACGGGCGTCGCGGATCACACGGTCGTCAAAGCGAAATAACGCGCGATACCGGCAGCCGTGCGCGAACCACGCGCTGGCCATGCATCAGCCCGCCTCGGCGTGCAACAGCGCCCGGCAGTGGCGCGCGATCTGTTTTTCCTCTTCGGTGTGCAGCGCCCTCACCTTGCTTGCAGGGTCGTCTGTGGCGTCGCTCAGCGTCAGCCCCATGAAAGCCAGCCCCTCGCACACGCGCCGCCGAATCTCCGCGCTGTGTTCGCCGATCCCGCCAGTGAACACCAGCAGATCGATCCCGCCCAGCAATGCCGCATACCCGCCGATCGTCTTGCGCACCGCGCTCGCGAATACGTCCAGCGCGAGCGCGGCGTTCGCATCGCCGGCCGCCGCGCGCTTTTCGAGCGCCTGCATGTCGCTCTCGCCGTCCGCGTAACCGGCGAGACCGCTGTGGCGATTGAGCAGCGTCTCCAACGCGTCGGCGTCGAGCTTCTCCACGCGCATCAGATACAGCAGCACGCCGGGATCGAGATCGCCGCAACGCGTGCCCATCGGCACGCCGCCGGTCGGCGTCAGACCCATCGACGTATCGACCGAGCGGCCGTCGCGCAATGCGCACACGCTCGACCCGTTGCCGAGATGCGCGAACACCGCGCGTGACGGCAACTGCGCACCGAGCTGCGTCACCAGCGATTCATACGACAGCCCATGAAAGCCGTAGCGCATCACACCGGCTTGCGCATAGCGGCGCGGCAACGCGAGTTGCGCCGCGCGCGGCGGCAGCGTGGCGTGGAACGCGGTGTCGAAGCAGGCGAAATGCGTCGCGTCGCCGAAGATCTTCGTGGCCTCGTCGATCAGCGCGAGGGCCGGCGGAATATGCAGCGGCGCGAAGTGCACCGCTTCCTGCAAACGGCGGCGCACCTCGGGCGTGAGACGCTGATGCGTGCGCAGATGCGGCCCGCCATGCACGACCCGATGCCCGACCGCCGCGGGCGTCGCATGATGCTGCTGCGCGAGCACTTGCGAGAGCTTTTGCAACGCGTCGGTTTGCGACTCCAGCACATGCTCCTGCCGGATCAACACGCCGCCGTCGGGCGAGCGAATGCGCAAGCTGCCGTCGTCGCGGCCTATGCCCTCGGCGCTGCCTTCCAACAGCAGAGATTCGTCATCGCCGGAGTGCGCGAACAGTCCGAACTTCAGCGACGACGAACCGCTGTTCAGCACCAGAATCGTTTGTTGCTCCGCCGCCGTGTGTCGATTGTGCATCGTCGTCCTCGCTCAGCTCTTCCAGGTCCAGTTGCGGATCTCTTCCTTGTCGATACCCTCGGCATGCGCATACGCGAGATGCTCGATGATCTGCCCGCGCAGCCATTCCTTCGCATGATCGCCGACGCCGCGCAACGCCGGCACGCGATCGATCACGTCGATCGCCAGCGAGAAGCGGTCGACCTGGTTGACGATCGCCAGTTCGAGCGGCGTGTTGATGTTGCCTTTCTCGTGATAGCCGTGCACGTGCAGGTTCTCGTGATTCGCACGGTTGTAGGTGAGCTTGTGCACGAGCGACGCATACGAGTGGAAGTTGAAGATCACCGGCCGGCTCGTGGTGAACAGCGAGTCGAAATCGCGATCGGACAAACCGTGCGGATGCGCATGCTCGGGCATCAGCCTGAACAGATCGACCACGTTGACGAAGCGGATCTTCAGTGTGGTGAAGCGCTCCTTCAGAATCTGCACGGCGGCGAGCGCTTCCATTGTCGCGATGTCGCCCGCGCACGCGATCACCACGTCCGGTTCGACGCCCTGGTCGGTCGACGCCCAGTCCCAGATGCCGATGCCCTTCGTGCAGTGCGTGACAGCCGCGTCCATGTCGAGGTACTCCAGATGCGGCTGCTTGTCGGACACGATCACGTTGACGTAATCGCGCGAACGCAGGCAGTGATCGGCCACGCTCAGCAGGCAGTTCGCATCCGGGGGCAGATAAATGCGCACCACGTCCGGGCTTTTATTGGTGACGACGTCGAGAAAGCCGGGGTCCTGATGCGTGAAGCCGTTGTGATCCTGACGCCAGACGAGCGACGTAATGAGCAGATTGATCGACGGCACCGGCTGGCGCCAGCCGAGTTCGCGCTTGGCTTTTTCCAGCCACTTCGCGTGCTGGTTGAACATCGAGTCGATCACGTGGACGAACGCCTCGTAGGTCGCAAAGAGGCCGTGGCGGCCGGTCAGCACGTAGCCTTCGAACCAGCCTTCGAGCGTGTGTTCGCTGAGCATCTCCATCACGCGGCCCGAGGGCGACAGGTCGCCGCCGTCCGCGTCGCTCGGCTCGGTCTCGGCGAGCCAGGTTTTCGGCGACGCTTCATACACCGCGTTGAGCTTATTGCTGGCGGTTTCGTCGGGGCCGAACAGACGGAAGTTGCTCATGTTGTTGCGCATCACGTCGCGCAGGAACGTGCCCAGCACGCCGGTCGGTGACGTGTACGAAGCGGCCGGCTTCTTCACCTTCACCGCATAGTCGCGAAACGCCGGCATGTCGAGCGCCTTGCACAGCAGGCCACCGTTCGCGTGCGGATTCGCGCTGATGCGGCGCGCGCCCTCGGGCGCGAGTTCGCGCAGTTCGTCGACCAGCCGCCCGCCCGCGTCGAACAGCGACTCGGGCCCGTAACTGCGCAGCCAGTTCTCGACCAGCTTCAGGCTCTTGCCATTGGTGACCGGATCGAGCACCGGCACCTGATGCGCACGCCACGAGCCTTCCACCTTATGGCCGTCCACTTCCTTCGGACCGGTCCAGCCCTTCGGCGAACGCAGCACGATCATCGGCCAGCGCGGGCGAGTCGCGTCGTTGTTCGCGCGCGCATGCTGCTGGATCGCACGGATTTCGCCGATGCACTGATCGAGTGTCGCGGCCATCTGCTGATGCATCGTGTCGGGATCGTCGCCTTCGACGAAATACGGCTTGTGGCCGTACCCGGTGAGCAGCGCTTCGAGTTCCTCACGGGGAATCCGTGCAAGGATGGTCGGATTGGCGATCTTGTAGCCGTTCAGATGCAGCACCGGCAGCACCGCGCCATCGCGGATCGGGTTGAGGAATTTGTTCGAGTGCCACGACGTGGCGAGCGGCCCGGTTTCCGCTTCGCCGTCGCCGATCATCACGGTGACGATCAGCTCGGGGTTGTCGAATGCGGCGCCGTACCCATGCGACAGGCTGTAGCCCAGTTCGCCGCCTTCGTGAATCGAGCCGGGCGTTTCCGGCGTGCAATGCGAACCGATGCCGCCCGGAAACGAGAACTGGCGGAAGAAGCGCCGCATGCCGGCTTCGTCCTCGCTACGGTCCGGGTAGATTTCCGAGTAGTGGCCTTCCAGATAGCAATGCGCGAGACTCGCCGGCGCGCCGTGACCGGGACCGGACAGATAGATCACGTCCAGATCGAGCTGGCGGATCACGCGGTTCAGATGCACCAGCAGGAAGCTCTGCCCCGGGTCCGAACCCCAGTGGCCGAGCAGGCGGTTTTTGATGTGCTCGGGCTTGAGCGGTTCGCGCAGCAGCGGATTGTCACGCAGATAGATCATGCCGACCGACAGATAATTGCACGCGCGCCAGTAGCGATCCATGTTGCGCAGCGTGGCGGGGTCCAGCGGTTGCGGCGGGGCGGTGTGCGAGCTTGCTTCGGCCATGGCGTCACTCCTTGAAAAGGACTGTCAGGCAGGTTAGCGGGTGCTACGGCGGGTGTTCGTGAGGATGTGCGTGCAGGTCTTCCTGCGGGTGTTAGTGATCGGGCCTCGCGGAGCGGGTCGCCAGGCCGTGCTTGCTGCAATGCGTGCAACACGACGTCGATGGATGGGCCATGCTCTGTTTCACCGGCATTCCCCGGCGCTTTCCCGACTGCCGGTTACGGTCGTCACGGGGGTCTGACAGGCGGCGCGCGTCATGGTTCGAAGCGAATCGTCCAAGGTCCGCTGGGTATCGGTGCGACGGCTGCATGCGCGTTATCTTTCGCTCGACTCCGAACGCATCCCGGTTGACGGGATCGAACAGCTTAAACCAGACCGCTCGCGCACGGGCGCCAGCATCGAATGCGCGGCGGCGCGCGCGTCACGTGCCCGCCTCCCTCGTCCCTTACGATAACGACCGCCATGTCCACACGCAGCTCCGCCAAAATGTTCGTGAACCTCGTCCTGTCGCTCGTGATTCTGGTCGCGGGCGTCACGGTTCTGATCGGCCTGTTCGGCCTGATCGCCGACATTTTCGGCGCGGTCTAGCGCGCCGCCGCCGCGCGCGTCGGCTACGCAAACTGTGTATCCTGAGCGCTGTCCGGGCGCCGCTCGCGCGCCTCTTCCGCACTGTTCGATTACCAGGAGAAGCCATTGACCGACCCCGCCGATACCGCCCCGCCTTCCGGTCCGTCTTCCGTTGCGCCAATCGATCCCGACCTGCTCGCACTCGCTCAGGAGGTCTTCGACCTCGCGCGGCGCGGCGATGCGTCGATGCTCGCCGCGGTCATCGAAAAAGGCGTGCCGCCCAATCTGCGCAACGACAAGGGCGACAGTCTCGTGATGCTCGCGAGCTACCACGGCCACGCGGATGCGGTGCGCGCGCTGCTCGAACGCGGCGCCGATCCGGACCTGCGCAACGACAACGGCCAGACGCCGATTGCCGGCGCAGCGTTCAAGGGCTTCGACAAGGTGATCGAGACGCTGCTTGCGCATGGCGCGGATGTCGAAGGTGCGTCGCCGGATGGCCGCACCGCGTTGATGATCGCGGCGATGTTCAATCGCACGGCGATCATCGATCTGCTGATCGCGCACGGCGCGAATCCGGCGGCGCGCGACGCGAGCGGCGTGAGCGCGAGCGACGCCGCCGCGCGCATGGGCGCAAGCGATGCGCAGGCGCGCCTGAAGGAACTCGGGTCCTGACGGGTCGCGCGTTCGGCGTCTATCCTTTCGCGCCTGCCAGCGCTTCCACGTCGTAATCCGCCAGCTCGCCAATCCGCGCGATGCTCACGTCAGCGGGCGGATTGCTCGCGATCTCTTTCGGATCGAAAGCGTAATGCCCCTGGCGCGGAAAGACCGTCGTCAGCTTGCCGCCCCAAGCTTTCTTCATCGCGGTGAGAATGCGCAGCTTGTCGTCGACCATCACGTAGTGGCGTGCCGGGTAGCACTCCATCACCTGATCGAGCATCAGCTCCTTGTGAATGTAGATCAGCACCCGTCCCTCGACTTCGTCCCACAAGCCCGAACGCGCGATCTTGCGCGGCTGGAACACCACGTCGCCGTCGGACAGGATCACCGTCGGCCCGCGCGTGCCCAGATGGCGGAGCGCATCCAGCGCGCCAGGATACAGCCGGTTCGCAAACGGATACTCGATCAGGAACGACGCCATCAACAGAAGCCGCGTGTCGCGCGGATGCTCCAGCCGGTAACGCTGCAGCGCACCGAGATAGTCGGCGTAGCCCAACTCCGTGCGCAGGTCTTCGAAAATTTCCCAGTAGCGCGCGCTGTTCTCCGCGCCGAACTCGCGCGTCATATGCGCGCGCAAATCCGACAACACATGATCGTTGTCGAGCAGAGTGTTGTCGCAGTCGAACAGAAACACGACGTCGTGCGGAGTGGTCGGAGTGGCTGGCATCGGGGGTTCCTTGCGTGGAGTGTGAACGCTCATCGGGAAGCTCGACAGTGGACTCTTCAGTTGCGCTTTTCAGGCCAGCGATGCTGGCCCGTGCCGTAGCTCGACGGTTCGCTCAGCCCTTCGGCGCACTGCCCGGCTCGGCCGCTTTCTCCACGTGGCCGCCAAAATCATGCCGCATCGCCGACAACACCCGGTTCGCGAAGTCCGCTTCGCCGCGCGAACTGAAGCGCGCGAACAGCGCCGCGCTGAGCACCGGCGTGGGCACGCCCTCGTCGATCGCGGCGGCCACTGTCCAGCGGCCCTCGCCCGAATCGGACACGCGCCCCGTGTAATTCTGCAAATCGGCATCGCTGACGAGCGACCCCGCGATCAGATCGAGCAGCCACGAGCCGATCACGCTGCCGCGCCGCCAGACTTCGGTGACGTCGGCAAGATTCAGGTCGTACTGGTACAACTCGGGGCGGCGCAGCGGCGAGGTTTCCGCATCGGCTTCGCGCGCGTGCTTGCCGGCGTCGGCATGGCGCAGAATGTTCAGGCCTTCCGCATACGCGGCCATCATCCCGTATTCGATGCCGTTGTGGACCATCTTCACGAAGTGCCCCGCGCCTTGCGGTCCGCAATGCAGGAACCCTTGGTCCGCGGTACTCGCGCTCGCGCTGCGGCCCGGCGTGGGTGGTGCGGCGGCCGCGCCCGGCGCGAGCGTCGCGAAGATCGGTTCGAGGCGCTTCACCACTTCGGGCTCGCCGCCGATCATCAGACAGTAGCCGCGTTCGCGGCCCGCGACGCCGCCGCTCGTGCCGACGTCCACATAGTGAAGCTGGCGCGCGCCGAGTTCGTTGGCGCGGCGGATGTCGTCATGATAGTAGGAGTTGCCGCCGTCGATCACGATGTCGCCGGGTTCGAGCAACGGCACGAGTTGCTCGAGCGTCGCGTCGACCACCGCGGCCGGCACCATCAGCCAGACCGCGCGCGGCTTGTCGAGTTGCGCGACGAGGTCCTGCAGCGACGACGCGCCCGCCACGCCCTCCTGTTTGAGCCTGTCGACGGCAGCAGGCTGCACGTCGAAGGCGATACAGTGCTGACCGCCTTTGGTCAGGCGCCGTACCATGTCGGCGCCCATGCGTCCCAATCCAATCATGCCTAGCTGCATATCTCGCTCCGGAAGGTGGCTCGTTGCGCGGCCCCGAGTCGGGGTTCGGCGTGTTGCGGTGAGGCGGTGGTGCCGTGATGCAGCGGCTTCGGTGATCGGTTTCGCGTGAAGTCAGTTGCTAATTCAGCGACGCGGCAAGCGGCATCGCGCGGCTGTGCCGACCACTGTAGTTGCATCGACGCGCGAGCGCCGGACACACCGTAGCCGTCCCCGCTCATTCGTGCAGTGATGCTGCGTATCGCCGTGTGCGTGAAAAGACGATACGCCTCTTTGCAGAGACATGGCGCAACGGAAAGTTCCTCGCGTGGGCGGGTCCATTGCGCGCGTGCGTCGCGCGGGGGTGTTGCATGGCGCGCGTGCGAGCTTCGATCCGACCGACGGCCGGCTTACTTCGGACTTGCGTCTTGCGTCGAGCGTGCGCCGCCCTCACTCCCCGCGCCCGCTCACCCGCTGCCGCTTCGCGAGCAGCTTCGCATACTGCTCGCGCACGAACCGCTTCACGGCCCGCCACATCAGCGGATAGCGATACCCCGGCACCGCGAACAGCACCAGCGCGCACAGCGCCAGCAAACCGCAGAACAGGAACGTGCCGCGATAGCTGAACGCCTGCACCAGCAGCCCCGACAGCACGCCCGACAGAATCGAGCCGACCCGTGCCGCGTTGAAGAACAACGCGGTCGCGCGTCCCGGCGAATGCGGCATCAGATCCTGCACGTAGGTCATGCCGAGACACGACGTGACGGCGACCACGAACGCGTTGAGCATCTGCATCGGGATCAGCACGTTGACGTTGCCCGCCAGCGACATCCCGACGAAGTACGCCGCATGCACCGCCGCGCACGCGGCCAGCCAGTTCGGCTTGTGCAACGCCGACGACTTCGCGCCGAGCGCGAGCATCATCGGAATCTCCATCAGCGCGCCGAGGCCGAGCATCACCGACACGTCCAGATGCGAGCCGTTCAGCCCGTGCACGATGTAGAGCGGCAGCACGATCATCGTCGCGTTCGCGGCGAGGCCGAGCAGCGTGAGCGCGGCCACCGCGCGACCGATGTCGTTGGCCGACGCGACGCCCGGCAGGTCCTCGTGCGCATCTTCGCCCGGCGCTCTCAGCGGCGGCACCGTGATCGACGCGGACGGCTCGGACGCGGTGTCCTCCACCGTGTGATCGCCGAGATGACCTTGCGGCTCGCGCATCCGCCACACGATGAACGCGCAGGTCGCGAAGCTCGCCGCCGCGAACAGGAAGAGCCCATAGAAACTCGTGGCCGCGAGCACCAGCGCGCCCACCGACGGCCCGAACACCCACGCCGCCGACAGGATGGTCCGCAGCGTCGCGCTCGCGAACACGCGCTCGCCCGGGTCCGGCACCGGCAGCGCCGCGCGGCTGAACGCGAACACCATCGAAATGGCCGAGCCGCCCGCGCCGATGAAGACGATGCCGACCGCGAGCAGCAGCCGGTAATCGCGCACGACGCACAAACACAGATAGCCGAGCGCGGCCGCCACCAGCGCCGCCAGCAGCAACGGCCGATGCCGTCCGCTGCGGTCGGTCCAACGGCCCGCGAGCGTGCTGGCGAGCACCCCGCTCGCGGCGATCAGCGTCATGAAGACGCCTAGCCGGAACGGCGTCATGCCGGCGCGCTCGACGCCGAACAGCGACAGATACGGAGCGGTGAACGACATCGCCACACCGAGCATGAGGGTGGCGGCGGCCAGCGGCTTGAAGCCAGGGATGCGCAGCAGGTCGAAAAAACGCGATGTTTTCAACACGAGGGGCGGTGGGTCAGGTGAAGCGAGCCAGGAAAGCGCGACGCGCGCCGGCGGCTCGGGGCCGGAACGACCGGGGCATTATCGACCTAGCCTGCGGGCGCGTAAACCCGCGATGCGCCGTCCCAAATCCGCATTGCGCGGTGCCGTTTGCGCGATGACGGCGAACTGGCGGCATGCTCGCGACTACTTGCCGTCGGTTGCGCGCATTTGCTGCGCTTGCGCTTTGTAGTCGTAGGTCGGATAAAACTCGGTGCGATAGCCGCCCCACGCAGTCGATTCGATCGCGCGGTTGACTTCGCGCAGCCGGCTCGCCGGCACTCGCAACGTGACCACCTGGCCGATGCCCATCATCACGTACCACGACACGACTTCGATGCCGGGCGGCGGAAAGCTCTTGAAGAAGCCTTGCGCGCGCAGTTGATCGTTGATCTTCGGCAGCGGTTTGGATTCGTCGTGGCGCAGGAAGATGGTGAGCAGGAAGGTGTCGTCGGGCGCGGGGGTGGATGTGGATGCCGCTGCGGCCGACGAAGGGGCGCCCGGCGTGGCGGGCATGGCCTGCGTACCAGGTGTGGGCGCGTTAGCGGCAGGGTCAGCGCCGTACGCAACCGGCGCGACGGCGAGCGATGTCGCCAGCGCTAGCCTTAGCGCGCCGCGACGCAACACGCCGGCGTTTGCGATAACTGTTTTTCTCGTAGCGATTGCAAATGCAAAGTGCATGAAAATCCTCCATCACGTAACTCGTTAGGAATCCCTTCGACGAACACACTGCGCTGCTTCAATACGTGAAACCTGCAACCACCGTGCGAGGGCGCACATGGCTTTGCGGCGGCGAACGCGGCGAGCCACCCTTGCTTGTTGCTCGCGCGCCGCCCTCCACGCCACGTTACAACACGTCACAACACGACGTAGCCGCGCTGCTCCAGCGTCCACCGATGCCACCGGTTGCCATACGCGCCACAGGCGACGCCGAACAGAACAGACAACACCAGGCCGATCAGATCGGCCGTCTCGCCCCACAGTCCCATGCCGAACAGCACGAGACTGACGCCCAGCATCACGAATGCGGCGAACCACATTTTCCTCGACAACGCCCAGATGAAGCCGAGCAGACATGCGCCCCAACTGAAGCCGGTCGCGACCGCGACGGTTTCATTCTTGCCGGGGTGTTGCAGATAGATCCTTGCTCCCATTTCCCTTTCCAGACCGATTGATGCACCGCCTCATGACGGCGCAGGGACGATGTTTAACACGTGACGACGCCACGCACGTGAATTTGCGCACGCACGCGCGCTCACACGCACTCACACGTACGGGCCGGCCGGCCGGCGTCGATGACGATCCCCGGCATAGCTGCTACTCTTGGCACATCCACTCGCAGGGACCGCCGCCGCAACTGCGCGACCCTGTTCGCACAGCCTGAACCGCATCGGAGCACGCATGGCCACCCAGACAGCCTACTCTTCCAAAGCCCCTTCGCGAGCCGAGCTCGACGCGCTGCCGGGCGTCACCGTCGTCGAATTCGGCACCGACTGGTGCGGTTACTGCCAGGGCGCGCAAGCATCGATTGCGAAGGCGTTGCAGCCGCATGCCGACGTGCGTCATCTGAAAATCGAGGACGGTCCCGGCCGGCCGCTTGGCCGCTCGTTCAAGGTCAAGCTGTGGCCGACGCTGGTGTTCATGCGCGACGGCGCGGAAATCGCGCGCGTGGTCCGGCCGAGCGGCGCGGCGGAAATCGCGGAGGCGTTGACGTCGGTTTGACGATGGGCGACCGCGCAACAGCGCGCGCGGTTCGGCTAGTCCGAGGTTCGGGTTTTGCGTAGGCGCCATGTGTTCACCGGTTCACGCGCGTCGCCACTCACCGGCTCGCCATTGACTCGCCATCGACCGCCACCAACCGCATCGCGCCGCGAGACCTCACCCACCGACCACCTATCATGCGCCAAGTCATCCATCATCTGAGCGTCAAGGCCCGTAGCCGCGGCCTCGTCGAATTCACCGACGAAGCGCGCCGCTTCGTCTCCAGCCAGGGCATCGACACCGGTCTGCTGACACTGTTCTGCCGCCACACGTCGGCGTCGCTGCTGATCCAGGAGAATGCCGACCCGTCGGTGCAGCGCGACCTGGAGCGCTACTTCGCGAGCCTCGCGCCCGAGGACGCCGAGCGCTACGAGCACGACGCCGAAGGCCCCGACGACATGCCCGCGCATCTGCGCACGGCGCTCACGCAAGTGCAACTGTCGGTGCCGGTCGAGCATGGGCGGATGGTGCTCGGCACATGGCAAGGGCTGTATCTGTTCGAACATCGCCGGCACACGCAGCCTCGCGACATCGTGCTGCACCTGCTCGGCGAGTAAACGAAGCGGGCGCGCGCCGTTTTCCGCCTGTGCGTTGATCGAAAGAAGAAAGACCGTTACCGCATCTCATCCGCCAACCGGACAAAGGGAGCACACTTCATGGACACCCGTAGCGAGCTGCAAGCCACCGTCGACGCGATGGTTCAACCCGGCAAGGGTCTTCTCGCCGCCGACGAAAGCGGCCCGACCATCGCCAAACGCTTCAAGACGATCGGCCTCGAATCGACGGAAGAAAACCGCCGTGCGTATCGCAACCTCCTGCTCACGACACCGGGGCTCGGCGAGTTCGTGAGCGGTGTGATCCTCTACGAAGAAACGCTCGGCCAGAAAGGCGACGACGGGACGCCGTTCCCGCAACTCGCCGCGCGCAACGGCATCGTGCCCGGCATCAAGGTGGACCTCGGCAAGGTGCCGCTCGCACTCGCGCCGGGCGACGAGATCACCGAGGGGCTCGACGGTCTCGCCAGACGCTTCGTCGATTACAAGCGGCAAGGCGCGCGCTTCGCCAAATGGCGCGCGGTCTACAACATCACCGAGCGCCTGCCGAGCCGTCTCGCGATCGAGGCGAACGCCGACTCGCTCGCGCGCTATGCGGCGATCTGCCAGGAAGCGGGCATCGTGCCGATCGTCGAACCGGAAGTGCTGATGGACGGCGATCATACGATCGAGCGCAGCGCGGAAGTCACCGAGGCGGTGTTGCACGAAGTGTTCGACGCGCTGCACCGGCATCGCGCGGTGCTCGAACACATTCTGCTGAAGCCAAGCATGGTGCTCGCGGGCTCGGACCATGCGCAGCAGTCGTCGGTTGCCGACATCGCCGTTGCGACCGTGCGGGTGCTCAGGCGCACGGTGCCGTCGGCGGTGCGGGGCATCGTGTTTCTCTCTGGCGGACAGACGCCCGAGGAAGCCACCGCGAATCTCGACGCGATGAACCGGCTCGGCGCATTGCCGTGGAATCTGAGCTTTTCGTATGGACGCGCGTTGCAGGAGCCGCCGTTGCAGGCGTGGCGCGGCCAGCCGGGCAATGTCGCGGCGGCGCAGCAGGCGCTGCTCAAGCGCGCGCGTTTGAACGGGGCGGCGGCGTTGGGCAAGTATGAGGCGGGACAGGAGAAAGGCTAGGCAGGTTGCCGCCGTTTCTGTTCGGCGATATCGCTGCGCGCCCGGCTTCGGTCGGGCTCGCGCGCGGCGGTGCTCGTGTCGAATGCCAATGTCAACACCACCGCCCGCAGCCTACAGCGGCGCCCCGCCAAACGCCTGCCGCTGCGCCAGCGCCACAAACGCCTGCGCGTCCCGCGCCGCCTGTACCACCGCCGCCATCCCGAAGAACTCATGCGTCGCACCGCGATAGTTGCGGTGCTCGACCGCGACGCCCGCTTCGCGCAGCTTCTGCGCGAGCTTCTCGCCGTCCGAGCGTAGCGGATCGATGCCCGCCGTCACGATCGCGGCCGGCGGCAGCCGTGCCAGATCGGCACTCACCACGTCGATCAGCGGGCTCGTCAGCTCGCTCTCGCTGTTGATCACGTTATGCACGAACCACAGCATCATCGGCTTGTTCAGCGGCCGCGCGTTGCGGTTCTCCTCGTAGGAGATCGACACGATGTTGTTGCTCGCGACCGGATAGATCAGCGCCTGATGAATCGGCATCCGCGTGCCCGTATCGCGTGCGCGGATCGACACGTTGATCGCCAGATTGCCGCCCGCGCTCTCGCCCATCACCGCGAGCTTGTCCGGGTCACCGCCGAGGCTCGCCGCGTTGTCGACCAGCCAGCGCCACGCGGCGAACGCGTCGTCGTGCGCGGCGGGCAAGCGATGCTCGGGCGCCTGCCGGTAATGCGCGGACACGACGATCGCCTTGCTTTGCGCGGCGATCGAACGCGGCGTTGCGTCGTAGGTATCGAGATCGGCGAGCACCCAGCCGCCACCGTGAAAATACAGGATCAGCGGAAACGGCCCCTCGCCTTGCGGCGTGTAGACGCGCGCCGGATTGCTGCCGATCGCGCCGGGAATCTCGATGTCCGCGGTGCGCACCGCTTCCAGTTCCGGCGACGGCCGCGCGCTGAACGCGGGATCGGCCATCAGTTTGCGCACGGCGTCGGCGGGTGTCGGCTGTCGTCTTGCTTCGTCCACCGAACAATCTTCGATCGGCTTCGGGTTCAGGCTTTTGAGTGCGTCGAGCACGGCCTTCATGTCGGGATCGGCATGACCCGTGGGGTCCAGGCCGACCATGCCTTTGATGGTGTCACCGAGTGTCATGGGAAAGCTCCTGATGGATGAACGCACGGTCCCATCGGAGGCTTCGAGGTGGCGCTCGACGACCATGCATGTGGTCGGTTTCAGCAAGCGCTATACCCGTCGAAACGGCGCGCAGCACGGTGGATGAGTTGCGGCGACGCCTTCGCTTCACGTGAACAACAGCGCGTGAATAACGTTGAGCGCCACGAATGGCAACGACAGAAGTAGAGATGGAAGCCGCGCAGAAACGGCTCCGCAAAAATCTTCGGCGCGAATGTAAAAGCGACTTTGGCAAAGGACGCCGCGCACTACGCGCAACGGTCAGTGCCATCCGCCTGTCACATCGCATCTCACATCAGGTGCGGCAAGCGCTCGCCGCGTTGACGCTATTACTGCCCCTTCGTGTCGCTACTGGCGTTCGCGCCGGGCATATTGGTGGTATCGGTCGCCGGCTTGGTGGCCTTCGAGTGCTTCATCGAATGCGTCTTCGAATGGGCCTTCGCGGTCGGCGCCTGGGTGTCGCCACCTTCGCGCGTCGAGCCGGGCGTGGTGCCGCCGCTCGGGTCGTTGCCCGCCGGGCCGCCACCGCCGCCGCCGGCCTGGGCCATCGCGAGCGAGGAAGCGGCGAGCATCGTCGAAACGAGCAGTGCGTGTTTGATCTTCATGGCTGTTCTCCTGTCCGAAAAGTAGGCGGGCCGCGCGCCGGCTGGTCCAGCCGGATACGCATGCCTCGGATTCTTTTCAGCAAGGGCTATGCCGCGAGTCATGAAACGTTTCGAACACGCCGCGCTTACGGTTCGCAAGCCACCAGCGCGTGCAGTTCGTCGATATTGAACGGCTTCGCGAGAATCGCCACGCCGAGCCGTCGCGCGCGTTCGAGTTCGTCCGCGTAGCCGGTCATCAGCGCGATCTTCTGCGACGGCCACGCGCTGCGCACCTTCTCCGCGAGGTCGATGCCGTTGAGCTTGCCGGGCATCTGGATGTCGGACAGCACGAGTTCGAAGCGCGCGCCTGCGCTCAGCACGTCGAGCGCCTGGTCGGCGGTCGGTTCGTGACGCACCTCGCAGCCGAAGGTCTCCAGCACCGCCGTCACGCCCGCCGCCACGTCCTCGTTGTCCTCCACCAGCAGCACGACGCCGGCCGGCGTCGGTGCCGGTTGCTGCTGCGCTTCGACAGCCGCGGTCGCCTTGCGCTCACGGTGTCGTGGCAGATACAGCCGCACCGTGGTGCCGCTGCCCGGCACGCTGTCGATTTTCGCGGTGCCGCCCGCCTGCTCGCACATCGACAGCACCTGCGCGAGACCGAGGCCAGTGCCCGAGCCGCGCAGCTTGGTCGTAAAGAGCGGCTCGAACGCGCGCCGCGCGACCGCGTCGGGCATGCCCTCGCCGTCGTCGGTACACGAGATCAGCACGTATTCGCCATCGGGCAGCAACGTGTCGCTGCCGACAAGGCGATTGTTCTGGCAGCGAATCACGAAGCGGCCGCCGCGCGGCATCGCATCGCGCGCGTTGACGGCCAGGTTCATGATGGCGAATTCGAGGTCGGTCGGATCGGCGAGCACCGGCCACACGTTATCGACCATGTTCAACACGAATTCGACGTTGTCGCCGAGCGCCGCATCGATCAGCGGCGCCGCCGCCGGCAGCCAGCGCGCGAGGTCCACCTGCTCCTGTTTGAGCGGCTGCTTGCGCGCGACGCTCAACAGACGCCGCGTCAGCGATTCAGCGGACGCGGTCGCGCGCTCCACCGCGAGCACTTCCTTTTCGAGGTTGTTATAGCGCTTGAGGCGCGCGAGCTCCATATTCGCGGCGACCACCATCAGCAGATTGTTGAAGTCGTGTGCGACGTTCGCGACCAGATTGCCGAGCGCGCCCATGCGTTGCAGTTGCCGGCTCGATGCTTCGGCGGAGAGCCGCATCGCGACTTCGCCTTGCCAGCGTTCCCACGCGCGACGCTCGCCGGCGAGTTGCCGCAGCGAGTAGAACACCAGCAGCCAGATCGCGATGCAAGGCACCGCCGTCAGCGCGGCGATCAGCAGGAAATGACGGCGCCATGCGTCGAAGATCGCCGAGGTCGCATAAGCGCTCACCACGTACAGCGGATAATCGCCGACCCGGCGAAACGCGAGCAGTCGCTCGACGCCGTCCACCGTCGAGTTCAGACGGACGTGCCCGAACAGTTGCTTGTCGCGCAACGCGGCGGTGAAGGCGCTCTGCGAAGTCGGCTTCGCGCCCGCCGGCCACGGCGGATAACGCACCAGCACGCTGCCGTCCTGACGATACAGGCCGAGTACGAGCGCCGGGTCGCCCTCGGTGAGTTCGCGGTAGAAGCGCGAAAAGTACTGGTTGCGCAGCGCCACCGTGACCACGCCGAGGAACTGTCCATCCGCGCCCGAACGGCCGGTTGCCGTGGTGAACACGTTGGTCTTCGACAGCGGCCCGAACATCGGCAGCGAGAAATACGGCTGCGGTCGCATCGCCTTCGCGGACAGGAAGTCTTCACGCTGCCCGATCGACATCGCCGGCGCGGGATACGCGAAGCTCGACACCAGCAGGTCGCCCTTCGCGCCGAGCAGATAGATCGACGAGACCTGCGGAAAGTCGCCGCCGATTTCGCGCAGGCGGTCGTGCAATTCGGTTTCACGCGAACGGATTTGCGCATCGTCCGCGTTGCCGAGCATTTCGACGATGCGCGAGGCCATCTGCTGGTTGAGGTCCAACACCTTGACGGCCTGCTCTTCGGTCACGCGCGCGAGCCGGTCGATCATGTTGTTCGAATCGGCGATACGGCGCTGATAATCGAAATAGCCATAGCCCACGAGGCAGGCCAACGGAAACGCGATCGATACGGCCAGCACGATCAGCAGCATGCGCCGGGTCGCCGCGAAGTTGCGCGACGGCATCGGGAAATCGACTGCAACACGTTCCGCACGCTGCACGGCACGATCTCCATGAAATTGAAAACGGTTGAAAAACGCAATGCTAATGCGCGTCTTACACGCGGATTGCACGCGATGTGTCGCGCATGTGTTCGAGCGCTATTTCCCTGTGTCCGGAATTTACCGCACTTCCGCCGTTCCTCCAAAGCGAGTTGGTCCGCAATCACCGTTGCTGCACGAGCGACACGACGGGCACATGGATTGCTGACGCACTGATACGCAACGCGTTAGCGTGGATGTTGCGGCGCGGGCGCGCAGCCTGCGCGCTTCGCAAGTCGACACCGTGACCGTTGCCTGAATGCACACCAACGCAAGCCGAATTCACTTTTTCCACGCGAGACCGACCATGCCTACGACTGCCCGCCGCGTCGCCCAGCTATCGCAATTGCGAGCGGATCGCGCCGAGCGCGTCGAGGTGGACGGCGAAAAAATCCTGCTGGTGCGCGACGGCGAGACGGTCCACGCGTATGCCGCCGACTGTCCGCACGCGGGCGGCCCGCTCGAAGAAGGCGCGCTTTGCAACGGCCGGATCATCTGTCCGTGGCACAAGGCGAGCTTCGACGCGGCCACCGGCGATCTGCTGGAGCCACCCGCGCTGTTCGCGCTCGACCGCTATCCGGTCACGGTAGACGGCGACGCCGTGATGGTGACGCCGCAAAAACTCGCGCAACCTGTGACCGGCGCGAAGTCTCGCGAACCGCATTACGTGGTGATCGGCGCGGGCGCCGCCGGTGCCGCCGCCTGTGCGACGCTGCGCGAATGCGGTTTCGCGGGTCGCGTCACGTTGATCGGCGAGGAAGCGCATGCGCCCTACGATCGCACTGCGCTGAGCAAGTTCGTGCCGTCGTTCGAGATGACGCCCGCCGACGTGCCGCCGCTTCTCGCGCCGGAATGGCTGGAGCAGAACGGCATCGAGCGGATCGTCGCGAAGGTCGCGCGGCTCGATGTGCCGGCGCGAACGATTCATTTCGAAAGCGGTGACCCGCTGACCTACGACACCGCGTTGCTCGCGACTGGCGGTGTGCCGAAGCTGCCCGATATTCCCGGTTGCGAACTCGGCGGCGTGCATGTGTTGCGCTCGCTCGACGATGCCGCCGCGCTGATCGACGCGCTCGGCGACGATGCATCGGAAACCCAGGTGGCGATTCTCGGCAGCAGCTTCATCGGGCTGGAGACGGCCTCCGCGTTGCGCAAGCACGGCACGCAGGTGACCGTGATCTCGCCCGACAAGGTGCCATTCGCGAAGCAGTTCGGCGAACGCGCGGGCGCGATGTTTCGCGCGTTGCACGAAAGCAATGGCGTGGTGTTCCATCTTGAAGCGAAGGTCGCGTCGCTCGAAGGCGAAGAAGGCAACGTGCATCAGGTGATGCTCGAAAGCGGCGAGCATGTCGCCGCCGACGTGGTGTTGTTGGGCACGGGCGTTTCGCCGGCGACCGGTTTCGTCGAAGGCTTGCCGTTGCAGAAGGACGGCGGCGTGATCGTCAACGCGGGCATGCAGGCCGCGCCGGGGCTCTACGCGGCGGGTGACATCGCGGTCTTTCCATTACACGAGAATCAGGAGCCGTTGCGCGTCGAGCATTGGCGCGTCGCGCAACAGCATGCGCGAATCGCCGCGCAAAACATGTGCGGCGCGCGCAACCGCTATAACGGCGTGCCGTTTTTCTGGACCTATCACTATGGCAAGCGCTTCGAATATCTCGGCCATGCGAACGAGTGGGACGAGATCGTCGTCGATGGCGAACTGGAGCGTCAGCAATTCGTCGCGTTGTATCTGAAGGACGGCATGGTCGCCGCCGTGCTCGCCTGCGAGCGGGAAGCGGACACCGCGCGTTTGATCGACGCGATGGCGCAGGGCCTATCGCACGCGCAAGCGCTCGCGATGCTCGCCGACGAAACGTGCGCTGCGCGATAGCGCTTGATAACGGCCATTCGCGCGCGCTGAATTAAATTTGATTTGATTACCTCAAGGAGAAGCCGCTATGACGACACATAAGGAAAAACACCCGAACGCCGACAAGAGCGAAAAGCAGATCGACAAGGAAGTCGAGGACAGCTTTCCCGCCAGCGATCCGCCTTCCACCGGCGGCACCACCAAGATCGTGCCGGACAAGGACGCGGCCGCGAAAGAGAAATCGCAGGGTGGGAAGTCGGCCGGTCACTGAGCCATCGGCCTGACGGTTTGACTGTTTGACGTTGGGTTTAACACAATACGTGTGAATTGCCCGCCGGCTTGCCGGCGGGTTTTCTTTGCGCGGGCCGATGCGCTCAGCCGTTCGTTTCGTGACAGTGCGTCAGCGCTTCAGCCGGCCACCGTCATCGCCGTCTCCTCCTGCGCCACGTGCGCCGCATCGATGCGCCGGCAAGCCGCCAGCACTTCCTGCAAAGAGCTCGCATAACACTCCGCGCCCATCGCGCTTTGCAGGTCGGCGCTCCACTTGTCCGTGTCCTCCTGCGCCCATAAGCCGACCACGATCGACACCTTCGGCAGGCGCGCGCGAAGCCGCCTGACCAGATAGCGCAAATGCGACGGGATGCCGTCGATCTGCAAATAGAAAATGCAGACGATCCCGACGTCGTCCGCGTCGAGGGTATCGATCGCCGCGCGCGACGCCGCTTCGTGCGGCAACGAGCGCGCCTCGAAGCCGTGCTTGCCGAGCAACTGCAACAGGATCGTCGTCGCCAGCGGATCGAGCGGGCCGCGTCCGGGAATGCACAATACGCGGCTATTTGCAGGGTTAAATGCCGAAGCGGGGTCAGCGATCACGTCGGCGGCAGTTCGGGTCGGCGGGCCTATCGGGCCTACCGGCACGAGTACGCGTGCGCTCGCTGGCCTGGGCGGCGGCGTCTGATCCTCCGGCGCCATCGGCCCTACGGCGCCCCAGTCGTCCTCCACCGCAAGCGGAACCGGTGCGCGGTCCTCGTAGCCGTCGAGCCCGTCGACCAGGTCGTTGGTGGTCGCCTCGATGCGCGCGAGTTGCGGCGCGGTCACGCTGCCGCGCATCACGTCGTTCGCCGCGAGTTGCAAACCCTTGATCGCCACCTCGTCGTAGTACGCCGACAATGAGCGTTCGCGCAGCAACGCTTCGGCCTGCTCGATCGCTTCGTCGGGGTCGCCAGCCAACGCGCGCTGGTAGAAGTTTTCGATCGGCGTCAGCGCGGGCTGATCGCCTAGCAATACGTCGAGAAACTCCAGACGCCTCACATGACGGCCGAGTACCAGCAGGCACAGCGTCAGCGGCGTCGACAGAATCAATCCTATCGGCCCCCAGATCCAGCTCCAGAAGATCGCGGCCACCACCACCGAAAACGGCGACAGTCCCGTGCTGCGTCCGTACAGCAGCGGCTCGACCACCTGCCCCACCAGCAACTCCACGGTGACGAACAACGCGAGCGACCAGATCGCCATCTCCCAGCCGGGACTCACGGCGGCGGCGAGCGCGGTCGCGAGCGTGGCCGAAATCCAGATGCCGACGTACGGCACGAGCCGCAGCAACGCGGCGAGGATGCCCCACAGAATCGGACTCGGCACGCCGATCAGAAACAGCCCCGCGCCGATCACCACACCGACGCCCGCGTTCAGCCCGAGCTGCGAGACGAAGTAACGGCTCAGACGCCGCGCGGCTTCGTCCATCACCGTAGTCGTGCGGTGCAGGTCGCGCGAGCCGAACAGGCGAATCGCGCGGTCGCGCAGATCGTCGCGTTGCAGCAGGATCACGACCATCACGACGAAAACGATGAACGCGGTTTCGAGCGGACTGATCGCCGGCGACAGCACGCGCCGTGCGAGTTCGAATGGCGTGGGCACCGGTTCCCGCACTTCGACGGGCACCGCGGCCTGCGTATGCGCGCCGGCGGCAGCCGACTTGCCGTGAGACGCGGCGGAGTCGGCGGGCTGTGACGGCTCGACGGTGGCGCGCTGCAACGCCTGGCCCGCCGCGCCCGCGATGCGGTTCAGCTTGCCGATCGTCACGCTGTGCACGGCCTCCATCTTGTGTTCGATAGTCACCTGATAGCGCGGCATGCCGGCGGCAAGATCGGTGAGTTGCGTGGCGATCAGCGCGCCCAGCATCGCGATGACGGACACCGAAATGAGCACGGCCGCGAACACGGACGCGACGTGACCGAGTTTCAATCGGGCCAGCGCATCGACCAGCGGCGCGACGAGAAAACTGAGCAGGATGGCGAGCGTGATCGGAATCAGCACGGCGCTCGCAAAGTACAGACACGCCACGACCGTGACACCGACACCGAGCGCAATCAGCCCGTCGATGCCGAATGCGGCCGGCGGCGCCTGAATGCGCGTGGCGGGCCTCGTGCCACGCGGGTCGGGTATGTCCTTCATTTCGCGGCTCTGTGGGGTTGCATGGGTTCCATCCGATCAGACGCGACAGTCGCTCGGAATCGTCCGGACTGCACACGCCGATGGCATCGCGGCCTTCATGTCGCGAGAGCATCGGCGTTGCATCCGCGGCGGTACTTCGTCGACGCTGCGTCGAGGGCGTGCTGCTGATTGCTTCGACACCGACGGTTCGATGACGTGGGTACAAACGCAACGCACGGCACCGGTGCGGCTTTCATCCGACTGTCGTCGCGCACCGCGTTTTTACGCGTGTTCGAGGCGTGTTTTACGCGTCGAAAGCGCGGGGCAGTTACCTGCTTATTGCGCAGGGCCTCCCGGAATCGGCCCGCTTTCGACCGGCGGCGCTTCCTTCTCTATCTCCGCACGCGCCTGCTCCCAATACTCGTCCGGCGTGCCCTTGGGGTCCGTGGCCTGCTCCCACAGGTAGTAGGCGCGCGTGCGAATCTGCTCGTCCTGAGCGGTGGATGCCTGAGCGGTTGATTCCTGTTCCATTTGATCACCCCTGGTTAGAGCTTGCGAAGATCGACATCGGCTGTGACACGCGCGCGCCGCGTTGCAACGCGCGCGCAGTCATAGCCCAGCGAGCAAGCCCTATACCTGGTGAACTGCCTGCTAGCGCTGCCGCTCAAGCTCGATGCCGGCTTGCGGCCGGGCTCGATGCTTCATCGCCACTCGTCAGGATTTGGCAGACGGTTCGCTCTCATCCGTCGTCAACTGCTCCTCCAGCCGGTCGAACACGCGCTGCGTCGCGCGGCTCGGCGCTTCGAGCGCGAACAGCAGCAGCGAGCGCCCCGTGACCTGGTACGCGTCGTTGGCGCTGAACTGCGGCAGCTCCGCTCGCACCGGCATGTTCGTGTCGAGCAGGCAGGTCCAGTACTCGCCTTCGGGCAGATCCGGCAGCGTGAAGTTGACGACGTCGTGATGCGCGTTCAGCACCAGCAGCAAGGTTGCATCGGAGGCGAGACGGCGGATGCCGCTCGCCTGCGCGCGTCCGTCGATTACGAGGCCGAAGCAGCGCATCGACGCGTCGTCCCATTGTTCGGGCGAGATATCCGTGCCGTCGGGCGAGAGCCAGCGTGTCTCGGTCACATCCAGCGCTTCGTTGTATTCGCCGGTGAGAAAGCGTCCGCGCCGCAGGACCGGCAAACGGTGGCGCAACGTCGTCAGATTTTTCACGAACTCGATGAGCGCGCGGCCGTCGTCGTCGATCGCCTCCCAATTGACCCAGCTGATCTCGTTGTCCTGGCAATACGCGTTGTTGTTGCCCTTCTGCGTGCGGCCGAACTCGTCGCCGGCGAGCAGCATCGGTGTGCCTTGCGACAACAACAGCGTGGCCAGCAGATTGCGTTTCTGGCGCTCGCGCTGCTGACGGATTTCGGGGTCGTCGGTCGGGCCTTCGACGCCCATGTTCCAGGACTTGTTGTCGGAGTGGCCGTCCTTGTTGTCTTCGCCGTTGGCCTCGTTGTGCTTGTCGTTATACGACACGAGATCGTTCAGCGTGAAGCCGTCGTGCGCGGCAATGAAGTTCACGCTGGCCCACGGGCGGCGGCCGCGATGATTGAACCGGTCGCCCGAACCGGTCAGGCGCGTGGCGAGATCGGCGACCTTGCCCTCGTCGCCCTTCCAGTATTCGCGCACGGTGTCGCGATAGCGGTCGTTCCATTCGGCCCAGCCCGGCGGAAAGCCGCCCACCTGGTAGCCGCCGGGACCGCAATCCCACGGCTCGGCGATGAGCCGCACGCTGGAGAGAACCGGGTCCTGCCGGCAACTGTCGAGGAAGCCGCCGCCCTCGTCGAAGCCGTGAGTTTCGCGGCCGAGAATCGTCGCGAGGTCGAAGCGGAAGCCGTCGACCTTCATTTCCGTGACCCAGTAGCGCAGGCTGTCGGTCACCATTTGCAGCACGCGCGGATGGGACAGGTTCAGCGTGTTGCCGGTGCCGGTGTCGTTGATGTAATAGCGCGGCTGGTCGGGCATCAGGCGATAGTACGACGCGTTGTCGATGCCCTTGAACGAGATCGTCGGGCCGCGTTCGTTGCCTTCGGCGGTGTGGTTGTAGACCACGTCGAGAATGACTTCGAGATCGGCCTGATGAAAGCGGTCCACCATTTCCTTGAACTCGCCCACCGAGTCGATCGACGACGCGAAGAAGCGCGGATCGGCCGCGAAGAAGCCGATCGTGTTGTAGCCCCAGTAGTTGGTGAGACCTTTGTCGAGCAGATAGCTGTCGTTGACGAACGTCTGCACCGGCATCAGTTCGACCGACGTCACGCCGAGACTGCGGATGTAGTCGAGCACGACCTGCTGCCCGAGTCCCGCGAATGTGCCGCGCAGATTCTCTGGCACGCCCGGATGAAGCTTCGTGAATCCGCGTACATGGGCTTCATAAAAAATCACGCGCTCCCACGGCAGCGCATTGCGTTCGGGATGGCTCCACGAGAAATTCGCGTCGACCACCTTGCACTTCGGCACGAAAGGCGCGCTGTCGCGCTCGTCGAACGACAGGTCGCCCTCTTCCGAATCGAGCGTATAGCCGAATATTTCCGGCGCCCATTTCAGTTCGCCGATGTGCGCTTTCGCGTACGGGTCGAGCAGCAATTTGTTCGGATTGAAGCGATGGCCTTTTTCCGGTTCGTACGGACCGTGAACGCGGTAGCCGTACACGGCGCCCGGCTTCAGATTCGGCACGAACACGTGCCACACCTCGTCGGTGTACTCCGGCAGCTCGATACGTTCGATCTCGTTCTCGCCGGTTTCGTCGAACAGACACAATTCGACCTTGGTCGCGTGCGCCGAGAACAGCGCGAAGTTGACGCCGCTTCCATTCCATGTCGCGCCGAGCGGAAAAGGCGTGCCTTCCGAAATGCGTGTCGAGTACGTGGTCTGAGACATAGTAATTCCTGTGGAAGCAAGAGGCGCTTGCGCGCGTGTTTGAGTGTAATCAGTGAATAGTCGATGCAAGAAATCCGTGTCGGCGGTGCGGGTTCCACCGCAATTTGCGCATGTCGGCGTCGCACAGCAAGCTCGCTGATTTAGCAAATTCTGGACCCGAGGGTAGCCGGCGTGCGTTTGCGGCGGCGCCGGCGATGGCCTGGCGCGCGGCGCGACTCAGTCAACTCCGCGACCTAAGCGCGGCACAACAATTGCAGCCTGCAGGTTGAAAGCTGACCGGTGTGGGCTTGCCCGGTTGCAATGAGTCCCGCGTCAGCGTGCCGAATTTTGCCGAACACAACAGGGAGAACATCATGCGCAAAATGCACATCAAGCCGCTTGTCGCCACCGCATTGCTGCTGACGGCGTTCGCGTCGTACGGCAATGCGTATGCTCAGGGCGCGCCTCAGGCGATAACGGAAAGACGCACGGACGTGGTTCAGCTCGCGAGTGGTTACCGCGCGTCGAAGCTGAGCGGCGCCGACGTTTACAACAAGAACAAGGACACGATCGGCACGCTGGACGATCTGATCGTCTCGCCGGGCGGCGACCGGGGCACGTACGCGATTCTGTCGGTGGGCGGCTTTCTCGGCATGGGCAAACACCTGGTCGCCGTACCGTTCAACGACTTGCAGATCAACAACCGTCGCGTCGTCCTGCCGGAAGCCACCAAAAAGTCGCTAGAAGCGTTGCCGGAGTTCAAGTACGCACCCGAGTAAGCGATACGTGGTGGATCCGCCGGGTTGCGCTGTATCCAGCGGTGACTATCGCTTCGCGACTTCATAAATCGTCCGGTCGCAGGTTTGTTTCAAACGTGTGACCGGCCGCATGCTTGCCACGCAAGTACGTAAGCACGGAGTGCGGAACCAGGCAGAGAAACAGCGGAATTTTCGGATGGAACGGAAATGACAACCAGGCATGAAGCGCATTAATGCAGCGCATTAAAACCGCCGTTCAACATGCACCACGATGCTTACGGCGGTCCGTCCACATGCAACGCCGCCGCCGATTCGAGCACGCGCAACAGACGCTCGGGCGTCAACGGCTTCGCGCAGTGCGCGTCGAAACCGGCAGCCTTGGCGCGCACGCGGTCCTCGCGTGAAGCAAACGCCGTACAGGCAATCAGCAGCATATGCGCGGTCGCCGAATGCGCTCGCAGACGACGCGCCAATTCGAGGCCGTCCAGTCCCGGCATCTTGATGTCCAGCACGACAGCGAACGGCTGCCAGTCGCGGGCCATGTCGCACACGGCAAACGGATCCTCCAACGCACGGCACTCGAAGCCGTCGGCGTCGAGCAATATCTGCAGTGCATCGGCTGCTTCCCGATAATCGTCCACCACCAGCACCCGACGATGCGAGGCCATCGCATACTGGATAGGCCGCCACACCACGACGTCGTCGTTCTCGTCCATACCGTCGTCGAACGTCACCATCTTCTCCTTAGCTTTTCCCCGTGCTGCGGATTGCGCACCTCGGAACACGCGCGCAAGATCCGCTCCTACTACGCGCATAAAGGCCCGCATTGGCCAGGCAAGCGCTTCGAATGTGGGCGCTCGTCGCCGTCGAGGCGCCGCGCCACAAGGCTTACGCGCAATCCCGCGCGACCACGCAATCGTCTCATTCGACGATTCGATCTAGCCGGTCTACGCATACATCCAATGATCCACCGTGCGCTCCGTCGATAAAACGCACTTGCCTCGTGCACTTCGCCCCTGGCGCGTGCATCACACGAAGCGTCTGATTCCGGTTGATCCAATCGACTGATGCCAGGTTGCTGCCCTACGAAAATTCGAAGTGCGTTTGTGGCGCACGTTGACAGCCTCGGCATATACACAGAATAAGCGAGGAAACGCGCCGAAAAAGAGGCAACGTTTTAGGGGTTTGCGCTCAGCGGGTTATCCCGCACGATCATCGATGAAGCCTTTCAGCATCGCCAGCGTATCGGCATCGTCGATGTGTTTATCGGTGCGCCAGCGCAGCATGCGTGGAAAACGTACCGCGACGCCCGACTTGTGACGCGGACTCGCCTGGATCCCTTCGAAGCCGATTTCAAACACCAGCGTCGGCGTCACGCTGCGCACCGGGCCGAACTTTTCGATCGTGGTTTTGCGGACGATTGCATCCACATGACGCATCTCTTCATCGGTGAGACCGGAATAGGCCTTGGCAAAGGGCACGAGAGTTCGCACGCCATTCGCTTCGTCCCACACGGCGAAGGTGAAGTCGGTATAAAGACTCGCGCGACGGCCATGACCGCGTTGCGCGTAAAGCAGCACCGCGTCGACGGCATAAGGATCGATCTTCCATTTCCACCACGTGCCCGAGGCCTTCGTGCGCCCCACTCCGTACATCGATTCGCGCTCTTTCACCATCAGACCTTCCACACCGCGCGCGCGGCTCTCTTCGCGCAATGTCGCGAGCGTCTGCCAATCCGCTGCGCTGACGAGCGGCGACACGCGCAACAGATCGCGCGCCAGCGTGCCGTCGACCGCATGGGCCAGCGCATCGAGCCGCGCGCGACGCTCGGCAAGCGGCGTCGTGCGCAGATCCTCGCCGTTCGCTTCGAGCAGATCGTATGCCAACAGCGTGGCGGGCGAATCGGCGAGCACTTTTTTTGTCAGCGTTTTACGGGCAATGCGCGGTTGCAGTCGCGCGAACGGCAAGGGCGCGATGGCGCCCGGCTCCCACGCGAGAATTTCGCCGTCAATCACGCAACCGTCAGGCAAGGCCTCGCCCAATGCGGCAACCTCGGGAAAGCGATCGGTGATCAGATCTTCACCGCGCGACCACAACCACACGCGGCCGCCACGTTTGACGAGTTGCGCGCGAATGCCGTCCCATTTCCATTCGATCAGCCAATGTGACGGATCGCCGAGCGTCGTCGGATCGGCCTGCAACGGATGCGCGAGAAAGAACGGATACGGCAAGCCGAGATCGCTGTCGCGTTGCTCATACGGATGCTCGCCGGACTGTGTGTCGTCACCTGCCTCCGGCGCGATCAGACGCAGATAGCGCGCCGCGTCCGGCTTCTGTTGCGAATCGGTCCAACCGACCATGCGTTGCGCAATCCGCTTATGATCGACACCCGCCACTTCCGCCAGCGCTCTGACCACCAGTTGCCGCGCAACGCCAACGCGAAATCCGCCACCGATCAGTTTGGTCAGCAGAAAGCGTCCGCCCCAATCGAGTTCGTCCCAGTAGCTGAGCAGGCGCGTGCGCAACTCTTCCGGCGCGACGCCGCGCAAAGTCAGCACACGCTGCTCGATCCATTGCGTGAGGCCCAACTCGGACATCCGCTGAGGGGGCGGCAAGATATGCGCGATGGTCTCGGCGAGATCGCCGACCGCGTGATACGACTCTTCGAATAACCAGAGCGGCAAGCCGGCGCGCTCGCGGGCAATCTCGCTCAGCAGCCGCGTGGGCACCGATTGACGCGGCTTGCCGCCGGCGAGGAAATACGACGCCCACGCGGCATCCTCCGGTTCGGCCACGGCGAAATAACTGGTGAGCGCTTCGAGCTTGTCGTGCGTGGACGTGGTGGCATCGAGCGCGGTGTAGAGGGCGGCGAAGCGTTTCATGCGCTGCTCGCCTCCGTCGTTTCGTCGGCGCCCGCTGCATCGGCTTCGATGGTATCGTCGCCGTATTGCGTGTCGAACGCGCCGGCTTCGAGGCCCTGCTCGCGCAACCATCGCACCATCGGCTCGACCGAGCCATGCGTGACGATCACGCGTTGCGCGCCCGTCGCGTGAATCGCGGTTTGCAGGCTCGGCCAATCCGCATGATCCGACAGCACGAAGCCACGATCGACGCCGCGTCGACGACGCGCGCCGCGCAAACGCATCCACCCCGACGCGAACGCGTCGCTATAGTCGCCGAAGCGTTTGAGCCACGCGCTACCCTGCGCGGACGGCGGCGCCACGATCAGCGCCTGGCGGAACACCGCCTTGTCTTTAGCGGCTATTTCTCCCACGAGACCCACCGGCGGCAAGCGCACGCCAGCCTCGCGATACGCGCGATTGAGCGGCTCCACCGCGCCGTGGCAGAAGATCGGCCCGATCGCCGCATCGACGCTCGCCAGCACACGCTGCGCCTTGCCGAACGAATAGCAGAACAGTACCGACGCGCGTCCTTCGGCGGCATTGTGACGCCACCATGAATCGACGCCGTCGAATACGACTTGCGGCGAATCCCAGCGATAGATCGGCAGGCCGAAGGTCGACTCGGTGATGAAGGTATCGCAACGCACCGGCTCGAACGCATCGCAGGTCGGATCGGCGTCGAGCTTGTAGTCGCCCGATGCGACCCACACGCGTCCCGCGTGTTCGATCCGCACCTGCGCAGAGCCCAGTACGTGCCCGGCCGGATGCAGCGACACCGTCGTGTCGCCGATCGCCAGACGCTCGCCATACGCTAGCGTCTGCAACGAAATGCCCGGCAGGCGCGACAGCAATACGTTCGCTCCCGCTTGCGACGCAAGATAGTGCCGATGCCCGAAGCGCGCGTGATCGGAGTGGGCGTGCGTGATCACCGCGCGCTCGACCGGCCGCCACGGATCGATATAGAAGTCGCCCGCCTCGCAATAGAGCCCCTCGGGACGCGCAACCACAAGGTCCGGCACGGACGACGTGATGTTCGATTGAGGTTCCGGCAGGTTCATCGGCCAAGGTCCTGAAGTGCGGCGAGCGGTGGTTGTTGAACTTTGATGATGAGAGGACGCGCCGACATGTGGATCGCGACATGTCGCTTCATGCTGACACATGCTTGACTGTGCGCGAGGTCTGCTTACATCGGCCTGCACGTGAAGCAAACTGCATTCCTGGCTCGGAGTCGCCGGGTCGCAGCGTGGCGCCGCTGCCGAAACCGCGCAGGATGTGGCTGCGTTCTTGCTTACGGTATATAAAGCAAGCAGGCGCGTCGACACGGCTGCCAACCGGCAGGCCCCCGACCCGCACCGCGAGGCCCCATGCAAATCATCCTCGATCCGCACGCGCTGTATATCGCGAAACATCCCGGCCGTTTCATTCTGCAGACACTCAAGGCGTTCCGCGCGAACCAGGGTTTGCTGCTCGCGGGCGCGGTCGCGTATTACGCATTGCTGTCGATCGTGCCGCTGCTGATTCTGATCGTCATCGCGCTGTCGCGGGTGGTGCCGCAACATCTGCTGCTCGCATCGCTCGCCCATCTGCTGCGCTGGCTGGTGCCCGGGCAGTCGAATGCGCTGGTGCAGGAGCTGGCCAATTTTCTCGACCATCGCGCGGTGATCGGCTGGGTGCTATTGCTGACGATGATCTTCTTCAGCTCGCTGGCCTTCACCGTGCTCGAAAACGCGATGTCGCTGATCTTCGTTCACCGCGTGGTGATCCGGCGGCGGCACTTCCTGATCTCGGCATTGCTGCCGTACTGCTACATTCTTTTTCTCGGCGTCGGACTGCTGATCGTCACGTTCGTGTCGAGCGCGCTGGAAACCCTGGGCGCCGAGGGGATCCAGTTCTTCGGCCTGCACGTGTCGTTGCAAGGGCCGTCGCGCGTCGCGCTGTATCTGCTGGGACTCGCCGGCGAAATTTTCGTGCTGACCTCGATATATCTGGTCATGCCGGTCGGGCGGCCGTCGTTCAAACATGCATTGCTGGGCGGCGTGGTCGCGGCCGTGTTGTGGGAGATCACGCGGCACGTACTGGTCTGGTACTTCGCGACACTGTCGCAAGTCAGCGTGGTGTACGGCTCGCTGACCATGGCGATCGTGCTGCTGCTCAGCCTCGAATGGCTGGCCACGCTGCTGCTGTTCGGCGCTCAGGTGATTTCGCAATACGAACGATTTGGACGCGAGCCGCTGCAGGCACCGCAACCGAAAATCGAAACCGGTTGAGTCCGCGCTCGCCAATCCGCAATGCTGCATACGTGACGCGCCGCCTCATGAAGAACGCAAGCGTGCCGTGACGCGTGCAACGCGCATGCCGCTCGCCGGCCCTCCGCGCCTCCGACTGGGTTCGACAGCGAGACTGCGGTAACATCACAGACGCCCGGCCGGCCAGAGCGGGCGCCTTCGCCGCCTCATCCCGGCAGACCTCAGGACTCGACAATGAGCATCACCCAGCGCAACAACGTACAAATTTCCGGTCACGGCAAACGAACCATGGTGCTCGCGCATGGCTTCGGTTGCGACCAGACCATGTGGCGCTTTCTCGTGCCGTCGTTTCACGACGACTACCGCACCGTGCTGTTCGATCACGTGGGCAGCGGCTCGTCGGACCTGTCCGCTTACGACATCGACAAATACGATTCGCTCGAAGGCTATGCCGACGACCTGATCGAAGTGATCCGCGAGACGGCCGACGAGCCGGTTGTGTTCGTCGGCCATTCGGTGAGCGCGATGATCGGTCTGATCGCGAGTCTCGAAGCGCCGGATCTGTTCGCCGCGCACATGATGGTGGGCCCGTCGCCCTGCTATGTGAACGATGGCGACTACATCGGCGGCTTCACGCGCGACGATATCGAAGACCTGCTGCACACGCTGGAGAGCAACTACCTCGGCTGGTCGAGCACGATGGCGCCGGCCATCATGGGTGCGCCGGAACAGCCGGAGCTCGGCGTCGAACTGACCAACAGCTTTTGCCGTACCGACCCGGAGATCGCGCGGCAATTCGCGCGCGTCACGTTTCTGTCCGACCACCGCGCGCTGCTCCCGCGCAGCACCACGCCCACGCTAATCCTGCAATGCAGCGACGACATCATCGCGCCGCGGGCGGTCGGCGAATACATGCAGCGGGTCATGCCGCGCAGCACGCTGCACGTGATCGACAACGTCGGCCACTGTCCGCATCTGAGTTCGCCGGACGCCAGCTCGGCGGCCATGAACGCCTTTCTCGGGCCGCTGAGCCTGTAGCGCGATGCACAGCACGAACCACCTGCTGCCTTCGGCCGACACGTTGTACGAGCACGCCGCGTGCGGCCTGCTCCTCACCGACGTCAGCGGCCGCATTCAACGCGTGAACGCGACTTTCTGCGGCTGGCTCGGCTATGACGCGGCGGAGCTTGCCGGCACCAGGCACATCCAGGACCTGCTGAGCGCCGGCGGCAAGGTGTTCTATCAGACGCATTGGGCGCCGCTGCTGCAGATGCAGGGCTCGGTGGCCGAAGTCAAGCTGAACATGATCCATCGCGATGGCCACATGGTGCCGATGCTGCTCAACGCGGTGAGTCGTCGTCACGGCGACGCGAGCTACTTCGAAGTGGCGGTGCTGATCGTCGCGGATCGTCACAAGTACGAACAGGAACTGCTGCTCGCGCGGCGCAACGCCGAGGCGTCGGTGGCCGCGCATCAACTGGCGCAGAAAGCGTTGCAGGAAAGCCGCGACGTGCTCAGTCTCGCAATGCGCGGCGCGCGCATGGGCGCGTGGTCGCACGAGCCGAAGTCGGGCACGTTCTGGTGGAGCCGCGAACTGGAAGCGCTCGCGGGTTACGCCGAAGGCCGCTTCGCGAACACGCCCGGCGGCTTCTTCGCGCTGATCCATCCCGGCGATCTGGTGGGGCTGAACGAAGCGGTCGATCGTGCGGTGGCGAGCGGCGACGACTACGTCGCCGAGTTCCGCTTCATGCATGCGAGCGGCGACTGGTGCTGGATGGAAGGACGTGGCCGCGCCACCTACGACCGCCACGGCCAGCCGTTGACGATCTATGGCCTCGGCCTCGACATCACCGAGCGCAAGGAGGCGCAGACCGTGCTGCTGCGTCAGGCCGCGATCTTCGAGCATCTGAGCGACGCGATCGTGATCACCGATCTGCGCGGCAACATCACCGACTTCAACATCGGCGGAGAGCGCATGCTCGGTTATCGCACACGCGAGATTCTCGGCAAGCCGATCTCGATCTTCCATCCGCCGGAAGACGCGCTGCGCATCCGCCGCGAAGCGCTCGCCGCGCTTTCCGCCGACGGCACGTGGCGCGGCGAACTCACCTTCGTGCGGCGCGACGGCTCGCGCGGTGTCTGCGATACCGTCGTCAAGCCGCTCGCGAATGCGCGTGGCGATATCTACGGTGCAGTGTGCGTGAGCCGCGATACGACCGAGCGCCGCCGCGCCGAACAACAAATGAAGCGGCTGAATCTCGAACTCTCGAAAGCCGACCGGCGCAAGGACGAATTCCTCGCCACGCTCGCTCACGAGTTGCGCAATCCGCTCGCGCCGATGCGCAACGTGCTCGAAATCCTGCGTCTGAAGGAGTTCGTCGATCCGCAGTTGAGTTGGTCGCGCGACGTGTTCGACCGGCAATTGCAACACATGACCCATCTGGTCGACGATCTGCTGGAAGTGTCGCGCATCACGCAGGGCAAGCTCGAATTGCGCAAGCAGCGCCTCGAACTCGCGCGTGCGATGCAGTCGGCGATGGAAGCCGCGCGGCCGACCGTGCAAGCGTCGTCGCATCATCTGAGCGTGACGCTGCCGCGCGAGGTGCTTTATCTCGACGCCGATCCGACGCGTCTGTCGCAAATGATCCTGAACCTGCTGAACAACGCGGCCAAATACACGCCGGCCGGCGGCAACATCTCGCTCGCCGCGGAGCGTGAAGGCGACGAGGCGGTGATCGTCGTGCGCGATTCCGGCATTGGCATTCCGCGCGAACATCTGGACAGCGTGTTCGAAATGTTCTCGCAACTCGCGCCCGCGCTGGACCGCTCGCAAGGCGGTCTCGGCATCGGCCTCGCGCTGGTGCGGGGTCTCGCGGAACTACACGGCGGCACAGTCGCCGCATTCAGCGGCGGACCCGGCACCGGCAGCGAATTCATGATCCGCCTGCCGCTGTCCACTGCCGCCGCCGCGCCCGCCGACGATCCCGCGCCCGACACATCGCACGCGGCCGGCCTGCGTGTGGTGATCGTCGACGACAACGCCGACGCCGCCGACAGCCTCGCGATGGTGCTCGAACTCGAAGGCCACGAAGTACGCACGGCGGGCGACGGCCTTGCCGGTTTAAAGTTGATCGGCGAATTCGCGCCGCACGCGGTGATTCTCGACATCGGCTTGCCGCTTCTGAACGGCTATGAGGTGGCGCGGCGCATCCGGCTCGATCATCGCGACGCCGGCATTCTGCTGATCGCCGTGACCGGGTGGGGCCAGCAGCAGGACAAGCAGACCGCGATCGACGCCGGCTTCGATCATCACTTCACCAAGCCGGTCGATCCGCGCGAATTGCAGCGCGTGTTGAACCGGCAGCAGGTTTGACGGGAGACGTGGCTGTTAAAATGGCGCGCTCATCGCCCGCCGTCACGTCATGCTCAACGACCTCGCCGCCGTTTTTCTCCCATCCGCCGCCGCGCGGTTCGCCGCGCTGCCCGCCCCGCCGGTCGCGTCGCGCACCGGCACGTCCGCTCATGTTTGACGAAGCCCACATCACTCGCGCGCTGGCCGCTCGCGGCATCACGCCCGACGCGCGTCAGCGCGACGCGATTGGCGCGCTCGTGGCGATGCTGGGCACCAGTCGCACACGTCATGCGAAGTCCGCCGCGTTCGCCGCGCAAGGCGTGTATTGCTATGGACTGCCTGGACGCGGCAAGAGTCTGGTGGTCGATACCGCATTCGAGTTGGCGACCTGCCGCAAACGGCGTCTGCATTTCCACGAATTTCTGCGTGAGATGAACCGGCGGCTGGTCAGCGAGCCACGCGGCGACGACCGGCTCGGCTCGGTGTCGCGGCAATGGCTCGACGGCATCGAACTGCTGTGCTTCGACGAATTCCATGTGCACGATATCGCCGACGCGTTCCTGATGGGCCGCTTTCTCGATACCGCGATCGATCAGGGCACGCGCATCGTGCTCACATCGAACTACGCACCGGACGCACTGCTGCCCGACCCGGAGTTTCACGAACGTTTCCTGCCGACCATCGCCCAGATCAAACGTTGCTTCACGGTGATTCATTTCGACGGCGCGCGCGACTATCGCTTCGGCGGCGAAGAAGCCGAGGTGCCGCGCTTCTTCGCGCCGCTGGACACGACGAGTCACGATGCGCTGCGCGAGATATTCATGCGCCACGAAGGCAACCGAGGCGTCGAGCCGGTCAAACTGAGCGCGGCGGGCCGGCCGCTCATCGCACGCGCGGCAGGCGCCGCGCTCATGTGGGCGGACTTCGAGCAACTGTGCGTGGCGAGCCGTTCGCACCTCGACTATCTGGACCTCGCCGAGCAATGGCGGGGGCTGATTCTCGACAATCTGCACACCGCGTGGCTCGCGCAAGCGCATACGCTACAGCGACTCGTCTGGCTGATCGATATCTTCTACGACCGCAAACGCGCATTGTTCATTGCATCGGACCGGCCGCTCGCCGCTGCGCTCAACGGACTCGAAGGCGCGCACGATCTGTCGCGAACGCTGAGCCGGCTTGCTGAAATGCAATCGTGTGCGTATCGCAGCACGCTTGAAGAACTCGGCAACACGAGCGCGAGCGACATCATCGAGTCCTGAGCGCGGCACTGCGCTGCCCTCTCCCGCCTTTTCACATTCTCCCTTTACGTCAGCCATTTTTTTTCGACTTTTTATTGTCTGACGTTTCCATTTTTTTCTCCGATACTCAGTGCTCCGCCCTGCGGTTTATGTGACCGAGGCATTCCCTTCAGGACACATCACCGATGGTCAAGCAACGACTCCACGCGCTATTCCTTGGCGCATTGATCGCGATGGCCGCGCCGCTATGTTACGCTCAATACAGCACCGACTGGCTCGCCAACACTTACGGAACCCTCGCCGCTCACGTGGGTAATGCCGCGCGCTCGATGTGGGTCTCGCCCGAAGGCGTCATCTACACGGCGTCGCTGTGGGACGAAAACGAAGGCGGCGTGGCGATCTACCAGAACGGCAAGAGCATCGGTTCAATTGGGATCAATAGCGAGTTCCAGGGCGGTGCCATTACGGGCAATGCTACCTCGATCTTCGCGGCGTTGCAGTTCGGCAACCCGGCCGGCACGGGTTCGGTCGCGCGATACAACCGCGTTACCGGGCAGCGCGATCTCGTCATCAACGTCAGCGTATGGAACGCGGTCAGCCGCGGCGATGTGATCACCGGACTCGCCACCTCGGGCTCGCTCCTCTACGTGAGCGACACGTTCAGCAATCGCGTGCGGGTCTTCACCACCGACGGCGGCTGGCAGCGGGACATCGGCGTGTCGAGTCCCGGCGCACTCGCCGTGGATGGCACGGGCAATCTCTGGGTGGCGCGGGAGAGCGCGGGCACCGTCGTCGAATTCAGTCCGGCCGGCGCTACGCTGAATACGATCCAGATGCCGGTTGGGTCGCGACCGTCCTCGCTCTATTTCGATGCGTGGTCCGGGCAACTCATGATCGGCGATCAAGGCCCCGACATGAATATCAAGCTGTACAACATCGCGGGTACGCCGACTCAAGTCGGTACGTTCGGCGTTCAGGGCGGCTATCTGGACACCACCACTGGCACAAAAGGCCAGGTCGGCGACAAACGCTTCACGCGCGTCGTTGGCATCGGCAGGGATGCGGCCGGCAATCTGTACGTGCTCAACAATCCGTGGGGCGGCGGCTGGGACCTGGGCCGCAACGGCGCCACCGACCTTCATGCCTACGATAGCGCTGGCAATCTGCAGTGGAAGCTTCAGTCCCTGAACTTCGAGGGAGTGGCCGCGCCGGACCCCGCCACCGACGGCGCTTACTTCTATGGCGGCTCCCATATCTACACCGGCACGGCGGGAGGAACGTTCGTCGCGAATACGATCGACCCGTTTACCTATCCATCCGATCCGCGTCTGAACATGAACGATACACAGCGCGACGAGCACTTCGGTCAGCTCGTGACGGTCGGCGGCAACCGGATACTCGTGGCGTCCGGCCAGAACCCCGATACCTTCTACTTCTTTCATTTCAACGCGGCGAATGGCTACATCGCAATACCGGACGCATCGCTTCCGGGGACCGCATTCAATACGAACATCAAGGTCACGGGCGGATTTTGCATCGATAGCCGCGGCGACGTGTGGGCCGGTCTGGACCGGACGAACCATATCTACCACTACCCGCTGACCGGCTTCGACAGCAATGGCAAACCGACATGGGGACCGGCGGTCACGATATCGATACCGCAGAGCATCCGGCCGCTCACGCGCATCATTTATCTGCCGGAAAGCGACACCATGATCCTGGCTCAGGGCATCGCCGGAAGTTGGGACTGGACGGCCATGCAGACGCGGATCGAGGTGTATCACGGCTGGAGCGCGGGCAATACCAGCAAGCCCGACCCGGTAATCAACATCACGAGCGCCAATCCGAAGTCGATCACGGCGGCCGGCAACTATCTTTTTCTCGGGTACGTGCATACCGTGCCGAACATCGACGCGTTCAATCTCACCACCGGACAGCTGGACACCACATTGATCAATACGAGCGCGGGCACGGTGGATGTGGGTAACGACGTGGATTCGATGTACGGGCTCAGGGCTTACCTGAGATCGACCGGCGAATATGTGGTCACGAAAGATAACTACAACGGTTCGAGCATCGTTGTTTATCGCTGGACGCCTTGAGGGTGATGCCGGGTTCGGTTCGATGCTTCGTCATCTTCTGGTCGACAACGAGAGACCCACAGCGCCCGCCGCGTGGCCGCAATCGCGAACCGTCGCGACAGCGGCACGTCCCCGGCAGAGTCCTTCGGCTCCGTTTTCGTCGACGACACGCGATACGCCACCGAGTCCGTGTACAACTGACGCATGGCTCAGGCTCAACCGTGCTTCGAGTCCGCCTTCATTGCGGTTCTCCAGCCGCAAATCCGCATTCATGGCTATCGCAAGCTGGCGAGCGATCGCGAGTCCCAGCCCCGAACCCGCGACACTTTTCTGATCGCGCGGCGGGCCGCGATAGAAAGGCTTGAATACATTTTCCAGTTGATCGGGGCGAATACCCGGCCCGTTATCCAGCACAGAAATCACCGGCCCCGATGATCGGCGGCACGCACAAATGCACACCGCGCTGCCGAATTTCAACGCGTTATCGACGAGGTTGATCAAGATTCTGCGAAGCGCATTCGGAAGCGTCATGACCGGCTCTGCGATGCGGGAGTCCAGTATCACGATATGTCCGGCGTCTTCGTAGTCCGAGATGATGCTTTCGAGCAGCGCGCGAAGATCGATGCGCGACGGCGGCTCCGTCGTGCCATGCAGCGTGCGCGCGTAGGTGACGCCTTCCTTGACCAACGCGTGCATCGTGTCGAGATCCTGCAAGAGCCTGGCGCTGTCCTGCCGGCTTTCCAGCGACTCGGCACGCAGTCGCATTCGTGTGATCGGTGTTTGCAGATCGTGAGAAATCGCGGCAAGAACCTCGACGCGCTCGGCGGTGCACCGTGCAAGCCTTTCCTGCATGTTCCTGAAGGCCAGGATTGCCTGCGAGATCTCTTTGGAGCCATACTCCGGCAATTCTCGCGGCCGTAAGTCGGGGCCCAGATGATCGGCGGCATCCGTCAAACGCGTAATCGGCTCGCTTATCAGCTTCTCCACATGAGAAGTGAACACGCCGAGAACAATCAACTGGATTATCAGAGCCAGAAACGCCCAGACCATGATGGACGTCTGCGATAGCGCCGATAATGAAACTATCGCGCACACCTGACCGAGCACCGCGCTCGTCGCCAGTACGCAGAACAGTAATCTCGCAACAGGCAACTTGTTGAGCATCGACAGCTCCCTTTGGAAGGCTAGACGCGACGGACAGCACGGAGTCGACTATTGCAATTAAAGCGCGAGATAGAGAAGCTTTCTATTGGACGATGGTGTTGGTCGGTACTTTGGTATCGATTGAATACGCGCGGTCCGTAATATGCCGCGCGTGATGCAAACTGGCTAATCGCGTATTAGCGTTTCGACTCTGCCGACAGTTGCAGTTTTGTAGCCATGATGACCAAATCAGGCAGTGACGCCGCTTTCATTTTTCGCATGACATTCCCGCGGTGGGCTTTAACGGTGATTTCGCTGATGCCCAATTCGCCACCAACCTGTTTGTTGAGGCGACCCGCCACCACGAAAGCCATGACTTCGCGCTCGCGCGGAGTCAGCGACTCATAGTCTTCCCGGAGTTCGCATAATTGCGCCTCGTCCGCCAACGCCGCGGCACTGCGCTCGATAGCGTGATTGATGGCGCTTAATAAAGCCTCGTCGCTGAACGGCTTGGTGAGGAAATCGACCGCGCCCGCTTTCATGGCCTGGACAGTCATGGGTACGTCGCCGTTGCCGGTTATGAAAATAATGGGCATGTCGGCGCGCTTTCCACTAATCAGCTTCTGGAGATCCAGACCGCTCATTTCAGGCAGCGATACGTCGAGCACAAGGCAGTTCGGCACGAATACCCGTGGATGGGCGAGAAACATCTGCGCGGACGCAAAGGTTTCCGGTTGCCAGCCCATGCTGGCAATAAGCAATTCCAGAGATTCGCGAACCGAGATATCGTCGTCGACAATGAATATGACTGGAACAGGCTTCTCCATGGTTTTGCGATCTCGACAAGGTCTGATCAATTATGTGAGTCAAGTATTCGTCCGGCGATATTGCACGTCAATGCTTGCCGAACGCTCTATGCAGTGCCTCATGCAACGCGCTTTCGCTAAAAGGCTTTAGCAGGCACGCGACCGCGCCCTCGCCAATCAGGTGCGCAGCCATTGCTCCATCTCCCTGCGCGGTGATGAAGATGACGGGAATCTGCTTTCGCCGCTGTGCCAGTTCGCGCGCCAACTCGGGGCCGGACATACCCGGCATGGCGATGTCGAGAATCAGGCAACCGGTCGCATCGATCTTATCGGAAGCCAGAAACGCTTCCGCCGACGCAAAAGTTTCCGCGGCAAAACCCAATTCGTTCAGCAAATCGGGTAGCGACTCGCGCACGGATTCATCATCGTCCACCACCGACACGAGCGACCGCAAGACCGTCATAGATTCCCCACCAGATGCTGGTTATACACATGCCAGCGTCCAGACAACGGAAGTCGCCGTTAAATATTCGACTGTCCCCTCCGTCCGGACGCACGTCAACATCAAGCATGCGCCATCGAAGGGACAAATGGATATGATACTTTGGTATCGAACTCGGGGAAGCAGCGGCGGCACTTTTCCATCGACGATCGCTCACGGCCCGCTCCAGCCGTCGCGGCAAAGCCAGTCATTTGGACTGCGGCGAGTCGGTCACGCCGGCGATCCAGCGCCCGGTCCGGCCATTACCGCCTTTATGCTGCTTCGGGTGCTTCGGAATCGAGAACGAAAACGTAGCGCCGCCGCTGTCATTCGACGCTGCCCACAAGCGGCCATCATGATTGTCGATGATCGACTTGCTCACCGATAACCCGATGCCCATGCCGCCGGGCTTGGTCGTATAGAACGGATCGAATACCCGCATCGGCTCATGGCCGCCGAAGCCGGTGCCCGTGTCCGCCACGGACACACGCACGCCGTCGGCGGCATGATATTCGGTTTTGACGAGCAGTTGCCTTGGACGATCGTCGATGCCGCTCATTGCCTCCAGCGCATTCAATAGCAGATTGAGGATCACCTGCTGAAGCTGGATCCGATCTCCAGCAACGTACGGCAGATCGCCGGCAAGTTCGATCTGAACCGTCACCCGGCTACGGTGCAGTTCACTGCGGAACAGCGTGACGATCTCGTTGATGGATTCGTTCAGATCGACGTTTTCGATCGTGGCGTCCGTCTTGCCAAAGAGCGCACGCAACCGTTTGATCACGTCCGACGCGCGGTTGCCGTCCCGAATCGTGCGCCGTGCCGTTTCGCGCGCACCATCCAGGTTCGGAGGATCGGCGCCCAGCATCCGCAGACACGTGCTGGCGTTCGTGATGATGCCGGACAGCGGCTGGTTGACTTCATGCGCGATGGAAGCCGTCAGTACGCCGAAGCTCGACGCCCTCGCCACTCTCGCCAGCTCCGATCTTGCCTCGATCAATGCGGCTTCCGACCGGCGGCGCTCGGTCACGTCCTGAATGGCGGCAATGTACTCGACCCGGCCGCTCACGTCCTTCGTTGCGTGCGCCACGACGTGCATGTACTTGACGGACTGATCGGGCATCAACAACCGGTATTCATGTTCATAGTCGATGCCGCGTTGCTGCCGGTCCAGCATATCGTCGAAAGAAGCGCGGTCTTCGGGATGCACACGCGAGCGGATCAATTCGAGCGAGACAGGCTTGCTCGCATCGAATTCGAACATCCGGTACACCTCGTCGGACCAGTTGATCTCGCCGGTAGATACGCACTTGGAGAAGCCGCCGGTCGAACTCAATCGTCGCGTTTCCGCGAGGAACGCCTCGCTTCTTCTGAGCGTCGCGTCGCGCTGTGTGCGCTCGACCGCCACACTTGCAATACGCACGATCTGGCCCATCAACTCATGATCGAGCGGCGCGGACGTTCGACGGCGATCGTAATGGATCGAGCACACGCCCATCACCTTGCCGCTCGCCGAAACAAGCGGCGTCGACCAGCAAGCATCGATTCGACGATGCACGGCCAGTTGCCGCCACGAACAGCGCTCCCACCGGCAATCCGCCAGGAGATCGGCCACGATGACCTGCTGGTTCGACAGAGCCGCTGTCGCGCATGGGTCGCTGTCGGCGGGACCGTCGATAACCGATTGGATGAACTCGCGAGGCAGGCTCGGCGCCGCTCCGAGTTCCAGACGCTCGCCCTCCTGCTGCATGACCGCAATGCTGCAATAGCAACCGGCAGCGACGCTCTCGACAAGACGACACAGCCATTCGAGTATGACCGGCATGGGGCGGGCACCCGCCACCATCTCCAGCAGTTCCGTCTCGCCGGCAAGTAGCGCCTCCATTCTTCGCCGGTCTTCGATCTCCGTATTCAATCCGCACCACTTCACTACGTGACCGGATGCATCCAGGATGGGACGCGTGCGAATCAGGAACCAGCGGTATTCGCCATCGAAGCGGCGCAGGCGCGCATCGATCTCCCTCGGTTCGCCCGAGGTCAGATTGTCGCTCCAGCGTCTAAGTAGCTCCGGCAAGTCGTCCGGATGAATTGCGTCCTGCCAGTATTGAAGAATATTTTCCGCGCTTATGCCGGTGTATTCACACCAGCGTCGACTGAGAAAAGTGACTTCACCATTGGGTAGCGCGGTCCATACGAGGCCCGGCAGCGCATCGACCACTTGAAGGAATTCGTTTTCCATTCCGATAATGGGGCGGAAAGTTGTTGTTCATGCCGGGAATAAGCGCCACTCACTAAAGCAGCGGCGCTCGCATGGCCGAATACGCCGCGTTGCATGACGACGGCGGTATTCGGCCATCAATAAACCGCGTGAAGTACGCGCTATTGACTCCAGCCGACCCTTACCATTAGATTGACGCCTTCTTAATACGCGTTGTTGCAGTGCGCTATTTATCGACACACAAGGTGACAATGTCTTATCAATTGGGGCGAGCACCGTCGAGATATTACCACCCGCTCAAAAGGCTGTTTGCCACCGCGCTCGTTATGGCGACCGTATCGTCGGCACGGGCGGACAGTGTTGTGGTGATCGGTTACGCGGGTGCGTTGACGGGCCCGCAGGCGCATCTCGGCAAAGACATCGAGCATGGCATCAGGCTCGCTATCGATGAGATCAACGCGTCGCATCCGGTCATTGCGGGCACACCGACGACGTTCCGGCTCGACGCTCAGGACGACGCGGGCGACCCGCGAATTGCGACGCTGATTGCACAGCGTTTCATTGACGCCGGTGTGAACGCGGTGGTCGGGCATCAGAGCTCCGGCACATCGATCGTGGTCGCGCGGCTCTACGCAGCCGCCAACATTGCCGAGATCACGCCTTCCGCGACGAATCCGCAGTTCACTAAACTCGGCTATCGCACGACATTCCGGCTGCTGGCGAATGACAACTTCCTCGGTACGGCGGTGAGTCGTTACGTCATCGACACGATGCACATTCGGCGCGTGGCGGTTATCGACGATCAGACTGCTTACGGCCAGGGGCTCGCCGATGTATTCGTGGACGCCACGCGTCGCGCGGGTGGCACGATCGTCGCTCGTGAATATACGACCGATAAAGCGGTGGATTTCAATTCATCGCTCACGCTCTTCAAGGGGAAACGGCCTGAAGCGATCTTCTTTGGCGGCGTCGACGCGCAAGCCGGCCCGATGCTGCGCCAGATGAAGAAGCTCGGCGTCACTGCGCCCATGCTCGGCGGCGACGGCCTGTGCACCCGTGAACTGGCAAGATTGGCGGGCGACGCGCTCGCCGGCAATCTTTATTGCGCGGATGGCGGATTGAGCCTCGCCTCGATGCCGGGCGGTCCTTCCTTCGAAAGGAAATTCCATGCGAAATTCGGCGAGCACGTGCAACTCTATGCCCCTTACGCTTACGACGCAATGATGGCCGTGTATTACGCGATTGTGCGAGCGCAATCGGCGAACCCGGCGAAGATCGTCGACGCGCTGCGCAGTGTCCAGTTTCAGGGCGTGACCGGACAGATTTCATTCGACGACGCAGGCGATCTGCGCATGCCCGCCGCTACTATCTCGACGTTCAGGGAGCATAAGAAAGTAACGCTGCTGGAAATCAAAAGATAGTACTGGGTGCACGGTCAGTCGGCGCGTAAGGGGCTGGCTGAACGTGATAAAGTCGGACTTCTTTTGCTGTTGCGCAGCGCTTATTTCTTGGCGCATTCGCGCATTGAATTGGGACCCGTCAAACCGGCGGATGATCAACAAAGCATGGAAAGCGCCCTGGCCGCGCAAAGCCTGAACATGCAGACTCCATCGATCGTTCCAGCACAAACCGCTCTGATAGTGATGCATTATCAGACCGACATCATTGGGTTATTCCCATCGGTCGCGCCTGCTTTGCTCGCCAATACGCGCAAGTTGTGTGACGCCGCACGGGCGATAAATGTCGGCGTCTATTTCGCGCAAATCCACTTCAGTCCCGGTTATCCCGAAGTCAGTGCGCTGAATAGAAACGGCCAGGGAATCAGGCAACTGGGTCTTTTCGTCGACGACACGATCGCACCGCAACTCGGCCGGCGCGCGACTGAACCGCTCATCATCGCGCATCGCGCCAGTGTTTTCTTCGGCACCGATCTTCAGGCGCAGCTTGCCGCGCAGGGTATCGATACGTTGATCATGGTGGGCATAGCATCGACCGGCGTCGTGCTGTCGTCGGTTGCGTACGCGAGCGATGCGGACTACCGCTTATTCACGGTCAAGGATTGCTGCTACGACCCGGATCAGGTCGTGCACGATCATCTGTTTTCAACGGCATTCGATTCGCGCACGACGGTGCTCTCACTTGCGGAGACCCTGGTGTTGCTTGCTTAAACGAGCGCCGCGCTTCGACAGCTTGCAGTAAAAGCAACGCGCGCGAACCATTGAGTGCTTCGCGGCGCCATTCATCGAAGCGATTAGCCCCCGGCCCGCTTCGCGTTGTGGCCGTGCTTTTTGAGCGTTTCGATGATCCGCTCGCAATGGTCGCCCTGCACTTCGATCACGCCATCCTTGACCGTTCCGCCAGAACCGCAAGCCGTGCGCAACTGCTTGCCTAACAGCGCCAAAGCAAGCGGATCGAGTGCAAGCCCTTTCACAACAGTCACACTCTTCCCGCCTCGGCCCTTCGTCTCGCGAGTCACTCGCACCGCACCGTCGCCGACCGGTTGTGACTTTGCAACTGTTTTGCACGCACATGCCGCAAGCGGTTGTCTGCATTCGGGACACATCCGGCCGCCTTCGGTGGAATAAACAAGGCCGCCTTTCGAACTGGTCTTCATGGTTGGCTACTCAAAAACGCTCGGCGCGAGTTTAGCAGGTGGGCTGTGGCATTGATGGACGAGTGGCCGGGCCCGCCCCAACCACTCGCACCCCGCAAGCCCGCAGCTGTCCACACCGCCCTTAAACCGGATTCAACGCCGCCCGCCCCTCCAACACCGCAGCAACATTATCCAGCGCCGTAAAACCCATCTGGTCGCGCGTTTCGAGCGTGGCGCTAGCCATATGCGGCGTCAGGAACACGTTGTCGAGTTCCGCGAAGCGCTTGTCGACATTCGGCTCATTCCGGTACACGTCCAGACCCGCGCTAAACAGATGCCCCGAAGTCAGCGCTTCATACAGCGCGTCCTCGTCCACCAGCCCGCCACGCGCCGCGTTGACGAAAACCGCGCCCTTGGGCAAGCGCCCAAACTTGTCCTTCGTCATCAGCGGTACGCCCCCGCCGGGCACGTGCAGTGTCAGCACCTGGCAATGCGGCAGCATCTCGTCGAGGCTGGCGTAATACGTCGCGCCATTTTCCAGCGAAGCCGGCGCGCGATTGATGTCCGTGTAGATCACGCGCATGCCGAAACCCTGCGCCCGCTTCGCGACCGCCCGCCCAATCCGCCCAAAGCCGACGATGCCGAGCGTCTTGCCATTCACGCGCGTACCGAGCATCTCCGTCATGCCGAACGATTTGCCCCAGCCGTTGCGCATGATCCGTTCGTATTCCGACGCACGGCGGCACGCCGCCAGCACGAGCAGCATCGAGAAATCGGCCGTGCATTCGGTCAGCGCGTCGGGGGCGTTCGTGACGACAATCCCTCTTGCGCGGGCGGCCGCCACGTCCATGTGATCGAACCCGGCGCTCGCGTTCGCAATGATCCTCACCGTTGAAGGCAGCGCGGCGATGTGCTCCGCCTGCAAACCGGACTTCTTGCCGATCAGCACGGCGGGCACTTCGTGCTTCTTGAGGAAGTCGACGACGGACCACGAGTCCATATCGGACTCGGTCACGAACGCATGGAATTCGGCCTCGGCGCGATTCGCCACGGCCGTGGGGACTTTTCGCGCAATCAACAGCCTGGTGCGGTTTTGCTCCGACATGGTTTTTCCTTGGGTAGACAGACGTCGAGAGACTACGAAACCGCGGACTGGCCCGTCAATGTTGATTGGATGAATCAACCTCTCGGCAATCATGCGCCGCTCATTCGTGTCGACGCGCGTCGCGCGTTGCGGTTCGCTTGCCTTCCTGCCCCCGTCGGTCGCGTTGCCAGCCGCGTGCCCATCAGGAAAACCCTGGTGCACTCCCCGTCGGCTGGGCGCCCAGATGTTGATTCAATCAATCAAGATTGCTCGACACATGATGCGGATGCAACCTCCTCCCATGTTCAATCGAATCATCGAGGAATTGAAATGCCTGCATCGAAGAAGTTTGCCGCTGTCACGGGTGCCGGGTCCGGGATCGGTCGCGCCGCCGCCGTGGCACTCGCCAACGCCGGATTCGCGGTCGCGCTGATCGGGCGCAGAGCCGAGCCGCTGCTGGAAACGAAGGAACTCATCAGCGTGGCGGGTGCGGAAGCGGAGGTGTTCCAGGCCGACGTCGCCGACGCGGCATCGGTCGAGCAGGCGTTTTCGAAAATCGCCGGGACGTTCGGCCGGCTCGACGTGCTCTTCAACAACGCGGGCCGCAACGCGGGCGCCGTGCCGCTGGAAGACTACGAGACCGATTTCTGGAACGACGTCGTGGCCACCAATCTGACCGGCGTCTTTCTGTGCGCGCGAGCCGCGTACCGCCTGATGAAAACCCAATCCCCGCAAGGCGGACGAATCATCAACAACGGTTCGATCTCGGCGCACTCGCCGAGGCCGCATACCATCGCTTATACGGCGACAAAACATGCGGTCACCGGCATTACCAAATCGATTGCGCTCGACGGCCGCGCTTACAACATCGCGTGCAGCCAGATCGATATCGGCAACGCGGCGACTTCCCTCACGGAGCGCATGAACCGCGGCGTGCTGCAAGCGGATGGACGCATGGCGCCCGAAGCACGAATGGATGTGACGCACGTGGCGAACGCGGTCGTGCATATGGCCAGTCTGCCACTGGAAGCCAATGTGCTCAGCATGACCATCATGGCGAGCGCCATGCCGTTCGTCGGCCGCGGATAAAACGCCCTTTCGCCTGAAAAATAAAAAGCAGCAGGCCAATGTTATGGAGACACCGATGAAAATCGCAGAGGAACAAACATTGCCGGCGCGAAACCCGGCCTACGCGGATACCACGCGGCGCACGAGAGTCCGCTACGTCGTGCTGTCGATGTTGCTCATCGCCACGATCCTCAACTACGTGGACCGCTCGGCACTCGGCATCGTTGCGCCGGGCCTCTCGAAGAGTCTCTCGCTCAACCGGATGCAGATGGGCGAACTGTTTGCCGCTTTCGGTCTGGCCTATTCCATCGCTCTCGTGCCCGGCGGCATACTGACCGACGTTCTCGGCTCGCGCCTTGCGTATGCGCTGTCGCTGGTCGGCTGGTCGTTCGCCACGCTGACCCAGGGCCTCGCGACCGGCTATCAGATGTTGCTCGGATCGCGGCTCGCCATCGGCGCACTCGAAGCGCCGGCCTTCCCGTCCAACGCGCGCGCCGTGACGTTATGGTTTCCCGCGCGCGAGCGCGGCTTTGCCACCAGCGTGTACGTGATGGGGCAATACATCGGCACACCTCTGTTCACCGGCCTGTTGCTGTGGATTTCCGCCGCGTACGGCTGGCGTGCGGTCTTCTTCGTGACCGGCGGCTTCGGCATTCTGTTCAGTCTGCTCTGGTACAAGGTGTATCGCGATCCGCTGCAGCACGCGAACGTGAATGCCGCCGAACTGCAATACATCAACGAAGGCGCCACCGCGACGCGCAAGGCGCGCGAGAAGTTCGACTGGCGCATGGCACTCAAGCTGCTCGGCTATCGGCAGATTCTCGCCATCTGTCTCGGCAAGTTCTGCAACAACACGTTGCTGGTGTTCTTCACGACGTGGTTCATGACCTATCTGATCGAAGCGCGTCACATGTCGATGATCAAGGTCGGGATCTTCCAGGCGCTGCCTTTTATCGGCGCGACGGTCGGCATTCTGCTGGCCGGGTTCCTGTCGGACTTTTTCATTCGACGCGGCGTGTCGATTTCGACGGCGCGCAAAACGCCGCTCATCATCGGCACGTTGCTGGGTGCGTCGATCGTTCTCGTCAATTTCGTCGAGTCGAACGAGTTGGTGATTGCGATCCTGACCATTGCGTTCTTCGCGCAGGGCATCGGCTCGATGTCGTGGGCCGCCGTTTCGGAAATCGCACCCCGGCAGTATGTAGGACTGACCAGCAGCATCACGAGCCTCGCGGCCAACATCGCGGGCGTCACCACGCCGCTGATGATCGGCTACATCACGCACCACACGGGCCACTTCTACTGGGCTCTCAACCTGATGGGCGCGATCTGCCTGCTCGGCGCGCTCTCTTATTCCGTGTTGCTGGGGAAGCTCTCCCGCATCGAACTGTGACGCTGTTTACTTTCCGGTGAAATCGAATGATTGAATTCAAGTGGGATCATCTGCAACTGTGCTCGGCCGATGCCGAGGCCACCGCCGCGTGGTTCGCGCGCTGCCTGAACGCCGAGATCGTGCGTCGGCCCGGCCGAGTGGATTTGCGCATCGGCGGCATCAATCTTTTCATCACGCCGCTGGCGAGCGCGTTGACCACTCGACCATCTCATGACGAGCGCAAACAGGGCATCGATCATTTCGGCGTGGTCGTCGAGGATCTCGATGCCGCGTTCGATCACCTGGTGCGCTGCGACGCGGAAATCGTCGAGCCGGTCAAGCAGGTTCGCGCGGGTGTGAGAGCGTGCTTCGTGCGATCACCCGGCGACATCCTCGTCGAGATTCTGGAGCGGCGACCCGCCGAGATGACTTTTACCTGAAATGGCGTCAGAATCGATGCCCGGATCGTCGCGCTCGCATGCGACGCGCGGCCCGCAGAGTGAGTCCGCTACTGCGCCGCTCCACTGCACCACCTGGCCTGTCACCCTATGCGAAACTGGATCACTCTGACTGAAGCAGCCCGCCAACTCGGAGTGCGCGCGCAGACCGTCTACGCGTACGTCAGTCGCGGCAATATCGCGGTCATGCCGGATCCGCACGATCCACGCAAAAGTCTCTATCGCGCCGAAGATGTCGCCGGCCTGTGCCGCAAAAAGCAGGTGGGACGAAAACGGGAGGCGCTGGCCGCCGGCACGATCTTCGGTGCGGAGCCCTGCATTTACAGCAGCATCACCGCGTTCGCGAAGGGACGGCCCTATTACCGGGGACGCGACAGCATCCGGCTGGCGGAGACAGCGACACTCGAAGACGTGGCGACCATTTTGTGGAATGCCAGCGCGCCGGTTTCCTTCGACTCCGTCGACATGCCGCTACAAGGCGACGAGCGCGGCAGGCAATGCGCGTTCACGTCGCTGGCGGCGCTCGCGGCCAGCGGACACTCGACCCTCGGACGCACGGATGGCGCGTTGCATGTCGAGGCCGGCCGGCTGGTGGCGCTCATCGCGCAGGCGTTCGGCGCGCGCCGTGACGCGAGCGCGCCATTGACACATGAACGGCTCGCGCTCGGTTGGGGCCAGGATCGCGACGGCGCCGAGTTGATCCGCCGTGCGATGGTCCTCGTGGCCGATCACGAGATTACGAGTTCGGCGTTCGCCGCGCGCATTACCGCGTCCACCGGCGCATCGTTGCCGGGCTGTCTGCTCACGGGACTCGCGACGCTCTCCGGTCCGCTGCATGGCGATGCGTCGGGCCGCGTGCGGGCCGTGTTCGACGACGTGCGAAGACTCGGCGCGGAGCACGTCGTCGCGCATCATTTGCAATCGGCGATTCCGCTGCCGGGGTTCGGGCACCATCTGTATCCCGACGGCGATCCGCGTGCGAGCGCCCTGCTCGACGTGTTGAATCCGCCGCAAGAGCTTACGTCCTTCATCAACCAGGTGGTCGCGCTGACCGGGCTCAAACCGAATATCGACGTTGCGCTCGCCGCGTTGGCGGCGCAGTTGGAATTGCCGCGCGATGCTTCGTTCGGGCTGTTCGCCACGGCGAGAAGCGTCGGTCTGCTCGCGCATTGCATCGAACAGTTGCGGGTCGGCAAGGTCATCCGGCCGCGTGGTCGCTATACCGGTCATGCACTGGAGGACGAGAACCCGGCGGAAGACGATGGGAAAACGCTCGATCCCATCACGCTCGACAAGAACCGGTTGTTCAAGGCGGTCGAGAGTTGAGCGGACCCATGAATAAACGTTGTCATTGGGCGCGATTGAATAAATCTTCGCGCTTGCCGTCCCGCACTCGTCCCGCACTCGCCGCGCATTCATGCAAATCTTGCAAGCAGCCGGCAAATCCTGCGCAGCTTCTCTCGTATGGCACGCGAGCGCGAAGCGCCTATCGACAGGGCCAAACAGAAAAACCCCGCCACTTTTTCATCGCGCGGGAATGCGCCCTGCTACCGCCGTTGCGGGTCCATTCTTCAGCGGATTGCCGTCCGCCATTCTCGCCGCCATGTTCAGAACAGCTTCCATCGCCGCAGCGCTATGCGCCGCGTGCCTCACTTCCGCCTGCGTGCATATCGGACCGTCCCGCCTGAAGGCGGATCAGGTCGACTACGCGCGCGCGCTCGGCGATGCGAAGAAACGCGAGATACTCGCCGCCGTGATAGGTTTGCGTTATGGCGATGCACCGGCCTTTCTGACCGTCAGCAGCATCATCGCGGCCTACACGTTCGACACCACCGGCGGCGCCACCCTCAACGCCGGTTCCGGCAGCATGCCGAACTACGCGCTCGCGACCGGCAGCGTGTCCTATTCGAACCATCCGACTTTCACGTTCACGCCGACCACCGGCGAAGCGTTCGCGTCCGCGTATATCCGGCCGCTTGCGCCGTCGCTGGTATTGCCGCTTGCCGAAGGCGGCATTCCGATCGATCTGCTGTTGCGCATCACCGCGCAGTCGGTGGGCGGCTTGCAGAACGGCAACGCGCTCGGCGGCGAGAACAGCGCGGGCGCGCCGGGTTTCTTCGAATTACTGCGGGCGCTGCGGCGTCTGCAACTGGCCGGCGAACTGAACGTCGAGTCGCGCCAGGCGGACGGCAAGAACGGCAAGAGCGGCCCGATGGGCGTGTTCCTCGTGATGGGCGCGACCACCAGCGGCGAGTCGCCGCAAACGGCTGCGGATCTCGCGCGCGTGCGCAAGCTGCTGCGGCTGTCGTCGAATACGCGGACCTATGAGATCGTCTACGGACCTTCTTCGACCTCGCAAAAGGGCGACCGGATTCCGATGGTCACGCGCTCGGTGCTCGGCATCCTGACCGATCTCGGCGCGCAGGTGCAGGTGCCGGTCGAGCGCATCAGCGACGGCTCGACGAAGCCCACCGTCGGCCTGATCGGCGGCGAAACGCGGCCGACGATCATCATCCACTCCGGTGAGCGCGCGCCCGATAATGCGTATGTGTCGATCGCTTATGGGTCTTCGGTGTATTGGGTCGAACGCAACGACTTCGATTCGAAATATGCGTTCACGGTCGTGCAGAATCTGATGGCGCTCGCCGAAGCCGATACGAGCAGCAAGGCGCCGGTGGTGACGATTCCGGCAAATTGACGGTGACGGGTGGCGAATGAAAAAGCCGGCGGTTGTTCCACCGCCGGCTTTGTATCGACACTCAGGCTTCACCACTTCTCGTATCACTCCGTGCACATCACTCCGAACTGCTTCGCTTCGACTGAACGCGCGCGATCTGCTGCTTCGCCGCTTCATACACATGCTCCGGCGTGAAGCCGAACTTCTTCTTCAGATCGGCAAGCGGCGCCGATGCGCCGAACGTATGCATCACAATCTGCGCGCCGAGCCGGCCGACATAGCGGTCCCAACCGAGGGTGGCGGCCTGTTCGACGGCGACGCGCGCGTCCACGTCGGCGGGCAGCACCGACTCCTTGTACGCGTCGTCCTGTCGCTCGAAGACGTCCCACGACGGCATCGACACCACGCGCGCCGCGATGCCCTCGCCCTTGAGCTTCTCGTACGCGTCGACGCACAGCGACAGTTCGCTGCCCGTGCCCATCAGAATCACCTGCGGCTTCTGCCCATCGGCCGCATCGGCGAGCACGTACGCACCTTTGCGAACACCGCTCGCCGCCGCATAGCGGCTGCGGTCCAGCGTCGGCAACGCCTGGCGCGACACGACGATGCACGAGGGCCGTCGCGGATCGGCCAGCGCCACGCGCCATGCCTCGGTCACTTCGTTCGCATCGCCGGGACGCAGCACCGTCAGCCCCGGCACGCCGCGTAGCGACGCCAGCTGTTCGATCGGCTGATGCGTCGGACCATCCTCACCCACGCCGATCGAATCGTGCGTGAACACGTAAATAGCCGGCACTTCCATGATCGCCGACAGACGGATCGGCGGCTTCATGTAGTCGCTGAAAATCAGAAAGGTCGAACCGTACGGCCGCAGATTCGACAACGCGAGTCCGTTGACCACCGCGCCCATCCCATGTTCGCGAATGCCGAAATGCAGATTGCGGCCGCCGTAGTTGTCGGCTTCGAAACTGCCGGCCCCTTCGAATTTCAGGTTGGTCTTGGTGGACGGCGAGAGATCGGCCGCACCGCCGATCATCCACGGAATGCGCGCGGCAATCGCATTGAGCACCTTGCCCGACGATTCGCGCGACGCAACACCCTTCGGGTCCGCGTCGAAAGTTGGCATATCGCTGTCCCAGCCGGCCGGCAATTCATGCGCCTCGATCTGCGCGAATTCACGCGCGAGTTCCGGGTACTTCTTGTTGTACACGTCGAGCCGCGTCTGCCATTCGGCACGCGCCGCCTTGCCGCGCGCGCCGACGCCGGCGGCGAAACGTTCGGGCACGCCGTCAGGCACGTAGAAGAATTTGTCCTCGGGCCAGCCGTAGAATTTCTTCGCGAGCGCCACTTCCTCGACGCCGAGCGCTTCGCCGTGCGCCGCCGACGTGTCCTGCTTGTGCGGCGCGCCCCAGCCGATGATGCTGCGGACCACGATCAGCGTCGGCCTGTCGGTAATGCTCTTCGCTTCGACGAAGGCCGCTTCGAGCGCGGCGGCGTCGTTCGCGTCGTTCACATGCAGCGTATGCCAGTTGTAGCCGCGAAAGCGGCTCTCCACGTCGTCGCTGTACGCGAGGTCGGTGTGGCCTTCGATCGTCACGCGGTTGCTGTCGTAAATCCAGATCAGGTTCGACAGCTTCAGATGCCCGGCCAGCGATGCCGCTTCGTGCGAGATGCCCTCCATCATGTCGCCGTCGCCGCATAGCGCGTAGACGCGATAGTCGAACAGGGGCGCATCCGGCTGGTTGAACCGGCTCTCATACCAGCGCGCGGCCATCGCCATGCCGACGCTGTTGCCGAGCCCCTGGCCGAGCGGACCGGTCGTGGTTTCGACGCCGGTGGTCATCCGGTACTCGGGGTGCCCTGGCGTTTTGCTGTCGATCTGGCGGAAATGCTCGATGTCGTCGATCGACACGGCGGGACCACTGGTCGGGTTGCCGTCGTGATCCACGGCCTTCACGCCGGCCAGGTGCAACAGCGAATACAGCAGCATCGATGCATGTCCGACCGACAACACGAAGCGGTCGCGATTCGGCCACAGCGGCTCGTCCGGGTCGTAGCGCAAATGGTTTTGCCACAGATGGTAGGCAACCGGGGCCAGTGCCATCGGCGTGCCGGGGTGCCCGGAATTGGCCTTTTGCACAGCGTCCATCGACAGCGTGCGGATCGTGTTGATGCACAGCTGATCGAGGGCGGGATCGTTTTGCATGGAACACTCCTTGTTCGGCGTTGAAGAAGATGGCCGCGACGCACTGCTCGAACGAGCGTGCCGGCGAACCGTGTGAGTGGGAAACGGAACAACGCATCAGGAACGCAGCGAGGCTCATCGATGATGCGCCGATGCGCGCAACTCTGCACGGCGCTTTACAGATGCAGCCATGTGATGACTTTGAGGCGCGGGAAGTTCAGAAAAGCGACGGCCGGCACGATGGCGGTTCTTTCAGAGCGCTTGCGGGCTGCTTGCGACAGCAGGCTCCGCTGCCTGTCTTTGAGATCGCTCGTGTCGCTCGTGTCTCTTCGCGTTCTTCCATCCCGCGAAGGCGCAGCGCTTTATTCACGCAATGCAACGATTCCGCGCGGAAAGAAACGACGGGCGCTTCTGCGACGCGCGACCAACCGCGCGCGTCTTCGCGCCGCATCAAGCCGCATGCAGCCAGTGCTCGATGAGCGGGCCGCGCTTACCGTCGATCGGGTCCAGCGGCGGGAACGGCAACGCCTCCATCGTGCGCTGCTCTTCCGGCGTCAGCGCTTCGCGGCGAATGTCCCATTGCTGGCCTTCCGGATAACCGGCCACCACCTGAAAATGCCGCGCGAACGATTGCAGACAGTGGCCGGTACCGGCCGGCAGCAACAGCGCGTCCCCCGCGGATATCGTCACCACTCTGCCTCCCGGCCCGCCGACGATCACCTGCGCCGAGCCGCCGCAAACGCCGAGCACTTCGTGAGCGGTCGCGTGGAAATGGTGGTAATCGAAAATGCCGTCGCGCCATTGCGGCGGCCAGTCGTTGCTCTCGAAGAGGATTTCGAACGCGGTCGCCAGATCGCCGCTGTCCGGCATCAGCACGCGACGATAAATCACGACCGGCAGCTTGCGGTTGTTCGGCACCCAATCGTGCGGTTCGAGCATGAACGTCTCGTACTCGGTTTGAGCCGCATCGAATCCGTGTTGCGTATCGTTGAACATGTTGGCTCCTGGCTTGATGATGCTTGGGCGCCGTCTCTGAGGGGGCTGCGGCTGGATGCGGGCGACGAGGCGTGGTGTCCGGCGGGCACCGTGGCATGACTCGCTACGGGCTGCGAATGCCGCGAGCCTGGCTGCTGCGCCAGGTGTTCACGGGTGTTCACACGTACGCGCAAGCATCTCAGTGTCGCAGCATAAAGCACGCCCGGCCCGCGAACAGGCATAACCGCGGCCTTGCTGGGTATCAGCGGCAGAGGCCGTCGCAAACGAACACGCAAAGGTCATCGGCTGGCAGCGCGCAGCGCGACCGGCACCGCCGGATAGATCGCTTGCCGCGCGTGTACACCGTCACCTCACCCGCCACCAATGCCTTGCAGCACCTTTCCCGTGCCGCCGCACACCGCGCAACGCGCCCCTTCAACCTTGCCCGTGCCGTTGCACGCGGCGCACAGATCTTCGCCGGCGCCCGGCGTATTGGGCGGCGCTTCGTCGCCGGGATTCATTGCTTCGTTGTCCTGTTGCATACATTGCTCCGTTCGGTTTCCACATTTATCGCGGTCGATGCGACTCGACCCACTACGCGTGACGCGAAGCGGCGCGTCAATTTTTGCGCTGAGGTTCGCGCCCGCCACCGCCCGGCGGCTCGGCCCGTTCGCCGGTGCCCAACGGCACCTCGGCGGTCTGCGCGGGCCGTTCGCTCGAACGTTGCGGATTGGTCTGTTCGTCCACGCCGGTTTGCTCCACCGGCTCGATGCCGAGCGGACTCGGTTCGACATACTGCGCTCCGCTGGGTTTGTTGCGCGCTTCCGTTTCCGGCGAGACGCTCGGCGCGTCGCTGCTATCGGCGGGTTTGTCGTCCTGCATGGCGTTCTCCTCGTTTGGGCACACAGTGTATGCAGCAACATCCGGTCCCTCTCCATCATCGTGCGATGCGAGCGGTGCAATGCCGGCCAGCGTCACGTGGGCACAGCCATTGCGGCGCCCCTACGGCAGGTCCGGGCCACTGTTTGTAAAAAGGAGAACCTCATGACAATCACGACGATTCGCGTATCCGATACGGAAGTCCAGGTGGAACGCACGCTGTACACGTTCGCGCAGAAAAGCGACGCCGACGCATTCCAGCGCTGCCTGGTCGACACGTCGATCGATAGTTGCTATCGCTCGCATCCGCCGTTGTCGGCGCAGCCCACGGTGCCCGACGCGCAACCGGACGATCCCGCCCGCGGCAGCACGATTTCGCCATCGCTCGGCGGCATGCCCTAACACTTGATGCACGACTTGACGCGCGCGCCGACTCATCCGGCCGCACGCGCGCCGGTTAAGCGAGTCGCTATCGCGATCGCTGTCGCTTACTTCTCCGGCGCCGCGCGATCGGCGGCCACGATCTCGCGACCGTAATCGATCGCGGCGCGGCGTGCCTCGTCGGCGGTCGCGTAGGGGCCGATCTGCGGCGCACCGTCGAATGGAAACAGGATTCTCCTGTCCGCCTTCCTGACTACCTTCAGTCCACCTACGTAACGGCCGTCGCCAGTTCCGTGATAGCTCGCAAAAATCTCGAAGTCATCGTCAGCAACGTCGGCCTTATGTCGCGCCATGGGTTGTCCTCGTCCTGCACTTTCAGTGCGCCATATGTCGTATGTGGTGCGCGCGGCCATCGCGGCAGCGCGTGTCTGCCGGAATCGAGCAATAGCCGTTCCACGCGGCGCAAGCCGCGTCCGCCATGACGATTAGCGTCGAGGCATGAGGGTTGCGTGGCTCGGATCACGTGAGAGACTGGAGGGAAAAGCGATGAATTTATCGAGTGCTTCGGATCGCATCCGTGACGCCTGCCGCGTGCGCGGACTGCGATTGCATACACCAATGCCGCCCGAAATCGATCCCGACGCGCCGCCGCCTCCGGCCGTCGATCCCGATCCCGTGCCGAACGACGATCCGGCAAACGATCCGTCCCGTGCGCCCGAAGGCGATCCACCGATGAAGCCGCCGCCCGTCGCCACGCGTGCGCGTTGCCGCGTTGTCGGTAGCACGGACGGTAGGCGCTGTACGCGCGCGTTCAGTCAATACACGGAAGCGGCGTCTCCAGACACAGGCCGCGCGCTGCGAACGATGGCGAACGACGACGAACGATCGCGAACGACGCGTCAGAACTGATGCATCATCCCGACGTAAGCGCCGGTTTGCGACTGGCCGACCAGCGGACTCGTATTGCTGGTCGAATCGCGCGGTGAGGCTTCGAGCGAGAAGTTGGAATTGCTGCTGTTGCGCACATACCCGACCGTGCCGTACAGGAAGGTGCGCTTCGAGAGGTTGTAGGTGGTGCCGAGCACGTACATCATCGCGTGGCCGGACGGATCGTGCGCGACGTCGCCGTCACCGTCGCCCACCTTGATGTAATAGCCGCCCGCCGTCACCGCCCAGCGCGACTGAAGGTTGTAGGTCGCGCCGAGCCAGTAGTGGTCGGCGGTATCCGCGACGCCGACCGGCGAGTCCGGCGCCGAGTAATGCGTATAGGCGCCCTGAATCTTGATCGAGTCGAAATGCAGGTTCGCGCCGACGAAGTATTCGCGCGACGCCTGGAAGATGTTGCTGAAGTGGCCGTTGCTGTCGCGCAGTTCGTCGTAGATGCCGCGCACGTCGAAAAGCGGCGAGTGATACGTCAGCATGATGCCGTTTGAACGGCCGAACTCGCCCGGCGCGCCGCTGTTGAACGCACCCGGCTGATTGCCGAGCGCATACTGCCCCTGCACGTCGAAGCCCCAGAACACCGGGCTCTTGTATTCGATGTTGTTGTTGGTCTGCTGCCAGTTGCGTCCGCGCACGAGCGACGCCGACGAAAACGCCTGCTGCACGAATGGGTCGAACTCCCACACGCCGTCGCTATCGATGAACAGATTGCGCCCGGCCTGCAACGTGCCCCACTCCTCGCTCTTCAAGCCGACGAACGCGCGCCGCGACCAGAGTCGTCCGCCGCTGGTCGTGCCGTCCATCACCTGCAAACCGGTTTCGAGGTTGAAGATCGCACTGAGGCCGCCGCCCAGGCCCTCGCTGCCCTTCAGCCCCAGCATACTGGTGCCCCAGTTGCCGCCTTCCGCACGCCAGCGGCTCGAACTGCCGCCCGCGCCGTCGTTGATGTGATTCAGATATTCGACGCCGCCGTCGAGGCGGCCATACAGGCTCACGCTCGTTTGACCGTATGCCAGCGGACTGACCACCGCCAGCGCTGCAATTAATTTTGTGGGGAGTCTCATTGTTTGCCGTGAATTTTTCTGTTGCGGTGCCGACGCAAAAGCGGAACCCAAAGCGTGACCAAAGCGGTGGCAAAGCGGACTGCGGATGAATCGACGCCACCCACGGCCAGCGGCCGAACTATAGGGGATATGCGTGCGACGGCCTAACCGTTTGACGCAATAAACTCTTGCGAGCCACCGGCTCGACAGGCAAACCCGCCACGCCATACCCGCCACCTGAAACGATTCGCGTGGAAGATCGAAAGCTGCCCAAGATAAGATAGTCGGTCATTCGGCTTCAGCCAAATCGAAATGTACTTTTTGTTTATCGACCATTCATCCTTGCCATGAACGCGCCCGACCTGACTGAAGACGACAACGCCGAACACCTCGGCCTTTACCAACGCGCGACGGAAAGCGGCGCGGAGTGGTGGCGCGTCAGCGTGGCCGACCGGCCGCAGACCTATCGCCTCGAACATGGCGTCGACGATGCCGGCCGCGTCGGCACGGTCGATATCGATCTGGTGGTCGATGCGGAGAACCTGCGCGCGAAGCTGAAGAAGTGGCGCCGCGAAGGTTTCGCAATCGATGCTGACGACAATGGCGAAAGCGACTCCGATTTGAATCGGCGGCTCGCCTTCATGCCGGAGTTGCAGCGAGTCGCGGCGCTCGCATCGGCTTCGACGGCGAAGCAACGGCCGCGCGCGGACAGCGGCGAGACCGTGCGCATCGCTCAGGTCGAAGTGCCATGCGGCGTCGGCGGTGCGCTCGTGCCGCCGGTCAACGCCGCGTATCTGTTCCCCGCGCGCTTCAACGACATTGTCGAGGATGTCGTCGAGAACCGCCGCGTGATGCTGATCGGTCACACCGGCGCGGGCAAGACCAGCCTGATCGAACAGATCGCGGCGCGCTCGCGTCACGGCGTGTTGCGCTCGAACATGAACGGGCAGACCACGGTCGGCGACTTCGTCGGCTTCTGGACCGTCAAGGGCGGCGAGACCCTGTGGGTCGACGGTGTGCTGCCCACGGCAATGCGCGAGGGCTTGTGGCTGATCGTCGACGAAATCGATTTCGCCGAGCCGTCGATTCTCGCCGCGCTCACCGCGGTGCTTGAACCGCACGGCCGTCTCGTGCTGAAGGAGAAAGGCAACGAGATCGTCGCGCCGCATCCGTCGTTCCGGCTCTTCGCGACGGCCAACGCGGTCGGCGCGATGAGTCAGTTCCGCCATCTGTACCAGGGCGCGAATCTGATGAACGAGGCATTTCTCGATCGCTGGCGCGTGTACCTGCTCGACTATCTGACGCCCGCCGAAGAAGCCGACGTGCTGATGCGAACGCTAGCGCCGAATATGACGCGCACGCTGGCTACGACGCTCGCCGCGATCGCCGCCGACTGCCGCGCGGCGTTCGCTCGCGAAGATCTGTCGAGCGCCTTCTCGACGCGCCGCCTGCTCGACTGGGCCGAGCTGATGCTGCGCACCGGCGACCCCGAACGCGCCGCCGCGCCGGCGATCTATGCGAAGGTGAGCCCGGAGGACGCCGCATTGATTCGCGGCATCGTTCGTCATCACATCGCGCCGGCCGACTGAGCGGACCCGAGCGCATGAACGTGAGAACGAGCGCAGGCACACACGCGGCACGCGGCGCGCGCGATACGCGAGGCTTCGCGTTCGAATCGACGCTCGGCAAGGTAGCGCGCGTGCTGACCGGCCAATACGGCGTGACGGTCGTGTTCAGTCCCGACGGACCGCGCGTCGAACCCGGCCGCATCGTGATTCCCGACTATGCGGGCAACGGCGGCGTCGAACGCGATGTGTTGATCGGCTATCTGGACTTGCTGGTGGCGCGTGCGAAGCATGCGTCGCTCGCACAACTCGACGCGCTGCCCGCCGGTGTCATCGCGAATCTCGCGCAGGTGATCGAGGATCGCCGCGTGTGCGGTCAGTTGCTCGACGAATATCCGGGCGCGCGCTGGTTCATCGGCAAACTGCGCGCGCATGCCGCCGAACGCGTCGCGCAACGCTGGCCGACATTGCATTGGCGCGACCGGCTCGTGTGGCTCATCGAGCGCGCACTGTGGGACGAAGCGCCGAGCCGCACCGAAGCGAGCCATTCGCTGCTCGCCGCGTTGGATGCCGCTCAAGAACTGCTGCACGACGCGCGCGCGAGCGGCTCGACCGCGCAAAGCATCGCGACGGCGCACGCGCTGCTGGCGCGCGTGCGGGCTTTGTCGGCGGGCGACGTGAACAGCATGACGTTCACCGCCGATCCGGTCGAGGACATCGACACCGACAAGGCTCGCGCTTCGTCGTCTGCGTTCGACGACGACACCGTGCTGCCCGATCGCGACAGCGCGGCTGCGCCGCCCAGCGAGCGCAGCGGCGGCGCACAGACGGACGACGCGGTCGGTATGGGGCAATCGCTCGCGGATGCGCAACAGCCATCGGTGCAATCCGACGGCGAAGCGGGCGCGACGACCACAAACGCGACCCGGCCACAACTATCCATTCCGCTCGCCACCGAATTCGACGTGATCGCCGACCTCACGGGCCAGGGCGACAGCACCACGTGGCGCGCGTTGCGTGCGCAAGCCCGCGCGGACACCGCGCCGCTGAAGGAGAAACTCGAACGCGCATTGAGCGCCGATGAGCGCGTCCGATGGCGCCGCGAACAGGAGCGCGGCGAAATCGATCGCACCGCGCTCGCGCGGCTCGCGACCTCGCCGGGCTATCGCACGCCGTTTCGCACGCAGCGCGCGGCCAAGGGGCGCGACGTCGCGGTGACGCTGCTGATCGACCGCAGCGGTTCGATGGCCGGGCGCAAGATCGAACTCGCGCGCCTGTGTGCGACCGCGCTGTGCGATGCGCTCACGCAGTTGTCGTTCGATTGCGAAGTGCTCGGCTACTGCTCACTCGAATCGGCGTCGATGCGGCAGCTTCACGAGCGTCAGCTTGCCGCCGGCGCGGATATGCGGCGCTACAACCGCTTCGTCGAACGGCTCGATCTGAAGGTGTACAAACGTTTTGGCGCAACGGACCTGAGCGGCATCGCCGCGCTCGACTGCGGGCACGAGAATCCGGACGGCGAAGCGCTCGCGTGGGCGGCGACGCGCCTCGCCGATCACCAGGCCGCGCGGCGCATCCTGATGGTGTTTTCCGATGGCTATCCATCCACGGGCGACGGCGACCCGCAGGTGTTGCGCAGCGATCTGCGCGAACGCGTCGCGGCGATCGGCAAGCGCGGCATCGAGCTGGTGGGGATCGGTGTGCTGACCGACGCGGTCGAGGACTTCTATCCGCGCAACGTGGTGGTGAGCCGCCTCGCCGAGTTGCCGTCGATCGTGTTTTCGGTGTTGAGTTCGATGCTGCTGACGCGCTGACCGCACGCGTTCGCCTGCGCATCCACCTGCGCGACGCTCAGAACGCGTTCAACGGAATCTTCAGATAACGCACGCCGTTCTCTTCCGGCTCCGGCAAAGCGCCCGCGCGAATGTTGATCTGGATCGCCGGCAGGATCAGCGTCGGCATGCCGAGCGTGCGGTCGCGCGCGGTACGCATCGCGACGAACTGCTCGGCGCTCACCGCGTCGTTCAGGTGAATGTTGTCGCGGCGCTGCTCGGCAACCGTTGTCTGCCAGCAAGGCTCACGCGACGGCGGCGGGTAGTCGTGGCACATGCACAGCCGCGTATCCGGCGGCAGCGTCAGCAACTTGCGCACGGACTTGTACAGCGCATGCGCATCGCCGCCCGGAAAATCGCAGCGCGCCGAGCCGAGATCCGGCATGAACAACGTGTCGCCGACGAACACCGCGTCGCCGATCCGGTACGCCATGTCCGCCGGTGTATGGCCGGGTACGTGCAGCGCTTCGCCGCCCAGTTCGCCGATACTGAAGTGCTCGTCGTCGGAGAACAGATGATCGAACTGGCGGCCGTCGGTCGGCAGTTCGTCACCGAGATTGAAGATGCGTTTGAACGCGCTTTGCACGATGCGAATGCTCGCGCCGATCGCGATCTTGCCGCCGAGCACGTCCTTCAGATAATGCGCCGCCGACAGATGATCGGCATGCGCATGCGTTTCGAGCAGCCACACCACACGCAAGCCGTGCTCCCTGACGAACGCGACGACGCGTTCGGCCGACTCCGTCGACGTGCGGCCGGACTTCGGATCGAAGTCGAGCACCGGATCGATCACCGCGCATGCCGAGCCGGCGCCCGCATGGACCACGTACGTGAAGGTGCCGGTGATGACGTCGTAGAACGCTTCGATTTGAGGTGTCATGGTCGTCTCCATGTCGGTCCCCGCCATCGCGCACGGCGGATGGCGACGCGGCATCCCGGCGCGCACGCCCGCGAACCCATTCTCTCCGCACCGCTCACGCCGACTGCGGCCTGAACGGAAAGTGCTCGATCTCGCCGCCGCGCGCGACCACCGCCGTGCTCTCGGGAATCTCCTGCCACCAGCCGGGCAAATCCGCGAGCGGCTCCGACAGCACCAGAAACGCATCCTCGCCGGCCATCTTGATACGCGGATCGTCGGGATACAACTCGAGCAGATGACGGAACGACGAGCTGTGAAACAGCGAGCGCGACTGCCCTTCGCTCGAATACCGCACCGCGACGATCTGCTCGCCGTCGGTCGCGCACACGGTCATGTTCAGCGGCTCGTCGACGCCGTGCTTGCGGCCGGTCGCCTCGACGAACGCGACCATCCGTTCGAGCGCGGTGACGGGCGCCAGCTCCAGGCCGAAGCTGAGCGCGAGGAAAAACAGCACTTCGGAATCGGTCGAGCCTTCGATGGACGGGAACAGGTCCGCGTCGATGGCGACCATCAGATCGCGGCGCACCGCCGGATAGTTGCGCACCAGTCCGTTGTGCGCGAAGAGCCAGCGGCCATGACGGAACGGATGGCAGTTGGTTTCCTGCGACGGCGTATCGGTCGCCGCGCGGATATGCGCGACGAACAGCGGCGCGTGAATCGCCCGCGCGGCTTCGCGCAGATTGCGGTCGCTCCACGCGGGCTGAATGCAGCGGTAGCGAAACGGAATGTCGGTCGGATGGCCGTACCAGCCGATCCCGAAGCCGTCGCCATTGGTAGTGGTGTGCCCGAGCCGCGAATGCAGGCTCTGGTCGATCAGCGAATGTTTGGCATTGAACAGCACCGTTTCGAGCTGAAGTGGATTACCGGTATAAGCGAGCCAGCGACACATGAATGCACTCCTCACGCAAGACGTTTGCGGTCTGATACGACCGGCCCCATGACACGACGCGCCGCCCGCTTCAGGCTATTTGGCCACCGGCGCCATCGTCGCGATCGGAATCAGAAATTCGGAGAATCCGGTCAGCATGATCTGCACGCCGATGCACAGCAGCAAAAACGAAGATACACGCATTGCGACCTTCGTTCCCTCGACGCCCAGATAGCGCGCGAAAATCACCGCGCGGCTGTAGATCAGGTAAACCGTGGCAGCCACCGCGAACGAGATCACCACCGACGCAATACTCGACAGCACGAACTCCGACAGCTTGTGCGTGCGGTTCGCGGTCAACGCGACGGCTGTAGCGATCGAACCGGGCCCGGTGGTGAGCGGAATGGTGAGCGGGAAGAACGCCTTCGACATCGCGTTGTCCGCGTCGACGCGCTTGACGGCCGACGGCTCGGCCGGCTGCGTGTCGGGCGCATTGAGCATCTGCCAGCCGCCGACCGCCACCGCGAGTCCGCCGCCGATGCGCAGCGCCTCCATCGAGATGCCGAAGAAATGCAGGATCGGCGTGCCGATGAAGAACGCCACCAGCAGCACGCACACCACGTTGACGGCGATCTTCCTGGCGAGCGCGGTGCGCTCCTCGGTGGTCAGCGCCGCGGTCCGGTCGAGGAAGACGAAAGCAATGCCGATCGGGTTGATGATGCTGATCAGCCCGGTGAAGCCAAACAGAATGTCCGTGATCAGACTGACGACCATATGCGATCCGTGTCGAACGGCGGCGCTCCCGGCGGGACGATCTGTCCGCGCAGCCTGGACGCCGCGTCATGTTGATGAAGCCGGAGCGCCTCACGCGGTCCGGACCCTGCTCGCTCTGCGTGACGGGAATCATATCGCGGCGCGCCAGCCGCAGCCGCGAAACGCGTCACGAGACGAGGTATCCCACCGCGTGCCGCCGCCCGCGCGCCGTCTTGCAGCGCAGCAGGCGCGGGCCGAAAGATGCATTTGCAACTTTCAGAAAGCCTACACTTTTTTGAACAGCTTTACGTAAGCAAAGTATCCGGCATACAGTCCTCAGCGAAGCCGCACTTTCAACGAGACGTACTTATAAACCGGTTCGAGGAGTCGCCCCCCATGTTGCTTCGTGTACTCGCCGCGTTGCCGTTCATCGGCATCCTGCTCGGTGTTCCGTTTGTGAATCGCGTCGAGCCGCTGGTGCTCGGCATGCCGTTCGTGCTGGCCTGGATCGTCATGTGGGTGGTATTGAGTTCGATCCTGATGGCGATCGTCTATCGTCTGGACCCGGCCAACCGCAACTTCGTGGCCGACGCCGAGGAGGTCCGATCATGAGCGCACTCGTCATCATCGCGGCCGTCACGCTGTTCGCCCTCTACCTCGGCGTGCGCGCGCGGCGCGGCCACGACATGAACCTCGAACAGTGGAGCGTGGGCGGCCGCAGCTTCGGCACCGCGTTCGTGTTCCTGCTGATGGCCGGCGAGATCTACACGACCTTTACGTTCCTGGGCGGCAGCGGTTTTGCGTACGGCAAGGGCGCGCCGGTCTACTACATTCTGGCGTACGGCACGCTCGCGTACATCCTCTCGTACTGGATGCTGCCGCCGATCTGGCGTTACGCGAAGCAGCACCGCCTCGTCTCGCAACCGCACTTCTTCACGCGCAAATACGAGAGCCCCGCGCTCGGCACGCTGGTCGCGCTGGTCGGCGTGGCCGCGCTGATCCCCTACCTCGTGCTGCAACTGAAGGGGCTCGGCATCATCGTCGCGACGGCCTCGTACGGCGCGATTTCGTCGACGGCGGCCGTGTGGATCGGCGCCGCTGTCGTGACGGCCTACGTGATCGTGTCCGGCGTGCGCGGCTCCGCGTGGAACTCGGTGGTCAAGGATCTGCTGATCCTCGCGATCGTGCTGTTCCTCGGCATCTATCTGCCGCTGCACTACTACGGCGGTCTGGGCGACATGTTCCGCGCGATCGACGCCGCGCGTCCCGGCTTCCTCGCGTTCCCGGCGCGCGGCTCCAGTGTGACGTGGTTCCAGTCGACCGTTCTGCTGACAGCGCTCGGCTTCTTCATGTGGCCGCACACGTTCGGCTCGATCTTCACCGCGAAGGACGAACGCATCTTCCGCCGCAACGCGATGGTGCTGCCGCTGTATCAGCTGATCCTGCTATTCGTGTTCTTCGTCGGCTTCGCGGCGACGCTGCGGGTGCCGGGCCTCAAAGGCGGCGACATCGACCTGTCGCTGTTCCGCCTGTCGTTGCAGACTTTCGACCCGTGGTTCGTCGGCGTGATCGGCGCGGCCGGCATCCTGACCGCACTGGTGCCGGGCTCGATGATTCTCACGTCCGCGTCGACGCTGCTTGCCAACGACGTCTATCGCGGCATGGTGAACCGCAATGCATCGGACGCTTCGGTCGGGATGCTCGCGCGCTTTCTGGTGCCGGTGGTCGCGCTGGTCGCGGTGGGCTTCACGCTGAACGGCGGCGAGACCATCGTCGCGCTGCTGCTGATGGGTTACAGCTTCGTCACGCAACTGTTCCCGGCGGTGATCTGCAGCCTGTTCCCGCATAACCGCGCGACCAAACAGGGCGCGTTCTGCGGGATTCTCGCCGGCGTGGCGGTGGTCGCGCTGACGACCACGCTGCACTGGAGCATCGGCCAGTTGATGCCGTTCCTGCCCGACGCGTTGAAGGACGTCAACATCGGCTTCCTCGCGCTGGCGGTGAACGTGGTCGTGTTCGTGGTGGTGAGCGCGATGACGCAGCCGCGACCGGCTGAACAGACGCACGCGCCGGTGCACTGAGCGGCGTTTTTTCCGGCGTTCGTTCCGAGGGGTGAGGAAGGGGCTGCTCGCGTAAGCGACAGCCCCTTCCACGTTTTATGTCCCATGCATCTGCGTGAGCGTCGCGCGGCGTGATCGAGCCGCTACGCCCGAGAGTCAAATCTACACATCAATGAAAAAACGCCCTTCACCTCGAAGCGCGCGTTCGACCTACATCGCCGTCCGCACTGCAACACGAAACCCCTTCACGCCGCGCTCAGCCATGCCGGACACAGGCACACCCCTTGCTGATGCTTCGCGCTTGCGAACCCTATCGCACTGTGCATGTGCAATAAACCCGTCCCTGGGGGCCACCTTGTCGCTCAACGTTCTTCTCGTCGCATCGGAAGCCTTGCCGCTCGCCAAATCCGGCGGCCTCGGCGATATGGTCAGCGCCTATGCCGCCGCACTACGCGATGCCGGCGTCGATGTCTCGATCCTGATGCCCGCTTATCCCGCCGCGCTCGAACGCGCGCTCGACGTCACGCCTGTCGCGCGCATGACCGGCCTGCCCGGCGGCGACGCCAAACTGCTGCGCGGCCAGATGCCCGACAGCGGCGTGCCGGTGCTGCTTCTGCAAATGGATCATCTGTTCGCACGCGAAGGCCTGTACCGCGATCCGCAAGGGCGCGACTACCTCGATAACCTGACGCGTTTCGCGTCGCTCGCGGCAGCCGCGACGCGCGTCGCGCGCGGCGTGCGCAACGTGAAGCGCCCCGACATCGTGCACGCGCACGATTGGCATGCAGGGCTCACGCCGCTTTATATGCGCGTTGCCGGGGTCGCGGCGAAGAGCGTCTTCACGATCCACAACCTCGCGTTTCAGGGCAACCATCCTTTGGCGATGGGCGGCTGGATCGGCATACCGCCCGAGCTGCTCGCGCCCGCGCTGTCGGACGAGCGCAGCATCGAATTCTACGGCTCGCTGAGCATGATGAAAGCGGGCATCGTGCACGCGGATCGCGTGAGCACCGTCAGCCAGCGCTATGCACGCGAGATTCTCACGCCGCGTTTCGGGCACGGCATGGAAGGCGTGTTGCAGGCGCAGGCTGGCAAGCTGTCGGGCATCGTCAACGGCATCGATACGGCGGTCTGGGACCCGGCCACCGACGCGCATATCGCGCGTCCCTACTCGGTCGCCGATACCGCCGGCAAGCAGGCCTGCAAGCGCGAGCTGCAACAGGCGTTCGGCTTGACGCGCGATCCGTTCGCGCCGCTGGTCGCGATCGGCAGCAGGCTCACCGAACAGAAGCTCGCCGACGTGGTCGTGCGCGCGCTGCCCGAGTTGCTCGAACGACACCCACGGCTTCAGTTCGCGATTCTCGGCCAGGGCGAGCGCGCGCTCGAAGAGGCGCTGCTGGCGCTGTCGGCGGCATGGCCGGGGCGCGTCGGCGTGCAGATCGGTTATGACGAGCGGCGCGCGCACATGCTGCATGCGGGCGCGGATATGCTGCTGCACGGCAGCCGCTTCGAGCCGTGCGGGCTGACGCAACTCTACGCGATGCGCTACGGCACGATTCCGGTGGCGTCGCGCGTGGGCGGGCTGGCCGATACGATCGTCGATTACGTCGACTCCGACGATCACGCTGCGCAGGAAATGCAGGAGGCGCGTGGCGAAGACGGCGCGACCGGCTTCCTGTTCGACGGCGAAACACCGGATGACGTCGTGCACGCGCTCGGCCGCGCGTTGGCCGCTTTCGCGCGGCCGTCGTCGTGGCACGCGTTGCAGCGCAATGCGATGAGCCGCGAGTCCGGCTGGGATGCGTCGACGGCGAACTATCTCGCGTTGTATGCAGAGCTGGTCGACGCACGGCCCGCACTGCGCGATACGCGCATCCGCAAGACAGCGGCTGGCCCGCGCACGGCTGTTGCGGCTTCGGCCGGCAGCGCGCGCAGGACTCGTGTGGATGAAGCATTCGCGACCGGCGCGGGCGAGATGGCGCGCAGCGCGTGACGGCGTAACGCTTCGACACTGACTGACGGCCGCGCCGGTTGGGCCCGCGATATGGCCGGGCCGCGCTGTCTGCCGTTCGTCGTGCTGCGGTTGTGCCGCAATAGCGGGCGCCCCGCTTGCGTGGAGTCGCGCGCTCCCGCAACGATTCGCGTCAGGTCATGCGGGCTATTTCCGGCGACGCGCTTCAGCACGCAGGCCATGCAACGCACGCGGGGTTCTTGCGTGCGCAACGTATCGCGTTCGCGGACTCCAGATCAATCAGCAAGATCGATCGCTGTCCGAACCCGCAACCTCGCGACGACGTCCCCCTCGCCCAAACGCCGCTAAACTACGCGCGAGCCCTCGGCCAATAAACGTTCACCGGGGTTCATCAACACGCGGAGCGCACGCATGTCCTACGTTCTCTACTACTCGCCGGGCGCGGCAAGCATGGCCGTCCACTGGATGCTGATCGAAATGCGCGTGCCGTTCGAAGCGCGTCTCGTCGATATCGACGCGGGTCAGCAGCACGACCCCGACTATCTGCGGCTCAATCCGTCCGGGCGCGTCCCCACGCTGGTGGTCGACGGCTCGCCGCGCCACGAATCGGCGGCCTTGCTGATGCTGCTGGCCGAGCGGCATCCCGACGCCGCGCTCGCGCCCGCGCCTGGCTCGACGGATCGCGCCGCGTGGCTGGAGCTGATGATCTATCTGGCCAACACGCTGCTGCCCGCGATGCGCGACTGGTTCTACGCGGACAGCGACGGCGATCCCGCGGGCGCCGACGCGGTGCGCGCGCTCGCGCAACGGCGGATCGAACAGGCCTGCGACCGGCTCGACGCGCGCCTCGCCGACGACCGCCGTTATCTGGTCGGCGGCACGCTCAGCACGGCGGACTTCCTCGCCATCATGTTGATGCGCTGGACCCGCAACATGCCGCGCCCCGCCATCGGGTGGCCACATCTGGGGCGTTATATCCGCGCGTTGCGTGCGCTGCCTTCGTTCATCGAACTGAATACGCGCGAGCAGCTTACCGAGTGGCGCAACGACGACGACCGGCGCGCATGACGCATGCTCGCGTCAGTTCGCGCGCCGGCTGACGATCACCAGCCCGCGCGACAGATGGCTCACGTTATCGACCGCCTGCGCGCCCGCGTACAGTTGCGCGACCGGCACCCACACGGCTGGATACTTGTACCTCGCGACGTCGAGCAGCAACGCGCTGTCGCTCGCGGCGCCGTACGCGGCAAGCGGCGACCAGTGCCCGCCGCCCGTTTCGCCGATTTCCACGCGCCTGAAGTTCAGCAACGCGAAGCGATCACGACGGGCCGTCGTGTCACGAATCAGATCGCGAAACTGATCGAGTGTCATGTCGCTCGCGTGGAATTTCGCCACGTCGACGGGAAACGTGCGCAGCGCGGCGCTCAGTTGATCGAGCGTCATGCCCTCTTTCGATACGCGCGCGGCGTCGGCCACCTGCGCATCGATCCCGCGAAAGAAGTCCTGCTGCGAGAAAAACGGGAAGTCCGGATACAGGCTCGACTCGGGTCGGCGGATGCCCAGCGCGTTGAGCGCCATGACCGACGTCGCGACCGAACAATACGCTTCGTTGCGCTGCGTTTCGAAGTACTGGGAGAGCGGCCAGTACGACTGGCTGTACGGGGTGGACATCAAACGCTGCTGTCCGGCCGGCTGCGTCAACGGGAGCAGATTGGGCGGGACCGGCAACGGGCCGTCGGCCGGGCGTACTGCCATTGACGCCATGGCTTGCGGCGCGGCTGAACCGGGCAGCTGGGCGACGGTCGTTGACTGCAACGGCGCGCAAGCGGCCAGCGTTGCCGCCACGATCGCCGTGAACCATGCGGACCGGCTGATGCGCCCCGCGACGCGTATCGACGAATCTCTGGACATTGCTCCTTTGCGTTGCGAATGAACCTGGAATAACGACGCCCGCCCACGCGCTTCGCGGCAAACCAGCGAGCCACGGTTTTTTAACACGAAACAAAACCGCGCGTGCGGCGCTATTGCTGCGGGATTGGATATACTCGCGGCCCCGAGCGCGTTCGGCCTGTGCCGCCGCGCCTCGCGTTTCTACCACGCGTTTCTATCACGCGGTGATACAACGAGCGAAAGAGCGCGTGACAAAGCGGCTCGCCACGGCTTTCGCCGGTCAGCGTCGCAACCCATCCACCGGAAATGAAGATCTGAACATGGCCATCCAATCACCGTGCGTCGACGTTTGCAGAATCGACGCCACCTCGGGCTTCTGTGTCGGCTGCCTGCGTACGCGCGAGGAAATCCGCGCATGGAAAGGCATGACCGATCCTCAGCGCGAGGCGCTCATCGGCGACCTGACGCGCCGCGTGGCGACGCCGCCGGCCGCCGCAACGACGACCCCGGCCACCTCATGAGACCGCCGGCCGGCCTGCCGGCGCAACGAACGCGTAGCCGTTCTTGCCGCTGCGCTTGACCTGATACATCGCGTCGTCGGCGGCCGCGACCAGGCGGCGATAGTCGTCGACGGGTTCGGGAAAGCTGGCGATGCCCACGCTCGCACGCACGACCCCGATCCCGCTCTGCTCGTCGGTCTGCACCACGCACGCGATCAACCGCCGGGCGATGTCGGCGAGTTCCGGCTCGCTCGAAAACGCGCGCACCAGCACCGCGAATTCGTCGCCACCAATGCGCGCGACCAGGTCGGTCTTGCGCACCGCTTCGCGAAAGCGCGTCGATACCGCGACCAGGAATTCGTCGCCCGCGCGATGCCCTAGCGAGTCGTTGACCTGTTTGAAGCCGTCCAGATCGACGTACAGCACCGCGATCCGCTGTGTCGTCGGCGCGGCGCCCGCGTGCGTCGCGGCTTCTTCGAGCACGGCCAGCAGCTTGCGCCGGTTCGGCAGACCGGTCAGCGAATCGTGCAGCGACGCGTGCTCGAACTCGTGCGAGCGGCCGGCCAGCTGACGGTTGCGTTTCGCGTACATGCCGACGGCGGTGATCGACAGACAGAACAGCAGCGCCGCCAATCCGATCAGCGTGCGCGCGACGTGGACGATCCGCAGGCGGACGTCGGCGCTATCGGCATCGCGCTGCGCGTGCCAGTAAGTCGACACGTCGTGCAGCAACGCGTCGGTCTCCGCGAGATTGGCGTTCGCGCTCAGCGCGGCGGGCGGAATGCGCGGCGTCGCGGACGGGCTCGCGTTCACCAGCGCCGCGAGCGACGTGAGGTGCCGCGCGAGTTCGGCGCGCGCGTGACGATAGTCCGCAGCGTAGTCCCGACCGTCCGCTATGTGACCGGCCGGCATGCGCTGCCAGACGCCGACCTGTTCGCGGGCGCTTTGCGCGCGGGCGGCCGCTTCGAGTACGAGGCCCGCGTACTCCTGCTTCAACTGATCGGAAAAGACCGTTCTGATCTGCAGCGCCAGATACAGCAGGCCGATCAGCAGACACAGCAACGACGCCACGGCGACCGTCGCGGGACCTGGGCTGAAGCGCATCGCCGGGACGCGTTCGCGATCCGCACGCCGGCTCGCGAGTGGCTCAGGGATGCGAGTAGAGGTCTTGTTGCTGGCGTCCGCTGTCATGTTGCGGATAGTTCACGCGTCGAAACAACAGGTCCATTCGCGCGAACAGACTGTTCTTATGGCGCGCGTTCGCCGCATTCGCGTTGGCGTTCGCATTCGAGGACGCAACGCGGCGCTCGGGTTGTGCGGCTCGTGCATCCTTGCCCGTGCGGCCGGAGGTGGCTTGCTGGGTCGCGGGATCGGCGGCGTTGGTCGCGCGCCGGCTCGAACGCGGTGACGGCGATGGTGACAGTGAACGCGCGGACGTCGTGGAGGTCGCGTCGGCGAGCGTGGTCTGCGGCGGATTCGCCACCGCCCGGGTTCGCGCGACCTGCCCGGACCAGACGGCCTGCCTGCTGCCCTCTTCGCCGTCCGACACCAGCGATGTCTTCGTGCTCGAAGCCATATTCGGCGTAGGCGCGCCCGGCGGCGCGACGGTCGGTGAGTCCGGTGCCGTCGCGGCCGTGGCAGGCGCGGACGTGGCGGTGACTGCGTTAGCCGGGCCGGCCGACGTGAGCGCGGGCGCTGTCGTCATGTTCTGCGACGTGGTCGTGGCCGTGGCAGTGCCCGGCACGGCAGCCGGCTCCGCGGCCTCGTGCAAGGCGACCGGCTCCGCCAGTCTCCCGTTCGTCGCGCCTGCGGCCGCCACTGAGGTCGAACCGGGCATCCCAAGCGCCTGCCGCACACCTGCGATGGCCTCGGCATACGTCTGCTGATCGTGATTGAACCAGACGCCGTAAGCGACGGTGCCCAGCACGCCGAACGCCAACGCACCGGCGGCGGCTATGCAGAGCGCGAGGCGGCCGAAGGCAGGCGGCGACGCAGTCGTGGGACGCGGGCCGCGAGTGTCGAAAGCGCTCCCGGGACCCTCGGTTTCGGATTGAGGCATGTCGGAATCGTTAGCCATTGCAATTACTCCGGAGTACGTCTTACTTCTGGCTGACAAGCCACTATCAGACTTCGATCACGCGACGTCGCAAGGTCGATGCAAGGAAGGAATGTACGCCGCTCCTCACCCGGCGACAACAGAGTGTCGGCGCTTTAAACGCCGCTGCGCCAGTCCGCGTTTTGCGCGCTAAAAACGGGTAAAAAATTCAAGCGGCATGGGCCGCCGGCGCTGCCGCCGATCGCGCATGTGCCGCGCCCGCCTTTCTGCTCGCGGGTTTGCGCGAGCATCCACGGCATCGGCCGCCGCGTGGCTTTTCTGCACGCAACAACCAAGCCCATCGATACGTCCCGCGCGCCGCTTCCCGGCGGTCGCTTGAAACGCGTTTTCGCTCGACGCCTCGCCGGGCCGGCCGGCTACCGTCGGGTTCCGAAGGCTGCGACCGCAATGGTAAGGTCACGTCCACCTGTTGCCGCGCCTGGCTTAACGTCATCGGTTCACATAAAAACCATGTCCAACGTCTACTCCCACAAGCCGCTCACGCCGTTTCGCCGTGCCCTCGCGCGCTTCTCTCTGTCCGAAACGGCGAAATACACGAAGCTGACACTGGGCCTCTGGATCGGCTTCTTCATTCCTTCGCTGCTTGGCTATCCCGATGCCGCAGTGTCGCTCGCCGGTTCGGCCATGCTGACGCTGGCGCTGGGAAGCTCGATTTCGGCGGCCAGAAGCTACTTCTACAAGCGCGTGCTGTCCAATGTCGTCGCGATGCCGCTGGGCACGCTGCTGATCTGGCTGACCGCGCCTCACCTCTGGCTGGGCGCATTGCTGCTGCCGGTGGTGATCTTCGGCACCGCCGGCCTGAGGCCGTCGCTGTTCCAGATGACCAGCGTCACCGTGCCGATGACCCTCGTGCTCTACACCGGCGAACATCTGCCGCTGCTCGAACAGCGTCTGATCGGTGTGGTGCTGGGTATGCTGCTCGGCTTCATCATCCAGGAGGTGGCCTTTCCGCCCGATCACGGCTACTGGGCGAACACGCTCGTCAACGACGGCAACGAGCAGGCGACCGACACCTTCGCCCAACTCGCCGCCGGCACCCTGGCGCGCGCGCAGATCAAACCCGCTGCCGCAAAACTGCGCGCGCTGAGCACCAATCTCAAGCAGGCGCACCAGCTGCTGAAAACCGATATCGAGCAGGCCTGGGTCTCGCCGCATCTGGCGCGCAATCGCGCACGGGCGCCGCTTTTCGCGTGCTATCAGGAAGTCTTCGATTCATTGGTCAATTTTCTGGAGACGATGGACACGTTCCACGATCAGTTCGCCGCGCTCGATGCGTCGTGGCGCGAAGCCTTCTTCGCGCGCCTTGGCACGCTGGTGGCGGCGCACCGGCAACTGGCCGAGGCGGCGGATCTGCGGGTCGAGCGGCCGCCGTTGCCGAGGCCGCCGCTGCAGATGGAAGAGCTGCGCCATCTGATCGAAGACCTGCCGGGCGCCAGCGTATTCACGAGCGTGTATCTCGGCCACCTGAGCGGCTACGGCATTCTGCTTTGCCGGCTTAGCGAGCTGCATACCGCGTGAACGGCTGCGTTGACTACTGCACGGTGATGGTCTCTTTCATGTTCGGATGGATGCCGCAAAACACGTTATAGACGCCGGGCTTGTCGAACTTGAACTGATACGAGTCGTTCTGATCGAGCGCTGCGGAACGGAACAGGCCGGCGTCGTTGACGACCGTATGCGGCTCGCCGTCCAGATTCTTCCAGGTCACGGTCGAGCCGGCCTTCACCGTGAGCGCCATCGGCGAAAACATGAAGTTCTTGATGACCACCGCGCCGGGCGTTTCCGCGTGCGCCGCGTACAGTCCCGCCGATGCCGCGATCAGCGCGGCGCCGCCGAGCAGAACCCGAAGCGCGCGGCTCATCCTGTTAGTTTGCATGACTAATCTCCTTTGCGTGAATGCTGAGTGCTGAGTTTTAAGTGCTGCATACGGAACGGTCCGCGATCAGACCAGCGTGGTATCGGCGAGCGTCGCCTTCAGTGGATGCTGCGCAATGCTGATGCTGGTGACGCCGAGCATTCTGGGAAGCTGATCGCTTGCCACTTTCAGCGGCCCGGGTCCGTCGCCGATGCCGGCGCTCGGCTGCGGATAGGCCGTCGAACGCGCGGTGTGGAAGGTGATATTGCCTTCGACCTTCGACACGATCTGATGAATATGGCCGTTGAGCACCGTCACCGAGCCGAAACGCTTCAGGTAGCTCATCGCCTGGCCCGCGTCGCCCGTGCCCCAGCCCCACGGCTCGTAGATGGTCCACATCGGCATGTGCGCGAACACGACGATCGGCGTGCTCGACGCGCGTCCCTTGAGATCGCTTTCGAGCCACGCGAGCTGCTCGTCGCCGAGACCACCGAGGCCGTTCGGCTTGAAGTGCATCACGTTGACGAGGCCGACGAAGTGCACGCCCTGATGATCGAAGCTGTAATAGCCCTTGTTGTCCGACGCCTGCCCGAAGCGGCTGAAGTATTCGGTGCCGGGGCCGTCCGTCACGTCGTGCTCGCCGGGCACGGTGTGCAGTTCCGTGATCTTCAGGCCAGACATCAGCTGCGCCGCGAGATCGAACTCCGACGCCTTCGACAGATGCGTGATGTCGCCCGTATGGATCGCCAGCGCGGGCTTGACCGGCATCGCGTTGACGAAGTCGATGGTCTGCTTCAGCGTACCCGCGACGTCCGGGTTGGCCTCCTTGTTGAAGCCGATATGCGTGTCGCTGATCTGCAGGAAGAGCGGCACGCCCTGCATGGCCGCCGGCTTTGTCGCGTCGGCGGCGAGCGCCAGTTCGACCGGCGTGAGCACGCCGCCCGTCAGCACGAACACGGTGCCGAGCCCGCCGAACGCAAGACATTTCAGCGCGCCGCGACGCGCCGGATCGAATGAATGATGTGACGACATGGTGACCTCACGATAAGGATTCGCGGGCGAGCCGCACAATCGTGCGGCGGCCTTTGCGACTCGGTTCATGAGGCATGACCGGTCTTGCGCCGGTTTTATTCCTGCGTCGTGCGATGCGCTGAAAAAAAACTGGCGGCCCGCTTCGCATGATGCTGCGATGCGGGCGCCTTATTGCCATTGCGCTCCCTTACGACATCCTCCTCACTGCGCCTGCGGCTTCTGCCTGAGCTTGCCCTGATAGCGGATTGCAGGACGCAGCGACTGTGTGGTCGGCGCGACGGTCGTCAACTGACGCGCGAGCGGCGTGACCGTCGGGCTCAGCGAGCCGATGCTCGTTTCCCGCGACGGGTCCGCGAGACCGTTCTTCACCAGCAGCTTCGCCTCGAGTTGCAGGCTGGTCAGCAGCACCGGATCCTGCAACGCGCTGCCCTGCGCGAGCAACTGACTCCACGCGTTGTTGCTGTAGTTGGTCACGTAGTAGTCGAGACCGCTCGGATCGGCGAGCACCGCCGAGCAACCGTTCAGCCGCACCTGAGTCTGCGTGTTCTTCATCGCGACCGTCTTGCGCGAGGTCAGTCCGTCGCCGTACGCGAGCGTCAACGGAATCGTCCACTGCGTGCCCGGATACGCGTTCTGGTTCGGGAACGGCGACTGTTTCAGCGTGACCACTGTCTGGTTCGTCGTCAGATCGCACTGGGTGTCGAGCGAGATCAACGGGACGCCCGTTTGCCGCACGAAGCTGTCGCCGATCGCCACCATCGGTTCGCCGCTCGCCTTGGCCAGTTCGTCCCACAGACGCTTCGGCGTACCGTTGCCGAGCGAATAGTCGGCCAGATACGTTTGCAGGCCACGGCGCATCACGTCTTCGCCGAGATAGTTCTCCAGCATCTTCAGCACATGGCCCCCCTTGTCGTACGTGAATGCGCTCGCACTCAGCACGAAATCGTTCGACGCCCAACCGTTGAAGTTCGGCTGCACCGGGAACGCGGTGGACTTCAGATCCGCGTTGATCACCGCGTACTTGTTCTTCACGTCGTCGACCCAGCTGAAACGATCCGGGAAGAAGCGCACCTTGGTCTTGTTCTCGAAGAACGTCGCGAACGATTCGTTCAGCCACACGTCGTCCCACCAGTCGAGCGTGACGAGATCGCCGAACCACTGGTGTGCGGCTTCGTGCGTGAGCACAGTCACGCCGTAATCGGACATCGTCGTGCCGGGGGCCGGGAGGATGTCGTCGGCGAATTCGAGAATCGCCCCCCAGTTCTCCATGCCGCCGAAGTTCAGGTCCTTCTGTTCCTTGAACGCATCGTTGGCGGCGATCGTGTCGAACTTGGTGAGCGGCAACGAGATGCCGGTGTAGCGATAGTAGTAATCGAGCGCCTGCTTGGTCTGCTGCATCGCCGGCTTCGCCCAGTCACGCATACCGGGCGGCGTGAAGATGCGCAGATGCAGACCCTTGCCGTCGGGCAGCGGGCTCGTGAAGTCGTCTTCGAGAATGTCGAACTGGCCGCCGCCAAAGAACAGCAGATACGACGGCATAGGCGGCGTCTTCTCGAACGACACCAGCTTGTAGCCGCTATCCACGTTGACCGCCGGCTTCTCGGCCGCGTTCGACACGACCTTCCAGTTCTGCGGGACTTCCGCGCTCACCTCGTAGGTCGGACGGAACGCGGGTTCGTCCCAGCCGGGGAACCATTGACGGGCGAGGTTCGATTCGCCTTGCGTGAGGATCGCGCCGCTCGTGGTGCCGTCGGTCGCCTTCAGGTCGACGCGGAATACGCCTTCGGCAGCGGAGCAGCCGGGATAGGGATCGTCACCGCAACTGCCGCCGGTCTTCGCGACCGGATCGTCATAGGTCTTGAAGTTGATGATGCCGCTCCACTCCATGTGCAGCGAATAGTTGCCCGCGGCGATCTGGCCGCTCACCGGCCGCAGCTGATAGAAATCGCCGTCGTCCTGCGGCGTGGCGATCAACGGGATGTTGCCCGGTTGCAGCGTGATCGAGCCGTTGACGAACTTGACACGGTGTCCGGCAATCGTGATTGCGTTGACCGCCTTGAGCACCTTGATCTGCACGTCCGCGCGGCCGTCGAACGAAGACAGTGCCGGGTTCGGCCGGAACCACAGCTTGTAGTTGACCGGCGTGACCGTGTCGGGCAACTCCACCGGCGGCACGGTCTTGTCGATCGACGTGTTCGCGGCGGGCGGCGCGGCCAGCGCAACCGGTGCCGCGTCGGAAGCGGCGGCCGGCGTCTGTGCGGACTTGCTCGACAACGCGGACGAGCCGTCGCTGCCGCCGCATCCCGCCAGCGCCGTGATGCCGGCTAGCGCCAGGCACTGTATCTGCAATCGGAAATTTATACGCATTTTAATCCTCGACTGACAAAATCGGCTTAAAGAAAGTGCGTTGAGTGCTTCTGCTGTGTTTCTGTGTTTTTCAGCGAAAAAGGTCTCCCGCACCAGCACCGAATTGCTAGCGAGAATGAATGGACGTGTTGACGCCTCAGCACTGGCGGCTGATTTTTTAATCACGATCCATTTTTATTACAATGCTTTCAAAAAGACTGCGTGAAACGCCTTACTGAACATCCATGCGACGTCCGACCAACCGGAAAACGAAGGCATGCCTGCGTCTGCGGGCAGATAAGAAGAAATATCGAGGTCGGTTTCTGGACGACAGTGCGTAGCCTAGTTTGGCAAACGTTCTCGTGTCAACTTCCTTTCACAATCTTTCCTGCGCGAGTGCTTCGTGTATGCAATTCGAATGGGAGTGGTAATCGGTAGAGTTAATCGATGCGAAAACGGAATATGGCGCCTTACTACGGAAAATTTTATTTTTCTCTGTTCCGTATTGTGCTAAGGAAGCCTGAAAACTCGACTGCAAATGCGTTGACTATTTCAACAGCGTTCAAATAGGATTTAATTTTAACTAGCTATTGAGTTCACCGCCGCCACGATCCGCGCGCGCATCGCTTTGTCGGGCAACGGACCGGAGCCGGCCCGAACGTTGTCGGCCATGTACTGCGGACGGCCCGTGCCGGGAATCACCACGGTCACCGCCGGATGCGCGAGCACGAACTTCAGCAGGACCTGCGCCCAGCTCGTGCAGCCGATCTCCGCCGCCCATTCGGGCAACGGCGTTTTGACGACGCGCGCGAGCAGGCCGCCACCGCCGAACGGCTGGTTGATCACCACGCCGATGCCCAGTTCCGCCGCGAGCGGCAGGATGCGTTCTTCGGCAACGCGGTCGTCGGCGGCATAGTTGATCTGCACGAAGTCGGGCTTTTCGCTGCGCATCACAGCCGCGACTTCGCCGAAGGCGCTCGACGTGTAGTGCGTGATGCCGATATGGCGAATCCGCCCGCGTGCTTTCCAGTCGCGCAACGTCGCGATTTGCGTGCGCCAGTCGAGCAGATTGTGAACCTGCATCAGGTCGATGCGCGGCTGCTGGAAACGGCGCAGCGATTCTTCCATCTGCGCGATGCCTGCATCGCGTCCGTCGGTCCAGACCTTGGTCGCGACGAACGCCTGGCGGTGCGCGTCGAGTTGGGTGAGCAGCGCTCCGGCGACGGCTTCCGACGAGCCGTACATCGGCGACGAATCGATCACCGAACCGCCGGCTTCGAAGAGGATGCGCAGCACGTCGGCGAGTTGGGCGCGCGCGGCGGGATCGTCGCCGACGTCGAAGGTGCGCCAGGTGCCGCAGCCTATTACCGGCACGCGTTCGCCCGTGGCAGGGATCGCGCGCTGGGCCATGCGCGGCAGCGGCGTCGTCGTGGCGGATGGCGTTGCAGCGGGCGTTTGAGTATGGGCTGGCGATTGAGCCGCCGTTAGCCCTGACAATGCGAGCGACACCGGCAAGCCGATCGCCGCGCCGCCCGCCGCACGCAGAAACCGGCGTCTGTCGATGCGACGCCCATCGTGTTTCGACGAAAGTGCCATGACGTACCCTCGATCCGCAATGAGACGCGTGACTTCGTACGATACGGCAATTCGGCCGGACTGGTTGTTTCGAGAAGCGTGAAGCGCCGTCATGCTTTCAGGACGCACGACGACAACGCACGACGCTACCTGATGAAATGCACCCCACAGATCGGCGTGAGCAACGACAGTTGCCCACTATCGGCCTGCGCGAACCGGTCCGCCGCCATCGCGGACCCGGCCGCCGCGGCGATTGCGATCAGCGCGAGTGCAACCTGCCGCAATCGTCCGATACGGCCGACGAACGTGGACGATAGGCTGCGCCAGCCGGCCAGCAGGGTCATTGTCAGTGCGACGATCGCGCAGCACATACTTCGCCCTTCACCCGTGCGCCGCGGTCTGTGCAGGCCGCGCGGGAAATGGATTACGCCACGAGTCGAACGCGTTCAACTGATCGTGCCAGCGCCGCACCTCCGGAAATTCGTCGAGCGGTATCGCCGCGCTTTTCGCGTACGGTAGCGTCACGCCGACGGCAAAATCCGCGACCGACAGATCGTCGCCGAGCAGCCACTTGCGTCCGGTCAGATGCTGATCGAGCACGCTCGCATGCTTGCGGAAAAAGCCCTGCGCTTCCTCGACTTTCGACGGGTCGGGTTCGCCCATGCCGACCCACCGCTTGATCAGGTGCTCAAAGTAAAGTGCGTTGCCGTGCCGGTATAGATGCTGATTGTTCCAGCTCAGCCAGCGCACGACGTCGATCTGCTGCTGTGCGTCGCGCGGCCAGAGGCCCGATCCCGCGCGCTGCGCGAGGTGGCAGATGATGGCGTCGGCTTCCCACAGCTTTCTGTCACCGTCGACGAGGCTCGGCACCGTGCCGTTCGGATTGATCGCGAGATAGTCGGGACTCTTCTGCTCGCCGTCGCCCTTGCCCAGATCGACGAACACATATTCGATTGGCAACCCTAAGTATCCGGCCACCGCGCATGCCTTGCGTGGCGCGAGCGTTTCAGCATAGTAGAGCTTCATGAGCGACCTCGGTATGCGTTGACATCGTTGCGGCGAACCTCAATCGCCCGCGCTTTCCAGCTCGTCGATGAGACTGTCCAACTTCTCGAACGCCCCGCTCCAGCCGGCCCGATGACCGTCGCGCGCGGCTTCGTCGAAAAATTGCGCGTGCGTGAACGTCATCTCCGTGCCTGCATCGAGCGGCCGGAGCTGGATCGTCACGAGAGAACGCCGCTCGGGCAGCGTGACCCACTCCCACGTAAAGACCAGTTTGCGCGCCGCCTCAACCTGACGGTATTCGCCGCGACAATCGTGCGTTTCGCCGTCGAGCGTCTGGAACACCACGCGAAAGCGGCCGCCCACGCGTGGATCGGCTTCGGCACTTAGCACCGGCCCGGCGTCCGGGCCCCACCAGCGCGCCATCAGTTCGGGCCGTGTCCATGCGGCGTAGACCTTTGCCGGTGGCGCTTTGAAATGCCGCACGATCGTCAGGCTCGGCTTCTCTTCACTCATTCCTCTTCCCCTTCGACAAAATCAGCAAGCCGGTCGAGACTCGCGGACCAGAAGCGCTCGTAGCGCCTTAACCACGCCATCGCTTCTTCCATCGGACCGGCAACGAGTTCGACCGACACGGTGCGCCCGCTCTTTGTGCGCGCGATCAGGCCGGCGTCGCTGAGCACGTCGAGATGCTTCATGACCGCCGGCAGCTTGAGCGGCAGCGGACGCGCGAGTTCCGTCACCGACAGGCCGGGCTCACGCTCGAGACGCGCAAGGATGGCGCGCCGCGTGGGGTCGACGAGGGCGGAAAACGTACGATCGAGTTGACTGACAGGACACTTCACCATGTGGTGAACTATAGGCGCTGAATGCGCGGCGTCAAGTTTTTTCGAGGGCGTCGATAGGCGATGTGCGAGTGCAAACGCGGAGCAATGCCGCGGCTTATCGCCTACAGCAGTCCATGACGCTGCAACTCATCGGACAGTTGCGCAGCGCTGACGAACTTGTGTCCTTGCAGACCGGCGGCAATCGCGCCGTTCACGTTGGCGTCGGTGTCGTCGACGAAAAGCGTTTGCGCCGCGCGCACGCCGAGTTGTTCGACGCAGCCAAGATAGGTCTGCGCCGCCGGTTTCGCCGCGCCGAACGCGGCCGAAGAATAGACATGCGAGCCGAACAGCCGAGCCACAGGCGGATTCAGATAGCCGATGTGATCGGTCAGCAACCGGCAGTTGTTCGTCAGTATCGCGATGCGATGATGTTCGGCCAGCCTGGCGGCCAGCGCGATTACGGACTCGTCGGGTGTGATCGATGCGTGGCGCGCGGCCAGCCAATCCGCGCGACTGACGGGATAGTTCAGCAGAGCGCCGAGTTCGCGCAGATACTCGTCATCGCTGATCTGGCCGGCATCGGCGCGGGCTTCGAGGCCGGAGCCCCAGATCGCATCGCGCACAGCTTCCGCCGTGCAGCCCGAAATCGCTGCCAGACAATCGACCCGCGCCGCGCGGTCGTAGCGGGACAGGACGCCCTCCATGTCGAACAGAACCAGCGTAATCGATGCAGTCATGCTGTCGGCCTCGCGTCGGGCAACACCGGTTCGTATTTTGCCTCGACGAATCTCCAATGCCATACGGAGAAAAAAAAACAAAAGATCGCCCGCTCATGGGCGGTGCGTTTGCCGCTTGATGTCTTTCGAAGCGGATCGGGCGAACGCGGCTCCTCGAAAAAATCGCTTCACTCCCGGGAATAAAGCCGCGGCGCCGCGCGTTCAATAACCGCAATGACCATCGGTCATCAGAGAGGTGCGGCCATGAAGTCTGTGCTTAAGGTACTCGGCGCCGTCGTGGGCGGCGCGGCGTTGACGGGTCTCGTCGCATGCGGAGGGAATTCCGATTCGCTCAGCACGCAGTCGTTTACTTCGACCATGCTGGTGTCCGACGGCTCGGTCGCGGCGGCGCACACGGACCCCAACCTGAAAAACGCGTGGGGCGTCGCGTTCAACCCGAAGGGCTTCGTCTGGGTAGCGGACAACGGAACATCGCTCGCGACACTGTATGACGGCAACGGCACGCCACAATCACTGGTCGTCAGTATTCCGAACGGAACCAGCGGACCGGCCAATCCGACCGGCATCGTGTTCAACGGCACCAGCGATTTCACCGTCACACAGGGCGGTAAGACCGGCGTCGGCGCCTTCGTTTTTGCTGGCGAAGGCGGCACGATCACCGCGTGGGCGCCTGCCGTCGCGCCCACCACCGCGTTCGTCATGTTCGACGGCGGCAGCACCGGCGCGGTCTACAAAGGGCTCGCGCTAGCGAGCAACGGCGGCGCCAACTTCCTGTATGCCACCGACTTTCACAACAACAGGATCGACGTGTTCGACCGCAGCTTCGCGAAGGTGGCGATGCCCGGCAAGTTCCAGGACACGACGTTGCCGGCAGGCTTCGCGCCGTTCGGCATTCAGGCGATCGGCGCAAGACTCTTCGTCACTTACGCCAAACAGGATGCGGCTGCGCACGACAACGTGGACGGTGACGGCCTCGGTTTTGTTGATGTCTTCGATACGGCGGGCAATCTGATGCAGCGCTTCGCGTCAGCCGGTTCGCTGGATGCGCCGTGGGGCGTCACGCAGGCACCGGCCAATTTCGGGCGCTTCAGCGGCGATGTGCTGATCGGCAACTTCGGCGACGGCAAGATCAACGCATTCGATCCCGCGAGCGGCCAACCGCTCGGCACGATCAATCTGCCGGATGGCTCGGCATTCGCACAAAGCGGCTTGTGGGGTATTGCGTTCGGCAACGGGCTCAGCAATCAGCCGGTCAACACGCTGTTCTTCGCCGCCGGGCCGAACGATGAAGCCAACGGAGTCTATGGACGCATCGACGTGAAGATGTGAAGCGCGGCGCTCGACGCCCGGCACCCCGGCGGCGCGCTTCACGGCACGGCGTCACGCGAAATTTTCAACCGTGTGCCAAGCACTCATCGGCATAACGCATGCCGTGCTCGGCGAGCAGGCGATACAGCGTCGCGCGCGAAATGCTCAGTTCGCGTGCCGCGTCGCCCGGGCGGCCGCGATGACGCAGCAACGCAAGTTCGAGCGCCTGCCGCTCTGCGGCTTCGCGCGCATACGCGAGGGTCAACGGCGCAGCCGCGGCGTAAGCCGAGAGGTCGAGATCGGCAGCGCTGATCGCGCGCCCTTCCGACATCACGACCGCACGCTGCACGCGGTTGATCAACTCTCGTACGTTGCCCGGCCACGCGTATCGACGCATCGCCGCGATCGCGTCGGGCGAAAAGCCTGACAGGCGACGACGCGCATCCTTTCTGTGACGGTCGAGCGCATCCAGCGCGAGCAGTTCGATGTCGTTGCCGCGCGTACGCAGCGGCGGCACGTCGATCCTCGACACGCACACGCGATAGTAGAGATCCGCGCGGAAGCGGCCGGCCTCAATCGCCGCATCCATATCGACGTGGGTCGCGCACATGATGCGCACGTCGACGTCGATCATGCTCTCCTGCATGAAGCGCAGCAGGCTCGCCTGACTCTCATACGGCAGATCGCCGATTCCATCGAGAAACAGAGTGCCGCCGTTCGCGCTTTCGATGCGGCCGATGCGCCGTCGATTCGCGCTGTCGAACGCGCTGCGCTCGTAGCCGAACAATTCCGCTTGCAGCAGATCGGGGGAAATCGATCCGCAATTGATTACGACGAACGGCGCGTGGCGGCGCGACGAACGCGCGTGGATCGCGGCGGCCGTCAGTTCCTTGCCGGTGCCGGATTCGCCGGCGATAAAGACCGGCGCATCGATCGCCGCCACGTTGCCGATCCGATCGAACAACGCGAGCATCGCGTCGCTATTGCCGACCAGTTTGCCTTCGCCCACTGCCGTGTCGACGCGAGTGGATTCGCCGAGCGAGACCATGCCGCATGCGTGGCCCACGGTGTCGAGAATCCGCGCGTTGGCTGCGGGCAACGTGACGTAGTCGAAGCAGTACTCCCGCACCAGCCGGCGCGCGGTCGGGTCGTCGAGTTGCGCCGCCGAAGCCATCGCCACCCAACTGACATCCGGTTGCGCGAGACAGTCTTCGAGCGCGCGCGCCTCGTAGAGATCGAGCACGCTCGACAGATCGACGAGCGCACCGACCGGCGTGCCGACCCGCATCGCGCGCCGGACCTCCTCGATCGAGCCGACCACTTCCACTTCCCAGTCGCGCTCCACGATGTCCGCCAGCAGTCCCGGAACAGGCTCGCGTGTGAAATAAACGACACGCTGCGTCATGGCTTTGGTTTTCAGCATCGTTGTGCGTGTAGTCGCAGCGCCAGCCCTGATGCGTGTTGCGCTCAGGCCCCTCGCCCGCTGCGTTGTTCCGGTTGTGCCAGTAGCACGACATCCCGCCGATGGGGCGCAGGTGCGTGCATGAAACGGTCGTTTTCGATCACGGCATCGGATGCTGCGTGTCGACAGTGATAGCGGAGTCGATCGACGAGAACCAATGCGCATGACGTCAGCCGATCATACGTGGCGGCATGGGGGTTTCGACGGTGTCTGACGATATTTAAAGAACCCGGCGACCGGGCGATTTTTCGTCGCAAACACATAGGCCAGCGCAGCGAATGCGGGGGTGTCGCTCGCGTAGTCGGGAGCGGCGCGCGCGGCGTGCAGGTCGGCGTGGCGCGTCGGTTTGGCTGCGGATTGGAGTGCACTGGCCCGAACCCCGGCGCGGAAGATTCGACAACGCAGTGGCCTAGCGCCTCGCCTCTCTCAAAGGCCTGAAAAATCGCCGAATCTCCGTGGCGAGCAAACCCGGCTTCTCCATCGCGGCGAAATGTCCGCCGCTCGGCATGTCGGTCCATTGCGTCACGTCGAAGGTTCTCTCCAGCCAACTGCGCGGCGGATGACTCAGTTCCTTCGGAAAATGCGCATAGCCGACCGGTGGCGACACGCGCTGCCCGTCGGCGAAACGCATCGGCTGCAAGCGGTTCTCCCAATACATCTGCATCGATGACCCGATGCTCTGCGTGTGCCAGTACAGCGAAATATTGGTGAGCAGTTCGTCTTTCGAAAACACGCGCTCGACCTCGCCGTCGCAATCGCTCCACGCGCGAAACTTTTCGCCGATCCATGCCGCGAGTCCGACCGGCGAATCGTTGAGCGACGCGGCCGCCGTCTGCGGTTTGGTGGCGTGCATGTGCGCATAGCCGCCTTCGAGCGCGGTCCACTCGCTTTTATCGCGCAGAAATTTTTCCTCCGCCGGTGTGAGCGGCTGACGGGCCGCGCCGATTGCGGGCTCGTAGGTACCGGGCAGGAAGTTGAGGTGAATGCCGTCGACGGCTTGCGGATGCCGCGCGGCGAGCGCGATCGACACGCCCGCGCCGAGATCGCCGCCCTGCGCGCCGAAGCGCTCGTAGCCGAGACCGCGCATCAGCGACGCCCACAGGTCCGCCACCTGAAATGCGGATGTGCCGGGCCGCGTCGGCGCCGGCGAAAAGGCGAAGCCGGGTAGAGACGGAACGACGACATCGAACGCGTCGGCGGGATCGGCGCCGAACGCGCCCGGGTCGCAGAGTTGATCGAGCAGCGCGCTGAACTCGAAGAACGAACCGGGCCAGCCATGCGTGATCACCAGCGGATAAGGCGCAAGCCCCTCGCCTCGCCGATGCACGAAGTGCACGCGCTGACCGTCGACCTCGGCGATGAATTGCGCCTGCCGATTCAGCTTGCGTTCAGCCGCGCGCCAGTCGAAATGTTCGGCCCAATACGACGCCAGCTCGCGCAGCCACGCGGTATCGGCGCCCTGCTGCCACGCGGGCGCCGGCGTGACCCGCGGCCAACGCGTCGCGCGGAGACGCCGGCGCAGATCGTCGATATCGTGGTCGGGAATGGCGATCTCAAACGGTTCTATCTGCATGGCGACACGTCCGGCATGAGGTGGTGGATGACGCGCGCCGCCGATTCGATCACGTGTCGACGAAGTCCGACCGCAACCCCGGCCGACGCCGGCGCACGAAGCAGTCTGCATGGTACCCGCGTCGCGATGAAAGCAGAAGCAACGGGAAAAGCCCGCAAATTGCGGGCTCTTCCACCGCGCTGCGTGAGCGTCCGTTTAGAAGCGGTGACGTATACCGACCGTGGCGCCCCCCTGCGTATCGGTCGACGAAGCGCCCGCTCGGTGAACGTGCACATGCCTGATACCGTCCGCGCGGGCTTCTGGCCGCTTCGCGACACGCACTCGCCGATAGCCGGATAATGAGCCTTCCATTCCCTTATCCCCGAGAGGAGTTTGTCGCGATGTCCACCTACGAATCCAAAGTGCCGCGCGTGCTGCTGACGAACGACGACGGTATCGACGCGCCCGGCCTCGCCGTGCTCGAAGCCGTCGCCGCCGAACTCGCGCACGAAGTCTGGGTGGTCGCACCCGAACACGATCAGAGCGGCACGTCGCATTCGATCAGTCTGCATTCGCCGCTGCGCGTCAGCCGCCAGGGCGAGCGGCGTTTCGGCGTAACGGGCACACCGGGCGATTGCGTCGTGATGGGCGTGCGTCATCTGATGCGCGATGCGCCACCCACGCTGATCCTTTCCGGCATCAATCGCGGCGGCAACCTCGGCGTCGAGACGATGTTCTCAGGCACAGTCGGCGCGGCGATGACCGGCCTGCTGCTCGGATTGCCTTCCTTTGCATTGAGCCAGACCTTCAGCAATCGCGACAACGTGCGCTGGGATACCGCGCGTACGCTCGCGCCCGGCGTGATCCGCCAGTTGCTGGCGATCGAGCACGCCGTGCCCACCTGCCTGAACATCAACTTTCCCGATGTCGACGCAGCCGCCGCTGGCCCGCTCACGCCGACCCGGCAAGGTGTCGGCCTCGTCGAGGATATCGACGTGCTGCCGCAAGTCGACCCTCGCGGCATGGCCTATCACTGGCTGCGCTTTCAACGCGGCGCACGCGCGAACGATCACGATAGCGAGACCGCCGTGGTTGCATCGGGCCGCGTGTCGGTCACGCCACTCGCCTTCGATCGCACCGACGAACCGACTTTCGCGCGGCTCTCCGCGTCGCTGCGCTGACGCGCAGCGCCGGCGGTTCGGCAGTCTCACGCGATGTGTCGATGCCCTCTGCCGGCGTGGCCGCGCTTCACTCACGGACGTGGCGCGCCGGTCAGGCTCGGCGCACCGCCCGGGCCTGCGGGATCGGGATTGCCGAACGCGGGAAGGCTGCCGTCGTCCCGCGCGCGGACGATCTCCGCGCGTACCTCGGCGCGGCTTTTCGGCCCGCTATCCAACTTCGGCAATACGCCCTCGGCCGGCATCGTCTGAACCAGCGGTGGCGACGAGATGGCTTGCGCGGTCAAGTCGGCTTGCGATTTCGATAGCTCTGATTGCACGGTCGGCTCCGGCTGTTGCAACCGCGGCGCCGCGAGCGGCGCCATCGGTACGATCGGCGCAATGGGCGCATTGAGCGTGGCGGGCGCACTGTCCACGGCATTCAATTCGGGCAGTGCATAAGCTGGCTGACTCGCGCGAGGCGGCAGACTCGACGCGCTTGCGCTATAGCTGCCCGCGATCGTCGTCACGGTTTGCGCCGCGTGTCTGTGCTGCGCATAGCTCGACTCGTGTATCGAACGCTGGCGCGTTGCAAGCTGAGCATCCCGCGACTGAGGACTTTTCACCGCTAAAGGCGACGACGTTCGCGTCGCTTTGCCCTCCGGTCGCGCGGCCTTATCGACCGGCGCGGCCGCAAGTGCGCGCGGCTCCTTATCTGCCTGCTTTTTTAGCGCGACGAGCGGACTGTCGTTCTGACGCGCCTGGCGCGCCGCATTCGGTTGCACGCGTGCCGCTGCCACATCGTCGCGCAGCAGACTTTTGCGCGCCGCATGCAATCGATCCGCCTCGCTCGCGGCGGAATCGCTGCGAGATTCGACGGAGCCCGACGTGATCACGCCACTCATGATGTCGCCGCGCCCGGAACGCGCCGGCTCGTCATGCACGAGGCCGAGTTCGTCGTCCGCGGAGTCGTCGTCGGACTCTGCTACATACACGAAAGCGCCAATCGCAACGGCGCTGAGGACGACGCCCGCAAAAACCACCTTTCTAGGATCGCTAAACAAGACGTGTCCCCTTCCAATCGTGGACAGACGCGTTGCGACGTGCGTGCTGCAACGTGCCCGAATTCATCAGAGGGTTAGCGACGATCGATACGATGGATGCCGCCGAAACGGCCGCAGCTTCCGGCCGATCAACTCACGTACGAAAACGCGCGCGAACTGGATGCACCCAATTCTGGATTTATATTTCGCGAATGTCGAATCGTCGGATTAAGCAGGCCCGTTGGCGGGAAAAGCCAGCCACCGGTTTCTCCTCCGACGATTGAAAATTGACGGTTTGAACTCCGAACTAATTTCCCGCGCACGGTTTATCTCGCCGTTGCGGGCAACGCCAGCTAGACGAGCGGACCTTCTTCCGGCTTCCTGCGCATCGCGACCGCAATCGAACTGCCGACGATCAGCGCGATGCCGAGCAGCGACATCGCGCCGATCGTCTCGCCCCACACCACATAGCCGAATAGCGCGGCCCACACGATGCTCGTGTAGTTGTACGGCGCGAGCGCACCGGCATCGGCCTGACGGAACGCCATCGTCATCAGCAACTGTCCGGCAGTCGCGAACACGCCGAGCAACGCCATCACCGCCAGCGCGTTGAACGACGGCGTGCGCCACGCGAAGAACAGCGACGCGCCCGTGACGAGCGTGCCGACCGCCGTGAAGTACAACACGGTGGTGGCGGAGTCGTCGGTGGCGCGAATGCGTTTGATCTGGATGATCGACAGCGCGCCGAACAACGCGCTCGAAATCAGCAGAACAGGACCGAGCCAACTCGAATGCGAACCGTCCGGGCGCACCACGAACAGCACGCCGACAAAGCCGATCGCGGCCGCGAACGCATCGCGCGGTTTGAGCACTTCCTTCAACAACAACGGCGCCAGCACGATCACCAGCAGAGTCTCCGAATAGACGATCGCGACCGCTTCGCTGAGCGGCATGTACGGCAGGCCCGCGAAGAACAAACCGGACGCGCCGAGCAGCGTCAGCGAGCGCAGGGTCTGCCCGCGCACGTCCATCTGTTTGAGACGCACGGTGAGCGGCTTACCGCGCACGCACATCGCTACCGCCGGAAACAGGCCGAACAGCATGCGGAAGAACGTCACTTCGTTGGCCGGATACGCGAGCGCCACCGATTTGGCCAGCGCGTCGACGACCGCGAAACAGAACATCGACACGAGGATCAGCGCGACGCTGCGCAGCGGCACGGCGGTGTGACGGACGGCGACAGTAGGCGGCATGAGTGGTCCTGAGAAGCGCGCGAAGGGCGCGTCACCGGGTTCGCTATAGCGCGATGGCAGCGCATCGCACAGCGTATGCGAGCGGCGGGAAAACGGATTATGCCCGCTGACGGATGAGCGATCGACAACGACTTATCGCACTTGATCCATTGCGCATTATTTGCCGCGTCTCCCTCGCGCGTATCGCGCCGGCCTTCTTCCGACAATTGCGGGTATGTACTGATACAGCCCGGCCAAACTAATAATATTATTCATATCGATTTCCGCATCGATACGGCCGGCCCCTCAATCTATGGCCGTATGCGGATTTAATAATAATTATGACCATCAATTAAGCGGGGACATCAGGAGATAAAGGTGCGCAATTACTTTGTGCTGGCGACGCTCGCCATGTTGGGCGCTTGCGGCGGCAATGACGGTTCGCCAAACGTGTCCGCGTCGGCGGATAAGCAGGTCAACGCAGTCGATTCCTCGGCGTCGGCGGCGGCCGCCGCCTCCGCCGCCGAGCAGGCCGACGCGGCCAAGGTCCAGAGTGAATTCAAGGCCGCGAAGACCGTTCCGCTCGGGATGAAAACGACCACGCCGCCGCTCGTGATCGCCGACCCCACGCTCGACCTGCCGCCCTACACACCGCCCGCCCCCCCGACGCCGGTTTCCACGACCACCCTTTCGTTCGGCGACTTCACGAACTATCTCGCGCCCGGCTCGACCGAAGGCTGGGGCCCCGGCACGAGCAACTCGAGCATCACGATCCCCGCGCCGGCGACCAATGGCACCGGCGCCGGCGACAAAACCGTCGCGCTGGCGAGCACCTACGCGACCGCGTCGTACGAAGCGGACGTGACGGTCAGCGCGCCGGTCGGCACCGGCGCGGCGAACGCGGGTTTCATCGTTCGCACGACCAACCCAACGGCCGGTGGTCCCGACAGCCTGACCGGCTATTTCATCGGCCTCGACACGGGGACGCACTCGGTCGTCGTCGGCCGCCAGAACAACAACTGGACGAACTTCATCTCGTATCCGGTGAGCACGATCGTCGGCGGCAGCACGCATCATCTGAAGGTGACGACGAGCGGCACGGCGATTACCGTCGACCTCGACAACCAGCGCGTGATCAGCGTCAACGACGCGACCAACGCGCTGCCCGCCGTGTTCAAATCGGGCAGCTTCGGTCTGCGGCGCTTCGGCGTCGGCGCAACGTTCAGCAACATCACGATTCGCGCCTATCCGACCGTGACGTCGCCGAGCTTCGATTTCTCGAAGGTGGTCGGCGCGGTCTACACGCCGTCCAATGCGGTGAACGCGATCGACTTCTGGGAGAACTACGACCCGGAGATCATCAACCGCGAATTGACCTACGCGCAGACCTACGGCATGAATACGATCGCCGTGTACCTGCACTACCTCGTTTGGGCCAACGATCGTGTGGCATTCCTCAGCAAGTTCGAGAACCTGCTGAAGATCGCCGCGCGCCACGGCATCAAGGTTTCGCCGATCTTCTACGACGACTGCTGGAACCCGACGCCGCAATACGGTCCGCAGCCGGCGCCGGTGTGGGGCGTGCATAACAGCCAGTGGGTGCAGTCGCCGGGCACCCCGGTCGAACAGGCTTACTTCCAGCCGAGCGCGTCCAACTCCGCCGTGACGTACAAGCAGAGTCTCGCGAGCTACATCACCGACTTCGTCGCGCCGCATCGCAACGACCCGCGCATCATCTTCTGGGAGCCGATGAACGAGCCCGGTTGCAGCGGCAACGGCGCGTTGCAGAACACCCGCGCGGTGATGATGAACGACGCGCGCATCGCGATCCTGAATGCGGGCGCGACGCAGCCGATCAATTCGCCGCAAGTACAGGAGGATGAAGGCTCGTACTTCTCGGACTTCTACGCGTTCCATCCGTATGGCAACCCGTACGGCGCTCCGGCGAACGGCAGCAATGTCAGCGCGCTGAACTCCGAAACGCTGCAACGCGGCTTCACGGGCACGGCGGGTCAGACCATGCCGGGCATCGTCGCGAACTATGGCGGGACCACGGGCTTCATCGTGTGGGAGCTGATGATCGGCCGCACCAATACGCGCTTCCATTGGGGCCAGGTGCCGAACGCGCCCGCTTCGGTCGAACCGGCAACGCCGTTCCAGGGGACGATCTATCCGGACGGCCATCCGTGGCAGACCTCGGAAACGCAGGCGTTGACGGGCGGCTTCAACGTCAAGCTGCCGGTGTTGCAGGTCGGGTACTACAACGATCCGACCTTCAACAGCGCGCCGGTGAAAACGTCGATTACGCCGATGATCGATTTCGATCTGAACACCGAGCGCGGCACCGATTCGCCTGACGCCTCCGCCGGTGTGAACGCGAGCGGCTATGGCGTGCGGTGGACCGGCGCGATCCAGGCGGCGAAGGAAGGCACCTATACGTTCTCGATCGACAGCGATAACGTCGCGCGTCTGTGGATCAACGGCGTGAAGGTGATCGACAAGAAGAAGTCCGGGCAATCGACGGTCAGCGGCAAGGCCTGGCTCGCCGCAAAGCAACGCGCGTCGATCAAGGTCGAGTACGTGCACGATACGGGACCGGCCAGCATGCATCTGCGCTGGTCGAATCCGGATGCGGACAATCCGGGCGCGCTGAAGATCGTGCCGTCCGATGCGCTAGTGACGTCGAACTGAGCGTGGGTTGAACGTAGGTGGCCGGGGATCGTTCGCGACTGCCGGCCAGATTGCGCGGCGCACCGGGTTCGGTGCGCCGCGTCTTTCGTTTGGACGCGTGGCACGCTCAGCGCTCGACGATAACCACATGCGCCTGAATCTTGCCGTCGATCGGTCCTGTGCCGAACCGCCCGGCGAGTGCAGCCTCGGATGCCGACGTCGCCGCGTCGATACCTGTGCCCGAACGGGCCTCGATCTCGTTGCGCAAAGGCGTGCCCTGGCAATAGGCGACGGCGGCCGCGCGAGCCGAACTCGCGCGGCTGCGCGCCGCCATCGTCTCGATGCGCGGCGTGGCGTTGAAGCCCGCCTTCTCGAGGTCACGCGAAATCACCTGCGCATCGAAATAGCCATGCGGAATGCGCACCATGAAAAGCGGCGGATCCGCTGGGAAGAGACCGGCAAGCGCTGACGTGACGGTGTCGGCGAACTCGTTCTCCTCGATGCGATCCCAGACGTTGAACAACAGCACGCCGCCGCGCCGAAGCACACGCCGGGCTTCGGAAAACGCCCGCGCTTTGTCCGGGAAGAACATCAGTCCGAACTGGCAGACGACGATGTCGAAGCTCGCGTCGTCGAACGGCAAGCGGCTTGCGTCGGCCTGTTGCCACCTCACCGGCCTCGACGTGCCGATGGTCGCGGCACGGTCGAGCATCGGCTGACTCAGATCGGTTGCAATCAGCTCGACATGCGCGGGCAACGCGTGCGCCATCGCACGCGTTACCACGCCCGTGCCGGCGGCGGTTTCGAGCACCCGTGACGGTTGACGCGCAGCCACCCTCTTCGCGAGATCCGCGGCGTACGGTTCGAAGATCAGCGGAACGAGTTGGCTGTCATAGAGCTCGGGGATCGAGCCGGCGAAACGGGTGTCGGAATCCAGACCGGTCATGGCGCCTCCTGCGTGCTCTTGCGAAAAGCTTAGGCGCAGCGAGTCGAAATGAACAGCCGTGGCGCGGATGTGAACCCGTACCGTCTAAGCCGTCGCGCTGCATCCGGCGGCCTGCGTGCTCACTGCAAGCGCGCCGACAGGCGGCGATCGCAAGAACTTCACGACCGCGTCGACGAATTCACGCGGAAACTCGACATTGGTGAGATGCACCGCAGGCAGCACGAGCAACGTCGCGCCCGGAATAGTCTTCGCCATCCGCACGCTGTAACTCGGTGCCGTCACCGTATCGTGCTCGCCCGCGATCACGAGCGTCGGCCGTGTGATGCGCGCAATATCCTCTCGCATGTCGGCTTCCTGCACGGCGCGCCACGAACCGACGAGACCATGACGGTTGGTCGCGAGCAGCGTTGCGCGGAAAGTTTCCACCACCGGATTCGGCGCCTCCAGCATGCTCGCCGGAAACCAGTTGCGCAGGAACGTCCCGGCGGTCGCGGTCATATCGTCGGCCTGAAGAGCCTCGGTGATCGATGCATCGAATCTCTCCGCCGGTCCGAGATAAGGCGCTGTATTGCTGAGCACGAGTCGGTCGATGCGTGTCGGCGCATGTATGCCCAGCCATTGACCAACGATGCCGCCCAGCGAGAGCCCGAGGAAATGCGCTCGCCCGATGCCGAGCATATCCATCAGTTCGAGCACATCCTGGCCCAGCCGCGCGAGAGGATACGGTCCGGCCGGCACGCTGGACGCGCCATGTCCGCGAGCGTCGTAACGCAGCACTGAAAAATGACGGCTCAGCTCGGGCACCTGTCCGTCCCACATGCGCAGCGTCGTGCCGATCGAATTGGACAGCACCAGCACTGGCTGACTGCCGTGACCTTCCATCCGGTAGGCAATGCTCGCGCCATCGGAGGTCGTGAAGTAGGAAAAGTTATCCATAACGTTCTCTCGCAACGAAAGCGCCGGGTCGCGAGGCCCTCGTGGCCTCGCATCGTGACGGCGCGGGTTCATGGCATCGAGTATGGACAACGTCTGCTTCCGATAAAATTACAAAATCCGGATGCTCTCTGTCAGGAAAAATGACATGAACGATTTTTCGCTGCACGACCTGAAATGCTTCGATGCCGTGATTCGCACGGGCAGCTTCCAGGCCGCGGCGGCGGCTCTGCATCGATCCCACCCGGCTGTGTTCGCCGCGGTCGCGCGGCTCGAAAGCGAGGCGGGTCTGAACCTGCTCGATCGCGGCGGCTACCGCGTCAAGCTGAGCGATGCGGGGCGGTCGTTCCATGAACGCATGCAGCCGCTGCTTTCCGAAGCCGAGGGCTTGCGTCAACACGCGGCGCAATTGGCGATGGGCGAAGAGAGCGAATTGCATGTGGTGTTGGGCGACCTGTGCCCACGTCCGGCTGTACTCGGGCTACTCGCGCGCTTCTTCACGACGTGCGTGCATACGCGATTGCATCTGCATTTCGAAACCGTTAGCGGTCCGGTCGAACGTCTGAAGGCGCGCGACGCCGACCTGATGTTCCACCGCGTCGACGCGACGGACCCGCTGCTGGAGTCGATCGCGCTTTGCAAGATCCGGCTGGTGCCGGTGATCGCTCCGAACCTGCTGCCGGCGGCGCTGCCCAAAACTTTGCGCCCGGAACATCTGCGCGACTACACGCAGTGCGTGATGCGCGATTCGGCTCGCGCGCCGCGCGACGAGCATTTCCTGGTGATCGAGGGCGCGCATCAGATCACGGTCGCGGATCAGTTCATGAAGAAGGATGTCATTCTGCAGGGGCTCGCGTGGGGGCATCTGCCGGACTTCCTGATCGACGGCGAAATTCGTCACGGCACGCTCAGGTCGATTGCGGGACGGTACTTTCCCGGCCGCACGGAAACGGTGGTTGCCGCTCGCCGCCGCGACGGCGCACAGGGTCCGGTCGCCGAGCGGCTGTGGGCATATTTGCAGGCGAATGCGCCGATTGTCGCGTCAGGGGCGTGAACGGGTAGCGGCTACTCGTTGTGCGTTCGGCTGGGAGCGAGGCGTGCGTTGAACGCCGAGTCCCAGTTTCAATCGCTCGACAAGCCGCTCCACATTGCCGACAATCTGTCCCGGAACGAAAGCCGAGGGGTTCGATGCTGACAGGTGGATGCTATTGCCGTGCTGTCCGGTATGAAATTCATTCAAGCCCGTTCTACACGACGCTTTGTCACTGCGCGACCTGCCGGAAAGTATCGGCGGCGCCGGCGGTTGCGTGGTTCAGCGTAAGCAGGGGCGGACTGAGTTGGGTACAAGGCACACCGAAGACGTTTGAATCCAGCCCCGGGGTGCTTCGCACCTTCTGCGGCGACTGCGGGACGCCGCTGACGTACGCAAAGGTTGACTCGGCGGATTCGGTCGACGTTTCGACCTGCTCTCTCGACGAGCCCGCCGATGTTCCTCCGGCGAGTCACACGTGGTGCAGGCACCGGCTACCCTGGGACAACACAATGGACGGTCTGCCTGAATATCCCGAAGCCGGCTAGCGCTTCGTTGCTTCAGTTGCACGAAAGGATGGTATCGCCGTCATCGTGACATTCGTGCGCGGACAAGCCATGACATTGATCAACCTCACACCTGCCTCGACCTATGCACCCCCACCTTCCGCCTCCCGGCGCCGTGCTTCTGCTGATCGACCTGCAACGCGCGATAGATCATCCCAGTTGGGGCACGCGAAACAACCCTGATGCAGAGATGAAAATTGGCCGCCTGCTTGCCCACTGGCGCAGCCGCGGCTGGCCGGTGTGGCACGTTCGGCACGACTCGACCGACCCGCGATCCCACTATCGTCCGGGCCAGCCAGGGCACGAATTCAAGCCCGCGGTTGCGCCGATAGCCGGCGAACCCCTCATTCCGAAACAGACGAACAGTGCATTCATCGGCACCGATCTGGAAGCTCGGCTTCGATCTGCAGGCCACGACACATTGGTCGTGGCGGGCGTCATCACCAACAATTCGGTCGAGGCAACGGTGCGCATGGCGGGCAACCTCGGCTTCCATACTTATCTCGTCGCCGACGGTTGCTTCACGTTTGCGCGGACCGACTGGAACGGGACGCCTCGCAGTGCCGAAGACGTTCACGCGATGTCGCTGGCCAATCTGCACGCTGAATACTGCACGGTGGTTACTTCGGATCTGCTTTCCAGCATTTTCAGTTCGGGCGCTAATCCCAACGGCGGTTGAAGATGCAGACCGCCGCAGTCCATTCTTCCGGCCCGACCCCGAAACACTGTATAAAAACACAGTACAATGTGCTACCACTAACCCCTCGGCGTCCGCCCTACCTCGCAGGCGAGAACGCGCCGCCCACCAGCCATGGCTTCGCAACCAAGCCTGTTCGCCCCCGAGCCCGTCCCCCTTCTCCGCGACAAAGAAGGTGGCATGCGCTATCTGCCGGAAGCAATCGCACCCGCAATAGCACAGCGATGGTTTAACGAGGCGCTTCAGAACGTCGGCTGGCTCAGCCAGCAACGCATGATGTACGACCGCGAAGTCGCCGTGCCGCGCCTGCTGGCCACCTTCTCCCGGGAATCCGCGGACTTGCCCGCACCGCTGGGCGAAGCGTTCGAAGCCGTACGCGCGCTCATCGGCGCGCCGTTCAATCGGGTCGGTCTGAATCTGTATCGCGATGAAAACGACAGCGTCGCGCTCCACAGCGACAAGACCGACCGACTGCTAGCCGCGCAGCCGATTGCGATCCTTTCGCTAGGTGCGAGCCGGCGCATGTCGATCCGTCCGAAGACGGGCGCCGGCCGCATCGTCCATGTCGACCTGGAACCAGGGAGTTGTCTCGTGATGAGCTATGCGTCGCAATTCACGCACGAGCATGGCATTCCGAAGCTGGCGGCCATGAGCGGGCCGCGTATCAGCCTGGCGTTTCGTTGCTTCGCCGACTGACGCGAATTGGAGGCGCCCGCGGCGATCGGGCCTGCTAGTCAAAATGAACCGACGGCGCGCTCGCAGCACACGCCGCTCTCCGCATCACTCCGCATCACACGGCGTAAATTTCCGGGTTATCCACCAGAGGCAAAAATTCCCCGGTACGCCCATCGAGCGCGAGCATCACCCCGGATTCGATCTGGAAGATCCAGCCATGCAGCTGCAGCGTTTTGTTCGCGAGCCCCACGGCCACCGACGGATGCGTGCGAATATTGCCGAGTTGTGCGATCACGTTGTCCTTGACCAGGGCGTCGAGGCGTTCCGCATCGGAGTGATAGGTGCGCGACGCGTTGACCGCCTTGGCCGCATCCGCGTGACGCAGCCAGCCCGCCACCGCGGGCAGATGATCCATGTTCATGCAGGTCGAGATCGCCGTCATCGCGCCGCAGTTGGAGTGGCCGCAGATCACGATATCGCGCACGCCCAACACCGCCACCGCGTATTCGACGGTGGCCGAAACCCCGCCCGGCTCCGGGCCATAAGACGGCACGATATTTCCGGCGTTGCGGATCACGAACAGCGCGCCCGGCTCGACCTGCGTGAGCAGCTCGGGCACCACGCGGCTGTCGGAACAGGTCACGAAAAGCGTGCTAGGGCTTTGCGCGGCCGACAAGCGCTTGAACAGCGCGATCTGCTGCGGAAAGACGTCGCGTTGAAAGCGGATAAAACCTTCGATGATTTCCTGCACGATGTTCTCCAGACAATCGAGGACTGCGTTCGCAGTGCATGCGCGGACGAGCCGCGGCATGCGTGTTATCAATTGGCGAGACTATACCGTAGCCGCGCGCGTCGAACGGCGCGAGGCATGCGTGAACGCGCGGCCAGGACCGGCATGACATCGGAGAAGAACGCAGGCCGGCACGCCTTTATCATGACCCATCCGCGCCGGCCAATGCAGCAAATAAAAAAACCCCGGCCGTTTCCAGCCGGGGCCAACTCTCTCGCTCGCACACCGGAAGTCGTGCGTGCATGACTACTGTACCGACGTCGGCAAAGCCGATCTATGCGTCCCGCTGGAAGAGTCCCTTACAGCGCGGCTCGAATCCAGATGCGTTGTGCTGATGCGCGGCATCGCACGCGAACGCGCATCAGCGCAACGCAGCCGGACACCTCGAACCGCCGCGTCCATCGTGCGTCTTCGGCTGGAGGCTGTCGGATCAACGGCTATACATCGCATTCCAGTCCGCCGACGACACCGCCGGCCGCCCGCTTTGCGACGATCCTGCGACGCTGCCACCGTAAGCGCTGACGTTGCTGTTTTGCGCGGCAATGCGGGCTTCCGCTGCCTGAATTGCTTCGGGGTAATGGGCCTGGTCGCCGTCACCGACGTGGTAGCCGGCCTGTGCGAGTTGCACGAGTTCCGCGCGCACCTGTTCGCGCGTGATGCGGGTATTCGATTGCGCAAACACGGTGGCCGAAGCGGCAAGTGAAGCGACGACGACTACAGCCTTGATCAAGGACTTCATGATAAAAACAAGCTCCAGTAATTGAGGATTCGCGGTTCTGCGAGTCAATCTGCGCGACCGCTGGAATCAATATAGGCGCCGTGTCCCCATAGAATAACGGCCGCGGGTCGAAGGGATTGTTGCTGGATCTGGAGAAGTCGCCGGACCGCCGCCGCGCGCGCCCGACACCGGCGACCGTCACGCTCAAAAGCGCGTGCGTAGCCCCACGGTCCCTACCACCTGATTACCGGTCGACGACGCGCCGCCCGCCGTGTTGATAAAGGCCGTATAGCCCTTGCCGCTGACGTGCTGATACATCGCTTCGGCGTACACGTCCGTGCGCAGCGACAGCGCGTACACGGCCTGCAGATTCACCTGATTCCATTTCGGATCGGCGCCGAAGCTCGACGTGCCGCTCACGTGCGCGTCGGTGTACGTGTACGCCGCCGCGAGGCTCAGCGCCGGAGTCATCGCGTACTTGCCGTTGACTTCGTAGTTGTCGAAGCGCATCGACCCATGCGTCGCGCCGAACGACGCCGTGTTCTGGAACTGGCTATGCGTGTAGACGAAGCCGGCTGTCAACGGGCCGAAGCCATAGCTCAGCGCGGCACCGGCGGTGCGTTGCACGTCGGCGCCGAGCCGGAAGCCGCCCGTGCCGTTCGCCGCCGACTCGGCGAGATCGACCGCGCCCGCCGTGTTCGTGGTGGTGTTCGAGCCGTTGATCTGCAGGTAGCCCGCGGCCGCCTTGAAGGGGCCATTGCTATAGCTGACGCCCGCGCTGTACGCGCGATTGACCGCGAAGTCCGTGTTGTTCGAGAACGCGTAGAGGCCGCCGAACTTCAGGCCCGCATAGTTCACGCTGCTGTACTTGACTGCGTTGCTGATCCGCACCGAGTGGTTCAGGTTGTCGTTGTCGAACGGATGCGCGAAGCCGGCGTCGCCGAACGTGCCCGCCGTGCCCGAGAGCGGCGCCACGAAATCGACCAGCGAATCGTACTGACGGCCCAGCGTGAGCGTACCGAACTGCTTGCTGCTCAGGCCCGCGTAAGCCTGCCGCCCGAACAGCCGGTTGTTCTGCCCGAGCTTGCCGTTCTGCACGTTGTAGCCATTTTCGAGCGAGAAGATCGCCTGCAGGCCACCACCCAGGTCCTCGCTGCCGCGCAAGCCGAAGCGGCTGCCGTTGATGTTGCCGCTCGTCGCCTGCACCAGCGCGCCGTGCGAGCCGCCTTTGTCGACGTTGTTGGTGTACATGATGCCGGCGTCGATGAGGCCGTACAGCGTGACCGAACTTTGCGCATGCGCCGCGCTCGCGGCGGCAAGTCCTGCGAACGCCGCGACGGCGACGGAAATCTTTTTCACGTGAAGCTCCTGCGTAGCTGAGTGTGGTGGTGAACAGCGACGCGGAGTATAGAAACGCGGACCTCGAATGCGAATGCGGCGGCCCTGGAGCAGTCCTTTATAGAATCAGGAACAATTTGTCATCGGCGTGCAACGAGTGGAATGTGCGGCACGTGGACGGGGTTTTGACAGGCAACGCATGCGAGACAAAACCGGGATATCGCACCCGGAAGTTGTGCGCACACAACAACAGGGCCCGGCGCATGCACGCCGGGCCCTCGACTATCGGACTGTGCGCAAGCGGCACAGTCCCGATTGGAAGCTCATCGAAACCTAAATGAAATCGCCGGTTTCGAGTTCAACGGAGCGACCGCCGTTTTTTTCGAGCACACGTCGCGTAGCATTTTCAATCCGCGCGCGGTTTGCCTCGAAGGTGCCCACGAGGTCGTGAGCCGATGGGCCGCGGTTGCCGAAGTGGTCGTTCAGCGCATCCAGCGACACGCTGCACCAGACGTCCGCCCCGTCCACATTGGCCTCGTAGGCGACGCGCGCCGCCGCCACCACTTCGCGCCGTCCGGTGAATTCGATCCTCATAATGATCCTCCATGTGTCGAAAGGGAACTTCGAACGCGCAAGCCCTGTGCCAAGCCGCTGAGCCTTAAGCGCCGCGGCCGGCCGGGCACGCATTCTCCGCAAGGTGCATACTCCACATCGGCCGCGATGTGCGGCCCGTCGATGCGTCGCGGCCGAGCCTCCTGCAAGGCCGTCAGACGCGCCCAACACCCCGATACTAACGCCTCCATGTCCCGCAGCCCTCAATCGTCGCGTGCTCCCGTCATAGCCGCCGTCATGGCCTCCATGGCGATGGTCGCCATCGAAGCCACCATCGTCTCCACCGCGATGCCCCAGATCGTCTCGCAACTCGGCGATCTGCATCTGTACAGCTGGGTCTTCTCGTCGTTCCTGCTCACGCAAACCGCGATGACGGTCGTGTTCGGCAAGCTCGCCGATCTATACGGCCGCAAACCGGTGATGCTCGCTGGCATCGCGATCTTCCTGCTCGGTTCGGTGCTCGCCGGATTCGCATGGTCGATGCCGGCCATGATCGTGTTCCGTCTGATACAGGGAGTCGGCGCGGGCGCGATCCAGCCGGTCACGCTGACCATCGTCGCCGATCTCTATCCTGCGCGCGAACGCGGCAAGGTGCAGGGTTATCTCGCCAGCGTGTGGGCGATCTCGGCGGTGGTCGGGCCGATGGTCGGCGGCTTCATCATTCACAACATGTCGTGGGCGTGGATCTTCTGGATGAACGTGCCGATCGGCCTCGCGTCGGCGGCGGGCTTCATCGTCTATCTGCGCGAAACGGAGCGGCACGCGCGGCCGTCGATCGATTTCGGCGGCGCGGCGCTCTTCATGGCGGCGATTGCCGCGTTGATGATGGCGCTCACTTTCGCCGGCGACGACGAGGTCGGCCGCGCATCGCTTGCGGCCGGCGCGTTCGTGCTGTGCGTGCTGTTCTTCGTACTGCAGGAGCGCCGCGCGGCCGAACCGATGATCTCGTTCGCGCTCTGGAGCCGCCGCCCGATTGCCGCGTGCAACGGCTCGACGTTGTTGTCCGGCATGATCCTGATGGGCGCCACCACGTTCCTGCCGATGTACGTGCAGGGCGTGCTGCATCGCTCGCCGGTGGTCGCCGGTCTTGCGCTGACGATGATGATGGTCGGCTGGCCCGCGGGCGCCACGCTCGCGGCGAAATCGTTTCAGCGCCTCGGCTTGCGGCGCATTCTGCTCGGCGGCAGCGCGTTCGTGCCGCTCGGCGCGGCGCTGCTGCTATTCCTGTCGCCCGGCGGGTCGCCGCTGATCGCCGCGTTCGGCTCGCTGATCATCGGCTTCGGGATGGGCACGTCGAGCGTCAGCTCGCTCGTGCTGATTCAGGAAATCGTCAAGGTGGACGAGCGCGGCAGCGCCACCGCGTCGAATATCTTTTCGCGCAATCTCGGCAGCACGCTGGGCGCGACGCTGTTCGGCGCGGTGCTGAACTTCGGGCTCAGTCACTCGCAGGTGGGCACGGCGGTGACGTCGGAGCAGTTGAAAGCGCTGTTGCAGAATCAGGCGGCGAACCTCGTCGATAGCGACATGATCCGGCTGGTACTGCATCAATCGCTGCATCTGACGTTCGTTTCGATCTTCGTGATCGCGATCTTCGTGGTCGCGTTGCTGGCATTCGTGCCGGCCATCCAGATCGGGCCGGAGAAGAAGATGCCGATCGAGGCGTTGTCGCCGCTTGAGGATTGAGCGTGGGGGACGATGATTCCCTACCCCTCGTCCCCGAGCAACTCGATCCCATCCAGCTGCGCCGCGCAGGTATCGCGCACGATCCTGACGAAATCGTCGAAGTAAGGCCGGCTCGCGAAGCCCTTCGCGGCCACCGCGTACAACTCGCTCCACAAGCCCTGCTTGTCGACCCGCTTGGCCTGCACATAGTCGTGGTCGACGTAGTTCTTCACGCCCCAGTTCGGCAGCGCCGCGATGCCGCGGCGGCTCGCCACCAGCTGCATGATCGCGATGGTCAGCTCGGCCGTGCGCCGTTCGAGCTTGATGCCGGCCGGCTCCAGCACCTCGCGGATCAAATCAATGCGCGCCTCAGGCACCGGATAGGTAATCAGCGTTTCTTCGCGCAGATCGTTCGCTGTCACGCGGCGTTTGTTGCGCAGCCGGTGCTCGTTGGCGATCACCACCAGAATCTCGAACCGGAACAGCGGCGCGATATGCAGGCTGCGCCGCGTGGCCGGCTTCGAGCCGATCACCACGTCGGCACGCGCGTCGCTCAGCAAACGCAGTGGGTCCGCATGAAAGCCGGCGACGAGATCCACCTCAACCTCGGGCCAGCGTCGACGGAACTCGTCCATCACCGGCATCAGCCAGTCGAAACAGGTATGGCATTCGAGCACGATGCGCAACTCGCCGCGCGTGTCGCCCTTCAGCCGCACCAGATCGCGCTCGGCCGCGCTCACAGCGGCGATGGTCTCGCGTCCGAGCGCAAGCAGCCGCTCGCCCGCCGCGGTGAAGCGCAGCCCTTGCCGGGTGCGTTCGAACAGCGACACGTCGTAGTGCGCCTCGATATCGCGGATCTGATGCGACAGCGCGGACTGACTCAGATGAACACGTTCGGCGGCGGCGACCAGCTTGCCGGAATCGGCGATCGCAATGAGCGAACGGAGGTGCCGAAGCTCAAGCATGCAAAGGCTCCGTACACGATGAAATTGTCTTGATATGAATATGGCTCATACATTGGTGAAAACATGTCGCTTGATGAATCATAGCGCGACTTTCACACTGGACGCCAATTCATCACGACGCACGACACGTACATCACGCACGAGAGGACTTCACATGGCCCGTACGCACATCTCCGGCTTTCCGCGCATCGGCGCGCAGCGCGAACTGAAATTCGCGCAGGAATCGTTCTGGCGCGGCGACAATGACGAACACGCATTGCGCAGCGTCGCGCGCGAATTGCGAACGCGACATTGGCGCCTGCAACAGGACGCCGGATTGGATTTCATCAGCGTCGGCGACTTCGCCTACTACGACCCGATGCTCACGTTGAGCGCGCTGCTCGGCGCGTTGCCGCCGCGCTTCGGCTTCGATCCGGCGACGCTATCGCTCGCGCAGTACTACGAACTCGCGCGCGGCAACGCCGCGCAACCGGCGATGGAAATGACCAAGTGGTTCGACACGAACTACCACTACCTGGTCCCCGAACTCGGACCGCAAACGTCGTTCGACGGCGGCGTCGAGTGGCTGTTCGACGAACTCGACGAAGCGCTTGCGCTGAACGTGCCGGTCAAGCCGGTGTTGATCGGGCCGGTCACCTACCTGTGGCTGTCGAAGAGCCACGTCGCCGGCTTCGACCGTTTGTCGTTGCTGCCGAAGCTCGTGATCCGCTACAGCCGCATTCTGCAGAAGCTCAAGCAACGTGGCGTCGAATGGGTGCAGCTCGACGAGCCCGCGCTGTGCGCCGATCTGCCCGCTCCGTGGCTCGAAGCGTTCTCCGCGGTGTATGACGTGCTCGGCACGTCGGACGTGAAAGTGCTGCTGGCCACCTACTTCGACAGCGCCGCCGAGCACGCGCAACGCGTGGCCCGGCTGCCCATCGCGGGTGTGCATGTCGATCTCGTGCGCGCGCCGCAACAGCTCGACGCGTGGCGCGCCGCCTTGCCCGCGCATGCGGTGTTGTCGGCGGGGGTGATCGATGGCCGCAACATCTGGCGCGCCGATCTGCGCGCGATCGTCGAATCGTTGCGGGACCTGCACGCGGAACTGGGCGAGCGTCTGTGGATCGCGCCGTCGTGCTCGTTGCAACACGTGCCGGTCTCGCTCGCCACGGAACAGAAGCTCGACGCGGACCTGAAATCCTGGCTCGCGTTCGCCACCGAAAAACTCGACGAAGTCGGCACGCTCGCGCTTGCATTGCACGACCCGGCAACGGCCGAACCGCAGCTCGCCGCCGCCGATCTCGCACTCGAAGCGCGTCGTCACTCCAGCGCGGTCGTGAATGCGCTCGTGCAAAAACGCGTGGCCGCCGTGAGCGATGCGATGGCGGAGCGGCACAGCCCGTTTGCCGAACGCAATCGCTTGCAGCGCGAAACGCTCGACCTGCCGTTGCTGCCGACCACTACGATCGGTTCGTTCCCGCAAACGGCGTCGATCCGCCAGGCGCGCGCCGCGTACAAACGCGGCGAGTTGCGCGCGCTCGACTACCTGCAACGGATGCGCGCCGAAATCGAATTCGCGGTGCGCAAGCAGGAAGCGTTGGGGCTCGACGTGCTCGTGCATGGCGAAGCCGAGCGCAATGACATGGTCGAATATTTCGGCGAGCAGTTGTGGGGCTACGCATTCACCGAAAACGGCTGGGTCCAAAGCTACGGCTCGCGCTGCGTGAAGCCGCCGATCATTTACGGCGACGTCTACCGCCCCGAACCGATCACCGTCGACACGACCCGTTACGCGCAATCGCTCACGCCGCGCGTGATGAAAGGCATGCTCACTGGCCCGGTGACGATGCTGCAATGGTCGTTCGTACGCAACGATCAGCCTCGCTCGACCACCGCGCTGCAGCTCGCGCTGGCGATCCGCGACGAAGTGATGGATCTGGAGAAGGCCGGCATCCGCGTCATCCAGATCGACGAACCGGCGTTCCGCGAAGGGCTGCCGTTGCGCAAGCACGATTGGGCCGCGTACCTCGAATGGGCGACGCGCGTGTTCAGGATTTCGGCGGCCGGCGTCGGCGACCGGACGCAGATTCACACGCACATGTGCTATTCGGAATTCAACGACATTCTGCCGTCGATCGCCGCGATGGACGCGGACGTGATCACCATCGAAACCTCGCGCTCGGCGATGGAGTTGCTCGACGGCTTCGGCGCGTTCGCCTATCCGAACGAAATCGGCCCGGGCGTCTACGACATTCACTCGCCACGCGTGCCCAGCGCGCAAGCGATGCAGCGGCTGCTGGAGCGTGCGTGCGAAGTGATTCCGGCCGAGCGCCTGTGGGTCAATCCGGATTGCGGGTTGAAGACGCGTGGTTGGCCGGAGACCGAAGCGGCGTTGACGAATATGGTGCGCGCCGCGAAGGCGTTGCGTGCGAAGCTGGCCGCACGTCAGCCAGAGTTGACCCGCTGATCCGATTTGCACTGATGCAATGCCTATCCGCGAACGCTCGCTCGCGGATAGGCTCGCATGCAGTCGGTTCGGCTCGGCTCAACCGCCCTTCGCGTACAACGTCGACTCCGCGAAACCTTCGGCGGCCAGCACCTCGCCGACCAGGATCAGCGCGGTCCGCTCGATCGAACTCGACAGCACTTTGCCGACGATATCGTCGAGCGTGCCGGTGATCTTCTCCTCGTCTGGCCAACTCGCACGATAGATCACCGCGATCGGACACTCGCCGCCGTAATGCGGCCGCAATTCATCCACGATGCGCGCAAGGTGCCGCACGCCGAGATGGATCGCCATTGTCGCGCGATGCCGCGCGAGGTCGCCGAGTTGTTCGCCGGCGGGCATCGTCGTTTTGCTCGCGTAACGCGTGAGGATCAGTGTCTGCGACACATCGGGCAGCGTGAGTTCGCAGCCGAGCGTGGCCGCGCACGCGGCCGTGGCGGTCACGCCAGGGACGATCTCGTACGGAATGCGCAACTCGCGCAAACGGCGGATCTGCTCGCCGATCGCGCCGTACAGCGACGGATCGCCGGAATGCACGCGCGCCACGTCCTGCCCTTTGTCATGCGCGGCCTTCAGTAGCGCGACGATCTGATCGAGGTCGAGCTCAGCGGTATTGACAACCTGCTCCGCGCGATGACCGTCGAGCACCGCGGCGGGCACCAGCGAACCCGCGTACAGGATCACCGGGCAACGGCGCACCAGGCGCTGCCCTTTCACTGTGATCAGTTCCGGGTCGCCAGGACCCGCGCCGATAAAAAACACCGTCATTCAAGACTCCAAATATTCATGTCGCCGCCGCGCCTGGTGCGTCCGGCCCGGCGCGAAGCTCGATCTTCTGGCCGCGCAGTGCTTCAAGCAGATCGGCGACGCTGTCGAATTCGCGCTCCACCTCAGGCAACGCAGGACGGCGCAGCATGATGACCGGCAAGCCGCGTTCGCGCGCGACCTGCAGCTTCGCTTCGGTCGCGTTGCCGCCACTGTTCTTGCTGACCAACACGTCGAACGCCTGCAACGCGAACAGCGCCCGCTCGCCTTCGAGCGTGAACGGTCCGCGCGCCGCGATGACGCGTGAACGCGCGGTGTCCGGCTGCGCATCGAGACAACGCACCGTCCAGAACTGCTGCGGCGGAATTTCGTCGAGATGCGCGAGTGGCTCGCGGCCTAGCGTGAAGAGCGGCCGCCTGAACGGCACGAGCGCCGCAGTCAGTTCGTCCCAATCGCCGACCATGCGCCAGTCGTCGCCGACTTGCGGCTGCCAGCCCGGACGGCGCAGCGCCCAGCAGGGCACGCGCGCCGTGCGGCACGCGTTGGCCGCGTTCGCGCTGATGCGCGCGGAGTACGGATGCGTCGCGTCGATCACGAGGCCGATCGCTTCGCTTTGGATGTAGCGCGCCATGCCTTCGGCGCCGCCGAAGCCGCCGACCCGCACCGCGCATGCCAGATCGTCCGGCACCTTGCCGAGGCCTGCGAGACTGTACACGTGTGCGGTGCCGAGTTGCCGCGCGATCTTCAACGCGTCGCCAGTGCCGCCGAGCAACAGGACCCGCATCATTGCGCCACTCCGATAATGTTGCCCTGACGATCGATCGCGAACATCTCCACGTTCACCTGCGGCGGCACGATCTCGCGCGCCACCGTCAATGCATGCTGGCAGACGATATCGCCGAGCGGCACCTGCTGCGCGTGCGCCAGCGCGACCGCCTGCTGACTCGTGTTGGCCGCGCGGATGGCCGCTTGCAACGCTGGGTCGGCGCCGGATTGCGCGGCCCATGTCGCGAGCCGTTCGAGATCGATGCTCGAATTGCGGCTGTGCAGATCGAGATGGCCCGCCGCCAGTTTGCTGAGTTTGCCGAAGCCGCCGCAGATGCTCAGGCGTTCGACGGGTGCGCGTTTCATATGCTTGAGCACCGCGCCGACGAAGTCGCCCATCTCGATCAGCGCGATATCCGGCAGAGCATAACGGGCGCGCATCGCGTCTTCGCTCGCGTTGCCGGTGCAGGCGGCCAGATGCGCGTAGCCGTTGGCGCGCGCGACGTCGATACCCTGATGGATCGACGCGATATACGCCGAGCACGAGAACGGCCGCACGATGCCGGTGGTGCCCAGAATCGACAGGCCGCCGAGTATGCCCAGGCGCGGGTTCATCGTTTTCAGCGCGAGTTCTTCGCCGCCTTCGACGCCGATCGTCACCTCGAAGCCGCCGCGGTACGCGTGTTCGGCGGCGAGTTCGTTCAGATGCTCGGTCATCATTTTGCGCGGGACAGGGTTGATCGCCGGTTCGCCGACCGGCAGCGTGAGGCCCGCGCGCGTCACCGTGCCGACGCCCGGACCCGCGCGGAACACCACGCCCGCTTCGGCGACGAGACGCACCCGCGCGAACACGATTGCGCCGTGAGTCACATCGGGGTCGTCGCCGGCATCCTTGACAGTACCGGCTTCGGCGCCGTTCGCTCCGCCGTCGATCAGGCGGCAGAACACAATCGGCATCGGCACATGCTGGCCCTTCGGCAGCACGATCTCCGCGACTTCGCTGACCACCCCGGCAAGCAGCAGACGCGCCGCCGCGAGCGACGTCGCGGTCGCGCAACTGCCGGTCGTGTAGCCGCTACGCAGCGGCGCGGGTTGTTCGGGGGATTCTTCGCGCATTACGGTTGGTGAGGCGATGCAGCGTTGCCCTCGCCCTTCCTCGCTTCCAGCAACGTGATCGGCAACGCCTGCCGCCAGGTATCGAACCCGCCGAGCGGCTGCGCCTGCGAGAGCGCGATCCGCGTCAGCGTGCCGCCGACCCGCTCGCGCCACGCGACGAGCGCCGCCTCGCCCTGCAACGTCACCGTATTGGCGACCAGCCGGCCGCCGTCGCGCAAACTTGCCCAGCACGCGTCCAGCACACCCGGCACCGTGACGCCGCCGCCGATGAACACCGCATCCGGCGCCGGCAAGCCAGCCAGTGCATCAGGCGCGCGCCCGGCGACGAGTTGCAGCCCCGGCACGCCCAACGCATCGCGATTGTGTTCGATGAAGCGCTGCCGCTGCGCATGCGCTTCGATCGCGATTGCGCGGCAAGCGGGATGCGCGCGCATCCATTCGATGCCGATCGAACCGCTGCCCGCGCCCACGTCCCACAGCAATTCGCCGGGCGTCGGCGCGAGGCGCGCGAGCGTGATCGCACGCACGTCGCGTTTGGTCAACTGGCCGTCGTGACGGAACGCGTCGTCGGGCAAGCCGGAGGTCAGCGGCAAACGCGCCGCGTTCGACGTCGCGTGGCATTCGAGCGCGATCAGATTCAGCGCGGCGACGTCGCCCGCGCTCCACTGGTCCGCGCGACCGTCGATGCGCCGTTCGCGTTCGCCGCCCAGATGTTCGAGCACGCTCATGCGCGTCGCGCCGAAGCCGCACGCGTCGAGCAAGCCGGCAATCGCGGCAGCCGTGTGGCCGTCCGCGCTCAGCACGAACACGCGCGCGCCGTCGTGCAGATGCGCATTGAGCGTCGCGAGCGGTCGCCCGACCAGCGATACCGTCGCGACTTCCTGCAACGGCCAGCCAAGCCGCGCGGCCGCCAGCGATAACGACGACGGCGCGGGCAGCACCCGCAATTCGCCAGCAGGCAACTGCCGCGCCAACGTCGCGCCGACGCCGAACAGCATCGGGTCCCCGCTTGCCAGCACGCATACCGCCGAGCCGCGCTCGGCGAGCAGCGGCGCGAGATCGAACGGACGCGGCCACGCGGCGCGACGCGCGCCGAGACGCGCGGGCAACATCGCCAGATGACGCTCGCCGCCATACACCACCGACGCCGTCAGCAACGCACGCCGCGCGGGCCGCCCCAAACCGGCGAAGCCGTCATCGCCAATGCCCACCACGGTCAGCCACGCCGGCATGCCACCATCCTCATTCTGTGCCTTCGACAATGCGCCGCGCCAAGCTGGTCAAAGCGTCCAGCCTCGTTGCACGGTTCGAAAAAAGGCATAATACAGCCGCCGGTGCCCTTCGGGGCCGAAGAGGGAACACAGTGTGACTGTGGCTGCCCCCGCAACTGTATGCAGCGAGTCCGCCTGCGCTACGCGCCACTGGTTCAACCGGGAAGGCAGCGGCGGACGATGACCTGCCAGCCAGGAGACCTGCCGGCGAGACTGTTCGTGCCAGCCAACATCGGGCGGGGTGTACCGATGCCGCAGCAATCCGCGTCGCGGATTGCTCGGGCCGTCGCGCGACGCTAAACCGGTGTCCGTCTTGACTCAAGCTTCGCCCTCCACTGCTTTGCCCCGCGCGGCTTCGACGCCGCGGCCTTCGGCATGTCCGGGGCTGCTGCGCATCGTCGCCGCGCGCGATGGCGGGATCTGCCGGATCAAGCTGCCGGGCGGCGAGTTGAGCGCGGCCCAGGCGCGAGTCATTGCCGATGCGAGCGCGCGCCACGCGACCGGGATGATCGAGCTGACCAATCGCGCGAATCTGCAGGTGCGTGGGGTGCGTGAGGGGCACGAAGCGGCGTTGATTGCCGCGCTGGTCGATGCGGGGCTCGGGCCGATGACGATGCCTGCGGTAAGCGCGGACGCGTCCAACGCGCCGGACGCAACAAACGCAGCCGACCATTCGAACGCCGCGACAATAGCCGCCGCCGACGATGTGCGCAACGTGATGATCAGCCCCGTGGCCGGACGCGATGCGTTCGCGCTAATCGACACCACGCCGCTATGCGCCGAACTCCTCACGCTGCTGCAAAGCGAATCGCGTTTCGCAGAGCTGTCGCCGAAATTCGCGTTGCTGCTGGACGGTGGCGAGCGTCTGGCGAGAGTCGATCATCCGCATGACGTGTGGCTCGCGGCGACACAAGATCACGATGGCGTGCGATTCGTGTTTGGGTTGGCGGGTTGTCCGCCGGTAAATGCCCCCGCGCGTGCGAATGGGGATGCAGATGGACACGCCCATGCACCCTCGGCGCACCCGGCTACTTCGGCTTCCCATACGACCGCATCCACGCGAAACGCCCGCACCAATGCGCGTGCGCGCGACCAGGGCGCGTTAGCGGCCATCGCCGCGCCACGCGCTGCGCGTCTCGTGCGCGCGCTGCTGCACACGTTCCTCGACCTCGCGCCCGCCGACGCCACCCGCATGCGTCATCTGCTCGCCACGCATTCGGTCGACACGCTGCTGCAACACGCGCAACGCTACGTCGACTTCCCGCTGTCACGCGACGCGACGCTCGGCAATTGGCGCCGCAGCACGCCCGCCGATGCCACCCTTCGTCTCGGGGCCCATGCCCAACGCGAACCCGGCACGTGGCACGCCGGCGGCCAGCCGCCGCTCGGCCGCCTCGACGTGCCCACGCTGCACGCCGTCGCCACGCTCGCCCAACGTTACGGCAATGGCACGCTGCGCGCGACGCCCTGGCAAAGCGTGCTGCTGCCCGACATCACGACGGGCGCACTGCCCGCCGTGCTCGCCGAACTGAACGCGCTCGGCCTCGCCTGCGATCCCGCGCAACCTTTCGCGCGCCTGATCGCGTGCGCCGGTTCGAGCGGCTGCGCGAAGGGCCTCGCCGATACCAAAGCCGACGCGCTGCAACTCGCCGCCGTGCTGCCCGCGAACGTCGACGTGCATCTGAGCGGCTGCACCCGCTCGTGCGCCGCCGCGCATCGCGCGCCGTACACGCTGCTCGCGGTAGCGCCCGGCCTCTACGACCTTTATCGACGCGACGACCACGGCCCCGGCTTCGGCCGCTGCGTCGCGTACCAACTGACGATCGCGCGGGCCGCCGACCTGCTCGACCACCTGTCCCGGAGTGACACCGATGCTTGATTACATTCGCGACGGTCAGGAGATTTATCGCCAATCGTTCGCGACGATCCGCGCGGAAGCCGACCTGTCGCGCGTCCCCGCCGACCTCGAAAAACTCGCGGTGCGCGTGATCCACGCGTGCGGGATGGTCGACGTGATCGACGCGCTGCAGTTCTCCGAGGGCGCCGGCACCGCGGGCCGCGCGGCGCTCGCGCACGGCGCGCCGATCCTGTGCGACGCGGGCATGGTCGCGCAAGGCATCACGCGCGCGCGGCTGCCCGCGCACAACGACGTGATCTGCACGCTCACGCATCCGGATGTGCCGGCGCTCGCGCGCGAACTCGGCAACACGCGCTCGGCCGCCGCGCTCGAATTGTGGCGCCCGCATCTTGCGGGCAGCGTGGTCGTGATCGGCAATGCGCCGACCGCGCTGTTCCATCTGCTCGACATGCTCGATGCCGGCGCTCCGAAGCCCGCGTTGATTCTCGGCTTTCCGGTGGGTTTCGTCGGCGCGGCCGAATCGAAAGCGCTGCTCGCCGACGACAGCCGCGGCGTGCCCTACGTGGTGGTGCACGGTCGGCGCGGCGGCAGCGCGATGGCCGCCGCCGCCGTCAACGCACTGGCCACGGAGATCGAATAAATGAGCGTGCAAGGACGACTGTTCGGAATCGGCGTCGGCCCCGGCGACCCCGAACTCATCACGCTGAAGGCGCTGCGTCTTCTGAAGGCGGCGCCGGTGGTCGCGTACTTCGTCGCGAAGGGCAAAAAGGGCAACGCGTTCAGCATCATCGAGGCGCATTTGCATGAGGCTCAGGCTCACTTGCCGCTGGTCTATCCGGTCACGACCGAAGCGCTCGAACCGCCGCTCTCGTACGAGGCGATCATCGCCGACTTCTACGACACCGCCGCCGGGATCGTCGCCGATCATCTCGATGCGGGCCGCGACGTCGCCGTGATCTGCGAAGGCGATCCGTTCTTCTACGGCTCGTACATGTATCTGCACGACCGGCTCGCGGCGCGCTACGAAAGCGAAGTGGTGCCCGGCGTGTGCTCGATGCTCGGCGGCGCGGCGGTGCTCGGTGCGCCGCTTGTGTATCGCAACCAGAGTTTGTCGGTGCTGTCGGGCGTGCTGCCCGAGGACGAATTGCGCCGCCGTCTCGCCGATGCCGACGCCGCTGTCGTGATGAAGCTCGGCCGCAATTTCGACAAGGTGCGGCGCGTGCTCGGCGAACTCGGTCTCGCAGAGCGCGCGCTGTACGTCGAACGCGCGACGATGGGCAATCAACGCATCGTGCCGCTCGCCGAAGTCGATCCGATGGCGTCGCCGTATTTTTCGCTGCTGGTCGTGCCGGGGGAAAAATGGCAAGGATGAGCGCGCCCGCGATCGTGATTCTCGGCGCGGGCGCGTTGGCGACCGCGCGGCGGATTCAGTCGGTGTATGCCGAGGACCCGGCGCGGCCGGCAGGCGGAATGTGCCAGGTGCATGCGTTGCAGGGACGCGTCGACGCCGACGTCTCATACGCGGACCTCGGCACGCATCTGCGCGAGCTGTACGCGCGCGGCACGCCGATCGTCGCGTTGTGCGCGGCGGGCATCGTGATTCGCTGCCTCGCGCCGTTGCTGTCGAACAAGGGCGTCGAGCCGCCGGTGCTGGTCGTCGCCGAGGATGGTAGCGCGGTCGTGCCGCTGCTCGGCGGGCTGGCCGGCGTCAACGTGATGGCGCGCGAGATCGCCGCCGCGCTGGCGGTGCCGCCCGCGATCACGACGAGCGGCGAGTTGCGCTTCGGCACCTGCGTGCTCAATCCGCCCGAGGGCTACGTGCTGGCCGATCTCGGGCAAGGCAAGCGTTTCGTGTCGGATCTGCTGGCGGGCGAAAGCACGCGTATCGAAGGGGACGCGCCGTGGCTCGACGATGCGCAGTTGCCTCGCTCCTCGTCGGCACGGCTTGCGATTCGCGTGACGCCGCGCGCGTGGGACGGACGCGAGGATGAGTTGGTGATTCATCCGCGTAGCGTGGTTGCGGCCGTGAGCGTTGCGAGTGCGAGTGCGAGTGCGAGTGCGAGTGCGAGTGCAGCGATCGTCTCACGTGTGCAGGGGGCTTTGGCTGCACACGGTCTCTCGCCGATGTCGTTGGCCGCCTTGCTCGCTCCGTCCGACAGCATCGCCGCCCCGTTGCTCGCCGAAGCCGCCGCGCGCCTCGACGTGCCGTTGCGCTTCGCGCCGACCCGCCCCGACGAAGATGACCCCGCACCGACCCACCTGCTGCGCGCCGCGCTGCGCGTCCCCTACGAAACGCTGTCCGACGACACCAGCACCGGCATCGCGCTTGCCGTGTCATCGCTCGCAGTCGACCCGAGCACGATCGGCCGCGCGCGCGGCCGTCTGACGGTCATCGGCCTCGGCCCGGGCCGCGCGGATCTGATGGTGCCCGCCGCCCGCCAGGCGCTCGATGAGGCCACCGACATCCTCGGCTACGACACCTACGTGAAAATGGCCGGCCCGTTGCGCGCCGACCAGCGCGTGCACGGCACCGACAATCGCGAGGAATTGCAGCGCGCACGGCACGCGTTCGAACTGGCGAGCGAAGGACGCTCGGTGGTGATGGTGTCGTCGGGCGATCCGGGCGTGTTCGCGATGGCCGCCGCCGTGCTCGAAGCACTCGAAGCGTCGCAAGACTCGGCGTGGGCCGCCGTCGAACTGTCGATCGTGCCGGGCGTGTCGGCGGCGCTCGCAACCGCCGCGCAGGCTGGCGCACCGCTCGGCCACGACTTCTGCATGCTGTCACTGTCCGATAACCTGAAGCCGTGGACGATCATCGAAAAGCGTCTGCGGCACGCGGCCGAAGCCGATCTGGTGATGGCGTTCTACAACCCGATTTCGCGCGCGCGTCCGTGGCAACTGGACAAGGCGCTGGACATCGTGCGTGAGTATCGCGCGGCCGGAACGCTGGTGGTGCTGGGGCGCGATATCGGCCGGCCGGGCGGCACGCTGCGCACGCTCACGCTGGGCGAGTTGCGTTCGTCTAAGGTGGACATGCGGACGATGGTGATCGTCGGTTCGTCGACGACACGCAAATTCGCGAGCGGCATTGAAGGCGCCGGCGGCACCGAGTGGGTCTACACGCCGCGCTGGTACGAATGAGCCGGCACGCGCCGGCTCTTGCGCTCACCATGACAGCCACGACAACAACGCGGCGCGTCGGGCGCTAGGCCACCACCGCCTTCAGATCGTCGAGCGCCCGCTGCCTCACCCCCAGGTCGTCCCACAACTCCGGGTGACACGTGAACACCAGAATCTGGTGACGCGTCGCCGCATCGATCAACGCACGCTTCAACGCATCGCGCCGCGCGGCATCGGTATGCACGGCCGCGTCGTCGAGCATCAGCAACGTCGGCCTGCCTGACGCCTTCAGCAGGTCCGCATACGCGAGCCGGGTCAGAATGCCGAGCTGTTCGCGCGTGCCGAAGCTCAGCGCATCGAGCGTATCCGCGCGGCCGTAGCGATCCAGCGTCGCGGGACTCAGATCGTCGCCGAGCGCCATGCTCGACTGCGGGAAAATCCGCTTCAGATAGTGCCCGAGCCGCTCGGTCAACGGCGCGCGCAACTGCGCGAGCGCCGCATCGCGTTCGTCGACCAGCACTTCGTCGAGCAGACTCAACGCGCTCGCCCGCAACGCGAGTTCGTCCTTGCGGCGCGTGGCCTGCTCGACCCGCGCGTCGAGCGCGGCCAGCCGTTCGCCGAGCCCCGACGCGCCAACGGTCTCCAACTGGCTGCGCAATTGCGCGATCCGCACCTGCCGCTCGTGCTGCTCGTTGCGCGCAAGTTCCGCCGACGCGCGATAACGCTTTGCCTCCGCGGCCGGATCGTCGAGACGCGCCGCGTCGAGTTCGCGCTCGCGTCCCTCGCGCTGCTTCCGCAGCGCGTCGACCTGCACGCGCTGTTCGACGATTTTCGTCTGCCACTGCGCGCGATGGCGGCGATAGGCGTCGTCGTTCAACTGCGCTTCCTTGCGCTGCAACTGCGCGGCGAGCGATTCGGCGGTTGCGCTGCTGGTCGAGCGCTTTTCGGCGGCTTGCGCCAGCAATTTTCTCGCGGCCTCCAGCGCATCGCGTGCGATGTCCGCGTTGCGGCGCGCTTCGTCGAGCGGCAGCGCGGCGGACACATCGGGCAAGCCCGCGAGCCGTTCGTTCGACGCCTGCAAGCGCGCGGCCGCCGACGCCAGCGCCGCCCGCAACGCGTCAATGCCTTGCGGCGCATGCACGTCGAGGATCTTCGCCTGGCTTTTCTGCTGCGCGATCAGCGTCTTCCACTTGTCGTGACGCGCCTCGGCCTCGCCGAGCGATGCAACGCCCAGCGCCTGCAACAACTGCGCATGCCGCGCTTCGAGCGACGCGAGTTCGGCCAGTTGCGCGGACAGACCGGACACGCCCGGAATCACGCGCAATTCGCCGAGTTCGCCGAGGCCGATCAGCTTTTCGTCGTCGACGCGCAGCACGCCATCACCCGTGATCGGCGCGCCGTCGACGCTCAGCGCGCCGTTCAGCCGATATTCGATGCGCGTCATCGCCGCTTCGGTACGGGCGCGCAACACGGTCAGCTCGCCGTCGAGCGCGGCGAGGCGCTTCAGCTTCGCCTCGTCGATTTCGACCGCCGCCGCGTCGCGCGCGGCTTCGAGCACGGCGTCATTCGCCTTGCCGGCAGCGGCGATCGCCGCGTCGAGCCGCTCGCTCTCGGTGCGGTAAAAGCCGATCTGGTTGCGCAAGTCGGCGGCGGTCACGGCGGCGTTCGCCAGTTCGAGCGCGCGGTTCGCATCGAGCGCGGCCTGCTCGAATTGCGCGACGCCGCCCGATGCTTGCGCATGCGCGGTCTGCGCGGCGGCGACGTCGGCGCGCGCCGCGTCGAGTTGCTGGCGCTCGCGCGCGATCGCCGCTTCGAGTTCGGCCGCGGCCTGCTCGTGTTGCAGCGACAGCGCCAGCTCCGCTTCGCTCACCTGCAACGACTGCGCGAGCCCCTGCAGACTGCGTTCGAGTTCCGCGGCGGCATCGGCGCGCTGCTGCGCGAGCACGGCCTTCTGCTCGTGAAGCTCCCACGGACGCTTGCGCTGCGTGTCGTCGAACGCTTCCTGCTGCGACGCGAGCCGCGCGATGTTTTCCTCGAACTGTTGACGCTGCTGCTCCAACTCGTCGCGCTCGGCGATCAACGCGGCCAAGGTCGTTTCGGCCTCGGCGAGCGGCCCGGTCGACTTCTGCGTGCGCGCCGTCAGCAGTTGCCGCAACTCGCGCTGCACGGCGGCGATCAACGCATCCTCGCCGGCCGACTCGTTGCCGCCCGACAGTTGCGACAGCGCATCGCGCAGATACTGCGCCGCGTGCCCCGTCGAATCGCGCACTTCCTGCGTGCCGCCTTGCTGCACCCACAAGAGTCCCGGCACGCCCGCGTTCTCGGCCTTCAACGGCCCGCGGGCGGCGCGCGAAAATCCGAGCAGCGCCGCGAGCTTGTCCTCGGCTTCGTCCTCGCCGTACACGGCCTGGCCGATCTTCAGCTCGCAGCGCTGACGCGTGACGAACTGCTTCGACAGCCGGCACTGCACACCGTCCAGCTCGAAGCTCACCTCGACCGACGGCTGTCCGCTCGCCTTGCCCCAAGGCAACAGGTCCTTCAGATGCGAAGCCTTGTAGCGTTCGAGAAACACCGCGCGCACCGCTTCGGCGACCGTGCTTTTGCCGGCCTCGTTCGGCCCGGTGAACAGATTGAGCCCCGGCTGCAGATCGTCGATGACGAGTCGCCCGCCGAACTGCTTGAACTCCTGGATCGCGATACTTTGCAGCTTCATGCGGACCTCGCTTCGCGCGGCACTTCACGTTGAAAACGCGCCAACAGTAACAACGCCTCGGCCGCGCGCCTGATTTGCTGCGGGTCGCTTTGCGGGTCTTCCTGCAAGCCGCGCAAACGCGCCACCACTTTCGCGAGATAGCCGCTTTGCGCGCCGAGTTCGGCGAGGTCGTCGGCGGTGGGCAGCACTTGCAGGCCGCTCAGATCGACCCGCAGCGCCCGCACGCGTGCGCGGGTTTCCTCGACTGCGACGTGCAGCGCTTGCGCATCGGCCAGCGCGGCGGTGCCGTCGACGCTTACGCGCAGCACGTCGTGGTTGCCCAATGCGGCGAGCCGCGCCTTGAGCGCGTCCACATCGGTCGGCACCGCGATCGTTTCATCCCAGCGATGCCAGCGATACTGACCGACCCGCACCGCCTCGACTTGCGGCATCGCACCCGGCTCGGCGAGCGTGACGTCCAGCATGAAGCCCGGTTCGTTCGCGCGGAAGCGGTCCTGCTCGTGCGTGCCCGCGTACCACGTGCGTTCGTCGACGCGCAGATGACCGTGCCAGTCGCCGAGCGCGAGATAGTCGAGCCGTGCACTGACCGCACGTGTCGGCGCGATCGGATTCGACGAGTCGATGCCTTCCTGCAGAATCCCGCTGACGCTGCCGTGCGCGAGCCCGATGCGGTGATAGCCCGACGGCGTTTCCGTGGTGTCGAAGAAGCCGGTGGTGTCGTCGTAGGTAATGCGTTGCGTGAGCGGCGCGCACAACAACGCGGCGCGGCACGCTTCGAGCAGCACCACGCCGGGTTCGAGCACGAGCCGCACGTTCGGCGCGATGCAGTTCAGCCGCTGCGCGCGAGTCCACACGCTCTCGACGAGCGCCGCGTCGTGATTGCCCGGCAACATGATCCACGGCCCGGAGAACGCCTGCAACGCGGCGAACAGGCGCCGGATCACCGTGTCCGAGACGGTCTGCAGATCGAACACGTCGCCGGCGACCAGCACCGCGTCGACGTTACGCGCGGCGGCTTCGTCGGCGATGCGGCGCACGGTGTCGAAGCGCGCCTGCGCGAGATGTGCCGCCTCATCCGGCTCGAACTGGCCGAATTGCGTGCCGATCTGCCAGTCCGCGGTATGCAGAAACCTGATCACTGTGCCTCCATTGCGTTCATTCCGTTCCATTGCCGGCTGCGCGCCCCGGCGCGCGCCTCGCAGTCTAACCGCAGATGTTACCGCGCGGACGCGGCAATGCGTGCTGCTCATGCGTGCAGCTCATGCATGTCACTCATGCGCGGCGCACCACGCGCCCGGCGGCGCTACACTCGCGGTTGCCGAACGCGCGCCTTGAGGACCTGAGGTGCCTGAAGTGCCTTATATGCCTGATGCGCCTTGAGCGCGCCGCATCGTTTCAATCGAACCGGACCCGCCGCCCTGCCGCCGATGAACAAGACACTCGAACTGAAGAAGGCCAAGCGCACGCCGTTGTTGCTGCTGCTCGCGGCCGCCTGCGTTTTCGTCGTCACCGCTTTCATGCCGCGCGGCCTCTGGGTCGACGGCATCAAGGCGGTCGCGGAGGCCGCGATGGTCGGCGCGCTCGCCGACTGGTTCGCGGTAGCCGCGCTGTTTCGCCGGGTGCCGATCCCGCTCGTCTCCGCGCACACCGCGATCATTCCGAAGAACAAGCACAAGATCGCCGACAACCTCGCGGTGTTCGTGCAGGACAAATTCCTCGACGTGCCGTCGCTGGTCGGTCTGATCCAGAAGCACGACCCGGCGCGCAGCATCACCGCCTGGCTGAGCGAGCCGGCCAACACCGCGCGGCTCGGCGACTACGTCGTCCGACTGACCGGCGGCATTCTCGATCTGACCGACGACGTGCGCATCCAGGTCTTCATCAAGGACGCGCTGCGCGACGTGCTTGCGAAGGTGGACCTGTCGCAATCGCTCGGCGCGATTCTCGACACCCTCACGCGCGACGGCCGTCATCAGGAGCTGCTCGATGCCGGCATTCATCAGGTGGTGGCGCTGCTGCGCGAGCCGCAGGCGCGCGAATTCATCGCCGAGCGCATCGTCGAGTGGGTGAAGAGCGAGTATCCGAAGATGGAGAAGATCCTGCCCTCCGCGTGGCTCGGCGAGAAAGGCGCCGAAGCGATCGCCGGCGCGGTGAACCGGATGCTCGAACAGATCAGCGAGAACCCTGCGCATCAGCTGCGTCAGAAGTTCGACGAAGCCGCCCAGAAGCTGATCGACAAACTCAAGACCGATCCGGCGTTTCTACAAAAGGGCGAGGAGCTCAAGCGCTATCTGGTGGAAGGCGACGCGTTCAGCGCGTATGTGAAGGACATGTGGGGCGAATTGCGCGCGTGGCTCAAGCGCGACCTGCAGAGCGGCGACTCGGCGTTGCACGCGCGTGTGATGGCGATGGGCCAATGGGTGGGCCGCGAACTCGCGCACGATCCGGCGCTGCGTCAATCGCTGAACGATCACCTCGAAGACGCGGCGCGCAGCCTGGCGCCGGACTTCGCGCAATTCCTCACGCGGCACATCAGCGATACCGTGAAGAACTGGGACTCGCGCGACATGTCCCGGCAGATCGAGCTGAACATCGGCAAGGACCTGCAATACATCCGCATCAATGGAACGATCGTCGGAGGCTTCATCGGCCTGCTGCTCTACGCAAGCTCACGACTGTTCGAGCTGCTGCGCTTACACATCGGCTAGAGAATCGGCTCGCGGCCCGCCAAAACGCCTACAATTCGGGCATGTGTCTTGCTGAAGCGCTTTGCCGCTGCGATGCGACGCGCGTGCTCACGCTCTGCGCACGCTCTCGCGGGCCTCAAAAAAGACAGCGCTTCTCAATCGGAAAGTCTGTTCATGAAAATATCGCTCCCGCCCACTGGGCGGCCGAACCGCGTCTACCCCCCGGGCACGCCAAGTCTGCACGGTCTCGCGTCCGTGATTACCGGCGTCGTCGTGGTGTGCGCGCTGTACTTCGGCCGCGCGGTCCTGATCCCGATCACGCTGTCGGTGCTGCTGAGCTTCCTGCTCGCGCCGCTCGTGCAGACGCTGCGGCGGCTGCACATGGGACAACTGCCGTCGATCTTCATCGCCGTGCTGTTCGCTCTCGCTTCGTTACTCGCGGTCGGCGCGTTGATCGGCGCGCAACTCGTTCAATTGGCTGGCGACCTGCCGCAGTATCAGGAAGCGATCGAGCAGAAGATCGAAACGGTGCAGCAGAAAACGGTCGGCCGCGCGGACTCGCTGATGAGCCGCGCCGCCGCGACGCTGCAGCGGGTCGCGCCGTCCAAGCCGAACCCGCCGCGTCCGACCGGGCGCGCCGCGCGCAACGCGCCCGCCGTACCGCAACCGGTCGAGGTGCACGAGCCGTCACCCACGCCGATGCAGCTCGCGCAGCGCGCGTTGTCGCCGGCCATCGCGCCGATCGAGACCACCTTCATCGTGCTGGTGGTGACGATCTTCATTCTGCTGCAGCGCGAGGACCTGCGCGACCGCCTGATCAGTCTGTTCGGCTCGCGCGATCTGCACCGCACCACCACCGCGATCAACGACGCGGCCGTGCGGCTGAGCCGTTACTTCGTCGCGCAACTGGGCGTGAATCTCAGTGCGGGCGGCGTCATCGCGATCGGGCTCGCGATCATCGGCGTACCGGGCGCGCTGCTGTTCGGCGTGATCGCCGCGTTGCTGCGCTTCGTGCCGTATATCGGCATCTGGATCGCGGCGATTCTCGCGTTCTTCCTCGCTGCCGCGATCCAGCCGCAATGGACGATGGCCGTCTATACGCTGATTCTTTTCATCGTCGTCGACGTGGTGGCCGGGCAAATTGCCGAGCCGCTGCTGTACGGTCATCGCTCGGGTCTGTCGCCGCTCGCGGTGGTGGTCGCGGCGATCTTCTGGAGCTGGCTGTGGGGGCCGATCGGCCTCGTGCTGTCGACGCCGCTCACGTTGTGCGTCGTCACGCTCGGGCGCTACGCCGACCGTCTGAACTTCCTGACGGTGCTGCTCGGCGACCAGCCCGCGCTCACGCCCGCACAGACTTTCTATCAGCGGCTGCTCGCCGACGATCCGCACGAGGCGATCGTGCAGGCCGAGCGTCTGCTGCGCGAGATGTCGCTGATCGACTACTACGACAAGGTCGCGCTCGAGGGCCTGAAGCTCGCGCGCAACGATGCGATGCGCGGCGTGCTGATGCCGGACCAGTTGCAGCGGGTCAACGAGGCGCTGGTCGACATCGTCGAGAACCTCGAAATCGCGGACGGTCTGCCCGACCGCCTGTCGCGCACCGAAACCGCCGATAGCGCCGCCGCGTTGCTGGCGTCGGCGTCGGCGGATCTGTCGCCACGTCATGACAACCCCGTGTCGGCGCGCCCGCAGGAGACCTCCGAGCTCGAACGGACGTCGGTGCTGTGCGTCCCCGGACGCGGCGCGTTCGACGAAGTGACGACCGCAATCGTCGTGCAACTGCTCGGCCGCCAGGGCTTCGCGCCGATGATGGCCACGCACTCGGGATACCGCAGCGCGCGCGCCGACGAACCGAGCTTCAAGGACGCGCCGATCATCTGCATCGTCTCGCTCGACGCGCCGGAGTCGCCGCCGTATCTGCGCAATATGTTGCGGCGCACGCGCGAATGGCGACCGCGCGCGACGCTGGTGGTGGGTGTCGGCGGCGTGGCGGAGAATGGTGTGGAGTTGGGCGCGACCGGCGCGTCGCATGCATCGCCGACCTTTCGCGCGATGATCGAGGAATGCCTGGCGGCGTTGGGCACGCATGTGCGGCACGCTTCGCAGGTGGCAGGGGCCGAGTGATCGCTTGCGGCCAGGTGGAGTAAGCGCGCGAGTGCATAGGCTCGCGGGCGTACGGACCAATGAATGAACGAAGCCGCGGGGTGCGTGAGTGCCTCGCGGCTTTTTCATCGCGCGGGGTTTTCGTCGTGCCGGTTCGCCGCGCAGCAATGCGGTCGACCGCTCTCCCCTTGTACCCAAAATGAGGACAGCGGCGCGCGCGCCCTCCTGCATACTTCATCACCGATTCGCACCGCCTTTGCAGAGCTAACCAGCCGTGGCGGGCAATCGCACGACATTGAATACCGGCAATCAGCCTGGAAGGAGACACGCATGACCCGCCCCTTCACGCCCTACCCGTTTTCGCCTCGCCACTATCCAGGCGAAGTGCCCCCGCTCGTCGACGGACGCGACCCCGTGACGAGACCCGTGGCGATCGTCGGCGGCGGGCCGGTCGGCATGACGCTGGCCCTCGCGCTCGCGCGCCAGGGTGTGCGCTCGGTGCTGATCGAAGCCGACGACAGCGTCTGCACCGGCAGCCGCGCGATCTGCATCTCGCGGCGCAGCCTGGAGATCTTCAAGCGGCTTGGCGTCGTCGACGGCTTCCTGCAAAAAGGCTTGCCGTGGACCGGCGGCCGCAGCTTCTACCGCGACGCCGAAGTGTTCCGCTTCGCAATGCACCAGGACGACGAGCAGTCGTTGCCGCCGATGATCAACATCGCGCAATATCAGATCGAACAGTTCCTGCTCGACGAAGTGGAACGGCATGCCGACCTGATCGAGGTGCGCTGGCAAACCCGCGTGACCGGCATCGAGCAGCGCCCCGAAGGCGGCGCCATGCTCACGCTTCGCACGGCCGGCTCCGACGATAGCGCGTGGCGAATGCGCGCCGATTGGGTGGTCGCGTGCGACGGCGGGCGCAGCACGATTCGCGATGCGCTCGGCCTCAAGCTCACCGGCACGACGTACGAAGGCCGCTACGTGATCGTCGATATCGAACTGGACAGCGCGCGCGCCACCGAACGGCTCGCTTACTTCGACCCACCGTCCAATCCGGGTTCGACGGTGCTCGTGCACAAGCAGCCGGATAACGTGTGGCGCATCGACTACCAGTTGCGCGACGACGAAGACCCGGACGCTGCCGTGAAGCCGGAGAACGTGATGCCGCGCGTGCAAAGCGTGCTCGACTCGATGGGCGAAACGGGCGCGTGGTCGCCGATCTGGATCACCGTCTACAAGGCCAACGCGCTGACGCTCGAACGCTATCGACACGGCTCGGTGCTGTTCGCCGGCGACGCTGCGCACCTGGTGCCGATCTTCGGCGTGCGCGGTGCCAACTCCGGTATCGACGACGCGGACAATCTCGGCTGGAAACTCGGCTGCGTGGTCAACGGCATTGCGTCGCCGGGTCTGCTCGACAGCTATAGCGACGAGCGCGTATTCGCGGCGCGCGAGAATCTCAGCTATGGGATGAAGAGCACTGAGTTCATGGCGCCGCCGTCGTTCGCATTCGATCTGATGCGCACCGCCGTGCTCGGACTCGCGGAGAAACACGCGGCGGTGCGTCCGCTGATCAATCCACGGCAGACGCATGCGATCGCGTATGTGAAATCGCCGCTGGGTGAGGCTGTGGGCCGTGCGGTGGGCAACGCCGATGACGACGCGTTCAGCCGGGGCCCTGCTCCCGGCACGGTGCTACCCGAATGCCGGCTGCGCGAACCCGCCGGCGACGGCACGAGCAAGGCGATCCATCTGACCGATCTGCTCGCACCGGGCTTCACCGCGCTGCGTTTCGGCGCGGACCTGGCGCAAGACGACGCGTGGCGGCAACTGCAAAGGACACTGGACCAACAACGCATTCCGTTCAGAGCGATCACGCTGGTCAGCGGTGATGCGTCGGGCGCAAGCACTGCTCCGTGTGTCGTAGACCCAGGCGGCCATCTGCACGGCATGCTCGACGCGAAACCCGGCACCGTCTATCTGATCCGCCCCGATGGTCACGTGCTTGCGCGTTGGTGCAATGGCAGCGCGGCGGCCACCCAGCGCGCGTTGAACGCGGCGTTGACGATCTAACGAAGCAGGAGCCCACTACCATGACCGATAGCGATCTCGATCTCGTCTACACGACGCTCTGCAAGACCCTCACGAACGAAGGCGAAACGCAGACTCCACTTTATCTCGCGCGCCTCGTGTTGCTGTGCATGACCGAACTCGACGACCCGCAGCGCGCGTTGTCGCTGATCGAAGCGGCGCGGCTACCGGCGGCGTCCGAGGTGGCTATTGCATTGACTGCCAGAGAACCGAATTCGTTGGACTAACGTCCAGAGCGGCCATACAGATGGGCGACAAAGTATGCGCAGTGCGCTTTGAGCAGAGCCCGACCGACCCGCCACTCGTTCTAGGTGATGGCCAGTACTGTCATAGTCCACTGTTGGCCTTTGAAGCGTCGATCATTGACGCGTTCTGATTCGACACGCATTCCAAACGTTTTGCAGACCCTTCTCGCCGCCTTGTTCTCCGACGTTCCCGCAAGGATTCGCTGAACTGCGAATTATCTGGCCGCCATCCGTTGTCACGCGATCTTCTGAACCCATTGACTCCGCCAACCCGGCGCTTCAAAGGGATCCGAAAAGTACTGTGTTTCGTGAACGACCTTGCCGTTGCAGAATTCCATAATGCTCACCGTGTAAGCCGGTCGCCCGTTATAGGTGATGGAGTATTCCGTAATCCATAGATTACCTTCTCCTTGAATTCGCCTGACATCGAAACCTGCTGGCTTGCCCGGATGATGACTCCGCAGTGCCTGCAAATTCATTCGCCCAAGGATTCGCTCACCTGACTGGGGATAGTCACAGATGGCATCGTCATCGTAAATATCGTGTTCTGCATCGAGATCGCCGGCCGCCGACGCTTGCCAGTGCGCATTCAGCGCTTCACGTATTTTCTCTTCCTGCATGGGGTGCCTCCGGATACCGTGTACGTTCATCGATTGCGTGCGTCGTGGAATAAACCCGGGGCATCTACTCTCGCGGCAGGAACACTCGTCGAGCACCTGCCTGGTGGAGTCCCGAAGTCGTCAAGACGGGCATGGCGATGGTTGTCAGCCCTACGCGACGTACCCCCCTATCCGCGATACAAATTTGCTTCTCATCTTGGCGCCGTCTGGTGCCCAAGCCCGCAGATGCGAATTCGGCTCGTCCGCCGCAATCCGGCTTCGCGAAGGCACTCTGACGGTTTGCTCCCGGCCAAATAGCCGTCGTGAACGTTTGGCCTACGGGCGTGATGCGGTTTAGGCGTGCGCTGCTGGAATCTGTAGTGCAACGCTCGGCCGAAACCGATCAACATGAATGACCCATCGCGGCAGCTACTTGCCCTGCGCGTTGAACCAGCCCGGACCTATCGGTGCGTATCCGCCTGTACCGGCAGCGGCAGCCGCTGCAATCGCACCGAAATTAGGCCATGTCGGATAGTACTGACTCGACGTCGCCTGAGCAGTACCCGCGATCTTCGCCGCACCCGGGTTGCCCGTCGAGCCGGTCGTCAAACCCAGCGTCACGATGCCGAAGTACGGTTCGTAGACGTTCGTGCTACCCGGCAAGGAAAATGCCTGATCCGAATAGGCGTACGCGTACACCGGACCGTACGCACCCTTCGCCTGCTGCCCGACCCAGGCCATCAGCGCGCTGTATTCGCGCGCCTGGTTAGCCTGTGTGTAGTACGGAGCATCAGCCAGGGTCTGGAAATTGGCGTTCGCGTACGTGGAGGGGTCGCCGCCTAAATAACCCGTGTAATTTGTCGCGCCATCCGAACCCGTGGTCGGCACACCGAACTCGGTAAGGACGATCGCCTTCGCTCCGTCGCCGTGCGCATTCATCTGGTCACGCAGGCTCGTGCCTGTGTAGCTCACGAATGTATTTCCTCCGTCATCTGCCGGCCAACCATACGATGGCGACGAAAAGGTATGCCACATCATGTTGAACGCATTCGAGTATTGCGGGAACGCCGAGTTGAGCGTCGAGCTCGGGCACTGATCGGGCGCCGACTGCCAGTCGTCGGCATAACAGTAGGGATGGTGGGCAAGGGCATCGAAATAGCCTTTGGCACCGTCCGAATACATCACTGCCAACCAGTCGCGCGGGTCCCACTGCGTAGGCGCCGGGTAGCTGGAGTTGGTCGAATTGACGAGGCCCGCGATGCCATTCGACGGCAGAGCGCCGGTCGTGTTATTCGGCCACGTCGTACAGCCTGAACTACCGCCCGCATACACATAGGCGCCTGGATTTGCCTGCTTGATAGCCGGATAGACGCTTTTCAGGATCGTCGTGTAGAGAGCGGGATCGTGAGGCATGAAATCAATGCCGCAGTTGGGCTCGTTCCAGATCTCCCATGCGTCGACCTGACCGCCGTAACTATCGCTGCTGTAATGCTGGGCAGCGGCCCGCGCAAAGTTGGTATAGAGAGTGGGATCCGGCGCGCACAGCCAGAATGGAACCCCGTTTGTTTGCTGATAGCTGCTGGAACACTCTGAACTGGCTGCCCACGGAGGAGTCAGCAAAATCAGGCCCAGCACCCTTAATCCGTTATTGCGGGCGGCACGGATGATCGTGTCCGCCACTCCCCAGGTCAGTCCGCTGCTTGCGCCGGGATTAGGATCGCTGGCATTGATCGTCGTTTGCGACGGCTGGGTTTGCGCCCAGTTGATGCCGATCCGGACCCAGTGGGACTTCGTCGCCGCCAGGCCTGCCATGTAGTTGTTGATTGCCTGCGTCGGGTCGTTGGGATTCTGGTTGATGATGTCGCCGATTTCGCTGCCCAGGTTGATGCCGGGCACCGGTGTATTGGTCTGGCCGATCGCAGCCTGGCAGCCGAACAGCGCCATGATCAGCAAACTCCAGCCAAACCTGGATCTAGCTGAATTCAGTTGATTGAGCCGGAGCTTTTCCGTGAGAGACCGCATCTGACCGAACAGGAATTTCATTGCATCTCCAATCACTATGCCTTCCGCGTTTATCTCTTTCCAAGGTCAATCTTTTCGCGGGGTGAAATTTCATGGTAGTTTTTATGTGGCGCGTGAAAAATGTCATTAAGCTTCTCGCTTTCCGCCGATTCTCTTTCAATCGAACTCCAGATCGCCAGGTGAGATTTATTGAGTTGCGATACGCCGTTTCAGGAATAGCACCTGATTGCACCGCTTCTGCGAGGCGTGCGACATTGTCAAGATCGTTGGCGCCATGACTGCTGTGTAGCACCAGGCGGGCGGTCGTCCATAGTCAATCGCTGTCTTGATTCTGCAATACAACGCGACCAGACACGCCCTAATTCCCTCTGCGGCGCCACTTTCAGCACGGTCGTATCTTTGGAAGTCGGTGAGCCGGCCGCTTCCGCCGGCTCGTCTGATCGCTATCTGTGCACCCATCGCAACTCTTGGTCGCGAAGTCGCGAAACCTCATGCAGTCTGGTCGGACGGCGCCTGGCTGGCTCGAGCAGTTAGACAAACGATGGGATAAATCATAGGAGACGGGTCAGAATAGCAGCGTGCGAGATTGTCCACTATGTGTGGGCGCGCACATACGGACATCAACAGTTGCTCGGCTCATCGATTACGGTGGCACACGCTTCGCTACACTGAGCAGCCCGAGGTGGTCCGCCGAAGCATCCCCAATTCAGCCCTCGGCCCCGCGTAGCCTTAACGACGATTCGGCTTTAACGGACACTATTTTGAAAGGTGTTTGCCCAGTCCCGGGGCAGTTTCCGTTAGCCTTACGCAGCGTTTTTTCCTGTGAATGCCGTCACGTTTAGCGCCCAACCTACTGCCAGGAGAGCCGCCCCATGGATGAAATCAGTGGTGTCGTTCGCGGATTTATCGACGAGGTTCTGAATCAGGGGCGTATTGACGCTACTGACAGGTTCTTCTGGGAGGACATGGTCGAGCAGGTCCCGTTCCCTGGTCAGGGCCCCGGTGTCGAAGGCCTCAAGGAAGTTCTGCGGGGCATGCGCGCAGCGTTTCCGGATATGCATTGGCGCATTGAGGAGCAACTTTCCGATGCAGACCGGGTGCTGACCCGTTTCGAATGGACGGGCACGCACAATGGAGAGTTTCTAGGCGTGCCCGCCACCGGGCGTGCTGTGCGCGTCTGGGGTATGGTCATCGATCGCGTTCAGGAGGGCAGGATCAAGGAGAGCCGAATCATCATGGACACGCTCGGGCTGATGGTGCAACTCGGTGTGGCGGAGCCGCCGGGCCAGTAAGGTCGTCGACGCGCTTGACCTTCCCTCGCAGTGGCCTACGTCCGCAACAGTATCATGCCGTGCCATCGCTGCACTTCCCTGCAATATGCGAAGCCGTTCGTTAGGACGACGGTGTAATCGACGCGGTCCGTCCGTTGTCCGTGCGCAGTCGCCGATCAAATGTCTGCGTGAATGCGTGGGCATCGTCCGCGGCTGGGCGTACTGAGACCGACGCGACTGAGTCGCTCGGGACTCGTGACCTGCTGTCCGCTCCAACGGAAACCCGAGACGTTCGCCGACGCCTCATCGTACGTCACTCCTTCACAGGACCATTGGAGACGGCGCCTCCGACCTGGGAAAGTGACTCTGTTTCGACAGGTTCGATGATGGCAGCGAGACCGGTCTCTGATCGCGCATAGCGTTCAAATAAGGCTAGAAGTTCAGGGCGCAGTCCATCGCCGCGTTGGGCTGCAAGCGCGTGAAACGAGAGAAATGGCAACATGGTTGACTCCTTTCAATGAAGGACAGGCGAGCGCTACGCCGATGACGGAATTGGCGCTCCGGGCGCCCGTAAGATGCACGCGTTTCGAGCGCACTGCCCTTCGTCCGCCGGCCTCGGTTACCGTGCGATCGCATGGACAGGTTATGGCAGCAGGTTGGCACAGGCACCCCGATTCTTGCTGTCTATTTCACGTCGCTCCGCCTCCTCGCGCCATCGCTTACGAACCGACGCGCGTAGTGACGTCGCAAACACAAGATGCGTGTCGATTTATTGACTATTGCAGCAAGAAACGGGGGGCGGCTGACTGCTGGCGCCAATATTGTTCAGCCAGAGGGAGGCGATTGCGTTTCCCTTTTTCAACCACAGTCAATGAGGAATTCACCATGTCCAGGGAAAATGACAACAAGGCCGTCGTGGGCCGCTGGTTTACTGATTTCTGGGGCAAGACATGCAACCTCGATGTCGTCGACGAACTGGCTGCTCCTGACATGCTTCTTCAATACTCGCTGCACGAGGCGCGCCGTGGCCGCGAGGACATCAAGGCGTTCATGACTGATTTCCGCCGAGCGTTTCCGGATCTCAACTTTTGGGGCGCCGCTGATCTCATCGCCGAGGGGGACTATGTAGTCGGCCGCTGGGAGGGTGGAGGCACACACTCCGGTCCGGCATTCAGCGATTTCCTGATTGGATCGTTGCCGGCCGCGACCGGACGGAAAATGCGCTTCACTGGCACGACCGTGCTACGGCTCAATGGTGGCAAGATCGTCGAAGAGATCGGGTTGGACGACGGCGTGACGGCGCTGCAACAACTTGGACTCCTCAAGGCAGCTTGATCGAACGCACAGCGCTTCCGCAGTTTTTCAGCAACGCTGTGCGTGTCTGACGCCACGATGGGCCGGGAGCACACCGGCCCATCGTGGCGTTATCCGTCCACTGGGCGACCGGCTTGAACCACTCGACAGCGGCCGCTCGGTCGCAGACGATAGGCGACCGAAACTGGCCGCGTCAAGCGGATCATAGAGCAACATATCTCCGACCGGCAGCGAGCCCCGCCCCGGTCCTTAGATGCTCCCGGAAGGAGGCATTGGAATCCGCCGTATCGATGTTTTCCCGCTTAGCGTGCTCGGCCCGGGAGGCAAGCCGCTATCTGCAGTCACGCATGCAACGTCGTTCGAGGCCTCATTCGGGGGCGCATTGCGCTGAGAGATCGGGAAGGAAAAAGAGCCACTTCAGCTGTGTCTTCGCTGCCTTGTGTCTCGGAACCTCACTGGCACACGCGCCGGCTTTCAATTTATTGAGGTTCCAGGCAATGGATCAATTCAGCCTCTCAAAGTAGCCATCTCCGTCCACATCACAGAGGTGGATACATGGTTCTGCGGTCTAGCGCACAAAAGACAGATCTCTGAACTCATTCCTGATCCACCCATTCAACGCGGCAGTGATCGCTAGCATTGCGCCCTAGCCCAGCCCACCTGAAGTAATGAATAGATAAGCGCGGACATTCAACCAACGGCGTGGCGTATTGCCAGTGAACAATGCGCCAAATGGTAGCCTCCGCCGCCTCAAGTTGGTTCGCTCCTGCACGCGTTATGTGCAAATGTAACTTTTTTGTAGCCGATTCGAAAACTTTATATTTCCAAAAATTTCCTGGGGCCTAATTCACTGGCCTGTAGCGTATGCTGCGACCAGCGTGCGCGAGCGTGCGGACGGTGCCCGACGGTGCGTCACTCATGCAGCCGCAGTGCCTCTGTGTGAATCCCGCGCGCGAAATGAACAACGAGCGGCACTAATGAGTACGCAGATGTTTCTCTGTCGCTATGGAAAGTAAGTGCAATTCGCTCGGATTACTGCGGGTGTGGTCATCGATAGCGGTCGACTGGCTCGGTCAGCGCGCGTCGGACCTTACCTGTCGTGAACGTCCATCGCTTTTTAGCGCGATCTAAAGCTCACAAAAAAGTACTCGGCCAGCGCGTCGAAAAACGCGTCGCTCGCCCAAGCCATAACGTTTCAGTTTTCGACAAACCTCTTCGCTGCTGTACCGGAAGAGCGGGTGCATGCGGCTCTCTCAAGAACGTTGCGACCTGCTTCTAAAGTATTAATTCCCGCGCCCGACGGTCGTCCAACGATGGCGCTTCATCAAGCAAGCACCACCCCGGTATGTCGATCGATACGCACACCCCACGTTACGAAGCCCCACTCCTGACTATCGTTGTAGCGGCCTACAACGTCGAAGGCTACATTGAAGAGGCGCTCGCGTCAGTACTTGGGCAACCCTATGGGGAAGCGATCCGGCTGGTCGTAGTCGACGATGGCTCCACTGATGACACCTACGCCGCCGTGCAGGCTGCAATGAAGCGCGATGGGCGCAAGCACGTGGAATTGATCCGGCAAGAAAACGCGGGCGTGAGCGCTGCGCGCAACAGAGGCCTCGCTGCGGTCAATACCCCGTACGTCGGATTCCTGGATGGCGATGACATTTATCTCGCCGGATTCTCAACGGCGGTTGTTCCGAAGTTAGCCGATCTTGCGTGGGACATCATCGAATACAACGTGACTATTATTGACGACGACGGACGGCGACTGGAAGACATCGAGGTCGTTCCTGCGGGCAGCGAGGGCGGGACGCGCATGGACGATGCCGGGCGCAGACAGTTCGTCGATCTCTTCCATACATTCGTATGGGCGCGTGTGTTCCGGACGTCGTTATTCGGCATTGCGTCGTTCCCCGTGGCGAGGCATTACGAAGACATGGCAGTGATGCCGTCGATTTATATGCGAGCGCATAGCGTGTTTCGCATTAGCTCGCCGCTGCTCGGCTATCGACGCCGCTTTGGCAGTATTACGCAACAGGCGTCGTTACGTGACATCAAAGATCTGCGCACGAACGGACTCGAAGCGCTCGCGCACTGCAGGCACGGCGAGGCTGCCGACTTCTGGCTTCGTGTGTTCAACAAAAATTTCGAGCGTGCATGCCATGTGGGCGCCCGCGTAGACAGTGGCTCCTTTCGCGAGGCCCTGGATACCCTCTTTGCAATGGCTGCCGATCGTCGCAAGGCTTGTTCTGACCAGGCACGGGCGACTCGACGGCACAACGCGGAGCTCGGCCGTTTGCACCTTAAAGTCGGTATGGACAGATTGGTCTATCTGATCAAACGTATGGTGAAGAAGGCGTTGCGCCGCAGGCTCGATCGCCAGGCTCGACCGCGCCGCCACTCGATCAACTAGAGTCCGGCGGCGGCGCCCGGGTGCTTTCCTGATTGAACGGATCGACTTGCTTCGCCGCGGCAAGCAGCGTTCCCTCGGACTTCGGTGCGGCTTGGTGCACCGACGCACGTATTCAAATTGTTCGCGAACCAGAGCTGACTTGTGACCCGTCCAGCCGCCCTTGGCGACCGTCCGTTCATGACAGTCACTCCCTTACGCCTGGAGCCTATCGCGGCCCACAACGTCCTTCACGCTCCACCCTGCTCGCGAACTCCCCCCGGAACTCGACCACCGCAAGCGAGGGAATACCCTCCCATCATCTCACTTGAACGACCGCAAAGTCGTGTGCTAAATTCGGATTGTTACCGGTAACCATGCCCGGCAATCAAAGGTCCCATCCGTCTTCCGGTCAATGAAGATGGGCCGAGGCGATCGGACCGCACTCCCCGAACACCCCGAATCTCCCTCTCTGATGAGCATTATTCAAAACCCTGTTCTGCGCGGCTTCAATCCAGACCCCTGTGTATGTCGCGGTAAAGACGCGTGGTACATCGCCGTATCGACGTTCGAATGGTATCCGGGCGTTCTTATTTACGAATCGAAAGACTTCGTTAACTGGGAGCTCAAGGCCACGCCACTGGACCGCCTTTCGCAACTGAACCTCATTGGAGAACAACCTTCGGGCGGCATCTGGGCGCCAGCCTTGTCGTATCACGACGGCCTCTACTGGCTCGTCTACACCGACACGAAGGCATGGAAAGGCGAACAGAAGATTTCGCCGCTGCGCGACATGCACAACTATCTCGTGACGGCCCCTGACATTACCGGCCCGTGGTCGGAGCCAGTGCATCTCGTATCCGGCGGATACGACCCGTCGCTGTTCCACGACGAAACAGGCAGGAAGTGGCTGGCGTACATTCGCCGCGATTTCAGGGGTATCCACGCCGACCTTTTCGCGGGCATCATTCTGCGCGAGTACTCGGTAGAGGAGCAAAGGCTGATCGGCGAAGAGCGTGTCATCTATAAAGGCGCGAATCTGAAGACCGATTACTTCATGAAGTGCCAGATCTACGAAGCTCCGCATTTGATGAAGAAGGGAGACTGGTACTACCTCATCACTGCGGAAGGCGGGACGGGCTATACGCATGCGACCTGCGTGTCCAGGTCGCGCGATATTTTTGGGCCCTACGAGTTTCATCCAGAAACGCCTATGCTGACCTCACGCGACGCAAGCGGACGGATCCAGCGGACCGGCCATGGCAATCTGGTCGAAGGTCCGCGCGGCCAATGGTATATGACGTACCTCGGTTCCCGGCCGATCGGCGCGCAAACGAAGCGCTCACCGCTAGGCCGCGAGACCTGTCTTGCGGCCATTGAATGGCGCAACGACTGGCCTTGTCTCAGCGGGCCGGGTGTGACTCCATCGGAGTCCTTCACGGTCGATTCCGACGTCGAGCAGAACCTCGATAGCAGCTGGCACGTCGATTTCAGCCACTGCCCTACGCTGCCTCTGGAGCTGCAAAGTCTGCGAGCGCCGAAGAGCGACACCTGGTGCAATCTGAACGAGCGCCCGGGCTACCTGCGCATACGTGGCCAGGAGTCGCCGACGTCGCGCTTTCATCAAAGCCTGTTGGCGTGCCGCGTGCGCGACTGGCAATTCGAAGTCGAAACGACGCTGGAGTTCTCGCCCAGTTCGTATCTGCACATGGCCGGACTGATGGCGCGGTACGACGAGAGCACGTTCTACTACCTGTTCATCACCCGCGACGACGACGGCACGAAAATCCTCTCCTACATGGAGATGGACGCGGGCAGTTTCGCCTATGACAATCGGCTCGCCGTCCTGCCGGAAGACTGCGAGACCGGCTTGCGGGTGCGCGTGGAGGACACGAAACTGCGTTTCTCCTATCGCTCGGACGGCGGCGCCTGGACAGAGGTCGGCCTGGAAAAAGATTTCACCAAGCTGAGCGACGAATATGCGACTCCCATTGGTTTCACGGGAGCGTTCGTGGGGATCACGGTCAACGACATGCTCGGCTTCCGTGAGCCGGCTGACTTTAGACTTTTCTCGTATCGCCAGTTGCCCGGCTAGGGCTTCAATCCTCACAAGTCAGTAATGAACCGTGAACCTCGCATCGGCGGCTTCGTGTCGATCTGCGAGGCCACATTTCAGGGACGACCGCGCGGGCAACTCATAGCAAGGCGTCCACGAACTCTCCATTGCCTGCCGCTGTCCGCTCGTGCGCTACTGCCGTGCCGGGCGGCATCTGCGCAGTGCGTCCGTGCCTGTTCATCTCACCGGAGCCTTCGCACCATCACCGTTTGTCCGCGGGCCGTGGAAGGCTTCGTTATTTTTTCAGCGATCACGCATTAGCGTTCAAAAAAGCAATCAAGGAGACGAAGTGAAACACAAGATCATCGGTCTGAGATGGTGGATCATCGGAACCATCATGCTCGCTTCATGCCTGAATTTCCTGACCCGAAGCACGCTTGCGGTCACCGCTCCAACGCTCACCACGCAGTTGCATTTAACCGCGCAGCAATACTCGTATGTGCTGAGCGCTTTTACTGTCACGAACGCGCTACAGCCAATCACCGGTTATGTCATCGATGTCATTGGGCTGAAGGCGGGCTTTGCGCTGTTCTGCTTCGCGTGGTCGGTCATCACCATGTCTCATGGTCTGGTCCACTCCTGGCAGGGCCTGGCGCTGGCGCGAGGGCTTCTGGGATTGCCCGAGGGGGCGGTCCATCCTGCGGGCATGAAGGCCACGTCGCATTGGTTCCCCGCGAAGGAACGGGGTCTCGCGGGCGGCATCTACAACATTGGTGCGTCGTTGGGTTCGATGCTCGCGCCGCCGCTCGTCGTCTGGGCAACGCTGTTCTACAACTGGCAGTTCGCCTTCGTGTTCACGGGTGGACTCGGCTTCATATGGCTGGCCCTCTGGCTATGGCTCTATGACTCGCCAGAGAAGCACCGCGCCATTTCCTCTCGCGAGAAGGAATACATCCTTTCCGGCCAGGAAAAGCATTTGCAGGCGAGCGCCGCGCGACCGTCCATCTCCTCGATCATCGGCCAACGCAATTTCTGGGGCATCGCCTTGCCGCGATTTCTCGCTGATCCGACGTGGATCACGCTCAGCTTCTGGTTGCCGCTCTATCTGAGTACCGTGCGACATATGGATCTGAAGCAGATTGCTTTGTTTGCATGGCTACCGTTCCTCGCAGCGGATATCGGCAGCGTGTTTGGCGGTGCGCTCGTCGGAGCACTGCTTAAATATACCCGGCTGAGTGTGGTCAATGCCCGACGATGCGTCTTTACCTTCGGTGCCGTGATGATGTTGCCCGTGCCCCTCGTGGGATTTGTTGAACACCCGCTGACAGCGATCGCGCTGCTATGTTTGGGCGGCTTCGCTCACCAGACGTTATCGGTGACGGTTATCACCATGTCAAGCGACCTGTTTCGCAAAAACGAGGTTGCAACTGTGACGGGTTGTGTGGGGACCGTCAGCGCCATTGGTCAATTCTGCTTTACCTTGGTCGTTGGAGCAGTGGTCAGTCAGGTTGGCTACAAGCCGATCTTCATTCTTCTGGCCGCATTTGATCTGCTTGGCGCGGCTGTGCTGTGGACGTTTGTTCGCGTCAAGCTAGATGAAATAATTGCTCCAGCGCACGTGTCGGAGACTTCGACGGCGCTCCTGGAGCAGTAAGCGTAGTCGACCGGTGAGAGCCTGGCGTAGCAACCATTCCGTTGCAGTGCGGGTTCATGGAGAGCGGCTATATAGATGAGCTTGACGAGGGCGATCCGGCGCTAACCTTTGGGAAGCTCGCGAGCGCGTCGTCGCAAAGAGATCGCCAGTAATTCATGAGGCCGCCGCTGTCACACTGAACTCGACAAGCAACTCCGGCAGTCCCAACCTCGCCTGAACAGTGCAGCGCGCAGGCAAGTGCTCCGGATCTACCCAGTCCTGCCAGACGACGTTCATACGATCGAACAGCGCCATATCCTTCAGGTAGATCGTTACAGACAGCAGGTGTCGCCTGCTGCTGCCCGCCTGCTCAAGCAAGGTATCGATGCGCCCGAGCGCTTCGGTGGCCTGCTCCTCGATGGTGTGCGCATGCGGCGCGCCAGACGACGTCTGTCCCGCGAGAAAGAGAAGATTGCCTGCGCGCACCATCTTGCTCATGCGTGCATTACCCGCGGTTCTTACGATAGGGACCACATTCATTTGGGTACAAACTCCGTCGGTTGTGCTGCGTCGAGGTCAGGGACGTGAGACACGGCAAGATCGCCGAGGCTCACCGGTTTGATGGGCGGCCGAATGCGGTAGTACCCCACGTCGGCCACGGGTTTCGCATGCGCCTCGGCGAGCAGTTCGGCCACGGTCAGGCCACATAGCCGTCCCTGGCACGGTCCCATGCCACAGCGGGAGAACGACTTGCTCTGGTTCGGCCCGGTGCAGCCCAGACGGGCCATCGCCCTGATCTCGCCTGCGCTGACTTCCTCGCAACGGCAAACGATGGTTTCGTCGGCGGGACGGCGAAATGCGTCCGCCGGACGATAAAGCGTGTCGAGGAAAGGTCGCACGGCGCGGTGCCGCTCGAGTTGTCGCTGCAACGGAGCAGCCTGTTCGTCACGGGCGTCAACGCTCAGCGCGCCGAGCCGATTCGATACGGCCAGCGCGGTCAGCGCGCCCGCCGTCTCGGCAGCGATGGCGCCGTGAATACCGCCCCCGTCGCCGGCAATGAAGAGATTCGGCACTGTTGTCTCACCCCATGCGTCGGCGCGCGGATGCCAGCAAAGTTGGGCCTCGTCCCAGCGATGCTCGCAGCCGATCGAGCGAGTCAGTTGCACATTGGGCACCACCCCTTGATGCAGCAAAACGATGCTCGCTGCGAGCGTCGACGTACGCCCGTTCGCGGTGTATTGCACGGCTTCCGCACGGCCGTCGCCCTCCACCGAGAGGCGTGCCACATGTCGAATGTGTGGAATGCCGCTGCGCCGGACCGCACTCAGCAGACGCTTGCCCTTGAGCAGATATGCCGGGGTACGCAATGCGCCGGGCAGTTCGGCAAGCGCGCGCCAGTAGTTGCGTGAAGGCGTCGTATCGAGGATCGCCGCCGGCGCCCTGCCCGCCTGGATGAGCTGCCATGCAAACAGATACATTAACGGCCCACTCCCCGCCAGCACCACGGGCCCATCGGGCAGCATCGCCGACGACTTGAGCAGCGTCTGCGCGGCGCCCACCCCCATGACGCCGGGCAGCGTCCAGCCCGGAACCGGGCAAGGCCGTTCGTACGCGCCGTTGGCGATCACCACGGCTTTCGCGCGGATCTGTCCGCTCTTCGCAGCGCCGCCGCGACGCGTCAAGCTGATTTCCAGCGAACGCGTGATCTGCCACACGAGCGTGTCGGGCCAGTAGCGCAGCGAGGCCCGAGCGAAGCGCGTGACGAGGTCCTCACCATAGGTGTAGTCGTCGCCGAGCAGAGCCGCATCGGGCAGTGGCGAGCACCCGGCGTTGCGATAGATTTGTCCGCCCGGCAGCGGGTTCTCGTCGAGCACCACCACGTCGAGGCCGGCACGCGACGCGTCGAGCGCGCACGCCATGCCGGCCGGGCCTGCGCCGATGATCACAAGGTCCACCGTCTCGATCGTCATACCAAGGCCCTCGCGCCAGCCATGGCTTTCACTTCCATCCCGTCGCGCACGCGCACCATGCAGGCCTGCTGGTTCGGCAAGCCGTCGATTTCCACCAGACAATCGAAGCACACACCCATCATGCAATACGGCGCGCGCGGCGCGGCGCCCACCGGGGTATGCCGGAAAACGCCGACTCCGGCATGCAGCAGTGCTGCCGCTACGTTGGCGTATTCCGGCACATCCACCGGACGACCATCGACGACGATCCGCACCGTGCGGGGCGAGGCGCCGTCGATCTGACTAAACAGCGAAACGTTTGGCATAGAAGTAGTCCAGAAGAGAAGGTCGCTGGCCGCCGAGCAACCAGGCAGTCAGCACCTCGCAATGCGCGGCGGCGAGCGTCACGCCGCTGTGGCAGGTGGCGATGAACGCACCGGGATGCGTCGCGGATTCCTCGTAGACAGGCATGCTGTCCGGTGTCATCACGCGTAGTGCGCCCCAGGCGCGCACCACGCGCACGTTTTTCAGCAGAGGGAACTGCGTCACGGCCTTGCGTGCGATGTGCGCGACGATCTCAGGTGTCACGCCGTCGTTCATGCCGACGTCCTCCGCTGATTCACCGAGCAATATCGACCCTTCCTCGGTCTGTCTCACCGAGAGCGTCGGGTACTTGAGGAATGGACGCACGCGTTCCGTCACGAGGATCTGACCGCGCAGCGGAACGACGGGTGCGCTCAGTCCGACCATCGGCGCGAGGTCGCGGTTGCCGAGACCCGCGCATAGCACGACGCGCCCGGCTTCGAGCGTGCGCTTGCCGGTGTCGATACGAAAGCCGCCGTTCGCGCGTTCAATCGACTTCACGGGAGCCTCCGGCACGTATTCACCGCACGCGCGCTCGAATGCGAGGAACAGGGCCCGCAGCGTATAGAGCGGGCTCACGTGACCGTCGTTTTCGGAGTAGACCGCACCGGCCACGTTCTGGCCGATCTCCGGGATGCGTTCAGTCAGTTGCTGGCGGTCGAGGATGTCGTAGGTGAGGCGTGCATCGCGGGCGTGTAACTGACGCAGCGTATCCACACTGCCCGCAAGCGCGTCGTCGGTAAGGGCAATGCTGATGCCGCCCGGGCGCGAGTAGCCGAGACTGAGCGACGACGCTTCTTCGAGCTCCGTCGCGAACGCTGGCCAAAGCAACGCCGATTCGAGCGACCAGCGACCGTAATCGACCTGCTTCCTGCCTTTGCCCGATACCCAGATCAGGCCGAAGTTTCCGCGTGCAGCACGTACGCTTGAATCCTCTCCATCGAGCACGATCGTTTTCTGGCCGCGTTTGGCGAGCCCGTAAGCGATCGCCATCCCGACCAGCCCCCCGCCGACGATCGCAAAGTCATATTCCTGTTTCATCAATGCTTCCCCATCAGAACCTTGTCGAGCCCGACGAGCCTGTCGAGTGCGAACATCAGGCCGAGCGTGACGGCCATGATCACCGTGGCGACTGCCGCGACCATCGGATCGACGGTTTCAGTCATGCTCATGTAGATGCGCACCGGCAATGTGATCGTGGTCGGCGCAGCGATAAAGATCGTTGCGGTCAACTCGTCGAAGCTGCTTGCGAAACCCAGCACCCAGCCGGCGGCAATACCCGGCACCAGCGCGGGCAACGTGATGCGCCGAAAGGTGGTCCATGCATTCGCCCCGAGCGAGACGGCGGCGTGCTCGGCATCGCGCGTGGCCGCGACCAGCGACGCCATGATGAGCCGCAGGCAGTACGGGAACACCAGCATTACGTGCGCCATCACGAGCGAGACGAACGACCCGGACACACCAACGCGCGTGAACAGCTGCAACAGCGCGACACCCAGCACGACGGGTGGAATCATCAGTGGCGAGAGCAGCAGCGAAGTGATCGTGTCGCGACCGGCAAAGCGATAGCGCGTCAGACCCAGAGCGGCTGGCACGCCTAGCATCGCCGCTAGCGTCGCGGAGAGTGTCGCGAGCCACAGACTGTTCGAAAACGCCTGCGTGAAATCCGGATTGCCAATGAGCGCCCTGAACCAGCGGGTCGAAAAATGAATGGTCGGCACGCTGAGCAGATTGCCCGGCGTGAAGGCGACGAGACAGACGATCGCAAGCGGCGCGATCAGAAACACGGTGAACGCGGCATGAAAGCCAAGCGCAAACGGACCGTTTCGATTCATGATGCGGCCTCCCCAAGACGACGCTTGAGGCGTCGCTCGACAACGCGGCTGTAGAGCGCGACGGTGCCGAGATTCAGCACGAGCAGGCATACCGCGATCGCTGCGCCCATCGGCCAGTTCATGCTGTGCAGGAACTCGTCGTAGGCCGCCGTTGCGACCACCTTGAGGCGCCGCCCGCCGATCAGCGCAGGCGTCGCGAACGCACTCGCACTCAGTGCGAACACGATCAGGCTCCCGGACAGAATGCGGGCGCGGTCTGCGGCAGGACGATGCGCCGCCATACCGTGAGCGGGCCGGCGCCGAGCGAGATGGCGGCGTTGGCGATCTGCGGATCGATGCTTTGCAACGAGGTCCAGACGGACAGCACCATCAACGGCACCAGCGCATGCACCAGCACGACCACCACTGCCGTAAACGAGAACAGCATCTGCGGCGGCGCGTCGACCAGATGAAGGCGGACGAGCAGTTGCGCGACGACGCCCTGTCCGTCGAGCAGAATCGACCAGCCGAGCGTGCGCACGACGGCCGAGATGAACAGCGGCCCGAGCGTGAGAATCAGAAAGAACGCGCGCCAGCGAGCCGACATGCGAAAGATGAAATACGCCTCGGGTACGCCCAGCACGATCGTTCCCAGCGTCACGCTGATCGCGAGTCCGAAAGTGCGCAGGAATATCGCGTGGTAGTACGGGTCGGTGACGATCTGTACGTAGTTATGCCAGGAGTAGACGTCGAGCACCCCGCCCGACGCCGCGTCGAAGCCTTGCAGGCTCAGCACGCCGACGAGCGCCATCGGAACGATGAGCAGCAACGCGAAGAGCAGCGTGACGGGCGTGACGAGGAGCGGACCGTTCAGCCGCCTGCGGCGCGTTGCGTCCGGTTGCAGCGGCCGGATCATGGGGCGGGCGGCGCTCATCGCGTGGCCCCCACGGTACGCGGTGCGAGCGGACGCAGCGCGCCGCCGGGCCAATTGAGCCCGACCGCGTCTCCCACCTTCGCCACGTGGCCGCCACCATTCGCAAGCTGGACCTGCAGCTCGCCGATATCGGTACTCACGTTGACCGACCAGCAGTTGCCGTGAAACGCGCACGCTTTGACCAGCCCGTCCACGTGTCCTGCCCCGCTTGCGACCAGCTCGATGCGCTCGGGACGTAGCGAGAACGCGTATTCGCCGCACGCGTGCGGCGCGTCGAGCGGCAGACTCGCGGGCCCTACTTTGAGCACCCGCGCCACGCCGTCGTGCGTCACCTGTCCGTGCAGCACATTGGCGCGGCCGATAAAGTCCGCGGCGAAGAGACTGCGGGGATCGTCATAGATGCCGGTCGGCGTATCGAAGCGGACCACGGCGCCCTGATCCAGTAGCGCGACGCGATCGCTGATTGCCAATGCTTCAGCCTGGTCGTGCGTGACCATGATGGTGGTGGTGCCGACCTTCTGCTGGATTGCGCGTAACTCGGCCTGCATGTCGTGACGCAGTTTCGCGTCGAGGTTGGACAGCGGCTCGTCGAGCAGCAGCAATGGCGGCTCGATGACCAACGCGCGTGCGAGCGCGACTCGCTGACGTTGCCCTCCCGACAGTTCGCGCGGGTATTTCGCGGCATGGCGGCCGAGTTGAACCAGGTCGAGCGCGGCGACGCACCGGCGCTTGCGCGCTGCCCGATCGACGCGCCTCATCTGCAGCCCGAACTCGACGTTCTCCGCAATCGTCATGTGAGCAAACAACGCGTAACTCTGGAACACGATGCCGAGCCCGCGCCTGGCAGGCGGTGTGCCGAGAAGCGATCGGCCTTCGAGGCTGATATCGCCCGATGTAGGTTCGACGAAACCGGCGATCATCTGCAGGGTCGTCGTCTTGCCGCAACCCGATGGTCCAAGCAGGGAGACGAACTCGCCGCGCGCGACGTCGATGCTGAGACCGTCGACCACGACAGTCTCGCCGTACTGCTTGTTCAGGCGTTCGATCCGTAAATAAGTCATGACTGGGTGGACCCTGCGATTCCTCTGGCGACAACGGAAAGGCACCTGGCGGCGTCGCCCGCCGCTTTCAGGTGCCGATGACCAATCAGCGTTCTACGTCACGATTCCATTGCTGGGTCCACGTCGCGCGCTTGTCGTTGACCACGTCCCAGTCGACCTTGAGCATCTTCGCGACGGCACCGGGAGCCGAGACACGCGCGGCGACCGCCGGCGTCAACTGGGTGAGCTTGTTGACCGGCGCGACACCCTCTTCTTCCGCGTACATCGCCTGGATTTCCGGTGACAACGAGAACTGCACGAACTTCTGGGCGAGATCGTTCGGCGCGTCGTGTTTGACCGGGCACATGCTCAGACCCAGCACCACCGCGCCTTCTTTTGGCGCGACGAACTTGACCGGCACGCCCTGGTTGCGCAACGCCTGCGTGCGGCCATCGCCCCATGCCGCAAGCGCAATGGTGTCCGTCTGGAACAGTTCGGAGATTTTTCCCGGCGACGGATCGAACGACAGCACGTTCGGTGCGATCGATGTCTTCACCGTGTCGAAACCAGGCTGGATGTTCTGCTCGCTGCCGCCGTTCAGACGGGCGAGCACGATCAGCGCCTGCAAGCCGTAGCCGTTGCTGATCGTGGGAAATTCGACCTTGCCTTTGTAGCGCGGGTCGGCGAGGTCGTGCCATGAGGTCGGCGGCGCCCACCCCTTCGCGGCAAACAGGCGCTCGTTGTAGACGAGGCCGGTGGCGTTCAGCCCGATCGTCACCGCCTTGTTGCTCTTGAAACGGGCGACGTCGTACAGGTTCCTGTAGACCGGCGCGTCGGTGGGGGTGTCGCAAAAGCCGAGCTGGATCGCCTGATACATCGGACCGTCGTCGAGAAACACGACGTCGAGGCTCTGTCTGCCTTTTTGCGCCTGAAGCCGCGCCATAGTTGTCGTGGAATCGCCCGGAACGACGACTACCTTGACGTTGTTGGCCTTCTCGAACGGCGGAATGATCTTTTCCCGCAGGAGTTGTTCGAAGGATCCGCCGAAGGCGCCGACGTAGAGCGTCGGCTCGGCGTGGGCCTGCGTGGCAGCAAGAGCGCTGGCGAGCATGATCGGGACGATACGTTTGCGCATTGAGTTCTCCATCGATGTTGGAATGTTATGCTGATGTTTATCCTGCCCATTTCGGCGACGAAGACAGTTTTGTGCGCCAAATCAACACCGTCAAATTAGAAATTTGTGCTTATCGATGCCTAAATGTTATGGAGCAAGGAATGAAGAGCCGGCAGCTTGAAGCTTTCCGGGCCGTGATCCTGCGGCAGTCGATTACGCGGGCAGCCGAGATGCTGCACATCACGCAACCGGCCGTGACACGCCTGATCCTCGATCTGGAGACGGAAATCGGCTTCAGCCTGTTCACACGTGAAAAAGGCCGACTGTTCCCCACGTCGGACGCGCTGCTGCTCTATCAGGAAGTGGAGCGCTCATTTGTCGGCGTCGAGCGCATCGCCCATGCGGCACAGCAGATTCGCTCGCTCACACGGGGATCGCTGAACATCGCGGCGGCGCCCGCATTGGCGTTGAACCTGCTACCGGAGTGGATTACCGATTTCACACAGGCACACGATGGCGTGACCGTGTCGCTACTCGTTCACGGCACGAAGATGGTTGGAGAGCTTGTGGCAAGCGAGCAATGCGACATCGGATTCGTGACGTACACGACATGGCAGCCCGGCGTACGACTCGAGACGTTGTTCAGCGCTGATATGAAATGCATCTTGCCCAAGGGACACCGGCTTTCGCGCAAGCGGGTCATTACCCCCGAAGACCTGGCCGGCGAGAAGTTCATTTCGTTTCCGCGGGAGTACGATACGCGGCGCATTGTCGACGATATCTTCGCCGAGCGGCAAATTGAACGCGTGATGAGCGCGGAGTGCCAGTTGTCAGCGGCGATAGCAACGTTTGTCGCGCGCGGCGCGGGCGTTTCGGTCATCGATCCGGTATCGACCGATTACTTGAGCGAGGGAGTGTCGGTCCATGGCTTTGCGCCCGCCATTCCGTTTGAATACGGTGCCGTCACATCCGACAGGCAGCCGTTGTCGCGTCTCACGAGCGCGTTCGTGGAGTTCGTTCGGGAGAAGGTGAAGGAGAGAACCGCTCAACGTCGTGCCTGATTTGCAATGGGCGAGTTCAGCGGAAGTGGGCAACTTCCTGACGTCCGCGCCACAACTGGAGGCGCCACCACCCACATCGTTCTCTCACCGCCGGCATTTCTCGCGTTCGATCCACGACGCCCAACGGGTGATCGCATAAAATGACTGGTCCGTTGCGGTACGCCCAGACGCGATCCCCAACCATGCAAATCCAGATGACTTGGGCCGTGGCAATCCGCGACGCCATCTGGTTCGTTCGCCATCGTTTCTCTCCAGTCGGGCACCACGTCCTTATGTCGAGAATGACCGCAAATGCGATGAGTCGCCGGCACCTGCTGACGCTGATCGGCAAGAACCTCGGCGCGGCCGCCATGATGCAAGGCATGAGCACGCTCGGTTTTGCCGCTACCTCGACCTACGCCGGACCGATCAGACTCGACGGCGCGCCCAAAGGAACGCGCATTCTCGTGCTCGGCGCGGGCATGGCTGGCCTCGTCGCGGCCTTCGAGTTGAGGAACGCGGGCTACCACGTGCAGGTGCTCGAGTACAACGACCGCGCCGGTGGTCGGGCCTGGACTGTCAGGGGTGGTGATCGTTATACCGAACTGGGCGGCGCCACCCAGTACTGCGATTTCGCCGACGGGCTTTATCTGAACCCGGGGCCGTGGCGCATTCCGTATCATCACCAGGGCGTACTCGACTACGCCAGGCGCCTGAAGGTGCCGCTCGAGCCGTTCATCCAGGTCAATTACAACGCGTACCTGCATTCGACGGAGGCTTTCGGTGGCAAGCCGCAGCGATTCCGGGCGGTGCAGACCGACTATCAAGGCTATGTCGCCGAACTGCTTTCCAAAGCAATCCGCAAGGACGCACTCGATGAGGCGTTGTCGGCCGAAGATGCGCATCTGCTACTCGAATCCCTGCGCCAATGGGGTGCGCTCGGTCGGGAAGGTCGCTATGAGGCAAGCCGGCGAAGCAGTGAACGCCGTGGTTTCGCGATCGCGCATGGCGGTGGGCTGATGCCCAGGGCCGTGCCGTCGGATCTGCTCCCGCGCGACGCCTTGCTTGCATCGCATTTGTGGCAATGGCTCTCGTCCGGGAACGAGCAGGACTACCAGAGCGCGATTTTCCAGCCCGTCGGCGGCATGGACAGGATTGCCCATGCGCTTTATTCGCAGGTCGCGAGCGCCGTCGTGCTCAACGCCAGAGTCACGGCCATCTTGCAGCACGAGCAAGGCGTCACGGTGCGCTATACCGATACGACCACCCGAACGGAACGGAACGAGCACGCGGACTGGCTGGTGTGCACCATTCCGCTGTCGATTCTGAGTGAGATCGACATCGCGGTCGGCCCGGCCATGCGTGCGGCGATCGATGCGGTGCCCTACGAGACATCGGTGAAAATCGGGTTGCAATTCGGCCGGCGATTCTGGGAAGAAGACGAACAGATCTACGGCGGCATTACGCATACCGACCTGCCGGTCTCGACGATCGGCTATCCGGCAACAGGGTACGGATCGAGCGGTCCCGCAGTGCTGCTCGGCGCCTACATGTGGGGGCCCGCCAGCTATGAGATCGGTGCGCTGCCTCCTGCCGAACGGATCGCGGTGGCATTGAGCCAGGGCAGCCAGATTCATCCGCAGTACGCGCGCGAGTACCAGAACGGCTTCGCGATGAGCTGGAGCCGATCGCCGTTTACGAATGGCTGCTTCGCCGCGTGGACGGATGAGTTGAGACAGGCGCATTACGCGAATCTCTGTCAGATCGATGGACGAATCGTCCTTGCCGGCGAGCACGCCTCCCATATCCCGGCATGGCAGGAAGGCGCCGTGCTGTCGTCGCTGGATGCGATCACTCGCCTGCATCGGAGAATCGTCAATGGATAGGTCGACGTGGATCTTCAGCGTGATGCTGCTCGCCTTGCTGATCGGAGCCGCGACCGTATCGGCTCAGGCCGTGGCACAGGACGTACCGCACGCCTTCACGATTTCGCCGGGCTACCGCTTCACCGAACAAAGCGGCGAGGCGCTTTACAACGCGACCTGCGCGGGATGCCATATGCCGGATGGAAAAGGCGCCCAGGGCGCGGGTCACTACCCGGCGCTCGCCGACAACCCGGCAGTCGAAGCGGCACCCTACGTCATCGTCAACGTACTGCACGGCCGAAAGGCGATGCCGGCGTTCGGCGACGCGATGAATGACGATCAGGTCGCGGCCGTCGTCAACTACACGAGAACCCATTTCGGCAATCGCTTTGCCGGAAGTGTCACGCCGAGCCAGGTGAGAAGTCTGCGCTGAGTTCGCGTGGCATCGCTATCGATGCGTGGCGTGGCCACGCGAGCTTCAGTTTCAACGCTGAAATTCCGATTAAGCGTCCTGGCATCCGGTCTCCGGCATCAGGCACGCGAACACGATCAACGCGACCGCGGCGATCGACGCGAGGATCAGATACGCCGTGACAAAGCCGAAGCGATCGACGACGAGGCCGCCTACCACATTGCTCAGCGCCGCCCCGATGCCGACGCACAGCGCCATCAGTCCTTGCGCGAGATTGAAGCGCCCGGTGCCGCGCATCAGGTCCGACGTGATCACCACCGCAACCACCCCGAAGATGCCGGCAGCAACGCCATCGAGCAGTTGGATAGCGACAATGGCATAGGGATTGGCCGTCAGACAGTACAGCAGCCCGCGCACCGGCAAAATCGTGAGCGCGACGAGGAAAATCGTCTTTCTGCCGACGGCGGCTTTCAACGCGCGTCCAACCATGGCTGCGACCGCGATCATCACGAGTTGCGCGGCAATCACGCACGCGCCGAGCGCGATCACGTCCATACCCGGATGCACTTTCGCTATCCGTTGGCCTGCGAGCGGCAGCATCGCCGCATTGCCGAAGTGAAACAGCACGACCGTCAACAGAAAAATGCGCAGCCGCCGGTCGCGCCAGAGATCGATGAATGGCGCCGGGCGATGCGCGTCGCCTTGGGCGCGCGTCGTTTCACCGCCGCGCGCCAACTCGTGATCGATGTCGCGCGGATCGATCAGCAGCACGACGAGGGCGCTTGCTACCGCGAAACCGCACACCAGATAAAAAAGCCAGTACACGCCTGCAAACTGGCCGAGTGCGCCCGCCAGCGTAGCCGCCGTGAAGTTCCCCGCGTGATTGAAGCTCTCGTTGCGCGCGACCCGCGCCGGCAGCAACCTGTGTCCGACGATGCCGAGACTGAGCGCGGCAATGCACGGTGGAATGATTGCTGCCGCAGCGCCAAGGACGATCTGCGCGCCGAGCACGACGGGCAGACGCGGAAACGCCGCGATCGACAGGCACGCGGCAGCGACCAGGAGACCGGATAGCGCGATCAGCAGGCGCTTCGCCCGGAGCGAATCGACCAGCATGCCCGATGGAATCTGGCAAACCGCCGCAGAAAGGCTGCTCGCCGCCATCACGATGCCGATGTTGCCCGAGCTCCAGTGCTGACTGCCCATCAGAAATACGGACAGAAACGGCCCCAGCCCGTCCCGTACATCCGCCATCAGAAAGTTCAGGCCGTCGAGACCGCGCAGACTGCCGCGATGGACAGGCGTCCGGTCCGGACTGGCCGCTTTATCGGCGGTGGCTGCGGGCCCTGAACTCATGCGCATGCACTCCGTCGGTTTGCCTCAGGTTGCGGGGAGCAACTGCGATGCCCGCACTCCCAACCCATTACCCGGATGTAACGGTACTTTCATATAACTGACTTAAGCTCCTGCGCCGATGCAATAAATCCACCAATCGGGCGAAGTGGCGCAAAGACGCTGCTTGCCCGGCATACGACGGGAACCCCACGTGACTTTATCGAAGAGCAAGAACTTGATGTGGCGAAAGGGTGCCTTTGCCCTGCTGGCCAGCATCGGCGTCGCAGCCGGTTTGACCGCCTGTGGCGGGAACGTCGACGGTACGACCGAGGACTCGACGCCGAAGGTTTCCGGTCAGGTACTCGGCAGCTACATCCAGAATGCCAGGGTCTGTCTCGACCTGAACGACAACGGCAAGTGCGACAGCGACGAACCGACTACGTCGAGTGACGCCAAGGGCAAATTCTCGATTGGCGACAAGAGCAACGGCAGCTGGAAGAACGTGGTCGCCGATCTGACCAACGCCCAGGAAAACGATGCCAATGGTAAAGACATGGGCACCCGGTTCGGCTCCGGCGCGTTCTTCCGCGCGCCCAAGGGCGCGACCGGCACCGTGAGCGCCATCACCACGCAACTGGCTCAGCTCGTTGCAGGCGGCGCCGTACTGGGCGACGCGAAGAGCACGCTGGCGACCCGATACAGCGGCGTGTCCGCCGACAAGCTGCTGGGCGACTTCAACACCGACACCAGCCTTGCCAGCGTGAAGGCCGCCAGCGACGACTACATCAAGACGGTCGTTGGTTCAAAGGCTGTTCGTCACGTCTTCGTGATCACGTTGGAAAACAAGAACTACGACGAATCGTTTGGTACGGGTTCGGCCACCAGCGGCCAGGACCCGTATCTCAAGTCGCTCGCTCCGCAAGGCGCGCTGCTGACCAACTACTACGGCACCGGCCACGTCAGCCTGGACAACTACATCTCGTTGATGAGCGGCCAGCCTTCGACCGTCGATACCGAGACCGACTGCTTCAGCATATGGTCCGACATCGTCGATGCCGGCAACGACAGCGCCAATCCGAAAGTCCTCAAGGCCGGTACGGATGCGAACGGTCACGCCGGTGGCGGATGCGTCTATCCGGCCCGCGTCAAGACGCTCGGCAACCAGCTCGATAACGCCAAGTTCACCTGGAAGGGTTACATGGGCGATATGGGCAACGATCTGAACCGTGACGGCACGAAGTCGTGCAGCTTCCCGACCCGCACCGCGAAGCTGGCCGGCTCGGATCCGGCGAAGGCCGTCGACGGTACCCAGTCCGCTCAGGCAGGTTCCGCATCCGGCGACGTCAAGGCCGACGCCTACGCGACCCGTCACAATCCGTTCGTGTACTTCCACGCGATCATCGACGACATCAACTATTGCGACCAGCACGTCGTGAATCTGGACGACAACCTGGAGAACGATCTGAAGTCCGTCGACACTACGCCGAACTTCGTGTTCATCACGCCGAACCTGTGCGATGACGGCCACGACGGCGACGGCACGGGTGCGGCAGGCAAGGGTTGCAAGAGCGGAGCGCCTGGCGGCCTGACCTCGATCGACGCGTTCCTGAAGAAGTGGGTTCCGATTATTCAGGCTTCGGCGGCTTACAAGCAGGACGGTCTGATCATCATCAACTTCGACGAGTCCAACGCGGCCAGCTCGCCGATGACCACGTCGTTCAACTCCAGCTACTCGCAGATGAATCTCACGATCAATCTGCCGGGCGCTTCGTGCTGCACGCAGCAGGCTGGTCCGAACGTCAAGCGTCCCGAAGACCAGGTCATGTCCACGCTGCCGATTGCCTACGCATCGACGCTGGGCATCAACACCGCACTGCTTCCGTCGACTGTCCAGTTGATCCAGATCGGCATGCACTATGACGGCGTTGGCGGTGACCGCACGGGCGCAGTGCTGCTGTCGCCGTTCATCAAGGCGGGCACCACTACCGATACCGGCTACAACCACTACTCGCTGCTCAAGAGCCTGGAAAACCGTTTCGGTATCCCCGAATATCTGGGCTATGCGGACGATCCGAACCTCGCGACTTTCGGTTCCGACATCTTCAACCAGTAAAAGATAGATGCTCTTTCCCAGTACTAAAGGGACCGTCCGGGGGGCGGCCCTTTTTTTAATTTCCTGTCTCTTCCTGACGGCATGCGGCCGCGAGGAAGAAGCCATTGGTGCCCCCGCCGCCACTACCGTTTCCGCTGCGCCTTCGAACAAGGACATGGCCGAGATCGGCAAACTGGCCTTTTTCGATCCGTCGCTGTCGGCGTCAGGCAAACAGTCGTGCGCGAGCTGTCACAGCCCGGCGCATGCCTACGGTCCGCCCAACGGCCTCGCCGTGCAACTCGGCGGCCCGGACATGAAGCATCCCGGCGCACGAGCCACGCCTTCGTTGCGTTATCTGCGCCGCGTGCCGATCTGGACGCACACCTATGCGAGCAGCTTCAAGGAACGCCTTGAGGACGGCGATAACATGCCGTCCGGAGGCTACACCTGGGACGGGCGCTTCGACCGCCCCGCCGATCAGGCCGCCTTCCCCCTGCTGAACCCCGACGAGATGGCCAATGCGGATGCTGCCGACGTAACGGCCAAATTGAGCAGGAGTGCTTATGCCGCGCGTTTTATCCAGGTGTTCGGCCGGGACATTTTCTCGCGCCCTGCCGACGCGCTCGCGGCGCTGGGTAAAGCGCTCGAACGGTTTCAGTTCGACGATCCCAGTTTCCAGCCTTTCGACAGCAAGTTCGATCAGGTACTGAACGGCAAGGCGCAGTTCAGCACGCAGGAAGCCCGTGGCCTCGCCCTATTCAACGATCCGGATCGCGGCAACTGCGCATCGTGCCACCTGGTCGAAAAAGGCGCTGCCGGCGCACACCCGACGTTCACCGACTACAACTTCCAGACGCTAGGCGTGCCGCGCAATCCGGAGATCCCGGCTAACGCGGACCCGAAGTACTACGACATGGGACTGTGCGGCCCATTCCGGACCGACAAGGCCAACACCGACTGGTACTGCGGTATGTTCAGGACGCCTACGCTACGCAACGTCGCCACGCGCGGCGCGTTCTTCCACAACGGCCGCTTCCACACGCTGGAAGACTCGTTGCGCTTCTACGTGCAACGGGACACCAACCCGGAGAAGTGGTATCCGCATCCTGGCGGCAAGCAACGGTTCGACGACCTGCCGGTGAAGTACCAGAGGAACGTCGACCATATCAATGCGCCGATGACGAATCACAAGGGCGGCAAGCCGGTCTGGTCGGAGGGCGATATCCGCGATGTGATCGCGTTTCTCAAGACCTTGAACGATAGCGATGCGCAGATGGTGGGAAGCACCGCAACGCATTGAGGTTTGAAGCCGCTCAATCGGGTCTGCGCGCGATGCACGACACGTAATACATCGCGCGTGGATTTCGCCTTCTGAACTACACACGGTCCAGTCGCCGATGACTGCCTGACTGATCAGAACCCGAAGGATGATGTCCAGAATGGCTGTGTTCGTCGCAGTCATCTTTCACGACGCTGCATTCCTCCGCGTGGCCGGAAAGCCGCGAAACACCGGAGAACGGCCGACGCACATGATCCGGCAGATCGTCCCCTGTCCATCGCGAACCAGCACTACAGGGTCGTCGAGCGCGACGATGAGCGTGGACACGGCGACCGAATCGGGCAACCTGCTCACATCGATCCGACGCCCCAGCGGCGGTCGAAGCGATAGATATATCGGCCGCATCCCTCGCCAACGAAGACGCGCCGTCCATCGTCGGTCACGCAGATGCCTTCAACTCACGGTTTTCAGATTTGTGACAGTCAACGATTTTTCTTTTTTAACAAAGCTTTATATTGCATTGCAGCAAAATGCGTATAGACTGAAAACCAATGACTACCGCCGTAAGTTTCGATATGACGGGGAGCGCCATGCCGACTTTCCTGGCTTCACACCGCCCAACCGTCCCTGAATTGCACGTTTTCCAGCAAGATGGAAGCTGGCATTGGGGTATCACCGTCCCGCGAGTGGCGGGAAGCGGATTCAAACTCATCGCTTTCAGTGAAAGCCGCTTTTCGCTGGAAGAGGCCGCGCGCGCCGACGGGAGCGCGGCGCTGGCGCTTCTTGCAGATAAGGCCCACGCAACCGACTCGCCGCCGTTGTCGCTTGTGACGGATTTCCAACGGGAATAAGCGGGCGGTGGAGAATTACGTCCGGGTCCGGCGGGGGACCGTCGCGCGGATATTCAGTTTGAACATTGTGTGTTGTCGTGCGCGGCTTAATGCCAGGGCATGACGATTATCCGGCTTCCAGCAGTTCTTTAAGTTTGTTCAAGTCACGCAAGACCCATTCCGAATCGGCGGCGAATTTTTCGTCGCTCATGCCTGGCACACGGAACAACGTGAACTGAACTTCGGTGCCCGTGCCATTCGCGATCACGCGCATCGGCACGTAAATCTCACTGCCATCGGACAACTCGACGTAGTGATCGAGCACGCCGTATCTATTCGGTTCGGTGAAGCGGATCTTGACGGGACCCGTCTCGCCCTCGAATCGCCAAACGGTTCCTTCGTTGCCGAGAGGCTTGCCGAGACCCGATGCCCAACGCGAGAACGACGCAGGCCGCGCCATGAAGTCATACACGTCCGGCTGGGTCCGCTGGATCGATATGCTGATCATTTTCGATTCGGCCATTGTCACGGTGACGCGATCCTCAAGCTGGATATGAGGGCAACCCGCAATCTCACTGCCGCGGATACAAGCCCAACGTGCTCGCATGCAAACGCGCGAGCCCGAGCAGCGCATCCGTATACGGCGTCGCGACCCGCGTCAGTTGCCCCAACTCGCGCACCGCGCCCACCAGCGCGTCGAGTTCGACCGCCTTGCCCGCCTGCACGTCCTGCAGCATCGACGTTTTCATCGCGCCCAGTTTCAACGTGACCTCGTGACGGTCCGCCGGCGCCTGGTCGATCGGAATGCCGAAACGCGCGCCGATCTCCTTCGCCTCCAGCATGATGCTCGTGACGAAACCGCGCACCAGTTCGTCGCCGAGAATCCGGTCGGTCGTCGCACCTGTGATCGCGCTGACCGGATTCATCGTCATGTTGCCCCACAGCTTGTACCAGACGTCGCGCTGAATCTGCGCCGACATCGTCGCGTTGAAGCCTGCCGCCACGAGCGTTTGCGTCAGCGCCGCCACACGCTCGCTCGCCTCGCCGGTCGCCTCGCCGACGATCAGCCCATTGCCCTGATGATGCCGGATCACGCCCGGCGCTTCGACGAGGCAGCTCGCATGCACCACGCAGCCCACGGTCTGCGCGCTGGGAATCGCCGCGGCGATCGCGCCGTTCGGATCGATCGACTTCAAGCGCCGGCCGGCGAAATCGCGGCCGAGTCCGTCGCAGAACCACCACGGCACGCCGTTCATAGCGGTCAGCACGATCGTTTGCGGGCCGAGCAGCGGCGCGATCTGCGCGGCCACCGATGCCATCGCCGGCCCCTTGACCGCGACCACCACGAGATCCTGCACGCCGAAGTCGGCGGGCTTGTCGCTCGCCTTCACCTGCACGGTCTGCGTGAGCCCGCCTTCGATCAGCCGCAAGCCGTGCTCGTGCAATGCCTCGAGCGTCGCGCCACGCGCCACCACGCCGACTTCGTGGCCGGCCTGCGCGAGCTTGACGCCCGTCCAGCCGCCGATCGCGCCCGCGCCGTAGATAACAACTTTCATCGCTTCGATCCTGGTTGATTCGTGCATGAGTTCATGGGTTAATTCGCGCTTCAATCCTTGTAGCTCGCGTCGATGCGATCCACTCGCCGCACCAGCGCGTCGTATACGTCCTGCCCCGCGCCGTGCTTCGGATCGAACTGCAACGCGTCGCGTGAGCAGCGGATCGCCACCGCTTCCGGCACCGGCCGCGCGCGGCCCATCGCGAACGTGGCCATCTGGATTTCGCAGGCGCGATTGAGCGTCCACAGGATCGCGAAAGTTTGCGGCAACGTGCGGCCCCATGCAAGCAAGCCGTGATTGCGCAGAATCACCGCCTGTTTGTCGCCGATATGTTCCAGCAAACGCGGGCCCTCCTCCGCGTGCACCGTGATGCCCTCGAAGTCGTGATACGCGATGCGGTCGTGCAATTGCGCGCTATAGAAATTGGTCTGCTGCAAGCCGTCTTCCAGACACGCGACCGCGACGCCCGCCGTGGTGTGCGTGTGCATCACGCAGTGCGCGTCGGGCAAGCCCTCGTGAATCGCGGCATGCACGACGAACCCGGCCGGATTCACCGGATACGGCGAGCGGTCGAGCACACGTCCTTGCGAATCGATCTTCACGAGATTGCTCGCCGTCACTTCGCTGTAGTGCAGCCCGAATGGATTGATCAGGAACTGCCGCTCGCCGTCGCTCACACTCGCGGGCACCCGCAACGTGATGTGGTTGTAGATCATCTCGGTCCAGCCGAGCAGGTCGAAGATCCGATAGCACGCAGCGAGCTGGACGCGAGCATGCCATTCGTCGGGGTGCATGGCGGGGGTCTTCGGCAAAGTGGCCAGCTGCTTTTCAAGGGTCGTCATCGAGGTCTCCATGTTTATCGTTCTTCCTGTGCGGGCAGTTGCCGCTATGCGGTTGCCGTTACGCGCTCGCCACCACCGCCGCGATCGACGACGCCACATACCCGGCGTTGCGTTCGTTAAGTCCCGCGACGCACATGCGACCCGAGCGCAGCACATAGACCGCGTATTCGCTGCGCAGCCGTTCGACCTGGCTTTCGCTCAGGCCCGTATAGGTGAACATGCCGCGCTGCGCGACGTAACGCGCGCGCATCACTTCATCGACGCGGCCCGCGAGTCCCGCGTGGATCGTGCCGCGCATCGCGAGAATGCGCTCGCGCATGGTGGCAAGCTCGGCTTCCCACGACGCGCGCAACGACGCATCGGCGAGCACGTTGGCCACCAGACGCGCGCCGTGCGTGGGCGGGTTGCTGTAGTTCGCGCGCACCGCCGACATCAGTTGACCGAGCACGCGAGCCGCCTCTTGCGCGCTTTGGCACACCACGCTCAACGCGCCGCAACGCTCGCCATACAGCGAGAAGTTCTTCGAGAACGAATTCGCGACGATCAACGGCACGCCCGCGTCGGCCAGCAGACGCACGCATTCGGCGTCCTCTTCGAGGCCCGCGCCGAAACCCTGGTAGGCCATGTCGACGAACGCGATCAGCTTGCGGCGCTGCAAAACCGGCACCAGTTCCGCCCATTGCGCCGCGCTCAGATCGACGCCGGTCGGATTGTGGCAACACGCATGCAGCAGCACGACGCTGCGCTCGGGCAGGCGGCCTAGCGTGTCGATCATGTCGGCGAAGCGTAAGCCGCCTGTTTGCTCGTCGTAGTACGGATAGGTGTTGACGCTCAGCCCCGCGCCTTCGAACACCACGCGATGGTTTTCCCAGCTCGGGTCGCTGATCCAGATTGACGAACCGGGGAAGTAGCGCTTCAGAAAATCAGCGCCGACCTTCAGTGCGCCCGAACCGCCGAGGGTCTGCAACGTCGCGACGCGGCCCGCGGCGCGCGACTCGCTCTGCGCGCCGAACACCAGCGCCTGCGCCATCTCGCGATACAGCGGCAGACCCGCCATCGGCAGATAGGAACGCGGGCCGATCGAGTCGAGCAGCGCGGTTTCCGCGCGACGCACGGCGTCGATCACCGGCAGCTTGCCGGCGTCGTCGAAATAGATGCCGATGCTCAGGTTGACCTTGTTCGTTCGGGGGTCCGTTTGAAAATCTTCGTTCAGGCTGAGAATCGGATCGCCTGGATAGGCGGGAATGTGGTCGAACATGGCAAGTCCTTGAAGGCGGCCTCGAACGGGCCTCGCTAAGGCCTGGTTCCAGGCGGATGATGCGTCGGGTGACACAGGGTCAATCGGAAGTCTAAGCGGGTTTGCGCTGAGGCGTCGATCGGGCGAGTGTCGGCCACGAGGCCGCCGCGCACAATCAACCGATTTTTCACCATTCGTAAGTTTTTCTTTAGAATCGCCGAATGCCTCTCACACGCGTCACCATTCGACAGTTCGAAGCTTTTCTCGCCATCGTCGATCTGCATAGCATCGGCGCGGCGGCGCAACGGCTCGGGCTCACTTCGTCGGCGGTCAGCCAGTTGCTGGCCGAATTGGAAACGGAACTCGGCTTCCGGCTGTTCGACCGGACCACGCGGCGCGTCGATCTGTCGAGCGCGGGGCAGGATTTTCTGGCGTCCGCGGAATCGGTGCTGCGCCACGTGCGCGCCGCCGCGCAATCCGCCGACGACATCCGCAACCGCGCCGCCGGCATCGTGCGCGTCGGCGCGCCGCTGGTGCTGGCGGCCACCGCGTTGCCCGCGGCCATCGCCGACTACGCACGCGACAAGCCGAAGGTGGTCGTGCGCATTTGCGACGTCGTCGTCGAGCAACTGGTGGAGCGCGTCGAGAGCGGCGACGTGGATCTCGCGATCGGGCCGGACCGGCAAAGCGGCACGCGCGTGCGTTGCGAGGCGGCGTTCGCGAGCCCGTGGGTGATGTGGTGCGCGCCGAGCCATCCGTTGGGCACGCGGCGCCGCGTGCAGTGGCAGCATCTGCGCGACGTGCCGATCGTCGCCACCGGCCGCGACCACGAGCGGGCCGTCGACCAGATGCTCGCCAACCTGCCGGTCGAAGCCCGCATCATTCCCGTCGACGTGGTAGACAACGTCACCACTGCGTTCGGGCTCGCAGCCCAGGGGCTGGCCGTGACGCTCGCGCCGGCCTACGTCGCGCCGCTCGCGCGCACGTTCGGGCTGGTGATGAAGCGCATCGTCGATCCGGAAACGATCCGCGAGGTCTGCGTGTACCGCTCGACAGAGCGCGCGCTGTCGCCGCCCGCGGACGGTTTCGCGGATTTCATCGTGCCGTGGCTGAAACGCTGGGACCGCGAGACCCAAACCGAGGCGCGCGCAAAGCGCGCGTAGCGGCTGGAAGCCATGGTCGAAGCGGTGGTCGAAGCGATAACTGAAGCGGTGGCGGAGTGACCGCTGAACCGCGCATCGATGCGCGCCCGCGCAATACGAACCGCCGCGCTTTTCGCAAACGGCTCAGCCGCGCTCCCGCTGCATGCACAGCGCGAACAACTGCCGCTGACTGGAAATGCCGAGCCGCGCATACGCGCGCTTCTGATACGTGACGACGCTCGCGGGCTTGACGCCCATCTGCGCGGCGATCTCGGCGGCGCTCGCACCTTCGAGCGTGCCGCGCAGCACGTCGAGTTCGCGCGGCGTGAGTTGCGGGCACGCGCGCCGAACACGCGCGAGCATCGCGGCGGCCGGTCCCTGCTGATGCTGTCCGTTAAGTGCGTAGTGGCTTTTCGCGGCGTGCGCGAACAGATGCGCGACACGCTCGATGTGCTCCAGCTCGCCCGCCGCGAAACTGCCGTACGCGCTGTCGCGATACAGATTGATCGACAGCCAGACGCGCTCCATCGGTTGCACCAGCAGCGACAGCCGGTCGGACACGTTGGGCTGCGCATAGCAGGCCGCGCGGTACGCTTCGTTTTCGATCTCGTCGCTCTGCTGCTGGTGCAGCACCAGCGCGTCGCGAGCCTTTGCATCCGCAGTGCGGCCGACGATCGCGCGATTGCCGTCGAGCGCGTAAAAATGCGTGGCGTAGCGGTCGGCGATGTCGCGCAGAAAGCGCCCGCCGCGATGATCCGCGGCCGACACCGTGCGCGGCCGCGCATCGAACTCGTACGCGAAGATCGTGCACTGCGAAACCGGCAGCGAATCGCCGACGGTCTTCAGGATGCTGGCGGCGAGCGCGTCGGCGTCGGGGTGCGAGATCGCCATGACGAGGTCGGTCGCGCGCGCGGTGCTGATCTGCCCGCTTCGTTGCGGTGGAGCGATGCGCCAGGAACGCATGATGGGATTCGGGTCGCGTTGCGGGAATGGGGTTCCGGCAAGCGTAGCACAGCGTGAGCGGCGCCCGGCGGTTCGCGCGGCGCCGCGGCGACGCGCTTAAGTGCGCGTGAACGACCCGCGCTGCAATGTCACCATTCTCGGCAATTCAATCGTAAATACGGTCCCCGCCGCTTCGTTCGATTCGACGCTGACGCTGCCGCCATGCATCCGCGCGATCTCCTGCACGATATGCAGCCCGAGCCCCAGGCCCTCACGCGAACGCGCGCCGCTGCTGTTCGGCCCGAAGGCCTTGAACAGATGTGGAAACACCTCGGCCGGAATCGTGCCGCGATTGGAGACCTTCAGGCGCACCGACTCGACCGCGTCGCCATCCACCTCGACGCGGATGTCCCCCGCCGGCGCGCCATGATGCAGCGCGTTGCTGACCAGATTCGACACCGCCTGCCAGACCAGATCCGTATCCCACGCGCCCGCCGTGTTGCCGTGGCTGTCGAACACGATCCGCTTGCCGCTCTTCTGCGACGCGAATTCATCGATCACCGAACGGCACAGCGTCGCCAATTCGATCGAGCGCGGCTGCAACGGCAGGCGGCCGCCTTGCAAACGCGCGAGGTTCAGCAGCTGATCGACCATCCGCGCCATACGCAGCGAACTGTTCTTCACACGCGTGGCCACGGTGACCGACTGCTCGTCCGCGGCCGTGCGCATCAGGTATTCCGCCGATGCCAGCACCGCGCCGAGCGGCGTGCGCAGGTCGTGACTCAGCACCGCCATCAGCATCTCGTTGGCCTCCAGCATCTGGCGCGTGGTCACGAGTTGCGCGGCGAGCTGGCGCTTCTGCTGTTCGAGCTGAACGAACACGTCAACCTTCGATTGCAGGATGCGCGGGTCGAAAGGCTTGTACAGGAAGTCGACCGCGCCCGCTTCATAGCCGCGGAACGTGCGCGACGCGTCCTGCGCGGTCGCCGTCAGGAAGATGATCGGCACATGCGAGGTGCGCGGGCTGCCACGCATCAGCGCGGCGAGTTCGAAGCCGTTCATGCCCGGCATGTTGACGTCGAGAATCGCCAGCGCGACCTCGTGCTTGAGCAGCAGATCGAGCGCAGCGGTACCCGAATCGGCGACCAGCACCGCGATATCCGGCCGCGCGAGCAGCGCTTCGAGCGCGGTAATGTTGTGGACGATGTCGTCGACGATCAGGATGTTCACAGGTGAGTTCGTCATGGCATCGGATCAGAGAGAGGCCGGCAATGCGGCAAGCCGCCGGGCCATGGTTTCGGGATTGTAGATGGAGTCGGCCGCGCCGCGTGTGATCGCGGCGCGCGGCATTTCGGGTGAACTCGCCGTGTCGGGCGCCTGCACCCACGCGGTGCCGCCGAGCGCGCGCACCTGCGCGAGCCCTTGCGCGCCGTCGTCGTTGGCGCCGGACAGCAGGATCGCCAGCAGGCGCTCGCGATACACCGCGGCCGCCGACTCGAACAGCACGTCGATCGAAGGCCGCGAGAAGCGCACCGCGGCATCGGTCGACAACGCGACGGTGCGGTCCACTTCCACCAGCATGTGATAGCCCGGCGGCGCGACATGCACGCGGCCCGGCATGATCGGCTCGCCGGCGTCCGGTTCGAGCACCGGCAACGCGCAGCGATGCGCGAACGCATGCACGAGGTAGCTCGGCGAATCGGGCGGCAGATGCGTGACGATCATCACGGCCGGCGCAAAGCCCGCGGGCAGCGCGCCGAGCAGGATGTTCAGCACTTCGATGCCGCCCGCCGAACCGCCGATCACGACGAGATCGTAGCCGCGCGCCGCGGCGGCATCGGCTGGGGCATCGACGGCTGGCTGGACAGTTGAGCGTGGCATGGCGAGCGTGCTAGCGCTTCTGATAAATGCGTTCGGCCGGACGGAACTCGTCGAACGCTTCGTAATGACGGGAAAAACGCAGGCTCTCCTTGCTGCCCAGACCGAGGAAGCCGCGCCGCACCAGCGCGTTTTCGAACAGACCCAGCGCGCGATCCTGCAAGCCGCGATCGAAATAGATCAGCACGTTGCGGCACGACACGAGATGCGCTTCGAGAAAGACTTCGTCGGTGGACAGGCTGTGGTCGGCGAACACCACGCGCTCCTTCAGCGAACCGGCGAAACGCGCGCCGCCATACGCAGCATGATAGTAGTCCGACAGCGAACGCTTGCCGCCCGCCGCCAGATAGTTCTGCGTGAAGCCCTGGATCCGGTCGAGCGCGTAAATGCCGGACTCGGCGCGCGCGAGCGCATCCGGGTTGATGTCGGTCGCGTAGAACAGCGTGCGCTCGGTGAGCCCTTCCTCGTCGAACAGAATCTTCAGCGACCACAGTTCTTCGCCGGTGCTGCAACCGGCCACCCACACCTTGATCGACGGATAGGTGCGCAAACGCGGCAGCACATGTTCGCGCAACGCGAGGAAATAGGCAGGATCGCGAAACATCTCGCTCACCTGCACCGTCAGGTACTGGAACAGGCGCGAGAACTCGTCGCCGCTGCGCATGATGCGGTCCTGCAACTGCGACAGCGTCTTCAGGCCGAACTCCTCCAGCGCCTGTGAGAGGCGGCGCCGCAGCGACGACATCGCGTAGTGCCGGAAGTCGTGCTGATACTTCAGATAAATCGCCTCCAGCAGCAGCTTCAACTCGATGTCGAAGTCGCTGATGCGGTGCGGCGTGTCGAAGTCGGACTGGCTCATCGTGATTCCGTCTGGCACTGCGTTTCCCATTACCGTTGCCGCAGCCAGACGCGGCACAGCGCGACCAGCTTGTCGACGTCGATCGGCTTGGACACGTAGTCGTCGGCGCCGGCTTCGAGGCAACGCGTGCGATCGTTGGCCATTGCCTTCGCGGTCAGCGCGATGATCGGCAGATGCGCGAAACGCGGATTGCGGCGAATCTCGCCCATCGCGGTCAAGCCGTCCATCTCGGGCATCATGACATCCATCAGGATCAGATGTACTTCGGGCCCGCTTTCGAGCGCGTCGAGCGCCTCGCGGCCGTTGCGCGCGATCTGCAGCTTCGCGCCGAGCGGCTCCAGCACGTGCGAGAGCGCGAAGATATTGCGCACGTCGTCTTCGGCCAGCAGGATCGTTCGGCCTTCGAATGCGTTATCGCGCTGACGCACGGTGCGCAGCATGCGTTGCTGCTCGGGCGCGAGCGACGACTCCACGCTATGCAGGAACAGCGTGACTTCGTCGAGCAGACGCTCGGGCGACTTCGCGCCCTTGATGATGATCGACTTCGAATAGCGGCGCAGACGGTGCTCTTCGTCGTCGGACAGCATGCGGCCCGTGTAGACGATCACCGGCAGCGTCGCGTGCGCGGTGTTCGCGGCGAGCCGTTCGAGCAGATCGTAGCCGGTGCCGTCGGGCAGCGCGAGGTCGGTCACGACGCAGTCGAACGTGAACTTCGTCAGATGGTCGAGCGCTTCCGCGAGCGTCGCGACCGCGACGATCTCCGTGTTCTCGCTTTGCAGCAATGCGCGGATGCTTTCGCGCATCGGCGCGTCGTCCTCGATCACCAGCACGCGTTTCAGGCGCTGCTGCAGACGCGCTTCGAGACGGCGGATCGCGGCTTCCATCGTGCTGCGCGCGGTCGGCTTCAGCGTGTAGCCGATTGCGCCGAGGTGCAGCGCCTTGTCGGCGTGATCGGTGGCCGACACGATGTGAATCGGAATATGGCGCGTGAGCGGATCGTTCTTCAGCCACTCCAGCACGGTCAGGCCGGAACGGTCCGGCAGACCGACGTCGAGCAGCACCGCCGCCGGCCGCATGTCGCGCACCAGCGCGAGGCCGCTCGCCGCATCGCTCGCGTGGACGAAATCGAAGTCGAGATCGTGCGTGAGGTCGCGCAGGATTTCGGCGAACGCGAGATCGTCTTCGACGGCGACGATCAGACGGCCGGCGCGCGTGCGATTGTCGCGGTCGTCGGCGATCGAGCCGGCCGTGCTCTCCGGCGCGTTGCCGGCCGAGAGTCCGTTGGCCGGCGAGATCACCGCGGTTTGTACGCTGCTCGACGGCGTGCGGATCAGCAATGGCTCGGCGGCGGCAGATGCCGTCGCGGAGACTGCCGCCGGCGTGCTTGCGTGAGCCGGCGCTTGGGCGTGTGCCTGCGCATGCGCTGATGCGAACACCGAGGGCGGCGTCGCCGCCCCCACGCCCAGGTTGCCTGCCAACACGGCCTCGGCATCGAGCGGCAGCCACAGCGTGAACACACTACCCTTGCCCACTTCGCTCGCGACCGTGATCCGTCCGCCCAGCAAGTGCGCAAACTCGCGCGAGATCGACAGACCCAGGCCGCTGCCGCCGTATTGCCGGCTGGTGGAACCATCGGCCTGCTGGAACGCTTCGAAAATCATGTCCAGCTTGTCGGCCGCAATGCCGATGCCGGAATCGCGCACGTCGATGCGCAACTGGCCGCCTTCTGCCGGCGCCACCGACAGCGCTACGTCGCCGCGCTCGGTGAACTTCACCGCGTTCGACAGCAGGTTGCGCAGGATCTGCGTGACGCGCTGGCCGTCGGTGACGAACGTCTCCGGCGTGCCCGGCTGGCGGTCGAATACCAGGTGCAAATGTTTCGCGCCGGCCAGCGGCTTGAACATCTCTTCGAGTGCCTGCAGCGTCGCGTCGATCGACACCGTTTCGAGCTCGACCGTCACCTGGCCTGCTTCGACTTTCGACAGATCGAGAATGTCGTTGATCAGCACCAGCAGATCGCTGTTGGACGCGTGAATCGTTTCGGCGTAACGCACCTGCTCTTCAGTCAGGTTGCCGGTGCGGTTCTGCTGCAGCAGCTTCGCGAGGATCAGCGAACTGTTCAGCGGCGTGCGCAGTTCGTGCGACATGTTGGCGAGGAACTCGGACTTGTAACGGCTCGACTGTTCGAGGCGCTCCGCGTTGGCCGCGAGGTCGTCCTGCGCGCGCAGCAGATCCGACTTCTGCCGCTCCAGACGCTGCGCGTATTCCTCGAGTTGCACGTTGGTCTGTTCGAGTTCGGCCTGCTGCACTTCGAGGCGCGTTTGCGATTCCATCAACGCGCGCCCGCGCTCTTCGAGTCCTTCGTTGGAGACGCGCAGCTCTTCCTGCTGAACCTGCAGCTCTTCGTTCAACTGCTGCGTTTCGACCAGCGCGTCCTGCAGCCGTTCGCGATACAACGCCGCTTCGATGAAGTCGCCGATGCTGTTCGCGATCAGTTCCATGAAGGTTTGATCGCGTTCGGCCAATTCGCGGATAAAGCCCAGTTCGATCACGCCGTTGACCTGGCCGTCGTTGACGACCGGCATGATCAGCAGATTCTTCGGCGCGCTCTTGCCGGTGGCGGACACCACCTGCACGTAATCGGCGGGGACGTCGCGCAGAACCAGCGTACGGCGCGCGAGCGATGCCTGCCCCACCAGCGTTTCACCTTCCTCGAAATTGCGCGCGGCGGCCTGCTCGCTTTCGCGGCTGAAACCGTACGCGGCGATGCGGCGCAGCGTGCCGTGCTGTTTGTCGCGCACATAGAGCGCGCCGACCGCGGCGTCCAGATACTGCGCGAGGAAGTCGAGCATCGCGCGGCCGACGAGCGGCGGGCTCGTCTGGCCGACCACCTTTTCCGCCAGCAGACGCTGGCCGGAGCGCAGCCACACCTGCTCCTGCAACGCTTCGGTCTGTTCGGCCTGCTGACGCAACGCGCCGTCGTACGTGGCGGACAAACTCATCAGTTCGCGCCGCCCCATCCACGCAAGCAACGCGCTCACGCTCAGGCTGAACACGAGGAACACGCTGACCAGCGTGGTCGTGACGCGGCGCGTCGCTTCGGCGCGCTCCTGGCGCAGACGCAATTCGACATCGAGAAAATCGCCGAACTCGCGGCGCGTTTCGTCGAATTCGATCTTGCCGCGTCCGCTCGCCACCGCTGCTTCGTAATCCTGATTGCGCCGGCGCGCGTCGATCATTTCTTCGGCGAAACGGCTCCAGCGCTGCTGGATCGCCTGAATCTGCTTGAGTCGTTCGACTTGCGGAGGATTGTCGACGACCAGTTCCTGCAACGCTTCGATCTGCGTCTTGAACTTCGGGCCGCCGGTTTCGTACGGCGTGAGAAAGCTCTCGTCGCCGGTGATCAGAAAGCCGCGCATCGACGATTCGCGGTCGACCGCGAGACGCAGCATTTCATTGGCCTGGCCGATCACCCGCTCCGAGTGCTCGACCCAGTTCATCGTCGAGACCAGATAGGCAATCAGCCCGACGAAAACGGCCATCGTGATGAGGCCGACACCGAGAGGCAGCGCGAGGTTGCGACGGATGATCTGGCGAAAACGGTTCTGGTCGACGGCCTGCGATGCGGTCATTTTTTCTGTATTCGGCATAACGGATCGGGTCGATCCGGAATATTTTTCGGGTTTTCGCGTGGTTCTTTTTGGCGCGATACAACGGCAGCCATCATACAGGATGACGGCTATTTTTGAGATGTTCGCGGGCACTGTCAGGCTTACTGGGCGGGGCTCCCGACGATGCACGCAACTTTGCCGGACGCACTCGGGTCAATCATGCGATGAATGAAAATCCACCTTCGACGGTTCAGGCCCGCCCCTCTTTCCTCCGCTTGCCGATGCCCTACCGACACCTCGCCGAACTCTCGCGCGCGTCGCTGCGCAGCGTGCTCGTTGCTTCGCTCGCCGCGTCGCTCCTCGCGCATGCGTCGCTCACCGCGTCAACGCCGCTCGCCGCTGCGCCGCCGGCCGGCATCGCCAAGGTCGCCGTGCATGTCGAGCCACCGACGCAGGCGTCGCCGGTCGTGCCGGTGCCGCCGTCCGAGCAGTACCCGGCGTTGTATCGCGACGTGCAACTCGCGCATCTCTATCCCGACAGCAAGACCTTCGCGGACATGGTGCCGCTCGTGCCGCCCGCGCAAATCGCCGCGGCCTACGATGCCGCGAAGCAGCCGAATTTCAGCCTTGCCGATTTCGTGAAGCGCAACTTCACGCTGCCCACCCGCGCCGCGAAGGCCTATGTGTCCGATCCGAATCAGGACGTGGTCGGCCACACCGACACGCTGTGGACTGTGCTGCGCCGCGAACCGGACGCGACCGCGAGCCCGTGGTCGTCGCTGCTGCCGTTGCCGCACGCGTATATCGTGCCGGGCGACCGCTTCGACGAGATCTATTACTGGGACTCGTACTTCATCATGCTCGGGCTCGAACAGAGCGGCCAGCACGCGCTGGTGGTCGACGAGCTGAAGAACTTCGCGACGCTGATCGATCGCTACGGACATATTCCGAACGGCAATCGCACGTACTATCTGAGCCGCTCGCAGCCGCCGTTCTTCGCGCAGATGGTGCGGCTCGTCGCGGATCGCGACGGCGACGGCGTCTATGCGCAGTACCTGCCCGAGTTGCAGCGCGAATACGCGTACTGGATGAACGGCAGCGAAGGCCTGCCCGTGGGCCATGCGAGCCGTCACGTAGTGCGTCTCGCGGACGGCACGCTGTTCAACCGCTATTGGGACGAACGCGCCGTGCCGCGCGACGAGTCGTATCGCGAGGACGTGCTCACCGCGCAGCAGACGCCGCAGCGCGATGCCGCGGAACTGTGGCGCAATCTGCGCGCGGGCGGCGAGACCGGTTGGGATTTCAGTTCGCGCTGGTTCGCGGACGGCAAGACGCTCGCCAGCGTCGATGTGACGTCGCTCGTGCCGGTCGATCTGAACTGCCTGCTTGTAGACCTGGAGCGTACGCTCGCGAAGGCGTATCGTCTGCGCGGCGACGTCACGCATGCCGAGAACATGGAGCAGCGCGCCGCGGCGCGCGCCGACGCGATTCGTCGCGTGCTGTGGGACCCGCAGTTGCAGGCGTTCGGCGATTACGACTTCGTGCAGCGCGCGTTGACGCATCGCCTCACCGCCGCGACGGTGTATCCGTTATATACAGGCGTAGCGAGCCGGCAGCAGGCGAAGACGGTCGCCGCGACCGTGCAGCGCGAACTGCTGCGGCCCGGCGGTCTCGCGACCACCCAGGTGAATAGCGGCCAGCAATGGGACGCGCCGAACGGCTGGGCGCCGTTGCAGTATCTGGCGGTCATCGGCTTGCGGCGCTATAGCGAGCCCGCGCTCGCGCAAACCATCGCCACACGCTGGATCAGAACCAATGTCGCGTACTACCAACATAGCGGCAAACTGGTCGAAAAATACGATGTCGATGCGCCGACGCCGGGCGTGGCCGCGGGCGGCGGAGAGTATCCGTTGCAGGATGGTTTCGGCTGGACCAACGGCGTGTTGCGCGCGTTGCTCGCGCTCTATCCGCACGCCGTGCAGGCGTCGCGGCCGAGCGATATTGCCGAGGGTCCGGCAGGGGTGTCGGCGGCCGCTGCGTCGGCGGCGGCCGCGCCGAAAAATACGCATCGGCTGCACGGCGGGCGGGTGAGTCCGTAGGCGGCATCTGCCGACTCAGTTTCCGGCTCGTTGCTGCATGCGCAAAAAAAAACTGGCCGGTGTGACCCGGCCAGTTTTGCTTTCTGCTTCACTGCACTGTCGCGCGTGAGCATGCACGCTTGCGCGCCGGGGCCGGTCGCTACGCCGGCACCGTCTCCGCCTGCGCCGCGCGCGCCCACACGCGATGCTGCCCCGCCGCCGCGACGAACGCATTCAGCACGTCCTTAACCTGCTTATCGTCGCCAGTCGCGACGCCGTCCGCATTGTCCGGCAGATGCGCGGCGGCCAGTACGTCGCGCCCCGCGCCGAGCGCGGCAATCGCTTTCAGATGCTTGAACGCTTCGAGCACGAAGTGCCGCGCATCGCCCGATTGCGCGAGCGCCTTCGCGCCCGCTTCGCCGCCCACGACGATCACCGCGTCGAACATGATCGACGGCAGTCCGGCGATCGTCGCGTCCGGCGCGAGACCGTCGATCGCGGCAAGCGTCGGCGCGATCAGCATCGGCGTCGCGCCCTCGGCCTGGAGCGCCTGCTGCAGCTTGCGAATCGCGGCGCCGTCGGAACCCGGCGCGGCCAGCAACGCGATCTTGCGCGTCTTGATGCCGGGCTTCACGCGATTGAGCAAACTCAACGCGGGCGACTCCTTCGGCCCGGCAAGTTTCGCCGTGCCCTTCTTCGGCGCCGGCAAACCCAGACCTTCGGCGACTTGCGCAGCCAGTCCCACATCGAAATTGGCGAGAATCTCGTTGACCACGCGGGCGCGAATCTCCGGCTTGCTCACCTTGCCGAGTTCGAACTGATACGCGGCGGCGATGTGATCTTTCTCGGGCTGCGACATGCTGTTGTAAAACATGGCGGCCTGCGAGAAGTGATCGGCGAACGATTCGCTGCGCACGCGGATCTTGGTGCCGTCCACGCGCTCCTGATAGCTTTCGAAGCCGCCGTCCGACGCCGCCGGATCGGTTTCCTTCGGCCAGCCGCCGTTCAGCGAATTCGGCTCGTACGACGCCTGGCCGACATGGATCGCCTGACGATGCATCGCATCGCGCTGATTGTTGACGAACGGGCAGACCGGCCGGTTGATCGGAATCTCGTGGAAGTTCGGACCGCCCAGGCGGCTGATCTGCGTATCCGTGTACGAGAACAGACGGCCTTGCAGCAGCGGATCGTTCGAGAAGTCGATGCCCGGCACGACATGGCCCGGATGAAACGCGACCTGTTCGGTCTCGGCGAAGAAGTTGTCCGGATTGCGATTGAGCGTCATCTTGCCGACGATCTTCACCGGCACCAGTTCCTCCGGAATCAGCTTGGTCGGATCGAGCAGATCGAAGTCGAACTTGTGCTCGTCCTCTTCCTCGACGATCTGCACGCCGAGTTCGAACTCGGGAAAGTCGCCCCGCTCGATCGATTCCCACAGATCGCGCCGATGAAAATCCGGGTCTTTACCCGCGAGCTTCTGCGCTTCGTCCCACAGCAGCGAGTACGAGCCCAGCACCGGACGCCAGTGGAATTTGACGAAACGTCCCTTGCCTTGCGCGTTGACGAAACGGAACGTGTGAATGCCGAAGCCTTCCATCGTGCGCAGGCTGCGTGGAATCGCGCGATCCGACATGGTCCACAGCACCATGTGCGCGGACTCGGGCACGAGCGATACGAAGTCCCAGAAGGTGTCGTGCGCGGAGCCGCCGGTCGGCATCTCGTTCGGCGCTTCCGGTTTCACCGCGTGCACGAAGTCCGGAAACTTGATGGCGTCCTGAATGAAGAACACCGGCATGTTGTTGCCGACCAGATCGTAATTACCTTCCTGGGTGTAGAACTTCACCGCGAAGCCGCGCACGTCGCGCACGGTGTCGGCCGAACCGCGCGGCCCCTGCACCGTCGAAAAACGCACGTAGACCGGCGTCTGCACCGACGGGTCCTGCAGGAACGCGGCCTTGGTGTACTCGCTCAGCGACTCGTACACCTGAAACACGCCATGCGCGGCCGAGCCGCGCGCATGCACGATGCGCTCGGGGATGCGCTCGTGATCGAAGTGCGTGATCTTCTCACGCATGATGAAGTCTTCGAGCAACGACGGACCGCGCGGGCCGGCTCGCAGCGTGTTCTGATTGTCGGAGATCTTGACGCCCTGATTGGTTCTCAGCGCCTGGCCTTCAGGACTCACTCGAAACTGTTCGAGGTCTTTCGATTTCGGGTCGTTCGCTTGAGCGGGTGCTGCCGCGGGCGTCCGCGTGCTCGTTTTACCTGCCATGGGGGGAGCTCCTTGTTCGGTATGTGTTCGGGCGCGGCGGTGGAAGTCCGTCTCACGCGCAATAACCGGGGAGCAAACGATGTACCCGCCAACGACCGACGCCGCTCGCGGCGATTGGAACGGCGACGGCGAACCGCCGCCGTCCCGTTTGTGGGTAGGGAGGCCCTGCTGTGAAGCCTCGCGTCAGAAGCGATAGTTGATCGAAACGTCGGCCACGCCATTGGCCCGGCTGCGCGTGACCGGACTATTGCCGGCACTGCCGACCAGTTGCTGGAATGCGCCGTCCGCCGTCGCGAACCAATGCTTGTTGAACAGCCACACCGCGCTCACGCCGAAGCCCACCGACTTGAAGCCCGCGCTCGCGTGGTATTGCGACAAGTGCGAGTTCGCGGCCTGCTGCTGGTTGACGCCGAACCAGCTGTTCATGTACGTGGAATCCGCGAGCGACACGTTCGGACCGGCGAACCAGAAGAACGTTTTCGAACTGCCCGGCAGCGGCATATAGGCGCCCAGGTCGCCGATCCAGCCATTCGAGCCGCCGAAGTAACGCCGGATATCCGCGCGCAGCACCAGCGGGAAGTCCTTCGACACCACATATTCGCCCGCCAGTTTGAGACCCGGCGCCGCGTTGATGTTGCCGAGCCCGTTCAGCTCCTGAGGATCGTCCTGGCCGCGACGCCCAAGGTCGTAGACGGCGGCGAGACTCATGCGCCAGTTCTCGCCCTGCGCGAAGTTGACGCCGAAGCCTTCGCCGCTCGACAGGAAGAACAGGTCCTTGTAGCGCACGTCGATGCTCGGTCCGGCGACCACGTGATAGCGCTGGGAGCCCTCAAAGCGCGGCTGGAACGACGCCGCCGCGCCGAGGCGCACCTGCCAGTCGGGAATGTTCGGTTGATACATCTTCTGCAACGGAATACCAACCGAGTATTGCCATTCGCCCAATGGCGAGGGCGTCTGCGCGGACGCCAAGCCTGGCAGGCAGGCAATGCCGCCGAGGGTCACGGCCACCAGAGACGTCGCCGCGATGCCTGTTTGTTTATTGCGGAGCTTGCCGCTCCGCTTTCTACGGCTGTTCAACACCAGAAGCCTCCGATCTCGCGTATCGCGAAGGGGGTTATGTTCTCGCCCGAAGTCCGCAACGGCAAAGCAAGCCCTCGGGCGACCACGCGCTATTACTTACGGCATGTAATTTTTTCAGGGAACGACACGCACTGCTCGGCAAACACGCTGTTCAAACGGCCCGCCACGCGGTCCCGGGCGGACTTGTGTATGAACAGGTTCATGAGAAAAATATGCCGACCGACGCATATGTGCAAAATACGCGCCACATTGGTAGGGAGACGGTTCGAATCGAAGGCGAGCGCGGGGACGGGAGCGCATGCGGACATGCGGTCAGAGGTTGGTCTGCTCAACGCAATGCGGCGTTGCAGAGCCTGCTGGCGACGGCCGGCTCCGTTATTGGGCGGCTTCGACCAGCACGGGTTTGTCGCGATACAGGTTGGGGAATAGGCGCTTCAGATTGGCGACCTTCGGCAGATCGTTGAACGCGATATACGCGGAGTTTGGATGCAGCGTCAGATAGTTCTGGTGATACGCCTCAGCCGGATAAAAGCCCTTGAACGGCTCGGTGCGCGTCACGATCGGCGCCGGAAACGAGCGCGCTTTCTCGAGTTGCGCGATATAGCTCTGCGCGACGCGGCGCTGCATGTCGTTCAACGGAAACAGCGCGGAGCGGTATTGCGTGCCGCTGTCCGGCCCCTGCCGGTTCAACTGCGTTGGGTCCTGGATCACCGAAAAGTAGACCTGCAATAGCTGGCCGTACGTGACCTTGGTCGGGTCGAACGTGACCTGCACGGATTCCGCGTGACCGGTCTCGCCGCCGCTGACGATCTCGTAGTCCGCGGTATCGCGCGCACCGCCGGAATAGCCGGACACCGCCTTCATGACGCCGCGCACGTGCTGGAACACGCCCTGCACGCCCCAGAAGCAGCCGCCCGCGAACACCGCGGTTTCTTCGTGGACCGTGCTCGCGGAGATCGGCTCGTCGAGCGCGGGCGGTGCGATCACCACCGCGGTCTCCGCCGCGAATGCCTGGCGCGCCAGCGTCCCCAGTAACAGCGCCACCGTCAGCGCCAGCGCGCCGATGCCGGGCGAAACCGGAAACGCCGCCACGCGCGAGCGCACCGCCCTGCCGTCAATGCGTTTTCCGAAGTCCATGATGTTCGTCCTGGTTCGATCCGATCATCCCGCCTGTCGCTCGCACGTCGATGCAATCGGCGCGCCCCCCTATCGCAGCATGCACGCCTTTTCGCGTGACGGCGCGGCTCACAACGGAAATTTCGTGGTCGACAGAATTTCCTTGAGCACCATGAACGAGCGGATCTGCCGCACGCCCGGCAGATAAAGCAATTGCTCGGCGTGCAGGCGATTGAAGCTGTCGCTGTCGCGCGTACGGATGGTCATGAAATAGTCGAACTCACCGGTCACGACGTGGCACTCCATGCAGCCCGGCACCTTCTGCGCGGCTTTCTCGAACTCGGCGAACGACTCAGGCGTGGATCGGTCCAGCACCACGCCGATGATCACCAGCATCCCCGCACCGGCCGCTTTCGGATCGATCAACGCGACTACACCGCGAATCAAACCCGCCTCTTTCAACCGCTCGACGCGCCGCAAACAGGCCGGCGCACTCAGCTTGACTTTTGCCGCCAGCGCGACGTTCGAGATGGATGCGTCGGTTTGCAACTGCCGCAGGATCGCGCGGTCGATGCGGTCGAGCGCCTGCAACGGGTCTGCCTGAGCGCTGGACGCCGCGGCCGCTTTCGCCGTCGTACGGATTTTTGTTGCGTTCATGTTTGTCTCGACGATGTTTTATTAACTGTAATACAAGATGGCATTTGCAAAAGTAGGCCGACAGGAATTTTTTCGCAAGCTCATTTCAGATGCTTTTCCCTACCATTGATTCACCGCGACGCCTTGCCGTTCGCGTCGAAACTCACTGACCACGGAGCTGCCATGAACCTGCAACGATTCCCCCGCTACCCGCTCACCTTTGGACCGACGCCGATCCAGCCGCTCAAGCGCCTGAGCGACCACCTCGGCGGCAAGGTGCATCTGTATGCGAAGCGCGAGGACTGCAACAGCGGGTTTGCGTTCGGCGGCAACAAGACGCGCAAGCTCGAATATCTGATCCCCGAAGCGCTCGCACAGGGTTGCGACACGCTGGTGTCGATCGGCGGCATCCAGTCGAACCAGACGCGCCAGGTGGCGGCGGTCGCCGCGCATCTGGGCATGAAGTGCGTGCTCGTGCAGGAGAACTGGGTCAACTATTCGGATGCCGTGTACGACCGCGTCGGCAACATCCAGATGTCGCGCATTCTCGGCGCCGACGTGCGGCTGGTGAGCGATGGCTTCGACATCGGCTTTCGCAAGAGCTGGGAGGACGCGCTGGAAAGTGTGCGCGCCGCCGGCGGTAAGCCGTACGCGATTCCGGGCGGCTGCTCCGATCATCCGCTGGGCGGCCTCGGCTTCGTCGGCTTCGCGGACGAAGTACGTCAGCAGGAGGCCGAGTTGGGCTTCAGGTTCGACTACATCGTCGTGTGCTCGGTGACGGGCAGCACGCAGGCGGGCATGGTGGTGGGCTTTGCCGCCGACGGCCGCGCCGAGCGCGTGATCGGCATCGATGCATCGGCTAAACCCGCGCAGACCCGCGAGCAGATCACGCGCATCGCGAAGCAGACCGCGGAGCGTGTCGACCTGGGCCGCGACATCACGGCGAAGGACGTCGTGCTGGACGAGCGTTTCGGCGGCCCGGAATACGGTCTGCCGAACGACGGCACGCTGGAGGCGATCCGCTTGTGCGCGCGACTCGAAGGCGTGCTGACCGACCCGGTGTATGAGGGCAAGTCGATGCACGGGATGATCGGGATGGTGCGCAATGGGGAATTCCCGGAAGGCTCGCGTGTGTTGTACGCGCACCTGGGCGGCGTGCCGGCGTTGAACGGGTACAGCTTTATTTTCCGCAATGGATGAGGCGGTAACGTGGCTGAAGCGCACCGCGTAATGCGTTAGGCACGGGTGGCAAGCGGCGGCGCAGGCGGGGCTTGCGCCGCCGCTTGCGTATGAACCCTGTGGACCACAGAGGCTGTGTAAGCCCTCGCTGGCTGGCAGGCGTTACCGGCAGCTGGTTGAAATTCGCGGACAAGTCACCGGTCGCTGACCCGCCGCGCACACAAGCACCCACTCCCGCGCATCACACCGCCAGCGTCTTCTTCAAGTGCTTGCGCAGGAATTCCACAAAAGCCCGAATCGTCACCGAGCTTTGCCGATGCTGCGGATACACCGCGTAGACGCTCGTCGCGTCCGGCATGAACGCTTCGAGAACCGGCACCAGTTGGCCGCTCCTGATCGCGTCGGCGACAATAAAGTCAGGAAGCCGAACGATCCCCAATCCGGCCACGGCCGCGTCGCGAATCAGATCGCCATTGTTGGCCCGCAACGGCCCCTGCACTTCGACACCCTTCACTACGCCGTCCACCACGAAGTCCCAACTGACCGCGCCGCCATGTCCGTACAACAGGCATGAATGACGTTGCAGATCCGCCGGCGTCGCAGGCTTGCCCCGGCGCCTCGCGTATCCCGGACTGCAACACGCGACCATCCTCACATCGACGAGCTTCTGCGCGATCAGCGTGGAATCGGCCAGCGTGCCGATGCGGATCGCCATGTCGAAGCCTTCGCCGATCACGTCGACGGTGCGGTCGCTCAGTTCCATGTCGAAGCGCACGTCGCTGTGTTCACGCAGGAACAGCGCCACCAGCGGCGACAGATGCAGCATGCCGAACGACATCGGCGCGCTCACACGCAGCAGTCCGCGCGGACCGGCGCGGCGCAGCGACATCGCCTGCTCGGCATCCTCCACTTCGCCGAGGATGCGTTTGGCGCGCTCGTAAAACTCCTGCCCGAGGTCGGTCACGGCGAGCTTGCGCGTATTGCGGACCAGCAATTGCACGCCGAGCGCCTCTTCCAGTGCCATCACCCGGCGGCTGACGAACTGCTTCGACAGCGAGAGACGGTTGGCCGCCGCGGTGAAGTTATGCGCGTCGACGGTGGCGACGAAAATCCGCATGTCTTCGAGTTGCATCGAATTGTCCACTCCATGGTGACAGTGTTTCCGCTTTAACTGAGATTATAGCCATCCGGATTGACCTACACTGTCATTCATGGATCGCGGACACACCTCTGGCCCGGATCGCACAACTCAAAGGAGAAGAAAGATGCTCGAAATCAGACAAGCCAAGCAACGCGGTCGTGCGGAACACGGCTGGCTCAGCTCGCGTCACACGTTTTCGTTCGCCAACTATCATGATCCGAAGCAGAACGGCTTCTCCGACCTGCTCGTGATCAACGACGACCGTGTTGCGCCGGCGCAAGGCTTCGGCAAGCACCCGCACCGCGACATGGAGATCTTCTCGTACGTGCTGGAAGGCGCGCTCGAACATAAGGACACGATGGGCACCGGTTCGGTGATCGTGCCCGGCGACATCCAGTTGATGAGCGCGGGAACCGGCGTGGCGCACAGCGAATACAACCATTCGAAGAGCGAGCCGGTGCACTTCCTGCAAATCTGGATCGCGCCGGCCGACAAGGGCACGGCGCCGCGTTATCAGCAGCGGCACTTCGGTGCGGACGAGAAGCGCGGCGTGCTGCGCCTCGTGTTGTCACCGGACGGCGCGAACGGTTCGCTGGCGCTCCAGCAGGATGCGCGCGTGTATGCCGGTCTGTTCGACGGCGCGGAAACGGCACGGCTCGAACTGGCCAACGACCGTTACGCGTACGTCCACGTGGCGCGCGGCAGCGTCACCGTGAACGGCGTCGAACTCGGCGAAGGTGACGGCGCACGCGTGCGCGGCGAAGAGGCGCTGACTTTCACGCAAGGCCATGACGCGGAAGTGTTGGTGTTCGATCTTCGCAACATCGAGACGTCGGCGTTGTGGGCTTGACTGGCTCGATCGCGTCCCTCTGAACGCGGCTCGCCGGACGACGAGGTCCGGCGAGCCGCACCTTCCTCATACCCCTGAAAAAAAAGCATGCGCTATACGCTATTTGACAACCAGAAAGACGGGATCATTCTCGTCGCCCGTATCTTGCTGATGGTGCTGTTCGTGATGTTCGGCTGGTCGAAACTGACCGGATTTTCCGGCACCGTCGCTTATATGACTTCGAGCGGCGCGCCCGTGCCGCAAGTGTCGGCGATCATCGCGGTGGTGATGGAACTGGGCGTGGGCGTCGCGTTGCTGCTGGGATTCTTCACGCGGCCGCTGGCTCTGTTGCTCGCGGTTTATACGCTGGGCACCGCGATCATCGGCCACCACTACTGGAACATGACCGGCGCAATGCAGTACGACAACATGATCCACTTCTACAAGAACATCGCCCTTATGGGCGGCCTGTTGTTGTTATGCGTGACCGGTGCCGGCAAGTATTCAATCGACCGCCGTTAGCGCCACGTCCTGCACCTGACAGAAAGCCGCCCGACATCGCGTCGGGCGGCTTTTCTTTGCGACATGCTTCGGCTAGCTCGCAAATCGCCGAGCAAAATATTTGATTGCGCGCGGAAACAGAGCGGCGGCACGTACGCGAGCGTCAACGTCTTCGCGCTCACCGCCGCTCGCGCGCAAAACGCGAAAAGCAGCCCGCTTTCGCGGGGGCTTGTCTGACGCGCAAACAAAAACGGCGGCCCGCAGGCCGCCGCTCACAACACACACCGACTACATCAAACCGTTGCTTCGGCTTCGGCCTCGCTGACGGCTTCGACTCCTTCGCTGTTGCGGATCAGGTGATCGAATGCGGACAGCGATGCCTTCGCGCCCTCGCCCACCGCGATCACGATCTGCTTGAACGGCACCGTGGTCACGTCGCCCGCGGCGAACACACCCGGCACCGACGTCGCGCCGCGTGCATCGACGACGATCTCGCCATGCTTCGACAACTCGACCGTGCCCTTGAGCCATTCGGTGTTCGGCACGAGGCCGATCTGCACGAACACGCCTTCCAGTTCGACCTTCTTCACTTCACCAGAGGTCAGGTCCTTGTAGACCAGACCGTTGACCTTCTTGCCGTCGCCGGTGATTTCCGTGGTCTGTGCCTGCGTGACGATGGTCACGTTCCCGAGGCTGCGCAGCTTGCGTTGCAGGACTTCGTCGGCACGCAGCGTTGCGCCGAATTCGAACAGCGTCACCTCACGCGCGATACCCGCGAGGTCGATGGCCGCTTCGACGCCCGAATTGCCGCCACCGATCACCGCCACGCGCTTGCCCTTGAACAGCGGGCCGTCGCAATGCGGGCAATACGCGACGCCATGATTGCGATACTCCCGCTCGCCCGGCACGTTGATTTCGCGCCAGCGCGCACCGGTCGCCAGAATGATGGTCTTCGCCTTGAGCACCGCGCCATTGGCCAGACGCACTTCGTTGATGCGCCCCGGAATCAGCGCTTCGGCGCGCTGCACGTCCATGATGTCGACCTCATAGGTCTTCACGTGCTGTTCGAGCGCCGTCGCGAACTTCGGCCCTTCGGTTTCCGTCACCGAGACGAAGTTTTCGATGGCGAGCGTGTCCAGCACCTGGCCGCCGAAGCGTTCCGCCACCACGCCCGTCGCAATGCCCTTGCGCGCCGAGTAGATCGCAGCCGCCGCGCCTGCGGGGCCGCCGCCGACGATCAGCGTGTCGAACACCGGCTTCTTTTCCAGTTCCTTCGCGGCACGCGCGCCGGCATTCGTGTCGAGCTTCGCGAGGATTTCCTTCACGCCGCTGCGGCCCTGGCCGAACACTTCGCCGTTCATGAACATCGTCGGTACCGCCATGATCTGGCGCGCTTCGACTTCGTTCTGGAACAGCGCGCCGTCGATCGCCACGTGGCGGATGCGCGGGTTGATCAGCGCCATCACGTTCAGCGCCTGGACGACTTCCGGGCAGTTCTGGCATGACAGCGAGAAATACGTTTCGAATTGATAGTCGCCGTCGAGATTGCGGATCTGTTCGATCACCGCGTCGTCGAGTTTGACCGGATGGCCGCCGACCTGCAGCAACGCGAGGACGAGCGACGTGAATTCATGCCCCATCGGAATGCCGGCGAAACGGATGCCCGTATCCTTGCCCGGCTCGCTGATCGAAAACGACGGCTTGCGTTCGCTGTCGCCGCGGCGTTCGACCACGGTTACGCGATTCGACAACGTCGCGATATCGTTCAGCAATGCCAGCAGCTCCTGCGATTTCGCGCTGTCGTCGAGCGATGCGACGATTTCGATAGGGTTACTAACCTTCTCGAGGTACGTTTTCAACTGAGTCTTGAGATTGGCGTCAAGCATGGCGATTCGATTCCGTGACGTGGGGTGTTGTTTTCCCGGCGCCGCACGCAGTCCGGATAGAACAGGTGCGGCCCTGGGACGCGCGAGCCGCTGTATGAAGCGGCCCGCACGGTACTGCTCGGATGATGCCTGGGCGCCGCGAGGCGCCGACTGCGAAAGGTCCGAAAACCTTAGATCTTGCCGATCAGGTCCAGCGACGGGGTCAGCGTTTCAGCGCCCGGCGTCCACTTGGCGGGGCAAACTTCACCCGGGTGAGCCGCGATGTATTGCGCAGCCTGCACCTTGCGCAGCAGTTCGCCTGCGTCACGGCCGATGCCGTTGTCGTGCACTTCGCACAGCTTGATCTCGCCTTCCGGGTTGATCACGAACGTGCCGCGCAGCGCCAGGCCTTCTTCTTCGATCAGCACGTCGAAGTTGCGCGAGATGGCCAGCGTCGGGTCAGCGATCATCGGATACTTGATCTTCTGGATCGTGTCCGACGTGTCGTGCCATGCCTTGTGAGTGAAGTGCGTATCGGTCGACACGCTGTAGATTTCGACGCCGAGCTTCTGGAAATCGGCGTAGCGATCGGCCAGGTCACCCAGTTCGGTCGGGCAAACAAACGTGAAGTCGGCCGGATAGAAAACGAAAACCGACCACTTGCCCTTCAGGCTTTCTTCAGTGACGGTCACGAAATCGCCGTTGTGATAAGCCTGTGCCTTGAACGGTTTGACTTGACTGTTGATGATCGGCATTTGCTGAGTCCTCTTTCTGAGTGGTTGGAAAGTGGAGCCAGTATCTCAGACGACGCTTAATAGGTAAAGCGGATTGTTTTAATGATAGTGATAGTCTGTCGCTATTTATTTTGCTACCGCCGCCTATCGGGTTCAATTCTTCAGTAGTCGCCACAGCGTGGTTCGGCCGATCCCCAGCGCCCGGCTGGCCGCGGCGCGGTTGCCGCCGTGCTGGTCGATGGCGCGCTGGACGTCTTCGCGCGTCGGCGTGACGCGGCTGGAAGTGTTGCCGATTGTAGCGGCTCGAACGGCCGTCCCGCCGGCGCCGTTCGACGCCGCGGAATCTGCTTTGAGCACGGCCGCCTGCGTCATCCGCCCAAATTCAGGGAATACCGCCTGCCAATCCTGCGACGCTTCCGCCGCTGCGTCGCCGGAATAAATCGCCGCTCGCGCCAGCAGGTTTTCCAGCTCCCGAACATTGCCTGGCCACGCGTAATGTTCGAAGAGCGGTGTGAGGAACGTCAGCACCCGCTCCTGCGCCGCCTCCGGCAGACCGTACTGGAGCGCGCTGCGGTTCAGCAGATGCCGCGCCAGGAGGGTGAGATCGCCGCGCCGTTCGCGCAGCGGCGGCAATTCTATCTGAAGCAGGTTCAGTCGAAAATACAAATCCGCGCGAAACGCGCCCTGCTCGACCAGCGCATGCAGATCGCGGTGCGTTGCGGCAATGACCCGCACGTCGACCGGCGTGGCGCGGCCGGCGCCGAGTTTCATCACCTCGCGCTCCTGCAGCACGCGCAGCAGCCGGCTTTGCAACGCGGCGGGCATCTCACCGATTTCGTCGAGGAAGATCGTGCCGGTATGCGCGATCTCGAACAGGCCGGGCTTGCCGCCGCGACGCGCGCCGGTGAACGCGCCCTCCTCGTGGCCGAACAGTTCGCTCTCGATCAGCCCCTCCGGCAACGCCGCGCAATTGAACGCGACAAACGGATTGCCGCGCCGTCGGCTGGCGTTGTGGATGCCTTGGGCGACTAACTCCTTGCCGGTGCCGCTTTCGCCGGTGAGGAGCACGGTCGCGTCGTGCGCCGCGCCGGCGCGCGCGAGTCGGCGCACGCGCTGCAGCGCGGGCGAATCGCCGATCAGATCGTCCAGTTGATGGCGCGCGACCAGATGCTTCGGCCGCTGGCTGGTGCGCAGCGAGCGGTCGATCCGCTGCGCGACCAGCGCGTCCTGCAATGTCACCACGGAGCCGGTGCGCACGCCGTGCTCGACGATCGGCACGCAGTTGACGATCAGCGCGCGGCCGCCGATCTGCTCGACCCGCTCGTCGATCGGCTGGTCGTGCGCGAGCGTTTCACGCAGCAGCGGCGCGACGGCGAGCGCCACCTGCGCGGGGATGTCGTGGTCGGGGTTAGCCGCGCGGGTGTCTTTCGGGGCGCTTCCCAGGCGGGCATCCGTCGGCGCGCCGAGGCCGAGCAGTTCGAGCATCGCCGGGTTGACGGCTTCGAGCTGGCCCGCTTCGTCGAACGCGGCGACGCCGTCGCGCAGATGCGCGACGATCGTGTTCAGGCGCACGCGCTTCGACTCCTTCTGACGACTCACGCGCGCCAGTTCGACAGAGCGCTCGAACGCCTCTTCGACCGCGCCCAGCGAGTACAGGAACACGCTCTCCATGCCGGCCTGCTGCGCGAAGTCGCAGGCCATGCCGGGACCGATGATCACGCTGCAGCCTTCGGCGGCGAGGGTATCGACGGCAAGCCGCACTTCGTCGATCGAGCGATACGCGCGCTGTTTCAGGCCGACGTTCAGCCACGGGGTGAGATCGGCGAGTTCGTGCGAAATCGTTTCATGCAGCACGAGCCCGATCCGTGCGCCGGGCCACGTGGTGGTGGCGCGGGTGATCGCGCTGAGCACGTCGAAGCCGTTCACCTTGACCATGACGACCGGCACGCTCAGGTGGTCGCGCAAATACGCGCCGTTCGAGCCGGCGGCCAGCACCACGTCGACCGAGCCCGCGTCCACATAGGCTTGCAATGCGGCGACGGCCGCATCGTAGCCTTCGCGGACCGGGAAGAACCTCGCGTGGTCGGCATAGCGCGGCGCGACGGTGTCGCAAAGCGACTGCAACCGGCTGATACTGACGAGTGCGACGCCGGGCCGGCTGGGAGTGGTGGTCGCGAGGGGCGGCGGGAAGATGGGCATGGGATTCCTGCGCAGTTAGGGGTGTCGGGCTTTTGGGCTTTTGGGCTTTTGGGCTTTTGGGCTTTTGGGCTTTTGGGCTTTTGGGCTTTTGGGCTTTTGGGCTTTTGGGCTTTTGGCTCGAACTCAAACTCTGAACACCCGCCTCCGGCCCCGCGGCTCCACCGCACCATGAAACGTTCCACGAACCGTTCCGCGAAACAGCCACCTATTCTGCCACGAAACACATCACTCCAGCCCGTCGGACGCAACCCCTTGATTCCTAAAGAAAAACCCGCAACCGCCCTCTAATGGCACACTTCCTGCGCAATAGCCCGCGTCCACCCCCGACTTTCTACTCTGGAGACACCCCATGACCACTTCCGCCACCCGCCGCGCCGCCTTCCGCGCCAAAGTCAACGAGCGCCAGGGCCTGCTCGTCCCCGGCGCCTTCAACGCGATGAGCGCGCGCGTGATCGAAGACGCTGGCTTCGAAGCGATCTACATCACGGGCGCGGGCGTCACCAACATGTCGCTCGGACTGCCCGATCTCGGCTTCATCGGACTTGCCGAAGTCGCCGAACACACCGCGCGGATTCGCGATGCGGTCGCGCTGCCGCTGATCGTCGACGCCGACACCGGCTTCGGCAACGCGCTCAACGTGCGCCAGACCGTGCGCGTGCTCGAGCGCAGCGGCGCCGACGTGATCCAGTTCGAAGACCAGGTGATGCCAAAAAAATGTGGCCACTTTTCCGGCAAGGAAGTGGTCGCGACGAGCGAGATGGTCGGCAAGATCCGCGCGGCCGTCGATGCCCGCGAAGACGGCAATCTGCAGATCATGGCGCGCACGGACTCGGCGGCGGTCCACGGCATCGAGGATGCGATCGAGCGCGGCCACCGCTTCATCGAAGCCGGCGCCGACATCCTGTTCATCGAGGCGACCGAATCGCTCGCCGACATCGAGCGTCTGCCGGCGCTGTTCGACAAACCGCAGCTGATCAACATCGTGATCGGCGGAAAGACGCCGGTGCAATCGCGCGAGGCGCTCGCGAAACTCGGCTACGGGATCGTGCTGTACGCGAACGCGGCGCTGCAGGGCGCGGTGCTGGGCATGCAGCGCGCGCTCGGCAGCCTGAAGAGCAACGGCCGCCTCGACGAAGACGCGACGCTCGTCGCGCCGTTCAGCGAGCGCCAGCGACTCGTCAACAAACCGCTGTACGACAAGCTCGACCGCGAGTACGCGGCGAAAGACTGAGCGGCGCACGTAACCCGGCGACAGCGGCGGCGCCCGGCGCCCGCCAATCGACACCCCCACCGCGCCCAAGGCCGTCTCGACCGCCTCCGCCGCGCCGCCGCCCGCGCTCCGCCACGGTATGGCGCCATTTATTGCGTTAGGATTCAGGGCTGGCGACCCGCGCGCATCATCCCAGTTTCGCGCGCACATCGCCGCCCCCAATCATCCCTGTCGCCCGTCCGCCTCGCGCGGACGCCCGGTGCCGGAACACGCAATCGAAAGGTAGTCGCAACAGCCATGAAGTCCACACCATCGCGCGCAATGCGCCGGGCCGCCCGCCTCGACGTCCCTCCACGCCCGGCCGCGAGGAGCGCGCGATGACCAGCGCCGGCGCCCGCAACGCGCATGTCGGCTGGCTGCCGTATCTCGTCGCCGCCACCTTCTTCATGGAGTACCTCGACACCACGGTGATCGCCACCGCGCTGCCGCAGATGGCGCACTCGTTCGGCGTCGGTCCGAACAGCCTCAGTCTCGGCATGACCGCGTACATGCTGGCACTGGCGATCTTCATCCCGGCGAGCGGCTGGGTCGCCGACCGCTGCGGCGCGCGCACGGTGTTCTTCAGCGCGATCGGCGTGTTCACGGTGGCGTCGGTGTTGTGCGGGCTGTCGCAGAACGTCGTCGAGTTCACCGCGGCGCGCGTGCTGCAAGGCATGGGCGGCGCGATGATGGTGCCGGTGGGCCGCCTGATCGTCGTCCGCAGCACCGAGAAGAGCCGCATGATGCAGGCCATCTCGACCATCACGTGGCCGGCGATCGCCGCGCCGGTGGTCGGGCCGCCGGTCGGCGGCTTCATCACGACCTATGCGTCGTGGCGCTGGATCTTCCTGCTGAACGTACCGTTCGGCCTTGCGGCAATGGCCGTCGCGCTCGCGCTGGTACCGAATCTGCGCGGCACCGAACGCAAGCCGCTCGACGTGGTCGGCCTGTTGCTGAGCGGCCTCACGCTGACGGCGATTCTGTACGGCGCGGAACTCGCGAGCCAGCCCGGCACCAATCCGTGGCTCGCCGGCGCGGTGGTGCTCGGCGGCTTGCTGATGGGCGTCGTGGCGTACCAGCATGCAAAGCGCCACCCCTATCCGCTGATCGACGTATCGACGCTGAAAATTCCGACCTTCTCCGTGACGGTGGTGACGGGCTCGTTCACGCGCATCGGCATCGGCGCGGTGCCGTATCTGATGCCGCTGCTGTTCCAGGTGGGCTTCGGCTTGTCCGCGTTCAGATCGGGGCTGCTGCTGCTCGCGAGCGCGCTCGGCAACCTCGGCATGAAGGCGCTCACCACTCGGATCTTGCGGCGTTACGGCTTCCGCATGGTGTCGATCGTCGACGTCACGGTGGCCGGCGTGTTCATCATCGCGTGCGGACTGTTGACGCCGGACGTGCCGCTCGCGCTGGTGCTGTTCGTCGTGTTCGTGTATGGCGTGGCGCGCTCGATGCAATTCTCGACGCTGGCCACGCTCGCCTACGCCGACGTCGCGCAACCGCAGATGAGCGCGGCCAGCACGCTCTGGAGCGCGGCCGCGCAGATGACGATCGGTCTCGGCATCGCATTCGGCGCGGTGTCGCTGCGGGTGGCCGCGTTCATCGGCGGCGAGACAACGGGCCATGTTTTCACGCTCGACGATTTCCGTTTCGCGTTCCTGTTCGCCGGGGTACTGACGCTCGCGTCGGTGCTCGGCTATATGGGCCTTGCGCGCGATGCGGGACAGAGCATCGGCGGCGGCTCGCGCGGCAGCGAGGGACCGGCGAAGAGTTGACGGCGAACTAGCGAGCGCGCCCGGTGCCGACGCCGCGGCGACGGACGTTCATGAGAGGGTCAGCCAGGCGCCGCTATGCCCACGACGCGGCGCGGCACGAAAACCACTCGCGCTCTCGCACGGGCATGTCACCTCAGCGCTTGAGACCCAACCGGAGACACAGATGCAAGCAAACGAACTGACGATCTCCAGCAACCAGGCCGATTTCGACATCGAAATGGTCTACACGTTCCTGTCCGAGCAAACCGCATGGGCGAGGGGGATGCCGCGCGAAACGTTCGAGAGGGCCGTCGCGGGCTCGCTATGTTTCGGCGGCTATCTCGGCGGCAGGCAGATCGCGTTCGCGCGCCTGATTACCGATCAGGCGACCTTCGCGTACCTGTGTGACGTGTTCGTCTTGCCCACGTATCGCGGCAATGGCTATGCGTCGGCGTTGATGAAGCACGTGTTCGCGAGGCCGTCGCTGGCGGGGCTGCGACGAATCGTGCTGGTGACGACCGACGCGCATCACGTCTACGAACCTCATGGCTTCACGCAGTTGGCGAATCCGGAGCGCTACATGGAGTTGCACAACCCGGACGTCTACAAGACGACGGCGTGAGCGCGGCCTGCGCGGGGCGCCGGCAAGCAATTCGGAAACCCTGAACGCGAGCGCCCGCCGCTGCCACGCTGCGGGCAAGCATGCGAGGCTGGCTTGCCATGTCATCCCATCGGCGACATGCCATCGGCGGCGCACGCGGCCACGCCAACGCGCAATCCACTCTCACACGATTGCGCCCCTGTCATCCGCGTGCCACGTTCGACGGGTACTTTGCTGCGACAAACAGAAACCGTCACAGCCCATGCCCCAGCCCATCGAGCGCCACCGCCACTCTGGCGATTCCATCCTGAACGGCGGCCGCCTTGTTTAAGGCTGCCTCCGCGAGCGCGCTGCTCAACGCGTTCCTCTCGACGATGCAGATCACGCTCGGCCTCACCGCGCATTCGGACGGGCTGTTCGCCGACGGCATCCACACGCTGAGCGACCTGGCCGCCGACGCAATCGTGTTGCTGGTGCTGTACCTCAGCGCGAAACACCTCGGCGCGAAAGCGCGCCGTGCCCGCCACTCACGCAACACGAATCACGCGCACCACGCACACGATGCCGACAACGGCACCGAGCAAGCCCTCGCGGCACTCTTCATCGCCGCGATCCTGATCTTCACCGCGGCGCAAATGCTCTGGAGCAGCATCGCGCAGACTTCGACGCTCAGCAGCAGCGACGCGATGACGTTCGGCGCGCTCGCCGTCAGCGGCTTCGTAATGGTCGCGAAGGAAACGCTATTCCGCTACCTGCGCGCCGAAAGCCGGCGCACCGGCTCGGCGCTTCTGCAGGCGAGCGCATGGCATGCGCGGGTCGACGCGGTGTCGGCGCTGGTTGCGACTCTGGGTTTGGCCGGCAGCCTGGCCGGTCTGCCGATGCTGGACCATATCGCCGGCGCGGCGATCGGCCTGCTGATCCTGCGCATGGGCTATGCGAGCGGCCGCGACGCGTTCAAGCAACTGTTCGCCAGCCAGGTCGGCAATGCCGCCGCGCGTCAGGCGGCCGAATAACGGGCCGTCCGTCGCAAGGTCAACCGTAAGCGCGCTCGCGCATCCACTTCGTCATGATCCATTTGTCGCCGTCTAGCACGGGTGCGCCGGCATGCAGCGTCAGCGGATCGAGTTGCCGCTGGCCGTTCATCTAGCGGAAATATACCGCGCCGCCTTGCCGCGCCGCGACGGACAGCCCCGCTTCGGGGAACGTCGTCTCGCCGCCGTTGGGGACGTCGTTCAGATAGACCACCAGCGTCGCCACGCGCTGGCCGCCCTGGGCGGTATGCACGGCGCTGCCCGGCTGATCGGGCGAGAAGTAATCGAAATGCGCGCGGTATTCGCCGGTCATGCCGTAGTGCAGGATCTGCAACCCTTCGCCGTTTTCGACCGGCCAGTTCATCAGGCTCGCGATGCGCCGGTCGAGCTTCTCGATGAACGGATCTTCGCCGCGCTGATACCAGATGCCTTCGCTGGTGCGGTTGCGGATCACGTCCTCCTTGCCGGTGTCGGGATTGACCGTGGTGGAGCGTTTCAACCGATGACGCGACCGCCCGATCATCTCGCCGCACTCTTCGGGCGACAGCACGTCGGCGAACACGATCACCTGTGGCCGTTCGCAGCGCATCAGCACGCGGACGTCGCGGTCGTACGCGCGAATCACGTTGCCGCGCGCGACCGGCGCGTCGTCGTACTGGTAAGCCTGCGGCTCGCCTTTGACGAGCGCAGCCTCGGTCGCGGACTCCCGCGCCGACGGCGAGTCCGCCCGCTCCCGGTCAAATGCCTGCTGCACGGCGACGCGCGCGGCGTCACCGACGAAACCGGCCCGCGTCATCGCTTCGATCATCGAGTCCGCACTGCAACCGCGCGCCACATTGCTGCTCAGCCACTCGTCCCACGCGGCATCCACTACTGGCATAGCACTCCCTGTTCGTCGGCCTGAAAAAATCGTCGCTCAACCGGCCGAATCATAGCAAGCAGGCCGCGGGCGGCCTGGCGCCAGATCAAGGTCAGCCACGGTTCTGGCGATTTCGATAGCTGGCGAGACCGCGGCGCGCCTGCGCCCTGAGCATGCGCCGCACGAGCGGCGACCAGCCGAGCAGCGTGCCTCTGACGCCCATCGCCTGACGCATCCAGAGCCAAAGGTCGAAACTGTCGCGGTGCTCGACGATCAGTCCGTCGCGGAACACGAAGCGCGCGTCGATCTTGTTGACCACCGGGCAGCCCGTCTGACTGAACAGATAGCCGGCCTCCCAATGCGCGCGGCCGGTGTGGTCGTCGGCCGTGATGCTGTCGAACGTCAGCGAAAAGTCCTGCGCGCCCGCCACCAGCATGCGCCACATGTCGTGTGCTTCCGCGCCTTGCAGCTCGCCGAAGGCGGGATCGCTGAAGACGACGTCATCGGCATAGCAGGCGACCATCGTTTCGGCGTCGCGTCGCTGGAACGCGGTGTAGAAACGTTCGATCAGTTCGGTGTTGGGATGGCTCATTGCTTGTCGTATTGTGCGTTCGGAAATGCGCCCGCGACGCTGCGTCGGCGGGCGTGCCGCACACGATATCGGAAAACCGCGCGAATGGGGCGGTGGTGAATCGTTGGGCGGGATGCTGCGCGGCTGCTTCGGCTTGCCATTCGTTCGATCTCACCCCCGACGCCCGCCCCGCCCGCATGCACGCACAAAGCCCCAATGCCGGCTCCGGTTCCAACACACTGCCCTTCTTTCGTTATATCCTGTCGAATATCACGGTAGCCTTCGTGGCGCGCGCAAGGCCCGTCCTTCGGGCGTTTGCCATCACGCGCGACGAAACACAACGAGTCAGCAGGAGCCAATAACGGTGCGCAGCCGATCCCCTTTGTCCGACCTCGCGGAACGCGGTCAACGCGTCGCCAACGAGATTTCGTCGACCCTCGTCGCAGTGAAGGCGGCGTCCGAACGCGGCCGGGCCGAATCGATCCGCGACGTGGTCGATGCCTATCGGCGTCTGCATGGCAGCGTGCAGCGCTTCGTCCTGATGCTGGCCGACGACCGGTTGAATTTCGCGTCGGTCGGCACCTCGGGCTCGCACTCGCTGAACCAGTTGCTGTCGATCCTCGCCGAGCGGGCAGGCGCGGCGGGCTTCGCGCGTCTGCGTGAACTGAAGGCGGCGATCGAAGATGCGCGCCCGGCGGAACAGTTGCGCGACGCGATTTTCTCCGACGCGTTCAGCCACGACGTGGCCGCGCTCCGCAAGGTGGTGGCGGAACTCGAACGGCTCGACGCGGCCTTTATCGGCTTGTGCGTCGGCCATGTGCTGGAACAGCACGCGCGCGTGGAAACCGATCCGGTCATTACGGGCAATGCCGGCTAGGCCAGCGCCCGCAAGCGTCGTATCGTGCGAAACACGGCGAATGCCGCCGTTAGTCCGCGCCGCGTACACGCCGGGTCGGGCAGCATCGCCCGCTCGACCGACTGATTCGCCCTTCCCGCTCATGAGCGTTTTTTTTACCCACCGTTATATCTATCGGAATACATCGCGCGGCACGCTCGCGCCGTGAGCGTTCAGCCCACCCGACACCGAGAACCGGATTCGAGAGCCCCATGAACACGCCCCCATTTCGCCTTGCCCAGCCTGCGCGTCTGACACTCTCCGGCGACGAGCTTGCCGGCGCCGGCATCCGCGCCGCCGATCCTTGCTGCGCGCCCGCCGCCGAATCGTTTGCGAACGTCAAACGACGCGCGCGCCTCGCCGAACTGGACAGCCATCTGCATTGCTCGATCATCGGCACCTGTCTGAGCACGCATGAGTTGCGCAAGCTGGTGCCCAGATTCACGGGCCTCGATCGGCGCGACGCGAGTGATCTGGAGATTCATCACGCCGCCGTCGAACTCGCGATCGAAGGCGGCCCCGCGGCCAAAGCGCTGCACAAGCTGCTCGACGAGCGCTATGCGGGAGCGATCCGCCGCTTCGACAAAGCCGCCGACGACGGCGATCTGCTCGAACTGTGGAACGAAGCGCTAAAAAACGGCGACATCCCGCCCGCTTACTGGGCATTGATGACGCATCCGTTCGCGACCATGCCGGTGCGTCAGAAAGCGTTCGGCGAATTGCATATGCTGTCGCATCTGGTGGGCGCGGCCAATCGCGCGGATATTCGCCGGCTGGTTGCGCTTGAAGAGGAAAACGCCGCGCTGAAGGAGAAAATCGAGCGGCAGCAAAGTCGTCTGCACGAACTCAGCATGGAGCGCGACGCATCGAGCGCCGCACTGAATGCGCAGCTCGCGCAACTCGTCGCGCAGCCTTCCCGGCAGATGCCCGCCGACGCCGCCGCTCTCGAAGCCGAGCTTCAGCAACTGCGCGACAGGCTGGCCGACGCCGATCAACGCGTCGCGTTGCACACCAGCCGTCGCGAGGCCGCGGAACAACGCACGTTGCAGGAACAGGACGCCGCGCTCGCGCTACGCAAGAGCCGCGATCAGGCGCTGGCGCTGCTCAAGCTGGTGCAAAGCGAATGCGATGCGCTTGAACGCGCGACCGTGGATGCCGCGGACCCCGCGAGCGGAGCCGCGCAGCGCCGGGCCAGCCTCGACAGCGTGCAGGGCAAGCGGATCGTGTATGTGGGCGGCCGACCCGGTTCGAACGCCGCGCTCAAACGGCTAGTGGAAGCGGCCGGCGGCGAACTGGTGGTGCACGACGGCGGCGTCGAGGATCGCAAGGGGCTGCTCGCCGCGGCGTTGCCGGGCGCGGACATCGTGGTATTTCCGGTGGACTGCATCGACCACGATTCGATGAATATGCTCAAGCGAGTTTGCGAACGTCACGGGATCGACTACCACCCAGTGCGCACCGCGAGCGTGGCGAGCTTCGTGGAACTGATGGCACGGTTGCATCCCGAGCAACTCGCTCAATTGACTAACTCGCCCCCGCCTTCGGCATTTTGCCTGCGGCACGGCTGAGCGTTTGGCTCATCCGCGAAGGCGAGCGGTTAGCGAATCAACCGGGTCAACTCGGCGATCTGCTTCGCGCAGCTTCGTTGCGCCTCTTCTTCGACATCGCGGTACAGGCGAATGATGGTTTCGCCGACCTCCGTGAGCGTGCAGCCTCCGCCGCTTTGACCGCCCTGCTCCGAATGCGTGGCCGGCGCTTTGAGCGAGCGGTTCAATTCGTCGATCAACAACCACGCGCGCCGGTACGACATGTCGAGGCTGCGCGCCGCCGCCGAGATCGAACCGTATTCGCGCACCGCTTCGAGCAGATCGACTTTGCCCGGTCCGAGCGCGACCGCGTCGCCACTGCGAATGCGCATTCTGAAGCGCACTTCGGGACGCGCTTTCGTCGACCTGGGCGCGCCGTTCGTCGCGAGCTTCTTCGCCGGTGTGGGTTTGGTTTTTGCGGTGTCAGCCATGCGCGAAAGCATACACGAACCGTCTCGCGCTGCCACCTGACCGAACGGCCGTCAACGAGACGGGGGAAAGCAATGTCCGTAGTCTTCGCAGCCGGGACAACCCGGCGCGGGTCCAGGCTGCAAGCCCAACGACAGCGCGCGTTGCGCAGCGAGGAATTTCTTCCACCGCAGGTTGGCGACGTTGAGCACGACGAGCGTCGGGAAATAGCGCGTCAGCATCCACGTGACTTCGTCGCGCCCCGCGAGTCCGAGGTCGCGCCACAAGTGATCGGGGCGCAGGCATGCGTGGGCGATGATCGTCGCGAGACAATGCGCGTCGTCGGCGTGGCGCGTGGCGTTCGCGTGGGTGAGCAGGTGCGCGTGGAGCGTCGGAACGAAGGCATTGGTATCCGTGATGATACCGGCGGCTCGCGGCAAAACCGGCACGCGCGCATGCGTGAAGTGCCGCGCCAGCAGCGCGCGCCACTCGCGTGGATGCAGACCGAGCAGCACGAGTTCGTCGTGCGCGTCGCGTGCGGCGATCAGTTTGGCGAAGAGCCGCGTGTCCGCGCAAGCAGGGTCCCTCGCTATGCTCAACCACTGGCTCATGCACGTGGCAACCCGCGGGTCGAGCGGCAACGACAACGGTTCATCGCCCGACGAGGCAAGGCCGGTAGCCGGCCCAACATGACCGGCATGTGCAGCACGTGCAAGCGGATCGTCAGACATGGCGGCAACGCGATGATGAGTAGCGAACCATCTTACGCCAGCCTCCCAAACGCAACCTCAAAGCTTAAAACGCTAAGCACGAACGTCACGCATCAAGTCAAAACCCGCGCCTCGATCCGCGCTAGCCGTTTAACGTGACGCGGCGCGGGCAAAAGGTCCGCGCCCGAAAACAGGATCGGCGCGCCATCTTCCGCGTCGAGGCTCCGGCCGCCGCATTCATAAGCGACCAGCACGCTCTCGCCGACCGGCGTGTTGAAGAGTTCGTGCCATGAGAACGTCACCACATACCCGTCCTGTCCGACCGCGACGAACACCGTACGCTTGAATTCGCCCCGCACGTCGTTCGGCAAGCCCGCTTCCGTAATCAATGTGGTCAGGCGCACGCCGCGATACGCGTCGACGCTGCGAATGAAGCGGTTCGTCGTATAGCAGCGCAGATCGAACGGCGTGGCTGTCACGCTGTCGTAACGCCGCAATTGGTCGAGACTCAACGACAGCGGTCGCTGAAACCTTCCGCTCAGCACGAGCGCGCCGTCGACGGCCGGCGCGGCAATCACATTCATACAATCCATACGCGGTTATCTCCAGCAATCGATACCCTGGCGGCCTGCTCCTTCGCTATATCGATGTGTATACTACGCTGCGACGGCGATGGGCGCGCGCCTGAGCGCATCAATACGCGGTATACCGCCACGCATATCGGTCGTCGCGCCGACGGCGGCATCGCTACTGTGATCTCCGTGACATGCAATCATGCACGCTCGCCGACCGGCCACCTCACGACACATCACCGCACGATACATTCGCGTCGTCGAGTGGCGTTCTCGGCAACGCATCGGCGTTATCTCATGAATCGCGTCGCGTCGCACGCGCTGGCCGTCGCCGCTGACGGCCGCATGCCGGCGTCGTCGAGTCGAACGAATTAAGGCGCGGCGAGCGCTATGTTCGCGTGAATATTGCCGGCGCGCGCTTAGACCTGGCTGGCGAAGATGCCCGTTTGCTCGAGGGCGCGCCTGCCGCATCGGCATCGACGCGGCAGGCGTGAGCGTCTGCTCCACGACGCACGGCCCGCACTACGCTTCGTGCGCGTGAGCCCGGCTCCTGATCTCGGCGAGCGATGCATTCACCAGCAACTTGCCCGAATCGAACACCGTCACCAGCGCGTCTTCCCATTCACTTTCGACCGTGCCTGCATCCCACGCGATGGGCAGCGTCACCGTCCGATACTCGCCCGTGCGGCGATGCTTCAACAGCGTGAGCCGCCCTTTCATCGAACGCTTCGCCGCATCCGTGACCGGGTCCTTGCGCACGTCGTGCCATTCATCGCCGAGACGGATCGCGGAGCACTTCATCGCGAAGCGCTGCGTGTCGCGGTTGATCTGCTGCAACAGCGCGCCGCCCATGCCGAACACGATGTTGTCGGCGGCGAAGCCGGCTTCGTCCATCGCGGCGAGAATCGCTTCGATCGAATCGGGGTTCACGCCATCGCCCTGAATCACGCGCACGTGGTTGAGCACGCGCCGCCCCTTGCTGTTGACCACAGAACCGAACGACGCGTCGAGCGCGCGCAGCGTTTGCAACACGATCGTGCGCGGATCGCCGGAGTCCGGCCGGATCACCAGCGTGGCGCCGGAATCGAGCACGGCCTGCTTCAACTGCGTGCCCCACACGTCGAGCGCGGCAAACAGATCGTAGGAATCGGACACTACCGAGACGATCGCCCCCGGTTTGCCGAAGCGTTCGATCATGTTGCGGAACGCGTCGCTCTCGCGCTCGCGGCCCCATGACGTGATCGTGCTGTGCTCGGCCGCCGGCACGGAGAACGCGGCCATCGTTTCGTTGTAGTAGTGGTTCGCGGCGACCACGCCGAGCACCGTGTCCGAGCCCATGAAGCTGACCAGATGGGCGGCCCCGCCGATCGCCGCCGACTCCGCGCTCGACACTCCGCGCGCGCCGAAGTCGTGCAGCTTGAACGGCAATTGCGCGAGGTCGTCACTGCTCTTTTGCAGGTACGCGCGAATCGTTTTGCGTAGATGCCAGCTTTGCGTCGCGACCGTGACCGGATACCAGACGCGCAGCAGCATCGTCTCCAGATACGACGCCAGCCAGAACACCTGCGGGTCGTCGCATTCGACCGTGACCAGCACGTTATGCGTCGGCACCACCGAGCCTTCCGGCACCGCGCGAATCCGCACCGGCAGATAGCCGCCGCACTGCTCGACCACATAGCGCCAGCCCGCTTCGTTGAACGGCTCGCCGTGCGCGGTGAAGAACGCCTTGGCCTGGTCGATCATGGCGAACGTGACCGGTCTGCACAGATAGTCCTTGATCAACATCTGCAAACCGAAAAAGAGCGTGCAGTCGTAGCGCCCGCCGCGCGACTCGATGTAGGAGAACATCGCCGATGCTTCGGGCGGATATTGCAGATAGTGCGAGGCCTTGTACGAATCCGTGTTGAGAATCGGATTGGAGAGGATCGACGCGAGGTCGCCAAAACCGCTGCTCGCGTTTTGCATGGACGGTGCTGCGCTCAAGTGACTTTCCCGGGTAATTGAACGGGGACGACCCGTGAACGGATCCGGTTCTTTCACTATTTACCATACACCGTCAAAATCCCCGCGCAATCGCGTCAATGGCCGGGCTTCAATTGCGGCGGCAGATTCGGCCACGTGGCCAGCAACCGGCCGATCATGCTCTTGCGCCGTTCCGCGAGCGCCGGCCACAACATGCCGGCGAGCAGACCGATGCCTTGCGCAAGCGCGCTGTCACGCGCTAACGCGACGAGCGGCACGCCACGGCTCAGCGCCTCGTTGACCTGACGGTCGTCGCGCGGCAGTTGATGCGCGACCTTCGCGCCGAGCGTTTTTTCGAGCATCGGCAGATTGATCTGCGCGTTCTTGTCGTACTGGTTCACGACTACCCGCACCTTGGCGGCCGGATAGCCAAACTCCCTGAAGATGTCGAGCATGCGCCGCCCGCCGTGCAGGTACAGCGGATTCTGCCGCACCACCATGCAGATCGCGTCGCTGTGATCGAGCGCATGGATCGTCAACGGGTTGAGGCTCTGTCCGACGTCGATCAGCACGGCGCCGTAGCGCTCGCGCACCAGCGCGAGAATCCGCTGCAAATGCGCGGGCTGCAGTTCCGCGGCCCGAAGCGGGTCGCCCGCGCCGGCCAGCACGTCGAGATTCGCATGCACGCGCATCACGCACGCGTCGAACAACGCGGCATCGAGCCGCTCGATCTGCGAGCACAGATCGGCGAGTGTGGTCGGCGGGGGCTTGTCGGCGATCAGCAGACTGGCATCGGCGAATTGCTGGCTCAGGTCGATCAGCAGCACACGCCGATCGCGTTGCGCGGCGAGCGCACAGGCGAGATTCACCGCGATCAGCGTCGTGCCGCTGCCGCCCTTGCTCGATGCGAGCGACACGACCCGGCCCGCGCGCCGCCCGGCCGCGACTTTCTTGGCGTCGATCTGCGCGAGTGCGGTGGCGACGGTCGGCGTATCGAGCGGCCAGGACAGCACGTGCCGCACACCGACACGCATCGCCGCGCCGAGCAGCGCGGTGGACGGCGCGGGCGTCACCAGCATGCAATGCAGCGCAGGCCAGCAGGCGAGCGCTTCCTCGATACCGTCCAGTTCGCGCGCGTTCAGATCGGCGTCGTCGACGATCAGCAGATCGGCACTCCGAATCAGCCGAGCATGCGCGCGCAGTTGCCGGGCCGAACCGTACGCGGTGCGCAGCCGGTAACGCACGCCGCTCTCCTCGAGTCGCGCGACGATGTGCTGCGCGTGTTCGATGCTGGCGGCAATCAGGAAGATGTCGATCATGTCGGGTCTCCGCCGGGCTGCGACCGTCGGTTGGCATGGTCACGTCGACCGCCGTCGACGTTCGGGTCGAGTCGTCGTGATTCGTTATTCGTTATTCGTCAAACCCGGACGGCGCAATCCGCGTGTCGCGCTAACGTTCGGACGGCCGCTTCTGTTGCCTCTCATGTTGCCGCTCAGATTGCCGCTCGGCCGGCGCGGGCATTTCGTAAAGCGCGTCGCGCAACCGGTCGCGCTGGATCTCGGCCTGCGCCTTGCGCTTGAGCGCCTCGGCGACCACCAGCGTCAACAGATCGACCGGCGGCGTGGCGAACCGCGCGCGAGGCACCACCGCGACATACCCGCGCCAGGATAACCCGGTTGCACCTGCGATGCTCCGATGGTCCGACCGCACCGCGACGGCCGGCTCGCAAATCAGTTTTTTCATGACATCCCCCGCAAGACGAGCCTTTTTTCAAGGCTTTTCCGGCTTTGTCCAGGCGGCCGTGCCCGTGCAACAGCACGGACACGGCACCCAGTCCACCTCGTAACTGCGCCTCTCTATGGAGGCTGCGGCCTCTCTCCCCGCTTCTTCGCGCCGGTTGGTCCTGACCGGCGCTGCCCCTTCCTTGTCCAGTGGTGCGTCGCTCGCCAATGACTCGAGCGCGCACTCGTCGTTATTGCCATCCCCCTTCAAAATTCCATCGGTAAAACGGACCTAATGGCGAAACAAACTTTTCATGTCGCACGGTTCGAATGACCGATATATAACCGTCTATCGATCATTTGCCCGTTTTTATTCGACATACGTCCTGGTGGCCCCGCCGCAACCTCGCAAACACATTGGCTTCCCCGGCCGTGCTATCGAAGTCTGGTTACCGCCGTCTTATTTTTGCCCAGCTTTCCCCGTGCTGTGGATCGGTCGGCAACGCATTCGTATTCGTTGTGCAGACCTCATTGCAACGGCTATGCCATGCACGTCGAAAGCCTTATAGAGCCGTGAGTTTTGCAGCATCGCGTTGAGACGGACGGCGCTCCGTGCCCGCAGTTGATTCGTCCGTGACACGCGAATGCGCGGCGCACCCGCGAAAGCCGGATCGAACAGACTGTGCGTTTTGCCGCGCCGGCCGGCCGTGCGCCTTTGCTGGTGGGGCTCACGCCAACCGCCCAATCGACCATGCCGGTCGCCGGAGCGCGCGCGGCACGCTCGCACCGGCCTGCCCGATATGTAGCAAGCATGAGACGCCGCGTGTCACGAGCCTCCACTGCGCCGCGGAATTTAGCGCGGCGCGATTGCGCTTTTATGTGGGGTGCCTCGCATAGCGGGGCTTGACCGCTTTTGTTTTAATCGGCAACACCGTCGCAATTGCGCGAAATCATTTCTTAATCCATATCGTTTGTATGGCACTATCAGGCGCTTTCGCTTATCTTTAAGCCATGCGCCGATTAGAGCGCCAATTTCAGGTCATCGAGGCAAGAAACGGTTTCGTAATTCGGGGACGCAGTCGCGTGGCGGTTTCAGCAATGAACGCTATTCCGCTATCGGTCTAACAGGTAGCACCTCGCGGTTGATACCGCCGGCTCCATGCCTCCGTCATTGCCATTACCGTAACGCGTCGTCGTCGGGCTGTCGCAGTCGGGCCGAAGGTCGGACGCAAGCCAGGCCCGAATCCGCGCGAGCGAACCGGGCCGGTCGAGTTGACTGAAAGGCCGGCGCAGCCCTCCGGTCCGTCAAGTGTGTCGAACAGCAGTCCTGAGAGCAGTATCGAACCGGGGGTAACATGACTACGACTTGCACGCCTGTCGACGCGGAACGCACCGTTCTCTACGTGTCGAACTCGCCCGATCAGAAGCTCGTCGATTTTCTGGCGGCGTCTGGCTGGCAAGCCGTGCACGCGAAGAGCACCGCCATCGCCGAGCGCATGATCGAGCGCGGCAACATCAAGGTCGGGCTCGTGCAACTGCCGGACGAGTGCACGTCGCAGCATCTGTCCGCGCTCGCGTCGTGCATGCGGCGCGTCGAAACCAACTGGGTCGCGCAGATCGTGCCGGGCCAGGCGGAAAACGAACTGGTCAGCCGTTTCATCCTCGATTACTGCTTCGACTTCGTCACGCGTCCGTGGCTGAATGACCGGCTCATGTTCGCGCTCGGTCACGCGCACGGGCTGTCGAGCTTGCGCCAGGCGCGCGTCGCGCCGGAGCCGTCGCTCGGGCGGCACGGCATGGTCGGACAATGCGAGGCGATGCAGCAACTCTATCGGCGCATCGACAAATGCGGCGTGACCGACGCGCCGGTGTTCGTCGCGGGCGAGTCGGGCACCGGCAAGGAATTGACCGCTCGTGCGATTCACGAGCGCTCGCCGCGCGCCGGCCGCGCGTTCGTCGCGATCAATTGCGCGGCGATTCCGCCGAGCCTGCTGCAAGCCGAACTGTTCGGCCACGAACGCGGCGCGTTCACCGGGGCGCTGCAACGCAAGATCGGCCGGATCGAAAGCGCGCACGAGGGCACCCTCTTTCTCGATGAAATCGGCGACATGCCGCACGAATGCCAGGCGGTGCTGCTGCGCTTCCTGCAGGAAGGCACGATCGAGCGGCTCGGCGGCAACGGGCCGATCAAGGTCGACGCGCGGGTCATTTCGGCGACCCACGTCGATCTGGACAAAGCCGTCGAAGACGGGCGCTTCCGCTCCGACCTGTATCACCGGCTGTGCGTGCTGCGCCTCGTCGAACCGCCGTTGCGCGAGCGCGGCGGCGACATCAAGCTGCTCGCCAACTACGCGCTCAGCATGTACCGCCAGGACGGCGCGCGCAAACTGCGCGGGCTGTCGAGCGACGCGATCGTCGCGATGTCGAACTATCCGTGGCCGGGCAATGTGCGCGAGCTGATCAATTGCGTGCGGCGCGCGGTGGTGATGAGCGAGGGCCGCTTCATCACCGCCGCCGACCTCGGCTTGCCGGAAGCGGACCACGGTCCGGCGGTGACGCTCGCGGAAATCCGCAGCAAGGCCGAGAAGGATGCGATCGAACACGCGTTGCAGCGGCATGGCTACAAGTTGTCGGAGGCGGCGGCCGAACTCGGCGTTTCGCGCGCGACGCTGTATCGGCTGATGCACGCGAACCGGCTGCATCAGGAGCCGGCGGCCGCGCGCGCGTCGAACGGGAACGGCGGCACGGATGCCGACGACGAGGCCGAGCGGCAGGCGTCTTCGGTGGCTTAGGTTTTCCTGTCCCGTCGCGTTCGCTCAGCGCTCCGGCACGTACTCGCGACGCGGCGCGGCGCGGCGCGGCACAGTTCAGCACGCCGTGAAACGTCACGCGTACACCCCCGTCATACTGATCTCCATGCGGTTACCCAACGCTGCACGCAACCCTGGAGCCTCGCTATGGCGATCACCTGCTTCATCCGCTATCAGATCGACCCATTCCAACGCGCCGCTTTCGACGAATACGCACGCAGCTGGGGCCGTATTATTCCGCGCTGCGGCGGTCATCTGGTCGGCTACTTCCTGCCGCACGAAGGCACCAACGACATCGCATGGGGCCTGATTACATTCGACAACCTCGCGGCCTATGAGACCTATCGCGCGAGACTGCGCAGCGATGCCGAAGCGCTCGACAACTTCCGTTTCGCGCAGACGAAGCGCTTCATTCTGCGCGAGCAGCGCACCTTCACCGAAGGCGTCGAAGGGACGTTGGGCATCGCACCGGTTCGCGCGACGGGCGTTTAGCGTGGCTTGACCCGGCTCACGCGCGGCTCCTGCGGCGATAGCTTCGGCTTGCGCTTCTGCCGCGCAGCCGCGTTCGCTATCCGTTGGGCGGCGACGTGCACACGTCACTCGATAACTCGATATGGCGAACGATTTCCCCGAGATCGTCGTCTCGCCCCACACTTTCAATCGCCCTCGCATCCGTGCGCCAAGGCCGCGCTTCGCGACGCCACCGCCATCCCCGCATACCGATTCCTCTGACGGGCGCGCTTCGTGCTACTCATGCTGCCGGGGCGCCTGCGCCGCCGGCCGACCATCAGCCCGTCGATCGGCTATCGTTGGTGGCCGACCGTCACCGCATCGACCCCAGGAACTTGTACGACCCGGCCCGTGTCGGTTCATGGTCACGCCGCCGAACCCTTCACGCGTTTCGGCACCACGTCCGCACCGGTATCCCGCCTTACACCCTATGCGCAAACTATTTCACGCCTGCCTTTTCGTTCTTCTCGTCATCGGCGCCGCGCCGACCTCTGTCCTTGCCGCGGTCGCGCAAGCCGCTCCCGCGTCGCCGGTCTCGGGCAGCGCGGTCAGCCTGACACCACAGCAGGCGCGCGACGCGCTCGCCGTTCTCAACGATCCCAAACGCCGCGCGCAAGTCGCCGATACGCTGCAAGCGATCGCCGCCGCTGGCGCGCTGAGCGCCCCGCCTGTCGCCGCCTCCGCGCCGGCGGCCGCGTCGGCCCCGGCGGCTGCCAGCGGTCCCGCGGCACTCGTACCGGCCGCCTTCAAATCCAACGGGCTGGCGTCGCAAATGGCCCGCCAGGGCGCGCATTGGGCGATGCAGCTCGGCAAGTCGCTGCGCAGCTCGCTCGCCGCGCTGCTCGACGTCGGCTCGGTGCGCGCATGGTGGAACTGGCAGTTGACCAACCCGCATGCGCGCTCCGTGCTGGTCAACGTCGTGTGGACGCTGCTCGCCGCGCTGGTGCCGGCGCTCGCGCTCGAATGGCTCGCGCGACGCCTGTTGCGCCGCGCTTACCTGGCGATCGCCGCGCGCCGTGAACGCAACGAGCAGAACGAACTCGACGCCGCCGCGCAAGCCGGCCTGCCCGCCGACGCCGACGCACACGCCCATGCCGACCTCGCGCCGCTGCCAGGCGCCGCGCCCACCGCCGCTCTGCCGCTGCCGGCCGGGCCGGTGCCGCCGGTGCTCGAAGCCGAAGTACAGGCGGTCAGCCCCGCGCCGGTCGCCGACAGCCCGGCCGAGAGAGACCGCGCGATCGAAGCGCAAGGCAAGCGCAAGGCGACGCACCACTGGACCCTGCTGCAACGACTGCCGCGCGCACTGCTGATCACGGTGCTGCGCCTCTTGCCGCTCGCGGTGTTCGTCGGCGCGGCGAGCGCGCTGATCTCGGTGTTCACCAGGGACGGCACCCCGCAAGACCGCGCGCTCGATTCGCTGATCGACATCTATGTGCTGTGCCGCGTGATCGTGATCGTCGGCGGCTTCTTTCTGCAACCCACCGCGCCGCGTCTGCGGCTCGCGCGCGTGACCGATGAGTGGGCCGTCTTCCTGCAACGCTGGATCGTGCGGATCGTCAGCGTGGTGGGCGCGGGCGTCGCGCTCGCCGAGATCGCGCAGTCGCTCGGCCTGAACGACGCGGCGCATCTCGCGCTGCTGAAGGTGGTCGCGCTCGCCGGCCACGTGATGATCTCGATCCTGATCCTGCAATGCGCGCGGCCGGTCGGCGCGCTGATCCGCGAACGCTTCGCAAAGCACGACTCGCTGGAGATGTTCACCAACGCGTTCGCCGATGCGTGGGCGTGGTTCATGGCGGCCGTCGTGATGGCCCTGTGGTTCGTCTGGGCGTTCGACGTGCAGAACGGCTATCACGCGCTGGTTCACATCGGCGGCTGGACCGTGGCGATCCTGGTCGGCGCGCGCGTCGCGTCGATCGTGATCTTCGGCGCGCTGGCGCGGCTCTTTCACGTGCAGGACGAATCGGCGCGCTCGCTCGTGCATCAGCACGCGTACCGCTATTACCCGCTGCTGCGGCGCGTGATCAGCTGGCTTATCGGCATCGTGACCGCGCTCGGGCTATTGCAGGTGTGGGGCGTCGATGTCGTCGACCTGTTCCGCGCCGGCACGATCGGTCACCGCTTCGCGTCGGCGCTCGCGACCATCGGCGTGGCCGCGGTGATCGCGCTGATCGTGTGGGAGGTCGTCAACGTGTCGGTCGAACGGCGGTTGGACCGCTGGACCACCAGCGGCGACCTGATGCGCGCCGCGCGCCTGCGCACACTGCTGCCGATGCTGCGCAGCGCGCTCTTCTGCGTGATCGCGCTGGTGGTGGTGCTGACCGGTCTGAGCGAACTCGGCGTGAACATCGGACCGCTGCTGGCGGGCGCGAGCATCTTCGGCGTGGCGCTCGGCTTCGGCTCGCAAAAGCTGGTGCAGGATTTCATCACCGGCATCTTCCTGTTGATGGAAAACGCGATGCAGGTCGGCGACTGGGTCACGCTCGCGGGCGTGTCCGGCACCGTCGAGTATCTGTCGATCCGCACCGTGCGGCTGCGCGGCAGCGACGGCTCGCTGTTCACGGTGCCGTTCAGTTCGGTGTCGACGGTGAACAACACGAATCGCGGGCTCGGCAATGCGGCGGTGCGCGTGAACATCGTGTTCGGCCAGGACGTGGATCTGGCGATCAACACGCTGAAGGAGATCGGCGCCGCGTTGCGCGAGGACGAGAAGTTCAAGGACGGCATCCTGTCGGACTTCGCGTTCTGGGGCGTCGACGCAGTGGACGGCTCGGCGGTCACGCTGGCCGGCCAGATCCAGTGCCGCGACACCGCGCGCTGGGGCGTGCAGCGCGAGTTCAACCGGCGCATCCTCGAACGATTCCGCGAGCGCGGCATCGAGATCGCGAATCCGCAACGCAATCTGCTGACGTGGGACCCGCAGAGCGAGGCGGCGAAGGTTCACGGCGCCGGATCGTCGGGACCGGGGTGGAAGGACACGCCCGCCACGTCGCATGACGATGACGCTTCGTCGAGCGCCGCCAGCCGGCGAGGCGACGCGCCGGTCGACGATCAGATTCCCGTGGATCCGAAGCCGGCGGGCGGCCCCGGCACGCCAGCCAATCCGGGGACGGCCTCGCCGCACGAGTGAAACGGCGCGCGTGACATACACGCGGGGCGAGTGCGCGGTAAACGTGCCTTGCTCCGCCCAGCGCCTCTGATGCGAAGTGTCGGGCGCTACCGCACCTGCCACCACTTCGGCAGCAAGCGCCGCACTTCGGGCCGCCGATACCGGTCGTCGATCAGATGCACCACGCCCTGGTCCTGCTCGGTGCGGATCACGCGCCCCGCCGCCTGCACCACCTTCTGCAAGCCCGGGTACAGGTACATGTAGTCGTAGCCGTTGCCGAAGCGCGCGTCCATCGTGTGACGCATCTGCTCGTTGACGTCGTTCATCTGCGGCAAGCCGAGCGTCGCGATGAACGCGCCGATCAACTGTTCACCCACCAGATCGACGCCTTCCGAAAACGCGCCGCCGAGCACCGCGAACCCGACGCCCTGCTTCATGGTCCGGAAGCGCGCGAGAAACGCGTCGCGCGCGGCTTCGTCCATGCCCGGCTCCTGCGTCCAGACCGGCAAGCCGGGATGGCGCTCGCGCATCAGGTCGACCACCTTTTGCAGATAATCGAAACTGCTCAGGAACCCCAGGTAATTGCCCGGCTGCGCCGCATACTGCCGCGCGATCAGATCGACGATCGGCACGAGCGAGCGCTCGCGGTCGCGCCAGCGGGTCGACACGTTGCCGGCCACACGCACCTGCAATTGCTCCGCGCGAAACGGCCCCTCGACGTCGAGCCATTGCGTCTGCCTGGGAAGCCCAAGCGTGTCGCGATAGAAATGCTGCGGATTGAGCGTGCCGGAGAACATCACCGTGGTGCGCGCGGCGGCGTAGCGCGGCGCGAGGAACGGCGCCGGTATCACGTTGCGCACGCACAGCGTGGCGGCGGTTTTGTCGCGCGGCGCGTGGCGGTCGGTGGTGAGCGTCACGTCGAAGATCGAGTGCTCGCCGAACTGCTCGGCCAGCGCGACGAAGTGCATTGCGTCGAAGAAAAAGCGCAGCGCGGTGTCGTCGATGGAAAGTGGCGCTTCGGCGAGCTGATCCGTGACCGCGCCGATCAGATTCTGCGCGGCCGACAGCAGCTTGCCGGGAACCTCGGCATAGACCCGATACGTGTCGGTCTGCGCGCGTTTGACGGCGTTCCATTCGCGCTGCACACGTTCGAGCGGCTTGCGCAAACTGGCCGGCGCCGTTTTGCGCGCGAGCCGCAACGCCGTCTGATCGAGCGACGCGGTGTACATGCGCCGCGCGCGGTCGAGCAGATTGTGCGCTTCGTCCACCAGCACGCCGACGCGCCATTGGTTGATCTGCGTGAGCGCATACAGCATCGCGTTGCTGTCGTAGTAGTAGTTGTAATCGCCGACCACGACGTCGGCCCAGCGCGTCAATTCCTGCGCCAGATAATACGGACAGACCTCGTGCGCGAGCGCGGCCGCACGCACCGCCGCGCGATCGAGACGCTGGCCTGCGAGCGCCGTGCCGCGCGCCGCGTCGAGCCGGTCGTAGAAGCCGCGCGCGAGCGGACACGACTCGCCGTTGCACGCCTTGTCGGGATGCTCGCAGGCTTTGTCGCGTGCGACCAGTTCGAGGGTTCGCAACGGCAACGGCGCGCCACACGAAGCGGCGCTCTGCTGCAACGTTTCGATTGCATCGAGCGCGAGCGCGCGACCCGGCGTCTTCGCGGTCAGAAAGAACACGCGGTCGATCTGCTCCGACGCGCACGCCTTGAGCAGCGGGAAAATCGTCGCGAGCGTCTTGCCGATGCCGGTGGACGCCTGCGCCATCAACGGCGTACCGTCTCGCGCCGCGCGATACACCGACACCGCCAGTTCGCGCTGGCCGCTGCGAAACTGCCCATGCGGAAACTGCAACGCGCCGAGCGCGGCGTTGCGCGCGGCGCAATGCGCCTCTTCCTGCACGGCCCAATCGAGAAAGCACTCGCACTGCTCGACGAAGAATATCTCCAGCTCGCGCGCGGTATGCGTTTGCGTCAACAGCGTTTCCTTCTGACTGCCGATATCGAAGTACACCAGCGCGACCGTCAATTCGGCCAGCCCACGGGTACGGCATAGCAGGTGACCGTACACGAGCGCCTGCGCCCAATGCAGCGTGCGGTGATTTGCGGGCATCCGTTCAAGGTCGCCGCGATGTGTCTTGACCTCTTCGAGCCGGTTCGACATCGGGTCGTAACCATCTGCACGGCCACGCACGGTCAGGCTGCGATGCGTGCCCGTCAACGTGATCTCGGTTTCGTAGCCGCTCGCGCGCCGCCCCGCCACCGTCGTGTGACCAGCCATGCCTTCCAGCGAAGTCGGCGCGGGCGTGAAGCGCAGATCCAGATCGCCGCGCCGCGCGGTGAATTCGCACATGGCGCGCACGGCCACCACGTAGCTCATGTGGCCGCCTCGGTGTCGAGCGTCGGGACGGGCTGCGGTGCGGCTGCGTCGTGCGTGAGCGCTTCGTCGCTCCAACGCACGTCGAGCACACGCACCGGCATGCCGTGCTGCGCGCAATACGCGAGCCAACGAATCTGGTTGTCCTGCAAGCGGTCGCCGGGGCCCTTCACTTCAATCAATTCGTAGCGACGCTCGGCCGGCCAGAAACGGATCAGGTCCGGCAAGCCCGAACGGTTTCCGCGTATATCGCGCAGCAGCCGCTCGAACCACAGCTTCAGATGCGCGGCGGGCAGACAGTCGAGCGCCAGCGCAACCAGCTCGGGCGTCAGCAGCCCCCAGAACACGAACGGCGATTGCAGTCCCGCCTTGCTGTGCAGATGCCGCAGAATCGTCTCGCGATAGACGCCGTTATCGAGTTGCGCGAAACACGCGGCGAACTGATCCGCGCGGCGGGTGTGGAAGTCCGGCGCGTGCAGATCGGCCGGACCGCGCTGGAACGGGTGAAAAAACGCACCGGGCAGCGCCGCGAACACCGGCTCCCAACAGAGCAAACCAAACAGCGAATTGATCAGCGCGTTCTCGACGTAATGCACCGGAGCGGCGTCGCAAGTCAGATGATCGCGCGCGACGTATTCGACCGCTTGCGGCGTGGCGGGCTTCGGCAACACCAGCATGCTGCGTTCGACCGGACGCGCCGCCGGCAAACGCGGCGTCACCTCGCCGCGCTTGCGCCGCAACCGCGGCAACATGCGCGCGATGCGTTGCGCCTCCTCTTCGCTTTCGGGCGCGACGGCGGCTTGCGAAGCCAGCGCGAACGCCTCGTCGAAACGCTCGCTGCGTTCGAGCACGCGCATACGCCGGTGGCGCGCGCCAGCCCACGCACAACGCTCATAGACCGCGAGCGCCGCGTTCCACTGCCGACGACGTTCGCACACGTAGCCGATACGGAACAGCAGTTTCGCGCGACGCGTTTCGAGCCAGGGGTTCGCGGTGTCGATCGCGCCGACGGTGGCGACGAGTTCGTCGATCGCTGCCGCTTCGTCGTCGAGCGGTAGGCATTCGAGCGCCTCGCGGCACGCATGTAACGCGAGATAGACATCGACGTCCGCACGTTGCTGGAATGCGCGCGACGAAGGCGCAAACGCTACCTTTTCGTACTGGAATACGCCGAGGTCGGCGAGCACGAACTCCGACCAGTCCTGCTGCAGATTGCCGAAGAACATCAGCCGCAGCCGTTCGCACAACGGCGCAATCGCGACGTGCAGCACGCGATCCGCCGTGTCGGCGTGCCATGCGCAAAGCGGGCGCTGCGTGGGATTTTCTTCGTCGCTGTCGCTTTCGTAAAACGGGCGCAGCGTGTCCAGTAGATCGGGTTTGCGCAAACTCCTCGCGCCGGGAATCAAGGCAACGGCTTCAGCGAAGATTTCCAGCAACTGAGGACGTGTGCTGAGCGCGAACAGATCGTCGAGCGTGAGGTGCGGTTCGGTGTCGACCCAGCCGAGCGCCGCCATCGGCGCGGCCGCCTGCAACGGGCAGCCGATCTCGTCGTACGCGAGACGGCTCGCGCGAAACAACGCGCCTTTGCGCATCAGCATGCGCACCAACAGCGCACGGGACGCCAGAGGCAAGCGGGCGAATGCGTCGACGAACGCGTGCTCGCGTGCGTCCATCAGATCGTCGTAACGCGTGGCGAGCCACGCCAGCGCGCGCTCGAAGTTCAACAGGTAGTAAGGGACGTCAGAGCGGATGTCTGACCGAGCATCGGTTGCCACGGGTTTTGCTTAACCTGTATGTTTATACAGTGATGATAGCAAAGTCCGTGGCGGGGACTGCCGCCATAAGCGTCAGCGCGCGGCCCACACGACCGTCAACGACCGCACGCCTTGCGCGCCGCGAATCAGCACGCCTTCGATATCGGCCGTCGCCGACGGCCCCGTGACGAGCGCCGCATAACGCGCATCACGGAAGTCGTCGCGCCGATAAAGATCCTGCAAGCCGTCGATCAATTGCGCCGGATCGAGCAGCACGACCAGATGCTGGACGATGTAGCCCAGCGCGTTGACCACATACTCGCGTTCGCTGAACCACACCGAGCCGGTCTCGGCGACGCCGAAGCGCGCGCGCACCACGCCGATGTCGATGTCCTGCAACGACGCCGGTTCGGTATCCGCCGCGAGCGAGCGCGTGCCCTGCACCTCGGGCGTGGCCGATGCGATCGACACGTCGCTGCCGAAGCGTTCGCGGATCAAACCGCTCACGTCGCTAGCAGCGGCAACTTCGACACAGGTACCGCCCATCAACTGCAACGCCGCGGTGAAACGTACGCGCAGATCGCCGCCCGTCGCGTCGAACAGCGGGACGTCAGGACGCGGACGTGCCGGCGGCTGCGCCTGCCGCACCTTCGCCAGAAAAGCGTCACGCGTTGCCATCGCCACCTCCACGATTTTTCTTGTACCAGGCATGGAAGGTCAGCTTCGGCGCCTCCGGCAACTCGCGCTGCTTGCCCCAGATATTGAGCGGGTTGTACAACATGAAATTCGGCAGCCGCCGCAACGCGCTGCCCATCGACGATACCGTCGCGCGATACAACGTCGGACTCGCGAGCAGCCGCCCCGCCATCTTCAACACCTCCTGCTTCACGAACGGCACCTCATGTTGCCCGGCAATCACCGTGCGCCATTTGTAGATCTGCTCGTGAATGTTGATCTTCACCGGACACACGTTCGTGCAGCTACCGTTGAGCGTCGACGCGAACGGCAGTGCGCTGTAGCGCTTCAGATCGAAGGTCGGATTGATGATCGCCCCGATCGGCCCGGAGTACGTGCCGCCATACGACAGCCCACCGCTGCGCCGATACACCGGGCACGTATTCATGCACGCGCCGCAGCGGATGCATTTGAGCGAATACCAGAAGTCCTCCATCGCGAGCCGCTCGGAGCGGCCGTGATCGACGAGGATGTAGTGCATCTCGGTGCCCGGACGCGGCGCGCGAAAATGCGACGTGTACTGCGTGATCGGCGAGCCGAGCGCGCTGCGCGACAGCATGCGCACGAACACGCCGAGGTCCGACACTTTCGGAATCAGCTTCTCGATACCGATCGACGCGATATGCAGCGGCGGCACATTCGCCGACAAATCCGCGTTGCCTTCGTTAGTACACACAACCACCGTTCCCGTCTCCGCAACCGCGAAATTGCAACCCGTCATGCCGGCGGTTTTCTCGCGCACGAAGTACGGCCGCGTGTTCATCCGCTGGCTTTCGGCGAGGTAGTGAATGTCGCTGTTGTTCGGATCGGTGCCGATGGTGCGGCCGAACAGTTCGGCAACGTCGGCGCGCAGTTTATGGACCGCCGGGACCACCATGTGACTGGGGTCCTGATGATCGAGCTGCTGGATGCGTTCGCCCAGATCGGTCTCCATCACCGTGATGCCGCGCGGTTCGAGGTACTCGCGCATCTTGCATTCGTCGGTGAGCATCGACTTGCTTTTGACGAGCGTGGTCATGCCGCGCTCGGACATGATCTTGTGCACCAGCGCGTTGTGCTCTTCGGCGGTGGCCGCCCAATGCACCACCACACCATTGGCTTCGGCCGCCGCGGCGAACTGTTCGAGATAGTCGGACAGATTCGACAGCGTGTGTTCCTTGATGCCCGAAGAGAGTTCGCGCAGCGTCTCCCACTCGGCGATGCCATGCGCCTGCGCATCGCGCTTCTCGCGCAGATCCCACAGACGCTTGTCGTGAAACGCGACATGCTCCGTCTTGCTGATGAAAGCGCCCGCGGCTTTCGCGTGATCGATCCGACTCATGCGCGTGCTCCGTTGAGGACCTGCGCGATATGGATGAAGCGCGCGTCGGCCTTCATGCGTTCCGCGCAGCCTTGCTGGTGCATCAGGCACGACATGTCGCCCGACACGATGTATTCGGCGCCCGCGTTCAGATGGTCGCGCACTTTGTCCTGGCCCATGCGCACCGACACCGGTTCTTCGGTGACCGAGAACGTGCCGCCGAAACCGCAGCATTCGTCGGGTCTTGCCGGCTTGACGAACTCGATGCCCTTCACACGTTCGAGCAACGCGCGCGGCTTCGAAAACGGCGTCCCCGCAATTTCCGACACCGAGGCTTCCTTCAGATGACGCAGCGCGCTGCAACTGTTATGCAAGCCCACCCGATGCGGAAACTCAGCCCACGGAAATTCACGCGCGCCGACCACGTCGTGCAGAAATTCGACCAGTTCATACGCGCTCGCGCGGACCTTCTTCACGTCGCCGGTCTGCTCGATCGCGGTGAGATGCTCGCGCACGTGATGAATGCAGCTCGCCGACGGTCCGACGATGTAGTCGTAGCCCGCGAAGTTGCACGCGAACACGCGCTCGGCGCCGGCGGCCTCGGTGTGCGCGCCGCTGTTGGCCATCGGCTGGCCGCAACAGGTTTGCTCCTGCGGATAGTCGACTTCGATGCCGAAGCGTTCGAGCAATTCGAGCGTGGCGATCCCCACTTCGGGATAGAACGCGTCGATGAAGCACGGGATGAACAGGGCGACTTTCATAAGCTCTTTGAAATGAAGAAGCGGCGCGGGGACTCGCCTACTCTACTGCGGATTCGGGTCGGAGGGGCCATGACGGCTCGCAGGTTTCTGTTCCCGCGAGGCGTGCAATCCGGCACTCCGTAAGACTGGTCATGTTGGTCTGACCACGAATATAAGGAACTCGCCGGAGGGTGTCAATCGGGGAAAGCGGGATCACGCGGGATGACGCGGGATGGGATGCAGGAGAAACAGCGACGCGCGCAACGCGCGAACAGGCGATCAGACAACCAGGCGACTAGCCGCTCATCAGATCGCCCTCGCCGACGGTTTCGCCGCGTCGTCCTTGTACATCTCGCGCACATACGTCAAATGACGTTCGGCTGCCTTGCGGGCTTTCTGCGCGTCGCGCGCCATCACGGCGTCGTAGATCGCCTGATGCTGGCTCATCAACTGCTTTTCCATCGCGTCATCGTAGTCGATCAATCGATGATATTGGCGCATCCCCTCGCGAATCAGCGTATGGATGCCGTGCATCACATGCGCCAGCGCGATGTTGTGCGTGGCGTCGGCAATCGCGAGATGAAACGCGGCGTCCAGTTCGGCCAGGTTCACGCGGTCGCCGGACTGCGAGCCGGCCTTCAACGCGTCGAACGCTTCGGTGATCTTCTTCAGGTCCGCGGCGGTGGCGCGTTGCGCGGCATATACCGTCGAAATCGATTCGAGGCCCTGACGCAATTCCAGAATATCGGCACTGGTGCGCGGATTTTGCAGCAGCAACTCGGCGAGCGGCTTGGAGATGATCGGCGCAGTGACGTCGACCACCGTGAAGCCGCCCCGGCCCGACGTTTCGATGTAGCCGTCCGCTTCCAGTCTGATCAGTGCTTCCCGCAACGAAGGCCGGGATACGCCGAGTTGCGTAGCCAGATCGCGCTCGGCCGGCAGCCGGTCGCCAGGCATCAGCGTGCCTTCCGAGATCAGTTGCTTGATCTGGTCGGACACCACGTCGGACAGCCGTTTACGCGTGAAGGACTGGATCGGGAGGAATGGCATAGGCAGCGATGGGTGAAACCGGTTTGGAAAAGCAGCACTGGCAGTGCTGTGAACGGCGGGCTATCGCGGCGTTCGAACACCCGCCGCACGGTGCGTGAATTATACCGTTCAACGGTATGCGTCGAATCGGCTTCCGGCCAATCGCGCGCGGCGCCAACAGCCGCGCGAAGCTCGACTGGCCGCTTCGACACAGCCGATCGGCCGCCTCGTTTCAACGCGCGCCCAATTCGCCCACAAACGCCGCGATCCGCTCGCACGCATCGATCAACCGCGCCTCATCCACCACGAAGCCGAGCCGCACGAAACCCTTCGCGGTCTCGCCGAACGCGCTCGCGTCGAGCAGAGACACGCCCTTCGCGCGAAACAGCTGCCAGGTGAAATCAACCGTCTCCAGACCCGTGCCGCTGACGTCGACCATCATGAACATACCCGCCTCGGGCAACAGGCACCGCAAACCCGGCACGCGATGCAGGCGCTCGAACACCACGTCGCGACGACGCCGGTAGATCTCGCGCATTTCGGCGGCGATCGCGGCCTTGTTCTGCAGCGCCGTCAGCGCGGCCTGCTGGATGAAACCCGGCAGACCGTAAAGCATCGCGAGTGCGAGACGTCCCATATGCTCGATCAGCTCCGTCGGACCCACTGCCCAGCCGACGCGCCAGCCCGCCATGGCATGCGACTTCGACAGACTGCCGAGCGTGACCGTACGCTCCGCCATGCCGGGCAGCGACGCGATGCTCACGTGCTCGCGCTCGAAGGTCAAATCCGCGTAGACCTCGTCGGACAGCACCCACAGATCATGCTCGCATGCGAGCCGCGCAATCCGCTCCAGATCGGCGCGCTGCATCACCACGCCCGTCGGATTGCATGGCGTCGCGAAGAAAATGGCCTTGGTGCGCGGCGTGAGCGCACCTTCGAGCGCATCGCAATCGACGTGAAACGCCCGCGCCGCATCGACCGGCACCGGCACGAGCGTGGCGCCCGCCGCGCGCACGCACGCCTCGTAGGTCAGGTACATCGGCTCGGGGACGATCACTTCGTCGCCCGCTTCGAGCAGGCACAACGACACGGCGAACACGCCGTTCTGCGCGCCCGCGGTCAGGATCACGTTGGCCGCGCTCGCGGTACAACCGGTCGTGCGCGTATGCTCGGCCGCGATCGCCGTGCGCAGCGGTTCACGGCCCGATACCGCGCTGTAGTGGGTATCGCCGCCGCGCAAAGCGTCGATTGCGCGCTCGACGATCGGCGCGGGCGTCGCGAAGTCCGGGTCGCCCACGCTGAGTACGATCACATCCTCGCCGGCCGCGGCGGCCAGTTGCGCGACACGATGGATTTCCCACGCCGACGTGCGTCTGCCTTGCAGTCGCTCGACCAGATTCGAGTACTTCATTGCGCTCATCCGTTTCGATTTGACCCGCCAATGTAATGGCGCGCGCACGAAACGTCCAGATACGAAAAAGGGCCACGCGAGTAGACAGTCTCGCGTGGCCCTTCTGCGCAGTCGCCTCCGGAACGGGGGCGACGTTCCTGACGGCGCGTTAAATCTGGCGGCGCAACTCCGCCGGCGGCACCTTCATCAGATGCCGGTACTTCGCGACCGTGCGGCGCGCGACCAGCACGCCCTGATCCGCGAGCATCTTCGCGAGCGTCACGTCGGATAGCGGATCGCGAGTGTTTTCGGCGGCGATCATCTCCTTGAGCAGCGCACGCACCGCAGCGGCCGAACAGGTGCCGCCGCTTTCGGTGCCGAGTTCACGCGGAAAGAAATGCTTGAACTCGAAGATGCCGCGCGGCGTGGCCATATATTTGTTGCCGGTGGCGCGCGAAATCGTCGACTCGTGCAGACCGAGTTCTTCGGCCACATCGCGCAACACCATCGGCTTCAGCGCGATTTCGCCGTACTGGAAGAAGGCTTTCTGATGCGCGACGATGCACTCGGCGACGCGTTGAATCGTGTCGAAACGTTGTTGCGCGTTGCGGATCAGCCAGCGCGCTTCCTGCAACTGCTGCGCGAGCGGCGAGCGGCTCGCGCCGGCCGACTGCGCGAACAGCTCCGCGTACATGCGATGAATCCGCGCGCGCGGCTGAACCGCCGGGTTGATCGACACGACCCACTTGTTGCGCACCTGACGCACGATCACGTCCGGCACCACGTAGTTGTCTTCGGTGCGGCCGTAGCAATTGCCTGGCTTCGGATCGAGCTTGCGCACCAGCGCGCAGGCCACGCGCAATTCTTCCGCGCTGCAGCCGATCTGCTTTTGCAATTCGGCCTGCTCGCGACGTGCGAGACGTTCGAGATGATGTTCGACGATTTCCCGTGCGACGTCGCGGCCCGGCGTGTCGGCGGGCAACGCATGCACCTGCAGCGACAAACACTCCGACAACGAACGCGCGCCCAGACCCGGACGATCGAGCGATTGCACGAGGCGCAGCGCCACCAGCAATTCTTCTTCGGTCAACTCCGGTTCGAGATCGACGCTATCGGCGAGATCGGAGAGTTCCTGACGGAGATAGCCGTCATCGTCGAGTGCTTCGATGATGAAGCGGGCCACCGCGCGATCGCGATCGTCGAGTCGGTACAGGCGCAACGAGTCGTGCAACTGCTCGCGCAGCGTCGGCTGCGACCGGGCCCACTCGGCGGGATCGCTGCTGTCCGAGTCGCCGTTCTGGCGCGTCGAACTGCGGCTGCTGTAATCGCCCGAGAAATCGCCCGGCACGTCGTCCGGGCCGGAGCTTTCCAACGACTCGCTGCCGGCGCTGTCCGCGGCCAGAGAATCGGGTTCGGCGGTGGCGACCGTGTCGGCCGCGGGCAGCGCGCCGCCCTCATCGCCAGTCGATGCGGTGGCGAGCGCGACATCTTCAGTTTCCGACGAGTCGTATTCGAGGAACGGATTGGTGTCGAGCGCGGTGCGCAACTCCTGCTGAAATTCCAGAGACGACAACTGCAACAGACGCACCGATTGCTGAAGACGCGGCGTGAGTGCGAGAGACTGCCTCGTGCGTAGTTCAATTGAAGGCATTGTAGTGAGGTCCCGTTAATAAGCTGGAAAATGGTCAGTGACCTCAATAGAGCAACTGTCGTACCAGCTTACTCAACGCCCTGTTTTTTATACGCTTTGCTTTTGCAGGCCCGCCAATTGCGCGGGCGTCGAGCGCCTTTTTTACAAGTACCCGGCAAATTCCGGTTCTGCTGCGACCACCCCGCCAAACCGCCCTTCATGCCTGGCGCCTCACCTATTCGTCAGCCTAAATGGTTGTGCGGTAACGGCTTTTTCCTCTCTACCTGACGAATTGCGGATACCGGGCACACCGCTTGCGCCTAGCTCTATGTGGACGGATGTCGGTCTCTGCACGCCAAACGCACTAGCGCAACGCATGCAGAGACCGTCGTCCGGTGTCGATAACGGGCCGTGACGGAACCGTAGCGGCAACGACCCCACGCGAGTCATCGGCGGCTACGGCTGCGATCGACCGCAGGCAACAAGACCGCAATTTTCATCAACACCCGAAGGAGAAACCATGAAGACCATCCAACTTCTGAAGACCGCAGGTAGCATCGCTTGTGTTGCATTCGCACTGAACGCTACCGCGCAGACCGCCGCCCCGGCGCCGGCCGCTTCCGAATCCATCGGTCAGCACGTCGACGACACGACGATCACCACCAAGGCCAAGGCTGACCTGCTGGCCGCGAAGAACGTCAAGTCGACCCATATCCACGTGAAGACCCGCAAGGGCGTAGTGTCGCTCACGGGCTCGGTGCCGTCGGCCGACGACAAGGCTGCGGCCGAAGAAGTCGTGACCGCCGTGAAGGGCGTGTCGAGCGTGAAGAACCATCTGAAGGTCGCAGCCGAATAAGATCGGTCGCTAGCCTTCGAAGATGCCGGCTTAGGCCGGCATCTTTTTTTGCGCTTCGATTTTGTGGCTCCAAATTGCGCAGAGAAAAAAGCCGTCCGCGTTCAAAACGCGGACGGCTTCTTTTGTTGCAGGGCTTTATCGCAGTGTTCTGCTTTGCCGCCTTCAATGCATCGCTTCAAGCAATGACTTTCACGCGGCCCTTGCGCAATGTCCGGCGCCCTTCCGGGCGCCGGACACCTAACCGCATCCAGCAACAGCGCTGATGTTAAGCGCGGCTCGCGTACTGATCGCGCAAATCGCGCACGCGATCATGGTTCTGCAGCACGCCCTGATACTGACGTTCGACGATCGCGCGCACGTCCACCGGCAAGTCCTTTTCGAGCGCGTCGTGATAGCGCTTCTTCGCGACATCTTCGCCCTTTTCGCATTCGGCGAGGATCTCGTGATCGCTGCGATCGGTCACCGCCGACTTCACGTCCACCCAACCGCGATGCAGCGCACCGCTCATGCTGCCGCCCGTCTCGGGTTTGCCGCCGAGGCTCTGAACCGCGTCCTGCAGTTCGCGTGCGCCGCGCGAGCAGTCTTCCGCGCGCGACAGGAACATCGTCTTCAGTTGCGCGTCATGCGCGTCTTCCGCTGCTTTGCGAAAGCCCTTCTCGCCATCCTTCGACGTTTCGACCAGATCGTTCAGCACGGAAATAACGTTCGTAGCCATTCAATACCTCCAGGGGTTTCGTTGATCGTGGAATCCGCTGCCAGCCTCTGCGTGCGTTTGCGTTGCACGGGTCACGCATCGGTTGTCGATGGCAACGGGGTTCGTCGTTGTATTCGCAGGAGCCGTGCCCGGCCCGATGTTCTTTCAAGATTTGTCGCGGCGCGTCACGAAACCGCGCCAATCTTGCAGATGCGCGTAAATGTTGCGCGCCGGCTTGTGCTTCCATGGGCCTCGATGTCCCGCCTGGCGGGGCTTGTGTGAATGGCATGCCAGTTGCTTTTGTAGTCGCCGAGCCCGCGTCGTGCAATGCACGCGGCGACACACGGCAAGACTTGCCAAAGGCTTTGAAAACAATGGCAGGCAATAACGACAGGGAGCCCTATATGAAGAAGTTCAGCAGCACGGCATTTCTCGCCGCCGTCGCGGTCGTCTCGTCCGCCACCGTGATGCAGATTCGCGACGACCTGCCATCGGCCGACGCGTCGCCGGCCAATGCACAGGCGACGATGTCCTCGTGCGGAACAGCGCGCGACGGCCTCTTGCCCGCGTCATGCGAGCCGACGCCGACGCGTGGCGAACGTCAGATGGCGCCGACGACCCAGCCGCAACAAGGTGCGCGTCGACAAATCTGGGTGTGAAGGCTTTTTAAAGGTTTCGAGGCAACGCGCATTCCCGCCGCTTTAATTACACCCGTGCCTCGCAACCATCGCATCGCCACCTCTCGCGATCAATCAAAGCAAAACGGCCCGACAAACGTCGGGCCGTTTTGCTTCCGCCATTCACCGCATCGCGAACGGAACTAAAAAACTCAGGCGTGCTTCTCGCTGTATTCGTTGAGCGGTTCCGGCGTCTTCAACGGATCGAAGTCGGCCCAGCGCCCTTGCTGCCAGCGCCCACTCGCCCGTTCGATCGCAACGCCGCCGGCTTCACGCAACACGCGCGCGGCGTCGAACTGATTGTCCGGCGACACGTGCACGGCGACCAGCACGCCCGAATCGCGTGCCTCTTCATGAAACGCCAGATGATGGCCCGACTTGCCGGTTTCGCGCGTGGCCGCCATTGCGCCGACCAGCGAGCCGACATAGGCGCCGACACCAGCTGCGATCAGCGACACGATAATCGGCGCGGAGAACGCAGCGAAAATCGCCACGCCCACCACCGCCCCAAGCACCGCCCCGAGCGTGACGCCGAGACCGGCGCCTTTGGGCGCTTTCTTCGCGCCGGGATCGGTGCCGGTGTCGCCGCCAATCGGATAACGTGCATGCTGGCCGCGCGGATTGACGAAAAACAGCGTCACGTCTTCTTCGACGAACCCTGCGTTGAATAACTTTTGCGCCGCCTCTTCGCCGGCGGGAAAAGTCGTAAAACGTGCTGCGACGATGAGTGACATGAGGCCTCCTTGCATCGTTGAAATGGCGTTGGCGGACCATGCCGCCGCCGTTGCATGCGCGGCACGCGCGCTCGCACGACGACATGCGCCGGCACTACGCCGTGGCGCCGCGATCAGGTTCCATGCCTTCCACTCTGAACAGTCCGCTATGCAACACTACGCCTTCGCCGTGATTCTGGTCGAGCGCTTCCGCGCAGACCGAACGGATGCGGTGAAGGCCCTTGTCGAAGGCTGTCATCAACGTGGACTCCAGCGCGGAATCCGCGCCGAAATGATCTTCCAGCGCCTCGGCCGTGATGGCGCACACCACCGGCTCGCCATCCACCCGCGCCATGAAGCGCACGGTCAGATTCGAGCCGTCGAAGGCGGGCTTGTCGTCCGGGAAATTGATCTGCATAAGCGAATCCTCATAGGCCGGCCGCGGCAAAATCGCGTTCATGACGAACCCTTCATGTCGCCGGCGAGTTGCTGCGCCATGGCGAGGTGGTGTTTGATGATCGGCAGCGCCTTCGCGGCGGCGGCCTTCAGTTGCGAGTCGGTGCCGCTCTGGCTTTCGCGCTCGAACAGATCGACCGCGCGCTGATGGGCTTCCACGCCGATCTGCTCGACGTAGGCCTGATCGAACTCCTTGCCCTTGAGCGTTTGCAGTTTGCCGACCAGCGCCGAATCCGCGGACGGCGTCGTCGTGAAGCCCTTCTTCGACACCAGCGCCGCCATCCCATGCGAAAGCTTCGTATGGTCCGTGATCATCTGTTGCGCGAACTTGCGCACGTGCGGATCGCTGGAATTTTTCAGCGCGATCTTGCTGGCCGCGATTTCGGTCGCGTCCGAGGTCGACGCGTCCTGCACGAACTGCTGGTCGGCCGGCGAGAGCTTCGTGCCGCTGACCGGCGCTTCGCTTGCAGGCGCATCGCTCGCTTGTGCGTGAACCACGCCGATCGACGCGGCGCTCAAACCCAGCGCGAACGTCATCACTTGTAGGGAATACCGGAATTTCATGCATTTTCTCCCTGTTGGCCACGGCGCCGGAGCCCAGTCGAGCGACGAGTCGCGGCAGATGTTTCGCACAGCCTCGCGTTCCCATGCCGCGTCTCGTTCATCCGCTCCACTCAGGCCGCCTTGCGCTTCGACAGTTGCGCGATCAGCGCCTTGTTAAAAGCAGGCAGGTCATCCGGTTTGCGGCTCGAAATCAGATTGCCGTCCTCGACCACTTCCTGATCCACCCACGTGCCGCCCGCGTTGCGAATGTCGTCCTGCAGGCTCGGCCAGCTCGTCAGCGTACGTCCCTTGATGATGCCCGCCGACACCGGCAGCCACCCGCCATGACAGATCACCGCGATCGGCTTCTTCGCGTTGTCGGCCGCTTTGATGAAGGCCTGCGCTTGCGGCAGCAGGCGAATCGCGTCGCCGTTCACCACGCCGCCGGGCAATACGACCGCGTCGTAGTCATCGGGGCGCGCGTTGTCGAAGGTCGCGTCGACCGCGACCGTGTCGCCCTTGTCGACGTGCTTGAAGCCCTGAATCTTGCCGGCCTTCTCCGAAATCACATGCACTGTCGCGCCCGCTTCCGAGAGTGCGCGCTTGGGCTCGACCAGTTCCGCCTGTTCGAAACCATCCACCGCGAGTACCGCTACCTTGTAACCGTTCAGTTCGCCTGCCATGCGTGCTCTCCTTCGTTTGAATGCGGGAGCCGCGCGTGATGCAGTGCGGCCCCGTGCTCTCATTACCTCGTGATTGAGCAAAAGACGTGCCCGTCGAATTCCCCGCGTCTCACAGACCGTTGGGGTCGTCGTCGAGACCGTCGTCATCCGAGGCGAGCGGATCGATGATCCGATCCGGCTCGATGTCGCTGTCGGCATTCAGCGTCGAATCGCCGTCGGCTGCCGCGCGTTCGCCGGTGCCGGCACGATCGGTGTCGCTGCCGAGTTCGGTATCGCCCGTTTCTAGGGCGTGATTGTCCAGTTCCGAATCGACGTCGAACACATGACGCTTTGCACCGGCGACGTCGCTGCCGCTATCGGACGAATCGCTCGGACCGAGCGCGCCGGTCGTACCGGACGTTTCCTTCACCACCTGTTGCGGCTCTTCATCGGGATTCAGTGTGCTGCTCATGGTGCTCTCCTTGGCTGGGTTGATCGCTGGTCGATCTATTGATGAATGCGGGGTCGCTGTTCATCACACGCTTCACTTCGCAAGGACTGTTCCGCTCGCATTGCGCTTGCGCCGCACGCGCGCACGCTGCGCATCGCGCGACGTTGGGCATCGGCTTTGCTTCCAGCGAATCGTCGGCGCCAAGCGCGCCTCATGCTTGAAACTTCTACCTGCAACAATGGCCGCCACGACCCAACCGAGCGCACGCCGTGCCGAATCCGCGCAACCTGCGAATCCCGCGGACGATTCCGCGAAGCCATCGGCGCCCGCTGCGATGCCGCCAGGTCTGCGGCACGCCGACGACACCAAGCCGGGCTACACACGCAAGCGCGACAAGGACGGCTTCGTCTATTTCGATGCGAGCGGCAAGCGCATCGACGATCAGGACGACATTCAGCGCATCAATGCGCTAGCCATTCCGCCCGCGTACGAAGACGTGTGGATCTGCCCCGATCCGCGCGGCCACATCCAGGCGACCGGCCGCGACGCACGCGGTCGCAAGCAGTACCGCTATCACCCGCGCTGGCGCGAGACGCGCGACGCCGACAAATACGAGCGCATGGCCGAGTTCGGCCGCGCGCTGCCACGCATTCGCGCACGCGTCGCCCGTGACCTCAAGCTGCCGGGCATGCCGTGCGATAAGGTGATCGCGGCGATCGTGCAGTTGCTCGACACGACGCTGATCCGTATCGGCAGTGTCGAATATGCGCGCGATAATCAGTCGTACGGATTGACGACGCTGCGCAAGAAGCATGTGAAGATCGAAGCCGGACAGGTGCGCTTCCGGTTTCGCGGCAAGAGCGGTATCGAACACGACGTCACGGTCGACAATCCGCGCATCATGCGCATCGTGCGTCGCTGCGCCGAACTGCCGGGCCACGATCTGTTCCAGTATCTCGACGATGACGGCACGCGCCGCACCGTCGGCTCGGCCGACATCAACGACTATCTGCGTCGTGCGAGCGACGCGGACTTCACCGCGAAAGACTATCGGACGTGGGCCGGGAGCGTGTACGCGCTCGCGGCGCTGCGGCGGCTGATGTGCAGCAGCGCAGCGGAAGCGCGCCGCCATCTCGTCGCCACGGTGAAGGACGTCGCGACGCTGCTGCGCAATACGCCGGCGGTGTGCCGGCGTTGCTACATTCATCCGACGGTGATCAGCGCGTTCGAGGCGGATGAATTGCAAAGTTTGCCGCCGGGTCAGTCACGTCGCGGGCTCAGAGTGGATGAAGTGGCGTTCGCCGCGCTGCTCGCTCACGCGGAAAAGCGCGCCGCGAAACTGGCGCGTCAGGCGGGGGCGAAGGGCCGCAAGGTACGTGAGTCGGCGGTGGCGGAGAGTATCGACGGCTCGCTCACCAGCTTGCTGAAAAAGTCGCGCGTGGGGCGCAATGCGGCGGCCGCCGAGAAAGCCGGCGCAAAAGCGAATGCCAAACGGGCACGCTCCGCGCGACGGACTGCCGGTATGAGCGCCGTCGATGCCGCGAGTGATGTGAAGCGGGCCGCTCATCGAGCGTGACCGAATGAGCGCGGCGGAAACTATCCGCGCAATGCGCGCTTCATCGTTGAAGACGTCGCTAAATCAAAAAGACTATGGGGTGGTGTAGATAAGAAACAGGCAGCGCCACGATGTGTGTGCGTGCCGTCCCAACGAACGACGCGTGCGCCGCCCCTCACCCTTCCTCGTCGAACGCGGCCATCACGAGCCACATTGCGCGCTCGCCGTCGCGTATCGGCGCCGCGAGCGCGTACGGGTCGCCCGGCTCGCACACGCGCTCGAGCGCTTCATGCGCGGCTTCGCCGTTATCGAACACCCGCTCCGACAATCGCCGCACTTCCTGCTTGCCCTCGAACATCCGTTGATGCCTGCGATAGACGAGCGGCTCCGACTTCCAGTTGCGAAAGCATTCGCGCACGTGCGTAAAGTCGCCGCCGCAAATGTTCACCTGATAATGGATTCTGTTCGCCACAATCGATTCCCCCGCGCGGCAAGCGCCGCATGCGCGTCGTTCGCGCGCAACTCGTGATGAGCGCTGGAGCGCATGCTCCCTTGCATCGATTCAGCCAAAGCGGCGCTTCGTTATGCCGCGCCTGCGTCGGTGTTCACATCACTGCTACTACAGCTTCCGCCTCGGACATCCGCCTGCATGTCCATAGCGGGTTCGGACCGGACTCAAACGGATCGACGCGAGGCGCGCACCGATCCGCACTTGCTCGAAACCGACTACTCCGCCGATCCATCTGCGATCGATCGGCTCACGCGCGCACGCCCACGCGCGCAACCCGGCAGTCGTTCGACACGCCGAGGCTTACTGCCCCTTCGTATCGCTGCTCGCATTGGCGCCGGGCATATTGGTCGAATCGTTCATCGGCTTCTTCGCCTTCGACTTCGACATGGAATGCGCCTTGGGCGCCGTGGCGCTCGTCGCGCCGGTCGACGCATCGCCACCCGTGGTCGGGCCGGCCGTCGCAGCGCCGTGCGCGTTGCCCGAGCCGCCGGTGCCGCCTGCGCCGCCATTGCCGTTGCCGCCGCCCGCTTGCGCGAACGCGGCCGTGGACATGGCGACGAGCGCCGATACCAACAGTGCTTTTGAATATTTCATGAAAGTCTCCCTTGAGTGATGGGCCAGCGTGGTGGAATCGCGCCATGTCGTCATGGCGGCGAGCCACGCCGAAGTCCATCCATCACTCAGCAAGGGCTATGCCGCGCGAGGCTCGGGAGACGCGAAACATCGGCAGGCATCGACGCGCGCTCGACAGACATCGATCCATTGGCTCGACGAGGCGACCTGCCGAAATAATTTCAAACACGCTCGCAGCCTTTTTTGCGTATCGGTTGCGCACGCAGCGCGTACGCCCTTGAGCGTCTTGCAGACGCGCAAGGAACGCGCGTTGCTCAGGTCTTCGGTACATCCACCTGAAGAGGAGTGACATCATGCTCAACCAGACACAGACTCAAGGACAAGGCGCACGTATCGTCGGTAAGGGCAGCATGACCGCGGAGGGCCCCGGCCCCGACGTGATGGCGGCCGCCACACTCGATGGCAACAAGGTGATCAGCAGCGACGGCGAGGATGTCGGCAAGGTCAAGGACATCATGCTCGACGTCGGCTCCGGTCGCATCGCCTATGCGGTGCTGTCGAGCGGCGGCTTTCTCGGCATCGGCGACAAGCTGCTGGCAATTCCGTGGCACGCATTGACGCTCGATACCGAGCAGAAGTGCTTCGTGCTGAACATGACCGCGGAAGGCGTGCGCAACGCCCCGGGCTTCGACAAGGATCACTGGCCGTCGATGGCGGATCAGACGTGGGCCACCTCCGTGCATCAGTACTACGGCAGCGAACCGTACTGGGCTCGCGATCGTTACGAGCTTCGCGACGACCTCGGCACCGACCCGATCCCGCCGGCTTCCTCCGACGCGCCCGAGGCTGGCGGACTGAAGCTGTAAGCGCAGTCTGTTGGTGCAGGGCGCGCGCCATACGCGGGACATTGCGTTGGACGTTTCGTTGGACGTTGCGTCGAAAGTGACGCGCGCCCGTCCACCGCGCCGGCATGCCGCGAGCAGCTAGCGGCTACCGGCGCATTCACCGCGCCCTCCGGGTTGCGCGTTGGCGCACGCCTGACGCAAGCGATGCGACAACGCCGCGCCGCCCTCCGCGCCGACGCCCCTCCAACCCCATAAGGACTGACCACCATGCCCGCCCGAAAAGCCAGTAGCAAATCGAAGCGTCCGGTCGCGCGCGGCAAGTCGGGACGGCCACCCCGTCAACGCCATGCCCAGGCGCATGCCGCGCATCGCGCGAAAACCGCCAAAGCAGGCGGCGCCCGCCATTCGCGCAAATGGTCGCATCATGTGATGGAAACCAGCGACGCAATGGATATCCAGCACGACATTTTCAAAACCGGCAGCGCCGAGTCAATTGCGCAGTCGCTCAAGCGCTCGTCGACGCAGAGCCGTCGCCGCAAGGGCACGCCGTACCAATCGGCGATGTCGATGCTTAATTTCTATATCAATCGCGCCGGCAAGAATCTGCCGAAAACCCGCCGCGCGACGTTGCAGCAGGCAAAGCGCAAGCTGCGCGAAGCGTTCGGGCGCGCGCCCTGACGTAGCTGACGCAACCGGCATCACGCGTCCCGGCGCGCGCCTCTTTTAACCGGCCGGCGCCTCGCCTCTTTCCGCAAGCGCACGCCGGCCCTCTTCGGAAGCTCATGCGCGAAACATTGTGGTTTCTCATCGTCGGCGCCGTGCTCGTGTTCATGGGTCTCGCGGCCACGACACTGCGACGCCTGCCCGTCAGCGCCGCGATGTTCTATCTCGCGATCGGCTATGCGCTCGGCTTGCCCGGCGTCGCGCTATTGCGCCTCGACATGGTCGCCGATGCGCATCTGCTGCGCACCATCACCGAAATCGCGCTGCTGGTCTCGCTGTTCGCGATCGGCTTGCGCCTGCGCCTCGGCGTGCTGGAAAAACTGTGGACCGTCCCGTTGCGCCTCGGCTTTCTCGCGATGCTGGCGACCATCCCCTTGCTGACGCTGTTCGGGGTGTACGTTCTGCAACTCGGCTGGGGGCCGGCTTTGCTGCTCGCATCGATCCTCGCGCCGACCGATCCCGTGCTCGCGCACGACGTGCAGGTGCACAACCCGGGCGATCACGACCTGCTGCGCTTCGCGCTGTCCGGCGAAGGCGGCCTGAACGACGGCATTGCGCTGCCCTTCGCGATGCTCGGCCTCGCGCTGTGCGCGGCGCCCGCCGGTCAGGGCGCCGAGTTGCTGAATCTGAAACTCGTCGCCGGCATGGTTTGGGGGGTGGCGGGCGCGATCGCGATCGGCGGCGCGCTCGGCTGGGCGACCACGCATGCGGTGGCATGGCTGCGTACGCGTCATGCTCAGGCGCTGGGCCTCGAAGGCTTTTTCGCGCTCGGGCTGATCGAACTGTCGTTCGGCGCCGCGCAACTCGCGCACACGTATGGCTTTCTCGCGGTATTCGCGGCGGGCGTTGCGATGCGCCGCGTCGAGCATCGCGCGAGCGGCGGCCAGTCGCCGCGCGAAACGCTGGGCACGGTCGATTCGCAGAACGTCGAAGCGACAGCGTCCAATCCGAGCAAAGCGCATGCGTACATCACGGAGTCGGTGCTCGGCTTCACGATCGAACTCGAAAGCATCGCCGAGGTCGCCGTGATGGCGATGGTCGGCAATGTGCTCGCCACCATCCACACGTCGCTCTTCACCTGGCAAACGGTTGCGCTGTGCGTTGCGCTGTTCGTGATCGTACGGCCGGTGTCGGTGGAGCTGTCGCTGATCGGATCGAGCGCGACGCCCGCGCAGCGGCGTCTGATGAGCTGGTTCGGCATACGCGGCATCGGTTCGTTCTACTACCTGGCGTTCGCGCTCGAACACGGCAACGCGGACGACGTCGTGCCACTGATGCCGCTGACGCTCGCGGTGATCGCGGCGTCGGTGGTGATCCACGGCGTGTCGGCGACACCGTTGATGAACTGGTATCGCCGGCTGCGCGGCGCTGAAAAATAGTCATGGGCGCAATCCGCTCCCGCGCAAAGAGGAGTCGCTAGAATACGGGACCCTCTTGCCGCAACAAGGCGCTTCCTTTCGATGACCCCTCCCGACGACCGACGACGCACCGAACGGGCCAGTGCGGCCAACTCGCTGTTTGCTTTTCTCAAGGCACTGCCGCTCGCCGAGCGGCTGATCGAAGGCGGCTTCATGGCCGTGCAGGCGGTCGCCGGCGCGAGCCTCGCGTTCGGGATCGGCCGCGCGCTGCATACCGAGCAGGCGTTCTGGGCGGCGATCACCGCGATCGCGGTCAGCCAGCACAGCTATATCGACACCCGCAAGCTGTCGCGCGATCAGTTCATCGGCGCGATGGTCGGCGGCATCTGCGGTCTCGCGGGCGCGCTGCTCGGCGCGGGGCACTTCGCCGCCTATGCGGCCACGGTGGCGGCGGCGATCGTGATCTGCTGGATCGTCAACGTGGGCAGCGCGGCACGGCTGGGCGGCATCACCGCGACCATCATGCTGCTCGTGCCGGGCATGGGACCCGCGTGGGATAAAGCGTTGCTGCGGCTCGGCGAAGTGACGATCGGCACGATCTGCGCGCTGCTGGTGGCCTGGCTGATGGCGCAAGTCGAGCAGCGCTGGCTCGGCAAGCCCGACGCGTCAAACTAGCTGTCCGGCACGTCGTCCTGTTGCGGCCGACGCCGGTAGCGCCCCGGCGTCACGCCGACGCTCTGCGCGAACGCCTTGCCGAACGCGGCCTCCGATTGATAACCGACCGCTTCGCCGATCTCCGCCGCGCTGCGTTGCGTGCGCCGCAGCAGATCGCACGCGAGAGTCATGCGAATCTGCGTGAGGAAGTCCATCACGGTTATGCCCGCGCGTTCGTTGAAGCGGCGCGCGTAGGTAGCGCGCGACATCGCTGCGAGGTCGCCGAGTTGCGCGATTGTCCATGCGCGCTCCGGCGCACTCAGCATGCCCTGCACGGAGGCACCGAGGCGTGCGTCGGCGAGCAGCGCCAGCACGCCGGCGCTCGCCGCATTGCGCTCGCCGTGCACGCGCAACGCCATCGCGAACAACGCCTGGCTCATCGCGGTGACGATCGCGAGCGCGCCCGGCTGACGCCGCGCCGCTTCATTGCGCATCAGGCCGATCATCGTCTGCAATGCGCCGACAGTTCGCGCACCCTCTAGCGATACATGCAATGGGTCGGGCAACGCGTTCAACAGCAATGCCGACGGTCCGGGCGCATAGACGAAGCGGCCGCAGAGGAGGTCGACGCCGGCGGGGGCGGGGTTGCCGTTGTCGGTGCCGCTGTTATTGCCGGCATCGCGTCCATCGTTGCGCCGCACAGGCAGCATGCCGTCATCGCCCAGCGTCACCGGCGCGCCACCCGCCGAGCGCTGCACGTCGCGCACGCGGTGCGCGGCGCCGCGCGGGAACAGCATGAAGTCGCCCGCCTGCAACGCTACCTGCGCGCCGTCGACGGTCTCGATCACGCATGCGCCGCCGAGCACCAGATGAAACGGCGCGATGCCCGCTTCCATCGGCGCATGATCGATGTCGAACGCCCCCGAGAGCAGGCAGCGCAGATCGAGGCTGGCTTGCGGCCTCGCGAGGTCCAGCAATCGGCTGAGGGTGTCCATGAGACGATCGCGCTAAAAGTTGAGCGAGGCGAGTATTCAGGATATCGCCGGGCAGCGCAATACTTTGTCCCACGACGCCGGCACCTGCCGACGCGCGCGAGACCAAGGAGCACTGCCATGTTGAACTGGATCGATTACCGCAAAGCACTGTTCGGCCGCATCGGCGAGATGGCGAAGTTGTCGCCGGACACCGTGAAGGCCTATCAGACGATGTCGAACGCCGGTCAGAAAGCCGACCTGCTCGGCGCCAAAACGCGCGAGCTGATTTCGCTCGCGGTCGCGGTCAGCCTGCGTTGTGACGGCTGTATCACCGTGCACACGGCCGAAGCGTTGAAGCACGGCGCGACGCGCGAGGAAATCGCCGAGGCGCTGGGCGTCGCGGTGGCGATGAACGCGGGTGCGACGATGGTCTACTCGGCTCGCACGATGGACGCGGTCGCCGCTTATACGGCCGACGCGAACAAGGCAAGCGAAGCAGCGGTTTGATTTGGCGCGGGGCGCGAGGTCAGCGTGCCACGCCGGCCGCCGAGGGTTCGGCATGCAGCGTGTGACGCGAACCACCACGCCCCGCTCATCACAGCCCCGTACCTACCCCGCGCGCCGGCTCCCCGCCAACTGCTCGCGACGCCCTTCCCCCTGACGCTCCAGCATCCAGCCAGGATACTCGGCGGGCAACGCGCTGACCTGATCGAGCTTCGCAAGCTCTTCCGCGCTGAGCGTCACGCCGGTCGCCGCGATGTTGTCATCCAGTTGCTCGACCTTCTTCGCGCCGACGATCACCGAGCTCACCACGCGCTGATGCAGCAGCCACGCCAGCGCGATCTGCGCGACCGATACCTGCTTCGCCCCGGCAATCTCCCGCATCACGTCGATGCAGTCATACGCACGCTCGCGATCGACCGGCGGAAAATCGAAACTCGTGCGCCGGCTGCCTGCTTCGCCCTGCTGCTCGCGGCCATATTTGCCGCTCAGCAAACCGCCCGCCAGCGGACTCCATACCATCAGCCCGAGGCCTTCGCTGTGCAGCATCGGCACGAGTTCGCGTTCGAGGTCGCGGCCCGCGAGGGTGTAGTACGCCTGCAGCGTTTCGAAACGCGCGAGTCCGAGGCGCTCCGCGATGCCGAGCGCTTTCACGATCTGCCACGCGGCCCAGTTCGACACGCCGACATAGCGCACATGACCGTGCTGCACGAGCGTGTCGAGCGCGCGCACGGTTTCTTCGATCGGCGTGGCCGGATCGAAACCGTGGATCTGGTAGAGGTCGACGTGATCGAGTTGCAGGCGCTTCAAACTTGCCTTCACACCGTCGATGATGTGATACCGCGAAGCGCCGCGCGCATTCGGAAACTCGCCGCTCTGGCCGAAGACTTTGGTTGCCACCACGACCTTGTCGCGTGGCACCTTGAGGTTCTTCAGCGCCTGACCGGTGATCTGTTCGGACAGGCCATCCGCATACACGTCGGCCGTGTCGATGAAATTTATGCCCGCGTCGAGCGCCCGGCCGACCAGCCGCTCCGCGTCGCCCTGCTGCAGATCGCCGATCTGCTTCCAGATGCCTCCTCCGCCGCCGAAGGTCATCGTGCCGAGACATAGTTCCGAAACAAATAACCCGATTGGCCTGATTTTTGGGAATAAAAACAGTCAGATAGGCTTGAAATTAGCCTAAAAAATAGCGGCGAAAACAACCTGATGCGTCACATATAAATCAAGCACTTACGCAGGGTTTTGAACAGCATCCGGAGTTACTCTTTTCTCTCGCCCGGCTCGCGCGGCTCATCTCCTGTGAAGCCCCGGGAGTGGTATTTGTAGTTCAGCGATTCTGGCTCGCGCGCGCCGGTCCGGTAGCAAAACCGCCACGTCGCGACGATCGCGAAATACTCGGCCTCGTACCGTTTCAGGCCGCCGTCGAATTCCATGATGGCCGCGCGCTCCAGCAGGTATTCGGTTGCGTTCTCGGATTCCATCCTGGAATTCTAACCTCGCGAGCCAGAAGCGGTCTGCTCGCCCAGAGTGCGCGACCAGTTATACTGCCGCCCATAAAAACGACTGGGGAACCAAGCCACATGGAAGTCATTCACCTACACAACGAAATCAGAGAGCGTTTCGAGCGTTGCAATATCGCGCTGGATCCGAAGCAAAATATCCTGAAGTGGGAAGGTCTGATCGAGCTGGAGGAATTCAGTTCTGTCAAGAACGACCACCTAGTCACATGCGGCGCATTCAGCTATTCGTTTTCCCACCTTCCCTTTGATACCAAGGTCGGCCGTTACTGCTCGATCGCCTACGGCATCACCGACCTTGGCAACTCCCACCCTCTGCACTTCGTCAGTGGCCATCCATTTCTCTTTGATGGCGGCGACTGGCGTGAGATCGCGCGGCGAAACGGTTCAGATTGGGACGTGCACATTCCGTACGATGACCGATACGGACCTATCGAAATCGGCCACGATTGCTGGATTGGATCAGGCGCGCGCATCAAAGGCGGTGTAAAGATCGGAACCGGATCCGTCATTGCGGCTGGCGCGATCGTGACAAAGGATGTGCCGCCTTACTCGATGGTGGCCGGAGTGCCCGCGAAGGTCGTCAAGAACCGGTTTAGCGACAAGGTTATCGAGCTGCTGCTCGAAACCGAGTGGTGGAATTACGCATATTGGGACTTGAAGGGGTTGCCCTTTGACGAACCAGAGCGGTTCGCCAATGAATTCCTCGACATCAAATCCCGGTTGAAGCCGTTCGAACCGCGCGTCTTTGGCGTGCGCGATATTCTGAGAGCTTGAACTTCCTCACTGCGTCTCTTTCGGGCAGTTCTTCCGACGCGCGATCTCGTAGCCGATGATTTCGCGTTTCGTCTCCGGTGTATCCGATACGCTCGCGGTCATGTGCGGTAACCACGAGCAATCCTTGACGGTGCGCGTGATGTAGACCGTCTGAGTCGGCTCGGGCTTCGCAGGGGTACCGCAACCGGCGAGCAAGAGTAGCGGCAGCAGGTATCGCATGGTCAGTCCTTTCGAAGCGCGCCGATCTGCTCGAGTTCGGCGTCGAGCTGATTGTCGGGAATCTGCTGTGCTTCGGCGTGCGCCTGCGACGCGTTCTGCACGTCCTGCAATGACTTCTGCGCCTGCTCAGCGTCGGCCGCTGCCTGCGCTGCCTGCTGCTGCGCCGCGACGGTCTGCGACTGAGCCGCACCGATTGCCGCCTTGGCTTCGTCCTGCGCCTTCGTCTGGCCGGTGGATTTCCCGTGGAACCACGCAGCGACGACCGCCACGAGAGCGCCGCCGGCAACGGATGCCGGTCAAGGGCGCGGACAGCACTATCCGCAGTCGCAAATACTACGACGCGCACATAGCGAAAAAAATCGGGTCGGTGGCATGCGCCGACCTGACTACGAAGCACGTCGCGGACATGCTGGAAGATCTGATCGATTCCGGCAAGGCACCGTGGGCGAGGAACTTGCGCTCGCGCATGCTAGCGGTATGCAAGCGCGGCGCGGCACTTGGCTGGATGTCTAGCAATCCGGCCGCCAACACTGAGCAGGAAGAAATCACGGTGACGCGTCGCCGGCTCCGCGGCATCGAGGAATTCAACACGATCTTCGAGAAAGCACCGCAGGTGAACGACTGGCTTCAGAACGCCATGCTGCTCGCGCTGGTATCTGGGCAGGACCGATCGACGTGCGCGCGCTGGGAGCGCGCTTCAGTGAAAGACGGTATAGCGACGGCGTTCCGCAAAAAGACGAAGGTCTACATCGACATCCCTACCGCGCTTCGGATGGACGCGATAGGCATGTCGCTCGCAGATGTCATAGCGCGATGCAAATCGACCGGCGTCGTCAGCAAATATCTGATCCACCACGTGCGCAATCAAGGCGGCGCCAAGAGCGGTCAGCCGGTGAAGATCGACTCTCTCACCAGAGCATTCGCGGAGGCGCGGACGCTTGCCGGAATCACTGGAGACGATGCGCCGAGCTTTCACGAACTGCGCAGTCTCGCGAAGCGGCTTTACGAAAAACAGGGCGGTGTCGACACGAAAGCCCTGCTTGGCCACATGACGGAAACAGCAGCCGATCTATATGCCAACAGCCGCGGAATTGAGCCGATCCGCGTGAAGATCAGCGCGTGAGTTTTGAACGCATTTTGAACAAGTTTTGAACACGGTACGCCCAGCAAGGGTTTGCCGGGCGAAGTTCATTTCCGAAACAAACACACCGGTACGGCCAAGCTGGTTGTATCGCATCGTCGACGCTCCATCTTTGCATTCGTGAAGGGGGTGAGGCGTAGAGAGTACTGCAATTGACGGGATCTGGCAGGACGTGCATCGACGTGTGACGAGCCGCCCCGCGTGTCGATTTTTTCAGACTGCTTATGATTCGCGCGATGCCGATGCGAGCCTTGGTCATGCAGCGAAAACAGCGCGCGGATCAAGCGATGCGGCTCGGCATCCACGGCAAAATTTGCCGCGCACGCACGGTTCCTGTGAGCAGATCACCACGGTGTGACCGACAGCTCGACAACGCGAGGCCAGCGCGAGATCGGCGCGAAACCCCTCGGCAAAGCGCGCAAAAACCTGCCAGACTGACCGCTGCTTCGCTACCGGCCCGCCGTTTTCGCCGCCCTCTGGATATGGCACGCCCCGCCCCCATCTACGTCAGCATGACTTCGGCCACGACATCCGCCGCGCTGGACCCGGCCGCCCACTCAGCGGCAGCGGGCACCAGCGCGGACCTCGCTTCGCTCTCCCCGACGCACCGCGCGCTCGACGACTTCCACCCGGCAGTCGCCGGCTGGTTTCTGAAGACCTTCCCCGCCCCGACCGACGCGCAAGCGGCCGCGTGGCCACAGATTCGCCGTGGCCGCTCGACCCTGGTGGCCGCGCCGACAGGCTCGGGCAAGACGCTCACCGCCTTCCTCTCCGCGCTCGACGATCTGGTCCAGCAAGGCCTCGCCAACGGCGGCGCGTTGCCCGACGAAACGCTGGTGGTGTACGTCTCGCCGCTAAAGGCGCTGTCCAACGACATCCGTCTGAACCTGCAAATACCGCTGCAAGGCATCGCAGCCGAACTCGACGCGCGCGGCCTGCCGCCGCTCGAGATCCGCACGGCCGTTCGTACCGGCGACACCACGCAGCAGGAGCGCAACGCGCTAAAGAAGCGTGCGCCGCATATCCTGGTGACCACGCCCGAATCGCTGTACGTGCTGCTCGGCTCGGACTCGGGCCGCCGCATGCTGGCGACGGTGCGCACGGTGATCGTCGACGAGATTCATGCGCTTGCGGGCAGCAAGCGCGGCAGCCATCTCGCGCTCAGCCTCGAACGTCTGGACTCGCTCTGCGAACGGCGATTGCCGCGCATCGGCCTGTCGGCGACGCAAAAGCCGGTGAGCGCGGTGGCGCGCTTTCTGGTCGGCGGCGCGGGCATCGACAGCGGCATCCCGGCCGACTGCGCGATTGTCGATGTGGGTCACGTTCGCGCGCGCGATCTCGCGCTTGAAATCCCGCCGGTACCGCTCGAAGCGGTGATGCCCAACGAGGTGTGGGAACGCGTCTACGATCGCGTCGCCGAGCTCGTCGCGATGCACCGCACCACGCTCGTGTTCGTCAACACGCGGCGCATGGCCGAGCGCGTCGCGCGTCATCTGACCGAGCGGCTCGGCAAGGACGCGGTCGCCGCGCATCATGGCAGCCTCGCGAAAGAGCATCGCTTCGACGCCGAGCAGCGGTTGAAACGCGGCGAGTTGCGCGTGCTGATCGCGACCGCGTCGCTGGAACTCGGCATCGATATCGGCGATGTCGACCTGGTCTGCCAGATGGGTTCGCCGCGCGCGATCGCGCCGTTCCTGCAACGCGTCGGACGTTCGGGCCATCACGTCGGCGGCATGCCCAAAGGGCGGCTTTTTCCGACTTCGCGCGACGATCTGATCGAATGCGCGGCGCTGCTCGATTGCGTGCGACGCGGCGAACTCGACGCGCTGCGCATTCCGCGCGCGCCGCTCGACGTGCTCGCGCAACAGATCGTCGCCGAAGTATCGAGCGCCGAATGGAGCGAGGACGCGCTGTTCGCGATGATGCGGCGTGCGGCGCCCTACGCGGACCTCACGCGCGAGCAGTACGACGCGGTGCTGCGCATGCTCGCCGAGGGCTACACGAGCCGCAACGGTCCGCGCGGCGCGTACGTGCATCGCGACGTCGTGAGCGGCACGCTGCGCGGCCGGCGCGGCGGCAAGCTGGTCGCCGTCACGTCGGGCGGCACGATTCCCGAGAACGCGGACTACGCGGTGGTGCTCGAACCGCAGGCGATCAACATCGGCACCGTCAACGAGGACTTCGCCGTCGAGAGTCTGGCGGGCGACGTGTTCCAGTTGGGCAATGCGTCGTACCGGATCGTACGGATCGAAAGCGGTCGCGTGCGGGTCGAGGACGCGCAGGGGCAGCCGCCGAATATTCCGTTCTGGCTTGGCGAAGCGCCGGGGCGCAGCGACGAGTTGTCGTTCGCGGTGGCGCGCTTGCGCGAGGAGATCGGGCGCCTGCTCGAACCCGCGCCCGCCACCGCCGCCACCGCCGCCACCGAAGCGATGCCCGCGCGCCTCGATCACGCAATCGACTGGCTGGTCGACACCCTCGCTCTCGACGAAGCCGCCGCGCGCCAGATCGTCGACTATCTCGCCCGCGCCCGCGCGGCGCTCGGCGTGCTGCCCACGCAGAACACCCTGGTGATGGAACGCTTCTTCGACGAATCCGGCGGCACGCAACTCGTGATTCACGCGCCGTTCGGCAGCCGCGTGAATCGCGCGTGGGGGCTCGCGCTGCGCAAGCGTTTTTGCCGGACCTTCAACTTCGAGTTGCAGGCCGCCGCCACCGAAGATGCGATCGTGCTGTCGCTGACCGGCAGCCACTCGTTCGTGCTCGACGACGTATGGCGCTATCTGCATTCGAACAGCGCCGAGCGTCTGCTGATTCAGGCGCTGCTCGACGCGCCGCTGTTCGGCGTGCGCTGGCGCTGGAACGCGACCACCGCGCTCGGCTTGCCGCGTTACACCGGCGGGCGCAAGACCGCGCCGCAACTGCAGCGTATGCGCAGCGAAGACCTGCTCGCGAGCGTGTTTCCCGAGCAGGCTGCGTGTCTGGAGAACGTGGTCGGCGAACGCGAGCTGCCGCATCATCCGTTAGTCGACCAAACCGTTGACGACTGCTTGCACGAAGCGATGGACAGCGAAGGCTGGCTCGCGCTGCTGCGCCGGATCGAACAGGGCGATGTGCGGCTGGTCGCGCGCGATCTGCCGGCGCCGTCGCCGCTCGCCGCCGAAATCCTCAACGCGAAGCCCTATGCGTATCTCGACGATGCGCCAATCGAGGAGCGCCGCACGCAAGCCGTGCTGAACCGCCGCTGGACCGACCCGGCCAGCGCCGACGATCTCGGCGCGCTCGACGCCGACGCGATCGACAGCGTGCGCGACGAGGCGTGGCCGCAGGCGCGCAACGCCGACGAGATGCACGAAGCGCTGACCGGCCTCGCCTGCATCACCGAGGCCGAGGCGCGCGCGCATAAAGGCTGGCCGGCATGGCTCACGTCGCTGGCCGACTCCGGCCGCGCCACCCGCCTGCAACTCGCCGACGATGCCGCCGTGTGGCTGCCCGCCGAGCGCATCACCTGCTTCGAGGCGCTCTATCCCGACCTGCCGCGCGCCCGTTACAGCCCGCCCCTCACCGCGCCGAAAGGCTACACCGACAGCTGGAGCGCCGACGACGCGCTGCTCGACGTGTTGCGCGCGCGCCTGACCGGCTTCGGCCCGCAGCCGGTCGGCGCGATCGCGCAGCCGCTGAAGTTGCCGGCGGCCGCGGTCGAGCACACGTTGGCGCGTCTCGAAGCGGAAGGCTATCTGATGCGCGGCCGCTTCACACCGCAGACCGCTGACGAAGAATGGTGCGAGCGGCACCTGCTCGCGCGGATTCATCGTTACACGGTAAAGCGCTTGCGCCGCGAGATCGAGCCGGTGGAGCGGCACGACTTCATGCGCTTTCTGTTCGAGTGGCAGCATCTGACGCCAGACACGCGCAGCGAAGGCCGCGACGCGCTGGCCGCCGCGCTCGACCAGCTCGAAGGCTTCCAGGCAGCGGCCGGCGCCTGGGAAGAAGACATTCTGCCCGCGCGCGTGCGGGCCTATGCGAATAGTTCGCTCGACGAACTATGCCGCGCCGGCAAGATCGTCTGGACGCGGCTCACCGAGCGCGCGCGCGGCGCGGCGGGCCCGATCCGCAGTACGCCGATCGTGCTGCTGCCGCGCGCGCAGGTTCGCGCGTGGCACGCGCTGCTCGACCCGGCACGGCAGGTCGAGTTATCGGCGCTCGCGCAGAGCGTGTACGACACGCTCGCGCAACACGGCGCGATGTTCTTCGACGAACTGCTCGCCGAGGTCCGCGTGCTGCGGATGGAGCTGGAAAATGCGCTCGGCGAACTGGTCGCCGCCGGCCTCGCGAACTCCGACAGCTTCGCTGGCTTGCGCGCGCTGCTGAAGCCCGCGGCCAAACGCAACGCGTATGCCGGTAGCCGGCGCACGCGCTCCAGTGCACTGATCGGCGGGATGGACGACGCCGGGCGCTGGGCGCTCGTCACCCGCCGCGCGGCCGGCACGGACACGCAAACGCTGCCGCTGCGTCGCCGGCAGTTGCCGCCCGAGGTGCTCGAACATGTCGCGATGACGCTGTTGCGCCGCTACGGCGTGGTGTTCTGGCGCGTGCTCGAACGCGAGGCGGAATGGCTGCCGCCGTGGCGCGATCTGCTGCGCGTGTTTCAACGGCTCGAAGCCCGCGGCGTGATTCGCGGCGGGCGCTTCGTGAACGGTCTGGCCGGCGAACAGTTCGCGTTGCCGGAGGCGATTCCCGTGCTGCGCGAAGTGCGCCGTCATGCGAACGATGGTGCTTTTGTGTGCGTCGCCGGCACCGATCCGTTGAATCTGGCGGGGACGCTGCTCGTCGGCGAACGGGTGCCGGCCGTGGCGGGCAACCGGCTGTTGTACCGCGACGGCGTGGTGGCGGCCACGCTAGTCGCCGGGAAGTTCTGGTTCGACGCCGCGCTCGACGCCAACCCCGCCGAGCGGGAGCGGGCGCGCGGGTTGCTGGCGCGCAGATTCTAGCGTCAGCGAGCGCGCCTGATCGCCGGGTAAGTGCGAGCGACCGTGCGGCGGCCGGCATTCAACCCGAATATCGTCGCGATTCCCTGCCCATCGCCCTAAAGCTCGCGAGCGCCGGACCGTTAATGTTTATAAGCCCGAATGCCACCGCTTCGCTACAATGGGGCCAGTCTTAAGTATGAAGACTGTTTGCCGCCTCGTGCCTTGACGAGGACGACCGGCACACATTGCCCGGGGATCTCATGAACGACGACCAACACGAGCAGGTGCTTTATGCCCAGTTCGGCACAAGCAGCCCATGCTGGCGTCTGTCGACCGACAGCAACGCACTCGAACTCACACCCGTCACCGGCGATGTGCCGGCCAACGTCGCCATTCCGCTGAATCCCCAGCAAGCGTCGCAAATCCGTTGTCTCACCGGCGTGACCTCGCACATCGTGGTGGACGTGCGGATGTTCGGCGAGCCGCTGCGCCTGCATCTCGTCGGTAAAAAGCTCAGCAGCAATACGTGGGCAGGCACCGCGTCCGCTTACGACGACACCGAATCCGTCGCCCGCGATCTGGTTCACGGCCTGTCGTTCGCCGAACAGGTGGTCTCCGAAGTCAATTCGGTCGTGGTGATCGTCGACCGGCACGGCCGGATACAGCGCTTCAACCGGCTCGCGGAAGAGCTGACCGGCGTGAAGGAGGAGAACATCATCGGCCGCAATGTGTGGGCGCTGTTCATGTCCTCCGAAGACGGCGCGGCCTCCAGCCAGAACATCGCCGGCTTCTTCAATCGCGGCGTGTCGTACGAAGTCGAACGGCGCATCAAGACGGTACACGGCGAGCGGCTCTTTCTGTTCCGCAACAAATTCGTCCAGAGCGGCAGCGGCGTCGAAGAGCAATTCCTGATCTGCTCGGGCACCGACATCACCGAACAGCGGCTCGCGCAGGACCGGCTCACCGAACTCGCCAACAAAGACTCGCTCACCGGGCTCGACAATCGCAACGCGATCCAGGACAAGATCCGCGCGGCCATCGAAGACGCCGGCCCGAACGAAGCGGTCGGCGTGCTGTTCCTCGATCTCGACAACTTCAAGAAGGTCAACGATCACTACGGCCACGTCTTCGGCGACCGGCTGATCCGCGATGTCTCCGCGGCCATCAGCACCTGCCTGAACGAAGGCGACGCGCTCGCGCGCCTGGGCGGCGACGAGTTCATCGTGCTGGCGGCCAAAGGCACCGCGCACGAGCTCGAAGCCACCGCGCAGCGCATTCTCGAACGGATGCGCACGCCGTTCGCCCTCGGCCTCGTCGAGGTGTACACCGGCTGCTCGATCGGCATTGCGCGCTATCCGGAGCACGGCGACAGCCTCGAATCGCTGATCCGTTCGGCCGACACCGCGATGTACGTCGCCAAGGATGAAGGCAAGCGCACCCTTCGCGTGTTCTCGGAGGACATGAACCGCAGGGTCGCGGAATACATGTGGCTCGACACGAATCTGCGTCGCGGGCTAGAAGAGGGCCAACTGACGCTGCATTACCAGCCCAAGCTGTCGCTCGCCACCGGCAGCGTGCAGGGCGCGGAGGCGCTGGTGCGCTGGAATTCGCCGGAGCGCGGACAGATCATGCCGGCCGAATTCATCCGTTACGCGGAAGAGTCCGGCCTGATCGGCGTGCTGGGCCGCTGGGTGATGGAAACCGCCGCGAAACAGGCGGCCAAATGGAAAGCGGACGGCTACAACCTGCGCATCGCGATCAACGTGTCGGCGCGGCAACTGGTCGATACCGCCGTGGTCCGGCATTTCACCGAAGCGCTGCAACACGCGAATCTCGATCCCTGCCTGGTCGACCTCGAACTCACCGAGAGCTGTCTGATCGAGGACGAAGCGGCCGCAATCGATCTGATCAAGCAGTTCCGCCAGCTCGGCGCCCAGGTGCATCTGGACGACTTCGGCACCGGCTATTCGTCGCTGTCGCAACTGGGCCGTATTCCGCTCGACGTCATCAAGCTCGACCGCAGCTTCGTACGCTCGATCAACGCGGACACCAAGGCGCAGGCGCTGGTGCGCTCGATGGTGGCGGTCGCGCAGGAACTGGACTTCAAGGTGGTCGCCGAGGGCATCGAGACCGAAACGGAAGAACTGTTCATGAAGGGACTGGGCGTCGATTATGTGCAGGGCTTCCTGTATGGCCAGGCGATGCCCGCCGCCGAATTCGAACGCTGGTTGCAGGACCGGCAGAAGCTCAGACTGATCGCCTGAGCTTCCGCCCCGACTCAACGGGGTGACGGGCCCGACCGGCTCACGCGAAATTGGCGGCGCTCGGCGTCGCCTGACGCAGATTCGACGTACGGCGGTTTTGCAGCATCACCAGCCGCTCCATGAACGCGAGGTCCTTCTCCTCGATCGTGAACGCGGCGTTCACCCAATCCTCGGTGATTTCCATCAGCTCGGCGCGCGAGAGTTGCAGCACGCGCTGACGTGCGCGCAGCATCGCGCGGATGCCGTTCATCTTCGGCTTGAGCGTGTCGATGAACGTGCGCGTCGCCAGATAGGCGTCGCCCGGTTCGAACAGATGGTCGACCAGACCCTTGGCGTAGTGCCATTCCGCCGTGTGCGATTCGCCAACGCCGATCAGTTCTTCGGCGAGGCGCATGCCCGCTTTGCGCGCGACCAGCGAGTAACCGCCCATGCCCGGGAACAGATTGAACGCGATCTCCGGAAAGCCCATGCGCGCGTCGTTCTGCGCGAGCAGGAAATGATGCGCGAGCGCGGCCTCGAAGCCCCCGCCGAGTGCCGTGCCCTCCACCATCGCGATCGAAATGGCTCCCGTATCGAAGCCGCGCGCCGCCGCGTGCACGCAATCGACGCAGGCCCGCGCATACGCCATCAGCGCCTGGCGCTTGCCGGCGCGGATCGTCTGCGCGAAGAAGTCGAGATCGCCGCCGACGTTGTACATGGTCGGAATCAACGAACCGGTGACCCAGAAATCGATCGGCAGGCCGGACTCTCGCGCCGCCTGCGCGAGTCCCAGGATGTCATGCACGAGATCGAGATTGAAACAGGGACGCGGCTGGGCGCGCAACATCATCCACATGATGTTGCGGCCTTCTTCGTAGTAAGCGGAGATTTGCGACAGATTGCCGGCTTCGATGAACGGGCGGCAGGCGTGGTGGTTATGCAGATTCATTTTGATCGGTCCTTTAAGGTTAAACACTGGCATTGCAATGCGAGCCTAAAACAGACCGGAATCGGATGGGAGCGGGGTAACCAACAGAAGAATGCAAGCCCGTCGGGAAGCCGCGCCGGCAGGGGCTCCGCTGTTGGCAACCCGGGACTGCGAAGGGTGGGATGCGCAAACGCTTGCGCACCGTAAAGAGGCAAAAAATGCGGAGAAATGCGCGCACCGCGCTAATCAATTAGCGGGCGGACCGAATCGGAATTTATTGCTGGGTTCGGCAAAGAGAGGCAATAGCAGGCGTTCGGAAAATGTAATTGAAAAGAGAATTTTGCAATGCTTGCTTTTTATTTTTTTGACGGAAGAGGTTTTTATCCGATTCGCATATAGAAACACGGAAGGCGCTTGCGGAGGGCGATGATCGAGCCCACCCGCACCCACACTCCCGAGACCCCGCCCCGCTCTTACCGCAAGTACGCGGACCAGCGCTCCACTTCTGCTTCGCTCATCCCGACGTCCCGCGCCGCGTCGCGAATTTGCGTCCACGTCGCCGGGTCGACCGGAATACCTTCGGCTTCGCGCTGTGCCCGCGTCATGCGTTCGGGCTCGCCAGGCTCGTAGATGCGATCGGTGCCCGCCGCGAGCGGCGAGGCCTTCACCCACTCGATGAACGCATCGGCTTCGGCTTGCGCATCGGGGGCGTCGAACGCGGCCGGATCGACGATCACGGACAGCATGCAGTTGATGATCGCGTTGGTCGTGCCGAGCGTGTCCGTGTGCGTCGTAAAGCCGCCCGACAGCGCGCCGCCGAAAATCTCGCACATCGCCGCGAGCCCGAAGCCCTTGTGACCGCCGAACGGCGTCAGCGAGCCGAACGGCGCTTCGTGCATGACCTTCGGTTCGAGCGTCGGAAAACCTTCATGGTCGATCAGCGCGCCGGGCGGCACGTGCTTGCCCTGGTTGTACGCGACGCGCGTCTTGCCGTAGGCGACCGTGCTCGTCGCGAAATCGAGTACGAGCGGCGGCTTGCCGGGCCGCGGATACGCCGCGCAAAACGGATTCGTGCCGATGCGCCGGTCCGCACCGCCGAACGGCGCGACGAGCGGATCGCCGGCGACGTTGACGAAGTGGAACGACACCAGGCCGGCGCGCGCGCACTGCTCGGCCCAGTGGCCGATGCGCCCGATGTGATGCGCGCCGCGCAAGCCGATCGCGCAGATGCCGAGCCGTTTGGCGCGCTCGATGCCGCGCTCCATCGCCTCGAACGCCACCACCTGGCCGAAACCCTTGCCGCCTTCGACCGTCAACACCGCGCCCGCATCCTTCACCACTTCGGCATGCAGGTTCAGTCGCAATTGCGCGTCGGCGAGCGATGCGACATAGCGCGGGATCATCCCCACGCCATGCGAGTCGTGACCGGTCAGATTCGCCGCCACCAGATGATCCGCGACGAGAGCCGCTTCGCGCGGCGTGCTGCCCGCCTGCTCCCAGATCGCCTTCACATAGGCATGCAGTTGATCGGCCGGAATCCGGAGGGTGGCGGGACGGGCAGTCTGGTTATCGGTCATTCAAAGTATCGGCGTGAGTTGATGACGGGTGTTGAGTGTCTAAAGAACCTGAGCGAAAAGCGGCGGCGCGACGAAGCCGCGCTCAGGGCGCGGCGGCGATCACTTCGGCCACGGCGGCCGTGAGCTTCTTGCCGTACGGCACGTGCAGGAATTCGTTCGGCCCATGGGCGTTCGACTTCGGTCCGAGCACGCCGCACACCATGAACTGCGATTTGGGGAAACCCGCCTTCAGCACGTTCATCAACGGGATCGTGCCGCCCTGCCCCATGTACGCGACGTCGGCGCCGTAGTGCCGGCGCGACGCGTCGTTGAGCGCGGTGGCGAGCCACGGCGCGAGGTCGGGCGCGCTCCAGCCGCTCGCCGCGCCCGCGTCCGGCTTGAACGTGACCTTCGCGTTGTACGGCGGATCGACTTCGAGCAGCGCCTTCAATTCGGCGACGGCCTTTTCCGCTTCGATCAGCGGCGGCAGACGCAGCGACAGCTTGAACGCGGTGCGCGGACGCAGCACGTTGCCGGCATCGGCGAGCGCGGGCAAGCCGGCCGCGCCGGTCGCCGACAGCGACGGCCGCCACGTCGAATTGAGCAGGGCCTCCTGCGGATCGGTGGTGGTCGGCAGCACCTGGCGGCCGTCCTGGCCGCACGCCCACGGCAGTTTCTTCCACACGTCGTCGCCGAGAATCTGCGCGGTCGCTTCCGTTTCACGCAGACGGTCCGCGGGGATCGGGCAGTGAAAACCCTTCGGCAGCAGCGTGCCGTTGGCGGCGTCTTCGAGACGGTCGAACAGTTGCCGCATGATACGGAAGCTCGACGGCGCGATGCCGCCGTAGCCGCCCGAATGAATGCCTTCGTCGAGCACCTGCACTTCGAGGTCGCCGGCGACCAGCCCGCGCAGCGACGTGGTGAGCCACAGCTGATCGTAATTGCCCGCGCCCGAGTCGAGGCACACGACGAGGCCAACCTTGCCGAGCCGCTCGCGCAGCGCGTCGACGTACGGCAGCAGATCGTAGCTGCCCGACTCCTCGCAGGTTTCGATCAGACCGACGCAACACGGACGCTCGACGCCTTGCGCGTCCAGTGCGGCGAGCGCGGTGATGCTCGCGTAGATCGCGTAGCCGTCGTCGGCGCCGCCGCGGCCGTACAGCTTGCCGTTCTCGAACTTCGGCGTCCAGGGGCCGAGGTCGTTGCGCCAGCCGTCGAACTCGGGCTGCTTGTCGAGGTGGCCGTACAGCACGATGGTTTCGTCGCTGCCCGAACGGGTTGCGGCCGATTCGAAGAAGATCACCGGCGTGCGGCCGGGCAGGCGGATCACTTCGAGTTTCAGACCGCGCACCGGTTGCTGCTCGGCCCATTGCGCGGCGTCGGTAATCACGCGCTCCAGATAGCCGTGCTTGACCCAATCGGGATCGAATGCCGGACTCTTGGCCGGCACCGCGATGTAATCCGTCAACGCGGGCACGATCTCGTCGTTCCATTTGCGGTCCACGAATTCGCGTAGCGTGTCCGGGTTGATGCGTTGAGCCTGCTGGGTCGTATCGTCGGAGATCATGATGGCGGTCCTGGCGGTCTGTTCAGTCGAAACGGCCATGATAGACCTGATGCCGGATTGGCTGAACCCCTTCGCGCATATCGGGAGGCGCTGCTGCGCAAACCCGCCAATCGCGCGACAATCGCCCGATACGTCGCGCATCGGGAGTTGCTCATGGCTGGCAACGCGATCGTCCAGATCATCGCCGCGGTGTTCGCGCTGGCGCTGTATTTTCTGCCGGCGCTTCTCGCGGACCGGCGCAAGCGCCACGACATGCTGACGCTCGCGCTCTTCAACGCGTGCCTCGGCTGGACCGTGTTCGGCTGGCTGCTCGCGCTCTACTGGTCGTTGCAGCCGAACCCGCCGAAGAACATCGCGGGCGAGGTGGCGCAGACGCGCAAAGTCATACGCATGCGCGCGTTCTCGTCCGCGCTGATGCTGCGCGTGCAGAAACGCGCGTCGGCGCGGGACGGTTCGGATAATTGAATCTGTCGACGCGCTCGGCCTGCGCCTGACAGAAGAACGGCGAAGTGGCCTGAAAAGCGGCCGGAAGGATCCGGATAACCAAAGTAACCAAAGCGGCGGCCGGATCACCCGCCGCCCGGTCATTCAACTCGAATTGGAATCAGGCCGCGCGGCCCATCCGGTGCCAGCGCACAGAGCCGGCCGGAATCGACCGGGGCTCGGCGCGGACGTTCGCGGGCGCGAACATCTCGCGACGCAGTTCGCCGTGTTCGTCGAACCACTCGCAGATGAGCCAGTCGCCGGGGTTCAGCGCAACCGGACCCGAATAGGTCACGGTCATGCGTGGACCCCCGTCCTTCAACGTCACGACATCGCCCACGTTGAAACTCGCGGATGGCGGTGTCGGGAGTGCGTCAATGGTAGCGGTTAGCATTTTATTTCCCCTACGGAACCGTTGAGCGTGATTAAGTCATTGCGCCGGGATTCTCGACATTAGACCTACTGAGGGAAGACTCTAAAGTGTGCCAAGATTAACAATCGAAATTAATCGCGGCAAGTGCTTTTTATTGATACCGTTTTCAGCGTCCCTGGAATGTCCTTCCCGTCGCGACGTACACCGTTTGAAACCAGGAAAATCCCTGAACATCGCGCGAAGCCGCCTCCCATGCGGCAGTGCACGATGGCACCATTTACTGCGGGGCTAACTCGGCTCGCTTAGAAAATGCGGCCGGCATTCCTCATATCTAAGCGGTGACGCAATGCCGTGCAGCATTTACGGTAAATGCAGGTTACCTGTAAACGGACAACTCATCGGTAAATATACGCGGCCTTTATTTATGCCTTTGTTTAAACGTGCACAATAATGCCGGTAACCCACCGGTTGAAAACGATTTCCGGAAGCGGATTTTCAGGCCGGTTGCGCGGTACGCCGCAGCGCCATTTGCTGATGGCGCACGAGCATCACGCTCAAACCAATGCAGGCGAACATCAGCAGCGCGTTGATCGCGAGGCTGATCTGAAATCCGTGTGCGTACGCAGCGGGCGCCGCGCTGCCGCCGATCGCGCCGAAGAACGCCCCGCTGATCGCCGCCGTGCCGAACGCCGAGCCGATCTGCAGCGTCGACGACACCACGCCCGACGCGAGCCCCGCCTTCTCGGGCACGACTTCGAGCAGCACGATGCGCATGATCGACGGCAACAGCAAGCCGTGACCGACGCCCGCGCACACCAGTCCGCCGTAGAACAGCAGATCCGGCGTGGCCGCTTGTGTCGCCGACCAGCCGGTCAGCGTGAAGCCGACCGTCATCATCGAAAAGCCGAGCGTCAGCACGTGTGCGCCTATGCGCTTGACCACCGTTGGCGATGTCAGCGGCCCGACCACGAAGCCGAGCGCGAACGGCATGATCGCGAGGCCCGACGCGAGCGGCGTCCAGTGCAGGCCGGTCTGCAGGTAAATCCCGTAAGTGAGGAAGAACGCGCTGTTGCAGTAAAACAGGAACGCTAGCACGAGACCCAGCGCGAACGCGCGGTTGCGGAATAACTGCAGGTCCACCAGCGGATGGCCGCCGGCGCGCTCCACGCGCCGCTCGGTCGCGATGAACAACGCGAGCGCGGGGACCGCGAGCGCGAACATTGCGAAGGTCCAGACGGGCCAGCCGGCCTCGCGGCCGTGCGTCATCGGGTAGATGACCAGCAGCAGCACCGCGGACAGCAGCGCGACACCCTTCAGATCGATGCCGGTGCGCGTGCCCGGCTGATTCTCCGGCACGAACTTCCATGTGCCGATAAACGCCGCGATCCCGATCGGAATGTTGATCAGGAAGATGATGCGCCAGTCGAGGCCGAACGGGTGATACGTGATCAGCGCGCCGCCGCCCAGTTGCCCGACGATCGACGAAAGGCCGAACACGAAACCGTACAGGCTCATTACCTTGGTCTGCTGATGCAGCGGCACGACCGCACGAATGGTCGCGAGCACCTGCGGCGCCATCACCGCGGCCGCGATCCCCTGCACGATCCGCGCGATCACCAGCATCTGGCCGCTGGTCGCGAAACCGCATAACGCCGACGCGACCACGAACGCCGCCATCCCCGTCATGAATATTCGGCGGCGGCCGTACAGATCGCCCAGTCGCCCGCCGGTGATCAGCAACACCGCGTACGCCGACGCGTAGGCCGATACCACGAGCTGCAATTGCGCATCGGTGGCGTTCAGACCGGAATGAATCGACGGCAGCGCGAGGTTGACGATGAAATAGTCGAGCGGCGCAAGGAAAGCGCCGACGAACAGCACGGCCAGCGCGAGCCCCTGGCGCTCGAAGCGCGGCACGGTCTTTTGCGCGGCTTTTTCCACTACCGCCGCCGTCGCGGCGATGCCGGCGGCCACCGTCCCCGGACAGGTCACCGCGCGCGCGGCGGCGCCGGCGGGTCCAACGAGTGCCGCCGGAGCGGACTTGATCGCTTCGCTATTCATGACTGAACGTTCAAAAATTCCGCAAAAAAATTAGACGAGCGCGCGCATCGCGACGTCCACTATTCCGCTTAGCGCGTCTTCCTTGTGGGCGACCCGCCCCAATACTCGCAGACCTTGCATCACGCACAGCAGGAAATCGCCGACGGCTTTTTCGTCGAGCGTCGAATTGAACGCGCCGCTCGCCTGGCCGCGGATAACCGACGCCGCCAGCAACGTCGCCATGCGGCGCTGGATCGCGGCGACGCGGGTGCGCAGTTCTTCGTCGCCCGGCTGCATCTCGAGCGTGGTGTTGGTGATGAAGCAGCTGCGCTCGCCGGTCAGCGCGCACGCGACCCGCGCGTAATGCAGCAGCGCGTTGCGCAGCGCTTCTTCCGGCGGCACCGGCGCGTTCAGCCGCTCGGCGAGTCGCGCCACGGAGCCTTCCGCGTAGTGATCGAGCGCGGCGAGCATGATGCCGTGCTTGTCGCCAAAGACGCCGTACAGGCTGCCGCGCAACAGGCCGGTGGCTTTGCACAGGTCGTCGATCGACGTCGCATGGTAGCCGTGGTTCCAGAAAACCTGGCTTGCGCTCGTCAGCACCGTGTTCGTGTCGAACTCGCGAGGCCGGCCGCGCGAACACACGTCGCCGGCTTTTTTCGCGGATTGCTTCGGATGGCCTGATTGCTTCATAGGTTGGATATTATGACCAACCGTTCAACAAATCAAGGACGGGTTTTCGTAGGCATCGGCGACGGGGATCACCCATCAACGCCAGACGGCGTGCAAAAAAGCCGGCGAGAGGTTCCCACTCCCTCTCGCCGGCTTCATCGCGTGACGACCGCCTTGAAACGGTGCGAACTCAGGTTTCCAGCTTTGCATCCATCGTGATCGTCGCGTTCAGGACCTTGGAGACCGGACAACCCGCCTTCGCGTCCGCGGTGGCCTTGTCGAACGCGGCTTTGTCGCCACCCGGAATTTTCACGGCCACGTCGAGATGCACGGCGGTGATCGAGAAGCCACCGCCGTCCTTGTCGAGCGTGACGGTCGCGGTCGTGCCGATGCGCTCGGGTGTGATGCCGGCCTTGCCCAGTTCCGCCGACAACGCCATCGAGAAACAACCCGCGTGCGCAGCCGCAATCAGCTCTTCCGGATTCGTGCCGATGCCATCGGCGAAGCGCGTCGAAAACGAGTATTGGGTCTCCTTGAGGACGCCGCTGTCGGTGGAAATCGAGCCTTTACCGTCTTGCAGGCCGCCTTGCCAGACTGCTGATGCCTTGCGCTTCATTGCTCTCTCCTGTTGTGCCCTGCTTCGCGCGCGTCCCGACCGAAGATGATGCCCGCCGCGACGGTCTCGCCCGGATGTTCGCGGTTCAGGCATCGGTCGCGAGCCTCCTGCTCGGAGGCTTCCTTTCACGGCGTCCCGTAGGGAACGTCCTGGGGCATGTCGCGCGGCGCTGCAGGCGCGGGCGTGGACCGAACCTCATCATAGGCGCTTCCGCGTGCCGGCGTCGTGACGATCCACGCTTGCGTCAATGGAAGGTTCGCAGGACGTCAGCGGCGCGATGGGGGGCTCGTCGGCAGCGGGTGCGCCCTCCACGGTGCAGCAGCGTCTGTTTTCGATCTATCGCGGGCAGTAAGCCGCAGAGCCGCGCGGTCGGCAGCAGTAAGCTGTGAAATGCAGGTGATGTCGCAGCGGTAGACGGAAGCGCCCCAGTTGCGAAGTTCGCAACTGGGGCGCTTCTTTTGTGCATTGCGTGTGGGACGAAGCGTGCGCTATCGCCCCGGTCCGCTACTCGGCGAACGGCAGACTTTCCTGCCCGAGCGCCCGCATGCCGAACACGTTCAGCGTCATCGCCACCAATGCGTAGTAGCCGAGCAGGCCCACCAGGTTGATCACCATCTGATGCCCGAAGCGGTCGACCGCCTGCGCATACAGCGCGTCCGGCACCCGCTTCGTGTCATAGAGCTCGCTCGCGAAGTCGTGAATCAGCGCGTCGTCGGCATCGGCGAAATTCGGGCGGCGGCCCTGACGGATCGCCTCGGCATCCGCTTCGGCCACGCCCGCCTCGAGCGCAATCGGATAGTGGATATACCACTCGGCCTGCGCCTGCCAGCGTGCCGCGGTCACCAGAATCGCCAGCTCCGACAGACGCAGTGGCAAGCCGGTCCGATAGCGGCAAAACGCGCCCAGGCGTTGCGCCTGCTGTGCCAATTCCGGGCTATGAATCCAGCCGAGAAACGGCCCGTTCAGATTGCCGCGCGGGCCGGACAGAATTTCGTCCAGCACGGCTTTCTGTTCGGGCGTGGCGGCGGACAGGTCGAAGTGAGGCAAACGCTCGGTCATCATGGTTCTCGCAGGTGGCGGCGTGGTTGCAAAGTTCAGACGGCGGACAACGCGCCGTCGATCGCGTCGGTGAGCCGGCTGACGATCTCGTCGATGTCGCGCTCGGTGCAGATGAACGGCGGCGCCAGCAGCACATGATCGCCGATCTTGCCGTCGACGGTACCGCCCATCGGATACACCATCAGTCCACGCGCGAACGCTTCACGCCGGATCGCCGCGTGCAGTTTCAGCCCGGCGTCGAACGGTATTTTGCTCGCGCAGTCGCCGACCAGTTCGACCCCGACGAACAGCCCGCGCCCGCGCACGTCGCCGACATGCGGATGCCGCGCGTAATGCTCGCGCAGCGCACCGCGTAACTGCTCGCCGCGCGCCCGCACGTTCGATAACAGTTGGTCTTCTTCGATCACGCGCTGCACTTCGAGCGCCGCCGCGCACGCGGTCGCGTGGCCGATGTACGTATGGCCATGCTGAAAGAAGCCCGAGCCGCCGACGATCGTCTGGTAGATCCGGTCGCTCACCAGCGTCGCGCCGATCGGCTGATAGCCGGCGCCGAGCCCCTTCGCGACGGTCAGCAGATCCGGCGCAACGCCATCCTCTTCGCATGCGTACAGGAAACCGGTGCGACCCATGCCCGACATGATCTCATCGAGAATCAGCAGGACCCCGTAACGATCGCACACCGCGCGAATCTTGCGGAAGTACTCGCGCACCGGCGGCACCGCGCCCGCGGTCGCACCCACCACCGTTTCCGCGACGAACGCCGCGACCGTGTCGGCGCCGAGTTCGACGATCTTCTCTTCGAGTTCATCGGCGAGACGTTGTGCGAACGCTTCTTCGGTTTCGCCGGCGTGCTGCTCGCGATACGCGTAACACGGGCTCACGTGATGCGCTTCGATCAGGATCGGCAGAAAGGGCTCGCGGCGCCATGCGTTGCCGCCGATCGCAAGCGCGCCCAACGTATTGCCGTGGTAGCTCTGCCGACGCGCGATGAAATGCCGGCGCTGCGGCTCGCCCTTCTCGACGAAATACTGGCGCGCGAGTTTCAGCGCCGCCTCGATCGCCTCCGAGCCGCCCGACACGAAGTACACGTGTTCGAGCCCGGCCGGCGCGCTCGCCACGAGGCGAGCGGCGAGTTCCTCGGCAGGCTCGGTGGTGAAGAACGACGTGTGCGCGTACGGGAGTTGCTGCGCCTGGCGTTTGATGGCGTCGATCACCCGCTGATTGCTGTGGCCGAGACACGACACCGCGGCGCCGCCGGACGCGTCGATGTAGCGCTTGCCGGTGGAGTCGATGATTTCGATGCCGTCGCCCGCGACGGCGACTGGCAGCAATTGCTTCGGTGAACAATGGAAAATGGTGGACATGGTTTTCTATTCCCTGGTGGTAGCGGCGGTAGCGGTGCCCTCAGGCAGCGCCCGGCCCGGACGACGAGCGCACAATGAAGGTATCGAATTCGCACTGCCCCTGGCGGTAAACCTTCATCGACACACCGTCGTCGCCGATCTCGAAGAGCGCCGTGGCGAGCGTGTTTTCGTCGTCGGGGTCGAGCGGGTCGTCGCGATAGATCGGCAAGCCCGACGGCGCACGATCCTGCAACACGTCGAGCAACGCGGCGGGTTGCAATGGGCTCGCGAGCGCCGGCAGCAACGCATCGACCCGCAATTGCCGGTCGCGCGATGAGTCCGTGACGATTTGCGCCTCGGCCTCGCAGCCCGGATGGATCATATGATTCGCGTGGCCGGTAAGCGTCGCCACGCTTTGCACGGAACAGCGCTGCGCGCTCGCTTCGATACTGAACAGACGCGCATCGCCGGCAGCGCCGAGCGTGTGATGAAAACCGCTTGCCGCCGGCACGCCGCGCAGCATGTTCAACGCTTCATCGAGCGAGCCGGCGTCGAGCACGGCGCGCGCGAGGATCATCCGGGGCACGCCCACGCGGGGCGCGCGGATGCGCAAATTATTGATCGCCTGTGCGACACCGGCGCGGTTCGCGGCGAAGGTGTGACCCGGCAACGATCCGGGGTAATAGAAGCTCACGAAGCCGGGCTTGCCATTCGGTCGAACATCGACCAGCGCGCAACGCGCGCGCAGATAAGGATCGCCGTCTTCGTTGTGCGCGATGAACCGCCGCGCGCCTTCGACGGCCGCGACCGTGGTGCAGCCATCCGGCGCGTGATGAATCAGTTCGCCGCGGCAGTTCCACAGAAACGCATCTTCGGCGGACCAGCCGAGCCCCGCTGCCATGCCGTCGAGTTCGGCGATCAGCGCCGGGTAATAGGCGCGCGCCGCATCGCGCAGCGCCTGCACGAACGGCTCGCCACGCCACTGCCGTACCGCACACCACGCGCGGCTCTGCTCCATGTAATCAGCGAACACCGGCCGCGCGATTTCACCCAGCCGATAGCCGATCTCATACGGCTCCCCGCTCACCTGAAAAAGACTCAACCCCTGCTTCGAAGTCACGGCTCGCACTCATTCAACAATCGGTACACATTTATACTTTAAAACAACATTTGTTGTCAAACGGGACGACACGGATCCGGATGGAGCGGTCCTGCTTCGCGCAAGACCGGCGTCGTTCGATTCAGATGGAAGCGCTCAGGGCACGTATGCGCCCTTCGCGTGCAAGGATTGCTCGGCAATCGCGAGCTGGTCGACGGCGCCCGCGCCTTCGAGTGCGAGCAGATGCGCGACCAGCGATTCCGCAATCGCGGTGGCCGCCACCAGCGACGGAAAAAATGACGGGCTCTCGTGCGAAAAAATCAGCACCTTGTCGGCGTTCAGCGCGATCGGCGAGACCGCACTGTCGGTGATCGCGATCAGCTTGCTGCCCTTTTCCAGCGCGGCTTCAGCCACGCGCGCCGCTTCGACCGAATACGGCGCGAAGCTGATGACGATGGTCGCGCTGTCGCGTTCGACGGTACGCAATTGCATTTCGAGCGTGCCGGCCTCGCCGTTGAGCAGCGACACCGACGACCGGAACAGCCGATAGCCGTACACGAGGCCGAATGCCACGGCGTAACAGGAGCGAAAGCCCGCCACGTGCACGTGCGGCGCGCGTCGCAACAGCCGCGCAGCCTCGACGATCACGCGACCGTTATGCGCGGCGGTGACGTCGAGATTGTGCTGTTGCGCGATCAGCAGATCGTTCGCCAGCGCATCTTTCGATTTGACCAGCGAACGCGCGCGGCTCGTGAGCGGCTCGGGCCGCGTGCGCACGCGCGCGACGAACAGGTTGCGCAATTCGTTCCAGCCAGGAAAACCGAGTTGCTGCGACAGGCGCACCAGCGAAGCGGGTTGCACCTGAGCGCGCTCGGCGACTTTGCGCATCGACGAGACCGCGACCTCGTCGGGATGATCGAGCAGGAAACCTGCTCCCATCTGGAACTGCGGACTCAGTTCGGAGAAGCGCGCCCGGATCAGGGCGGCGAGCTGGTCGAAACTGTCTGGCATGCGATGGTCGGGGCGAGCCGTCTATAAGGATGACAACAAATGTTACCACCCGGGACGGCGCGTTCAACAGGGCCGCCTGCGGATGGCGGCTTGCAATCTCACTGTGTCGGCGTGTATGGCGGACAGTTTCGCGGACGCGCAATTCCTGAATGCCTTCGCATTCAGCGCGGCTCACTGCAGTCCGGAGAGATGGAAACACGGCGGACGTTCGCACGTCGCCGTGTCCCGTGCGATCACTGCGGCTCGTACCACGAGTAGGTGGCGAGCGTACTAATCGGCGGCGTGCCGATCTGCAATGTGATGTCGCGCAGCGAGGTCAGTTCGATGTTGCGCAAATCGCCCATGTAGCGGCGCGAGTCGCCATTGTCGTTGATGTATGCAACCACGTCTCCGGTCACGCCCGCCACGTTCGTGCTGCTAAGCGGTTGCCCCCAGAGATCGAAGAACTGGCCGAGCGTGAAGGTTTTGAAAGTCGGCGTTTCAATATGGATGATGCCGGTCTGATCGTGCGTGTGCATTTCATAGTCGCACTGCGGCAGAATGCCGACATCGGCGGGCATCGCGAGCCACTGGCCGTCCTTGAAAATAGCGAGGTGTGCATGGACGTGATACAGCGCGCTCATGTTCGGCGCGCAGATCAGACCGTCCACTGGCGAACCCTTGCCACCCGTCGCCGTGTTACCCACCGGCCAGAAGTTGTTCCCTACTACACCGAGGTACACGAGGGTGATCGGGTTTGGATCGAAGGGCGGCGGATCGGTCCATGCGTACGTCGGAATCTGGGTCAACGGTGTGCCGATTTCAATCGTCACCTCGCCATGCGCGGGAAGCACGAGGCTCGCAGGATCGCCTGTGTATTGCGTGAGCTTGCCGCCGTCGTTCACATAGACGGTGATGGGTGAACCGGTCACGCCGGCGACGTTGGACGCAGTGAGCGTTTGCCCCCAGATCGAGAAGAACTGCCCCAGCGTGTACGACGCGGGAGTGCTCGCGTCCATGTGAATTTTGCCGGTTGAATCCACCGTGTGCAGCGGATACGCGCAGCCGGTCTGCGCAGCCATGGTCGGCTCGACCACGCCGACATTGCCCGGCAGCGCAAGCAGGCGTCCATCCTGATAGATGGACAGATGCGCGTAAGTGTAGGCATTGCTACGCAGCGCGCATTTGAGCGCGCCCACCGCTTGACCTTGCCCACCCGATGACGTGGAGCCCGCGGGCCAGAAGGCATTGCCGAGCGTGGTGCCGTCGATCACCGGTGTCGCGGCGGCCAGCGTCGGCGTCGTCGCGCCGGGGGCCGATGCACCCGACGCCGGGGTCGCCGCTGCCGGCGCGCTTGCGGCATCCGGCGAACTGGCGGCGCCCGGTGTACTGGCAGCGGCCGGGGAGCTCGCGGCGCCCGGAGAGCTGGCGGCGGCGCCTGCAGCGCTGCCGGCGCCCGTCGTGCCGCCTCCGCCTCCTCCGCACCCGGTCAGTACTACGAAGATACCAATCGCAAGCAATCGTGCATTCAATCCTGTCAACATGTCGTACTCCGCGCTGCTGGTTACAGAGGAATCGGGTACACCCGATCAACTCAGGAACAAGCGCCTCGTTAGAAACGTATCGATTGACCGAGACGACATACAGTCGCGAGTCCGCGAATGTACAACGTGTGCAAATCGCCCGGACCCGGATGGCTAATATAGGATTAACAAATCACTTCAGATTGCCTGCTACATGCCGATTTAGCGTAACAGATGTCATTAGAAAGCGAACTAAATGAACCACAGCGTTTTGCGCCTTTTCATGTCGTATTTATGCGAGTGGGCGCGCATCCGTGTGCACTCATCGACGTTGATATCGGCTTTGTCGCGTGCCGGGAGCATTTAGCCTGAGAAGCAGCCGATTTCTTTTAATTGCCCACTGAGCCACAAAATTAGACGGGTCAACCGCAAACGCAGTCACGGCGCATATCGGTCAGCCAATTGACTACCGCTTTTCAACGAGCGCTCGCATACTGCCGCGCCTCGTTTACCCTCGCCCGGCACTCGCCACTACCGACTTTTTTCGCCGCGCCTCTTTCGCAGACGCAGGCTTGCCGACCGCGTTAGCATTAGCATCGACATTTCGCCCCGCCGCCACTCTGGCGTTTTCAAGCAGCACTTCGCGGAATATCGCCACCAGCGGCCGAAGATTCACCTTATGCCACGCAGCCCACAACGGCGTGCGATACGTAAACCACGGCACTTCCCGAAGCACGACACCCGAGGGCGCCTGGCGACGCAGGCTGCTTTGTATCATCGCCGAACCGAGGCCGGCGGCAACCAGCCCCAATGCGGTGAGCGGCTCCGTCGCCTCCATCGAGATGTTCGGCGTAAAACCGGCACGCGCGCACGCGGCCACGAAGTTGTCGTGCTTCAGCGCGCCTTCCTTCTGCAGCACCGCGATCCAGTCGAGCGCGCCTAACGCCTCGGGGGTGAGGTCGTGTGCGGCGGCGAGCGGATGCGACTCCGGCAGCGCGAGCAACATCGGATCGCTCAGCAATTGCGCCGTGTCGAGATCCGGGTCGTCCTTCAGCGGCGGCTCGCAAACGAGCGCTATATCCAGGCTTCGCTGTCGCAAACCTTCCAGCTGATCGGTCGACTGCATGTTGTAGAGCGCGATATGCACCGAAGGCCGCGTACTCCGAAGCGTGCGCAACGCGTCGGACAGGACGCCCGAATGCATCGCGTTCTCCAGATAGCCGATGCACAGCCCACCTTCATCGCCCCGCCCCAGTCTGCGCGCTAGCGATTCGAGGCGCGTGGCGTGCGTGAGCAGCGCGCGCGTCTCCGCAAGGAAAGTGCGGCCGTCGGCGGTGAGCCGGATCCGCTGCTGGCTACGCTCGAACAGCGTCAACCCGAGACGTTCCTCCAGTTGCGCGATTTGCCGGCTCAACGGCGATTGGGAAATGTGCAGGCGTTCAGCGGCGCGCCCCACATGCTCCTCTTCCGCGACGGCCACGAAATATTGAAGCTGGCGAATATCGAGCACTTAAGACCTCCTGAGACACAACATTGACAAATTATGTCCTGGACGGACTCGAAACGCCACCCTAAACTTGCCGTCACCGTGACCAAACAAGGATCATCATGAGCATCAGAAATCGACTGCAAGGCAAGCTGGGCTTCGGCACCGCCCCGTTGGGCAACATGTACCGCGACATCCCCGAGGCGGAAGCCCAGGCGACGGTCGACGCCGCATGGGACCACGGCGTGCGCTTTTTCGACACGGCCCCGTTCTACGGTGCGGGCCTCGCCGAAATCCGCCTGGGCGCCGCGCTACACAAGCGCAGTCGCGGCGAGTACGTGTTGAGCACCAAGGTAGGCCGTCTCGTCCTTGATGAAATCGAGGAACCGGCGGCACGCGACCTCGGCGAGAAAGGCGGCCTGTTCGAGCACGGCCGCCCGAACAGGCTCGTCAACGACTACAGCGCCGACGCGACGCTGCGGTCGATCGAAGACAGCCTGAAGCGCCTGAACACCGACCGCATCGACATCGTATGGGTGCACGACATCGCGCAGGACTTTTACGGCGACGAGTGGCTCGCACAGTTCGAAACCGCGCGCAAGGGTGCGTTTCGCGTGCTGACGCGTCTTCGGGAAGAAGGCGTCATCAAGGCATGGGGGCTGGGCGTGAATCGCGTGGAACCCTGCGAGTTGACGCTCGACCTGAGCGAAGCGCAACCGGATGCCTTTCTTCTGGCGGGCCGCTACACCCTGCTCGACCATGAGCGCGCGCTACAGCGCCTGATGCCGGCGGCGATCAGCAAGAATGTGGATATCGTGGTCGGCGGGCCTTATAGTTCGGGAGTGCTGGCCGGCGGCACGCACTTCGAATACCAGAAAGCATCACCGGAAATCCTCGCGCGGGTCGAACAGATCAAGGCGATCGCGCAACGCCACGACGTCAGCGTAAAAGCCGCGGCCTTGCAGTTCTCGCTGGCCAACCCGGCAGTGGCTGCGGTCATTCCGGGCGCGAGCCGTCCGGAGCGGATCGCCGAAGACTTCGCGGCGTTGTCGGATGCCGTCCCGCCCGCCTTCTGGACCGAACTGCGCGAAGCCAGATTGATCGCAGCCGATGCACCCGTTCCTTCAACCCAGGTAGGAGTGTGAAATGCCGAGTACCTCTGCTTCCATCGAAGTCCCCGCGAGCGCCAGCCAGGTCTGGCAGTTGATTGGAGGATTCAACTCGCTGCCGGACTGGCTCCCGTTCATCCCTCATAGCGAGCTGAGCGAAGGCGGCCGCGTGCGGACTCTGAAGACCGCCGACGGACATACGATCGTCGAGCGTCTGGAAGCGTTCGACGAGAAAGCGCGCTCGTACAGCTACTCGATCGTGGACGCACCGTTCCCCGCGAAGGACTATCTGGCCACGCTCAGCGTGAACGACGCGGGCGGCAACGCGTCATCCGTCGTGACGTGGTCCGGCAACTTTACGCCGGTCGGCGTGAGCGACGAGGAAGTGACCCAGCTTTTCCAAGGCATCTACGCGGGCGGGCTCGCGGCATTGAAGGAGACGCTGGCGTCCGCATAGCAGCCCGGTTTTAAAGGTTAGCTTTGCGGCCAGCCTGGCAGGGAGACAGCGCGTCTTTCGCGATTCCATCGTAGTCCGAAGATCGCGGCGTGAATGCCTGGTTGTCGCTGCAAAAGAAGGACCGCCCGGCGGGCGGTCTTTCTTCGTGGTGCTATCCAAAATCGGTGGTAGCGAACCACCGGGCTTTTAGCGCATGCCTGTTCCTAAAGCAACGCCACCACCCGCACATCGCCCTGCTCGGCCGCAGACGCCACCACCTTGTCGCCAATACGGCGGAACGTGATCGACACCGACGAATCCCCAACCCGAAGCTCGCCGATTTCGAGCCAGTCGATACCCTCCGGCAGCATCGGCTGCTCGATCACGACTTCGCGTCGCTCGGCGTCGATCGTGATGCCCAGACACGCTTCGAGCATCATGAACGGCGAACCCGCCGCCCACGCTTGCGGCAAGCAGGCGACCGGATACGCGGTCGGCGGCTCGCCGCGCCGTCGCGGAAAACCGCAGAACAGCTCGGGCAGACGCATGTCGAAATTGACCGCCGCCTGGAACAGCGCCTGCAACAGCCGCACCGCCGCCGCCTTGCCGCCGTAATGCGACAGGCCGCGCGCGCACAACGCGTTGTCGTGCGGCCAGACCGAGCCGTTGTGATAGGCCATCGGGTTGAAGCGCGCCTGACTCGCGGCCAGCGTGCGCACGCCCCAGCCGGTGTGAAACAGCGTGGAGTCGAGCGCGCGCACCACCGCTTCGCCACGTTCGCGCGACGGCAGTCCGAACGCCAGCAGGTGGCCCGCATTCGACGCCATCACACGGCACAGTTCGCCGTGACCGTCGAGCGCGATGCCGTAGAAGCCGGACTCTTCCATCCAGTACTTCTCTTCGACACTTCGACGGATCTTCTTCGCGCGTTCGCTGTATTGCTCCGCCGGCTCGCGCAGGCCGCGCAGCTTCGCGAAGTGCGCCATCGTGTCGAACGCGGCGCTCGCATACGCCTGCACTTCGACGAGTGCGATCGGACCATCGGGGAAGCGGCCGTCGGCATGAAACACCGAATCGTGGCTGTCCTTCCAGCCCTGGTTCGCAAGGCCGCCGTCCGACTCGCGCTGATAGTCGAGCAGGCCATAACGGTTCTTGTCGCACACGCTCGCGACCCACTGCGCGGCGCGCTCCAGCGCGGGCCACAATTCGTCGATCAGCGCGAGGTCGCCGGTACGAGCCGCATACGCGCCGGCCAGCACGATGAAGAGCGGCGTGGTGTCGACGCCGCCGTAGTACAGCGCGAACGGCACTTCGCCGGCGGCGGCCATTTCGCCCTTGCGCATCTCGTGCATGATCTTGCCGGGCGCGGCGTCGCGAAACGGCGAATTCTCGCGCGCCTGATGCTCGGCGAGAAAACGCAGCACGCCAGCAGCCAGTTGCGGTTGCAGCCACAGCGTCTGCAACGACGTGATGACGGCATCGCGGCCGAACGGCGTCGAGAACCACGGAATGCCCGCATACGGATACGGGCCGGTCGCGAGATCGGTGGTCAGCAGACCGAGGTCGGCGAACGAACGGTCGATCCATGCGTTGAAGAGCGGATTGCTCGACCGCACACGCGCGGTCGCGCGGCGGCGCTCGCGCATCACGAGGTGGGCGTCGACGAGCGCGGCGCGCACAGCCGCGCGGCCGACGCGCGGACGCTCCGCATCGATCTGCGACAGATGGCTTTCGCTCAACGCATGCACCGGCTGCGAGACGTCGGCGGCGGCCTTGTCCGACTCCGCGACGACCTGCACCGCGACCGACAGATAAATCGACACGCACGCTTGCGCCGGCAGTTTGACGGTGTAGTCGGCGCGGTCGGCGAACAGCTTGTCGGGTTCCGGCGCGAATGCGATCTGCACATTGCGCGCGACGTCGTCAAGGCCGACATAGCCGAGCAGCACTTCACGATTCTCGACGCGCGCCGGTTCGATGCGGCCCTGCTTGTCGCGTCTCAGGCCGCGCACTTCGAACATGTCGCGAAAGTCGCTCGAAAACGAAATGGAAAGCGGCACGACGGCGTCACTCGTACCGTAGTTAGTGAGTTCGATGGCCTCGTTGAGCACGGTGCCCGACAGCACGCGCACACGCTCGACGTGGATCACGCCTTCGGGTGTGCTGTCGCCGCCGAGCGGCGGCAACGGACGATTGGTCAGATGCGCGGTGAACGAGGTGTTGTCGCTGCTGACGCTGCCCGACAGCAGCGACGGCGCGCGGCCGCCGAAGGTCAGGCGCAGTTGCGAGAGAACGCGGGTGTCGTTGACGAACAGGCCGTCGTCATGACCGGTGATATCGCCGAGCGGGTCGTTGACGATGAATGTGTCGCCCGACTTGAGCACATGCTGGGTGGCGCTCGCGACATTGAGGTTTTCCGTCGGGATGAATACGCCGTCCGGCTCGGCTTCGCGGTGATCGACACCGCCCGAGAGGGACACACCACCGAGGGTTTCTGGCTGCTGCATCAGGGTCACTCCTATGGGTTCGCTTCTGCTTTCAGTTTCACATTCGGTTGCCGCATGGTGCCGGCCAGTCGCTTCCGATTGTAGAGGGTCTGTCCGCGTGAGACGAACTTATCAAGGAGGAGTTGCGGTTTTTTGTCAGGTTTGTTGCGTGGGTGTTGCGTGAGTGTCGCGCGGTTTTCCGTGGCACAGGACGTGCAGAGGGGGCCAGCGCAAAAAAGGCCGTCGCGCAGCCACAGGCTGCCGACGGCCTCGACACATTAACGCTTCGCTGCCGGCCTGGCTTCGCGCTGCGTCTCGCCGACGAACAGCTGACGCGGACGGCCAATCTTCTGCTCCGGATCGGCGATCATTTCGTTCCACTGCGCAATCCAGCCGACCGTGCGGGCCATCGCGAAGATACACGTGAACATGGCGGTCGGAATGCCGAGTGCGCGCTGCACGATGCCCGAGTAGAAATCGACATTCGGGTACAGCTTGCGCGACACGAAGTAGTCGTCTTCGAGTGCGATCTTTTCCAGCGCCATCGCGAGCTTGAACAACGGGTCGTCGTGCAGACCCAGTTCTTCCAGCACTTCGTGGCAGGTTTCGCGCATCAGCTTTGCGCGCGGATCGTAGTTCTTGTAGACGCGGTGGCCGAAGCCCATCAGCTTCACGCCCGAGTTCTTGTCCTTCACCTTCGCGATGAACTCAGGAATGTTGTCGACCGAGCCGATTTCCTCCAGCATGTTCAGCGCGGCTTCGTTCGCGCCGCCGTGCGCCGGGCCCCACAGACACGCGATACCCGCTGCGATACAGGCAAACGGATTCGCACCCGACGAACCGGCGAGACGCACGGTCGATGTCGACGCGTTCTGCTCATGGTCGGCATGCAGAATCAGGATACGGTCGAGCGCGCGCACCAGCACGTCGTTGACCTCGTACTCTTCCGCCGGATTGGCGAACATCATGCGCATGAAGTTCGCGCTATACGACAGGTCGTTCTTCGGATAAACGAACGGCTGGCCCACCGTGTACTTGTACGCCATGGCGACCAGCGTCGGCAGCTTCGCGATCATGCGGATCGCGGAGACCTCGCGGTGCTGCGGGTTATTGATGTCGAGCGAGTCGTGATAGAACGCCGACAATGCGCCGACCGCGGCGACCAGAATCGCCATCGGGTGCGCGTCGCGACGGAAACCGCGGAAGAAGAAGTGCATCTGCTCGTGCACCATCGTGTGCTGCGTGACGGTATGAACGAACTCTTCTTTCTGCTGCGCATTCGGCAATTCGCCCTTCAGCAGCAGATAACAGCTTTCGAGGAAGTCGGCGTTTTGCGCCAGATTGTCGATCGGATATCCGCGGTACAGCAGTTCGCCTTTGTCGCCGTCGATATAGGTGATCGCCGAGTTACATGCCGCCGTCGACATGAAGCCCGGGTCGTACGTGAACTTGCCGGTCTGGCCGTAAAGCTTGCGAATGTCGATCACGTCCGGCCCGAGCGAGCCTTGATAGATCGGTAATTCAATCGTCTGGTCGCTGTCGGAAAAGCTCAGCGTTGCGTGTGTCTTCGAGTTCATCTACACGTTCCTTATACTTTCACATCGCACACGTGCCGGCTTGCCCGACCTTCGTCTGTTCGAGGCGCATGGGCATGCTCAGGCTCCGCCTCGCATTCTACGGGCCACAGCATCGTTCATTGCGACGATTGACCGCAACAATCCATCTCGGCTCACGCAACATTCGTTGCCTTCAAAGCGCGCGAAAAACACCCATGCAACGCGCGAATGCGTCACGCGAAAATCAATCGGCACGCTTCACGACACCGCCAGCCAAATGAAAGTTAGCGCGCTTGCAGCAACAATGTTTTGCGGCGGCAAGCCTGCGCAGACACCGACGCATCTGCGATACTGGATTCGTGTTTTGCTTCCCCTGCTAACACATCGCTGTGTTTGGCCCGCCGCGCAACGGCGGGCTTTTTTAATCAGCCAGAAGAACAGGAAGGACCCGATGAATGCCTCTCTCGAAACGCTATTTCCGGATCATGTCCACACGGAAGACAACAGCGTCACCGCGCTGAATCATCAGGACATCGTCGTTGCGTTATCGGCGGCGCTGAAGACGCAGGACGTCGCGGTGTTGCACATGCTTTATCCGCGGACCGACGCGCGCACGCATCGCAGTCTCGATACGCTCGTGGACGTGTTGCACGGCCACGGCCTGCATGAAGTGGCGGATCTGATCGCTCACGAAGCGCACTATCTGCTATTCAAGGACCCGGTGAAAGCGTGGAAAGCGTTCCACGAAATTCGCAACGACTCGCTCGCGATCGGCGTGCATCTGTATTACCACGGCCTCGTCGGCGAAGCGGCGGAACGGGCGCTCGATAAAGACGCGCATCGCAAAGTTTGAAGCCGTTGACTGAGTGACGGTGCGTGCGACGCTGTCGCGTGTGAAGCGCCACGCGCAACCCCGCACGCCGTGTAGTGCGATTCGCACTACACGGCGTTCATTCCCGTCGCGCGTGCTACGTAATCAATGACTGCGTACTACGCGCTCATTGCCCGAATGAACTCGTCGACATAGCGATTGAATGCGCCCGGATGCGCGAGGTTCATTCCATGCGACGCGCCACGCACCGTCTCGCGACGCGCATCGGGCAGCCATCCTTGCAACGCGGTCGCGGTGCGCCGGAACATATCGGGGCTCTTCTCGCCGTCGATCAGCAACACCGGGCAACGCACTTCGGCCGCTTCGTCCGGCACATATGCCGGCAGCGGATCGCGGAATTGCCGCGCAAGCGTGTGAGCGTTGTCGGTCGCCATTCTGCGAAAGCCCGGCGTGCTCATCGCCCAGAAGCCGGGGCGGCTCACCGAATCGACGAAAAGTTGCAGGCCCGCTTCCACGTCGCCCGCTTCGATCAGTTGCGCCGCTTTCGCGCGCAACGCGTTGACCGTTTCCGGCAAACGCGCGGGCGGCCGCCCGGCGATTTGCAGCGGACCGCCCGGATCGGCGAGCGTCAACGTGCGTACCCATTCCGGATGACGTCGAGCGAAATGAAACGCCACGCAGCCGCCCCGCGAATGCCCCACCACGTGCGCCGGTCCCGCGCCGAAACGGTCGATGAATTCCGCGACTTCGTCCGCATGCTCGCTCCAGCTGAACGGCAAGCCGGGCTCGGTATCGGTCACGGGCCAGTAGTGCGTGAGACTCACCGCGACGCAGCGGTACTGCCTGGAAAGACCGGTCATTTGCGGTTGCCAGTAACGGTAATCGCACAGCGAGCCATGCACGAACAGCAGCAGTTCGCCCTCGCCCGCTTCCACGTAGGGCATGCGAAGACCGCTCTGCAGCTCGATGAAAGATGGCGAAGACGACGAAGACGAAGCAGAAACAGATTGATTCACGGGTGGTTCACAGACAGCGCGGCAGCACGCGAATTGAGCGGCGCCGGCGGGAAATGGAATTGGAAAGTAACGCCCCGGTCCCTGAATGGGGACGAGGACGCGTATTGTCACACAGCTAATGGAAGTGTGTGGCGGGTCGCGTGGCGCGTGGTGTCGGCTCGAGCCGGTGTGAAACGCCGGGATCGCGGCGCGATGCTCCCTCGGAGCGGGACATGCGCGCGGGGGCCGTCGATCGCAGCGCGGCGTCGCACGGCGCAACGCCACAGCACGCCATCAGCAACGGCGTCCCGCGACGCTCACTCGTACCCGGCGTCGTCGAGCAAACCGGCCGCGGCCGCCGCGCCGGCGCCACGCACCGCGCAGGTCAGCGGCTCGTCGGCGACGCGCACGTCGAGGCCGAGTTCATTCGTCAGGCGGCGCGCGAGATTGCCGAGCAACGCGCCGCCGCCCGTCAGCACGATGCCGTTGTGCGCGATATCCGTCACCAGCTCGGCCGGCGCCCTTTCGAGCCCGCGCTTCACCGCGCCGATTACCTGGCGCAGCGGCCCCTCGATCGCATCGGCGATATCGTGGTTGCTCACCCGCACCGTGCGCGGCAAGCCGTCGTCGACGCTGCGGCCGGTCGCGTTGATCTGTTCGATCGGCACGTCGCGCATCGCCGAGCCGATGGTCTTCTTCACGTGCTCGGCGGTCTGCTCGCCGAGCAATACGCCGTACAGATTGCGCACATAGCTCACGATCGCCGCGTCGAAGTTGTCACCGCCGACGCGGACCGAGCCGCTGTACGCGGTGCCGCCGAGCGCGATCACGCCGACTTCGGTGGTGCCGCCGCCGATATCGATCACCATCGACCCGGTTGCCTCCGACACCGGCACACCCGCGCCGAGCGCCGACGCAAGCGATTCGCCGATCAGACTGACTTTCCACGCACCGGCGGCGACGGCCGCTTCCTTGATCGCGCGCCGCTCGACCTGGGTCGCTCCGGCCGGCACGCACAGCGTGAACGCGGCGCGGCGGCTGAACATCGAGCGGGGACGCGCCATCTGGACGAATTGCCGGATCATGTGTTCGGCGGCGGAGAAATTGGCGATCACGCCGTGGCGCATCGGCCGCACCGCTTCGAGATTGCGCGGCGCGCGGCCGAGCAACTGGCGCGCTTCGGTGCCGACCGCCGCGATGCGCTTGGGTCCGGCCGCCGGTTCTTTCTGGAAGCAGACGACGGACGGCTGATTCAGCACGATGCCGCCGTCGTCGGTATAGATCAGGGTGTTGGCCGTGCCGAGGTCCACCGTCACGGAAGGACGGAACAGTCGCTCGAAGAGCGGGTAATGCGGCGTCGGTGTGGCCATAGGAAGGCTCTGATAGGTCGTTATCCGCCCAGGCTGGGCAGTTGAAAATGCACCCCCGGTCCCCCGCGCCGCCCGGCACGCCTCGGAAGCGCCGCGCGGTCCGCGCGGCGGGGTGATTTTCAAGCTAATGACCGCTTAACGGCAAGCGTATCGGAATCTTTAGCGCCACTTTCAATCGGGGCCGTGTCAGCCGCGCGACACTCCGCCCAGCGCGCGCTCCAGCGCCTCGCGGCCGAGCGCGACGCCGTCGGCATCGATCGTATGGCCGATGCCGGGCAACGCGTACGCGTCGACGGTGTAGCCGGCGTCGGTGAAGGCGTCGGCGGCGTCTTCGAGCTCGCGCACCGGGATCACCTCGTCGGCCTCGCCGTGAATCAGCGTGAGCGGCGTGCCGTTGCGCGCCACGATCGGCGACGCGAGCCGCCCCGAATACGCGACGACCCCGGCCGCCCCTTCCGTGCTGGCCGCCACGTGATGCAGCGCCATGATCGAGCCCTGCGAAAAGCCGACGAGCGCAAGGCGTTCGAAAGGAACCTGCCAGTGCGCGAGTTCGGCTTCGAGCACGCCGCGCAATGCCGGATACGCGGCCGCCACCCGCGCCTCGCGGTTCGTCTCGTTGACGTCGCGCAGGCTGAACCATTGACGGCCGCCGAAGCCGCCGTCGAAGGCGTCGGTGCCGTCGAGCGACGTGAACGCCACGTCCGGCAGATGCTCGCTCCAGATATCCGCGAGCGGCATCAGATCGCGCGCATTGCTGCCGACGCCGTGCATCAGCACGACGAGGCCTTTGGCAGGCGCGTTGATCGACGCGCGCCGCCAGCCGTGTTCGAATTGCTCCCAGCCCATATGCGTTTCCTTTTTTGTATTGGTTGATCCGTGGTTCGTGTCGAGTGTGCCGCCTTACGCATTCTTCGCGAATGGCAATCGCATCGGCAGCCCCAGCCGCGAGCATACGCCGGGCGGCCTGTTCGCGCCGCCGGATCCACCGAGGCCGCCGAGGCCGTCGGAGGCCACACAGCCCCCCGCGCATGCCCGCGCGCGCATCCCACGGCGACGCCAAAATTCGAATACAGGTATGCTTTTGCGAGCATTCGACGGACCCGCCGTCCGGCGCCGCGCACCCGCCGGAGAATGGTCCACCAGGCCCATTCGTCCACATCATTCGCAGCACCCGATCCGGAGAGCCCATTGAGCCAGCCCACCGCCGCGCCCGCTTCCGCGCCGCCCGCTCCACCGCCGCCGCTCGAAGGCGGCAAACTGGTTCTCGCGACGGTCGCCGTCGCGCTCGCGACCTTCATGAACGTGCTCGACACGTCGATTGCGAACGTCGCGATTCCGACCATCTCGGGCAACCTCGGCGTGTCGGTCGATGAAGGCACGTGGGTCATCACCGTGTTCGCCGCGGCCAACGCCGTGTCGATTCCGCTGACCGGCTGGCTCACGCAGCGCATCGGCCAGGTGAAGCTGTTCGTCGGCGCGATCCTCGCGTTCGTGCTGGCCTCGTGGCTGTGCGGCATCGCGCCGACGCTGCCGATCCTGCTGATCGCGCGTGTTTTCCAGGGCGCGGTGGCCGGCCCGCTGATTCCGCTGTCGCAGGCGATTCTCCTCGGCTCGTATCCGAAGGAGAAATCGTCGACCGCGCTCGCGCTATGGGCGATGACCGCGACCGTCGGCCCGATCGCGGGTCCCGCGCTCGGCGGCTGGATCACGGATAGCTACAGCTGGTCGTGGATCTTCTACATCAACATTCCGGTCGGGCTGTTCGCGGCGGGCGTCACGTGGATGATCTATCGCACGCGCGAGTCGCCGACCCGCAAACCGCCGATCGACGTGGTCGGGCTCGGCCTGCTGATCACCTGGGTCGCATCGCTGCAGATCATGCTCGACAAGGGCAAGGACCTCGACTGGTTCTCGTCGCCGGTGATCGTGATCCTCGGCGTCACCGCGCTGATCAGCTTTGCATTCTTCCTCGTGTGGGAGCTGACCGAAGAGAATCCGATCGTCGATTTGCGGCTCTTCCAGCAGCGCAATTTTCTCGGCGGCACGATTGCGATTTCAGTCGCGTACGGCGTGTTCTTCGGCAACCTCGTGCTGTTGCCGCAATGGATGCAGGAGTATCTGAACTACCGTTCCGTCGATGCCGGTCTCGTGACCGCGCCGCTCGGCATCTTCGCGGTGATCCTCGCGCCTGTGATGGGCCGCGTGCTGCCGCGCTCGGACGCGCGCGTGATCTCGACGCTGGCGTTCGTCGGCTTCGCGATCGTGTTCTACATGCGCTCGAAGTACGTGATCGAGATCGACACGTGGCACCTGGTGCTGCCCACGCTGCTGCAAGGGATTCCGATGGCGTTGTTCTTCGTGCCGCTGACCTCGATCATCCTGTCCGGTCAGCCCCCGAACAAGATTCCGGCCGCCGCGGGCCTGTCGAATTTCGCGCGGGTGTTTTGTGGCGCGGTGGGCACGTCGATCGCGGGCTCGGCGTGGAATAACCGCACCGTGCTGCATCACGCGCGGCTTACCGAACAGGCCAGCATCAACAATCCGGCATTCATGCAGCAGATCGACTCGACCCAATCGCTGCTGCATCTGAATACGCAATCGGCGCACGCGCTGTTCGACTTCAGCGTGAACACGCAAGCGGCGATGATGGGTCTGAACGATATTTTCTTCATCTCGGCGGTCATCTTCATCCTGATCATTCCGTTGATCTGGATTACGCGGCCGGCCAAGGGCGGCGGCGGACCGGGTGCGGCGGGCGCGCATTGAGGGGAATGCAGAGGTCGCATCGCGTCAACGAAAATAGCGCGCGGGCGTGTCGCCGAACGCATCGCGAAACACCGCGATAAACGACGACACATCGTTGTAGCCCACTTCGAGCGCCACCTGCGTGACGCTCGCGCCGGCGCCGAGATGTTCGAGCGCGACCAGCAGGCGCAGTTGCTGACGCCATTGACCGAAGGTCTGCCCGGTTTCCTTCACGAAGAGACGCGCAGCCGTGCGCGCCGTGACGCCGGCGGCCGTGGCGAGATCTTCGAGCACCGCGGGCTGCGCGGGGTCGGCGCTGAGCGCGTCGGCGATGCGCTGGATGCGCGGGTCGCCCGGCCAGTTCAGACCCAGCGGCGCGGCGGGCAAACCCGGCAGGCGATCCAGCAGGACTTGCACGAGCCGGCTGGCGGGTTCGTCGAAGGGTTGGTCGTAGGGCAGAGCCGCCGCCGCGATCAGCAACGCCTGCACCAGCGCGTCGGGCACGAGCGCGCCGCTTTGCGCGGGCAAGGGCGCGGCGTCGGCGGCGGCATACAGCGAATAGCGTTGCACGGGACGCGGCGCGCTCAGCCTGTGCAGCACGTTCGGCACGATCCAGACCGCGTGGCCAGGCGGCACGACCCAGCGGCCGGTTTCGGTGCGCACAGTCAGCACGCCGTCGCTCACGTGAATCAGCCGCGCGTGAGGACAGGCTCGCCACGGTTCATCCAGCGTCTCATCGCGCTCGCCGACCACGAAGACCGCCTGGTCGACGTGGTTCGGATCGAAGGCTTCCATCATGGTGTCCGGGTTGCCGCGTTGCTTCCACGAAGGCAGCAAGATTAGCACGGCTCGCAGGCCTGCTATTCGCGGCGGCGTGACTGGGGAAGCGCGGATTCGAAGGGCCATGAACGATGAATCACGCGTTCGGCGTCGGACAGGTTGAGCGTGATTCGCAAGCGCCGCTATTTCTTCGTCACGACGATCTCGGTACTCACCTGCGCCACCTGGCCGGTCGTATCGGTCACCTTCAAACTGACCGGATAGACCCCCGCTTTGCTGAACACATGGGTCCGGGTCGCGTTACCTGTGCCGGCGCTTTCCGTTACGGTCGCGGCCTGTGCAAGGCTGCCGTCGCCCCACGACCACGTTGCCGAATGCGAGTCGCTGGCGTCGACATCGGTGAACGCGGCCTTGAAATCGACCGCCGCGCCGACCGTCGCGCGGACACTCGCCACGATAGGTCCGACCACGGGCGCGCTGGAGTTGCCGCCAATGAGCATCAGCCCGGCGTTGGACGTCGCGACCATTTCGCCACGGTCGGAGATGGCCAGCGCGCCGGTCAGGACCAGTCCGGCAGGCGCGCTTTGCATGCGGTTGTTCAGGTCGACCATGCCCGTGCCCTGAGTCCACACGAACGCGTGGCGCTCTCCGTTTGCGGTGTCGGCGGTGCCTACTATCTGCCCCGAGCCACTGATCGCATTGGCCGAAGAGGTCTTCCCGCCGAGCGTACCGAGATTGGTCAGGGCGCCGCCGGCCCAGAAGAACGCTCGCGCATTCCCGTTTGAGTCGGTGGACGATCCGACCACCTGGCCGGCCTGGTTGATGTCGTTCGCGATGGTCAGCTTGCCGCCCAGCGTGCCGATGTTCACCATACCGTTGGCAGCGGTCCAGAAAAACGCCGACACACGGCCATTCGCGACGGTTGCTCCGCCGATCACCTGGCCATGGTCGTTGATTCGCGTCGCGTAAGAAAACTGCGCGCCGGGGAGAAGACCCAGGTCGGTCATCGACGATCCTGTACGTACGAAGGCGTGCGGCCACCCGGCCGGGACCGTCGCGTAACCGACGATCTGACCGGCACTGTTGATGTCCGATGCGTATGACAGCGGTCCGCCGAAGCTGCCGAGGTCGGTCATGCCGCCGCCCTGGGTCCATGCGAAGCCGTGGTATTTGAGCAGCGTGAGGCTCGCGACACCGACCACCGTTCCCGAGGCGTTCACCGCATTCGCATACGCAATGCCGCCGCCGAGCGAACCGAGATCGACCATGCCTGAACCTGCCGTCCACGAGAACGCGTGCATGGCGCCATTGGCAATTCCGGCGTTGCCGACTACGCGTCCCGCGGAATTGATTGCCGCCGCAGCGGCGTACTTGCCACCCAGCGTGCCGATGTCCTGAATCGATGTGCCGTTATAGAAGAACGCGCGCGGATCGCCATTCAGATTCGCTGAGACGCCCGCCACCTGGCCCTGGGCATTGGTGCCCTGTGGTTGCACGGTTCCCGCGGAGAGACCCAGGCCGAGGTTCTTCAGCGCGTATTGCGAGGAACCGGTGAACGTGACGTCATCGACGAAGAAGCTCGCGCCGCCGTCATGGATATCGACTCGCGCGATGGCGTTGCCGGTGGAAGTGAAAGACAGCACCACGTTAGTGCCATTCGATGCCATGACCGATGAACCCAGCAGGGTATTCGCACTGTCATAGGCAAATAGTCCAACGTTCGTCGGACCGGTGATATAGGCGCTGACTTTCTTGACCTGTCCCAGTGAACTGCCGAGTTGGAAACTCATCAACCCGGTTCCCGCATACACGACGTTCTGCCCGGAATGGGCGGGTACGCCGGCGCTGGCGGCTGCAAACGCAGTCGCTCCCGAAACGGTCACGCCCTGCGCAGCGTATTGGCTCGTAACGAACACGCCGTCAGCTAAACCGTCGAAGTTCAACGTGACGCTCGGTTGCGCGATTCCGTCGGCCGACGCGGCACACGAAAGGACGAGCAACAACGCTCGAATAACCGTGGAGCAATAGAAGATGTTCGCCTTGTGCGCACGAGAAAGGATGTTCATGTCATGTCTCCTTGCTTTTGTTTTTGCTCGGCCCATCGACGCAAACCGGCGACTCGTGGTTGCCGGTCCGTGGCCTCGATCGGCTCGTGGACTAGCCCCACCGCCTTCCGACGTTCGCGTCAGTCGGCTTTGACAGCGGCGGCCGCCGCCGAAGCCGCCGACTCGGCGGCGGCTGGTGTCGTTGCCTGACTCCAGCCGGTGCCGAATGCGGAGCGCGAGCCCGCTGCCCGCGCAACCGCGGGTTCTGTTCGAGCATTCGTCACGGGCATCGGCACCCCGCTCCTGGCGGAAGTCATTGCAACGGACGATGAATCGTCCCCGCCGCAAGCCGCCAGCGCGGTGGCTAAAAAAATCACCAGGAGAGCACTGGCAGGAGTCCTTCCTGAAATCGATAAGCCGTCCATGAGCGCCCCCTGTCAAATGGCCGCGTTCGCTAAAGAATCCATACTCATTGAGGACCCGACAGAGGCGCGCTGTTAGCGGTTTCCAGAATCCATCTCTGCGAGAGACAAACGGCCTTTAACGCCGGAGGCAAGACGCGTTCGCGCGCGTCCGGAGATTCGCCGCGAAGATGCATCGAACTCACGTTGCCCGTCTCGCCCGTTTCGTTGAGGCAAGCGTACGTGAGTCCGCGATAGCCCGCATACCGCGAATTGTGTATGCGAGCCTCTTGGGAGATAGATGTTCTGGCTTGGCGATGCGCCCGCTTCAAACCATCAGCGCAAGCTTCACCAGCTCCGACTGTCGATGGCACTCCATCTTGCGCATCAACGATGAAACCTGCTTGCGCACGGTTTGTTCGGAAGAACGCCTGAGCGCCGCGATTTCCGTCACGCTATGTCCCGCTGCGAGTCCCGCGAGCACCCTGGCCTCCGCCGGCGTGATGGAAAAAACCGCTTGCAACTCGTCCGCGTCGGGGCTCGCAAACGCGCTGCGTCGACGCAGCCGCACAAAAAACACCGCATTCGGTACGAGACCGAAAAATTTCGTGGCGACGCCAATGTCCGCGATGGTCGTCCTGCCCCACCCTGCCGGTATCACGACCCGTCGCGATCGTCCATCTTCCGAGCATCCGCGTAGCGCACTCGCAAAACGCGCATTGATGGCCGGGTCTCGATGCGAGAGAACGCCTCGCCGGATTAGAAACCCGACGTCATCGCTAAAGAACGGTTGAGTGTGCGCCGATGTTCGAACGACCGTCGCGTCGACCATCACGAGACATATGGCTTCATCGAGAGCGGAGAAAGCAGTCTCGACAGCGAGGAGTCCGCCGAGTAATTGCTGATGACGCAGAGCCAGCAGCTCGCGAAGTTTTCGAAAGTATCGGTCGGCATCACCGTTGGTCAGGCGAGCGACCGCGTTCGGGTCGACGGAGGATCGCTGAAACCCGATGGCCGCACGCAGCAACGGGCTCGACTCGACGACCAGCACAAAGATTTGCGCCATCCTGTGCTTCCGCATAAAGTCCGCGTGAAACTCCGTGCGCTGCAATTGACGATTGCTATACATTTGCCCGGTATCCAGCCAGGTCCCGGCCGGTGCCGAGCGGGAGTCGCGTTCGAGGACGTCGTGGCTATAGAAGTAGCCGTTGTAATCGCGGGAACAGCTCTCGGTGAAGCCGACGGCGGTGAGGTTAAGCAAGCGGCGCTGATTGTCGAAGACGATGAGTGTTCCGCTATCCGCGCCGACCAGATCTCGCGCGGTACTTAAAACGTCGTCCCAGGGGGGAACCGGATCGAGGAGATGATGGGCGGCGTCGATTGCCCTGCCGAGAACGACTTTACGTTCAGCCATTTCCCCTCCTTAACGATCCCTGGAAATGAGATTTTCCGAATGCGTTAAAGCCACTTTCAATGGTTGCCCGACGAACGCGTGCCGCTAGCCCGCTCGTGCCGAATCCTACTCTGAACCACTGATTTTGCCGCAAGCCGAACGAGTCGAACGAGGGATGGACCTCATTCGCTCTTCATTGCAATTCCGACTTTGCGAAGTGTCGGAAGCAGGTTGGACAAATGCTCTGATTGCTAATAGGAATGACCGCTACGGCTAAGGCGTTTTGCTTCCATTCTCGAGCGACCGCACAGCCGGTTGCAGAGTCAACGGTCTCAACTCTTCCACCAATGTGCCGCTAGCATGGGACTTTCAACGAACGCAGGGCGACGCATGCTCCTACGCGTACGATCGAAGACCGAACATGCGATATTGCTCCAGTCAGGTCGACGGCTATTGACTGCCTGGCCGCTTACAGACGGGTGCCCCGACTTTCCGATGGATTGCAAATCGCGGCAATAATAAGTACAGGGAGATGCTATACGTGCACGCAATCGGCTGCGATTTTAGAAACTTGAGCCCCTTCTGCAATCCTTCGCGTAATTATCGTACGGCGAATTTTTTACCGGATTCGGGGCGCGTCTCGCGCGTCAATGATTGGTTTTGAATGTGAACACGCGACACGCTCTTGAACCGTCGAAACGGATCGTCTTGGCGGAATACACTTTTATTCGGGCGAACAGGCCGGACGATCATCCGCCCGGCCCGTCGCTCACCCCACGCGCCCCACCAACTCTGCCAGCACGGTCTGAAAAGACGTCGTGCCGATCACGCGCTCGTGCGCCCCGTCCTCGAAATCGATCCACCCCGAGTTGAAGCCGTCGATCATCTCGATACGCGGCGTGGGCCACGATGTTCCCTGCGCCTGGAACAACGCCTCCCACTGATCGCGCGGCACCGCGCGCGCGTCCACCCGACGCCCCAACGCGCCGCCGAACAGCGCGGCAATCTCATGCTGTGAGTAACGTTGCGGACCTTCGATCTCGATCACACGCCGCCCTTGCCACGATTGCGTGAGCGTCTCCGCAATCACGCGGCCGATGTCCGCCGTCGCAACCATCGGATACGCGCGCTCGAGCGGTTGCAGAAAGCTCGGCATCACGCCGGTTTCGCGAGCCGGCGCAATGTCCCACACCGAGTTCTCCATGAACCACGCAGGTCGCATGATCGCCGTCGGCATGGGAATCGGCAGAGCGGCAAGCGCTTCTTCGAGAATATGCACCTGGGTGATGAGGCCGAGCCCCGACTCGCGCTGCCCGCCGACCGACGACAGCGCCGTTACGCGCTCCGGCCGCGCCTTTGTCAACGCCTCCTTCAACACGGCGGCCGCCGCGTGCGCATTCGGATAGCCGGGTTGTGGCGCGAAATTCGGCGCGATCATCACGAACACGCCCGCCGTTCCACGAAACGCCGCGGTCAGCGCGTCGGCATCTTCGAACGATGCGATCGCGACCTCGGCGCCGCGCTGCGTCCACTGCGCCGCCTTGCTCTCGTCGCGCAACACCGCCCGCACAGGATGTCCCGCATCCAGTAACGCGCGTGCCGCCGCACCGCCCACTTGTCCTGTCACACCAGTAATTGCAAACATGATCTTCGCTCCTCGATGACGGCGACTGCCGCGTTGGAAGACATTCTCGGCGTTTGACAGAGATTTCTCGAGAGCATGTATGTCATTTGTTTAATGACAATCTAGCATCAAAGGTCATTCGACTGCGGAGGCTGGATCGCGCGCGTTTTAACTTAATTTCTCACCCCTTTCAAAGCTGATCCGCGGCCCCAAAACGAAAATACTAGAGTATTAGTATTATTAATATTAAAAGCGAATAGCGAGTTTATTGTCAGACGATACAGTTTGTTACGACGGAATACTCGTTCAAAACGTTTCATCCGCGTAACATCGCCGCTTCATTGCCTGAGCAGGGAACGAGCGTTCTCATCAAGGCGAGGCGCACGTATAGTGAGTCTTCTCTGGTTATACCGGGCGCATAGGCCGTTCCGCCTCACTTTCAAAGGTATCCAGTCGCTATCGGCTCCCTCGAAGCGACTTGGGCGAACGTTCACTCCGTTCAGGACTGTCAGAAAAAAACTCAGTCGTAGCTCAAATGAAATTTCAAACCTTACGTAGTTATTCAATCTATTTAGTAGTCCCAATTCTTGCGGCGTGTGGCGGTGGGGGTGATGGCAAAAGTGACCCAACAGCCGTCGCCGCCAACGCGGTCGATCCGGTCGCTGTAGTCGATGTCGCCAAGCATCCGCCGTCGGTAAGCGGCACCGCCATTCCACCTGCCACCTCGATCAATGATGAATGGGGTGCCGTCTGGTCGGTAAAGAACGGCGTGGTCTATCGGGCGGGTCGGACAGCAGGGTCTACGTCGGGCGTTAAGCTGCTGCTCTGGTATGCCGGCAAAGTCTATTCACAAAACAGCGATAACAACTGGTGGGTATGGCAAAACAGCAGTTGGGTGGTGTCTGCCGATCCGCGTCCTGCGGCCAGCACGCCGGCGACTACGCCGACCACCGCACCCACGACTACGACTACGCCTACGACTACACCCACGTCGGCAGCCGCAATCCCCACTACTGCGTCGGCTATCCCGTTCTTCGGCATCAACGAGCATTACAACTACGGCGGCATGTACGCGTCGGTCCCACTCGCTACTCAGGCCGCAACGCTGTCCGATCTTGGCCTGACGGGGAACCGGCAGGATATTCACAGCTACGATCAGATTGACGCTGTGGCCAACACAGTTATTCCAGGCATGGGCTCGAAGATCACGATCATGCCGATGATCGATGCCTATCCATGGGATGATCCGTCGCTCAACGGCCAGACGCCGACAGAGGAGAGCGCTTACGCATACGCCTACTCGATGGCGGCCTATGCTGCGACCAAGCTCAAAGGCGTACCGGTGGTGGAATTCGGCAACGAGTACGACCTCGACGGCGATCAACCGGTGGCCAACGACGGCGCCAATGTCTCCGACTACGACAACAACACGTGGCCAATCTGGCGCGGCGCGCTGCGCGGCTCGTACGACGGCTGGCGTTCGGTCGACACTGCAGGCGCGACGAAGATTATCGCCACCGCGTCATCGGGCTTCCTCCATCTGGGCTGGTACAAAGGCATGCTGACCGGCACCCAACCGGATGGCACGACCGGCCACCCGGTGGTGAAGACGGACATCATTCAGCTCCATTGGTACTCTGACGGTGGTGATCCTGAGAATACGTGGGGCGTGACGGGTACGAACTACAACGTTCTGAAGTCCTTGCACGATGCATACAACCTCCCGATCATGTTCACGGAGATTGGCGTCAACACCGACTTCACTACCGCTCAGGCACAGGAGTACATCGCCAAGACGATTCCTGAACTCGTCGCGGCCAAAGCGACGTACAACGTGATCGGCTTCAACTGGTACGAACTGTACGATGACCCAACCGGTGATTACGGCATTCTGACGAGCAACGCCGCGCAGAAGCCAATTTATTCCGCCATCAAACAGGCCGTTGCAGCGGCGCAATAAGCAGGGCCATGATCCGGTTGTGCGCAGAGGCACAACCGGATTGAACGATGGCAGTTCAAGCGGCCGCGGTTTCTCGAGTACTCGTTTGCCCGACGCGTTTCTGCGCCCCCCCGGTCTGCCTCGTCGGTCACGGTCACGACGATACTATTCGAATGCAGGTCCATTCCGCTCTATTCCATCACAGCCTCATTCCGGTTAAAGCAGTTGGCAAACTCGCTTTAACCCCGCCGTCTCCATGACGGCGGCAGGAGGTCCGCTAGATGATTTTTCAAACTAGGTAGGACCGGGGTGCGCCAACCTGAATCATTTCTAAAGCTTCACGCTCGTTTGAGCAATGAGGCGCGGACCAGCGGATTTCATAGAGCGTCGCGGTCTATCTGGCTCAACAAACCCGGCATCGAGCAGCAACCCATCCTGTCCGTCACAGCACACGAAAAGCTAGCGCAAAAGGGACGCGTTCATATAGAAACGACAGCCGACGTGGGATCGCTGTCGATCATTGGAGCGTGCATCGCTGGCGCTCAAGCTGTTGCCGATCATGGAGAAAGCGTTTCGCCGTCACAAGCCGCCAGTTGGAAAGAACTGGCGCATGGATGAGACCTACGGCATGTTGCTTTGCACGGAACCGGGAGCCACTAAAAGCGGTAATTTGCGTCGAATATTGACCTAGGTCGAACGCTATCCTGCCGAGGAAACACTTAGGATAACGGAGTGATCGACGTGGCTATATCGGGCTCCTGCTGTGCCCGCACCGATGACGAGCGCTAGCATCACGCGTACTAGCCGCTGACGAAAACGCCGGGCAGTCCGCGCATCGGCGGCACAGGATGGTCCTGTCGCATCTGTTCGATCGTGCCGTATTTCACCGCGACTCCCGCGCGAAGTAAGTCGCGAATTTTTAATAGATCGCGTTCCCTCTTTTTACCTCAGCCAGTTCCCGCTCCCCCATCCGAGCTCAGCTTCGATCTCCATCAACGGCTTTTGATGCCGACCCACACGCTCTGACTTGCCGGCCTTTGTAGCGCGCACCGGTCTGCCGCGGTCTTCATTGATATCGACAGTTGACGTGCAACCTCTGATACGCCAACGCCCGTGGTCATTGCAAGCTTCACTGCACTGCGCTGCACATCAAACTCCCTCGTTGACGCAGGCTTTGTCGTACCCGGACGGCGTGCCCATACGGTCTCGCAGATTTGCTTGTAGGCCGGCGGTCGCAAAAAAGTAGTTTGACAAACTATCTTAAGATATATATCTTAAGACACATCTTAAGACATTCACGGGAGTGCCCAGAATGCGACACCAGCACCGTTTTTCCCGTCCGCGCGGCGCGGACGATAGTTTCCACCTAGGTTCGGATCGCGCCGCGCTGCACGCGCTCTGGCATGCGTTCGCCCGGCTTCAGGCCGCTCGAAGGGAGCGCGGCGGCGTCGAGTTCGAACGCCGTCACGGTGAACGCGGCGACCGGCATGCATTTCGCGGCAATAAGCATGGCCGCGGCGAGCGCGGCGAGCACCGCGAATTCTCCGGCGAGCAGTCAGGCGGACGCGGCGAACCCAACGGTCACCCGCGCCACCACAATCACCACGGCCACCACCGCTTCTCAATACACGCGCTGTGGCACGCAATCGGCCGCCACCACGACCCGCGCGGCGGCGGCCCCGGCCGTGGCGGACGCTTCGGCGGCGGGCCTGGCGGCTTCGGCGGCGATGGCGACGGTTTTCCGCGCGGCCGCAAATTCAGCTCGGACGACCTGCAACTGCTGTTGCTGTCAATGATCGACGCCCAGCCGAGCCACGGCTACGAGCTGATCAAGGCGCTCGAAACGCGCTCGAACGGCTTCTACAGTCCGAGCCCCGGCATGGTCTATCCGGCGCTCACGTATCTGGAAGAACTCGGCTACGTGACCGTCCAACTCGAAGGCAACCGCAAGCGCTACGAACTGGCGGACGCGGGCCGCGACTATCTGGCCGCGAATCGCGATCGCGTCGAGTTGATGCTGGCGAGGCTCACGCATATCGCCCGCAAGATGGATTCGGTGCGGCGCGCCTTTGCTGGCGAAGAGCCGGCTGACATCAGCGAAGGCGGTTGGCTGCCCGAACTGAACGAAGCGCGCCGCACGCTGAAGAACGCGATGCTGCGCCGTGACAACGCACCGGCCGACGAACAGCGCCGCATCGCCGCGATCCTGATGCGCGCGGCGCGCGAGATCGAAGGCCAAAGCGAAGGCAACGCGAGCGGCACCGGCGCCGAACCCGCCGCCTGAATCGCCAGAACCGCTGAACTCACACCGCCCGCCTCACGCGCGCGCCGGCACATTGACACACACGCGGCGCATAGCGTGCGCCATGCGTCCCGGCGCGCCATCCGAACCCAACAGGAGCCACATCCTCATGCCGACTCACGACCATGACAATCGACCCGACCTCGCCGTGCAGCGCGTACGGCATCCGCTGAAGTTCCGTCTGCTGCAGGTCAAGCAGGTGCGCGCGCTGACCCCGCATCTGATTCGCGTGACCTTCACCGGCGACGATCTGCACGACTTCGTCTCCGCTTCGTTCGACGATCACATCAAGGTGTTTTTCCCCGAGCGCGGCGCGGACAAACCGACGCTGCCGGAAGCCGGTCCCGACGGTCCAGTGTTCCCCGCTGGCCAGCGTCCGACTGCGCGCGATTTCACGCCGCGTCGCTTCGATCGCGATGCGCGCGAACTCGACATCGAATTCGCGATGCACGAGGCCGGTCCCGCTGCGAGCTGGGCGGCGCAGGCCAAGGTCGGGCAGTATCTCGGCATCGGCGGCCCGCGCGGCTCGTTCGTCGTACCCACCGCTTTCGACTGGCATCTGCTGGTCGGCGACGAAACCGCGCTGCCCGCCATCGCGCGCCGCCTCGAAGAACTGCCGGCCGGCGCGCGCGTCGCGGCGGTGATCGAAGTGGCCGACGCGTCCGCGCAGATCGACTTCGCCACGCGAACCGAGCTGCATCTGGTCTGGTGTCATCGCAACGGCAACGGCGAGCGCGGCGCCGCGCTGTTGCAGGCGGTGCGCGACATCTATCTGCCGGAACAGGGCGAAGGCTACGTGTGGGCCGCCGGCGAATCCGCAACGATGCGCGCGGTGCGTCAGCATCTATGCTCCGAACGCGGCGTCGACAAGTCGCGCATCCGCGCGGCCAGCTACTGGAAACAGGGCGCGCAGGCAGTCCACGAATCGCTGGACGATTGAATAGCTCGCGCTCGCCGCGAAGCGGGCGGCATGCGCCGCGCGGACGCTCTGCCTCGAACAACAACAATAAGGAATCGACCGATGTACTCAATCAGTACCCGGCATGAGCGCCGCCTGCTCTGGCTGCTCGCGCTGACGCAATTCACCATCATCATGGACTTCATGGTGATGATGCCGCTCGGCCCGCAGATCATGCGCGCGTTCCATATCGCACCGGCCGCGTTCGCGACGGCCGTGTCCGCGTATTCGTGGTGTTCGGGGCTGTCGGGGCTGTTCGCGGCGACCTATATCGACCGCTTCGACCGGCGGCGTCTGCTGCTGTGCGTGTACGCGTTGTTCGCGCTGTCGAACCTCGGCTGCGCACTCGCGGACAGTTTTCCGTTGCTGCTCGTCGCGCGCGCGTTTGCCGGCATCACCGGCGGCGTGCTCGGCTCGGTGATCATGGCGATCGTCGGCGACGTGATTCCGGTTCAACGGCGCGGCGCCGCGACCGGCACGATCATGACCGCGTTCTCGCTTGCCGCAATCGCGGGCGTGCCGGCCGGCGTGATGCTCGGCGCGCGCTTCAACTGGGCCGCGCCGTTCTTTCTGCTGGTGGTGTTGTCGGTGCTGATCTGGCTGGCCGGCTCGCGACTGGTGCCGTCGCTTGCCGAGCATCTGGACCGGCGTCAGCCGACGCTCAGCGAAGTGCTGCCGGACCTGTGGCGGCTACTGAGCAACCCGCGCCATTTGAATGCGTTTGCGCTGACCTTCATGATGATGGTCGCGCACATGCTGGTGATCCCGTTCATTTCGCCCGTGCTGGTCGCCAATCACGGCGTCGCGCCGCAACAGTTGTCGTGGCTGTATATGGCCGGCGGCGCGGCGACGTTCTTCACGGCGCGGCTGGTCGGCAGACTGGCCGACCGGTTCGGCACGCAGCGCGTGTTCCGGATTGCGGCCGTGCTGTCTTTCCTGCCGGTGCTGTTCGTCACACATCTGCCGGACCTGCCGTTCTACGCGCTCGTGATGTTCTTTCCGTGCTTCATGGTGCTGATGTCCGGACGGATGGTGCCGATGCAGGCATTGCTGACCACCGTCCCCGAGCCTTCACGACGCGGCGCGTTTCTCAGCGCGAACAGCGCGTTGCAGGCGTTGGGCACGGGCAGCGGCGCGTGGCTCGGCGGCTTGATGCTCGGTACTTCGCCGAGCGGGCAGATCGTCGGATATGGGACCGTCGGCTGGGTGGCGGTCGCCATCGCATTGGCGAGCGTTATGTGGGCGTCGCGCGTGCGAGGCCTGCAACGCGATGCGCCGGCGGCGGAGATGCTGCGTGGTGAGGCGGTCGGCGAAAGCTGAAGTGCATTCGCTTTGGTGCAATTGGTGCAACGCGCGGCGCGCTCTGCCGGGGCGCCACGCGTTGACGGTTTTGCTGGCGGCGTGTTCAGGGTCAAGCGTCGAGGGTCAAGCGTTAAACCTTGAACGCCGCGTGAGCGCCTGGCATTACGCGTTGCCTATCAGTCGGTCTTCCCCGTCAACGCGCGTCGCGCGGTTTCGCCTTCGGCGTGCGAGGCCGCATAAAAAACTCGCGCGCGGCCGATGATGATCTTCAACATCGCGATCACCGGCACCGCGAGAAAAATACCCGCGACGCCGCCAAGCTGATCCCCCGCCAGCAATCCGACGATGACGAGAAACGGACTGACCTCCACCCCTTCGCTCATCAGGTACGGATTGAGCACATAGTCTTGAAACAGCCGGTACAGGCCGATAAAAATCACCAGCCACAGCAGATGCGGATAGCCGCTGAACACTGCGACCCCCAGGGTGATCGCAACCGCGCCGAGCGGCCCGGCGAACGGCACGAACTCCAGCAGGCCCGCGCTCACCGCGAGCAGGAACGCGTACGGCACACCGAGCAATGAGAATGCGATGCCATAACAGATCAGCGTGGCCAGCGATAAAAACAGCAACGCGCGCACGTACTTCGACAACAGCACGTTCAGATCGGTGACGATCTCCGCCCACAACGTGCGATGCCGCGCCGTCAGCAGTTCGAGAAACGCCTCGCGCATCTGAGGACCTTCCTTGATCAGCAGGAAGCTCAGAATCGGAATCAGCACGAGGTAGATCAGGTTGCTGGCCGCGTGCACGACGCCGAGCCCCACGCTGCGCGCCACCGGCACGGCCTTGTCGGAGCCGGTCTCGATCTGGCTGCGTACGAAATCCACGATACGCTCGCGCAAGGGTTCGAGAAAATGCGGCAACGGAAAACGGCTCGGCACATCGGACTTCAACAACGCGGGCAATTGCGCGAAGAGGTGTGTCGCCTGATCCTGCAACTGCACGCCGAAGATCGAACCGACCACCGCGATGACCGCGACCACCACCACGAACACGAGCGCAATCGACGCCACGCGTGGCATGCGACGCGGCCTGATGCGCTCGACGAGGTCGACCATCGGGTAGATGAGATAGCTGAAGAACACCGCGAACACGACCACCAGCACCGTCGTCGACGCGATATAGATGACAAAGAACAGCAGCGCGATCAAAAACGCGGTCCAGACTTTCCTGGCCGTGCACACATCGAATCCCAGCATGAACCTTCCTCGAATAGACGATGAGATCCGGCGCATCGAGCGCGCCGGGAACATCGGACAATATAAGGCACTTGCGGGCTGAGCACGCATGCCGTGCCCTTCGCTGCCGATCATCGCCGCGCGGTGACGCGACGCGATGGCACGCGCCGATTTACAGCAGCCTGCCCAGCAGAAAGCCGACGCCGGCCGCGATCAGCAATGCGCCCAGCGGATTGTTGCGCGTCACGTCGGCGATCTGCTCGACGCTTTCGCCGTATTTCGCTTGCGCCTTCCCGGATAGCTGGCGGACCTTGCCTTCGGCCTGCAAGTCGAGATCGCCCGTCAAGCCGCCAACGGCGTCCTGCACCTTGCCTGCTGCATCCTTGAGCGTTCCGTCGAGTTGGTTTTCGTTCATCGTGAGTGCCTTTGTCTTTGAGAGGAGAGTAACGGCGCGCCGGCTAAAGCGCACGGTGTCGCCTACGGTGAGTGGTGCGTGATGCGGTGGCTCGCGCGGAGCCGAACGCCAGGGATCGTTAGGCTTTCACGCGCTCGCGCGCCTCGTCGACTGCTTCCCCGAGCTTCATCTGCATCCGGCCGGCCAGTTTTTCGGCTGCGCCCGCGGCTTGCGTCGCGGGATTGCCGGTGACTTTGCCGATCGCTTCCCTCACCGAGCCCTTGAGCTGTTTCGCTTCACCTTCGACACGATTCTTGTCCATACGCTTTCCTGAACGGTTGAGTTTGCAGACAAATGAGGCTGGGCCTGTGGGGGACGTCACGCTGTTTTGGCACCGTGCTCACCGATATCGTGCGTGCGTGTGACCGCGTGGCGCATCGCGTGCATCGCGCATGGGGCGTGCTTTGGCACGGAACGACAGGCGTTATGCGCGCAACGCATGCTGCGCCGTTTCGCGGATCGCTTTGCTTCGCTTTACGCGATCCACTTAGGAACAGCTACTGTGATGCCTCAGCACGCTTCGTGCCCGAGCGTGGCCGGGAGGGAACGGGGTTAAAAACACCGCGGGATGCGGTTTATTGACGGTTTGCGGGACGCCGCGCCGTCGCGCGCGACGCGGGAAATGATGAAGGTTTATTTGAAGATTGGCGTGCCTGTCACGAGATTACAGGAAATGCGCCTGCAACCGGGCCCTCCGCTATCCGCACGCGCGCGAACGAATCGGACGCTTATCCTCGCGCGACGCCGGGCCCCCTCATCTCTACTCCGCCCCCAATCCCGCGAGAGGATGCGCGTCGCTCTTCCACGGCGACGCGAGAAAATGCCGGACCCGTTCGGGCCGCACTTCCGCGAGCGTCGCGGGCGCCCAGCGCGCGCGGCGATCCTTGTCGATCAACTGCGCCCGCACGCCTTCGCAGAAGTCGCCTTCCTCGATCACCCGTTTGACGATGCCCAGCTCCATCCGGAAGCATTCGGCGAGCGTTATCTGCCGGCCGCGCAGCAACGCTTCGCGTGTGACGCAGAGCATCGTCGGCGAGTGGCCGGTCATTGCGTCGTACGTGGACTGCAACCATTGCTTCACCTCACGCGGCGATTCGCGCTCCAGATCGTGGCGCAGCGTCGCGGTGATCCGCTCGACGCTCGAGCGCCGGTCGAAGTGCCGCAGGATCAATTGCGTGAACGGCCCCAACGCCGCATGCGGGACGATGTTGCACGGCGGCTCGAACACACCGCGTAACGCGGTCATCAAATCGACGTCATGTGACATGCGCTGCAAACGTTCTTCGAAACTCGCGAGCCAGTCGGCCGGCACGCACAGGTCCGCGAGTTGCAGACGCAGCGCATCGGCGCCGGACAACGTCGCGCCGGTCAACCCGACATACAGTTCGACCTCCGCCGGCATCACGCTCAGAAAACGCGTTGCGCCGACGTCCGGCAAAAAGCCGATACGCGTCTCCGGCATCGCGATCCTGCTGCGCTCGGTGACGATGCGCAGCCGCGCACCCTGACCGAGCCCCATGCCGCCGCCCATCGCGATACCGTCGAGCAACGCGACCACCGGTTTCGGAAACGTGTACAGCGCGTAATCGAGCCGGTATTCGTCGACGAAAAACGCGAGCCAACGTGGATCGCCATGCGTTGCCAGCCGATGCACTTCGCGCACGTCGCCGCCAGCGCAAAAACCTTTCGCGCCCGCGCCCTTCAACACGAGCGCGACGATGCCGCTGTCCTGGCGGCAATGTTCGACGAGCACCGCGAGTTCACGCACCATCGCGTGCGAAAGCGCATTGAGCGCGGCGGGCCGGTTCAGCGTGATGATCGCCACACGATTGACGACGCGAAACAGAATCTCGCGTTCCGCGTCCGTATCCGCATCGAGCGCGACGCCTTGCACGGCGCTCATTAGCGGCTCTCCATCTGTGCCGCAACCGCATGAGCGGCCTGTTCCACCGGCTGAGTTTGATCGGCCTGCCAGCGCGGCTTGCGCTTCTCGAGGAACGCGTTGACGCCTTCACGTTGATCGGCGCCGTCGAACAGATCGACAAAGCGCTCGCGTTCCAGCGCGAGCGCCGCCGAGCGCGGCACGCCGTCGCGCGCCTGGTGAATCAGCGTCTTGCTGAAGCCGACCGCCTGCGGGCTCAAACCGGCGACGCGCGCCGCCATCGTCAGCGCGGCGTCGAGCGCTGCGCCCTTCTCCACGACTTCTTCGACGAGCCCGATGCGCAATGCGGTCTCCGCATCGACGCGCTCGCCGGTCAGAATCATCCGCTTGGCCCAGCCTTCGCCGACCAGCCACGGCAGCGTCTGCGTGCCGCAACCGCAAGGCAACAGACCGACCGCCGTTTCGGGCAACGCCAGCAGCGCGTGCTGTTCGGCGATGCGGATATCGCACGCAAGCGCGCATTCGAGCCCGCCGCCCATCGCGTAACCGTTGATCGCCGCGATCACGACCGGCCGCGCATTCTGCAAGGTCTCGAACGCCGCGCCGAAGCGCGCCGCCGCCGTGCGCGCGACTTCGCGGTCGCCGTCCGCGAAGCTGTTCAGATCGGCGCCCGCGCTGAAGAACTTCGGCCCATCGCCGGTGATGACGATGGCGCGCACGCGCGCCTCGTCGTTCAACCGTTCCACGGTGCGCTGCAATTGCAGCAAGCCTTCAGGGGTGAACGCGTTCGCGGGCGGCCGCTTGAGCGTGAGCAGCGCGACGGCGCCGTCGAGTCGATAGTCGAGTTCGATCATCACGCGCCTCGTTTTGCCGCGTCGTCGGCATCGTGACGGTAAAGCTTGATGACCGCCGAAAAGTCGAGACGTCCGGCGCCTTTCGTGCTCATCGTTTGATAAAGCTGCTGCGCGAGCGCGCCGAGATAAACCGGTTGACGCGCGCTGCGCGCCGCGTCGGTGGCAAGACCCAGGTCCTTGAGCATCAGGTCGGTGCCGAAGCCGCCAGTGTAGCCGCGCGTCGACGGCGCGCTGTCGATCACGCCGGGCATCGGGTTATACGTGTCCGAACTCCAGCAACGCCCGGTCGAGGTGTTGATGATGCCGCCGAGCACCTTGGCGTCGATGCCGAGCGCCTCGCCGAGCGACATCGCTTCGGCCACGCCCGCCATCGTGATGCCAAGCACGAGGTTGTTGCAGATCTTCGCAACCTGGCCGGTGCCGGTGTCGCCGCAATGCACGATGTTCTTGCCCATCGCCAGTAACACGGGCTTTACCTGTTCGTACGCGCTCGCGCTGCCGCCGACCATGAAGGTCAGCGTGCCTGCCGCCGCGCCGCCGGTGCCGCCCGACACCGGCGCATCGACGAACGTGTTGCCGCGCTGCGCCGCGAGTTCGGCGAAGGCCTTCACGCTGGCCGGATCGATCGTGCTCGAATCGATGATCGGCACGCCCTTCGCGATGCCCGCGAACACGCCGTCGTCCGCGCTCAGCACGTGGCGCACATGCGCGGCGGCGGGCAACATCGTCAACACGCACTCCACGTCGGTCACGGCCGCTTTTGGCGAGCCGGCCGCCTTCGCGCCCGCATCGACGAGCGCCTGCACGGCCTGCGCGTTCAGGTCGAACACGTTGAGCGAGTGACCCGCTTTCAGCAGGTTGTGCGCCATCGGCGAGCCCATGTTGCCGAGTCCGATAAAGCCTATTTTCATGATGCCGTCTCCGTTTTTTCGCGCGCTGAGGGACGCCAATGAGCGTCGCTCAGCGCAGGCTGATGGTCGTGTTCACGCCGTCGTTGACCGTGTCGTCGTCGAACCAGCGCGCGGTGACGGTCTTGGTCTGCGTGTAGAACTGCACGACCTGTTTGCCGTACGGGCCGAGGTCGCCCAGCTTCGAGCCGCGCGAGCCGGTAAAGCTGAAGAACGGCACCGGCACCGGAATCGGAATGTTGATCCCCACCTGGCCGATATCGATCTCACTCTGGAATTTGCGCGCCGCCGCGCCGCTCTGCGTGAAGAGGCCGACGCCGTTGCCGAACGGATTGCGATTGACGAGCGCGATCGCGTCGTCGAGTGTGGCGACGTTCAGCACCTGAAGCACCGGGCCGAAAATTTCGGTGCGGTAGATTTCCATTTCCGTGCTGACGTCGGTGAAGATCGTCGGGCCGATGAAGTTGCCTTGCTCGTAGCCGGGCACCTTCACGTCGCGGCCGTCGAGCGCGAGCGTCGCGCCTTCCTTCACGCCCGCGTCGATCAAACCGAGTATGCGTTGCTTCGCCGCGCGCGACACCACCGGGCCGATGTCGGTGTTCGGCTCGCTGCCCGCATTGACCTTGAGCGTCTTCGCCTTCGCGACGAGGTCAGGCAGCCACTGCTGCGCGGCGCCCACCAGCACCACCACCGAGGTCGCCATGCAGCGCTGTCCGGCCGCGCCGAATCCCGCGCCGGCCAATGCGTTCAAGGTCTGCTCGCGGTTCGCGTCGGGCAGTACCACCGCGTGATTCTTCGCGCCCATCATTGATTGCACGCGCTTGCCGTGTTCACTGCCGAGGCGATACACGTGCGTGCCGACCGCCGTCGAACCGACGAATGAAATCGCCTTCACCAGGTCGTGCGTGCAGAGCGCGTCGACGATTTCCTTCCCGCCGTGCACGACGTTCAGCACGCCTTTCGGCACGCCGGCTTCGAGCGCGAGTTCGACGAGTTGCATCGTCGACAGCGGGTCCTGCTCCGACGGCTTGAGCACGAACGTATTGCCGCAGACGATCGCCATCGGGAACATCCACAGCGGGATCATCGCGGGGAAGTTGAACGGCGTAATGCCGGCGCACACGCCGAGCGGCTGGCGCAGCGTGTAGGTGTCCACGCCGCCCGCGACGTTCTCCGCGAATTCGCCCTGCTGCAACGTGCCGATCGAACACGCGTGCTCGACCACTTCGAGGCCGCGGAAGATGTCGCCTTCGGCATCGGGAATCGTCTTGCCCTGCTCGGCGCTCAGCGTCTTCGCGATACGCGGCATATGCTCGCGAATCAACGCCTGGTACTTCAGCATGATGCGCATGCGCGCGCCGATCGGCGTGTCCTTCCATGTCCTGAACGCGGCGTGCGCGCTGCGGATCGCTTCGTTGACTTCGTCGACGGTCGCGAACGGCACGCGCGCCAGCACTTCCTGTGTGGCCGGATTGACGATGTCGCGCCACTCGCCCGTCTTCGATTCGACGAATTCGCCGTTGATCAGCAGCTTGACGGTGGCGACGGCGGCATCGGCCTTGCGCCCGGCCTGATTCGAAGCAATTGCGCTCATGCTGGAACTCCTGTGCGTGGGCCGCGCGGCGGCCGGAGAATAAGGGTGATGACGGATACGGAGAAACGAAAACAATCAACGCAGCTCGGGAAAATCCTCTTCCCAGTACTCGTCGGGCAGACGCGCGGGTTCGGCGGCGCGTTCCATTTCACGACGGCGCAATTCGACGCGGCGGATCTTGCCGGAGATGGTCTTCGGCAGCTCGCTGAATTGCAGGCGGCGAATCCGCTTGTACGGTGCGAGTTTTTCGCGCGAAAACGCGAACACGGCGCGCGCGAGTTCGGGGCCGGCTTCGTAGCCGTGGCGTACGGTGACGAACGCCTTCGGCACCGACAGACGCACCGCATCGGCGCTCGGCACGACGGCCGCTTCGCCGATCGCCTCGTGCTCGATCAGCACGCTTTCGAGTTCGAACGGGCTCAGCCGATAGTCGGACGATTTGAAAACATCGTCGGCGCGGCCGACGTAGACGTAGTAGCCATCATCGCGGCGCAGCGCGACGTCGGAGGTGCGATAGAAGCCATTGCGCATGGCCTGCGCGGTGGCGTTCGCGTTGTTCGCGTAACCGGTCATCAAGCCGAGCGGACGTTCGTTCAACGGCAACGAGATTTCGCCTTCGGTCGCCGGACGATCGTCGGCGTCGAGCAGTTCGATCCGGTAGCCCGGCAGCGGCCGCCCCATCGAACCGGCGACCACCGGTTGTCCTGGCGGGTTGCCGATCTGGCAGGTGGTCTCGGTCTGGCCGAAGCCGTCGCGAATCGTGATGCCCCACGCGTGCTTCACGCGCTCGATGATCTCCGGATTCAACGGCTCGCCCGCGCCGACGATCTCGCGCAGCTTGACCGGATAATCCGCGAGGGGCTCCTGCACGAGCATGCGCCAGACGGTCGGCGGCGCGCACAGCGTCGTGACGTTGAAACGCACCAGCGCGTCCAGCGTGTCTTTCGGCACGAAGCGCGCGAAGTTGTACACGAACACGCAGGCCTGCGCGTTCCACGGCGCGAAGAAGCAACTCCACGCGTGCTTGGCCCAGCCGGGCGAGCTGATGTTCCAGTGGATGTCGTTCGGTTGCAGCCCGATCCAGTACATGGTCGATAGATGGCCGACAGGGTAGCTCGCATGCGTGTGCTCGACGAGCTTGGGCTTCGATGTGGTGCCCGAGGTGAAGTACAGCAGCAACGTGTCGGTGGCGAGCGTGACGCCGTCAGGTGTGAATTGCGGCGGCATGTCGTAGGCGGCGGCCAGGTCGATCCAGCCGTCGCGCGGCGCGCCGACCGAGAAACGCGTGAGCGGCACGTCGAGCGTATCGAACTTGGCCAGTTCCGCGCTATCGACCACGACGAACTTCGCGCCGCCGATCTGCACGCGGTCGCGCACGTCGTCGGCGGACAGCTGGGTGGTGGCGGGCAGCACGATCGCGCCGAGCTTCATCGCCGCGAGCATCACGTCCCACAGTTCGACGCGGTTGGGCAGCATCAGCAGCACGCGGTCGCCGCGGCCGACGCCCGCATCGCGCAGGAAGTTCGCCATGCGCGCCGAGCGCTCCGACATCTGCGCATATGACAGGCGCTGGCCGTCGCTGGCCGGGTCGTCGACGATCCATAGCGCGGGGTTGTGATTGTCGCGGGCGATCACGTCGAAGTAGTCGAGCGCCCAGTTGAACTCGCCTGGCTGCGGCCATGCGAATTCGCGGTAGGCGCGCTCGTAGTCGGTTCGGTGGCGCAGTAACAGATCGCGCGCGTCGAAGAAGGCTTTCGCTGCTGTCATCGTTGTCTCCTGTCGGATGGAAGGCGCTCTATGCGCTCTGCTCTTGTTCCGTTGATGCTTCGCCTTGCCCTGCTGCTTCCCTGACGCCCGTGTTCCTGCTCATGCTCCTCACGCGCTCGCCGGGCAAGCTATTTTGCGCTCAAACGCAGCCCAGAACTTCGCGTTCAAACATGCCGCGCGATCACCATCCGCTGCACCTCGCTCGTTCCCTCGTAAATCTGCGTGATGCGCGCGTCGCGGTAATGCCGCTCCACCGCATAGTCCTCCAGATAACCATAGCCGCCGTGAATCTGGATCGCGTTCGAACAGATCTGCTCGGCCAGTTCCGACGCGAACAGCTTCGCCTGCGATGCCTCCGACAAACACGGCCGGCCCGCCGAGCGCAGCCGCGCCGCGTGATGCACGAGCAGGCGCGCGGCGTTCAGGCGCGTGGCCATGTCGGCGAGCATGTTGCCGATGGTCTGATGGTCCTTTAGCGGCTTGCCGAACTGCACGCGTTCGCTCGCATAGCGGCGCGCGGCATCGAACGCGGCCCGCGCAATGCCCACCGCCTGCGCCGCGATGCCGATGCGCCCGCCTTCGAGATTCGACAGCGCAATGCGTAAGCCCTCGCCCGGTTCGCCGAGCAGATTGGCTTCGGGCACCGCGCAGTCGTCGAGCGAAATCGGGCAGGTGTCGGACGCGCGAATGCCGAGCTTGTGCTCCGGCTTGCCGACGTTGAAGCCCGGCGTACCCGTCGGCACGATGAACGCGGACAAGCCGCGCTTGCCGCGCTCGGGATCGGTCACCGCGAATACGATTGCAATGTCGGCGCGCGCGCCGTTGGTCACGAACTGCTTGCTGCCGTTGAGAATCCACTGGCCGTCACGCAGCACCGCGCGCGAGCGCAGGTTGTTCGCCTCGGAGCCGGCCTGCGGCTCGGTCAGACAGAACGCGCCGATCTTGCGGCCGGTCGCGAGGTCCTGCAGATAGCGGTCTTTTTGCGCGGCGCTGCCGAAGTTGAGAATCGGCCCGCAGCCGACCGAGTTGTGCACGCTCATCAACGTCGCGCACGCGGCGCAGCCGGCCGCGATCTCTTCGAGCGCGAGCGCGTAGGCCACATAGTCGGTGTACGAGCCGCCCCATTCCGGCGGCACGATCATGCCGAGAAAGCCGAGTTCGCCCATCTGCGCGACGACGTCGTCGGGCAGTTGCGCGTCGCGATCCCATTGCGCCGCGTGCGGCGCGAGACGCTCGGTCGCGAAGTCGCGCGCGGCGTCGCGGATCATCCGTTGTTCGTCGGTGTAGAAGCTGTCCATGAGCCCTGTCCTCTGTCGCTGCTGCGCTGTGCTGCGTTTTGCTCTGCCGGGCTGGGCGAGCCGTCGCGACGCCCGGTTGACGCAAAGTGTAGGCAAGCCGCCGCACGGCTTCGATGCTCAGCCCGATCATTCTGCGTGAGCGCATCGGCCATACTGCTACCATGCAAGTTGGCTTCACCCCGCTATTTCAGGGGTGAAGCCAACCACCACAAGGAAAATGTTGAGCGCTTTTGCCAGCCGGACCCCACGCCGATGAAAAACGACAAAGGCACGATTTCCGTCAGTCTCGTCGAGGAAACCCTCGCCCTTGCTCGCGCGCGCGGCCTCGATGCGCTGCCGCTCGCCGAAGCCGCCGGCATCGCCGCGCCAATGCTGGCCTCGCCGAAGAGCCGGGTGTCGTCGGCGCAATACGGCGCGCTGTGGGCCGGCATTGCGCGCGCGCTCGACGACGAGTTCTTCGGCCAGGATTCGCATCGCATGAAAAGCGGCAGCTTCATCGCAATGACGCAGACCGCGCTGACCGCCCGCAATGGCGCGCAGGCGCTCGCGCGCGCGGTCGGCTTCATGCGCCTCGTGCTCGACGACCTCGGCGCGCAGATCGACACCGACGCCGGGCGCGTACGGCTCAGATTCGTCGAGCGCGAAGGCGCGCCGGCGCCGGCCATGTTCGCCTACGCGACCTGGTTCATCCTCGTCTACGGGCTGGTGTGCTGGCTGGTCGGACGGCGCATTCCGTTGCTCGAAGCGCGCTTTCGCTGCGCCGCGCCGCCCGCCGCGCACGAGTACCGGCTGATGTTCTGCGATCACATGACGTTCGATCAGCCTGAGTCGTACGTGGATCTCGCGCCGGCCTTTCTCGATCTGCCGGTGATCCAGACCGCGCAATCGGTCAAGCCGTTCCTGCGCGATGCGCCGGGCAGCTTCATCGTCAAGTATCGCAATGCCGGCTCGCTCGCCGCGCGCGTGCGCAAGACGCTCCGCGCGCTGCCGATGGCCGGCTGGCCCGCCGCCGATCAGATGGCCGCGCGCCTGCACGTCGCCGAGGCCACGATGCGGCGGCGGCTGAAGCAGGAAGGCCATACGTATCAGTCGATCAAGGACGATTTGCGGCGCGATATCGCGATCGGCGAATTGCAGCGCGGCGCCCGCACGATCGCCGACATCGCGGCCGCCGTGGGCTTTGCGGAACCGAGCGCGTTTCATCGCGCGTTTCGCAAGTGGACCGGCATGCGGCCGGGCGACTATCGGCCGGGGCCGTCGCGGGCCGATTTCACGCGGCGCGCGGAATCGGACTAAGCTGTAAGCGGCAGGCCAGCCTTCTTCTGGGGTATCGGCCCGCGCTGGCCGATACCTGTCGACCCGGCGCGGCAGCCGTCAGCGATGAGCACGTATCCGCGTCTCCCGTTCCGGCAGTCTGGTCCGCGTCGGCCGCTTATCCGTGGCGGCATCGTGGGCCGGTTGATGCGCGGCATGACCGCGCTTGGCGTGCTGTTGGCGTTTGCATTCGCGTCGTGCGAATCGAGCGCGCCGCCGCTCTATGCCGCGCTGATCCGGAACAGCGTCGTGGTGATCCCGGTGAACGGCGCGATCGGGCCGGCCAGCGCGGACTTCATCGTGCGCAGCCTGCGCCGCGCCGCCGACGAGCACGCACAACTGGCGGTGCTGCAACTCGATACGCCCGGCGGGCTCGATACGTCGATGCGGCAGATCATCAAGGCAATACTCGGCTCGCCGGTGCCGGTCGCCACGTTCATCGCGCCGAGCGGCGCGCGGGCCGCGAGCGCCGGCACCTACATCGTGTACGCGAGCCATATCGCGGCGATGGCGCCGGGCACCAATCTCGGCGCGGCGACGCCGGTGCAGATGGGGATTGGCGGCGGCGAGCCGCCCGCAGGCGGCGGGACGCCGGGGTTGCCGGGCGGACCGGCGGGCGCGCGTGGTGTGCCGAGCTTGCCAGGTGCAGGTGCCGGCGCTGGCGAAGGCACTGGCGCATCAACCCCATCGACGCTCTCGCCCACCGCTTCTGCAAGCGAAGCCGCCGCCCTCCCGCTCGACACTCAATCGACTGAACTGCGCAAGCAGGTTCACGACGCCGCCGCCTACATCCGCGGCCTCGCGCAGATGCGCGGGCGCAACGCCGCGTGGGCCGAGCGCGCGGTCCGCGAAGCCGTGAGCCTGTCGGCCGAGGACGCGCTCGCGCAGCACGTCGTCGATCTGGTCGCGCGCGACGTGCCCGATCTGCTGCGCCAGCTGGACCGCCGCACGGTCACGACGAGCCGCGGCAACGTCACGCTCGACACCGCGCACGCGCCGCTCGTCACACTCGAAGCCGACTGGCGCAGCCATTTCCTGGCGGTCATCACCGATCCCAGCGTCGCGCTGGTGCTGCTGATGATCGGCATGTATGGCCTCTTCTTCGAATTCGCCAACCCGGGCTTCGTGCTGCCGGGCGTGGTCGGCGCGATCAGCCTGCTAATCGGTCTGTTCGCGATGCAGATGCTGCCCGTCAACTACGTCGGGCTCGGCCTGGTGTTTCTCGGCATCGCGTTCCTGATCGGCGAGGCGTTCCTGCCGACCTTCGGCTCGCTCGGCTTCGGCGGTGTGGTCGCGTTCGTGATCGGCGCGCTGATGCTGATGGACACCGACGTGCCCGGCTACGGCATCCCGCTGCCGGTGATCGCCGCCGTCGTCGTGTTCAGCGTGCTGTTCGTGCTCGGCGTGTCGCGGCTCGCGTTGCGCGCGCGGCGCCGGCCCGTGGTGACCGGCTCGGAAGGGTTGATCGGCAGCGTCGGCGTGGTGCTCGACGGCGGTCTGCAACTCGAGGACGCCACGCCAGGCGGCGCGCCGGCCGGCTGGGCGCGCGTGCAGGGCGAGCGCTGGCGGGTGTCCAGCGCGGCGCCGGTCGCGGCGGGCCAGACAGTGCGCGTCACCGCGCGACGCGGACTGACGCTGACCGTCGTGCCTGCTGCGCCTGTCGTCCCCGGCGCGCCCGCTGCGTCCAGTTCATCGGGCACGTCCGACACGGCTGGCGGGGCCATACAAGGAGAACGCTCATGATCGGTTTCACATTCGGCTTCAGCAGCATTCTGATTCTGCTGGTGGCCGCGTTGATTGCGTCGTCGGTGCGGATTTTTCGCGAGTACGAGCGGGGCGTCGTGTTCATGCTCGGGCGCTTCTGGAAGGTCAAGGGGCCAGGGCTCGTGCTGATCATCCCGGTCGTGCAGCAGGCCGTGCGCATGGACTTGCGCACCGTCGTGTTCGACGTGCCGCCGCAGGACGTCATCACGCGCGACAACGTGTCGGTGAAGGTCAACGCGGTGGTCTATTTCCGCGTGGTCGATCCGGAGAAAGCGGTGATCCAGGTGGCGCGTTACTTCGAAGCCACCAGCCAGCTTTCGCAGACGACACTGCGCGCGGTGCTCGGCAAGCACGAACTCGACGAGCTGCTGGCCGAGCGCGAGCAGCTGAACGCCGACATCCAGAAAGTGCTCGACGCGCAGACCGACGCGTGGGGCATCAAGGTGTCGATCGTCGAGATCAAGCATGTGGATATCAACGAAACGATGATCCGCGCGATTGCGCGCCAGGCCGAAGCCGAGCGCGAACGGCGCGCGAAGGTGATTCACGCGGAGGGCGAATTGCAGGCTTCGCAGCATCTGCTGGAAGCGGCGCAGACGCTGTCGAAGCAGCCGCAGGCGATGCAGTTGCGCTACCTGCAGACGCTCACGACGATCGCCGCCGACAAGAATTCGACGATCGTGTTTCCGTTGCCGATCGATCTGCTGAGCGCGGTGCTGGATCGCTTTGGCAAGCCGTCGGCGCCGTGAGGCGCGGTGAATTCGCATGGGTGCCTCGGCGGACCGGCGCGGCTTCAGCGCAGTGCAGTCCGGCTCCGACACGCTGCCAGCGTCCTTTAGTCCGCTGGACGAAACGATGCATTGCTTTCCATCGCCTTACTCGAAACGCCGCCGGAAACTAGAATGCCGGGCTTGTTGTTAACCGCTCCATGGGAGCTCATCATGAAGAACGTTTCTCGAATTGGACTCGGCGCGCTGTTGGCCGCCGTCAGCATCAGCAGCGCGTTCGCGCAGCCCCAGGCGCAGCCTAACGACCCGTCGGCGCCGAAAACGCGCGCGCAGGTCAAGGCCGATCTCGTCGAATGGCGCGCCGCCGGCTACGATCCGCTCGACTGGATCGACTATCCGGCCAATGCGCAGCGCGCGGGGCGCATCGTCGCGGCGCGACGGGCGCAGCAAGCGGGTGGGACGGTCACGCAGTAACGCGGGTGCGGTGCGGTTGCGGCCGGGGAGCGGGTCGGCCCGGGCTGCAATGGCGGCGAGCGGGGGGCGTGTTCGTGACTGCGGCTGCCATGGCCACGATGGCTGCGATGGCTGCGTGCGGCTGCAATAGTCTTGGGCAGTCGTTTTAGCCTTTGTGGCTATAGCTGTCCCCGAGGTCTCGGGCTGTGCGGTCTCGGGCCGTGCGGTCTCGGGCTGTGCGAGCACTTGATCCGTGACGTCGCCTCCTCCATAACCTATGCCCCCACGCGCCCCGCCCGCGCTCCTCCCCCACTCAAGGTATCATCTCGCCCCTTCGATACCCCGCAGCCGGACTCCAAACCATGTCAATCTGGGTTGATGCCGACGCCTGTCCGGTCGTGATCAAGGACATGCTGTTTCGCGCCGCGCGCCGCACCGGCATGCCGCTGACGACCTGATCCCCCTCGCACACCACCTGACATGCCGGTCCGCACTAGGCGGTTGGAACGGTTAAGATCCCCACGCAAGTTCCGTCACGCAAAGCCCGGCCTCGCTTGTTAGCGATCCGCCGCCATTGATTGGCTCGCTGCCGCCGGGCCCTTCCGGGCTTCGCCCAGTCCGGTTGGTTTGACGAGTTTTCCCACTCGTGAACATCTGAGACATCACGAGACCGAGAGCCGTAGGGCTACTCCTTCCATTCCGTCGGCCCCTGAAGCGCCACCGCCCTGATATGCCCTCTGCCAGATTTGACAGCCCGGCCCTCGATGGTTAGGGACTTCGCCATCGCTTGCGTGCCCGTCCGCCCGAGTAGGCCTCATATCCGGGTTCTGTTCGTCAGGTCATGGCTTTGGTCCTCGCTTCGTTCAGCCCCCTCGCGACGACGCCACGACGCCCTTGCGCTTCACTGATCCTTCGCCACCATCAAGATCGATAGGGGACTTTCATCCCCGAACTACCCCTTCCGCTGAACTTGCAACCCGATAATGAACAAGAAGCGCCTGATGCGTTTCCACTGTCTTTCGTACAAATCTCACTACACGTGTCAGGGTCGGTCAGCCGTTCCTGACTGCAATAAAATGACGCCCGCTAGAGCGGGCGTATGGAGAAAGCGACACAGTAAAAATGCGCCAATCAGGCAGTTACTGTCCTGACGGCCTATTGACCCGGGGGCGGCGTAAGCGTCATGTACTGCTTGATGTCAGGCTGACCCAGCGCGATCATATTTAACATCGTCGCTCCAAGCCCGTGCGCGAATTCATCGTCAATCTTGAAATCCTGTGTTTCCAACGGGATCGGTACTGCGAATTTTCCGGCCATGACTGGCTCTAGCATGGCGCGATCAATAGTCTGCAATGCAAACTCTTGGCGATCCTCCAAGTAGGTCAGAACAACACAATACGGCGGATGATTAGCCATCAATAACCTCTACATGATTGGTAATTCTGAAATGCCTTTTGCTTACATAAGGCAGCCAACCTCTCTCCCCCCCGGGCGAAAGCAACCGCGTTGCACATATCCAGATCGACCTGATAGTCTGAGAAGCATTGATCCTCATGATCTTCTCTTGCACTGCACTTCACCATTCCACCGCCCTCGTTCCCTGCTCCGAAGACAGAACTGTAAAGCATTGACCTCTTTGCGGAGTCCATCACATCCGGTACGAGGGTCGGATAAGGAATCTGCAATTGATCACTCAGCATCAGCTCCGTTGTCTCGCCCCACTGCGGAAGGATATTGGTCAGCTCACTACCGAATAGCTTCACCGCAAACTTGGCTTTCCACGCCATGTAGCACTCAACGCAGAGGCTTGGAACGAAGCGATCGGCGTCAGACTTGAGTCCTGTGAGGTTAGCGGACGGCGAAACCGGATCATTACCCAACTCCCAGTTGGTAAGCCATACGTCCAGTTCGGCATCGCTGATCGCTTGCCACCATGCGTCATTCGTTGACACCTGCCCAGTGCGCGTCGATACCGCGCCGTCCGGACCATACTTATAGTCGACCTGCAACTTGCGGGCGAGACCGCCATTGATAATTCCTGCCGGTTCATTATAGGTAAATCTTGATACGCGCCCGCGCGCATCATAAGCAATGCCGGCCTGACCACTATTACCTGCAATAGTTTGCGCACGACCTTCGTTGCTGCGATCCACTGTCCGCATCTGCCAACCCGACACGGCATCCCGGGTTGATGCAATGTCGCCCCGTGGGTCATATGTGTACGTCCAGTCTTCAAGCGTCTTGCCATCCTGCGTCACGGTGGCCGACAAAAGGCGGCCTGCTCCATCGTAGCGCGCGCCAACGGCCAACTGGCTGCCTGTCCCGACCGCCTGCATTCCTTGTTCGCCTGTCAGGTCAGTCGTTTGCCGCTCTGCATAACCCGTGACGTTACCGCTTGAGTCATAGACGAACGCGCGGACTTTTCCCGGTGTGGCGACCAGATGAGGACGCAGGGAACTGCCGTCCGCATATTCGATAGTCGTGACCGCTTTCGTTCCAGCGACCGTGGCAAATGCTTTGGTTGGCCGGTTGGCACTGTCCCAAGTGTACTGAGTGTTTCCGCCAGGCGTGGTCCTCTGCTCCAGATTGCCTGCGGCATCCCACGTGCGCGATACCGTGCCTGCCGGCGTCACAATCGAACGGGGGCGGAACGTGTCTGCGGCATCAAAGCTATACGTACTGGTGCCGGACATCCCACTGACTGTCGTCGCGCCGGAGTTGTAGCTCAGCGACGTATTGCGAGTGGTGTCAGGATGCGTGACCGTGGTTACGCGACCGCTGGCATCGTAACCCCACGTTGCAATCCGAGATCCAGATTCGTCCTTTACGCCTGTCAGTGCACTGGGGAAGCGCACATCCTCATACAGATATTGACGAACACTCGCGAACGGTTTGGTTACCGAAGCAAGATTCCCTTTCGCGTCGTACGCATAATGTACGGCATTCCCAGTAGGCGGTACCACGGAAATGATGCGACCGCTACTGTCGTAAGTCGGACTGAGCACCACCCTGTTCTGTGCTGTGCTTGCTGTGCTATCAACTGGCCGCTGGACAATCTCCGCTAACCGCTGCCCGTCGTAACGAACCTCGCGAAGCATACCAGTGCGTGTTCTCTCGGTATAGAACATACCCGTGGTGTCCGAATAGCCTTCCGTCGTACCACGTTGCTCATCTTTCAGATAGTAGAATCCATCACCGGCTTTTGTCAGGGTGAGACCATGATTTCCTGGCACCACCCACGCTCCGCCACTCAACTTAAACGTCACAGGTTGCCAAAAGCCTCTATAAGCGACGACATGCGGCACACTTGCATTGACGCCAGTCAAATCGATCCGTCGCTGCCAGTTATTGACCCAATTGCTTCCCATCAACGTCTGAGTGGTGTCGTACGGCTTCGAAAGATATACCCGCGTGAAGACGATTGGCGATGCCCCGCCGCTTTGGAAGTCGACTTCCGAAAGTGCGACAATCCCTTTTGCTGGCAACACAGGGTCCGCCACCGGGCAGGAGTCATCAGGCGCAGAGTCGTCAGGCTGTGTTGGGGGGGTGTTGCACCATTGATCTATCTGGGCAAGGTCATTAATGCAGGCGTAATTGGCGAGACCACCTGGCGTATTGCTGGTCACAGTAAGCTTGCAACTCGGCGTACCTGGCGTCGCGCCGGACTTTGCGTAAAGTGAAAAGCAGTCGGTCGCATTTGCTACGGTCACCGTCATGAGCAGCATCAATGCGGCCAGCAGGCGTGTTGCAATGCGCGACTTCGCATCGAGGGTCATTCCGTTTATTTGCATAGTTATCCCTATTGGTTTCACCTGGTTGTTCCCCAAGCACCCTATAGGACGGCCGCCACCCCATCAATCCGACAACTCTTAGAATTACGATTTCCCTGTGGTCCCATCAACGCCCTGACGCGACGCGAATGAAAAACGCGGTTACGCCTGTCAGAAATTTCCGAGACGTGAATATAAAAAAATGATTGGAAACTTGGATATGAGGACTGCAAAGTACTATTCCGATAAAAAATGCACTCCGCATCATCAAGTCACTTTCGCACTACCTCCTCGTTCTGCTCCGAAGCCAGGGATCTACGCCGCACGGAATTTCCATTGCACGCCGATTCAGACTAATGCGCAACGACACCAACCTGGGCGCCTGCTTCTGTTCGCGCCCCTCCTTTCATGCGTACCTGCTTACGCTGCGCAATATCAGTGGATTCTACGTTTGACACAGTGGCTGCCTTCTTCCGCACCGCATCCGCGAGAAGATCCGCAGCCTGACGGGAGGTAAGGCGGCTCGAGGCACGCCGTTCGCGTCAAGCAAGAATCTGGAACACTTCCGGGTCATGTTCGCCATCCTGCTGACACCCATCTTCGATATCAACCAGCACCTCCAGCAATGTCATCTGATGGTGCCACTCGTCCTGTGTTATGTCAGGATTTCCACATACTGAAGACGCCAGTGTGACGAGCTTTCAAGGTGCTTTACCCGCTGCTCACAGAGACCGGAAACGGCCACCGAGTTTTTAATACTGGATGGCATCGACAACGGGCGCGAAGCGGATTGAATATACGGTGCCGACGCCGCGAAACGCGGTGCATTCGCGCGACGTCCCACAAGAAACGGCGCGGGTTCAACGCGCGTTCAACGTAGTTCAACGCGCTTCGGCACGGTTCAATGCGCTGCCAGCGCCCTTTAGCCCGCTGGACGAAACGATGCATTGCTTTCCATCGCCTTACTCGAAACGCCGCCGGAAACTAGAATGCCGGGCTCGTGTTAACCGCTCCATGGGAGCTCATCATGAAGAACGTTTCTCGAATTGGACTCGGCGCGCTGTTGGCCGCCGTCAGCATCAGCAGCGCATTCGCGCAGCTCCAGGCGCAGCCTAACGACCCGTCGGCGCCGAAAACGCGTGCACAGGTCAAGGCCGATCTCGTCGAATGGCGCGCCGCCGGCTACGATCCGCTCGACTGGATCGACTATCCGGCCAATGCGCAGCGCGCGGGGCGCATCGTCGCGGCGCGACGGGCGCAGCAGGCGGGTGAGACGGTCACGCAGTAACGCGGGTGCTGTGCGGTTGCGGCGGGGAGCGGGTCGGCCCGGGCTGCAATGGCGGCGAGCGGGGGGGCGTGTTCGTGACCGCGGCTGCCATGGCCACGATGGCTGCGTGCGGCTGCAATAGTCTTGGGCGGTCGTTTTAGCCTTTGTGGCTATAGCTGTCCCCGAGGTCTCGGGCTGTGCGGTCGGGCTGTGCGGGGACTTGATCCGTGACGTCGCCTCCTCCATAACCGATGCCCCCATGCGCCCCGCCCGCACTCCTCCCCCACTCAAGGTATCATCTCGCCCCTTCGATACCCCGCAGCCGGACTCCAAATCATGTCAATCTGGGTTGATGCCGACGCCTGTCCGGTCGTGATCAAGGACATGCTGTTTCGCGCCGCGCGCCGCACCGGCATGCCGCTAACGCTGGTCGCCAACACGTTCCTGCGCATACCGCCGTCGCCGCTGATCCGCGCGATTCAGGTGCCCGCCGGTTTCGACGCCGCCGACGACCTGATCGCCGAGCGCGTCACGCAAGGCGACCTCGTGATCACCGCCGACATCCCGCTCGCCGCCGCCGTCCTCGCGAAGCACGCGCAGGCGCTCGACCCGCGCGGCAACTGGTACACACCCGGCACGATCGAAGAACGGCTGCGCATGCGCTCGATGCTCGACCAGTTGCGCAGCAGCGGCGTCGACACCGGCGGGCCGGCCGCCTTCAGCGCGCGCGACAGCAAGAGCTTCGCGGGCGAACTCGACCGCTGGCTCGCCCGGCAACCGCCGCGCTCTGATGCGTCGACGCCACACTCGGACGGCGAACCGCCCGCCTGACAGGCCTTTACCCCCCGATTCGACCACGCGCGCCGCGTGCGGCCGCCATTCGTGATTACAATTCCGCCCGTAGCCCCGGCGCCGCGCAGGCCCGCATGTGAATCCACAGCCGGCCGGCCCGCTACGCCTGCCGCCTCCACCACAAAAAACGCTTTCTGAACGACGAGAGACCCGCCTCATGGACTCGATAAAACGCTACTTCGGCTTCGACGCCGCCGGCACCAACCTACGCACCGAAGTGCTCGCGGGCGTCACTACCTTCCTGACGATGGCCTACATCATCTTCGTCAACCCGGCGATTCTCGGCGACGCCGGCATGCCGAAGGACGCGGTGTTCGTCGCGACCTGCCTCGTGGCCGCGCTGGCCTCGCTGATCATGGGCCTGTACGCGAACTACCCGATCGCGCTCGCGCCCGGCATGGGCCTGAACGCGTACTTCGCGTACACCGTCGTCAAGGGCATGGGCTTCACGTGGCAGGCCGCGCTCGGCGCGGTGTTCATCTCCGGCTGCCTGTTCCTAATTGTCACGCTGTTCCGCGTGCGCGAGGTGATCGTCAAAGGCATCCCGCATTCGATACGTATCGCAATCACCGGCGGTATCGGCCTGTTCCTCGCGATCATTTCGCTGAAGGAAGCGGGCGTCGTGGTCGGCAGTCCGGCCACCCTCGTGACGCTCGGCAACCTGCACGAGCCGCACGTGATCCTCGCGATAATCGGCTTCTTCGCGATCGTCACGCTCGATTATCTGCGCGTGCGCGGCGCGATCCTGATCGGCATCGTCGGCGTGACGGTGCTGAGCTTTTTCTTCGGCGGCAACCAGTTCCACGGCATCGTGTCCGCGCCGCCGTCGATCTCGCCGACGCTGTTCCAGCTCGACATCCGCGGCGCGCTCTCGACCGGCGTGCTGAACGTGATCCTCGTGTTCTTCCTCGTCGAACTATTCGATGCGACCGGCACGCTGATGGGCGTGGCCAATCGCGCGGGGCTGCTGGTCGAAGGCAAGATGCACCGCCTGAACCGCGCGCTGCTCGCCGACAGCACCGCGATTCTAGCCGGCTCGATGCTCGGCACGTCGTCGACCACCGCGTACATCGAAAGCGCGTCGGGCGTGCAGGCAGGCGGGCGCACCGGCGTCACCGCGATCACCGTGGCCGTGCTGTTCCTCGCGGCGCTCTTTTTCGCGCCGCTCGCGGCCGTGGTGCCCGCCTACGCGACCGCGCCCGCGCTGCTGTACGTGTCGTGCCTGATGCTGCGCGAAATGCTCGACCTGCCGTGGGACGACGCCACCGAAGTCGTGCCGGCCGCGCTGACCGCGCTGCTGATGCCGTTCACCTACTCTATCGCCAACGGCGTCGCGTTCGGCTTCATCTCGTATGCGGGGCTGAAGCTGCTGACCGGCCAGGCGCGCCAGGTGAAGCTGGTGGTGTGGGTCATCGCGGCGATTTTCCTGTTCCGCTATTTCTATCTCGGCAGCGAATAAACGCGGGCGCGGCCCACCTGGGCCTGGATCAACGATGCGCGATTGATCTGGCCCGGCGTAGGCGGCCACCGTTTATCATCCGGGGATTCGAAAAAGATCGACCCGGTCGCAGGAGTCCCCGCATGTCCTATCGCAATCCCACCGACCGTTACACGTCGCCCGCGATTTTCTTCCACTGGGCGATTTTTCTGCTGGTCGCGCTCGCGTATCTGGCCATCGAAATACGCGGGCCGAAAGGCACCGACAGCCGCGCGTTCTGGACCGGCGTGCATTTCTGGGCCGGCACGCTGGTGCTGGCGCTCGCGATGCTGCGCCTCGTCTGGCGCCTCTGGGCCGGCGCGCCGGAGGAGATCGGCGGCAACCGGGCCGCCGCGTTCCTCGCGCGCGCGGCGCATCTCGCGCTCTACGTGTTTATCTTCGCGCAGCCGCTGCTCGGCATGTTGATGGTCAACGCCGGCGGCCGGCCGGTGAACCTCGCGTGGGTCAATGTCAGCTTCACGCTGGTCGGCGCCGATTCGATCGCGCGGCCCTTCCTCAAGGACGCGCACGAGTGGCTCGGCAATGTGTTCTATTGGGTGATCGGCCTGCACGCGCTGGCAGCGATCGCGCATCACGTGGTGTTCAAGGATAGGACGCTGCGGCGGATGATCTGATTGCCGCGCTGTGCTCGCCGCGCATTGAAGGCGCGAGCATGAACGACGGCGATGCAAAGGCCGCGGCCAGTTTGAACGGATCACACCGCGCCCGGGTTTTGGGGACCCGGTCTTCGCGCGGTTTTTCTGCTCGTTTGAGCTTATCGGCGTTGGAGCGACCGACGATTGTCAGGCTCCGCCAACATCGCGAACACCGCCGCCGCTCAATTGCGCCAGTTGGCCTCGTAGAAACGCACGTAGCCGCTCCTGAGCACCAGGCACTGCGCCCCCGTCTCCGACAGCAGACGGCGCGTCGCGGCTTCGATCCGGGCCCGATGCGCGTCGAACGCACCGACCATGTCCTCCAGACGCGGCGAGGCGGCGCCGAAGTGGTCTTCGAGCGCCTCCGCGGTGATCATGCATTCCACCCTCTGCCCGTCGACCATCGCCGGGAACGCCAAGGTAAGTTCGCGACCTGAATATTCAGGAGTTTCGTTGGGGAATAGGATCTGCATGGGTTCACCTGGAAGGTTGGTGCCGCGCATGGTGTCGCCGGGTAATGCGCGCGCCGGTTGCATCTGGAACGCGTCGGCAGCTCCCTCCTCCTTGTCCAATGCCGACGACGCGGGCTCTCACCTCGCTGCGGCGGCGCCGCACTTCGCGCCGCGCGGAGGTGAATTGATTCACTTTAGACGAGTTCGGGCGCGGCGCAAGTTTTCCTTGCCGATTGCCTGATTCTGGTGCGCCGCGCGCTTTCATGCCGCGTTGGGGCGCACACGCCTGCGTATTTTCGCTGCCGCGCAGCGTGCGATTCGTCCTGTAAGATCGGAATTCGGCCACACGCGCGGATGCTGCGCTGCGGTATCGAACGACGGGCAACGCACCCGTCGCGCGTCCGATCACCGGAGACATGCCTTGACCCATCGTCCTGCTCATCGTCCAGCCCCTCGTTCTGACGCGCCGTCGCGCATCGGCCGGCCCGATGTCATCGCGCAAGCTCACGCGCGCTCGCTCGAGATCGGCCTGCGCGCGTCGGAAACGCCGGACTTTCAGCCGCTGCGCCGGCCCGCGCTGCGCGAACTGGTCGGCCGCAATCGATCGCTTTACACGCACGCGCTCCCGGTGATGGAAACGCTGCACGCGCAGATCGTCGACACGCAAAGCATGGTGCTGCTCACCGACAATCACGGCGTGATCCTGCACAGTCTCGGCGACAGCGACTTCGTCGAAAAGGCCAATCGCGTCGCGCTGTGTCCGGGCGTGTCGTGGGCCGAAGCGGATCGCGGCACTAACGCGATCGGCACCGCGCTGGTCGACGGGCAGCCGACCGTCGTGCACGCCGACGAGCACTTCCTGCACGCAAACCGGATTCTCACCTGCTCGTGCGCACCGATCGCGGACCCGTTCGGGCGTACCATCGGCGCACTCGACGTGAGCGGCGACACGCGCGGTTTTCATAAGCACACCCTGGCACTCGTCAGGATGTCGGCGCAGATGATCGAAAATCATCTGTTCTCCAATCAATTCGCCGACGCGATTCGCGTGCACTTTCACGCGCGCGCGGAATTCATCGGCACGCTGTTCGAAGGGCTCGCGGCGTTCGCGGCGGACGGCACGTTTCTGTCGGCGAATCGCAGCGCACTGTTTCAGTTCGGGCAGCCGCTCGCCGAGCTGCAACGGCAACCGTTCGACGCGCTGTTCGGCATCCCCTTCGCGGGGCTGTTGCAGCAGATCGCGCGCACGCCCGGCGAAAGCATTCTGTTGACGCTGCCCAGCGGCGTGCGGGTGGTCGCGCGCGGCGAATATGCGGCGCCGCGCTACATGGCTCACGGCGTCGCGTCGGACGACTTCAACTTCAACGGCACCGCGCGTGCGCCGCTGTCAGGCGGAGCGCGTCACGCGCCGCGCGCTGTCGATCCCGCACCGCTCGCCACACTCGAAACGCTCGACACAGGCGACGCGCAGGTCGCCGCGATTCTGCGACGCGTCGCCAAACTGCGTGGCCGCGATATTCCGATTCTCGTGCTCGGCAAAACCGGCACCGGCAAGGAGTGGCTCGCGCGCGCGATCCATCACGATTCGCCTCGGCGGGCCGCGCCGTTCGTCGCGCTGAATTGCGCGTCGCTGCCCGAGACGCTGATCGAGGCGGAGCTGTTCGGCTACGAGGACGGCGCGTTCACCGGCGCGAAGAAGCGCGGTAGCGTCGGCAAGATCGTGCAGGCCGACGGCGGCACGTTGTTCCTCGACGAGATCGGCGATATGCCGCTCGCGCAGCAGGTGCGTCTGATGCGCGTGCTGCAGGAGCGCACCGTCGTGCCGCTCGGGGGAACACGGCCGATTCCGGTCGATCTGCGCATCGTCTGCGCGACCCACCGCAACCTGCGCGCGATGATCGACGAAGGCACCTTCCGCGAAGACCTGTATTACCGGATCAACGGACTCGTCGTGACCTTGCCGCCGCTGCGTGAGCGCACCGATCTGGCCGCGCTCGTCGCCCGCATGCTGGCGTTGCAGCCGGACAGCGAGCACTTGCCGCGGCGCGTGTCCGCTGCGGTGCTGGAGCGCTTTGCGCAGTGCCGCTGGCCCGGCAATCTGCGGCAACTGGCCAACGTGCTGCGCACCGCGAGCATCATGGCCGAAGGCGCGGAGCAGATCGAGCTGGACGATTTGCCGGAGGACTTTTTGCAGGATTGCGCCGACGTGACGGACGTGGGGAATGCGCGCTGGGCCGCGGCGGGGCCGGGTAATGATGCGGACGTGAGTGGCGCCGTGGCTTCGGTGCAGCAGGGAGGCGCCCATACCGTAGCGCCCGCGCGGATGGAGGATTGGCAGGCCAAATTGATCGCGCAGACGCTCGCGCGGCTCGACGGTAATGTGTCAGCGGCGGCGCGCGAGTTGGGGCTGGCGCGCAATACGGTGTACCGCTATTTGCGGCGTGGGAGCACGGCGCATTGAAGGGGGTGGTGGGCCACAATCACTCAACCGCGCATCCGCCCAACCATCACGCCCGAACGCGAAGCGATCAATCCCGCCGCGCGCATCCCGTGTAAAGTGTCGCGCACGCAGCCATCCACGTCACACGATGTCCGATCCGACCCGCCCGCCTCTCGTTCGCATCGAGCCGCTCGGCCAGAGCTTCGAAGCGCCCGATTCGCTGACTCTCCTCGAAGCCGCCGCCTTTGCGAATCTGCGTCTGCCGCGTTCGTGCCGCAACGGCACATGCCGCACGTGCCTGTGCAAAATGACAGCGGGGCGAGTGCGCTACACGATCGAATGGCCGGGCCTGAGCCGCGAAGAAAAAGTGGAGGGCTATATCCTGCCGTGCGTGGCGATCGCGGAAACCGACCTCGTGATCGAAGCGCCGGACGCGATCGAATTGCCAGCGTCGCGGTGAACCGTCGTGCAGACGGCATCACAAATTACGGCACGCGCGGATTGCCGTTCATCTGAAGCGGCGCGCGTGTTGATCGCAAGCGAGTCTTAACGCCCGTTGCCCATTGCGCGGGCGATTTTCTTGTCGGTGTTGTACTGGCTCAATGCGTACACCGACCAGATCGCAGCCGGAATCCAGCCGATCAGCGTGATCTGCAAAATCAGGCAAATGATGCCCGCAAACGGACGGCCGATCGTGAAGAACTGAAACCACGGCAGAAGGATGGCAAGCAATAAACGCATTCAGATTTCCCGTTGATAACGCATGGCTGCGCGCGTTCGCGCAAGCCGCAATGAGTGGATGTGAAATGGGCTGAACGCCCGCGACTGTCAGATCGGTGCGAAGCGCTGCACCTTCATGCCGTCGTGCTCGATCAGTTCGAAAAACACCGATGCGGGACGCGTCCAGATCGTACCATTGGCCGCCTTGTAGACGATCATCGTGACCGTCGGATCGGACTCCAGCGTCGCCTCGCAAATCAGTTCGTATATACCGCCTTTGTAGTGCCGGTAACGCACCATTGCCCTCCTCCTCGTGTTTGAACGCGCAGTGCTGAAGGCGTCAGCCGCCCTCTTTCATCTGCTTCAGAATCTTGTAGACCGTCGCGCGGCCCATCGTCAGCACCGCGGCCACGTAGTTCGCCGAACTACGGCCGCGAAACGCGCCCTGCGCATGCAGCGCCTCGACGATTTCCCGTTTGTGTTCGCGCGTAAGCGCATTGATGCCGATCTGCCGCTCGCGCAGCCACGTGTGCAGGTACGTGTTGATGCGGTCCTGCCAGTCGTCGCGGAACAGGTCCTCCGCGGGCGCGTCCGACAGATTGCCGCCCCTGATGAACAGATCGAGCGTCGAGCGCACGTCCTCGAACACCGCGATATTGAAGTTGACGCACAGCATGCCGGCGGGCTTGCCGTCGTCGTCGAACAGGATGTTGCTCACGCAGCGCATGCGCCGGCCGTCCCAGTTGAGCTTTTCGTACGGTCCGATGGTCTGCCCGCGCGCCGCGTAATGGACCTCGTCGAGCACCGACGGGCCGCCGACTTCGAGCTTCGACAGATTGTTCACGAGGTACGCGATGGTCTGATCGCGCAGGTCGTGAATCACCACTTCGGCACATGGATAGAGGAGCGCCGCGATGCCGTCGGCGATCGGAGCGTAACGCTTCAGCAGCAGGTCTTTCACGGGAGACACGTTTGTGTTGCGCATGGGAAATCGCAGTGTTCGGAGGAGGCGGCGCGGGTTGCGCGGGGGCCGCCGCGAGTCGCCATTGTAGCCACCCCGCTCCGCGGCCGCGACCACGGTGACCCCACAGTGACCGCAGTGACCGCAGCCACCTGCCGTCGGCCATCGGCCACGCGGATCAAACCCGCCACGCCCGCTTTCCCTACCCCAAGACGATTTTTGTCCGCGTGGCGCCGCGATTTTTTTCGTGCGATAAAACCACCATCCCCCTCACGGAGACACAGATGGCCACGCTCGAAGCGTTTCGCGCGGTACTCGATGACAAAGGCACGCCGGAAATCATCCGCAATCACATCATCGACTCGCTGCAATACGCGCTGCGCAATCACGGACAGATCTTTACGTCAAAGGAAGTCGAATGGCTGGCCGGCTGGGACGACGCGCGCATTCCGCTGGCGGCGTCGCGCGAATTGCAGAAGCGCGTCGCCGAAACGTCCCGCTAAAGCGTCGTTCGGTCCACTAATTCGCCGCTTCCCTGGCACGCCGCGCTATGTACCCGGCGCGTCGCTCATGCGCGCTGCGCCGCGCGCGGCCTGCCGAATTGCGCCCAAAGCCCCGTCAGGCGGGCGATTTGCCGCTGCGCGGAAGTTTTTGCTATCCAATTAGCCCCATTTAGTGCATCATGTTGGAATAGCTGTATCCGGATTAGTAGCACCAGGCAACAGCAGGCAGTCTCAAACCGGCATCTCCGCACCACCCCCGACTGTTCGACCGCCGCCCGTCGGCGATCCCGTCACTCCGGCAATGCGCCGCATGCATTCGCCGTCGCGAGTTGTACAGCTGAGCGGTTCAGCTTTACGCGCCCGATGTCTGCGCGACTTCAGCGTGTTTCTTCTCCATCGAATCCGCGATTTTGCGCGGCCGCGCTCAAGCCCTCGCCATCGGGCCTGTGCCAACTTTTTCCATGGCGGTGCGCCCCTGGGTGCAGCACCGCCGGTCTGTCTTGCCGCGCGTAACACGCGTGACACGTCGACCACGTAATACAGGACACATGCTTCATGAATTCAGTTGTCAAGACGTACAAGGGTTACGAAATTCACCCGCTCGTCTATCCGCGCCGCCCGGCGGACGGTCAGACGAGCCGCAATCCCGACGCGGGCTACGACGCCTCGGTGCGCATCTGCCGCGTGGGCGCGAACGCGGCGGCCGACGGCCGGGTGTTCCGTCTGCAGTACCTGTTTCCGTTTGACGGCACGGGCAAGGCGCGCATCGCGTGCATGGCTCACGCCGAGCAACTGATCGACGGCCGTGTAGATGGCCAGTCTGTTGCCGATCTTTGATCTTTGAGCGGTACTATCAGCACATAGGCTGATGCCGCAAACGCAGCGGGCCTGAAAAACCGCTGTCAACGTATTCAATGCCGTGCCGCCCGGCTTCGCCGGCGGCCGGCAACCCGTTATCCCATCGACCAGGAGTTATGCATGGCGAAAGAAGAACTGCTTGAACTTGACGGTATCGTCGACGAAGTACTTCCGGACAGCCGTTACCGCGTGACGCTCGACAACGGCGTCGTGGTTGGCGCTTACGCGTCCGGACGCATGCGCAAGAACCACATCCGTATTCTCGCGGGCGACCGCGTGACGCTGGAACTGTCGGTCTACGATCTGACCAAAGGCCGGATCAATTTCCGTCACAAGGACGAGCGCGCCAGCGGTGGCGGCGGCGCCCGCAATACGCAATTCCGTCGCCGTTAAGGCTGACTGACGGCACGCTGCTGACCGCGCTGCGCACGGTCGTCGCGTGATCGGCTGCGATTGATTGAGTTGTACGCGAAGCCTTTCGCGCGCCTTCTCCGGCTCGACTCGCCGATTGATTGATTGACTCGAGCCTGAGCGGCGCGCTGCGGCATCGCAGGAATTTTGTACGTTTTTTCGTGCCCTCTCCGTACGTTTGTGCGGGGGTGCGCCCGTCGGGGTGGCTCGCTCGCGAGTCGTTCACATTGCACAAACCGCTGCGCTACGCAGGCGGTCAAATGCCCCGCGGATTCGTCGCAAGCGGCTATGTGTCCCGCTTAGTCACCGGATGCTGCGCCTCGTTGCGCGCCATCCCGTTTCTTTTCTACCGCCCGAAGACCGCTCCGAGATCCTCTCCGGCGGCGCTTTTGCGCACCTGCCCGACCACCCGCTCCTCCAGTTCCGACAGATGCTCTCGCATGGCTGCCAGCGCCGCCGGCAGATCGCCTGCATCGAGCGCGTCGATGATGTGCGCGTGCTCGTCGGCGGAACAGGCCGACCCCTTCGACGGATCGAATAGCGCCTTGTACAACTCGGTCTTTGCGACCAGTTGCCCGACGAGGCCGAGCAACTCGGTGCCACCCGCCAGCTCCGTCAACAGCACGTGAAACTGGCCGGCGAGGCGCACGGATTCCTCGATGGCGCCACTGCGCAGTGCCTTCTCCTCGCTGCGCACATGCGCGCGCAAGCGGCGCTTGTGCGCGGCGCTCAATGCCCCGCATAGCGCCGCGACGATCCCCGCCTCGACGATCTGCCGCGCGCGATACACCTGGCGAATGTCCTCCTCCGACGGCGACGGCACAAACGCACCGCGATTCGCCGCGAGCACCAGCTTGCCTTCGAAGCCGAGTCGCGCCAGCACCTTACGCAGCGCGCCGCGCGTGCAACCGAACGCGGCCGCGAGGTCGCGCTCGACCAGCTGCGCGCCCGGCCGCAGCCGCCCTTGCAGCAATGCCGTCGTAATCGACGCGTAAATGCGCTCTTCGACGCTGGGCGAATCGTCGGCGGTTGCGGCGGCGGCGTCGTTCGTGAGCGCGGGCGTGTTCGTGGCGGTGTCGGCCGATGAGGACCGGCGGGAACGTGTAGCCATGGATTCAGTAACCGGGGAACGGAGCAATCTCGACCGGCATTCTAGCCGTGGCCAGCGGCGGACGTCGGCGGAAAAACAATTGCGCGGCGAGGTGAGTCGACGCGACGCGGCCAGACGGCATGCAGGAACGTCATGCACGATCTCCGCCTATGACGTGTGCTATACCGGGCATCACGAAAATGGTTAACCATATCATGTTAGTATGGTTGACCAAAACGGTATCGAAGCGTTCGCTCCTGCTCCGCGAACTACGCATGGCGACGCTCATCGAGCCCAATCACCAGCCCATGCCGTCCCGTGAGGGCCGCGCCGCCGCTCCTGACGCGCGTCGTTCAAGCGCGGCGTTTTATCCCCCGCCTCCAGGTCCAACGTGAATTCTCACTCCAGCGCCAGCCCCGCCCATCGTTCCGCCGACCGCGCCTGCGCGGCTACACCGCTAACGCCGCACGACATCGCCTGGCTCGGCGCGATCGTCGTGATCGGCATCAACCTGCGCCCGTTGCTCACGTCGATCAGCCCGTTGATGACGACCATCCGCGACGCCACCGGCCTCAGCTTCTACGGCGCATCGTTGCTGACCAGCCTGCCGGTCGTCGCGATGGGGCTCGGCGCATTCGGCGCGGGCGCGCTGACGCGCGGCGTCGGCGAAACACGCGGCGTCGCGCTCGGCTTGCTGGCGATCGCCTTGGCTTGCGCAGCAAGGTGGCTCGCATCGAGCGGCGCCGCCCTGCTCGCGACGGCGATACTCGCCGGCGCGGGCGTCGCCGCGATCCAGGCGCTACTGCCCGCCGTCATGAAGCAGCGCTTTCACGCGCGCGTGCCGTTGGCAATGGGCGTGTTCTCCGCATCGATCATGGGCGGCGGCGGACTGGGCGCGAGTCTGAGCCCGTGGGTGAGCCGCGCGACGCAGTCGTGGCACGCGGCTCTCGCTGTGTGGGCAGTGCCGGCCTGCATTGCGCTGGTCGGCTGGTGGGTCATGAATCGCCGCGCTTCGCACGGCCCATTGCGCACTGAATCCCACACCACCGCGCAGCAGGCCGCACCCGCGTCATCGCCCATGCGCGCAGCGCCGCTCAAGCTCTGGACCAACCGCCGCGCCTGGACGCTCGGCCTGTACTTCGGCATCGTCAACGGTGGCTACACGAGCCTCGTCGCATGGTTGCCGGCTTTCTACCAGCAACGCGGCGTGAGCGTCGCGGCAAGCGGTTCGCTGCTCGCGGGAATGACGGTCTTCCAGGCCGCCGCGGCCTTGCTGCTGCCGCTCGCCGCCGCCTCGTTTCACGATCGCCGCCCGTGGCTGATGCTGGGTCTGTCGGCGCAATGGTTCGGACTACTGGGTTTGATCGTGTGGCCCGACAGCGCGCCGCTGCTCTGGATCGGCGTGGCGGGCGCCGGTCTCGGCGGGACTTTTTCGCTGTCGCTCGTGACCGCGATGGATCACGCCGCCGATCATCGCGTCGCCGGCCGGCTGGTCGCGTTCACTCAAGGCGTCGGCTTTATCGTCGCGGCGATCGCGCCGGTCGTAGCCGGTCTCGTGCACGGCTGGAGTGGTGGCTTCGGCGCCGCGTGGATCATGCTGGCCGTGTGCGTCGCTGCGATGATGGCGGTGACGCTGCTGTTTTCGCCGCGCAGCTACGGGCACTGGCGCTGACGCGACGAGCGGCGGGCGTGCGCCGCTTCGGTGCACCGACAGCGCGTGCCCCGCGCGGGTGCAGCGGCGCGCGCCGGTCCCGGCCGGCTGCGCCGCCAAGTCCATGATTGCGTTACCGTCACAACGCCGACGCGGCACACCGCAACGCGTGGCATGGATGGTGCTTGACAGGGTTCAGCCGTCGATAACCCCTACCCCATGCTGCGTGTTCTTCTCGTCACCGATACCGACAAACCCATCGGCGATCTGCGCGATGCCCTCGCCCGCCTCGGCTGCCAGATGCTGGCCGGCACGGCCACGCCGCAAGCGCTGCATCGCGCGGTGCAGAACGAACGGCCCGACGTCATCATCATCGACACCGAATCGCCGTCGCGCGACACGCTCGAACAGCTCGCGGTGATGAATGCGACCGCGCCTCGCCCGGTGCTGATGTTCAGCCACGACGCCAACCAGCAGTTGATTCGCGACGCAGTCAGCGCGGGCGTCACGGCCTACCTCGTCGAAGGCCTCGCGACCGAACGGCTCGCGCCGATTCTCGAAGTCGCGCTCGCGCGCTTCGCGCAGGAATCGCAGTTGCGCGAACGCCTCGCGCAAGTCGAGAACGAACTCGCCGAACGCAAGCTGATCGATCGCGCCAAGCGCCTGCTGATGGATCAGCAGAAGATCAGCGAACCCGCTGCCTACGCCTGCCTGCGCAAACGCGCCATGAACCAGGGCGTCAAACTCGCCGAAGTCGCGCGCGCGGTGGTCGCGTCGGCCGACTCGCACAAATGAAGCGCCGCTCATGAATACTCCCGCTCCCATCGCCGCGTCGTCCGCTTCGTCTCCGCTGGCGCGGCTCGAAAAGACGCATCTGCGGCTCGGCTTCGTCGCGCTGTCCGACGCCGCGCCGCTCGTCGCCGCGAAGCTGCTCGAATTCGGCCACGCGCACGGCCTGACGCTCGAGCTATGCCGTCAACCGTCATGGGCCGCCGTGCGCGACAAGCTGCTGTCGGGCGATCTCGACGCGGCGCACGCGCTCTACGGGCTCGTCTACGGCGTGCAACTCGGCGTCGGCGCGCCGCGCACGGAAATGGCGGTGCTGATGGTGCTCAACCGCAATGGCCAGGCCATCACGCTGTCGAACCGTCTCGCCGACGCGCTCGCCGAACACCGCACTTTGCGCAAAGCATTGGCGACGCTCGGCCGCAAGCCGGTGTTTGCGCAGACCTTCCCGACCGGCACGCATGCAATGTGGCTGTATTACTGGCTCGCGTCGCAAGGCGTCGATCCGTTGCGCGACATCGAGAGCGTCGCGATTCCGCCGCCGCAAATGGTCGCCGCGCTCGCCGACGACAAGCTCGACGGCCTGTGTGTCGGCGAACCGTGGAATGCGCTGGCCGAAGCGCAACGCGTCGGCAGGACGGTGGCGTACACGGGCGACGTATGGCCCGATCATCCCGAGAAGGTACTCGCATGTCGGCGCGATTTCGTCGACGCGCATCCGAACACGAGCCGCGCGCTCGTGCAGACGATGCTCGAAGCATGCCGCTGGCTGGACGGCGCGGGGCATCGCGAGGAGATCGCGCGCTGGCTCGCGCGGCCTGATTACATCGGCATCGATGAAACGCTGATTGCGGCGCGCCTCGGCGCAAACACAGATACCAACAGCGGCACCGTCACGCCGACAAGCCCGCCGCTGCGCTTCTTCGACGACGGCGCGGTCAACTACCCGCATCCCTTCGAAGGCGAGTGGTTCCTCACGCAGTTCGAGCGCTGGGGGATGATCGACGCGCGCGCGGACTACGCGCAGATCGCGGCGCGCATCAACCAGACGCAGCTGTATCGCGAAGCGGCCACGCGCATGAACGTGGCCGTGCCTGGCGAAAACTTGACGCGAGTGTTGATCGACGGCGAGGTGTGGGGCCGCGGCGCGGCATCGGCGGGCTACGCGCGGCGCTTTTCGATCCGGCGCTAAGGACGCAAAAGAAAAAGCGCGCCGGCGGCCTTCGCCGGACGCGCATCGTCACGCATCAATTCGTTCGATGCCTCATCGCCGCGCTAACCGCAAGAGCGGCCTCTTTGCGAAGGCCGACAACTCAGAAATTGAAGTTGTCGATATTGCTCGCGTCGAACGTGGTCGGCGGTCCAAGAATGATTTCGCCTTGCTTGCCGATCGTGCGCTTGCCGAGCTTGCCGGCGTCGAACGACTCGCCTTCCTTGCCGCTGATCTTGCCCGAGGACAGCGCCGCCGCCGCGTAAGCCGCGAGGTAGCCGAGCTGGTTCGGGTCCCACAACTGGAACGCGGTCACGGTGCCGTTCTTCACGAACGCGCGCATCTGATTCGGCGTGCCGAGCCCGGTGACCGCCACCTTGCCCTTGCTCGACGACGTCGAGATATAACGCGCGGCCGCTGCGATACCGACCGTGGTCGGCGCGACGATCGCCTTCAGATTCGGATACGCCTGCAACAGGCCCTGCGTTTCGACGAACGACTTCTGATCGTCGTCGTTACCGTAGGCGATCTTCACGAGCTTGATTTTCGAGTACTCCGGCTTCTTCAACTCCTCCTGCATCCATTTGATCCACGTGTTCTGATTGGTCGCGTTCGGCGTGGCCGACAGCACCGCGAACTCGCCCTCGCCGCCCATCAGCTTCGCCACCAGTTGCACCTGGCCACGGCCGATGCCTTCCGCGTTCGCCTGGTTCACGAACAGTTGACGACCCTCGGGCGCCGTATCCGAGTCAAAAGTCACGACCTTGATGCCTTGCCCCATCGCTTTCTTCAGATACGGCACAACGGCGTTCGCGTCGTTGGCGGCTATCACGATCGCGTCCTGGCGCTGCGTGATCAGCGTGTTGATGTACTGCACCTGCGACGACGCGCCCGCATCCGACGGCCCCACCACCTTGCCCACGCCGTTGAACTCCTTGATCGCGGCCATGCCGCCGTCGTCGGCGATCACTTCGTACGGGTTGTTGATCTGCTTCGGCACAAACGCGATTTTCAGGCCGCTTTTCAGGTCCGCCGCGGACGCCGCGCAACTGAGCGCGAGCAGCGTGGCGCAGAGCGCGGCCGTGCCGGAATGACGTAGAAGAGGTTTGAACATGAAGTGTCTCCTGCCTTGTTGTTGGACGTGGTGGTGTCCGGGTTATCGGTTGTTGGACTTTCTCTTTGCAGACCGCTTAGGACAACGTTATGAAGATGAAGGAGCCGCCGACTTCGCGATGAAGCGCCGGTCGCGCGCGGCACGCCAGCGGGCGACCAGGTTCGGGATCAGCACCGACGCCAGCAGCAGCACGCCAGTGACGACGGTCAGCGTTTCGCTGGACACGTCGTCGAGCGTCAACGCATTTTTCAGCACGCCGATGATCAGCAGCGACAGCAGCACGCCGATCATCGAACCGCGTCCGCCGAAGATGCTCACGCCGCCGAACAGCACCGCCGCGATCACCGACAGCTCGAAGCCTTCGCCGTTGTCGCCGCGTGCGCTGGTAAAGCGCAGCGTGTAGACGACACCCGCCAGCGCGCTCACCACGCCGGACAGTACGAACAGACGCAACCGGATCTTCGCGACTTCGATGCCGGAGAACGCGGCGGCGGTCGGATTCGCGCCGATCGCATAGAGGCTGCGGCCGAACGCGGTGGATTGCAGCAGCACGGTGAACAGCACCGCGCCGACGATCACGATCACGAATGGCAGCGGAATGAAGCTCGCGCCCAACGTGTCCATGCCGAACGCCGTGTAGGCCGGCGGGAAATCGGCCACCGCCTGGTCGCCGAGCAGCACGTACGCAAGACCGCGAAACAGCGCGAGCGTACCGATGGTCACCGCGAGCGAAGGGAGATTGAGCTTGACGATCACGAGCCCGTTCAGCAGGCCGGCCAATGCGCCGGCTATCAGCACGAGTCCGATCACGACCGGCATCGGCAAGCCCATGTGCCACAGCACGCCCATCAACGCGCTCGACGCGCCCAACACCGACGCGACCGACAGATCGATTTCGGCGGCCACGATGATGAGCGTCATCGGCAGCGCCATCAACGCGATCTCAGTCAGGTCGGCCAGGACGTTGCTCAGATTCGCACCCGTGAGAAACACCGGCGACAGCCAGCGTCCCAGACCGAGCGACAGTATCAGCACAACCACCAGCAACACTTCCCATTGCAACGGCGTTTCGCGTTTGCGCGTGAGCAGCGCGGAATCGGGTTTAGCCATGATCGCGTTTCCTCATCATGCGTTTGGCGACGGAGCGGGCCAGCAACGTATCGGCGGTGATCGCGGCGACGATCAACGCGCCTTCGATCGCCTGCTCCCAGAACGGCGACACGTGCAGCACGACCAGCGCGATGCTGATCACACCGAGCACGAGCGCGCCAAGCGTCGCGCCGAGTATCGTGCCGACGCCCCCCGTGATCGCGACGCTGCCGACCACCGCCGCCGCGACCACCTGCAATTCGATGCCCTTCGCGGTGCTCGCGTCGACGGTGCCGAAACGGGCCAGCCACAACGCGCCCGCGAAACCGGCAATCGCACCGGACAACAGAAAGCCCGACATCACGCGGCGCTCGACATTCACGCCAGCGAGACGCGCGGCTTCCGGATTCGAGCCGATCGCGTAGTGCTCGCGGCCGCCGCGAAACTGCTTCAGGTACACGGCGAGGCCGACCAGCACGACGAGCGCGATCAGCGCGAGGTTCGGGATACCGAGCAGCGTGCCCGTGGCGAGATGCGAATACGCGTCGGGCAGACTCGTCGCGTTGATCTGGCCGCCGTGCACCCATGCGTAATCCGCGCCGCGAAAGATGTACAGCGTGGAGAGCGTCGCGACCAGCGAGGGCACGCGACCTACTGCCACCAGCAGCGCGTTGATGCCGCCCGCGACGAGCCCGATCGCGAGCCCCGCCGCCAGCGCGACCAGCACCGGCATATGGGGAAACGCGACGTACAGACTGCCGACCGCGTACGCGCTGATGCCGACCGTCGAGCCGACCGACAGATCGATATGCCGCATCAGAATCACCACCGTCATGCCGGCCGTCAGCAAGCTGATGATCGACACGTTCAGCAGCACGTCGCGCAGATTCTGCAGATTCAGGAACTGCGGCCTGGCGAGCCCCGTGCCCGCGATCAGCAGGATCAGCACGACGAACAGCGTGGTCTCGCGGCTCTTCGCGAGAGTCGCGACGAAGCCGCCGGGCGAGCTGGCAGTGCGTTTCGGTAGCGGCGGCTGCACCGGCGCGGGATGAGTCGACGAATGGCGCATCATGCGGCGGCTCCCAACGGTGGAAGCGATTGTCCGAGCGCGGCGCCCATGATGCGCTCCTCGTCGGCATCGGCGCGCGCTATATCCGCGCTGATACGCCCTTCGTGCATCACCAGCACGCGATCGGCCATGCCGAGCACTTCGGGCAGCTCGCTCGAAATCATCAGTACGGCCATGCCGTCGCGCACCAGTTCGGCGAGCGCGCTATACACCTCGGCTTTCGCGCCGACGTCGATGCCGCGCGTAGGTTCGTCGATGATCAGCACCTTCGGGCCGGTGGCGAGCCACTTGCCGAGCACGACCTTCTGCTGGTTGCCGCCCGAGAGCGTGCCGACCGGCGCGTTGGGATCGCCCGCTTTCAGACGCAAACGCGTGCCCCACCGGTTGGCGAGGTCCGTCTCGCTGCGCGTCGAGATCAGACCGTGTTTGACGAGTCTTCCGAGCACCGTCATCGACGCATTGCGCGCGATGCTCAGTTCCAGCGCGAGCCCCTGCTGGCGACGGTCCTCCGGCACCAGCGCGAGACCGGCGCGCACTGCCGCGGCGGGCCGGCCCGTAGTGAGACGTTCACCGCCAATCCAGACTTCACCGGCGTCGAGCGGGTCGATGCCGAAGATCGCTCGCGCGACTTCGCTGCGGCCCGCGCCGACGAGGCCGGCCAGCGCGACGATCTCGCCCGCGCGCACGTCAAACGAAATGTCCTTGAACACACCGATGCGCGTGAGGCCCCTCACCGACAGGCGAGTCTCGCCGGGCATGCAGTCGGCCTTCGGATAGAACGTCTCCAGATCGCGGCCGACCATCTTCGCGACGATCGACTCGGTGGTGAGATCGGCGGTCAGTCCGTCGAACACTTTCGCGCCGTCGCGCATGATCGTCACGCGTTGTGTCAGCGCGAATACTTCGTCGAGCCGGTGTGTGATGAACAGGATCGCGACGTCGCGCTCGCGCAGCTTGCGCACGATTGCGAAGAGCCGCTCCACCTCGGGCAGCGACAGCGCGGCGGTGGGCTCGTCCATGATCAGCACGTTGGCGTTCAGCGACAACGCCTTGGCAATCTCGATCACCTGCTGATCGGCAATCGACAAACCGCGCACCAGTTGATCCGCGCGCAGATCGACGCCGAGCGACGCGAGCAGGCCGTCCACTTCGCGACGCATCGCGTCGTATTGAATGCGGCCAATCCGGTCGACCGGCTGCCGTCCCATGAAGATGTTTTCCGCAATCGACAGATCGAAGAACAGCGTCGGTTCCTGATAGATCACCGCGAGTCCCGCGTCGCGCGCTTCGGCGGGCGTCGCGAAGCGGCGCGCTGCGCCGTCCACCAGCAGTTCGCCGGCGTCCGGCTGATGCACGCCCGCGAGAATCTTCACGACCGTCGACTTGCCCGCGCCGTTCTCGCCGAGCAGCGCATGTACTTCGCCAGGCCACAGCGCGAGGTCGCCGTCGGAGAGTGCTCGCACGCGGCCGAATGATTTACTCGCATGCCGTAGTTCGAGCCTCGGCACAGCGGATGTGGGTTGCTGCACTGCCTGTCTCCTTCTTTCTTTATTCGCGTTCGGGGTGCGTGCGGGTGGCGTCCGTGAGGCGTCTGATGCGACGTCAGATGCGGTAGCACCGCTCGGCATTCCGGCGAAACAGCGCTTCCTTTTCCGCGACGCTCGCGCCGTCGACAATCGCCGCATACGCATGCCACAAGTCCGCATACGAGCCGAACAGCCGGTCGACCGGAAAGTTCGACGCGAACATCGCGCGCTCCACGCCGAACGTGTCGATCGTTTCGAGCACGTAAGGCCGCAGGCTTTCGACGGTCCAGCGATGATCGAACATCGCGAGTCCGCTGATCTTTACGACGATATTGCGGCACCCCGCAAGCAAACGCATGCCGTCGCGCCATGCGCGATACCCGGCGACGCTGCTGCGGTCCACGAACATGCCCGCATGGTTGACGATGAAAAGCGTGTCTGCGTGAGCGCGCGCGAGCGCAGCGGCCTCTTCCATCTGCGACGGGTACAGTTGCAGATCGAACGACAGGTCATGGCGGCGCAGCAGCGTGACGTGTTCACGCCATTGCGGTTCGCGCATGAAATGACGGCCGACGTAATCGAACAGTTTGTTCTCATGCACATTCAGGATCTGCCGGATGCCACGCGTATTGGCGAACGACGCGTGCGCTTCGAGCAAGGCGGGCGCATTCGGCGCGGACAGATCGACCGCGGCGACGATCGCATTCGGCATGCCGCGCGAGTCCGCGCGATCCGCAATGGATTGCAGCCAGCGCGTTTCTTCGACGGGATCGGCGGGATCGTGATTCGCTTCGACGTGCACCAGCTTCAGTACATCGATATCGCCCGCTTCGCCCAGCAGATCATCGAGCAGGTAGTCGTGCTTCAGATCGCGCGCGTCGCCGACGAACGACACGCCGGGGTTTTCCAGCCACGGATAGCGATGCGTCTTCAGATCCCACAGATGGATATGCGAATCGACAACCTGCATGCAGCACTCTCCGTCCAGTGAAGGCCACTCAGAATTCAGGCAACGTGGTAACGCGGTGAACTGTCAGCTCAGCGAATTCAAATGAAAGACCGGTTCGAGCGACTGCTGAAGCGGCGTGTGATCCGGCGCGGTCTGCATGATGTCGGCCATGTAGTCCCACCATTTGCGCATCACGTCGAGTTGCGGGAGGGCGTCCATCGTGTGACTGGAGGTCCGCGTCAGCATGGCGAAAAGATGGTTCGACTCCGGGTCGAAGAAAATCCGGTAGTCGCGCACCCCGGCGTTGTGCAACGCGTCAACCAGCTCGGGCCAGATCTGCGAGTGACGTCGTTCGTACTCCTCGCGCATGCCGGGGTTGAGCACCATGCGGAAAGCGATTGTTTCCATTGCGGCCTGTCTCCCGTCGTATCGGGGCGCTTTCCGGAGAAGCGTCTGATGCGACTATAATTCCTGCGTCGATAGCAACTCAATCCGTAGTTGGGATTGGGCGATCCACAAACCGAATCGCACCCCGGACCATGAGCCAATATTCAGCTGCCGTCGCACTCGTCAACCGGCTCAAGTTCAAACACCTCGCATTGCTCGTCGCGCTCGACGACGCGCGCAATCTCCATCAGGCCGCCGAGGCCGTCAACGTTGCGCAGCCGAGCGCGAGCCGCATGCTCGGCGACATCGAAGAAGCGTTCGGCTTCCTGCTGTTCGAACGCAACGCGCGCGGCATGACACCCACGCCGCTTGGCGTCGTCACGCTCGCTTACGCGAGGCGCGCGCTGGCCGAACTGACCCGCTTCGCCGAAGACCTCGACGTCAAACGCCGGGGCGGCCACGGGCAATTGACCGTCGGCGCGATCATGGGCGCCGCACCCGATCTGCTGGCGATGTCGGTGGCCGCGCTGAAGACCGAAAGCCCGTTGCTCAATGTGCGCATTCTCGGCGAAACCAGCGACCAGGTCGTCCAGTTGCTGCATCGCCGCGAAGTGGATCTCGCGCTGGGCCGCCTGACCAGTCCGCTGCAACACAACGACTTCAGTTTCGAGCCGCTCGCGCGCGAAACGCTGCTGCTGGTCGTGCGTTCGGTGCATCCGCTCGCGCAACGCACACGCATCACGCTGCCCGAACTGGTGGACTGGCCGTGGGTCGCGCAACCCGTGACCAGTCCGGCGCGTGTGCTGTTCGAGGAAGAACTCGCGCGCGCGGGACTCGCCACGCCGGTCAACCTGACCGAATGCGCGTCGATCTTCGCGACGCTGCAACTGCTGGAGAATTACGATGCGGTTGCGATGCTGCCCGAGTCGGTCGTACGCGATCATTTGCGCGGCAAGCTGCTGGTCGCGTTGCCGCTCGAAATCGGCAAGAGTCTCGCGGGCTTCGGCATTCTCACCCGCAAGGAAGAAGCGCTCGCCGAACCGGCGTTGCGTTTCATCGACCTGTTGCGCGGTTTCTCGCGCAAGCTCGCCCACGACGGCGACGACCTCGCCACGTTGTCCGCGCCGGACACGCCGGACACGCCGATCGCGCCAGTGTCGGTACCGGTGAATTGAAAGCGGCATCGCGCGCTATTGCAAGTTGACGAACAGACCGCCGTCGACCAGCAACGCGGCCCCCGTCACATACCCCGCGCGCTCCGACGCGAGGAACACCACGCAATCGGCGACGTCTTCCGGGCGGCCCAGACGGCCGAGCGGAATGCGCTTTTCGAAGTAGGCTTTCTTCGCTTCGTCGGCGAGGTCTTCCGCATTCAGATCGGTTGCGATGGTGCCCGGCATCACCGAATTGCAGCGAATGCCGTACGGCCCCAACGCCACCGCGCACGACTGCATCAGCGAATGCACGCCCGCTTTGGTCGGCGTGTAATGCGTCTGCATGCCACCTCCCACTAACGCGCTGATCGAACTCGTCGCGACGATCGCGCCGCCGGTGCCCTGCTGCTTCATCTGTTGCGCGGCGGCTTGCGTGACGTAGAACGCGCCGTTCAGATTGACCGCCACTGTGGATTCCAGCACTTGCGCCGGCATGTCGAGAAACGCGTGGAACGGACAGATGCCGGCATTGCTCGCGAGCACGTCGACCTTGCCGAACGCTTCGACGGTGTGACGCACGAGTTCCTGACCCGTCTCGCGCGCGGCGACGTCGCCCTCCACCGCAATCACACGCCGCCCCAGCGCTTCGATTTCTTCGACCACTTCCGCGACGGCGGAGCGGCGTCCATAGGATGCGTCGTTATCGCCCCAGTAATTGATCGCCACGTCCGCGCCTTCGGTGGCACACGCGACCGCGATCGCGCGGCCGATGCCACGCGAACCGCCGGTGACGATCACGACCTTGTCCTTGAGCAGCACGTCATTCTCCTGTGTTGGGGTCATCGATACCGCGCGCATCGACGTGAAGCCCGCGCGCGTTCAACGCGGATAAGGCCGCACCAAAGCACATTCGGGATTCAATCTCACGCCGAAGCCCGGCGTGTCCGGCACCTTCATCCGGCCATTCACCGGCACCGGTTCGTCGAGCAGAAGCGGCGTGAACATCGGCACGACTTCGTCGGCCTTCGGCGCCATCATCAGGAACTCGGCGAACGGCGAGTTGTGCCGCGTGACGACAAAGTGATAGCTGTACACCGACGACCCATGCGGCACCACCATCACGTTGTGCGCATCGGCCAGCGCGGAAATCTTGATGAGTTCGGTGATGCCGCCGCACCAGCCGACGTCCGGCTGGATCAGATCGCAACACTCCATTTCCAGCAGCATGCGGAAGCCCCAGCGCGTCGCCTCGTGTTCGCCGGTGGACACCATCATGCCGCGTGGCACGTTGCGGCGCAGTTCGGCGTAACCCCAGTAGTCGTCGGGCGGCAGACACTCTTCGATCCATTTCAGCCCGTATTCGTGCGCCCCTTGTGCGAGCCGCGTCGCGTAGCGCACGTCGAGGCTCATCCAGCAGTCGTACATCAGCCAGAAGTCGTCGCCGACGCGGCTGCGCATGTCCGCGAGCTTTTCCAGGTTCTGCTTCAGACCCGCTTCGCCTTCGGCGGGACCATGCTGCAAAGGCAGCTTGCCGCCGATGAAGCCCATCTCCTTCGCGAGATCGGGCCGCGCGCCGGTCGCGTAAAACACCAGCTCGTCGCGCACAGGGCCGCCCAATAGCTGGTACACCGGTTCCTTGCGCACTTTCGCGAGCAGGTCCCACAGCGCGAGGTCGACCCCCGAGATCGTATTCAGCACCACGCCTTTACGACCGTAGTACAGCGTCGAGAAGTACATCTGATCCCACATCTTCTCGATGTCGGTGACGAGCTGTCCTTCGAGAAAACGCGCGAGATGTTTCTCGACGATGAACGCGCCGATCTCGCCGCCGGTCGTCACCGCGAAGCCGACCGTGCCGTCGCTCGCCTCGATTTCCACCACCAGCGTGCCGAGCACGTTGATACCGAACGACTGGCGGCTCTGGCGATACTCGGGATAACGCGCCATCGGGGTCGCGATGTGATCGTCGATCCAGTGTCCGCCGGGCTGATCGTGATAATCCGCACCGCCGCCGCGAACGATGAAGGCACGCACGTGCCGGATAGTAGGCATGGCCATGAAAGGGGCTCCGTTAGGGATGCGTCGAACGTGCAGTCGACAGTGCGCCTGGCAGGCGCGATGCAGTAGGTTTGGGAAAGCTGCGTTGCGGCGCGCGCGGCGGTGAGCGGCGGCGCGGTGCAATCTCCTGCCGGCCGGGCCGCCGGGCGAGCGCATCGCCCGACGCGGCCCGCAAAAGCGCGCGGCGCGTTGCGTTGCCGTCGCTCACCTCGCGTGAAACAGACGCGTACGGGTCCATGTCGTCTCCTTCGCGGAACTCGCGCGAGGCGGCTCCGCGTGTCGGTCTCGTCGTGTCTGCGGCTGCGGTGTTGGCGCTCAGGGGGCGCTCAGATGGCGCTCGTTCGGCGCTTCGTTGCCGCCACCCGCGCTCAGTAAGTGGCGCGTCCGCCGGACAGGTCGAACACCGAGCCGGTGCTGAACGCGCAATCTTCCGAGGACAGCCACAAGATCAGGGACGCCGCTTCTTCCGGCAGCAGGAAGCGGTTCATCGGAATCTTCGAGAGCATGTAGTCGATGTGCTGTTGCGACATCGAATCGAAGATTTCGGTTTTCGCCGCGGCCGGCGTGACCGCGTTGACGAGAATGTTTTTTGTCGCCAGCTCTTTGCCGAGCGACTTGGTCAGACCGATCAGCCCCGCCTTCGATGCGCTGTAGTGCGAGGCATTCGGGTTGCCTTCCTTGCCCGCCACTGACGCGATATTGACGATCCGCCCGTAGCCCTGCTTGAGCATTTGCGGCACCACCGCGCGGCAGGTCAGATAAGGGCCGATCAGATTCACGTCGATCACGCGGCGCCAGACGTCAGGCTCCAGTTCCCACGTCGTGCCGTTACCGCCGGTGATGCCCGCGCAATTGATCAGCACGTCGATCGCGCCGTGCTCGGCGACCGTTTGTGTGACCGCCTGGGCAACCGCGGCTTCCTGGGTCAGTTCGACCGTGATCGCGGTGACTTTACCCAGCTCGCTCAATTCGCGCTGGCTGCGCGCGAGGCGCTCGCTGTCGATGTCCCACAACGCGACCGACGCGCCCGAGTTCAATGCGCGCTGCGCCACCGCGTAGCCGATACCGCGCGCGCCGCCGGTAATGGCGACGACGCGCCCCTCCAGATCGATTCTGTTCATCGCTGTGCTCCTGTGGGCCGCCTGGGCAGGCGTGCCTGTATGTTGTTGTGCGCTGCTGTCTGTGCTGACGTGCAGCCAATATACGGGCGGGGCGATGCGCTAACAATTCGAGTATTGGAGGGGGTGATAACAAAAGTGGATCGGCGTGGCGGGAAGGACCGGATGTGAACTTCGCCGCCCGCAAATCAATGCTGCCCGGCGTTCAACAGCATCCAGATCTGACGCGTCGACGGTCCCGCAAGTATTCGCGCAAATACAGCGCGGCATCGTACGCACGTGTAGTGCTCTTCGACTTGTGCATCCACTACCGCGCCGGCACCGCTAAGCGTGAGGTCTTGGTGTGGAGGCGTAGCGGCCGATTCCCCGTAGAGATTGGCGCAGGGTGTGCAAGGTTGAATCCACAGGTCCATTTCTGTCTTGCCAATGATTGAACATTGTTCGGGCAAAGAGCCGCCGCCCCTACCCGAACACGTCCGTAACGATCGAACGACGTTTCCGGTCCCAACAACATCCGGAGTGCTCGATGCCGAATACCGAGCCTATTCGTCCGCCGAGATAAAGAGCATCGAAACATACAGCACCGTCGAAACAATGATAATGCCGACGCCGACCAGTACCTTCGTCCTGTTGAAGTAAAGGCCGCCATTGATCACCACGCCGATTCCGGCGACCGCCGACAAGGTACCGACCGCGGCGAGCCCGACATGCACCTTGCTACGAATCAGTTTTCTGCGTGCCGCTGCGTCGGTGGGCTCCACTGGTTTCTGTTCCATTGCATGCTCCTTCGCACGCGACGCGATCCCTGCGTCGACGATCGTTGCCGGGCGGCGTCAAACTTCGGACGCAGCGCAATTCGAACTGGAATCGCGCTGCCGCGTGACGCCGTACGCGATGATGCGCTTCACCCCCGCGGGGCTGCCGTCATTTGAGCTCGGCGCCATTGCGCGACACGGAGGCCGCGACGGCGGCGACAAACACGGCCCGCACAGAATCCCCCACTTTGAGGTTCTTCAACGAAACGTCAGGCGCGACGTCGAGCGTTTCTGTGCGCGTCGGGCCGCGCAGCGTGACCGTGTGACGTTTGCGGTCGATCCTCTGCACGGTCGCCACGACCTCGACACGACGCGCCGACGTCACGACGCCGTTTGCCGCGGGCTGCGCGAGTTGCGTATCGACGCGCTGACGGATGCCGCTCGTTGCGAGCTTGTCGACGCCGATAACCACGGCCTTCTGGTATGCAATGTTCACGATGTCGCCAATGTGCAGCTTCTTCACATCGGCCAGTTGGGGATTCACATCGATGACCTCGACGTTGCCGCTCGGACCGCGCAACGAGACGCTGTTCGAAGCCGGATCGATTGCGACGACACGCGCCTGAACCTGCACCAGCGCCGCCGCCCCGACCGCTTGCGGCCCCGACGCCGGTTGCTGAGCGACGGCCGGGTAAGCCGTGGCGAGCAGCAGCGCCAGCACCGCCGGAATAGCCTTTACGCGATTCAAACTCGACCTTGAGGTATTGCAAGCCATGGAATGCTCCTTTTGATTGCGTTGTTGGTACAAGTCAATCCCACCAGCCGCCTCATCGGTCGCCTAGGTATATTAGGCGACCGCTACGCGCGTGCCCATGTCGTCGGCAGGACGCGCAGCATGATCGTACACGCGCGTCCGCCGCGCCGCCATGATCCGCGGCCGCTTCGATGTGGCAGCGCGGCATTGCGCCTCTGGCATGAATCGGAAAGACGAGGAAGGTGTTCGCGTACCGGGGCGTGGCGCACCGGCTTCGCAGTAAGGTGGAATGGCTTGCTGGACAGAGGATCTGTCAGACGACACACGCCGGGTGAACGCCGGTCACATGCGAAGGGAACGCACGGTACAACGCAACTAAATATGCGGCATGGCTAAATTAAAGCCTTGTTCTTATTCGCCGACAGACTCCGCCCATCCCGCGCAATCATCGCAAAACGTTTCGGGGGGGCTAAACGGGGTGAACAGAACCCGCTAAACTTTTCATTCACTCGCCTGTGCAGGCTTCTTTTCGACACAGGCATCCACATCGACGCGGTCAGCGCGATTGCCCGCGGCCTTGCTCGCCAACTCCAGATACGCCGCGGCGAGGCGTCGAAGTTCGTCCTCGGACGCGTCCTCGATACCGATCAACTGATTGTTCGCCGCGCGATGCGAAGCGAGCAACTCGTTCAGCTTCATATGGACGGCGACGCTGTCTTTATTCTGACTTTGCTGGATCAGGAAGACCATCAGAAACGTGATGATGGTCGTGCCGGTATTGATGACGAGTTGCCAGCCATCGGAGAAGTGAAACAGCGGTCCGGAGATCGCCCAGACGAGCACCGTAATCGCCGCGATGCCGAACGCGACCGGTGAGCCCACCAGCCGCATCACCGAACTCGCGAAAGCGTCGAACGCACGCGTGACCGGGTGGCCCGCGGCGGGTTCAGCACCGGATGCATCCGCGGCGGTGCCCAGGTTGTCTGCCTGTGAACTGCGAGCGGTGTCGAACATGACTGCCTCCATGGATATGAATCCAGGCGGCGCGTCGTGCCATCCGATAACGCCTGGATAGCACTTCGATAGCACGTCCCATGCCTACGCCGCCGTACGCGGCGAGTTGCGCAGCGGCCCGCTTTCGCCGACCGTTAGTCCATGCAAGCCGGGCACGCGATCGCTTTGGCCGCCACGCGCCGCTCGATGCTGCTGAAACTCGCCAGCGCGGCGAGCCCCAGCAACGCGAGGCCAGCGCCGAACAGGAAGTCGGCCGAGATGCCGACATGGTCGACCACCACGCCGCCCGTCAGCGAACCCAATGCGATCGCCACCTGAATGATGCTCACGAACAGCGCTGAACCGGCTTCGGGTGAGTCCGGCGTCGCGCGCTGCACCCAGATGCTGAAGCACAGCGGCAACGCGCCGAACGACACGCCCCACGCGAGCACGAACGCCATCACGCCAAGCGACGAATGCTGCAAGAGCGGCAGCGAGACCAGCGCGAACATCAACAGCGAGATCATCGCGCCGACCGAGGTCTTGAGGCTGCGCGTGACCGTCGACGAAACGGCGAAGTTCGAGAAGAAGCCGATGATGCCGAAGCCGAGCAGCAGCCACGTGATGGTCGACATCGACAGATTCGCGTTGTGCAGCAGGAACGGCGTGACATACGTGTACGACGAGAAATGCGCGCCGAACACGAGCGCCACCATCAGCATGCTGCGACGCGGATGCGGCCGGCGCAGCACGTCGATCAGATCGCGCAGACGCAATGCGGTCGACGACGGCAGCGACGGCACGAAGAAGAACTGCGCGACGAGCGCAATCGCGACCAGCACGCCGGTGGCCATGAACGACGCGCGCCACGACGCGAAGCTCGCGATGAACGTGCCGAGCGGCACGCCGATCACCGTTGCGCAGGTGACGCCGGTCAGGATCGTCGCCATCGCGCGCGGCGCATCCTTCGGCCGCACGAGACGCCCGGAGGCCGCTGTGGCCAGCGTCCAGAAGCCACCCAGCGACGCGCCTAGCAGCGCGCGTCCGAGCAGCATGAACAGAAAGTCCGGTGCAAAAGCGGAAATCAGATTCGACGCCAGCAGCAACGCGGTCAGCAACAGAAAGACGCGCCGGCGATCCATGCGGCCCGCCACCAGCATCAAGCCCGGCGCGGACAGGGCGGCGATCACGCCGGGCACCGTCACCATCAGTCCGGCCGTGCCGGGCGACACGTCCAGATCCGCGGCGACGCGCGGCAGCACGCCGACGGGCAGAAACTCCGTCGTCACAAATGCAAAAGCCCCGACGGCCACGGCGCCGACCGCGAGCCACGAGCGCACGGACGACGAAACGCCGTCATCCGACACGGCGCCGTTCGCCGGCAGATTGTCTTCAATCAACATAGTATTGTTTGCGAATTATTCAACAACGGGTGGGATTGGAGCGGCCGCACCGCACTAATCGCCTCACGCACGGGAATCACAATTGAAAAAGCAGGCCGTGGCAGGCCTGCTCGTGATTGGCGTCCGGAAAAAATAGTGGGTGAAACCCGAATGGCAGACACCTTAACATCGTCTTTAATCGCTCGCTGACCACTCCGGAAAATTGCACTTGGGCGTGGGGGTATTCAATTCACGAGCGAAAGCACGAATATCCGGGCGAGCAACTTTTGGCGCGACGCTTTTTTATCGTGCAATCGCGCACTCGTGCAGGGTGCGTCTCGGCAGGCGATGGGGAAAGACGACGAGCAGCGGAATACAGCGCGCGTGACTCACAGGCACAGCGCTTGCTGAAGCCCAGCAGCGTTCAACGCAACTCCTCCGCTCATCAGAAAAAGGACATCGCCCATGCTGACCACTCGCCCCTGCACCGCCACCTGCGTACTCGACGGGATGCCCGTCACGTTGACGTTCTATCCGGACAACGGCGTACTGCGCATTGCCGATCCGTCGGGTTCATGCGTGAGGGAAATGCGCTGGCACTCGTCATGGCGCGCGTTGCTGGATGAATTTCGCTATTACAACGAGCGCGGCGAAGTGCACGCACAAGGTGTCGACGAGATGATGACTCGCATCGACGGCCATAGCGGCCAGTCGCTGCACGGCATGGCGGCGGCGTGACGAGTGAAGAGAGAATCGAAGAGATAAGCGACGTAACGAGCAACGCAACAAGCGAGCGAGCCGGGACGCGGCGCTGTCCTCCAGGCGCCGCGCGCCCCCACTCGCAGACCGGTCATTGACCGAAATAGATCCGGCACTGAGATCCAGCGCCGCACGACTGCCCATGCCGGCCGCCTGCCTCCGACTGCCCCGCCGGTACGCCGCCGTACGACACGTTACGCGTCCCCTGCCCGCCGGTGTCCGGGTCTTGCCAGGTTCCACCGAGCGACATGTCGGTGGTGGCCTGTGCCGATTCATTCGCGTTCTGTTGCATCTGCGCGCTACCCGAGATACCACCCGCGGGCTGGCCCTCCAGCCCCAGCGCGCTGACCGCTCTCGGCACGAGAAGCAGAACGGCGCATGCGGCTACCATCAATAAACGAAATTTCATGTCCAGACTCCTCGAATCCGGCGCAGCAGTTCTCGTCCTCCTAAAGAATTGATCCGCAAAAAAGTCAGCGCGCCCAATCGGGCCGAGGAACGGGTCGATGCCGATACGCAACTGCTGCGACGGGTCACCGAACTAAACGAGTAAATAATTGCCACACTTGCAACCGATGTCGGGCGCGCTCTCGCGGATAGCCGGAATCAGTCGCCACAAGCTGGCAGCGCGAATGTGTGTTCCGCTGTTTTGTTATAGCTCGCCCGCCTGGGAATTCAAATCGGCACTAGGGTGGTGCCGGTCGAGCCCGATACCGTTCGATAAACCGCATTCATCGATAAAATCAGCCGCCGTGGCGCGTGCTTTGGCCGCTCAGTGCGTTATGATGTTGCCATAACGTAAAAAAGCGGCGCGCACGAAGCACCGGCGAGAGACGGGGCGTGGACGTGAAATCAGCCATTCGCAATCAGTGCATTGTCACCACAGTTCTTTCCATTGCGGCCGCGAGGCTTGTCGAGCCTTGTCCGCGAAGCGGCGAGCGCTGCATATTCACTGGTCGGCGCGGTCGGTTTTATCGGTCGCCGGGTTGGGCATAAGCTGTATTGCGATTTATGGAGCAACGTTTTTTAACGCAGCTCGTGGAATTCCTTCGATCGATTACCCCACCGCGGGCCGGCCCCCTTTAAATGGGATCGACGCATCGCGACTTTCCCTTGCAATCTGTAATTGACAGAACGCTGCACGTTTTAGAAGGACGAATATCTTATGGACGAAAGGAAGCGAGATAGCATGATTGCGTATCTCCGCCATCGCATGGAAGAGTTTGGCATCAAACCAGAAGACCTTGCCGCCGTGCTCGCGTCCGAGCCGCTCGCGCAAAAGGCCGAACGCTACCGCAGTGCGACTGGAGACAGCTGGGACGGTCAGGGTGAAATGCCCCAATGGCTGAAACAGGCAATCAGCGCAGGTCAATCAATCGACCACTTTGAATTGACGGCCAAACCGGCCTCGGCCCCGCAGCCGAAAAAACATGTGGACTGGAAAAACGATCCGTTCGCAGGAAGTCCGCTTGCGCGCTCCAACAATCGTTAAGCCGCAAGGCTGTTGAGCCGCCAACACACCTAGATCTATCTCCGCATCCTCCCGTGGGACATCGCAGGTTCGACACGCATGCTCGCCGACACGCGCGCGAAGCACCGCTGCGTGCGCCTTGCCAATATGCATCCAGACGCTCGTCTCCGCCGTATATCCGGTGAGAGCAGCGCATTGCGCGTTGCCTCCCGGGAACCGGTCATGCAGCGCATGAGCGGCACACGTCCAGCTCGCAGCGACTCTGACGCCTGACGAGCTCGCAAGGAGAAAGGTCATGCGCCTGTCGAAACATCAAATCATGCTGGGTTGGGTTGTCGCGCTGTCGGCGGCAAGCGGCGCGGCGTTCGCGCAAGGCGGCGGCAACGGCCAGGGCGGCAGCGGCGGCGGCAACGCGCACAGTGCGGCGACAGCGGGCATGACGCATTGGGGCGACCCCGTGCCGAGCCCGCTCGACGCGATGCCGGGCAAACCGATGAAAAAAATGGATTCAATGGAAGGCGGCATGCCGCCGGCACCGTCCGGCGATTCGATGAATGCCGTCAAGAGTGGGCAATGAGCGGTGCGTTTTCTGGCTAGTACGTCGGGTCGACGAGAACGCGCGGCGCACGGCGTTCACGCGTCGCAGGTCGTCGTGTGTTCCGGTGACGGAATCGTCGCGGCGTTCAACGCCTCGTCCCCCGCTCCGTCCGAGCCGGCGCTCGCATCCGGTTCCGGCGTCGCGGCAAATCGCGGCGACTCGATAAACGCACTGACCTGCCTCACGATCTGCCAGAACATCTTGTCGAACAGCCGCACGCGCTCGTCGTCCGGCACACCGTCGGCGAGCGGATCGGCCAGGGTCCAGCCGAGCAGCGCGGGCGCACCCGGAAACGCGGGCGCATGGTGTTCGTCGACGGATTGGTCGAGCGCGACCACCAGATCCATGCGCGGCGCCCATTCGCCGGTGAATTCCAGCCAGCTTTTCGGACTGAGGACGTCGCGCCCCGAGATGCCCGGGCGCAATTGCGCGAGCGCGAGCGGATGAACTCGCGCAGCGGGTTCCGGCCCGGCGCTGAATGCGTCGAACCGGTGTCCGGCCAGTTCGCGCAACAAGGCTTCAGCAATGATGCTGCGTGCTGAATTATCGCGGCAGAGAAACAGCACTTTATATTTTCTGGTCACGCTCACCCCGTACCCGTATTTTTTTGCCTTCTGGGCACCATTGTGCCGACCCAGTCTTGCGCCCCCGTGACACTACGATGTCTTAAATACTTGCGCCACGGGAATTTCTACCAGGGGTCCGAACTCACGGGCACTGAACGCTGCGGCGCGTTCGGCGTGAAGGGTACCAGCGGGCGGCGTTGGCTTACATTAGGCTGTCGCTCGCGTGGTCTGCCTGGACGGGCTGCATGGGCTGCCTGGATGATGCATGGCCGTCGCCGCGCTGTCGCGCATGCGCTGGCTACCCGCTTCAGCCGGCGCCCTCACTGACGCGCGGCTGCGGCACGAGCCGCCCGGCGGAGTCGGTGCCGGTCGCCGGCGTGACAGCGGGATCGGGCGACACCGCCGCCGGCGGCGAACTGATCGCCTTGACTCCATTAGCAATGCCTGGCGCCGCGACATAGGGGATGAACGCCGCAATTGCCACTACCGCGATAAAAGTTAAGAACATGGCCGTCGTGCCTCTCGGGGTGGACTGTGTGGAGTCGAGCGAAGCGGGGATTTCGCGGGAAAGGATCAGCGTGCGGTCGTGACGTCATGCAGCGCGCGGCGCTTCAACCGCCGTTCGAACGACGCACGTCACGAACCTGTCATTGATTCTAGGAGCGCAGATTCGAACGCTAAAGACCGCGGCCTATATCAATTCGGTCTACCTCTATGGCCTGGCGGCCAGCGGCGTGAAGCGTGAATGCTGAGTCGCGAATCCCGGGGAGTGAGTCCTGAGTCGCGCTTCGAGATTCGTCACGCGGCAACGGATTCCGCGACCTTGCGTTGCGGCTGGCCGGGCCGATCGTCGCGCGAGCCGGCGCGGCTCAGAAACGCAAACGACGCCAACGCCGATAGCAGCGTAATCACGATCAGCACGTGCAGCAGCCGCGTGAACGCCTGTGTGTAGCTGAGCGCCAGCTCGTGCCGGCTGATCTGCGGCAAGCTCGCGGCGGCCTGCGCGAGATCGCCGGTTGTCAACCGCTGCGCCGCTTCGGCGATCTGCGCCGCCAGCGCCGGCCCGTTCTGCGGAAGCTGCGCGACGGCTTGCGCGAGGCTCGTCTGCGCGAGCCCGGCGAGCATCGCGGTGACGATGGCGAGCGCGATGCCCTCGCCCGCCACGCGCGTCGTGCTGAAAATGCCCGAGGCCATGCCGGCCCGCTCCTTCGGCACGACGCTCACCGACAGCCCGTCCATCAAACCCCAGGGCATGCCCGCGCCGACGCCGATCACGAGCATCGGCCCGATCACCGACGCGCGCGACGCGCTCATGTCGACCCGGCTCAGCCAGTAAAGTCCCAGCGCCGCGATCAGAAAGCCGATGCCCGACAACACGCCCGCCGACGCCCAGCGCGTCAGCGAAGCGACCAGCATCGGCACGACGAGCATCGGCGCCGACAGCGCGATCATCAGCAGACCGGCATCCATCTCACCGAGACCTTCCGCGCCGACGAAGCGCAACGGCAGCATCACGATGAGCACGATGTAGCAGTAGCAGGTGCCGATCGGCAGCATCTGCACGCCGACGAAACGCGGGTAGCGGAACAGGCTCAGCGTCAGCATGGGATGCGCGACGCGCGTTTCGACCATCACGAACACCATCAGCAGAAGCGCGGACGCGGCGAGCATGCCGGCCACCGTCGGACTCGCCCAGCCGTCCTGCGGCGCCTGGATCACCGCGAACGTGAACAGCGCGAGCATGCCGGTGAAGCTGAGTGTGCCCGGCCAGTCGAGGCCGCTCGCGTCCGGATCACGTGTCTCGCGCATGCGCGGCACGCCGAAGCCGAACGCGAGCGCGCCGATGGCGGCGATCGCGAAGAAGATCGCGCGCCAGCCGGATTGCGCGATCAGCGCACCGGCCATTAGCGGACCGAACGCGAGGCCGATGCCGAAGCTCGTGCCGAGCATGCTGAACGCTCGGGTGCGCGCGTGGCCGTCGAATTCCTGCGCGAGTGCGGCCGTGCCGCTCGCCAGCGACGCGGCCGCGGCGACGCCCTGCAGTGCGCGCAATCCATCAAGCCAGCCGACCGACGGCGCGCAACCCAGCGCCAGCGATGTCGCGATGAAACCGCCGAGGCCCCATATAAAAAGCCGCTTGCGGCCGAACTGATCGGCGAGCGCGCCGGCCGCCATCAACAGGCTGCCGAAGCTCAGCATGAACGCGTTGGTGATCCAGGTCAGCGCGCTCGCACTGCCGCCCAGGTCGCGGCCGATCGCGGGCGTCGCGACCGCGCCGCCCGAGAAAGCGAGCGGCAGTACCAGCGCGGCCAGACAGACGGCCGCGAGGATCAACGGCTTGCTGCGTTGCGTATCGTGTGGGATTGCTGTTTTCATCGATTCGCCCTTGCGTGTGGGTCCGGCCATCGTCGGGTGGCCGCGCAGCGAAACGCGGCGTGCCGGACTCGCGATGTGAAGTACTCAAGGGCGCCATTCTGTTGGCCGAGACGCCGCGGATAAAGAGCGTGCGTGTCGTGACTGAGCGGCATGAAACGCGGCAATCGCCGACTATCCCCCCTACTCCCGCCGCTCATCGGAGCACGGGCGGCAACGAGGTAGCGGCCAATGTGGACGAAACGCACGCCGATTAGTCTCATGCGGGCGACGCACTATTTCCCGCAGACGAATTTATTCCGCCGGGTCCCGCGTTCATACTTCAGGTTGATTTTTGCCGCGCCGCGCATCGCCGCCCGACGCGCGCGCACCCTCGTCACAGGACCCACGGATGCTGAACCGCAACGCCATCTGCTCTGGCGCCTACCTCGAAAGTTTCGATTCATTGCCCAGCGAGCTGCTGTGGACCCAGGCGCAAATCGACGCGTCGCTCGCGCAGACTTTGCGGCAGCGTCCGCACGACGGCAACGTCTGAGTCTTCGCGTATGGCTCGCTGCTGTGGAATCCGATCTCCGAGTTCGACAGCCGCCGCATCGCGACGCTGCATGGCTGGCATCGCAGCTTCTGCATCCGGATGATCGCCGGGCGCGGCACGCCGGAACAGCCCGGGCGCATGCTCTCGCTCGAAGCGGGCGGCAGCACGCAAGGCGTCGCGTTGCGCCTCGACGGTGCGACGCTCGAAGAGGAGCTGCGGATTCTGTGGATCCGCGAGATGGTGACGGGCGCCTATCGGCCGACGTGGGCCGCCGTCACGCTCGACGACGGCACGCAGATCGCCGCGATCGCTTTCGTTGCGGAGCTCGATGGTCCGCAATACGAAAGCGATGCGCGCGCGTCGGCGATCGCGCCTTCGATGGCCGTGGCATCGGGCCTGTTCGGCACGAACGCCGAGTACGTGTTCAAGCTTCACCGCGCGTTGGCGGATTGCGGCCTGAACGATCCGTATATCGACGAGCTCGCGGACAAGCTGATGCGTCTCGGCAGCCGGCCCGCGTGAGTCGTCAGAAGCGCAAGCCGTTCAGAAACTGGAACCATAGACCGCTCAGGCTACCGGCCGGATGCGCGTCGGTCGCGGGTTCTTCGCGCTCTGAGCGCGTGGCGTGGTTGGCCTGGTTAGCGTGATCGGGGTGACCGTTACGCTGGCCGCGCGCCTTCTGAGCGGTGGCCTCTTTGTTCGAGCCAGCGCCAGCGTCGGCGTAGGCCGGCGACTCCGCAGCCGCTTCAGCTTTAGCTTCACCAGCGTCAGCGCCAGTCGCATCCGCCTTCGCGGCCTCACGGCGCGATGCCTGCAACGCCGCCACGCTGTCCGCGATCTGCGCGGCTCGCCGTGGTTCGCATTGGCGCCCGAGCAGCACGCCGAATAACACATCGCGATTGTGGCCGTCATCGGCGAAGCGGATCGCCACCGACACCATCTCCGCGTACGCGGCTTCGTCGGCTGCGCGCGCCGCCGCCTCGCGCCTGGCCTGCGCCTGCTGCTGACGCGCGCGCTGCGCTTCCCAACCGCGCATCTGCTCCGCGTACACCGCGTCGTACACCTTGCGCTGCCCGGCATCGGACAGGATCGCGTAGGCGTCCTTGATCTCCTGGAACGCGGCGCGCGCCACTTCTTCGGCGCCGCTGTTGCGGTCCGGGTGCCATTTCATCGCGGCCTTGCGATACGCGCGCTTGATTTCGTCGTCGGTGGCGTGCGCATGCACACCGAGCGTGTCATAAAGGGTTGTCATTGCTTGCTCGACCTCGCCGGGAATCATCGCGGACCATCGTAGCATGCGGAAAACGGCGCAATCGTGAAGCGGCCCGCGCGGGCGCGCAGCACGACGCGAAAAATCTCGACACGAAAAAAATGCCTCGCCACTGGTGTGGCGAGGCCGAGTCCCATGTCAAGGAGTGTCATGGAGGAGACGATTCGATCATAGCCGTGCGTCGCCGCGGACCCAAACAATGGTTCGCCATATGCTTATCTGACGGGGCTTCACGTGCAATGCAACGCGAACGCGACCCGCGCCGGTTATATCGTTAGAACAAAAAGTCGCTTAGCCTCGCGGGCCGCGGTCATTAAGATGACACTTCAAAGTCCGGTTCGCCCCGGCCCGTCTGCGCGCAGCCCCGCGCCAGCGCGCTGTGAGCCGCTACCGAAGGAGCATTTCGTTGACCCGATTCGATCATCATCGCCGGCCGCTCGTCATCGGCATCGGCGGCACGACACGCGCCGCATCGTCGACCGAACGCGCGCTCGGCTTCGCGCTGCGCGGCGCCGAAGCCGCGGGCGCGAACACCCGCCTGTTCGGCGGCACGTTCCTGCATAGCCTGCCCCACTACGCACCCGAACAACCGAACCGCACGCCCGAGCAGCTCGAACTGATCGAAGCCGTGCGCCACGCGGACGCGCTGATCATCGCGACGCCCGGCTATCACGGCGGCGTGTCCGGTCTCGTGAAGAACGCGCTCGACACGCTCGAAGAGTTGCGCGCCGACGAGCGCCCGTATCTCGATGGCCGCGCGGTCGGCTGCATCGTCACCGCGTATGGCTGGCAGGCCGCAGGTTCTGTGCTGACATCGCTGCGCTCGATCGTCCACGCGTTGCGCGGCTGGCCCACGCCGTTCGGCGCGGGCATCAACACGCTGGAGACGCGCTTCGATTCCGTCGACACCTGCTCCGATGCGAAGGTCGTCGACCAGCTCGCCACCGTCGGCCAGCAGGCCGCGCAATTCGCGCTCGCGTTCAATGCGCATCGCGCTTCGGCTTCGGCCTCGTTGCCGTCCGGCAACTCGCACAACGAAGCACCGCCCGCGCGCCTGCTGCACGCGGTCTGACGCTACCCTGATTCGCCTTGCGCACGATGCCGTGGCGCCGCTCTCGCGGCCCACGGCATCGGCGCTTGCGCGAACCGTGCGGCACATAACAGACGCTCGCGCTACCACGCTGATAGTGTGATCGAACACAGCGATATGATCCGATCCGGGCTCCTGAAGACCGTTCCCGAACCCCGCTGATTTACTAACGACGAAAGATTGGTTCACCCGCTGCGCAGCGCGCCCTACGCTTGACCCTGCTCGCCGATCGAACGAACCCGTGGCGAGACGAGTTGCGTCCTACGCACTGGCTACCTTGCAACGCACGCGGGCACACCGACAAGTCGATATCATGAATTCACACATTCGCTACAAGGGTTACGAGGTCGCTCCGGCCGCGCAGCTTCTGCCCAATGGGCTGTTCGCCGCCAACCTGACCATCGAGAAAACCTCCGCCAGCAACGGCAAAGCGTATTCGTTCGACGCGCTCGATTACTTCTTCGACGAAGAACATGCGCTTGCCTATGCGTTCCGCTGGGGACGTATGTGGATCGACAATCATCAGTGAAGATTTGCGCGGCGAGCGCCGCGGTCCGCACGATCGTGGCCGTAGCGATGAACGCGCCGCGATGCGGGCGGCACCGCACATCGGATCGGTAGCCCGTTCACACGCACTCATGCGCCGACGCGTTGCATCGCCCGGCATCGGCTATCAAACGGTTGTGCCAGAATAGGCGGCACCACGAATTCGCCTGCTACGCGCCTGCCATGCCCGATACGCCAACCGCTGTCGACGAATACCGCTGCTCACGCCTGACAGCGGCGCGCGACGCTCGCGCGAGTGAAGCTCGCTGCAAACGTGCGCGGCGCGGCTTTACCCGCGCAGTCGCTTGCCCGACCTCCCTCTCCCCAATGAATTCACCGTGATCGCGAGCCCGGCATTGCCGGCGCGTCGCGCGCCGCTTCGTTTCACCCTCGCTTCACGCCCGCATCGCACTCGCGCCCGCAACGCGCCCAACGCCAAGGAGACGCGGCCATGACATGGACCGTCGATGAACAACTCGCGCTGACCGCCACGCAAGCGGTCGCCGCCATCCAGTCCGGCCGCCTCAAGGCCACCGCCTACATCGCCACGTTGCTCGCGCGCGCGGGCGCGTTGTCGAGCCTGAATGCGCTCACCACGCTCGACCTCGACGGCGCGCTCGCCGCCGCGCAGCGCATCGACGCGTTGCCGGCCACGGCGAAAGCGCAATTGCCGCTCGCCGGCTTGCCGATCGTCGTCAAGGACAACATCAATACGGCGGGCCTGCAGACGTCGGCAGGCACGCCCGCGCTCGCAGGCTTCGTGCCGAAGCACAACGCGCCATCGCTGCAAAGGCTGATCGACGCCGGCGCGATCGTGCTCGGCAAGGCCAACATGCACGAGCTGGCGTTCGGCATCACGAGCACGAACCTCGCGCCCCACGCCGGACCGGTGCGCAATCCGTACGATCCTTCGCTGATTCCCGGCGGCTCGTCGGGCGGCACCGCCGTGGCGATCGCCGCGCGCATCGCGCCCGCGGGTCTGGGTACCGACACTGGCGGCTCGACCCGCATTCCCGCTGCGTTGACGGGCACGGCGGGCTTTCGTCCGTCGGTCGGCAACGGCGGCGCCGAGCGGCGCTATCACGATTCCGAAGCGGTCGTGCCGATCAGCCATACGCGCGACACCGTCGGACCGATGGCGCGCACCGTCGCCGACCTTGCGCTGCTCGACGGCGTGATCACCGGCGACGGCACGCTGCCCGCGCTCGCGCTAAACGGCTTGCGCATCGGCCTGCCCGCGCCGCTGTGGGAAGGACTCGAGCGCCAGGTGGAAGACGTGGCGCGCGCCGCGTTGAGCCAGCTCGAAGCGGCGGGCGTCGTGTTCGTGCCGGTCGCGATGAGCGAACTGGAGCAGTTGAACGCAATGGTCGGCGGTCCGGTTGCGGTTCACGAAGCGCTCGACGACGTGCGCGCCTGGCTCGTCGCCAACGAGGCGCCGGTCAGGACCGTCGCCGACCTCGCCGCGCGCATCGCGAGCCCGGACGTACGCGCGATCTACGACAGCGTGCTCGCGGATGCGCTCGGCGCCCACTACGCGGCGGCGCTGAATAACTGGCGGCCGCGCTTGCAGCAGCACATGGCGGCGACGTTCGCCGGCGAGCGTCTCGACGCGTTGCTGTTTCCGACCACGCGTCTGGCCGCGGTGCCGATCGACGATCTGAGCGGTTCGTCGACGGTGTCCATCGACGGCGGGCCATCGATCGACACGATGGAGGCGTTTCTGCGCAACACCGATCCGGCCAGCACGTCGGGCATACCCGGGCTGTCGCTGCCTGGCGGGATGAGCGCGAGCGGTTTGCCGGTCGGGCTGGAACTGGACGGGCCGCTCGGCGACGACCGGCGCCTGCTCGCGATCGGCGTCGCGTTCGAGCAGGTGCTCGGAGCGTTGCCGGCGCCCGTGCTTTGACGCGGGTTGTGACGCCAGCTTTGATGCCGGGCGCTCTCCCGTTCCCGCCCTTCGATACCGATAGCCGCTCCTTAAAAAACGTCAACCCAAGTGCCGATGACAACATCAACACCGACACCCGTACCCATACCCTCACCCGCCCACCCGCAACGAACTCGCGTGCGCCGCGCCACCAGACTCGCCGTCGCCTTCACGATCGCCTGCACCGTCAGCGCGTGCGCGCGTCTCGCCACGGTCGATTCGAACGCACTGTGGAAGATCGTCGACATTCGCTGCGTGCCGTCGCAGCAGGCCACCGGCACGCCGGGCCAATGCACGACCGTCAATCTCGGCAAACGTTACGTTATCCTGAAGGATATCGTCGGCCGCTCGCAGCATCTGCTGATTCCGACCGACCGCATCACCGGCATCGAAAGCCCGCTGATCCTTGCGCCACACGCGCAGGACTACTGGGTCGACGCGTGGGACGCACGGCGCTATGTCGAAGGCTCGGTCAAGCGCACGTTGCCTGACGATCAGCTCGGCCTCGAAATCAACTCGCAATATCGCCGCTCACAGAACCAGTTGCATATCCATATCGATTGCATGCGCCGCGAGGTCAGCCTCGCATTGGCGCGTCATGCGAACGACACGCCCGGCGAATGGCGCTGGGAGACGATCGACGGCAGGCGCTACCGGATCATGCGCGTGACGTCACTCGACGAAGCCAGCAATCCTTTCCGCATCGTCGCGCGCGACAATGAAGACGCCGAAGCCATGGCGGCGCAGACCATCCTCGTCACGGGCGCGGGGCCGTCCGCCGACACCGACGGCTGGCTGATCCTGAACAGCGGCATTGACGTCGATAACGGCAGCGGCTCGGCCGAAGGTCTGATGGATCACGCGTGCCGCGTCGCCGACGCCCCCTGAACGCCTGAGAACGCGCCACCGCAACGGCTCGCCGCCTATGCACGATTGAGCAGATAGATTGCTCGATAAATTGGTTCTGGCGGCGCGTCAGGGTCCGTAGGATCGGTCTGTCCTGCCTGATGACCGATCCCGCCCATGGCGATTTACCTCGACGACGCGCAACGCAATTCCCTCGCCCGACTGGCAAAAAGCTGGACATGGCGCACGCAATGGCCGACATGGGCGCTAATCGTTGCGATCTACGGTGGATGGTTCGGCGTGGCCACGCATGCGCGCGACCTCGGCGTGCCGCTGAGCGCCGCGCTGCTGGCGGTATTCAGCGCGTGGTACATGTCGTTGCAGCACGAGTTGCTGCACGGTCATCCGACCCGCTCGCCGTTCGTCAACGCAATGCTGGGCTTCGCGCCGCTCGCGGTGTGGTTTCCCTATCGCATCTATCGCGACTCGCATCTTCAGCATCACGACGATCCCCATCTGACGCATCCGGATCGCGATCCCGAGAGCTACTTCGTCAGCGCACGCGTGTGGCAACGTGCGGGGTCGGCGATTCGCGCGCTGCTCGCTTTCCGTAATACGTTTATCGGCCGGCTGCTGGTCGGGCCGGCGTTCGCGATCGCCGCGACCGGCGCAGAAGCGCTCGCGAGGATCAGACGCGGCGACTGGCGCGACGTGCCCACGTGGCTCGCGCACTTCGCGGCGCTCGCCGCGCTGACCGCGTGGTTGCAGCAGGCCTGCGGGATACCGGCGTGGGTGTTCATCGTCGGCGTGGGGTATGGCGCGCTGTCACTCGGTTCGATCCGCTCGTTTCACGAGCATCGCGCGGCGCACGAGCATGCGCATCGGACGGTCATCAATGAAGCGGGATGGGGCTGGCGGTTGCTGTTTCTGAACAACAACTATCATCTGGTGCATCATGACTTGCCGCATGTGCCGTGGTTTGCGCTTCGTGGGGTTTATCAGGCGTCCCGCCAGCAATACCTGCAGCGCTCCGGAGCATTTCTGGTAAACGGTTACAGCGAATGGTTGAAACGTTACGCGCTTGCTCCTGTTGCTCACCCGGTTCATCGGGATCTATCCGGTGCGAGCTGGAGTCTTCCGGCTGCTACCGGCAGTCTTGCGGATAAGCTGCGCGCAAATTTCATGGTGGTGGTCCATCGAGAAGAACTCCATGAAACTCACTCATCCGCTCCTCCTGAACGCCAAACCGCAAGACAAGCCCTATAAGCTCCGTGATTGCGACTCGATGTACCTATAGGTCTTGGTAGCGGGTTCGAAGGCACGGAAATTTGACTACCGGCTTGATAGCACGGTAATAGAGCGCTTTAGTTTTCTTCATCGCTTCATGTTACGCGACCGCCCCACCAACGTGACAACACCCTTTCGACATCGGCGACCGGCTGGCGAAAGTCGCAGTCTTCTGCACCGCCTATCCAATTGCGTCTTTAATGCACGTCAATGAAGGCGGTGACGTCAGCCAGAACCGGTGAGACCGTATTCTGCGCCGCAGAAAACGACCTGATCATCGTATCGTGGCCATAACCCGGATATTTTTTCAGTTCGACGGCGCTGCGATGCGCGCGCAGCGCGTCTGCGAAACGATCGCTGTTAAGCGGATCGACATCAGTATCCGCCGTGCCGACGGCGAGCAATATCGGCGGCTCGTTTCCCGTGACGCACGAGATGGGCAGCGCCCGCTGGCGCAGGGATGCCGGAAAGATCTCGTCCATGTGAGGGTCGCTCGTCGGAATAGTGGCGTATGGACCCGCGAGTCCGATCATCCCGGCGAGCGAGGTATTCGATATGCCCTGCGCGGCCAGATAGCGCGGATCGGTCGCGAGCATCGCCGCCATATGCGCGCCGGAGGAATGTCCCATCAAGAAGATGCGTCCGCTGTCGCCGCCGAATTCGCGCACATGATCGCGCGTCCAGCGCACGACGGCAGCGGGGTCGTCGAGAAAGCCAGGGAAGACGGTCTCCGGAAAGATGCGGTAGTCCGCTGCGATCGTCACGATGCCTCGCGTGGCAAGCGCTTGCGCGACTCCTCGCGACTCCGAGCGATGACCACTTTGCCAGCCTCCGCCGTAGAAATACACGACGACGGGGTGGTTCATGCCGGTGCGGGACTCGGGCGCATATACATCTAGCCGCTGACGCGGCCCCTTGCCATAGGCGATGCCATCGGGGCGCGCTCGAAACGCGATGACGCCGGCTGCACATGCGACCAGTGACAGTGAAATGAACCTTCGTCTTGCTATTGCACGCACGTTGCTATCGACCTGCGATTGTTATTGAAAACGACGGCTGTCACGTGATGGATCGACGGGTTGTGCCGCGATAAGGGCGACGAGCCGAAAGAACATTCGCGGCAAAATGTATTAGCCGAGACTTGACCTGCCGGACCTCGACGGACGTTTCCCGTTTCGCGTTGATGGTCAGCATCGCCGCCTGATTTTTCTCGAAGTAGCGCGCGATACGAGTACTTCCACTGCCAGTGCACCTTGACGTAGCTCTCATCCATCCTCCAGCTTCTATCCGCTGGACATCGGTGCATGCGAAAGCCTTTTCGAACAACGGTAAGAATTTGATCACTCAGTGATGCATGCTCGAATGGTCAACATCAAAATGCCGCTCGGCCGTCTTCCTCGTATCACGCTTCACTTTGGAAAATGTCGGTTTGGATTCTACTCGCGGGCCTTCTGCGCGGAACAACCGAGCTGCGTCGTCTCAGTTTCCTGTTGACGCTGCTCCACTTGATCGCCGTTCGAATGTTAGCGCCATTCCATGCGGTGGCCCTATATCTCCGCTATAGATTAACAATCGTTGACAGTGCCGTCGCCCACTTGTTGATAATTTTTGTCGATTGAGTATCGCGATTACAAAATGGATTCAACTTACGATTCTGTTCCCGGAGATAGAACTGGATCAGAACCTGAATAAAGCCGACGTTCGAATGTCGACAGCCGAAAGAGTAAGCAACGAACTTCTACGGCTCATCTCTTACTGCGATACGGCCGACTTGAGTAGTTTGCCGCACCGAAGGTGCGTACATGAGACCGTAGAGTACTTCAACGAGTGATCTTCCCCACGCCAGGGTTCGTAGGATAGGTGCTGGCTCGTTATCCAAAATAACGTGAGTGGCATGAAAAGCACTGCGGCATGTCGCGGCAATAGATACCGTGAGTGTCGGTATGGAGCATTCCCGGACTGCCTGGAGACAACGGCTCGTGCAGCCATTGTGCGCTGCTGCACGAGCCAATGTGGTGAGCGGTTTCCGCAACGCTCCGTCGCAGCGACCGCGCAAGGTCTGCAAAACGGCCGCACATGACGCGAAGATTTTGTGAGCAAGTAGGACCTGGTGTGGAAGCAAGCGACATATCAACGGTTCAACGGGTGGCGAGCCGAACGAACACGCCCGGAGATCGTATAGCTCAGCAAAACGGCAGCCAACTATGGCGCAACAAATTGTCGCCACCATCCCTACCTCCTTGGTTTAGCAAGCCTAAAGACAGCAACCGCGATTTTGAACGCAGGAGATGTTATGCCAATCGTCCCGTCGAAAACAGGCGCTTTGAAAACACTACAGGCCGGTCGCGGAGTGGCTGCTTTGCTGGTTGTCCTGTTTCATTTGAACGGAGCCGTGTTCGGCAGGCCCAAATATCTTCCGCAAAAATTCTGGCAAGGATTCTCGTTTGGCCACGCCGGCGTCGCTTATTTTTTTGTTCTGAGTGGCTTCATCATCTTTTACATCCACGCAAGTGATGTCGGTGTGCCGCACCGGTTGACAGACTTTGTCCGGAAGAGGTTTATACGAATTTACCCCGTCTACTGGATCGTGCTAGCGCTAACCTTGCCCGTCTATCTGCTTGCGCCTTCGCTCGGGACAGGGAACGAATTACATTGGCCCAATCTTCTGACGGACATCGGCTTACTACCGACAAAGTACATGCCATCGTTGATTGTCGCATGGACGTTAAAGCATGAAGTTCTGTTTTATATAGTTTTCGCCTTGATGGTGTTGAGCCGCCCATTGGGTATGCTGGTCGCGGCCATTGGTCTTATGGGGAGTCTGTGCTTCCTGAGCGGTATAGTTCCTTACACGCTGGAGAACGGGGCATCCGAAGCGCCTTTCCTGTCGATGGTATTTAGCCCGCTTCATGTTCTTTTTCTGATCGGCGGCCTAAGCGCCTGGGTCGTACAGAAATATACTGTGTCGCTACCTGCTTTTTGGGCGGCCGCTGGCAGCATTCTGTTTGTCGGCATCGGGATGTACGAATGTTACCCGATGGGTGGGCATGAAACGCCGGTGCTGAATACTCTCTACGGTGTCGCCAGTGCATTCGCGATTGTCGGGTTCATCGAATTGGAGCGATCCCGCCGCCTTGTTGTGCCAAATATCCTGTGCCTGGTTGGCGATGCATCGTATGCCATCTATCTGGTTCATTTTCCCTTGCTATCGTTGGGAGCAAAGATCCTGTTTGCGGCCCATGTCCCCTCTATTGCTCCGAAAAGCCTGATTTTTTCCGGGTTATTCTGCGTTGCCGTTTGCGCCGGCATCATCTTCCATTTGGCTGTGGAGAAGCCTTTGCTGAGAAAAGTTAAGGTAATCAAGTCTTCAGGATGGGGATTTTTCCCGCCAAGGGTCGCGGCGTGGTTCAGAGCGTGGCGTTAAGTGGTCAAGCCTGAATAATCCCGCGCGCGTTGTGTAAGGTTCGAAGGTGAAATGGAGTTTCTGATGTAATGGGCGACTCCCGCGACTCGAGTGAGATGTGTATGCGGTGCAACGAGCGTCGCTCCGTACCCCGACACAGCGGTTCGCGGTTTTCTCATCACAAATGAATGGCCGACGACATATCGCCAGGTCGAGAACACCGGCCTCCGGCCAGAGGGAGCCCATCGAGCGCCCGTTGCGGCGCGTCGGCCTGATTGCTAGAGTCGGCGGCGGGGAATACGTTCACATCCGGGAGGAAAGTGAACCGTTTGAAACTGCCGCTCAACGCTGAGTGCTATTTCGTCGGTACCCGTTGTGCGATCCGGCGCGCAGCTCTTAGCGCTCGCGCCCCGCCGCACAGGTCGACACGACGGCCACGAACATAGTGCCAACCTGGAATCACCTCTTCATATTGCCCCGCGCTGGCGGGCGTACCATCCGTCGGTGGCTAATCCGCTTATGTCGCAGTTTTTATCCACGGACGCATCTATCGCTTCTTCATGAACCGGAAAACAATCAACAGCACAACGATTGGAACGAGGGGTCTGCTGGTGAACAGGAGTGGGACACGTAAAATTTCGAGCAGGCAGACGTACAGCGCGGCATGGGCGCAATACCAGAAGCCGCTGCCGGATCGCCAGCCCGCATAACTCCGGTTGAAGACCCAGCCGATAATCACCGCGATGAAGAGCGCGAACCAGCCCCACTCATAAAAGTGGACGAAGATGCCAGACGGGTTGTTGAACTCTGGATCTGCATAGTTGTTCAGAAATGAATCAAAGTCGGCGCTAGAATCCAGCAACGGCGCGATGAATTCCCCTATCACCGGAAAGCGAATCAGCCAGTTGAATGTGTACATCGGGTGGCCGCTGCCCCACCCGAGAACGCTCACAATTCCCGCACCGTTGTTCAACGCGGTGGAATAGTAAAGTGAGATCCGTTCGAGGGCAAAATCAAAGAGGTTGTCGTAGATGTTGATATAGTAGGACGCCCAGGAGCGGTGGTACTCGTTTATGATGAAAAAGCCGAACATCGGGCCAATCGCAGCGAAAGGGCCGAGCGCGATGATCTTCGAGCGCCGCAGCCCGCCCCTCACCCTCAGATACATCAGTACCGTGGTCAGTGCCATTTCGATCACCGCGAGGCGCTCGGCAAAAACAAAGCTTCGCAGGAGAGTCAGCAGGCCAAGCACGATCATGTACAGCTTGTATCGGTTGAAGCCTGATTGCCGCTCTCTGAACACGTAGAAATACAGCGGCACATAGGCCACCGCCGCTTGGGTCAGCGTGCTCAGACCGGCAATTCGCCCCTTCATGTCAACCAGGTCATAGACGCTGGTGTTGCCGCTAAAGAAAGACAAGATCATCGCGGGATGCATGAGAACCTGACTCATCATGACCAGGTAACCAAGCAGCGCCAGTACGAACACGAAATCCAAAGCGCGTACTTCAATCTCGATCGGGACGGGCTCTACAACCGGTGTAGGCGATCGGCCTAGTGACGACACCACCATCACGATCACCAGAAACAGGCCTCCGGCAAACGCATAGAAGTTTGTGTAATAAACATGTTCGATGGCCTTCGGTTTGCCGAGCAGTTGAATCGACAGCAGCACGTATAGCGGCAGAATGAAGAACAGCAATAGCCGCGTAGGGTCCTCCCACCAATAGCCGTTAAACGCCGACTGCGCATATGTGCGTTCCGGGCGAGCGTACTTGCTCTGCATCCTCAACGTGTCATGAGGTTTATCCATGCGACCTCTCCTTACTGCGTCGGAGCGGACGTGCTTCATCTATACGCTCCCGTTGCTGTCTACACGCCCAGGCAAGCGCGGTGCGTCCCGTGTCACTCACTCGGGCTGACGCGGTCTGGATCCGACGGTTGATCCGGAATGACGGTCTATGGCTCCTCGATGGAGCCGGCGCGTTCCAGACTCGTGCGCTCAGCGTGCCTACCTGGTGGTCGGGGCCGAGTGTGATCGAATCTTCATTGATTTCTTCCGCGCCGAAACCGGGCAGCCGATCTGCCGGGGCGCAATCTGAATGACACCCGGTAGAAGGACAGACCAACCGGCGTGCTTCACCTGCCGGGTTACACAGGTCGGTTGTCTTTATCTGATACGAGGGAACGAGCAACGACGCAGCGATCACATTGCCCCGAGGTGTCGCGTTTTCACCTTCCCCGGTAACGGGCATCAGGGCGAACATGGCGCCGATGCGGATGCCCAGCACCCGCTGGAAGGAAACGCCTGGACGCTGCCTTAGCAATTCGACTGCGCGATGAACACCGATGATGGTCTTTGCGAACCGATCCAGATCCTTATTGCCGCCTGGTAAATCTCCGCTGCGCAAGTAGTTAACGCGTCGAATCCATATGCCTTTGACGGCAAGATGTTCAGCGAGTGCCTGCATTACCCCGTGGACCCGGCTTGTCTCATGTTCGAACGATTCGCAGAAGACAGCACCGTGGGCGGCATAATTATTGTGCGGCCATCCCACGCATTCATCGAACTTTAAAGGCTTCACCAATTACTTCCAAAATCGAATGGTCTTGTACAAGCCCCGGATGATGCCCGCCATGGCGCGAAGCAGCAGGTGCCGAACCAGCGCGGGGATGTACTTTGTAGTTCAGATGCGGCCACGCTTATACCTCTGCGTAGATAGAAGAAAATTGCTCTATAAGGAGGTTCTCGCACGTACAAGTCAGTCCCGCCAATCATCAAAAATCGGGGCATCTCATCATGCACGGATTTAACAGTGTGAGAATCGCAAAATACCATGAATTAATTAGTATTATTTCAAATGAAATAGACATTTGACGTTATTTGATATTTTCGGGAGAAAAGTTCAAGTAATTTAAAGTTTCCACAATGACTACCGACGGAAAATCTCATCAAAATTACGTCAATTTTTTATACGTCGATTTCGGCGCCGCGTGGCGAACACCGTGAAGGGGCGAGGTATTGTCACGTTGACGTTCGCCAGAGCGAACCAGCGGCGAGTGAGCCACCGCTCGACCTGAGGTTGTGCCGCAATAAGGCAGACGACCCGAGAAATTCAGCAATGGTTAGGATTACTTACACCATTAGCGAATCGAACGGGGCGGCAACGGTTAGCGCGACTCCGCCGCCCCTCGTTGCATCGGGCGAAGTTCAAGGCGCGCCTCGCAGCAACATCGCCGCGAGCAACCATCGCCAGCCCTGCGCGTGGACCACCGTACCGTATCGATTGCCGCGACTCCCTCCTGTGTCCCTCCGTCCCGATCATCCTCCGCCAATGCGAAATCGCAGCAGCGAGCGCAGCCAGCATAATTCAACAGGTAACGAACGAATACCGGCCAGAAGCATGCAGCCGCTTACAAAAGCTTGCGCCGCTGTAGCCGATTTCCGCCACACGGGTCCGCCCGAATGCCCGAATCCCGAATGCCGCCAATTCATCACGAATGCCGGTTTTCCCACATACCCGAAACTTACGGCTTGTCATGCTATGGACTCGGGCGTCGCAAGGAGATCGCCATGTCGGTTTATGTCGATGAAGGGTTCAGGCCCTGTGTGACGGAGTGCGCGACGGTCGCGTTCCGGGTGTGCTGCGACGATCGTGCGCAGATTTTCGAGGTCAGCGCCGACGCGCTCGTCACGTTCTGTGGCGCAGCGAGCAAGCGCAAACAGGACCTGCTGGTCGCGTTCGAAGACGCGCAACTGGAGATCCTGTCTGTCGCCGCGCAGAGGTGGACCTTCCGGCCGACCGAGCCCGTGCGGCTCGGCCTCGACGAATTCAGAATGGTCAGACATTAGCTGTGCCAGAATCGCGTTATGACCTGGATCGCCGCCCTGCCGATGTATAACGTCACCCCCGCGCTCGACCTCGAATGGCGCGAGTGGCTTGACGACGTGCTGCGCCGGGTCAAGCCGTCGTGCCGCATCGTCGAACCGGACGAAGAACTGCATGGTTTCTGGCGGCGCCCCAACCTGCTGCTCTCGCAGACGTGCGGCTATCCGCTGATGCACGGCCTGCGCGAGCAGGTTCAACTGATCGCGACGCCGCGCTTCGACGCGCCCGGCTGCGACGGCGCGCATTATTCAAGCGTGCTGGTGACGCAGGCGGACTCGCCGTTCGATACGCTCGCGGCCTGCCGTGGCGCACGCGCCGCCTACAATCAGGACGACTCGAATAGCGGCATGAACGTGTTTCGTCACGCGGTTGCGCCGCTCGCGCGCGCCGGCATGTTCTTCAGCAGGGTGCTGCGCACGGGCTCGCATCTCGGCTCGTTGCGAGCGGTGGCAGAGGGGCGCGCGGATGTCGCCGCGCTCGATTGCGTGAGCTTCGCGTTCATCAACGACGTGATGCCGGAACTCGCACGGCGGGTTCGCGCGATCGGGATGACGGCGGCGTCGCCGGGTTTGCCGCTGATCGCGTCCGGCACGGTGCCGCCCGCCACCGTCGCGGCGCTGCGCGAGGCGCTGAACGAAAGCCTCGAAGTCCGGCCCGAGCGTGCAAAACGCCTGCGTTTGCAGGGCTTTTCCGTGCTGCCGCTCACGGACTACGAACGCATCGAGCAACTCGAAAACGAAGCGCGCGCCGCCGGCTATGCGCGCCTCGCCTGAGCCTCGCCGCGCTACTGCTGCACGTCCAGCACCAGCAGTTGCGCGCCGTCGGCCACCTGATCGCCGACTGCATACAGCACTTCCGATACCGTGCCGGCCGCCGGTGCACCGATGGTGTGCTCCATCTTCATCGCTTCCATCACGATGAGCGGCGCGCCCTTCTCGACCACCGCGCCCGGCTCCACCAGCACCGCGATCACCTTGCCCGGCATCGGCGCGGTCAGGCGGCCCTCACCGCCTTCGGCGTCGGCTGCATGCGCGAGCAGGTTTTGCCATTCGAACGCGAGTGCCTCGCCGAGACAGAACACGTGGAACGTGTCGCCGTCGACGAACACGCGGCCAGTGATGCGCGCATCGCCGAGCGTCGCGCGGAACTCGTGCTCGCCGGCGCCGCTCGACCACGAGAAGGGTTCGCGCACACCATCGTGTTCGAACGTCTGGGTGTTGCCGTCGCGCGCGAATGAAACCGTGAACGCGTGTTCGTTCTCGCCGTTGTCGATCTCGCGCCAGCCGAGCGTCTGCGCATAGCCGCTGTTCAATCGCCAGTGCGACAGCGCATCCCACGGCGACGCACCGTGCGCGGTGCCGCCTTCGCGCGTGAGCAGCGCGGCACACGCGAGCGCGAGCGCTTCCTTGAAGGGCTTCGTGCGCGGCGCGAACAGCGCATCGTGATGACGCTCGATCAAACCCGTGTCGAGGTCGCCGGTCGCGAACGGCTCACTCGCAACGATGCGTTGCAGGAACTCCACGTTGGTATGCGGCCCGACCACCTCGCACGCGTGCAACGCACGGCTTAGACGCGCGAGCGCCTCTTCGCGCGTCGCGCCGTGGACGATCAGCTTGGCGATCATCGGATCGTAGAACGGCGTGATGGTGTCGCCTTCGCGCACGCCGCTGTCGATGCGCACCGGCGCTTTGCGGTTCGATTCGCCCGAGCTGGTTGCACCTGAGCCGGCCGCATCGATTGCGAACTCCACGCCCTCCGGCATGCGCAAATGCTTGAGCGTGCCCGTCGACGGCAGAAAGCCGCGTGCCGGATGCTCCGCATAGATGCGCGCTTCGATCGCGTGACCGTCGAGCTTCAGCTGCTGCTGCGTGAGCGGCAGTGGTTCGTCGGCGGCGACGCGCAGTTGCCATTCGACCAGGTCCTGCCCCGTCACCATCTCCGTGACCGGGTGCTCGACCTGCAAGCGCGTATTCATTTCCATGAAATAGAAATCGCCGCTCCCGGTCATGATGAACTCGACCGTCCCTGCGCCGACGTAATTCACCGCGCGCGCGGCGGCGACCGCCGCCTCGCCCATTTCGCGTTTGATCTCCGCGCTCAATCCGGGAGCCGGCGCCTCTTCCAGTACCTTCTGATGACGCCGCTGCACCGAGCAATCGCGATCGAACAGATAGACCGCGCCGCCGTGACGATCCGCGAACACCTGCACTTCCACGTGACGCGGCCGCGTCAGATACTTTTCGATCAGCACGCGGTCGTTGCCGAAGCTGCTCGCCGCTTCGCGCTTGCACGAAACCAGCGCCGCCGCGAAATCCTCGCTGCGCTCGACCACGCGCATGCCCTTGCCGCCGCCGCCCGCGCTGGCCTTGAGCAGAACCGGATAGCCCATCGCGTCCGCCTCGCGTTGCAGCAACTGCGGGTCCTGATCGTCTCCGTGATAACCCGGCACGAGCGGCACGGCGGCCGCGTGCATCAGCGCTTTCGCGGCGGCTTTCGAACCCATCGCGGCGATCGCCGCGACCGGCGGTCCGATAAAAACGATGCCGGCCGCCTCGCACGCATGCGCGAAAGCTTCGTTCTCCGATAGAAAACCGTAGCCCGGATGCACCGCCTGCGCGCCGGTGGCGCGCGCGGCTTCGATGATGCGCTCGACGCGCAGATAACTTTGCGCCGCCGTCGAGCCGCCGATGTGCACCGCCTCGTCGCACGCGGCCACGTGTTTCGCGTCGGCGTCCGCGTCGGAATAGACGGCCACGCTCGCGATGCCGAGCCGCTTGCAGGTCGCGGCGACGCGGCAGGCAATCTCGCCCCGGTTGGCGATCAGGATCTTGTTGAACATGAGTGTCTCGATGTTGTGGGCCGTTCGTTCGTGGCAGTTGTTCTGGTCGACGCGCTGCTCGCGCGCTGCAAATGTGCGTAGCTTGCGCGTCAGTTGCGCCAGGCCGGCGTGCGTTTTTCGAGGAACGACGCGACGCCTTCGCGCCCTTCCGCGCCGGCGCGCGTGCGCGCGATGCGCGCCGCCGTGTCTTCGATCAGCGCGTCATTCAGTTCGTGGCCGGCGATGTCCTGCACGAGCTGCTTGCACGCGCGCACCGCTTGCGGGCCGTTCGCGCAGAGCGTCTGCGCAAGCTGCGCGACGGTGGCGTCGAGTTGTTCTGCGTCGACCGCTTCGCTGACGAAGCCGAGGCGCAACGCCGTCGCGCAATCGAACGCTTCGGCGCTGACGAAATAGCGGCGCGACGCCTGCTCGCCCAACGCGCGGATCACATAGGGCGCGATGGTCGCCGGGATCAGGCCGAGCCGCGCTTCGGACAGGCAGAAGCGCGCGCCTTGCACGGCGACCACGATATCGCACGCGGCGATCAGGCCCATGCCACCCGCGTACGCGTCGCCGTTCACGCGTGCAATCACCGGCTTGTTGCAGCGATACACCGAAGACAGCATGTTCGCGAGCAGCATCGCGTCGGCGCGGTTCTCCTCGTCGGAGTAGCCGGCCATCTTCTTCATCCAGTTCAGATCGGCACCTGCGCAGAACGCCTTGCCGTTCGCGGCAAGCACCACCGCGCGCACGTCGTCGCGCGTGTTCAGCGCCGTGAACGCCGAGGTGACTTCGGCGATCATCGTTTCGTTGAATGCGTTGCGTACGTCCGGCCGGTTCAGCGTGACGGTCGCGACCTGTCCGGCTATTTGCAGAGTCAGTGTTTCGTATTGCATCGTCGCAGCTCCTGCGCTTCGTCGCGCATCGTCACATTCTGAACACGCCGAAACGCGTGTCTTCGATCGGCGCGTTCATGCTGGCCGATAAGCCGAGTCCGAGCACGTCGCGCGTTTGCGCCGGGTCGATCACGCCGTCGTCCCACAGACGCGCGCTCGCGTAATACGGGTGGCCCTGATGTTCGTACTGGTCGCGAATCGGCTGCTTGAACGCCTCTTCTTCTTCCGCACTCCACGCGCCGTCCTTACCTTCGATACCGTCGCGCTTGACCGTGGCCAGCACCGACGCCGCCTGTTCGCCGCCCATCACCGAGATGCGCGCGTTCGGCCACATCCACAGGAAACGCGGCGAATACGCGCGGCCGCACATGCCGTAGTTGCCCGCGCCGAACGAGCCGCCGATGATCACCGTGAACTTCGGCACCTTCGCGGTTGCAACTGCCGTCACCATCTTCGCGCCGTTGCGCGCGATGCCTTCGTTTTCGTATTTACGGCCTACCATGAAGCCGGTGATGTTCTGCAGGAACACCAGCGGAATCTTGCGCTGGCAGCACAGCTCGATAAAGTGCGCGCCCTTCAACGCCGACTCCGAAAACAGAATGCCGTTATTCGCGATGATCCCGACCGGATGTCCCCAGATATGCGCGAAGCCACACACGAGCGTGGTGCCGTAGCGCGCCTTGAACTCGTCGAACGCGGAGTCGTCGACGACGCGCGCGATCACCTCGCGAATATCGAACGGCTTGCGTGTGTCGACGGGAATCACGCCATACATGCTCTTCACGTCGTAGCGCGGCGGCTTCGGTTCCTGCAACGCGAGCGCCGCCTGCTTCGTGCGATTCAGATTGCCGACGATACTGCGCGCAATCCCCAACGCGTGCGCGTCGTTCTGCGCGAGATGATCGACCACGCCCGACAGACGCGTATGCACGTCGCCGCCGCCGAGGTCTTCCGCGCTCACCACTTCGCCGGTCGCGGCTTTCACGAGCGGCGGGCCGCCGAGGAAAATGGTCCCCTGATTCTTCACGATGATCGACTCGTCGCTCATCGCCGGCACATACGCGCCGCCCGCCGTGCACGAACCCATCACGACGGCGATCTGCGGAATGCCCGCCGCCGACAGATTCGCCTGGTTGTAGAAGATGCGGCCGAAGTGATCGCGATCGGGGAACACGTCGTCCTGATTCGGCAGATTCGCGCCGCCCGAGTCGACCAGATACACGCAGGGCAAATGATTTTCCGCCGCGATTTCCTGAGCCCGCACATGCTTCTTCACGGTGACCGGATAGTAGGTGCCGCCCTTGACCGTCGCGTCGTTGCAGACGATCACGCACTCCTGCCCCGCGATCCGGCCGATGCCGGTGATCACGCCCGCGCCCGGCGCATCGTTGTGATACATGTTGAACGCGGCGAGTTGCGAGAACTCGAGAAACGGCGTGCCCGGATCGAGCAGTTTCTCGATGCGATCGCGCGGCAACAGTTTGCCGCGCCCCGTGTGTTTGTCGCGTGCCGCCTGGCCGCCGCCCAGCGCGAGCCTGTCGACCTTCGCGCGCAGATCGGCAACCAGCGCTTCGAGCGCCGCCGCGTTGGCGCGAAAGTCTTCCGAGCGCGGATTCAGCTTTGATTCGATGATCGGCATGAAGTCGCTTCCCATGCAAAGTAATTGGTTCGCCGCTTTTTATAGAGGCCGGTTCTCAACGCGCGATGTACAGCGCAACACATCGCCGCACGTCAAAGCGTTTCGGCAAACAGCTCGCGCCCAATCAGCATCCGACGGATCTCACTCGTGCCCGCGCCGATCTCATAGAGCTTCGCGTCGCGCCACAAACGCCCGACCGGATACTCGTTGATATAACCGTTGCCGCCGAGAATCTGGATCGCTTCGCCGGCCATCCATGTGGCCTTCTCCGCGGTGTAGAGAATCACGCCGGCGCAGTCCTTGCGCAGGTGACGCACGTGCTCGTTGCCGAGCGTGTCGAGTTGACGGCCCACCGCGTACAGATACGCGCGGCACGCCTGCAACGTGGTGTACAGATCGGCCACCTTGCCCTGAATCAGCTGGAATTCGCCGATCGACTGGCCGAACTGCTTGCGGTCGTGGATATACGGCACGACCGCGTCCATCACCGCGACCATGATGCCGGTCGGGCCGCCCGCGAGCACTGCGCGCTCGTAGTCGAGGCCGCTCATCAGCACCTTCACGCCGCCGTTCAACTCACCGAGAATATTTTCTTCCGGCACTTCGACGTTCTCGAACACCAGTTCGCCGGTATGCGAGCCACGCATGCCGAGCTTGTCGAGCTTCTGCGCGACCGAAAAGCCTTTCATGCCCTTCTCGACGATAAACGCGGTAATGCCACGCGAATTCGCTTCAGGATCGGTCTTCGCATAGACCACGAGGGTGTCGCAATCCGGGCCGTTGGTGATCCACATCTTGGTGCCGTTGAGCACGTAGCGGTCGCCCTTCTTCTCCGCGCGCAACTTCATGCTGACCACATCCGAGCCCGCGTTCGGCTCGCTCATCGCGAGTGCACCGACGTGTTCGCCGGAGACGAGCTTCGGCAGGTATTTCTGCTTCTGCTCTGTCGTGCCGTTGCGGTGAATCTGGTTCACGCACAGATTCGAATGCGCGCCGTACGACAGACCGACCGACGCCGACGCGCGCGAGATCTCTTCCATCGCAATCATGTGCGCGGTGTAGCCCATGTTCGCGCCGCCGTATTCCTCCGACACCGTCATGCCGAGCACGCCGAGATCGCCGAACTTGCGCCACAGGTCCATCGGGAATTGATCCGTGCGATCGATTTCCGCGGCGCGCGGGGCGATTTCCTTGGCGGCGAATCCCGCGATGCTGTCGCGCAGCATTTCGATTTCTTCGCCGAGCGGGAACTGCAAACCGGGCAGGTTGGGCATTGCTTGTCTCCAGAGTTCGTTGGCGGCCGGCCTTGCCGCATGGGGCGCCGGCAGGTCCGGGGCGGTTCGGTGCCGGATGGCGGAGGTCCGGGGCCTGCGGGCCGCCACCGCCGTTCTGCACGTGACTCGCTAGTTTCAACGCGCATTTCACGCCAGATTGACGTAAGCGTCAATAGGTATTTTTGAGTGTTACTCAGAAAATCTCCGGACCCGCTCCATGCGGGCCCTTCCGTGATAGGATCGCCGTCATCGGGCGCACTGCGCTCTCTCATCCGGCTCGCCTTGAGCCGCAAATCTGAACTAGACTCATATGACGGTTGCCAACAAGGCCGAGCTACCTGTGTCGCGTCGCCAGCCGGCCGGACGGAAGTCGCAGCAACGCGTGAAGGAGATTCTGCAGGCGGGGCGCGACGTGTTCTCCGAGAAAGGCTACGAGCGCGCGACGACCGCGGAGATCGCGCAGCGCCTCGGTATTTCGGAGGCGACCGTGTTCAGCTATTTCCGCGGCAAGCGCGAGCTGTGCGCACGCGTGATCGGCGACTGGTACGACGAGATTATCGAAGCGATCGAATCCGGCCTGCCGCGCGACGGCAACGTGCGCCAGCAGTTCGCGTTCATCGTGCGCACGCATTTGCGGCTGATGCTGGTGAACGGCACCGATCTTTGCGCGCTGGTGCTGTCGGAGGGACGCGCGCGTCATCACGAGTTGAGCGAGGCGCTGACCGAACTGCAGCGCCGCTACACCGCGCCGTTGATGCGCGTGCTGGCCCAAGGTCAGCAGAGCGGGCAGATTCGCGCCGACATGCCGCTGCGTCTATTGCGTTCGATGGTGTTCGGGCCGATGGAACACGTGCTGTGGGACGCCACGCTGACGAACCGGCAGATCGATATCGACGCGACCGCGGATCGTCTGATCGACGTGTTGTGGACCGCACTCACGCCGCCGGATCTCGCGGTGAGCGCATTGCAGCAGTTCAGGGTCGAGGTGGCGGAAGCGAACCGGCGCTTCGAAGAGGCGGCACGACGTGCGCCGACTGCGCCAGGCGACGCATAGTGCTGGCACTTACGATTCTTCGCGTCTGTGCGCCGGGCAAAAAGAGCTTAATCTACTGCTTCCCCCCGGCCGTCGCCAGAAGGAGAATCCAGGTGGCTGAAGCAAAGAGTGCAACGAGTGCCAAGGGCACAAAGACCGCAAAGCCCGCGGGGTCCGCGAAATCCGGCAAGGCCACCAAGGCCGCGAATATCAGAGTCGGCATCGGCGGGTGGACCTACGCGCCGTGGCGCGGCACCTTCTACCCCGAAGACCTCACGCAGGCCCGCGAACTCGAATACGCGAGCCGGAACCTCACGTCGATAGAAATCAACGGCACCTTTTACGGTTCGCAGAAACCGTCGAGTTACGAGAAGTGGTATCAGGAGACACCGGACGATTTCGTCTTCTCGCTGAAGGCGCCTCGCTACGCGACCAACAGAAAAGTGCTTGCGGAAGCGGGCGAAACGATCGAGCGCTTCTTTGCGAGCGGTGTGCTGCTGCTCAAACAGAAGCTCGGCGCGATCAACTGGCAATTCGCGCCGACCAAGAAGTTCGACCACGAAGATTTCGAAGCCTTTCTGAAACTGCTGCCTGAGAGCATCGAAGGCCAGAAGCTCAGGCACGCGGTCGAAGTCCGCAACGACACGTTCAAGTCGCCGGAATTCGTCGCGCTCGCGAGAAAGTACAAAGTCGCGATCGTGCTCGCCGGCGACAGCGAGTATCCGCAAATCGCCGACCTCACCGCGCCTTTCGTATACGCCCGCATCATGGGCACGACGGACAAGCAGGCCAAAGGCTATTCGGCGAAAGCACTCGACACGTGGGCCGAACGCGCGCGTCAGCTCGCCGCCGGCAGCACGCCGGACGATCTGGAAACCTGCGCCGAGCCGCCCGCCAAAGCCGCCGCGCACGACGTCTACCTGTACGTTATCAGCGGCTTCAAGGAGCGCAATCCGGCCGCCGCGATGGCGTTGATCGGGAAACTCTGATCTGCCGCAGTCCCGGCTGCGGCAGGCGGGTGTCATAATCGCGCCAGCGGATCCACGCGAACCGACACAAACAACATAACCCCAGCGCGGCGTCCACCCGAAATCGCCGGCACGCGCGCATTTCAGGTGGCCATGCCGCCTCATCATCAGGCCCGGGAGAATATTTTGAGCGCCCTCGACAATCCTTTGCACGATCAGGAAGTCGGCTCGGCCGACGCCACCCAGGACACCACGCGCATCGACGACGTGCGCATCGGCGCGGTACGTCCGTTGATTTCCCCTGCACTGCTGCAGGACGAACTGCCGGTGCCGCCCGCCGTGCAGACGCTCGTCGAAAAAACACGCGCGGAAATCGCCGACATTCTGCATGGCCGCGACGACCGGCTCGTGTTGATCGTCGGCCCGTGTTCGATTCACGATCACGACCAGGCGATCGAATACGCGCGCAAGCTCAAGGCCGCCGCCGACGCCTACAAAAACGATCTGCTGATCGTGATGCGCGTGTACTTCGAGAAGCCGCGCACCACGGTCGGGTGGAAAGGCTATATCAACGATCCGCGTCTGGACGGCAGTTTCCGCATCAACGAAGGCCTGCGTCTCGCGCGGCAATTGCTGCTCGACATCAACGGCCTGGGTCTGGCCACGGCCACCGAATTTCTCGACTTGCTGAGTCCGCAATACATCGCCGATCTGATCGCGTGGGGCGCCATCGGCGCGCGCACGACGGAGAGCCAGAGTCATCGGCAACTCGCGTCGGGGCTCAGTTGCCCGATCGGTTTCAAAAACGGCACCGACGGCGGCGTGCAGGTCGCAGCGGACGCGATCGTCGCGGCGCGCGCGAGCCACGCGTTCATGGGCATGACGAAAATGGGCATGGCCGCAATCTTCGAAACGCGCGGCAACGACGACGCGCATGTGATTCTGCGCGGCGGCAAGACGGGGCCGAACTACGACAGCGCGTCGGTGGAAGCCACCTGCGCATCGCTGCGTTCAGCGGGTCTGCGCGAGCAGGTCATGATCGATTGCTCGCATGCGAACTCGGGCAAATCGCATTTGCGTCAACTGGAGGTGGTGCAGGATCTGGCGCGGCAACTGACGCAGCGCGAGCGCCGCATTATCGGCGTCATGCTGGAGAGTCACCTGGAAGAAGGCCGTCAGGATCTGAAGGCCGGAGTGCCGTTGCGTTACGGTGTGTCGATTACGGATGCCTGCGTGAGCTGGGCGCAAACCGAGCCGGTGCTGGACACGCTCGCCGACGCTACCCGCAAGCGTCGCGCGGCGGGTTAAACGCCAGGCGCGCCATGAGTCGCTAATCGTGGCGACTCAGCATGACTGACTCAGCATGGCAACGCAGGCACACGCGCCGCACCAGCCGCCGTTCGGTGCAGCTTGAGGGGGTTGGGCAGCGCGTGATTCTTCACGCCCGATACATGGCTCGCCGCACGCGTCACAGCACGCTGCTCGGCGCACGCGGATGCTCCGGCGTGAAGCGCGTTGCATTACGACGCGTTGACAGCTTCCTTGAATGCCTTGCCGGCGGTGAATTTCACCGTCTTGGCAGCGGCGATCTGGATCTCGGCACCCGTCGACGGATTGCGGCCGACGCGTGCTGCGCGCGCGCCAGTCGAGAAAGAACCGAAACCGACCAGTTGCACCGTATCGCCGCTCACCACGGCTTTGGTCACCGCTTCGACGATTGCGTCGATGGTTTGGCCGGTGGCCGCTTTGCTTTCGCCCGTCGCTGCGGCGACTGCATCAATCAGTTCCTGTTTGTTCATAGCACTTCCCGTATGGTAATCATGGAACCGGCGCCACATCTGTCGCGCCGGGACCGACACACTAACGCATAGGCGCGCATTCGCGCAAACCTTCGTGTAAGGCTTGTATCACCCGCCCAGAGCCAATTTGACGATTTTTCGTTGCAAAGTGCCATAAGAATCGCGCGCTTACGGGCTTCTTGCGCGTTCGTCGCGTTTGCGACGCATCACAATCCGTTGCAATTTCAGTGCTTTAACCGCGCGTAACGGGCCATCAGCAAGCATTTTTACTATGTTATGGTGGATCGCAGAGATTCGGGATGGCACGTGCGACGCTCGCGCGATTTAAGAATCCGGGAGGAAATAAAAAATGAAATTTCGCCATATAGCAACAGGCGTGCTGCTCGCCGCGCTCTCATGCACGGCCTTCGCTGCCGACGACAAAGGCTGCGCTACGCTGGTCGGCGCCACCGCTTCCACTTCGTCTCAAGGCTTTCAGATGCGCGACGGTGAACCCGTCGATCTGGTCAGCGGCGCGAAAACGGTCCATGGCAAGCTGCTGATCTTCGGCGACGGCGGCATGTTCCGCGCGTACTGGCAGCCCGCCAACAGCCCCGAAAAATACGTGCTGGCCAACGCGGGCGAGAACACGGTCCGCCTCGTCTCCACTCCGCCTCAAGGCACGCCGGCCACAAATGGCGAACCCGGTATAACGGCTCCTCCTCAACGCGTGTTGTCGTGCCCGATGCTTTGAATCGGTAAAAACACGCATAAGGCCGGCTATGTTCGCGGCATAAATGACTCGATCCCACTCGCGGCAGGTCGGACTTACCGCTTGCGCGGCGCGCTATTTATTTCCCGTTGAAAGGCTCTCAAGGTCCCACCCGCAGTGCCGATATACAAAGCTGCGAGCGCGGCGCAAACGTTAAAGGGAAGGGGAATGGTTCGGCTAGCCAGATTGAAGGAAGCGCTGTGGGTCGCGGAAGGCGACCCCGAGCTCGCGTGCTCGCAGCTTCGGGCGTTCAGCCGCCAGATACCCCTTCTCTATTTCATTCTGCTGGTCAACACGACGGCCGTCGCGGTCACGCATTGGCGCAGCGCGCCCGCGCGTGGTTGTCCATCTATGTGCCCGCCGCGCTTTGCGCGCTGTGCGTCGTGCGCTGCATCCGCTGGTGGCGGGTGCGGCATCGTGTGCTCAGCCACGACAGGTCCGTGCGCGAACTGTGCCAGCTGACGTGGCTCGCCGGCCTGTTCGGCGCCGCGTTCAGCGCGTGGTCGCTGCTGCTGTTTCCGTACGGCACCGCCTTCGAGCAGGCTCAGGTCGCGTTCTACATGGCGACCACGCTGGTCGGCTGCGTGTTCTGCCTGATGCACCTGCGTACGGCCGCGCTGCTGCTGCTTTCCATCGTCATCCTAAGCTTTTCGACTTTCCTCGTTTTCACCGGCTACCCGGTGTTTATCGCGATGGCGATCGACATGACGCTGGTGGGCGTCGCGCTCGCCGTGATCATCCAGCTCTACTACCAGACCTTCGCCGACGTGGTGCACGCGCAGCGCGAGTTGCAGGCAAGCCAGCAGAAAACCCAACGCCTGAGCGACGAAAACTTCCGGCTCGCGAGCATCGACAGTCTTACCGATCTGCCGAACCGCCGCAGTTTCTTCGCGTCGTTGCGCGCCATGTCGGAACAGTCGCTCGTCACCGGCAGCGGCTTCAATGTGGGATTGATCGATCTCGACGGCTTCAAGCAGGTCAACGACGTCTATGGCCACGCGAGCGGCGACCTCGTGCTTCAGGAAGTCGGCTTGCGTCTGCTTGCGCAAGCTGAGCCGGGCCTGTTCTTCGCGCGTCTGGGCGGCGACGAATTCGGCGTACTCGTGCAGCACAAGCTATCCGACGACGCGCTCGTCGAATTGGGCCAGCGCATTTGCGATGCGCTGAGTGCGCCATATCGCGTGGCGGGCAATATTGCCGAGCTGTCGGGCACGATCGGCTGGGCCGCGTTTCCCGAAGCCGGCACGACGGTCGCGCAGGTGTTCGAACGCGCAGACGCCGCGTTGTATTTCGGCAAGGAAAGCCGCCGCGGCAAGCCGGTGATCTTCTCGACCGAACACGAAACGCGTATCCGGCGTTCGAGCCTCGTGACCCAGGAACTGCGTCACGCCGACCTCGAAGCGGAACTGTTCCTCGAGTTCCAGCCGATCTACGATCTGCTGGCCCAGCGCCCCATCGGTCTGGAAGCGCTCGGGCGCTGGCATAACGCGCGGCTCGGCGTGGTCAGGCCGGAAGAGTTCATCCGCATCGCGGAGCGCACCGAACTGATTTTGCACATCACCGAGGTGTTGTTGCACAAAGCGCTCGACGAAGTGTCGCGCTGGCCGTGCGATCTGTTTCTGTCGTTCAATCTGTCCGCGATCGACATCTCGACATCGGCGCGCGCGCGCCGCCTGATCGATATCGTGTCGGCGAGCGGCGTGCCGCCGCATCGCGTGTCGTTCGAGATTACGGAAACCGCCGTGACGCGCGATTTCGAACAGGCCCGCAGCGCGCTGACGATGATCAAGCAGGCCGGCTGCCGCGTATCGCTCGACGACTTCGGCACCGGCTATTCGAGTCTGAGCTACGTGCATCGTCTGCCGTTCGACACGATCAAGATCGACCGCAGCTTCGTGACCGACGTGGATTCGAACAGCGCATCGAAAAAGATCGTCAAATCGGTCCTCGACCTGTGCAAGAACCTCGGTCTCGAATGCGTGGTGGAAGGACTCGAAACGACAGCGCAGGCCGAGGTCGTGAAGGCGCTCGGCGCTCGCGCGGTGCAGGGCTATCTGTTCAGCCAGCCGATGCGCGCATGCGCCGTTGCCGCTTATCTGCAAGCGGCAACGGGAGAGGTCGATGAGGTGGGGGCGCAGCGGTAGTCACACGACCTCACGCAACATCGCCCTGCAACCCTGCGCTCAACGCGGCGTGCCCGGGTATTCCAGCTTCGGATACCAATCGCTGCCACGGCCGCCCGGCGTCATGTCGAGGATCGTCCACAGCGGCATCGGATCGGGTGCGCCGCGCGGATCCTGACCGGGGTCCGCTGTCGCCGGTCCCATCTCCTCGGCCCAGAAGTGCCGCACTATGCCATCCGAACGCGTGAACACATTGAGCGCGGGATTGTCGTCGCCACTCGGATCTTCGGCCGCGTAATCGCGATTGAACGTGTTGCCGCCCGACGAGTACAACCGCAGATGCCGCCAGCCCCGTTCCTTCTTGAACGCGACCAGCTTCTCGATCGGCGCGCGACCGATCACCGCGAACGCGACGCGTTGCAGGATATCGGGCATCTCGCCGTCGTAAGCGCTCAGCAGCGATGTGCACATTGGACAAGGCCGCGCGCGCTGCGGGCCGAACATCCAGTTGTAGGTGACGAGCGTGTCGTGATCGCCGAACATCTGCGCAAGTGTCACCGGGCCCGCTTCGCCTTCGAAACGATAATCCTCCGGCACGACGCCGCCGGGCGGCAGCGCGCGGCGCTGCACCGCGACCCGTTCGATATGGCGGCGCAATTCGATCTCCTCGGCTAGCAGCTCGTTGCGCGCGCGGCGATAGGCGGCGCTCTCGCCGGGAAAGCGCGGCGGCTGTTCGGCCAGTTGCCGGGCCGGCTTGAGCGTTTGCGAGGATGCGTGTACATCAGTCATTAGCCTCTCCTTGTGCGAAAAGGGATGAAGGGCGCGTTGTCGTGCTCTATCGTCCTCCATATGATCACGACGAATGGCGCGACGGGAAATCGACAACCGGACGACAGCCGAGCCGAAAAAATTTCCCGGATGCCGTAGACGGCTTCGCCGAAATCACCACGTCACGCCGGTTGTAAACGCTATGGCTACCGCAACCCCCAGCCGCCCGGCAAGGTATGCTTGCGCCAAACAGCACAGGCGCGCCGGGGCCACCGTCACGGCCCGCCGCGCATCGTCCCTGGGGATGCACAACATGCCGCTTCGTCTGCCACCTCTGCCCGCGCTTCGCTTCTTCGAAGCGGCCGGCAGGCATCAGAGTTTCAAGCTCGCCGCCGCGGAACTGAACGTCACGCCGAGCGCCGTCAGCCACGGCATCGTCGGCCTCGAACAGGCGCTCGGCGTCGAACTGTTCGTGCGCGAACCGCGCGGCATTTCGCTGACGGCGACGGGCGCGGATTATCTGTCGTACGTCTCCGAAGCGTTTTCGCTGATCGCGATCGGCACGCAGCGTCTGCCGAATCATCGCGCGGATCGTCCGATCGCGCTGAGCTGCGCGCCGACCTTCGCGTCGCGCTGGCTGCTACCGCGCCTCGCAAGTTTTCGCGCGCGCTGGCCGAAGGTGAACGTGAGCGTCGACACCTCGCATCGCCAGGTCGGCTTTCCGGTCGACGGCTTCGATTTCGCGATTCGCCTGAGCCGCTCGCCGGTGGCGGGCACCGCGTGGACGCGTCTGTTCGGCGAACGCTTCGTGCCGGTATGCAGCCCCGCGTATCTGCACTGCTTGCGCGACGAACACGGCAACCTCGAAGTCAACCGCGCGACGCTGATTCACGTGAATGCCGCAAGCGAAGACTGGCAGGCATGGCTCGACGCGAGCGGCGCCGACGGTTTTGACCTCAGTGGCGGCTTACGCGTCGACACGATCCAGCTCGCATTCGAAGCGGCCGCGATGGGTCTCGGCATCGCGCTCGGCAGACGGCCGTTGGTCGACGGCGAGCTGGCTAGCGGCACGCTCGTCGAGGCGTGCTCCCCTACCATCGACTCGGCGGGCGCGTACTGGCTCGTGAGCGCGGAAAGTACGGAAAGCGCGCAGCGTCGGCCGGAACTGCTCGACTTCAAACGCTGGCTCGTCAGCGAGGCCGGACAGTTCGACCCGCTCGCCGAGGTCAATGCCGACGACCCGCGCGCGACCCACGCTTCGGCCTGAACCTCACGCGACTCCGCACAGGTGAGCCGCGCTCACCTGTCGGCGAAATCTTTTCTTTTGCCGCGTCTGACGCTCGCTGCGACCATAGTGTCGAAGGAGATCAGAACCATGTCGACCGCCAACAGCAAACGCTTCGTCCCCGCCTTCAACACAACGACGCTCGTGATACTCGCCGGCGCGCTGATTCTGAGCGCCGCGATGGGCATCCGCCAAACCTTCGGCCTCTTCATCGGCCCATTCTCGTTCGACCGTGGCTTGCCGGTCACGCAGATCGCGTTCGCGATCGCGCTGCACAACCTGGTGTGGGGCTTCGCGCAACCGTTCGCGGGCGCCGCCGCGGACCGTTACGGCTCGGCGCCGGTGGTCGCCTTCGGCGCGACGACGTTCGCCGCCGGACTCGGAATCGCGGCGGTCGCGCCGAACAGCGCGCTGTTGATCGTCGGCATGGGACTGCTGGTCGGCATTGGCGTGAGTTGCACGACGTTCGGCGTCGTGTTGCCCGCGATCGGCCGCATCGTCACGCCCGAAAAACGCAGCATGGCGATGGGGCTGGTGAGCGCCGGCGGCTCGGCGGGCCAGGTGCTGATGATTCCGCTCGTGCAAGGCATCCGCCTCAATTCCGGCGTCGCCACGTCGCTGTTCGTGCTGGCGTTCGTGATGCTGCTGATCGCACCGCTCGGCATCGTGCTCGACCGGCGCGCGCGCGGCGGCTCGTCGCTACCGGACGCGCCCGCTGCGCCGCTTCGCGAGGTGCTGACGCTGGCGACGCGGCATCGTGGCTACCGGCTGCTGACGCTGGGCTTCTTCACGTGCGGATTCCAGCTGGCGTTCATCGCGACGCATCTGCCCGAGTACCTGTCGCTCTGCCATATGCCGGTCGGACTCGGCGCCACAGCGCTCGCGCTGATCGGCCTCTTCAACATGGCGGGCAGTTGGGCGTGCGGCTGGCTAGGCGGCCGGTTCCGGCAGCATTACGTGCTCGGCTGGCTCTACCTGATTCGCAGCGTGACGATCGGCGCGTTCTTCGTGTTGCCGAAAAGCGCCGCATCCGTGGTGATTTTCGCGGCCGTGATGGGCCTGACATGGCTCGGCACCGTCCCGCTCACGAGCGGACTGGTCGCGAAGGTGTTCGGCACGCGCCACCTCGGCAGCCTGTTCGGCATCTGCTTTCTGAGCCATCAGATCGGCTCGTTTCTCGGTGCGTGGCTGGGAGGGCTGGTGTTCGATCTGACCGGCTCGTATGCGCTGCTATGGGAAGCGACCGTTGTCGCGGGACTCATCGCCGCGATGCTGCACTTTCCGATCGACGACAAGACGGTGAACATGCCTGCACTCTTGCCGCAACCCACACGGGCATGAGTGCTCAGGAGCGTGCGATGACACGCTCATGAGCACTTGCTGAACTATCGAGGTTCGCTTCGGAACCCGAAGCAAATCTCCGAGGCTATTTTTTCGGCGTATCCGCCGCGGCTTTCGGCACCCGTCCCATCAGATAGAACTCGTCGTTCGGGCGCATCGAAATCACGTTGGCCATCCGGTTCGACAGGCCGAAAAACGCGGTGATCGCAGCGATATCCCAGATGTCTTCATCGCTGAAGCCGTGCTCGCGCAGCGTTTTAAAATCGGCCTCGTCCACCGTGCCGGAGGCGCGGCACACCTTCAGCGCGAAGTCGAGCATCGCCTTCTGCCGCGCAGTGATATCCGCCTTGCGATGATTGACGGCCACCTGGTCGGCGAGCAGGGGCGCCTTTTCGTAAATGCGCAGAATCGCACCGTGCGCGACCACGCAATACAGGCACTCGTTCACCGCGCTCGTGGCGACCACGATCATCTCGCGCTCGCCCTTGGAGAGTCCACCGTCCTTCAACATCAACGCATCGTGATAGGCGAAGAATGCGCGGAATTCGTCCGGGCGATGCGCGAGCGTCAGGAACACGTTAGGCACGAAGCCCGCCTTTTCCTGCACTTCGAGGATGCGGGCGCGGATGTCGTCGGGCCATGCGCCCGGCTCCGGCACAGGGTAGCGGCTGATCGGCTGAGGATTTGCCATGCTATGTCTCCGTTATATCTGGTTGTGCACGACGACGATTGTAGCAACCGGGCTAACGGGCCGCCCCTCGTTCGTCACGCTCGACAAGGTCCGATATCGACGCTCATATCGTCTAGACTTCCAGTCTCAGGGAGCGTGAGCCGAACCGCGAGCAACGGCGGCGACCATCGCAGGAGCGACTATGTCAAACGTTTTGCACGACGCGCGGGCGCTCGTCGTCAAGGTGCGGCCCGACCGCGAAATGGCAACAACCCAGCGGCTGCCCTACTTCGTCGGCATCTCCGCGGGCACCGCGGGCTCGACGGGTTTGTCGATGTACATGGTCGTGGTGCCGCCCGGCGGCCATGCCGAACCGCACTTTCACGCCGACTACGAAACCGCGATCTACCAGCTCGAAGGCCGGATCGAGACACGCTACGGGCCGGGCTTGCGCGAGTCCGTGATTACTGAAGCCGGAGACTTTCTGTTCATTGCGCCCGGCGTGCCGCATCAGCCGTTCAATCTCGACGACACCACCGCCGCGCGTGCCATCGTCGCGCGCAACCATGCGGACGAGCACGAACGGGTCGTGCCGTACGATCCGGCAACCGACGCGTGATCCGACGCGACACCCTGACCGATCCGCGCTGAAAGACCGACCAGCCACGCTGCGCGGGCCGGTTCGCGTCGGCCCGTCGCCACATGTTCCCGCGAGAATCCTCACAGCGTTCAGCCGTCCTCGCAGCGCCCTTTCGCCACCTGTGCTTAAATCCGCTGTTCGCGCGAATGCGCGCGCGACGATTTCATCTCCCTTCATTGGATTCTCAGGAGCGCGGTTGTGTGGCATTTTCCGGTTGCTATCCCACCCTCGCTGGGTGTGTGGGCCGTTTTCGCGAGCGTGCTTATCACGCAGCTCGGCGCGCCGATTCCCGCCGCGCCGATGCTGATCTTCGGCGGCACGATGGCCGCCATGGGACAAACCTCGTACGCCAACGTGCTGTTCGCGGCGGTCGGCGCCACGCTGATCGCCGACTCGCTATGGTTCTTCACCGGACGTGCGTACGGCCGGCGCCTGCTCAACTCTCTGGTGCGCTTCTCGCTGTCGCTGGACACCACGGTGCGCGTCGCGCGCAACACCTATGAACGCTACGGTGCGCCGATTCTCACCGTCGCCAAATTTCTACCCGGGCTCGGCCTGATCTCCGCGCCGCTGCTCGGCACGACCGCGATCAGCGTCGGCGTGTTTCTGTGGTGGGATCTGGTCGGCGCGACGTTGTGGGCCAGCGTGTGGGTGATCGGCGGTGCCGCGTTGCACGATCAGATCGTGCAAGGGGTGCTGCTCGTGCGGCAAAACGGCGGCACGATCTTCGATGCGTTCGCCGCGATCTTCGTGGCCGCGCTGCTGTATCGCTGGGTGCGTCGTTTGCAGTTCCGACGCTGGCTCGCTCACACGCGTATCACGCCGGAACAGCTCGACGTGTTGATGAAGTCCAACGAGCCGCCGTTGATTCTCGACGCGCGTCCACCCAGCGTGCGCGAAAAGGAGTCATACCGGATCGCCGGCGCGCGCCCGCTGGATCTCGATTCGCCCGACCCGATCCATCCCGCCTTGCTGAAGCGGCCGATCGTCGTGTACTGCGTGTGCCCCAACGAGGCGACCGCCAAGCGCATCGTCGCGCAGTTGCATCGCAAGAATATCCGTCACATCCGCGCGCTGAAGGGTGGACTCGACGCGTGGGAGAAGCGCGGCTACCCGGTCGAGGCCCTGCCGCCCGACTTCAATACGGCGATGGCCCACATGATCGAAGATCACGGTCACGCGAGCGGCGAGCGCGAATACACGGTACGGGCGCAGGTGGCGGAGTAAGGGTCGAGGCGCGGCGCGTTCGCGCGAAGTCGTCAGAACGTGGGCGGCGAGTTGGCCGACACGATCTCGCAACGATGCTCCGCGCTGGGATTGCGAAACCGGTGCGGCAGACGGCTTTCGAAGTAATAGCTGTCGCCTGGGTCGAGCAGCCATGTCGTGCCGTCGACCGTCAGTTCGATCTGACCGCTGACCACGACGCCGCCTTCGTATCCCCCGTGTACCGGCGTCTGCGATCCGGTGTCCGACAACGGCTGATAGACCCCGCGCAGAATCTCCATGCTGCGACCTTTCACACCCGTTCCGGCGAGATAGAACTGGATCGACTCGTTGCCGAGATTCGGCATGTCCGCGCGGCGCGACACTACTGAACGTTCCGCGTCGACCTCCAGCGTGAAAAACTCGGCGAGACTCATCGGAATACATTCGAGCAGTTTCTTCAGCGAGCCGACCGACGGGCTCACGCGGTTCTGCTCGATCAGCGAGATCGTGCCGTTGGTGACCCCCGCGCGTTTCGCGAGCTCTCGCTGCGACAGACCATGCTTTTTGCGGATGTACTGCAAACGGGTGGCGACTTCAATGGACATCGCGAGGATCTCCGGGATTGAACAAGATCGGCACGCAGGGACTCCGTTAGCGCGCGCCCGTTGAGTGTTGAATATTCTATTCACTTTGACGGTTGCGCCGCTGGGGAAAACCCGAGCCGAATCGTGAATCATCAACGCCGCAACGAACGTTCCCAATGCGGCGATTGCAGCCAGTTCACCGGGAAAGCCCGATCATGCTTTTTCCAAAAAGGGTTTGACGGCTTTATTGGGTCGTATATGCTAGGTGTCAGGCGGTCGTCACGCGAGTGTCAGCGAGCATCGCAAAGTGACTTGCAGCGCGGCGAGTTGTCATTCGCAGCGCTTCGCGACGATCATGCCGGCGGCCTGTTTCTTTAAACGCCCCGTGCGAATTTGGAGCAGGCCGTTCAATACTTTCAACGTTGCCAGTCGAGTGTAATCGTGAGAGTCCGAGGCCCTTTGGTGAGATGGAATCGCTGTCAGGCGGGTTGTACGCTCGCTGACGGCGCCGTCGCCGACGGCAGCAAGGGCAGCCTTACGTTCAGCCGCTTCCTGTCCGTCTTCCCGATCCTGTCGCGTCGCTCAGTGCGACGTCACAACTCCGTTTGCGCACGCGCGTTCATTGCGGTGCGAACAGACGAAGTCGCCTCGCTGCTGCCGTAGCGCCTCCCTCCTTTTCGCCGTTCGATTGATCCACCTGGTCTTCGCGCGCGTGTGCGTGTGGGGTGCTGGTTGCCGCCTATACGTTTCGCTTCGTGTGAACCGCGTGGGCGATGCTGCGCCCAAGCGGCTCGATTCGATTGGCTCATATTCTTTACGACGCGCGGCTTAGCACACGGTCGCCGCATTCGATTGCGCCGCGCCATGCTCAATGCTTCTCACATTGCATCCTTCGTTATGCGAAACAAACCGCTGGTCGGCATTAGTGCCGACCGAACGATGACCGGAGCTCATCCATCGCACGTGGTCGGCGAGAAATACATTGCGGCGATCGTCGACGGCTCGCAGGCGTTCGCCATGCTTCTGCCGGCGCTCGGCGAGCGTCAGTCCATCGACGACGTGCTCGCGACAGTCGACGGCCTGCTGTTCACCGGCAGCTATTCGAACGTCGAACCGCAGCGCTACGGCGGCCATCCGAGCGCGCCTGGCACGCTGCACGACCCCGCACGCGATGCGACAACGCTGCCGCTGATGCGCGCGGCGCTCGCCGCCGGCGTGCCCGTGCTGGCCATCTGCCGGGGCTTCCAGGAATTAAACGTGGCGTGCGGCGGGAGTCTGCATCAAAGCGTGCACGCGGTGACAGGCCTGAACGACCATCGCGAGAACAGACACGACGACCTCGACACGCAATACGCGGCGTCGCATTCGATCGCGCTGACGCAAGGCGGCCTCTTGCAGCGCCTCGCGAGCGGCGCAAAGGAAGCGCGGGTGAACTCGCTGCACGGCCAGGGCATCGAGCGGCTGGGCGCGGGCCTCGCGATCGAGGCCATTGCGCCGGACGGCCTGATCGAAGCGGTGAGCGCGAACCACTCGCGCGCATTCGCTTTGGGGGTGCAGTGGCACCCCGAATGGAAGCACGCGGACGACGCGCTATCCACCGCGATCTTCCGTGCGTTCGGCGATGCCTGCCGCGACCGAATGCGCATCAGGGCCGGCCTCGGCGCAGCGTTCGCATCAGGCGCCGCCATGCATGTCCGAGCCGGTCACACGCACTAGACAGAGAGAACAATCATGTACGACATCGACGAATTTCTGAAGAAGCACCGCGTCACCGAAATCGAGGCGATCATTCCGGACATGGCGGGCGTCGCGCGCGGCAAGATCATTCCGCGCAGCAAGTTCGAATCCGGCGAGTCCATGCGCTTGCCGCAGGCGGTGATGATCCAGACCGTCACCGGCGACTACCCGGACGACGGCTCGCTCACCGGCGTCACCGACCCTGACATGGTGTGCGTACCCGACGCGAGCACCATCCGGATGATTCCGTGGGCCGTCGATCCGACCGCCCAGGTGATTCACGACTGCGTTCACTTCGACGGCACGCCGGTCGCGATCTCGCCGCGCCGGGTATTGCGCCGCGTGCTCGAACTGTATAAGGCCAGAGGCTGGAAGCCGGTCATCGCGCCCGAACTGGAGTTCTACCTGGTCGACATGAACAAGGACCCCGACCTGCCGCTGCAACCGCCAATCGGCCGCACGGGTCGCCCTGAAACCGGGCGTCAGTCGTATTCTATCGAAGCGGTCAACGAATTCGATCCGCTCTTCGAAGACATCTACGAGTACTGCGAGGTGCAGGAACTGGAAGTCGACACGCTAATTCACGAAGTCGGCGCCGCGCAGATGGAAATCAACTTCATGCACGGCGATCCGTTGAAGCTCGCCGACAGCGTGTTCCTGTTCAAACGCACGGTGCGCGAAGCGGCGCTGCGCCACAAGATGTACGCAACCTTCATGGCCAAGCCGATGGAAAGCGAACCGGGTTCGGCCATGCACATGCATCAGAGCCTGATCGACGAAGAAACCGGCCAGAACATTTTCACCGGCGCGGACGGCAAGCCGACCACGCAATTCACCAGCTATATTGCCGGCTTGCAGAAATACACGCCCGCGTTGATGCCGATCTTCGCGCCGTACATCAATTCGTATCGCCGTCTGTCGCGCTTTATGGCCGCGCCGATCAACGTCGCGTGGGGCTACGACAACCGCACGGTCGGCTTCCGCATTCCACATTCGGGACCGGCCGCGCGCCGCATCGAGAACCGTATTCCGGGCGTGGACTGCAATCCGTACCTGGCGATTGCCGCAACGCTCGCCGCGGGCTATCTCGGCATGACGCAACGACTGGACGCCACCGAGCCGCTGCTCAGCGACGGCTACGCACTGCCCTATCAATTGCCGCGCAATCTCGAAGAAGGCCTGACGCTAATGGGCGCATGCGAGCCGATTGCGGAAGTTCTGGGCGAGAAGTTCGTCAAGGCCTACCTGGCTTTGAAAGAGACCGAATACGAGGCGTTCTTCCGCGTGATCAGTTCGTGGGAGCGCCGGCATTTGCTGCTGCACGTCTGAGCCTTAAATAAACAAAAGGCCTTGTTTGACGACGTCATTCGCAAATGCAAACGCAAGAAACCGGAGGCAGTATGAGCTACAGAACCGAAGAAGTCGCCTACGTGCAACCCGCTCAAGCGGCGCAGTCCGCCGCGAGCGTACCGGCCGCATCCAGCGCGTCGCGCAGCACTGCCGAATACCGTGCACTCGACGCCGCCCATCACATTCATCCGTTTTCGGATATGGGTTCGCTCAATCGCAGCGGCAGCCGCGTGATCGTCAAAGCGCAAGGCGTGTATCTGTGGGACTCGGACGGCAACAGGATCATCGACGGCATGGCCGGTCTCTGGTGCGTAAACGTCGGTTATGGCCGCAAGGAACTCGCCGACGCCGCGTACCGGCAAATGCAGGAACTGCCCTACTACAACACTTTCTTCAAGACCACGCATCCGCCGGTGATCGAACTGTCGGCATTGCTCGCGCAACTGACGCCTGAACCGTTCAATCACTTCTTCTACTGCAACAGCGGTTCGGAGGGCAACGACACCGTGCTGCGCATCGTCCATCAATACTGGGCGACGCAACGGCAGCACGCGAAGAAGTTCGTCATCTCGCGCAAGAACGGCTATCACGGTTCGACGATCGCGGGCGGCACGCTGGGCGGCATGGACTATATGCATGAACAGATGCCCTCGAAAGTCGAGAATATCGTGCATATCGATCAACCGTATTTCTTCGGCGAAGCGCAAGGCAATCTGACGCCCGAAGAATTCGCGCTGGCTCGCGCGCGGCAACTGGAAGCGAAGATCCTCGAACTTGGCGCGGACAACGTGGCCGCGTTTATCGGTGAGCCTTTCCAGGGGGCGGGCGGCGTGATCTTTCCGGCTTCGACCTATTGGCCGGAGATTCAACGCATCTGCCGCAAGTACGACATTCTGCTGGTCGCCGACGAAGTGATCGGCGGCTTTGGTCGTACCGGCGAATGGTTCGCGCATCAGCACTTCGGCTTCGAGCCGGACCTGATCACGCTCGCCAAGGGGCTGACGAGCGGCTATGTACCGATGGGCGCGGTCGGCTTGCACGATCGTGTCGCCAAAGCGATCATCGAGAACGGCGACTTCAATCACGGCCTCACCTATTCCGGGCATCCGGTGGCGGCAGCGGTCGCACTCGCCAATCTGACGCTGCTGCGCGACGAGAAGATCGTCGAGCGCGTCAAGACCGACACCGGTCCGTACTTCCAGAAGAAGCTGCGCGACACGTTCGCCGGCCATCCGATCGTCGGCGAGATTGCGGGCGCGGGGCTGGTGGCCGGTCTGCAACTGGCGCGCGATCCGGCGACGCGCACACGCTTCGCCAATGGCGGCGAGGTCGGCACGATCTGCCGCGACTTCTGCTTCAACGGCAATCTGATCATGCGCGCGAGCGGCGACCGGATGCTCCTCTCGCCGCCGCTCGTGATCAGCAAGCTGGAAATCGACGAGCTCGTGTCGAAAGCCAAGACCGCGATCGATGCCACCGCGCGCCAGCTCGGCATCGCGTGACGCACGGTCTGTTGCGTGCTTCGAGGTGGCCGGCGAGATTGATCACCGCGAGTTTCCGGCGGCGCTACACTACGCGGCCCCGCCCTCGCGCGTGCTCATGCTCAAGCTCGCGATCGACGCGTTCCGGATCGACTCCCGGATGAAGGACCTGCCTTGATGAACACCCAGACTCTCCGCGCCAATGGTCGCGCAAGCGCTGGCCGGCGACACGGCGGCTTTCGATCTGTTCGCGCGGTTAACGCATGCGCGCTTTCCTGGCGGCCCGGCGTTGCGCGGGCCGGTGCTCGAACTCGGGATGCTGTATCACCGGGTGATGGAGTTGTTCTAGACGCCGCTCACGCGTTTGCATCGCGCGGCGCAGCGGTCGTCGCGCCTCTTCCGTTCGAACGTCTCTCACGTTTTTAACGCTTGTTGTCCCTTCACGGCCGGCGCAATCGCAACCGGGCCGCACGCACCTCCCCGTTTCCTTCTGCCCTTCACCCTGTTCCTGGCGTTTACCCGACAAACTTAATTTACTGACTATTTATCGATAATTTATCGTGTTAGATTCCGTCGCCTGGCAGCCTCATCAACCGACGAACCGGCGAACCGGTACACGGATGCGAGGCGGCCACCGACCAGACAGAGACCAGACGAACAAGGAGACCCAGATGTGGGTGCTAATCGGCGTGCCGATCGTGGTACTCGGCTTCGCATTGCGCTTCAATGCGCTACTCGTCGTGACGATTGCGGGAGTCGCCACCGGTGTGGCCGGCGGCCTGCATCCGGTGGAGATCGTCAGCGCGTTCGGCAAGGCGTTCGCGGATAACCGCTACATGGGTCTGATCTGGCTCACGCTGCCGGTGATCGCACTGCTCGAACGCAACGGCCTGAAAGAACAGGCGCGCCATCTGATTTCGCGCCTGCACGCCGCCACCACCGGACGCGTGCTGATGCTGTATTTCGTGATCCGTCAGATCACGGCCGCGCTCGGACTCACGTCGCTCGGCGGTCACGCGCAGATGGTGCGTCCGCTGATCGCGCCGATGGCCGAAGCTGCCGCCGCGAATCGCTATGGCGAATTGCCCGACGCGGTGCGTCAACAGATTCGCGCGAACGCTTCGGCGGTCGACAACATCGCGGTGTTCTTCGGCGAAGACATCTTCATCGCGATTCAATCGATCCTGCTGATCAAGGGCTTTCTCGAACAGAACGGCATTGTGGTCGAACCGCTGCAGGTGTCGGTGTGGGCGATTCCCACCGCGATTGCCGCGCTCGTGATTCACATGGTTCGGCTGATGCTGCTCGACCGTAATCTGTCGCACAAGATGAACACATTGGGCCGGGGCGCCGCGCGATGATCAAACTCGAATCTCCCTATGTGCTGGCCGGTTTGATGTTTGCCGCTTTCGCGCTGTTCAACCTGCAAGACCGTTCGAATCCGCGCCGCGTCGTCAATTTTCTGTTCTGGGGCATCTACGCGATCACCTTCATGTTCGGCGGAGAACTGCCGCACTTCGTGATGGGCTGCCTCGCAATCGCGCTCGCATTGATCGCCGGTTCCGGCAAGCTCGGCAAAGGCCGCAACGACAGCAATAGCGAAGCGGCCGCGGCACGCCGTGAAGCCAACGCGCAGTGCTTCGGCAACCGGCTCTTCATTCCCGCGCTGCTGATTCCCGTCATTACGCTGCTCGGCACGCTGACGCTGAAGTACGCACCGTTCGTCGAAACGAAGAACGTCACGCTGATTTCGCTGGTGCTGGGCACGCTGGTCGCGTTCGGCACCGCGCTGTTCATGCTGCGCGACTCGCCGGTGCACGCGCTCAAGGACGCGCGGCAGACGATGGACACCGTCGGCTGGGCCGCGATTCTGCCGCAGATGCTGGCCGCGCTCGGCGCGCTGTTCGCAATCGCCGGCGTGGGACACGTGGTGTCGGATCTCGTCAAAACGTGGATTCCGGTCGACTCCGCGTTCGCCGTGGTCGCCGCTTATACGTTCGGGATGGCGCTCTTCACGATGATCATGGGCAACGCGTTCGCCGCGTTCCCGGTGATGACGGCGGGCATCGGTCTGCCGTTGATCGTGCATCAGTTCAACGGCAACCCCGCGATTCTGGGCGCAATAGGCATGCTGTGCGGTTTCTGCGGCACCTTGATGACGCCGATGGCCGCGAACTTCAATATCGTGCCGGCCGCGCTGCTGGAGCTGAAAGATCAGAACGGCGTGATCAAGGCGCAATGGCCGACCGCTTTACTATTGTTGATCGTCAACACCATACTGTTGTACCTGCTCGTATTCCGCTTCTGAGGAGCCGCCGATGACCGTCCAACTCACTCGCGAACTCGCGTCGAAATTCGCCAATCTTGCGCTCGCTCACCTCACGCGCGAGTATCCGAACAAGCTCACGCATGCGCTTGCCGGGCCGCAGGACGTGCAAGGTCCGCGCGCGTTGCACCCCATCTTCTACGGCAGCTACGACTGGCATTCGTGCGTGCATGGCTACTGGCTGATCCTGCATCTGCTGGAGCGCTTCCCCGATCTTCCCGAGGCCGCGCGCATCGTTGCAGTGGTCGACGAGCATTTCACGGCCGCCAACGTGGCCGGCGAACTCGCGTATCTCGACCTGCCGCACAATCGCGGTTTCGAACGGCCGTATGGTTGGGCCTGGCTGCTGGCGCTCAGCGCGCAACTGAATTCGCTGAAGCTCGCAGATGCGGTGCGCTGGTCGAAAACTTTTGCACCGCTCACCGAAGCCTTCGTTGAACGCTTCGAGGAATTCCTGCCGAAAGCGACTTACCCGCTGCGGGTCGGCACGCATTTCAACATGGCGTTCGCGCTGGCGCTCACGCTGGATTTCGCGCGGCAAACTTCACGCGATTCGCTCGAAGCGCTGCTCGTCAACACGGCCGAGCGCTGGTTTCTGAACGACGTCGCGTGTCAGGCATGGGAGCCGGCCGGCGACGAGTTCCTGTCGCCTTCGCTGATGGAAGCAGAGTTGATGCGGCGCGTGTTGCCGTCCGCGCAATTCGTCGACTGGTTCGGGCGCTTCCTGCCGGATCTCGGCGCGAAAAAGCCGGCCACGCTGTTCGAACCGGTCACCGTGACCGACCGGTCCGACGGCAAGATCGCGCATCTGGACGGCCTGAATCTGAGTCGCGCGTGGTGCCAGCGTTCGCTCGCGCGTTCGCTGCCTGCCGGCGACATTCGCCGGACAATGCTGATCGATAGCGCCGAGCGTCATCTGCAAAGCGCGCTGCCGCATGTGGCCGGCGACTATATGGGTGAGCATTGGCTGGGTACGTTCGCGACGCTGGCGCTGGAGGCTTGATTGATTTGAGGCCTTATTTAAGGGCCTTTTTCGCACGCCTTTTTCGCATAGTCCGAGAACCATGAAACAACGGCACCGCAACGCAAACCGGTTTGTACTACTTCAACCGGTTCACGCCACGGCGCCGCTGTTTGATCGGCGGCTCGATCAGGAGCCGCTCGTCGCTCAATCGCAAACGGGCCGGTGAATCAGCCGGCCCATTGCATCACTGCTGCGTCAGCTTCTTCGGCTTTGGCGGCGACTGCACCTTGTTGTACTGGAACTGCGGGGTCGCTTTCAACGCGGCCTTGGTCGCGCCGGCCAGATAGAAATTACCCTCGTGAATATCGAGCGCGGCGATCGGCACCGCAACGTCATGCGACGCCACGCCGAGAAAGCCGCCAGCGGAAACGATCGCGGCGGACAGCGAACCGTCGGGCGCGACCACCAGATCGCGGACCGTACCGATCTTTTCGTTCTGGTCGTTGTAGACGGCCTTGCCGAGAATGCTCTTCTTCACGCTCCAGCCATTCAGCAGCGCCGTGGACTGCTCGACCGTCACACTCAGCGGTTGCGTGCCGGCGACTTGCGCCTGAGCACTCAGGCTGGTTGCAGCTACCGCGACTACGACAACAAGTTTGCCCAACGTCATCTCGTTCACTCCGTTCTTTTGTGGACTTGACCGGCGCGGATTGCGCCGAAGGAATCGCTGCAGCACGATCATACAGACTGCGCCGCGTCGCTGCAGTCAGAGTGGGCTGCGCCCGAATGCCAGCGCCTGATCTCAACGCCTGAAGGTTGCACGCCTCATGCATCGGCCCCGCTGTCGGCACGCATGGCGGTAAAATCGCGCGAGGCGATGATGCCCGTTTAAAGGTGGAAGTTTGACTGAGCTCGAACAGGGTTTCATTTTGACCCGACATTGGCGGGACACGCCCGCCGGCACGGAAATCGATTTCTGGCTGGCTACAGACAGCGGGCCCCGTCATATCCGCCTGCGCCCTCAGCCGTCCGTCGCGTTCATCCCCGTCGAACATCGCGAGCGCGCCGAAACGATCCTGCGTCGCGACATGCCGCTCGATCTTCGTGCGCTCGAGTTGCGCGACTTCCACCATCGTCCCGTGATGGGACTTTATTGCCCGCAGCACCGGCAATTGACAGGCTTCGAAAAGCGCCTGAAGCAAGGCGGCGTCGATGTCTACGAAGCCGACATCTTCCCGCCCGAGCGCTACATGATGGAGCGCTTCATTACCGCGCCGGTGTGGTTCGGCGGCGAGCCGCAGCGCAGCGGGCCGCTCTTGAACGGCGAATTGAAGCCGGCCACCGGTTATCGTCCACCGTTGAAGCTGGTCTCGCTCGACATCGAAACCAGCGCGCACGCCGAGCTCTACTCGATCGCGCTCGAAGGCTGCGGACAACGCCAGGTGTACATGCTCGGACCGCCGAACGGCGACGCGACCGCGCTCGACTTCGCGCTCGAATACTGCGAAACGCGCGCACAGTTGCTCGAAAAACTGAACCTGTGGATGGAGCGGCACGACCCCGATGCGATCATCGGCTGGAATCTCGTGCAGTTCGATCTGCGCGTGTTGCAGCAGCATGCCGAACAATATCGCGTACCGTTGCGGCTCGGCCGTGGCGGCGCAGTCATGGAGTGGCGTGAACATGGACTCACGCGCAATCACTTCTTTGCCGGCGCGGCGGGACGGTTGATCATCGACGGGATCGAGGCGCTGCGCTCCGCAACGTGGAGCTTTCCGTCGTTCAGTCTCGAACACGTCTCGCGCTCGGTGTTGGGCGAAGGCAAGGCCATCGACAATCCCTATCAGCGCATGGACGAAATCCAGCGCCGCTTCGACGAGGACAAGCCCGCGCTCGCGCAATACAACCTGAAGGATTGCGAGCTGGTCACGCGCATCTTCGCGAAAACCGAACTGCTGCCGTTTCTGCTGGAACGTGCATCCGTGACCGGCCTGCCCGCGGATCGCAGCGGCGGCTCGGTGGCGGCGTTCACGCATCTGTACATGCCGCGCATGCACCGGCAAGGCTATGTCGCGCCCAATCTCGGCGACGTCGCGGGCGCCGCGAGCCCCGGCGGCTTCGTGATGGACTCGCGCCCCGGCCTCTACGATTCGGTGCTCGTGCTCGACTACAAGAGCCTATATCCGTCGATCATTCGCACCTTTCTGATCGACCCGCTCGGTCTCGTCGAAGGCATGCTCGATCCCACCGACGAGCACTCGGTGCCGGGCTTTCTCGGCGCACGCTTTTCGCGCACGCGCCATTGCCTGCCGTCGATCGTCGCGCAAGTATGGCAAAGCCGCGAGGCCGCCAAACGCGAGCGCAACGCACCCCTTTCGCAAGCGCTGAAGATCATCATGAACGCGTTCTACGGCGTGCTCGGTTCCACCGGCTGCCGCTTCTTCGACCCGCGTCTCGCGTCGTCGATCACGATGCGCGGCCACGAAATCATGCACGCCACGCGCGAACTGATTCAGGCCGAAGGCTACGAGGTCATCTACGGCGACACCGATTCGACCTTCGTCTGGCTGAAGCACGCGCACAGCGAGGAAGAAGCCGGCCGCATCGGCCGCGCGCTGGTCGAGCATATCAACGCGTGGTGGCGGCAGAATCTGCACGCGCGATTCGAACTCGACAGCGCGCTGGAATTGCAATTCGAGCGGCACTATCGGCGCTTTTTCATGCCGACGATTCGCGGTGCCGAGGAAGGCAGCAAGAAACGCTACGCCGGGCTCACCATCCTGCCGGACGGCCGCGACGAGATCGTCTATAAAGGACTCGAAACGGTGCGCACGGATTGGACGCCGCTTGCGCAGCAGTTTCAGCAGGAGCTATACGGGCGCATTTTCCGGCAACAACCGTATCAGGATTACGTGCGCGACTATGTACGCGACATGCTCGAAGGCAGGCTCGACGATCGACTCGTGTATCGCAAGCGCCTGCGCCGGGCGCTCGGCGAATACGAGCGCAACGTGCCGCCGCATGTGCGCGCGGCGCGCGTCGCGGATGAGTTCAATCGCAGCCAGGGACGCCCGCTGCAATACCAGAACGGCGGCTGGATCAGCTACGTGATGACGGTCGCCGGACCCGAACCGCTGGAGACGCTGCGCTCGGCGATCGATTACGAGCACTATCTGACGCGGCAATTGCAGCCCGTCGCCGACGCCATTCTGCCGTTGCTGCGCGATGACTTCACGACGCTGATGTCGGGGCAAAGACAGTTGTTCTGACGCGGTGCTAGCATCGGCCCTGATGCGGGAGGAACAGTCACGCGTAACGGCCTCACGAAGGAGTCGACAGTTGGCAACAGTAAACGGGCAACAGGATTACGCGCAAAACACAGTGAACCGAGTGTTTGCAAACGATGCACTCAGCCTCGGACTCACGCTGCCGCTCTTGCGCGCCGGCACCATCGTCGCCGATTTCGACGAGCAGCTGGCGCTCGCGCGACTCGCCGACGAACGCGGCTTCCGCGCGCTGTGGGTACGCGACGTGCCGCTGAACAGCGCGGACTATCCGGACCCGGTCGGCCATCTCGACCCGTGGGTGTTGCTCGGTCCACTCGCGACACACACGCAACGTATCGCGCTCGCGAGCGGTGCGATCGTGCTGACGCTGCGCCATCCGCTGCATATCGCCAAGGCGGCGCTGTCCGTGAACATGCTGAGTCATGGCCGTTTCATTCTGGGGCTGGGATCGGGCGACCGTCCGCCGGAATACGCCGCCTTCGGCCGCGAATCCGATGAGCGGCGCGAACTGTACCGCAGCCATTGGGACACGTTGGCGGCGGCGCTCGGCAAGCCGTCGCGCGTGATTCCCGAGCGCGCGCCGGAAGGTGCGCCGACTTTCCAGCTCCTGCCCGACAGCGCGGACAGCGTGCCGTTGCTTGCCGTGGGTTCGGGCGGCCAGAGCGTCGACTGGATCGCGCGGCACTCGCTTGGGTGGATGACCTATCATCGCGAGCCCGATGCGCAGCGCGCGCGTTACAGCATGTGGCGCGCCGCCGTCGAACGCGCGGCACCCACCGCGTTCCGCGCATTCGGCGTGGCGATGCGACTCGACCTCAGCGGCGATCCGCATGAACCGGCACAGCCCGTGACACTCGGCTATCGAGCCGGACGGCACGCGCTGATTAGCATCCTCGACGACATGCGCGCGGGCGGAACTCATCACGTGACGTTCAATCTCGCGGCCGAGCGCCCGGTCGTCGAGGTAATCGAGGAACTCGCGAGCGAGGTATTGCCGCGCTTCCATCTGGCGCGATAGCTTTAATAAGGGGCCGCTCTTGCCAGCGCGGCCAGTCAAATCGGCCAGCATCCATCCTGCGTCTGGAGCCGTCTGCGCGCGTCACGCAATCGATTTCGGTAGCCGCGGGTTCCGTTGCAACGAAGGCGACCGTTCGTTGATCCGCGGACTGGCGTTTGTCTCCACGATATCGCCGGCCGCAAACTGCTTGCGATAAGCAGCGGGTGTCAATTCCTTCAGCGCCTTGAACTGCCGGTTGAAGTTGGCCACGTTCGGAAATCCGGAGCGGGCTGCGACGACGGAAACGGGGGTGGAGGTATGCGCGAGCATTCGGCAGGCGTGTCCAATCCTGACCCGCGCGATGTATCGCCCAACGCTCTCTCCAATGTGCTGCTCGAAGTAACGGGCCAGAGAACGTTCCGACACATTGGCGGCCTCGCATAGTTCGGATAAACGCAGCGGTTCAGCGAAGCGCAGATCGATCATGGAGAGCACGCGATTGATACGTTCCGGTTCGTGGCCCGACGGCCCCTCCGTCCGGTCGCTAAACGCAGTCGGCGAAGCGAGCGGCTCGCCGGGCGCTTCCGCTAGCGTGCACAGAACATTGAGCGCTACAGCAAGGCGTTCACGCGGGGCATTGGACAGCAGTCTGTCGGCCTGAGCGTGCAGCGCTGCGCCGACCTCCGGACTGAATGCCAGCCCGCAGGCCGCACGGCGCAACAGGTTACGCAAAGGCGCATATTCCGGGCAGACATCCGCAAGCCGCCGCGCCCAGTCGCCGCCGAACCAGATCACGATGGCAACCTGAGGAGATGCCGGGTCAATCGAGCGATTCGACGCCCACGTGTGGGGAAGATTCGGCGGCACGAGAACCAGGTCTTCGTCTACATAGTCCGCAATCGAATCTCCGATATAGCGTTTGCCGTGACTGTTCAGCGTCAGGGTCAATTCGTATTCCGGATGGTGATGCCACTCGAACGGAATGCGCGGCAGACGCCGGTGGTAAACCCTGACCGAGCAGTCATCGCCGAATTCGACGCGTTCGTATGCTGGTTTCATGGCAGAAGCCGCAAAGTAATTGGCTGGATGGTATCACTTTTGTGGGCACGATCAGCCTATGCTGCGGACATAGCAGAACCCACAAGGAGACGACCATGGCACTCATCATCGACGATTTGCCGGCAGCCATCCGGCAGGCCAAACAGGAGCTTCGCGAACGACTTCCGAACTATCGTGAGGTCTTCGCCGAAGTGGACGAAGCGATCCGCGCCGAAGCCGGCAGAATTGCCGCGCAACGCGATCGAGGCGAAAACGTCATCCCCGAAATCCAGTTCTCCGACATCGCGGAACAGCGCGTGAGCGCAGAGCAGATCGAACTCGTGAAAACGCGCGGGGCGTGTGTGATCCGCAATGTGTTCGACCGCGCGCTGGTGGAACGCTGGGACCACGATATCGCGGAGTACGTCGAGCGCAACGATCTGGACACGCGCCTGAAGAACCGCGCCGAAGACAAATACTTTGGCCAGCTCGCATCGAGCAAGCCGCAAATTTACGGCGTGTACTGGTCGAAGCCCCAGGTCCTCGCTCGTCAGGCGCCATCGCTCACTGCGGCACGCGTGTTTCTGAACCGGTTGTGGCGCACCGAGAGTGAAGGCCGAGTCCATTTCGATCCGGAGCGCGTGCCGGTTTACGCGGACCGGATGCGTCGGCGTCCACCCGGTTCCGAGTCATTGGGCTTGTCCGCGCATTGCGACGGCGGATCGGTCGAACGGTGGATCGAGGGTCACTTCCGCAAGGTGTACCGGCATGTATTCGATGGCAACTGGCGTCAATACGATCCGTTCGACGCCGCGTTCCGGCCAGACGTCGAAGAGATCGCGTCGCCCGCAGTGTGCTCGATGTTCCGCACATTCCAGGGGTGGACCGCGTTGACGCCGCAAGGCCCGGGCGACGGCACGCTGCAACTCGTGCCGATTGCGAATTCGATGGCTTATATCCTGTTGCGCGCCCTTCAGGACGATGTCGCCGAAGACGACCTGTGCGGTGCAATGCCTGGCCGCGCGCTGTCCATCAAGCCTGAATTTCATGCGCCGCTTTTCGACGCGCTGTCATCGATTCCGCACATGCAGGCGGGCGACACCGTGTTCTGGCACAGCGATGTGATCCACGCCGTGGAAGACGCGCACCGCGGCGCGGGCTACAGCAACGTGATGTATATCCCGTCTGCGCCGGCGTGTGCCAAAAACGACGAATACCTCAGGCGCCAGTTGCCCAGCTTTCTTGAAGGCAGGAGCCCGCCTGACTTCCCGGCGGACCACTTCGAAGTTGACTTTGTCGGACGGGCTACCGCCGACGATTTGACGCCCCTCGGTAAAGCCCAACTCGGCTTCGATCTGTAAGCACGACCCCGACGCACGCCATCATGGCGTGCGTCCGTCTGGTGATTCACCAAGAAAACCAACGGAGACAGCAATGAAAAGAACACTCATGTCAGTTGCAATCGTCGCAGCGGCACTCGCCACAGGCGCACCCGTCGTAAGTGCCGCCGAGTCGCTTTCCGTGTTGCACTGGTGGACCTCGGGCGGCGAATCGAAGGCGGTCAGAGTGCTTAAGGACGACATGAATAAACAGGGCTACGAGTGGAAAGACTTCGCCGTCGCCGGAGGAGCAGGCGCGGCTGCCATGACTGCGCTGAAGACACAAGTCATGTCAGGCAATGCACCGTCGGCTGCACAGATCAAGGGGCCGTTGATACAGGACTGGGCCGATCAAGGCGTGCTGGTCGATATAGATAAATCGGCGACCGACTGGAAAGCCCAGCTGCCAGCGCAAATCAACAAGACCATGAAGTCTGATGGCCACTATGTGGCCGCGCCATTCTCAATACACCGAATCAACTGGCTGTGGATCAACAAAGCCAACCTCGATAAAGTCGGAGGTAAGGCGCCGACGACGTGGCCGGAGTTCTTCGCGCTCGCCGACAAGTTCCGCGCTGCGGGCATTACGCCCGTGGCGCGCGGCGGCCAGCCATGGCAAGACATGACCATCTGGGAGGCGGTCGTGCTGTCGCAGGGCGCGGATTTCTATCGCAAGGCCATGATCGATCTCGACCAGAAAACACTCACCTCGCCTCAGATGTTGCAGGTGTTCCAGATTGTGCGGAGAATTCAAGGTTACTTCGACAAAGGCTCCGCGGGTCGCGACTGGAATCTCGCGACGGCAATGGTCATTAACGGATCGGGTGGCATGCAGTTCATGGGCGACTGGGCGAAAGGCGAGTTCGCGAATGCGAACAAGAGGGCCGACGTCGACTATGTCTGCACGGCTGCGCCCGGTACGGCGAACGCCTTCACCTACACGGTGGACTCGTTCGTGTTCTTCCAGCAGAACGGCAAAAAAGACGCGACTCCCGGCCAGCTTGCGCTTGCCAAAACAATCATGTCCGTCGATTTCCAGGAACAGTTCAGTCTCTACAAGGGCTCAATTCCTGTCCGGCAAGATGTCCCCATGGACAAGTTCGACGCCTGCGCCAAGAAATCGCACGCGGATGAACAATCGACGATTAAATCCAACTCTTTCTTTCCGTCGCTGGCCTTCGGCGATGTTCAGTCGTCGGCCACCCAGGGCGCGATTACCGATGTCGTCACGAACTTCATGAACTCGAATGAAGACCCGCAAGACGGAGTGCGCAAGCTTGCCGCTGCGGCGAAGATCAAATAGGTGTGAGCTTCCGACCCTACCTCACGAAGATCAGGCGTCTATGCAAGGCCATTGGTGAGGTGTGAGATAGGGTTGAAGGACGTCTCCTCCATGTCTCGATGGATATGGATTTGGCCCGCCGTCGAGCGGGCTTTTTTTTGTTGCAGATCGCGGCGCTCAAGGTCCCCTTTATTAATCAATGTTCCATGTAACTTCAGCGGAAGCGGGCCGAGGCTAATCTGCTGACGAGCCGCGCGCCAATACAAAAGCGGATATTGGAAATAGCTTTACTCGGCAGACGACGCGTATGAACCCAGGTCTCAAAAGGCGACGTCGTCCGCCGATTGTCAGCAATCTTGCCCGATGTGTCGAATCGCGCGATTCGACACCCTCGCCGGGTCCGTTGAATCGAGATTAATGGCGCTCTTTTCGGATGCGTCAGTGATGTAGCAGATCCTCAGGCGCAACGCTTGCGCAGAAACAGCACGGGCCCTTCCCGCGTCCGTTCCTCTGCCACCTCTCTTTGGAGCATCGATCATGAGCTTTTTCGGAACCATTCTGTCGAAAATCTTTCCGTCGGATCATCCGGCGAATCAGCAAGCGCAGGCCGCGCCGGCCGCCGGCGCGAGGGCACCTGCCGCAGCCACCCCTACATCTGGAGCGGCATCTGCGCCGGCCGCGCCCACGCAAACACCTGCTTCAGCACCACCGGTCGTCGACGTGGAAGCGGTCCTCAGCGGACTCGCAGCGAATCATGGAGAACCGCTCAACTGGCAAACATCCATCGTCGACCTGTTGAAACTGGTGGGTCTCGACAGCAGCCTCGACTCGCGCAAGGAACTCGCTCGGGAGCTTCATTATTCAGGTGACACGAATGACTCCGCGCAGATGAACGTCTGGCTTCATAGGGAAGTGATGAAGCAACTCGAAGCTAACGGCGGCAAGGTGCCGGCGAATCTGAAAAACTAACGTGCCTGCGCCACGAATGTCGCTTCGTGCGGCCCGGCTTAGCCGGGCCGTAGTCCCTCTCATAAAGCGAATTATTGAAGCACGCATTGTGATCGCCCGATTTCGCTTCGATTAGAGATGCTTCCTCGACCGGTCATATTGGATGGTCCGGCGCAGCGGCTTTCGCACGACCACTTGCGCTGTCAATGAAGTCGTCCGGTCGAACTCCTTGCTGGACCCCACCTCGCTACCGCCAGCGCTCTGCGCTTCGCTAAAGAGCATCGGAAAAAAGCTCACCCATTCCCAGTACTGATCGGTGATGAAGTTCAACATACTGCCCTCGGTTGTCAAAGTGCGGATTAGGCGGGATGCCGTCCATCAACGCGTCTCGCATGTAACGTACCCGACGCGCATGCCCGCCACGCAAGACAGCGCCGCCCGCACGCCGCTCTCGCGTGGCGTGTGCAGCAACGCAACGGAATAGACCTGTGCCTGCGATTGCGCGTGCGTTGCTCGGGAATACGATTTTTCTCGCTGGCGCTTATCGGCCTACGTAGTCAGAGCCGTGCCGATAGACCGATCGACTGCAACGCTTCTTCCTGCTGCGCATCCGTTCAAGGCGTCGCGTATGAAGCTCTCACGTTGTCGCTCGATAAGAAAGTCACCGGCGAGGCTCTCCCACGACCGGCGATTTGTCGGCTGGCTTCTGATGGTTTTTATCCATCGCGGCAGCGATCTCCGCGCCGAGTAGAAACACTGCGGCGGAGAAATAAAGCCACATCATCAGCACGGCAAGCGAGCCGGCCGCGCCGAACGAATTGGCCGTGCCGGCATGCGCGAGATAAAGTCCGAACAGCCGCCGCCCCACGGTGAAGAAAACAGCCGATACGATGCCCCCCGCCAGCGCATGGCGAAACGGGACATGGACGTCCGGCAGCCAGCGCAACATCGCTGTAAAAGCAGCAGACAGCACAATGATGCCCAAGACCGTTTGCGCGATCTGAGCGGCAATCACCAATGGCGATTCGCCGAATATCCGTTGCCCGACATACGTAATCGCCGTGTCTAGCACGAGCGAAACGACCAGCAGAAATCCGACTCCGAGCACGAGGCCGAATGAGATCAGTCGTGCCCGCACTATCAAGGCAAGCCCCGCCACTCCGCTTTGTGGCTTGGCGGCGAAGATCACATCGAGCGCCGTGTTCAACGAACTGAATGTCGCGGACGCGCCAACTACCAGCAGCAAAGTCGAAAGCACTGCTGCCAGCCCGCCGCCACTCGCATGGTGTGCGTTCTCGACCACCGCCTGCATGGCACCCGCGGCCTCGGTGCCGAGGATGTCATGCACCTGCGCGAACAGTTTGCCGCGAGCGGCCGTCTCACCGAAAAACCAGCCGGCGACGGTAAGGACGATCAACAACGTCGGCGCCAAAGAAAACGCCGCATAAAATCCGATGCTGGCCGATAGAGTCGTGCACCGGTCCGCAATGAACTGCCGGACCGCGGTGACGGCCACACCTGATACATTGCCGATCCGGCCATGCTGGGCCCTTTGGGCCGGGGTCGTTTCACTCACAATCGAACTCCGAACGTCGCGCAAATCGACGAGCCAGTCGTGGCATCGTCTATTCGACAATTAGCGTGCACATAGCGATCGCGTAGTCGCGGGCTCCAAAAAATCCGCGCAATGCCGCCATCGTTGCGCTATGCCTTCACGTCTTCCATCGCCCTTTTTGCACCGTCTTCCACACAGCGCGCACCGATGCCGACGTTAGTAGTGCGCAAGCACCGTGCCGCCCAACATGGAATATCGCGCGTGTCTCGCGCGCTCGGGTATAGATCGCGCACGGAGACGATTGCTTGTCACCTACTTGCGTCGCCGCAGACTGGAAACCGGCCAAGCCTATCCCCTCGAACCCGGAAGCCCGGCACAGACGGCACGCCTGCATGCGCGCCTGCCCAAGCTTGCGATCGCGAGTGCCTGCGAACTGGCGTTGCCGGCAAACGCCGCGCCTATCCAAAGCCAAAGCGCGCTTCTCCCGACGCGCGTGCAGGCTTCGCACATCCTCGCACTGTGGAACGCTCACGAATGCGCAGATGGCAGCCGCGTTGTCGTGGATTCGTGCTTCATGGGGCAACGACGCGCAGCCGGTCACCGCGAATGACGTTCAGTCGCTTCGCGAGAAACTGCATAAATGACACGACAACCGCCGTGGACTGGGAAGCGTGTCATTCAGCCAAAGCAGACCGTTCAACCTGACATCACGGCCGTGCCTCGAGCACGAGATTGAAAGGCGTCTCGTGCGCCCGACGAAAACGCGTAAAGCCACCCGTCGTCACCACATCCCTGAGCCGGGCTTCACCTGCCTGTGCGCCCAAGCCCATTTTCCCTTCCTGAGCGAGCGACGCGGCAGTGCAGATCATCGTCGACGCCGAGTAGTAGATTCGCCCGATAGGGTTGAGGTTGTCTTCGAGTCTGTCGTTCGCGAACGGTTCGACGATCATCCACGTACCGTCCGGTTTCAATGTTTTGATCACGTGCGCCGCTGCGCCAACCGGATCGCCCATGTCATGAAGGCAATCGAAGAACGCGACGAAGTCATAACCGGTGCCCGGAAATTCCTTGGCCGACGCGACCTCGAAGCGGACGCGATCCGACACATGCGCCTCTTGCGCCGCTTCGCGCGCTCGCTGCACTGACGGCTCATGGTAGTCAAAGCCGACGAACGTCGCCTTCGGATAAGCCTGCGCCATGAGTATCGTCGACACACCGTGCCCGCATCCCACGTCCGCCACCTGTGCATCACCGGCCTTCAGTTTCGCTTCCACGCCATCCAGAGCGGGAATCCATTCGCTGATGAGATGCAGCGCGTAGCCGGGCCTGAAGAACCGCTCGGTGCCCTTGAATAGCGATGGATAGTGCTGGTGCCAGCCGACACCGAGCCCCGTGCGGAAGGCCGCTTCCAGTTTGGGTAGATCGCGGAACATGGCTTCGGCGCAATCGCAGAAGCCCGGGATAAACGCGGGACTCGTCTCTACGGCGAAACACATCGCCATTTCGTTTTCGAGCTGGTATTTGCCGGCGGCTGCGTCGTAACGAATGAAGCCGGACGCTGCCTGTGCCGCCAACCATTCACGCACGTAACGTTCCGCGAGCCCGGCGCGCTCGGCAACATCGGTCGAGGTCATCCATCCCTGCTCGGACATCGCCTTGTAAAGGCCAAGACGGTCGCCCAATGCGATCAGCGGCGCCGAGGCGACCGCGCCGAATTCACCGACCATCCGTCCCATGAAGTCCTGTACCTTCTGCTCGTCAAATTGCATGACTTGCCTCCTGTTTCTGACTGGAAGAGATCGGCAAGCCGGTGCGAAGGACAGGAATGGATAAATGCATTCAGCTTTCGTGACGCTCGCTCAGCAAGGAAAAGTATAGGCGTGGCGACGTATTCTGAAAGATAGTGGGGATGGCCTCGATGGGGTCGCGGCTATGGGCATCATCGATGTTCGGACGCGGTTATGTTCTGATGCGTTTCATACATTTGATGCGAACAGTGCCTCGCTGCGACTCGCGGCGGACTCGCGTGAATGCGGTTCGCGATGTCACGACTCACGGTTTATTGCCGGATGGTCACTCGAACGCCGATGCACGCAAACCGGCATGTCTAACTTGTCTGGCTTATCGGCCTGCTTAGCCGCTCCAGCCAGCTTCCGATCGCAGCCCCCGAACACTCCGCACTTCTCCATCCGATATAGCCGTCCGGCCTGACAATCCATGCAGCACCGCCCTTCGCTCGATACGTGGCCGCGAAGTCGCCCGATGCGTCCGTCACGGTCGACATGAATTCAGAAGCAGGCACATCGCAGCCCGCAGCCGTGACGAGCAATGCCGATACAGCGTCGGGCAATGCCGTCGACAGAGCCCGGCACCCGTCGACGAACGCATCATATTGCTCTGCCGCGTCCACATAACCCACGAGCGTATGTTTTCCCCGGCCCACGTACTCATGAAGTCGCCTGGCGTGGCCAACGAATCGTTGTGTCAGCGAATGCGCGTCGGGCGCCCGGTCGCCAGCGGCGGGAGCAGCGGGATCGGCGTCAGGACAAAGATCGGAAACGATCGGGCTGCCACGATAGGTAATCAGCAGTTGGGTCTCACGCATCGCCGGATTCGCTGCCTGCCGCGCGAGCACCGCGTTGAGTGCCGCGCTTGTCGCCTTGACGACGTCGACGCCGACCGGATGCCGTTCCGCCAGATAGCTGTCGAGCAATGCAGGACCCGTCAGCCCCTTCACGACGTGCGCCAGTTTCCACGCGAGATTGTGTGCGTCCTGCAGGCCCGTGTTCATGCCCTGGCCGCCCACTGGCGGATGAATGTGCGCGGCATCGCCGGCAATGAACGCCCTGCCGTGCCCATAAGCGGACGCGATGCGATGGCTCACGCGGTAGACCGACGACCATCGCATCGACGATAGCTGCGTGCCCTCGGGCAGTGATGGCAATAACAGGCCGCACATCGTGGCGAAGTCCGGCGCTCCGACGCTGGTGAGCGAAGACGCATGTTCGTCGGGCACGATCATCGAGAGTCGATAGCGCTTCGCGGAACCGCGAACGGGCACGGCGGCCACACTTGCTTTCGCCCGCGCGGCATCGGTCCATTCGAACCGGTACATCGGCCCGCGCGGATACGACCAGTCCACATCGACATCGACGAGCGCAAAAGTCTGCGGATACTGCTCGCCTTCGAAGCCCAGGCCCAATCCCGAACGGACCTTGCTGTGCGCTCCGTCACACCCGACCAGCCATTTGCAACGCACAGCGAGCGCCTCACCTTGCGGCCCGGTCAGAAACGCATCGACAGCGTCGCCGTTCCCGGTGAAGCTGTCCAGCGTATAGCCGTAGTTCACTCGACCGCCATGCTCCGCGAGCGCTGCTTCGAGCAGCCGCTCCGTCTCGTACTGCGCAAGCGAAAGCGAGCCGTAGGGCAAGCCCTTCTCCGGCACGCGCATCGAGCGCGCCGCTACCATCGAGCCGTCGACCCACGTTTCGACACCGGTGAGCCAGGTACCCGCGTCGATGGCTCGATCGACGATACCGAGATCGTCGAAAATCTCGAGCGTGCGTGCGGTGACGCCGAGCGCTTTACAGAAAAATCCTCTGCCCGGCATGCTGTCGATCACCGTTACCGCCGCGCCATCGCGTTGCAACTCGGTGCCCAGCAGCAAGCCGACCGGGCCGGCGCCAACGACCAGTACGTCCACGTCTTCCATATCTTGCTCCTGACAGGTCGTTGCGCAGCCGCGCGAGACGGACGCGCATGGAGAGAAATCGACGAGTGTGCACAACGAGATACTAATGCGGACCGGCCTTCTTTCGTCGTGCCAATCGTGGAGTCGTAGGCGTGGCTGGGCCGCTGCTTTGAACGCTCATGGCTTCCGGCTTGCAAGTCACCCGGCGCCGTAAACAGCATCGCGCAGATCGATCGTGTATTGCCCGTTCATGCCTTCATAGAGCGTGTTCGACAGCGACACGACGGTCAGTCCGCGTGCGCGATCGACAAACCACGAGTGGCCGTAGACCCCACCCCAGCGCCACGTCCCAACAGATTCCGGCGACGCCGCCGCATGCGGATCGCGCAGCACCGAAAAGCCGATCCCGAAGCCGACGCCGGGCCGGTCCGGCAATTCGAGGTCGCCGGTCTGCACGCGTCCCATCTCGTCCACAAAGGCGGCAGGCAGCAGCGCGCCGCCGCCCGCGCGCAGCGTGTCCAGCACGTGCAGCACGTCGCTCGCGCTGCCTACCATCCCCGCACCGCCCGACGCAAATGCGTGCGTGTCGAGCGCGCGCGCCGGCGAGTACGTGACACCCGCGGTCCCCTCGAGGACAGCGACGGTCTCGTTCTCGGCGAGCCGGTGCGGCTGCGGCGTGTCGTTCACATACGGTGTCGCGAGCCGCGCGGGATCGACCACGACGAAGGCCGTGTCGCGAGCGCCGAGCGGGCGGAGCACGAGCACATCGACAGCTTCGGCGAGGGGCACGCCGCAGACCGCTTCGATCAGTGCGCCGGTCACGTCGAGCGCGACTGAGTAGTTCCAGCTTGTGCCCGGCGCGTACAACAGCGGCGCACTCGCGATCCGCCGCACGTTTTCGACAAGCGTGATGGCTGCGCCGTCGAGTCCGTCCGAGATGCCCGCACGCGCATACGGCCCGTTCGCGTCGGCTTCCGCGAAGCGATAGCCGAGGCCCGCTGTGTGCGTCAGCAGCTGACGCACGGTGATCGCCGGCACGCGTCCGTCCGCAAGGCTCGGGCGGAAATCGGGCAGCCAGCGTGTGACGTCATCGTCGAGCGACAGTTTGCGTTGCGCCACCAGCACCATTGCAACCGTCGAGACGATCGGCTTCGTCACCGACGCGAGCCTGAACAGCGTGTCCTCGCGCATGGGCGTGCGCGATTCGCGGTCCGCGAATCCGGCCGCGCGGTGATAGACGAGCTGTCCGTCGCGCGCGATCAGCACGACCGCACCGACGAGACGCTGCGCGTCGAGCGCGCGGGACAACACCGCATCGACGCGCTCGGCGAGCGCGGCATCGGCGGACGGCTGCTGCAATGACGATGCTGAAGTGGAAGGCATAGAGGGCTCCGTCGTGATCGGTCAAGCCGACATGTTAGGAGAGGCCTGGCCGCGATCGCCATTAACCCGTCTGTCGAAAGGGCTACATCCGTTCGCACGGCTATCGCTGCTTTGCCGCTTCCCCTCGCGGCCGTCTCCGTTCATGAACCCATCCCCTCGCGTTCGAGCCATGAACGGAACAGCCCGATCATTTCATCGCCAGGCTTCTCATCAGCGACGTAAGTGCAATAGCTGCGCGACGGCAGACGAGGACCGGCGAACGGGGTGACAAGCCGGCCGGAGGCGAGATCGTCGGAGACCAGCGCGGTCGGCCCCATCGCGATGCCGATACCGTCGATGGCAGCCTGCAAGGTCAGATAGAAGTGGTCGAAGGTCAACGTGGCAGCCGGCCTCAGCGCGGAAATTTGTGCGCTCGCCAGCCAGTCGGGCCAAAGCCGCGGGAGACTCGATGTGTGCAGCAGCGTGTGTTGTTGCAAGTCGTCCGGCGCTCGAAGCGGCACTCGCTGCAAAAGCGCCGGACTGCACACCGGAAGCCTCTCCTCGGAGAGGAAAGGTCGCATCGAGTAGCCGTAGAACGTGTCCGGACCACCCCGGATGATGATGTCGTAGCTTTCTTTGAGACTCTCCAACGGCCCGTTCGACGTGTCCACCCTGACCTCGACGTCGGGATGCTCGGCGCGGAATTTCGCCAGCCTTGCCACCAGCCAGCGCAACGTGAATGTCGCGGGCGCGTTCACGGACAGCGTGCGGGCGACCGGTTCAGGTATGCCGTATCGGGCAGTTGCCTGCGAGAGCTTGTCGAACAGCGGGCCGATTTCGTCAAGATAGGCCTTCGCCGCCGACGTCAGCTCCACGCGCCGGTTGTGCCGTTCGAACAACGATGCGCCGAGCCACCCTTCGAGCAGGCGCACGTGCTGGCTCACCGCACCGTGAGTCACGTGCAATTCCGCAGCGGCTTCCTTGAAACTGCCGAGACGGCCCGCTGCCTCGAAGGCCCGCAACGCATTGAGCGGGGGCAATACCCGTTTCATTTGCAAGAGTTTTTCTAACGCGATTCGTCAATTTGTCTGGTTTGCTGCCCCGCTACAAGATAGTTATCCTTCTTATCGCGCCGCTAATGATGTCTCCCACCGTCCTTCCAGTCCGAAACCCACATGCTCAGTTTTACCGGCGGTATCGTGCTCTTTGCCGCCATGCTCCACGCCAGTTGGAACGCGATGCTCCACGGCAACCGCGATCGGTTCCTGTCCATGACGTGGATGAGCATCGCCATCGCGGCGGTCTCCACACTCGTCGTCCTGTTCAGTCCTTGGCCCGCGCGCGCCGCCTGGCCGTACATCGTCGCATCGGGGCTCGTGCATATCTTCTACAACGTGAGCCTCGTGCGGTCGTATCGCCGCAACGACCTGGCGCTCGCCTATCCGATCGCGCGAGGTTCATCGCCACTGCTTGTCACGCTCGGCGCTGCGCTCTTCGCGCATGAGGCGGTTGGTCCGCTGCACGCTCTCGGGATCGCGATGATATCGGGCGGCATCATCGCAATCGCGCTGCAGGGGCGTCACGTGTCGCTCGCCGGTGCGCTGGCCGCGCTGACGACCGGCGCGACGATCGCGGTCTACACGGTGATCGATGGCATCGGCGTGAGATTGTCCGATGGCCAGCCGCTCAGCTACACCGCGTGGATGTTCCTGTTCTATTGGCTGATGCCGGTGCTGTTCGTCGCGATGCGCGGACTCGGGCCGCTATGGAGACCGATACGTGCCGAGCCGCTATCGGTCGGATCGTCACTGGCCGGCGGCGTGGTGTCGATAGCCGCGTATGGCATCGTGATCTGGGCGCTGCAGTCGGGCGCGATGGGCGCGGTGTCGGCGTTGCGCGAGACCAGCGTCGTGTTCGCGGTGCTGATCGGGCGGGTGTTTCTGCGGGAAACGGTCAGTGGAACGCGCTGGCTCGCCTGTATGGTCATTGCGGCCGGAGCGGTTTGCCTCGGGCTTTGACAGTTCCCGGCGCTTACGAGCGAGCCGACTAGCGGCAGAAACTAGCGGCAGAGATTTCCGCCGAGATAAGCGGCGACCGGTCCTGTCAGTGCAATGCCCCGCAACTCCTCCGCCGATGCCAGTTGCGCGGCGACAATCTCGCGATTATCGAGCCGCAATTCGGGGATGCAATCGAGGTGGAGCTCAAAGAAATGCACCCGGTCTCTTCGTCCGTCCCAGTTCCCGCAGACGCTGCCCGCGGGAAGTAACGATAACGAGTGCGACGAGAGTCCGACCTCCTCCTCCATTTCGCGCTGCGCGGCGGCATCGGGCGCCTCGTCGGGCCGGACACTGCCGCCGGGAAAATTCCATTCGGCCCGGTACGATGACTTCACCAGCAACAACGCCCCTCCGACGTAGATGGCTACCAGCGCGCCTTCATGATGAGGCCGCCGAAGATGCCACCAGGCGCGAGCGAGCCGGAATCCGACGCGAAGCGCCATGCGCCAGACAGCGTCGACAAGCGTAGCCGGTCGCGCTCGTTCAAGGCTCGGCATGCGGTCTCTCCTTTCTTCGTTTCCTGGCGTCAACGGTGCGCAGTACCTGCGGGCAATATGGCCGTGCTCAGGTCGTGCTGCTCACGTCGCCGTCGAGACCATTCATCGGCAACGTCGCCCATACTCGTCGCTGTCCCGCTTCGAATCCATGCCATCAATGCGCGGTCGAATCTGATTCGGGCCCGCATTCAAGGATCAGAAAGCGACGCACGTTCTGCGTATTTCTGTACGCTTTGTCGATGCGTGTCGTCCGCGTGATATGACCGCCGTGCCAATCGAAATCCATCTACATCCCCATTGTCGAGTCGCGCTTCCAGATATCGCTGCAGATTGTCGGCGATTTAGCCAGGCGTGTCGAACGACCGGCTCGGTTGCATTGATTTCTTACGGTCACCCTGTCGCGACCGCCACGAAGAGATAAGGAAGAAACAAAAAGGACCGCTGTCCGTGAGGGCAGCGGTCCTTCATGCCGGGTTGCCGTCTTCAACAGTGGTTACTTGCCCGCACCTGGCGACACGACGCTTGGGGTCGCCAATGTGTTGTTGCTCTTGGGAGCGCTGGTGCCGGATGTCGAATCGCTGTTCGTGCCGCTCGGCAGGCCCGAGTTCGGCGCCTTGGCGCCCATGCCGCTATCCGAATGGGTCGAGCCTGGTGTGCCGTAGCCGCTCGTTGCACCGCTCGTTGCACCGTTCACCTGGTTTGCTGCGCCAGCCGTGCTACCCGCCGACCCGCTGCCGCTCTGGCCTCCGGCCGTCTGTGCATAAGCGCCTGCCGACAGCGTGAACGCGGCGAGGGCCGCGATTAATGTGCTGGTTGCCTTGCTCATGATTCGTGCCTCCTTGATCGGACTGGAATAGGGACACAGACGGTCATCGCCTGCTTGAACCAAGGGCAGCAATCACCGTGCCGCATGTTTTCATCCGCACCGGAATGATGTGCGCCGCAACGTGCGGTCGCCGTCTGCGCGTGACTCGACGGCGGCCAGCACGCGTTTTGACTTTCGCAAGGTCGGGATACTCAAGGCAACTGGGGCCTGACTTCGCGATACAGGGACAATTGAAAAACTTCCAGGAGCCGATTCCCTCATGCGCGCTGCATGCGGACCCTGATCGTTCTCTGATATCGACAGGTATGCGAAAGGAGCAGACCGCCCCCCAGCGGACCACGCATAGGCTCCGTTGACGATAAACTTGCTAAACTTTTCGTCGGCAATTTCTTTGCGCAACGATCTTCGGTAGAGCGAAGAGATTGCCCTCGGCTCTGCCCTTTGACCGATTCAACGAACCTCTTCCGCCCCGCATGTTCCAGCTACGGCAACTGAAAATCTTCCTGGCGGCAACCGAAACCCTGAGCTTTACGAAGGCTGCCAGGCGCGTGCATCTATCGCAGCCCAGTGTGACCGAGCAGGTACAGGCACTGGAGCAGAGCGTCGGTCAAGCGCTGTTCGTTCGCAAGAACAACAGGCTGACGCTCACCGCGGCGGGCGAAAAGCTGGCCACTCGCGCCCGCGAGCTGCTCGCGATGGCCGACGATACGTTCCGGGTCGTGCGAGATAACCTCGAAGAGCAAGGAGGCACGATCCGCGTCGCGGCACCGCAAACCTTGTGCACGTCCCTGCTGATTCCGGTGCTCACCCGTTTTGTCGATCGGCATCCGGGAACCCAGGTCGTGATCCAGGAAAGAAACTCATCGGCAACCGCTCAGGCGGTGCTCGACGGGACAGCCGACTTGGGTCTCGTGCACGGATGGCCCGCAAACGACGCTAACCTTCAGGCCGATCTCATCGCGCGCGACATGCCCGTTGTCGTGATGCCCCCTGGCCATGCGCTGAGTCGGGCCGTCGATGTCAGGCCCGACGCGCTCGCAGCGTTCCCTCTGATCGTCACCATGGAAGGCTGCCGGTATCGCGAGTATCTGGAAGCCCTGTTGCAGGAAGCCCCCGTGCGCCCTTCGATCCGCGGCATCGCCGACAGCGTGCCGGCCCTGGTGCAGATGGTGTCCGCGGGCCTCGGCGTGTCGATCCTGCCGAAAATGGCCGTGGACAGCGCTGAAGCGGCCGCGCGCGTCGAGTGGCGCGCGCTGTCGACGAGCGGCGACGGTCTGCCAATCTGTCTTCTCACTACGGATCGGCAGCCCGTGCGTCACGTGGCGGCATTTATCGACATGGTTCGTCTCGCCACCGCAAGCTCAGACGAGCCGATGCCCGCCTTCGACGTGAAGAACCGTGCCGGTGATGTAGCCGTTACCAAGTAGGAAAACGATGGCATCGGCGATGTCGTCGGCAGTTCCGACCCTGCCCACCGGCAGACGCTCGGCCATCGAGGCCAATAGCCGTTCACTGTCCGCGCCGGCGACGTCGTCCCAGATCGGCGTGCGGACCCAGCCCGGCGATACCGCGTTGATCCGCAGCGGCGCGAGTTCGACCGCCATCGCGCGAACGGCGCCTTCGAGCGCGGCATTGATTGCCGCCACCGCGACGCCCTTCGGCCTCGGCCGGTAAGCCGCAATGCCCGAAGTCAGCGTGATCGAGCCGTGAGCGGGCATGCGCGGCGCACCGTGCTTGGCCAGCAGGATCGGCGCGACGACCTTCGAGCGGATCGCGCGATCCAGCGCATCCAGTTCGAGCCGCGGCAGCAGTTCGTATGAGCCACGGATGTCGGCGGCCGTGCAGACCAGGTGATCCACCGTCCCCGCTTCGTCGAACAGACGCCGCACTTCCTCTTCGCGCGTCACATCGGCCTGGTGCAGGCGTGGCTCGCCGAACTCGCGCAGCCGCTTGCGCGCCGCTTCGAGCTTTTCTCGTGACCGGCCGACGATCGATACCTCACAGCGCATTGTCAGCAACTGCGCGCAAAGGGCCAACCCCATCCCCGAATTGCCGCCGACGATTACCACCCGTTGTCCTTCGAGATTCCTGTTCATGCTCACCTTGAAAGTCGTCGTTGAAGTGAGTCATGTTGGCGGCGCACAGTCTTGCGCACCAGCAGGAATGTTCGATCGTCGCATCGGTAGTTCCGATGCCGCCTGTCGGCTGATGGACAGGGGTAGCGATGCGCCGTGCAGGCAGTCGCGCCCTGCACGGCCTGTTCTATTCAAGACCGTTCGACCACGACTTCGAGATACTCGCTCGGCAGAACGAGTGTCGTGTCGCCCGACCGGTTTCGGCTCCCGATCAGTGTCATCAGATCATCGAGGAGCGCCGCCTGCCGATCGCCGTCAAGTGCGGCAAACGCCTTGTTCATTGGGCCGTAGTACGTGCGAAAAACTTCCATGAAGTGCGCCGGCGAACGATAGCGAAACGTGAACGAGCGTTGGGTCGCCGCGATATCCGCGGCGTTTCCCTCGAACAGCGTCTGCACGCGCGCCTGCGTACCCCAGAGCGCCGGTGACAGCATGCCCGCGGGCGGCGGGACGTACTTGCCGATCGTCCTGAACACCTGTCCGATGAAGCTCTCCGGCGTCCAGTTTGCGAGACCGATCCGGCCACCCGGCTTGCACACTCGCGCAAGCTCAGCCGCCGCCTTCTCCTGGTTCGGCGTGAACATGACGCCGAACGTCGACATCACGACATCGAACGAAGCATCCGCGAAGGGCAGCGCTTCGGCGTCCGCTTCCTGAAACCGCACCGGCAGCCCTTCCGCTTGCGCGCGGGCGCGTCCGCACTCCAGCAGTGACGTGACGTAATCGGTGGACGTGACATCGCAATAGCGGCGCGCCGCGGCAAGCGTCGCGTTGCCATTGCCGGCGGCCACGTCGAGCACGCGACTGCCGGCGCGCAGGTCGAGCGCTTCGCAGAGGTTCTCGCCGACAATTTGCAGCGTGGTGCCGACGACGGCGTAGTTGCCCGTCGACCAGGCGACCTGTTGCCGGGCCTTGGCGGCAGCGAAGTCTGCGACGGGTGAGAAAGAGGAATCGACAGCGGACATAAAGCACTCCTGAGAGGAACGAGGCGGCGATACCAGCAGGATGCGTGGATTGGCTGCCTGTTCCGGGACGCCGCGAATGTGCACCGCAAGCATGCCCGCGCGACGATCGGGCAAGTCGGAAGCCGTGAATCGACATTCGATGACAGTATCCGCACGCGAACCGGGTCGATGAATGACCGCGCGTCCAGATGTTTTGCGCGGGACGCCGAAATTGACTCGCGCTTTCCGGATGTTCTTTCGGACACCTTCGCCGAGGGCATCGATGCGGGCCGGTGATCTAAACGCCGACTTCACTGCGCGTTGCACGTTGGCGCATTACCGATGAGGCGACCCCGGATGGGTGCCGTGCATTCCGCCGCGCGCGGGCATCACACTTGCTGCGTTATCGCTTGCGCGTACTGGCACGCGCCTGGCGGAACCCGGCCGCCCGCCGTCGAACGCCCCACACCCCCACAGCGCCACTGCCAACAGATCCCGCTTTCCGCTTCAGTCCGCGGCCCGGCATGCCGCTTCTGCCCTCTCGCCATAAGGAGAACGCACGATGCATCAGACCGCCTTCCCCGCCTCGCCTGCGCAGCCCGCCGCTGAACGCGACGAAACGCGCGACCCGCCGCGCGACACAACGCGCCCCCCTCACCCGCCTTCCGCCGACACGGCCATGTCAGTCGAGCTGACCGTCAACGGTAATCTCTACAAACTGTCGCTCGATCCCCGCACCACGCTGCTGGATGCGCTGCGGGAGCATCTGCATCTGACCGGCACCAAAAAGGGTTGCGACCACGGTCAGTGCGGCGCGTGCACCGTGCACGTGAACGGACGGCGCGTGAATGCGTGCCTGTCGCTGGCCGGCACTCACGCCGGAGACGACATCACCACCATCGAGGGCATTGGCCAGCCCGATGCGTTGCATCCGATGCAGGCCTCGTTCGTGGAATGCGACGGCTATCAATGCGGCTACTGCACGTCGGGCCAGATCATGTCGGCGGTCGCGCTGCTCGACGAAGCGGTCGGTCCCGGCGATGCCGAAGTGCGCGAAGCCATGAGCGGCAATCTGTGCCGCTGCGGCGCCTATCAGAACATCGTCGCGGCGATCCAGCGCGTACGCGGCCAATCCTGAGGAGCGCCATCATGGAAATGTTCCAGTTGTCGCGCGCCGCCAGCGTGCGTGACGCGATCTCGGCCGGCGCGGCGTCGGCCACCGCCCAGCAAGGCGCACAAGTGCGCTTTCTCGCCGGCGGCACGACTCTGCTCGATTTGATGAAGCTCGACGTCGAGCGGCCCACGCGCGTCGTCGATATCAGCCGCCTGCCGCTCGACCGTATCGAAGCGCTGCCCGACGGCGGTGTGACAATCGGCGCGACCGCCAAAAACGCGGACCTCGCGTTGCATCCGCTGATTCGTGAGCCGTACGCGGTACTGTCGCAAGCATTGCTTTCCGGCGCGTCGGCCCAGTTGCGCAACATGGCGACGACCGGCGGCAACCTGCTGCAACGCACGCGCTGCGTCTACTTTCGCGACGCCGCGATGCCATGCAACAAGCGCGAGCCGGGTTCGGGCTGCCCGGCGATCGACGGTTTCAACCGCACCCTCGCGATTCTCGGCACCAGCGACGCGTGCATCGCCACGAACCCGTCGGACATGAACGTCGCGCTGACCGCGCTCGACGCAACCCTCCACGTCGAAGGGCCGAACGGCACGCGCAGCATCGCGATCGATGACTTCTTCCTGTTGCCCGGCACGACGCCGCAGCGCGAGAACGTACTCGACGCGGGCGAGCTCATTACGCACGTGACGCTGCCGCCTCTGCCGGCGGGCACGCGCTCGGTCTACCTGAAGCTGCGCGATCGCGCGTCGTACGAGTTTGCGCTGGCGTCGGCCGCCGTCGTCGTAACGCTGAACGGCGGTCGCATCGACCAGGCCCGTGTCGCGCTCGGCGGCGTCGGCACGCGGCCCTGGCACGCGCTCGAAGCGGAAGCCTTGTTGCGCGGCGCAATGCCCGACGCCGCAACCCTCCGGAAAGCCGCCGACGCCGCGCTCGCCGATGCAAAGCCGCACAGTCAGAACGGCTTCAAGGTCGAACTGGCGCGCCGCTGCATCGTCCATGCGCTGGGCCAGGCGACCGCCGTGGCCTGAACCGACCAGAGAGAGGAACGCACATGTCCACCTTGCCCGACTCCGTGTTGTCCGTCATTGGACGGCCTCAGGCGCGCGTCGATGGTCCGTTGAAAGTCAGCGGCCGCGCAGCCTATACATCCGATATCGAATTGCCCGGCCTGCTGATTGCGGTGCCGGTATGCAGCACGATCGCGAGCGGCCGGCTCACGTCGCTCGACACGGCGGGCGCCGAAGCGATGCCCGGCGTCCACGCGGTGCTGCATCGGGAGAATATCGGCCGCTTCTACCGGCTCTCCGGCAACTCGATGGAGACCGGCTATGTCGACGAAGCGCGGCCGCCGTTCGAGGACGACATCATCCGCTACTACGGCCAGTACATCGCGGTCGTGATCGCCGACACCTTCGAGGCTGCAAGCGCGGCCTCGGCGGCGGTCAAGGCGGCCTACGAAGTCACGCCGCACGACGTGCGCGACGAACTCGATGCCGATGACGAACCCAAGGTCCAAAGCGAGCGCGGCGACGCGCACACCGCATTCGACACCGCGCCCGCGACGATCGACGCGACCTATGTGACGCCGACGGAAACGCATAACCCGATCGAACTACACGCGTCGATCGCGCAATGGGACGGCGAAAACTACACGTTCTACGAGACGACGCAGGCCATTTCGGTCCATCTGGGCACGCTCTCGCAAATGCTTGGGATACCGAAAGAAAATATCCGCGTGATCTCCCGCTACCTCGGCTCGGGCTTCGGCGGCAAGTTGTGGGTGTGGCCGCACACGCTGCTGGCCGCCGCGGCGACGCGCCATACGGGCCACCCGGTCAAGCTGGTCGTGAGTCGCAAGATGATGTTCCAGAACGTCGGTCATCGTCCGGTCACGCAGCAACGCGTCCGCGTGTCGGCCGAGCCCGATGGCACGCTCACGTCGCTGCGGCACGACTACGTCAATCACACCGCGATCGCCGACGAGTACGAGGAAAGCTGCGGCGAAGTCACGCCACTCATCTACAGCACGCCGAACCTGCGCGTGACCTCCGGGCTCGCGCGCCGCAATGTCGGTTCGCCAACGTCGATGCGCGGCCCAGGCGCGGTGCCTGGACTGTATGCAATCGAATCGGCGATGAACGAACTGGCCCGCGTGCTGAACCTCGACCCCGTCGAATTGAGGCTGCGCAACGAGCCGCGCGTCGACGAAAGCACGGGCTTGCCGTTTTCTTCGCGGCATCTCGTCGAATGTCTGCGTGTTGGCGCCGATCGGTTCGGCTGGTCGCAGCGGAACCCGGACGTCGGGTCGATGCATCGCAACGGCCTGACCGTGGGCTGGGGCGTCGGCGCCTGTGTGTGGCCCGCGATACGCTTTTCCGCTGACGCGAACGTCGATCTGCGAGCGGACGGCAGCGCGCGGGTCGTGTGCGGCACGCAGGATATCGGCACCGGCACATACACGGTGCTCGCCCAGCTGGTGGCCGAGGAAACCGGCATTCCGCTCGCGCGCATCGAAGTCGGTCTCGGCGATTCGGCATTGCCGCGCGGACCGGTCTCGGGTGGCAGCGGCGTAACGGCATCGGTGGTCCCCGCGGTACTCGATGCCGTGCGTGCGGCGATCAGGATGGTGCTGTCGCGTGCGGTCGCGGTCGACGGTTCGCCGTTCAAGGGCGCGGCCGAAGAGGCGCTCGCATTCAGCGCGGGACACGTGCACCGCAAGGACGACGCGCCGGAGCGCGGCGTGCCGTTCGGCCAGATTCTCGAAGCCGCGAAAATGCGTGCGGCCTCGGGCAGCGGCAGCGCGAAGGGCGGCTTCGACGATCCGCTGAAAAAGCGCTTCTCGCTCTATTCGTACGGCGCGCACTTCGCCGAAGTCACGTGGCAGCCGGAGATCGCGCAGTTGCGCGTGAGCCGCGTGGTCACGGTGATCGATGGCGGACGCATCGTCAATCCGCGCGCGGCGCGCAATCAGGTCGAAGGAGCGGTCGTGATGGGTCTCGGCATGGCGCTATTCGAACACACCGAGTACGACAGGCGGACGGGCGCGCCGATCAATAGCAATCTGGCCGATTACATCATCGCGTCGAACGCGGATACGCCCGAGCTGGACGTGACCTTTCTCGACCATCCGGACACCGTGTTCAACGAACTCGGCGCACGCGGGATCGCGGAGATCGGCCTTGCGGGCATAGCAGCCGCGATCACCGACGCGACCCATCATGCGACCGGCGTGCGCGTGCGCAAGCTGCCGATCATGATTGAAGACCTGCTCGCGGGAGAATCGGCCTGAGCCTGAATGTTGTTGCAACGGGCGGAGCGCGTGGCGATAGCGCTCCGCTCGAGACCGATCCCGCCCTGCTTCATGACCGGCCCGCCGAACAGGCTCGCCTATCGTTCAAGCCGATCGCCGCGACGACCTGATACCTGCCATCGCGGGCTCGCTCTGTCGCGCTCCCCTTCTCTCACCAGAGATTCCGCCGTGAATCTGTCCCGCGCTTACCACTTCAGTTGACATGCATCAACCGCGCTGCCCGCCGCGCGGTCATAGTTGGCCTGTACCCACGCTGATCCACCGCCGCCCAACCCGTTTGGAGCAGCGGTGCAAGCGCATCACGGCCAACAAGAGCCGTCCCTCATCGCCGGCGCGGCGCATTGCGTGCCCGGCTCCTTCCTGATTCATGTGAGGAGACTATGTCTACCATCGAAACCGTTTCCCCTGCCCCCACGGCGCTGCACATTCCGCTCACGCGGAATGCGAGCATCGACGGCATGGATGCCTATCGCGCCCTCGTCGCCGAGGCCAGTCAGGATCACGAAGCGTTCTGGGCGCGTCTCGCCCGCGAACATCTCACGTGGCGCCGCCCATTCACGAAGGTGCTGAACGACACGGAAGCGCCGTTTTATCGCTGGTTCGAAGACGGCGAGCTGAACGCGTCGTATAACTGTCTGGATCGCAACCTGATCAACGGACTGGCGGAGAAAACCGCAATCGCCTTCGAATCCGACGACGGCAAGGTCACGCATGTGACCTATCAGGCGCTGTATCACCGCGTCTGCCGGCTCGCCAATGCGCTTCGTGCGCGTGGCGTGAAGAAAGGCGACCGCGTGGTGATCTATATGCCGATGTCGGTGGATGGCGTGGTCGCGATGCTCGCGTGCGCCCGCCTCGGCGCGCCGCACTCGGTGGTGTTCGGCGGCTTCTCCGCGAAGTCGCTGCATGAACGCATCGTCGATGTCGGCGCATGCGCGGTCATCACCGCCGACGAGCAGGTTCGCGGCGGCAAGACACTGCCGCTCAAAACCATCGTCGACGACGCGCTCGCGATGGGCGGCACGGAGAACATCGCAACCGTGGCGATCTACCGGCGCACCGGCGGCCGGATTCCATGGATCGCCGGCCGCGACGCATGGCTGCACGAACTCGAAGCGGCGCAGCCGGATACCTGCGAACCCGAATGGGTCGGCGCGGAACATCCGTTGTTCGTGCTGTACACGTCCGGCTCGACCGGTACACCCAAAGGCGTTCAGCACAGCACCGGCGGCTATCTGCTGTGGGCCGCGTTGTCGATGAAATGGACGTTCGACATCAAACCGGCCGACGTGTTCTGGTGCACGGCGGACATCGGCTGGATCACCGGCCACACTTACATCTGCTATGGACCAACGGCGGTCGGCGCGACCCAGGTGATCTTCGAAGGCGTGCCCACTTATCCGAATGCGGGTCGCTTCTGGGACATGATCGAGCGCCACAAGGTCAGCATCTTCTACACGGCGCCGACGGCGATCCGCTCGCTCATCAAGTCCTCCGACGCCGATCATTCGGTGCATCCCGACAGCTTCGACCTGAGCAGTCTGCGTCTGCTCGGCACGGTCGGCGAACCGATCAATCCGAGCGCGTGGACGTGGTACGCGCAGCACGTCGGCGGCGGGCGTTGTCCCGTGCTCGACACCTTCTGGCAAACAGAAACCGGCGGCCACATGATTTCTCCGCTGCCGGGTGTGACGCCGCTCGTGCCAGGCTCGTGCACGTTGCCGATGCCCGGCATCGACGCGGCGATCGTCGACGAAACCGGCAATGAAGTGCCGAACGGCCATGGCGGCGTGCTGGTCATCCGCAAGCCGTGGCCTTCGATGATCAGGACGATCTGGGGCAATCCGGAGCGCTTCCGGCATGGCTACTTCCCTGAGGAGCTGGGCGGCAATCTCTATCTCGCGGGCGACGGCGCGATCCGCGATCGCGACACCGGCTACTTCACGATCACCGGCCGTATCGACGACGTGCTGAACGTTTCCGGGCACCGGCTCGGGACCATGGAAGTCGAGTCCGCGCTCGCCGCGCATCCGCTGGTCGCGGAAGCCGCGGTGGTCGGGCGTCCCGATGACACGGCGGGCGAGGCGATCGTCGCGTTCGTGGTGCTCAAGGCCGAGCGGCCGTGCGGCGCCGACGCGAAGCGCGTGGCCGACGAACTGCGCGCGTGGGTGGGCAAGGAGATCGGCCCGATCGCGAAGCCCAAAGACATCCGCTTCGGCGACGCGATGCCGAAGACCCGCTCCGGCAAGGTAGTGCGCCGTCTGTTGCGCTCGGTGGCGAAGGGCGAAGTCATCGCGCAGGACACATCGACGGTGGAAAATCCCGCGGTGATCTCGCAGTTCGCCGCCCCCACCTGAAGCCTGACGCCCCATACGCGAGCGACTACCGCTCGCGCATTGCCTCACACGATCTGCTATCGCGCGCGCCCCGCATGGACACGCGCGCCCCCAATTTTCAGCGTTCCTGCACGGAACGGAGGACGTCATCATGAATATCAAGGCTCCCAATCCCGCTTCGCTCGGTCTCGCCGGCTTCGCGCTGACGACATGGCTGCTCAGCATGATCAACGCCGGCTGGTTCAGCGGCAATGCAATGGGGATGGTGCTCGCAGTGGCCTTCGCCTATGGCGGCACCGCGCAAGCGATCGCTGGACTCATGGAGATTCCGCGCGGCAATACGTTCGGCGCGACGGCTTTTCTGAGCTATGGCGCTTTCTGGTGGTCGCTCGCGCTGTTCGTGCTGTTCCTGCACGGCACGGTGCCGGCCGCGTTTATCGGCTGGTATCTGTTCCTGTGGGGCGTGTTCACGCTTTATATGTGGGTCGCGACGTGGCGCTCCCCACGCGTGCTGCAACTGGTGTTTCTCTCGCTGTGGATTACGTTCTTCGTGCTCGCGGCGAGTGAGTGGACCGGGCTCGAATGGCTGCATCATGCCGGCGGTTATCTGGGCATGCTGACCGCGTTGTTCGCGTTTTATCTGTCGGCGGCGGAAATCATCAACGAGACGCATGGGCATGTGGTGTTGCCGACTGGCGTGATGCTGCCGCGAATCGCGGTGTCCATGACGATTCAGGAAGAACTGCGCGAAGCGTAATCGGGCAGGTGGCGGGCGGCGCTCGCTGCCCGCTTGCCGTCCGCTTTCTGTCCACTTTCTGCCGCACTGGAGCGCGGTCTGGTCGACACATTGGAACGTCGCGCTGCAAAAGGTGCTAGCCGTTCAAGCGAAACATCTTTCGCGGACACACGCAGAAGGAGCGCGCTGAACAGCGCCGACCCACACACCCTCCGTTGATCCAACTCAACGAGCGTCCCTGCTGCGCCGGTATGGTCCAGGCACTACCACGCACACAGCCATCACCCCGGGGGCCATGACATGAATCATTCAGCGCAGTTCGCCACGCAACCCATCGCGACCACCGCGGCCGCCGCCAGGGACGACGCTCTCATCTCCGGCCATGTCCATCTCATCGGCGGCGGCATCGCTTCGCTGGCGGCCGCCGCGTTTCTGATCCGCGACGCGGATGTGCCCGGCTGCAACATCACGATCTTCGAAGCGCTCGACAAACCCGGCGGCAGCCTCGACGGCGCCGGTTCGCCACGGGAAGGCTACGTGGTGCGCGGCGGCCGGATGCTGGAGAGCAAATACCCGTGCACCTACGATCTGTTCGACTCGATCCCGACGCAGGACGGCCGCAGCAGCGTCACGCAGGAGATCTTCGACTGGAACCGGACGATCCGCACTTCGTCGAAAGCGCGGCTCGTGCGCGATGGCCGGCGCGAAGACGCGCCACCGTATGAGCTTGCGGAAAAGCATCTGCTCACGCTCGGCCGTCTTTCGATCGAACCGGAAGCCCTGCTCGGCGACAGCCGGATTGGCGACCACTTCGAGCCGGACTTTTTCAGCACCAACTTCTGGATCATGTGGTGCACGACCTTCGCGTTTCAGCCGTGGCATAGCGCTGCCGAATTCAGGCGCTATCTGCTGCGTTTCGCGCACATGACGCCGGGCTTCAACCAGCTGCACGGCATCATGCGCACGGTCTACAACCAGTACGACTCGATGGTGCGGCCGCTGCGCAAATGGCTCGACGAACACGGCGTGCAGTTTCGGGCGAACACGCGGGTCGTGGATTTGCGGTACGACGAACACGGCGCACTGAATCGGGTGACGGGCATCGTCTGCGAACACGACGACCGTCGTGTCGAGATACCGGTCGGGCAGAGCGACAAAGTGATCGTCACGCTCGGTTCGATGACGGCGGGTTCGAGCCTCGGCGGCACGGATCGCGCCGCCGTGCCCAATCACGACGACAGCAGCGGCGCATGGGCGCTGTGGAAAACCATCGCGGCAGGGCGCGCCGAATTCGGCCATCCGTCGGTGTTCGCCGATCACGTCGACGAATCCCGCTGGCTCTCGTTCACCGCGACGCTGCACGACCCGACGCTGTTCCGCCTGATCCGCGATCTGACCGGCAACGTGCCGGGCGAAGGCGGCCTCATTACCTTCCCGCAATCGAACTGGCTTGCGTCGATCGTGCTGCCGCACCAACCGCATTTCATCGATCAACCGCGTGACGTCGAAGTGTTGTGGGGCTATGGGCTGTTCGTCGACCGGCCCGGCAATTTCGTCGGCAAACCGATGGCCGATTGCACGGGCCGCGAGATCATGACCGAACTGCTCGGCCATCTGCACATACACGACGAAGCGCCGCGCATTCTCGACGACGCGATCTGCATTCCGTGCCTGATGCCGTTCATCACCAGCCAGTTTCTGCGGCGCAAGCGCGGCGACCGGCCTCAGGTGGTGCCCGAAGGTTGGGCGAATCTCGCGTTCGTCGGCCAGTTTTGCGAGTTGGCCGACGACGTGGTGTTCACCGTCGAGTATTCGGTGCGCTCCGCGCAGACGGCGGTTTACGCGCTGCTGGGTCTCGACCGCTCCGCGCCGGCGGTGTACAAAGGTCAGCACGATCCGCGCGTGGTGTACCGCGCGGTCTCCACGTTGCACGACCGGTAGACGACCATGCCGTTTTTGCGCCGTACATCAGCGTCCTCGCAAGCGGAGGCGCAAACCGGGGCGCCCGCCGGCGCGCCGCGCAAAGGCTTTCGCGCGCTTCTCGCCCGCCTCAACGAACATCCGCTCGCGCGTGTCGGCCCCGGCCTCATCACCGGCGTCGCCGACGACGATCCGAGCGGCATCGCCACCTACTCGCAGGCCGGCGCACAGTTCGGGCTGAACATGCTCTGGACCATGCCGCTCGCGTTCCCGCTGATGTCTGCGATCCAGTCCATGTGCGCGAACCTGGGCCGCGTCACCGGCAAAGGGCTCGCCGCCAACATCAAGGCGACGTTCCCGCCGGTCGTGCTGTATGGCGTGGTGCTGCTGCTGTTGATCGCCAATACGCTGAACATCGCCGCCGACATCGCCGCGATGGGCGAAGTCGCGCAGCTGGTCAGCGGCATCGACCGGCATCTGCTGACGGTAGGCTTCGTGTTCGCCACGCTGCTGCTGCAGATCTTCGTGCCGTACCACCGCTACGTGTTTTTTCTGAAGTGGCTGACCGTTTCGCTGCTTGCGTACGCGGCGGTGCTGTTCGTCGTTCACGTGCCGTGGCGCGAAGTGGCATTGCGCACCTTCTGGCCGCACTTCACCGTGGATGCGAACGCGGCGGCGGTCGTCGTCGCGGTGTTCGGCACGACGATCAGTCCGTATCTGTTCTTCTGGCAGGCGTCGGAGGAAGTCGAAGACATGCATGCTCATGCGGACGGCGCGAACGGCGCGTCGCTCGTGAGCGACCCGCGCGCCGCGCGCACGGAACTGCGCCGTATCCGCTGGGACACCTGGAGCGGCATGCTCTACTCCGATATCACCGCCTACTTCATCATGCTGGCCACTGCCGTGACGTTGCACGTCGCGGGCGTGACCGACATCACCACCGCCGCTCAGGCGGCAAGCGCGCTGCGGCCGCTGGCCGGCAACTTCGCCTATCTGCTGTTCGCGCTCGGCATACTCGGTGTGGGGCTTATCGGGGTGCCGGTGCTGGCGGGGTCGGGCGCCTATGCGTTGGCCGAGACGCTCGGCTGGCGGGAAGGACTCGAACGCAAGCCGCGCGATGCGCGCGGCTTCTACGGGATTATCGCGGTGAGCGTGCTGGCCGCGCTGGCGATCCAGTTCTCGTCGATCAATCCGATGAAGGCGCTGTTCTGGAGCGCCGTCATCAACGGCGTGGTGGCCGTGCCGTTGATGGTGGTGATTCTGCTGCTCGTGTCGAAGCGCTCGGTGATGGGGGACTACACCGCGAGCCGGCCGCTCGTCGTGCTCGGCTCGATCGCGACGCTGGTGATGGGCGCGGCAGCGGTCCTGATGCTGCTGCCGGGGTGAGCCTGACAGTGAAAGGCGCGGTGGCTCAGCAGATCCATTCGAGCGCTTCATAGTCGGCGAGATGGCGTTTCAGGTCGCTGACGAAAAGCGCCAGCGACGCGGCCACCGCGCCGCGCTGCACTTCGCCGGCGCGCACCTCGCACTGCGCGACGGGCGCCCGGCCGGCGAGCGTGCGCATTTCGTCGAAGACAGCTTGGCTGCCAAGACCGCCGAAGCTGCAAAAGAACGCGACATGCCGGAACTTCGACCGGTTCTCGAACAGATACGTGCGCACCGGTGCGGACACCGCACCCGCCCACACGGGCGTCCCCACCACAACGAGGTCGTACTGCGCGGCATCCAGCCCCGCCGGGACGATCTCGGCGGGCCGCTTGCGCCATGAGTCGGCGAGACACCGCAGATACCCTGAAGCGCCGCTGCGCTCGGTCAGATCGCAGATTTCTTCGAGATCAGCGGACAGCATTCCGGCGAGCGTAGACGCGAGCACGCGCGTGGTGCCGGTGCGGGAAAAGAAAACGACGAGAACGCGAGAATCGGACATGGCTCGCTCCTTCAGAGGAAACGCACGGCCGCGCTCACGGCCGCTTGCATGTGGGGGAGCATAGGCGCGACGACGACCCCTGGCATGACCTAAGTCAACGACCGCATTCACACGCAGCGCAGCAACCCTCCGTTGATCTGCATCAACGGCGCCGTCGCGAACGTTCCTAGACTCAAGCTGATCCATCCGCGCGTCACCGCCCTTTCTCCGGAGCCACTGCCATGAGCTACAAGACCATCGTCGTTCATCTCGACACCAGCGAGCGTGCGCATCCGCGGCTCGAAATAGCGCTGCGCCTCGCCAAACAGTTCGGCGCGCATCTGACCGGCGCTTTCGCCGTGTTCTCCCCGGTCCCGCGCTCGCTCTACGTGATGGCGGGCACGGCGGCGTACTACGGCACGCACGAAGAGATTCGCGCGGAGCGGCGCGCGGCGCTCGAACGGCTCTTTCACGCCGAACTGCGGCGCGCCGACGTGGCGGGCGAATGGGTCGTCAGCGACGAGCCAGCCAGCCTCGCGCTACCACGCGCGGGCCGCTGCGCCGATCTGATCGTGGCCGGCCAGGACAACCCCGAGGATCCCGAATCGTATGTCGGCGACTTCTTCCCCGAGAGCCTCGTTCTGTCGAGCGGTCGACCGGTGCTGCTGGTGCCCCATGCGAGTAACGCGCGGTCGACCGGCGAGCGCGTGCTGGTCGCGTGGGACGGCAGCCGCGAAGCCACGCGCGCGGTACACGATGCGCTACCGTTCATGCGGAATGCGACGAGCACCACGATCCTCACCGTTAACGGCGAGCAACAGGGCGAGCGCGCCCGCATTCCGGGCGCGGATATCGCCACGGTGATCGCGCGGCATGGCGTGCAAGTGGAAATCGCCGACATCGAAACCGGACCGGGCGGATCGGTCGGCGAAGTGCTGCTCACGCAAGTGGCCGACAGCGGCGCCGATCTGCTGGTGATGGGCGCGTACGGCCACGCCCGCTGGCGCGAACTGGTGATGGGCGGCGCCACCCGCACGATTCTCCACTCGATGACCGTGCCCGTGCTGATGTCGCACTGATCACAGTCCGCCCTTTCCCGTTCAGGAGTGCTCGCCATGTACAAGCAGATTCTGGTGGCCGTCGACGGCAGCGAAACCTCGGCGCGCGCGCTGGCCGCCGCCATCAAGATGGCGCGCGATTCGGATGCGCGATTGCAGCCGCTCTTCGTCGTGGACGTGCCGTTGATGTCCTACGACGTACCCGGCTACGACCCGTCATACGTGCGCGACGCGCTCGCGGATGAAGGCCGGCAAGTACTCGCCGACGCAGCCGCGCTGATGGCAGTCGCCGGCGTCAAGGGAGCGCCCCGCATGCTCGAAACCGAACTGCTGGAAGGCGAAGACGTCGCACACGGCATCCAGCGCGCCGCTCAGGAACTCGACGCCGACCTGGTCGTAATGGGCACGCACGGCCGGCGGGGCGTGCGACGTCTGGTGCTCGGCAGCGTCGCCGAGCATTTTCTGCACATCGCCGCCTGCCCGGTGCTGCTGGTCTCCGCGCATTGCGCGGCACCGTCGGCGAATCCGGCACACGCTGCGGATGCACTCGTCAAGGACCCGTCATAAGCTGCAAAACCCTGCTGGCACCTCTCGACGACAGTGCGTATTGCGCTGCCCGGCTCGACTGCGCGCCGGCTGTCGCACCCGCCGCCCGGTCCCTCGGGGCTGGCGGCACTGGTACACAGCCTGCGTTTCACGCACAATGAGCGCAAACATCGTTTGTTCGGGGCGAACCGCCGCGGGGTCCGCCACCGCGTCAGGCAACACACCGCACCGAACCGCGATGCGTCACTACGCGCCGCCGTCGCATCTCACTTCGAGTCAATCGGGTTAATCGGGTAGCGCGCCCTGTCCTTGTCTGCTGTTTCCGAAGAGGCGCACATGGTTGTTCGCGACAAGTCGCCCACTCCGCCACCGCCCCACGAACGTGGGCGGCTGGCCTCGTATGCGGCGCGCCCCGGGCTCGCCGCCGCCGCGACGTTTTGCGTCGCGCTCGCCGCGATGATCGCGGCGCAACGCTGGTTCGATCCAACCTGGCTGCTTTGTCTCGCCGCCGCGCTCTTTCTGGCCGCGAGCGCCTACCTGCTGACGCGCGCGCGCCGCAATGGGTCGGCGCGCGGCATGGAGAATCAGTCAGCCGTCAACGAAGCGCGCATGATGGCGATCATCCGTTCGTCGATGGAGGCGATCATCACCATTGACGAACGTCAGCGCATCGTCATCTTCAATCCGATGGCGGAGCAGGTGTTCGGCTGTTCCGCGATGGAGGCGGTCGGCGGGCCGCTCGACCGCTTCATCCCCGAGCGGTTCCGCGCGGCGCACGCGCAACACGTCCAGCAATTCGGCGGCACCGGCGTGTCGGACCGGCAGATGGGCACGCAACGCGTGCTGTCCGGTTTGCGCGCCAACGGCGAGGAATTTCCGCTGGAAGCGTCCATTTCGCAGATCCGCGACGGCAACACGCGCCTTTACACCGTAATGCTGCGCGACATCACCGACCGCGTGAAAGCGGAGCGCGCACAACGGCAGGCGCGCGAGGAATTGCGCGAGCTTTCAGCCAACCTGCAAAATATTCGCGAGGACGAGAAGTCCCGCATTGCGCGCGAACTGCACGACGACCTCGGTCAGCAGCTCACGGCGCTGAAAATGGATATCGCGTCGGTCGAACAGGCGCTGATCGACTCGGCGGATGTGCCGCTGCGCGCCCAGTTGCAAGGCATGCGGCGGCTGATCGACGCAACGGTCGCGTCGGTGCGGCGCATCGCCGCCGATCTGCGGCCGGTCATGCTCGACGATCTTGGGCTGATCCCCGCGATCGAATGGCTGTCGAACGACTTCACGAACCGCTATGGGATCGACGTGGAGCGCGACATCGAGACGGGCGACGCGCGTTTCACCCAAGCCGGCGCGACCGCACTGTTTCGCATCGTTCAGGAAGCGCTGACCAACGTGGCGCGGCACGCCGACGCCACCCTGGTCATGCTCAGCCTGCGCGCCGAAAGCCCGAACTTCGTGCTGCGCATCGCCGACAACGGCCAGGGCGCGCATCGCTCCGGCGAAGCCGGTGGCAAATCGTTCGGCTTGCTCGGCATTCGCGAACGCGTGCATATGCTGGGCGGCGCGGTCGAAATTCAGACCGCTTACGGCAAGGGGTTCGCGTTGACCGTGACGATGCCGGCGCAGACCGTGCAATCGCAGGAAGTGCAAACATGACGCGCGTGCTGATCGCCGACGATCATGCGCTGGTGCGCGACGGCTTGCGCCACATCCTCAAGGGCGCGAGCGGCTTCGAAGTGGTCGGCGAAGCGAGCGACAGCGCCAGCACCGTCGCGCTGATTCGCGAGCGCGCCGCCGATGTGCTGGTGCTCGATCTGTCGATGCCCGGCCGCAATGGCGTCGAGTTGATCAGGCAGATCAAGGAAGAAAAGCCGGCGCTGCGCATCCTCGTGCTGACCATGCATGCCGAGCAGCAATATGCGGTGCGCGCCTTCAAGGCGGGCGCTTCCGGTTATCTGACCAAGGAGAGCGCGAGCGCCGAGCTGGTGTCGGCCGTGACCAAGGTTGCCGCTGGCGGCGTCTATGTCAGCCTCGCGATGGCCGAGCGCTTCGCACAGAGCCTGAACGAACCCGTCGATCAACTGCCGCATCAGCGTCTGTCCGACCGGGAGTTCGATGTTCTCAAGCGCATTGCCGCCGGGCAGACGATCACCGAAATCGCCACCGAGCTATGCGTGAGCAGCAAGACCATCAGCACGTACAAGACGCGTATTCTGGAGAAGATGCAGATGCCGCACGACGCTGCGCTGGTGCGTTATGCGATGCGCCACAAACTCATCGCCGACGACGAGGACGACATCTGAACGCATGGGTCGCGCCGGCTCGCTGCGCCGTCGCTTGACGACCGCCCGCGCGGCCCGCACTCCGCGGCCCCCAGGGATTGCACTGAGCCGCTTCACGCTGCTGTAGGCAACGCCCTACACCCCTTCTCACTCGCCTACTCGAAGTACATTCACCGCCGATTTTATTTTGAGATAACGCGGCCGATACTTTGAGCATGAACTCAAACCCCGAGCGCCCCGCGCTGCGTATTTTCCTGGTCGACGATGCCGTGCCGGTGCGCCGCCGTATGGCTGCGCTGTTCAGCGCGCTCGACGGCGTGGAAATCGTCGGCGAAGCCGAAGAGCCCGCTGCCGCATTCGCGGGCATCGACAGCGGCGCGGCCGATCTGGTGGTGATGGAATGGCATCTGAGCGGCGGCACCGGCATGGAGTTGGTGGCGCTGCTGGCTGAAAGAATGCCTCACGTCATTGTCATGGTGCTGACGAATCATTGCGGCGCCTGGTTTCGGCGCGCCTGCCTGAAACACGGTGCCCACTACTTTCTGGACAAGACCGGTGAATTCGATCTCGCGCGCAGCACGATCCAGCGGATCGCCGGCGAACATCGCACGCGCGCCCCTTCTTCAATCAGGAGCACATCATGTCTGACGTAGCCGCGTATCCGGTCACCTTGCCCGCGTTTGTCCCTGAACATGCGCCGCCCTTTCCGGGGCAACCGCCGGCAATCGCGCGAGCCCCGCGCAGCGACACACTGCGTTGCTCGACCTGCTCGATGCGCGCGATCTGCATGCCGCAAGGCCTCACGCCCGACGAGTTGAAGAGGATGGAAGCGCTGATTTGCCCGTCGCGCACCATCAGGCAGGGCGAAACGATCTACCGCGCCAACGATTCGTTCCAGAGCATCTACGCCGTGCGCGTCGGCTCGTTCAAGACTGTCGTGATGCACCGCGACGGCCGCGAACAGGTGACCGGCTTCCACCTCACCGGCGACTCGTTGGGTCTGGACGGCGTGAGCTCCGGCCACCATAGCTGCGACGCCGTCGCGCTCGAAGACAGCAAGGTCTGCATCATCCCGTTCCATCTGCTCGAAACGATGTGCCGCGAGGTCAAGGTCGTGCAACAACATCTGCACCGGATGATGGGCAGCGAGATCGTGCGCGAGTCGTCGCAGATGATGCTGCTCGGCACGATGTCGGCCGAACAGCGCGTAGCGACCTTCCTGCTGAATCTGTCCGACCGTCTGAGGCTGCGCGGTTATTCGCCGGCGGAATTTCATCTGCGCATGACGCGCGAGGAAATCGGCAGCTATCTGGGCATCAAGCTCGAAACGGTCAGCCGGATGCTCTCCAAATTCCAGCGCGACGGACTGGTCGACACACACGGCAAGGACATCCGGATTCTCGATCACGAAAGTCTTGTGCGGGTTTGACTCCGGCTATCCACCGCAGTGCGGTATGCGCCCGTATGCGTCGTGATCGTCGACGCGGATCGGAGAGCGCAATCGCGCTAACGGATGGCGAGCACCGCCGCCCCCGTCAACCTGCCGTCGCGCAGATCGCTCAGCGCCCGGTTGGCGTCCGTCAACGGATAAGTCGTCGTTTCGATCGCGAGGCTTGTTTCGGCTGCGATGCGCATGAACGCGAGCCCATCGTCGCGCGTCAGATTCGCAACCGACACCACGCGCCGCTCGCCCCACAGAAACGCGTACGGGAACGACGGAATGTCGCTCATGTGAACCCCGCCGCAGACCACCACGCCCCCTTTCGCCACCGCTCTCAATGCTTGCGGAACCAGCGCGCCGACCGGCGCGAAAAGCAAAGCCGCATCCAGTTCGTCGGGCGGCGCCTCGTCGCTGCTGCCCGCCCATGCCGCGCCCAGACGCAGCGCGAGTTGCTGGGCCGCGTGATCGCCACGCCGCGTGAACGCATACACCGTGCGCTGCTGATGACGCGCGATCTGCGCGACGATATGCGCCGCCGCGCCGAAGCCGTAGATGCCGATGCGCTGCGCGTCGCCCGCCATGCTGAGCGTGCGGTAACCGATGAGGCCCGCGCATAGCAGCGGCGCGGCCTCGATGTCCGAGTACTGCGCCGGTAAATGAAAGCAGTAGCGACTGTCGGCGACGGTGCGCTCGGCGTAACCGCCGTCGATCGTATAGCCTGTGAAGCCCGGTTCGTCGCAGAGATTTTCGCGCGATGACAGACAATAGCGGCAATGCCCGCACGTATGACCGACCCACGGCACCCCCACGCGATCGCCGATTGCGAAACCCGTCACGCCTTCGCCGAGTTCCACCACCGTGCCGACGATTTCGTGGCCCGGGATCACCGGCTGTTTCGGATGTTCGAGTTCGTGGTCGATCAGATGAAGGTCGGTGCGGCACACGCCGCACGCATGAATATCGATCAGGATCTGTCCGGCGCCGGGCGTTGGATCAGGCAGTTCCTGCACTCGCAGCGATGATGCGCTGCCGTCGAACACCATCGCACGCATAGGGTTCTCCTCGAACTTTGTCGACCGCTCCGCGCAACGTCACTCGCTAAACCGGAAGTAACCGCTATGCACGAGCACCGGTTTCGCGCCTATCTCGTGAAGCAGTTGCTTCGCTGCGTGTTCGATCGGATGCCGGTTCGAGTTGAATGCCGCAATCAGATCGTCTTCGCGCAGCGAAGCCGCGCCAAAGTGATCCTCGAGCGCCTCCGCGGTAATCGCGCACTGCACACGCACGCCGTCCACCTCGGCCGGAAAGGCGACGACGAAATCGCGCGCGCAATACTCCGGCAGCTCCTCAGGGAAATGAATCTTCATAACGCCACCTGGTTCATTGCGCAGGATGCGAGGCTGGGGCGGACGCGTTCGCGCTCCGCGCGTCGCGCGCCACGCTCCGGGGCGGGCCCCGCTTCTGTGCGACCCGCCTGTCATCAGCATAGGAGCTATCCGCGGCACGTCAAATTCAGGCCTCGCGTGTTGCTTGACCGAAGTCAAGGGCGCCTGAATGGCCGCCCCTACACTGAAGTGGTCCCCCTCGCACCGTCGGTCCGGAAGATCGCGGAGCGCTATCGCGACGTACCGAACGCGCAGTTCATGCTCGAATCCACGTCGCGCATGGGGGCGCGCCTAGCCTGGCGAAATGGGTTTTGAACCGGCGATCTACGTTAATTGATTCACGGCTTCCGCATCTGATTCGATTGAAGACGTCCCCATGTTCCGGAGATTTTTCATGCGCCTCACTGTCCACCTCGATACGTTCGATCGTATCCATCCGATGGCATTTGCAATCCTCTGGCTCGACAAGGACACGCGGCAATGGTCGCGCGAAGGACACCAGGGGCTGGAGCTGCCCGAATGGGGCGCGCTGCATATGGATTGCGGCAATACGCTCGTGTGCGGCCCGCACGATGCGGCGCCCGTCTGCGTGCTCGAGAACCTGGATCTGAACGATTGCGACGGACCGTTCGAAGGCGAAACGGGCCGCGCGCAGTGGTGCGGGGAACGCGGGCGGACCTTGATGAGCGGCCACTGGCACGTGCAGTGTGTCGATCACGAGCGGGCGCAGCCCGAACACAGCTTGTTTGCCACCCGCGACGAGGCGTGAAGCGCCGCCGTCATCGACACGTCAAGGCCTATGCTCATGGGACTCACCACTGATCTGGACGGCGTGCGCCACGCTTACGGCCTTTGTTTCGTGCGCGCGCCGTGGGCCTATTTCACCCGCTTGCCGCTCGACCAGCAATGGGGCGATGGCTGGGAGCGCGTGCCCTATGAGAAGGATGCCGGCCTGCCCTACGACGACGCCGCACAGCAGATCCTGACCGTCGCGTTCGACGGCCCGCTGCTGCCGCCCGACGCCGAGTATGACGGCTGCGAGCGCAGCGTCAACGAAATCAATCGCGGCGACGCGCCGTGGCTGCGCACGCAGGATTTCATCAGCAACGCGCCGGTCCGGATCGCGGCGGGCGTGTCGCTGGAGAGATTCGTGGAACTGGTCGAACTGGCTGGCGGCCACGTATTCGCGCCGCTCGGCTGGGGCTCGCTTCGGCTGGAGCCGACCAAACCCGCCGGGTCATCCAAGGGTTGACGCGCACGCGCCGGCCCGATGTTGCCGGACCGGCACGTTCAGATCTTCTCAAGCTCGAGCCCTTTCGTGCGCGGCCCCATCAGGCCGATCGCCAGCATCACGACCAGCATCGCGCCCGCGATGAATATAAACACGCCGGCCGTGCCGAAGTGCTTCAACACCGCCGCGATGAGAAACGCGGTGAAGATCGCGGAAAAGCGGCTCCACGAATAAACGAAGCCCACCGCGCGCGCACGGATGCTAGTCGGAAAGAGCTCGGTCTGATACGCATGGTAGCTGTACGAAATGATGTTGCCCGCGAGCGTCAGACACACGCCGAGGCTCACCAGCAGCACCGCGCCCGACGCCTGGCTGAACCAAAGTCCGCAGACGATGTTCACCCCCGCCATCACCACGATCACCGTCTTGCGCTCGAAGCGATCGCCGATGAACAGTCCGATGATCGGGCCGAGCGGCGCGGCCAGTGCGATCACGCTCGAATACATCAGGCTCGTCGTGATCGTGATGCCCTGCTTGATCAGCAGTGTCGGCACCCAATTCGCGAAGCCATAGAAGCCCACCGTCTGGAAGATATTGAAGAGTGTCATCATCACCGTGCGGCTGCGGTACGGCGGCACCCACATATCGCGGAAGCTGCCGCGCGGCGCGACCGGCACCGGCGGCGCGGGCGGCGGCAACTCGCGGCCATATTCGCTGCGCACTTTCGCTTCGAGCGCGCTCATCACGCGATCCGCTTCGACGAGCCGGCCTTGCTGCGCGAGCCAGCGCGGGCTTTCCGGCAACGCGCGGCGAATCCACCAGACGAACAGCGCGCCGTGCGCGCCGATCAGCACGACCCAGCGCCAGCCGTCGAGACCGAACAGCGTGCGCGGCACCAGCAGGAAGGACAGAAACGCGACCACCGGCACCGCCGTGAAGCCTACCGCCTGCTCGCACGCAAACGCGCGGCCGCGAATCTGTTTGGGCACCAGCTCGGAGATATAAGTGCCAATCGTCACCAGCTCGACGCCGATACCGACGCCCGCGACGAAGCGCCAGAAATTGAGCCCCGTGGCCGTTTCCTGGAAGGCCATCACCACGTTCGCAGCGGTGTACCAAAGCAGCGAATACGTGAACACGGCGCGCCGTCCGAAGCGATCCGCGAGAAAGCCGCACGCGATCGTGCCGATGAATAGTCCGCTGAACAGCGCGGCAATGAAACTCGCGACGCCGGTCGAGCCGAACAGCCCGTGCGTCGTCGCGGTCAGCAGGCCGCTTTTGACGAGGCCCGGCGCGACATAGCCGGAGTACAGCAGATCGTAGAGTTCGAAGAAGAAGCCGAGGCTCAGCAGCACCACCAGCTTCCAGATGGAACGCGTGGCGGGCAAGCGGTCGAGGCGCGCCGAAATGCTGCCGGCGTCGAGCGACGCGCTGTCGGTTGCGGTGTCAGCCGCAGTCTCGACCGTAGCGCCGGCATACGTCGCGCTGCCGCCGCTGCGCGCGACGGAGCCGGCGTGATCTGGGGATGCCATGTTGTTTGTCTCCATGCAAAGCTGTCGGGCGGAGCCGGCGCTTCAGCGCCGCCCCGACCCCATGCAAGCCAGTCGCCGCCGATAGCGGAACGACGCTCGCCGAAGCCGATCTGGTGCCGGCCTTTCGTACTCTCGCGCATTGCACGCACCACGATGCCGGCCCCCAGGGTCCGGCCAGCATTCTAGCCGCGTGCGCGCTTCAATTGTTCAAACGTGGTGATTTTTCCGGCCAACGCGCTCGCCGCCACCGTGTACGGACTTGCGAGCCACACGTCGCCCGGACCCGAGCGGCCCGGGAAATTGCGGTTGATCGCGCTGATCGTCACCTGCTTCGGGTCGGCCGATTGCCCCGGTCCGCAGTTCGCGCACGACCCGCAACCCGGCATCACGATCGTCACGCCCGCGCGTTCGAACACCGGCAGATAGCCCTGCGCCTCGCAATACTCGCGCACCGCCATGGTGCCGAATTGCAGATAAAGACGCGTGCCCTCCGGCACACGGATGCCCTGCTCGACGCCCCAACGCAGCACCTCGTGATAGAAATCGAAATCTTCACGCTTGCCCGCTGTACACGAGCCGCCGTACGCGATATCGATCGCGACGTCCTGCTCCAGTTGCGGCGCCGGCACGCCGTTGCCGGGGTCGCCGGGGCGCGCGAGCATCGGTTCGATGGCGCTGGCGTCAATGCGGATCGTGTCGCGATAGACCGCGCCCGCGTCGCTTTTCATCCAGCTTTCCAACGCGAAATCGACGCCGCGCCGCTCCTTCAGAAACGCCACCGTGCGTTCGTCCGGCTCGACGATGCCGGTGAAGCCGCCCAGTTCGGCGACCATGTTGGTCAAGGTCGCGCGTTCGTCGATCGACATCGCGCGCACCGCCGCGCCGCCGTATTCGAACACGAGGCCAATCGCGCCGCCTGAGCGGATTGCGTCCATCCGCAACAGATGCAGCACGACGTCCTTCGCGGTCACGCCGTCGCGCAAGCTCCCGTCGACTTCGATGCGCAGCGTCTCCGGCACCTTGCAACGCACGTAGCCCGTCACCCAGCTATTGGCGATTTCCGTCGCGCCCGCGCCGAACGCGAGGCAGCCGAGCGCGCCCGAATGCGGCGTGTGCGAATCGGTGCCGCACGCCACCTGGCCCGGCAACGCGTACTGCTCGGCCATCAACGCATGACAGATGCCTTCGGAGCCCGCCACGCCGTCGAGCGCGCCGTGCGAGCGCACCGGGTAGTCGCGCGAGAACGACGTGTGGCCTTCCATCAGATTGGCGACTCCCGGCAACAGACCGTCGCGCACGTGCGGAATGCTTTGCGGCGCCAGCACCAGATGATCCTGGAACGCGATGATGTGATCGGGCGCATGCAGCGGCGCGGGCTTGCCGAACGCGCGGTGCATCAGGTGCGCGCACATGCCGGTGAAGTAGTCGTGGCTGAAGCGCCAGTCGGCGGAAATAAACACGCCGTCGCCGCGCTGTGCGCCGGCAATGCCCGGATGCAGATGACGGTCGATGATTTTCTCGACCAGCGTCTTCGGTTCGGCGGGCGGCGCGCTTGCCGCGTTATTTGCCGCATCGCTCGCTGCATCGCGCACGCGCGGCGCGGGCCACTCCGCGAACTTGCTGTACGCGAGCAGCCCGCCGCTGCGAATGATCTGCTGCGTGAGCGCGTCACGGCCTTTGAGGAACTCGTCGATCGGCACCGCTTCACCCGCGCTCAAACGATCGAGCACGGCAAAGTCGGTAGTCGTGAGAATGCCGATGTTGTCGCAATTCTGCTGATAGATCCGCTCGAAGCTCTCCGCGACGATCAGCCGGATGCCCGCCGACAGTTCCGCCAACGGGCTCGATTCGCGCGACGAGCCCTTGCCGTAACGCTTGCCCGCCACCGTGACCTGAAAGCCGCCGTTCTTCACCGCGTTGCGGCCGATCGGCATCCGCTCGCCCGCCTTGAAGCCGACGTACGGATACTGGCCAAGGCGTTCGTCGTAAGTGAGCATCACGGTGACCGGCGTGATCTCGTCGGTGGACACGTTTTCGCGCAGCGGGCCCGCCGTCGCGCGCGTGAAATTCTCACCCGCGAGTTGCGCGTCGATCACCGCGGGGTCCTGGGACAGGTACAGCACGCGGCCGTCCAGACGAAACGTATCGCTCATGAATGCATTCTCCTTGCGCTCACTATACGGCGCGCAACGCCGATGCCGAAGTGCCGGTCCGGCAATGCAGCCGTCTCGTTTGGCGAAGGCTGGGGTGGGCTGGGGTGGGCTGTGCTGCGCGGCCCCGCTACGGCTGATTGCCGAGAAACCCCACCAAAGCCGCCGCGCTCGCACTCAACTGCTCGCGCGTCCTGAAGATCATGACGAGGCTGCGCGCGGCCCACGCATCGCTCAGAGACAGCAGGCGCACGTCGAGCGCATTCACGTAGAGCAGCCCGACCTGTTCGGGAACGATCGCGATGCCGAGCCCCGCGTGCACCATCCGGCACAGCGCGTCGAGACTGCTCACCCGAATCCTCACGTCGAGTTCCCGCCCCGCGCTCGCCGCCTGTTGCGTGACGAGCCGTGTCAGCGCGCTCTCGCTGCGCAGGCCGACGAAGCGATCGTCGAGCAGAGCGTCGAACGACACGCGCGACGCGCCGGCGAGCCGATGGCCTTCGGGCACCAGCACCGCCAGCCGGTCTTGCCGGTACGGCACCTGCTCGAAGGCCTCGCTGCCCGCGACCGGGTTGCAGATGCCGAAGTCCGCGCCATGCTCGTCGACGATCCGCAGCACGTCCGCGCTGTTCTCCTCTTCCAGCTCGATCGACACATCCGGAAACGCGCGCCCGAATGCGGCCACATCTTCCGGCAGGAACTGCACGATCGACGAAAGATTCGCGACCACCCGCACGCGCCCTTTCGCGCCCGACGAGAAACGCGACAACTCCGCGCTCATCTGTTCGATGTTGCCGATGATCGCCAGCGCATAGCGCAACACGGTCTCGCCGACCGGCGTCACGGTGATGCCGCGCGACTGGCGCTGGATCACCGGCAGGCCGATGACCGCCTCGATCTCGGCGATGCGCCGGCTCACCGCCGACGAAGCGATGAACTCGCGCTCGGCCGCGCGTGCGATGTTGCGCTCCTGGCATACAGCGACGAACAGGCGCAGCGAAGTGAGGTCGAGTTTCTTGAGGAGGTTTTCCATGGTGTCGTGCGGCGGTCGGTCCTGCGCTCGTGATGCGAGTGGCTTTAATACACCGAAGACGGCGGCGCTCGCCGGTGCAGCGCTTTTCATGCGGGTGGGCGAACGCCGACGATTCCCGGATTGTAGCGAGTGCGGGCGGCTGTTCGCTCGCGATAGCCTTGTTGCACGCCGAGGCGGCGGTCTTGCCACGCCCTCGTTCCACGCTCTGAGCGAGCGAGCCCCCGTTATCGATCCGCACCGTTCAAGCGTCGCGACGCTCGACTCACAACGCGTCGTGAAAAATCACCCCCACCGTATGCCGACGCCCCGAGCGCAAACGGCTGACACCATGACGCAGCGTGACGCGATAGGGCCCGCGCGTCCCCTGAACCGGCCGGCTGTTCACCGTGAACACCACCGCATCGCCTTGCGCGAGCGGCACCACTTCCGCGCGAGACTGCATACGCGGACGCTGCTCCGTCATCACGAATTCGCCGCCGGTAAAGTCCCGCCCCGGTTCCGACAGCAGGATCGCGACCTGCAGCGGAAAGACATGCTCGCCATAGAGATCCTGATGCAGACAGTTGTAGTCGCCCTCGCCGTATTGGAGGATCAATGGCGTCGGGCGGACCTGGCCCGCGTCATGGCAACGGCGGATGAAGTCCGCGTGCTGCGCCGGATAGCGCACGTCGATGTTCATCGCCTGATTCCAGCGGTTTGCCACCGGCGCGAGATGCGGGTACATCGTGGCGCGCAACGCGCCGATCGGCTCAGGCAACGGATAGTCGAAGTACTTATATTCACCGCGACCGAAACCGTGGCGCGCCATGACGACCCGGCTTCGATAGAGATCGTCGCGCGGATAGAGGGCGGCCAGCGCGTCGCATTCGGGCGCCGTGACGAGTCCGGGAATCACCGCGCATCCGTACAGATCGAGATCCTGTTCGATTCCTCGCCAGTCGAGCGCGTCGATCCGTTGCGCGATCGTTTGCGGGGAGGCGATGACGGGCGCTTCTGCTTTACTTGAGTTCATGGTCGATTCGCGGCGGTGCTCATGGCCGGTTCAATGAATTGGAATGGGTTCGATCGGGCCAGTGTACGGGCACGCTGCAAAGAAAACACTCCGGGTCTTGCGGTCCAATCCGGCAGCGCTCGCGCATCAGCGCGGTGCTCTACGCGCGGTCCTGCAAGAGTCGGCAAATCACGCTACGCTGTCTGCCTCTGTCGCGCGCGCCATACGCGCCGCGCGACGCGTCATCCATCCAGCAAGGACCGCAATGAAACAAGCGCTCACCATCGATTTTGTCTCCGATATCGCCTGCCCGTGGTGCGCGGTCGGCCTCTCCTCGCTTCAGCTGGCACTGGCGCGTTTCGCCGATACCGTCGACGCGCAGATAGCCGTGCATCCGTTCGAGCTCAACCCGCAGATGGGACCGGACGGCGAAGCCATTGTCGATTATCTCGGCAAGAAGTATGGACGCACACCGGCGCAGATCGCCGAAACGCAAGCGATGATTCGCGAGCGTGGCGCAAGCGTCGGCTTCGAATTCGGTCCGCGTACGCGGGTCTATAACACCTTCGACGCGCACCGCCTGCTGCATTGGGCGGGCATCGAAGGCAAGCAGTTGCCGCTCAAGCTGGCACTGCTGCGGGCCTATCATGCCGACGGCAAGGACCCGAGCAATCACGACGTGCTGGTCGAAGCGGCGCACTCCGTGGGACTCGACGCGACCGCAGCACGTAACGTGCTGACAAGCGGCGCGTATGGCGATGAAGTTCGCGCGGAAGAACAGAATAACCAGGAGATGGGCATCCAGTCGGTGCCGGCCATCATCTTCAACCGTCGATACCTGGTGAGCGGCGGGCAGCCGGTCGAGCAGTTCGTGAAGGTGATCGAGCAGGTGCTGGCTGAAGCGTAGGTTAAGAACGCGGTCTGAACACGCGCGATGAGCTGCGTCGTCCCGTTCGGTTCCAATAAGACAGCTTGGGCTCGGCGCAAGGAGGATGGCTAATGGGAAGCGTGATCAAATTTATCGGTTCCAGCGCAAAGTCCGCAGCGCTCGCGTTGGCTTTCGTTGCTGTGGCCTCGGCCTCGGCCAGTCACGCGGCGAGTGCGGTCGACGCTCACGCGCATTTCGCGTGGCCCGCATCGCTCGCGCCCTTCGGCAACGGCTACCCCAACGCGGGAGACGCATGTCGCCGGCTCGGCGAGTCGCCCGCAACGGCCGGCTATCTCGACCATATGGCGATACTCGTCGGTTGTCCGGGCGGCGCCGATAGCGCCAGTGTGCGTGCGATGCTTCGCGATCATCGCGGGCACGTGGTCGGCGCAACGGACGGCGTCACGCTGATTTCGGTTCCGACGGAGGGCGCGAGAGGAAGCGCCGCGCCCGGTGATCAAAGCGATCACACCAGAACGACAACCGGTTGTCATGGGACCGGGCCACGCACGGACGGTCATTAGCATTTTTCGAATCACCGTTGACGTTACCGGCAGCGCTCATCCTAACGCTCGACATGGGTCGATCGCCTCCGGAGCGCCCATTCCGCAATGGATGACGAACACGAGGCAACCGGCAACGATCGGGCCGCCCGACCTGTTGTCACCCATAACAACTTCCAACAAAAGCCCTGGTTGCCACGCACGCCGGCTCGATTGAAGAGACGGGTGGCGTCGGGTTCCAGTGGATTGCCGCCACTCCGCGCGACATACGACCAAGGTCCAATACCTGCCGGCGTGCCTCACGCCTATGCTTAACCCGATGTATTTTTGTTCGGCGGTCGCTATGGCGATGTCGACATGCCTGTTGCGGACTATGGTTGATTCATGCCGGTTCGACATTCCCTGCATGTTTGGCCTACCTGGTCCGATCGCGCTGGCCTGAAGGCTTCCCATCACGACATCGACTCGTCCTCCCGCTTCGAAGCGGGAAATCCAGATCAAGCATTTCCAGATGCGCGGAATCCCTATCCGCTGCACGTCAGCCGAGGAGAGTCTCATGGAGCGTCGCGCCTTCTTATCGCTAACGGCCATCGCACTGGCCGCCTCGCTGGCCGGTTGCAACACGACTTCGACGCCGACGGAGGCCGCAAACAAGCGGCAGGAAATTGATGCCGGCGTCGATGGCGCGCTCAAGAAACTGTTCAGCACGACACCGGGCGCGCAGGCGGTGGCAGACAAGGCCAAGGCTATTCTCGTCTTTCCATCGGTAATCGCGGCAGGCCTCGTCGTCGGCGGCGAATATGGCGAAGGTGCACTCCGCAAGGGAGGCACATCCATCGGTTATTACAAGACCAGTACCGCCTCGTTCGGCTTGCAGATTGGCGCTCAGTCCAAAGCGGTGTTCCTGATGTTCATGACCGATGCCGCGCTCCAGAAATTCCAGACGAGCGACAAAGGCTGGACAGCCGGGGTGGATGGCTCGGTTGCGGTGGCGAAGACCGGCGCCAACGGTGTGCTCGACACGGCAACGACAGGGGCGCCGATCGTCGGTTTCGTGCTGACCAACTCAGGCCTGATGGCCAATCTCAGCTTCGAAGGCACGAAGGTCAGCAGGCTCGATATCTGATGCCAGTACGTACGATCGCGAGGCGTCGTTCCAGTCGGAATAGGACGGCGATGACGGATGTCGTCGCCGTGAAGGCATAGGCGAAGCGGTCACGCTGAAAGGCCTGCCAGGCCATACGGCGGGCAAGTAGCCGGTCGATATCCGACTACTTCAGGAGGTCGACCGACGCGGCGCCGCGTTCCGTTCCGACTGCCATGGTGATGGACGTGGCCTCGACTGTCGCCGTCAGATCCTCGATATGACCCGCGGGAGACACGTCATGCCACTCACACCGATTACCGAACGGGTTTTGTCCAGAGAACTGCTCGATGTTCTGATTCGCGCGGGACTGGTCGCCGTTCTGGCGATCTTCTGCTTCAGGATCTTCGCCCCGTTCCTGAATCTCATGGTATGGGCGTTGATCCTCGCCATTACGCTGTATCCGCTGCAGGTCAGACTTCGGCTTGTACTCGCCGACAAGGATGGCTTGACCGCCACGCTGATCATCCTCGTCGCGTTTGCCATCATCCTCGTGCCGACGTATCTGCTGGGCGTGGCGGTGGCCCATTCGATCGAGCATGGAATGGCTATTTTCAAAAGCGGCAGCTTCCGCATTCCACCGCCGGACGCCTCCGTGTCCGGCTGGCCGATCATCGGCCAGCGTGTCTACGATTTCTGGCAACAGGCCTCGATCGACCTCACAGGCGTTGCGCAGAAGTTCGCCCCCCAACTCAAGGAGGCCGGTCTCGCGGTGCTCGGAACCGTCACCGGGCTGGGTGCGGGGCTGCTGGTATTCTTCGTTGCCCTGATCGTTGCCGGGATATTGATGGCGCACGGTGAGAAAGGCCACCGCAGTGCGGTGCAGATTGCCTCGCGCATCTCCGGTCCCGAGAACGGCCCGCAGATCACCGAACTTTGCACGGCGACGATTCGCGCGGTCGCTCAAGGCGTGGTCGGGATCGCGTTCATCCAGATGCTGCTCATCGGCATCGCATTCGTCATCATGGGTATTCCCGGCGCGGGTCTGCTCGCGCTCGCGGTGCTGCTGGTCGGCATCATGCAATTGCCCGCCACGCTGATCACGGTTCCCGTGATTGTCTTCGTGATCGTCACGCAAGGCGTGAGCACCATGACGATCATCTTCTCGGTCTACGTGTTCGTCGCGGGACTTGCGGATAACGTGCTCAAGCCATTGCTGCTTGGCCGGGGTGTTGCCGTCCCGATGCCGGTGGTGCTGATCGGCGCGCTCGGGGGCATGGTGACAGGCGGCGTCATCGGCCTGTTCATCGGACCTGTCATGCTCGCGGTGGGTTATCAGCTGTTCTGGCGATGGGTGAAAGACCAGGGCAAACCGGCGCGGTTAAAACAGGAGCACCACGCCTGATGCGTCCGGAGGCTATCCGTGTTCCCCGCGGCAGTTCACGCACGCCTGCACTGGCCGCTTCTCGCCATGGGCTGCCTGAGCGCGTGCATGCGTGTTGGACCGGATTTTCATCCGCAGCACGAGAACTGGACGGAGCACTGGAGCAGCACGTCGATCGAGCAGGTCACGCAGCAGGCCAGCCAGCCCGACATCCGGCAATGGTGGCGGATATTCGCGGACCAGAACCTCGAGAGTCTGATCGCCCAGGCCGATGCGAACAACGGCGACGTAAAGATCGCGGGTCTGCGCGTGCTCGAAGCGCGCGCTCAACTGGGCATTGCGATCGCGGGCCGCTATCCGCAGGTACAACAGGCCAATGCCGAAGCCCTGTACTCGACGCGCAATCAACCGGATGGACTCGGTCCGCGCTCGGGCGGCTACTGGCAGTACGGAGCGGGCTTCAGTGTCGGTTGGGAGCTGGATTTCTGGGGGCGCTTCGCCCGCGCAATCGAATCCGCGAACGCCGCGTTTTTCGCGGCGCAAGCCAATCGCGACGACGCGTTGGTCCTGCTGCACGCGCAGGTCGCCAATACGTATTTCACGCTGCGCACGGCCGAGGCGCGCCTGCGTATTGCACACGATAACGCCCAGTTGCAGAAGCGCAGCTACGAGATTGCGCAGAAGCTATTCAAAAGCGGTGAGACCGATGAACTCGATCTGCAGCAGGCAAAGACGCAATATCTCGGCACGCTGAGCAGCATCCCCGAATTCGAAAGTCAGATCGTGCTCGCGCATCATGCGCTATCCGTGCTGCTTGGGCGACCGCCTGGCCCGTTGCCGGAACTGACCGTGCAGCCGGGCAAAGAGGAAGTGGTGCCCTTCGTGAATCGCGCCATTCTGCAGGACGTCCCGGCAGATCTCCTGCTGCGCCGCCCGGATGTGCGCGCGGCCGAACTGCAGATGGCCGCGCAGTCCGCGCTCATCGGCGTGGCGGAGGCCGACTTTTACCCGTCCGTGTCGTTGCTCGGCTCCCTTGTCTGGAGCGCCAGTTCGCTCTCCGGCGCTCAAAGCACGCTGGCTCTCGTCGGCGGCCCGAGCGTCACATGGAACCTGTTCGATCACGGCAAGATAATCAACAACGTGCGCGTGCAGGATGCCCGGCTGCAGCAGCTGACCGTCGCGTACCAGAACACCGTGCGCGAAGCGGCCCGCGAGGCCGACGACGCCGCGACCGCACTCATCGTCGCGTGGCAGCGGGACACGATCCTGAACGACGCGCAAGCGGCCGCGCAGCGTTCGCTGAAGCTCGCCAATACGATCTACCGGGAAGGCTACTCGGACTTCCAGCGCGTTCTCGACGCACAGCGCGCACTGTTCGCGCAGCAGGATGCCTACATCGTCAATCGCGGCAATGCGGTCGGCAGTCTGATTGCGCTTTATAAGGCGCTCGGCGGCGGCTGGTACTCGGAACAGCCGCTCATCGATCCCGCGACGTGCGAGCAGATGCGGCAGCGCACCGACTGGGGCGACCTGCTGAACGAGTCGAATGCTCAATCCACCGCCGCCAGTCCGTCAAAAGGTTCGTCCCGATGAGCGACAAGACCGAGCCCGCCGCCGGCAATCCGTCGAACCCGCCGACGCCCGCCGCCGACCCGTCGGGCAAAGCGGTGAAGTGGGTCGTCGGCGTGATCGTCGTGAGTCTGATCTGGTATCTGCTCGCCGATCGCTTCACCCCCTATACGCAACAGGCGCGCGTTCAGGCGTACGTCGTGTCCGTGGCTGCGGAAGCATCGGGGCGAGTGACCCGCGTGCTCGTGCATAACAACCAGGAAGTCAAAGCGGGCGACCTGCTTTTCGAGGTCGATAACGGGCAATACCGGATCGCCGTCGATCGCGCGCGGGCCGACCTCGAATCGACGCGCCGGCAGATCGGCGCGAGCACGGCAGGGATCGATGCGGCGCTCGCCTCGCTGCGCGCGGCCGTCGCGAACGAAGTCAAGGCACGCCAGGACAGCGAGCGCCTCGACAGGCTGTATCGCGACGACGAAGGCACCGTCTCGCTGCGGCGCCTCGAAGTGGCGCGAGCGACCCACGAGCAGGCCCAAAGCCAGGTGGCCGCAGCGCGTGCCGAAGTGCAGCGGGCTCGCGAGCAGCAAGGCGGCACGGAGGCGGAAAACGCGCAGTTGCGCAGTGCCGGCGCCGCGCTGGAAAAGGCCGAACTCGATCTGGCGAATACCCGGATCAAGGCGCGCTCAGGCGGTGTCATCACGGATCTGCGCACGGAGGTCGGCCAGTTCGCGGCGGTGGGCAATCCGGTCATGACGCTGATTGCAATCCGCGACGTGTGGGTCAGTGCGGATATGACGGAAAACAACCTGGGACATCTGCGCCCCGGCACGCGCGTGGCGATTGCGCTGGACGCGCTGCCGGGCGAGGTGTTCGAAGGACGGCTTCGCAGCATCGGCTACGGCGTGAGCGTCGGACAGAGCGCGCCGCCCGGCGGTTTGCCGACGGTACAGAACAGCCGCGACTGGCTGCGTCCCGCGCAACGCTTTCCGGTGATCGTCGAGTTCGAACCGGATGAGAGGACACGCCTTCGCAACGTTCGCGTTGGTGGGCAGGCAGAAGTGATGGCGTTTCCAGATCCGGGCAATCCGCTCAATCCGTTCGGCCGCGTGTTTTTCCGCGTGATGAGCTGGGCCTCCTATCTTTACTGAACGGCTAACCATTGCATCCATGGAACCCAGGCTTCAGCTTCTCGGTCGACGTACGCTGCGCGTTGCCACAGGGACGGCGCTGTGTCTGACGATCAGCTTCGCACTGGATCTGTCGGTCCCGGTCATCGCGCCGGTGTTCGCCGTCTTCCTGCTCGCGACGCAAAACCGGCCACTATCATTCAAGGCTGGCGTCGCGTTCGCGCTGATCGTCGCTTTGACGACGGGCAGCGGCCTGCTCCTCGTTCCGTTGCTTCGCCACTACGCGTTCGCTGGCGTGATGCTGGTCGGCCTGATGCTTTTCCTCGCGTTTCGCTACGGTTTGCGCGGCGGGAACAATCTGGTCTCGACCTTTCTGGTGGCTGGCCTGACGATGGTTTCCGCCGCCGGAACCACTGACTTCCCGCTGGCCGTGACGGTAGTCGGCGCGCTGGTGAAAGGCCTCGTGCTCGCCGTGCTGGTGGCGGCACTAACCCACGCGCTGTTTCCGGAGCCCGTGAGCGCGGGGCCGCAGCCTGCGGCTCAGGGCATGCCCGACGGGCAGGCCGTCCGTATCGCGCTACGCGCCGCGCTCGTGGTCATGCCTGCGTATCTGCTCGCCATTGCCGATCCGGCGAGCTACATGCCGATCATCATGAAGTCCGTCAGTCTCGGGCGACAAAGCTGCACCACGACGGCTCGCAACGCAGCGCGCGATCTGATCGGTTCCACACTGCTCGGCGGCTTGCTGGCGATCGTGTTCTGGTTTGCACTGAGGCTCTTCGCTGACCTGTGGATGTTCTTCCTGTGGATGCTGCTGTTCGGCCTGCTGGTGGGACGCAAGCTCTATCGCATCAGCCCGACGCGTTATTCGGCGAGCTTCTGGCTGAACAGCCTGGTAACCATGATCATTCTGCTGGGCCAATCAGTGCAGGACAGCGCAGCGGGCAAAGACGTGTACACCGCGTTCGCGGTTCGTATGGGACTCTTCGTGGCCGTCACGCTCTACGCGTGTCTGATGTTGCTGATTTTCGAGCAGCGTCGCCCCGCGTGATGACGCCACTCGCGCGTGCGTCTGTCCAACGTACACATCGACGTCCCCGAGAGCACCATCCAGGAGGTATCTTGCAATGGGAAATGGGACAGGCGAAGTAGTCGTTCGCGTGAGAGCGCGCGACATCTTGCGGGAATCAGGCAGAACGCTTTGGTACCTGCGCGCGATCCTTGCCGGCCTTCTGTTGCTGTTCGTGCTGCTGACGCTCGCCATGTATTACATGGGGGCTCCCGTGGAGACGGTGAAGCGAACGGCTTCACCGCTGGGTGAAACCCTGTATTTTTGCGCGATCACGGCGTTGACCATCGGGTACGGCGACGTCGTCCCTACATCGGCGTTCGGCCGGATCGACGCAATATTGCTTGGGCTGGTCGGCATGGTGTTCACGGGGCTGATCGTTGCGGCCGCCGTACGGGGCGTGCAGGAAGCGGCGCACCAGGCCAGCGTTCAGGATCAGTCTGGCCGCGGTGGCTGATGCGCGGCATCTCAAACTCCGCCAAAGCGCCGATCAAGCCCCGCACCCGCTCCCTTGCTGAATCCGCGCCCATTGCCTGAACGCCACCGGCGGCGTCGCGTGCCGGCTGCGAAAGAAGCGCGTGAATGCGCTTTGCGACGAGAAACCGAGTTGCTCGCTGATCTGCGCGACGCTAAAACGTGTGTCGGCCAGCAACCGGCAAGCCTCCTTGAACTTGACCCGCGCTTCCAGTTCGCTGAAATGCAAACCCTCGGCCTGCAACTGGCGGCGCAACGTCCAGCGCGACGTATTCAGTCGTTCACAAATCTGCGCCAGCAAGGACGATGACGTCGGCGCTTCTCCGCTTTCATCCGCGATGATGTCTCTGACCAGCTCCGCGATATGCGTGGAAAACAAACCGCTTTGCTGAACGCGCTGCAATTCCTTTTGCGTCTGTTGCAGAAGAAACGGCGCTAGCACCGCGTTGTATTTCGTAAACGGCCGGTCCAGCGCTGCCGCCGGGAACTGCATCTGGTTCGCGGACGCGCAATAGCGCACCGCCGCGCCGAAAAAATCGCCGGGCACGTGAGCGCGGCGTGGCTCATCGCAAGTCAACGCGACACGAAATACCGTGGGTTGCGCGACATCGTACGCGCGGATCAGCGTCGCCAGCACCTGGAAATTCGCGAGTGCCTGAAAGCAGTTTTCGGGCGAGAACTCCGCGATGTACTCGAACTGCACCGACTCGGGCGTCTCCTGGCAGAAAAGAAAATCGAACTCGCCAATGAGCGGACGAAAAGTGATGAACGCATCGATCGCCTCGCGCAGCGTACGCGCGTTCAGGCATAGATTGCCGAGCACGGGGAAATCCGGAAACAGCGCGCAACGCTCATCCAGAAGCGGCTCGATATCCGGACCGATCGACGTCATCAACGCCACGAGCCGACGATGCCGCGCGCCTTCTATCCGGCCGTTCGCATCGATCAGATCCTGCGCCTCGATGCCGGTACGCGCGCTGAAAATTTCCGGCGACATGCCCGCGCACCCGGCGGCATGCATCGCGGCAACGGCGATGCGGTTCGAAACGGTACGGCGCCGGGCGACGCGCGGCGTCGCGTGGTCGAGCGTGGATTCCGGGAGTGCGGGCATCTCGCGATCATGCCCACACCGCGCGTGCGAATCCATCAGGAATTGCCATTACATTTCGCCTTCTTCGACTTGCGTTCAGCTTCGTTACGCATCCTGCTCCGCAAAGACAAATGCTGCACCGCACAGTCAAACCAGTAGGAGACGGTAAGGATAAGGTAATACGCAGCCCGTCGAATGGGCTGCCAGAACTCGAAGATCCACCGAATCCGGAGACACAGATGCACCTCTTTTCCCAGCCTGCCTGCCGAGTCACGGCCATTGCCGCCGCCAGCGCCGCACTCGCACTCGGCCTGTTCGCTTGCGGCAGCGATGTCAGCGAAAATCCCCCGAGCGTCGCGCAGCGCGATTTCGGCTACACGACTCTGCCCTTGCTCACGAAAGACAACCTCAAGTTCAAGGACATGAATCGCAACGGCCAGCTCGATCCCTACGAAGACTGGCGTCTGTCCGCCGACGTCCGCGCGCGCGATCTGACCAACCGGCTGACACTCGCCGAAAAGGCCGGACTGATGATGCACGGCACCGCGCCCGTGCTGAACGACACGACCGGCGCGGGAACCGGCACGGCCTACGATCTCGCCGCCTTGAAAACGCAGATCAACGATCGCGACATCAGCACCTACATCACGCGTATGAGCGGCGATGCGAACACGATGGCCTCGCAGTACAACCAGATCCAGACTCTGGCCGAGCAATCGCGACTGGGCATTCCGGTGTCGATCAGTTCCGATCCGCGCAATCATTTCCAGTACGTGCTAGGCGCGAGCGCGGGCGGCAGCGGCTTTTCGCAATGGCCGGAGACGCTGGGTTTCGCGGCGATCGGCGATAGCGCACTGACGCGCAAGTTCGGCGATATAGCGCGCCAGGAATATCGCGCGGTCGGCATCACGGAGGCGCTTTCGCCCCAGGCCGATCTCGCGACCGAACCGCGTTGGGCCCGCATCAACGGCACGTTCGGGGAAGACGCGGATGTCGCGAAGGCGCAGGTTCAGGCGTATATCGAAGGCTTCCAGGGCGGCAATACCGGCATCAATGAAACGAGCGTGATTGCGGTGGTCAAGCATTGGGCCGCTTATGGCGCGCAGAAATCCGGCTTCGACAGCCACAACTACTATGGCCGCTACGCGACGTATCCCGGCAATAACTTCGCCTATCATCTGAAGCCATTCGAAGGCGCCTTCGCGGCCAACGCCGGTTCGGTGATGCCAACCTATTCGGAGCCGGATGGCCCGGTGACCGTGGACGGCATCGCGCTCGAACAGGTCGGCGCAGCCTATGACAAGGCGCTGCTGACCGATCTGCTGCGCGGCAAGTACGGCTTCAAGGGCGTGGTCGTGTCGGACTGGCTGATTGCGTCGGATTGCGACACCAACTGCATGAACGGTACGTCGTCCGGCGCGCCGTCGTTCGCGGGACTCGGCATGCCGTGGGGCATGGAATCCGCGACGCGCCTCCAGCGCTTCGTGAAGGCCGTCACGGCGGGCATCGATCAGTTCGGCGGCGAGGACGATCCGTCGTTCCTCATTCAGGCCGTCAATCAGGGCTTGCTGAGCGAAGCGCGCCTCGCGGATTCCGCGTACCGCGTGCTGTTGCAAAAATTCCAGCAAGGCCTCTTCGATCATCCGTACGTGGATGCGGAAGCGGCCGGCTCGATCGTCGGCAATGCGGATTTCAAGGCGCAGGCGCTCGATGCGCAACGCCGCTCGATGGTCCTGCTGCAGAACACGGGCAACGTGCTGCCATTGACGGCGACAAGCAAGAAAGTGTGGCTGTACGGTATCGATCCGGCGGTGGCGCAGCAATACGGCTACACGGTCGTCGATACGCCGCAAGCCGCCGATGTCGCGATCCTGCGCGTGAGCACGCCGTACGAGACCTTGCATCCGAACTACGTGTTCGGCGCGATGCAGCATGAGGGCAGTCTCGCTTTCGTCGACGGCAACAAGGACTATGAAGCGATCAAGCAGGCGGCTGCCGCGCCGCGATCGATCGTGTCGGTGTATATGGATCGACCGGCCATTCTGACCAACGTGCAGGACAAGACGAGCGCGATTCTCGCCAACTTCGGCGCAAGCGATATCGCGCTGTTCGACGTGCTGACCGGCAAAGGTAAGCCGGAGGGCAAGCTGCCGTTTGAGTTGCCTTCGTCGATGGATGAGGTGGCCGCGCAACGGGAGGACGTGCCGCACGATACCGCGCATCCGTTATATCCGTACGGATATGGGATGTCGTATTGAGGCGGGCACGCGGTAGATAGCGCTGTTCGGTTGGGCCGCACTTTGATGTGCGGCCCAACAGCGTTTACTCGCGCGATGCATCCGAGTCGTCAATCACGCTCGCTCAAAGGTTCGAACCCTCGATGAAAACCCATGCGGCGTCACGCCCGCCACGAAAGTACGGCATCAACAAGGCCGCTTTTCAATTCTCGAAGTAGGTCAAACCCAGTGCGCTCTTGACCTCGGCCAACGTTTCTCCGGCCACTTCCCGCGCGCGCATCGTGCCGCGACGCAGGATCGCCAGTACTTCGGCACGGTCTTTCTCCAACTCGCAACGGCGGGTGCGAATCGGTTCAATGATCGACTGGAGCCGCTCATTCAGTACCCGCTTGACCATGCTATCGCCCAGTCCACCGCGACGATAATGAGCCTTGAGTTCGTCCACCTTCTGCACGTCCGGCTCGAATGCATCCAGGAATGCAAACACGACATTGCCCTCCACCTGACCGGGGTCGCTGACTCGCAAGTGGTTGGGGTCTGTGTACATGTTGTTGACCGCGTTCGTGATTTCGTCCGGCGTAGCGCCCAAGGTGATGGCGTTTCCGAGGGATTTGCTCATCTTGGCTTTGCCATCGATACCGGGCAATCGCGTGACCTGCGACAGCACCGCCTCGCACTCGACCAGAACGGGCCGGCCGGCCGTATTGTTGAAGCGGCGCACCAGTTCATTGGTTTGCTCGATCATCGGTATCTGATCGTCGCCGACCGGCACCTGGGTCGCCTTGAACGCGGTAATGTCAGCCGCCTGACTGACCGGATAAGTCAGGAATCCGGCGGGAATGTCGCGCTCGAATCCGCGCAACCGAATTTCTTCCTTGATGGTCGGATTGCGTTCGAGCCGCGCGACCGTCACGAGGTTCAGCAGATACTGCGTGAGTTCCGCCAGTTCCGGCACCTGCGACTGGATGAAGATGGTCGACTTCGCCGGGTCGATGCCGACCGCCAGATAGTCGAGCGCGACTTCGACGACGTTCTCGGTGACCCTCTGATGCCGGCCCACGTTGTCGGTTAGTGCCTGCGTATCCGCGAGAAGCAGAAACTGCCGGGCCTCATGCTGGAGCTGGACGCGCGCTCGCAACGAGCCGACGTAGTGGCCGAGGTGCAGCGGACCGGTCGTGCGGTCGCCAGTCAGAATGGTGGGTCGGTTTGCGTGTGTCATGAACTGGAGTCTCATACTTTTGACACCACCAGCCATCGGCGCGCAGAAACGAAAATGCCGCCAGGACTGGCGGCATCACGTTTGCGATATGCGTGGAGAAACGGGCCGCCGGGTTCAGGCGTGCCACCAACGATGCAGGTTCAGCGAGGTCGGTTTCGTATCCATGGGCTGGAGTATAGCGCAGCGGTCGCACATGCGGTCAAGGCTGCCGGCCTGTGTGCGAGAGGACCACCGCGGCTATTGCAGATATCGGACGATGAGCCGTGTGGCTTCGTCGACGAGCGCGTCCATCGCTTCTTCCGAGAGGCGCCCGGCATAGTCCAGCACGGCCGAATGAGTCAGCGCCTCGATCGAGGTCACGCACACGAACGTGGCAAGCTCCAGGTCGACCGCGCGAAACTCGTCGGCGTGGGCGTCGAGATACGCCCTGAACAGCGCATAGGTTTCCACGCTCAGAACGTCCGCGTTCGCCGCGCGTCCCGTGCGTGGCATCTGCTCCGCCAGCACGCGATGCAGTTCGGGATCGATGCGATGCGCGTGGATCGCCGCCGTGACCAGCTTGCGCACGGCCTCGTCCACGGGAAGCTTCGCCACGTCCGCCAGCACGGTTCGGACGACGTGCATCAGCTCCTCAGTATGACGCTCGACCACAGCGGCCACGAGCGCTTCTTTGCTGGGGAAATACTGGTAGAGCGAGCCGACACTCACGCCCGCTTTTTCGGCGATGCGGTTGGTGCTGGTTTTATCGAAACCGTCCTTGACCAGAATGCGAGCGGTTGCTTCGATCAGCGCATCGACCGTCGCGCGCGACCTCCCCTGAGAGGCGTGTTTTCTGGGTTTCGTGAGCGGTTTCCGCGCCATTTTCCGCGCTCCGGAATGCGAGTAGATAAATACGAGCAACCGCTCGTATTATGCCTGCAGGCGATGGCGCCGTGGACCCGAACCGTAGCACCACTCATCAATACAGGGGCCGGCCCGAATCGCGCCTCTATCGTCACCGAATGATTAAAGGAAACCTCTCATGATCCGTCAGCCCTACTCCAAACTCATTGCGATCAAACAATGGGCCGATCGTGGCCTCTACGATGCCGTCAGCCAGAATTTCGACAAGCTGAGCACCGACGAGGCTTCGATCATGCTGCGCATCCTCGACCATATCAATGCGGTCGACACCATTTTTCAGCATCACTTACAAGGATTGCCGCATACCTTCAAGGCGCCGCGCTCCGAAAAAGTACCCGCGCTCGACGTGCTGGCGAAAAGTGCAAAAGCAGTCGACGACTGGTACGTGTCATACGTGGAGAGCCTGACGGAAAACGATTTCGAGCAGCCTCTGAACTTCGTGTACACCAGCGGCAAGCGGGCGCGCATGCAGCGAGGCGAGATCATTCTGCACGTTTGTCTGCACGGCACCTATCACCGGGGCAATGCCGGCGCCGTTCTCCAATTGAAGGGTCTCACGCCGAGTCGCGATGCGATTACCGACTTTCTCGAAAGCACAATGTGAAGGCGCGGAGGAAATGACGCGGCGCGGTCTTCAGGCGTGCGCCCTTCGCTCGGATTGGCGATGAATAGCGTTGCGATGAACGTCGGCTTCTGTCAGAGTCGAGGAAAGTTTCGGGTCGGGTCGGGCCGCGCCTCTGGCATGCGGCAGAGTCCAATCGCCTGCGAAACGAATCCGTCATCGCCGTATTGTCGGTGTCGCCTTGCTGGAGTTCACGCCATCATGAAGTCCTTTTGCCTCGCAGCGGTTCTCGTTGTGCTCTTCGCCGGTTGCGCGTCCAACCAGTCGACCGCGAACGATCAGACCGCCCGCTCAGGTCCGGCCGATACGGATACGTACATTCTGCACGGCACCAACGGCGCGATGCCCGGCAACTCCGCGTCGAAGCCACAGAGGCTCACCGTCGGCACCAGCTATTCGGATACGCAATTGATTCTGCCGTGGTTCCTCAATGACATCATCAACTTTGTTAACTACCGCTAGTCGCCATCCGGATCAAACGGATGGCGTCGATCACGCGCGGGGATGGACGCTTGCGCGGATAGAACGTTGTCGGCGCATCAGGCTCGACGCTTCGTGGCCCGCACTATCGGGCGCATAAGCGCGAGCCCGCTGGCAGCAAGGTACGCCGTGACCATTGCACGGCGTACCGGCTCACTTGCCGCTGCCCTCCTCCAGTACCTCCAATCTGTTCCTCACTGACCTGACGCCGAGCACCGACCTCGCCGCGTTGCCAGCACGCGAAATCTGCCAGGTTTCGGGCACCCGTCCTGTGAGCGTGACGACGCCGTGGCTCACCCTGATGTGAATCTCCGAATCATCCATCTCCGGCACGCGCCCAAGAGCCCGGCGAACGTCTCGAACCACCGAGGTATCTGGCCGGGTGCCAGGCGACGACGTCGACACGGCCAGCATTTGCCCACCGAAATCGGCCGGCGTGCTCAACCCTGTTTGCGCGTTCGCATAAGTGGCGCAACTCGCGATGGCCACAACGAACATTGCACCGCTCATTCTGCCCGCAGCCTTTTTGTTCATGCTTCCTCCTTTGGGTTCCGTGAACTTCGCAGTGGAAATACAGAAGAATCGGGTGTAGCTCTGGCGTTCACCGAAGCATAACCGGAATTGTCGACATGTCACCCGGTCGATGAACTTCGTATCACCAACTCCATAAAGCCCGAAGCGGAATCGAGTTCTCTGGAGAAACGATGTTCAGGAAGAAGCACCACCAATATCTCCGCAGTGGTACGAACGAAGCAGCCGCGTCCCACATGACCGCCGAACATCCGGCCACGCGGATCGGCCACCGACATATGCAGATGCGCGCCATCGGATGACAGGGAGCCGGCGAGTGTGAGAATCTCCAGATCGTCGCGCAGTTCGGTGGCTTCCTCGTTGCCGGCAAATCGCAGTTGAGCAATGCCAAGGCTGCCGATGCCCTGGATCACGAAGGCGGCCGGCATGCCGGTCTGACGCAGTACATCTTCGAGGGCGTCACGCAGATCGTCGCCAGGAGAAAGGCGCACAGGATGTGCTTGCATCGCGCGGGTCCAGGTAGGTAGCTTCGCGACAGGTTAAGGCGGATCGAAGTCGGCGGCAATCGAACGCGCGATTTGACGAGCAAGCGGCAATCGCGTGGGCGGGATCGGGTAAGGATGCGGAGAAGAACCGCAACGCACAGCGGCTCGGCTTCCAACAAAGCGAGCCGTGTCGGCCAGATGCTCCTGAACGGCCGGTGCCCTCAGGTCCGCGAGTCGGATCATTTCGCTCACATACTCGCGAAAATTTTTGACTTAGCGGCCACGGCACGACCAGGCTACGCTGATCGTGTCACGAGAACGGTACGCAAGCGGGTGCGCGAAGCATGCCGCGACGCCGACGCTCGTCGACCACCTTGACGGAGACGCCATGATCCAGCCGATCGATTTGCGTGCGCTCGCCGCCGGCACGCAGCAGGGGTATTCGAACCGGGTGCTGACGAGCGTGAACGACCACGACGTTCATCTCAGCGTGATGGACGCGCCGTATTTCTGGCACCGGCATCCGGATTCGGACGAAACGTTTTACGTTGTCGAAGGCGCGCTCGCCGTCGATTTCGACGATGGCACTGTCGACTTGCACGCCGGCCAGTTGCTGACCGTGCCGGCGGGCGTGCGTCATCGAACCCGCCCGCTCGGGGCGCGCTCCGTCAATCTCACGGTTGAGAAGACCCGCGCGACGACCGTCGAATGCGCTGCACCGCCGCATTGGCCGCGCGAACCCTGAGTCACGCCATCGAAACGCCAGGCGCGACAGCCCGCCGCTGCGGGCCGCTCACGTGCATCGCATCGCACCGCAGCACATCGCCCGCCCGCTTCACTCGCGAGCAAACGCCTGGTTGAAAAACGTTTCGCACACCGCCGCAACCCGCTGCCGCGCCGCACGATTCAACACTTCGTGATCCATGTTCGGGATGATCATCGCTCTTGCGTGCAGCAGCTTGTTCAACCGCCGACCGCCGGGGCCGAAGTGCATGCGCAGCTCATCGAGCCCGTGGTCGAGCGGACTGAACAGCAGCCGCACGCGAACGCCGCGCTCATCGAGTTCTTTCATGCGCCGCCGCGCGCGTGTGCCTTTGTTCACCGCGCTGCCGTTCGCGTCGCCGGTCAAGGCCGCGACGTTGCTGACGACGGCGTCGATCGCGTAGCGCGACAGCGTCCGCAACACGGGCCGCAAGCCGACCTCGCCGCGCAGCACCTGCGACCATTTTTGCGCGCGCAGCATCGCCCGAAAATGCGCGCGCGTCGAACCGGCGCCGATCTTCGTCGCGTCGCACATCCTGAAGCCCGCCGGAAAATCGAAGCTCTGCAGATTGACGAGCAGCAGCGCCGTCACCGCGGGATTGGTGGTCGCGGCATGCAGGCCGAGATAGGCACCCGAACAGATGCCGAACACGGCCACGCGCGGATGCCCGCGAGCGACGGCCCAATCCACGGCCAGCGACGTATCGGCGGCAAGCTGCTCGTAACTGAGCAAGGACGGATTGGCGACCATCCACGCATTGCGGCTGTCTCCGATCCCGTGCGCGTCGACGCGCAACGACGCGAAGCCCGCGCGCGCGAGCGTACGGGCAAGCTCGACATTGAAGCGGCCGTCGCCGACATGGTTGGTCGCCGCCGTGTTGGCGATCACTACCAGCGGCGCGCGTTCCCCACGGCCCTCCGGTTCGCACAGGATTGCGAACAGGCGTCCGTCGGCGAGTTCCACCGGCGTCTCGATCGCGCCCTGCAGGCCGCCCGTGCGTCGATAGCGCAGCAGCGACGCCATCGCGCGCGGCGGGATCGGCGCAAACGCCGCCGCCGACGGCGACGGCGCGAACTCGCGGGCAAACCATTCTTCGACGGAGGCGAGCGTCGCCTCGGGCAGCGTTGCCTGCCACGAAGGCTGCATCGCCTCCTCGTATTCCGCGAACGGCAGCGAATCGACCTGGACTTGCAGCGCGTCGTATCTGGCCGCCAAGTCGTGGCTGGGCCCCTGGCTGCCGGGGTGAACGATCAACAGCTTCGTCGCCGGCGCGGTTGCCGCGCGGCGCAGATCGCAGTGCGTGACCGCGTTCATTGCGGCGTCGCTGAAGCGGTGCCCCAGCACGTCGAACGCGCCGGCCGGCACCGCGTCGTTGCGGACCTGTTCGCCGGCCTTCTCCAACCAGGTGCGTTGCAGCACGCTCATTTCGCGCACGAACTGCCGCCCGCCGACGACCGGCGCAACCAGCGCCACGGTATCGACGCGCGCCGCGCTCGCCGCCTGCGCGGCCACCATCGCGCCGAAGCGGAAGCCGATCAGCGCGACCCGCTCGACGCCCGTCGCACGCCTGAGGAAGTCGACGGCCTCGACGGCCTCATCCGTCCACTTGTCCGGTTCGACGAGCCCGCCTGGATCGATCGAATCGCCGGTTCCCGCGTAGTCGAATCGCAGGACCGCGAAGCCGCGCGCCGCGAGGCGGTCGGTGAGCGATCGCATGGTTTGATGCAGCCACAAAGCCTCATGGCCAAGCGGCGCGCACAGCACAATGCCCGCTTTGCCTTTTGCACCGGATTTTGGCAACGGCTCATAAAGCCACCCGAAATGGCCGCCAAAATTGACGGGGTGCATTTTAAAGTCGACTTTAACCGCCTCACTCCCCTCGAGATCATTCTCGACGGTCGTCGCGCGAAGCGCTTTCAATGGAGTGGCCATATCAGTTTTTTGAACGTTGAATTTTGCGCTATTACGCGCCACCCAATGGGTCCGTGTCAGTGCGCTTTCGCACATGACGAATTGGCGAACCCCGCTAGCGATAGCCCGAGGCCAGGACGGCACCCAGGCCGCGCGGCCCACTCCATGCGGCAGACAGGCGCCCCCCGAGTCCGAAGCACGTGATGAAGCAAGGCTCCCTGGGCAGCTTAACTCAAACGATTTGTTACGAATTTCCTCACCCGCCATTCCATGCGCAATAGCGCCGGTAAATAATGCCACCCCATCAACCGTAAAAAAGACGGACATATCCCTTCAATTCTTCAATTAGCTTTCAAGCAGCATGCACTAAACTCCGTTCCGCTTTACTGCTTTCCCCGCATTCGGGTAACCCCGAATAAGGTTTATGCGAGCCATTCAATTCGAAATTGATGCAATGCCGCACACAGCTTTCCGACGGACACCAAGGAGACGCCGGATCAGTACCCAACCGCATCGGCCAGTGCGGTTTGCCGGGCACGCCATGCGTCATCGACGCGGGCTCGCCGGGCCGTCAATCACCATTAATCGAGCTCTTATAAAAGCCGTCGACCTATGCAAAGTCACTACAACCTGGGGTTAGTCGCGTTCTCGCTTATGATCGCGACACTCGCGTCCTACACGGCGCTGGATCTCGCGGACCGGATTTCCCTGCTCGCCTATGCGCGCGCTCGGCAAATATGGCTCGCCGGCGGCGCGCTGGCGATGGGCTTCGGCATCTGGTCGATGCACTTCATCGGGATGCTGTCGTTTTCGCTCAACATTCCGCTTGGCTACGATCTCGCCGTGACCGGTTATTCGCTCGTCATCGCCGTGCTGGTTTCGTGGTTCGCGTTGTATATCGTCACGCGCAAGGACCTCGGCGTGGTTCGTCTGCTGGTGGGCGGCGTGCTGATGGGTCTGGGCATCGCCAGCATGCACTACGTGGGTATGCGCGCGCTGCTGATGGAGCCCGCCATCGACTATGATCCCGCCATCTTCGCCGCGTCGATCGTCATTGCGATCGTGGCGTCGACGGCGGCGCTGTGGGGCGCGCACACATTGCGCAACACCGATCAGCGATACGTGATGCGCAAGCGCATCGGCACCGCCTGCGTGATGGGCGTCGCGATCGCGGGCATGCACTACACCGGCATGGCCGCGGCGAACTTCGCGGCCGGATCGATTTGCGGCGCGGCGGGCGGCGTGCGTCCCGAGTGGCTCGCGGCCGCGGTCATTCCTTCAGCGTTCGTGATCCTCATCGTGACGCTGCTGCTTTTCCATCTCGATGCGCGCGCGAAGTTTCTCGCCGATTCGGTCGCTCAACTCAACGAGCAGGTCGATCGTATGCGCGGGCTGACGCGCTGACGGATGCATCCGGTCGCGCGGCGGCCGACGTGGATTCGTTGTGCACACCTTCCGCTATTGCCGTGACGGTTGTGCTGTCGAGCGCGCTTGCGGGCACGTCGCGAATGGGCCGTTGATCCTGTCATCGCGGCATATAATCAGATCCGGCGTCGCACACGCTTGTCGAGGCGGCATCGGCATCACGTTTCGCTGCCTCGTCCCCCGGCATCACGCGGCTTGAAAAGGCAGACCCCGGACAAACCGGCAAAGGAGGAATAGTGAGAACACACGGCACGAGCAGACTACTCGGCGCGTTGGTCGCCGTCTCCCTCGCGATTGGCGCGACTTACGCGAATGCGCAAACGCCCGGCGGCATGCCGAACGATGCGTCCGCGCACAACCAGCCGATCACGACATCTCAGTCTCGAGCCAGATCCGATAGCCAGTTGGTTCGCGACGTCCGCCGCGCCTTCACGCGCACGACGGGACTGAACTCGGCGTCGATTCATGTGCAGGCGCGCCACGGCGTCGTCACGCTGACCGGCAGCGTGCCGCAGCGCTCGCAGATCCAGCGGGCCGGCAACGCGGCCAGATCGGTGCGCGGAGTCAGGTCCGTGCAGAACCGGTTGACGGTGCGCACGAGGCACGGCAGCGGTCATTGATCGCGCGGCTCGCGTTATCGCCAACAGCGGGCGCGCAAAGACTCAGGGCTCGGCGTTCATTCACCGAGCCCTGGCACTATTCATCATCGATTGTTTTCCCGACCGGCGCTTCGTCGCCCCTTCCACTGACGCGTTGACGATGCGTCAGCGCCACATCCGATAGCTCACCACCGGCGCCCGATACGCGTACATACGCGGCATGCTCAGGTAGACCGGCGGCCGATAAACCTGATACGCGACAGGCGGCGCCATCGGCTGCATCACGGTTTCCACGACAGGCATTTCCTCGTACTGCTGCTGCGCGTAGACCGGGACGTACTGGACCGGAGGCGGCGGCGCATACTCCTGGCGCACATACACGGGCTGGCTGTCGGCGTAGACCGGCTGCATCTGCGCCTGTGCATACTCGGGGGCCGGCTGATACTGCATCGGCATGGCGGGCGCGTACTGCGGCTCCTGATACGCCTGCCGATACTGCGGCTGCGGTTGCGGTTGCGGCTGGTATTGCTGCTGCGGCTGCGGTTGCGGCACCTGACGCGCTTGCGAGACCTGACGCTGCGCGTACTGCCGAGGTTGCGGCGGAATGGTGGTGTACTTCGAGTTGTCGTCTTCGGGAAGGCCGGCCGGCAACGGCGGCACGTCGACGCGGGCGACCTGCGTATTGGTCGGGGTGGTGGGCTTGCGCTGGCCGTGGTTGTGCGACTCGATCATCGCGTTGTAGCCGGCCTGATCCTCCTTGCCGCGATTGATATAGCCGTTGCGATAAGCGCGAGCCACATCCGACATCTTTGCTTTCGGATCCTCTTTCATGCCGTCCGCATTGACCTGGTATTCATCCGGACTGAGCGAGCCGGACGGCGCTTCTTCGTCGGATGCATACGCGGCTTCGGGACCGTCGGCCCAGGCGAGGCCGCACTGTAGCGTTAGCGCCGAGGCGAGCGTCGTCACCCCACACCCTAAAAGCGTTTTTATTCTCATGATCCACCTCGCGGCCGATTAAGAATTTGAAAGCCTAAGATCGGTTGCTCGCTTGCCCCGTGCGGCTGTTTTCCGGTGCCCCCGTGCAGGTGTTATTTCTAGCATATTTGGTGGGGGTGGGGATATCTTTTTTGCTGGGTGTGAGAGGTGTGGCGCATTGGGGCTGCGGGTGTGGGGAGTGTTTCGCGGATATGCGGTTTGCATGGTGAGTCAATGAATAGGCTACGCGACAGATAACACGTCAATGACGCGCGATGCCGCAGAAAGCTGAATCACCTTAGGGTTTCCCCGCTTGGACGCGACTTCTTGCTGCCGATCATCAAGCCTTCGAAAATGCGGGCTGCAATGACTGTCGGCTCAACACTCAACGTTTGATTGCTCGGAGGACTTTGTCATCTTGTCGGCCTAAGCCGATGGTGGTCGATCAGGAAATATGCGGCCGTGCCAGGTCGCTTCGCCGACAGTCGCGACTCGGGGAAGTGGGCCGGTAAGGAACGGCGCTATAGCTGTGGGACGTTCCCGACTGATTCGATCGACGGTGCGCATCTGCAGATTGCCAGGATGAACTCGCTACTGGCGAAGGGCATCGATCCAAACGATGAGCGGGAGGGGGACCGTCCGAGAGTGAGCGACGGAATGGGTCCGGGGGGGAAGAACGGCGGAGGCTTTGGTGAGTGATATCGTCCGGGACGTTACGAGACGGTCTCGACAAGTGAATGACCGCCCATGCAGGCCATTTCACACCACACCCTACGTCTACGATGTTCTAATCGTTGCAGCGCTTCGATGGATCCTCTGGCGGAATGCAAAGGCGCGAGGTTTAAGTCCAGCGCAATTCGCTTTAGCGAACGATACGTTGGATCGAATGGGAATTGGTCGCTTTCCCATTTGTGTTGCTGCGCTGTCGCTGATCCACCACCGAAACCCCGGGTCGATGCTGGCCACCGAGACCGCGGGCCCGGAGGTCATTTTCAGCGGACTCGCGTTGATCTTTTTGCGAGTCGCAAAAAAACGTAAAGCTAGCGCGTGAGACAGAAGCACTTCCTGAGCACACGGGGCAGCCGTGCAAATCAACAGGCGCTGAATGTCCGTTACTGAATGCGGCCAACGCCCGCATCCTCGCGGACACTGCGACGAACATTCGCAATCATCGGCATGCGAGCGGCAGGAAAGAGATCTGTAGCGGCCTCACCGACGCTGTTACATCAATGGCCCATGGGGCCGGACGGTGGCCGAGCGCAAAATAAACTGGCAGCTTCGGGCGGACGAACTTCCAATTTTTTGCCCTAGATTCGGACGGACTCAGCGCGACGTCCAATCGCCTGCGTCTTCTATGCGACCAGCAATGAAGGCGATGCAATCTCACCATTCAATTACTTCTTAGCACTACTCATCCCATAAAAAACGCACACCGACTCTGCTCTATAATCATCAAGCCATCGGAAAACACCCGCCGGCCAGGTTTGGAAGCCTGCGATCGTAACCGCACACCCGCCCAGGCGGGTTGTGCGTCTACTGCTGCACGTCTATATATTTCACAATGGGCGGGCTGTGGTGGGAGAGCCGAGAGGCTCGCCGGTTCGTTACGATCCCGGTCTTCCAATCCCCCACGTGCCCGCTCACCCAAATACCCAACCAAGTGTCGGGCGATCCAAACAATCCCAGGGAGATCGCACCATGAGCAAAGCCACCAAACAACCCGCATCCCGCCCACCGGTCGATGCTCTCCAGCACGAAAAGCTCGCCCTCTCCGCCTTCGACCTATGCGACCGCCAGCTAAGCAACCTCGAAACGCTGATCACACTCACCGCGTCGATCTGTAGGAATCCTGCGATCACGAATGATGAACGTCATCGACAGCGGGCCTTGCTCGAATTACTGGTCGAAACAGGCGAGCAGTATCAACAGGAGCTCGCATGCGACCGCGAGCTTTTCCAGGTGATCGCACTCGATGCAAAGGGCGTCGCGCACAGCCGGATCACCGCGACCCAGGCCACCCGCCTGCTGGCGGAAGCGGCAAACATCGCGGAGAAAGACCCGCAAAGCCCACCGGTCGCCAAGACCACCCCGCGCAAACGCGTGGCCGCGAAAAGCGCAACGATCGTGAGAACGGCCACCACGCGCCGCCCCGCGCCCGTGCGGCACTAACCCGGCTCATCAGAGGCGCCTGACGGAACCGGTCGACGCAGCGCCTCACTCCTGCTGCGGAAGCGCATCGAGCATCGCCAGATGCCGCGCTTCCGTTTCATCATCGGCGGGAAACATGCACTCGATGCGCAGTTCCTGCGCGGCAACGCTTTGCGGCGTGCCGACACTCGCCACCATTGAAAAATACTTCAGCACATGGCCGTCCTTGACGAAGCCAATAGGAATCACCGGCAACGCCGGAGAAGCAGAGGCGCCAGCCGAATCAGCACCGCCCAACCCACCCGCAATTTCACATTCCGCCACATCGGGATACGCGCGTAACGCCGCAAGCAACTCGCGCGTCGAATCATCGACCACTCGTCCCACCGCTTCCCGATAAACCCGCTGAATGAGACTATCTGCAACACTTTTCCAACCCGCGACGAACGGGCGCATCCCCTCGGGATCGAACATCAAATGCAGCATGTTGCGCGGTCCCCTGCGCGCGGCCATATCGACGAAGCAATTGAAAAAGCGCGGCGCGGACTCATTGGTCATCAACACGTTCCAGTAGCGGTCCATGACCAGCGCGGGAAACGGCTCGTGTTGCCGCAACATTCGCGCGAGCGCTTTCGTGACGCTCTGCATTTCCTGCGCGTTCCACGCGGCGTCGGCGTACATCGGCGCATAGCCGGCGGCCAGCAGCAGCGTGTTGCGTTCGCGCAGAGGAACGTCGAGCGTCTGCGCGATATCCATCAACATCTGCCGGCTCGGCACGCTGCGTCCGCTTTCGATAAAGCTGATATGTCGCTGCGAGACGCCCGCATTGAACGACAGGTCCAGCTGGCTTACACCGCGCATGTCTCGCCAGTGGCGCAGCAATGCGCCGAGATCGTTCGGCGGCGTTTTCTTGACCGGGTTCGCAGGGTTCATCGCTCTCTTATCCGCACGTCTGAATTCACTGGGAGTGTCGTGATCGGCAGGCGACGCACGATCAACGGATTGTGCGGATCAGCATACTCCCTGCCCGCCGACAGGAACTCTTAGAGAAAGCACAAAGCCTCAGTTGCCGTTCCAGACGTGCGCGTGGAATTGCGTCTCCAAAGGCGGCTGCGTGATGTTGCCGACGTAATTCGTCATCGTCGACGCCGCCGCGACGGCAATCACCTCAAGCACCTGATCGCGACGGAAGCCTGCTTCGAGAAACGCGCTCACGTCCCGCTCGTCGAGATGGCCGCGTTTCTCTATCGCCGTTTTCGTCAACCGGGAGAGCGCGGCATGTTGATAATCCGCAGGCGAACGTCCCGCGCGGATCGCCTCGACATCGGCGGGGGCAAGTCCTTCGTTCAGCGCCAAAGCGGTGTGAAATGCGACAGCCCATGCGCACGCATTGGTGACCGCGTTCGTCAGCAACAGGGTCTGGATTTGCGCTTCATTGAAGGTGCCGGCATGAACCTTCCTGAACAGATCGAAGAAGGCCGCGATCAGAACCGGGGATTCGGCCATCGCCCCCGCAACGTTGGGAACGAAGCCGAAGGTTTGCTGAATCTGGCGCAACACGGGTTGGGAGTGCTCCGGTGCGGAGTCGATGGTATGAACCTGAAACGTCGACATGATGTGTCCTCGATGGTGAGCGCGGCCCGGAATGAACCGCGCGACCCTCGAAGATTAGGTGCGGGTGAGCTACCCGCCAATTACCTCGGATGTAATCGATTCAGCTCAAGAAAGCGAGCACCGCATCACACCAGGAGAGCGCGGGCTGTGAACCGGCGCTGCGATACCCGAAGGCACGGCTACGGATACGAACGCCAGTGCGCCGGCTGATCCCGGTCCTGCAAGTGCCGCTCCCGTGCGACATGCACGATGTAGTCCTGCGCAAGCGCCCAGTCTGCAGCTTCTTTCTGCGTGGCGGTCTGTTTGACTTCTTTGTGCTCGACGATCACCACGTGATGCAAAGTGGGCGTGTTTTTGTCTGTCGACCGTGGCCGGTGTTCAACATAAGCGTGTTTTTTCACAATGCGTCCTCATTCGGATTGATGGAATCGACTGCCAATGCCCGATCGATAATACGGCTCGCATCGACTCATTCCTCTCGGACGTATCTCTATCCACCCTCGACTTTTCTGGTCACAACCACGAAAAAAAACCGGGCTCCAAAGAACCCGGCTTTCTCCATTACAGACCCTTCAACTCAGAAGCGGTGAATAATCCCCACCCCCACCGCAAACTGGCTGCCCGAAGAAGACGGCGCGGTGTTGTAACCGTCGCCCAGCGTCGCCGTCGCGTCGATGATCTGCCCGGCGCCATTCGTGCCCAGCGTCTTGCCCTTCGCCTTCTGATAAGCCTGCAGTGCGTAGAGCCCGGTCCGCTTGGACAGCGAGTAGTACTCGGACAGGTTGAACTGATGGTACTGCGCGTTATCGTCGATCGCGTTCGCGCGCGTTGCACGGGTGTAGCTATAGCCGAGACCGAAATCCCATGCAACGGCCGGCTTCCAGTGGAGCACCGCGCCACCCGTGTTGAAGATCGCCGTGTCGTGGAACTTCGACCCCGTGCCCGGAATGTACTGCACGTTCGAATAGGTCGCCGTGACGTCCCATGCGCTATTGAACGTGTAGCCGCCGCCCACCGCAAAGCGCTGCTGCGCCTGCGCGGTCTGGTAGCCGTTCGTCAACGCGGACACGCCGATCTGCGCGCCGCCGTTGGTCGTGGTCGAATCCGCGCCCCACGCGCCGCCGCCGAGCGTCGAGTTGTTGATCCGCGAGAAGCCGACCGCGAGGCCGATCGGACCGACTGCGTACTGCGCGCCAGTCGTCCACGTCGAACCGCGGTTGAAGCTGCCCGCCACGCCGCCGAGCGAATACGAACCGCTCACCGTCAGACCGAAAATCTTCGGCGACGTGTACTCGAGCGTGTTGTTCGAACGGTAAATCGTATCGAGACCGTCGATATCGCCAGGGTGAGCGCCGTAGTAACCGGTGATCCAGGTGGTCGGGCTATACGGCGACAGCATCTGGTAATACGACGCGTACTGGCGGCCCGCCGTCAACGTACCGTACGCCGGATTGGTCACGCCGACCCATGCCTGGCGGCCGAACATCGCGTTGGCGTACTGCTGCGCGCCGGTCGTCGAATTGAAACCGGACTCGAGCTGGAAGATCGCCTTCGTGCCGCCGCCCAGGTCCTCTCCGCCCTTCAGGCCGAAGCGGCTGCCGGCCCACACGCCGGGCGTCATCTTGGTCGCCGATTTGCCGCCGCTGGTGACGCCGAGCGCCGACGCCTGGTTATTGGTGTAAGACAGGCCGTTATCGACGATGCCGTACAAGGTCACGCTGCTTTGAGCGAAGGCCGGCACTGCGGCCGCCATCGCCGCGCCAAACAGCACGGCGTCGACTCGTCGGATACTCTTCATCATTCTTCTGATCTCCAGGTTTTACGTCTCGTTGAAATACTTTTTTATCGGCGTGGCGCGTGAGGTTTATCGAACCCACTGCGTTAGTGCCGTTGAGGTTGCAGCAGTCGCTTGACGGTCAAAGCCAGCGGCACGGTGAAAAAGATGTGCGACATGAACCCGCCGATAATCACCGCCGGGTCGTAGTAGTTCGGATGGTTATCCGACGCGATCATGATCGCCACATGCATCACGATCCACGCGAGCACCGCATAGAACAGCGCCACCAGCGTCGCTTCATAACCGCGTCGGCGAAAGTAAGGCCACACGGCCGCAAACAGCACGCCCCACGCCGCCGCGAACACGAAGTGAATCCCCGTGCCCACCACATACGCCCAGATCCCGAGCGACTCCTGCACATGCTTGCCGAACACGAGTCCCGTCGCGTTACGCGGAATGCCCGCCAGCGGCATCAGATGCTGCGCCCCGACCCACACGAGCGCCTCGTAAATCCAGATCACCACCGCGCCGACCAATCCGCCGATCACGCCGGCGCGCAACGTCGCCTTGCAGCCGGGCGAATCGAAATCGGTAGACCTCAATCCCTTTCCAAGGTCCGCCCTGCTCACGCCGAAATTGCCACTCATGTCCGCTCTCCTCGAAACACGCTTTACAACACGTCCCACACGGATGTCGTGCGCGGCAGCCGCAACGGGCCACGCGGCTTCGCGTAACGTCGCCGCGCACGGGTTCAGGTTTCAGACTTCAGAAGCGGGTCAGGCTGCGCGGCGCGCCGCTTGAGAGCGGCGTTGCGGCACACGACGCGCGTCGATCGACGGCGCGCGATGAACTGGATTGGCGAAGATCATGCGTGTCTCCAAGGAAATATTTTCCCGCCCCGGATTTCTGTCGAATCCGGGGTCTTCTAGTTTTGAAGAAGTGAACGCTTGCCGGGCGGGCCGGCAGCATCGGGCGCGTTAGACCGCGTCCGGCACCTTGCGCGTCTTCAGAAACGCTTCGAGTGTTTCGCCGCGCATGCTTGCGTACATGCCGAGGTTCGTGATCTTCACCACGCGCGCGAATTTTTCCAGCACGAAGAAACAGACGCCGTAGCGAATCAGGCCGATCCAGTCGACGTTGTCGACCAGCGTGCGCTCTTCGGGCGTGAGCTTCGCCGCGTCATACGCGGCACTACGGTCTTCGAGCCACAGGTTGCGGGCCGGCGCTTCACGCATCTGCCAGAAGAAGCGGTTCAGGCGCATCGCCTTGATGCTCTGGCGGATATCGAACGGATAGGTGCCGATCAGTTCTTCGACGCCGATCAGTTGCGGGTTCATTGCGTCACCTCGTCTTCATAGATCGTCACGGCCATCGCGGTGCTGGTCGCCAGATAGTAATTGCGGTGCAGTTCGCGGACCTTCGGACCGAGCGCGCCGCGCATCGCCAGCCACATGATCGTCTCGACGCTTTCAGCGCCGCCGAGGCGCACGTAATCGACATGCTTCATCGCCGCGAGACGCTGCGGATCGTTGACGATCAGGTCGAGGAATTCCATGTCCCACTCGGTGTTGTTGAAGCCGCTGCGCTCGCCGTGCACCTGGTGCGAGAGGCCGCCTGTGCCGACCACCACCACGTCGAGATCCTGATCGAACGATTCGATCGCGCGTCGCAGCGCCTGACCGAGCCGGTAGCAGCGGTTCGCGGTGGGCAGCGGGTATTGCAGCACGTTGACTTCGAGCGGCACCAGCGACATCGGCCAGCCCTGGTCGTCATGCGGCAGCATCAGCGAGAGCGGCGAGTTGCAGCCATGGTCGAGCGGACGGTCCTGAAAGATCGTCAGGTCGAATTCGTCGGCGACCATCTGCTCGGCGATGTGAATCGCCAGATCGGGATGCCCCGCGATGTCCGGCAACGGACGCTTGCCCGCGCCTTCGTCCGCGAATTCGTGATTCGCCGACACGCCCAGCGCAAACGTCGGATAGCAGTCGAAGAAGAAGCTGTTGGCGTGATCGTTGTAGAACATCACCATCACGTCGGGCTTGCGTTCCGCGAGCCATTTCGCCACCGGCTCATAGCCTTTGAAGAGCGGCGCCCACGCGGGCTCGTTCTGCTTGCCCTTGTCGTACGCCAATCCGATAGTGGGCACATGCGATGTGCCGATGCCGCCAATGATCCTTGCCATATTCGTTTCTTCCGTTGCTTTGCCGCGTGCCAATCGGATAGGTCGGCGCGACCGGTGAAGTAGCCAGCGCGACCATCTTGGGATACAAAGATAGGAATTGTGCCGTCTGACAGAAAGTGCGGGTAAACCTCACCCGGCCATAGGGGAATGGGCCAAAACGGCGCCGGGCTTCATGTCGCGGCGGACGCGGCGACGCCGCAAGCCATGTGGCATAGGGCTTCGTCGGTATCCCGAGCCGGCTTGGCCGGTCGCGATAGCGGCCCTCACCCGCTCACTGCCGATAAACAGAACAGATGACCCTGAAAAGAAGTCGCAAGCCGTTTCGGAGGCGTGGTGCGGCGCTCCCCGCGTGGCTATACTTCGGTGCTTCAAACCAGTAGACAACGATGAACGAGACGACCCAGCAGGCGATTGTCCAGACGTTACGCGAGAAGATCCTGGCCGGCGAGTTATCGCCCGGTCAGCGCCTCGTGGAAGCGCAACTCGCGCAATGGCTCGGCGTGTCGCGCACGCCGCTGCGCTATGCGCTGAGCGTGCTGTCGGCGGAAGGGCTGCTCGACCGCTCGGGCACGCGCGGCTACGTGGTGCGCCGCTTCAGCGTGCGGGACGTGCTCGACGCGATCGACGTGCGCGGCGTGCTCGAAGGACTCGCGGCCCGCGCGGTCGCCGAGAAAGGCGTCGGCGCCCCGCTCGCGACCGCGCTCGAGGACTGCCTGCGCGAAGGCGACGAGCTGTTCGAGCAGCGTCATCTGAAACCGGGCGACGACGTGCGCTATGCGCAGATGAACGGCCGCTTCCATGCGCTGATCGTGGACGCGGCGCAGAACATGGCGGTGGCCGCCGCGCTTCGTTTGAACGACAAGGTGCCGTTCGTGTCGCCCTTCACGATCGCCTTCGACGAAGCCGCGCGTGAGCATCAATTCATGATGCTGATGTACGCGCATCGCCAGCATCATGCGATCGTGGACGCATTGAAGCAAGGCGAAGGCGCGCGCGTCGATGCATTGATGAAAGAGCACACGCACATCTCGAAGGAAAGCCTGAACCTGTCGCTGCCTTCGTTGCATCTGATCGCGGGCGCGGCATGACGGACGACAACCTTTCGACGGTCGGCCACGCGGCGCCGGTCAAGACGTCGCCCTCGGTGAATAGCAAGGACCTGCTCAACCTCGCGCAACTGCGCGCGTTCCGGCTCGTCGCCGAAATGGGCAGCGCCACGCGCGCGGCGGCCGCGCTGTTTCGCGCGCAATCGGCGGTCACGCGTTCGGTGCAGGAACTGGAGTCGGCGCTCGGTGAGCCGCTCTTCGATCGCGGCCCTTCGGGCATGCTGCCGACGCCTGTCGGCCGCGCGGTGCTGCATCGTTGCGAGCGGATTTTCGCGGAACTGGAAGAACTCGCGCAATGGTGCGCCGCGCGTCAGGCGCGTCGGCGGCCTGCTGCGGAAGGGGCATTGCCGGCTTATCTGCTGAACACGCGGCGGCTGCAACTGTTCGCGGCGCTTGCGCGGCATCGGCACATGCCGAGCGCGGCGAAGACGTTCGGCATCAGTCAGCCGGCGGTTAGCACTGCGATTCGCGTGCTGGAAAGCGGCTCGGGTTTGAGCCTGTTTCATCGCAGCCCGCGCGGCATCCTGCTCACCGCCGAAGGCGAAACGTTCCTGCTGCACGTGCGCCGCGCGTTGAACGAATTGCGGCACGTCCCCGACGATATCGCCGCATTGCACGGCAAGATTCAGGGCTCGGTGACCGTCGGCGCGTTGCCGCTAGGGCGCACGCTGATCCTGCCCAAAGCGATCGCGAAGATGACCTCGCAGCATCCGGGCGTGCGCGTCGTGACCGACGAAAGCTCGTACGAGACGCTGGTCGCGGGTCTGCGCGCGGGCGACATCGACTTCATTCTCGGCGCGCTGCGCGACAACGACGCGTCGAGCGGCCTGAAGAACGAGCGCCTGATGTCGGAAAACATGGTGGTGCTGGTGCGCCGCGATCATCCGCTGGCGCGCGAGCAAGGGCTGAGCATCATGGGCCTGCGTGAGTTGCAGTGGGTGCTGCCGCGTAGCAATTCGCCAGCGCGCGGGCTGTTCGAGGCGCAGTTCAAGCGCATGAAAGTGAAGCCGCCTCTGCCCACGGTCGAGACCGCCGACCTCGCGGTGATACGCGGCCTGCTGCTCGGCACCGACATGGCGGCCGCGTTGTCCGCGCAGCAGTTGCATCACGAGGTACAGTCCGGGCAACTGGTGGTGCTCGACGTGCAGCTTCACAACACGCGGCGCGACATCGGCCTGACCGTGCGCGCGGCGGGCACGCCGTCGCCGGCCGCGCGCGCGTTGATCGATGCGATCCGGCTGTCGGTGGTCGACGTGACGCGCACGATCAGCATCGGCGCGAACTAGCCGCTGTTTCCAGGGCCTGCAACGGCGTTCGTCACTTCGAGTCCGGCAGGCGGTCGAAGAACGCGCGCCAGTCGAAGGGCGTCGACAGCGTGCCGTAGTCGATGCCGGCCGCCTGCATCGCATCGACGATGCTGTCCTGAAGACGCGCGGACGCGTCGCTCATGAACGGTGTGATGCCGGCCTCCTGCAGCGTCTGCGAGACCTCGCGCATTTCCGCCGCGCGCCGGCGACCGTGCTCGGCCACGCGGCTGACCAGGTAGCCGGGCACGTCGGCGGCGTCGCGCATCTTGCCGAACGTTTCCGTGAGCGAGGCCAGCACGATCGACTCCGCATCGTAATGCCGCGCGGCGCGCAGACATTCCACCGTCAACGCTTCGATGCCCTTGATCATTACGCTGCGGCACATTTTCGCCGCCGACGCCACGCCCACTTTCTCCGACACCGCTCGCGCATCGAAGCCCAACGCGTTGAGCAACGGCGCGAGCAGCACGGCGTCGGCGCCGCCCAGCAACATGGGCACGGCGAGGCCATACGGCGGCACCGGCGCCATCACCGCTGCTTCGACGTAGCGCGCGCCCGCGCCCTCGATGCATGCCTGCGCATGTTGCTTGGTCTGCGGCGAGACCGAGTTGATGTCGAGGCAGACCTGTCCCGCTTCGATGCAGCCCGCGAGCGCTTGCGCCACGTCCAGATCGGCTTCGGCGGTCACTGCCGAGACGACGAGCTGCGCGCCGTCGAGCACACTGCGCAACGTCCCGGCAACGCGCACGCCCGCCGCTTGCGCCTTGTCGCGAAGCTGATCGCGCCGCAGATCGAACATCGCCACCCGCACCCCTTTCGCGGCGAGCGCCGCGCCGAGTATCCCGCCGGCCTCCCCGAAGCCGACAAATGCCACGGCGTCGATGCGTGTCAGCCCGCTCATCGCCGTGCTTCCCGTGCGTGAGAAGCCGCGGCGGTTGTGCTGCTCGCGCTGGTCGCGCGGATTGCTCTGTTCAGGCGCCGCCGGTTCGCGCATCGTGTCGCGTTGGCTGTCATCGCTCCTCCTCCCGTTTGTTTGCGTGCGAACCACTATTGTAGGATTCGCGAGTGTTCGGGGAACGCTTAAAGCAGCGCGCAATGCCATCGCATCTGTTTATCGCTCGAAGCTCGCGAACTTGCGCTGCGCGCAACGATGCGGCCCGCACTTTTCTGCTACAACATACAGGCCTTCCGTACTGACACATGACCGAGGTAAGACGATGAATCAGGAACAGTGGAACGCGATGGACGACTTTCTGGCAAGCCGGCTGCTGTCCCCGGACACCGCGCTCGATGCCGCGCTGGACGCGAGCGCCGCAGCCGGTCTGCCGTCGATCAACGTGGCGCCGAACCAGGGCAAGCTGCTGCATCTGCTCGCGAAGCTGCGCGGCGCGCGCCGCATTCTCGAAGTGGGCACGCTGGGCGGCTACAGCACGATCTGGCTTGCCCGGGCACTGCCGGCGAACGGCCGGCTCATCTCGCTCGAAGCGAATCCCGACAACGCCGAGGTGGCGCGCGCCAACATCGAGCGGGCGGGTTTGTCGGGCGTCGTGTCGGTCGTGATCGGCGCGGCCGCGCAGACGCTCGACAAGTTCGTCACGGACGGCGTCGAGCCGTTCGACATGATCTTTCTCGACGCCGACAAGAAGAGCTATCCCGACTATCTGCGCCTGTCGCTGCAATTGAGCCAGCCCGGCACGCTGATCGTCGGCGACAACGTGATTCGCGGCGGCCGCATCGCCGATGCGGCGAGCACCGACCCCGACGTGATCGGTCTACACGAATTTTTCCGGCAGCTCGCGACGAATCCACGGCTCGACTCGACCGCCATTCAAACCGTCGGCTCGAAAGGATGGGACGGCTTTTCGATGACGCTTGTGTCGGCATAGCACGCGCGAAGCGGGCGCGAGTTCGTCATCAACCTGCGAAGAAGCGCCAGCGCGTTGAGACAGATCCGCGCGACGGCATACGCGACGAAGATAACGAACGCTCGCCGCGTATACAGCGTGGCCGTTGCACAAACAGCGGCAATGCTCCGACAATAAGGAACGCGCCGCCGCGGCCAGCGACGCCGCCCCGCCATGACCGGAGAAAACGCGAATGAACAAACGCCAATTCCTGACCCGCGCGGCGGCAGTGAGCGCAACGGCGACCGCCACGCGCGCGTTCGGCGCCGCGCACGGGCACGCGACGAGTTGCCCGCCATCGCCAGTGGTCCTGACGATCTCCGGCGCAATCGAGCGGCACAACCGCGGCGCGCTCGATCCGGCTTTCGACCAGTTACTGGCCAAACATCAGGTGAAGTTCTTCGAAGCGTATGGTCTCGATCTGTCGTCGCTCGCCGGCATGAAAGCGGTGACGATCAGTCCCACCATCGAATACGACTCGCGTCAGCATGTATTCAGCGGCCCATTGCTGACCGACGTGCTCGAACACGTCGGTGCGCCACGCGCGGGCAGCACGCAAATCCTGATGCACGCGATCGACGGCTACGCGGTCATGACGACGCTCGACACCGTGCGCGCGTATCGCTTCATCGTCGCCATGCAGATGGACGGCAAGCCGCTGCCGCTCGGCGGCGTCGGCCCGCTATGGGCGATCTACGACGCGGACAATATTCCCGCGCTGTCGGCTAAGCCGCTCAAGGAACGCTTCGAACTGTCTCCGTGGGGTCTTTATCATCTGCAGGCGAGTGCAGTGTAGCGGCGCCGAAGCGCTCGATGCACGCCTGCCTGACCCGCCCGATCGACGCCGCCCACACTTCACCCGGCGCGCGGCGAAACAGCCGCAGCGTGTGCGGATACCACGGCGAATCGTCTCGCTCGTGCAGCCAGCGCCAGTCGATATCTTTTTCCGGCAGCATCACCCAGCACGGTTTACCCAGCGAAGCGGCCAGATGCGCGATGGACGTATCCACGCAAATCACCCCATCGAGTTGCGCGACGATCGCGGCGCTGTCCGCGAAATCCGTCACGTGCGTACCGAGATCGAGCAACGGCTGACCGGCGGGTGGATCGCGCGCCTCGTCCTCGCCCTGCCCTTTCTGCAGACTCACGAAGCTCAGGCCGGGCACGCTCCAGAGCGGCGCGAGCGTCGTCAGCGAAGGGATCGACCGGTGCGCGTCGTTGTGGTGCTTCGCATTGCCCTTCCAGACCAGACCGATCTTGCGGCCAGGCGGCAACGCGTCCAGCTTAGGCCGCCATTGTTCGACGAGCGCCGGCTCGACCGTCAGTTGCACCGGGCGCGGAATCGTCGCGATGGTCGTGCGCAGATACAACGGGGCGCTCAGCAGACTCGTCCAGCAATCGTAGTTCGACGCGCGCGCCGTCGCGGCGGCATGATCGAACACGGCATCGACACCGTCGACGCAAGCCATCAGCCGATGCAGCGCCGGCACACACGCGAACGCGATATGCGCGGCCCCTTGCGCTTTGAGCAACGTGAAATAGCGGCTGAACTGAAGCATGTCGCCAAGGCCGTCTTCCTGCCACACGAGCAGCGACTTGCCGGCGAGCGAGTCGCCCGCCCACTGCGGACACGCGAGCAACGCGCGAGTCTTGTGATGCACGAAGGAAGGCTGCTCGTAGCGGCTCTCGTACAGCAGCCAGCCTTCTTCGAAGCGGCCCATGCCGAGCAGCAACACGGCCAGGCCGAAACGGGCGTCGCCGTAGTCAGCGCGTAAAGCGAGCGCCTCGCGATAGGCGCATTCGGCTTCGGGCAAGCGCCCCATGTGCATCAACGCGCCGCCGAGATTCGAATGGGCTTCGGCCAGTTCAGGGCACACGTCGAGCGCAGCGCGAAACGCGTCGATGGCTTCGGGGTAGCGATCGAGCAAGCGCAGCACGCAGCCGAGGTTGTTGTGCGCATGTGCGATGCCGGGCTGCCAGCGAATTGCATCACGGTAAGCCTGTTCCGCGTCGGCGAAACGCTCCTGTTTGAACAGCGCGATGCCGAGGTTATAGTGGGCCTCGGCATAGTCGGGGCGGCACGCCAGCGCGGCACGATAAGCCGCCTCTGCTTCTGGCAAACGCGCGAGGTCGACCAGCACCGCACCGAGATTCAGATGCGCCTCCGCGTAATCGGGCCTCAGAGTCAGCGCGAGGCGGCAGGCCAACTCCGCTTCCATCAACCGGTGCGCGGCCCTCAGCACACCGGCGAGATTGTTGAGAGCCTCCGGGTATTGCGGCCGGATAGTGAGGGCCTGACGATACGCGGCGTCGGCTTCGTCGAGGCGGCCCAGTTCCACCAGCACGGTGCCGAGGTTGTTATGCAACTCGGCGTGCTCGCGCAATGCCGGCAGCGCCTGGCGATAAGCCGCTTCGGCCTCGTGCGGGCGACGCAGATCGCGCAGCACGATGCCGTGGTTATAGTAGGCCTCCGCATAGTCGGGGCGCAGCAAGAGCGCGTGGCGATACGAAGCCTCCGCCGCCTCCTTGTAGCCGAGTGCGTACAGCACGCTGCCGAGATGATGATGCGCGTCGGCCTGATGCGGCCGCAGCGAGACCAGTTGCCGGTACATCGCCTTCGCGGCGGACAGACGGCCGAGCGATTTGAACAGCCCGCCGAGACTCGCATACACCTCGGCATACGCGGGCTTCACGTGCAGACACTCACGCCAATGACGCTCGGCATCGGCAACGTTGTGCAACATGAGGCAGCACGCACCGGCGATATTCAACGCATCGGCGCGCGTGTCGGCCGGCAGCGTCGTGTCGTCCAGTAACGGCGTCACCATCGACAACGCTTCGGCGAACTGTCCGGCCGAACATAATGCAACGGCCTGCTGGTTGAGATCGGCGGTCGGAGAGGCGGGCGTCTGCGTGGGCGTCATGAGTCGTGGCAAAGGAAAAGCGGCGCTGTCGCGGCGTTGCGTGCACTCCGCAGCTTAAAAGATTCAGCGCCAATCCAGCGCCGCGAAATGAACGCCTTTTAGCCGTCTATTCCGCTGCTATAAGCGGCATCACGCGAGAAAGGATTGCAAGGCAATGTTAGAATCGCCCCGCTCTCATCTCCGTTCATCATGACGCTACGATCCCGCAACCGCACGACCGCCTGGCTTGGCCTGTTCGCCATGTGGCTCGTCGTGTTCGCGCCGCTCGTGAGTCAGATGCTGACGTCGAGCCGCGCGCACGAGCCCATTGCCGCGCTCTGTTCGGCGTTGCAGCCAGCCGGTGCGAGCGACGCGAGCCTCATCGCCCACACCGCTCCGGAGCCGGTGCATCTGAGCCACGACGACGCCTTCGGCGCGTGCGGCTACTGTCATCTGCTCGAACATCACGTCGCGATGCCGACGGTCGCCGCCGTCGAGCCGTCGGGCGCCCTCGCGTTGGCCGGCACCGCGCCGCCCACGCTTTCCACCCGCTTCACGCCGCTCGGCGCGTTCCCTTCGGGACGCCCTAGGGCCCCGCCCGTCGTTTCCTGATCACTGCCGGTCCTGATCGCGCATTCGTCGCGCCCGTCGAGGGTGCGCGCGGTCGTCTGTCCAATGGTTCAAGGAAACGTTCATGTTCAACTTCGCCCTGCGAAGCCTGCCCTTTTGCGTCCGCCGCGATGCTCGCGGTGTCCCGTTTCGTCGGCGGCCGCAGCCGCTCGTCAGTGCATTTTCTCCGGCTTATTGGCCCGCGCTGATTCCCGCGTTCATTCCCGCGGTCGTGCCGGCCTTCGTGCCGTCCGCCGCCCATGCCGCCGAAAGCGCGGGCACCGAGGCCACGTTGCCCGCTGTCAACATCAGCGCGAATGCGAGCGCGGCTGCCGCGCCGCGCGCCGTCGATCCGAACCTGCCCGCGTCGGTCGAAACCGTCACGCGCGAGCAGTTCGCCAACTGGAACGTCGTCAATTCCGAAGACGTGCTGAAATACATGCCGAACCTCGCCGTGCGCAAGCGCTTTATCGGCGATGTGAATTCGCTGATCGCCGTGCGCGGCACGAGCAACGCGCAAAGCGCGCGCGGCCTCGTCTATGCGGACGGCCTGCTGCTCTCGAATCTGCTCGGCAACAGCTTCACGTTTGCCCCGCGCTGGTCGATGGTGTCCCCCGACGAGATCCAGCAGGTCGATGTGATCTACGGGCCGTTTTCCGCGCTATATCCGGGCAACTCGCTCGGTGCGACGGTGCTGATCAGCACGCGCATGCCGAAACAGTTCGAAGCCAGCGCCGACGTCAAGGCGTTCACGCAGCACTTCAGCCTGTACGGCGTGAACCGTAATTTCAACGGCAGCGAGATGAGCGCGTCGATCGGCGACCGCATCGGCAAGTTCTCGTACCGGCTCGGCGTGAATCACCTGGAGAACACCAGCCAGCCGCTGCAATTCGCGACGCTCGCGAAGTCGGGCACGCCCGCGAAAGCCGGCGACACGCCCGTGACCGGCGCGTACTTCTACAACAACCAGACCAACACGCCGACCGCCGTACTCGGCGTGAACGGCGAAGGCATCGAGCACACGGTGCAGGACCAGTTCAAGCTGAAGATGCAGTACGACTTCACGCCGACGCTGCAAGCCGGCTTCACGCTCGGCTACTGGCACCAGACCTACGACAGCCAGACCTCGACCTTCCTGCGCGACGAAAACGGCAACCCCGTCTATAGCGGTACGGTGTCGATGGGCGGGTACCGGTACACGATCCCCGAGGCCGCGTTCGCGCCGAGTCGCGGTCACAGCGAAAACTGGCTGTACGGCCTCTCGCTGAAAACGCGCAACGCGACCGGCTGGAACGGCGAAGCGATCGCCTCGTACTACGACATCGGCAATAGCGTCGCGCGCACCGCGAATTCCGGCGCGCCCGGCAATGGTCCCGGCACGGTGATCTTCGGCGACGGCACAGGTTGGAAAACGCTCGATCTGCGCGCCACCTATACGCCCGCGACGACCCAGGCCGGTCTGTTGAATCACGCCGTGAGCTTCGGCTATCACTACGACAACTACTTCCTCGACAACCAGAGCTACAACACGCTGAGCTGGCGCGACGGCGACGCGACGTCGTTTGCGAACGCGTTCGTCGGCAAGACGCAGACCCAGGCGTTATATGCGCAGGACGCCTGGCGTTTTCTGCCGCGCTGGAAACTCGTCTACGGTGTGCGCTACGAAGACTGGCAAGCCTACGACGGCGCACAGTCGCTGCCCGGCAAGACCGTTGCGTTCGGCGATGCAAGCCAGAGTCACTTCTCGCCGAAAGCGTCGCTGTCGTTCGACGTCAGCGACGATCTGACCTTGCGCGCTTCGATCGGCCGCGCTTACCGCTTTCCGACCGTCAGCGAATTGTTCCAGGGGCAGATTAACGGCTCGTCGATCGTCAACAACAATCCGAACCTGAAGCCGGAAGACGATCTGTCGAAAGAACTGAGCGCCGAATGGGCGCACTGGAACGGCCTGTTCCGCTTCTCACTGTTTCAGGACGACGTGAAGAACACGATCTTCAGTCAGACCGACACGACCGTGATTCCCAACGTGACGAACTTCCAGAACATCGGCAAGGTCCGCTCGCGCGGCGTCGAAACGAGCTACTCGGGACAGGACGTGCTCGTGCACGGTCTCGATCTATTGGCGAGCGTCGCCTATACGCAGTCGAAGATCATCGCCAATGCGCAGAACCCCGCCACGGTCGGCAAGTACTTCTATCGCATTCCGCTGTGGCGTGTGAATCTCGCCGCGACTTATCACTTCGACGAACGCGCCGCGCTCACGCTCGCCGCGCGCTACTCGGGGCGCCAGTACAACACGCTGACCAACACCGACACGAACCCGAACGTGTTCGGCGGCACCAGTTCGTACACGGTGGCGGACGCGAAGTTCACCTTCAGGCCGACGAAGCTCAGTGAGATCGGCGTCGGTGTCGACAACATCTTCGATGCGCGCTACTTCGTTTATCACCCGTATCCGGGCCGCACGTTTTACGTGGAAGCGAAGCTGCACATCTGATCGCTCGACGTGACCGCTTCACGCACGCAAGCCAATCGACCCATTCAAGCCTGACGAGGATTGCATGTCCACCACCACTACCGCCGCTCAACGCATCAGTTCGTCCTCCGCCGGTACGACGAACCCGGGTTATCGGACGCTCTGGCGCTGGCACTTCTACGCCGGTCTCTTCGTGATGCCGTTTCTCGTCGTGCTCGCGATCACCGGCACGCTGTATTGCTTTCAGCCGCAGATCGAGCCGCTGCTGTATCGCCATCGTCTGATCGTCGAATCGCAGGCGACACCGCGCCTGCCCGACAACGCGCTGCTCGCGAAGGCCCGCGCGGCGATGCCGCCAGACTCGGCGGCAGTGACCGCTGTCATCACGAGCGATCCGAAACGCAGCGCCGAATTCGTCTTCCGTCTCGCGGACGGCGACAAGCAAAGCGTCTATCTGAACCCGTACACCGGCGATGTGCTGGGCACGCTGAGCGTCGAGCGACGCTTCATGCAGGTGGACCGGATGCTGCATCGCAAGCTGTTGCTCGGCAAACCCGGCGAGCTGCTGATGGAGTTGGCCGCCTGCTGGACGCTGGTGATGATCGGCACCGGCATCGCGCTCTGGTGGCCGCGCGGCAAGACCACCGCGCGCGCTGCGCTGTTGCCGAGCTTCACGCTCAAGGGACGCGCGCTGTGGAAGAACCTGCATGCCGTGATGGGCGTCTGGCTCGCGCTCGGCGCACTCGCGTTCGTGCTGACGGGCCTGCCGTGGTCGGGCTCGTGGGGCAAGCAGTTCAAGGCGCTCGCGACCGCCGCGAATCTCGGCGCGCCGCCCGGCTCATGGGGCGGCTTGCCAGTGCGCTCGACGCTGCCGGGGGCGGGCGTCGGTGGCAGCACTCCGGCCGATACGCCTGCGCACAACGCGGGCCATGCCGCGCCTCGCACGCATGGCGAACACGATGAACACGGCGGCCACTCCGCGAACATGGACTCGATGCCAGGCATGGTGATGGACGATCTGCCTCTGCCGCTCACGCCGTGGGCGGTCGGCAACTCGCGTGTGCCTTCTTCTGCCGCGCCCGCTAGCGGCATGGATGCAGATGCCGACGCGGATACACCGCAAGCGCTGCCGCTCGGCCGCATCGTCGAGATCGCGGCGTCGCTCGGCGTGACGGACGGCTACAGCATCGTGTTGCCGACCTCCGCGACCGGCGTCTACACCGTCTCGTACTTTCCCGACGATCCGAAAAAGGAACGCACGCTGTACATCGATCAATACAGCGGCGCTGTGCTGAAGGACATCCGCTATCGCGACTACGGCGCGGTATCGAAGGCGGTGTCGTACGGCACGTCGCTGCATATGGGCCGCTACTTCGGCGTCGCCAATCAGATTCTGTGCGCGGCCATTTCGCTCGGCCTCGCGGCGATGGCCGTGACCGGCTGCGTGATGTGGTGGAAACGGCGGCCGCAGCGCTCGCTCGGCGCGCTGTCGCGCGAACGCGCGGCGCCGCCGATGCGCGGCTGGAAAGCCGGTCTCGTTCTGCTCGGCGTCGTGTTTCCGTTGATGGGTGCCACGCTCGTCACGGTATGGCTGCTCGACTGGATGGTATTCGGGCGCGCTTCAAGGCGCCTCACTAGCGTCTAACCTGCAAGCGCGGCGTCTGCGCTCAAAACAAGGCGTTGCGTCCGTCGAACGTTTACGCTACATTTTGCTCGTTTATGATCGATTGACTCTCAACGGCAAGGTGGACAGATGCAGCGAACACGGGAAGACGCCATCAACGGACTGCTGCCCGAGCAGCGCGAGCAACTCATTCTGGAGCGGCTGCGCACCGACGGGCGCGTGCTCGCGGCAGCGCTCGCCGCCGAACTCCAGACCTCGGAACACACGGTGCGCCGGCATCTGCGCGATCTCGCCGAACAGGGGCACTGCAAGCGCGTGTACGGCGGCGCCCTCCTGATCTCGCCCGCCGACAAACCCGCCGCCGTCCGCATGAGCGAAGCCGTCGATCGCAAGGCCTGCCTCGCGAGCGCGGCGGCGTCGATCGTGCGCCCGAAGCAGATCATTCTGCTCGACGCCGGTTCGACCAACGTCGCGATCGCGGCCGCGCTGCCGGACAACGCAGACCTCACGGTCGTGACGAATTCGCCCGAAGCCTGCGGCCGTCTGCTGAATCGCCCGGGCTTCGACGTGATTCTCGTCGGCGGGCGCATTGCGCGCGGCGCGGCGGGGTCGCTCGGCGCGACCGCGCTGCTGCAAATCCAGCAGGTCCGCGCGGACCTGTGCTTCCTCGGTGCGTGTGCGCTCGACCCGGACGAAGGCGTCGCCGCGTTCGATGCCGAAGACGCCGAACTCAAGCGGGCAATGGTGAAAGCAAGCAGCCAGATTGCGATCGCGCTGACCTCGGAAAAACTGATGACCGCCGCGCCCTTCGCGGTGGCGCCGGCGGCGGCGATCGATTACCTGTTCGTCGAAGCCGACGTGCCGGCCGCGCGGCTCGCGAGTCTCGAAGCGGTCTGCGACAACGTGATGGTGGCGCGCTCATGACCTCACTCGCCACCTCTCATATCGAGCACGTCAAGCCGCTCAAGGAACGCATCGCGACCATCGGCGTATTTCTCGCCAACGGCTTCGGGATCGGCGCGTGGGCCGTCGAAGTGCCGCGCATCAAGGAAAGCCTCGCGCTCAGCGACACCTCGCTCGGCATTGCGTTGTTCGCGTTCGCGCTGGGCGCGATCGTCGCAATGCCGCTAGCGGGACAGCTCGCGCCGCGCTTCGGCAGCGGCCGCGCGACCGCGCTGCTCGGCGCGGCCTTCGTGATCGCGTTGCCGCTGCCCGCGTTCGCGCCCAACATGGCCGCGCTGTGCGCGGTGCTGTTCGCGCTCGGCGCGGCGAACGGCGCATTGGACGTGTCGATGAACGGCCACGCCAGCACCATCGAAACGCAATGGCGCGCGCCGATCATGTCGTCGTTTCATGCGGCGTGGAGCGCCGGCGGGTTGCTCGGCGCGGCCACCGGAGCGATGCTGCAAAGGGGTGGCGTCGGTGTGATCGGCGGACTGCTGGCGCCCGATGCGTTCATCGCTGTCCTGATCGTTTGCGCGGCCGTGCTGGCGTTGCGCGATCTCGGTCCGCGCGTGGCCGCGGCGTCCAGCGGCTTCGCGTGGCCCAGCGGCGGGGTGATGAAACTGGCGATGCTCGCGTTCCTCTGCATGCTGGTGGAAGGCGCGGTGGCCGACTGGAGCGCGGTGTATCTGCGCTCCACGTTGAGCCAGGAAGCGAGCGTCGCGGCGATCGGCTACTCGGCGTTTGCGTTTTCGATGGCGGCGTGCCGCATCGTCGGCGATGTGTCGGTGCGCCGCTTCGGGTCGAGCCGGGTCGTCGCGCTCGGCGGCCTGATCGCGGTGGCGGGGCTCGCACTGGTGCTGAGTCTGCCGACCATGCTGACCGCGTGCGTGGGCTTCGCGATGGTCGGCGTCGGCCTCGCGAATATCGTTCCTGTCATTTTCAGCGCGGCGGGCCGTTCGACCGTCACACCGGCGACGGGCGTATCGATGGCGGCCACCGCAGGCTATGCCGGCTTCCTGGTCGGGCCGCCCTTGATCGGACTCGGCGCGGGGCTGCTCGGTTTGCGCGTGGCGTTGTGCGTGTTGGTGATGGCTACGTTGATCGTCTGCCTGCTGGGCGGCAAGGCGGTGCGGACTGCGCGGCTCGCCTAGACGCAGGATAGCGACGAGGTGCCGGCTCGCCTGGCAACGTCACTTCGTCTCTTTGTCCAGCAGCGCGACCGGCTCGCGGCGCAGCGCGGCAGCGCGTCCGATCTGCACGCCCAGCGGCCAGCTGATCGCGCCGAGCAGCGAGCGCGGTTGCGTGCCGTCGTCGAGACCGGTGGCCGGCCATTCGTGTTTGGCCGGCACCCAGAGTGTGCCGAACAGGTGGTCCCACAGCGGCAGCAATTGCGTGAAGTTGTGATCGAAATGTTCGGCGCGCACCGAGTGGTGCAAGCGGTGATATTGCGGATTGTTGACCCACGTGACGTAGCGGCCGAGGTCCACGCGCAGATTCAGGTGCGCGAAATAATTGCCGAACATGAACACGAAGGAAGTCGCCCCGACGATCCACGGCTCGACCCTGAACAGAACGCCCACCAGCGGATAGAGCAGACAACCCTTGATCAGCACTTCGGACCAGTGATGCCGCAGCGTCACCGTGACGTTGAAGTCGACCGCGCTATGGTGCAGCGAATGCAGCTTCCACAGCACGGGCCACGTGTGCTGCAAACGGTGAAACGCGTATTCGAGCACATCGATGGTCAGCAGCACGATCACGAACGACGCGAGCGCGCCCCATCCGCGCGACACCAGCACGACCATGCCGCCGCCCAACGCGTTCACGATGGCGACACTAGCCGCCGCCGTCAACGGCTTCGCCGCCTCGACGAGCGCCAGATACAAACCCGCATAGGCCATGTTCATGCGCTGCCCCGAGCGCGATTGCAGCAACGCGGCGGGCCAGCGACGCTCCAGCAACGCGCCCACGCCCATCAGCGCCAGCACGAGCGCGTACGCTTGCAGCCAGAGGCTCGCGTGGTGCAGCAGGCCGGAAAACGGGCTTGACGCAAACATGGAATTCCCCGGTGGAGAAGTGCATCAAAGGCGCATGGCGTGCAGCTTCGCTGGACGCGTCGGGACCATGCGGGGCATCGGAGATGCACAGACGCTTTTACGCGATCTTCGCAGCCTGCCGGGCGACGCGCAAGCGTTCGGTTCGCGCGGAGTGTGGCCGCGCGAGCATGCAGCAGTGCATGGCCGACGCCAGGGGCGGGAAGATCGGATGGGTTTGCCGTCGAGCGGCTTAAGAGTTTCGGCTGCATTGCGTCGAACTCGTGCGTGAGCGAACGGCGCTTGACGCCGGTCCGGCGAAGAGGCCCCCAGAGATCTTCAGGTCTATCCACGTGGACAGAAAAAAGTGGCGAGGTCATCGCTTCACGTCGTCACGATCACGAGTGACCGATACATCGCGTATCGATCACTCGCGTCGCTGTTTATTGACTACGTACTTTGTTGGCCCCGCCGCACCCCGTGTGATGCGTCGTTCCCCGAACGCGATACACGAAGACTTTTGCTGCTGCCGGAATCTGTTCACTGCGAGTACTGCTTTTTCTTTTCCGGCCGCAGCGTATTTTTGCTTTGTGGCTCAGCTATTGCAACAGCTATGCCAAGAGCGTTACGGCCTTGCTGGGCAAGGGCGCGCGATACAGCGGCCGCTTCGGCGCGGGCTTCGCGGCACGCAATGAGTCGGAATTGATACACCGGCGCGTCCCGTGGCAACGCTTCCGCGTGAACCCGGCCCGCGTTCCTGCGCGCAATGGAAAACCCCTGGAGGTGCTGACCGGCAACGGTTTGCGGAACGCTTTGGGCAGATATAGCGGTCGCGGATTCCACTCGACAGCGCTTTCCCGACGCGGACCGGTATGTCGCAAAGCTGAGACGGGAGCCAGTTCGTGCGCATGACATGCGCGTTGAACGCCGACACACTATTTGCTCTCGCGACTCGCCGCCAACGCCCTGCTTCGTCGCGTCGGCAGCCTCACAGCAGCGCGGTCAACGCCGCGGCGCGCGCCTTGAACTGCTGCAACTCGTCGGCGCGAAGCGGCGTCTTCTGTGGCAACTCGACCGTCAGCGGATCATGCGGCACGTTGTTCACGTGCACTTCGTAGTGCAAATGCGGACCGGTTGCCCAACCGGTTTCGCCGACATAGCCGATCACCTGAGCGCGATTGACGTGGCTGCCGCGACGCAGCCCCTTTGCGAAACGCGACAGATGCGCGAACGTCGTCGAGTACGGCGGCGGGTTCTGAATGACGATCACCTTCCCGTAGCCGGTTTGCTGGCCGATGAAGCGGACCACGCCGCGCGCGGTGGCATGCACCGGCGTGCCCGAGGGCGCGGCCAGGTCGACACCGTCATGGCTTTGCCAACGATGCACAACTGGGTCGAGACGATGCAACGAAAAGGCCGACGACACGCGCGTGAACTCCAGCGGATATCGCTCGAAAGAAGGCTTGGTGCTCGCGCCGTCTTTCGAATAATAGAAAGGCTTGCCTTGCAGATCTTTGTGAAGGAACACATCGTGTGTCGTCCCGCCGCGGACGATGCGCACCGCGAGCGGTTCGTGCGCTGCGCCGTCGTCAGGGCTGGCGTCGAACACTGCGCTCACGCCGTCGCCTGCTCGCAGATCGCGCGAAAAATTAACTTCGCCATGGAATGCGTGCGCCAGAATCGCCGTCGTGGCCGCATCGACACCCATGCTCTGCGCGGCAGCGGCAAAGCTGTGTTCGATAGAAGCATGCTTCACGGTGAAAGCGGGCGGCTTCGGCGGCGGTGCATCCGTGGCACCCGGCACAGCAGGCGCTCCAGACGAACTCGCGGGGCGCGTGGCCGAATCTTTGCTCACCAGCGACACGTCCGGGTCCTCGGTATGAGCAGCACGATTGTGACTCAGCAGGTAAGCCGCGCACGCGGAACTGATGGCACAGACGACGATGATTTTGCCGGCCCGCCCGGGCAGGACGCGAGCTACAGATAGGGGCATTGACTAAAAGCGGTCGACCATCGGTGCGCCGACGACACGCACGTGCAGGTGGGTTTATTGAACCAGCACCCCCAGTCACTGCATGAGGCGCTGCTTAAGGCTGGGGCTAGCCTAGGGAGGCTTTCTTAAGTGAAGCTTAAGCTGCCCCCAATAGAAAAGGGGGTCGGGCGCATAACCGACGCGCATCTGAAGACGTGATGGCAGGCCGATGCGGAGCGTGCAAATGGACGGATGTCCGTCTCACAGGGCGTTTTCGCGCGGGTGAATCGCGCACGCGTGCGGTGCTGCGCGGCGGTCTCTTACCGCCGCTCGATGCGTCGAATCGATGGGTGAGCGGATTCGCGCAAGCGGGTCCGGCGACGCGCGGCGTCGCCGTCGCTGGTCAAGACAGCGAAGCCAGCATGTTCGACAGGCGTCGGATATGGGCCTTGAACGCGTCGCTCGCTTCGCGATCGGTGGTCGGATTCAGATGCGACGTTTCCGCGAGTTGGGCCTGCTCGTGAAAGTCGTTGGCGATCTTGCGTTTGATGTCCGCGGGCAACGAGCGCACGACGGAAACCAGCAAAGCCTCTTCGGCGTGCATCATGCCCAGAATCGAATGCGTGTCCATGCGAAAACCTCCGGTGAAGGTATCGTCAGTGCAAACCAGCAAGCGCTGGCGCACTTCATGGTACCCCGCCCGCCAGCAGCGCTGCGGCCGGTTCGGATCGCCGTTACTCCGCGATCGAATAGCGCGACGCACGGCTTTGCGGCGCTTTCGCGGGGCGCTCGACGCGCGCGCTGGCGCCCCGGATAAACAGGACAGCGCAGAACGCGACCATGGCCCAGATGCAGAGAAGTATCGTCAAAGCGCTCATTTTGGATTTCGGAAGGTCGAGACTGCGATTGATATCGTCGTGCGTGAAAGACGTGCGGGACGCTCAGTGCGTCGTGGGCTGGTCGGGGCCGCCGAACAGAAGCTCGTCGATCAGCCGTGTGGTCAGCGTCAATTGCTGCTCAAGCGACGCGCGCGCCATTTCCGCGGCTGCCGGGTCGTTTCGCCCCACGGCGGCATGAGTTTGCGTCGCAAGCTGCAAGACGCCCTCGGACGCGCGTTGCAGTTCGTGCATCGCTGCGTCCTGAGCCGCTGACGGGCCGTTCCATTCGGACGCGGCGAACTCGGGCAAGCCGGCTTCGAACGGATGATCTTTGTCGTGGCGGGAAGACATCGCAGGCTCCTGGCGCGATTGGCATAACGCCAGTTTCAGCCGAGCCTGCGGTTTTCAATTGATCGAATAGAAGCCGTTTGTGAACCCAATCCAAAGCCTTCGAATAACGTCGCTTTCCGCTGAAGAATAAGCAAGGCCGCGCATGGCGGCCCGTGAACGGCCGCGAGGCGCCGTGAATTCCCTCGCGCGGGCGCGGCGGGATTTACGGCGCCGACAGACCAGCACCTCAAGCAGGAAAATCCGTCGATGCCGACAGCGCCCGCCACGTTTGCATTTCCTGCTCCACGTATGCGTTTTTCGCGGCAATCGCGGCCAGCGTATCGGTGCCGAGCGGAAGACGCAGCGGCGGATTGGGCGCGTCGACCAGTACGACCATCGCGTCCGCCAGCTTTTTCGGGTCGCCGGGCTGGTTGTGATTCATCTGGGTGGCCTTGCGGCGAACCGCGCCCGAACTCGCGTCGTAGTCGGCGATCACGTCAGGCGCAATCGTCAGCGACGACGCGTCGAGGAAATCCGTGCGGAAATAACCTGGCTCGACGACCGTCGCGTGAAGGCCGAGCGGTTGCAACTCGTCTCTGAGCGCTTCGGTGAGACCCTCGACCGCGAACTTCGTCGACGAATACACGCCGAACCCCGCCGCGCCGCGATAGCCACCGATCGACGAAATGTTGATCACGTGGCCGGCGCGCCTGGCGCGCATGACCGGCAGCACAGCGCGCGTGACGTTCAGCAGGCCGAATACGTTGGTGTCGTACATGCGGCGCACGTCGCGGTCGGCGGACTCCTCCACCGCGCCCAGCAGACCGAAGCCCGCGTTGTTCACGAGCACGTCGACGCGGCCGAATTTTTCCATGGCCATTTGCACCACCGCTTTCGCCTGCGCCTCGTCGGTCACGTCCAGCGCAACCGGTAGCAAAGCGGCCGAGTCGCCGAGGCGCTCCACGATGGCGGCAACGTTGCGTCCCGCCGCCACGACCGCGTTGCCGTCCGCGAGCGCGGCCTCGGCGATCAGCGCGCCGATGCCACGCGATGCGCCGGTGATGAACCAGACGCGCTTGAAGTCGTTGTGGTGAAGGTCAGCCATGATGTTTCTCCTACGAATGGTGTGAAAGTGAAGCCATGGTAGGCGCGGCGACTGACACAAACTAGCCACCTATTGCTAGACTGATAATCAACTTTTGTTTGCTAATCCGAGGCGCAGGCGATGAACGAAGTTCGTGCAATCACCACGTTCGTGCGCGCCGCGACGCTAGGAAGCCTGCGGCGCGCGGCGGTCGATCAGGGCATCTCGCCTCAGGCGGCAAGTCATGCGGTCATGCAACTGGAGAAGGAACTCGGCGTGCGGCTCTTTCATCGCACGACGCGCAAGCTCAGTCTGACCGAAGAAGGCCAGCGGCTATTCGACAGCGTGAAGCCGGCACTTGCCATTTTTTCGTCCGCGCTCGACGAGGCGCGCCGCTCGAAGGAAGAAGTGGGCGGCCTGCTACGCGTCAGCGCGCCGCGAGCGCTTGGGCTGCCGGTACTGTGGCCGTACTTCGAGCAATTCCAGCGTCTTTACCCGAACGTGCGGCTCGAAGTGCAATTCGACGATCACTTCACCGATCTCGTGACCGAACGTGCCGATGTGGGATTTCGCGGCGGGCCGCCGCCGTCGGGCGGATCGATTGCCCGCGCGCTCGTGCCGATTCAGTTGATCGTGTGCGCATCGCCCGACTATATCGAGCGTCACGGTGCGCCGCAAACTATCGATGATCTCGCTCAACACCGTTGCACCGGTTATCGGCGCGCGAACACGGGCAAGCTCGCGCAGTGGCAATTTCAGATCGACGACGAGATCGTCTATCGCGACATGCCGCCCACCATTTGCGTGAACGACACGGACGTGGAAACGCAGGCGGTGTTATCGGGGCTGGGTATCGGACAGCTGGGCAGCTTCAATGCCACCCCGCACATCCGGACCGGCCGGCTCGTTGCGTTGCTGACGCAGCACATCACCGAGTACGGTACGGTCTATATCTACTACGGGCATAGGACGGAGCAGCCGTTGCGCGTGAAGACTTTTATCGACTTCATGGTCGAACGGATGGCTGATAACAGGAATTTCTTTCTCGATGCGAACGAGCTTCGCGCTGTCCGCGCGGCGTAACGCGTAATGCGTGGTGCCCGCTTGCCGGCGTATTCTCGCGCTGCGAGCCGGCGGTGGCCTCAATCAATCGCCACCCACTCGACGCGCAGCGCCTCGCGTCAACCCGCTGCGACGACGTCGATACGCAACGCCTCACTGCCAGCCGCGATCGCGAGCAGCAGATCGACGTTCGGATGCGCGCCCGGACGATTGCGCGCGTCGCCCGTATGTTCGGCGAACAGGGCGAGGCCGTGCTCGGCTGCTTTCGCGTCCAGCGTGCCGAACGTCTCGCGCAGATAGTTGTACACCGCGAGCGAGCCCTGCTTGCCCGGCTTGTTCTCGATGCTCGCGACCACGGCGCCCTTGCCGTCCACCAGATCGATACGCGCGATACCGTCGATGGCCGGCATCTGCGCCAGGTTCTCCTTGAATACGCTGCTCGGTTGAATCATTGAAAACACTCCTTCCGTTCTAAAAATTGCATGGCGGGCCGTATCTTATCCGATGGAGCTTGCGCGGCAGCGTTGGGTCGACGGGTGGGTTGCGTGCGACGCGTGTCGAACGCGGAATCGTTCAGCGATCTGCGGTCGATTCCAAGGAATCCTCCCTAAATTTCACCGAGTTTGTTTCCACGCGCCGCCGAGCGTCAGCGCCCATTAGTCGGATGCTTTTCTCGCGGATAGCCGCTTCTCTGGCTCAGGGGGCTCGGAATTCGATCGCGCAAACGTTTTACGTCGTATCTACCGAATGGAACGACACATTGCGTTGAACCGGGAACATCAGTGTCGCCGTCGCCTCGCCGAAGACGAGCGGCATGGACAACGGCGGTTAGCGGCCATTCCCAGTGATCGGCGCCCGCCAGGCAATAGCTTCGCAACGCTTATCAATGCGCAACGGACTGTCGTTCACTGCGAATCCGTCGAGCGAAACCAGTGAAAGCGTTTAAGCATTCCAATTCAATTCGGCATTCCGCTGTCCGCTATATTTTTTTGATCGCGTGCGAAAAGCAGAACCGATAGGAATGAATTGATCAGGCGCCCTCCGCTCCTCCTCAGGAACAGGGACACGCGCGCTCGTCGGCAAAATTCGTCTGACTTGCCAAGTTCGTTGAGATATGATCTCCTACGACTTACCAAATATTTCAGGCGCAGGATCCATCGGCGTTTCTCATCGCCGATGGTGCGCCGCAGCGAAATCAGCGCGGGAGACGCCTTTTAGAGATACGGTTGCAGACTAGAGATGACGGCGCAACTACATGCGGGAGTAACTCTCGCGGACAGATTCTGTCCGACCCGGCTATGTCATCAGACAACCGATGATTGGCTGCAGCACCTCATTGCCTCCATTTCCGAGGCCCGATGTGCGCGCCGTTAGCTTCATCAAGCATCACGGTCAGAATTTGTTTTTAATTTATTAAAGGAGATGCAAAAAACGAATAATGCTTTACCGACAAAACGTCCATTCAGGCATCGAATTAAATTAAAAATCTGGAGACAAGCATGCTTTCACCGAGAAAAACCGCGCTCGCATTCGCACTGAGCACCGCCACCGCTCTTTTATTCAGCGCATGCGGCGGCGCGAATGACGGCTCAAACGGTTCACCGAACACCCCACCCGACACCCCGCCGGTAACCACGCCCGATCCGTCCAAAGGCGGCGCCATTTCGCTGCACGGGATTGTCTACGGCGCGCCCGACACGAGCGTCCAGGCCGACGCGGGCATCCCTATCACGATGATGGGACAGATGAGAGCGCTATTTGACCTCATCAAGAAAGCGCCGGACTTCACGCAGGTCGTCATGGACCTCGGCGACGGCAATCCGGTCCACGTGCTGGATACCAACACGGGCGATAAATTCCTGCCCGGCAAGCTGGCGCTCGGCCTGTCGTGGATATTGATCGATATGAAATCGAAGGGCGATCCGGCCTACGCGGATTATCTGGCGACGTATCAGAAGATAACGACCGCCATGATGACGCAGATGAACGGCGCCAATTACATGTACGCGAACACGTCATGGGGCGAGTACTACTATCTCGTCGCGCTCAATAACTTCAAAGCGCACGGCATGCTCAACGAGGTTTTCAGCGACGCGATGCTGGCTACGTTGCAAAGCCGCCTGACCTTCTGCGACATGTTCGGCGCGGACGCCAGCGGTAAAACGAATACGTGTCCCACTGCCGGCGTGCCGATCGACGTCGCTTCGCTCAATACCGCGCAAAACTACTACGCGGTCTCTTACGGCATTGCAGGTTTGAGGCAAAAGCTCGGCTGGAGCAATCCGACGTTCTCTTCCGCGTCCGATGCGACGGTCGCCACGATGGGCGCGCGTGATGCGCTTCTGTACACGCTGACCAAGCACATCAGAAACGATTCTTCCGGCGGCTTTTCGGACGAAGCATCGAATACCCATACCACCTATTACGATCAGGCGCGTTTCGACCGGTACAGCACGCTGCTGATCGGCGAAGTCACCGAGCGAACGCTGGAAATGGGCAATGAGGCCAACCTGACGCCGGAATTGAAATCGTATCTGCGCAAATCGGTCGACCTGATTCTCCCGCAACTCAACGCCGACGGCCAGGGCTTCAACTACGGGCGCTCCATCGGCCCGTACGGCGATACGGCCTTCATGGAAGTGCTGACCGCAGCGGCCAATGCGGGTGTACTCACGCCGCAGGAAATGCAGGTTGCCTACGCGTACATTTACAAGGCGGCCTATCGCTACGAAACGTTCTGGTACGACCCGACCTTGCCCACGCCGTCCGTGAACATGTGGGTCAAAGGCCGCGGCACCGATACGTATCGTGGCAAGCCGCGCGTGATGGGCGAGAACTTCAGCCTGTTGCACCAGTTCATGTACGTGAACGCGTGGTGGGACAAGCTCGGTTTCAAGGGCAAAGCGCCGATGGCTGATGCCGATCTGCAAACCTGGCTGGATGCAAAACCGCATTACACGCTCACCTGGTACAACCAGCCGACCGATACCGCGCATCCTTATAGCGCCGCGCTGATCACCGTGCGCGACGGCAAGCGTGTCATCAATCTGAATTTGAGCCAGGCGCCCGACTATAACTCGTTCACGCCGTACTACCCGACCCCGTTCTCCGACAAGCTGATTTACGGCACGACGGACCTCAGCTATGCATTGCTGATTCCGCAGGTTTCTTATGGCGGCAAAACCTATATTCCGGTCACCTACTACAAGAACCTGAACGTGCAGGAAGCCAACGGCCAGGTGGTGGTCTCTTTCGACACGGCCAAATTCAGGCAGGCCACGAAGAACGCGACCTATACGTCGGATCTCGATCTGCAGGTCCATACGGTGTTGACGTTCAGTCACGGCAACATGAGCCGAACCGACACGCTAAGCTCTGCAACGCTGACCGGCAATATGTCGGTCGAGACGGATTTCACGTCTTTCGCGGACTTCCCGAACACCACGGCGAATGGCGACGGTGTTTCGGTTAACTACGCGAACAGCATTGCAACGAACTACGGCACCACGGGCTTCGACAGTTGCGCGCTGTCCAACTTCGAGATGGCGAGCGGTGTCACCAATCCGCTGTCGACCACGCCGATCGGGCAATTGCATTCGAATTTTGCCTGCACTACGCATCCTTTCGCGCTGACGGGCGGAGGCAATCGCACGTTGAGCTGGACGTTGAAGTACGCTGATTCGAACTGAGCCTGATGTTCTGCCGGTCTTCTCCGGAAGACCGGCGTTTGTACGGTTGGTGCGCAGAAAAAAAGCCCGCTTGCGCGGGCAACCCTTCTCTCACATCGCGCAACAGGCAACGCGCCTCTAGCCCTTCGTCGCCCCAAACGTCAACCCGGCGACAAAGTGCTTCTGCATCGCAAAGAACATCGCCACTGACGGCAGCGCGGCCAGAATCGACCCGGCCGAAACGAGATTCCACGCGGTCGTCCACTGTCCCTTCAACGCGGCGACGCCCACCGTGATCGGCGCGGCATCATCGCCTTGGGTCAGACACAGCGCCCAGAAATAATCGTTCCACACGAACGTAAACACGAGAATCGCCAACGCCGCGAGCGCCGGGCGAATCAATGGCAGCACGATTCTAAAAAACACGGTCCACTCGTTCGCCCCTTCTATCCGTGCCGCCTCGACCAGTTCGAATGGCAGCTGCTTGATGAAGTTGCGCAGAAACAGCGCGCAAAACCCGGTCTGAAACGACACATGAAACAGGATCAGTGCGCTCACGGTATTGAACAAACCGAGTTGCAACGACAGGTCGCGCACCGGAATCATCAACACCTGCACCGGCACGAAATTGCCCGCGACGAATGTCGCGAACAACGTCGAGTTGCCGCGAAACCGGTAGATCGCCAGCGCGAATCCGGCCATCGCCGCCAGTGCAATCGAACCGACCACGGCAGGCACCGTGATCAGCACGCTATTCCAGAAGTAATGCAGCATCGGCGACGTGGTCAACGCCTCGCGATAGTTATCGAACATCGCGAAGTGCTTCGGCCATCCCCAGTAGTTGCCCTCGCTCAGTTCTTCCGTCGAGCGCACGGACGTGACGAGCACGGCGATCATCGGCAGCAGCCAGATCAGCAATGCGATGGGCAACGTCAGTTTGTACGCGCGGCGCGAGACCGGCTTCCATTTGTCGATCGGGATAGGAAACATGGTCGGTTCCTTTATTGCTCGGTGCGCAGCATCCGCCGCAAGTGATAAACGATGTACACCAGCATGATGCCGAACAGGACGACGGCAATTGCCGCCGAATAGCCGATGCGGTAGTACTTGATCGCCGAGTCGTACATGTAATAGGCCAGCACGGTCGAACTTTCGAACGGGCCGCCGCCGGTCATCACCGAGATCAGGTCGAAACTGCGCAATGCGCCGATGATGGTGACGACGATCGCCATGAACGTGGTCGGCCGCAATTGCGGCAGGATTACATGCCACAGCATCGACCAGCCATGCGCGCCTTCCATGCGCGCGGCTTCGATCTGCTCGGCGTTCAGCGAGGTGAGCCCGGTCAGATAAAGAATCATGCAATAGGCGGTTTGCGGCCACAGCGCCGCGAACACGATCCCGAACGTGGCATAGCGCGGGTCGCCGAGCACGGGCACGCCGTGGCCGAGTATGACCGCGAGCAGGCCGAAGGTCGGGTCGTAGAACCACGAGAAGATCAAACCGACCACCACGCCCGACAACACGAACGGCGCGAAGAACAGCGATTTGACGATACGTATGCCCGCCACCGCCTGGTTCAGATACAACGCGACAGCGAGGCCCATCGGCGGCGCGAGCAGGAACAGCACCAGCCAGATGAGGTTGTTCTTCAGCGCCGTGTAGAACGTCGGTGCGTGAAACAATTCGACGTAATTGGCGAGCCCGATGAACGACGGCTCGGTCATGCCGTCCCAGTTGAAAAAGCTCAGGCGGATGGTCGACAGGATCGGCCACACGACATAGATGGCCACCATCACGCAGGCCGGCGCGAGAAACAGGAACGCGGCACGCCGCTGCCGGCGCGCGGTCGGCGTGGGACGGCGTCGGCGCGATGCGGTGGGCGGACCGCCGCGCACCGTGCCGCCTGGCGAAGGCAGGCCCGGACCGCCCGGTTCAGCAGGACCGACGACGGTGTGACGGCTAACGGAATGCGACACGATTATTTCTCCTGTCGACCGGAGTTAGTGCTTTAGCTGTCGGCCGGAGTTAGTGCTTCAGCACTTATTCCGGCCCCATGCAAAGCTCTTACTCCGGTCCCATGCAACGCGGTCGACCGGAGTTAGTGCTTTAGCTGTCGGCCGGAGTTAGTGCTTCAGCACTTATTCCGGCCCCATGCAAAGCTCTTACTCCGGTTCCATGCAAAGCGGTCGACCGGAGCCGGCGCCTACACCTAACCCCGATCTCATCCAGACAACTAAACCCATCGAAATCAACGACAGCGGCCTCACGGCCGCCACCGCTCACTTCTTGTAGATACGCTTGCGGCTCTGCTCGAGTTGCGCGAGCACGTCGTCGAGCTTGGTCGGATCGGAGACGAACTGCTGCATCCCCTTCATCCCTTCGTCGGCCATTTCCTTGGTCATATCGCGATCGTAGAACTGCGCGATGCCGCCCTTCGTGTTCGCGAGAATCTGGAAGCCGATCTTCGAAATCGGGTCTTCCGGTTCAGGCGACTTGCTGTTCGCCGACAACGAACCAAGTCCGGTCGCCAGTTGCGCGCCGATCTGAGGCGTTTCGACGAACGCGAGGAACGTGTGCGCGTCCGCCTTGTTCTTTGCTTTCGACGGAATATGCAGCGATTCGACCGGACCATCTTCGGCGGTCGGCACCTTCGGGTCGATCACCGGAAACTGGAAGTAGCCCATTTGCGGCTTCACGTTCGGCGGGAAACCGGCGGTGATGAAGGTGCCCATCAGCATCATCGCGGCTTTGCCCTGGAACAGGAATGGCTGCACCGAGTCCAGATCGTAGGAGAGCGAATTGTCGATGAAATAGCCCGCGTCGAGCAATTGCTTCCACGTCGTGTAGACCTTCTTCACGCGCGGGTCGGTGTAGGGAATCTCGCCTGCCATCAGCTTTTGATGGAACGCATTGCCGTTCAGGCGCAGGTCGAGATAATCGAACCAGCCGGCGAGCGTCCAAGCGTCGCGCCCCGCCACGGCGATCGGCGTGATGCCGGCGGCCTTCAGCTTCTTCGAGGCGTCGAGAAACTCGTCCCACGTTTTCGGCTCGCCCTTGACGCCGGCCTTCTCGAGCAGATCCTTGCGATAGAACATGCCCCACGAGTAGTACACCGTCGGCGCAGCGTACTGCTTGCCCTTATACGATGACGCTTCCTTGGTCGACGCATACATGTCGTTCCAGCCGTTCTTCGCCCAGTCGCCGCTCAGATCTTCGAACAGGCCGCGCTGCGCGTAATACGCCATGCGTTCGCCGTCATGCCAGTTGACGATATCGGGCGCAACGGTGGAGAGCCAGCCGGGCAACTGCACCTTGTACGCTTCCTCGTCGATGAACGACACCTTCACGTCGATCCCCGGATTCGCCTTCTTGAACTCGTCGATCACCGACTGCCAGACCGCGCGCTGGCTCGCGCCCTTGTACGCGATGTTGACCGCGAGCGTACCGGCCTGTGCCGTGTTGACGGCGGACGTCCCCACCGCCGCAGCGGCCAGCGCGAGTGCCAACAGAATCTTGCGTGGTTTCAGCATCATGTTGCCTGTCTCCTTTATTCCTGGTTTTGCGTCGTTGTAGTTACTGCATGGAATGCCGTCTTCAAGCCAGCTCTTCATCACGACCGATAAACCGCCACGCCCTGCGGCGCAATCTCGCGTGAACCGATCACGAACGCGTCGTCGGCTACGTCGGCGAGCGTATGCGTCGCGTCGCCGTAGTTGAACGCGTAGGTCAGCGCGCCGCGCCGGCTGACGCGCACGCTGTCGCCGAGCGCCACTGTCGTCACACCGGCCTCTTGCGCGATCCGTTCGAACAGACGCACTGTGAGCGCATCGTCGAACAGGCTCGCCAGGTAGTGGAACGCGCCGCTGCGCACATACGCGGGATGGCCGTCCGCAAAACGGGCGCGCACGTCGAGTGCAGTCGCCGCATCGCTGTCGATGAAATCGCGCCAGTGACGCGCATAGCCATCATCGCCGTTCGCATTCGTGCTATCCGAAAGACGCACGCCTTCGGTCACGTTCGGGCGCATCGATTCGACGCGCCATACCCGCGCCGGCAGCACCGACGTCAATGGACCCGGCGGCAGATTCGCCGGGATCCGCAGGTCTTGAGTCTTCGAACCGGTGCGCGGGCCGAGCACCACCTGCGCGCCGGAGCTGGCGAGACGCGCGGCGAAATCGTCCGGCACGACCGGCAGCGGCGGCACGACGATCAGGCTGTAGCCGTCGAGCGGTGCGTCGACCGGCACAACATCGACATCGAGTCCGAGCGCACGCAACGCCGAGTAGTACTCGAACGCGAAACGCGGATAGTGAAAGTCCGCCCCTTGCGGATGAATCTCGAACAGCCACTTCGCCTCGTAGTCATAGACGAGCGCGACCTTCGAACGGATCGCGGCGTTGGCGTCGGCATTCGCCGCGAGCACCGTGCGAATCTCGTTCGCGACCTGAGCCGCTTCGTTGCCGCCGACGTCGAGCCGGTTATCCGGCGTATTCAAACCCGCATGCATCTGTTCCTGCGCGAACGGCGCCTGACGCCAACGGAAGTACGACACGCAACCCGCACCATGCGCGAACGCCTCCCAGCTCCACAGCCGCACCATGCCCGGCAGCGGCGCCGGATTCCACAGCGCCCAGTTCACCGGACCCGGCTGTTGCTCCATCACCCAGAACGGCAGCTTCGACATGCCGCGATAGACGTCGTGATTGAACGACGCGAAGTCGGGATGGCCGCTCCGCAGCCAGCGCGCCTTGATGTCCGGCGCGAACCACTGCTCTTCGAGTGCGCCGAGCGGATAGCTGTCCCAGCTCGCGACGTCGAGATCGGCGGCAACCTTGTAGTGATCGAACTCCGTGAAGAGCTGCATGAAATTGTGCGCGACCGGACGGCCCGGCGAATGCGCGCGAATGATCTCGACCTGCATACGGTTGTAGCGCGCCACTTCATCGGACGCGAAACGCCGGTAATCGAGGCGGTGCGAAGGATGCGCTTCGGTCACGGTAGCCACCGGCGCGTCGATCTCGTCGAAGCTGCGGTATTCCATACTCCAGAACACCGTGCCCCACGCCTGGTTCAGCGCGTCGACCGTGTGATAACGTGCCTTCAGCCACTCGCGAAAGCGCTTCAGGGCCGCGGGCGAATAGCTGACCACCGTGTGATGGCAGCCGAACTCGTTATCGGTCTGCCAGTACGCGACCGCCGGATGCTTGCCGTAACGCTCGGCGACCGCCGTGCAGATGCGTTGCGACGCTTCGAAATACGACGGCGACGAGAAGTCGTAATGACGCCGCGAACCGAACGCACGCGGACGACCGTCCGCGCCGATCGGCAGAATGTCAGGATAACGATCTATTAGCCACTTCGGCGGCGTAGCGGTCGGCGTGCACATCACGACCTTCAATCCGGCCGCGCCCAGCACGCCGATCGCGCGATCCAGCCAGCCCCAGTCGTATTCGCCAGGCGTCGGCTCCATGCGGCTCCATGCGAATTCGGCGATCCGCACCTGCTCGATGCCGAGTGCTTTCATCCGGCGAGCGTCGTCTTCCCACATCGACTCCGGCCAGTGTTCCGGGTAATAACAGACTCCAAGGCGCATCCCAATGTCCCCTAACGTTGCTTATGCGTGGTGTTCGACGGATTCGAGCGAAGCGGCCGCGAAGCCGTCCTCGGCAAACAGGTGGCAAGCGAGCGGGGGCACGCGCAGGCTCGCGCGGTCCCCTGGCGCGAGGCGCGTATCGCCCGGCGCTTTGGCGATCAGCACGGCGCCGCCGGGTTGATCGAGGTGAACGTAGCTGTGTTCGCCGAGTTGTTCGACGAGCGACACGGTGCGCGCGAGCACGCCGTCGGCAGATGAAGCGGCCGACGCATCGACGAACTCCAGGTGCTCCGGACGCACGCCGAGCGTGACCGTTTGCGCGACTTGCAGACCTTCACCGCTCACCGGCACGCGCACGTTTTCAGACGTGTGATCGAGCGTGACGACCACGCCCTGCGCATCGATCGACGCTATTTTTGCCGGCAAAAAATTCATGCGCGGCGAGCCGATGAACCCGGCGACGAAGCGGCTCTTTGGACGGTGATACAACTCGAGCGGCGCACCGATCTGCGCGATGCTGCCGTAGCGTTCGGTGTCCTTGCCCGCATGCAGCAGCACGATCTTGTCGGCGAGCGTCATCGCTTCGATCTGATCGTGCGTCACGTAGACCACGCTCGCTTTGGCGAACTGCTTGTGCAGCCGCGCGATCTCGACGCGGGTCTGTCCGCGCAGCGTCGCGTCGAGATTGGATAACGGTTCGTCGAATAGAAACACGCCCGGCTCGCGCACGATGGCCCGCCCGATCGCAACCCGCTGCCGCTGACCGCCGGACAACGCCTTCGGCCGTCGGTCGAGCAACGCCTCCAGCTGCAGAATGCGCGCGGCTTCGCGCACCTTGCGGTCGATTTCGTCTTTGGGCGTTTTGGCGAGCTTCAGGCCGAAGGCCATGTTCTCGAACACGGTCATGTGCGGAAACAGCGCGTAGCTCTGAAACACCATCGCTACGCCGCGTTGCGCGGCGGGCACGTCGTTGACGAGCTTGCCGCCGATGGAGAGGTCGCCGTCGCTGACGTCTTCGAGACCGGCGATCATGCGCAGCAACGTGGACTTGCCGCAACCCGACGGACCGAGGAATACGCAGAACTCGTTCTCCGCGATCTCCAGGTCCACGTCGCGGATCACCGGTGCGCCATCGCCATACGCCTTCTGCACGCCTCGTAACGAAATGCTCGCCATTGCATCGACTCCGTGATTTAATCAGCTCGAAGTCGGAGATTAAGCGCTTAATCAGCAGGACCGAAAAAAGCGATCGCGTGCGATCGTTGGACCCTGCCTGTCTCCGATATCGATTGTTTGTGCGACAGATGGTGCCGCGCCTTGCGCCGCGACGCAAATGTCGAACATCCGTCCCAAATATTGAAGACAACATGCCCACACTCAGCGAAGTCGCACATCATGCAGGCGTCACCCCAGCGACCGTCTCAAACGTGCTGCGCAATCGCGGCCGCGTCGGCGCGACGACCCGTCAACGCGTCCTCGACGCCGTCGAGGCGCTCGGCTATCGGCCCCATCTGGCTGCCCGCGCACTCGCGGAGGGCCGCGCGCCGACCCTCGCGCTGATGGTGTCGAGCATCGCCAATCCGTTCTATCCGGAGTTCGCGCTGGCCGTCGAACGCGCGGCGCGCACGAGCGGCCACTTTGTGATCATTTGCAATACTAACGAAGACCCGCTGACCGGCCGCGCGTATCTCGACCAGATTGCGGGGACGCTCTCCGAGGGCGTGCTCGTGACCAACGCGAACCTGGACTTCGCCGATCTTCACACCACCGAAGCGCGCGGCACGCCGGTCGTGTTGTGCATGTGGGAGCGGCCACACGAGCCGCCGGGGCTGCCATGCGTCGCGGTCGATTTCCGGCGCGCGGGCGAGCTGGCGGGCGCGCATCTGCTTGAGCTCGGGCATCGGCGGATCGGCGCGATTGTCGGCAGCAAGGCGTCGGGCATTCACGCGGCGCGCTACGAGGGCTTCGTCGATGCGCTCCGCGCGGCCGGCGCGCCGAAGAACCGCGTTCGACACGCAACCGATACGATCCACGGCGGCTACGTCGCCGCGCGCGCGCTGCTGGAAGCCGACCCGAAACTCACGGCGATCTTTGCGACCAACGACCTGCCCGCGCTCGGCGCGATGCACGCCGCCGCCGATCTCGGTTTGACCGTGCCGGGCGACCTCTCCGTGATCGGCATCACCGACATTCAGCTCGCGCGCGAATCGCGGCCCGCGCTGACGACGGTGGCCGTGCCCACGGTCGAAGTCGCCGGACTCGCCGTGTCACTGCTGCGCGAGCTGATCGAGTCGTCGTATGGACAGTCGGGGCGCGACGCGGCCAGCGTACCGATGCGGGTTTCGTCCGCGCCTGAACTGGTCGTACGGGCATCCACCGGCGCCCCGCGCGCGCAGTAATGGACTCGTCGGCGCGGCCGTCGACGTCAATTCGCGCAACGCACGCTTCGTCTACGATGCGGGGCAGCGCGCGGCCAACGACAACGCCGCCCTGCCTGCCGTACTGCATCCTTCAGCCTTCAAACGCCTTTCGCACGAGCCAGGACTTTCCCGAATCCGGGGCTCTTCATCTTGCATCGCACCACTCGCGCCAAGCCGCGCCACGTAAGGCCAACGGCTTTTTGACGCGCGTGGGCGCGTCAGCTTCCGTCCAAAACGTTGCCTTGACTCGCGTCATCACGCCTGCTGTACTAAATCAACCAAAGTGATTTAGACGGCGATTTCGATGCAGGTACTCGGCACGCCGCCAGCCAGTCCACAACGTCGTCACTAACAACCGGAGGAGCGTCCCATGAATCTGAATTCCCGCAAGCATCCTGTCGCCAGGAAAATCGTGTCGATGTGCGTCGCGGCATCGGCCGTGTGGTGCGCGAGCGCGAGCCAGGCGGCCGATCAGCCGGTCGTCGGCCTCATCACCAAGACCGACACCAATCCGTTCTTCGTGAAGATGAAACAGGGCGCCGAAGCGGCCGCGTCGAAAGACGGCGCGAAGCTGATCAGCGCCGCCGGCAAGTTCGACGGCGACAACGCGAGCCAGGTCACCGCGATCGAAAACATGATGACGGCCGGCGCGAAAGCGATTCTGATCACGCCGAGCGACACCAAAGCGATCGTGCCGAGCATCAGGAAAGCGCGCGCCGCCGGCGTGATGGTGGTCGCGCTCGACACGCCGACCGATCCACAGGACGCGACCGATGCCCTCTTCGCCACCGACAACTTCAAGGCCGGCGTGCTGATCGGCAAATACGCGAAGGCCGCGCTGAACGGCAAGCCCGCGAAGATCGCGACACTCGATCTCGCGCCCGGCGTGTCGGTCGGTGTGCTGCGTCACAACGGCTTTCTCGAAGGCTTCGGCGTGAAGGAAGGCGACGCGTCGATCGTCTGCAGTCAGGACACGCGCGGCGATCAGGCGAAGGGCCAGACGGCGATGGAAAACTGCCTGCAAAAATCGCCCGACATCAACGTGGTCTACACGATCAACGAACCGGCCGCCGCTGGCGCGTACCGCGCGCTCAAAGCGGCGGGCAAGGACAAGAGCGTGATGATCGTCTCGATCGACGGCGGCTGCGAAGGCGTGCGCAACGTGAAGGCCGGCGCGATCGCCGCGACCTCGCAGCAGTACCCGCTGAAAATGGCCGCGCTCGGCGTGAACGCCGGCGTCGAGTACGCGAAGACCGGCAAGAAAGTCTCCGGCTATCAGGACACGGGCGTGACGCTGATCACCGACAAGGCGATGTCCGGCATCGACAGCAAGGACACGAAGTACGGCCTCGACAACTGCTGGGGCAACAAGTAACGCCCATTGTCTGGGCGGCGCGTCATGGCGCGCCGCCGTCCGATTTGCCGCGTCGCGCGTCTGCGCCACGCTTATGTACCGAGGACATCCATCATGTCGACGCCTTCCACGCCCGCCGGCCATTCACGCTCCTTCTCCGACCGCCTGCCGTCGCTCGCCGAGGTCGGACCGCTGATCGCGCTGGTGCTCGCCTGCGGTTTCTTCATCTCGCAGAGCAGTCGCTTCCTGTCGTTCCAGAACCTCTCGCTGATCCTGCAACAGACGATGGTGGTCGCGGTCATCGCGATCGGCCAGACGCTGATCGTGCTGACCGGCGGCATCGATCTCTCTTGCGGGATGGTGATGGCGTTCGGCTCGATCATCATGACCAAGTTCGCAGTCACGCTCGGCGTTCCGCCGATCCTCGCGATTCTGTGCGGGATCGCCGCGAGCACGCTGTTCGGCGCGCTCAACGGTGTGCTGATCACGCGCATCAAACTGCCCGCGTTCATCGTCACGCTGGGTACGTTGAATATCGCGTTCGCGCTCACGCAGATCTATTCGAACGCGGAGAGCGTGTCGAACCTGCCGGACGCGATCATGTTCTTCGGCAACACGTTCAAGCTCGGTCCTGCCGACGTCACGTACGGCACGGTGCTTACGTTGCTGATGTATCTGGCCACCTGGTTCGTGTTGCGCGATACGGTGCCCGGCCGGCATCTGTACGCACTCGGCAACAACGCCGAGGCCGCGCGATTGATGGGCCTCTCGTCGCAGAAGATCCTGCTCACCGTGTATTCGCTGGCCGGCGCGATCTACGGCATCGCGGCGCTGCTGTCGGTGTCGCGCACCGGCGTCGGCGATCCGCAGGCGGGCCAAACCGAGAACCTCGACAGCATTACCGCAGTAGTGCTCGGCGGCACAAGTCTGTTCGGCGGACGCGGTTCGATTGTCGGCACGTTGCTCGGCGCGTTGATCGTCGGCGTGTTCCGAAACGGGCTGACGCTGATCGGCGTTTCTTCGGTGTACCAGGTGTTGATCACCGGCATGCTGGTGATTCTCGCGGTGGCCGCGGACAAACTTTCCCATCGTCGCGGTTGAGCACAGGAGTCCATCATGTCGACACTCAATACGGCTTCCGCCCCGATGCCCGTCCTCCAGGCGCGTGGCCTCGTCAAACGTTATGGCAACGTGACCGCGCTCGACGGTTGCGATTTCGAAGTGCTGCCCGGAGAAATACTCGCCGTGATCGGCGATAACGGCGCGGGCAAATCGTCGTTGATCAAGGCGCTGTCCGGCGCGACCGTGCCCGACGAAGGCGAGATTCTACTGGACGGCAAACCGGTCAAATTCCGCAGTCCGCTCGACGCTCGCGCGCAAGGCATCGAAACCGTGTACCAGGAACTCGCGGTCGCGCCGGCCATGAGCATCGCCGAAAACCTGTTCCTCGCACGCGAACTGCTCAAGCCCGGCTGGCGCGGTTCGATCTTCAAGATGATCGACAAGCGCCGCATGCTCGATGAAGCAACCGCGCATATGAAGGACTTGCAGATCGGCATCCGCTCGATGCGCCAGGCGGTCGAAACGCTGTCGGGCGGCCAGCGCCAGGGCGTCGCGGTGGCGCGTAGCGCGGCGTTCGCCCGCCACGTGGTGATTCTCGACGAACCCACCGCCGCGCTCGGCGTGAAGGAAGGCAACATGGTGCTCGAACTGATCCGGCGAGTGCGCGATCGCGGCCTGCCCGTCATCCTGATCAGCCACAACATGCCGCACGTGTTCGAGGTGGCCGACCGCATCCATATCCAGCGGCTCGGCCGGCGCGCCGCGCTCGTCAACAGGAGCGACGTGCACATGTCGGAAGCGGTCGCGATCATGACCGGCGCAAAGGAAGCAGACGTCAAGGCGATTGCATGACGCGCGCCTCCTGCTGAGCGGACTCGCGACGATGGATACCCGCTCCCCGCTCAAACGCACGGTCGGCTCGAATCAGGTCGGCATGCGGCAATTCAACGAACGCATCGTGCTACAGGCGATCCGTCTGCACGGGCCGTTGCCGAAAGCCGACGTGGGCCGCCTCACGCGTCTGTCGATGCAGACGGTGTCGATGATCGTCGACCGTCTGATCGACGACGGCCTGCTCGAAAAGCAGGCGCGCGTGCGTGGCAGGATCGGCCAGCCTTCGGTGCCGATCGCGTTGCGCGCGGACGGCGCATTCACGATCGGCATCAAGGTCGGCCGCCGCAGCCTCGACGTGCTGGCGCTCGACTTCGCCGGTCACGTGGTGTGCCGCGATGTCTTCGAGTACGCGTATCCCGATCCGCGCACGCTGTTTCCCGCGCTCGAAAGCAAACTGGCGCGCGTGAACCAGACCCTCGGCGCAAAGGCGGGCAAAGTGGTCGGCCTGGGCGTCGCGGCGCCGCTGTGGCTCGGCGGCTGGCGCGACTTTCTCGGCGCGCCGCCCGACGCGCTCGACGCGTGGCACGAGATCGATCTGCGCAGCCGCATCGCGACGATGACGGGCCTGCCCGTCGAATTCGCGAAAGACACCACGGCCGCGTGTGCCGCCGAACTCGTGATGGGCCAGGGCCGCGGCATTCACAACTTCCTGTATCTGTTCGTCGGCACGTTCATCGGCGGCGGCCTCGTGATCGACGGACGCCTGCACGGCGGCCCGCACGACAACGCGGGCGCGGTCGGTTCGATTCCGCTGCGCGACGGCACCGCGCGCAAACCCGCGCGGCAATTGCTGCACGCGGCGTCGGGCTTCGTGCTCGAAAAGCTGTTCAGCGACGCGGGCGCGCCGGCCGCTGCCGCGCACGATCATCGCGCGCTGCTGCCGGAGTTGTGGCGGCATACCGAGCAGTGGCTCGACAGCGCGTGTCCGGCGATCGCCAACGCGCTGACCAATGCGGCCGCGTTGCTCGATCTCGAAGCGATCGTGATCGACGGCGAACTCGACCGGCAACTGGTGCGCGAAATCATTCGACGCACCGAGCGCGTACTCGATCGTTTCGAATGGGAAGGGATGGTGCGGCCGCAATTGCTCGAAGGCGCGATCGGAGCCGATGCGCGTGCGATGGGCGGCGCGATTCTGCCGCTGTATGCGCATTTCGCGCCGGTGCATGAGTTGTTCTTAAAGCCGGCTGCGACTGATGCGGAGTACTGAGCGCGAATAAACGAGCGACCGTTGGGGGGCGTTTAACTTCGCCCCGCCGTTCACGCGCTCACTGCACGGACACCTTGGCCACCGCAGCCGTCTTCACCGCCGGCTCTTTCACCAACGGCTCCAGCACCGGCGCCAACGACTTCAGCAGTTGCACCGACAACGCGCTCGTGAACGCGTAATGCGCCGCATACGGTTCATGCACCCACGCGGTCAGCGTGCCGTAGAAACGGTCGCCCATCGCGAACACGAAGGTCGCGCTGCGGTTCACCTTGCGCGACTCGATCAGCCGCGCGCCCTTTGCGTAGACATTCAAACGCTGGTCGCCGGTGCCCGTCTTGCCGTACACCGCGAGCGTCTGCCCGTCGGGGAACTTCATGCCTTCCGCGAGCCGCCGGGCGGTGCCGCCCGTCACGACGTCGCGCAACAGCGTCTGCATCACGTTTGCGATTTCCGGCGACAACTGCTGCTCCGGCGCCACCGCCGCGCGGCGGAAGTGCGTTTCGTACGGCGTGTCTTTCGCGAAGTCGAGTTGCGTGAGGCTTTCGGTCGGCACCTTGTTGCCGTCGTTGGCGATCACGCCGATCAGTTGCGCGAGCGCGGCGGGCCGATCGCCCGATGCGCCAATCGCCGCCGCATACGAAGGCGTGAGCGTCGCGAACGGATAGCCGAGCGCCTGCCACGATTTGCCGATCGCGTCGTACGCGCGCAATTCGACCATCCGTTTGATGCGGCGATCCTGCGTCGCGTGATAGCGCGTCTTGAAGAGCCACGAATAGGTCGACAGACGCACGTCGCGGCTCGCCTTCTGAATGTCGTCGAGCGTAGCGGCAGGATGCGCGCGCAGATAGTTGAGCGTCCACAGTTCGAGCGGATGAACGCTCGCGATATAACCACGGTCGTTCAGATTGAAGCGCTCGATCGCGTATTTGGCGTACAGGTTCGCCAGATCCTCGTCGTCGAGTACCGCTGCGGCCGGCGTGTTCTTCAACACCGCGCGCATCTGCGCGTTGAACCACGCGTTCGACCCGTCCGGCGCGACGCTGCGCAACACGGTCGCCACTTTCGGCGGCGACTTGCGCACGCCGAGCAGCAGCAGCGCCAGCGCCTGATCGGGCGTCTTGCCGTGATACTTCGTGTAGAAGCGGTTCATGTACACGCGGCTTTCCTGATCGGCGAAACGCGTCAGATACATCGTGCGGATCGCGGGATCGCCGAGCCATTGCGTCGACGGCCCGGTCGTCTTGATCATCTCGTAGTGGACGATGTCGCGCATCAGCCGCACGAACACGAGATTCACCGAGTGCTGGAACGCGCGGTGAATGGTCAGGATGCGGCTGTTGTCGTCGGACTCGAAGTTGTTGAACGTCTGCGCGCCGCCGCCCGTGTAGAACGTTTCGCCGGGGCTCGCCGAGTACTTGCGCTCCACCGCCGCATCGAGCATCGCCTGCAAGGAGCGGTCCGGCGTATGCGTGAGATAGTCGAGTGCCCAGCGCGTCAACTGATCGGTCGGATCGGGCTTGATGGCTTTTAGCTCCGCTGTGCTCAGCGATGCATAACGCGCATGCAGTTCGGAGACGATCTGCAAATACGTGACCACGGTACGCAGTTTCGCGGTCGAACCGAGATTCAGCCGCGCGCCCGAATTGATGTCGAACGGCTGGTTCACGCTGTCGGTTTGCACCCGCACGAGGTTCGCGCCGTCGCGCCGTTCGAATAGCGTAAAGCTATAGGCGATTTTCGACGGATCGTCGGAAGGCCGCAGCATTTCGAAGCCGACGAGTCCCGCCGCCTTCGCACCGTCGCGCGTCGCAGCGGCGGCGAGCCGTTCGCTGACGGCCTGCTGCACCGCGTTGTTGAGCGTGCCCGTGGCTTGCAGATCCAGGCGGTCTAGTTCATAGAAACTCGGAATACCGAGCGAAGCCAGCAGGTTCGAACGCATCGACGTGACGGCCTTGCGCGAGACGAACGAGTCGGCGCTCTGCGTCTTGACGGGCGCGCGATGCAATTCGACCTGCGCGGCGAGCGCGGCATCGCGCAACGGCATCGTGACGACGCCACCCGTCGCCAGCAGCCGCAGATAACTGTCGGTCAGCCGTTCGAGTTCGGCATAGCCGCGATGCAGGAAAAACGACGGCGCGCGTTGCGCAATCATCAGCGAGAGCACCTCGCGCAACGCCTTGCCCTGCTCCGCCAGATTCTGCGGGGTCGAAGGCGCGTTCAGCAGGCGGTTGACGTCGTTGAAATCGCGGCCGTACCACGCGGCGAGACCGTCGCCGATACCGTTGATTTCGCCGATCCCCGGTTGCGCGGCAAGCGGCACCGAGTTCAGATAACGCACGACGATCTGCTGGCGCGCGGGCAGCGTCTGCGGACCATTCAGGTACGCCCGCACCGACGCCGACGCGATCTGCCGCAACTTCTCCGGCGGCGTTGCGGTCCGCCCACCTGCCGAGTGGCGGAATTTTTCGATCTGCGTGGCGAGTGTGCTGCCGCCCGGCGCGGGCTGATGATGATTGAACACGTGCAGGCCCTGGTCGGCCAACGCGCGGCTGAAGCGTCCCCAGTCGATCGCGGGATTGCGGTTCGGTTGATTGGGATCCAGCAGATAGCGGTCTTCGATGAAAAGCAGCGAGTTCACGATGACCGGCGGGATCGCGTCGAAACGGTCGTACACGCGACCGGGAAAACGCGCGTCGAAGAGCGGCGCGCCGGTGCCGTCGAAAAGCTGCAGACCGGCGATATCTTTTTCCGCGTACGGCAGAAAGAGGCCGTTATCGGCCAGCGACAGCATCCGTTCGGAATTGCGCGCCTGCGAACCGATTTCAAACCCGCGTTTCAACAGACGCTGCTGGATCGCGGGCAGCAGCGCGTAGCCGAGCCGGTTGTCGTACGGGCCTTTGTCGGCTTGAGGAAAACGGATCGAATGACTGGGACCGTCGGCGACGGAAAAGCCCACGTCGCGAGTCAGTTCGGAGAGGTAGCGCGCCTGTAGCCGTGATGTTTCGATTTCGACCTGAACGACCCGCACGACGAGTGCCAGCGCGATCAGCAATGCCGCCGCCAGCCCCCATTTGAGCCACTTGAGCCATTTGCGCACAGGCGTCGTGCCGGTTGCGCGAAGCGGAAACCGAAGCAGTGGCCGATTCATGGCTGCTCTCCCCCGAGCGATCGCCAGGCTTCCGGCCCGGCTGACTTCGAAGCAGTGTAGCGCGGAAGCCGGAGCCGCCAGCGGTTCGGATTTACCCGACAGTGTCGCCGCTACAACACCTTTTCACGGCGCATGGCAAGGCGCGAACTGGCGTGAGATATTGAGGGTCTTTCACGTGTCGCAACCGCCGCTTCAGGCGGTTTTTCGTTTTGGCGCGGCGCGTTTTCGCGGTGCGCGTTTCGGCGGCGGTGCCGGTATCGGCGGTTGTGTCGACAGTTGTGCCGGCTCCGCCGCCCGAGCGCGCAGCAACTCGATGAACTGCTCGGCCGGCGGCGACAGCACGCCGCCCTTGCGCGTCACGACACCGAATGTTTGCGAAGGCGACTTCAACGTAACCGGCACGACGCGCAGCATCTTCTGGCGGACGAACATCGCGGCGATCGCGGTCGGCAGCAGCGAAACCAGTTCGGCACTGCTTTGCAACAACGCGACCGTCACGAACGTGGACGCCGTCGAAATCGGGTTGTCCGGCATCTGCAGGCCCGCCAGATCCATCTCCCGTTCGAGCAGCGCATGCAACGGCATGTGCGACGGATACATCACCCACCGATGACCGGCCAGATCGCGCAACTGCACTTCCTTCTTCGGCAGCGGCGGATGGCCGTAGCCCACCACCACCGACAACGGCTCGTCGCCGAGCGGCCGATACTGATACTTCGACGGATCCGCCGCGACGGCCGCACGGCCAATCACCAGGTCGAGCCGGCCGTCGTCGAGTTGCGGCAGCATCCGCGCGCTGGTGTCCTCCACCACTTCGATCGACAGATTCGGCTGTCCCGCATGCAACCGGTTCAGCGCCGGCACCACGCACTCCGGAATCGCGCCCATGATTGCGCCGACCGCGAGGCGCCCGCCGCGTCCCGAGCGGATCTCGGCGACGTCCTGGCACAGCGCGGTCAGATCGGTCGCCACGAGACGCGCGTAGCGGATCACGCAATGGCCGAGCTGGTTCGGAATCATGCCGGTCTTCGAACGCTCGAACAGCGGCGCGTCGAGCATCGACTCCAGTTCCTGCAACGCCTTGCTCGCCGCCGATTGCGTCATCGACATCGCGCCGGCCGCTTTGTGCAGCGACTTCAGATCGTCGAGCGCGATCAGCAGTTGCAGTTGCTTCATGCGGAGTTTCGACAGCAGGACGTTGAACGTGTCTTTCATGGCGGCTTGCAGAGCGTGAGTCGCAAAAGCGATCACAAGATGGAAACAATTCAATATACCTGCCGCGCGGCGCGCCGTATAGTCGGCGCTGGAGACATTCGAACACCTTCGCCGATCATCCACGGATAACGACATCACCATGACCCAGGCATCGCATTCCGCCGCATTGCGCGGCGTGTTCCCCGTCGCGCCGACCATCTTCGACGACGCCGGCCGGCTCGACCTCGAAGGTCAAAAACGCTGCATCGACTTCATGATCGATGCGGGTTCGAACGGCCTGTGCATTCTGGCGAACTTCTCCGAGCAGTTCGCGCTGTCCGACGACGAGCGCAATACGCTGATGCACGTCGTGCTCGAACACGTCGCGGGCCGCGTGCCGGTGATCGTCACGACCACGCATTTCAGTTCGTACCAGTGCGCCGAACGCAGCCGCAGCGCGCAGGCCGCGGGCGCCGCGATGGTGATGGTGATGCCGCCGTATCACGGCGCGACGATCCGCATCGGCGAGCGCGGCATCTATGAGTTCTATCGTACGGTGTCCGATGCAATCCAGATTCCGATCATGATCCAGGATGCGCCGGTGAGCGGCACGCCGCTGTCGGCGCCGTTTCTCGCCCGCATGGCGCGCGAGATCGACAACGTGTCGTACTTCAAGATCGAAACGCCGCAAGCAGCGAACAAGCTGCGCGAGCTGATCGAACTGGGCGGCGATGCGATCGTGGGTCCGTGGGACGGCGAAGAAGCGATCACGCTGATGGCCGATCTGGATGCGGGCGCGACCGGCTCGATGACGGGCGGCGGTTACGCCGACGGCATCCGTCTGATCGTCGACGCTTATGCGGCCGGCGATACCGAAGCGGCCGCCGCGCACTATCAGCAATGGCTGCCGCTGATCAACTACGAGAACCGCCAGGGCGGCCTCGCATCGTGCAAGGCGCTGATGAAGGAAGGCGGCGTGATCCGCTCGGATGCGGTGCGTCATCCGTTGCCGGCGATGCACCCGGCCACTCGCGAAGGATTGCTGAAAGTCGCACGGCGGCTCGACCCGCTGGTGTTGCGCTGGGGCCGTTAAAGCGCGTTCATCAACGACGCGGCCGCGTCGTAAACCCGTTCCGGTCAGAACGCTTGCCGGTTACTCGGCAAGCGTTCTGACCTCGACAGAAAGCGGCGCGACTCACGCCACGCCGCAACCCCGAACCCGCGCGTGATGCTTTATCGATCCCGCACCGCGTAGCTTCGTTGGCGGCCGTTCGTTCAAGCTCGCGCAACGGCACTGGCCTCCCTGCACACGCACCCCGTGTCCTTGCCGCCCGGCAACGCGCAAACCAATAAACCGCACGCAACGCCAGGCTCTGCTGCCCTATACGCGCGTTGTCATCGAGCGGATGCACGTCACGCGAAAAAAACCGCATATAAGGTCAGGAAGAAATTGAGTAACATAGGCCCGCAAGCCCAACCTACTTCTTCCCATGACCGCCAATCCTCGAGAACTGACGCCGGAAACTCTCGCCGAGCTGCTCGAACGCATTGCCAAGGAAGATGCCGCGGCATTGCGCGAACTCTATGATCTCGCCGCCCCGAAACTGTTCGGTCTCGCGCTCCGTATATTGAGCAGGCATGAGTGGGCCGAAGAAGTCTTGCAGGACAGCTTCGTCAATATCTGGCGCTTTGCCGGCGACTATCGCCGCGCACTGTCCGCACCGATGACGTGGATGTCCGCGATCGTCCGCAACCGTGCTCTCGATCATCTGCGGCGGGTCAACACGCAGGAAACGGAATGGAGCGATGCGTTGGACGACCTCGTGGCAACCGGCGACCCGGACCCCGAAGCGCTGACCGCGGTCAGCCTGCAGGCCCGCCCGCTCGCCGGCTGCATGCAACAACTGGAACCGGCGCAGCGACAGGCGGTAGCGTTGGCCTACCTGCGCGATCAAAGTCATAGCGAGATCGCGGACATGCTGGCGGTGCCGCTCGGCACCATCAAATCCTGGATCAGACGCGGCCTCGCCAAGCTGAAAACCTGTCTGGGAGGCGAGTGATGAATCTGGCTCGCTATCCTCGACTCGTCGATCTGCTGGCCGCCCAGTACGCGCTCGGCACGTTGCGCGGCGGCGCTCGGCGTGGCTTTCAACGGTATGCGGAACGGGACGCGACGATCCGCAATGCGATCGACGAATGGCAGCGGCGCCTCGCGCCGATGGCCGAACTCGCCGAGCCGCGCATGCCGCCAGCCGCCGTCTGGGAGGCGATCGAGCGGCGTCTGGGCCTCACCGCCGCACGCGATGCCGCGCGGCCGCGCCATGTGCCGCCAACGCCGGCGCGTCCGGCGCGTCCGGCGCGTGGCCTGTTCGACAATCTCGCGTTCTGGCGTGGCTGGGCGATCGGCGTCACGGCGCTGGCAGCAATCGCCGTGGTGGTCGCGGTGCGCTCGCTGTTGCCGGCCGCCACAGCGCCCACGACTGCGCCGACCGTCGCGCAGCAACCGGAAGCGGCCGTTTCGCACGTCGCCGTGTTGAGCAGCAAGGACGCGCGTCCGGTGATGCTGGTCGCGTGGGACGAAGCCCACTCGACGATGACGCTGCAACCGCTCGGCAAGGTCGACCTGCCGGCCGGCCGCGCGATGGAGCTATGGGGCATTCCGGCGAGCGGGCATCCGGTGTCGCTCGGCATGCTGCCGGACAGCGCAAGCGGCAAGGTCAGCGCTGGCCAGCAGAAGCCGGAGAGTTACGAGGCGCTGGCGGTGTCGATCGAAGCGCCGGGCGGATCGCCGGATCACAATGCGCCGAACGGGCCGGTGGTGTTCACGGGTAAATTGCTGCCGGTTTCCTGACGGGAGTTGTGCGTTGAGCGGCAAGGCCGGCGTTCGCTTCACAGCGAACGCCGGCTTTTTGTTTGAGCGGCGTTACGTCCGCTCTCGGCTCGCCACCTATCGAACACCACTACGCCCCGCAACTGGACGCGCGCGCGCAATTGCCGCTACCCTTCACCGTATGCAAAGCTTTTACGAAGCCACCATCACGCGCCCGTCCGCCTACGCGCCGCTCAGCGGTCGACGCAGCGCCAACGTGTGCATCATCGGCGGCGGGCTCGCCGGGCTATCGACCGCGTTGGGACTTGCCGAGCGCGGCGTCGCGGACGTCGTCGTCCTCGAAGCGCAGCAGGTGGGCTTCGGCGCATCGGGCCGCAATGGCGGCTTCGTGTTCGGCGGCTACAGTCTCGATTGCGCCGACCTGCTGAAAACCCTCGGTCCCGCTCGCGCCCGCGAACTCTATGCGCTGACCACCGACGCCGTCGATCTGATGCGCACACGCATCGCGCGCTACCAGATCGATTGCGATGCGACCGATGCCGGCGTGATCCTCGCGAACTGGTTCGACGAACCCGCGCGCCTCGACGCGCAGCGGCGCTTGATGCGCGATTCGTTCGGCGTCGAATGGGAGCCGTTGACGGCCGCGCAACTCGCTTCGCAACTGAAGACACGCCGCTATCACGGCGGTCTGTTCGAGCGCAACGCGTTCCACTTTCATCCGCTCAAATACGTGCTCGGCGTCGCCGATGCCGCGACCCGCGCAGGCGTAACGATCCACGAGCATTCGCCGGTTGTGCGATTGCAGCGCGACGGCGCGGGCTTCATCGTGCACACGGCGCAAGGCGCGCTCGACGCGCGCCACGTCGTGATGGCGGGCGGCGGCTACGCGCGCAACGTGTACGCGCGCGTCGAGCGCGCGGTGCTGCCCATTGCCACCTACGTGATGGCAACCGAACCGCTCGGCGCGCGTCTGCGCGATGCGATCGACACGCGCGCCGCCGTCTACGACACCCGCTTCGCGTTCGATTACTACCGCCCTCTTCCCGACACGCGCATTCTGTGGGGCGGGCGCATCTCGGTGCGCGACCGCGCGCCGGAGACGATCGCGCGATTGCTGCGGCGCGATCTGCTGAAGGTCTACCCGCAGTTGCACGACGTGCGCGTCGACTACGCGTGGGGCGGCCTGATGAGCTACGCGCGACACAAGATGCCGCAAATCGGCCGCAGCGCGGACGGCGTCTGGTACGCGATCGGTTTCGGCGGACACGGGATGGCGCCGACCACCGTGTCCGGCGAACTGCTGGCCGCGGCGATTGCCGGCGAGCGCCCGGTGCCCGACGCGTTCGCGCGCTTCGGTCTGACGCCCGCATTCGGCGCGCTCGGTCTCGCGGCCGCGCAGCTGACCTACACCGCGATGCAGACGCGCGATGCGCTCGCCGCCCGCCGCCGGCCCGCGCGACCCGGTGGCTGACGCATCGCAAGAGGCCGCCACCTATGTCCGAGACCCGCGCCGGAGGCCATTTTCACCATGCTAGAATGCGCGGTCACTGCCGCTTGAACACACAATGAAAAAGGGAAGCAAGGCCGCCGAGCCTGATACCAACGGCATCCCGTCCGACACTCCGCGTGGGGACGCCCGACGCAAATACGATCCCGAACAGACGAAGCGCAACATCCTCGACGTCGCGACCCAGGAGTTCTCCGCGATGGGACTGACGGGCGCACGCGTCGACGCGATCGCGGAGCGCACGAACACCACCAAGCGCATGCTGTACTACTACTTCGGCAGCAAGGAAGGGTTGTACCAGGCGGTGCTCGAGAAGGTGTATGGAGACATTCGCGCGCTCGAACAGGATCTGCACGTCAGCGAACTCGACCCGGTCGAGGGCATGCGCGCGCTGGTCGAATTCACGTTCGACTATCACGATCGTCAGCGCGACTTCGTGCGGCTCGTGACCATCGAGAACATTCACGGCGCGAAGTACGTCGAGCAGGTGAAGACGTTCAAGGGGCGCAATGTCACCGTCATTCACACGATTGAAGATCTGCTCGCGCGCGGGATTGCGGCGGGACAGTTTCGTAGCGATATCGATCCGATCGACCTGCATCTGCTGATCAGTTCGCTGTGCTTTCATCGGGTCGGCAATCGCCATACGTTTGGGACCGCGTTCGGGCGGGATCCGTCGCATCCGCGTTTGAGGGCGAGGCATCGGGCAATGATTGTGGATGCGGTGTTGAGGTTTGTGCGCAAGGACGGGTGAGGTGTTTCTGCCAGTCGGCGTGGCGCGGGCGGGCTTGAGGCGGTCGCCCTGTTAAGACTGGCATGCGCGCGCTGAAGGCAAGGTCCGCAACTGACCCAGCACCTGCTCTCGACAAATGCCTGCCGACTACTGTCACCGCGTGAGGTAGCAATCGGTCAGTTGCCGCCGTTCGGGCGCGGCTATGTGCGGGCCGGGTGTTTGCTCGCGGTGCGCCGGCATCGGGGCAGCGTCGCTCGTTGCCGTGCAGCCGCCGGGATGCTCGCGGAACGACGACCCATAGTCAATCACTTCGCCATTCAAAGAATAAACAAATTTCTGTAGTGACTGATTCAAGGACGCAGCGAGGCGAGGCGGCGAGGCGTTGTAAGGCCAATGAAACGCGTATGCGTGCGCCATATTCGAAGGACTCCGATGATCACGAAGCCGCATCGCCGACGATCAGTTCCGACTTTATGCGAGGTATTGCACGAACAATTGCACTGCGGAGCACATACGCTTTTAACATAATTGCCATGTTCGAATGGAGACGCGGCGCATGAATGCTTTCGACAGGGATGTTCTAACCTGGCTCGTTCATATCGGCTCATCGTCATCCTTGTTCGCCCACTCCGTTGGCGCGATCGCCAGGTTCTATTTCACCAAAGGCGTCGTTCCGCTCGCGATTCTCTGTGCCATTTGGTTCCAGCCGGAAGACTCCCAGCCATTGCGCCGCGAGACTGTCGTCGCGACGCTGTGCGCCGCGCTCGCGGCATTCGTGCTCGGCCGCCTCCTTGCGCTGACGCTGCCGTTCCGCCTCCGCCCGCTTTATGAGCCCTCCGTTCATTTGTCGTTTCCACTCTCCGACCAAACGGGCAACGAAATGCGCTTGTGGAGTTCGTTCCCCAGCGATCATGCCGCGCTCTGGATGGCGATAGCCGTCGGGATTTTCCTTGTCTGGCGATGGATCGGCGTGCTTGCGATCGTGCATTGCGTGGTCTTCGTGTGTCTGCCCCGCGTCTATCTGGGGCTGCACTATCCAACCGACGTCATCGGGGGCGCGGCCATCGGCGCCTTCTGCACATGGCTCTTCACCCGGCCGCCGATACGCACACGCCTCGCGCCGCTCTTCTTGCGATTCATGGAACACCGACCGGCAGTCGGTTACATGCTCGCCTTCCTGTTCTTCTTCGAACTCGCGACGATGTTCGAGGAGCCGCGCCTCCTCGCGGTATCGGTCATAAAGTACCTACACCCTGGGTTGCTCCATTGAGTACATCGACGAACGCGGCTTTTTGGTGTCGCTATGAGGCCGGCGCCGCTTTGGGGCCGATCGCTCCGGCGCGGCTGTCGGTTGCCGTGTGATCGCCCGTGCGCGGCAACGGTTTCCTGAATGGCCAGGCCCCGCGTGGCAATGGACGGCCGCCAGCCCTAAGGCGAATGTGTCTTCAGGGTCGCCTACGGTCTCTGGTCGATGTTGGGTTGGAGTTCGGGCGACCGAGGCATCGGGTAAAGATCGGCCAGGCACTCACCGTCTGTTCGCTGGCCCCGCAGCCGAAACGCCTGCTGCGCCAGTGCCCGCCGCTTTGTTGCCGGCAGACGCTGCAAAGCGCAAGCGGCTCTTCACTCGCGCGACCAGAAAATAGACAGCCCTGTACGTCCTGTCGGCTATCATGCCTATCCTCTTCGAAGTAGCTCCTTATGATTTCCGTCCGGAATGTCACGCTGCGCCGCGGCGTCAATGTCGTACTCGATGGCGCGTCCGTCACCTTCACCCCAGGCGAAAAGATTGGTCTTGTCGGCCGTAATGGCGCCGGCAAGTCATCCTTTTTCGCCCTTCTCAACGGCACGCTGCACGAAGACGGCGGCGAGTTCTCGATTCCTGCGGCATGGAAGATGGGCCAGGTCGCCCAGGACATGCCCGAGACCGAGCAGAGTGCGACCGACTTCGTCATCGAGGGCGACACCCTACTGCTGGCCGCGCAGGCCGAAGTAGCCGCCGCCGAGGCCGACGACGACGGCATGCGCATGGCGCACGCCTACATGGCCCTGCACGACGCTGGCGCACATGATGCCCCCGCACGCGCGCAGGCGCTGATCCAGGGCCTGGGCTTCAGTGCTGCGCAGCTTGACCAGCCGGTCAACAGTTTCTCCGGCGGCTGGCGCATGCGACTGCAGCTGGCGCGTGCGCTCATGTGCCCGTCCGACCTGCTGTTGCTCGACGAGCCCACCAATCACCTCGACCTCGACGCGCTGGTCTGGCTGGAAGCGTGGCTCAAGCGCTATCAGGGAACCATGGTCGTGATCAGCCACGATCGCGAATTCCTCGACGCGGTGACGCAAGTGACGGTACACGTCGACAACGCCAAGCTCGTGCGTTACGGCGGCAACTACAGCAAGTTCGAAGAAATGCGTGCTGAGCAACTGGTGTTGCAGCAGGCCGCAGTGGCAAGGCAGGCGGACAAGATCGCCCACCTGCAGAAATTCATCGACCGTTTCAAGGCCAAGGCCTCGAAAGCGAAGCAGGCGCAGAGCCGGGTCAAGGCGCTCGAACGCATGGAGAAGATCGCACCGGTGCTGGCTGATGCAGAGTTCACCTTCGAGTTCAAGGAGCCGCTCAACGTCCCAAACCCGCTGCTGTCGATGCTGGATGCGAGCTTCGGCTACCCGGCGCCGACCGACGCAGCGCCGGACACACCGCCGACGGTCATCGTGCGGGGCATCAACCGATCCGTGCTGGCCGGGCAGCGCATCGGCATTCTCGGTGCCAACGGCCAAGGCAAGTCCACGCTGGTGAAGACGGTGGCGCACGAACTCGCGCCGATCGCCGGTGAAATCAGCGAAGGCAAAGGCCTGAACATCGGCTACTTCGCGCAGCAGGAACTCGACGTGCTGCGTCCCCTCGACACGCCGCTGGAACACATGATCCGCCTTGCCAGGGACACGCCGGCGCACCTGCGTGCCCCCGGCCAGAGCGGCACCGAACAATCGCTTCGCACCTTTCTCGGCACTTTCAACTTCAGTGGCGACATGGTCCATCAGGCGGTCGGCACGATGAGCGGCGGCGAAAAGGCGCGGCTCGTATTGTGCATGATCGTGTGGCAGCGCCCCAACCTGCTGCTGCTCGACGAGCCTACCAACCACCTTGATCTCGCCACACGCGAAGCGCTAGGCATGGCACTCAACGAATTCGAAGGCACAGTGCTGCTGGTCAGTCACGACCGGTCCCTGCTGCGCGCGGTATGTGACGAGTTCTGGCTCGTCACCAAGGGTGGCGTCGAGCCCTTCGACGGAGATCTGGACGATTACCAGCAGTTTCTGCGCGACGAAGCCCGTCGCATGCGCGAGCAGGTTGCCGGGGAGCAGAAGGTCATCACCTGAGCCAACCCCCTGGCAATTCCAGTTTGGAAGCTGCCATAGCGCTCGCTTCGAGTCGAAGGGCCGCCTCGGGTCGACACAAGCCAAAACCCATCGGACACCGTGCGGCTAAAAGCGGTCCCCGGAAATCGAGAGCCAGATCATCGACAATCCGATCAGTTGACCGGCATCGAAACCGGCCGGCGCTGCCCGATCGGGCATACGCTCTGATTAATGGCCTCAACGCGCGCCGGCCGCGCGCATTGCCCGGTACTCCCGCCGCACGATATCCATGAGCTCCGACACGGAAGTCAGCGCACTCTTCTGCTCGTAAGTCACCTGGCCTCGCTGCATCAACATGATGCGATCAGCGATATCCAGCGTCTGCGCATAGTTGTGCATGATCATGATGATGGAAAGGCCGCCCTTTTCCTTCAAGCGCATCAGGAGGTCGATGATGAGCCCCGCCTCGCGTGCGCCCATCGCGGCGAGCGGCTCGTCGAGCAATAAAATCTTCGCATTGGAATACACGGCGCGCGCCACGGCGATGGCTTGACGCTGGCCGCCGGAAAGGCGCTCCACGGGCAAATCCACCGAAGGCACGTGCACGCCGATATCGTCGAGACATTGCGCCGCGCGCTCGCGCATCTGCTTGTGGTCGAGCAGCCTGAACGGTCCGCGCCGTACGATCTCGCGGTTCAAAAACATGTTGTGGTAAATGCTCAAGGAATTCGCGAGCGCGAGATCCTGATACACGCATTCGATGCCGAGCGAACGCGCATGATCCACCGAGCGCAACAGCGTCTCCTGGCCGTCGATGTAGAGCGCGCCGGCCGTTTGCTGATGAAAGCCCGTGAGAATCTTGACGAGCGTGGACTTGCCCGCGCCGTTGTCGCCGAGCACACCCAGAATTTCGCCCTTGCCGAGCGTGAGCGAGACGCCGTCGAGCGCGGTCACCGCGCCGAAACGTTTGACGAGGCTCTCGCCGCGCAGTGCGAGCGGCGCATCGGGCGCGGCATTCGCGCCTGGGGAGGAAGTTTGCGATTCGTCCATCAGCGCCCTGCCTTACGGCGAAGGCGCCCGACGTGGATATTGAAGATCATCGCCGCCAGAATCGCGGCGCCAAGAATAATGTTGAACGTGAACGCGTTAATGCCGATGAGCGTGAAGCCGTCGTTGAGAATGCCGAGCACCGCCGCGCCGATGAGGCCGCCCACGATGGTGCCGGAGCCGCCCGTGAGCGGAGTGCCGCCGATCACGGCAGCGGCCACGGCAAGGAACATGATCTGATTGCCGCCCGCCTGCGGGTCGATCGAGGTAATACGAAAGGCTTCGAGGATCCCGGTGAAGCCCGCGAGCACCGCGGCAAGGATGAAGTTGCCGAGGCGCAGCCGGTTCACATGAATGCCGGCCTCGCGCGCACCGACTGGATTTGCGCCCGCGGCCTGAGTATGCAGGCCCCAGCGGGTATGCCGCAAAAGCACATGCATCGCGAAGGCGATCGCCACGGTCCAGATGATTTCGCTGTAGCCCCACCCACCCATGAATGCCGAGAACGTAGGCGACCCCGGCGCGGGCGCGGGCGTGCCGCGCGAGACGGTGAGCGTGATGCCGTTGATGAGAAAGAGCGTGCCGAGCGTGGTGACGAACGAGGGCAATCGCAGCCACACCGTCACGGCGCCGTTCACGAAGCCGACGATCGCCGCGGCCACCAGCCCCGCGATCACGGCGAGCCACATGGGCGCGCCTGCGTCGTTCGCAAACACCATCATGAACGGCGCGAATGCGAACACCATGCCCGCCGACAGATCGATGTCGCCGCCAATCATCAACATGATTTCGCCGAACGCGATGATCGCCACCGGCGCGATGAACTGCGAAAGGTTGGCGAGGCTCGCGTTGGTGAGCAGGAAATCGTGGTTCGCGAATTCAAAGTAAGCGGCTAGCAGCACGGCCACGAGCAGAATACGCAGTTCTGCCGCCCAGTGTGACGCGAATGAACCCCCCGCGCGCACGGGTGCGCGGGCGGCTTCGATCTTGCTGGTTTCCTTCACTGTGTTCATCACGACCTGATTGCGCCTCTCATCGGAACGATTTGCGGCTTGGTGGTCTTGCCTTCAAAACGCGTCGAGGTATTAAGGTAGGGCTCGACAGTCTCCTTCGTCACGAACTTCAGGCCGGTGTTGGTGTCGGCCGGCCCGACCAGCCCGCCCGAGGACAGGAACACGAACGCCTGCATCACCGTATAGAAACCCTGCACGTACGGTTGCTGATCGATGGTGAAGTCGAGGAAGCCTTCGTGGATGAGCTGGATCGTGGTCGGCAGGAGGTCGAAGCCGCCACCGTGCACGCCCTTCGACGGAAGGTTCGATTCCTTCATCACCTGCGCGACGCCCTGCGTGCTGCCCGCATCGACGGCGAACATGCCCTTCAGGTCCTGGTGGCCCAGATAGAACGACTTGATCTTCGACAGCTCCTCGTTGACCGTCGCACCAGTGGCCACGGTCTGGACGTCGATCTTCTTGCCGGACTTCTTGATGGCGTCGCTCGCACCGTCCAAGCGCGGCTGAATGTTGAGCTGCCCCGGTGTTGCAATGAAAAGCGCGACCATGCCGCTGTCAACGAGGCTCACGATGCGCTCGCCCATCTGGTAGCCGGAGAGATACAGGTCCTGGCCGATATACGCGAGGCGCGGATTCTTCTTGCCGCGCGGCGCGTCGGCGTTATAGGCGAACACCGGAATGCCGGCGTCGAGCGCGGCCTGGATAGGCTTGTCGAAGGCGGTCGGATCGACAATCGGCACAGCGATGGCGTCGGCCTTTGCGGCAATCGCCGAGTTCACGGCGCGGACCATTTCGCCCGCGTCCGAAGTGGCCGAGCCGGTCCACTGATAATCCATGCTGAGCAGCGAGCAGGCATCCTGAATGCCGTACTGCGTCGGCACAAAGAACGGGTTGGTGGTGACGTGATTGACAAACACGATCCTCCACTTCTTGTGCGAGGGGAAAGCCGCCTCCGCCGCCTGCGCGGTGCCGATCAGCCCGCCCGCACCGCCTGGCCCGCCCAGCAGCGAAAGCGCTGCGCCCAATCCCGTGCCCTGCATCAGCGCGCGCCGCGCCGCGCTGAATCCGTTAGGGCCGTGCTCCTGATCGTCATCACGTTGCTGTGCCATCTCGTCCTCCGGTTCTTTTCTTCGTTGGTCGGTGTGGTCGATGCGGTCGACGTTGAGTCGATCGCATGCAGATGCTGGACGGCAGCGGAGTGCTGGGCAACGCGGGACTCGGGCGTGGAGACGTGCAACCCCGATCTGAAAGTGCGATATGCGCCGTGTGGTACCGAAAATGTTAGTGCAACGCGGTTGCACCTCCTAATCCATGTATACCCCTAACTAGTCCGACTATTGGGATGCCGGATTAGAGGACCGCCAGGTCAGGGAATCGACACCGGCGGCCCGCGTCGTCAACGTGTCGAGCAGCGTTGGGTCGCTGACGGCAAATTCGGACCCGGCTTTCGCCTACCGCGCGATTTTCGGCCCTGTCTACCCAGCCTCCAAGACGGCTCTCAACGCATTGACAGTCGCAATGGCAATCGAGCTGGAGCCTGAGGGGATCAGTGTCAACGCCGTCTCTCCGGGCTTTACCAGCACGAACCTCAACGGATATGCCGGCGCTGAGACTGTCGAGGAAGGCGCGCGCGAGGCGGTGCTCGTCGCACGGCTGGGCGCGGGCAGCCCGACAGGGAGGCTCACTCGCCGGGAAAACAAAACGATTCCCGTGGTGATGTCGTTTCGAGCGTGGAATCGGAACGGCGACGGATTGGGCCGGGTCGAAATGCCAACGATGCACGGGAGATGCAGGGTCGGCGCAGCGCCGCCTGCTTGCACTCCTCCTACGCGAAAACCTCGGCGGCAAATCCGTTGCGAGCAAGTCAGCCGGGCATAAAAGTTCTAACGACAAGTTGGCCTTTCCGGATCAGTTCGAGCAGGCTCGCATCTTCTCCACGAGCGCATCCTGCTCCGGGGAGAGCTGGAAAAAAGCTTCCATGAGTGAGTGTTCGTCATTCATCTTCTTTTCGAAACACACGTGATCCACGTCACGCATAGTCGCCGTGATATACAGTCCGGCGATGACTAGAAGCGTCACCAACAAGCCGGTGAGAGTCAACGCAGCGACCCATTTTTTCGCCTCCGCATCGATATCCGTTAACTGCCCATCTTCGTCGCTGTCGACGCTTTCCCTTGCATCAAGCATTCTTTATCTCCGGAGCCTGTGACCTCCGATCTTCGTTCCAGAGATAGAATATGAAAAGTTGAATTTCCTGAAATCGACGTTCAGTTTTTTCTAACTTACCACGCTGATGAGAGAGATTAGTCTGGACCGGCTGCGCACGTTGGTGACGATCGCAGACCTTCGTTCCTTTGCGGCCGCCGCGCGTGTCCTGCATCTGGCTGCGCCGACAGTCAGCCTTCACATCCAGGAACTGGAAGAGCGCATTGGTGCGCCGCTGCTGTCGCGCAAGCGCGGCCACGTTCAGCCCACCACAATCGGGGAATCTCTGCTGGAAAAAGCCCGGCACCTGCTGGCCGATGCCGGGCAGGCGCTGGACGACGTGCGGCGGCAAGTGCAGGGGCTTGGGGGCCGTGTACGACTTGGCGCGTCGACGGGCGCAATCGCACACCTCCTGCCCCAGGCTCTTGAAGTGTTGGCACAGCAACATCCTGCAATCGACGTCCAGGTTTCGGTGCTCACGTCGCAGAACACGCTCACCCGTCTCGCGGAAGGATCGCTGGATGTCGGACTGGTCGCGCTACCGCAACCCACGATGGCTGGCCTCGTGATCAAGCCGTGGCGCCGGGATCCTGTCATGGCCTTCATGCCGGCCCACTGGGAATGCCCAGCCCGCGTGACGCCCAGGTGGCTGACCAGCAAGCCTCTCATTCTCAATGACTCGACTACACGGCTGTCGCAACTGACCGCAGAGTGGTTCGCAGCGGGCGGTCATCATCCCGTGCCACGCATTCAGCTCAACTATAACGATGCGATCAAGAGTCTGGTCTCCGCGGGTTACGGCGCAGCGTTGTTGCCCCACGAGGCCACGACTCCATCGCCTGACCCGCGCATTGTCATGCGTGCGCTACGCCCGGCGCTGTGGCGCCGGCTCGGCGTTGCGCATCGCGCCGGCTGCGTTGAAAGTTCCACGCAACACGTACTCGATGTGTTGTGGGATCTGCGATTGATATAGAAATCGTCATCTGCCGCATCGTTCGCTCCGGTCAGGACAGAAACCTGCTGCATGCTTCGACGAATGAATGGCCGTCTGCAGGAAATTGGTAGCCCGAATTGGCCCACTTGCCGAAGTTCGTCATGGGGCCGGCTTCGGCCGCAAGGAGACGTTCACGTCGATACGACTACTTAAGCTTTGGGTTTCCGCTGCATTGCTGTATTGGGCTGACGCCGAGCAGGACTCCGAAGACTGCCACCGTAAAAGGCGCCTGAATGGCATAGCCTATCGGTCAGATGCGCTTGGCTTCCCGAATACTCTTGAGGAACGCGCGCGTCCTGTCGCGCGTCGGATCGCCAAAAATCTGCTCCGGTGGCCCTTCTTCATAAACGGCGCCATCGCACAGAAAGCATACCTTTGACGAAACCTCACGCGCAAAGCCCATCTCATGGGTCGCGAGCAGCATCGTCATGCCCTCACTCGCGAGATCTCGCACGATGTTCAGAACTTCGGAAACGAGTTCGGGGTCAAGTGCGGAGGTGATTTCGTCGAGCAACAGCACCATCGGATCCATCGCCAACGCGCGCACGATCGCCACGCGCTGCTGCTGTCCGCCCGACAACCGATCCGGATATTCCTTCGCCTTGTGCGCGAGGCCAATGCGCTTGAGCAGCGTCATCGCGCGTTCTTCCGCTTCGCCTTTCTCCTGTTTCAGAACGCGAATCGGAGCGAGCGTCACGTTCTCGAGAACGCTCATGTGCGGAAACAGGTTATAGCCCTGAAACACGATGCCGATGTCTCGACGCAATGCATCCACGTCAACGCCGGGACCGGTGATCCGGTCCCCGTGGACCAGTATTTCGCCGTCATCGATCAACTCGAGACCGTTGATACAACGTAGTAGCGTCGACTTCCCCGACCCTGACGGCCCGATCAGGCACACGACGTCATGCTCGCCGACCGTCATCGCGAGCCGCTTGATAACCGGCACCGCACCGTACGATTTCGAAATGTCGCGAATGTCGATAAACGACATGGAATCTCCCTCAAGCTTAGCCCGCACGCATACGAGCGCGATCGCGCCGCATCATTCGCTCGACAAATCTCGTTTGCGGAATCGACACGACAATGAAAAGCAGAGCCACCGTGCTGACAGCGGAAAGATTGTAGTAATTCGACGCAATCAACATCGACTGATTGAATGAATCGATCACACCCACGACAGACACCAGCGCCGTATCTTTCTGCAACGAGATAAAAGAATTGAGCAGTGGCGGAATGATCTGCCGGATCCCCTGCGGAACGATGACAAAGCGCAACGTCTGGAAATGGGAGAGGCCAAGCGAACGCGCTGCGGCGCTCTGGCTCCAGTGAATGCTCAGAATGCCGGCGCGATAAATCTCCGCGACGTAAGCGCCCACGGTCAACGTCAATGCGACGATGACGAAGACCGTCAGCGAAAAATCCTTCAGCACGGGTATGCCGGTCAACGGAATACCGAAACCGACGAGATAGATCACCAGCACCGCGGGTACCGCGCGGAAGATATCGATGTACGCGGTGGCGATCAGGCGAATCGGTTTGCCGGCGACACCGGGCGCGAACATAGCGAGCGCGACGATCAACCCCCAGATCAATACCAGGACTTCCGTAATGATGGAGATCTTGACGTTCATCCAGAAAGCAGCGAGTACCAATGGGAATGTCTTCACCATCAGGGGTACCAGGAAGAACGTCTTGGCTACCGCCTGATGGTTGACCAGAAAGAACTGAAAGACGAGGATCACGACCAGCTGCGCCAATGCATATCCCAACGCGACAAAGCACTGGTCCCGAGCCCCCGAGCGGGCGCTACGCGCTTCCGCGAGATCCTCATTCGCAACCGCATCGCGAATACGGCCACACGCTCTGATCGCCCGGACCACCGGCAACACGATCGCGATCGCAAGCAACGCGAGAACCACGGCGATCGCATTGACCCACGCGCCATCGAAATGAGCCGCCAGACAGGCGGCTCGCATGACAGCAACCGTGTACCAACTTCCCAATACGACGGCAGCGACCGCCGCGATCGATGCGAGCAGCAATGATGTGGGCGCAGACGGCATGCCCCCCATTCTCAAGCGGCGCCCACTGCCCGCGGGGGCCGGCATGACGTCGCTTGTCTGTCGCGTTGCATTGCTCATAGTTCAGGCTCGTTGGGTGGGATGCCGGGTTGGGTCGCTTAGGGGTTCAGCACCGGCACTTTGGTGGGATCCGCACCGAGTTCCGGCGTCAGGTACTTGGTGGTCAGCTTCTCCAGCGTGCCGTCCTTCTTCATCCCGTCGATCAGCTGGTTGAATGCCGCCAGATTCGGCGAATCCTTGTTGACCAGTCCGCCCCATTTTTCACCGGTATCGAAACGCCCAACGACTTCCAATGCGCCATTCGAGTTCTTCGCGCGCAGAAGAACGTTCGGCGTATCGTAGACCACAGCGTCGACTTGTCCCGCGGCAAGCGCCGTGTACATCGACGGCGGATCGTTGAATACCTTCGGCTGCTCGGCGGGTTTTACTTTTTCGACAATGTAATCGTAAGCAGTGGTGCCGCGCTCAACCGCATAGCGAAGCTTGCCGAGACTCTTCTTGTCGACCTTGGTGCCGGCTTTGACCAGGATCCCCTGATCTGAATTGAAGTACGGCACAGTGAAATTCACCACCTGCTTGCGCGGCTCGGTGATAGTGATTTCGCTCAGCGCGATATCGAATCCCTGCGATTGTCCAGTCAGAATCTGCTGAAAGGACCGGGGCACCAGAACCACTCGATCGAGTCCCGCGCGATAAGCCATGTTGGCGGCCATGCAGTACTCGAATCCGTCCTTGATCGTGTCGGGAGAATCGCCATTCCACCAGCCTGGCACGCCGAGAACCGGCCGCACCGACAGCGTGCCTGGAACGGCGGTCGTCAATTTGACGGAGCCCTTTTGTCCCGTTACTTCGCAATTGCCAAAGTCCTGCGCGCCGAATGTGGTGGCGGTGACGGCACTCAAAGCGACGCAAACCGCCGCCCGATAAAGCCACGTTCCACGTTTTTCTGTAAGAGGCATACTGCTTTGCGACACGTTAGTCTCCTCAATTGTGGGTTATTGCATCTTCAACGACTGGCGACACGTCGACAGCTTACCGAGTACTGCGGAACCGCGAGATCGGGAGAAGCCCTGCGCTCAACTCATGCAAGGTGTCGCGGGCTGCGCAATACCGCCATGAGGCATGCCACCCGATATATCGCCCCAGAGGATTGCATGATCTTCAGGCAACGCGCGCGAATTGGGTACCGACAACCAGAGCCTCATCAGCATCCGATCCTGGCCGGTCGTCGCGTCGTCCTTGAAAGCCGTACGCCCGTGATACACGATATGGTTGTTGAGAAGCTGGATGTCCCCAGGCGCGAATCGCATTTCGAAACACTGCTCCTGAGCGAGTTGCAGAAGCATTCGCAAAGCTTCGTGCTCGGCATCGGTCAGTTTGCGCACATTCGAAAGCAATTGCGCATTCTCGATGTAGGTCAGCGAAAAGTGACTCGTGAGTTTGCCGTCCCGGACCCCGAAAACCGGCAGATCATAGGTCACGTACTGGCCGCCGGCTTCTTCCCCGAAACGGCTACGCGGAATGGGTTTGCACAGCAGCGCATGCAGATCCGGCCGGCGCTTTAGCATTTCGTTGTAGACGGTCGCGCTGCTTGCGAGCTTGCTGACGCCGCCTTCCGATGCCTGCCGCACGCAAAGCAATCCGACTACGTCGCAGCGGTCTGTGTGAAAGCGCAGTTCTCCGGGCGACAAGGTGCGCGCGCCCGACGATAGAAATTCCTTACCCGATGCGTCCACGGTCGCCCCATACAGTTTGGCGCCGACACCCGCACCTTCGTCTTTGATCTCGCGCATCAATTCGCCGCGGCGATTCTGGAACATCGGCGTGCCAAGATAATGGCCCAGTGCATACCAGATGCGGCGCAACTGTTCCTGGTCGTAGCGACTGACATCGAGGCCGCGGACTTTCACCATCCCGGAGCCGTTTTCGAGTTCTTCGCGCACGTCGTCGAAGAAGGCCTTTGAACTGGGCAGCGGGAAATTATCGCGGTTGACGCCGGTCCAGTCGATATCGGCCGACTTGCCGACGGCAATGTCGATCTCGTCCAGCACCGCTGGCGGAAAGTCCTTGACCCACCGAGCATTCTCGTACATTTCGACACCGTTCCACACACACGCACCTTGCAGGTAATCGGCGGATGACATGGGTTCTCCAAAGTGATTAGACTTCAGCAGTTATTGCCCCTGAGTCCATGATGCGTTTCGAACGGGTGCAACTGCCGCGTTGCAGGGTTGTATATACAAGAGATGCAAGATAAGTCGCGGCTAGTTTTCCTTCAAGCGTTTCTCGTAAGAATGCGGGCAAACACCTATCTGGCGCGGCGCCCCGCACGTGGGCATCGGAACGACGGCGGACTTTCGTTGCTTGGCGACGATTAGCGTGTTCCGGACCCGCGCTTCGATGAACCTCCAACAACACTATGCAATGCGGAAAAGGCACTGCGTGCACTGTGCACGCAGTCGGCCGGGTGCGATAAGCGGACATTCGCGTCCGAGGTGTGAAGGTCTGAAACGCGTGGCGGCTTCGGCCGGTGAACGTTGAGATCGATCGCCACGACAACGCCCGCCGTCTCCCACGCGGTGCTAGACTGAATAGCCGTTCGCCAGATTTGGAGGTTGAAAATGACCAGCGCTTACGTTGTCAAAACCGGCGAAAAGTTTCTTTGCAGCGCGGAGGATGGCGACATTGGCCTCGCGCCGGAGATAAAAGAAGCGAAGCGCTTTCTTTCCCGTGAAGAAGCCGAAGAAGCGGCGAATAAGTACGCTGATTCTGGATACGAAATAGTCGCTTTCGACGTCACTGACCGTTGACTCGGTGTTGATTTCCACCGAGTCTTAACCGCGAACGACACCAACTTCCCGCGAATGACGATTTTGGACGCGGCGGCATAGTGACCAGTTGCTACCGTCGCGTCTCACCCCCTGAATGACTGCTTCTACGACCGTCGCATTTTCACTCGGTAGTGGACTATTCACATTTCAGGATCGAGTGACCGAATAGGTCGATTTCGGACCTCCGCGGTTTCCGATCTCGGGCACCCGGCTGGTACCGGATGGAGCGGCATGAGCCACCAAGGTCCGTCAGCCGTCTACGCACCATACCCCGGCCCATCAGAAATCAACCGGCTTCGCGTCAACCAGTAGATGCACTCCAGTACGAAAAGCTCGTCCTACCAGCGTTCGATTTATGCGACCGGCAGGCGGGTCAACTAGACACCTTGATCGCCCTCGCGTCCTCAATAGTTAGAAATCCTGCCGTTACGCGCGACGAAAGAAAGCGCGATCACGTTGCCCCCAACCACCCCGCAACAACCATCCACCCCCCAGCACTAAATGACCAAATAAAAAACGGGACGTGGCCCACGCCACGTCCCGTTTTTTTTCATCGACCGAATAAAAAGAACTAAAACCCGTTCAATCCACCAGTACGATCCGCTTGATATCGCCAACGATAAAGATGTACGACAGCGCGCCAATCAAAGCGACCGCGCCGATAAACACCAGCGCACCAACGAACGACCCGGTCGCCGCAACAATGAAGCCCACCACTAGCGGCGTAATGATCCCAGCCAGGTTGGCGGCGAAGTTGAAGATGCCGCCGGTCACCCCGAGCAGCCCTTCGGGCGCGATGTCCGACACCAGCGTCCAGCCGAGCGCAGCCATCCCTTGCGCGAAGAACGCCACCGACAGAATCGCGATCACCACCACGTTGCTCTCGACATAGTTCGCGAGAATGATCGTCGACGCGAGCAGCAGGCCGGCGATGATCGGCAGCTTGCGCGCGACATTCGCCGACTTGCCGCGACGCAGCAGCCAGTCCGAGAACACGCCGCCGAACATCACGCCGATCGACGCCGCGATGAACGGCATGATCGCGAAGAAGCCGATCTTCAGCCACGCCATGTGACGCTCGGTGGCGAGGTACGTCGGGAACCACGTGAGGAAGAACACCAGCGTCGAGTTGCCGGCGAACTGGCCGAGGCAGATCCCCGTCAGTTGACGATGCTTGAGCAGACGCCCAATGGTGCGCCATTCGAAGCCGCTCTTCGCGGGAGCCGCAGCCGCCGCTGCATTCGCGCTCTTCTTGCGTTGCGTGAGACCGCCGCCCGCTTCGATGTAGTCGAGTTCTTCCTGGTTGGCCGACGGATGCTCATGCGGTTCGCGATAGAACATCCACCAGATCAGACCGAACACGATGCCCACGCCGCCCACCACGTAGAACAGCGAGCGCCAGCCGAACGCGCCCATCAGCATAAACAGGAACGGGCTGAAAAACGCGAGGCCGATATATTCGCCGACGGTATAGGTGCCAGTCGCCATCGCGCGTTCGCTCTGCGGGAACCAGGTCGCCACCACGCGGCTATTGGTCGGAAAGCATGGCGCCTCCGACACGCCGAGGCCCAGACGAAACGCGAACAATCCGCCGATGCCGTGCACGAGCCCTTGCGCGAGCGTGCACAGCGACCAGAACGTCATCGACAGAAAGTAGGTCAGCTTGCTGCCAAAGCGGTCGAGAAACAGACCGCCCGGAATTTGCGCGGCCACGTAGCTCCATGAAAAGACGGAGAACAGCAGGCCCATCATCGCGGCGTTGATGCCGAGCTCTTTCGTCAACTGCGGCGCCGCGATGCCGAGCACCGTGCGGTCCAGATAGTTGATCATCGTGCCGACTGCAAGCAGTCCGAGAATCTGATAGCGGGCCTTCGAGCGGCGCGTGCCGCCGATCGCGGCGCCGTTCTGATGCGGCGTGCCGGAAGAACTGGATTGAATCGGTTGCGACATGTCGGGCTTGTCTCCTCGCTCTGGTTATTTTTGCAACAACGACTGGAAGTGCGTGTACACGCGTTCGGCGTCCGGCTCGAGCCCCGTGAAGATGCGCATCGCGTCGACCGCCTGATACACCGCCATGCCGCCGCCGCTCAACGTGCGGCAGCCGAGCGCTTCGGCCGCCTGCAACAGCGCGGTGCGGATGGGGAAGTAAACGATGTCCGCGACCCACAGATCGCGGTGCAGCAATTCGACCGGCAACGGCAGACCGGGCAATTTCGCCATGCCGGTGGGCGTCGCGTGAATCAGACCGTTGGCCGCGGCGAGCGACTCCTTGAGGTCGGTGCCCGCGCTGACCGTGCTGGCCGGGAAGCGCTTTTGCAATTCATCGGCGAGCGATGCGGCGCGCGTGGCGTCCACGTCGAATAGCGTGAGCGACTTCGCGCCCATCTGCAGCGCCGCGTGCGCGACCGCCGCGCCCGCGCCGCCCGCGCCGAGTTGCACGACGCGTTCGAGCGACACGTCCGGCAAGCCACGCTGGAACGCGCGCGCGAAACCGGACCAGTCGGTGTTGTGGCCGATGCGCTTGCCGTCCTTGAACAGCACGGTGTTGACCGCGCCGAGTGCGCGCGCGTCGTCGGACAGTTCGTCGAGCAGCGGAATCACCGCCTGCTTGCACGGATACGTGATGTTCAGACCGTTGAAGCCCATGCGCTCGGCGGCGGTCAGCAGGTCCGGCAGCGCGGCGGCGTCGAGCTTCAACGCCTCCAGATCGATGCGGCGGTACACGTAGTGCAGGCCGAGCTTGCTGCCCTCTTCCTCGTGCATGGCCGGCGTCAGCGAGCCGCTAATGCCCGAACCGATCAGACCGACGAGATACGAATGCGGGGTAGCCTGTGAGCTGGCCAATGCATTCGCCGGGACGCTTACGCGCGAGTCCGGTTGTGAGTTCGCTTGTACGTTCATTTCGCCGCCCTATTCTTAAGAATGGTCGCCATCCGCTCCAACGCGAAGACGTAGCCCTGTGTGCCGCAACCGACGATGATCGCCTCCGCCACCGCCGACACATACGAGTGATGGCGGAACGCCTCGCGGCGATGCACGTTCGAGATATGCACTTCGACGACCGGCTTGTCGATCGCGGACAGTGCGTCGGCAATCGCCACCGACGTATGCGTGTAAGCGGCCGGATTGATCACGATGCCGTCGACCTTGGTGCGCGCAGCATGCAGCCAGTCGATCAGTTGATGCTCGGCGTTCGACTGGCAGAAGTCGACCGCAAGGCCGAGGCGCTCGCCCGCGTCGCGGCAGAGTTTCGCCACATCGTCGAGCGTTTCCGCGCCGTAGATGGCCGGCTCGCGCGTGCCGAGCAGATTGAGATTCGGTCCGTTGAGGACCAGGACGGAGGCAAAACTCATGACGACTCCTGCAAAGTAAGGCACGCAGCGCACCACACCATCGCGTGGCTGCTTCACGACGTGGAACGAAGTGTGCACCCATTGGCGCGTGTCGTCATTGGGGGTTTCTACGAATTTGTACCATCTAGTTAGTTTGTATAGACTGGCGAAACTTCCGTTAGAGTGGGTAATTCTGGCCTGCGTCTTGCGGATGCACGTGATGGACCCGCCTGCTTCTCGCATTGCAGCATGTCTTGCGGCAGACGCATGCAAGGCAAACGTATGCAAGCGCCGAACGCGGCGCGCCGGCCATTACGCGTATTCTTCAACTGTCGTTCTGACTGTTTTTGCAGGAGCCGTTCATGCAACGTTCGATTGCCACCGTATCGATTAGCGGAACCCTCGTCGAGAAGTTGACCGCGATCCGGGCGGCGGGCTTCGAAGGCGTCGAGATCTTCGAGAACGATCTGCTCTATTTCGACGGCTCTCCCGCCGACGTGCGTCGCATCGCCGACGATCTCGGGCTGAAGATCATGCTGTTCCAGCCGTTCCGCGATTTCGACGGGGTGAGTCCGGAGCGTCTCGAACGCAATCTCGACCGCGCGAAACGCAAGTTCGACGTGATGCACGAACTCGGCACGGACCGCATTCTGGTGTGCAGCAATGTGTCGCCGGACACCATCGGCGACGATGCGCTGATGATCGATCAACTCGGCGCGCTGGCCCGCGCGGCTGAAGCGGCCGGCGTGATCGCCGGCTACGAGGCGCTCGCGTGGGGCAAGCATGTGAAGACTTACCGCCACGCGTGGAAGCTCGTCGATGCGGTGAACCATCCTAATCTCGGGCTCGTGCTCGACAGTTTTCATACGCTTTCACTGAACGATACGGTCGACGCGATCGCCGACATTCCGGGCGATCGCATCGCGTTCGTGCAGATCGCCGATGCGCCGAAGCTCGCGATGGACGTGCTCGAATGGAGCCGCCACTACCGTTGCTTCCCAGGTCAGGGCGATTTCGATCTGGCGAACTTCACCGCGCAAGTCGTGAAAACCGGCTACCAAGGCCCGCTGTCGCTGGAGATTTTCAACGACGGCTTTCGCGCCGCCCCCACCACGATCACGGCCGCGGACGGCCACCGCTCGCTGCTATTCCTCGAAGAGCAGACCCGCGCGTTGCTCGAAACGACGCAGCAGCCGGTCGGCGACCTGTATCGCTCGCCGGCGGCGCCCGCGCACGTCGGCTATCAATTCCTCGAATTCGCGGTCGATCATACGACGCGCGCGCAACTCGTCGACTGGCTCGGCAAGCTGCGCTTTCGCCAGGCCGGCCAGCATCGTTCGAAAGACGTGACGCTGTTCCAGCATGGCGCGGCGTCGATCGTGCTGAACGCGGAGCCGGATTCGTTCGCGAACGCGTTCTTCCAGCAGCATGGTTTGTCGCTGTGCGCGTCGGCGTTTCGCGTGGACGACGCCAACCAGGCGTTCGAGCGCGCGGCCGGCTTCGGCTACGCGCCGTTCTCCGGCCAGATCGGCCCGAACGAGCGGGTGCTGCCCGCCGTGCAGGCGCCCGACAGCAGCCTGAACTATTTCGTCGACGAAACGCCGGATCAGCCCACGCTATTCGAAGCCGACTTCGTTCTCACCGACGTCAACGGTCCGACCGAAGTCGGCCCGCTGTCGCGCATCGATCATGTGTGCCTGTCGGTGCCGGCGAATTCGCTGGATACGTGGGTGCTGTTCCTGCGCACCGCGCTAGGCTTCCAGGCGGAGCCGGGCGTGCTGGTGCCGGACCCGTACGGCCTCGTGCGCAGCCGCGCGCTGCGCAGCCACGACGGGTCGGTGCGGATCGTGCTGAACGCATCGGTCGATCACCACACGGCGGTGGCCGAGGCGCTGCACACGTATCACGGCTCCGGCCTGAACCACGTCGCGTTCAGCACCGGCGATATCTTCAGCGCGATTCCCGAATTCGTTGCGGACGGCCTGCCAGTGTTGCGCATTCCACGTAATTACTACGAGGACCTCGCCGCGCGTTACGCGTTGCCGGACGACATGCTGGAGGCGCTGCGCGTCAACAACATCCTGTACGACCGCGACGAGCGCGGCGGCGAGTTTTTCCACGCTTACACGGAACAGCTGGATCAGCGCTTCTTCATGGAGATCGTCGAGCGGCGCGGCGGTTACGACGGTTACGGCGCGGCCAACGCGGCGGTGCGGCTCGCCGCGCAGGCGCAGCGGCGCAAGTAGGCGGATTTCGGCGACGCGGGAAGCCGTTCCTGCGTTTGCCGGAACCCGGCGGCTACGACGGTTACGGCGCGGCTAACGCGGCGGTGCGGCTCGCCGCGCAGGCGCAGCGGCGCAAGTAGCGCGGATTTCGGCGACGCGGGAAGCCGTTCCCGCGTTTGCCGGAACTTCGGGCCACTCGCGCGAGTCTCGGGCAGATACAGCGGTTCCAGCCGTTCCGTTTTTAACCGTTTTATCGGTTCGGCCGCCTCGATTGGCCCGTCGTGCCCCGCCCCTCAGGCACGCCACATGCGACCCCGGCTCGGGCATCCGCGCCGCCCCCGATATAATGGCGCCTGATTTTGCGGCCCACGTCGCGCGGCTGCGCCATGTGCGGGGCGTCGCATCCACCCGTCGGCCGAATGAAACGCCAGGAGAGTTATGAAGAAGTTTGCCGTAGTCCTGTCAGTTCCCCTGCTCCTCAGCGCTTGCGCGTACTTCCAGAAGAATCCGGATGCTGGCGAGCCCGTCACCGACACCGCCACGCAGCGCTCCGTCGACGACGTGGTCGCCTGCCTGACCCAGGTCGCCACCAAACACAACGCCGCGTTCAAATCCACGGCGATCCCGCAAGGCCAGATGCTCGACTTCGGCGACTCGAACATCATCAAGGTACGTAGCGACAATGGCGCGACGACTTACCGTTTCTATGCGGGCAAGCGTCACGTCAGCAACCTGTGGCTCGAATCGGCCGGCAAAACCTGCGCCCCATAAGGGTCGGTGGCGTAAGGGCGTGTAAGCGGGACGATCAGCGGACATGCGAAAAGTTGTCCCATTGCAATCTTCATGTCACGGTATTACGGGACAATGACTCTTAAGAATCGTTTAAGACTTCGTCCGCATGATCCCCCGGACACGACCCGCACGAGGTGCGCACCATGAACCAAGCCGAACACAACACGAACGACACGCCTGCGCCGGCCAAGCGTCCCACCATGCTGCGCCGTCTGCTGAGCCACCACGAACTGGCGACGCTGCTGCTGTTGCTGCATGCGCCGATCGACGCGTCCGCGAAACCCGAGATTCCGCGGCTTCACGAAGCCGGCCTGATCGAAACGGTTTCCGGCGACGCCGGTTCGTCGCACATCCGTCTGACGAGCGAGGGCAACGCGGTGCTGCGCGGGCTCGGCGTCAAGTAACGCGAGCCGTCCGAGGCCACCGGCTCGCGCGCCCGCGCAGAAGTCCCACGGTCCCGGGCTCGACCCGCTTCGGCCCCTTGCGCGCCAGGCAAGCACTACACAAGCAGTCCGTGCCAACATCCAGCACGCCGCAACACTCCACCCGCCTCACGCCTGCCACACGCCGTATCCCGCTTCGCGCAGGCCGATCGCCAGTTCCACTTCCATATCCTGTGCGCCCCGGTAAGGCATGGGATTGAACACGTCGTACAGCTCAGGCACGAGACGCAAGCCGTAATCGCGCACATAGCGGTTGGCCTGAATGCCGGCCTTATGCCGGTCGAAGCGCAAGTCGGGGTCCAGTCCCGTCATCCCCACGTACACGCAGGGTTTGTCGAACCGGTAGTCCGGATTCGCGCGGCGAAAGCGCGCCTCGTTCCAGACCGCGTCGTCCAGCGCGACGACGTACACGTAGTAGTGGTGCCTGCGACGAACCATGTGCGGCGGCTCAGCTCCGAGCTGTGCCGTGTAGCAGCATCCGGTATTCGCTCGGCGTGACGCCGACGGTCGCTTTGAATTGCCGCGTGAATGCGCTGTGGTCGGTGTAGCCGCACAGCGCGGCGACGTCGGTGACCTTGTCGTGCGAAACCAGCAATGCGGTAGCCGCGTCCAGACGCGTTTTCAGTAGCACCTGGCGCGGGGTCAGGTGAAACACCTTGTGAAAATAGCGCTCCAGTTGCGCGACGGACATATCCGCCATCGCGGCAAGCTGCTTCAGATTCAACGGCTGCACGTAGTTTTCCTGGATCGACTGAACGACCGCCGCAAGCCGGCTGTAGGCCGGGTGGCTGCTCTCGTCGGCTTTCAGATCGCGGGAAATACCGGCGAGCCCGACCACCTTGCCCGCCGGGTCCCGCAGCGGTTGCTTGCACGTGAGGCACCAGCCGGGCTGCCGGCCGGGATACAGATGCAGTTCCAGTTGATCGAGCATCTGACTGCCGACGCCGATGATCGCCTTGTCCTGCGCCGTATAGATGCGCCCGAAGCGGCGCGGGAACACGTCCTCGGCGGTCTTGCCGAGGAGCGCGGCCTTTTCCTTGAAGCCGCAGCGCGAAGCCAGCGTGCGGTTGACGAGCGCGTAGCGCGCATCGGCATCCTTCACGAAGAACACGACGTCCGGCATCGCGTCGAACACCGGCTCCAGCAACCTGAAGTGCGACAGCATGGCGGACAGCGTTGCGTCGTCCGGTTCGAGCGGATGAGCCAGCGTGTTCATCGTGCGTGGTCTCCCGTGGGTCCGTTGGGTCGTTGGTCCGTGGCCGGAAAGGTGTGCGCGCGAATCGCGACGCCGGCGCGGCATGAGCGGCTGGCGCGCGCGGCCGGTGCGTGCATTCGCGCGCGGCCGGTCGATTATAGAGCGGCGCGTCGGCGGCCAATATCGGTATCCTTCCGGCACGGCGGGCCAAGGCGTGCGAGCGGGAGCGGGAGCGTCGTTCGACCGTCGGGCGCGGCGGCGGCCGGCCGAAGTACACACGGGCTACCGCATCGCAGATTCGTCCGTGACACGCGCCCATGCGGGCGCGGTCGTGCAGGTTCGCCTCGCACATTGCGTGCGAGCGGGAGCGGGAGCGTCACTCCACCGCCGGCGGCTCCGCGCCAGCCGTCATCAACGTGCCGATTTGTGCCGGACTGAACGGCGGGCGCGGTGTGGCCGGCGGCCAGCCGAAGTACACGCTCGCAGCCGTGCCGCAGATTCGTCCCTGGCAGGCGCCCATGCCGCAGCGCGTCTGCAGTTTGGCCTCACGCCAGTCGGCGCAGCCGCGCACTTCGCCGATGCTCACGTCTTCGCAACGGCAAAGCAACGTGGCGTCGGCGGGAGGCGTGCGTGCGGCGTCGCGCAATGCGAAGGCTGCGTCGACGCGCCGGCCGAAGCGGCGCCAGCGCGCCCGCTTTGCATGCAGCGCGACGCGCGTTGCCGCAGCCGCCCCGCTCGCCGCGAGCCCGGCGATCTCGCCTTCGACACACGCCAGTTCCGCGCCGCCGATGCCGGTGCATTCCCCCGCCGCGAACACGGATTCGACCGACGTGCGTTGCTCGCCGTCGACGACGATCTCGGCCGCGTCGTTGATCGCGCAGCCGAGCGCCTGAGCGAGCGTGATGTTCGGCACGAGTCCATAGCCGCACGCGACGCGCTCGCAATCGAGCGTCACCTCCGCCCCGCCGCCACGTTGAATAATGGCTCGCTGCACGCGGCCCGCGCCCTGCACCTCTCGCACGATACTGCCGGTCCAGTAACGCAGTCCCACGAACCCGCGCGTCAGATCGAGCGCCTGCCGCAGCTTCGCAGGCTCGCCCAGCAGCGACGCGCCGAAGCGTGCGACCGCGAACGCCGGTGACTGCTCGACCACGGCCACCACCCGCGCACCAGCCGCGCGCGCGGTGGCGAGCGCGGCGATCAGCAACGGACCGCTGCCGGCGATCACGATCCGCTCGTCCCGCACCGGCATGCCGCCTTTGATGAGCGCCTGCAATGCGCCGGCGCCGGTCACGCCGGGCAGCGTCCAGCCGGCGAACGGCAGAAGCCGTTCACGCGCGCCGGTCGCGAGAATGAGCCGGTCATAGCGGATGCACACGCCGCCGTCTTCCCCCGATTCGAGCAGCAGCCCGCGCGAAGCCAGCGGCGCGATCACGCGAGTCGACGGCCAGTGGGTGAATCCGCTGTGCGTGTTCAGCGCACCAAGCAGTGCACGCAGCGGCGCTTGCGCCGGATGCCCCGGACCTTGTCGCCAGATCTGGCCGCCCGCGCGCGGATTGTCGTCGAGCAGCGCGACCGTGGCGCCCTCGCGCGCCGCCGCGTGCGCGGCGTTCAAGCCGGCCGGACCGCCGCCGACCACGACAATGTCGAAGTGTTGCGTCATCGCGCGTCCTCAGGGTCGTGCGTGCGGACGACCTGGCCTGCGCGGCACAGCGTCTGACAGGCGAGCGCGTGCGCGCGGCCGTCGATCGTCACGCGGCACTCCTGGCACACGCCCATGCCGCACAGCGCGCCGCGACACTCGCCGCTAACCGAGCGCCGCGAGCCGCTCACGCCCGCGATGACAAGCGCCGCCGCCACGGTCGTGCCGGGTTCGACGTCGATGGTTTGGCTGTTTATCGTCAAACGGATGCGGGCCGCGTCGGTGGCGATCATGGGCTACCTGCCTGGCGAAACCGGTCGGCGAAACGCACCGGCAAATAAGGCTCGGCGGGAATCGGCGCGGCGCTCCCCGCGATCTGCGCGGCGAGCAGCCGGGCGGTGCCGAGCGACGTCGTCACGCCCAGCCCTTCGTGACCGACCGCGAGCCACACACCGGGCGCGAACTCGCCAGCGGGCCCAATCAGCGGCAGCCCGTCCGGCGACGCCGCGCGAAAGCCGGTCCACGCGCGAATGCCGTTGAGCGTCGGCAGCACCGGCAGATAGCGCGCGGCGCGTTGCAGCATCCGCGCGAGCACGGGCATCTCGACCGCGGGATCGGTGGTGTCGAACTGGCGCGACGAGCCGATCAGCAATTGCCCCGTGGGCCGCGCCTGCGCATTGAACGCAACCGACGTGCCGGCCGCATGATGCGCGCTTTTGATATAGCCGAGTTCGAGCAATTGATGACGGATCAGTCCAGGATAGCGGTCGGTGATCAGCAAATGACCCTTCTTCGGCTCCAGGGGTAACAGCGGCACGAGTTGCCGCGCGCCCAGACCATTCGCCACGATCACATGCGCAGCGCGGACGCGCTCGCCGTCGGCCAAGGTAACGCCGCTCGCGTCGACCGAAGCGACCGGCGTCGCGAGCCGCACGCGGATGTTGGCGGCGTGAGGCGATTGCGTCAGCAGCCAATCGGCGACGGTGGGCGCGTACACGATGCTGTCGTGCTCGATCCGCAAGCCACCGGCCATCGACGCCGCCAATGCCGGCTCGCAGTCGCGCAGTGCGGCCGCGTCCAGCAGTTGCGCGACGACCCCCTGCGCGTCGAACGCCGCCTGCATCGCGCGGGCGGCTTGTTGCTCTTCGTCGTCGGCGGCGACCCATAGCGTGCCGCAACGCGCGAACGCGTCGCGCGTGCGCAACTGCGGCGCGAGTTGCAACCACAAGTCGCGCGAATAGCGGCTCAACGCGAACTCGGCAGGCGAGTCGTTCATCACGACGATATGGCCCATGCCCGCCGCCGTCGCGCCGCCGCCGATACGCTGCGCGTCGAGCACCTCGACCCGCATGCCGAGCGCGGCCAGTTCCGCCGCGCACGCAGCGCCGACAATGCCGGCTCCGACGATCACCGCGTCCGCGCTCATGCCGTGCGAATGCCCCACGCGAACGGATCGCGTTCGTCGAAACAGAGCCGCCCTTCCGCGATGATGTGCGCGTGGCCGGTGATGGTCGGAATCACCGAGATGCCGTCGCCCGCATCGCGATAGCTCGCTTCGAACACGCTGCCGATGATGCTCTCCTGGCGCCACACCGCGCCTTCGGCCAGTTTGCCGTCGGCCGCGAGACACGCGACTTTCGCGCTCGTGCCGGTGCCGCACGGCGAGCGGTCGTACGCATTGCCGGGACACAGCACGAAGCTGCGACTGTCGATGCCGTCGCGCGAACCGGGTCCGAAAAGCTCGATGTGGTCGATCAGCGCGCCGTCCGCGCCGGTGATGCGCTGCGCGATCAGCGCGTCGCGTATCGCCGAGCTGAAGGCGGTCAACTCGCCGATTTGCGCGGCATCCAGCGCGTGCCCATGATCGGCGACCAGAAAAAACCAGTTGCCGCCCCAGCCGATATCGCCCGTCAACGCGCCGTAGCCCGGCACGTCGACCCGCACCGCCGCGCGATAGCGATAGGCCGGCACGTTGCGCACGGCGACGCTGCTGTCGTCGTTGAGCGTCGCCTCGACCAAGCCGACCGGCGTCTCGATCCGATGACGCCCCGGCCCGATCCGTCCCATGTGCGCGAGCGATACGACGAGCCCGATCGTGCCGTGTCCGCACATGCCGAGATAGCCGACGTTGTTGAAGAAGATCACGCCGGCCGCGCAGGTGGGGTCGTCCGGCTCGCACAGCAGCGCGCCCACTACCACGTCCGAGCCGCGCGGTTCGGTGACGATGCCCGCGCGCCAGTCGTCGAAGCGCGTGCGCAAGACGTCGAGCCGTTGCGCAAGCGAGCCGCCGCCGAGGTCCGGCCCGCCGGACACCACGAGGCGGGTCGGTTCACCGCCGGTGTGCGAGTCGATGATGTTCAAGGTTTTCATGACGCACATGGTAGGAACGGCGGCCGTTCGGGTCTTGGTGTGCGTGCGCGTCGATTGTGACGATTTCGGCATAGGCGCGGCGAGATGTCGTGCGCTCGCCAGAACGCAAAACGTGTGCGTTGCACGGGTTCGATCAACACTCATCGAACATCGGCGCGAGCCCGGCTTGACGCCTGTGCTCATGCGTCGCCGGCCATCGCGCAGATCGCCGCGAACGTGCTCTTGTGAGTGATTCAAGCGATACGGTATGTTGCAGCGGGCCATTCGACTGTGCCGAAATCGTCATCCGGCACGCGCGATTCGCGCAAGACGCCGACATTTTCCCTGCTTACACTGCGCTTCGACACATACACTCAGGAGAGCAGTCGTGGCGCATATCTGGGAAGGCGTATTGCCCGCAGTCACCACCAAGTTCCACGCGGATTTCAGCATAGACCGCGCATGGACCGGCAAGAACATCGAAGCGCAGATCGACGCGGGTGTGGACGGCATCATCGTGTGCGGCTCGCTGGGTGAAGCGTCGACATTGTCGCTCGACGAAAAGCTGCAGGTGCTCGACATTGCCGTCGACGCCGCGCGCGGTCGCGTGCCAGTGCTGTTGACGATCGCCGAAAACAGCACGCTCGACGCCTGCCGCCAGGCCGAAGCCGGGGCCAAACATGGCGCGGCCGGTTACATGGTGCTGCCGGGGCTGCGCTATCTGTCGGATCGCCGCGAGACGCTCAACCATTTCCGCAGCGTCGCCGACGCAAGCGCCTTGCCGCTGATGATCTACAACAATCCGCTCGCTTATGGCGTCGACATGACGCCCGGGATGTTCGCGGAAATCGCCGACGAGAAGAAGATCGTCGCGATCAAGGAATCATGCGGCGACGTGCGGCGCGTGACGGACCTGATCAACGCGGTCGGCGACCGCTTCGCGATTCTGTGCGGCGTCGACAACCTCGCAATGGAAGCGATGCTGATGGGCGCGCATGGCTGGGTGGCCGGCCTGGTGTGCGCGTTTCCGCACGAGACGGTGGCGATCTACAAGCTGCTGAAAGCGGGACGCCTCGAGGAAGCTCGCGCGATCTACCGCTGGTTCGCGCCGTTGCTGGCGCTCGACGTATCGGCGAAACTCGTGCAGAACATCAAGCTGGCGGAGACGATTGTGGGTCTCGGCACCGAGCCGGTACGGCCGCCGCGTCTGCCGCTGGTGGGCGACGAGCGCAAGGCGGTCGACGCGCTGATCCGTCACGCGATCGAAACCCGGCCGACGCTGCCGGCCCTCTAAGGAGACTAGCCTCAGGCGGCCTGCTTCTGCGCGTCGGCGGCGTCGACGTCGGTTTCGCCCTGGCGCAGATGCAGCAACCGGTAGCCGCTCTTATAAACCGGTTGCAGACGGAATTCGTTTTGCGGTTCGATCTCGAGCAGCAGGCGCAAGCGCGACACATGACTGTCGATCGTGCGGGTGAATTCGCGGAACTCGCGGCCCCACACCATCGCGAAGATGTGATCGCGCGACATCACGCGGCCGATGTTGGAAAAGAACAGCGCCGCGAGCCGGTACTGCGTGCCCGACAGCGGCACCGGCTGGCCGCGCAGCATGACGAGCTGCCGGCGCGTGTCGAAATGGTAGGGCCCGACGTTGAAGCTCGCGGTGCTGAAACGATCCGGATACGCGCGCCGCAGCAACGCCGCGACGCGCTCGCGAAACTCGGCGGCGCGCAACGGCAGCGCGACGTAGTCGTCCGCGCCGTTGGTGAACGCGCGCACCGCGCTCTCCTCCGACGTGTCGTTCGACGCGAACATGACCGGCAGGCGATCGCCGCCGATGCCGCGCACCGACCTCAGCACTTCGGAACCGGACAGGCGCGTGCCCTGCCAGTCCAGCACGAGCAGATCCACCGTGGACCGGGCGAGCGCTTTGGACATGGCGAGGCCATCGTCATACACCACGCAGGTATGGCCGGCCTTCAAGAGGGCTTGTTCGATCGATAGACGCATGACCGGGTCACGCTGAAGGACAGCAACACGCATGGACGACTCTCAACGGGGTAGCTGGGACGCCATTCTCAGAGGCGCTCTGTTTCTATCCCATAGGAGCAATCCGAATTTGCATGTTCATTGCATTGCGGCAGACATCTTGACTCAGTGAGGGACCACCTGGTCGAGCGTCGAGAAAAACAGTCCGAGCGCACTTTCCTCCATCTAATTAAGCACTTCCCGAGGCGAGCGGCTTTCATCCTGTAAAATCCCGGCCTGGCCCAAGTCGTCATCGCGCTTGCCCTACCCGGGCGGCGCGCCGGTGTCCCGTGCTCTACCCAGCGCTTGCCACACTTCTCGCCCGACGACCGCCGTATTTCCACGCGCTACGTGTGGCTTCCCATTCCAAAACAACGACATAGCAATGCAAGCGACAAATCTGGGTGGAGCGCAGGCTGTCACCCCACGCCCTCTTGGGCGCAGCGACTACAAGACGCTCGGCCTCGCCGCGCTCGGCGGGGCGCTCGAGTTTTACGACTTCATCATCTTCGTGTTCTTCGCGCCGGCGATCGGTCAGCTGTTCTTCCCGGCCGCGATGCCCGACTGGCTGCGTCAGGTGCAGACCTTCGGCATCTTCGCCGCGGGTTATCTGGCGCGGCCGCTCGGCGGCATCATCATGGCCCACTTCGGCGACCTGTTCGGCCGCAAGCGCATGTTCACGCTGAGCGTGCTGCTGATGTCGGTGCCGACGCTGCTGATGGGCCTGCTGCCCACTTACGCGAGCATCGGCGTGCTGGCGCCGGTGCTGCTGCTGTTGTTCCGCGTGATGCAGGGCGCGGCGGTCGGCGGTGAAGTGCCGGGCGCGTGGGTGTTCGTCTCCGAGCACGTGCCGCAGCGGCACATCGGCTATGCGTGCGGCACGCTGACGGCCGGCCTCACGGCGGGCATTCTGCTCGGCTCGCTGATCGCGTCGGCGGTGAACCGCCACTTCGCGCCGGAGGAAATCTCCGCGTACGCGTGGCGCATTCCGTTCCTGCTGGGCGGCGTGTTCGGCATGTTCTCCGTCTATCTGCGCCGCTGGCTGCATGAGACACCGGTGTTCGCCGAGCTCAAGCAACGCAAGGCGATCGCCGCGGAAGTGCCGCTCAAGGCCGTGCTGCGCGACCATGGCCGCGCGGTGATCGTGTCGATGCTGCTGACGTGGATGCTGTCGGCTGCGATCGTCGTCGTGATTCTGATGACGCCGACGCTCCTGCAGAAGCAGTTTCATATCGCGCCCGCCACCGCGTTGCTGGCGAACTGCGTGGCGACGCTGTGCCTGACGATCGGCTGCGTGATGGCGGGCGCGATCGCCGGGCGCATCGGCGCGGGACGTACGATTTTCATCGGCGGCCTCGCGTTGGCCGTGACCTACTACGTGATGTTCCAGCAACTCGCGGTCGATACCTCGGCGCTGGTGCCGCTGTATGCGCTGGCGGGGCTGTTCGTCGGGGTGATCGGCGCGATTCCGTTCGTGATGGTCAAGGCGTTTCCGCCGGTCGTGCGCTTCTCGGGCATTTCGTTCTCGTATAACGTCGCGTATGCGGTGTTCGGCGGACTCACGCCGATCGCGGTTTCGCTGATGATGAAGTCCAATCCGATGGCCGCGCCGATGTATGTCGGGGCAGTCTGCATTCTCGGCGCGTTGACGACGCTGTTCATCAAGGACGCGCCGCGCGCGCGTTGAACGGGTGGGTTGATTAAGCTGTGATGAGACGGCGCTCCTTCGGGGGCGCCGTTTTTGTTTCCGCTGTAATTCGCAGTCCTTGCGTTCAAACCTGCCCCGCCGACATCCACACTTCACGCCGCCCCGAAACATCGGGCGCTACATGGGCCTACGATGTATCCCATGAACACATCAACGTCCCCTCTTTCGCCCGCGCTCGGCCGCGTTCTTGCGACCGTCAGCGTCGGTTTCGTCGTCACGCAACTCGACGTCACCATCGTCAACATCGCGTTGCCGCAAATCGGCGCGAGCCTGAAAGCGAACGTCGCCGGTCTGCAATGGGTGGTCGATGCCTATACGCTCGCGTTCGCGGTGCTGATGCTGTCGGCCGGCGTGCTCGGCGACCGCTTCGGCGCGCGGCGCATGTATGCGGCCGGGATCGTGCTGTTTGCGTTCGCGTCGCTCGCCTGCGGTCTCGCGCCCGAAGCTCCGATGCTGGTCGGCGCGCGCGCGTTGCAGGGCGTCGGCGCCGCCGCAATGCTGCCGAACTCGCTGGCCTTGCTCAATCAGTCGTACGGACACGATCCCAAACTGCGGGCGCGCGCGGTCGGCTTGTGGACCGCCGCGGGCGCGGTGTCGATTGCGGCCGGACCGGTTGTCGGCGGCCTGCTGATCGCGGCATTCGGCTGGCGCAGCATCTTTCTCGTCAATCTGCCGATTTGCGCAGCCGGTCTGGCGGCGACCCTGCTCTGGGTGCCGCGGCCGCAGACCGAGCGCCGTCGCGCGCAAGCCGCCGACCCGCGCGGCATCGACCTCAGCGGCCAGGCCCTCGCGATCGTCGCGCTGACCGCCTTCGTCGCGGCGGTGATCGAGTGGCGGCCGTTGGGACTGAGCCACCCGCTCGTGGCCGGAGGCTTTGTTGTCGCGCTGCTCGCGGCCGCCGCGTTCGTCGCCGTGGAAGCGCGTGTCGCGGCGCCGATGCTGCCGCTTTCGCTGTTCGGAACGCGCACGTTCAGCGCGGCGGTGCTGTTCGGCATCTGCGTGAATCTGACTTACTACGGGATGGTGTTCGTGCTGAGTCTTTATCTGCAGCGCGTGCGCGGCTATACGCCGTTGCAGGCGGGGCTCGCGTTTCTGCCGTTGACGGGCGGCCTCCTGCTGTCGAACGTGGTGAGCGGGTGGGTGGTCGGCCGCTTCGGCGTGCGCGTGCCGATGATCCTCGGCGCCATCACGGCCGGACTCGGCTACGGCCTGCTGCATCGGGTCGACGCCGCCACGCCGTTGCTCGGTCTGCTGCTGCCGTTCCTGCTGATTCCATCGGGCATGGGCCTCGCAGTCCCGGCGATGACCACGGCTGTCCTCGCATCGACCGACGCGCAACGCGCAGGCACCGCGTCGGCCGTGTTGAACACTGCGCGGCAAGCGGGCGGCGCGGTGGGCGTGGCCGCTTTCGGCGCGCTCGCGAGCGGCGCGGCGGCCGCGCAGATCGTCGCCGGCATGCAGGCCGCGACCGCGATCTCGGTCGGCTTGCTGGTCGCGGGCGGTGTGTTGAGCTGCCTCGTGCATCCGGAGCCGCATGCGTCGGTTGCGGACTCCCACGAGAATGCGCGTGAGCGGGACTCGACGCGTATCGGTGAATCACGCTGAGGGCTGTGCGTCGTTGCGTCGTTAGGCCGTGGCCGTGATAGCCGGTACGTGCGTGGAAAAAACAACCCCCGCGATGCTTGCGCACAGCGGGGGGGGTGTCATGGATGACGACGTGGTTTGCAAGGTCACGCAGCGGGCGTCAGGTCGCAGTTAGCAGCGCGCCGACGCCGCTGCGCTCATAGCGTCGCCTCCTGAATCGCGCCGGTATCGATCGCGCGTTCGATCAGTCCTTCGCTTTGCGCCTTGGTGATAGCGTCGGCGATCAGTTTCTCCGGCTCCTCGATTTCAGCCTTGATCGTGCTGATGAAGCCGGATGCATCCAGAACCACCAGCGTCTTCGCCGAATCGGCGAGGCTGATGATCACGCGATGCGGCGTGGGCCCTTCGCCGAGACTGGCGCACAACTGCGTGACCTTGCCACCGATAGTTTGCTCGAAAGTTTGAATCATTATGTGCTCCCTTGATTACACCCAGAATCGAAAGCGACGGCACCGGCTAGCGCACCGCGTGCCGCATCAGAGACTGAGGCCGCCGCGCGGCGCGCGTGCGCCGTCGACGCTCAGGCGCCCCGCGCCGGTCACGAACAGCAGCAGAAAACCACCGGCGATGCCGATGTTCTTCCAGAAGTGAATCACCATGTCGCGCTGCAAGGCGGGGTCGACGACATTCCAGAAATCGTGCCCCAGCACCGCGGTCGCCACCGTGTACACCGCCAGGATCAGCGCGAGCGGACGTACCTTGAAGCCGACGATCAGCAGCAGGCCGCCGAGCACTTCGACCGCGGTTGCAATCGGCGCGGCGACCTGCACGAACGGCACGCCCTTCGAATGCAGATAGCCGACAAAGCCCGCATAACCCAGCAGCTTCATCACACCACCCCACAGAAACAGCACGGCAAGGGCGATACGTGCAACGAAAATAACGCCGGAATCGACGGGACGCGTCATGAGGCACTCCTGTAAATGAATAAGCAGCAGACCCGCTCGAGCAGCGGCAGTTCCCCACATTGCACCTGAGCATATGTGCAATGGCCGCCTTTTCCAAGCTCGGGCGGGATTGCGCGGCGCGATACGCGCCGGGTCGCGAAGACGAACGCCGTGTCCCGGCGCGCCGCGAATGGCCGCTTTGGACAGGCATCGCGAAGACTGAAGGTTGTCGCTTCCGTCAGACTTTGGCGAGGCTTCGGTTACGCGTCGGGATAGGTCGCGACTTCGATCAGATTGCCGTCCGGATCGCGGCAATACACCGAAGTCATCTTGCCACGCGCGCCGTCGCGCTCGACCGGACCTGCCTCGATCGCGACGCCTTCGGCAAGCCAGTGCGCCTTGACCTCGGCCGGGCTCGCGGCGGTCACGAAACACAGATCGGCGCTGCCCGGCACCGATTCGCGGCCGGTGAACCATGCGACCGTGTCGGCGTCGGCCGGCCGCAGGTTGATCTTCTGATTGCCATAGGTCATCGCCACACGCGTACCCGTGCGCGACGCGAACTCGGTGCGTTGCATACCGAGCATGCGCGCGTACCAGGCCGCGCTGGCTTCCACGTCGGCGACATTCAGAACGAGATGATCGAGACTGTCTATCGAGAAGCTCATGGGTTTCGTCACCGTGGTCGGATTCAATGGGCCGCCGTGGACCATGCGCAGCGCTTAGCCGCGAGCAGACCCGACGTTAGCATGAGCGCGCGATTCGCGTTCGCCGTCACCGCGTGCGGACTTCGACTTCGCACGGCACGCATGCATGTGACGAACTACGTGCGCGGCGTATCCGCGGCGAGCAGGACGCCTTTCGTGAAGACGAAGCAACCATAGCCCCGCTCCTCGCCGGTCGCGATCACGCAATACGCGTTGCGCGCCCGCTCATAAAAAGCAAAACGTTCGATCGACGCGAACGGCACCTCGCGCCCTTCCGCTGCGTCGACCTCGGCCTGCGCTTCGCGCTGCACCGCAGGAATCGTATGCGGCTCGCCCACGACTTCCATTCGCGACGCGGGTTGCTCGATGAACGTGTCGAGCGGCATCACCGACAGCACCGCGCGAATTGCTCGCGGCGAACTCACGCCGTCGAGACGCAGCAGCTTGCCGAGCACGGTTTCCTGTGCAACCGACGTGCCCGGAAAATTCGCGTCGCAGATGACGAGTTCGTCGCCATGGCCCATCGAGCGCAGCGCATGCAGGATATCGGCGTTCAGCAGCGGGTCCAGATTCTTCAGCACGGTGTCTCCTTATATGGTGTGTCCCGATCGACGCGCTCGTCGTCGGGGTGGGTCGCGTTATGCACTTTCACTTTCGCTCGCGCTCACGATGATATTCGCACTTGCGCGAACGATCGCGAGCGGGCGACGGCAGCGACGGCGCTGCCGCGCGGTGCATCGTGCGCATCGCATTGCGACAGTCGATTGTAGCAAGCAACGTCGCGCGCCTCCGCGCAACGCGGCTGGCCGCGGCCGACCGCTATCGCAACGCCGCCGCGCAATCCGTCAGCGCGTTGCAACGGCTCACGACCGCCGCGCGCGACGTCCACAGACGCCGCGGCGGCAACCCCGCACTGCCATCGCAACCAGCCGACCAGCGCGAGCAGCACGAGCCCCGCGCCGCCCAACACCGGCTCGCGCCAGCCCAGCAACGCGATGAACATGAACGCCCGCGCGCCGGCCAGCAGCGCGAAGCCGGCGATCGCGCTGGAGCACGCGTCGAGCGCCGCCGACAGGCGCGTGAACGCGATGACGCTTCGATCGGGCGTGGGGGCAATGGGCTCGTGCATGATCGTCTCCGTGAAGAAATGCGCAGCTCAGGCGCTGCCTGGCGCGTCGTCGAGGAAACCGGTGACCGCCTGCAGACGACCGTGCGCATCCACCACGCCGAAGTCCGATCCCTTGACGATCGCGTCGCCCGCGGGCGTGGTCAGTTCCCATGAAAAGCGCAGCCGGTTCGCGAAGCCGTCGACCTGGGTCGTGCGACGAAACTGGTGTTGCGGGAAGCGTTCATGCACCGCGCGAATCATCGCGTCGATGCCGTCGTGGCCCGTGCCGGCGAGCAGCGGATCGCGATAGTCGGCGTCGGCGCTCCATGTCGCGGCGATCAACTCGCGACGGCGCGCGCTATCGGTTTCGTTCCACGCGTCGAAATAACGGTCGATCAGATCGGTATGCGCATTCATCTCAAGACTCCTTGTTGGCATGACTGAGCACTACGCTCGGCAGACACGTCGTATGCGGCGGGCTCGGAGTGAAGATTGGCGGTTCGTGCGCGTTGCGTCGATTACGTGGGAGGTAAGTTTTTGAATGCGCCGTCGCGGACGCGCGCCGTTTTTTGCGACTGCGTTTCCCGTGTGTTGATCGCGTTCGTTGAACGTCGGATTAGCCATCTGGCTGAATCGTCAGGAAGCGCGCCGACCGCTAATCTCATGTGGCAATTGGGAGCCACGTTGTGACGGCGCGGCATGTGAGACAACGAACGGGGTGCGGCTGCGAGCCGCTTTATTAATATGGTTTTTACGCTTGCAACGACGTATCTAAGAGGATACACTACCAAACAGATCGGAACACCACCGGTGTACACGGTCAACCGCACCGAGGTGTTCGACACCTGGCTGCCGGAGCTCGCGGATCTGCGCGCAAGGGCGAAAATCCTCGTGCGGATCCGGCGTGCGGAGCGAGGGCATTTCGGCGACGTGAGGTTGCTGGAAGAGGGCGTGTTCGAGATGCGCATAGATTGCGGTCCGGGCTACCGCGTCTACTACGCGCGTGAAGGGCGCACGGTGTATCTGCTGCTTTGCGCTGGCAACAAGTCCACGCAGCCCGCCGATATCAAGTACGCCAAAACAATGTGGACAGCAATCAGAGAGGAACGGTCATGAGCAAGATCAAAACGGCACGGTTCGACGCATCGCACTACCTCGACAGCGAGGAAATGATCGCCGAGTATCTCAATGCAGCGCTCGAAGAAAGCGACGCGGACATCCTGCTCGCCGCCATCGCCGACATCGCAAAAGCGCGCGGCATCGCCAAGGTCGCAGCAGACGCCGGACTCGGACGTGAAAGCCTGTACAAAACGCTCGCGCCCGGCTCCAAACCGCGCCTCGACACGGTGTTCAAACTGCTGCGCGCCCTCGGCGTCAAACTCAACGCCGTGCCCCAACGCGTGGCAACCGCGTGAATCGCATTGGCGGTCGTCGTCAGGCCTGCATGCTCGCGTTGCAGCCGGCTCTCGTACTCCCGTTTATTTTGTAGACGTCAGCGGGGTATTCGATTACCTGCGAGGTAATGGATTGCTCGGACGCTTTGGCTATCATCGGTGGCATGAACACACTCTCTCTTGCGCAAACGGTTTCTTCGCACACGTCGGCGGCCAGTCGTACGGTCGGCGATCTGCTGCGCGAATGGCGGCAGCGGCGCCGCATGAGCCAGTTGCTGCTCGCTACCGAGGCCGACATTTCGACCCGGCATCTGAGCTTCGTCGAATCGGGCCGCGCGCTGCCTAGCCGCGAAATGGTCATGCATCTCGCCGAACGTCTGGACGTGCCGCTTCGGGCGCGCAACGCATTGCTGGTCGCGGCGGGTTATGCGCCGCTGTTCCGCGAGCGTCCGTTGTCCGATCCGCAATTGGCCGCCGCACGCGTGGCCGTCGAACTGGTGCTCAAAGGACACGAGCCCTACCCTGCGCTCGCAATCGACCGGCACTGGACCATCATCGCGGCGAACAATGCGCTCGCGCCGCTGCTGGGCGGCGCCAGTCCCGAATTGCTGAAGCCGCCGGTCAATGCGTTGCGGCTGAGCTTGCATCCGCAAGGCATAGCAGCGTCCATCGTCAACTGGCATGCGTGGCGCGAACATGTGCTGGCCCGGCTGCAACGCCAGATCGACGTAAGCGGCGACGAGACCTTGAGCGCCTTGCGTGACGAGCTGGCCGCGTATCCCGCACCGCCGGGCGCGGATGCGGCTGACAATGACGACACCGGCGTCAACCAGATCGCCGTACCGCTGCGGCTGCGTACGCCGATCGGCGTGCTGTCGTTTTTCAGCACGACCACCGTATTCGGCACGCCAGTGGACGTCACCCTATCGGAACTGGCAATCGAGGCGTTTTTTCCCGCCGATCAACAAACCGCGGTTGCATTGCGTGAGTTTGCCGAAAGCCAGCGCGCCGGATCGGAGCACTAGACCTTTCCAAAGCCTTCGCGTGCTACAGGAAGACAAGCTCGGGCATCGAGCGCGTCGCTCCGGTCACTCGCGCAAGCCAATCCATGCTGAGGTGCCGAGAGATGTCCCTGAACGATGCCGCAATACTCGTACGCCAACTCGGACCTGCCGACCGGGACGCGTATTTCCAGCTTCGTCTGCGCGGGCTGAAGGCGCACCCGGAATTGTTCGGCCAGAGTTACGAGGAAGCGCTCGCGAAGGGTGCGGCGCAGCATGATGCGAGCTTGCGGGGCGCGTACGCCGCCGAGGGTGACTTCCTGCTGGGCGCTTTTCTATCGGCCGACACGCCGCTGGTCGGCGTAGTCGGGCTGGCGCGCAACCAGCGCGAGAGGGAACGGCACAAGGCGGCGGTCGTCGGTATGTATGTCGCGCCGGAGGCCGCTGGCCGCGGTGTTGGACGTGCGCTGCTCAACGAGTTGCTGGCGCGGGCGGCACGCGTCGACGGTTTGCGGCAACTTCAACTGATGGTCGACAGCAGCAACGAAGCGGCGCGCAAACTCTATGAGTCGGCCGGCTTTCGCAAATACGGCTGCGAGGTCGAAGGGCTGAACGTCGGCGGCGTTTTTTACGACACCGATCTGATGATGCGGTTTATGTGATGGATCACGGTGCAAGACGCACGGCGCGTCTTCGGCTCGCCCCAACGAGAAAGCGATGCCCGCCGTGCCGAGGTAGCGCCGTGCTGCGGGTGCGCGCTTGGGGGTTCGGGTCGCGCGCGAACGTCTGAGTGCCCGGCGTCCACGCGGCTGAACACATGCACACCCACGCACATGCCTGCACGCTCCCAACCCCTCACCGGCAAGTCCCTCCCCCCGCTCGATCCATGCTATCTTTTTTAATTGCCTTTCCGCGCCACACCAACCCCAACTGTCCCCCGGCCGCCTTCGGGCCGCCTTTGATTAGCTGTTTGTCAGTCAACTTACCATGTCCGATCTCTCTACTCCGCTTCCCCGCGTGCCGCGCCGTTTCGACATCAATCCGAAACCGCTTGGCGCCGCGCTCGTTCTCATCGCGCTCGGCGCGATTTATCTGGCGCAAGCCGTCAGTGGCCGCCAGGCGGCGCTGTACATCGTCGGCGCGCTGTTGGGAATGTCGCTTTATCACGCGGCGTTCGGCTTCACGTCGGCCTGGCGGGTCTTCATCGCCGACGGCCGCGGCGCCGGTCTGCGCGCCCAGATGCTGATGCTCGCGCTCGGCGTGTTGCTGTTTTTTCCGGCGCTCGCGGCGGGCACGTTGTTCGGCCATCCCGTGGTCGGGCTCGTTGCCCCGGCCGGCACGTCCGTGCTGGTCGGCGCGTTCATGTTCGGCATCGGTATGCAGTTGGGCGGCGGCTGCGCGTCCGGCACGTTGTACACGGTGGGCGGCGGCAGCACCCGCATGCTCGTGACGCTGGCGGCGTTCATCGTCGGCTCGGTCGTCGCCACCGCGCATATGCCGTTCTGGACCGCGTTGCCGTCGCTCAAACCGCTTTCGCTGGTGACGTCGCTTGGCGCCGGCTGGGCCATCGTCCTGAATCTGATCGTTTTTGCCGCTATCGCGTCGCTCACCGTGCTGGTCGAGCGGCGTCGCCATGGCCGGCTGGTCAACGAGCCGCTCCGTCAACCGCACGCATCGCCGTGGCTGCATGGCCCGTGGCCTCTGTTCGTCGGCGCGATCGCGCTGGTTCTGCTCAATTTCGCCACCTTGGCATTGTCGGGCCGTCCCTGGGGCGTGACGTCGGCGTTTGCACTGTGGGGCGCCAAGATCTTCGCGGCACTCGGCATCGACGTGGCCAACTGGCCGTATTGGGCCACTCAAGCCAATGCAGGCTCGTTGGCCGCCCCTGTGACACACGACGTCACGTCGGTGATGGACTTCGGCATCGTCCTCGGCGCGATGACGGCTGCGGCGCTTGCCGGCCGTTACGCGCCGGTCTGGAGGGTGCCGGCTCGTTCGCTGATCGCGGCGGTGGTCGGCGGCCTGATGCTGGGCTATGGTGCCCGTCTGGCCTATGGTTGTAACATCGGAGCCTACTTCAGCGGCATCGTGTCAGGCAGCCTGCACGGCTGGCTGTGGCTGGTCGCCGCGTTCGCCGGCAATGTGCTCGCGTCTGCGCCCAGCGTTCGGTCTCGAAGTGGAACGGGTGCGCCAGACCGGCTGCTAGACGTTACGCAGGAAGTTACAATTGCGGCTCCGTTTGTAACCGGGGCCCCACCATCCCGTTACATCTCTGATGTGTCCCCCAAGCAGTGCCAAAGTGAGGTATTTATTACATCAATTTGGCCTGCCGTCGCTGCCCCTTTTCTATTCAAATGGAATTTCCGGCCTCCCGCCGGCGCTTCGAGCTTTGCTCAGACAATTATGCTAAGCGCCGGTATTACAAGGGATTTCACGGATCAGACGAAATTCACAGAAGAGAAAAAATTCGCTTGGCATCATCTATTACAGCGCTGTGAAATACTTACCGAAAATTGATGTATCTTTTTGAGATATTTTTTTGAGAAAGGATTGATTTCTTGTTTTACCCTTCATACAATTCGTCCCAAGCTGTTACGAAATGTAACGCGATGTATCAAAAAGTCGCTCTCTGTATCAAGTGGTGACATGTAGCCGGAGGATCGCGTTTCCGGCGAGGCACAAAAGACATAACGGCCAAAAAAAGGCCGACATAGTAATTCGGGGCTTCGGAAACACAAAAAATGGACCGTAGCAGCGAGACGCTGGATTCAATCCGCGAGATCAATTTGTCTTACATCATGCTTGCGCAACGTATGTTGCGTGAGGACAAACCGGTCGGGATGTTCCGCCTGGGGTTGTCGTCGGAACTGGCCGATTTGCTTGCCGGGCTGTCGCTCGCGCAGATCGTCAAGCTGGCCTCTTCCGATCAGCTTTTGTGCTTCTTCCGCTTCAACGACCACTCGATGTTGTCGGCGTTGACGCAAACGACCAAGCACGCAGCAGTTGCACCGACTCACGCGGCGATCCTGCTTGCAGGCCAGCCGGCTGAGCAGTTTGCTTAATCGAGGTGACTGCGATGCTCAAGCGTAGCCTGACAGAAGACGCACAAGAAGTATTCCGTGCGATCGCGTTGATCGAACTCGGCGCCCGTATGCAGGTGCTCGAAAGCGAATTGACGCTCTCGCGCGACCGCATGATCCGCCTGTACCGCGAGGTCAAAGGCGTATCGCCGCCCAAGGGCATGCTGCCGTTCTCGGCGGACTGGTACATGACGTGGCTCGCGAATATTCACGCCTCGTTGTTCTACAACACGTACCTGTTCCTGAAGAACGAAGCGCGCTGCTCGCATCTGGATGCGCTGACCAAAGGGTATCGGCTGTATCTGGAACATTGTCAGCACAGCGAAACCGAACCGGTCCTCGACCTGACGCGTGCGTGGACGCTGGTGCGTTTCTTCGACGCCGACATGCTGCAGTTGACCAAGTGCTGCCGTTGCACCGGCAAGTTCGTCGCGCACAAGCACGATCTGCAGCACAACGTGGTGTGCGGTGCGTGCCAGCCGCCGTCGCGCGCCGGCAAGACGAAGAAGGCGGCAGCCGCCCGCCAGGAAGCGCTCGAAGCGGCGCAGGTTGCGCAAGCCGCCTGACTCGAACTGATTGGAATTGGGATTGACTCGACGACGGCTGGTCCGGCCCGACTCGAACCGAAGCCTTTAAAAAATCCGCACAGTGTGCGGATTTTTTTTCGCCGCCGCGCGGCTGATCGACAGCAATCGACTGCTCGCGCCTGGCCGACTCAGCCGGCCAGGCCCACCGTCTGCACCACGAGCCAGAGGTTCGCCGCACTGATCGCCACAAACAGTGACCACGCGAGAAGCCGCGTCGGCAGCCTGTTGGCGAACTCGCCCATCAGCGCGCGATCGTTGGTCATGCGAATCAGCGGAAAGAGCGCGAACGGCAGTTGCAAACTCAGCACGACCTGGCTGGCGACCAGCAACTGCCCGACCGCCCCGTTACCGAGCATCTGCACGCCGATCAACGCGGGAATCAACGCCAGCGCCCGCGTGATGAAGCGCCGCTGCCAGCACGGAATCTTCATCTTCAGGAAACCTTCCATGATGACCTGCCCTGCCACCGTGCCGGTGAACGTCGAGCTTTGTCCCGACGCGAGCAGCGTTATCGCGAACAGGATCGCCGCGAAACCGGTGCCGACGATCGGCGCGAGCAGCCGGTACGCGTCTTCGATCTGGGTCACCTGGGTGTGGCCGGTCGCATGAAACGCGGCGGCCGCGAGAATCAGGATCGCCATGTTGATCAGCAGCGCGAGAAACAGCGACGCGATGGTGTCGATTCGCGACATGCTGATCGCCGAACGGATGCCGGCCGAGTCGCGCTTCACCGCGCGCGTCTGCACGATCGACGAATGTAGATAGAGGTTATGCGGCATTACCGTCGCGCCGAGAATGCCGATTGCCAGATACATCGGCTCGCGCGAATTCAGCGCCTGCCACGACGGAATCAGCCCTTGCGCGACCGACGGCCAATGCGGATTCACCAGCGCGAGTTCGATGATGTAGCCCACGCCGATGGTCGCGATCAGCCCGAGCATGATTGCCTCGAGATCGCGGAAGTTCTTGCCCTTCAGGCCGAGCACGATCAGCGTGTCGAACGCGGTCAGCAACACGCCGGTGGTCAGCGAGCAATTGAAGAGCAGATGAAACGCGAGCGCGCCGCCGAGCACCTCGGCGAGATCGCAGGCGACAATCGACAACTCCGCGAGCAGCCACTGCACGCGCGCGACTCTTGGCGAATAACGCGCGGCGGACAACTGCGCGAGGTCGCGTCCGGTGGCGATGCCGAGGCGCATGCTCAAACATTGCAGCGCCATCGCCGCGAGGCTCGACAGCAGCACGACGAACAGCAGGCTGTAGCCATACCGCGAACCGGCCTCGATCGCGGTGGCCCAGTTGCCCGGGTCCATATAGCCGATCGAAACCAGCAGGCCGGGTCCCGCGAATTGCAGGATCTTCTTCCAGAACGGCGCGCCTTGCGAGACGGCGACCGAGCCTTGCACCTCGGATGGACAAAACGGCGCCGTAGCGGTGGTCGGTAGTTTGAAGATCAATCCGGGGTTCTCTTGAAGGGAATCAACCGCGGCGCCTTATGAACAAACAGGCAAACAGGCCGCCGCGAACCGCCTCAAGTGTACAAAGAAACCTCCGGCAATGTCCCGCTGAGCGCGTAGCGGCCGACGTCGCGCACGCGGTAGTCGAGCGGATCGTGCAGCGTATGCACGCGGGCGTTGCGCCAGAAACGGTCGAGCGCGAGCGGCGCGTGCGTGGCGCGCGCGCCACAGGCGTCGAACAGTTTTTCGCTGACGTCGAGCGCGGCGCGATGCGCAACGATCTTCGCTTCCGACGTGGCGAGCGCGACGTGCGCGCGTGCTTCGGCGGTGAGCGACGGGCCTTGCTGCCAGGCGTCTTCGAGTGCATACGCGGCGCGCGCGGCCAGTGCTTCCGCGCTCACCGCCTGCAGACGCATCTCGCCGAAACGCTGGATCAGATAGGGATCGTCGGTGGCTTTGGCGACGCCGGAGTTGATCCACGGCCTGCCGTTCTGGTTGACGTATGCGCGTGCTTCATCGAGCGCGCCCTGCGCGATGCCCACGAACAGATTGGTCAGCACCTGCTGCGAGATCAGCGTGCGCAGGCTCGCGTATGGGGTGTCGGCGCGTTCGAGCACTTCATGCGGCTCGACCCGCACCTGCGCGAACGACACGCTGCCACTGTCGGTCTGCCGTTGACCGATCGGGTCCCAGTCTTCGTGGACGGTGATGCCGTCGCGCCCTGTCGGCACTACCGCGAACACTGGCTTGCCGGTGGCCGGATCGTGCGCGGAGACCGTCATCATCCGCGAGCCGCGCGTGCCGGAGCAGAAGCCCTTTTGCCCGTCGAGACGATAGCCGCCGTCGCCAGTGGCCGTTGCGACGAGCCTCGTGTCGAGCGGGTTCACCGCGTTGCCCCACCACCAGCGGTGCTCGACGGTGCCGTTCAGATAGCGGCTGCGTTGCTCCGCGTTGCCCCACATGTTAACGCTCACCACCTGCAAGCAGGTGAAGCCGAGCAGATGCGCGAGCGCGCTGTCGACCCGCGCGATCTGCCGGATGGTCTCGTAGATGTCGGGCCAGCGCGCGCCGTTGCCGCCGAATTCACGCGGCACCGCGAGCGTCAGCAGACCCGCGTCGGCGATCCACTGTTTCTCCTGCGCAGCGTGGCCGCCTTCACGGTCGCGCTGCGCCGCGCTCGCACGCAACGCGTCGAGCAGACCGGCAAGATCGCGCACCGGCGGCGCGGCGGATGCCTGACGCGTTTGCAGCGCGTCGGCATGACGAGGTTCGTTCATGCAATGTCCACGTGAAAAAGTTGGATAAGCGGCAGGCGTCGCAGCGCGCGACGCCTGCCGCATCAGACAGCATGATAGGCGCTTGCATGCCGGCGTGGGATAGCCGGTTTGCAAGCGCCTTTCTGTGCCGCCATTAATATTATTACGGACTCCGACGTTTACGCGCGTTGCGCCAGCCGCCTCACAAAACGGTCGCCGACGAACTGCACCGCCGTCACGATCACGATCAGCAATACGATCACCGTGACCATCACGGTCGTGTCGAAACGCTGATAGCCGTAGCGGATCGCCAGATCGCCGAGGCCGCCCGCGCCGACCGCACCCGCCATCGCCGACGAGCCGATCATCGCCACCACGGTGATCGTGAAGCCGCCGAGAATGCCAGGCAACGCCTCGGGCAACAGCACATGCCAGACGATGTGGCGGCGTTGCGCGCCCATAGCCTGCGCGGCTTCGACCAGACCACGGTCCACCTCGCGCAAACTCACTTCGGCAATGCGTGCAAAAAATGGAATTGCCGCGATGCTGAGCGGCACGATCGCGGCCCATACGCCGATCGTCGTGCCGATCAACAAGCGCGTGAGCGGCAACAACGCCACCAGCAGAATGATGAACGGCGTCGAGCGAAACGCGTTGACGAGCGCGCCGAGCACGCTGTTCACCGCGGGTTTTTCGCAGATGCCGCCGCGTGTCGTGCCGACCAGCACCAGCGCGAGCGGAATGCCGACCAGCGCCGCGATGAATGCGGACACGCCGACCATCACGATAGTGTCGCGAATCGCACCGACGAGTTCGGAGAGCCAGAGATCAGACATAGCCGAGCACCTCGACATGGTTGGCGTAACGGCGCGCCCGTTCGAGCAGCGTCGCGATTTGCGTTTGCGCGGTACCGTCCGCGTTCGCCCGCACTTGCGCCGACACCACCAGACGCCCTTGCGCATGCCCCTGAATCCGGTCGATGCCGCCGTGCACGAAATTCACCCGCCCGCCTTCGACACTCAATGCCGCCGCCAGCGCGCCGAGATCCGGCTCGTGCGCATCGGCGCCGGTGAAGCGCACGTCCAGCAGAATCCGCGCGTCGTCCGCCTGCGCAAGTTCGTGCACCGGCTTGACCCGTTCAGCCAGATCCGCGGGCAAGTCGTGCACGAGGGTCCGCAGCAGCGCACGCGTCGCGTCATGTTGCGGATCGCCGAACACGCGCCACACCGGACCGCTTTCGACGACCTCGCCACGCTCGATCACCGCGACGGTATCGCAGACTTCACGAATCACTTCCATCTCGTGCGTGATCAACACGATCGTCAGATCGAGCCGCCGATTGATATCGCGCAGCAACGCGAGAATGGCTCGAGTCGTTTCAGGGTCGAGTGCGGAGGTGGCTTCGTCGCACAGCAGAATGTCGGGATCGGTGACGAGCGCGCGGGCAATGCCGACCCGCTGTTTCTGACCGCCGGACAGGCTCGCCGGATAAGCATCGCGTTTGGCCGACAAGCCCACCAGTTCGAGCAGCGCATCGACTTTCCTGTCGATCGACGCCTTGGGCACGCCGGCGATTTTCAGCGGCAACGCAATGTTCTCGCGCACGGTTTTTGCGGAGAGCAGATTGAAGTGCTGAAACACCATGCCGATACGCCGGCGCAATGTCACCAGACCTCGCTCGTCGAGTTCGCCGACGCTCACGCCGTTCACGCGCACCGCGCCAGAACTCGGCTCCTCCAAACCGTTGATGAGCCGCAGCAACGTCGACTTGCCCGCGCCGCTGCGGCCGATGATGCCGAACACCTCGCCGCGCGTCACCGTCAACGCGACGTTCGCGAGCGCCGTGCTCGGCACGCCGCGGGCATCGGCGAATACCTTGCCCACGTTGTCGAATACCACGACGGCTTGGGTCGCCGCGTCGTCATTCTCCCGCTTCAGCGCAAGAGACGGCGCGTCTTCGATGAATTGCGGCACGTCGAAAAGATTGGCCATTGCTTCGCTCCTGTCAGGCTTCCACGGCGGTTTTCACTGCGACCTGTGGCCGCCTATGCTGCGCGCCCGCATGCACGTCGGGCAGCCGCGCGCGACCGCCGCCGAACAGCTTCTCGCGCAGCGTGGGCGCGGGGTCGTAGTCCTCCTTGTAGACGCCGCGATTCTGCAACTCGGGCACCACCAGGTTCACGAAGTCTTCGAACGATTCGGGCATCACCGTGCGCGTCAGATTGAAACCGTCGACGCCCGCTTCTTCGATCCACGACACCAGTTCGTCCGCGATCTGCTGCGGCGAGCCGACCACCGGTTTCGCGCGTCCGCCGAGCGTCATCTGCTCGAGCACCTTGCGCTTGGTCCACACACCGCTCGTGCTCTTCTTCGAAATCGCTTCGATCGCCGATTGCATCGACTCGGTCTTCACATAGGAGATCGGCTCGTCGAGTTCGTACTGCGAGAAGTCGATGCCGGTGGAACTGGAGAAATGCGCGAGACCGCCCTCGGCACTCGCATAACGCCGGTACTCCGCGAACTTCTCCTGCGCCGCGCGCTCTGTTTCACCGACTACAACGGTGATGCCCGCAAAGATCTTGATGTCGTCCGGCGCGCGCCCGAAGCTCACCGCGCGCGAGCGGATGTCGTCGACGATCGAGCGCGTCAACTGCTTGTTCTGTCCGCTCACGAACACGCATTCCGCGTGACGTGCCGCGAATACGACACCCCGGTTTGAGGAGCCCGCCTGGTACAGCACTGGCGTGCGTTGCGGCGACGGCTCGCTCAGGTGGATCGCGTCGATCGAATAGTACGGACCGCCGTGCTTCACGCGGTGCACCTTGTCCGGATGCGAGAAGATGCGCGCCGCGCGGTCACGCACTACCGCGTCGTCTTCCCAGCTCTGCTCCCACAGTTTATAGACCACATCCATATAATCGTCGGCGCGGTCGTAGCGGTCGTCGTGACTGATCTGCTGCGCGAGACCCATGCCGCGCGCGGCGCTGTCCAGATAGCCGGTGACGATGTTCCAGCCCACGCGCCCTTTGGTCAGATGATCGAGCGTCGACATCCGACGCGCAAACAGATACGGCGGCTCGTAAGTCAGATTCGACGTGACGCCGAAGCCGAGATGCTTCGTGACGTGCGCCATCGCGGGCACGATCAGCGACGGATCGTTGATCGGAATCTGCACCGACTCGCGCAGCGGCGTGTCCGGTCCGCCCTCATAGACGTCGTACACGCCGACGATATCCGCCAGAAAGATCCCGTCGAACTTGCCACGCTCCAGCGTTTGCGCGAGGTTCGTCCAGTAATCGAGGTCGGTGTAATGCGCCGAGCGATCGCGCGGATGCGTCCACAAGCCGTGATTGATATGGCCGACCGCATTCATGTTGAACGCGTTCAGCAGGATCTTTTTCTTCGCCATCGTGCGGCTCCTTTCGTGTTCAGCTACGGCAACCCACGGCACTACCACGCGACCGCGTAGAGATTGCCGAACGCTTTGTCGAGCGCGGCGCGCACGGCCGGCGAATGCTGATAGATCGAAATGAACTTGCGGATGCGCGGATCGTTCGCGCTTTCCGGACGCACGACCCACTGGATCGCGTAGTTCTTGTTTTCGAGGCCGTCGAACAGCAACGCACTATTCGGATCGGTGGTACCCGCGAGCTTGATGAAGCTCGGGTAGCCCTGCGCGAGATCGACGTCGTCGAGCGAACGCGCCAGTTGCGACGCTTCGAGCTGAACGAACTTCAGATGCTTCGGGTTATCGACGATGTCGAGCGTCGTCGCGCGATAGTCGACACCCGGCTTCAGCTTGATGAGACCCGCACGTTGCAGCAGTAGTAGACCGCGGCCGCCATTCACCGGATCGTTGGCGATCGCGACCGTCGCGCCGTCCTTCAACTCGTCGAAGCGTTTGATCTTCTTCGAATACAGGCCGATCTTCATGATCGTGCCCGGCGCGATCGCGACGAAGTTATAGCCGCCCTGCTTCCTGGCGTTCTCAAGAAACGGGATGTGCTGGAAGTAGTTGACGTCGATGTCCTTGTTCGCGAGCGCCGCATTCGGCGTGTTCCAGTCGGTGAACTCGATGAGCTTCACGTCGAGTCCCTGCTCCTTCGCTTCGCGCACGGCGATCTTGAGCGCCTCAATTTGTGGGCTGGTGGACGTGCCGATCCTGAGCGTCGGTGTGTCGGCGGCGAATGCGGGTGCGGCCGGCAATGCCAACGCGGAGGCGACAGTGAATGCGCCGGTCAGCGCGACAGCCGACGCGTGGAAAGTGGTGAAAAAGCGCCGCACGGTGGACAAGGAAATGCGCATGATGAACTCGCAGAATTGGGCGTGGTGTTATGTCGAGGCGAGCCGATCCAGCGGCGTGGGTCGAGGCGTGCTCAACAGGCCGGCAAACATCGGGCAATGGAAATGTGCAACGTATGGCTTGGCCGCCGCATAACGACGGCCAGGCGCGCGGATCGATCAGCGCGGACAGCGGAAGGTCGGACAGGTCATCGCCTCTCTCCAGATGAGGTGCGAACCATCATAGAGGGCGTCAATCCGGTGGTCTACGAACGGATTTTCGAAAGGAAAGCGAAAAAAACGATTTGGATGAAAAACGCCGGGTTGCGCTGTCGCGCGACCCGGCGTTCATTACGCTACGGTGCTAAAGAGGCAATCAGTTAGCGCTTCGCCACCTGTTGCGGCAAGGCCGACGCCGATGCCGACGCTGAAGCAGCCACCACGTCAGAAGCCCCAGCCGGCGCGACCGCCCCTACCGCCTCACCCCCCGTCCCCTGCGCGCTCATTTCTCCCCATCCACCACCCAGCGCGCGAATCAGATTTACCGTCGCCACCGCCTGCGTGCCCGACAGATGGCTCGCCTGCAATTGCGAAATCAGCACCTGCCGCTCGCCGTCGATCACATCCAGATAGCTGACCGCGCCCTCCGTGTACTGCGTGCGCGACAGATGCGCGGCCCGTTGCGAGGCCTGCACCGCCGTGTCCTGCTCACGCATCTGATCGTCGAGCAAACGCAGATCGGCGAGATTGTCCTCGACCTCGCGGAACGCCACCAGCACCTGCTGACGATACTGCGCGACATCCTCGTCGTACTTCGAGCGGGCTTGCGCGAGGTTCGCCTTGCGGCGGCCGCCGTCGAACAGCGGCAGCGTCAACGCAGTGCCGGCGAACGGTCCGAGAATGAACGCGCGGCTCGACCACATGAACAGATCGCCGAGCGTCGCCGACTCAAACCCCGCCGCGCCGGTGATATCGAGCTTCGGGAAAAACGCGGACTTCGCCAGACCCACGCGCGCATTCGCCGCCTGCATCGCGCGCTCCGCCGCCGAAATATCCGGGCGCCGTTCGAGCAACGCCGACGGCAAACCGGCCGGCACGCGCACCATGACCGGCGCGAGCGGCGCTTCCGCGAACGAGAAATCCGCCGGCGGCTTGCCGAGCAGAATCGCGAGACTATGCTCGGACGCCGCGCGCTGACGCGCGACGCCGACCGCGTCGGCCCGCGCGCTCGCGAGTTCGTTGCGGGAGCGCGAAACATCCAGTTCACCGATATCGCCTTCCTTGAAACGACGCTCGACCAGCTTCAGCGTGTCCTCGCGCAACGCGACGGTGCGCCGGTACAGTTCCTGATCCTTGTCGAGCTCGCGCAACTGGAAGTAGTTCTGCGCGACGTCGGCCTGCAACGACAACTGCACCGAGCGGAACAGCGCTTCGCTTTGCTGCTCGTCCGCCCGCGACGCATTCACGTTCGAACTCACGCGCCCGAACAGATCCGCTTCGTACGACGCGCCGACCTGCGCGCGCCAGATCGTGCCCGTCGTGCCGCCCGCGCTATCCGGCTGGAATTGCGAGGCCGCCGACGCACGCTCACGTGTCGGGCCGAAGCCCGCGTCGAGCTTCGGGAACCAGTCCGACTTCGCCGCACGCGTCACCGCACGCGCCTGCTGAACACGCGCCGCTGCTGCCTTCAGATCCTGATTCGCGGCGGCCGCCTGCTCTTCGAGCGCGTTCAGTTGCGGGTCGCCGAAGATCGTCCACCATTCGCCGCGATGCGCGTCGTCGGCGGGCTGGGCCTGCTTCCACGTGCCGACGTCCTGCGCGGCAGGCGCCGACGCAGCGGACGTGGCCGACGCAGCGGGCGCTTCCTTGAACGCGACCGGCGTATCCACGTCCGGCCGCTTGTACACCGGCTCCACCGAGCAGGCGGCGAGCAGCGCGACCAGCAAACCGCTGAGCGCCACCCTGCCCCATCGACTCATCGAGCCAAAGCGAGCGCCCGACCCAAATTCAAAGTGCTTCATTATTGTTTTCTCCTCAAGCGTCCGTCACCGGCGCGCCATAGTGCGGCGAATCTTTCTGCGCGACGTGAATCGTCCCACCCGCGAGCGTACGCAGCACCACATAGAACACAGGGGTCAGCATCAGACCGAACAGCGTCACGCCGAGCATGCCGAAGAACACCGCGATACCCATCGCGTGACGCATCTCCGACCCGGCCCCGCTCGACAGCACCAGCGGCACCACACCCATGATGAATGCGATCGACGTCATCAGAATCGGCCGCAGACGCAGGCGGCTCGCCTCGATCGCCGCCGACAGCGGCGTGTGTCCGTCGTGTTCGAGCTCGCGAGCGAACTCGACAATCAGAATCGCGTTCTTCGCCGACAACCCCACCAGCACCATCAAGCCGATCTGCGTGAAGATGTTGTTGTCGCCGCCCGTGAGCCATACGCCGGTCAGCGCGGACAGCACGCTCATCGGCACGATCAGGATCACCGCGAGCGGCAAGGTCAAGCTCTCATACAACGCCGCGAGCACGAGGAACACGAGCAGCACGCTGATCGGGAACACCCACATGCCTGCATTGCCGGCCAGAATCTGCTGATAGGTGAGGTCGGTCCATTCGAGCTTCACGCCGCGCGGCAATACTTCCGCCGCCACGCGCTCGGCCGCGGCTTGCGCCTGGCCCGACGAGAAGCCCGGCGCGGGTCCGCCGTTGATGTCGGCCGCCGTGTAGCCGTTGTAGCGCACCACCATTTCCGGACCATAGGTCGGCGTCACCGTCACCAGCGACGACAACGGCACCATGTCGCCCGCCGCGTTGCGCGTCTTCAGTTGCAGGATGTCGTCGGCGCGCTGACGGAACGGCGCGTCCGCCTGCACCCGTACCTGATACACCCGGCCGAAGCGGTTGAAGTCGTTCACGTACAGCGAGCCCAGATAGATCTGCATCGTGTTGAACACGTCCGTGACCGGCACGCCGAGTTGCTTGGCCTTCACGCGATCCAGGTCGACGTTCAGTTGCGGCACGTTGATCTGATAGCTGGAGAAGGTCGGGCCGAGTTCAGGCGTTTGCGCCGCGCGCTTCACGAATGCTTCCGCTGCCTTGTTCAGTTCCGCGTAACCGAGCGCGCCGTGATCCTCCAACTGCATCTTGAAACCGCCGAGCGTGCCGAGACCGAGCACGGGTGGCGGCGGAAACACCGCGACGAACGAATCCTTGATCGCGCCGTACTGCTGGTTCAACGCACCGGCAATCGCACCGGCGGAGAGCTTCTTGTCGCCGCGCTCCTTGAAGGGCTTGAGCGTCACGAACACGATGCCCGCGCTCGAACTATTGGTGAAGCCATTCACCGACAAACCGGGGAACGCCACCGCGCTTTCCACGCCCGGTTGCTTCAACGCCACCGCGCTCATATCGCGGATCACCTTTTCCGTGCGATCCAGCGACGCGCCATTCGGCAACTGAGCGAACGCGATCAGATACTCCTTGTCCTGCGCCGGCACGAAGCCGCCCGGCACCACACGCGAGATCAGCACGGTTGCGCCGAGCAGGATCGCGTACACGACGAGCATCGCGCCTTTGCGACGCAGCACGCCATTCACGCCACGGCCATAAGCCTCCGAACCGCGATGAAAGACCTTGTTGAAGCGCTTGAAGAAGCCGCCGAGCACACGGTTCATCGCACGCGTCAGGAAGTCCTCCTTCGCACCGTGGCTGCGCAACAGCAGCGCGGACAACGCCGGCGACAGGGTCAGCGAGTTGAACGCCGAGATCACCGTCGAGATCGCGATGGTCATCGCGAACTGCTTGTAGAACTGACCCGTGAGGCCCGTCATGAATGCGAGCGGCACGAACACGGCGACCAGCGTCAACGCAATCGCGATGATCGGCCCGCTCACTTCCTGCATCGCCTTATACGTCGCGTCGCGCGCACTCAACCCGTTGGCGATGTTCCGCTCGACGTTCTCCACCACCACGATCGCATCGTCGACCACGATCCCGATGGCGAGCACCATGCCGAACAACGACAACGCGTTGATCGAGAAGCCGAACGCGAGCAGCAACGAGAAAGTCCCGACAATCGACACCGGCACCGCGATCAACGGAATAATCGACGCGCGCCACGTTTGCAGGAACACGATCACGACGATCACCACCAGCGCGATCGCTTCGAGCAGCGTATGCACGACCGCCTCGATACTCGAACGCACGAATTGCGTCGGGTCGTAGACGATCTTGTATTCGACGCCCGCCGGCATGTCTTCGGCCAGCTCCTTCATCGCCGCGCGAACCTGCTCGGAAATCGCCAGCGAGTTCGCACCCGGCGCCTGGTTGATCGCGAGCGCCACCGCCGGTTTGTTGTCGAGCAACGAACGCAGGCCGTATTCCGATGCCGCGAGTTCGACCCGCGCGATGTCGCGCAGATACGTCACGCCGCCATCGGGCGCGGTCTTGACGATGATGTCGCCGAATTCGCCCTCGGTCTTCAAACGGCCGCGCGCGTTCACCGACAACTGCAACTGCGTGCCCGGCACCGAAGGCGATGCGCCGATTACACCGGCCGCCACCTGAATGTTCTGCTCACGAATCGCGTTGACCACTTCGGTCGCCGTCAAACCGCGTTGCGCGACCTTCTGCGGATCGAGCCACACGCGCATTGCGTAGTCGCCCGAACCCCACAATTGCACTTCGCCGACGCCCTGAATTCGCGCAAGCCGGTCCTTGACGTTAAGCAGCGCGTAATTGCGCAGATACGTCATGTCGTAGCGATTGTTCGGCGAGATCAGGTGGACCACCATCGTCAGCGTCGGCGAACTCTTGATGGTCGTCACGCCGAGCCGTTGCACGTCTTCCGGCAGACGCGGCAGCGCCTGGTTCACGCGGTTCTGCACCAGCTGGGTCGCGAGGTCCGGATTGGTGCCGAGCTTGAACGTGACCGTGAGCGTGAGATTGCCGTCGCTATTTGCTTGCGACTGCATGTACAGCATGTTCTCGACGCCGTTGATCTGCTCTTCGAGCGGCGAAGCCACCGCCTCGGCGATCACCTTCGGATTCGCGCCCGGATACTGCGCGTGCACCACCACCGACGGCGGCACCACTTCCGGATACTCCGAAATAGGCAGCTTGAAGAGCGAAATGATGCCCCCCAGCAGGATCAATACCGATAGCACGCCGGCAAAGATCGGTCGATCGATGAAGAATTTGGATATGTTCATGGGAAGCTCTTAACGTTGGAGCAAGTGCCGCGCTAGCGTGCCGCGGCGCGTGGGGCTCACGAATTCTTGTCCGCTTTGGCGCTCGCTTTGGGCTGCGTCTGCGCGAGCGGCGCGCTATTCGGGTCCTGGTCGGTCGTCATCGGCACCATGTGCGCGCGCACGGAATCGCCCGGACGTATGCGCTGAATACCGTTGACGACGATGCGGTCGGTCGGCTTCAGCCCGTCCTTGACGACGCGCAGGTTGCCCTGCATGCCGCCCACCGACACCTCTCGGTACACGACGTGATTGCCCTGATCGACCACCAGCACGAACTTCTTGTCCTGGTCGGTGCCGACCGCCGCGTCGTCGATCAACAGCGCCGGATGCGGCTCGCTGCCGCCCACTTTCACGCGTGCGTACAAACCGGGAATCAATGCACCGTCCTGGTTATCGAAACGCGCGCGCACCCGGATCGTGCCGGACGACGTGTCGAGCCGGTTGTCGACCGACTCGATCGTGCCGCTGCGCGAGTAGCCGCTTTCATCGGCGAGGCCGAGTTCCACCGGCACCTTGCTGCCGTCTTTCGCGCGGCTCAGGTATTGCAGATAGGTCTGTTCGTCCGCGTCGAACGATGCGTAGATCGGCGACACCGACACCAGCGTGGTCAGCGGCGCCGAACTCGCGCCCGCCGACACCACGTTGCCCACCGTGATTTCCGCGCGCGATACGCGGCCGGCCACGGGCGCCACGATCTTCGTGTAGCCGAGATTGATGCGCGCGGTTTCGAGCGCGGCTTGCGCGGCCTTCAGGTTTGCGCTCGCCTCGCGTGCGGCGTTCTGCTTCTCGTCGTAGTCGCGCTTCGCAATTGCGTTGTCGGCGATCAGGCGTTGCGCGCGCTCCCAGTCGCTTTGCGTGTAGCCGGTGCGGGCCTGCGCAGCCGCGAGCTGCGCTTCGGCGCGATCCACTTCGGCCGCATACGGACGCGGATCGATCACGAACAGCGTGTCGCCCTTCTTCACGAGCGCGCCGTCCTTGAAGTTGACCGACACGATCGTGCCCGGCACCTGCGAACGCACGTCCACTTTTTCGACCGCTTCGAGACGGCCCGAATAACTCTGCCAGTCGGTGATCGTTTTTTGCACCACGGTGGCGACATCGACTTCCGGCACGATGGTCGGCGCGGCGGGCGAACTCGCATCCACGCGGATCGCGCCGAAAGTGCCGAGCCCGGCGACGGCGATGACCACTAGCGCGGCAATCGCCACGCGGCGGCGGGAAAGAGGAAGAATAGTCATGAGAAGCTCCCGGTATCGTTGATTGAATTTCTGTTTATCGATGGGCGCGCGCATCGAAGCGCCACTGAAAAAATCGCACCGCTTCCTGCAAAGCGGGCGGATGATCGGCCAACGCGGCGTGCGAAACGCTCGGATAGCGGACCACCTGGGTCAGCACTCCCGCGTCGATCAGACTGCTCGCGTATTTCTCCGCTTCCACATGCAGCACGTCGTTTTGCGCGGTCGCGATCAGCGTGGCCGGCAACCCCGCAAGCCGCGCCGATTCGAGCGGCGCGGCATACGGGTGCATGCGTTGCGACGCTTGCGGCAGATACGCGCGATAACACGCAGCGCACTCTTTCGCGGTGATGTCGGAGCCCAGGCGCTTTTCGTCGCCCAGACGCGTGAGGCTCGGATCGAGCATCGGTCCGAACAACGCCTGCGCGGAAATCCGCACGTCGCCGCGATCCCGCGCGATGAACGCGAGACAGTTGGCCAACTGCCCGCCCGCATCGTGGCCGGCCACGCCAACCTTTCTGCTATTGCCGCCAAACGCACGCGCCCGCGTCTGCACCCACAACGCCGCGCGGTGCGCGTCTTCGGGCGCGGCGGGAAACGGAAACTGCGGCGCGAGCGAATAACCAACCGACACGACCAGTGCCGGTAAGTGTTCTGCGAAATAACGGGCGGCGAAGTCGGCCTGTTCAATCGAGCCCTTCGTAAAGCCGCCGCCGTGGAAATAAAGCAATACCGGCAGTGCGGTCTTCTTCGCCTGCCGGTACAAACGCAACGTGATGTCCTGCGCGTGTCCTTCGATCTGTACGTCGGTGATGTCGAGTGCCGTGCTGTCTGCCGCTGCCGGGCTGCTGTCGGCGGGGGCGAAGGAGTACGACGGTTTAAATGCATCCATGTCGGGCCGCGCAATGCGCAAGAACTTTCGATGGTGCGAATTGTGGGTTCGGCAGAGTCGTAAATAAATGCCTATAATCCGGCAACACAATTCGGTGCCCCTGAACAATCGAATGCGATTGCTCCGCGGATTCACTTTCCGCCCGGTGCGCCCGCCCTTCTGGAGGTTTGCAATGGACCGGCTTCAGGCCATGCAAGTGTTCACGCGCGTCGTCGACACCAACAGCTTTACCCGCGCAGCGGAAACGCTCGATCTGCCGCGCGCATCTGTCACCACGATTATTCAGAACCTCGAAGCGTTTCTCGGCACGCGTCTGATGCACCGGACCACTCGGCGTCTGTCGCTCACGCCGGACGGCGCCGCGTACTACGAACGCTGCGTGCGCATCCTCGCCGACGTCGAAGAGACCGAAGCCAGTTTTCAGAGCGGCAATAAAAAGCCGCACGGTAAATTGCGCATCGACATGCCGGGATCGATCGGCCGTCTGCTCGTGATTCCTTCGCTGTGTGAATTCCACACGCGCTATCCGGACATCGATCTGCAACTCGGCCTGTCTGACCGGCCGGTCGATCTGTTGCAGGAAGGCGTGGATTGCGTGGTGCGGGTCGGCGCGCTACAGGATTCGTCGCTGGTCGCGCGGCGCATCGGTCTGTTCGAGGGCGTGACTTGCGCCGCGCCCGACTATCTTCAGCGCGCGGGGATGCCCGCTTCGCTCGAAGACCTGGAGAATCACAAAGCAGTCAATTACTTTTCGAGCCGCACGGGACGCACGATCGATTGGGCCTTCATGGTCGATGGCAAAGAAATCGAAGTGAAGATGAAGGGCATCGTGTCGGTGAACGACGCTGACGCCTACGTGACCTGCGGGCTCGAAGGCTTCGGCCTGATTCAGCCGGCGCTCTTCATGGTGCTGCCGCATCTGCGCTCGGGCCAACTGGTGGAAGTGTTGCCGGAACTGAAGCCTTTGCCGATGCCGATTTCCGCAGTCTATCCGCACAGTCGTCATCTGTCGCCGAAAGTCCGTGTTTTCGTAGACTGGATCGCGGAGCTGTTCGACCGTTGCCCGTTGCTGAGCGGACGCGGCAGTCTCGACGCAACGTGCACGAAGCGCACATTCGAAGAACGCGAGTCCGCCCCGATGCTCGACACACCGGTCATTACCGAATGGGTCGCGTAATAGGCGATTCCATTTGAAGTACGGAATCTGGAACACTGAATTCCAACCGCGGCTCTAATGCCGCGGTTTTTTTATTCCGTCGAGCCTGTAGCGCGATTGTTCCGGAATCGCGACAATTCATTTCGCGAAAGTGCGATTTATCCGCGCTCGCTCAAAGTCTACATTTCACCCTGTCGCGGCGCCCCTCGCGCTGCAAATGAATCGACAGGAGTGAATCATGAAACGCAATCTTCTCGCAGGCCTCGCTCTTTCGCTGCTCGCAACCGCGCCAGTATTCGCGCAAGGCAATGGCGGTGGCGGCATCGGCCGCGCCGGCACTTATGAAACGCAACCCACGCCGAGCACAAGTACAAAGACGCGCGCCGAAGTGAAGGCGGAACTGGTCGCGGCTTATCGTGACGGCTCATTGCCCGCACTGAATCGCACCAGCTATCCGAACAAAGGCTTGATCGGCCAGACGCAGGCCGCGCGCATCGCCTTGCAGGAAGGCACGAGCGGCGACGTTACCCGCGTCGCCAAGGGTCAGTAAATCAGAAGGCGCAGCAATGATTCGGTTTCCAAAAGAAATAGTCATTGCGGCGTCACCCATGCACTCTTCAAAAAGGAGCACATCATGACACCATCCGAACTGGACAACTGGGATACCGACACCCCGGTGTGGACGCCGTATCGCGCGCCCCAACACTAAGGCCGCGTCAGCTTCAATGCGTCGTTAGACTTGCGAAGCACATGACGTAGCGCGGCGACTGGCTGCGGCCATGTGTCTCGCCTGGGAAAAGTCCCATGAATAGAGGCGCCCTGATTCAGATCAGGGCGCTTTTTCTTTCCCGTCGCCAGACTCCCCTCCTCGGACGCCACGGCGTCGAGCGAATATTCGAAATGGGGAGAGGTGTGCATGCTGAAGAAGTTTTTGTTGGCGGCAGGCGGTGTTGTCGCTTCGGGGTACTTCGCCCTGTCCGGCTACGCCTGGTATCACGACAGAGCATACGCGGCGCAGTCCGCGCAGCGGACCTCGTGGTCGGTCGAGAACGGCCGTATCAGAACGCTGCTGGATGAACGCGCCTGTTACTACTGTCATGCCAGCACGCAGAAGCTGCCGGGTTATGCACGCCTGCCCGGCATCAGTCAGTTGTCCGCTTACGATGTCGAGGCAGGCTCGAAAGCCTTCCAGATCGACGCGTTGTTCGCAAGCCTGCAAAACGGCACACCCGCGCCTGAAGCGGATCTCGCGAAACTCGAAGCGGTCGTCAAAGACAATTCCATGCCGCCGTTGCGGTTTCGCGCGGTGCATTGGAATGCCGCGCTGTCAAACGCGGATCGCGCGTTGCTGCTGGCGTGGATCGGCAAGCAGCGTCAGACTCATTACGCGAGCGCCGATGTTGCAGCCGAATTTTCGAACGAGCCGGTCCAGCCGTTACCCGCGTCGATTCCCGTCGAGTCGCGCAAAGTTGCCTTGGGCGAACGGTTGTTTCATGATCCGCGACTCTCGGCGGACAACACGGTGTCGTGCGCGAGTTGCCATAAGCTGTCCAAAGGCGGCGTCGACGGGTTGAAGACCTCGCTCGGTGTCGGCGCTCAGGTCGGACCCATCAATGCGCCGACCGTCTTCAATGCGGCGCTTAATCACCGGCAGTTCTGGGACGGCCGCGCGGGCACGCTGCAGGAACAGGCGGGGGGACCGCCGCTCAATCCGATAGAAATGGCGTCGACATCGTGGGCGCAAATCATCGCCAAGCTCGAACAGGATAAGTCACTGTCTGACGCATTTCGCAAGGTCTATCCCGACGGTTATTCGGGCGCCGCTATCACGGACGCAATCGCCGAATTCGAAAAGACGCTCATTACACCGAGCCGTTTCGACGCGTATCTGAGAGGAAAGAAAACGGCATTGAACGCGGTGGAATTGCGCGGCTATGAATTGTTCAAGACGAACCGTTGCGCCACCTGCCACGTCGGTCAGAATCTGGGCGGCCAGTCGTTCGAGATGATGGGGCTGAAGGGCGACTACTTCCATGACCGTGGCACCGCGCTGACCGCCGCGGACAACGGTCGTTTGAGCGCCACGGGCGACGAGCGGGACCGTTATCGCTTCAAGACTCCAACCTTGCGCAACGTGGAACTGACCGCCCCCTACTTCCACGACGGCAGTACGGGCGATCTGAATGAAGCAGTGCGCGTGATGCTCAAATACCAAACCGGTAAAGAGTTGCCCGATGCGGATGTGGATGCGCTGGTCGCGTTCCTGAAGTCGCTGACCGGAACGTATAAGCCGTATGCCGCGCACTGACAGGTGAATGCAACTGAGGCGGGGCGCATGCGTCCCGCCCTCCCGTCAAACGCACTTTCGTTCCTGCAAGAGAACTCAGCACTCACCGCTTCGGCACACCATCGCGCCACTCGCCCCAATGCGTGACGATGTCCTGCACCAGCGGATTGCCAGAGCGGAACAGGTTCTCGATAGCGATCGTGAAGCCGCCCTGCGCCGCATAGTTGAGCAGGTTGTCCGCGCTCGTCTGGCCATCGTAGGGCCGGTCGAAATCGGAGCCCGCGCGCAATACCGCCACGCGATTCAGATCGACCTTATGCACCGACGCAGCACGCTTGAGTGCTTCGTACGTCGCATTGTCCTCCTGCTGCGTCGTGCAATAGACGCCTTTGCCGTCCGTGAGAATCTTTGTCCAGTCGCGGGCGCGCTGACCGAGTTGCGTTCCCGACCACCACGTATCGCCGGCCAGCGTATCGCATTGAATGACGCTCGGCGGACGATTGGCCGGCGCATAGGAATACTTCGCGCGCGCGGCCTGCGCCTGTGCGTCATCGGACAGCGCAACGTCGCGCGACAAGGCGAATGCCGTATCGGCGAGCCGCGTGTTCAACTGGAATACCTCGGTGCGATAGTCGAGTGGCGGCTTGGCCGTGGGACTCGTCGTGTTGATGCCCAGATAACCGGTATTCCAGCCGGGCGGAATCTCGCGCGCGTCGATCTCCCACTGAATGCCGAAGTCGACCAGGTATTTCGCCCACGCGGCCGACCCCACCGTGCCCTGCTGCGGGTCGATGCCGGCAATGCCGGCCACCATGAAGTACGTGTGCCGCAAATCGAAACGCGGCGAGAAGCTCAGCGCCATGATCGACGCCGCCGCGTTGGTGTGCCCCATACCGGTCGTCATCACGCAGACGTCCTGCCGGTTGCAATGAACCGTCGGGTAATCGGGCGACAAACCATCCACCGCGATTTCGCGCCAGGGGCCGAGCCGGTCGAGCCACACCTGGCCTTCAGGACCGAACATCGAGATGATCATCACCTTGACGCGCTGCCCGTGCGAGCCGCCGTCGCCGTGCGAGAACGCATCGTTGTCGTCGGCGCTGGCGGCTCCGGACGAAAGGGCCGCGCAGGCCGCGAGTGCCACGGCGCAACACGCGCCGAGTGAGCGAGTCAGCATCATGATCTTCCTTCTTATGCTTGCAATGCAGGTTGGGAGAGAGTGCTGCTTTCAGGCCGAAAGAAGTATAGGTGCGAAGAAATTATTTGCCACTACCTGATGGGTCATGCCGTGTACGGAAAATGTAAACAGAAGGGATGGCCGAGTGAATCGGCTCACGACGTGATTCGCGCCATTTCCCTATAATCGTTAATCCGCAACGCGCACCGCCTTTGTGCAGATCACAACAGGAGCACCACGATGGAATATGTGAAACTCGGCCGCACCGGCCTCGATGTATCGCGTCTTTGTCTCGGTTGCATGAGTTACGGCGTGCCCGCGCGCGGCACGCATCCCTGGTCGCTCGACGACGAAGCCGCGCGCCCTTTCATCAAGCAGGCGCTCGATCACGGGATCAATTTCTTCGACACCGCGAATGTCTATTCGGACGGCACCAGTGAAGAGATTGTCGGCCGAGCGCTGAAGGACTTTGCGAAGCGCGACGAGATCGTGCTCGCGACCAAAGTGAATAGCCGTATGCATCCGGGCCCGAATGGCGCGGGCCTGTCGCGCAAGGCGATCATGTCGGAAATCGATCACAGCCTGCGCCGTCTCGGCACGGACTACGTCGACCTTTACCAGATCCATCGCTGGGACTACGGCACGCCGATCGAAGAAACGATGGAAGCGCTGCACGACGTCGTGAAGGCCGGCAAAGCCCGCTATATCGGCGCATCGTCGATGTACGCGTGGCAGTTCGCCAAAGCGCTGCACGTCGCCGAGCGCAATGGCTGGACGCGTTTCGTGACGATGCAGAACTACGTGAATCTGCTGTACCGCGAGGAGGAGCGCGAAATGCTGCCGCTGTGCGAAAGCGAAGGCATCGGTGTGATTCCGTGGAGCCCGCTTGCGCGCGGACGTTTGACGCGCGACTGGAACACCGGGAGTGCGCGTTCCGAGACCGACGAATTCGGCCGCACGCTATATGCGCAGACGGAAGATGCGGATCGGCGCATCGTCGAACGGGTCAGCCAGATCGCGAAGGAACGCGGCGTGCCGCGCGCTCAAGTCGCGCTAGCCTGGGTGCTGCAAAAGAAGCCGATTACCGCACCCATTGTCGGCGCGACCAAACTGCATCATCTGGACGATGCGGTCGCCGCGCTTTCGTTGAATCTCAGTGCGGAAGAAATCCGGCAACTTGAAGAACTGTATGTGCCGCATGCGGTGACCGGCTTCAAATAAGCCAACCCGCTGCACACCCCGAGACGAAAGAAGCCGGCCGGTATCCGCAATGGAATCCGCCGGCTTCGTTTCATGTGGAAGCGGCGGCCTCGCCACGCGGCACTTCCGGCTCGAAAAACACCCAACGCACCTGCGGGAACGTCGCCTGCAAATCGGCCTCGATCACGTTGATCGCATCGACCATCGCGCGTCCGCTCGCGTAATCGATCATTTCCGCCTGCACGGCCACTACCACGTGGCGTCCCCATTGCAGCGTAATCATATTGACGATGCCGCGAATCTCGGCGCGCGCACGCAGATGGGCTTCGATCGCGCGGCGCACTTCCGGACTCGCCGATTCGCCGACGATCATCGACTTCACTTCACGCGCCACCAGCCACGCAATCACCATCAGCAGCAAGCCGACGCCGATCGAGCCCAGCGCGTCCCACACGGGATTGCCGGTCACCATCGTGAGCAGCACGGCGATGAACGCAATCGCGAGGCCGGCCAACGCGGCGATGTCTTCGCCCGCGACGACCAGCAACTCGGACTCGCGCGTCTCGCGAAACCAGCGCCACATGTTCTTGTCCGGATGCTTCTTGCGGATCTCCTTGACCGCGCCCCACAGCGACAGCGCCTCCAGCACCACCGACACGCCGAGCACCGCCAACGCGACATATGCGAACTGCAACGGCTCGCGCGTGAACAGTCGATGCACGCCCTCGTAAACGGAAAACGCGCCGCCGACAAAGAACAGCAGCAACGCGACGAGCAGCGAATAGAAGTTGATCTCGCGTCCACGGCCCATCGGATGCAGCGGACTCGCCGGCTGGCGCGCCTGGCGCAGGCCAAATAAGAGCAGCAGTTGATTGCCGCAATCGGCGGTCGAGTGAATGGCTTCGGCGAACATCGAACCGGAGCCCGTGAACGACGCGGCCGCGAACTTGCAGATGGCGATGCCGAGATTGGCGGCGAGCGCATAAAAAATGGCTTTCGGCGATTCTTCTTTCATCGTCGGGAGGATGTCCGTGGGTTTGCAGAGTGCTTTCGGTTAACAGGAAGCCGTATTATGGACACGCCGGGTGGCACGCGTCCAACCCCGGCGTTGTTTGCACCGCACTCCTGCACATACTCCGCTCGTCCCCACGGTGTCGACGCGCGTTCCGTCAGGCTCGCTCCAGTGCCGCCATCTCGCGCACGATCACCAGCAGCATCGACAGACTCGCGCCACCCGTGGCCCGCAGATCGGCCAGCAGGCGCGCGTAGCGTTCGAGCTGCGCGGCGCGCTTGTCACGCCATGCGCGCACCAGATCGTCCGGCGTCGACGCATCGTCCGCGCCCGCCAGCGCGCTCGTGGTCAGCGCGCGTTTGAGGCGCGCGAGTTCGGCGAGCGCCGTCGCGCGCGCCAGCATGTCCCAGTGCGACGGCGCGGGCAACGCGGTCGCACGTTCGCTGATCCAGCCGTAGTTCAGCAGCGTGCCGAGCTCGAAGTACACGCCCGCCACCAGTTCGAGACTGCGCCCGCAGGTCGATGCCACCTCGGCGATATCGAGCAACGCCGCCGAAATTTCGCCGCTCGCGATCCGCACCGCGAGTTCGCTATCCACGCCCGCGTCGGCCAGCACGCGTTGACGCTCGGACAACGCTTCGAGATCGGCGGCCGGCAACAGCTGCGGCCATTGCGGCGCGAGCCGCTGCGCCGCGTCGCGGCAACGCGCGAGCAGGCCGGCGACGTCGTCGTTGCCGACCGCGCCGGATTGCAGATGCCGTAAGAACCACAGCGCCGAGCGCTCGACGAGCCGCGCGACCTCGACGAACATGCGCGCCTGCACATCGTCGGCGACGCGATTGTCGAGCGCGTCGATGCTGCGCCACACGTCGTCGAGATCGAACACATCGCGCGCCATGATGCACGCGCGCACGATGTCGCCCGGCTGCGCGTCGGTTTCCTCCATCAGCCGATGCACGAACTCGCAGCCGACGCGGTTCACCAATGCGTTGGTCAGATGCGTTGCGAGGATTTCACGGCGCAACGGGTGACGCTGCATCGGCACGCTGAAGCGCTGCCGCAGCGGCTTCGGGAAGTACTGGACCAGCATGTCGGCGACCAGCGGATCTTCCGGCATCGACGATTCGAGTAGCGCGTCGTACAGCCACATCTTGCTGTACGCGAGCAGCACCGCGCGCTCGGGCGTGGTGAGCCCCTGTTTCGCGGCGGCCCGTTCGGCGACTTCCTCGTCGGTGGGCAGGAATTCGATCACGCGATTCAGCCGCCCCGCGCGTTCGAGGTAGCGCATCAGACGCGCTTCGGCATCGAGCAGTTCGACGCCGTAGCGGCCCGCAATCGACAGCGCCTGGGTCTGATAGTAGTTGTCCTGCAACACGAGCAGGCCGACTTCGTCGGTCATTTCGGCGAGCAAAGCATTGCGCTGCTTCTCGGTCATCTCGCCATCGGCCACGACAAGACCCAGCAGAATCTTGATGTTGACCTCGTGATCCGAGCAATCGACGCCCGCCGAATTATCGATCGCATCGGTATTGATGCGGCCGCCGCGCTGCGCGAATTCGATGCGCCCGAGTTGCGTCAGTCCGAGATTGCCGCCTTCGGCCACGACCTTGCAGTGCAGATCGGCGCCGTTGACGCGGATCGCGTCGTTCGCGCGGTCGCCCACCTGCAGATGCGTTTCGCGGCTCGCCTTCACATAGGTGCCGATGCCGCCGTTATAAAGCAGGTCGACCGGCGCCTGCAAAATCGCGCGCATCAGTTCGGCTGGCGCAAGCGCCGGCGCGCTGATACCGAGCACCGACTGCACCGCCGGCGACAACGGAATCGTCTTCGCGCTGCGCGGAAACACCCCGCCGCCCGTGGAGATCAGCGCGGGATCGTAATCGGCCCAGCTCGACCGGTCGAGAATGAAAAGCCGCCCGCGTTCGGCAAGGCTCACCGCTGGATCGGGATTCGGGTCGAGAAAGATATGCCGGTGATCGAACGCGGCGACCAGTTTGATATGCGGCGACAACAGCATGCCGTTGCCGAACACATCGCCCGACATGTCGCCGACGCCGACCACCGTAAAGTCCATCGTCTGCGTGTCGACGCCCATCTCGCGGAAGTGCCGCTTGACCGACTCCCACGCGCCGCGCGCGGTGATCGCCATTTTCTTGTGGTCGTAGCCGACCGAGCCGCCCGACGCGAATGCGTCGTCGAGCCAGAATCCGTACTCCTGCGAGATCGCGTTCGCGTAGTCGGAGAAGGTGGCGGTGCCCTTGTCGGCGGCGACCACCAGATAGGGATCGTCGGGATCGTGGCGCACCACGTCGGGCGGCGGCACAACTGCTGTGCCGGACAGGTTATCGGTCAGATCGAGCAGGCCGCGCAAAAAGGTCTGATAGCACGCGACGCCTTCGCGCATCCACGCATCGCGCTCGCTTTGCGGCGGCGGATTCTTCACGACGAAACCGCCCTTCGAACCGACCGGCACGATCACCACGTTTTTCACCATCTGCGCCTTCATCAGGCCGAGCACTTCCGTGCGGAAATCCTCGCGTCGATCCGACCAGCGCAAGCCGCCGCGTGCCACGCGCCCGCCGCGCAGATGCACGCCTTCGACACGCGGCGAATACACCCAGATCTCGAACATCGGTTTCGGCTCGGGCAAGCCGGGCACTTGCGAGGGATCGAACTTGAACGACAGGTAGGGTTTGGGGTGGCCCTCGGCGTCGAAGCGATAGTAGTTCGTGCGCTTGGTCGCCTTGATGACGCCAAGGAACTGGCGCAGGATGCGATCCTCGTCGAGATTCGGCACCTGATCGAGCGCGCTGTCGATCGTGCGCAGCCAGCCGTCGACACGCGCCTCGCGCGTATCGCCGAACACCGGATCGAATCGCGCGGTGAACAGCTCGACCAGCATCCGCGCAATCGCCGGATTGCCGGTGACGGCGCGCTCGATATACGCGTCGCTGAAAGTCGAGCCAACCTGCCGCAAATACTTCGCATACGCGCGCAGAATCGTCACCTCGCGCGCGTTCAACTGCGCGCGCAACACGAGACGATTGAAGTCGTCGCTTTCTATCGCGCCGGTCCACACCTGCTCGAACGCTTCTTCGAACAGATCCTTCACGCGCTCGATATCGAACTCCGCATCGTCCGCGAGTTCGAGGCCGAAGTCGTGAATCCATGCGGGCGTCGCGTTCACCGCCTCGATCAGATAAGGCCGCTCTTCATCGACGCGCACGCCCAGGTGTTCGAGCATCGGCAAGCTGCGCGACAAAGCGATCGGCTGCCCCGCGCGATACACCTTGAAACGGAACGCACGCGGCCCGGCTTCGATCGGGCGGTACAGGTTCATCGCGAGCCGCTCGCTGCCCTGCACGCGTTCGATCAGTTCGATATCGCGCACCGCCGTGCGCGCCGGATAATCGTCTCGATACCCGGCCGGAAACGAATCCGCGTAATGCTGCAGCAGACGGTTGCCCTGCTCTTCGCCGTACGCGTCGAGCAGCGCATCGGCGAGATCGTCCTGCCAGCGGCGCGCCACCTGCACGAGCCGTGCTTCCAGTTCGCGCGTGTCGACATCGGGCATGCCGCCCGGCTTCGCATGCACAACGAAATGAATGCGCGCGAGCGTCGACTCCGACAGCAGCGGCGTGAACTCGACGCCCTCGCCATTGAACGCGGCGGCCAACAGATTCGCGATGCGTTGCCGCAGATCGGTGTTGTACTTGTCGCGCGGCACGAACACGAGGCACGACACGAAGCGGTCGAAGCGATCGCGCCGCACGAACAGGCGCGTGCGCTGATGCTCCTGCAAACGCAGCACGCCGAGCGCGATTTCGTAGAGCTGATCTTCGTCGGCCTGGAACAGTTCGTCGCGCGGATAGGTTTCCAGCACCGTCACCAGCGATTTCGCGAGATGACCTTTTGGCAGGAAACCGGCCCGTCTCACGATATTCGCGCATTTGCGCCGCACGATCGGAATCTCGGCGGCCGACACGAAATACGCGGTGGACGTATAAAGACCGATGAAGCGCCGCTCGCCGATCACCTTGCCGTCCGCACCGGTCAGCTTGATGCCGACATAGTCGAGATAGCCGGGCCGGTGCACGGTGGCGCGCGAATTGGCCTTGGTCAGAAAGATCGGCAACGCGCTGGCGATGATCTCGGCCGCGGCCGGCGGCAACGCGGTGACTTCGGCGGCGCCCGCGGGCCGCATCGCGTCGCGCAGAATGCCGAGCCCCGAACCGGCCACCGCGCGCAGGCCGTAGCCGTTGTCGAGTTGCACCAGCTCGTAGTCGCGCTGACCGAGGAAGGTGAAATGATCGGCCACCATCCATTCGACGAACGCGCGCGCCTCGACGCCTTCCGGGCCCGCTTCGCCGGTCTTCATGCCTTTGATCGTCACGCGCGCGAGTTCGACGATCTTCGGCCAGTCCTCGACCGCTGCGCGCACGTCGCGCAGCACGCCGGCAATTTCATCGCGCAACGCGTCGAGCTTCGCGGCATCGCCGCAACGGTCCACTTCGAAGTGAATGAACGAGGTCAGATGCGAGCGCGTGTCGGCGGCTTCCTCGGCGCCCTGGCTGACTCGCGCGATGCCGCCGTCGGGGCTGCGCCAGATGCGAAACACCGGATGCACGACCGAATGCAGCGCGAGCCCCTGGCGGTTGACCGCCATCGAGACGGAATCGACGAGAAACGGCATGTCGTCGTTGACGATCTCGATCACGGTGTGATCGGAGTGCCAGCCATGCTGTTCGAGGATCGGGTTGTAGACACGCAGCCGTTCGGCGCCGGGCACGAAGCGCTGCGCGGTTTGCCAATGCGCGAGCGCGGCGCCGTACAGATCGGCGATCGCGCGGCTTTGCAGATCGTCGGCGTCGACGAAATCGTAGTAGTGCCGCAGAAAGGGCTCGACGACGTTGAAAGTCGGCTCAGGCAGCCGCCCACGCGCAAATTCGATGACATCGTTCAGCAAATGCGTAACGGCTTCTTCGTTCTTCGCTTGCATGATCAACTCCCCCGGCTAGCGGCTATGGCGAGTACGGCGTGATTCACATGCATCGTCTGAAGGCAATTATGCGCCTGCCGCCCCGCATCCGATCGACGCGCGCAGTTAGGTAATACCCGCTGAGCGCCGCGATGCTGCAGTTGCACGGCGGGCCGTCTAAAGCGCGGGCTTCGGCGTGGCCGGCGGGGACGCTGTTTCGAGCCACGCGCGCACCTGTTCGGCAAGCCACGCGGGATCGTCGTGCGGCAGGTCGTGACCCGCCCACGCGTGCTCGCGGCGCGGCGCGCCCCACGCCGCCGCGAGCTTGGCCGAGCACACCGGATCGACGAGCCGGTCGGCACGCGAGGACAGAATCAGCACCGGACAACGCGGTGCAGCAACGGCCGCGCTGAAACGCGCCGCGGCCCACAATTGCCGCAGCGCATTGGCGCGGCTCACCGGCGCACTGAGGCGGATCGCGCGCCACGCGTCGAGGTCCGCGTTCAGACGATCGACGCGATTGCACGTCAGCCGATGAATGCCGCGCTCCGCGCGCAGCGTGTCGCGCCAGTGCGCGGCGATGGCCAGCAAACCCGGCCATGCCGACGGACGCAGCCGCTCATGCATGCGGCTGAACGGCCGCATGCTGGTGTTGATCAGCACGAGCCGTTCGATCTCGCCGGGATGCCGTTGCGCCCAGTCGGTCGCCACCATGCCGCCGAGCGACATCGCAAGTACGCGATATGGACCGGGTGCGCCGGTTTGCAACGCGGCATCGCGCACGAAGCCGACCATGTCGGCGACCGCGATCGGCGAACACAAATGCGTGAAGGCGCCGTTGCCCGGCAGATCGATCGGCAACAGAGCGCCGCCGACCGCGTCGCGCAGCGCGTCGGGCAAACGGCCCCAGTGGCGCGTTTCGCGCGTCAGGCCGCGCAACAGAAGCCACGTGCTCATGCGGCGGTTTCCGGCTTGTACCAGTGATCGATTGCGCTTTGCAGCAGTTGCTCGCGACGCTTGCCTTGCGGCAGCCAACGCTGCGACGAAAACGCGGCGCGCGCCAGAAAGTCGAGCAGGTTCGCGTGCCGCCGCAACACGCGCGCGGTGCGATGCGCCTTCACCGGATTGAACATGCCCTGACGCGAAAACAGCTGGCGCGGGTTCTTCTTGATCCAGAGCCACGAGCCGAGTTCGAGGGTCATCGGCAGAAAGATGTTGGGAGCGGGCGTGCGGTCGTACGCGAAGTCCCACAGATCGCCGTGCAGCAGGTACTGATGGCTCTGCGGTTCGAACGCGTAGCCATGATGCGGATGCGCGCGTTCGAACATCGTTTTCAGCACGTACATCTCGGGCAAATGCAGCATCCTGTTGCGGGTGCGCGCGTACGGAAACCAGATGCTGTCGCTCCAGCCATAACCCGAGTGGCAATCGAGCGCGATACTCAACGGCCGCGCACTCAGCTGCGTTTCGACGACGTGCAGCAGTGCGGCGGCTTCGGGCTCCATCGGCTCGCCCGCGCGGCCGCGATACCACGGCAGCCAGGCGCCCACGCGTTGACCGCCCGCGAGCGGGGGCACACGCGCGTCGGCGTTTTGCGGGGCATTGCGCATCAGATCGACGCCGTTCGGGTTCGCGCGGGTGGCGGACCACATGCCGCCGGGGTTGACGATGGGCATGAAAATCAGGCGAATCGACTGCAGCTCACGCACCAGCAGTTCGTCCCATTCGAGCCGCGCGAGCAGCGCGCGCATGTAGTCGAGCACGAGCTGCGAGCCGATCCGCTCGAGTCCATGGATGCCGCCGAAAAACCCGATGGCCGGCGCGAGCGGATCGGTCGAACCAATGCTCGCGGTGTGAACGGCGAACTGCCGCCCACGCACGGTGGTCTCGCAGACCGTGCGGATTTCGAAGCTCGCACTGCCGTGGTCGAGGATCGACTTGAGGTCTTCATACTCCGCGAAACTGTCGGGAAGGAAGCTCAAAAAAGGCTGCATGACGACGTCGCAAGAAACTGCCGGGTTATGGGGGACGATGCCGGGATGACGCAATATAGCCTGGCCGCGAACGATCATGCGCGAGCAGTGCATCGCAGTGCGAAGCGTGTCACATGGGCGTCATCTCACCGTCGAACAAATGACTTCAATCTGCCTTCCCCGCGACTTGAAAACGACACGCGAAGATCTAGTCGTCTAGACGTTTCGAACGCCTTTTATTCCGTCTGACCGGTGCGCATGGGGCCGGGATCCTCCGCCCTCCAGCGGCAGAAACATCGGCAATACCGGCAACCTCGATACACCCCAACAGCTCCCCGCCCCGGCCTAACCCACGCCAAAATTCGCCGTTTTTCTCCACACAAAGCCCCTTCGCTTTAGTCGTCCACTCCGGCATTCCGGCGTTCTGCTGGAATAATCACGTGCTTGCGGCCGGCCTATGGCCTTTCCTCACCCTTTCCCTGGTAGTCGATGGAAACCTTTGTCGTCCTGCTGGTGCTGCTCTCCGCCCTGCTTCACGCCACGTGGAACGCGTTTCTGCATCTCTCCGAAGACCGCATCTGGCTGCTCGGCATGATGGCGATTCCGTATCTCGTCATCAGCGCGATCGGCGTGATCGTACTGCCGATGCCCGCGCCGGCCGCGTGGCCGTTTATCGGCGCATCGGCGGTGCTGGAGTGCGGCTACCTGCTCGCGCTGATCCGCGCGTATCGAAGCGGCGACTTCGGCCAGATCTATCCGATCGCGCGCGGCCTGTCGCCGATGCTCGTGTTCGTCGGTGCGCTGGTGTTCGCGAACGAAGCGCTCAAGCCGCTCGCGGCGATCGGCGTGGCGCTGGTATCGCTCGGGATCGTCTCGCTGGCGTTTCGCCGCGGCATGCGCTTTTCCGGCGAGAGCGTACCGTTCGCGCTGCTGACGGGCCTCTTCATCTCCACGTATTCGGTGGTCGACGGCATCGGCGCGCGCGTCGCGGGCAACGGGCTGAGCTACATCATGTGGGTCTATCTGATCTGGAACATCCCGCAGTTTCTGCTCGCCTGGCATTGGCGCGGCGGCGTCAAGGGGCTCTTCATCGGACGCACAGTGGTGCTCAAGGGGATGGCGGCAGGCGTGCTCGCGCTCACCGCGTATTGCATGATCATCGAGGCTTATCGCTATCTGCCGATCGCGACGGTCTCCGCGCTGCGCGAGTTGAGTTCGATCTTCGCGGTGCTGATCGGCTGTGTGTTCATGGGCGAGAAGCTCACCGCGCGGCGCCTCGTGGCATGCGTATTGGTAACGCTGGGCGCTGTGTTGATACGGATATGACGGCAGCGTCGCGACATGGGGCGTCGTGGTTGCGCCATGCCTCGCGATCGGGTCGCCCATCCACCCTCACGCAAACTGCGGCAGCGTCGCATCGATAGCGTCGGCCAGCGTATTGAACGCCGGCGCAATCTCCTCGTCCGGCACGCACGCATAGCCGATCAGCAACCCCGACGGCGCCAGCGACGGCTGCGCGTAATACCCCGACAACGGCCGCACGACGATATTGCGCTCCAGCGCAGCCGCCGCCACGCGCCGGTCGTCGCTGCCATCGGGCAACTGCATCACCAGATGCAAACCGGCGTCGCCTCCCACCGCCGGCAACGCATCGCCATAACGTTGCGACGCGGCGTCGAGCAAGGTCTGCCGACGCTGACCGTACAGCGTGCGCATCCTGCGGATATGCGACGTGAAATGCCCCTCGGCGATGAACTCGGCGAGCATCGCCTGCTGCAACAACTGTCCCTCGCGATACAGCTCGGCGCTCGCGGTCGCGAAGCTCTCCGCGAGCGCTTCCGGCACGACCAGATAGCCGATGCGCAAACCCGGAAACAGCGTCTTGCCGAAGCTGCCCACGTAAATCACCTGGCCCGACGTATCGAGACCTTGCAGCGAAGCGAGCGGCCGGCTGCCGTAGCGGAACTCGCTGTCGTAGTCGTCCTCGATGATCCAGCACTGGTGCTGCCGCGCGTATTCGAGCAGCATGCGGCGCCGCGCGAGGCTCATCACCATGCCGAGCGGATATTGATGCGACGGCGTGACGAGCATCAGCTTCGGCGGCTGCGCGAGATCGTCGGGTGAAGGCGCGATGCCTTCGTCGTCGACGGCGATCGGCCGCGATTGCAGGCCCGACACGTGCAGCACGCTGCGCACGCCCCAATAGCAGGGATCTTCGGTCCAGATCACGTCGCCGGGATCAGACAGCAGACGCACGGCGAGATCCACCGACTGATGAATCCCGGTCGTGACGATGATCTGCTCGGGCGTGCAACGCACCGAGCGCGAGGTGCGCAGATAGTCGGCGAGCGCGTGGCGCAGCGCGGCCAGTCCGCCGCCCGGCGCGTAGGTCAGCAGGTCCGGGCGCAGCCTGCGCCAATACTTGTTGTGCAGACGGCTCCAGACGCGCGCCGGAAACTTAGTGACGTCCGGCACGCCCGGCATGAACGCGCCCCACTGACGCTTCGACACGCCCGCGCCCGCGATCAGTCGCGCGCCGCGCGTGGACAGCGCGCGCGTCGCGCGGTGTGGCGAGGGTGACGATGATGACGCCGGCGTTCGCCCCGAAGCCAATACGCCAGGTTCGCGCGCATCGGCCGCATTGGGCGCATCGGGCGTGCTGGACGCCTCCGCATCCGGCGCCCCAACGATCTCATCCGGCGCACTATCGGCGACGAACGTACCGCGCCCGGTCGCCGAACTTACATAGCCCTCGAGCACCAGCTGCTCATACACCTGCGTGACGGTATTGCGCCCGATCCCCAACTCCTGCGCCAGCAGCCGCGACGATGGCACCTTGCTGCCCGCCGGCAATTCGCGCGACAGGATCGCCTGCTGCAACAGCCGGTGCAGCTGCCGATAAATCGGCTGGCCGTTACCCCGGTCCAGACGCTGCGCCAGCCAGTCGGACAACACACTCGTGCGCATAATTGGCTCCTACATTTTTATTGAAATGGCTCTGAAGTTAAGAGCCAAATCTGATTATAGTCGCTGCATGTGCCGTGCTATGGGCGTGGCGTCCGCAAAAAACCGGGAGCGAAGGAGATGACCATGAAGAATGCCGAACTGAAGAGCCGCAAGGACGCCGCCACGCCGCGCGGTGTCGGCGTGATGTGCGATTTCTACGCCGAGCGCGCCGAGAACGCGGAGCTGTGGGACATCGAGGGCCGCCGTTTCATCGACTTCGCGGCGGGCATCGCGGTCTGCAACACGGGGCACCGTCATCCGAAGATCGTCGCCGCGATTCGCGACCAGCTCGATCATTTCACGCACACCGCGTATCAGATCGTGCCGTACGCGTCGTATGTCGAGTTGGCCGAGAAGATCAACCAGCGCGCGCCGGGCGACTATCCGAAGAAAACCGCCTTCTTCACGACCGGCGCCGAAGCCGTCGAAAACGCGATCAAGATCGCGCGCGCCGCCACCGGCCGGCCGGGCGTGATCGCGTTCACCGGCGCGTTCCATGGCCGCACGCTGATGGGCATGGCGCTGACCGGCAAGGTCGCACCGTACAAGAGCGGCTTCGGGCCGTTCCCGTCGGACGTGTTCCATGCGCCGTTCCCGAATCCGCTGCACGGCGTGAGCACCGCCGATTCGCTGAACGCGATCGAATTTCTGTTCAAGGCCGACATCGATCCGAAGCGCGTGGCCGCGATCATCTTCGAGCCGGTGCAAGGCGAAGGCGGTTTCTATCCGGCGCCCGCCGAGTTCGTGCGCGCGCTGCGCAAGCTGTGCAACGAGCACGGCATCCTGCTGATCGCCGATGAAGTGCAGACGGGTTTTGCCCGCACCGGCAAGCTGTTCGCGATGCATCACTACGACGTGGTGCCCGACCTGATGACGATGGCCAAGAGTCTCGCGGGCGGCATGCCGCTGTCGGGCGTGGTCGGCCGCGCGGACGTGATGGATGCCGCCGCGCCGGGCGGACTCGGCGGTACTTACGCCGGCAACCCGCTCGCGCTGGCGGCCGCGCATGCGGTGCTCGACATCATCGATGAAGAGGGGCTGTGCGAGCGCGCGACCGTGCTCGGCGATCGCGTGAAGGCGAAGCTCAACGCGCTGCAACGCGACGTGCCGCAGATCGCGGACGTGCGCGGCCCGGGCGGCATGGTGGCCGTGGAATTTTGCAAGCCGGGCGGCACGGAGCCGGATGCGGACTTCACGAAGCGCGTGCAGGCGCGTGCGCTCGAACGCGGCTTGCTGCTGCTGGTGTGCGGCGTGTACTCGAACGTGGTGCGCTTCCTGTTCCCGCTGACAATTCAGGACACCGTGTTCGACGAAGCGATGGCGATTCTCGAAGACGTGTTGAAGGAAAGCGTTGCGGTAGCCGCATGACCGCACTCGACAGCATCACAGCGAAACAAGCGAACGACAGATGACCACGTTGACCCTGAAAGACCCGACTCTGCTGCAAACGCGCGCGTACCTCGCGGGCGAATGGCAAGGCGCCGACAACGGCGCGACGCTCGACGTCAGGAACCCGGCCACCGGCGAGACCATCGCGGCAGTGCCGCTGATGGGCGCGGCGGAAACCCGTCGCGCGATCGACATCGCCAATGCCGCGTGGCCCGCATGGCGCGCGACCACCGCGAAGCAGCGCGCGACGATCCTGCGCAAATGGCACGACCTGATGCTGGAAAACGCCGACGACCTCGCGCTGATCCTCACCACCGAGCAAGGCAAGCCGATCGCTGAAGCCAAAGGCGAGATCCAGTACGCCGCGTCGTTCCTCGAATGGTTCGCCGAAGAAGGCAAGCGCGTGTATGGCGACACCATTCCCACGCCGGCGAGCGACAAACGCATCGTCGTGACGAAGGAACCGGTCGGTGTCTGCGCGGCGATCACGCCGTGGAACTTCCCCGCCGCGATGATCACCCGCAAGGTCGGTCCGGCGTTGGCGGCGGGCTGTCCGATCGTCGTCAAACCGGCCGAGGCCACGCCGCTTTCCGCGCTCGCGCTCGCCGTGCTGGCCGAACGCGCGGGCGTGCCGCGCGGCGTATTCAACGTCGTGACCGGCGAGCCGAAGGCGATCGGCGCGGAACTGACCGGCAATCCGGTCGTGCGCAAGCTGTCGTTCACCGGCTCGACGCCGGTCGGCCGTCTGCTAATGGCGCAATGCGCGCCGACGGTCAAGAAGGTATCGCTCGAACTGGGCGGCAACGCGCCGTTCATCGTGTTCGACGACGCCGACCTGGACGCCGCGGTGGCCGGCGCAATCGCGTCGAAGTATCGCAACAGCGGCCAGACCTGCGTGTGCACGAACCGCTTCTATGTGCACGACAAGGTGTACGACGCGTTCGCCGAAAAATTGCGCGTCGCCGTCGAGCAACTGAAGGTGGGACGCGGCACCGAGGACGGCGTCACGCAAGGTCCGCTGATCAACGAAGCGGCGGTGCGCAAGGTCGAGTCGCACATCGAAGACGCGCTCGCGAAAGGCGCGCGCGTCGTCACCGGCGGCCGGCGTCATGCGCTCGGACACGGCTTCTTCGAGCCGACCGTGCTCGCCGATGTCACGCCGGCCATGCAGGTCGCGCGCGACGAAACCTTCGGGCCGCTCGCGCCGCTGTTCCGTTTCTCGTCGGACGAAGAAGTGATTCGGCTTGCCAACGACACCGAGTTCGGCCTCGCCTCCTACTTCTACAGCCGCGATATCGGCCGCGTGTGGCGCGTCGCCGAAGCGCTCGAATACGGGATGGTGGGCATCAACACCGGCCTTATTTCGAACGAAGTCGCGCCGTTCGGCGGCGTCAAGCAATCGGGCCTAGGCCGCGAAGGGTCGCATTACGGTATCGACGACTACGTCGTCATCAAATACATGTGCGTCGGCGGCATCTGAAGGCCGCTTACAACCGGGCGCCCGCTGCGCCCGGTTGATCCGCAGTCGGCAGCTCGAAGCGAAATGACGTACCCGGTCCCGCGCGATCGACCAGATGTATCTGACTGTGATGCAGTTGCAGCATGCGTTGCACGATCAGCAAACCGAGTCCGCCGCCGCGACGTGAGCCGCTCGCGCTGAACGGGCGCTCGAACAGTCCCTCGCGTTGCGCCGCCGGAATGCCGGGCCCGGTATCGCTGACCGTCACCTCCACTTTGCCCTCCTGATAAGTCAGGTCGACGTCGATCGCGCCTTCGGCCGGCGTGTGGCGAATCGCGTTGTCGAGCAGGTTCGTCAGCACGCGCTCGATCATCCCCAGATCGGCGCACACGTTCGGCAGACGCGGCGGAATGCCGGCACGCAAGCGGATATGGCGCGCCTCGGCGGGCAACTCGAATTTCTGAAACACGTCCTGCACCAGATCGACCAGTGAGAACGGTTCGAGCACCGGTTGCACGTTGCCGTGTTCGAGCCGCGCCAGTTCGAATAGCGCCTGCGCGAGCCGCCCTACCTTGACGCTCTGCGCGAGTGCGATCCCCAGATAACGGGAGCGCTCCGTGTCGCCGAGCGTGTCGGCCTTCAACGACAGCGTCTCCAGATACCCATGCAGCGACGTCAACGGCGTGCGCAGATCGTGCGAGATATTCGCGATCAGCTCGCGCCGTTGCTGATCCTGCCGCGTCAACGCGCGCCATTGATCGCTGATGCGCCTGGCCATCTGTGCGAAGGTTGCTTCGAGCACGGCGATTTCGTCGCGCTGTCCGGCCGGGCCCGAGCGCGGCACGTCCGCTTGAGTCGGCGGCTGCATCGGCGCTTGCACGTCGGGCCGGTCCGCATCGAAGCGGCGCATCGCGTCGGTGAGCCGGCGCAGCGGCCGCGTAATCAGGCCGAACGCCGTCAGGCCCGCAAGCAATCCCAACAGCGCGACCAGCGCCATCGACCACAACGTCGTGCGCAACACCGAACTGGCGGCGACGCGCGCCGCGAGCGCGTCGTGCTCCTCACCGAGCAGAACCACATAGATATAACCGGACGGCGGCTGCCCATTCGTCTGCAGCGGCGCGGCGCTGAACACCTTCTTACCGTCGATGCTGCGCGGGTCGTCGCCGAGAATAGGCAGCGCGTCGCCCGCGATGAAGCGCCGGATCGGCGCGAGATCCACCTGCTCGCGCCTGACGTGACCCGCGGGCGCGTCATCGCCCTTGATGCGCCCCGCGTTGTCGAGCAGATAAACCTCGACGCTCGGATTCACCATCATCAACTGGCCGAACAACTGGCGCACCGCGTCGGGCCGCAAACCGTTCGCGTCCATCAGCGTGGTGCGATGCGCGATATGGTCGGCGAGATTCTTCGACAGGCTCTGCACCACCTCCTTTTCGTGCAGATCGCTCGAACGGATTTGCAGCCACGCCGACGCGCCGCAACACGCGAGCAGCAGCACGGAGAAAACGAGCGACAGCCGCTGGGTCAGCGTCAGATTCACGGCGCGTCCTGGTGAGTGCCGGCCGGCGCCGACGCATCGCCGCCGGCCACCGCGAGCTTGTAGCCGCGGCCCCACACCGTGAGGATGCGCTCGGGCTGGGCCGGATCGGCCTCGATCTTCGCGCGCAGCCGGTTGATGTGCGTGTTGACCGTGTGCTCGTAGCCCTCGTGCCGATAGCCCCAGACGGCATTGAGCAGATCCATCCGCGAGAACACTTTGCCGGGATGCTGCGCGAAGAAGTACAACAGGTCGAATTCGCGCGGCGTGAGTTCGATCGGCTTGCCGTCGACGGCGGCCTCGCGCGTCATCGGGTCGATCGTCAGGCCGGCGATCTGCAAGGTGCCCGCGTCGATGCGCGAGTCCTTGGCCAGCGCTTCGACGCGCCGTAGCAGCGCCTTCACGCGCGCCACCAGTTCGAGCACGGAGAACGGCTTGGCGAGGTAGTCGTCGGCGCCGAGTTCGAGGCCGAGAATCCGGTGCACTTCGCTCGAACGTGCGCTGGTGATGATGATCGGCGTATAGCGCGCCATCGCCCGCGCGCGCCGGCAGATTTCCAGACCGTCGACGCCGGGCAGCATCAGATCGAGGATCAGCGCGTCCCAGCCGCCCTGCTCCAGCAGACGCAGGCCTTCGTTGCCGTCGGCGCTGTGCACGACCTCGTAACGCTCGTCGCGCAGATGAAGGCTCAGCACGTTGGCGATGTCGACGTCGTCTTCAACGATCAGGATGCGCTTCGGTTGGTCCATAGGGAGCTTGGGGTGCCTGCAGGAGCGTGAAGGAGCGAGCAACGGCAAGGTTGGGCGCGCACGCTGAAGCTGGCTTCAGCCGGCGCGAGCCGTGGCGTTATTGTGCAAAATTTTTGGTCGGCGAGTTATCACATTTAATTTAACTTTTCGTGAGGACTTCGACACCGGCGCCGCCCTACGATGAGGCCACTTTCAGCAACCTCGCGCGAACCGCGCATCAAGGGGCTCATCATGCAATGCAGAAGGCGCTTCCTCTTTTCCGGCGCGGCGGCGCTTGCCGCGCTGGCCGTCACGGGCCGCCGGCGGCTGCTGGCCGCCGCGCCCGCCGCCGCCCCCGGTGATGCCGGCACGCCGGACGGCGGCTTCGAAATCACCCGCACCGACGCGCAATGGCGTCAGTCGCTGACGCCGGCCCAGTATGCCGTACTTCGCCACGAAGGCACCGAGCGGCCGTACAGCAGTCCGCTGAACGACGAGCATCGCAATGGCGTGTTCGCGTGCGCGGGATGTCGGCTCGATCTGTTCGCGTCGCGCACGAAGTTCGACAGCCAGACCGGCTGGCCGAGTTTCTGGGCGCCGCTCGATCACGCGGTGGCAACGCGCGACGACCGCTCGTTCGGCGTGTCGCGCACGGAGGTGCATTGCCGGCGTTGCGGCGGCCACCTCGGCCATGTGTTCGACGACGGTCCGCGACCGACCGGGCTGCGCCACTGCATGAACGGCGTCGCGATGACCTTTACGCCGGCTGCCGCCTGAGCCCGCGCGCTCGCGCTGAACCATCACTTTCACGTCCGGAATCGCCATGCTACTCATCGTTCTCGCCTACCTCGGCGGCGCCCTCACGATCCTCAGTCCGTGCATTCTGCCGGTGCTGCCGTTCGTCTTCGCACGCGCCGATCAGCCCTTCGTCCGCAGCGGCCTGCCGCTGCTCGCCGGCATGGCGCTCACGTTCGCGCTCGTCGCGACGCTCGCGGCGGTCGGCGGCGGCTGGGTCACGCAGGCCAATCAGTATGGCCGCTGGCTCGCCGTCGCGCTGCTCGCCGTGTTCGGCCTGACGCTGTTGCTGCCGCGTTTCGCCGATCATCTGATGCGCCCGTTCGTCAGCGCGGGCAACCGGCTGTCGAACTTCGCGCAGGCGGACGGCCAGCAGGTTCGCGCAGGCTCGTCGTTTCTGCTCGGCATCGCGACCGGTTTGCTGTGGGCGCCGTGCGCCGGTCCGATCCTCGGGCTGGTGCTGACCGGCGCCGCGCTGCGCGGCGCGAGCGTCGGTACGACGCTGCTGCTCGTAGCCTATGCGGCGGGCGCGGCGACGTCTCTCGCGGTGGCGCTGCTGATCGGCGGCCGCGTGTTCACGGCGATGAAGCGCTCGCTCGGCGCAGGCGAATGGATTCGCCGGGGGATCGGCGCGGCGATGCTGCTCGGCGTCGTGGCGATCTCGCTCGGTCTCGACACCGGCGTGCTGGCGCGGGTGTCGACGGTCGCCACCGGTGGTCTCGAACAGAAGCTGGTGGACCGGCTCTCGCCTGGGTCGGCGCGGACACAGCCGGTGGCCGCAGATGCCGGCGGCGCGATGATGCGCGCCAACGCGCCGGCAATCGCGGCGGCCGATGCCAATGCCGATGGCAATGCGGAGTCCAAAACGACTGCCAACTCGAGCGCATCCGACGCCGCGCCGTTGCCCGTCGAAGGCGCGCTGCCGTCGTTGAACGGCGCGGTTCAATGGCTGAATTCGCCGCCGCTGACTACCGAAGCCTTGCGCGGCAAAGTCGTACTGGTCGACTTCTGGACTTACTCGTGCATCAACTGCCTGCGTTCCCTGCCGTACGTGAAAGCGTGGGCGCAGAAGTACAAGGATCAGGGGCTCGTCGTGATCGGCGTGCATGCGCCGGAGTTCGCGTTCGAACGCAACATCGACAACGTGAAGAAGGCCACGCACGACCTGGGCGTCGACTACCCGGTGGCGATCGACAACAACTACGCGATCTGGCGTGCGTTCAACAACCAGTACTGGCCCGCGCACTATTTCGTCGATGCGCAAGGGCAGATCCGCTACCACCATTTCGGCGAAGGCGACTACGCGGAATCGGAGAAGGTGATTCAGCAACTGCTCGCCGAAGCGGGACATGCGAACGCGACGAAGGTCTCGCTCGGCATCGCGGGGATGAGCGCGCAAGGCGTGCAGGCAGCGGCCGACAACGCCGATCTGCAATCGCCCGAAACCTACGTCGGCTATCAGCGCGCGGACAATTTCGCGTCGCCCGGCGGCGCAGCGCAGGACACGCTGCACACGTACGCGGCGCCGTCACGGCCCGCCGTCAACGAATGGGGACTGGCGGGCGCGTGGACGGTCGGCGCCGAGAGCGCGAACCTCGCGGCGGCGCACGGGCGCATCGTCTATCGCTTTCATGCGCGCGATCTGCACCTCGTGCTCGGCCCCGGCGCGAACGGCAAGCCGGTGCGCTTTCGGGTGAGCGTCGATGGCGCGGCGCCCGGGGCGGCCCACGGCGCGGACACCGCCGCCGACGGCAGCGGCATCGTCACCGAACAGCGCCTTTACCAGCTCGTGCGCCAAACCGGCGACGTGAAGGACCACACATTCTCGATCGAGTTTCTCGATCCGGGCGTGCAGGCCTACGCGTTCACGTTCGGCTGATGCGAGCCGTGCGTCATCAATCAACGACCATCCATGACTCTTCGAGGAACGGCATCATGAACACGACATCCGTCATTAAGGCACCGTTGCGCAAACGCTCGACCCTCGCGCGAATCGCCGCTTGTGTCGCCATTGCGGGGAGCGTGCTGGCCGCGCAGCGGATCGCGCATTCGGCCGAAGCGGCTACGAAAATCCCACCGCCCGCGCAGGACGAACAGCCCGCGGCGACGCATAGCGAAACGGCGGTGTTCGCGGGCGGCTGCTTCTGGGGCGTGCAAGGCGTATTTGAACACGTGCGGGGCGTGAAGCAGGTCGCAGCCGGTTATGCGGGCGGCGCGGCCGGCACCGCGCACTATGAAACCGTCAGCGACGGCGACACCGGACACGCGGAGTCCGTGCAGATCACATACGACCCGACACAGATCAGCTATGGACGTCTGTTGCAAATCTTCTTCTCGGTCGCGCACGATCCCACCGAGTTGAACTACCAGGGCCCCGACCACGGCACGCAATACCGTTCGGCGATTTTCCCCGCCAATGCGCAGCAGCGCGGCGTCGCGACCGCGTATATCGCGCAATTGAACAACGCGCATGTGTTTTCAGGGCCGATCGTCACGCGGGTCGAGGACTTCAAGGGCTTCTATCCGGCGGAGAACTATCACCAGAACTTCCTCGCGCTGCATCCCGACTATCCGTATATCGCGATCAACGATCTGCCGAAGGTGAGCGGCCTGAAGCGCATGTTCCCCGAGTTGTATCGCAACGACCCGGTGCTGCTGAAAACGGGTGCCTAGAAAAGCAGGAGCGAACCAGGTCGCTGGAACAGCGCGGCACGACACCTGTGCCGCGTGTTCTCAGGCTCTCCTTATGCTCCCGCGACCGCCTCGTCACTCGTACGCAACCGGCTCAGAAACGATGCCGGATACCCGCTTGCACCAGCGTTTGCGAATGGCTGCTCGACGCCGTCGTCGTGTAGATCTGTGCAAACGCGCCCTGGCCGCTCGCGCGCTGATAGATACCCGTGAGGAACAGATCGGTGCGCTTCGAGAGCAGGTAATCGGTAGCCAGCGTCACCTGGTTGTAGTGCGGTGAACGGCCGCCGGAATAATCGCCGGCCGTGTACACGTACGACACGCCGACGAGCCACGCGGGCGTGAAGCGCTTATACACACCGAGTTCGCCGTTTTGCAGCCGCAGCCCCGACGTATCCGAGTAGTTGAACAGTACGTTTGAATAGCTCGCCAGCACGTTGACGAAGCCGAAGTCGTAGCTGGCTCCCACACCGAAAATGCGCTGCTGGTCCGTGCCCGCGCCGGTCGGGCTGACCACAAATGGCGAACTGAAACCCCAACCCGTGCTGTCGACCGCGCCGCTTGTCAGGTTCGACGGCGTCGCGTTGCTGCGCCGGTTGAACTGTGTGAAAGCCGCGCCGAGCTTCAACGGTCCGCTCGCATAGTTCACGCTGCCGCTGAAGCCATTGTTGTTCGAGAACTGCGTCGAGTTCGACAGCGCGAAGCTGCCCGCGAACGTCAGTCCGGCGAACGTCGGCGACACGTACCGGACCGAGTTGTTGAAACGGTTCGTGAAGAACATGTTGTCGTTGTCGCCGATGTGCGCGCCGAAACCCGCGAACAGATTCGCGGATTCGGCCCACCAGAGACTGTTCGTCATCTCTTCATACTGACGGCCTGCTGTGATCGTGCCGTAGTGCGGGTTGTTCAGACCGACGAACGCCTGGCGTCCGAACATGCCGCCGAGCATCGCACCGTTGGTGATCGAAAAGCCATTCTCCAGCGTGAAGATCGCATGCGTGCCGCCGCCGAGATCTTCGTCGCCGCGCAAACCCCAGCGCGGCGGCATCATCCCGCCGTTGGCAAGCGCGAACAGGTGCGAACCCTTCACGTTGCTCACGTATTCGATCCCGGTCGAGATGATCCCGTACAGCGTGACGCTGCTCTGCGCATGTGCGCAGCCGATGCCCGCCGCGCCCAGCACGGCCACTAGCCCCGCGCGCCCCGCCGTCTTCCGTGCCAACCTCCAAACCTTCATGATGTCTCCTTCATTAGTATCGCTAATTGTTATTGATTGCCGAATCTACTCGGTCAAGCACAGAGCGGTTCGCACGTTCCGTTCTGCCGGTTGCCTGCCTGCTTTGTGCATGCTTCCTGTCTGCTAGCCGCTTTTGCCGGATGGTTTCCGCGTTGCCGTCACCGCTTTTCGTTCCCCGCCTGCGATCGCGGACGGGCGCGCGCGACCGGCTACGCGCCCGTGCCCCCGGTCAGGTTCATTCAGTTCAGTCAGTTCGGCCCGAGCGCTTGCGCCGAGCCGGGGCGCCGTTCCTCGTTGCTTTCCGGACGGCCCCAGCCGAGAATCGGCGCGAGTTGCAACACGACGGCGACCACTACCAGGCCGATGCGAATCGTCCAGCCCCCTTCATAGAAGCTCGCAAAGATTGCCGGCGGTCCGAGCAGCACGCCGAGATACGTGGCCTGTGCGACGAGCCCGCTGGTTGCGCCGAGGCTCGCGACGCTCGGTGACGACGACGGCACCAGCGTCCAGATGTAGCCGTTGACCGTGCCGATCCCCAGCGAGAACACGCAGACCGCCACGATTGCCGCGACCAGCCCGACCATCGGCAGATACAGTGCGACACCGCCGCACAACATCACGACGCCGCCGACGATCGCGAGCCGCCCGCCGCGCACGCCCGCTTTCAGCAAATAGCCGACGCTCAGGCAAGCGCACGCGACGAACACTTCAGCCAACGTGCCGATGCCTGCCGCCGCCGGAATCGGAATCGCGTAACGCCGCGACATATAGACCGTGAGGGCCGCCATGATCCCCGTCTGGATGAACGCGGAGGCGCCCGATGCGAGCGCCACGCGATACGGCCGCGGGCTTTTCACCACCAGCCAGATGTCGGCCAGCCGGCGGCTTTGCAGATTGGCCTGCTTGGCCGGCAGCAGCACGACCGCGCAAGCGAGCAGCGCCATCAGGATCGCGTGGCCGCCGAACGCCCAGCGCCACATTTCGCCGTGCTGTGCGAGCGGCGCGACGATGCTCAGCGTCAGACCGATGCCGACTGCCGTATGCGAAGTCCACAGACCCAGCGCGATGCTGCGTCGTGAGCCGGTCGTCGTGCGCATGATCAGCGTGACCGCGCCGACCGTCAGCGACAGATAGCCGACGCCTTGCAGCAGGCGGCCGATGAACAGCGTCGTCACATCGTGCGCACCGACCACCACCAGATTGCCGACCAGCGCAAACAGCGAGCCGCCGAAAATGACGCGCTTGTCGCCGATCCGGTCGACCAGCCAGCCGCCGAACAACGCGGCAATTGCGGTGATCAGCGACGGAATGGAGATGACCCAGCCGGCGTTCGCGTGCGACAGATTGAAATACTTTGCGATGTCGCCAATGACGGGAACGGATTGCGTAACGAGCGAGGTCGCGACGGTCCCGTAGATGTACAGCAGAATGATGCAAGGCCAGCTGCCTGGGGAAAGCATGGTTGTCTCCTGAAAATTCGCCTGATTTTTTGTGCTCGTTATTCTTCTATATAAAGCCCCGCTCGCCGCACTAGCGTTATCCCCACTCAAGCAGTCGGCACAAATTGCCGCCCATGATCAGATCGCGATCCGCGGGCGCGAGCCACGACAAGGTCTCGCTGAAGTGCGTCACACATTGGCGGTACGGATGATGCAACCTCGACAGTTCGCTCGCCCACACGATCCGCTCCGCGCCGAACGCGTCGAATACGCGGCGCAGCGTGCCGTCCAGTGAACGGAACGGGTACGGGTCGAGCGCGTAATCGCCGACGCCGGCCGCCTTCACATGCACGTTCGGATGCTCCGCGAGCGCCAGCAGCGCGGGCAAATGATCGAACGCGCCGGGACCGGATGCGCCGCGCGGCACGCCGAGGTGATCGACGATGATCCGCATCTGCGGATGACGCCGCGCGAGATCGTCCACGATATGCAGCGCGTTCGGCACCAGCAGCGCAACCACGAGGCCGGTCTCTTCGGCGATCGGCCAGAGGCCGTCCAGCTCGCCGTCGAGCAGCGGCGCGAGCCGCTCCTTCGTGTTGAACAGAAAACGGATGCCGCGCATGGCCGGTTGTTCGCGCCACGTGCGCAACAGCCGGTCAGGATTGTCGAGGCGGCTGTCGAGCAGGCCCATCACCGCGAAACGTTGCGGCTCGGCTTCGGCGAGTGCTAGTGAATAGGCGTTGCCGTCCGGGTCCCACAGCGGCGGCACGAGCAGCGCGCGGTCGACGCCCGCCTGCGCCATTTCCGCCTTGAGGACTTCGCCGGTGATCGGCGTGCGTCGATGGTGCCCGGTCGATACACCGTTGGACCAGGCATGGACTTGTGCGTCTACGATCGGCATGGAAGTTCGTCGTCAGTGTGTCGGTTGGTCGTTGAGGTAGCGGATGCCCTGCGCGTTACTGGCCGCGAAACAGCCGGCCCGCACCACGGATTTCGCCGCGCCAGCCCGCCGCGTTCAGCACCGACCACAACATCGCCTGATTGCTCGTGACGACCGGCAGGTCGAGCGCGCGCTCCAGCTCGTCGGCGGCTTCGAACGCGCGCACGTTCGCGCACGACAGCAGCACCGCGCGCGTGTCGCCGTCGACCTGCTGACGCACCACTCGCGCGATCTCGGCCGGCTCCATCTGCGCGGCAGCTTTCGCATCGGTGAAACCCAGCGAGACCGTGCGCAATACGTTGAACCCCGAGTCGAGCAGCGACTGCCGTTCGACGCGCGAGAATTCGTCGCTGAACGGGCATACGTGCAGAATCGCGTCGGCGTTCAGCGCGTTGAGCGCCTGCTTGATCGCGACCATCGTGTTGGTCGAGGGGATGTGCAGCGCTTCCGACATGCGCTGCGCGAGCCGGGCGTCGCAGTCCTTGCCGTTGGCGACGCTCGCGCCCGTACAGTTGAACGCGATCGCATCGGGCGACAGGTCTTTCAGATAACCGGCCTCGTCGGTCGCTTCGAGGTAGGCGCGCGTGAGGCTGTCCATCGTCACGCGCCCTGAATCCTTGCGCAGACGAATGCGGTGCACGTGATACGCCACGTCGTCCGGGCAATAGCTGCGGAAGTCGTCTTCGGCGATGGTGTTCAACGACGGGACAATCATCCCTACACGCAATTTCTTCATCTGTTCCTCTCGTCTCCGTTCTGTTCTGCGTAGTGGTGTTTGCGTGCTTTGCTCTGTTCGCTTCGACCGGTGAAGCCAGTCTATGGGCTTGCGCTTTGCAGGCCCAATCGAAAAACTGCCGGGGTCATCCGTTTTTGCTGTACTCGGGAGCCGGGCTCGTTGCGCGCGACTCGTCGCTGGCGTTGTCCATCGATTCAAGCGCTTTGCCGCGCGCTTCGATGCCGATGGTCAGATACGTGAGGCCGCACACCAGCAGGCAGAACGCGAGGAACTGAAACGCGGGGACGATCACGTTGACGGTCGCCGACGGCATCACGACATTGCTGGAGCCCGCGGTCATCGCGAGACCGAGCGGCCCGAGAATCTTGCCGATCGAGCCGGTGAGCCCCGCGTAGCCGGAGCCGGTGCCGCGCAAGCGCGACGGCCAGATTTCCGTCGAATACGCGGCGCAAACCGCAAAGCTGCCGTCGGCGAAGATGAATGCGAGCAGCAACGGCGCCCAGAAGAGCGATGGCGTCAGCAGATCGCCATGCCCGATATACCCCGCCGCCAGCAACGCGGCGGCTGCCGCGATCGCAAAGTAGCCACCCGTCTTGCGACGGCCGATGCGGTCCGCGAGCGACGCGGCCGAGAGTCGCGCGAGCATGCCGAGCAGGCTGAAGCCGATCATCGTTTTTGCCGCGGTTGCGGGCGAGAACTGCTGGATCTGCGCGAGCAGCGTCGGCGCCCACAACACGATGCCGTAGTAGCCGGCGATCAATCCGATGTTGATCAACGTCGCCGTGATCACGCTGCGTGGACAACGCAGCAACTCGAACCAACCTTTCGACGGCACCGGTTGCGGCGCATCGATCTGATCTTCGAACGACGCGCTGCCGAGCGCCCAGGCAATCGAGCGGCGCGCGTCCTTCTCGCGCCCTTGCAGGCTGAGCCACCGCGGCGACTCCGGGATATACGCGGCGCCGATCAACGCGATCACCGCGGGCGCCGCGCCCAACGCGAAGGTCCAGCGCCAGCCGATTGCCGGAATCACGTATGCGCCGCTGAACGCGCCGAGCAACAGACCGCCTGTTGTGATCGCGGAGACGATGCCGGTCAGCATGCCGCGCCGCCGCGGCGGCGTGAACTCGTGCACCAGCGCGATCTGGATGAAGTAGCCCGCCGTGCAGAAGCCGATCACGACACGCAACGCGGCCATGTAAATCCAGCCGTGCTCCGGCGTGAATGCGAGGCCCACGCTGGCCGCCGCGAGCAGCAGCAGCGAAATCACGAACACCGGTTTGCGGCCGAAGCGATCCGCCATGCTGCCCCACACGACACCGCCGACGATCGCGCCTGCGCCCGACGACAACAGCACCGCGCCCATGATCCCGTACGTCAGTCCCCACGGCTTGATCAGATACGCCATGATGAAGCCGATCAGATAAGCGTCCCAGAACTCCAGCATGCTGCCGACGCCGACCAGCCCCAGCAGTAGTCGCTGATTGCCCGATAGCCGGGTCTGTTCCTGGAACGGGCTGCGCCCACTATTGATTTGAAGCATGGTTGTCTCCGTCTCCATCGTTCGTTGCTTTATTTCGCATGACTAATCGTTCTGCCTGGACCGATTCACCATCGCGTTTGGGGCCATGCAAAGTCAGGAACGCGGCTTGCGGCCTGGCGGCTTGAGTTTTACGGGCGATGCCGGCAATGTCTGCAATCCGGCCATCGACTCGTCACCCGACTCTCCGGCAATAGCCGTCGCATTCCTCTTCAGATGGTGCAAAAACGCCGCCTGCACGTCGTTCGGCTTCCAGTCGCGTTTCGTCGTGATGCCGACGATCGGACCGTCCCACGGCACATCGACCGGCAGCGGCGCGATGAAGCCGAAGCGCCGTTCGCTGAGCACCTCGGTCCAACTCAGCACCGTCAGCATTTCCGCGTCGTACAGCGTGATGCGGATCGTCGACAGCGAGTAGGTTTCGATGCTCGCCGCCGGCGGCGTGGTTTCGGCGAAGATATGTTCGTAGGCCTCGCGGCGCGGCGACCCCTTGGGCGGCAGCACCCATTGATAGCGCGTCAACTGATCCACGGTGATGACGTTCTGCCGCGTCAACGGATGCTCGCGGCTCGCCACCACGCAATATCTCTCGTGATACAGCGGCTCTTCGACAAAGTCGAACGCCTTACCCGGCTGCTTCAGCAAACCGAGCATGAAATCGATCTCGCCGCGCAGCAGCTTGTTGAGCAAGGTCTCGTAAGTGCCGCTCAGCACGACGACGCGCGCATCCGGAAACTGGGCGGTGAGCGAGCGGATCGCGTTGACGATCAGAATGGTCGGATCGAGCAGCAGCACACCGATGGTGACCGTGCGTTCCTTCGGAAACTCGTACGCGTTGACCGTTTCGACCAGCGCCGCGATCTGGCTCGACACGAGTTTCAGACGCCGCGCGAACTCGGTGCCGGTTTCCGTCGTGTTGATGCCCGACGACGTCTGCCGATATAACTGCCCGCCCAGGTTCTGTTCGAGCGTGCGCGCCGCGCGCTGCAACGAGGCCTCGGTAATACCGAGCATCCGCGCGGCCGCGCGAAACGAACCGCACTCCTCGATCGCAATCAGGCAACGCATCTGCGTGCGCGTGATGCTGCTCGCCAACGCGAGCGGCGACACCTTGCGCGTGCTGCCGACCAGTTGCGCGGCCTCCTCGGCGAATTGCAGAATCTTGCGCGTGCGGACCAGTGCGGCGACGCCGACCGGCGTCAGATACGTGCCGGTCGGCGAACGTTCGAACAGCCCGACGCCCAGGATGCCCTCCAGCGCCGCGACGCACGATGTGGTGGCCGGCTGCGAGCGCAGCAGCTCCTGCGACGCCTGCGTGACGTTTTCGTGGCGCGCGACAGACTCGAAGACCCGCAGTTGCCAGATGCTGGGCAGGTCTTTCTCAGACACCGTGGTCTCGATTCGTCGCATCGCAATGCCTGGGTGAAAAATTCGTCACGTTCCGTCGCGGCCCGGGCGGCCTGAACGGTGCTATTCCTCAGCGACCTCGTTGCGCAGTGTCCCGATCCTGTCGATCGAAATCTCGCATACGTCGCCCACTTTCATGAAAACCGGCGGCGTACGCGAGAAACCGACGCCGCTCGGCGTGCCCGTCGCAAGGATGTCGCCGGGGTACAGCGGCGCGATGGTCGACACGTATTCGATGAAACGCGGGATCTTGTGGATCATCGCGCTGACGGACTCGTCCTGCATCACTTCGCCGTTCAGCGTGGTCCTGATGCGCAATTGTTCGACGTCTTCGATCTCGCGGCGCGGTACGATCCACGGGCCGATCGAGCCGCTGCGGTAAAAGTTCTTACCGGGCGTGATCTGCCGCGTGTGGAATTGCCAGTCGCGCACACTGCCTTCGTTCATGATTGTAAAGCCGGCAATATGTTCGAAGGCCTCCTCCGCCTTGATCCGATAACCCGGCTTGCCGATCACGACGACCAGTTCGCCCTCGAAGTCGAACTGCTCGCTCACGCCCGGATGCAGCAGCGTCTGGCCGTGACCGACCAGCGAGTCGGCGGCGCGCGCGAACAACGCCGGAGACTTCGGCAGTTCCTGCACGCGCCCGGCGCTTTGCACTTCGTTGTGATGCTCGGCGTAGTTCAGCGCGAGGCACCAGATGTGAACCGGCGCCGCGATCGGCGGTAGAAAACTGATGCGGTCGAGCGGATAGTCGGCGGGCTCCGACGCGGCGGCCGCCACGTGCGGCGGAAAGCCCGCCGCGACCAGCGCCTTCAGGTCCGCGTATTCGTTGCCGAAGCGCTTGCCGAGATCCACCACGCCATTGCCGACGACGATGCCGTAGGTGGTGCGTCCGTCGATTTCAAAGCTGGAATATTTCACTTCGTTTTCTCCGTTAGACCAGGCCCGCGTACGAGCCGCCGTCCAGTTGCAAGTTCTGTCCCGAGATGTAGCCGGCCTGCGCGCTGCACAGGAACGCGCATGCGTCGCCGAATTCCATCGGATCGCCGAGGCGTTTGGCGGCAATCGTCGCGGCGATCCGCTGCTTCGCTTCGACCACCGTGATGCCGTCCTTCTTCACCATCCGCTCCGCCATGTATTGTTGACGGTCGGTGTCGAAGCGCTCCGGCAGCATGTTGTTGATCGTCACGTTGTCGACCACGCTGTCGCGCTGCACCGATTTACTGAGCGCGGTGAGCGCCGCGCGCACGGCGGCGGACAGGCCCATCATCGCGCTCGGCGACTTGACCATCGCGGACGTGATGTTGACGATGCGTCCGAAGCGCCGCTCGCGCATACCCGGCACGTAGGCCTTGATCAGGAAGATCGGCGCGAGCATGTTTGCCTCGACCGCGCCGAGCCAGTCTTCGCGGCTCCAGTCGCCGATCTTGCCCGGCTCCGGTCCGGCGTTGTTGTTGATCAGGATGTCCGGTGCGGCACATGCTTCGATCAGGCTTGCGCGCCCCTCCTCTGTATTCAGGTCCGCGACGACTATGCGCGGCCGCCGTCCCGCGATCGACTCGATCTGCGCAGCAGCGCTTTCGAGCGCGTCGCGATGGCGACCGTTGATCGTGACATCGCAGCCTTCGCGCGCCAGTGCGGTCGCACAAGCGAGTCCAAGGCCGCGCGACGATGCGCATACCAGTGCCTTCTTTCCGGCGATTCCCAAATCCATAACGTTTCCTTCTTCGATGACTGTTCAGCTCACGTGAGTTCGTTCAAGCTCGGGCCGCGACGCGATCTTTCAGTCGCGGATAGAGACTCAACGCATTGCCGGCGAATACCTGCTGCCGGTCGCAATCGCACAGATGGGGCGTGGCGGCGAGATAACGGCCGGTGTCGTCGAAGTGATGACCGGTCTCCGGGTCGATGCCCTTGACCGCGCCGATCATCTCCGAGCCGAAGATGATGTTGCGATGAGGGATCACTTTCGTGAGCAGGTCGATGCCGGCCTGGTGATACACGCAGGTATCGAAGAACACGTTTTGCAGCAGGCCCTGGTCCAACGGATCGAAACCCATGTCCTGCGCGAGACCCCGGTAGCGTCCCCAGTGATACGGCACCGCGCCGCCGCCGTGCGGGATGATGAAGCGCAGCGTCGGAAAGTCCTTGAACAGTTGCGGCGAGAGCAGCAACTGCATGAACGCGGTGGTATCGCCGTTCAGGTAGTGCGCGCCGACGTGGTGGAAACACGGATTGCACGAACTGCTCACGTGAATCATCGCGGGCACGTCGAGCTCCACCATCTTCTCGTAGAGCGGGTAGTAGATGCGATCGGTCAGCGGCTTGTCGGTCCAGTAGCCGCCAGCCGGGTCCGGATTCAGATTGCAGCCGACGAACCCCAGCTCCACGACGCAGCGTTCGAGTTCTTGCGCCGATGCTTCGAGCCCCTGTCCCGGTGATTGCGGCAACTGGCAAACACCCGCGAAATTGTCCGGATACAGCGAGCAGACCCGATGGATCAGATCGTTGCACAGCCGCGACCACTCGATACTGTTCTCCAGCGTGCCGAGGTGATGACCCATCTGTCCCGCGATCGGCGAGAACAGCGTGAGGTCGAGGCCGCGAGCGCGCTGCTCCTTCAATTGGCCCGCCTCCAATGCGTCGCGCAGTTCGTCGTCGGAGATGACGAGCGGCGCGCCGTAAACGCCGCCGCCGTTTTCGAGCTGACGGCGACGCCATTCGTGCAGTGTTTTCGGCACTGTCGTGAAGTGCCCATGACAATCAATAATCATCGTGATTTACCGTGGTGTTTGATCCGCAATGCCGCGCGGCGAAGTCAGAAGCCGGTTCCCGCCGGCCATTCGACGATCGGCGTCGCCTGTTTGACGAAGCGCTCAGGTGGCTTTTCGCCGGTGTCGTAACTCATACCCTCGCCGATCTGAATCCGGTTGAAGCGGCTCGACGCATTGAGCTTCTCGTGCGAAATCCAGTGCTCGTGCATCTGTTCGTACGGGCTCATCCAGTAATTGAAAATCTGGCTGCCGAGCGCGTGACGGCCGATGCCGCGCACGTGGTCATGCTCGCGGTGCGCCATGTGGTCATAGCCGAAGAAGATGTCGTCGACCCCCTCCACCTGATACGACACGTGGTGCATGCCCGCGCGCTGACCACGCAACAGAAAGATCACGTGATGGTCGACGAGTTCGTCGCCGCGATCGACACGATTGAACTGGCCGATCACGTTGTCCGCCTGGCCCACGAACAGTTCGTCGGTGGGCAGCAGGCCGAGCGTGCGCTGATACCAGCCGATCACGTCCGCCAGATTCGGCGTCGCGTACGCCGTGTGTGCGATGCGCACGACCCGCGCCGGGCCGAGCGAACGGCTTTCGCCATCCGGTCCGCGCACCAGCACACGCGGCGGCAATGCGGCGACGCGCTGTTGCCCCGTCACCAGTTCGAGCCAGAAACCGTTGGGGTCGCGCAAGCGCACACGCTGTCCGCCGCCCGGCACGTCGGGCGATTCGATGCCGTGCGCGCCCGGCAGCTTCGCGAGCGCGGCCAGATCGGCGTTCTCGCTCAACTGGTAACCGAAGCTGACCGCACCAGGTGCGCCCAACTCGGTGACGTGAAGAAACGGCGACTCGCCGACGCCTCGCATGTAGAGGCGTTGCGCGTCGCGATGCGCGAGCACCATGCCGAAATCTTCCAGAAACGCCTGCATGCGGCCGAGGTCCGGCGCACTCAGTCTGACGTATGACATTCCATTGATCGGTGAGGTCACCGCTGTCTCCCAGGTATGCTTTCTTTCTCGACGGTCAGCTCAGGATATTGACCACGTTCCCGTACAACTCGTCGACCGTATAGCGTTTTGTAATCAGCTTCTGTTCGAACGCGTACCGGATGACCGTTTCCAGTGCCGGGCGCAACGCGTCGAAACCGGCCGGCTGCAAATCGGGGCCGCTCGCGCTGGCGAGGTCGCCGCTCGCGACGCGGCTCTCCAATAGCATATGGAACACTTCGCGCACGAGGTCAATCCGGGACTCCGCGACCTCCTTACGAATCGTCACGACGTGATTGATCGGCACCACGTTCGTGCGGCGGTGCCATGCGGCGGCCGCCTCCTTCGGCTCGGGGATCAGCGTGCGGATGCCAGGATCGCCCGACAGCGCGCCGCCGGCGATGATCGCGTCGACCTGGCCAGTGCGCAGCAGGTCCTCGAGGCTCAACGTCGAATCGATTCGCGTGACGAACTCGGGGTCCGCGTATTCGGCGACGTGCGCGCCTTCCTGACTCAACCAGCGCACCTTGTCGAGTTCGACGCCATATTCGTCGGACAGAATCCCGCGCACCCACGTCGGCGTGGTTTGCGCATACGAGCGCATCGCGACGGTTTTTCCGGCGAGGTCCTGCGGCTTCAGATCGTCGTCGGCGCGGCACAGAATGCTCTTGTGGTGAAACATGCCGTTCATCACGAACGGCAATATCACGTAAGGTTTGCCGGCCTCATAGGCTTGCAGGAACGTGACGATGGCGAGTTCGGCCACGTCGAACTTCAATCCGCGCACCACGTCCTTGAAAGCTTTTTGCGCGGTATCGACATCGGCGAAGTCGAGGCGCAGCAGCGGCGACGAGATGCTGCCGTCCTTCAGCAGCGCGGTCTTTTTGTACGAGCCCATCATCGCGGTGAGCGTGGTCATGTCGGTCCCTTTCATGTGCGGGTCGCCATTGCCGGCGTGTCGTGCTGGCTGTTGTTGCGCGTTTCACGAGACGCGACGCGCGGATCGAGGAACACCGTCTGCAAACGCGGCTCATGGGAAATCAACCGCTGTCGATGCGCGTAACGCACGAGCGCTGCGAGCGATTGCGCGTTTTCGTCGAATCCGTACGGCAGCGGATCGCCGACCCACTGCGCGAGATCCCGATAACGGATGTCCTCCGCGCCGGCCGCCTCACCGCTGCGAATACGTTCCAGATAGTTCTGCTTCGCCTGCGTGAACGCCTCGAACAGCGCCAGCGCGAGACCGCGATGCCGTTCGAGCACATCGTTGCGCACCACGATCATCCCGTGCAGCGGATAAATTCCGGTACGGCGAAACCAGTCGCGCTCGCGTTCATCCGCATCTTCGACAATCTCGACGAGTTCGTCGTCCAGCGCGTTGCCCGCTCCCGCGAGTCCGCCGAATGCGGCTTCCAGTTCGCCCCGCCTCATCAGGTCCGCAAGCGACGTACCTTCCGCGAGCCGCTGCACGTTCGACGGCGTCGCGAAGCTCTGCACGTTCTCTTCCTCTTCGGTGATCCACGTCACCTTGTCGGGATCGAGACCGTATTCATCGGCGAAGATGCCGCGCGTCCACACCGCGGCCGTGACCGAATAGGTGCGAACACCGGCGCGCCGCCCTTCGAGATCTTTCGGATCACGAATCGTCGACGTACGCAGCCGCTGCATGCCCGCGTGCCGGAAACGGCGCGTCATCGGCAGCGCCAGCGCGGTGATCGGCGCGCCCGCCGCGACCGCCATCAGGTACGACGTCGGCGCCATTTCGCAGATGTCGTAAGGCTGGCTGCGCGCCATCTCGCGGTACGCGTCCGGCATCCGCTTCTTCTCGATGAACTCCAGTTCGAATCCGTCGACACCGACCGCGCCGTCGCGCAGATCGCGCACCTGTCCGTGCTGCCCCAACACGATGGACAGTTTTGCTGTCATAACTCCTCCCACGTTCCGCTTTATTTGTCGAGGCGTCCGGCTAACTGGAGGCCTTTGTCCAGCGCCGAGAAATCGCGCTTCGGGTAGGTCATCAGGAAACGGTAGCCCTGCGCGATGACCTGGCTCACGTTCTGGCCGGTCACATGCGGATGGCCGACCGGAATGTCGTGGGCCTTCCCCACTTCGAGCACGTGGTCCATCATGCGCAGCAGTTCCGGGTTGTCGTACTGGCGCGGGCAGCCGAGCTCCTGAGTCAGATCGCCTTCGCCGATCAGCAGCACGCCGATGCCGGGCACCTGCTTGACGATCGTTTCGAGGTTTTCGATTGCACGCGTGTCCTCGATCATCAGCACCACCAGTACCTCGCCGTCCGGTGCGAGCGGCCACACGTCCGCCTTGCGGTAATACTCCTGTTGCGAGACGCCCCAATATCTCGCGGCGGGCATCGGCGCATCGCCGCGCAAACCCGCGGGCTCGTACAGCGGCGCGCTCTTCAGGCGCGGATAGCGGCACGCGGCGACCGCGTTATAGGCTTCCTCGGGCGTGCTGATGCGCGGCCACACAATCCCGTATGCGCCGAGGTCGAGCGCCTGCTTCGCGAACCACTGGTTCATTTCGCTGCCGCTCGGCGGAATACGCACGAGCGGCGTCATCTGGCAGGCAACCGACTGCGCCTTCGCGATGCGCTCGCGCAGCAGCAGAAACTGCATCGATTCACGCAGCGAGCGGATATCCCAGGGCGTGTGTTCGAGTTCGAACACCACCCCGTCGTTCGACGACTGCGCGAACGCCACCGCCGATTCCACTTCGGCCTGAATGAACGACGTGAATGCGATACGTCGTCCGGTTTGCAGCGCGCGAATGACGCCGTTGAGTCTTTCCGTCATGGTTCGATCATCCTTCGTTCGCTTAGAGCATCGTCGCGCAGAATGCATCTCCTGCGTCGGACGGCAGAGGTTTTTCGGTCCAGCTACGGCAACCGTCGGTCGTGAAGAACACCTGACCGCCGCGCGTCACGGTGATGACGCCGTTCGGGTCGCTGGGATGCAGGCCGAAGCCGAGCATCGTGCTCGCCGGTTCGACTTGCGCATCGGCGCGATACCAGCTCTTGCCGAGGTCGTCGCTGCCATACAGCGCGCCCGCATTGCTGCGCGACGAAATGCTGAAGCACGCGTACATCTTCTTCGGGTCGTCGCACACGAAGCGGCAGTCACGCGTGTACGAGAACGGAGCGAATTTGCCGACTTCGATATCGCGGAACGTCTTGCCCTTGTCGCGGCTTTCGAAAATGCCGAGGCGGCAGATGTAGAACAGTGCGTCCGGATCGGCTGGCGTGGTGCAAACCGAATGGGCATCGAAGACGCCTTCTGCGTCGTCGTCGGTTTCGATTCTGCTTTTCAGATGCGGCAGCTTCGACAGCGCCAGAAGCCCTTCCGGTTCGCCGCGCCATGTGTCGCCGCCGTCTTCGCTGACGAGAAAGCCGTTGATCTCGGCCACCGCGTACATCACATCCGGATTCAGCGGGTGGAACGCGATGCGCATCACGCGCGAGTCGCCGAACGAAATCTTGAAGCGCTCGGGATGATCGGCCTTGCATTTGCGCCAGGTGTCGCCGCCGTCGTCGCTGCGATAAATGCTAACGGGACCGCCGGCCGCGAACAGCGTGTCGGGACGCGTCGGGTGAATCACGACGGTCCAGAACTGGATCGTCTCGTCCGTCACGTTCAGACGGGTCCACGAATTGCCGCCGTCTTGCGAGCGGTATACGCCTTTGCGCGTGGCGGCGAACAGCAGATCGGGCCGCACGGGATGTGGCGTAATCGCCTGCACGGACGCGTCGTCGGGGAAGTCGGTCAGCTTTTGCCACTCGCCGCCCGGCTCGAGCCGATACATCGAACCAATGGCATTCGGACGATTGGCGGCGGTGCCGACCAGCATCACTTCTTTCATAAGGTCTCCAAATGAATTATTCGTCGAGCGCCGGTGCGAAACACGGATCGACTTGACGGCATGACCCGCTGGACCACGGTAGCGACCGGCTCACAACAGGAGTTCGGAATGCAGTGTAAGTGCCGTCGGCTACGCTTTGTTATTCAAAATCTGCGGGGGCAATAGAAATTTGCTTAGTCACTGCGGAGGCCGTCCGCGCGGGCGAAAAAGCGCGGATTCGAGGCCATTGTGAGTCGGTGATTACCCGGAGAAAGCGGGCTTTTGCACGCAACGAGGAGAGGGAAAGACGATCGCGAAGCGCTGCTGTTCGTGCGGCGCGAGCGCGCCTCGGAAAGAGGTCCGGCAGCGGTCCGGGAAGACCGCAACGTTGTTGAATCAAGCCTGGACCGGCCACGCCTGCTCGATCGCGTGCAGCGCACTCAGCACAATCGAACGATTCAACGCCGCCGCGAGCGTGCCATCGCGCTCGGCATACGCTTCGCACAGCCTTTGATGATCCGCGCATGAGCGCTGCAAGCGGCCGGGCAGCGTCGTGCTGAGATGCCGCAGACGGTTGGTCCGCATCCGCATCGAGTCGAGCACTTCCTTGAAAATGCCGTTGCGGCAGACGCGCAACTCTTCGTCGCGGAACTCGACGTTGGCCCAAAAATACGCATCGACGTCGCCTTGCGCGGCCACCTCGGCAAGACGCTGATGCGCGCGCCAGAGCGAAGCGATGTCGTCGTCGGTCGCGTGCTCGACGATCGCGAGCGAGACCTGCGCATACAGGATCGCACGCAGTTGATAGATCTCGCGCACGTCCTTCAGCTTGACGGCGGACACGCGAGGCCGCCGGCGTGGCGACCAGTCGACCAGCCCTTCGCGGCTTAGCACGAACAGCGCCTCGCGCGCCGGCGTGCGGCTCACGCCGAAACGTTTGGCGAGTTCGACCGAGTTGAGATCGTCGCCGGCCACGAGGCGTCCTTCGATGATGCCGCGCGCCACCCAGTCGACGATCTCCGCAACCGGCGACGCTTCGCCGTCGTCCGCAAGCGGGCTCTTGTCGACATCTTCATCCATCGCGGGTCCTTTCGTGAGAGCGCGCCGGAGGCGCGGGCGCAGCAGCGGATTCTAACAAACCGCTACGCCTGCGCGTGCTGAAAACCGTGCGCAAATTACACTCAAAGTGTGCACACCTGTTGCAATTTGGCCTTGAGTTTTGGAGGGACGTCGCACTATGATGCGCAAATTGTCGACACCTCACTCAGTTGCCGGTCCGTGATCGACACACTGGCAGGTAGTCACCAGGAGACATCGTCGAGCCGGATGCGGTCGTGCGTCCGCGGCACGCCGCTGCCGACTCCGCTGTCCACGCATGCGAGGCACCCATCTCGAATCGCCGATCTATTTCATTGCGCCCATCCAACCCGCCGTCCACCACCAGAAGGATTCACATGTCCGAGTCTCACATGCCGGCGCGCCGCCGCATGCTTCAATCCGTCGGCGCGCTCGCCGCACTGACGCTGTCTCCCGCCCGCCTGTTCGCCGCTGCCAATGCCGACGTGACCGGGCAGCTCGCGCGCTACATGGTGTCGGCGCGCAGCACCGCGCTGCCCGACGCGGTCGTGCTCGCCTGCAAGCACCGCATTCTCGACACCTTCGGCGCGATGGTGTCCGGCTCGCGCATGCGGCCGGGCTCGATGGCGACCCACTACGTGCACGGACTCGGCGGCGAGCCGCAAGCGTCGGTGATCGGCGCAGCGTTTCGCACGACCGCGATCAACGCCGCGCTCGCCAATGCGATGTGCGCACACTCCGACGAAACCGACGACTTCGAGCCGGTCACCAAGGCGCACCCCGGGAGTTCGGTCGTGCCGGCCGCCCTCGCGCTGGCCGAACGCGAAGGCAGCAGCGGCGAGGCGCTGATTCGCTCGGTGACGCTCGGCTACGATCTCGCATGCCGTCTGCTGATGGCGCTCGGACCCGACCAGGTGCGCGGCTCGCATCGTAGCGCCGAGGGCACCGCGTCGACTTTCGGCGCGCTCGGCGCGGCGGCGTCGCTCGCGAAACTGGATGAACTGCAAACGCGCTATGCGATTTCCTATTCCGCGCAGCAGGTCTCCGGTTTATGGAGTTGGGTGAAGGACAAGGATCACATCGAGAAGGCGTTCGACTTCGCCGGCATGGGCGCGCGCAACGGCGTGACGGCGGTCGACATGGCGCAGTCGGGCTTCACCGGCGTCTACAATGTGCTCGACGGCACCAACAATCTTTTCATTGCGCTGTCGACGAGTCCGAAGCCCGAAGCGATGCTCGATGGACTCGGCAGCCGTTTCTATGTCACAGAGACGGCGATCAAAACGTACTCGGTCGGCTACCCGATCCAGTCGCCGCTGGACGCGCTGCTGACGCTGCGCAAGCAATACGGCCTGACGCCGGACAACGTGCGCAGCATCCTCGTGAAGATTCCCACCGATGCCGAGGGCATCGTCGGCGACAGCGCGATGCCCGATGTCAATTGCCAGCACCTGGTGGCGGTCGCGATGGTCAAAGGCGCGGTTTCGTTCGTCGATAGTCACGATGTCGCGTTGATGCACGATCCGCGTATTCTCGCGCAGCGCGCGAAGGTCAGCGTGACGCCGGATGCCGCGTTGATGGACCCGGCCGCGCCGCGTGGGGCGATCGTCGAGGTGACGCTAACCGACGGACGCAAGGTCGAGCACTTCACCCGATTCCCGCCGGGCACGAAGGAGAATCCGTTGACGACCGAAGCCGTCGGCGCGAAGGCGCGCGACCTGATGGCGCCGGTCCTTGGCGCGCGTAAGACCGATCAGCTGATCGAGCGGATCAACCGGCTGGAGAGCGTGGACGATGTGCGCCAGTTGCGGCCGTTGTTCACGGTGTGATCGGGCGGTTTGATCGACCCGCGCGTGCAATGCGTGAGCGCTAGCACGAATGCAAGAATGGCTTGCTTCACCCATGCGGCACGGTGAAAGCAAGCCATTCATGTTCGATACCCATCGGCTCACGCGCGAGACCTGCGCTCGCGCTGCGTTCGCGCTGCGTTCGATTAACGACCGTAGTTGACGACCGGCGCCGAATACGAGCTCGACTGCGTGCTAGTGCGGCCCCCGGCTTGCGACGAACCATTGGTCGCCGAACCATAGCCGCTGGTTTGTGCGGCGGCGTTCTGCGCCGCGACGCGTGCTTCGGCTGCCTGAATATTGGCCGGGTAGTCGTTCGCGTCGGCGGTGGCCGGGTCATAGCCGGCCTTTTCAAGTTGGACCAGTTCGGCACGCACTTGAGCGCGCGTCACCGGCTGGCTCGATTGAGCAAACGCGGCGAGCGGTGCCGTGATGAGCGCGGCGATAACAACAGCTTCGATCAGCGATTTCATGATGTCTACCTCGATAGATTGTTTTGCGGTGCTGGCAACCCTGGTGGTCCGCAGCGGATGAATAGAGTCTAGGAGTCGAGGAGACCAGGGTAAACCCCTGATTCACAAATTCACTATTGCGTCAGATGGTCTAATTTGACGCAACGGCGACTCATGCTTCGAGTCCACCGACACCGAGCGAAGCGCATCGACAGACGGGGTGCTCACTCGCATGCGAATCGTCGTGAACTAAACTGGGTAGCGTCGAGGCCGACGCCCACGCATTCGAACGACGGAGACCCTTGCCCATGCCGCAACACGTTGCTCTGCCCGGCTATCACGACACCGTGCGGGTCGAATGGGTCGATTACAACGGCCATCTGCGCGACGCGTTCTACATGCTGATTTTCAGCTTCGCGACCGATGCGTTGATCGACCTGATCGGGCTGCCCGACGCGGTACGCAAAGCGCGGACGCGCTCGATCTACACGCTGGAAGCGCACCTCAACTATCTGCATGAGATCAAGGAAGGCGCGCAGGTTCGCGTCGATATGCGCGTGCTCGCGCACGATGCGAAGCGACTGCATCTGTACCTCGAAATGTGGAGCGGTCGCGGCGACGAACCCGTGGCCGCCAGCGAGCAGATGTTGCTGCACGTCGATACCGGCGGACCGCGCGCCGCCGCGTTCGATCCCGATGTCGCGGTTCGCGTGCGGGCGTTGGCCGACGCACACGCCGTGTTGCCGACGCCGAGGTTCGCGGGACGCGTGATCGGCCTGGGCGTCGGCCAACAAAGCAACGGGAGCGAACATGCTTGAGCCGGAAATGGCCGCCTTCATCGAACGGGCCACCGCGATCTATCCCGCGCACACCGCCGCCGCGACGCCGCGCGAGCAGCGCGAAATGTACGACCGCTACGCGGCCATGCTGAGTCCGCCGCTGCCGGACACCATCACGACACACGAAGGCGAGTTGAAAACCGACACGGGTCATGCGATCGCGCTGCGGCTTTATCGGCATCGCGCGAAGACTCACAGTGAGGTTCGCGGCACGGTACTGTACTTTCACGGTGGCGGCTTCGTGCTCGGGTCGCTGAATAGCCATCAGATGGTGACCGCACGCATCGCCGCCGATACCGGGCTCGACGTGGTCGCGGTCGAGTACCGGCTCGCGCCCGAACATCGCGCACCGGCCGCGCATGACGATTGCCTGGCAGTGACGCTCGCTGCGCTGGAAGGACGTCTGCCGTTCGATCTGTCGGCCGACGCCGCGCTGCAACTGGCCGGCGACAGCGCAGGCGCGACGCTCGCGGCCAGCGTCGCGCTCCGGTTGCGCGACGAAGGCATGCCACGCCTGCGCGGCCTCGCGCTGAGTTACCCGATGCTCGGCACCGACCCGCAACCGCCCGCGCGCGACACCGAAGCGCATGCGCCGATGCTCACGCTGGTCGACGTCCATACGTTTCGCGATCTGTACTGGGGCGCTGGCGAGTCCGCGTCGTATCCCGCGTGGACGATCCCGCTCGATGCGACGCGTTACGATGGCTTGCCGCCGACGCTTGCGTTCGGCGCGGAACATGATCCGTTGCGGGACGATGCACGCGTGTTCGTCGAGCGCATCCACGCGGCCGGCGGCGACGCGCGACTCAGGATCGGCGTGGGCCTCGTGCATGGATGCTGGCGCGCGCTCGAATCGAGCCCCGGCGTTCAGGCGATGCATCGGGCGGTGTGTGAATTTCTTTGCGCGCAGGCGCGGGAGTAGTCAGGCGCTAAACCAAGATAGCGCCGTTTGTTCAGCGGGCCGGCTCGCACTGGCTGCACCGGTAACTTTGCAGCACACGTTCATGCCTCAACGCGAAAGGACTTGCGCGCGTGCTAGCGCTTAACCACACCCGTCGCCCTACCTCAACGCCAGCGCGGCCAACTCCTCGGCGGCTCGCGCAGCGCGCGATCGGCCGGCGTGCCCGGAATCGGCAAGCGGACGATGAAGGTGGTATGCACGCCATACATCGAGCCCATACGACGCGAACAGCAACGGCTGCTCACGACGCCGCGCCGCCACCTCGATGACGAAGTGATAGAACGTGGTCGGCAGAAACAGAATGAACAGTTAGCCCAGCCTGACCAGCACGCCGGCGAGCTGCGGATCGTTCGTCTCGAACAGCAACGTCCACGTGCCCTGCCATGCGAAAGTCGCCGCGCACATCAGCAGGAACGGCCCCGACAGACGCGTGATCCCTTGAGTGATGAGTACATACAGCCCGAACACCACGAACAGCGCGGACTCGAAAGCAGTGGGGATCGCGTACATGGGTGTGACGCGTCGGCGGCTTCAGCGGCCGCGCTTAGTGCGCCATTGCGAGAACGTGAGCAGATCGAGGTCCAGCTCCGCCGGGTCGATGCGGGTCCAGCCATAGAACGCGTCGTCCCAGCCGGGGATGCCGCGCGGCGTGAGCTTTCGGAACTCCATGCCGCCACGATAGGCGAGGTCCGGCCAGAATAGCGGCATCACCTCGCGCACCGCGAGCTGCCTCAGCAGTTCGGCCGGGCCGCCCTCGTCGGCCACGATCTCGCCCTGCGAGATCCAGTCGTTCTCGGCCCACGCGACGAACACGCTCGGGTTGCCCGCGCGGTCGAACATCAGAATCACGTTCTGCTCCGGACGCCAGTAATACTCGACGATGCCTTCGGCGGCCACCACCTCGTCGATCACCTTGCGGGTGCGCGGATCGCAGTACGTCATGCCGTTCTCGCCCAACGCGAGCCAGCCCGATTCCGAACAGTGCCGGCTCTTGGCGTCTTTCAGAAAATGAACCAGGCGGTTGGCCGAATCCGCATCCGTCTTGCGCAGATACAGATCGACGATGCCGGCATTGAACGCCTTGACCGCGACGGTCTCGTTCGCGACGCCGGTCAGCAGTACCTTCGCGCAACGCAAGTGCGAGATCGACGAGAGAAACTCGACGCCGTTCATGCCCGGCATGTCGTAGTCCACGACGACCGCGGCGACTTCCTCGAAACGGGAGGGCCGCGCGACGATATCGCGCTCGGCCGAAGTCTCGACGAAGCGCTCGACGCCCGGCTCGCTCAGACACGCAGACGCCGGCGCGAACTCCAGCGAATTCTCGCGCGCATGCTGACGGATGAAAGCGAGCGCGTTTTGCGGCCGCGTGAAAAACAGATTGGTCAACGTGTCCGGGAAGAACCGGCGCAGGGCATCGAGGTAGCTCTCGTTGTCATCGACGAAAACAACCGTTGCCGGATAGAAAACAGGGGGTCGAATAAAGTTGTTCATTTTTCACGTGGTCCGTCGCGTCGTCGCTGTCGCGCTCGCGAGGCAGGCCGGCACGTTGGCGCAAAGGCCGTGCGGTATGTCGCGATGCGATTGCTCCGGGGTATGAAAGGCGGTCCACCTTTCGCCCGTGAGCCGTACGGTCAGCGTTGATTTTGCCGTTGCCGGTCGCAGCAAATTTTCTGGGAGACAGGCCGGCGCTTTAGTCGTGCCGATCCGCGGATAGTCGAACGCCGACTGACAGGCCGGTCTCCCGTTGAGCCATATAGTACAGGGCTCTCAGCCGAACGGTGCAAACTTCGTCGCAGTGCAGCGAACGCGTGCGGATCGGGCAGGCCGGACTGGATGGGCCAGGCGGAATGTGGCCGCGACAGTCGGTGCAACTCGATCGCGCTGACCGCTCGCGCGAACTGACCCGTTCAAGGTTCATTCAGACATCGGTCATCGCCGCCACGCGGGGCGAAGGGCCGTTCAGTGGACGGTCGTTTATCATCGATTGTTTACAGTCCTCGAATGATCCGCTGATTAAATATGACGAATACCGGCAAGATGTTGATAATCGGCCTGCTTGTGATCGATGCGGGCGTCGCCGGCTATCTGCTTTTCCCGAAAGAAGAAGAACGGCCGCCGGCAGTGACCGGCGCGGTGGTGGGTAGCGCCGGCACGGCGGCGATCGACTCGCGCGCCAGTGAAAGCCATGTGGTGGCAGGCAGCGTGGCCCGCACGTCCCCCGCCGGCAGCGCGACCGACAAGCTCGCGGCGGTAGCACCGGCTACGCCGGTGAAGCTTGCGCCTGATTCGCCTGCTACGACGGTTGCGCCCGTGGTGATCGCCCCGCGCGCCGCTCCAGCCGTGACCGCCGCGCCCAATGCGGGCCCGACAACGCGCGAGACTGCGAACGGAGCGCATCCCGCTACGCGCACGCTCGTCGCTTCGAACGAAGTCCACCAACCCGCTCATACGAAGCCGAAGCACGCCGAACACGGACGCGAGCGCAAGCATGACGAGCCGCGCCGCAGCAACTCGAATCACGTCTCGGCGGCGCTGACGGCGCAGCTCGTCAGGGAATCGGCCAAGCCGGATCCGTCATTGCCGCTCCCGCCGGGCACCGGCAACGGCTCGACCGGCAAGAACGCACATCCGGTTGCGTCGGCGATGACCGATCAACTGGTCCGGGAGTCCTCAAGGGTCAATCTTTCGGCGCCCTCGCAGTCCTATAAGCATTGAAGCGGCATTGAAGCGGCGGGCACGCGGCGCGGCGTCGCGCGCGTGGATGCCGGCACGTCATGGCCGCGACGCCACTTCGTCCAGATGTTCCAGCAGGTCGGCCGGGTCGTCGTAGACCCGCAGCGCGCCCGCGCGTTCGAGTTCTTCCGTGCCGTATCCGCCCGACAGCAAGCCGACCCCCAGCGACCGGCAACGGCGCGCCGCGAGCATGTCCCAGATGCTGTCGCCGACAACCACCGTGTGCTCGATCGGCACGCCGAGACGTTCCGCCGCCGCGATGAACAGATCGGGGTCGGGCTTCGCGTATTTGACGTCGTCGCGCGTCACGACGACGGCCTTCGCCGGGTCGACGCCCAATGCCTCCAGATTCACCGCGGCGGTTTCCATCCGGCCGCTGGTCGCAACCGCCCATGGCGTGCCGGCCTGCGTCAGCGCATCGAGCAGTTCGCGCGCGCCCGGCAGCGGGCACACCTGCGCGCGCAATCGCTGATAGGCCGCCGCGTGCGCCTGACGCAGCCGCTCGCCCCGCTCGACGCTGATTTCGCCGTGCGTTTCGCGCATCAGTTGATTGGTGAAGAGGCCGCCGCTCATGCCGATCTTGCGATGAATCCGCCACACCGACAGCGCGATGCCTTCGCTGTCTAGCGCTTCTTTCCAGGCCAGCACGTGCTGATAGACGCTGTCGACGAGCGTGCCGTCGAGATCGAAGAGAAAGGATGTCTGGATTCGCATGACGTGCTCCGGGGATGGCGGGTGTTATCAATATGCCATGTATTGGCCGGCGAGCCGCGCGACGATGCAGCGGGGCGGCGACTTCAGAGCGCGTTGTCTTGCATTGCTTCACGCGCTCAGTGCCGTTCCGATCGCATGGCAATTGCGCGCGTCATTACACGGCCCTTGCCACTTCATTTCAAAGAAACAAACAGTCATTCAAACAAACGCGCCGCCGCAGTTCTGCCTTCCATCGAATGCCCTGTGATATCCATGGCAATAGAAAATCGCCCGCATCCCGTGAATTCCGTTGCGTGAACCTCACGTCGCCACTCCCGCCATGCGGCGGAAAACGGTAAGCTTCGCCCCCTCATTGTTCTTCCGACGCGCCGCGGCTTTTTTTTCCGACACCCCGATTATTTTCACCGCCCTATGATCGGAGCGAAGTCACTCGCCGCTTCGATCAGGATGCGTCCATTCGATCCAATTGAAAACCGCGCCGTCGACCGGCACGCACCTTTTCAAAGTCATTGGAATAGCGCTATTGCGCGCAATAAGCATCCATCAAATCGCATGAGTATCTGGAATTCTCGCAATAACACAGGGCAAACACATGCCAAGCGCGGGCGCGGCGTCGATGAATAGCACGACCGATTTCTTCAAGCACTGTTTGATCACGGAGCCAACAAATATGAAAAAGTCTTTACTCGCAGCCGCGCTGTGCGGCGCATTCACCCTGTCCGCGCATGCGCAAAGCAGCGTGACGCTGTACGGCCTTATCGATGCCGGCCTGGTCTACACGAACAATCAGCTCGGCCACAGCAACTGGCAATTGGGCAGCAGCTCGACGCAGAACACGGTGTTCGGCCTGAAGGGTTCGGAAGATCTGGGCGCGGGCTTGCACGCGATCTTCAAACTGGAGCAAGGCTTCGTGCTGAACAACGGCGCGCAGGCTTTCTCCGGTAGCGCGTTCGGTTCGCAGGCCTGGGTCGGTCTGCAAAGCGATCCGTACGGCACGCTGACGTTCGGCCGCCAGTTCGATGTGATGAACGACCTCGTCGGCCCGGTCTCGGCCTCATTCAACACGTGGGGCGGCAGCATCGCCGCGCATCCGTTCGAGAACGACAACCTCGCGGCGAATTCGGTCGTCATCAACAACTCGGTCAAATACGCGAGCCCGGTCTACCACGGCGTCACGTTCGAAACGATGTACTCGTTCAGCAACAAGGCCGGCGACTTCGCGAACAACCGTTCGTACGGTTTCGGCCTGTCGTATGCGCAAGGCCCGCTGTACCTCGCCGCCGGCTATCTGCAACTGAACAACGCGGGCAACGGCACCGGCGCGGTGACCGCGAGCGATGCCAGCGCGAACTTCCTCGCGGAACGCCAGCGCATCTGGTCGCTCGGCGGCAACTACACGTTCGGACCGGCCACCGTGGGGCTGCTGTGGAGCCATACGCAGATCGACAACGTGTCGGGCGTCTTCTCGTTCGGCACGGGCAGCTACCTCGGCGCGGCCGACAACACGGCCGGCACCCTCGCCGGCTCGCTGCGCCTCGACAACTACGAAGTGAACGCGAAGTACGCGCTCACGCCGGCGTTGAGCGTGTCGGGTTCGTACACGTTCACGCATGGCGCGTATAACGGCTCGTCGCCGGGCTGGAATACTGCGATGCTGCAAACCGACTACGCGCTCAGCAAGCGCACCGACTTCTATGTCGAAGGCGTTTATCAGAACGTGCATGGCGCGCCGGCGGATTCCGTGCTGTCGCACGCGATGATCAACACGCTGTCGCCGTCGTCGACGAACACGCAAGTGGCCGTCACGGTCGGCATGCGTCACGCGTTCTGAGCGGCGCGCCTGGCGGCATTTCACCACGCAGCGAGTGAAGACGTCTGCCTGGCTTCGGCCAGGCAGACCTCGTCCGGTTCAGGCAGCCCGCCTGCGCCGGTAGCGCTGCGAGCACGATCGTGCGTTCTGGCGGCGCCGCCCTCGTATCGTTTTTTTCGAACCTTTACTCTTCGATTAACAGGTTTATCCGATCCCCACGCTAACGCAGACTGAGGCTCCTCACCACTGCGGATACTCTCCGCGAAAAGGAACCCTTCATGCGAACCTATCCGCGCAACAGTCCTCAGGCCGCAGCACGCATCGTGGCGCTCGCCTTGACTTCCGACGGGCACGTCTGCAGTTCGGAAGAAGCAGCGCTAGAAAAACTGGGCATCGCAGGCGAGCTCGGCCTCGCCCCGGCGCAATTCGCGCAGATCGTGCAAACGTTGTGCGAGGACCGCTCGGTCGCGCAGATGTCGCCCGAACTGACGGTGGACCAATTCGACACGTCCCCGCTTTCCACATTGATCGACGAAATCGACGACCCCGCGTTGCGTCGCAAGGTCATGCGCCTGTGCATCGCCGTGGCGATCTCGGACGGCCATCTGGCGGATGGCGAGATCGCGTTGCTCGGCGCGGTGTTCAAAGCATGGGGGCCGCCTATTCGCCACTGAGCGCCAGCAAGCGCCAGTGACCGCCCTCCTGCACGGCCCGCCGCCTCGCCGGTAAGCCTCCCCGCGCGGTTACGACCGCGCGGCGGCGAGCACCTGCGAGGCGAGCGCGTGATGCTGCCCGCGCCGCGAGCGGATTGCGTGAACCTCCTCGACCACACCGTCCGCGCGACCGAGCCAGCGCAAACCGCGCAGCAACGACAAGTCCTCCGCGCCGAGTTCCGCGAGCGGAAATACGCCGAGACCGCGCGCGGCGAACACCGCCATCAACGCACTGTCCTCGAATTCGCCGACGATGCGCGGCCGGATCCCCTCGGCCTCGAACCACCGGTCGAGCCGCGCTCGCAGCGCGGCGTGCCGGGTCGGCAGTAGCACGGGCAAATCCGCGAGACATTGCGGAAAGCCTGCGCGGGCCGCCTTGCGGACGATCTCCGCCGGCCCGTACCAATCCACCGGCGAGCCCACGAGGCGCTGACTCAGCACGCGCAGGTCCGCGTTGTGCGGCGCCGGCTGACACGCGAGCACGAGATCGAGCCGATGCAGCGCGAGCTCCGACAACAGGTGCGCGTGCTCACCGTCGTGACAGAGCAGCCGCAGCGACGGCGTGCCGAGCACCGGCGCGAGGAGCGCATGCGCGGCCAGTTTGGAAATGCCGTCCGACAGACCGACCGCGAGCCGCGCGACACCCTCGCCGCCCGCGTCGCGCATGTCGTCGAGTAGCGCCTCGCCGAGCTGAAAAATCTGCTCCGCGCGACTGAACGCCGTCTCGCCAGCCTCGGTCATCGTGACGCCGCGCCCCGCCGGCTTCAGCAACTGGCGCCCGATCGATTTCTCCAGCTCGCGCACTTGCGCGCTGATCGTCTGGACGGCCATGTCGAGCCGTTCCGCCGCGCGCGCGAAGCCGCCTTCCTTCACGACGATCCAGAAATAGTACAGATGACGATAATTGAGCATGCTTTTGACACTTCGAAATAACCGAAAGGTCGTTCAGCTTATCACTGATTTATCCGAACCCTGAACACGCCGATGATGGCGGTTCCGCGACCTTCGTCGCAACGACCTTTAGCCCGCGCTCCATGGAACCCCTGCTCGTACTCGCTACCGATCCTGCCGCATGGGCCGCTCTCCTGACGCTGGTCGTGATGGAGATCGTGCTCGGCATCGACAATCTGATCTTCATCTCGATCCTCAGCAACAAGCTGCCCGAAGCGCAACGCGTACGCACACAGCGCATCGGCATCATGCTCGCGCTGGTGATGCGGCTGGCGCTGCTCGGCACGGTCGCGTGGATCGCGCAGTTGACCGGCAACGCATTCACGCTTTTCGGTCACGGCTTTTCGTGGCGCGATCTGATTCTGCTAGGCGGCGGCCTGTTCCTCGTCTGGAAGGCGACCAGCGAAATCCGCCATCACGTGACCCACGCCGACGAAGTCAGCGACAAGGCGAGCAGCACCGTCCAGTTGACGATGGCGGCCGCGATCGGCCAGATCATCCTGCTCGATATCGTGTTCTCGATCGACAGCATCATCACGGCGGTCGGCATGACCGAGCATATGCCGATCATGTTCGTCGCGGTGATTGCCGCGGTCATGGTGATGCTGTTCGCCGCGCGTCCGCTGTCGCGCTTCATCGATCGCAATCCGACCATCGTCATGCTGGCGCTGAGCTTCCTGCTCGTGATCGGCATGGCGCTGATCGCGGAGGGTTTCGGTTCGCACGTGCCCAAGGCTTATATCTACGCGGCGATGGCGTTCTCCGCGTTCGTCGAGGCGATGAACATGCTCGTGCGCCGCCAGAAATCGAAGCGTGCGGCCGGCGCCGCGCAGTGAGCGCCAACGTGAGGCGCGTGTAGCAAAAGCGGTTGAGGAAAGTGGAATCAGGCAGCGCTGGAGAGCCCGTCCCATTGCGGGCGGCTAGCCAGCCTCAACGTTCGATGTGCGGATACTTTCGAGGAGCGACACCATGAAATGCCCAGTGTGCAAAACAACCGACCTGCTGATGACCGAGCGCCGCTCGATCGAGATCGACTACTGCCCGGTGTGCCGCGGCGTCTGGCTAGATCGCGGCGAACTCGACAAACTCATTGCGCAGGACGCGGCTGAGAACGTCGGAGCGTCGTCCGTCGCGCGTGCTGGTCACGACGATCGCGACGACCGCAGGGAGCGCGACCACGCGTACGAAGGCGACCGTCATCGCGGTCACGATGATCATCGGACGGGGTATCGCGGATATAAAAAGAAGCGCTCGATTTTCGACGTGTTCGACTTCGATTGACCGCAACGGCGCTAGCGCGCTTTACCGCGCGCGCCCTTGCCACCGGTTGCGGCGCGCGGCGCTTCTTTACCCGCCGGCGCGCCGCCACTGTTCATCTGTTCCATCCACGACAACGTGTCGACGTACGACAGAAACTGCTTCAGGTACCCCGGCGACAACTCGCGCATCAACGACAGCGAACGGTGCACGAGGCTGCTCGAATTGAGCGGACCCGCATTGCCGGACACCGGTGCAAGCGACTGGCGCAACTGCTTCTCAGCGCGGACTTTGGACCAGACTTCACGGAAGTAATCGAGCGCCGGCAGTTCAGGATACGAAGCGGAGCCGTCACGATTTGCCGGCGCGTGACGGTTGATGTGGTCGACCAGACTCGCTAGCGTTGCGTCAGCGGGCTCGTGCGAGGCCGATCGCGTTGCTGCGGTGTCTTCTTGGACAGAGTCCGCCTCGGCGTCGGCCCGTTCGAGATCCGCCGCGTACGCGTCGAGCAAGCCTGCCAGCTTCACGTCGAGAACGCGCCGCGCTTCACCTTCATGAGCGGCCGCGCGCCGCTCCAACGCCACGATGAAATGAAAGCGGACCGGGTTCACACGATCCGCGCCGCGCTCGCGCCATGCGTCGAGCGTCGCGCGAGCCGTGTGGGGCGCGTCGCTGTTGCCGCTGTCCTGGTTGTCGTTGCTATGCACCGGACTTCACCGTTGCGTTCGACGGCCGCGGAATCGGCGCGATTTCCACGCGGCGGTTTTTGGCCCGCCCCTGCTCGTCGGCGTTCGGGCTCACCGGCTGCTGCGAGCCGAATGCGGCCGCGAATACCGACGCCGCCGGCACGCCCGAGTCGATCAACGCGCGCGTCACCGTCAACGCGCGCTGCGCCGACAGTTCCCAGTTATCCGCGAAACGGCGATTGCCTTCGCGCAGGCGCTGGTCGTCCGTGAAGCCGCTCACCATCAGGATTTCGTCATTGGCCTGCAGATAGGCGGACAACGGTCCGGCGAGGCTCTTCAGCAGATCGCGGCCTTGCGGCTGCAACTGATCGGAGTTCAGCGCGAACAGCACGTTGCCGCTGATGCCAATGCGTCCATTGACGAGCGTCACGCGCCCGGCCGCCAGCGGCCCGGCCAACGCCTGCTCCAGCGTCTTGCGGCGCTGCGTCTCCGCCTGGCGCTGCTTGACCTCCTGGTCCAGCTTGTTCGACAGCTCGAGCTGCACGCCGATGACGCTCACCAGAATCAGCACGAACGCGCCCAGCAGCACCGACATCAGGTCGCCGAACACCGGCCAGATCGGCGCGGCCGGTTCCACACCGCCGTCGATTTCCTCGCTCATACGACATCGGCTCCGGCTGAGGCGCGCTGGCCCGCGATCCGTTGCAGGTCTTCGACGATCTGCTTTTGCGACATCACGCTCAGGTCGATCACTTCACGCGCCTGCGCGACGTAGTAGGCCAGTTGTTCGTCGCTGCGGGCGAGGGACTTGTCGAGCGCGGTTTCGATACGTTGCAGGTGCGCCGCCAGCTTGTCGTTCGAATCGCCGAATATCTGCACGGCCGCGCCGAACGCCTCGCCGAGGCTCGCCACTTCGACCGCGCTGCCCGTGACCTGCGCGGCCACCGCGCCGAGCTTGCCGGTCTCGTGCTCGATGTGATCGGTGAAGCGCGTGCCGACGCGCTCAAGCAGATTCGCCGACGTGGCGACCAGCGCGTCGACGGCCGTGCGCTGCTCGGTGGACGCGTGGTTCACCGCGTCGAGCAGCGTCTCCAGCGTTTCGAGCAGACGGCTGCGCTCCTGCAGCATCGCGGTGTCGCGCACCATGCTGTCGGAGAGCTTCTGGCGCAATTCGGCGACCACTTCCGCTGCGGCCTTCGGCGCTTCCGATGCGGCTTGCACGAGGCGTTCGATCTCGCCGATCGTGTCGCTTGCATGCGCTTGCGTTTGTGCGGAGATATCGCGGGCGGTCTGCGCAAGCGTCTCGCAGATTTCCTGCTGACGGCTCGCGGTTTGTGCGCCCGACTGCTCCCACTGCTCGCTCAACTTCGCGGCCATGGCGCCGAGCGTTTCGGTCCATGCCGCCAGTCGT
>NZ_BBJF01000006.1 GCF_000739735.1 Paraburkholderia ginsengisoli NBRC 100965 | reverse complement strand
TTCGTCGCATTGGCCACGTTCGCCAACTTGACCGGCTCCGACGCGTCTACACCGCCCAGCGTGAGCTTGGTCTTCGTCGAATCGTCATAGGCGACGAACGAGTTCACCACGTTGCCGCTCGAGTCGACCGTCATGCCCATCGACTGCAACTGCGACAGGTTCACGGCGTCCGTGCTGCTCGTCGCATTGGCCACGTTCGACAACTTGACCGGCTCCGCAGCGCCTACACCGCCGAACGTGAGCTTGGTCTTCGTCGAATCGTCATAGGCGACGAACGAGTTCACCACGTTGCCGTTCGAGTCGACCGTCATGCCCATCGACTGCAACTGCGACAGGTTCACCGCGTCCGTGCTGCTCGTCGCATTGGCCACGTTCGACAACTTGACCGGCTCCGTAGCGCCTACACCGCCCAGCGTCAGGCTCGCGTGCTCGGACGTGTCGTACTGAACCGAGTTGCCCGCCGAAGCAGCGAGGGCCGAGCCGACGTCGGAGTATGTCTCGCCGCCGATCGTGAAGCTCGGCCGCTTGACCGTGCCATCCGGGTTGACTGCTGCGCCGCCGCCGATCGCAGCAGCCATGCTCGACAACTGGCTGACGTTCACTGCGTCGGTGCTGCTGGTACCCGCCGCCACGTTGATGATCTGGCTCTGCCTGGTGGCGTTACCCACCGAGACCACATTGGCACGATTAGCAACCGCGCCGTAGCCGATCGCCACTGCGTTCGCGCTGGTGACCGTGGAGTTCAAACCCAGCGCCATGCCGTTGGTAGCACCCGCGGCGACGATCGATCCATAGCCAATCGCGACGGAACCAGCACTGATGGCACTGGCATATGCGCCAACCGCCAGCGTGTTGAACGAACCATTGTTATCACCACCGGCGCGGCTGTTGTAACCGATCGACACCGAGTTGTCCGAGGTCGCGGCAACCGTTGCGCTCGCTCCGATTACGGTCGAATTGTTCGACAACGCGCCCGCGCCCGACCCGACGGCCGTACTGAAGTTACTGCCCGCTGCAGCACGCCCGCCGACTGCCAGTGCGCTGAGTCCGGTCGCCGCCGCCGCCGGGCCGATTGCCATCGCGTTCAGATCTTCCGACGCGGTGGTCATGGTCCCCTGCGTCGTGTTCGAACTCACCGCAATGTAGCTCAGCACCGCGGACGGGGTCTGCATCATCGACTTCGCGCCGCCGCTCGTGGAGGCCGTCAGCTGAGCCTGGAGCGCGTCCAGTTGGCCCACCGTAGCCGCATCGGTCAGATTGATACCGTTCGCGACGTTCGTGATACGTTTTTCCTGCGTCCTCGCGCCGACGGAGACCGTATTGGCCTCATCCGCCACGGAGTTCACGCCAAGCGCGATTGAATTGGAGAAGTTCGTGGTGGCGCCTGAGCCGATTGCCAGCGAATTGTCCCCGTTCGCAATCGAGTTGCCGCCAATCGCAATCGAGTTGGTACCGCCTGCCTGCGCGCCCGGCTGACTCGACACAATCTTGATGTACTTCAGGTTGGTCGCGAAGCTGGTGTTGATCTGGTCGATCTGACCGTCGACGGCATTCAGTGCCGAACCAACGTCGCCATAAGTCGAGCCGCTGACGAGGTAGCTCGGCGCGTTGATCGTGCCGTCCGAATTGACCGACGCGCCCGCACCCAACCCGGAAGCCAGACCGCTGGCGCTCTTGTACAACTGGTCGCCGTTCATTGCGTCGGTGCTGCCCGCCGCGACCTGGCCGGCGGCCAGGTTCGTCACGAGAACCTGCGGCTTCGACGTCGAGCCGCCGAGCGTGAGCTTGTCGTGCACCGACGAGTCGTAGACCACCGCGTTGGGCGAACCCGTCCCTGAACTACCGGCGATAGCTGCATTCAACTGCGCGACGTTGACCGCGTCGGTATCTTGCGTGCCTTCCGCCACGTTGACGATCTGACGCTCCGCACCCGTCGCGCCCACCGACACCGTGTCCGCACGATCCGCCCTGGAGTTCGAGCCCAACGCGACCGAGTTGGCTGCCGATGCGACGGCTGCGCCGCCGATCGCCACCGACTCCGTGCCATCCGCCGACGAGTCGGCCAATGAAGATTTGGCGTGGAAATACTTGACGCCCCGCGTGTAAAGGCTGTCCCCGAGTTGGCCCACGTTGGCCGCGAGCCCCGCCAGGTTCTGATTCGTCTCGTACAACTGGTTGCCGTTGACCGCGTCGGTGCTCGTGGCGGAAAGTTCGCCAGGCGCTACGTTGGTCAGCTTGACCGTGGTCGTCCTGTCCACACCGCCGAGCGTCAACTGGTCCTGAGCGGACGAGTCGTACTTCACCAGCAGCGGCGAGCCCGCGAGGCCGTTGGCCGCCATGTTGTTGACGATGTTCGTCACATTGGCAAGATTGTTCGACACGACGCCGACACTATCCGCGACGTTCGCCACGTCCTGGTTCGTCTGGTACAACTGCGCACCGTTCACGGCGTCCATGCTCAGCGCGCTGGAGATGTCGCCCGGCAACAGGTTCGTGATCTTCGTGCCGCCCGCACCCTTGAGCGTAATCAGGTCGGCTGCGGAAGTGTTGTACGTCACCGCGTTCTCGACCATACCGCCAACACCGCCGGTCACGCCGCGGATCGCTTCATCCAGCTGCGAAACGTTGACCGCGTCGGTCGCCGCGGAACCCGCGGTCACGTTGGTGATCTGTCGCGTGTAGCTCATGCCGGTGGCCGGGGACACGTAGCCGACCGACACCGTGTCGTCACGGGTAGCCTGCGAGCCCGCGCCGAGCGCAACCGAATTGGCCGCCAACGCGATCGCGCCCGCGCCGTACGCGGCGGAATTGTTCCCGAGTGCCCGTGCCGACGGTCCGGACGCCACCGAGTTGAGCCCCGTGGCCTGCGCATCCGTCGATGCATCCGCCGACGCGGAGTTCGCGCTGAAGTAGCGCGTGCGTTGATAAAGCTGCTTGCCGTTCACCGCGTCCGCGCTCGACGACGAAACGTCGCCGTCCGCCAGATCGGTGATCTTGTTGTCCGTCATGCTGACGGTGTCGAGCATGCTGATGCCGCCCGTGCCCTTGAGCTCGAGACGGCCGTCGTCGTAACCGGTGACGCGAGCCGTGATGTTGTTGCTGTTGAAGCCCCATGCGCCCTCGTCGGATGCCGAGTTGTTCAACGAGAACGACATGCCGGCGCTACTCTCGCCGGTCGAACTGCAATCCAGAAAGCCGACCGAGCTCGACAGCGGACCCCACGAAGAACCCACGCCACCTACGCCGCCCGGACACAGCTCCAGCCCGCCGTTGCCGGCGGTGGCCTGCGCTGCCGCCGTGCCCGGCAGCATGGCCACGCCGATCGCCATCGCGATCGGCATGAACGCAGCCTTCAGCGGCGTGGCCGGCCGGCTTGCTGTCTCCGTGCGGGACAGGATCGTCCCGGAAGATGCGGTTCCCGTTCCGCAATGCGTCTTGGCAGTCTCGGGTGCAGCGACCCACGTTCCGGACACGTCATTCCAGACGCTGATATACGTCTTATTCATATATTCCCTAAATAAAGGGCAAGCCCCGCTTGCAGTTCGATTTGAGAAATCGTGCACCCACGCTTCCCGCAAAAAAAACTGGCCGACACATTGCAGGCTCGACCCAAAGTTTTTCACGCGCTGCAAATTTAACTGGCGGCTCTATCTATAAAAATCAGGGAATGCGTAAATCATGTAGGATTAATCTTCATGAGCACGCGATAAATCGCAACGACCGACATTAAGCCCACCCAGCTTGAATCTGGGAGATTTCGTCGCATGCAATAAATCGTGATGTTGTGTAAAGGCTCGTGGCGTCTTTGCAACAGAAGCCGTGAGCCAGTAGCGAAACCGAATGCGTTGCAACGGGCGTTGGCCGCGCAGTGCCGAAAACATCGAAGCCGTGTCGCGTCCGCCTTATGCGGCGGGCGTACCCGCCGGTCCGAGCGCCTTGCATGGAGGGACCCGCGCGCGCGTTGCGCCATGAGTGCAATGGCCGGGCGTGAGCTTGCTCACGTTCCGGCGCCAATGAAAAGTTCAAACCAGAACTTAACAATTTATATACTGCGCAGTATGCGGAATTGCGTCATTGAGATTCGGAAATTTCGCAAATTTGCAAGACAGATACATTCCTATACTTCGTCCCGACACTGTTGCTCGTGCGTTTTTAGCAGATAAATCATTAATCCCGATTTTGCCGACAACGGCAAAATTCCGCACAACCGTGTCCAGCTGCCATCCGCTTTTTCTGGATTAACCTTTTTTAAAAGCAAACCATGAAACTTTCACAACTTCGCCGCAAGAATAAGCAACTCGGCCAAGGCATGACGGAATACATCATCATCGTCGCGCTGATCGCCGTGTCAGCTATTGGTGTGTATTCGCTATTCGGTCAGACGCTGCGGAATCAGACCTCCGGCCTCGCGGAAGAAATGTCCGGCAAGGACGCAAAAGACAACATCAGCACGGCGCAGACCAACGCAGACCTGGCAACGACAAACGCCGACAAGACGAAAAACATGGGTACGTATAACGCGGACAACAACAAGTAATCCCCTCCGATTGGCGATATCCATCATGAAACGCTCTGCCCGCAAGGGCAGGGCCAGGGTCGCCAGCGCTAGCGGGCAGGCGCTGGTCCCTGCACTGTTGTTTCTTCTGGTCGGTTGCATCGGCCTTTACGTGGCGTTCAACTCGTTCCAGATGACCAGCGCCAAGATCAAACTCCAGAACACGGCCGACGCCGCTGCCTACAGCGTTGCCGTGCTGCAGGCGCGCGACTACAACTTCTCCGCGTACACGAACCGCGCGATGGTCGCCAATCAGGTCACGGCCGCGCAGGTGGTCGCATTGAAATCATGGATCGACGAACTCGACGCGACCTACTCGCTGTCGAATCTCGACAGCACGGTCAACACGCTGGCGGATCATCCTGCGCAATGGAGCACGCCGAAACAGATCGGCAAAGCCGACATCGCGCCGGTGCGCGCCGCGCTCGACGCGCTGCTGCCCATCGTCGCCAGCGACATCGGCCGGCTCAACCGCGCGTTGAGCGTGGCGCAGGCCAACTATCACACGGCCGTGTTCACCGCGGTTCCCGCCACGGCAGACGCGATCGCGCAGCTCAATCAGCCCGACACACGCGTCACCCAGGGCTACTTCGACAGCGACCGCAATGCGGCGCAAAAAGCGGCGTGGGCCGCGTACACGGCCACCGTCACGCCGGCCGGCACCCCGGGCCAGGACGACTTTGCCGACGTGGTGACGGACCCGGACACGCTCGACCGCTTCGTCAAGAATCGCGACTCGGTACGCAGCGTCGCGCCGAACTTCCAGCAACTGAACGACAGCGCGAACAGGATCTGCGGCGCGAACAGCACGTTCACCGTGAACGTCACGCACGACGGCGGCACGCAACTGCGCAGCGATAAAGCCGGTTGGCAATCCATCGATGCAAGCACCGCGCTTCTCACCGTCAGTTGCATCGGGTCGTTCGAATCCATCGCCGGCCACGGCGGCAGCGCGAACGGCAACATCACGAGCTTCATGACAAACCCGCCGTTCGTGGCATCGCAAGACTGGGAGGGGTACGGCGGCTATTTCAACTTCGGCTACACGGGCACGACCATCCCTGGCAGAGTGCCGAGCTCGATGGCGGAACAGTTCAGCCAAGGCCCCGGCGCGCCGCTCGACCCGGCGAACGGCGGCCTGCTGCCCTACCAGGAAGTGAACGGCGTCCGGTACGCCGCACAGGCGCCGCGCATCACGATCGAAGTGACGCGCAACACCGACACGCTGATCAAGACCGTCGGCCTGCAAGGCGGTGGCGTCATGAAGGTCGAATTCAATGCGGCGGGCGGCGCGATGCGCGCGCTGTCGAGCGCGCACGCGTATTTCGTGCGACCGGACGAGACGTCGTTCGGCGTCGCGATCCTCGGCGGCCTGCTGAACGCCGATCAATGGGCGCGAGCCGATCAGGATACCGAACGAAAAACCGAGTACCCGAGCCTGTTCAGCCCGTACTGGCAGGCCGCGCTCGCGCCGGTCAGCGCCGACGAACGCGCCGCGGCCCGGCTGAGTCAGATCCCGGTCGCGTTGCAGCCCGATCCCGAGCGTCAAACGCAATGAAACAAGTCTATTCGAAAGCCACCGCGCAATCAGGTCAGGCGATGGCGGAATTCCTCGTCTCCATGGTCATGGTCATGAGCGTGTTGCTGCTCGCGATCGTCATGCTCGGCAAGTTCAACGACATGCGCAACCGCACGCTGATGAGTTCGCGCTACGTCGCATGGGAGCGCACCGTGTGGACGGACGGCGACGAGCAGAAGAACCTCGCCGCCGATCGAAGCACCACCGAAGGCTGGTCCAGCATCTACGGCAGCGCCGCGTTGAGCGTGAGCAAGGCGGATGACGAACTCAAAGCCGAAGTGATCCAGCGCCTGATGGCGGGCGACGCTACGCCTATCTCGAGCATGGACCGCAAGCAAACCCAGTTGGCCGCGTCCCAACCGGCCATGTGGAGAGACTACGGCGGCGATCCGCTGCTGGCGTCGGCCGATGACGTCGCGGTCGGCACTAGCGTAGCCGCCGATCCCGCCAGCGCGCAAAGCGGCACCGCCCTAGCCCAGTGGTCCGTTCCCACTGCCGACGGCGCGCCATACCTCGCTCACCTGAGCGTGCCGACCAGCACGCTCCAATCCGGCTTCGTCAGCATGTCGGTCGCGCAGAACAGCGCGGTGTTGAAGCGGCTCTGGCCGAAAGATCGCGACTTGCCCGCGTTCAGCGGCCTGACGTTTTCCGACACCAACGTACTGCTGAGCAACACCTGGGTACCGGACGGCGCGATCAACAACGAAAGGCTGTTCAGCCAGGCCGTGCCGGCGGCGAATGCGACGCTCGTGCCATCCAGCGGCTATCTGGGGCTGCAAAAGTACGCACCCGAAATCACGACGCTCGAATTCGGCCGCATTCAGCGCGACGTCGTCCCACCGAGCCGTTTGAGCCAATGAGCCGCGTCCCTCATCTCGTGCGCGGCGCTTGCGTCGCCGGCGCGCTGATCGCCGGCATCGCAGTCGCCGACGCCGCGTGCAACAAAACGCCGGTGCGGCCGCAAAGCACGGTGGCCATCGGGCGCGACATGACCGTCAACGGCGTGCCGACGTCGGTGATCGGCATGCAGTTCGCGGGAACGAGCGAGGACGTGTCGAAGGCGTTCCGCGATTTCTGGAGCCGCGCCGACGTACCGGCGCAAGGCCGTTCGAGTTCGTCAGGATTACTGCTGAGTGCGCTGGACGACGAATGCCTCTACGTGCTCAGCATCCCGTCGCAACCGCAACGCGGCAACACGCGCGGGCTGATGAGCGTGATCCGGCTCGGCGTCGGCCAGCCCGCGCATCGCCTGCCGGACTCCGCAGTGCCGCTGCCGGAAGACGGCAAGGTGGTCTCGGACGTGGAGAGCCGCGATCCGGGGCAGACCGGACGCACGTGGCTGATCGACATCCCCGGCGACGCGGGCTGGAATGCGCAGCGTTATCGCAACAGTCTCGCGCTGCGCGGCTGGGTCGGCGTGGGTCGTCAGCCGGACTATCGCTCCGCCAGCGTCGCCGCCGCGCAAGGCACGGCGTTCGCGATGCAGCACGGCAACGTGAGCGTGGACGTCAGTTTTTCGGATCGCGACGGCAAGACCGTCGCGGTCGTCAATGCAATAAGGAACCGCTGAGATGCAACCACGGGCACGTCCCCCTCTCTTTGCAACGCGGCCGAACCGGCAGCGCGGTCAGGCGTACGCGGAATACCTCGTCGTCACCGCCGCGCTGCTCGGCATTCTGCTGCTGGAGACCGGCGACACCGTCACGCCGCTCACCGCGCTCATCGCCGGCTTCAAGTCGTTTTTCAGCGCTTACAGCTTCACCCTATCGCTTCCCTGACCGGCGACGGTCAATCGTCCATGCTCAAGAAAATAAACCTCCGCTCGCTGCTCGCGAATTCCTGGGTGCTGCTGTTCCTTGCGGTTCTGGTCGCAGGTGGTCTCACGTTCCTGCTCTACAAGTACCTGAACGACCGCGAGGCCAAGCTCAAGGCGGACCTCGCCGCGCAAACCGTGCGCGCCGGCGTGCAGGTGGTCGTGCCGGCGCACGACGTGCCCGTCGGCACGCCGTTGACGAGCAGCGAATTCGTGTCCCGCGAGATTCCGAAAGACATGGTCTATGACGACATGATCCGACCGGACGACTTCGAAAAGTACCGCTCGGCGCATCTCGTCAAGGCGGTGCGGCGCGGTCTGCCGCTACGCGCCGGCGACATCGACGCGCTGCGCGGCCGTGACTTCTCGGACGCGCTACCGCCTGGCCAACGCGCGTTGACGGTGGAAATCGATACGGTCAACGCGACTGCTCTGATGCTGCGTCCGGGCAACCGGGTCGATCTGTACTGGCTCGGCAAGGTGTTCCGCGAAGATCACGCGTCCGACGACAAGAAAGTCGCGCAACTGCTGATGCCGAACGTGCTCGTGCTCGCCACCGACCAGGACATGCGGCCGCGCGACGCGGGCGAAGCCGCGCAGCAGGACCAGGCGAATGCCAACGGCAGCGCGATGAGCCGGCAGCAAGGCGTGGCGTACACCACGGTCACGCTGCAAGTGCCGGTCGACGATGTCGCGCGCATTGCGCTCGCGCAAAGGATCGGCGGCTTGCGTCTGATTCTGCGCAACGCCGACGACAAGGGCAACGCCGGCCCGCCGCTGGTGCAGGAAAGCGACGTGTTCATCGACCCGACACGCGGAACGTTGAGGACCGGCGGAGGGCCGGCGCCCCAGGTCGTCGAAATGATTTCGGGCGGCAGTTCGAATAGCAGCGTGCTCGTGAGTCCGGGCGCGCCGCCGGCCCCCTCGCGCGACACGCCGGCCGCCGCCGCGCCCGCCGATGCAGGGCAGCCTGCGCCCGCTTCGGCGCAGCGCGAGCCGAGCCTTTACGAGCAGGCCAACGCCATCGCGCAACAGTTGCAGAAGACCGTTGCGCCCAGCACGTCCAAGTAGAACTCAAGTACCGAGCCCAGGTTTCACACCATGAAAGTCAAACACAATGCGGCGCGATTGCGTCACCGGATCCTGCCGTCCGTCCTCATCGCCGTGGTGTTTTGCGAGGCGGCTCCGGCCGCACTCGCTCAGGCCGTCTATCCGATGGCCTCGGCCTCGGACGACGCGTCCGCAAGTACGCGCGTGCTCGAAATGTTCAGCGGCGAAGTGCGCATTCTCCACATCCCGGGCGCGATCAAACGCATCGCGATCGGCAACGGCAAGCTGATCACCGCGAATGTGGTCGACGGCAGCCTGATGCTGCTCGGCGAACGGGACGGCATCACGTCACTGGTGGTCTGGAACGAGAAAGGCATCGCGCTGCAAACCACGGTGCGCATCGCCAAAGCGGAGGTGAACGCGTCGGTGCAGCAGTTGCGCGCGGTGCTGAAGTCGGTGCCGGGGCTGCAGATCGATGCGATCGGCTCGAATATCGTCCTGTCCGGGGTCGTGCATCGGGACATGGTGCCGATCGTCAAATCCGCCACGCAGGACATGAAGAACGTGATCGACACCACCAAGGTCGACGAAGGAGACGCGCTGAAGAAAACGGTCCACTTCAAGGTGCAGATCATGGAGGTCACGCGCAACGGGCAGAGGAACCTCGGCATTGCGTGGGACAGCGCGTTCAACGGACCGCAGGTCGGCGGCGCCGCGAGCGTCGCGACCGGTGCCGCGAAAGCCGCCACTGCGGGCACGAGCTACTTCCTCGCGGGCATCGCGTCGAACATCACGTCGCAGATCAACTTTGCCGTCAGCAATGGCGACGCGTTCATTCTCGCCGCGCCCGAGTTGAACACGAAGAGCGGCGGCACGGCGAGCTTTCTCGCTGGCGGCCAGGTGCCGATTCCGCAATCGGGCGCGCTGGGCACCACCAACGTCCAGTACAAGGACTACGGGATCAAGCTGAACATCGTGCCGGTGGTCGACGCGAACAACATCATCTCCGCGCATCTGACCACCGAGATCAGCCAGATCGACCCGACGGTGACATACGGCGGCATGCCGGGCTTCCTGACCCGCAACACGAGTTCGGATATTTCGATGCGAGCGGGCGAAACGCTCGCGATTTCCGGCCTCATCAGCGCGGACGTGGCCACCAATTCCAACGGCATGCCGTTCCTCGGGCAGTTGCCGATCATCGGCCAGTTGTTCCGCTCGGACGCGTTCCGCGCAAAGAAGAGCGACCTGGTCATTTTCGTCACGCCGATCCTCTCCGATCCGGAGTTGGAGCCCAACACGAATTTGCTGACGCGCGCCGACCGGGTGGATCAGGCCTTCCGCAAGGAGTATGGCAATCCCGAACCGCTGGTCGCGGATGAGGAAAAGGCCGCGCATAAGATTGCGCCGCGTCAGCCGATCACGACCACGCCCGCGTTGCTTCCGACGCCGTTGCGCAGCACGCCTGCAGTGGAGCAAACGCAGACGCCGGCTTCGGCGCAGCGTGCGTTGCCGCCTCAGGCGCAGGACGCGGGTCGTACTGTGTCTCCGGCGCCCGTCTCCGATCACGCGCAATTCGAGCCACGGAGTTCAGATCGCGTTGCACCGCAGGCGCACGTGTCGGAACGTGCTGTATCTCGTCCATCCCCTTCGGCGTCGGCATGGACGCGAACAGTCGCGCACACGGATGCGCCCACGCCGGCCCCCGCCGCACCGCCTGCACCCGTCACCAGCACGCCGCCGGAAGGCGTCGCGGAGGCGCTGCGCATGCTGAACGCCGCGCAACGTCCGCCGGCTGCGTCGAGCACGCCGCGCGATCCGGCGCTGCCGGCTTCGAACGGCAAGGTCCCGCCGCAACAAGTCGGCGTGCTCGGCAACTCGGCCAACTGATCGGCGCAGTCAGAGAATCTCATGCTCAATCTTCAGATACACACGCGCAACGCGCCGATGCAGACCTTGCAGATCGAACTGGGCTGCACGATCGGCAAGAGTGCGAGTTGCGACATCGTCGTCAGAGGGATGCTGATTGGCAAGCTACAGGCGCGCATCGTTCGGGAAAACAACGCGTACTACATCGAGGACCAGGGCGGCATCGCGGCTACGCTGGTCAACGGCACGCCGATCACGCGTTATGGTCCGCTGACCGAGGCGGACCAGATCGAGGTCGGCATGACGACGATCAAGATCGTCCGCGCCGTCGCGACGGCGCCGGTCGTATCGCTGCAGCCGCTCCAGCAGATGCGGCAGATGGCGCAACAGCAGACACCGCAGCAGACGCAATCGGCACAGCACACACACGCGCCACAGCACCACGCACCGCACGCCGACGCCCCGGCGTTGCAGACCGCATACGCCGCGCCGCAAGCTATGGAACACGCTCCGCCCATGCATCGTGCGCAGCCAGTGCAGTTAGCTCAGGCTCACGCGTCCACGCACAGCGAGCCCTCGTTCATCGCCCGCGCTTCCGCGCTCGCGCAGACCAACTCGCCGGACCCGCTCGCCGCCGCACGAACCGCGTCGGCTTCAGTTGCGGTCGCCGCACAGACCGCGTCCGCACCAACTGCCACCACCGCCGCGCAACGCTTCCCCTCGGCCTACGACGTTACACCCAGCGCCCGTCCCCACCCGGCGCCCGACGCGCGTCTACGCACGCCCTCGTCGCACGTCAAACGAACCGCCGCCGTCGAGCTGCCCGTCGCGCCGATCAACAGCCCGCTCGGCATCGAACTGCGCAAGCAGGCGCACATGAAAGTGATCGCCGCGCTCGACCTGCGGCGTCTGAACGTCGCGCGCATGGAGGAGGACGAACTGCGCAAGACCGTCAGCGCCGCGCTCGACGACATCCTCAATTACGACCGCAGCTTCCACACGGCCGATGTCCCGCTCGACACGCTGAAGAAGAGTGTGTTCGATGAAATCATCGGGCTCGGGCCGCTCGAAGAACTGATCGCCGATCCGAGCGTGTCGGAAATCATGGTCAATTGCCACAACGAGATTTTCGTCGAGCAGAACGGCCGCCTGAGACGCTCGCCGGTCATCTTCACCGACGACCGCGCGGTGCTCGGCGCGATCGAGCGCATCGTCGCGCCGATCGGCCGCCGCATCGACGAAAGCTCGCCGATGGTCGACGCGCGCCTCGCCGACGGCTCGCGCGTGAACGCCGTGATCCCGCCGCTCGCGCTGAAGGGGCCGAGCATCACGATCCGCAAGTTCCTGCGGCGCAAGCTGAAAGGCGAGGACCTGATCAGCTTTGGCTCCGTATCGCCGGACATGCTCGAATTTCTGCACACCGCCGTCGAGCAGGGCGCCAACATCATCATCTCCGGCGGCACCGGCTCGGGCAAGACGACGCTGCTAAACGTGCTGTCGAACTACATTCCCGACGACGAGCGCATCGTTACCGTCGAAGACGCGGCGGAACTGCAACTGTCGCAACCGAACCTCGTGTCGCTCGAAGCGCGGCCCGCGAACATGGAAGGCAAAGGCGCGATCCACATCCGCGATCTGGTGAAAAACTGCCTGCGGATGCGGCCCGACCGGATCGTGGTCGGCGAGTGCCGCGGCGGCGAGGCGCTCGACATGCTGCAAGCGATGAACACCGGCCACGACGGCTCGCTGACCACGCTGCACGCCAACACGCCGCGCGACTGCATCGCGCGTCTCGAAGTGATGACGCTGATGACCGGCCTCGATCTGCCGGTGCAGGCGATCCGCGAGCAGATCAGCTCGGCGGTCGATCTGATCGTGCAGCAATCGCGTTTTTCCTGCGGCTCGCGCCGCGTCACGCATGTGACAGAAGTGAGCGGCATGGAGTCGGGCGTGATCACGCTGCAAGATGTGTTCGTCTTCAAGGAAGACGGCTTCGGCGAGGACGGCAAGATTCGCGGCGAGTTCGTGCCCACGGCCTACATTCCCGATTTTTATCAGGATCTGATTCGCCGGCGCATTTCCGTGAATACCGACATCTTCACGCGCGTCAACTGAGAGGCCGGCCATGACGCTCTCCGTAGTTCTCGCGCTGGTGTTCGTCGGCTGCGTTGCGTTGATCTTCCTGATCGCTCGCACGGGGACGGTCACGCTCCGGGCCGGCACGCGGCAGATGGCGGGCGAGATCGAGTCGTCGCTCGCGGATGCCTTCGTGTTCGTGAACCGGCAGAAGGCGGCCGCCTGGAGCCTCGTGATCATGATCGGCTTGCCGATCGCGGTCTTTCTGCTGACACGCAGCCTGTTGCTCGCGCTCGCGTCCGTGCCGATCGCGATGGCCGTGCCGAAGCGGTATCTCGCGCGAATGCGTCGCAAGCGGCTCGAAACGCTCGAAACGCAACTGCCCGATGCGCTGCTGATGATGTCCGGCGCGCTGCGCGCGGGCGCGAGCTTTCCGAGCGCGCTCGAAGCCGTGGTGCACGAAACCGCCGCGCCGATCTCGCAGGAGTTCGATCTGCTGATGCGGGAAATCCGCTTGGGCATCGATCTCGACATCGCAATGCGTAACGTCGAGAAGCGCATCCCGATCCCCGACTTTCTGATGATGACCGCGGCCGTCACGATCTCGCGCGAAGTCGGCGGCAATCTTGCGGAGTCGCTGGAGTCGGTCGCGCGTACGTTGCGCGAGAAGCTGCAGATGGAAGGCAAGATCAGGGCACTGACCTCGCAAGGCCGCATGCAGGGCATCGTGATGACCTGTCTGCCGCTTTTTCTGATGCTGGTGCTGCGTTACATGGAGCCGAAGGCGATGGCGCCACTCTTCGGGGAACCGGTCGGCTGGGCCACGCTCGCGGTGATCGGTGTGATGGAGTTCCTCGGCTATGTCTCGATCAAGAAAATCACCCACATCGACGTGTGAACCATGCTGCTATTCATTGCTTTTGCCGTCAGTATCGGCGTGATCGTGACGCTCGGCGTCGGCTACAAATCGATCAGCGGCCTGACCGCCGTCGTGCCGCCCGAGAATCGCGTATTCCTCGACCCGCTGCCGGCGTCGCTGCGCCCGCTTTGGCCGCTCGTCAATTTCGTGGTCCATCATTTCGGCGAGCGATTCAGTCCGAAGCTGGTCGAGAAAACCGATCTGCAATTGCGCCTGACGTCGCTCACGTTTCTGATGAACGCGCGGCAGTTCATCGCGCTGTCGATCATCGGCGCGATGCTGGCCGTGCTCGTCGCATTGGTGCTGATGCTGCTGCTCGGCCTGTTTTCGCTGCTGGCGTTGATCGGCGCGGGCTTTCTCGGCTACTTCTATCCGCGCATCTGGACCCGCGACGTGCGGCGCCGCCGCGTCGCGCGAATCCTCAAGCATTTGCCGCTCTATCTCGACTTCCTGACACTTGCCGTCGAGGCCGGCCTGAACATCAACGGCGCGATCCAGAAGGCGGTCGAAAAAGGGCCGCCGGGGCCGCTGAGCTGGGAGCTGGAACACGTGCTGCGCGATCTCAAGTCCGGGCTGAACCGCACGGAAGCGCTGCGCCGTTTGGACGACCGTCTGCGAATCAAGGAAGTGACCAACCTGATCGGCGCGGTCGTGCAGGCCGAGCGGATGGGCTCCGGGCTCGCGAAGTCGCTGCGCTTCCAGTCCGACCAGCGCCGCTCCGAGCGTTTCCAGCGTGCGGAGAAGCAGGCGATGGAAGCGCCGGTGAAGCTGATCTTCCCGCTGCTGATGTTCATCTTTCCGGTCACCTTCATCGTGCTGGGCTTCCCGATCGCGATGAAGTTCGTGCAGGCGGGTCTGTTGTGAAGATCGCGCGTCTTCACGTTCGCGGTCGCGATACGGGCGTCGCGGTGTCGATCACGGAAACCGCACGGGAACGGCTGCGCGGTCTGCTCGACCACGAGCGTCTTGCGCCCGACGCGGCGTTGCTGCTCGAACGCTGCGCATCGGTGCACACGTTCGGCATGCGCTTCGCGATCGACGTGGTGTTTCTCGACCGGCATCGGCGCATCGTCGCGATTCATCGCGATGTGCCCCGGCGCCGTATGTTGTTCAATCTTCGCGCGTCCCGGACCCTCGAAATGCCGGCCGACGGCGCGCGCCGACACGGATTGTCCATCGGCGATCCGCTCGTTTTCGAGGCGGCCTCGTGACCCTTCCACGTTTCAACTCAGGGCCGCCAGCGTCGCGTCGCACGGCATGGGCGCGCGGTGCGCGAAGACTGCGCCAGTCGGGTCAGTCGATGGCGGAATTCATCGTCATCGCGCCGGCGTTGCTGTTCGTGTGTTTCGGCACGCTGCAGTTCGTGCTGCTGTACCAGGCGAAATCGACGCTGGATGTCGCGGTGCTGGAAGCCGCCCGCGAAGGCGCGGTCAACCACGGCTCGATGCAGGCAATGCGCAACGGCCTCGCTCGCGGCCTCGCGCCGCTTTACGCGCGCAAGGCGAACGCCGACGGCGCCGCCGAGGCGCTGACGAAAGCACAAACCGACGCCACCGACTTCAGCGTCATCACGGTCCTCAATCCAACGGTGGCGGCCATCAAGGACTATGCGCAGCCGCACTACTACGCGGATGAGGGGACCACGTACACGGAGATTCCGAACGACTCGCTGATGTATCGCGTTTCGTCGATCCCGGCCGGCGCGCAGTCGGGCATGAACATCCAGGACGCGAACCTGCTGAAGATCCACGTGCATTACTGCTATGACATGTACGTGCCGCTGGCCAACAAGGTGATCTACTACGCGGCCAACGTGATCGGCAACATCGGCGCGGGAGGCCTTCTGACGAGCGAACCGGCCAATCTGAACCGAGACCCGTACGGCTCCGCGAAGAACGGCGACGATCTTTGCCGGACCCGGCTCAAGGACGGCATCGAGACAGGCCGCTGGCCCATTTCGCTGGATGCCGAGGCGATGGTGCGCATGCAGTCGCCGCTTAGGGCGTCGGCGTTGAACGATTCGCCGAATCCGTCGGATCCTGCGGGCAAATGATGGCGGATCGTGTGATGAGGGGACGCTCCGCATGGCGTCGCGTGGTGGCGGGTGTGACGTTGCGGGAAGGGCCGGTGTGCCGGTTGCCTGGGGCGGTCGGAAGGCCCAGGGCGCTTTTGCTCGTCGGCGTGATGGCGGCAAACATGGGCGTGTCTGCCGGCGCTCTCGCCGCCGATGCCGCAATGGTCCATCCACGCCGCACAGCGGGCGTGGTTATGGTGGTCGGCGGCATGAGCGGCGGCGACGACATGGACCGCGGCGCAGCGGCCTTACCCGTTGCTGCGCCAGCGGCAACGATCGCCGCCCCCGACGACACCGCCCGACGCTCAGTCGTCCTCCAACCCGGCGACGCTCGCCTGAGCGTGACCGACGCGATCCGGCAAACCTCCGCGGCGGTTGCCGCTCGCGTGATGGCTTTCTCGCCGATCATCGACGAAGCCGCGCATGTCGCCCAAGTCGACAGCGCGTTGCTGATGGCGGTGATCGACGTGGAATCCGGCGGCAACCCGCAAGCGGTGTCGCCCAAAGGCGCGACCGGCCTCATGCAGTTGATGCCCGGTACCGGCGAACGGCACGGCGCATCCAATCTGTTCGACCCGCGCCAGAATATCGCGGCCGGCGCGCGCTATCTCGGCGAACTCAAGCGTCAGTTCGGCGAGTTGCCGCTCGCGCTCGCCGCCTACAACGCCGGCGAAGGCGCGGTGCAAAAGTATGGCGGACAGATACCGCCGTACGCGGAAACGATGAGTTACGTGCCCAAGGTGATCGCGCGCTACCGCTGGTATCGCGCGGTAATGTCGTCCACGGGCGGCGCTTCGGTGCAGGAGGTGGCAGCGAACGCGCGCGGCCGGTTCATGGTGGTCCGCCCTGATCTCGGTAACTGAGTGGAAACTGTGCGGCACTCGCTCAGTGCGGCACGACCTCGCCTACCGCCGCGTCGATCGCCAGCTTGAGCGTCGCCAGCGCGTCGGCTACCAGCGGCATGAGCTTGCCCACCACCGCATGCTCGCGTTCGCGCGCCGCCGCTTCCAGCTCGGAGAGCAACGCGATCAGCGCGCCGCAGCCGAGTAGACGCGCCGAGCCCGCGATTCGATGCGCGGCGCTCGCCACCTCGTCCCACGACAATGCGCCGATACTGTCCTGCAACGACGCGAGCGTCGTTCGATTGGTGTCGGCGATCATCGCGAGAAGACGCGTCGCGATCGCGGGATCGTCACCCGCCAGTTCGAGGGCTTTCGCATGCAGCGCATGCGCTTCGTACGAGGGCATGAGAGGGTTCATCGTGCCGGCTCCGTTCTGTCATTGCGCCGACGCAACCCGGCAACGCCGCGCCAGATCGATCAGTTCCACCAACGATTTCGCACCGAGCTTCTGCATGATGCGGGTCTTGTGACTGCTGACCGTCTTGTTGCTGATGAACAGCGCGTCGCCGATCGCCTTGTTCGACATGCCTTTCGAGAGCATTTGCAGGATCACCAGTTCCTTATCCGACAGCATCCTCACCCGCTGTTCCTCGTCGCCGGTCCCGTCGACGGAGGGCGCCATGCCGCCGGTGGCCGTCACCGGAAACACGGTGTAGCCGGCCAGCACGGCTTCGACGCCGCGCATGATCTCCTTCATTTCCTGCGATTTGCCGACGAATCCGTGCACGCCGGAGCGCATCGCGCGCGGGGCGAACGTGGCCGGGTCGTGCCCCGACAGCACCAGCACCCGGATCGACGGATGGACGAGCTTCAGACGCGGAATCACGTCGAGTCCGCTGATGCGCGGAATGTCCAGATCCAGTATCGCGAGCTTCGGTGTGTGCTGCCGGGCCATTTCAACGGCAGTCTGTCCGTTGTCCGCCTCGATGACTTCCTCGATACCGAGCAACTGCATCAGTTGCATCTTGATGACCATCCGGAATGCCGGGTGGTCGTCGATAACCAGAATAGTTGACATGTGTGCATTCCCCTTGGAACCGTTCGACGCCGCTCAGTTCCGGTCCTCGTCAGCGCTGAAGATTCGTCAAACCGTGCGGCGCATCTGCTTGTTATTAGCGTCGAAAAAGCGGGCCTACGAAGCCGTGTCCGCGAGCTCCAGTTCGACCCGGCGATTGGGCGCGAGGCATCGTACCAACTCATCGCGCTTCGTTTGCTTGCACTCGACCCGCGGACTCGCACTGCCTTGACCTTGCACAATGATCGGCAACGTCACGCCGCGCGTTCGTAGATACTGCTCGACGGTTCGCGCGCGCAGCAGCGACAACCGCAGGTTGTATGCGTCGCTGCCGAGACGGTCGGTGTAGCCGGTGATTTTCAGCTTGCGCGCGGCGGGTATCTTCTTCAGATCGAGCGCCACTGCATTCAGGCGCAGTTTGCCGCCCGGAAGGATCGCCGCGACGTCCGAGCCGTCGAAGTGGAACAGCGAGTCGGCCCGCAACGTGATTTTTTCCGGCAACGGCGCGGGCGTCGATGCAGGCCGGATAGCCTGCTTGCATTGCAGCACCGTTTCCGCCGACTTGCGCAAGTTCTCCCGCACCTCGGGCAAGCGCGTCTCGGCATTGGCAAAGCCGCGTGTCCACGCGTCGTGCCCGGCCTGCATCAGTTCGACTTCGGCGCACGCGAGCGGCCGCTGCGCCGGCGGACAATGAACCACCGCGGAGTCGGCCTTGATGGCATTGACGATGTTCCAGAGGTCGGGACGCACCGTTGACACGGTGCGTAGCGCGGGATTCACAGCGGACACCGGCGTGCCGCGTTCGAGGCTCATCGTGATCATGGCAGCCTGGCCGATCGCTTCTTCGACGAAGCCCCAGTCGTCATGCGCGTTGCTGGCCTGCCGCGCGGCTTCGATCCAGCATTGCGCCTTCGCGTGGAAGTAGTCGGTCTTGTCGCCGGGCGACTGGTCGAGCCGCGTCTGCAACGACGCCAGTGTGGCGCGGTTGCCTTTGATCGATGCGTAGGTGTTGACCCATTGCGGGTTGGCGGCGCCCGCGGCTTCATTCTGCGAGGCGCCGATGCCGCTTTTCAGCACGCTTGTGTCTTCAATGCCGAGCCGTTCACGCGCGGCATGGTTCGCGCAGCCGGTTAAGGCCAACGCGCACACCAGCGTCGTTAGCGGGAATTTCATGGCCTGTCTGCGCCGAGCGCATTTTTTCTGGTAAGGCCCAGAGTATGCAGACCCGCCGCCGCCTCGGGAATGGGAACAATCTTAGAATCGCGTCAGAGAAATAGCCGATCGCGTTACTGGGTGGGAGTCGGCTGTCATCTCGCGATGCCCACCCTGATTTCAGGCCTTGACCGCCCGCGCGGCGTTGCGCCCGCGCAGCCATTCGAGTGCGAGCAACAGACACGTCGAGAACACGATCAGGATCGTGGCGAGCGCGGCAATGGTCGGGCTGATGTTCTCGCGGATGCCAGTGAACATTTGTCGCGGCAACGTGGTTTGATCCGCGCCCGCGAGGAACAGCGTGACGACCACTTCGTCGAACGACGTCGCGAACGCGAACAGCGCGCCCGAAATCACGCCCGGTGCGATCACCGGCAACGTGATGCGGAAAAACGTCTTCACCGGATTCGCGCCCAGCGACAGACTCGCGCGCACCAGGTTGTAGTTGAAACCCTGCAGCGTGGCCGCCACCGTCGTCACGACGAACGGCACGCCGAGCGACGCATGCGCGAGGATCAGCCCGATATAGGTATTGGCGAGCCCCAGCGGCGCGAAGAACAGATACATGCCGACGCCGACCACCACCACCGGCACGATCATCGGCGAGATCAGGATTGCCATCAGCAGACCTTTGCCGCGGAAATTCGCCTTGGTCAGCCCGATCGCCGCGAGCGTGCCGAGCACGGTGGCGACCACCGTCGCCGACGGCGCGACGATGAAGCTGTTCTTCGCGGCCATGCGCCACTCGTCGGACGCGATCAGGTTCTGATACCAGCGCAGCGACCAGCCCGGAATCGGATACACCAGAAACGTGCTCGACGAAAACGACAGCGGCACGATCGCCATCACGGGCAGGATCAGGTAAAGCAGCGTCAGCACGACGAGCGCGCGCAACGCGAAGTACCACACGCGCTCGACCAGCGACGTATGCGGTGCGAACAGGGGCTTGGCAAGTTTCATCGGGATCGCTCCGTTCAGCCCAGGCTCAATGACGAACGCGTGAAGCGTCCGTAGATCACGTACAGCACGAGCGTCGCGGCGAGCAGCAAGCCGCCGAGCGCGCACGCCATGCCCCAGTTGATCGTCACGTTGGTGAAGTACGCGACGTAATAGCTGACCATCTGATCGTTCGGTCCGCCGAGCAGCGCGGGCGTGATGTAGTAGCCGATCGCCAGGATGAACACCAGCAGCGCGCCCGCGCCGATGCCCGGATAGGTTTGCGGCACGTACACGCGCCAGAACGCGGCGAACGGATGGCTGCCGAGCGAGATCGCGGCGCGCTGATAGGTGGGCGGAATCGACTTCATCACGCTGTACAGCGGCAGGATCATGAACGGCAGCAGAATGTGCGTCATCGAAATGTAGACGCCCGTGCGGTTGAACAGCAGCGAGAGCGGATCGTGCAGCAAGCCGCTTGCGATCAGCGCCTTGTTCACGAGCCCTTCGCTTTGCAGAATTACGATCCACGCGGCGACGCGCACGAGGATCGACGTCCAGAACGGGATCAGCACGAGAATCATCACCAGATTCGCGCGGCGCTCGGACAGCGTCGAAATCCAGTACGCGAGCGGATAGCCGAGCAGCAGCGCGAACAGCGTCACGGCCGCGCCGATCACGAACGTGCGGCTGAACACCTTCAGGTAGATCTGTTGATCGGGATCGGTCGGAATGATGCGGCCGAACGCGTCCTGCTTGTGATCCAGCGAGGCCAGCAGATAGAACGGCGAGAACGTGCCCGCGTTTTTCGCGATGGCCTGCCAGTATGCGATGTCGTTCCAGCGCCCGTCGAGTTCGACGAACTTCGCGCGCACCTGCGGGGGCGTCAGGTGAAGCGGCTGGCTGTTGTCGTCGACGAACGGCATCGCGTGCGCGGACTTCGCGACCAGCGAGCGAAAGCCGGGAATCTCCACGTTCAGGCGACGCGCGAGCGCGCCCATGCCGTCGCTGTCGGCGACCGCGGTGAGGTCGGTGGCGAGCGCGGCAAACGCGGCGTCCGGCGGCGGCGTCTTGCGGTCCCACTTGCTCAACGCGCCGAGCGTGTGCGGCAACGCGTTGGCGACTTCGGGATTTTGCGCGGCGCGTGTCAACAGCGCGCCGATCGGCACGACGAAAATCAGCAGCAGAAAAATTGCCAGCGGCGCGATCAGCAGGAGCGCCATCGCGCGTTTTCTGGATTCCGCGGCCTTCAGTTCGCGCTTGAGGCGGCCGGTTGATTCAGGCGTCGAATCGGCGGCGATCGTCATCGTAGTCACACCCGTGTCTCCTGTCGACTGGAGTTAGCGCTTCAGCGCTTACTCCAGTCCCATGCAGAGCAGTCGACTGGAGTTGGCGCTTTAGCGCTTACTCCAGTCCCATGCAGAGCTGTCGGCTTTCGAGCGCGCGCCCTGCTTCACACCAGCGCGCGTTTCATTGCATCCACGCAGCGCGGCCCCGCCAATCGCAAAGCCGCGCCCGCTCACATCAACCGCTTACTTCGACGCCCACGACGAAAACCGCTGTTCCAGCTCATCGCCATGATCCGTCCAGAACGCCAGATTCTGCAGCACCGCGTTCTTGCCGTTAGCCGGCGAATTCGGCAGATTGGCGAGCGTCTTCGCGTCGAGCGACTTGATCGCGACCACGTTTACCGGACCGTACGCGATGTGCTGCGCGTAATCCTGCTGCGGCTTCGACGATAGCGAATACGCGATGTACTTCTCGGCCAGCGCCTTGTTCGGCGAGCCCTTCGGAATCGCCCAGTAGTCGAGGTCGTAGATGCTGCCGTTCCACACCACCTTGAGGTTCTTGCCTTCCTTCTGCGCGGCGTCGATCCGGCCGTTGTACGCGGTGGACATCACCACGTCGCCCGCGACCAGAAACTGCGGCGGCTGCGCGCCCGCTTCCCACCATTGGATGTTCGGCTTCAGTTCGTCGAGCTTCTTGAACGCGCGGTCCTGGCCTTCCTTGGTGGCGAGCACCTTATAGACATCTTTCGGCGGCACGCCGTCGGCCATCAGCGCGAATTCGAGGTTGTAGCGCGCGCCCTTGCGCATCGCGCGCTTGCCGGGGAATTTCTTCACGTCCCAGAAATCGGCCCAGCCGCTCGGCGCGGTCTTCAGCTTGTCGGCGTTATACGCGAGCGCCGTCGACCACACGAAGAACCCGACACCGCAGGTTTGCGGCGCTTCGGGAATCAGATCCGACTTCTTGCCGATCTTCGACCAGTCGAGCTTCTCGTACAGCCCTTCGTCACAACCCCGGCCGATGTCGCCCGATTCGACCTCCACCACGTCCCAGTTCACATGCTTGGCTTCGACCATCGCCTTCACTTTGGCCTGCTCGCCGTTGTATTCGACGGCGGTCACCTTGTTGCCGGTTTGCGACTCGAACGGCTGGTTGAAGGCGGCCTTTTGCGCGTCGCCATTCGCGCCGCCGAAGTTGACGACCGTCAGTTCGGCGGCATTGACTTGCGCGGCTCCCAGCGCGAGCGCGACAGCACCGACAGCGATGGCGCAGCGCGATTTCCCGATCTTGCTCATGGTGTGTTGCTCTCCTTTGGTGGTGTGCTTCAAGCTGAGTACAGTGCGACTTGTTATGTGCTGCTCTGCCTTGTTCCGCGTTGCGTCGAACCACAACGCGTTCGACGCGTTCAAGCTCCCGCGAACACGCGCAGATGCTCGGGCGCGAACTCCAGCGCGACCGGCGCGCCGGGCGCGAAGGTGTCGAGCGCGGCGGTACCGAGCGGCACCTTGACGAAGCACTCGTCCTGCTCGCGCACACCGCAGCGCATGCGCACGTGGTCGCCGAAATAGATCAGCCCGCGCGCTTCGCCGCTGAGCGCGTTGGCGCCCGGCCGCATCGAGCCGTTCGCGAGCTTCATGCGCTCGGGTCGGATGCAGGCGATCGCTGGCGAACCCGCCCGCGCGCCGCCGATATTACGGCCGGTCAAACGCGTGCCGTCGCTCAGATGAAATTCGCAGTACTCGCCTTCGACATTGGCGATCGTGCCGCGCAGTTTGTTGCTGTCGCCGATGAAGTTCGCGACGAACTCGTTGCACGGCGATTCGTAGAGGCGGTCGACCGTATCGAGCTGCTGCACGATGCCTTTGTCGAACACCGCGACGCGGTCGGACATGGTGAGCGCTTCGCCCTGATCGTGCGTGACGTACACGAACGTGACGCCGAGCTTCTCGTGCAGCGATTTGAGTTCGTACTGCATGTGTTCGCGCAGCTGTTTGTCGAGCGCGCCGAGCGGCTCGTCCATCAGCACGAGCTTCGGTTCGAACACCAGCGCCCGCGCAAGCGCGATGCGCTGCTGCTGGCCGCCGGACAGTTGCGCCGGATAGCGCTTCGCGAAGCTCTCCATGCGCACCATCTTCAGCGCGTTGTTGGTGCGATGCGCGCGCTCTTCCGCGGAGAGTTTGCGCACGGTCAACGGATACGCGACGTTCTGTTCGACCGTCAGATGCGGAAACAGCGCGTAGTTCTGAAACACCATGCCGATGTTGCGCTTGTGCGGGGGCACCGTATTGAGCAGCGTGCCGTCGAGCCAGATCTCGCCGCCGGTGGGAAATTCGAAGCCCGCCAGCATCATGAGGCAGGTGGTCTTGCCGGAGCCGGACGGCCCGAGCAGCGTCAGGAATTCGCCCTGATAGATGTCCAGATCGAGCTGTTTGACGACCAGCGTTTCGCCGTCGTACGTCTTGCGTACACCTCGAAAGCTGACGATCACGTCATCGGTTTTCATCCTTTCGTCTCCTCTTCGATCTGGCGGGCAGCAGTTGCATGCCGGCGGGATTGCATCGATTGCGTGGCTCACTATAGACCGTTACGGTTCTACAATATGGAACCATTTCATTATTCCGGATAGAACCACTTGGACACGGTGATCTTGTCGGATTGGCTCGCCGCGCGGCTCGACCGTGGCGCCGCCGAACCGGTCTACAGGCAAACGCTGCGGCTGATGCAGCAGGCCATCCTCACCGGCCAGCTGCCGCCCGGCACCAAGCTGCCCAGCTCGCGCACGCTCGCCGAAGACCTCGGCATCGCGCGCAACACGGTGCTGCACGTCTACGATCAGCTGACCGCCGAAGGCTATGTGATCTCGACCACCGGCAGCGGCACCTACGTCGCCGACACGCGGCCGGACACGGCCGCCGTGAACGCGCGCAGCAAGCCGGCGTTGGCGGACGCCAATGCGCATCGCGCGTTGCCTGGGGAAATCCCCAGGCCGTCCAAACGCGGCCTGAGCGACCTGTCGATGCGTGGACGGCGCCTGATCGATAAAGCGGGCGTGTCCGCCAAGCAGTGGGGTGCGTTCATGCCGGGCGTGCCCGACGTCGCTGAGTTTCCCGCGCGCACGTGGAGCCGCCTGCAGGCGCGCTTGTGGAAGGAAGCCAATCCCGATCTGCTCACCTACGCGCCGGGCGGCGGCTACCGGCCGTTGCGGCGCGCGTTGTCGGACTATCTGCGGGTGGCGCGCTCGGTAAATTGCACGCCGGACCAGATCATCATCACGACGGGTATCCACCAGTCGATCGATCTCGCGGTGCGGCTGTTGACCGACGTCGGCGATCGCGCGTGGGTCGAGGAGCCGTGCTATTGGGGTGCGCGCAGCGTGCTGCAATCGTCGGGGGTAACGCTTGTGCCGGTGCCGGTCGACGACGAAGGGTTGAATCCGCGCGAACAGGATTTGCAACAGCCGCCGCGCCTCGCGCTCGTCACGCCGTCGCATCAATATCCGCTCGGCATGGTGATGAGCCTCGCGCGCCGCCGCACGCTGCTTGAATACGCGCGCCAGCACAACGTGTGGATCATTGAGGACGACTACGACAGCGAGTTCCGCTATGGCAGCCGGCCGCTGGCGTCGCTGCAAGGACTGGACGACGCCGGTCAGGTGATCTACGTGGGCAGTCTCGGGAAGATGCTGTTTCCGGGGTTGCGGATCGGCTACATGATCGCGCCCGAGCATCTGGTGGATACGTTTCGCACCGGCGTCGCGGAGCTGTATCGCGAGGGGCAGTTGATGCAGCAGGCCGTGATGACCGACTTCATCATGGACGGGCATCTGACCTCGCACGTTCGGCGTATGCGCGCGCTGTACGGCGAGCGCCGGCAGATTCTGATCGACGCGATCACCGCGCGCTTCGGCAGCGAGTTGCCGGTGATGGGCGACGAGGCCGGCCTGCATCTGGTGCTCGGCCTGCCGGACCACGCGGACGATCGCGCGGTGACGGCCGCCGCGTACGATGCGGGCGTGATCGTGCGGCCGCTCGCGAGTTACTACAGCGTCGACCCGCCGCCGCGTCGCGGCCTGCTGCTCGGCTATGCGTGCGTGGCGAACGAGAAGATCGGCCCCGCGTTCGACACGCTCGCGCGCGTGATCGAGCAGACTGCGTTGAAGGCACCGACGCGCGCCGCGTGATCTTGCGGTCCCTCGTGCCATGCGTGGCACGGCGGGCCGCTCATGGTGCTCACTTCAGGCCGAAGTCCACCCGCGTGGTCGCGCCCTTGTCCTTGATGCCGTCGGCGTTCAGCTTCGGCGCGACGATGAACACGCGGCTGCTATCGATCTTGCCTTCCAGGTACTGCTGCACGCTCTGCGCCCGCTGCTGCGCGAGCTGGCGCAAGCTCGCTTCGTCGATCGGCGCATTGGCGGCCAGCGCGCCCTTCATGTCGTCGTCCGGGACGCTCTTCGTCAGGCCGACGAAGTTGCGCGGCTTCTTGAAGTCCGCGGACTTGTAGGCCTTCGTCAGGTACTTGTCGTACTCCTTCGGATCGATCGTGACCGTCGACAGGTCGACGCTCTCGCCGTTGCCCACTACGTCCTTGATCTTCTGCTGCTTGACGAGGCGCTCGACGTATTGCGTGCGCAACGCCGGTTCGTCGACAGCCGGATCGACGCGGCCGATCAGGTCCATCTTGACCGACTGCTTGTCGGCGAGCGCCTTCACGATCGTGTCGAGCTTCCTGGTGTCGGCGTCCGTGAGTTTCGCCGAGCCCGGCTCGAACTCGACGTAGCCCAATTCCTCGCCGCCGCCGCCGAATGCGTTGGCGATCAGCGAGAACGGCGCGGTCACCGCCTTCTGCAACAGATTGAGCACCGCATGCCAGATCAGGCCGCCGACGCTGAACTCGGGATTCGACAGCGAGCCCGACACCGGCAGATTCACGTCGATCTCGCCGCGCGAGTTCTTCAGCAGCGAAATCGCGAGCCGCACCGGCAGCTTGGTCGCCGTGTCGTTGTCGATGTGATCGCCGAACGTGAGCTGGTCGATGAACAGATGGTTGTCCGCGTTCAGCTGATCGTTGTCGAGCTTGTAGTGCAGGTCGACGTTCAGCTTACCCTTGGTGATCGGATAGCCGGCATATTTCGACGAATACGGCGTGAGGTTGGTCAGTTCGATATCGTGCGCGCTCGCGGTCAGATCGAGCGCCGGTTTGGCGATCAGCGGATTGACGGTGCCGCGAATCGACAGCGGACCATTGGCCGCCAGTTTCGCGGCGATGTCGACCGGCGCGGATGTGGTCGACTGTGTGCCGAACGCGCCGACCTTGCCCTGGATGCCGACCAGGTTCGCTGTGAAATTCGGCCTGATGAAGTTGTCCGTGTACGTGACGCGGCCCTGTTGCAACAGCAGTTCGCCGAAGTGCAGCTTGACCGGACTTTGCGGCGGCGTCGCGGCGGTCACGGTAGCGGGTGCTGCGGGTGCGGAGGACGCAACCGGCGCCGACGCAACGCTCACCGCCGACGCCGCCTGCGGCGTCAGTTGCACCGGGTCGGCGCCGCTCTTGTCGCGCGTCAGCGATTGCGCGGTGCCGGTTTCGTGCGCGACGACGTCGGTCAGATTGAGCTTGCCTTGCGCGTTGAGCAGCACGCGTCCATAGAACTTCGTGAAGGTGACGCGAGCCGCGTCCACGGCCGTGCCATGTTCGTCGTAATCGGCCTTCAGGTTCGACAGCGCGAGCGAGCCCCAGCCCGCGAACGGATCGGAGGTCGCCTTGTCGAGCATGCGCACGTCGACGAGCGCCATGTCGCCGTGATAGCTCGCCTTCAGCGACTTCGCCTGCGTCAGCGCGAGGTCGCCGTTCGCATTGAGCAGCGCGCTCGCGATCACCGCATTCAGCTTGCCGCCGAAGTACGGCTCGAAGGCCGCCGCGTCGAGCCGGTTCGCGTTCACCTTGACGGCGACTTTGAGCGGCGTCGCGGTGACGTCGCCCTTCACGCCGAGCGTGCCCTTCCTGTTCAACGTCGCTTGCAGATCGACCGGCAGCGGACGGCTCAGGTCGTCGCTGATCTGCTGCACCTTCAATTGCAGCGGCGTGATGCTCAGCTTCACCGGCTGCGGCGTGGTGTTGTCGGTGAAATTGGCGGTTGCGTCTTTCAGCGTCAACTCGCCGATCTTGTAGTGCCACGTGGGCCCTTCGGCGTGCGCCTTTTTGGCCGCGTGCACCGCGGTGCGCTCCTGCGCGGCTTCGTGCGGACCGGCGAGCGACGCGAGGTTGATGCTGCCATCCTTCAGACGCTGCGCGTCGACCGCGAGGCCGGTCGTCGCGACGCTGGTGACGTCCGCCGTGCGCCCGGCCACATCCACCTGCTTGACCACCACGCTGCCTTGCGCGAGCGAGATCAACGGCGCTTTATCGCCGCGCGCGGCCAGCTTCAACGCCTGCAGGTCCAGTTGCGTATCGGCGACCATCACGGCCACCGGCGACTTCGACCAGTTCGCGTCGATGTTCGTCGTTGCGGATAGCGCGCCGTCGGTCACTTGCGCGGCGGTCGCGGTGTCGAGATAGGGCTGCAGCGCCGGCAGCTTCAACGACTTCAGATCGAGCTTCGCGCTCGCCGTTTTCGCGGCGAGACCGAGCTTGCCGTCGACGCCGAGCGAACCGCCGCCATCCTTCAGCTCGGTGTTCAGCGTGTAGTGCGCGGGTGCGTTCGCGAGCGTCGAAAAATCGTTCAGCGTGACTGCGAGCTTTTGCAGACCGACGTCGACCGGGCGGGAGGCCGCTTCGTCGTGAACGTTGACGGTGCCGTCGCTGAGCACGAAGCGTTTGATCGCGAGGTCCAGAGGCGGGGCTTTTTCGGCGGTGTTGGCTTTCGCGCTTTCCTTCGCGTTCGCCGTCGTGTTCGTCTTCGCGCCGGATGCCGCCGCGGGCGCACTCGCCGCCGGCTTCCGCGGGGCCGCTTCGGTAGCGGCAGCACCCGGCGCGGCAGGCGCGGGCGCGAACATCCGCTCGACGCTCAGTACGCCGTCCTTGTCTCGCGCGAGACTCGCGCTCGGCGCATCGATACGAATTTCGTCGAAGTGATAGACGCTTTTCAACGGCTCCAGCGTCGCGGCGGCGACATGCACCGCGCGCGCCGCGAAGAACGGCGCCTTGCCCTGATCCTTCACGTCGACGTCATTCATGTCGACGGTGCCGGCCACGCGCAACGAAGGCGCGTCGTTCGACATGACGAAGTTGAGCTTCAGATCGGTGGACAGCTTGCCCGACTGCACGATCACCGGCAATCTGGTCGGCACGTACGACATCAGGCGCGGCACGTCGAGGCCATCGAAACGCAGCGACACCTCCGACTCGCGCGACGCCGCGAACGGCTTGGTCTTGCCGTCGATGGCGAGCGGACTGCCGTCGATGCGCGCGCGCAGCAATGGCTCGACGAAGATATCGGTCTTCGACGGCAACGTGGCGATGAACGGAATGCCGAGCTTCCATTGATCGATCACGTGCGTCGTGCCGAGCAGTTTGTCGTCGAACGTGATCTGACCGTTTTCGAGGCGGATGTTCGACACCGAGAACAGCGTCGGTTTGCTGTCGGGCGCGGCCGGCTGCTTCGAGAACTTCTCGATCAGGTCGGTGAAATTGAAGCGTTGCGCATCGTAGCGAACGATGTGAAAGCGCGGCGAGTCGAGTTGCACTTCATCGACGATCGGCGCGCCGCGAAACAGCGAACTCCACGACGGCTTCACGATGAGCCGCGCGATATCGACGAAATCGCCCGCGCCGCCGCGCTCGCCGATATGCACGCTATCGGCTTCGAGCCGCAGCGTGTACGGATTGAGCGCAATGCGGCCGATCGTGGCCGGGCGGTCGAGCTGCTTGCTGAGCTGTTGCTCGGCGACGTGGCGAATCAGCGGCGGCGCCGCGAAAAAGCCGAGCAGACCGAACACTACGAGAAAGATCAGCAGACCTATGATGACACGCCGCGTACGGCGTGACTGCGCGACGTCGCGCACGGTCTGCATGGAAGATGCGAGTGATGCTTTATTGAGGCTTGCCATGCTCGGTTTTGGGTAATGCGGCGGCAAGCCCGCCGCGAAAACGAAAATCCCGCAAGCGGCAGTATAAGGGGTGAACGTGGGCTGGGACAGGAATGTCAGTCTTCGCTTGACGATTCGGCCATGCGATAACGCCGCAGATCCGTCGCGAAAAGGCGTTGAATCTGCGGCGTTCGCTGCATTATTGAGGGCGTCGTTTCCGCGTGGCTGTCATCTCGCCGGTGAAGTGCGCCGACACATTCACCGGCGCAAATCAATCACGCAGTTGACCGAAGCATTTCATTGACGCACGACCGCCGGCGGTTGCCAGCTGCCGTCGGTGGCTTGCGGCTTCGGTGCGTAAAGGCGCAACACCAGTTGCAGATCGGCGCGCGGCGCCGGCAGCCAGTTGCCGTTTTTCGCGCGCGTGGACGACACGACCACATCGAGCGAACCATCGCGATTGCGGTGCGCGCCACTGCGATCGCCGACCGCGAGACGCGCCGGCGCGCTCTCGCCCAACGCGCCGTCCTTCGTGTACGCGGTGATCGACCAGAAGCCATGCACCGGCGGCAACTGATTCGACGCGAAGTGGATCACGTAGCGATTCGCGCCGTTCAGCGGCTGGCCGTCGCTGTCCCGCGTAACGACCGCGCGCACCTCGTCGTCCTTCGTGCCGATGCCCGGCTGCACATTCGCGGCGTACGCGCGCAACGCGTAGTCGGGACCGTAATTGCCCACGTCGTCGCCGAACCAACTCCAGCCGTTGCCGGTCAGCAAATTGGAAGGCGCGGTGCCGATGCGCTCGTGGCCGTCCGCGAGACCTGCCGCGATCGCCTCGCGCGCGCCCGGCAACTTCACCGGCTCGCCGGGTGTCACGCCGAGGTCCGCGAGGATTTTCAGCGCGTGCGGATCGGCGGGTGTCGGCGGATTGTCAGGCAGCGCATCCGCGAGACGGTTGAAGAAGCCGCTCGCGTCGAGCGCGGCGACTTGCGCGGCCGGCGTGCCGGCGGCGCCCAGCGCGGCATCGGCGGCACTGCTGCGCGGCGGCACAATCGAAGCGGAGCGCGAGTCGCCCACGTAGACGCTCAGCGGCGCGACGCGAATCGCGCGTTGCAGCTTGCGCACCGCCGTGAGGTCGCGCGCGCCGTTCGACTGGATGCGCACGCTCATCCATGCGTTGCGGGTCGGCACGTCGACGCGCTTCGCGCCCTGGGGCAGTTCGCCCTGCCAGCCCGGACCGACGAACGCGATGGTCTGCGCCTTGATGCCCTTCGCATTGGTCGCGAACTGCGAGCCGGTCGACCACACCACGTTGGTCCACATGTCGAGCACGCGGGCATCGATATAACGGCCGTGCGAGTCGGGCAACGAGACGATCACCGGCTCGCTGCCGACGTCCAGCCAGCCGGTCGAGTCGAGCGTATCGATACTCGGCTGCGGCGGATTGGCCGCGCCGATCGGCGGCAACGCCTGCGCATGGCGCAGCGTATTGAATGGCGCCTGGCCCGGACCGGTGCCGACCGCCGCGTCGCGCGCGACGCCCATCAGCACCAGCGGATAGCCGAACACGTACGAATCGGCGACTTCATCCTTGATCCAGCCGGTATTCTTCGGTGTCGCGGACGGAGTCGACGCGCAGCCGGCGAGGAAAGCGAGGCCCGCGAGCGATGCGCAGGTCCAGTGAATCGAAAACAGTTCTCGGCGATTTTTTATCATTCGTTCAGGTGGCGGAACGTGCAGTCCTATGGGAGATGCCGGTGCTCAGCGATACCTGCCATGCGTGGTCTCCCAAAGCCCAGCGCAGCCAGACCGCAGTTCGCGATGCCGACAACATCGGGTTGTATCGTATCCTTGCTTACCAGGCAAGCGCAAAGGCAGCGATAACGTTTTATAACGCGAGGACGAAGTCTATTTAATGTACGGTTGACGTTTTTAATCACATTCGTCCCGGCTCGCGCCGCTTTCCGACTCGACGGCACGCTTTGCCTTTTTGGCCTTTGGCCTTTTCGCCCCTTTCGTCTTTGGAGCGCTTCAATGTATATGCCCGCCCATTTCGAAGAGAACCGTCCAGAGGTTCTCCACCGCCTGATCGCCGAGCAGCCGTTCGGCGCGCTGATTACGAACGGCCCGAACGGGCTCGACGCGAATCATTTGCCATTCGAGGCGGAGTTTGCCCCGGAAGGCCGCGAGGCTTCGGCGCCTCGCGCCCGCTGCATCCTGCGCGCGCATGTCGCCCGCGCCAATCCGGTCTGGCAGGAAGCCGCCACGCATCCCGACGCGCTGGTGATCTTCCAGGGCCCCGCCGCGTATATCTCGCCGAGCTGGTATCCGAGCAAGCATGAAACGCATCGGCAGGTGCCGACCTACAACTACATGGTGGTGCATGCGCATGGCCGGATCGTCGTGCGTGACGACGAGCCGTTCGTGCGCGGTCTCGTCGCGCGGCTCACCCGCAAGATGGAAGCCGGCGAAGCGGCGCCGTGGAAAATGGGCGACGCGCCCGCCGACTACATCACGCAGATGCTCGGCGCGATCGTCGGGATCGAGATCGAGGTGACGCGGCTGGTCGGCAAGTGGAAGCTCGGCCAGAACAAGGAAGCCGCCGACCGGCGCGGCGCGGCCGATACGCTGCTCGCGCGCGCCGGCGATCAACAGCAGGCCGTCGGCCAGGCGATGCTGGACGCGCCGCCGGCTTTCTGAGCGAACGCTTGCGACGGCGGGTCGGCGGCCCGCCGTGTCGACCGCCGCGTCAGGAAAGACCGCCGCATCGCCGGTCCTTGACTTTCCCGTCGTGGGAAGGTCGATACTGGATTCACGATGCGGCCAATGCCGCCACGAGCCTGCCGACCATGACCGACCTTGCCAACCCGCGGCGCGCGGCCGATGTTGCCTCTGTTGCCGCTTCCGCCTCCGCTCCTGCTTCCGCTTCCGACCGCTTCGACGAACTCGATATCGGCGGGATGACTTGCGCGTCGTGCGCGATGCGCGTCGAGAGGGCGTTGGCCAAAGTGCCGGGCGTTGTGCGCGCGTCGGTGAATCTTGCCACTGAGCGCGCGCGTGTCGAAAGCGATGCGACTGTCGATCCCCGAGCGCTTGCCGAGGCCGTGCGCAAGGCGGGGTATGACGCCACGTTGCTCGCACGCGCGGACACAGCTACAGACGCGACGCCGGCTGAAGCGCCACCGCAAACCACGGAGCTGGCGATCGGTGGCATGACCTGCGCGTCCTGCGTGATGCGGGTCGAGAAGGCGCTCGCCAAAGTGCCGGGCGTCACACGTGCGTCCGTCAACCTCGCGACCGAAACCGCCTCCGTCGACCTGAGCGGCGCAGCTTCCGACCCGGACGCGTTGATCGCCGCCGTCCGCAAAGCCGGCTATGAAGCGAGCTTGATCGCGCCGCCCGAAACCCTCACCTCGGCCGCGACCGACGCCACCGCACCCACAGCCGCCCCCGCCCTCGACCTTAAACGCGTCCAGGCGCGCCGCGAACTCGCGGCCGTGCTCCTCTGCGCCGCGCTGACATTGCCGCTCGTCGTGCCGATGGTCGGCGAATGGTTCGGCGTGCACGCGATGCCGTCGCCGTGGCTGCAATTCGGCCTCGCGTCGATCGTGCAGTTCGTGTTCGGCGCGCGCTTCTATCGCGCGGCTTATCGGGCCGTGCGCGCGGGCGCGGGCAACATGGACCTGCTGGTGGCGCTCGGCACGTCGGCGGCGTATGGCATCAGCGCGTACGAACTCGCGTCGCATCCGGGCGATGTGATGCATCTGTATTTCGAAGCGTCGGCGGTCGTGATCACGCTGGTGCGCTTCGGCAAATGGCTCGAAGCGCGCGCGAAGCGCCAGACCACCGACGCGATCCGCGCGCTCAACGCGCTGCGTCCGGAGCGCGCGCGCATCCGCGTCGGCGGCGGCGCCGACACTGCCGAGCGCGACGTAGCGCTCGCGCAGGTGCGGGTCGGCACGGTGGTGATCGTGCGGCCGGGCGAACGCGTGCCGGTCGACGGCGCGGTGCTCGAAGGCCGCACGCACATCGACGAATCGCTGATCACCGGCGAAAGCCTGCCCGTGCCGAAGCAGCCGGCCGACCACGTCACGGCCGGCTCGATCAACGGCGAAGGCGCGATTGCCGTCACGACCACCGCGATCGGCGCGGAAACGACGCTCGCGCGGATCATTCGCCTCGTCGAAAGCGCGCAGGCGGAAAAGGCGCCGATCCAGCGGCTGGTCGACCGGGTCAGCGAAATCTTCGTACCGGCGATCCTGGCGATCGCGTTGCTCACGCTGATCGGCTGGCTGCTCGCCGGCGCGGGCGGCGAGACCGCGCTGCTGAACGCGGTGGCCGTGCTGGTGATCGCCTGCCCGTGCGCGCTCGGGCTGGCGACGCCGGCGGCGATCATGGCCGGCACCGGCGTCGCCGCGCGGCACGGCGTGCTGATCAAGGACGCCGAGGCGCTGGAGACCGCGCATCGGGTGACGATCGTCGCGTTCGACAAGACCGGCACGCTGACGCTCGGCCAGCCGTCGATGACGGCGTTCGAGCCGATCGGCGGGATGGGTCGCGACGAGGCGCTGGCGCTGGCCGCCGCCGTGCAGCGGCACAGCGATCATCCGTTGGCGCAGGCGGTGGTGAAGGCGTATGACGCGGCGACGGCTGAGACGCGCAACGCGCACACGCCAGTGATCGCAACGACGGCAGCGCAAATTGCAGCGGCTCCTGCCGCCACGTCACCGACCATTGACAACCCCGCGACGACACCCGCTCACCCACTTGTTCGCCAAGCCACCGCCGCGCGCGCAATGGCCGGCCGAGGCGTCGAAGCGGACATCGATGGCCGCACGCTCGCGCTCGGCAGCACGCGCTGGCTCGACGAACTCGGCATCGCGTTGCCGCCCGCACTCGCCGCGCGCGCTCACGAACTCGAAGCCGCCGGCAACACCGTCTCCTGGCTGATGCAACGCGACCCGCAAGCACCGAAAGCGCTCGCGCTGATCGCTTTCGGCGACACAATCAAACCAACAGCGCGCGCCGCCATCGAACGGCTTGCGCAAATGGGCATTCGCAGCGTGCTCGTCACCGGCGACAACCGCGGCAGCGCGGCGAGCGTCGCCCATGCGCTCGGCATCGACGAATTCCACGCCGAGGTGCTGCCGGACGACAAGGCACGGGTGATCCGCGACCTGAAGATTCGCCATGCGGGCATCGTCGCGATGGCGGGCGACGGCATCAACGACGCCCCCGCGCTCGCCGCCGCCGACATCGGCATCGCGATGGCGACCGGCACGGACGTCGCGATGCACGCCGCCGGCATCACGCTGATGCGCGGCGACCCGGCGCTCGTGGCCGATGCCATCGACATCTCGCGTAAGACCTGGCGCAAGATCCAGCAAAACCTGTTCTGGGCGTTCGTCTATAACCTGATCGGGATTCCGCTGGCCGCCTTCGGCTTGCTGAATCCGATGCTTGCCGGCGCGGCGATGGCGTTTTCGAGCGTCAGCGTGGTCACCAATGCGTTGCTGTTGCGCACGTGGCGCGGCGCGCCTGGACGTCAGGTACGGTAGAAGAAGCGCGCCGGACTTCGGGCGAGCCCCCTTCCGCACCGCACTCATTACGAACCACTTTCAACGGCCCTAAAGGTCTCCGCAGTCGCAGCCGTAAACCAGACAACGACGCTGGCCATGCCCACACACGGCTGGCGCTTTCGCTTGTCCCCCTTACTCCGCGACTATCCATGGACATTCTCTTCTTGCGCCGCGCCAGCGTCGGCGCTCGGCTCGCCGTTCTTTCGTGCGTGCTGGTAGCGTTGCTTTTCGCCGCGTTTACCTGGGCGCTCACGCGCGCCGCGGGCGCGCAGGTTCGCGATCAGGTGCTCGAACGCATCGCCGAAAAGGACCGCTCGATCGCCGCGATGATCACGTTGTTCGACAAGGCGCTGTCCGCCGAAGTCGATCGTTCGATGGCGCTGTTCGCGAGCTTCCTGCCCGCCGACTACTCGCTCGACGACACGCAGAAGGTCGACATCGGCGGCGTGGCGACACCGACCATCAAGGCCGGCGACAAGGTGCTGAATCTGGACTTCACGATCCCCGACCAGTTTCTCGAACGCAGCGGCGCCGTGGCCACCGTGTTCGCGCGCAGCGGCGACGACTTCGTGCGCGTGACGACCTCGCTGAAGAAGCAGGACGGCTCGCGCGCGATCGGCACGCTGCTCGACCGCAAGGGGCCGGCGTACGCGCCGCTGCTCGCGAACCGCTCCTACACGGGACTGGCCGCGCTGTTTGGCAAACGTTTGATCACGCAATACCGGCCGATTACGGACGCGAGCGGCCGCGTGATCGGCGCGCTGTTCGTCGGCGTGAACGTGGACCAGGAGATCCAGTCGGTCGAAGACGGCATTCGCAATCTGAAGATAGGCGCGAGCGGTTATTACTTCGTGCTCGACGCGTCGAAAGGCGCGGAGCGCGGCAAGCTGATCGTGCATCCGGCCGCCGCCGGCCAGAAGGCCGACGATGCGAACGCGCCGTATCAACGCATGCTCGACATGCAGCACGGCCAGCTCGACTACCGCTCCACCGACGCGACGCTCGGCGAGCACGACGCGCGCGACAAGCTCGTGTCGTTCGTCACCGTGCCGGAGTGGCAATGGCTGGTGGGCGGCGTCGCGCCGCGCGACGAGGTGATGGCCGACGTCGTCGCCACACGCAATCGCTTCCTGCTGCTCGGCCTCGTGCTGGTCGGCGTGTTCGCGGTCGTGTTCCTGATCGCGGTGCGCCGTCTCGTGAGCCGCCCGCTCGACGAAGCGGCGAAAGCCTCCGAGCGTTTCGCATCGGGCGATCTGAGCGTGCGCGTCGCGCAGCACGGCCACACGCGCGCCGACGAAATCGGCCGCCTGATGCAGTCGATCGACGGCATCGGCGAAGGCCTCGCGCGCATCGTTTCGCAGGTGCGCAACGCGTCGACGGATATGTCGGAGGGCACCGAGAAGATCGCCGCCGGCAGCGGCCACATTGCCGCGCGCATCGCGACCCAGGCAAGCAGCCTCGAAGAAACCGCGGCCAGCATGGAGCAGATCACGTCGACCGTGCAGCAAAACGCGGCTCACGCGACGCAAGCCAACACGCTCGTCACGCGCGCGGCCGATGCCGCGCTCGAAGGCGGCCGCGCGGTCGAACGGGTGGTGTCGACGATGGGCGAGATCAGCCGCTCGTCGCAGAAGATCGCGGAGATCACGACGGTGATCGAAGGCATCGCGTTCCAGACCAACATCCTCGCGCTGAACGCCGCCGTCGAAGCCGCACGCGCGGGCGAGCACGGCAAAGGCTTCGCGGTCGTGGCCTCGGAAGTGCGCGCGCTCGCGCAACGCAGCGCGGCGGCGGTGAAGGAAATCGAAAGCCTGATCGCGAGTTCGGCGACCACGGTCGAAAGCGGTTTCCGGATTGCCGAAGAAGCCAGCGCGACAATGCAGGGCATCGTCTCTCAGGTCGGTCAGGTGCGCGCCATCATGAGCGAAATCAACGTGGCGTCGCGCGAGCAATCGGGCGGCATCGAACAGGTCAACCTCGCCGTCACGCAGATCGGCGAGGCGACCCAGCAGAACGCGACGATCGTCGGCGAAGCGGAACTCGCCGCGGCCGAGTTGCGCGAGCAGGCCGCGCGTTTGGCGCAAGTGGTCAGCGTGTTCAAGCTTGAACGCGGGCGGGAGTGACGGTTTCTGTGGCCGTTTCTTTTGTGGCCGTTTCGATGACAGGTTGAGCGGCGTGGAGCGCGGCGCGGTACCCGTTACCGCTCCGGCTACGCTTACGTCATCGCAGTCGATGCGCTTCTCGCCCAGGCTCACGCGATCACAGCGCGCTCAACGAAGCGTCATCAAAATTCGACGTCCAACTCGTCGATCTCTTCCACTTCCCGCTGCGCGTCGGCGATCCACTGCTGCATTTCAGGCAGCGCGACGATCCGCTGCCCGTATTCGACGATCTCCGGATCGAGCTTCACGTCATAGGTCACGAAACGCGTCACGACCGGCGCGTACATCGCGTCCGCCGCGGTGCGCTCACCAAACAGGAACGGTCCGCCGTAGCGTTGCAGGCACTCGCCCCAGATCGTTACGATCCGGTCGATATCCGATTGCGCGCGTGCCCACACCTTGAAGCCCGGAAAATGCGCCTTGAGGTTCATCGGCAATGCCGAGCGCAGCGAAGCGAAGCCCGAATGCATCTCGCCGCAAATCGCGCGGCAATGCGCTCGCGCGCGAATGTCCTTCGGCAACAGCGCGGCTTCGGGTTTCACTTCGTTCAGATACTCCGCGATCGCGAGCGTGTCCCAGATCTCGATGCCGTCGTGCACCAGGCACGGCACGAGAATCGACGGCGACAACAGCAGAAGTTCGGCGCGTGCGGCGGGATCGTCGATCGGCATGACGATCTCTTCGAACGGCAAGCCGCTGAACTTCGTCAGCAGCCAGCCGCGCAGCGACCACGACGAATAATTCTTGCTGCTGATAGTGAGCGTGGTATTCGCCATACGTTTCTCCTCCAGATGACGCGCCCGGCCGACGCCTGAACCCAGGCATGCACGCCGCCGTGCGCGCACGCACCAAAGCGCGGCACTTTCGGCCCGTTGTACCGACTCGCGCAAATGCTATGCCAACGTGCACGCGCAGTCGGGCCCGTCAACAGGCATGCATGGCACATGACTTGCCTCTATTCGGGCTCCTTCCTTTTTCTGCATTCGTGCGAAGGTTATGAACCTGTTCGCATACCCTGCATACCAGGCCTGCGCCGACATGATGTTGCCAATGCGGCACGGCGCGGCACTGATGAAGCATTCTCTCGACGCATGGCCCGCGTTCGGCGACACGTCGCACGGCCGCTCGCTGCGCGCGGCCTGCGAACTGTTGACGCTGGCCGGACTCACGCCCGTGCGTCCGCCGTTCGGCATCGACAGCGTGGTGACGGAAGGCAGGCAGGTGGACGTCGTCGAAGAAATCATCGCGCACACGCCGTTCTGTTCGCTGCTGCATTTCCGCAAGGAGATCACGCCGTCGACGCCGCAGCCGCGCGTGCTGGTGCTCGCGCCGATGTCGGGTCACTTTGCGACGCTGCTGCGGGGCACTGTGCGCACGATGCTGGCCGACCACGACGTGTACATCACCGATTGGCACAATCCGCGCGACGTGCCGCTGAGCCAGGGCCGCTTCGGCTTCAACGAATTCGTGCAGCACGTGATCGACTTCACGGAGAAGATTGGGCCGGGCTCGCACCTGCTGGCGGTGTGTCAGCCGACCGTCGCCGCGCTCGCGGCGGTCGCGCTGATGGCCGCCGACGATCATCCCGACCAGCCAGCCAGCATGATCCTGATGGCCGGGCCGCTCGATACGCGCATCAATCCGACGCGCGTCAACGAGCTGGCGAAGAGCAAGCCGATCGAGTGGTTCGAGCAGAATCTGATCAGCGCGGTGCCGTTCGGGTTCGCGGGCGCGCATCGTCGCGTGTATCCGGGCTTCATGCAGTTGAGCGCGTTCATGTCGATGAATCTCGCGCGCCACGTCGACTCGTTCGAAACGATGTACTACGAGCGCGCGAAGGGCGATCCGGCGAAAGCCGATGCAATTCACACGTTCTACGAAGAATACTTTGCGACGATGGACCTGACCGCTGACTTCTATCTGGAGACCGTCGACACGGTGTTTCAGCGGCACGCGCTGCCGTTGCGCGCACTTGAAGTGGAGGGGCGCCTGGTGGACCCGTCGAAGATTCGCCGGACCGCGTTGCTCACCGTCGAGGGCGAGAAGGATGATATCTGTGCGGTCGGGCAGACCCTCGCCGCACAGGACATGTGCGACAAGCTACGGCCGTATCTGAAGACGCATCACGTGCAGACCGGCGTCGGGCACTACGGCGTGTTCAACGGACGTCGCTGGGAGCGGCACATTTACCCGCGCGTGCGGGCGGTGATTTACGACAACGAGCCGCGTGCGGTGCTGGTAAGTTCGCGGGCGCGCACGATTCAGCCGGTGTGGATGCCTGCGGCGAGTGCGGCTGAAGTGGCGGTAGCGTCGCCGGCGGCTGCCGCGGTGGTCGATGTGGAATTGGGAGTTGAAGTCGACACACAGCCGGTGGGGGTTGGTGCGAATCGGGTTGGCGCTGCTGGCGGGGACGGCAAGGGCGAAGGCGGTGTTGCTGCCCCTACTGCCGCCGGCACGGCTACCGGGGCAAAACCAGCAGCGGCGCGAGTGCCGCGCAGACGACCATCGGCGAGTTAATGGCCTGGGAGGGGGCTTGTTCGCCGCGCTTGTCTGATGTGCATGGCGTGGTGCACGCGCCTGTACGTCGTGCACTACTGGCGGCTACCCCACGCCGCCGATGCCGTCTTCCATCGCGATCAAGCGGTCACACTCTTCCACGGCTTCACCGCCGGTACTTCACACGGCCCTTCGACTTCGATCGATTTGAAATCGGCCGGCGACACGATCTCGATGTACTCCATGTCTTCCGAGTAATCGAACAGATAGTGCACGATGCCCGGCGCCTGATGCACACAGTCGCCGGCGGCGACGAGCGTCTCCTTGTCGCCGTACATGAAGCGCGCCCAGCCCTTCAGCATGATCACAATGTGGAAGTCGGCCTCATGACGGTGCCAGCCGGTGCCTTGCTCTGGTGCGTGATTCGCCTTGACGAGTTGCGCGAGCACCTTGCCGCCGGTCGCCTGCGCGATGCCGAGATCGCGGTACAGAAAAAAGTCGCGTAAGCCCTGATCCACGTAGGACGTGTCTTGCGGACGGACATGGCTGAATTGCGTGGTGAATTCGGTGGACATGATCGCGCTCCAGGAGAGTGAGCCGGCGGTTGAAACGATGCGTTGGAGCGTCGGTTGCAAGCATCAAGCAGGCCAGTTCGGCGGCGCTGGTTTTGCCCGTGTGGGCGCGTCGGGAGACATGATGCGATAGATGCCGCGCCGCATTGCACGGCGCGGTTCGGCGTACTTCAGACGTCCGGCTGTTGTCAGGCGGTCGGCCGGAACATCTGGAACATCTCGCCGATTTGCGCGTAGTCGGCGCGATAGCCGGCACGCATGATCGGCTGGGCGGCTTGCGTGTCGAACAGGCCTTCTTTCAGATAGGCCTCGTTGATGTGCACGCCGACCACCTGGCCGAGCGACAGATAGTTGTCCATCGGCGTGCCGTCGAGCGCGTGCAGACGCACCACTTGCAGCAGCTTGCATTCCAGCGCGGCCGGCGATTCGGCGACGTGCGGTACCGCGACGTTGCGCCCGGGCGCGGGCGTCAAGCCGGCGAGTTCGAATTCGTCGACGTGCGGCGCGACCGGCGCAGACGAACGGTTCATCTGCTCGGCGAGCGGCCGGGTCGCGAGATTCCAGACGAATTCGCCGGTGGCTTCGATGTTGCTGACGCTGTCCTTGCGGCCTTCGCTGCAGAAACCGATGATCGGCGGGAAGGTGGCGAATGCGCCGAAGAAACTATACGGCGCGAGGTTCAACGTGCCCTCGGCGTCGCGCGAAGAAATCCAGCCGATCAGACGCGGCGCGACGATGGCCTTGAACGGGTCGTGCGGCAGACCGTGGCCGGCGGCGGGATCGTAGAAGTAGTGGGACATAGGGTGGCGTTGTAATTGACGGGTGACGCGGAGTGGCTAGTTATACCGCAGAGTGGCGGGCGCTGCTGCCGACGTCTTGCAGCGTCGCGTGTGACGCGCCGCTTTCAGGATAGCGGCGCGGTGGCAATGCTTCGGTGATGCTTTGGTGGCTCTTTCGCGACGCCGTGGCGACACTTCGGGGCGCCTTCGCAGAGCCCTCTGCGACGCGCGAAAACGGAGGTGTTCGGACGCGCCCGTTTGTCTCCGGCCACATTCACCTTTGCCACATTCGTTCACGTTCAGGCACGCAGCGCACGCTGCGGACATACGCATGCAAACGCATCGAGCGTGCCTCAGCGTGCACCGCGTCGCATCACGCAAGCTCAGCCCCGGCTGATCACGCGCTTGCGTCCTTCCTTGACCTGCGCCAGATGCGCGTCGTCCCAATCATAGAACCCCGCGCCGCTGCGTATGCCGACGCGCCCCGCCTCGACCTTCTCGCGCAGCAGGTCCAGCACGTCTTCATCTTTGGCGAGTTCCGGCATCAGATGCGAGGCGATATCGAGGAAGGTATCGAGCCCGCCCATGTCCGCGCCTTCGAGCGGCCCGACGATCCCCCAACGGCGACCCAGCGACGCCTTCATCACCCGGTCGACCACATCCGGCGTCGCCGCGCCCGAACGCACGATGTTCAACGCCTCGCGCAACACCGCGAACTGCAAGCGGTTACCGACGAAACCCGGAATCGCCTTCGCCAGCACCACCGGCTCCATGCCGATCGCGCTCATCAGATCGGCGGTTCGTTGCGTCACTTCCGGCGCGGTCGCCGTGCCCGGCACGACTTCGACGAGCGGGATCATGTGCGGCGGATTCCAGAAATGCGCGATCACAAAGCGCTCTTTCGCGCGCAGCGGCGCGACCAGTTGATCGGGAGGAAAGCCGCTCGTGTTGCTCGCGAGAATCGCGTCGTCGGCGAGCAGCGCGGTCAGCGCCGCATACAGCCGATGCTTCAGTTCGAGCACCTCGGGAATCGCCTCGATCACGAATTGCGCCGACGCCATCACGGCGAGCTGCGCATGCGTTTCGATGCGCGCGAGCGCCGCGTGTTTAGCCGTCGCGTCGATGCGTCCGGCGTCGATCAATTCGTCCAGCACCGCTTCCGCTTTTGGCGCGACGCTCGCGAGGCGCGCCGGATCGACGTCATGCACGATCGTCCTGTAGCCGTGCAGCGCGCTTTGCGTCGCAATGCCGACGCCCATCAACCCCGTGCCCACTACACCAATAGTTGCCTTGCTCACGCCGCTCTCCCGCTGCCGTCGATAAAAGCCTTGAAGCATAGCGCAGCGCACCTGTTTGCAAGCCCGAACGTGACAAAGCCGGTCTTCCGCGAGGAAGGACCGGCTTTGTGGACTTCACGCCGCGGGGCGCGGCGTCGTCATGCACGCATTAGCCGTGATGCGGCCCGCGATGGTCGTCGTGATGACGCGGATCGCGGTCGTGCGGATGATTGCGCATCCAGTCGTCGTGGTCCCAGTAACGGTGGCCGTCGTAGTAACGATCGCCGTGCCAGCCGATGTTGATCGACAAACCCACCGGCATCATGTGCGGCTGCCCGTACACCGCCGGGCCGTAGCCGTTCCCGACCACCACCCGTTCCTGGGCGATGGCGCTGCCGGCCGCGAGCAACGCGCCGCCAGCGAGCAGGGTTGCAATGATCGAACGCGAAGTCTTGTTAAAGGTTTTCATAGTGATCTCCCGTCAAAGTGTTGTTTCAAGCCAGCGTGCGTGTTCGTCAACCTTCATCTTCGAACTGCGTGTTCGGGTTCGAACCCGACGCCGTACGCTTGAAACCAACTTTAGCGGCGCAAACCGCATGAAGACGTGAGCACTTGTAAGCGGGCATTTCACTGAAGGGGCCGGATGGCGGCGCGTCGTTTTCACGCTTGCGCCCCGTCAGTAAAGGTCTGCGCCGACGATCGAGCGCCGGAGGTGTCGGCTGGATGTCAGCCGCCGTTACACTCATTTCGTCGGAGAAATATTTGGCAAGAGGCGCGGTTCCGCCCGACTCGCCAAAAACAAAAAGCCACGGCACGCGTTTCGCGAACAGTGGCTTCAATCATGCGATGCGCACCCGAAGTGCGCGTCCCCGCGCGGTGCTCCGCGCTCAGGACAGTACTGCCTGGCTTTTAGTCGGTCAGCTTGACGCCAAACAACGTAGCTTGCGCGCGGCGCATACGTTCGGATTCGCGGCTACGCGCTTCGTACGAATAGTCCGAATCCATCGGCAGGTGGGGCGACGCAAAGAGGTCGCTGACCTTTTGGAACAGTGCAAAAATGAAGCTCATGGCGACTCCCGGTTGGTTGCTGCATTACTAGGATTTTCCCTTAAGGCTAAGTATAGGGTTTTCCCTAGGCAAAAGCTAGTGCAATGCAGCAATTTTTCGGGTGTGGTGTGATGCCGCAGCTTTTTCCGGGGATGGTGCGTTGCATCCCGACAACGTCCCCGTTTTCACAGATCCAGGGTCGAAAGTATTGGCTATTGCAGGGTGGTCGAAACAGGCTTCCGGTTCCGCGCCGGTTTGGCGCGCGGCGCGGCTTTGCGCGGATTGACGACAGCTGCGTCCACAGCGCCGGCTGCGGCGCTGTCCGCACACAGCAACGTCGCGCTATTCACGGACACGATCAAACCCGGCAACGTCCGTGTGGGATCGTCCTGGGGTTTGACGGTCGCCCCGGTCGCCGAAAACTCGATGTTCAACGCCCAATGGCCTTCGTGGATGCCCTGATCGCGCAGCAGCGCGCCCAGCAGTTCGTCGATGGAATATTTGTGCTCGCTGGTCGGCATGGTGGCTCCGTCAGAAGATGCGCTGGCGTATCCGGTCCGGCTTCGCAACAGCAGGGGGGAGTGTAAAACGCCGAGTGGGGTTGCGAAGCGGGGGGCGGCGGGCGAGTGCCTTACGGCGCCTATCCGGCGAGACGGGAACGGTGATGTGGGTTGTAGAAGCAAGCCGCCGCTACCGGCTGGCGCCGGCGCGGCGGTGTCGGCCGATCAGCCCGGGCTACCGGCTTTCGCCCCGTACTCATGCAATGCTCGCGCGCCGCGCTTGCCGCGGGCCGTCGTTGCGGTTGCGGCGGCTTGATTCGCGGCGGGCGTCGTCGCAGCCGCGGTGGCGCCATTGGCCGCCGCCGCGTTGGCCACCGCGATGTGCGTGTCGAGCAAACTCGCCATGGCCGCCTGCTGGTTTTGCATCATCTGTTCGATGCGCTGCTGTTGCGCCGTGGTCTCGCGCGTGAGGCGCATCAGGAGCAAAGTCTGCGTGATGCCGATCGCCACCGTCGCCAGCAGCGCGCCCACCACGATCGACAGCATCCACTTCATGCGACGCGAATGATCGGTCGCTGCGCGGCGCTGATCGGCGATCACGCCGTATAACGCGTCGACGGTATCGGCAAAGGCCGTGGCCCGTGCGCGATCGAGTTCCGGCGCGGCACGCAGCGCGGCGGCCGCCGCTTCGGCGCGCGGCGCCTCCCGCCAGGGCGTGGCGAATGCGGCGTTAGCCTCGGCGGCGGACGTGGACGCGGACACATTGGTCAACGGCTTCGCGTCCGCCTTGGGGCTCGCAGGCTCGCCCGGTTCGGTAGCGTCGGCCGAACCGGTCTCCGCGGCACCTGCTTTCACCGGAGTGCCTTCGGCAGACTTACCCGCCGCCGTCTCGCTTCCCGTCGCGGCCGCTTCGCGCGAAGCCGTCGCTGCCTTCGCGAAAGTCGCGGCGAAGCGCTGCGGCGCCGGCCTGCTTCCCCCCAGCTTCGACGACGCCACCGAGTCACCCGCCGCGGGTTCGGCCGCCTGACGCAGCGCGGTCACACTGCGCGCAACCGTCGCCGCCGCCATCGCGGACGTAGGCGGTGCAGCCGTTTCGCGTGCCGACGCCGCCGGTTTCTCACCGGCATCGAAGGCCACTTGCGCGGGCGGCTTCGCACCCGCAGCATCCGCGGCAGCCGCTTGCTCGCCAGCAGGGAAAGCCGGCATCGCCGGCTCGATTTCGAGCCCGCTCAACTGCGCGTTGACGGGCACCGGCTCGTCGGCCCTGACGCTGCGAGGCGCGCGACGCGCAGCCTTCGCGTCGAGCAGCACGCCGTCGCCGGCATCGATCGCGCCGACCGCCGCCAGCACCACATCGGGTAACTCAAAGCCATGCAGCGTGCCTTGCCGGATGTCGATGTTCATCGCTTCCAGCGTGGCGCGGGTGGGATCGTCGGGGAACAGGTCGAGGGTGCTGTCGTCGCGGGATGCGCTGCTCAGTTGCGCGAGGCGTTGTGCCGAGCGCGCGGCGCGCGCCAGTTTGTTTTCGGTGTCACTCGAGACGGTGGCCTGGCGCCGCTTTTTCGAAGCGACACGCGGAGGCCGGGACTGCCTGGTTGCTACGGAATCTGCCATAGAGAAAAAAGCGGTCGTCGCCGTAAAGCAGGCGCCGAGCACCGCTCGTCAATGCCACTGGAATTTTTCGAGACCGCATTGTCGCATGGCCGCCCGCCCCTGCCGAAGCCATTCGCCGACGATTTTCGCCTTTTTAAGATGACACCTCGTCCTGCCGGAACTGCCTCACGCCGTGCAGTTGACGCAAGCGCGCGCAGATCGCCTCGTATTCCGTATTCGACACGCGATGCAGCGTGATCATCACTTCGTCGCACTCGGGCGAGTCGTCGCTTTGCTGCATCACGAACTGCTTGACGCGCGGGCTTGCGGCGCCGAGTTCGTCGTGCAGCGAGTGAAACGTCATCGCGCCGCGCTCGACGAGCATCGTCACCTGGCGCCGTTGCTTGACCGTGATGAAGCGGCGCTCGAGCGGCTTGATGCCGGCGAGGATGATCAGAATGATGATGGTCGCCGCGATCGACGCCGTGTACAGTCCACCGCCGACCGCGAGGCCGATCGCGGCGACCGACCAGAGGCTCGCCGCTGTCGTCAGTCCGCGCACGATCTCGCCGCGCAGCAGGATCGAGCCCGCGCCGAGAAAGCCGATCCCCGACACCACCTGAGCGGCCATCCGCGACGGATCGAGCACGACGTGTTCGCCGCTCAGCACTTCGGCGAAGCCATAGGCCGACACGATCATGATGAGCGCCGAGCCGACGCAGACCAGCATGTGCGTGCGCAGCCCCGCCGCCCACGAGAGCCGCTCCCGCTCAAAGCCGATCACACTGCCGAGCGCGGCGGCCAGCACCAGACGGGAGATGAGTTCGAGATTCCCCAGCATTATTTTTCCTCCTTATCAGAAATTATTTGAAGCGTTTTCCGCGCGTGGGGCGAGGTGTCAGCGGGACCCGTTTGCTTTATGCTAGGCCGCACGCAGCCGCGCGCGCGTGGCTGCGTGGGCAATGCGGCCCGCCCGTGCCGATACGGACATCGACGCCGCGTTGGTTGCGTGCAAACCGGGTAGCATCCGCACTCGCCGCCGGAACCGCTCGGACGACGGACCGGTTCCGTGGACGCGCCGCCATCGCGCGCCTGATCAACTTGACTATACCGAGCATGAAACCTGCCGCAGCTTCGACGATCGCCCTCGCCACCGCCCTGCGCGATCACTTCACGACTGTCGTGCTGCCCATGTGGCGCGGACCGGGTTTCAACACCGCGCTGAAGCTGCCCTACGAAGCGCTCAGCGCCGAAGACCACCGTCCATTGGCCGCCGAGCGCTACCGCGCAATGGCCTGCGCGCGGCAGCTGTACGTGTTCTCGCAAGCCGGCGACGCGGAGCATGCCAACGTGCTGTTCGACTCGTTGCGGCATACCTTTCAGGACACTGTGCACGGCGGATGGTTCTACAGCGTGGACGCCCAAGGCGCGCCGCTCGACACTGCGAAGGACCTGTACACGCACGCGTTCGTCGTATTCGCATGCGCGGAATACGCCCGGCGTTCCGGCAATCGCGATGCGCTGACGCTCGTGCATAACACGTCGGCACTGATCCAGTCGCACTTCGCGGCCGGCGGCGATCTGTTCAACGCCGCGTTGAGCGCGGACTTCGGCAGCGTGACCGGCACGCCCCTCCAGAATCCGCTGATGCACCTGACCGAAGCCTGGCTGGCCGCTTGCGAAGCCACACGCGACAATGTCTTCGGCGCCGCGTTGCGCCGTCTGGCCGGCGCCGTCGCGCATCACTTCGTGCATGAGCCGACCGGCTGTGTGGCCGAATTGCCGATCGGCACGAGCGGCAACCGTCTTGAACCGGGCCACCAGTTCGAGTGGTTCTGGCTGGTCAAGCAGGCGGGCGCCCAGTTCGACGGAACCGGCCTCGCCGAAGCGCTGTCCCGCGCGTTCGACTTCGCGCAACAGCACGGCGTGGACCGTGAGACCGGCGGCGTCTGCGCATCACTCGACGAAACCGGCGCGGTCAAGGACGCCACGCAGCGGATCTGGGCGCAAACGGAATATCTGCGCGCGCTGGCCTGCCACGACGAGCCGGCTGCGCTCGCCGCGCTACCGCGGCAAATCGAGCTGTTCCAGCAACGCTTTCTGCATCCGCGCGGCTGGTTCGAGTGCAAGACGCCGGCTGGCGACGTGGCCCGCGCTGACATGCCGTCCACGACGCCCTACCATCTCGCCACCGCGTACGCCGCGTTGCCGGCCTGAGCGGCGGCGGCTGCAACCGTCGCGCGACGCGAGCCCGCCGCCTCCTGTCACACGGTCATGGCCAGGAAACCCGCCGAACCCTGGTATCGCGCACCGCCCGCAGAGGAAGTCTGTCCGCTGTGCGGCCGGCCGATCCCGGCGAGCCAGCGCGACCTGCACCATTGGGTGCCCAAAACGAAAGGCGGCAAGGAAGTCGCCGCGCTGCACCGCATCTGCCATCGGCAGCTTCACGCGCTGTTCACGGAAACCGAACTCGCACAACGCTATTCGACCGTCGACGCCCTGCTCGCCGACGAAGCGGTACGCGCCTTCGTTCGCTGGGTCCGCACCAAGCCGAATCATTTTTACGAGCGAAGCCGCCGCAGCGCGAGGAAAGGCTGAGGGCCAAACGGAGGAAAAAGTTGAACGCGCGAGCGATTCGCGCGGCCGGCTGCACGCCGTGGTGACCTTAAAACCGGTGGCCGACAGCTTGGCCGACCACCCGGTCGATCAATACTCTTCGCGTTGCCAAGGTCCCCAACCAGCGTTCGAGGATTTAAAACGCATATAAGTTGCGCTTTGGCCAGTGGGAATTTCCGACGTGTCGCCGTGCGGCTTCCGATCGGTTGTGTGAAGGGCGAAAGCCTGACGTTCCTCGGTATCGACAGTGATTCGGCCGATGGGGTCCGGGGCGCCCTCTTGAGGGGATTTAGACTCCAATATCGCGAGATAGGGGGTCAAACGACTCCAGAACGACGAAAGTTCTTCCTGCAAATAATGTGTCAATGTTTTTCCTGGAAGAGTAATACAAGCAGTTTACCCTACCGGGCGGAACACCCTTCCAAATGCTCTCCAAGGCTTCAAAAAGGCCGGAGCCGGGGAATACCCGAATACTGGTTGATTGGCGTCCATCATAAAGACGTGATACAACTCTCACTTCGCGCTCGATCTCGTGTTGAGAAAAAGCGGGTCGCGAATGCAACACACAACATTTACTGGATCAAAAATGGCAACAGGTACTGTGAAGTGGTTTAACGATGCAAAGGGCTTTGGCTTCATCACGCCGGACGACGGCGGCGAAGACCTGTTCGCGCACTTTTCGGAAGTTCAAGGCAGCGGCTTCAAGTCCCTGCAGGAAAACCAAAAGGTGTCGTTCGAAGTTAAGCAAGGCCCGAAGGGCAAGCAGGCTGCGAACATCACGCCGGCCTAAGTACCTTCAGGTACTTGAAGCACCCTTAGGCGCTTGCGCCTGAGCAAAATGGCCCGCTTTCGCGGGCCATTTTCTTTGGAACGACGCCTTCTTTTTAAGCGCTTGCCTGGTTTAAATCGCGCGCATTCCGGATAAGCCAAATTTCGCAATCGACCCGCTCATTTCATCGAGCTGTTGCGTGCGCAACACAGTTTCAGAAATTTCGAACACGGATACAGCCTGTTTCAATTGCTGCGTCTGCTGATGCAATGAAGCCGCCGCCGCCGCGGCCTGTTCGACGAGCGCCGCGTTTTGCTGCGTCATCTCATCCATCTGCACCACCGCCTGGTTCACCTGTTCGATGCCCGTGCTCTGTTCGAGCGACGATGCGCTGATCTCCGCCATCATCTGCGTGACGCGCGAAATCGACGCCGACACGTTGCTCATTGCTTCGCCGGCATGCTCGACCAGCGCCGAGCCGCCCTGAATCTCCGCGACCGATTCGCTGATCAGCGTCTTGATCTCCTTGGCCGACTGCGCGCTGCGCTGCGCGAGACCGCGCACTTCACCAGCCACCACCGCGAAGCCGCGGCCCTGCTCGCCCGCGCGCGCCGCCTCGACGGCCGCGTTCAACGCGAGGATATTGGTTTGGAACGCGATGCCGTCGATCACAGAAATAATCTCAGCGATCTTGTCCGAGCTCTGCGCAATGCCGCGCATCTTGTCGACCACCTCGTTGACCACTTCGCTGCCGCGCGAGGTCGCATCGAGCGCGGTCTCGGCGAGCGCGTTGGCCTCGCGTGCGTGATCGGCGTTCTGGCGCACCGTGGCGGTCAGCTCCTCCATGCTCGACGCAGTTTCTTCGAGCGAAGCCGCCTGGCTTTCGGTGCGCGCCGACAGATCGGCGTTGCCGGTCGCGATTTCATCGGCGCCGAGGTGGATCGAGTCGGCGGATTCGCGCACGGTCTGCACGGTGCGCGCCACGCTCGCCTGCATTTTCGCAAGGCCCGAGAACAGCCGGCCGATCTCGTTGGTGCCGCGCGCGGCGATCGGCTGATCGAGGCGGCCTTGCGCGATGCGGTCGAAGTGGCGGCCCGCTTCCTCCAGCGGCGCCACCACACCCCGGCGCAGCGCCGCGTAGACGGCGAAGGTGCCCGCCACCAGCGCCAGCAGGATCACGATGCTGACGACGCGAAACGCCGCCATGCGGGCGTCGATCGAATCGAGCGACGCGCGGCTCGCCGCAGCGCCGAACTGGACGAAGTTATGCGACTCGGCGAGGTAAGCGTCCTGGAACGACTGCGTCGGCTGATCGAGGAAGGCCTGGATGTTGTTCGAGTCGAGAAACTGCACGAGTTCGGCGAGCGCGTCGTGCAGCTTCTTGTAGCGCTCGGCGAGCGCGGTCGCGCGGGCGGTGTTTTCGTCGCTGGTCTTCTGCGCGCTCATGAACGCGCCGAACGACTGATCCGCGGCGGTCAGCTGTTCGCGGGCATGCTGCACGATGTCGGTCGGCTCCGCGCCGCCGCGCACCATGCGTGTGCCGGCGCGCGACAGGTTGATGCGCGCATCCATCAGCCGCTGGGTCGTTTCGTTGACCGCGTCCACCTGCTTCAACGCAATGTTCGACAGGTCGCCCACGTCGTCATGCGTGCGAGTGAGGGACCAGAAGCCGAGCCCCACCGTGACGAGCTGGAACACGCAGAACGCGGCGAGAACACACAACAGGCCGGAGGCGACCTTGATCTTGCTGAACATCGTGGATACCTGAAGACAAATGAAGGCAAAAAATTGACGGAGGCTATGCCAGGGTTAACGGCAGGTTCGCGTTCGGCTTGAGGCCAATTTCAGCAAAGATCGGCTTACGGCCCCTTTTCATCGGCCAACATCATCATTGCGATTGTTTCGCGCAACAATGTGCCGCACAATTTTCCGAATCACCTTGACGCGGTGCATTGGCGCTTCCTAGAGTGGGTAGGGACTGCACGACGCAGACAGTGCAGAGGCCACCACGGGCGCCGCCCGAAGGAATCACGATGACCGACCTCCTCGACCGGGCGCGCGGCGCACTGCATGCCCAGCCGTTCAGCATGTTGCTAGGCGCAGAGCTGATGCATACGGGCACCAGCGAACTCACGCTGAGTCTGCCGATCCGCGACGAGTTGCGGCAGCAGCATGGCTTCGTGCACGGCGGGGTCATCAGCTATCTCGCCGACAATGCGCTGACCTTCGCCGGCGCGTTGTCGCTCGGGCCGAAAGTCGTGACCGGCGAATACAAGATCAACTATCTGCGCCCGGTGGTGAACGGCACGCTGATCGCGCGCGCGAAGGTCGTCTACGCGGGACGACATCAGGCGACCTGCCAATGCAACGTGTACGTGATGGACGGCAACCGCGAAAAGCTCGTCGCGGTCGCGCAAGGCACGGTCAACCGGATCGGCGAGAACGGCGAACACGAGCCGGCAGGCTGACCTGAACCTGGCGTAGCGCGCCGAAGCGGAACACGCCGCATGAAAGCCGGTTGCCCGCGTTTCGTCATTTAGCTAATATGCAAAACGTTATCGACTGAACGCGCCGCGCCAAACGCCACTCATGACTGACGACCTGACCCGCATCAACGCGCTCGCCAATGCGAGCCGCCTCGCCGTCATGCGCTGGCTGAAAGAGCCGACGCGGCACTTTCCGTATCAGGACCACGCCGACATCGAAAAAATCGGCGTGTGCTGCACGTTCATCACCGACAAGCTCGGCATCGCGCCCGCCACCACCACACGCCACATGCGCATCCTCGCCGATGCGGGACTCGTGCGCGCGCAGCGAATCGGCAAATTCACGTACTACAAGCGCAACGACGCCGAATTGCGGAAGCTCGGCCGCGCGCTCGCCAAGCTCTGAACGCGCGGCTTCCCTCTGCGCGTCAGCACTCTCTTCACTCTGCAAGGAACTCCATGGACGAACTCGCTCTCGCCGCCGACGCGGACCGGCGCGCGCACACTTACCTCGCCGGCATCGGCAAGCGCCGGGTGTTTCCGGACGCGGCCGCGCTCGGGCAACTCGCCGCCTTCGACGAAGCCCTGCCGCTGCATGGCCACGCCCCCGCCGACGTGCTGCGCCTGCTCGACGAAAGCGGTTCGCCGGCCACGGTGGCGTCGAACGATCCGCGCTATTACGGCTTCGTGATCGGCGCGGTGCTGCCGGCGGCCGCGGCGGCCGAGCGTCTGATGGGCGCGTGGGACCAATGCGCATCGACCTTCGACAACTCGCCGGCCGCTGCCGTCATCGAGAAGATCGCGGCGCGCTGGGTGCTCGACGCGCTCGACTTGCCGCGCGAAGCGGCGGTCGGCTTCGGCACCAGCGCAACGGCGTGCACGCTCGTTTGCATCGCAGCCGCGCGGCGCGCGCTGCTCGCGCGCAAGGGTTGGGATTTCGATAACGATGGCCTCGATGGCGCGCCGCCCGTGCGCGTCGTGATCTCGGCGATGGCGCATATCACGGTGAAAAAGGCGCTGCGTGTGCTCGGCTTCGGCATGAAGCGCGTGATCGTTGCACCCGTCGACGAACACGGCCGCATCGATCCCGCGCAGTTGCCGCCGCTCGATGACATGACAATCTTCTGCGTGCAAGCCGGCGAAGTGAACACCGGCGAGTTCGATCCGTTCGCTGAGTTAATACCGCGCGCCAGGGCAGCAGGCGCGTGGGTCCACGTCGATGGCGCGTTCGGGTTATGGGCGCGTGCGTCGTCGCGGCGCGCGCTGACCGAGGGCATCGACGGCGCCGACAGTTGGACCACCGACGGTCACAAATGGCTCAACACGCCGTATGACGGCGCGATGGCGATCTGCCGCGATGCGCAGGCGATGTCGGCGGCAATGAACAGCGACGCGGTCTATCTGAGCGGCGCGCACGATGCGCAGAAGAACGTGACGCTGGAGTTTTCGCGCCGTCCGCGTGGCATTCCGATCTGGGCGGCGTTGCGTTCGCTCGGGCGCAGCGGCGTGCGGGAGATGGTCGACCGGCATTGCGCGCAAGCGTCGCGCATCGCCGAGGGCTTGCGCGCCGCCGGGTTCGACGTGCTCAATCGCGTCGTGCTAAATCAGGTGCTGGTGCGCGCACCGACCGACGCGCAGACTGTCGCGATTCGTGAAGCGGCCCAGGCCTCCGGCGAAACGTGGTTCGGCGGCACGGTCTGGCAAGGGCGGCCCGCGTTTCGCATCAGCGTGTCGTCATGGCGTACGCAGGACGAGCATGTCGATCGGTTGATCGCGCTGCTGGCACGGCTACTCGCGGAGCAACGCGCCTGACATATCGAGGCCGCGCGAACGACACGCCCGCGCAAAGAAAAGCCGTTCCCCCTTCACGCGAGAACGGCTTTTTACCTCGCACTTCAGTTCAACGAAACGCGCGAATTACTCCGCCGCGTACGTCTTCTGCGTCTGCTCGCCGAGACCTTCGATACCCAGGCGGATCGTCTGACCCGGCTTCAGGAACACCGGGTTCGGCTTCACGCCCATGCCGACGCCCGGCGGCGTGCCGGTCGAGATCACGTCGCCCGGTTGCAGGCTCATGCACTGCGACACGTACGACACCAGCTTCGCGACGCCGAACACCATCGTCTTCGTGCTGCCGTTCTGGTAACGGTGGCCGTCTACTTCGAGCCACAGGCTCAGGTTCTGCGGATCGGCGACTTCATCGCGCGTGACGACCCACGGACCGATCGGGCCGAACGTGTCGAAGCCCTTGCCCTTGTCCCACGTGCCGCCGCGTTCGATCTGCCATTCGCGTTCCGACACGTCGTTGATCACGCAGTAGCCGGCGACGTAATCGAGTGCGTTGGCTTCGTCGATATATTTCGCCGGCTTGCCGATCACCACGCCCAGTTCGACTTCCCAATCGGTCTTCTTCGAGCCGCGCGGAATTTCGACGTCGTCGTTCGGGCCGCTGATCGCGCTCGTCCACTTGTTGAAGATGACCGGCTCGGACGGCACCGGCAGATTCGATTCGGCCGCGTGATCCGCGTAATTCAGCCCGATGCAGATGAACTTGCCGATTCGCGCGACGCACGGCCCGATGCGCGGATCGCCTTCGACCACCGGCAACGAAGCCGGATCGACCGCGCGCAGCTTGGCGAGACCTTCATCGGTCAGCGCGGCGCCGTCGATATCGCCGACCACTTTCGACAGATCGCGAATCTTGCCTTGCGCGTCGAGCAGGCCCGGTTTTTCCTGACCTTTCGGCCCATAACGAAGCAGTTTCATCGTGGTACTTCCCTTTACGTTCAGTAGTATTCGGTTCGTAAATTAGCGAGCGTCAGTTCGACCAGCCGCCGTCGATCACATGCGACTGACCCGTCGTGAACGACGACTCGTCGGACGCGAGATACAGCGCCAGCGCGGCGATCTCTTCCGGCTTGCCGACGCGGCCCATCGGCTGACGCGCGACGAACGCCGCGTGCACGGCGTCCACCGTCGCGCCTTGTGCCTGAGCCTGCGCCGCGATCCGCTGTTCGAGCGACGGCGAATGGACCGTGCCCGGGCAGATCGCGTTACAGCGTACACCACGCGTGACGAAGTCTGCAGCAACGGCCTTGGTCAGCCCGATCACCGCGGCCTTCGACGCGCCGTACGCGAAGCGGTTCGGCACGCCCTTCACGCTCGACGCCGCCGACGACATGTTGATGATCGAGCCGCCGCCCTTCTCGAGCATGGCCGGCAAAAACGCGCGGATCATACGGTACATCGCCTTCGCGTTCAGGTCGAACGCGAAATCCCAATCCTCCTCGCTGCATTCGAGAATCGAACCGGCGTGCACGAAGCCCGCGCAGTTGAACAACACGTCGATCGGGCCGACCTCGGCGGCCAGCGCCTTGATCGCCGCACCGTCGAGCACGTCGAGCTGGCGCGCTTCGACCGGCTTGCCCGCGAGTCCGTCGATGCGGATGTCCGTGGCGATCACGCGCGCGCCTTCGCGTGCGAAGAGTTCCGCGGTGGCGAGACCGATACCTTGTCCCGCCGCGGTGATCAGGGCCGTTTTGCCGGCCAGTCTTTGTGTCATCTACGACTCCATCATGTGAATGGGCTGCTTGTTGGCTGCTTATATCCTGCCGACGTTTTCAGAAATCAAAGATCAAAGGCGGTAAAACGCGGCGGCGTTCTCGCCGAACACCGCCGCCCGCTCGGCGTCGCTCAACGACGCGAGCAAGGTGGTCGCGACCGAATGCCAGAGCAGATAATCGCCGTTCAGATCGAGCACCGGCCAGTCGCTGCCCCACATCAAGCGCGCCGGACCGAACGACGTCAGCAGATGGTCGACGTAAGGCCGCAGCGTATCTTCGGTCCAACCGGGCGACGCCTCGGTGGCTAGCCCGGAGAGCTTGCAGTGAATTTGCGGCAGGCTCGCGAGCCGCGTGATCGCGTCCTTCCACACCTGGAAGCCGGCCTGGCCATAGCGGATCGGCGGTTTCGCGCCATGATCGACGACAATGCGCAGCGCCGGAAAACGCTTCGCGAAGATTTCGACATATTCGACGTGACGCGCATAGATCAGCGCGTCGAACGCGAGGTCATGCGCGATCAGTGCTTCGATCGCCGGTGCGAGATCGGGGTTCGCGATCCAGCCGTGGTCGGGCAGGTCCTGCAGCATCGGCCGCACGCCCTTGAACTTCGGCTCGCGCGCGAGCGCTTCGATCAAGTCAGGCGCATTCGGCAACAGCAACGGCACCCAGCCGACCACGCCCGCGATCGACGGCTCATTACGCGCGAGGTCGAGCAGATAGCGCGTTTCGTCGAGGGTCGGCGCGGCCTGCACGACCACCGTTCGTTCGATGCCCGCTCGCTCGCGCAACGGCGCGAGATCCGCGGGGCCGAACGGGCGGTACAGGATTTTCAGCTCCGGCGTGAGCCACTCGTAGTCGCCTCGCGCGGGGTCCCAGTAATGCTGGTGAGCGTCGATCAACATCGTCGGATCAATCCTCTGGCGCAGGCGCGCGCGCATCGAGCAAGCCTTCGTCGCGCAACGCGGACCACAAGGCCGCGGGGATCGGCTGCTCGAACGACGCGACGTTCTCGCGCAATTCGTCGGCACTGCGCGCGCCGGTCAGCACGGTGGCGACCGCCGGATGCGCATACGGAAACTGCAACGCGGCGGCGGCGAGCGGCACGCCATGCGCGCGACACACCGCCTCCAGCCGCGCGACGCGCTCGATCACTTCGGGTGGCGCGTCGCCGTAATTGAATTTCAGATCGCCCGACACGCCGCGCGCCAGAATGCCCGAGTTGAACGCGCCGCCTAACAGGATGCTGACGCCGCGCGCTTCGCAGGCGGGCAGCAGGTCGTCGAGGGTGGTCTGTTCGAGGAGCGTATAACGGCCCGCGAGCAACGCGCAATCGATATCGAACTCGGTCATCGCGTCGAGGATGACCGCGCCTTCGTTGACGCCGAGGCCGACCGCCTTGATCGCGCCCGACGAGCGCAGCGCGTCGAGTGCGCGAAAGCCGCCGCCTTCGGTCAGTTGCCGCCAATAGTGAGGATGCTGGTCGCCGTGCGTGACGCGGCCAATGTCGTGGACCAGCAGAATGTCGATCTCGACGATGCCCATGCGCTGCTGGCTGTCTTCGAACGAGCGCATGATGCCGTCGTGCGTGTAGTCGTAGATCGCTTCGAAGGGCAACGGGTTTTGCCAGCCTTCGCGGTCGTCGAACGGCGTGGTGCGCGGCACGAAGCGGCGGCCTACCTTGGTGGACAGCACGTAGTCGCTGCGCGGATAGCGGCGCAGCGCGTCGCCGAGACGATGCTCGGCCTTCGTGTTGCCGTAGTGCGGCGCGGTGTCGAAGTAGCGCACGCCCGCGTCCCACGCGGCGGCGATGGTCGCGTGGGCCTCCTCGTCCGACAGGTCGCGGTACAGGCCGCCGAGCGGCGCCGTGCCGAGACCCAATCCGCTCACCTGCAATGTGCCGCGGCCGATACGGCGCCGTTGGCCGATCTTCGATGCGATCGCTGCCGTCATTGAGCACGTCTCCAATATTTCTTGTGTTTTTACCATGTACGGACGGGATTTGCGCAGCGCGCCGGCAATCTGCCGGATATGAGCGCCCAGATCCCGCCGCACTCGCTCAATGCGGCTCGATCGCAACCACCCGTTGCGCGGGCCGCGCCCCGCTCGACGGCAAACACGCAGGGCCGACCGGGTCGAACGTCTTGTAAGTCAGAATAAACTCCTGATGCCCGAGAGTTTCCGATTTCGACGCCGTGCCTCGCGCTACCGCGACCGTTTGCTCGAACACCTCGCGGCCCACTTCGTCGAGCGTGCCGCGGCCTTCCAGAATACGCCCCGCATCCACGTCCATATCGCCGGAAAGATTGCGATACGTCGACGGGTTCGCGCACACCTTGATCACCGGCGAGATCGCCGACCCAACCACCGAGCCGCGTCCGGTCGTGAACAGGATCACGTGCGCGCCGCACGCGATCAGCTCGCCGATCTCCGCGTTGTCGCTGATGTTCGGAAAGCCGAAGCGCGGCTCGCCGTCCGGCACCACGTCGAGCAGATAGAGGCCGCCGGTCGGCGGAACGTCGCCGGGTTTGATGATGCCGACGATCGGCGACGCGCCGCTCTTCGCATACGCGCCGAGCGATTTCTCTTCCTGCGTGGTGAGGCCACCGTCCGCGTTGCCGACCGCGAAGCTGCCGTGTCCGAGGATCGAGTAGTAACGCGCCGCCTTCGCGACACACGCGACGATCGCTTCGCCCAGTTCCGGCCGCGCCGCGCGCGTCTTCATGTGGTACTCGCAGCCCACCAGTTCGCCGGTTTCCTCGAAGATGCAGGTGGCGCCCGCATCGATCAGATGATCGAACGCGCGACCCACCGCCGGGTTCGCGGTGATGCCACTGGTGCCGTCCGAGCCGCCGCAAATCGTGCCGATCACCAGTTCGCTCAACGCCATCGGCACTTTCTGTTGCGCGGCGAGCTGCGCGCGCGCGCCACGAATCCAGTCGACGCCGTATTGAATCGTGCTGCGCGTGCCGCCCTTTTCCTGGATCGTCAGGACTTCGACGGGACGGCCGCTCGCACGCACCACGTCCACCAGATAGTGCTTGTTCATGCTCTCGCAACCGAGCGACACGAACAGCACCGCGCCAACGTTCGGATGCGTGGTGAGCCGCTCCAGCATCTTCTCCGCGTAGCCGTTCGGATAGCAGCCGGGAAAGCCGATCAGATGAACGGGCGGCTCGCGCTCCGCGGAAGGGTCGTCGAACGCGTCGAGCGGCTCGCGAAATTGCGTGACGATCTCGCGCGCCACGTGATGCGCGCACTCGACCAGATAGGCGACCGCGACCACGTTGCGGATGCCCTTGCGGCCGTCGCTGCGCAGATAACCTTGCAGCATCGGTTGCTGCGCGGCGGTTGCTACGGAAATGTCAGTCATGATCGTTCCAGCGGTTCAGCGGCGCGAAAAGCCGCGTGAGGGTGCGCGTATCAGTGGTGGACGAACTCGTGACCCGCGTCGTGCGTATAGGTCGGCAAGTAGTCGCTTTCGAGGTTGTGCGTATGCAGATGCGCGCCGCGCGCCACCCCTTCGGTCACGTGGCCGATCACCGCGCCGTAGCGCAGCACCTTGTCGTCCTTCGCGAGTTCGTGGCGCGCCACCTTGTGACCCAGCTCGATGGTGCGGGTCAGCGTGACGCGCTCCCCTTCGATGTCGACCTGTGTGCCCGCATCGAGCCGCGCCGCCGCGATCAGGCAGTTGTCGGCGGGGCTGAGCAGGATCAGACGCGGATCGGTTGGCAATGGACGGCTGGTCAAATGAGATCTCCGGTGCTTGCGTATGAGGCGTGGATGCGGGCTGGGCTCAGTTCTGGCCTTCGCCGCTCGCGAGGCGCGCCACCATCAGCGAGCCGAGAATGATCGCGCCGTAGATCGCCTGAATCCAGAACGACGGCACCTGCGCGAGCGTCAACAGGTTCTGCACGACGCCGAGCAGCAGCACGCCGGACAGCGCGCCGAGCATCGTGCCCTTGCCGCCGTCGAGCGAAATACCGCCAATCACCGCCGCCGCGAACACCGTGAAGATCATCCCGTTGCCCTGATTCGCGTTGATCGCGCCGACGTAGCCGGTCACGATCAAACCGCCAAGCGAAGCCAGAATGCTGCCGAGCACGAACACGCCCCACGTGATGCGCTCGACGCGAATGCCCGCCGCGCGCGCCGCTTCCGGATTGCCGCCGATCGCATACAACGCGCGGCCCAGCCGGTGATAGCGCAGCACAAACGCGGCGATCGCGAACGCCGCCGCCGCGAGCCACACCGACAACGGCAGGCCGAGCACGATGGTGGTGGCGAGCGTGAAGAACGACGGCGGCATATCGAACAGCGTGCCACCCTTGGTCGCACCGACCAGCATGCCGCGCAGCACGATCAGCATGGCCAGCGTGACGATGAACGCGTTCAGCCGCAGACGCACCACCAGGAAGCCGTTGATCAAACCGATCAGCGCGCCCACCGCGACAATCGCGATGAGGCCGAGCGCCGTCGGCCATTGCGTGCCGAAGCCCGCGGACGCCGCCGGCATCACCAGCATCGCGCCCACGGCGGGCGCGATGCCGACCGTCGATTCGAGCGACAGATCGAACTTGCCGGTCAGCACGATCAGCGATTCGGCGAGCACGACGAGCGCGAGCGCCGCCGATGCGCCGAGCACGCTGATCAGATTGGCCTTCGTCAGAAAACTCGGGCTGACAAATGCGCCGATCACGATCAGCAATGCGAGCGCGGGCAGCAACGCCAGTTCACGCAGGCGCGCGAGTTCGGAGCGCGCACGCTTGCCGCGCGACACCGATGCGGAAGGCTGCGGTTGAGCCTGGCCTTGCGCCGCGCTAAACGCGGGACTGGGCACACTATTCTTCATGGAGACTGACTCCTTCAACGGATGCGATCAGGTCGTGGTCCTGCCAACCCGCGGGAAATTCGGCCGCGACACGGCCACGGAACATGACCAGCACGCGGTCACAGGTACGCAGATCGTCGAGTTCGCCGGACACGACCAGCACGGCCTTGCCCTCTTCGCGCACGCGATCCACGACGGAGAGCAACGCTTCTTTCGATTTCACATCGACGCCCGCAGTGGGGTCGATCAGTACGAGCACGTTGGGATCGGTGGCGAGCGCGCGCGCCATCACCACCTTCTGCTGATTGCCGCCCGACAGTCCCGACACGACATGCTCGGGGCCCTGCGCGACGATGCCGAGCGCGTCGATCATCTTCTGGCCGAACGCGTGCTTCTTCGCGGGCGGCGCGATGCCGAACTTGCCGAGCACGCGCGCGATCGTCATCGACGCGTTTTCCGCGATCGATTGCGTGAGCACGAGGCCTTCGTGATGCCGGTCCTTCGGCACGCAGCCGATGCCGTGCGCCAACGCGGCGGGCACGTCGCCGGGTGGCAACGCATTGCCGTCGACGCTGACCGTGCCGCGCTTGACCGTGCGCAAACCGGCGATCGCTTCGGCGACGCTCGTGCGCCCGCTGCTCGTTGCGCCGGTCAGGCCGACCACTTCTCCGCGCCTGACGGTGAACGACACACCTTCGTAATCGGAGCCGGCCAGTTCGTCGACGCGCAGTGCGATTGCCGTATCGGCGGGCAGCGCGGCGCGCGCCGCCGCATCGGCGACGTTCAGGCCGCCGCGCTCGCCGGTCATCGCTTCGATCAACTGCTCGCGCGGCAACGCGGACACCGGCGCGCTGACGATATGCCGCGCGTCGCGCAACACCGTCACCGCCTGGCAAATTTCGTAGACCTCCTGAAGATGATGCGAGATGAACAGGAAGGTCACGCCTTCGCGCTGCAACTCGCTGATGCGCCTGAACAGGCGCTTGATCTCGTCGCCGTCGAGTTGCGCGGTCGGCTCGTCGAGGATGATGAAGCGCGCGCCGTACGACAGCGCCCGCGCGATCTCCACCAGTTGCCGCGCTTCCACGCTCAGGTCGCCGGCGCGCGCGTCTTCGCGCACGTCGATCTTCCAGTGATCGAGCAGCTCGCGCGCGTCGCGGCGCATCGTCTGCCAGTCGATCATGCCGCCGCGCACAGGCTGCCGGTTGATGAACAGATTCTCCGCGACGCTCAGGTCGCGGATGATCGTCGAATGCTGATAGACGCACGCGACGCGCTCGCGCCACGCGTCGCGATCCGCGATCGACGGCGCGCTCACGCCGCCGAAGCGCACCTCGCCGGTGTCGGGCTTGCGCAGGCCGGTGAGAATCGACACCAGCGTCGACTTGCCCGCCCCGTTGCGCCCGACGAGCGCATGCGACTCGCCGGGCATCACGCGGATGCTCACGTCTTTCAGCGCGGCCGTCGAGCCGAAGCGTTTGGTGACTTCAAACGCTTCGACGACCGGCACGGATGGCGTCGGTGCGCTCAATTGGCCGCTCATTTGGCTGCTCATTTGACCGTATTGCCCCAGAGCGCTTTGTCGTCGACATTGGACTTGGTCACGAGCGGCGCGGGCAGCTGGTCTTCAAGCACGCCGGGCGCGAGCTGGATGATGTTGCTGCCGTGATCGGTCGGGCCCGGCTTGAAGGTTTGCCCGGCCAACGCGGCCTTGATGTAGAACAGGCCGTATTTCGCGTACGAATCGGCGGGCTGCGAGATGGTCGCGTCGATCTCGCCACGGCGAATCGCTTCGAACTCCTGCGGAATGCCATCGTTGCTCACGATCACGACGTGCTTCGCGTTACCGGCGGGAAACAGCATCTGCTTGCGACGCAAGGTTTGCAGCGTCGGCGACAGATAGACGCCGCCCGCCTGCATGTAGATCGCCTTCACATCGGGGTCTGCAGTGAGCAGGCTGTCGAGCGCGGTGGCCGCGACGTCGCCCTTCCAGGCCGCCGGAATTTCGAGCAGCGACAACCCCGGATAGCCCTTCAGACACGCGCGGAATGCCTCCGAGCGGTCGCGTCCGTTGACCGACGCGAGGTCGCCCATGATCTGCACGACCTTGCCCGACTTCACGTGTTCGCCGATGTATTTGCACGCCTTCTCGCCGTACGCATGATTGTCGGCGCGCACGACCATCGCGACCTTGCCCTGCGTCGGCGCGACGTCGACGGCGACCACCGGCACGTTGCGGGCCGCGGCGGCGTCGAGCGCGCGGCTGATCGCCGCCGAATCCAGCGGGCCGACCACGATGCCCTTCGAACCGAGGTTCAGCAGGTTGTTCATGTCGGTGATCTGCTGGGCCGGATCGCCATTCGAATTGACCGGCGCGAGGATGTCGAGGCCCATGTCCTTCGCGTACTTGGGCAGGTAGTTGTTGTACGACTGCCAGAACGGCGACGTGAGCAGCGGCAGGCCGAGGCCGATCTTGCCGGCGTCGGCGGCTTGCGCGGCGCTGCTCGCGGCGAGGCCGGCGACGCACGCGGCGGCCGCGACAGTGAAGAGGGAACAACGGAACAGACGGTGGGCCGCGGACGGCCGTTTGACGAACGACGACATGGGGTTGTCTCCTGCTATGCGTTTGATTGAACTGCGTGAACCGGTCATGGATGCCGGCACTTCGTCCTGCGCTTTCTTATCGATTTTCTTATCGGGCATTGGTGTGCGTTCATTCACCAATGAACGTATTATTCATATACGGACTTTTCGAAGTCAAGGAATCTCCGTCGCGAGGGGGTCCGTACTTTCCCTGGACACGCGCCGCCTTGCTCAAGATTCGCCACGCACTTACATTCATGCGCCAGATAATGAGAACTGCACACGGAACCTCGCCGACCATGGACGCAGAAGAGAAAGACGACGCCGACCGCTACCGGGCCCCCGCGCTCGACAAAGGTCTCGACATCCTCGAATTGCTCGCCGAGCAGAAAGAGGGGCTCACGCGCGCCGAGATCACCAAGCTGCTCGGGCGCAATGCGAGCGAGATGTACCGGATGCTCGAACGCCTGGTTGCGCGGCAGTACGTGGTGCGCTCGGCCGGCGGCGACCGCTATTCGTTGAGCCTGAAGCTGTATGCGCTCGCGCATCGTCATCCGCCGATGAACCGGTTGATCGCCGAAGCGTTGCCGCTGATGCAGCGCTTCGCCGACGCCGCCGAACAGTCGTGTCACCTCGTCGTGTACGACCGCGGCAATCTGCTGGTGATCGCGCAGGTCGATGGGCCGGGCACATGGGGCATGTCGGTGCGGCTCGGTTCGCGGGTCGGGTTGATCGATACCGGCTCGGGCCGCGTGATGCTCGCGTTTCAGAGCATCGAGCAGCGCCGGCAGATGCTCGCCGAGCATACGAAGGTGAAGGGCGAAGTCACGATCGATCGCGACGAACTGGAACTCGCGTGCGAGCGGATTCGCGCGGCGGGTTTTTCGCAGAAGGACAGCCAGCAGACGTTCGGCGTGACCGACGTGACGTTTCCGATCCAGGGGCCGGCCGGCCAGGCAATCGCAGTGCTGACCTGTCCGTATCTACGGCGTATCGACGAATACGTCGCGCCGACGCTAGAAGCAGCAACGGGGTTGCTGCGCGAAACGGTGCAGGCGCTGTCGATGTTTCATGAGAACGCCGCGTGATTCGTTTCGAGTGCGTTGGCCTGCATTGAGTTGAATTGCGCCGGGGCGCAAGGGCGCTTGCGTGTGGTGCGCCGGTGAAAATCGGCCGCCTGCGCACATGGTTTAGAATGGCGACCCTTTCAAATTACGCCGCATGGGTTCGCCCCTGCGCGCCCCCTCGATAAGCAATGGCGAAACTTCTGACCGATTCCGAATTCCAGCGTTTTTCCGAACTCCAGCAGAAGCAGTCGAGCTTCACGATTACGCCCGAAGAAGCCGACGAACTGCGCGACATCGTCGCTCATGCGCAAAAGCGTCGTGACGACCGCGCCGCGGCGATGCAAAGCATCGAGACCTTCATCAAGCAATTCGACATCAGCCCGGACGAGCTGTTCTCGCCGGAGCAGATCGGCGAAGCCGCGCGCACCTACGGGCTGATTCCGGCCGCAAAGAAAGAGCGCGTGCTGCCGCCGTCGTTCACGTTCAACGGCAAGCCGTACCAGTGGACCACGCGTCCGCTGCCGGACGATATCCGCGTGCCGCTGTTCGACGCGTTCACGACGGGTCAATCGGTGAAGTCGTTCATCGCGACGCTGAAGGACGCGAACCGTTGCGCGGTGACGATCGCGCGTCTCGAACGCGAAACCGGTGCGGTGTATGCGGACGCGTGGCTCGACGAATTGTCGGTGACGCGCACGCAGGTCGATGAGGCGGCGGCGAAGTTGCCGGCGTGAGGTTGGTGTTGAAATGATTGCGGGGTGACGGTTAAGCGTGCCTCCCGGCACCGGTCGCCGCTTCGGTTCGCCGGTTAAGCGGGAGACCGGCTGACCGGTTACCCTCGACGTCCTTCACGTTTATGCCGCGCCCTCGGCCGTCTCGTCCAGCGCCATCCGAAAGCCCACCACCCCAGGATCTTCGGTCGGCGTAATCGTGAAACCACAGGCCTTCGCGAGCGCGATCATCGCGCTGTTTTCGCGCAGCGCCTCGCCGACCAGCCAATGGATCCCGCGCACCCGCGCATACCTGACGATCCGCTCCATTAGCAGCTGACCGAGCCGCCGGCCCTTCTGGTCCGAGCGCACCGCGACCGCGAATTCGGCGGTCTCGTTGTCGGGATCCGCGACGGCGCGCACCACACCCAAGGTTCGCGTGAACCCCTCGTCGCTCGTGACGGTCGCGATCAGCGCCATTTCACGGTCGTAGTCGATTTGCGTCATCCGCGCGAGTTGCGAGTGGTCGAAGCTTCCCACCGCGCCGAAAAAGCGCAGCCGCAAATCCTCGGGCGTCATCGCTTCGACGAAGTCGTGATGCGCGGCTTCGTCTTCCGGCCGAATCGGCCGCACCGTCACCCGCAAACCCTGCCAGTCGAGCGTCTCTTCGAAGCGGCGCGGGTACGGGACGATCGCCAGGCGGCTGCGTTTCGCGGCGAGCTTCAGCGTGGGATCGACCACCGTCACACGATCGCTGTAGACTCGCAGCGTCAGCCCGAGACCGACGATCTCCTTGACGTCGCAGACCGCCTGCGACAGCGCCGTCAGCGCGGCGAGCGCCGGCTCCGGCGCGACCAGCCGCGCATAGCGCGAACGCGTGACGAGGTCGCGCGCGAGCACCGGATTGAGCGGCGGCAGACCGTAAACGCGCAGCGCTTCGGACACGCCGTCCACCGATGGCGCGGTGAAGCGGAACACGGGGCCGAAGTTGTCGTCGTCGTGAAGCTCGACGGCGATGTCGACCACGGGTTTTGCCGACCGCCCCGCGCTGTCTTCTGCGCAATCCGCTACGGGCGGTTGGGCGGGCGCTGCTGCTGCGAACGTTGGTGTTTGTGCCGCCTGTTGCGTGGCCTTGACCGTGCGTTTTTGCGCGGACTCCGGCGCGGGCTTCTGCCCCGCGACCTCCGCCACGCTCAGCGCGCCGCCCCCCGCCGACGCTTCAACCTGCAGCCCGAACCGCTGGAGAAACCGCGCCGCCGCCTCGCCCGTCAACTCCTGCTCGCCCGCGGCGAGGGCCGCGCAAGCCTGCGCCTGGGCGGCGTCGATCGCGTCGGGAATTTGCGCGGGCAAGCCCTCCGGCGTTTGCATCAGCAGTTCGCGGCCCATCCGGTAATCGACCAGACGAGCGAACGCGCGCGCGAGCCGCTGCGGTGTCGTATGAACCGGAATGCCCTGCACGTGCAACGCGTCGCGCGTGGCGGCATCCAGCCCGCCGAAGAAACACGCGAGCAAACCGCGATACGCGAACCGCTGATTCTCGATCAGCGCCTGCGCGACCTCGCCGACCGGCGCACCGTGCGTCGACGCGTGAACCACGAAGGCCGTGCCGGTGCTGCGATGCTCCGCCAGCAGTTTGAGCGCGCTGCCGAAATGCTCGGGACGCGCGTCGTCGCCGAGTTGCAGCGGATTGCCGCCGACCGCGTGCGGCAATACCTGCCGCAACGCGTCCGACGCTGCGTCGGGCCACGGCGCAAGCATGCCGCCGGCGGCGGCAAAGGCATCGCACGCGAGCGTCGCGAGGCCGCGGTCGCTAGTGATCAGCGTCGCCGCCCCGCCCGCCGCCACGCGTCCGACGCCGAGCGTTTCCACTTCGTCGAGCAGATCGTCGAGCGCATCGACGCGCACCATGCCCGCACGCCGGAACGCGGCGGTGTACAGCGCGTCGGCGGGATCGGCGCGGCCGGAGCGCAACGCGAGCACCGGCTTGTTGCGCGCCGCCGCCCGCGCCGCCGACATGAACTTGCGCGCCGCGCGCACGGTGTCGAGTTCGAGCAGAATCGCGCGCGTGCCGGGGTCGCTCGCAAGGTAATCGAGCACGTCGCCGGCGTCCACGTCGGCTTCGTCGCCGAGCGCGACCGCGTGCGAAAAACCGAGCCCGCGCGCTTGCGCCCAGCCAAGCACCGCATTGGTCAGCGCGTTCGACTGCGACACCCACGCGACGCCGCCCGGCTTGACCGTGCACGACGGCGCGCCGAGATGCGCGCGCATCGCCGGCGACACCACGCCGAGACTGCCGGGCCCGACGATGCGCAGCAGATGCGGCCGCGCCGCCGACAACGCGTGCCGCAGCGCGAGCCGATCCTCCTCGCTGCGCGCCTCGCCGACGATGATCGCCGCCCGCGTGCCCAACCCGCCGAGCTTATGGATGAGCGCCGGCCACGTGGCGGGCGGCGTGCAGATCACTGCGACGCTGGGCGCTTGCGGCAGATCGCCCGCGTCGCCGATCACGGTATGGCCGCCCAGCGTTTCGTACTTCGGATTGACCGGCCACAGGGGGCCGTCGAAACCGCCTTCCAGCACGCGCGCCCACACCATCGCGCCCGTGCTGCCCGGCCGCTCGGAAGCGCCGATTACGGCGACGGATTTGGGTCGAAACAACGCGTCGAGATTGCGTACGGTCACGGGCGCTCCGCGAAAGTGAGGAGGACGCGCAAGCCTCGCGGCGCGGCGCGTGTCTCGTCAGCATAGGCGAAGTCGTGGGCTTGCGCGGGGTGGTGGCGTCAAGAGCCTGGCGCGCGTCGAAACCAGCGAGCAAAACCAGCGAGCAAAAAAAACCGCGTCATCGACGCGGCTTCTTCATTCATGCGTAGCGACAGCAGGCGCTCACATCGATTTCCTGAACGGCGCACCCGAATGCTCGCGCAGTTCGTTGAACACGATCTTCGGCCACGCCTTCTGCGCGACTTCGATCTCGGACACGTGCGACGCCAGATACGTCGGCGCATCGGATGCATCGAGCGCGATCCGCGCCGCGTACGAATCGGTGAAGCGGCGCAGTTCGGCGGCGTCGTCGCAGGTCACCCAGCGCGACAGGCGATAGCGCGCCGGCGCCATCCGCACGTCGACCTTGTACTCGGTCGACAGACGATGCGACACGACCTCGAACTGCAACTGCCCGACCGCGCCGAGGATCATCAGCCCGCCCACTTCCGGGCGGAACACCTGAATCGCGCCTTCTTCGCCGAGTTGCTTCAGCGCCTCGCCGAGTTGCTTCGCGCGCATCGGGTCGACCACTTCGACGGTCTGAAAAATTTCCGGCGCGAAGAACGGCAGGCCGACGAATTGCAGTTGCTCGCCTTCGGTCAGCGTATCGCCGAGGCTCAGCGTGCCGTGATTCGGAATACCGATGATGTCGCCCGGATACGCTTCGCTCACGGTCTCACGACGTTGCGACAGGAACGTCACCACGTTGTTCGCGCGGAAGGTCTTGTTCGAACGGGTGACCTTCACGGCCATGCCGCGCTCGAAACGTCCCGAGCACACGCGGATGAACGCCACGCGGTCGCGGTGCGCGAGGTCCATGTTCGCCTGCACCTTGAACACGACGCCGGTGAACTTCGGCTCGTCGGGCATCACCGGACGCTGCACGGTCATGCGCATCGACGGCGGCGGCGCGAGGTCGACCAGCGCGTCGAGAATTTCCTTCACGCCGAAGTTGTTGATCGCCGAGCCGAACAGCACCGGCGACTGCTGACCGGCCAGGAACTGCTCGCGGTCGAAGTCGGGCGTCGCACCGGTGATCAGATCGATCTCTTCCTTAGCCTTCGTCCAGCTATGGCCGAAGCGGCGTTCGCCTTCCTCGTCGCTCAGGCCTTGCAGCGTTTCCACCGCGCCGCCCGCCGTATCCTGGCCGGCGCGGAACACGCGCACCTGGTCGCGCTGGATGTCGTAGACACCCTGGAATTCCTTGCCCATGCCGATCGGCCACGTGAACGGCACCGCCGCCACGCCCAGATGCTGCTCGATTTCGTCGAGCAGTTCGAGCGGCTCGCGCACTTCGCGGTCGAGCTTGTTGATGAAGGTGACGATCGGCGTCTTGCGGCTACGGCAGACTTCGAGCAGCTTCAGCGTTTGCGCTTCGACGCCGTTCGCGCCGTCGATCACCATCACGGCGGCGTCGACCGCGGTCAGCACGCGGTACGTGTCCTCGGAGAAGTCTTCGTGGCCCGGCGTGTCGAGCAGGTTGATGACGGCGTCGCCGTACTCGAACTGCATCACCGAGCTGGCGACCGAAATGCCGCGCTGCTTTTCGATCTCCATCCAGTCGGACGTCGCGTAGCGATTGCTCTTGCGGCCCTTCACGGTACCGGCGATCTGAATCGCGCCCGAGAACAGCAGCAGCTTTTCGGTGAGCGTGGTTTTACCCGCGTCCGGGTGGGAAATAACCGCGAACGTGCGGCGGCGTTTGAGTTCGGAGACTGACATCGGGTCTGGCGGTCACAGATAGGAGGTTCGGGCGGTTCCCGGCGGCTTGTGGCGGCCGGGATGCCGCGCCTTGCGCGGCGGCGTCGAGCTGCGGGAGTCGGGCCGGAACCCGCATCGACTGGCACACTTCGCCGCGCCGGAATCAGGTCACGAACAAACCTTCGACAATACGGGAATCGCCAGCGCAGAACAGCGCAGGGAACGAATGATACACGCCCGACGCGGCGCGAGGGGGAAACCGGGCCGCCCGCGCGGGTCGGGGTACGGGGCGAGTTGCCTGTGGCTTGGGCCTGACGCGGGCAGCCATGCGGAGCGATGCGCGCAAAGGTGAGAGTTTTCGGGACTTGTGAGCGCGGGCGACGAAGCGCCTCGAAAGGTGAAGACGCGGCGGCTCTATTCACGCACCCGCGCGGCCATGCTTGCGAGAGCGCCAAACGTAATGGCCCAACGCCAAACCTGGGCGCGCAACGCTCCGCAAGATCCTTCGCATAGCCTGGGAACGCCCGCCAGCAAAGGCCGGCGCGGGTTTCGGGAGAAATCGCGCGAGTCAGTCGGGAAGTGCGCGGGAGCGTTGCCGCGAGGTGCGTCAAGCGACAAAACCTGGCTCACCGAAACAACTCGCTGTGAAGAGAGTCAGGCGAAAAAGCTCACTGCCCGCGTTCGGGCCGGTGTCAAAGGTGAGCGTTTTCGGGACTCGCGTAGCGGTGCGAAATCCGTCGCGCGCGGCATCACTTCAGAAGATTCTTCGCGTGACACCCGTCGCGCAACGCACGACGAGCCAAGCGCCACGCCAACGACACGCGTTCACAGATCGATCAGAAAGCGCTCGCGATTCTTGCCCGCGAGCCACGCCGGCGAGCGGCCGCGGCCGCTCCAGGTCTCGCCGGTTTTCGGATTGCGGTACTTCGCGACTGACGCCGTCGCCGCTTTGCGAGCCGGCTTGCTCTGGCTCGTAAAGCCGAGTTCTTCGGCGGTCAGGTCATATTCGGCGACCTTCTGCTTGATGTCGGCGATCGCCTGCGCCACTTCTTTTTCGCGGGCCGCTGCGACTTCCTTGTGGAGTTTTTCGAGTTGGGCAGTCAACTGTTTATACGAAGCCATGGCGGTGCTCCCCCAATCTATTTGAAGAATTGCAGTGCGGACACTATCAGACGAATAAAGTGCCGGATAGAGCGGCCCGCCAGGCGCGCGCCGTCCCATGCGGAACGACTCAGCGGCGGCGGTACCTGCTCTCAGTCGTCAATGGCATCGTACACGCGGCGTTCGAAGTCGACCGCCATTGGGAAGGGTTCGATCGCGCGTCGCTGGATCAGCATCAGGCCGATCATATTTTCGACCGGATCGGCGAACCAGCTCGTGCCGTAAGCCCCCGGCCAGCCGAACGAACCCATTGAACGATAGCCGTGCGGCAGTTGCTGCGCCGGGTCGTCGACGACGGAAACGCCGAGGCCGAAGCCTTGGCCCGCCCACAGCACATGCCCGAAGGCCGGCACGCGACGCTGGTCGCGTGTCAAAAAATTGCAGCGCATCAGATCGACCGAGCGATGCGACAGCAAACGCGTGGCGCCGACGCGGCCGCGTCCGAGCAGCAGTTGGGCGAATTGCAGATAGTCCTGCGCGGTCGAAACGAGCCCGCCGCCGCCGCTCTGGAAGCGGTCGGGGTTCGCCCAGCGGCTCGCCGACGGATGATCCTCGACCACGCGCCGCCGCGTGCCGGGCTCGACCCCATACGCGGTGGCCAGCCGGGCGAGTTGCGCGTCGGGCACCGAGAACGCGGTGTCGCGCATGCCGAGCGGTTCGAAGATCCGCGTGCGGAAAAAATCGCCGAGCGACATACCGCTCACGCGTTCGACCAGCACGCCGAGCACGTCGGTCGCGATGCCGTAGTGCCAGCGGGAGCCGGGCTGGAACATCAGCGGCAATGCCGAGATGCGGGCGAGCCAGGCGCTGTTGTCCGCGTGCCCCTCGAAACCGTTGAAAGCGGCCGCGTACGCTTCGGCCAGCGGGCCGGTCGCGGTGAAGTGGTAGGCGAAACCGGCGCGATGCGTCAGCAGGTCGAGCACGGTGAGCGGCGCCTTGACCGGATCGGTTTCGTCGAGCGGACCGCTGGGGTCGCGCAGCACGCGCGGCGCGGCCAGTTCGGGCAGCCACAGCGAAATCGGCGTGTCGAGCGCAAGCCGGTCTTCCTCGATCAGCATCAGGATCGCGGCACTGGTCACCGGCTTGGTCATCGACGCGATGCGAAACAGCGTGTCGCGCTCCATCGGCAACTGCGCGGCGTCGTCGCGCCAGCCGAGCGGCTCGAAATAGCCGACTTCGCCGCGTCGCCACACCATCGACACCACGCCCGCGACTTCGCCGCGTTCCACGTAGCCTTGCAACGCGTTGGTCAAGGCGGTCAGGCGGGTCGCGGAAAGTCCGGCTGGTTGCATGCTGATCCTGGGTCGATGACGAGAGGAGTCCGGCCGCTACGTTCCGCTGTTGCCGCGGACAACGTGACGTGCGCAGAGGTTACGCGACGGCTTTCCGCTGTCGGAGCCATCAGGCTTTGTGCCGATTTTCCAATGCCGATAACGCGGCATTCAGCCGTTTGATTCGACTGGCCTGCGCGGGCACGAGAACCGCGCCGGAAACCGAATCGATACGGTTGCGCCAATATGACAGCGGGATACGGTCTTCAGCGGAAATATGGGAAATAACGTGTTCCAGATGCTCAATATCTTTTTCGAGTTGATGATGATTCATTGCTTCCCCGGATTATATTGAAATGGTCTAAAAGCATAAATCGAAGCACGGAACGTGCCGCATGCAAAGGCCGGCGGCCCTTGCCGAAAACGGAAAATCATTCCTGACTGTCTGCCGCGTCAGAAAAATTCGGAAAAAGATGCGTGCTAGGTTAAATCCCGAACTGTGCGAAAAGAATACCGCTGACAAACTTCGCGCTCCGTTAGGTGCCGCACCGACTCCGCCCAATGACGAATCGGGCGGACTTAAAGCCGTTAATCATCGTCCACGCCCACGGCATTAACTCGGCACGGACCGCGACAACGTGCCGTTAAATCCAATACGCATACTACCTTGTGATTGGATGCATATTAAGCACAGGTATTTATGACGGCCATGTGCTTAACACCATGAGGGCGCCGCGCGGGGCGGGCCGGTGCTCGCTGGGAGGTCTCTCCCGGAGGCGGCGGGCGTCGCGGCATAACGCCCCCGCACGCATCGCGAGATGCGCATGGGAAGGCTGGAAACCGGGTCAGGCGGACGAACCACCGGCCTTGCGCCGGCGTCGCGCGAGGTCGCGCTACTTCGCGCGGCAGGCGTAGATCAGGCTGAGCGTACCGCCCTCACTGGACTGGCGGACGACGTCGAACGCGCCGCCGCAACTGGCGGCGGCCTGCTGCGAACAGGAATCGGAGCCGGCCGGGCACTGCACGAGCGTGGTTGCGCGGCCATCCGACAAAAACAGCGGTGCGCTGCTGCTGCAGCCGCTCAGCGCGGCCATGCCGCCGACCGCCAGCGTGGCGAAGACCCGGCGCGCGAACGAGGAGAAATTGCGGTTCATTGGAAACCCCGGTCAACGTCTTGTTTTTCGATCCCGCGATTGTGCCACGCGGCAATTACGCTGCGTCACCGACGTCGCGGGACTTTTCAGACTTCGATTCCGTAAGCCGCGATCTTCTTGTAGAGCGTCGCGCGGCCCATGCCGATCCGGTTGGCGGTGTCGATCACGCGACCGCCGTTGGCGCGCAAAGCGTCGCACAGGAAGCGCTTCTCGAAGGCGGCCATCGCGTCACTCCACGACGCGGACTCGAGCGGCGCGTCGGCCGTTACGTCCGGCGCTTGCAGCGTGCGCGTTTGGCCGCCGACGGGCGGCGTCGCGCCGGCCACGGCGGAGCGCTGGCTCCCGCCCTGCGCCGAGCCCAGGAACGGCGCCAGCGTCCGCGCGTCGATCCGCTCGCTGTCGGACAGCATCACGGCGCGCTCCAGCGTATTGCGCAACTCGCGCACGTTGCCTGGCCATCCGTATGAACACAGCAGCCGCAGCGCATCGTCCTGCAATTCGAAGTGACTGCCGCTGCGCGTCTGCGTCGACAGGTCCTCGAGCATCGCGTAGGCCAGCGCCTCGATGTCGGAGGTCCGCTCGCGCAATGCGGGCGCGTGGATCGTCAGCACGTTGAGCCGATAGAACAGGTCCGCGCGAAAGCGTCCCGCCGCGACCAGCGCGGGCAGATCGGCCGACGTCGCCGCGATGATCCGCACATCGGCGCGCACGATCCGGTTCGAGCCGAGCGGCTCGAACTCCTTGTCCTGCAATACGCGCAGCAGCTTGCCCTGCAAAGGCAACGGCATATCGCCGATTTCGTCGAGAAACAGCGTGCCGCCGTTCGCCAGTTCGAATTTGCCGACGCGCCCCTTGCGGTCCGCCCCGGTGTACGCGCCGGGCGCGGCGCCGAAGAATTCGACTTCGAGCAAAGTGTCCGGAATGGCCGCGACGTTGACGGTCACGAGCGGTTGAGTCGCACGCGCCGAGCCGCCGTGGATCGCATGCGCGAGCAGCTCCTTGCCGGTGCCGGTCTCGCCGAGCAGCAGCACCGGCGATTCGAGTTGCGCCGCGCGACGCGCCTGACGCTTTACTTCGAGACACGCCGCGCTCGTGCCGACGAAACTGCCGAACGTGTAGCGCGCGCGACGCGCCTGCGCGAGCGACCGGCGCGTCGCGATCAGTTCTTCCTGCACGCGCGAGTAGTGGGAAAAGAGCGGCGTCAGCGCCTTCAGCTCGTCGAACAGCGCGAAGCCGACCGCGCCGACCGTCACGCCGGCGTCATCCTTGAGCGGCAGCCGCGTGACGACGAGCGGTTCGCGATCCGTCTCCATGATGTCGAGCAGGATCGGCTTGCCGGTGTGGACGACTTCGCGCATCAGACTGTTGGGAATCACCGCCTCGCAATCGCGCCCAATCGCCTGCTGCGGGTCCGAGAAACCGAAGCGCGCCGCATACCGTTTGTTGATCCAGACGACGCGCGCCTCGGCGTCGACGATGAAGGTGCCTTCGCTAAAGTTCTCGAACGTGCGAAAGAGCGACTCCATCGCCCGGCGCAGGACGTCGCCGTAGGTGGCGGGCAGGCCCGCCCAGTCATTCATCATGTTGTCGCTGTCTCCGGCTACCGTTTTAATTGTGCTTGTCTCAATTTGGAGACAGCTTATCTCATCGGAGAGATCGCCAGCAAGGCCGATTCATAAGGGTTTAACCTCAGTTCGGCTAATCTTCGGCGGATTTGCGTCCCGTTTCAGAGACGTTTGGGTACAATCGGCGCCAGCATGCTTCCCGCATCGGCCGCGTCGATCGACAGATCGGCCGTGGCTGTGGGCGTGGCACGGAACCTGCATTCTGCGGCGCCGTGCCGTCGCACCGTCAGGACGGCGTACATGTAGAACAACCAAGCTTTGGAGACTCAATGTCATTTGTCATCGTCCTCGCCGCGCTGGCGTTTCTGATGTTTGCCGCGTATCGCGGCTACAGCGTCATTCTGTTCGCGCCGATCGCCGCGCTCGCCGCCGTTCTGCTCACCGAACCGGCCGCCGTCGCGCCGGTGTTCACCGGCATCTTCATGGACAAGATGGTCGGCTTCGTGAAGCTGTACTTTCCGGTCTTCCTGCTAGGCGCCGTGTTCGGCAAGGTGATCGAACTGTCCGGCTTCTCGGAGTCGATCGTCGCGGCCGCGATTCGCTACATCGGCCGCTCGCGCGCCAATGCGGTGATCGTCGCGGTGTGCGCGCTGCTCACGTACGGCGGCGTGTCGCTGTTCGTCGTGGTGTTCGCGGTCTATCCGTTCGCGGCCGAGCTGTATCGCCAGAGCAATATTCCGAAGCGCCTGATGCCGGGCGCAATCGCACTCGGCGCGTTCTCGTTCACGATGGATTCGCTGCCGGGTACGCCGCAGATCCAGAACATCATCCCGACCACGTTCTTCAAGACCACCTCGTGGGCCGCGCCGACGCTCGGCGTGATCGGCTCGCTGTTCATCATCGTGGTCGGCCTGTCGTATCTCGAATGGCGCCGCCGTGCCGCGATGGCGACCGGCGAAGGCTACGGCACGGAGCTGGTCAACGAACCGGAGCGCGTCGAATCGCAGCAACTGCCGCATCCGTTGCTGGCGGTCGCACCGCTGGTGGTGGTCGGCGTGGCGAACTTCCTGCTGACCCGCTGGATTCCCCAGTGGTACGGCCCGACCTTCACGATCACGCCGGAGATCCTGCCGGGTCTGCACGCACCGGTCGAAACGACGGTCAAGAGCCTGGTCGGTATCTGGGCCGTGCAAGGCGCACTGCTGCTGGGCATCGTGATGGTCGTGCTGACGGCGTTCCGCCGCGTCAGCTCGCGCTTCGCGGTCGGCACCAAGGCCGCGGTCGCGGGTGCGCTGCTGGCGTCGTTGAACACCGCGTCGGAGTACGGCTTCGGCGGCGTGATCGCGGCCTTGCCTGGCTTCATCGTGGTCAGCGACGCGTTGAAGAGTATTCCCAATCCGCTCGTCAACGCGGCCGTTTCGGTGAGCACGCTGGCGGGTATCACGGGCTCCGCGTCGGGCGGCATGAGCATCGCGCTCGCGGCCATGTCCGACGTGTTCATCAAGGGCGCGGAAGCCGCGCATATTCCGCTGGAAGTGCTGCATCGCGTGGTCGCAATGGCGAGCGGCGGCATGGACACGCTGCCGCACAACGGCGCGGTGATCACGCTGCTGGCGGTCACGGGCTTGACGCACCGTCAGTCGTATCGCGACATCTTCGCGGTCACGGTGATCAAGACGTTGGCCGTGTTCTTCGTGATCGCGGTGTACTACGCGACCGGGCTGGTTTGAGCGACGGATTCAGCGCGTGGCGGCTCTCCGAGCGCCACGCCGCCGATTCCCCCACACGTTTCGCCATCCAGAGTTTTGATCGGTTAGCTTAGCGTTCCGACAACGACACGCGCCGCCGACCCTTCTCATGAGCTCGAGCCCCACCTTCTGGATGATCCCGCAAGCTCCGACGCCCGTCGGACCTTTCTCCCACGCCACCGAAGCCGACGGCTGGGTGTTCGTCACCGGCCAGATGCCGACCTCGCCGACCGACGACAACGCGCCCTTGCCCGACGGCGCCGTCGCGCAAACGCAGCGTGTGATGGACAACCTCGTGCTGGTCCTGCACGGGCTCGGTCTCGGGTTGCAACACGTGGTCGCCGCGCGCATCTTTCTGACCGAGTTCAAGCGCGACTACGCGTCGATGAACGCGGTCTACCGCGCCTACTTCCCCGCCGACGCGCTGCCCGCCCGCACCTGCATCGGCGTCACCGCGCTCGCGCGCGACGCGCTGGTCGAGATCGACTTCGTCGCGAAGCGGCCGGGCTGAAGCCGGTCCGCGGCGGACGGCGCAGCGTCAACGCAGCGAATCTTCATCCAGTCCGAAGTAGTCGTACAGCTCGTCGTGCAGCGAGATCGCGCGTTCGTCCATCCCGGTCGTCCAGCGCGCGTTGTCGTCGCAGAGCTGCTGCAACTCGCGGCATTGGCGCGCGAAACGCGTCTCCCGCGCGATCAGAAACGCGCCGCCCGCGCCATGCGCCCAACCGCGCAACGCGTCGCGGTCCTCGGCGTCGACGATCGTCATGAGCTTCGACAGATCGCTTTGCAGATGCGTCTTCAGCATCGCGCGGTAGCGCGCTTCATCGTCTGAATTGAACGCGGCCGGCGGCGGTGCGGACGACGCGGCGTCCACCTGCGCCGCGCGCCGATCGCCGGGCGCGACCGCGAGCAACGCCGCCGCCAGTTCGTCCGCCGATGCCGACTTCGCGACATACCCCGCGAAGCCGTGCTCGCGCCAGCCGTCGTTGCGCCGATTGTCCGCGCCGGCGCTGAAGGCCAGCACCGGCAAGCTCGCGTGCGACGTGCGCAAATGCGCGAGCAGTTCGTAGCCGTCCATGACCGGCATGTCGATGTCGCTCAGCACCACGTCGAAACGCGCGCCCGCAAGCGCCGCCAGCGCCTGCCGGCCGTCGCCGGTGACAGTCGGCAGGCAGCCCAGCCGCGTGAGCTGCTCGGCGAGCATCGCCTGAACCAGCGCATTGTCTTCGACGACCAGCACGCTCAGCCCTTGCAGCGCGGACGCGGTTTCGTCGACCGGCGCGGCGGAGCGAGTCAGGTCGTCCGTTCCCGGATCGCGCGAAGCGAACGCGTGGGGTGGATCGTCCGCGTGAAGCGCGGCAACGCCCGGCGCCTCACCGACGCCGCCGGGCGGCGCCTCCGCCGCGGCGTCCGCGCTCGCGCTCAGCGGCTCCGACGCGTCGAGTTCCGGCACGTGCGAACACGAGCGCGACTTGAGACAGGCGAGGACCGCGCTCAGCGTTGCATGGATTGTGCGGCTCATTGCTGACGGTTCGGCTGCGAAAACCGTACGGACCCGACGCGCGCGCCGGCCTTCGCCAACGCGCTGGACGAAGTCCAACGGTTCGCGCGCGCGAAACGATCCGAAGACGGCATGAAATGTTTTAGCGAAACGGCCGCAGTGCAGCCGACGCCCCCATATTTATGGGGCGAAGTGTAGCGCCTTCGAAATCCGCACGCGACTCGCGGCGCTCTGTGGGCTCTGTCGGAACGGCGACTCGTCCCGTCCAGAACAACCCTGCATTAACGGCCGGACGCTCGATAAACCTGAGTGGTTTACTGGGAAACCCTCAAGCTCGCGAGGTTAATTGCCGTTACTCCTTGCATCACGTAAGCGCCGCGCCCACGCGCGCCGGCATCAGCAAGGAAAGTCATGCGCAACAATCAGCCCGTCACCGGGCACGAGTACGAATTCCCGTCGTCGCACATGCTTGTGTCGGCAACCGATCTGGGCGGCCGCATCCAGTACTGCAATCCGGCCTTCATCGCCGTGTCGGGATTTACGCGCGACGAGCTGATCGGCGAGCCGCATAACCTGATCCGCCATCCGGACATGCCGCGCGAAGCCTTCGCCGACATGTGGACCACGATCCGCGAAGGCCGTCCGTGGACCGCCCTCGTCAAGAACCGCCGCAAGAACGGCGATCACTACTGGGTGCGCGCCAACGTCACACCGGTGGTGGAGAACGGCGCGGTGGTCGGCTATCTCAGCGTGCGCGTGAAGCCGGAGCGCGAAGCGGTGCGCGCCGCCGAGACGCTGTATGCACGCATGCGCGCGGGCGAATCGCGCGGGGTGGCATTGCGCCGGGGCGTCGTGGTTCGCACCGGCGTCGCGGGACGGCTGCAGGCGCTGATGCGTCTGCCGGTTGCGACGCGCGCGGCGGCCGGTTACGCGCTCACGCCGCTGGCGTTGCTGCTGACCGGCCTCGTCGCCTGGCAGGGCACGCCGCCCGCGCCGTTCTGGCTCGCGTTCGGTGTCGCCACGGCGATCAGCTTCGTGTCGTGGCGCGTGCTGACGCACCAGCTCGCCGCGCCGATCGGCGACATGTCGGGCTTCGCGACCCGCCTCGCCGCCGGCGACCTGACCGCCGATCTGCAGATCGCGCGTCACGACGATCTCGGCGACGTGTTGCAGGCGTTGAACCAGTTGAAGGCGAACCTCGCGGCAATCGTCTACGACGTGCGCGCGCAGATCACCGGCATGCTCGACAACGCGCGCGAGATTTCGAGCGGCAACGTCGATCTCGCGCGACGCACCGAGTTGCAGGCGGCCTCGCTCGAAGAGACCGCCGCCACGATGGACGAGCTGACCACCACCGTGCAGGCCAACGCCGACGCCAGCGTGCGCGCGCTCGACCTCGCGCGCGACGCGCAGGCAGCAGCGGCCGAAGGCGGCCGGATCGCGGGCCAGGTCGAGCAGACCATGGCCGGCATCACGGAGGCGTCGCGGCGCATTGCGGACATCACCGGCGTAATCGACGGCATCGCGTTCCAGACCAACATCCTCGCGCTGAACGCGGCCGTCGAAGCGGCCCGCGCGGGCGAAGCGGGCCGTTCGTTCGCAGTCGTCGCCGGCGAAGTGCGGATGCTCGCGCAGCGTTGCGCGGCATCGTCGAAGGAGATCAAGTCGGTGGTCGAGGCGAGCGCCAGCGAAGTCGCGGCGGGCACCGCACTGGTCGCGCGCACCACCTCGCAAATGCGCGCGATCGACGAAGCAGTGGGCCGCGTGTCGTCGATCATCGTCGAAGTGGCGAATGCGAGCAGCGAGCAGGCCGAAGGGATTCGCCAGGTCAATCAGGCGGTCTCGCATCTGGACGGCGCGACCCAGCAGAACGCGACGCTCGTCGAGCAGGCGGCGGCGACCGCGCAGCGTCTCGCGGAGCAGGCCGATGTCCTCGATGAAGCGGTGCGGCTGTTCACCGTCGCCGAGGCGTCGTCCGCTTCCGCGCCGCGCGCCGCCCACGCAACACGCCGGGCCGGCGCGACTGCTGCGGCGCCCGTTACTCATGCAAGCGCGCACGCCATCGAGCGGGAAGAGGCCACTTTGATCTGATAGATCGGCGTTACTCCTACCTCGACAGCCCGCTATTGGCGCGCGAGGATCACACCGTCAGCGCCCATCGTTGTAAGGGCAGGCTGACCCGAGTAACAACGGCGTTTAGCAGCCCGTCCCATTCCGGACGGGCTATTTTTTTGCTTGCCGGGTTGTGTGCGTCGAACATGGCCGTGGGCTGCTCGCGGTTGATTCGCAGTGAGCCATTGCGCGGCAATCCGACGCACGAACGGTGAGGCAATACGGGAGCCGCGCGGGACTTGCCGCGCGGCTCCGCTCCGTTCACACTCGAACTCGCCCTACGACGCTGTCCCTCACCGGAGGCCGACGTGATCCCTGCCGACTCGCAGAACGCCAATCCGCTCGCCGCGCATTTCGCCGCGATGGCGCGCAACAACGCGTGGTCGAATCTGCGCCTCTACCGCGCGTGCCTCAGCCTGAGCGACGACGCGTTCGCCGAGCGCAGGGTGAGCTTCTTCCCGTCGTTGCAACTCACGTTGAATCACATCCTGCTGGTGGACCAGTATTACTTCGATGCGCTGATCGACGGCCGCGAGGGGCTCACCATTTTCGACAACGAAGTGCCCTATCCGCGCGCAGCCGACCTATGGCATGCACAGGCGCGGAGCGATCAGCAACTGCTGGCGTTCTGCGAGTCGCTCGTCGACGGTGATCTGCAACGCGAAGTCCGGATCGACCGTGGTCCGACGATCGGCGTTCAACGTGAAAACATCGGCGGGGTGCTGCCGCATGTCTTCGTCCATCAGATTCATCATCGCGGGCAGGCCCACGCGATGCTCAGCGGCACACCGGCCGCCCCGCCGCAACTCGACGAGTTCTTTCTCGCTGCCGACGCCCCGTTGCGCGCGGCCGAGTTGCTGGATCTGGAGCGCCTGCGCGAGCCGCGATAGCTTGCGCGTTCCTAGCCGGATCGTGCGTCAGCCGCATGACAGCGCCACAGAAGGATCGCACCGCCACGGGGCACGAAAAATGCATTGTCGTAGCGGTGAGTCGCGTTAAACTGAACCCTCGGATGTCACCGCATGCTGCCCCGCGAACCGCGCCAGGCAACACGCAGCGGCATCCCGGCAAGCAGGCGGGTGCGCGAGCCGTCACGCAAACGTGACCATCGCGCGACAGACGGCGCGCCACCCTGCCCGTACAATGGTTCGATCAACAACGGAACAAGGACAACCTCGATGCGCACTACCGGGTCCTCCGGGTCAATGGCCCTGCTCACCGAATACGACGACGCAACGGCTCGCGAACTCCGCTCGCTGCGCCTCGAATCGACAGAAGACGGCAAAGGCATTCTTCTGATCGAGGTCGACGAGCGCAAGCCAGGCATACATCGCGAAGTGCGCTACGAAATCACGCCCGCCGAACTGATTGCCGCGATTCGCGCGCACGGCGCCGAGTTGCCGGGCGAACAGCACAATCATCGTCAATGAAGGAACGCGCGCGGCATGGCGCTCGCTGGGCGCATGCTGCGCGCTGCCTGCTGTAGTCGCTTTTTGGTGGGTTAATCGCCTGAACTGGCTGCGCGTATGAGCGCGGATTTTTTTTGACGAGCGATGCAACTGAATCGCACGCGTTTGGCGTGCCGCTCAAGCTTCGATTTTTCTGTTTGTTCTGCGTGCGCCGCTAATCGGCGCTTCGAATCATCGGTGTGCCACATTGGCACTTCCAATACGCGCTTTCAACCCAAGATATAGGGCATATTTTCAAGCCGTTTGCACGTCTTGAAAATGCGTCCATAATCCTTGCATTCTCCTTTGCTTTCCTTTCCCGCGCCGCGCCCGCAAGGGCCGCGGATGTAAGTCGATGCTACATGATCTCGTCGAGCAATATGGGCCGGCGCTCGTCTTCGCCAACGTGCTGGCCGCCTCGCTAGGGCTGCCGGTGCCGGCGATGCCGTCGCTCGTGCTGTTCGGCGCGATGGCGGCGATGCATCCCGGCTCGGTCGGCACGCTATTGCTGCCGGTCCTGATTCTGTCGATCTTCGCCACGCTGATCGGCGACAGCGCCTGGTATTTTGCCGGCCGCGTGTATGGCGGCAATACGCTGAAGACGATTTGCCGCCTGTCGCTGTCGCGTGACACGTGTGTGAAAAAGACCGAGCGCTTTTTCGGCCGCTGGGGCGTGCGCGTGCTGGCGGTGGCCAAGTTCGTGCCGGGCCTGTCGATCGTGTCGATTCCGATGGCCGGCGCCATGGGCACGAGCTACCGCACTTTCCTCACCTACGACAGCATCGGCGCCGCGTTGTGGTCCGGCACGGGCCTGATCATCGGCGCGTTGTTCGCGCGACAGATCGACATGCTGTTCGCGATCGCCGGACGGCTCGGCCGCACGGCAGCGCTGGTCGCCGTTGCGCTGCTGCTGGTGTACGCGGCTTACCGGTGGATCCGGCGCCGCCAGCTGATTTCGAAGCTCGCCGCCGCGCGCATCGAAGTCGACGAACTCGCCACGCTGGTCGCGGCGGGTCAAACGCCGGTGCTGTTCGACATCCGGTCGCACGAGAAACGCAAGCTCGATCCGTTCATCATTCCCGGCTCGAAGTTCGCCGACGAACGCCAGCTCGACGAGATCGTCGCGACTTATCCGCACGATCAGAAACTGGTGATCTACTGTTCCTGCCCGAATGAGATTTCCGCGGCATGGATGGCCAAGCAACTGAACGAGGCCGGCTTCTCCGATGTGCTGCCGCTGCGCGGCGGCATGGAAGCCTGGCGCGACTCGGGCAAGCCGGTGGAAGCGCTGCGCGACATGCCGCCGCCTGAAGTCGCGGTCGACGACGTCGCGCCGAAGGCCGTCTAGCCCCCGCAGCGCACCCGCATCGGCGCGCTCGCGCCGATTCGCCTCCCGTTCGTTCTACCGATGAACTCCGAAGGAGCGGTTCAATGCTTTCGACTCAGGAAGTTTCGACTCAAGATGTTGAAGGACAGCAGGCGTTAATCGCCGACGCGCCGTTTTCGTCGCTCGCGACGCGTATGCACCAGATGTTCCCCGAGCTGACCTGCGCGGAAATCGACCGCCTGCGCCGCTTTGGCGAGATCGGCCAGTGGCATGCCGGCGAGTTGCTGTTCGAGACCGGCCATACCGGGCCCGGTATGTTCGTGCTGCTCGAAGGGCGCGTGAAGGTTTATCAGCGCGATGGCATCGGGCGAGAAGTCGTGATCGGCGAACACGGCGCCGGGCATTTTCTTGCCGAGGTCGGTCAGTTGTCGGGACGGCCCGCGCTCGTGAATGGCCTCGCGCTCAGTGCCGTGCAAGCGCTGCTGATTCCGCCTCACGGATTGCGCGCGCTGCTCGTCGCCGAAGCGGAACTCGGCGAGCGCATCATGCGCGCGCTGATCCTGCGGCGCGTGTCGCTGATCGAAAAGGGCGCGGGCGGCCCGATCCTGATCGGCAATAGCGGCGATGCGCAGCTCGTGATGCTGCAAGGCTTCCTGTCGCGCAACGGCCATCCGCATTCCGTGATCGACGAACGCGACGAAGACGCGCTGCGTCTGATCGAGCAGTTCGCCGCGCAACGCGAAGACATGCCGCTCGTGATCTGTCCGGACGGTTCGGTGCTGCGTCACCCGAGCATGCCGGAACTCGCGACCTGCCTCGGCCTGCTGCCCGACCTCGACGACTCCCATGTCTACGATGTCGCGATCGTCGGCGCCGGACCGGCGGGTTTGGCAACCGCGGTGTACGCGGCGTCCGAAGGCCTGTCGGTGATCGTGCTCGACAGCCGCGCGCCGGGCGGGCAAGCGGGCGCCTCGTCGCGGATCGAAAACTACCTCGGCTTTCCGACCGGCATCTCCGGCCAGGCGCTCGCGGGCCGCGCGTTCGTGCAGGCGCAGAAGTTCGGCGCGCACGTCGCGATTCCGGTCAACGTGAAGGCGCTCAATTGCGCGGAGTCGCCGTACCGGCTGGAGCTGAAGTGCGGCGGGCATATCACCGCGCGCACGATCGTGATTGCGAGCGGCGCGGTTTATCGGCGGCCGGCGCTGGAAGGCCTCGATCGCTTCGACGGACGCGGCGTCTACTACTGGGCGTCGCCGGTCGAAGCCAAGCTCTGCAAGCGCCAGGAAATCGTGCTGGTGGGCGGCGGCAATTCGGCCGGTCAGGCGATCGTCTATCTGGCGACACACGCGGCCAAGGTGCATGTGCTGATCCGCCGAAGCGGTTTTGAAGCGACCATGTCGCGCTATCTGATCGATCGTATCCGCTCGTTGCCGAACGTGTTCGTGCATCCGAACACGGAGATCGGCCGGCTCGAAGCCGACGAAAGCGGACTGGCAACGGTCGGCCTGAAAAAGCCGCTGCCCGACGGCGTCGAACATTTCGACACGCGGCATCTGTTCCTCTTCACCGGCGCCGATCCGAACACCGACTGGCTGCGCACGTGCGGCGTGGAACTCGACGCCAAAGGCTTCGTGCTGACCGGGACCAGTGCGGACGGCGTGGCCACCTGCGATCTCGGGACGACGGTCGAAGGCGTGTACGCGATCGGCGATGCGCGCGCGGGGTCGACCAAGCGGGTCGCCGCTGCGGTTGGGGAAGGCGCGGCGGTGGTCGCGCAGATCCATCAATTGCTGGCGGTCTCTGCTGGCGAGGCGGTCGCGCTGGGTGCTTGACCCGGGCGATCCGGGCCACTCGTCGGCCCTTGGCGCAGCGAAGCGCTCGAGGTCCGACGGGTAACCTGCTGTTACACACGCCTTCAACTCGTTGCACCTGCGATGCTCCCCGTTTCGTAAGATGGTCGTTAGCCGTTAGACAGCCAACGACCGGCTCTTTCGAAATGGAGACCTCGCATGATCAAACGCGTCTATCGCGCGATCGTATTCGCCGCCCTTGGCCTTACCGCCGCCTGTGCATCGACTGCAGCGCTGGCGCGGGTGAACGTCGGCGTGTTCGTCAATACGCCCGGCCCGGTGTACGCCGCGCCGCCCGTGATGTACGCACCGCCACCGCCGGTTGTCTACGCGCCGCAACCGGCCTACGGTTACGGCTACCGCGGCGACTATTACCGCCACCACGGCTGGCATCACGACCATGGCCGCCATCGCGGCTGGGATCGCCATCATGGACGCGGCTGGTAAATCCGTCGCGGGCATCGCGCCCGCTCCGATTCATTCGCCGTATTCACGCTAAAGTAGCGGCTGCTGATCCAGGTCGGGCCTCGTGCCCGCTTCCCTCGCAGTCACTCACTGATCGACCGACGCCCGCGTGAAGACACTGCCGCTCCCTGCCGCCCGCACCCTGCATCTGGCCGCGCAAGGTTTGCTGACGCCGCCGCGCCGCAAGGCCGTCAAGGCCGATGTGCTCGACACGATCCGCCGCATGGCGCAATTGCAGATCGACACGATTCACGTGGTCGCGCGCAGTCCTTATCTCGTGCTGTTCAGCCGGCTCGGCGCGTATCCGCCGCAATGGCTCGACGAACATCTCGCCGCGGGCAAACTGTTCGAGTACTGGTCGCATGAGGCCTGCTTCGTGCCGATCGAAGACTATGGCCTGCTGCGTCATCGCATGCTCGACCCGAGCGGCATGGGCTGGAAATACGCGGCCGAATGGCACGACAAACATCGCAAGGACATCGACACGTTGCTCGCGCATATCCGCGCGACGGGTCCGGTGCGCTCGGCGGATTTCGTCCGCGAGGCGGGCACCAGCAATGGCTGGTGGGACTGGAAGCCCGAGAAACGCCATTTGGAGGTGCTGTTCGCGATCGGTCAATTGATGGTCGCTGAGCGCCGCAATTTCCATCGCGTCTATGACCTGACCGAGCGCGTGCTGCCGGATTGGGACGACGCGCGCGATCTGCCGCCGGCCCACACCGTCACCGCCGACGTGCTGCGCCGCACCTGCCGCGCGCTCGGCGTCGCGCGTGCCGATTGGGTCGCCGATTACTACCGGCTGCCGCGCCGTCCGTATCGCGACGAGCTGCATGCACTCGCCGACGCGGGCGAGCTGATTCCCGTGCAGGTGGAAGGCTGGAAACAGGACACGTTCGTTCATCATGACTTCGCGCCGCTGCTCGACGACGCAGTGAGCGGCAAGCTCGCATCGACCGTGACGACGGTGCTGTCGCCGTTCGATCCCGTCGTGTGGGATCGCAAGCGCGCGGCCGCGTTGTTCGACTTCGACTATGTGATCGAATGCTATACGCCGGCCGCGAAGCGCAAATACGGCTACTTCGTGCTGCCGCTGCTGAGCCGGGGCAAGCTGGTCGGCCGCGTGGATGCGAAAGCGCATCGGGCCCAAGGCATCTTCGAACTGAAGTCGCTGCATATCGAACCGGGCGTGCGTTTGAGCGCTCGCCTCGCGGGCGATCTGCGCCGCGCGTTGCAACGTTGCGCCGATTGGCACGGCACGCCACAACTGACCATGACGACGGCGCCGCCGGATTGGCGCGAAGCGTTAAGCGCCGACAGCAACGCGCAAGCGTGACCACCCACCATCGCCGCGCGAACCTGCGTTCAATGCAACGCCGCCCACGCAAGCGACAGCGAGAACACGCCCAGCACGATCGACGCGCCGCGCTGCATCTTCACCGGATCCAGCCACAGCTTGCCGCTGCCGAGCGCCGCGCCGAATGCAATCCACGCGAGCGCGATCGGCACCGCGAGGCACGCGAACGTCAGCATCGCGATGAGATACGCCGGCATTTGCGTGAAGGCGATAGCCGGAAAGATCGTGCCCGCGAACAGCAGGGCTTTCGGATTGAGCAGCGTCGCCACGAACAACGTGCGCATGCTGCCGGTGCGCTGAGTCGAATCGGGTAACGCAACCGCCGCTCGCCACATATCGACGGCCAGGTAGGCGATGTACCCACCCGCCGCTATGCGCAACAGCGACGGCAACCACGGCAGCGCATGCGCCGCGTGCGCGAGAAAACGTCCCCATACGGAAATCGACACGAGATAGCCTGCCAGCTCGGCGGCGATCAACGGCACCGAGCGTCGCACGCCCTGACGCAAACCGGCCGCGGCCAGCAGCGTGTTGGTGGGCCCCGGCGTAATCAGCACGACGATAATGCCGACCGCCAGCAATGCGAATGCAGACGCAGAGAACATAAAAAAGCGCAGTGTTGGAAGCAGTGCGCCTTTTTATCATAGATGACGGAAGCGCTGCGGTGCGGCGCTGAAATGCGAGGACGTGGCTGCGCTCAATCGCTGCATATAACGGCTGCGCGTATGCCGCGCCGCTCGCCCAGCACCGCCGCGTCCTCCTTCAGTGATCCAGCTTCGCGCGCAATTCGCGAGCGGCTTCGAGCAGCGCTTCGTAACCCGAACGCGCGTGCTCCGGCAGATCGGGATCGCCCACCAAGGTGCCGAGCGTTTCGATCAGGCTGTACAGAATGCCCCGCGCCGCGCCCGACGCAATGCCGCCGGACGACACCTGCTGATCCACGTGACTGAGCGCTGCATCGAGGTTCTCCAGATCGGGCCGGTTGCCGTTGGACGGCTCAGGCGAAACGTCTTGGGTCATGATGGAACATCGCTCCTGTTGAGGCTGTTGATGCTTCGGTGAACAAGCCATCCTTTCACGTTGTTATATACCGATCGTGCGCCGCCGTCTATTCGTGATCGGGCCGAGCGCGATCCACGTTAAGGCGTCCATCGATACATCAGGATTTTCGCGCGTGCGTCGTCTTCGAGCAGCACCACGTACTCGCCGTTCTCGCGCTGCGCCGCGCTGATGCCGAGATACACGTCCACCCAGCCGCTCGTGTTGCCGACGCTCGCGCCCGGCGTCATGGTGCCGACCGCCTGGCCCGTGCGCGCGTCGTACACATCGACCTTCGCCGTGTACAGCTCCGCGACGAAGATGTAGTTGCCCGCCACCGCGACACCCACCGTGGTCGTCTGCGGATTGCTTTGCGTATTCCACGGCAGCGAGATCGCGTACTGTTGCGTGGGCGTGCCGGAGCTCCAGTTGTCGTAGCGTGCGAGCACCGGCCCCGCCTCCTTCCAATGCGTCGCGTCCCACGGAATCGCGCTCGTGAAACCGGACAAATACATCGTGTCGGTCTCCGCGATGTAGACGAGCCGCGCGAGTCGCGTGAACGGTTGCGGCATCGCGAACATCTTCGAGGTGGCGTACGTGTAGATCGGATTGCCGGCCGCGTCGAAGCCTTGCATCGGCATCTCGCGGATGCCGCTTAGCGGCGTCGCGAGCCAGACGTCGCCCGGCGTGTCGACCCACCAGAAGCCATTGCCGACCGTGCTGCCGGTCGACGGATTGCTGCTGATTTCGCTGGCGTCGACAGCGCCGTTGCCATTGGCGTCGCGCCACAACCATTCGCCGTAAGTCGGCTGGCCTGCGGGCCATGAGCCCGGCAGCGGATTCTGCGCGAGCAGGCCGGATGGAATCGCCATTTCGCCGTGCGCCGTATCGAAGCGATAGACATTCAGATAGTGCGCGCCGGGATCGAGCGTATAGAGAAACGGCCGGCCGTTGATCCGGCGCACCATCGGCTCGCCGCGCACGCCGCGCGGCTGATGGAATGCGGGGTCGTCGGGATAATCGAAACGGTCGAGCGTGAAGGCTGCATACGTCCATTCGCGGCCGGCGGGCTGGTTGTAGTCGAGCGTGAAGCGCTTCGAACCCGTGTAGACGGAGTTGGGCGTGGCCGGATCGAACGCGGCGCTATCGACGAACGTCAGGCCGTAGAGCCGCCAGTTGAACGCGCGCGAGCTGAACACATAACTTTCGAGCACCGCGCCCTGTCCGACCGACGCCGAACCGATCGCGCGCGGCCCCTCGCCGTTCTGCGCGACATACAGATTGCCCGCCGCATCGACCCCGATCCCCGTGATGCCGTTGAACCGCACGTTGCCCGCCGCGCCCTTGATCGCATGAAACATGCCGTTGCGTGTGCCGATCGCCGCGCCGCTTTGCGGCTGGCCGTTGGCGTCCTTGTTGAAGACGAGAATCTGCTGCAGCGGTCCGTTATCGGCGACCAGGATCTGCCCCGACGGCGCTACCGCGATATCGGTCGGCACCGTGCCGGCGGGCAACGTCAACGAGTTGGCGAGCGCGGCGCCGTTGGCGGCGTAGTGCAGAATAGTTAGGGTTCCGGATGAAATACCGCTCAGCACCCACAGCGACGAATCGGTGTCCACCGCGATGCGACCCGGCGACGTGACGCTCCACGAGCGCAACGGCTGCATCGATTGCGCGTCGTAGACGACGATCCGGTTGCCGTAGGTGTCGGCCACATACAGTTCGGTATCGGTGGCGGCGAGGCCGCGGATGCTCGCGTCGGCGCCGGTGGTCACCGTCTGGACCGGCAGGAAGCTGTTCTTCGTCGCATTCGCACTATTGCCGATGCCGCCGCTGAACGGCGCGCCGTTCGCCAGATTCGCGAGCGTGCGGCGCGTGATGCCGTACCAGGTCTGATTGGCCGCTGGATAGTCCGCGCCGACCAGCGCGTTGCTCTGATTGCCGATCGACATCGCCGCGTACAGGTACGTGTGATTGACCGCGACCGCGTCGCCACCGGCCGCGCCCCAGCCGTGCGTCGAGCCGGCGACCGCAAGTTTGTCGCCCGCGCGGTAGGCCGCGATTTCGCTGCCGCTCTCGTCCCACGGCGCATTGGTATAAACGGTGCCGTCGGCGCCGACGCTAATGGCCTGAATATCCTGCTGCATCCATTTGCCATCGCCAAAGCCAAAGCTATTGCCGATCCATGACGTGGTGTAATTGAGTTGAGATTGCGCGGACACATTCAGCGGAATCAGACTGTGGATTAAAGCCACGGCCACGCCCAGGCGGGAGAGAAGTTTCACGACGGTAGTTCCTTGCGAGGCGCGAAGCGCGCACGGCGGGCGTGTCCGGTGCGCTTCACATGTACGCGGCGTGTGAGACGCCATTGCGCATACATCGGTGTTGGCGCTTTATCCTCGCATATAAAAAGCGGAAATTTATTTGCTAAAAAAGTCGTGCTATTGGCGAATCGATTTAAATAATTCGAAGCACATAAGATCACGCTGTAATGGGCACGTTATTCTGTTTCTAGCGTATGCGCCCGGCAGGTTGCCGCGTGCGTGTGTCGACCACGTGATGAGGCGCGGTGAGAGTGAGGGGTGTGACCGGGCGAGCGCGGTGGCTCTGCGGGAATCCGCAGCCTTCGCTCCGCGCGCTGGCGGAACGAAGGCTCGAGTACTGCGCGAGCGCGTTACGAATGCACAGCGTGCTCCGCAACCGCCGCTTGCGCGGCAGCCGCTTCGGCAGCGGTAACGGCAGGCGACACGATCGCCGGCTGTCCCGTCTGACGACGCGAACGCCCGGAGCTCAGATAATCCGCGATCGAATCCTGCGTGACTTCGCCGACATAGCGGCCGTCGCCATCGAGCACCGGCATCCATGACGAATTGAACTGGTACATCTTCGACAGCACGATGCGCAAATGCTCGTCGGCGCTCACGGTCGCCTTGAACGGGGTGAGATGATCGCCGCACACGCCCTGACCCGTGCGCGCCGCACGGCGCGTCACGTAGCCGAGCGCCTGCCGGTTGTCGTCGACGATGGTCAGATAGCGGTTGTCGCTGTCGTCCATCATCTGGAACGCGCGCGCGACCGGCATGTCGGCCCGCGCGGTTTCCGGCTGCGTGGCGGCGTCGCCGGCCTTCACCAGCAACAGGCGCTTCAACGTGCTGTCCTGGCCGACGAACGCGCCGACGAACTCATCGCACGGATGCGCAAGCAACGTATCCGGATGATCGTATTGCACCAGTTGACCACGGCGGAACACCGCGACGCGGTCGCCGAGCTTGATCGCTTCGTCGATGTCGTGACTCACCATGATGACCGTCTTGTTCAGTTGACGCTGCATCTGGAAGAACTCGTTCTGGATCGACTCGCGGTTGATCGGATCGACCGCGCCGAACGGCTCGTCCATCAGCAGCACCGGCGGATCGGCGGCCAGCGCGCGAATCACGCCGATACGCTGCTGCTGCCCGCCCGACAGTTCGCGCGGATAGCGCTTCAGGTACTGCTTCGGATCGAGCGCCACCATCGACATCAGTTCCGTGGCCCGCTCGCGGCAGCGCTTCTTGTCCCAGCCGAGCAGACGGGGCACGACCGTGATGTTTTCCTCGATCGTCATGTTCGGGAACAGGCCGATCTGCTGGATCACGTAGCCGATGTGCCGGCGCAATTCGACTTCGTTCAGACCCGAGGTGTCCTCGCCGTTGATCAGCACGCGGCCCGAAGTCGGCGCGATGAGACGGTTGATCATCTTCAGCGTGGTGGTTTTGCCGCAACCCGACGGGCCGAGGAACACACAGATTTCTCCTGCGCCGACGGTGAGGCTCACCGAGTCGACCGCCTTGACCTGCTGGCCGTCCTTCTGCGTAAACGTCTTTGTCAGTTTGTCGAGTTCGATCATGTCTTTTGCACTCCCTTCGGTGTCAGCAGGCGTTGCAGCGCTTGCAGCAGCAGGTCGGAGACGATCGCGAGCAAGCTCACGAGCACCGCGCCCACCAACAGTTTCATCATGTTGCTCTGGCCGATCGCGCGAATGATCAGCGTGCCGAGCCCGCCCGCGCCGATCACCGCGGCGATCGTCATCACGCCGATGTTCATCACCACGGCCGTTCGCACGCCGCCGAGAATCACCGGTACCGCGAGCGGCAAATCGACGAGGCGCAGCCGTTGCCACACGGTCATGCCGATGCCGATGCCGGCTTCCTTGATACCCGCGTCGACGTTGCGCAGCGCGAGGTAGGTGTTGCGCATGATCGGCAGCAGCGAATAGAGGAACACGGCGGTGATCGCGGGCACCGCGCCGATGCCCTGGCCGAAGCGCGAGAACACCGGAATCATCAGGCCGAACAGCGCGATCGACGGCAAGGTCAGCACCACGGTCGCGACGCTCAGCAACGGCGCGGCGAGCCATTCGTGTCGATTGATCAGGATTCCCAATGGAACGCCGACGACGATCGCGCAGCCCACCGCGATCCCCACCAGCCACACGTGTTGCGCGGTCAGTTGCAGCAGCTCAGGCCAATTGGCCGATAAATAGTCGAATACAGTCATGAAAGGTCTCCGCTCAGGGCAGCTTGTGCGCGTGCAGGAAGTCCGCCGCGACTTCGCGCACCGGCTTGCCGTCGATGTCGACCTGCTTGTTCATCTCGAGCATGACGTCGTTGTTCAACGCGTCGGATAGCGCGTTCAACTGCGTCGCGAGTTGCGGGTTCTGGTCGAGAATCGCTTTGCGCACCACGGGTGTCGCGTTGTACGCGGGGAAGTAGTGGCGGTCGTCTTCGAGCGGCACGATGTTGAAGCCCTTCACGCGGCCGTCCGTCGTGTAGATCAGACCGATCGGCACCTGGTTGTTATGCAACGCGGTGTAGACGAGCCCCGGGTCCATCTGCCGCGTTTCCGCGCGGCTGAACTCCATGCCATAGGCGGCTTCGAGCGGCTTCAGGCCGTCCGGCCGATTGGCGAACTCCGCATCCATCGCGAACACGTGCTTCTTTTTCGGCTCCGCCGCGAGCTTCGCGGCGAGCTGCGAAATCGTGCGAATGCCGGTTTTCTGCGCCATTTCCTGCGGCAACCCGAGCGCGTACGTGTTGTTCAACGGCGAAGCATCGAGCCAGACGAGGCCGCGTTTCGCGTCGAGTTCTTTCACGCGTTCGTACATCGTCTTCGGATCGAGCTTCTCGGTGATCTTGTTGTAGACGATCGCGGCAGTGCCGGTGTATTCCCACACCACGTCGACCTGGCCGTTCTCCTGCGCACTACGCAACAACGTGCTGCCGAGTCCGGTGCGCGCGTCGATCGTGTAGCCCTTCGATTGCAGGTATTGCGACGTGATCTCGGTAAGAACGTACTGCTCGGTGAAATTTTTTCCACCGAGCACGAGCGTCGCTGCGCTCGCATGAAGGCTCGCGAAGAGCAATGCGCCGGCCGCGATCCAGCGGCCGCGCTTGAACGGATTCATCATGCCGTCACCCCGCGTCGTGCGAGCAGGTAGCGGCTGCCGGTCGAGACGATGCCGTCGAGCACCAGCGCTAGAATCGCGGTGGCCGCGGCGCCGAGCAGAAGCTGCTGCTGATTGTTCAGGTAGATGCCGGGGAAGATCAGCGTGCCGAGACTGTCCGCGCCGATCAGATAGGCGAGCGGCGCGCTGCCCACGTTGATCGCGAGCGCCGTTCGCACGCCGCCGATGATGATCGGCATCGCGTTCGGCAGTTCGACGCGCAGCAGCGACTGCCACCCGGTCATGCCGATGCCGCGCGCCGCTTCACGCAGCGCGGGCGACACGTTCTTCATGCCTTCGTACGCGTTGCGCGTGATCGGCAGCAACGACGCGAGGAACAGCGCGACGAGCGCCGGAATGTCGCCGATGCCGAAGATGCCGAGCGCAATCGCCAGCACGGCCAATGACGGAATCGTGTTGCCGATGTTGAAGATCTGCATGAAGCGTTCGGCGTGACGCGCGAACGACGGTCGGCTCAGCAGGATGCCGGCGGGAATGCCGACCAGCAGCGCGAGAGCCATCGAGTAGCCGACCAGCAGCAGGTGGCGCTTCGTGTAGTAGACGAGATCGGGCGCGTACTGATGCAGTGCGCCGGGGTCGATCGCGCGACACAGCAACGCGACGACGATGCCGAGAGCGACGAGACTGCCGATCAGTCTGGCAGGACGATGAATCATGAAAATGCGCCTCCTTGTTCGGGCGGCGCGCGGAAATAGCCACGCCGCACAGGCGTCATGACGACGCTGCGAATGGGAAGTTCGGGACGCGGCAGGTGCCGCGAGTTGAACCGAGTGGTACCGGGCGGGTTTGGTTGCCCGGCGCAAGGACGTTGGGCGATGAGTTGCCCGGGCCCTCGGTGGCTGACCAGTCAGCAAAACTGGTGCCAGATCCATCGATGAAAGTGGACGACGGCGCTGAGCCGCTTGTCCGACGGGGCGTGAGCCCCTTTGGAAGACCGGTTTTTTTACCGGTGACGGGACGAATGCAATGTGACGCTAGTTTGCATCCAACCCCTTCTAACTTAAGCTATTTAGCTGCGATTTCGCGGTTAGGGTCCGGCGATTATACGGACGTTGGAGGGCTTCGTCTACCCATGTGGCTAATTTATAGGCAGCGGCGCGGCCGTTGGGCTGGCAAACCGGCTCCCGGAAACGCTCACCGGTCGGGGGTTCGGGCGGCATGGCGCCGCCCGGAATCCTCACCTCAAACGGCCACCGAAGCGACCGGTTGACGGCGATTCGCCGTCGCGTCGGGCGACGCCAACGGCTCAATGCAGCGTCACGATCTCGCCACTGGACGCCGCGCGAAAATCCGCCGCGTCAGATCGAACGCGACCAGATTGCCGGCCACCACCAGCAACAGCCCGACCACCGCCAACGCGGACCAGCGGTAGCCCTCGAACACGGTCGACGCCGCCAGCGCCACGATCGGAAATAGCACCGTGCAGTACGCGGCCCGCTCCGGGCCCATGCGTCCGACCAGCATCAGGTACGCGGTGAAACCGATCACCGAGCCGAACACCGCGAGATAAACCAGCGCGCCGAGATAACGCGCGGACATCTCGACGTCGAACGAAAAGCCGGCCAGCAAGCTCCCGACCGTCAGGATGCTGGCGCCGATCAACATCGCCCAGCTATTGGTGGCGAACGGGTGCAAGCCCATCGACTGCATCTGGCTCGACAGCAGATTGCCCGCCGAAAAACACAAGGTGCCGAGGAACGAGATGCCGAGTCCGAGCCACGCGGTGTGATCGTTCAGGTGTCCTGCCATCTGCTGAACGAACAGACACACGATGCCGACGAGACCGAGCAACGCGCCGGCAATCGCGCTCGGTTGCAATGGACGGCCCATGAAGAGCCGGCCGTTGATCGAGTTCAGCAGTGGCGCGGTCGAAAACACCACGGCCACGAGGCCGCTCGGGACGACCTGTTCGGCGTAGTAGAAGCACAGAAAATTCAGGCAGAAGAGCGCCAACCCTTGCGCGGCCAGCAAGCGCCACGCGGCGCGTGGCGGCCAGATCGGCCGGCGCATGATGCGCAGCAACGCGAACAGCAACAGCGCGGCAATCCAGAAGCGCCACGCAATCGACACGGGCGGCGGTACCGAACCGAGTTGCCATTTGATCGCGATCCACGTGGTGCCCCAGATCAGAACGGTGGCGGCATAAAGCAGGAGATTCATGATCGAGCCTGTCACGGCGAAAACGGAAGGAAGCTCGACTATGCGGCCGGGCAAGCGTCGGCACTTGTCCAGACTTGCGCATTTTTAATCGGGCGATGAACGGCCGCTCAGGGCTCGCCGTATACTCGTGCATCCGTCATCGAACCTTCGTCCGTCCGTTTCCGTGAACGCCAATCCGCCCGTCCCCGTGATGCCCGCTACCGAAACGCCGTTCGGCCTTCAGTCGGTCTGTCACACGCTGAGCAGCGCCAACGCGAATCTGGACCGCTTCGCGTGGCTCGGCGACCGGCTCGCGATCGCCGTCTGGACGCGCGATACGGAAGAAGCCGAGACCGTCTACGAACGGCCCGGCCATCACACGCTGTCGTGCTATCTGGATGGCGGCTATCGCACCGAACGGCAGAAAATGCCCGGTCACTATGGCGCGCCGTCGCGGCTGTGCGCGCTGCCCGGCGAACACGAATCGCGCTGGTGGGTGCGCGGGCACATGCACTTCATGCACCTGTACTTCCTGCCCGAGCATTTCACGCAACGCGCCGTGCAGGAACTGGATCGCGAGCCGCGCGAACTGACGCTCGCCGATCGCACGTATTTCGAAGATGCCCGCATCGCGAGGTTGTGCCAATCGCTCGTCAATGAAGATTGGCAGAACCCCGACGGCTTGCTGCGCACCAACGAGACCGCGCACGAAGTACTGAGCCTGCTGCTGCGTTCACAAGGCGTGCGCCGCGGCGACGCGTCGCTCAAAGGCGGGTTGTCGGTCGCGACGCGGCGGCGGCTGCGCGACTACATCGACAGCCATCTCGCGCAGACGCTCACGCTCGGCGAACTCGCCAACGTCGCGGCGTTATCGGAGTTTCATCTCGCGCGCATGTTCCGCGAATCGTTCGGACTGCCACCTGCTGCGTGGATCGCACAGCAACGGCTCGAACGCGCGCGCACGCTGCTGCGTACGACGACGCTGCCGCTCGCGCAAGTCGCCGAGCAATGCGGCTATGCGAACGCCAGCCATTTCAGCCATCGCTTTCGCGAGAGCGTCGGCGTCGCGCCGACGGTGTTCCGGCAGGCTATCGGCGGTTGAGTCGCGAGCAGGTAATTAGCGGTTACTGCAACGCCATTGCCAGCACGCGCGCCACATGAAGCGCGTCGACGCCGGCGCCATCGTGAATCTGATGCCGGCAACTGGTGCCGTCCGCGACCATCAGCGTGTTGCCGTCGATCTTGCGCACCGCCGGCAGCAACGACAATTCCGCCATCGCCTGCGACGTCGCGTAGTGCTCGGCCTCATAGCCGAAGCTGCCGGCCATGCCGCAGCACGACGACTCCACGGTCGACACCTTCAGCTCGGGAATCCACTTCAACACGGTCTGCACGGGTGTGAACGCATCGAACGCCTTCTGATGACAATGACCATGCACGAGCGCTTCTCGCATGGCCAGCGGCTTCAACGCAAGCTGCAAACGGCCGGCCTTTTCCTCGCGCACCAGAAACTCTTCGAATAGAAATGCCTGCTGCGAAAGCTGCCGCGCCTCAGCGCCGAACCCGTAGTGCAGAAACTCGTCGCGCAACGACAGCAGACACGACGGTTCCAACCCGACAATCGGCACGCCGCGCTCGACGAACGGCTTGAACAGATCGAGCATGCGCCGCGCTTCCTGCTTCGCTTCATCGACCAATCCCGCCGCGAGGAACGTGCGGCCGCAGCACACCGGCCGCTCGCCCTGACGCGCGTTGAAATGCACCGTATAGCCGGCGGCCTCCAGCACCTGTTGCGCGGCGCGCGCGTTGTCCGGCTCCATGTTGTTGTTGAATGTATCGACGAACAACAGCACCTCTTTCAGCGCGCCACCGCATGTCGTTTTGCCGGCCTTCGCATCGGACAGAAACGACTTTCTGAAGCGCGGCAAACTGCGTTCAGGCGCGAAGCCAACCGAGCGCTTGAACCACGCCGACAGCACCGGCACGTTATCGGCCAGCGCCATCAAACCCGGCACGCGGCTCGCGGCGCCCGCATAGCGCGGCATGAAGGCGACCAGCCTGTCACGCAGACGCAGCCCATGACGTTTGACGCGCGCCGCCCGCGCCTCGATCTTGAACTTCGCCATGTCGACGCCGGTCGGGCAATCGCGTTTGCAGCCCTTGCATGACACGCATAGATCGAGCGTGTCCTTGACGTCGTCGCTCGCGAGGCCCGCTTCGCCGAGTTGTCCCGAGATCGCGAGACGCAAGGTGTTCGCGCGTCCGCGCGTGACGTGCTGCTCGTCCTTCGTCACGCGATAACTCGGACACATCGTGCCCGCGTTGAACTTGCGGCAGTGGCCGTTGTTGTTGCACATCTCGACGGCCTTCGCGAGACCGCCGGACAGATCGTTGCCGCTGCCCGGCAAGCTCTCCGCTCCGGTCAGAGGATCGCGTTCGACGTTCCATGCCGACCAGTCTAGCGCGGTGTCGATCCGTGCTGTCGCATAGCCTGGCGCGAAACGGAAATTGCGCGCGTCGTCCATCTTCGGCGGACGCACGATCTTGTCGGGATTGAAGCGATTCTCCGGGTCGAACAGCGCCTTGATTTCGCCGAACGCCTGATTCAGGCGCGGCCCGTACTGCCACGCGACCCATTCGCCACGGCACAGGCCGTCGCCGTGCTCGCCCGAATACGCGCCCTTGTACTCACGCACGAGCGCCGCCGCTTCCTCGGCGATCGCGCGCATCTTCATCGCGCCGTCGCGACGCATGTCGAGAATCGGCCGCACGTGCAGCGTGCCGACGCTCGCGTGCGCGTACCAGGTACCTTCGGTGCCGTGCCGATGAAACACGTCGGTCAATCGGCTCGTGTAGTCCGCCAGATGTTCGAGCGGCACCGCGCAGTCTTCGATGAAGGACACCGGCTTGCCGTCGCCCTTCATGCTCATCATGATGTTGAGCCCGGCTTTGCGGACTTCCCACAACGCTTTCTGTTCGTTCGCGTCAGGCATTTCAACGACCGAACCGGGCAAGCCCAGATCGGCCATCAGTTCCGTGAGTTGGCTGAGCGACGCGAGTTGCGCATCGCGATTCTCGCCGGCGAACTCCACCAGCAGAATCGCTTGCGGCTCGCCGACCAGCGCCTTGCCAATCACCGGACGAAACGCAGGATTACTCATCGCCAGATCGATCATCGTGCGATCGACCAGTTCCACTGCCACCGGCTTCAGCTTGACGATGTGCTGCGTCAGCTCCATCGATTGGCGGAACGTCGGGAAGTTGACCACACCGAGCGTTTTATACGCGGGCAGCGGGGCGAGCTTCAGCGTCAATTGCCGGCTGAACGCGAGCGTGCCTTCCGAACCGACCAGCAGATGCGCGAGGTTAGCGAAACCGTCGTCGGTATAGGCACGCGGGTTCTGGCAATCGAACAGGTCGATGTTGTAGCCCGCCACGCGCCGCAACACCTTCGGCACACGCGCGACGATTTCGTCGCGCTCGCGTTGCGCGATTCGCGTCACGCCGTCGAGAATCTGCTGCAGGCGCGCGCCTTGCGGCGGCTCGCGCAGCGATGCGAAGCGCGCTTCGCTGCCGTCGGCGAGAATCGCGTCGATCGCATCGACGTTGTGCACCATGTTGCCGTATTCGATCGAACGCGAGCCGCACGAGTTGTTGCCGGCCATCCCGCCGATCGTGCATTGCGCTGCCGTCGACACGTCCACCGGAAACCATAGGCCGTGCGGCTTGAGCCACGCGTTCAGATGGTCGAGCACGACCCCGGGCTCGACTGTCACCGTGCGCGCATCGGCATCGAACGCGACGATGTTGTTCAGCCACTTGCTCGTGTCGATCACCAGCGCTTCGCCGACCGTCTGGCCGCATTGGCTCGTGCCCGCGCCGCGCGCGAGCAGCGGCACCTTTTCGCTGCGCGCGATTTCCAGCGCGATGCGCAGATCGTCCTGATCGCGCGGCACCACCACGCCGACCGGCATGATCTGATAAATCGACGCATCGGTCGCGTAACGGCCGCGGCTCGCCGCATCGAACAGCACGTCGCCGCGTAGCGATTTGCGCAGATGCTGCGCGAGCGGACTCACTAGACGCGCGGTGGAGGGGACCAGATGAATCGGCTTGACGAGTAAAGAAGAAGTGGGGTTCGTCATATCGTCGGCACGTGGAAAAAGCAGGCGAGGCTGCGAAAGCGAATGAAGCCGGTCAGTACAACGTCACGCTGACCGGTGCGAGTCCTTCGATGCGGCCGTTCGCCGTGCCCGCCGTGCGCGGGAAAAACATTCCGGTGTACGAACCAGCGGTGACCACCATCTCGGGCGTCACCGCAATGCCCCGCGAACTCGCGTGGTTGACGAGCCACGTCAGCAAGCGTCGCGGATCGCCCGCGGGATTGGCGGCCGGTGCTTCGACCACGTCGTGTCCATCGAAACTGAAACGCAGCGACGGCGCCATGAACGGAAAGTCCTCGCGATACGGCGTGAATTCACCGACGATCAACGCGCCGTGATTCTGCAAATCCGCGAGTTGCGCGAGCTTGTCGATGTCGGGCCACGCGGCATAGCGGCTCGCGACAATCTCGATGGTCGCGCCGATCGATGCGATGCCTGCCTTCACTTCGCCTTCGCTGTACGGCGTAGTGGACGGCTCGAAGCGGCGGCCGAAGCGAAACGCGATTTCCAGTTCGAGCCCGAGCGGCGCAAAGCCTTCACGCGAGACGCGCGCGCCGGCGGCATGCAAATCGGCAGCGGGCAGCGGCGCGCCCTGAATTGGCCCGCTTGCGGACTTCGCGCCGATTTTCCAGCCGCCGATTCGCGCGCCGTTGAGGCTCAGAATCTCGTGCTGGATCGCATAGGCCGCATCGGCGTCGGCGGGGATTTCATCGGGCGACAACGTGTCGAGTGTGAATCGATCGCGGCGGGCATCGGCAAGACGCCGGCTGAGTGAGGTGGTCATGTCTTTGATGTTTGCAAACGGGGTGGGACTGTGCGCTCACGCGCCCATACGTGTCGGGACATGCGCGTTGTCCGCCGGATCGAGCGCGAACTTGCTTTCCGGCTGCATGCGGAACGCGAGCACCACGCCGAGGCCCATCAGCAGCATGCTGCCGACGAACGGCAAATCCCAGTTGCCGAAGTAGTCGATCAGGAAACCGCCGACCACCGGCGAGATGATTGCTGCCAATGCCGAGCCCGTGTTCATCATGCCGCTCGCGGTGCCCGCGAATTCCGGCGCGATGTCCATCGGGATCGCCCACATCGGGCCGATCGTCATTTCGGCAAAGAAGAAGCCCGACGCGAGACACGCGATCGACAGATAGAGGTTGTGCGTGAACATCAGCGGGATCAGCGACAGCAGGCACAACAGCATGCACACCGACACCATCCAGCTGCGTGCGCGTTTCAGGCTGCCCGTGCGTTTGAAGATCCAGTCGGTTACGAGGCCGCCGAGCGTATCCCCGAGCACGCCGGCGAAGAACACCACGGACGCGAAGATCGCCGACTTCTGCAATTGCAGATGATGATTGCGCAGGAAGTACAGCGGAATCCAGCTCAGGAAAAGCCACAGCGTCCAGCCGTAGCAGAAGTACACGATCGTGACCGGCGCCATGCGACGAAACAGCTTGCTCCAGGGCACGCCCGCCACTTTCGGCTTTGGTGTGGGCAGCACGGCGAGTTCGTCGGCCGTGATGCGCGGATGATCTTTCGGATGCTCGGTGAACGTGACCGCCCACACGACGACCCACAGCAGGCTGAGCACGCCGCAGATATAGAACGACTCGCGCCAGCCCCAGTTCGCCATCACCAGCACGATAAGCGCGGGCGCCACCGCATTGCCGACACGCGACGCCGCATGCGTGATGCCCTGCGCGAAGCCGCGCTTTTCTTTCGCGACCCAGCGCGACATCGCGGAGGTGGCGGCGGGGAACGTCGCGCCTTCGCCGAAACCGAGCAGCACGCGCGCGGCCAGCAGCGATGCGAGACCGCCGGCGAGGCCGGTGAGCAGCGTGGCGACGCCCCAGATCGCGCCGCAGAACAGCAGCGTGCGCTTCGCGCCGAAGCGGTCGCTCACCCAGCCGCCGATCACCTGAAACAGCAGGTACGGATACGCGAAGGCCGAGAACACCAGGCCGACCTGCGTATGCGAGAGTTGGAATTCCTTGCCGAAGCCCGCCGCCGCCGTGCTGACGTTCACGCGGTCGAGGTAGGTGATGAAGTACATGATGCAGAGCATCACTAGAACGATACTGGTCGCACTGGTCACACGAAACCGCTTCATCGTCTCTCTCCATTGCATGTGTCGACGGCGCGCCTGAGTGGCGCGCCACGTCGTCGGCCGTCAGCGGCACGCGCTGCTGCGGACGCATTGCATGTTGTTCGCGCCGCGTTCTATGCGCGGCTTGTCGAGTGCTCGAACGGAGTGCTCCCTGCCCTCCCTCGCTGCCCTTCGTTTCTTCTTTTGAGGCTGACGCTTCCGAGCGTGCTGCGGGTGCCGGGCGCGCCCGCCCGGCGCAACTCAGGCCGCGGCCTTCAAACCGGACCTCTTGACCGGCTGGCTCAACCACTCCATAGCGGCAGGCAAGCCGCTTTCCTTGAGCGGCACACCCGCGAGACGCAAGCCCATTTCGCAACCGGCGAGCGTGGCGAGCAGCATCAGGTCGTTGCAATCGCCGAGGTGGCCGATGCGGAACATGCGGCCTTTCATCTTGCCGAGGCCCGTGCCGAGCGACATGTCGAAGCGTTCGTAGATGAGCTTGCGCACCGCGTCGGCGTCGACGCCGTCGGGCATCATCACACCGGTCAGCACCGGGCTATACACGGCCGGGTCCGCGCACTGGATTTCCAGGCCCCACGCGCGCACCGCGCGGCGGGTCGCTTCGGCGAGACGCTCGTGACGCGCGAACACGTTGTCGAGCCCTTCGCCGAGGATCATCTCCAGCGCTTCGTGCAAGCCGTAGAGCAGGTTCGTGTTCGGCGTGTACGGCCAGTAGCCGGTCTTGTTCATCTCGACGATTTCGCTCCAGTCCCAGAAGGCGCGCGGCAGTTTCGCGTGCTTGCTGGCGGCCAGCGCTTTCGGCGAGATCGCGTTGAAGCTGATGCCCGGCGGCAGCATCAAACCCTTCTGCGAACCCGACACGGTCACGTCGACACCCCATTCGTCGTGGCGATAGTCGGCGCAGGCGAGGCCCGAGATCGTGTCGACCAGCAGCAGCGCCGGATGACCCGCCGCGTCGATTGCGCGGCGCACGGCCGCGATGTCGGACGTGACGCCCGTGGAGGTTTCGTTGTGCACGACGCACACCGCCTTGATCGCGTGTTGCGTGTCGGCGCGCAGGCGCTCTTCGATCATCTGCGGCTGAACTCCGCACCGCCAGCCTTCGATGCCCGGCAGCCCGAGAAACTCCGGCTTGAGCCCGAGGTTTTCCGCCATCTTTTTCCACAGCGTCGCGAAGTGGCCCGTCTCGAACATCAGCACGTGGTCGCCGGGGCTCAGCGTGTTGGACAGCGCCGCTTCCCACGCGCCCGTGCCGGAAGCCGGATAGATCACCACCGGTTGCTGCGTCTTGAAGATCTTCTTAATGCCGTCGAGCACCTTCAGACCCAGTTCCCCGAACTCGGGACCGCGATGGTCGATGGTCGGATAGCTCATCGCGCGGAGGATGCGGTCGGGCACCGGGCTCGGACCCGGAATCTGCAGGAAGTGGCGGCCAGCGGGATGAAAGTCTAGCTTGAGCATTGGGCTCCTCCGATTGAATTTTGCATTCAAAAAACTATATCAGACGATCCGCGACGAGCCCAAGGCGAAATTGGCAGCTTGGCGCCCGTGTTTACCCGCGCTATTAACTAATCTTTCGGCTTCCGATAAAATCCCGACTCATGCGATGTTGAGGACTTTTGTATGCAAAATTCGGATTTCAACGCGGGTGTAACCGCTTCCCCGCTGATGCCGAAGGTCGAGCGCCAGCGCTTGCACGACACGGTGGTGGAGCACATCCGCCGCTTTATCGTCGAAGGGGTGCTGGAGCCGGGCAAGAAACTGAATGAGCGTGAGTTGTGCGAAACGCTTGGTATCTCGCGCACGCCGCTGCGTGAGGCGCTGAAGGTGCTGGCCGCCGAAGGGCTGATCGAAATTTCGCCGAATCGGGGCGCGTCGGTGTCGAAGATGTCGGAGGCGGAGTTGCGCGAGACCTTCGAACTGATGAGCGGCCTCGAAGCGTTTTCCGGCGAACTCGCTGCGGAACGGATGACCGCGGCCGAGTTGGCCGAGATCAAGGCGCTGCATTACGCGATGCTCGCGTGCCGCACGCAGAACGATCTGCCTGGTTACTACAGCCGCAATCAGGCGATCCATGACAAGATCAACGAGGCGGCGAGAAATTCGGCGCTACGGCAGACGTATATCGCGGTGAACCGGCGCTTGCAGGCGCTGCGGTTCCGTTCGAACTTTCAGGTTCCGAAGTGGGACAGCGCCATTCACGATCACGATGAAATGTTGAAGGCGTTGGAAGCGCGTGACGGCAAGAAGCTGAGCGCGATTTTGCGGCAGCATCTGCTCGACAAGCGCGATGCGGTGTTGCAGGTGCAGTCGCAGGAAGCGGCGGCGGGATCGGTGTTGAAGACTTGAGGCATTCCGGCAAATTGCGTTAAATGATTACGCTGTCAAAATCCGGAATTAAAGGTGCCAACTTTATGTCGGCGCCTGCTTTCGGCTTTGCTTTTCATTTCCATAAGTCTCCCGCCATATACACGAAAAATAACGATTTACCGGCGCTTCGTAAGCAAAAGAAATCTATTGCGCCACCCGCCGCAACGGCGTTACAGCAAAGGATCGCAAGGGCCGATTGAATGGCGTCTCAATCGATTAAACAGAAAGCAACACTCGCTTTTTATTAGCGCATGGCCTCATGCGCCGCCAATCTATTATTCGCGCAATTCCTTGATCGAATAAGAGCTTTTAGAATGAATAAACGGATCGGCGTTGCGCTTATTTCGGCGTCTGTATTGGCGGGTTGTGGTGGCGGTGGCGATAGCGGCAGTGCGCCGGCCGTGCCGGACAGTTTTGTCGGCATCTTCAAAGGCACGACGGGAGATTCACGGACTTTCGTATCGATGGTGCTGACCGACGGCACGTTCTACGATTTCTACAGCGGCGTGCCGACCACCGCCGCCGCAGCAACTACCGCGACGAACACAACGACGAACCCGGTCGGCGGCGTAGTAGTCGGCACGGGCAGCGGTTCGGGCGGCAGTTTCTCGTCGTCGAACGCGTACGACTACCAGGTGACGACCACCGGTTTGAGCACCGGCGTCGCGGCCACTACGCTCTCGGCGAGCTATACGACCTACGCGTCCATGTCGGGGACCTTCACGCATAACAGCAATGGCGCAGCCAATACGTTTGCGTCCACCTATAACAGCACGCTGTCCGCAGCCACACCGTCGCTCACAACGGTGGCCGGCATCTATTCCGGCACGGTAGGTACGACTGCCGGCGGAACGGAAGACCTCTCGCTGATTATCCTGCCGGCGGGCACGGTGACCGGTCAAAGCGCGAGCGGCTGCTTCTTCTCGGGGACAGTCGCGCCGCATGCCACGAACAATGCGTACGACCTCAGCATCACGTTCGCGGCGACCGTCTGCACCTATAGCGGCACTGCGATGACCGGCCTGGGCCTCTACGACTCCACCGAGTCGAAGCTTTACGGCGCGACCTCGAAGACGGACAAAACGGCCGGCATCATTTTCGTCGTCAAGAAAACCTCGACTTCGGCATCCTGATTGCCGGAGGTTCGTCCACCCAAACTTGTCCACCTAAAATGTTGGCAAGCCTGTGGACAACGCTCTCACAGCACAGCTAAGTGGTTGAGGCAGTTGGAATAATGAACGGCGGCTTCAGTGTAGGCATTCCGCGGTTCCCTGAAGTCCGCCGCGACTGACGGCTCGTTTAGCAAGGACGCCTTGCGACACGACGCGTCCTCGTCTCCAGTTGTCCACATAATTTGTTGGCAAGGCTGTGGACAACTTGCGCACAGCACTACCAAGTAGTTGACGACACAGGCTAATCTTCCATCGGTGCTGTCGCGAGCAGCATCCGCTCAGCGCGCCGTCTCCTTCCGACGCAGCGACTCCGGCATCCCGTACAGCATGATCAGCGCGCAGATCACGCTCATCGTGCCGATCACGTACAACGCGGGCGTCGTGCTGCCCGTCAGATCCTTCACGCGACCCACCATGATCGGGCTCACGATCCCGCCGAGCTGTCCAAGCGTATTGATCAACGCGATCCCGCCGGCCGCGCCTGCACCCGTCAGCAACTTGGGCGGCAGCGCCCAGAACGCCGGAATCGACGCCACCACGCCCGCGCCCATCACGGCCAGCGCGATCACCAGCAATGTCGTCTGCTTGTCGAAGAAGCCCGCGGCAAAGAAGCCGATTGCCGACATCACCAGCAGGCCGAACACGAACTTGCGCCGTTCGCCGGTCGCGTCGGACAGACGCCCCACCACCACCATGCAGATCGCGCCGCACACATAAGGCACCGCCGTCAGCAAACCGATCATGGTCGGGTTGTTGGTGCCCGCCACGTGAATCAGATGCGGCGTCCAGAAATTCAATCCGTACGACGCCACCTGAATCAGGAAGTACACCAGGCCCAGCGTCAGAAAGCCCGGTGTCTTGAGCGCCCCCATCAGCGAATGACCGGTGTTCGAATGACGGCTCTGCTGCGCAATCTGTCCGGCCAGCAGCGTCTTCTCCGACGCCGACAACCAGCCCGCGTCCTCGATACGATCCTTGAGCAGTTTCAACACCAGAATCCCGAGCACGACACAGGGCAAGCCGCCGAGCAGAAACAGCCAGTGCCAGCCCGGCATGCCGAGCACGCCGTTCATATGTCCGATCACGAGCCCCGCGAGCGGCGCGCCGACCAGGCCCGAGAACGCGGACGCCAGAAACAGCATCGACGTGATACGCCCGCGATAGCTCGGCGGAAACCACAGCGTCAGGTAATACAGCACGCCGGGTGCGAAGCCCGCTTCCATCGCACCGATCACGAAGCGCAGCCCGTAGAACTGCCATTCGTTGTTGACGAATACCATTGCCGCCGTCGCGAGCCCCCACGAAATCATGATCCGCGCGATCCAGCGCCGCGCGCCGACCTTGTACAGAAACAGATTGCTAGGCACTTCGAACAATACGTAGCCGATCACGAACAGACTCGCGCCCAGGCCGTATGCGGTATCGGACAGGCCGAGATCGCTCTGCAACTGGAATTTCGCGAAGCTGATGTTGATGCGGTCGAAGAACGCGAACAGATAGCAGATCATGATCAACGGCATCAGCCGCCACGCGACTTTGCGGATCACGGCCACGAGGTCGTCCGCGCTCTGCTGACGACTGCCGCTTGCAACTGCGCCCAGGTCACTCATGCTTGTCTCCAATGCCGGATTCGGCAATGCCGTCCGGTCGTTTAGTCGGTTGGTGAATTGATTGGTCGGGGGAACGTCAGATCTGTAGAACGTAGTCAGGCACGGGATGCAGGTCGCCATTGCGGCCCGCCTTCGCGAGTTGCCCCGGCACGTCGTGGCCGAGCAACGCGGGCAGACCACGCGATAGCGCGATCAGCTTTTGCAGATCGATCCCGGTGGGAATACCCATCTCGTCGCACATGTTCACGAGGTCTTCCGTGCAGATGTTGCCCGACGCGCCCGGCGCGAACGGACAGCCGCCGAGGCCGCCGAGCGCCGCGTCGAAGCGGCGCGCGCCGACTTCATACGCAGCCAGCACATTCGCGAGACCCAGCCCGCGCGTGTTGTGAAAGTGCAGCGTGAGCGCGGCGGCCGGCACGCGTTCGAGCACGCGTTTCACGAGCCGCGCCACCTGGCGCGGATTCGCCATGCCGGTCGTGTCGGCGAGCGTGATGCCTTCGATGCCCATCTCGCGATACGTATCGACAATGCCGACCACACGCTCTTCGTCGATGCGGCCTTCGAACGGGCAGCCGAACGCCGTCGCCACCGACGCGTTCAGCAGCACGCCCGAGCCCTTCACGTGCCGCACGATGTCGTCGAATGCACGCAGGGACGACTCGCAACTCATGCGCATGTTCGCGCGGTTGTGGGTCTGACTCGCGGACATCACGAGGTTCAGTTCGTCGGCCCGCGCGGCGAGCGCGCGCTCGGCGCCCTTCAGGTTCGGCACCAGCGCGACGTAGATCACACCGGGATGCCGCGCTATCTGCTGGAATACAGCGTCGCCGTCGCGCAAGGCGGGAATCGCTTTCGGCGACACGAACGAGCCCGCCTCGATGCGCGTGAAGCCCGCGGTCGATAGCGAATCGATCAATTCGATCTTGTCGACGGTCTCGACCCACGTGGGCTCGATCTGCAAGCCATCGCGCGGCGAGACTTCCTGCACGATCAGTTTGTCGAATTGCGTGCTGTTAGGGGTGGCGTTCATTGTACGGCTCCTTCGCGGCGCAGCCGCTCGATGTCTTCGTTGGCGAACCCAAGCTCGCTAAGTACGCTGCCGGTATGCTCGCCGAGCGTCGGCCCTTGCCAGCGTACTTCGCCCGGCGTGTCGGACAGCTTCGGCACGATGCCCGGCATCTTCACCGACGCGCCGCCCGGCAATTGCGCTTGCAGCAACATGTCGCGCGCCTGGTAGTGTGGATCGGCGACGATATCGGCCACCGAATAGATGCGCCCCGACGGCACTTCCGCGCGTTCGAGCGCGGCCAGCACGTCGTCGGTCGCGTGGCGCGAGGTCCATGCGGTGATCGCCTGATCGAGCATCGCGGATTGCTTCGCGCGGCCGTCGTTGTGCGCGAGCGCGGGATCGTCGGCGAGATCGGGGCGGCCGATCAGGTGCATCAGGCGCCTGAAGATCGGATCGCTATTGCCGGCGATCACGACATAGCCGTCGTCCTCGGTGCGATACGTGTTCGACGGCGCGATGCCCGGCAACGCGCCGCCGCTGCGCTCGCGCACGTGGCCGAGCAGATCGTATTCCGGCACGAGGCTTTCCATCAGATTGAACACGCTCTCGACCAGCGACACGTCGACCACCTGACCTTCGCCCTGGCCGGTCTTCACGCGCAGCAGCGACATCAATGCGCCGATCACGCCGTGCAGCGACGCGAGCGAATCGCCGAGACTCACGCCGACGCGCGCCGGTGCGCCGTCGACTTCGCCGGTCGTATAGCGAATTCCGCCCATCGCTTCGCCGATCGCGCCGAAGCCCGGCCGGTCGCGATACGGACCGGACTGGCCGTAACCGGAGATGCGGACCATCGTCAGCTTGGGGTTGATGGCGTGCAGCACGTCCCAGCCGAGGCCGAGCTTTTCGAGCGCGCCGGGACGCAGATTTTCGATCACGACGTCGGCGTCGGCGGCGAGCCGCTTGACGATCTCGACACCCTCCGCCGACTTCAGATTCACGCAGACGGACTTCTTGTTGCGCGACTGCAGATACCACCAGAGCGAGGTGCCTTCATGCAGCTTGCGCCATTTGCGAAGGGGGTCGCCGGTTTCTGGCGCTTCGATCTTGATCACGTCGGCGCCGAACTCGGCCATGAGGCGCGCGGCGAACGGCGCGGCGATGAGGGTTCCGATCTCGACGACGCGAATACCCTGAAGCGGTCCACCCATGATGCTGTCTCCAATGCTGGTTTCGTAGTGAGAGACAGCTTATGAGCGGCGCGGCGGCGGCGTCCAACCGCAATTCGCCAACGACCGTTCGTGGATGGCGAACGCTCAGGGTTTGGCGGCGGTGGGCGGGGCTTCGGCGGCCTCCGAGGCTTCGATCGAACGCAAGTGATCGAACAACAAACGGCTCACCGGCGAAAGCGCGTCGACGTCGCGCACCACCAGCACGAGGCTGCGTTCGGACCAGTCGTCTTCGAGCGGCGTGCCGACCAGCCCGAGCGAACGGCCCATCAATTGATACACCTTGCCCGGCAGCACGCCGACGCCCATGCCGGCTTGCACCATCCGGCACACCGCGTCGAAACCCGGCACGTGGATGCGCAGGCGCAGCGGCTTGCCTGCCTGGCGCGCGGCGAGATGCGTGCGCGCGTTGATCGAACTCGCGGCGTGCAGGCCGACGTGATCGCCGTCGAGCGTTTCGGCGAAAGCCACACTCGTGCGCGCCGCCAGCGGATGATCGTCGCGCATCACGAGCACCAGCGAATCGCGCCGATAGTGCTCGACGTGCAGATCGTGCGTATCGGCGTCGCCGGAACAGATGCCGAGATCGGCGAGACTGTCGTCGACGGCTTCGACCACGCCGCCGCTCGGCCGCTCTTCGAGATCGAGCTTGACGCGCTCGTGCTGCAACTGGAACGCACGCAAGTCTTCGGGAAGAAACTCGACGATCGCCGACAGATTCGCCATCATCCGCACGTAGCCACGCACGCCGCTCGCGTGACCCGCCAGTTCGATACCGATGTTCTCGATGTCGCGCATCACACGGCGCGCGTGATGCAGCAACGTTTCGCCGGCCGGCGTCAGCGTCATGCCGCGCGCGGTGCGCTGGAACAGCGTCGCGCCGACCGCCTGTTCGAGTTCGAGCAGACGCTTGCTTGCGGCGGAGACGGCAATCGCCTCGCGCTCGGCCGCGCGCGTGAGCGTGCCTTCTTCGTAGACCGCGAGAAAGAGCTGAAGCGTGGTGAGGTCGAGCCTTCGGAGAAGGTTTTTGATTACCATGGCGGGGCGCCGGAAGTTCGGTCAGTGGTAATCATCCTCTAGCTGATAGCGCACCGCCAGCACGGTCACGGTCTGACTGCTCTCGATTTCGAACAGGGCGACGTAGCCTGACCGGCCAAACGGGATCAACAGTTCACGCAGAAACGGCGTATCCCGCTGAACCTTGCGGCACGTGAACGGCGACGTGCGCAGCGTGGCGACGCCGCCCCGAATGGCTTGCAACGCGCGCTCGGCGAGTTGCCAATCCGTATCGGCCCGTTCGAGGATGAAGTCGTACAGTCTTTCAAGGTCGGCTGCGGCAGCACGTGTGAAACGAACCTGATACGTCATCGTTTCTTCTTTGCTCCGGCCTTCGCTTTCGCTTCGACAAGCCGCGTCTCGAGACCGGCGAGGACGTCGTCAGCGGACACGTAGTCGCTGCTTTGCTTCGCCTCTTCGCGCGACGTCAGGCCTCGTACCACAAACTCACGAAGATTCAGCCGCCGCGCAATGTTGTCGCGGATAGCCTGTTCCACGAAATTGGAAAGGCTTTCGCCGTCCTGCAGCACGTCCTCTGCTGCGGCCCGCAATTCGGGCTCCACACGCACCGACGGAAAAGTAGCGCTTTTCATCATCTGCTCCATGCATCGCATTTGCGATGCATTATGTCGCTATCCGGATTCAGGCGCAACAGGCCCGCGCGGCCGTGCTCCCCAGGCCCTTGCGCTCAATCCTTCCACGCCGACCCAAGAATCATCGTGCAGAAATTCTCGCGATGATAATGCGGGTCCTTTAGCGCCAGCACATCCGCCTTCACGTTCCCGAAGGTCGTCTCCGGCTTGTGAATCGTGCCGTGCGCGAACGCGTCGATGATGCCTTCCTTGAAATGCGCGCCGCGCGGATGCGCGTGAATCACCTCGTGACGCTGATGCTCGGCGAACTCGTCGTAAGCGAGACCCAGCACGTCCATTTCCACACCTGCCGTGACTAGCGCGACCACCGGTTTCATATGTTGCGGAATGCCAGGCGTCGTGTGCAGCGCGATCGAATTCCACACCTGCTCGATGTCGTCCTCGCCGATGCCATGACGTCGCAGAAAATCGCGCGCCGCGTTGGCGCCGTCCACTTCGAAGCGGTCATGCTCGCTGCTGTACGGCGCGACGAGTCCCATGTCATGGAACATCGCGCCGATGTACAGCAACTCCGGATCGTACTTCAACTGCTTGCGCGCGCCGGCGAGCGAGCCGAACAGGAAGACGCGCCGCGAATGGTGATACAGCAGTTCGGTTTCGGTGTCGCGCACGAGTTGCGTGGCTTCGCGCGCCATCATGCTGTCGGGAATCTGAATGCCTGCGATCATGGTCATGTGAAGTGCTCCGTGACGAATTGGAGTGAGGGACGCGCTGTCCTCGCGACTTCAAAGCGCGTTTGGTATGCTGGTCCGCGGCGCTTTTTCGTGCGCTTTGAACTGCGCATCCGATGAAGTCCAGTATTGGCCAGCGCGCCGCCGCAAACAATCGCCGTGGACCGTTGAACCCTGCCAAACGCACCACGTTGACTGCCGCGGCTTGCGGATCTTCGTTCATCGTCAAAGGAAGTCTTTCGATGCCTACCGTCGCGATCGCGATCTTCCCCGGCGTGCAGGCGCTCGATGTCGCCGGTCCCGTCGATGTGTTTTCCGAAGCGAACGGGTTCATCGCGCCGGCCGATCGCTACGAGGTCAAACTGGTCGCCGCGGAGGCCACGCCGCTACGCGCGTCGAACGGCATGACGCTGGTCGCCGACGCCACGTTCGACAACGCGCGCGAGCCCTTCGATCTCGCGCTGGTCGCGGGCGGCCCGGCATTGCCCCATGACGCCGCGCCCGATGCGCGCCTGCTCGACTGGTTGACGAACGTCGCCACGCGCTGCGGCCGCTACGGTTCGATCTGCACCGGCGCATTCGCGCTCGGTCACGCGGGCTTGCTCGACGCGCGCAACGTCACGACGCACTGGCAACATGCGGCGCAACTGGCCGCGCAATTTCCGCGGGCGCGCGTCGATTTCGATCGCATCTATCTGCGTGACGGGCCGCTCGTTACGTCGGCGGGCGTGACGGCGGGTATTGATCTGTCATTGGCGCTCGTGGCCGAGGATCATGGTCCGCATACCGCGCTGGCTGTCGCCAAACGGTTGGTAGTGTTCGCGCAGCGCCAAGGCGGCCAATCGCAATTCAGCCCCTATCTGACGGCGCCCGCCGATGACACGTCGCCAATCGCGAGAGTTCAGGCGCACGTGATGGAGCGGATTCGCGAGAGCTTCACCGTGAAGCAACTGGCGGATGTCGCGGGCATGAGCGCTCGCAATTTCGCGCGCGTGTTCGTGCAGGAGACTGGCGTGACGCCGCATGAGTTCGTCGAGCGGGCTCGTGTGGATGCGGCGCGCAAGCTGCTGGAAAACAGTGGCGCGGCCCTCAAGGCAGTGGCTTATGAGTGCGGGTTTGGGACCGCGGACCGGATGCGAATCGTGTTCACGAAACGGATTGGCGTGACGCCGATGCAGTATCGGGAGCGGTTTCGGGCGGGTTAACCGCTGCGCGCAAGTGCAGCGCAAGCGGACGCGAACCACAATGCCGAGACCGGACGCACGCTTTCGCATCCGAACGTCAGCCTGTCTTTGCCCCTATCGCGCTTTCCTATCCAGGGAGTGACTGCTCCAGGGCGACGAGATTTCTCGGCACCACACGAATGATGCCGTTCCGTGGGCTGTCAATGTCGGCGATAAGCATGAAGGAAAGCGACACCACTAACGGCATGACCAGGAGGAAGCGCCGCATCACCTTTGCGCTGCGCGATCCGTAACCAACCAGCAGGTTGCAGAACAAGCCGATCAGAATCAGCAACGCCCATGCGGACCGGGGGATGCGGTTCCATTGCGCCGCCTGGGTGTATCCCTGCGTGTTGATCACGTCGTTCATCCCGGAAACGACCAATGCGGTGACGGGGGTGGGCTGAGCGGCCGCTGCGGCCCGAACGACGGCCCACATATCCATTTGGAGCCGCGCGGTCACGGCGTTGATTGCAGTGAGTTCCGCCGGGTCGCGAATCAGATAGAACTCAATGCGTTGATCCAGATATTTCCGGAGAAGCGGCCGCAGGTCTGTTGCCGCGGCGCTGGGCAGGAGATCCGCCCGGAAGAATGCCGTGCCAATCGCGTTGGCTTCCTCTTCTTCGTAGTTCTTGCGCTGGTCGTAGCGTCCCACCGCCATGGAAAGACTGAAGCCGATGACGAGCGCCAGGAGCGTCAGGGTAGCGGACAGGACTATGCCGAAGTCTTCGCGGGCATCGCTATCGAGCGGTTTGCGGCGTCTCAGCACGGAAGCGCCGACCCATGCGGCCCACGACATGAGAACCATGCAGACGACGAACAAGACCATTGGGTGAGTGATGAGCTGTTCCATTTTTGACGTCCTGTAGGCTGACCGGCTCCGGTCTACGCGTGACCGGCATCGCGAACTACGAACGATTGACAGACCACGGCCATGGGCGCGAACGACGTGCCGTCATGCGCCGTCGCTCGGCATCATGGTTCAGGCGAGGCGTTGCGCACGCCGCCTAGTTTCCACCGCATTCGCGGTTCGCGCCAGTGTCAGTCCGGGCAGGACCTGAATGCCGCGTGAGAAAATACGGTCCTCAGCCAGCCAACGCTTATAAGGACCGACATGCCTTCCACTTCCCCGATCCGCGCAATCGTCACCGGCCACACTCGCGGCCTCGGCGCAGCGCTCGCCGAACAGCTGATCGCACGCAACGTCAGCGTGCTGGGCCTATCGCGCTCGCGCCACGCCACGCTGAAGACGCGCTTCCCGGCGCAACTCGAAGAGATCGAACTCGAACTCGCCGACCCGGCGCGCGTCGCGCAATGGATCGCGACCGATACGTTGCGCGCTTTCGTCAGCGGCGCGCACACCGTTCTGCTCATCAACAACGCGGGCATGGTGCAACCCATCGGGCCGATCGAAGGGCAGGACGCGGCGGCGATCGCGAGCGCGGTGAGCCTCAACGTGGCCACGCCGCTGATGCTGGCCAGCGCGCTCGCGGCAGCCGCCGTCGATGCCACCGACCGCCGCATCGTCCACATTTCCAGCGGCGCGGCCCGCAACGCGTATCCCGGCTGGAGCATCTACTGCGCGACGAAGGCCGCGCTCGATCATCACGCACGCGCCGTCGCGCTCGATGCGAATCGCGCGCTGCGCATTTGCAGCCTGGCGCCGGGCGTGATCGATACGGACATGCAGGCGGAGATTCGCGGCAGCGGCGAGGACCAGTTCCCGATGCGCGCGAAGTTTGAAGAACTCAAGCGCAATGGCCAACTGACGACGCCTGAGCAATGCGCAGCCCAACTGGTCGACTACGCGCTCGGCGACACGTTCGGGCAGACGCCGGTAGCCGACATCCGCGAGATCGCCAAACCGGCGTGACGATCGGCAACGGCGCCTCCCGAAAAACCTCACCTTTGATACACAGCGGTGCGGGTTCGGCGTGAGGCGCCGCTTCAATTGCTCCCGAAAACCCTCACCTTTCGAGCTTGGGGGCAGGGCGCAAAGGCATGCTGGGCAAGGCGCGATGGGTTCGAAACAGGCGACTCCCGCAAACCCTCACCTTTGGACCGGAACGGCGTGAACCGTATGCGCGAGTGCGCGTCGTGGGTGGTTATGCCGTGTGTAGCGCATGCGCAAGGCAGGCGGCGCGGCGATGCGCCACGAAGGATGAACGACTCTCTGTCGATAGAGCGCCGATAGGTAAGCCATTGATACGGCGCGCACAATCCATCACGCCAGAAGAAGCAACGCGTGGTAGCGGAGTATGCCAACACGTCGATACGGACAACGACAGCGCAACAAATCTCGCCGGGGATGGTTGCGGTCGTGATCGTCGCCACCGCGCAAGAGTGAGGTCAAACGAGGTGCGCAGACTCACGTATCGCGTAACGTGGCCGGCTCCCGAATATCCTCACCTTTGAGCCGCGGAACGGCAGTTCGACGAACAAAGAAGCGCTCACGCCGCCACAGCGGACAGTTCGGAGAGCGCGTATTTCGAAGTCGCGAGGACTTCAGCGGGGACGGGAACATGCGCGCGCCGCAGCAGCGCGCCGCTGCGAAACATCAGCAGATCGCCGGGCTTGCAGGTGGTCCACACTTCATCGGTCAACGGCGTGGTGGCAATCACCGCCGTGCGATCAGCGGGCGTGCCGCGTTCCGCGAAGTCCACGGTGAGATCGCCATCGACCAGACGCGCGCTCGAAAACGGCCAATGACGAATCACGTACGACAGACGCGTCGAGCAATACGCGAACTGCGCTTTGCCGTTCGACAGCACGAAGTTGAAAATGCCGAACGGGTTCAGCATGCGTGTCGCCTGCTCGATGACGTCGAACACGGCGTCGATGTCGTCCGGGTCGGCATCCGCGTGTGTGGAGAAATGCGCGTAGAGGCGGTTCATGATGAAGCAGAACGCCGCTTCGCTATCGGTCGAGCCGACCGGCGCGAACGGCCCCGGCTCCGCCAACGCATCGATCGATTTCAGGTCGCCGTTGTGCGCGAACACCCATTGCTGGCCGCGCAACTCGCGCATGAACGGATGGCAATTCTCGACCCGCGCGCCGCCCTGCGTCGCCTTGCGAATGTGCGCGACGACATTGCGCGATTTGATCGGATAGCTCTTCAGAAACTCGGCAACCGGCGACTGATACGCCGGCCTTTCATCGACGAACACGCGGCATGCGCGTTCTTCGTAGAACGCCACGCCCCAGCCGTCGACATGATGATCGGTCAGACCGCCGCGCGCGGCGAAGCCCGTTAGCGAGAAGCTGACGTCGGTGGGTTCGGCGCAACTGAGGGCGAGCAACTGGCACATGTCGGCGTCGTCCTAGGCCAGTTGCACCGGGGCGCGAGTGCTCGCCGTAACCGCATTCGCAGTTACCGCCTGTATATGTCCAGAAGGTTTCGCGGCCATTGCAAGTCACCCCGTGTCGTTCACGTTCACTGGGAGACTAACGTGTTTCAACCACTGCCGTTATAGCGAATCATGCTTTGCAAATCACCGGGGTCATAGCGCCCGGCAACCGCTCCCGGAAACCCTCACCTTTCGCGCGGCGCGCCGCTTTTGAGCCGTCTAGCCCGCCAGCTTGCGGAACGTTTCGAGCACCGCGTCGCCCTTGAACGGCTTGACGATCCAGCCTTTGACGCCGGCCGCCTTGCCGCGCTCCTTCATCGCCGGGCTGCTTTCGGTGGTCAGCATGATGACGTTCACAGTCGTGTTCGCGAGTTCGCCGCGAATCTTCTCGACCATCGTCAGGCCGTCCATGTTCGGCATGTTGACGTCGCTGATCACCAGCTTGATGCCGGGACTGGCCTTCAACCTGGCGAGGCCGTCCTTGCCGTCCACCGCCGTATCGACGTCGAGACCGTTTTTCTTCAGAAAGCCGGCCACTTCGTCGCGCACCGTGCTCGAGTCATCCACCACCAGAATTTTCGACATGCTGTTTCCTTTGACCTTTTGACACTACTCAGAACAGATCCAGTTCGCCTGCTTCGACCATCGCGCCGACATCGTCCGGCACTTCCCTGAAGTCTTCCGGCGACCAGCTCAGGCTAAACACGAAACGTTGATGCAACCTGACCGCGCGGCCCGATTGCGGGTCGCGCAGCCAGTACATGAAACACAGTTGCGGATTGCCGCTGCCGAACGAGATGTACTTGTGCTTGTGATTCACCAGCAGCGGCACTTGCACTTCGCTGCGCCGCCATGCGTCCGCGTCGCCGACATAACGGTTCCTGAACGAGCCCCACACGAGGTTCGTCACTTCGCCGAGCACGCTGTTCAGGTCGCGGAAATCGGCTTCGCCGGCGGGCGCCTTGTCGATCATCCGGTGTCGGTCGAGCAGTTCGAGGATCGGCGCCTCTTCGGCCTGCATCGTCATGTAGCCGCGGCACCACGCACTCTCCAGCGGAATCAGGCTGAACACCTCGCCGAAGATGATGCGGTCGCGCACGATGCACGGCGTCTCGCACGTGATGCTCAAGTCCTTGAACACGTCGCCGAGAATCGCCTGGGTCAACTCGGCGATGCCGCGCACCAGCGCGTTCGGATAATCGAGGCTGAAGATGTATTCGTCGATCACGCGGCGCAGCGGCGCCATGTCGTGCGCAACATAAGCGGCGCACACGACGCGGCGCAAGCTCTCGGGCAAGCCATCCGTGTTCGCGTCGTGTTCGCGTCGCATGATGATCGGCAACTCGGGACGCACCGCGTTGATCCTGATCGCGAGTTCGGCGCTGGCCTCGGGCGAGCCGCCATAGTTCTCGGCGAACAGCACCGCGCCCAGATCGATGTTCGAACGCAGCACCGACTGCAAGCGGTTCTTGCCCACTTTCACGCCGACCAGATTGTTCTCGTCGCAAAAGCGCTTGAGCGCCTCTTTGTGCGTGGGGCAATCGTCCAGCACGAGTACCTTGCTGACCGGCTCGTTGAGGTTCATGTCGCTTTCCTGATCGCCCCGAGGCCTGTCGTCATGGTCAAAACAATTCCAGCTCGCCGCTGGTTTCTTCAACAGCGCTCGTATCCGCGACGAAGTCGAGCGGCGCATGCGCGCACACGCAGACGGTCGCGGCAAGCCGCGCGTCGCCGTTGAGCACGACCGAATACGACGACAGCAGCGCTGGCTTCAATTCATGCAGATGCGGCAGGCAACGCGCGTTCAACACATAGGGCGTCGACATGCCGAGGTCCGGGAAATAGCGCAGCAGTTCCTGATTCATCGCACCACAACACAGGTTGCAGATTTCCAGAAACGCTTCCTCGAACGGCCGCTCGTCGGCGTCGTTCAAGTAGTAGCGGCGCGTGGTGTCGTCCTCGTCGAAGTGCAGGATCAGCAGCAGCCTGAACACGATCGACGAAATGGTCAGCACGACCACCTGCGTGTCTCTCGTTGCGCCGCTGTCCGCTTCGGCAATCGACGCGATCTCGCAGAGGTCGCCCGCGTTCATCGGCAAACGCGCTTGCGCCGCCTTGCGGAAGATGCGCTCGAAGCTATCTTTCGCGTGAGCCGAAATCACACCGGCACCTCGTCGAGCTGCGCGTGAAAGCGGTTCGCCATCGACTCGACGCTGGCGAGCGACGCCGCGATCATCTTGCCGCCCGCCTGGATGTCCTGAAACGTCGACGTGGTGGTCAGGTCGTTGCGGTGCAGGCTGTCGCGATAGCTCTTCGACAACTCTTCGGAACGCGCGGCGAGCGAGCGCACTTCGCTCGCCACCACCGCGAAGCCGCGGCCGGCCGGACCCGCACGCGCCGCTTCGATCGACGCGTTCAGCGACACGATCACCACATGCCGCACGATCGACGACAACTCCTGATTCTTAGCGTGCATGTCGTGGTTCTGCGTCATCAGCGAGATCATCTGCTCGTGCCAGCGCTCGAACGTCGCGCCGAGTCCTTTAAGACGCGCGGCTTCGGCGGCGATCTGGCGCGCCTCGCTCGTCCACTGCGCCTTGCTCTCGTGCGCGGCGTCAAGCATCGCGCGCTGTTCAGCGGCGCTGGCCGACTGTCGCTTCAGCTCGTCGCGCAACTGTTCGGTCAACGCATGGAGCGCCGCTTCGGCGTGCTCACGTTCGCGGAGCGCTACCTGATGCGCGGCGTGCGCAGCTTCGAGCGGGTCGATCCGCGCTTGTGCCTCCGCACGCAAGCGCGCCGTCAGCCTCGCGCTGTGCAGTTTGTGGGCGGCCCATGCCGACAGCGCGGTGAACGCGCCGCCCGCGAACGCAGCCAATAGATACTGTTGAGTCACGACCAATCCTTCGAAATCCGGCGAGCCGCGTTCAACCCGTCACCGCGTCGAGTTGCCGTTCGCCGCTCGCTTCGCTGTCGCCATTGATGCCGCTTGCGGCGCGCGCCTGCACGCCGAGCGTGTCGACGGCGACGCTGTCCGGCAGGTAGACGATCGTCTGGAACTGACGGAACGGCGCGCCCTGGCGATCGTCGGTAAAGCGCAGCTCGATGCTGCCGTTCTCTCGCCGCAGAAAATCGCGCACGGCGTCCATGCCGACGCCACGTCCGGACACCTCGGTGACCGTTTCCGCCGTCGAGAAGCCCGGCCGGAAGATGAAGTCGGCAATCGCCTCATCGCTCAGTCCGTCTTCGCTGCCGATCCAGCCACGCTCGCGCGCGATGCCGCGAATCCGGTCGAGCGCGAGACCGCGGCCGTCGTCACTGAGTGTGATCTGTAACGCGCCGCCGTCCACGCCGACTTCGATATCGATCGTGCCGACCGGTGCTTTGTGTTGCGCGCTGCGAGCGTCGGCGGTTTCGATGCCGTGGTCGATCGAATTGCGCAGCAGATGCACGAACACGTTGCTCAGCGTGCCGCCCGCCTGCCCGCGCAGACGGTAGCCGTTGTCGTCGATGCGCACGGTCGGCGCGGGTTTGCCCAACTCGCTCGCAAGCGACGGCAGCGAGTCCAGCACGCCGGACAGCGCGTCGCGCACGCTCTGGCTGCCCAATGAGCGCAGCATGCGGCGCAGTGCATCGCACAGCGACTGCAGTTCGTGAAGGTCGGCGGCGTTCGTTCGCTCCAGCAGATCGAGCGTCTGCTGAAGGTCGTCCCTGTCGACCATCACATAGCGGCCGGTGTTGCCCGCGTCGTTCGCCTGACCTTTGCCCTTACGTCCAAGGCTCTGCTCGTTGATCGTCGCGTAGCTTTCGATAGCCTCGCGCACGCGCGTCAGCTCACGCATCAGATGCTCCTGATCCCACGAGCGATCCGCGTCCGGCTGGCGCAGCTCGTGATAGCTGCGCTCGGTTTCGTGGACGACATTGGTCAGATGCTGCAGGTTGTAAGTCCGCGCGTTGCCCTTGATGGTGTGCATGTTGCGGAACAGCTCGGCAATCGCCGCATGATCCGCTTCGGAATGCTTGCGAATGATGCGCTCGTTTTCGCTGACAAACCCCGCCGAGCTTTCTATGAAGTGATGAAACTTCTCCTCGCTGACCGCGAGAATCTCGCCGATCATGTCGAGGCGGCGGCGTTGCTCGCTCGCTTCGGCCGCAAGCTTGCGCAGTTCGGTGACGTCGCGCACGCACAGCATCAGCCGCACGATGGTGTCGTCTTCATCGGTGATCGCGGACCAGCTCAGGTCGAGCATCTTCACGCGGCCATCGGGCATGCGCTTCGCAATCTCGCCGACCAGCAGGTGCTGATTGAACGCGAAGTTGATGCAGTCTTCACCGAGACACGCATGCGTGGCCGCGTCGATCTGCGAGAGCGCGTCCGCGCCGAGATCGGTGTCCGAGAACACGAGGTCCATCAGCGCGCGCCCCGCAATGTCTTTCGTCTCGAAGATATCTTCCAGATACGCCGAGTACTCCGCGTGAATCTTCGCGCCGTCGACCACCGTCAGAATGCCTTGCTGCATGTTCTGCAACATCGCCTGGATGTCGGCGGTTTTCCGTTTGAGTTGCGCGGAGCTTTCCTGAATCTTCTCGATCATGCCGTTGAACGCGACGATCGAACGGCCGATTTCATCAAGCCGTCCCACCGGCACACGGCGCGTGAAGTCCTGACTCGATGCGATTTCGCTCATCATCGCCTGCATGCTGCTGAGCGGGCGCGTGATCTGCCGATACAGCAGCGCGCCGATGGAAGTCAGCAGAATGATCGCGATACCGGTGACGGACGCGATGGCCGTAGTGGTGGTGGCGAGCGTCGCGTTCAGCGACGTGATCGCATCATCTTTCTCGCGATTCTTCTCGACGCGCAACGTCTCCACAATGCCTTCGAGTTCGTCGCGATATTGCGCGACGTTGGCGAACAGATACGCCTGTGCGAGTTCATTCTTGCCGTCGGCCTTCATCTTCGCCGTCTCGGCAATCGCGGCGAAATAGTTTTCGAGGCTGTCTTTCGCCTGTGCGACGAGTCCTTGCTGCGCGTGACTCGCGGCCTCGGTGGCCTGCAACGCGAGCGCCTGTTGCAGCGACGCCTTTTTCTTCTTCAGTTCGTCCTGAGCCTGGGCGACCGTGTTGGCGTCGGGCGCGTAGACGAGCGTCATCGTGGCGAGCTGCACGTCCTTGACTTGCGACACGAGGTCGGCGGACGCGAGCGCGCTGGGCACGACGCCCTCGGTTACCTTGCGCACTTCGGCGGCGCTGCCGCGTGTCTGGTAGACGGCATAGCCGCCGATCGCCGACAACGCGACGAACATCAGAACAACCAATAGCGTGATGCGATGACGGATCGTCATGTGAACCCCCCGGGGCCTGGCCTTCGCGTCCGCTCTCAGTTGGAGCCGCGCGTTTTTTGTGCGAAATATGGTCTGCTTTGCAGCGTCGACGAGTATGGCCGACGCATGTTACTCAGCGATGACTACATAGTTTTTTTCGCACAGGCGAGGGGGCGAAATTCAGTTCTAAAGTTTTGCGTGTCGAAGGCCGTTAATCGTTGGCCTTCGAATTTGTGTGCTGACGAACTCGCGTTGTCGCGCATGCGAGCGGCGGGTAAACCTGCCGACGAACCTATCGCCCGCACGCCGACATGTTCCCGAATTCCCTCACCTTCGAATCCGAAGTGCGCCGACAGGTAGGCATATTCTCACCTCGGCAGCTCCCGAATGCTCTCACCTGTCGCAAGCGACGAAAAATCATGTTTGACAGCGGAGTACAAGCTCGATGAAAAATCGCGGCCCACGCAACGCGTTGTCCGCGTGTGTGTGGCCGTGTAATACCGCTTGCGCCGCGATGGCGATGTCATGCAAGGCAAGCGCGAAGGCAAGCGCGGACGTTCGCGCGTTGTTTGTATAGGGAGGAGGATGTAAGGAGATTGGCGGCTTCGGCGCGCGGCGTCGACACGACGGTGAGTTCGTCGAACGCGCCGCACGTCACCTGAAGCGGCTATGTGGAGTACTCCCTGGAAATACTCACCTCAAGCACAGGTGCGCACCTGGAGTGGCAATCACTCACCTCCTGGAATCGCTCACCTTATGCTGACGATCTCCTGGAACGACTCACCTCAACGCCTCTTTGTAGTCTTTCACGGTGCTGTTCGTCTCCTGGAACGACTCACTTCCCGGCGAATCTGGCGGTGAAGCTGGCGAACGTCTCCTGGAACTCCTCACCTTTGAACGCCCATGGGGCGATCTCCTGGAATTCCTCACCGTTCGCGACGCGAGCGCTATCCCCTGGAAATCCTCACCATCCTGGAACGGCTCACCTTCGACCTGAACCAGCGATCAAACCTCGCGGCCCGATGCTTATAAAGCGGCGGTCGGAATCGATATTCCGATTGATTGGTTTGAGCATCACGCGCGGGTTCCTACACTTTTTACCTCTTCATACAGGAGGGTCATCCGTGAGTTCTGCCGCCCAAACATCTCTGGACACGTCATTCGAAAATCTTCCCATCCGGCGCGTCGCCGGGTTGATCGGCGGCGAGGTTCAGGACCTCAAGCTCTCCGCCTCGCTCGACGATGCCGCGATCGACACGCTCCATCGCGCGCTGGTGAAATACAAGGTGCTGTTCTTCCGCGGCCAGTCGCATCTGGACGACGCCGAGCATCAGGCATTCGGCGCGCGTTTCGGCGATACCGTCCCGCACCCGACGGTGCCGTCGCCGGCAGGTACGAAACTGTTCGAACTGGACGCGTCCAAGGGCGGCGGCCGCGCGGATTCGTGGCACACGGACGTCACCTTCATCGATGCGTTTCCGAAGATTTCCATTCTGCGCGGCGTGAAGATTCCGGCGTATGGCGGCGACACGGTCTGGGCCAATACCGCCGTCGCGTACGAGCGTCTGCCGGACGATCTGAAACGACTGGCGGATTCATTGTGGGCAGTGCATACCAACGATTACGACTACGGCGCCGAGCGCGTCGCGGGCACCGACGCGCAATCCGCCGATGCACGCCTCGCGCATCATCAGAACGTGTTCGTTTCGAGCGTGTACGAGGCGGAGCACCCGATCGTTCACGTGCATCCGGTGTCGGGTGAAAAGGCCTTGTTGCTGGGCCACTTCATCAAGCGCATCGTGGGTCTGTCGAGTTCGGAGTCGGCGCGCATCTTCGAGATCCTGCAAAACCGCGTGATCCGCCTCGAAAACACCGTGCGCTGGCAGTGGCGTCAGAACGATGTCGTGATCTGGGACAACCGCGCCACCCAGCACTATGCGGTCAACGACTACGGTACGCAGGAGCGGCTCGTTCGTCGCGTGACGGTCGCGGGCGAACGCGCGGTGTCCGTCGATGGGCGCCGTAGCCGCACGCTTCGGCGGCCGTAACAGCACCCGCAAGGGCAGTCGCAAAGCGCTGTCCTCGACCGGATCGCGTCCGCCGCCTGAACGAATTTCACGGTCGATTTTCTGCCGGGCGCGTCGGCTGCTGAAAGCGGCAAGGCCCGGCGAACGGACCCAGCGAGTCCCGTCTGATCCAGGCGCTGCGGTCTTCGCTCAGAACTTCACCTTCACCTGAAACCCGATCGTAAACGGCAGATTGTCCGAAGGGATCGGCGGAATCACGATGAAGTTCGCGCCCACGCGTTTGTATTCGACCATCACGATCGGCGCAACCACGGGGCCGATCGTATGGTTGCGGCCGAGGCCCCAGTTGCCATAGTTATAGCCGGAGATGATCCCGCCCATCGCCGCGATCCGCACGATGCCCCAATGCGCGAACTCCGGCGCCCAGACGCCACCGCCATAGTACGAGGGCCGGCGCAGCGAATTGCGAAAGCCGCCGGCGGTCAGCGCCCATTGATTGTTGAGCCAGCATTCGACGCCAAGGCCGGGATTGAACTGCTCGAAATCGGTATTCGGATCGGGGTCGATGTGATATGACCCAAGCATGGCGTCGACCCACACGCCACCCTCGCACCAGTTGCCCGCGTGCGCGGCGGATGCCGCTGCGAGGCTCGCAATCAGCGCCACTGCAGTAAGTCGGATATTCTTCTTGATCTGCCGAAAATGCATGTGCTCTCCGTCACCAGTCGAGCGCCGGTGTCATCTATGTGGTGGCCATGAGCGTGTCGCCCGTCGCGCACTGTACCTCAAGCCGCACACGCAATGTTGAGGGCACGCTCGGACCCGCGGGCACACGACGTGCCCCGCGCCACGAACCGCAGCGATAACGGAGAAGCGATGGCAAAGCGGTGAATCAGCGGTGGATGCGCGGCTCGCTTCACCGGCATCGTCGATGCAGGACTAGAGGCCGAGGTCGGAGAGGCCTGGATGATCGTCGGGACGGCGGCCGAGCGGCCAGTGATACAGACGATCGGTTTCGCGGATCGGCAGATCGTTGATGCTCGCATGACGGCGCGCCATCAGCCCGTGCTCGTCGAACTCCCAATTCTCGTTGCCGTACGAGCGAAACCAGTTGTTCGAATCGTCGTGCCATTCGTAGGCAAAGCGCACGGCGATGCGGTTATCGGTGAACGCCCACAGTTCCTTGATCAATCGATAGTCGAGTTCCTTCGCCCACTTGCGGCGCAACAGACCGACGATCTCCGCGCGGCCATGCGTGAATTCGGCGCGATTGCGCCAGATGCTGTCCTGCGTGTATGCGAGCGACACACGTTCGGGGTCGCGCGTGTTCCAGCCGTCTTCCGCGGCGCGCACTTTCTGAATCGCGGTTTCGCGCGTGAACGGGGGCAGCGGCGGGCGGGTTTCGATCGGATCGGCCATGATGGCTCCTCAGTCAGGTTGCGGCGCGCCGCGAGGGCGGCCGGGGGTGGCGGGTTTGCTTGCGGAATCGCCTGCGACGATGCGGGCGGACATGCCTCGCTCATCGGCGAATCCGGCCTTCGCCTTGGACCCGCCTTCGGCGTCGAGCAACGTCTGGGCTGCTTTCTGCGCGTCGAGCGCGGCGTCGGCCTCGCCGCTCACCAGCGCCACGGCGATGGCGCCATCGAGCAGAACGAGCCACTGACGCGACAGCCGCGCCGCGCGCCGCGCATCCATGTTCGACTCCGCAGCGAATGCATCGCATTCGGTCCGCACGAAATCCAGCAGCCGTTCCTTGTGTTTGCGCGCGACTATCCGGATCGGATCGTCGGCCGAGGCAATTTCACCGGCTGCATTCAGAAACGCGCAGCCATGAAAGTCGTCCGACGCGAACCATTCGCGCAGGACCTCGAACATGCCGAGCAGACGCTTTCGCGCAGTCTTGCCGCGCCGCTGCGTGCCCGCGATAAACCAGTTCATCCAGCGTTCGTCGCGCCGTTCGAGCGCGGCCGCGACGAGCGCGTCTTTCGATTCGAAATGCGTGTAGAAGCTCTTGCGCGCCGTGCCGGACTGCTTGACGATCGCATCGACGCCGGTCGCGTGGATGCCGCCGGCGTAGATCAGCGCTTCGGCGGCGTCCAGCAGACGCTCGCGCGCACTGCCGGGGGCCGTTGCTTCGGTTAGAGGATCGGTAGCCATGCACGAAGGGTAGAACGATCATTCCCCTTCGTCAAGTCGTGACGTGTTCCGGCGCGCTGGCTACGCTAGCTGCTATCGTGATGACGATCGACCAACCGGAACGAACGTCATGAGCTCATCATCTGTCCGCGCCACGCTGGCGCGCGCGCTGCTGGCCGCCACCTTGCTGACGGCGATGGCCTGCACGCCGTTGCAGGTCCTCACTCACTCGGTCAGCCAGAACGAGGCGCGCGTGCCGGTCGGCCGCTACGAAGTCGATCCGGACCATACCAGCATCACGTTCGACATCGATCACTTCAAATACTCGCGCTTCACGATCCGCTTCGATCGCAAGCACGGGCAGCTCGACTGGAACGCGGGCGGTCTCGACCAGAGCACGACGTCGATCACGATCGACGCGGCGAGCATCGATACGAACGTGCCGCTGCTCGACAAGATGGTGAAGGGCGACAGCATGCTCGACGTGGCGCGCAATCCGGAGATTCGCTTCGTGAGTACGCGGTTCGAACGCACTGGCGAATCGCGCGGCACGCTAACCGGCGATCTGACGATTCGCGGCGTCACGCAACCGGTGATGCTCGACGTCACGTTCAACGGTTTCGCACCCGACCCGCTGACGAAGAAAGACACGCTCGGCTTCTCCGCGGACGGCCATTTCAGCCGCGCGAAGTTCGGTTTGACGACGTGGTATCCGGCCGTCGGCGACGACATTCATGTGCGCATTCAGGCGGAGTTCGTGAAAACGCCCGCAGGCGGTTGAGTACGATGCGGGCGTTGGATGGGGCGTGGCTTTGGCGGTTCGGCGCGACGGCTGTCGCGTCAACTCATGCAGCGGTCCAGTCGAGAATCACCTTGCCGCTCTCGCCGGACAGCATCGTCGCAAAGGCCTGCTGATAATCGTCGACCTTGAAATGGTGCGTGAGGATCGGCGAGAGGTCCAATCCGCTTTGCAGCATCGCGACCATCTTGTACCAGGTCTCGAACATCTCGCGCCCGTAAATGCCTTTGATTTCGAGGCCCTTGAAGATCACCTGAGTCCAGTCGATCGCGGTCTGCGCGGGCGGAATACCGAGCAATGCGATCTTGCCGCCATGATTCATCGCGTCGAGCATGCTGGTGAATGCGCTCGGCACGCCGGACATTTCCAGCCCGACGTCGAAGCCTTCGGTCATGTGCAGATCGGCCATCACGTCGCGCAGCGATTCGCGCGACACGTTCACCGCGCGCGTCGCGCCCATCTTGCGCGCGAGTTCGAGGCGATAGTCGTTGACGTCGGTGATCACGACATTGCGCGCGCCGACGTGTTTCGCGATCGCCACCGCCATGATGCCGATCGGTCCGGCGCCGGTAATCAGCACGTCCTCGCCGACCAGATTGAACGACAGCGCGGTGTGCGTCGCGTTGCCGAACGGATCGAAGATCGCCGCAAGATCGTCGGAAATCTCGGGCGGAATCTTGAATGCGTTGAAGGCCGGAATGACCAGATATTCGGCGAACGCGCCTTCACGATTCACGCCGACGCCGACCGTGTTGCGGCACAAATGCCGACGCCCCGCGCGACAGTTGCGGCAGAAACCGCACGTGATATGTCCTTCGCCCGACACGCGGTCACCGATCGCAAAGCCGCGCACTTCCTGCCCCATCTCGACGATTTCGCCGACATACTCATGGCCGACATGCATCGGCACCGGAATGGTTTTCTGCGCCCAGTCATCCCACTTCCAGATGTGGATGTCGGTGCCGCAAATCGCGGTGCGCGTGATGCGGATCATCACGTCGTTGTGGCCGACTTCGGGCTTCTTGACGTCGGTGAGCGTGAGGCCCGGCGCGCGTTCGAGTTTTGCCAATGCTTTCATATGCGTCTCTGTTTCAGATAACACCGAGTTCACGGCCGACGCGCGCGAATGCGTCAACCGCGCGATCGATTTGCTCGGGCGTGTGCGCGGCGCTCATCTGCGTGCGGATGCGCGCGCGGCCTTTGGGCACCACCGGGAACGAAAAGCCGATCACGTAGACGCCTTCCTTCAACAACGCATCGGCCATCTTCGACGCGAGTTGCGCGTCGCCAAGCATCACGGGAATGATCGGATGTTCGCCCGGCACGAGCGTGAAGCCGAGCGCGCTCATCTTGCTGCGGAAGTGCGCGCCGTTTTCACGCACACGTGTACGCAATTGCGCGCCTTCGTCGCTTGCCAGCAGTTCGAGGACTTTCAGCGATGCGGCGGCGATGCTCGGCGTCAGCGTGTTCGAGAACAGATAGGGACGCGAGCGCTGCCGCAGCAATTCGACGATCTCCTTACGCGCGGCGACGTAGCCGCCCGATGCGCCACCCAGCGCTTTGCCGAGCGTGCCGGTGATGATGTCGACACGCGACAGCACCCCGCAATGTTCCGGCGTGCCTCGCCCGTGTTCACCGACGAAACCCACCGCATGTGAGTCGTCGACCATCACGAGTGCGCCGTAGCGGTCGGCCAGATCGCAGATGCCGGCGAGGTCGGCGATGATGCCGTCCATCGAGAACACGCCGTCCGTTGCGATCAGCTTGAAGCGCGCGCCGGCGGCGTCCGCTTCTTTGAGGCGCGCTTCGAGATCGGCGAGATCGTTGTTCTTGTAACGGAAGCGCTTCGCCTTCGAGAGCCGCACGCCGTCGATGATGCTCGCGTGATTCAACTCGTCGCTAATGATCGCGTCGTTTTCGTCGAGCAGGGTTTCGAACAGGCCGCCGTTCGCGTCGAAGCAGCTCGAGTAGAGAATGCAGTCGTCGGTTTGCAGGAACGCCGCGAGCGCGTGCTCCAGTTCCTTATGCACGGTTTGCGTGCCGCAGATGAAGCGCACCGACGCCATACCGAAGCCGTCGTTGTCGAGGCCGTTTTTGGCCGCTTCGATCAGGCGGGAGTCGTCGGCAAGGCCGAGATAGTTGTTCGCGCAAAAATTCAGCACGTCGGTGCCGTTGGCGAGACGAACGTCAGCCGACTGCGGGCTGGCGATCACGCGCTCGTTCTTGTAGAAGCCGTCGGCACGGATCTGTTCGAGAGTGCCGCGCAAGTGGGCGAGGTATTGGTCACGCATGAACCAGACTCCTGGATAGGTGATGACGCTCATGTCGGCCTGTCCGGCACGAGCGCGGCATGGGCGACGACAAAGCGGCCTGTTATAGTCGGCTGTCAGTTTTATCGGATATTTTCGTTTTTCCGAACTAAAATCCGGTATATCGAACAACTCTAAACGATGGGTCAGGAAATGGCAAGTTCGGGTATTCGCCGCGCCGCGGCCAACGCGGCGCCCACCTCCGGCGCGACGTCGGTGCCGGCCAGCGCGGCGCCGCCGCGCGTCGGCGAACAGATTCAGCGTCTGCGCGCCGAACGGCGCATGACGCTCGACGATCTGTCGCGCGCGGCCGGCGTGTCGAAATCGATGCTCTCGGAGATCGAACGCGACAAGGCCAACCCGACGATCGCGGTCGCCTGGCGGCTGACCAATGCGCTCGGCGTCAGTCTCGATTCGCTGTTTGCACCGCCCAAGCCGCCGGAGGCGATCGCCGTCTCCGGTCCGCACGAGATTCCCACGTTGAGCGGGCATGAAGCCAAATACCAGTTGCGGGTGTGGGGGCCGATCGAGCTGGCCGGCAAGTTCGAGTGGTATGAATTGACGCTGCAGCCGGGCGGTGCGCTGGTGTCGAACGCGCACGAGCCCGGCACGCGCGAGCATTTGACCGTGCTGCACGGCTCCATCGAAATCGAAGCGGCCGGCGCGACGAAACGGCTCAAGGTGGCGGACACCGCGCGCTATGTTGCCGACGAGCCGCATGCGATCCGCAACGCCGGCAAGGGCGAGGCGAAAGCGCTGCTGGTGGTGATCCACGGGTGAAAACCGGGCCGCGCCGGGCGCCTCGCGGCTAGCAGTTGGCGGATTCGGCCATTCGGCCGAGGTTGCATCGAACACTGTATATTTGTACAGTACAGGGTATCGACTGGAGCCGAGAATGAATAATCTGAGAGCCGACCCTACCGATCAAGCTCTGGCCGCGCTGCGCTATCAAACCGCGGCGCGCGATCTCGAACACATCGTGCGCAATATTGCCGCGCGCTATATCGTGCAGCAGGTGCCGCTCACGTGGCGTTTGCTGCATGCCATCGAAGCCGAGGCGCTCGCCGACCTTGGCTTTGCCAGCCGGCACGACGCGCTGATGCTGGGGTTGTTCCAACGCCCGTCCGACTTGCCTTATCCCGAAACGGATGAAGCTGTGGATTTCGGCACGTCCACCGCACTGCCGGCGGTGTTCGCGTTCGCCGTCAGCGCCTACGAAGAGGCCGCGCGCCGCGCAGTGAAGCCGGCGTCGGAGAACTCGGGGCTAAAGCGCTCGCGGCCTTGGGGCGGCTAAGGCGGTATTTTCGTCGGTTGCCACCTACAATATGCGCAACTAACGGAAGAATAGCCTATGTCACCTCCTCATCTTTCCGACCCGGTTCCACGCCCTGCGCCGTCCACGGATCTATTCGACCAGCAGCGCGAAGACTGGCGTCGCGATCCACAAATCGCTTTCGATGCCTGGCTTGCCAGGCAGCATTTCAGACGGTCGTCCGCGAGCGTCTACCAGGCGCAGTGGGGACTTTTCCTCGAATGGCTCGGTGCGCGACAGAAGAGTCTGGTCACGGTCGATACGCACACGATCGCCGAATTCGTCGCGGGGCTCCCAATTCGAAAACCCCAACGAGTCCGCTATTTACGGCTGATCGAACGGGTGCTGGATCATGTGCGCGAAGTCGAATCGGCGTCGACCAACCCCGCGCGTTTCATTGTTCAGGATGGCGAAGCAGCTTGGCGAAATGCGCGCGACAACGAGCCCACCGGCTTTCTTACCCATGCCGAACGGACTGCGCTGATTGCGCAACTGTTTGCACCGTTGCCGGATTTGTCGAACGCGCAGCGCTGGAGAGAGCGGCGTGACCGGGCGTTGATCGCGGTATTTCTCGGCGGCGGATTGAAAACGGGTGAAGCGGCGGCACTCACGGTTAGTTGCGTGAGTGCCGGGTCGCCGTGGGTCACGATCGAGTCCGCCAATCCGATGCTGACCCGCCGCACCCGGCTCGCGCCGTTCGCCACCGCGATTCTCGACACCTGGCTCGCTGAACGGCGTCACACGGAACTGGCCGGTAATCTCGTTTTCCCGGCGGCGCCCTCCGGGCGGCCGATGCACAAAGCCACGATGCTGCGCGCGGTCGACGCGTTGATCGACGGGGCCGGGGTCGCCGAGTCGCGGAAGTCCCGCGCTAGCCCGCAAACATTGCGCAACACTTTTGCAGCGGATCTGTTCGAAAGCGGGGTGGAAGCGGAGTTGGTCGGCCAATGGCTGGGGTTCGTGCAGGCGGTGTCTGCCAATCGGCTGCATCGCGCGTGGCTAATGTGGACGGATCAGCAGATTTCGCCCGCCGCCGACGTTCCTGATCCGGCAGCGTCGCCTTTGCCTGCGCCCCGGCGCGACGGGCGTTTGATGCGGAAATCGGGAGCTAGCGAGCCCTGAAAAGGCTCACCTTCCGGGTCCCGAATTTCCTCACCTTTAGCGATTTATCCGTTACCGCACCGCGTCGACTTGTCGAGACGTCGCGACCGCGTCGCTCGACAGAAAGCGGCTGACCGCCGCGAGCCTTGATTCGCCGAGCCCCGACGAGTGCTCGCATTCCGGGCAAGATAGTTCGAAGCGGTGATCGACGTGCGACAACTCCGGCTCACCTTCATCACATTTCGGGCATCGTAGCGGCAACTGGACATGGCCGTCTGCGGCAGTGCCGATCACGCTCAACTCATCGCTGGTCAACCGGCCCGCTTCGACCAGCGAACAAAGCAGGTTGCCGATCGTCGGATCGATGCCCTGCCGGGCGCGCAGCACGGCGACTTCTTTCGTCAGCGCATCCACTTCATCCGATTGTTCGCGCAGTTGAGCATCCAGCCGATCGCCGCGCGCCTTGGCCGCGGCGATTTGCTGGATAAATTCGAATTCCTTGCGACTCGCGTCGCGGACGCCCGATTGATACGTCGCCGCCATGCTGCGCAACGAATCGAGTTCGACCAGCATCGGCTTGACGCGTCGTTCGGCCTCGGCGACCGCGTCTTTGATTTGCTGCGCATAGTGTTCGGTGCTCTGGCGCAGCTCGACGTGCAAAGCGTCGATCCGGTCGCGCAGCGTGGCATTGGTCGCCAGTTCGCCCTCGAGACGCTGGCGCAGCGCTTCGTTTTCGCTATCGAGCCGGCGCACCGTCGCCTGCAAACCTTCCTGATGAACATTTCCGTGAGTAGTGGCGCTCGATAACTCGGTCTCGAGCGCGCGAACCCGTTCCCACGCGGCTTCGGCCCGCAGTTCGCTGCGCTTGATCGCCTCGTCCGACGCGTCGCGCCGAATTTCCGCATCGCGTGCACGTTGCTCCGCGGCCGCGATTTGCGCGCGGATTTCTTCGCGTTCGGCGTCGAGTGTCGTCCGCGCGTGGCTGACGGCCTCTTCGAATAGCGCGCCCAGGAGCTCACCGGCGCGATCTTCCAATGCTTTCGGGATAGCGCCCGCGCCGACTTTTACCCGCGATACGGCCCGGATGCGTTCCCAGAAGTGGTCGATGTCCTTCGGAATGTCGCTTGCGCTGCCGGTCTGTGTCAGATCACGAACCGCTGCCATGGATGGGCGAATGCCCAGGTCGAAAAAAAGTCGCTTGCAGGCATGCAGCGACAGATCTTGCCGTCGCACGCCTTGAGCGCGCATCGTTTCAAGCTCGCCACGGATGGCTTGCCGTTCCTGGTCCAGATTCATGTTCAACCTCGATGTCGCTCGAATTGGATGGATCATAACAATTTACGTAGCGTTTGCTACCTATTTGTCCGGTCCTGCCGGTTTGAGCGAATTGATGTGCTTTGGAGCGTGTGAAACGTCGAATGACTTACACCAGCTACATTTCTCCGTGAAACAAAACGAAGAATAGCCAATAAGCTCTTGTAAAGAAAGAGATTTTAGTGCCTTTCAACTGATCGCGTACTGTTTCACGAACATGTGCTGGAGGCAATGTAGGGTTCGGCCGTGTCCGAAGGACTCGCGGGGAAAGGGGCTAGAGAGTAATAAAAGTAAACACCTTTGAACCCATGTTAAAAACGTTAACGCCACGGCAAACCCTTATCTGGCAAGGGTTCCAGCCCGGCAAGGTGAAGCTTTGCGGGAGACGCGGTGAGATCTTGCGGGAATCTTGAGTGATGAGGTTCGGGGGCCTCGGTGAGCCGGTCCGGGACACAACGTGAGCGGGTTCAGGAGAGCCGGTATACCGTCGGTTTCCGCAAAGGTGAGAGTTTGCGGGAGCTAATCCCGGCAGATCGCCCGACAGCACTCGAAAGTCCGCGCTAAGGCCCGCCTGGCGAAAGGTGAGCGATTTCGGGACCGCCTTTGATCTCGCTTTTTTGCCTGGTTTTGGGCTCGTTAACCCCATTGGTGAGCCAAGTCAGGAGGAAACGCGAACCGAAGGTGAGACTTTACAGGGTCGCAGGGGCATTTTTGCCGTAAATGTGTGCATTCCCGGGCATAAGGTGAGCTTTTGCGGGAGCGTTGCTTCGTTGCGATGCGCAATTCGTCGGAAGCGTCGGCCGGCTTGTGGATGCCGGAATTCGAAAGGTGAGCAAATTCGGGAGCAGCGGATTGGGCGGGTCAGTGGCACGTCTAAATTGCCTGGTTTGCCTAAAGGTGAGACTTTTCGGGAGGTTTTTGAGCGGCTGTGGACTGCTGAGGTGAGGAAATACAGGATCAATTTGGCGGCTGTCGCTCGGAAAAGCCCTACGGATGCCGCTTGAGGGGCGGTTGCCCGGTGATTAACCGAGTTGATTGGTGAGGTTTTTCGGGAGGGGGTGGAAGGTTAACGGTGGCGTGGTCTTTTCTCTCATATAGGAGCGTCGGTGAGGGTTTGCGGGAACGTCTATCGATCAGCGAGTTATAAAGATATCTGTAACTCATTGAAATTGTTGAAGTATCTTATATTGTTACGTAAAGGTGAGGCTTTTCGGGAGCTGCTCGCGGAGGTGCGCCTAACCGCCTGGGCAGCCCAAAGGTGAGGTTTTTCGGGAGGGTTTCTCAGCGATTGCGGGGCTTGACGTTTCGGAAGGCCGCGCCACTTCAAGCGTTCCACGCGCGTTAAGGTGAGCTTTTTCGGGGAGTATTTGGATGGAGAGGCGTCGCTTAGCGACCGATTAGACATGTTGGCGCTTCCGCCCGCGCTTCGATGGACGCCTACGGTTGCGGGCGGCACTGCAAAAGAGCCAACGGAACCGCAATTGATCTCTGCGGGTTTGAACTGGCGAACTGCGACCACATGTTCGTATCGAGGACCTGTGCGGCGGCACTTCGCCTGACGTGCCCTCCACGTGCATGAGGCCGGCACAACCCGCGCTGCGGAGCGTCAGCTGTGCCGTGGAGGCCGCTGGGGGCTGGCTCCAACCGGCTTGGCAGCAGAATCCGGCAAACGTCGTGTCTCAATGACAGCTCTCCAGACGCATGCCTTCATGCGGGCGGCGACCTGATTTCGGAGTCCCCGGCGCCGCTGTTTTGCCGCCCCTCCCCTTCCCTTTCCCTTTCTCACTGACCAGAAACGCCTGAAGCCTGTTCCAGCACTATCCCTCCACCAGTCGGTCGACACCACATCGCCAAATTCGCCAAAATTTTTTAAGGTGAGGAGATTCGGGATCGAGTACTCCCCGTTCGTGAGCGGCACTGAAAAGGCCGAATTTGCGCAGGCCGCGATCCGTAAGGACGGCCCGAACCTGGCGTAAACCGGTGAGGTGAGAGTTTTCGGGAGTTGCTCGAGGTGAGTCAGGCCTCGTAAACTCACTTCACCGGGAACGGTGAGAGTCGCGCTATAGACGCGTATCACCACAGCCGGTATGCTCTCGCCAAATCCCTCCTCGACCAGACGCATGGCCACCAAGCGCGCGAAGAAGACCGATGTAGTCAGCCCGAGCTCGGCCGAATTGCGCAAAGCCGTCGAGGCGATCGCCATTCAGCCGAAGAGCGGCAAAATCACGCTGCTTACTCGCAAGCTGTTCAACGTGCTCCTCGCCGTCGCCCAGCAAGCGGACGAATCGGGCGACACGTATCGGGCGCTGCTCTCCGACATCGTCGCCAATTCCGCCTTCGACTCGAACGACACCGCGCTCGTTAAGGAGCACCTGCGGCGTATGGTGTCGGTGCAGGTCGAATGGAGCACCGGCACGTCCAGTCAGAAGCCCGGTCGCAAATGGGGCATTTCCACGCTGATCGCCGACGCGGAAATTCTCGAGGACCCGACTACCCGCCGCGTCTGGGTGGAATTTTCGTTTGCGCCGAAGATCAAGAAGAAGCTGCTCGATCCGGTTCAGTACGCGCGTCTGAGTCTGCAGTTCCAGAGCCAGCTGCGCAGTAGCGCAGGTCTCGCGCTGTACGAGATCTGCGTGCGCTATCTGACCAACCCCAGTCACCTGACGATGCGTGAGACGTGGGAATGGTGGCGCCCTATTCTGTCGGGCACGCCGGACACGGAAGCAGGCGACGAGGCGAAGCGCGAATATAAGTACTTCAAACGCGATTACCTGCGCCCGGCGATCGCCGAGGTCAACGCGGTCACGAACATCTTTGTCGAACTGATCGAACACCGCGAGGGGCGACGGGTCGCCGAAATCCAGTTTCGCGTGACGGAGCGCAAGCAGCCGATGCTGGCGCTCGACGAACATCCGAATGTGTTCGACAGCACGCTGGTCGACCGGATGGTGAAGATCGGCATCCCGCTGAAAGAAGCGCAAACGCTGTATGCCGACAGTGAAGAAAACCGTATTCGCGCCGCTTTGCAGATGACCGAGCAACGCATGCGCAGCACGTCGTTGCCGCCTGTGCGCAGCGCGCCTGCGCTGTTCAAGGATGCGTTGAAGAAAGGTTATGCGCCGCCCGTCGAAGCGCTGCCGTCAAGCGGTGCAGGCAAAGCCGCGGTCGCCGCGCCGGCCGATGATCTCAAAGCGCGCTTGTTGGGCGAATACTCGGCGCATCGTCGCAAGGAAGCGTACGAGTTGTACAACGAGCAAGGTGAGGCGGAGCGGGAGATCGCACGGCAGTCTTTCGAGGAAGACGAATTGCCGGCGCTCGGCACGCACATGCGGGACGACTGGCGCCGTCGTGGCCTGGATTCGAAGATTGTCGAAACGGCGTTCTTCGATTGGCTCGCACGCAAGACCTGGGGTGAGCCGACCGATGGCGATCTGCTCGCCTTCACGTTGAGTCAGTCGCGCGCGGCTTGATGGTTTTTCGACGAGAGGCGGCCACGATCGCGAGCCGCCTTACTCTGTTCCAATATCGCCGACTTCGCGGCGCTTTTACTTCAGCATCTTTTCAATCTGCCGCAGGATGTCGTCACGCTTCTCCCGCGTGAGCCCCTTCAGGCGCAGTTCGATTCGATCATCCCCGTACGATTTCAGATCGCCAACCGACATCCCGTCGAGCTTGATCTCCAGACGTTGCGCGTAGCGTTGCCGGCCTGCGGGTTTGACGCTCTCCTGAGCGCTCGCCCTCCCCTTCACGATATCCGCGACTTGCCGCGTGCTCAGATCGTCGGAGAGGATCTTGTTGATCAGGCGCAGCGTCGCGTCGGCTCCCCGGGCGGTGTGATAACGACCGACCTGGTAAGCCATATTCGAACCGAAGCGATCCGGGCGCGCGACCATCTCATGCATGACGGCCTCGGGCAGCTTGGCGACGGACAATGCGACCGCGACGGTTGATTCGTCCAACCCGAGATGCTCGGCGAGTTCTTTTTGGCTTTGGAAATGACGATCGTCGAGAAAGCGTTTCCAGACCACCGCGTTGTCGAAGACCGTCTGCGAATCGCGTTGGACGTTCAGGTCGTAGCCGAGTTTGTAGCTCTGAATACCGATGGGCAGATCGATGACGATCGCCTTCACCGATTCCTTGTTCGCCTCTTTCAGCGCGCGCACACGTCGGCCGCCGTCGCTGACAAAGTAGGTGCCGGGATTGTCGTAGTCGGGAATGACATGAATCGCCTGCTGCTGTCCTTGCCGGGCCAGATTGACAGCGAGGTCCGCAATCGACGACTTCAGATAGAAGTGGCGAGGATTGAACGGACTCGGCTTGATGTTCTTCAGCGGGAGTTCGATGACCTGGCTGGGCCGATATCCGTGTTCGATTCTCCACGCGCGGTAGGCCGCCGATTCATTGGCAGTATCGACGGTGTCGATCTCCGGAGCACTATGCGGCACCACGGCTGAAAGTGGGCGCCCTGCCGCGGCTTCGGTGCTCGTGGGACCATTCTTGACGATGCCGTCGATCGCATTCAGACGATCGAGCGCGGTTCGCTTTTCGCTGCTGGTCGTATCAGGACGTGCTTGAAAGCCTTTGGCGAATTGGGAGGGTTTCATTCAGGGTCCTTTATGCGCATAAATTTCACGGGAGCAAGGCGGCGATCTCGTTCGCGCACGCCCGTACTTCGAGGGCGGCGAGCTTGGCGCCGCGGTCGTTCATCTGAAGTACCGTCTGCCCTAGCGCCATGGCCTGCTTGTAGGCTTCACGCGTCGGGATCTGGGTCTTGAGCAGAGGGAAGCCGAGTTCTTCCAGCGCGCGCTTCAGTTCGCGCGTCAACATCCGCTTCTCTTCGGTTTTATTGAGTAGAAAGACGGCACGCAGGTCTTCGTTCATCACTTGGGCTTGCTGGACTAATTTGACCAATCCGATGCTCGACCAATAGTCGGCTGGCGATGACGATGTCGGGATCACGGCGACGCTCGCTGCAAGCAGGACGACGCCAGAAACTTTTTCGGTGATGGATGGCGGGCAGTCGACCACGATGATGTCGTAGTCCGCCACGAACTTCTTGATCTCGCGATGGATCTGGCTGCCAGCTTCTGAGAGGTTGATGACCGGGAAGGGGATGCCGGTGTCGCCATCTGATGAGGCACTGGCCCAGTGGATCAGGGTGTTTTGACCGTCTGCGTCTACGACGAGAACGCGTTTGCCTTTCTCGTGAAACGCGGCACCGAGATGCATCGCGATTGTGCTTTTCCCGACCCCGCCTTTTTGCTGTGTTACCGCGATGATTTCAGCTGCCAAATTTCACCTCCTCTTTTTAGACGCAAATGGATTTTACCTGGATGAATTCGCATTTCAATCATTTTGTGAAAGCAAAAATAAGAAATAGCCGTTCGGCGTAGGTTTATGCGCATAAAGCGCCTGCGTCGAGGGTAGCCACGGTTTTGACAAGCCGCTGGGTTAATTGGAATCGGATAGAGACAGTTGAAATGCAGCGATTGATGGCTCGAGTAGAGATGCGCTCTTCAGTTCCGGGGACGGGATCTGGCATTTGGCGTTCGTGGCGTCCTTTCGAATGAATACGGTGCCAGCTGTCTCCAAGATCTCGTCAGCGGACTCGACGTTCGCTTCGGTGCTCGTAGTGAGCGACTGTTTGCTTATGGAAAGTGGCGGGAGACTTTATGCGCATAAAGTCGTCGCGCAGACAAGGTCGATCGGCTGGAACCGACGGTCGAGTACCGTTGGCTTGCTCCGGTCACCGAACGTCTTGGGGGATGTGCGGGAGTCGCAATGGCGTGACCTCCGATGAGGCGGCGGTCATTTCAATCTGGAGGGGGCTTCACGCTTGCAAGCGACTGTCGAAAATGAAGTTGGGTGCTCAAGATCGCTCGGCCTTAATTTTTCGTGGGTTCGTGCGCAGCTTGTGCCGCTTGATCCGTTAGGCAGCGCTAGTTCATTTCTCCCCTGCAGATGCGATGGCTGCAAGCGCGATGGCGCCTGTCGACCGAGGTTGGCTTCCACCGTCTCCGGCAGCCATCACTTTGTGCTTAAGAAAGTCGATACAAGAGGCTCCGCAGTCAATCATGTGACTATAGCCAACACTGTTTATGCGCATAAACTTCATTGCCTACTGCCCTACTGCCCTACTGCCCTACTGCCCTACTGCAGCGAACGCCTCGCACGCCGCAGTGAGTATCCCTATTCCCAAAGTACAAGTCAGAAAAACGGACCAGCTCAAACAAAAGATTTAGCACTGCTCTTCGCGCGCGGATCGCGAACAATCTACCGCTCTCAAACCCGCAGCCAACCCGCGCACGCAAACCCCTGCTCCACCTCCCTCCCAACCCGCTAAAATTCCCCACCGCCATCCCCGCAACAACCACGCGTTCCGCCGCCCTCATGATCACGATCTACCACAATCCCCGCTGTTCCAAATCGCGCGCCACATGCGAGCTAGTCAGCAGCACGTACAACCGCACCGACGAACCAACGGAAATAATCGAGTATCTGAAACGCCCGCTCACCGTTTCGCAACTCAAACAACTCAATGCTCAACTCGGCTGTCCGATCCGCGAGATGATCCGCGACACTGAAGCCGAGTACAAAGAACTCCAACTCGCCGACATCACCTTGACGGACGCTCAGCTATACGAGGCCTTGGCCGCGCACCCTATCCTTCTGCAGCGGCCGATCGTCGTGCGAAACGGGCGTGCCGTGATCGGCCGCCCTCCGGAGAACGTTGCTGCGCTGTTCACATGAGCGTCGGAACCCAGCCAGTCTCACGACCCAGCAACAAGCCCTCGCTTCAAAACGAAAGCTCCAGCACAGCAGCCACGCCAGGCCCAACCTCCCGAGCTAAGCTTTGCCCGGCAACGCCGCATCCTTCGTCACGATCTTCGTCGGAATGATGCGGAGTTCGCTGAACGTATCCGCGATACGCTGCTGCTCCGCAAGCACGTTTGCGTCGATGGGCTTGTAGACATGCGCGTAGTGCCGCAAGCCCGCTTCGATCACGCCCGCGTCGAGTCCCTGAATCGGCGCGAGCTGCGCGGCGGCTTCCGCGTAGTGCCCTCGCACCCACTCCCCTTCTTTGCCGACCTCGTCCATCATGATGGCGAGCACCTCGCTGTTTTGCTGCGCGAACGGCCGCGCACTCAGGAAGAACTGATGGTGGCTTACGATGCCGTCGGCATCCGCGAGTAAGCGCGCGTTCGATTGCCGCTTCGCTGCTTCGAGGAACGGATCCCAGATGGCCCATGCGTCGATGGCGCCGCGTTCGAAGGCTGCGCGTGCGTCGGCAGGCGGCAGGTAGACGGGCTGAATCTCGCTGTACTTCACGCCGTTCTTCTGCAACGCGGCGACGAGAAACCAGTGCACGTCCGAGCCTTTGTTAAGCGCAAATTTTTTGCCTTTTAAATCGGCCAATGTTTTGATCGGCGCATCCCGATGAACGAGGATGCCTTCGGCGTGCGGTGTCGGAATTTCATAAGCGGTATAGACGAAGTTCGCCCCCGCGGCCTGGGCGAACACGGGCGGCGCCTCGCCGACATACCCGAAATCGATTGCGCCGACATTCAGCCCTTCGAGCAGTTGCGGCCCGGCCGGAAATTCTGTCCACTTGACGGTGATGCCGTGCGGCGCGAGCCGCTTTTCGAGCGCGCCGTGCGCCTTCAATAACACCAGCGTGTTGGCGGCTTTCTGATAGCCGATGCGAAATTCCTTCGCTTGTGCATCGGCGGCGAAAGCGGACGTGGAGACAACGGGCAACGTGGCTGCGGCCAACGAAGCGCCCACGCCGGCAAGAAACGCGCGGCGCGTGAGGTGCGGATGACGGGACATGGCAATGCTCATTAAAAAGACGGCCGCAAAACGTGCCGATTGGCTCCGACGATAATTCGTCTGCAAGCCTGGACGAACCGATTAATTCGCATAAGCAAATCACGCGCGCGAGCGGAGCCCTTGTGCGACCGCGGCCCGCTCGCGTCGCTGCATCGAGTCCTCAGCGCCCGCTACAATTTGTCACCCGCGGAAAAGCGCGGCTGCATCAATTGACTAAAGGGACATCGTGCATCTGACGACAACACTCACTCCGTGGGCATCCCACGACACGCGACTCATTCTGTCGTGTGCGCTTGGACTCGCGCTCATCATCGTTTTTATCAGCGTGCTGAAGCTCGCGCCGTTTCTGTCGATTCTCGTCGGCACGTTCGCGGCGGGCTTTGCCGCCGGCTTGCCGCTCGAAGCGGTCGCGAGCGCATTCAGCAAAGGCGCGGGGGCGTTGCTCGGCGACGTCGGCATCATCATCGCGCTGGGTGCGATGCTCGGTGCGCTGATGGCGGAGTCGGGCGCCGCTGACCGGCTCGTGTCGACCATTCTCAAACACTCGACGCCACGCACGCTGCCGTGGATGATGGCCGTCGTCGCACTGATCATCGGCCTGCCGCTTTTCTTCGAAGTCGGCCTCGTGATGATGGTGCCGATCATCTTCGTGATGGCGCGCCGTTCGCAGCAGCCGATCCTGCGCATCGCGATTCCCGCATTGGCCGGCATGACCACGCTGCACGCGCTGTTGCCGCCGCATCCGGGTCCGCTGATCGCGGTGAGCGCACTGCATGCCGATCTCGGTTTGACGCTGGGCCTCGGCTTGATCGTCGCGATTCCTGCGGTGATTCTCGCGGGCCCGCTCTACGGCATCTTTCTGTCCAAGCGGATGCATGTGGCCGAGCCCGAGGAAATGGGCAAGCTCTTCAGCGCGCAGCAAAACGCGGCCGAGCCGCCGGGCTTCGCGATCTCGCTCATCACGATTCTGTTGCCCGTCGTGCTGATGCTGGGTCGCACAATTGCAAAGCTGCTGCTTCAGCCCGAGACGTTCCTCTTCAACACGCTGAATTTCCTGGGTGAGCCGCTGATCGCGCTCGGCCTCACCGTGTTGTTCGCTGTGGTGGCGCTCGGTTGGTCGCGTGGCATGGCGCGCGAGCGCGTCGGCGGCATTCTGCGCAAAAGTTTGCCGCCGATCGCCGCGCTGCTGCTGACCATCGGCGCCGGCGGCGGGCTGAAGCAGGCGCTCGTGGTGGCGGGCATCAGCACGACGATCGGCAAGATCGCGGTCGGCGCGCACATGCCGCTGATTCTGCTGGCCTGGCTGATTGCCGTCGCGCTGCGCCAGGCCACCGGGTCGGCGACTGTCGCGACCACCACGACTGCGGGTATCGTCGCGCCGGTCGTCGCCGGCTTGAGCGCGACGCACAATTCGCTGATGGCGCTGGCGATCGGCGCGGGTTCGGTGTTCTTCTGCCACGTGAACGATGCCGGCTTCTGGATGGTGCGCGAATATTTCGGGCTGCAGTTGAAACAGACGGTACTGGTCTGGTCGGTGTTGCAGACGATCGTCTCGGTCGTCGGCCTTGCGCTGACGCTCGTGTTGTGGACCGCGTTGACGTGATATCCGGAGCGCGGCGCGCGAACATTCGCCGGATTTAACGCCGGGCTTTCTTTTCTGATCGCTTCGCTCGCTTACACTTGCCGGCAAGCGAGGCGCGCCCTGCGCCTCGCGTCCTTTGAAAGCGGAGCCGATGCCATGCTGGAACTGAGACCGACTTGCGAAGCATGCGGCAAGTCACTGCCGCCGAACGCGCCTGACGCGATGATCTGCACGTACGAATGCACCTTCTGCGAAGTCTGCGCGCTCAGTCGGCTGCGCAATGTCTGTCCGAATTGCGGAGGCAATTTCCAGCATCGGCCCATTCGCGCGCGCGCGCAGCTCGCGAAACATCCGGCGCGGACCGACGCGCACGCCGGCGCACTCGATGAAGCGTCGCACGCGCGGTTTTTTGAACGCTATCGGGACACGCCGCCTGGCGAGCGTTGATCCGCGGGCGGCGGGTGCATTTGCGCGGCGCGGCGTCGATGGCGATCGATGAAACGTCATGTGCGCGCTCTTCTCTTCTTTCGTTTCGCGACGAGCACCGGCGAAGAACGAACACCGCCAGCCAAGGGCAACCCTAGGCCATCGCTACAGAAAAACATTATTGCGCAAATTGAAATCGACGCCATTTTCGACGGTGTTCCGTCGATGCGCCTAAGCCACGAACGGACTTGGCGCCCGGCGCTTACTCAGTTTTGAACAGGGGATCGAATTATTTCATTTATTGAAAAAATGTCTTCTTGTCTTCGGTATTTGTAGCCGGCTACTCACTCGTTATTCTTCAGCCCATCGATCGCACCCGATCGCGAACCAAACGCCGAAGAGGAGTAGCACCATGAAACGCATTCTGTCCGCCTTGATCGCTTCCGTCGCCCTGTTTGCCGCCGCTTCCGGCGCAGCCCATGCTGCCGCTTCGGCACCGTGCAACGGCCCGGCTTCGTACTGCAACGTGTTTTTCGGCAACTGATCGGCTGACCCGCGCGCCGGCACGTTGTCCGGAGCAGATTCGTCGAAGAGCGGTTTCGAAAACAACAAAAAGGGCGCCGAATTCGGCGCCCTTTTTGTATTCAGCGGAATTTCACGCAGTCATAAAAGCTGGGAGTCGGCGAACCCGTTGCGCGACCTTCATGGGCTTCCGGTTCGAACATCGAAAGACCTGCCGCGGCTCAACGCCCAATGTGCGCAGGCCCCCTGCCAAAATCGCACCGCGAAGGCGGCTAACTCTTCCCTCCGCCATCCATCCCGCTCCCCTTGCGCCACACCTCCTTGCCGCGCTCGGATAGCTCACCGCAGCTATGTACCTTGTCCGCTTCCGTACCGTCAACGGCCATTTCGCCGCCAGCTTGCTCCTGCGCTCGCTGCTTTTCATGCTTGCGAGCCGCGACTGCTTCGTCATGGGATTTGCCTGCGTAATTCAGACTCATGGCTGTTTCCTCCAGAAAGTCGATTTGCTCCAAGGGTGAAGCAACGCTCGATCCGCGCGCACTGGCCGGAATTCGTGCGACTGACTGACGCGAACTTCGGCAGTGGTACAACAGCGCGATCAACGGCCGCCACACGCTGGTAGCCCGAACCTGCCGCCAGTCTGTTCAGGCGCATTGCCTTAACCGCGAAAGCGGTCTGACGCGCCCGCACCAAACCTTTCCCGCACGCTTTTGCCTCAATTCGTCACTGACCGAAAGCATGCTTGATTGACAAGGCAAAAATACCAGTTATCCACAAGGTTATTCAGCGTTTCTGTGGATAACTTTGCTGGCCGCGAGGTTATCCACCGACCACGCTCCCTGCCGCGTGTTGAAGCGCATCCGGACGCCGGCATTTGCCTGCCCGGTCGCCCCTAATCCCCCGGCGATTGCCTATCATGGACAGTTCGTACCTTTCTGCGCATAAAGCGCCCACCACAAGGAAGCGAACCATGGCCCATCACATTGCAGTCGTCGTCGGCAGCCTGCGCCGGGACTCGTTCAATCGTCAGCTTGCGCACGCCGTGACTTCACTCGCGCCTTCCGACTTCACCTTCGAATTCATCGACATCGGCTCGTTGCCGCTCTACAGCCAGGACTACGACGCCGACTATCCGGAAGCCGGCAAGCAGCTGAAGCAGCGTGTCGAAGCCGCCGACGGCCTGCTGTTCGTCACCCCCGAATACAACCGCTCGATCCCCGGCGTGCTGAAGAACGCGCTCGACTGGGGCTCGCGTCCTTGGGGCACGAACTCGTGGGGCAATAAGCCCGGCGCGGTGATCGGCACGTCAGTCGGCGCAACCGGCTCGGCTCTGGCGCAACAGCATCTGCGCAATGTGCTCGCGTATCTCGATGTCGCTACGCTCGGCCAGCCCGAGGTGTTCATCAAGCACGACCCTGCGGTCATCAACGAAAAAGGCGAGATCGTGAACGACGGCACGCGCAAATTCCTGCAAACCTTCGTCGACCGCTACGTCGCGTGGGTCAAGCTGCACACCGCTGGCTGACCTGCGCTTCATCAGCCAGATCGTCAAGAAACCGCTGGCGAAGGGCCGCGGATGAGCACTGCAAGGCACTGCAAGCTGCAAGGAGGGGGCGGGCTGTCATCGCCATATGACAGCCCGCCCCTCGCCGTTTATACGTGGTGATGCCCCGTCACCCGTTCCCACCCGTGACGGACGGCGAGCTTGAAGCGCTCCCACGTGCTATCGGGCGATGTGGTTTCCCAATGACGGCGCGCTTCCGGCTCGATGTCGTCCCACGGACGGTCACGAAAGCGCGAGTCGTTGCCGATTTCCGCGCCATATCGATAAGCCGGCACGTAGTCTTCATAACGCGCATCGTCGGCCGCGTATTGCTCGTCGTAGTGCGAGCGAAAATCTTCTTCGTATTCGAGATACTCATTCGGCATCTGGCCGCCCAGGCCCGCGGTCGGTTGCCCCGCTTCCGAGACGACTTCCGACGGCTGCATCACCGCGCCCGAGCCCGGCATCGAGCCGGCAGCGATGGCGCTGCGCCCCACGTCGCCGACCAGAGGATCGCGTACCGGCTCGTTCACCGGATCGACCGTGGGCCGCTCGCTGAGCGGCGGCGGCACGAACGGCTCGGCGTCGGTGCTTGCCGGCGGCACCGGGTACAGCGGATCGGCTGTCGTGACCGGCCGCGTGGCCGCGCCCGGCGTCGTCATCCCGGACGGCACGACCCCCGGCGATGTCGCGCTCGACGTGTGCGGCGTGCCCGGCGTCACGGCGCCGATGCCCAGTTCGTCGAGGACCGAATGTTCGCGTCCGCTAGCGGTTTGCGTTTCCCAGTCCGGCAGACGTTCGCCGATGTCGGTCGCGCCCAGCCTCGTCAACATGTCGCGCGCGAGTTCCGCATGCGATTCGCTCGCCGCGTTGACGCACACCAGCACGGCGCCGCGTCGCACGGCTTCGGCGTAGCGCGCGGTTTCCGGCGCGCGCGAGCCAGTGGTGAACAGGCTCGACAGAAAGCGCTCGATATTGGCCAGCACGCCCGCGCCGGCGACTTCGTCAGTGGCCGAGCCGACGGATGGCTCCGGACTCGCCTGCAACTCGATCGTTTCGCGCGCGAAACCGGTCTGTACAAGCGTGTCGCGGGCGCTTTCCGCTTGCATGTAGGTGTCGAATAAACCAATCACGGTATGTTGCATGGCTGTCTCCCGACGTATTTGGGTGGAACGGGCGGCGCTGCAACGCCCCGCCCTCCTCCTCGTCGGAGCCGCAACGATCATGCCGGGCCGCGCGCCGAGCCCGGCGCGCGGCCCGGCGCCTGTCCGCGCGGGATCGGTCCGATAAAAAAGCGCGGCGTACCGCTGCCGTGCTTTTTACAACCGCTGGTAAAGGGCGCTCAACCCGCCCCACCATTCCTACTTCGCCGGATGCGCCTGCGGATCGGCGCCCGTTTGCGCCAGATTCCGCTGAATCGTTTCGAGCAGCTTTTCCAGCAAGCCGATATCGAATGGTTTCGACAGCACCCGCACGTCGACGCGCCGCGCCCGGTCGAGTTCTTCCGCGTACCCCGTGACGAGAATTACCGGCAGCTTGGTGTCGAAAGCCAGCACCGCCTCGGCCAGATCGATGCCGTTCATCTTGCCGGGCATGTGAATGTCCGACAGCACGAGATCGAAGGGCAGCGGCTCGCCGGTGCGGGCCCGCCGCGCGTGTGCGTCGTCGAACAGACGCTGCGCCGTGTCGGCATTGAAGACGCACGTGACCTGGTGGCCCATCATCTGCAACAGCGCTTCGGTGCCGGCGGCCACTTCCTCGTTGTCCTCGACCAGCAGGATGCGCAGCCCCTGCGGTGCGACGCTCTGCTCGGCGGCAGCTTCGGCGGGCCCGGCGGCCTCGGGTTCGTCCGCGGCGCGCGGCAGATAGAGCCGCACCGACGTGCCCGCGCCGACCGCGCTGTCGATCGCCGCGAGGCCGCCCGAGCTCTCGCAGAACGCAAACACCTGCGGCAAGCCGAGCCCGGTGCCCATGCCTTTCGGCTTGGTCGTGAACAGCGGTTCGAAGGCGCGCGCGAGCACGTCGGGCGCCATGCCGACGCCGGTGTCTTCGAGCGACAGCTGCACGAAATCGCCGGTCAGCGGAAAGCCGTCCTCGTGACGGAACACGATGTTGGTCGCCCGCACGGTGAAGCGCCCGCCGTTGGGCATGGCGTCGCGCGCGTTCACCGCGACGTTGATCAGCGCGAGTTCGAGCTCCGCCACGTCGACACGCGTCGGCCAGGTCTCGACGCCCGGATCGATCACGAGCGAAACCTTCGCGCCGAGCGACGCGCGCAGCAACTCGCGGCAGGTCGGCAGCCACTGTTCCAGCGACAGCGTCTCGGTGCGCAACGGCTGCTTGCGCGCGACGCCGAGCAGTTGCCGGGTCAGCGATTGGCCACTCTTGAGCGCGCGCTCCATCGCGGACAGTTCGCGGTCGAGCCCGGCCACGCCGCGCCGTCGCACGATCTGCACGTTGGACGAGAGGATCATCAGCAGGTTGTTGAAGTCGTGCGCGACGCTGCCGACCAGCGTGCCGAGCGCCTCCATCTTGCGCGACTGGCGATACGCGGATTCGATCGAGCGGCGCATCGACGCTTCGGCCTGCCAGCGCTGCCACGCTTCCTGTTCCGCCGCGAGGCGTCGCAGGGACAGCCAGATCACGCACCATAGCGCGATCGACGGGGTGAACATCGACAGGATCAGCACGCTCAGGTGCCGGTACCACGCGGCCCAGATCGCCGACGTGCGGTAGCCGCACAGCACGTACACCGGATACGAGCCGACATGGCGGAACGCGAGAATCAGATTGTCGCCGTCGACGTTCGAACGCATGCGTACGACGCCGGCCCGCCGCCCTTGCGCGACGGCTTCGGCGAAAGGCGAATTGGACGCCATCGCCGCGGCCTCGCGCGGGGTGCGCGGAAAGTGCGCGAGGACCGCGCCGTCCGTGCGGACGAGGCTCATGATCATCGGCGTGCTGTTGTTGCCGCCGAGCAATTCGCGGTAGAACGCATCGAAGTAACTCGGCCGCAACGCGACCGACACCACGCCGGCGAACGAGCCGTTGGCGGCGCGACGCTCAACGCCCATGTTGAACACCTGCTCGCCGGCCACGTGCCCCGTCATCACCTTCGACACATGTTCGAGCGCGTTGCCGTCGCGAATGCCGACAAAGTCGTCGCGCGTGCCGATCGACAGCGTCGGCGATGGATAAAAGCGGCTGCTGGCGAGCAGCGCCCCCTCACTCCCGAAGATCGAAACGGCGGCCACCTGCGGATAGCCGCCGCCCATTGTGCGCAGCTTCTCGTGAATCGCGGCTTCGCGCGCGCGGATGCCGTCGTCGTCCAGTCCTTCGGTCAGATCGATGATGCGCGCGTCGAGCGTCTCGTTCATGTCGAACACTTTCAGCGCGTGCTCTTCCGCGACCCGCACCGTGCGCAGCGTCATGTCGGTGGCGTCGGCCTCGCGCGTGCGTAGATCGCTGAGCGCCATCGCCGCGACATAGACGCAGGGCAGCACGACTGCCGCGACCAGCAGCGCGATCAGCGTGATGCGCCGCACGTGGAAATTCTGTTCCGGTACGGCGGGGAACGACGCCTCCTCCGCCGGCTTCGCGGAATGGCGAGACGGGCGGCTCGCACGCGGCGGGTCGAACTGGTCTGATGTCATTTTTCGAAAATGCGAAAGTCGTTCGGGCCAGGCGAGCTGGATTCGGCTTCACAAGAGAAGCATAGACACAGAGCGGCGATAGACGTTACATGGAAGAACCCCGGCCGACTGGCGCCGCTTATTCGTCTGTCTTTTCAAACAGCGACGAATCGACAAGCGCAAACGTATCCAAAAGTATAAATATAAAAGAAACTGAACTGGATCTATTCAAACATTTTTGTAAACCGTGCTGAAGGGGAATATCTAATTAGCGAAGGCGATTTTGGTGAGTTGCCTTTGCGCCGTTTTACTTCGAAAATCCACGCCACGATAAGAATCCGTCCGCCATGTCCGGACGGATTTGCCGCGAGGGCCGCCGGACACGCATACCCTGCGTGTGGCGAAGCATTCGCGGAGCCACGCGCGGCAATGGGACTGTCCGATCCATTAAGCCGGGCAGATCGATCTACGGGGTAGGCTTCGAACATGCCGGTCATAGCCGTCGTCCACGCTGCGCGCTCGCATTCATGCAGGCGGCCCGGATTCGCCCATCGCGCCGCGTCCCGCCCGCTCCCCATTCGCACGTCAGTTGCGCTTCAGCAGTCGCCGTCGCACTTTGCCGCCGGTCGACAGACCTCGCGCTAAAGAAATCCCCTCTATGCGCCGTTAATGCGTAAGAGTTCATTCCGCCTACCGACCTGCCCATGTCTTTGCCCATTGTGATCGCCGACGATTCGCTGCTTGCCCGCAAGGTGCTCACCAAGGCATTGCCGCCGGATTGGAAGGTCGACGTGTCGTACGCATCGAACGGCCGCGAAGCGCTCGGTCTGTATCGCGAAGGCAAGGCGTCGGTGATGTTCCTCGACCTGACGATGCCGGACATGACCGGCTATCAGGTGCTGGAAGCATTGCAGCACGAGGATCTGAACACTTTCGTGATCGTCGTCTCCGCCGATGTTCAACCGATGGCCCAGGCACGCGTGCGCGCACTCGGCGCGGCCGCGTTCATCGCCAAGCCCGTGACGCCCGAGGCGGTACTGCCCATCCTCAAGGAGTACGGGTTGTATGTCTGAGCCAATCCTCACCGAAGACCAGCGCGACGCGCTGCAGGAGGTCGCCAATCTGGCGATGGGCCAGGCCGCGACGCGGCTTGCGCGGCTGCTCGATTCGTTCATCGAACTATCCGTGCCGCGCGTGCGGATGGTGGCGTTGAGCGACGCGGCGCACGCGTTGCGAGAGATGACCGGGATCGAGGACACGGTGAGCGCGGTGCGCCAGGGGTTTCGCTCCGACATCAAGGGCGAGGCGCTGGTGATCTGCCGCAGCGATTGCATCGCGCAGTTGTGCTCGCTCGTCAGCGATCCGTATGCGCGCTCGAGCTACGAAGCGGTGAGTCAGAAAGAGCTGGTGTTCGACGTCGCGAACGTGCTGACGGGCGCCTGCGTGTCGTCGATTCTCGACCAGCTCGGCCGCACGCCGGTGTTTTCCGCACCGGGTATGCTCGGCGAAGCGCTGACGCTCGACGAGGTCTTTCAACCCGGCGTGCTGCAATGGCAGGTCGCGTTGCTGGTCGAAGTGAACTTCGCGCTCGAAGATCATAGCTTTCGTGCGCATCTCGTGATGCTGATGGCCGAGGAATCGATTCGCCACATGAACGGAGCGCTCGACGCGCTGTTGTCCAGCCTATGAACGCACCCGTGAATTCGCTGAGCGACCTGGTGGTCGAGCGCGTCGGCTTCGGCATCTTCGTGCTCGACCGCGAGATGAACGTGCTCATGTGGAACCGCTTCATGCAGGACCACAGCGGGTTGTCGCCGGAACAGGTGGTCGGAAAATCGCTGTTCGTGCACTTCCCCGAACTGCCGCGCGTGTGGTTGTCGCGCAAGATCGAAAGCGTGTTTCAGCTCGGCAGTTTTGCGTTCAGCTCGTGGGAGCAGCGGCCGTATCTGTTCAAATTCGATCATGACCGGCCGATCACCGGCGGTGTCGATTTCATGCAGCAGGACTGCACGTTCATGCCGCTCACGCGCGAGCGCGAAGTGGTCGCCGTGTGCGTGACGATCTCCGATGTCACGCACGTGAGCATCGTGCAGCGCGAACGCGAAGAGGCCGTCGCGAAGCTCCAGGAATACGCGGACCGCGACGGTCTGACGGGCATCGCGAACCGACGCTTTTTCGAAGCGCGTCTGCGTGATGAATTCACGCGCTGGCAGCGTTATGGCGGCGACATGTCGATGCTGCTGTTCGATCTCGACCACTTCAAGAAGATCAACGATCAGTTCGGCCACGGCGTCGGCGATACCGTGCTGCGCGTGATGGCGCAGCGCGTCGCGGAGGTGGTGCGGGCGCAAGACACTTTCGGGCGTTTCGGCGGTGAGGAGTTCGCGTTGCTGCTGCCGTGCACGCCGCTCGCCGATGCGATGAGCGTCGCGGACAAGATCCGCTGCGTGATCGCCGACACGCCCATCGAAGTGCTGGGCACGGAGGTGCCGGTGACGGCGAGCGTCGGCGGCGCGTCGGCGCGCCCGGGCGTGCCGGCGTACGACGTGCTGATCAACGAGGCCGATGCGGCGCTGTACAGCGCAAAGCGGCAGGGGCGCAACCGCGCGGTCGCGTTTGGCTGACGGCGCTCGGCGGCGTTTTTTCGCCGCAACACGACGTTTAATCACAGCACGGCCGGCCGTACGCGCCGATGACGAACGCCCCGCCCCGCTTCACCGCGCAGCCGCCTGGCCCTTCCCGTCCCTAATTCACCCGCGAAACTGCGGCGTCTCGCAAACGTTGATATACTTTTCGCCGTTTCCGGCATCCCAGCCGGGTGTTTCGCGCGTGTCCGCGCGCGCGGACTACCTGCCCAGCGGGTAGGCATAAAACCTCTTTGAACGCCTTTCAGCGGGCGCCTCCAGCGGAGATCGTCTTGGCTGTTTCCAATCTTGTCGTGGACGATACAGAAATCGACGCCGCTGCCGCCACATCCGGCAGCTCGTTCTATCTCGCCATGCGCATCCTGCCTGCTGCGCAGCGCGATGCGATGTATCAGGTCTACGCCTTCTGCCGCGCTGTCGACGATATCGCCGACAGCGACATGCCGCGCGCTGAACGCGCCGCCGCGCTCGAACGCTGGCGCGCCGACATCGACGCGTGTTATGCGGGCGCGCCGCGCGCCTCGTTGCGCGCGCTGACGCGGCACATTCACACGTTTCAGCTGCAACGCGAAGATTTCCACGCGATGATCGACGGCATGGCGATGGACGCCGCCGCCGACATCTGCGCGCCCGACGAAGCGACGCTCGACCTCTATTGCGACCGGGTCGCGAGCGCGGCGGGCCGGCTGTCGGTGAGCATATTCGGGATGCGGAAGGAGCCTGGCCGCCTGTTGGCGCACCACCTGGGCCGCGCGCTGCAACTGACCAACATCCTGCGCGATATCGACGAAGACGCCGGTATCAACCGCTGCTACCTGCCGTACGAACTGCTGGCGCGCGAAGGTATCGCGGTAACGAACCCCACGCAGATCGCCGACGATCCGTCGCTGCCGCGCGTGTGCGCGACGCTCGCCGAGCGCGCGCAACAGCACTTCGCCGAGTCCGACGCGATCATGGATTGCGAGCCGCGCCAGCATGTGAAGGCGCCGCGCATCATGTCAGGGGTGTATCGCGTGCTGCTCGAACGCACGCTGGAACGCGGCTTCGACATTCCGCGCACGAAGGTCAGCAAGCCGAAGCTGAGCATGCTGTGGATCGTCGCGCGTTACGCGCTCTTCTGAGCTGATGCCGAAGCTCGTACATGTGGTCGGTGCGGGCCTCGCCGGCCTGGCCGCCGCAGTGCAGTTGCAGCGGCGCGGCGCGCAAGTCGTGCTGCATGAAGCGGAGCCCCAGGCGGGCGGCCGCTGCCGCTCGTACTACGACACCCGGCTTGGCACGACCATCGACAGCGGCAATCACGTGGTGCTGTCGGGCAATACCGCGACACTCAACTACTTGCGCGCGATCGGCGCCGCCGACGAACTGGTCGGCCCGGCGCAACCCGAGTATCCGTTCGTCGATCTGGCTACGCGGGCGCGCTGGACGGTGCGTATGTCGCCAGGACTGCTGCCCTGGTGGATTTTCGACGCAAACGCGCGCGTGCCGAACACCGGTCCCGGCGACTATCTTTCGCTCGTGCCGTTGCTGCTCGCGAAACCGGGGCGCAGCGTCGCGCAGACCATGCGCTGCAACGGCCCGCTGTGGGATCGTCTGCTGAGGCCGCTGTTTCACGCGATGCTGAACATCGAGCCGCGTGACGCGTCGGCGGAGCTGACCGGCGCGATGGTGCGTGAGACCTTGCTCGCGGGCGGCCTCGCCTGCCGGCCGCTGGTCGCGCGCAACGGTCTGGGCAGCGCGTTCGTCGATCCCGCGTTGCGCTTGCTGCAGCATGGCGGCGCGACCATCAAGCTGGGTTCGCGGCTGCAGGACGTCGTTTTCGCGGCCAACGGCGGCCGCGTGCAGGCGCTGAATTTCGTCGACGAAAGCGTCGCGCTCGACGCGAACCAGGCGGTGATTCTCGCGCTTCCGCCGGAGATCGCGCCGACCGCCGTGCCGGGGCTGCGCGCGCCGACCCGCTTCGCAGCGACCGTCAACGTGCATTTCGCGGTCGAGCCGCCGTTCGGCATGCCGCCGCTCACCGGGCTGCTGAACGCGACGGCCGAATGGCTGTTCGCGTTCGACGGCCGTTTGTCGGTGACTGTCAACGCGGCCGAGCGTCTGCTCGACATGTCGCATGAAGCGCTCGCGAGCAGCGTCTGGGCCGAAGTGGCGCAGGCCGCCAATCTTCCTGCCACGCCGATGCCGGCCTGGCAGATCGTGATGGAAAAACGCGCGACGTTTGCCGCGCTGCCGGAGCAGGAAACGCTGCGTCCGGGCACGCGCACTCGCTGGAACAACCTGATGCTCGCGGGCGACTGGACGGCCACCGGCCTGCCCGCGACGATTGAAGGCGCGATCCGCTCCGGCCAGAAGGCCGCGGATACGTTGCTGAATGAACCGATGGAACGCCGATGAACGACTTATCTCAAGCCCAGCCTCTGGACGACGTCTTACCCGAAACTGCCGACGCGGCGCCCAACGTATCGGCGGACGGGCAGCACGCGCTGGCCGTCGAGACGCAAGCGAACGCCGTCGCGCCGGTGGTATCGACCGCCTCTCTCGACGCTGCGATCACGCGCGCGACTGATGCGATTCTCGCCGCGCAACAGCCGGACGGCCACTGGGTCTACGAACTCGAAGCCGACGCGACCATTCCCGCCGAATACGTATTGCTGGTTCATTACCTCGGCGAAACGCCGAACCTCGAACTGGAGCAGAAGATCGCGCGCTATCTGCGCCGCATCCAGTTGCCCAACGGCGGCTGGCCGCTCTTCACCGACGGCGCACTCGACATCAGCGCCAGCGTGAAGGCGTATTTCGCGCTGAAGATGATCGGCGACCCGGCGGATGCCGAGCACATGGTGCGCGCGCGCGACGCGATTCTCGCGCACGGCGGCGCGGAAAACGTCAACGTCTTCACGCGGATTCTGCTGGCGCTGTTCGGCGTGGTGTCGTGGCGCGCGGTGCCGATGATGCCCGTCGAAATCATGCTGCTGCCGATGTGGTTCCCGTTCCATCTGTCGAAGGTGTCGTACTGGGCGCGTACCGTGATCGTGCCGCTGCTGGTGCTCAACGCGAAGCGACCGCTCGCGCGCAATCCGCGCAAGGTGCGCATCGACGAGCTGTTCCGCGGCGCGCCGGTGAACACCGGCATGAACGACCGGGCGCCGCATCAGCACGCGGGCTGGTTCGGCTTTTTCCGCGGCGTGGACACGTTGCTGCGCGGGGTCGACGGCCTGTTCCCGAAAGCAACGCGCGAGCGCGCGGTGCGCGCGGCCGTGGCCTTTGTTGACGAACGCCTGAACGGCGAAGACGGCCTCGGCGCGATTTTCCCCGCGATGGCCAACTCGGTGATGATGTACGACGTGCTCGGCTATCCGGCCGATCACCCGAATCGCGCGATCGCTCGTCGGTCGATCGACAAGCTGCTCGTTATCAAGGATGACGAAGCATATTGCCAGCCGTGCCTGTCGCCGGTCTGGGACACATCGCTCGTCGCGCACGCGTTGCTCGAAACCGGCGAGGCACATGCCGAGCAGGCGGCCGAGCGCGGGCTCGCGTGGCTGCGTCCGCTGCAGATTCTCGACGTGCGCGGGGACTGGATTTCGCGCCGTCCCAATGTGCGGCCCGGCGGCTGGGCGTTCCAGTACAACAACGCGCACTATCCGGACGTCGACGATACGGCGGTCGTCGTGATGGCGATGCAGCGCTCGGCGGCGCTCACGCAATCCACCGTCGATCGCGACGCCATTGCACGCGCGCGCGAATGGGTGCTCGGCATGCAGAGCAGCGACGGCGGCTGGGGTGCGTTCGAACCGGAAAATACCCAGTACTACCTGAACAACATTCCGTTCTCCGATCACGGCGCGTTGCTCGATCCGCCGACGGCGGACGTCTCGGGCCGCTGCCTGTCGATGCTCGCGCAACTCGGCGAACTGCCGCAGAGCAGCGAGCCGGCGCAACGCGCGTTCGCGTACATGCTCCAGGAGCAGGAGTCGGACGGTAGCTGGTATGGGCGCTGGGGCCTGAACTACATCTACGGCACATGGACCGCGCTCTGTTCGCTGAACGCCGCCGGCATGCCGCACGACGACCCGCGCATCCGGCGCGCCGCGCAGTGGCTGCTGTCGATCCAGAACCCGGACGGCGGCTGGGGCGAGGGCGGCGAGAGCTACAAGCTCGACTATCGCGGCTACGAGCGCGCGCCGAGCACGGCGTCGCAGACCGCCTGGGCGTTGATGGGTCTGATGGCGGCGGGTGAGGTGAATCACGAAGCCGTCGCGCGCGGCGTCGACTACCTCCAGCATGAACAGCGCGAGCACGGCCTGTGGGACGAAACGCGCTTCACCGCGACCGGCTTCCCGCGCGTGTTCTATCTGCGCTACCACGGCTATCGAAAGTTCTTCCCGTTGTGGGCGCTGGCGCGCTTCCGTCATCTGAAGCGCAACGGCCTCACGCGCGTCGCGGTCGGGATGTAACGGATGCCGCTTTCGACAACGCAGTCAGCCGAGGCCGACCGTAACAGCTTGCCGGTGATCGTGGTGACGGGCATGGCATTCGAGGCGCGGATCGCGCGCGGCGAGGGCGTCGAGGTGGTGTACGCGGCGCGCGCCGATCTGCTGGAGCGTGCGTTGACGGCGGCTGTCGCGCGCGGCTGTTCGGGCATCGTCAGTTTCGGCACGGCGGGCGGTTTGGCGCCGGAGCTGGAATCGGGCGCACTGATCGTCGCGGATGCCGTCGAGGGGCCGTTCGGGCGCATCGACACCGATCGTCGCTGGGCCGGGAAGCTCGCTGCCGCGATAGCGGCAGGGCCGCTTGCCGCGCGTCTGCAACGCGGCCTGATGGTGGCGGTCACCGCGCCTTTGGTGTCGGCCGACGACAAGCGCGCGCTGCATCGCTCGACCGGCGCGTTGGCGGTCGACATGGAATCGCACATCGCCGGCGCGACGGCCGCTGCGCACGGCGTGCCGTTTGCCGTGTGCCGGGCGATCGTCGATCCGGCGTGGCGCACGCTGCCTTCCGCCGCCACGGCCGGTCTGCGCGACGACGGCAGTACGGCAATCGGTCCGATTCTGCGGGAGTTGCTGCGCCAGCCGTCGCAGCTGCGCGGTCTTCTTCAGGTTGCCGTCGATGCCCGCGCCGCGCGGATTTCGTTGGTGCAGGCGCGGCGGGCAATGGGCGAGGCTGGGGCGTTGCGGATCGCGGCTGTCCGCTGAGGGAAGCGGTTCATCGTACGCCGTTCGGCATGCCACCTGGCGCGGAGGTACGGGCCGCCCGCCCAATTCAGTGGCTATTGAAATACTAGTGAAAACCCTTATTTGGTACAATGTCAGTGTTAACCCTAGGTCGAAGACGCAAGCGCGCCGACCTGGCTGCCCCAAACACGGAGTACCAAAATGAATTTCCATACCAGAAAGTGGGTCAAGCCCGAAGACCTGAACCCCAACGGCACGTTGTTCGGCGGTAGCCTGCTGCGCTGGATCGACGAAGAAGCGGCCATCTACGCGATCTGCCAACTGGACAACCAGCGCGTCGTGACCAAGTTCATGTCCGAGATCAACTTCGTCAGTTCCGCGCGTCAGGGCGACATCATCGAACTCGGCATGACCGCCACGCATTTCGGGCGCACGTCGATCACGCTTCGCTGCGAAGTGCGCAACAAGATCACGCGCAAAAGCATCCTGACTGTGGAGAAAATGGTGTTCGTCAATCTCGATGAGAACGGCGAGCCTGCGCCTCACGGACGCACGCAGATCCGTTACGCGGAAGAGACGTTTGCCCGCTATCGCGAGAGTTCGCGGCAGGTGCCGCAGAGCGCGGTGGCGGTCGAAGATGAGAGAGCGGCGGCGCGCGCCGAGGCGGATAGCCTGCATTGAGGCGGTTGGTTGGCCACCGGAGTGCGGGCGGGGCGGGAGGTGGTCAGCGGCGCTTCGCGTGCCGAACCGCTACTTCAATTCCGCTCAGCTTTACCAGCATCAAGCCAGTCTTCGCGGGACGCCCACTCTGGGCGTCCCGCAGCGCTTTCATCTCTTCGTCAGCGCTTTTCCAAACCCCATTTCCCTATTGCGCAACCGGTGCCGTAGCTGGCTGTTTGTCGTCGGCCGGAGCGGTTTGGGGCGCCGGCGTCGGCGCCGGTGTCTCTGACGCGGGTGCTGGCGCCGTAGCCGGTGCGGTAGGCGTCGCGCCCGCTGCGCCACTGGCCGGCGCGTCGCCCGGATCCGAGTAGTCCGGTACGCCCGCCGGCGCGCCCGTGGCCGCGCCTGAGGCCGCGTTCGGGGCTTCAGCGGCGTCGCCCGGGTCCGCGTAGTTCGGCAAGCCCGCAGCCGGTGCGCCGGCCGCAGGAGCCGCCGCGCCCGAGTCACCCTGGTCGTCGTAGTCAGGCAGCGGCGCGGCGTTGTCGCTGGTGCCGCGCAGACGCGCGCGGCGCTGCTGCGTGTAGGCGTCGCGCACGAACGAGTATTTGTCCAGCGCCGCTTGCTGCAGCAGATCGGTGGCGCCGAGCAGGTCGGAGCGCACGCTCACGAACTGCAGCACGTACAGCGGATTACGCACCGCCGGTTCCATGTAGTTGAGCGGGTTGAACTTCACATCGACGATGAGGCCCATGCTGTCACGCACGGTGCTCGGCCCGAACAGCGGCAGCACCAGATACGGACCCGACGGAATGCCCCAGTGCCCCAGCGTCAGCCCAAAGTCCTGATGGTGCTTCGGCAGGCCGGCGGGCGTCGCCCAGTCGAGCAGGCCGCCGAGACCAAACACCGAGTTGAACGCGAAGCGCATGATGTCTTCGGTCGCGTCGGTGAACTTCAATTGCAGCAGCGCGTTCGCCGCGTTGCTCAGATCACCGAGGTTCGAGAAGAAGTTGCTGACGGCCGTGCGCAACGGCTGCGGCGTCACCTTCTGATAGCCCTTCGCCACCGGCACCGCGACATAGCGGTCCACCCCGTCGTTGAAATTGAACACGACCCGGTTCACCGGTTCGAACGGGTCGCCGGGCTTGCGGTCGGGACCGGTCGCACAACCGGAGATCAAACCCGTGGCGGCGAGCGCCAGCGCGGTGTTACGCAGCATCATGCTTATATTCCTTTTTGCTTCGCGCGACGTTGGCGCGGCTTGCCCATGAGCACAGGTTGAAACACCACGGCGCCGATCAGCGTGCAGAGCAGCGAAAGCGCCAGCAGCCGTCCCATACTGGACGTCCCTGGGTGGTGCGACAGCCAGAGGCTACCAAACGCGGTCGCCGTTGTCGCCGCGCTGAACAGCACGGCGTGCGTCAGGCTCGACTGCAACAGGCCGGTCTGGCCGTTGCGCCAAGCCATCACGAAGTAGATCTTGAATGCGACGCCAACTCCGAGCATCAGCGGTAGCGCAATGATATTCGCGAAGTTCAGCGGCATGCCGAAAACCACGCACAGTTCGAGGGTGACGAGCGCCGATACCAGCAACGGCACCAGCGTGCGCAGCACGTCGCCGAGGCGCCGCAGCGCGACCCACAGCAGGATCGCGATCGACAGCAGCGCGTAAGCAGCGGCTTGCAGGAACGCCTTGATGATCGTGTCGGCCGAGTGCAGGATCGAAATCGGCCCGCCGATCGCGCCCGGCTCCGCCTTCTTCACCGCGTGGGCGAAGCGGGCGAGCATCGCGTCGTCGCCCGGGTCGGTGCCCGGTTTGACCTTCGGCGCGATGTCGACGAGCGCGCGGCCGTCCTTCGACACCCACGCGGCCGAGATCGCCTTCGGCAGATTTTCGCGGGTGATTTCGCTCGGCTGCAGCAGGTTTTCCAGCTGCTTCAACGCGATGCGCAGCGTCTCTGACATCGCGGTTTCGGCGCGGTCGCGCGTGGCGGCATCGGCGGCGGCGAGCTTTTTCAGCGTCGCCGACAGATGCTCGGCTTCGGCGGCGCCCGGGCCCGGATGATCTTCGGCGGCGAGCGACAGCTGGTTCGACGCGCGCTTGAGCGCATCGACACGCACGGCGTCAGTCGCCTGCGGCGCAGGTTGCTGCTGCAGTGCGGGCAGCAGTTGCTGCGCGGCGCTCGCGATCAGCATCATCTTCTGCTGCTGCTCGCTCGGAATGAACGTGCTCAGCGTGGTGACGCGGCCGACTTCCGGCAGCGCGCGCAAACGCTGGGCGATCCGGTCGGCTTCTTCGAGCGACGGCGCCAGCGTATGCACGTTGTTGACGGCGGCTTCCGGCGAATCCTTCAGCGACAGCAGCGTCGCCATCGACTCCGTATGCGGGTCCTTCAGATGCAGCGGGTTGAAGTCGAAGCGCAAGTGCGTGAGTAATGGCGTCGCGCCGATCACGACGATCAGCGTGCCGATCAACACTGGCCGGCGATGATGATCGAGGAAATCGTCGACGGGCGCGAGTTGCTTGAAGCCCGGCGAGCCGGCTTCGCCCGGCGGGTTGAAGACTTTCAGCAGAGCCGGCAGCAGCGTCATGTTGGTGAGGTACGCGACGAACATGCCGACGCCCGCGATCTGCCCCAACTCCGACACGCCGCGATAAGCGGTCGGCAGGAACGAGAAGAAGCTCAGTGCGACCGCTACGGCCGCGAGCGTCAGCGGCACGCCGATGCTGTGCGCGGTGTGCATCAGCGCGGCGGAAAGCCGGTTGTCGCGGTTGCGTTCCTCGCGGTACTTGACGCCGAACTGCACGCCGAAGTCGACCCCGAGCCCGATGAACAGCACCATGAACGCGACCGAGATCATGTTGAGCGCGCCGACCATCAGCAGGCCGAGCGCGGCAGTGATCGCGAGTCCGACGAACAGCGTGATGAACACGGCGGCGATCATGCGGCCCGAGCGCAAGGCCAGCCACAAAATCACCAGCACGACGATGAACGTGCCGATCCCGTTGAGCACCGCGCCGTCCTGGACCGAGGCGAACTCTTCGTCGGCGAGCGGCTGTTCGCCGGTCAGGCGGATCGTCGCGCCGTAGCGCGAGTCGAGATGCAGCGACGCGGCGGTCTCGCGAATCGCTCGCGATGCGTTTGCGCCCGGCTGCAACGCGTCGTAGTTGACGACCGGTTGCACGATCACGAACGCGCGCGCCGGATCGGTGGCGGCGCTCTTGTCGACCAGCGCGCGCCATGAGAATGCGGCGGGCTTGCCGGCCAGTACCAGATCGAGCGTGTTCGCGCTTTGCGATAGCAGATGGCTCATGTCGGCGAGCTTCACCTGACCCAGTTGGAGCGGCAGCAGCAGGCTCGTGGTCAGCGTGCCGGCGAGGCCGGTCAGGCTCGGATCGTGGGCGAGGGCGTTGACGAGCGGACGCGACTGGACGAGTTGCGAGGTGGTGGACATCACCTCGTCGGTGGACGGGAACAGCAGGCCGTTGTGTTCGAAGAACGGGCCGCCGGCCGGCTGCGAGACCGCGACGAATTCCTTCGGGTCGGCTTTGAGCGCGGTAGTCAGCACGTTGGCCGCGGCATCGGCGAACTCGGGCGCGCGCGCTTCGACGACCACCAGCACGGTATCGCCGCGATCGGGGAAGGCCTGGTCCAGCGCATTTTCGAGCGCCGACCATTGCTTGTCGGTCTCGATCAGGCGGCTGATGTCCGTGTTGATCTTGAAGTTATGTACAACATAGAAGCTGCTCAAAACGGCGAGCACGATCGACAGTGCGATGACCCTGAGCGGATGACGCACCGAAGAGGCGACGAGACGGACAATAGATGACTTCAGCATGTAGGCGAACGTAGCCTTATCACGGGTGTTGTTTTTGACGAAAGTGCACAAGTATACAGAGCTGGAGCGCTCTAACCCGACTTCGGTAGCAAGTACGGCTCCCGCGACGGCTTTCCGGGGCGGGAACGCAATCTCGGTATACTGGTCTATCCTGCTTTCGCCTTGGGCTCGCTAGCCCGGCGGCGCTTACTTCTCTCAGGTCCTGACGAACGTATGAAACGTTATCTGTCTGCTTTTCTGGCTGCGGCCGTGGTGTCAACGGCGGCGTATGCGCAAACCGCACCGGATGCGGTAGTAAAAAGTGCCGTCGAAGGCACGGTCGCCGCGATGAAAGCCGACCCGGCGGCGCGCGGCGGCGACATGGCGAAGATCACCAACCTGGTCCAGACGCGCTTCGTGCCGGCCACCGACTTCCAGCGCACGACGCGGATCGCGGTCGGCAAGGCGTGGTCGACCGCGACGCCCGAGCAGCAGAAGCAACTGTACGAGCAGTTTACGCTGCTGTTGGTGCGCACCTATGCTGCATCGCTTTCGCAACTGCGCGATCAGGACGTGAAGTTCAAATTCCAGCCGGTGAGCGTGGCGGCGGGCGCAACGGATGTCGTCGTGCAGTCGCACGTGCTCAGCAACGGCGGTGACGACGCGATCGACTATCGGCTGACCAAGGGTCCGTCCGGCTGGAAGATCTACGACATCAACATGATGGGCGCATGGCTGATCCAGGTGTATCAGACGCAATTCGCCGATCAGATCGCCAAAGGCGGGATCGACGGGCTGATCAAGTTCCTCACCGCACATAACGCGCGCGGCGCGTGACGTCCGACTGATTCAACCGATTCAGCGCAGCAAAAGAAAAAGCGCGGTGGCCGTTTAGCCACCGCGCTTTTTTGTTGTGCGCAAACCACGAGGCAGATGAAGCCGCCCCGTCCAGGCATCAGTGCGCGGCGGTCGCCGTCTGCACCTTCTTGCCCTTGCCGCTGCGCTGAATTTCTTCGAGCTTGATCTCGACGTGACGCGAGAACACGTACTCGGCAGGACGCTGCTTGTCCAAAGGAATGTCTTTGACAAACTCGCCCGTGGTCTTCGGCCCGCGCAGGCTGACCTTCAGCGCCTTCAACGGATGCGCGACCGTGTCCATCACGGCGGTCGCTTCGAAGCCGCAGTGGACCATGCAGTCCGCGCACTTCTCGTAGTTGCCGGTGCCGTAGTTGTCCCAGTTCGTGGTTTCCATCAGTTCCTTGAAGGTCTTCACATAACCTTCGCCGACCAGATAGCACGGCTTCTGCCAGCCGAACACGGTACGCGCCGGGTTACCCCACGGCGTGCATTCGTACGTCTGATTGCCGGCGAGGAAGTCGAGGAACATGCCCGACTGGCTGAACGACCAGTTCTTGCCGTTGTTGCCGCGCTTGAAGATTTCGCGGAACAGATGCTTGGTCTTGTCGCGGTTCAGGAAGTGCTGCTGATCCGGCGCGCGTTCATACGCGTAACCCGGCGAGACGGTGATGCCGTCCACGCCCATCGGACCGAGCGTGTCGAAGAATGCGGCCACGCGTTCCGGCACGGCGTCGTTGAACAGCGTGCAGTTGATGTTCACGCGGAAGCCACGGCGCTTCGCTTCGCGAATCGCGGCCACGGCCTTTTCGTACACGCCGTCCTGCGACACCGAGTGATCGTGGGCTTGCTTGTCGCCGTCCAGGTGGACCGACCAGACGAAGTACGGATTCGGCTCGTAGTCGTCCATCTTCTTTTCCATCAGCAGCGCGTTCGTGCACAGGTACACGAACTTCTTGCGCGCGATGATGCCCTTGACGATCTGCGGCATTTCCTTGTGCAGCAGCGGCTCGCCACCGGCGATCGACACCACCGGCGCGCCGCATTCGTCGACAGCGCCGAGGCATTCTTCCAGCGACAGACGCTGATTAAGGATGGGGTCCGGATAATCGATCTTGCCGCAGCCATTGCAGGCGAGATTGCAGCGGAACAGCGGCTCCAGCATCAGTGCGAGCGGGTAGCGTTTGTTGCCGGACATGTGCTGACGCATGATGTATGCGCCGACCCGGACTTTCTGTAGCAGCGGAATAGACAAGACGTCCTCCTTAAACTTCGCGTGCAGCGAGTGGTTGCATCAGCTTCGATGGCAACTTGAATTCGACTTTTTCTTCACGGCCCGCCATCGTCGTGACATCGACGGGCCCCAATGCGCTCAGCGCATCGATCACGTTCTTCACCATCTCTTCCGGCGCCGAAGCGCCGGCGGTAATGCCGACGGTCTGCGCGTTGGCAAACCATTCCGGCTTCACTTCCGAACCGTCGGCGACGAGGTAGCTCGCCACGCCGCTTTCGCTGCCGATCTCGCGCAGCCGGTTCGAGTTGGAACTGTTGGTCGCGCCCACTACCAGCAGCACGTCGACCTGCTTGCTCAGCTCGCGAACCGCCGCCTGGCGGTTTTGCGTCGCGTAGCAGATGTCGCGTGTATCGGGGCCGACGATGTTGGTAAAGCGGCGCAGCAGCGCGTCGATGATGCCGCGCGTGTCGTCGACCGACAGCGTGGTCTGCGTGACATACGCGAGCGGCGTGTCGAGCGGCAGGTCCAGATGCGCGACCTCGGCCTCGCTCTGCACGAGCAGTACCTTGCCTGGAATCTGACCGATCGTGCCTTCCACTTCCGGATGCCCCGCATGGCCGATCAGAATCAGCGTGCGGCCGGCGCCCACATATTGACGACCTTGCACATGCACTTTGGTCACGAGCGGGCAGGTGGCGTCGAGCACGTCGAGGCCGCGCGCGTCAGCATCGCGTTCGACGGTTTGAGCAACGCCATGCGCGCTGAAAATCGCCACGGCGCCTTGCGGTACTTCATCGAGTTCCTCGACGAAGCGCGCGCCTTTCTGGCGCAGATTGTCGACCACGTGGCGATTGTGGACGATCTCGTGACGTACATACACGGGCGCGCCGTGTTGCTGTAACGCGCGATCGACGATCTCGATTGCGCGAACAACACCCGCACAAAAGCCGCGGGGCTGAGCAAGGATGACTCGCATAAGTTGGCGAACTCCGACTGACGCGGGTTTCGAACAAGCCGGTAACTCTGACTTTATCGCCGCGACCATCTAGTTAGTTGACGTCTTGAGCCCCGGCGACGGGCCGGTACAGCAAAACCAAACGCGCATTCTAACGCTATCAGCCCAGCTTTGCTTTTGGCGCGCCCCTTGTGTTGGGCGGCTGCCGCAGTTGCGGCCGGCCTTCGCGGGCCGCGCCGTTCGTGCATGCGGTAATGATTGCACGCTGCACCGCTTTGACGGAACCCTTAAACTACGAGGTCCCTGCGACGCGCATCGGCGCCGCATTACAGAATGGTTTCGAGGCTCGCTGGATGGACGTCGAACAGTACGAAAATTTTCCGATCCCGAGCGTGTTGCTGCCGAAGGCGCTGCGCGCGCCAGTCGACATTATCTATCAGGTTGTCCGCACCGCGGCCGATATCGCCGACGAAGCCGACTGGAGCGCGGCCGAGCGGCATGCCCGCCTCGCCGACCTCCGGGCTGGCCTCGACGCGGTGGCTGAGCGGCGCGTCGCGCCGGTTCATCCGCTGCTGTTCGGCAAACTTGCTGGCGTGGTGGCTCAGTATAAACTGCCGCTCGCGCCGTTCTACGATCTGCTCGACGCGTGCGCGCAGGACATCGACACCAGCCGTTATGCGGACCGCGCCGCGTTGCTCGATTATTGCCGCCGCTCGGCGAACCCGCTCGGGCATCTGATGCTGCATCTGGTGGGCGCGGCCACGCCGCAAAATCTCGCCGACGCCGACGCGATCTGCACGGCGTCTCAGCTAATCAGCTTCTGGCTGGACGTGGCCGTCGACTGGAAAAAGGACCGCGTGTATCTGCCGCTCGCCGACCTGCGGCGCTTCGGCGTGACCGAGTCGCAGATCGCCCACGGCATCGTCGACGACGCGTGGCGCGCGCTGATGGCGCACGAGGTGTCGTTCGTGCGGAACATGCTGGCGCGCAGCGCGCCGCTCGCGTTGCGGATTCCGGGACGGCTGGGTATCGAGTTGTGCGGCGCAGTGCATGGCGGCCTGCGCTTTCTGGAGCGCATCGAGAAGGCGGGCTACGACGTGTTTCGCGAGCGTCCGGTGCTCAACGCGTTTGACTGGTGCGTGGTCGCGCTGCGCGCAGCGGTGATGCTGCTGTCGCGGCGCGTCGGCGTACAGACGCAATCAATCGAGGGTAAAGCTTAATGGCGGCGGTTCTGTTTGTTCTTTCGTGTGTTTCCCTGCTGATCTGGGGCGTGCTGCTGTTCGGGCGCGGTGGTTTCTGGCGGGCGCGTCCCGCCGCGCCGCTGACCGTCGCGCCGCGCGCGACGTGGCCGGCGGTCGCCGCCGTGGTGCCCGCCCGCAATGAAGTCGATGTGATCGCCGAGGCGGTTACGACGCTGCTTCAGCAGGACTATGCGGGCGCGTTCCACGTGATCGTCGTCGACGACCACAGCACCGACGGCACCGCCGACGCCGCCCGCGCGGCCGCGTTGCAGCTGCAGTGCCCGGACCGTCTCACGGTGTTGAGCGCGAAGCCGCTGCCGCCGGGCTGGTCGGGCAAGGTGTGGGCGCAGTCGCAGGGCATCGAGGCGGTGCGCGCGCTCGGCTTGCCCGCCGACTACCTGCTGCTCACCGACGCCGACATCGGCCATCCCGCCGACGCGGTCAAGCAGCTCGTCGCCCGCGCGGATGTGGAAAAGCGCGACCTCGTCTCGCTGATGGTCCGTCTGCGCTGCGATTCGTTCTGGGAAAAGGCGCTGATCCCGGCCTTCGTGTTCTTCTTTGCGAAGCTGTATCCGTTCGCGTGGGTCAACAATCCGCGCAACCGCACTGCGGCGGCGGCGGGCGGTTGCATGCTGGTTCGCCGCAGTGCGCTCGAAGAGGCGGGCGGCATCGAGTCGATTCGCGCCGAGCTGATCGACGATTGCAGTCTCGCCGCGCGTATCAAGCACCGTGGCATGGGACGTCATCCGATTCGGCTGGACGTGGCGGCGCGCAGCGTGTCGCTGCGTCCGTACGATAGCTGGCGCGAGATCTGGAACATGATTGCGCGCACCGCCTTTACGCAGCTGCATTACTCGCCGCTGCTGCTGGCGGGCACGCTGGCCGGCATGACGATCATTTATCTGATGCCGCCGGTTGCCGCGTTGGTGCTCGGCCCGTTGGGTTGGCCCGCGTGGCTCGCCTGGGCGGCGATGTGCTGCGCGTATGCGCCGATGCTCAGCTACTACCGGCGCTCGCCGTTGTGGGCGCCGTTTCTGCCGCTGGTCGCGCTGTTCTATGTCGGCGCGACGTTCGCGTCGGCGGTGCGGTACTGGCGCGGCAAGGGCGGTCAGTGGAAGGCGCGGGTTCAGGCCCCGGTGCAGGAGCGTTGATGGCCCCGCACGGTTGAGGTCGATGGACAAAAAAAACGGCGCTACGGCGCCGTTTTTTTTGTCACTTGGTGAGCAGCATGTACAGCTGAATCACCACGTCGGGCGAAAACGTGAACGGTACCCAGCCGTGGCCGGTATGGCGCATCACCAGCAGGCGGTCGCCGTTCGATTGCTTCTGCACCGCCATGACCGGGTTTTTCGTCGACACGAATTGCCAGCCCGGCGGAATGCCCGGTGGCTGCTCCGGCGTCATCGACGCACGCGCATTCGACAGTTCCTCGATCAGCTTGCCGATCTGGTCCGGGCGCAGCGCGACCGTCTGGTCGCCGATCGTCATCGTGATCTCGTCGCGCGCGGGGCGATTGATTTCGAGCGTCGGCTGGAATTGCGCGGCCGGCTTGTCCGCAGGCGGCTGCTCCGTCGACGGCTCGTCCGTCAGTGCGTTCGTGAGTTCGCCAGCCGGTTCGTCGGAGACCGGCGCGTTGTCCTCGACGGCTGCCGGCGCCGCTGTCTCAGCCGCCGTCGTCTGCGCCGTGGATTCGGGCGCGACGTGATCCGCCGGCGCCTCTTGCGGCGCAGCGGTCTGCGCGTGTGTCTCGGGGATGTTTTCGGGCTGCTGGGCCACGACAGCCTGAATGAGCTGATCGACGCCCGTTTCCAGCGCGCCGAGCTGTTCGTGAAGGTTCATGCGAGGTTTCTCTGGTAAGACCCGCGATTTTACCTGCTGCGCGTAGGCTTTGACCTGCCGCAAGCGCGGGACTTGTAACAAAATGCTTACGGCCGCGCCGGACGATCCGGCGCGGCGTGCCGATGAAGGCGGGATGCGCGCGTCAGGGCTTCAGATAGCCGGCTTGCCGGAACCAGTCGAGCGCATCGCTCAATCCTTCGCGATAAGGCCGCGCGCGATAGCCGAGTTCGCGTTCCGCCTTCGCCGACGTGAAGTACATCTTGTTCTTCGACATCTTCAGGCCGTCGACCGTGACGAACGGTTCGCGCTTCGTGATCTTCGCGACTGCTTCCGCGCCCATTGCGAGCGGATAGAGCGGCCAGCGCGGCAAACTGAGCGTCGGCGCCTTGCGGCCGGTCAGCGCCGCGATGTCCGCGAGCATCTGCTGGAGCGGCAGATTTTCGCCGCCGAGAATGTAGCGCTCGCCGATCTTGCCGCGTTCGAGCGCGAGAAAGTGGCCGGCCGCAACGTCGTCGACATGCACGAGGTTCAGGCCGGTATCGACGAACGCCGGAATCTTGCCGAGCGCCGCTTCGACGATGATGCGTCCGGTCGGCGTCGGCTTCACGTCGCGCGGACCGATCGGCGTGGACGGATTGACGATCACCGCCGGCAGCCCGTCCTCGGCGATCATGCGCTCAACCGCGCGCTCGGCCAGCACCTTGCTGCGCTTGTACACGCCGATCGCCTGATCGGGCTTGAGCGGCGAGGTTTCGTCGGCAGACTGGCCGGAACTCGTCACCTTGAGCGTCGCCACGCTGCTTGTGTACACGATGCGCTCGACGCCTTCCTTCAGCGCCGCGCGCATGGTCGCCTCGGTGCCTTCGAGATTCGAGCGTTCGATTTCGCTCGGGTCCGGCGCCCACAGCCGATAGTCGGCGGCGACGTGCAGCAGATAGCGCACGCCGCGCAGCGCGTTGCGCATCGACGCTTCGTCGCGCATATCGCCGACGACGATTTCCGCGTCCAGCGCCTCGACGTTCTGGCGCGGACTGGTGGCGCGCACCAGCACGCGCACCTTGAAGCCCTTCTGTTGCGCGATGCGCGCCACCGACGAGCCGACAAAGCCGGAAGCGCCGGTCACGAGCACGAGATCGCGATTCTGTTCGGTCATTCTGTTTCCATTCCCTGCATGACAGTCGACGGATTGTACGTGGCGCGCACGCCGCGTGTACCGTCATGTGTCGAGCAGCCTTCGCGCGACGCGACTAGAATGCCGGCTTGAAAGATTGTGAGGAGAAGACGGCATGGCCCCGGATCTGGATCAGCGGATCGAAACGTATTACGTGCGAGTGCGCGGCATGGTGCAGGGCGTCGGCTTTCGCCACGCGACCGTGCGGCAGGCGCACGCGCTCGGCATCAAGGGATGGGTCGCGAACCTCGACGACGGTTCTGTCGAAGCAATGCTGCAGGGCTCGGCCAATCAGGTCGACCGGATGTTGTCGTGGCTGCGTCATGGGCCTCCGGCGGCGCGCGTGACGGAAGTGAGCGGCGAAGAACGCTCGACGGAAAAGCGCTACGAGCGTTTCGAGCAGCACTGAGCGATGCCGTTCAGCGAACCCGCAAAGAACGGCGGCGCGCCATCGGGTGGATGGCGCGCCGCCTTTGTCGTTCGTGCTAGCCGTTGATGCCGTTAATGCGTTGCCGAGGCGTCAGGTCCGCCCACGTTTAGCGCGCCACCAGCAAACTCTCCGCAAAGCCCCACTCTTCCTCGATCCACTGATGGCTGCACACGAAGCCGGCGCCGTCGGCAATCGCGGGCATCTCTTCCGCACGATACTTGTGGCTGCTCTCGGTCCAGATCGTTTCGCCCTGCTTCAACGACACCGTCAATTGCGCCGCGCCGATGTGCGCCGTGACATCGCGCTTCGCCCGCAGGTGCATCTCGATGCTGCGCGCGTCCGGGTTGAAGCGCGCGACGTGTTCGAACGCATCGAGCGGCAGGTCGCCGTCGAGTTCGCGATTGATGCGCGCGAGCAGATTCAGATTGAACGACGCGGTAACGCCGATCGAATCGTCGTAGGCTGCCACCAGCACGGGCGTCGGCTTGATCAGATCGGTGCCGAGCAGGAGCGCGTCGCCGGGTGCAAGCATGTTGCGGATCTCGCGCAGAAAACGCGTGGCCGCGAGCCTGCCGAAATTGCCGATCGTACTGCCGAGAAACAGTACGAGTAACCGGTCGTTCGGTGCGCGCTGCTTGCTTACTTCGGCGAGACCGGCCAGATAATCGCGCTCGTAACCGACAATCGAAATCCGCTCGATGTCGCCGAGTTCGCGTCTGCACAACTGCAACGCGCTGCGCGAAATTTCAATCGGGCAGTAAGAAGTGGGGCGCTTTTTACACAGCGCTTCGAGAATGCGCCGCGTTTTACGGCCGCTGCCGCTGCCGAGTTCGGCGACGGTCACGTCATGCGGCAGATGCTCGACGATGTCGGCCGCGTGCTTCGTGAGCAACCGTTCCTCTGCGCGCGTCACGCCGTATTCCGGCAATACGGTAATCACTTCAAAGAGCGCGGAGCCCACTTCGTCGTACAGATATTTCGACGGCAGCTCTTTCTGCGGCGTGTGGGCGAGTCCCGCGCGCACGTCGGCGGCGAAGGCGGTGCGGAAATCGGGTGACGCGTCGTGCAATAGGGCTGGCTGGGTCATGCTGGCTCCAGTAGTCATATTCGATGAGCGGGATTGCTGGCCGGGCGGCATGCGTGGTGAAACGCGTGGACTGCATGCCGTGGAAAAGACGGGCTGGCTGATCTTTGCAGACTGCCTGTGCCGTTCCGGCTCGTTGATGCTGTGTGCTGTCGAAAACAGCGTGCAAGACTTCGTAGCAAGATTCGCGCTTGAGTCGCTCGCGCGACCCGAAGCGGCGTTGCCGATGAGACTGCGCGGCTTCGTCTGCCTCGCGTGAAGTTTATGTTCTAGTGCATCGACGCGCTATGCGCACGGACTAATTGCACCCGCTCCACTCGGCCGCGCCGAGCCGCGTACGGATAACCCGTCTAGAATGCCGGCTTGCGTCGCCTTTCGAAAACAAAAACGCAGCTTGCCGCTTTGTGCTTTCCGCAGCACTGCCTGCTTGTGAGACCTCAATTCCAATGAGAACAACGAACAACGTGACGAACGCCGCCAACACTGCGCCAACGCATGCTGCGCTGCAACCCCCCTCGTGCGAAGCCGCATCGCATGACGAAGCGTTTGCCGACGTGCCGACGCAATGGGCCGGACGATGAACCAGTATGACCCAAAGCGCGGAATCGCGTTGTCGGTGGGCGCGTCTGCAATGTTCGCGTTACTGTCCGCCTACGCGACGCTGCTCGCGCCGCTGAGCGGCCTCGACATCTTCGCGTGGCGCGTGGTGTGGACGGTGCCGGGCGCGCTGCTACTGGTCGCGTTGCGCAAACGCCTGCCGATTCTCCGGCGTCTTCTTTACCGGATGGTGACCGAGCCGAAGCTCTGCGCCGCGATGCTCGTGAGCGCGGCGTTGCTCGGCGTGCAACTGTGGTTGTTTCTATGGGCGCCGCTGCATGGCCGCATGCTCGAAGTGTCGCTCGGCTATTTCCTGCTGCCGCTCGCGATGGTGCTCGTCGGCCGCTTCTACTATCACGAACGTCTCGACGCGTTGCAGTGGCTCGCCGTGATCTGCGCGGCGGTGGGCGTCGGCCACGAACTGTGGGTGACCGGCGCGTTTTCGTGGCCGACGTTGCTGGTCGCGCTCGGCTATCCGCCGTACTTCGCATTGCGCCGCAAGATCAATCAGGATTCGCTGGCGATGTTCACGGTGGAAATGGCGCTGCTGCTGCCGGTGGCGATCGCGTGCATCGTCAGCGGCGGTTCGCTGACGACGATCGCCGGTCGCGTCGACATGTGGTGCCTGCTGTTGCCGGGCCTCGGCGCGTTGAGTACGATCGCGCTCGCTTCGTACCTGAAGGCGAGCCGCTTATTGCCGGTCGCGTTGTTCGGCATCCTCGGTTATGTGGAGCCGGTGCTGCTGGTGCTGGTGTCGATCACGCTACTCGGCGAAACGCTCAGCGCCGCCCAACTGGCGACTTATATTCCGATCTGGATCGCGGTGGCGTTGACCGCATTGCACGGCGTTCGTCTCGTGCGGCTCGCGCCGAATTGAGCGGCACGCGCCGAATTGAGCGGCACGCGGGGATTGCCGATTAACGATGCGTCGCCGCCTGGTCCGCATTGATGCGCGTCGGACCGACTTGGGCGTCGATCGCTTCGCGCAACTCGGGCCGCCAGCCGAAGCCGAACAACGCTTCCGCGAGCACGAACAGCGGTCCGATCAACAGGCCGATCACGTCGTCGACGAAGGCCGGCTTGCGATGCTCGTACGCCACGTGACCGATGAACTGAAACACCCAGCCGACCACGAACAGGCCGATGCCGGTGGCGAGCCACACGAGCGTGGACTGCGCGGCGATCCATTCGCCGAACGCGAGACACAGCGCCGACACACAGGCCATCATCACGCCGAGCGAGACGTCGAGCACGAGGTAGTAGACGGTGGCCGCGGTGAACAGCAGCCACGCAGCCGATAGCGTCACCGGCAGCATAGCGTTGGCGAGAGCAGGGCGGCTCAGCAACACGGCCAACGCCAGCACGATCAGCGGAATGCCGATGAAGTGCGTGGCGATATTGCGCCGGTCACGATGGTAAGCCGCGTATTGCGTCAGTTGTTGCGTCAGCGTTCTCATGGATGCCGCTCCTCTTTCAAAGCCAGCATAATCGCGGGCAGCCGAAATTCAAACCATCGGGTAGCCGACAATCGCGCACGGATGCCGTCCCATGACTGTGAGTTTTTCATCGAATGAGCTTGCCGCGCGGCTTGGGCGCAGCGCGTGGTTTCGTGCCGCGCCTGCGGCGATGCAGGCAGAGCTGATCGAAGCAGGGCGCGTCGAACGGCTGCCTGCGGGGCAACGGCTCTTTACGCGCGGCGACGCCGACGACGGCCTCTATTGCGTGCCCGACGGTCTGATGAGAATCGGCGCGGCGAGTTCGACGGGCAAGGAGGCGTTGCTCGCCGTCATCGAACCAGTGAACTGGTTCGGCGAGATCGCGCTGTTCGACAACCGGCCGCGAACCCACGACGCGTATGCCGAACGCGACGCCGAGCTGTTTCATGTGCGGCGCGCGGCGCTTGTCGCACTGCTCGAACGCCGGCCCGCGTATTGGCACGTGTTCGGGTTGCTGCTGACGCAGAAACTGCGCCTCGCGTTCGATGCGATTGAAGAGGCCGCGTTGCTGCCGGCCGCGCAACGCGTCGCGCGCCGGTTGTTGCTGATGGCGGGCGGCTATGGCGAACCCGGCGCGTTGCGGCGCGTGCTCAAGGTGCCGCAGGAAGATCTGGCGATGATGCTTGCGCTGTCCCGGCAGACGATCAACCAGGTATTGAAGCAGTTCGAAACGCAAGGCGCGTTGAAGCTCGGCTATGCGGAAATTGAAATTGCCGATGTGCGAAAACTCGGCGCGCTCGCGGATCTGGATACGGGGCCGTTGTCATAGCGACGCGAGTTTGCGCCGCGAACGATGAACCGTTTCGCGGCGCACTCCATAGCTGAAAACGGCAACGCGTCAACTCATCGCCCCGGCGAACTCGGCGCGCAGATCCTGCAACCTGTCGCGCGCGGTGCTCAGACGTTCGACGAGCTGCGCGGATGCGCGCGTGATCGGCATGCGTGTCTCGTCGCTGAGCGAATGATCGAAAGCGAGCAGCGCCTTGATCGCCGACGGATTCGGCGCGGAGAACAGCAGGCGCAATACGGGCAGCAGGCTCGCGAACAGATTGCGCGCGTCGAGGTCGCATTCGGTCCGGATCAGCGCCTGGATCGTGACCAGCAGATCCGCGCACACGTGCGCGCTGGCCAGAATGCCGCCGGTGCCGCCGTGGCTCAGACACTCGTCGAAGGTTTCGTCGGTGCCGCACAGCACGTTCACCCGCAGGCCGCGCAGCTTCGCGAAATTTTCCTTCACGCACTCCTTGATCGCGACGATGTTGTCGTACTCGACGAGGCGCGCGACCGTGTCCGGCTCGATCGTCACGCCGGTGCGATGCGGCACGTTGTACAGCACGATAGGGCGCTCGGTGGCAAGCGCGGCCTGTTCGAAATGCCACTGCACGCCGGCCTGGTTCGGGCACACATAGGACGGCGCGGAGAGCAGATAGCCGGCGCAGTCCCAGCGGTCGTAGCGGTGTATTTCGTGCAACACGTCGCGCGTACTCGATCCACCCACGCCGATCAGCATCGGCAGACGCGAGCCGATCACGTCGGTCAATGCGTGCAACACGGTGAGGCGCTCGGCCTGGTCCAGCAACGCGGCTTCGCCGGTCGTGCTCAACGCGACGAAACCGCTGATCTGCGTGTGCAGGTAGTAGTCCGCGAGGCGCTGCAATGCGTCGATATCGACTTCGCCATTGCGCAGCGGCGTCACGATGGGCAACCAGATACCTGAGAACATGATTAGCGCGCCTTCGCGACGTTGCCGCGACGCTTCAACGGTCCGATCAACGCAGCGGGGACGGTCGAGATCAGCGTATGCAGCGTGAAGTCGAGGTCTTCGCACGCGATGTCGAGTTGCACGCGCACCTCTTCGCGAACGGCTTCGGCGCTGACGACATAGACACCCAGCGGCGAGTGAAGCAGCGCGCGCAACTGCGTGCCCGCGAGATCGTGAGGCGGATGCGGCAGCGTCACCTGCAAGAGGGCGCGTGCCGAGGGGAAGGGAATGACGTTGCTGTGTTGAACCGGGGGCTTGTCGAGCGACTGCGTGGCGAAGCGATGATCGATGGATTGCGTGAGTGCCATGTGATGTGGCGTCGGCTGACGCCATGGTTGATCAGGACACTTCGAGATTAGGCTTCCGCACGTAAACGCGGTGCAAAAATCGGCGTGTTCGCTGAAAAAAACATGGTCGCTCGATACGGGTGCACGCGAACGTGAGCATATGACATTCGTTGCGCAACACGATTCAGTTGCGATCCAACAGCGATGCAAACGCGCAGAAAAAAAGGCGAGTCAAACGACTCGCCCTCCCTGAATGGCACGATTCGGCTTCGATTATCTACACCTGCGTGGCCGGTGCGTGCCTAAGCCGATCACGTGTTATTGCGTCTTGGTCGTGCCGGCTTGCGCGCCGTCGGCTTTTGCCGGGGCATTGCTGGCCTCTTTCGCGCTCCCCGTATTAGCCTTTGCGTCGCTGGTTTCGACTGTGGTTTTCTTGACGGCTTTGTGTGCCTTGGCCGTGTGAGTGGCTGACGTCTTCTTCACCGATGCCTTCGTCGAGGTCTTGGCGGGCGCTTTCGTCGTGGCGGCGCCTTCGTCTTTCGCGCCGGTTTGCACGGCGGTGCTCGCCTTCAGATTCGCTTGACCGGCCGGCTGCGTTTGCGCCGGTTGCGCGGTTTGCGTGGTCGACGGGGCGGCCGTTTGAGCGAATGCTGTCGACACGAGCAGAGCGGAAGCGAGAGCGGCGAAAAGCGTCTTCATGATGTGACTCCTGGTTGAACCGGTGAATTCTTTGTCGCGGCTGAATGGTTTTCAGCGCTGCCGGTTTAACGTTGGCCGCAGCCTAAGAGTTGACGCCGCTCTGGTGACAAAACGTAACCGCTGAAACATATCGGGGTACTGAATCAACGAGGGCGCATCGCGGTATGCGATGAAGAAGGAACGGCGCTCGTTTTGGAAACGAAGCGCGCGGAAGTCATTCAGACAAAAGCGAAGACCAAGAAGGAGACGAGGAAGACGGCGAGCCGGGGCGGCCCCGCCTTCGACTCACGCATGTGTCCTTAAAACAAAACCCAGGCATCACTCACTGAAACGGATTCTGCACGACGCCCGGCTTCGCATCCGGCTCGTCCTTCACCTTCGCCGGCAGATTCGTTTGCGCCTGCAAGCTGGCGACGATCGCATCCACCGCTTCCTTCAGCGCGAGCGCCGCCTTCAGTCCGCGCTGGTCCTGCGTCAATTCCAGCGTGCCGTTCAGCACGACGCGCGTGGTGCCGTTGCTCAACGTGAGCGCGTCGCCCTGAATGTTGAGTACGTCGTCATCGTTCGAATAGGGTTTAAACACCTTTTAGTCCTCCCGGTCGCTGGTCCTTGAGGTTTTCCGGAATTCCCGGAAAACGGATGCCCGATGTTGCTTCGAGTTCGTGAATCGTGCGGATGTCGTAACGATTGGTCGAGACATTGTCCACTACCACCGCGAATGCGAGTTGCCGCGACGGTACGTAGACGACCTTGAACAACTGCGTCGGAACGAACACGCGCGTCGGTCCGATGGTCTGCAACTGCTGGCCGTTGAAGATCGGACCGGTGACCACGTAGGTATCGTCGTAAGACATCGCGATCTTGCGCACCGACGTTTCGATGCGCGACCACAGCCGCTGATTGTTCTCGCGATCCTGCGGCACGATGTTGGCGAGCGAGAACGATTGTGCCATCGCCTGCTGATTCCAGCGATTGCCCGCCGGGCTCATGTGACCGCGATCGAAGCCGCTGCGCTTGTAGTCCGCGAGCGTTGCGCCTTCGCCATCGGGCAAGCGCGCGTCTTCGAAGAACTTGTTGGTGCGCACCATGTCTTTGGCCGCTTCGATATGGTCGCGCGTCAGATGCTCGGCGGACCACAACGGGCCATGCGTGATGCCCGAATGCAGAACCGCGAAATCGCTATAGCAGAGCATGCGCGTTTTCGGCGCCATCTTCTGATTGCTCAGAACGGGCCATTGCGCATTCGGTGTGAACTGGGTGCAGGACGGCGCCGCGCCCGCGTGAGCGGCAACGGCGAAGAATAGACAGGCAAACCACTTCTTCATGTGTGTCGGTCGGTCGAGGGATGGGGGCGCAAGTATAGCGTCGCGCACCCGCATCGGGCGACCCGAAACGCGACGTGGGCGCAAGGGAAGAGGGGCGGTCGCGCAGCGCAATGAAAAGCGAGGCGGCGCGTGAGGCGGAGTGACCCACGCGAAGCGAGCGGACAAAAAAACGGGCCGCTTTGCAGCGACCCTAATGCGTGGACTACCGACTCTACGCATGCCTGCTTAACAACAGCTTAAGCGCGTGCAACGCGGAATCGATTTGAGTGACGCGGCGTACGGGCACACTGACGCGCACGAGCAAGCACGACTCGCGAACGGCATTTTCGACCGACAAGACCGGCCTGCGGAAAGACGCGGAAGACTAGTTACCGAACACGCTGTTTTCGGCACGTACAGTTTGGCGGTCCACAGCTTGAAGACGCCAGAAGCCGCTGGTCTGCGCGCGCGTCGGCAGGGCCGTCCATGCGGCGGCGCCTTGCGCCGCGCTCACGCGTTGCTTGCGGTCGACGTGCAAGCCACGCAGCGTACACAACGGCGCATCCGTGCTAGGCGCACAGAGCGTGGTCACGCCGTCTTCATCGTGCAACTCGCCCCACGGGGGCAGATCGATCCCTTGATGCGCTTCCCTCGACCACCGGTGTTCATCGGTGTCGAGCCATAGGACAGCGTAATCGTGGCTGACGGTGGGATCGGAACCGTTGATCAGGATGGTCAGTCGCATGGCAGTTCCGTACAAAGTGCGAAGTGATGCCCTATCAGTCTATGCGGTGACGCGCGTTATGCAAGGCAAAAGGTATGACGATCGGGTACGAAAAAACGGACGCCCGCTGCGCGCGGCAGTACGATAGCCGGCGTCACGATGACGTTCGCGGAGGCGCGCCATGCTGCGTCGATTTCTGCAATTCACGCTGGCGGCAACCTGCCTGAGCACGGCGCCGCTCAGTGTTGTAGCGGCGGACACTGCGCCGTTCGCCGGGCCTGCGCCGGTCGTCTATGTGGCGGACTTCGAACTGGACGCGGCGAACCTCACGCCGGATAGCGGGCCGGGGCAACGCGTGCGTCGACTGCGCGGTTTGCTGCCCGCCGGACCCGGGCCGATGGGGCAGGACAAGAATCCACAGGATCACGCGACGCACATCGTGAACGAGATGGCCGATGCGCTGACCGAAGATCTGCACAAAGGTGGCGTCGATGCGCGCCGCATCGCGCCGGGTCAACCGTTGCCAGCAGCCGGTTGGCAAGTGCGCGGCGTGTTTCTCAACGTCGACGACGGCAATCGCTTGCGACGCGCGATGGTGGGCCTCGGCGCCGGCCAGAACGACATCCAGGTGGCGGTGTCGTGCGACAACCTGAGCGCGGCCGCTTTGCCGCCGCTGTATCAGGCGGTCGAAGAAGCCGATAGCAAGAGCGCGCCGGGTGCGGCGATCAAACTGAATCCGTATGTGATCGCGGCCAAGTTCGTGATGGCGAGCGGCGACGAGAGCAAGACGATCCGAAAGACCGCGCAGGAGATTGCGGACGCGGTGATCGTGAAGCTGCACGCGGCGGCGCAGTAGGCGGCGACACAAAACCAACCCTCAAGCCAGGTCCAGCGATGCCGTCAGATCGCCCAGCGGCGCAAGCCCATTGCTCGCGAACGCGCGGTCCCGCGCGACCACGCCATCGAGCGGCGCCAACCCATGCACGCGGCTGATGAAGCGAAGAATCGAGTTGGTGTCGTACACGGTGTGATCGACGTAGCCCTTCTTCGCCAGCGGCGAGATCACCAGTGCGGGAATCCGCGAGCCCGGACCCCAGCGATCGCCTTGCGGCGGTGCGACCGGATCCCACCAGCCGCCGTTCTCGTCCACCGTGACGATCACGACCGTGTTCGCCCACTGCGGGCCGCGCTGGATATGCTCGATCACCGTCGCGATGTGGCGGTCGCCCGATTCGACGTCCGCGTAACCGGCGTGCATGTTCAGGTCGCCTTGCGGCTTGTAGAACGTGACGGTCGGCAGGCGTCCCGCATCGATATCGGCGATCAGCCGGTTGGTCGACGCGTCGTTGCCGAGGCCGCCGTCGCGCAGGTGCCTGCGCCGTGCCGCCGTGCCCGGCGCGTAATTGGCGAAGTAATTGAACGGCTGATGGTGATACTGGAAGTCGGGCACCGCGCCGGTGTCCTGGTGCTCCAGCGCGTATTGCCATGCGCCGCTGTACCAGGCCCAGTCCACGCCCTTGTCGGTCAGACGGTCGCCGATCGTCGCGTATTTTTGCGGTTGCAGCACGCGCGGATTCGACAGGTCCGAGAACGCCGGGTCGCCGCCTTCGGGCGCGCGCACATTGCTCGGCTGATAGGGCGGCGCCATCGTGTTGACCGCGTAGCCGTCGGCGGTGAACGCGCCGTCGTTGACGAATTTCGGCGGACCGTCGAGCGCGGACACGGGCGAATCCTCCGCGACCTTCAGGCGCGTGCCGGTCGGATCGTCACCTTCGACCACCGACACCAGTTTCTTCGCCGGGCTGTTGTGGACGTCCGGATAGAACGGCGCCTGCGCCGAGATCAAAAAGATGTGGTTCAGCCACGAGCCGCCGAATGCCGCCATGAAGAAGTTGTCGCACAGCGTGTATTGCTGCGCGAGATTCCATAGACGCAGCGTGTCGGCGGAATTGCGGTAATGACCCATCACGAGGCCGCCGGAGTCGCCCCACGCGGCGAACTGGTTGTTGCGCCCGGCGCTGATCTGCATCTGGTTCTGATAGAAGCGGTGCACCAGATCGCGCGTGATCACGCCGGTCGGCAACGGCGCGCCGTGCGCATCGGCGATGCGGAACGGGCGGTTGTGCAGATGGTCGAGATCGTTCTGGCCGATCATGAAGCGCCGGCCGTCGACTTCCTGCGCTTGCGGCACGAGCCCGCCCCAGATAGCGGGCAAACGCGGCATCGGTGTCTGGCCGTCGCGATCGAGTTGCAGATAGCGCTCGGCGCTCACCGCGTCGAGCGGATGCTGAACGCCAGGGAAGTTGCCGTAGAGATTCGCGAAGCTGCGATTCTCGGCGTAGATCACCACGATGTTTTTGACCTGATCGTGCAGTGCCGCATCGAGCCGCAGGTCGCCGGCACTGCGCGGCGCGCCGTCGCTCGCCGCGAGCGGCTCGGTTTTGCAGCCGCTCAGCGCGAGGCCGAAACCGACTGCCGCGAGACCGGTGAGGACACGGCGGCGCTCGGGATCGTCGGGAGTGTCGGCGGTGGTGTGAGTGGGGTTGTCGGCGTTGGGCGGGAGCTTGGAATCGTGGTCGGTCATCGGTCAGTTCCGAAGTGTGCGTGACGGGCGCATAACTGCCGCGCGGGGCGGCGCGCGCGCGGCACCGGTTGCGGATTCAATGAGGCCGGCTGGCCTCGCGGGCTAAGGCAGTCGACGCTTTACGCGCCAACTGTTGTGCGTTGCATCGACGGCGAGCAGCAGCCAATGACGCGCGTCGACGGGATGACGCCGTTGCGTGGCATAACCGTCGACGTTCAACTCGAGTTCGTCAGGCGCGCGCCGATGACAGGTGGCATGCGCGCCGGAGCCGTCCGCGAATTCGACGATCGCGGCGGCCGCTCGGGCCGGCTCGGGCAAATGCGCGATGCTCACGGCGCAGCCCGGATAAAGATGCGAGTCGGCAACCTGGATCTGGATGGAATCGGACATGAGCGTGGCCTCCGTACGCTTGAGCGGAGCGAGCACGCGGCAGCGATACCTCGCGCACTGGACCGGATCAAAGAATAGCACCGCACAGCCATTGCGCAATCGGGGTTTGGCAGCGGTTGCGGTACGGCTGCGAGCCGGCGCAGTCACCGGTTAATGAGCGCTGCTCGCTTCGCGCTATGATGCTGCTCTGACCTTGATGAACAGCAGAAAACGGCAGCCCAAGATGGCAAAAGAAGAGCAAACAGGAGCGGGACGCAAACCCACGAGGCCACGTAGCGCGGCAGCTTCGGCATCGCGGGACGATGCGGCATTGCCGCAAACCGACAACGCCGACGCCGCCGATCCCACCGACGAAGAGAGCGCCGGCGGATCGACTTACCTGGTGCCTGGCCTCGAACGCGGCCTGCGCATCCTCTCCGAATTCAGCGCGCGCGAGCCGGTGCTCGGCGCGCCCGAATTGTCCAAGCGGATCGGCATTCCGCGCACCACCACTTTCCGTTTGTTGCAGACGCTCGAAGCGCTCGGCTTTCTCGAGCGCGTCAACGGCGACCGGTATTTCCGGCTGAGCGTTGCAGTGCTGAGGCTTGGCTTCGAATATCTGAGTTCGCTCGAACTGACCGATGTCGGCACGCCGATTCTCGAACGGCTGCGCGACGCCACCGGTCTGAGCACGCACCTGCTGATCCGCGATCAGCGCGACGTGGTGTTCGTCGCCAAGGCGCAAACGCATGCGCCGATGTTCAGCTCGGTGAAGGTGCACGTCGGCACGCGCTTGCCGGCCCATGCGACCGTGCACGGCCAGGTGCTGATGGGTGACCTGAGCTTCGAGGAGTTGCGCCAGTTGTATCCCGAGCCGCAGCTCGAACGTTTCACCGAACGCACGCCCGCGACCGTCGAAGAATTGTACGGACGCGTGCGCGAAAGCGCGGCACTCGGCTATGCGCTGAGCGAGGCGTCGTTCGAGCGAGGCATTTCGGTGGTGAGCGCGCCGGTGCGTGACCAGAGCGGCAAGATCGTGGCCGCGTTGACCGTGACGATTCCGCGTTCGGATATCGGCGAGGCCGAGGAGCGCGACCCGCTTGTCATCGCCGTGTGCCAGGCGGCGCTCGAATTGTCCGAGCGGCTTAGCTATTGTCCCCGCCCGGACGATCCGACGGCGGCGCAGGCGCGCCGTAAAGCGGTCACGGCGGGCTGATCGATAGGCGGCGTTTCGCTTGGCTGATCGGCGAGTCCGGCTGCTTGTTCAGCCGGACTCGCTGTGTCATCCCGCCATTCGCTGAGAAGTTCGGAGGCTCCGAACTCAAGCACTTCAGAACGAGTGATGGATGCCGGTCAGGACGATCGTCTGGTTCCGGCCGCTCGACACCCCCGCGGTAAAGAAGGCGGCGTTGGTGTCCGAGCCCGCGCGCTGATACAGCGCGTTCACGTACACCTGCGTCGACTTCGACAACGCATAGATATCGCCGATCATGAACTGCGTCCAGCGATGCCCGGCCAGCGTCGTCGTCGCCGCGCCACCGGCCACGGTGTTGAACGGCGTGAACTGATAATTCGCCCCCGCGTCGTAGCTCTGGAACGTGTCCGAATGTCCCGCCGACTCCAGCTTCACGCGCGTGTACAGCGCATGCACCAGCAGTTTGCCGAACTGATACGACGCGCCCGCTCCCATGTTCTGCACCTTGTCCGCGACGTAGTTCGCCGACGGCACGCCCTGGAAGGTGGTGATGCCGGTCGTGACGATCGACGGCGTGCGGTCGTTCTCGTTCGAATACGTCGCGCCTGCCTTGAACGGACCGTTCGCATAACTAAGCGCAAAGCTCATCGTCCTGCCGGTCGCGAAGTTCGTCGTGTTGCCCAGCCCCATCATCGCGCCGACCGAGAAGCCGCCGAAACTCGCTGAACGGAATTTCACCGAGTTGTCGAACGGCACGACGCCGGTATCCGCGAGCGAGTCGATGTTGCCCGGGTGGAACGCGTACCAGCTGGCGGCCAGATAGGCGGTGCTCAGCGGGCCCAGCACGTCGAAGCTGAACGGCGTCTGATGACCGAAGGTCAGCGTGCCGATCTTGTCCGAGCTCAAGCCGACGAACGCCTGGCGATTGAACAGCACGCCGGATTTCGCAAACGCGCCGGTGTTCGTGTAGAAGCCGTTTTCGAGCTGGAAAATCGCCTTCAGGCCGCCGCCAAGATCCTCCACGCCCTTCAGGCCCCAGCGGTCGGGCTGCATGTTGCCCTGTTCCATCATCCACTTGGAATGGCCACCCACATTGCTGACATACGCGATACCGGCATCCAGGCTGCCGTATAGCGTCACACTGCTCTGCGCCCAAGCGCTCGTGGTCGCGCAGATTGCCGTCAAGCCGGCTGCAATGATGTGCTTCACCGTTGGTTCTCCTGATCACACGACATTGGCTCGCGCCGAATTCGTCGTCCCTGATCCTTGCTTTGGGGTTGAATGCAGTTCCGGTATGCACCGAAAACTGCTCCGCTTTATGTTCCACCTATGGGCGTTTGTATCGCCTATGGAAAAGTATAGTGAGTCTGAAAGTGGTCAAAATAAATTTTCGGACCCCGTACAAACCCGAGGGGTGGCGACTTCTCCTGTCTGAGAATTGCCTCCAAACTCAAGCCGGAAAAGGCTCGCGGCCTGATGAAGCGCTCTCGCCGGATCACGCAACAACGTGTTGCGAATGCCACAGTCGGTGTTTTCCCCTACGCCTTCAGATTTTTATTTTTTCTCGTCAAAGCCACTCCTATAATCATCCATACACGAACTGATGTTCCTTATGTGGAACATAGAGCTTCAGGAGAAGGCGAGAAATGACTGATCAATGGCGCTGCGCCGGCCATGCCGGCGACCTGTCCGAAGACGCGCCGCTCGAGTACAAACTCGACGGCACCGAAATCGGCATCTACAAGGTGGGCGACGAGCTGTACGCGCTCGAAAACGTCTGCCCCCATGCATACGCGTTGCTGACGCAGGGCTTCATCGACGGAGATACCGTCGAGTGCCCGCTGCACGAGGCCGTGTTCCATATCCCGACCGGTAAATGTCTGAAAGAGCCCGGCGGCCGCGACCTGAAGATGTATTCGGTACGTCTCGCAGGCGAAGAAATCCAGATCAAGGTGGCATGACATGCGAGAGGTAGCCGTGAACTTCAATCCCTTCCTGAAACCGTGGCTCGCGCCGCAGCCGAACAACGTCGCCGGCAAGGGCGTGATCGAGAAGCCGGGCGAGACCGGCAACTTCATCTGGCAAACGCGTAAGGCCGAGCCGACCCAGTACGAAAACGACTTCGGCGACGCGCTCGAAAAAGTTTTCGAAGCCGGCGCGATGGAGTTGCAGGAAGTGGCCGACGGTTTGAACCGCGTGGGCTTCCGCACCCCGGAAGGCAATACGTGGGACGCCGATCGTCTCGCCGCCGAACTCCGCCTGCTCGCCGAATAAGCGCGCCCCTTCGAACACCCGCGAACACGTTTCATCGCATCCGCATCCGGAGTCTCTCCATGACGTCCCCCACTACAACTCAAGGCGCAGCCGACCCGATCCAGTCGTACCTGAACCAGGGCTTGCGCAACTACTGGTATCCGGTCGCGCCGAGCTGGCAGGTCGGCGACGCGCCGGTCGGCATCACGCGCCTCGGCGATCAGATCGTGCTGTGGCGCGACAAGGAAGGCAAAGTCCGCGCACTCGAAGACCGCTGCCCGCATCGCGGCGCGCGTCTGTCGCTCGGCTGGAATCTCGGCGGCAGCGTCGCGTGCTGGTATCACGGCATTGAAGTCGACGGCGGCGGCATGGTCACCAAGGTGCCGGCCGTGTCGAACTGTCCGCTGGAAGGCCAGAAGTGCGTGAAGTCGTATCCGGTCGAAGAGCACGCCGGCGCGATCTTCCTGTGGTTCGGCGACGACGCGCACAAGGAACCCGCGCCGCTCGTATTGCCGGAAGAGTTGGTGGGCGCGGAGTACGCGAGCTTTCTGTGCGTGTCGAACTGGAAGTGCAATTACCAGTACGCGATCGACAACGTGATGGACCCGATGCACGGCGCGTATCTGCACGCGACGTCGCACTCGATGGCCGAAGGCGACAAGCAGGCCGACATGCGCGTGCGCAAGACCGAAACCGGTCTGATGTTCGAGAAGGTCGGCCAGCGCGACGTGAACTTCGACTGGGTGGAACTCGGCGAAACCGGCTGCCTGTGGATGCGTCTCGCGATTCCGTACAAGAAGAAGTTCGGCCCGGGCGGCAACTTCGGGATCATCGGCTTCGCGGTGCCGGTCGACGAAGACAACTGCCAGGTTTACTTCTGGCGTACTCGCAAGGTACAGGGCTGGCAGCGCGACGCATGGCGCTTCATGTACCGCAATCGCCTCGAAGGTCTGCATTGGGCCGTGCTCGAACAGGATCGCTACGTCCTCGAAAGCATGGCGCCGAATGCGCGCGATCACGAATTCCTCTACCAGCACGATGTCGGCATGACGCGTGTGCGCCGCATGCTGCGTCAGCGCGCGCAACAGCACTTCGCCGACCTCGACGCGCATCGCGCGCAAGTGGCGGCCGCCACGCCGGTCGCAGCCGAAGCAGGCCACAGCCATGCATAACGACGCACACGCAGCGCTGAACGGCCGGCGCGTCCTCGTGACGGGCGGCGCGCGCGGTCTTGGCGCGGCGTTCGTCCGCGCGCTGGTGCAAGCCGGCGCGCAGGTGGTGTTCGGTGACGTGCTGCACGACGAAGGCCGCGCGCTCGCCGCGTCGCTGCACGAGCAGGGCCACGCGGCGACCTACCTGCCGCTCGATCTCGCCGACCCCGCCAGCATCACGCGATTCGCGCAGCAAGGCGCCGCGCAACTCGGCGGGCTCGACGCGCTGATCAACAACGCGGCGATCACCAACTCGGGCGGCAAGTTCGCCGACGAGTTATCGGTCGACACATGGGACGCCGTGATGAACGTGAACGTGCGCGGCACCTGGCTGATGAGCACCGCCGCGCTGCCGTATCTGCGCGGCTCGGGGCGCGGCAGCATCGTCAACATCGCGTCGGACACGGCGATGTGGGGCGCGCCGAAGCTGCTCGCGTATGTCGCCAGCAAGGGCGCGGTGATCTCGATGACCCGATCGCTCGCACGCGAATTCGGTGCCCACCAGGTGACCGTCAACGCGATCGCGCCAGGCCTCACCGAAGTCGAGGCGACCGCCTACGTGCCTGCCGAGCGGCACCAGTATTACCTGCAAGGCCGCGCGCTGACGCGCGCGCAAGTGCCCGACGACGTGACCGGGCCGGTGCTGTTCCTGTTGTCCGATGCCGCGCGCTTCGTGACCGGCCAGTTGCTGCCGGTGAACGGCGGCTTCGTGATGAATTGATCTTGTCGAATCGAAAGGAGAAAGAGAATGGCGGACGCCGATATCGAACGCAAATCGTGGGACCAACCCGCGGACGCGAGCTTCGCGCAGTGGCTGGACAGCCGCGTCGCGCGCCTTGAAACGCGTCGTTACGACTGGGACGCGCTGAAGTTCCAGGCCGACTACGACCCGAAGTATCGCCGCGCGCAAATGCGCTACGTCGGCACGGGCGGCACGGGCGTCGCGAAGGACATGAACACGGTCCCCGCAGGCGGCTTCACGTTCTCGACGATGGTGATCCCGGCCGGCAACATCGGCCCGAGCCATATTCATATGGACGTCGAAGAAATTTTCTTCGTGCTGCGCGGCAAGATGAAAGTGATCTGCGAGAAGGACGGTGAGCGTTGGGAAGCGGTACTCGGCGAACGCGATCTGATCTCGGTGCCGCCGGGCGTGTACCGCACGGAGGAGAACATCGGCGAAGAAGACGCGCTGATGTGCGTGATGCTCGGTTCGCCGAAGCCGATCACGCCGACGTATCCGCCGGATTCGCCGCTGGCGAAGCTCAAGCGCTAATCAGGCGCTAATCGAACGCGAAGCCTGCTTCACCGTTGCATTGCTAGAAAACACCCGCGAAGGAAATCATGTCCGCAGTCCCGTCCGCTACCGCCGATCAACCCGCCACGCTCGAAGCACGCCTTGCGCGCTTTCCGGCGCGGCAGGTCTCGCTGGCGTCGCAACGCACGCTGAGCTATCGCGAAGCCGGTAGCGCCGGCAACAGCGCTAACAGCGACGCACTGCCGCTCGTGCTGTTGCACGGTATCGGATCGGGCGCGGCATCGTGGGTGCAGCAATTCGAAGGACTCGGCGCGAACCGCCGCGTGCTCGCGTGGGATGCGCCGGGTTATGGCGCGTCCACGCCGGTTGCGGCTGAATCGCCGGTTGCCGTCGACTACGCAGGTGTACTGAAGGAGTGGCTCGACGCGCTCGGCCTCGAACGTTGCGTTCTGGTCGGGCATTCGCTCGGCGCAATCATCGCCGGTGCGTTTGCCGCCGCTCATCCGCAATTTGTGGCCGGTTTGCTGCTGCTGTCGCCTGCGGGCGGTTACGGCGCGGCATCGGCGGAAGTGCGCGAGACCAAACGCGACCAACGCCTCGCGATGCTGAACGAACTCGGTCCGCAAGGTCTCGCCGAAAAACGCAGCGCGAACATGCTGTCCGCTCACGCGAACGACGAAGCCCGCGCATGGGTGCGCTGGAACATGTCGCGCGTGATCCCGCACGGCTACGCGCAAGCGACGCATCTGCTCGCCAACGCCGATCTCGCCGCCGACCTCTCGCGCTTCAAAGGCCGCATCAACGTCGCGGTCGGCGCCGACGACACCATCACCCCTCCCGCGGCCTGCGAGCGAATCGCGCTCGCCGCGGGCACGAAATTGCAGGTTGTGCCGCACGCGGGGCACGCCGGCTACATCGAAGCACCCGCCGCGTACACCGCGATCATCGACACGTTCTGCCGCGCGAGCGGCGGACAACGGAGCCAATGAATGACGCCCGACACTCTCAACGCCGAGCGCGACGCGGGCGACGACCGCACCGACACCGGTAGCGAAGGCGGCTACCGCGTGCCCGGTCTGGAACGCGGTCTGAAGATCCTGACCGAGTTCTCGCCGCGCGAGCCGGTTCTCGGCGCGCCGGAATTGTCCCGGCGCCTGAAGATTCCTCGTACGACGGTATTCCGCCTGCTGCAAACGCTCGAATCGCTCGGTTTTCTCGAACGCGCCGACAAGGACCGCAACTATCGCCTCGGCGTCGCGGTGCTACGGCTCGGCTTCGAATATCTGAGTTCGCTCGAATTGACCGACCTCGGTTTGCCGATCATCGAAGCGCTGCGCACCGACACCGGCCTGACGAGCCACATCGTGATTCGCGACGGACGCGATGTCGTGTTTGTCGCCAAGGCGCAAAGCCATGCGCCGATTTTCAGTTCTGTGAAGGTCAACGTCGGCACCCGCCTGCCCGCCTATGCGACCACGCACGGCCAGGTGCTGATGGGCGACATGACGCTCGACGATCTGAAGAAGCTCTATCCCGAGCCGGAACTCGAACGCTTCACGAAGCAGACGCCTGCCACCGTCGAAGACCTGTACGAACGGATTCTCGACGACGCGCGACGCGGCTTCGCGATCAGCGAGTCGTCGTTCGAACGCGGCATTTCGGTGGTGAGCGCGCCGGTGCGTAACGACACGGGCCGCATCGTCGCCGTCATCACGACGACGATTCCGCGGCATGAGATCGACGCGTCGCTGCTCGACAGCGGCCTGATCGACAAGGTGCGCCGCGCGGCCGATGAACTCTCGCAGCGGCTCAACTACCGCCCGAAGACCGGCCCGAACGCGGGCAGCAAATACATGAAGGCACTGGGACTCCGATGATCCAAATCGACTTGACTGGCCAGGTGGCGGTGGTGACGGGCGGTTCGTCCGGCATTGGCCTCGCGACCGCCGAACTGTTTCTGCGGGCCGGCGCGTCGGTCGCGATCTGCGGCCGCGACACCGAGCGTCTCGCGCAAGCGGAAGCCGCGCTGAAAGCGCAATTCCCCGACGCGCAACTGCTGGCGCAAAGCTGCGACGTGCTGAACGCCGACGACGTCAACGCATTCGCGCAAGCGGTGCAAACGCGCTTCGGCCGAACCGACATGCTGGTGAACAACGCGGGCCAGGGCCGCGTGTCCAGATTCGCCGACACCACCGACGACGCGTGGCGCGAAGAACTCGACCTGAAGTACTTCAGCGTGATCCGTCCGACCCGCGCGTTCCTGCCGATGCTGCGCGACGCGGCCAACGGCGGCGCGGGCAACGCGACCGTGGTCTGCGTGAACTCGCTGCTCGCGCTGCAACCGGAGCCGCACATGGTGGCGACTTCATCGGCGCGTGCTGGCGTGCAGAACCTGATCAAGTCGCTCGCGGTGGAACTCGCGCCACAGCGCATCCGCGTCAATTCGATTCTGATCGGCATCGTCGAATCGGGTCAGTGGCGCCGCCGTTATGCGAAGGAAGCGCAGCCGGGCCAGAGTTGGGAAGACTGGACCGCCGAACTGGCGCGCAAGAAAAACATTCCGCTAGGCCGCTTCGGTCGTCCCGAAGAAGCCGCTCAAGCGCTCTTTTATCTGGCTACGACGCTGTCGTCCTATACGACGGGCAGTCACATCGATGTTTCTGGAGGCGTTGCACGACATGTCTAATAAAACCACCGTTGGCGAACTGATCGCCACTTTCCTCGAGCAGTGCGGCGTTCAAACCGCATTCGGCGTGATCTCGATCCACAACATGCCGATCCTCGACGCGATTCATAACCGCGGCAAGATCCGCTATGTCGGCGCGCGCGGCGAAGCCGGCGCGGTGAACATGGCAGACGGCCTCGCGCGCGTCTCCGGCGGCCTCGGCGTTGCGTTCACCAGCACGGGCACGGCGGCCGGCAACGCGGCGGGCGCGATGGTCGAAGCGTTGACAGCGGGCACCGCGCTCTTGCACGTGACCGGCCAGATCGAAACCGAATACCTCGATCAGGACCTCGCGTACATCCACGAAGCGCCGGACCAACTGTCGATGCTGTCGTCGATCTCGAAGGCGGCGTTCCGTGTGCGCTCGGTCGAGACCGCGCTGCCGACGATCCGCGAAGCCGTGCGCGTCGCGCAAACTGCGCCGAGCGGCCCGGTCAGCGTCGAGATTCCGATCGACATTCAGGCCGCCGAAGTCGAATGGCCAGGCGACCTCGCCGCGCCGCACGTCACGACGCTCACGCATTGCAGTCAGCGCGTCGCGCAACTCGCGGAACAGCTGGTCAACGCGAAGCGTCCGCTGCTATGGCTCGGCGGCGGCACCCGTCATGCGACCAAAGCTGTCGAGCGTCTCGTGGCGCTGGGCTTCGGCGTCGTGACCAGCGTGCAGGGCCGTGGCGTGCTGCCGGAAGATCATCCGGCGACGCTCGGCGCGTTCAACGTGCACGCGGCGGTCGAGAGCTTCTACAAGACTTGCGACGCATTGGTCGTGATCGGCTCGCGTCTGCGCGGCAATGAAACGCTGAAGTACAAGCTCGCGTTGCCACAACCGCTGTATCGGATCGACGCCGACGCGCTCGCCGACAACCGCGGCTACCGCAACGAGATGTTCATTCACGGCGATGCATCGGCGGTGCTCGAAGAACTCGCGACGCTGCTCGAAGGCCGCCTGAAGGTCGATCCGACATTCGCGCAGGATCTGGCTGCCGCACGCGAACGCGCGGTCGCCGACGTGGGCAAGGGCCTCGGCCCGTACAAGCGCCTCGTCGACGCGCTGCAAGAGGCCGTGGGCCGCGACTACAACTGGGTGCGCGACGTCACGATCTCGAACAGCACGTGGGGCAACCGCATGCTGAAGATCTTCTCGCCGCGCGCAGGCGTGCACGCACTCGGCGGCGGCATCGGCCAGGGCATGCAGATGGGCATTGGCGCGGCGCTTGCGGGCAATGCGGCGAAGACCGTGTGCCTCGTCGGTGATGGTGGCCTGATGGTCAACGTCGGCGAACTCGCGACGGCCGTGCAGGAAAACGCCAACGTGATGATCGTGCTGATGAACGACCAGTGTTACGGCGTGATCCGCAACATTCAGGACGCGCAATACGGCGGCCGCCGCTGCTACGTCGATCTGCATCAGCCGGATTTCGCGCAGTTCTGCGAGAGCCTGAAGCTTACGCACTACCGCATCACGTCACTCGACCAGGCCGACGCGATCATTCGCGAAGGCATTGCGAAGAGCGGCCCGGTGCTGGTCGAAGTTGACATGTTGTCGGTCGGCTCGTTCGCCACCGCATTCGCGGGGCCGCCGGTCAAGGAACAGGAGCCCGAACATGCGTGAGGCCGGCTACGCGGGACATCACGCACCCGTCGACATCGCGATGATCGGCTTCGGCGCGATCGGCCAGGCGGTGTACCGCTCGGTCGCCGCCGATCCGACCGTGCGCGTGTCGCACGTGATCGTGCCGGAGCGGCACATGGCGTCGGTGCGCGAAGTGGTGGGCTCGTCGGTGGACGTGGTGGCATCGGTCTGCGCGTTGAGCAGCCAGCCGCATTTCGCGCTGGAGTGCGCGGGTCATAGCGCGCTCGTCGATCACGTGGTGCCGCTGCTGAAGGCCGGCACGGATTGCGCGGTGGCGTCGATCGGTGCGTTGTCCGACGTGATGCTGCTCGACGCGTTGTCCGCCGCCGCCGATGAAGGCGACGCGACGCTGACGCTGCTCTCCGGCGCGATCGGCGGCGTGGATGCGCTCGCCGCGGCGAAGCTCGGCGGCCTCGATGAAGTGTTGTACACGGGCCGCAAGCCGCCGACCGGCTGGCTCGGCACGCCGGCCGAACAGGTGTGCGATCTGAACACGCTGAAGGAAGAGAAGGTGATCTTCGAAGGCAGCGCGCGCGAAGCGGCGCGGCTCTATCCGAAGAACGCCAACGTCGCGGCGACGATCGCGCTCGCCGGTCTCGGTCTGGACCACACCACGGTCCGCCTGATCGCCGATCCGAACGTGACGCGCAACGTGCATCGCGTGCTGGCGCGCGGCGCATTCGGCGAGATGTCGCTGGAAATGTGTGGCAAGCCGTTGCCGGATAACCCCAAGACGTCCGCATTGACCGCGTATAGCGCGATGCGCGCGCTGCGCAATCGCGCGGCCCGCTGCGTGATTTGAGACCCTGGCTGAATAGCTGACTAGCTGAAGCAAACCGGAATGACCGACATGACTCACTTCGATACCAGCCTCGTGCCCACCGGCGATATTTTCATCGGCGGCGAATGGCGGCAAGGGCGTGGCAACCCGTACAAAAGCCTGTATCCGGCGGATCAGTCGGTCAACATGGAAATCTCGACGGCCAGTGCCGACGACGCCCGCGACGCGGTGGAAGCCGCCGACCTCGCATGGCGTCGCGCGGACTGGTCGGGTCTGAAGCCGCATCAACGCGCGCTGGTCCTGTACCGCATCGCCGATCTGATCATGGCGCGTCATGAAGCGCTTGCGCAATTGCAGCGTCGCGACAACGGCAAGCCGATCGGCGAGACGCGGGTGCTGGTGGCGAGCGCCGCGAACACGTTCCGCTATTTCGCGGCCTGCCTCGAAACGCTCGACGAAGACGTTACGCCGTCGCGCGGCGACTATCTGACGATGAGCATCTACGAACCGATCGGCGTGATCGCGGCGATTACGCCGTGGAATTCGCCGATCGCATCGGACGCGCAGAAGCTCGCGCCCGCACTCGCAGGCGGCAACGCGGTGGTGTTGAAGCCGGCCGAAGTCACGCCTTTGACCTCGTTGGCCTTGGCGCGCATCTGCGAAGAAGCCGGCGTGCCGAAGGGCGTCATTAGCGTGTTGCCCGGCAAGGGCTCGGTGATCGGCGACGTGCTGGTGCGTCATCCGCTCGTGAAGAAAGTGTCGTTCACCGGCGGCACGGAAGTGGGCCGCGGCATCGCGCGCATCGCAGCGGACAAGCTGATGCCGGTGTCACTCGAACTCGGCGGCAAGTCGCCGACCATCGTGTTCGACGACGCCGATCTCGATCACGCGGTCAACGGCGTGCTGTACGGCATTTTCAGTTCGTCGGGCGAGGCGTGCATCGCGGGTTCGCGCCTCTTCGTGCAGCGCTCGATTTACGACGCTTTCATGAAGCGTCTCGCCGAAGGCGCGCGCAAGCTGCGCGTCGGCGATCCGTCGCGCGCCGAGACGCAAATGGGTCCGCTGATCACGGCGGCGCATCGCGAGACCGTCGAGCGTTATGTTGCGCTGGGTCTCGAAGAAGGTGGCCGCCTGCTGTGCGGCGGCGAACGCCCGGTCGGCGACGGCCGCGAAGCCGGCACCTACTTCCAGCCGACGATCCTCGAAGGCCTGACGAATGACGCCCGCATCTGCCAGGAAGAAATCTTCGGTCCGGTGCTGGTCGCGATGCCGTTCGACGACGAAGCGTCGCTGCTGAAAGACGCGAATAACAGCGTGTTCGGCCTCGCCGCCGGCATTTGGACGCGCGACTACAAGCGCGCATACCGGATCGCCCGCGCGCTCGAAGCCGGCACCATCTGGATCAACACCTACAAGCTGTTCTCGATCTCGACGCCGTTCAGCGGCTGGAAAGAGAGCGGCATGGGACGCGAGAAAGGCCGCCTCGGCATCCGCGAATACATGCAACAGAAAAGCCTCTACTGGGGCTTGAACGACGCGCCGCTGGCGTGGGCCAACTGATACGCAAACGCAAGATACGCAAGAGGCACGTTATGACGATTCTCGGCATTGAACAGATTATTTACGGTGTGACGGATCTCGCCGCCTGCCGCCGCTTTTTCGCGGACTGGGGTTTGAAAGAGACCGCGCACGACGAGACGCACGCGCGCTTCGAAACGCTGAACGGCTGCACGGTTCTGGCCGTCGACGCAAACGATCCGTCGCTGCCACCCGCTTTCGAAGAAGGTCCGACGCTGCGTGAAGTGACCTGGGGTGTTGCGACGAAAGCCGAACTCGACGAACTGCGCGGCCGCTTCGCCGGTCAGCCGGGGCATGTCGAAACCGACGACGCCGTGGGTTGCATCGACCCGAACGGGATGGCGATTCGCGTCGAAGTGACCCGCAAGCGCGACCTCGACGTGCACGGTTCACCGTCGAACGTGTGGGGGCAGACGTTGCGCGTCGATCAGCCGTCACCGATCTATGAACGCGCCGAGCCGGTCGAAGTAGGCCACGTGGTGTTCTTCACGAACAAGCTCGCCGAACAGGAAAAGTTCTACCAGGAGCTGCTCGGCTTCGAAATGTCGGACCGTTATCCGGGCCGTGGCGCGTTCATGCGCTGCGCGCCGCACGGCGGCCACCACGACATCTTCCTGCTTGCATTGCCCAACGGTAAGCGTGGTTTGAATCACGTCGCGTTCACCGTGCGCGATATCCACGAAGTGTTCGGCGGCGGCATGCACATCAGCCGTTGCGGTTGGGAAACGCAACTCGGGCCGGGACGTCATCCGGTGTCGTCGGCGTACTTCTGGTACTTCCAGAATCCGGCCGGCGGCCTGATCGAGTACTACGCCGATGAAGACCAACTCACGCCCGACTGGCAGCCGCGCGATTTCGAACCGGGTCCGACCGTGTTCGCCGAATGGGCGATCGACGGCGGTATCGACGGCAACACGCGGCGCCAGAAAAACGCGAAGGCGCCCGAAGGCAAGTTCATGACGGAGCGTAAAAATGACTGACGCTGCTACCGAAAAAGCGCAAGCCGCGCATGCCGGACTCGAAGCGCCGCGCACGATCGTCGTGATCGGCGGCGGCCAGGCGGCCGGCTGGGTCGTGAAGACGCTGCGCAAGGAAGGCTTCGACGGACGTCTCGTGATGATCGCCGACGAAGTGCATTTGCCGTACGAACGCCCGCCGTTGTCGAAGGCCGTGCTCGCGGGTGAAGCGGATATCGACACCGTGCGGCTGGTCCAGCCCGACGACTTCGACGCGCTGAACGTCGAAGCGTGGCAACCGGATTGCGCGAGTTCGATCGATCGCGAGCAACGCATCGTGCGCACGCAGTCGGGCCGCGAGGTGCAATACGACCGCCTCGTGATCGCCACCGGTGGCGCGGCGCGCAAGCTGCCCGATGCGCTGGTGAAGACCTCGCATGTCACGTATCTGCGCACGCTCGACGAAGCCGTCGCGCTCGGCGAACGGCTGCGCGCGAGCAAGCGCGTGCTGGTGGTGGGCGGTGGCTGGATCGGCCTGGAAGTGGCGGCGACCGCGCGCAAGCTCGGCGTCGACGCGACCGTGGTGGAAGGCGCGCCGCGTTTGTGCGCGCGTTCGCTGCCGCCGCTCGTGTCCGGCTTCCTTTTGGACCTGCATCGTGCGAACGGGGTGGACGTGCGCCTCAATGCAGCGCTCCTGAAGCTCGAAGATCATCCGCACGACGCCGGTCGGATTCGCGCGACGTTCGCGGACGGCTCGACGCTCGACGCCGATTTCGCGGTTGCCGGCATCGGCCTCGCGCCGCACACGGCGCTTGCTGTGGCCGCGGGCGTGAAGGTGGACGACGGCATCGTCGTCGATCACTTCGGCGCGACCGACGACCCGCGCATCTTCGCGTGCGGCGACGTCGCCAATCATCCGAGCGCATGGCTCAAGCGCCGCGTGCGGCTCGAATCGTGGGCGAACGCGCAGAACCAGGCGATTTCCACGGCGAAGGCCTTGCTCGGCACGTTCGAACCGTACGCGGACATTCCGTGGTTCTGGTCGGATCAGTACGACGTCAATCTGCAAATCCTCGGCGACATTCCGGGCGATGCGCAACTGGCGGTGCGCGGCGATCTGCCGGGCAAACGCGCGACGCTGTTCCATCTGGAAGACGGCGCGATCCGCGGCGTGATCGCGATCAACACGCCGCGCGAACTGAAGCTCTCGCGCAAATGGATGAACCAAGGCCGGACCATCGACCTTGCCACCTTGACCGACGCCTCGACGGCGCTTGCCTAACCACATCTACGGACGGCACCACGGCATGAGAACCATCGACAACACCATCATGGGGGACCGCAGCAGCGCCGGTGTCTCAGGCCCCGTGACCCGGGGCTCGATCATCGCGCGTCTCGAACGGATGCCGAGAAACGCGATGCAGGTGCGCGCGCGCATTCTGATCGGCCTCGCGACGTTCTTCGACGGCTTCGACGTGATCGCAATCGCGGCCACGCTGCCGATCCTGATCGCGAAGTGGCAATTGACGCCGTGGGAGATCGGCTTTCTGATTGGCTCCGGCTCGGTAGGACAACTGATCGGCGCGTTCGTGTTTCCGTGGTACGCGGAACGCAAGGGTCGCGTGAGGGCAATTGCGTTGAGCTCGGGGATCATCGGCATCACGAGTATTGCGTGCGGTTTTGCGCCGACGTTCGCCGCGTTCGTCGTACTGCGGGTGATTCAGGGTTTGGGGCTGGGCGGCGAATTGCCGGTGGCCGCGACTTATATCAACGAGATCAGCCGCGCGCATGGCCGTGGACGTTTCGTGCTCCTTTACGAAATCGTGTTCCCGGTCGGGCTACTTGCGTCGAATGCGCTGGGTGCGTGGATCGTACCGCGTTTCGGCTGGCAAGCGATGTACTTCATCGGCGGCATGCCGTTGATTCTGTTCTTCGTGCTGCGCAAGCTGGTGCCGGAATCGCCGCGCTGGCTCGCCGAGCGTGAACGGATGGCCGAGGCCGATGCCGCCGTGCATGCGTTCGAACGCGCTGCCAAAGGTCCGCTGCCGCCGGTGCTCAACTCGGCTGAATTCGACGCGATGGCCAATCGTCACCCGAAGCGGCGCATGGCGGACCTGTTCGGCCCGGCGTATCTGAAGCGCACGCTGGCCGTGGCGATGCTGTGGATCACTTGCGGCTTCATCCAGTACGGTTTGTCGACGTGGCTGCCGACCATCTATCGCACGATTTATCACGCGCCGCTGCAGCTCGCGTTGAACCTGGCGGTGGCGGCTTCGGTGCTCGGCGTGTTGGGATCGTTGACCTGCGCGTTGCTGGTCGACAAGGTGGGACGCAAGCCGATCATCAACGTGTCGTTCCTCGCGTGCGCGCTTTCACTGGTGCTGGCGGGCGTGTTCCACGGATCATCGGTGTATGTGGTGGCGACGTTCTGCGCGTTGGCGTTGGGATTCCTCGCGTGCGGGTTCATCACGGCTTACGTCTACACGCCGGAGTTGTATCCGACCAGCATCCGTGCGATGGGTTGCGGTGTCGGTGGCGCGTGGCTGAAGGTGGCAGCGATTTTCGCGCCGGCGATCGTGTCGAAGACGATGATCGGCGGCAACTTGCAGGTGGCGTTTTATATTCTCGCGGCCGTGCCGTTTCTGGCGGCGGTTGCGGTGCATCTTCTTGGGATCGAGACTAAGGGGAAGGTGTTGGAACAACTGGAGGCTTGAGGTTTCCGGCTTCAGCTTTCGAAGCGGAATGAGTTTTGGTGGGCGGTAGATGCGGTAGTACCGCAATGGCAGGGAGACGGAAGGCGCACTGGGCGGTGCGCCTTTTGTCTTTTTGTGAACCTGATGGGGCGAAGGAATTTGCCGATTTGCTATCACAGGCGCGCGGCATTTCAATGTGGCTGAATACGAACGGCGGGCGCCGGCGGATCGGTTGACGCGTCAATTCGCGCGCACATGACACGCGGCCTCCACACGATTGCCGGCGGGGTCGTACACGAACGCTGCATAGTAGTCGCGATGGTAGTGAACGCGGAGCCCCGGTTCGCCATCTGAACGTCCTCCCTCGGCGAGGCCGGCTGCGAAGAATCGACCTGTTCGCGCGACGCCGCCTTGAAGCACCAATGCCGCTTGTTCACGTCGATCCTGCCGGGCTCCAGGTACACGGCGAGGAATGTTGAATCCCGATCGTCGGACGTGCAACGATACTTGCTCGCCCGCTTTCGTCAAACGTCCCTTTTACTGATAGCCAATCGTGAACGTGGCTATGCCGTTCGCGGTGCCGGCGTTGATCGTAGCCGCTGTCTGCACGTAGCGCGCCGTCAACGGAATGTTGAAAGTGCCGTTACCGGTCTGTCCAGCCGCCCACTGGTTCTTGTTGCCAATCGTCTTGGAATCCGCGCCATAACTGACGACATTCGTGCCGTTCAGCACCTGGATACCGACGCCTTTGGCGGTTGACGCCGCCGTCAGCGATAGCGTGTCGGATACGTTCGACGGAGTCGTCTGGTCGGTCAAGGTCGTGTAGACGGTCGCCATGACACCTGTCGCACCACCTGTACAGTTCAGCCCGATATTCAGTGACTGCGCTCGCGAGGTCGAACCGACACCGGTGAACGAGTTTCGTGCAATGTTGCCTAGCGGCACCACGATGGACGGCGTCGTCACGGCACACGTGGGGATGGTCGGGTTAATGACGATCGGAGTACCGAGATAAACGTAGAGGATCGGATAGCTCCCACCCTGGGCCGCATACTGAACGATATTCCCGGTGATGGCGCCGCCCGAAGTCACCGTACCTGTCTTGATGACATCGATGTAGAAGGTAGCGTTCGTGGATAGCGAGTTGCTAGTTGACCAGACGGAAGTGTTGAGCGGATAGTACGATCCACTCGGGTCACTGATCCTCAGACCGATGCCGGGGACATTCGTCGAGAATGTCTTGTACGTGCTGTTGTACGAGCCCGTACCCGTCATGGTTACCGTGCCGAAGCCCCCGGTGCACGATAGCACGCCGGTGTCCACGGTGGCGTTGAGCATCGGCGAACTCCACAGGACCGTCCCGTTCGCCACGTCCGGCTTGAAGACCGGCACCTTGGGCTGGCCGTATACACTGAACGACTTCGGTGTGCCCGTGCACGCCGCCCAGCCCGTCGCAGGCAGGCAAAACGCCAGCATCAGGTAAAGCAAACCCGTCAATCTTCGCATCATCTTTTTCACCATTCAGTTATACAACCGGGACCATTCCATCCCGGCAGAACCGCCATCACGAAACAGGCCCCTGCCGCAGCGCGCGATTACCGGCACACCAGTTCGACCATGCTGTACCGCGCGCTCATTTTCCTGTCCATCTTCGGCAACGAGTAGTCCACCGAGCATTGTTCATCGGCGCTCTCGCCCCAGTTCACGAGCAGCTTGCCCGTGTCGTTCCTGAGGCCACGCGCAATCACCCGGCCGCCCTGTGCGACCGTGCCGATGCCCTGCCCCTGCTCGCCTGACACCTCCGCGCCAAACTGCATCGGTGTGCCGTCGGGTTTCCTGATGGTCAGGATCGCGGCGCGACCCGTGTCCTCGGTCTCGAACCTGACGCGCGTTATCGCGCCCGCGGTGGGGGCGATCGACTGTTGCGTCGATTTCAGTTCCACATTGATCGGCAGACCCTTCGGATCGATCTCGATCTGGTTGCTGGAAAACGGACTCAGGCTCGACACGATCGCGTGCCCCCACGGATCGACGCGCAGGCCGCTGCCATTGGCCACACGTGCTCCGGCCGCATCGCGTGCTTCGACGATGACCACCGTATCGCCCATCGACGGCGTGAAAGCCACGCCGCCCGAGTAGGCGACCACGCCGCCGCTCAACCCGACGCTGCCCTGGGTGTAGTTGCTGCTCCTGCTCACGCTTCCGCTCATCGTGGTGACTGGCGACATGTACGCCGCGTTCGCGCCCGCTGTCGTGTTGCTGCCTGCCCCGCCGCCGCCGCTGTGGCCCGCGTTCAGACCGTAGGTGAACGCGTAGTCGGAGCCGAGCGTGCCCGTGACGGTCTGCTGCACGCTGGCCGGCCCATTGCCGCCACCTTGCAGGGCGGTCGTCGAGTACGGCGCATGCGGACCGGAGCCGAGCGGAATGCCGACAGTCAGCATCGCGCGGTTGTCCCATTTGCCGGTGCCGACATTCAACTGGCGCGAGAACGCCACGTTGAAGTTAATCTGCCTGAAGCTGTTGTTGTAGCCCACCTGCAATTGAGTATCGGTGCCGCTCCGGTTCCAGTAGTTCTGTGTGGAGCCAGTCGCATAGAACGCCCCGAACCCTTGGGGCAGGGACTGGTTCATCGTGAGTTGCATGCGGTTACGCTGGATACCCTGCATGGCGGTGTTCATGCCGCGCTGATCGAGGTCACGCAGCGCGATCGCATTTGCCAGATCGAGATAGCCGCTGCTCGAATAGCGATAAGCCGCTACAGACAGGTTCGTGTCGGTGGACTCGATCAGCTTGCTATAGCTCAGGCGCAGACTTTGGCCATTGCGGCCGGGCTGATGATCGAAACGTGTGGTGGCGTGGGTGACGTCGAGGCCCACCGCACCCAGCTTCGTATTCAGCGCCGCGCCGATCTGCGCGGCCATATAGCCCGGTGTCGCGACGGCGCCACCGTAGCCCGTGAGCAGGTTCGTGAAGCCATGCTGAAGCGTGCCCTGGAACAGCAACGGGTGGTTATCCACCGTCGGATTGCGGTATTGGCCAACCGTCGCGCTAAAGCGCGTGATGCCGGCCCGCAGCGAATTCACCGCGGCCGCATAGGGCACCGTGAAAGTATGAACACGGCCATCGGCCTCGGTCACGGTCACGTCGAGGTTACCGCCGTAGCCGGTCGGATAGAGATCGTTGATCTCGAAGGCCCCCGGCGCCACGGTCGTTTCGTAGATGATGTTGCCGTTCTGGCGGATCGTCACTCGCGCATTGCTGTTGGCCATGCCGCGGATGACCGGCGCGTAGCCGCGCTGCGACTCCGGATACATGCGGTCGTCGCTGGCCAGTTGCACGCCGCGGAAACCGGCACTGTCGAACACCGCGCCATCGGTGAATGCGTCGCCGATGACCAGTTGACTTTTGAGCGGCGCAATCGAGCGCCACAGGTTGGTCTGCACGCTCTGGTAGTGGGTGCCGTCCTGGCTGCTGGACGTCAGGTTGCCGTTATGGCGAAAGCGCCACGAGCCGACATTGATCCCGCCGTTCAGCCCGACATAGGTCTGGGTGGAGTTCATGCCGGAGGAATCGGCATGATAGAGGTTGGCGTTGTACTGCAGGCGGGCGGCGTTCACTCCGTCGTCCCAGTAGCGCGGCTCAACATAACCGCGCGCCGTGCGGGCAAGCGCGAACTGCGGCACGCTCACATCGAGCCGCAGTTCGCCGTTATCGAATGTCACGGTCGCGCCCTGGATCAGCGACGGCAACGATGTACATGCATCGGTGCCCGCATCCAGACGCGCGACGGCTTCGGGCGGCAACTTCGTCAGATCCACGCCGACGCGCTCGAGCAATGCGCGATCGAAGCACACCTGCACATCGTTGCTGTCCGCGCCGGTCTGCTTCAGGCTGACCTGGGCGTGGCCAGTCAATCCGCCATTGACGTACAGATCGACCCGGTAGTCGCCGGGCAATGCAGCGTTACCCTTGTTGAAGCGCTTGAGGTCGACGCCCGCGGTACCGGGCTGACGGATAAACTGTTCGTTAAACTGAACCTCCGCGAGCTGGGTGGGAACGCCCGGCTCACCCGCAGCCCGCGCTCCGTTACTGGCGAACAGTGCCAGCGCCACTGCACCGATCGGTGACAGCGGCGGCGGGAAAGGACGAAATTGCGGTGAGCACATGGTTGATACCGTCGTTGCACGTTGTGTTCAAGACGAACGCTTCCCTGCTGCGCCGTGCAGCATGTTTCAAAAGGAAGCACCCGGATGTGTACGGGAGAGCCAGAAAGCCGGCTCGTGACTTACCTCGCCTGCGCTGCGTCGAGTACCGCGTCACCGTCGATGGCGCCGCCGTAATCGTTGATGGCGCGGTAACGCACCTTGCTGGCCGTGCCCTGGGACACGGCTGCGGAAAGAGGGAAGGTTTGGGTTTCGCCCGGTCTCACCATGCCGCTGTCTTCACTGCGAACCGTCTTGCCGCCCGCGCTCACCTCAAGCATCGAGAACGACACGTGGTACGGCGTCGGATTACGCGCTTCGAGCGCGGGATGGTCGCCGGCCTGAACCAGCCGCCAGGTGATCTGTGCGGGCGCATCTTCTGCACGGCCCTTCAGGCCTGCCGGACGGAAAAACATCTTGACGCGCGTGCGGAACGCCAGTTGCAGGTGGTTAGCGTCGGCCTCGCCACCAGCCTTGGGCGGCACTTCGAGAACGTTGAGCCAGAACACCGATTCCCGGTCCTGCGGCAATGCCTCTCCGGTATGCAGAATGCGCAACGTCTGTCCCTTGCCCGGATCGATGCGGGCAAGCGGCGGAGTAATGGTGAAGGGCACGTCGACGGCGGAAGGCGCCGCAGCCGGATCGCCCCTGTCGAGCCAGATCTGCGTCAATGCTGGCGACGTGCCTTCGTTGGTCAGCTTGACGGTTTGTTCGGTATCGCCGCCGCGATAGATGACCCGCGTGCCAGCGATGACGACGGCCGCCTGCGTCTGGAGCGTAGTCGCTAGTCCCAGCGCGAAAACACTGGCGGTCAGAAGAATTTTGAGCGTCTGTTTCATGTTGACTGTCGGAGCGGGAGCAGGAGAAACGCGGAGCGGATGACATCCGCCCCGCAACGCGGCGTGATTGCAGGACTGCTTATTCGTACGCGATGGAGTACATCACGCTCGAATTCGCTGATCCGGAACCCGCCACACCGGTTGTCACGTATTCCGCGAAGTACGGCAGCGTGGCTGCGCCGCCGACAAGGGCAACCGATTTGGAGCCTTGTGTACCGTCGGCAAAACCCGCCTTGATCGGTGAGGCATCGGAACCGTTCAGCACGCGGATCTTGACGTTGTCGGCACCGCCAGCATCCAGTGCGAGGTAGCCAGTGACCGGATCGGTCGTGGAACCCGATTCGAAAAACGTATGGACGTTACCCGTCGCCGTCGAGCAGCCCGACAGCGAGATGGAGAACGGCGTACGGCCGGCCGACAGGCCTGGGGCGGCAAGCTGGGACGACGAAACCGTCGGCAGGGTCACGGCAAAATCTTTTCCGCCCGTCGCGTTGATATTGCAGGTCTGGTCGGTAATGCTGCCGTTAAAGGTGATGGTGCCGTCAGCAGCATGTGAAACCATCGGCACGGCCGCAAACATGGCAACGGCTGCAGCGATGATCGCATTGCGATTGATTTTCATAAAAATCCTTTTTTCAAATAATGTTAAAGAGGACAGCGGAAAATGAAGTGCTTGCAATAGATCTTCTTTTGAAACTGTAAAAAAGTGGCAAAACTCAGGAAACAAATAGCACGAAAAACCGGCGATCCGCTTTCTCACGAATCGCGGAGCCTCACCGTCGTGAGCGCGATATTATTTTTTTATGTCGAGGCAGGACGCGGCTTTCGCACGGGCGCAGGAGGGTTCCACGCGCCACGCATGGCCCGCATGCCGCCGGCACAAAGGCAAACAGCAGCTATCTGATTTCACGAATACTTGAAGCTGCGGATTTGCTAAGCCTTGTCGGGCTTAACACGGTTTTCGTCGAAATCGAGATGGAAATCTCTGAGATGCTTGTCCGAAGCCATTTTATTGATACTAACGATTAATGCGCGTAATGTATCGGCTACCTGGAGGGGTGAATATCGAATCTTTTCGATTATGTCGTATCTGTTGCAATTTTGGAGTTATCTCGTAAATATCTCGCACGAAAATTCCTAAAGCGCTTTATCGCGGCCACCGTTTTCCTGCTGCCGTTATTAGTTGCGCGGTGCGCTGGTATTTCCGTTTTGCCGCCTGGCATCGCTTCACCGAGCCCACCGAGGATTCGTCCGCTTTCCGAGAGAATTCGCGCCGACGCTATTGCGTTGCTGACCTCGACGTGACAGCACCCCACCGAGTCGCAGCTCGGCGCGAGCCCCACCGATAGATGCTTTTTTACATTTCACGCGACGCTCTCCTCAATAATCATCTCTGTACAGGTGCTTCTGTACATTGACGAGCCGCACCTGGGGCACTGTTCTGAAAGAGTGCAGTGGCGCAGTCGTATCGAACGGCTCTCGGGCGTCCCGGCACTTTCGATCAACCGACGCATCGAGTCGTGTCATTGCCGCGTGCCCTCATTCATTGCGAGAGCTTTTGGAGGCTTTTCCAGTCCGCCGGATATGCAGTGCGCTTGTCACAGAAAGCACAGGACGCTTTGCTGCAAATTAATCCTGACCGGGAAAGAAGGCATATGAAGATGTCGGCCATCACGTGGGCGAAACTCCGTTCACTGCCACGCTACGTTTCCGGCGATTTCCGAACGTGGCGCCTCCGCCTGATTCATTCAGGCGCTGCGTTCCTGCTCGTGGGTTTCGCGATCTTCTGCGGCGCGTTGTCTTCGGCAGATGCGCAGACGTCAAAGGCGGTCGTCGTCGATCACAGCAGAGATACGATCGATCTGTGGAACAGCGTCGCTCTCCTGTCCGACCCAACCCACTCGTTGACGATCGACGACGTGCTGGCGAAGCAGGACCAGTTTCGCGGCCCGCTGCGCACGCCCCATGCGAACCTCGGCCAACGCAGCGACACGGTGTGGCTGCGCGCCGACATCGCCGTGTCCGAAGATGCGCCGCTCGACTGGTGGCTGAGTATCGACTTTATCTACCTCGACGAAATCGATCTGTACGTCGTGGAGAAAGGACGAGTCGTGCAGAGTATGTCGGTCGGTGAGGAGGAGGCCTCTGCGAAGCCCGCTTTCGCATTTCATCAACCGGTCTTTCAACTCGCGCTGGAGTCCGGCCGGCAATACGAACTGGTGATTCGCATCCGCAAGTATTCTCCGAATGCGATGCTGACGCCCATTTCGCTGATCCGAACCGGCAGCCTCATTGAGGACGAAGCGTCGACACAGTTCTGGCGAGCGATCATGCTGGGCGTCGGCGGATGCTTCGTTGCGTACGCGCTGTTTACCGCAGCGCTCAAGCGCGATCCGTTGTGTCTCTGGTTCGCGCTGTTCGCGATTTGCAGCACGGTATACGCGTCAGCCTATTACGGCTTTCTACACGCGCATTTGTGGCCGGGTTCGAGTGGTCGCTACGCTGACATCATCGCGCGCTATTGCATGCTGCTGCGCTCCATCAGTTGCTTCCTTTTCGTCGACCTCGTTCTCGACCTGCGAAAGCGAAGCCCGCGAACTAGCTGGCTGCTGAAATCGCTCACCGTTTTTTTCACGGTGTTGACCTCGCTGCTGGTGACCGGTCTGATCAGCAGAAGTCCGGTCGCATTGGCGTTCTCGTTGATCGGCACGTTGCCGCTGTTGCTGCTTGTGCCGTTCGTGTTGCGCCGCGCTGCTGAAGGCGATCCATTGTGGGACCGGGCGGTTGCCGGTGTCACGTGCTACGCGATCGGGATGATTGTCGGCGCCGGGCTGCACTACGGCTTATTCCCGTGGAACCGTTGGACCGAGAGCATCGAGCATCTGGGCGCCTTGCTCAACATGACGGCCTGGCTCGTGGTGATCAGCATACGAACGCACCGCCGGCAACGCGCGGCCGAAGTCACGGCGGTTCGCGAGCGGCAAGCCGTCGCGCGGCTTGCGGTCGACCTGAAGCGTCAAAAGGAAATTGCCGAAGAGGCGAGCCGCGCCAAATCGCGCTTTCTCGCCGCGGCGAGCCACGACCTTCGCCAGCCAGTTCACGCGATGAGTCTGTTTATCGGCGCGCTCCGCAATGTCCCGATGAACGACGAAGGGCAGCATCTGATCCGGCAGATCGAAATGTCGGCGGACGCAATCGACCGCTTATTCGCCGCGTTACTGGACATTTCGAAGCTCGATGCAGGCGTCGTGAAAATTTGCCGCCAGGCGTTCCCGATCGATACCGTGCTGGCCCGCGTCTGCGACGACTACTCGACTGAGGCCGCGGCCAAGGGCTTGACGCTCTCGTATGTGCGCAGTCGTGCGATCGTGGACTCCGATCCGGCGCTCGTCGAGCGGATTGCACGGAATCTCATTTCCAACGCGGTTCGCTATACCGATGCCGGCAGAATCGTCGTGGGATGCAGGCGGCGAGGTTCGTCGGTCGCGATCCAGGTGTGGGATACGGGCCGGGGCATTCCCCTCGATCAACAGGAGCTGGTGTTTCAGGAGTACTACCAGGTCCACAATCCCGAATCGGACAGAGCGAAAGGACTGGGACTCGGTCTCGCGATTGTCCGGCGCGTTTCCGACCTGCTGGAATGCGACCTGCGCCTGCGTTCGACGCCCGGGCAAGGCTCCTGTTTCGAAATCGCGCTTCCTCGTGTGAGCGAGGCGGTCACGCCAGTCGGCGAATCCGTCGACGAGCCCAGCGCGACGTCGGCAAGCGGCCTGGTGGTCGTCATCGACGACGAAAAAGCGATCCGCACGGGTATGTCCGCTTTGCTGAGCAATTGGGGTTACGAAGTGCTGACCGCCGGTTCGGCCGACGAAGCAATCCAACTTCTCGCCGGTCACACCGCGATACCGGATCTTCTGATTTGCGATCTGCGTTTGCGCGATGGCGAAAACGGTATTGAAGTGATCGAGAGACTGCGTACCGAATACAACTCAAGCATCCCCGCGATGCTGATTACTGGCGACACGGCCGCCGATCGTCTGGTCGAGGTTCAGGCGAGCGAGTTACTGGTGTTGCATAAGCCGGTGCCGAACAGCAAATTGAGGGCGGCGACCGTGCACCTCATGACGGCTGCGGCTTTATCGCGGGAAGCCAACACGGAATGAAGCGACACGCGCCGCGAGCAATTCTCCGCTCCACGGTTCAGGCTCGGAATCTCGCGGCGGCGCAAAGTTGGGTACGTGTGCGCAGGAAGCGGCTAGCCGGTTCGATGCGAAACATCGTCGGGAATACGGTGGTCTCTGTGCGCTGCCGTGTCAGTGTTTGCGGTTCGCGCCGTGGCGAAGCTGATCGCGCACCTTCTTCGCGGCGAACAGCGGCACATAATCGAATACGCGCGCATCGTGCCGGTAGTCGGCCAACGTGTCCGCGTACATGCGCGAAACCGTTTCGGTCGGCGTGTCGGTTTCTTCAGCGATGCTTTTCACCACTTCGTTGATATCGGGCTCGGGCTGCGACATGGATCTCTCCGGATAGGCCGGCAGGTTGGACGGAAATGCGGACAACAGGTGTCCATTACAGGATGCGATCCGCGAGCACGCCAATTGAATCGGTCTATCGCGCGATACGTTTCACAGAGATTTTTTTCTTGCGCTGCGCCAATCGCTGTTGCGGTGCGCCAGTGCACCAGGTCAATGCGTATGCCGGTGGTGAATGTCCGGGAAATGCGCATGAGCATGAGTGATCGGCCCATGGTGGTGCGGATGCGTGTGCGGCTCCTGCCCGTCCCACGCGAAATCGTGCTCGTGCTGATGATGCGCGTCATGCCGATGACGATGCGTGTGCGCGAGCGGCTCGTGCGTATGCGCATGCTCGTGACGTTCGCGGATGTGCAGCCACACGCCGAGCGTCATCAACGCGGCGGCGACCCAGAACAGCGGCGGCGGCCATTGCGGCCAGAGCAGCCATGACAGCGTCACGCCGAAAAGCGGCGCGACCGAGAAATAGGCGCCGGTACGTGCGCTGCCGAGATTGCGCAGCGCGACGACAAACAGCACGAGACTGACGCCGTAGCCCGCAAAGCCCGTGAGCATCGCGAGTGCGACGCTCGACAGCTGCGGCCAGCGCGCGCCGAGAGCGAGCGCGAGCGTCACGTTGACCGAACCGGCGACCAGTCCTTTGACGCAGGCAATGAACATCGCGTCATGCGTCGACACCTTGCGGGTGAGATTGTTGTCGACGGCCCAGCATGCGCACGCGCCGGCCAGCAGCAGCGTGCCGGCCGGCAAACCGGCCGCGCCCGGTTGCCACGACAAGGCCACGCCGCCCGCGACGATCGCGGCCATGCCGAGGAACACCTGTACGTCGACGTTCTCGCGAAACACGATCCACGCGATCAGCGCCGTGAATACGCCTTCGAGATTCAGCAGCAGCGAACCGGTGGCGGCCGGCGTCGTCTGCAGACCCAGCATCAACAGCGCAGGCCCGGCGATGCCGCCCGCCGCGATCGCGCCGGCCAGCCAAGGCGCCTCGCGCAACGGAAAGCGAGGATGAGCGGATTGCGTGTCGACGGCGGCGCGTGGTTTGAAGCGCCGCGCCAGAATCATGATGACAAGCCCGCCGCCGCTGCCGAGATAGAAAAGCCCGGCGAGCAGGAACGGCGATAGCGATCCGAGCAGCGCTTTGGCGAGCGGCGTGGTGGCGCCGAACAGCGCGGCAGCGAACAAGGCCGTGAACGCTGCGCTATGGCGGGAAGACATGGGCGGACCCTTGATGAGAACGGCGGCGACACGCACACGATAGCGCTTTCAGCGGACGACATGCGATGCCGTCGCATGATGCCCAGGGCTACGCTTCGCTGAACAGCCGCTCGGATAGAAAATCCACGAATGCCCGCAGCTTGGGCGAGAGTTGACGGCTCGACGGCCACACCACCGAAAACTGTCCCGCTTGCGCCAGATGGTCGGCGAGCACGCTGCGCAGCGTGCCCGCGCGGATCGCGTCGCGCGCGAGGAAGTCGGGCATATAGCCGATGCCCAGGCCGAGTTCCGCCGCCGCGCGCAGCGCCTCCATGTTGTTGCAGGTCAGCGCGGTCGGGAAGCGCGCGGCGGCGTCGTCGGGCAAGCCGCGCAACGCCCAGGGCTGCAACTTGCCCGAGGTCGGAAAGCGGAACCGCAAGCACGCATGCTGCGTGAGATCGGCGGGCGTGAGCGGCTCGCCGCGCCGTTGCAGATAGGCCGGCGACGCGCACAGCACAAAGCGGAACGGGCCGAGCCGGCGCGCCATCAGTTGCGAGTCGGGCAGTTCGCCGCTGCGGATCGCGGCGTCGAAGCCGCCTTCGATCACGTCGACGATGCGGTCGTTGAAATCCAGTTCGAGGTCGATCTCCGGATAGCGCTCGGCGAATTGCGGCAGGATCGGCAGCAGAAAGCGGTAGCCGATGGTCGGCAAGCTCACGCGCAACCGGCCGCGCGGCGCGGCGTTGGCTTGCAGCATCATCGATTCGGCTTCGTTCAGCGCGTCGAGAATCTGCCGGCAGCGCTCGTAGAAGCGCTCGCCGTCATCGGTCAGACTGACGCGCCGCGTGCTCCGCTGCAGCAGCCGCACGCCGAGATGCTGTTCGAGCCGCGCGACGCTCTTGCCGACCGCCGACGGCGACAGGCCGAGCCGCTGTGACGCGCCGACGAAGCTGGACGCCTCGGCCGTTTGCACGAAGGCGACGATGCCGCTCAGGTTTTCCATTCGTTTGATTCAGGAGCTGAAGTCCGGAGTGGGGTCAATGTAGCACTATTTGCGGGGTTTCATTCCGCTATGGGCGCGCGTTTAAGCGTGGTTTCGGGCAAGGTAGCGCGCAGGCTCAGGCACGCCCGTCGAATCATCATCGCCGTGCGCATCCATCCGGCAGGCTCGAACGTAATAGTTAGCACCAACGCTATGTCCGAGGCCTTCGCCATGCGCCGCGCCGTTTATGCCACCGCCACCGTTGCAGTCGTCGCCGCCGCCGCATCCGTGCTGCTGTCGAGCATCGCAGGCTGCTCCAACGGTCCGCCGAACCCCAACCCGCGCGCGGGCGAGCCGCTGTCGACGGTGCCCGTCGACTTGCCGCGCTACATGGGGCGCTGGTACATCATCGCGAACATTCCGTATTTCGCTGAACGCGACATGGTGGCGAGCCGGGCGGAATGGACCTTGCGGCAGGACGGCAAGATCGACGATTCGTACTACGCCCGCAAGAAGACCTTCGACGCGCCGGAAAAGCACTATCAGTTCCTCGACACGCCAGTGCCCGGCACAGACGGCGGCGAATGGCGCGTGCAACTGTTCTGGCCGGTGCGCGTCACGCAACTGACGCTGTACGTCGATCCCGACTATCGCTACACGATCCTCGGCTATCCCGGCAAGAACCTCGGCTGGATCTTCGCGCGCGAACCCGACATCGGCGACGACACGTACCGTGCGCTGCTCGCCCGGCTCGACGCGATGGGCTACGACACATCGCGTTTCAGGCGCGTGCCGCAGCGGCCGGATCAGCTCGGCAAGGAAGGATTTGCTTCACCCGGCGACGCGGACTGAAAACTGCGGCTGCCGTGCCGTGCCCTGCCCGCCGGGATTCACGCAACCGCATCGTCATCGAACGAATGGGAGTCACATGTCGCCACTTGCCGTCGTCGTGATTGCGTTGGTTGGGCTCGTCGCGATCTTCAGCGGCGTGTGGGCCTGGCAATTGAAGACCGAAAACGCCGGCATGATCGATCCCGTCTGGGCGTATTCGCTCGGCCTTGTCGCGGTGCTCTATGCGGTACTCGGCACCGGCGATCCGCTCGGCCGCGCGCTGGTTGCGCTCGGCGGCCTCGTATGGGGCGTGCGGCTCGGCACGCACCTGTGGAAACGCAATGCCGGCAAACCGGAAGACGCGCGCTATCGGCGCTTTCGCGAGCAATGGGGCGACAAGGCGGCCAGCAAGATGTTCTGGTTCTTTCAGTTGCAGGTCGCGATCTCGATGCTGTTGTCGATCGCGTTCCTCGTGCCGGCATACCGCGGCACGCAAGCCGCGCCAGCATGGCTCATGCTGGCTGCCGCGCTATGGATCGCGTCGGTGGCCGGCGAGGCCAGCGCCGACCGGCAACTGCGACGCTTCAAGGCCGACCCCGCCAATCGCGACGCCGTGTGCCGGGTTGGCTGGTGGCACTACTCGCGGCATCCGAATTACTTCTTCGAGTGCGTGCATTGGCTCGCGTATATCGCGTTGTCGATCGGCACGCCGTGGGGTTGGTTCACGCTGTTGCCGCCGCTGCTGATGGCGTTTCTGTTGCTGAAGCTCTCCGGCATTCCGCTCGTCGAAGCGAGCATGGCGCAACGGCGTGCCGGTTACGCCGATTACATGCGTACCACCAGCGCGCTGGTTCCGTGGCCGCCACGGCACTGAAGCGCCTGTTCGGAAAGCCGCCAATAGCCTGCCAACCACGCCAGGGAGCCGACGCGATGAGCCTGTCCACCACCGAACACCGAACCATGCCCGTCAAGTCCGCCGACGGCTGGCTCATCCGCGGCTGCGAGCGCGGCTGGCTGCCCGATCGCGCGATCCGCTTCGGCATGCGGCAGTTGCTGCGCCAGCGTCTGCGGGACGAAGCGCTCGATGACGGCGAACAGCGTTCGCAACGCCTGAACCGGCTGCTCGACGATTTGCGCGCGAGTCCGATCGCCATCGAAACGCAAGCCGCCAACACGCAGCATTACGAAGTGCCGGCCGCGTTTTTTCACGCGCATCTCGGGCCGCATCTGAAGTACTCGTGCTGCCTGTACTCCACCGGCAACGAGACGCTCGCGCAAGCCGAGGCGGCGATGTTCGAGCGCTACGCGGAGCGCGCGGAACTGACCGACGGTCAGCGGATTCTGGATCTCGGTTGCGGCTGGGGTTCGCTGTCGTTGTGGCTGGCGGCGCGCTATCCGCGCGCGCGGATCGTCGCGCTGTCGAATTCGCACGGACAGCGCGCGTTCATCGAAGCACGCGCGGCCGAGCTGGGTTTGCACAACATCGCGGTGGTCACGGGCAACATCGTCGATTTCGAATTCGACGACGTGCAGATCGGCGACGGCTTCGATCGCGTGGTGTCGATCGAGATGTTCGAGCATATGAAGAACTATGGTTTGCTGCTCGCGAAAATCGCGCGCTCGATGCGCGCCGGTGCGAAGCTGTTCGTGCACATCTTCGCGCATCGCACGCTCGCGTATCACTTCGAGGTGCGCGACGGCGGCGACTGGATGTCGAAGTACTTTTTCACCGGCGGCACGATGCCGTCCGAAGCGCTATTGCTGAACTTCCAGGACGATTTGCGAATGGAGCGGCAGTGGTGGGTGAGCGGCGGGCATTACGAGCGCACCGCGAATCACTGGCTCGCCGCGCTCGATGGCGCGCGCGACCGGGTGATGCCGATGCTCGCCGACACGTACGGCGCGCGCGATGCCGCTGTGTGGTTGCAGCGCTGGCGCATGTTTTACATGGCGGTGGCCGAGTTGTTCGGGTACGCGAACGGCAACGAGTGGGGCGTCGGGCATTACCGCTTTGTGAAGCGTTGAGCGGCGATGGGCCGATTCGCCTAACATGACGCGCAGTGTCGCGAGCGAGGTGCGGGCGCGAGTCGTCTTTCATTCGGGTTTCGATTGGGGTGTTAAGGGCTTACGGTCGCCGCGAATTGCCGGATGCCGGAAACTGCGCGAACGCGGAGCCATCAAACTGCATACGTTGCAGCGTGGGACTGCTGATCGAATGGCCTGCTTCGGGCATGGGCGTGAAGCCGAGCAGCGGGCGCGTCGAGCGCCGTAGACGCACCGGGCTTTGACCCACCGGGCCTCGTCGCAGCAATGGCTATAGCATGCTGTCCGCCGCTCTCGCAGCCACCTCGCAAGCGACCCTTGCCGCTCCCCACCCACCCGCCAGGAACCGCCCATGACCGCTCCGATTCCCTTCATCCCCGATCGCTTCAAGACCAATGCCGCGCACTATCTCGCCGGGCGTCCCGCGTATTCGCCGCAACTGATCCGGCGCGTCGCGCAGGCCTGCGGGCTGAGCGGGTCGCATCGGCTGCTCGATCTCGGCTGCGGGCCGGGGCAGTTATCGCTGGCGTTTTCGTCGTGGGTGGGCGCGGGTCTTGCGCTCGATCCCGAAGCCGAAATGCTGCGCGTCGCGGCCGGCCTCGGCGCGGGCATTGCGCCGAACATCGAGTATCGCGAGGGCAGTTCGTACGATCTGTCGCCGGCGCTCGGACGCTTCCGGCTGGCCGTCATCGGCCGCGCGTTTCACTGGATGGATCGGGCCGATACACTCGCGCGGCTGGACGCGCTGATCGAACCGGAAGGCGCAGTAGCGCTGTTCTCGACGGCCATCGTCACCGACGCGCCGATTGCCTGGCTCGCGCCGTATCACGCGTTGCTGGAGGAGTACGCGCAGAGCGATCCGGCGCGCCTGCAGCGCAAAGCCGACGACTGGGAGAGCCACGACGCGGTGCTCGCGAAGTCGGCGTTCGCGGCGCTGGAGCGTGTGTCGATTGTCGAAACGCGGCGCGTGTCGGTCGAATCGCTGAGCGCGCGGCCTTTGTCGATGTCGAGCCTGACGCGCGAGCGGCTCGGCGGCCGGCTCGACGAACTGCTGGCGCGCATCGCGGAACTGCTCGATGCACATGCAACCGATGGCTGGCTCGACGAGCGGATCGAATCGACCGCGTTGATCGCGCGGCGTGCGGGGGCGCGCAGTTAGATGGCAAGCGCGACAACCGCACTTGCAAGTCACGCGCGTGACAATCGCATTCGCACGGCACGCGTCGCCGAAACAATCGGAAATATGCCGTTAAGCGTGTGGAGGAATAAACCGGCACACTGAGGCGTTAGCTTGATACCGGCTGCGCGTGTGGCGCCGCCGCGTGCGGGCCGGATTTTCGCCGCTTTCGCAGCACGTACCGTACTCGTGAACCAAACCACCATGAACACTCACGCCGATTCACTGACCGATTCACTGACCGATTCGACCGGCGCGCCGCTGCCGACCCGCTACACCCGCATCGCGATCACGCTGCACTGGCTGATCGCGCTGCTGATGATCGGCAACGTCGTGCTCGGCCTGAGCGCGGATTCGTTGCCCGACGACTGGGTGCGTCCGGTGATCGATACGCACAAGTCGATCGGCATCACGGTGCTCGGGCTCGCACTGCTGCGCATCCTGTGGCGCCTGTCGCACAGGCCGCCGCCGTTGCCGCGCGAGTTTCCGTCGTGGGAGAAGATCGCCGCGCACGTCGCGCATTTCCTGCTGTATCTGCTGATGATTGCATTGCCGCTGTCCGGTTGGCTGCACGACTCCGCGTGGAAAGATGCGGCGACGCATCCGATGCATCTGTTCAACCTGTTTCCGTGGCCGCGCATCGGCTACGTGATGAATCTCGATCCGGCGCTCAAGGAGAGCCTGCACGACCGCTTCGGCGCGCTGCACACATGGCTCGGCTATGCGCTGTACGCATTGCTGGCGATGCATATCGGCGGCGCGCTCAAGCATCAGTGGATCGACCGCAAGTCGGTGCTCAAGCGCATGGTGCCGTGAGCATCAGCGCCGCGCCGCTTGCATGTTTCCTTTCCCGACAACCGCAGCATCGACGAACCCGGCAGCCACTTTGAAGAAAACTCTGGAACAGGCGCTCGCGCTCGCATCGCCGCGCATCCTGCCCCGTCCCGCGACATTGTCGAGCACGTTGATTCATGTCAGCGTCGTCGCCGTGTGGCTGCTGCTGTTCGCGCGCGCGTTCTTTCTGAAAGGGGCGCTGGCGTGGTCGACCGGGATTGCGTATGTCGTCTACGACACGCTGCTGCTCGCGTTCGTCACGTGGAAATCGCTGCCGCTGATGCGGCGCACGGCGCCGCTCGAAGCCGACTATGAACAGCGCGACTTGCCGGGCATGGGCGTGATCGTCGCGTCGCATAACGAGGCGGCGGTGTTGCCGGTGACGCTCGCCGCGCTGCTGCGTCAGACGCACGGCCCGGCGCAGATCGTGATCGCCGACGACGGCTCGACGGACGCCACTCGCGCGCTGCTCACCGAACGCTTCGGCCTCACGCCCGCGGCCGACGGCGTACTGAGCGCGGCGAGTTCGCTGCATCCGAACCTGTACTGGCTACGCGTGCCGCACGGCGGCAAGGCGCGCGCGCTGAACGCGGCGATCAGCGTGATGACCACCGACACCGTGATGACCGTCGACGCCGACACGCTGCTCGACGACGATGCCACCTACGCGATGCGCGCCGCGTTCGCGAGCGAGCCGAAGCTGGTCGCCGCGGCCGGCATTCTCGTGCCGGTCTGCGGCAAGTCTGTGTCGGGGCGCGTGTTCCAGTGGTTCCAAACTTATGAGTACATGCGCAACTTCATCGCCCGCTTTGCGTGGATGCGCGCGGACAGTTTGCTGCTGATCTCGGGCGCGTTCGCGTCGTTCAGGCGCGACGCGCTGCTCGACGTGGGCGGCTTCGATCCGCAATGTCTGGTCGAAGACTACGAGCTGATTCACCGGCTGCGCCGCTACTCGGTCGATCGCAACCTCGGCTGGGACGTGCGGGTGGTCGGCGAAGCGCATGCGCACACCGACGCGCCGGATAACCTCGGCAGTTTTCTGCGGCAACGCCGTCGCTGGTTCGCGGGCTTCCTGCAAACGCAGTACTGGAACCGCGACATGACCGGCAATCCGCGCTACGGCGCGCTGGGCATGCTGATGCTGCCGGTCAAGGCGATCGACACGATGCAGCCGATCTACGGCCTCACTGCGTTCGTGTTGCTACCTGGGTTTCTGTTCGGCGGGCATGGCGCGATCGTGGTGTCGATCTTTAGCGTGATCGGCGTGAAGACCGCGATCGATCTCGCGTTCTACCTGTGGAGCATCCATCTTTATCGCCGCTGGACTGGCGAGCGCAGCGGCAACAGCCTGGGGATGGCGATGCTCGCGGCGATCGCCGAGCCGTTCACGTTTCAGCTCGTGCGACATGTCGGTGCGGCGCTCGGCTGGCTGCAATTTCTGCGCGGCGGACGCGCGTGGGGCGTGCAACGCCGCTCCGGGCTGGTGGCGCGCGACGAGGGCTGACGGCGCCGCGCGGATTCCGCAACGTGCAAGCGCGCGGACCGGCGCGCTCGCACGCGAGCCAACGCATCGTGACCACCGCCGCGCGTGCCGTGGTCCGACCCGGACGGCGGCCGCTTCGAGTAGACTGGCGACGATGCCGGCCTCGACATGCAGGGCGGCGACCTTCTATCTGCTCGTGCATGGAGGCTTCACGTATGCATGCTGTTCCCCCGCTCGAACAAGACACCGTCGATGCAACCGTCGATGCGGCGCCTGCTCAGGCAGCGTCGCAGAATGCCGCTTATGCCGCCGCTCAAGCCGCCGCGCCCGCAGCGGCTCATGCGCACGCACCCGCCCAGGCCGCCGGCGGTGCGCCGGTGCGCGATCTGCGCCGCGTCGGCATTCACCCGGACTACTGGTATCCGCTCGCGTGGTCGCATGAAGTGAAGCGGGGCAAGACGCATGGCGTGACCTTCGCCGGCGACCCGATCGTGCTGGCGCGCACGGAGTCCGGCAAGGTGTTCGCGCTGGAGGATCGCTGTGCGCATCGGCAGGTGCCGTTGCATCAGGGCGTCGTCGAGGGCGAATCGATTCGTTGCGGCTATCACGGCTGGACTTACGACTGTTCGGGCAAGTGCATCGACGTGCCGTACCTCGGGCGCGAGCGTCTGCCGAACGGCGTGCGCTCGTATCCGTGTCAGGAGATCGAAGGGTTGATCTTCGTGTTCCCCGGCGACGCCGAACTCGCCGAACAACGGCCGCTGCCCGCGTTCACCTCGGTGGCGGACCCGAAGTACAAGACGCGCCGGTTCGGCCGGCCGGTGAATTGCCACTATTCGTTCATGCACGAGAACCTGATGGACATGAACCATCAGTTCCTGCACCGCAAGCAGATGGGGCAGATGCGCGCGCGTTCGCTGGGGCGGCGTAAAGGTGAAGGCTGGGTCGAAGTCGATTACACGTTTGCGCGCATGGCGGGTCAGCAGCCGATCGGCGAAGCGATCGTGTTCGGCCAGAGCCGCAAGACCGGCGGCGATAACGACAAGGACGTGATGACGATCCGCACCGAGTATCCGTATCAGACGCTGCAGATCCGCACGTCCGAACAGACGCTGGTGATGGATCTGTGGATCGTCTATGTGCCGCTCGATCGCGAGCAGCGCATCAACCGCACCTTCGGGTTGCTGTCGATTCGCAAGCCCGGCATTCCCGGCGTGCTGAATCTCGCCTGGCCGCTGCTCGTGTGGTTCACCGAGCGCATCTTCAAGGAAGATCGCGAGATCGTCGAAGCCGAACAGCGCGCGCACGATTCGCAGGGCGCCGACTGGAACCACGAGGTGTTTCCGGTCATCAACGACCTGCGCGCATTGCTGCGCGAACGTGGCGCGCCCGATCAGGTGGTGGGCGCCGGCACCGGCGACACCGCGGTGATCCGTTTCTGGGATTCGCGCCAGGGCAATCCGCTGGCGAAGACCTGAGTTGCGTGTTGTGTGACACCGCGCACGTCGAGGCGCGGTGCGGGGTGTGGGGTGCGGGGTGCGTCGCCACGCTCGCCCGCCATGCGGCGAGTCGGCGCAACGGCAGGTGAGCTTTGCGCCTCTTCCGGAATTAATCCATCTCCACACGGTGAGCAATGCAACGCGCGCGAGCGGCGATAATGTCGGCCGATACGCGCGGGTTTGCGCTAATCGGCATGTGCCGCGCTCACACCCGTGTACCATTTCGCTTTTTCCGACTTTCAAGAATCTCTCGTGAACACGCAACAAGCCACTACCGCACCGCGTAAATCGCTCACTCTGCTGCAATTGCTTGGCCTCATCGGCGCTGCCGGCCTGATCGCCTCCATCCTGCTGAACCATCTGGTCTAAATCCACCGCCTGCCTGCGCATCGCGCGTGCGGCTCCATGCCGGCACTCGTTGCCGGCTTCATCGATATTCCGAGTGCCATGTACAAGAAGGGCGTAGCCGTAGAAATCCAGTTTTCCCCCGCGCGGCTCAACGACGGCGCCGGCGATCCGTACTGGATCGACCTGACGCAGGACGAAGCGCAACGCTTGCTGGAAAGCTTGCAGGCGCGCCTCGCGAGCGGCGGCGGTGGCACGGTCGCGCCGCTGGTCGTGAGCCTCGACGACACGCCGGTGCAGCCTGCGGCAGAAGCGCCAGTGTCGGCAGCCGACCAAGCCGTTTCGGCGGACGACTTCAAGCAATGGGTCTGCGTGATCTGCGGCTGGGTCTACGACGAAGCGGCCGGTTTGCCGGAAGAAGGCATCGCGGCGGGCACGCGCTGGGCGGACGTGCCGGCCGACTGGCGCTGCCCGCTGTGCGACGTGGGCAAGGAAGATTTCGCGCTGGTCGAGTTTTAAACCCGGTAGACGGGTTTGACGGAATCGGTTTGGATTTGAGCAAATCAAACCGGCTTCGATAACGACCGGACCGAACGGTCCGGTGCTCCCATCGCTCGATTGCAACGGCGCGGCCCCTGTTGAAGAAGCCGCGCGAGCCCGCCTGATCAGGCGCTGCCTTCCGGATAATCCGCGCCTTCGCTCGCGGCTTTCCACGTGTCGAAGTCGCCGCGCATGAAGTCGAGCTTCTTGTACGCGAGATCGACTGCGGTCTTGCCGAGCAGCAGACGCAGCGGCGGCTGCTCCGACAGCGCGGCGTCGATGATCGCCTGCGCGGCCCGCACCGGATCGCCCGCCTGCTTGCCGCTGCGCGCTTCGGTCTGCTTGCGGCGCTCGCCGGCGGTGCCCGCATAGTCGTCGATCACGGTGGCCGATTGTTTGATCGACGGTCCCGCCCAGTTCGTGCGGAACGGGCCGGGCTCGACGATCAGCACGTCGATGCCGAGCGGCTTCACCTCCAGCGCCAACGATTCGGACAGACCTTCCACCGCGTACTTGGTCGCGTGGTAATAGCCGGTCGCCGCGAAACTCGCAATGCCGCCGATCGACGACACGTTGACGATCAACCCGCTGTGCTGCTCACGCATGATCGGCAACACGGCCTTCGTCATGTCGATCAAACCGAACACATTGGTCTCGAACATCGCGCGGACTTCGTCGTCCTCGCCTTCCTCGATCGCGGCCAGATAACCGTAACCCGCGTTATTCACGAGCGCGTCGATGCGGCCGAAATGCTGCTTCGCTCGTGCGACCACGTCCTCGACCTGCGCGCGGTTCGTCACGTCGAGCGGCAAAACCAGCGCGCGTTCGCCGTGCGCTTCGGCGATGTCCTTTACTTTCGACGCGTCGCGCGCGGTAACCACCGCACGCCAGCCGCGCTCCAGCACCAGCTTCGCCAGTTCACGGCCGAAGCCGGTGGAACAGCCGGTAATCAGCCAGACGGGATTGTCTCGATTCATCATTTGGGAAACTCCTGTTGATGGTCTACGAAGAGTGAAGAGTCCGTCACGACGCGATGGCGCGATGTGCGCCGTTCGCGTTCGCGATCGGTTTGCTAGTGATGTTCAGCATGAAGCGTGCGCGGCCTGATAGCGGAGAGAATCCGCGCCGGCTCGCGCAAATGCGCGTGGTTTTGCGGGCAATACCGTTATTGCCGCCTGGGTCCGGTATGGCATTTCAATTGTAGCCGCAGCGCGGCAGCTTCGCTTTGCAGCGCCGTGACGAACGCGCCGGCCAGCGGGTGGCCAGGACGGTGCTCCGGATGAATCACGCTTACGCGAAATGGCAGCGACACGGCGAGCGGCCGGATATGCAGATGACGATCGGCGAAATCGACAGCGGTCAGCGGATTGACGATCGCGATACCGAGTCCCTGGCGCACGAAGCTGCATACGGAGACGGCGGTCGGCGTCTCGATGAGCTGGCGGCGCGCAATGCCCGCTTGCGCGAAGGCTTCATCGATCTGAAGCCGGTACGGATCGTTCGACGACAGGCTGATGAAAGCCTGATCCGCGAAATCCTTCAACGCGAGCACGCGCTTCTTGAGCAACGGATGCCCGTCGGGCAACACGCACACCTCATCGACTTCGAGCAAGGGCGTGAGCCGCGTGCCGGGCGGCGGCGCGCCGTGTTCGGTCAGGCCCAGGTCGTAGCGCTGCGCGCTCAGCCATTCTTCGAGAAACGGCGACTCCTGCGTGGCGATCGACAGGCTCACGCCCGGCTGCGCGTCGTGAAAGCGCTTCGACGCGCCCGGCAGGATCGAATGCGAGAACGCGGGCAGCGCGATGATCGAAAGCTGGCCGCCCTGGAATTCGCGCAGGCTGGCCGCCGTCGACGCCACCCGTTCGAGTCCGACATACGCGCGCTTGATTTCGTCGAACAGCGTCAGCGCGGACATCGTCGGACGCAGGCGGCCTTGCGCACGCTCGAACAGCGCAAAGCCGATGCTCTGCTCCATGCGCGCCAGTTCGCGGCTGACGGTGGGCTGCGACGTGAACAGCATCTTGGCCGCTTTGGTGACGCTGCCCGCTGTCATCAACGCGCGGAAGATTTCGATGTGTCTGTGCGTGAGCGCCATGACGGGTATATCAGCAATGAATGGGGGAGCGAAGAATTGGTATTTTACCGAATGACCGCTTCTCAGCATCATATCGGTCACCGTAATGTTTCGACACCGAGAGAAGAAGCGTGATGCCATTCAACCCCCGACAACTCGTCAAACTCGCCCAGCAGCACGGTACGCCGCTGTGGGTGTACGACGCCGACGCGATTCGCCAACGTATCGCCGAGCTCCGCAGTTTCGACGTGATCCGTTACGCGCAGAAGGCGTGTTCGAACGTGCACATTCTGAAGCTGATGCGCGCCGAGGGCGTGGTGGTCGATGCGGTTTCGCTCGGCGAAATCGCGCGCAGTCTCGCAGCGGGTTTCTCTCCCGACGGTGACCCCGAAGGCGTGGTGTTCACCGCGGATCTGCTCGACCACGCGACGCTCGCCGACGTGCTCGAACATCGCGTCACGGTCAACGCAGGCTCGCTCGATATGCTCGAACGGATAGGACGCCATGCGCCCGACGGCCACCGCGTGTGGCTGCGGATCAATCCGGGTTTCGGTCACGGCCACAGCAACAAGACCAACACCGGCGGCGAGCACAGCAAGCACGGCATCTGGCTCGACGACGTACCGCGCGCGCTGGAACTGGTGCGTCGCTATCGCTTGACGCTCGTCGGGCTGCACATGCACATCGGCTCGGGCGTCGACTATGCGCATCTGGCGCGCGTCTGCGATGCGATGGCCGATGCGGTGACCGGTCTCGGCCACGATATCGAAGCGATCTCGGCGGGCGGCGGCTTGTCGGTGCCGTATCGCGACGGCGAGCCGCGTATCGACGTCGATCACTACTTCCGGCTTTGGGATGCGGCGCGTCGGCGGATCGAATCGCACGTCGGGCATCGCGTGCGGCTCGAAATCGAGCCGGGGCGCTTTCTGGTCGCCGAGGCGGGCGTGCTTGTCGCCGAGGTGCATGCGTTGAATCGGCGTCCGACGCGGCAATTCGCGCTGGTCGACGCGGGCTTCAACGACCTCGTGCGGCCGTCGTTTTATGGCAGCCACCATCGGATGAGCGTGGTGAAACGCAGCGGCGAGCCGAGCGCCGCAGCACTCGACTCGTTCGCGGTGGCCGGCCCGTTGTGCGAAGCGGGCGATGTGTTCACGCAGGCCGAAGGCGGCGTTGTCACGAGCCGGTCGATGCCCGCGCCGGAAGTGGGCGACTTCGTCGTGTTCCATGACGCGGGCGCGTATGGCGCGTCGATGTCATCGAACTACAACAGCCGGCCGCTCGCGCCCGAGGTGTTGCTCGACGCGAGCGAGGCGCGGTTGATTCGCCGCCGTCAAACCATCGGCGAATTGATCGCGCTCGAAAACGTGGAGTGAGAGTGCGCGGAAGTCCCCGCTAAAGTCACCTTGCGCGCACCGTGCGCGTGTACGACGCGATCATCGTCGCCAACTCCTGCGCGGCGGGCGTGAGCGGAATCGCCGCGCGTTGCAGCAGACACACGTTCTGTTCGACCGCCCGCTCGCGCACCGCGATCGACGCGAGCGTGCCCGCCAACGGCCCGCGCTTCGCCACGATCGACGATTCCAGCGACAGGCAATCCGTCGCGCCGACCAGGTGCAGCGTCTCGTACAGACCTTCGACCGTCGCGATGATTTTCGGCGGCGGCAAGCCGTGGCTTTCGAACAGATGACTCAGGCGGTTCACGTGCGGCTCTTCGGTGAGATTCGGCGAGCGCGTCGCGACCCACGTGCAGTCGACCAGTTCGGCAAGCGACGTCGCGCCCGCTTTCGGATGGCCCTGGCGGCATACGATCACCGGATCGGACGGGTACAGCGGCGTGACCGACAGGTCGGCCGTGTCGGTATGCTTCGACACCAGCGCGACCGCGAAGTCGAGCGTGCCTTCGCGAATCCACGAAATCATCATGCGCGACGTGCCGGTGCGCAGGTGCACCGCGACCCGCTCGAAACGCGTGCGAAAGTCCATCAGCACGGGGGCGAGCGCATCGACGAGCGGCTCGGTCGTCATGCCGAACGTCACTTCGCCGACGTAATCACCGCGCAATTGCTGCACTTCCTGCTCGGCGCGCTCGCATTCGCCGATGATCGCGCCGGCCCGTTGCAACAGCCGCTGACCGAGCGCGGTCAGCGCAATGCCACGATTCGTGCGGATGAAGAGCGTCGCGCCCAGCATCGATTCCAGGTTCTGCAACTGCTGCGTGATGCCGCTCTGCGCGATGCCGAGCGCGCGCGACGCCGCGCGGATGCTGCCGTGCTCGGCGACCGCCGTGAACGCACGCAGTTGGGAGATCGTCAACGCCATGAGGATTCCGTTCGATGATCCGGTGATCGGTAAAGGTGATCATGATAGTTCGAATGGGCCTTCTTTGAGGCGCGGCGGCGTCATACGATGGCGCGGTCCTCCTCCGTCCCTCCCACACTCGGTCTCCCATGAAAATTGCGCTGATGATCCTGAGCGCCGCGCTGACTTTCAGCAGCGGTGCGTTCGCCGCCGACGCCGGCACGCTGCGCCTCGGCATCGACCCGAGCTATCCGCCGATGGACGCCAAGGCGCCCGACGGCAGCTTCAAAGGTTTCGACGTCGACCTCGGCAACGAAATCTGCCGGCGTATTCACGCGCGCTGCCAGTGGGTCGAACTCGAATTCTCGGGGATGATTCCGGCGCTGCAGGCGCGCAAAATCGACGCGATCCTGTCGTCGATGGCGATCACAGAGAAGCGCGAGCAGCAGATCCTGTTTTCGTCGAAGATCTTCCAGTTCAAGTCGCGATTGATCGCGCGGCAGGGCTCGCCGCTCGCGGGCGGCACGAACGCGCTGGCCGGCAAACAGATCGGCGTGCAATCGGGCACGCAGTTCGAGGGCTACGCGCTGAAGAACTGGGCGCCGCTCGGTGCGCACGTGACCGCGTACAAAAGCCAGGACGAAGTGTTCGCCGACTTGCAGAACGGGCGGCTCGACGGCGCGTTGCTCGGTTCGGTGGAAGCGGACATCGGCTTCCTGCGCACGCCGGCGGGCAAGGGCTTCGCGTTCGTTGGCGAGCCACTCTCGATGGGCGATCGCGGCGTGGGCATCGGCCTGCGCAAGGACGAGACCGCGGTGCAGGCGTCGATCAATGCGGCGATCGCGTCGATGCTCAAGGACGGCACGTACGCGCAGATCGCGAAGAAGTACTTCGACTTCGATCCGTACGGCAATTGATTCATCGACTCCCGACACTTCTTCTTCAGGTTTCCGTTCATGAACAGGCAATCGATTCCGCTTCTCTCGCCGGCTATCGGCACGCACCGCGAACTGGTGTCGTTTCACTTCGGCCCGACGAATAGCGGGCAGAAGATTTATATCCAGTCGTCGTTGCATGCCGACGAAACGCCCGCGATGCTGACGACCGTGTTGCTCAAGCGCCGCCTGCTCGAACTGGAAAAGCAGGGCGCGCTGAACGCGGAGATCGTGCTGGTGCCGGTGGCGAATCCAGTTGGGCTCGGACAGTACGTGCTCGGTCAGTTTCTCGGGCGCTTCGATCTCGGCAGCGGCAAGAACTTCAATCGACACTTCCTGCAGTTCTCGAAGCTGGTCGCGCGCGCGAAGGAGGCATTGGGTTCCGATGCGACGGAGAATCGGCGTATCGTGCGTGAACTGATCGCGGCCGAGTTGGCCGAGCAGAAGCCGCTGACTGAATTCGAGTCGCTGCAACTGGCGATGCTGAAACTCTCATTCGATGCGGACGTGGTGATCGATCTGCATTGCTCGCTCGAAGCGGCGATGCATCTGTACACGAGCGAAGCGGCGTGGCCCGAGTTCGAGCCATTGTCGCGCTATCTGGGCGCGCAGGCGTCGTTGCTCGCAACCAACTCGGGTGGCGAGTCGTTCGACGAAACCCATAGCCTGCTGTGGTGGACGTTGCAGCAGCAGATGCCGGCCGGCAAGCCGGTGCCCACCGGCACGATTGCGGTGACGGTGGAGTGCCGTGGTCAGCGTGACGTGTCGTACGAAGTGGCGCAACGGGATGCCGACGCGCTCGTCGATTACCTCGTCTGGCGCAATGCGATCCGGCAGGACGCGCGGCCTTTGCCCGCGTTGCTGTCGCCGGCGACGCCGCTCGCGGGGAGCGAGCAGTTTTACGCACCTGTCAGCGGGATTCTGATTCATCGCGCGAAGATCGGCGAGACGATTCGTGTCGGGCAGGCGTTGTTCGATATCGTCGATCCGCTCACCGACGAAACCACCACGATCACGAGCAACACAGAAGGCGTGCTTTATATGCGCCGCGCGATCCGCTTCGTGACGGCGGGGGCGCCGCTGGGGCGCGTGACCGGAGCGCGGCCGTTCAGAACCGGCGTGTTGCTGGGAGCCTGATTTGTTACGCGCGGCGCGGTACTTCTCTAGCCGCGCATACGCCGCGCGCCTTTCTATTTCCTTCCGACCAGATAAGTCACGCCATTCGGACCGTAGCGTTCCGAATGCGCTTTGTCGGGCGGCAAATGGAATACGTCGCCGACCCGATAGGTTCGTTCTTCATCGCCAATGCGTATTTGCAGTTCGCCTTCGAGGATCAGCGCTTTGGCCTCGAACGAATGCGAGTGGATGTCCATCGCGGCGTTGGCTTCGCGCGTGACGACCACGGCGTCGGGAAAGCCGTCTTTCGTCAGGCTTTCGGTGAAGGTGTTGCGGTCCATGTGGGTCTTCCTTGGCGGGGCGATGGGGGGAGGACTTAATGTAACGCTATGCGGGGGATTTTGCAGGGGATGCTTTTGATGTGGATGATATACAGCCGGGAAGCGTACGAGTGCGGGCGAATCTTTCTAACTGCCGGGCAGAAGCAGGCGGTTGAGGAAGGTAAAAAATTTGCTCAACGTGCCTACGCTGACGTGTGGGCTCGCGATGCCGCCCTCGTTCAGCGCGTGCGCAACTTCCTTGGCGGCAACTTTCACTGGCACGGGCGTCTTTTGCAACGAGGCACCGACCTCGAGGTTATCCAGACCCTTTAGTCGATGATCCGTGGCGAGAGCGTTGTACTCGTTGCCGAGCAATCGCGCTCAGGCGGCTCGACTGCCACCATGACGCAGCCACCCGTAGCAATGCCCAGTTTTCGCGAATCGTTGATGACCGGCTACGGGATGACTTACGAAGCGGCATCGAATTACATCGACGGTTATAACGCGATGGTGGATCGCGGCAGGAAGGTGGCGGCGCGTTATGCGAACAGGGCTGTGTCGTTCATGCCGCCGCCGAACGCTTCCAGTCGGGGCTCCGCTCACGCATCGCGGCAGCGAAGCCCCCGCCCCTCACCTCAAACCAGCACCGGCGCCACCGCCGCCGGATCGCTGATGCTCGGCCGCCCATTCTCGACGTGACCCGCGAGACGCCGCGAGAAGCTTGCGTCGTCATTGCTCGTCACCGTCAGGTCGTACCAGTGATGACTCGCCGCGAGTACCCATCCCTCTTCGATATGCACGCCGGCCGGCACGAGCACCGGACGCGTACGCGCGCCGTACGCGTTGTCGGTCACCGTCAAACGGGCGATACCGCCGCCGCTGTTGCTGAACTTCAGGAACAGGTTGCCATTCGCGACGTCGTATTGCGCCTTCACCTCGGGCTGCGCCGGCTTGTTGTTGCCAAACAGGCCCAGGCCGTGCGACGGATGCGTGGTGGTCTGCTGCGTATTGCCCGCGAACTTGCGCACGAAGCCGTTCGGCCCGAACACTTCGAACGCGTACACGCCGTTCGTCGTCGTCAGGTCGAACGTTTCGCTGAGCGACTTGCCCGCTTCGACCGTATAACGCCACGGACCGTCGGTGCGATTCGTCGAGTACACGTAGAAGTGCGCGCCCTGGTCGCCCGTATTGCCGAGCGAAATCTGGAACGTGCCCTTGTTCGCGTCCGCTTCGCCGTTTACGTGCAGCTCGTACGGCAACGCGCGCGCGAACCGAATCCCGCTTTCCTGCGGATCGACGACGCCCGGCGTCGCGGGTACGGTCGGCTTCGGCTGCGTCGCGCACTGGTTGTCGGCGATGCTCTTGTAGTTGCTCGTGTCCGGCAGCGGCGGCACTTTCGAGTCCGGCGTGCGGAAGTCGAACGCGGTGGTCAGGTCGCCGCACACCGCGCGGCGCCACGGCGTGATGTTCGGTTCGTGAACGCCGAAACGCGTTTCGATGAAGCGAATCACCGACGTGTGATCGAACACCTGCGAGCACACGAAGCCGCCCTTGCTCCACGGCGACACGATCGTCATCGGCACGCGCGGGCCGAGACCGTATGGCAAACCGTCAGCGGTATAGCTGCCGCCGCGCCCCGGATTCACCACCGTGTGAATTTCGCCTTCGGTGCTGACCGTCGACTTGCCTTGCGCGGCCGTCGTCGCCGGTTGCGGCGGTACGAGGTGATCGAAGAAGCCGTCGTTCTCGTCGTACATGATGAACAGCACGGTCTTGCTCCACACCTCGGGATTCGACGTCAACGCATCGAGAATCTGCGACGTGTATTCGGCGCCGTATGCGGGCGTATATTGCGGGTGCTCGGAGTACGCGGCCGGCGGGCACAACCACGACACTTGCGGCAGCTTGTTCGCGAGCACGTCGGCTTTCAGATCGTCGATCGTGCGCACGGTTTGCGCGCGCTCATACAAAGGCGAGCCCGGTTGCGCGTTGATGAAGTTCGTGAAGTTCTGCAGGATGTTGGTGCCGTAGTTGCCGTTCAACGGATCGGAGCCCGACGTGCCCTGCTGATAAACCTGCCACGAGATGCCCGCCGCTTGCAGACGCTCCGGATACGTGGTCCACGAGAGCAACTGATAATTCGGCGGGCCGTCGCCGTCGACCCAGTCGTTATTGTCGAGCAGCGGCCCGCCGAGCGTACCGGTCGGATCGACCGTGCCGCTCATCAGATACGAACGGTTGGGGTGCGTCGGTCCCGGCAGCGAGCAGAAGTACGCGTCGCAGATGGTGAACGCATCGGCCAGCGCGTAGTGAAACGGAATGTCGCTGCGCAGGTGATAGCCCATCGTCATGTTGGTCTTGTTGGCCGGCCACTGATCGTAGCGGCCGCCGTCGATCGCGGCATGGGTCTTGTACCACGAGTGATCCAGGTCGCCGACGCATTGAGCGCTGGTGGTCGACGTGTCCAGATGGAACGGCAGCACCGGCTTGGTCGCGTCCGCTTTCGACGGCTGATACCAGACCGGCTTGCCGTTCGGCAGCGGAATCGGGAAGCGGTCGTTGTAGCCACGCACGCCGCGCATGTGGCCGAAGTAGTGGTCGAACGAGCGGTTCTCCTGCATGAACACGACGATGTGCTCGACATCGCGGATCGTGCCCGTGCGCGAAAACGCGGGCACGGCCAACGCATTGCGAATCGACTCGGGCAGCGCGGTCAGCGCGGCGGCAGCGCCGGCGGAAGATGCGACGGTCTGCAGGAAACGGCGACGGCTAGTTGATGTCATCGAATATCACCTTCTGCGGAGGGAAAGAATAGCGCGCGTCGGCGCGCGGGGAAAAGCAGGTCAGTTGTTGCTGGCGTTGTCGCCGGGTGCGTAGCGCATGACGGGCGTGACTTGCTGGCTATCCGCCGCGAGACTGGCCTGCATGTTTTGCGTGATCGGATCGGATGCGGCGGCGGCGACCGCCGCGAGCGGCGCCGAGGCGTCTGGCAACGCGGCCGATAAAGACGCCTGACGTGATGCGGCGTTGCTTGCTGCGTTGTTTTCCGCGTTGCTCACCGAGGGGTTCGCCGCATCGTTCGCGGAAACGCCAGGCGACGACGTCGCCGTCGATGGAGAGTCATCCGCGCCGCAAGCGCTCAGCGCAAATGCCGTGAGTGCGAGCAACACGACACTCGCGAGGCGTTTGTCTCTTCTCATGTCTGCATCCGTTTTGTGAAAGCGGGTGCAGTCTCTAATCCTTTCAAGAAATAATTGTGAAACGTTTGCGAGTAGCAGAACTTTCGCGCATTCGTTTGTTTTTCGAAAGGGAATGGAAAGTGATAAGAAGGACAATGTCACCGTAATGCCATAGGCGTGATGCTTTTGGCATACCGAACGATTAACGGCTTTGCATAACGGTTAGTCCATGACACGCATCGAACGACCCTTCGACCTCACGCGTCTCGAAGATGAATGGCTGGAAGCGGACGGCTTCGGCGGTTTCGCATCGGGCACGGTGGGCACGTTGCGCACGCGGCGTTATCACGCGCTGCTGTTGAGCGCGACGCGCGCGCCGGGTGGACGCATGGTGCTCGTCAACGGTGTCGAGGCGTGGCTGGAGGCGGGAGGGCAGCGCTATCCGTTGAGTATGCAGCGGTATGTGCCGGATGTGATTTATCCGGACTTGAGCGCGAGTCTCGTCGGATTCGACACTATGCCGTGGCCGACATGGCGTATTCAATGCGAGTCGTTTGGCGTGGTGAAGGCGGAAGTCTTCGTCAGCAAAGCGACATGCGAAACGGTTTTGCGGTGGCGGCTCGCGGGCGCTCTGGCAGCGGCGGCGGCTGCTGAAACGAATGCGCTTGTGTTGAAGGTCAGGCCGCTGTTGTCGGGCCGCGATTATCACGCGCTGCATCATGAGAATGGCGCGTTCAACTTCGACGCACACACCAGCGACGATCGCTCGTGCGTGAACTGGCAACCGTATGGCGACTTGCCGGTCATTCATGCCGCGACGGATGGCGTCTACACGCATGCGCCCGATTGGTATCGTCACTTCTGCTACGTACGCGAACAGGAACGCGGCCTCGATTTCAGCGAAGACCTCGCGACGCCAGGCGTATTCAGCTTCGACCTGAACGAGCGCGATGCGGTGATGATTCTCAGCGCGTCGAGCGCAACGGAATGCGCCCACGCGCGAGCTACCACCAAGCCCAGCGCAACTCACGCCACGGAGCTCGCCCGTCTCGAACAAGAACGCCGCACGGGATTGGGCTCGCGTCTGCAACGTTCCGCCGACGCCTACGTCGTCTCGCGCAACGAAGGCCGCACGATTCTCGCGGGATTCCCGTGGTTTACCGATTGGGGCCGCGATACTTTCATCGCGATGCGGGGCCTGCTGATCGCAACGAACCGACTCGACGAAACCGCCGCGATCCTGCTCGAATGGTCGGGCACGCTGTCCGAAGGCATGCTGCCGAACCGTTTCCCCGACTACGGCGACACGCCGGAATACAACTCCGTCGACGCATCGTTATGGTTCATCGTCGCGGTGCACGACTATCTGGCCACGGGTCACGCGAACGCCGGGACCCGCGCGCGTCTGCAACAGGCCGCCGACGCGATCCTCACCGGCTACACGAACGGCACGCGCTTCAATATCCAGGCGAGCACCGGCGACGGCCTGCTGAGCGCCGGCATCCCCGGCGTGCAACTCACGTGGATGGACGCGAAAGTCGGCGACTGGGTGGTGACGCCGCGCATCGGCAAACCGGTCGAAGTGCAGGCGCTGTGGATCAACGCGTTGCGCATTGCAGCAACATGGAATCCACGATGGCAATCACCCGCGGAGCGAGCGTCGCAAGCGTTTCAGCAACGCTTCGTCGATCCAGCCACGCAAGCGCTGTTCGACAACATCGACGTCGATCACGTGCGAGGCGCGATAGACCGCTCGATTCGCCCGAACCAGATATTCGCGGTGGGCGGTCTGCCGTTTCCGCTACTCGACGGCGCGGCGGCGCGCGCGGTGCTCGCGCAGGTCGAAGCGCAGTTGCTCACGCCGCTCGGTTTGCGAACGCTCGCGCCGACCGACCCCGCGTATCGCGGACATTACGGCGGCTCGCCGTTGCAACGCGATGGCGCCTATCATCAAGGAACCGTCTGGCCGTGGCTGCTCGGTCCGTTTGTCGACGCTTGGCTGCGGGTTCACGGCAACACGGCGGAAACCCGCGCGCAAGCCAGGGCGCGTTTTCTCGACCCGCTCTACGCGCATCTCGATCACGCGGGCCTCGACCATCTGTGTGAAATCGCCGACGGCGACGCGCCCCATGCACCTGCGGGCACGCCATTCCAGGCGTGGTCGCTGGGCGAGTTGCTGCGCGTCGAAAACCTGCTTGCGCGGTTGGAGCCCATCGCCGCGTAAACCGCGCTACGATGTGTGTCCCGCCGCCAGGCTGAAGCAAGGACGAAGTCATGCCACCGCTGCGCGCTGCCAATCTGCTCGCCACCATCGAAGGCTCACGCCTGCACTCGGCCGATTGCGCCCACTGGCAACGCTGGGGCCCGTATCTGAGCGAGCGCCAATGGGGCACGGTGCGCGAGGACTACAGCGCGGACGGCACCGCCTGGGACTCCTTCCCGCACGACCATGCGCGCAGCCGCGCGTATCGCTGGGGCGAAGACGGCATCGCCGGTTTCGGCGACGACAAGCTGAGCTGGTGCGTGTCGCTCGCGTTGTGGAACCGCAAGGACCCGATCCTCAAGGAGCGCCTGTTCGGCCTCACCAACTCGCAGGGCAACCATGGCGAGGACGTGAAGGAACTGTACTTCTACCTCGACGGCACGCCGACCCACTCGTACATGCGAATGCTGTACAAGTACCCTCACGCCGCGTTCCCGTACGAAGATCTGGTGCAGGAAAACGCGCGCCGTGGCGGCGACATGCCGGAGTACGAGATTCTTGACACCGGCGCGTTCGACGACCTGCGCTATTTCGACGTGCAGGTCGAATACGCGAAGCACGCGGCCGACGACATCGTGATGCGCGTGACGATCGACAATCGCGGGGACGAGTCCGCGTCGCTCGACGTGCTGCCGCAAATCTGGGCGCGCAACTCGTGGTCGTGGAAGGAGAATAAGGACAAGCCGTCGCTGGTCGCCGGCACGGACCATAACGGCGACGCGCACCTGATCGGGCGTCAGCACGGTCACGAGCCGATTGTCGTGACGGCGTGGTCGAAGGACACGCCGCAACTCGCGTGGCTCTTCTGCGAGAACGACACCAACGTCAAGCGTCTGTTCAACATGGACGGCGCGGGTCCGTTCAAGGACGGCTTCAACGACTATCTCGTGCACGGCGATCAGCAGGCGATCCGTCACGACGCCGGCACCAAGGCGGCAGCGCATGCCGCGCTCGAACTCGGTCCGCATGGGCGCGCGGTGGTGTACCTGCGCTGGCGTCCGCAGTCGGCGCCCGACGACGTGCGGTTCGACGCCGACGCGCTGTTCGCGCGCCGCATCGCCGAGGCCGACGAATTCTATGGCGCGTTGCAGCACGAGATCGCCGATCCCGACGCGCGCCTCGTGCAGCGCCAGGCCCTCGCCGGCATGCTGTGGTCCAAGCAGTACTACCAGTACGACGTGCAACGCTGGTTCGAAGGCGATCCGCTGCAGCCCGCACCACCCGCGAGCCGCAAGCACGGCCGCAATGCGGACTGGCGGCATCTGTGCAATGCGGACATCGTATCGATGCCCGATAAATGGGAGTACCCGTGGTACGCGTCGTGGGACCTCGCGTTCCATGCGACCGCGTTCGCGCTGATCGATCCGGCGTTTGCGAAGCGTCAGTTACTGCTGCTGGTGAAGGACCGCTATCAGCATCCGAATGGTCAGCTGCCCGCGTACGAATGGGCGCTCAGCGACGCCAACCCCCCGGTGCATGCGTGGGCCGCGTGGCGCGTGTATGAGATCGATCGCGCGCTGACCGGCAAAGCGGATCGCGATTTCCTCGAACTGGTGTTTCATAAGCTGCTGCTGAATTTCTCGTGGTGGGTAAACCGCAAGGACGCCGATGGCCACAATATTTTCCAGGGTGGCTTTCTCGGGCTGGACAACGTCGGCATCTTCGATCGCTCGTCGCCGCTGCCGACCGGCGGTCATATCGATCAGGCCGACGGCACCGCATGGATGGCCGCGTATGCGCTCGACCTGATGCGGATCGCGCTCGAACTCGCGTACGCGAACCATGTGTTCGTCGATATCGGCGTGAAGTTCTTCGAGCACTTCCTGTACATCGCCGAAGCCGTGAGCTGCGAAGACGGCTGCGATACGGGCCTGTGGGACAGCGAAGACGAGTTCTTCTACGACAAGCTGCGCCTGCCCGACGGCAGCAACGTGCCGATGCGGGTGCGCTCGATCGTCGGGCTGATTCCGCTCTTTGCCGTGCACGTGCTCGAAGAACGTCTGCATGGCGGCTTGCCGTGTCTGCGCGAGCGGCTCGTGTGGTTCCTCGAACATCGGCCGGATCTCGCGCGGCTGGTGTCGCGCTGGAACGAGCCCGGCAAGGGCAACGCGCTGCTGCTGTCGCTGCTGCGCGGTCATCGGATGAAAGCGCTGCTGCGGCGTGCGCTCGACGAAAGCGAATTCCTGTCCGATCACGGCGTGCGGGCGCTGTCGCGCTTTCATCGCGATCAGCCGTTCGTGTTCAATCACAACGGCAACAGTTTTTGCGTCAAGTATCTGCCCGCGGAATCCGACACGCGCGTGTTCGGCGGCAATTCGAACTGGCGCGGTCCGGTGTGGATGCCGGTCAACTATCTGCTGATCGAATCGCTGTACGAATTTCACCGCTATTACGGCGACGAATTCCGCGTCGAGTACCCGACCGGCTCGGGGCAAAAGTTCTCGCTCAGCGAAATCGCCGACGAACTCGCGCGCCGCGCGACCACGCTGTTCCTGAAGAACAAGGACGGCGAGCGGCCGGTGATGGGCGCGTATCCGCTGTTGCAGGCCGATCCGAAGTCGGCGGATCTGGTCCTGTTCCACGAGTACTTTCATGGCGACAACGGGCGCGGTGTCGGCGCTTCGCACCAGACCGGCTGGAGTGGGCTCATTGCGTTGCTGCTGCAACCGCGAGCGATGGCGGCATCTGGCAATGTGCCGTTGGCGGGGGAACCGGCGCGGGCGCCTATTCCTACAGCGCCATCCACCGCGACGACGGCTGCTGCGCAAAGCGTCGCGCCAGCGTGCGCAACCGAGCCCGCGCCTGAACCGGCGTCCGCATTCGCCACCCCGGTGACAAAGTAGCGCGTCACGGCCGACTCGCATGCGGCGAGGTTACATCGGCCCTACAACGCAGCGTGCCGTGCAATTCGCGTGATCGTTTTTGAACTGTGCGGGTTCAAGCGTGGTCTTTCATGTACCGCCACGTCCGTTTCATTGGCTTCCTCAAGTGAATCCCATGTCGACTACACCGAACACCCAGACCTCCGATCACGCCGCCGCCCAGGCTCCGAGCTGCAAGGTCAGCGCGGGTCCGCACGATGCGCCCGCGTCACCGCCCGGCAAGCGGCCCGCGCCACCCTGCACGCTGGTGATCTTCGGCGCCGGCGGCGACCTCACGAAGCGGCTGCTGATGCCCGCGTTGTACAACCTCGCGGTGGACGGCCTGCTCGACGGCGCGATGAAGATCATCGGCGTCAATCATGGCGAGCGCGAGACGGCCGAGTGGCGCGAAGACCTGCACAAGTCGTTGCAGCAATTCGCCGCCGACAAAGCCAGCACCTTCCACGCGGGCAAGCTCGACGACCACGCGTGGGACTGGGTCGCGCAACGCCTCGAATACGTGGCCGGCGAATTCGAAACCGACGACACCTTCACGAAGCTCAAAGAGAAGCTCGCGCGGTCGCCCGGCGGCAACGTGATTTTCTACCTCGCGGTCAGCTCGCGCTTTTTCAAACCGATCGTCGAGCATCTCGGCAAGGCGGGTTTGCTGAAGGAAGCAGAAGGCGAGAGCGGCGGCTTCCGCCGTCTCGTGATCGAGAAACCGTTCGGCACCGATCTCGCGACGGCGCGCGATCTGAACGCGCACATCCTGTCGTACGCAAAGGAAGAGCAGGTGTATCGCATCGATCACTTTCTCGGCAAGGACACCGTGCAGAGCATTCTCGCGGTGCGCTTCGCGAACGCGTTGTTCGAACCAATATGGCGGCGCGAATATATCGACAGCGTGCAGATCACGGCGGCGGAAACGATCGGCGTGGAAGGACGCGGCAAGTTCTACGAACAGACCGGCGCGTTTCGCGACATGGTGCCGAACCACCTGTTCCAGTTGCTCGGCATGGTCGCGATGGAACCGCCCAATTCGTTCGACGCCGAAGCCGTGCGCGACAAGAAGGCCGAGATCTTCGACGCGATCAAGCCGCTGACACCCGACGACGTCGTGTTCGGCCAATACGAAAAAGGCCCGGCGGGCGTCGGCTATCGCGAAGAGCCGGACGTCGCGCCCGGCAGCACGACCGAGACTTATGCGGCGGCGCGCGTGTTCGTCGAGAACTGGCGCTGGGCCGGCGTGCCGTTTTATCTGCGCACAGGTAAGCGGCTCGCCGCGCGCCGCACGGAAATCTCGGTGCAACTGAAGCCGGTGCCGTTCCGGCTGTTCCGCGATACGCCGGTCGACGCGCTCACGCCGAACGTGCTGACCTTGCGCATCGATCCCGCGCACGGCACGAGCTTCGACTTCAACGTGAAAACGCCGGGGCCGGTGATGCAAATCGGCGCGGTGCAATCGTCGTTCGACTATGCGGACTTCTTCGCGGCGAGCGCGAACGTCGGCTACGAGACGCTGTTGTACGACTGCATGCTTGGCGACGAGACGTTGTTCCAGCGGGCCGACAGTATCGAAACGAGCTGGTGCGCAGTCGACGACGTGCTGCATCCGAAAGACGGCGGCGCGATGCCGGTGCACGGTTACGCGGCCGGCAGCGAAGGTCCTGCGGAGGCGGACGCGTTGCTCGCGCGCGACGGCCGCGCGTGGCGGCCGTTGCAGAAGAAGGCAGCCGGAACGAAGTGACGCCGGCACGGGTGATGCCAGCAAGTAACGCCAACATGCGCATCAATATGAACGGGGGACATTGTGGCAACACGCAAGACAACGGGTAACACGAAAGTAGCGGGCAGCGCCGAGCGGATTCTCGCCATCGACGTCGGCGGCACCGGCCTGAAAGCCGCGATCATCGATGCGGACGGGCAGATGAAGACCGAGCGCGTGCGCGTGGACACGCCGCATCCGTGCACGCCGGATCAACTGGTGGATGTGCTGGCGAAGCTGGTCGCGCCGCTCATCAAACAGGCGCCGCCCACGCTGATGTCGATCGGCTTTCCGGGCGTGGTGCGCAACAACCGCATTCTGACCGCGCCGCACTTCGGCATCGAAGGCTGGCACGACATTCCGCTCGCCGACTCGCTGGCGCAACGTCTTGGTGGCTTGCCGGTGCGCATGATCAACGATGCCGAGATGCAGGGCTTCGCCGCGATCGAAGGACGTGGCCTCGAATTCGTGCTGACGCTCGGCACGGGCGCGGGCACGGCTATGTTCCGCGACGGCGAGTTGATGCCCCATCTCGAACTCGCCCATCATCCCGTGAGCAAGAAGGGTGTCGCGTACGACGAATACATCGGCGAGGCCGCGCGCGAGAAGGCGGGGAATAAACGCTGGAACCGGCGCGTTCATAAGGTGATCGGCATTCTGGAATCGCTGGTGAACTACGACAAGCTGTGGATCGGCGGCGGCAACGCGACGCGCCTTAAGTTCGAACTGCCGCCGAACGTGGCGACCGTTTCGAACGATGCGGGTATCGAAGGCGGCGCGCGCTTATGGCATCCGCGCTCGGTGCGCGAAACGCGGCAATTGCCGGAAGCCAACCAGCGTACGGGACCATTCAAGTGACAGCGGTGCTATGAGCGCCCGACAAGGAGTGTTCGCGATGACGCGAAGCAGCTTTGACATTGCCCGACGTTTGCTCTGCGCCAGTGCCTGCGCGGTGTTCGCGTTGGCGAGCGCGCACACCTATGCGGTGGAGGCGTTCGCGGTGGCGTCGCCGGGTTTGGCCGACGGCGGCGCGCTTGATGCGAGCCACGCGGCAAGCGCCAACAACTGTGGCGGCGGCAATGTGTCGCCGGCGCTGCAATGGCGCAATGTCCCCGCCGGTACGAAGAGTTTCGCGGTCACGATCTTCGATCCGGACGGCGCGAAAGGCTTGGGCATCGTGCATTGGGTGCAGTACGGCATCGCGCCGTCGACCATGGGACTCGCGGCGGGGGCCGTGCCGCCCGGCAGCATCGCCGGTACGAATCGGACCGGGGGCACGGGCTACTACGGACCGTGTCCGCCGGTTGGGGACGTGCCGCATCACTACGTCGCGCAGGTCTATGCGCTCGATCTGCCGCCCGATGCGTTGCCGGCCGGCTTGACCCGCGACGCGTTCCTCGCGGCCATCAAGGATCATGTGATTGCCGCGACGAGTACCGTGTTGCGGTACGGGCGGTGACGTCGTCTGTCTTGACGGCGGCGTGAAGGCGAGGCGGCGCATCGCGTCGCTTCACCTCGCTGCCTCATGCCGCCGTGAAAACCCAACGCCGCTTACCTGGCGGCATCGCCCCATCGATATTGCACGCTGGCCTCATCGAGTTGCGTCTTGATCTGTGTATCGAGCACGAGCTCGGAGGCCGCGAGCGTATCGCTCAACTGCTCTGCGCGGCTTGCGCCGATAATCGCCGAGGTCACGAGCGGATTGGCCAGCACCCACGCAAGTGACACTCGCGTCAACGACTCGCCGGTCGACGCCGCGATCGCCTTGAGTTGCTCGATCGTTTCGAATTCACGCTTATGCCAATACCGCTCCTGGTACATCGCCCCAGCCTTGCCGACGCTTTCGGTGAAACGCCCACTCGCCGGCGTCGCGTCCAACTGGTGCTTGCCCGTCAGCAAGCCGCCCGCTAGCGGGTTGTAGGGCATCACCGCCAATTGCTCCTCGGCGGCCAACGGCAACAGCTCCCGTTCGATCTGACGGAACAGCAGGTTATAGCGCGGCTGCACCGACACGAAGCGCGCGACGCGCAGCACGTCGGCGCGTCCCAACGCGCGCGCGAGCCGGTACGCGAGAAAGTTCGATACGCCGATATAGCGCGCTTTGCCTGAGCGCACGATCGTATCCAGTGCTTCGAGCGTTTCGTCGAGCGGCGTGCTCGCGTCGTCGGAGTGGAGCTGGTAGAGGTCCACGTAGTCGGTGCCGAGCCGACGCAGCGAAGCGTCGATGGCATCCAGTAAATGCTTGCGCGACGCGCCCTGGTCCCACGTCGACGGTCCCATCTTGCCGACCGCCTTGGTCGCGAGAATGAAGCGCTCGCGCTTGCCCTTCAACCAGCGTCCGACGATCTCTTCCGTGCGCCCGGCAATCTGCTCGCCGCCGCCGAGCGGATAAACATTGGCCGTGTCGATGAAGTTCACACCGGCGTCCGCCGCAGTATCGAGGATGCGATGCGAGGCATTTTCCTCGGTTTGCAGACCGAAGGTCATCGTGCCGAGACACAGTCGCGAAACAGTCAGGCCGGTGCGGCCGAATTTGCGGTATTGCATGGTCAACAACTCCGAAGAAGGAACGGAACAAGGGGAATGTAGCGAGTGTTGCAAAAAGGATAAACCGTATTGCAAATAAATATTGGCTGTGTGTTTTGGTGTGATGTTATTAATTTGAAAGTTTAAATTTCGACGAGGTGAGAAGCCTGCCTTATGGGTGCTTGAAATTCTGAGTGCATAAATTACGAGTCGTAATAAACGCAAACTGTCAGTCGAATAAAAATTACGAACGCCATACGCTCGTAAAGGCCGGAAATAATTCCCTTACGAGAAGTAACCAACGGCGCGATTGATGCACTTTGACGCATGTGGAATGATAGCGATTCTCATTTGACCACCAGCCAGCCATCCCGTCCCGCTGCGTCATTAGGCGACCGGAAGCCAGCCAATTGCAGCTTGCCATTCATTCCATGGGAGACATGCGAATCGGGCAAGCGCACACCTGACGGGATTTCCAATGTTCAACCACACGCCGCTTGCGACTGCGTTAGCGCTAGCTTTTGCCATTCCATTTGCGACACCGGCCGTCGCGCAGACTGCTCCTCAAACCGCGTCGCAACCTGCGGCCGATAAGAACCCGGCAAACGGATCGGCAAACGCACCGACCAACGCACCAACCGGCACCGCCACCGAGAGCGGCACGCTGCCGACCATCGGCGTCGCGGCGCAGGCTGAACAACAGGACTTCCAGGCGGAACGCTCGACCGTCGGTGCAAAGACGCCGACCGCCTTGCGCGATATTCCGCAGACCGTCACCGTCATCAACAAGAGTCTGCTGGCTTCGCAAGGCGCGACGTCGTTCACCGACGCGCTGCGCAATGCGCCCGGCGTGACGATCGGCGCGGCCGAAGGCGGCCAGATCGGCAACAACATCAACCTGCGCGGCTTCACCGCACAAAACGACATTTACCTCGACGGCTTCCGCGACCGCAACCAGTACTATCGCGACACGTTCGATCTGGAGTCGCTCGAAGTGCTGTACGGCCCGTCGTCGATGCTGTTCGGCCGCGGCTCGACAGGCGGCGTGATCAATCAGGTCTCCAAGAAGGCGCAGTTGAAGGACTTCGCGGAAGTCTCGGGGATGGTCGGCACCGACGACCGCTACCGCACCACCGTCGACGTGAACCATAAGCTGACGGATACCGCGGCGATTCGCCTGAACGCATTCGGCCAAAGCCTGGGTTCGACGCGCGACGTGATGAAGAACAAGGACTTCGGCATCGCGCCGGAAGTGCGCTTCGGCATCGGCACGCCGACCGAGATCACGCTGTCCGCGCTGATCCAGCACAACCACGACATGCCCGACTACGGCATCCAGGCGTTGAACGGCCGTCCGTCGCCGGTGCCGAGAAATACCTTCTACGGTCTGACCGATGACCGCACGATCCAGGACGTGCAGATCTTCACGGCTGCAATCAAGCACAAGTTCTCGGACGCGCTCACCCTGACCAACCAGACGCAGTTCTCGCATTCGGAGACCGACGCGCGCGAAACCGCGCCGCAATCGGTGCTGACCGGGCCGCTGTCGTCGAGCACCGCGTTGACCAACGGCAACTTCACGACGCTGTCGCCATCGCAATTGTTCATCAAGCTGCAGAGCCACGATCGTGTGATCGAGAACCGCGCGATTTACAACGACACGATGCTCGAATACAAATTCGACACCGGGCCGATCAAGCATGACCTGATCGCCGGCTTCGAGATCGGGCACGACAGCTATACGAACCAGGCGTACACGCGCGGCAACCTGCCGATCGTGCCGATGCTGAATCCGCCGATCATGAGCACGCCGGGCAACGTGACGACCACGGTCGGTAACTACGCCGACTCCGGCGCCACCGAACTCGGCGCGTACCTGAACGACACCGTGTCGCTGAACCAGCACTGGAAGGTGATCGGTGGCTTGCGCTGGGATCGTTTCCAGGCGGCGATCAACAACTCGATCAGCCTGCCGGCCTACGCGAGCCAGACCAACTTCTTCACCAGCGTGCGCGCGGGCGTGATTTATCAGCCGACCGACTGGCAGTCGTACTACGTGTCGTACGGCACGTCGTTCAACCCGTCGCTCGAAAACCTGACGGTGACGAACCTCACGCAAAACCTCGCGCCCGAATCGACCAAGTCGTATGAAGTCGGCGGCAAGTGGGATCTGTTCGGTGGCAACATCTCGGTGACGTCCGCGCTCTTCCGCGAAGAAAAGGACAACGCCCGCACACAGGTCTCGCCGACCGAGTACGAACTCGCCGGCGACATCCGCGTGGACGGTTTCCAGGCGGCCGTGACCGGCCACATCACCGACAAGTGGCAGGTGTTCGGCGGCTATACGTACATGGACGCCGTGATCCTGAAGGCGCTCGACGGCACGCAGGGACACACGCCGGCCAACACGCCGCGCAACACGCTGACGTTCTGGACCACCTACGCGATCACCCCGCATTGGGAAATCGGCGGCGGCCCGATCTACATGTCGCCGCGCTATGCGTCGAACACGAACTACGTGCGGGTGCCGGGCTACACGCGCTGGGACGCGACCGCGGCTTATCACGCGAAGAAGTTCGACGTGCGCCTGAACCTGTTGAACCTGACCAACAAGGAATACTTCGACGCGCTGATTCCGTCTGACGGCGGCCGTTCGGTGCCGGGTATCGGGCGCACGTTGCTGGCGACCTTCGATTACCGTTTTTGATATAGGCGGCGTGGACACTACGTTAGGCTGGGTTCTCCTGACACGGTAAGCCGACGCAAAGGAAACATCATGTTGCTGCAGATTCCGAAAGTACTGGACGCCGACCGCTTGCGCTTCGTGCGCGAACGGCTCGCGCAGGCCGGCGACGCCTGGGTCGACGGCCGCGCGACCGCCGGCTATCAGGGCGCGCCGGTCAAGCGCAACCAGCAGATCGCCGAGCACACGCCGGTGGCGCGCGAACTCGGCGACGTGATCCTCGCGGCGATCGAGCGCAATCCGCTCTTCATCAGCGCGGTGTTGCCGAACCAGGTCTATCCGCCGCTGTTCAATCGCTACGAAGGCGGCATGCAGTTCGGCAGTCACGTCGACGGCGCGGTGCGTGTGCTACCCAACGGCGTGAAGCTGCGCACCGACGTGTCGGTGACACTGTTCCTTTCCGAGCCCGACGAGTACGACGGCGGCGAGCTGGTGATCGAAGACACCTACGGCGTGCAGCAGGTGAAGCTGCCGGCGGGCGACATGATCGTCTATCCGGCCACGAGTCTGCATCAGGTCACGCCGGTCACGCGCGGCGCGCGCATCGCCAGTTTCTTCTGGGTGCAAAGCCTCGTACGCAGCGACACGCAACGCGCACTGCTGTTCGACATGGACACCGCGATTCAACGGCTGAATGCCGCCCACGCCGACGAGATTGCACGCCGCAGTCTGGTCGGCTGCTATCACAATCTACTGCGTACCTGGAGCGAAACGTGAGCGTCCCCGACACTATCGACATGCAACCGGCAGCGGACGAGCGCGCGGCGCGCGAGCCGCAGCGGTTCGACAGCGACGAGCTGAAGTCGCGGCAGCAGCGCTCGCGCCGCGCGACCTTCGTCAAATGGCTGCGCAAGGTGCATGGCTGGATCGGCTTGTGGGGCGCGGCGCTCGGCTTGCTGTTCGGCACCACGGGCTTCTTTCTGAACCATCGCGCCGGTCCGCTCAGAGTGTCGACCGGTGAGCCGCAAGTGTCGGCGCTGCAGGTGCCGCTGCCGCAACCCGCGCCGGAAACGCCGCGCGAGTTGGCCAGGTGGCTCAAGCACGAATTGAAGATCGCCGGCAACCCGGGGCGGGTGCAAAAGGAGCCTGCGCATCCGGTCGCCTGGGGCGACCGCAGCGTGGTCCAGCCCGAGCACTGGCAACTGAACTTCGCGTCGCCGCGCGAGAACACGTCGGCCGAGTACTGGGTCGGCAATGGGTATGTGACGGTCAAGCGCAGCGAAAACACGTTCCTCGCGATGCTGACGAATCTGCATAAAGGCGTCGGCCTGAGCATCGGCTGGGTGCTGCTGATCGACACGCTCGCGGGCAGCATCATTCTGCTGTCGCTCACGGGCGTGCTGCTGTGGACGGAGCTGAACAAGCGCAAGACGGTCGGCGCGGTGCTGGTGCTGGGATCGATCGCCACAGCAATCGCCGTGGGGTTGATGTAACTATTGGCCTCGGCTGACTGAAGCAAAAGAAGCAAACGAAGCAAACCGGTCGGCCGCGCTTGCCGTCCGACCGGGAAATTCGCCTTGTCCGCGCCATGCGTCGAGGTATCTTCGAGGTACGTTTTACCCGGCACGACGCCGTCTGACGCCAGCATTTCACCGGCACCGCTCGCGCCGCATCTCCCTTCTCTCCGACGCCTTCCATGTGGCCTCTCCCCATCGGCGGGCGGCGCTGAAACCCTGCTATTTCGGGCTTCAGCGGCCATCTTCTCTTCCTGCTCCACACCGCGACATGCGAGAATCGCGCTACACCAAGTGCGCTGTTCCTTAGTCATCCGTTGTATCGGGCACCGCTTTTGCTATAGCGGTCGCACGATTGTGTGACCCGTCGCGCCGAGGAGATCGCGTTGAAAGAGCCGGACCGCTTCATGTCGGATGTACCGCAAGCCGGCTTGGCCGCGCCGTCGTTTCTTGCCGGCGGGGGCGAACTCGGCGCGCTGATCCGCGCCTACGACTGGAACCGCACCGCGCTCGGCGCGCCCGATTCCTGGCCGCAAGGGCTGAAGATCGCGATTCGCATCATGCTCACGTCGCGGCAGCCGATCTGGATCGGCTGGGGCAGCGAGCTGCTCTACTTTTACAACGACCCGTACAAATCGATCATTGGCGGCAAGCATCCGGACGCGCTCGGTCAACCGACGCGCGTCGTGTGGCGCGAATCTGGCCGGACATCGAGCCGCTGCTGAACACCGCGTTGAATGGCGCCGAAGGCACCTTCGTCGAACAGAAGCTGCTCATCATGGAGCGCAACGGCTTTCCCGAGGAGACCTATTACACCTTCTCGTACAGCCCGATTCCCGGCGACGACGGCCAACCCGGCGGCATCATCTGCGCGAACAGCGACGACACCCTGCGGGTGGTCGGTGAGCGGCAACTGGCGTTGCTCAAGGAGCTGGCGGCGGCGAGCCCCGACGGTCGCGACTGGCGCGAGGCCTGCGAGCTGAGCGCGCGTGCGCTGCGCACCAACGCGCAGGACCTGCCGTTCGCGTTGCTGTACGCGGACGAACCCGGTGGCGATACGGTCACGTTGGTCGGCGCGAGCGGTATCGAGCCGGGTCATCCGGGCGCGCCCGAGTCGATGCGCATCGACGGCGACATGCCTTGGCCGCTGGCCGACGTCCTCAAGATTCAGGTGCCGCATATGGTGCGCGGGCTGACGCAGCGCTTCGGCACCGCATTGCCGGCCGGCCCGTGGCATCTCGCGCCGCAGCAGGCGGTGATCCTGCCGGTGTCTCCTGGCAGCGAAACCACTCATGCGGTGGTGTTGATCGCTGGCCTGAATCCATGCCGTCTCTACGACGACGCGTATCGCAGCTTCCTGAGCCTTGCCGCCGGGCAGATCGGCTCGGCAATCGGGTACGCGCAGGCCTACGAGGAAGAGCGGCGGCGCGCGGAAGCGCTGGCCGAAATCGATCGCGCGAAAACCACCTTCTTTTCCAACATCAGCCACGAGTTCCGCACGCCGTTGACGTTGATGCTAGGGCCGCTCGAAGAACTGCTCGCGAGGCCGCAGCCCGACCTCGGGGCGGACCCGGACAAGGATGAGCCGGGCACCGACGTCGACGACCGCGCGCTGATCGAGATCACGCATCGCAACGGCTTGCGTCTGCTGAAGCTCGTCAACGCGCTGCTCGATTTTTCGCGGATCGAGGCGGGGCGCATGCAGATCGACACGCAGCCCACCGACATCGCGTCGTTCACGGCCGAACTCGCGTCGCTGTTCCAGTCCGCGATCGAGGCGGCCGGCTTGCGGCTCGAACTGGAGATTCCGTCGAGTCCCGTGATCGTGCAGCTCGACCGCGAGATGTGGGAAAAGGTCGTGATGAACCTGCTGTCGAACGCATACAAGTTCACGTTCTTCGGCACGATCCGGGTCGCGGTTCGCGTGCTCGACGGCGCCGGCGTCGAAGTCAGCGTGAGCGACAGCGGCATCGGCATCGCGCAGGAAGAAGTGCCGCGGCTATTCGAACGTTTTCACCGCGTGGCGGGCGCGCCGGGGCGCTCGGTCGAGGGCAGCGGCATCGGCCTCGCGATGGTGCAGGAACTGGTGAAGCTGCATGGCGGCACCGTGCGGGTCGACAGCACGTTGGGCGAGGGCGCGTGTTTCATCGTCGCGTTGCCGCGTGGCGCGATGTTGCCGTCGGTGCACGACGACGCCGTGCATGCGGAGATGAGCCGGCACGCGCGGACCTATGTGGACGCCGCGTTGCGCTGGAGCCCGGAGAACGAGATTCTCGTCGAGACGCCGGCATCGGCGTCGGGTTCCGCTTCCAGCGATGACGGGTCGGCGGCGGGCGTCAAAGCGGCGGGTGCCGCGCAACTCCTGATCGTCGACGACAACGCGGATCTGCGCGAATACATGAGCCGCATTCTGCGTACGGCGGGTCACGAAGTACGGCTCGCCGCCGACGGTGAGGCCGCGCTCGAAGCGGCACGCGCGCAGCCGCCCGACCTGGTGCTGTCCGACGTGATGATGCCGCGCCTCGACGGCTTCGGCCTGCTGCGCGAACTGCGCGCCGATCCTGTCCTGCGCGACACGCCGGTGCTGATGCTGTCGGCCCGCGCGGGCGAGGAAGCGCTCGTCGACGGTATCGAGCATGGCGCGGACGACTATCTGACCAAGCCGTTTTCGTCGCGCGAATTGCTGGCGCGCGTGTCGGGCAATCTGCAACTGGCGCGGCTGCGTCGCGAGACCGAGATGAAACTGCGCGAGGAATCGCGCACGCTCGAAATCCTCAATCGCGTCGGCTCGACGGTCGCGGCCGAACTCGATCTGAAGCGCGCGGTGCAGATCGTCACCGACGCGGCCACCGAACTGACCGGCGCCGCGTTCGGCTCGTTCTTCTACAACGTGCTCGACGACAGCGGCGGCAGCTACATGCTGTACACGCTGTCGGGCGTGCCGCAAGACGCGTTCGAGCGCTTCCCGATGCCGCGCAACACGGCGGTGTTCGGACCCACGTTCAACGGCGAAGGCATCGTGCGCGTCGACGACATCACGCAGGACCCGCGCTACGGCCACAACGTGCCGTATCGCGGCATGCCGGAAGGCCATCTGAAAGTGCGCAGCTATCTGGCCGCGCCGGTGCTGTCGCGTAACGGCGAAGTGGTCGGCGGACTGTTCTTCGGTCATCCCGAGCCCGGCGTGTTCACCGAGCGCGCCGAACGGATTCTCGCCGGCATCGCGGCGCAGGCGGCGATCGCGATCGACAACGCGCGCCTGTACGAAGCCGCGCAGCGGGAAATCGCCGAACGCACCAAGGCGCAAAGCGCGCTGCACGACCTGAACGAGACGCTGGAACGTCGCGTGATCGAGACCGTGGCGGACCGCGATCGTCTGTGGGAACTGAGCGAAGACTTGCTGGTGGTCGCCGACATCGAGGGACGCTTGCAGCGCGTGAGTCCGTCATGGAGCAGCGCGCTCGGCCACAACGTGCACTGGTTGATGTCGCGTTCGTACGTCGAGCTGGTGCATCCGGACGATGTCGGCATCGTCGGCGCGCATCTCGCCGAATTGCGCCGCACCGGTCTGCCGGTGCGTTATGAAAACCGCTTCAAGCGGATCGACGGCACCTGGCGCTGGGTCGCCTGGACGCTCGCGCTCGATCCCGCGACGTCGCGGATTCACGGCGTGGGCCGCGACGTCACCGCCGACAAGGAAACCACCGAGGCGTTGCGGCACGCGGAAGAAGCGCTGCGCATGGCGCAGAAGATGGAAGCGATCGGCAAGCTCACGGGCGGCGTCGCGCACGACTTCAACAACCTGCTGCAAGTGATCGGCGGCAATCTGCAGTTGCTCGCAAAAGACGTCGCTGGCGCCGAGAAGCCCGAGCAACGCGTGCGCAACGCGCTGGCCGGCGTCGCGCGCGGCGCCAACCTCGCGTCGCAATTGCTCGCGTTCGGGCGGCGTCAGCCGCTCGCGCCGAAGGTCGTCAACCTCGGCCGCTTCGTGCGCGGGCTCGACGATATGCTGCGGCGCGCGCTCGGCGACGGCGTCGAAATCGAGACCATCGTGTCGGGCGGTTTGTGGAACACGCTGGTCGATCCGTTCCAGGTCGAAAACGCGTTGCTCAATCTCGCGATCAACGCGCGCGACGCGATGAACGGTCACGGCAGGCTCACGATCGAAGCCGGCAACGCCGCGCTCGACGACGCCTACGCGAAGCGCAACGCAGAGGTCACGCCGGGTCAGTACGTGATGCTGGCGGTCACCGATACCGGCTCTGGCATGTCGCCGACCGTGCGCGAGCGTGTGTTCGAACCGTTCTTCACGACCAAGCCGGAAGGCCAGGGCACGGGTCTCGGCTTGAGCATGGTGTACGGCTTCGTCAAGCAGTCCGGCGGCCATGTGAAGATCTACAGCGAAGAAGGGCACGGCACGACGATCCGCATTTATCTGCCGCGTGTGCGTCAGGAAGAAGACCTCGAAACGAACGTCGAGGCCGGTCCCGCGAAAGGCGGCACGGAAACGATCCTGATCGTCGAGGACGACGAGGAGGTGCGAGCGACGGTAGTCGAGATGCTGTCCGACCTCGGCTATAGCGTGCTGAAGGCGAAGGATGCGCAGAGTGCGCTGGCGATCGTCGAAAGCGGCGTGCCGATCGACATGCTGTTCACCGACGTGGTGATGCCCGGTCCGTTGCGCAGCACCGAACTCGCACGCAAGGCGCGCGAGCGTTTGCCGACCATCGCGGTGCTGTTCACATCCGGCTATACCGACAACGCGATCGTGCACGCCGGCCGGCTCGACGAAGGCATCGAACTGCTCAGCAAGCCGTACACGCATGAAGCGTTGGCGCGCAAGGTCCGCTATGTGCTGCAAACGCAGAACCCGCAGGCGGCCGATGTCGCCGAAGCAGAGCGCCAGCTTCTGCAAACCGATCCGCCGGCCGCGGAGAAGGGCGCGGATCTGCCCGCCGTCGACGGGCGGATGCGCATTCTGCTGGTGGAAGACGACGAGATGATCCGCGTGAGCACCGCCGAATTGCTGCGGACTTTCGACTTCGACATTCTGGAAGCCGAGGGCGAGCACGACGCGAAGCGGATTCTCAGCGAGCACGCGATCAACGTGATGCTGACCGACGTGGGGCTGGCCGGCAAATCGGGCGTCGATCTCGCATTGGACGTGTGCCGCGAGCGGCCCGATCTGCGCGTGATCTTTCTGACGGGCTACAACCTCGTGCTGACGCCGGAGCAGCGCAAGGTCTTACCGCACGCGATTTCGCTGCGCAAGCCTTACGAGGTGCTCGACCTGATCGATGCGCTGAAGACGCCGCTGGGTTGAGCGCCGGTTAGTCGACGCTCGCGCTAGAATCCTCGCAGACCGCCACCTTGCCGGCTCTGCCGGAATTCGCCGATGACCTTACCTGCCAATCCCGTCGACGCCGCGCTCATCACGCGGCGTTCGATTCGCGCGTTTCTTCCCACGCCGGTGCCGCGCGCCGAGATCGAAGCGATCCTCGAAGCTGCCAGCCGCGCGCCCTCGGGCACCAACACGCAGCCGTGGAAAGTGTACGTGGTGACAGGCGACGCGCTCGCGCGCCTGTCGCGCGAACTGCTCGCGGCCCACGACGATCCGCAACGCGACGCGCTCTATCGCGAGGAGTATCCGTACTATCCGCGACAGTGGGTGTCGCCGTATCTCGACCGGCGCCGCAAGATCGGCTGGGATCTGTATGGCCTGCTCGGCATCATGAAGAGCGACAAGGCGCGCATGCACGCACAGCATGCGCAGAACTACCGCTTCTTCGGCGCGCCCGTGGGTTTGTTCTTCACGATCGATCGCGTGATGGAGCGCGGCAGTTGGCTCGACTACGGCATGTTCCTGCAGGCGATCATGACGGCCGCGCGCGGGCGCGGTCTCGACACCTGTCCGCAGGCTGCCTTCACGCAGTTTCACCGGCTGATCGCGGATCATCTCGGTTGGGCGGAAGACGAGCAGCTGGTGTGCGGCATGTCGCTCGGTTTCGCCGACGACACCGCGCTCGTCAACACGCTGCGCACCGAACGCGAACCGGTGGAACGCTTCACCCGCTTCGTCGATTGAGCGGCAGGTAGACGATTCTCCGGCTCGCGTCCCCCCCACTTGCATCGGATCCTTATGAAAACATCGCGCCGCCATTTTTTGCTGTTGAGCGTGGGCGTCGGCTCATCGCTCGTGCTGTCCCGCGCCGCGTTCGCCGACACCGCGAACCGGCTCAGCGAAACCGATCCGACGGCGCGAGCCGTGGGCTATGTGGAAGACGCATCGAAGGTCGACAAAGCGAAGTTCCCCAGCTATGCGGCGGGGCAAACGTGCGCGAACTGCTCGCTGTTTCAGGGCACGGCCAAGGACGCTTACGGCGGCTGCACGCTGTTCGGCGACAAGCAGGTCGCCGCGCGCGGCTGGTGCAGTTCGTATTCGAATATGTGAGCGGGTTGCCGCTTACATCAACGCCTTCAACACCAGCTCATGCGAGTGGCCGATCCACACGGCCGCATCGCGATGATCGCGCAGCGCGTCGCCGGTATTCGGATGCAGGAAGACGTCGAGCGCGCCGTGATTCAACGTGAGCCAGCCAACCACGTCGGCGAACTGTGCGTGCGTGAAGGCCAGCTGATACGACCACATCGGATGCGGGCCGACCGGCCGTTCGTGAAAGCGGCCAATCTGCAACTGACCGTTCCAGTGCGCTTCGATTTGCTCGCGGAAAGTCCACGCGGCGTCGCGGCTGCTCGAATCGAAATAGATGTGGGCGTGCCAGCTTTCGATGGCGGAGGTGTCGCGAAAGGTCATATCAGAGTCCATTGCATAGAGCAGTCGATTGCGGTCGGCATCAGTCTTTATCCGACATTCATTCTGCTTCGGTGTCCGACGCCGCGCGCACTGCGCGCCTCATGTGAAACTGTGCATCATCCTCGCCGACGATCTCGAAGCCGAGCCGATCGTACAGGCGTTTCGCGGGATTGCCTTTGATCACCTTCAACGTGACCGGCAACGCGTCGGCCTGGGCGGCACGCAAGACCGTGCGCAACGCGCGTTCGCCGATGCCGCGCCCTTGCAGCGCCGGCGTGATCTGCAATTGCACGACCACCCATTCGGTATCGGTGCGATGCGCTTTCAGCAAGCCGGCCGGCGCGCCGTCGATGCAGATCACGCATGCCGAGTCGTAACGATGCAGCAGACGCGCACGATGCTCGGCGTCGTCGGTCGGTTCGCCGACGCGCTCCAGATGCTCGGTCATCGTGTCCTTGCGCAGTGCGAACAGAAAGGGTTCGTCGTCGGGCAGCGCTTGGCGCAGGGTCAGGGCAGGTTCTTGAACGGACATGTCGGTAACGTTTCACGCGCGAGGCGGTGAGTAAGATTTGTCGTGAATTGTCTCGCCAGCGATGCATTTTTACCACGCGATTATGTTTCGGGTTCTCCAACTCAGTGCTTGCTGCGAACGGCCGCTCTCCCGGCCGGGCGTTCGCGCGGCTGCGGATCGGTGCATGGCGAGGTGCGTCGCCTCAGACGCCATCGGCGTTTGCGGCTTGCCGGGTGCGTCGCGCGTGGGGAGCGTGCTTGTCGCGAGACGCTTGCTGCGGCACTCGCGAAGACCGGTGGCATGTGCTTTGCTTTTGCCTCATCCGCATCGTGCTCGCGCGAGCAGGTCTGACTGCTCGTGCGCAACACGTCCACCCGGCGACGAATGGCGCCGGCCTGGCATAAGAATGAAAAATAAGAACGAAAAATGCAGAACGCGAAACCACACACTGTCATGCGCGGAGCCGATGGCGAAGCCGTCACGCTCGCCCTTTATCCTGACACCGGTCGTTGGCGCGTTGCGCAGACACGCGGCGTTGGCCATGCCGCGATCGCTGCACGCGGGTTAGCCGTCGCGCGCATTGCCCAATCGAAACAAGCGGGTGACCGGTCTGTGCTCCATTCAGTTTTTGCGGTGACGTTCGTTCAATACGGCGAACGGTTTAACGAACTTTGCGAGGTGAGCTATGGAAGTTGTCGAGCTTGAGCCCAGCGTCTCGGCAGACGGACGCGCGGTCCTTTTCCTGCTTTCGACGCGCGGACGTGACCTCGAATGCGCAGTCACGCGTGAGGCGCTGGAAGAGTACTTCTGGTTGGAACGCGGCGCGGGCGAGGCGCGCGTCCTGAAGACATTCGCGGACGGACGCAAACGCATTACCGCGGTGGCGGAAAGAAAAATGCTCGCACGTCCCGGCGAAAAAGTGCTGCTGACGATCAGCGATTTTGCCGCGCGCGGTTGATGAGCGTCGGACGGATCCTGTCGCGCGCGACGGCGCTCGAGCCGTCGCGCGCGTGAGCGCTATCGGTGTACGTCGTCGAGCGCCGACGAAACTCCCCTGTTACATCCATTCGCCAAATTAGCCCGCCAAAGCCCCTCGCTTCGCGCAATTGCATGCGGAGGCGCTCGCATAAACTGTTTTCCGTGGCGCGACAAAACACCGAGCCCATCGACGCGGTCTTCCCCCGCGTTGTTTTGAACCGTACCGTTGATCGCAGTTTGCCGTGGGCGTCCAACGCGGCAGGGCAATAAAGCAGTAGGCAGGTGAAGCAATGCAAACAACGCGCGATCGATGCAATACGCGCGAATCAGCAGGGGTTTGTGCGGCCAGGTGGAGTTGAAGGCGAGGGGCCGGGCTGTGGTGTGGCGGTAGCAGCAACAGCAATACAACCGAAGTTGCCGTTGAAACGGCAGCACGTAGAAGCGGCAGAATTTCACGCAGCAACAGCTTGATAGTTTTAGGTGGCAAAAGGTCGGCAGGCATCCACGCGCGTGTACGATTGTTCCATCCTGTCCGACCCTGTTCCTTTACCGGAGCAGGGTTTTTTTTCGTGTTCACACATTGCGCGGCTTGTATTTAGCGGGTTCGAACCGATATGCGGGCCTTGTCACTCGCGATACGGTGCAATATCGGCCGATCGCGGATTGCGAACCGCCGGGGCATCGGCGGTGTCGGTCGCCGGAACGCACGCGTGTTCGGCGGCGAAGTGGGAAGCAAGTGAAGGAGATTGAATCGATATGTCCAGTAAATCGCGAGTCCGCAAGCACGGCCAATCGGCCATCTCCCCACTGTTGCGCGCGTTGACCTTTAGCCGCACCGCGCACGAGCCGGTCACCTCGGCGATGCTGTTGCAGGGCTATGCGGCCCTCGACGCATTCCGGCGTGGTCAGGGTTCGCGTCATCTGCACACGACGTTGAGCCGGCATCTGCTGGTGTCGCAGGAACTGGCGCGGCTCGGCCTCGGCGAAGACGTGCTCGCCGACATCGAGAGCGCGCATGCTGCGATGGTTCGGCTCGACGCGCGCGAACACGAAGACGGCCGCTGGACCCTCGACGACCATGAATACGCGTGCCTCTGCACGGCGTTGGCGATTCTCGACGGGCAACTGGCGGTGGCGTCGTTGAGCGAGATTGCGAGCGCGGAAGCGAGGATGATCGAAGGTCTGATGCGGTCCGCGCAGGTGCGGGCCGTGGCCGAAGCGCCGGTCTGAAAGACGAATACGCGAATGCGCCGCATCGATCGCGGTGCGGAAACGAAGTGCGAAAAAAACGCCCCACGTGGGGCGTTTTTCGTATCCGGCGACTCTTACCGTGTGTTCGACGCGCCTCAGTCGTTGTACTCCGTACTATCGATGAACGCGACCCCACTCTGTCCGCCGTTCAACTGTACGCTCCGGGAATTGCCCGTCGTCAATGGCGGGAACGGGCAGTTCGTGCAAGTCTGCACGCCGCTCGCGTTGACCCCCGCGCTCACCGTCGTTTGATACTGTCCGACGGTGGTGTTATTCGGCGTGCCCACCGAAAAGCCGTCGACGGTGCCGGTCGAACCGCCCGCCTGAATCTGCACCGACGTCACCGGATACGCGAGGTTCTGTCCGTTCACGAGACTCGACCACGTGACACTCATCGCGTACTGCGTGCCCGCGAGCGAGCCGGCCGGCGTCAGGAACTGTGTGGCGAAATCCGCCAGCAGCGTCGGCCACGCAATCGAGCCGCCCGCCGCCGCGTTCAGCGGACTGCCGGGATTGACGATCGACGACTGGCCCAGCTGCGCGCCGTTCTTGTCGAAGAACGTGACCGTGTAGGTCGAGTAGAGCGGCACGCTGCTCGCGTCGATGGCCTGCTTCGCGTAGTAGCCGCTCGAAGCCGGCGCCGTGAAGCTCGCCGTCGACGATAGCGATTGCCACGACCACCGGTACAGCGCCGTATTGCTGCCGGTCGTCGCGGGCGTGACGGGCGCGGCGCTCAACGCCGCATCCGACAGCGCCAGCGCGCTGTTGCCGAGCCCGCTGCGCGGCATCAGCCAAACCGGCGCAGCGAGACCGGGCCCCGTCACCGAAGCCGAATACACCGTGGGATTCAACGCCGTCGGAATCGTGATCGCGAGACCGGATTCGTAGCGGTTCACGTCGTTCAGCTTCGTATCGAGGAAGCTGCGGCGCTGGACCTGCGACTCGATCGCCACCGCGAATTGCGACTGATCGCCGATCAGATCCCAGCCGAGTTGCGTGCCGCCGGCGAGCGTCACCGGTGTCGCGAGTTGTTGCGCGATGCTGTAGAGCGCGCCGCTAGCGCCGCTCGCGAGCGTGAACGGCAACTGCACGAGCGCCTGCTGCTTGCCGTTGCGTGTGAAGAACGCGAGCGTCTTCGGCGAACCGAACACGGCGCCGGTGAAGCGCGCGTCCGTCGAGCCGTGGCCCAACGCGAGATCGGTCGAACCGCCTTCGAGGAACGCGCTGTCGATCGCCGGCGAGCAGGTCGCGTTGAGTGTGCCGTTCGCGGCACACGCGGTCAGCAACGACGCGAGCGGTTCAAGATAATTCGCCGCGACGCTGGGCGCCGCGAGCGTCACCGATTGCGCGGTTTTGTTGTTCAGCGCGACCGTTGTGCCCGGCGCCGCGTTCGACACCAGCAACGAGCCGCCGTTTGGTGCGGTCACGACCGATACCGTGTCGATCACCGCGTCGGCGCCGGTGTGATCCGGCGTGAACGCGGTGCCGATCGGATCGAAGCCGGACATCTGCAGACCGTTTTGCGCGAGGATGTTCGCCAGCATCGTGTCGAGCGTGATCGTGGCGATCTGCACGGACGGCAGCGTCACTTTGGCGAGCGCGGTGCCCGACGCGAGGTCGGCCGGATTGCCCGAGGCGGTCAGCATCGCGGCGATCGCCGTGGTCAGCGTGGTGGCGTTGGCGACTGCCGGCGCGCTGCCGTTCGGCAACCTGGCCAGCACGGAAGCGAGCGGCGCGGAGATGCCGCTCGCGTCGGTGGCGGAGATGAAGAACGGCGCGGTCATGCCCTTCACCGGGATCGTGTACGCGCCGTGCGTGTCCGTGGTGGCAGTGGCCTGGGCGCCGGTCGCGTCGATCAGCGTGACGGTCGCGCCCACTAGCGCGCTGCTGGCGGCGACCGTGCCGCCCACCGAGGTCGCGGTGACCGCCGGTGTGCCCGACGATCCCGAGCCCGAATCGCCTCCGCTGCCGCAACCGGCGAGTTGCAAAACGGCGCAAGCCACGGCCGCCGCCATACCGGTTCGCACCGACGACCGATGCCTGAACTTCCCCGATGCGCTGATTGTTCGATTCATGTGTGATGCCGGCAGATGACGCCGATGGATTGATTTTGTCCGCCGCGCCATGTCGTCGGATTGAAAGCCGGTCGTCCGGCGTGACCAATCGATCGACGGCAATTTCATCGCGGGCTTTAGCGAGTTCGGAGAATACTTCAAAGCGCGGGTCGTGTGTCGCGCCGCAAAAAGAGGGTTCGCGGCCGCGCTTCGGTTACGAGTCCCCGTAGCGTCCACGTCGCAAACGCGCCGGGTCGTAAGGCGCTCCGCGCGGCCGGTTTGCCGACGTCATCCACGCTTGCTAGACTGGCTCTCGCCAATTTGCCGCAAGCGCGTGTGTTGCCGTCCGGCGCCTGCCGGACGTCGTCGTGGGCGGCGCGATCAATGGAGACGCCATGTCCTACCTGCTGCTCATCGTCGAACCCCCGAATCAGCGCGTCGAGCGCGGCGAAGCCGCGGGTCGCGAAGTCTACGACCAGATGGTGCGTTTCGCCGCCGACCTCAAGGAGCGCGGCAAACTCGTTGCAGTCGAGTCTCTTACTTCCCAGAAGGACGCCGTGCGTGTGCAGGTCCGCGACGGCCAGCCGAAACTGCTCGACGGCCCCTTTGCCGAAGCGAAGGAAATGATCGGCGGCTTCTTCCTGCTCAATTGCGACACCCGCGAGGAAGCGGTGGCAATCGCGCAAGCGTGCCCGGCGGCGTCGTGGTGCACGGTCGAAGTCCGCAAGCTCGGTCCGTGTTTCATGTAGCGCGGCAGCGCATCGCCAGGCAGAGTGCCGGGGTTTTCCCTGGGGCGTCGGCCTCGCTGTCGATCTCGCTCGGCATTGCTCGTCGTGTGAGTAAGAGCCGGCCATCGTGCGCGGCTCTCCACTCGACAAAAAAAGGAGCAACGGCGATGCGATTCATGATTCTGGTTAAAGCGACCGCCGCCAGCGAAGCGGGCGAGATGCCGGAAGCGTCCCTGATGGCCGCGATGGGCGCGTACCACGAAGAGCTCGCGAAGGCGGGCGTGCTGCTCGACGCCACCGGTTTGCAGCCGAGTTCGAAAGGCTGGCGGATTCGCTACAGCGGCGGCAAGCGCACGGTCGTCGACGGGCCGTTCACCGAGAGCAAGGAACTGGTTGCCGGCTACACGCTGATCCAGGTGCGCTCGCGCGATGAAGCGATGGAATGGGCGCGCCGCTTTCCCGCGCCGTTCGGCGAGCAGGCCGATGGTGAAATCGAAGTGCGGCAATTGTTCGAACTCGACGACTTCGAGCCCGGTCCCGAGGTGGAGCGGTTCCGCGATCTGGAAGCGTCTCGGCGCTGAGCCCTGAGCCGGGCGTGTCGATACGCGCGCCGTCGCACCGTCCAGCATCGCTCCCATGCGAATCCCGCATGGAGCCGAACAACGCTCCCGAAAGGAACCATCATGTTCAGGAATTTGCCGATCGTCGTGCTCGCGGCGGCGGCCCTGCTGCTCGCTTACGCGGCGACCCGGCCCGACAGCTTCCGGATCGAACGCAGCGTGCGCATTCAGGCGCCGCCCGAGCGGGTTTATGCGCTGATCGACGACTTGCATCGATTCAATCTGTGGAATCCGTTTCTGCGCAAGGATCCCACCGCGCAGGGCACGTACAGCGGCACGCCCGACGGCAAAGGCGCGCGCTATGCGTGGCAAGGCGAAAAGCTCGGCGAAGGGCAGATGGAAATCGTCGCTACGAAGGAAGCGGCAAACGTGACGATGAAGCTCGATGTCGTCACGCCCTTCGAAGCGCACAACATGGCCGAATTCACGTTGAAACCGGAAGGCAACGCCACCGAAGTCACCTGGGAGATGCACGGTCCCGCGCCCTACCTGTCGAAGCTGGCGCAGGTGTTCGTGAGCATGGACCGGCTGGTCGGCAAGGACTTCGAAAACGGGCTGAGCCAGCTGAAGACGCTGGCCGAGGCCAGTTGAGTCGAACCGCGCCGAGTCGTACTGAGCCGAACTGAACGGCGCGCAAACGTTGAATGGATTTCATCATGCACAAGCAGATTTACGTGAATCTCGCTGTCGACGATCTCGAACGGTCGAAGGCCTTCTTCAGCACGATCGGCTTCAGTTTCGAGCCGCAATTCACCAATGAGCAGGCGGCCTGTCTGATCCTCGGCGAAAACCTCTACGCGATGCTGCTGGTCAAAGACCTCTTCAAGTCCTTCACGCGCAAGTCGCTCTGCAATCCGAAGGAAAGCACCGAGGCGCTGCTGGGTTTGTCGTGCGAGAGCCGCGGCGAGGTGGACGCGCTGGTCGCCAAAGCGCTCGCCGCTGGCGGCACGGTGCCGCGCGCGCCGCAGGACTACGGCTTCATGTACGGACACGGCTTCGAGGATATCGACGGCCATATCTGGGAGCTGATCTACATGGACCCGCACGCGCAGTCAGCGGGAGCGGGTTGAGGCCGTGACGACTCAGGCCACCCACCGTGCCATCGAGGCAGTCTGGCGGATCGAGTCCGCCAAGGTCATCGCCCACGTCGCGCGGATCGTGCGCGACGTCGGGCTCGCCGAAGAGCTCGCGCAGGACGCGTTGGTCGCGGCGCTCGAACACTGGCCCGACGCGGGCGTGCCCGACAATCCCGGAGCGTGGCTGATGGCGACCGCGAAGAACCGTGCGCTCGACCGCTTGCGCCAGGAAGCGTTGCATGCCCGCAAGCGCGAGGAGCTGGGCCACGATCTCGACGCGCGCGAGGCGCACGTCGTGCCGGATTTCGTCGAGTCACTCGATGCCGCGCGCGCCGACGACATCGGCGACGATCTGCTGCGGCTGGTGTTCACCGCGTGCCATCCGGTGCTGTCGACCGATGCGCGCGTCGCGCTCACGCTGCGCCTGCTCGGCGGCCTCACGACCGAGGAAATCGCGCGCGCGTTCCTCGTGCCCGAGCCGACCATCGCGCAACGGATCGTGCGGGCCAAGCGCACGCTGTCCGCCGCCAAGGTGCCGTTCGAAGTGCCGCAAGCCGACGCGCGCGCGCCGCGCCTCGCGTCGGTGTTGCAGGTGATCTACCTGATTTTCAACGAAGGCTATTCGGCCACGGCCGGCGACGACTGGATGCGCCCGGCGCTATGCGAGGAAGCGTTGCGGCTCGGCCGCGTACTCAGCGGGCTCGTGCCCGATGAAAGCGAGGTGCACGGCCTCGTCGCGTTGATGGAGATTCAGGCGTCGCGCACGCATGCTCGCGCTGACGCGCAGGGCCGGCCGGTGCTGCTGCTCGATCAGGACCGCAGCCGCTGGGACCCGCTGCTGATTCGCCGCGGGCTCGCCGCGCTCGGCCATTCGCACGCATTGGGCGGCGCGAGCGGTCCATATGCATTGCAGGCCGCGCTGGCCGCGTGCCATGCGCGTGCGCGCCGCGCCGAAGAGACCGATTGGGCGCAGATCGTCGCGTTGTACGACGCGCTCGCGCAGGTGGCGCCGTCGCCGGTGGTCGAGTTGAATCGCGCGGTGGCGGTGGGTATGGCGTTCGGACCGGCAGCGGGTCTGGAGATCGTCGACGCGCTCGCCGCCGATGCGGCGCTCGCGAACTATCACTGGCTGCCCAGCGTGCGCGGCGACCTGCTGGTGAAACTCGGACGCGTGGACGAAGCGCGCGCCGAGTTCGAACGCGCCGCCGCGATGACGCGCAATGCGCGCGAGCGCGACCTGCTGCTCGAACGCGCGCGCGGCCTCGCACATTGAAACATCGAACCGATTGAACCGTCGGCGAGCGGGTCAGCGAATCAACTGCCGCACACCCAACGCGACGATCAACCCGCCGCATACGCGATCGGCCCACGCCTTGCAGCCGCGATACGCTGCCGCGATGCGGGCATGCGACAGCGTCAGCGCGACGAAGCTGTACCAGCTTCCCGCGACGACGCACACCATGCCGAGCATCGCGGCAAAGGTGCCGACGCTCACATGTGCGGGCGCGGCCGACGAGAACACGGCGGCGAAGAATGCCATCGATTTCGGATTCGCGATGTTGGTCGCGAAGCCTTGCGCGAACGCTTGCCGGAAGCCGCCCGCGGGCGCGGGCACCGTGGCGGCCGGTTTGCCGGCCGACGCATTGACGATCAGACGTCCGCCGAACCAGATCAGATACGCGGCGCCGGCCACCTTGACCGCGAGCGCGAGCCACGGGAACGCGGCGAACACGATGCCGACGCCGAGGATCGCGCAACTCGCCCAGAACAGATTGACCAGCACGATGCCTGCGACCACCGCGAGCGCTTCGAGGCGCGTGGCCGACGCGGCCTTGTGCGCGACGGCCACGAAATTCGGCCCGGGGATCACCACGCCGGCGATGTACACCGAGAACACGCCGAGAACTGCGGAGCCATCAACCATACGACACTCCCGATTGCGGACCGGCGGCGTCACGCGGTGAATCGATGCGCGCGCCGGCGGATGCCAGTTTGAAATTCACGCCCCGAAAAAAGCGAAGGCCGCGGTCAGCACACCCGCCGCCGCGACGCCGAACGACAGATTGCGCAGCCAGTTCTTGCGGGTCAGCAAGGTGATCGCGCTCAATGCAATCGCGACCTGGATCAGCAGCGTGGCCTGTGCCCAGCGATGATGCCCATGCAGCAGCGCTTCGCTGCGGTTGTCATTGTCCACGACTTCCTTTTCGATCGCTTCGGCCTTCTCGCGGATCGGCGCTTTCTGCTGCGTGTACTTGTCGACGTCGGCGAGGAACTTGGCGTGAGCGTCGCTATTGCCGGCCGACAGCGCCGCGCCCAGTTCGGCGAGATTCTGCTTTTCGCCCTTGGCCTGATAGTAGTTCCACTGGTTCGACGCTTCGGTCTTCTTGATCGCGGCTTCGTTCTTGTAGAACAGCGCCAGGTTTTCGCTGTTGCCGCTCTGATACGCGCACAGCGCGCCGATCGTCGCGAGGATCGCCGTCATCACGGCCATGCGGCTCGCAAACGGGTCCGCGTCGTGGCGGCCGGCGTGTTCGACAGCATGGTCGTGCGGACCATGCACTTCATATTCTGCAGACATCCAATTCTCCGAGGCATTGCTTGATGGTCGCCGGGCCGTGCGCCGGCTCGCGGGCTCAATCTTAGCGTGCCTCGCGCGTGCTGCGGCGATGGAGAAAAGGGCGGGTCGGCAGAGTCGGCAGCAGGCGCGTCAATGAATGCCCGACGCGAGCCACGTCCGCACGAGCGGAATCACGTGTTCTCCGCCGAGCATGCCGAGCAGTCCGACCAGCGCGACGGTGGGCGGCGCGGGCGACTTCACTTCCAAGACGCTGTAGAGCAGCCCGACCACCACCCCGGCGGCGAGCGAGACCAGATACGCTTTCATGTCGGTTGTCCTTCCTCGAGTGGCCGGACGGCGCTCACATGCGGATGACGACGCGGCCACGCGTGCCGCCGGCCACGGCCTGATAGGCCGCGCGCGCCTCTGCGAGCGCAAATTCCTGCGCGATGGCCGGCCCGCTCAGCTTGCCGCTTTCGAAGCCTTCGACCAGCGCCGTCATCAGCGGCGCCGATTCCGCGACGCCCAGCTTCGCGCTATCCACGCCGAGCAATTGGGTCTCGTTGTGATAGAAGTCGATCAGATCGAATTCGACGCGGCGCTTGCCGGTCGCGCTGATTTCCAGCACCCGGCCGCGTCGTTTGACGAGACTCAGCGCGGTCTCGAACGCGACCCCGCCCACCGTGTCGTACACCACGTCCGCGCCCGCGCCGCCGGTCAGCTCGCGCAGTCGTTCGGTGACGTGGTCGTCGAACGCCACGTAGTCGTCGACGAGGCGGCCCGCCGGCATGTTCGCGTCGAGCGGATGGCGGTCCACCGCGATCACGCGCGCGCCGCGCGCTTTAGCGATCTGCGCCACCGCGCCGCCGACGCCGCCGCCCGCGCCGATCACCGCAATGGTTTCGCCCGCCAGCAGTTGCGCGTATTCGACGGTGCCGAGCCAGGCGACCACGAAGTTCACGCCGATCGCGGAGGCTTCCGCGTGGCTGAGCGTGCCGGGTTTGCGCGCCAGTGCCGCGAGCGGAACCTTGATGAACTCCGCGTGCGTGCCATCGCGCGTGAAGCCGATGTCTCCGCCGGTGCCCCACACGTCGGCGTCGAGCCATGACGGCGGACCGTCGACCACCACGCCGCTGAAGTCGCGGCCCGGCGTGCGCGGCAAGACCGTATGCTCGAAATGTCCGGCCACGTTCTTGACGTCGCTCGGATTCACCGAGGCCGCCATGATTCGCACGACGGCGTTGCCGGCATCGGCTTGCGGCGTCGGCAGCTCGACGTAGTCGAGTACATCGGGGGTGCCGAAAGACTTGAACTGGATCGCTTTCATCGTATGTCGCTCCGGTCGGAATGGCGCTGCGTCGTGCAGTGCGATGAGCGTAGTCTAGGTGACGGGGATGCGGGCGTCAGGACAAGGGCTTTCGAATTTCGGACAAGGCTCGCTCGGGGTGCGCGATACGTGCGTCAAGGCTTCTTCTGCCTCTGCCTCTGCCTCTGCCTCTGCTTCAGCGCTGGCGGTTCTGCATCGCCTCTTCCACTGGCCTCTCGCCCCCCGCCTCGCTCAACGTGCCGCCCGGATCGAAGCCACTCGGCGCCGCGCCCAGTTCGCGCCGGAACATATCGCTGAAGCTGCTCGGCTGGAATCCAAGCGAGCGCGCGATGCTGCTCACGGAGCGTCCTTCGGCGAGGCCCGACACGGCCACCGCCAGTTGCACCTGACGCCGCCATTCCGCGAAGCCGACGCCGAGTTCACGTGTGAAGAGCCGCGCGAGCGTGCGCACGCTTGCGCCGACCGACGCCGCGTGCTGCTCGAAGCTGATCGCGTTCGATGGATTGTCGATCACCGCGCGGCATAGCGCTTCGAGCCGCCGGTCCGACGCGTCGGGCAGCGCGATGCGCAGCGACGAGCGCGGCGCGTGCGAAAGCTCCAGCATCGCGAGACGGTACGCGGCGTCGAGATAGCCCTGATCGCGCGCGTGGGTGCGCTCGTATTCGGCAATCGACGTGATGAGCTCGCGCAGCAACCCGTTGACTTCGAACACGTCGCTGCGCCGGCTCAGATGGCCGACATTGCGTTCGTGCAGATAGAGATTGCGCATCTCCACTTCGCTCATCATGTGGATCGAGTGAAGCGTGCCGGCCGGCAGCCAGACCGCGCGCTGGGGCGGCACGACGAGCGCTTCGCGGCCGGCCTCGACCCACATCACGCCCGATACCGCATACAGCACCTGCGCCCACGTATGCGAGTGCGGATCGATGCGCAGCCCACGCGGATAGTGCCGCGCAAGGGAGCGGGCGTCGGCGTCGTCGTGGAGTTCGGGTGGGCGGGCTTTGGGCACGGCGGGTCGGGTCGCGCTTCGCGTATCGGGATCGCGGACCGGCACGGTCCGTGTGCGAAGGATAGCGCGAGGCGCGGGTTGTCGCAGAGCTGCGTGCCGGGGGCGAGGTGAGGGTTGAGATGGACTTATCGCCTCAGGTGCGATGCCCCATCACCAGCAGCAACACCGACAACGTCACCACCGACCCCACCGTCGACAGCAAAATCGTCCGCGACGTGATGTGCGCCTCGCGCCGGTAGAACTCGGCCAGCATGAAGGGCCCGGTGCCGGTCGGCAATGCGGCCAGCACGACCGCCATCTCGACCAGCATCGGCGAGAGGCCGAACACGCGCGCCGCGAGCCACCACGTCAGCGCGGGCTGCATTAGCAGCTTGACGCCGGTCAGCAGCAGCGAGATGCCGCCCGCGCCGGTCTCGGTTGGGCGCTTTTCAGCGAGGAACAGGCCGAGGCTCACCAGCGCGCACGGACTCGCCGCGCCGGCCAGCAGTTTCAGAAACGTCTCCGCGCTAGCCGGCATCGCGACGTGCAGGCTCGCGAACAGCACGCCCGCCAGCGGCGACACGATCAGCGGATTGCGCGCAAGCGAGCCCAGCACTTTCAGGCCGAGCTTGTGCGGCGCTCGCTCGGTCTGCAAGCCGATCTCGATCAGCACGATCGCGAACGCGAACAGCACGCACGCGACCAGGATCGTCGCGATCGTAGTCGGCGTCAGGCTCGCCTGGCCGAACGCGATCATGCCGAGCGGAAAGCCGATGTAGCCGGTGTTCGGATACGACGCGGCAATCGCATCGACACTGGCGTCGGCGAGATGCCGGCCGCTCAGCAAACGCGTCGCGAGGATCAGGAGAAACACGCTGACGCATGCAATCGAAAACGTCGCGACGAAAGCCGGTTGATACAACTGCCGCCAGGTCGCGTGCGCCATCGTGTCGAACAGCAGCGCGGGCAACGCGAGCCAGACCACGAAGCGATTCAGTTCCGACGCCGAGTTCGGACCGAGCACGCCGCGCTTGCGGCACGCGAAGCCCGCGAAAATCAGGCCGAAGACGGGAAGCAGAATCTCGAGGGTGGCTAACATCGGTGCAGGAAGTGTGAGCGGACGACGACCCGCCAGCGTAGTGGCTTGCGTTGATACAATCCAATACTGTTTTATGGCTTCGACAATACCTTTTTTGCATCGTCACTTATCGCCTTCTAACGGGAGTGCATTGTGATCGACATCAAGCCGCTGCGCTACTTCGTGACGCTGGCCGAGATGCGCCATTTCGGCCGCGCGGCGGCGCGCCTGAATTTGTCGCAGCCGCCGTTGAGCCGGCAGCTCGCAGCGCTGGAAGCAAGCCTCGGCGTCACGTTGATCGAGCGCAGCCCGCGCAGTGTCACGTTGACCGCGGCCGGTGAGCGTTTCTACGCCGACGCGAAGGCGATTCTCGCGTCGCTGGAGCAGGCGGTCAGCAACGCGCAAGCGGCCGCGCACGGCGGCGCCGGCAAGCTGTCGATCGGCTTCACGATGTGCTCGGCGTATAGCGTTGTGCCTGGCTATGCGCGGGCTTTCGGCGTCGCGTATCCGGAGGTCGCGCTGAATCTGCGCGAGGTCGTCTCGAACGATCTGGCCGCCCAGGTGCTTACCGGGCAGATCGACGCGGCCATCATGTTCCCGAACGTGCCCGACAAGGCGCTCGCCACGCGCACGATCCTCAGCGAGCCGTTGTGCGTAGCGCTGTCGCGCAGTCATCCGCGTGCCCGCACGCGGCGTCTGAAGATCGGGCAACTGGCGGGCGAGCCGTTCGTGCTCGCGTCCGAAGAAGTCGCGCCGAGTCTGCGTGCGACCATTCTCGAACATTGCCGCTCGGGCGGCTTCGAGCCGGATATCCGCTTCGAAGTGCAATTGCAGCAGACCGTGCTGAGTCTCGTCGATGAAGGCGTGGGCGTCGCGCTGGTGCCGTCGTCGATGCGCAAGGCACAGCTCGCGGGCGTGGTGTTCAGGCCGCTGATCGACGCGCCGTTGATCGAGCAGGTGCTGGCGTGGTCGCCGGCCAATCGCAATCCGTGTCTCGCGCGCTTTCTCGAACTGGCGTGAGCGTGAGGCTCAACGGCGTGAGGCTCAACGACGGGCGAGCGGGTTGGCGCGGGTGTCGGCGTTGTCGTTGTCTTCGGCTTCGCTGGGATAGCGCAGCGCGTCCTGCTTGATGCGGCGGCGCAGCCAGAAGGTCCACAGCGTCAGCGCGGCATAGACGCCGTAACGCAGCAGGTTCGAGGCGAGGACAGCGCGCGGGTCGTCCGGCCGTTGCCAGACGATCGCACTGCGCAGGATGTTTTCGCCGACCATGCCGACACCCCATACGAGGGTCATCAGACGGATGTAGGCGGCGAGCGTCGGGCGTTCGCGCCAGTGCCGCTCGAAGCTCGCGGCGCTGCGATGATCTTCGCGCGACATCGTCGAGCGGGCCAGATAAAAGACCAGCGGCCGCCGCAACGTGAGCGACACGAGGAACGACGTGCCGACGAGGCCCGACACCATCGGGTCTTCGATCGACTGCATGCGCGCATCGCCGCCGATCAGCCGCGCCAGCAGCGAGAGCGCGATGCCGGCCAGTACGAGGGCGCTAAGCGCGTCGAAATGGCGGTAGCGCAGCAGGTCCCAGGTCATCCACGCGATCAGCGGCAGCGCCGACGCACTCAGCGCGCCGAGCTGGCCCCCGTGCGGCAGCGCGAGCCGGTAGGCGAGCCACGGCAGGGCGACGTTGACGAGCAATGCGCTGAGGTAACGCAGGCGGGGTTTCATCGGCTGGACGGTGACGGACGTGGCAGGGAGGCGCGAGTCGCGACTGCCGTGGCCGGCGGGCGTCTCGCGCCGACGTGGTCGCGCAAACGTATCGGGGCAGTGTAGGGCGAAGTCTCTTCGCATGCCATGGGTTCGACGACGAGCTTCGCATGCGGAAAATCTGCGATCATCGAACGCACACCGGTTCGAGCCGCCTCGTCCACCACCCGCTCATCGCAATGTCGATCCTCACCACCCCCCGCCTGACCCTGCGCCCCCACACACGCGACGACTTCCTCGACAGCTATGCGATGTGGTCCGATCCCGAAGTGATCCGCTACATCGGCGGCAAGCCGTTCACGCGCGAGGAAGTATGGGCGCGTCTGCTGCGCTACGCCGGACATTGGGCGATGCTCCGCTTCGGCTACGGGGTGGTGCGGGACACGCAGACCGGCCGCTTTCTCGGCGAAGTCGGCTTTGCCGACTACCATCGCGAGATCGAACCGTCGTTGCTGGGGACGCCTGAAGTCGGCTGGGCTTTGGACCCGTCGGCGCATGGCCACGGCTACGCGACCGAAGCCGTGCGCGCAGCACTGGCCTGGGCCGACGCGCAATGGCCGGATGGCGAGACGGCTTGCATCGTCGCGCCGGACAATGTGCCGTCGCTGCGTGTCGCGCATAAGTGCGGCTATCGCGAGCGGCTTCGCACCACGTACAAAGGCAAACCGACGATCGTGCTGCGGCGCGCGGCGAACGCGCCTTGAAATCGATGCGACGCGTGCGCGCCGCATGTCCCCGTATCGCCGCGCGAGCGCTTACGAGCGGGGCGCGTCAGCCTTTCCTTCCCTCTGCCGCGCAATCAGATCCACCAGCCGTTCGACCTGCCGACCCTGCGCATCGAAGTTGTGCGGGTCGAGCCAACGCACATAGCTCGAACGCAGGGCAGGCCATTCACCGTCGACGATCGAAAACCAGGCGGTGTCGCGATTGCGTTCGCGATACACGATCGCCTGGCGGAAAATGCCTTCGAACGTGAAGCCGTAGCGCAACGCGGCGCTGCGCGACGGCTCGTTCAGCGAATCGCATTTCCATTCGAAGCGCCGGTAGCCGAGCGTGTCGAATACCTGATTCATCAGCAGGAACATCGCTTCAGTCGCGATGCGAGTGCGCTTCAGGCGCGGCGAGTACGTGACGTGGCCGACTTCGATCACGCCGTTCGCGCGGTCGATGCGCATCAGCGCCAGCGTGCCGACCGCCTTACCCGTCGCCAGATCGATCACCGCGTAATGCAGCGGGTCCGTCGACGCGGCGGCGCGTGTCAGATGTTCGCGGTACGCAACGAGACTCTCGAACGGACCGACCATCAGGTAGGTCCAGTCGCGGCCATCGGCGGCCGAACTGTACGCGTCGAACAGGTCTTCGGCGTGCCGCTCGACGTCCACCGGTTCGATCCGGCAATAGCGGCCCACCAGCGGTTCGCGGCCGGGCGCCTGGGCGCCGTTCCAGCCTGGCACGGGCGCGCCGATCGGCTGTTCGAACGCGTTACGTCGGGGTTCCATAGTTGCTCTCCTGTCGTGCGTGGATGTTCGTCGTGATGAAGAACGATACGGCAAACGTGGTATGTTCAAAAGATCCACGACTAGTCCATTCGATAGGTCCAGCCCGCGATGATCGAGATCATAGGTCCGCTTGTTCATCCAGTCGACGCAAGGACCGCTGACCACCACGGAAGCAAACCCGCACCGCTGCAAAAGCAACTGATCGAGCGTTTGCAGCAGGCGATCCTCGCCGGACGGCTGCCCGCCGGATCGCTGTTGCCGTCGTCGCGCTTGCTGGCGGCGGAGATGGGCGTGTCGCGCAATACGGTGGTGATTGCGTACGAGCATCTGGCCGCGGTCGGCTACGTGATCGCCGGCAAGCAGGGCACTCGCGTGAGTCCGCTGTCCACTCCGTCCGCGCGCGGCGAGCCGTCGGCGCAATCGGCGCTGCCCGAGGTCGCCTACGCGGCGCGCGTCGCGCAGTTCGCGGCGACCCGCACTCAGGCCGACAACACCTTCCCGCTCACGCCCGGCACACCCGCGCTGGATCGCTTTCCGCTCGGCGCGTGGCGGCGCGCGCTCGAACGGTCGATGGAGCGCGCGTTGCCGCTCGCGCTCGGCTACGGCACGCCGGCCGGCGAACCGGCGTTGCGCGACGCAATTGCCGCGCATCTGCGGATGGCGCGCGGCGTGCGCTGCGACGGCGCGCAGGTGGTGATCACCGAGGGCGCGCAGGAGGCGCTGAACCTGTGCGTGCGGCTCTTCACCAATCCCGGCGATGTCGCGTGGGTCGAGGACCCCGGCTATCGCGGCGCGAAGGCGGCCTTCCATCTCGGCGATCTGCGCACGCTGCCGATGCCCGTCGACGCCGAAGGCCTCGCCGCGCCGACGCATGCCTGGCGCGCGCATCCACCGAAGCTGATCTACACGTCGCCCGCGCATCAGTACCCGACCGGGGCGGTGTTGTCGGTGGCGCGTCGTCTGGAGCTGATCGCGCAGGCGCGGCGTTGCGGCGCGTGGCTGATCGAGGACGACTACGACGGCGAATTCCGCCACACCGGCGAGCCGATCGCGAGCATGCAAGGTCTCGTCGACGACGCGCCGGTGCTGTACGTCGGCTCGTTCAGCAAGACGATGTTTCCGGCGTTGCGCATCGGCTTCATCGTGTTGCCGCGCGCGATCGCCGCGCACACGGCGGTCGCGTTGCAGGAGATGCTGCGCGGCGGGCATCGGCTGGAGCAACTGGCGCTCGCGCATTTCATCGACAGCGGCGAGTTCGGGCGGCATCTGGGACGCATGCGGCGGCTGTACCGCGAGCGTCAGCAGGCGCTGCGCGACGCGCTCGCCGTGCACTTCGAGCCGGCGCAGATTCTGGGCGGCAATTGCGGCATGCATCTGACGTTGCGGCTGCCGCCGCAAGTGGACGATCGAACTCTGGTGCAACGCGCGCTCGCCGAAGGGCTCAATCCGCGCGCGCTGTCGGGCTTCGCGTTGCATCCGCACGCGCAGGCCAACGGGCTGGTGATCGGCTACGGCAACACGCCCGCCGAGCAGTTGGCCCCGGCGGTCGACACACTCGCCGCGCTCGCCCGCGAGCTGCAACGCAAGCGCAAACGCGGCGCGCAAGCCGCATGACGTGCCGGTCGACGGTCGCCTGGAACGCGACGCCGCATCAGGCGGTTTTTACGTTTGTCCGCGCGGCCCATGTCGCGCTATCGTGTCGTCTATGCGCGGCGATTTCGCTCGGCCCTACGACGCGACGTCGACGGATCGCCCGCAGCTCATGCCTGGTGCGCCGCAGTGCAACATCGCGTGACAGACGGCGCGCGCGTCGCGGGCCGCCGTCTGGCCCGGGCATGAAGAATGCCTTTGTTGTGGTTATCTATGACGATTCATCCGACCGGAGACGACATGAAGGAAATCGAACCGACCCCGTGGTTTGAGCTTGCCGCCCACACGCCTGTCCGTGAAGGCTGGTACGAGGTGCAGTTGGCGAGCGGGGACACGGCGTTTGCAAAATTTGGCGACGGCACCTGGACCGAGAAACCGTTGCTGGTGTTCACGCACTGGCGCGGCTTGTCCGCGGACCCATCGAAAGCTGCCGAGGGCGAGGCCGAATCGATCAGCGCCGAAGCCACCGCGGCGCAAGGCGTACGCGCCGCATGGAACGCGTTCTTCCCGGGACTCGGCGAAGAACAGCACAAGCCGCTGGACGCCGTGCCCAACGGTAAAGCGCCGCATTGACGAAGGCGCGGGGCGGCGGCTTGCGGGCCGCCGTCCCGAAGCGGTTTGCTCGATCGCTACGGTTGATGTTCGGCTGCGGTGGCGGCGAGCGTCACGGCTTCGACAGCCGCGGCGAGGCCGCTTTGCGGGCTGGTCAGCGGCGGCGGCCCGAGTGTGACGAGTTCCGCGGCGTCTGCCATCGACGCCTGCGCCAGCGCGACGACATCCGCTCCGTCTGCGTAAGCCGTGTTCGTTGCGGCGGCGATCATCGTGAGATAGCCCGCCGAATCCCCTGACCTGAAACGATCCCATGCACCGTCGACCAGTTGAACGTCGGCCTGCGCGGCGCTGAGCGTCGCAGCGTGGATGAAGAGTCTCGCGGTGGGTTCGCGCGTGGTCGGCGCGGCGCATGGCACGACGTTCACGCCCGCCATCGCCCCGCTACAATTGCCCATCCACTTCGATGCAGACAAGGACGTATGCAAGTCACCCGAGAACCCGTGGCGCTCTCACGAGCCACGCAGTTGCTGAATCATGGACCGGTCACGATCATCACCAGCGCGCACGAAGGCCGCTCGAACGTGATGGCGGCGTCGTGGGCGATGCCGCTCGATTTCAACCCGCCGAAGGTGGTCGTCGTGGTGGATAGCCGCACGCTCACGCGGCAACTGATCGAAGCGAGCGGCGTGTTTGGGCTGCAATTGCCGAGCCGCGGATTCGCCACGCAAACGCTCGCGGTCGGCACGCATGCGGGCGCCGAGCTGGACAAGTTCTCCGCGTTCGAGCTCGACACGTTCCCCGCGCAAAACATCGACGTGCCGATGCTGGCCGGCTGCCTCACGTGGATGGAGTGCAAGGTGACTCCGGACGACAGCCAGCGGCACGATCTGATCATCGGCGAAGTGGTTGCCGCGTATGCGGACAGCCGCGTGTATTCGAACAACCGCTGGCACTTCGGCGACGACCCCGATCTGCACACCTGCCATTACGTGGCCGGCGGAACGTTCTTCGCGACCGGCGATGCGTTCGAAGTGACGCCGGTGAACGCTTCGGCGGATTGACGAGCGGACAGGCGGGCGGCCCGCGCCTGTCGCGTCTGTTTATCCGCGGTGCAGACACTTGTCCGTCTTCAACGCGCGTATCACGATACGTGCGAGCGATTACGCGGCGATCAGGCAGCAATGCCGCGTACGCGCCCCGCTACGCGTTGCCTTCGGCAAACGCCTTCAGCGCATCGCCGGCCAGACGGTAACGCACCCATTCGCTTTGCGCGCTTGCGCCGATCGATTCATAGAAGCCGATGGCCGGCTCGTTCCAGTCGAGCACGCTCCATTCGAAGCGGCCGCAGCCGGTGTCGCACGCGATCTGCGCGAGGTGGCGCAGCATCTGTTTGCCCGCGCCGCTGCCCCGCGATGCCGGCGACACGTACAGGTCTTCCAGATAAAGCCCCTGTTTGCCGAGCCATGTCGAGTACGACAGGAAGTAGACGCAAAAGCCGACCGGCTCGCCGTTCATTTCGCAGATAAGCGCCTTGGCCGGCGCGCCGGCGGCGAACAGGCTCGCTTCGATGTCTTTGGCGGTGGCGACGACTTCGTGCTCAGCTTTCTCGTACACCGCGAGTTCGGTGATGAAGCGAAGAATGAGAGCTGCGTCGGCGGCAGTGGCGGGGCGGATCTGAATAGTCAAGGCAAGTTGCTCGATGAGTTGAATGGCGAATCGAACGCACATCGTAGCGTTTATCGCTGGGTTGTGGCCAGCGCTTGTCGCGATTGCGATTGACGCGTCGTCGCCAGGTGGTTTATTGTCGATCCATGGACTTCCACCCGATTCCCTTCGCTGCCGTCACCACCACGACGACTACCTTCACAGGCGGGTCGTCTGGAGGTCGTGCGCGCTAGCAGCAGGAAAGCAGTGGCAAACCACCAAGGGCCCCGCCGGGAACGGACGGGGCCCTTGGCGTTTCTGGTCCTCCGTTTGCGGCATTTCATCGACGGTATTCGAGCAAACGGAGCATGGCTGTGAACGACATCGACCATCGTGTACTTGGCAAGAAACTCGACCTCTTCCACCAGCAGGAAGAAGGCGCCGGCATGGTTTTCTGGCATCCGCGCGGCTGGGCGCTCTATCGCGCGCTGGAAGATCATGTGCGCGACCGTATGCGTCGCGCGGGCTTTCGCGAGATTCGCACGCCGCAATTACTGGCGCGTTCGCTGTGGGAAAAGAGCGGTCACTGGGACAAGTTCGGTGCAGCGATGTATTCGCTCGACGATGCGCAGGAAGGTCGCGCACTGTGCCTGAAACCGATGAGTTGTCCTTGCCATGTGCAGGTGTTCAATCAGCGCGTGCGGTCGTATCGCGAGTTGCCGGATCGTTATAGCGAGTTCGGCGCGTGTCATCGCGACGAACCCTCGGGGTCGCTCGAAGGACTGAAGCGCACGCGCGCTTTCGTGCAGGACGACGCGCACGTGTTCTGTTCGCACGCGCAGATCGAAGCCGAAGTGGGCCGCTTCTGTGCGTTGTTGCGTGCGGTCTATGCGGACCTCGGCTTTCCGGATTTCAAGGTCGTGCTCGCGACGCGGCCCGCGTTGCGCGCCGGCAGCGATTCGACGTGGGATCGCGCGGAAGCTGCATTGGCGAGTGCCGCGCGGGCGGCCGGTCTCGCGTTCGACGTGCTCGAAGGCGAGGGCGCTTTTTACGGGCCGAAACTGGAGTTTCACTTGACGGACAGCCGTGCGCGAAGCTGGCAATGCGGCACGGTCCAGCTCGATTTCGTGCTGCCCGAGCGGCTCGACGCGGAGTTCGTCAACGAACGCAATGAACGCGAGCGGCCCGTGATGATCCACCATGCAGTGCTCGGCAGCATGGAGCGCTTCATCGCGATGCTGCTCGAACATTACGAAGGCTGGTTGCCGGTGTGGCTCGCGCCCGAGCAGGTGGTGGTTGCTTCGATCAGCGATGCAAGTCTGGGTTATGCGGCGGAGTTCATGCAGGCGCTCGACGAAGCGGGTATCAGGGCATCGCTCGACAATCGGCCCGAGCGGCTGGAGAAGAAGATCGTCGACGCGCGCGAAAAGCAGGTACCGATTCTCGTCGCGCTGGGCTCGCGCGATGAGCGTGACCGGACGATCAGTGTTCGCTTGCGGGACGGACGGCAGTCGGTGTTCGGATTCGCGGAAGGTGTCGAGTATTTACGGGTCGCGGCGTTGCCGCCGGCTGTGGCATCGAGAGCGTGACATGACGCCGTGTGCTTCGCGGCCATCGCTTCCATCGCTGGATGCGCGAAGCACTTTGACCGCTGACGGCGCGCCGCTATGCGTAGAACGCCGACGGCGTCACGCCGAAGTGCCGCTTGAACATCGCGGCGAAGGCGCTTTGGCTCGTATAGCCATGATCCATTGCGACCGCGATGATCTTCTCGCCGTGCGCGAGCCGCTTGAGCGCGAGCAGCAGGCGCGCCTGCTGGCGCCAGCGGCCGAATGTAATGCCGGTCTCGCGCTGGAACCAGCGGTGAAACGTCTTCTCCGATATGTCCAGCGTGCTCGCCCACGCGTCGATCGTGCGGTTGTCATCGGGGCTGGCGAGCAGGCTGTCGCATACGTCGCGCAAGCGCGCGTCAACGGGCCACGGCAGATACAGCGGCAGCAACGGCACCGCGTTCAATTCCGCCAGCAGCAATTGCATCAGATGATCGTCGCGCGAGCCGGTGCAATAGTCGAGCGGTACGTCGATCGCCGCGAGTATCAGTTCGCGCAGCAACGGATGCACTTCGACGACGCAACTGCGAGTGGGCAGGTGCGCGGTCGCGCCAGGCTCGACGAACACGGTGCGCATCTTCACGTCGCCGCTCATCTGCACCGAATGATCGACGCCCGGTTCGAGCCACACGCCGCGCGTGGGCGGCACGACCCATGAGCCGGTCGCGGACTCGATCTGCATCACGCCCTCGATCGCATAGAGCAATTGCGCGCGCCGATGACGATGCGCCGCAATCACGGTGCCGTGCGGATACCACGCGGCCATCGCCGAGACCGGCATGGGCGTGCTTTCGAACGGCACATGCGTGCCCGGTGCGGTGGGCACGTTGGGTCCTGGGCTTCGATGTGCGGTGGAGGTCGGCGTTCGCGCGTTCATGAGTGGGTGCGTTGGACCGGAGGGTTGACCATTTCGCGACAAGCAAAGACTTTTTGGCGCGAGACAGCCCATGGCTCGGAAGCGCAACATTGCGCTTCGTTTCGAAGGCCTTCGAATTCCATCCGATAGTCCATCCTCAGCCAGAGCGCGATATGAAGCGATCGTATTTCCTGTTTCCGTTTGTGGCAATCCTGTTGTGGGCCGGCAATGTTGTCGTGTCAAAAATGTCGGCCCACACGATCGATCCGTCCGCGATCACGTTTTATCGTCTGGTGCTGGCCGTCGCGCTGATGAGCCTGTTCACGCTGAAGCCGGCGTGGCGCAACCGTGCGGCGATCGTGCCACAACTTCCGAAGCTTGCGCTACTCGGCTTCCTCGCGATGGCGTTGTTCCAGAGCCTCTCTTACGAAGCGGCCAAAACCACCACGGCGACCAGCATGTCGATCATCACCGCGCTGGTCCCGCTGATGACCATGGTCGCGAGCACGCTGCTGCTCGGCGAATCGCCGGGCGCGGGCATGGTGGGCGGCGGGATGCTGTCGCTGGTGGGCGTGGTGTATCTGATCACGCAAGGCGAGCCCACGCTGCTGTTTGCCAACGGCGCGCATCTCGGCGATCTACTGATGCTTTTCGCTGCGCTCGCGTATGCGTTGTACGGCGTGCTGCTCAAGCGCTGGCATGTGGGATTGCCGGCGTGGCAATCCACCTATTTGCAGGCGATTTTCGCGTTGCTGTTCATGCTGCCGATGCTGCTGCGTTTGCCCGCGTCCGAAGCGCTGCCGACCCGCGCGAGCGTGCCGCTGATTCTGTATGCGGGCGTGTTGGCGTCGGTGGTGCTGCCGTTTTTATGGATGCGAGGCGTCGAGCATCTCGGACCGAATCGTTGCGCTCTGTTCATGAACGTGTTGCCGATCGCGACTGCCGGTCTCGCCATTGCGATGCTCGGCGAGAGCTTGCATCTGTATCACGTGTTGGGAGGCGGAACTGCGCTCGTTGGTGTCGTCGTGGCGCAGAGGTTCAAGCGCGCGCCGGTGGAAGCGGGGGCGGTGCGGCAGTAGTGGCCGCACCCTTTCCACCTACGCCACCGCCGCATCTTCAACAATCGGCTTCCGTGCCATGAACCAGTAGAACGGCGCCGCACATCCGACAATGATCCCGCCCGAGATGAAAGCGAGTGCATACGACCCAGTCGTGTCGACGATAAAGCCCGCGACCAGCGGCGAGAACGCGCCGCCGAAGTAGCCGCCGAAGTTCTGGATCGCGCTCACCGATGCCACCATCGACGATGGCGCGATGTCTGCCGCGAGCGCCCATGCCGAACCGATCATCGCGGCCAGGAATGCGAGACCGACCGTGAACAGCGCGAGCGTCATGTTCAGCGACTGCGAAAACGGCAATGCGATCGCACACACGGCGGCGCCCGCCGCGCAGCACGCGATCAACAGCCGCTTCGCGCCGATCGCCGATGCGAGCTGACGATCGACCAGCTTCTTCGCCAGATACCCGACCGCGATTTCACCGAGCGCGCCGCCGACCCACGGAATACCCGCGACCACGCCGAGCTGCGCGAACGAGATGTGATAGCGGTCGAGCAGATACAGCGGCAGGAACACGAGAAAGATGTTCCAGAGCCAGATCGTGCAGAAGTAGCCGAGAATCATCCCCCACACGCTGCGGCGCACGAACAGCCGGCGCCACTTGAGTGTCGAGGTCGCGAGCGAGCGTTCGTGACCACCGCCTCCCGCTTCGATGTATTCGAGTTCGCTCTTCGAAAGACGTTGACTGTCGCGTGGATTGCGATACAGCGCGAGGAAGAGCAGCGCAAACGCGATCCCGAACGCGCCCGTCACATGAAAGAGCGAGCGCCAGCCGAACGCGATCATCAGCGCGACGAGTACGGCGGGAGCGAGCGCCGGTCCCCACTTCGATGACGAATCCCAGATGCCTGTCGCGAAGCCGCGCTCTTTGGCCGGGAACCACGCGGCGGTGATCTTTGCCGCGGTCGGCCAGCACGGCGCCTCGCCCACGGCGAGCAACGCGCGCATCACGAGCAACGCGGAGATCGATCCCACCACGCCGGTCAACCAGGTGGCGACACTCCACCAGATCATGCCAAGCGCGTACGCACGCTTCGCGCCGAATCGATCGATCAGCCATCCCGCCGGCAATTGCATCAACGCATAGGTCCACGCGAACACGCTCCCAAGCAGGCCGATCTGCGTGCGCGTCAAGCCTAGCTCCTGAATCATGCCGGGCGCGGCGATCGACAGGCTGGCACGATCCAGATAGTTGATGATCCCGCCGACGAGCAGCCAGAACAGGACATGCCAGCGATAACCGATGCGAGCGGGCTGCGCAGCGGTGGCCGATAGGGGAAGGGTGGGTTTGTCCAACTCGCGTCTCCGTCCGGGCGGCTTCACAAATTGCGCGCCGCTCAGTTGTGTAAGTGCTGAACGGCAAGTGTACGGACGGAAGCGTTTCGACTCCAATGCCGAAACTGGATAGGCTGATAGCGTTTATGTTATCGACGCGGCTTGCTGTTTGATGCGCGGTCCGGGATCGGTGCCGCGTGCGGGCGTGTTCACGATACGGCCAGCTCGAACACGTGATAGCCCCACGGCGGAAGATCCAGATAAACGCCGCGCGAGATCAGGTCGTTGCCATCGCGCTCGAAACTCGCCGGCCCTGTCATGTCCGTCAGCCGCACCGTGCGACCGCTCAGGTCGGCAAACGGGATCCGGACATAGCACTGACTCTGGTTGCCGGCGTAGTTGACCACGACGAGCCGCCGTTCGCTGTCCCGCTGCCAGCACCACACGATGAAGCAGTCCGAGGTCCAGTTGCCTTCCCATGCGGGCGCGGTTTCGAGCAGGCTCCATGTGCCGTCGCGGAAGATCGGCTGCCGCAGCACCGCCAGCAGATTCTCATAGAACCCTTGCAGGCCTGCGTCGACAGGTTCCTGCGGCGCTCGCACCAGGTGCGGCGAAATCCGCTTTCTGCGGCCCTCGAATTGCCCCTGGTGAAAGAAGCGCAGACCCGGCGAGAGAAACGTGACGATCGCGCCGGCCTCGTGCTGACCCGGTTCGAAGGTCGCCGCAGTGCGCGGCTCGTCGTGGTTTTCGAGGAAGCGGGCCAGCTTGTCCTGGTAGTCGAGCCCGGCATGAAAATGCTCGCGCACCGGTCGTGCGTGCGAATCGCGCAGGCGGTCGTAGAGCTGCTTGTCGTACGCGTAATCGAAGCCCTGTTGCTGCATCGTCCATTCGAGATCCCAATACACTTCCGCCATGAAGCGGAACTGAGGATGCTCGCGTCGCACGGCTTCGATCGCCTTCGGCCAGAAAGGCTCGCTGCGGATACCCCAGGTCCGTTCGAACACGTCGGGCAAAGCCAGCATCGCCATGTCGCAACGCAAACCGTCGCATTGCGCGGCGATTCGTTTCAGCTCGCCGATCATCGCGAGCTGTAGGTCCGGGTTGCCGTAGTCCAGTTGCAGCGTGTCGGGCCATCCGTCGAAGTACGGATCGCGGCCGTGAGCAAGTATCAATGGCCCGTTCACTGTCTGCACCCGGCAGTAGTTGCGGGGTGAGCGAACCAGGTCCGCTTCGCTGCCGTGGACGAAGTAGTCCGGATGCGCGTCGATCCAGTCGTGGTCCGGCGCCATGTGGTTCGGCACGAAGTCGAGCATCAAGCGCAAACCGCGTTGCCGCATTCGCTGCCGGACGCGCGCGAGCGCTTCGCCGCCGCCCAGATCGCGATGCACCGTGTAGCTTTGAATGGCGAACCCGGAGCCGGCGATGTCGTCGCCCGCGAGATCGGCCAGCGTATCGGCGAATTCGTGGCGCCAGCCGTCATGCGCGCGCGAGATCGCCTGGGCTGCGGGCCCGGTCTGCCAGATGCTCAGCAGCCAGACCCAATCGAAGCCCGATTCGGCAAGGCGATCCAGTTCGGAATCCGGAATATCGTCGAGCGTCGCGCGCCTGCCGAGCGCGCTCGACAACTCGGTCAGCCAGACGCGTGTGTTGATCTGGTACAGCGCCGGGTAGCGGACGTCGGACATTTGGCTTTCCTCATTCCTTGCCGGGGTTTTCTCCGCCCACCTGTTCCTGGATGACGCGAGACATCACGCGCCCACGATCGATTTCCAGCACGGTTTTGGCGTCGACGCGCGCGAACAGATCGAGCATCGGGGCGACGAGACCCGTCCAGCCGGTCTGATGACTGGCGCCGAGGCCCGCGCCGTTGTCGCCGTGAAAATACTCGTAGAACAGGATCAGATCGCGCCAGTGCGGGTCGTTCTGGAATTTTTCCGTTCCGCCGTAGACCGGCCGTTTGCCGTCGGCATCGTGCAGGAACGTGCTGGTCAGACGGCGCACGATCTCCTGCGCCACTTCGAACAGCGTCATGTGTTGCCCGGAGCCGGTCGGGCATTCGACCTTGAAGTCATCGCCGAAAAAGCTGTACAGATTGACCAGTGCGCGGACGATCAGCAGATTGACCGGCATCCATACCGGTCCGCGCCAGTTGGAGTTGCCGCCGAACATGCCCGTATTCGATTCGGCCGGCAGGTACTGCACCTTGTACTCCTGTCCGCCAACGTGAATCACATACGGATGGTCGAGGTGATACCGCGAGAGCGAACGGATGCCGTGTGGCCCCAGAAACTCCTTCTCGTCGAGCATGTAGCCGAGCACCCGTTCCAGCTTGCGTTTGTTCAGAATCGACAGAAGCCTGCGGTCCTTGTAGCCGATGAAGCCGGTGTCGGTCGGCGCGACCTGCGCGATCAACTCGGGGTAGCGTTTGCGAAATTGCGCGATCAGCTGAACCAGCTTCGGATAGCGTTCGAGAGAATGTGATTCGAACACCGTCGACGCGCACAGCGGCAGCAGCCCCACCAGCGACCTGATCTTCAGACGCTTCGTTTGACCATCGGGGAGCCGCAGCAGGTCATAGAAGAAGCCGTCCTGCTCGTCCCACATCTCGTCCTCGTGTTCGCCGTGCCGGTCCATTGCATAGGCGATCCACATGAAATGCTGGACGAACTTGAAAGCGACCTCCTCGTAGATCGAGTCGTACTCGGTCAGATTGATCGCCATCTCGAGCATGGTCTGGCAGTAGAACGCCATCCACGCGGTCCCGTCCGCCTGCTCCAGCGATCCGCCGGTCGGAAGCTGTGCGCTGCGATCGAACACGCCGATGTTGTCGAGACCCAGGAAGCCGCCGGCGAACACGTTGCGACCCGATGGATCCTTGCGATTCACCCACCAGTTGAAATTGAGCATCAGCCCCTGGAACGAGCGCTCCAGAAAGCGCGGGTCGGCCCGTCCGAGTTCTTTCTCGTACTTGTACAGCCACAGCGTGGCGGCGGCATGCACGGGAGGATTCACGTCGCTGAAGTTCCATTCGTAAGCGGGAATCTGGCCGCTGGGGTGCACGTACAGCGTGCGCAGCATCAGCAGCAGTTGCTCTTTCGCGAAATCGAAATCGACCTGCGCGAGGGCGATCGTATGGAAGGCCAGGTCCCACGCCGCGTACCACGGATACTCCCACTTGTCCGGCATCGAGATCACGTCGGCGTTCAGCATGTGGAACCACTCGGTATTGCGTACATCGCGTCGCGCCGAGTCGAGTAGCGGATGACTGCGGTGTTCGCGCAGCCACAGTTCGAGATCGAAGTAGTAGTACTGCTTGCCCCACAACATGCCCGCGAGCGCCTGGCGATGTACGCGGCGCTGATCGTCGCTCATCGACTTCGGCGTGATGCGTTCATAGAACTCGTTCGCATCGGCGACGCGGCTCTCGAAGATCGCATCGAAGTCGCTGAAGGCGTCGTCGAGTCGGGACGACGCGAGACGCAAACGGAAGACCACGCTGCCGCCGCCGGGTACGTCGCACGTGTAATGGGCCGCGGCCTTGGTGCCGGTTTGCGCGGGATTCACGGCGTCGCGCTGTTCGGCGATGACGTACGCGTGGAACGCATCCTTCACGTAGGGCGACGCATTGGGTTGATTCCACAGATGCTGCGCATTGCTTTCGTTTTCGGTGAAGAGCGTCTCGGGCGCGCCTTCGCAATGGAGCCAGTATTCGCCCAGCTCGTGATGGGTGGCTCGAATCACGCCTGGCGCCGCCTCGTGCAACGACGGTTTGCGATCGTCCTCACCCCACGACCATGTATTGCGGAACCAGAGTGTCGGCAAGATTCGTAGCCGGGCCGTCTCTGCGCCGCGGTTGTGCACGGTGATCCGCACGAGCACGTCTTCCGGCGTGGCCTTCGCGTATTCGACGAACACGTCGAAATAGCGGTCGTCGTCGAAGATGCCGGTGTCGAGCAGTTCGTACTCCATCTCATCCCGCGACCTTTTCCGATTGGTCTCCACCAGGTCCCGGTACGGGTATTCTCGCTGTGGATATTTATAGAGGTACTTCATGTACGAGTGCGTCGGAGTGCTGTCGACGTAGAAGTAATACTCCTTCACGTCTTCGCCATGATTGCCTTCGCTATTGGTGAGGCCGAAGAGGCGCTCCTTCAATATCGGGTCGCGCCCATTCCACAACGCGAGCGCGAAGCAAAGCCGCTGCTGGTCGTCGCATAGTCCGCCGAGCCCGTCCTCGCCCCACTTGTAAGCGCGTGAGCGCGAGTGGTCGTGGGTGAAGTAGTTCCACGCATCGCCGTTGTCGCTGTAGTCTTCGCGCACCGTGCCCCACTGTCGCTCGCTGAGGTAGGGCCCCCACTTTTTCCACGGTATCTGTGCTTCACGCGAGTCGTTCAGGCGCTTCTGTTCGGTTACGTCGACGAATACGGGGCACATGTGTTTCCTCCGTGACGGCTGACTAAACTTCACGTGACGCGATGCGCGGGCACCCGCGCATCACGCGTCGGATATCGGCGCGGTCGATTCGTTTCTAAGTGTAGGTTGTGGCGTGGGAGATGCGAGCCTGGTGACAGGGTTTTCAAGGCGGGTTACGTGGACGCTGGCGCAAGCGCACTTGCTGCATCGGTCGTTACGCTTCGAGTCCTGCCCGCTCTCGTGCCGAACTTTATGCGGGCTTGATGTTGACCTCCTGCCGGCTCTATTTCGTTCGCGTTGTCTATCGCGTTCTGCTTGTGCTTGCCGTTCTAGATGCGTTGGTCTACGTAGGGCAACGCATCCCGCAGACGCTTGGCACCATGTCGTTGTGCCGCCGCCCCTCGACGGCTCCTCGCGGTCGTCCACAGCTACCTGACTTTACATCCACATTGAGATATGATTTCATACAACTTGCAAATGCATTCCGATGCGAGTTGGCTTTTGGGATTCGCGATTGCGTTTCGTCGTTCATGTTATCTCTGAATGCCCTTGTTTTATAAGGGATTGTGGAAATTTCAGGTGATGGGGCTTGTATTGGTGTCGTCAGATAAACTGTGAACTTGACGCTCTCAGTTGTAGGACGACATACGAAAGAGTTGCGCTGCCCGAACGCGTCATTCGCAGATCGCGCTAGCGACGAAGACCCGCTACTTTCCTGCACGACCCGGTTATCACCTCACCCTTCAGCCACACAACACACGGCAAAAGCAATGGAAGCGAAGTACGTTTGTGGTCCGCCCACAATGTGCGCGACGACCACATCATTCGAACTATGACCATGCCTACAACAACGACCGGACCACGCGATTCCGCGCGATTCTTTTCGCAACCCAAAGTACTGATCACATTGGCGACCCTATGCTGCCTGCTGTGGGGCAGCTCATATCCGGCGATCAAGATTGGCTACGCATTGCTGGGCATTGCGCAAAACGACATTCCTTCGAAGCTGATCTTTGCAGGGTACCGGTTCGTCCTTGCAGGGCTCATCCTGTTGATACTCGCCGCACTGACGAAGAAGCCTCTTTTCAATTTGAACGGCCGTAACGCCGGCCAGTTGATGCTGTTGGGCTTCACGCAAACGGCCATTCAATACGTCTTCTTCTATATCGGCCTCGCCAATACCACGGGCGTCCGTGGTTCGATATTGAATTCGACGACGACTTTCTTCAGCGTGCTGCTGGCCCATTTCATCTACCAGAACGATAAGATCTCGCGCCGCAAAGCGGCCGGATGCCTGTTGGGATTCGCGGGCGTGATGGTCGTCAACTTCGGCGACGGCCTGCTCGATTTTGCATTCAGCCTGCGCGGCGAAGGCTTCATCGTTATCGCCGCGTTTGTTCTGTCGGCCGCGTCGATTTACGGAAAGCGCATTTCGCAGGGCATGGACGTCATGGTGATGACCGGCTATCAATTGGGATTTGGCGGCGTAGTGCTGTTGGCGGCGGGTTATACGACAGGCGGAACGCTGAGCGCATTCACGCCGGGATCGGCGGCCTTGCTCGGATATCTCGCCGTTCTCTCGGCGGTGGCCTTCACGTTGTGGAGCTTGCTCCTGAAATACAACCAGGTCGGCAGGGTGACTGTTTTCAATTTCCTGGTGCCCGTGTTCGGCACCGCGTTGTCCGCGATCTGGTTGAACGAGAACATCATGGAGCTGAAGAATCTCGTGGCGTTGGTTCTCGTCTGCAGCGGAATATGGATGGTCACTCGCTTGCCGCAAGTGCGCGCCCGTTATTCGAATCCGGCAGTCGCTTTGACTGACGTGCCGGAATGCTCGCGCAGCCAAAGTTGATATCACACGGATCGGGCACGGCGACGGCGGCTATCCCGCATCACGTGCCCGTTCACGTATCCCGACGCAAACCGGCCATCACGCGCGTCAACTCTTCAGCGGCAACCAGATCTCCAGGCCGCCCATCCCACTGACCGGATCGAACTTCTCGTCATAGCGCTCGAAGTTCGGCGCATCCGCGGGCGCGTGCCCCGACGCCGGCAGCCACTGATTCCAGATCGTATTCCACGTCCGTCGGATCGTCGAAATATGCTCGCGATGGCTGAACACCGCATACCGTTGCGCAGCGATCCGCACGCGGCTCAAGTCCGCCGGCAGCGCCGAAAAATCGCCGACTTCCACGCCGCACAGATAATCGAAATTGCCCGCGTCGTCGGCGTTGTAGCACACGCCATACGCCACGCCGCCCACTTGTCCCGGCACCTTGCCGAAGTACGCGCCGAAGCGCTGCCATTGCGATGGAATCGCCGTGCTGGTATCGCACGTATAGCGCTCGCTCAGTCCCGCGACGAGAAACGGCTTGCTGTCTTCGAAACGCGGCGGCTCCAGATGCGTGAGTAAGGTTTCGTCCATTTTGATCGGCTCCACGATGGCGATGTTGTCGAGCTGGCCACGCGCGCGCAGCGCTTCGGGCGTGAGTCCGAATTGCTCGCGAAACGCGCGCGTGAATGCTTCGTGAGAGCCGTAGCCGGCGTCGATGGCGACCGCGAGGATATCGGGCGCGCCGTCGGCGAGGCATCGCGCCGCTTCGCTCAGACGACGCGCGCGCACGTAGCGCATCACCGGCAAGCTGGTGGCCGCTTCGAACGCGCGCGCCATGTGAAAGCGCGACACGCATCCACAGCGGGCGATGTCGTCGAGCGTCAACGCGTCCGCGAAGTGGCTTTCGATAAACCAGAGTGCCTTACCAACCGGGTTCATATCGGCTCTCACGTGTGCATGAAGCCAGCATAGCCACCAACGAACCGTCGTGTTTGATCGCGCTTGCTGTTCTGCAACCGGGTCTGCGCTGAGGGCGCGCGGCTCAGTAGTGTTCCGTCGCCGCCGCGTTGCCAGCAGCCCGCGAAGGCGCGCCCGCGTCGCCGGGCCGGCCCGAGCGCAACAGCAGGCCGCCGAGCACACCGGCTGCGGCCGCGAAAATCGCGCCGAACAGAAACGCCACGTGATAGCCGCTGTTGAGCGCCGCCGTCGCGCCGACCGACGCGTGCAGCGCGTCGCTGCGCGCGGCCGCGAGACTCGCGAGCACTGCGAGGCCGAGCGCGCCGCCCATCATGAACGACGTATTGACGATGCCGGACGCGAGGCCCGAATCGGCCGGATCGACGTCGCTCATCGCGGCGAGCAGCATCGGATTAAACGCGATGCCCGCGCCGAAGCCGAGCAGGATCATGCCGGGCAGCACGTCGGGCACGAAGCTGCCGTCGACCGGTGCGCGCGCGAACCATGCGAGACCGCACGCGGCGACCAGCAGACCGACCGCCAGCGGACGACGCAAACCGAAGCGCATCACCACGCGCGCCGACAGCCCGAGCGAAAAGAATCCCATGATCAGGTTGGCGGGCAGGAACGCGAGACCGACCTGCAACGGCCGGTAGCCGAGCACGCGTTGCAGGTACAACGCGGAGATGAAGAACCACGCGAACATCGCGGCGGCCCACAGCACGCCGACCACGTTCGCGGTCGCGACATTGCGCAAGCGGAACAAGCCGAGCGGCATCAACGGATGCCGGACCCGCGCTTCGATCATCAGGAACGTGCCCAGCAATGCGAGCGCGACGAGCAGCAAGCCGAGCGTCTGCGCCGAGGCCCAGCCCGCTTCGTTGCCGTTGACCACCGCGTAGACGGCGAGCATCAGCGACGCGGTGACGGTCACCGCGCCGGCCACATCGAGCCGCTCGCCGTGAGCATGGCCGCGCCCGGACGGCAGCAGCGTGACACACAGCGCGTACACGGCAACACCGATCGGCAGGTTGACGAGAAAGATCCAATGCCAGCTCAGCAGGTTGGTGAGCAAGCCGCCGAGCAGCACGCCGATGCTGCCGCCGCCCGCGCAGACGAAGCCATACACGCCCATCGCTTTTGCGCGCTCGGCGGGTTCGGTGAACAGATTCATGATCAGCGACAGCGAGACCGCCGAGACAATCGCACCGCCCAAACCCTGCACGGCGCGCGCGGCGATCAGCAGGATTTGCGAGTTCGCCATCCCGCAAGCGAGCGACGCGAGCGTGAACAACGTAATGCCGCCGAGGAACAGCTTGCGGTGTCCGTACAGATCGCCGAGCCGGCCGCCGAGCAGCAGACAGCCGCCGAACGTCAGCATGTACGCGTTGACGACCCAGACCAGCGCGGTCTCGGTGAAGCCGAGGTCCGCCGCGATCGACGGCAGCGCGACGTTCACGATCGTGGTGTCGAGCACGATCATCAACACGCCGAGGCACAGGACGATCAGCGCGAGCCAGCGTTGCCTGCCATGAATGGAATGGGTCATACGGATGCTCCTGTGCCGCGATCGAGCAGGCAATGAGCTTTCGAGTCTAGCACCCGCGAGTTTCGCATCACACTACGAAACCCCGGGCCGTGCACAGCCTCAGTCGCCGCCGAGTATGTCGTATTTGCCGCCGCGTTCGAGCGCGCGTTGATAGGCCGGGCGCGCATGAATGCGCTTCAGGAGACCGGCTATCGCGGGAATCTGGCCGTTCATGCCGCCGCGCGCCATCGCGGCTTCGAGCGGGAAGCTCATCTGCACGTCGGCGGCGGTGAAGTCGTTGCCGACGAACCAGCCGGTCGCACTCAGTTCCTTGTCGATATAGCCGAGGTGCAATTTCAGTTGCGGATCGACGAAGCTCGATTGCAACGTCGCCGCGATCTTGCGCGCAATCGGCTTCGCGAAGAACGGCATCGGCGCGCCGGCAATGCGCTGCGCGACCAGCTTCAGCAGCAGCGGCGGCATCGCCGAGCCTTCCGCGTAATGCAGCCAGTACGTGTAGCGCAAGCGTTCCGGTGTGCCGCGCGCGGGAGCGAGGCGCCCCTCGCCGTACTTATCGACCAGATATTCGACGATCGCACCCGATTCGGCGATGGTCAGGCCGTCATCGGTAATCACCGGCGACTTGCCGAGCGGATGCACCGCGCGCAACTCGGGCGGCGCCAGCATCGTTTTCGGATCGCGCTCGTAACGCTTGATCTCGTACGGCACGCCGAGTTCTTCGAGCAGCCACAACACGCGTTGCGAGCGGGAGTTGTTCAGATGATGGACGGTGAGCATGGGTCGATGGAGGTTGGCGAGAAGGGTCGATAAAGCGTCCCATCATAGGGACGATGTGCCGAGGTGTGACTCTATTCGCACCCCGGCCGCACCTCGTGTCCCATGCCCACTCGCACGAATCAGACCCGCGCTTTGTCGCCCATCAGTTGATTCGACGGCAAGGTTTCGTCGAGCAGCTTGCGTGCGCTTTCGATCCCGGCCACCGGCAGTCCCTCGGGATTCAGCAGGTCGACCTGCACCAGCACCGAGGCCTGATCCCAATAGATGTGCTCGTTGTAGAGCTTGTCGCCGCGAAAGCACACCACCGCCAGCATCGGCACTTCGAAGTACTTGCCGGTCGGCGCGACGCCCGGCAGCAGCCAGTCGATTTCGCAGCTGTGCGTGCAACTGAAAATGAACTCGTCGACGATACGGTCCGCGCCGATCGTGCGCGAAATCGGAATCAGCTTCGTGTCGGGCGGATTCGAGTTGACGAAGTGATGCGTGTAGAAACGCTTGAGCCGGTCATGGCCGACGCCGCCGGTCATCGTCGGCACGTGATTGACGTAGGGCTCGGCGACCATGGTCGGCATGACCGCGTCCACGTCGCGCGTGGCGAACTCGTGATAGCAGTGCGCTTCCCACAGCGCGTTCAGATCGTAGACCGGACCGAGCACCTTGCGCAGCAGCGCGAGCGTGCGCGAGTACGCCATCATCGCGGCAGGCTTGTCGTACTGCGGACGCGCGGGCGCGGCGAACGCGTGATCGCAACCGGGGTACACGTATTGCTCGATTTGCGGGCGCGTGCGCAGCGCGGCGCTGATCTGCTCGCGCGTGGCCGGCGGACAGTGCGAGTCGTTTTCGGGGAAGTGAAACACCATCGGGCAGCGCACGGCGGACACTTCGTCCAGATGCGCTTCGAGACCCACGCCGTAATAGCTGACCGCGCAGTCGACGTCGGTGCGCGCCGCGCTCAGGAACGCGAGCTTGCCGCCGAGGCAGTAGCCCACGGTGCCGACCTTGCCGGCCTGCTCGGGCAGCGCGCGCAACGCGGCGACGGTCGCGGCGATGTCGTCGACGGCGAGGTCGACGTTGAACTGGCTGAGATAGCCGAGCGCCTGTTGCATGTCGGCGTCGCCGTAACCGAGTTCGATGCCCGGCTCGATGCGCCAGAACAGATCCGGCACCAGCACCACGTAGCCTTCTTCGGCGTAGCGGTCGGCGGTGGCCTTCATCGTGTCGTTGACGCCGAAGATCTCCTGGAGCAGAACGAGCCCGGGGCCCGAGCCTTGCGCCGGACGCGCGACGTAAGCGTTGAAACGGCCGCCATCCTGGGCGACGACTTCGATGAAAGAGGCGGCCATGCGTTGTGTCTCCGGTCCTGGGCTATGAAGTGGGTCACGTCATCGTGCGCAACTCGAAACGTTTGAGCTTGCCGGTTTCGGTGCGCGGCAACGCATCGACGAACGTGATGACGCGCGGGTATTTATACGGCGCCACGCTATTTTTCACGAAATCCTGCAGTTGCGCGACCAGTTTGTCATCCGGCGCATAACCCTGGTTCAGCACGACGAACGCCTTGACGATCTGTCCACGGGTGTCGTCCGCCACGCCGATCACGCCGCACTCGGACACCGCATCGTGTTGGAGCAGCACGCTTTCCACTTCGGGACCGGAGATGTTGTAGCCGGCCGAGACGATCATGTCGTCGGCGCGCGCCTGATAGAACACGTAGCCGTCCGCGTCGAGATAGACCGAATCGCCCGGCAGATTCCAGCCGTCGCGCACGAACTTCGCCTGCCGGTCGTCGGCGAGATAGCGGCAGCCGGTCGGGCCGCGCACCGCGAGCTTGCCGATCGTGCCGGGCGGCACGGGTTGCATCGCGTCGTCGACGGCTCGCACGACGTAGCCAGGCACCGCGCGGCCGATCGCGTTCGGCCGAATCTCGTCGCCCTGCGCGGAAATGAAAATGTGGATCAGCTCAGTGCCGCCGATGCCGTCGATCATGTCGATGCCGGTCGCGTCGCGCCACAGACGCCGCGTCGAATCGGGCAACGCTTCACCGGCCGACACCGTCTTCTTCAGGCTCGACACGTCATGACGCGCGATGAGCGGCGCCATCTGCCGGTAGAAGGTCGGCGCGGTGAACATGATGGTCGCGTGAAAACGTTCGACGGTTTGCAGCAGGGTCTCGGGCGTCAGCTTCTCGATCAGCACCGTGGACGCACCCACGCGCAGCGGAAAGCACAACAGGCCGCCGAGGCCGAACGTGAATGCGAGCGGCGGCGTGCCGCAAAACACGTCGCTCGACGTCGGCTTGAGCACGTGACGCGGGAACAGATCGCACATTGCCAGCACGTCGCGATGAAAGTGCATGCAGCCTTTCGGCGCGCCGGTCGTGCCGCTCGTGAAGGCGATCAGGCAGACGTCGTCGGCGGCGGTGTCGCACGCTGTGAAGTGGTCGGGCTTGTTGATCGCGAGGGTGTCGAGCGAGTCGGCGGCGTCGTCGTGAAAGAGACGCGTCTGTTTCAGGCTCGGGCAGTAGAACTCGTCTTGAGGATCGGCACAGCGTTTCAGTTCGTCGGTCAGACGCGCGTCGCACAATGCCGCGCCGATCTGCGCCTTGTCGATGATCTGCTTCAGTTCCTTCGCGCGCAGCAACGGCATGGTCGGCACCACGACGAGGCCCGCCTTCAGCGCGGCGAGCGCGGTGACGGCCATCTGCAACGTGTTGGGTCCGCGCAGCAGCACACGGTTGCCGGGCTGCAAACCCATTTCGTCGACCAGCACGTGTGCGCTGCGATTGACCAGCGCCAGCAGTTCGCCGTAGGTGGTGGCGCGCGGCGCGCCGTCCACGTCGGACCAGATCGCCGGACGGTCGCGATGACCCGCTTCGATGGTCCGCTCAAGCAACTCGCTTGCGCAGTTCAGACGCGCCGGGTAGGCCACGTCCGGATTGTCGAGCAGAAACACGGGCCATTGATTCTGCGGCGGAAGATTGTCGCGCGCGAAAGTATCGACGTGTGCTGACGGTTCCATCTGGGTCTCCCGGGCGTTGAGCCGGCTGAATGCGCTTCGGTTGGCGTAAGTGGTGACGTGGGCTTGTTTTTCGTTCGACGCTTACTGCGGAATCACGGCGGTCCCTTCGATCTCGACCTTCGCATCGTCTTCGATCAGCGCGACGACCTGCACCGCGCTCATCGCGATGTCGTAGTCGCCGATCAACTCGCGAAACGCGCGGCCGATGTCTTTCAACGCCGCGAGGTATTCGCGTTTGTCGGTGACGTACCACGTGAGCCGCACCAGGTGCTCGGGCTTGCCGCCCGCTTCGTGAAGCACGGCCACGACATTTTTCAGCGCCTGGATGGCTTGCGCGGCGAAGTCGGTGGTCTGGAAACGCGCCTGTTCGTCCCAGCCGATCTGACCGGCGATGAAAACCTGCGTGCCGCTGGCCGCGACGCCGTTCGCGTAGCCGCGCGGTTTGATCCAGCCGGCGGGAAGGAGAGCTTTTTTCATGAGCGATGCGCCTCGATGGCTTCGGGTTGGGGTGCAAACGTCGCGAGCGCGCTCGCGATGTCGGTGGGAATGTCGATGGATTTGCCGCTTTCGAACGACGTGGTCACGAGCACCTGCTTCGCACGAAAGCGCGTCTCGCCGTTGCAATGGCCGACGACGTCGATGCCGATCGAGCGTCGGCCGATCGCATTCACGCTGAGCGTCAGCGTGATCGTTTCGCCCATCTGGCTCGGCCGCGAAAACTCGCACTCGAGTTTGACGATCGGCAATCCGACGCGGCGCTGCGCGATCATGTGCGCGTAGTCGACGTGCAAGCCCTCGTTGAACCAGTCTTCGACCAGCGCGTTGGTCATCACCAGATACTGCGGAAAAAACACGATGCCCGCCGGATCGCAGTGCGAAAAGCGGATGCGCACGGGCCGTTCGAAGGTCGCGTTCATCAGCGTGGCGCTCCGGCGGCGGCCGCATGCGCCTTCAACAGATCGCGGCCGATGATCAACTGCTGCACCTCGGTCGCGCCTTCGTAAATGCGCAGCGCGCGAATCTCGCGGTACAGCATCTCGACGGCGGTGCCGCTTTGCACGCCCATGCCGCCGAAGAGTTGCACGGCGGCGTCGATCACCTGCTGCGCGCCTTCGCTCGCGTGCCACTTCGCCATTGCCGCTTCACGCGTGACGTTTTCGCCTTGATCGCGCAGCCATGCGGCGCGATAGACCAGCAATGCGCTGCTGTCGATGGTCAACGCCATCTGCGCGAGCTTGGCCTGCGTCAGTTGAAAATCGCCGAGCGTCTGGCCGAACATCTTGCGCGACGCGGCCCGCGCGATACCCTCGGCCATCGCATGACGCGCGAAACCGAGCGACGCGGCCGCCACCGACGTGCGGAAAATATCCAGTGTGCGCATCGCGAGTTTGAAGCCTTCGCCGGGCGCGCCGAGCATCTGGCTGCGCGGCACGCGAGCGCCCGCAAAATGCAGACGCGCAAGCGGATGCGGCGCGATCACGTCGATGCGTTCGGCGATTTCGAGCCCCGGCGTATCGGCATCGACGATGAACGCGCTGATGCCGCGCGCGCCCGGCGCTTCGCCGGTTCGGGCGAACACCACGTAAAAGTCAGCGATGCCGCCATTGGAGATCCACGTCTTGTCGCCGTCGAGCACATACGCGTCGCCGTCTTCGCGGGCCGACAGCGCCATCGCGGCGACGTCCGAGCCAGCTTCCGGTTCCGACAGCGCGAATGCGGCGAGAGCGGTGCCGTTCGCGACGCGCGGCAGATAGCGCGACTTCTGCTCATGCGTGCCGCCGAGCGAGATCGCGCCCGAACCGAGGCCTTGCATCGCCAATGCGAAATCGGCGAGGCCCGAATGTTTGGCGAGCGTTTCGCGCAGGAGACACACGGCGCGCGTGTCGATCGTGTCGCCGTGGCCGCCGTACGCGACGCCGCCCACACCATACTTCAGCCAGCCCGCCGCGCCGAGTTCACGCACGAGACGCCGGCAGGTCGCGTCGGTGTCCGCGTGATCTTCGTGACCGAGATTCGCGCTGCACCATGCTTCGATGCCGGCCGCCAGTTCGCGATGACGCGGCTCGAAGAACGGCCACGCGAGCGCGCTATGCAAATCCATTTCGTTGTGTGCGCTCAACTCAGTCTCCTTCGAACACCGGACGCGATTTCGCGGCGAACGCGCTGTACGCGCGCTCGAAATCGCGCGTGCTCATGCAGATGGCCTGCGCCTGCGCTTCCGATTCGATCGCTTCGTCGATGCTCATGCTCCATTCCTGATGCAGCATCTTCTTCGTGATGCCGTGCGCGAAAGTCGGACCGGCGACGAGATCGGCAGCAAGCTTCTGCGCTTCTTCGACGAGCGCGGCCGGTTCGCACAGGCGGTTGTAGAAGCCCCATGCGTGTCCTTCATCTCCGCTCGCCGAGCGGCCCGTGAACAGCAGTTCGGCGGCACGCCCCTGACCGATGATGCGCGGCAGGATCGCGCATGCGCCCATATCGCAGCCCGCGAGACCGACGCGCGAGAACAGGAACGCGAGCTTGCTGCGCGCGGTGCCGAGGCGCATGTCCGAGGACATCGCGAGAATTGCGCCTGCGCCGGCGCAGACACCGTCGACGGCTGCGATGATCGGTTGCGGGCAGTGGCGCATCGCTTTGACGAGGTCGCCGGTCATGCGCGTGAAGAGCAGCAGTTCCGGCATCGGCAGATCGATCAGCGGCGCGATGATGTCGTGCACGTCGCCGCCGGAGCAGAAGTTCTCGCCCGCGCCGTGAATCACGACCGCCTTGACGTCGGTCGCATAGGTCAGTTGGCGGAACAGGTCGCGCAGCTCCGCATACGATTCGAAGGTCAGCGGGTTTTTGCGCTCGGGGCGATTCAGCGTGATCGTTGCGACCTTGTCGGTCACCGACCAGCCGAAGTGACGTGCGTCGTAGCCGGCGAGGGTCAGGCGGTTGCCGGCCAGCAGGGCGTCGGCATTGGATCGTGTCATGGTGGTGGTTTCCTGCGGTTCGGTGCCCGTCAGTCTTTCAGACTGTCGAGCAGATGTTGCTTGAGCTTGCCCAGGCGCTGATGCGTGCGCGACTTCTCCTCGAGACTCAGGCCGCCGAACAATTCAACGACCCATTGCTCGTGCGCGGCCGCCATCTTGTCGAACGCCTTCCGTCCGACGGGCGTCAGGCACACGCTGATCGAACGGCGATCATTCGGGTCGGTATCGCGCGACACCAGGCCTTCTTTTTCCAACTGATCCGTAATGCCGGTGATGTTGCCGCCCGTCACCATCAAACGGCGCGACAGCTCGGTCATCTTCAGCCCTTCCGGATGACGCTCCAGCTGCGCCATCAGATCGAAACGCGGCAGCGTCGTGTCGAATTCGTTACGCAGACGCTTGCGCAATTCGGCCTGCACGAGGTTGGTCGTGGTCAGCATGCGCAGCCACAGACGCAAACCCATATGGCTGTCCGCGCCAGTGCTCATTTCGAGGTCCACGACGTTCTCCGCGGGTTTGGCGACGCCTTTGCGCTGCGCTTTCGTTTCGCCCGCCGCAGCGGGCTTCTTGATGTTCGATGACTTGGTCACATCACTTCTCCGCCAGAGATGGAAATGGATTGCCCCGTGATCGCATCCGAGCCGGGTTGGCACAGCCACAGCACGCTGTTGGCAACCTGCTCGGGACTCACGAAGCGATGTTGTGGATTCGAGCGCAGCAAAGTTTCGCGCGCCTGTTGTTCGGTACGCGCGGTTTTGCTGGTGATCTGTTCGAGCGACGCGTGCAGCAGTTCGGTCTCCGTGTAGCCGGGGCACACCGCATTGACGGTGATGCCCTTCGTCGCGACTTCGAGCGCGAGCGAACGCGTGAGACCGATCACGCCGTGTTTCGCCGCGCAGTAGGCGGCGACGTACGCATAGCCGATTTGCCCCGCCGTGCTGGCCACATTGACGATGCGCCCATGCCCGCGTTCGAGCATGCCAGGCAACACCGCGCGCGTGCCGAGAAAGACGCCGGTGAGATTCACGTCGAGCATGCGCTGCCACAGCGCCATGTCGGTGTGCGTGAACGGCGCAGCTTGCGCCTGTCCCGCGTTGTTGACGAGGATATCGACGGCACCCGCTTGATCGAACGCCTTCGCGACCGACTCTTCCTGCGTCACATCCACGCCGAGATACGTGACGTCGCCGAGCGCGCTGAATTTTTCCCGCTGTGCGTCGAGCCGCTGCACGTTGCGGCCCATCAGGGTGACGCGGGCGCCGGCGCGCAACAGCGCCTGGGCAATCGCCGCGCCGATGCCGCTGCCGCCGCCGGTCACGACGGCGTGTTGTCCCGCGAGCGAGGAGAGGGGCGTATTCGCGTGGCTCACGTGGTTCCTTCTGCGCGTTGCGCGCGTTCTTGCGGCGACAGACCCGCGTTCGCGATGGTCTGCGCGCGCTCGCGTTCCAGATTGCGTTCCAGTTGCGACTTCGCGGCGGTGTAAGGCTTCGGCCACGCGACATCGAAGTAGCCGATCTTCGCCGCTTCGTTCAGCGTCCACGACGGATTCGCGAGATGCGGACGCGCGATCGCGCACAGATCAGCGCGGCCCGCGGCGATGATGCTGTTCACGTGGTCCGCCTCGGAAATCGCGCCGACCGCGATCGTCGCGATGCCGGCCTCGTTGCGCACGCGATCCGCAAACGGCGTCTGGAACATGCGGCCGTACACCGGTTTTTCTTCCTTGCTGACCTGACCCGACGACACGTCGATCATGTCGGCGCCGGCCGCTTTGAACGCGCGAGCGATCTGCACGGCATCGTCCGGCGTCGTGCCGCCTTCGACCCAATCGTTCGCGGAGATACGCACGGAAATCGGCTTGTCTTGCGGCCACACGGCGCGAATGGCTTTGAACACCTGCAACGGATAACGCAAACGGTTTTCGAGCGAGCCGCCATATTCGTCGGTGCGCTGGTTGGTCAGCGGCGACAGGAAGCTCGACAGGAAATAGCCATGCGCGCAATGCAGTTCGAGCCAGTCGAAGCCCGCGTCCGCCGACATGCGCGTCGCGTCGACGAATTGCGCTTCGATTGCGCGCAGCTCTGCATGCGTGGCTTCGCGCGAGTGCTGGCTGACGCCACGCAGATATTGCTGCGGCGACGCGGACACGAGCGGCCAGTTGCCCTCGGCGAGCGGCTGATCGATGCCTTCCCACGCGACGCGCGTCGACCCCTTGGCGCCCGAATGGCCGAGCTGAATGCCGATCTTCGCATCCGACTGGCGATGCACGAGATCGACAATGCGCTTCCACGCGGTGAGATGCTCGGGCGCGTACATGCCAGGGCACGCGGGCGTGATGCGGGCCTCAGGCGACACGCAGGTCATTTCCGTCATCACGAGCCCGGCGCCGCCCATCGCGCGAGCGCCGAGGTGCATCAGGTGATAGTCGCCAGCGATGCCGTCGACGGCCGAGTACTGCGCCATTGGCGACACCACCACGCGGTTTTTCAACGTGACGCCGCGCAGCGTGAACGGCGTGAACATCGGCGGCACGGAATGCTGGCTCGGCGCGCGTTCGACTCCCGAGCGTTGCGCGAGCCAGTCTTCGAAGCCCGACAGATAGCCCGCGTCGCGCTCGCGCAGATTTTCGTGCGAAATGCGTTGCGAGCGCGTGAGCAGCGAATACGCGAACTGTTCCGGCTCGAACGACGTATAGCGGTCGACGTTTTCAAACCACTCCGTCGAATTGCGCGCCGCGTTCTGGATGCGCAGAACGCCGATGCTGCGTACCTCGGTGTAGTGCTTTAGCGCGGCGGACAGATCGCCGGGATGGGCGCCGATGCTGTTGGCGAGTTCGATCGCGTCTTCGAGTGCGAGCTTGGTGCCGGAGCCGATCGAGAAATGCGCCGTATGCGCGGCGTCACCCATCAGCACGATAGGCGTTTGCGAGCCGTCGGCATTGCGGCGCCAATGCACCCATTCGCCATTGACGACGCGCGGAAAGCGAATCCACTGCGACGAGCCGCGCAAATGTGCGGCGTTCGACATCAGCGCGTGACCGTCGAGGTACTTCGCAAACAGCTTTTCGCAGAAGGCGATGCTGTCTTCCTTGCTCATCTCGTCGAGACCGGCGGCGCGCCACACGCGCTCGGGCGTTTCGACGATGAAGGTAGAGGTCTGGTCGTCGAAACGGTAGGCATGCGCCTGGAACCAGCCGAATTCGGTTTCTTCGAACGCGAACGTGAACGCGTCGAAGAGTTTTTTGGTGCCGAGCCAAACGAAGCGGCAGTCGCGTGTGTCGATGTCCGGCTGGTAAGTGCTTGCGTATTTTTGCCGGATCGCGCTGTTCAGGCCGTCGCAGGCGATGATGAGGTCGGCTTCGTAGACACTGTCGTCCGTCACCTGGGTTTCGAACACCAGCTTGACGCCAAGTTCTTCGCAGCGCGCCTGCAGGATGTTCAGCAGCCGCTTACGGCCGATGCCGCAGAAGCCGTGACCCGACGAGCGGATTTGCCGGCCGCGGAAATTGATCTCGATATCGTCCCAGTGGTTGAACGCGTCGAGGATCGCGTCGGCGCTGGGGGCGTCGGCGGCGCGCAGGTTGCCGAGCGTCTGGTCGGAGAACACGACGCCCCAGCCGAACGTGTCATAGGGACGGTTGCGCTCGACGACCGTGACTTCGTAATCCGGGTTGCGGCTTTTCATCAACAAGCCGAAGTACAACCCGGCCGGACCGCCGCCGATACAGACAATGCGCATGCTTGCTCCCCAAATGTGGACTCTGCTTGAGGTTAATTTAGGTCGTGATAGTTTAGATGTCAAGTAAATTTTCGGGGGCGTGCGGTATGGCGCTCGTGCCGATGGGGGCTTAGGGAATAAGGTCGGTGCAATAGACCGCAAATCCGTTTCCGAAACCCGAAGTCGTATATCGATCAATCGGGTGGGCTCGCGTTGCTCGTTCTCTTTGCGGTTTCGCCGTCACCCACCACGCTGCCAGCGACTGCCCAATTGCATCACCCAATCCACCCCCTTTCCCGCCAAAAATATCGCGACCATAGTGGCCAACATACTTGCCCAGCCAAGAAAGGCCCCGGAAATCGCGATCACCAACGTATTCAGCAAAAGCGAAAGTTGGCCGATGCTAAACCTCGGGTATCTGCGAGACAGCACCACGCAGAGGATGTCCATTCCGCCGGTCGATCCACGACACAGCAGGATGACGGCAATAGCGGCGCCGTTCAGCAAGCCGCCGAGCAGAGCGCCGAGGACGAGTCCATGAAAGCCCGGTACTCCGCTGAATAGCTTGAGAAAAAGCGACATGGCCACCGTCCCTGCCAGACTGAGCAGCAGAAAACGCAATCCGACTACACGGAATCCGAGCAGAAATAGCGGGATGTTGACGGCGAAGTAGACGACATCGAACGGCAGAGCGAATTGACGGGAGGCCAACGCGAGTAGTCCCCCGAGGCCGGGAGGCAAGATCTCGTTCGGCTGAAGCAAGACATAGTAGTTCAGGGCGATAACGGCGGAACCGAGCGTGACCAGCACGATCTCCAGCCCCGTACGCCACCATCGCGCGTGCTCCAGGATCGGTGTGGTCATAGGCTGCCTGCGCCAGAATGCGAACGCCCAATGTACTTTTCGATCCCGTACCGCAACGCCTCGACGAACTGGTGACTCAGCGTCATTCGAAGGAGCAGGCGGATTCCTGCGCGGAGAGCGCATGCGCGTCGTGTCACCGTCATCAATCCTGGCCGTCGACCAATACGAAATACCGTTGCTCGGCACTGAGGATAAATTCGAGCATCGTAGTCCGGACACGTTTCGCATCACGCTCAAGGAAGCCGTTCAGCAAGTCATGCATTCCATCAAGTGCGATTTTCTGGGTGGACGAGTCAGTCAATGTCAGCGATCTGACCTGTTGCGCGTGGTCGGTAAAACGTCTGATCGTCTCCTGCAGCCGTCTGTTCTGTACGGCGCCGAGCCAGACATCGCGAAACTCCACATTGGCAGCAATCATGGCGACGCCGTCCTGCTTTTCATACGCCCGGCGAGCGTTCTGGTAGGCACGCTTTAACGCAGCATCATGCTTATCCGTCAGCGCGGCCGTCGCGCCCGCTGCCGCGCTCGGTTCAAGTAGCCGGCGCACTTCGAAAATCTCATGGATGTCGCCGTTCGTCAGCATGGGCATGACGAAGCCGCGCGTGGTCCCGACCAGGTAACCCTCGTTGACCAGCCGTAGAAGCGCCTGACGGACAGGCATGCGCGTGCAGTCGAATTCGTTCGCTATTTCATAGTCGAGAATGCGTTCGTTCGCGCCGATGTCTCCGCGCTGTAGCCGACCGCGGACCTCCTGGTAAATCGTCTCAGTCAACGTAGTCTGTTTGAGCTCGGTTCGGCTGAGCGTCCTGGCAACTTTCGAGACCTGCATTGGCATGGTGGCCGGTTCCCCAATCTGAATTCAGAACTCCTTGATTCGCCCATCTTCGCCGTCTTGTAGGCCCATTGTCAAGCTACGCGTCCACGAGGCCAAACAGCCCCGGAAGCCTAAGTGAAAACCCGCTCAGGTAAAACCATCAGCCGTTGATGGGTATGGGTTACACCGCTGCTTGACGCGAATCTGGCATCCACAATTAGTTGACATCTAAATTTCTCCACCTTATGGTTTCGCCAACTTCAAAACTGAATTCAGTTTGCGAAATGGGCCGGGGAACTGCTCGGTGGACCAACCAGGTAACCAAGGACTCAACCGATGTTTTTTCGCTCGCTGAAGCCGGCTCTGGTCAGTGGTCGACACCTCGATCTGATATGGCTCGCGCTCGGAAATACATCGATGGTGGAGTTCGCCGCGCATGCGAATCCGGAGGCACTCGTGCTCGATCTTCAGCACGGGCTGTGGGAGCGCGGCTCGCTGGAGGCGGCGATTGGCGCCGTCGGTGCGCAGGTGCCGGTGATTGCCCGCTGCGCCGGAAATTTGCACGGCGCCATTGCACAGGCGCTCGACGCAGGCGCCGCGTCGGTGCTGGTGCCGCTCATTGAAACCGCGGCGGACGCACGCAGGGCCGTGTCGGCCGGGCGCTACCCGCCTGTGGGCGTGCGTTCGGCTGGCGGCGTGCGCCCATTGCTGGCCGGGGTCGATGCGATGCTCGCCGCCGATCGCGAAGTGGCCATCGGCTTGATGATCGAAACGGCCGAGGGCGTCGAGAACGTCGAAGCCATCGCCGCGGTGCCGGGCGTCGACTATCTGTTCATCGGCACCGGCGATCTTTGTCTGTCACGCGGGACCAGCGACAGCGAGGTGATTGGCCGCGATTGCGAGCGGGTCCTGCGTGCCGCGACCGCACGCGGTTTGCCGTGCGGCATCTTCACCGCCGACGCCTGCGCCGCGCGTCGCGCGTTGGAGAGCGGATACCGGATGGCCGTGTGCGCCAATGACATTGAATTGGTGAAGCAAGGATTCCTGACGGCACGAGACGAGGTGCGTCGCTCATGCTCGACGGCTGCCTCTCACGCCGGTCAGAACACTCGGGGGAAGCAATGAGTATCACGAGACAAGCGATCGCGACGATGCCGGATTCGCCCATCATCGACGTGTGGCGTCTGGGCGTTGGCCGCAATGATGTCATCGGTCTGTGGGCGGGAGAAAGTGATTTGCCGACACCGCAGGCGTTCTGCGACGCGGCCAGTCGCGCGCTGGCCGCCGGCCACACGTTCTATTCGGCAAATCGCGGTATCGCTCAGTTGCGGGACGCGATCCGCGCCTACTACGACAGGCTGTGCGGAATCCGCGTGGCGGACGAGCGGATCGCCGTCACGTGCGGCGGCATGAATGCGGTGATGCTCGTCGCGCAAGCCATCATCGAACCGGGCGACAACGTCGTATGCGTGACGCCGTCATGGCCGAACATTCTGCGCGCCGCCACGATTGCCGGCGCCGAGGTTCGTAGCGTGCCGCTCAGCTGTGACGATGACGGATGGCGTCTCGACCTGCAGCGGCTGTTCGACACTTGCGATGCACGCACGAAGGCAATTTACTACGCGTCGCCGGGCAACCCCACCGGCTGGATGATGGAAGTCGACCAGCAGACGCAGCTGCTCGACTTCGCGCGTGCACGCGGCATCTCGATCCTCGCCGACGAGGTCTATCAGCGCATCGTCTATGACCGGCCCTACGCGCCTTCGCTGCTGGAAATCGCCACGCCCGACGATCCGGTCTTCGTGATCAACAGCTTTTCGAAAGCGTGGCTGATGACTGGCTGGCGTATGGGCTGGCTCGTGTATCCGCGCTCGATGCTCGACACCTTCGAGAAGCTGATCCAGTTCAACACCAGCGGCGGTCAGGCGTTTCTGCAGGCTGGGGCGGCGGCGGCCCTCAACGATGGCGAGCCGGTCGTCGAATCGTTCGTGTCGCGCTGCCGTGGGGGCCAGCGAATCGTGCTCGAACGTCTGCGCACGATGGAGCGGCTGCACGTGATGCCGGCGAGCGCGTCGTTCTATCTGATGTTCAGCATCGATGGCGTCACGGACACGCTCGAATTCTGCAAGCGCGCCGTGCGCGAGGCCGGCTTGGGGCTCGCTCCGGGTATTGCGTTCGGCGAGGAATCGGCGCACCAGATCCGCCTGTGCTATGCGCGCAGCGACGCGAGCCTGATCGAAGCCATGGATCGACTCGAAACACTATTGCGCCGGCGGCCCTAGACCAGCCTGTGCAGCCAGGATTTTGCAACACCCGTGATCGGCCGACGACGCCGCTCTGGTTATCCATCCAACAAGAGAGACTCGTAAATGATGCAACGCAAACTCCAAGCCGCGATAGCAATCCTGGGGATCGGGTTAACGGGGACCGCCTTCGCACAAGGCGACGTGACGCTGTACGGCATTGTCGACCAGAGCGTGCGCTTCACGAATAATTCGAACGCGGCGAACGACAACCAGGTGCAGTTGACCAACGGCGCCATCACCAACAGCCGCTGGGGCCTGAAGGGCGAGGAAGACCTCGGCGGCGGGCTCAAGGCGCTGTTCCGCCTCGAAAGCGGTTTCGATCCGCAGACCGGCAATCTCAACCAGGGCGGGCGCATCTTCGGCCGCTATGCCTACGTCGGCGTGTCCGGCAGACTCGGCACGTTCACGCTCGGCCGCCAGGGAGCGGAGGCATTCAATTTCTTCGGCGACTTCGATCCGTTGACCGTCGGCAACTATACGGCGAACTCGTGGCCGTTCTTCATGACGGTGGGTCGCATCGACAATGCCGCGACCTATGCCGGGCAATTCGGCGGCCTGCATGTTGGCGCGACCTACGCGTTCGGTCAGCAGCCCGGCAGCCTGAGCAGGAACTCGTCCTGGAGCGTGCGCGCGTCTTACGACCTCGGCCCGGCCAGCTTCGGCGGTACGTATCAGGAATCGCGTGACCTCAGCAACAACATCCAGCGCATGTGGGGCGCGGCCGCGAAATACTCCATCAGTCTCGCTACGCTGTTCGTCGGCTACATGGGCGGCCAGGATGCCACGGGCTTCGTCGACGGGGCGCTCAACGATCCGAGCCGCACCATCACCACCGGCTCGTTCGCCGACAACAAGCGCCGCGACATGACGCTCTACACCGGCGTCACCTATCAGGCGACACCGGCGTTGACCCTCACGGGCGCCGCGTACTACGACGACATCCACAACATCAACGGCCTTGCCGGCAACACCGGCCAGCGCTACACCGGCGTGCTGCTGGCCGAGTACGCGTTGTCCAAGCGCACGCAGGTCTATGCGACCGTCGACTACAACCACGTCAGCGGCGGCGCGTTCACCGAGCTGCCCGGCAAGGATAACCAGACGGGCGTCGCCGCCGGCATTCGCCACCTGTTCTAAGGCGCGCGCGCCGACACATCGAAAGGAACGACTCATGACCTATTCCGCCGAACCCGATCGCCAGGGCTGGCTGCTGTACCACTCGGTCGGCATGTTTCCCGGCCAGGAAGACGCCATGCGCACCGCGCTCGACACCTTCGCGTCGAGCTGGTGCCGCCCCGATCTGCAGCGCTGGGACTACGGTCTCGCCGCTCGACGGCAGGTGCTCGATCAATGGGCCACGCTGGTCAACGCGCCGTCTCATGCCGTCTTCGCATCGGAGAACGTCACTGAAGCGTTCGCGCGCTTCGTCGGCGCGCTCGGCCGTCGGCGTCTGGCTGGCCGACGCGTGCTGATCGCCGGGGATTGCTTCCCGAGCCTGCACTACATGCTGCGCGGACTCGAACCCGTGCTTGGCTTTACGCTCGACACGGTGCCGGTCGCATCCGGCGAAGCATTCGTGACCGACGATGCATTCATCGCCCGCTGGCAGGACGACGTGGCGCTGGCCGTCGTGACCTGGGTCACGTCGACCGCTTCGAAGCGCGCGGATATCAAGCGGCTCGCCACGCACGCCCGGGCACAGGGCAGCCTGATCGCAGTCGACATCACACAAGGCGCGGGCATCCTCGACTTCGACGTCATGCAGCCGGCTGTCGATTTCGTCGCGAGCACCACGCTCAAGTGGTTGTGCGGCGCGCCGGGCACCGGGCTCGCGTACCTCAATCCCGAGTTGCTCGACAGCGACCTGGCGCCGCTCGTGCAGGGCTGGTTCAGCCAACCGGATCCATTCAACTGGGATCTCTCGCGTTTCTCATTGGCCGCCGATGCGCGGCGCTTCGACAACGGCACGCCATCGTTTTTGCCGTTCGTCGCATCGAGCCCGGGCCTCGCGTGGCGGCTCTCCAGCGCGGCGGCCGGCATGCGCGAGCACAACCTTGCGCTGTCGCACCGGTTGATTGCGCTGGCCGATGCCAAGGGATACCGCTTGCGCTCACCGCGCGACGATTCGCAGCGCGGCGGCAGCGTGATGGCGGATTTGCCCGCGCACATCGATCCGCACGAGCTGGAGGTTTCACTGGCGAAGCACGGCATTCTGGTGGATACGCGCGGCTGCACCGTGCGTATGTCGCCCGGCATGCTGACTTCCCACGCGGCGCTCGACTCGCTGTCGACGCTGCTCCCCGCAGGCTGACCCACTGACGCAGCACAACCCTCACACGGACACGGGAACGCGACATGGAAGAGACGAGTATTACCGCACGCGAAAAGGGCTTGCACAAAGCCCTGACGCAACGCCAGATCACGATGATCGGCATCGGAGGTGCCATTGGCACGGGCCTCTTCATGGGCAGCGGCATTGCGATCGGTTACGCAGGCCCGGCGGTGCTGATCAGCTACGCGATCGCCGCGCTGATCGCCGTGATCATGGTGTTCAGCCTCGCTGAGATGGCCGTCGCGCATCCGACCGCGGGGTCGTTCGGCACGTACGCGGAGATGTACCTGAGCCGCGGCGTCGGCTTCGTCGTGCGCTACACGTACTGGATCATCGAGGTGGTCGCGGTCGGCGGCGAAGCCATCGCTGTCGGCGTCTACATGGGGTTCTGGTGGCCCGGCGTGCCCGTATGGCTGTGGTCCATCGCGCTCGTCTACGTCAACTGCCGCTCGGTGACCAACTTCGGCTCGTTCGAGTACTGGTTTGCGTTGATCAAGGTGGTGGCGATTCTCGGCTTCATCGTGGTCGGCGTCGCGAAGGTGTTCGGTCTCGGAACGGCGACGCCCGCCATCGGTCTGCACAATCTGACCGGCTTGCCGGGCGGCTTCATGCCGCATGGTTTCGGCGGCGTGTGGATGGGCGTGCTGATGGCGATTTTCTCGTTCTACGGCGTGGAAATCGTGGCCGTGACGTCGGGCGAGGCGAAAGATCCGTCACGCGCTATTCCGCATGCGCTGCGTTCGATGGTGGGGCGCCTCACGCTGTTCTACATTCTCGCGCTCGGCCTGATGGTCGCCTACCTCCCGTGGACCGAAGCCGGTGCGAAGGTGGTGCAGCAAAGTCCGTTCGTGAAGCTCTTCGCGCACGCCGGTATCGCGCACGCGGCGGCGCTGATGAACTTCGTCGTGATCACCGCGGCGCTGTCGAGCATGAACACCAACATCTACCTGTCCTCACGCACGCTGTTCTCACTCGCGCGCGGCGGCTATGCACCGCGCTGGATCGGCGTGCTGACCGCGAACGGCACGCCGCTCGTCGCCACGCTGATTTCCGGCGCCGGCGTGCTCGCGGCAGCGGCGGTGTCGTTCTTCAGCCCGCTCGCATACAACTATCTGTTCGGTATTGCGTTGTTCGGCGGCATCTTCGTATGGATCGTGATTCTCGCGACTCATCTGCGATTCCGTCGTGCATGGCGAGGCCGCACGCTGCCGGTACGCATGCCGCTGTTCCCGATTGCGCAGATTACCGGCATTGCATTGCTGAGTGCGATTCTGGTGACGATGGGGCTGGACACCGAATTCTGGAACATCTCCTGGATCGTCGGCGTGCCGTGGCTGGTCGCCATTTCGGCGGTGTACTTTTTCTATCGCAAGCGGCTCGCGCAGTCGGTGGTCGCCAACAACGCAAACGCCGCTAACGCCTGAACCGGATCACCCACGAGGAACACCATGGCCGAGCGGTCATTTGTCGAAGAAGTGAAGAAGCTGCGCCTTGGCGCCGGCGAGGTTTTCAGCGGTGAGGGAATTCTCGCGGTGACCAAGGCGCTGCTGGAGTCGGGCGTGGCGTATGTGGCCGGCTATCAGGGCGCGCCGATCTCGCACCTGATGGACGTGCTCGCCGATGCCCAGGACATTCTGAGCGACCACGGCATCCGCTTCGAAAACAGCGCGAGCGAAGCCACCGCGGCGGCATCGCTCGCCGCCTCGGTGAACTATCCGCTGCGCGGCGCGGTGACGTTCAAAGCCACGGTCGGCACCAACGTCGCTTCCGACGCGCTGGCGAATCTCGCCTCGGGCGGGGTGACGGGCGGCGCGCTGATCATCGTCGGCGAAGACTATGGCGAAGGCTCCTCGATCATGCAGGAGCGCAGCCACGCGTTCGCGATGAAATCGCAGATCTGGCTGCTCGATCCGCGGCCGAACCTGCCGTGCATCGTCCAGGCGGTGAAGGACGGCTTCGATCTCTCCGAGGCCAGCAACACGCCGGTGATGCTGCAATTGCGCATTCGCGCGTGTCACGTGCACGGGCAGTTCGTCGCGTCGGATAACCGACGCTCGGCGTTTTCGATCAAGGATGCCCTCGAAAATCCGAATCGCGACGTGAGCCGCATCGTGCTGCCGCCCGCGAGCTTCCTGCACGAGCAGGAGAAGATCAACGAGCGCTGGCCCGCGGCGGTGAAGTTCATCGAGGAGCGCCAGCTCAACGAATTTTTCTCGGCGGACGCCGCCGATATCGGCATCGCCGTGCAGGGCGGCAGCTACAACACGGTGCTGCGCGCGCTCGAACGCCTCGGACTCGCCGATGTTTACGGCGAGTCGAAGGTGCCGCTGTACGTGATGAACGTCGCGTATCCGCTCGTCGATTCCGAGTGGCAACGATTTTGCGAGGGCAAGCGCGCGGTACTCGTCATCGAGGAAGGCCAGCCGAACTTCGTCGAGCAGAACGCCAGCGCGATCCTGCGCCATGCCGATTACTCGGCCGTGCTGCACGGCAAGGACATGCTGTCGCTCGCCGGCGAATACAACACGGCGACCGTGATGAAGGGGCTGCGCGCGTTTTTCGAGCGCTATGGCATGCTCGCGCCGGAGCCGCTCCAGCCGGTCGCGCGCAAGGTGATTCCGCTCGTGGCGGCGCCCGCCGCCGCTTCGGCGGTGAGCGCTCCAGCGCCTGCGGCCGAGCCGGTCGCGCCGCTGGATGAAAACGTGCATGCGCGACCGCCCGGCTTTTGCACGGGCTGTCCCGAGCGGCCGATCTTCACCGCAATGAAGCTGGTTGAGCGCGAACTGGGCACGCACCATGTGAGCGCGGATATCGGCTGCCATCTGTTTTCGATTCTGCCGCCATTCAATCTCGGCAGTACGACGATGGGCTACGGTCTCGGCAGCGCGAGCGCGTCGGCGCTCAACGCACCCGCGGACAAGCGGGCGATCTCGGTCATGGGCGATGGCGGGTTCTGGCACAACGGCCTGACCAGCGGGATCGCCAACGCGGTTTTCAACAAGAGCGACAACCTCACCGTCATCGTCGACAACAGCTATACGTCGGCTACCGGAGGGCAGGACATCCTGTCGTCCGCCGCGCTCAATCCGACCCGTAGCACCGGGCACGAGATCGAGCGGGCCGTGCGTGGCGTCGGCGTGGATTGGGTGCGCACCGTTCGCCGCACTTACGACCTGAAGTCGATGATGGCCACGCTCAAGGAAGCGCTCACCACTCAGGCTAAAGGCCCGAAGGTGCTGATCGCGCAAAGCGAGTGCATGTTGAACAAACAACGTCGCGAGAAGCCGAAGGTGCGCAAGGCGATCGCGGCCGGCGAGCGTGTGGTGCGCGAACGCTTCGGTGTCGATTCGGATACCTGTACCGGCGATCACTCGTGCATCCGTCTGTCCGGTTGCCCGTCGCTGTCGGTCAAGCAGAACCCAGACCCGTTGCGCACGGATCCGGTTGCAACCGTGCTCGATAGCTGCGTGGGCTGCGGGCTGTGCGGAGAAGTGTCCCATGCCGCCGTGCTGTGCCCTTCGTTTTACCGTGCGCAGATCGTTAGCAACCCGAACCGTGTCGACCGTCTGCGGCAGCGCGTGCGCGATGGGCTGATCGGCTGGTTGCAGCGGCGTGACGCGGCGCGCCGCGCACGCTACGCGTTCTGATCAACACGAGTGCCACTATGAAAGCCCAACCGATCAAAATCGCCATTCTCGCCATGGGTGGAGAGGGCGGAGGCGTGCTCGCCGACTGGATCGTCGATCTCGGCGAACACAACGGCTACTACGCGCAGACCACCTCCGTGCCGGGGGTCGCGCAACGCACCGGCGCGACCATCTATTACGTCGAACTGTTTCCGCGCGAACTCGCGGACCGTGCCGGCCGCGCGCCGGTACTCGCGCTGATGCCGCTGCCGGGCGACGTCGACGTGGTGCTCGCATCCGAACTGATGGAAGCCGGGCGCGCAGTGCAGCGCGGTCTCGTGACGCCGGATCGCACCACGCTCGTGGCTTCCACCCACCGTGTCTATTCGATTGCCGAGAAGACGGCGATGGGCGACGGCCGAGTGGATAGCGACGCGCTGGTCGCAAACGCCCGCAAGGCGGCGAAGCGTTTCGTGCGTTTCGATATGGCTCAGGCGGCCGAAGCCTCCGGCAGCGTGATCAGCGCTGTGCTGTTCGGTGCGCTGGCCGGCACCGGCGTGCTGGCGTTCAGCCGCGAGCAGTTCGAGGCGACGATCGAACGCGGTGGCGTCGGCGTCAAGCCGAGCCTGCAGGCGTTCGGCGCGGCCTACCTGAAGGCGAACGATGTCGAACAGCCTGTGGGCGACACGGAAACATCCGCGACTGCCGGCATCGAAGCGAAGCCACGCGACGCGAAGGTGGCGGCACTCGTCGAACGCGTTCGCGGTCAGTTCCCCGCTGCGGTTCAACAGGTGGTGATCGAGGGCGTGCGCCGGCTGATCGACTACCAGGATCCCGACTATGCAGCACTCTATCTCGGTCGCCTTGCCGAACTGCAGCACGCGCTCGGTCAGCAGGACACCACGCTCGTGCGCGAGACTGCGCGCCACCTGGCGCTGTGGATGTCGTACGAAGACACGATCCGCGTGGCCGACCTCAAGATTCGTGGTTCACGCTTCGAGCGGGTACGCAGCGAAGTGCGCGCGCAAGCGGACCAACTGCTGGCGATCAACGAGTTCATGCATCCGCGTCTCGAAGAAATTTGCGAGACGCTGCCCGCGTCGCTCGGCAACTGGCTGATGCGTCCGCACTGGGTGCATCGCCTCGTGCGCCGTTTCACGCGGGAGGGCCGTGTCGTTACCACCAGCTCGCTGCGCGGCTACCTGATGCTTTACGCGGTGTCGCGCATGCGCGGCTGGCGCCGCGCCACGCTGCGCTACCAGGTTGAGGATGCGCGCATCGAACACTGGTTGAGTCAGGTGCTTGATGCGGCGCAACGCAATACGGCGCTTGCTGTCGAGGTCGCCCAATGCCAGCGGCTCGTCAAAGGCTACAGCGACACGCACGCGCGAGGCCTGGCCAACTACGAAAAGGTGATGGCGGCGGTGGCCCGCGCCGGCGCGCTGCTGGCGCCTGCCACGCTGCGTGAACTGCGCGAGGCGGCGTTAGCCGACGAGCACGGCAAAAAGCTGCAGGAAGCGCTCGGGCGGCACGCATTGGCCTGAGTGCCCCGGGTGCGGCGATCGAACACGACGTGTTCCGCACGATGGTATCCGCGTGACGGTCACAGCGCCGCCGATTCGGTTCGGCCTGAAGAACAAAGAATAAGTAGTGCGATATTTTTACTGGAAGGTTCGCGCAACAGCACAGCGATGAGTGTCCGGGCGCTTCGCGCAGACCAACGTCGATGGTTCACCTATCACAAATACGACTGACATGCTCCATATGACAACAGTTCTCGATCAACTCATTCGCGAAGTCTCGGTCGGAGGGATTCGCGTGGTCGATTTGACGCAGACACTTTCCCCGGATTTCCCCGCCTTGCAATTGCCGCCCGAGTTCGGGCAGGTGTGGGCATTCAAGATGGAGCAGATCAGCCAATATGACGAACGGGGTCCAGGGTGGTACTGGAACAATTTTTCGTGCGGCGAGCATACCGGGACACACTTCGACGCTCCGGTTCATTGGGTGACCGGCAAGGATCGCCCGCGCAACACTGTCGACACGATCGACGTACAGAACTTCATTGCGCCGGCGGTCGTGATCGACGCCAGTAGAGAGGTGGCAGCCAATCCTGACTGGGTGCTCACGAAGGCATTCCTCGAACGTTGGGAATCGCAGCATGGCAGGATACCGGCGTCGGCATGGGTGTTATTTCGCACGGATTGGTCCAGGCGTACGGACCCGGCGGAATTCGTCAACTTGCGGGAAGACGGCGCTCATACGCCGGGGCCGGCGCAAGACACCGTGGAGTGGCTGATTCACGAACGGGACGTCCAGGGCTTCGGCGTTGAAACGATCAACACCGACGCCGGCCAGTCCTATGCGTGGCCCGTTCCGTATCCGTGCCATACGCTGATGCACGGAGCGAACCGTTACGGGTTGCAGTGCCTGAAGAATCTGGATGAACTGCCGCCAACCGGAGCCGTGATTTTTGCAGCGCCGCTAAAAATTCAATCGGGCTCCGGTAGTCCGCTTCGGGTCCTCGCACTTGTTCCCGGTCGATGAGCTATTCGGAGCACATGACTCTCCGCCACGGTGCCGTTGTCGGATAACGGCGGCCGTGCGGCTATCAATGCGGCACCGCACTACGAAGCAGAAGAAGCTCAAACGAGCGCTTGCAGCAGCTTTCTGAACGCGTTGCTGCGGGTCGCGCTAGTGCTGGCCCGGCGCCTGCGCGGACTGTTCGGCGACGATTCGACCCGCTTGTTGAGCGTTAGCCGGGTAGCGCTCGAAATTGATGGGCGGTTTGAATCCCGCAGCACGCCAGGCGGCAAGGTCTGCTTTGACGTCAGCGCGTGTCAGTGGCGCTGAAGGATCCGACGACATCGGTGGGGAAGTTTGTGCGATCGCGGGGGCGATGCTCGCCACGCCGAATAGGATGGCCAGCAGGGCCGCAGTAACGTTCTTCATGACTCATCCTCCTGAGAGGTTGTGCACTTCCTTTTTAATCCTAGACCATTTTTACGAAGTGCCGTGGTGCCGTGGTGCCGAGGGGGCAAGTTTGCTCGACCAGACCTAAGCGCCCGCTCCACCGCTTGCCACCCCCGACGCACCTCCATTTCCCGCGCACTCAGCAAAAGTCCATTGATCTAACTTTTGTGTCGGGGCTCTTTGCTATTTTTCTTCCTGACCGCTTCAGAAGCGGGTGCGCATTCCGAGCGTGCCGACCAGTTGATTCGCCGTCGACGATGCGCCTCCCGAGCCCTTCATGAACGCGACATAGTTCTTCCCGACCGCGTGTTGATACATCGCTTCGGCGTAGACGTCGGTCCGCTTCGAGAACGCATACACCGTCTGCAAGTCCAGTTGATGCCACTTCGGATCGGTGCCGTAGGTCGTGGTGTTGTCCACGTGACCCTTCGTGTAGGTGTAGGCGAGAGCGCAGCTGATGGCTGGCGTCAGCGTGTACTTGCTATTCACTTCGAAGTTGTGAAACGAAACGTTTCCGCCGGTCGATCCGAACGAGCCGGAGCCGTCGAGCTGGCTATGCGTATAGACAAAGCCGAGCACAGCCGGGCCGAATGTGTAGTTCAGGCCGCCGCCAAAGGTGCGCTGACGTTCGGAGCCGAGCGAGAACCCGCCCTGCCCGTTTAACGAGGATTCCTTGACATCGATCGCGCCGGGGCTGTCGACCGTGCTTCCTTTCGAGCCGTCGATCTGCAGATACGCGGCTCCCGCGCTGAACGGTCCATGCGTATAGCTCGCGCCGCCGCTCCATGCGCGGTTCGCGGCAAACCCGGTGCTGTTGGAAAACGCGTACATCGCATTGAACACCAGCCCGCCGTAATTGTTGCTCGCGTACTTGGCGGCGTTGTTGATCCGCACGGAGTGGTTGAGATTATCGTTGTCGAAGGGGTGTGAAAAACCCACGGCGCCCGACTTTCCCGACACGCCCGAGAGCGGCGTGACGAAGTCGGTCATCGAATCGTACTGGCGTCCGAGCGTGACGGTGCCGAAGCGGTTGCCGCTCAGCCCGACATAGGCCTGGCGGCCAAACAGCCGGCCGTCCTGGCCGGATTGACCGGTCTCCACATTGAAGCCGCTTTCGAGAACGAAGAGGGCTTTCATTCCTCCGCCGACGTCCTCGGCGCCGCGCAGACCGAAGCGGCTTCCATTGATCGTGCCGCTGGTGGCCTGCCATAACGGCCCGTGGGAACTGCCCTTGGTGGCATTGCTGGTGTACATGATCCCTGCGTCGATCAAGCCGTACAGCGTGACCGAACTCTGCGCATGGGCCGCCGACGTGACGAACGTCGCGATGCACGAGCCCGTCACGATGAAGGTCTTCTTCACGTCAACTCCGATTGGATGGTTATATTGGGGGAGAGTCGACGGAGTGTAGAAATGCCGGAGGTCGAAATTAACGCTCCGTGATGGAGAAGTCTCTTGCTGCATTCAGAACAATGCCTGGTCTGATCTACATTCGAGAACAATCCTCTCCACCGGCGGTCCTTATTCCCGAGCGCGGACGTTCATAAACTGTCGTCACTGACATACGAACAGGGCTGTTCGTAGCAGGACAAAGCAGAGTCTGGAGCTCGTTATCATGAAGTCGCTTATTCAAACCGTCGTACTCGTCGCTGCGCTCGCAGCACCGCTTGCCGTATTCGCACAGTCGAACCAGTCGCTCACCCGGGCACAAGTTCGCGCCGAGCTGGTCGAACTGGAAAAGGCCGGCTATAGTCCCGCTCGAAACGCCGATGCGACTTACCCAGCCGATATTCAGGCGGCCTCGGCCAAGGTAGCGGCGCAGCGCGCGGCGAGCGGTTTCGGCGGTGCGGCCAGTGGATCGTCGGATGCGGGACACCCGGCGGTGTCGAAAGCCGATTGGGATGCAATGTATAGTCATCCTTAATAACGGCAGTACGAATACGGTTTAGCTTGAAGGCGCTTCTGGATTGATGAGCATGGTTTGGCAGACATGCCTGGCAATCCGGAAGCCTCGCCAGCGGCAAGGATTCGATGTTGCACCCGCGCAATAGCCACTTTCTTCGACAGCACGCACTCATCATCGCGGGCAAGGTGCGAGCCTTCACGGAGACCCGCACCATCAACGACCCCACGCCGTTGATCCATTAGTCGGGCCGCCTACAAAGTGACGCGCGAAAAATCGCTCGATACGACGCGCCCGCTTACAGAATCGCAACTTCCCCTTCAAAAGGCCCGCCTCTTTTCCGCCCCGATCCCTTCATTCGAACCGGGCGACGTCATTACCCTAAATTTCGAAGCCTTCCTGCCGATAAGAGATAGTGTGTTTTTGCGCAGGACCAGGGGACGTCCGGAAACAGGCCCGTAACTCATTCTTCGGGACGAACGGAGCGAGTGCACGCCCGCGCATGACACCGCCAAGGACTTTTACAAGGCAAGAATCCGGCAGTGGAGAAAGAGAATATGCGTATCAGGCGTGGGAAATCGGCATTCGGGGCATTCGGGGTAATCGCGACGCTTTCTCTGGCCGCGAGCCTGACCGCATGCGGCGGTGGCGGAGGCGGTAGCAGCAGCGACAGTGGCAATAACAACAGCGGCAATAACAACAGCACGACCAGCAGCAGCCCGAATACGGCTGGCAACAACCCACCGGTCGTCAGTGCGCCGCCGGTCACCGTGACGCCCGTCGCGGACGGCAAGTTGCACGCCGCCTGCTCGGACTGCGGTGCGACGGACGACTCGACCTACGCCGGCACCGGCGTGGGCTTGTGGCAGGCGCTCAACGCCAGCGCGCAGGCCGGTACGGTCAACGTATCGATAAAAGGCACGGCGGGCCGCAACGTCACGCTTGTTTTCACCAACGAGGGCGGCACTCAGGCGATGTCCTCGCTGCCCATCAACGCAAGCGTGCTCACGCCGTCGGCCGACGTCGTATCGGCGAAAGCGCAGACGCTGACCACGTCGCAGAGCGGAGAGGACCCGATCGTCAAGGCGATCCACGAGTTCAACGCGACCGGATGGAAGGCGCTCGTGCAACAGAATGCGGCTGCGTCGGCGGGGCGCGTGTCTGGCGACGTCGTCGGTCCGGTGCAACGCACTGTGGTGACTTACAACATCGGCGACACGCGAGATTTCTGGCTGGCCGACTACACGCAGCGCCATATGGCGCTTCAGGCAACGGGCGCGACGGCCGACGGCACCAAGGTCAACATCTGGGTCGAAACCGCCGAATACGGCACAGGCAAGATCACGCCGGCCATCGTCAGCAGCCTTTTGCAGAATTACGCAGGCACGGGCGGCGTGTACGACATGCTTACGAGCGTCGGCGGTCCTTTCTGGGGCACGGTGAGCACGGCGGGCGTGATCGGCGCGTCGCAACCGATCGACCTCGTCATCGCGAACTTCAATCACGATGCGCAGCCGTACGGCACCGTGGGCTACTTCTGGTCGCTGAACAACTTCGCCAACCAGGGGAGCGGCCAGACGTATTACAGCAATGCGGACCTGTCGCTGTATCTGGATTCGGAAACGCTGTATCTGGCGGGCACCGCCGGCATGAAAGCGATGCAAACCGTGATGGCGCACGAAAGTACTCACATGCAGAACTTCTATCGCCGCGACATGCTGATGGGGCCGCAGTACGCGTACGACACGTGGCTCGAAGAGATGACGGCGATGATGATGGAGGACTGGGTCAGTTTCAATATCGACTCGACGTACAACGCGATTCGCGACAATCGCTTCGTCAGCTATCTGACGTACAACAATCACGGCAGCTATACGTGCGGGTTGACGACATGGGACGTCGACGACTCGACGTGTGACAGCTACGCGACCAATGGTTCGTTTGGCGGCTTCCTGAACCGGCAGTTGGGCCTCGCGTTTTACAAGGCTCTGTTGAACGACAAAAGCGCGACGACCTCGATGGCGCTTCTGAATGACGCGATCCAGCAGGTTCGTCCCGACTCCAGCGTCGCTCAGGAATTGCGCCACTTTACCGCGGCTGCGAGCGCCCAGGTGCCGCTGGCGGCGAACATGGCGCAGTACAGCTTCCCGTCGCGCGCCGAAGGCGGCTTCACGCTGCCGTCGATCGATCCGTCGAAGAAGGTCCGTTTGCTGCCGTCGGCCGCGCCGGGTGTGCTCTTGAGCTATGCGAGTTTCCCGGCCGTGCGTTCGCACGTCGCGAGTACTTATGAGGAGACGGTGACGTTGCCGCCGGGCGTGACGTTGTCGGTGGTCGTGCAGTAGTCCACCCGCACGGCTGCATTGCGTTGGACGATGTGAAAAAGCCGTTCTCTTTCCAGAACGGCTTTTTTCACGCATGCTTGGCTGTGTAGCCTGGAGTCGCCGACTCCGCACTCGTACAGCTTTACTCTGCCGCCATGCTTCGAAAACTGCTTCTATGCGCTTTTATTCTGTGTGCCGGTGCGGCGTGTGCGGGAGTCGCGCATCCCGGAGATCCGGTCGATTTGCACGGTACGTTGACGCTTCGAGGTAACGAGCCGTTCACGTATCCGGTCGTTTCCGACGGCAAGTCAGCGTGGCAACTGAAGGGCGTCGATCACGCGACGGCGCTTCGGTTGCAGGGCCGGGTCGTGCACGTGACGGGGCGAGTCGCGGAGGGCGGGGCGCCCTCCGGATTGCCTGTCGTTCAGGTCGAAGCTGTTGAAGTGGACGAGGGCGCAGCGCGTTGAAGTACTCAACGCGAACCCTTGCGCCCTTGAATCACACCGCGCCGCGAAAATCCTCGGCGTCGACGTCATAGCCCGACGGTTCCCAGCGAATCGCCAGCAACGCCAGCAACCCGCACAACGGTGCGAACGCGATGATCCAGAAAACGCGCGTGTTCAACGCAGCCGCCAGTACCGGGAAAAGAAACAGCGACGCGGCCGAACTCGCGCGCATCAAGGTCTGATTGAAGCCCACGCCGACTCCGCGCAACGAAGTCGGGTAGCTCAACGACGCGAAGGTCATGCTGTGCGACCCGGGCCCGATGCCCTGGCCGAGCAGGAACAACGCGAGCAGGGCGACGGCCGACACCACCTCGGGCGTCGACGACGGCCGCCCCACGATGGCGAGACCCAACAGCGCGATCAACTGGAGCGTGTAGCCGAACACGGTCAGCTTCCACGCGCCGACCGCGGGCACGATGCGCACCGCGATCACACCGCCGACGAACGCGAAGCCGAGGTTCAGCGCGAGCGACGCGAGGATCGTCGTCAGCATCGACTGAGCGAGGAAGCTCGAAATGATGACCGGCAAGCCGAACGCGACGGCGTTATACGCGAACGCCGAAGCGATGCCGATGACGGTCGCCAGAACCGTCCGACGCAAATACACGCCGCGCAGCAGCGCTGCGTAGTTGCGCCACGAACCCGCGCGCACGGGTGCGCGATTTGCCGACGCTTTGACTTCCGGCGCGACGTCCGCATCGATGCCATACGATCGCTTCAGAATGCGCGCCGCGCTTTCGAGGTCGCCCTGATTGGCGGCCCAAACCGGCGATTCGCTGATGTAACGGCTGCGAACCGCAATGATGATGAGCGCCGGCACCGCGCCGAAACCCAGAATCAGACGCCATAGCAGGCCCGAGTGACTGGCCGGCAGCGTCGAATAGAAACCCAGCACGAGCAGGTACGAGATGCTGATTGCCGCGTACCACACCGGACACCACGTGGCGATGCGCGCGGCTTTGTTGCCGCGTCCCGACAGGCGCGAGAACTCCGCCAGAAAAGCCATCGCGACCGGCAGATCGATACCCACGCCCAGTCCCATCACGAAGCGCGCACCGCCGAGCACCCAGGCGTTGGGCGCGAACGCGCACGCCAGCGCCGCGACCACGAAGAAGAACATGTCGGCCATGAAGACGCGATAGCGGCCGATCTTGTCCGTCAGAAAGCCGCCGAAGAACGCGCCGAAAATAGCCCCGAACGTGATCGCCGAAGCGACGAGCCCGGTACCTGTTGGCGTCAGCGAAAATTCGCGGGCGACGTCCTTGAGGCCGAATGCAAGGGCGCCGAGATCGTAGGCATCGAGAAAAACGCCACCGAGCGCAATGGCGACGACGATGCGGGCATCGCTGCCGGCCGCCGCGCCGCGATTGACGAGGTCGGAGACATCGGAGGCCGAACGGATGACAGGCTTTGCGGGCCCGGTGGTGGAAACAGCGGACGGAGTGGGCGCAAAGGTAGAGGACATGCGGAGACGACCGGCAAAAAGGCGCCATCGTAACGGCGAATGCCGCATCCGCACAAATCCATATTGGTTATTTGCTAATGCAGACAGTGGAGTGGCGCGCGGTCTACACTGCTTTTTTCCGGATTAAGCTGAGATTTTGAGTCTGCGTAATTGAGTTTACGTAATAATTGCTGCGCACGTCCCGTTTGAATTCCGCCAACCGTCAAATGTACAGGGCATGGCCTTCAGCGAACCTAGGTCTCCATTTTTCAAGTGGGTCGTGTCTTCCGCTCAGGAACTGAGTGCGGAAAATCGGCAAATCCTGCTTGCCCATTTATTCACGCGAACCTCCGCGATCATCTTCGCGGCGATTTGCGAAATCAGCGTCTGCGCCACCGCTTTCTATCTTTATCCGATTGCGCTTTATGCGGCATGGGGTATTGCCGTCGTCATTCTGCTGATCGTCCGCCTCGGGCTGATCTGGCTATGCCGCAAGCGCAGCGCGCAGGATCGGCCCACGCCGACCTCCGCCTTTCTGCTCGCGAGTCTGCTCTGGAGCGTGCTATTCGGCTTCGGCACGTTGCTGTGCAATATCAGCGGAGACCCGACGCTATTCCTGCTCGGCAACGTTTGCGCGGTCGGCGTGATCGGCGGATTGGCCGGCCGCAATGCCGGCACGCCGCGTCTTGCGATGTTGCAGATCACTTTCATTCTCGGTCTGTTGGCTGTCGGCGCGGCGATGTCGCCCGGCAATGGCAAGCTCGTGCTGCTGTTTCAGGCGCCTTTCTGTGCGGCCGGGTTCTTCAACGTTGCGTTGCGTAGCAATCGCGACACCGTCGCGTTGTTGCTGGCGCGCGAAAGCGCGCACCGCCTCGCGCATCAGGACAGTCTCACCGGCCTGCCGAATCGCGCGCGTATCAGTGAATTGCTGCTGGAACGCACGGAGGTGGGCGCGCTGCGTCAGAATCCATCGTTCGCCGTTCTGTTGATCGATCTCGACGGTTTCAAGGCGATCAACGACAGCCTCGGCCATGCCGCCGGCGATCAGATTCTTCAGGAAGCGGCGATCCGTTTGCGTGAAATCCTGCCGGGCGGCGGTCTGGTCGGGCGCCTCGCGGGCGACGAGTTCGTCGCCATCTCCGACGGCACGGTGCAGGTCCGCGATGTTCGCGTGCTGGCCGACCGCATCGTCAAAACGCTCGCGCGGCCGTTCGTGTTGACCGAGGCGCTGGTGCATATCGGCGCGAGTGTGGGCGTGTCGCTTTATCCGGAGCACGCGAAGACGGGGCCGCAATTGCTGATTTGCGCGGACCGCGCGTTGTATGCGGTTAAACGCAGCGGTAAAAGCGCGTTTGCAATCTTCGATACCGACAAGCACGTTTCCGACGAAAGCCTGAGCCTGCTTCGCAGCGACCTCGAAGGGGCGCTGCAGTCGTTCGACGGATTGCGCATGGAGTATCAGCCGATCGTCGATCTGAGCGACGGCGCGATTTCCGGCCGCGAAGCGCTGATGCGCTGGACGCATCCGACTCGGGGCGAACTCTCGCCGTCCGCGTTTATTCCGACCGCCGAACGCACCGGCCTGATCCTCGCGCTGGGCGAATGGGCGCTGCTGCAGTCGTGCACCGAAGCCGCGACGTGGCGCGACCCGGTGGCTGTCGCAGTCAACGTATCGCCGGTGCAATTGCGTGAGGAATCATTTGCTTCGACGGTCGCGGCGATTCTGCGTAAAACACGGCTGCCGCCCGCTCGCCTGAATATCGAGGTTACGGAAACGGTGCTGTTGAACGACGATGCGGTCACGCAGCGCAACGTGGCGCGGTTACGCGCGTTGGGTATCGGACTCGCGCTCGACGATTTCGGCACCGGCTTCTCGACCATGTCGACGCTCGTGCGTTTCTCGTTCGACAAGCTGAAGATCGACAGTTCGTTCGTCAAGGAGTCCGTGCACGGGCGCGAATCCGCCGCGGTGGTGCGGGGCATCGTCGCGCTGGCTCGCGAAATCGGCATGCCGACCACGGCGGAAGGGATCGAAACGCAGGAGCAACTGGATTTCGTGCGCGTGTGCGGATGCACGCACGCTCAAGGCTTTCTGTTGGGCAGGCCGCTGCGGAGCAGTGAAATCGCGCAGATCGATGGGCAACTCGCCGCGACCGCGCGTTCCTGAAAGTCCGGCATTGGCTCTCCGGTATCGAGGTGGAGATGAATTCGACATTGCAATTCCAGCTCAGGATTACGGTCTCGCCCGAGTTGGCGGATGCGTTGCGCACCGACGCGTCCTATGCGGCGCATCCCGCGTTGCGTGACATTCTGCACGCGCACCACGCGACGTTGAAGTGCCAGTTCGATGCGTTCGCCGATTACGTCAGCGAGGCGGAAAGACTCGGGACGGAGAACTTTCCACTCTATCAATGGACGCGCGACACCATAGAGAACCCGGAGAAGAAAGCGAAGTATCTGCGGTCATTCACGATCTATGTGAACGGCGATGCCGTCTATGGCAGGGACATCACTGACGCTATGGAAACCCAATTACTGAATCTGGTCGACGCGAATGGAATTAGCCGCGTTTCACGGTTCGATACCAATCCGGCGAATAATCCGCAGCCGCCCGCGCGTTAAGAATCTTTCAGTTTCATTCAACGCGACAGCTAATTGTTATTGCCGTTTGACATTGAACGACACGCCATCGAGTTCGTGAGACGATGCAACCTCACTTTTTTTCGCGGAGCGCGATATGGGACTGTTGGACGAACTTGGGAAGGTTGCGGGGGCGGTTGCCGCCGTTGAAGCAGCAGAAAAAGTGGACCCGGAAGCCGGTCTACTGACGAAAGGTATCGCCGCGATCGCCGGTTTTGAAGGTGCCGGCAAACTGGAATCGATGATGGAAAAGAAGGACGACGACCAGCAGGCCGACACCGACAACACGCAAGGCACCGACGATACAAGCTCGCAGACTTGAGCGAACGCGAGGTTGCCGGCCGCAAGCGCGAGATGTTGGACACGCGATGCGCCGGCAACTTTGCAGCCGCTAGTCGCTGATCTATCCGCCGCCGTTCGACGCGGCCATCCCTTCACTGACCTTTACGCACTGGCGTTCCTAAGACACTCCTCCGCCACGCGCCCCACGCGCTGCATTTTCCCCGCGTCATCCCTTCCTGAGTCCAGCCGGCCGCCGTTCGCCGTCGTGCTCATCCAATCCTTTCATCCGGTTGTCACAGCTTCGCGCCTAGCATCACTGGTCGCATCGTCATGCACGTCTGCGGCAGCGCACACTTCAGCGTAGGCAGCATCGTGTTCCGCATAAGCGCTGACATTCTTCCATCCCCATAGAACACCACCGGACATGTCGAACAGAAAAATCGTCAAGGCCCCACCGCCCGATGATCAGGGCGCTTCCATCGTCTCACGTCGTGGTTTTCTGAAGTTTGCCGGCGCGTCGAGCCTCGCGAGCGCGGCGGGCACGCTGGCATCGGCGGCGCGGGCCGCCAATGGCGCTGCGCCGGACGGCACGCCGGAACAGATCCACCTGACCTGGGGCAACGATCCGACGGACGAGGTCACGGTGTCGTGGGCGTCGCTCGCGCCGGCGGTGAATCCGCAGGTGCGCTTCAGCGGCGCGGACTCGAAGCGGCACACGGTTCACGCGGTGCAAAGCACGTACACCGACGGCATCAACGGCGAGGTCGTGTTCACCTATCACGCGCGTCTGCGCGATCTGAAGGCCGACACGAATTACCAGTACGAGGTGACGGCCGAGAACGACAGCAATGCGGCTCAACCCTTCAGCGCGAGTTTTCGCACGGCGCCGCATGGCCGCGCGCCGTTTCGCTGGACGAGCTACGGCGATCTCGCGACGCCGAACACCGGCTGGGTGCTGTCGTCGCCGCAGAGCCGCTTCGCGGTGCAGGGAGTCGAGCGTTTCCAGCCGCTGTTTCACCTGCTCAACGGCGATCTTTGCTACGCCAATCTGAACCCGACGCAACAGCCGGCGGTATGGCGCGACTTCGGCAATAACGCGCAGACGTCGGCATCGAACCGGCCGTGGATGCCCTGTCCCGGCAATCACGAACTCGAATTTCACAACGGCGAGCAGGGGCTCGCGTCATATCTCGCGCGTTATACGCTGCCGGATAATCATTCGCGCTTCCAGGGCCGCTGGTATAGCTTCCGCGTGAGTTCGGTGCTGTTCATCTCGCTCGATGCGGACGACGTCGTCTATCAGGACGCGGCCGCATTCGTGGCCGGTCCGGCGCCGCTGGTGCCGGTCGCCAGCACCGGCAATCCGCCGGTTCAAGCGGGCACCTCGCTATACGTGCGCGGATATAGCAACGGCGAGCAGACGCGCTGGCTCGAGAAAGTCTTGCACCACGCGTCGCAGGACGACGACGTGGACTGGATCGTCGTCCAGATGCATCAGGACGCGCTGAGTTCGTCGCAGACCGGCAACGGTTCGGACAAGGGCATCCGTGAAACGTGGCTGCCGCTGTTCGACCGCTACGGTGTCGACCTGGTGCTGTGCGGCCACGATCACGACTACGAGCGCAGTTATCCCGTGCGCGGCTGCAATCATCACAAGGGCACCGACATCGCGACGGGCCGCCCGGTCGATACGTTGCAGCCGAAGCCGGTGATGTCCGCGGTGTCGTCGGGTGCGTCGACGTTCGACACGAGTCATGGCACGATCCACCTGATTCTCGGCGGCGGCGGCACGAGCGCGCCGCTCGATGTGTATGGCGTGGATATCGGCACGGGGTTGCCGCAGGCGCGCATTTTCACGCGACCGAACCGGCCGGTGGCGGCCGCCACGACGGGTACGTTCACGCGGGCCGGCGCGGATGCGGTCGAAGACGCGATCTGGTCCGCGCAACGCGATACGGGCACGGGCTACGGCATTGCGGTGTTCGATCATGATCCGGGACATCGCGGCGGCGAAACGACGATCACGATGAACTACTATCACGCGCCCGGCGCGGATCAGACGCCGACGCCGAACTACGAGTTGTTCGAGACGATCGAGTTGAGGAAGAAGCGCCGAGGATGAGTGTGGAATGATGACGGATCGGCGAGGCGTCGTCGCATTGCGATGGCTCTCCGGTCCGCTGCTGGTTTGGAAAGTAATTGTTCAGTAATCCGGATCACTTGCATGGATCGCACGCGGCGTAGCGTTGCCGCACGCACCGCCGAGATCGATCTCCCTCTTTATCCCCGCCAGAATCGGCCCAAACCTCCGTCGATCATTTTGTTACACGTCTTACTGAGGCTCATCAGAGCGGTTACAGAAGGCTTTCGAAAGGCCGGTTATACTCGGCGCCGTCTCAAGAAAACAAAAGACCTGTTATGTCGAAGAAATTCATCCGGATGGTTGCCGTTGCTGCATTGACCGCTGCGGCCTCGTTGTCGGCAGTGGCCGGCGATATGAACAACATGCTGGGCGGCGCGCTCGGCGGTGTGGCCGGCGCGGCGCTGGGTGGCGCGGTGGGCGGCAGCACGGGCGCCGTCATCGGCGGCGCGGTTGGTGGCGGCGCCGGCGGCGCGGTCACGTCGAATCGCCGCGAGCGTACGGGCGCGATCATCGGCGGCGCGTTGGGCGGCGGTGCGGGCACCGCGGCCGGCAATGCAATGGGCGGCCGCAGCGGCGGCCTCGTCGGCGCGGCGCTGGGCGGCGGCGCGGGTTCGGCGCTCGGCGGCAACGTCTCGCGCTCGAACTCCTACGCGGACGACTACTCGCGCGGCTACCGTTCCGGCAAGCGCCATTACAAGCATCGTCATTACGATTGAGCGCTCCGCGCTCGCGCCCGTATGCAAGCGGGCGTGAGCATGAACGTTATCGCGTGCAAAGGCGTTCGTCGGAAGCGGCTCTGACGACGAACGTCGAACCAACGGCGAACATATAATCAGGCGCATTCGAACTCACGCGCGCCCGACATGAGATTACTCGCCTGGACTTTCCCCGCAGTCGTTCTCCTCTCCGCTTCTCCCTCCTTTGCCCAGCAAACGCCGCCTCGCGACGAATTCTTCTGGCTCGGCGAAATCAACAAGGCCACGGTGGTCATCAACACCGACGAAGGCCTGCTCGACAGGACGATGGCCCCGCGCCTCGCCGCGGGCGTCGCGAAGGTGATCGCCGACGGCAATCAGCCCGGCGCGAAACGTCCGGCCACGGTCATCACGTTCGAACCGCTGCTGATCAAGGCGGCGGGCGAGGACGTCACGCTGCTGCACGCTGGGCGCTCCAGCCAGGACATGCACGCCACGTATCGCTCGGCGATTCTGCGTGACGACCTGCTGAACCTCGCCGATCAACTGAACCGCACGACCGCGACGCTAGTGCGTCTCGCGGGTCAATACGCGGCAACTGTCGTCCCGAACTACACGAACGGCGTGGCGGCGCAGCCGAACAGCTACGGTCATTACTTGCTGGGCTTCGCCGCGGGACTGGATCGCGACGCGCAGCGCATTCGTGAAGCGTATAAGCGTGTCGATCGGTCGTCGATGGGCACGACAGTGCTCAACGGCACGAGCTGGCCGTTGAATCGCGAACGCATGGCGCACTATCTCGGCTTCAATGCGATCGTCGACAACGCGTACGACGCATCGCAAATCTCGTCGGTCGACGAACCGGTCGAAGCCGGTGCAATCGTCACGAGCGTGGCGCTGCATACCGGCAGCTTCATTCAGGACGTGATGACGCAATATGCCGAGTCGCGTCCCTGGATTCTGTTGCAGGAAGGCGGCGTCAATACATATGTGTCGAGCGCGATGCCGCAAAAGCGCAACCCCGGGCTGCTGATCCGCACGCGCACGGACGCGTCCACCGCGTTGGCGCAGGCCGAGGGCGTCGTCATGGAGGCGCACAATCTGCCGCCCGGCATGAGCGATCCGAAGGACGTGAAGGCCAACAGCGAGATGATCGACAGCGGCATCGCTGCGCTCAAAGGCTGGCAAACGGTGATGAACGCGCTTGTGATCAACCCTGAACGTGCGCTCGAAGAACTGAATAGCGATTGGACCGCGTCGCAGGAAATCGCGGACGTCCTGATGCGCAAATACAAGCTGCCGTTCCGGGTCGGCCATCATTTCGCGTCGAATGTAGTCGAGTATGCGCGGCAGAAGGACATCAAGCCGCTCGACTTTCCGTACGCCGACGCGCAACGCATCTATCGGGAGACGGTAGCCGGCACGCAGTATGCCGGCGATCTGCCGATGAGCGAAGCCGAGTTCCGCGCGACGCTGAATCCGGTGGCGATCGTGAACAATCGCGCGACGACGGGCGGTCCGCAACCCGCCGAAATGGCACGCATGCTGAAAGAGGCGAACGCGCGCGTCGCGCAGCAGGATCAGTGGATCAAGGACAACCGCGCGCATATCGCGGGTTCGCTGGCGAAGCTGGATACCGACTTCGACAAGGTACTCGGCCGCTAGCGCGCTGATGCAGTGAACCGTTCCACACAGTCGCTTCGCGAGCACGGCGTCGAATCGGCCGCGCTCGCGAAGTTCTCGTCGCGCGCTTTCAACGCTTGTCGGCGAGCGGAAAAGCAGCCTCGCGACCCGCACGCGGCGCAGGCGTCGCGGGCTTCGGACCGGCGACGAACGGCGCATCCGGCTTCATGACGAAAGTCAGCAGCACCCCGCAAGCCATCACGCCGATCGACAAGAGGAAGGTGACGTTCCAGTTGCCGAGTCGATCGATCAGATAGCCGGCCACCACCGGACTGACGATCGCCGCCGTGAAGCCCGTGCCGCTCATGATGCCGCTTGCGGTGCCCGAGCGGTCGTACGCGATGTCCATTGGAATGGCCCACATCGGGCCGATGTTCATTTCGTTGAAGAACATCGCGGCGGCGAGGAAGATCAGCGAATACATCGGATCGTGGATCAGCACGACGGGGATCAGCGAGAGGCCGGTCATCGTCATGCAGAACGCGACCAGAAGACTGCGCGCGAGTTTCAGATTGCCGGTACGGCGCAACAGGCGGTCGCTGATCAGTCCGCCGACCAGATCGCCGAACACGCCCGCAATGAACACGCCCGACGTGAAGATGACCGCCTTCTTGATGTTCAGATGGAAGCTGTGCATGAAGTAGAGCGGCATCCAGTCGAGCATCAGCCACAGAATCCAGTTGTAGCAGAAGTACACGGCCGAGACCGGCAGAAGACGCCGATAAAGCCGCGCCCATGTGCCCGGCGCTTCGACCGGCCGCACTCGCGGCGGCGGCAGACTGTGAATTTCCTCGGCCGTGATGCGTGGATGATCCGCGGGCTTCTCGGTGTACGTGATGTACCACAGCACGAGCCAGCCGAAACTCAGCGCGCCTAGCAGGTAGAACGCAAAGCGCCAGTCGAACGCGGTCATCAACGCGAGCACGAGCATCGGCGCGACGGCGTTGCCGAGCCGCGCCGACGAATGCGTGATGCCTTGCGCGAGGCCACGCCGGTCTTTCTTCACCCATGACGCCATCGCGCTGGTCGACGCGGGGAAGGTCGCGCCCTCGCCGAGCCCGAGCAGCAAACGCGCCGCGACGAGCGTCGCGAAGCCGCCCGCTAGTCCCGTCAGCGTGGTCGCCACCGCCCAGATGAACGCGCAGGCGATCAGCGTGCGCTTCGCGCCGAAGCGGTCGCTGACCCAGCCGCCGATGAACTGGAACACCACGTACGGATACGCGAACGCCGAGAAAATGAAGCCGAGCTGGGTGTTGCTCAGTCCGAGTTCGGTTTTGAATTGGCCGGCCGCGGTGCTGATGTTCACGCGATCGACGTAAGTGATGAAGTACATCAGGCACAACATCAGCAGGACGGTGGTGGTCGCCTTGAGCTGCAATCGTTTCATGTCTCACTCCACGTTGTGCATTCTTGTTATTTCGACGAACCCGAGGTGAAGGCGAGCACGGCGTCCCTGAAGCGGGGACTGCCGTACACCTCTTCGATCAGATCATCGTCGTCGAGCCGCTGTTCGACGACGATGCGGCGCAGGCTCTCCTTCACCGCCTTCTGCGTGACCGGCGACAGCGCGATCAACCGTTGCGCGAGCGCATGAGCGGCGTCCTGCAATGCGTCCGGCGAGCAAACGTGGTGGACGTACCCGCATTCCAGCATTTCAGCGGCGCTCAGATACTCCGCGAGCAGCAGCATCTTCTTCACACGCGGCACGCCGAGCGCCGCGTGAAGCCGCGCGAGATTGCGCGACGACAGCGTGTTCGACAGCGTCTTCGCGATCGGTGCGCCGAAGCGCGATGCGTCGCTGCACAGCCTGAAGTCGCAAGCCGTCGCGAGCGCGAGACCGCCGCCCACGGCCCAGCCGTCGATGACGGCGACGGTGGGCAGCGCAATGCGTTCGACCGTATCGATCACGCGTTCGACGAAGGCTTCATACGCGACGCCGTCGCTTCCCGCGCGGAAGTCCTTGAAGTATGCGATGTCGGTGCCGGCAATGAACGACTTGCCACCCGCGCCGCGAAACAGGATGCAGCGAACGTCGGCGTTGCGTTCACACTGGGCGATCAGCGCGAGCAACGACTCGTACATGGCGAGCGTCATCGCGTTGTGCCGCTCGGGGCGATCGATCACGATCTCCGCCGCGCTCGAAGCATGAAGCGTGAGTGTGATGGGCTCGCTCATGATGCGGTCCCGTTGATTTCGGCGAAGATTTCGTCGTTATGCTCGCCGAGCAGCGGCGGATGGCGCCTCACCGTCTGCGGCGTGCCGAGCATCTTGACCGGAAAGCCGATGTTCTTCACCTTGCCTTCGTGCGGATGGTCGATCTCCATGCACATGCGGCGATGCGTTGCATGTTCGCTTTCGAATGCCTCCGGATAGCTCAGGATCGGGCCGGCGGGAATGCCGGCGGCGAGCATGGCGTCGACCCATTCAGCGCTGTCGCGCTTCGCGAATTCTTGTTCCAGGACTTCGATCATCGCCTCGCGATTTTTCAGGCGCAGCGACACGCTGGCATAGTCGGCGTGCTCGACGAGGTCGGGCCGTTGCAGCAATTCGCACAGCCGGGCCCACAGCTTCTGGTTCGTCGCGCCCATCACGAAGTAGCCGTCGCGCGCTTTCACTGCCTGATAAGGCGCGCTCATCTTGTTGCTGGTGCCGAGCGGGGTCGGCGGCACACCCGTGCCCCAGTACTCCGACATGTCCCAGATCGAAAACGCCATTACCGAATCGAATAGCGAGGCATCGATGTGCTGACCCTCGCCGGTCTTCTGCGCGCCGATGTAGGCGGACAGCAGGCCGTACACCGCGAACAACGCGCAACCGATGTCGGCCACCGGTACGCCCGCCTTCACGGGCTTGCCGCCCTTGTACCCGGTCACGCTCATCACGCCGGACATCGCCTGCGCCATCAGATCGAAGCCCGGCCGGGAGGCCCACGGTCCGCTCTGCCCGAAGCCGGAGATGCTCACGTAGACGATCTTCGGATTGATCTTCCTGATCGACTCGTAGTCGATGGCCAGACGCTGCACGACACCGGGCCGGTAGTTTTCGACGATCACGTCGGCGGTCTCCGCCAGCTTGTAGAAGAACTCGCGTCCTTCGTCGCTCTTGAGATCGAGTGTCAGCGAGCGCTTGTTGCGGTTCATGTTCAGGAAGCCCATGCTGTCGGGGCCTTTCATCTTGAAGCCCATCGCACCGCGAGTCTGGTCGCCTTCCGGCGGCTCGACCTTGATGACGTCCGCGCCCAGGTCGGCCAGCAGCATGCAGGCGAACGGGCCCGCCATCACCTGGCTCACGTCCAGCACGCGGATGCCTTGCAGCGGCAGATGTTTCGATTCGGTCATATCGAGGTTCCTTTTGGGGAGGGACTGGGTCAACCGTCCGCGTGCGTCGTCGAGGAGCGGGCGGTTGGCGTGTCGAGGCATGCGGAGATTGCGGCCGGGCTTGACGAGCGTGACGTAGCGTCAAGCAACAGGACGTGCAAGCGCTGCCCGGGCCATGCAACGGTCTATGAGAGTGATCTGGAAGGTCGCGACGCAGCGCGGGGCGCTCAGGGCGGCCGGGACAGGACCGAAGTCGCGGCGGGCGCGTCAAGGTCGTGGGGCATGGTTCGTCTCCGGCTAATCGTTATGCCCCACTGTCGCCGACTCGACAGGCCGCCGCAAGAATGGTCCGGTCATGTCTGGTTTCGCGAGCCGCGAAACCGGACCGCGCCGCCCGATTAACCCGTGGCGCCGAGCAACTCGGCCACCACGTTGCGCAGCGTCTGTTCTTGCGCATGTCCTTCGACGCACGACAGCACGTAGCTGCGCTGATGCCAGTCACCTTGCAACTCGGCCGACGCGAGCGCTTTCTCGGGATGAAAACTGAGCAGCACGTCGGGCGGCATCAGGCCGACCCCGAGGCCGTGGCGCACCATGGTGAGCATCGTGTCGAAACCGCTGGCGGTGAAGTTATTGGCAAACAGCCGTCCCCGGCTGCGATACGCGCGCTGCACTGCCGACAATACCGCCGAGCCCTTGCCGAGACTCACGATCGGCAGATCGAGAATGTCGTCGATGCCGAGCGGCCCGTCGCGAAACTGGAAATGCGCGCGGCTATAGACGAGCACGAGCCGGTCGTCCCGATACGGCGACTTCGCGAGATCGAGAAAGCCGCTTTTCTTCTCGTAGATGCCCACGTCGATCACTTTGTCGCGCAGCAGTTGCTGCACGATCTTGCTGTTCTCCTCGACGATCTTCAGCGTAATGCCGGGATACTTGCGCTGGATTACGGAGATCTCGCGAGCAAGGAACTGGATCACGACGGCCTTCGGCGCGCCGATGATAATGCGGCCGTCGAGACCGTGATTGAGTGCCTGCGCGTCGCCTTCGAGCCGGTCGATCAGGTTGTCGATCTGCCGTACATACTCCAGCAGCTTGACCCCCGATTCGGTGATCTCGACGCCGTGCGGCACGCGTTTGAACAGCTTCGCGCCGAGTTGCTCTTCGAAATCCGACACGCGCCGTGACGCGGCGGCCACGGCGAGACTGAGCTTGTCGGCGGCGCGCGAGATGCTGCCTTCCTCGACGATCGCGAGGACCAGCCGAACAGTTGTCGTGTCGAATTTCAAAGGGACTTCAGCCTTTATCGATTGATGAGTGATGGGGCAGGCGAGTGCCGCGCTCACGCATGCAGAATCAGCTTCTGCACGCGCCAGTTCAGCAGTTCCGCGACGAACAGCACGTTCTCCGACGGGCAGGCCATTTGATGAATCCAGCCGAACTGTTTCGGCTGCTTGCCTGCTTTGCCGAGCACGCCCAGTACTTTACCGTCGAGCGTCATCTTGTAGATGCGCCCCGGAAACGCGTCGGCGCTATAAAGCACCTGATTCGGTCCCGGCGAAATGCAGATCGCCCACGGCGAGCCGGGCGCGAACGTGCCGGCTGCGATCGCCGCTTCGTCCGGCATGTTGCCGATAGCCGGGCGCGCATCGGGCGGCACGGGAACGTCGATGGTGAATTGGCGCAGAAACGTGCCTTCGGTGTCGAACACCTGAATGCGCCGGTTGCTGCGGTCCGCGACGTAGACGTTGTCGTGCGCATCGACGGCGATGCTGTGCGGCGTATGAAACTGACCCGGGCCCGTGCCACGGTCGCCCCATGATTTCAGCCAGTTGCCGTCGCGATCGACTTTCGCGACGCGCGAGTTGATATAGCCGTCGCTGATGTACGTGTTGCCAGCGGCGTCCCACGCGACGTCGGTCACCTGACGGAAGCGGCCGGGCTCGGAGGGTAGTGGCGGATTGGGATGCTTGAGCGGGCCGGTTTCCTCGTCGGCGGCTTCCTGCTTGCGGCCGAACACCATAGCGACGCGGCCGTCCGGCGTGAACTTGATGACCATGTCGGAGCCCTTGTCGGTCACCCAGACGTTGTCCTGGCGGTCCACCTTGACCGTATGGGCGAACGACCACGCGTACAGATTGTGGCCTATTTCACGGACGAAACGTCCATCGGGCGCGAACTCCAGGAGTTGCGCGGCGGCCGCCCCATAGGCGGGTCCGTTGGTGTTGCCGCGCGACAGAACGAAGATGTGTCCGCGCGAGTTGAGGGCCACGCCGGAGCATTCGCCGAAGTAGGTATCTTTGGGCAAATGAACGGGATCGGCAACCGAATCGTAAGCAATCGACGGTACCGCTTGTGTGTCTGCAAAAGCCGCGGGCATTGCGAGTCCGGCGGCAGTGCCGGCGATAAGACTCATGAAAGTTCGACGACTCATTGCACGATGCTCCGCGCTGCCGCAGCACGGACAAAACAACCCATAGTGCTCGCTCATTCGATTATCTCCTTTGTGATTCGCTTGGGCGTCACGTAGTCAAGCTCGAAACGTGCAAAGGCAATCGTAGTGCACAAAGCGCTTAATAGCTAAGGCGTCTTGATGGGCGAGGAAAGAGGTGCGGTATTGGGATTGGGGTTGCGGGTCGGGGGACGGGCGTTTCATGTCGTCACTGGCAATTGAGGCGGCGTGCTGTATCCGCACGCATCGCCCGTTCTCGCATTCGATACCGGCATGTCACTGTTCGGCATGCTTCGCCGCGTCCTCGATCACCGCGACGACTTCCTTCGGCCGCGATTCATAGACCGAATGGCTCGCGCCGGCTAACTCGATTGTGTGGCTATGCGCCCGTGCGTAGTACCAACGTTCGAGGTCCGGACTGATGATCTTGTCGTCCGCCGCGACGATGCCCCAGCTCGGCTTGCTGGTCCACGCAGCGGCCGTGAGCGGCGTCGAGAAGACCTTTGCCGCCGTCAGAATCTGCGCGTGCGATTCGAACTTAGCCTGCTTGAGCGGCAAGTCGGCCGCAAAATCTTTCGGGAAGTCCGCGGGATTCAAAGAGGTATAGCCGTCGGCGGTCTTCATGATCGCGCCCTGCTGCTTCGACGTATAACTCGGCATGCCTTTGCCGAGATCGCTTTCGTCTTCGCCGACTGCCGGCGCGTGCGCGGCCACATACACGAGGCCCACAACATCCGGGTGCACACCGGCCTCGCTAATGACGGACCCGCCGTAACTGTGCGCGACGAGGATCGTTGGTCCGCTTTGCTGATCGAGAACGCGCCGGGTCGCGGCGACGTCGTCTTCGAGAGAGCTCAACGGCTCCTGCACGATGGTGACGTGGTAGCCGTCGTGGGTCAGCCGGTTATAGACCGGCTGCCAGCCCGATCCATCCACCCATGCGCCATGAACGAGGACGATGTTGCGGACCGGCGTGTTGTGCGACGGGGCGTCTTGCGCCATCACGGCAGTCGACGCAAAAAGAACCGCCGACAATGACAAGGCGACGAGAGGCAAAAGCTTCATGACAAACTCCGATAGGCGGTTAGGAAATACTTTGAACAGATCTGGCTGGTCGACCATGAACGGAATGGGCGGCATTCCGCTCGTGCACGGCCTAGCTGCCGAAGAAAGGATTGCAGAAGCTGACCGGACCGACGCAGTCGGAGCTCGTCGACTTGCGTGCGTGCGAGCCGGATGCGCTACTGCCGTTTTGCGGCATGCCGCCATACGCCGATTGCGTCGATTGCGGAGCGGCTTGTGCGGCGACTTTCGCTTCGGCAGCCTGGATGTCGGCGGGATAGGTGGCGTTGTCGCCGAGCCCGACGGTGTAGCCCGCTTGTTCGACGCGCACCAGGTCTGCACGTACTTCGGCGCGAGTCAACGGATCATTCGATTGAGCGAAGCTAAGGGCAGGAGCGGCCAATGTGCCGATAGCGAGAACGAAACCAACAAGAGCGTTTTTCATGATGAAATTCCTTTTGATAAGCGTGATGAACCAGGAGGTCGACGTTGCGATTGAGGCCGCGCTTCCTTAACTGCCGAAGTACGGCGTGCAGTAGCCGGCGGGACCGACACACTGCTGGGTTTTCGTGTGCATGCTTTCTTTGGCGGAGGCCTGGGTAACGGCGCCCGCCGACGCAAGAACGATGAGCGAAAGCGCGATCAGGAGTTTCGATTTCATTTGGATGCCTAAATAGTTGGTGAGTAAAGGTGTCCGACTCAAGATGATGAAAGATACGTCGATGTCCACCTGCCGCGACTTACCGTTTGCAATTGCGACGGCACATGCGTACTTGTTTTGGCATCCGCGGTGCAGGTGTCCGCGGCCGTTTATGTAGAGGCGAACACGTCGAGCTTCCGCTTATTCCAACTTTTTTTACGGTCGATGCAGTGGCGGTGAGTCTTACATTCCACTGAAATGAGGGACACGCGAGAGGATGACGCTCAGGATGGCGCGGGCCATAGCGGCCGGCGTTGAAGTCCGAGTAATGGATGTGAAAGAAATAGAAAAAGCTCTCTCGCCAACCCGGTCACTTTCCCGCAGCCGTGCGTCCCGTCGACCGCACCGCCTCTCGCACGAATTCAACGAAGCGCGCAGTCACCGGATCATCGCGCGTGGATTGCCATGCAAGACCAACTCGCCACCGGGCGGCCGCATCGCGCAATGGCATCACTCTCGCATCGCGCAGCAGGTACTGCACACGCGACGGCAGGAAGGCCGCGCCAACGCCGGCGGCGACCGCCGCGAGGACCGACTGGATGTCGTCGGTGTGCTGTATCACGCGCGGCACGAAGCCATGCGCGCCGCACCAGCGATCGATTTGCGCGGCCAGCCCCGGGCCGCGCCCGCGCGCAAGCGCAATGAAGCCCGGCTCGTTGAGGTCATCCAGCCTGGCAGGGATGCGCTTCCAGCGCGACTGTTGGGGCACCGCCAGCGCGAGTTGCTCGTCGAGCACGGCCAACGTGGACAGTCCGGGGTCGGCAAGCAGGCGCAGAAAGCCGACGTCGAGCTTGCCGGCAAGCAAGCGCCGGGTTTGCTCGGCGGAAGACAGATCGTTGAGCGTGACGCTGACGTTTGGATAGAGCTTGCGGAATTCGGCGATCAGCGGCGGCGCGAAGTTTAGGGTGGAGAGTCCGAGCCCGACGCGCAGATAGCCGCGCTTTCCACCGCTTGCCTCGCGTGCGCGCGCGAGGATTTCATCCGCATCCCGGACGAGGGCCGTCGCGTCGGCGAGAAATGCCTCGCCGAAGGTCGTGAGTTCGGCGCCATGTCGGCCGCGCTCGAACAGGCGTGCGCCGAGGCTCGATTCCAGCGCCACGATCTGCTTGCTGAGTGCGGGTTGGCTGACGCACAGGTCATCGGCAGCGCGGCCGAAGTGACGCAGTTCGGCGACGCTCAGGAAGGCGCGTAGCAGTTTCAGTTCCATTCCGTCAGCCTATCGAACGCATCGAAACATTCATTTTACGTATTGAACCGCAAGGGGTCCAATGGAGCCGTTCCAACGATTTACGCCATGAGGGTTTCATCGTGTCCGCTCCAATGCTGCGTGTTGCAACTATCCCGCTGGTTTCGCTGCGTGACGAGATATCGCGTAACGTCACGCTTGTGACGGACTGGCTCGCGCTTGCCGCTCGCGAGCAGATCGGTCTCGCGGTTTTTCCTGAATGCTGTCTAGTCGGAGGGGCGGACCTTGCGACGCTCACTCGTCGCGAGCTTGAAGCGCTCGCCGAACAGCGCGATGGGCCAGCAATCAGCGCGGTCGCCGATGCGGTCGCACGCACCGGAGTGGCTGCGGGTGTCGGTTTGATCGAGCGGGCGCAGGATGGGCGGCTCTTCAACAGTTACGTGATTTGCATGCCCGACGGGCAGCGTCATTGCCATCGCAAGCTGTATGCGTTCGAGCATCCGCGTATCGGATGCGGAGATCGGTTCACCGTGTTCGATACGGCGTGGGGCGTTCGTATCGGCATCCTGATCGGCGCCGATAACTATCTGATCGAGAATGTCCGCATGATCGCGCTGATGGGCGCCACGCTGCTCGTCGCGCCGCATCGACGATATGGTATGAGCCGCGCGAACAATGGCCGGCTTCAGGCGGTTTCGACGAAGCGCGGACTTCGAGGTGACCCAGCGCGCCGTGCTGCGAGCGCAAATAGAAGCGCAACCACAAGCGCACCCACAAGCGCAGGCGTCGGCGGACAATGCGACTCTGCGGGCTGGCTGCGTCGATGGCTACCGGCTCGCGCCGGAGATAACGGAATGTTCGTCGCGTTCAGCGACGGCGTCGAGTTCGACAACGATCTGGAACATCCTGCCGAGACCGCGATGATCCTGGACCCGTCTGGACGCATCCTGGCTCGAAACATCGCTGGATCAAGCGCGATCGTTTCAGCAGAGGTGGATGCCGCACTCACCGACCAAAGCATCGGACGGCAATGGTTAAGAGGCCGCCGCCCGGACCTTTACGGGCCGACGACCCAAGCGTCCAATCAGGCATCGAAAATCGCCGGAACCCCGAGCGTGGTACGCGCAGGCTCGGTTGCGCTCAGTTTCGCGGTGGTCGGACGCGAGCGACTGATGCGTTAGCGGCAATCGCGAAACGCTAACAGTCAGCTGCGCGACGCACACCAACGTTCCAGTCTCTCTTTGCTACTATGTAAGCCCTCGAGCGCTTTTGAACCGTAGAACAAGGAGATGAAAATGAGCAAAGGATATTGGGTAAGCAGCTACCGCAAGACGAACGACGCGTCGAAGCTGGCCGCTTACGCGCAACTCGCCGCGCCGGCGGTTGCCGCTGCCGGCGGCAAGTTCATCGTGCGTGGCGTGGCCGACGAGGTTCGCGAGCAGGGCTTGAAGGAACGCACGGTCGTCATCGAGTTTGCGAGCTACGAACAGGCGGTCGCCGCTTACGAAAGCGAGGCCTACAAGAAAGCGCTCGAAGCGCTGGGCGACGGCGTCGAACGCGATTTGCGCATTGTTCGCGGCACCGAGTAATGCTTTAGATGCGGCAGGCCGTCAATATCGGGTTGAATTGACGGCTCGCCGTATGCACACATTGCTCCCACTCACTTCACCGCCCCCAACGCCAGTCCCTTCACCAGATACCGCTGCAACCACGCGAACACGATCGAAACCGGCAGCGTCGCACAGAGCGTGGCGGCCATCACCAGGTGCCATTGCACGACGTACTTCCCGGCGACCATATCCGTCACCTGGACGGTGAGCGTCTTGTTCTCCGGCGAGCGAATCAACGTATAGACGACAGCGAACTCGTTCCACGCATTGATGAACGTGAAAATCGCGGTCACGACGATCGCCGGCACCGCGAGCGGCAGGAACACCTTGAACACCGCCTTGGTGCGTCCACATCCCTCCAGCCATGCCGACTCTTCCAGATCGCGCGGCACCGTCTGAAAGTACGACGACAGCATCCACACCGCAAACGCGATATTGAACGCCGCGTACGAAACGATCACGCCAATCTTCGAGTCGACCAGGTTGCCATCGCCGAAAGGGATCATCGCGGCCAGCCGGAACAGGCCGACCACCAGCAGAATCGGCGACAGCATCTGCGTGACGAGCAGAAACTGTCGATATAAGCCGCGTCCGCGAAACGGAAAACGGGCCAGCGCATACGCGGCCGGCAAGCTCACCGCGAGCGCGAGCATCGTCGAGAGCAAACTGATGATCGTGCTATTGCGCAATGCCACGCCGAAATTGGCCGCTTCCCACATGTCGATGAAATTGCGCCACTGCCATTGCACCGGCAGCCAGCGCGCCGGATAAACGAAGATCTCGGAAGCCGGCTTCAACGCGGTGAACAGCATCACCGCGAACGGAAACAGCACGACCACCACCAGCGGCGACAGCGCGAGCCAGCACCACAGCGAGCGCTTCATCTTCGCGTCGAGACTCATGACGGATCTCCTTCTTTCGCGGGCTGCAGGCGCAGATAGGCGATCGAGAAAACGAACAGCATGACGAGCATGATCAGCGAGACGGCAGCGGCCTCGCCGGGACGGCCGAGACGGAAGCCCAACTCGTAGAGATAGGTCACGAGAATGTGCGTGCTGTTGTCGGGGCCGCCCTGCGTCATCACCCAGATGATCGGAAACGAGTTGAACACGTAGATCACGTTCAACAGAATCGTCATGTTGATGAACGGACGCAGCAGCGGCATCGTCAGCTTGCGAAACTGCTGCCACGCGCTCGCGCCGTCGATGCGCGCGGCTTCGTAGATGTCGCCCGGCACCGACGACAAACCGCCGAGCAGGATCGTCACGGTGAAAGGAATGGACACCAGAATGCCGACCGCGATCTCGACGGGAAACGCGAGCTCCGGTGTCGCGAGCCAATGGATCGGACCGCCGATCAGGCCGAGCCGCTGCAGCGTGACGTTGACCATGCCGTAGTCGTCGTTGAAGGCCCAGCGCCAGACGACGGCGGTCATCGTCAGCGAGACGGACCACGGCAGCATCACGATGGTGCGCGCGACGCCGCGTCCATGGAAGTCCTGGTTCAGCACCAGCGCGACGGGCACCGAAATCAGCACCGTGCCGCCGACCACGCAGACGGTCCAGACGATCGTACGCCGGGCCGATGCAATGAACACCGGGTCGTTGAAGATCGTGTAGAAATTCTGCAGGCCGGTGAAGTCGCGAATCGCGCCGAAACGCGACACTTCATGCAGCGACTGCCACACGATGTTGAAAATTGGATAGCTGATGATGAAGAGCGCCAGGACTAAACTCGGCGCAATCAGCAACCAGGGCGCTTGCAAGCGCGAAGAAGCGGAACGGCTCATGCGTGCTCGATCGTAAGACGCGCCCACGAAATTCGGCGGGCGCGACGGGATGGGCCGGATAGTGCAGCAGGTACAACCAGGTGCATGACAACCGCAACGCGCGCCGCCCTGGGCAACGGCGGCGCGCGTTCCGTGTTCAGCAAATCACCACGGGACTACAACGCGATCAATGACCGAGCGACTTGTTCGCTTGCGCGGCCGCCGCATTCAACGCCGCGGCCGGCTGTGCCTTGCCGAGGTAGATCGATTGCATCGAGTCGGTCACGGCCTTCGCGGTGTCTTCCCAACCGGTCACGGTCGGCGCGAAGTGTGCGGTCGGCAGCAACGCAACGAATGCTTTGGTGTCCGGATCGTTGAACGCCGGATCGGTCGCCTCGGCCTTGGTGGTCGGCAGGAAGCCTTCGGTCGTGGTGAACTCGACGCGCGGTTCCTTCGTGAACAGATAGTCGAGGAACTTCCACGCCGACTTCTTCACCTTCGAGTTCTTGAACATCACGATCGAGTCCGTGACCGCATACGTGGCGTGCGTCGTGCCCATCGGGATCGGATCGATGCCGTACTTCAGATTCGGCGCTTCCTTCTTGATCTGCTTCGCGAGGAACGGCGCGGAAATCATCATCGCGACGCGGCCCTGCTTGAACAGGTTCTGCACGTCTTCACGGCTGTAGCCGGTCACGCCCGGTTGCGTCAGACCCTGGTCGATCATCGACTTGTACAGCGTGGCCGCCTTGATGCCCGCCGGCGAATTGAACGCCGCCTTGCCGTCCTTGCCGACCACGTCGCCGCCGTTGGTCCACAGCGCGTAGTAATAGTAGACGTCGGTTTCGATTTCCTTGCCTTGCAGGCCGAAGCCGGCAATGCCTTGCGCCTTCAGCTTCTTCGATGCGTCGATCACGTCGTCCCAGGTCTTCGGGCCGTCGGGGTAGCCGACCTTCGCGAGCAGATCCTTGTTGTAGTACAGCGCGCGCGCGGAAGCGGCGATCGGCAGGCCATACGTCTTGCCGTTGATCTGACCCGGCGCCAGGAACGGACCGATGAAGCGGCCCTTGAAGTTCGCATCCATATAGCCGTCGAGCGGCTCGGCTACGTCGTCCTTCACGAAGTCGAGCAGCCAGCGCGTGCCGACGATCGCGAGGTCGGCGTTCGCGTTGCCCGAAATGTCCGTTTGCAGCTTCTGTTGCAGCGTGTCCCAGTTCACGTCTTCGATCTTGATGGTCGTGCCGGGGTTGGCCTTCTCGAAGTTGCGGGCCATTTTTTCGAAGTACGGCGCGGTCGCATCGCTGTAGTGAGCGACGGTGACGCGGACCGTGTCGGCGTGAGCCGCGACGGCGATACCTGCAAACGCGAGCGCCACGGCAACTTTGCCGAGCGCGAGGGAAGCACGGGCATGCAACGACATTTCTCTCTCCTTGGTGGTCTGCTGCCGTCGCCGGCTGCTTGGGGTTGATTGTTTGAAAAAATCCTACATGACGCAAAATTGCTTGTCACGTAGGGTCTGCGATATTTCTTCCCGGCCAATTTTGTGCATAAGATGCTGTAAAACAGGGGTGATCCTTATCCGGTGATGTGACGGATACCCAATCTTCGGGATGGCGTAGAAATCAGCCGCCGTCAGGTTTGTAGGAAATTTACACGGCCGGCGGGGCGTCGGCGGCGAGCTTCAGGAGCGAGGCGGACATGAATCGTGTGGTGTTGGTAACGGGCGCGTGCGGCGGTATCGGCAGTGTGCTGTGCAAGCGCTTCGTGGAGCAGGGCGATACGGTGCTGGCGCTCGACGTCGACGCGGCCGCGCTCAGCGCGTTGACCGCGCAACTCGGCGTGGCGCAGGTTACGCCGATCGCCGTCGATCTCGGCGACGCCGCCGCGGTGCAGCAAGCGGTGGCCGCTGCGGTCGCGACGCGCGGTCCGGTTGACGTGCTGGTCGCGAACGCGGGCGCCGCGTTCGGCGCCACGCTCGCCACCACCGATGCCGCTAGTTGGCAGCGCGACATCCATCTGAATCTGAACGGCACGTATCACACGGTGGAGGCGGTGCGCGCGTCGATGATCGAACGGCAGCGCGGCGCACTGGTGCTGATCGGTTCGGTGAACGGACTCGCCGCGCTCGGTCATCCGGCGTATAGCGCGGCGAAGGCCGGGCTCATCAGCTACACGAAGGCGCTCGCGATCGAGCTGGGTCGTTATGGGATTCGCGCCAACATCGTCTGTCCTGGCACCGTGAAGACGCAGGCATGGCAGGCGCGCGTCGACAAGAACCCGCAGGTCTTCGAGGATCTGAAAAAGTGGTACCCGTTGCGCGACTTCGCGACGCCCGACGATATCGCCGACGCGGTGCTATTTCTCGCATCGCCGATGGCGCGTGTGATTACCGGCGTTGCGTTGCCGGTCGACGGCGGGCTGATGGCCGGCAATCGTCTGATGGCGGAAGAACTGACCCTCGAATCGCTCTGAACCGCTTCACGTAACCACGAGCCACGCACACCCGGCTCAACGCAGCAAGACAAAGAGGACAGCATGGCAGCAGTGCAACTGAGCGGCATCTTCAAGCGCTATGGCGACACGCAAGTCGTGCACGGCATCGATCTCGACATCGACGACGGCGAGTTCGTCGTGCTGGTCGGGCCGTCGGGCTGCGGCAAGAGCACGCTGATGCGGATGGTGGCCGGACTCGAAGAGATCAGCGGCGGCGATCTGATGATCGGCGGCACGCGGGCGAACAGCCTCGCGCCGCAGCAACGCAATATCTCGATGGTGTTCCAGAGCTACGCGCTCTATCCGCATCTGTCCGTGTACGAGAACATTGCGTTCGGCCCGCGTATTCGTAAGGAATCCTCGGCAAGTTTCAAGCCGCGCATCGAAGCCGCCGCGAAGATGCTGAACCTCGGCGGCTATCTGGATCGCTTGCCGCGCGCGCTGTCGGGCGGGCAGCGGCAACGCGTGGCGATGGGCCGCGCGGTGGTGCGCGAGCCGTCGCTGTTCCTGTTCGACGAACCGCTGTCGAATCTCGACGCCAAGCTGCGCGTGCAGATGCGCACGGAAATCAAGGCGCTGCATCAGCGGCTGAAGAATACGGTGATCTACGTCACGCACGATCAGATCGAAGCGATGACGATGGCCGACCGCATTGTCGTGATGAACGCCGGGCGCATCGAACAGATTGGCCGTCCGCTGGAGCTATACGATCATCCGGCGAATCTGTTCGTCGCGAGCTTCCTCGGCTCGCCGTCGATGAATTTCGCCGAAGGTGTGATCGTGAATCGCGTGCAGGGACCAGGCCTTGCGTTGCAACTCGCGGACGGCGCGCAGATCGCGCTGGAGAGCGAGCCTGACTCGGCGACGCCCGGCGCGAAGGTCACGCTTGGCGTGCGGCCGGAGCACATCGAAACCGTCACGCCAACGCCGGATGCCACGCTCGAAGTCGAAGTGGTCGAGCCGACTGGCGCGGAGACGCATTTGTACGGGAAAATAGGCGGCAACACGTGGTGCGTGACGACTCGGCAGCGCTCGAAAGTCGAGCCCGGTCAGCGCGTGACGCTGCGCTTGCCGGCCGAGCATATTCACCTGTTCGACACGGAGAGTGGACGCAGGCTCGTCTGAACCGCGTGTTGCCGCTTGGGATCGTTCAAGCGATTCAAGCCGATCGAAACTGCGAGCGACGCGGATTCATTTAACCCTCAAGGAACACCGGGTGTCCGCACCGAATCTGATTCCCCACATCCGCAGCGCACTTGCTGGCTTGCGGCCCGCCGAGCGCAAGGTCGCCGACATGGTGCTGAGCGACGTCGACTTCGCGATGCGCGCAAGCATCACTGAACTCGCGCAGCGCGCTGATGTGTCCGAGCCTTCCGTCACGCGCTTTTGCCGCGCGATCGGCGCGCATGGGCTACGCGACTTCAAGATGCAACTGGCGCAGAGCGTGGCGGGCGGCCTGCCGTATGCGTCGACGGCGGTGGCGCGCGACGACGACGTGCAGACCTTGATGGACAAAGTCGGCGAGGCGGCGATCGACGGCATCACGCATGCGCGTGGCGCACTCGACCCGGCGGTGGTCGAGAGTGCGATTGCGGCGTTGTCGAGCGCGGGGCGGGTGTTTTTCTTCGGCGTCGGTTCCGGCTCGGGGCTCGTCGCGCAAGATGCGGCATTACGATTCCTGCGGATCGACATTGCGTCCACCGCGTTTACCGACGGGCACTTGCAGCGCCTGTACGCTGGTCTGATGGAACCCGGCGACGTCGCGTTTGCGATTTCGCATTCGGGCCGCAGCGTCGAAGTGAACGAGAGCATTCAGATCGCGAAGGAACGCGGCGCGACGACGATTGCGCTGACCAATGTCGGCTCGCGGCTCGCGTGGCTCGTCGATATTCCGCTGCTGCTGCGCGTGCCGAGTCCGATCGATCCGAATACGCCGGGCGTGTCGCGGCTCGTGCATCTGTGCATCATGGACGCGCTCGCCATCGGCGTTGGGCTCAAGGCCGGTCCGAAGACGCTCGAAAAAATGCGGCATGCGAAGGCGCGCCTGGCCTCACATGAGCCGGAGGGTTCGGGAGACTGAGTCGCGCGGGTTTGCGTTGAAGTCTACACATCGGCTTTCTCGACAGCCGCCGCCATCCACCCGAATCTTCGCGACAACCTCGAGGTCGCCGCGCGTAACGTCTGCGCCGGGCCGCCTGCCAGTTCGCTATCGAAGCTGCCGCTCGGGCCCATCAATGCGAGCACGAGACAGATGCTGCCGGTATGGTCGAGCACCGGCGCAGCCAATGTGCTGATGCCGGGCACGGGCCGACTCAACGCGGTGTCGATACCGTTCGCGCGGATTTGCGCGAGACGCTGCGCGTAGGCTTTGCCGTGTGGTGCAAATCCGGGCGTTTCGTTTGCCTCGCCACTGGTCTCATGTTGCGCCGCCTGCGCGCTTTTCCCTGCCAGCACGTCCGCCCCACCGGCACCCGCCAACCGCAAATGATCCTGCGCAAGCAGGCCGACGCGCACGTCGTCGGCGACGTACGCCGCGAATACGCGGCCAATCGCGGTGTTCACCAGCGACATCACCGTGCCGACCCGCAAGCTCACATGCAGCGGCCGCGCCGATTCCTCCAGCCGCACGACGGTCGGCCCGAGCGGCCCGAGCACCGCCATCGCGACGCTCATGCCGGTGGACGCCGCCAGCTCGACCACTTCGGGCTCGGCTTCACGCGTCGGCGACAAACGCTGCAAGCCGATCAAACCCAACTCCAGCGCGAGCGGCCCCGCTGCGAAACAGCCTGCCGCATCACGATCGAGCAAGCCGATTTTCAGCAGACTCACCAGATGCGGAAACGCCTTCGCCGGCGGCATGCCGGCTGCGGCCGCGAGGTCACGCAAGCTCAACGGCCGCGCCGCCGTGACGAGGGCGGTCAGCAACTCGCCGGTGCTATCGAGCGACTGGATGCCGCGCTGCGGTTTCGCGTCGGCGGATGAAGAGAGAGAAAGGTCGGTCACGATGCGAAGGAACGGGAGAGGGAAGGCACGGCCGTCAGTTCGGTGCCGATCTCGTGCGCGGCGGTGAGCAGCGCGCGAGCGATCGGGCCGTCGGCGGAGACGTCGATCGCGCCGGTCGAGCCGATCACCGTCAGCGCGAGCAGCAGGCGGCCGTCGCCGTCCAGCACCGGCGCGCTCAGGCTGCTGATGCCGGGGCTCGGTGCATCGACGCTCGATTCGAGGCCGCGCGTGCGGATCGCGTTCAACGCCGCTTCGAAGGCAGCGCTTTCGCTGGGCGGTGTCATCGCGGCATGCGTTGAGCCCGACTGATTCGCCCACATCGAGCCCAGCGCATCGCTCGGTAGGAACGCACAAAACACGCGTCCTGTCGACGTCGCCGGCAGCGACATCACCGTGCCGACATGCAGATTGACGTGCAGCGGAAACCCCGCGTGCTCATAGCGGACGATGGTCGGCCCCTGCGGTCCGGCAATGCAGATCGCGACGCTGAAGCCGATCGCTTCGGCCAGCGCCGCGACGCGCGGCACGGCGGCGCGAAACGCCGGCTGGTTTTCCAGGTGCAGCAGACCGAGCCGCAACGATAGCGGCCCCGGCTCATAGCGGCCCGACAGTTCATCGCGCTTGATGAGCCCAAGGCGGCTCAAGCTCACCAGGTACGCATGCGCCTGCCCCGGCGCGATCTGCGCGACGCTCGCGAGATCGGACAGCGCCAGCGGCGTGCGCGCCTGGGCGAGCGCCAGCAGCACGCGTCCGCCCACTTCGACGCTCTGAATGCCGCGCTGCGTCTTGCCGACTGGCGCCGGCTCGTCGCCGCGTGCGCGTTGGCCCGCGGCCAGTTTCGCTGCTTTGCTCACACCGCGCTCGTCCGTAAAAAGGGTCCATGTTAACCGAATGACTGCGACTGTCCTGCCGATGCCCGAGCTGTTCAGCCTTCATCTTAGGTGTTCTTCGATTTGCGTATAGCGATATATTTCGCTATTGACAAATAAACCGGCCCAACCCTAAGATGCCTTCACCCCGACATACCGGCGCAGTCACAGAGTCAAAACGGGGCGAGACAATCCTCCAGTACGTCAGCCCACGCTTGAGTGCGCGGCCGGCCGTCTCGCCTCACGTCCAACTTTTGAGGGAGACAAGCATGGCAAAGGCATTCGCATCCCAGGCCGACCTGGAAGTCAAGACGGTCACGTGGACCAAGCTGTCCGACAACGCCTACGCGTACACCGCCGAGGGCGATCCCAACTCGGGCGTGATCATCGGCGACGACGGCGTGTTGATCGTCGACACCACCGCGACGCCGGCCATGGCGCAAGACCTCATCGCAAAGATTCGCAGCGTCACCGACAAGCCGATCAAATACGTCGTGCTGTCGCATTACCACGCGGTGCGCGTGCTCGGCGCGTCAGCGTATTTCGACGAGGGTGCGCAGCAGGTGATCGCGAGCCGCGGCACGTACGAGATGATCGTCGAGCGCGGCGAGGCAGACATGAAGTCGGAGATCGAACGCTTTCCGCGTCTGTTCGCCGGCGTCGAAACGGTGCCGGGCCTCACGTGGCCGACGCTCGTGTTCGACAAGGAAATCACGCTGTTCCTCGGCAAGCTCGAAGTGCGCATCGCGCATCTCGGCGCGGGCCACACGAAGGGCGACACGGTCGTGTGGCTGCCGTCGCAGAAGGTGCTGTTCTCCGGCGATCTGGTCGAGTACGACGCGGCCTGCTATTGCGGCGACGCGCAACTCGAACAATGGCCGGCCACGCTCGAAGCATTGCGCGCGCTGAAAGCCGAGAAGCTCGTGCCGGGCCGCGGCCCCGCGTTGACCACGCCGGACGACGTGAACAAGGGCCTCGATTACACGAAAGACTTCGTAACCACGCTGCTGCAGCAGGGCCGCGAAGCCGTCGCGCAGAAGCTCGATCTGAAGGCCGCGATGGCGCTCACGCGCCAGGCGATGGACCCGAAGTTCGGCCACGTGTTCATCTACGAGCATTGCCTGCCGTTCGACGTGTCGCGCGCTTTCGACGAAGCGAGCGGCATCACGCATCCGCGCATCTGGACCGCGCAACGCGACAAGGAAATGTGGGACGCGCTGCAAGCCTGACAATAAAAAGCACAGCGATGCAGAGCGAAGAGGACGGAGACACGAGATGAGCATCAACTACCAGACGCTGTCGTTCGATTACCGGCCGTGCGCTGAACAGAGCGGACCTGACGTGGCGGAGCAGGCGGTCCATCCGGTGATCGTGGTCGGCGCGGGGCCGGTGGGCCTCGCCACCGCGATCGATCTCGCGCAGCAGGATGTGCCGGTCGTGCTGGTCGACGACGATTGTTCGTTATCCACAGGATCGCGGGCGATCTGCTTTTCGAAGCGCTCGCTCGATATCTTCGATCGGCTCGGCTGCGGGCAGCGTATGGTGGACAAGGGCATCAGCTGGAATGTCGGCAAGGTGTTCCTCAAAGACGAACTGGTGTACACATTCAATCTGCAACCGGAAGCGGGTCATCACCGGCCCGCGTTCATCAACTTGCAGCAGTACTATGTCGAAGGCTTCCTGCTCGAACGCGCGCAGCAGATGCCGAACCTGGAGATTCGCTGGAAGAGCAAGGTGGTCGGCGTGCAGCAGCACGGCACGCCAGGCACGTCGGGCGCATGTGAGGCCGGCGTGACGCTGACGGTCGAAACACCCGATGGGCAGTATCCGTTGCGCGGCCGTTATGTGGTTGCCGCCGACGGGTCGCGCAGTCCGATGCGCAAGCTGATGGGACTCGACAGCAAGGGCGTGACATTCAAGGATCGCTTCCTGATCGCCGACGTGAAGATGGAAGCGGACTTTCCGACCGAGCGCTGGTTCTGGTTCGATCCGCCGTTTCATCCGAACCAGTCGGTGCTGTTGCATCGTCAGCCGGACAACGTGTGGCGGATTGATTTCCAACTGGGATGGGACGCCGATCCCGTGCTGGAAAGAACGCCGGAGCGGGTGATTCCGCGCGTGCGCGCATTGCTCGGACCGGACGCGAAGTTCGAACTGGAATGGGTCAGCGTCTACACATTTTCGTGTTCGCGAATGGAGCGCTTCCGGCACGGCAACGTGCTATTCGCTGGCGACTCCGCGCATGGCGTGTCGCCGTTCGGCGCGCGCGGCGCGAATAGCGGTGTGCAGGACGCGGAGAACCTCGCGTGGAAGCTCGCGATGGTGCTCGACGGCCGGGCATCACACGTGTTGCTCGACACCTATGCGAGCGAGCGCGAATTTGCCGCCGACGAAAACATCCGCAACTCGACCCGCTCCACCGATTTCATCACGCCGAAGAGTCCCGTGAGCCGCGTGTTTCGCGATGCGGTGCTGAAGCTGTCGCGACAACATCCGTTTGCGCGTCAGTTGGCCAATAGCGGGCGGCTGTCGGTGCCGGCGGTGTTGCGCGACTCCCCGCTGAATACGGCGGACCGCGAGCGCTTCGACGGCGCGATGGTGCCGGGCGCGTCGTGTGTCGATGCGCCGGTGCAGTTGGCCGGGCAATCCGCGTGGCTGTTGCAGCAACTCGGCCAGCAATTCACCGGCGTGTTGTTCTGCGACGAGCAGGGTGTCAATCCGGCGATGCGGGCGGCGTTGGAGGCCCTGCGGGCAGGGCCGATTCCGTTGAAGCTCGTCGTGGTGGCGCGTGGCAATGTGCAGGTCGCGGCAGTCGACGACATGCGCGTGGTTCACGATACCGAAGGCCTCGCGCGCCAGCGCTACGACGCGACGCACGGCACCTTCTATCTGGTTCGTCCCGACCAGCATGTGTGCGCGCGTTGGCGGCAACTCGATGCGGGCGCCGTCGGGCAGGCGCTCAAGCGCGCGTTGTGCGTCGAAGGCACGGCCTGAAGACAGGCTCCGGCGCGAAGTAGCACGCACACGGCGCAGCAGCAAAAAATAGCAGGAGACAGACATGGCCCTAAACACGCAACCGAATCTCGCTCGCCCAGACGATTTCTACGAGGCGCTAATCGACATGCACCGCGATCTCGATGACGCGCAGAGCCAATCGGCCAATGCGCAATTGATCCTGCTGCTCGCCAATCACATCGGCGATCACGCGACGCTGATCGAAGCGCTGCGGCATGCGCGCGAAGGTGTCGCCGATGCGCCGGCGCGCAGTGCGGGTGCGCATTCACTGGCCGCTTGAAACTGCGTTGGATTGACGGAAGCGCTAAGCGTCCAATCCACCCAGCGCCAAACCTTTCGGCCATCCAAACGTGTGCACCACCGTAAGCGGCTGCGCGAGCGCGACCGCCGCGCGAATCTTGCCGCTCATCGGCAGATCGAGCATATGCCAGTAGCCGTGATCCGCGAGATCGAAAGCACAATTCGCCGGGCCAGCCGACAACAGCTCGCCGTCGATATCCACCGGCGCATAACGCAACGCGTTGCACAGGCTGCGGTAGCGGACGTGGCGGCGCGATTTCTCCGCCGTCTCGTCAGGCGCGGCGCCGGGCGACGGTACGACCACGCTCAGGCCCAGCGTCGCCGACGCAATTCCGATCACGATCCAGATGCCGCCGTACGCGATATCGATCGTGATGCCGCGACCGTCGCGAGGATGCCGCGCGCGCAGTTTCTCGTTGCCATCGTCTTGCAGATCGACGCCGCGCGGCTCGCAGTCGAACAGCTGGCCGACGATCCAGCGCACCACCACGCGCGCGCTGATAAAACGTTTGCGCAACGCAGCGTTCGGATGCAGCCGCGCGCGTTCGCGTTCGGACTTCGCGAGCCAGCTATCGCCTTCCTGCACCGGCACCGGCAGCCATTCGCAACGGAATCGCCAGAGATGCAGCTCGCCGGCACGCGGCGCGGTGACGCTGCGCGGATAGTGGCGCGTCAGCGGATGCGACAGGAGGGCGGGCACGGCTGCGTCGACGATCGCATGCGCGACGCCGGCGGGCTGCCGGACGTGTCCGGCGGGCACGTATCCAGCGTCGCGCGAGCCGTCGCTGTCACGCGCCGATGTCGTTGCCGACGCCGGCACGGCCAGATCCAGTTCCAATGACATGGGCTTCGGTCCTCAATGCATGTACGTGACGCGGCGCGCTTGCACGTCGAGTTCCATACCGGCGTCGAGCAGATCGATTGCGAACCAGCGAATCAGTTTCAGCACGCCGCTCACGGCAGGCGCGGGCAGCCATTCGCTCAACATGCGCAGCGCCGCGCCGCTATGGGTTTTCTGTAGGAGTGCGATAGTTTGCAGAATCACCGCTTCGTCCTTGCCGAGATCGCTGGCGCAGCGGCAACGCATGTCGAGCGGTCGATAGGACACGTGCATCAGCGAGCGCATCAGCAGATCGAAATGCTCGATGCCGTCCTGCCGCAAGCCGACGCCGCCCAGGATGTCGCGCCAGTTGACGCCGCCGCGCGCGCTCTCGCAGGCGGGCCGCAGCCATGTGCGAACGGCGCTCAGCACCGTGCGCTCGGGGGCGTCGGTGGTGTCGGGCTGATGATCGTCGATCAGTTCGGGACGGCTGCTGTATTGAGAGCGGAAGTTCATCGATGCTCCTGAATGGACACGGTCCAAAGAGTCGCGCCGGCCGGATGGGACGGTTGCCGCGTCACAGGCCAGCGCATGTCGCGTGCGACGGATCGGCGATGACGCAAGCCTGCGTCGGATCGGATGTCTGGCGGCGTGCGCAAGGATCGGCGTACTCGTATTGCCGATGCAGGCGGCCGCGCGTTTCACTCAGGCCGGCTGCGGCGGCCGCCATTCACGCACGTGCTGGTTGCGCGACGGACGCGCTGGAGCCTGCCCCGGCGTTTTCGGTGTGCCGACGAACAGGAAGCCGAGCATTCGCTCGTTCGGCGCGAAGCCGAGCGCGTCGTGCAGGTACGCTTCGTAGCAGTCCGGTCCGGTGGACCAGAAACCGCCATAACCGAGCGCGTGGATTGCATTCAGCATGTTCATCGCCGCCGCGCCCGCGGCGAGCAACTGCTCGACCTCGGGCACTTTCGGATGCGCCGTGAGCGCCGCGCCGAGCGCGATCACCAGCGGCGCGGCAAACGCCTTCTGCCGACGATGCGCGTGCGCGGAGCGCGGCTCGTCAGGCGCACGGGCGCAGGCGAGATCGACCAGCAGGTCGCCGAGACGACCGCGCGCGTCGCCGCGAATCGTCACGAATCGCCAGGGCCGCAGATTGCCGTGATCGGGCGCGCGCAACGCTGCGTCGACGATCAGCTCGAGTTCGGTATCGAGCGGTCCAGGTTCGGTCAGAGGCCAGTGGGATTGGCGCGACAGCAGCACGTCGAGGGCGGCGGCCGCAGCGGGCGTTGCCGTCCTCGACGTCGGATGAGCGGTTTTGGTATCGGTTTTAGTATCGGCGAGGCTCAGGTCTAGCATCGTCATGATTTCTTGTTCGGCTGATGGCATGGGGTGAATCATGGGCCAAATTTCGCCTAAATGCAAATCATTCGCATTTAGGCGAAGCAGAGCCCGGACAGACTTTTTGCAGCGGGCCAGCCGCCGCGACGGTCTGCCCGCCGCGCCCGGCTTCATAAGGACGAGTAGCAAACATAAGCAGCTTGAAGCCGCGCGCTCCGGTTCCAGAAAAAAAGGCAACTAACTGTCAGCCGCGCCAAGCGCCCCCAGATATGATGGCGAAGTGCCGCAACGAGCCTCATCGCCGAAACTGTCTTGCAGGATTTTGCCCACTCACGCCCGCCAATGCCGCCGACCTCACTCGACACCGCCCCGAACCCCACCTCCACCGAAGCCGCGCAACGCGTGCCCACCTTGATGCTCGCCGCAGCGCTGTCGCTAGGCAGCGCAATCGCGCTGGGGCTCGCGCGCTTTGCGTACGCGCTGCTCTTGCCGTCGATGAAGCTCGACCTCGGCTGGAGCTTCGCTCAAGCGGGCGCGATGAACACCGCCAATGCGCTCGGCTACCTGCTCGGCGCGCTGGCCTTCCCGCGACTCGCGCGCCGTTGGTCGGCCGGTGCGCTGTTCGGCGGCGGTTGCGCGGCCACCGCACTGTTAATGGCCGGCAGCGGTTTGCTCGCCGACACGAACTCGTTGCTCGCGTTGCGCGTGATCACCGGCGCGAGCAGCGCGGCGATCTTCATTAGCGGCGGCGTGCTGGCGGCGCGGCTCGCATCGGCGAGGCCGCACGACGCCGGGCTTGTCCTCGGCCTGTACTACGGCGGCACGGGATGGGGCATCGTGGCGTCGTCGGTGCTCGTGCCGTTGACCATCTTCGACGTTGCGCACGGCTGGCAATTCGCGTGGTTCGCGCTGGCGGCCGCGTGCGTCGTGTTCGCCGCGGTGGCGATCGGCGCGGCGCGCAAAATCGAAAGCGTGCATGCGAGTGCTGGATCGGCCGCACGCACGAGCGGCGCAACCGACGCGCCGCGCTGGCCGCGTTTCAGCGCTGCGTTGACGGGCTACGGTCTGTTCGGCGTCGGCTATATCGGCTACATGACGTTCATCGTCGCGCTGCTGCGCAATGCGGGCATGAGCGCGGCAGTCGTGACGGGTTTCTATCTGCTGCTGGGCGTCGCGACCGTGGTGTCGGCGCGCGTGTGGTCCGGGTTGCTCGATCGCATGCGCGGCGGTCAGGCGCTCGCAGTGCTCAACGCGCTGCTCGCGGTGGCGACGTTGCTGCCCGCGTTGTTCACGCAACCGTGGGTGGCGTTCGTGTCCGGGGTGCTGTTCGGCGCGACGTTTTTGTCGGCGGTCGCGTCGACCACGGCGTTCGTGCGCCACAATCTGCCCGCGAGTCACTGGGCCAAGGGCATTAGCGCGTTCACGATCGTGTTCGCGTTCGGGCAGATCGTTGGGCCGATGGTGATCGGCTGGGTATCGGATGGAGCGGGGCTTGCGCGCGGGTTGGTTTATTCCGCGTTGCTGCTGGCGGCCGGCGCGGTGTTGGCTGCTTGCCAGAAGCCGTTGCGCGATGGTTGAGCTCCTTGCCCGACATGCAAGGCATCGCTCACCGCGACACGACCGGCACAAGGACTACTGATTAGAGACAGTCGCTATTTTTCAGCGATTGCAAATATGTCTTGCCCATGCGCCGGTCGCGCAGCAACGCGTCGATGATCCCGAAGCAGCCGGCGACGCGCACGTTGGGGCCGACGGGAAGCAGCGCGCCGGCCTGACGCACCTTCTCATAGAGCGGATAAGGATCGGCGAAAAAGGCGGCAGAACAGAAGTCTGTGAAGACTATTATACAGTGATGTTCCGGCAAGCCGAATGACGGCGCTGCCTGGTGAGTCACTCATGACACCTGGCACACCATTTATTCGACTGTACGCGCGGCTCAAGCGCGGAGAAACCCCGTGCCACCGGCGGCGCGGGCACTTTTGTATCGCAATGTATCTGCGCGACCGGCTGGTACATAACGTTGCATAGCCGGTCTTTGCCGACACACACCTGATACGTCGGCGCGGTCTAATACTTCCAAGCCAGATGAGCTGGCAAGCAACGGAACGCAAACAGATGCTCGAGATGTTTGCGGCAATCAAATTCTCTTTCAGGTGAACATCATGAAACTCATTCAATCGCTCGTCGTCGCCGCTGTCGTCGCCGTCCCGGCATTGTCGTTCGCTCAGTCGAATCAGCCGCTGACGCGCGCCGAAGTCCGCGCGCAATTGGTCGAACTGCAAAGCGTCGGCTACAACCCCGCCAGCGATTCAACGCAATATCCGAAGAACATCGAAGTGGCCCAAGCGCGCCTGAATGCGCAGACGAGCCTGTCGGTGTCGTCGTACGGCGCTTCGACCGCCGGTACTTCGGCAGCCGGATCGCGTGCTGTGCAAACGGAGGTTATCGGCCTCGGTCCGGTTTACGCCAAACCATAAGTGATCAGCCGGCAGGGCGCGGATTTGCCCGCGCTCTGCCGTATCGAACTACATTGCGGCCACGGCCGCAATGCGCAATGCGGGCTTTCATTATTCAAGCCAGCTTCTCTTTCGTGAGAACCCAGTCATCGCGTGATCAAGAATACGGAGAACAACCACCATGTCGGAACAGATCAATACTCGCCGTCGCCGTTTGCTTGGTACAACCGTTGCCGGTATCAGTTTGCTGGAGTTGGGATTGAGCGGACTCGCGCACGCGCAGTCCAACGAAACGACCGGCGGCGCAAAGGCGGCCACGCGTGTGGCGTCGTTCGATAACCTTCGGCAGATCAACGCGGGCACGCTGAACATCGGCTACGCGGAAGCGGGCCCGAAGCACGGGCCGGTGGTGATTCTGCTGCACGGCTGGCCATACGACATTCACGCGTTCGCCGAAGTCACGCCGCTGCTCACGGCCGCGGGTTATCGCGTGATCGTGCCATATCTGCGCGGTTATGGCTCGACGCGCTTTCTCTCCACGGACACGCCGCGCAACGGTCAGCAGGCGGTGGTGGCGGTCGACATCATCGCGCTGATGGATGCGCTGAAGATCGACAAGGCGGTGCTCGGCGGCTTCGACTGGGGCGCGCGCACCGTGAACATCATCGCCGCGCTGTGGCCGGAGCGCTGCAAGGCGATGGTGTCGGTGAGCGGCTATCTGATCGGCAGTCAGGAAGCGAACCGCGCGCCGCTGCCGCCAAAGGCCGAGCTGACGTGGTGGTATCAGTTCTACTTCGCCACCGAGCGCGGCCAGGCGGGTTACGACGCGAACCGTCACGACTTCAACAAGCTGATCTGGCACACGGCCTCGCCGAAATGGGATTTCGACGACGCGACGTTCGAACGCTCGGCGCAATCGTTCAATAATCCGGACCATGTGGCGGTGGTGATCCACAACTACCGCTGGCGTCTGGGACTGGTGCAGGGCGAGCCGCAATACGACCAACTGGAAAAGCGCCTCGCGATGGCGCCGACTATTTCCGTGCCGACCATCACGCTCGAAGGCGACGCGAACGGCGCGGCGCATCCCGATCCGGCCGCGTACGCGAAGAAGTTCACGGGCAGGTATCAGCACCGGAACCTGACGGGCGGCATCGGGCACAACCTGCCGCAAGAGGCGCCGAAGGCATTCGCCGACGCGATCATCGATGTCGTGCATCTCTAGGCCGTCGTCTTGATGCAATGAGAAGGCCTCACCTATTCCACTGAGTCGAGGACATCTGGATGCGAACGATCTGGACAACCTGTGCGTTAGCTCAAACGGCATTCCTGCTTTTTGCGTTGCCCGGCCCGGCCATCGCGCAAGGCACCCAGGTGGCGCGCTCGCCGATTTATGGCGTGACGATTCCCGAGGGATACCGGAAGTGGGAAGCGATCGCGCCTGCTGAAGAGGGAGCGCCGCTCGACGAACTCCGCCTCGTGCTGGGCAATCCCGCGGCCGTGAAGGCGCTGGAGAACTCGACGTTTCCGTTGCCGGACGGAGCTGTTCTGGTCAAGCTCGCCTACAAGCGGATGCAGACCTCCGAATCCGGAACGGCCACCTTCCCCGGGCAGCCGACGACAGTGCAGGTGATGGTGAAAGACTCTCGCCGTTATGCGTCGACGGGCGGCTGGGGTTTTGGCCGCTTCGTCAACGGACAGCCTGCCGATCTGGCGCAGCATCAAACGTGCTTCGCATGTCACGAAGCCAATGTGAAGAACCGCGATTACGTGTTTACCCGCTTCGTGCCATAACTTTTCCGCGGATTGCAGCGTCGCGATGATCGAACGTGCCGATTATCGCGACGCTGTTTTGCGTGACGCGCGCCGCAACTTCACACACTCGACGTCGTCGGAATGAGTGCCGCCTGGCCATGATAAGCGCCGGCCTCGTCGTGCAATTGCCAGACCACCACGTTATCGATCCAGAAGCGCTTGCCCGACTTCGTCACACGCATGCCGCGATACGCGGCGACAAAACCATCGCGCTCCACCCGATCGAGGAAGGCTTGACGCTCATCGCGATCGGGCGCTTCTGCCGACAGTCGGGAAGGCAGCGCGGTCAGTTCATCCCAATCGTATTCGAACAGCTTCGGCGCGGTCAGGTTGCCGTACACGAAGACCGGCTCTGCGTTCGTGTCGTGCGCGAGCAGACCGAATGGCGCCTGTTCGTAAAGCCAGCGCGGCGCGTCTTCATTGCGCACGTGTTCGGGTACAAGCGGTTTGCCGAGCAGGCGCGAGTAGCTGGTCGACAGCAGTTTGAAAAAGTCGGGATCGATGCGCAAGGTCGTGTCCGTCCCCGCTTTGCGGCGTCCATCGGCGTGTTCTCCTGAAACGGTGAGAGCAGGAAGTGTGGCCTAAGCCGAGGCGAATGTCACTGTGATGGTGGCGCGTGGATAGCGAAGCCGCCACGCTTCCGGCGACGCGATGCACGCGTTTCACATCTTCTTCTTTTCGTCGCGGAACATGCGGCGCAAAAAAACGCTATTGCCCGAGCACATAACCCTTCAGTCATGCGTCGGGCAATAGCACAATGCTTTGCTATGCGTCGGAATTCAGACGACCGTAATCACGACATCGATATTGCCGCGCGTCGCCTTCGAGTACGGACACGTTTGATGCGCCATGTCCGCCAGGCGTTGCGCGACTTCCCGGTCTACGCCCGGCAGGCTGACGTTCAAACGCGCCTGCAGGAAATACGCATCGCCGGTCATGCCGAGATCGACCTCTGCGTCGACGGCGGTATCAGCGGGGAGCGCGACCTTCAATTGCTTCGCCGCGAGTCCCATGGCGCCGATGAAGCATGCGGACCAACCGGCGGCCAGCATCTGTTCCGGATTCGTCCCGGCCGCCGCGCTGCCCGGCGGGGACAGCTTGACGTCCAGGCGCGCGTCGGAACTGCGCGAGGCGCCGTCGCGGCCGCCGGTGGTGTGGGTCTTGCCGGTGTACAGCACTTTTTCGATTCGAGTCATGATCGATATCCTTTACGTGGTTGATTTAGTGATGCGAGTAGGTCGAGAGCGGCGCGTACGAAGCGACGCGAGCGCCCGACTGGGAAGACGTATCGCGCGCGCCGCCATACGACTGCGCCGATGTGTCGGCATTGGCGATTGCCTGCGCCTGTTCGGAGCGAACCGTCAGGGCGCTCTGGCCGCGTTGCGAAGCCGGTGCGCCCGCGAGCGGGTCATAGTGCGGCGCGGGACCGTAGCCGCTAGCGGCAAAAGCGGGCGATACGATCGCGGCGCTCGCGGAGAGGAGTGCGGCGACAACGAGATGCTTGATCATGATGGAGCCTCAAAAGAATAAGTGGAGAGAGACGGCTGTTTGCGAATCGAATCAGCTACCCTGGTAGAGCTTGTTGAGCGCCGCGAGCTGTCCATCCTTCTGCGCGCGCACGAGTTCCTGACGAACATCCCGACGGGTTTTAGCCGTCGTGTTGCCGTGCTCGGGTGTCCACTGGTGCGTTTGCTGGGCGTCGTACGGGGCGGTATTGGCGTCAACCGAAGTGACGGCATAAGCGGAAGCCGTCGTAGCGAATGCGGCGAAGGCCAAAGCGATCATCGATACTTTCATGTCGTTCTCCTGAAACTGGATGGAGTGAAGAGAATCCGTCGGTTTATCTGGGAAGCGCGCCGCATTCGGGTTGAGATCTGCGGTGGGTTTTCATCAGCGTCCGTCGTTGATGTATTAAAACCGGCGGAGGTATCTGGGTTGTGTCGGCAGAGGGGACTATTGCAATGCTGTGTATCAGCTCGATCGACATATACATTGCGATACAAAACGGGGGCGAGTGTTTGTCAATCGACGGTTGCCGTGCGAATGCGTTGGCGCACAAGACGTAAAGGCAGCCGTACAGCGGCAAGGCCGTGGCAATGTCGCGCATCGCCACGGCCCTTCCGGCATGCCACCGAGACGACGGCGTCAATCCTTCTGCGCGAGCAGCGCCTTGATCGCCGCTTCGGTCTGTGCGTAATCGCCTTCGCCGAAATGCGTGTAGACGACCTGCCCCTTCTTGTTGAGCAGATAGAACGCGGGCCAGTACTGATTGTTGTACGCGCTCCACGTCGAGTACTGGTTGTCCTGCGCGACGGGGTAAGTAATGCCAAAGCGTTTGATTGCGGTCTTCACGTTGTCGGTGTTGCGCTCGAACGGATATTCGGGCGTGTGTACGCCCACTACCGTCAGTCCCTGATCCTTGTACTTCTGGTTCCAGCTCTTCACGTACGGCAGCGTGTTGATGCAGTTGATACACGTGTAGGTCCAGAAATCGACCAGCACTACCTTGCCGCGCAATTGCTGAAGCGTGAGCGGATCGCTATTGAGCCACTGGCTGATGCCGGTGAATTCCGGCGCGGTCGGCCCGGTCTGCAACGGCGCGGCGAGAGCGGCGGTGCCGGTGGCGGCCGTGGCGGCGAAAGTGGCGGCAATGGCGAGTGTCTTGAGTTGGGAGAGCATGTCAAAGTCCTTTGAGTAAGGGGAAAAGCGTGGCGATTCGCGCATAGATAAGAACGTCGTATTGCAGATAGATGGCGAGCGCGGTCAGCATCACGAGGACGCCGAATATCTGTTGCAGCAGTTGGGCATGCCGCGCCACGACGCGCACGCGTTGCGTCACGTAATGTCCGCCGTAGATGATCGCGAGCATCGGAATGGCCGCGCCGATCGCGTACAGCGTGAGCAGCAGCGCCGACCATCCGAGGTCCTGCGCCTTGACCACCAGCACCAGGATCGACGCCAGTACCGGTCCTGCGCACGGCGTCCAGACCGCGCCCAGAGACATGCCGAGCACGAAGCCGCCGGCATTGCCGCTGCCGGGTTGCGTGCCCGGCGAAATCGCCGCGCCGACGCGTTCCAGCGGCGCCTGCAATTGCGCAACGAGCCAGTCGTAAGGACGCGGCCACAGCCGCAGAAGGCCCGACAGCGCGAGCAACGCGATGCCGGTATTGCGCAGCACCTGTTGAGCGACATGCACCGTGCTCGACACTGCGCCCAGCAGCATCGCGAAGGACGCGAAAGTCAGAATGAAGCCGGCGACGATGAACAGCGGACGCACGCGGCTCGGCCGCTCGACCGAGGTCCCGAGCAGAATCGGCATCACCGGCAGAATGCACGGCGACGCGATGGTCAGCAGCCCGGCCAGCAACGCGAGCGGCGTTTCGAAAGTACTGTGCATGGTGGACACTCCGTTAGCGACGATGGCTGTATTGGAGCGTCCCTACGTATCTGGCTTATGTCGGCAGGCGCGCGCGGTTGCAATGTTTTGTGTACGGCGACGGTCGGGATACACTGCGACACAAATTGCCGTAGGATGCCGGGCTATAGAGCGGGCGCTGTTAGAGCCGCGGTGCAGCCGCTGCGTGAATCGCTATTCATACGCGCCACGTGCGAATGAAAGCGGTGGCAACGGTTCGAAGGCGCACGCGCCTCGCGTGCATTCAACCTGACGCTAAGGAATCCAATACAATTGGCGCGCTGCTGCCCATTAAGCCGTGCCTCGCTGACGCGTTTGCGTTTGCACTTGCGCGCGCTGTTCACCTGGGCCGTCGAGAACATCGGCATGCGCTCCTGAAACCGTTTGAGCAATTCGAACGGGCCCGGCGCGAGCGGATACGCACGCAGATCGTCGATGCTCGCCGGTCCCTTCCTTCGCGCCAGCATTTCCATGCCGATGTCCAGTTTCGGATATTGGGCATGCGCCGACGCGATCATCAATGCATCGCGCTTGACATGACGCGTCCGCATCATCGGTCACAACCAGCTGCTCGGATTGCCCGAGCGGCTTTTTTGTATCGCAATGTATCTCCATCGTACGCAGACAAACAAGCTTGCATTAACGGGCTCAGCGAAAACATTCCAGATACGTCGGCGGGTTCAGATACCTACACGCAAGGTTGATTCACCAACAGTGCGTGAATCAGGCGGAACAGGACGGCGTGCATGCCGCAACGGCGTCGCGTTCCACCCAACCCTTGAACCTTGCAATGCCTTTGATATCCGGAGAAAACTCATGAAACTCGTTCGATCGCTCATCGTCGCCGCGTTGGTTGCCATCCCCGTCGCATCGTTCGCGCAATCGCAGCAAGCTCCGCTGACCCGTGCGGAAGTTCGCGCGGAACTGGTTCAGCTTCAGAAGGCCGGCTACAACCCGTCGAGCGACAACACGCAGTACCCGCGCAACATCGAGGCCGCGCTGGCGCACGTCCAGGCGGATAACGGTTCGGCCGCCACATCCTACGGCGGCGTCGCGCAAAACAACGTGGCCTCGGGTTCGCGTACGGCAAAGCACCCTGCACCGGCGACCCAGTCGGAAGTCATCGGTCTCGGCTCGATCTACGCGCATTCGTGATCGACTTCACGCTCTGACCGTCCGCGTGTTTTCACCCGGACGGTCGTCCCATCTTCGTTCTATCTTTTCCCATCCTGTCGGGACATAAACAATGATCACGTTTCTGAAGAAGTGCCTCGGGTCCGCATTGCTGCTTGGTGGGCTGTTTACGCTGCAGGCGTCGCACGCCGCGCCGCCGCAGGATCTCAAGGGCAAGAACGTCGTGCTCGTGCATGGCGCGTTCGCCGACGGCTCCAGTTGGGACAAGGTGATTCCGCTGCTCGAAGCACGCGGGCTTCATGTGGTGGCGGTGCAGAATCCACTGAGTTCGCTCGCCGACGATGTATCGGCGACAAAACGCGTGATCGATCAGCAGGACGGGCCTGTCATTCTGGTCGGTCATTCGTGGGGCGGTGTCGTGGTCAGCGAGGCGGGCAACGACGATAAGGTTAAAAGTCTCGTCTACGTGGCGGCTTTCGCGCCCGACAGCGGCCAGTCCATCGCCGACATGACGAAGGGCGCGCCGCCGCCGGTCTGGGCGAGCGAGTTGCGCAAGGACGCCGCCGGCTATCTGACGCTGTCGACGAAAGCGGTGCTCGAAGATTTCGCGCAGGACTTGCCGTTGCCGGAAAAACGGCAGATCGCGGCGACGCAGGGGCCGTGGGCGTCCGGTTGCCTCGACGAGAAGGTGACGAAGGCCGCGTGGCACGACAAACCGTCGTACTTCGTGATTGCCGGCAAGGACCGGATGATCGACCCGAACCTGCAGCAGACGATGGCCAAAGCCATCGACGCGAAAGTGACGCGCGTGAACGCGAGTCACGTTGCGATGGTGAGCCAGCCCAAGGCTGTGGCCGAGGCAATCATCGCGGCGTCGCGCGCCGTGCAGTAACGCCGCCGGGAACGATGGACCGGCCCGAGCCAGGCGGGTCGATCACCGCGCTCATCGCCCCATCAGATCGCAATCGACGGAATGCTCTTCATGCAGCGCAGCGCGAACATCGACCGGCTGTGACGAATGCCGGCGATCTTGTAGAGCTTCTCGCGCAGGAACCGTTCGTAACCCGCGGTGCCGTCGACCGCCACCTTCACGAGATAGTCGTAATCGCCGGACACCAGGTATGCTTCGAGCACTTCGGACAGCGTGGCCAGCTCGGCGCCGAAGCGCGCGAGCGCGTCGTCGTCGTGACGGTCGAGCGTGACTTCGAGAAGCACGACATCCGCGAAGCCGAGCTTCTGCTGATCGAGCAGCGCGACATAGCCGCGAATATAGCCTTCGGTTTCCAGCTGCCGCGTGCGATTCCAGCACGCGGTAGTCGACATGCCGACCAGGTCGGCGAGTTCGGCGTTGCTCAGCCGGGCGTTCTTCTGCAACTCGCGCATGATCTTGCGATCCTGGTTGTCGAGCGGACGGTTTCGGGCAGTCATCGAAGGGATCGGAAGTTTGTTCTTGGAAAAGAGATTTTAAAGGAATATCGTCCCGCTGCGGGCCGGCGGTGCGATGCGTTTAAGAAGCCTATCCAGCCTGCCTCCGGGTATATTTTCAGCGTGCATTCATGCCCGGGACAACCGTCCGGGCCGCGGGCTTCGCGCCTCGCGGTTCTGCGCGGCCACAAGCCGCGAACCGGTGTCTCGCCGTCTTCACAGGAAGGCGGCACGCGGGCGAATTCCGGCGTTACCCGCGCCGGAAGACGCGCTCGCCGGGCATGGACGCATGTTCCTAACCGATGCTTGCCCGCATGATCGTCCGCGTTGCCGGGTCCTGGACCCGCACGCGCAGCGACCCGATGCGCTGGCCATGCAGCAACCCCATGCCCGCCGATGTCGATCCAGCTGTACGTTTCATTTCTTCTTGCTTCGCTAGTCCTTGTTTATTCCCCCGGTCCGGTCAACGTGCTGACGATGAGCCAGGCGCTCAGCGCCGGCTGGCGTGCCGCGTTGCCATGCGTGTGGGGCGGCACCTGCGCTGTGCTGTTGCAACTGGCGTTCACCGCGCTCTGCCTGAACTCGCTGCTGCTGATCGACGAGCACGCGTTGATCGCGCTGCGTTGGGGCGGCGCGGTCTATCTGGTTTATCTCGGCGGCAAGCAATGGCGCAGCGGCACGCTTGCGACGCCCGACGGCAGTGCCCGGCAACGCGGCATGTTCTGGCGCGGCTTCGCCACCTCGGGACTCAATCCGAAAACGTTGCTGTTCTTCCCGTCGTTTTTCCCGCAGTTCATCAGCACGCCTTCGAACGAGGCGCACTGGTCCGCGAATCAGCAGTATCTGTTGCTGGCGGCTACGTTCGCGCTGGTGTTTGCGTTGGGCGTCGCGTCGACGGCGGTTTTCTCGCACCGTTTGCGCAGCGTGTTGCAACGGCCAAAGCGGCTGCGCGCGGTGAACCGGTTGATGGGTAGTTTGCTGGTCGGCATGGGCGCGGTGATGGCGGCGGTACGCTGAGGCGAGCCGGCGCCTGCCGCCGCCGTTGTGCGCAAGAGCGCGGCTTGCTCAGCCGGGTTTGGTCGGTGTTTTGATCCGGCTCTGCACGGCGATGTGGCGATACGCGTTGCGGCAAAATTGCATGCTTTGTTGTGGCGTATGCGAGTTATGCGAGCCGTCGACGGCGGCCGTGACGTGCACCGTTTCCTCGACTGGTTGCGGCTCAGGATTGACGAGCGCGGCGTCGACAGCGAACGGATCGGTCAACGCCGCGCGCATGATGCCGACGCCCTTGATCGTCACCGTCAGGCAAGGGTCGCGCACGCGCGGTGCGTGGCTGGCGGCGAAATCGAAGTTGATGAGCAGCGTCCAGAGACCCTCGTGAATAGCCTGATCGATGATGATGGCCTTCACCACATCCTGATGCGACAGTGTGTATTCATCGTGTGCCATGGGTCCCTCCTCGCTCGTGCGTGATCGTGAGCACGTGTGTGCAGATATGGCATTTCGCGGACTGGTGTATTTAGTTTTAACCGCTATTTTCTGCAGTGCAAGGAAGAAAAGGCGTGGCCCGACGCGTCGCCGTGCAGGCCCGCGTAGACGAGCGAAAGGCGACGCCCCAGCAGCGGGCGTCGCCTTTCGCGCAGCCATCGACCGGCCGCATTGCAACACGACGGTCGTTAGCTCAACCGTGTATGTCGCAAAGGGTTAATGGAAAATCAGGTACAGAATGACCAGCACGATCACCGGAACGCCAAGTAGCCAGCCGAGTAGGTAAGGCATGATGTGATCTCCTTTCGTATCGAGGTTGAGTACGATGATGACCGAGCATCCGGCGTGCCTGCCCTGTTCGCCATGGCTTGCAACGAAGGTTAATCGCGGTTCGCCGGGCAGGCGCGCCGCACAAAAGTCTCGTTCCGCATGGGGCTGAAGCGCCGCCACAGCGCGACTCGCGGGCTGGCGCATTGCGTTGCCCACCAACGCTGACGATTCGGGTCCACGTCTTATCGCAGGTGGGTCGGTCGCACGGTAAGCGGGTAGCGCGGTGTGCAATTCACGCAAGACGTCCGCGTAGTTGTTTCGATCGGGCGGCCTTCGTTCAAGGCAAATTCTCCCTTAACACGATGCTGAACTGCACCGGCTTCACATCGCTCATTGCGTCGCGCTTCTCGCGCACGTTGCGGAATATCCGCAGACAGTTGCCCACGATCGACTGCGGCGTTTGAGTGATCAACGCATCCATCGTCCCGTCGATCAGCAACGCGCGCGTATCGGGCGTCAAGCCGTGTCCGACGAACAGAATCTTCTGCTCGGAGCGCGCTTCGACAATCGCCCGCGCGACGCCATCCGATCCGCCGCCGCTGTTGTAAATTCCCGCGAGGTCGGGATGCTGTTCGAGCAGCTTGCGCGTCTGCATGTAGTTGCGCTCGCTGTCGTCGTGTCCTTCGCGCAGGCCGATCACCCGCACTTGCGGAAACGTCGATTCGATCAGATGCAGAAAGCCGATTTCGCGCTCCTCGTGACCTCGATAATTGAGGCTGCCCGCGAGCATCGCGATCTTGCCGCTCGGCCGTGGTCCCATGAAACGCCCCAGCAGCAGCGCCGCCGTACGACCGGCCGAACGATTGTCGATGCCGACATACGCGAGCCGCCGCGCGTTCGACAGGTCCGAAATCAGTGTGATGGCCGGCACGCCCTGGTCCGCCAGCGCGTTGACCGCGTCGCGCACCACGGGATGTTCGAGCGCCATGAAGACGACGCCGTCCGCGCGCTGTCCGTAGTGCAACAGACGGGCGGCGAGTTCTTTCGGGTTGAAGCTCTCGACATAGTGCACGCGGCACTTCATGTCCAACGCACTCCATTGATCGTGTGCGAAGTCGATGTAGTCGCCGAGCATGTGCAGATAGCGATTGGTGCCGGCCGGCAGCAGGAACGCGATGCGCATCGGCTTCGAAGCGGGCGCGGCGGGCGCGTCCGGCGTGAGCAGATAGCCGAGTTGCGCGGCCGCTTGCAGCACGCGTTGCGCGGTGACGGCGCGCACGCCTTCGCGGCCGTTGAGCACCCGATCCACCGTGGCGGTCGACACGCCGGCCACGCGAGCGATGTCCGGAATGCGTGCGCGCGCGGCGGCGCTGAGATGAAGCGGTTCGGACATGGCAGTCCTTCGCAAAGGGGAAGTCCATCAAAAAACATCAAGTCCGCGGTTTGACAGCGGTCACCGCGCACGCCTAGTCTTGCAGCTATCCCGCGAGCCTTCGACACTGATGACCGGAAATCAACGGGTTGAAGCGAGTGATGATGGATTTTGATGGATTCGACAGTCACATCAATTATAAGCAAGGAGACGCTCAAATGACCAACCTCGCGAGACGCACGTTGCTGCGTGCCGCGGCCGCCGTGCCGGTGGCCAGTGCGCTGGGCTTTCCGGCGATCGTGCGCGCGGCGTCCGGCCCGGAGTTCGTGTTCAAGTACGGCAACAACCTGCCGCTCACACATCCGCTGAACGTGCGCTCGCAGGAGGCGGCCAATCAGATTCGCGAGGCGTCGAAGGGGCGCATGGAGATCCGGATCTTCCCTAACAACCAGTTGGGCGGCGACACGGACATGCTCGCGCAGGTGCGCAGCGGCGGCATCGAAATGTTCACGCCGTCGGCGCTGGTAGTGTCGACGCTCGCGCCGTCGGTGGCGATCAACGCGGTCGGCTTCGCGTTCAGCGACTACAACCAGGTGTGGGGCGCGATGGACGGCAAGCTCGGCGCGTACGTGCGTGCGGCAATGCAGAAGGCCGGGCTCGAATCGTTCGAGAAGATGTGGGACAACGGTTTCCGTCAGACCACGACCAGCAACGGTCCGATCACGAGTGCGCAGAATATGCGCGGTCTGAAGATTCGCGTGCCGGTCAGTCCGCTCAGCATCGATATGTTCAAAGGACTCGGCGCCGCGCCGACGAGCCTGCAATTCAGCGAGGTTTATTCGTCGTTGCAAACGCATATCGTCGATGCGCAGGAAAACCCGCTGCCGATCGTGCAGGTCGCGAAACTCTACGAAGTGCAGAAGTACTGTTCGCTGACCAATCACATGTGGGACGGCTACTGGTTCGTGCTGAACCCGCGCGCGTGGCAGCGTCTGCCGAAGGACCTGCAGGCCATCGCGAGCGATGCGTTCAATCAGTCGGCGCTCAAGCAGCGCGAGGACGTGCGCAAGCTCAACGACGCGGCGGTCGCCGATCTGCAAAGCAAGGGGCTCACGATCAACCGTCCGGCGCCGGACACGTTCCGCACCGCGCTGCGTCAAGCGGGTTTCTATGCGGCCTGGAAGAGCAAGTTCGGCAACGAGGCGTGGGACCTGCTCGAACAATCGGTCGGCAAGCTGGCCTGAGCGTGCGGCAGCCCGGTGAGCATCAGACGACGCGCGGCCAGCAGCCGCCAGGAGAGCGCAGCATGTCGAATCACGCATTGAATCCGGCAGAGGCCGCGGCCGTGCCGTTGCACGCGACGAGCACGCCGCGCCGCTGGCTCGCCACGCTGGACCGCGGCCTGATCGCGCTGGTCGAAGTGTGCGCGGCTTCGCTGCTCGCGGTGGAGGTCGTCGTGATGCTGGCGGGCGTCGTGTCGCGCTACGTGTTGCATCAGCCGCTGGTGTGGTCGGATGAACTGGCGGGCATTCTGTTCCTGTGGCTCGCGATGCTCGGCGCGGTGCTCGCGCTGCGGCGCGGTGAACATATGCGGATGACGGCGCTCGTCAGCCGCTTGTCGCCGCAGCGGCGCGCGTTCGTCGATACGCTCGCGATCGCCGCGTCGATCGCGTTGCTGGCACTGCTGATCGCACCCGCGTACGACTACGCATCCGGCGAAGCCGCGATCGTCACGCCCGCGCTACAAATCAGCAACGCATGGCGCGCGCTCGCGTTGCCGATCGGCGCGGCGCTGATGCTGCTGGTCGGCCTGATCCGTCTCGCCCAGGTGAGCCGCGTGCGCGACGTCGTCATCGTGCTCGCGATCGCCGCGCTGTTCGGCGCGGTGGCCGTGTTCGCCGGACCGTGGTTCCAGACGCTCGGCAAGCTCAACCTCGTGATCTTCTTCGTCGGCGTGGTGGCGATCGGCATTTTTTCGGGCGTGCCCATCGGCTTCTCTTTTGCGCTCGCGACATTCGGCTATCTCGGCCTCTCCACTTTCACGCCGCTCGAAGTGGTGGTCGGCCGCATGGACGAGGGCATGTCGCATCTTGTGCTGCTCGCCGTGCCGCTGTTCGTTTTCCTCGGGCTACTGATCGAAATGACCGGCATGGCGCGCGCGATGATCGAGTTTCTCGCGAGCCTCGTTGGTCACGTGCATGGCGGGCTGTCGTTCGTGCTGATCGGCGCGATGTATCTGGTGTCCGGCATTTCCGGCTCGAAAGTCGCTGACATGGCCGCCATCGCGCCGGTGCTGTTTCCGGAGATGAAGAAACGCGGCGCGTCCGAAGGCGATCTGGTCGCGCTGCTCGCCACGACCGGCGCGCAAAGCGAAACCATTCCGCCGAGCATCGTGTTGATCACGATCGGCTCGGTCACGGGGCTGTCGATCTCCGCGCTCTTCACCGCCGGCATGTTGCCGGGCGCGGTGCTCGCGTTGATTTTGTGCGTCGTGGTGTGGTGGCGTTATCGCAAGGAAGATCTGAGCGGCGCGCAACGCTTTACACGGCGGCAGATCGGCCGGCTGTTCATCGTGTCGGTGCCCGCGCTCGCACTGCCGTTCGTGATTCGCATGGCGGTGGTCGAAGGCGTGGCGACGGCGACCGAAGTGTCGACCATCGGTATCGCCTATTCGATGCTGGTCGGACTGCTGATCTATCGGCGCTTCGAATGGCGGCGGCTCGGACGCATGCTGGTCGATGCGGCGACCCTGTCGGGCGCGATCCTGTTCATCATCGGTTGCGCGACCGCGATGGCCTGGGCGCTTACGCAATCCGGCTTTTCGCAGGACCTCGCGCAATGGATGGGCGCGATGCCCGGCGGCGCGTATGGCTTCCTCGCGGTGTCGATCGTCGTGTTCGTGATGCTAGGCAGCGTGCTCGAAGGCATTCCCGCAATCGTGCTGTTCGGGCCGCTGCTGTTTCCGATCGCGCGGCTCGCCGGTGTGCATGAAGTGCACTACGCGATCGTCGTGATCCTGTCGATGGGCGTTGGGCTGTTCTCGCCACCGTTCGGCGTCGGCTACTACTCGGCGTGCGCGATCAGCAAGGTCAACCCCGATGCGGGCATTGGCCCGATCGTCGGGTACATGGGCGCGTTGATCGTCGGCTTGCTGCTGGTCGCGGCGATTCCCTGGATTTCGATCGGCTTCCTCTAAGTTTTTCTTCACAGGTTCGACCTTCGGGCGCTGCATAACGGCTGCGCCGGGGGGCGCTCGTCTTCAAACCTCGCAGCATCGGGAGAGTTTCATGAGTCGTTTCTTTGGCGAAATACGGCAGGCAGGCTATGTGGTGCGCGACATCGAAGCCGCGATGGACTACTGGAGCCGCGTGCTCGGCGTGGGCCCGTGGTTCTACAACGAACGCGTGCCCATCGAAAACTACACGTATCGCGGGGAAAAATATGAAGTGCACAACTCGGTCGCGCTGGCGAACTCGGGGCCGCTGCAGGTCGAGTTGATCCAGACGCGCAACGACGCACCGTCGATGTATCGCGACTTCCTTGCCGCCGGCCACACCGGTTTGCAACACAACGCTTACTGGACCACCTCGTTCGACGCGGATCTCGCGCGCCTCAAGGAGCAGGGTTTCAAGGTGGCGATGAGCGGTGAGGTGGGGCGCAACGGGCGCTTTGTCTACTTCGATACGGAAACGCACCCGGGTACGGTGATCGAGCTGTCCGAGATCGCGGGGCCGAAGGGCAAGCTGTTCGACATGATCTACGCCGCGTCGCGCGACTGGGACGGCCGCGAGCCGGTGCGTCGCTTTCCGGATCTGGGCACGTTATGAACGCGACGAAAGAGGCGCAGCCGTCAGGCGAACACACGCTCGAAGCCGACTATCTGATCGAGACGCCGCTCGATCCCGCGCGCGTCGCCGAGATAATGGCCGGCGAGCAGTCGAGCGGCACCTTCGTGCGCGTCGCCAATGAATCCGACGCGTTGCGCGCGCGCAGCCGCGCGAGTGTGCTGCATATCGACGAACTCGAAGCCGCGCCGCAACCGAGCTTGCAGAGCGCGTGGCTGATCCGGCAACGCGCGGCGGGGCCGTGGCGGCGCGCGCGCGTCACGCTGTCGTTTCCGCTCGCCAACATCGGCGCGAATCTGCCGACGCTGGCCGCCACCGTCGCGGGCAACCTCTACGACCTCGGCGAAGTGACCGGCATGCGGCTGCTGTCGCTGCGTTTGCCGGCTTCGTATCGCGCGCAATTCGAATTGCCGCGTCATGGCGTGGCGGGTACGCGCGCGCTGACACAAGTGACGGACCGGCCGCTGATCGGCACCATCATCAAGCCGAACGTCGGCCTGAGCGCGGCGGAAACGGCGGCCCTCGCGCGCGAGCTGTGCGAAGCGGGCGTCGATTTCATCAAGGATGACGAAGTATGTGCGAATCCCGCACACGCGCCGCTTGCCGAACGCGTGCGGGCGGTGATGTCGGAAGTGCGCAGCTATCGCGAGCGCAGCGGCCGTCCGGTGATGGTCGCGTTTAATATCACCGACGACCTCGACGCGATGCGCCGTCATGCGGAGTTGGTCGAGCATGAAGGCGGCAGTTGCGTGATGGCGAGCATCAACTGGTGCGGCTTCTCCGCGATCCAGACGCTGCGCCGTTCGACCCCGCTCGTGCTGCACGCGCATCGCAACGGCTACGGGATGATGTCGCGCGATCCGGCGCTCGGCATGTCGTTCCAGGCGTATCAGACGCTCTGGCGTTTGACCGGCGTCGATCATATGCACGTGCACGGCCTCGCCGGCAAGTTCGCGCAAAGCGACGCGGAGGTGATCGAGTCGGCGCGCGATTGCGCGACGCCGCTCGCCTCCGGTTGCGACGATGTCGTGATGCCGGCGTTTTCGTCGGGACAGTGGGCCGGCACCGTGCAAGCGACGTTCGACGCAGTGCGCTCCACCGATCTGCTGTTCATGTCGGGCGGCGGCATACTCGCGCATCCGGACGGCCCGACCGCCGGCGTGACGAGCGTGCGTCAGGCGTGGGCGGCCGTGCAAGCCGGCACGCCGCTGCCGGTGTACGCGGAGCAGATGCCGGAGTTGCGGCGCGCGTTGGCGTTTTTCGGCGGCCGCGCCTGAGTGCGTAGCGGAACATGAGCGACATGGACGATTTCAGAGGCCACGCCACGGCTGAAAACACGAGCGACAGCACGACTGAAGCGCACCGCACGCGTCCCGCCTACGCGTTCTACGGCGACGACTTCACCGGCGCGACCGATACGCTCGCGCACCTCGCGCGCGCAGGCTTGCGCACGATGCTATTGTTCGCGCCACCGGATGCCGCGCGTTTGTCGGCACTCGGCCAACTCGACGCGCTCGGCGTCGCGGGCGCCGCACGCACGATGCAGCCGCATGCGCAGCGGCAGGAACTCGCGCGCGTCGGCGCTGCATTCGCCGCGCTCGGCGTGCGGGTGATGCACTACAAGGTGTGCTCGACTTTCGACAGCGCGCCGCAAACCGGCAGCATCGGCGTGGCGATTCGTACGTTGCGTGCTCACTGCGCGAACGAACTCGTCGCCGTGATTGGCGGCCAGCCGAATTTGCGGCGCTATTGCGTATTCGGCGAACTGTTCGCCGCGGCCGGGGCGGACGATCAGCGGCAGGCGATCTACCGGATCGATCGACATCCCACGATGAGCCGTCATCCGGTGACGCCGATGCACGAGGCGGACTTGCGCGTGCATCTGCAACGCCAGGGCGTCGAGCGGGTGCAGTCGATCGACTGGCGCTGCTATGCGGCAGGCGACGCCGCGCTGCAAGCCGAGGTGTCGCAACGGCTCGAATCGAAGCCGGATGCGTTGCTGTTCGACGTGCTCGACGACACGCATCTGCAAGCGATCGGCCGGGTGATCGCACGGCATGCGGCGAAGGCGACGTTGCTCGCGGTCGGCGCGAGCAGCGTCGCGCAGGCGTATGCGTCGACGTTCGCCGCGCGCGCGCAAATGTCGGCGGTGAAGACGGTCGTGCCGTTGGCTCGCGCGAGAGGACCGGTGTTCGTCCTGGCCGGCAGTCTGTCGCCGCTGACCGAGGTGCAGATTGACGCCGCGCATTCGTATCTGCGAGTGGAACTGGACCCGCAGCGGATGAGCGGCGGCGACGCTGCCGTCTATCTGGCGGAACGCGTGGCGGCGATTGTCGGGCCGCTGCGCGACGGCCGCAACGTGCTCGCTTTTACAACGCGCCGTGCAGCGAGCGGCGCAAAGAACATCGCAGGCACCGCGAACGCGACAGCCGCGACGGACACGCCGCACGCGGCCAACGCCGCGCTCCCGCCGCTCGCGCACGCTTGTGCGATGCTGTTGCGGGAAGTGCTCGACGCCGTGCGATTGCAGCGCATCGGTATAGCCGGCGGCGACACGTCGAGCTTCGCCGTGCGTGCGCTCGACGCGTGGGGGCTGTCCTATCTCGCGCCGCTATCGGCGGGCGTGACGGTGTGCCGGTTGCACGCCGACCGCGCGGAACTCGACGGCATGGAGATCATGCTCAAGGGCGGCCAGATGGGCGACGCGGAACTGTTCGAACAACTGGTCGACGGCTATGCGATGGATCGCGCCGTCATTCGATAGACGCGCACTCGAAGCGATTCAGAATTCTGATGAGCGAGTAACTTTTCCATCGCATGTTGCCGCGTGACACGCAGCGAGAGAGGGCGTCGTCCCTCTATGCGTTCGCGAGCGCCGGACATGAGAAGGCCGCCGGATATCGCTATCCGGCGGCCGCCTTCGTTCGAACCTCAGTGTGCAACTACCGCTTTCTCATCCCCGTGGATCGAGTCGGCTTGCGTCGAAAGACGCGTCGGCTATATCACGCCGACAACCAGCAGCACGATCACCACGATCAGCACCACGCCGAGTCCGCCACTAGGACCGTAGCCCCACGAACGGCTATGCGGCCACGACGGAAACGCGCCGATGAGAAGAAGGATCAGGACGATCAGAAGAATAGTTCCCAACATATGAATGACCTCCGCTGGTTGATAAAGACCCGTCTTCGCATGGCCTTCGCGCAACGTTGCGGCGGCCCGGCGAAAACAGCATCGATGTCCTTGGTGAGCAAACCGCATGCCTACTACGAGGAATTCGACGGGAGGAGCTTCAACCGTATTCAGATTCATCCATCCGATTACGCCGCCGCTTTGCGCGCCGAGCCGATTCGCGCAGCGACGATATCGGCGGCGAACGCAATGCCGAGCGCCGCCGCGTCGCAGATGAAGCGCGCGAACGCGGTCGGGGGACTAGTTCGAGGAAGCGAAAAGGGTGTGGGTCTGGAGGGCTACGGACAAGCTGGGCGTGCTCGCCCGCAGCGAACAGGCACGACGGCCTGGCATTCACGAAGACTTATTGACGTCCCGCCACATGCTTGCCGAGCGCCGCGCCCAGGTCTTCGTCGGTCAGCGCGGGGAAAATGTTCATCTTCAGCATGTCGCCCCATTCGAGCGCCATTGCCGTCATGCTCTGCGTGTCGTTCGCCTCGACGATCGCCACGCCATGCAGTCCGCCGATCGCGTGCCAGCGTCCCAGCAACGTGACGCCTTCCGGCGTACGGCCGCCCGTTTTCATGAAGCGTTCGATGACCGCGTTCTCGTTGGCCGGCTGACCATTCCATTGCACGATGAATTTCATGACGTGTCTCCAATCTGGATTGGCGATGCCGGCTCGTGGCGCGCCGCGATCGTCGCTGTGGGTGTGCGTCGCGCCGGCTGCCGCGCGCCGCGAACACCGCTGCGCCATCGAGCCGTCCGGATAGCGCGGGCTATCGGCGGGTGGCAGGCACAAAACCACGTGGCGTCCTAAGCATCATAGGTGAGCGCGCGCTGGCCTATGTCGCCGTGAGCGGACATTCACCAGGCGAATTGGACGGCTGCTGCTCTCGTGGCGACGACATCAAGGGATGCCGTTTTCCAATTGCGGACGGCTCGCGCGTCCTACTAATAGGTCCCGCCAAAACGGCCTTCGAAAGACAGCGTGTCGATCTCGCTGGCCGTCGACGCGGCGCACCGCGCCGACGTTCACGATCGCGACCATGGAACGGCTGCCGCGTGCCGCGTCTTCATCGGTTCGACGGCGAGCGTCCTTCGTCATGTACATGATCCGCGCGACGCGGCAGGTCCCCGACAATGACAGTGGATTTCGCGGCAATAGTCACTGAAGCAGGCGATCGGGCATCACGCGATGCCAGGTTCCGGCATTCCATCGGCTATGGCGATGTGCGCGGAATTCGCGCGGAAAATCTATGGGCGATCGCGACGTCGATGCCGGCAGAGCGCCGCGTCAGGCGCTGCCGTTGCAGCATGAGCGATCAAAGCAAGGTCGCATCCCTGTGCCCGGGCGAACCTCGCGCATTGCGCGCGAATGACTGGATGGCAACGCGGCGTCACGCGCCACGCGCCGTGTCGCGAGCAGCGGGGCTCACGGCGCATGAAAAACAAACGGCACGCGCTATTGACGCGTGCCGCTGCGGCGACGACTGCGATGCCCCTCTGCACTCTGCGCTACTTGCGTTGACGTTCGCGCTCCAGCGCGGCCTCGGCAATCGTCCGATGCGCAGCGGGAAAGCCGGGCGGATAGTCGACGACACGCGCCGCATCCGGCACGAGCGGCGCGGCCATACTCGATCGCGCGCCGACGCGTGCGCCGCCGACGACGGCGGCCATCGCCTGACGGTCGAGTTCGACGCTGTCGGCCAGATCCTTGATGATGAGCTTTGCCATGGCGGCTCCGGAAAAGAAATCGGGCGGCTGGTCCATGAGCTGGACCGGCCGCCGCTGGGTGTCGTTCTGTGTGTCGAGGTCTCGTCGCACTATGAGTATAGGAAATCCGTTTGCAGCTTGCCTGTCGATGACGACATTGCGGCAGTGAAGGAACCCCTGTCCCTGCGCTGCTGCCTGGCGTTAAACGGCGGCGTAGTTGCCGCCCCACAGCGACGGACTCACGTCCAGGTGCAGCGGCACCAGCCCCGCACCGACCACGCCGATGTTGTTGAGCGCGGCGACGTTCACGTATTGCGCCTGGTTGAGGTTCTGGTTGATCGAGACATTGACGTTGGCAATGCCGCCGAGGCCGGCGATCGACGGCAGGCCCGGCACGCTGCTGCCAGCGCCGGCGCTGCCGCCGGCTACTGCCGACATTGCGCGGCGATCGAGCTCCCGGGTGCGGGACAGATCGCGAATCATGAGGGATGACATGGTGATTCTCCAAAGGTGCGCGGAAGACGGGCGTGATCGGCGTGAGGCGAAGCGTCCCGCGAGCGCGGGCGCTTCGCCTCGTCACGCTTTACACGTGGATGTTGTTGGTCGACGTGACGTGCGGATCGAACGTCGAGCTGAGGCCGGCGGCGAACGCGACGTTGTTGGCGTTGGCGTTCTGGATGTCCATCTGTGTGCTGATCAGTTGCTGGGCATCGACCTTCTTGCTGTTGTTCGGCGCGTAGACCGGGCTGAAGTTGTAGTACGAGACCGACGGGCCGAAGCCGCCGCGCACGGCGCTCATCGCCTTGCTGTCGAGTTGTTCGGTGATGGACAGGTCTTTGATCATCAGCGTGTTCATGGTAAGTCTCCTGGAAGAAAGTATCGCGGTCTTGCGATTGGGTTCGAGCAATTTGTCTGCTCGGGTGTCACTAATGCAGGGGCCATGCCAGTTTCATTCAAGGCTCCTAATAAATCTGGCGGAGCCTATATCCACAAGGCTTTCGAGGAGCATCACGCGTCAGGTCGCCGTACCACGACATGCCTGGCCGCCGTGCGAGCGGTGGCGCACGACCGACAGCCGCCCGCATGCTGTTGGATGCCGGGCGACACTCGCGCGCCGCGTCGGCGCGCGGCGGCGCGGGCCAATCCTGGTTTGCGAAAGCGCGGACCGGGAGCTAGTATCGAAGCGGCACATGTAACCGGTTACGACAAGTCTTCTATCAGCCTGAGTGGCTTCGGTCGCGTGCGATCCGGCCCAACGGCAGCGGCGGCGCTTCGCACAAATGGCTAGCCTTGCGCATGTGATTCACGACTTCCAGAGCGGCGCACTGTCGCGTGACGAGTTCGTCGCTCAGCTCGACAGCACGTTGACGACCGAAGGACTCGGTCCCACGCAGCTGCTGGAGATGCTTGGCGCGGCGCATCGCAAGGCCCCGTTACCCGACGATCTCTACCTCGAAGTGCGGCGGCGCATCGAACAGTTGCGCGTGTCGAACGTGGCGGCGGGCGGCGATGAAACCGGCATCCAGACGACGGTGGAGATTCCGTCGGTAAGTTCGGCAAGCGCCGGCAGTGCGGGCCAGGCCAACGCGCAAAGCCCGCCGGGACACGACCAGATCAAAGGCACCGGCGACACGCTGAACAATCGCTTCGTGCTGGAGGAGTGTCTGGGCGTCGGCGGCATGGGCACGGTGTACAAGGCGCTCGATCTGCGCAAGCTCGAAGCGTCGGACCGCAAGCCGTATCTCGCGATCAAGGTGCTCAACGTCCAGTTTCGCGGCAATCCGAATTCGCTCGTCGCGTTGCAGCGCGAGGCGCGCAAGGCGCAGGTGCTCGCGCATCGCAACATCATCACGGTGTATGACTTCGACCGCGACGGGCCGATCGTTTATCTAACGATGGAGTACCTGAGCGGCAAACCGCTCAGTCAGTTGCTGCGCACGCCCGGTTATCAGGGCATGCCAGTGCGCGCGGCGGTGCCGATCGTGCGCGGCATGTGTGCCGCGCTCGCATACGCACATGAACGCGGCTTCGTCCATTGCGACTTCAAACCGGCCAACGTGTTTCTGACCACCAATGCCGAAGTGAAAGTGATCGACTTCGGCATTGCGCGCGTGTTTCAGCGGCCGGAGGAAGAGAGCGACGCGACTGTGTTCGATCCTGGCAGCCTCGGCGCGTTGACGCCCGCGTATGCGAGCCCGGAGATGATCGAGCATCGCGAGCCGGACCCGCGCGACGACATCTATGCGCTCGGCTGCATCACCTACGAGTTGCTGACCGGCCATCATCCGTTCGATCGTTTGTCGGCGACCCAGGCGCGCAATGCCGATTTCAAACCGCAGCGTCCGCCGAATCTCGACTCGCGGCAATGGCGCGCATTGCGCGCCGCGTTGTCGTTCGAGCGCGGCGCGCGCATGCCAAGTGTGGTGCGCTTCATCGGCGAGTTCGACAACGAGGCGCGCGCGGAGAAGTCGGGCACGTTGGCGAAAGTCGGGCTCGCGAGTTTCGCCGTGGTGTGCGCGACGGCGGTCGGCGTGTTCGCGCTGCGTTCGGGGCCGAGCAGGCAAGGTAGCGCGCAAACGGATGTGGAGGCTTCGCAGCCGGTGGCGGAAAGCGCGAGCGCGGCGTCGGAGGGAGCGGCGTCTGAAGCGACTGCGGGACCGGTTCTGCCGTCGACGGTGACTGCGTCCAGCGCGCCATCCTCGGCGCCTTCTGCCGCGACGAGCGCAGCGGCACCGGCATCGTCGACGCCCCTCGCCACGGCGCCGGCGCCCAGACCCGCGCTGACCCTCGCCGCGATCGCGCCCGCACTGGCGCAAGTGCCCTGCTCGGCGCTATCCGCCGCTGTGCAGGACCACTCGCTGACGGTGCGCGGTTTCGTCTCGCAACGCTACGGTGCGGGACGCCTGAAGGATACGTTGGCGGCGCTGCCGGGCGTCAATACGCTGACGCTCGATGTCCAGCCGCTCGCCGACGACAAATGCGACACAGTCGGCGCGCTCGCACCGTACTGGGTTCGCAACTGGCAGGCAGGCCGCGTGGCGGCTTTGCATGTGCGGCCACCGAGCGGTCAGTTGAGCGACGGCGACCCGCTGGTGGTCGACGTGACGACGCCGGGCTTCGACTCGTACGTGAATCTCGACTACTACCAGCTCGACGGCAGCGTCGTGCACATGGTGCCGAGTCCGCGCGCGAAGGACAATCAGGCGCCCCCGCACTATGCGGCGACGATCGGCAGCGGTGGCGACTGGATCATTTCGAAGCCGTTCGGCGCGGAGATGGTGGTGTTGCTGATTACGCCCGCGCCGCTATTCGACAAGCCGCGTCCGGAAAGCGAATCGCGCGCCGACTATCTGCGCGCGCTCGATACGCGGCTCAAGCAGCTCGGCGGCAAATACGGCCAGGACCATATCGTTGCCGACTTCGCGCCGATCACGACGAAGCCGCGTGCGCCCTGAGCGCCCTGAATGTGTGTGCAGGGCCCGCATCACTTGAGATCTTTGACGACCCGCATGCCATCCTGCGATTGACGCACGCCCGCGCTGTATTTGAAGCGCGTCGCGCTGAGCATGTAGCCGCCGCCTTCGCGCCAGGAGCCGCCGCGAATCACGCGCATGTCGCAACCGGGGCTGTCCCACGCGTGACCGTCGACGGGCGCGCTCTGGTAGTTGTTGTGCCAGCAGTCGGCGGTCCATTCCCATACGCTGCCGTTCATGTCGTAGAGGCCGAGCGGATTCGGCGCGAACGAACCGACCGGCTCCGGTCCTTCCTTGTGCCACGGATCGCCGCAGTCCTTGCAATTGGCGTTGCCCTTGCGCATCTGATCGCCCCACCAGTAGGCGGTCGTCGTGCCGCCTCGGTCCGCGTATTCCCATTCCGCTTCGGTGGGCAAACGGTAGGGCTTGCCGGTGACTTTGCTGAGCCATTTCACGTACTGCTGCGCGTCGTCCCAGCTCAGGTCGCGCGCGGGTGCGGCCTTGTTCGTATTGCTGTCGGGCGTTGCCTTCTGACACGCGTTGGCGGCGACGCACGCGTTCCATTGCTCGACCGTCACCTCGTATTTGCCGATCGCGAACGGCGCACCGATGTTCACGTGATGGACCGGCTTCTCCGACGGATCGTCGGTGCTGCTGCCCATCGCGAACGAGCCGGCCGGCACGGGGACCATGATCGGGCAGGCGGCGCAGTCGCGGCTCTCGCCGGCGACGGCTGGGCGCGAGATGGCTTTTTGTGCGGTCGCTGGCGCGGTTGGGGCAGCGGCGCTTGAGGTCGGAGCTGGCGTTGCATGCGGACGCTCCTGCGCCGGGGCGCTCGCGGGCACAGCGGGTCGCGCGGCTTGCGGGGCAGGTGCGGGTGCAACCGCCGCCGCTGCGGGCGGTGCAGCCGCCGGCGCACTCGCCGCCGCAGCGGCGCGCAAGCGATCGATGCGCGCATGAGCCAGCGTCGCGAAGCGGCCGTTCGGATAGGCCTTCAAATAGGCCTCGTAATCGGCGGGGTAGTTGCTGTCCTTGATCGAATTCCAGAACGTGATTTCGTATTGCTCGCTGCTGTCTTTCGGAAGGATGCCCCGGCTGTGCAGCGTGACGACCGGGGCGTCGTCGACGGCCCACGCGAGCGATGTGCTCGCGTCGCGCGAGCCACCGTTTGCGCTATGCACAGGTAAGGACAGCGTAAGTGTGGTGGCTGTCCACGGCCTCTGTTCATTGGCCGTTGCCTCGCGTACTTGCGCGGCCACATGTTGAAGCAGACTGCCGAGCGTTTGCGACCGAGCGCGCTTCAACTCGCGCAGCAGCGCGTTCGTGTACACGCCATGACGCGGGCCGTCCGCGGCAAAGCCGCCGGGCGCGGTGGCGTAGGCGACCACGGTGTCGGCTGGAAGCGCCGGTGCATCGCGTGCCGTGTCCGCTGCGAACGGATTGTTCAGGCACGTGTCGAGGACGACGACGTTGAGTCGACCGGCACGCGGTGCGGACATCGCGCGTAACACGCCATTCAGATCGATGCCGTCTTTCACCAGCGACGCCGGCGAGCGCGCGTCGAGTCCGGCGGGCATCAGCAGAGTCTGCCGGCCGACCTGCATGCCATGTCCCGCGAAATAGAAGAGGCCGACGCCGCCGCCTTGCAAACGCCGATGGAATTCGCCGATGGCCTGCTGCATGTCTCGCGGCGTTGCATTCGTGCGCATGATGACGTCGAAGCCGAGCGTAGCGAGCGTGTCGCGCATCGCTTCGGCGTCGCGCGGTGCGTTCGTGCGGAGAGCGTCCGCGAGATCGCCGTATGCGCCATTGCCGATTACGAGTGCAATGCGTGGCGACAGCGGAGAAAGTGGGTTTGCCCGCGATGGCGAGAAAGGCGCGATGGCCGGGACCGGCGTGGACGGCGAGAACACCGCATCGCCCATAGCCGGGATATCAATCCCCATTGCACCGGGCGCGGGAGTTGCAGTACTTGCAGAGGTCGCGGGAGCGGCATGCGCCACGCCCCACTGCGCATGGATTGCTCCGGCCATGCACACCAGCAGGAATATTCGCCACATCTTCACATCCTGTTTGTACCGGACAGAACTTAGGCATTCGAGGACCGCATTGCTCGCAGCATTCGCAGCAGTACCTCGGGCGAAGCATCGATGCCGCTCTCGACAACCATCCGTCTGCAACCTGCTAATAACGATAGCACGCGCTTTGCGCGTCACAACTGTCGTGAGTCCTCAATGCGTCATACGGTTAACGAGTGTGGCGTATCTTTTTGGCAAGTTACGACCTAAGCTAATTCACAAAGTAACGCCGCACAGTCGTTTTATCTTGGCGGCCGTCCCGTCACTCGCACCCGCGATATCCAGCCGGAACGATCGGCCTGCCTTGCGCAGCCGATGCAGCCATGTCCCCTCTTCGGGAGAGTGCGCTATGCGAAGAAGAATCCTCACCCCCGTTGTTTCCGGCAGGCGTCATCGAGTGAAAGCGTGCTTCAGCGCGTGGCGCGCGAGCGCGTGCGCGACACTGTTCGTCGCGCTCGGCAGCGTGGCGGCTTCCGGCTACGCGCTGGCCGGGCAGACGGCGTCGCCGCCGAACGCCGAGGAATACATCATCTGGCCATCGGACGGCGCGGTGATTCACGGGGGCAAGCTATGGGTGCGCATGGGCCTGCGCAACATGGGCGTGTGCCCGAAGGGCGTCACATTTCCGAACTGCGGGCATCATCATCTGCTGATCGACACCGACCTGCCGCCGCTCGATCAGGAAATTCCGTCGGATCGCAATCACCTGCACTTCGGCGCGGGCGAGACGGACGCGCGCATCGAATTGCCGCCGGGCAAGCACACGCTGCAACTGATTCTCGGCGATCAGAACCACGTGCCGCACGTGCCGCCCGTATATTCGAAGAAGATCACCATTACCGTGCAGAAAGACTAGCGCGATCCGTTCGTTCAACACACGGGTCAGTCAGGACGGAGAGACCTCATGTACAAGATCATCGCGGTCGCGGCGCTCGTGACGTCGGCGGCATTGGCCTTGCCGGATTTCGCCATCGCCGGCACGACACCGGCGCCGCCCGGCGCGTACGCGTATATCGGCTATCCGAACGATGGCCAGGTGGTGCCCGCTAACAAGCCCTTCCGTGTGTGGTTCGGCTTGCGCTTCATGGGTGTGGCACCGAAGGGCGTCAAGTATCCGAATACCGGCCACCATCATCTGTTGATCGATACCGACCTGCCGCCGATGGACCAGGAAATTCCGTCGGACCGCAACCATCTGCATTTCGGCGCGGGCGAAACGGAAACCATGATTCAACTGCCGCCGGGCAAGCACACCTTGCAGTTGCTGATGGGCGACGACATGCATGTCCCGCACAATCCGCCGGTGTACTCGAAGAAGATCACGGTCATCGCGCGCTGAATCTTCTCGCCGCCCGCGTCGCGCCGCTCTGTGTCAAGAAGCAGCCAACGACTTCGCACCGTCTGTTGGCTGCAATCCACCATCCTCAGGTCAACGTTTCCCATCGCTCACGTCGTGCCGGCTCGCGGATCAACCGTGGAGCCCTTTATCTAAGGCCTTTCTGGATATTTCTTAGGATCGGAAAGCAATCCTGGCACAGCCCCTGCATTAGTGACACCCGAGCAGACAAATTGCTCGAACCCGAACGCAACACTGTGCAGCTTCCCTTTCCAGGAGATTTACCATGAACACGCTGATGATCAAAGACCTGTCCATCACCGAACAACTCGACAGCAAAGCAATGAGCGCCGTGCGCGGCGGCTTCGGCTATGGATATCCGTCTTCGTCGTACTTCAGCTATACGCCGGTGTATGCGCCGAACAACAGCAAGACCGTCGACGCCACCCAACTGATCAGCACGACGATGAACATCCAGAGCGCGAACGGCAACAACGATGCGTTCGTCGCGGGCGCCTCGACCACGATCAACCCGCACGTGACCTCGAGCAACAACATCTTCGTGTCCTGAGCGACGCAGACCTCGCGGAGGCCTGCGGGCCTCCGCGGGCTCCGCCCCGCATTGGACGCATACTGGTCGCGTGTCGGCCGTCAGTGGGCCAGGCACTCAAAAAGATTTCCAATTCAATCGTTCTTTTTTCACGCACCCCCTCGCGCCACCGCCCGATCCCCCACCCACCTTCCTGCTCGCTTCGATGCCGAAGCCGCAACGGAGATGCTTTGACCTGAAGGGATCTTCCCGTCGTTGAGCGCATGCAGCGAAGCGGGCGTCATCGGAGACAATCGTGTCAGCGTTGCTCGATTCATCGGTCTGTCAGCGCTTCTTCTCCGCGACATCGTCGCGGCCTCGCGTTGGCGCCGCGTTGCGCGGCGCGTGTGCGGCAACGGCGTGTGCACTGTTGCTCGGCGCGTGTGTCGACTTCAGCATGCCCGACTACAAGCGCCCCGACACGCCCGCCAAAGCTTCGTGGTCGAATCAGAAGGCGGCTCCCGTGTCGGCCGCCGCGACCATCGAGCCCGACTGGTGGAAAGGCTTCCACGATCCGTATCTGGACACGTTGATCGACAAGGCGATTGCCGGCAACTTCGACATTCGCGTGCTGGCCGCGCGTATCGATGTCGCCAGCACGCAGATCGCCGAGGCCAAAGCGGGCGCATTGCCGACCATGGACCTCGGCGTCGGCGCCGATTTCGAAAAGACCACCGGGCAGACCTTCGCGAAGCAGTACAACGTGGCCGCCCAGGTGAACTGGGACATCGACATCTGGGGCAAGGTCGAGAAAGGCGTGCAGGCGCAGAAGGCTGAATTCCATGCTAGCGAAGCGGATTGGCGCGCGGGATATCTCGAACTGGTGGCGAACGTCGCCAGCACCTACTTCCAGATCCTGCAATTCGACGACCAGATCGACCAGCAGCAAAAAACGCTCGTCACGAACAAACAGATTCTCACGATCTACGACGGCCAGCGGCGCAGCGGTCTCGTGCCGCAAACCCAGGTGCTGCGCCAGCAGGCGGAAATCAACCGGCTGACCAACGAGTTGCTCGAACTGCGCCGCTCACGCGCCGTCGCCAACAATGCGCTTTGCACGCTGATCGGCGTACCGGCGGGCGAGTTTCAATTGCCCCAAGGCCATTTGCAGCAACGCGTCCAATTGCCCGCGGTGCCGGACGGCTTGCCCGCGCAACTTCTCGCGCGGCGTCCCGACGTGGTGGCGGCCGAGTTCAGAGTGCTGGAAGCCTATGACCTCGTCGGCCAGGCGAAGCTCGCTCAATTGCCGACCATCGGTCTGACAGCGCACGGCGGCACGGCGAGTGCCGCGCTGAACAACCTGCTCAAATCGTTCACGTTCGGCTTGATGCCGAGCATCAACATCCCGTTGCTCGATCCGGGTACGCGGGCTCACGTAAAGACGACGCAAGCGCAATCGACGGTGGCCGAGCAGCAGTATCGCGTGGCGGTGATGGGCGCGTTCGAGGAAGTGGAGAACGCGCTGGTCAATCTGAATTCACACAAGGCGCAACGCGAAGAGCTGCAACAGCAAGTGTCGCGCCTGCAAATCGTCGCCGATCAGATTCAGTCGCAATTGCGCCTTGGGGTGGTGTCGCAACTGGAGGTCTTCGAAACCGAACGGACTCTGCTCCAGGCGCAACAGGATCTTCTTTCCAACCATCAACTGATTCTGTCGGACACGGTGCTGCTCTACAAGGCGCTTGGCGGTGGCTGGCCGAGTGTGGATGTGCAGGCGCAAGTAGAAGCCAAGTAAAGGAACACTGAGCTAATCGCACAATGGCGCGCGGCGCGGCTATTCCGTCCGATGATGGTGCGTTGCCTCTCTTCACAACTGATGATCTGAAAATTGACACTCTCCATGCGTGACTTACAATCATTGAGGGGCCTGATTTTAAGCGGCTCATCACAACAAAATCGTTCCGCCGTTGTCCTTCGTCCCGTTTCCGTTGCGCTCTCGCCGCAACGGGTAAACGCTTAGTGATCCAGATAAAATGGCCGCCGGCGAAGCTCCGATTGCTGAAATGCGCGCGACAGTGGACGCTGCCTTCGACGTGGTGCTGTCACCGGTTGCGTCCGCGCAACGTCCCGCGCTCGACGCAATCCGGATCGTCGACAACCTGTTCGCGATTGGCCGCAGCGAAGCGCCCTTCACCGACTATCCGCCGGATCGAATCTCCCGACTCTCGCGCCGTCACGCGCGCATTTTCACCGAGCACGGCGCGGTGTATGTCGCCGATCTCGCCAGTAAAAACGGCACCACGTTAAACGGCGCCGCGGTTCGGCAGACTCCGGCGCGCGTGCGGCCGGGCGACGAATTGTGCTTTGGCGGCGAGTTGTGCTACCGGGTGGGCATCGAGCCGCGCGCACGCATCGTGGCCGCAACCGGTGCGCCGCCTGCGCCGGGTTTGCTGCTCGTGCCTCAGCGCGACGACCTCGGTTTGCAGCCGATCGAGGTGCAGGCGTTTCCGTTTCTCATCAGCAAGGCGGACGACGTGTTCGCGCGCTACAAGGAGCGCTATCCGCATCAGGTCAATTACATTTCGCGACGTCACGCGCACATCTTTCTGAAGGGTGCGGACCTCTACGTCGAGGATCTCGGCAGCACCAACGGCACCTTCGTTGGCGGAAAGCGCCTGGACGAATCCGCGCTGCCGCTCGCGGACGGCGACGTCGTTGCATTTGGCGGCGACCACTTCGTCTACAGGGTGTCGCTGCAGAAATCCCCTGACGTCGAGCCCACTGTGACCCAGCTATTCGTCAATCCAGCCGTCGACGATGCGGCCGATACCGACAAGACCACGTTCGTTGGCGCCGCGCATTCGTTCCTCGATATCTTTTGCGTCGACCCGGCGCTACAACGCGAAGACGAAGTCAACGAAGCGGCCTCTCACGCTGCGGCGCAGTCGAAGCGCGACGCGGCGGGCGGCGCGAAAGCGGCGAACGGTACGCATGGTGCCGGCAATGCCGGCGCAAACGGTGCTGGCGCCGCGCCCGCCGCAAAGGGCAAGCCGCGCCGCTGGCGCCTGATCGTGAGCGAACTCGGCAAGGCTTTCGCGGACGGCGACCGTCCGAACATCAAGCGCATCGCGGGTTGGGGCGGCGGGAGTGTAGCCGTTGTCGCGGCGATCGCTGTGGCGCTGTACCTGCATGGCTCATCGGAGCGCGAGTTGAAGAACCTGCTGGCGAGCGGCGATTACACCAGCGCGGTCACGGCGGCCAAGGGCTATCTGGCGAGTCATCCGACCGACACGAAGGTCAGCGCGCTCGCCAGCGAAGCGTTGCTGAAAGCGGAACTCCCCGGCTGGTTGAACGCGCTGCAGAAGGCGCAGTTCGAGCAGGCCGACGCGCAGCTCAAGGAGATGAGCGCATTGAGCGCGAATAACGCGGACGCCGCGTCGCTGGTCGGCGAATTGCAGTGGGTGGGCGACCTGGAGCGCTTCGTTGCGGCGCGTGGCGGCGTGGATGCGCCGATTCGCATGTACGCGGACGAGTCGACGATCAACAATCTGCTGGAACGCTGGGAAGACGACGCGAGGAGCCATCAACGCGCGCTCGACCGGATCGCGTCGTACGTGCCGGTATTCGCCGAGCCGTACGCGCTGGCAATGAGTCATCTGCGCAAACTGGAAAGCGACGATTCGGTGTATGTCGCTGCGATCGACCGGTTGAATGACGTGATCCGCACCGAGCTCGCGCGCGACAAACCCGATGCGCTGCCCCGCGTGCTCGACGATTACGCGCAGCGTTATCCGCGTCTCGCCGGCCTCGATCGGGTGCGTGAGGATTTGCGTCAGTACACGGCGTTGCTGAACGCCGCCTTGAGCCGTGAACTGACGCCATTGCTCGCGATGCTGAAATCGGTGCGCTTCAGCACGCCGCCGTTTCAGGAGCAGTTCCAGCGTCTCGCGTCGAGCCGTTTGCCGTCGACGGACGTGATTCAGCGTCACGACGCGGTGAACGCGGCGTGGCAGCGCGGCGATGCACAGCAGGCGCTGGCCGGTTTGCAGGCGATGCCTGCCGGCCCGTGGTCGGACGTGCTTGCGACCGAAGCGGCACACAAGAAGGCGTTGCTCGACCAGTACAGCGATCTACAGAAGACGCGTGGCGGCAAGGATTATGACCAGCGTCTGCTGTCGTTCTACGCGAGTCTCGATCCGCAGGCGGATGCCTGGTTCGCGCAATCGATCCAGAAGGACGTCGCCGCGCTGCACGACAAGGCGCTGGCGCGTGCGCAAGACCTCATGCTGCGCGCGCAGAGCCTGTGGAAACAGTATCGCGCGAGCGGTTCGATCGGCGGCACGCAACGGCTCGAAGCGGGCATTTCGTCGGGCTTTCGCAGCGAGGCGCGTTTGCTGTCCGACGCGCAGACGGCCGCGCAACAAGGCATGCGCATCTACACGCAACTGAATGCCGATCATCCGGCGGAGTTCGACCGCCTGCTCGCGGACATCGAAGCCGAAACGAATTTGCAGCGCCGCTCGCTCACCGAGTTGCGCATGGTGCTGGACCCCGGACTGTTGAAGGCGAAGCTGGCGTTGATCGGAGGCGAGCAGAGTGAAGCGCGACAATCACCCTAGGCCGTTGTCGGAGGCGCTGGAAGATCACAGCGTCGAAGGCATCGCGATTCTGACCGCCGAGCCGGTGCGGATCGCGCGCGCGCTGATCTGGGCGATGGTCGCGCTGGTGGTGGCCGGCTTGCTGTGGTCATTCGTTGGCCGCGCGGATGTGATCGTCAGCGCGCAAGGGACCTTGTCGCCGGAATCGGAAGTGCGCCGCATCTACGCGCCGATCGACGGCGAACTGGCGGACCTCTATATCGCCGAGGGACAGCCGGTGTCGAAGGGCGACGTGCTCGCGCGGCTGAATGCGCGCGGCGCGATCGAGGCGGCGAGCAATGCGCTGCAAGCGCAACTCAAGCTCGAAGACGCGGAGCGGGACTGGCAACAGTTTCCACAGAAGAAGGCGTTGATGGAGCGTAAGGCCGCCGCGCTGAAGACGCAGATGGAAGTGGAGTCGCGTCTTCACGAAAATCGCGTGTCGGAGGGCACGTCCAAGCTCGCCGAAGGACAGAAAGCGGAACTTGACGAAGCGCGCAGCATTCTCGACAACGCCCGCCGCACGCGCGAGGCGGCACGCCAGGAATTGGACCGCTATTCGAAGCTGTTCGCGCAGCCAGGCGGTGGCGGCATCGCCGAATTGCAGGTCGAGCAGAAGCGGACCGCCGCGATGGAGGCGGACAACGCGTACCGCGTCGCGCAATCGAAGCTCGCGGAATTGGACTTTCGCCTGAGTCATGAATACGCGCAGGCGAATGCGCAACTCGAAACCAGCGGACAGCAGACCACCGACCTGCAACTCCAGTACGATTCGGCGGTGCGCGATATCACCGACACGGAAGACAAGGTGCGTCTGCAGTTGCAAAGCGCCCGCCTCGTGTCCGAAGCCGCTGCGCGCATCCGCTTCGAGAACATCGACAAGGACAACTTCCTGCTGATTCTCGCGCCGGTCTCCGGTGTGATTACCGACGTAACCTCGACGCAGCGCGGCGACAAGATTCAGGCGAACGCGCCGCTCGGCGGCATCGCGCCGAAAGACGCGCGGCCGGTGCTGAAAATCGAAATCGCCGAACACGACCGTGCCTTTTTGCATGAAGGTTTGCCGGTCAAGCTGAAATTCAACGCGTTTCCGTATCAACGCTATGGACTGATCAGCGGCACGCTCGCCTACATTTCGCCGGCGACCAAGCCGTCGGCGCAGGACAAGCAACCGGTCTACGAAGGCCGCGTCACGCTCGACAGGAACTACTACCAGATCGCCGACACCCGTTACCCGTTGCGCTACGGCATGACCGCCAGCGCCGAGATCGTGGTGCGCGAGCGCCGCCTGATCGATCTCGGTCTCGACCCGTTCAGGCAGGTGGCGGGTTGAGCGCACTGATCACACATCCATTAAGGAGCGAATGAAATGACCGCGATAGTGCGTATCGATGACGAAGTCGTAGACGTGGCCGAGTTCATTCGTCTGCTGAAGTTGACCGGCCAGTTCGAGAGCCTGATCGAGCAGATCGTGCGCGACAAGCTCACGGTGCACGCGGCGAAGAAGCAGGGCATCACCGTGACCGCCGACGAAATCCAGCAGCGCGCCGATCAATTCCGCCGCGTGCGCGGTCTGCATCGCGCGACCGATATGAACCAGTACCTCGACGTGCTGCACGTGAGTCTCGACGAGTTCGAAGCGTTCATTACCGACGGGCTGTATCAGGAGAAGATGCTCGACCACGTCGGCAACGAAGCGGCGATCCGTGATTACTTCGCGCTGAATTCGCCGAAGTTCGACGCGATCGAGGTGAGCCATATCGTGCTCGACAGCGAGGGCAAGGCGAAGGAAATGATTTCGTATCTGCACGACGATCCCGACAGTTTCGCCGACATGGCGCGCGAGCATTCGATTGCCGACACGCGCGAGGCGGGCGGCGTGATCGGCAAGGTGCTGCGCGGTTCGTTGAAGCCGGACATCGAAGCGAAGATTTTCAACGCGGCGGTGGGCGATCTGCTGGGGCCGTTTGCATCGGCGGATCGCTCGTGCTTCGAGATTTTCGCGGTGACGGCCAAGTACCCGGCGACGCTCGACGCGGACGTCGCCGCCGAAGTGAGGCGCCTGCTACGCGAGAGCTGGCTGATCGCGCGCGCCCAGGAGCATGTGATCGAAGCGCGCTAAGCGACCCCACGCAACGAAGTCAGCCGAACAGAGGTCCGCAAGCACATGGACGCACCCCAGACCGCGCCTTCCGCCGCCGAGTTTCTCGCCTCGGTGGAAATTCTCTCGCCTTTCTCGCGCGATGAGATCGAGCGTCTTGCCGATTACGCGCAAGCACGCTTCTACTCGTTCGGCGAAACGGTCTGCTCCACGGGCGAGGTGGCCGACGGTCTCTACGTGGTGCGCTCGGGCTCGGTGCGTATCTTCACCGAGGAGCATGGCAAGGAAACCAGCATGGGCGTGCGCAAGTCGGGCGAGATCTTCGCCGACATCGCAATGCTGCGCGCGTATGTGCACGAGGCGTCGGTGCGGGCGTCGGCGAAAACCGAGTTGCTGTTCATTCCACGTGCCGCGATCGAACCGGTGATGGCCGGCAACCCCGCGGCGTTGGCGTTCGTTGCGAGTTACGTCGCGATCAATTCGGCGGGCGGCTTCGTCGCGCAGCTGTTCGACCTGCGCGGCAAACTGAACAAGCAGGAACTCGAGGAGTACGTGCGCAGCGTCGGCGTCAAACGGGTCGCGGCGGGCAAGGAGATTCTCAGGCAGGACGGACGCGACGACCGGCGGCTCTACGTGGTGCGGCAAGGGTCGGTGCGTATCGTGCGGCACGAGGAGGGCCACGACTACACGCTCGCGACGCTCGGCGAAGGCGAGATATTCGGCGAGAAAGCGTGCCTGATGCGCCAGGAGCAGATGGCGTCTGTCGTCGCGACGACCGATACGCGGCTGCTGGTGATTCCGGAGCGCACGGTTCATTTCATACTCGAACGCAATCCGAAACTGCGCGAAGTCCTCGACGAGCGCATTCGTTACGGCGACCGCGAATTGCAGCGGCAAAAGCGGGTCGAACAGCGCCGCAAATTGCCGCTAATGCTCGACTTGCAGAGCAAGCCGGAGTTCGGCGAGAAAGTCATCAAGCGTTTCGCGCTGGTCGAACAGGCCGAGGAGATGGACTGCGGCGCCGCGTGCCTCGCGATGGTGTGCCGCCACTACAGCATTCCGATGACGCTCGGCAAATTGCGCGAACTCGCCAACGTCACGACCCAGGGCGCGACGCTCGACAGCCTCGCGCGCGCCGGCGAGTCGCTCGGCTTCACGGCGCGCGGCGTGCAATGCACGTTCGATTCGCTGCGCGGTTTCGATCTACCGTTCATCGTGCACTGGGAGGGCTATCACTACGTCGTGGTGTACGGGCTCTCGAAGGATTACGTGTGGGTTGCGGACCCGGCGCTCGGCTTCCGGAAATTGACCGTCGAGGATTTCGAGCGCGGCTGGAGCGGCACCTGCCTGTTGTTCACCGGCGGTCCGCAACTGGTGCAGATCTCGGCGGCGCGTTCGCCGTGGATACGTTTTGTCGGTTATCTGAAGCCGTACAAGAAGATACTCGGCCACCTGTTTCTCGCCACCTTCGTGATTCAGGTGCTCGGCGTGATTCCGCCGCTGATCATCCAGAACATTCTCGACGGCGTGATCGTGCATCAGAACGTCAGCCTGCTGCATCTGCTGATAGCCGGGCTGATCATCGCGAACGTGTTCTCGCAATTGATGTCGACGATTCGCGCGTATCTCGCCAATTTCATGGTGCGCAACATGGACTTCGCGATGATGTCGCAATTTTTCAAGCACACCATGTCGCTGCCGTTCTCGTTCTTCGCGAAGCGCAAGACCGGCGACATCTTTGCGCGCTTCCAGGAGAACCAGACGATCCGCGCGTTCCTCACGGAATCCACCGTCACCACCACGCTGAACCTGCTGATGGTGTTCATCTACTTCACGATCATGTTCGTCTACAACGTGAAGATGACGCTCGTGCTGATCGCGTTCGTGGTTCCGATCATGGGGTTGACCATACTGGCTACGCCGAAGATCAAGGGCTACGCGCGCGAAGTGTTCACCGCGTCGACCGATTCGAAGTCGTTTCTGATGGAAGCGCTCGCCGGCGTGGAGACCATCAAGGGCATGGGCATCGAGCGGCCGGTGCGGTTGCGTTGGGAGAAGAAGTACGCGAAGGCGCTCGAAGTGCAGTATCGCGCGCACGCGTTCAGCATTCTGGTCGGACTGGGCAGTCAGTTGCTGAACGCCGCGACGACGATTGCGATTCTGTGGGTCGGCGCGAACCTGGTGCTGGCGCGCGAAATGACGATCGGTCAGCTGATCGCGTTCAATGCGTTCATGGGCAGCGTGATGGGGCCGCTGATGGGGCTGGTCGGCTTATGGAGCATGTTGAACGACGCGGGCGTCGCGATGGAGCGCCTCGGCGACGTGCTCGACATCGAGCCCGAACAGAAGCCGCAGGATTTGCCGTCGCGCGTGATGCTGCCCGAGCTGCAAGGCGAGATCAGTCTCAGCGGCGTCTATTTCCGTTATGGCGAGAACGACTCGGCCTACGTGCTCGAGAACATCAGCTTCGATATCAAGCCCGGCGAACTGGTGGCCATCGTCGGGCGCAGCGGGTCGGGCAAGACCACGCTCGCGAAGCTGCTGGTGGGTTTCTACACGCCGACCGAAGGGAAGATGAGCATCGACGGCTACGATCTCGGCGTGGTCGACAAGGCGTATTACCGCGCGCAGATCGGCTATGTGATGCAGAGCAATCTGCTGTTCTCCGGCACGATTGCGGAGAACATTGCGAGCGGCGACGATTCGCCGGACCGCCGCCGCATCGAAGAGGTCGCGAAGATGGCCGACGCGCATGCGTTCATCAGCAAGATGCCGCTCGGCTATGAGCAGATTGTCGGCGAACGCGGGATCGGTTTGTCGGGCGGGCAGATCCAGCGGCTGTGCATCGCGCGTGCGCTGTATCACGACCCGCGTCTGCTCGTATTCGACGAAGCGACCTCGGCGCTCGATTCGCAGTCGGAAAGCAATATTCTCGGCAATATGCACGACATTCTGAAGGGCCGCACGGCGGTGATCATCGCGCATCGGCTCAGCACCATCATGCGCGCGGACAAGATTCTCGTGTTGTATGAAGGCGCGATTGTCGAACAGGGCCGTCACGATGAACTGATCCAGCGCGGCGGAATGTATTACCAGCTGGTTCAGAAACAGTTGAGCGCGTGATGATGAAGATACTCGACCAGATTGAAGAGGCCAGCCCCGCGATTTCCTACGCGGGCCTGATCGAGCGGATCGAGATTTTGCGCTCGACGTTGCGCTGGTCGTCGCGCCTCGAACGCGCGGATATCGACAAGCTGCTCCGGCAGGCCACGTCGCTGCGCGACGAGGTGATGCAGCTTTCGCACAAGGAGCGCTTCGTGCAGGCGGCGGTGGCCGCCGAGCCGCAGGAACCTGTCGATCAGTCGCGCGGCGCGCGCAGAAAGGCGCTGCTCGAACGCAGCTTCATTTTCGAAGGGACGTTCGGCGACAACGCGCGTTTGCTGGAGTCGCTCGAAATCGCCGAGAAAGCCGCACCGACCGATCTGCCGGTGCTGATCGACGGCGAAAGCGGCACCGGCAAGGAACTGATGGCGAAGGTGATTCACGCCAACGGTTCGCGCGCGGACAAGCCGTTTATCTCCGTGAACTGCGGCGCGATTCCGGACAATCTGCTGGAGTCCGAATTGTTCGGGCATCGCAAGGGCGCATTCACCGGGGCGTCGAATGATCGGAAGGGGAAATTCGAAAGCGCGCATACGGGCACGATCTTTCTCGACGAGATCGGCGAGTTGCCGCTCGCCGGCCAGGTGAAACTGCTGCGCGTGCTCGAAGCACACGAGATTCAACGCGTGGGCTCCGACGAAACGATCGCGGTCGACACGCGCATCGTTGCGGCGACCAATCGCAATCTGCGGCAACTGAGCGAAGAGGGCAAGTTTCGCGAGGACCTGTTCTATCGGCTCAGCGTGATTCACGTGACGCTGCCGCCGTTGCGCGAACGCCGCGATGAAATACCGCTGTTGATCGCGTGGTTCGGCGACGAAGCGGCCGGCACGTTGAAGCGCAGGCCCGTCAGATTGACGCCGCGTTTGCGGGACTTTCTGCTGAACTACGCGTATCCCGGCAACATCCGGGAGTTGCGCAACGTGATGTATCGGGTGTCGTGTCTCGCCGGCGAGATGGCGGACATCGATCATCTGCCGCTGGATATGCGGCCCGCCGCGCCGGGATCGGCGGCTGCGTTGAACGGTGCGGGTGCGAGCGGTCAGGAGCCGATCAGCGTCGCGAACCTGATGTCGTTGAGCGACGCGAAGCGGGCCGCCAGCGACGATGCGGAGAAGGCCTTCCTTGAGCGTGGCCTGCGTGAAGTGAGCGGCACCGTCGCCGAACTCGCGCGGCGTATCGACATGAACCGCTCGCATCTGCAGATGCTGCTGAAAAAGCACGGTCTGCATTCGAAGGACTTCCGCAACCGCAATACGCAGGCTGCCGCGAGCAGGAACGGTACGGAGGACGAACGCGAGCGCGACGAAGAAGGCGGCGAAGGCTGAGTCCTCGAGCTCGTCATCGAGAAGCTGAAGAAGCTCAAGAAGCTCAAGGCGACGGATTCAGCAAGGTCTTGTCCGAAGCATTCGGATCTTCCGCCTGCACGACCACTGCGGTGATGTTGTCGCGGCCGCCTCGCGCGAGCGCCAGTTCGACCAGTTCCTCGGACGCGTTCTCGCGTTGCGCCGAGGTCAGCACCGCGACGATGTCGTCGTCGCTCAACTCGTTGCTCAGGCCGTCGCTGCAGAGCAGGAAGACGTCGCCGTCGGCGACTTCGATCGCGTCGTCATCGAGCTGCAGCAGATCCGTCGCGCCGACCGCGCGCGTGATCATGTGCTGCGCCGGATGATGGCGCGCCTCTTCGTCGGTGAGCACGCCGAGCGACTTGAGTTCTTCCACCTGGCTGTGATCGCGCGTGAGTTGCCGCAACTGTCCCGCGCGGTACAGATAGATGCGGCTGTCGCCCGCCCACAGATAGCCGCAAAAGCGATCGCACGCGAGCAGCGCGACGACGGTGCTGCCGATGCGCTGCACCTGGCGGCGCGCGGCCTCGTCGCGGAGTTGACGGTTGGCGGTTTGCAGCCGCAAGCGCGCGTCGGCGATCAGCGTTTTCATGCTGACGGGCGCGGCCAGCCGGCTCAACGCATCGATCACGAGGCGGCTTGCGAGGTCGCCGACCGCGTGCCCGCCCATGCCATCGGCGACGGCCCAGCGCCCGGGGTCGGGCTGGTCGAGGCAGGCATCTTCGTTGATCTCGCGGACACGTCCGGCGTCGGAACGCGCGGACGACGTCCAGCGAAATTGGCTCGCACAGGTCACAACGGCTACACCGTATCGTTTCTGCTGCGTGCGTCGGGAGCGACTGCGATGTTCGAGTTCGCGCCGGTGTTGTACACGTCGACCGACTGGAACTGGTTGATCATCTGGTTAGCATAGAAGTTGTTCTGCACTTCGTACAGGTTGACGACGGGCCCCATGCTCGGCGTGTTGCGCACATACGGTTGAATCCAGCCATACACCCAGGGCGCGCCGCCGCCGCCGCGAATTGCCGCCATCGCTTTACGGTCGAGCGCGAGGTTCAGCGTGAGGTCGTGAATGTTGATACAAGCCATGACGTTCTCCGGTTTGGCCGCGTGTGCAACGCGCGCGGTGTACAAGAATCTGGACGAGATGGTGCAAGTGCCATGCCACTTTGCGGTGCGGCTTGTGGTTATGTCGTAACGCGTTGATTGCGCGGCGATTCTGCGCGTTTGCGTACGCAGCGACTGGTCGTGCTCATGTCGATAGGTCGGCTGACGGCCAACAAGCCCGCGCGCGGACCGGTGCGGGACCCAACACATTAAGAAGCTTTCCTGACTTTCGTCGACGTGCGAGAAAGGCGCTCGCGAGAGCCGATTGAGCGTCGCACGCCAACACATCGCCGCGGATTCTGTCGGCTCATGGCTGACACACGCGCTGTCCAATGTCCCCATGTCGAACACGAAAGCCCTGTAAATAAAGGCTTTTCCGCGCATGGCCCGGTTGATGCAAAAGACCTCGCAACAGTGTTGGAAATCGAACGAGGCCAGCCATGAACACCTACTCTCTCCCGGCGAACAGCGAAGGCAACGCAGCGCGCGGAGCCGCCACGTCCACCATCGACCTGCCGATCGGCGCGCATCTCGTCACGCAACGGCGCGGCTACGAACATCACGGCATCTACGTCGGCAATGGCCGCGTGGTTCATTACGCCGGCTTCGCCAGTTCGGCGCAACGCGGCCCGGTCGAGGAAGTCGAGTTGGCGCGCTTCGCCGCCGGCCAGCCGCTGTCGATCCGCTCCACCCCGAGCGCCCGCTATGCCGGCGACGAAGCCGTGCGCCGCGCCCGTTCGCGTCTCGGCGAAAACCGCTACCGCCTGCTGACCAACAACTGCGAACACTTCTGCGCATGGTGCCTGCTCGGCGAAAGCCGTAGCGAACAGGTGCATGGCTGCCTGCGCCATCCGCGTGCCGGCATGCTCGCGCTGGTGTGTCTGGTGAAGGCTTTCGTCGAGAGCGGTGCGAGGGGCAACGAGGCAGCCGCGCAACTGGCGTGAACCCGCCGTCCCGCATTTCAAACGATTCAATGACGCAGCGATTCAACGATTCAAACCCGACAGGACTCAAGGAGAGCATCATGGTTGCCGCAGAAAAGACCTTGCACTGGGCCGTCGACAAATGGCTCGCCCCTACCCCGTCGATGCCCGCGCGCGTCGTGCAGTTTTGCCATCGTGCGTCGCATCAACGCTATGTGTGCGTCGAAGCGTTGCGGCCAGGCGGTCTGCTGTCGATCTTTTTCTTCCGTCACGACGACGGCTCGTGGAACGTGTTTCCGCCGCAAGCCGAACGGCCCGCGATGAACGGTCATCGCCGCACGGCCACGGCGCTGTGCTAGTCCGGCGCGCGCTGTGCCGCCTCGTCGACGATCCATTGACTGAACAGCTGCATCGCCGGCGTCATCGGCTTGCCCTTCACGCAGGTCAGCCAGTAGCTGCCCGCGTGGACCTCCACATCGAACGGGCGCACGAGGCGTCCCGTGTTGATCTCGTGATCGAACATCAGCGCGGGCGCTAGCGCGATCCCCGCGCCTTGCATCGCCGCTTCCACCATCAGCCGCGACGAATCGAACACCGGCCCGCGAACCGGTCGCGGCGGAATGCCGGCTGCGCTGAACCAGTTCATCCAGTCGTCCGCGCGGTATGAACGCAGCAGCGTCTGGTCGGCGAGATCGGCGGGCTTCGACAGATGCGCGGCGATTTCCGGCGTGCATAGCAGTGCGAGCGGCGCGTCGAGCAGCCGCGTGGCGAGCGAGCCCGGCCAGGTGCCGTCGCCGAAGCGGATCGCAAAGTCGAGCCCTTCGGTGGCGAGGTCGACGAGGTTGTTGTTCGTCAGCAGCCGCAGTTCGACGAACGGATGCGCGTCGCGAAACGATTTGAGCCGCGGCATCAGCCAGCCCACCGCGAACGTGCCGACCACGCCGACCGTCAGCACCTCGTGAAAATGCCCGCCTTCGAATTGTTTGAGCACCGCTTCGATTCGATCGAACGCGTCGCTCAGAACCGGACGCAGCGCGAGGCCTTCGTCGGTCATCGCGAGGCCGCGCGGCAGGCGTTTGAAAAGCGCGGTGCCCAGCCGCTCTTCGAGCGAGCGCACCTGCTGGCTGACGGCCGCCTGAGTGACGTTCAGTTCGAGCGCGGCGCGCGTGAAGCTCAGGTGTCGCGCGGACGATTCGAACGCGCGCAGCGCGTTCAGCGGAAGATGCGGTCTCATGGCGCAAGCATAAGATTTTCTTGTGAGTCGGCTAACTTATCATCGTTTGTCAGCGTTCGGTGGAAAACCGATAGTGGCGGCTTCACACAAGGAGCGGCGATGATCACAAGACGGAAGTTCGCGAGCGCGATGCTGGGCGTTTCGATAGCTGGCGTTGCGCTTGGCAGCGGCGGCGCGTTGGGCAAGACAACGAAGACTGGCGCGTCGGCGCGCGGGAGTGAGCGGGGCGATGCCCATGCCGATGCCGAGGCGATTCGCGCGCGACTCGCGCAGATCGAAGCGACAAGCGGCGGGCGGCTCGGCGTATCGATCATGGATACGACCTCCGGTCTGCGCGCCGGTTTGCGCGGGGACGAGCGCTTTCCGATGTGCAGCACCTTCAAGCTGCTGGCGGCGGGCGCGGTGCTGACACGGGTGGATCGCGGTCAGGAGGACCTGCAGCGGCGCATGGTGTTCTCCGCGAGCGACCTCGTGCCCAACTCGCCGGGCACCAGCCGGCATACCCGCGAGCTCACCGGCGGCGCGGGCATGAGCGTCGCCGAATTGTGCAAAGCCGCGTTGACGCTCAGCGACAACACGGCGGCCAATCTGCTGCTGGCGAGCTTCGGCGGTCCGGCGGCGGTGACCGCGTTCGCGCGCAGTCTTGGCGACGGCGTCACGCGGCTGGACCGTATCGAGCCGGAGCTGAACGAAGCGATTCCCGGCGATCCGCGCGACACGACCACGCCCAACGCGATGCTCGGCAATCTGCGCGAACTCGTGCTCGGCGACCATCTGTCGAAGGGCTCGCGCGCGCAACTGCTGGCGTGGCTCGCGGCCAACGAAACCGGCGCCGCACGCTTGCGCGCGAAGCTGCCGAAGGACTGGGGCGTCGGCGACAAAACCGGCACCGGCGAGCGCGGCACCGCGAACGACATCGCGATTCTGTGGCCGCCCGGACGCGGCCCGGTGCTGGTGACGGTCTATCTGACCGAAACGGACGGCGACGCGACGCGCAGCAATGCGGCGATCGCCAGCGTCGGTGCGCTGGTGGTGTCGTCGGTCTGAAGACCGCGCTTGACCCGGTACGCATGAATCGAAACGGACTGATGCTGGTGGCGCTGGTCGCCTGCATTGCGCCAGTCGAATTGTGCGACACTAGGGCCACACCGAAAGGGGGCAACCCCGGGGGGCAACCGCACCGGGAATTGCGGATCGCCTCGATGGATGCGGTGAGAAGTTGACTGTCCAGGTGAAATGCTCGACACATTCTGCCGACGTTCGTCCAGGTAAGCCGTCGGCTTGTCCAACGTGCATCATTGCCCTCATTCGGAGTCCACTATGTCCGTGTACGTCCTGGCCTTGCTCATCGGCATCGTCGCCGGCCTTCGGGCGATGACCGCTCCCGCCGCCGTCAGCTGGGCGGCGCATCTCGGCTGGTTGCCGCTGCAAGGCACGCCGCTCGCGTTTCTCGGCTTCACCGCCACGCCGTACATCTTCACACTGCTCGCGGTCGTCGAGCTGATTACCGATCAACTGCCCGAAACGCCGAGCCGCAAAGTGCCGCTGCAATTCGGCGCGCGCATCGTGGCGGGCGCGTTGAGCGGCGCGGCGATCAGTGGAGCGCACGGCGGCCTGGCTGGAGGCTGGATCGTCGGCGTGCTCGGCGCGGTGGTCGGTGCGGCGGGCGCGGTGATCGGCACGCTGGGCGGGGCGAAGGTGCGCAGCGCGATGGCCCGCACGTTTGGACGCGATGCGCCGGCAGCGCTGATCGAAGACGTGGTGGCGGTGGTCGGCGCGGCGTTGATCGTGGTGTCGCTGCATGGGTTCTGAGGGCGGCGCGTTGAAGCGCTGAAGCGTGAAGGCGCTCACGTCGATGTTGATGCGATACGGCGAGACGCGTGATGCGCGTCGCCGTTTGCGTCATGCTCGACCGGCCTGAGCACCACGCGAATCGGTTTGCGCCTGCGTCGCGGGCGCCACCGGTGTCGCAGCGGCGGGAAGCAACTTGCCTCGCACCAGCAAGCCCAGTGTCTTCACCACCAGAATGCCGATGATCAGATTCGCCGCGACGAACAGAACCGGCGCAGCCCATTCGACCGGACCCGTGGCGCCGCGTTCGAGCATCCGCAGAACCATCGTCGGCAGGGCGGCCACGCCGAAGCTGAAGGCCCAGTAGCCCGGCACGAACGCTTGCCGGCGAATCCACGGCAACAGGCGCAACAGCAGCAACGCCTGGTACAGCCCATAACCGAGCAGGGCCATCGCGAACAGGTCCGGTGTGCCGTTGCTCAGGCTCAGGTACGTCACGCCACCGACGACGGGCGGCGCGAGCTGCACGCCAAGGAGCGGGCGCAGCGCTTCGGGCAGAGGTTCATGGACGGCGGCGCGATGCAGGATCAGCGATTCGAGCGCGAGCCACGACAGCACCCCGGCGCCGAACAACAGCTCGCCCAGTTGATGAAACCCAAACGCGGCCGCCGCAGTGCCGGCCACGAAACTCGGCGCGACGGTCGGCAGATAAATGGCCGGCGTGATCAGTTCAGGCTTGCGGCCGCCCTGCCAGAGCCGTCCATGCAGATACACGCCGAGCGCCAGTTGCGCAAGCCCGGCCGCGCCGAACAGCGCGAGCGCCAGCGTATGCGCATACGGCTCCAGCAATTTCGCGGCAAGCAGGCTCGACACCGGCCCGAGCGCCGCAAACGACGATTGCACCGGATGCTGCATTTCCGCGCGGGCGTCGTCGGCGTGGGTCAGCCACTTATGCCCGTACGCGAGCAGCACGATGAGCCAGACGGCGAGGGCCGCGATCGTCAACAGGGTTCCGACCACGGCGGGCAGGTGCCACACCCTGATCGCCACACGCCACAGATTGGCGAACGCCAGCACGCCCACCGCGATCCCGAAGAAAGCTGCTGGTACCGCACCACGATTGCCGTTCATCACCGAGCCTCCGAAAGTTGCGTCGCGCTCCGATGTTCTGGCGTTGCGCGATCGATGACCCACTGTAAAAGGCGGCAGGCCGTTGGTGAACGCGGCAAAGGCTCGACAAATGGCGCGATCGTCTCAACGTGCGGAAGCGAGCCGTGGAGAGCGAGCGGTTCGCGCGCGGTGTTCGTCGAAGAAGAGGGTGGTGAAGAGCCGCACGCGGCGGGCATAGGCCGCCCACCGCGTGTCCGGATGACGGCCGTCAGGCCAACATGCGTTCGAGCATCGCCAGCAGCGTGTCGAAAGAAAGCGGCTTGCGCGCGTAGGCAATGGTGGGATTCGGCTGCGCCGGAATGTCCGCGGCCGCGCTGCACAGGAGGATCGGAATATCGCGCAATACGGGGTCGGCGTATAGCGCCGCGCACAATTGCAGCCCCGACATGACCGGCATCATGCAGTCCGACACGATGATGTCGGGCCGGGCCCGGCGTATCTGTTCGAGCGCGGCGGCGCCGTTCGACGCCGTCATCACGGTATAGCCGTGCCGCTCCAGCAGAAGCCCCCAGACCGTGAGGATGTCGAACTCGTCGTCCACGACCAGAATGGTTTTCATGGGCGGCTACGTGTTGCGCCGCGGGTGCAGCGTGGCCAGCAGCCCCGGCGTCGAAGACGCGCCGCCGCCATTCGGCGGACCATCGTTCACGTCGAGGCCGTCGGAGGTAATCACGAGTTCGCGCAGCGACGTGTCATGCGCGCTCTCGCGCTGCTTGACCACCGAGATCATGCGGCGCAGTCCGCTCTCCGTCTCCGCGTAGCGCAGCAGCACGAGGTTCTCTGTCAACGCGGACACCCGCACGCTCCTCGCGTAGCCGGGGTCGGCGTAAAGCGGCAGTTCTTCGGTCAATAGCGTGGTGACCGCGGATTCGCGCAGCTGATGCAGCATCGCGTTCAGGAACAGGCCGAAGCGCTCGGTGCGCAACGCCGAATCGCGGAAGCCTTCCACACCGTCGATCACGATGCGCGACGCGCCGATCCGCTTGACCGTGGCGAGCGCGTTGGCCGCGAGTTCGTCGACGGCCAGTTCGATGGCCGGTTGCCATTGGATAACGAGGCGGCCGTCTTCGTACGCGTCGGTCAATGCGATCGACACTGCCTCGGCTTTGCCGATCAGCCGTTGCGGTCCTTCGTAAAAGCCGAGGTACACACAGCGTTCTCCGCGCGCGACGCCGGCTGCGAGGAACTGCAGACAAAGCATGGTCTTGCCGACGCCCGACGGTCCGATCAACGTGGTCGTCGAGCCTTGCGCGAACCCGCCGCCGAGCAGATTGTCCAGATGGGGCAAGCCGAAGCCGAGGCGCGTCTTCAGATCCACCGGACCTTGCGGCACCGCGCTTTGCGCTTCGAGACGCGGGAACATCAGCAGCCCGCTTTCGGCGATGCGGAAGAAGTGCTTGCCCATCAGATGATTGCGCGCGCGCATCTTATGCACTTCGATTTCGCGCGCGCGGCGCATGCCGTCGTTGTAACGGTTCAGTTCGATCAGACCGTCGACCAGCGTGTGCTCCGGATGCGGCTCGTTGCCCGAGAGCGGTGCAAGCAGCAAGGTGGTGCAATCCATTGCCGCGACCAGCGCGTTCAGTTCGTGAATGAACTTCGACAGCGACAACTCGGTTTCGCTGAATTCCCGTGCGCTGCGAAAGCCGTCGATGATCATCAGGCTCGGCCGGTAGTCGTAGATGCTCGACGCAATCAGCTTGAGGAAGCCGTCGAGGCCATCCTGCATCAGCTCGTGATAGCCGGACACGAACAGCATCTGCTGCGCGACCGCGGTGTCGTCGAAGAAACTCAGGCCTCGGAGATGACCCAGCAGCTTGTCGTGCGATTCGGCGATCAAGGTCATGTACAGCACCTTCTCGCCCTGGCTTACACGATGAAAACCGATCTGGCTCGACAGGATCGTCTTGCCCGCGCCGGCCATCCCTTCGAGCAGATAGACGCCGCCGCGCACCAGACCGCCGCCCAGGATTTCGTCGAGACCCGGCACACCCGTTTCCACGTTGGAACGCGTCGGCACGGACCGGATCGCGGTGGACAGGGAAGACGTCTGAGATTCTTGGGTAGTCATTGTCGGTGTGTCATTCAGAGTGCGGAAAAGCGACGACGTGTTGATGAACGTCCACTGCTCAAACCTGGTGTGCGAGCAAGCGGCGTTCCCGCTCGCCGACGGGAACGCGCGCCGGCATTAGATGCCGGAATTCTATCCGGCCGCGAGGCGCTTGGCCAATGACCGTTCGACGGCCGTCGCAATGTGAGAGGCGGGAGGCTGAGGCGCAGTCAGGTAGCTGTTATCTGCGCCGGGCGGGCGAGTTGGTTTCGGCCCGATGTAATGAAGGGAAGTGGTGGTGCCTCGCGCATGATAAAAACACACGATGCGCGAGGCAAATGCGCTGACCGCGCGCCCGGCGACGCGCCGTGCCGAAGCCCGGCCGGTGCGGGCGCGCTGCGCTTTCGACTCAGCTACACACGAAGCTGCTGGCGGCGTTGATGTCACCGCGTTGGTAGCGGGCCACTTTCGGATACGGGCAGAGCGGCCGCGTGCGTCCCGCGCCCCAATCGGCGGGAACGTCCGCGTTCGGGATGACGTTGCTCGCGTCGCGTGCCGTCGCCACCACGCTGTCCGGCGCGTTGCCCTGTTCGACCCACGCGATCATCGGCGTGAGCATGTCGAACTGGTCGGTACTCGGGCCGCCGCTGCAATGGTTCATACCGGCGACCGTGTAGAGGCGCGCGAAGTTCGACGCGTCGCCGCCGTTGGCCGCGCTCACGCGCTGGTACCAGTCGGTCGTGTCGTTCGACGAAAATACCGGGTCGCTCGTGCCGTGATAAACGATCAGCTTGGCGCCGCGCTGTTTCAATGCGCTCAGATTGGCTTCGTCGGGCGGCGTCATGAACGACCAGGCCGACTCGCCATACACGCCGCTCGTGGCAAAGATCTTCGGCGCGTCGCTGTCCATGTTGAAGTTCAGCGCGTAAGCCGCCAACTGGCTCAACACGGAGGCACTTTGCGGCGGTGTCGTGAACGTGAAGGCGGCCGCTCCGGGATCGAGCGTAATCGAGTTGGACTGCTTCCATGCCGACCAGCCCGCGCCGAGTCCCGCGTCGTACGGGAAGCTCGCGTACAGCGCGGTGCCCGCGCTGTTGCGCGCGCCGGAGAACACGTTGCCGATAGCGTCTTTCTGCGCACTCGTCAGACAGCTTCCGTCGCGGACGTTGCTCGTGCAGGTGGGGACGTCGTTGGCCAGGCTGAAATTTGCCTGGCATGCCTTGATATCCTGGATGAGGCCGTCGGTCGCGCCGTCGAGCGCATCGCATTTGCTCAGTATCTTCGACGCGACCATCTGACGTTCGGCGGCGGTGAAGCCGGTCGTGATGTCGGGCAAGCCATTCGCGGTCGTCGCGGTCGACACCCTGGCGAACTGCTGCGCGCTCCACATTTCGCCGATCGCCGCTTTCGGCAGATGCACGCCGGGATCGCCTGCAATGATGCCGTCGTACTCGGCCGACGAGCGCGCGGCCGCCACCAGCGCATGCCGGCCGCCGTTCGAGCAGCCTTCGAAGTAGCTACGATCCGGGCCCTTGCCGTAGGCCAGTTTGATCACCCGCTTGGCCATCGGCGTGAGTGTGGCGACCGCGTTGTAACCATAATCGAGGCGCGCCTGCGGGTCCAAACCGAACAGCGGATTCTGCGTCGATGAGTGGCCGGCATCCGAGCTGATGACGGCGAAGCCCATGTTCAGCGCAGCGTTGGTGGGGGCGCCGCCGCTGATGACACCGCTGGCGGTCACAACGTTGCCGTCCAGGCCGCCGTTGGCCTGATAGAAGAAGCGCCCGTTCCACGCAATCGGCAAACGCATTTCAAAGCCGATCGCATAGGTCTTGCCGTCGACGCTGCTGACCCGCTGATTCATGTTGCCCTGGATCAGGCAGTGTTCGGCAATCGGTTTGCCGGCCACGTTCAGTGTGCCGGCCGCGACGTCCGTCACCGAGGTGAACACCGTGTTGGCGAACGTCAGCTTCGCGGCGAGCGCCGCGCAATTGCCCGCGAGCGTGCCGGGCGTCGCCGCGCCCAGTCGCGGCAGCGCGCCGGCGTCGGTGCTGCCGGCGCTGCCGACATCATTGCCGCCGCACGCGGTGAGTGCGAGCATCGCTGCCGCTGCGAGCGCGATCGAAGTGGTTTTCATGTGGTGTCTCCTAGAACGAATGACGAATGCCGACCATCACGCCGGTCTGGCCGGTGCCTGCCGTGGGCGTCGTGCCGCCGCCACCGCCGCTGACCGAGTAGCGCGCCTTCGCGCTGTTGCCGAGATACGAGCCTTGCGCGTAGACCGCCGTGCGCTTGGACAGCAGGTAGGTGGTGCGCAGCGTACCCATCGTGGCGCGCGTGTCGTGCTCGTCATTGCTGATGTGATAGATCTCGCCGTCGACGATAAACGCGGGCGTCACGAAGTACGACGCGGCGACGAAGAACAGATTTGAGCGCACGGCAGCGAGCGCAGGCGACGACGGATCGACACGACGGTTCAGCCAGCCCACGCCGAGCTTCGCCTTGCCGAGGTTGGCGTACGCGCTGACGTGCGCGCGAATGTCCTTGTCGGCGGCGTTGATGAGCGGGGTCGGCGCCACGCCGTCGAAGAAGTTCGCCGCGGCGGTGCTGCCGCCGCGCTGCTCCTCGTAGGACGCCGCGACGCCGAACAACGGTGCGTCGTATTTCAGCATCACCGACCATTCGCGGCACTCGGTCGCGTGACCGGGCACGGAACCGGTGCACGTGCCCTGGCCCGGCGAGTTGCCGGTGCCCGCCGCGTCGCGGCCGAACGAGTAGTTCGCGCCGAGCGTCACGCCCGCATAGTTGCCGAGGTAGGTCACGGAGTTGTCGGCGCGCGCGTTCGGCACGTACGCGTCGAGCGAGCCCAGTCCGTAGATGTCCGGACCGATCAGGTCCGCGCCCATGAGCGCGAGGTACGTCATCGTGTACTGGCGTCCGAACGTGAGCGTGCCGTACGGACTTTTGATGCCGACGAATGCCTGGCGCCCGAACAGCCTGCCGCCCTGGCCGAGGTCGCCCGCGCGCACGTTGAAGCCGCTTTCCAGCGTGAACACCGCGCTATAGCCGCCGCCCAGCTCTTCGTTGCCGCGCAGACCCCAGCGCGAGGGCAGTTCGCCGGTGACGGCCGGCATGCGAAACACACTCTTGCCGGTGGCATTCGCGTGCGAAACATATTCGATGCCGGTGTCGACGATGCCGTAGAGCGTGACGCTCGATTGAGCTGCTGCTGCGCCGCTGACGGCGCACAGCGCGCCGCAGAGTAGAAGGCGTGCGGATGCTTGCATGAAGGGTTTCTCCAAACCGTTGATTGGTGTGTGTTGTTGTCGTTGTTGTTGCCGAGGCTTCTTGTGTGAGTGTGCTCAGTCGTCGGCGCGCGGGCGGCGCAGCAACAGCAACGCTGCCGCCGCGGCGATCACGGTGACGGGAATGCTCGCGCCGATCACGGTCGACGAACTGCGGCCCATCGCCAGCAATTGCCCAGCGGCCAGCGGGCCGACCACCGAGCCGATGCGCCCGACGGCGACCGCAGCACCGACGCCCGTGCCGCGCATGGCCGTCGGATAGAACGCCGCCGACAGCGCATACAGCACCGATTGCCCGCCGATCACGAACATCCCCGCAAAGAACGCGGCGGCGGCGAGCGCGCCGAAGCCGGGCGCCATCGAGAGCGCCGCGAGCGACGCGATGATGCCGACGTACATGCCGGCCACCACCACCCCCGAGCGCAGACGATCCATCAACATGCCGATGCACAACGCGCCGATCCCGCCGCCCACGTTGAAAAAGATCTGAACGTAGCCGACCTGCGCGCGCGACAGACCGCTTGCGGCCATCAGCGAAGGCAGCCAGTTGAGCAGGAAGTAGAGGACGATCAGCGTGCAGAAATAGCTGACCCAGATCTGCAACGTGGAGAGACCGCGCGTGCCGCCGAACAGGACCTCACCGACCGGCGCTGGCTTGCCGCGTGCGTCGTGCGAGGCCTTGGCGAATGCCTTCGAATCCGCGAGGAACGCGATCAGCAACGGCACCAGCAACAACGGTCCCACGCCGCCGACATAGAAGATGTGACGCCAGTCGGCGTCGCCCGCGCTCATCACGCCGATCACCGACGCGATCACGCCGCCGAACGGAATGCCGCAATACATCACGCTGACGGCAGTGCTGCGCGAACGCGGCTCGACCGCTTCCGACGACATCGCGATCAGGTTCGGCAGCGCGCCGCCCAGGCCGATGCCTGTCAATATCCGCACGACCACGAGGGTGTGAAAGTCACTCACCAACGCCGTCATGATCGACAGCAGGCCGAACAGGCACGCGGAAATCACCAGCACCCGCTTGCGGCCGATCCGGTCGGCAAGCCGTCCGCCGAACATCGCGCCCGGCAGCAGGCCGAAGGTGCCGGCGCTGAACGCGAGACCCATCTGTGCGACCGACAGGCCGAACTCGCGCGCCATGCGCGGCGCGGCCACACCGACCGACTGCAGGTCGAGCCCTTCGAGCAGCGCGATCGCAAAACATAAGCCGAGGGTGACGGCGGCGTTCGTGTGGCCAGTGGCCGACGCGGCGGTGCTTTGATGCGAGGTCATTATTCCGGCTCTCTTCACGTTAGTGATCCTTATTAAAATGCGTGGCTTTCCGGTTTCGATGAAGTGCGGCAGCTGCCGGCCCGGCGCGAGCGCGCGTGCCGGCGCCGAGGTGTCCCGGGAATGCGGACGGCCTCGGGCAAAGCGGGATTCAGATCAGCATCACGGCCGTGATGAGACGCATGGCAACAGCACCGCGCACGGCGCATCGTGTCGATGTCCGCGTGTGTGAGCGTTTGCCTCGAAGCGATGCAGCGCGTCTCCTCGCACTGCATCGTGGAGTGGATTTAATATCAGGTAGGCTGATAAAACAAGCGCAAATCCTTCGGTGAAAACACCTAGCGCCCTGGCGGCGCGGAGAATTCAGCCGCGCAGGTTCCGGACAAAAGTTTCGAGGTGAGTTTGAAGCGCGCTGGCTGTTTCGTGTTCGATGCCGTTCATCATCTGCTTCTCGATGGTCTTGACGGCCAGTTCGCATTCGCGCAGCACGGCGCGGCCTTCGTCCGTCAGTTGCAGCAGCACGATGCGGCCGTGCGTCGGGTCCGGCTCGCGGCTCACCCAGTTGCGGCTCGCCATCGCGTTCATGACTTCATTGGCCGATTGCGGCGTGATGAACGAGCGCTCGGCGACTTGCGCATTGGACGCCTGCCCCTTCGCTTCGAGCACGGAAAGCGCGGTGAATTGCGCGAGCGTCAGGCCGAGCGGCGCGAGCGCTTCGCTCATGCGGCGCCGCAGGATGCGATCGAGGCTGCCGATCACATAGGTCAAGCGCAGGCTGGAACGGCGGGTGCGTGCGGCAGTGGACTCGACGGCCGGTTTTTGATTTTTGGTCATGATGGACAGGAGATTCGGTCTATCCCGCATCTTAGCGCGCCGCGCCGTCGATACCGCCGCTAGGGGTTTGCACCGAGCCCGCGAATTTTCGCTTTACATATCAGGAAGCCTGATATTAAATGCGTTCATCGGGCCGCGCTCGCGGTCGACGTTCACGGAGAAAGCAGATGAGTTATGAAGGCCGTTGGAAGACCGTCAAGGTCGATGTCGTCGAGGGAGTCGCGTGGGTCACGTTCAATCGTCCCGACAAGCGCAACGCGATGAGCCCGACGCTGAACAAGGAAATGATCGAGGTGCTCGAAGCGGTCGAGCTCGACGCCGAAGCACAGGTTCTGGTGCTGACCGGCGAAGGCGATGCGTGGACCGCCGGCATGGATCTGAAGGAATATTTCCGCGAAGTCGACGCGGGCCCGGAAATTCTGCAGGAAAAGATTCGCCGCGACGCGTCGCGCTGGCAATGGCAACTGCTGCGCATGTACGCGAAGCCGACCATCGCGATGGTCAACGGCTGGTGTTTCGGCGGCGGTTTCTCGCCGCTGGTGGCGTGCGATCTCGCGATCGCCGCGGACGAAGCGGTGTTCGGCCTCTCCGAAATCAACTGGGGCATTCCGCCGGGCAACCTCGTGAGCAAGGCGATGGCCGACACCGTCGGGCACCGTCAGGCGCTGTACTACATCATGACCGGCGAGACGTTCAACGGGCAGCAGGCGGCGCAAATGGGCCTCGTCAACCGTAGCGTGCCGCGCGCCGAACTGCGGGAAGTGACGCGTGCACTCGCCGGCAAACTCCTCGAAAAGAACCCGGTGGTGTTGCGCGCCGCGAAGCACGGCTTCAAGCGCAGCCGTGAATTGACGTGGGAGCAGAACGAAGACTATCTGTATGCGAAGCTCGACCAGGCGCAGCTTCGCGATCCCGAGCATGGTCGCGAACAGGGTCTGAAGCAGTTCCTCGACGACAAGGCGATCAAGCCGGGCCTGCAAACCTACAAGCGCTGATCGCTCGCGCACGGACGCAATCGATAGAGACAGGCGAGGAGACGACGGACATGCATGAAGTGACTTTGTTGATCGGCGGCGAGAGCCGCGGCGCGTCGGACGGCAGGACCTTCGAGCGGATCAATCCCGCAAGCGGCCACGCCGTTTCGCGCGCGGCCGCCGCGACGCTGGCCGACGCCGACGCGGCAGTCGAAGCGGCAGCGCGCGCGTTTCCGGCATGGTCGGCGCTGGCGCCGACGGAGCGCCGCAAGCGCCTGCTGGCAGCGGCCGATCTGATGGATGCGCGCACCGCGCAGTTCATCGAAACCGGCGTGGCCGAAACCGGCGCCATGCCGAACTGGTACGGCTTCAACGTGATGCTGGCGGCCAACATGCTGCGCGAGGCCGCCGCGATGACCACGCAGATCGACGGCGACGTAATTCCGTCCGACGTGCCGGGCAGTCTCGCGATGGCGGTGCGCCAGCCGTGCGGCGTGGTGCTCGGCATGGCGCCCTGGAACGCGCCGGTGATTCTCGGCACGCGGGCGCTCGCGATGCCGCTCGCTTGTGGCAACACGGTCGTGTTCAAGGCGTCCGAGGGTTGTCCGGGCGTGCATCGTCTGATCGGCAGCGTGCTGCACGAAGCCGGCCTCGGCGATGGCGTGGTGAACGTCATCACTCATAGCGCTGAAGACGCCCCGGCGATTGTCGAACGGTTGATCGCGCATCCGGCGGTACGGCGTGTCAATTTCACCGGCTCGACGCGTGTGGGACGCATCGTCGCGCAGCACGCGGCGCAGCATCTGAAACCGGCCTTGCTGGAACTCGGCGGCAAGGCGCCCGTGCTCGTGCTCGACGACGCCGATCTGGATGCGGCCGTTGCCGCGATCGCGTTCGGCGCGTTCTTCAATCAGGGGCAAATCTGCATGTCGACGGAGCGAGTGATCGTCGACCGCAAGATCGCCGACGCGCTGGTGCAAAAGCTCGCCGCCAAGGCGCGAACCCTGAAGGCGGGCGACCCCACGGCGGCGGACTCGGTGCTCGGCGTGCTCGAAAGCGAGGCGGCGGCGCAGCGCATCAGGACGCTGATCGACGACGCGCGGGAGAAGGGCGCGCAGTTGCCGGTCGGCTGCACGATCGAGGGCGCGGTGATGCAAGCGGTGATCGTCGACGGCATCACGCCTGCAATGAAACTGTATGCGGACGAATCGTTCGGCCCGGTGGTGACGGTGCAACGCGTGGACGGCGACGAAGAGGCGATTCGGATAGCTAACGATAGCGAGTACGGTCTCTCCGCCGCGGTGTTCAGCCGGGACGTGTCGCGGGCGCTGAACGTGGCGAAGCGGATCGAATCGGGCATCTGCCACATCAACGGCCCGACCGTGCACGACGAAGCGCAGATGCCGTTCGGCGGCGTGAAGAAGAGCGGCTATGGACGCTTCGGCAGCAAGGCGTCGATTGCCGAATTCACGGACCTGCGCTGGATCACGATTCAGACCGGACCGCGCCACTATCCGATCTGAGCGGCCCGCGCTTCGCACGCCAGAGCGAAGCGGTAGAGAAGGTGAGTCCGCCAGTTCGAGCGGAGCGCCCGACGCCGTCGCCAGACGGCGCGGGCACCTTTCCGGCAACTATCTTGCATGGGACCGGAGTCGGCGCTCAAGCGCCGGCTCCGATCGACAAGGAGACAGGCTTTGCATTCCGAGCCGACACAATCGAACACCCCCGCCGCGCCGACGCAGTATCGCGCGACGACGATCGGCGCTTCGTCGCTGCATGTGCGGCGACATGGCGACACGTGGTATCTGCACGCGCTTGAGGCGCTCGGCGAGCATCCGCAGCGGATGACGGAGCGGCTCGAAAGCGGCGCACACGAGCATCCCGAGCGCTGGCTCGCGGCGCGTCGCGGCAGCGACGGTCAATGGATCGGCCTGAGCTACGCGGATGCGTTGCGAAGCGCACGCGCGATTGGCCAGGCGCTGCTCGCGCGCAATCTGTCCGCCGAGCGCCCAATCGCGATTCTGTCGGGCAACGATCTCGAGCATCTGCAACTCGCGCTCGGTGCAATGTGGGCCGGCATTCCGTACGCGCCGATCTCGCCGGCCTATGCGCTCGCGTCCGGTGATTACGGCAGGCTGCGCCACACGATCGACGTGTTGACGCCGGGGCTCGTGTTCGCTAGTTGCTACGACACGTTCGCCACCGCGATCGACGCAGTCGTGCCGGCCGATGTCGAAGTCGTGTGCGCGACGTCGCCGCGTGATTCGAAAAACGCGCGCCAACTCACCGCGTTCAGCGAACTGCTGCGTACCACGCCGACCACGGTCGATGCCGTGCACGCGGCGGTGAGTCCGGACGCGATCGCCAAATTCCTGTTCACGTCGGGGTCGACCAAACTGCCGAAGGCGGTGCCGACCACGCACCGCATGCTGTGCAGCAACCAGCAGATGCTGCTCGAAACCTTCCCCGAGTTCGCGCAGGAGCCGCCGGTTCTGGTCGACTGGCTGCCCTGGAACCACACGTTCGGCGGCAGTCATAACGTGGGCATCGCGCTTTATAACGGCGGCACGCTTTATATCGACGACGGCAAACCGGTCAACGGCAAGTTCGGCACAACGCTGCACAACCTGCGCGAAATCGCGCCGACCATCTACTTCAACGTGCCGAAGGGCTGGGAAGAACTGACGATCGCGCTGGAGCAGGACGAGCAGTTGCGCGCGACGTTTTTCTCGCGTGTGAAGGTGTATTTCTTCTCGGGCGCGGGGCTTTCGCAAGCGGCGTGGGACCGGCTCGAACGCGTCACCGAACGCTACTGCGGCGAGCGCATCCGCATCATGGCCGGACTCGGGATGACGGAGACTTCGCCTTCGTGCCTCTTCACCACCGGGCCGGTCATGCGCGCGGGCTACGTGGGCTTGCCCGCGCACGGCTGCGAGGTCAAGCTCGCGCCGGTCGGCGACAAGCTCGAAGCGCGCTATCGCGGTCCGCACGTGATGGCCGGCTACTGGCGCGCAAACGCAGCGGAGTCGAACGGCGCGTTCGACGAGGAAGGCTACTTTTGCAGCGGTGACGCATTGCGCTTCGTCGACCCGTCACGGCCCGAGTTGGGGCTGCTGTTCGACGGCCGCATCGCGGAGGACTTCAAGCTGAGTTCGGGCACCTTCGTGAGCGTCGGGCCGATGCGCGCGCGCGTGATTTCCGAAGGCGCGCCTTATGTGCAGGACGTGGTGGTTGCCGGCATGAATCGCGACGACGTGAGCCTGCTGGTGTTTCCACGGCTCGACGATTGCAGGCGCCTCGCGGGCCTGTCCGCGTCGGCGAGCGCGCGCGAGGTTGTCGATGCGCCCGCCGTGAGAGCGCATTTCGCCGCGCTGCTCGACACGCTCAATCGCAGCGCGACGGGCGACGCAACCACCATCGCGCGCTTGCGGCTGATGGACGTCGCGCCTTCGCTCGACCTCGGCGAAGTCACCGACAAAGGCTCGATCAATCAGCGTGCGGTGTTGACGCATCGCACCGCGCTCGTCGAAGCGATGTACGACGTGGCGCGGCGCGATCCCGCAGTGATCGTCGCGAGCGCATGTGGCGCGCTGTAACTCGCGAGCCCGCGCTCTGTGAACACCAACAGGAAGCCGTAGATGAACCTCGACCCACTCGTCGCGATCGACACGCACGTTCACGCGGAAGTCTCGTGTTGCCAGCCACCGGATCTGTTCGGCAAGGAATTCGACGACGCCGCCGACAAGTACTTCGGCACCGTGCTGAAGCTCGGCAGACGGCCGACGATCCCCGAGACCATCGCGCACTATCGCGAGCGGAACATCGGCTTCGTGATGTTCACCGTCGACTGCGAGGCGAACCTCGGCCGCCGGCGCATTCCGAACGAGGAGATCGCTGAATTCGCGCAGAAGAACAGCGACATCATGATCGCCTTCGCCAGCATCGATCCGCACAAGGGCAAGATGGGCGTGCGCGAGGCGCGCAAACTGATCGAAGAATACGGCGTGCGCGGCTTCAAGTTTCATCCGACGATGCAGGCGTTTTTCGCCAATGACCGCCTCGCGTATCCGCTCTACGAACTGATTGCCGAATACCGGCTCACGGCCGTCTTTCATAGCGGCCATTCCGGCATGGGGTCGGGCATGCGCGGCGGCGGCGGGTTGCGGCTGAAGTACTCGGAGCCGATCCATCTCGACGATGTCGCCGCCGATTTCCCCGATATGAACATCGTGATCGCGCATCCGTCATGGCCGTGGCAGGAGCAGGCGTTGTCGATCGCATTGCATAAGCCCAATGTCTACATCGATCTGTCCGGGTGGTCGCCGAAGTACTTTTCGCCGGAGTTGATCCGTCACGCCAACACGGTGCTGAAGCGGAAAATGCTGTTCGGCTCCGACTTCCCGTTGATTCAGCCCGACCGCTGGCTGGACGATTTCAGGCAGGTCGGTTTCAGGGAGGAGGTGCAACCGCTGATCCTCAAACAGAACGCGATCGGCCTGCTGGGGCTGGGCGCTCAAGCGTGAGCGCAAGCCGCTGACCGACGCCGGTGTGGAGCGAGCGCGCAAACGCTCCCGCATGGCAAAGGCGCTTGCCGTATACAATTCGGCAGCGCCGGCTTTTTGCCCGCTTTTTGCCCCATACCGACCAGATCCCATTCATGCCGAATCCGACCCGGGCCTTCCTTCTCGGCCCGCTCCTGAAAGGCGTTTCACGCTCCTTCTATCTCACGCTGCGCGTGCTGCCCGCCGGGATGCGCGATCCGATCGGCCTCGCGTACCTGTTGGCGCGCGCCGCCGACACGATTGCCGACACGTCGCTGATTTCGCCCGAGCAACGCCTCGCGCTGCTGCTGTCGCTGCGCGAGCAGGTGAACGGCGCAACGGACGACGGCACACTGCTGCGGCGCACGGCCGATGAAGTAGCGGGTCAGCAAATCCAGTCGGATGAGAAGGTGCTGCTCGAATCGCTCGGCCCCGCGCTCGACGTGTTGCGGCAATTGAGCGAAGCGGATCGTGAGGCCGTGCGCGGCATCGTGTCGACGTTGACCGAAGGCATGGAGTTCGATCTGCGCACGTTCCCTGACGAGCGCTCCGGTCAGATCGCGGCGCTCGCCGAGTACGACGATCTCGACCGCTATACCTATCTGGTGGCGGGCTGCGTGGGCGAATTCTGGACCACGATGACCTATGCGCACATGCCGGGGACGCTGAAAGAGCGGCCCGACACGATGGCGCGCCGTGGCGTGCGGTTCGGCAAGGCGCTGCAGATGACCAACGTGCTGCGCGATTGCGGCAAGGACTTGCGGATCGGCCGCTGCTATCTGCCGCAGGGCATGCTGGATCGCCACCGGCTTGATGCGCAAGACCTGCTGCTGCCGGCTAATTCGCTGCGCGCGCGGCCGCTGCTGGTCGAGCTTCTGCGCAAGACGCTCGATCATTTCCGTGAGGCTTTGGCTTACACGCTGGCGATTCCTGCGTTTTCGGTGCGCTTGCGTCTCGCATGTTTGTGGCCGATTCTGATCGGCCTGGAGACGCTGTTGCTGCTGGTGGATAACGACGCGTGGCTCGATCCGCAGAAAGTGTCCAAGGTTCGGCGCAACACGGTGTATCGGATCATTGCGTCGTCGCTCCTGCTGGTGCCGTCGAACGCCCTCGTGCGCAACGCGGTCGAAAAGCGGATCGCGCGGATCGAAGCGCGGCTTTGAATCTTACCGGGGACGTCGCCGGCTATACGTCCGCGCGGCATACGCGCTGTTCGAGCAGAACGGCACGCGGACGCCACGCAGGCTCCAACAGTGCAGCCTCCTGCGCGCAAAAGCCGCATCGGCGTCCCACATGGCAGTACTACCCGATTTAATCTGCATCATTGAATAGCGACCAATCGGGAAACCCCTAGGACCGTGCGTCTCCGGTTCGCGTTAGTCTCTTCCAAAAGAGGAGGCGACCCATGAGACAAGCGTTCAATATTGCCGTGGTGCTGTTGCTCGGATATCTGATGGCGGATAGGGCCTTGATGCGTGCGCAAGCCGGCGAGGTCGGGACGATCACGTGTCACCAAGGTGCCCAGCTGGTCAAATCGAACGCGTTGAAGAAGGGGTTTGGAGACGTCGGGGCCAGCAGTCAGGGCGAAAATTTCCTGTCCAGCTGTCTCGTCACGGGCCGTGGTCAAGTGGGTGATCTGGTCGCGCGCGATTGATTGATGCATTCGCCCGCGTTGCCGATTGAGCGACGGCACAGAAAAAGCGCCCAGACCTTGAAGGTCCGGGCGAAGTCATCGGGAGCCGATGACGGAGGTAACGAATACAGAACTGGCCCGCGCTCGGGGACACCCGGTCGCGGGCCAGTTCATTTGAATCGGGAGCGCGTTGGATCAACGCGCTGAGCGGCGGGTCGGCGTACTGCGGCATCGTGTCCGTGGATCATGCCGCCGATAATCGAGCGCCGCTGATCGACTGCTTAGTGCCCGCTTGCGAGGCCTTATTGGCTTCTTACCAGCCTATTACTGGCCGAAGTAGATCGACTTCTGGCCGTTCGTCGTTACCGCACGACCCGATTGCGACGAGCCATTTGCCGCACCGCCGAAGCCGCTGGTTGCCGCTTGCGCGGTACCGTTTTGCGCATCGACACGAGCTTGCGCGGCTTGAATGTCAGCCGGATAGTGCGGGTCGGCGTGACCCGGGTGATAACCGGCGTTTTCGAGTTGGATCAGTTCGGCGCGCACCTGGGCGCGGGTTGCCGGCTGGTTGGACTGCGCAAACGAAGCGACAGGAGCGGCCAGCACGGCGGCGATAACAACAGCTTGAATGAGCGATTTCATGATGAACTACCTCCAGTTCGGATTTTGTCTTGCTGCGAACGTTGTTGTTCGAAGTCAGTGATTACATTGTAGTTTTGCGATCTGGAGAGAGTAATGCCCGTCTCAGCTATTGTTTGTTGTTGGATTTGAGACAAATAGCGGGAACTTCGTCGACGCATCTTCTTTAACCGGCAAGACCCAAAGCACGCAGTGAGCTGTCATCTCCCTGCGCGCTTTGCGTAAGCGACAGACGGTTTGTCAGCTGCCCGAATAGATCGGACCCTGTCCGCCAGGCGTGAACGCCTGGAGTACGTCGTGAGTCGACGGAGCCGGCGCGACTTGCCCACGTGCCGCCGATGCCGAGGCGGGTTCACGCAGCGTGAGCGAGCTATCCGGCGTGATGGGCACGCTGGGCTTGGCGAGCAGTTCGGTTTTCCGCATCGATCCAACCGATGTGCCGAAGTAGTAGCCGATGATGCTGATCCACGCGGTGCCCAGCGCGCCGACAATCACGTTGACGAGGTCCTTGTTGGGCCCCGGCAACGGCTGGAACGCCATCAGCATCAGGATGCCGAAGAAGCCCGTGGTGACCGCCATCGCGAGAACTTTGGGCACCCAGTCGCGATTGGTGGTGCCCATCGCGCGCGCGTTGGCCCGATCGTCGGCTTCGATACGCGCCATATCGGTTTCGTGCGCGAGTCGCGCTTGCGCCGCTGTCACGACCAGTTGCTGCAATTGCAGCGAGTTCGCGCTCTCGGCCTGCCGGATTTTTTCGAGCGCGCCGGGGTCGTTCAACGCCGGTTCGACGAAGGCCGGATCGCTCGGCGTGCCGAGCGCATGCGAAATGATCGACGCGGCCGCCGTCACGCCCAGTCCCACCGGGCCGCCTACGAGCCCGGCGAGAAGCGGGGCGGTGCTGCCAATGTTCGATGCTACTTTTGACCAGTCCATCATGCTGCTCCCAGAAGAAGATTGGCGGCCATCCGTTCGGTCCATCCACGGCTGAAGTGAGGCCACGTGTGAAGGTTGCGTAGATAACGCAGGCGGTAGGCAGCGAAGCGCATGACGAACTTCATCGGGTCGGCGCTCCTGACCGCGTCCAGGGTGTCCTGGCCGAACTTGCCGTCCTCTTTCGCACCGGACGCCTTTTGCATCCACAACACGACGAGGCCGCCGTTGTAGTTCGCGTCGAAGATCTGGAAGGCCACGCGCGGATCGAGGTCGTCGAGATGCAATGGGTCCCAGTACTTCTGCTTGGCAATCTGCTTCGCGGTTTCCAGTGGCAGGTCTTTCATCGCGCCGGTATAGCCCTGGCTGCGCGCGACGCGGGCCGTCACGCCCCACATCGTTTCGCCTCCCGGATCGGCGGGATTGAACGAGTAACCGCCTTCGTTTCCGATCAGAGCCTTGAATGCGTCTTCAAAGTTGTCCATCGACTTCTCCTCTTCAACTGTGTGTACGACAGGAACATGGGGTGCTTGGGCGGTTACGCTTCGGCGAGGGGTGGTACTTCACGTGATGCTTGCAACGGAACAGCGGGGCGCGGATTCGAAACAGGTCTGGCTCGGGCGTCAGGCGTGGGCGCGGGCGTTGGCGTATCCGGCTTGCCGCCGTCCTCGACGATGTTGGCAAGCCGCGCGAGTTGGCTCTCGTGCGCGGACAAGGCGCCCGCGTCGCGTTGCAGCGCCTCTGCATACTTGCGCGACGCGCCGCGCAGGTCGCCCTTGTGATCGAGTGCACGGCCCAGCTCCGCGTAGGACGGTGCAAGATCGGGCCGCAATGCGATGGCGCGCGAGAGCTTTTCGATTGCGTCGTCGTATCGGCCGACGCTGACGAGCGCTTCGCCCCAGTCGTGCAGATTGTCGACGGAGTTCGGGTTCATCCCGTTGGCCTTCTTGAACGCCTCGAGCGCTTCGTTGTTGCGATTCGCGTGCAACAACACGTCGCCGAGAAGACGCAGGTTTTCGGCGGTCTTCGACTTCTCGCTCGCGCCGGCGCGCAGTGCTTCGAGCGCATCGTCGAGGCGGTCCTGCTGTGCCAGTGCACGGCCGAGACTCGCGTGCAAAATCGCCGAATGCTGGTAGACGGTCAGCGCCTCGCGGGTTTGCTGCTCCGCCTCCTTCGCTTTCGATTTCCCTTGATCGGCGAGCAACCACGCTTTGCCTGCGAGCGCCCATTCCGCTTGCTCCGATGCGGGCTGTGCGAGTACTTCGTCGTAGATCGCGACGATCTCGTTGTAGTCGCACTGCGCGAGCGAGCATTTGGTTTTTCGGACCTGCGTATAGAGATGACTGGCGAGCACGTTCGGTTCGGCGAGCCGCATCGCCTGGCTGGCGATCTCGTGCACGAACTTGTCCATGTCATGTCCTTCGAACGACACGATGCTCTCGTGCGAATCAAACGGGCCGCCTTCTATTTCCACATGGGCAATGTAGGAGTCCACGCGGTCTTTCGCTTCCGCGACGCCGACGTGAACGATGACGTCCGTGCGCCCCGTGACGCCTTTGATGAAGCGGACCATCGACGCATACGACATCTCCTGGCCCGGAATCTGGATGTCGGGTTGCGCGCCGGTGTCGGCCACCGTGTCGTGAGGAATGGATTCGGCATCCTGAGCAATATCACGCATCGAAGACAGGATTCGCTCGGCGAGAAAGCTCGACGTGTAGCCGCGTTCCGAAAGCGATTGCGGGGTTTCGACGGGCGGCACCAGCAATTGGCGATTGAGCACGCCGCGCGCGACGAGGCACGAGAAACCGATGGTGAGCACCAGCAGCACCCACGGCAACAGATACGGCCATATCTGCTTCGGCGCACGGCCGATAAAGCCGGCGGCGCGCCCGAGCGGAGCGAATCCCGCGAAGCCGCGACGATTGCGATGCGGCGCGGCGCTGCCCGGACGGAACGACCGGCGCTGACTATGGGTACTCGACATGATCCACCTCGTTTCAAGCGTTGTTGGGCACTGCGCGACTTGACTGGGCGCAATAACGCATCGACCGTGCCATCAGGCGCCGGCCCTTGTCGGAGGGGCGTGCGGGGTTAGCGCACAGGTCGGGAACGCGAAGGGTGTTGTGCGCGGACCAACGTATTGCCGCTTGAAAGTTGGTCGGCGGGGGACATCGCGTGGAGAAGGTCCACGCAAGCAGGAGCGAGTGATAAAGGAAGCTCGGCTGTGACAGAAGTCGTCAACACTTCCTGATTTGAGAACGAAGCAGCCGCGGTGTTATTCAAGCGACGCTGCGACATAAAAAAAAGCCGCTCAGTCCCGGACTGAACGGCTTTGACCTCTGCCGCGTGTTTTACGCGGCTTTTCACGCTTCGCTCAAACCGCAGCCGGCCGCCATTTCAACAAACGGCGCTCGATAGCGGTCAACAGATAGTCGGCGGCGAGCGCGACCACGGCCAGCACGATCATCGCCGCGAACACGCCGCTTGCGTTGAACGCGCCTTGCGCCGTCGAGATCAACAGACCGATGCCTTGTTTCGAGCCGAGAAACTCGCCGACCACAGCGCCGACCAACGCAAAGCCGAAGCTCACGTGCAGGCTGGCGAGAATCCAGCTCAGCGCCGACGGAATCACCACCGACGTCGTCACCTGACGACGCGACGCGCCGAGAATCTGCGCATTCGCGATCATGTAGCGATCGGCTTCGCGCACGCCCTGGAACGCGTTGGCGAACACGACGAAGAACACCATCACCACCGCCAGCGCCACCTTCGACGCCATGCCGAGACCCAACGCAATCACGAACACCGAGCCGAGCACCACGCGCGGAATCGAGTTGGCGATCTTGATGTAGAGGCTGAACACATCGGAGAGCAGCTTGTTGCGGCCGAGCACGATGCCGCAGAAGATCCCCGCCACGGAGCCAATGATGAAGCCGAGCCCGGTTTCTTCGAGCGTGACCCACACCTGCGTAAGCAACGGACCTTGCGACGTGCCGTTCACGAACCAGTCGACGATCTGATCGAAAATCGCGGTCGGCATCGAAAAGAAGAACGGGTCGATCCACTTCAGGCGCGCGGACAGTTCCCACCCGCCGAGCACGACCACAAGCACGACAATGCGCAGCGTGATCACCAGCGCGTGACGTTGCCGGATGCGTTTCTGCGCGACGCGTTCGACCTGCGCGAGCGACGCGGCGTCGATGCCCGACGGCATCATCTGTTGAGACGTAGTAGACATGTTTGCCGTTCCTTGATTAACCGATCTGCACTTCTTCGCGCAGGTCGTGCCAGATGTCGCGCGAGATTTCGATGAAACGCGGGTCGTAACGCACTTCCGACGTGACACGCGGACGCGGTAGGTCAATCTCGTACACCTTCTTCAGCGTCGCCGGGCGCGCGGTCAAAACGAACACGCGGTCCGCAAGCGCAATCGCCTCTTCGAGATCGTGCGTGACGAACACCACCGAGCCCGCTCCTCCCCACAGTTGCAGCAGTTCATCCTGCATCAACGTGCGGGTTTGCATGTCGAGTGCCGAGAAGGGCTCGTCCATCAGCAGGATTTCCGGCTTGTTGATGAAGGTCTGCGCGAGCGCGACCCGCTTGCGCATACCGCCCGACAGTTGATGCGGATAGTGCTTGCCGAACTTGTCGAGCCCCACGCGGCGCAGCCATTCGTTGGCTTCGTCGTACGCGGCCGACTTCGAGCGGCCGCGATACAGCGGACCCGCGGCCACGTTGTCGAGCACCGAGCGCCACGGGAACACCGCGTCGGCCTGGAAAACGAAGCCGATGCGCGGGTCGATGCCATCTACCGGCGCGCCCATCACGCGCACTTCGCCGGTGGTGGGCTTCAGCAGGCCGGTAATCATGCTGAGCGTGGTGGACTTGCCGCAACCCGTCGGACCGACCACCGCGACGAATTCGCCGCGCGCCACCGACATGCTGAAGTCGCGCAACGCAATCGTCGCCTTGCCGTCCGGCGAGATGAAACGGCACGACACGTTGCGCATCTCGATCGCTGGCGTATCGCGTGACATGGGTTGATTCATCGGCTGATGCCTCGCTGTTCTCGTGATGTTGAAAAAAGCCTTATTTCGCGGCGGTTTTGACCGGCGCCGACAAGTAGTCGTTGCTATAGGTCCCGGCGAGATCGATGTGCTTGCCCTTCACCGAAGGATTGAAAGCGGACAGCACCTTCAGCACGGTATCGGGACCATCGGCAGGCATCTTGCCGTCCTTGGTGAACATCGGCAGCGACGCCTTCAGCGCGCCGACATACAGGTCCTTGTTGTTGCCGTAGTAGTCCTTCGGCATTTTCGCGGCGATCTCTTCCGCGCTGTGCGTCGAAATGAAGTTCAGCGTCTTCGCGAAGGCGTGCGAGAGCTTCGCGGCGTCGTCCTTGTGCGACTCGGCCCACGCGCGCTGTACGTAGAAGCTCGAAGCCGGATACGTACCGCCGAGCGCTGCGCGCGTGCCTTCCAGCGTGCGCATGTCGACCAGCACCTTTGCGTCGCCGGTCTTCAGCAGTTGCGAGACGGTCGGCTCCGTCGTCATGCCGGCGTCGATACGGCTTTGCTTGATCGCGGCGATAAAGCTGTTGTCCGCGCCGACCGGCAGCAGCGTGTATTGCGTGGACGGCACGCCCGCGCGTTGCGCGAGGTATTGCGTGAGGAAGCTGGTCGACGAGCCGAGGCCGGTCACGCCGAGCGTCTTGCCCTTCGAATCGGCCATGCTTTTGAACGTGCCAGCCGCTTTGGTCGAGACCATCTCGACTTCGCCCGGCACCTGGCCGAAGATCACCAGCGCCTGAACTTCCTTGCCCTTGCTTTGCAGATCGATCGTGTGATCGTAAAAGCCGACCACGCCTTGCACCGCGCCCGCGAGCAGTTCGTTTTCCGCGTCGACGCCCGCCGGTTGCGAGAGGATTTCGACGTCGAGGCCTTCGTCCTTGAAGTAACCGAGCTGTTCGGTGAGCTTGGCCGGCAGATAGATGATCTTGGTGGCGCCGCCGACCATGATCGTGAGCTTCTCGGCGTGCGCGGCAGCCGAAGCGGCCGCGAGAGTGAACGCAACACCTGACACGGCAGCAATCTGGCGCAAGGTACGCATGAAGCAGTCTCCTTAGGTTTGGTCGCCACGGACATGGCACGCGGCGCTTTCTGGATGAATGACGGCGATTATAGAAATCGGAAACCTTCGGCCAGCTTTCTGAGCCGCGGCAAAGTATGAGTGTTAACCCCGTGCTCGGTGGAAACCCCAGCGCGGTTCTGCTGCAAATGCGCAAACCCCGTGTTTTGCGGCACAATCGACGGCCTGACTTTTGCCGTTGCCGCCATGAAGCTGCTGCTCATCGAAGACAATCCCACGCTATCGCACTGGCTCGCCAAAATGCTGGAGCAGGAGTCGTTCGCACTCGACGCGGTGCAGGACGGCGACGCGGCCGATCAACTGCTGCGCACCAATCACTACGATGTGATCCTGCTCGACCTGAATCTGCCGAAGCTGTCCGGCAAGAACGTGCTGCGCCGTTTGCGTCAGCGCGGCGATGCGACGCCGGTGCTGATTCTGACCGCGAGCGGTTCGATCGACGAAAAGGTGGAGCTGCTCGGCGCCGGCGCGGACGACTATCTCGTCAAGCCCTTCGAAGTGCGCGAGCTGATTGCGCGGATCAAGGTGGCGATCCGTCGTCAGTCGCCATCGAAAGCGAGCGAGGTGGTGTGCGGCGATCTCGCGTTCGACATCGACACGCGTCAATTCACGCTGAAGGGTGCACCGCTGAACGTGACGCCGCGCGAGCGCTCGGTGCTCGAAGCATTGATTCTGCGTCTCGGCAAAACCGTGACGAAGCCGGCGCTGGTCGACGCGATCTTCACGCTCGCGGACGAGCCGAGCGAAGACGCGGTCGAAATCTACATCTCGCGGTTGCGCAAGAAACTCGATGGCAGCTCGGCGGCTATCGTCACGTTGCGCGGGCTCGGCTATCTGCTGCGCAAGAAAGACGATGACCAATAGTTTGCGGATGCGCCTGTTGTGGTGGCTGCTGGTGCCGCTCGCCTTATACGTGTTCGTCACCGGCAAGGCGGAATACGACAACGCGCGGCGTACCGCCGATCTCGTGCAGGACAATCAGTTGATCTCGTCGGCGCGCATGATCGCCGGCGAAGTGGAATGGGTGGACGGCTTTCTGCGCGTCGACGTGCCGCCGGCCGCGCTCGAAGTATTCGTGTCGCCCTATCGGGATCAGGTGTTCTACAGCGTGCGCGTCGACGACGGCCGGCTACTCGCCGGCACGCCGGATTTTCCGCCGCGTCCGCTGCAAGCGTCCGATATGCCGGACCATTACGACACCGAGTTGCATGGCCAGCCGGTGCGCGCGGTCGGCCTCGTGCGGCAGATGTACGACAATGGCGCGACGCGCCGCGTGTGGGTCACGGTCGGGAAAACGGTGCGTTCGCGCGACGCGATGGCCCAGCAATTGTGGCAGCCGCAACTCGTGCGGCAGATTGCGATGATCGCGCTCGCGGTAGCGTTGGTGTGCATTGGATTGACCTTCGAATTGCGGCCGCTGATGAAAGTGAAGGAGGACGTCGCCGATCGCGATCCGATGCAGCTCGAACCGATTCGCGTCGAGCGTCTGCACACCGAATTGCGGCCGATCGTCGAAGCGATCAACCAGTGCATCGCGCGCCTCGGCGTGCAGGTGGCGGCGCAGCGGCGTTTCATCGCCGATGCCGCGCATCAGTTGCGTACGCCGCTCACGCTGCTCGGCACGCAATTGCAATTCGCGCGGCAGCAGGATGGCATCCATCCCGCGCTCGACGAAGCGCTGGCCGCGATGCATCGTAGCAATCGTTCAATGGTGGGCCTCACCAACAAGCTGCTGTTGCTGGCGCAGGCCGAGGCCGCCGACAACACGCAGCTCGCCGCGGAAACTGTGGACCTGGTGCCGCTCGCAATGGAAGTCGTGGAAGATCTCGCGCTGCTCGCGCAGGCAAGAGAGATCGATCTGGGCGCCGAACTGAACGGCGTCGCGCCGGTGGCCGGACATCGAGGACTGCTTCAGGCGCTGATCGCCAATCTCGCCGAGAACGCGATTCGCTATACCGGCCGCGGCGGCCACGTCACGGTTGCCGTTAATGCCGACAGCGATACCGTCACCGTGAGCGTACTCGACGACGGACCCGGCATTCCGGCCGAGTCGCGCAGCCGCGTGTTCGAGCCGTTCTTTCGCGCGTCGACGGATACCGACGGTACGGGCCTGGGCCTCGCTATTGTGCGTGAAATTGCCGACGCCCATCACGGCGTAATCGCGCTGAAGCCGGGCGTGGGCGGCAAGGGCGTACACATCGGCGTGACGTTTCCGCGCGTAGTGGAAGAACTTCGCGCGGTGATTTAGGCTTGCTACGCCGCTGATAACGATGAACCCAACGAGTGGCGGAATGCGAAATTAAAACGGGAACACGCGGTGGAGAATGCACTTTCATCTCACGGCGCGCATCTCAATCGATACGGTATCCAAAGTAAATTTCATTGTTTGAATCAGGCGCTGGAACACTCCAGATCTTCTGCAGGAAGAAGCTCATTCACCTGTTCCAGCACGCCCGTCTTTTTCCACATCATGTAGCGGAGATAGCAGGTCTGCTGCGGAGGGAACGTTGCCGGCAATCTATGCCACTTCTCTTTTCTTTGTTGCAACCAGAGGATCGCATTGAGAATCTCGCGATCGCTGCGACGGGGCCGCCCTCGCGTAGAAGGAGGTTCTGGGAAAAGGCACTGGACGCGGGCCCAATCCGCGTCGGACAGAGGAAGTTGAAGCATCGGCTGCCTTGAGTGACTTGTGGGAATGCGCAGTCGTTACGTGCTGCGCTGGAGCGGATACTAGTCAAACTTTTTCGCCTGGTCAAATGCTGATAGCGCACTGCGCTTCAATGCAAAACATCTCTCCTGTCGGCCTTTCTATGATTGCCCCACACGGACTTCTGCTTCGGTCAACTTGACCGACTTTCGATTGCGCGCGCGCCCCGGTCTGCGAATTTGCGGGCAATGTTACATGGCGTTGACGCTACGTAACACGCGATCGGAAATCGAGGCGTAAAGCGGAGGCGTCGGTCTTCATTCAGTACATGAAGCATCGATTGGGGGAGCCGGTGAGTTCTCTGGCGGAGTCCGGCAAGTATGTTCTCGCTACGCCGGCAGGTGTGGTTGCTCTTCCGACCCAAGCCAAGCTCTTACCCAACCACCCGCGAGATCTTCGCAAACATCCCATTTCTTGCAATCCATTCGGCGTAAGCCCGATACTCCGGATCGTTCATCAAATGTCTTTCTTCTGTTTTGGCGCGAATGAAATAGAGTAGATTCACAACGACGAGCGACGCGCAATGCATGGTCGCCACATGGAAGCCCAGCGGTTCGATAAACGGCACGGTGATCATCCAGTACGACAGATTCTTTGCGATGTACGCGGGATGTTTGGTGAAACGATAAGGCCCGGATGTGATGATCCCGCGATTGGTCAGGTTAGAAAACCGCAAGCCGAATGAGATCGTCGCAAGCGCATAGCACAGCAGCAGCGCGACGATGACCGCACCCCAGATGATCCGCACCACAGGTAGCGAACTAAGCCAGCCGTCCCAGAACACCGAGCCTTCATAGTGGATGTACTGGCTTGAGATCAGCGACCAGAACGGCTGATAGCAGATGATCGCGACCAGCCAGCCAAGCGTCGTCGGTTCCGCACTGCGCACGTGGCTGTCGAGAATGCGCAACGTGCACAGATAGCCGACCGTACCGAACATCAAGTCCATCGCGAACGACAGGTCGTACATGAAGCGGAACGTCGCGAGCGAAAACGGCGCGTTCAGTGCGCTCGTCAGCGACGCGTTGAGATGGTCCGCGTTGGTCGACAGATAAACGATCATCAGCGGCAGGAAGAACGCCTTCACCATCCAGCCGGCCATCAGTCCACGGACGGGGCGCCAATTCGCCGGACGCTCGCCGCGAAACAGCAGCCGCGCCCAGAGAAGGTACGCGTCGTCGACTTCGCGCTGATGCCGGTCCATCCATGCAAAGTAGAATGGCGCGGCGATGAACACGCAGGGCGCGAGCGTGCGGAGCAAAGTCCAGAACGGTTTGTAGAACGCGCCGTGATATTCGGGCAGCAGCCAGTAGAGCAGACCGATGCCCGCATATACGGACGCCAGCGCGGCGAGTCGCATGGCGACGCGCGCGATGCTCAGCGGCCGCATCGCGCGGCTCGCAAGGCCGGCGCTTGGGCGCAGATAGACGCGCGCGACGAACAGTTCGTACACGGCGATGGTCGCGATGATCGCGAGACACGCGACGGTGCTGCGCGCCGCACCATCGATCGCGGTGGCGTCGCGCAACAGCCAGAGCGTGAACAGGCCGGCGGCAATGCCGAGCAACCCGATCGAAAATGGCGTCGCGGAACGCGGCCGCGGATCATGCACGCGCGCGACGGTATCGAAAGTGGAGTTCATGTCATCCTCGTTGTCATGACATAGAAGCGGCCGGGCTGTTGATTTTTTGAGGCCCGGCCGCTGAACTGAAGTAACGCTTGCGTGATGCTTTACTTGCCGGCCGCCGCTCCGCCGCCGAGCAATCCGCCGACAAGGTTCGTTACCGGCGTGAGCGGATTCTTGCTAGTCGAGCTGTTGCCCGAACCGCTGGCCGTGCCGCCGGTCAGGCCGCCGAGGAGACCCGCCAGCGGGTTGGCCGCTGCGCTGCCGCTTTGCGACGTACCGGTGCTGGTGGGGGCGCCCGCGCTGACGCCGCCGGCCACGGTGACCGTCAGCGAGCCGGCCAGGTTGGCCACCGGCGCGAGCGGGCCGCCCGTAGCGTTCGTGCCGCCCAACGAACCGACCTTGCCGAGCAGTCCAGTCAGCGGCGCAAGCGGACCGCCGACACCGCCCGTTGCGCCCGTCCCACCCGTCCCGCCGATGCCGCCGATGCCGCCCAGCGAGCCGAGATTCCCGAGCAGTCCAGTCAGCGGCGGAATCGACACGGCGCTGCCGCTCGTGCCGCCGCTCGTGCCGCCGCCAAGGCCGCCGAGCAGACCAGTGATCGGCGCAAGCGGATTGGTGGTCGCGCCGGTGAGCAAGCCGCCCGTGCTGGTGACGGTCTTGCCCAACTGGCTCACGATGCCGCCGACGTCCTTGCCGACCTGATCGCCGGTGGCGTTCGATACCTTCGTCCCGGCCGCGTTGAGTCCGTTGCCGAGCGCGCTGAGCAGGTTGTTAACCGGCGCGCCGAGCCCGGTGACGTTGCCGACCGTTTGCGTCGTGTTGGAGACGGCGAGGGTGATCGGGTTGATCGCCGAACTAAGCTGCGTTTCGATCTGCTGAACCGGCGCGCTGCTGAGTGCCTTGTTCAGGCCGGAGCCGACGGCGGTGACACCCGCGCCGACGTCGTGGACGACGCCGCCCAGCGGCGTCGTCACCGGCGCGAGCGGGGCGAGTGGTCCGCTGCCGAGACTCGACACGACGGCGCCGACCGATTTGACCGCGGAGCCTGCGTCCTTGACGAGACCCGAGGTGGACGTCAGCGTCGGGTCGAGCGGATTGGCCGAACTGCCCAAGGCGCCGAGACCGGCTGCCGCGCCATCGCCGAGCGTCTTCACGCCGTTGCCGAGGTCGGTGACAGCCGCGCCGAGGTTGCTGGTCGTCGCGCCGTTGACGCCGGGGATCGATGTGCCGGTGACCTTCGTGCCGGTATCCGCGACGGTCGTGCCGACAGCGGTGATGAGATTGCTGGCTTGGGTGACGATGTTGCCGACGGGGGTGGAAGAGGTACCGGACGTACCCGAAGTACCCGAAGTACCTGAAGTACCTGAAGTACCCGAAGTACCCGAAGTACCCGAAGTACCCGAAGTACCCGAAGTACCCGAAGTACCCGAAGTCCCTGAAGTCCCTGAAGTCCCTGAAGTCCCTGAAGTCCCTGAAGTCCCTGAAGTCCCCGAAGTCCCCGAAGTCCCCGAAGTCCCCGAAGTCCCCGAAGTCCCCGAAGTACCCGAAGTGCCCGAAGTGCCCGAAGTCCCGATCGCACCCGACAGCCCGCCTCCGCTAACCCCGGAGCCCGGGGTATTGAGTGACGATCCGCAACCGTAGAGGGCGAGTAGTGTAGACGTCGCAACAGCGATGGCTGTCCGACCGGCGAATTTCTGCATGATGTCCCCGTTGAACGACTATGGTGAGGTCATCAAAGCAAGTCGTACGCCAATATGATTTATTGCATGAAAAATGCAAATGAAAAAATATCAAACGAGTGAATCTTGAATAACGAAAACTTAACGCGGAGAAAATGGCTAGTGCCGGAGGCCCGCGCGATTGTGTTCCGGCCGCGTGCTACGTAACGCCCGAGTCACACGTAACAGCGCGAAGCCCCCGCAAAACGCGCCGCAAACTTCGCCGGGCGCGGTCCGCCTCTCTGGTTGCCTTGCTCGAAGCATCGATGCGTCGGCCTCGTTGTGGAGCACGCGTTGCTGTCTTAGCGGACCTCGGCGAGGACAGACAGCGCGGCCACTGGTCGTACCAGATTCGCATCGCTTCGCCCGCTTGGATCGCGCGCCGCGCACGCTTGCAGAGGCCTCACGACTTCCGCTCCCGCCCCCCGCGTGATTTCCCTTTGCCGCCCGTGGACGCTTGCGCCTCCAATCCCTCGATCATCTCCCGCGCCGCCGTCTGAAGCTCAGGCACGAAGCGCCGTTTGGCTTCCGCGAGCGTGACCGCGCGCGACAAAAACACGACGTTCAAACTGGCCAGCACGCGCTGCTCGGACTTGATCGCGACGGCTACCGCGCCGATCTTGCTTTGCGCGGACCAGTCGCCATGATTGGAGCCGAATCCGTCGGTGCGCACGCGCCGCACGAGACTGCGGATTAACGCGTCGTTCGACGCGAGCGCTTTCTGCTCTTCGCCGCCCGCGCCCGAGCGCAGCAGGTCGAGAATGTCCTCGCGCTCGCCGTCCGCACACATCGCGAAGTACACGCGCCCCGCCGCAGTGAGCAGAATCGGCAGACGGCGGCCGACCATCGAACGGTGAAACGACAACGTGCTGAACCGGTGCGTCGTCTCGCGGATGATCATCGCGTCGCCGTCCGGCGTCGTCAGATCCGATGGCCACGCGACGCGCTGAAGCAGCCGCCCCATGATCGGCGGCGCGATCGTCGCGATTCGTTCGTCGTCCGTAAAACCTTCGCTTAGCGCACGCACCTTCAGTGTCAGCCGGAAACTGTCGTCCGATGCGCTGCGTCGCACGAAGCCTTCTTCCATCAGCGTCTCCAGCAGCCGCCGTGCGGTGGTGCGATGCAGGCCCGTCAGCTCGCTGATCTGCTGGCTCGTGGCGCGGCCGCTGTCCATCGAGTTGAGTGCTTGCAACACCTGCAGCCCGCGCGAAAGACCTCTGACACTCGTGTATTTGGTCACCTGAAATTCCAATTAAATCAACCATGTGCATTCTATGCACAATTTGCACAATTTGTTGAGCGAGCAGGTGGGCGGTCCTAGACTGCGAACAAATCAAACGATTCATGGAGACGCAAGCAGTTGTCCGTGCGCGAGTTTCTCGCTGCGGCCCCGGGCGGTTCCCGCTCGCCGCGCTCCCTGACTATTTCGACCCGGTTCGTTATCTGAAGCGAAAGCGGTTTGCGCCGCGCGCGAGAAAGGAGACAGCATGCCCCCACCTCTTGATCCGGTGGCCGCTCAAGGTCACACCGAGACTTTGCAAACCGACGTGGCGATTGTCGGCGCCGGTCCGGTTGGTTTGATGATCGCCAACTATCTCGGCTTGCAGGGCGTGCGCGTCGTGCTGCTGGAAAAACTCGAACAGATTATCGACTATCCCCGCGCCATCGGCCTCGACGACGAAGCGCTGCGCGTGTTCCAGTCGGTCGGCCTCGCCGACGCGCTGTTGCCCCACACCACGCCCGATCACTGGATGCGTTTCGTCACGCACACAGGCCATTGCTTTGCATCGATCGAACCGCGTACCGACGAATTCGGCTGGTCGCGCCGCAACGCTTTCATTCAACCGCTCGCGGATCGCGTGCTGTTCGAAGGTCTGCGGCGCTTTCCGCACGTCCAGACGTTGTTCGGCAACAGCGTCAGCGCATTCGCGCAGGACCCGACCGGCGTCACGATCGAAACCGAAGACGAGAAGGGCGGCCGTCGCACGATCCGCGCATCGTATCTAGTCGGCGCGGACGGCGGCAACAGCTTCGTGCGACGCGTGCTCAACGTGCCGTTCGAAGGACGGACCAAACCGAATCAATGGATCGTCGTCGATGTGCGCAACGATCCGATCGGCTCGCCGCATGTCTACATGCATTGCGATCCGAAGCGGCCGTATGTGTCGGCCGCGTTGCCGCACGGCATCCGCCGCTTCGAATTCATGGTGATGCCGGGCGAGACCGAAGAAGAGTTGTCGAAGCCGGAGAACATGGCGGCGCTGATCCGCAAGGTCGTCGCCGATCCGGAGAAGGTCGACTACATCCGCAAGCGCGTCTATACGCACAATGCGCGGCTTGCCAGCCGCTTCCGCGTGGACCGCGTGCTGCTGGCCGGCGACGCCGCGCACATCATGCCGGTGTGGCAAGGGCAGGGTTACAACAGCGGCATTCGCGACGCGAGCAACCTCGGCTGGAAACTCGCGATGGTGGTCAAGGGTCTGGCCGGCGACGCGCTGCTCGACACGTACACCGCAGAGCGCCGCGCGCATGCCCGCTCGATGATCCATCTCTCCGAAGTGGCCGGCGACATCTTCGCGCCGACGAGCCGCTTCGGTATCAGGTTCCGTGACGCTTTCGTGCGCACGTTCAACCTCTTCCCCGCGGTCAAGCGCTACTTCGTCGAAATGCGTTTCAAGCCGATGCCGCGCTACGAAACGGGCGTGGTGCTGCTCGCACGCAGCGAGCGCAAGCATGGCTGGCTCGCGCGCGTGCTGGAAAGCTCGGGCCATTCGGCGCCGGGACGTCTGCTCGGGCTGATGAGCGAGAAGCGCGAGTCGCGCCTCGGCCGTCTCGCGTACGGGCGTGATCCGCACTGCCATTCGCCGGTGGGTCGCATGTTCATCCAGCCGCGCGTGCGCACGGTGGCGGGCGACGTCGTGCGTCTGGACGACGTGCTCGGCAACCGCTTCGCGATTCTCGGCTGGGGCGCCGATCCGACTTTCGGTCTGACGCCGGAAGCACGCGAAATCTGGCAGCGGCTGGGTGGCTGCTTCGTGGTCGCGAAGCCCGATACGCAACTCAGTTTCCATGACGACGTCCCCGCCGGCGTGATCGCGATCGGCGACGCGAATGGCCGCATGAAGGACTGGTTCTCGCGCGTGCCGGAGTCCGTCGTATTGCTGCGCCCCGACCGATTCGTCGCGGGCATGTGCACGCCGCAGCAGGTGTCGTCGCACATCGTCGAGCTTGCCGCGAAGCTCAACCTCAAAGCGGCCGGGCGGCAGAGCGTCGCCGCTGTCGTCAACGAACCGGCTGTGACGCGCGACAGCGTCGCAGCCGTCGCCACTGGAGCCTGATATGCCGCTGTTACTGGAATGCCTGTCGCACTCGCCGCTCACGGGCTATTACGATCCCGCGCCCGAAGTGATCGCGGAAGTCGCGCAGGTTCACGCGGCGGCGCGTGCGCGTGTGACCGAGTTCGATCCCGAACTGGTCGTCGTGTTCGCACCGGATCACTACAACGGTTTCTTCTATGACCTGATGCCGCCGTTTTGTATCGGCGCGGCGGCCAGTGCGATCGGCGACTTCAAGAGTCTGGCCGGACCGCTCGACGTGCCCGCCGACATCGCGCTCGAACTCGCGGAAGCCGTGCTGGATAGCGACGTCGACGTGGCGGTGTCGTACCGGATGCAGGTCGATCACGGTTGCGCGCAAGCGCTGGAGTTGTTGACGGGCAGCCTCGACCGTTATCCGGTCGTGCCCGTGTTCATCAACTCGGTGGCGCCGCCGATGGCTTCGTGCCGCCGTGCGCGCCTGCTCGGCGACGCGCTGGGCCGCGCGCTCGCGCGGATGGACAAGCGCGTGCTGGTGGTCGGTTCGGGCGGCATCTCGCACGAGCCGCCGGTGCCGGAACTGGCGGGCGCTAACGAAGAAGTCGCGGAGCGGTTGATCGCCGGGCGCAATCCGTCGGCCGAATCGCGCGCGGCGCGCCAGGCGCGTACGGTCGCGGCGGCGCGCGCGTTCACGGCGGGCGACAGCCGTCTGCATCCGCTCAATCTCGAATGGGACCGGGCGTTTCTGAAGCTGCTCGAAGACGGCGATCTGAAGGCGCTCGACGGCTTGACCGACAGCGCGATCACGCGTGCCGCCGGCAAGTCCGCGCACGAGATCCGCACGTGGGTCGCCGCGTTCGGTGCGCTGAACGCGGGCGGCCCGTATCGCGCGACGCTCGACTACTACCGGCCGATCCCCGAGTGGATCGCGGGCTTCGGCGCGATGCACGCGCATCCCGTCGGCACCAACGTCTAATCGAACGAGGAAATCGACATGAACAACCTCAGCAATGCCGAAGCACTGGCCCTGCGGCTGCGCGAATCCGAACGCACGCGCCGGACCATCGCGCCCTTGCGCGACGACGCGAGCTTCGCCGCTTTGGCCGATGCCGCCGACGCCACGCAACTCGCCTACGCGGTGCAACAACTCAATGTGGCCGCGCGCGTCGCGGCGGGCGAGCGGATCGTCGGCCGAAAGATCGGGCTCACGTCGCCGGCCGTGCAGCGCCAGCTCGGCGTCGACCAACCGGATTTCGGCGCGCTGTTCGCATCGATGGCGTACGGCGACAACCAGCCGATCCCGCTCAGCGAACTGATCCAGCCGAAGGTCGAGGCGGAGATCGCGCTGGTGCTCGAGCACGATCTCCTGCACGAGCGCCACACGTACGCCGATCTGATCCGCGCGACCGCCTATGCAGTCGCGGCGATCGAAGTGGTCGACAGCCGCATCGAGGGCTGGAATATCCGCTTCGTCGATACGGTCGCGGACAACGCGTCGAGCGCGCGCTTCGTGCTCGGCAGCCGCCCGGTGCCGTTGCGCGACGTCGATCTGGCGGGCTGCGCGATGACACTGTCGAACGATGCCGAAGTGTTGTCGCGCGGCACCGGCTCCGCGTGTCTCGGCAATCCGTTGAACGCGGCAGTGTGGCTCGCGGATCGCATGGTCCAGCTCGGCACACCGTTGCGCGCCGGCGATGTGTTGATGACCGGTGCGCTCGGCCCGATGGTCGCGGTCACGCAACCGGGCATTTTCAGCGCGCAGATCGGCGGGCTCGGCAGCGTCCGCGCGACTTTTTCCGCATAAGCAAGCACTCGATTGAGGACTGAAATGGCAAGCGAAAAACTCAAGGCCGCGATCATCGGCTCGGGCAATATCGGCACCGATCTGATGATCAAGATCCTGCGTCATGGCAAGCATCTCGAAGTGGCGGCGATGGTCGGTATCGACGCCGCCTCCGACGGCCTCGCGCGCGCCGCGCGCCTCGGCGTGGCGACCACGCACGAAGGCGTCGAAGGGCTGACGCGTCTGCCGGTGTTCGATGAGATCGACTTCGTGTTCGACGCGACGTCGGCGGGCGCGCATGTGAAGAACGATGCGTTCCTGCGCGCGTTGAAGCCCGGCATCCGTTTGATCGACCTGACGCCGGCGGCGATCGGCCCGTACTGCGTGCCGGTCGTCAACCTCGACGCGCAGCTCGACGCGCTCAACGTGAACATGGTCACGTGCGGCGGCCAGGCGACGATCCCGATGGTCGCGGCCGTGTCGCGCGTGGCGAAGGTGCACTACGCGGAAATCGTCGCGGCGATCAGCAGCAAGTCGGCCGGTCCGGGCACGCGCGCGAACATCGACGAATTCACCGAGACGACCTCGAAGGCGATCGAAGTGGTCGGCGGCGCGGCGAAAGGCAAGGCGATCATCGTGCTCAATCCGGCCGAGCCGCCGGTGATGATGCGCGACACCGTCTACGTGCTGTCCGAGGCTGCGGACCGCGCGAAGGTGGAAGCGTCGATCGAAGCGATGGCCGCCGCCGTGCACGCGTACGTGCCGGGCTACCGCCTCAAGCAGAAGGTGCAGTTCGACGAGATCAGCGCAAGCGCGCCGCTGAACATTCCGGGCCTCGGCAAATTCAGCGGCTTGAAAACCTCGGTGTTCATCGAGGTCGAAGGCGCCGCGCATTACCTGCCTGCATACGCGGGCAATCTCGACATCATGACTTCGGCCGCGCTCGCGACGGCGGAGCGCATGGCGCAATCGCTCGTGCAGGCATAAGGGGACTTTCGCATGGACAAGAAACTGTATATCTCCGACGTGACGCTGCGCGACGGCAGCCACGCGATCCGCCATCAGTACTCGATTCAGAACGTGCAGGACATTGCCCGCGCGCTGGACAAGGCCAAAGTCGACAGCATCGAAGTCGCGCATGGCGACGGGCTGCAAGGGTCGAGCTTCAACTACGGCTTCGGCGCGCATAGCGATCTCGAATGGATCGAGGCGGTGGCCGACGTGCTCACGCACGCGCAGATCGCCACGCTGCTGCTGCCCGGCATCGGCACGATTCACGATCTGAAGGCGGCACACCAGGCGGGTGCACGCATCGTGCGCGTCGCCACGCATTGCACCGAGGCGGATATTTCAAAGCAGCACATCGAATACGCGCGCGAACTCGGCATGGACACGGTCGGCTTCCTGATGATGAGCCACATGACCACGCCGGAAAACCTCGCGGTCGAAGCGAAGAAGATGGAAAGCTACGGCGCGACCTGCATCTACGTGGTCGACTCGGGCGGCGCGTTGACGATGAACGACGTGCGCGCACGCTTTCGCGCTCTGAAAGCTGTGCTGAAACCCGAAACGCACACTGGCATGCACGCGCATCACAACCTGTCGCTCGGCGTCGCGAATTCGATGGTCGCGGTGGAAGAGGGCTGCGACCGCATCGACGCGAGTCTCGCCGGCATGGGCGCGGGTGCGGGCAATGCACCGCTCGAAGTGTTCATCGCCGCGGCGGAACGCGCGGGCTGGAATCACGGCACCGATCTGTACACGCTGATGGACGCCGCCGACGACATCGTGCGGCCGTTGCAGGACCGGCCGGTGCGCGTCGATCGCGAGACGCTCGCGCTCGGCTATGCAGGCGTGTATTCGAGCTTCCTGCGCCATGCGGAAGTGGCCGCGAAAAAGTATGGGCTCAAGACGGTCGACATCCTCGTCGAGTTGGGGCGGCGCCGGATGGTCGGCGGCCAGGAGGACATGATCGTCGACGTCGCGCTGGATCTCGCGCGCGAATCCGCGAACGAAGCGGTTGCCTGATGACCGTGACGTTGCACGGCCGCGGCGCGTGCGAGCCGTGCATGGTCGATACCCCAGCGATATCGCCGGAGAGCGATGCTGATTTCAACATTGGAGACTTTTGTATGCGGCAATCAACGAATCCCTCGGAAAGCGGTGCCCTGACCATCGGGCTATGTCTCATCGTCGCGTTGCTGGAGGGGCTGGATTTGCAGTCGACCGGCGTCGCCGCGCCGCGCATGGCGCGTGAATTTCATCTGGCGGTCGCGCAGATGGGCTGGGCGTTCAGCATCGGCGCGCTCGGGCTTTTGCCGGGCGCGGCGATCGGCGGACGTCTCGCCGACAAGCTGGGGCGTAAGCGCGTGCTGATGTTCTCGGTCGCGATGTTCGGCATCTTCTCGATTGCGACCACTCAGGTGTGGGACCTCAACAGCCTGCTGGCGGCGCGTTTTCTCACGGGGCTCGGCCTCGGCGCCGCGATGCCGAACCTGATCGCGTTGTGCTCCGAGGCCGCGCGGCCGCATCAGCGCAACACGGCGGTGGGCGCGATGTATTGCGGCATGCCGTTCGGTGCGGCGCTCGCGGCGGTGATCGGCATCGTCAGTCCGGGCGATGAAGGCTGGCGGCATATCTTTTACGTCGGCGGGATTGGGCCTCTGTTGGTGCTGCCGCTGCTCGCGCTGTTCCTGCGCGAGTCCTCGCAGTTCGTCGCGGCGCGCTCGCCGTCGGGCGCTTCGCGTGCGCCGTCGGGCGGCATTGCGCGCGCGTTGTGGCAAGAGGGGCGCGCGGGCACGACCATCGCGTTGTGGATCAGCTATCTGGGCACGCTGATCGTGCTGTACTTCCTCATCAACTGGCTGCCTTCGCTGGTATTGAGCCGCGGGCTCACGCGCGTGCAGTCGAGTGTCGTGCAGATGATGTTCAACATCGGCGGCGGGATCGGCGCGATCGTCATTGCGAGCCTGATGGATCGCATTGGGCGTCGCCGTACGGTCGGCGGCATGTATCTGGGCATCGTCGTCGCGCTGGCGGCGTTGCTGAGCGCGAGCGGCGGCACGTCGATGGCGTGGGGCGGTTTGCTGGCAGGGCTGTTTCTTGTCGGCGGGCAGTCGGTGTTGTATGCGCTTGCCAGCAGCCTTTATCCGACAGAAGTGCGCGGCACCGGCGTGGGCGCCGCCGTCGCGGTGGGACGCATGGGCTCGATTCTCGGGCCGTTGATCGCCGGCCAGTTGCTCGCGATCGGTCAGGGCGCGACGGTGCTGTTGGCCGCGAGCATCCCGTTGATCGCCGTCGCGGCAGTCGCGGCCTGGCTCGTGGTCGGCAAGTCGGCGCCTCGTTATACCGCGGCTGCCGCGCAGTCCGCGCAATAGGGCCGCAGCCTGATCACCCGTGCGGGCTCGCCATCAACGGCGGTCCGCGCTCACTCAACTAGTGACAGAAAGGAATTCAACATGAGCTCACAAGCATCGGCATTCACCGAAGCGTCGACCAGCCAGTTCGTTCGTATCACGGAAGACGGGCGCGACATGCAACTCCACTACAACGATGTGGGACAGGGCGCGGAAACGGTGGTGATGCTGCACGGTTCCGGACCGGGCGCGACAGGCTGGGCGAACTTCAATCGCAACGTCGAGCCGCTCGTCGCGGCCGGCTACCGGGTCATCCTGATGGACTGCCTTGGTTGGGGCAAAAGCGATCCGATCGTGTGCAAGGGCTCGCGCTCCGAACTCAACGCGCGTTCGCTGAAGAGCCTGCTCGACGCGCTGAAGATCGAGCGCGTGCATATCATCGGCAACTCGATGGGCGGACATAGCGCGGTCGCGTTCGCGCTGGCCGAGCCGAAGCGCGTCGGCAAGCTCGTATTGATGGGCGGCGGCACCGGCGGCCCGAGCCAGTTCGTGCCGATGCCGACCGAAGGCATCAAGCTGCTGCAAGGCGTGTACAGGGAACCCACGATCGAGAACCTGCAGCGCATGATGAACGTCTTCGTGTTCGACACGAAAGCGCTGACCGAAGATCTGATGAAGGCGCGGCTCGACAACATTCTCGCGCGCCGCGACCACCTGGAGAATTTCGTCGCGAGTCTCGCGGCGAATCCGAAGCAGTTCAACGACTTCGGTCCGCGCCTCGGCGAAGTGTCCGCGCAAACGCTGGCGATCTGGGGGCGCGACGACCGCTTCGTGCCGATGGATGTGGGTCTGCGCCTCGTCGCCGGAATGCAGAATGCGGACATGCATATCTTCAGCCGTTGCGGTCATTGGGCGCAATGGGAGCATGCGGACAAGTTCAACCAGATGGTTGTCGAGTTTCTGGGCCGCTAAGTCCGTTGCTGTTCGACGCCGGCGGTGCCCGGCGAGTCCGTATGGCGGCTCGCCGGGCGTCGGCGGTTCAGCATGAATCGCAGCGTGCGGCGTGTTGCGCGGTAGGCGGTGCGGGTTGCAACGTGCGCGCCTTGCTCAGCCTTCGCGAAGCGCTTCCCGATATCGCGAAGCTCAACGCGGCGAGCACCCACACGCCGACTCCGCCATAAAGCATCACCCAACCAAATCCACGCATCAGCGCAGCATGCACGATGCTGCCGGATGGATCGATTCGCGTGAGCGCCGGAATGCCCGCGCGGATCGCATCGACATCTCCCGCCGCGACTTTCTCCGCCAGCCGACCGAGTTGCCCGATGTCCAGCGTGACGGGCAAGCTCGCCCTCAGATGGTAGAGAATGCCGCCGACCAGGATCGCGCCCATCAACGCAATGTTGATCGCGAGCGTGATCATCCGCGCGCTCATGTCGATGCCGGATGCCATGCCCGCTCGCTGCGTGGGCACCGCGGCGGTCGTGGTATTGGTGACGGGCGTGTTGGTGAGCCCGAGACCCGCGCCGGCGATCATGCAACCGGGCAGCATGCTCCACACGCCTGGATGCGCGACGCTGCCGCCGAGCTTCATCAGCATGAAGCCGAAGCCGATTGTCGCGAGGCCCAGGGGGATCGCGATGCCCGAACCGTAGCGCAGCGCGAGCCGTTCGCCGAGCGGCGGGAACAGCAGTGTCGGTAGCGTGTATGCGAGCAGCGCGAGACCGGCGCTGACGCTGTCGTAGCCGAGGCCGATCTGGAAGTAGATCGGCAGATAGATCATGAATGGCCAGAAGCTGAAGTTCATGCCCGCCGAGCCCATCAGTGCCCCCGAAAACTGCGGAATCCTGAAGACCGAGAAATCGAACATCGGCCGTGCGCTCAGTTTCTCCGCACAGAGAAAGGCCACGAAGGCGAGCGCGGTCGCCACGACGATGAAGAGCGCGCGCGGATTCGTGAAGCCCAGTTCCGACGCCTGCGTGATGAAGTACACGAGGCCGAAAACCGCCAGCGAAAGCGTGACGATGCCGGCGACGTCGAGCGTGTGTGCGTGCGGATCGCGCGATTCCTGCACGCCGCCGAACACCAGCGCCAACGTCACGATGGCCAGCAGCGCGTGCACCCAGAAGACCCACTGCCAACTCGACGCTGCGACGATCAGCCCGCCGATGATCGGCCCGAAGCCCAGCCCGATGCCGAAGATGATGCCCCACGCGCTGAACGCGCGGGCGCGCTCGGGGCCGTCGCTGAACTGATGCGAGAGCACGGCGACCTGGCAGATCAGCATCGCTCCGCCGCTCGCACCTTGCATCAGGCGCGCGACGATCAACATCGGCACGCTCTGCGCCAGTCCGCAGATCAACGACGTAATGCCGAATAGCGCGATGCCCGCGACGAAAATCCGGCGGCGGCCGAAGCGGTCCGCCAACGTGCCGGTCGCCATCAGCACGGTCGTCACCGCGAGCGTGTACGCGTTCATGATCCACTGCATGCCTTTGAAGTCCCCGTGCAGCACGCGTTCGAGCGTGGGCAGGATCACCGGCACGCTGGAGATTTCGAGGCCGAACATCAGCGACGCGAGACATACCGCGCCCAGCGCCAACGTGTTTTTGCGGATGTCGAGAACGCGTGTAGGACGGGTGGTGGCCCGCTTTGCGACGGTGCGTGCGCTTTGCGCGTTGCGTGTTTCTTGCCCGGCCGTTTCGCGTTCTGTCACCGCGGTTGTGGCGGGCTTTTCGCGTTCGTCATGGCGTCGCGGCGCGTGCGGATGAGTGGACATGGATCTTCACCTCGTTCTGTCGATGGGCTCGGCCCTCGTGGAATGAGTAATATAGGGGGAATTCATATCCCCATTGGCACGCGAAAATCCCATAAATGTGTCCTGGTAGGAACCAATAAGGCGAATGTATGAGCGACATCCTCGACGGTGTGACGACGTTTGTGCGGGTCGTCGAAACGGGCAGCTTCGCATTGGCGGCCGAGCGCATGAACCTGACGCGCTCCGCGGTCGGCAAGGTGATCGTGCGGCTCGAAAAGCGGCTTGGCGTACGGCTCATCAATCGCACGACGCGCAGCCAGAGTCTCACCGAGGACGGCCAGGCTTACTACGACCGCTGCGTGCGCGCGCTGGCCGAACTCGAAGCGGCCGAAGCCGATCTCGATTCAGGGCGGCGCGAGCCGAAAGGGCGTCTGCGCGTGAGCGCGCCGCAAGCCTTCGGCCATCATTGCGTGGCACCCGTGCTGTTGGGACTCGCGCGCAAGCATCCGCAATTGAAGATCGACATTTCGATCAGCGACCGCTTCGTCGATGTGGTGGAAGAGGGTTTCGATCTGGTGGTGCGGGTCGGGCCGCTCGCCGACAGCACGAGCCTCGCGGCGCGCAAGCTCGGCATGCAGCACGCGAGCATCGGTGCAGCGCCCGCGTATCTGGCGCGGCACGGCACGCCGCGCAACGTCGATGAATTGCGCGGGCACGCGGTGATCGCTTATCTGCGAGCCGGTGCTGCGCAGCCTTGGGACGTGGTCGACGTCGACGGACAAATCCGCCGCGCGCAGGTCGAGCCGCAGCTCGGCTTCGACGATATGCAGGGTATTCTCGACGCCGCGCTCGCGGGCTTCGGTCTCGCGTGGTTGCCGAGCTGGCTGCTCGCGCGATACGCGCAAAGCGGGGAGCTGGTGACGGTGATGGAGGACTGCTTCCGGCCCGCACAGGAGATCCACGTGATGTGGCCGAAGAGCCGCTATCTCGCACTGAAAACGCGTTGCGCGATCGACGCGCTGGTCGAGGAGATACCGGCGATGATCGGGGCGCCCCAGCCGGGCGCCCCTCGTTCAGGCAGTACGCGAAATACTTAGAATTGCAAAGTAGCGCTCGCTACCGCCGTGCGAGTCGGCGACGGCGACACGTAGTAGCCCCACGCGGTGGTCCAGTAGCGGCGATTGAAGAGATTGTTGATGCCCGCGCGGAACGTGACGTCCTTGCCGGCGATCTTCGTCTCGTAGCGGCCGCTCAGATCGAACGTCGTGTAGGCCGGTACGAACTGCGTGTTGGCCGCGTCGACCGCCTGATTGCCCACATACTTGCCGCCGAACGCGAGCGTCAACGGACGCAGATACGCCGGGTTGTATTCGATGCGGCCCGTCACCGTAAAGCGCGGCGCGCCATAAATGCGATTGCCCTCGATGGCCGGATCGTCGATATCGACGGCCTTCGTGTCGAGCCACATCACGCCGCCCATCACGCGCCATTCGCTGGTCAGCGCGAGCCAGCCGCTTGCGTCGATACCGGTGTAGCGCTTGGTGCCGTCCTGCACGAAGATGTTCGCGGTGTTCGTGTAGTTGTAGCCCTGGTCGACGCGGAACAGCGCGAGGTTGGCGCCCCACTTGCTGTGGTCGGACTTGAAGCCCACTTCATACTGCTTGCTGCGCAGCGGACCGAACGTCGCGGGGTAGTTGAGGTTCAGGTTCGAGGCCGCGCCGCCCTGTTCGAGCGACTCGACGTAACTCGCGTACACCGTCGAATACGGATCGGTCTTGAACATCAGTGCGAAAGTCGGCGTGACCGGGTTCGCGCTGTATTGCGACGTGACCGCGCCGCTCGGGTCATACACGTTCTGGCGGTACTGCGTATAACGCACGCCGACCAGCGCGGACAGTCGCGACGTGAGCTGCATCGTGTCGCTTGCGTACACGGCAGCCTGCGTGGTGCGCTGCTCGCGGTAAAGATCCGAGCCGATGCTGACTTCGTCGTTCGTCAGTAGCGTGGTGCTGTACAGATTGCCGTTGCCGAGGAAGTAGCCTTCGTTCCAGCCGACGCTATTGCTGTACTCGCTGGTTTGCGTCTGATAGCCCGCGCCGAGCACCACTTCATGCCTGATGCTGCCGGTGTTGAATTTGCCCTGCACCATCGCGTCGACGTTCTGATAGAAGTAGCGCGTCATCGCCGCGTAGAGCGTATTGGAATAGTTGCCCGCGTCGTCGGACACGTACAGGAAGCTGTCCGAATTCGTGCGGTTCTCCTTGGCGAAGCGGTACTTCACGCTCGCGCGCCAGTTGTCGGAGATGCGGTAGTCGAGGCCCGTGCCGAACGAGGCCATCTCGGTCATGTAGTAGTTCTGCGGCTGCGTGAGCGCACCGCTGACCTTGCTCGCATCGGGGATGCCGCCCGCGAACATCAGGCCGAATAGCGTGCCCTCGGTTCGGCGCTTCTGGTAGAACGCGTCGGCGCTCAACACGAGGTCTGGCGTGATGCGGAAGTCGAATGCGAGTGACGCGACCTGGCGGCTCACGTGGCCGTTTTCCTCGGCGGTGTTGCCGTATTCGTTGGCGAGGTTCAGACGGTAGCCGAAGCGGTTGTCGTTGCCGAAGCGGCCGCCGAGGTCGACCGCCTGGCTGAACACGCCGGCCGACTCGTAGCCGAGCGAGATGCTGCGGTACGGGTCGTCGGTGGGACGCTTCAACACATAGTTGACGATGCCGCCCGGCGAGCCGAAGCCGTACATGAAGCCGGACAGGCCCTTGAGCAATTCGACCTGCTCGAACGGTTCGAGCGACAGGTCAGTGTCCCACGACGGGAAGGTCTGGCCGTCCACCTTGATGCTGTTCAGCGTGTCGATCGGCATGCCGCGCACGTTGAACATCGAATTTTCGCTGACCGCGTTGTCGCTGCTGATCGACACGGCCGGGTCGTACTTGAAGAGGTCGTTGGCGGTGGTCGCGAACAGATCTTTGGCTTCCTCGCTCGTCACGACGCGCGTGGAGAACGGCGTGTCCACCTGCTTGCGCGAACCCAGCGCGCCAGCGCTGACGGTATCGGCCTGCGCCACGGTCGTGTCTTTCGACGCCGACACGCTCACGGCCGGCAGTGTGGCGGCGTCGCTGGCCGCGGCCTGCGCCCACCCCGGCGACGACAGCGTGGAAAGTGACAGGCCCACGCTGACCAGAAGTCCGGCGCTGAGCAGCGAAGGAGCGCGGCGTGGCGCGCGCGCAAACGCCGGACGGCCGGCGATAAACGATTTCTGCATGTTTGTTTGAGTTAGGCAGGGTGGCGCCGCCGCGCACCGAAAAGGTCGGCGCGGCGACGTTGGTCCGAGCGCGTGGTTGTTAAACAGATGATCCGAACCTTGAATGCGATCGAATGTTAATGCATCTGATTCGCATTTACAAACAATTTGACATATTGAGTCATCTATAAGACATCTGTCTTGAGAGAGGGGGTATTCGCCTGCAGGCCTTATCTGGCGGGGCTCGACCCTGTTGGGCAGGGTGCCGCGGCATGTTTGTTTAGCAGCGAATAGAGGAAAACACGCATATACTCACGGTCTGGCCGTAAAAGTAGTGCCATGGGTTGCGCTGCGTTTTGCCGCTTCGTCGCAACTTTCGCTGGCAGCGCTACCAAAACGCTCTGTCTATCACTTCATCTAGCAAGCACCGAACATGTCCACACCGCCGAAGATCATCTACACCCTGACCGACGAAGCGCCTGCTCTGGCGACTTACTCGCTGCTGCCGATCGTCAAGGCGTTCACGCGCTCGTCCGACGTGATCGTTGAAACGCGCGACATCTCGCTCGCCGGCCGGATCATTGCCGCATTTCCGGACTACCTGACCGCGGAACAGAAGGGTTCCGACGATCTGGCGGAACTGGGTGGACTCACCACGCGTCCGGAAGCGAACATCATCAAGCTGCCGAACATCAGCGCGTCGGTGCCGCAACTGAAGGCCGCGATCACGGAACTGCGCGATCAGGGCTACAAGCTGCCGCCTTATCCGGACGTCGCGACCACCGACACCGAAAAGGACGTCAAGGCCCGCTACGACAAGATCAAGGGCAGCGCCGTGAACCCGGTGTTGCGCGAAGGCAATTCGGACCGTCGTGCGCCGTTGTCGGTCAAGAACTACGCACGCAAGCACCCGCACAAGATGGGCGCGTGGAGCGCGGACTCGAAGTCGCACGTCGCGCACATGAGCGGTGGCGATTTCTACGGTAGCGAGAAGTCGGCGCTTATCGCGGCGGCTGGCGCGGTGAAGATCGAACTGACGGCCGCCGACGGCACGAAGACGGTCCTGAAGGAAAAGACGGCCGTGCAGGCGGGCGAGATCATCGACGCATCGGTGCTCAGCAAGAACGCGCTGCGCAGCTTCATCGAAGCGGAAATCGCCGATGCGAAGAGCAAGGGCGTGCTGTTCTCGGTGCACCTGAAGGCCACGATGATGAAGGTCTCGGACCCGATCATCTTCGGTCACGTGGTGTCGGTGTTTTACAAGGACGTGCTGACGAAGCACGCCGACGCGCTGGCGAAAGCGGGCTTCAACCCGAACAACGGTATCGGCGATCTGTACGCGCGCCTGAAAGATCTGCCGGCTGAAACGGCCGCGGAGATCGAAGCCGACATCAAGGCGCAATACGCACAGCGCCCGCCACTGGCGATGGTCAATTCGGACAAGGGCATCACCAGCCTGCACGTGCCGAGCGACGTGATCGTCGACGCGTCGATGCCGGCGATGATTCGCGAGTCGGGCAAGATGTGGGGCGCCGACGGCGCACTGCACGACGCGAAGGCCGTGATTCCGGACCGTTGCTACGCGGACGTTTATCAGGCGGTAATCGAAGACTGCAAGAAGCACGGCGCGTTCGATCCGGTCACGATGGGCACGGTGCCGAACGTCGGCCTGATGGCGCAAGCCGCCGAAGAATACGGCTCACACGACAAGACGTTCCAGATTCCGGCGAACGGCGTGGTCCGCGTGACCGACGCAGCCGGCACGGTGCTGATCGAGCAGCCGGTCGAAGCGGGCGACATCTGGCGCATGTGCCAGACCAAGGACGCGCCGGTGCAGGACTGGGTCAAGCTGGCGGTCAACCGGGCCCGCGCGACCAACACGCCGGCCGTGTTCTGGCTGGACGCCGCTCGTGCGCACGACGCGCAGATCATCAAGAAGGTCGAGCAGTACCTGAAGGATCACGACACCACCGGTCTCGACATCCGCGTGATGACGCCGGTCGAAGCGACGAAGTTCTCGATCGAGCGTATTCGCGCCGGCAAGGACACGATTTCGGTCACCGGCAACGTGCTGCGCGACTACCTGACCGACCTGTTCCCGATCATGGAACTGGGCACCAGCGCGAAGATGCTGTCGATCGTCCCGCTGATGGCAGGTGGCGGCATGTTCGAAACGGGCGCCGGCGGTTCGGCTCCGAAGCACGTTCAGCAACTGGTCGAAGAAGGCTTCCTGCGTTGGGATTCGCTGGGTGAATTCCTGGCGTTGGCCGCGTCGCTCGAACACCTGAGCACCGCGTATCACAACCCGAAGGCGCAGGTTCTGGCGAAGACGCTCGATCAGGCCACCGGCAAGTTCCTCGACAACGACAAGTCGCCGGCGCGCAAGGTCGGCGGTATCGACAATCGCGGCAGCCACTTCTACCTCGCGATGTACTGGGCCGAAGCATTGGCCGCGCAAACCGACGACGCGGCGCTGCAGGCGCAGTTCGCCGGCGTGGCGAAGGCCATGGCCGACAACGAAGCGAAGATCGTCGAAGAACTGGGTGCGGCCCAGGGCAAGCCGGTGAACATCGGCGGTTACTATCGTCCGAATGCCGAGCTCACGAGCAATGCGATGCGCCCGAGCGCGACGCTGAACAGGATCGTGGACTCGGTTGCATAAAAGGCTCGCGCCGGTACCCGCCCAGGTACCCACGCAGGTTGCGAAGTTCGCACTGAAGTAAGCTGCAAAAACGGCGATGGCGCTCATGAGCGCCATCGCCGTTTCTACTTCCACGTGGCCAGCGGTCATGCCCGCCCTCACACGTGAACGATTTCCCAATCGGCCAGTTTCTCTGGAATTTCCAGCGTCGACGTGTCGTCGCTCTCGGACAGATGCGGGCAGGTCAGGCCGCGCGCGAGATCGTCGGCAGCCTGTTGCGGGGTGGAAAATTCACCGAGCGTATCGTTGCCGTAGGTTGCCTCCCAGCCATCCTGGCCCGGCAGAATGTAGAACGCTCCCTGGGTCGAACTAAAGCGAAAGCCTTTCATTTTGTCTCTCCCAAATGCCAATTAACGCCAATTAGAAAATCGCGGTACCCGAGCGGCTTCATGCGTCGATTTGACTAGTGGGCAGATTGCGTCTTTTCTGACCCATCCAAACCTGACTGCCTGAACCCGCTGCTCTTGTAAAAGAGTCTACGTCAGCGAACCGCGCCGCAAGTGGCGGGGAGGGACTTCGTTTTTATAAAAAATATCCTTTAAAAATAATGATTTACGCGTCACATTTTGCGATGTGCAATGCGGGGCGACATTGCGAAATGCCGGATTTGTGCCACGCAGCACGATTTTTTACGAAGCAACGCATCGTTCCGCATCGTGAAATTTCGGCGTCCAGCGCGATTCATCGAGAAATGGCCAAGCGGCAAGCGGACCGGCCACGCGTATCGATCCGCTCAGGAAAGCACACGGCGCAGAAATCCGAGCATCACGCGATTGAATAGCGCCGGTCTTTGCAGCGGCGCGAAGTGGCTGACGCCGGGCAGCAAAATCAGCTCCGCGCCGGGAATGTGGCGGGCGAGATAATCGGCGTGCTCGGGCTTGATGAACTCGTCGTGTTCGCTCTGCACGATCGCGACCGGCACGCCGATCCCGGCCAGATCGTGCGCCGAGTAGTTGGGCTGCGTTCTCATCATTTCGCTCACGGCGGCGACAAACGCGTCGAAGTCGTCCGGCGTCGCCGACAGTCGTGCGTAGTCTTTGCGATGCCGGCTGAAGCAACGGTCGATCACCGGTGTCGGCACAAACGGCTTCGTGCCGCTCGGGTCCATGTTGCAGCCGAAGAAGAACACGCCCGCCACGCGCTCCGGCACCATGCCGGCCATGACCAGCGCGACGCACGCGCCGTCGCTCCAGCCGACCATCGCGGCCCGGTCGAGTTGCAAGGCGTCCATCACGGCCAGCACGTCGGAGGCCATCAGCTCGTAACGGTAGGGCCGTGCGTCGCGTGTGCTGCGGCCGTGGCCGCGGCTGTCGATCACGACCACGCGATGCCCCGCCTCGACCAGGGGGCCAACCTGACGGCCCCAGTTGCCGCTGTGCCCCAGGCCGCCGTGCAGCAGAATCACCGGTGCACCGTCGCCAAACGACTCGTACCAGATGCGGGCACCGTCATGCTCGACATGGCCGCTTTCGTTCGACGGCGGCAGCGGCGGCGCGCCATGCGCTTCGAAGCGTTCGAGGCTGTCGTCGTGTTGATCTGTTGGTCGTTCCATCGTTGTCTCCCGTCCTTGACACGTTTCACAGCCACCCAAGCCAACGCCACCAGGTTGCCGCAAACAGAAGAAGCAGCAGATACCCGAAGATTGTCAGCACGATTCCGACGCGCGCGAACTGGCGCGCGTTGAACGTGTCGGTGGCGAGGCACACCATGTTTTGCGGCGCGTTGATCGGCAGCACGAAGCCGAAGCTGACCACGTAGCCCAGCAGCATCGTCATGCCGAGCCGGCTGAAGTCTCCTTGCATCGACTGCAACACGGCGATCAGGATCGGCAGCATCGCCGAGGTCAACGCGGTGGCGCTGGCGAAACCCAGATGAATGACGATCAGGAACGCCGACAGAATCGCAAACGCGGTGAACGCGCTCGCGTGATCGAGGCCGGTGTGATGCGCGACGAGGTCGCCGAGCCACTGGCCTGCGGTGGTCGTGAGCAACGCCGTGCCGAGACTGATGCCGACCCCGAAGACGATCACCGTCCCCCATGGGATGCGGCTCTGCACGGTCTTCCAGTCCATCACGCCGACGCGCGGCAGCATCAGGATCACGAGGCCCACATAGGTGACGGAGGTGGTATCGAACGGATGCAGCTTGCCCTCCGTCGCCCAGAAGAACAGCAGGCCGATCGCGACGCCGAGCAGCCGTTTTTGCGGCCCCGTCATCGGACCGAGTTCGCGCAGCGAGCGCGCCACGGCTTCCTTGCCGCCGGCGATGCTGTCGGTTTCGGGCGGCAGCATCTTCAGCACGATGAACAACAGCGCGGCCGACATGATGATCGCCCAAGGCGCGCCGGCGATCAGCCAGTCGAGCCACGTGACGCGCGCGCCGAGCATCTTGTCCATGAAGCCGACCGTCAGTAGATTCTGCGCGGCGGCGGTCAGGATGCCGACGTTCCAGATACTGGTAGCCTGCGCGACCACGATCATGATGCCCGCCGCGATATTGGAGCGCTTGTCCACGCCGAATGCCGAGATCACGCCGACCATGATCGGCACGACGCAGGCGCTGCGCGCCGTGGCGCTCGGCACCACCAGCGACAGCACGATTGTCACGGCGATCGAACCGATCAGAATGCGCCGCGTCGTGGTGCCGATCAACGACAGGGTGACCAACGCGATGCGTTTGTCGAGCCCGGTGATCGTCATGGCCGCGGAGATGAACAGAGCGCCGGTCACGAGCGCGAGCGCCGAGTTCGAGAATCCCGCGAGTCCCATGCTGATGCCCGCCGACGTGCCGTAGATCACGCTCGGGTCTTTGATGGTCGGCGCGGTGCCGATGAGAAACGCGATCAGCGACGTGATGATGATCGCACTGGCTTCGTACGACACGGCCTCGGTCAGCCACACCACCACGGCGAACGCGAGGATGGCGAGCATGCGATGCCCGGCGGGCGGCAGCGTAGCGGGTAGAGGCAGCAGCAGAACGACGATCAGTGCGACGACGCTCGCGATCAAACCGATCGGCACGCCGCCTTTGGCCGGAGCAGAGCCTGCGCCGGGTTGAGCTTCGGGTTTCGATACGCTCATGCTTGTCGCTCCTTAGGTGGCGTGCTGCGTGCCTTTATCCCTCGTTTCAAGCGGTGGCATTGGTGATCATGGATGATTCAGAGCCGATGTCCTCGACAGTCTCGATCGAAAAATCGCATGACGGCAGCGGTCCCTGCGCGCCCCGCTGATTGAATCACCGAACCCTCGCAGGGGTCAATCGCGTCCGACGCCCTCGCGCGGGCATTGCGTTTATGAATCCGATCCGCATGATTGCGCGCACGGCGCAACCGTCGCAAACCTCAGGGGCGTGCGCGGCAAGGAGCGTGACGCCGCGGCTGAAACAGTGTAGCCGCGCCGTGGCAACAATCGACGGGCCCGGCGCACGCCCGTCCAGGCAAGGGTTGCCGCGCATTGCGGACCGCCCGGTCCGAAGTCTTCGGAGGCGCGGCCCATTTTTCCCAACGGGCCGCGACTATAGATTGTGATCCAACGCCAGACAACGCATCGAGCGGTTGGCGGCAGTCATTCACGGATCACTTTCGAGAGAACATCATGAGCAAGCTTTTCACGTCAGTCAAAGTGGGACCTTATGAATTCGCGCACCGCGTCGTGCTCGCACCGTTGACGCGCATGCGCGCCGAAGAAGGCGCGCGGCCCGGCCGCCTGATGGCAGAGTATTGCGCGCAGCGCGCGTCGGCCGGCGCGTTGCTGATCGGCGAGGCGACCATCGCCGCGCCTGAAGGCAACGGCTATCTCGGCGCCCCGGGCCTTTACGACGACAGCCAGATCGCCGGCTGGCGCGAAGTCACCGACGCGGTCCACGCGAAGGGCGGCAGAATTTTCCTGCAGCTCTACCACGCAGGACGTCAGTCGAATGCCGAGTTGCAACCCGATGGACGTCGACCCGTGGGACCGTCCGAAGTCCCGCATGGCGGCGTCGCTTATACGCAGGCCGGCTGGGTGCCGAACACGCCGAACCGCGCACTCGCGATCGACGAAATCGCTGCGATCGTCGAGAGCTTCCGCACGGCGGCCGAACGCGGAATGAAGGCGGGCTTCGACGGCGTCGAGTTGCACGGTGCGAACGGCTACCTGTTCGACCAGTTCCTTCAGGACGGCAGCAACAGGCGCACCGATGCATACGGCGGCTCCTTCGAGAATCGCGCCCGGCTACTGATGGAAGCGACCCGTGCGGTGATTTCCGTGTGGGGCAGCGCGCGGGTCGCCGTGCGCCTCGGACCCAGCGGTTCGTGGGGCGATATGTCGGATAGCGATCCGGTCGGCCTGTTCACCTACGTCGCGGCGCAGCTCGCGAAACTCGATCTCGCTTATCTGCATCTGATCGAGCCGCGCATTGCCGGCAACGTCGAAGATGAAAGCCGCGATCCGAACCCGGTCGCCGCACAGACGATCCGCAAGCACTATCCAGGGACGATCATCGCGGCGGGCGGTTTCAAGGGCGTGTCGGCAGAAGCGATTCTGGCCGATGGCGATGCCGACCTCGTGGCGTTCGGCCGCGACTTCATCGCTAACCCGGATCTGCCGGAACGCTTGCGCCGCAATCTGCCGCTCAACCGTTATGACCGGCCCACGTTCTTCGGCGGCACCGAAGTGGGCTACACCGACTATCCGTTTTATGACGAAGAGACCGTGGAGGCGTAAGCGAGCGGGTCGTTGAAGCGAGGATGGACGAAATGGAAATGGCCGCCGTGTTCAACTCGATGTTGAGCACGCCGGCTTTTTCTTATGCGGAGTAAACGATGGAAGAGTTTGAAAGCGCGCGGGAGCATTCACGCAACGCCCGCCCCTCAATTGCGCTCACCCACACCCTCGCGCGCGGCCGCAGCGGAAACCGGAAACAGATGCTGGCCCAGATAATCGACGAAGACCCGCGCCTTCGGCGAGATCTGCCGCCCCGATGGCCACAGTGCCCGGAACACGCTGGGGCTATCCAGATACGGTTGCAGCACGGCAACCAGCGAGCCGTCGGCGCACTGCGCGCGCACCATGAAGTCGGGCGTACACGCCAGCCCCAGCCCCTGTTCGGCGAGCGAGATCAACGGCTCGACGGCGGTGGCGATGGCCACGGTCGGCAACTCGATATCCAGCGTCTCGCCGTCGCGGCTCAACGGCCAGCGGCGCAATTTGCCGGTAGTCAGAAAACGATGCTGCAGACACGCATGCTCGCGCAGTTGCTCCGGCTCTGCGGGCACGCCGCGTCGCGCGAAGTAGGCGGGCGAGCCGACGATCACTTGCCGGAACGTGCCCATCGTGCGCGTGACGAGCGTCGAGTCGGCGGCGTCGCCGGTACGCGTGACGACGTCGAAGCCCTCTTCGATCACGTCGACCATCCGGTCCGAGAAATCGATATCGAGCGTAATGTCCGGATACGCCTTCATGAACGCGCCGATCACCGGCATCATCAGCGTGCTGACCAACGGCATGCTGACGCGCAGCCGTCCGCGCGGCGCGGCGGTGGCGAGCGCGAGTTCGGCTTCGGCGGCCTCGATCTCTTCGATGATGCGCTGGCAGCGCGTCAGGAACGTCGCGCCCTCGGGCGTCAACGCGATGCTGCGCGTGCTGCGATGAAAGAGGCGCACACCGAGCCGTCCTTCGAGCCGTGAAATCGCCTTGCCGACCGCCGACGACGAAATACCCAACTGTCGTCCCGCTTCGGTGAAGCTGCGCGTTTCGGCGGCGCGCACGAACACGTTGAGCGAGCCGAAGCGGTCCATCGCGCTCGCGGATACCCCGTTCTCGCCGGGGGCAAGCGCCGCCGGAGCCGGCGTGGCGATAGCGGAACGGCCGGTTGGATTGGGCGGCGTCATGGGAGGCTCCTTGTCAGGCCTGCTGCAAAACTTCGAAACCGCACGTTCTTCCGATCGATGCGAACGGCTCCGCTTCGCGCAACGCGTCACGAGCAGCGCAACCCCGTTGCGCCTCTACCTTCACCCGCCCGCTTTACTCAACTCATGCGCGCGCCGCAGCCGTTCGCGGCTATTGCTCAAATGCATGCGCATCGCCGCGCGCGCGTCGTCGGCGTCCTGCCGTTCGATCGCGCGATAGATCATCTGGTGTTCGCTGAGCACGTTGCGCAGATGCTCGATATGGTCGAGTTCCGCGATCTCGGCGGACCCGAGCCGCGTGCGCGGACTCACCGCGCGGCCGAGCTGGCTGAGCACGTCGAAGAAATAACGGTTGCCGCTCGCACGCGCGATCTGCAGATGGAACTCGATGTCGTGCGCCACCGTATCCGTGCTGCCTCGTTCGAGTTCGGACTCGAAGCGCGCCAGCGCCGCGCGAATCTGCTTGAGGTTCTGCTCGGTGCGGCGCGCGGCGGCGAGCGCGGCCGACGCCGCTTCGACGTCGATACGGAATTCGATGATCGCCATCACGTCGAGCATGCTCGACAGATCGGCGGCGGGCAATTGCATCGGCTTTTCGGAAGCAGGGGCGAGCACGAAGGTGCCGATGCCGTGACGCGTCTCGACGATCTTGGCCGCCTGCAGGCGCGAGATGGCTTCGCGCACCACGGAGCGGCTCACGGAGAGCTGCTTCATCATCGCGACTTCGGTGGGGATACGATCGCCCGGCCGCAGCGTGCCGCGTCGGATTTCATCGGAAAGGGTGGCCACCACTTTCTCAGTTAGGCTGCTCATTTTTGTGGCTTTTTGACTAATCGGCTGGAATGCAGACGCTCGCGAAAACGCGTGACCGTGTCGGACGGTTTGCTGACCCGGCCTTCATCGGGCGGGCCCGCGTGGCAAGCACGCTATGGCTGGATTTCCTGCGAAGTATCGCACAGGACTTAACTTGATTCCCGCGCGCTCGACGGCGCTTTGGTACGTATCTCTAAAATCGGGATCAGTGATAAGACCAAGTCATCAGACGTCTTTATTTGCCGCTGGCTGGGCCCAGGTCGCTAGCTAAAATGGCCAAAAACATCGCTGAAACCCTAGTATATATTGGCTGATAGGGTAAACACTCAATTCTGGAGTAGCGATAGCAAGATAGACTGTCATCAGACAACATATCACGCGGATTCGTCATTTCGCCCTGCGTAAAACGGCACGGGCAGCGGCGGAGCCGGTGCGTCGTCCGGCAAAGCACATTGACTGCACTGACGACACCACTTCCACTCACGAATTACGAGCCTCCCGCACCTTTCCACATCTATTCACATGTCCACGAAACTCTCTGAATCGAACGCCACGCCGATCGTCACCGAGCTACGCGTCGTTCCGGTCGCCGGCCGCGACAGTATGCTGTTGAATCTGAGCGGCGCGCACGGTCCGTTCTTCACGCGCAACATCGTGATTCTGCGCGACAGCGCGGGACATACCGGCGTCGGCGAAGTGCCGGGCGGCGAGAGCATTCGCAAGACGATCGACGATGCGAGGCCGCTTGTTGTCGGCCAGTCGATCGGGAATCTGCAAGCGATCCTGAACCGGGCACGCACGCAGTTCGCCGACCGCGACGCGGGCGGGCGCGGCTTGCAGACCTTCGATCTGCGCACCACCATTCACGCGGTGACCGCGCTCGAAGCCGCGCTGCTCGATTTGCTTGGCCAGCATCTGAACGTGCCGGTCGCGGCGTTGCTTGGCGAAGGCCAGCAACGCGACGAAGTGGAGATGCTTGGTTATCTGTTCTATATCGGCGATCGCAACAAGACCGATCTGCCCTATGCGAGTGGCGCCGATGGCCGCGACGACTGGGACCGCGTGCGCACCGAAGAAGCCATGACCCCGGAAGCCGTGGTCCGGCTCGCCGAAGCCGCGCAGGCGCGTTACGGTTTCAACGACTTCAAGCTCAAGGGCGGCGTGCTGGCCGGCGACGCCGAAATCGAAGCGGTCACCGCACTCGCGGAACGCTTCCCCAACGCCCGCGTGACGCTCGATCCGAACGGTGCATGGTCGCTCGCCGAAGCAGTGCGCCTGTGCCGCGATCAGCACGACGTGCTCGCGTATGCGGAAGATCCGTGCGGCGCGGAAAACGGCTATTCGGGCCGCGAGGTGATGGCCGAATTCCGTCGCGCGACCGGTCTGCCGACGGCGACCAACATGATCGCCACCGACTGGCGTCAGATGGGTCACGCGATCCAGTTGCAGTCGGTGGACATTCCGTTGGCCGATCCGCACTTCTGGACCATGCAGGGTTCGGTGCGCGTCGCGCAGATGTGCAACGACTGGGGCCTCACGTGGGGCTCGCATTCGAACAATCACTTCGACATTTCGCTGGCGATGTTCACGCACGTGGCCGCCGCGGCACCGGGCAAGATCACCGCGATCGACACGCACTGGATCTGGCAGGACGGTCAACGTCTGACGCGTGACCCGTTGCAGATCGTCGGCGGCAAGGTGAAGGTGCCGCAGGCGCCAGGGCTGGGTGTCGAACTGGATATGGACGAGATCGAGAAGGCGCACGCGCTGTATGAGCAGCATGGCCTGGGCGCGCGTGATGACGGCGTGGCGATGCAGTACCTGATCCCGAACTGGAAGTTCGACAACAAGCGTCCATGCCTCGTGCGGTGATGCGTGAGTGAGATGGACGGCGAGCGCGGAAAGAACGCGCTCGCCAACGATCCCAACGTGAGGTCAGCTGCGCCGAAACACCACGTGCGAGATCCGCTGCACGAGCAACGCCGCCGCGAGCGACGCCACCGCCGTCAGCCACACGCCGATATGAATCGACTGCACCAGCGCATCGCGCGCCGTATCGATCAACGCGAGCGTATTGAGTCCTGACGATTTCATATCCGCGATCAGCGCGGTCCTCGACGCCTCATCGATCAGAATGCGCAGGTCGACGAAGCGCGGCTGCCATTGCGACGCCGCCGGTTCGCCGAGCACGCTCATCGTGCGCGTGACGACATCGCGATAGTGATGCTGCACCACGGTCGCGACGATGCTCGTGCCGAGCATGCCGCCCACCATTCGCGTGGACTGCAGCAGCGCAGTCGTGATGCCGAAGCGTTCACGCCCGGCGATCTCCTGCCCGAACACATTCAGATTGTTGAGGATGAAGCCGAGGCCGACGCCGACCGCCGCCATCGGCAGGACGATGCGCAAATGCGGCGTACCGGGATTCGCGAACGCCAGCGAGATCGACGCGAACATCAGCAGCGTGAAGCCGATGGTCAGAATACGCGTCGGCTTCTTCATGTGAATCACGATGCGCGTATTCAGCAAGCTGCCGAGCGCGATGCAGGCGGCGATCGGCGTGGCGAGCAGGCCGGCCTGTTGCGGCGACAGGCCGAAACCGCCTTGCAGCAATAGCGGCGCGAAGAAGATCAGCGAGAACATCACGAAGCCGGACAGCATGCCGAGCGTGAACAGCGTCACGAGTTGCGCGTCCTTGAACAGGTCGAGCGGAATGATCGGATGCGTGGCGCGCTTTTCGCAGATGAACAACGCGATCGCGCCGACGATCACGCACACCGCGAGAATCACGTTGCCGGTGGTCAGCCCGCTCTTCGGCACCGCTTCGATGAAAGTCTGCAAACCGGCGAGCACCGCCGCGACCAGCGCCGCGCCGAGCCAGTCGATCTTGACCTCGCCCTCTTGCGGACGACGGAAGCTCGGCAGATGCGCCCAGATGAAATACAGTGCGGCCGCGCCGACCGGCAGGTTGATCAGGAAGGTCGAGCGCCAGCCCCAGTGCTCGCTCATCCAGCCGCCCAGCGACGGCCCCGCCGCCGTGCCGATGCCGTATGCGGCGGCGAGCACCACCTGCCAGCGCACGCGCGTGCGGGCATCGGGAAACAGATCCGGTATCGACGCGAACGCGGTGCCGACCATCATCCCTCCGCCGACGCCTTGCAGACCGCGCGCGATCACGAGAAACAGCATGTCGTTGGCGAGGCCGCACAACACCGACGCCACCGTGAAGGTGATCACCGCGGCGATCACGAAACGCTTGCGGCCAAAGTAGTCGCCGAGCCGACCGAACACCGGCACCGTCACCACCGACGCCAGCAGGTACGCGCTGGCAATCCACGCAAAGTATTCGAAGCCGTGCAGTTCGGCGACGATTGACGGCAATGCCGTGCTGACGACCGTCTGGTCGAGCGCGACCAGCATGTTGACGAGGCCGATGCCGAGCATCGCGAAGAGGGCGTTTCGGAAGGGCAGTGCAGTGGCAGTCGGGTTCACGGAGCTGGCAAAGGGCTGTTCAGGGTGGGCGCCGCGCGGCGGAGCGCGAGCCAGGGTCTTGACGACTATAAGCGAAAGTTGTCTGACCTCTTGCCGAGAATTATACGGGTTTTCCCTTATCAGAAACTATTTTGCGCGAATTTCATGCAAAAAAATGCCGTGCCACGCGGGCACGGCAGGCATGGAGCGGCAGAGATACGATCTCTTTTGCCCTCCCACGTGTTTTGGATCAGCCGAAATGTGGGTTCTTGCCGAGTGCCATCGCCATCGCCTGCAAAGCGACCAGGTAGCCGTTCGCGCCGAGTCCGCAAATCACGCCGGTCGCCGCGCGCGAGACCAACGAATGACGGTAGGTTTCATCGCGCTTGTGAATGTTGGTGATGTGCAGCTCGATCAGCGGACGCTCGATCAGCTTGACCGCGTCGAACACCGGCACCGACGCGAACGAAAACCCCGCCGGATTGATGATCACCGCGGCGTCCCGCTCGAATGCTTCCTGCAGCCAGTCGACCATGGTCGCCTCGCTGTTGGTCTGGCGGAACTCGCAGGTGAGTTCGAGCTTCGTCGCTAGCGCTTCGACCTGCTGCTGGATCTGCGCAAGCGTGGTCGTGCCATACAGATGCGGCTCGCGCTTGCCGAGCATGTTGAGATTCGAGCCATTCAATACATAAACGAGTTCAGTCATTGTTCAGTCGCCTGTTGCTGGTTGCGTGTTTGCAAATTCAATTCGTCGCCGGCACGGACGTGCGATGGCCGCTGCTCACGCCGGCTGCCGCGAGTCTGCTTCGCCGCTCACGGCCGCGGCCGAGTCGGTGCGATTCATGTCGATGCCGCGCGTTTCGCGTGCGGTCAGAATCATCACGAGCGAGATCACGTTGAAGACCACGCACACCGCGACGACACCCCACGGCGAGCCGTTGCATACCGAGAACAGCCACACCGCCAGCACCGGCATCGGGCCGCCCGCCACCAGGTTCGCGCCGGTATAGGCAAGCGCCGAGCCGGAGTAGCGGACGTTGGTCGGAAAGGCCTCGGCGAACGCGACCGGCTGAATGCCGCTTTGAAACTGCGTGAAGCCGAGGAAGAAGCCCATCGCGGCCAGCATCGGCAGGAAGCTTTTGGTGTCAAGAATCTGGAAGTAGAAGAACAGCATCAGCAGCGTCGCGGTCGAGCCGATCGCGAGCGCCTTCTTGCGGCCGATGCGGTCGCTCAGCATGCCGCCCGCCAGTGCGCCGACGATTGCGCAGACGTTCGCGCCCATCAGCAGCAGAAAGCCGGTCTGCTTAGGAATCGCGAGCGTCTTCGTGATGTAGCTGAGCGAGAATACGACGATCAGATAGAAGATCGCAGCGGGTCCGCAGAAGAACAGCATCCAGCGCAGCACGGTGCGCCAGTGCAGACGCAGCGCATCGCGCAGCGGGCTGCTCACGTGGACGACTTCCGTTTTACGCAGCGCGACGAACGCGGGCGTTTCGCTGACGCGCAAGCGGATGTACACGCCCACGATCACGAGGACGAAGCTCAGCACGAACGGGATGCGCCAGCCATAAGAATCGAATGCTTGAGCCGACATCGTCGACGACAGCAGAAGCAGCACGCCGTTGGCCATGATCTGACTGAGCGGCGAGCACAGGCCGAGCAGCCCCGAGTATTTGCCGCGCTTGTCGGCGCTCGCGTGTTCGATCGCCATCAGTTGCGCGCCGGTCGATTCGCCGCCGAGCGCGAAGCCTTGCAGAATGCGCAGCAGCACGAGCAGGATTGGCGCCCATACGCCGATGCTCGCATAGGTCGGCAACACGCCCATCGCCATCGACGCAAGGCCCATCACGGTGACGGTGCCCAGCATCAGATTGCGGCGCCCGAGCTTGTCGCCCAGATGTCCGCAGATGATCGCGCCGAGCGGCCGTGCGGCGAGGCCCACGCCGAAGGTCGCGAGCGACGCGAGCAGCGCGGAGGTCGGGTCCATCGACGGGAAAAACAGTCGCGGCAAAATCGTCGCGGCAAGTGCGCCGTATAGCGTGAAATCGAACCACTCGAGCGCCGTGCCGATGGCGGCGGCGGTGACCGCTCGCGTGCGCATCGCGGCGTGCGAGCCTGGCTGTGCATCCTGAATCATGTCGTCTCCTTTGTCGACCGGAGTGCGCGCTTCGGCGCGTTACTCTGGTCCCATGCAACGTCGTTGTTGTGGGTCTGCTATGCGGAGGCGGGTGTGAACGCGGGGGCGATAACACCCGCCGTGCTCCTGCTTCCGCTCTATTGTCTGATCGGGTCACTCGGCGTTTGCGATGTCCGTACGCCGGAATCGCCGCCTTGAAAACAGCTTAGCATCGGTGGGTGGTACGCCATTCCAGGGTGGAATTCGATCTCACGATGTGCAAAACTGCGGCTACGGCCGGTAAGCAGCGGTACGACAAAAACAGCTTTGCATGGGGCTCGAATAAGCCCCTGCATGGAGACAGATATGCCCGGCGTCACCGAACGCACTCTCGCAGTACTCGAATTTCTCGCTACGCAAATGGAAGGCACGCCGCTCGCGATGATCGCCGACGAGCTCGATATTCCGCGCAGCGCGTGTCATAGGCTGCTGGTCGATCTGAAGCAATGCGGTTACGTGCGGCAGTTGCGCGAGCATGGCGACTACGTGCTCACCACCAAACTCGTCGGCCTGGGTCTCGGCTTTCTCGCGACGTCAGGCATCGTCGACATCGCGCAGACAATGCTCGACCGCCTCGCCGAGAAGTCGGGCGAACTGGTGCGGCTCGCGATCGTGGATGGCGACCGGCTCACGTGGGTCGCGAAATCGCAAGGCGCGTTGAAGGGACTGCGCTACGACCCGGACATGGGTATGGACACGATCCTCTCGTGCAGCGCGACCGGCCATGCATGGATGATGACCATGACCGACGAACGCGCGCTCGAACTCGTCTCGCGCCAGGGCTTCGGCCAGCCGAAACAATACGGGCCGAACGCGCCGACCACGATCAGCGGCTTGCTCAAGTTCGTGCACGCCGCACGCGAGCGGGGCTACGCGACCATCAACGAAGTCTTCGCCCCCGGCATGACGGCGATGGCCGCGCCGGTGCAGCGACGCGGCTATGCGGCGATGGGCGTGATCAGTATCGCCGGGCCGCTCGTGCGGCTCGACGAAAAGCGCATGGAGAATCTCGGCTCGACGCTGCTCGCGGCGGCCGCGGAACTTGCCGCCGCGAGTCACGCGTCGCCGTTGTTCAGTCGGCGGTAGGCGGGCGTCGTTCGCTCATTGCGGAATGACCCGCTCGGCCTTCAAACGATCGAACAGCGCGAAGAACGCGTCGGGCGTGCTTTGATAATCGAGGAAGCCGGCCTTGCGGCTCTTCGTCATGTCCGTCAGCACTTCCATTGGACGGCCGAGGTCGGCGTCGGTGTGCCACCACGATGCGAGCTTGCCGACGTCCGCTTCCTTCAGATTGAAGCGCGCCGCAATCTCCGACCATTTGTTGCCGGCGTCCTGCATGCGCCCTTCCAATGGACGCACCTCGCCATCGAACGGCGCGGCTTCGATACCGAAGTAATCGGCGAGGCGCGACCACATCCACTTCCAGCGGAACACGTCGCCGTTCACTACGTTGAAGTCCTCATTGCGCGCATTCGGTGACGTCGCGGCCCATTCGAGGTGGCGCGCGAGCAGCGTAGCGTCGGTCATGTCGGTGAGGCTGTTCCATTGCGCCGCCGAGCCGGGGAAGACGAACGGCTCACCGGTCTGTTTGCAGAGCGTCGCGTAGACCGCGAGCGTCACGCCCATGTTCATCGCATTGCCGAGCGCATAACCGATGATCGTGTGCGGACGATGCACGCTCCAACTGAACCCATGGCGCTTTGCCGCTTCGAACAGGCGGTCTTCCTGTTCATAGTAGAAATTGTCGACCGGCTGGCGGCCTTGCTCCTCGCGAAACGGTGTGATCGGCACCGCGCCGGTCGCGTACGCTTCAAATGGACCGAGGTAATGCTTCAGCCCGGTCACGAGCGCGGCATGCGTGAGCGAGCCCGCGGGCCCCACGGCGTCCATCACGTGACGAACCATCGCGCCGTTCACGCGGATGTTCTCCTGCTCGGTGGCCTGACGCGACCACGCGGTGAAGAACACGTGGCTGAACGATTTGCCGGCCAGCGCGTCGCTGACCGAGTCGGCCGAAGCGAGGTCGGCGGTGATCGATTCGATCGCCGGTGAGACCGGTGTGCGGCCGCGCGATAGTCCCGCCACCTGCCAGCCACTCGACAGTAAGCGGTCCGCGAGATTGCTGCCGACAATGCCGCTTGCGCCGACGATGAGTGCACGTTTTTTCATGAGAGTGAAGTCGTAGAGTGAATGGGTATGGACCGTGTAGGGCAGCGACCGGCCTTCGGCCTTTCAGCCGCGCGTTAGCGTTGCACGGTGCCGTTGTGTCACGCCGATCGGTTCAGCATGAAGTCAGATCGACCTCGCGGGCAAACGCATGCAGATGCCGCACGAGACTCGTGACGATGGTCTTCAATCGTTCGTTATCGGCGTGCGCGTGGCGCGCCAGAACTGCGTCGGTGATCGTGTTCTCGTCGAGGTTGCGCATGACCGTGCTGTCTCCCCTGCAACATGGTTGCTGTCGGTCCTGCGATTATCGGCCTGTTTGCAGACCGGCGTTCGACCACGGCTCGCCTGTCGAATCGCGACGATGTCCGCTTTGCGTTGTACGGCGTGAACGGTATGAACGCAACTCTGCGCGGGCAAGCAATATTTCCGCCAAACAAGTCAACTAATCTTTCTCGTAATTCGAATTGCCTGACGAGCCAGTTGATTTAGCGGTTTCGAACGGAAATCATGAATCGGCCCAGGCTCGCGCTGTACCTATTAATTGGGATTTGACGCATGATTTTGTCGCCTGACGCCGCAAAGTTTCTTGTAAGGCTTCGGCAATAAAAAAGGCCGACACGATGTGTCGGCCTAAAGATTCTGGCGTCCGAGGATTGCTTGCCAGAACCTGAGAGACTTTTAGCCTGCCAATCTTGCGATTAGCCCACGGCATAACGGACCTCGCGTTTGATACCGGCTTGAACGGTTATCGGGCAATACGGCGTTCTAAACAACGACGGCACGCGGCAAGCTTGACTGGCTGCCTTTGCAGTCGTGAGTTTAAACTAGAAAGCATGTTATTGAGCATAACCGGATTCATAAATTTTGTCACTCGGTCAACTCTGAGTTAATTATCCGAAAGTTCCGATGTCTTAATGTTAATTGCATGACTTCGATCAATCCCTATTTAAAAGAGACGGCGTTCGATTGACGTGCGAATCATCTTTGGGGTGCGCTGGATTGTTTTTTTGCCGCGTCCGGTTCCGGATACTATCAATGCACGCTGCTCCCGTGTGATGCCTGACTTTTCAAAAGGACTGAATGATGGACCGTAATGAAGTCACGAAGAAAATCGTCGCCGCCAAGGTCGCCGGCAAGCTGACGTGGGCCGAGATTGCCGCGAAGATCGGCAAAAGCAAGGAGTGGACGACCGCCGCGCTGCTCGGCCAGATGACGCTCGACGCGAAGCAGGCCGGCGTCGCGCGCGAGCTGTTCGACTTGACCGACGAAGAAACCGCATGGCTGCAAATCGTCCCGTACAAGGGCTCGCTGCCGAGCGCCGTGCCGACCGATCCGCTGATCTATCGCTGGTACGAGATCGTCAACGTGTACGGGACGACGATCAAGGAGTTGATCCATGAAGAGTTCGGCGACGGCATCATGAGCGCGATCGATTTTTCGATGGACATCCAGCGCGAGCCGAATGCGAACGGCGACCGCGTGCAGGTGGTGCTCAGCGGCAAGTTCCTGCCGTACAAGTCGTACTGAGCGCGCGCCGGCCTTCGGCAAGACCTGCCACTCTGGCGCTATGCTAGCGGCTTCGTCCAACCGAGGAGCAAGCGATGAAACAGCGAGCAGGATCGATGGTCACTTTTAGCCGCCCCGACGGCAAGCAGCTTCAGGGCTATCTGGCCAAGCCGCAGAAGCTGGAGGGCGCGCCCGCCATCGTCGTGATTCAGGAATGGTGGGGCTTGAACGAGCAGATTCTGGGCGTCGCGGACCGCCTCGCGCAGGCCGGTTATCTGGCGCTCGTGCCCGATCTGTATCGCGGCAAGACGACGGTCGAAGAGGACGAGGCGCACCACCTGATGGACGGCCTCGACTTCGGCGACGCCGCGACCCAGGACGTGCACGGCGCCGTCCAGTATCTGAAGCAGCACGCGGCGAAGGTCGCGGTGACCGGCTATTGCATGGGCGGCGCGCTCACGTGGCTCGCGCTGTGCAACGTCCCTGACGTGGCGGCCGGCGTGGTGTGGTATGGCTTCCCGCCGCTGGAGTACATCGACGCGTCGAAGATCAGGGTGCCGGTGATTGGCCACTGGGCGACGCAGGACGAATTCTTCCCCGCCGAAACCGTCGACGCACTGGAGAAGAAGCTGAACGAAGCCAACGTCGACGTCGAGTTCCATCGCTATCTGGCGCATCACGCGTTCGCCAATGAAACGGCGGTCGGGCCGGGCCGCATCGCGAAGACGCAGTTCGATCCGGTCTGGTCGCAACTCGCGTGGGACCGCACGCTGACGTTCTTCGGCCGCACGCTGTGGAAGTAAGCGGCGCGCCGATCGGGTCCACGCGCGGCACCGCGTTAGCGCGATAACCAGCCGCGCCCGATGGGCGCGGCCAGCAGCTTGCGATACACCACGACCAGGGCGCGCGTGACGCTCCCGCCGAACCACGGCCAGAACGGCGCGAGCAGGAACACGGCTACGCCTGCCACGCCGATTGCGCCGACCATGTCGAGCGGAAAATGGACGCCGACGAACACACGCGCCCACGCCACCGCGAGACCCGTTAGCAGGATCGCGACGCCATAGCGCGTCGCGCCGTCCAGCAGCAACGTCAGCGCGATGCACGCGAAGATCGTGCCGTGGTCGCTCGGGAAAGACGGGTCTGATGTGTGCTCGAGAAAGCTGTGACCAACGCCCATCACGAACGGCCGTGGATGCGGCCAGAGCATGCCGATCACCTGATTGATGACGAGCGCGAGCAGCGTCGCGCAGCACGCGTGCAGCGCGGTTTCGCGGCGGCGCGCGTCGCCGGACAGCCACATCGCGAGCAACGACAGCGGCACGAGATAGATCGCGTAGTCGGCGATGAAACGCGCGACGCCGATCAGCGCCGACGGTGTCGACGGCGTGGCGTCGATCATCAGGAAGAGCGTCTGATTGAACGCTTCGAGTGTATTCATACCGGACATTCTTATAGTGGACGCGGCTCGCAGAGGACGGCCATCACGGTCCGAGCGGAGCGATGCTTCAATTGGACTTGCGTTGACCGATAGTAACGAGCCAAGCTTATGGCTTGCTTAGCCGCCGCATGGTGGGCCATCAATCAAAGGAGATGAAAACGTGGTGAAGATCGATCCGGACCGGTTGCTGACGGACCTCAAGCAGCTGCGCAGTTTCGGCGCGACCGGGCCCGGCGTGGTTCGCCTGGCGTTGTCGCCGGTGGACCTCGCGGCGCGCGAGTGGCTCGTCACGCGGATGACGGAAGCGGGGCTCGACGCGGGCATCGACGGCGTGGGCACCGTGTTCGGTCGCTCGCGCAATAGCGGTCCCGCGCTCGTGATCGGCTCCCATACCGACACGCAGCCGACCGGCGGCTGGCTCGACGGCGCGATGGGCGTGATCTACGGTCTGGAGATTGCTCGCGCGCTGGCCGAACACGACGACACGAAGCATCTCGCGGTGGACGTCGCGTCGTGGATCGACGAAGAGGGCACGTTCTCGGGTCTGCTCGGGAGCCGCAGTTTCGTCGGCGATCCCGTCGACGAAGCGATTCGCGGCGCCACGAACCGGCAAGGCGAGCGCCTCGCCGACGTGCTCGACGCCGCGGGTTTGGCCGCGCGGCCGCGCGCGCGTTTCGAACCCGGCCGCCAGGTCGCGTATCTGGAGCCGCATATCGAACAGGGCGGCCGGCTGGAAGCGGCGGGACAAGCAATCGGCGTGGTCACGACGATCGTCGGGCTGCGCGAGTTGCGCCTGCGTTTCACGGGTCAGCGCAACCATGCCGGCACCACGCCGATGGCGATTCGCCGCGACGCCGGCGCGGCGCTGGTCGCTTTTATCGCAACGATGAACGACGCGTTCGCCCAACTCGCGGATGCCGACACCGTGTGGACCGTGGGCCGCATCGAGCTCGACCCGGGCTCATTGAGCGTCGTGCCGGGCGCGGCCGACATGTACCTGCAATTCCGCGACGCGAATGCCGCACGCTTGCGGGCGATGGAACAGCGGCTCGCCGACCTGGTGCGTGACTTCAACGCGCGCAACGGCGTGCGCGTCGAGCTGACGACCATCGATGAGCCGATGGAACCGGTCAGCATGTCCGCGGCGCTCGCGGAGCATTTGGCCCAGGCAGCCGACACGGTCGCGCCGGGGCAATGGCTGCGCATGCCGAGCGGCGCGGCGCACGACGCGCAGGTGATCGCGCGCTGCATGCCGGCCTGCATGATGTTCGTGCCAAGTATCGGCGGCGTCAGTCACGACTTCATCGAGGATACGGCCGAGGAGCATATCGTCCTCGGCTGCCAGGTCGCGGCGACGGCGGCGGCCGCGATCCTGCGGGAGGAATGGGCGAAGCGGGCGTGAGGTGCATCAGGTGTCGTGGCGGCTTGAACGATGAACCGCCACGATGCCCGCGCATTGCCCGCTCCGTATGCGCTATTTCCATTGCGCGCCTCAGGAATCAGGGCTCCGCGAGCGAAGAAGCCGCTGACGCATCGTTGACGTTCACGGCGCTCACCGCGCCGCACTTCACTCGCGCTCAGTTGCCGAACAGCGACGCCTGCGTCCCCTGGCTCGGCGCATGACGTGTCGGCTTCGCTGCAACCTTGCCTTCGGTTGCTCGCGTGGAAGTGTCCATCCGCATCGGCATCGGCATTTGCGCCTGTGCCCGGGTAGGCGTCGCCGCTTCCAGCGAAGTCTGCCCTGCCTCCAGCGACAACAGCAGCATCTTGTTTGCAAGTCCGCCGGCAAATCCGGTCAGCTCGCCGGACGCGCCGATCACGCGATGACACGGCGCGACGATCGAGATCGGATTCCTGCCGTTCGCCGCGCCGACTGCCCGCACCGCGTTGACGTTGCCGATCTGCCGCGCGATCTCCGCGTAGCTGCGCGTCTGGCCGAACGGGATCGTCAATAGCGCTTGCCAGACTTTCTTCTGGAACTCGGTGCCCTGAAAGTCGAGCGCGAGGTCGAACCGGTCGCGCGTGCCGGCGAAATACTCGTTCAGCTGCCGCTCGGTTTCGATCAGCACGGCGCGATCATTCGCTTCGACCAGTTCGCCGAGACGGACCCGGTTCGGCTTGTCGTTTTCCCACAGAATCGCGGCCAGGCGCTCGCCGTTGGCGACGAGCTTCAACTGACCGACGGGCGACTCCATCAACTTGTATGCGTACGTCACTTTGCTTGCTCCTGACTGGTTGGAGGCACAGAGGCGGACGAGGCCGGTCTGCGAATCCGCGCCGACAGCGCGCCGATATTCGACAGTGTGAGCCCCGTGCTCTCTGTAGACGCTCCAGATCTTGCTATTTCATTCGTGCCCGTAAGCCGGCCTGTCACTGTACCGCCCTTTGCGCTTGCATTCATAGGATGTTCCTGCAAAGAGCCGCGAGCGCATCCGGCTCGCGACTCAGTAGAATTGATACCTTCGACACGACGCGCACCGCTCTCCCACCACTGTGACGACAACACTAGAACAACTGCGGGCCGGACGATTGACCGGCGCGCGCCAGCTGAAACTGGCGTGCGGCCTGAGCGAATTCCCGCGCGAGATTTTCGATCTTGCCGACACGCTGGAAGTACTCGACCTGTCGGGCAATGCGCTTACCGCGCTGCCCGACGATCTGCCGCGACTGCGCAATCTGCGCATTCTGTTCGCGTCCGACAATCCGTTCACCGAGTTGCCGGAAGTGCTGGGCGAGTGCTCGCAATTGAGCATGGTCGGCTTCAAGGCGAACCGCATTCGCACGGTGTCGGGTCGCGCGCTTGCTCCGTCATTGCGCTGGCTGATCCTGACCGACAACGAGATCGACGCATTGCCGGCTGAGATCGGCGGCTGTACGCAATTGCAGAAGCTGATGCTGGCCGGCAACCGGTTGAGCACGCTGCCCGATGAACTCGCCGCGTGCTCGCGGCTCGAACTGCTGCGTCTCGCGGCGAACCGGCTCGACGCGTTGCCCGGTTGGCTGTTGCGCATGCCACGGCTCTCATGGCTCGCGTATGCGGGTAATCCGTTCAGCGAAGCGCTGGAGACGGCCGCGTTGCGCGACACGCCGATCGCCGGGATTCGCTGGGACCGGTTGACGCTCGAGCAGCCGCTAGGCGAGGGCGCGTCCGGCGTCATCTATCGCGCGCGGCTTCTGGACGATCAGGAGCATGCGTCACACGAATCGCGTGCCGTCGCCGTCAAACTGTTCAAGGGCGCCGTAACCAGCGATGGTTTGCCCGACTGCGAAATGGCCGCTTGCATTCGAGGCGGCGACCATGCGAACCTGATTCCGGTAGCGGGAAAAGTGCAGGACCATCCGGCCGACACGCACGGTCTCGTGATGGAACTGATCGATCCGCAATTCACGAACCTCGCCGGTCCGCCGAGCCTCGCGTCCTGCACGCGCGACATCTACGACGCCGGCACGCGCTTCGATCCGCGCTCGGCGTTGGGCATCGCGCACGGGATCGCGGCGGCGGCGAGTCATTTGCATCGGCGAGGCGTGATGCACGGCGATCTGTATGCACACAATATTCTGCATGGCGGCGCGGGGCGCGCGTTGTTGGGCGACTTCGGCGCGGCGTCGTTCTATGCCGCCGACGATCGCGATACCGGCGTCGCGCTGCAGCGCCTGGAAGTCAGGGCGTACGGTTGTCTGCTCGAAGAGTTGATCGAGCGCTGCGATGGACTGGACGCGCACGCGGACGTGGCGGTGAAGCTCGTCGCGTTGAAGGACGCCTGCCTGAGCGAAGCGATCGACAGCCGGCCGCTGTTCGACGACATCGTCGCCAGTGTGCTCGCGCTGAACGGGCAACTGACGTGTGAACCGCCGAGCCAACTGGAGAGTCAACCGAAGGGCGCGCGATGAACGGCATGCACGGGCTTATGTGTGATCGGCGGCTCGCTTCGTATTCGTGCGAACGCGGTACGGAGAGTCGCCAGCCAGGTCCGCAAGGAGAGAACCCATGAAGCAGAACATGCGCCGCCGCGTGCTGCTTGCCGGCGCGCTGAGCGCCGTCGGCCTCGGCGGCGCGACACGCGTCGACGCGCAAGGCAGCATGGCGAATATCGCGCTCGTGCTGAAGTCGCTCGCCGATCCGTTCACGGTGGCCATGGCCGACGCCGCGCGGAATTACCAGCGGCATTACGCATCGCAATTCGGCCTGACGATTCGGGGCACCGCGCGCGAGACCGACACGGCCGCGCAGATCCGCATGGTCGACGAGATGATCAAGGCGAAGATGAACGCGATCGTGATTGCGCCCACCGACTCGAAGGCGCTCACCGCAGTGGTCGCGCGCGGCATCAAGGCCGGCATCATCATGATCGCGATCGATAACCCGCTCGACGACGCGTCGCAGGTGGCGGCCGGTATCTCGGTGCCGTTTGTCGGACCGAACAATCGCAAGGGAGCGGCGCAGGTCGGCCAGTATCTCGCCGCGCGGCTGAAGGCAGGCGATCAGGTGGGCATCATCGAGGGCATTGCCGTGGATCGCAACGCGCAGCAACGCACGGCCGGCAGCAAGGACGCGATGGACACCGCCGGCATGAAGGTCGTCGCGATCCAGGCGGGCAACTGGGAGTATGGCAAGGGCCGCGACGTGGCGTCGAGGATGCTCGCCGAGCACCCGCAGATTCGCGCGCTGCTATGCGGCAACGACAACATGGCGATGGGCGCGGTCGACGCGATTCGCGACGCGGGCCGCAGCGGCGGGGTGTATGTCACCGGATATAACGCGGTCGACGCGATCAAGCCGTTGCTCGCCGACGGCCGCGTGCTCGCGACGATCAATCAGTTCGCCGATCGGCAAGCCATCTTCGGCATCGATGTGGCGTTGAAGGCGGTGACCGAACACAAGAAGCAGAGAGACCTGTCGAGAACGATCGAAACGCCGCTGCAACTGGTCACGGCCACGGGTCATTGACCACCGGCCGCGCCCCGGAATCGGCTACTCCGCGCTGACCTTGCGCGGCTTGGTCGCCTTTTCGAGCTTGTTGTACTCGAAGCTCGGCACCGACTTCAGCGCTTCCTTCGTCGCGCCCGCGAGGAACAGGTTGCCGTCGCGAATCTCGAAGTGGTCGACCGGAATCGCCACGTAGTGCTTGCCCATGCCGAGGAAGCCGCCCACCGACACGACCGCGTACGTCGCCTTGCGGTCCGGCGCAATGATCACGTCGTAGATGCTGCCGATCTTGTCGTTGAGGTCGTTGTAGACCGGCTCGTCGACAAGCGCGCGACGCACGCTCCAGCCCTTGAGTAACGCATTGGTCTGCTCGACCGTGCCGCCGAGCGGTTGCAGGCCGGCGACCTGTGCGACCGCGCCTTGCGACGCGCAGAGGGCGGCCAGCGCCGCCGTGCAAATGAGTGTTCTAGCCTTCATCGTCTGGCTCCTGTTGGTTCTACGGGTCTATTGATATGGGCTGTCGGATCGTGGTGGCTCAGCCGGAAATTCGGTAGCACGCGACATGCCCGATTGCGAGCGCCTCCTTCGCGATCCTTCGATGCAAGCTCGATCCCGCTCACCACTTGATGCGATTTCGGAATGACCTGTTGCCGAATTGTCAATGGCGACGGTTCTTTTCGTGACTTAATATCGCGCCAACGTGGATGGGCCGGAAGCGGGTTTCCCAAGGCGGCCGGCACGAAAAACAAACACCAGGAGACACGCAATATGGCTACGACCGTTTTGAACCGCCTGCTCGGATTCACTATTGGCGCAAGCATCGCGCTGAGCGCTTTCAGCGCCCATGCGGGCGCCACGCTCGACCGCGTCACGAAGAACGGCAACATGGTGGTCGCCACGAGCGGCAAATGGCCTCCGCAAGCGTTCCTGAACGATAAGCATGAATTCGACGGCTTCGATATCGACGTCGCGAAAGAGATTGCCCGACGCCTGGGTGTGAAGGTGTCGTTCGATACGCCGCAATTCAGTCTGATGACGGGCGGGCATTGGCACGGTCGCTGGGACCTGTCGGTGCTCTCGGTGACGCCCACCAAACCGCGCGCCGAATTGCTCGATTTCCCCGCCGTCTATTACTACAGCCCTTATGTGTTCGTCGTGAACAAGGACTCGAAAGCCACCACGCGTAACGACCTGAACGGCAAGGTGATTGGCGTGGAAGCGGGCACCACGTCGGAAGACTACGTGCGCAATCACCTCGACATCGCGGGCCCGGACGTGCCGGCGTTCAAATACATGTCGCAGAAGCCGAAGGAAATCAAGACCTATACGGACTCGATGCTGCCGTATGACGATCTGCGCATCGGCGACGGCAAGCGGCTGGACGGCATCGTCACGCCCGAGCAAACGGCGCTCGCCGCGATCAAGAGCGGCTATCCGGTGAAGATCATCCCGGCCGACTACGCGTATCGCGAGCCGCTCGCGATCGTGGCCGACAAGGGCGATCCGGAGTGGAACAAGAAAGTCGGCGACGTGGTCCAGCAGATGAAGCAGGACGGCACGCTCACGAAGATCAGCATGAAGTGGTTCAGCCACGACTACACGAAGTAAGCATCCTGAAGTATGTGACGCGGCGGCGGCCTGTGCCGCCGCCTGCCTGTCTGCTCGACAAGAACAACAACCGGCACGAATCGGAAGATGGCTTCTTACCTCGATACCTATTACACCCGGACACTTCGAACGGTCGAGCCGAGAGCGTCGCTCAGCGGCGCTGTGCAGGCTGACGTATGCATCGTCGGTGCGGGGATGGCCGGTATCACGACGGCGCTGGAGTTGCTGCGCCGTGGCCGCTCCGTAATTCTGCTCGAAGCGCAGCGTGTGTCGTGGGGCGCGTCGGGGCGCAACGGCGGCGTGGTGAGTCCCGGCTATTCGACCAGTTTCGAACGGATCGCGCAGCGCGTGGGCGTCGACGACGCGAAGTCGATTTATCGGATGTCGATAGAGGGCGTCGACATCGTCGCCGAGAACATCCGGCAACTCGATATTCGGGAAGCGCAGCCGGTGAACGGTGTGCTGCGCGTGTCGCGTCACGAGAACACGGCGGAAATGCAGGCGTATCAGGCGTGGCTCGCTCGCGAGTTTCAGTACGACGTCAGCTTCAAATCTCATGAAGAAGTTCGCGAACTGCTGGTGTCGGACAAATATCGGCACGCCATTTATAACGAACGAGGCTTCCATTTCCATCCGCTGAACTACGCGCGGGCACTGGTTGCGGAAATCGAGCGGCTCGGCGGGCAGGTATTCGAAGATTCTGAAGTACTGTCGATGGATACCTCGTCCGCCGTCAAGCGTCTGAAGACCGCGCACGGCAGCGTGTCCGCTCGCGACGTGGTGTTCACCTGCGGCGGCTACACCGGCACCGTCGTGCCGCAACTCGCGCGCAGCTATCTGCCGATTTCCACATACATGCTCGTCACCGAACCGGCGCGCGACATGATCGCTTCGGCGATTCGCACCCGCGCGTCGGTGGGCGACAGCCGCCGCGCGAGCGACTACTACCGCGTCGTCGACGACGGCGAGCGCATTCTCTGGGGCGGCATGATCACGACGCGCCTCTCCGAACCGGACCGGCTCGCCGAAGTGCTGCGTCAGCGCATGGTCGATACCTATCCGCAATTGGCCGCGTTGAAGGTGGAACTCGCGTGGTCGGGACGCATGTCGTATGCGAGGCATCTGATGCCGCTGATCGGCAGCTTGCAGACGGGTGTGTGGTACTGCATGGGTTTCGGCGGTCACGGCATGAATACGACAGCAATCGGCGGCCGTTTGATCGCGCAGGGCATCACCGGCGAAACCGACCGCTATCGACTGTTCGCACCGTTCGGCCTCGAATGGAACGGCGGTCCCGCCGGCACGGCGGCCGTTCAGCTCACTTACTGGTACTACCAGCTGATGGATTTCATGCGCGAACGCGCGGCTTGACGCAGCGCGCGGCGCACAGGAGGAACACATGTTTGCAGAAGATGCCACCGGCGTCGAAAAGCGCAACCCGGGACCGGTCCTCGTTTTGCTGGGCGCGTTGCTGATCGGCGGATATTACGCGGTGCAGTTTGCGCCCGACTGGATCGCCGGTGTCACGCACGGGCTGCCCGCACTCGGCGTCGACGCGGGCTTGCTGAAAAAGCTGTTGGGCGGCGCGGTGGCGATCGCCGCGCTGGTCGCCAATTGCTATCTGCTGTTGCGTCTGTCGTTGCGGTTGCAGGTGATCGTCGTATGGTGCGAACTGGCTTTGCTGGTCGTGCTCTTCTTCTCGACGTTCAATCTTTCCTTCGAATTCATCGAAAGAAAGATCGGCTACCTGATCCTGCAAGGCGCCACGACGACGTTGTATATTTCGGCGATTTCGATCGCGATTGCGTTTGCGCTCGCACTGATCGGCGCGCTGGCCAAGTTGTCGTCGAATGGCATTGCGATCGGCGTTGCGACGTTTTATACGTCGCTGTTTCGCGGGCTGCCGTTGCTGATGCAGATTTTCATTCTGTATCTCGGCCTGCCGCAACTGGGTTATATCGTGAACCCGATTCCGGCCGGCGTCGCGGCGCTGTCATTGTGCTACGGCGCGTACATGACGGAAATCTTCCGCGCCGGCATTCAAAGCATTCCGAAAGGACAGTGGGACGCGGCCCGCGCGCTGGGTCTCAGTCACAGCATGATGATGCGGCTCGTGATTCTTCCGCAGGCCTTGCGGGTCATCATTCCGCCGACCGGCAACCAGTTCATCGCGATGCTGAAAGACAGCTCGCTGGTGTCGGTGGTCGGTGTCTGGGAGCTGACTTATGTCGCCACCACGGAAGGCCAGCGCGAATTCCGTCACATGGAGATGCTGATTTCCGCAGCGGTGATCTACTGGTTGCTGTCGATGGTGCTCGAAGTGATCCAGTCGCGGATCGAACGCAGATTCAGGAAGTCGGTGCGATGACACGACTCGCGGACACTTACGAGGAAAGCGCAATGGAAGCGACGTTGAGCGTTGCAGAGCAGGGCCGGACAGCGAGCGTGCCGGCGGTCGAACTTGACCGTGTGAGCAAGTGGTACGGCGCGATTCACGTGCTGCGCGACGTCAGCATGAACGTCGCGCCGGGCGAGCGGGTCGTGATTCTCGGGCCGTCGGGTTCGGGCAAGTCCACGTTGATCCGGTGTATCAACCGGCTCGAACGTCATCAGCAGGGACGCATTCTCGTGGATAACGTCGAACTCACTGACGATGTCCGCACGCTGCACACGATTCGCCGCAAGGTCGGGATGGTGTTTCAGTCGTTCAACCTGTTTCCTCACCTGACTGTGCTCGAGAACTGCATGCTGGCGTCGACCCACGTGCGGCGGATGTCCAAAACCGACGCGCAGGCGCTGGCGATGCACTACATCGAGCGCGTGCGCATCCCCGAGCAGGCGCACAAATATCCGGGGCAACTGTCCGGCGGGCAGCAACAGCGGGTCGCGATTGCACGCGCGCTGTGCATGGAGCCGCAGATCATGCTGTTCGATGAACCGACTTCGGCACTCGATCCCGAGATGATCAAGGAAGTGCTGGAAACCATGATCGGACTCGCGGACTCCGGCATGACGATGATCTGCGTGACCCACGAGATGGGATTCGCGCGGCAGGTCGCGGATCGCGTCGTGTTCATGGATCAGGGCGAGATCATTGAAACCGGAACGCCACAGGAGGTTTTCGATCATCCTCGCAGCGCGCGGTTGAAGCAGTTCCTTTGTCAGGTGGTGCGAGCCGATTAGAAAGGCGGGGCTGCTTTCGCGTCCAGTGGCAGGGAGGAAAGCGGCCCATCGTTGCGATGGTTTGTCACACGCCATGTTGGCCGCTAGACGGTGGCACCGGGCGTTGCTAAAGAAGATGCGTGGCCATCCACCGGGCAATCGCAATGGCGCGGTCCGGTCCTCGGCATTGGGGTCCTGTACCGTAGTCCTGCGAGCCGTGAACGTGGTTGTATATCTCGCCGCTGCCGATCGCGCAGTGGCCCATCAGTAGAAGTCGTAGTCGTCCGACCTCAGGTTGTATCCCTCTCCTCCGCTATAAGTCCGCCCGGCGTTGCAACGCAACGCTATCCCGTCGATTCCCTTTGAATTGAACTGGTAGTTCTCCGGACCCGTGACGATATGGTCCGCGCGCTGCTGTTCCGATACATGAAGCGCGATTGCTTGTCCACACCGGCGGCGCGATTCCGGAGCGAAATCCGGAGTTTCGAACTTGTTCGATATCCCGACGTAGTACTAGTCAATAGGATGCACCCCGCCAGCCTCGTTGCAATTCTCTGCAAAGACGCTGAAGTTCGGACATCGCTGGAGTCCGTTTCCAACGCCAAATCAGATTTTTCCCGTTCCCACCGGATCTCACGTCAGTCGATCCGGTGCAGAGATTTTGCAATCGAGCCTGCTCAGCATGGGTTTTGTCGAAGACCCGTTTTTATGTTTTGTATTTCTATTATCAGGACCTCGCATGAAGTTTAATCGCACTGGAATGATCACCGCCGCAGCGCTGGCCGCAGCCCTGCCGATGGCCGCCCACGCTGCCGACGGCACGATCACCTTTACCGGCACGATCGTGTCGCAGACCTGCACGATCAACGGCAACGGCAGCGGTTCGAAGGACTTCACCGTGGCGCTGCCGACCGTGTCGGCCTCGGCGCTGAACGGCGCGGGTCAGACGGCGGGACGCACGCCATTCAACATCCAGCTGACCGGCTGCTCGGGTACCGGCAACGTTCACGCGTACTTTGAATCGGGTGCGACGACCGACGCCGGCACGGGCCACCTGAAGCTGAACGCGGGCGGTGCCGACCAGGTCCAGATCGGTCTGCTGAACGACGATCTCTCGCCGATCGCAATGGGCGCCGCCGACGCGTCGCAGAACTCGCATGCGGTGGCGATCGCCACCGGCGCGGCCACGCTGCCGTATTTCGCCGAGTACGTGGCGACGGGCGTGGCCACCGCCGGCGCGGCCAATTCGAGCGTGATGTACACGCTCGTGTACCCGTAAGCGCCTGGCTGTAACGCAGCATCCTGGAGCGGTCGCGAGATCGCTCCACCCTGATTTCTTCCTCGACATCCTTCCGGTTTTCATCATGAAACAAGCGTTCAAGAGTCTCCTGACGACTGGCGTACTCGCATTCGGAATCGCGGGTGCGATGCAGGCGCACGCGTCGGTTGTCATCGCCGGTACACGGGTCATCTACAACGCGAAGGATGCCGAACAAACCATCAAGCTGACCAATGAGGGGAAGTCCCCCGCATTGACCCAGGTGTGGCTCGACAGGGGCGATCCGAAGGCGTCGCCCTCCACCATCCAGGTGCCCTTCACGGTGACGCCGCCGGTTACGCGCGTCGATCCCGGCAAGGGCCAGACGTTGCGCATTCTCTACACCGGCGAGCCGTTGCCGAAGGACCGCGAATCGGTGTTCTGGCTCAACGTGCTCGAAGTGCCGCCCAAACCGGCCGCCGACGAAGCCGGGGCTAACCGGCTGCAAATGGCATTCCGCTCGCGTATCAAGCTGTTTTTCCGTCCGGCAGGCCTGAAGGGAACTCAGGACGAAGCGTCCGCGCAGATCAGCTGGCGCGTGGTCCAGAGCGGCAATCGCGCCCTGCTCGAAGCGCACAATCCGACGCCTTACTACGTGTCGTTCGCGTCGCTCGAACTGAGCGGCGGCGGCAAGAAGGCGACGTTCGACGATGGCGGCATGGTGGGTCCTGGTGAAACCCAGACGTTCCCGCTAACCGGCGAAGTGGCCCGCGGCGCCGACGCGCGCCTGCGCTATCAGGCGATCAATGACTACGGCGGACCGGCCGCGGGCGAAGCCGCACTGAATGCGAGTGCGCCGCCAGCGAAGTGATCCGCGCGCCGCTGTGTCCCGCTGATTGTCCCGCTTCATATTCCCACTCCGATGCTGCGCTCGCGGCAGGGAGGGGTCTGTCTGAACATCCGGAGTTTGCAGTCATGCAGCAAAGAGCGTTTCGACCTTTCTCCTTACCGCTGAGCCCTGCGGGCACGGCGGTATCGTTGCTGTTCGCGAGTGCGGCAGCGTGGGGGACCGATGCGGCCGCTGCGTCTACGCAACTGGCGAGCGTCGAGTTCGACAGTCTCTTCCTGCAGCAGTCCGACGACGGCGCGCGTATCGACACCAGCCGTTTCAGCAAGGGCAACGTCGCGTTGCCGGGCGGCTACCGGGCCGATCTGTTCGTCAACGACTCGTGGCTCGGCCGCGCCGAAGTGCAACTGCGTCAGGCGGAGTCAGGCGGCGACGCGCATGTGTGTTTCGACCGTGCGTTGCTGGAGCGCGTCGGCGTGGACCTGATGAAGCTGTCGCCGGAGGCAACAGCGCGTCTGGAGCAGGGCGCCGAGGCGTGCGTCACGCTGCCGTCGTTGATCGCGGATGCAACGGCCACATTCGACAACGGCGAGCAGCGGCTCGACATCAGCGTGCCGCAGATTGCGCTCGCGCGCGCCGCTCGCGGCTACGTCGCGCCGCGCTACTGGGACGAAGGCGTGACTGCTGCGCGCCTGCAGTACAGCGCCAATGCGTATCACGCGAATTCAGCCGACGTGAGCTCGACCCAGAGCTACGTGGGGCTGAACGCCGGCATCAACGTCGGCGCGTGGCGCTTTCGCCATAACGGCAGCCTGACCGCCGGCACCCAGACGGGCACTCACTACCAGAGTGTGCAGACCAACCTGCAACGCTCGATCGCGCCGCTCAAAGGCCAGTTGACCGTCGGCGACGCGTTCACCGATGGCGCGCTGTTCGACAGCGTCGGCTTTCGCGGCGTGCAGGTCGCCAGCGACGATCGCATGTATCCGGAATCGCAGCGCGGCTATGCGCCGGTCGTACGCGGCATCGCCAACAGCAATGCACGCGTGCAGGTTCGCCAGAACGGCAACCTGCTCTATGAAACGACGGTGGCGCCCGGCGCGTTCGAGATCGACGATCTTTACCCCACGGGCTACGGCGGCAATCTCGATGTCGTCATCACCGAGGCAGACGGTAGCGTGCGTACGTCGACGGTACCCTTTGCTGCCGCGGTGAATGCGCTGCGCCCCGGCGTCACGCGCTTCAGCACGACCATCGGCCAGTATCGGAATCCGTCGGTGGAAAGCCACCCGGTGCTGTTCCAGGGCACGCTCCAGCATGGTTTCACGAATCTGATCACGGGCTACGGCGGCTTTGTCATGAGCGCGGGTTATATGGCCGCCCAGGTGGGCGCCGCGCTCAATACGCGTTTCGGCGCGTTCGGCCTCGACGTCACGCATGCGTCCACGCATCTGGATCACGAACCCGATCGCCGTGGCCAAAGCCTGCGCCTGAGCTACAGCAAGCTGGTCGAACCGACCAATACGAATCTGTCGGTCGCCGCCTATCGCTATTCGAGCCGCGGTTATCTGGGGCTGGCCGACGCGATGGCGTTGCGCGATTTCGACGAACGCAACATGTCCTACGCGGCGAGCGGCATCCAGCGCGGCCGGCTGCAGGTCACGGTGAACCAGAGTCTGCCAGCACGCTACGGTTCTTTCTACGTGACCGGGTCGACGCAGAACTACTGGGACCGCGACGGCACCGATACGCAATTGCAGGCGGGCTACAACAACAGCTATAAGCGGCTGAACTACAACCTCGCGATCTCGCGACAACTCGATACGGGGACCGGCAGGTGGGACAACCGGGTGATGCTCACGCTCGGCATTCCGCTCGGCGCGGGAGCGCACGCGCCGTATTCGAGCACCACGCTGCAGGGCGGCGGAAGCTCGTCACCGACCACGGCGACGCAAACCCTATCCGGCACGCTCGGCGTGGACAACGCATTCTCCTATGGCATGAATGCGAGCTACAGCCACGGCGGTGGCGCGAGCAACAACGGGTCGGTGGGTGCGAATGCGGCATATACGTCGCCACTCGCGGCGGTGAGCGGCAGCGTAAGCAGAAGCGCCCACTACACCCAGGGCAGCGTGGGCATCAGCGGCGGGGTGGTCGCGTACTCGGGTGGCGTGGCGTTCACGCCGACGATGGGCGACACGCTGGCGATCGTCGAAGCAAAAGATGCCGCCGGCGCGCGGATTGCCAACGGCAGCGGTCTGCGTGTGGACCCGTGGGGTCACGCGATCGTGTCGAGCCTGAGTCCGTTCGCGAGCAATCAGGTCGAAATCGACCCGAAGGGTCTGCCGATCAACGTGGAGTTGAAGTCGACGCAACAGTCGGTGGCGCCGACGGCGGGCGCGGTAGTGCGGCTCAGGTTCGACACGGAGAATGCGGGACGCGCCGCGATCCTCGGCATCAGCCGGGCGGACGGACAGCCGGTGCCGTTCGGCGCGGAGGTAGCGGACGCACAGGGGCAGGGTATCGGCACGGTCGCCCAGGCGGGGCGGATCATCGCTCGCGGCCTGAAGTCCGATACCGGCAGGCTTGTCGTGAGTTGGGGCGAGGGCGCGGGCGAGCAGTGCGCGGCGGAATACGCGCTGCCGAAGATGGACAGGAAAAGTACTGCGTATAGCGTAGTTGAGACGGTATGCAGGTAATGGGCAGTGTGAATGTCGTGGATGAGGTATGCGATGCCGCGCCGTATCCGCGCCGTTCTGTCTGCAGACAGCGTCACACCCAGGCACATCGCCGGGGCTACATCATTCTGGAGTCGATCTCGATGAGATACTTGAAGCGATTGCACGCGTCGGCGAGGTTCTGGCTCGCGAGCCTCTTCGCGGGGATTGCGCTGATGACGGTGTCGTCCGGTGCATCGGCGTTGACCACCTGCACGGGTGCCGCTCGAGCGGTGACGGTGTCGATGCCGGCGACCATATCAGTGCCGCGCGACGCGACCGTGGGCACTCCGCTGAGCGCGTGGGTGAGCACGCCCGCCACGACCGACTGGTGGACCTGTTCGGCTAATGTGCAGGAGTTTATCGGTACTTATTTTGCACCTCTGCTGGCGGCTTCCGCAGCCACGTTTACCGATGGTAGCGTGGTCTACAACGTCTTCGACACCAGCGTGCCGGGCGTAGGTATCGCTATCGGCGTCAGGGTGTATATCAACGGTTGCGGATGGCAACCATGGAACGCCTTGTCGCTATCCGGGTGGACCGGTAGTGCCTGCAATTCCGCCCTTCTTTACGGCAACGGCGGGCAGTTGCAGGCCCGCCTGGTGAAGACAGGACCGATCACGGCAGGGACGGTCGGCGCCACCGCGTTCGTGAAAGCGCAACTCTATGCCAATGCAACTTATAACGCGACGTGGCCTGTCACCTTCTCGATCACGGCCACGCAGGTCAAGGTGCAAAGCTGCGTTACACCCGATGTGCAGGTTCCTCTCGGTCAGCACAAAGTATCGGAAATGAAGGGGGTGGGCACGTTCACGTCGTCGACCAGCTTCAAGATCGCGCTGAACAGTTGTCCCACCGGCATGACTTCCGTCAGCTATCAGATCGACGCGCTAACCCCTATCCTCAACAGCAGTGCGTCGGTGGTCGCCCTGGATTCGAGATCGAGCGCGGCGGGCACCGGCATGCAACTGCTCGACGGTTCCGGCAACGTTTTTCCACTCGGCACGCCCAAAGTATTCAGCGGCTATAGCAGCGCGACTGGCGGCAATCTCACGATTCCGTTCCAGGCCCGCTATTACCAGACCGGTTCCACCGTGACGGGCGGCATTGCCAACACGGCGATGACTTTCACGATGACGTATCAGTGAGAGGCATCTGCACGAAAAGAACGGGTGGCACCGTGCAATGCGTGTAGCACATGCCCGAGTGTATTCGTTGGAGAAAGCACCGTCGGCACCGCCGCGACTGACAATGCCGAGTCGGGCTACACTCGCTGTTCATCCAGGGTGCCCGACAAAATGACTCGAATGCAAAGCGTGGTCGACGTACATGTTCTGTTCCTGAACGATCAGAACGAGTGCCTGTTCATCCAGCGAGCCAATACCGGGCACAGGGACGGACAGTACTCGCTGGTCGCCGGCCATCTTGAGCCGGGGGAATCCATCGAGGCGTGCGCGATCCGCGAATCGATGGAAGAGGCGGGCGTCACGATCGCACCGGGAACGCTCGACTTCGCGCTGGTGATGAGACGCGATTCGGAACAGAACCGCATCAGCTTCTTTCTGTCCTGCCGTTCATGGGAAGGCGTTCTGACGAATATGGAGCCGCACAAATGCTCCGGCTTCGTGTGGGCGAAACTGGACTACCCTCCCGCGCCGACCGTCGACTACGTGGCGAATGCGCTCGAACGCATTCGCGAGGGCGTCCAGCTCGCGGATTTCAAACCTTAGGCGCCGTCGCCCAGGTATCTTTCGCTCGCAGGCCGTATTGAGCCGCCCACATCGCTTCCAACACCCAATACGCCCTACACCCTCCGCCACTCATTGCATCAAAGCCACGCATCCTTCGGCAACTGCGCCTGCGCAAACGCACGCACGTGCTGCACGAATTTCTTCACCAGCAAGGAGGGCGGCCGTTGCGACGGCAGCAGCACCGAGAAATCCGTGCCGATGGCGGGCTCGAAACGGCGAAACACCACATCCGTCCCGCGATATTCGAGCGCGGCGACCGGATCGATGATCGCGATGCCCATGCCCGCGGCGACGAATGAACAGATGCCCGCCGACGTCTGCGTCTCCACCATCAGCTTGCGCTCGATGCCATGCGATGCGAACAACGCGTCGATTTCATAACGCGACTGCAGCCCGCGCCAATGCGACACGAACGGCTCATTGCGCAAATCCTCGGGGACTAGCGTGCTTTTTGCGGCCAGCGGATGCGCGGCCGGGACCGCGCACACCATCCGCGTCGACATCAGCAATTCGCCGTGCGCGCTCGGCGTGGTCAGCGCCAGAATCACGAACCCCACATCGCAGCGATGTTCGACCACCATGTCGAGCACGGTCCGCGACGCGTGCGAGGCCAGCGATATTTCCACCCCCGTATGCACCGTGCTGAACTCGGCAATTGCTCGCGGCAGAAACGACAGCGCTAGCGCCGGCGCACTCGCGATCTGCAACATGCCGCGCTGCGACGCGCGAATCTCCAGCGCCGCCCGCTCGATTCGCTCGACACCAACCAGCGAGCGCTGCACTTCCTCATGCAGCGCGAACGCCTCGGGCGTCGGTTGAAGACGGCCCTGCGTACGGTCGAACAGCGCGAAGCCGGTGTTCTCTTCGAGGTCGTTGATGAGCCGCGTCACCGCCGGCTGCGAGATGTGCAGCATCTCGGCCGCACGCGTGACGGTACGGCACACCATCACCGCGTTGAATGCTTCGAGCTGACGGATCTTCATGGCACGCACCCGAATTTGTATAAGCGAATGTTATATGACACACAAAAAATTCAATTATCCGCTGCATTTTTTTCCAAATAAGCTGGCTTTACGGCGGGATACATAGCGTATTTGGCGCGACGCACGGCGATAACCGGGTGATATCCCTCATTGACTCAACTGCGCTGCGGGGCGCTTCTCGAGGAGAGACGAAGATGGCTGGACGTTTGGGGTGGTTACTGGGTGCTGCGGGCGTGCTTGGCGCCGGCTGCGCGTTGCCGGCACTGGCGGCGCCGACGCTATATCTCGGGTCATACGGCGGTTCGACGCAGGAGCTGTTTCAGAAGAAGATCATTCCAGCGTTCGAAGCGAATCATGACGTGAAGATCGTCTACGTGCCGGGCAATTCAACGGACACGCTCGCGAAGCTGCAAGCGCAGAAGGCGAAGGAAGAACTCGACGTGGTACTGCTCGACGACGGCCCGATGTATCAGGCGACCCAGTTCGGCTTCTGCGACAAGCTGCAGGACGGACCCGTCTACAAGGACGTATACGACATCGGCAAGATGAATGCGAACGCGACCTCGGTGGGCGTGGTGGCGACGGGTCTGGTCTACAACACGGAGGCGTTCAGGAAAGCCGGCCTGCCGAAGCCCGATTCGTGGGAAGTGCTGACCGACAAACGCCTGCGCCAGAAGATCGCGATTCCGCCGATCAACAACACGTACGGCCTGCAAACGTTGCTGACCTACGCGCGGCTGCGCAACGGCAGCGATCACAACATCGATCCCGGCATGACGGCGCTCGCGAAAGAAGTCGGCCCCAACGTGCTGGCGTGGGAACCGTCGCCGGGCAAGATGACGGAGATGTTCCAGAACGGCGACGTGACGCTCGCCGTGTGGGGCAGCGGCCGCGTCGCCGCGCTGAAGGCGACCGGCTTCCCGGTCGAATTCATCTATCCGAAAGAGGGCGCCCCGGCGATGTTCACCGCCGCGTGTCCGGTCGTGCATAGCGACGTCGCCGCGCTGTCGCAACAGTTCGTGCAGTTCCTGCTGTCTCCGCAAGTGCAGGCATGGCTCGCCGAAGGGCAGGGCTGGGGACCGGTCAACAAGAACACGAAGCTCTCGCCTGCGGTCGCCGCGACCGTGCCGTACACGCCGGATCAGATCAACCGGCTCGTGAAGACCGATTGGACCTTCGTCAACGACAAGCGCTCCGATTGGACCAACCGCTGGAATCGCACCGTCGAACGTTGATCGACGCGCGCGTCGATGCCGTCGCTGTGCTGCAAGGCGGCCGGCGTCGGCATGTTGCTACTGGTCGTGCATCAGGACATAAAACATGAGCTTCCTCACACTGGACGGCCTCGGCAAGGCCTACGGCGAATTCAACGCGGTCGAGAGCATCAACCTGTCGATCGAACGCGGAGAATTCGTCTCGCTGCTCGGCCCGTCGGGTTGCGGCAAAACCACCACGTTGCAGATGGTCGCGGGTTTTGTCGAACCGACGCGCGGGCGCATCCTGCTCAACGGCGTGGACATCACACGCGAGCGGCCCGAAAAACGCGGCATGGGCATCGTGTTCCAGAGCTACGCACTGTTCCCGCACATGACGGTCGGCAATAACGTCGGCTTCGGCCTCGATATGCGCAACGTGACGCGCGGCGAACGCGCCGCGCGCATCGCCGAGGTGCTGGAGATGGTTCGGCTTACCGGCCTCGACAAGCGCTACCCGCGCGAACTGTCCGGCGGTCAGCGGCAGCGCGTGGCGATTGCGCGTGCGCTCGCCATCCGTCCGCAAGTGCTGCTGCTCGACGAACCGATGTCGAATCTCGACGCGAAGCTGCGCGAGGACATGCACGTCGAATTGCGCGCGATCCAGAAGAAGCTCGGCATCACGACGATCCTCGTCACGCACGATCAGGTCGAGGCGATGACGATGAGCGACCGCATCGCGGTGATGCACGGCGGTCATATCGTGCAGACCGGTTCGCCGTTCGATGCGTACGAAAAACCCGAGTCGGTGTTCGCGTCGGGCTTTCTCGGCAAGACCAATGCGTTGCGCGGCACCGTCGAACGGTTGAACGAGCGTTGCGCGGAGGTGCGGGTCGGCGCGAGCGTGATGAAGGTGCCGCACGGCGGCCGCCGTTTCGACGGCGACGTGCAGCTCTACGTGCGGCCCGAACGCGTCTCGCTGACGGATTCGTCCGCCGCCGACGCAACGCTGCAAGGGCGCGTCTCGACGTGTCTCTTTCTCGGCAATCACTGGATGCTGCAGATCGATACGCCGCTCGGCACGGTCCGCGCGAGCCTGCCCAATCTCGGCACGACGCCGCCGCGCGAAGGCGAGACGGTCGGCGTGCATTGGTCCGACGACGCGGTACGGATTCTCGCGGAGAACGCGCATGGCTGACTCTTCTCCTTCGCCGCTGCCGGTGCCGGCACACGCGGCGCCCCGCACGGGCGAAGCGCGCGCGAGCGCCGCTCCGTGGCTGCTCGCCGGTCCCGCGCTGCTGCTGTTTTGCGGGCTGTTGCTGGTGCCGTTGCTGCTGACGGCGGTGCTGTCGTTTCATGCCTTCGACGGCACGCAAGGTGTGTTGCCGATCTTCACGCTGTCGAACTACGTCGAAGTGTTGAGCGACGGCTACTACCACGAGATCTTTCTACGCACGGCCGGTATGGCGCTCGCGGTCACGCTGCTGTGCGTGCTGCTCGGCGTGCCGGAGACGATCATCCTCGCGCGAATGAAAAGCCCGTGGCGCTCGATCTTCCTGATCGTGATTCTCGGGCCGCTGTTGATTTCGGTGGTGGTGCGCACGCTCGGCTGGGCGATTCTGCTCGGCAACAACGGCTTGCTGAACGACGCGTTGCAGACGCTCGGCATCACCAGCGAGCCGATCAAACTCGTGTTCACGATGACCGGCGTGATCATCGGTCTCACGCATGTGCTGGTGCCGTTCATGGTGATCTCGGTGTGGGCCACGTTGCAAAAGCTCGACCTGCAAGTGGAAAACGCCGCGCGGTCGCTGGGCGCGCCGTCGTTCTCGGTGTTCCGCCGTGTAGTGCTGCCGCAATTGCTGCCGGGCGTTCTGTCCGGTTCGATCATCGTGTTCGCGCTGGCCGCGTCCGCGTTCGCAACGCCCGCGCTGCTCGGCGGCCGGCGTCTGAAAGTGGCCGCCACCGCCGCGTACGACGAGTTTCTGAACACGCTGAACTGGCCGCTCGGCGCGACCATCGCGATGCTGCTGTTGATCGCGAACATCGCGATCATTCTCGGCTGCAACCGTTGGATCGAACGGCGCTTCCGCGCGGTCTTCGAGGGCTGACGTCATGCGAAAAAACAATTGGCTCGCGTTGTGTTATCACGCGCTGTTCGTGCTCTTCATCGTCGCGCCGCTGCTGGTCGTGATCGCCGTGTCGTTCACCGACAAAGGCTACATCTCGATGCCGACCAACGGCCTGTCGCTGCGCTGGTTCCGCGCGATTGCCGACGCGCCGGACATCATCGACGCGTTCTGGCTGTCGCTGCGCCTCGGCGTCGCATCGGCGAGCATCGCGGTGCTGTTCGCGGTGCCGGGTGCGCTGGCGCTCACGCGCTATCGCTTTCCGGGTCGTGGCGCGGTGTCGGCGTTCTTCCTGTCGCCGCTGATGATTCCGAACGTGGTGCTCGGCGTCGCGTTCCTGCGCTTCTTCACGACCGCTGGCATGTCGGGCTCGTTCTTCTGGCTGACGCTCACGCACGTCACCGTGATTTTCCCGTACGCGCTGCGTCTGACGCTGGCGGCGGCCACCGGCCTCGATCGCGATGCCGAGCGCGCGGCGTTGTCGCTCGGCGCGAAACGCTTTACCACTTTTCGCCGCGTGATACTGCCGATGATCCTCCCCGGCGTCGCCGCCGGCTGGATGCTCGCGTTCATTCAAAGCTTCGACGAACTAACGATGACCGTGTTCGTCGCGACTCCGGGCACCACCACACTGCCGGTGGCGATGTACAACCAGATTGCGCAAACCATCGATCCGCTCGTCGCGTCGGTGTCGACGGTGTTGATCGTCGGCACGGCGATTCTGATGGTGGTGATGGACCGCATCGTCGGACTCGATCGCGTATTGATCGGCAAAAACTGAACCAGATGATGAACTCTTCCGATGTACTCGTGATAGGCGGAGGCCTGGTCGGCACCGCTGTCGCCTATGGACTCGCCCGCGAAGGGCTGAAGGTCGGCGTGCTCGACGAAGGCGACGATGCGTTCCGCGCGTCGCGCGGCAACTTCGGTCTCGTGTGGGTGCAAGGCAAGGGCTACGGCAAGACACCGTACGCGACGTGGACGCGCGGCTCCGCCACGCGCTGGCCGATGCTGCGCGACCACCTGCTAAGCGAGACCGATATCGACGTGCAGTTGACCCAGCCCGGCGGCTTCCATTTCTGTTTCAGCGAAACGGAGTGGCACGAACGCGCCGCGCGTTTGCAGGCGATCCGCGACGATCTGAACGGCGACTATCCGTTCGAGATGATCGATCACGCCGAAGTGAAGCGGCGTTTGCCGGGCGTGGGACGGCAGGTGATCGGCGCGAGCTATTCGCCGATGGACGGCCACGCCAATCCGCTCAAGCTGTTGCGCGCGCTGCACACCGCGTGCGGCAAACGCGGCGTGCAAATGAGCGCGGGCATGCGCGCGCAGCGCATCGAACGCAGCGGCAACGGCTTCGTGGTCGACGCGGGCGGGCAGCGTTTTCACGCGGGACGTGTGGTGCTGGCGGCGGGTCTCGGCAATCGGGCGCTCGCCGAACAGGTCGGCATTCATGCGCCAGTCGCGCCGAATCGCGGACAGGTGCTGATTGCCGAACGCGTCGCGCATTTCCTCGATTACCCGACCACGTACGTCAGGCAGACCGACGAAGGCACGGTGCAGATCGGCGATTCGATGGAAGACGTCGGCTTCGACGACGGTGTGACTTCCGATGTCATGAGCCACATCGCGTGGCGCGGCGTGCGCAGCTTTCCCGCGCTCGGCGACGTGAAGCTGGTGCGCGCGTGGGGCGCATTGCGCGTGATGAGCCCGGACGGCTTTCCGATCTATCAGCAATCCACTACCTGTCCCGGCGCGTATGTCGTGACCTGCCATAGCGGCGTGACGCTCGCGGCCGCGCACGCGTTGCGCGTGGCGCCGTGGATCGCGAAGAATCTCGCGCCCGCCGGCATCGAACATTTTTCCGGCGAGCGCTTCTTGCAGACCGACAAGGTATTTACGCATGGCCACTGACAGTCTTTTCAAGGTATTGCCGCCGGACGGCGCGCAAGGGAACGCAGCGACCGTCGCCATCACGTTCGATGGACAGGCGCTGCGCGTGCCGCGCGGCGCGAGCGTCGCCGCCGCGTTGCTCGCCGCAGGCGTGCAGCGGTTTCGCACTACGCCGGTAAGCGGTGCGTCACGCGCGCCGTTCTGCATGATGGGCGTGTGCTTCGAATGCCTCGTCGAGATCGACGGTGTGGCGAATCGCCAAAGCTGTCTCGTCGCAGTTGCCGAAGGCATGACGATCCGCTCGCAACTCGGCATGCGCGAGTTGCACGAGCCCGCTACGGTTGCAGGAGAAACGCGCGATGAACGCTGATCGGGTGGATGTGGTGATTATCGGCGCGGGGCCTGCGGGAATGGCCGCCGCGACGGTCGCGGCGCAACGCGGCTTGAGCGTGACGGTGCTCGATGAGCAGGCCGCGCCGGGCGGACAGATTTATCGCGCGATCACGCAGACCAGCGCGCGGCGTCTGCAGATTCTCGGCCCCGACTACGCGGCGGGCGGCGAACTGGCGCGCGCGTTTGCGGCGAGCGGTGCGAAGCACGAACGCGGCGCATCGGTATGGCAGGTGACGGCGGAACGCAGTGTCGATTATGTTCAGGATGGCGTAGTCAAGTCGCTGCAAGCGAGTTCGATCATTCTGTGCAGCGGCGCGATGGAACGGCCGTTTCCGATTCCGGGCTGGACGCTGCCCGGCGTGCTGACCGCCGGCGCCGCGCAGATTCTGTTGAAGAGTGCCGAGGTGGTGCCGTCGCAGCCGGTCGTGCTCGCGGGCTGCGGACCGCTGCTGTACCTGCTCGGCTGGCAGTATTTGCGAGCGGGTGTGCCGATTCGCGCGATCGTCGACACGACGGATAGCGCCGACTATCGCCGTGCGCTCGCGCATCTGGGCGGCGCGCTCAAAGGTTGGCGGCAACTCGCGAAAGGACTGAAGCTGATGCGCGCGTTGAAGCGCGCGGGCGTGCCATTTCATCAGGGCGCGACGGATCTCGCGCTCGAAGGAACAGACGCGCTCGAAGCGATCCGCTTCAGCGTCGATGGCCGCGTGCAGCGTCTGCCGACCAGGCTCGTGCTTTTACACCAGGGCGTGGTGCCGAATACGCAGATCAGCTGGTCGTTGCGTGCGCAGCATCGCTGGGACGACGCGCAGTTGTGCTGGCTGCCCGTGACCGATGCCTGGGGCGAACTCGACGTGGCGGACATTTACGTCGCGGGCGATGGTCGCGGTATCGGCGGTGCACAGGCCGCAGCCGAGCAGGGCCGGCTCGCGGCGTTGGAGATCGTGCATCGCGCGGGACGTATCGATCGGACGATGCGTGACTCGCTGGCCGCGCCGGTGCATCGCGCGTTGCGCGAAACGCTGCACATCCGGCCGTTTCTCGATGCGCTGTATCGACCGAAAGACGTCAACCGCATTCCGGCGGACGACGTCACCGTGTGCCGCTGCGAAGAAGTCAGCGCAGGGCAACTGCGCGAGTTCGTGAAGCTCGGTTGCCTTGGGCCGAATCAGGCGAAGTCGTTCGGGCGCTGCGGGATGGGCCCGTGCCAGGGACGCCTGTGCGGATTGACGGTCACCGAGGTGATCGCCGATGCGCGCGGTGTGCCCCCTGGCGAAGTCGGTTACTACCGCGTGCGTCCGCCGATCAAGCCTGTGACGCTGGCCGAACTCGCGGCCGCGCACGAAGCGGCATTGCAGCGCGACGCGCTGCAACCGACGCAAGCCGAGATCGAAGCGCACGATACGTCCGCGCGATGAGCCAATCCAGCGAAGCGGCGGGCGCCGATGTCGTCGTGATCGGCGGCGGCTTGCACGGCTTGTCGAGCGCGCTGCATCTCGCACGGCGCGGCGCGCGCGTGGCCGTGCTGGAACGTGACGTGTGCGGACGACACGCATCGGGCGTCAATGCCGGCGGCGTCCGCACGTTGGGCCGGCACGATGCGGAGATCGCGTTGTCGCTTGCGTCGCGCGAACTGTGGTTCAGGCTGGGCGAACTCGTCGACGACGATGCAGGCTTCGTCCCCTCCGGTCAGTTGAAAATCGCGGAGAACGAAGCGGAACTCGACGCGTGCCGTGAGCGCGTCGCGTATCTGAACACGCTCGGCTTCACGCACGAAGTGATGATCGATGCGGGCGCCGTGCGCGAACTCGTGCCGAGTCTCGCGCGGCACGTCACCGGCGGCGTGTGGGTCGAACATGACGGTCACGCATTGCCGTTTCGCGCGGTGACCGCGTTCCGCCGCGCGGCGCAACGCGCGGGCGTCGAGATTCACGAGCAATGCGCGGTCCGCAACGTCGTGCGCCGTGAAGCGCAGTGGGACATCGAGACCGCCGTGCGCCGCTGGCGCGCGCCTCACGTGGTGAATGCGGCAGGCGCGTGGGGTGGCGAGTTCGCGCGGCAAGTCGGCGAGCCCGTGCCGGTCGAGCCGCGCGGCTTGATGCTGATGGTCACGCAGGCCGTGCCCGCGTTCGTGAGACCGGTGCTCGGTGCAACGGGCCGGCCGCTGTCGTTCAAGCAGTTCAGCAATGGCACGGTGGTGATCGGCGGCGCGCTCGAATGTGCCGCCGACATGCAGGCGCGGCAATGCCGGCTCGACTTCGCGCAATTGGGTCGAAGCGCTCGCACGGTCACCGACCTGTTTCCGCATTTGCAGCATGTAGTGGTCAATCGTGCATGGGCCGGTATCGAAGGCTTCATGCCGGATGGCATTCCGGTTATTTCCCGCAGCGGCGCGCACGAAGGTTTCGTGCACGCCTTCGGTTTTTCGGCGCATGGCTTCGAGTTGGGACCCATGGTCGGCAGCGTGGTCGCCGAACTGGTTTGCGACGGCCGTAGCACGCATGACATCGACGCATTTCGGATTGGGCGCTTCGCGGCCGCGACTCGTATGCAACGCAACGCCCACTGACTCGTTAGCCACTTCTTTTACTCACCCACTCAATAAACTATCCATGAGCGATATTCAACGTTTCGAAACCAACCCGCGCCTCTCGCGCATCGTCATTCACAACGGTACGGTGTACGTCGCCGGCCTGACCGCAACTTTGCGCGACGGCGATGCGAAGGCGCAAACCGAGGAAATCCTGAGCAAGCTGGACGGGCATCTGAAAACCGCCGGCACCGATAAAACGCGCTTGTTGTCCGTGCAGATCTGGGTGGCCGACATGGCACGCGACTTCGGTCCGATGAACGCCGCATGGGAAGCATGGGTTCCGGCCGATGCAACACCGGCTCGTGCGACCTGCGAAGCTGCGTTGGCTTCGCCGGAGATTCGCGTCGAGATTATCGTGACGGCGGCGGTTTGAGTATTGGGTTGTCAGGTACGGCAGGCGGTCTGCGAGGGTGCGGGGCGCTTGCCGGTTGCCGGTTGCCTCGGTAAGCGTGGCTAACGAACGCTGAGCGGGTCGGTATAGGCCGCTCCAGCAAACTCTTTCTGTCACCCCAACGGAATATAGATGTCCGTTTGCCACTGGTCCTGAGGGGATTCCGAAAAGACGCTCTGGTAGTGAAAAAACAGCGGCTGGTCCCGCAGTTCCTCTCCGCTCTCAGGAAGCCATTCGCGCTAGATCGGGTCGGTCGATCCTGTATGGCGCAGGAGATCGCCACAGAGAATATCGGCGATCCCATCACGGGTTGTGAACGACCGTGATGCTTATCCAGTTCGGCACAAACCAGCAGCTCCCCTCAACCCGCATAGCGCGCCAGAAACATATCCGCCGCCGAATCCGCAACCTGCTTCTGTTCGTCCGCGCTAAGCGCCGGTTGTCCCATCGTCACCTGCGGCCAGAAAGCGAACGCCTTCACGAGACCGTGCAACTGCTGCGCGGCGAACACGGGGTCGGTCGTAGCGAGACGTCCATCGGCGGCCGCCGCGCGGACCCACACCGTGAGGTCTTCCTCGCGTTCGCCGAGGCGCGCCACCATGTCCCTCGCGCGCTCGGGCGAGTGAATGCCCGCCGCGATCGCCACGCGCGCGAGCGACAGGAATGCGTCGTCGTTCATCAGCCGCAGCTTGCGCGACAGCAGTTCGAGCAACTGCGGGCGCAACGGCTGGTCGGCGCGATAGGCCGGCGCTTCTCCCATATGACTCGCATCCCACAACTGCCGCAGGATCGCCGCGAATAACGCTTCCTTGCTGGGGAAATGGTTGTAGACCGTGCGCTTGGAGACGCCCGCGCGAGCGGCGATGCGGTCCATGCTGGTGGCGTCGAAGCCGGCCGCGAGAAATTCTTCGATGGCCGCGCCGATGACGGCGTGCCGCTTGCGATCGGTTAAACGTTGGGGAGTGACATTCGGGTCCATCGCGGAATTTTACACCGGGCAGTTTACTTTTTTTGATAATAAACTACACTACCCAGTCTACTTTCCGCAGAGGCGTTCCACATGACATCGCTCATCGGTTCCATCAGCCGTGCTTTGGGTCTTACCGCGGCGAGACGCGGACGCGAGTTGTCGCGCTCGTCGGCGCAGCATGACGGCGAGCGCTTTCGCAACGTCAAGCCGCGCCCGGCGGAAGGCCTGGGCAAGACCTTGCGCATCGTGTGGAACGTGCTGCTCAACAAGCCCGCGGACACGGTGCCTGGCGGCGCGCTGCCCGTCGATACGCTGACCCGCGAGCAACTCGACGCCGCGCCCGACCGCAGTCTGTACCGGCTCGGGCATTCGACCTTGCTGCTCAAGCTGCGCGGGCAGTTCTGGCTGACCGACCCCGTGTTCGCCGAACGCGCGTCGCCGTTCCGGCGCTTCGGCCCGAAACGTTTCCATGCGCCGCCCATCGCGCTCGCCGATTTGCCGCCGTTGCGCGGCGTGATTCTCTCGCACGATCACTATGACCACCTGGACCGCGAGACGGTGCTCGCGCTCGCCGCGACGACCGGGGTGTTTCTCACGCCGCTGGGTGTCGGCGACCGGTTGATCGAATGGGGTATCGACGCGAACAAAGTGCGTCAGTTCGATTGGTGGCAGGGCGTGCAGATCGACGGCGTGGCGTTCACGGCGACACCCGGACAGCATTTCTCGGGGCGCAGTCTATTCGATGGCAACAGTACGCTGTGGGCGTCGTGGGTGATCGTCGATGACGACCTGCGCGTGTTTTTCAGCGGCGACACCGGCTACTTCGACGGCTTCAGGACCATCGGCGAGCGCCTCGGTCCGTTCGACGTGACGCTCATCGAGACGGGCGCCTACGACGCGCAGTGGCCGTACGTGCACATGCAGCCCGAAGAGACCGTGCAGGCGCACGTCGATTTGCGCGGCGCACGGCTGATACCGATTCATAACGGCACGTTCGATCTCGCGCTGCATCGGTGGCACGAGCCGTTCGAGCGCGTGATCGGGCTGGCGGCGGCGCGTGGCATCGCGCTGTCGACGCCGCGTATGGGCGAGCGGCTGGCGCTCGACGCGCCGCATCGCGGCGAGCACTGGTGGCGCAGCGTCGTCGAAGCAGCCGCTACGCCGAAGCCGGCCCGGCGCTGGTTGCCGTGTCGCGATGCGGGCCAGGCTAATTCGTGACGCCGGGCGCCGCGACGCAAGGTGAGGGCAGCGTGAGATCAACGTGAGCCAGCGTGACAGGCGAGCTCAGGTCAACGCACGCCGTCATCGCCGGCTGCGGCGCGCGCCGGATGCACCGCCAGCATGTGGCTCGAAAACCCCTCGTCCTGTTCGAGCCGCCAGGTCGCCCACAGTCGTGCGGACGGCTCGTCGAGTTCGATCGCGAGCCAGTTGCGGCGCGGCGCGAGACGCATGCCCGCGCCGGGCAATTCCATCATCTGCAGCCGATACTCGGTGTCGATCGTTTCGCCGGCCTTGGCGTTGTGCTCCATGTACGACAGAAAGAAGAAATCCGCCACGCCCGACGGCGCAGGATGGACGACCGCCGAACTCGTCAGCTGATTGAGCCGGCGGGCGTTGTTGGTGGCGGCGTCGTTCGCTTCGATGATCCCCCACGTCGCCACGTGCACGTCGCCGGAAACCATCGTCACGCGACGCTTGCGCGAGCCGTCCGCGAAATCGACGAGGTTGCGAACGAGGCGTTTGCGCTGGCCTTCGTGATCGTCGTTGGACCAGTGATCATGGATGTCGTCGGACAGACTCTTGGTAACGTGCTCGCGCAGTAGTCCGAAACTATAGATCGCCTCGGCGACACGGATCTTCGGATGCGCAACCGGCACGCTGCTGACGAACAGCAGATGCTCGACGCCGGCCGGCAGTGTTGCTAGCCATTGGGTCATCGCGTCCCAGGTCGCCTCGCCGATCACCTGCAATTCCGAGCGTTCGGTGCGCAAGTCCGGTATGAGAATGGCGAGCGACCCGAATACGCCCGCATGCGAAAAGCCAGGCTGACGTGGCAAAAACGCCGGCGCAAGCGGGTCCTGCTTCGCCAACGCGTTCCAGTCGACCGGAGCGAGGCGTGGCAAACGGGTCGGCTGATCGGGCAGCGTTTGCGGCGGCAGCAGTTCATCGGGCATCTGCAACTGGTACACCCAGAAGTTCCGGCGTGCCGCGGCGAACAGCGCGCGAAACACGGGACTCGCCTGCAACTCGGGACTGTAGGAACCCCAGCCGTCGAAGATGTCGTGGTCGTCCCACATGATCAGCGCGGGGATCGTCGCGAACGCACAGGCGGCGTCGAGCGTGCCGTCGTATGCATTGTCGGGCCACGGTGCGTTTCCGCGCGCATAGCGCCAGCGTTTGATGTACAGGTCGAAGTAGTAGCGCTCGATGTCGGCCGCGAGTTGCGCGTTTACCGCGACGCCCGGCTGGTCCGCCACCGGCAGATCGCTCCAAGTCTTGAGCGTTTCGATGTCGTCCCAGATCGAATCCATGTAGATCTGGTCGCCGCCCATCAGCATCGCGTGAAAGCGCAACGGGACGCCTTGCTGAAAGAGCGTGGAGTCGACCCACGCCTGATGCTCGTCCCAGTTGAGCTCATGGGCTTTGAGCAGCGCGGCGTCGTGATTCGTGATCAGATCGCCCCAGACGTTGCTCGCCTCATGCTTCAGATCCTTGATGACCTTCGCCGACGAAAACCCGTTGCACGACACGTACGTGAAGCGCGGCGTCTGACCGGCGGCGGGCACGACGAAGCGCCACTTCGCGTTGCCGCCGAACGAATACGTGATCACCTGTTCTTTAGCCGATTGCGTGATCGGCATGGCGTAGCGCAGCACCTGCGCGTCGGTCGTCTTGCGCAGCACGCGTGGTGCGGCGGGATTTGCGGTGCCGTCGACGGTGAGCGTAGGCGGCACGGCGTCCGCGCGAATCACGATCAGCGCGGTGACTCGCCACAGCGTCGGCGCATCCGCTGTCGCTGGCCGCAGGCCGAGCAACGGACCCATCAGCAGATCGTTCTGTGAGGACACCTTCTTTTTCATGGCCATGCTTCACCTCGTCGTATTGACGTCGCCGGCTTGCGCGCGTGATTCGATCGGTCGGACGGTGGGGCGGCGCGCGTGTCATCGGCGCAGTCCGCTGGTGAAGATTAGTGCAGCAGGCGAGCTTGCACGCATCGGGGCGAACCCTGGCGAATGCTTTTTTTGTGCAGTGCGCGTACGGCGATGACGTGTTTGCTGTACGCCGTGCGTGGTTCAGGCGCTGTGCAACGTGTCGAGCGCTGTGCGAAGCGCGGCCACAACGTCGCTCCAATCGCCTCGCGTCTTTTGCCGGAACAGGCGTGCGTTCGCGTACCACGGACTATCGCTTCGTTCGAGTTGCCATCTCCAGTCCGGCATGAACGGCAAAGCGATCCACACGGGTTTGCCGAGCGCACCCGCCAGATGCGCGACGGCCGTGTCCACGCTGATGACCACATCGAGCCGTGCGATCAGCTCGGCGGTCTCGGCGAACGTGGTGAGCCGCGCGGACACGTCGCGCAACTTCCCGCTCTGCTCGAATTGCACGAGGCACGCGCGATCGCCGTCGCGCACGTCCTGTTGCAGCGAGACAAAATCGGCGTCGGCATCCAGCAGCGGTTTCAATTGTCCGAGCGGTATCGAGCGATTGCGATCGTTCAGATGCGTCGTGCTGCCCGACCACACGATCCCCACTTTGGGCCGCCGGTCGGCATGCGCGAACAGATCGTCCCATTGACGAATCCGCGCGTCGTCCGCGTGCACGTAAGGCGCGGGCGCGGCGAGATCGGCTGCACGCAGCTTGAGCGCGAACGGCAGACTCATGATCGGGATGTGATAGTCGAACGGCGGCACTTGCGCCGTCTCGCCGATGATCTCGGCCGCACCGCGATAGTTCTGGAGCAGTGGCAGCAGCGCGTCCTGAACACGCAACACGACGCGAGCGCCGCCCTCGCTGAGCCGATCGACGAAGCGCACGAATTGCAGCGTGTCGCCGAATCCTTGCTCATGATGAACGAACACGGTCTTGCCGGCTATCGGCTGAGCGCCGGTCCACAGGGTGGTGTGCGGAAAACCGTGGCTGCCGGTGCCATCGCGCCAGCGCCATTCGTATTCGCGCCAACCGTGCTCGAATTCGCCGAGCAGCAGATTCGTCTGCGCCCGATTGGTGCGGGCGCCCGCATCGTTCGAATCGATGGAAAGCGCTTTCTTGAACTGGAGCAACGCTTCGTCGAAGCGCCACAGATCGCGCAACGCGACGCCGAGATTGACGTAGGCGCGAACGAAACGCGGTTTGAGGGCGATGGCTTGCCGGTACGCATCCAGTTCGTCCTCATAGCGTTCCATCCGGCCGAGCAGTGCGCCCCGGTTGTAATGCGCTTCGGCCGACAGAGGCTGAACCTTGCACAGATGCTCCAGCATCGCGAGCGCGCGCGGCAATTCACCAAGCTGGATTAGCGACATAGCGGCGCCATACAGCGAGGCAGCATGGCTCGGAAACTGAGCGAGGCAACGCTCGAACAGCGCGATCGCATCGTCGTGACGTTGCGCCGACTGACACACCTGCGCGGCGAAATTCAGCTGGTCCACGGACATGGACAGGTAAGCCGATGGTTGCGTCAGGTACTGCGCCGCGCGCGCGTGATCGCCCTGGTTGGCGGTGATGTAGCCGAGTCTCGCGAGCGCTTCGCCGTGATCGGGGGCGCTCGCCAGAATAGCGTGCAGCTGCGTGGCGGCCTCGTCGAGGCGACCGGCCATGAGGTGCTTTTGCGCGGCAGCGAGCGCGTGTTCAATGTCCTGACTCATTGGCGATGGGGTCGACGCAAAAGCGCGATCTGTCGACGAACTGGATGTCGGTCATTGTACGGGATCGCGTCGAGCGGGGCAGGCGCCCACGGCACTTCTATCCGGTCTCGAACCGCCACACGGAGAACAACGTGCGTCGAAGCCCGGCATCGATCACCAGGACGCGACGGCCCGCTCTCGCTCCCGCACGCTCACAGATCCGGCAGCCCCGGCGGATTCGTCGATGCCTTGCTGATCGCTTCCGAACCCAGATTCCATTTGTCCAGCACGTGCGTATAGGTGCCCGACTTGATCAGATCGTTCAGCGACGTGGTGAGCGCATCGGCGAGGCCGCTGCCCTTGCGCGTCGTGATCGCCACTTCCGCGGTGCGTGGCCAGCCGCCGCCCACCGTGCCGACCGGTATGCAGTCACGCATGAACATCGCGACGCGCGCGGCGGCCAGGCGAATCGAGTCCTGGCGCCGATAACCACGCGCCGCCTGCCTCGCCCTCAATTCAACGCGACCGCCGCCGCCGCGCTCACCGGCGAGCCCTCTATCGCCACCGACTGCCGTCCATCCGGGCCGACCGGCACGTCGCCGACGAGCGTCGTGCGAAACAACTGTCGATCGAAGTCGAGATCGAAGATATCCGTGGGCGCGAGATGGGCGGTCGCGCGGTTGTCCCAGAACGCGATGCTGCCCGCATCCCACTTGAAGCGCACGGTGAACTCCGGCCGCGTCACGTGCTCCCACAGCAATTCGAGCAGCGCCTGGCTTTCACGCGGCGTCACGTCGACAATCGACTTCAGAAAGCTCGGGCTCACATACAGCGCCCGTTCGCCGGTTTCCGGATGAACCCGGACGAGCGGATGTTCGGAGACGAGCGCGCGCTGCTCGACGGCTTTGACGAACTCCTGCGTGCCGCTCGCACCGGCCGGCGGCGTGAAGCGGTGAATGCCGCGCAAGCCGTCGACGAAAGCCCGCAACGGCGCCGACAGTTTGTTATACGCGCTCACCAGATCGGTCCATTGCGTATCGCCGCCGTACGGCGGAATCGTCACGCCGCGCAGAATCGACGCCCACGGCGGATTGATTGCGGCGGTCACATCCGTATGCCAGCCGGTCCACGGACGCAATAGCGCCTGGCCCTCGAAACGCGTCGCCTTGCGGTACTTCGAAATCGAATAGACCTCGGGATGACCTTCGACATGTCCGAACACCGGATGCCCCAACGTCAATTCGCCGAATTGAGCGGAGAACGCGACGTGCTGCTCGTGCGTCAGAAACTGCTCACGGAAGAACACGACCCGCCACTTCAGCAACGCCGCGCGAATCTGCGCGACCTCGCCCGGGTTCAGCTTGCGCGTCAGATCGACACCATGAACCTCGGCGCCGATATGCGCGGAGAGCGGCTTGACTTCAATCGACTGTGCTTCGTGCAATGCAGCGGCGCTCATGCAAGGCTCCTTACGAAAAGAAACGTATCCGGTCTCGGCTCACAGGCCGTCGGCTCTCACGTTAGATTCGTCGGTGCCTGAATCCAACCAATCATTGCACATAAGAAAATCAGCGCGACTGCGATCCTGCGCGCATCCAATGAAGCGCGCCGCACAAATAAGTAAAGCGAAATTTGTTGGTTTGGCCAATCCTTGCTCGCCGCGATACTTGATTCTCTGACGAGGGCGCGCTTCGCATTCATTGAGCCCGCCTGCCGTTCAACTTCCTGGCCGAGCCCGACACATGACGCAATCCATTCATCCCGATCAGCAGGCACTCGACACGTTGCGCCTGATTGGCCCGGCGCCGGATAACTGGGTGCCGCCGCGCGACGGCATCGACCATAACGTGGTGATCGTCGGTGGCGGACAGAGCGGCGCAGCGTTCGCGTTCGCATTGAGGCGCGCCGGCATCGGTCAGGTCAGCGTGATCGACGCAGCCGCCGATGAAGCTCACGCGGGCGTGTGGCTCAATCGCGCGCGCATGAACAAGCTGCGCACGCCGAAAACGCTGGTCGGTCCCGAGGCGGGTCTGCCGGGCCTGAGCTTTCAGGCCTGGTATGAAGCGCGCTTCGGCGCCGACTCGTATGCGGAGATCGACCGGATTCCGCGTACGCGCTGGGCGGAATATCTCGCGTGGTATCGGCATTTCCTCGACATTCCGATTCGCTACGGCACGCGCGTCACATTGATCGAACCAGCCGGCGAGCACTTCCGTTTACACCTGGAGATACGCGAGGGCGGCACGCTGCGCAACGTCGTCGAAACGGCGCGCAAGATCGTGCTCGGCAACGGCGTCGCCGGTAATGGCGCGCCGTTCGTTCCCGCTGTGCTGAAGAGTCTGCCGCCCAGCCATCTGGCGCACACCGCCGACGCGATCGATTTCGCGGCACTGCGCGGCAAGTCCGTCGCGGTGATCGGCGGTGCGGCGTCCGCCTTCGACGCGGCGGCGACGGCGCTCGAAGCAGGCGCCGCCAACGTCCATCTGTTCGCGCGTCGCGAGCGGATTGCAGCGGTGCCGGTTACGCGGGCCCGCGCGTACCCCGGCGCTTACGACAATTACTTCCATCGGCCCGACGCGATTCGTTGGGCCCAGGCACGGCGCTTTCGCCGTTCCGGTTCGACGCCGCCCATCGATGCGGTGGAACGCGTCACCCGCTTTGCGAACTTTCATTTGCATCCCGGCGTGTCGTGGACCGATGCGCGCATCAGGAACGATCGCGTCGAAACAAACGTGGCGGGCGAGCCGTTTGCGTTCGACTTCGTGATCGCGGGCACGGGCTACGCCGTCGATCCGGCGCTGCGGCCCGAGCTTGCGCACTTCGCCGCGCACATCCGTCTGTGGCGCGATCACTACGTGGCCGCCGCCGGCGAGAACGACGACGCGCTGGGCGCGCATCCGTATCTCGGCGCCGCGCTCGAATACCTGGAGAAGAGCGAGGGCGACGCGCCTTACGTGAAACACATCCACGTCTACAACCCGGGCGCGTTCGTCAGTTTCGGCTTGCCGGTGGGCGACGTGCCGAGCATGAAGCGCGATATTCCCGCGGTAATACAACGCATCAGCCGCGATCTGTTTCTCGCCGATCTGCCCGCGCACGAAGCCCGCATCAACGGCGACATCGCCGCCGACTTCGACGAGTCGCTCTACGCACACAGCGTCTGGCAACACGACAAGGCCGACGTCGCGTAACGGGCCGCGCTCACGCTAACTCAACCTGTCAGGAGGACGAAACCATCATGTCCACCCAGTTCGAATCGATCACGACGCACGCTCCGGCGAGCGGCGCGGACCCCGCCGACGCCACGCGTACGGTCGCGAGGCGCGGGCTGTCGCGCGAAGTGCTGATCGCGGGGCTCGCGGCGCTGGCCTGGCTCGCGAGCGCCGCACAGACCGCATGGTGGCCGAGTCTCGACGACTGGCCGTACACGCGAGAATTCATCGTGCTCAAGCTGGTGCTCGCGGCGTTCGCGATTGGCGTGGGCGTCGCGGGATCGCGTCACGCGGCGGGTCGGTCGCTGGCCTCCACCACCGCGCCCACGCGCACGCGTGCATGGCTGCGTGCGATGCCCTGGCTGCTGGCGCTCGCGTTCGTCGTCAGCGCGTGGGAGGCCGTCACCGCGCAACTGGAATGGCTACCGCGCCCGTTCTTTGCGCCGCCGCAAGCGCTGATCGGCGTATTCGCCGACGATTACCCGCGGCTCGGCACCAGTGTCGTGCATTCGTTCGGTCTCCTTGCTTACGGGTATGTACTCGGCGCGCTCGCAGGCTTCGTGACGGGCGTAAGCATTGGCTGGTCGCAGGCGGTGAGCTATTGGGTCCATCCGGTTCTGCGACTCATCGGGCCGCTGCCTGCCACCGCGTGGTTGCCGCTGGCGTTCTTCTTCTTTCCGTCGAGCTTCAGCGCGAGCGTGTTTCTGATCGCGCTGGCAACCGCGTTTCCGGTCGCCGTGCTGACGTGGTCCGGTGTCGCCGGCGTCAACCCGGCCTACTACGACATCGCCCGCACGCTCGGCGCGAGACCCGGCTTCCTGATTCTGCGCGTGGCGATTCCGGCGGCGTTGCCGTCGGTGTTCGTCGGCCTCTTCATGGGACTCGGCGCGTCGTTCTCGGTGCTGATCGTCGCGGAGATGATGGGCGTGAAAGCGGGCCTCGGCTGGTACCTGCAATGGGCACAGGGCTGGGCCGCGTATTCGAACATGTATGCCGCGTTGCTGGTGATGGCGCTGATGTGCTCGGGGCTCATCACCTTGCTGTTCCGCGTGCGTGACCGTCTGTTGGCCTGGCAAAAAGGATTGCTCAAATGGTAGCCGTACCCGAAGTGCTGAATCAGTCCGCCGCGCGAGCACCGGTTCGCGACGGCGCGCGCATCGACGTGCGCCACGTGAGCCATCGCTTCGCATTGCGCGGCGCCGCGTTGCCGGTGTTGCACGACGTGAGCTTCACGGTCGAGCCGGGCGAGTTCGTCGCGTTGCTCGGCCCGAGCGGTTGCGGCAAGTCCACCTTGCTGCGGCTCGTGGCGGGACTCGATGCGCCGACCGAAGGCAGCGTGAATGCGGATGGCGCTGCGATCGTGAGCCCCGATCCGTCGCGCGTGGTCGTGTTTCAGGACCCGACGCTGTATCCGTGGCGCACCGTGCGCGGCAACGTCGCGATCGGTCCGCAGGCGCAGCGCCGGCGTTTCGCGCGGCGCGATGCGGCGCACGAACAGTTGACGGAGAAAAGAATCGACGCGGCGCTCGAACTGGTCGGTCTCAGCGAATTCGCTGAAGCGTTTCCGCATCAGTTGTCGGGCGGCATGGCCCAGCGCGTCGCGTTGGCGCGCGCGCTCGTCAACGATCCCGCGCTGCTGGTGCTGGACGAACCGTTCGGCAAGCTCGACTCGCTCACGCGTATCCGTATGCAGGGCGAACTCGCGCGACTGTGGCAGGACGCGCGCTTTTCGGTGCTGCTGGTCACGCACGACGTGGAGGAAGCGTTGCTGCTCGCCAATCGCGTGATCGTGTTCAGCGAGCGCCCGGCGCGGGTCGTCGCCGAGGTGCGTAACGACGCGCCGTATCCGCGCCATCGCGACGACCCGAAACTGGTGGCGCTGCGCCGCGAGGTGCTCGCGCAACTCGGACTCGACACCTGAACCCATAGAACAACCATCGCGACCAGAGGAACACGCAACCATGAATCACATCGATGAAACTCCACTGAGCCCGGCCCGCCGTGCGTGGCTGCGCAAGACGGCCTGGAGCGCGGGCGCCGCCGCGCTCGGTGGAACCGTGCTGAGCCTGCCGGGCTCGCTCGCTTTCGCGCAAACGCCTTCGGCGCCTTTGAAGCAACTCAAGCTGTCGTGGAATGCAGGCTCGGTCTGCACTGCACCGGTCGCCGTCGCCGTGAAGCAGGGCTTTTTCGAGCGGCACGGCTTGCAGGTCGATCTCGTGAACTTCTCGGGATCGACCGATCAACTGCTCGAAGCGATCGCGACCGGCAAGTCCGACGCGGGCGTCGGCATGGCGCTACGCTGGATCAAACCGCTGGAGCAGGGTTTCGACGTCAAGCTGACCGCCGGCATTCATGGCGGCTGCATGCGTTTACTGGCGACGCGCGCGTCGGGCATCGTCGATGTGCAGGGATTGAAGGGACGCACGATCGGCGTCAGCGATATGGCGAGTCCCACCAAGAACTTCTTCGCGATCGTGTTGAAGAAGATCGGCGTCGATCCCGAGCGCGATGTGAACTGGCGTCAGTATCCGGCGAACCTGTTGGGCGAGGCGCTGAAGAAGGGCGAAGTGCAGGCAATCGCAGATGGCGACCCGACGATCTGGTCGATCCGCGAATCGGATCATCTGTACGAGGTGTCGAACAATCTGTGCGGCGAGTACCAGACGCGTTCCTGCTGCGTGCTCGGCGTGCGCGGTTCGCTGGTGCGCAAGGATCGCGCGACCGCGCAGAAGCTGACTCAGGCGCTGCTCGAAGCGACCGAGTGGACCGCCAATCATCCCACCGACGCGGCCGCGATCTTTTCGGCCTATACGCCTGCCGCCGATGTGAGCCAACTCGCCGCGATGCTCAGGAGTCACACCGATCATCACCATCCGGTTGGCGACGCATTCAAGAAAGAAATCTCGCTGTATGCCGACGATCTGAAGACGGTCGGCGTGCTCAACAGCGGGACCGATTCGAATCGTCTCGCGGATCGCGTGTTCTCGAACGTGCTGACTGCGTGAGGTTTCTCTCCGGCCACTCACGATCCGTCCAGCTTCATCCAGCTCAAACAGCCGGATCGCTCCGATCCGCGCGCATCTAAAAAGGAATGTGGCATGCAGGTATCTCTCGACATGGCGGCGCCCGCGACACTCGACGCAGCGCTGGCCGCGTTGCCGGCGCTCGCCGAAGCGATCGGCGAAGACGCCGCGCAACGCGAAACGCGACGTGAATTGCCGTTCGACCGCTTCGCGCTGTTTCGCGCCTCGGGGCTCGGACTATTGCGCTTTCCTGTCGAGTGGGGCGGCCTTGGCGGCTCGCTCGAAGATCTTTTTCACGTCGTCACGACGCTGGCTGCGCACGAGTCGAACGTCGCGCACGCTTTGCGGATTCACTACGACCTGACCGAGCAATTGCTGTTGTCGCCCCGCTCCGAATTCAACGACACGCAGATCGAGCGCGTGCGACAAGGCGCAATTTTCGGCGGGGCGTCGACGGAACTCGGCACTTTGCGGCCAGGGGAAATCGTCACGAAGCTCGTGCGCGACGGCGCGCACTTTCGCGTGTCCGGCAAGAAATACTATTCGACCGGCACCGCGTTTTCGGACTATGCGCGCATCAACGTGCAGGACGAAAACGACGAGAAGGTGTCGATCGTGATTCCGGTCGCGCGTGACGGCCTGCAAGTTATCGACGATTGGGACGGCATGGGTCAGCGCATGACGGCGAGCGGCAGTCTCGTACTCGACAACGTGCAGGTGTTCGCACACGAAGTCGCGACGCGCGGCTATACGAGTCTTGCCGGCCGCCATGGCAGCGCAGTGCGGCAGTTGCATCTGGTCGCGGTCGCGGCCGGTATCGTACGCAACATTCTCGCGGACGCGCGGCGCTACGTGGTGCAACACGGCCGCCCTGTATTGCATAGCCCCGCGCCGTCCGCGCGTGAAGACGGCTTCGTGCAACAGGTGGTGGGCGATCTCGCCGCGCATAGCCTCTCGATCGACGCGCTCGTGCAGCAGAATGCGCGAACCCTGGACCGTTCGGCGCAAGCGATTCGCCATGGTGCGACCAATGCGGAAGAGCGCGTGCTGGAAGGCGCGCTCGCCACCGCGAAGACGCAACTGGTGGTCAGCAAACTCGCGCTGCATGCGGGCGAGCGGTTGTTCGAGATCGGCGGCGCATCGGCGACTGCGCGTTCGCACAACTTCGATCGTCACTGGCGCAATCTGCGCACCATCTTCAGTCATAACCCGCTGTTGCATAAAGCGCGGGTGATCGGCGACTACGAATTGAACGGCGTGACCACGCATCTCACTGAAGGCCGCGTGTTCTGACGACCTGCGCCTGTCATTCACCCACAACCGTCAACGGAAAATCATGAGCCGACGAGATCTGCTGTTATTGCTGGAGCCGGGCTTCACTGACCCGAAACATCCGGGCGAGCGTTTCATCTGCCCGGACGGCGCACCCATCGAAGGTTTGCTGGCGAGCGACCCGGCGCTCAACGCGCGTCTGGACATTCGCCGCCTGCCGTTTGCGCGCCCGCGCGCGGTGGTCGTCGAAGCGCTCGATGCTGACCACCAGGGTCTGCCGGTGTTGATCTTCGGCGACGAACAACCGGCGCCCGCCGACGCGCAAGTGCTCGGCGACAGACGCTTCGTGACCGACACGCGCCGGATACTCGACCTGCTGGCGCAGCGTCACGGCTTTCCAAAGGTGCATTGAATCGACGCGCCCGTTGCGGGCGCGTTCCAAGCGAAGTTCCGTGTTCCGACGCATCAGAACAGATGCTTGACGCCCGCCGACACCGCGACCTGCTTGTCGGTCGTGGAAGGAGTCAGGTAGCCGATCGCGGCGACCGCCGGGCGACCCAGCGAGTCGGTGCCACTGGCGTGCTGATAGGCGCCTGTCACGTAGAGCTCAGTCGCTTTCGATAGCGAATAGCCGGCGCCGAGATTGACTTGCTCGTACTTTGCGCCATCCTTGCTGCCGACGCTACCACCTTCCGTATAGTCGAACGATGCGCCCAACCGCAGGAACGGCGTGGCCTGGTAGCGCAAGCTCGCGCCGACGGTGCTGAGTGTCGTCGAACCGCTGTAGTTGAATGTATTGAGCGGCCCGTTCGAGCCGAGTCCACGGAACTGGGTACTCGAATACGCGACGCCGAAGATCGCGCCGCCCGCCGTATACGTGCTTGCGACGGACACGGTCTGCTGCGTATGTGCCGACGCAAACCCGGCGATTATCGGATTCGACTCAGGCGTCGTTGCCGATCCCGCGGAACCGAGATTGTTGCCGGTCGCGCTCGCGTTCGCATTGGTGCCGTAGAGCGACGTGTTCGGATTGCGCGCATTGATGATCGACGCGGCAATCGCGAATGATCCACCGGTGTAACTGACGCCCGTCGACCAGAATTGATTCTGCGTGACGTTGCCCGCCACGCCCCCGAGACTATAGAGCCCGCCGAAACGGAATCCGTTGAACGAATCCGACAGGTATTTGATCGAGTTGTTGATGCGGTGCGTGAAGTTCAGGTTGTCGTAATCGGCCGGGTGGATCGCAAGATTGCCCCAATACCAGCCATAGATCAGCGCCGAGACGAACTCGACCGACGTGTCACCCTGACGTCCCAACGTCAACGTGCCGTAGCGGTTCGCATTGAAACCGACCCATGCGTGGCGGCCGAACTCCGTGCCGCCCTGGCCGATCGCGCCGTTATTCACACTGAAGCCGTTTTCGAGCTGGAAGATCGCCTTCAGTCCGCCGCCGAGATCTTCGGTGCCTTTCAGGCCCCAGCGGCTCGATGCGAGACCCGACGTGCCGCTATCGAATTGGGCGATCTGTGCGCCGCCTTTCGGCCTTCCGCCATTCGCGGTCGCGGCGGTTTGAACGTTGTTCGAATACGTGACGTTGCCGGTGACGATTCCGTATAACGTGACGCTGCTTTGCGCATTCGCAGCGACGGCGAGAAAAGGCGAAACGCCCAGAAAGATAACCAGTTTTTTCATGTTCTATTGAATCGGCTTGTTTGAAGGTGAGAGATAGCTTTGCCAGTGCGAAGAAGTGAAAGGCCTGTAAAGATAAGCAACCCGAAGTGAACCAACAAACAACCAAATTCGATATCGATATCGGCTATTTCAGCGGATAGACGTTGCATTGCGGATCCCAAAGTCATAGCGTCAAAGCGCCGTGATAGGGATATGCAATCCTTGATTTATTCGTTCTTGTTGCCGCCGCCGGTTGATATCTTGCGATGCTTCCGATAAACATCGCCCGCCGTGCCGGGCGGATTTAAAAGGAGCGGGTATGAGTCATCGCGGTGGGTTTCACTCAGGACGTCGCAATGCGTTGATCGGACTTGCAGGCGGTGCCGCCGGTCTCACGTTGGGCACGTTCGGATCGTTGGCGCGAGCGGCCGCGCAGAGTAGCGCGGTGGCGCCGCGTCACGGCGGCCGCTTGACTCTGCTCGTGAATCCCGAGCCCAACGTGCTGATCAATTTCGCCACTACGGCCGGCGCGGAACAGAAGATCAGCCCGAAGGTAACCGAAGGCTTATTGAGCTACGACTTCAACGTGCAGCCGCGCGCGCAACTCGCCACCGCGTGGTCGATCAGCGCGGACGGTTTGCAGTACACGTTCAGGTTGCGCGAAGGTGTGCGCTGGCACGACGGCCAGCCCTTTACGTCGAAAGACGTGGTGGTGTCGATCGGCTTGCTGAAGCAATATCACTCGCGTGGCCGTTCGACGTTCGCGAACGTGTCCGAGGTGCGCACGCCCGACACCCACACGGCAGTGCTGAAGTTATCGAAGCCCGCGCCGTATCTGATCTATGCGCTCGCAGCATCGGAGTCGCCGATCGTGCCCGCGCATCTCTACGGCAGCGGTGATCCGCTGAACAATCCTCACAACATCGATCCGATCGGCACCGGTCCTTATCGCTTCAAGAGTTGGGAGCGCGGCAGTCATGCGGTGTTCGTGCGCAACCCCGACTACTGGGATGCGCCGAAGCCGTATGTCGACGAACTGGTAGTGCGTTTCATCGGCGATGCGGCTGCCCGTGCGGTCGCGCTCGAAACCGGCGAACTGGATCTCGCGGGCGAGAACCCGGTGCCACTCGTCGACATCCAGCGCTTGCAGGCCTTGCCTCATCTTGCGCTGGAAACGCGCGGGTACAGCTATGACGCCGCGCAGACGCAGTTGCAGTTCAATCTCGACAATCGTTACCTGTCGCAACTGAAAGTGCGTCAGGCTATCGCGCACAGCATCGATCGGCAGGCGATTCTGCAATCGGTCTGGTATGGCTACGGCATCGTCGCGCCGTCGCCGATCAGTCCGTTGCTCACGCAGTTCTACGATCCGCACGCGCCGGCCGCGCCATTCGATCTCGCGCAGGCCGGCCGTCTGCTGGACGAAGCCGGTTTGCCCCGTCAGTCCAACGGCTTTCGTTTTCCGCTGACGATCGACTACAACCCGTACGACCCGACGTTCGCGCGGCTCGCCGAATATCTGCGGCAAACGCTGCGCCGCGTGGGGATCGAGTCGACCGTGCGTTCGCAGGATTTCGGCGCGTACGTAAAGCGGATTTACACCGATCGCGATTTCGCTCTCGATGCGAACTTCCTCGGCAATACGTTCGATCCCACGGTGGGCGTGCAGCGGCTTTACTGGTCGCGCAACTTCAGGAAGGGCGTGCCGTTCTCCAACGCCGCGCATTACGACAATCCCGAGGTCGACCGTCTGCTCGAAGCGGCGGCGGTCGAGAACGATCCGGCGACGCGCGTCAAATACTTCCGCCAGTTCCAGCAGGTAGTGGGACGCGATCTGCCGATCATCGATCTCGTCACGCTGAAGCAGGTCACGCTGTACAACCGGCGCGTGCACAACCACACGGTCACGGCCGACGGTCTGGACGGCAATCTCGCCGACGTATTCATCGCGTGATGTCGCGTTTTCCGGCGTGCCGGCGGGTCTTTCGTCCGTGTCGTGCTTTGCATATGCGGAACCATTGGTTCTTTTGGCGCCGCAGCGGCTTTATCGTGAGCGTTGCGGCAGCAGTACCGCCGAAGAAACGATCACGACATCACGATGACACTACGACGAGCCGCGAGCGGACCCGTCGGCAACCAGGATCTGGATCACATGGCAGGACTGAATCGACGCGACTTTCTGATTTCATCGGGCGCAGCGCTCGCCGCGGCCGGCATGCCGACATTGGCTTTCGCGCAGGGCGAGGCCGCCGCGCCGAAGCGGGGCGGCACCTTGAACATGCTGATCAACCCGGAGCCGCCGGTACTCGTGTCGATCTTCCAGACCACCGGGCCCGCGCTAGTCGCCAGTTCTAAAGTGCTCGAGGGGCTGCTGGCCTATGACTTCGATTTGCGGCCGAAGCCGCAATTGGCCACCGCGTGGGTGGTCAGCCCCGACGGTTTGAAATACACGTTCACGCTGCGCGATAACGTCAAGTGGCACGACGGTCAGCCGTTCACGTCGGCGGACGTCGCATTCTCGGTCGATTTGCTCAAAGCGGTGCATCCGCGCGGACGCAGCACGTTCGCCAACGTGACGCGCGTCGCCACGCCGGACGCACGCACCGCGATCATCGAATTGACGAAGCCCGCGCCGTATCTGTTGAAGGCGTTGTCCGCCGGCGAATCGCCCATTGTGCCGAAGCACCTGTACGCATCCGGCGATCCGCTGACGAACCCGCACAACAACGCGCCGATCGGCACGGGTCCGTTCCGCTTCAAGTCATGGACGCGCGGCGCGAATATCGTCTACGAACGCAACCCGGACTACTGGGATGCGGGCAAACCGTATATCGACGCGCTGGTATTCAAGGTGATCCCGGACGCGGCCGCTCGCTCGGCGGCCTTCGAAACCGGCGCGCTCGATCTCGGCGGCGAAAATCCGGTGCCGTTGACCGACCTGCCACGTCTCACGCAATTGCCGCAACTGGCTGTCGAAACGCGCGGCTACCGCTTTCTCGAACCGCTGTCCGAGATCGATTTCAACCTCGATCATCCAATCCTCAAAGACTTGCGAGTACGCCAGGCGATTGCTCACGCGATCAATCCGCAGGTCGTGCAGCGCACGATCGCATACGGCTACGCGGACCTGTCGCCCACGCCGATCACACCGGGCTCGCCGTATCACGACGCAAAGCTCGCGGCGTATGCGTTCGATCCCGCAAGCGCGGAGAAACTGCTCGACGCGGCCGGCTATCCGCGCAAGGACGGCGGCGTGCGCTTCCGGCTCACGCACGATTTTCTGCCCTATGGCGATCTGTACCGCCGCCAGGCCGACTACGTGAAGTCCGCGCTGGCGCGCGTGGGCATCGACGTCACCGTGCGCTCGCAAGATTTGCCGGCGTTTCTGAAGCGTGTCTATGCGGACCGTCAGTTCGATTTCACGAGCATCGGCGTGAACACGCTGTTCGATCCGAGCGTCGGCGTTCAGCGTTTGTACTGGTCGAAGAACATTCGCCCGGGCGTGCCGTTTTCGAATGCGCCGCACTACAGCAATGCCGAAGTCGACCGCCTGCTCGAAAGCGCGGCCGTGGAAACCGACGAAAGCAAACGCGTCGCGCTGTATCAGCAGTTCCAGCAGGTCGTGTATCGCGATCTGCCGATTCTCAATCTCGTCGCGCCGCGCATGGTCACGCTCGCGAACCGGCGCGTGCACAACCACACCGTCTCCGCGCAGGGCCTCGAAGGCAATCTCGCGGATGTCTATCTGAGCGCCTGACAGGAGACCGACGATGAGTCGCAGTTTGCGTTTCGGCGCTTTAGCACGACGCACGGCATGGCAGGTCTTGCCGACGGTGGTCGGCATCGTGATCCTGAACTTCTTCCTGCTGAAACTGATGCCGGGCGATGCCGCCGATGTGCTGGCCGGCGAATCCGGTTCGGCGACGGCGGAAACGATGCAGGTGCTGCGCGCGAAGTTCGGCCTCGACCAGCCGGTGCTGCATCAACTGTGGTCGTACCTGACGCATCTCGCGCACTTCAGCCTCGGCTATTCGCCGCGATACGACATGCCGGTGATGCAGCTGATCCTGTCGCGCTTGCCCAATACGTTGCTGCTGATGGGCGTGGCGTTGTCGATGGCGATCGTGATCGGCGTCACGCTCGGCGCGGTGATGGCGCATTGGGCGGGCAAGTGGCCGGACCGTGTGCTGTCGGTGCTCGCGTTGCTGTTCTATTCGACGCCGGGCTTCTGGATCGGCCTGCTCGCGATCGTGCTGTTCTCGGTGCACCTCGGCTGGCTGCCGAGCGGCGGCAACGTCACGCTCGGCGTGCAACTGCACGGCTTCGCGTTGTTCGCGGACGCGGCGAAGCATGTGCTGCTGCCCGCCGCGACGCTCGCGACGTTCTTCATCGCGATCTATGCGCGGCTCACGCGCGCCGCGATGCTCGAAGTGCAACGCCAGGACTTCGTGCGAACCGCGCAGGCCAAGGGGCTGCATCCGTGGCGCGTGACCGTGCGGCATGTGCTGCGCAATGCGCTGATGCCGTTGACCACGATGGTCGGCATTCATTTCGGCACGCTGCTCGGCGGCGCGGCGGTGACGGAGACCGTGTTCAGTTGGCCAGGCCTCGGGCGCCTCGCGCTCGACGCGGTGATGGCCCGCGATTTCAGCGTGCTGCTCGGCGTGCTGCTGCTGTCGTCGCTGCTCGTGATCGTCGCGAACGTGCTGGTCGATCTGTTGCAGGCCTGGCTCGATCCGTGCATCGCGTGACTTCGCGCTTGCGCCGACCCGTTGTTCACCAGAGAGACGCAATGGCTTCTGACTCTTCGAATCTGATTTCCACTTCGCCTGAACCGGCCGCTGTTTCATCGTGGCGTGGTCAACTGGCAGGCGCGTTATTCGGTCAAAAACGCGCTGGCACGGCGCCCACTTCTGATGCGCCGAAACGCGGCCGTGGCGTATGGCGCGCGCTGCTGCGCAATCCGTCGGCGCTCACGGGCCTCGTGCTGCTCGCCGCGTTCATCGCGCTCGCGCTCGGTGCGGGGCATCTGTTTCCCGGCGATCCGCTCGATATGGTCGCCGCACCGTTCGAATGGCCGGGCACCGATCCGCAATATCGTCTCGGCACCGATTCGCTCGGCCGCGATGTCGCCGCCGGCATCGCGCACGGCACGCGTGTGTCGTTGCTGATCGGCGCGGCCGCTGCGGGAATCGGTCTCGTGATCGGCACGCTGGTGGGCGCGGCGGGCGGCTTCTTCGGCGGTGTCGTCGATAACGTGCTGGTGCGCGTGACCGAACTCTTTCAGACCATCCCGTCGTTTCTGCTGGTCATCGTGATCGTCGCGATTGGCCGGCCGAGCGTCACGGTGATCGCACTGGCGATCGGCATAGCGTCGTGGCCGACGGTCGCGCGAATCGTGCGCGCCGAATTTCGCACGCTGCGCGAGGCGGACTTCGTGCTCGCGGCCCGCAGCCAGGGCTTCAGCAACGCACGCATCATCTTCGGCGAGATTTTGCCGAATGCGTTGCCGCCGGTGATCGTCACCGCCTCGGTGATGGTGGCGAGCGCGATTCTGATCGAGTCGTCGCTGTCGTTTCTCGGCATGGGCGATCCGAACGTCGTCAGTTGGGGCGGCATGATCGGCGCGGGGCGCGATTCGCTGCGCACCGCCTGGTATCTGACCGCGATTCCCGGCGCGGCGATCGTCGTTGCGGTGCTGGCGCTGAACCTGCTGGGCGACGGCCTGAATGACGCACTCAATCCGCGTCTGCGCGAACGCAACTGATCATGAAATCGAGGACGCACGAAGTGAATAAAGCGGCAAACCTGCTTGAAGTACGCGATCTGCGCGTGAGTTTCGGCGCGCACGACGCGGTGCGCGGCCTCAATTTCGACGTCGCGCAAGGCGAGACGCTGGCGCTGGTCGGCGAGTCGGGCTGCGGAAAGTCTGCAACCGCGCTGTCGTTGATGCGGCTCGTGCCGACGCCGGGACGCGTGAGCGGCAGCTTGCGTTTCGACGGCCGCGAGCTGCTCGATCTGTCCGCGCCGGACATGCGCGCGGTGCGTGGCCGGCAGATTTCGATGATCTTCCAGGAGCCGATGACTTCGCTGAATCCGGTGCTGTCGATCGGCGCGCAGATCGTCGAGACGTTGCGCCAGCACGAGAGCCTGTCGAAAGCCGCTGCGTGTAAGCGGGCGATCGAATTGCTGGACTTGGTGAGGATTCCAGAACCGCAGCGGCGCGTGTTCGATTATCCGCATGAGCTCTCCGGCGGTCAGCGGCAACGCGTGATGATCGCAATGGCGGTGGCGTGCCGGCCGCGTCTGTTGATTGCGGACGAGCCGACCACGGCGCTCGACGTCACGATCCAGGCGCGCATTCTCGAGTTGCTCGACGGCCTGCGTCGTGAGTTGTCGATGTCGCTGCTGCTGATCACGCACGATCTCGGCGTGGTTGCACAACACGCGGATCGCGTCGCGGTCATGCTGGCGGGCGAGATGGTGGAACAGGCGCCGGTGGCGCAACTCTTCTCGCAGCCGCAACATGGGTACACGCGCGGCCTGCTCGGCGCGTCGCTGAATGTCGCCGACGATCTGCACTATCGGGGCTGGAAGTTGCCGGAGATTCGCCACGGCATCGCCGACGACGGCAAGCCGACTTTCGCGGTCGTGCCGCGTTCGGCGCGCGGCGGCCAGCACGACGAGCCGGCCGCGCAAAACCGTGCGAACGACGACGCGCCGCTGCTCGCATTGCACGACGTGCGGATCGACTATCCGCATCGGCATGGCAAGACGACGTTGCGCGCGGTGGATGGCGTGTCGTTGCGGATTGCGCGTGGCGAAACGGTCGGCCTGGTCGGGGAATCCGGCTGCGGGAAATCGACGTTATCGAAAGCGATCCTGCGGCTCGTGCCGGCGGCCGCCGGTGAGATCCGCTTGCGCGGCACTGACCTCGTGCCGTTGCGCGAGCGCGAATTGCGGCCGTTGCGTCGTCATGTGCAGATGGTCTTTCAGGACCCGTATGCGTCGCTGAATCCGCGCCGCACTGTCGGTGAGATTCTGGAGACGGTGCTGGTGGTCAACGGCGTGGACGACGCGCGGCAACGCCGCTCACGCATTGCCGCGATACTCGATCGGGTCGGCTTGCCGAGCGGCACGCCGCAGCGCTTTCCGCATGAATTCTCGGGCGGGCAACGGCAACGCATCGGCATCGCGCGGGCATTGGTGCTGGAACCTGATCTGCTGATTTGCGACGAACCGGTGTCCGCGCTCGACGTATCGATTCAGGCGCAAATCCTCAACTTGCTGGTGGAGCTGAAGCGCGATCTCGGGCTCGCCTATCTGTTCATCTCGCACGATCTCTCGGTGGTGCGCTATATCGCGGACCGTGTGCATGTGATGCAGGCGGGGCGCATCGTCGAAAGCGGCGATCATCGCGAGATCTGGCGCGCGCCGCAGCATGCGTACACGCGCACGCTGCTCGACGCGCATCCCGGCCGGCGCTTCGATGCGCAAGCGGCCTAGTTGTTAGCTCGGTTGGCCGCATGAGCGGCTGATCGCGCGATCAAAAGAAAATGGCGAGGTCAACGCATGTTGTCCTCGCCATTTTCATACGCGCATTGCACGCATAGCATGCATCACCTCGGCTCACTCGCTGCCGAAATACGCGGGCAACCGGAAGCCGTCATAGAAACGATTGCCGCGAATCGCCCGCTGGAAATCCGCGGACTGATATGCCTGCACGATATCCTGCGTCGCGCGCGCATTGCGGTTGGCCGCCTTCACGACGACCTGGTTGATATACGGCGGCGTCATCTGTTCGAGCGCGAGCGCATCGGTCAGCTTGTGGCCGCTGAAGATCGCGAAGTTGCCCTGAATCGCCGCGTAATCGACGTCGTCAAGCGCGCGTGGCGCCTGCGCCGATTCCAGCGGGACGATCCTGATGCCGGCCGGATTGGCGATTACGTCGCGCTCGGTGACGTCGACAGGATTCGGATTCGCCTTGATCCTGATCCAGCCGATGCGCTGCAGGATCTTCAGCGCGCGTTCCAGATTGACCGGGTCGTTAGGCACCGCGACACGCGCGCCGGGCTTCACGTCCGCGAGTGAACGATGTTTCGTCGAGTAGAAGCCCATCGGCGGCGTAGGCACTTGCACGACACCGACGAGATCGGTGCCGTTGCGATCGTTATACGACTTCAGATAAACCTCGTGCTGCATCACGTCGGCGACGATCTCACCGCGATACACCGCCTGGTTCGCTTCGAGCCCTGTGCTGAACTCGACGTACTGGATCGCGTAGCCTTTCTTGCGCAACTGCGGTTCGACGCCGGCCTTGAACTCGTCCGCGTAAGGGCCGGGCACGAAGCCGATACGCAACGGCGGTGCCGCGCCGCTATCGGCCGCGTGGGCAGCGAGCGGCACGAGCGCGGCCAGCGCGATGAACGCGCCGGCAAAGCGCAGGCGAAAAGCCGGGAACAGCGGGTTTCGATGAGACATGATGGCGATGACCGGATGAAGTGAAGGGCGTGCAGCGCCTAGCGTCGTTGCGCGTTGTCCGACTCGTCCTGCGGCGCACCGTGACGCGCGATGCGCCCGAAGAACGGATGGCCCGGATCGTTGAAGCCCGGCGTCGACGGATGACCGCTCGTGACGAGTGAATCGACGAATGCTTCGTCTTCGGCCGTGAGGCGATAGTGCAGAGCCGGCAGATAGTCGCGCCATTGCGCCTCGGTGCGCGGCCCCGCGATAGTCGAGCTGATATAGCGGCTATTGAGCACCCATGCGAGCGCGAATTGCCCGGCGGACAGGCCACGCGCTTCGGCATGCTCACGCACGCGCCGCGCCAGTTCCAGCGACTCGGGCCGCCATTCGGTCTGCTGCAAGCGCCTGTCGCTGCGGCCCGCGCGCGTGTCGGCGGCGGGCGTCGCGCCCGGCTCGTACTTGCCGGTCAGCACGCCGCGCGCAAGCGGGCTGTACGAAATCACACCGAGCCCATAACGGTGCGCCGCCGTCAGTTGCTCGGCCTCGGCCTGGCGATTGGCGATGTTGTAGAGCGGCTGGCTCGCCACCGGCGCATCGAGCCCAAGCGCCTGCGCGGTGTGAGTAAACTCGGCGATCTTCCACGCGCGATGATTCGACAGCCCGTAATAGCGCAGTTTGCCGGCTTGGATCAGATCGTTCAGCGCGCGCACGGTCTCTTCGACCGGCGTCAGATGATCTTCACGATGAATGTAGAGCAGATCGATGTAGTCGGTGTTCAGGCGCTTCAGGCTCGCATCGACCGCGCGCACGATGTGCTTGCGCGACGCGCCGCTCGCATTCACGTCGCCTTCATGGAGCGGATTGGCGAACTTGGTTGCGAGCACCCAGCGCTCGCGTTGCGCGGCGATGCTGCGGCCCACCACGCGTTCCGATTCGCCTTTGACGTAGACGTCGGCGGTGTCGATCGAATTGATGCCCTGTTCCTGAGCGAGGTCGATGATGCGGGCCGCGGTGGCTTCGTCGGTGGGGCCGCCGAACATCATCGTACCGAGCGTCAACGTCGAGACCTGAATGCCGCTGCGGCCGAGCTGTCTGTATTCCATGATTGCGAATTCCGTGAAGTGAAGAAAGTGATGCGGATGAGGCGGTTCAACGTTGCAGCCAGAGATCGGCGAAACTCGCGGATACGCCGTCGGGCGAAGTCGTATGGTTGTGCACCGCGCGCGAGTACACCGTGACGTATTGCGGCGACACCAGATTGATATCCGGCAGATCACGTTCGAGAATCCGCTGGATTTGCGAGAACAGTTGCTTGCGTTTGGTTTCATCGGTTTCTTCGGCCACGCGCGAGAACAACTGGTCGATCTCCGGATTGCTGTAGTGCGAGCCGTTGGTGAACGGCACGCCGCGCCGGAAGTTACCGCTCGTATAGAGCCGCGCGACGCCGACCACCGGATCGAACAGATTGCTCATGCCGTTCACGCTGAAATCGAAATCGCGGTCGGTGTAGATACGTTTCAGATACGCCGGCAAATCCTGGCTGCGGACCGTCACCGCAATGCCGACTCGTGCGAGCGCGGACTTCACATAGGCGGCGGTGCGTGCGGGCAGATCGCCGATCGGCAGCGGATCGACCGTCAGTGCGAAGCGGGTGCCGTCGGCTTTGCGTGGATAGCCGGCTTCGTCGAGCAGCGCGTTCGCGCGGTCGACGTTGAACGGATAGGGCGTGGGCACCGGATCGTGATAGGGGCTCGCCGGAATGATCGGACTCGCAAGCGGCGTCGCGTAACCGTAGTAGATGACTTTACGGATCACTTCGCGATCCAGTGCGGACGCGATGGCCTGACGTACTTTTGGATTCTTCAGCACCGGGTTGTCGAGGTTGAACTCGATGCGCGCAACGCCCGCCTGGAACTCGTAGCCGCGCGTTTCGATCGCGAGTTTCGGGTTGTCTTTCAGACGCGCGAGATCGGACAAGGGCACCGGCGTATCGCCGCTCAGGTCGACCGAGCCGTCTTCGAAGGCGACGGTGCGCGCGGCCGGATCGTTGATGACCTTGACGACAATCTTGTCGAGTCCGGGCTTGCCGGCGTCCCAGTAGTCGTTATTGCGCGCGTATTCGATGTAGCTCCCGCGCACCCATTTGACGAAGCGAAACGGGCCCGTACCGATCGGCGCATTGTTGGCCGGATTCGCGAGCACGTCGGTGCCGTCGTAGATGTGCTTCGGCACGATCGGCGTTTCCGACGACGAAAACGCCTTGATCAACCACGGCGCGGGCCGGGACAGCGTGATGACGACAGTATAGGGATCGGGCGTCGCGATGTCGGTGACGTTGGCGAACGTGGTCTTCGCGCGTGGATGAACTTGCCGGAGCGCCTGGATCGAGTACGCGACGTCCGCCGACGTGAAGGGTTTGCCGTCATGCCATTTCACGCCGTGACGCAAATGGAAAACGTATTTGCGGCTGTCGTCGCTGATCTCCCACGAGGTCGCGAGCGATGGCTTCGGCTCCAGCTTGAAGTCGTATTCCAGCAGACCTTCGGTGACTTTCGCGCTGACCTTCAGCACGTTGGTTGCGGTCGTGGCCAGATCGACGAGCGCAGTCGGCTCCGGCGTGACGATGAAGTTGAGCGTGCCACCGCGTGTCTGAGCGTGCGATGCCGGGCCGCCGAGCGCGACGGCCAGCGTCAGCGCGAAGCCGAGCGCTCCGCTAAAAACCCGCGTGCCGTAGCGACGCAGCGCGGCCGGCGTGGTGATGTCTGCCATCTTTTGTTATCGAAGAAGAGAAGAGGGAAGCGGCTTGATTCAGGCACTCGATGCAACGTGCGCGTTGCGTCGTTCGAGCGCGGCGGCGAGCGGCGCCGGATCGACCCACGCGTCGAAATCGAAATCCGTCGCGATGAAACCCCACTTGAACAGGAACCGCTTGAAGTCGGCGAGCGCGGCGAGCGCTTGCGGATCGAGGCCCATCGTCAATTGCCGGTGCAGGCCGCCCGGGTACGCGCGTTCGACCCAATGCTCGGCGCTGCGCACTTCGCGGCCGACATAACTCGCGACTTCGGTAGCGTGCGCGCTGGCCCAGTCGCCGGCGTCGAGCGTGCGGACCAGCACGCGTTCGACCAGATCGGGACGTTCGCGCAACAGTTGCGCGTCGACGGTCAATGGGCGCGGCGTGCCGTTGTTCGCGTGCAGCACGCGATTCGGTTGCGCGCCGATCTCGACCAGAATTTTCGCGCCGAGCAGATTCGCAATGTCGAGGCCGGTCGCGCCCTTGACGAACACGACGTCGGCCTCGCCGCGCAGCAGCGCCTCGGCTTCGCGGGCGAACTCGTGCGAACGTTGTGCGTCGAGCCACTCGCCGAGCGACGCATCGGCAGCGGGCTTCGCGTCTTCGAGTCCGCGCGGCGTGTGCGGCAGTTCGACCAGATCGATGTCTTCGAACTGCACGCCAATCGCGTTGAGTAGCGACGAAAATCCGCGCAGCGCGGTGGCACGATGAAAATCGACCACGCTCGCGCGGGTGCTGCGCGGAAATCCGAAGCGGCGTCCCGCGAGCGCGTGCGGCGTGGCGTCGAGTTGCCGGTCGAGCGTAATCAACGCCTGGAATTCGTCGACCCAACTCAGGCCGATCAACCGCGTGTCGCTGCCTTGCGCTCGCGCCCACAGCGGCGGAATATTGCCGCCCTGTCGAAATGACCACGGCTGGCTGTGCGTGAAATGCGAACGGCGGATCAGCACGTCATCGGCATCCTGCAATGCCTTGACGTCGATGCCATCGGCGGCGAACTCCTGTTGCAGCCAGCCTTTTTGTGCCGCGATGCCGAACGGTGTCGGGGCCGGGCAACGCGTGTACCAGATTCGGCTCATGCGGATCACCTGCGAAGTGGGTTGGAACGTCGATTGATGGCGGCCGCGTTCGTCGAACGCGGCGCGGGTTGCGATCAATAGCGCAAGGTCAATAGCGCAGGCCGGCTTCGCGCAACAACGGCAGCACGCGCTCGCCGAAGAATTCAAGGTCGGGCTTGAAATCGAAGAAGCTCAGCTGCACGCCGTCGACGCCGGCCCGATGCAGGCGCACGATGTAATCGGCGATCTGCTGCGGCGAGCCGACAATCGAAACGTTGCCGCCCACCGCGCGCGACGCCGCCGAATTGCGCTGTTCCGCACCGCCGCGCCATGCGTGCGCGTCGCTGTCGAAGCGATGGAAACTGCCTTCATCGCCGTGCGCGACGATCGCGTCGTGATACGCGCGCGCTTCGGCGGGCGTTTCGCGGCAGATCACCATCGGATTGAGCAGCGTGCGAATCTTGCGGCCGTGCGCCGCGGCTGCGGCTTTCACGCGAGCGGTGTGCGCGGGCAGCGCGGCGAGCGCGGCTTCGATCTCCGAACCCGCCGGACTCGTGATGAACACCACGTCCGAATAGCGCGCGGCGAAGTCGATGCCCGCGTCCGAACCGGTCGCGTTGACGAGCAGCGGGCGGCCATAGCGCGGCTTCGGCGTGACGAAGGCCTTGTCCAGTTTCCAGCTCGACAGTTCGGGAGCGAAGCTGAAGTTATCCGGCTGTGTCCACAGTTGCTGGACGGCGTCGAGAAATTCGGCGGCCAGTTGATAGCGCCGGTCGTGATCGATCCGATGCCAACCGAACATCTCGTGTTCGATTGCGCGATGACCGGTGACGACGTTGATGCCCCAGCGTCCCTTCGAGATGTGATCGAGTGTCGCCGTGAATTTGGCGAAATGCAGCGGATGCCACGGCCCATACAACACATGACTCGTGGCGACGAGGATGATGCGTTCGGTGCGCGCGGTCATCGCCGCAAGCGACATGAACGAATCGAGCGCTTCGCCATTGAATACGCCGCCATAGCCGCCTTTCGGCAACCATTGCGACAGCGCGAACACCAGATCGAAGCCGAACGCCTCGGCCTTCTGCACGAGATCGAGGTTGTAGTCGAAGTTCCAGTCTGTCGTGCGCGGCAACGTGGATGCGCTCCAGCCGCCCGCCTGAATCGGCAGGAACAGGCCGAGCAGCAACGGCTGTTCGAACGCGCGTGAGACGGGGCTGTCGGTAAAGGTGGCAGGCGAGCGCACGGGAACGAAAGGCGACGCATCGCGCGCAGCGTCGGCATGGGGCGCCGCTGCGCGCAATGGTGGAGTAGCGATTGATTCGGGCACAGTGAATGTCCTTGCCATGCAAGTAGAAACGTACGTGTGGTTCGCGAAGCGGGCCGGCACCGTGTCGGGAGCGAACACGAAAGACGCGTGCGGCGCCGTGACGGAACTCGAGTGCAAACAGTAAAGCACGGCGTTGTTCGGACTCCAAACAACGAAATCTGCTTTTTATCTGATGTGCCAGGCTGTGCGTGAAAGTGCTGTTCTAGCGGCCTGTTTCCACGTTTGAACGTGGATTCCGGACTACGCTTTCCACACGATATCGCGCACGTCGACCTTCTTCGGAATCAGCCCGAGTGCGAACAGACGATCCGCCGTCGCTTGCTGGTTGTCGAGCAGACGTGCGTTCAGCGCGGTCACGTCGAAGCTCGCGTTGCGATTCACTGCCGCCATCACGTCGGGCGCAATGCCGGTGGCGGCGCAGAGCACATCGGTCACGTCCGCCGGATGCGCTTTGGCCCACTCCGCTGCCTGCTTCGATCCTTCGATGTATTCGTTGACGAGATCAGGATGCGCGGCTGCAAACGTGCTGTTAGCCAGCAGAAATCCGGCGCTCGTGTGGACTTCGCCGCTATAGGCCAGTACGCGCGATGGCGTGTGTTTCTGCGCAAGCGTGAAGTAGGGGTCCCAGATCACCCACGCGTCGATGTTGCCGCCTTCGTACGCGAACGCGGCATCCGCCGCGCCGAGCGAGAAGGTTTCTATCTCCGATAATTTCACGCCGGCCTTTTCCAGCGCGGCGGCGATCAGGTCGTGCGAACTGGAGCCCTTCGCATAGCCCACTTTCTTGCCGCGCAGATCGGCGAGCGTATGGATGTTGGAGTCCGCCTTGACCAGAATGCCTTCGCTTTTCGGGCCTGTCGGTTGCGCGGCGATGTAGTTGACGTGGCCGCCCGACGCCTGCAGGAAAATACAACCGACATTGCCGGAGTTGCCGAATGCGATCACGCCCATATCGAGCGCCTGCAACAGCGTCAGGCCGGAAGGGAATTCGATCCATTTGACGCGAATGCCGCGCGGCTCGAAGCGCTTTTCGAATACCTTGAGTTGGCGCGCGACGAGCGGAATACCGGTCTTCTGAAAGCCGAGGCTGATCGTGTCGGGCGTCGCCGCCCACGCGCGGCGCGTCGAGGTGGCGAAGGCCGCGCCCGCGAGTGCCGCCGCGCCGGCGGCAAGAAATTGTCGACGTCCTGGCATGCAGGCATCTCCTGAAGGGTGAGGGGATAGTGAAGGCGTGGATGTACGCACCGCTAACAAGCGACAGACGGCAGAAGCCCGGGGGCGCGCGCCCGCCAGAGGCGCGCGCTGACGACCGTTCAGGTTTGTCCGCTGGTTGGAGGCCGCTCGCCGTTCAGATAGAAGTTGCCGACCGCCGCGTATTTCCAGCGCGCGGCATCGTGCAGCGTGTGCACGCGCGCGTTGCGCCAATACCGGTCGAGATTGAACGACGGATGCGTGGAGCGCGTACCGGCCAACTCGAACAGCTTGTTGCTGGCGTCGATCGCGATTTCGGTCGTCAATGCCTTGGCTTCGGCCACTGCGATCGACGCCTCCGCAATGGTGTCCGCGCGCGGGTCGGCGAGGCAGGTGTCGATCGCGTGGCCCGCCCGATCCATCATCGCTTCGGCCGCGTGCAGGCGCGTTTTCAGTTCGCCGAGCTGGTAGATCACATACGGGTCGGCGCCGAGCGGCGTGATGGAGGGCGCGGCATCCGCGTCACGTTGCCGGATGAACGCGATCGTCGCGTCGATCGCGCCGCGCGCGATGCCCGCGTCGATGCCGACGTGACTGATCTGCGAAATTGCGTTTTGCGGCCACTCTTCATAGCTGCGATAGATCGGCAACACGTTCAGCGCGGGGACCCACACGTTGTCGAAGATCACCGTGCCGCTCGCGGTGGTTTTCTGGCCGAAGCTGTCCCAGTCGTCGACGATCTTCATGCCGGGATGACCGGCGGGCACGATCGCGACCACGCGGCGCGCTTGCGTGTCGTGGCCGATGGTCGAGACGTAGTCCGCAAACAACGCGCCGGTTGAATAAAGCTTGCGGCCGGACAGTCGGAAGCCGTCGTCGTCGGCCGCGATGGGCATGGCCGAGCCGGTCGGTGGTCGGCCGCCCACATCGACGTTGGCGTTGCCGAAGCGCGCGCCGCGCAGAATCTCGCCGAGGAAGAACGCGCGCTGCTGCTCGGTGCCTGTTTTCCACAGCCAGAATACGGCGCTGTTGTGATTCTGCTGGATTTGCGCAATCGACGGGTCCGCAGCGGCGAGGATCGCGAACACGCGCCCCACCGTCACATACGAAACCTGTGGGCCGCCGTAAGCCTTGGGCACGGTCATCGCCCACAGGCCGGCGCTCGACGCGGCGTCGAGTTCTTCGTGCGGCAAGCTGCGGTCGCGATCGCGACGCGCCGCATCGACGGCGAAGCGGCCGGCGAGCTGCCGTGCGATGGCAATGGCTTCGGCGTCGGACGTGATGACATGAGCCGGCTTGCTCGAACGACGCACAGGCAGCGCGGGATCGGCGAACGCGGCGTTCGACGTTTGAGTGGGCATGGAGAACTCCGGAGCGATCCGCGCGGGATCGTATCGAGCAGCGACGGCGCGCATGAAAGCGTGACGCGCTGCGTCGAGTTGTCTGAAACGTCGAAAACTATCTGAAGGAGACGGAGACGGACAACCAACAATAATTGCTTTCCTTAGCTGATTCATGCTGCAATCCATTCGGCGCGGCGAAGCTCATAACGTTATGAGTTTCGCTTCGTTGCCATTCGCCACGCGCGCCGTTACCGTCGACTCCTTAGCTATCCCGATCACCTGATCGATCATCGCTCGCGTGCGCAGCCGCACGAATCTGTCGTCAATCCTTCATCGCGGACCTTCATGAGCAGACGTAACGGGCATTTGCGCCTCGGCGCCTTTCTTTATCCGTCGGGGCATCACATTGCGGCATGGCGGCATCCCGAGGCGCAGGCCGATGCCGGCGTCGATTTCCGCCATTACGTGCAGCTTGCCCAGGCGGCCGAAGCGGCGAAGTTCGATCTGGTGTTTCTCGCCGATGGCGTGGGCACGCGCGGCGACAACGTCGATTTTCTGAGCCGCACCGCGCATAGCTATGTCGCGCAGTTCGAACCGATCACGCTGCTGTCGGCGCTGGCGGCGGTGACCGGGCGCATCGGCCTGGTCGGCACGGCATCGACGAGCTTCAACGAGCCGTATCACATCGCGCGCAAATTCGCGTCGCTCGATCACATCAGCGGCGGACGCGCGGGCTGGAATCTGGTCACGTCGTCGAGCGAACATGAGGCGAAGAACTTCAATCGCGACAAACATTTCGATCACGCCGAGCGTTATGAGCGCGCGACCGAATTCGCGCAGGTCACACAGGGACTTTGGGACAGTTGGGAAGACGACGCGTTTGTTCGCGACAAAGCCAACGGGCGTTTCTTCGATCCGCACAAACGGCATGTACTCGAACACAAGGGCCGCTTCTTTCAGGTGAAGGGGCCGCTGAACGTCGCGCGTTCTCCGCAAGGGCATCCGGTGGTCGTGCAGGCGGGGTCGTCGGAAGCGGGCAGGGAGCTGGCGGCCAGCACCGCCGAGGTGATCTTTACCGCGCAGCAAACGCTGGAGGACGCGGTCGCGTTCTACGCGGACGTGAAGGGTCGCATGCGGGGCTATGGCCGCGAGCCGGACGATCTGAAGATCATGCCGGGCGTGTTCCCGATTGTCGGACGCACCGAGAGCGAGGCGAACGAGAAGTTCGAACAATTGCAGTCGCTCGTCGATCCGAAGGTCGGTCTCGCGCTGGTATCGGGATTGACGGGCGGTTTCGATCTGTCGGACTATCCGCTCGACGGCCCGATTCCCGAACTGCCCGAAACGAATGCGAGCAAGAGCCGGCAGTCGTTGACGATCGAATTGGCGCGCCGCGAGAATCTGACGATACGTCAGCTGTATTTGCGGGTTGCCGGCGCGCGCGGTCACTGGCAACTCGTCGGTACGCCGGAGCAGATCGTCGATCGACTCGAAGAGCGCTTCGTGAACTACGGCGCGGACGGTTTCAACGTGATGCCGCCGGTGCTGCCGAACGGCCTCACCGATTTCGTCGAACTGGTGCTGCCCGAGTTGCGCCGCCGCGGTTTGTTCCGCAGCGAGTACGAAGGGCGCACGTTGCGGGAGAACCTGGGGCTGCGGCGGCCCGCGCATCGCGCGCGCTGAGCGGGGCGTATACCGGCGTGACGCCGCCACATCAGCGGCGCTGCGATCGATATCAGGATTGATCGTTTGGCGGGCACGCGCGCCGTTGCTAGCATCACAGGCTTGCTTACGAGATCCCTGCCCGCCAGCCCATCAGCCCACGAGCGCTACGACGCGCCGCCGCCATCATGAACGCCCGCACTCCGCCGCCGCAATCGCCGTCATCGCCCTCGTTGCCGTCACCCTCGCGTACTCGCCGCCGCCTGCTCGGGCGTCTCGCCGCGGGCGGCCTCGTTGCGTCGCACGCGGCCGCCGCCGCCGAACTGCTCAAGCCGCTCGACATCGCGCCGTCGAGCCGCGTGCCAGGCGCGCCGGTACTCGAGCATCCGTACGGCGTGCCGTCGCCGCGCGAAGCGAACGTCGTGCGTCGCAGCGCGCGGGCGTGGCCGTTGCCCGGCGCGGCTTCGTCGATGACACCGCTTGCTGATCTGCACGGCACGCTCACGCCGAACGGGTTGGTCTACGAACGTCACCATGGCGGCGTGCCCGACATCGATCCCGATCAGCATCGGCTGGCGATTCACGGACTGGTGCGCACGCCGAAGCTGTTCACGATGGACGACCTGCTGCGTCTGCCGTCCGAATCGCGCATCCATTTTCTCGAATGCTCGGGCAATACCGGCAACGAGTGGAACGGGCCGAGCGGCATGCCCGTGCAACTGACGCATGGTCTGCTGTCGTGCTGCGAATGGACCGGCGTGCGCTTGTCGACGTTGCTCGAAGAAGTGGGCGGCCTGTCGACCCCGATCGATGCGACGCGTGGCTGGCTGCTCGCAGAAGGCGCCGACGCCGCGGTGATGACGCGCAGTTTGCCGCTCGAGCGGATACTCGATCGGGCGCTCGTCGTGTACGCGCAAAACGGCGAGCGTCTGCGGCCGGAAAACGGTTATCCGTTACGCCTGATCGTGCCCGGCTTCGAGGGCAATACGAATGTGAAATGGCTGCGCCGTCTGAAGGTGGTCGATGCGCCATTGCAAACGCGCGAGGAAACCTCGAAGTACACCAGCCTGCTCGCGAATGGCACCGCGCGTCAGTTCGCGTTCGAGATGGATGCGAAGTCGGTCATCACGCGGCCGTCGCCGGGGCATCGGCTCACCACGCACGGCTATTACCCGATTACCGGGCTGGCATGGTCCGGGCGGGGCACTGTTCGCAAAGTCGAGGTGTCGACCGACGGCGGCGCGACGTGGCGCCTCGCGCGTCTGGACGGCGCGATTCACGATCGCGCGCTCACGCGCTTTCAGGCCGATTGGCGTTGGGATGGCGGCCCCGCCGCGATTCTGTCGCGCGCGACCGATTCGACCGGTTACGTGCAACCGACCCGTGCCGAACTGGTGGCCGCGCGCGGGCTGAATTCGCAGTACCACTACAACGCGATCCAGCAATGGCGGGTCGACGCGAGCGGCGAGGTGCGCAATGCGTGACGTTCATTCGAAGCGCGTGCGTTGGCGGATGACGTTGGCCGCGTGGTTCTCGCTGATGGCGTTGGCGTCCTGTTCTTCCCTCGGGCCGGATGCGTCCAACGGTCAGAACGCCACGGCCGGTCACGGCATCGGCACACCGCTCGACGAGCGGGCGCTCGCCGCGTGGAACATAGACGTCGCCCCGGATGGCCGTGGCTTGCCGGCTGGCAGCGGCGACGTCGCGACGGGCGCGCATCTGTTCGCCGCGAAGTGCGCGGCGTGCCACGGCGCGCAAGGCGAGGGCGGCCTCGGCGATCCGCTGATCGGCGGGCTCGGCACGCTGACCAGCGCGAAGCCGAAGCGCACCGTGGGCAGCTACTGGCCGTATGCGACGACGCTGTTCGACTATATCCGCCGCGCGATGCCCTACAACGCGCCCGAATCCCTTTCCGCCGACGAGGTCTATGCGCTGAGCGCGTTCCTGCTGAACCAGAACGGCATCGTTCCCGCCGATACGCGGCTCGACGCGGCTTCGTTACCCCGCGTCGTGATGCCCAATCGTCAGGGTTTCGTAATCGATCCGCGCCCTGGACGGCTATGACGCGCAGGCCTGCACGTGCGTTCGGGGCGGTGGTGGCGCATCCAGACTCAATGCTTGCACCGCCCGGGATGCGTTAAAGCATCGGGTTTATCACTCCAGCAGATAAACGTATCGGATTTGCTTCGTTGTCGCCGCGCGTGCGCGCCGGTACATTCATCGGACTGCGCCCTCGACGGCGTCCTCCGAACAGATTCAACGAAGAGTTTCCTGTGACGACTGCCTTTGCACCCACCGCCACCGCCACCAGCCAGGCTGGCCAGGACATCGAAGCCCAGCCCATCGAGATTCGCGCGTTCGACGGTCCCGTCGGCGCGGAAGTCCTCGGGCTCGATCTCGGCAAGCCGCTGAACCAGACCGATTTCGCGCGCATTCATCGCGCTCACCTCGATCACCATGTGCTGGTGTTCCGCGATCAGCGCATCACGCCGGATCAGCAGATCGCGTTCAGCCGCCGTTTCGGCCCGCTGCAGATTCACGTGCTGCATCAATTCCAGTTGCCGGGTTATCCGGAAGTGCTGGTGGTATCGAACATCGTCGAAAACGGCAAACCGATCGGTCTCGGCGACGCCGGTCACTACTGGCACTCCGATCTGTCGTACAAGGAAAAGCCGAGCCTCGGTTCGCTGCTGCATGCGCAGGAACTGCCCGCCGAAGGCGGCGACACGCTGTTCGCCAACATGCACCTCGCGTGGGACACGTTGCCCGCGCATCTGCGCACTGCCGTGGAGGGGCGCTCGGCGGAACACACGTACCTCGCCAAATACGAGGAACTGCAAAAACGCAGTCCGTGGCGGCCGAATCTCTCTGCCGAGCAGATCGCGTCGGTGAAGCCGGTCGTGCAGCCGATCGTCCGCACGCATCCGGAAACCGGCCGCAAGGCGCTGTTCGTCAGCGAGCATTTCACCACCCGCGTGATCGGCTTGCCGGAAGACGAGAGCCGTGCGTTGCTCGAGGAAATCTTCGCGCATAGCGTGCGCCCCGAGCATCTGTACCGGCATCAGTGGGTGGAGCACGACATGGTGTTCTGGGACAACCGCTCGCTGATGCACCTCGCGGCCGGCACGCCGGATCATCTGCGCCGCAAGCTCTATCGCACGACGATCGAAGGCGACGTGCCGTTTTAACGGCACCGTTGCCCGCTTTCACCACACTACACGCTGACCGACCGGAGTTCCAATGTTTGCCAGGTTTCGCCCGACCGCCGCGCGGCCGTCGTTTGCCCGCCGTTTTACCGCGACTCTGCTGACCGTCTCGATGGGCGTCGCGGGCTTCGCGGCTACCGCGCCCGCGCATGCCGAAGGGCAGATTCGTATCGCCGAGCAGTTCGGCATTGTCTATCTGCTGCTGAACGTGGCGCGCGATCAGCAGTTCGTCGAGAAGGAAGGACGTAAGCAGGGGCTCGATATCAAGGTCGACTGGGTGAAGCTCTCGGGCGGCGCGGCGGTCAACGACGCGCTGCTGTCCGGCGCGATCGACGTCGCGGGTGCCGGCGTCGGCCCGCTGCTGACGATCTGGGACCGCACGCACGGCAAGCAGAATGTGAAGGGCGTCGCGTCACTCGGCAATCTGCCGTATTACCTCGTCAGCAATGACCCCAACGTGAAGACGATTGCCGACTTCACCGAGAAGGACCGCATCGCGGTGCCGGCCGTCAACGTGTCGGTGCAATCGCGCGTGCTGCAATACGCGGCGGCCAAGCGCTGGGGCGACAAGGATTACAACTGCCTCGACAAGTACACGCAGGCGCTGCCGCATCCCGACGCGGCCGCCGCGATCATCGCGGGCGGCACGGAAATCACCGGGCATTTCGGCAATCCGCCGTTCCAGGAGCAGGAGCTGGCGGGCAATCCGAAGGCGCATATCGTGCTGAATTCGTACGACGTGCTGGGCGGACCGAGTTCGGCGACGGTGCTGTACGCGACCGAAAAATTCCGCGACAACAACCCGAAGACATACCGTGCATTCGTCGATGCACTCGCTGACGCCGCGCGTTTCGTCACCGCCAATCCGGATGCCGCTGCCGATATCTATATCCGCACGAACCAGTCGAAGATCGACCGCAATCTGCTCGTGAAGGTCATCAAGAATCCGCAGGTGCAATTCAAGGTCGCGCCGCAGAACACGCTGGGGCTCGCGCAGTTCATGTATCGCGTCGGCGTGATCAGGAATGAGCCGAAGTCGTGGAAGGACTACTTCTTCGACGACCCGGCCACGGCGACGGGGAGCTGAGCATGTTCATCGTCGCGCGACATTTGTCGGCCCGTTTAGTCCGTTTAGTCCGTACACAGGGAGCGATCTGATGGTGGCCAATCCCACGCTTCTATTCGCAGACCGCGACGGCCAGGCCGCCACGGCAACCAGTGAGAGACTGCTTGCGGTCGAAAACGTCAACCTCGAATACCGCACGCGCGAGCGCATCGTGCGCGCGACGCATGACGTCAGCTTCGACGTCTACGGCGGCGATCGCTTCGTGCTGCTCGGCCCGTCCGGTTGCGGCAAGTCGACGTTGCTGAAGGCCGTGGCCGGTTTCATCCAGCCGACTTCGGGCAGCATCTCGCTCGACGGCCAGATTGTGCGCGGTCCCGGTGCCGATCGCATCGTCGTGTTCCAGGAGTTCGACCAGTTGCCGCCGTGGAAAACGGTGCTGCAGAACGTCGCGTTTCCGCTGCGTGTCGCGAAGAAACTGTCGCGCGCCGAAGCGAATGAACGGGCGCTTCACTATCTCGAGAAGGTGGGGCTGGCTTCGTTTGCGAATGCCTATCCGCATACGTTGTCGGGCGGCATGAAGCAGCGGGTCGCGATTGCCCGCGCGCTGGCGATGCAGCCGCGCGTGCTGCTGATGGACGAACCGTTTGCCGCGCTCGACGCGCTCACGCGCCGCAAGATGCAGGAGGAACTGCTGCGGTTGTGGGAAGAGGTGAACTTCACGCTGCTGTTCGTCACGCATTCGATCGAAGAGGCGCTGGTGGTCGGCAATCGCATTCTGTTGCTGTCGCCGCATCCTGGCCGCGTGCGTGCCGAGCTCAACAGCCATCAGTATTCGCAGGACAGTTTTGGACGCAGCGATTTTCAACGCAGCGTCGCGCGTATTCATCACCTGTTATTCGAGCAGACGGAGACCGTTCAATGAGTTCGCCTGTCACGTTGCTGCCGCCGGTTCGCGAGGAGTATGAGCGCCCGCTCGAACCGCTCGGCGAACTCGTTCTCGAAGCACCGTTGCCGCTCGGCAAGCGCCTCTTTGGGCAGGCCTGGTTGCGCAAGACGCTGATTGCGCTGGTGCTGATCGCGGGTTGGGAGATCGCCGCGCGTGCGGTCGACAACGATTTGCTGCTGCCGACGTTCGGTGCGACCTTCAGCGCGTTCGTGCAAGGCATCTGGTCCGGCGAATTGCTGCAGAAGACCGCGGTGTCGATGTCGGTGCTGCTGCGCGGCTATCTGCTCGGCGCGGCGCTCGCGTTCGTGCTGACCTCGCTTGCCGTGTCGACGCGAGCGGGCCGCGATTTCCTGTCGATGCTGACCGCGATGTTCAACCCGCTGCCGTCGATCGCATTGCTTCCGCTCGCATTGCTGTGGTTCGGTCTCGGCACCGGCAGCCTGTTGTTCGTGCTCGTGCATGCGGTGCTGTGGCCGCTCGCGCTCAACACGTACTCCGGTTTTCAGTCGGTACCGGCGACGCTGCGGATGACCGGGCGCAACTATGGCCTGACAGGCATGCGCCATGTGCTGCTGATTCTGGTGCCCGCGGCGCTGCCGTCGATTCTGGCCGGCCTGCGAGTGGGCTGGGCATTTGCGTGGCGCACGCTGATCGCGGCCGAGCTGGTGTTCGGTGCGAGCTCGGGCAACGGCGGCCTTGGCTGGTATATCTTCCAGAATCGTAACGAGCTGTATACGGATCGCGTGTTTGCCGGGCTGGCTGCGGTGATCGTGATCGGTCTGCTGATCGAGCATCTGGTGTTCGATACGCTGGAGCGCGTTACCGTGCGGCGCTGGGGCGTGCAGCAGTAAAGTCTGATTTGAGCCTCGGGTGGGCCGCGTCAGCTCGACTTGTCCTCATCGGGCGGCGCGTTCTTTCTGAACAGGCGGGCGCCGGAGAGAATCAGCAGCGCAATCGCCAGGCTGAGAATCGCCGTGGTTTCGCGCCCCATGCCGGCCGCCATCCCGAGGCCGGCCGCGACCCACAGACTGGCCGCCGTCGTCAGCCCGCGCACTTCCCGCTCGGCACTGAGCTTCATGATCGCGCCCGCGCCGAGAAAGCCGATGCCGGACACCAGCCCTTGCAGCACGCGACTCAGATTGTCCTGCGAGAAGCCGGCCTGTAGCGGCACCAGCACGAACAGCGCAGAGCCGACCGAGACCATCATATGCGTGCGCATACCCGCATCGCGGCCCGCCATCTCCCGCTCGAAACCCAGCACGCCGCCGAGCACCAACGCCACCACGAGCCGGATGAATAGCTGGGTCAGATTTGCCGCGTCGTCCAGATCCGCAAACTCGCCTTGCACTTTTTGCCATACCTCGTGCCACCAGGCATTCATGGTCATCTCCGTGAACACGCTCTTCGCGTAACCAGCACGACTGTAACGGAAATGAAGGGTTGCGGATGAAACGCCGCTGCGTTTTTGCGCCGGTCATCAAGGTGGCGCGGGGAACGGATGGCAGACGGCAAACGTTTGCCATGCGTGATGCAGAACATTGATGGGCGCACGACGCGCAAAAACCAATATCGTTGGAATGAATGTCGCGGCCGACACGCGCTAGCGTTTGGGCCATTACCCTCGGTCAACTGGGAAATATCTTTAAAGTTCGCCAACCCCCTGCCGTTATCGTTACCGTGCGCTTGTTTCGATTGCGTCACGGCAATGCGTTTGCCCGTGCACGCGCCGGCGCAACTAAAAATATATCGACTGAGAGGGTTCCCAGTGAGAGGAATAGGAAAAGCGAGACCGCTTTGGCTCGCTACGATCACCGTTTTCGCATTGACCGGGTGTGCCAATCCTGGCGGGTTCCAGCAGAGCGGTGGGGCCGCTGCGGATCCGGAGAAAACCGCCGACCTGAATGTGTTCGAGAGCACATTCGCCAACCCCGATCCCTGCGCGAATAGCAGCCGGAATATCGGCATCGCAGTGGGCGTGGGGCTGGGCGCAGTGCTAGGCGCAGTGATCGCCAAGAACAACAAGGTTGCGGCAGCGGCGATCGCCGCTGCGGCAGGTGGCCTGGCCGGCGGCCTGATTGGACATGCGGTCGATAGCCGACGCTGTGCACTGTCGAAAATCGCCGCGAAGCATGACCTCACCTACACGGCGACCGCGCTCGAAGCGCGTGCTCCCGATACCGGCAAGACCGAGCAGGTCGGTAGTTCGTTCACGATTGTCGATACCGCGCGACACACCCAATTCGAAACGGGGTCGGCCGAATTGACGCCCGAGGCCTCAACCTATTTCGCCGAGATCGCCGAGCAATATCGCACATCCAGTCGCGTGGCCGAGGCGTCGAGCGCGGCCGACAAAGCCGCTGCGGCTCAAACAAAAATCCTGCTCATCGGCCATACCGACGACACGGGCAGTTCGGAATTGAACGCCGACCTATCGGAGCGCCGCGCTCGAGCCGTCGCGCGTCTGTTCGCGGAGCACGGCATTGCGCCGGAGAATGTGTTCTACCAGGGCGCTGGCGAAACCTTGCCGATTGCCGATAACCACACGGCGGAGGGGCGCTCGGCTAACCGTCGGGTTGAGATCGTCGATCTGAGCGGCGCCAGGCCCGACATTCTGCAAAGCTACGCAAGCAGCCGCGTGCCGAGGTACCAGTACTACCGGGCGGTGACCGCTCAGACCGCTCAGACCGCTCAGACCGCTCAGACCGCTCAGACCGCTCAGGCCGCCACGGCAGCGGTGCCTGGAACATCCGGCAGTCCGACGGCCAAAGCGGCGCGTCGCGCAGCGACGAAGGATCGCGCGGCGACGGACATCGCAGTCGCCGCAGCCTCGCCCACGCACGGGGCGTCCGCACCCGTGTCGACGAACGCGGCAGCCGCATCGAACGCCGCGCCCGCTACATCTGCGGCGTCCGCTCGTTCCACGCTATCCGACGGCATCGATTTCGGCTGGCATGAAGCGCTGCCCGCAACACTTGGCCTCCAGTTCGCAGCGCTCCCTGCAGCGAGCTCGACGTTCGCGTTCCTCTCTTCGGCGGTAGCCGACGAGGCGCCCGTGGCGAAAAGCTGCGTGAACGACCGGCCGCGCGTTTCGCGGGCGATGAAGTCCGTCGCTGATGACCGGGCGGTGCCCGTGCGCGATCACTTGCCGAACCTGTACGGAAGCAGTTGGGGCGCTGCACTGAACGGACAGTATCTCGCGCTCAAGGATGTCTCCGTCCTTCGCAACGGCGCCACTGCGGGTGCAAAACCGAAGCTGCTCGTATGGAAAGACTACGACCGTAACGCCGGCCTGAACGGCTCGCCGCAAGTGACGTTGTCTCCCGACGTGAACGCTTACGCGGTGAAGGGCGGGGTCCTGTACCGGGTCTTCGTCAACAACAGCGGCGTGTTCGACTGCGCCGACATCATCTTTTCCAATGGCAAGGCGACATCCGGCGAACTCGTTCGTCGCAGGAGCAGTCAGTACTTCACGGTGAATTACGTGCCGGTCATCGCACGCACCTAATAAGAGGGTAAAAACAATCATGATGGACTTTATTCAGGCCAATCTGGGTCCGGCAATTTGGTGCGTCGTCGTGTTGCTGCTTGCAGTGGGCGCATTTGCTTTTCGCTCGACGCTCGAGTTCTGGCTGAATCATTGGAAGTACACGTTCCCGGTGCTCGGGAAGACCGCGCGTCTGTCGCGCCATGGCATTCATGGCAAGGACGGTTGGACAGATTCCGAACGCACTCTGTGCGGCGACTACAACAAGTTCATCTCCTATCTGTCGAAAGCCGAGTTCAGCAAACGCAATGAATATCTCGCGAAGTCGGACGACAGCGGGCGCTCACCGACTCCGTTATGGCTTCTCACGCTGCTGACCGTACTGGTGATCGCAGAGGGTCTTGGCTTTTCGTATCTGCTCGGAAGCTGGATGGCGCGCGATGGCAGCGCGAATACGCACACGTTGTTGATGGTCGCCATCGTGCTGGTGCTGTGCGTGATCATGGTGTTTCTGACGCACGTCGCTGGGCATCAGCTCTATCGCTCGAATCTCGTTGCGCGATGCCGGAAGCAATGGAAGCAGGACAAATCGCAAGAGCGCTTTTCGAGCCGCAAGGTCAAACTCGATGACGACCAGTCCGTCGACGATGACGAACCCGACTACACGCAGGTTGCCAATCGCGTCGGCACGAGCCACAGCTATTTCATGGTGGTATTGACGGTCGCCGTTATTCTGGTGATCGCGGGAACGTCGACGTGGATGCGCTGGAGCAACCTCAACGCGGAGCAGACGCGTGAAGCGATGGGCGTCAGTCAGAGCGCTGACGCCGGCAATCCGTTCGCGACCGCAAACTCGATGCCGGCGGAACTCGTCGCCAGCCAGAAGGCCGCGGATGCCCGCGCCAAAGCGGAAGAGTCGTCGTCGACCCGAAGCGAAGGCGCGGCAGCGTTTATCACGCTCGCCGTGATCTTCGTGGTCACGCAGATCGTCGGCATTTTCGGGGGCTTCGCGTGGGGCTTCGGCGGCCGCGAAAGTTTCGCGGCGTGGAAGACGACGAAAGGCTTCAAGACGTTTGAGGACTACAACAATTACTATGCGCCGCTCCGGGCCATCGCGCAGTCGCAGCTGGAGAACCTTCAGAAGCGGATGGCCGAGAACGCGGATATCTCCGGCAAAACGTTCTCGAAGACCTTCAGGGACTATGTGATCGAGCAGCGCAATTTCTCGGACCTGGAAAGTGGGCTGGTTCGCTCCACGTCCGAAGCGACGGCTGTCGATGCAGCAGAACCTCGGGGGGCTCAGCAAGCCACAGCGGCGCGTGTCGCAGCCGATACGTCCGCAAAGGTAGTCGCGCCACCGGTAGCTGTGTCCGGTGAAGTGTCGACGACCGCGACCATCGACGCGCTAGTCGCGAAGATCGAAGCCGAGTCTGACGTGGCTCACAAGAAGGAACTGATTTACGGCCTCGATGAAACCGTTCGCGCGGAAGTGGTCAATGCGATCAAGCTTCGCAAAGAGCGTGCAGAGAAAGCGAAACTCGCACTCGAGTCGGAACTCGATGATCTTTTCAAGGCATGATTCGACTCGATGATTAAACCCCTCACCATCACCCTCGCAGTCGCGGCCGCATGCCTGAGCGCGATTGCCGTGTCGGCCCATGCTGGCGTCACGAACGATATTCCGAGCTGCTACGCCGCCAATCACATCAAGCCGGTAGCGGGCGGCGCCGACCACGAGCTTTTCATTGCCATCGACCAGACGACGATCTTCGACGACAAGTTGCAGGCGCAGATTGCGGAGATGGCCGGGAAGGCCATCAGACCCGCAGGCGCATATACATTGTTCGATTTCTCGGCTTTCTCGCAAGGGCATTACACGGAGGTCGTGACGCGCGGCGTTATCGAGTCGCCGATTCCTGAGAAGTTGCGGGACGATATCAGTGAACGTGCGTTGCGTAGCTTCGATGCCTGTATGACGGGACAATCTGCCTACGCGAAGAAGGCGTTGCTGACATCGATCGTGCGTGTCGAGTCGATGGCCACGAACGATCTCGCGAAGTCGGACATTCTGGCGGCGTTGAAGGATATCAGCGATAAGGTTCGGGCTTCGCCTGCATCCGATAAGGTCGTGTTGCTCGCGTCGGATATGCTTGAGAACAGTTCGGTGTCCAGTTTCTATTCACACAATGCCGTGCGCCGTATCGATCCTAAGGCGGAGATGATGAAGGCGACGGCTGCGGGTTTGATTGGCGATTTCGGCGGCGCGCGCGTTTACGTGATCGGCGCGGGTTTGCTGGCCGGGGATGCGAAAGTGAAGAATGCCTATCGCGATCCGCAGACGATGAGCGCGTTGAAAGAGTTCTGGACGCTTTATTTCCAGAAGTCGAACGCGTCGATTGGGGAGTTTGGGGCGCCGGCTTTGTTGGGGGCGGTGGGATATTGAGGGGCGAACGCGGCGCGGTCGATTAGCGCCGCGTTCGTTATGCGAAGTTTTCGGTCACCCTATGCTCGATCGGTCAAGCCTTTACACACCGAAACCCCGCATACACATACTGGTAATGCGGCTGAAACCAGTTGCGAAACGCCGGCCGCAACATGCACTGTGCCGTCCGTGCCGAACCGCCCTTGAGCACGTAGTGCTGCCCATCGAAAAAATTGGCCGAGTAGCCGAGGTAAAACGGAAACGCTTCGAAGCCGGGTAGCGCGTCGAATATCGTCGACGTCCATTCCCAGCCATTGCCGAACTGACCTTCCACGCCGAACGCGCTGACGTTCTCCGGATACGCGTCGACCGGCTTCGGGTCCCAGCTGCGAAAATCGAAATTGCCCGACGCGGCGAGCGGCGCGCCGTGTGCCGCGCGTTGCCATTGCGCCTCGGTGGGGAGCGACTTGCCGGCCCAACGCGCATAGGCGCTGGCTTCCGCGTGGCTCACGTACGCGGGCCAGTCGAGCGGGAGCGGCACTTCGTCGAACATCGTGCGCAGCATCCATGCACCAGCTTCACCGCTCGCTTCACGTCGCGACCAGCAGGCAGGATGTTCGATATGCTCGGTCTCCTTCCACGCCCAATCTTTCTCCGACCACCACTTCGATTCCCGGTAGCCACCGGCCTCGATGAACTCGCAAAACGCGCCGTTCGTCACCATATGGCGGTCGATCTCGAAGGCGGGCACGTCGATGCGTATCTCGCCGAACTCGTTGTCCCAACCGAATTGGCCAGCATCGCGCGACATGCCGAGCACCGTCGAGCCCGCCGGCACGCTGACCATCGACGACAACGCATCCCGATGTTCGGGACGTGTCACCACCGTCTCGCGCAATTCGGTGACCTTCTGGCCAAGCGGCAATTGATGGAGCATGTACGCCAGCGTTTCGGCGTGCATCAACCGATGCTCGATCGCGACGTTCAACAGCTGCTCGGCCGCGTCGGTCCGCGCGCTGTCACGGCCGAACTGCGCTGCGTCGGCGAGACCGGCGAGCGCTTCGTCGATCTGCTTGCGGGCTTGCGATGCATAGTCGCGCACCGTGTCGAGCGACGGCCAGTCTGCCGGTTGATCGGTCGGAAAGCCGCCGTCGACCGGGTCGATGCCGAAAGCAAAAAGCTGGTCCAGTTCCGGGGCAAAGGCGGGCAGGTCGCACACGCGCTGATCGAACAGGTTGCGATCGAACGCTTCCAGATGGCCAATGTAAAACACGATCCGGTGACGTTCACGGATCGGCCGTTCATACAGAAATTCGGGTTTGACGATGGCAAACAGTGCGTCAGTGACGTGACGCGCGTCGATCAGACGCTGCACGAGCGGGTGACGTGGGGCGGGGTCGCGATTCATTTCGCCGGGTCTCCTTGCGGGGGACGGACTAAAGACTGTACCCGCTCGCAGGAGCCATGCCAAGACGAAAGCGCGCTAAATAAGAATGGGCCGGGCGCCAGTCAGCCCCGGCTTGCGGCTCAGACTTGCCGCAGGCCTTCCAGATCGACGATCCGGATGTGTTTGCCTTGTGTGTCGATCAGACCGCGCTTTTGAAATCTTGACAGGGTGCGGCTCACGGTTTCGAGCGTCATGCCGAGGTAGCTGCCCATGTCCTCGCGCGTCATGCGCAAGTTAAATTCGGCCGATGAATAGCCCCGTTGCGCGTTGCGGTCCGATACGTCGAGCAGGAAAGCGGCGACCCGTTCGTCCGCAGACAGCGAGCCGAGCATCATCATCTGCGCGGTTTCGCGAACGATCTGCGAGCCCAGCAATTTGTGCATGCGTTCCTGCATCGAACTGATTTCGCGGCACAGCAGCTTGAGCGCGCTATAGGGGACGATGCAGACGGTGCTGTCTTCAAGAGCGACCGCGCTGCACGCATGCACGTCCTCGCTGATGCCGTCGAGCCCGAGCGCCTCGCCGGCGAGGCGCAGTCCGGTGACCTGCTCGCGGCCGTCGCGATGTGCCATGACGGTTTTCATCGAACCGGAGCGCACGGCGTAAATGCTGTCGAAATGGTCCCCGCTGCGATACAAGGCTTCGCCCCGCTGCACCGAGCGCGCCGAACAGATCAGCGTTTCCAGCTTTGCGAGTTCTTCGGGTGACAGGCCCTGGGGCATACAGAGTTGCCGCATCGAACAGCTCGAGCAGCGGGCGGCGGTGCGCGCGGTTGCACGCACCGGGGCTGCGCGGCGGCCGCTGCGCGCCGGCGGCGAACTGGCTGCAGAACCGGCGATGCCGGAGGAGCGGGTTACAGCGGAAGGAGTAAGCATGTTCTGCAGGCGATTATCAGAGTAGTGGCGATTGTCCCACCCGCCACACGCCCCGTTTGGTGACAAAGTGACGCGCTCAATCGGTTAGGCATCTTGATCGATGTCGCACCGTCGTGGGTGAAATGGGCTTATGTACTGCGACGTATTTTGTGAAGTCTCGAAGCGGCTCGAGTGGCAGAAGGAATCGCATTGCGACTGCCCGCTTCGTATGGCAAGCGGCGGTCGCAATGCGCGTGCTTGCCGCGTCAGGCGGGTCCCTTTTTCTGGCTCGCGGCGGAGGGAATCAGCAGCACGGGAATGGTCGCCTGGCGCACGCAGCCCTCGGCGACGCTGCCCAGAATCAGCCGTTGAACACCGCGACGGCCGTGCGTGCCCATGACCAGCAGATCCGCATTGAATTCGGCGGCGGCCTTCAGCACGATGTCCGACACGTCGCCGAGCGACGAGGCCTCGCTGACCGCGGGGTCGCCCTTCACGCCTTGCTCGGCCATCTCCTTCGCGAACTCCGCGCGAAGTTCCTTGCCTTCCTCGATCAGACGGTTGCGCAATATGGACGGGTCGTAGCCCGGCGCTTCGAAGTACATGGGCGTGTTTTCGACGACGTAAAACGGCCGCAGAACAGCGCCGTGGGACTTGGCGAGCGCGAGGGCTGCTTCGAAGGCCCGGCGTGAAGTATTGCTGCCGTCGACCGCTACTAGGATGCGTGTGTACATAGCGACTCCGCGTCTGAAGAATCCGTATGCCGGGCCATTTTCGGGGTCCAGCTCATTGATCTTTTATACCAACGAAGCTTAGATGATTGCCGAAAAAGATGCACTCAACCAGGATGTAAATCAAAGACTTGTCAAATTAATCGGAATGGCGGCGTTCTGGCCAGCAAGCCCGGCTGGGGCGGACGTCGGAGATTTCGCCGTGCATTCACAGCGCATATTTCGCAATAAAAGGTGAAAGTTGGCCTTACAATTAAGACATATTCAGACAAGCTGCCGTAGCCCGCCGATGACCGAGCGCAAAACCACGGGCTTACCCGACAAGATCTACGGCGACATTCTCAGTCGCATTCTCGAGGGCGAATACAAGGAAGGTGAGCGCTTGCCCACCGAGCATGCGCTGGCCGAACGCTTTGCGACCTCGCGGCCGACGGTGCGCGAGGCGCTGGCGCGCCTGCGGGCGGACGGCATCATCATGACGCGGCACGGTTCGGGCACCACGGTCGCGCGGCGGCCCGACCCGGACGTCCGCCGCTTCGCGCCGCTCGAGACGCTGTCCGATATTCGCCGCTGCTACGAATTTCGCATCGTGACCGAGGCCGGCGCGGCTGCGCACGCGGCGCTCAAAGCCGATTCCGACGACATCGCCGCGATTCAGTTCGCTTGGGACGAGTTGGAGCGCATCATCGAAACCCGCGGGATCGGCGCGCGTGACGACTTTCTGTTCCACCTGGCGGTGGCGCGCGCATCGAAGAATCCGTTCTTCATTACGGTTATGTCGTTCATCGAGGAGCAGATTCTGTTCAGCATGAACCTTTCGCGCAATCTGTCGCTCGTCAAAACGGTGGAGCGGCAGCGGCTCGTGCAGGCCGAGCACATGGCCGTGTTGGACGCAATTCGCCGCAAGGACGCCGCGGCCGCCGGCGCGGCGATGCGCGTGCATCTCGAAAATGCGCTCGAACGGATGTTCGGTTCCTGAACTTTGCGCCTCGATCCGCCGCCGTTCCCTGGCAAGCGGCCATCTCTCGCCACGCGCGTGTCTCGCAATCAGTCCACCAGCCCCCGCCCTCGTCACTGCGCGCCCAGCTTAAGCCGCGACTGCGATCGGCCCGAACAACGCCGTCAGCGTCTTCGGGCTCACCGCGACATTCAGCGCGACCGCCCGTTCGACGCCGATCTGCACCGGCGCGCCGAGCCGGCTGATGTCGATGCCGGTCCTGCGTAGCAGCCGCTCGATCGGTGTAGTCGTCACGGTGACGTAGCGCGTGATGCCCATGCGCTGCGCGAATTTCATGACCTCCTGGATCGCCTGGATCGTCATGTCCGTGAAGCCGAACGACTGTTCCTCGCCGCCGGTTTCGATCGCAAACCGGCTCAGTTCCCAGATGTGTCGGCCGACCGGCGCCTGCTCGCCGTGCAACAGTTGGGGGAAGGTGTCCTTCAGCATGTTGGGACCTTCGGTCGGCATCAGGCGCCAACAGCCGCGTAACTTTTGATCTTCTCCCTGAATCAGCATGTAGTGCGGCCCAAGAGCGTCATACCCGTCGATCTCCATGCCCGCTATGGTCGGGACATCCCACCCGAGCCGCCCGTGAAACACCCGCGCCCGCAAGCGGTACATCTCGTTGATGTCCGAGTTGTCGAAATCCTGCCGCATTCCAATCCGGATCGCTGTTTGCATGCCGTTCTCCTGAACGAGTTGGGAAACCAATACCAGGAAAACTTATGCATATTGAATTGTTCTGCCACCTACCTACCTGGATAGGTGTGCATGCTTATCGGGTAACGCAGAATTCGAGACACGTATCCGCACCCAACCGACAAGGCACAAAATGGAACTTCTCGAAAATCACTGGCAACCGCCCACCGGCCTCCAAACGCGCCCGGCGGAGGTCTCCTCGACGGTGGATCGCGTGCTGATCATTGCTTACCGCAAGAAGAAAAAAGAGAGCCAGCGCCGCTTCTGGGCACGGTTCGGCGTCACTCAGTCGCGCGGCAGCCGGTTCGAATCCGGCGCCGAAATCCCGGCGCCGGTGTCGATTCTGCTGGGCCTGTATTTCACCAAGACCGTTTCCGACGCCGATCTGGGCCGCGCCGAACGGGTGCTGTATAGCCGCGACGCGGCCGCATTGCTCAACCCGGGTCAATAAGCCCCAGTTGCGCCGCGATCACGGCTGCCGCACGCCGCGAATTCACACCGAATTTCGTCCGAATGTTCTTCATGTGGAAGTTCACCACGGCTTCCGAACAATTCAGGATGTGGGAGATCTCCCAGGTGGATTTGCCGCGTGCGGTCCATTTCAGGCACTCGCGTTCGCGTGGCGTGAGCTTGGGCAATAAGGTCTTGGCATGTGTATCCAGATGACGCTGGCTGGTATCGATAACCAGATCGCGCAATAGCACCAGATTCGGCAGCGCTACATTGACATGGCGCTGAAAATCCTCGATCGAACTGCTGTCGTTCACAAAGCACATCATGCCGGCTTCCTGATTCGGCCCATGAATCGGCACCGTTACGCCGGCGCGCAACCCGTATGAACGGGCTTCCTCGTACATAGATTGCTGGGCCGTGGTCGAGAAGATGGTCGGCGACCAGATTAGCGGTGCGGCGCGCGCCATGCAGTGTTCGACGGTCGGGTCGATATGAACCAACCCCTGCTTGTCATACGTCTGGCGCCATGCCGACGCGTAAGTGCTGCGTATGTATGCATCTTCCAGTCGCATCGTCGGACGCGGCAGCATGGCGATCAGAATTCTGTCGAAGCCCCATGTCTCGGCGAGGCCCGCGATCGCGCCGAACCATTCCGCTTCGTCGGCGGCGTCCAGTAGCGGGGCCATCTGCTCGATAAAATGTAGCGGCAATTTCTTAACTCTCTCAGGCTCGCAAACATCCCGTTGCGGTTAATCGCGGTACGGTATTCCGTCCGGCTGTTTTTTATCGACGTAATCTAGCACTAAAAATTAATTCGCAACGCCGGGCATATTCAAAAAAAGCCAAGATACGGTGCCTCTATGGGGAAAACGCGGTGAATCGTATCGGTATCCGCTTTTAGCCTGCTTAAGATTCGCAGGCTAATAAAATAGATAATTCTGCCGTCGTCGCCATTTTGATGCATTTCATCGGCAACATTATTGCCAAATAATTTTAATTAACCACCATACCGGATGGTCTCGCAGAACCATGCCGATTGCCAATCTCGATGTGGTCCGGTCCACAATGTGGGGATTTTCCGGCAGCCGGCTTGTCAGGCGCTATTGTCATATAAAAATGACAATTTGCCGCCAGTTCCCGACTTCGGCGCCGCATTTCGGTGGACCGGGGCGTCGACCGAGTTGATTGACAACAAATCGCCGACATGGGGCCGCGCCCGCCGCTGCTCAGTTCGACGCCGCGCGAACATCGTGCGAAGATCGCCGCTGCCGCGCGAGTGCGCGCACACCCATCCATCGAATCCACCCGTCTCCGGACCAAAGCACCAGAATGACCGACCACAGCCGACGCTATCCCGATCCCTCCATCCGCGTGTTCGATCCGCGCTTCCGGTCGCTGATCCTTGCCTCCGCTTCCGTCGAGTGTCTGTATCAGGGCGCGCGCTGGTCGGAAGGGCCGGTCTGGTTCGGCGACGGCCGTTATCTGCTGTGGAGCGACATCCCCAACGACCGCATCCTGCGTTGGGACGAACCGAGCGGCACGGTCAGCACGTTCCGGCAGTCGTCGAACAATGCGAACGGCCACACGCGCGATCGCCAGGGACGCCTCGTCAGTTGCGAGCATCTGACGCGCCGCGTCACGCGCACCGAATACGACGGCTCGATCACCGTGCTCGCCGACCGCTATCGCGGCAAGCGCTTCAATTCGCCGAACGATGTGATCGTGAAGTCCGACGGCTCCATCTGGTTCACTGACCCGACCTTCGGCATCGACAGCTTTTACGAAGGCGAGCGCCAGGAATCGGAATTGCCCGCGTGCGTGTATCGCATCGACGGACAATCGGGCGAGGTGTCGATGGTCGCCGACGACGTGCTCGGCCCCAACGGTCTCGCGTTCTCGCCGGACGAGTCGGTGTTGTACATCGTCGAATCGCGTGGCGAGCCGCGCAAGATTCGCGCGTTCGATGTCGTCGGCAATGGCGCGGTGCTGTCGAACAACCGCGTGCTGATCGACGCGGGCCCGGGCACACCGGACGGTTTTCGCGTCGACGTCCACGGCAATTTGTGGTGCGGCTGGGGCATGGGCACCGACGAGCTCGACGGCGTGCGTGTCTTCACCGCGCAAGGCGAGCCGCTCGGCCACATTGCGTTGCCGGAGCGCTGTGCCAACGTGTGCTTCGGCGGACGTCATCGCAACCGGCTGTTCATGGCCGCGAGCCATGGGCTGTACTCGCTCTATGTGAACACGCAAGGCGTGCAGGGCGGCTGATCCGCGAGCGGGTGTTAGCGCGTGCGCGAGTGAGGGCGCCCAAAGCGCGTAGTGCATTCGCCAACGCGAGCCACTCGCGTCCGCAGGCCGGCATGATCTGCGACGACCGCAATCGCGGATCGCTGCAGCGTGCGCGCCGTCAGCGCGACGCGCATCCGCTTGCCCCGTTGCCTGACAACGACTCGTCCGACCTCGTCGCCGGCTCCGGGTTTGCCCTCGGATGCAACGCGCTAGCCATTGAGCGACAAGCTTTGCGCGCAAAAGCCCGGCATTCCACACGTCGCGCTCAGTCGCGAGTATTTGCTTGACATCGGCTGTTCCGCTTCGCTATGTTCCATTGGTAGAAAGACACCGCCCGCAACGCATCTGACTGGCGGACTTCCATACCAAGAAGCGAGGAGACGCAATGACTGTTTCGCACAGGTTGTCGCTCAAGCTGGTGTCCGTATGTCTCGCGGCAAGTGCCGCTTTCACATCCGCCGCGCACGCGGCCGATCCGGTCACGATCAACATCGTCGACGTGGCCGGCGATCTCCAACTCACGCAAAAGGGCTTTGAGGCCTTCAAGGCGAAGTATCCAAACCTCGTCGCCAATCTCACGTTCACCAACGCGCCCGCTCCGCAATTGCCCGGCAAGATCAAGGCGATGCAGGGCGCGGGCCGCTCCGACATCGATCTCGTGCTGACCGGCACCGACGCGCTCGCGGCCGGCATCGAACAGAATCTGTGGATCAAGCTGCTGCCCGACAACGCGGCGCAGTTCCCCGGCGTACTCGACAAATACGCGCCGGGTCCGCGCAAGATGCAGGATCTCGCGCAAGGCTACGGCCTCACGGTCGCGTATATGCCGGCCGGTCCGCTGCTCGAATACAACCCGGCGAAAGTCAGCGATCCGCCGAAAACGCCCGAGCAACTGCTGCAATGGTGCAAGGCGCATCCGGACAAGCTGATCTACGCGCGGCCGGCCAACTCCGGTCCTGGCCGCACATTCCTGATGGGCCTGCCGTATGTACTCGGCGACAAGGACCCGCAGGACCCGATTCACGGCTGGGACAAGACGTGGGCCTTCCTCAAGCAATTGAACGATTGCATTCCTTATTATCCTGGCGGCACGTCGGCGGTGATGAAAGAACTCGGCGAGGGCACGCGCGACATGACCGTCACGGTGACAGGCTGGGACATCAATCCGCGCGCACTCGGCATCGTACCGGCCGAATTCCGCGTGCAGGCCTTCGACAACATGACGTGGGTGAACGACGCGCACTACATGGTGATCCCGAAGGGCGTGCCGAAGGAAAAGCTCGACGTGCTCTACAAGATGATCAACTTCATGCTCGAACCGGCGCAACAGGCGCTGACCTACGACGACGGCTATTTCTATCCGGGCCCCGCGATCAAGGGCGTGACTGTCGAGCAGGCGCCCGCGCATAGCCAGGAAGTGCTGAAGAAGTACGGTCGCCCGGAGTACGCGAAGCTGCTGGCGGATCGTCCGCATGCGTTGCCGTTGAATGCGTCCGCGATGGTTGCGGCTTTCAGGAAGTGGGACACCGAAATCGGCGCGCAGAAGACCAAGTAGTCCGCGCAAAAGCAACGCACACGCAACGCATCAGCCACGCATGCCGTCGCGATTCGCGCGCGACACGCCGACATTGGCAGTCGGCACCGTCGCGCGTATCAGGAAACCGCCATGAAGCATCACTTTGAACAGTTGCGGCTCGATTCGGTGAGCCGTAGTTTCACGAATGCGCAAGGCCAGGCGATCGCGGCGCTGCAGGAACTCGATCTGACGATCCAGCGCGGCGAATTCATCGCGCTGCTCGGGCCGTCCGGTTGCGGCAAATCGACGGCGCTCAATTGCATTGCCGGCTTGCAGCCGCTGACCGGCGGCGGCATCTGGCTCGACGACAAACGCATCGACGTGCTGCCGCCGGAAAAGCGCGGCTTCGGCATGGTCTTTCAGAACTACGCGCTGTTTCCGCACATGAGCGTGCTCGACAACGTCGGCTTCGGCCTGAAGATGCGCGGTGTCGCGCGGAGCGAAACGACGCGCCGCGTGCGCGAGGCGTTGCAGCTCGTGCAACTGGTCGGTCACGAGCACAAGCTGCCCGGCCAACTGTCCGGTGGTCAGCAACAGCGCGTGGCGATTGCGCGCGCGATCGTGATCGAGCCGCCGCTGATTCTGATGGACGAACCGTTGTCGAATCTCGACACCAAACTGCGCATCGAAATGCGCGCTGAAATACGGCGCATCCATAGCCAGCTCGAACGCGCGACACTGTACGTCACGCACGATCAGGACGAAGCACTGTCGATGGCGGACCGCATCGTCGTGATGAAAGAGGGCGTGGTGCAGCAGGTCGCTACGCCGAAAGAGGTTTATACGCGGCCACACAATCTGCATGTCGCGCGTTTCATGGGCTATCGGAATGTGGCCGAATTCACGCTCGAAGGCCCGCAAGGCGAGGGCGTCGCGGTGAGCGTGAACGGCGTGCGTCTGATCGGCACGCCGATGGCGGGCTTCAATAGCAAACGTGTGAGTGTCGCGCTGCGTCCCGAAGATATGGAACGCGCTACGCCCGGCGCGGACAATGCGTTCGACGCGCTGGTGGATGCGGTCGAATACGGCGGCCACGATTCTCTGCTGCGTGTGCAGACCGCATTCGGCTCGGTGTGGGCGCGCATCGTGGGCGAGTTCACGCAGGGCGAGCGCATCAGCCTGCGCGTGCCGCCGTCGCGTGTGCTGGTCTACGACGCCGAGGCCGCATGAACACGCCCACGCTGTCGCCGCCGCGCTCCCCCACGCTCACGCAGCGCGACGCCAAGGCATGGCTCGTCACGCCGGCGTTGCTGTTCATCGTCGCGATGTTCATCTATCCGTTCGCGTACGGTCTGGTGCTGTCGTTCCGGCCGATGAACGGCGGCAGTGTGTGGGCCAACTATCTGACGTTCTTCACCGACACGTCGATGTGGCCGACGATCCTCGTCACCCTGAAGCTCGCGGTGCCCGCGACGCTGATCAACGTCGGCGTGTCGGTGCCGGTGGCGTTCGCACTGCGCCGCTATTCGCGCTATCAGAAGATCGTCACGACACTGCTGGTGATTCCGGTGACGCTCGGCACGGTGCTGATCGCCGACGGCATGCTGACCTACTTCGGCCCGAACGGCTGGTTTCCTCAAGCGCTGCAAGGCCTGCATCTGTACACGCGCGAAGTGCGCCTCACGCACAACTTCTGGGGTGTGCTGATCTCGCTGATCGTGTCGGGCTTTCCGTTCGCATTTCTGTTGACGCTGTCGTACGTGACCGGCATCGATCCGACGCTCGCGAGCGCGGCGGCGACGCTCGGCGCGAGTCCGTGGCAGCAGTTTCGCCGCATCTATCTGCCGCTGCTGGTGCCGGGGCTGACGATGGCCGCGTGTCTGTCGTTCGTGCAGGCGTTCTCGGTGTTTCCGTCGGCGGTGCTGCTCGGCGCGCCCGCGGGTCCGACGCGCGTGATGTCGATCGCCGCCGCCGAGGCCGCGTTCGAAAGCTACGACTATTCGCTCGCGTCCGCGATCGCGATGGTGATGGGCTTCGTGCAGTTGCTGGTGGTCGCCGCGCTGCTTGGCGCGCGCCGTTTCTTCTACAGCGGTCCGGCAACCGGAGGCAAAGGCTGATGACGAGCGAGCGTCGAGCGGCACAGCCCGCGTGGGCCGGGTCCGCTTCCGGGAAACAGGGCGATGGCGCGCGCGAGCCCGTCAAGCGCGAGACGCAGCGCGCCGGCTTGCCGGGTCGTGTGTGGCGGGTGCTGGTGTGGGCCGTGATGGTGTTCTTCCTGCTCAACGTGGTGCTGTTGATAGCGACCGTCGCGGTCAATTCGGTGGCCACGCGCTGGTTCGGCACCTTGTTGCCGCAAGGCTTCACGCTGCACTGGTATGCGCAGGCATGGAGCGATTTCCAGCTCGCGAGCGTGCTGTGGGTCACCGTCGAGGTGGTCGGCGCGGTCGTGCTGCTGTCGGTGCTGCTCGGCGTGCCGGCGGCGTATGCGCTCGCGCGCGTGCAGTTTCGCGGCAAGCGTCTCGCGATGCTGATCTTCCTGCTGCCGTTGATGGTGCCGCCCGTCACCTACGGCATTCCGATGGCGACCGTGATGTACAAGATCGGCCTCGCGGGCACGCTGAGCGGCGTGATCCTCGCAAACCTGGTGCCGGCGCTGCCGTTCGTGATTCTGGTGATGACGCCGTTCATCGAACAGATCGATCCCAATCTCGAAGCCGCGGCGCGCATTTTCGGCGCGAACACGTTCCGCTATTTCCGCTACGTGCTGCTGCCGTTGCTGGTGCCCGGCATGCTCGCGGCGGGGCTGCTTGTGCTGGTGCGCACCATCGGCATGTTCGAGCTGACTTTCTTCACCGCGGGTCCGGCGACGCAGACGCTCGTGGTCGCGTTGTACTACGCTGTATTTTCGACTGGCGTGCGCGCGCCACAATCGATCGATGCAATGGCGATGATCTACATGGCGATCACACTGATCTGGGTGCTGATCGCGCTGCAATTCGTGAGTCCGACGCAGATCGTGTCGCGCGTGAAGGAGCAGAAGCGCTGAAGCCCGTCCGACGACACTCGTGGAGCCGACGTTGACGAAGAAAAAGAGCCCGGAAGAACTGCGCAGCCATCGCTGGTACGGCGCGAACGATCTGCGCTCGTTCGGTCACCGCTCGCGAACCGCGCAGATGGGGTACAACCGCGACGAATACGCGGGCAAACCGGTCATCGCGATTCTGAATACATGGAGCGAGATCAACGCGTGCCACACGCATTTCAAGCAACGCGTCGAGGAAGTGAAGCGCGGCATCTGGCAGGCCGGCGGCTTTCCGATCGAGCTGCCGGTGCAGACGCTCTCCGAGCCGTTCCAGAAGCCCACCACGATGCTGTACCGCAACTTCCTCGCGATGGAAGCCGAGGAAACGCTGCGCTCCTATCCCGCCGACGGCGTCGTGCTGATGGGCGGCTGCGACAAGACCACGCCCGCGTTGCTGATGGGCGCGATTTCGATGGACCTGCCCGCGATCTTTTTGCCCGCCGGCCCGATGCTGCGCGGTAACTGGCATGGTGTGACGCTCGGCTCCGGCTCAGACGCATGGAAGTACTGGGCCGAACTGCGCGCGGAAACGATCACGCAGGAGGACTGGCAAGGCATCGAGGGCGGCATCGCGCGCTCGCCGGGGCACTGCATGACCATGGGCACCGCATCGACGATGACGAGCGCGGCCGAAGCGCTCGGCTTCACGCTGCCCGGCTTCGCGTCGATTCCCGCGGCGGATTCGCGTCATGCGCAGATGGCGGTGAAGACCGGCATGCGCATCGTCGACATGGTGTGGGACGACCTCAAGCCATCGGACATCGTCACTGCCGCTTCGATCGACAACGCCGTGACTACCTGTCTCGCGCTGTCCGGTTCGACCAATGCGATCGTTCACATGATTGCGCTCGCGCGTCGCGCGGGCATCGCGTTGACGCTCGATCGGTACGACCACATCGCGCGCCGCACGCCGGTGCTGGCGAACGTCCGTCCGACTGGTGCGTATCTGATGGAAGATTTTTTCTATGCGGGCGGTTTGCCCGCGCTGCTCGCCGAATTGGGCGACCTGCTCGACCTTTCGCAGCGGACTGTCAACGGCCGCACGCTCGGCGAGAACCTCGAAGGCGCGCGGATTTTCAACGACGAAGTGATTCGCCGTCGCGACAATCCGTTGCTGCCCCACAGCGGGCTCGCGGTGCTACGCGGCAATATCGCGCCCGACGGCGCGGTGATCAAGCCCGGCGCGGCCGAGCCGCATCTGCTTGTGCATACGGGCCGCGCGGTGGTGTTCAGGGACTACAACGACATGGCCGCGCGTATCGACGACGACTCGCTCGACATCGACGAGAACTGCGTGATCGTGCTTCAGCATGCGGGGCCGGTGGGTGCTCCGGGTATGCCCGAATGGGGACAATTGCCGATACCGCGCAAGTTGCTGCAAAAAGGTGTGCGCGATATGGTGCGTATCTCGGATGCACGCATGAGCGGCACGAGTTACGGCGCGTGCGTGTTGCACGTCGCGCCTGAGTCGTTCGTCGGCGGGCCGTTTGCGCTGGTGGAGAGCGGCGACATGATCGAACTCGACGTGCCGGGGCGCAAGCTGAACCTGCTGGTGCCGGACGAACAGCTCGCGCGCCGCAAGGCCGCGTGGGTCAAGCCGGCGCCGCGTTTCACGCGTGGCTACGGCGCTCTGCATCAGGTGCATGTGACGCAGGCGAACGAGGGCTGCGATTTCGATTTCCTGCAACGCGGCGGCGCGCAGGCGGCGCCGGAGGCGGACACGCCGGGCGAGCCGGAGATTCACTGAACGGGTTTAGCGATCAGCCATCGGCATTGGGCATTCCGCAGGTGAGAGACAGAGGTGTCATCGAGGGCCGTCGGCAGGCGCAGTGCAGCCGCCGTAGAGCGGCGACACATATCAAGGGAGGGGGACGCGATGCGGCGAGACCGCATCGCGTGATACCCGCGCGGCTCCCGCGTGACCGCCCTCTGCGCATCAATACCCCACGCGATACACCCGGCCCGTCTGCGCGCCTTCCACGCTGCGCACAAAAGCGAGCGCAGCACGCTGCGCGGTCACCGGTTCGAAGCCGCGGAAGTAGGGCGCATAGGCGCCCATCGCTTCGGTCAGCACCGTCGGACTCACCACGTTGATGCGCAGGCCGCGCGGCAACTCGATCGCCGCGCCGCGCACGAAACCTTCGAGTGCCATATTGACCGTGGTCGCGCTCGCACCGAGACGAATCGGCTCGTCGGCGATGATGCCGCTCGTCAGCGTGAACGAGCCGCCGTCGTTCACGTATTGCTGTGCGGTCAGCACCACGTTGATCTGGCCCATCAGCTTGTCGCGCAGACCGACCCAGAACTGCTCGACGCTCATCTCGGGCAGCGGCCCGAAATGCACCTTGCCGGTCGCGGTCACTACGCCGTCCACTTTGCCGATCTCGCGAAAGAGCTGCTCGACGCTCGCCGGGTCGGTGATGTCCGCGCGATAGGACCCACGCGTCGCACCCACTTCGATGACTTCATGGCGCTCCTGCAACTGGGCGCTGACGGCCTGGCCCAGCGTGCCGGTGGCGCCGATCACGACGATTTTTTTCATGTGCTGCTCCGTTGAGCGTGGTTGACGTGTGCTCGATTGTGTCGAGGATCGACGCGCGGAAAAAGGCGCGCTCGCGCCCAGGTGATGCAACCCAGAGTTTCGAATCGACGCAAAGCAAGGCGCGCACCATTATTCAAACGGTGCGCGCTTTGATATTCACTGATTAATAGGAATAAGCGCGGAAATTCAAACGCGAGCGCAAACCAGGTACGCGCCCGCCTGCTTATTTCACCCGACGTATTTCGATCACGCGCGTGGGCCGCAAATGATTCAGCGCGTAATGGATGCGGCCGCGGTCTTTGCGACTGCCCACCGGGCGCGGGTCGTCGAACTGATGATCGGCCGAATACGCGCCTTGCGGTTCGATCATGCCTTTGTCGATCACCGTGTAGCCCGGTTCGAGCGCAAGCAGCAGATGATTGCCGCCCACCCGGCTGTCGAAGCCGGCCATGCCGTCGAGCGTCTCGGGCACGCTGTTGCTGTGCGACGCGTTGCTGGTGGTGATCTCGTCGGCCGCTATCGGGCTGTGGCCCGCGATGCGCGCGGCTTCGAGGTTCTTGCCGTCGGTGTCGACGGTGCTGTCGTGCGTGCGGTCGTTGTGCAGTTCCGTCGAGTTCGGGCCTCGGGTGTTCGCTTGCGTCGTGACGTCTGCCGGCTTGTCGATATCGCTGTTCATCCTGCGTGCTCCTTGAAGAGGACATGGTTGAAGATCAGCAAAACCCGTTCCGCCTGGCACGACGCGTGGGTGCGTGCCACTTGCATTGCGCTTGCGTCATGCTTGCAACGCCATGCGGCGACGGGCATTTCAACTGGCGATTGCGTCGAGCATTCTTTTCGTTTTTTTTAATGGACGCGTATTTTCTACAGAGTATGATCTTACTCCGACGAGCGAAGCACGGTTAAATTGACGACACGGTCCCGACTCATCATCATGGTCGGAAACAACGAACGAACAGCCGCGCTACTCAAAACATTTACGGGGCCGTCAGGGCGGGTGACACATGCACTTCGATGCTGCATTCACACATCGCGGCTATTTGTTGAATTGCGCGCCAGCGCGTGCCGGCGACGGCACTTGGCAACCTTATGTGGTGATCTCGCGTTCGAGCGACGGCGAGCTGGTCGCCAACCGTTTCTTCCCCACCGAGTTGCGCTTCCCTGACGAAGCCGCCGCCATCGCCCATGCGCGCGATTGGGCGGTACGCTGGATCGACGCGAGCAGCGTGACCATCTGAAGAACCTGCGCGGTACAGTGCAAGCGACTGCGAGCGGCGTGCCAGGCGTGTGCCGGCGAGCAGGCCGCTCTACGCGAGCCGCGGCAAAACGCGGTAATCTCTCGGCATAATCCATCACTTCGAACCGTGCTTGCCGCACGGCGTCGTTCTTCTATGCCTAACGTGCCTTCCCACAACTGGGGTCTCGAACAGATCGTCGCGGACCTGCGCGCGTCGCGTGAACAATTGCATCGCACGCGCCATCCGCTCGGCATTCGCGAGCTGCCTTCGCGCGATGCGGTGGTCAACATCGTCGCCGGCCTGCGCGCCGCGCTGTTCCCCACGCATTACGGCGCGCCCGATCTGACCGACGAAACCGTCGACTACTACGTCGGCCACACGCTCGAGAGCACCTTGCGCCTGCTCGGCGAGCAGATTCGCCGCGCGTTGCGCTTTCTGCCCGAGTACGCCGCGGCCTCCGACGCGGAGTTGCATGAGCGCGCGTTCGACGTCGCACGCGAATTCGGCACGCAGTTACCGGGGATTCGCGCGCTGCTGGTGAGCGACATTCAGGCAGCCTTCACCGGCGACCCGGCCGCGCAGCACATCACCGAAATTCTGCTCTGCTATCCGGGCGTGTGGGCGATGACTCACCACCGGCTCGCGCATGCGCTGCATCGCCTCGGCGTGCCGTTGCTCGCGCGCTTCATCAACGAGATCGCGCACTCGGCGACCGGCATCGACATTCACCCAGGCGCGACGATCGGGCCGAGCTTCTTCATCGACCACGGCACGGGTGTGGTGATCGGCGAGACCGCGATCATCGGCGAACGCGTGCGCGTATATCAGGCGGTCACGCTCGGTGCGAAGAGTTTCGCCGCCGATAGCGACGGCTCGCTCATCAAGGGCAACGCGCGCCATCCGGTCGTCGAGGACGACGTCGTGATCTACGCCGGCGCGACGATCCTCGGACGCGTCACGATCGGACGCGGTTCGGTGATCGGCGGCAACGTGTGGCTCACGCACAGCGTGCCGCCGGGCAGCAGCGTGTCGCAGGGCAAGGTGCGTGAAGGCGAGCGCACCGACGAGAGCCGGCGATGATGCGCGCCGTGGCACCGCTCACGCGTTCCTCCTGCTCCTCTCGTCGCAGCTACCGCTGCTAAGGCATACCTGATGCCGCGCGGCTGCGTCCACATGCCTCGTTGCGCGCTGACCGGCGTCGAAGCGACGGTGGCCGACACCGCGCATTCGTTTCCGCGTCATTCGCATGACCGCTTCGGCGTCGGCGTGATCGTCAGCGGCGGCCATCGATCGGCGAGCGGACGCGGGCAGGTCGAAGCGCGCGCGCACGACGCGATCATGGTCAATCCTGGCGAGGTGCACGACGGCAGTCCGCTCGACGAACGCGGGCGCGCGTGGCGCATGCTGTATGTCGAACCGTCGATGTTGACGCGCGCCGCCGTCGAGCTGACCGGCGCGGCGCCGCGCGAGATCGAACTCACGCAGCCGGTGGCGCATGATCCCGTGTTGAAGCGATTGTTCGAGCGGCTCTTCGCGGTGTCGGTGCAAGCGCAGGTCGTGCCCGACGAACTGGTGCGAGAGGAGGCGTTGCTCGCATTGCTTGGGCATCTGGTGCGCGCTCACGCAACCGGGCCCGCGCATGCGCGAATCACGGAGGCGCGGGGCCCGATTGCGCGAGCGAAAGCGCGCATCGACGACGACCCCACGGCGCCGCTCACACTGGCCGATCTCGCCGCCGACACCGGCCTGAGCCGCTTCCAGTTATTGCGCGGCTTCGCGCATGAGACGGGATTGCCGCCGCACGCGTACCGGATGCAGCGGCGCATCGCGCTCGCGCGGCAATCGATCGCACACGGCGCGCCGCTTGCCGACGCGGCGGCCGCGGCCGGCTTTGCCGACCAGAGTCATATGACGCGCGCGTTCGTGCGCCTGCTCGGCGTGACACCCGCGAACTACGCGGCGGCCACGCACGGTGCGTCTGCAACGCGGCGACGGGTAATGGACGATGCTTATCCCGTGCGCAGATAGCGCAGCAGCGACAACTCATGCGCGCCATGCCACCACACATGCTCGCCGATAAACCACGCCGCCGCCCACGAAGCCGCCACGACGATCAGATCGCAGTGGCCGCTTTTCCACAGATTCAGCGAATGACGTCCGGCAATCCACGGCACGCCTAGCGGATTCGGCCAGTCGGCCAGCAGATGCATCAACCCGCCGCACGCGAAGCCGAAGGCGGGCGCGGCATAGATCGAATGTCCGAGCCAGTGGTAGGAAAATGCGAACAGCGCGAGCCAGCCCACTCCCCAATGCGTCAACGTGCGATGCGTGATCCACAGACGCCGCGCGCGCGACCACCATGCCACCTCCAGCCAGTCCGGCGCGGTGCTGCCCGCGAGGCCCGCGAGGAAACTCAGCAACACGCCGAGATGGTACGAGTCGGCGTCGCCGATGCGTGCGACGATGGCCGCCGCGATGACGCCGGCTGCGAAACCAGTTGCGTGATGTGCGTTGCTCGATGCCATGAAACTCGCGGCACGGTGCGCCGCATGAAAGACGAAGGGCGCGTATGTTCGCAGATGAGCCGATAAAAAAATAGCCGCCGCGCGAGATAAAAATGTCGGGCGGCGGCAGCGTCTTCACGAGTCGAACGCGTGAGCGGAATTTCAGGTCGCGCAGCGGGCGATGTCGAAGCGGAGTTCCTCTTCCGGTGGATCGTCGGGTGAATTCGCGGGGCGCATCACCTTGATGGCCGACCCCGCGTTCTGCGGTGTCAGCGTAATGAAATACGAGTTGTTCGAATCCGAGCCGACGGCAAGTTCCGTCGCCGAGCCGACTTGCGACGCGCGTACGCGCGGCAGACGGTCTTTGAGGCAAGCGGCGATGGAGGCGGGGGCGCGTTGCGACGACACGTACATCAGCGGCACGGATGCATCGCGGGCGGGGCCTTTGGAAGAACCGCAGGCAGCGAGAGAAGCAATGACGGCAACAGCGGGAGCTAGCAGGAGAAGTCTTTTCATAGTCCGATCGTCGGCGTCCCCGGTCGTACGCGGGAACTTGGGGCGCGGGCGAAGCTCGGTGCGTTTCAGCACAACGTGATGCTTCGCGACGAAGCCGCCGTGCCATCGCAGCGACACTCGCGGCGGCACGGACAGCTGCGTCAGTATACCGAGCGAGCGGCGACGTGGTCACTTCGCGTTGTTGCGAGGCGCGGTGATTGCCACTACGTCGAATCGCAGGCATAAGAAAAAACCCGCGATGTGATCGTGTCACGCGCGGGTCGAAATGCAGCGGAATGGATAGACTCGCGCTGCGGGTACTGCGTGGAGAACTTAGAAGCGGTGCCGCAGGCCGACAGCCGCCGCCACCTGATTGCCCGTCGACGACGGCGCCAGCGTGTTGATCGCCGCCACGTTCGCACCGAAGTTGCCGAGCTCGCCGGACGCATGCTGGTACACGCCTTCCACATACACGTCCGTCCGCTTGCTCAGCGCGTAGTCGCTTTGCAGCGACACGGTGTGCCACTTCGGATCACCGGTGCCGTTCGAGCCGGTCACGCGGCCGTCGGTGAACGTGTACGCCGCCGCGAGGCTCAGTGCCGGCGTCAGTGCGTAACGGCCATTCAGTTCGTAGTTGTCGAGGCGCAGGTTGGTGCCCGCCACGCCAGGCAGCGTCACGCCGCCCACGTTCACGCCGCTGATGCCGTCGAGTTGCGTGTGCGTGTACACGAAGCCGGCGGTGGCCGGGCCGTACGTGTAGTTCAGGCCCGCGCCGAACGAGCGTTGCAGATTCGCCGCGATTGCCGCGGTGCCGTTGCCTTGCGACACGGCGCCGCCCAGGTTCGAACTGCCCGAGTTGTTCAGTTGCAGATACGAGGCCGCGAAGCTCAACGGACCGTTGTCATACGAAGCGCCGGCGCTCCATGCACGATTGTTCGCGAACTGGCCGGCCGCGTTGCTGAAGCCATACAGACCGCCGAATTTGAGGCCCGCGTAATTCGCGCTCGTGTACTTGACCGCGTTCTTGATCGAGAACGATCCGTCGAGATTGTCGTTGTCGAACGGGTGGGCCGCGAGATTGTTGCCGTAGCCCGCGCCCGAGGCGGCCAGCGGCGACAGATAGTCGACCATCGAGTCATATTGCCGGCCGAGCGTCAGCGTGCCGTACTGATCGCTTTGCAAACCGACGAATGCCTTGCGGTTGAACAGCGTGCCGCCTTCCGAGTTCTGGCCGTTGTTCAGATTGAAGCCGCTTTCCAACGTGAAGATGGCATGCAGACCGCCGCCGAGGTCTTCGCTGCCGCGCAGGCCGAAGTACGTGTTCGACACCGAGCCGCTGCCTTGCTGCCAGTTGTTGTGGCCGCCCTGGTTGTTCGAGTACACGAGGCCGGCGTCCAGCGAGCCGTACAGCGTGACGCTGCTCTGTGCGTGCGCGGTGACGGCGAACGCGCCCATGAGGCTGGCTGCGATGAGGGTTTTTTTCATATTCAGATAGCTCCGGGACAGTGCGTGGAGAATCGCATTCCAGCGCTTATCGGCAATGACGCCGGCTGCCTGACGATTCGCAACGAAGTGTATTCCTGCCATTCGTATCTTTAATCTCGCACGGCGCAACAATTAATTCGCGAATCCGTAATGACTGATTCGAAATTGTCTAAGTGATGGTAAATAAAGAAAAAACCATTTTTGAGATCGAGGCGGGTGAGGCCTGGCAATCATCGTGGTGTTGCTGGCTCGCGACGCGCTCGCTCTGCCATACGTGACGGGCATTACAAGGACTTACAGAGAAGTCGATGATTCATTCCGTTTTCGGCAATGCACTCTTCCGGATTGCACCATCTATCTCGATGAGTTGCGGCTTTACAATTCCGGCACCCTCTGACCAAGGGTGTCTTTTTCATTTTATACGCGGCCTTCGGGTCGCGTTTTTTTATGGGGTTTTTATTACGGTTTTAATAAATGACGGCGAATTGGAAAAAAGAGCACTGCGCCGGACCATCGGCGCATTGCGGCTTGTCCGTTCGTCATAGAGACGCGGGCGGCTCGCGCAGGGCGGGTAGAATTGCGTGCTTGAGATGTGTTTCCGCCCCGCGAACGTGAGTGAACCTGTAATGACCGATACACCCCTTCCATCGTCCGACACCCCTGCTGATTTCACGACGGAAGGCGCGCCCGAACTGGACGAAAGCGTGCATGAAGCGCGTCTGTGGCGCGACGACGGCTGGACCGCGCGCGTCATCAAGAATGAAGACGACGAAGGCTGGGCCGTCGAAATGATCAAGGACGGCGAAGCGGAACCCGCGCTCGTCGGACCGTGGACCATGGGCCGTAACAAGAAGGACCCGAAGCCGCTCGACACGTCGGCGTTCAACACGCTGGTGAAGACCGCGTCGGAAGTGCTGCGCCGTCACGAGCAGCAACTGCGCGCGCAGTTGCATAAGGAAGTGCGGGTCGCGAGCGCGGACGGTAACGACGAACTCACCATCACGCTCGACATCGTCCCCGATGAACTCGAACCGTACGCGCTGTTGACCGCGCTCGACGTGTTCGGCGAACAGCTCGCGCAAGTGCAGGTTGCGCCCAACTTCAAACTTGGCAAGGCGAGCGCCGCGGCCTGGGTTGAAAACGGGTTTCGTCGTCCGGGTTGATGGTGTGCGGGTGGTGTGCGGGTTGACCAAGGCCAGGATGCTCGTTAGCCGGCCGGTGCCGAGTGCGGGCGCTTCGATCATCGCCATGCTGTTCGACGGGGCGCTTCGGGCAAGCTGATTGACCGGCGCATCCCGCAAACGGGGCCGCCGCCTTCGCGCATTAACTGCGCTTGCAGAAAATCGCCGTGACGAGCGGCGCGACGCGATGCACGATTGCCGTGCTGCCACTGCCGGCCAGTGCATTGCGCACCCTGGATTCGCTGCCGAGCACCACGACGCCGTAGGCCGAGCGCGCGACCGGCTCGCCGTCGCCGACGCGGAATATCGGATCGTCCTTTTCGTAGCCGACCACCGCGAACACGTGAAAACCGAATGCGCTCAGATCGGCGCCGGAGGCCGGCGAGAACGCGTTGATCGAGTTCTGTTCGACGCGCGTCGGCTTTGGATCGATCAGCTGTTGCTGCGAGAGGTCGGCAATGAACTGATGCCCGCTTTGATTGCAGGTGAGCGCGTTGTCGAGCGACGCGGCGAAACCGCTGAGCGGCAACGCGGCCGTCAGAAGCAGGAGTACAGAAGAAATAAAACGTTTCATAAGCGTGAGCGGCAAATCGGATTCGATGTCGTGGTTTTGCAACGGGCGACGGCGCGAGGCCCGGTCCCGAAAGACGTTGCGCATCGAAGGGATTCCGCGTAACAGGCGCAACTGGGTTCGCACTGTATCGCGATTCGGCAAATCTTGCTTTGCGGCGGACACGCGCCGGTAACGAACGCACCTCAAAGAAACGCGCGGGAAGAAAGCAATCTTTTTCGATCCCGTATATATTTCCGGGTTATGACTTCGCCACGCCAAACTCCAATCAACGTTCCGCCGCCCCGCACCTGGGACGCCCGGCTCGCCCGCCGGCTCGTCACTCCGCTGGTGAATACCTGGGTCACGCCGAATCATCTCACGACGCTGCGCCTGCTGATCGGGCTCGCAGGCGCGCTGTGCCTGGCTCACGGCGGATTCGCGTGGGCCAATGCGGGCGCGCTTCTGATCGTGCTGTCGAACTTCGTGGACCACACGGACGGCGAGCTCGCGCGTATCGGCGGCAAGTCGAGCCGGATCGGTCATTTTTACGACCTCGCATGCGACGCCCTCGTGACCGTGATGCTGTTCGTCGGCATGGGCGTCGGGGTGGGTGTGTCGCAGATCGGCGGCCTGAAGGTCGCGCCGGGCGTGCTCGGCGCGGTGGCCGGCGTGGCGATCGCGTTGATCTTCTTTCTGCGCATGCGCATCGAGGAAATGGCGGGCAAGGCCGGCACGAAGCAGGCCTCGGTCGGCGGCTTCGAAACGGAAGACGTGCTGTACCTGCTGCCCATCGTCACGCTGACGAACGTCGTGATGCCCTTCGTGGTGGTCGCGTCGATTGGCGCGCCGCTGTTCGCCGCATGGGTCGTGATCGACTATTGGCGCGTGGCGCGCCGTGCCGCGCGTCCGGCGGCCGTCGCCAAGGGGACGGCCGAAACCAGTCAAATGTGGGCCAGTGAATGAGTACGCATGCCGAAGGCGACGTGATCGCCGCCGAGTCTGTCGAAGCTTCCTGCGCCGCGGCGCAGGAAGCGTCCGTGCCGGCCGCACCGGATGCGGACCGCGCGATCGCGAGCCGCACGCGCACGTTCGACACCCCGCGTTTGCGCAAGGACTTCGCCGCACAGGACGCGTTTCTCTATCTGGAAGATTTTCTCGCGCCTGAAGTGACGGCGCAGCTCGCCCACAGCGCGCGTGCGCTGCTCGACGAGGTGAACCGCAACTATCTGCCGGGTCACAAGCAGGGCGGTAGCGTGAGCCGGCATACGATCGACCGCCTTGCGCCGTTCGTCGCCGAGTTGTATCGCTCGAAGGAATTGATCGGCTGGCTCGAACAACTGAGCGGCGACAAGCTGCAGGTCTCGCCGCCCGACGACCCGCACGCGTACGCGCTGTACTACTACACGCGGCCGGGCGACCACATCGGCTGGCACTACGACACTTCGTACTATGACGGCCGCCGCTACACGCTGCTGCTCGGCGTGATCGACGACTCGTCGTGCCGGCTCGACTACGAACTGCATACGCGCAATCCGGACGTGCCGGACCAGCCGGGTTCGGTGCAGTATCCGCCAGGCAGCCTCGTGTTTTTCGACGGCGACAAGCTGCGTCATCGCGTGACGCCTGCCGGCGAGAACGAAATGCGTGTATCGCTCACGTTCGAATACGTGACGGATCCCAACATGCGACCGTGGCGCCGTTTCATCTCGAACATGAAGGACGCGATCGCGTACTTCGGTTTCCGCCAGGTGTTCCGCCAACTCGCCGCGCGCGGCAAGGAACGCGCATGAGTCGCGCGGCCCTGCTTCTGCTGTCGATCGGGACGGCGCTGTTCGTCGGCCTGCTCGCGTGGCAGGGCTTCGGCTCGGTTGCGTCGACGTTGCTCGCGGCCGGTTGGGGACTCGCGCTCGTCGCGGCGTTCCATGTCGTACCGCTGGTGCTCGACGCCGGCGCGATCTCCGTGTTGTTCAAGCGTCGTCGCGACGGCGCGCATCACGACCTGTCGTTGCGCGACGCGCTGTTCGCGCGCTGGATCGGCGAATCGGTGAATAGCCTGTTGCCGGCAGGGCAGATCGGCGGCCCGGTCGTGATGGTGCGGCAGTTGTCGCAACGCGGCATGCGCATGCGCGACGCCGCCGCCGCGATCACCGTCAGCACGACCGCGCAGGCGCTCGCGCAAATCGTCTTCGCGCTCGGCGGGCTGCTGCTGTTCGGCGCGTATGCCGCGAACGGCGCGCTGCACGACCTGCAAACCGCGACGCTGATCGCCACAGGCGTGCTCGGCGCGATGATCGTCGGCTTCTATTATGCGCAGCGGCGCGGGCTGTTCGGCCGGCTGCTCGGCGTGGTCTCGAAGGTATTCGGCAAGCGTGACTGGTCCTCGCTGATGACCCGCGCGGAAGCCGTCGACGCCGCCGTGCAGGCGCTCTACCGCGAACGCGGCCGCGTCGCGGCGAGCTTCGCGCTGAGTCTCGCGGGCTGGATCGTCGGCACGGTCGAGGTGTGGCTCGCGCTGCGCTTTCTCGGCCATCCGGTCGACTGGATCGACGCGCTGCTGCTGGAAAGCATCGGGCAAGCGATTCGGGGCGCGGCGTTCATGATTCCGGGCTCGCTCGGCGTACAGGAAGGCGGCTATCTGCTGCTCGCACCGCTGGTGGGTTTGCCGCCGGATGCGGCGCTGGCGTTGTCGCTCGCCAAGCGCGCGCGTGAAATCCTGCTAGGCTTGCCAGGTTTGCTGGTTTTGCACTTCAGCGAAAGAAGCTGGCAACGGCGGCGTGCCACGGGGCGTGTGCCGATTACCGATTAATCTCCGTATTTTTTCAAAGGACCGCGCATGCGTGCCATCATTCTCGCGGCGGGCCTCGGCCTGCGTCTTCAGCAACCGCCGCAAGCTCAGTTTCCGAAATGTCTGTTGCAGTTCGACGGCATGAGCCTGCTCGAACGGCATCTGCAAATGCTCGAGACCGCCGGCGTGACGGACGTCGTGCTGGCGCTCGGCTTTCAGCCGGAATCGGTGCAGGCGGAACTGGAGCGCATCAACTGGCCGCATCAGGTTGAAACGGTGCTGAACCCGCGCTTCGATCTGGGCAGCGTGCTGACGGTGCATACGGTGGCGGACGCGCTCACGCGCGGCGGCGACGTGCTGCTGATGGACGCCGATGTGCTGTACGACGAGCGCATTCTGAGCGCGCTGGTGGCGGGCGAGACGGTCAACCGCCTGTTGATCGACCACGATTTCGAAGCGGGCGACGAGCCGGTCAAGCTGTGTCTGAAAGACGGTGTACCGGTCGAATTGCGCAAGCAGCTCGCGGTCAATCTGGAGTACGACACCATCGGCGAGTCGGTCGGCTTCTTCCGCTTCCGCCAGGAAACCGCGCAGCGTTTCGCGGAGATCGTCGCCGGTTATATCGACAGCGGTCGGGCCAACATGCCGCACGAGGAAGCCGTGCGCGATCTGCTGCTGGAGCGCAGCCAGGTGTTCGATACCGCCGACGTGACCGGCGCACCGTGGATCGAGATCGACTTCCCGAACGACGTCGTGCGCGCGAGCACCGAGATCCTGCCGCAACTGCAACCACTCGTCAGCGCATCGCGCTAAGCGGTTTCTCGAAGCATCCCGCTGTATTGCGAGGGTGAACCGGCTGCATGCCGGTTCACCTTCGTTTCGTTGTGTATGCTCATCGTGGCGTGCATGACCAAGGCTGCGCACGCACGTACACGCACCACGACAGCCAACTGCTGCCGCGCAACTGCGCGCCACTTCACGCAACCGCGCGAAAGCCCCGGCGCAACAACAAATGTTGCCGCTGCAATGCCATAATCGCCGCTTTACCTCGACGGCCTAGCAGCCCATCGTCCTGCCAATGCCTCTCGCTTTAGGCACCTTCATTGTTCCGCTGATCGTCGCGTGCGCGATGTTCATGGAAAACGTGGACGGCACGGTCATCGTGACGTCGCTGCCGGTTCTGGCGCGCGATCTCGGCCAGGATCCCATCACTCTCAAGCTCGCGGTCACGGCCTATGTGATCGGCCTCGGCGTGTTCATCCCGATCTGCGGCTGGGTCGCCGACCGCTTCGGTTCGCGCACGGTGTTCCGCACGGCGATCGGCGTTTTCATGGCCGGCTCGCTGATGTGCGCTGCCTCCACGTCGCTTGGCACGTTCGTGGTTGCGCGCTTCGTGCAGGGCATCGGCGGCGCGATGATGGTGCCGGTGGGCCGCATCATCATCTTCCGTTCGGTGCCGAAGTCCGAGTTCATCCGCGCGGTCAACTATCTGACGGTGCCTGCCCTGCTCGGGCCGGTGGTCGGGCCGCCGCTCGGCGGCTTCATCACGACGTATCTGCATTGGCGGCTGATTTTCGTCATCAATATTCCGATCGGCCTGCTGGGCATCTGGCTCGCCAACAAACACATCGCCAACGTGCGCGAAGCGCATCCTGGCCGCCTCGACTGGACCGGCTTTCTGTTGTCCGCGAGCGGCGCGTCGTTGTTCATGCTCGGGCTCTCGCTGGTGGGCGGCGAACTGGTGGCGACCAGCGTGTCGATCGCCATGTGCGCGAGCGGTGTGCTGCTGCTGTTGCTGTATGCGCTGTACGCGAGCCGCGTCGAGATGCCGGTGCTCGATTTGCGGCTTCTGCGCATTCCGAGTTTTCATGCGAGCGTGGTGGGCGGCTCGCTGTTTCGCATCGGACTCGGCGCGGTGCCGTTCCTGTTGCCGCTCGCGCTGCAGGAAGGCCTCGGCATGACCGCGTTCAGGGCCGGGTCGATCACCTGTGCGTCCGCGTTCGGCTCGATCTTCATGAAGGCGGCCGCGTCGCGCATTCTCGGACGCTTCGGCTTTCGCACCGTACTGATGTTCAACGCGGCTTGCGCGGGCCTGGCGATCGCCGTGTATGGACTGTTCTTTCCCGGCACGCCGCACTGGTTGATCTGGTGCGTCGTGCTGTTTGGCGGCTTCTTTCCGTCGTTGCAATTCACGTCGTTGAATACGCTGGCCTATGCGGATATTCCGAGCAGCGACGTCGGCCGCGCGACGAGTGTGGCGAGTGTGATCCAGCAGATTTCGTTGGGACTCGGCGTGACGATCGCGGGCATCGTGCTGCAGATTTCGCACAACGTGCAAGGCCATTCGACTATCGTGTTCTCCGACTTCTGGCCGGCGTTCCTCGTGGTCGGCCTGTTCTCGTTCCTGTCGATTCCGGTCACGGCGCGCATGCCGCACGATACGGGCGATGAAATCGCAAGGGGGAGTCGCGGGCGGGCGTGAGTGAGGGAGGGGCGGGGCGGTCATGAGCCATCGCGCTGGCCGACGCACACCGCCAACGTCCCCGCGCCGCGCCCCTTCGCATGCGATGTTTGTGTGCCGCAGCATGCCCCCTACGAAATGTAGCGGCTTCGCAAACCGCAGCTTCGCATGTTATAAGCCCAAGGCAGCTTGAATCGTCGTCAGATGAAACAGTCGTCCCTGGGGGTATTCATAATGAGGTTGTTCCGCAACGCCAAAGCTTCTGCCAGCGGATTCGCGCTGGTCGCACTCGTTTCCGTATCGACCGGTTTTCTCGAAGTCACGCCGGCCTTCGCGAAGGCGCCCGAGAAAGCGCAACCGGCCGTCCTCACCGCGTCCGCGATTGCGGTCGCCGATAAATACAGCGCCGACGCCGCCGAGCAGATCTTCAAGCAAGGCGGCAATGCCGTCGATGCGGCCGTCGCGATTGCCTTCACGCTGGCCGTGACGTATCCGGAAGCGGGCAACATCGGCGGCGGCGGTTTCATGACGCTGTATGTCGACGGCAAGCCGTACTTCCTCGACTATCGCGAACGCGCGCCGCTGGCCGCGACGCGGAACATGTACCTGGACGACAAAGGCGAAGTCATCAAGGGCATGAGCCTGTTCGGTTATCGCGCGGTGGGCGTGCCGGGCACCGTCGACGGCATGTGGCAGGCGCAGCGCCGCTTCGGCAAGCTCAAATGGAAGCAGGTCCTCGCCCCGGCGATTCACTATGCGCGCGACGGCTTCGAAGTCAGTGAACAATTGCAGGAGCGTCGCGATGCGTCGGCGAAAGACTTCGCGGGCAAGACCAACTTCGATGCGTACTTCGGCAATCTGAAGCAGGGCGTCAACTTCAAGCAGCCCGATCTCGCCGCGGTGCTGCAACGCATTTCGGATCAGGGCGCGAAAGATTTTTACTCGGGCAAGACGGCCGATCTGATCGCCGCGTCGATGCGCGGCCACGGTCTCATCACGAAGGCCGATCTGCAGCAGTACAAAGCCGTGTGGCGTGAGCCGATCCAGGCCGACTGGAACGGCTATCGCGTGGTCACCGCGCCGCCCCCGAGTTCGGGCGGCATCGGCCTCGTGCAACTGCTGAAGATGAAGGCCGATCTTGCGCCCGACTTCAAGGACGTGCCGCTCAATTCGCCGCAATATGTGCATTTGATCGCGGAGATCGAGAAGCGTGTGTTCGCGGACCGCGCGCAATATCTCGGCGACCCGGACTTCTACAAGGTGCCGGTCGCGCAATTGACCGACGACGCGTACATCGCGAAACGCGCCGCCGAAGTGAACCCGAGCGCGCCGTCGGACACGAAGAGCGTGCAGCCGGGGCTCGGCACCAACATGCCCGAAAAAGCCGAAACGACGCACTTCTCGGTGATCGACAAGTGGGGCAACGCGGTGTCGAATACGTACACCATCAACGGCTATTTCGGCTCCGGCGTGGTGGCCGATCGCACGGGTATCGTGCTGAACGACGAGATGGACGACTTCTCCGCGAAGCCGGGTGTCGCGAACATGTTCGGCGTGGTGGGCAGCGATGCGAATTCGATCGAACCGAAGAAGCGCCCGCTCTCGTCGATGAGCCCGACCATCCTCACGAAGGACGGCAAGGTCGCGCTCGTGATCGGCACGCCGGGCGGCTCGCGCATCTTCACGTCGATCTTCCAGGTGATCAACAACGTGTACGACTACAACATGCCGTTGCCGGAAGCGGTTGGCGCGATGCGCTTCCATCATCAGCTGTTGCCGCCGAACACGATTTTCTGGGAGCCGTACAAGCCGATCGACGGCGAACTTGCGCAGCAGATCGAAGCGAAGGGCTACACGCTGAAGGGGCAGGATTTCAGCGGCGATATCCAGGCGATCAAGGTCAACGGCGATACGCCGGAAGCTGCGGCCGATCCGCGTGGGCGTGGAGTGACGCGGGTGATTCAATAGGCGCGCTTCGGAGCACGCATGGCTGAAAACGAAAAGCCTCGCGCTCGATGGAGCGCGAGGCTTTTTTGTAGCTCATTCCCGGCGCGACGAACTCGCCGCTTCCCTCAACTCACCTGCTCAACCGGCGTCAACGTCAACTCGACCCGTTGCGCCCCCCGCAGCACCGTCACGTTCACCGGCTTGTCGATCTTCGACGCGTCGAGCGTGCGTTGCAGCCCATCGACATCCTGCACCGCCACTGAGTCGATCGCGACGATCGTATCGTCGGTGCGCAAGCCGCCGAGCGCGGCCGGGCTGCCTTTGACGACCTCCATCACGTGCACGCCGCTCTCCGAGCTCAAGCCGAAGTACCGCTGCACGCGACGCGACAGCGGCGTCGTGGTGCCCGCCACGCCGATATACGCGCGTCGCACGCGGCCGTGCGCAAAGATCTGCATGATGACCCACTTGGCCGTATCGATTGCGGTCGCGAAGCAGATCGCCTGCGCGCCCGGAATGATCGCGGTGTTCACGCCGATCACCTGGCCCGCCGAGTTGATCAACGGGCCGCCCGAGTTGCCGGGATTGAGCGCGGCGTCGGTCTGGATCACGTCGTCGATCATGCGGCCGGAGTTCGAGCGCAGCGAGCGCCCGAGCGCCGACACCACGCCGGTCGTCACGGTTTGCGCGAGGCCGAGCGGATTGCCGACGGCAATCGCAATCTGCCCGACGCGCAGCTTCGACGATTCGCCGAGTTCGACGTGCGGCAGCGGTTCCGGCGAGCCGATGCGCAACACGGCCAGATCGCTGCCGGGGTCGTCGCCGACCAGGTCGGCGTCGAACTTCGCGCCGTCGGCGAGCGTCACCTGGATATGCGTGGCCCCGTGCACGACGTGACTATTGGTGAGCAGGTAGCCGTCGGGCGTGAACAGAAAGCCCGAGCCGGTGCCGCCGCGTGTGCCCCGGCCGCGACCGGGCGACTCGGACGGTTCGCCGGGCAAGCGGCGTTCGACGGAGATGAAGGCGACCGCCTGCTGCACGCGTTCTAATGCACCGATCACGGTGCGGGAGTACGCGTCGAGCAGGGCGTCGTCGGATAAGGCGTTGAGTGAATGGGGCCCGGGGGCGTCGGATGCGGCGCGCGACAGGTCATCGATGAAGCGTGGACGGCTTCCCATGGCGATGCTCCGGATAAACGGAGTCGCAGATGCAGGGCGCGGTTCGGGTTTTCAAGGGTGAGCGCGGGGCAGGGCGGTTGGGCCGGCTGTGAGACACTTTCTTCGTGAGTCGCGCCTGTGTGCATTGCAGGCGAAGTGCGAGGCAAGCTCGCATGGCTAGCGCAGCGGCGGGCGCGGTTGCTGCTGCGTAGTTGGCGCCGGCGCCCATCGCCACGAACCACCGGCGCGCATCCGCGCCCGCCCACGCTCCACCCACGCCGAAGAGGAGACACCCATGTCCGCACCGACGCCCCCATCCTCCATCGACACGCCCGCACAACCGCGCATCGAATCGCTCAGCGCGATCACGCTCGCGACCCGCGATATGTCGCGCGCCGTATCGTTCTACGACGCGCTCGGCTTCCCGATGAAGTTCGGCGGTCCGCAGGAGGCATTTACATCGTATGCGTTTGGCGGCGCGTACCTGAACCTGATTGTCGATACGCGCGCGCCGGTCAACTGGTGGGGCCGTGTGATCGTCTACGTATCGGACGTCGATGCGCTTTACCGCAAGGCGCTGGCCGCCGGCCTGAGGCCCTCGCTCGAACCGTCCGATGCGCCCTGGGGCGAGCGCTATTTCCATATCACCGACCCGGACGGCCACGAGCTGAGTTTCGCGCGGCCCTTGCGTTAGCGGCGGGTGCGCGTGCAAAACTCGCTATCATCGATGTTCACGCTGCGTGCCGATCGCACGCGCGCAGCGCCGGCGCGAACCTATCCGCCGCTACGCGGCCGGGCGGACAGCCGCAGCGGTAACACGGCTGACACTTGGCGCTTCGATAATCGAACGCGTTCGCGTCGCGCTTGCCGCCGCGCGCCTAATCATGTCTGTTGCCAGGAGAGCCGCAATGAAAGAGCAGGACCCGAGACCTGAAGCCGAGTGGCTCGCGGAGCGGCAGCGCCGTTTCGAGGAAGACCTCATCGACGCGTACGACGAAGAACTCGAGATGGAGGTCGATGACCGCATCATCGACGGGGCGGACGGCTTTACGCCTGAGCATCGCGAAGCACGCAAGATGTACTTTCGCGAGCTGTTCCGCTTGCAGGGCGAGCTGGTCAAACTGCAGGACTGGATCGTGCAGACCGGGCATCGCCTCGTGGTGATTTTCGAAGGACGCGACGCGGCGGGCAAGGGCGGCGCGATCAAGCGCATCACGCAGCGGCTCAATCCGCGCGTGTGCCGCGTGGCGGCGCTGCCTGCGCCGAACAACCGCGAGCGCACACAGTGGTATTTCCAGCGCTACGTATCGCATCTGCCGGCGGGCGGCGAAATGGTGCTGTTCGATCGCAGCTGGTACAACCGCGCGGGCGTCGAACGTGTGATGAATTTTTGCAGCGACGAAGAGTATGAAGAGTTCTTCCGCTCGGTGCCGGAATTCGAAAAGATGCTCGCGCGCAGCGGCGTGCAGATTCTCAAGTACTGGTTTTCGATTACCGACGAAGAGCAGGAAATCCGCTTCCAGAATCGCATTCACGATCCGCTGAAGCAGTGGAAGCTCAGTCCGATGGATCTCGAGAGCCGACGTCGCTGGGAAGCCTATACGCAGGCGAAAGAGGTGATGCTGCAGCGCTCGCATATTCCCGAGGCGCCGTGGTGGGTCGTGCAGGCGGTCGACAAGAAGCGCGCGCGGCTGAACTGTATTCATCATCTGCTGAGCCAGGTGCCGTATCACGAGATCGAGCATCCGACCATCGAGTTACCGGCGCGTGTCTATCACGACGAGTACAGCCGTCAGCCAGTGCCGGGGTCGATGATCGTGCCCGAGGTGTATTGAGGGAAGCGGGAGAGCCTCAACGAATCAATGAAAAAGCGCGGCCTGGCCGCGCTTTTTTCATGCTGATCGCGATCAGGCCGGCCAGTCGCGAAGACCGGCCGCCCCGATTGACACGAACCTAGAACACCATCCGGAACACCCAGTACAAGCCCGCCGCCAGCGCGATCGATACCGGCAGCGTCAGCACCCAAGCGAGGATCAGGCTACGCACGGTGGCCCATTGCAGACCCGAGCCATTGGCCGCCATCGTGCCCGCTACCCCCGAGGACAGCACGTGCGTCGTCGACACCGGCAAGCCGTACATGTCGGCGGCGCCGATCGTCACCATCGCGACCAGTTCGGCCGATGCGCCCTGTCCATACGTCAGATGCTGCTTGCCGATCTTCTCGCCGACCGTCACGACAATGCGCTTCCACCCGACCATTGTGCCCAGACCCAGCGCAATCGCCACCGCCACCTTGACCCACGTCGGGATGAACTTGGTGGCGTGATCGGTTTGCGCCTTGAAGTTGCTGATGATCTTCGCGTGCTCCGGCGCGAAGGCGGGCTGTTGCGCCTTCAGCATCAGGCGGATCGCTTCGGACGCGACGTACATGTTGTTGCGCACGTTATCGACATTGCTCTGCGGCACCGCCGCCATCGAGCCCGATTCGCCGACCTGGTCGCCGATCTGCGTGGTCAATTGCTGCAACGCCGGCACCGTGGCGGGCGTCAACTGGCGGGTGCGCACGAATGCTTCGACGTCGGCACGTGGATTCGCGGACGGCGCGGCGCCTTGTGTATAGTGCGCGAGCGTCGCAGCCGTTTGCTGCGCGACCGCGATGAAGGTCTGCGTTTCCGCCGGCGTGACCGCCTTGTTCAGCGCGTAGGCGGTCGGCACTGTGCCGATCAGGATCAGCATGATGAGGCCCATGCCCTTCTGGCCGTCGTTCGAGCCGTGCGCGAACGACACGCCCGTGCAGGTCAGAATCAGCAGGCAGCGAATCCAGAACGGCGGCGGTTCCTTGCCTTTCGGCTCCGCGTACAACGCGGGCACGCGCACCACGGCTTTCAGGATCAGCAGCAGCAAGCCGGCCGCGAGAAAGCCCACCAGTGGCGAAAACAGCAGCGACTTGCCGACGCCGAGCGCCTGACTCCAGTCGACACCGCTCGTCCCGTTGGTGCCATGCAACAACTGGTTCATCAGGCCCACGCCGATGATCGAGCCGATCAGCGTGTGCGAGCTCGACGACGGCAGGCCGAAATACCAGGTGCCGAGATTCCAGATGATCGCGGCAATCAGGAGCGCGAAGACCATCGCGAAGCCGGCGCTGCTGCCGACCTGCAGAATCAGCTCGACGGGCAGCAATTGCAGAATGCCGAAGGCGACCGCGCCGCTCGACGTCAGCACGCCAAGGAAATTCCACGCGCCGGACCATACGACCGCGAGGTTCGGCGTCAGCGAGTGCGTGTAGATCACCGTGGCGACCGCGTTGGCGGTGTCATGGAAGCCATTGACGAATTCGAAACCGAGCGCGATCAACAGCGCGATGCCGAGCAGCAGATAGGGCAGAGCCGAGCTTTCGCGGACCGGCTGCAAATCGTCCAGCAAGTGCATTGCGCAGTAGACCGCGCCGACCGCGATTACCGCGAGGAAAATGAAGAGGCTGATATTGCGCCCTTTACCGTTTGCAGCGGCTGGCTGCGGATACGAAATTTCCGGCATGACGTAAGCCCTGAGTTTGTCGCGGAGCTTTCGATGCTGCGACGGCTGTGTGTCGCAATGATGACAGCAACGTGACGGCGCGCCGGGAAGCGGCGGCACAAGGCACGGCGCGGGCGACGGCCGCGCGCGCTGCTGGGTGAGCGTCCGTTGCTATGCAGGATCGCAATGGCGCGATAGCCGAAAAGAACTACATGAACCCTTTTCAAGAACCTTGACGAAGCCCGGGCGGCGTTCTCATGAAGCGCTTCCGCTGCGCAACTAGGAAGCCCCGACGACCTCCCCACTCGCACTGCCCCCGAGCGTGCGTTTATAGGCTTGCGCGACCATCGCGGCCGGCACGCCTTGCGACGGATCGCGGCCCATCGACTCCAGCGTCTCGGCGACCCAGCCGGGACTCACCGCATTGACGCGCGCCTTGCCGCGCAGTTCGAGCGCCGCCGCGCGCACGAACGCTTCCACGCCAGCATTCACGACGCTCACCGCCGCGCTGCCTTCCATCGGCTGTTGCGCGAGCACGTCGCTCGTTAGCGCGAAGCAGCCGCCTTGCGATACGTGAGGCGCGCCGCAACGCACCAGATTGATCTGCCCCATCAATTTGTTGGCAAGACTAAACGAGAAGTCGTCGTCGGAAAGCGATGCGAACGGCGCGAATTTCGCCGAGCCGGCCGCGCAGATCACGGCGTCGAGCGTGCCCGCTTGCCGGTACATCGACTCGATGCTCGCCTTGTCCGACAGATCCACGTGCAAGTCCGAACCCTTGCGGCTGGCGGTCACGAGTTCGTGTTCTGCCGACAGCAGCTTCACGACTTCGCCGCCGAGCAGCCCCGTGGCGCCGACGATAAGTATCCGCATACATCCCTCCTGGCGGTTGGCGGTGAAGCGCGTCCGCTCGCAGGTCGAGCGCGACAGCGGACCGCTATGTTCAAGATAGACGTTCGCGCTTCGACACGCCATCGCTCGCGACAAACGAAACGCCAGCCATGCGCCGTCCGCTTGCGTACCGCGCGCAGAAATACGCCATGCAAACACCCGCAAGGAACTATTTTTGCTACGCTGCCTGTAAAGCCATCAGGGAGCATCGATGAAGCGAGACAGCGGGAAGAAGGACAATCGTTCCACCGCCGGCGAGCCAGATGCCGCTCAGGCCAGCCCAGCGCCGTCGGCGCAGGCGGCCTTCGCGTCGTATGCGGCGCCGCTCGTCGCCGATGCAATCGAATTCGCCGAGGCGGTGCGCGAGGACACGTCGCCTGAAGCATTGCACAAACTACGCGTTTCGCTGCGGCGCTTGCGCTCATTGTGGTGGGCCTTCGAGCCGCTGCTGAAGAAAGAGGAAAATACCCGCCAACGCGCGCTCTTCAAGTTTCTCGCGACGGCGGCCGGCAAGACGCGCGACTGGGACATCCTGATCGAATTGTTGGCGCACGAGGACAGCGGCGCACACGAGATCGCGCCCACATTCCAGGAAGCGCGAGGCGACGCGTTGGCAGTCAGCCGTGAAACGCTGGCGAACGCCGACGTCAAACATCTGCTGCGCGAGGCGTTGAGCGGCGCCTCCAAAGAACTGAACACCGCGCATGAGCGAGTGGCGCTGCGCAAGTTCGCCACCCGCCGTGTGGACTCGGCGAAGCGTTCGTTGAAAAAGCGCACGAAACGCGCGAGCCGCGCGAAGCGCTCCGATTACACGGCCTTTCACGATGTCAGGAAAGCGGGCAAGAAGCTGCGTTATCTGCTCGACTTTTTCGCGCCGGTTCTGAAGGGCAATTGCAAGCGCACGGTGAAGCGTTTGAAGCAGATTCAGAAACGCTTCGGTGCCCTGAACGATGTAGTCGCGAGCGAGGGGCTGCTGCGCGAGCATGCCGCGTCGCTCGCCGGCTCGGGCGATACCGGCGCGGTGCTGGCGTGGTTCAGGCAGGAGCGCAAACGGCGCCTGCGCACGGCGGCGCAACTACTGCGCAAACGGTGAAGAACTGACGAGCCGGGCGTCGGCGACACGCGCCAGGCGGCATGTATAACGACATCCGCAGTGTGTCCTCACCCGGCAGGCGGTGCGGATCATTTGCGAAGGAGGCGCTGCGCACGTGGCACGTCAAACGCTTTCGCTGCGCCGGAGGCTGCGCAAAAGGTTGCGCGCGGCCGGAGCCGGCGTGACGCGATATGTGGGCAACCATCCGCTGGTCGCCGGGGTGGCCGGTACGCTGATCGCCGTGGCGATGGCGGGCTTGACGCTGCTCACACTCGGCACCGGCCGCGCCGACGCGCTCGACCATGCGCGCCAGACGTCGCAGAATCTTGTCGCGATCATTTCCGGCGATCTCGCGCGCAACGTCGAAATTTACGACCTGTCCTTGCAGGCGATGGTCGACGGTGCGCGTGACAACGTCGCCGCGACGCTGCCCGCCGACGTGCGCCGTGCGGTGCTATTCGACCGCGCGACCACGGCGGCCTATCTGGGCGGCGCGTATCTGATCGGGCCCAAGGGCGAGGTGATCGCTTCGCAGAACGACGATGTCAACGATGCCGTTCGCCTTGCCGACCGCGACTATTTTCTGGTGCATCAGCGCAGCCCGACAGTCGGCCTGTATTTCTCGCATCCGTTCCGTTCGCGGCTGCGCGACGGCAAGCTCTCGGTCGGCCTCACGCGACGCATCGACGACGCCAGCGGCGCGTTCGCCGGCGTCGCGTTGCTGGCGATCCGCATCGAGTACTTCCAGCATCTGCTGGACCGGATCGACACCGGCCAGCTGGGTTCGGTTTTCATCGTGATGGACGACGGCACCTTGCTCGCGCGCAAGCCTTTCGTGCCGCGTGATATCGGCTCGAGCATGGCGAAGTCGCCGACCTTCGAGCGGATGTCCGCGCACACCGCCGGCACCTACGTGGCGCGGTCGTCGATGGACGGCGTGCGCCGCATGTACACCTACGCGCGCGTGCCGGGCACGCCGCTGATCGCGGCAGTGGCGCCCTCGGTCGATGAAGTGCTCGCGCCGTGGTGGCATCGCAGCCGCATCGCGGGCGCGATGACGCTCGCGTTCGGCGCGGTCTTCGTGACGGTGTCGTGGCTGCTGGCGTTCGCGTTGCGCGACAAGCTGCGCGCGCAGGCCGCGCTGCTGCGCCTCGCCGCCACCGACCCGCTGACCGGCCTGGGCAACCGGCGCGTGCTCGATAACCGGCTCGACGAAGAGTGGCGGCGCGCGCAGCGCAGCGGGCAGCCGCTGTCGGTGCTGTTCATTGACGTCGATCACTTCAAGCACTTCAACGACGCGTACGGTCACGCGAGCGGCGACGAGGCGTTGATCACGGTGGCCGAATGCATCTCGGCGGCGGTGCGGCGCTCGGTCGACGTGGTCGCGCGTTATGGCGGCGAGGAGTTCGCGGTGGTGTTGCCGGACACCGCGGCCGAGGGCGCGCTGAGTGTCGCGGAGAAAATCCGTCGCAAGGTGCAGGGTCGGGATGTCGTGCAGAGCGACGGCGCGCCGGTCACGGTGACGGTGAGCGTTGGCTGCGCGACCTGCGTGCCGGCGATGGGCGAGAGCGCGCACGATCTGCTCGCCGCCGCCGACCGCCAGCTCTATGCGGCGAAGGCGGGCGGGCGCAACCGGACCTGCTCGGCGCAGTGGGCGGCGGCTTCGGTGGCGCAGGATTCGTCGGCGTGAAGGAGGGGGGGCGGTTCCGGCGGTGCGTTGCCGGAAGGCGTGCGTCCATGCAGCGACAGCGCTCTGCTTCTCCAGACAGCGCAGTGGTGCCCGCTGCGCGAACTACCTCGAAAGGTCAGCGTCCCGCGCGATGCGCGTCCCGCAGCGCGAACACATGGCTTCTCCTTAACGGCGGTCGATACCCGCCGCTTCGCCAAGCTTCACCGCTTCCTGCCGCCGCCCCTTGCAGCCCTTCGTGAATCCGGGCGCCTTGTCTCTGCCTCGCGCGCGTCGGCAAGCGTCGCCGGACGCCTCACGTCGCCTGACTGCTCCGCGGTGCAAACCCGCGCAGCGTGATTGCGCCGAGCGCCGCGTCGCGCGACTGCTGGGTGCGTGCGCCGATGCCGAGCTCATCGGCGGGTGCGAGCGGCTCGACGGGAAAGCCGCGCCGCTGCCACGCGTCGAGGCCGCCGCGCAGCGCGCGAATTCGTGTGTAGCCGTTGCTGCGCATGCGTTGCGTGACTTCGACGGCGGTCGCGCTGTCCGGGCAGATGCAGTAAATCACCATGTCGTGCGCGCGCAGTGCGCCGTCGATCTGTTCGGGCGAGGAGGGGTCTAACGCGAGCGCACCGGGAATGCGGCGCGCCGCGTCGAACGCGCGTGTTTCGGGGCGCGCATCGAGTACGAGCGACGGCGCACTGCGGCGCCATCTTCCGGCGGCTCGGCGTGCGGCCTGCGCGTACGCGAACTTGCGCCGCGCGCGGCGTCGCTGATACAGCCGATAGAGCAGAAAAAGCAGCGCCGCGCCAAGCAGGATATCGACGATCGTGCCGCCGCGCGATTCGACGAAATCGTGCAGCATGTGCAGCTCGCGCTGTGCGGCGGCGCCGCCGAGCAGCCAGAAGGTCGCCCAGGCGAACGCGCTGGCCAGATCCCATAGCGCGTAAATGCGGATATCGACGGCGGTCGTGCCCATCAGCGGCGGCGTGATGAGGCCGAGTCCGGGGACGAACTTCGAGATCGACACGAGCGGCACGCCGAAGCGCTCGAACAGCGAGCGCGCGTTCTCGACTCGGGTATCGACGGCGGGCGACAGGCGGCCAAGCATCGCCAGCAGCTTGCGGCCATACAGACGGCCAGCCGTGAACCACGCGCCGTCGCCGAGCACCGCGCCCAACACGGCGGCGCCGAGAATCGGCCAGAACGACAGGGTGCCGGCGGCTATCGCCGAGCCCGCGAACAGCAGCACGGGCACCGCGGGAATCGGCACACCGAGGCGCGTCAGCAGGACGTTGACGAATACCACTGCGCCGCCCCAGGTCGACACTGCCGAAGACGGAAATGCTACCAATTGAGGCGCTCCTGTGAGTGCGGTTGACGTGCGCCTGTGTGCGCTTGAAGTGGGCCGGGCCGCCATGCTGCGAGGGCCGCCTCGCGGACATGCAAAGTACGTTCCCGATACCGCGTTCGATCAGCATACCCCGATGGCGGCGGCCACGTCCCCGGCTCGGAGACTCGTCGATCCATTGGTTTGCCGGAGCGGCCATGCGCTGCAATTTCGTTCAAGACTGTCGGCGGCGCTCCACCTACTCTGCGTGTTCGTCCCCCTCCCCAACCGACAGGTCAGCATGAATTCGCGCTACACCGGATACCTGTTTTGCGCGCTGGCGATGCTCGGAGTCGGCAGCACGGTGGTGGTCAGCAAGGCGATTGCCGCCGGACTGCCACCGTTCAGCGCGACCGCGCTGCGCTTCGCCATTGCGTTTCCGTTGTTCGTGCTGGCGATGCGCTGGCGCCGTGTGCGCTGGCCGCGTCTGGATCGGCGCGATGCGTTGCTGGTGATCGCGCAGGCCGGAGCGGGCAGCGTCGGCTATACGGTGTTGCTGATCAGCGGGATGAGACTCGCGTCGGCCGCCGATGCCGGCGTGATCGCCGGCACCTTGCCGGCCGTGTCGGCGGGCGTCGCGATGCTCGCGCTCGGCGAGCGCCCCGCGCCCGCGTTGCTCGGTGCAATCGTGCTCGCGACGGCGGGCGTGCTGGTGTGCACCGTACGCATCGACTCTTTCGACGCCTCCGACGCTTTCGCCGCGCCGCATGCGGGCGGCTCGCCGCTCGGCAACGCGCTGGTGTTCGCGGCGGTGGTCTGCGAGGCGCTTTTCATCCTGCTCAACCGCAAGCTGCGTACGCCGGTCGCGCCGCTGCCGCTGTCGGCGCTGATGTGCGGAATCGGCTTCGCGGTGGCGCTGGTGCCGGCCTGCTTCGAAAAGCCGTGGAATTTGCCGCTCGACGCGAGCGCGCTGCGCGGCGTGTTGTACTACGCGCTGGTGCCGACCGTGCTGGGTTTCGTGCTCTGGTATGCGGGCGCCGCGCGCATCAGCGGCGCGGAGGCCGGACTGACGACCGCGCTCGTGCCGGTGAGCGCGGTCGCGTTTGCCGCGCTGGTACTGCGCGAGCCGGTGGGGGCGGCGCAACTGGCGGGCGTCGCGTGCGTGCTGGGCGCGGTGCTGCTGGCTACCTTCGGACGCCGGCGCGTGCCGCGCGGCGCGGGGTGAGAGGTCGGGTGAGAGGTTGCATCAGAGGTCACGTGAGAGGACGGGCCGCCTGCCTGGCAGCATGAGAGAACGCAGGTTTCAGCGCGCTTTTGCTCACTTCGCCGCCTCACGTATTAGCGATCGCCACCGCCCCCGGATTGCCGACGATCGACAAAAACTCGCGGCGCGTCGACGGGTCCGAGCGGAACGTGCCGAGCATGCGCGACGTGACCATCGTGACGCCGGCCTTGTGCACGCCGCGAGTCGACATGCACTGATGCGCGGCTTCGAGGATCACGCCGACGCCTGCCGGTTGCAATACTTCGTTCAACGTATCGGCGATCTGCACCGTCATTTTTTCCTGGATCTGCAGCCGCTTGGCGAACGCATCGACCAGCCGCGCCAGCTTCGAGATGCCGACCACCCGATGCTGAGGCAGATACGCGACGTGCGCGCGCCCGATGATCGGCACCATGTGGTGTTCGCAATAGCTTTCGAAGCGGATGTCTTTCAGCACGATCATCTCGTCGTAGCCATCCACTTCGGAGAAGGTGCGGGCAAGGATCTCGCGCGGGTCGACCTGGTAGCCCGCGTAGAACTCCTCATACGAGCGCACCACGCGCGCCGGCGTGTCGAGCAGGCCTTCGCGTTCGGGATCGTCGCCGGCCCAGCGCAGCAGCACGCGCACCGCGGCTTCAGCTTCATCGCGGCTCGGACGCTCCGCTGCGGGTTGGGTCTTGTTTGCCTTGCTGCTGGTCATGCGGGGTTCCTCCGGGATCGCGCGCCGGCGCTGCGCGGGGCGCGCGGGGTCAATGAGTGCGGCCATTGTTCCATGTTTTGTGTCCGCTCGTGCCGATGCCCCCTTTGACTGTCGGGGCGCGCCGGGCGGGACTGTTGCAGGTGCGCCGCACGCCGCTTTACTTCGGCCACTCGTCCATCGCGTCGTTGAAGAGTTCGGCGACCACGCCGCGCAGCCAGGTCAGGCGCGGATCGTTATGGAATTTGCGATGCCAGTGCTGGCGCAGATCGAAGCGCGGCAACGGCAGCGGCGGCTCGACCAGCATGATCGACGCATGCTCCGACACGTACGCGAAGCCGATCGCGTGAGGCACGGTCGCGATGAGATCGCTGCGCGCGAGAATGAACGGCAGGCTCATGAAGTGCGGCGTTTCGAGCACCGCGCGGCGCTTGATGCGCTTCTTCTCCAGATACTGTTCGAGGACCTCCTGGCTGCGGCCTTCGGCGCGCACGACCGCATGGCCCGACGCCACGTATTGCGCGAGCGTGAGCGGCGCCTTCGACAGCGGATGACCCGAGCGCATCAGGCAGATGAAGCGGTGCGTGAAGAGCCGTTGCTGGAAGAAGTTATTGCCCGACAGATCGGGGAAATAGCCGACCGCGAGATCGACGTCGCCCGATTCGAGCCCGCGCTCCACCTGCGAAGGCGACACCGTCACCGAGCGCAGATTCGCGGACGGCGCGCGTTCGGCGAAGAGTTGCAGCAGGCGCGGCAGGAACACGATTTCGCCGACGTCGGACAGCGCGATCGAAAAGGTATGCGTGCTGGTGGCCGGGTCGAACTCCTGCACGTCGAGCATCCCTTTCTCGATGCGCAGCAGCGCGTCGCGCGCGGCGGGCAGGATCGCGAGCGCGCGCGGCGTCGGCTCCATGCCTTTGGAAGTGCGCACGAATAGCGGGTCGTTGAAGTATTCGCGCAGGCGGCCCAGCGCGGCGCTCACGCGCGGCTGGTTCACGCCGAGCTGCTCGGCGGCGCGGCTGACGTTGCGGGCGTCTCCCATCGCGACCAGATAGGGGATCAGGTTCAGATCCAGTTGTGTCTCGGACATGCTCTTGTTGGCTGTGTGCTGAAAGTGGGGCGATACGCAGCTATCGGCCGGTGACATAAAGGGTAGTTGAAAAATCGCCCTCGTGGATAGTGCGATCTGCTTTGCCGCGCATGGGCGCGCGCGCCGCGCGGGGCAACGAACCCGTCATTATCCCCGCCGAGAACCTATGATTAAGGGGATTTCCCTGCCTTGACAACCCGCCCGAAGGACAACCATAATCGCCTGAGCGTTCGCTAAACGAATCCATGTTCATATAACGAACAAATCGCCAGCGAACCAACCGAGGCGCCAGCCCGCATCCCTATCGGCGAGCCGCCGCCAGCATTGGCCCGGAGACCGTCCCGCGAGCCCCGCCATTCCAGCGCGGCCAGCTCGGCGGCACGCAGCGCCCCAAAAGGAAATTCGACATGATCAACAAGATTTTCGAGTCACTTCAATCGGCGGTTGCCGATGTCCACGACGGCGCGACCGTTATGATCGGCGGCTTCGGCACGGCCGGCATGCCGTCGGAGCTGATCGACGCGCTCATCGAGCAGGGCGCGCGCGAACTCACCATCGTCAACAACAATGCGGGCAACGGCGACATCGGCCTCGCGGCGCTGCTCAAAGCGAAGCGCGTGCGCAAGATCATCTGCTCGTTCCCGCGTCAGACCGACTCGTATGTGTTCGACGCGCTGTATCGTGCGGGAGAGATCGAACTCGAACTGGTGCCGCAGGGCAATCTCGCGGAACGCATTCGCGCGGCGGGCGCGGGCATCGGCGGTTTCTTCACGCCCACCGCGTACGGCACCAAACTCGCCGAAGGCAAGGAAACCCGTTTGATCGACGGCCGGCACTACGTGCTGGAGGCGCCGCTGCATGCGGACTTCGCGCTGATCAAGGCATATAAGGGCGACCGCTGGGGCAACCTCGTGTATCGCAAGACGGCCCGCAACTTCGGCCCGATCATGGCGAGCGCGGCGAAGACCGCGATCGTGCAGGTGTCGCAAGTGGTGCAACTCGGCGAACTCGATCCGGAAAACATCGTGACGCCCGGCATTTTCGTGCAGCGCGTGATCGAAGTGCCGCAAGCGGCCCACGCCCCGACGCCCAATCCCCACGACGCTGCCGCCTGAACCGGAGACCCGACATGAAAAAACTGACTCGCGATGAAATGGCCAAGCGCGTTGCGCTGGACATCCCCGAAGGCGCTTACGTGAACCTCGGCATCGGTGTGCCGACGCTGGTGGCCAATCACCTCGGCGCCGACAAGGAAATTTTCCTGCACAGCGAAAACGGCCTGCTCGGCATGGGCCCCGCGCCCGCGAAGGGCGAAGAGGACGATGAGCTGATCAACGCCGGCAAGCAGCACGTGACGCTGCTCACGGGCGGTGCGTACTTCCATCACGCGGACTCGTTCGCGATGATGCGCGGCGGCCATCTCGACTTCTGCGTGCTCGGCGCGTTCCAGGTGTCGGCCAAGGGCGATCTGGCGAACTGGCACACCGGCGCGCCCGACGCGATTCCGGCGGTCGGCGGCGCGATGGATCTGGCGATCGGCGCGAAGCAGGTCTACGTGATGATGGAGCACCTGACCAAGCAGGGCGAAAGCAAAATCGCCGCCGAGTGTTCGTATCCGGTGACGGGCGTGGGCTGTGTCGACCGCATCTATACGGACCTCGCGATGATCGACGTGACCGAGCAGGGCCTCGTGGTGCGTGAGATTTTCTCGGACATCGATTTCGACGCGCTGCACAAGCTGACGGGTGTGCCGCTGATCGACGGCACGCAAGGGGCTCGCGCGGCCTGACGCGAAACGCCGGCGAGTGGCGAGCTGTTCGCTCGCCGGCACGGTGCGTGATAGCACACAGGTTCGACGCGGCGCGCGAGATTTCAGGAATGCGGCGGCGGGTGTGGAGCAGAGCTCCGTGCCCGCCCCCATGCCAACCTGAACGACATGCGGGCCGCGTTTGGCGCACAATACGCCGCAATGCTGTGTGCGCTGCGCCGGCTACGGTTCATGCGGCACGAAGCGGCGCCGAGCGGCGCCAGGCAACACGAGCCGCGCCGAACCGCGCTTCACCGCCTGCATTCAACGCATTGCGGCGCGGCGCGCCGCGCCGGCAAACCGCGCCAACCTTCATTCCCGATTCTCTCGATTCTCGACGTCATCATGCTCGACTCCAGCGCCCGTCTGACCGGCCTTCTTTGCGGCACACAGCCAATGAACGACATCTGGGCGCCGCGTGCGACGCTGCAACGGATGCTCGACGTGGAAGCGGCGCTCGCGCGTGCGTCGGCCGCACATCAGGTGATTCCGCAGTCCGCCGTGCCCGCGATCGAAGCGGCCTGCCAGGCCGATCAGCTCGACGCCGACGCGCTCGCGCGCGACGCCGCGCTCGGCGGCAACCTCGCGATTCCGCTCGTCAAGCAACTCACCGCGCGCGTCAAGGCGGCCGATGCCGAAGCCGCGAAGTACGTGCATTGGGGCGCAACGAGCCAGGACATCATCGACACGGCGACGGTGCTGCAATTGCGCGACACCTTCGATCTGCTCGACACGAGCCTGCGATCCACTTGCGACGCCATTGCGAAACTCGCGGCCACCCATCGCGCGACGCCGATGATCGGCCGCACATGGTTGCAGCAGGCGTTGCCCATCACGCTCGGTCTGAAATTCGCGCAATGGCTCGACGCGCTGCTGCGTCATCGCGATCGGCTCGATGCGCTGCGCGCGCGTGTGCTCGTGCTGCAATTCGGTGGCGCGGCGGGCACGCTCGCGAGTCTGCGCGATGCCGCACCGCAAGTCACGCAGTCGCTCGCAAAAGAACTCGGCCTCGCGGTGCCCACGTTGCCGTGGCACACGCAGCGCGACCGCATCGCTGAAACGGCGGCGCTGTTCGGCATGCTGATCGGCACGCTCGGCAAACTCGCACGCGACATCTCGTTGCAGATGCAAACCGAAATCGACGAACTCGCCGAGCCCGCTGCGGCAGGCAAGGGCGGGTCGTCGACGATGCCGCACAAGCGCAACCCGGTCGGCTGCGCGGCGGTGCTGACCGCCGCAACGCGCGCGCCGGGGCTGGTCGCCACGGTGTTCGCCGGCATGGTGCAGGAGCACGAGCGCGCGCTCGGCGGCTGGCAGGCCGAGTGGGATGCGCTGCCCGACCTCGCGCGCCTCGCGGGCGGCGCGCTCGCCAACATCGAGACGATTGCTGCCGGGCTGAACGTCAACGTGCCGCGCCTCGCCGCGAATCTCGATGTCACGCACGGCCTGATTCTCGGCGAAGCGGTGATGCTCGCGCTCGGCGACAGCATCGGCCGGCTCGACGCGCATCATCTGGTCGAACGCGCGTCGAAGGCCGCGATCCGCGACGGGCAGACGCTCTTCGACGTGCTCGCCGCCGACGCAGCCGTCACCGAACATCTTCCGCTCGAGCGCCTGAAGCAACTGCTCGACCCCGCTCACTACGTCGGCCAGGCACACGCTTATGTGGACGCCGCGCTGGCACTTCACACCTCGCGCGCTGAGCGCGCCCATTCCAAGGAGTAACCGGCATGCCCTACGCCGCAGTCAACGGCACCGAGCTTCACTATCGAATCGATGGCGACCGTCACGGCAACGCGCCGTGGATCGTGTTGTCGAATTCGCTCGGCAGCGATATGTCCATGTGGACGCCGCAAGTCGCGGCGCTGTCCAAACATTTCCGCGTGCTGCGCTACGACACGCGCGGTCACGGTCACTCGGAAGCGCCGAAGGGTCCGTACACGATCGAACAGCTGACCGGCGACGTGCTCGGCCTGATGGATACGCTGAAGATTGCCCGCGCGAATTTCTGCGGGCTGTCGATGGGCGGCCTGACCGGCGTCGCGTTGGCCGCGCGTCATGGCGAGCGCTTCGAGCGTGTCGTGCTGTGCAACACGGCGGCGCGCATCGGGTCGCCGGAAGTGTGGGTGCCGCGTGCCGCGAAGGCGCGCAGCGAAGGCATGCTCGCGCTGGCCGACGCGGTATTGCCGCGCTGGTTCACGGCCGACTACTTCGAACGCGAGCCGGTGGTGCTGGCGATGATCCGCGACGTGTTCGTGCATACCGACAAGGAAGGCTACGCATCGAATTGCGACGCGATCGACGCGGCCGATCTGCGCCCTGAAACGGCCGGCATCAAGGTGCCGACGCTGGTGATCAGCGGCACGCACGATCTCGCCGCAACGCCCGCGCAAGGCCGCGACCTCGCGCAGTCGATTCCCGGCGCGCGTTACGTCGAGCTGGACGCCTCGCATATTTCCAACATCGAGCAGGTCGACGCTTTCACGAAGACCGTGCTCGACTTCCTGACGGAGACGAAATGAACGACGAAGACCGCTACGAAGCCGGACTCGGCGTACGCCGCGCGGTGCTGGGCAGCGCGCACGTCGACCGCTCGCTCGCGAATCGCACCGAACTGACGGACGAGTTCCAGAACCTGATCACGCGCTATGCGTGGGGCGAAATCTGGACGCGCGATGGCTTGCCGCGGCATACGCGCAGCCTGCTGACCATCGCGATGATGGTCGCGCTCAATCGCAGCGAGGAACTCGCGCTACATTTGCGCGCCGCGAAGAACAACGGCGTGACGCGCGAGCAGATCAAGGAAGTGCTGCTGCAAACCGCAATTTATTGCGGTGTGCCGGCGGCTAATTCCGCGTTTCATCTGGCGGATAAGCTGTTTCGTGAGGATGATGCGGCGGCGGCAGCGAACCCGTAACACTGTTGGTTCATCGTCTTGCGATGAGAAAAGCGCGCCGTCGATCGGCGCGTTTTTTTATGCCGCGCCGCGCGCGGGCTCGTTTCCACCCCTCTCGGTGGAGGCGATGCCTGCGGTCGAAATCGCCGACGCATTCATCGGCAACTCCACCCGCACCGCCCGCAACACCGTATCCCTGATAACCTCGCGCCAATGTTCGAGCGCTGCCTTTTCCATCAGCGGCTCCCCGAGAAACGCACCCAGCGTGTACTGATTGGCATTATAAAAATACCCAAGCGATACGATGATCAGATACACGTCACGCGCTTCGATGTCGGCGCGAAAAACGTTTTGCTCACGGCCCGCATCCAGCAACTGCTGCACGACCGAAATCGCATGGCCCGAAATCTCTTTCAGCTTCAGCGATTTTTTCGCGTGCTTGCCCCGATGCAGATTCTCGCTCGACAGCAGCGTGACGAACTCGGGGTGATCGAGGTAGTACTGCCAGACGAATTCGACCATCTGTTCGAGGCCATGCACCGGATCGTCCAGATCGAGATCGAGTTTGCTTTCCGCTTCGGTGAACTGCGTGTAGATCGTTTCCAGTACTTCGACGAACAACTGCTCCTTGCTGCCGAAGTAGTAATAGATCATGCGATCGTGCGAATGCGCGGCCTTCGAAATGCTTTCGACGCGGCCGCTCGCATATCCCTGTTTTGCGAACACCTTGATGGCCGCTTTCAGCAGCTTGGCGCGCGTGTCCTGTGCCTGTTTCGCACGGATGCCGGGGGCGCCCGGCTTGCGGGCGGCTGTGGGACTCATGGCGGTCTCGAAGCTGGATGTTCGCATCGGTTCGACAGCATGCGCCGCAGCCGGTCACGCGTGGCGACTTTTGCACGGGCGCGCCTTCATGATACAGCCCGCTTGGGCGGCAGAGGCATGCGCTGCGCGATGCCCCGCTTCGGCGTAGATTGAGGCGTGATGGACGGCGGCAGCAGCGCACTCGATCCGGCCGACGGGCAACGGCACCGCGTGGGTGGGTTCGCCGGTCTCGCCGGCTCTCAGTGAAACTTGACGTACCATCTCGCCGTTGACGCGGGCGCGCATGGTGCCGCACGCGCTGCAACGACCTGCCGAACGTGCCGTGTGCGCCCGCCGCGCGCGCCGTCCGGCAAGCTGCCGAGGGGCGCGATGTTTTCGAATTTGCTGGTACAACTGGTCAACGGACTCGCCGATGCGTCGACGCTGTTTCTCGTCGCCGCCGGTTTGTCGCTGATCTTCGGTGTGACGCGCATCGTCAACTTTGCGCACGGCTCGTTCTATATGTTCGGCATCTACGTCGCGTATAGCATCGCGAGCCGTTTCGGGCAGACGACCGGCGGCTTCTGGCTGTCGATGCTGGCCGCCGCGCTGGTGGTCGCGGTGCTCGGCGCGCTGGTCGAGATAGTCGTGTTGCGGCGCATCTATCAGGCGCCCGAGTTGTTCCACCTGCTCGCCACGTTCGCGCTGGTGTTGATCTTTCGCGATGCCGCGCTATGGCTGTGGGGCCCGGAAGATCTGTTCGGACCACGCGCGCCGCATCTGGCGGGCGCGGTCGATTTTCTCGGCCATCCGCTGCCGACTTACGACATCGCGTTGATCGTGATCGGGCCGGCCGTGCTGCTGCTGCTCTGGTATGCGTTGACGCGCACGCGCTGGGGCACGCTGGTGCGCGCGGCGACCCAGGATCGCGAGATGCTCGGCGCGCTCGGCATCAATCAGGCGTGGCTGTTTACCGGCGTGTTCTTTGTCGGCGCGTTTCTCGCGGGACTTGGCGGCGCGCTGCAAGGGCCGCGCATGTCGGCGAATCTGTCGCTGGACCTGGAGACGATCGGCAATGCGTTCGTCGTGGTGGTGGTCGGCGGCATGGGCTCGATTCCGGGCGCGTTCATCGCCGCGTTGATCATCGCGGAGATCAAGGCGCTGTGCATCGGCATCGGTCACGTGACGATCCTCGGCGTCGGGCTTTCGTTGAGCCGTTTCACGCTGGTCGCCGAATTCGTCGTGATGGCGGTCGTGCTGGTAGTGCGGCCGTGGGGACTGCTCGGCCGCGCGAGCGCCGCCGTGCGTGGGATGGCGGCGCCGGAAACGCCGTTGCGTCCGGCAGGCAAGCGGCTCAAGTGGCTAGCCGCACTCGTGTTGCTGGTCCTCGCACTCGCACCGCTCGCGGCGAACGCGTTTCCGTATTTGCCGGTGCTGCTGGTCGAAATACTGATTGCGGTACTGTTCGCGACGAGCCTGCATTTCATCATGGGACCGGGCGGTATGCATTCGTTCGGTCACGCCGCTTACTTCGGCCTCGGTGCATACGGCGCGGCGCTGTTCCTCAAAGTGCTGAATTTGCCGATGGAAGCCGCGCTGCTGCTCGGACCGTTGCTGGCGATCGGTGGCGCGCTGGTGTTCGGCTGGTTCTGCGTGCGCCTCTCCGGCGTCTATCTGGCGATGCTGACGCTCGCGTTCGCGCAGATCGTCTGGTCGGTCGTGTTCCAGTGGGACGACGTGACCGGCGGCAGCAATGGCGTGCTTGGCTTATGGCCGTCGAACTGGCTGTCGTCGCCGGTGGCGTTCTATTACCTGACGCTCGTGTGCGCGGTGCTCGGCGTGTGGCTGTTGCGCAAGATGCTGTTCTCACCGCTCGGTTACGCGATGCGCGCGTCGCGCGATTCGGCCTTGCGCGCCGAGGCAATCGGCATCGACGTGAAGCGCGTGCAGTGGGCCGCGTTCGTGATCGCGTCGCTGTTCTGCGGGCTGGCCGGCTCGCTGTACGCGTTCTCGAAGGGGACGATCTCGCCGGAAGTGATCAGCGTGAGCCGTTCGGTGGACGGGCTCGTGATGGTGCTGCTCGGCGGCTTGCAGACCCTGAGCGGACCGATCGTCGGGGCGGCCGTGTTCACGTGGCTGCAGGACACGGTCGCGCGGCAGACCGATTACTGGCAGGCGCTGCTGGGCCTCGTGATCCTGCTGCTGGTAATCGCGTTTCCGCAAGGGGTCGTCGGCTTCGTCCGCGAGCGTTTCGGCGATGACGGCGATGGCGGTGCGGACCTGCAGGGCAGCAGCGCAGCACAGCCTGCGCAGCGCGGCGCCGCGATCGAGGAGGGGCTATGAGCTTGCTGCGCGTCTCCGGCCTTTCCAAATCGTTCGGCGGCCTGAAGGCGGTCGACAACGTATCGTTCGATCTCGAAGCCGGTCAACTGCTCGCGCTGCTCGGCCCAAACGGCGCGGGCAAATCGACCTGCTTCAACATGGTCAATGGGCAGTTGCCGCCGTCGTCCGGGTCGATTTGCCTGAACGGTCATGAGCTGGTCGGCATGCGTCCGCGTGACATCTGGCGGCTCGGCGTCGGCCGCACGTTCCAGATCGCCGCGACCTTCAATTCGATGACCGTGCTCGAAAACGTGCAGATGGCGCTGGTGTCGCGCGAGCGCAAAACCTTTGGCCTATGGAGAGCCACGGGCGCGCGCTACGCGGACGAAGCCTTCGCTTTGCTCGAACAGGTCGGCATGGGTGCGGACGCGAAGCGCGCGTGCGGCGTGCTCGCGTATGGCGACGTGAAGCGCGTCGAGCTGGCCATCGCGCTGGCCAACCGGCCGAAGCTGCTGTTAATGGATGAACCCACCGCCGGCATGGCGCCGAAGGAGCGCAACGAATTGATGGCCCTGACCCAACGCCTCGTCACCGAACATAAGATCGGCGTGCTGTTTACCGAGCACAGCATGGACGTTGTATTCGCGTACGCCGATCGCCTCATCGTTCTTGCGCGCGGCAAGCTGATCGCCGAGGGCGACGCCGACAAGATCCGCAACGACCCGCGCGTGCAGGAAGTGTATTTCGGCACCGGCAAGACGTTCCGCCCGCATGTGCCGCTACGCGGCGCGGCGGGCGGTGCGGATGGCGCGGTGGAACGGGGCACGACGCCATGAACGAGCCGATGCTGAAAGTTTCCGGTCTCAACGCGTTCTATGGCCGCGCGCATATTCTGTTCGACGTCAGCCTGGAAGTGGGGCGCGGGGAAGTCGTCGCGCTGATGGGCCGCAACGGTGCGGGCAAGTCGACCACGATGAAAGCAGTGATGGGTCTGCTGCCGCGCCGTCACGGGGAGGTCACGTTCCGTGGCCGGAACATCGCCGCGTTGCCGCCGTACAAGATCGCGCGAATGGGCATGGGCTTCGTGCCGGAAGACCGTCGCGTGTTCGCCGATCTGACGGTGATGGAAAACCTCGACGCCGGCCGTCAGCCGCCGCGCGAAGATGCGCCGCAATGGACGCCCGAAAAATTGTTCCGGCTCTTTCCGAATCTCGGCGAAATGCCTCGGCGTCCGGGCGGCCAGATGAGCGGCGGCGAGCAGCAGATGCTGACCGTCTCGCGCACGCTGATGGGCAATCCGTATCTGGTGCTGCTCGACGAACCGTCGGAAGGCGTCGCGCCGTTGATCGTCGAACAGATGGCGAACATGATCCTGGAACTGAAGCGCGAAGGGCTGTCGATACTGTTGTCAGAACAGAATCTGCATTTCGCCGAGCTGGTCAGCGACCGTGCGTATGTGCTCGAAAAAGGGCAGATCCGTTTTAGCGGCACGATCGGCGAACTCGCACGGAACGAAACGGTGAGGCGCGCCTATCTGAGTGTGTGATTCCCGCCGGCTTCGGCTCGCCTGCGCGGCCCGAACTCGGTACGATGCCGGCTTACCGCGCCGGTTTCAACGACGCCCAGCTGGCCGAATCCGTGTCGCACCTGCGTCGACGGTTCGGCGGCTCGAACGCCTGATAAAAATCACCAGCATTCACGCAATCCCATTGATAACGGAGAAACGCATGACCACGCGCGCAGGATGGATGTCTCGCCTGATGGTGTCGACGGTGTGCTCGCTTGCCGCGTTCAGCGCGAGCGCCCAGCAGACCATCAAGATCGGCGAGATCAACAGCTACAAGGCGCAGCCCGCCTTTCTCGGGCCTTACAGGAACGGCTGGAATCTCGCGCTCGAACAGGTGAACGCGGCGGGCGGCGTGCTCGGCAAGCAGCTTGAAGTCGTCTCGCGCGACGACAACGCCAACCCCGGCGACACGATTCGCGTCGCGCAGGAATTGATCGCGCGCGAGCAGGTGCAGTTGCTGTTCGGCGGGTACCTGTCGAACACCGGGCTCGCGCTGAGCGACTTCGCGAAGCAGAAGAAGATGTTCTTCCTCGCCGCCGAACCGCTGACCGACAAGATCGTCTGGGCCGACGGCAACAAATACACATACCGTCTGCGTCCTTCCACGTACATGCAGGTCGCGATGCTGGTGCCGGAAGCGGCGAAGCTGAAGAAGAAACGCTGGGCGCTGGTGTACCCGAATTACGAGTACGGGCAATCGGCGGTGGCGACGTTCAGGAAGCTGCTGACGGCCGCGCAGCCGGACGTGCAGTTCGTCGTCGAACAGGCGACGCCGCTCGGCAACGTCGACGCGGGCGCCGTGACCCAGGCGATCGCCGACGCGAAGCCCGACGCGATCTTCAACGTGCTGTTCGGCGCGGACCTCGGCAAGTTCGTGCGTGAAGGCAATACGCGCGGGCTCTTCAAGGACCGCAGCGTGGTGTCGCTCCTGACCGGCGAGCCGGACTATCTCGACCCGCTGGGCGCGGAAGCGCCGACCGGCTGGATCGTGACCGGCTACCCGTGGTATTCGATCGATACGGCGGCGAACAAAAAATTCGTCGATGCGTATAAGGCCAGATATCACGACTATCCGCGGCTCGGCTCGGTGGTGGGTTACTCCGCGCTGATGTCGATTGCCGAGGGTATCAGGAAGGCCGGCACGGTGGACTCCGACAAGCTCGCCGCCGCATTCAAGGGCCTCAATGTGCAGACGCCCTTCGGGCCGATCAGCTATCGCGCGCAGGACAATCAATCGACGATGGGCGCGTATGTCGGCGTGACGGGCTTGAAGGACGGCAAGGGCGTGATGACGTCGTACCGGTATATCGACGGTGCGAGCGTGCAGCCGTCGGATGCCGAGGTGAAGAAGCTGCGGCCTGCTGATTGAGCGGTATATGTGACGGAGTCGCGGGGCGGCGCGTCGGCTTGCATGCCGGGGCCGCCGCGTCGAGTCGTTTTTTTTGCGGCTTGTGTCTCGTGTCTTGCGGTGGGTGCTTCGCCGCGGGCGCTGGCGGCGTTGAATGTTGCCGGCGTCGCCAGACTCCGCTCAGCGCAATCTGCGCGACCCGAGCGGCACACTCCGGTCAGCGCGGCTGGCGGCGCCCGTGCCCAACTGCGGAAAGCAAACCCGGCCGCTTACGTCACGGCCGGCTACTCCTCCGCGTCGTGCTCGATCACAAAGCGCCTCAGATAAGCCAGCACGGCGGCTTCGACCGCGCGATGATCGGCGGTGCTCTTCGAGCCCGCGTTCTCCTCATCGCCGAACAGGGTGGAGGGCGCGTTGTGCACATCCACCTCCTGGCCTTCGCGAAACACGCGAATCTCGTGCACGTCTTCCGCGTATTCGGCGACCCAGTGCACGCCTTCGATATGCGCACCCGCGCGAACGGTAGGTATCTTCATGGCCGTCTCCCGTCGGGCCGGACCACGCCGCCGACCCTTGCCCACACCATACGCCGTCCCGTGAACGGGCGCGAGCCCCGGCCGCTGATTTGCCGGCGCAGCGGTTTGGTCCGGTTCGGGCGCTGGCGCGAGCTTGTCTCGGCCGGTAGCGAGCGCGCTGCCATTCGTGATGATCGGCGAACCGGCGGCACGGTGCCAACGCACCCGGTAGCCGGTGTCTCTCGAAGGATTTCTTCGCACGCCGCCGACACGCGGCACAGCCGTTGCTGCATCACAGAGGCCATAGCCAACTGGAGAACCATCATGCCCGAACAGAAAACCCTCAAGCGTGCCACAGCCGACAAACGTGCTGGCAAGGCAGCGAGTACCCAGGCGGGAGAGTTCGTCAAGGAGCAGGTCGACAAGGTGCGCGCCGGCAAGCACGGCGTCAGGTCGGCGAAGCAGGCGATTGCAATCGGCCTGTCGGAAGCGCGGCGTGCGGGCGTCGCGGTGAAGTCGCCGAAGAAGGGCACCACGAGCGAAGCGACCCGCAAGAAAGCGGACAAGGACAACGCCGCCGGTCAGCACAAGAGCACCGCGCGCAAGAGCGCGAGCACCGAGTCGACGGCGAAGCGCTCACGCGCCGCGACCAATGCGTTGAAGCGTGAGGGCACGGCTGGTGCGTCGCCGACGGCAATGTCGAAGCAGGCGAAATCGGCAGCGGCCAAGCGTCCGGCGGCGAGCCGGTCGGCGGCGGCGAAGAAGGCCGCCGCGACGAAGGGTGCGGCGGGTCGCTCGGCGGCTGCGAAGAAAGCGGCGCAGACGCGGGCTTCGCGGGCGCATCACTGAGGCAGGGGCGCATTCGCGGGTTCGCGGGTGCGCATCGTAGAGCAGGCAGTGCATACACGCGCGTTGCAACTCTGCCGGCCCTCCCAAACGAAAAACGGCGCATGCAATCGCATGCGCCGTTTTCGCTCCAGCGTTGCTGCTACCGCACAGCGTTACTGCTACCGCACAGCGTTACTGCACAGTCGCCAGCACGTCGCGCACAGTCTTGAAGATGTGCGCAATCTGCTCTTCGTTGATGATCAACGGCGGCGAAAACGCGAGGATGTCGCCCGTAAAGCGCACCAGCACGCCCGCTTCAAAGCACTTGACGAACGCTTCGTAGGCCCGCGCGCCCGGCGCGCCGTCGCGTGATTCCAGCTCGATGCCCGCGACCATGCCGAGGTTGCGCACGTCCTTCACGTGCTTCGCGTCGCGCAGCGAGTGAGCGGCAGCTTCGAACGTCGGGGCGAGCGAAGCCGCGCGCTCGAACAGGCCTTCGCGGCGATACAGGTCCAGCGTCGCCACGGCAGCGGCGGCCGCGGCCGGGTGGGCCGAATACGTGTAACCGTGGAACAGCTCGATCGCGCCTTGCGCGCCGCTATTGACGACCGTGTCGTGGATCGTGCGGCTGGCTGCGACCGCGCCCATCGGGATCGACGCGTTGTTGATCGCCTTCGCCATCGTGATCAGGTCGGGCGTGACGCCGAAGTATTCGCTCGCGGTGGCCTTGCCGAGGCGGCCGAAACCGGTAATCACTTCGTCGAAAATCAGCAGGATGCCGTGCTTAGTGCAGATTTCGCGCAGCTTCTGCAAATAGCCTTGCGGCGGAATCAGCACGCCGGTCGAGCCGGCCACCGGTTCGACGATCACCGCGGCGATCGTCGACGCATCGTGCAGCGTGACGATGCGCTCCAGTTCCTCGGCGAGATGTGCGCCCCACGCGGGCTGACCCTTCGAGAACGCATTGTGTTCGAGGCTGTGCGTGTGCGGCAGATGATCGACCGACGGCAGCAGCGCGCCGGAGAAGGTCTTGCGATTCGGCGCGATGCCGCCGACCGAGATGCCGCCGAAGCCCACGCCGTGATAGCCGCGCTCGCGACCGATCAGCCGGGTGCGCTGCGCTTCGCCGCGCGAGCGGTGGTAGGCGAGCGCGATCTTCAGCGCGGTGTCGACCGATTCGGAACCCGAGTTCGTGAAGAAGATGCGATCGAGGCCGGCCGGCATCAGCTCGGCGACCTTGGTGGCCGCTTCGAAGGCGAGCGGGTGGCCCATCTGGAAGGTCGGCGCGAAGTCGAGCGTCGACAGTTGCTGGGTGATCGCGGCGACGATCTCGTCGCGACTGTGACCCGCGTTCACGCACCATAGACCCGCGCAGCCGTCGAGCACTTCGCGCCCGTCCGTACTGCGGTAGTACATGCCCTTAGCCGATTCCAGCAGGCGCGGCGCGGCCTTGAACTGACGGTTGGCGGTGAAGGGCATCCAGAAGGACGACAGGTCGTCGATGACGGGGCGCGAAGTCATGGGTATCTCCTCGAAGGGGTGGCCGAAGGGCGTAGCGAAACTGTAGCGTTCGCGGTCTAATGGCGGCATAAACAGTTGTCGTAGTGTGGTGCTAACTGTGTTGGCGGATTCGCATCAACTGTGTCGTCGAAGGCGCTGCGCCGGACGGCGGCACGGTCAGCGTTTCCTCAGGCGCCGCATTCAGCGCTCCGGCCGCAAGCCGCGTGCGTTTTCTTCGCCCCGTGTCTTTGCCCCGATTCCGTGCTGACCATGATCGAACTAGAACTTGAGCGCGACCGGCGCGCCGCTCCGACGCTCGTCGAGCAGGTGGTGCAAGGCTTCGCGCGCGCCATCGAGGCGCAGTCGCTGCGCGCCGGCGCGTTGCTGCCGTCGGTGCGTCAGCTCGCGCAAAGCCATGAACTGAGTACCTTCACGGTCACCGAGGCGTACAACCGGCTCGTGTCGATGGGCCTCGTGGTCGCGCGGCGCGGCTCCGGCTATCGCGTGGCGGCGCGTGCGCCGGCCCCGCGCGTCGCCGTCACCGACTGGCAGCCGCCGAGCCTCACCGCGACCTGGCTGCTCTCCGACGTGTTCGCCGATCATTCGGTGCCGATCAAGGCGGGCGGCGGCTGGCTGCCGAACGAGTGGATCAACGAGACCGGCTTGCAGCACGCGTTGCGCGCGACCAGCCGGGTCCCGGCCGCGCGCCTGGGCGACTACGGGCATCCGTACGGGTTTGCGCCATTACGCGAACGGATTGCCGAACAGCTCGACCGGCGCGGCCTGCCCGTCGACGTCTCCAATGTACTGCTCACGCAAGGCGCGACCCAGGGGCTGGATCTGATCGTGCGCACGTTGCTGCGCGCGGGCGATGTGGTGATTGTCGAGGATCCCGGCTACTGCAACCTGCTGCAGATTCTGAAGCTCGCCGGTCTGGTCGTGCATGGCGTGCCGCGCACGCCGGCGGGCGTCGATACGGACGTGCTCGAAGCGCTCGTCGCCGAGCACAAGCCGAAGGCGATCTTCGTCAATACGACGCTGCAGAATCCGACCGGCGCGACCTTCGGCATGTCGGCGGCGTTCCGGCTGTTGCAGATCGCCGAGCGCCAGCGCATGTGGGTGATCGAGGACGACGTGAGCCGCGAACTCGCGCCGTCCGGCGCGCCGCTGTTCGCCGCGATGGAAGGCTTGCAGCGCGTGCTGTACGTGGGCGGTTTTTCGAAGACGGTGACGCCGGGGTTGCGCTGCGGTTACGTGGTCGCCGAGCAGGCCGTGCTGCGCGAACTCGCGCGCACGAAGATGGCGGTGGGGCTGACGTCGTCGGAGGCGATCGAGCGGATCGTCGACAAGGTGCTGCTCGAAGGGCGCTACGCGCGTCACGTCGAAGCGGTCAACGAGCGGCTCAAGCTCGCGCACGCGACCGTCGAAGATCGGCTCGATTCGCTCGGTCTGGAGGTGTTTCACCGGCCGCGCGCCGGGCTCTTTCTGTGGGCGCGTCTGCCGATCGAAGCGCAGCGGGCCGGCGAAGTGGCAACGGCCGCGCTCTCGCATGGCATCTGGCTCGCGCCGGGCTCCTACTTCCGTCCCGACGATGCGCCGAGCGCGTGGTTCCGCTTCAACGCGCCGTACTCGACTGACGACGCGTTGTGGCGCTTCATCGAGCGAGTCGGGCAGGGGGCGTTGTAGGCTTGCCGACTCAGTCTGCCCAGTCTGCTCACGCGCTGAGGCCGAGCAAGCGCAATGCGATCGGGTACAGAGAGAACACGAGCAGCAACGCCATCGCCACGTTGAAGATGCGCAAGCGCTTCGGGTCCGCCAGCACATTGCGCATCGCGGTGCCGAAGCCCGCCCATAGACAGATGCACGGAAAGCCGATCACGTAGAAAATCACCGCCATCGCGACGGCGTTCATGCTGTAGCTCTCGCTGAGGTGGATCGTCGTCGCGGCGGTCAGCACCATCATCCATGCCTTCGGATTGACCCACTGGAACGCGACCGCTTCATGAAAGCGCATCGGTCGACGCTCGCCCGATTTCACCTTCAACTCGCCCGACGTGCCGATTTTCCACGCGAGATAGAGCAGATAGGCGACGCTCGCGACTTCGAGCACCGTGTACAGCACCGGGAAATGAACGAAGGCTTCGCCGAGACCGATGCCGACCGACAGCATCAACAGAACGACCCCGAGGCTGATGCCGGACAGATGCGGCAGCGTGCGGCGAAAGCCAAAGTTGACGCCCGACGCGAGCAGCATCGTGTTGTTCGGACCGGGCGTGATGGTAGTGACGAGCGCGAACAGAATGCCGGCGGGCAGCGCGCTGAGCGTGAGGTAAGACATGATGACTCCGGTGTCGGGGAAGACGGTGGAGTACATTCTAGCGAGGCGGTCCGGTACAGTACCGGTACGATTGTGGGGATGAAAACCGGTACGGGCGAAGCGGTCCAAGACTTCGAGAACGGGGCGGCTGACGCGCGGAATGGTCGATGCCGGTCCGGTTGTCGGGCGTGAGACACCGCTTTCTTGGGGCCGATAGCACGCTGAACGCGGCTTCATCGATGAATGAATCTGCTTTGGCTGGCGCGGGGTCCGCGTTGACGACCAGGCCTTTGGGCGGAGAAGCGCCCCGGCCCGCGTTAAACGGCGCTTTTGCGGCGACGGCTTGCGACCTCCTCGGCCGACTGCGGGTCGACGGCGTCCGCCGTCCATTCAAGCCGATTGCCGCCCAGCGACTTCGCGCGGTACAGCGCCTGGTCGGCGGCGGCGAGGAGATCGGTGAGCATGGGCGTGGCGCTTCCCGACTGCGCGAGGCCGACGCTGACCGTGGCCCGTATCTCGACGCCGTTAGTCCGGTGAGAGATCGTGCCGGCGAAACGTCGAACGAGCGCTTCGCCGACCTGTTGCGCACGCGGGCCGTCATGACCGGGCAACAGCGCGGCAAACTCTTCGCCGCCGATGCGTGCGAGCATTGCCTCCGGTCCCAGCGCGTTGCGTGCGACTTCCCCAAACGACTTCAGGACCTGATCGCCTGTTTCGTGTCCGTATCGATCGTTGATCGTCTTGAAGTGATCGAGGTCGAAGGCGAGAAGCGAAACCGGCCGCGACACGGTGCCGTCGCGAATGACTCGCGCGCCCGTTTCGAAGAACCATCGGCGATTGCCGAGACCGGTCAGATAGTCCGTTTGCGATTCCTGCAGAAGCTGGCCATGGGCTTCCTCGCGGATGAGCGTCAGCAAGGTCATCGGCAGAATGACCGAATACAGGACGCCCTCGTACATCGTGATCTGGCTGAGTACCAGGAGCATGTCTCGCCCATGCCATGCCACCAGCCACGGCAGGATCAACGCGCGAAAGGCATAGAAGAGCGCATGGCCGCCCGACACGATCACGGCGATATAGCGCGATTGCAGCGATTTCATGCCGTCGTTGCGCAGCAGCTCGCGGGATGTCATGCCGCAAGCGATCGCGATGGGAAGCGCGCTCACGTAGTCCCACATCACGGTCTGCCATGGCGTGCCCGCAATCGCCCACGCCAGCGCCAGCAAGCCGAGCATGACGATGGAACCGACGCGGTACTGCCGGCGGTTCAGTGACGCGACGCCGTGCAGGATCAACAGATAGCCGCTGACGATGATGAGATTGCTCAACGCGGAGCCGGTCACGCCGGGCAGTCCGCGGCGGAACGCGGCCGCCGCGCAGCCGATTGCAAGCGTGGCGTAGCCTGCTGCCAGAATCTTCAGTTCCCTGCTGCGCTTGGGATGCGTTCGATGCTCCCACAGCGTCATCCCGGCGCTGGCGAGAAGCGTTCCGATCGCTAGGAGATAAAGGGTAATTAGATCGACATGCATCGCTGACGTGAGGGCTTTTCTACGCCGGTACATCGCGGCGGCACGCGCATTTTACGCTGAAAAACCCAACAGTATGATGATAGTCGGGGCTGGAGGTAGGGAGGGAAGGTCGCTTGGGGTGGTGCATGAAGCGATGCTCACGATCGAGCGATTCTCGCCCTCGCGATCGACGGGGCTCGATGTCGGGGGTCGATTGTTTCCTGAACGGCAACACCGTGCGTTCCAGTACAGGGCTTCCGCGCGGCATCTGTCGAGGCTACGATTTGCGCCAGCATGACCGCGTCTGTTTCATCCGCATGCGCGAGCTGATCCGTAGAAACCCGCAAGAGCCGGAAGCGCAGTAGCGCCGCGAACGAGCCGTCAGTTTGCAGGCCACCTACTCATCCTCTGGCCCATCGCGTTGAACGGGTTCGACGAATCACCGGATCGACACCATGGACAATCTCACTCCGCCCCCCTTGACCGTGCTCGATAAATATCACGGGCCGGACTTTCAGGGGCTCTATACCGGCACCGTCAGGGTGACGGGCGGCGACGCCAAACACGGCAGAGCATCCGGCGTCGTTCGTTCGGACGACGGCAATCTCGAACTCGATCTGCGCTTGCCGGAAGCCCTGGGCGGTCCGGGTGGCGGCACGAATCCCGAGCAGTTGATCGCAGCCGGCTATGCCGCCTGCTTCCACGGCGCGTTGACGCTGATCGCCGCCAGAAACAACATTCCGCTCGTCAATGCCGTGGTCGACGCGTCCGTTACGTTCGGCCGCGACCCGGTGGACGGGATGTACATGCTGAGCGCGGACATCCGTATTCAATTGCCGGGCGTGGATCGGGCCATCGCCGAGCAGCTGGTGCGCAGCACCGAACGTGTGTGTCCGTACGCGAAGATGGCGAGACAAGGAATGGTCAATGTCGTCGCGCTGCATGTGGAGCCACATTCAGCAGGCGGCATCGATCCTGGATGACATCGGCGCGACCTGGCGACTGTCCGGAGACGGCGTCACGATGAAGCCCTGCTGCCTGTCAATCAGATGCATGGCGATCTCTCACTGCCGGAATATGAGCAGATCGTGCAGGTGATCGGCGCGAATCCGTCGATACCGAGGATCATGCTCGTGCCCATTCTGACCGATGCGGTGGCGCGCAGCTTTACATGTCGCGAGGCGCGGCGCATTTTTCCACGCGTCGCGCGCTGATCGATCTGGCGAAGCTGTGCGAACAGGCGGGCAACTGGACGGACGCCCACAAGTGGCGGGCGAAGGCGCTGCGCCGCTTCGACATTGCCGATTCCGCCGATGCGAGTTCTTTGCGATCAACGCGCCCGATCTTGCACGCGAGTACATCTGGCTGAGGGATCCGTTGGCCGCCGTGCGTCTGCTGTCGACGTTCAAATCTCTGAGCGAGGACCTGTTTCCGCAAGGGTCGGTGCTCTGGTGGGACATTCATCGCGTCGAGGTGCGCGCCAGGCTCGAAACGGGCGATGCCGGTCAAAGCGGCGACCCGGCACATCCTGTCGCCGGCGCCGAGCAGCTGGCTTTGCCGACGTCGTCGCGAGATAGTTGGCAAATGCTGCCGCCGAAGAAGACGGCCGATGTCGTGAACGCGGTAATAGCGAACCGGGAACGCGGGGCGACATCATCCTGCCCGAGCGCGTAAACGGGTTCGTCGCGAGACTACCCGTTCATGATGCTCACACCTCCATCCACGAAGATCGTATTGCCCGTCATCCTGCGCGCGTAAGGCGTCGCCAGAAACGCGCAGGTGTACCCCACATCCATGATGTCGACCAGCTCGCCGATCGGCGCGCGCTCGGCCGCCTCGGTGAGTAGCAGATCGAAGTCCTTCAGCCCCGACGCCGCGCGCGTCTTCAACGGCCCCGGCGAGATCGGATGCACGCGGATGCGCTTCGGCCCGAGCTCGTGCGCGAGATAGCGGCACGACGCTTCGAGCGCCGCCTTGACCGGGCCCATCAGGTCATAGTTGGGCACCACGCGGCTCGCGCCCAGGTAGCTCATCGCGAACAGCGAGCCGCCTTCGGTCATCAGCGGCGCCGCGAGCCGCGCCATCCGGATGAACGAGTGACACGAGATATCCATCGCCTGCGCGAAGCCCTCGGCGGAACTGTTGAGCAGACCGCCTTGCAGATCGCTCTTCGGCGCGAACGCGATCGAATGGACCGCGACGTCGAGCCGTCCCCAGCGCTCGCGGAGCGTGTCGAATACGCTGTCGAGTTCGCCCGGCTTCGAGACGTCGAGCGGCAGCAGGATCGACGCGCCGAGTTCTTCGGCCAGCGGTTCCACGTAGGCCTTCGCCTTGTCGTTCAGATAGGTGATCGCGAGGTCCGCGCCCAGCTCGCGAAAGGCGCGCGCGCAGCCATAGGCGATCGAGTGTTCGTTGGCGATGCCGACGATCAGCACCTTGTGTTGCGCGAATGGCTGCGCGGAAAGCTTATCCATCGTCATCCCTCCAGTCGTTCGAGCGTGTGCCGGGCAATCATCAGTTCCTCATTGGTCGGAATGACCCAGACTTCCACCGCGCTTTGCGCATCGTTAATGCGCGGTCCGTGCCGTTCGTTCGCGCTCGCGTCGAGCGACACGCCGAGCCACGCGGCCGCGCGGCATACGCGTTCGCGCACCGGCGCCGCATATTCGCCGATGCCCGCGGTGAACACGAGCGCGTCGAGCCCGCCGAGCGCGGCCCCGAGCGAGCCGAGTTCGCGTGAAATCCGGTAGCAGAACAGATCGACCGCCTCGGCCGCGGCGGGCGCATCGCTGGCGAGCAGCGTGCGCATGTCGCTCGAAATGCCGGAAACGCCGAGCAGCCCCGAGCGCTTGTACAGCAGCGAGCCGATCGCGCGTGCGTCCATCTGCGCTTCTTCGATCATCCACAACACGACGCCGGGATCGAGACTGCCCGAGCGTGTGCCCATCACGAGTCCTTCGACGGCGGTGAAGCCCATCGTGCTCGCAACGCTCCTGCCTTGATCGAGCGCCGCCATGCTCGCGCCGTTGCCCAGGTGCAGCACGACCGTCTTGCCGCGCGCCGCACGCTCGCTGTATTGCGGCAGCACGCTCGCGACGTACTCGTACGAGAGGCCATGAAAACCGTAGCGACGCACGCCTCGGTTCGTGATCTCGGGCGGCAACGCATAGCGCGTCGCGAGTGGCGGTTGCGTGTGGTGAAACGCGGTGTCGAAGCACGCGATCTGCGGCACGTCCGGATTGCGCGCTGTGATCGAACGGATCGCCGCGAGGTTATGCGGCTGATGCAGCGGCGCGAGCGGCACGAACGTCTCGAGCACGGCAAGGACCTCCGCGTCGACGCGCACCGGCTCGGTATAACGGCCGCCGCCGTGCACGACCCGATGACCGACGGCCTGCAACGTCGCGCCGTCGGCATGCGAGCGCAGCCAGTCGAACAGGAACGCGATCGCGTTGTCATGGCCGAGACTTTCGCCCTCCGGCCAGCGCCGTTCGTCGATCACTTCGCCGTCGTGCCGCTTCACCATAAGACGCGGCGCGGTGTAGAGTTCTTCGAGCTTGCCGCCCGCGATCGGATCGAGCGCGTGGCCGTCGACCGCGTAGGCCTGGAACTTGATGCTCGACGAGCCGGAGTTGATAACCAGAATGACGTCCATGCCGGCGCCTCAGACGATGGCCGCGGCGAGCGTCTCGCGCCGCGCGAGCGCGACGAGCGAGGCGACCGCGCAGGACGCGAGCCGGGTGATCACCGAGTCGGCGCGGCTCGTCAGGATGATCGGCACCTTCGCGCCGAGCACGATGCCGGCGGCGTCCGCACCCGCGAGAAACGACAGGCTCTTCGCGAGCAGGTTGCCTGCTTCGAGGTCCGGCACCACGAGGATGTTCGCGCGCCCCGCGACCGGCGACACGATACCCTTGATTTTCGCGGCCTCTACGCTGATCGCGTTGTCGAGCGCGAGCGGGCCGTCGAGAATGCCGCCGGTGATCTGCTGCCGGTCGGCCATCTTGCACAGCGCGGCCGCGTCGAGGGTCGACGGCACTTTCGAGTTGACGGTTTCCATCGCCGAGAGAATCGCGACGCGCGCGGCCGGAAAGCGCAGCGCGTGCGCGAGGTCGATCGCGTTCTGCACGATATCGCGCTTGTCGTCGAGTGTCGGCGAGATATTGACGGCCGCATCGGTGATGATGAGCGCGTCCTCGCGGCCCGGCACATCCATCACGAAGCAATGGCTGACGCGGCGCTCGGTGCGCAGACCCGTGCCACGCGCGACGACTTCAGCCATCAACTCGTCGGTGTGCAACGAGCCTTTCATCAACGCCTGCGCCTGGCCTTCGTGAACGAGTTGCACGGCGGCCGCCGCCGCAGCATGACTATGCGGCACGTCGACGATCGGCAGATCGCCGAGTTCGAGATTGCCCGCTTGCGCGGCGGCGCTGATCTTCGCGCGCGGCCCGACGAGAATCGGCGCGATCAGCCCGAGCCGCGCCGCTTCGATCACCGCCGACAGCGAATCGTGATCGGCCGGATGTGCGACCGCGGTCGGCGTGGGCGGCAGCGTGGCGGCAAACGAAACGAGCCGCTCGTACTTGTCGCGCTGGTGTTCCATATGATGAACCCTCGATGTCTCAACGTGGGGGGCGCCCAGCGCGAATTCGGCGCCGGGCGAACGTGCGAATGTCCGGCGCCGAGCGTTATTCGACCTTCTGACGAACCTCGTCACGCTGCGTCGTTTTCGCTTTCTCCGCGGCTTTGAAAATCGCCAGCACGCGAGCGAGATCGGCGCGCTCGTGTTCGTCGAGGGCGAGCGTCGCGGAGAGCTTGTCGAGGTGGCGCGCGGCGGAGCGCACATCGGCGGGCGGCACGCCCTTCAGCAGGACGGGCAGCGCGTCGATCGCGGCGTCGCTGTCGAAACGCAGCAGCGCGGCCTGCTCGCGAACCACCGTTTTGAAAGCGAGAATCCCGCGATCGGAGAGCGTGCCAAGCATCGCGCGCGCGAGATTGAAGCGCCGCTCATCCGCTTCGCCATGCGTGCGGCGCACGAACAGCAACGCACGCACGCTCGCTTCGACGAGTCCGCCCGTCGCCATGGCCGCGCGCAGGCGGTCGTGGCCGGCCGCGATCGGCGCGTCCTGTTCCTGCACCGCGCCCGCCTGGGTCACGGCGGCGGTGGCTTCGTCGTCACGCGCGGGGGGAAGGCCGGCCATTGCCTGCAGCCAGGGCGCGCCGTAGATCGTCTCGAACATCTGCTCGACCGCCGCGTCGCGTACGTCGCGGTAGTAGTCGAGCGAAGCCTCGATCGCGTTCGACATATGCGTTTGCATCTGCCAGAACGGATTGTCGGCGCCGACGCTCTTGCGCTGCTCTTTCACGCTGTCCGCGAGATGAGCGACGCTCGACGCGAGCGGATGACGATCGGACCAGCACTCATACGGCACGCGCAGCGGGTGCACACGGCTTGCGACACCGGCGGACTCCGGCGTCGTGCAGGCACGTACCCACGGCTGCACGAAGCTGCGGTACAGCCCGAGATTGAAGTTGGACACATAAGCCGCCGTCGCGAAGCGGCGGTCGCTCGCCGGGTCGGGCTGCACGATCGCGCGCACATCGTCGACGCTGCGCCGCGTGACGGCCAGCACATGTTCGCCCTCGACGAGTTCCGCGCTAGCGGTGGCGGCGACCTTCTTTCCCATCTGCGCTTCGTACACACCCGACGGAAGCAGATCGATCAGATCGATATTGCTGACGAACTCGTGATGCTCCTTGCGCCCCGTGCTGCTCGACACGAAGATGCCGAGATGGCCGATGTTCTCGTGCGTGGCGTACACGATCGTCTGATCGTGGGCGAAAAGCTCGGCGTCGTCGCGGTACAGGTCGGTGATCCAGCCGAGCGCTTGCGGTGGCGGAGTGATGTTGTCGCCGTACGAGCAGAACACGACGATCGGCGAACGGATATTGCGCAGATCGAGGCGAATGCCGTCCGAGGTGACGATCTCGCCACGCACGAGCCGGTTGCCGACGAACAGGTTATCGACGATGTACTGCATTTCGTCCGCGTTCAGAAACACGTGGCCGCCCCAGTACTTTTCGAAGCCGAGATAGCGTTGCGCCTCGGTGTCGATGTTCGCATACAGGTTGTACTGCTTGTGCCACAGCGTGTTGGCCGGGTTCATGTTCTCGAAGTTCTGCACGAGCCATGCACCGTCGAAGCGTCCGCCGCCGAGGTCGCCGGTGAGCGCGGTCAGCCACGAACCGCCGAGCAGTCCGCCGGAATAGCGCATCGGATTCTTGCCGCGCCATCCGGCCCAATACGACACCGGCGCACCGGCGACGATGATCGGTCCGAACAGTTCGGGCCGCATCGCGGCGGTCATCAGCACTTGCCAGCCGGCCTGGCAATTGCCGATCACGGCGGGCTTGCCGGGGCTGTCGGGATGCAACTCGATGACTTTCTCGAGGAACGTCGCTTCCGCGCGCATCACGTCTTCGACCGTCTGGCCCGGCACCGGGTCGGGCAGAAAGCCGACGAAGTAGCACTTGTGGCCGGCGCGCAAGGCGGCGCCGATTTCGCTGTCGCGCTTGAATCCGCCGATGCCCGGACCATGCCCCGCGCGCGGATCGAACACGACGAACGGGCGCAGGCGGCCGGGATCGTGCGCGCTGACGGCGTCGCGCTCGGGCTTGAGGTCGTCGGGGGCGACGATGCGCACGAGCCCGTAGTTGACCGGTCGCGGCAAGGTTCTTCCGTCGACGATCAATTCGGCGGCGAAGTCGAGCACATTCGGTGTGCGTTCGCGCAGATGCGCCTGATACTGGTTGCCGCGCTCGCGCAGCACGTCGGCGAACAGAACGCCGCGTTGCCAGGCGTCGATGGAGTAGTCGACAGCGGCCTGCACGAACGGCACACCAACCGGAACGGCGGGCGCGCTAAAGTCGGGCGAGGCGGGTAGCGGTGGTGACTGGGTCATGATCGCTTCGAACTCCTCAGGTAGTCGGCTCGACCCTGTCGCATCCCCTATGCGCGGTTTTACGCGGCACGCGTGGGACTGGGCGAGACTGAGTGCGCCGTGTGGAGGGCGCGGCTTTTACCAGAATCAGCGAGGAAAACGCGCAGCACGTCCAGGTGGGTTATCACCGCCGTTTGTCACGCGCGTGACACGGACCCGCAACGCCATGTGCTGCACCGCATCAACCAGACCAGTTTAGACGGTCAAGTTTCCACTGGCAAACCGAAATGACCCGCGGTGGCTTGTGGCGAACGTGCCGCCGCTCTGTGCGCCGCGCTGCATGGACCGCTCGCTCGCGCGTTATGGGGAAAGAGATGGAAGAGTATTTGCGCTTCGTTTGAAGCGATCGACGAGGAAGTCGATGAAGGCCCGCGCGCGCGCCGATTGATTGCGTTTATTCGGGTAGTAGACGAACAGGTCGGCCGACGGTTGCGCGAACTCGGGAAGCACGATCCGCAAGCGCCCGCTCTCCAGGTACTTCGCGAGATCCCATTCCGAGCGCACCAGAATGCCGTGGCCGTCCAGCGCCCAGCCCAGCACGATGTCGCCGTCGTTGCTCGACAGCATGCCGTGCACCTTGATCGCCTGGGCGTCGCCGTTGTGCATCAGGCGCCAGATACCGTACGCGTCGTCGTTCTGGCGATGCACGATGCACTGATGATCCGACAAGTCAGCAAGCGTTTCAGGCGTGCCGTGCAACTCGAGATAGCGCGGCGATGCGCAGAGAAAGCGGCGATTCGACATGACGCGGCGCGCGTTGAGACGTTTGTCCGGCAATTCGCCGAAGCGGATCGCGAGATCCACGCCGCTTTCGACGAGATCGATCGGCCGGTCGGTGACATCGAGTTGCACTTCGACGTGCGGGTAGCGCTTTGCGAATTCGGAAACGAGTGGCGCGATCGTCGTGCGGCCGAATCCCAGCGTTGCATTGATCCGCAACAGCCCTCGCGGCACCGAGCGGCTCGACGATACGACTTCTTCCATCTCGCGCACGTCAGCCAGAATGCGCGTCGCGTAGTCGAGGTACGTCTCGCCTTCGGCGGTCAGGCTGATGCTGCGCGTAGTCCGATTGACCAGTCGCACGCCGAGGCGCGCTTCGAGTTGCGCGAGCCGTTTGGTGGCCGCCGGCGGCGTGATGTCCATGTCGCGCGCCACGGCCGACAGATTGCCGTGCCGCGCCAGCAGCACGAAAAACTCCAGTTGGGACGACAGGTCGCTTTTCACCCGGTTCTCACCCGCTTTTCACCGTAAGTTAATAAAGAAGTGACTTTGGGTGAATCATAACGCCGGTCCCCGCGAATAACCTACGCATTCCCACCGCCCGTTGCCCGGTCAACCGGCAGTGCAACAAGGAGACATCCATGAGAATCGTAGAAATCCGCGAGAAGACCGTTCCGATCAGCTCGCCGATCCGTAATGCGTACATCGACTTCAGCAAGATGACGCTGAGTCTCGTCGCCGTGGTGACCGACGTGATCCGTGACGGCAAGCCGGTGATCGGTTACGGCTTCAATTCCAACGGCCGCTACGGCCAGGGCAAGCTGATGCGCGAGCGTTTCATTCCGCGCATTCTCGAAGCCGATCCCGCGACGCTCGTCGATGCCACCGGCAACAATCTCGATCCGCACAAGATCTGGGCGACCATGTTCACCAACGAGAAGCCGGGCGGTCACGGCGAGCGCTCGGTCGCAATCGGCACGATCGACATGGCGATCTGGGACGCGGTCGCGAAGATCGAAGGCAAACCGCTCTTTCAGTTGCTCGCGGATCGTTATGGCAACGGCCAGCCTGACCGCAAGATTTTCGTGTACGCGGCGGGCGGCTATTACTACCCCGGCCAGGATCACGGAAAACTGAAAGACGAAATGCGCAGCTATATCGATCGTGGTTACACGGTCGTGAAGAAGAAGATTGGCGGCGCGTCGCTCGATGAAGACCTGCGCCGTATCGACTCGATTCTGAGTGTGCTCGGCGACGGACAGAAACTCGCCGTCGACGCGAACGGCCGCTTCGATCTGGATACGGCGATCCAGTACGCGAAGGCTCTGTCGCAATACGATCTGTTCTGGTACGAGGAACCGGGCGACCCGCTCGACTTCGAATTGCAGGCTACGCTGCGCAACTACTACGACAAGCCGATGGCGACCGGCGAAGATCTGTTCTCGATGCAGGACGCCCGCAATCTGATTCGCTACGGCGGCATGCGTCCGGATCGCGACTGGCTGCAGTTCGACTGCGCATTGAGCTACGGCCTCGTCGAGTATCTGCGCACGCTCGACATGCTGCATCAGCACGGCTGGTCGCCGAGCCGCTGCATTCCGCATGGCGGGCATCAGATGTCATTGAACATCGCGGCCGGCCTGGGTCTGGGCGGCAACGAATCGTACCCGGATCTGTTCCAGCCGTACGGCGGCTTTCCGGACGGCGTGAAAGTGGACAACGGCTATATCACGATGCCCGATTTGCCGGGTATCGGCTTCGAAGGAAAAGCCGATCTGATTGTCGAGATGCGTAAGTTGTCCGCTTGAGATTAAGCGGCGAGTTTTAAGCGCCGATCTGAAAGGTCGGCGCAGCGCTTGGAAAACATAAAAAGAATGCAGGCGAAATCCGGCCGTATTCGCGGCAGCGGTAGGCGCTGTTGCGAATGCCGGTCCGAACTCTCATGAAGACGCCACGCATAGGAGACAGACATGCGGGTTTCAAAGATCGGAAAATATCTCAGCAGACTCTATGTACAGGTACTGATCGGCATTGTGGCCGGCATCCTCGTCGGACACTTCTACCCCGATATCGGTTCGCAGTTGAAGCCGCTCGGCGACCTGTTCATCAAACTGATCAGAATGCTCCTTGCGCCGATCATCTTCGCGTCGGTCGTGGTCGGCATTGCGCGGATGAACGATCTGCATGAGGCGGGTCGAGTGGGCGTGAAGGCGGTGCTTTACTTCGAGGTGGCGTCGACGATCGCGCTGATGATCGGCCTCGTGATCGTCGATGTGATACGGCCCGGCAGCGGGATGAACATCGACCCCGCGCATATCGACAGTTCGTCGATTGCCAGCTACACCCACGCGGCCCAGCAGCACGGCATGCTGGATTTCTTCATGAGCATCGTGCCGAACAGCATTGTCGGCGCATTTGCGAACGGCGAAATTCTGCCCATCATCTTCTTCTCGGTGCTTCTCGCCATTTCTCTCGCGAAGCTGGGGCCGCGCACCGCGCCATTCGTCGATATGCTCGACATGTTCCTGCAAGGCATGTTCGGCGTGGTGCGGATCGTGATGTACGTGGCGCCGATCGGCGCATTCGGCGGAATGGCGTTTACGATCGCGAAGTACGGGATCGGCACGCTGGCATCGTTCGGTCAGTTGATGCTTTGCCTGTATCTCACGTCGATCTTCTTCGTGGTCGGCGTGCTCGGACTCGTGATGCGATTGTGCGGACTGTCGTTGTGGAAGTACCTTCGCTATATCAAGGATGAGATCTTTATCACGCTCGGCACTGCGTCGACCGAGGCCGTACTGCCGCAGATGCTCATCAAGATGGAAAAGCTCGGCTGTTCGCGGCCGGTGGTCGGAATGGTGTTGCCGACCGGCTATACCTTCAATGCCGACGGCACCGCGATCTATCTGACGATGGCGGCGATGTTCGTCGCTCAGGCGATGAATATCCACCTGACGATCTGGGATCAATTGCTATTGCTCGGCGTGCTGCTGCTCACCTCCAAAGGCTCGGCGGGTGTGGCCGGAGCGGGCTTCGTGGCGCTAGCCGCGACGCTTGCCAGCATGCACAAGATTCCGGTGTCCGGACTCGTGCTATTGCTGGGTGTCGACCGCTTTCTCAACGAGGCGCGCGCGGTGACGAATCTGATCGGCAATGGCGTTGCGACTATCGTGGTCGCGCGCTGGGAAGGGGCGCTCGATATGAACAAGGCGCGCGCGGTGCTCGACCGGCAATCGGCGGGCAGCGACATCGACGCATTGCGGCCTGCCGGCAGGGAGGCTCAGGAGCGGCCGGTGTCGGCAGAGGAAACGTTGCTTCGCTCCGGAACGCATTGATTCGCCGAGTCGATGCTCACGCCTGGTCCTGGTGCGCCAGATGACGGTCGTGCCGGGAACACGTTCGCGGTTCTGACCGGCTATTAACCTTTTAATCCGGTCGGCCGGATGGACCAGTGGGTCGGCGTGAACTCGGTCTGGAATCGGGACAGGAACGACTGTCCCAGCAAACCGTCGATGCCATTGCCGAGCGGCGAACCAGTGCGCTCGTCCACAGTCAGTACGATGCGGTCCGCGCTGGCGTGGCCGACATTGACCGACGAAGCCTGCGTCAACAATCCGGCCCGCTGGCCGTTCGCTGTCATCAGTTGAATCTTCCGCGCGTTGTCGACCGGCACGTGCGCGCGTTGTGCGAACGTGCGCGTCAACAACACGTAGCTCGCCCCCGTATCGACGATGAATGTCCCGCTCACGCCGTTGACGAGCGCCTTCACGCGGATCGTCTTACCGGCCTCGCGCGCGAAGCTGTCGTCGCCCGACGCGTACGACGACGGGCAGGACTGGTGCGCCGCATAGTCGGCGATCTGCCGGTTGGCCTGCGGATTGTTCGCGCGTCCGGGTTCGGCCGATGTCCACATGTGAATCATGCTGATCGCCTCGCAATAGCGTCCCGCTTTGGCGTGCATGTCAGCGGAGCGAATGAACAGATTGCTCGTGATATGCGACACATCCGGCACCAGCGCGATGGTTTGCATGTAGTCCGCGAGCGCGCTTTCATAGTCGTGCGCGCCTTCTCTCGCCTGGCCGCGCAGGAAGTAGTACTGCGGATTGATGCCGTCGGTTTGTACGAGACGGTCCGCGACGCCAACTGCGGCGTGATAGTCGCTGACCGCCATCAGGTCGTTCGCCGCCGCACTCAGAAAGCCGTCCATACGCCCGCACCGGTCGACGAACTGCGTCAGCGCGTTCGCCGCTTCCCGCCGGTAACCGGTACGTTCGAGCCGCACCGCCAGGGTGTTCATTGCGTCGCGATTGCAGGCGTCCCGGCCCAACTGGGACAGTGCGCGCGAGGTATCCGCAGCGGTCAGATCGCTCGCGGCAACTGTGCCCAGATGGTAGTGATCGACCGCGGGTTTGAGTTCCTCCGGAACGGATTGGCCGCATCCGCCCAGCGAAAACAATAGCGACAGTGCGCCGATACGGAGCAGTGATGCGCTATTCGTGCCGCTCGAAACGCCGGTGCGCCTGCCAATGGTCCAGTATGCAAGTCGCGCCATAACCGAGAGCGGTTGAATGGATGATCTATCGGCGTTCTTTATCGTTCTGAACCACATGCGCTGATCTTTTATCGTGAGTTAGGCTGATGCCGTCGCTATTCTAGAAAGCAATTGGCTCAAAGTCGATCCATCAACAATGAATGCGTTGACCTGTCGACGCAGTGAAATGTCGCGTGAGCATTCCGCTGTAATAAACTTGCCGATAAAGAATCAGCGCGGCCATTTCCGGCAGGTGCTCTCATCGGCTCGAAGGTTGAATAAACATGCGATATTTTTTCGGAATCGGTCTTCACGTCATTGTCGCGATCTACTTCGCCGTACACGCGGTGCGCAGCGGACAGGGCCTGTACTGGCTTTTCATCCTGTTCGCCTTCCCGATGCTGGGCAGCCTCGTGTACCTCTTCGCGATCTATCTGCCGAGCTTGCGCCAGTCGCCTGGCGCACGGGCGGCGACGCAGGCCCTCACGCAGTTCGTCGATCCCAATCGCGCGGTACGCGAGGCGCGCGCTCAGTTCGACCGCGCGCCCACGGTCCAGCACCGTCTGCGGCTCGGCGATGCGTTGCTGGCAGCCGGCAATCCCGGCGAAGCGCTCGAGCATTATCAGGCCGCCGCGAACGGCCCATTCGCCAACGACCCCGCACTGCTGCACGGCCTCGCTCGCGCGCAGTTTGCGCTGGGCAACTACACCGCCGCCGACGCCACTTTGTCGAGCCTGTTCGCCGCCAATCCGCAGGCCCGCAATCAGGGAGAGCCGGCGCTGTTGTATGCGCGCACGCTCGCCGCACTCGGCGCGCCGGGGACGCGCGCGGCGTTCGAGCAGGCTTTGACCTGCGCGAGCGACGTGGCTCCGCGCTGCCTGTTCGCGGACTGGCTGGCAGTGCAACCGGACGCGGCGGATCGTCGGCGAGCGGACGAGTTGTATGCGGAAATCGTTCAGGACGCGAGGCACTGGCCGCGCCACGCGAGGGAGCACAATCGCGAATGGCTGCAGCGCGCGCAGACAGCGCAGGCGACGGCGTCGACGCGTCGTTGAGCGGGTGGGGAAAAGCGTTCGGCGGCGGTGTCAGGCGGTCGGCGAGACCGCGTCAGCGATTTTCCGCCCGCGATTTACAAGGCGGGCGATCTCGGTGATTTCGATTGATGTCCGGACGCGGGTCTATGGATACCCGAAATACAACTGGTCCATCCGACACGGCACTTCGGTGCGTTTTACGAAGACCTGCGGGTATAAACCTCGTGGAGGCCACGCATATGGGTGTCGATGCGCGTGGCGCCAACACTGCGATTCTTTACTCGACAATCCCGATCAGATTGTCGATGTCCTCCTGAATACGCATCTGTGCTTCGCGTACTGCGGCGTCGGGTGTATTGGCGACGAGTGGCAGCATCAATCCCGAACCCTTGAATTCGGCTTCGAAATGCACCCATGCCGCGTATGTGCAAACACCGGAGGCCTTTTGCACGAGGTTCACCGTGATGTCATAAGTGCGTCGCTTGCCGTGCCGACGGGTGTATTGAAAGCGGCTTAGTACGGGTTTGTACATTGCGTCTCCTTTGCGTCGCGTTGCTGTTTGACCGACGGCTAGCTATGTACCGCTTTGTCAACGGTGGATGATTGGCCGAACGGGCAGCGGGGCATTGGCAGACCGTCGACAAAAGCACTCGCACAGCGCACGGCGAATTCGTAGGCGCACACGGGGCTTGCGAACTGACCCAAGTCACCCAGCGAGGTGGATTCGCCGTCTTCTTTCAGAATGCAGGCACGGGCGACGAAGGTGTGGCCGTGCCTGACGCTCGACGCTTGAATTGCCGCGCCGCGGTGAAATAGAACCATTGCGTGCCTTCCAATTGTTAAGAGAAAGGTCATTGTAATGTTGTCAAATATGTATTGGGTGACTGTTACCTTTTCTCATGTGGCGTTTAAGTACGAATGAAGTGAGATGCCGCGGGACAACGTTTGCACGCGGTGTTTGTATTGGGTAGTGCATTGACGAATGCTCTCTCGCATAAGCGGCCTATATACGATTCAATCCATCGCTGATGGTTTCTGCGTTTGCTGTCCCGCCTTGGGAACTCGCCCGCTTGACTTCACAAACACGCCTTCCTATGTTGGAAGTCGGCCTGCAGTGCGCGCTATTTCAAGTCCCGCAGCCGCCAGCTTTTAAGTCATCGGTTACATGCTGACTTCATGTCCGCCAGCCCGCCCAGTCTCAGGCAGCAGATACGCTTCTGTACCAGTAGCGACGGCGTACGCATCGCCTATGCACAGTCCGGCGCGGGACCCGCGATTGTCAAAGCCGCAAACTGGCTGAGTCATCTCGAACTGGATCTGACGAGCCCCGTCTGGAGTCATCTGATTGCCGAGTTGAGTCGCAAGCACACGCTTGTGCGTTACGACCAGCGCGCTTGCGGACTGTCCGATCGCGAGGTCGCGGATATCTCCTTCGACGCGTGGCTGCGTGATCTCGAAGCCGTAATCGACGCGAGCGGCGCCGAACGCTTCGCACTGCTCGGCATCTCGCAAGGCGCATCGATCGCGGTAGCTTATGCGGTCGCGCATCCCGAGCGTGTCACGCAGTTGATCCTGTACGGCGGCTACGCGCGTGGCAAGCTCAAGCGGCAGGCCGGCGACGCGGTACGCGACGAGGCGGAGACGCTCGTCAAGCTCGCGGAACTCGGCTGGGGACAACAGAATCCGGCGTTCCGGCAATTCTTCACGACGCAGTTCATACCCGGCGGCACGCCCGAACAGCATCGCTGGTTCAACGAACTCGAACGCATGACCACCACGCCGCACAACGCCGCGCGCATCATGCGGGTATTCAATGATATCGACGTCGTCGACCTGCTCGATCGGGTCGCGTGCCCGACCCTCGTGTTGCATGCGAGCGGTGACGCGCGTGTGCCGTTCGAGGAAAGCCGTTTGCTCGCAGGCCATATTCCGGATGCGCGTTTCGTGCCGCTCGAAAGCGAGAACCATCTGTTGCTCGACACCGAACCTGCGTGGCTGCGATGGCGCGACGAAACAAGAGGCTTTCTGTCGGCCAATGCGCCCGCTGATCCCGTATTCGCCACGCTGACGCCGCGCGAGCGCGATATTGTCGAATTGATTGCCGGCGGACGCGACAACGCCCAGATCGCCGCGCGTCTCGCGCTCAGCGAGAAGACCGTGCGCAATCACATCACGAGTATCTTCGCGAAGCTCGAAGTGGAGAACCGCTCTCAAGCCATCGTGCTGGCGCGCAAGGCCGGCTTCGATTCGCCGGCTGCGTGACTGCGGACGGTTTAACCGGCATCCGGGACACAGGTCCCGCTCTTTTGAATCGATCCGCGTTATTCCGGGTGCCGGCCGGGACAACCGCCTCATTCGGTGTGCCGCTTCGATGCGGAGAATTCGATCCAGACGGTGACTCATGCGAACGCGTGCTGCACCGCTCGAATCCCTTTTCCAATCGAGGAGACAGATATGAACATCCATCAGGCCGAATTGCCGTCGCAACGTTACGCAAAATGTATTGAAGTGTCCCGCCGTATTCGCTGGGATATCGACCGCGACGTCATTCGCGCACGCGGCTTCGATGTCGCGCATAAGTTTTTGCCCGACGGATTGACCGAGGTGGCGCGGCTGCCGTTTCTGAGCGAAGACGAACGACGCTTGATGTCGCAAGTGCAAGGGCGCACCTACGCGAACATGTTCAGGCTGGTCGAGCGCTTCGTCGGCGCGAAGATGCTCGAAGTCGGCCGCGACCACGCGCTCGGCGATCAGATTGCGCTTGAAGCGGTAATGCGTTTTACCGAAGAGGAACTTAAGCATCAGGAATTGTTCCGCCGCATCGAAATGCTGGCCGCTGAAAACATGCCGGCGGGCTATCGCTTCATGCCGCCGACCGACGACGTCGCGAACTTCGTGCTCGGCAAATCGACGTGGGCGATCCTCGCGCTGACCTGTTGCATCGAGATCGTGACACAAGTGCATTACCGGCAGAGCATGGAACTCGACGACTCGCTGTCCCCGCTATTCAAGGACGTGTTCCTGTTTCACTGGAAGGAGGAGTCGCAGCACGCGATCATCGACGAGCTCGAATGGGTTCGCGACGATGCGAAGCTCGACGACATGGCGCGTCATCGCGCGGTCGACGATCTGATCGAATTGATCGGCGCTGTCGACGGTTTGCTGCAATTGCAGGCCACGGCCGATGCGGAGTACTTTCTGGCCAATGCGGGGCGGCCTTTCACGGAGCACGAGCAGGCCGACGTGCGCGCCGGGCTGCTGGATGCGTACCGCTGGCAATACATCGTGTCGGGTGTCGAGGAGCCGCGCTTCTCCAAACTTCTGACGAGTCTGATCGACGAACGTCAGGGGGAGCGTCTCGGTGCCGCGCTGGCGCCGATCGTACGGCGCACGTTGAACCGCGAGATGTTTGGCCGGATATGACGGCGAGGAAGGCAGCCGGGGCCGCCTTCCTGTTGAAACACCCGATCGAGTGCGAGTTCGATGTTCGTGCACATGCCGGCAGCAGGTGACGACGGATGTTCACCTGGTGCCGAACGAACCGCGGCGGGCGGTTTGACCGACTAAAAAGCGACCCTCCGTGTATGATAACGATTCTCATTGGTGGGTTAGGGCCGCACGCCGCTTCGTAGAATATGGGGAATGTTTTGATCGTCGTGTCGGCATTGGCCGGCGCATTGCTGTTCTATGTGGGTGCGCCGAGCCAGCGTTGGCTGCGCGCGCCTTTGCCGGCAAGGCCAGCGCGTTTCGCGGCGACGGCGTGCATCGCACTCTCGCTCGTTTGCGCGGCTCGCGCGTTGCAGCCGGCTACGTCGCTGTCGGTTGTCGTGACGATGTTGATGGCGGGCCTGACCGCGTACCCGTTCATCGGCGCGCTGCTCGAACGTCGTCGCGCGCGGCTCTCCGCTCGATGACGCGCGCGTCCGCCAGCCGGCGCGCCGCAGGTTCAATCGAGCGCGCGCTGATGACGAAGTTCGTCGCCGGTGTGGTCGGCGGTTTCGGCCTCGCAATCGCGGCGAGCGCGCTGTTCGCGCGCCTGTCGCCGGGTGGCCTGACGGCGGCCAGCAAATTCCACGTGACGATGTGGCTCGTGCCGCCGCTGTGGATCGCTGTCGCGTCCGCGTCGTTCATGTTTCGCAGCGGTGCGCGCGCGCTCGGCTGGCTCGCGCTCGCCAATCTGGCTGCGTTCTCGCTGGTTCTGCTCTGTCAGCGCGTGCCGTTCTGAGCGCTTCAGCCGTTTATTCCGTGAGCGGTGCGCCGCTCCCTCCCTCTCCGTTCCAGCATGCGCAGCGATACTCTTCGCGTCTATAAGACCGTTCATACGTGGACCGGCATCGTCGCCGGTCTGCTGCTTTTCATCGCGTTCTACGCGGGCGCGATCACGATGTTCAAGGACTCGTTGAGTGCGTGGACGACGCCGCCCGCAGTCGTCGCGACGCCGTCGGTGCCGCTTGATCGCGCCGATGTGTTGATCGCGCGCACGCTCGACGCGCATCCGGCGGCGCGCAAGCTGTTCACGCTGTCGCTCGTCGACGGCGATCGCGTGCGGATGTCGTGGCAACCCTCTGCCGGCCAGCGTTGGGATGCGTGGCTCGACGATCAGGGCCAGTTGCACACCGCGCAAAGCCGGCCGTCGGACGCGGCGCGCTTCATCGACCTGCTGCACATGACCGCGGGCGTGCCGGGCGGTTACGACGTCGGCGTTGGCGTGATGGGCGTGGTCTCGCTGCTGTACGGGCTCGCGCTGGTGGCCGGCGTGATCGTGCTGCTGCCGACGCTGGTGAAGGACCTGTTCGCGTTGCGCATCGGCAAGAACCTGAAGCGGATGTGGCTGGACGCGCATAACGCGGTCGGTATTCTGAGTCTGCCGTTTCATCTGGTGATGGCGCTGTCGGTGGTCGCGTTCGGCTTGAGCGATTACATCTTCGACGTGCAGGACAGGGTGATCTACGCCGGTGCGCTCAAGCCGATGATGGTCGCGCAGAACCCGTACTTCGCGAAGGCGCCCGCCACGCCGCGTGCGGACTCGGCCCCGCCGCCGACGATGCTGCCTCCCGCGCGACTGCTCGCGAAAGTCCGCGAGCGTGCGCCGCAATTCGAACCGACGGCGCTGCGCTATCGTCGCGCGGGACAGGACGGCGCCACCGTGTTCGTGGCCGGCGACGACGCGCGCTACCTGGCGCGCGACGGCGGCTTCGCGTTGATGGACCCGGTCAGCGGCAAGTTTCTCAACGCGCAGTTCCTGCCGGGCGATGGCGAGGACGAGGGCAGCAACTGGTCGGCGTCGACGAGCGCGTTTTACGCGTTGCACTTCGGCAGCTATGGCGGTGCGCCTGTGCGCTGGGGCTATTTCGTGCTCGGGCTCGCGGGCGCGTTCCTGTTTTACTCGGGCAACCTGCTGTGGATCGAGAGCCGGCGCAAGGCATTGCACCGCGACGGCGTGCCGGTGACGCAGCGGCGTTCGACGTACGTGATGGCATCGTTGACGGTGGGCGTTGCGCTCGGCTGCATCTGCGGGATTTCGCTGACGCTCGTCGCGGGCAAGCTGTTGGCCGGGCGTGTGGGAGATCTGCACGCGTGGCATGTCGGCATCTACTACGCGACGTTCGTCGCCGCGATCGTTTGGGCGATGGTGCGTGGCGCCGCGCGCGGGTCGGTCGAATTGCTCGCATTGGCGACTCTCTCGAGCGCGGCGATTCCGGTGACGAGCCTGGTCGGCGCGCTGCTGCCCGCGAGCGGATTGTGGTTCTCCACCGACCCGGGAGCGCTCGGCGTCGATGTCGGCGCGGCGCTCGGGGCTCTGTGTTTCGCGTGGATGTGGCGCAAGACGTGTCGGCGTATCGAGGCGGGGCGGGTGGATAGTGTGTGGTCGGTGCGGAAGGGAAGCGACGCGCGTATCGACGACGTGGACGAGCGTGTCGATGAGGTCGTGGAGACGCAGCAGGGGCGTTGAGAGGCGGCGATTGTCGGTTGCGTGCGCGATGCAAGCGCTGGCGGCTGTAGTGGCTGTTGTGATGGCAAGGCGCAGCATGCTTATCACTCACGCAAACAAAAACGCCGCCGGGCGCAAAGCCCAGCGGCGTTTTTTATCATGCGTCGAAATCGCCGCAAGGCGATTCGCATTCGACGATTAGAAGTCCGTCGTCATCGACAGCAGGAACGTGCGCGGCGCACCTTGCGTCAGATAACCGCCCGTCGACGATGCCCAGTACGACTTGTTCGCGACGTTCAGCACGCTCGCGCGGAACGTCGTCGGCTTGCCGAACAGCACGGCCGCGTAGCGCGCGCCGAGGTCGACCGTATCCCATGTCGGGATCGACAGCGTGTTGGTCGTGTTCAGGTACTGCGGGCCGGTATGCGTCCAGCGTGCGGTCAGCGTCAGGCCGTTGACCATTGGCACGTCGTACTCCGCGCCCAGATTGAACATGAAAGTCGGCACGCCGATCGGCCGCTTGCCGTCCGTCGCGCCGCTTTCGGTGTTCTGTTGCGTCGCGTTGATGTACGTCGCGCCAGCGATCACGCGCACGCCCTTGACCGGTTCGCCGAACACGGACGCTTCGATACCGCGATGGCGCTGGTCGCCGTCCGCGACGAAATAGCCCGCGCTATTCGTGAAGGTTTCCGGCTTCTCGATCTGGAACGCGGCGAGCGATGCGCCGAACTTGCCGTTGTCGTATTTCGCGCCGACTTCGTACTGTTTTGAACGCTCCGGCGGCAGCAACTGGCCGAAGTTCAGCGCACTGCTTGGCGCCGCATCGCCGATGGTCAGCGCTTCGCTGCGGTTCGCGAAGAACGACACGTTCTGCCACGGCCTGACGACGAGGCCGAACAGCGGCGTCGTGATCGAGTCGTTGTAGGCTTCGGTCTGCTTGCCCGTGTAGTCGAACGAGTTGGACACGAGCGACTGGTGACGCGCGCCGACCGTGAACAGCACGCGATCGTTCAGGAATCCGAAGGTGTCGGAGACGGAGACGCTACGCAGCAGAGAGTGTGCGGTGGTCTGCGGATCGGCCATGTTGCCGCCGAAGTAGATCGACGGCGGCGACGGCACTTGCGGCGTGTTGTAGAGATCGGTATTGAACGAGCCGCTCATCGTGTAGGCGGACTTCGCGTCGAGCCGCACGATCGACGCGCCCGCGGTCACGAAGTGCGACACGGGGCCGGTGTTGAAGCGGCCGCGCACGCCGGTTTCGGCGGAGGTGGCGTCTTCCTTGTGAGGCGCGGTGAGACGCGAGGCGGTCGTCGCGGTATTGCCGACGTACGGCGACGAATAGCTGCCCTGTTCGTCGGTGTGGCGCGCGCCGCCTGCGACGTACGCGGTCCAGCCAGGCAGGAAGTCGTATTCGGCGCGCACGATGCCGACCGTGTCTTCGAGCGAGCTATAGGTCCACGTTTGCGCGTAGTTGTAGGTGGCCGACGGCGGCTCCGGCACGGTGTCGCCCGTGACGTAGACGACCGGGCGGCCGCCGTTTACGCGCTGGCGCTGGTACAGGAAGTCGCCGGACAGGCGCAGCTTTTCACCGCGCCAGTCGAGCGAGACCGCCGTGGTGTTGTCGCGCCGGTGCTCGCCGTCGATCGAGGTTTCGCCGTCGTGGTTCGCCTGGTTCACACGAATGCCGAACTGATCCTCGCTGCCGAAGCGGCGGCCCACGTCGATGTGTGCGCCGATCTCGCCCGAGCCCGTGCCTTCCAGCGTGACGCGGGTGAGCGGCTTGTCGTCGGCGCGCTTCAACTGCAGGTTGATGCCGCCGCCGACGGCGGTGCCGGTCGGCGAGGCGCCGCCGAGGAATGCATTGGCGCCTTTGAACACGTCGACACGTTCGAGCGCGTCGGTCGCGACCAACTGGCGAGGCGTGACGCCGTAGAGTCCGTTCAGCGACACGTCGTCGCCGTTGAGCTGGAAGCCGCGAATCACGAACACCTGCGCGAAGTTGCCGTAGCCGTACGCGGTGCGGACCGCGGGGTCGTTCGCGAGCACGTCCGCGAGGGTGCGGGCCTGCTGGTCTTCGATCAGCTTCGACGTGTACGTGGTCATGCTGAACGGCATGTCGATGTTCTTCTGCTGGCCGAGCACACCGAAGTTGCCACCGCGAGCCACCTGGCCGCCGGCGAAAGTCGGCGCGAGATCGCCGGGCAGCACGTCTTTGGCTGCCTGAACCTTCACGGCGGGCAGGGTGTTGCCGGCGGGCGGGCTCGTGTCGGTGGACTGGGCGGAGGCGATGGCCGGGATGCTGAAGGCGACGGCGATGGCTGCGAGAATGGCGGCGCGATGAGCCGCGGTTTTAGCAGGCGCTGCCTGCAGTTCCTGCAAACGTGAAACAGACATGAAGTGAAAGTTGGTGTGATCGTCGATTTTCCGTCCCGGGGCGCGTTTGGAATCCGGGCGGCATTTTTCTGGGTTGCTGGCGCGGGCGTTTGACGGCGGTTTGTACGCAGCGAGAACTATTGTTCAGCATATTATAGTGCAAATGGGAATCGTTCTCATTGTAGAAAAACAACGATCGCCTGTTCCTGGATTGTAAAGATTGCGAAAGTGTGGTTGAAAGGGCGCAGAAGCGGGGCATGCTTCGGCGTGTGCTGGAGCGGCGGGCCCGTCGCGATAAACGAGTGAAAGGAGGAGGCCGAAACACGTGTTGGCGCCGCGCCGATTCCCCTGCCGTGGTACGCCGTTTGCTGGGCAACGGTGTTTTTTTCGCACGTTGCCTACATGTCTCGAACACCGTCTACTTGTCAAAGGTGGAGCGCCCGCGAAGTCCGGGTATTGCACGAAGTGCCGCGCGTCCTGGTCGTCGACGACAATGCCGGAGCGGCCGAAGCGCTCGCCACCTATCTCTCCTATGAAGGCGTCGAAGCCCGCGCCGCCGTCGGTTGCGCGGAAGCGCTGCGCTGCGTGAAAGACTGGGTGCCCGATGTCGTCGTGCTCGACATCATGATGCCGGAGCGCGACGGCTATGAAACGGCCAGCGCGCTACGCAGCTATCTGCCGACGCAGAGTCTGGGCATCGTCGCGTTCACGTCGCTCGACGAAGATCACGTCAAGGAAACCGGCAAAGCGCGTCACAATTTCGACGGTTATTGTCAAAAAGGCACGGCGCCGACCGCGTTGCTCGCGCTGATGCGCAAGCTCTGGCGGGAATAGCGTGCGTGGCGGTGTCTGCGTGACGGCCAACCGCTCCTGAAAACCAACCTTCAAGCCGGCTCGCCCAACGCCGGCTCAGCCACGATCTGCCGAACGATCGCCTCCATCAAGCCGGGAAAGCGCGCGTCCAGCTCCGCACGCCGCAGCGAATTCTGATGCACGGTGCCCGCCACGCGCGTGCGCACCAGCCCCGCCTCACGCAGGATCCGGAAATGATGGGACACGCTCGACTTCGGGCGTCCGCCGTCGAGTTCACCGCAAGTGGCTTCGTCGACCGTCGACAAGCGCCGGACGATTTCCAGGCGAACCGGGTCGCTCAGCGCATGAAATAGCCGCCCGAGCGTGAAATCCTCGGCGGCGGGGTGGGTATAGGCGCGCATTCTGCAAATAGTAGAGGTTTCTGCGATACTCCGTAGTTCGATGTTTGTCGAACTACCGTACAAGCTTATTCATTGGAGTTTAGCCTGATGTCCGCATTGTTTCAGCCCTACAAGCTCAAGGACGTGTCCTTGCGTAACCGCATCGCTATTCCGCCGATGTGCCAATACACCGCCGAAGACGGCCTGATCAACGATTGGCACCGCGTGCACCTCGCCGGTCTCGCGCGCGGCGGCGCGGGGCTGGTGATCGTCGAGGCGACGGCCGTGTCGCCGGAAGGGCGCATCACGCCGGGCTGCGCGGGCATCTGGAACGACGAACAGGCGCAAGCTTTCGCGCCGGTGGTAGCGTCGATCAAGGCGGCCGGCTCGGTGCCGGGCATCCAGATCGGGCACGCGGGCCGCAAGGCGAGCGCCAACCGTCCGTGGGAAGGCGACGACCACATCGCCGCCGACGACAACCGCGGCTGGCAAACCATCGCGCCGTCGGCGATCGCGTTCGGCGGCAATCTGCCGAAAGTCCCGCGCGCGATGACGCTGGACGACATCGCGCGGGTCCGCGAAGACTTCGTCGCCGCCGCAAAGCGCGCCCGCGATGCCGGCTTCGAATGGCTCGAACTGCACTTCGCGCACGGCTATCTCGGCCAGAGCTTTTTCTCGACGCACTCGAATCAACGCGACGACGCGTACGGCGGCAGCCTCGAGAACCGTAGCCGTTTCCTGCTGGAAACGCTGGCCGCGGTGCGCAAGGTCTGGCCCGAGCATCTGCCCTTGACCGCGCGTTTCGGCGTGATCGAGTACGACGGACGCGACGAGGAAACGCTCGCGGAGTCGATCGAACTTGCGAAGAATTTCAAGCGCGAAGGGCTGGACATGCTGAGCGTCAGCGTGGGTTTCTCCACACCGAAGGCGGCGATCCCGTGGGCGCCCGCGTTCCTCGCGCCGATCGCCGAGCGCGTGCGTCGAGAGGCCGGCATTCCGGTTTCGTCGGCATGGGGCATCGACACGCCGGAACTGGCGAACCGCTCGGTGGCGAATGAACAGCTCGATCTCGTGATGGTCGGCCGCGCGCACCTGGCCGACCCGCACTGGCCGTACCATGCGGCGCGCAAGCTCGGCGTCGAGCGCGCGTCGTGGACGTTGCCCGCGCCGTACGCGCATTGGCTCGAGCGTTACGCGGTCGCGTCGTAAGCGCACTGAACCGAAGTTGGCGGTGCCGATGAGCGCCGCTCGCCCGCTGCGGATTTGAGCGGGCGAGCGGCGCTTTTTTTTACGCCGTCGGGATTTCTGTGACTGCCCACATGAAAACGCGGTGAGTTGAAAAAGCGTTTCAAGTGCTGAGATGAGTCGAAAAGACATATTGATTTCCCATAAATGCGCGTATTCTTGAATCGGGAATCGACATTGTGAGGATTCATGGTGACTTCGTCTGATGAACAGCCCGAGACGCAACCGGTGCAATCCGGCCAGCAGGGTTACAGGAGCGGCGAGGCGGCGCGTCTGGCGAAAATGCCGGTCACGACGCTGCGCATCTGGGAGCGCCGTTACGGCGTGGTCGGCCCTGCCAAAACCGCGTCAGGCCAGCGTTTGTATTCGGAAGACGACGTCCGGCGACTCACGTTGATCAAGTTGCTGGTCAGCCGGGGCCACGCGATTGGCGCAATCGCGCGGCTCGACCGGGAGCAATTGCAATTTCTTACGGCGAGCCACGGCCGCGAGAGCATCGGCGCGCCCGACGCGGGCGTCGCCGGAACGGGCGAGCTTAAGCTGGCGCTCGTCGGCGGCAATCTTGCCCAGCGGCTGCAAAGTTCGCGCATCGATTTGCGGCACTACGGCGTAGCCGCGCTCACCACCTTCGACGATCTCGCGTTGGCCTCGACCGCGCCGGACGGCGAGCGTCGCGAGCCACTCGACGCGCTGCTGGTCAGCGTCGACTCGCTGCAGGAAGACATCGCCGCGCAGATCGTCGCGCTCGGCGACGCGTTTCGTGCGAAAGCGATTGCGGTGGTCTACGGCTTCGGCACCGGCGCGGCCGCCGACAGTCTGCGCGCGGCCGGGGTGCGGCTTTATCGCGAGCCCGGAAGCCGGACCGAATTCGGGCAGATGCTCGGCGATCTCTGCGAGCGGGCCCGCGCGCAGGAGCGCATCGGCGATGACGCCGTGTGGTCGCGCGTGCGCCGTCGCTACGACGACCGCGAACTGGAAACGATCGCGACACGCTCGTCGACGATCGCGTGCGAATGCCCGCGACATCTCGCCGAGCTGGTCATGAAGCTGTCCGCGTTCGAACGTTACAGCGACGAGTGCACGTCGCGTTCGACGCAGGACGCCGCGCTGCATCGCTATCTCGGCGACGTCAGCAATCGCGCTTGCGCCATGATCGAGGCCGCGCTCGAACGGGTCGCGCGCGAAGAGGGCTGGTTCGCCGCGCCGCCGCCGGCCGCACAGGAATAGCACACACGCTCACACCGTCCGCGGAGGATGCGCCATGCAACATGATGCTTCGGTGGATGTCGCCCTCTGCGCGCACGCGCTGAATGAAAAGAGCGCCTATCTCGCGGCGCTGCTCAAGCGGGTTGCGCAACACGACGCGCGCGCGTTCGAGGCGCTGTACCGCGCCTCGGCGCCGTCGCTGTTCGGCCTGGCGCTGCGCGTGACCCGCAACGCCGAAGCCGCCGAAGACGTCGTGCAGGACGGCTTTCTGAAGATCTGGCGCTTCGCCGGTTCGTACGACGCGCGGATGTCGTCGCCGTCGACGTGGATGTCGACCATCGTGAAGAATCAGGCGCTCGACTATCTGCGGCGTAATGCGTATTCGGGCGTGTATGTCGAGGAACTGGACGCGCGCGTTGCCATGGCCGATGACGACGCCGGCCTTGCGCAGCAGTTTTCTCTGGATGCCGAACGGCTGTCGATCTATCTCGGCCGACTCGCGCCGATTCAGCGGCAGGCGATCGCGCTTGCCTACTTCCGTGGCCAATCGCAATCGGAAATCGCACATACGCTGGATGCGCCGATCGGCACGGTCAAGACCTGGATCAGCCGCGGGCTGGAGTCGCTGCGAATCATGATCGACGGGCGGCATGCGCCGCATCATGGCGGTTCGTGTCGAGTGGCTGAGTGATCGGGTTGCTGGCCAGCGGAACGGCCCTTGCTGGAAGGTTGATTCTTCCACCCGCCACGGAGCCTTTACGTATGAAACCTTATATCGTCGCTCACATGATGTCATCGCTCGACGGCCGCAGTCTGACGGATGGCTGGCATCTCGACTTCGCGACCGACCTGTACGAAGACACCGCGGCCCGCTTCGAAGCCGATGGCTGGATCTGCGGACGCGTGACCATGCAGGAGATTTCGCATGGCACCGACTATTCTAAAGATCTCGCGAAAGGCGCGCTGCCCCGCACCGATCATTTCGTAGAACGTAACGCTGAGCAATACGCGATCTCGATCGATCCGCAAGGACGCGTCGCGTGGAAGAGCAATACGGCGCTCAAGTCGCATGTGATCGAAGTGCTGACCGAACAGGTCGCCGACGACTACCTCGCTTATCTGCAATCGATTGGCGTGTCGTACGTGTTCGGCGGCAAGAGCGAAATCGATCTCGACAAGGTGGTGCAGACGCTCGCGCGCGAACTCGGCGTGAAGAAGCTGATTGTCGAAGGCGGCTCGCACGTGAGTGGCGCGTTCGTGAACGCGGGTCTCGTCGACGAAGTCAGTGTGCTGATTTTGCCGCTGGTGGACGGCCGCAGCGAGCATCCTTCGTCGTTCGAAGTGTCGATGGACAAATGGCAGGCGCCCGCGTATCTGAAGCTGAGCTCGGTGGAGCAGGTGGAGCACGATGCTGTGTGGCTGCGCTATACCAGAGCGAAGGCATGAATGGACGCGCGAATGAACGCGCATGAATAAAAAAACGCGGCGGCGTGGAGCGAAACTCCAAGCCGCCGCGCTGTGTTTCGCACGTTCCTGGTGCTATCGGATTTCAACCGTTGAACCGCAAGCACTCAGCCCTTTCCCTTTGCATGCTCCGTCGACAACCACCCGCCGCTCACACCAATCTGCGCAATCTGCTTCGCTACCGCATCGCCGAGACGCTTCGCGTCCGCTGACACGCCCGCCCGTTTCGTTTCGGAGACGGCGTGCAAGCCGCCGCCCACTGCCGCCGTCGTCGCGATGCTGCCAGCGGCCGCGCCGACGCCCGCCGTTTCCGCGACGCCCGGCGCTTTGCCGCTGTCCGCGTTGGCGTCGAAGCTCTGCACCAGACGCGGTGCGCCGCCCGCGGGTTTGTACAGAATCTGCACCGTGCTGCTGACTTCGCTCTTGCCCGCGCCGAGGCCAATCAGAGTGCGACGACGGCGATTGCCCGCGTCGATCGTATCGAAGCTGCCTTGCACGAGGAGCACGTTCTGATCGGCGGGGGCGGGCGCGTCCGAACGAACCGCGTGCAGTCCCATCGCTTGCAAGCGACGCACGATTTCGTCGGCGACCTGCTCGCGCACCTGGTCCGCATCGCCGACCTGTTTTTGCGCGGCGGACGAGCCGCTCAATTGCGTCTTCAGTTTCTGCAACATGCCGCCGTCGAGCTTGACCTGATCGGGATCGGCGTCGAAGGTGTACACGTAGATGTTGTCCGGCCGCACCTGCGGTTGCGCGGTCGCCGCGCTTGCGCTCGTGTTCGTGATGCCGCTGCCGGCGCAACCGCTCAGCAATGCGGAACCGCAGACCATCGCCACACAGACCAGACGGGTGGCGTTCTTTTTGAGAAAATTCACTGAAGTCAACATGTTGATCCTGTCGTCGGCACACGGTGCCGGTAGCTGCGAACGTCTCAACCGATGATCGGGCAACCGTAGGATCGTTGATCATCGGCGAGATGGTTTCGCACGTGAAACACCCTTGATCTCATGCGTCCTTGTTTCGTACGCACCGGCAGCGAAGCGAAGTATGGACGCGTCGCCTGGCGAACTCCATTCAGCAATTATTTCGCGCGATGTCACGATGAGGCGCCGGCACGCGCGCGCTTTACGCGGCGCTCGTCGACGCTGTGTCGATGCGAAAGAGGGGGCGAGGCGGGAACGAGGATAAGCGCCGCAACCGGCGTTATTCGCGCGATGTGAAGTGATGAAGCGGCACAAGATGCGCCGCGAGAATCGGCATCAATTCAATGCGAGCTTGATGATGCAGCACAGGACCAGCACGAGCAGGACGCCGGCAACGGCCAGATTCAGCGGGTATCGCATTCTTCACCACACGCGAGCGTTTCGGTGCTCCTATCCTAATCACCTGACGGAAGATGAAAAGTGCCACTGAAGGGGCAATGTGGGACAGCTAACGTAGCATCCCGGACGAATGCGTTGCGGAGGCGAGGGAGCGCTTCCAATCGCGCGATGGATGCTGAGGCGCCGCGCCGTTACAGAAGGGCGCCCAGCCAACCGGCAACTTTTATTGCGCTTGCCCCGGCGTTCCCGGCGCACCGTGCAGCGGTTTATTCGCCGCAGCCAGGTCCTCCGACAGACTCATGCGCAACGTCGCGATCGCCTGCTCGGGGTTCGCGGGCTTCAACTGCTCGCGCGCGAGCGAGTCGTAGACGTAGTGACGCAGCATCGGATCCTGCGTCTTGCCGAGGACGTCGTGATACACCGCGACGATCTCTCCCGGATGGCCGCTGAGTGCATACAGGCGGCGCAACTGCTCCAGATCGTTGATCACCGCGAAACCCGGCCCCCTCGGACCCATCATCGGACCCATCGCATCGTGCGGCGCGGGCGGAGCGTCGCCGCGCTGCGCTTCGCCGTGCATCTGCGCTTCCTGCGCGAGAGCAGCCGTCGCGGCCACGCTCAGAACGGCGGCCATGGCCGCGCTGAAGATTGCTTTTTTCATGATGTCGCTCCCGTCAAGACAGAGCCGGCGCCACAGTGCGCCGGCACATGAGCAACGATAGTCGACCTGCCGATTCGTAGGGTTACTGAAGCCGTCACGTAACTTACGGAACCTTGCATGCGCCGCGGCCTGTGCCGCCGTAGCCGCGTCAAAAGCGCGCCGCGAGCCAGGGTGAGCGCCGCTGGCGCAATGTGGCCGGATGGCGCATGATGACCCAATGTGCCGTCCGACCCCAGAACTGGCAAGCCTTCACGGGTCGCGCGGCGCAACGTCGCCGCCGGTGCCTGCGTCGCCGAACCATGTCGCGGTTGCGCTGCCGGCGAGTATTCAACCGCTAAGGAGGAATTTCGATGGACCGACCTGACGCCGCCAATCCGTTTGGCGATCTCACCAAAATGCTGGAGCAGTTCAAGCTTCCCGGCTTCGACGTACCCGCCATCATGGAAGCGCGACGCAAGGATATGGAAGCGCTGGTCCAGGCGAATCAGACCGCTTTCCAGGGCATGCAGTCGCTTGCCCAGAAACAGGCCGACATGTTGCGCACGACACTGACCGAGCTGCAATCGCTGACGGGCCAGTTGTCGGCCGGCGGCGCAGCGCCGTCGGCAAAAACCGCGGAGCTGATCCAGCAAAGTCTGCATAAGTCGCTCGCCGACATGCAGCAACTCGCGCAAGCCGCGTATCAGACGCAAGCCGAGTCGTATGCGGTGATCGCAAAACGCGTAGAAGAGAATGTGCAGGAACTGAAGTCGCTCTTGCAGCAGAAAAAGTAACGGGTGCCCAAGCGTCGAATCGGCTGATTCGCGCGTGACGCATCTTCTCTGATGAAGCCGATACCGCGGATGGCCGCTGAGCCGTTCGCGGTATTTTTTTGTACGAGTTTTCTTTGATTGGCGGCGGCGTGAGCAACGGTTTCTCGTCAGAGGAATCGAGCGTTTCCACGCATATTTTTCGGCATGTGCTTACATCCGGCCGAACGATGCACGTCGCACGAATTTTTTTTCTGCTGGCCGCAGTTATTTTTCGCACCCGTTTGCTTTAAACGGGCCGCAACGTAAAAATGACTGTCGGAGCGCCGCTCCAGCGGGGCTGAGTCTTCAAAGATCAAACGGCTTCGAACGGCCGCACACGTGCCGAAGGTTTAAATCGTTCCGCAAACGATTGCCGCCGCGCGCCGCGTCCGCTCAAGTTTCGCGCGCCCGCTCCGTAGACGCATTCGCGCAGCCCGACCGGCGTGGGAGCAGCGTCAGCACCACCGGTCGGGCGTGCACCCGATAGTTTTCCGTTCGTGATCGGCCGATAGCCGCGTCACGAGCGTTTCACCTCGAAGGAAATCTCGTGAAACCGATGCTCCCTACCCGCATTGCTCACGCAATGCTCGGGGCGAGCTGCGCGCTGTCGTTTGCCGCGCACGCCACGCTAGGTCAGAACGCCAGCACTGTCGACAGCGATCAGACGCACCTGCGCGCGGTCGCTCGCGCCGCCACCACGCAGAGCGCCTATACGGTCCATCTGATGACGATGCCCTCCGGCACGCTGGTGCGCGAGTACGTCGCACGCAACGGCATCGTGTTCGGCGTCGCTTGGGAAGGCCCGACGCTGCCGGATCTGAAATCGATGCTGGGCGCGTCGTTCGACGCCTACGTCGCGGCCACCGCGACCCGGCGCGGCACGCCGCTCGCGGTGTCGAACAGCGATCTGGTGATCTTCTCCGGCGGCCATCTGCGCGCATTCTCCGGCTACGCGTATCTGCCGCAAGCGGTGCCCGCCGGCGTCGACGTCGGCGTCATTCAATAACGGAGCGGCCATGCGTGAAATCTCTTCGTGGCGGACCCTGTTGAGCGCGGCGCTCTTCGCGTTGCTCGTGAGCGCATGCGGAGGCGGGGGCGGTGGCTCCGGCGGCGCGAGCACCACGGCCAATTCCAGCGGCTCGAACAGCGGGCCGTCCGGTCCGACCGTGACCAACACGTCGCCCGCGCCGCAAGTGCTCGCCGCGAACGCGGTGCGCGTGACGGTGGACTCCGGCGTGAGCAACGTGCCGAATATGCCGTTCGTCAGCATCACGCTGTGCGTGCCGGGCACGAGCGAGTGCCAAACGATCGATCACGTGCTGGTCGATACCGGCTCGTGGGGCGTGCGCGTATTCGCGTCGCAATTGCCCGCGTCGATGAAGCTGCCGCAGCAGAAGGACGCGGCTGGCAACCTGGTCGCCGAATGCATGCAGTTTTTCGACGGCTACACGTGGGGCTCGGTGCGGCTCGCGGATTTGCAGATCGCCGGCGAAAAAGCCGCGTCGCTGCCGATCCAGGTGATCGACCCAGGCTACGCTGCGTTGCCCGCCGATTGCGCGAGCCTGGGCGCGTCGCGCAACACGCCGGCGACGTTGCAGGCCAACGGCATTCTGGGCATTGGCGTGTTCAAGCACGACTGTGGCGCGGCCTGCGTGCAGCAGGCGCTGGCCGGCACCTATTACGGTTGCCAGGGCGTGGCCTGCGCGTCGATTCCGCTCGCCGAAGAGTTTCAGGTGGCCAATCCGGTGCCGTACTTCGCGACCGACAACAACGGCTCGATACTGAGCCTGCCGACGGTATCCGGCGGCGCGGCGTCGGTCTCCGGGCAACTGGTGTTCGGCATCGGCACGCAGAGCAACAACGCGCTCGGCAGTGCACAGGTGATCGGCGTCAGTCCGTCGAACGGCACATTCACGACGGTGCAGAACGGCACGACGTATTCGCACAGCATCATGGACAGCGGCTCGACGGGGCTGTTTTTCCAGACCACCGCGATGACGGCCTGCCCGAGTCCGAACAGCGCGTACTACTGCCCGGCGTCGACCCAGCAATTGAGCGCGCTGATCCAGGGCGTGAACGGCACGACGAGCGCGGTGAACTTCACGGTGGGCAACGCGGCGTCGATCGCGCAGACGTATAACGGCGATGCGGCGTTGCCGCTGCTAGCGGGACCGGCTTTCGTGACGTCGACGATTTTCGACTGGGGGCTGCCGTTCTTCTACGGGCGCAATGTGTACGCCGCTGTCGAGCAGCAGGCAACGCCTGGGGGCACCGGGCCTTACGTTGCGTATTGAGCGCTAGGGCTGGGTCTGCGTTGAGGTTGGGTAAGCGATAAAAGCCCGCTGCCGGATCGACCGGCAGCGGGCTTTTTGATGGGTCGACGGCACGAGTAACGCGAGCGACACTGGCACCGCGAGTGTTTCGGCGAACCGGTGACATTATCCGGCCTGCTTGTCCGGCGCTTTATCGGCCGAGGCGGGCTTCGAGGTTGGCTGCGGAGCCGGCGGTGCTTGCGGCGGCGTGACGGTTTGCGTGGCGGCAGGCGGCTGGTCAGCCGGTTGCGATGGCGCGGGAGACGAGGCGGTCGTCGACAGACCCCCGGCGTCGTTCTGCGACTCCCCCTCAGGCTTCGTCATGGACGCCGCAGCGACCGTTGCGGCCGGTTGCGCATCAGGCTGTATACGCTCGTGCGCCGCTTCAATCGGAGCACCCGCACCCTCTCCCGGCAACTTCGCCGCCTCGCGCGGATGCGACTTGTCGCTTGCCTGCGCAATCACCCGATGCACGAAGCGCAGCTTTTCCACCACCGACGCGGCCAACGTGAACGGATAGCCATCCGCCATCCCGAGACTGCGGTTCAGGCTGTTCAACGCATACGTGAGCGGATACCAGCGCTTGATCAGATTCTCGAAGCTCGCGTCCTCGACCGGCGTGCGATCGGTGAGCGTCGGCTCGCTCGGATCGTCGGGCAACAGCGCGAGGCCATACGAGGTCGACGTATCGAGCACGTCGACGATCAGCAGATAGTGCGCCCATGTCTCCGCCCAGTCCTCCCACGGGTGCATCGTCGCGTACGCGCTGATGTACGACGCCTGCCAGTCGGCCGGCGCGCCGTCGCGATAGTACGCGTTCAGCGATTCGCCGTAGTCGGCGCGCTCGTCGCCGAACAGCTCGCGATACGGTTCGAGCCAGCGCGGGTCATTCTGTACCAGCTGGTCGAAGTAGTAGTGGCCGGTCTCGTGGCGGAAGTGCCCGAGCAGCGTGCGATACGGCTCGCCCATCGCGGTGCGCACTTCTTCGCGGTGAGCGTCGTCGGCCTCGGCGATGTTCAGCGTGATGAGCCCGTTGTCGTGACCGGTCATCACGCGCGAACCGTCGCCGCCGTCCTCGAGGAATTCGAACGCGAGGCCATGTTCGGGGTCCTCCTGAGCCGACTTCACGTCGAGGCCGAGTTCGGCCAGCGTGTAAAGCAGGCGCCGTTTCGCCATCTCCAGCCGATACCAGTAGAGCCGGTTGTCCGGCGCGCTCAGGTTCGGGATCGTACGGGTCAACTGGCACGCGCGGCACAACGTGTCCGGCGAATCGGCGGGAATCATCCAGTTACAGACGTTCTCGACCGCGTAGTTGTGGCACTGGCGAAACAGCGCGCCGTCCGCGCCCGGGTGCAGGCTGCGCCAGCGGCCTTCGCCGGCGTCCTCGAACGCGCTGATCTCAGCCAGTTCGGGCACGTAGCCGAGCAACGACTCGCAACGTTCGCAGCGAACGTTTTCAAAGAAGACCAGGTGCGAGCAGTGATTGCAGTGGAAGGTTTTCATCGGTGGAGCCTGTGGGAAAGTGACGGTCTGAAGCGAAGAGCCGCCGCAATCTTCATGCCGCATTTGCCAGACGTCACCGGTTTAACGCACATTACGTACATGATCGTGCATGGCGGCTGCGCCGCTTTGGTGCGTGGCATGCCGAGCCGTACCGAACGACATGAAGTTCGATCGTGCGAGGCATCGGTCATGCGCGGCGCACTTCGCGCCAGGCGGTGTGGCGGGGCGGTACATGCAGTTCACGAGGTTTATCACGCTCGTTCCAACAACGGCATGAAGCTTGCTTTTTGGCGGGCTGCCATCCTTCGTCCAGGAGTCCGGTGTGTCCATACGCGTCGCGTTGCATCACGTCACACATTACCGCTACGACAGGCTGGTCGCGCTGTCGCCCCAGGTCGTGCGTCTCAGGCCTGCGCCGCATTGCCGGACCCCGATCCTCGCCTATTCGATGCGGGTCGAGCCGGCCGAACACTTCATCAACTGGCAGCAGGACGCGTTCGCCAACTATCAGGCACGGCTCGTCTTTCCGGAGAAGACGCGCGAATTCAAGGTGACCGTCGATCTGATCGCCGAGATGGCCGTCTATAACCCGTTCGACTTCTTCCTGGAACCGTCGGCCGAGCAGTTTCCCTTCGACTACGCGCCGGGCCTCGCGCTCGAACTCGCGCCGTACCGTGTCAAGCGGCCGATGACGCCGCGCTTCGCCGAGTTCGTGGCGAGCATCGACCGCACGCCGACCGGCACCGCCGACTTCCTCGTCGGCCTGAATCAGCGGCTGCAACGCGAGATCCGCTATCTGATCCGGATGGAGCCGGGCGTGCAGACGCCCGAGGAAACGCTGGTGAGCGCCGCGGGCTCGTGCCGCGATTCGGGCTGGCTGCTGGTGGAGACGCTGCGGCAATTGGGGCTTGCCGCGCGCTTCGTGTCCGGCTACCTGCTGCAACTCGCGCCCGACGTCAAATCCATCGACGGCCCGAGCGGCACCGAAGTCGACTTCACCGATCTGCACGCGTGGTGCGAGGTGTACCTGCCGGGCGCGGGCTGGATCGGCCTCGATCCGACCTCCGGTCTGCTCGCGGGCGAAGGGCACATCCCGGTCGCGTGCACGCCCGAGCCGGGCAGCGCCGCGCCGATTTCCGGCGCGGTCGACGAATCGGAGGTCGAGTTCGAGCACACGATGTCGATCGAGCGGGTGCTGGAAACGCCGCGCGTCACGCTGCCTTATAGCGAAGCGGCATGGAGCGATGTGCTGAAAATGGGCGAGCAGGTCGACCGGCAACTGGCCGACATGGACGTGCGCCTGACGATGGGCGGCGAGCCGACCTTCGTGTCGGTGCGCGACCGCGACGCCGCCGAATGGAACACCGACGCGCTCGGCCCGACCAAGCGCGGCTACGCGGTCGCGCTGATGGACAAGCTGCGCGCGCGTTACGGCGCGAACGGCTTCCTGCATATCGGCCAGGGCAAGTGGTATCCGGGCGAGCAGTTGCCGCGCTGGGCGATGTCGCTCTACTGGCGTGCCGACGGCGAGCCGTGCTGGCGAAACCCGACGCTGTTCGCCGACGAGCGTGAGCCCGGCCGCTACACCGCCGGCGACGCGCAACGCTTCCTTGAGCATCTCGCGACCAGGCTCGCGCTCGACACCGACTGCATCCAGCCCGGTTTCGAAGACGTCTGGTACTACCTGTGGCGCGAGCGCCGCTTGCCGGTCAACGTCGATCCGTTCGACGCGCGCCTCGACGACGAACTGGAGCGCGTGCGTCTGCGCCGCGTGTTCGATGCGGGCCTGAGCGGCGCGACCGGCTACGTGCTGCCGCTCGCGCGCGAGCGCGACGTGCCGAACGAAGCGCCGAAGTGGGTGAGCGGCCGCTGGTTCTTCCGTGACGAACGCATGTACCTGATTCCCGGCGATTCGCCGATGGGCTACCGGTTGCCGCTGGACTCGCTGCCGTGGGTGTCGAAGACCGACTATCCGTATCAGCACGCCCACGATCCGTTCGCGCCGCCGGTGCCGTTGCGTTCGGCCGCGCAGTTGCGGATGCAATACGAAGGCGATCCGCGAGGCGGCGAACCCGCCGCGAGTGACGCGCAGACGCTAGCCGAGAAGCGGCGCGTCGCCGCGTTGTCGCTATCGGCTGCGGACCTGCTGAGCGGCATGCCGGGCAGCGGCGCGTTGGCCTATGCGCGTCAAGCCGGCGACGAGCCGCCGCCGGCGCGCGGCGAGTCGTCGAAGGAAACGCTGCGCACCGCGATCTGCGTCGAGGCGCGCGACCCGAAGCGTGCGGCCGGTCCGAAAGCCGAAGCCGACGCGTTCGGCAGCGGCCGCTCGTTGCTGCATGTGTTCATGCCGCCGCTCACCGAACTCGACGATTATCTCGACCTGCTCGCCGCGGTCGAAGCGACGGCCGCCGAGTTGAAGATGCAGGTTGTGCTCGAAGGCTACCCGCCGCCGCGCGACGCGCGTTTGAAAATGCTGCAGGTAACGCCGGACCCCGGCGTGATCGAAGTGAACATTCATCCGGCCGCGAACTGGGAGCAACTGGTCGATCACACCGAGTACCTGTACGAGTCGGCGGCGCACAGCTATCTGAGCAGCGAGAAGTTCATGACCGACGGCCGGCACACCGGCACCGGCGGCGGCAATCATCTCGTGCTCGGCGGCGCGACGCCCGCCGACAGTCCGTTCCTGCGCCGGCCCGATCTGCTCGCGAGCCTGATCGCGTACTGGCACAACCATCCGTCGCTGTCGTATCTGTTCTCGGGGTTGTTCATCGGACCGACCAGCCAGGCGCCGCGCATCGACGAAGCGCGCAACGATCAGGTCTACGAACTCGAAGTCGCGTTCCGCGAGTTGCAGCGGCAGATCGATCTGCTCGGCGGGCGTGACAGCGCGAACCTGCCCGCATGGATGATCGACCGCTCGTTGCGCAACATCCTGATCGACGTGACCGGCAACACGCACCGCGCCGAGTTCTGCATCGACAAGCTCTATTCACCCGATGGCCCGACCGGCCGTCTCGGCCTGCTCGAATTGCGCGGCTTCGAAATGCCGCCGCACGCGCGCATGAGTCTCGTGCAGCAGTTGCTGCTGCGCGCGCTGGTGGCGCGCTTCTGGCGCAAGCCGTACACGCAGCGGCTTACGCGCTGGGGCACCGAGTTGCACGACCGCTTCCTGCTCGGCACTTTCGTGAAGATGGATTTCGACGACGTCCTCGGCGAGTTGAATCGCGCGGGCTTCGCATTCGACAGCAGCTGGTTCGCGCCGCATTTCGAATTCCGCTTCCCACTGGTCGGCGAGACCACGGTGAACGGCGTCGAGCTGACGATCCGCAACGCGCTCGAACCGTGGCACGTAATGGGAGAGGAGGGCTCGCCAGGCGGCACCGTGCGTTACGTGGATTCGTCGGTGGAGCGGCTCGAAGTGCGCGCGCTGGGCCTTAACGGCAATCGCCATGTGCTGAGCGTCAACGGCGTGCCGGTGCCGTTGCAGCCGACCGGCCGCGTCAGCGAGTACGTAGCGGGCGTGCGCTTTCGCGCGTGGTCGCAACCATCGGCGCTGCATCCGACCATCGGCGTCGACGCGCCGCTCACTTTCGATCTGGTCGACACCTGGACCGGCCGCTCGGTGGGCGGATGCCAGTATCATGTCGCTCATCCGGGCGGGCGCAATTACCAGACCTTCCCGGTCAACGCCTATGAGGCGGAAAGCCGGCGGCGCGCGCGCTTCTTCGCGTCGGGTCATACGCCGGGGCCGCTCACGGTCGACATGCCGCAGCGCAGTCTCGAGTTTCCGTTCACGCTCGATCTGCGCTACTGGTGAAACCCGCCTAGATATAAAACGACACGACCTTGGCCTTTCAATCGACTTTTCCCTTCGAAGCGTCCGCGACTCGCGCCGACGCTTCGTCCCTGTTGCGGCTGCTGCCGGGCTATGACGGACATTGGGACGAGTTGCGCGACGCGTCGGGCGGGTTGCGCGAACCGTGGCGGCAATTCTTCGAGCGGCTCGGCGAAGACGGGGTGGCGCGGCTGGAGGGTCACCGCGCGTCGGTCGCTCAGCAGGTTCGCGACAACGACATCAGCTACAACGTCTACGCGGATAACGGCGAGTCGCGGCCCTGGGCGCTCGACCTGCTGCCGTTCCTGATCAGCGAGGACGAGTGGGCGCACATCGAGCGCGGCGTGACGCAGCGAGCGCATCTGCTCAATGCAATCGTCGCCGATATCTATGGGCCGCAGACGCTGCTCGAACGCGGGCAACTGCCGCCCGCGCTGGTGTTCGGGCATCCCGGCTATCTGCGTTCGGTGAAGGGCTTCACGCCGCCCGGCGGCCAGTTTTTACAGGTGGTCGCGGTCGATCTCGCGCGGACCCCGAATGGCGAGTGGACGGTGATGGCGCATCGCACGGAAGCGCCGTCGGGTCTCGGCTACGCTTTGGAAAACCGGCTGATCGTCTCGACGCTGTTCGCCGATCCGTTCCGCTCGATGCGCGTGAGCCGTCTCGCGCCGACCTATTCGCAACTGATCGCGACGCTCGCGCAATCGGCGCGTTCGACCATGCGCGATCAGGCCGGCAGTGCCGGTGCCGAAGCGTCGCCGCATATCGCGCTGCTCACGCCGGGGCCGTTCAGCGAGACCTATTTCGAGCACGTGTTTCTCGCGCGCTATCTCGGCGTCACGCTGGTCGAGGGCAAGGACCTGACCGTGCGCGACGACATGCTTTATCTGAAGACGCTCGCCGGGCTCGAACGCGTGCACGTCGTATTGCGCCGTCTCGACGACGCCTTCTGCGATCCGGTCGAACTGCGCGCCGATTCGAGCATCGGCGTGCCGGGCCTGTTGCAGGTGATGCGTGCGGGCAATGTAATCGTGTCGAACGTGCCAGGCTCGGGCTTCGTCGAGTCGCCGGCCTTGCATGGTTTTCTGCCAGGCATCGCCGAAGTGCTGCTCGACGAAGACCTCGTGTTGCCCAGCGTCGCGACCTGGTGGTGCGGCGAAGAGGCCGCGCGCGAACATGCGTTCGCGCGGCTCGACGAAGCGTTCATCGTGCCGACGTGGCCGGTCGCCGGGCGCGATGCGCCGCCCGGCATCGAGCAGGGCAAGCAGACGCTCTCCGCATGGCGCGAGCGCATCGAAGCGATGCCCGACACCTACACGATCCAGCAGGTGCAGCGCTTTTCGTGCACGCCCCGTTACGAGGACGGCACCATCGGCCGCCGTCCGTCGGTGCTGCGCGCCTATGCGATCGCCGACGTCAACGGAGGCTGGCACGTGATGCCGGGCGGCTTCACGCGGATGGCCGCCGAACGTCAGGCGACAGTGTCGATGCAATACGGCGGCAGCAGCGTCGATACATGGGTGCTGTCGAGCCAGCCGACTTCGACGTTCACGCTGCTGCCTTCGCCGATGCAGCCCGCCGACCTCGCGCGCAAACATCGCACCGTGTCGAGTCGCGCGGCGGAAAATCTCTTCTGGGCAGGGCGTTACGGCGAACGCGCCGAAAACAACGTGCGGCTGTTGCGGCTGATTCTCGGCTCGCTGGAAGGCAACGATGCCGACGCGATGTTCCCGACGCTGGTCGAACTCGCGCTGCAATGCGGCCTCGTGCAATCCGGCGACATGGCCTCGCCGCCTTCGCCGCAAGCGTTCGAACGCGCGCTGGTCGCGAATCTGAGCGAGAGCACCGGGGCCGCGAGCATCGGCCAGAATCTGAACTGCCAGGCGCGCTCGAATGGCGAAGTGCGCGGCCGGCTGTCGAACGATCATTGGCGCACGATCCTCGCGTCGCGCAACGACTTCCGCGATGCGTTGCAGACGCTGATGCCGGCGACGGGGGCGGGGAACGGCAGCAACGGCAGTGGCGGCACAAATGGTCGTGGCCAACGCTATGACCGTTATGACCGCGTGACGCTGGTCAACGCGCTCGAACGGCTGTCGGTGCAATTGTCGGCGATCAGCGGCGCACAAGGCGATCGCATGACGCGCGACGAAGCATGGCGTTTGCTGTTCGTCGGGCGCCATATCGAACGTGTGTCGGCGATGACGTCGTTGCTGCGCGCGGTTGCCGATCACGGTCAGCTCGCGACGCCCGCTGGTTTCGATCTGCTGCTGCAGCTGTTCGACAGTACGCTCACTTATCGTTCGCTCTATCCGGGCCGCTTCGAAGTGCCGGCCCTGCTCGATCTGCTGGTGATCGAGCCGACCAACCCGCGCGGCATCTACGGCGTGTACGAACGTTTGCGCAAGAAGCTCGATGAGATCGCCGTGGCCGCGGGCAGCGTGCGGCATCGTCCGTTCGCGGAACTGATGCCGCCGGCCGCGTTACTGCCGTCGCTGGAGTCGCTGTGCGAAGTCGACGACAACGGCGCTTACCCGCAACTGACGGCGGTCTGCGATCAGATTGGCGGGTTCGTCGGCGCGGCCGCGCATGAAATCAGCGCGCGCTACTTCAGTCACGCGAGCACCGTCGCTTCACAGGTGTGGTCATGAAGCACGCGCCGATTGTTCTGTCCGTTTCACATCGCACGACTTACCTTTACTCGACGTATGTCGAGACCGCGCAGCATCTCGCGACGATCCGCCCGATCGCCTGTTCATGGCAGCGGCTGGTCTCGCATAGCGCGTGGATCGAACCGGAGCCGTCGTATCTGCATAGCCGCACCGATGCGTTCGGCAACGACGTGCTGTACTTCGCGCTGGATGCGCCGCACGAACGCCTGCAACTCGTCAGCGAAACGACGGTGGCGCTGACGCCGCGCTGGACCGACCTCGATCCCGACGCGACGCCCGCATGGGAAGAAGTCGCGGATGCGCTGCAGTTCCGCGTCGGCGGCCAGTTCAGGCCGGAGGTGGAGTTCTGTTTCGCGTCGCCGAACATCGTGCCGCGGCCGTCGCTGCGCGCCTATGCGTTACCGAGCTTTCCGCCGGGCCGGCCAATCGCTGCCGGATCGATCGATCTGATGCATCGTATTCACGATGACTTCGCCTACAAGCCATCGGCAACGATGTTCGATACCCCCGCCGAGCGCGCGTTCGAATTGAGGAGCGGTGTGTGCCAGGACTTCGCGCAGGTGATGATCGGCTGCCTGCGATCGCTGGGTTTGCCGGCGCGCTATGTGAGCGGGTATCTGCGCAACGATCCGCCGCCTGGGCAGCCGCGTTTGATCGGCGCGGATGCGTCGCATGCGTGGGTGTCGGTACATTGTCCGCAAAGCGGCTGGATAGATCTCGATCCGACCAACGACGTGCTAGCCGATGTCGATCACGTGACGCTCGCAATCGGCCGCGATTACAGCGACGTGTCGTTGCTGCGCGGAATGATTCTGGGCGGCGGCGCGCATCGCGTGGAAGTGGGTGTGACGGTGATTGCGCTTTAGCGTCCCGTGCTCGCACTCATTTCATCCCGACTTGGGGAAATCCCTTGCCCTCCATTCCCATTCAGTGGGAATTCTATTTTTGAAACCTGAGAACGTTCTGGCATCCTGAGCCCTTGATGGATTGCGGGCGGTGATCGTGAACGTGGAACAAGGTGTGACAGGGGCCGAACGGGTGCTGCTGGTGCTGGCGGCGCTCGCCAGTCATGGCAGGGCGATGTCGGTCAAGGATCTGCTGGCGGTGACCGGCCTTGCGCAAAGCACGCTGTACCGGCAGATCGCGCTACTCAAGCGCTGGGGTTTCGTCGCCGAAAACGCCGGGTATTACGCGCCCGGTCCGATCAGCCTGCAACTCGCGCTTGGCTTCGATGTGAATTCGCTGCTCGTCGAAGCGAGCCGCAGCGAAATGCAGCAACTCGCGCGCGCGTCGCAGGAAAGCATTGGGCTGGTGGTCGCGGTCAAGCATCAGGTGATGTGTCTCGAGATGGTCGACAGCCAGCATTCGTTGCGTTGCTCGTTCGAGAAAGGCCGCGCCGTGCCGCTCAAGGCGGGCGCTTCGGCGAAATCGCTGCTGGCGTTCATGGCCGACAAGGCGCGTGCCGAAGTGCTCGATAGCGTGTTCGACCACGACCCCGCTGGCCGCGCCAGCATCGAAGCAGAACTCCAGCAGATTCGCGCCCAAGGCTACGCCGTCAGCGACAGCGAAGTCGATCCGGGCGTGTGGGGCGTCAGCGCGCCGATCTTTCATCGAAGTGGACGCAGCGCCGGTAGCGGCGCCTCGATCACGTTGATGGCGCCGTCCACGCGGGCTATCGGCCGCGAAAGCCAATTCATCGACGGGACGCTACGCACGGCCCGCGCTATTTCCGAGCACCTGCAAACCGATTGACCGGACGAAGCCTGTTCATTTCGTTCTTCAGTACGGATTCCGAATGAACCACACGAACCGACAGAACTACAAGGAGCCTGCCCCATGAAGCTGCAACGACTGTTATCCCTCGCCTGCGTCACGTTCGCCGTGACCTTTGCCGGATTTTCCGGCGCGGCGTCGGCACAAACGCCGGACGTGCTCAACGTCGCCACCGACGCCACCTTCCCGCCGATGGAGTACACCGAGAACGGCGCACGCACCGGCTTCGACGTCGACCTGATGAATGCGCTCGCGAAGGCGATGGGCAAACGCGTGCAATGGACCGACATCGACTTCAAAGGGCTGATCCCGGGCTTGATCGCGCATCGTTTCGACGCTGCGATCTCCGGCATCTACATTACCGACGAGCGCGCGAAAGTGGTCGACTTCACCGATTCGTATTACGCGGGCGGTCTGGCCGTGCTGGTGAAAAGCGATTCGCCGATCAAGACGGTGGCCGATCTGAACGGCAAGAAAGTCTCAGTCCAGGTGGGCACGAAGTCGGTGAACTTCCTGCGCGACAACTACCCGCAGATCACGCGCGTCGAGGTCGAGAAGAACCAGGAGATGTTCGATCTCGTGGGGATCGGTCGCGCCGACGCTGCCGTGACGGGCAAGCCGGCCGCGTATCAACTCGCGAAAACGCGCAGCGGTTTCCGCGTGCTCGACAAAACACTGACGACCGAAGCCTACGGCATCGCCGTGCGCAAGGACGAGCCGCAACTGAAAGCCGCCTTCAACACCGCGCTCGCCAAGATCAAGGCTGATGGCACCTATGCGGCGATCGTCAAGAAGTGGTTCGGCGCGGACGCGCAATAAACGGCCGGGCAAACGAAATGGAACTCGATTTCTCGCCGGTCATTGCCGGTTGGCCGGACATCATGCACGGCGCGCTGGTGACGGTCGAAGTGACCGCCGCGTCGCTCGCGCTCAGCTGCGTGCTTGGCCTGTTGATCGGCATTGGCCGGCTGACGCCGAAGCGGCGCATCGTGTATAGCCTCTGTACCGCGTACCTGACGTTCTTCCGCGGCACGCCGTTGCTTGTGCAACTCTTCCTGCTGTTCTTCGGCCTGCCGCAATTCGGCATTCTGCTGCCGGCGTTCGTGTGCGGCATGCTGGGGCTCGGCCTGTATTCGGCCGCATACGTCTCGGAGATCGTGCGCGGCGCGATTCAGTCCGTCGATCGCGGGCAGATGGAGGCAGCGCGTTCGATCGGCATGTCGTCGGGGCAGGCGATGCGCGCGATCATTCTGCCGCAGGCCGTCGTGCGGATGATCCCGCCGCTTGGCAACGAATTCATCGCGTTGATCAAGAACTCGGCGCTAGTGTCACTGCTGACGATCGACGATCTGATGCACGAAGGCCAGAAGATCATCAGCGTGTCGTATCGGTCGCTTGAAGTGTATCTGGCCATCGCGCTGGTGTATCTGGTGCTGACGCAGGCGACCAACTACGCGTTGCATCGCGTCGAGCGTCGTTTGCGTGCGGGAGGGATGGTGCAATGAATACCGTGGCAAAAAACAATGAGCCTATCGTCAGCATTCGCGGGCTGACCAAATCGTTCGGCTCGCATACCGTGCTCAACGGTATCGACTTCGATATCCAGCCACAACAGGTCGTGGTGGTGATCGGACCGAGCGGCTCGGGTAAGAGTACCTTTTTGCGTTGCTGCAATGGACTCGAACAAGCCGAAGGCGGCACCATCGACATCTGCGGGCATCGACTCGTCGAGCAAGGCGGGATGCTCAAGGAGCGTTCGCTGAATGTGCTGCGCACCGAAGTCGGCATGGTGTTTCAGTCGTTCAATCTGTTTCCGCACTTGTCGGTGCTGCATAACGTCACCGTTGGTCCGCGCATGCTGCGTGGTCTCAGCAAGGCGCAGGCCGAAGCGGCGGCGATGGCGCTGCTGGAAAAAGTCGGGCTCGCACCCAAGGCGCATGTGATGCCGGCGAGTCTGTCGGGTGGTCAGAAGCAACGGGTTGCGATTGCTCGCGCTTTAGCGATGCAGCCGCGCGTGATGCTGTTCGACGAACCGACGTCCGCGCTCGATCCCGAACTGGTCGGCGAAGTGCTGCAGGTGATGAAGCTGCTCGCGAGCGAAGGCATGACGATGGTGGTCGTCACGCACGAAATGGGCTTCGCGAAGGAAGTGGCCGACGTGGTAGTCGTGATGGACGGCGGGGTGATCGTCGAAGCGGGGCCGCCGGCTGAGATTTTCTCCGCGCCTTCACAGCCGCGCACACGGGCATTCCTGCAGGCGGTGTTGTCGCGCGCATGAGAGTTCCCTTCGATGACAAGGTGTGGGCAGGCCGCTCCGACGACGGCGAGCCCGGCGACACGCGGCGTGTTTTCAATCAGATGATGGCGTTCAGCAGCGTGGCGCAGATGCAGCGCGATGTGCCGGTGATCGTGGGCTTCGGCTCGGATGAAGGCGTGCGCCGCAATCAAGGCCGGATCGGCGCGGCGCATGCGCCCAGGGAGTTGCGCCGTGTGCTGGCGGGCTTGCCGGCCAAAACGTCGCTGGCGGCGCTCGCTGATGCCGGTGACGTGGTGTGCGACGACGGCGACCTCGAAGGCGCGCAGACGGAACTGGCGGACGTGGTTAGCGAAGTGTTGACGAGCGGTGGACGGCCGTTGGTGTTGGGCGGCGGTCATGAAGTCGCGTGGGGAACGTATAGCGGTTTGCGGCTGCATCAGCAGCGTGAAGCCGACAATGCCGCGCCACTCGCATCGCGCAAGCTGCAGATCATCAACTTCGACGCTCACTTCGATTTGCGCCAGAAGCGTCCCGCGAATTCCGGCACGCCGTTCGATCAGATCGCGCTCGACTGTGCGCAACGAGGGGTCTCGTTCAACTATGCGTGCTTCGGCATCAGCGATCTGGGCAACACGGCTTCGCTGTTCGCGCATGCGGAACGGCTCGGCGTGCATTACGTGCTCGACGTCGATATGCAGGAGACGCAACTGCCGCAGCGGCTGAACGAACTTCAGCAGTTGCTGGACGCAGCGGACGACGTCTATCTGACGATCGATCTCGACGTCTTGCCGGCGGCCGTCGCGCCGGGCGTGTCTGCGCCCGCTGCGCTGGGTGTACCGCTATCGGTGGTCGAAGCGATGGTGCTGCGCGTGGCGGCTTCGGGCAAGCTGCGTGCCGCGGATATCGCGGAGTACAACCCGTCGCTCGATCAGGACAAGCGCACCGCGAGAGCGGCCGCGCGACTGGCGTATCGACTGCTTTGAATCACGCTATCGCACTCACTGCACCGCGCGGGTGAAAAAAGGCGGCTCGCCGGATTAGTGTAGCGAGCCGTTTTCCGTTCCTTTCCGTGATTACCGTAGGAGGCTGGTCGGCGTGCCGCAGTCGGAATTTTAACATTCGCTGAACGTTAAGCCGCTGCTGCGGACTCGTATATTGGACGGGTGTTGGCCCCGCCGACAGAGGCCAGAGTCGAAATATTCTTGACTCTGTGCGTATGCACATATAGACTGCCCCACATGACCCACCCAATCTCTTACGACGAATGTAATTGCTTCGCGCTGCGCCAGGCGGCGCGGCACATTACGCAAATCTACGAACGCCATCTTGGCGTGGTCGGGCTGACTGCTGCTCAATTTACCATTCTCGCCAAGCTTGCCCGCACGCCGGGTCTGCCGATGGCGGACCTCGCCGACGCGATGGTGATGGAACGCACCACGCTGGTCCGCGCAATGAAGCCTTTGCAGCGGGACGGCCTGGTGGTGGCGGAGTCGGCGGAACATGACGGTCGCACCTTTCTGTTCAGTCTGACCGAGCAGGGCGAGAAGACTTTCGATCAGGCCGCCATCGCATGGCGCGCCGCGCAGGACGAGTTCGAACAGAAGTTCGGCAAGGAACGCGCTAAAACGCTGCGCGCCGAGTTGTTCACTATCACCGGTTAATCAGACACTCGCGCTTGTTTCGGCGGGCATCGTACGTTCGTATGTGTGCATACGCACTCACGAATATGGACGTACGGCGGAGGACACGCAGCAATGGAAGGGCTATTCGACGACGACTGCTTTGCGATCCGCCAGGCCGCGCGCTACGTGTCGCAGATCTACGACCGGCATCTGGCGAACGTCGGCCTGACCATCACGCAGTTTTCGCTGCTGGGCCGCCTCAAACGCACCGGCCCGATGACGATGAAGCAGATGGCCGAAGTCATGCGCATGCAGCGCACCACGCTGGTCCGCATGATCCAGCCGTTGCGCCGTCATGGCCTGATATCGAGCGAGGCGCTCGGCGCCGACGCGCGGGCGCTGACGATTGTGCTCACGGCCGCCGGTGAAGAACGGCTGAGCGCCGGACGTGAGCATTGGTATGCGGCGCAAGCCGAATTCGAACATCGCTTCGGCGAGCAGCGCGCCGCCGCGTTGCGCGGCGAACTGTTCGCCATTACACGGGAATCGATCTAAAGCCGCGCTCAGCGGCGACGAAGGCCGGCGCACTGCGCCATTTTTTTCAACGTAACGAGTGCATACGCACATATCGACATCATGTCCACAACCCCTTCGACTGTCGCCCCGCCGAGTGCGGCGCATACCGCCAGACCGGCCAGGCGCATTCCGTGGATGCTGCTCGCGGTTCTCACCGTGATCGTCGCGTTGGCGCTGGCCGCGTCGTACTGGTTCTTCGTCGGCCGCTTCGTCGAGACGACCGACGATGCGTACGTGGGCGGCGACGTTACCGTGATGGCGCCGAAGGTGAACGGCTTCGTCACCGATGTGCTGGTGCATGACAACCAGTTCGTTCACGCGGACCAGGTGCTGATCCGGCTCGACGCCCGCGATTACGACGCGCGTCTCGCGCAGGCCAGCGCGGAAGTGCAGCGCGCGCAAGCGGCAGTCACCGAGTTGCAGGCGAAGAAATCGTTGCAGCTTGCCACTATCAACGAACAGGCGGCCGAGGTTCGCGCGTCCGGCGCCGAGTTGACGCGCAGCGCCGCCGACCAGACGCGCTACCGCGAACTGGTGAAGGACGACGCGGTGTCGAGCCAGGTGGTGGAGCGTGCCGATGCCGATCTGACCAAAGCGCACGCGGCGGTGGATCGCAGCAGCGCGGCGCTGATCGCCGCGCAACGGCAGATCGCCGTGCTCGACGCGCAGATCGGCGACGCCGAGGCGCGCATCGCCACCGCGCAGGCGGCGCAGCGCGTCGCGGCTTTGAACGTCGAGTACACGACGATTCGCGCGCCGATCGACGGCTACGTCGGCAATCGCACCGCGCGTGTCGGGCTGCTCGCCAACACTGGCGTGTCGCTGCTGACGGTGGTGCCGTCGACCGGCCTGTGGATCGACGCGAATTTCAAGGAAGACCAGTTGAAGAAGATGCAAGTCGGCGACAGCGTGGACGTCGATCTCGACGCGTCGAGCAAGCGGATCCACGGCGTGGTGGAGAGCCTTGCGCCGGCGACCGGCGCGACCTTCAGCGTGCTGCCGGCGGAAAACGCTACCGGCAACTTCACGAAGATCGTGCAGCGCGTGCCGGTACGCGTACGCCTCGACGTGCCGAAGGACATGCAGGGCGTGCTGCGTCCCGGTCTCTCGGCAACCGTGAAGGTGCATCTCGACGCCGACCGCGCGCCGGCGCACGGATGAGCCGATCATGACTCAAGTCCTCGACAATCCCGCCGACCAGCCGACCCGCACCAAGGTCTTCGCGTTCGCGCTGATGTGCGTCGGCTTTTTCATGGCGACGCTCGATATCCAGATCGTCGCGTCGTCGCTGCGTGACATTGGCGGCGGCCTGTCCGCGAGCCAGGACGAACTCTCGTGGGTGCAGACCTCGTATCTGATCGCCGAGATCATCGTGATTCCGATGTCGGGCTGGCTCACGCGTGTGTTCTCGACGCGCTGGCTCTTCACGTTCTCGGCATTCGGTTTCACGGTCACCAGCATGCTGTGCGGACTCGCGTGGGACATCAACTCGATGATTCTGTTTCGCGGTTTGCAGGGCGCGCTCGGCGCCGCGATGATTCCGACCGTCTTTACCACCGCGTTCGTGCTGTTTCCCGGCAAGCAGCGGCTGATCGCGTCCACCACGATCGGCGCGCTGGCGTCGCTTGCGCCGACCATCGGTCCGGTGATCGGCGGCTGGATCACGTCGCAATGGTCGTGGCACTGGCTGTTCTATCTGAACCTGGTGCCGGGCATCGCCGTCACGGTGATGGTGCCGAAGTACGTTCACATCGACAAGGTCGATCTCCCGCTGCTGAAAAAAGGCGACTACCTCGGCATTCTGCTGATGTCGGGCTTTCTCGGCTGCCTCGAATACGTGCTCGAAGAAGGCCCGCGCAAGAACTGGTTCGGCGACGACGTGATTGTCTTGTGCGCATGGGTGTCGGCGGTCTGCGGCTTTCTTTTCCTTGTGCACGCGTTCACCGCGAAAGAGCCGATCGTCGATTTGCGCGCGCTTGCGGTGCGCAACTTCGGGATCGGCAGTTTGCTGTCGTTCATTACCGGGATCGGGATCTTCTGCACGGTGTTTCTCACGCCGGTGTTTCTTGCGCGCGTGCGCGGCTTCGATTCGTTGCAGATCGGCCTCGCGTTGCTGTCGGTCGGCTGCTTTCAATTGCTCGCGTTGGCCGCGTATTCGACGCTCGCGCGTGTCGTCGATATGCGTCTGCTGATGGTGTTCGGCCTCGCGCTGTTCGGTATCGGCTGTTATCTGTATGTGCCGTTGACGAGTCAGTGGGGTTGGCAGCAGTTGTTGATTCCGCAGGCGCTGCGCGGTATCGGCCAGCAATTCTGCATTCCGCCTATCGTCACGATGGCGCTGGGGGCGTTGCCGCCGTCGCGGCTTCGCTCCGCGAGCGGCCTCTTCAACCTGATGCGCAATCTCGGCGGCGCGATCGGCATTGCGGTGAGCAGCACGATGCTCAACGATCGTTTGAACTTTCATTACGAGCGACTCGACGAGCACCTGAGCGCGGGCCGCCCCGTCGTCGAATCGATCCTGCAGAAGCAGGCGGATTACTTCGCGGCGCTCGGCGGCAATGTGCTGAACGCGGCGCACGCGGGACTCGATCAATTGCACGACGTGCTGCTGCGCGAAGCGCTCGTGCTCACTTTCTCCGACGCGTTTCTCGCCGTGTCGCTCTGTTTCGTGGTTGGTCTGCTGAGCGTGCTGTTCTCGCGCCCGTTCGGCAACACCGCGCCGCCGCCCGAGGCCCATTGAGGAATTCAACATGAAGCCGATCGTAATCAAAGCACTGGCGAGCGCGGCGTTGCTGACGCTCGCGGCGTGCGCGGTGCAACCGGCCACGCACGCGGATTTGCCGCAGACGGTCAAGACCGTTGCGCCGGCTGCGTGGAGTGTCGATGCCCCGCAAGACAACGTCAGCGCCGACGCGTGGTGGTCGCAATTCGGCGACCCTGTGATGCACCAACTGGTGGAGTCGGTGCTGACCGGCAACCTCGACGTGCAGGCGGCCGTCGAGCGCGTGAAGCAGGCGCAGGATCTGGTGAAGCAGAATCGCGCGGCCTTGCTGCCCGAATTGAACGCCAACGCAACCGCATCGGATACGCGGCAGAACACGCCGCCGCCACTCGGTTACGTGCGTCAGGCCGGCATCGGCCTGACGGCGAGCTGGACGCCCGACGTGTTCGGCGGCGAACGTCTCGCGGTGCTGGCCGCGCAGGCGCAGGTGTCGGGACGCGAGACGGCGTTGAATCAGGTGCGGCTCGCGCTCGCGGCGAACACGGCGGCCGCGTATATCGATCTGCGCTGGGCGCAGGCGCAATTGCAGATTCTCAACGACAACGAGCAGATTCGCGCTCGCGCGCTGAAGCTCACGCAGCAGCGGTTGCATTACGGGCTGTCGTCGCAACTCGACGTCGCGCGTGCGCAAAATCAGCTGCAGGATTTGCAGTCGCAGATTCCGCGCATGCAGTCCAACGTGCAGCATCAATTGAGTTTGATCGCGGTGTATTCGGGGCGCACGCCGGAGAGCGTGGACAGTTTGCTGCTCGCCGACGCGCGCGAGATTCCAGTGCCCGCGCAAAGCGCGCCGCAGATGCTGCCGTCCGACGCGCTGTTGCAGCGGCCCGACGTGCGCAACGCGTATGCGCTGGTCGAACAGCGCGCGGCCGAAGTGGGCGTGTCGAAAGCGCAGCGCTATCCGCAGTTCAGGATCAACCTCGCCAACGGGTTGCTCGCTTCGTCGTACCTCGGCTTGCCGACACTCACCGACAACCTCTTCAGCGCGGCGTTGAACGCAACGAGCCCGATCTTCAACGCGGGTCGCATCACCGCGAACATCGACGCGAGCGAGAGCCGCATGCGTGAGTCGCAACTCGGTTTGCAGCAGATCATGCTGCAGGCGCTGAAGGAAATCGAGGACAACCGCAGCGATCTGGTGAGCGGCGCGGTGCAGGTGCAACGGCTCGGCGGCGCGCTGGATGCGTCGAACCAGGCGCTGCGTTTGTCGACCGAACTGTACAAGGGCGGCGCGTCGAGTTTTCTCGACGTGCTCGCGGCGCAGGAGGCGTATCTGCGCGACGCGGATTCGCTGAACCAGGCGAGGCGCGAGCATGCGCTTTCGGCGGTTGCGTTGTACCGCTCGCTCGGTGGCGGGTGGGATGCGGCGCCGGGCGAGGCGGTGGCGGCGGTAGCGGCGAAACGCTGATTCGCGGCGGTGACCCATGTCGCGACGGCGGCCAATGAAGTGCGCGAGCAGGCGCAGTACTGATCCAACTGGAGAGAAACCATGTCGAGTACCCGAGAAGTAGTGATCTGCAATCCGGTGAGAACGCCGATTGGCGCATTCGGCGGATCGTTGAAGGACGTGAGCGCAACCGACCTCGGCGCGCTCGCCGTGCGCGAGACGCTGCGGCGCAGCGGTCTCGAAGCGGGCGCGTTGGCGTCGGTCGTGATGGGCAATGTGATCCAGGCCGGCAATAAAATGAACCCGGCGCGCCAGGCGTCGATCGGCGGCGGCGTGCCGGTGACGGTGCCCGCGTTGACGGTCAATCGCGTGTGCGGCTCGGGCGCTCAGGCCATCGCGTCGGCGGCGCAGGAGATCTGGTTGGGCCTGGGTGACGCCGCCGTCGCGGGTGGCATGGAGAACATGGACCGCGCACCGTATCTGCTCGACGGCGGCCGCTGGGGTTATCGGATGGGCAACGCGCAGATTCACGACAGCCTGTTGCGCGACGGCCTGAACGACGCGTTTTCCGGCGAGCATTCCGGCTGGCACACTGAAGACCTCGTGAGCCAGTTCGATATCACACGCGAAGCTCAGGACCGTTGGGCCGCCCGTTCGCAACAGCGCTTTGCCGACGCGCAGGCGCGCGGCGACTTCGACGCTGAACTGGTGGCGGTGGACCTGCCCGCACGCAAAGGTCCGCAGCAGTTTACGCGCGACGAACAACCGCGCCCGGATACGACGGTGGAAACGCTCGCGAGATTGCGTCCGGCCTTTCGTCCAGACGGCACGATTACGGCGGGCAACGCGCCCGGATTGAACAGCGGCGCGGCCGCGATGCTGGTGGCCGAGCGCGGCTTCGTCGAAGCGCGCGGTATCGAGCCGTTCGCGCGACTCGTCGCTTATGGCGTGGCGGCGGTCGAGCCGGGCCTGTTCGGTCTCGGTCCGGTGCCGGCCGTGCAACTCGCGTTGGCGCGCGCGGGTTGGCAACTCGTCGACGTCGAGCGCTTCGAAATCAACGAGGCATTCGCGGCGGTGCCGATCGCGGTCGCGCGCCGGCTCGGTATCGCGGACGAACTGATCAATGTGCAAGGCGGCGCGATCGCGCACGGTCATCCGATCGGCGCAACCGGCGCGGTGCTGACCACGCGCCTCGTTCATTCGATGCGGCGCGACGGACTCAAGCGCGGCATCGTTACGCTGTGCATCGGCGGGGGACAGGGGATCGCGTTGGCGTTGGAAGTGCTGTAAGTTCGGCGGCGATGCGGCGCCCGGTTGTGTGCGGCGGCGCATTCGTCAGGTCAGGTGGGGAGGGGCGCGAACGCAGGTGCGACTGGTCCGCGCTCCCTCGTTCAGCGTACCATTGCTATCCTGTCGCTCGCGCCGTACGGCTTTCAGCACCGAGCCGAAGTCGCGCATCACGGCCCGCCGAATCGAGGATCGCCGCATGAACATGGAACAACTACTGGAACGCGCGAGCGTCGCGCGGGAAAAGGCCTACGCGCCTTATTCGAAATTCAAGGTCGGCGCCGCGCTTCTGACGCGCGACGGCCAGGTGTTCGACGGCTGCAACGTCGAGAACGCCGCTTATGGTTTGTGCAATTGCGCGGAACGTACCGCGTTTTTCAGCGCTGTCGCCGCCGGCTATCGGCGCGACCAGTTTGCCGCGCTCGCCGTGATCGGCGACACCGACGGCCCGATCGCGCCGTGCGGCGCGTGCCGCCAGGTGATCGTCGAACTGGGCGGCCCCGACTTGCCGATCCGCCTCGGGAACTTGCGCGGCGCCACGCGCGACACCACCGCGCGCGAACAACTGCCGGACGCGTTCTATCTATGAGCAAGCACAAGGTCATCTACGACACCGACCCGGGCGTCGACGATGCAATGGCGCTCGTCTTCCAGGCGCTGCATCCGGATATCGAACTGCTCGGTCTGACGAGCGTCTTCGGCAACGCGACGATCGACACGACGACCCGCAACGCGCGCTTTCTCGCGGGACGCTTCGCCGCCGGAGTGCCGGTCGCACAGGGCGCGGCGGCGCCGCTCAGGCGCGTGGCGCCCGAGCCGCTCGCGCGCATTCACGGCGACAACGGACTCGGCAACCTCGCGTTCGACGCCGCCGTCGCGGCGCCGCTCGACGCGCGGCCCGCGCATCGCTTCATCATCGACACGGTGCGCGCGCATCCCGGCGAAGTCACGCTGCTCGCGGTGGGGCCGTTGACGAACCTCGCGTTGGCGCTCGCCGACGATCCGCTGATCGCGTCGCTCGTCAAGCAGGCGGTGATCATGGGCGGCGCGTTCGGCATCGACGGCGTGCTCGGCAACGTGACGCCCGCGGCGGAGGCGAACATCCTCGGCGACCCCGACGCGGCCGACATCGTGCTCGGCGCGGCATGGCCGGTTGCGATCGTCGGACTCGACGTGACGCAGCCCACCATCATGAGCCAGGACTACCTGGCGTCGCTGCGCGAGCGCGGCGGCGCGGCGGGGCAGTTCATCTGGGATGTGTCGCGGCACTACGAGGCGTTTCACGAGCAGAGCGCGCAATTGAAGGGCATCTACGTGCATGATTCGTCGGCGGTGGCCTATCTGCTGGCCCCGCAGCTTTATACGACGCGCAGCGGTCCCGTGCGCGTGCTGACCGAAGGCATCGCGGTGGGCCAAACCATCCAGAAGCCGGCGACCTTGCCCGTGCCCGCGCCGGACTGGGACGGCCGCCCGGCGTGCGAGGTTTGCATCGGCGTGGACGTGGCCGGCATGCTGGCGCTTTACGAGCGCACCATTTGCGGGTCGCCGCGATCGACGTAGTGGTTTGAAAGGGCGCGGCTCGCGTGCGCGACCGGCCGACAGCGAAGAGTGAAGAAGGCGCCGATCCGAGCCGCGAACCAGGGCACCGCCGCGATTGATCTGCTTTAACCCGGATCGCGTACCGACGGTGCATCGCAACACACGCGTCCCCTCGCAATCGTCGCCGATGCGTCGCGTCATTCTTTGCTACATTCTGCACACGCACTGCGTACGCGAACCCGAATGAAAGTTTCCGTAGCCGGGGCGCTGCGCACGTGACCGAAATCTATCAAGAGGCCAAAGATGCGAATTCTAGTAGTAGGGGCGGGCGCGGTGGGCGGTTACTTCGGCGGGCGTCTCGCGGCGGCGGGTGAGGACGTGACCTTCCTCGTGCGCGCGGGCCGGGCCGACAAGCTGCAGCGTGAAGGGCTCATCATCAGGAGTCCGCGCGGCGACCTCAAGCTGGACGGCGTCAAGACGATCCTCGCGGGGGTCAACGCCGAACCGTTCGATCTGGTGCTGCTCAGCTGCAAAGCGTATAGCCTCGACGACGCGATCGATTCCTTCGCGCCGCTGGTCGGCGAGTCGACGCTGATCCTGCCGATGCTCAACGGCATGCGCCATATCGACATGCTCACCGCCAAGTTCGGCGCGGCGCGCGTATTGGGCGGTCAATGCGTGATCGCCGCGACGCTCAACGCCGAGCAGCACATCGTGCATCTGAACGACATGCACGCGGTCACCTTCGGCGAACTGGCGGGCGGGACGTCGGAACGCGTGCAGGCGATTGCGGAGGCGATGGCCGGCGCGAACTTCGACGTGTCGGTCAGCGAGAACATCTTGCTGCGCATGTGGGAGAAGTGGGTGTTCCTGGCCACACTGGCGGCGAGTACCTGCTTGATGCGCGGTTCGGTCGGCGATATTCTGGCTGCGCCCGACGGCAAGCGCGTGATCGAGAACCTGTTGGGCGAGTGCCGCGCGGTGGCCGAACACAACGGCTTCACGATGGGCCCGGACTTCGACGCGCGGGCCACGCAGACGCTGTTCACCCCTTCGCCACTGACCGCGTCGATGCTGCGCGATGTGGAAAACCACTCGCACACCGAGGCGGACCACATTCTCGGCGATCTGATCGCGCGTGGCGGCGATGCGCAAAAGGGCGAGCACGGCGTGTCGCTGCTGCGCATCGCGTACAGCCATCTGAAGACCTACGAAGCACGGCAGACGCGCACGTCCTGAGTAAAGGCGCAACGGCGGAGCGGGCGCGGGAACGCAGAGGGGGAGCGAGGGATCGGGAAGGACCGTCAGCGCAGCCCAACGACAGGAGGTGAAGCATGCCGAGTCCATCCGGATCGGTTCCCGCACTGAGTTCCGCGTCGGCGACGATCTTCTCGATCGGCATCGTCTTTCTCGGCTACTGGGGCATGTATGAGCCAACCAAATGGCGCCCCGCCGACATCGTCGTGTTCGCTTGCGCGCTGATCGGGTTCGGCTGCCTCGGACTCGTGCCGTGGATGGCGACAAGTCCCGTCGAATCGGAAAGCAACGATGCGCGCGTGCGCATCGCGCGGCATCTTTTTTTGGCGGGTGTTGCCGCGATCTGGCTCGCGGTCGCGATCTCGGTGGTCTTCTGACGCGAGGGTCGCGTCGCCCCAGAAAAATGCGCGCGCCTTGTTGCAGCATGGCGCGCGTATTTCCGTCGAACCTGAACAGCCCCCGGCCGACTTTTCCTCCACCGCCCGCGCCGAACCAGCCCGCCACCGTCTTTTTCCGCGATGCTTTATCATTGAGCCCGCTCCGCTTGCCGGAGCCCGAGCCCGATGCGGCGCAGCTTACCGCGAGGCGGGCCTCCATACCCCATCCTCTGGTTTTTCCGCTGGTAACTGGCGTAGTGACGCGAACGAATGCGCCGCTGACGCCATCGCGTCTGCGCCTGCCGCGCAAGCTTCGCCGACCGCTTTTCCAGATCCGTATTTCGCGCCGCGCGGCTCGCCCGCGTGACGTCGCAACCGTTTGAACGTTTGAACAAGAGGTACACGATGAATTCATCCCACCCGCCGGGCGCACGCGTCTCGCAGACCCGTTCGTTTTCGACGGTCTTTCTGATCGAGATGTGGGAGCGTTTCGGCTACTACGGCATGGCCGCGCTGCTGGTGCTGTTCATGATCGACAAGCTGAACTTCACCGACAGCCACGCGACGCTCACATGGGGCGCGTTTACGGCGCTGGTGTATGCCTCGCCGTCGATCGGCGGGTGGATCGGCGACAAGATTCTCGGCGCGCGCCGCACGATGATCTTCGGCGCGGGCGTGCTGAGCATCGGCTACTTCATGCTGGCGCTGCCCAACGAGCAGCTCGCGTACCTGTACGCGTCGCTCGGCGTGATCGTGGTCGGCAACGGGCTCTTCAAGGCGAACGCGGCGAACCTCGTGCGCCGCATTTACGAAGGCGACGACGCCCGCATCGACAGTGCGTTCACGATTTACTACATGGCGGTCAATATCGGCTCGACCGTGTCGATGCTCGCGACGCCGTGGATCAAGGATCACTGGGGCTGGCATGCGGCGTTCGCGGTGTGCTGCGCGGGCATGCTGCTGTCGGTGCTGAACTACTTCGTGATGTTCCGCACGCTCGCGCATATCGGCTCCGCGCCGGACGCCGAACCGGTGCGCTGGAAGCGCGTCGGCGCAGTGGCGTTCGGCGGACTCGCGCTCGGCGCGGCGACGATGTTCGTGCTGCAGCACAAGGCAATCGCGGTGGCTTGCGTGTACACGGCGGGCGTCGCGATTCTCGCGATCTTCGGCTACATGCTGATGAAGTGCGAACGTTCGGAGCGCTCGGGACTCGTCGCCGCGTTGATCCTGACCGCACAGGTGATCCTGTTCTTCGTGTTCTACGTGCAGATGTCGACGTCGCTTACGCTGTTCGCGCTGCGCAACGTCGACCCGCGTTTCACGGTGTTCGGCACGACGCTGTTCACGTGGAGCGCCGCGCAGTTCCAGGCGCTCAACCCGATCTGGATCATGTTACTGAGCCCGCTGCTCGCGCTGCTGTACACGAAGCTCGCGAGGAGCGGCAACGATGTGTCGGTGGCGGGCAAGTACGCGGTCGGCTTCGCGGTGGTGGCGGCCGGCTTCTTCGTGTACGCGGCGAGCGGCAACTACGCGGTGAACGGGCGCGTGTCGTCGTGGTTCATGGTGGGCGGCTATGGGCTGTATTCGCTGGGCGAATTGCTGGTGAGCGGACTCGGCCTCGCGATGATCGCGCGCTACGTGCCCGCGCGGATGAGCGGCTTCATGATGGGCGCTTACTTCGTGGCGACCGGCGTGTCGCAATACCTCGGCAGCGTGGTCGCGAACTTCGCGCAGATGCCGGCCGGCAATCTCGATCCGCTCGAATCGCTGCCGCTCTATACGCGGCTGTTCACCGGTCTCGGCTGGCTCGCGGCAGCCGGTGCGCTGGTGGCGGTGTTGCTGCTGCCGCTGATGCGCAAGCTGTCGCGCGAGCATCAGCGTTGCAGCGATGAAGCGCGCGAGAGCGCGCGGAACGCGGCGATCCAGTAGCGCGGCGGTGGGAGTGATCCGCCTTGGCTTCGAAAGCGGCGAAGGCGCCGCGCGGCATGAAACCACGTGCCGCCGGGCCGGATGAGTGAAAGCCCTGGTGCGGCCACGCGGAAGCATCGGCCGCCGCGACACAAGCACGATCGGAACAGGCTCGCCTTGCACAGCAAGGCGAGCCTTTTTTATTGCGGTGCGCACCGTGCTCGCTCGCGCATGTCCACTCCGAACGCGGCGGCGGTATGCTCACGCTTGCCACGAGTCTTCATCAACAATCATTTCCCCGAAAGCCGGGGCAGCCACCCGAATGGACATTCATATCGCGGTCGAAGGGCATCACGATCTGTCCGGACAGATCTATCGGCAATTGCGCGCCGGCATACTCGAAGGACGCCTCGCCGGCGGCACGCGGCTGCCGTCCACGCGCGATCTCGCGACGCAACTCGGTGTGTCGCGCAAGACCACGCTCGACGTCTTCGAGCGGCTGCTCTCCGAAGGCTATCTGAGCGCGCGCGCCGGTTCGGGCACCTTCGTCGCCGATGGCCTCGAACGTCTGCCGGTGGAGCGCTCCGCGCAGGCGCGGGCGGCCCACGCATCGCGCGAGCGGGCCAAGACCAAAGCCGCTGCCGCGCGTGCGCAGCCGCTGTGGGAACAGATGCCTGAGAGCTTGCCGCTGCCTCGGCCGTCGGTGCCATCGCCGCAAGACTTCGTCGGCGGCGCAACCGACAAGGCGCTGTTCCCGTTCGACGTCTGGCGCCGCTGCGTCAATCAGGCGTTGCGCACCCAGGCGCGCGGACCCGGCACGTATCGCGACGCGGCCGGCGAACAGGAACTGCGCCTCGCGATCTCGCGTTACCTCGCGTTCAACCGGGCGGTGTCGAGCAACTGGGAAGACGTGATCGTCACGCAGGGCGCGCAACACGCGCTCGATCTGATGGCGCGGGTCACGCTGCGGCCGGGTGAAATCGCCGCGCTCGAAGACCCCGGCTATCCGCCCGCGCATGCGTGCTTCACGGCCACCGGCGCGCGCGTCGTGCCGGTGCCGGTGGACCGCGAAGGGTTGATCGTCAGCAAGCTGCCGGACAAGGCTCGGCTCGTCTACGTGACGCCGTCGCATCAGTTTCCGCTCGGCATGCCGATGAGCCTGGAGCGTCGTGTCGAGCTGCTCGAATGGGCGCAGAAGCGCGGCGCGGTCATCATCGAGGACGACTACGACTGCGAGTACCGCTTCGAAGGCCGGCCGATGGAGCCGTTGAAGAGCCTCGACCGCGCCGGCCTCGTCGCGTACGTGGGGACCTTTTCGAAGACGATCTTTCCGGAGCTGCGGGTCGGCTACGTGGTGCCGCCGGCCTCACTCTACGGTCCGCTCTTCAAGGCGCGTCAGATCGCCGACTGGCACGGCTGCACGCTCACGCAAACCGCGCTCGCGTCGTTCATGCTCAACGGCGATTTCGCCAAACATCTGCGGCGCATGCACAAGATCTACGCGGCGCGCCGCGCGATGCTGCTCGGCCATTTGCACGGCGACCTTGCGCCGTGGTTCGAGCCGATCGTGCCGACCGCGGGCATCCATATGGCGGCGCGCCTGCGCGCGCCATTGACAGAGCAGGCGGTGGTGAACGCGGCGCGCGACGCGTCGATCGGGCTGTATGGGTTGGCGCCGTTTCATCTGCACGCGCGGCCGCAGCCTGGCCTGATGTTTGGCTACGGCAGCATCGCGGTCGAACACATCGACGCGGCGCTCACGACGCTTGCCGGCATCCTGCCGCGCGTCGCGCGTTGACGGTCGCCGGTAGCCGGCCTCGCGCAGACAGCTGCGGGCGGCCATGTTTTGCGGCCGCTCGAACAACACCTTCCACGCGCCCGCGCAATGCCCGGCGCGCGCCATGCGCCAACGACGAAAGTGCCTGTATTCATGGGTCGAAACGAACTGTAACGTGCGTTACGTGTTCGTGTCGCGTGGGTCGCCAACACACGTTTACCCGCTAAAACAAGGATCAAAATGTGTTGCGGAGTCAACGCCGCGCAACAAACCTTCGCGTCGATACACAAAAGAGTCGCGCAAATCGCATTAGCGCTTGTAGAATCCGGCGTTGAAGCGTGCACATACCGTGTGCGCTTCGTGCAATTCACTGACCACAACAGGTAGGAGAAACATGCCGACTTCCGCAAAAAAGGTGGCCAAGAAGGCTGCTGCCCCGGTACCGACCAAAAAGGTTGCTGCAAAGAAAGTTCCTGCGAAGAAAGCCGTCGCAGCTAAGAAGGTCGCCGTGAAGGCGTCCAGCGCACCGTCGCCGATCAAGGACACCTTCACGAAGGCCTCGTTGGCTGCTCACGTCGCTGAACGCGCCGCTGTGGAACCGAAGACCGCCAAGGCCGTGCTGGCCGCGCTCGAAGACACGATCCTCGGCGCCGTGCACAAGAAGGGCGCTGGCGAATTCACGCTGTCGGGTCTTCTGAAGATCGTCGTGCAAGCTGTGCCGGCGAAGAAGAAGCGCTTCGGCAAAGACCCGTTCTCGGGCGAAGAGCGTTGGTTCCCGGCCAAGCCGGCGAGCGTGCGCATCAAGGCACGTGCGCTGAAGAAGCTGAAAGACGCTGCCGCAGGCTGATCGCATCGAGCGTCGGCGTGGCGTTCAACGCTGCAAGGCTGGACCATGCAGTTTGACCATGCTTGACGTTTGAGCTGATCCGCAGTGCAAAGTAGTCGCGAAAGTCCCCGTGGGTGCGAATCCACGGGGACTTTTTTTGCGCATGTTTTTCGTTGCGTGAGTGCCGCTCGCGTGCATCGCGGTGCCGCTCATGCACCGTACTAGCGCATCATGGGCCGCCGCAGTACGATGACAGCGAAGCCGTGCCGGCCTGGATGCGCTGTTAGCGTGCATGCAACTTGTTTCGCACGCCAAAAGCTCAATGGCATAGCGCTTGCTTGATCGATTGTCGAACACCGAATGCGCAGCGCATTCGCCTTCTATCCGACAACAAGAGCGGGGCGTGACATGCGATGCTATGACGAGATGCGTCATCATGACGATGCCGTGCGGCCACACTACGCGCGTTTCGAGCGCTGGTTGGTCAAGCAGGGCAACGAGGCGATCGCACGCAAGCGTGCGGAAGCCGACCTGCTGTTCCGGCGGGTCGGCATCACCTTCGCGGTGAACGGCGATCTGTCCGGCACCGAGCGGTTGATTCCCTTCGACCTGATCCCACGCATCATTCCGCGCGGCGAATGGCAGACGCTCGAAGCCGGTCTGCGTCAGCGCGTCCAGGCGCTCAATCTGTTCATCCACGACGTCTATCACGATCGCAACATCGTGCGCGCCGGTATCGTGCCGGCCGAGCAGGTTTATACCAATGCGCAATACCGGCCGGAGATGCAGGGCGTGAATGTGCCGCTCGGTGTTTACGCGCATATTGCGGGTGTCGACGTCGTGCGCGCTGGCGACGGGGGCGAGTTCTACGTGCTGGAAGACAATCTGCGGGTGCCGTCGGGTGTGTCGTACATGCTCGAAAACCGCAAGATGATGATGCGGCTGTTCCCCGAGCTATTCGTGCAGAACCGCATTGCGCCGGTCGCGCATTATCCCGATCTGCTGCTCGACACGCTGCGCTCGGTTGCCCCCGAAGGCGTCGACGATCCGGTGGTGGTCGTGCTCACGCCGGGCATGTACAACTCCGCGTATTTCGAGCACACGTTCCTCGCGCAGCAGATGGGCGTCGAACTGGTGGAAGGCAAGGACCTGTTCGTCGACGACAACTATGTGTTCATGCGTACCACGCAGGGGCCGAAGCGCGTCGACGTGATCTATCGCCGCGTCGACGACGACTTTCTCGATCCGCTCGCGTTCCGCAACGACTCGGCGCTCGGCGTGCCGGGTTTGCTGACCGCGTATCGCGCCGGCCGCGTCGCGCTCGCGAACGCGATGGGCACCGGCATCGCCGACGACAAATCGATCTACCCGTACGTACCGGAGATGATCGAGTTTTATCTCGGCGAAAAGCCGATCCTCAACAACGTACCCACGTTCCAGTGCCGCAAGCCCGACGACCTGGCGTACACGCTCGCGCATCTGCCCGAACTGGTCGTCAAGGAAGTGCATGGCGCGGGCGGCTACGGGATGCTGGTGGGACCGGCGTCGACCAAAGCCGAGATCGAAGCGTTCCGCGAACGTTTGATCGCGCGGCCGGCCGGTTATATCGCGCAGCCGACGCTGGCGCTGTCCGCATGTCCGACATTCGTCGAAGCGGGCATCGCGCCTCGCCATATCGATCTGCGGCCGTTCGTGCTGTCGGGCAAAACGGTCACGATGGTGGCCGGCGGCCTCACGCGCGTCGCGTTGCAGGAGGGCTCGCTCGTCGTCAATTCATCGCAGGGAGGCGGGACCAAAGATACGTGGATGGTCGACTGACGGGGTTGCTTGCGCGTGCGCCGCTGCCGCTGCCAGGCGGCCAGGCTCGCGCGTTCGCAACCCAGCGCGCCGGGGCGGCACGCGTAGTACGCGCAGCCCGCCGCCGGCGCATACGGATAACCAGCGCGAGCCCTTAACTTTTACTTTTGCGAAAGTCTCGCGTCATCAGATACGGAACGCCGTCATGCTAAGCCGCACCGCCGATCACCTCTTCTGGATGGCCCGCTACATGGAGCGCGCGGAGAACACCGCCCGCATGCTCGACATCAATCTGAAGGCGCTGCTATTGCCGCAGACGCCCGAACAGGAGGCGCGCGCGCAACGTTCGGTGCTGCGCATCTCCGAGCTCGAAGGCGCGTTCGCGCAGCGCTACGACGAACCGACGCGCGAACACGTGCTCGATTTCATGGTCGCGGATGCGAACAATCCGTCGAGCATTCATTCGTGTTTGCAGGCCGCGCGCGAAAACGCCCGCGCCGTGCGCGGCACGTTGACGACCGAATGGTGGGAAACCATCAACGATACGTGGCTCGAGTTCAATGAGCGCGTGTCGTCCGGTCAGGCCGCGAGCAATCCGGGTGCGCTGTTCGAATGGGTGAAGTTCCGCTCGCATCTGTCGCGCGGCGTGACGATCGGCACCGCGTTGCAGGACGACGCGTTCTTCTTCACGCAACTCGGCACTTACCTCGAACGCGCCGACAACACCGCGCGGATTCTCGACGTGCGCTTTGCGGACGTCGAACCGAATTCACGCGACGCCGCCCGCCAGCTCGAAGACTTCTATTACTGGACTTCGATTCTGAGTTCGGTGTCGGCGCTCGAAATCTATCGCAAGGTGTATCGCGACGTCGTCACGCCGGCGCGAGTGGTCGAACTGATGATCCTGAACCAGCAGATGCCGCGCTCGCTGCTCGCGTCGATCGATGGCGTCTGCACGAATCTCGCGATGCTGCGCACGTCCGGCTCGAACCAGTGCGAGCGCTTCGCCGGCAAGCTGCGCGCGGAGCTGGTCTATTCCGACATCCGGCAGATTTTCGAAGCCGGCCTGCACGCCTATCTGACACAGTTCCTCGCTCGCGTGTTCGAGCTGGGCAATCTGGTTGCGCGTACCTATCTGATGCTGCCAGTCGCCTGACGGAGTTTTCTATGTACCTGACGATCCGCCACGACACGTCCTATCGCTACGAAGCGACGGTCCACTATTCGATCCAGCAATTGCGTCTGACACCGGCGAGCGGCGCCGCGCAGGTCGTGCGGCGCTGGAGCATCGACGCGCCGGGCAAGCTCGACGCCACCTTCGATGCGTACGGCAACGTGCTGCACACGCTGGTCATCAACAAGCCCCATAGCGAGATCCAGTTGCAGGTGTCCGGCGAAGTGGACACGATTCCGCTCGTCGACGGCTTGCTGCGCGATGCGGCCGGTCCGATTCCGCTCGAACACTTCACCTGTGCGACGCGCCTCACCGAGGCCGACGCGGCGATCCGCGAACTGGCCGCCTCGGTGCCGAGTCTCGCGAGTTCGGCGAATCTGATCGAACTGTCCGAGCAGATCGTGCAGCGCGTGCAGTACAACCCGGGCATCACCGAAGTCACCAGCACGGCCGCCCAGGCGCTCGCGCTCGGCAACGGCGTGTGCCAGGACCATGCGCATCTGATGCTGGCGTGCTGCCGTGCGCGAGGCATTCCGGCGCGCTACGTGAGCGGTTATATGGAGCCGGGCGACGACGGCTCGGCCACGGAGGCGTCCTCAGGCGCGAGCCACGCGTGGGTCGACGTGTGGCTCGACGGCAAGGGCTGGATTTCGATCGACGTCACGCACGCCGCGTTTGCCAGCGAAATCTACTGCCGCCTCGCCGTCGCGCGCGACTACGAGGCCGCCGCTCCGGTGCGCGGACGGCGCATCGGCGGACTCGAAGAGCATTTGAAGGTGTCCGTGACGGTCAGCGCGCAGATGTCCCAATAGGAGCGGCATAGGGCGCTTCGCGGACGGCTGGGCGGCAGCTCGTCCAGGTCCGCGATCGCCGGTCCGCACAATCCTTCACATTTGGGCCCGCAAAAGGCCGTAATACGCAACGGACGCGCATGCGCGCCGCATTACAATAACGCCGTTCAGTTGCTTTTCGCGGATACCTTATGACCTACTGCGTAGGGATGGCCGTCGACGACGGCCTCGTGTTCCTGTCGGACACGCGCACCAATGCGGGCGTCGATCACATCAGCACCGCGCGCAAGATGTCGGTGTTCGAGCAGCCCGGCGAGCGCATGCTCGTGCTGCTGGGCGCCGGCAATCTGTCGCTCACGCAAGCGGTGCTGCACGAGTTGTCCGAACCCACCGACGCGACGCTGCCGACGCTCTGGAGCGCCCCCACGATGGCCGACGCGGCGCGCGTGGTCGGCCGCGCGGTGCGCTGCGTGCATCAGCGCGAGGCGCAGGCGTTGCAGGAATTCGGCGTCGACTTCAATTGCAGCTTCATTCTCGGCGGGCAGATCGCTGGCAACCGGACGCGCCTGTTCATGATCTATTCGGCGGGCAACTTCATCGAAGCGTCGGCCGTGAATCCGTATTTCCAGATCGGCGAGGCGAAATACGGCAAGCCGATCATCGACCGCGTGCTGACGCCGTCCACGCCGCTCGACGAAGCCGCCAAGTGCGCGCTGATCTCGATGGACTCGACGCTGCGCTCGAACCTGTCGGTGGGCTTGCCGCTCGATCTGCTGGTGTACGAGAAGGACTCGCTGCGCGTCACGCGCTTCGTCTCGATCGATCACGACAACGCCTACTTCGAGATGATCCACAGCACGTGGGGCGAGCAGTTGCGCCAGGTGTTCGGCGCGATTCCCGATCCGGACTGGCAGGACGTGGCCAATGTGCCGTCGTTGCAGCAGGAGCGGGCGCTGGTGCTGCATCGCGCGCCGGTGGGCGCGGACGGCATCGAGCATGAGCTCGATGCGAAGCCCGCGCAGACGCTCGCGCAGGCGGAGAAGGGCAAGACGCAGCGGCGCTAGCGGGAGCCGCTGCTAGCGTGCGGGTGGTGCGTTAGGGCGGCGCGTGGCTGTGGGTCCCTGGGTCGCGCTTCCGAAACGGAAGAACGTTCATGAAGTACAGAGGTCGTCGCGAGTCCGGCAAGGGTTCGTCGGCGGCCTTTTCTTTTGGCACCACTCCGTCGCACCGCAAAGCCTCGGGACGAAAAAAAGCCAGCCATCGGCATTTGCCTCTGGCTGGCTTTTCACTACGCGGCTTTGCAGCCACGTAGCAAGTCCCGATTAGAACTTGTGACGGATACCGACGCTGACCATGACCTGGTTGTCCGTGCTCGACTGGTTGCCGTACGAACCGATCGAAGCCGTAGCCGAGGTAAGGCCGCCGCCCGGAACGCGCTGGTCGCCGCTTGCGTGCTGCCATGCGCCGACTGCGTACAGGTCCGTGCGCTTGGACAGCGAGTAGTCCGCGCCCAGCGACACCTGGTTGTACGTCGCCGTTGCGTCGCCCGTGCCGCGCGTGTACGCGTAGCCGAGACCCAGCAACGCTGCCGGCGTGACCTGGTAACCCAGGTAAGCGCGGCCGACGTTGAACTTCTGCGTCGTCAGGAAGCCCGACTGCGAGTCCGGCTTGTATTGCGCGTTGCTGTAGCTCAGGTTCGCCGTGAACGGGCCCGTCACGTACTGGACAGCAGCCGAAGCGATGCCGATTGCCTTCGCCGAAGCGTAGGCCGCGTTGATGCCAGCAGCAGCCGGGAACGAGGAGTCGAACGTGCCGTCAGACGTAGCCGTCGTGCTCCAGCCAGCGCGCTGCGCCAGCGTCGTCGATGCGTTGCTTGCGTGCAGGTAGCCAGCAGCGACGCTGAACGGACCCGTCGCATACGTTGCCGCGCCCGACCACGTTTGGCCCGAACCCGTCGAACCTGCCACGCCGCCCAGTGCGTACAAACCTTCGAACTGGAAGCCAGCGAACACCGGCGACACGTACTTCAGCGAGTTGTTGACGCGGAAGCTGTTGTCGTTGTTGTCGACGTCACCCGGCGTAGCGAACGTGCTGCCGAAGTAGTTGTCGCCCGTCAGCGGCTGGATCATGTCGACCAGCGGATCGTATTGACGGCCAGCCGTGAACGTGCCGAACGAGTCCGAAGCCAGACCGACGTAAGCTTGACGGCCGAACAGGCGGCTGCTTTGCTGCAGCTTGCCCGTGTTGATATCAAAGCCGTTTTCCAATTGGAAAATCGCCTTCAGGCCGCCGCCCAGATCTTCCGTGCCCTTCAGGCCGAAACGGCTACCTTGCAGGTTGCCGCCGAACAGTTGCACCAGGCTGCCACCCGCCGGGGTGGCATTGTTCACGTATTGGACCGATTCATCGATCAAGCCATACAAGGTGACGCTGCTTTGAGCATGCGCCACGCCGGTGACGCCCAGAAGCGCCAGCGAGAGGGTAGACAGTGCGATGCGTTTCATCCATTTCTCCACGCGATGATTAGTTTCGTTGTTGCGGATTGGAGAATAGCTCACGCTGTCTACGGGCAAGAACTGGAAAAAAAAGAGTGTCGTCAAAAACTGACAAGTCGCGCAAGGCCTTGTATTTAAAGCACGTTAAGGATTGTTTCTGTTTAAGCAATATTTATTCGTTGATCTAGCATTATTGTTGTTTCGTTGACAGTGAAGGGTCGGCTAACCGCACTTTTGGCACTGATTTGAAGGTTGTCTGTAATAAAGTCGTCTAATTGTCTGGACGTTTGGCGAAAGAATTCATAAAGACGCGGCGATGGGCTCGAGGGGAACGTGCTGGACAGAATTTGCCGGGTCAGGGCTGGCGCAACCGGGCTGCCCCGGACGTGCAACCACCGCTGCGCGTGCTGACACTGGGAGTCGCAGCCTGCGCCAGTGGTGGTCAGCGCTCGCCGCTATGGCGCCGCGCCACGGTGACGGCAGCCACGCCGGCCACTGCGGCAAGCAGCACCGAAGTCCACGGATTGCGCCTGACATAGCGGTCGGCCGCGGCGGCCTGGCGGCCCGCTTCGACCAGCATATCGGCGGCGATACGCGTGGCCTGAGCTTCCGCTTCGACGACGCCGCGTCCGACTTTGACAACCGTCGCACGCGCCGATTTATGGGGGTGCACGTGCGCGCTGCGGAAAGTTACCGCTGTCCGCGCGGCGGACGCTGCGGGCGCGAGCGCGCCATCCTCGACAGCAGGCCCGCCGGCGTGTGGCGCCGCATACGCGGGCACCGTCGACGCCGCCAGCACCGACGCCAGTTTCGCGCGGCTACCCGGCGGCGCGTCCGCCTGCATCCCCCAGCCGCCGCGCGGATCACGCAGGCGTCCGCGCGCCGCCGAAAACTCCGCGCCGAGTAGCAGCACGACCGCCGAGAAGTAAAGCCACATCAACAGCACGGCGAGCGAGCCTGCCGCGCCGAACGAACTGGCCATTCCCGCGTGCGCCAGGTAGAGCGCGAACAGTTTCTTGCCGGCCGAAAACAGCACGGCCGCAACGATCCCGCCGACGAACGCATCGCGCCAGCGCACCGTGGCGTCCGGCAAAAACTTGAGCAGCGCGGCGAACGCGAACGCCAGTACCAGCAGACCAACGCCGAGCTGCAACAGATTGCCGATCACCACGTACGGCGAGTTGCCCCACAACCAGTTGCCGATGAAGGTGATGACCGTGTCGAGCACCAGCGAAACGATCAGCAGGAAAGCGACGCCCAGTACCAGGCCGAACGAAATCAGGCGCACCCGCACCAACGCGATCACGCTCGACATACGCGGACCGGTGTACGGCCACACTTGATTGAGCGCGGTATTGAGCGACGAGAAAGTGGCCGATGCACCGATTACCAGCGCCGAGAACGAAATGATCGCCGCAATGCCACCGGCACTGCCGCTGTGATGCGCGTTTTCGACGATGGTCTGGACGCCGGCGGCGGCCTGGTCGCCGAGCAGTCCGTTGATGTGGTGGTAGAGCTCTCCGCGCGCGGCCGCCGCGCCGAAGAACCAGCCGGCCACCGCGATCACCATGACGAGCGTCGGTGCGAGCGAGAAGGCCGCATAGAACGCGATGCTGGCGGCCATCGCGGCGCAGCGGTCGTCGGCGAACTGCTTGAACGCGCCGATTGCCCAGTTGGCCTGCTTGCGGGCCTGGTGCTGGAGATTCTCGGCGGAAAGGGAGTCGATATCCATGGTCGTGTGTCTCAATGGGATGCCGCCGTGACATACGCCGTGGGCGAGCCGTTGAGGCAGCCCCCGAGGCAGTCTTCGCATGAGTGCCTTTCGCAAACCTTGTGCCCGTCACTATACAAGCTAACGGTGTACAAGCTGATTGGGTGGCGGGCGGTGCTTGCCAGTAGCGGTCCATGGACTTCATGGGCGCAAACGCCCCGGCCGGGGCCGCACGCTGCGCGCAAGCGAAACGTGCCGTTAGAATGCCGAGTGACCTTCACACACCTTGCTCACTCACTATGCACTCGCACGAACTCGTAAAGCAGTTGGACGTCATCGCGACGGAACAATGGAGCGCGCATTTGCCCGCGCATGTCGTCGAGCAGTTGCCGGCCCAGGGCGTGACGGTGTTCGCGGTCGCCGACGACGCCTCCGACACCGCCGCATTCAGCGCGCGCTATGGCTTCGGCCTCCAAGACTGCGCGAACACGATCGTGATCCGCTACAAGAAAGACGGTGGCGAGCACTACGCGGCGGTGGTGTCGCTGGGTTCGCTGCGGCTCGACATCAACGGCGCGGTGAAGGCGGCGCTCGGCGCGCAGCGGCTCTCGTTCGCCAAACGCGAGCAGGCGGTGGAGCACAGCGGCATGGAGTTCGGCGGGATCACCGCGTTCGGCTTGCCGGCCGACTGGCGCATCCTCGTCGATGCCGCCGTGATGGAGCGGACGCAGATCGTGATGGGCGCGGGCGTGCGCGCGGCCAAGCTGTTGCTCGCGCCGGACGTGCTGCGGCAGTGGCCGCGCTGCGAAGTCGTTTCGCTGACGCTGCCGGCGCAGTGAAACCCGGCGTGCGCGTGATGGACAGACTGGGGCAGAGCCCTAAACGAACCATCGCGCCGCCGCCTGTAGCAAGCCGGCGCGCTCGCGTCGGCGTAGTGAACGCGGCGAACCCGACGACCGCCGTGCCCGCGCTCCGCAATGACTGCCTCACGCATCCCTCATCCGCATCGAAGAACAAAGCCTGAAGTTTTCCGCCGTTGCGCCGTTAATCCAGAGGCTGACATGAACCGTCGCGGCGCCCGCTTGCGCGGACGTCGGCGACAAGTACAAAGGATACGGAGATGGAACGGTTTCGCCTGAAAGTGCGGCTTTGGCTCGCGCTCGCTGTGATGTGCATGGGCATTCTGGCGATCGGTCTATGGGGCGCTTTCAAAGCACGCGACACGATGATCGCCGACCGCCAGGCCGAGTTGAAGAGCGTGGTGAGCATCGCGTACAGCGTGCTGGATCGCTACAACGGACTCGCGGCGGCCGGCACGCTGCCGCTCGCCGACGCGCAACGCGCCGCAATGGACGACCTGCGCGCGATGCGCTACGACGGCGCCGGCGGTTACCTCGTGCTGGAAGACAGCCACGCGCGGGTGCTGATGCACGCGACGCGCGCCGACCTCGTCGGCAAGGACATGACGGGCGTCACCGATCCGGACGGGCGCCATGTGTTCAAGGAAGGCTCGGAGCAGACCCAGCGCGAAGGCGAGGCGTTCGTCCATCTGCAATTCCCGAAGCCGGGCTCCAGTCAGCTGGCGCCTAAGATCAACTACATGCGCCTCTTCAAGCCGTGGGACTGGACGATCGTCACCGGCGTCTATACCGACGACATCGACAGCGCGTTCTACACGGCGCTCGCGAAGTACGCGGGCGCGTCGCTGCTGCTGAGCGTGCTGGTGTCGCTCGTGATCGGCGTGATTTTGCGCAGCATTCTGCGGCAGCTCGGCGGCGAACCGGCCTATGCGGCACAGATCGCTTCGCGGATCGCTGACGGCGATCTCGACGTGGTCGTCGAGACGAAAGCCGGCGACGAGACCAGCCTGCTCGCCGCGATGCGGCGCATGCAGCATCGCCTCGCGCAGGCGATCACGCAGATTCGCGGCGGCGCGACGCTGATCGCGACGGTGTCGCACGAAATCGCTGCCGGCAACGCGGACCTGTCGCGCCGCACCGAGCAGCAGGCGAGCGCGCTCGGCGAAACGGCGTCGAGCATGGAGCAGATCACCGCGACCGTGAAGCAGAACGCCGACAACGCGAAGCAGGCCAGCCAGCTCGCGCACAATGCATCGGAGACGGCGGCGCGCGGCGGCGAAGTGGTCGGCCAGGTGGTCGACACGATGCGCGGCATCTCGCAGTCGTCGCATCGGATCGGCGACATCATCGGTGTGATCGAAGGGATCGCGTTTCAGACCAACATCCTCGCGTTGAACGCTGCGGTCGAAGCGGCGCGCGCAGGCGAAGAAGGACGCGGCTTCGCGGTGGTGGCGGGCGAAGTGCGCACGCTCGCGCAACGCAGCGCGGCGGCCGCGAAGGAGATCAAGGCGCTGATCGAGGAGTCGGCGGCGCAGATCGCGGGCGGCTCCCAATACGTGGGGCGCGCCGGCGAAACGATGCAGGAAGTCGTGCTGGCGGTGCGCCGCGTGACGGACATCATGGGCGAGATCAGCGCGGCGTCGGTGGAGCAGAGCTCGGGCATCGAGCAGGTCAACATCGCGGTCGCGAGCATGGATCAGACGACCCAGCAGAACGCGGCGCTGGTGGAGCAGGCGAGCGCTTCGGCGGAAGTGTTGAAGGAGCAGACCGGTCAACTGTCCGCGGCGATTGCGGTGTTCACGCTGCCGGATGCGCGCTGAAACGGCGGCGCTCGCTCACGCGGGCGCGAAGTAGCCTTCGAGAATATCGACCACGCGCCACAGCGAACACGGCCGACGGCAATGGCCGTCGAAACCGGCTTCTTTTAGCTGGCCGATCGGATCGAGCGGCCAGATGTTGCTCATCGCGAGCAACAGGACGTCGATGTTGGAGGGCTCGGCGCGCACCGTGCGGGTGAAGCGATAGCCCGCCACGGCGTCGAGCCGCGTGTCGAGCAATACCGCATGAGGTTTCCACCACGTCAGGAAGGACTGCAACCTGGTCAGGTCCGCGGCATGGATTGCGTCGTATCCCTTCAGCGAAAGCAGCAGCACCAGCGATTCGCCGATCGCCTTGTCGCGATGTCCGATCAGAATGCGGCGCGACGGCGTGTCCGCCTCTGCGCTGCGGCTTGTCCAGATCGCGAATTCGGATTCATCGTCAAGGGATACGCGTCGCGTCACTCTGGCCTCCGGGGACGCACGCGGAACGCCTACTGTAGCGAAAAAGAATGGGTGTCGGGAACTATTACCTTTGGTCAGCGTTTGCATAATGCATACATAACGTGTCGGCGCGACTCTCAAGGCGCGACACGCGTGTGAGCGGCGCCCGCGAGCGTACGCCCGGCACGCTCAGGCGAGTCCGATTCCGGCCCGGTCGAGCAAACGCCGATTGCGCTCCGACAGGTTCTTTATGCGCAACTGCTTGCCAGCTTTGCGATAACGCTCGACCAGTCCCTGCAACGCGGCGAGCGCTGAATGGTCCGCGAGCAGCAGATGACTGCAATCGACGGTAACGCGCTCCGGATCGGCGACCGGGTCGAACAGGCCGTGAAAACGCGTCGTCGATGCGAAAAAGAGCGTGCCGCGCGGCACGTAGGTTTTGTCGCCGGCGCAATCTTCGACGTGCGCGTGAATTTCACGCGCGTGCTGCCACGCGAAATTGAGTGCGGCGATCACGATGCCGCACATCACGGCGATCGCCAGATCGGAGAACACGGTGATGACCGTGACCGCGACGATCACCAGCGCATCGTTGCGCGGCACCTTGCCGAGCACGCGCAGCGAGCGCCATGCGAAGGTCTGCTGCGCGACCACGAACATCACGCCGACCAGCGCCGCGAGCGGAATCCGTTCGATCAGCGGCGACAGGAACAGGATGTACATCAGGATCATCACGCCGCTGACGATGCCCGACAGCCGTGAACGTCCGCCCGAATTCAGATTGATCATGGTCTGGCCGATCATCGCGCAGCCGCCCATGCCGCCGAACAGACCCGACGCGATATTCGCCACGCCCAGCGCGAGACATTCGCGGTTCGGCTGGCCGCGCGTTTCGGTGATCTCGTCCGTCAGATTGAACGTGAGCAGCGTTTCGAGCAGACCGACGATCGCGATCAGCACCGCGTAGGGCAGCACCACGTGCAGCGTCTCCAGATTGAACGGCACGGCCGGCAGTTGCAGCGCGGGCAGGCCGCCCGCGATGTGCGCCATATCGCCGAGCGTGCGCGTGGGCAGATGCAGCAACTGCACGAAAAGCCCGACGCCGACAATCGCCACCAGCGCCGGCGGCGCGGCGCGCGTGAACCGCGGCAGCAGATAGACGATTGCCATGGTCAGCGCGACGAGACCGGCCATCATCGCGAGCGCGCTGCCGTGCAACCACTGTTCGCCATCTGGCGTGATCTGTTTGAAGTGCGCGAGCTGGGCGGTCGCGATCACGATCGCGAGCCCGTTGACGAAGCCGAGCATCACCGGATGCGGGACCATGCGGATCAGTTTGCCGAGACGCAATGCGCCGAACAGCACCATCAGGATGCCGCTGAGTATCACGGTGGCGAGCAGATATTGCGCGCCGTGCTGCACGACCAGCGCGACGATCACGACCGCCATCGATCCGGCGGCCCCGGAGATCATGCCGGGCCGTCCGCCGAACAACGCGGTGATGGTGCAGATGAAGAACGCGCCGTACAGACCCATCAACGGATTGAGGTGGGCGACCAGCGCAAACGCGATGCACTCCGGCACCAGCGCGAACGACGAGGTCAAGCCGGCGAGCACATTGCTTTTGATGCCGGGCAGCGCGGCGAGCCGACCGTGAGTGGGACTAGCGGTG
>NZ_BBJF01000007.1 GCF_000739735.1 Paraburkholderia ginsengisoli NBRC 100965 | reverse complement strand
CCGGAGAATTTAAAGTACCTGCCGCTAAATAGGAGAAAATAGCGGTCGCTGTGCGCTTTCTAAGCGCGTGCAGTTCAACCCGCGCGGCCGCCAGGACCGGTAGCCCGCGCAATGTTTAACTGAAATTAGATAGAAAGGTTTTCTCCATGAAAAAGCTGATGATCGCCGCCGTGATTGGCGCCCTGTCCACGACGATGCTGACCGTCGCGACTGACGCCGCCGCGGAAACCGCGACCACCGCAAAACCGGCTGCCAAGGCTGTTGCAAAACGGCCGCAACCGCGCCGCCTGATCAAGCGCAAAGAAAACCCGGCTAAGGAAGCGAAGGTCGATCCGGTACCGGAAGGCGCGGAAAAGTGGGCCTGCAAGGACGGCCTCGCTTTCGAAATGAAGGGCGATATGAAGCGTGACCAGATCGTCACGGTTCACTGGGCGAACAAAAACTACAATCTGCCGCGCGAAGCGACCACCACGGGCGCAGACCGTTTCCACGACGCCGCAACCGGCATGGATCTGGTCGTGATCCCGACCAAGGCCATGCTGTTCCAGGACAAGGACAGCTCGCGTCTGGCCGACGAGTGCCAGACCGCGGCGATGGCGCAAGGCGCACCGGCTCCGACGCAATCGAACGCGATCAACAAGACCGGCAACTAATCGCCGTCATCAGGAAAGCCCCCGATGTCCGCTCCGATTTCCAACGTGCGACCCGACCCGGACCCGGTCCTGGCCGATATCGTCGATTACGTTCTGGATTTTCCGATCGACAGCACGCTCGCGCTCGAAACCGCGCGGCATTGCCTGATCGATACGCTCGGCTGCGGACTCGAGGCGCTCTCCTACCCGGCCTGCACCAAGCTGTTGGGACCGATCGTGCCGGGCACGATCGTCCCCAACGGCGCGAAGGTGCCGGGCACGTCGTTCCAGCTGGACCCGGTTCAGGCCGCCTTCAACATCGGCGCAATGATCCGCTGGCTCGACTTCAACGACACGTGGCTCGCCGCCGAATGGGGCCATCCGTCGGACAACCTCGGCGGAATTCTCGCGACAGCCGACTGGCTCTCGCGCACTGCCATCGCAGCCGGCAAAACGCCGTTGACGATGAAAGACGTGTTGATCGCGATGATCAAGGCGCACGAAATTCAAGGCTGTATCGCGCTCGAAAATTCCTTCAACAAGGTCGGGCTCGATCACGTATTGCTGGTGAAGCTGGCGTCGACGGCCGTGGTCGGCCGGTTGATCGGCCTCACGCGTGACGAACTGCTCAATGCGGTGTCGCAGGCGTTCGTCGACGGGCACGCGCTGCGCACGTATCGCCACGCGCCGAACACCGGTTCGCGCAAATCGTGGGCCGCGGGCGATGCGACCTCGCGCGCCGTGCGCCTCGCGCTGATTTCGAAGACCGGCGAGATGGGCTATCCGTCGGTGCTGAGCGCGAAGACGTGGGGCTTTTACGACGTGCTGTTCAAGGGCAAGCCTTTCCAGTTCCAGCGTCCATACGGCTCGTACGTGATGGAGAACGTGCTGTTCAAGATTTCGTTTCCGGCCGAGTTCCACGCGCAGACTGCAGTGGAAGCGGCGATGAAACTGCACGCGCAACTCGCAGCTCACGGCAAGCGCGTCGAAGACATCCGCAAAATCACGATCCGCACCCACGAAGCGGCGCTGCGCATCATCGATAAAAAAGGCCCGCTGAACAACCCGGCCGACCGCGATCATTGCATCCAGTACATGATCGCCGTGCCGCTGATCCACGGTCGTCTGACGGCCGCGGATTACGAAGATTCGGTCGCGCAGGACGCGCGCATCGATGTGCTGCGCGCGAAGATGGAATGCGTCGAAGACGCGCAGTTCACGCAGGATTACCACGATCCGGAGAAGCGTTCGATCGCCAATGCACTGACGATCGAATTCGACGACGGATCGAAGTTCGACGAAGTCGTAGTCGAATATCCGATCGGGCATAAGCGCCGTCGCGAGGACGGGATTCCGTTGCTGGTCGAGAAGTTCAGGACCAACCTCGCGCGGCGCTTTCCGGTCAGGCAGCAACTGGCGATTCTCGACGTGTCGCTCGATCAGGCAAGGCTCGAAGCCATGCCGGTCAATGAATACGTCGATCTCTACGTCATCTAGTCAAGTTAAGTACTGTAGTTCCGCGATCAAACCAAGGAAAACACCATGGCCCACAACCTCCACAAAACGCTCAAGGAATTCGACAGCGGTTCCGGCAAAGGCAAGTTCTACTCCCTGCCCCAACTCGGCAAGGCACTGAACATCAAGATCGACCGCCTGCCGGTTTCGATCCGTATCGTGCTGGAATCGGTGCTGCGTAACTACGACGGCAAGAAAATCGCCGAAGAACACATCACGCAACTGGCGAACTGGAAGCCGACCGCCGCACGCGTCGACGAAATTCCGTTCGTCGTGTCGCGCGTCGTGCTGCAAGACTTCACCGGCGTGCCGCTGCTCGCCGACATCGCTGCGATGCGCGGTGTCGCGCAACGCGTCGGCAAGAACCCGAAGTCGATCGAGCCGCTGGTCCCGGTCGATCTGGTCGTCGACCACTCGGTGCAGATCGATCACTTCCGTGAAAAGAACGCGCTCGACCTGAACATGAAACTGGAATTCCAGCGCAACAACGAGCGCTACCAGTTCATGAAGTGGGGCATGCAGGCATTCGACACGTTCAAAGTTGTGCCGCCGGGCGTCGGCATCGTTCACCAGGTAAACCTGGAATACCTCGCACGCGGCGTGCACAAGAAGGCCGAAGGCACGGACACCGTGTACTACCCGGATTCGCTGGTCGGCACCGACAGCCACACCACGATGATCAACGGTATCGGCGTGGTGGGCTGGGGCGTGGGCGGCATCGAAGCCGAAGCCGGCATGCTCGGCCAGCCGGTGTACTTCCTGACGCCGGACGTGGTCGGCGTGAACCTGAAGGGCAAGCTGCGCGAAGGCGTGACGGCGACCGACCTGGTGCTGACCGTCACGGAACTGCTGCGCAAGGAAAAGGTTGTCGGCAAGTTCGTCGAGTTCTTCGGCGAAGGCACGCGCTCGCTGTCGCTGCCGGACCGCGCGACGATCGGCAACATGGCGCCGGAATACGGCGCGACCATGGGCTTCTTCCCGGTCGACGAAAAGACGATCGACTACTTCAAGGGCACGGGCCGCACCGACGCTGAAATCTCGGCGTTCCAGAACTACTTCAAGGCGCAGAACCTGTTCGGCGTTCCGAAGGAAGGCGACATCGACTACACGAAGGTCGTCACGCTGGATCTCGGCACGGTCGCTCCGTCGCTGGCAGGCCCGAAGCGTCCGCAAGACCGCATCGAAATCGGCAATGTGAAGTCGACCTTCAGCGACCTGTTCTCGAAGCCGGTCGCGGAAAACGGCTTTGCGAAGAAGGAAGCCGATCTGGACGCGCAATACACCACGTCGAACGGCGTCAACGTGAAGAACGGCGACATCCTGATCGCCGCGATCACGTCGTGCACGAACACGTCGAACCCGAGCGTGCTGCTGGCCGCCGGCCTGCTGGCGAAGAAGGCTGTCGAAGCTGGCCTGACGGTCGCGCCGCACATCAAGACGTCGCTGGCGCCGGGATCGCGCATCGTCACGGAGTACCTGACGAAGACCGACCTGATGAAGTACCTCGACAAGCTCGGCTTCACGCTGGCCGCTTACGGTTGCACGACCTGTATCGGCAACGCGGGCGACCTGACGCCGGAACTGAACGAAGCGATCACGAAGAACGACATCGTCGCGGCAGCGGTGCTGTCGGGCAACCGTAACTTCGAAGCGCGGATTCACCCGAATATCCGCGCGAACTTCCTGGCCTCGCCGCCGCTGGTCGTCGCTTACGCGATCGCCGGCAACATCACGCGCGACCTGATGACCGAACCGGTCGGCAAGGGCAAGGGCGGCAAGGACATCTACCTGGGCGACATCTGGCCGACCAGCGAAGAAGTCAACGAACTGCTCAAGTTCGCGCTGGACGCGGAAGCGTTCCGCAAGAACTACTCGCAGCTCACCAAGAAGGGCGACCTGTGGAGCAAGATCGAGGGCGAAGAAGGTCAGGTCTACGACTGGCCGAAGTCGACCTACATCGCGGAGCCGCCGTTCTTCGGCAAGGACTTCTCGATGACGCCGGCCGACAGCATCGCGCCGGTCAAGAACGCGCGCGCACTGGGCATCTTCGGTGACTCGGTCACGACCGACCACATCAGCCCGGCAGGCTCGATCAAGGAAGACTCGCCGGCAGGCAAGTGGCTGAAGGCAAACGGCGTGCAGAAGGCCGACTTCAACAGCTACGGCTCGCGCCGCGGCAACCACGACGTGATGATGCGCGGCACGTTCGCGAACGTCCGGATCAAGAACCTGATGATCCCGGCGAAGGCAGACGGCTCGCGCGTCGAAGGCGGCCTGACGATTCATCAGCCGAGCGGCGAACAGGAATCGATCTACGACGCAGCGATGAAGTACATCGACGCCGGCACGCCGACGGTCGTGTTCGCGGGCGAAGAGTACGGCACGGGCTCGTCGCGTGACTGGGCTGCAAAGGGTACGCAACTGCTGGGCGTGAAGGCCGTGGTCGCACGCAGCTTCGAGCGGATTCACCGTTCGAACCTGGTCGGCATGGGCGTTCTGCCGCTGCAGTTCAAGGGCTCGGATAGCGTGCAATCGCTCGGCATCACCGGCGAAGAAACGTACGACATCGAAGGCCTGGGCGCGGACTTCAAGCCGCAACAGGAAGTGACGCTGGTGATTCGCGGCAAGGACGGCAGCGAGAAGCGCGTGCAAGTGCTGCTGCGTATCGACACGCCGATCGAAGTCGACTACTACAAGCACGGCGGGATTCTGCCGTTCGTGCTGCGTTCGCTGCTGGCTGCTTAAGCTTCGGCTTCAGCTTCGCGGTAAAGCAAACGGCTTGGCTGTTTTGCAGGGGCTGCGTCCTGTGGAGGGCGCAGCCGATTTTGAAGCCCGACCTCTGGTCGGGCTTTTTTTATGGGCGGTCGGTGTTGAGCGTTGGGGAGGCGAAGGCGGTGAGGGCTTCGGTAACCCGGCGCTGGGTTAGGTGAGCGCTCCAGTCGGCGTTGGGAGGGGCGGGAGTGGTTGTGGGCGCGGGTGCGGTTGTCGGCGCCGATGCACGCGTTGGCACGTTCGCGTGACGCTGCTGCGCCGCCCAGTCGCGCAACACGGCCGACGCGGTTGCGTCGGCGACGGATGAGCGGGCGGGCGATTCGGGTTGCGTCGATGCGGCCAGCGACGGTGCTGGACTAAGGGAACGAGCTGGTGCCTCGTGGTCGCGGGTTTGCGCTTCGGTCGGACGGGCGGTGGCGAAATTGCTGTCGGCTGCGATTGCGACCTTGGGCTCAGACTTGTCCTTGGTGGCGAAGCCGCTTGCCGCGTCGTAGGCCGACGCTCGTGCGCTCTGATGTGGGTCGACGTGCCGCGCGAACAACACAGGCTTGGCCGGCAGCGCTGTTTGCAGCGAAGGCTTGCACTCACTTCGAAGCGTGGCCTTTCGCAGCGAATCGGCAGACGCTAGCTGCGCGACGGCCGGCGCGATCTCGGCGGCCGACCGCGCCGGTTTGATCGATGCGGGTCGCTGTGCGTGAACCGCGACCGCAACGTCGGGCGTCGCCACGGCCGGCCGCGCCATCGCCACCACCGTTGCCGGCTCGTCCGCGTCGTGTGCCGCGCCGCTCATCAGCAGCCACGCGAGCACGATGCTGCACGCGACAAATATCATCGCCCCCAGCGCATGGTCCGAACGGGACGAACGCGCTCGCACCTTGCCCATCTCGAGGTAATTGCGCGCCTCCGCCAGTTCCTCGGCGACTCGCGCGGAATAGTCGCGCGGCGGCGACGCTTTATAGAAAAAGCGAAACTTTTGGCCCGGCGCTAACCAGGTATGAACAGCGGGCGACGACGCGTGCCGCACGGCGGCCTGAACCGCCAGTTGCGGCCGACGCGGCGTGGCGGCCCGCGCCGTCCACCGATACATGCCATAAGGCGGCGGCAAGCCACCGAGCAACCGCGCGTTCGGCAGCGCCAGATTGCCTTGAATCAGGGCCAGCGGTCGGTTCATGATTGCGGGTTCCGGTGTGCGAGGGGCGGCGTTTCGAGCTGCCTGACGAGGATTCGTGTGCGATCGATCAGCGCGTCGATCGAGCCAGTACTTTGTTCCACGGGCGACGCACTCGCACGGCGCAACGCCTCCATCAAACTGAGCGCGCCGACCAGACCCGCTGCGCCGCTCAATCGGTGCAGCAGGCCGCTCACATGATCGGAAGGACCCTGGCGACGCAGCAACAGGCCCAGGCGCGCGAGGTCGTCGTCCATCGCACGACGCCAGCCATCGAGGAAGGCGGGCAGGTCGACGCCCTCATCGGATAACGCATCCAGATACCGATGCTCGTAGGGCTCTGTGGGCGCGTCCGGGATTCGGGGTGCGCTCGTGGAGAGGTCTCGCGGGGTCGCGGTGCTTGTGGCGTTTGTGGCGTTTGTGGCGTTTGTGGCGTTTGTGGCGTTTGTGGCGTTTGTGGCGTTTGCGGCGTTTGCGGCGTTTGCGGCGTTTGCGGCGTTTGCGGCGTTTGCGGCAATGGGTACAGGCGGCGGCTGCGCAGCGGCAGGAGATCGCCTCGCGAACGGCCCCCATTGTTCGACGCTGAACGGCGCGTCGAAGCTCGCCCGTAAGCCTGCGGCCGGCACGCTCGTGATCGAAAGCTCGCCTTGCATTCGCTGCGCGAGTAAGCGGCAGAGCGGCAAGCAGGTATCGGCGGCAATCGCTTCAGCTTCGGTGAGGTCGCGCTGCGTGTCGGGGTTCGGGTTGTTGTGGTCGGCGAGGCCGGATGCTTGCGGCGATTCGGCCGACGCGTGCCTCGCCCCCGTTTCCATCACGCTGATGAGGATGTGCTGCGAACTTGAATTCACCGGCTTGGTATGCACCACGAGCACGACCTCTTCGTGCGTGCTGAGCAGGAGCGTCCGGTTTAACAGATGGAAACAAAGTTGGCCGAGCCGCGCGCGGTCGGCGAAAATCGTTTCGGCTAACTGAGGATCGACGCTCGCGCTCAGGCGCAAATCTCGTTGCGTCGCGGCCGGCGCCAACAGCGCGATAACGCCGTCAATCAGCGTGCGCAAATTGGCGGCGCATTCGTCGATGATCACCGCGCGCGAATCGAGCGGCGCAGGATCGAGCAGATCGCCGAGCGTTTGGCTCCACGTGCGCAACGCGGAGTGGATCACTGCTGGCGGTTGCTGATGTGCGGACGACGCGGGCGGGGTGTCGAGCGCGTCGAGCATGCCGGCGACCGCGGACCATAGCGCGTTCACGTAACGGGGCGTCGCGCCTGGAAACCAGCACTGCCCCGATACGGCGACGGCGTTTGTCTTGCGAGCCGCTGCCGTGTGAGCGGTCTGCGCTCGCGCTTCGGCGGTTTTGCAGCGACGTGCCCACTCGTCTGTAGTCTGTTTGTGTTTTTCTGTCGCGCGCTTGTGCGCTGATCGGGAAAGGTACGCGCTGCTCAGTGCGAAGATTGCGGCAACGGCCGTCGCCAAGGTTAGCGATGGTAGCCACGATTGCCGTGCGGTTGACGCGTCCTGCGCATCTTCTGCGTCCTGTATCGACTCGTCGGCGGCGGCGTTTTCGCTATCGTTCGAAGCGGACGTCAAAGGTGTCGTGGCGACAACGGCGCCTCGGTGCGCCAAGGCGTCGCGAGCCGGTTGTTCGCGGCTTGATACGGTGTTGTATGCGCCGGATGCCAGTGCCTGGCGCGAAGCATCGGCGAACACGTCATACGAGGCGTTGCCGATTGACGCCGCCGCGTTGACATGGGCCGGCAATATCCAGAGCAGTGCGAACGCAAAGAGACAACCCGCTAACGTCGCCAACCTGATTGCCGCCCGCCGCACGCGGTCCGCATGGGATGAATCGCTGGCAACGTGCTGCGCTCGACGACGCGTCCCCACAGAAGAACCTCGCAGGCTCATGTTGTTCATAGCCCGCAAAACTTAGTCGATCAACTTATGCAACGAAGCAAACTCGATTAGCGCTGCCAACGATGACAGCCCGAGCTTTTCCTGGATACGGCTCTTGTACGTGCTCACGGTCTTGTCGCTGAGAAACAGACGGCTCGCGATGTCGCGATTGCTGGCGCCGCGTGCGAGGTGCTGCAATACCTCGACCTCGCGCGTGGACAGCGACTTCAGCCCGGACTCAGTCGCGGGATCAGTGGTGTCGACCGGAAAACAGTCATAGCCGAATAACACGGTTTTTAGCGCGGTAATCAATTCGCTGATTTCCCGGCCTTTACTGACATAGCCATTTGCGCCGGCATTGCGCGTATAGCTCGCCATGACCTGTTCGGGCTTGGCCGAAAGAACGAGAATGCAGGTTTTCAGATTCTGCGCGCGAATGCGACGGATCATGGACAAGCCGTCGAGACGCGGTAAATCGAGATCGAGAATGACCAGATCCGGGCTCTCCGCCAAGACCATTTTCAGGCCGTCTTCCCCGTCGCCGCACTCTCCCACCATATCCAGCTCGGGATCGGCGTGCAGCACGCTCGCGATCGTCCCCCGGATAATTGGATGGTCGTCGATAATCACAATTCTCTTCATTTATGGCTCGCCTTTGATATTCAATCAATGGACAAACAACGAATCGAACCAGCCCAAATGTAGCCCGAATCAAATATTAACAACGTTATCGGGGAAACTTTTCGGCAATAAAGAGTGAAATTTCCGCAATATTCAAAGGATTTTTCTTTCGCCGACGATTGCAATTCCCTACGCGCAGTTCGTCGTGCCGATGTGCGTTGACACAGATCGCTGACCGCTTGCGAGGGTGGCGCCGGGAGGCTGAGTGGCGACGTAAGCAGACTCAGGCCACGGGTAGTCGTACTGACGATTCAGATAAAGAAGAACGCGAGCATCGCCCGCGTTCTTTACGCCGATTGCAGATATCACTGATAAGAGAAATGACCGGCCATGCCGGCCCGGTCATTTCTGGTCTCACTGATCCTGCGGACCTTGCAGCAAGCGTTGCGACTGCGCACGCTGACCCTGCGGCGCACCCGCCGCCTGGCCATTGCTGCGTGCAAAGTCGAGTTCGACGCGACGGTTCGGCGCGAGGCAGTCGATCAGCGCCTGGCGGTTGCGGTTACTACACTGCACCACCGGATCTTCCTTGCCACGGCCACGCGCCGTGATCGGCGTCTTGACGCCACCGCTCTGCAGGTAACGCTTGACAGTCTCGGCACGCTTGGCCGACAGCTGACGGTTGTAGCTGTCACTGCCCAGACGATCCGTAAAGCCTTCGATCCGGATGCCTGTCACGTCGTCGACCTGACCGAGATCGCGCACCAGCTGGTCCAGCTTGGTCTTGCCTGCCGGCAACATGCCGGCCAGATCGCCCCGATCGAACTTGAACGTTGCGTCAGCTTGCAGCGTCATCTTTTGCGGAATGACCTCGGCCTTAGGCGGCGGCGGCGGCGTACAGCTCTGAAGCGCCGCGCCGATGCCAGGCAAACCCTTCTCGACGCCATCGACCAGCCGCTGGCTCTCGCTGAAGTTACGCGTCCACGCTTCGTGGCCCGCGTGAATCAACTCGACTTCGGAACAGGCCGTCAAACGCTGTGCTTCCTGGCACTGCGGGAACAGCGGCGAGGTCTTCGCAGCGAGGATCTGCTTCCACAGATCCGGCCGGATCACCGAAGCGGTCCGCAACTCCGGATTGTCGACGGTGAGTCCCTGCCCGGTTTCCAGCGCCGTCGTCAGGCGGTTAGCCTCGACCACCGCTTCCTCGACAAAACCCCAGCCGTCGTGCAGCGAACGCTCATCGCTTGCAGCATCCACCCAGCACTGCGCCTTCGCGCCGAAGTAATTATCTTTACGCTCGCCCAATGCGGTCAGACGGGAATTCACCGAACGTAACGTGGGACCGTTCTTGATGGGGCTGTACGTCGCGATCCACGGCGGCGTCACAGCCCCGGCGGCCTGATTCTGCGTCGCGCTGAACCCGGTTTGCAGAACCGTGGGGTCCTGGATCTGCAGCCGATCGCGCGTCGCGGACGACGAACATCCTGCGAGCATCGCGGCGAGCGCGATGGCAATTAACGAATACTTCATGTCTGTCTCTCATGGAAAGAGGGTCGCACGGAAGCTTCCCGTGCGACCCGGACGGCTAACGTCTCAAGCCTCTATTCAAAGCCTTGCGGCCTTCTTAGTTGCCGAGGACGATGCCGATACCAGCGCGGACGATGGTGCTATTGCCGCCCGAGGTGGACACGCCAAGGTTGTAGTTGATCGAGCCCTTTTCGTTCCAGCGGGACACGCCCAGACCGACAGCCTGGTAGCCACGGTAGTTGGCGATACCGGCGTTCAACGTGGTGCGACCCGGCAGGTACGGCGTCACGATGTTCAGTGCCGATGCCGAAGCGATACCCTTGGCAGCGTTGCGATCGACGTTATGAATCGAGTTGCTCATGTTGCCCATGGCACTGTTCAACTGATTCATATTGACCGCATCGGTACCCTGCGTACCCGGGGCGACGTTGGTGATCTGACGCTGCAGATCGGCGGAGCCCACCGATACCGAGTTGTCGCGATCCGTCGTGGAGCCCGCACCAAGCGAGACGGCGTTGGTGTTCGGAGCCGTTGCGCCGGAACCGAGCGCAACCGAACTATCACCTGCCGTCACCGCGTTCTTGCCGATGGCGATTGCTTCCTTGCCGGTTGCCGCCGCACCGTTGCCGATCGCGATCGCATCCGAACCCGAGGCGACCGCAGCCGTGCCGGTGCCGGAAGCCGGCGAGCCGACGTTGAAGTACGTGCTGCTGCCCGTGCCGTCGGTCAAGATGTTATTGACCGTGGATTGGAGACTCGAGAACTGCGCGAAGTTGACCGCGTCGGTTGAAGTGGTGCCCGCCGCCACGTTCGTCAGCTTGACCGCCTCAGTGGCATTCGTGCCGCCCAGCGTCACCTGGCTCTTCGACGAGTCGTCGTAGGCGACGGCGTTCGCCGTGCCGCCACCGTTGGCCCCGACATAGTCGGTGACATACGACTTCATCTGGCCGACGTTGACAGCATCTGTGTCCGCCTCACCAGCAAGCACGTTCTTCAACTGCGTGGGGGCGCCACCCGGGTTAAAGGTCAGCGAGGTCTTGTCGGCGTTGTCGTACGAAACGAACGCGTTGGTCACGTTACCCGACGAGTCGACATTCAAGCCAGCGTCCTTCAATTGCTTGAGGTTCACTGCCTCGTTGTCCTGCGTCGCTGCGGCTACGTTCGCAATCGTCACCGGCGTCGTGGAGCCCACCCCGCCCAAGGTCAACTTGGACTTGCTGGCGTCGTCATACGCGACGAACGAGTTGGTCACGTTGCCCGACGAGTCGACGGTGAGGCCAGCGTCCTTCAATTGCTTGAGGTTCACTGCCTGGTCGTCCTTTGTCGCATCGGCCAGGTTCGAAATCGTCACCGGTGTCGAGGCACCAACACCGCCCAAGGTCAGTGAGTCACGTGCCGATGTGTCGTAGGCCACGCCGTTAGTGCTACCCGTATCGATCTTCGCATCCAGAGCCTTCACTACGGAATCGACGCTGTTGTAGGGGTTACCATCGATCGTGTACACGGGCTGGCTGACCTGACCGCTTGAGCTCACCGTCGACCCACCACCCAGCGCGGCTGCGGTACTGCTCATCGCGCCGTACAGTTGCGAACCGTTGATCGCCTGCTTGCTGTTCGAGGTCACCGCGCCGGCGCCAACATTCGCCAGAACCACCGGCACAGTCGCACCGACGCCCCCGAACGTGACCGTGCCCTTGGTCGTGTCGTCATACGCGACGAATGCCCCCGCCACGTTGCCGGACGAATCGAAGTTCGCGCCGAGAGCCTTCAATTGGCTCACGTTCACAGCATCGTTGTTGGCCACACCAGCAGCCACGTTCGACACCGTCACCGCCGCGCCGCCCTTGTTCAGCGTGAGCAAGGTATGCGACGTCGAGTCGTACAGAACGGTCTCTGGCGAAGCAGTACCAGTACCAGCACCGCTCGCTACCGCGGCCAGCGCCGCGCCCACGTCGCTATACGTCTGCCCGTTCACCGCGTACTTAGGCGCTGAGACAGTGCCGTCCGCACCCACCGTGGAGCTGCCGCCCAACGCCGTCGCCACGCTGCTAGCCGTGTTGTACAACTGCGAACCGTTGACCGCGTCCTTGCTCGTCGACGAGAGCGTGCCTACGGCCACGTTCGTGAGCTTCACCGCCGGGTTGCCGGAGCCGCCCAGCGTCACCAGATCGTGCGTTGACGAGTCGTACACCACGGCGTTCGACGAACCACCGCCACCACCACCGCCATTAGCTATGGCGTCATTGATCGCGGTGGTCATCTGACCCACGTTCACCGCGTCGGTGCTGCTGGTACCCGCTGCGAGGTTGATGATCTGGTTCTGCTGGGCGCTGCTGCCCACCGAGACCGCGTTGGCACGGTCGGCAACTGCCCCGTAGCCAATAGCCACGCCATTGGCGGCGGTCACCGTGCCACCAGCGCCGATCGCCAGACCATTCGCGCCGCTGACCATCGAGCCCACGCCAAGCGCCATACCGTTGGTACCAGTCGGGGCGACGAATGATTTATAACCAATCGCGACTGAGCCAGCACTGATGGCGCTGGCATAGGCGCCAAGTGCCAACGTGTTGAACGAGGAGCCATCGCCAACACCGCCGGCGCGAGTGTTGTAACCGATGGACACCGAGTTGTCCGAACTCGTGCCAACTGTTGCACTCGCTCCGATTGCGGTCGAATTGTTCGACAACGCGCCCGCGCCCGACCCGACGGCCGTACTGAAGTTACTGCCCGCTGCAGCACGCCCGCCGACTGCCAGCGCACTGGCTCCGGTTGCCGCCGCCGCCGGGCCAATTGCCATCGCATTCAGATCTTCCGAAGCGCTCGTGGCAGTCCCTTGGGTCGTGCTCGAACTCACTGCAATGTAGCTCAACACCGCTGCCGAACTCTGCATCATCGACTTCGCGCCGCCGCTCGTGGAGGCCGTCAGCTGAGCCTGCAGCGCATCCAGTTGGCCCACTGTAGCCGCATCGGTCAGATTGATACCGTCCGCGACGTTCGTGATACGTTTTTCCTGCGTGCGGGAGCCGACGGAGAAGGTATTGACCTCGTCCGCGGACGCATTCACACCGATCGCGACCGAATTGGGGAACAGTGCAGTGGCGCCTGAGCCAATGGCCAGCGCATTATCCCCGTTCGCCAGCGAGTTGCCGCCAATCGCAATCGAGTTGACACCGCCAGCCTGTGCACCTTGCTGGTCCGACACGATCTTGATGTACTTCAGATTGGTCGCGAAATTGGTGTTGATCTGGGTGATCTGACCGTCTACGGCATTCAGTGCCGAACCAACGTCGCCATAGGTCGCGCCGCTGATCGAATAAGCAGGCGCGGATAAGGTACCGTTCGGAAGAACGCTTGCGCCGCCGCCCAGGGTTGTCGCGATCGAGTTCGCCGCTTCATACAACTGGCCGCCATTCACTGCCTGGTGGCCGGATGCGACGACCGCGCCGTCGGCCACGTTCGACAACGCCACCGGCACAGACGAGTTCACACCG
>NZ_BBJF01000008.1 GCF_000739735.1 Paraburkholderia ginsengisoli NBRC 100965 | reverse complement strand
GGCCAGCGCGGCCGGCTGGCGGCCGTTCGCGCGTCTTTCATCATAGGGGCGCGACCGCGCTTGCGTTTAGAGGATTCGCTCTGGCGCGAAGCCGCCGTGCCTCGGAAACGCTCCTTACAATGCCGGGGAAACACACGTAGACAAGTGTGCACGAGACAGGGTGCGCGGGCAACGCGGCCTACCAGGAGGAGCGGATGCAATACGACTACATCATCGTCGGTGCGGGCTCGGGCGGTTGCGTGCTGGCGAGCCGTCTGGCGGATAGCTGCCCCGATGCGACGATCGCACTGATCGAAGCCGGCCCGCACACCGACCGCAATCTGTTCGTGAACATGCCGGTCGGCGTGGCGGCCGTGGTGCCGAACAAACTCAAGACCAACTACGGCTATCTGACGACGCCGCAGCCCGGGCTCGGCGGACGGCAAGGTTATCAACCGCGCGGGCGCGGCTTGGGCGGATCGAGTGCGATCAACGCGATGATCTACACGCGCGGCCATCCGCTCGATTACGACGAATGGGCGCGGCTCGGTTGCGAGGGTTGGTCGTGGGCCGACGTGCTGCCGTATTTCCGGCGCGCCGAAGGCAACCAGCGAGGCGCCGACGCGTGGCACGGCGACGCCGGTCCGCTCACCGTTTCGGACTTGCGCTACCAGAATCCATTTTCGAAGCGCTTCGTGCAGGCGGCGCTCGAAGCCGGCTACAAAGCGAATCACGATTTCAATGGCGCCGACCAGGAAGGCATCGGCTTCTATCAGGTGACGCAGCGCGACGGCCGCCGTTGCAGCGTCGCGCGCGCGTATGTCTACGACCGTGCGCGCGCCAACCTGCATACAATCGCCGACGCGACCGTGCTGCGCGTGACCTTCGACGGCAAGCGCGCGAGCGGTGTCGAGCTCGTGCGCGGCGGCCGCATCGAAACGCTGGAAGCGCGTGCCGAGGTGGTGCTGGCCGCTGGCGCATTCAACTCGCCGCAACTGCTGATGTGCTCGGGCATCGGGCCGGCGGCGCATCTCCAGTCGCTCGGTATTGCGGTGCTGCACGACGCGCCGGAGGTCGGCCAGAACCTGATTGACCATGTGGACTTCACGATCAACAAGCGGGTCGCGTCGATCGAGCCGACCGGCTTTTCGGTACGCGGCATTGCGCGGATGCTGCCGCAGTTCGTCACCTTCATGCGGCACGGGCGCGGCATGCTGTCGAGCAATGTCGCCGAGGCGGGCGGTTTCCTGAGGAGCCAGCCGACGCTGCAGCGGCCGGATCTGCAACTGCACTTCTGCGCGGCGCTCGTCGACGATCACAACCGCCAGATGCACTGGGGCCACGGTTATTCGCTGCACGTATGCGTATTGCGCCCGCATAGCCGCGGCGCCGTGACGCTCGCGAACGCCGACGCGCGTACCGCGCCGGTGATCGATCCGCGTTTTTTCAGCGATGCGCGCGATCTCGATCTGCTGGTGGACGGCGTGAAGATGGCGCGGCGCATTCTCGACGCGCCGTCGCTCGCGCTGCACGGCGGCACTGAGCTGTACACGCATGCGAGGCAGTCGGACGCGCAATTGCGTGAGAGCATCGCCGCGCACGCGGACACGATTTATCACCCGGTGGCGACCTGCCGGATGGGCGGCGACGCCAACTCCGTGGTCGATCCGCAATTGCGGGTGCGCGGCGTGACGGGATTGCGGATCGTCGATGCGTCCGTCATGCCGACGCTGATCGGCGGCAACACCAATGCGCCGACAGTGATGATCGGCGAGCGCGCGGCCGAGCTGATCGCGGCCCGCCGCCGCGCCGACGACCCGGGCTCGAAGGCGGTGCCGGCGTGCGTCGGAGGCGTCGCCGCGCGCGCCGCGTAAGGCGCATCAATATGACGTGATCTGTTTGCTACGTTAGGACAAATTAGGACAACGTCGGTCAATTGTCATAAATTGTCCAGCTTCGATTTTGAGATTCTGCCGAACCTATAATCGCGCCGGGAAAAGGAGTGCGTCAGGTGGCGCGCCCGGAATCTCGAGGAATCGAAGCGATGAATCTCAATGTGATCCAGTTGGTTCAGTCCGTGTTGACGGACGACGTCGTCCGGCAACTGGCAGCCCGCCTCGGGCTACCGCCCGAAGCTGCCCAGAAGGCATTGGCCAGCACCGCCCCGGCGCTCGTCGCCGGCCTGATGCACAAGGGGGCGACGCTCGAAGGGGCGCGCTCGCTGTTCGCGACGATTCTCTCGCCCGAGGTGGACGCGCACGTCGGTGAACACCTGCCGCAGTTGCTTGCCAGTGCGAGCGGCGCGAGCGAGCTTGAAAGCGTCGGGCGCCAAATGCTCGAACGCGGACTCGATCGCCCTGTCGATGCGGTCAGCGCCGAAGTGGCCGCGCAAACCGGTGCGCCCGTGCACGCCACGCATGCGATCACGGGTATTGTCGGCGCGACGTTGCTCGGCCTGCTGAAGCGGCAGTTTCTCGACGGTCAGGGCAATGCCGGGCAGCTGCCGGCGTTGCTGGGCCAGCAATTGCACGTCATTGCGCCGTATCTGAACGACCGCCTGCTCGGCGCGCTCGGTGTGGGCGGCCTTGGCGCTTTCACGGGCAGCATTCTGTCGCAACTCAAAGCGGTGTCCGCGCATATCGACCAGCCGACACCCGCCGCCAGGCCGGTGCCGGAAATGTTCGCGTCGATCCAGGTGCCGCCCGATGCGGTGGTGCGCGAGGGGCGCCGCTCGCACGCATGGCTCTGGTGGCTGGCCGCGCTGATCGCGGCAGTGTTGGCGTTTCTGTTCCTGCGTGGCTGTCATGGCGAGCAGGCCGGCGATCGGGCTGCCGCGCGCATGGATACGGAAACGGCGGCGGCCGTGCAGGCCGCATCGGTAACGGCAGCGGCATCGGCCGTAACCGCGGCGACGGCCAGCGATACCGCCGCGTCGACGCGCGACGCCGCTTTCGCGACGGCGCCCGTCGCCGCGAGCTCGGAGTCGGACGCATCGGGCGCGTCGGACGCATCGGCCGCGCCGGGCAAGGACAGTCAACTCAGCTTCACCGTCAACGCATCCGGCAAGCCGACGCTGACCGCCACGGTCGGCAGCGAGGCGGAAAAGGCGCAGATGCTCGATGAACTGTCGAAGCGCCTGGGCCCGCAAGGCTTCGTCCAGAACGTCACCGTCGATCCGGCCGTGAAGCCTGCCGACTGGCTCGCCCATCTCAACGCGCTGTTGCCGCTGATGATGCTGCCAGGCGCGGAAGTGAAAGTGGAGGGCGCGCGCATCGAACTCAGCGGCAGTGCGGCCGACGCGAAGCTCGGCTGGCTCGACAAGCTGAACTCGCTGTTCGGCGCGTCCTATCAGGTCGGTACGTTCGATGTCGAGCACGCGGTCGCCAACGCCGCCGAAGACTTCCACAGCGCGGTCAAGGGGCTGCTCGCGCCGAACAGCACGTGCGCGGCGGCCGACATCGCCAAGGTGCTCAACGTGCAGGTGATCAATTTCCCGAGCGCGAGCGCCCGGGTGCCGAACTCGGCGGTGACCGACCTGGACCTGTCGGCGCAGGTGCTGAGCGCCTGCGCGCGCGGCGACAAGACGGTGCGGCTCGAAGTGGCGGGCTATTCGGATAACGTCGGCGGCGCGCAGGCCAATCTGCAACTGTCGAAGAAGCGCGCCCAGGCGGTTCGCGCGTACCTGGTCATGAAGGGCGTGCCGGCCGGCTCGCTGATCGCGCAAGGTTACGGCGCGGCGAGTCCGGTCGCGAGCAACGACACGGCTGGCGGGCGCTTCACCAACCGCCGCATCGAATTCGTCGCGCAGCCGTAGGTCTCACGCGAGGCGCGGCAGGCGGTGGCGGCGGGTTCGCGCTGGCCGGTCTCGCGTCATTCCGCCGGCGGGGGCGCCGAGGTCGAACCCGGCGCCGCGATGCCGGTCATGCCGATCCCCGGCCCCACCATGAAATCGTCGCCGGCCTGGCCGGGCAGCGCCTCGCGGGCGACTTCGAGCCACGCGCGCGCGGCATGCGACAGATAGCCGTTGCGCCGCCAGCCGATCGCCATTTCCCACGGAATCTCCGGCTCCACGACCGGCAGGCAGGTGAACTGCGCCGGGTCTAGCCGGCGGCAATACGGCGCCGGCAGCAATGCGATACCGACGCCGGCCAGCACCAGCGCCGCCATGAAATCCCAATGCCCGCTTCGCCCGACGATGGTCGGCGCGAACCCGGCCGTGCGGCACGCGTTCAGCACCACGTCGTTGAGCGCGAGACTCTCGCCGTAGAACACGAACGGCTCGCTGGCGAGTTGCGCGAGCGGCACCTCGTGCAATGAGTCCCAGCGCGAACCGGTACGCGCGACGAGCCATAGCAACTGGCGCGTCATCGGCAGCACCTCGATATTTTCCGGGTCGACGGGTTGCAGCACGCCGCCCAATTCGAGTTCGCCGTTGATCAGCGCCGTTTCAATCGCGCGCGAACCCTGCTCGAACAGCTTCAGTTCGATCTTCGGATAGCGCTGCCGGAACGCGGCGATCGCCGGCGTGAACAGCGATCCGCCCATCGGCGGAATGCCGATAGTGAGTTCGCCGCGGCCGAGCGTGTCGAGATCGTTCAGTTCGGCCTGCAATTGCGCGTGGGCCGCCAGCACGTCCTGACCGCGCTGATAGACGATCCGGCCGGCATCGGTCAGCACCATCTGACGCCCGTCGCGCAGCAACAGCGGCGAGCCGATCTCGTCTTCCAGCGACTTGACCATCTTGCTGATGGTCGGCTGCGTGACGAACATCTGCTCGGCGGCGACGGTGAAACTCTGTTGACGAACCACTTCGACGAAATATCGCAGCGCGCGTAGTTCCACGATTTCGGCCTCCGAAATTCCAAATTGGAATGATTTGAATGATTGTAAGTCATTATATTTATGTTGCGGTGCAACCTATACTCGCTTTCATTCGAAGTCACCCCGGGGATTGCCATGACGACGCCCACTGCCGCTCGATTCGCGCCTTCCGCTCATGCCGGCCGCGCTAGCGGTGCAATGCGCGTCGCGCGGATCGCCGTGCAAAGCGCCGCGCTGGCGGGACTATGGGTGGTCGCCGATTTCGCTGTGCGCATGCTGCATTTGCCGGTGCCGGGCGGCGTGGTCGGGCTGGTCGTATTGCTCGCGCTGCTGTTCTGCGGTGGCATCGCGCCGCGCTGGGTCAAGGCGGGCGCCGATTGGCTGCTCTCCGATATGCTGCTGTTCTTCATTCCGGCGGCGGTCGCCGCCGTGCAATACGGCGGGCTGTTCCGCGAGGATGGCTGGCGTCTCGCGCTGGTGGTGGTCGGCGGCACGCTGATGGTGATGGTCGCGGTGGCCTTCGCGGTCGAGCAGGCCGCCCGCCTCGAACGACGCCTTGCGCTGCGCCGCGTGATGGTCGCGCGGCACGCGTCACGCGTCTGATTTTTCGCATCCGCCATTTCCGCCCGAGGCCCATCGATGAGCACGCTCTATTCGTCCCTGTTCGCCGACGATGCCGCGCGTCTGATCGCAGCCGGCTGTTTCGTGCTGACCGTGGCGCTGTATTTCGCGTCGAAGGCGCTGTACGCGCGCTTCCGCTCGCCGTGGCTGACGCCGCTGGTGGCGGTGCCGGCCGTGCTCGCGGCAATAGTCGTGCTCGCCCACATTCCTTACCCCGTCTACTTCCAGGACACGCGCTGGCTGATGTGGCTGCTCGGTCCCGCGACGGTCGCGTTCGCCGTGCCCATCTATGAATACCGCGAACTGCTGAAGCGGCACTGGATTTCGCTGACGGTCGGCGTGACGGTGGGGATCGTGGTGGCGGTCGGCGGTTCGCTGATGCTGGCGAAGCTGCTGCATCTGTCGCCGGAATTGCAGCGCAGTCTCATGACGCGTTCCGTGTCGACGCCGTTCGCGCTCGCCGTGTCCGACAGGATTCACGCGCCGAGGGATCTCACCGCGTTGTTCGTGATCGCCACGGGCGTCTGCGGGATGTTGTTCGGCGAACTCGTGCTGGGCCTCGTGCCGCTGCGCACGCGGCTCGCGCGCGGCGCGCTGTTCGGCGCGGCAGCGCACGGCGTGGGCACCGCGAAGGCGCGCGAACTCGGCAGCGAAGAAGGCGTCGTCGCCAGCCTGACGATGATGATCGCCGGCGTGGTGATGGTGCTGCTCGCGCCGATGCTCGGGTTGTTGCCGATTTGAGGTTGCGGCCTCTGGCGCGGATTGGACGTATCGCGGGGTGCGCATTGTCGGTGGCGCGCGAGGCTGGTTGCACGAGGCTGCACCCTGCTGAAGAGAGTGCGTGGCCCCCGCATTAGCGCGGGACGGCGCAAGGCGTCGTCTGCGCCGCGAGTCGCGCCCCCCACCAAGCCAGACGACTTCAGGCCACCAATCGCACTGCTACCGCAGGGTACGCGCGCCGCGCCGCAGGCGCACATCACCCGTTCACCAGAGAGCCGCATGGCTCGCCGCATTCGAGGCTGGCGCCCGGGCAAGCACAAGCGCACTCAAAGCCGCCCACACCGCTCCGCGCCTCCCCGTTTTCAAGATGGCCGCGCCGCGAAGCCCGCTAACATCGACAGCTTTCCACCGTGGACCCGCGCGCCAGCTTCGACCCATGACGCCCATCTCGATCCTGATCCCCTGCTACAACGGTTCGGCGACACTCGCTCGCGCGCTGCAAAGCTGCCTGATTCAGCCGGAAGCGGCGCAGATCGTCGTGATCGACGACGGCTCGACCGACGCCTCCGCCGACATCGTCGCTCACTATGGCCGCCTCGATCCGCGTGTGGGTCTGCTGCGCATGCCATATAACGGTGGCGCGGCGCGCGCGCGCAACTGGGGCGCGCTGCACGCCACACACGAACTGCTCGCCTTCCTCGACGCCGACGACGAATATCTGCCCGGCGCCCTGAGCGCCGCGAGCGCGTTTTTTGCGCACTATCCGGCCGAAGTGTCGGTGCGGCTCGACGTCGAGTACACGGATTTCCCCGTCGAACTCACCGCGCACCCCGACTTCGCCGAGCACGCGCAGACGCTCAGCAATACGGTGCCGAGCAGCCTGATCGTTCGCCGCGCGGTGTACCTGGCGCTCGGCGGCTTTCCGATGGACGAAGTCTTCCGGCGCCTGGGCGGCGAGGACGGCGCGTTCTCGTGGGCGCTGCGCGAGATTTTCGGCAACCCGCGGCTCGACGACGTGAAGCGCGTACGCATGCACTACCACACCGGCATCCACGCCGAACGTTACTTCCGCGTTGCGCTGGGACTGCAGATTCCGCCGCCCGCCGATGTCGCCGACGCGTTTCATTACTCGCGGCAATTCCTCGACACCGCTCGCGCGGGCATCGCACAGCTGCGCACGGCGCGGGTGATCGACGGCTGACACGCGCGACGTCCGCGAAGCGGGGCGCTCCCGCCTCTCCGCCCGCACGCCCCGAAGCCATCTCTATTTGCTACAATCGCCGTTCGTCTTCGAGGAGCGTTGCGACGGGTACCGCGAATCAGCATATTCGCCGGCCGCCCGCCAGGCTCGAAGGCTTCAATCGGAGGGCTCGGATGCGCATTGCGCTGTCCTATCCACCGCATCGAACCGCGCTCACGTCAAATTTCTAGTCAATTTCTTAGAAAGGAGGGCGTGATGAACGCCGCAGTTATCGATTCGCAAGCTTCCAAAGATTTCATCGTTGCCGACATGTCGCTCGCCGACTGGGGTCGCAAGGAACTCACCATTGCCGAGACCGAAATGCCCGGTTTGATGCAAACGCGTGAAGAGTACAAGGCGCAGCAGCCGCTCAAGGGCGCACGCGTTGCAGGCTCGCTGCACATGACGATCCAGACCGGCGTTCTGATCGAGACGCTCACCGCGCTCGGCGCCGACGTCCGCTGGGCATCGTGCAACATCTTCTCGACCCAGGATCATGCGGCCGCCGCCATCGCCAAGGCCGGCACGCCGGTGTTCGCGTTCAAGGGCGAATCGCTCGACGAATACTGGGAGTTCTCGCACCGCATTTTCGAATGGCCGAACGGCGAATTCGCCAACATGATCCTCGACGACGGCGGCGACGCCACGTTGCTGCTGATCCTCGGATCGAAGGCCGAGAAAGACCGTTCGGTGATCTCGAAGCCGACCAACGAAGAAGAAGTCGCGCTGTACAAGTCGATCGCGAAGCACCTCGACGCGGACCCGACCTGGTACTCGACGCGTCTTGCGCACATCCAGGGCGTGACCGAAGAAACCACGACCGGCGTGCACCGTCTGTATCAGATGGAAAAGGAAGGCCGCCTGCCGTTCCCGGCGATCAACGTCAACGACTCGGTCACCAAGTCGAAGTTCGACAACCTGTACGGCTGCCGTGAGTCGCTGGTCGACGGCATCAAGCGCGCGACCGACGTGATGATCGCGGGCAAGATCGCGGTGGTCGCAGGTTATGGCGACGTGGGCAAGGGCTGCGCGCAATCGCTGCGCGGTCTGGGCGCGACCGTGTGGGTCACCGAAATCGATCCGATCTGCGCGCTGCAAGCGGCGATGGAAGGCTACCGCGTCGTGACGATGGAATACGCCGCCGACAAGGCCGATATCTTCGTGACGGCAACCGGCAACTACCACGTGATCGGCCACGACCACATGAAGGCGATGCGTCACAACGCGATCGTCTGCAACATCGGTCACTTCGATTCGGAAATCGACGTCGCGTCGACCCGTCAGTACCAGTGGGACAACATCAAGCCGCAAGTCGACCACATCATTTTCCCGGACGGCAAGCGCGTGATTCTGCTGGCCGAAGGCCGCCTCGTGAACCTGGGTTGCGCGACGGGCCATCCGTCGTTCGTGATGTCGAACTCATTCACGAACCAGACGCTCGCGCAGATCGAACTGTTCACGCAGGGCGAGAAGTACGAGAACAAGGTGTACGTGCTGCCGAAGCATCTGGACGAGAAGGTCGCACGCCTGCATCTGGCGCGCATCGGCGCAACGCTGACCGTGCTGTCCGACGATCAGGCCGGCTACATCGGCGTCGACAAGAACGGTCCGTTCAAGCCGAACCACTACCGTTATTGAGCACGCGGGCGATTTGAACGCATGACGGTCTGACTACAGGGCGGCGCGTAATGCGCCGCTTTGTTCGCCATGGCTGCCGTCCTGCGCGTCTTTCCTCGCGCTTTTCCAAGTTACCGGACATCCTGCCAAGGAGCCCTACATGACCCTGCTGCTGACCTGGCTGATCAACGCGCTGGCGCTCCTGATCATCACCTACCTCGTTCCGTCGATCCATATCCGCAGTTTCGGCACCGCGCTGATCGTTGCGATCGTGCTCGGATTGATCAATACGGTCCTGCGTCCGGTGCTGATCCTGTTGACGCTGCCCGTCACGATCCTCACGCTCGGACTCTTCATTCTCGTGGTCAATGCGCTGTGCTTCTGGCTGTGCGCGTCGCTGCTGAAGGGTTTCGAAGTGTCGGGTTTCTGGTCGGCGTTCTTCGGTTCGATTCTATACAGCATCGTTTCGTGGCTGCTGTCCGCGCTTATTTTCGGCAACCGCAGTTTAGGGTGAGCTACTGATCATGAACCCGATCGAACTTTCATTCGAATTCTTCCCGCCGAAAACGCAGGAAGGCGTCGACAAGCTGCGCGCCACGCGCGCGCAACTCGCGTCGCTCAAGCCCAAGTTCGTGTCCGTCACATTCGGCGCCGGCGGCTCGACGCAACAGGGCACGCTCGACACCGTTATCGACATGGCGAAGGAAGGCCTCGAGGCCGCGCCGCACGTGTCGTGCATCGGCTCGTCCAAAGAGAGCCTGCGCGCGATCCTCAACGAGTACCGCGCGCATGGCATTCGCCATATCGTCGCGCTGCGCGGCGATCTGCCGTCCGGTATGGGCGAAGTCGGCGAACTGCGTTATGCGTCGGAGCTGGTGAGCTTCATTCGCGCCGAGTTCGGCGACTGGTTCTGGATCGAGGTGGCCGGCTACCCGGAATACCATCCGCAGTCGCGCTCGCCGCGTCACGATCTGGAAAACTTCGCGAACAAGGTGAAGGCCGGCGCGAATTCGGCGATTACGCAGTACTTCTTCAACGCGGACGCGTACTTCCGTTTCGTCGACGACGCGCGCAAGCTCGGCGTGGACGTGCCGATCGTGCCGGGCATCATGCCGATCACGAACTTCTCGCAGCTGACGCGCTTCTCGGAAATGTGCGGCGCCGAAGTGCCGCGCTGGATCGCGCGCCGGCTGGAGAGTTTCGGCGACGACCGCGAGTCGATTCGCGCGTTCGGGCTGGATGTGGTCACGGATCTTTGCGAACGGTTGATCGACGCGAAGGTGCCGGGGCTGCATTTCTATACGCTGAACGGCGCCGCGGCGACCAAGGCGATCTGCGAACGGCTCGGCGCCTGATCTGGCGAGCTATAAAAACCGCGCGGCTGCAACGGCCGCGCGGCCTAATCCGACAACTTCCGCACGTAGAGCTGATACAGCGGCGCGGACAGCACTTCCAGCTTGCGGAAGTTCAGATTGACGAACGCGTCGATCGCGGGCTTCGGGCAACGCAGCGGGTCTTTCCCGGACGGCAACTGCTCCGACCATAGATAGTCGTCGAACGCGATGATGCCGCCCACCTTCAACAGCCTGAAACCGAGCACCGCATCCGCCAGCACGTCGGCCGCCTGGTGCGAACCGTCGACATACACGAAGTCGAAATAGCCCTTTTTGCCGTCGGCGAGCAGACGCGCGAGGCATTCGTCCGAATATCCCTTATGCACGGTGACCCGCACGCGGTCCGGGTATTTCCCGGCCGCGAGTCTGACGTTGTGATGGAAACGCGCCTCGACCGCGCTCATGTCGGCGGGCGCGTCGCCGCCCGGCTGGTGTTCGACGCCGCCTTCCCAAGTGTCGATGCAATGCAGCTCGATCGGCTGGCGGGGCGCCAGCGCGTCGATCAGATAGCGGGCGCTGGCGCCTTCGTACGAGCCGATTTCGAGAATCCGGGCCGGCGCGTAGTGCGTGATCAACCGGTCCCACACGCCTTTGGCGAGCGTGTCGAACCAGGTGTTGGTGAATTGGTACGAGGTCATGGTGCCAATTAAAGGATCGCCTAATCGGCCATTATGTCGCGCCGGTTATTTCAAAAAAGATGAACGCATGCCGGACGTATCGCGGCGGCATTGCCCCATTCTCGCTCCGACAGCGTGGTAAGTCCCTGTTGAAGCTCATTTTTGTGCTGTCTATGATCGAAGCGCAGCTGACCCGGCTGCTGTGCGGAGGACGATATGACAGTGTCACGGAAGCTGTTCGCGGTTCACCAGTTCTGCCTGCCCGCGCTTGCCGCCTTCGCGGTCGCCGCGAGCGGCATGTCGCCCGTCGCGTCGCAGGCGGCCACGCTGCCCGACAAGACCCTCGTGTTCTGCTCCGAAGGCAGTCCGGCGGGCTTCGACACCGCGCAATACACGACGAGCGTCGAATTCAGCGCCGGCTCGTACACGGTCTACAACCGGCTGATCGAGTTCGCGCATGGCAGCACCGACATCGAGCCGGGCCTCGCTGAAAAATGGGAGGTGTCGCCGGACGGCCTCACCTATACGTTCCATCTGCGCCACGGTGTGAAATTCCAGACCACGTCGTTCTTCAAGCCGACCCGCGAGTTCAACGCCGACGACGTCGTCTTCACCTACGAGCGAATGCTTGATCCCGATCAGCCGTTCCGCAAGGCGTACGCGGTGCCGTTTCCCTATTTCACCGATCTCGGCCTGTCGAAAAACATCACGAAGATCGAGAAAGTCGATCCGTACACGGTGCGCTTCACGCTGAAAGAAGTCGACGCGCCGTTCCTTCAGCAGATCGCGATGCCGTTCGCGTCGATCCTGTCGGCGGAATATGCCGATCAATTATTGAAAGCGGGCAAAGCGTCCGATATCAACCAGTATCCGGTCGGCACCGGCCCATTCATTTTCCGCAGCTATACGAAGGACGACACGATTCGCTTCGACGGTAATCCCGATTACTGGAAACCGGGCGTGGTCAAAGTCGGCAAACTGATATTCGCGATTACCGTCGACCCGGCGGTGCGGCTGCAAAAACTGAAACGCGGCGAATGCCAGGTGATGGCGTATCCGCGTCCCGCCGATATTCCGACCGTTAAAGCGGATGCCTCGCTCGCGATGCCGAGCGAGGTCGGCTTCAACCTCGGCTATATCGCGTACAACACGACGAAGAAACCGCTCGACAACGTGCTGGTGCGTCGCGCGCTCGATATGGCGATTCACAAGAATGCGATTATCGAGTCGGTCTACCAGGGCGCCGGTCAGGCCGCGACCAACCCGATGCCGCCGACCCAGTGGAGCTACGACAAGAACCTGAAGGACGCCCCGTACGACGTCGAAAAAGCGAAAGCACTGCTAAAACAGGCCGGTTATCCCGACGGTTTCGACCTGACGCTATGGGCGATGCCGGTACAACGGCCCTATAACCCGAACGCGCGACTAATGGCGGAAATGCTGCAGGCCGATTGGGCGAAGATCGGCGTGAAAGTGAAGATCGGCACGTACGAATGGGGTGAGTACATTCGCCGCGGCCATTCCGGCGAGCATGAAGCGATGCTGATCGGGTGGACCGGCGATTATGGCGATCCGGATAACTGGCTCGCGGTCTTGCTCGGTTGCGACGCGGTGAATGGCAGTAACTTTGCCAAATGGTGCTACAAGCCTTACGACGATCTGATCAAGAAAGGCCGCGGCACCACCGATATAGCCGAGCGCACCAAGGCTTATACGCAGGCGCAGGAAATCTTTAAAGACCAGGTGCCATTCACGCCGATCGCCCATTCCACGGTTTATCAGCCGATTAGCAAGAACGTGGTGGGTTTCAAGATCGACCCGTTCGGCCCGACGCAATTCATGAACGTCGGCCTGAAATAAGCGCGGCGGGACTTCTTTTTGCTCCCGTTGTCCGCTACAGCCGCACGCTCCGGCCCCCGGTCGGCGTGCGGCTGCCTCCATGCACGAAGTGTTTCCGATCGTCAACAGGGGGAATTTCCTCCGCTTGTTGCTGCGAGCCAAGCTCAAGTAATATCGCGCTACGCTGGCGGGAGCCGGCCCTGAACCTGGAGGAAACATGAAGCAAAACAATCTGTTGCGCGCCGCGCGTATTACGACGCTCGTCGCAGCTGCAGCGGCATCGCTGGTGGGCGCGAACAACGCGCGCGCGGAGATTCCGAACAAAACTCTCGTCTACTGCTCGGAAGGCAGCCCGGCGGGCTTCGATCCCGCTCAATACACGACGGGGGTCGACTTCACGGCCAACACGTTCACCGTTTATAACCGTCTCGTCGAATTCGAACGCGGCGGCACGAAGGTCGAGCCGGGTCTCGCGGAAAAATGGGATGTGTCGGCCGACGGCAAGACCTATACGTTCCATCTGCGCTACGGCGTCAAATTCCAGACCACGTCGTTCTTCAAACCGACTCGCGAATTCAACGCCGACGACGTCGTGTTCACGTTCCAGCGCATGCTGGACACGAACCAGCCGTTCCGCAAGGCGTATCCGGTGCAGTTCCCGTACTTCACCGACATGGGTCTCGACAAGCTGATCACGGGCGTCGAAAAGGTCGACCCGTACACGGTCAAGTTCACGCTGAAGGAAGTCAACGCGCCGTTCATCCAGAATCTGGCGATGGAATACGCGTCGGTTCTGTCGGCCGAATACGCGGATCAACTGTTGAAGGCCGGCAAAGCGTCCGACATCAACCAGTTCCCGGTCGGCACGGGCCCGTTCATTTTCCGCAGCTATACGAAGGACGCGACGATCCGCTTCGATGGCAATCCGAACTACTGGAAGCCGAACGCGGTGAAGATCTCGAAGCTGATCTTCTCGATCACGCCGGACGCTGGCGTGCGCGTGCAGAAGATCAAGCGCGACGAATGCCAGGTGATGAGCTATCCGCGTCCGGCCGACATCGCGCCGCTGAAGGCCGAGCCGAACATCGACATGCCGTCGCAGCCGGGCTTCAACCTCGGCTACCTCGCGTACAACGTGACGCACAAGCCGGTCGACAAGGTCGAAGTGCGTCAGGCGCTCGACATGGCGATCAACAAGAAGGCGATCATCGAATCGGTGTACCAGGGCGCGGGCCAGCTCGCCACCAACCCGATGCCGCCGACCCAATGGTCGTTCTACAAGGACCTGAAGGCCGCCCCGTACGATTCGGCGAAGGCCAAGGCATTGCTCGCGCAGGCCGGCTATCCGAACGGCTTCGACATCACGCTGTGGGCGATGCCCGTGCAGCGCGCGTACAACCCGAACGCCCGTCTGATGGCGGAAATGATCCAGGCCGACTGGGCCAAGATCGGCGTGAAGGCGAAGATCGTCACGTACGAATGGGGTGAGTACATCAAGCGCGCTCACGCCGGCGAAGACGACACGATGCTGATCGGCTGGACCGGCGACAACGGCGATCCGGACAACTGGCTCGGCACGTTGCTCGGCTGCGAAGCGGTGAACGGCAACAACTTCTCGAAGTGGTGCTACAAGCCGTTCGACGATCTGATCCAGAAGGGCCGTGTGACGTCCGACGTGGCCGCGCGCACCAAGGCTTACGTCGAAGCGCAGCGAATCTTCGGGCAGCAGTTGCCGTTCTCGCCGATCGCACACTCGACGGTCTACCAGCCGGTCAGCAAGAAGGTGGTCGACATGCGCATCGAACCGCTCGGCTATGCGCGTTTCGACGGCGTGAGCCTCAAGTAAGCTGGCAAGCCAGTCGTAAATTTCGCGCAGTACGCTTTTCGCACGGTTAGAAAACTGGTCGAAATGGTCCGGCGACCGGGGTCACAAGCCCTCGTCGCCGGTTGCGTTTTTTCTTCATCAAGACCATAGGGACGAACCATGTTCCGCTTTGTTTTGCGCCGCATCGGCATGGTGATACCGACGTTCATCGGCATCACGATCCTCGCGTTCGCGCTGATTCACCTGATACCGGGCGACCCCATCGAAGTGATGATGGGCGAGCGCGGCGTCGATCCCGCGATGCACGCAGCCGCCATGCACCGCCTCGGGCTCGACGAACCTTTGCCGATGCAGTACGTCCACTACATCGGACGCGCGCTGCACGGTGACCTCGGCACCTCGATCATCACCAACACCAGCGTGATGGGCGAATTCCTCGCACGCTTTCCCGCCACCGTCGAACTGTCGATCTGCGCGATGCTGTTCGCGCTGATCGTCGGCCTCCCGGCGGGCGTGTTTGCCGCGCTGCGGCGCGGCACGGTCGTCGATCACGGCGTGATGGGCACCGCGCTCACCGGCTACTCGATGCCGATCTTCTGGTGGGGCTTGATCCTCATCATGGTGTTCTCGGTGAAACTTGGCTGGACGCCGGTGTCGGGCCGCATCGCGGTCGAATACGACATTCCGCACGTGACCGGCTTCATGCTGATCGACGCGATGATGTCCACCGACGAAGGCGCGTTCAAATCCGCGCTGAGCCATCTGATCCTGCCGGCCATCGTGCTCGGCACGATTCCTTTGGCGGTGGTCGCACGGATGACCCGTTCGTCGATGCTCGAAGTGCTGCGCGAGGACTACATCCGCACCGCGCGCGCGAAGGGCTTGTCACCGGGACGCGTGATCGTCGTGCACGCGTTGCGCAATGCGCTGATTCCCGTCGTCACGGTGATCGGCCTGCAGGTCGGCACGCTGCTCGCGGGCGCGGTGCTGACCGAGACGCTGTTCTCGTGGCCGGGCATCGGCAAATGGCTGATCGACGCGATCGGCCGGCGCGACTATCCGGTCGTGCAGGGCGGTATCCTGATGATCGCCACGCTGGTGATCGTCGTGAACCTCGTCGTCGATCTGTTGTACGGCGTGCTCAACCCACGCATCCGCCATACGAGGTGAATATGAACCCCCACGCTCACTTGCGTTCGCTGCCCCCCGAGGGGGCGCATGCCTCCCTCGAGGCGGCTCGGCGGGAGGCATGAACAAAATGGCAGACATACAAAATACAGTCCCCCAGGCAGTGACGCCGCCCAGCGGCCGCGCCATCGCCGCCCGTGAATTCTGGGCGAACTTCTCGCGCAATCGAGGCGCGGTCGGCGCCGGCATCATCGTTCTAGTGCTGATCTTCGTCGCGATCTTCGCGCCGTTGATCGCGCCGCACAGCCCGATCGAGCAGTACCGCGACTTCGTGAAGATTCCGCCCGCGTGGCTCGACGGCGGCAACTGGAAGTTCATCCTCGGCACCGACGAAGCGGGCCGCGACATCCTCTCGCGTCTGATGTACGGCGCGCGGCTGTCGTTCTGGATCGGCTTCGTGTCGGTGGTGCTCGCGCTGATTCCGGGCATCGTGCTCGGCTTGATCGCCGCGTTCTTCGAGAAGTGGGCCGACACACCGATCATGCGCATCATGGACGTGCTGCTCGCGTTGCCGTCACTGCTGCTCGCGGTCGCGGTGGTCGCGATCATCGGCCCAGGTCTCGTCAACACGATGCTCGCCATCGCGATCGTCGCGCTGCCCGGCTATGTGCGTTTGACCCGTGCGTCCGCGCAAGGCGAGTTGCAAAAGGAATACGTGACGGCTTCGCGCGTGGCGGGCGCCAGTACGTTGCGCTTGATGTTCTCGCAAGTGCTGCCGAACTGCACCGCGCCGCTGATCGTGCAAGCCACGCTCGGTTTTTCATCGGCGATTCTCGATGCCGCCGCGCTCGGCTTCCTCGGCCTCGGCGTGCAGCCGCCGTCGGCGGAGTGGGGCGCGATGCTGGCCTCGGCGCGCGACTACATCGACAGCGCCTGGTGGATCGTCACGATGCCGGGTCTGTCCATCCTGATCTCGGTGCTCGCGATCAATCTGCTCGGCGACGGGCTACGCGACGCACTCGATCCCAAACTGAAACGGATGGCCTGACATGGACTCACTCTTGACCATCCGCAACCTGGCGGTGAACTTCAACGGTCTGCCGGCAGTCGACCGGATCAATCTCGACGTCGCGCCCGGTGAAGTGGTGGGCGTGGTCGGCGAATCGGGCTCGGGCAAGAGCGTGACGATGATGGCGCTGATGGGCCTCATCGACGCGCCCGGCATAGTGACGGCCGACGAGATCACCTTCAACGGCAAGAACCTGTTGAAGGCGTCGGCGAAGGAACGCCGCAAGATCATCGGCAAGGACATCGCGATGGTGTTCCAGGATGCGCTAACCAGTCTGAATCCGAGCTACACGGTCGGCTATCAGATCAAGGAAGTGCTGAAGCTGCATGAAGGTCTGCGCGGCAGCGCTTTGGACAAGCGCGCTTTGGAACTGCTCGACCAGGTCGGCATTCCCGATCCGAAAGGGCGCATCAACTCGTTTCCGCATCAGATGTCGGGCGGCATGAACCAGCGCGTGATGATCGCGATGGCAATTGCCTGCAACCCGAAGCTGCTGATCGCCGACGAGCCGACCACCGCGCTCGACGTGACGATCCAGGCGCAGATCATGGAGCTGCTGATCCGCTTGCAGAAGGAACGCGGCATGGCGCTCGTGCTGATTTCGCACGACCTCGCGGTGGTGTCCGAGGTCGCGCAGCGCGTCGCGGTCATGTACGCTGGCGAAGTGATCGAAACGAACAAGGTGCCGGACATCTTCGCGGCGCCCCATCATCCGTACACGGAAGCGCTGCTGGCGGCGATTCCCGAGCACAACGTCGGCGCGGTGCGGCTGGCCGCGTTGCCGGGCATGGTGCCGGGGCGCGACGATCGGCCCAAAGGGTGTCTGTTCGCACCGCGCTGCAAGTACGTGGTCGACGATTGCCTGAAGGCGCGGCCCGCGCTTGCGCCGATGCAAGGCCATGCGGAAGTGGCGCGCGTGCGCTGCATCAAACCCTTGAACCTGAGCGGCGACGCCAACGTTCACACCCGCGGAGGCGCACGATGAACGCAGTACCCGAAACGCGGCGCCAGCCGAAACCGACGGGCGATCACGTGCTGGTCGCCGACCAGCTCGCGCGCTACTACACGGTCAAGCGCGGCATGTTCACGTCGGGCACGGTGAAGGCGCTCAACGGCGTGTCGTTCGCGCTGGAGCGCGGCAAGACGCTGGCGGTGGTCGGCGAATCCGGCTGCGGCAAGTCCACGCTCGCGCGCCAACTCACGATGATCGAAGCGCCCACGGCGGGCCGTTTGCTGATCGACGGCGAGGACGTGGCTGGTGCGGATCACGCGAAGATCGCGGCGCTGCGGCGGCGCGTGCAGATGGTGTTCCAGAACCCGTTTGCGTCGCTGAATCCGCGTAAGACCGTCGAGCAGACGCTCGGCGAGCCGCTCGCGATCAACACGCAAATGAGCGCCTCGGAACGCGCCGAACGGATCGCGCAGATGATGCGCACCGTCGGTCTGCGTCCCGAGCATGCGAAGCGCTATCCGCATATGTTCTCGGGCGGTCAGCGTCAGCGTGTGGCGATTGCGCGCGCGATGATTCTCGATCCGCAGATCGTAGTCGCCGATGAACCGGTATCGGCACTCGACGTGTCGATCCAGGCGCAGATCCTGAATCTGTTCATGGACTTGCAGGCGCAGTTCAAGACCAGCTACGTGTTTATCTCGCACAATTTGTCGGTGGTCGAGCATATCGCCGACGACGTGATGGTGATGTACTTCGGCGGCGTGGCCGAACTCGGCGACAAGAAGCGTATCTTCTCGAAGCCGCGCCATCCGTACACGCGTGCGCTGATGTCGGCGACGCCGTCGATCTTCGAGGAAGATCGCAGCATCAAGATCAAGCTGCAAGGTGAAATGCCGTCGCCATTGAATCCGCCTTCGGGCTGCACGTTCCATCAACGCTGCCCGTACGCCATCGACCGCTGCCGCAGCGAGGAACCGAAGCTGCGTGAAGTGGATGGCCGTCAGGTGTCGTGTCACCGCGCCGAGGAGGTGGGGGACGTGGATGCCTGATGCGGTGGCGGCGCGTCGTCTTACGCGCCGCTTGCGTGATGGCGGCTGCGGTGCTGCTTTCTCGCGGCGCTGGCGAGCGCGTGCGCTGAACGGTGCCGCGCTCGTCGGCGTGTGTGTTGCGCTGTGTCTCGGCTCGGCACCCGCCGAGCTCGCGTATGCGGCGGGCGCGGCGGCCACTGCGCCGGCCCAGGCAGGGCGCCCGGCGGTGCCGGTGCCCGGCGTGCAGCCGTCGCCCGCGCAACCGCCGCGCGCTAGCGTGCCGGGCTTCAATCCGCCGCCCGCGTCATCCGCGCCACCGGGCACCACGGCGAGCGGCCCGGTGCGCACTCAGCCGGCGCGCATGCCGTTCTATGTCGCGACGCGCGGCACGACCACCATTTACGTGCTCGGCACGCTGCATGTCGGCGACCCCGCCGACTATCCCGCCGCGCAGCCGTTTCGCGCACCGATCCTCGCCGCACTGGCTGCTTCCCCGACCCTGGCGCTCGAACTCTCCCCCGACGAACTGCTGATCTCGCAAGACGACGTGTCGAAGTACGGCGTGTGCAAGCGCGACTGTCTGCCCGGTTCGTTGCCCGAGCCGTTGTGGCACAAGCTGGCTTTGCGTCTGCGGGGCAATCCCGCCGCGCTCGATGCGATCAAGAAGATGCGGCCGTGGCTCGCGTCGCTAGTGGTCGAAACCTACGATTCGCTGAGCGCCGGTCTGCAAACCGAGTACGGCACCGAGGCGCAATTGCAGAACGTCTATCTGAAGACGCGCGGCAAGATCGTTGGACTCGAAACCTTGCCGCAACAGATGCGCGCGTTCACGGGCCTCTCGCTTGCGCAGCAGCGCGAAATGCTCGCGCAGGATCTGGTGCAGACACCCGCGCAGAACGTCGCCGACGTACGCGCGTTGCACCGGCTATGGCGGGTCGGCGACGCCGATGCAATCGCCGCGTGGCAGGCCGCGAAGTCCGAAAACCTCGCGCGCGACCAGCGCATTTCCGATTCGATCGACAACCGGATCGTTTATGAACGCAACCGGCGCTTCGTCTCGCGGATGCTGCAGATCGCCGCGCCAAACAAGCCGGTGTTCGTCGCGATCGGCGCGCTGCATCTGGGCGGGCCTAAGGGCGTGCTGCAGCTTTTGCGGCAGCGCGGGTTTGTGGTGGAGCCGGGGTGACGTGAGTCGCCTGTAGTGTTTTGGCAACCTGTGCCACCACGGCCGCCCAATCCCCAACCTTTTTCTGCCGGAACAGCTTCATGCCCGGATACCACGGCGTGTCGCTGCGCGTTTCCAGCCAGCGCCAGTCGGAGTTGGCCGGCAGCAGCAGCCACACTGGCTTGCCGAGCGCGGCCGCAAGATGCGCGACGCCGGTATCCACGGCGATCACCAGGTCGAGCAGCATGATCAGCGCGGCGGTCTCGTCGAAGCTGCTCAACTCGGCGGTGAAATCGTGCGCGCGGAAAGCCGACGGCGCGTCGGCCAGTTGCGCATGTGCCGGACCTTTTTGCAACGCATACCACGCGACGCTCTTCAGTTCGCTCAATGCGCTCAGGTCAGCCAGCGTCATCGACCGGTAGCGATCGTTGCCGAACGTGGGACTGCCGGCCCACACCAGCCCGACTTTGCGTTTCGACCGGTTGACCGGCCCCACGCGCTTGCGCCATGCCTTCACCTTCGCCTTGTCCGCGAACAGGTAGGGCAACCCGGCCGGAATGGTGGACAGCTCGGTACCGACGCAGGACGGCACGCTCATCATCGGCACCCAGAAGTCATAGTCGCCTTGCGGCTGGCCGCTGAACGCGCGACTCACGCCCGGGATCCGTTCGACCAGCGGCAGTAGTGGCTCGCGCACGCAGAGGTCGACCGTCGCGCCGCGTTGTTGCAGCACGCTCGCGAAGCGCAGGAACTGGAAGTGGTCGCCGAAGCCCTGTTCGCCGACCACCAGCAGACGCCGCCCGTCGAGCGGTTCGCCATGCCATTCGGCGACGCCCAGCACCGCGATTGCGTCGTAGTCGCGCTTGCGCCAGCGCAGCGCGAACTCCGCCCAGCCTTGCCTGTAATCACCGCGCTTGAGCAGCAGCCATGCGAGGTTCTGATGCGCGTCCGCGTGGTGGGGATCGAGCGCGAGCGCCTGGCGATAGAAAACCTCCTCCTCGTCGGGCCGGCCTTGCGCGGCGAGCGAGCCGCCCAGACACACGAGGTGCGTCGGATTCGGCCTGAGCGCGACCGCGCGCCGGTAATGCGCTTCGGCGCCCGCATAGTCGCCGAGCCGGCCGATCAGGCTGCCCAGATTGACGTGCGCCTCCGCGTAATCGGCGCGCAGCGCGAGCGCCCGCTCGAAACTGGCGATCGCCGCGTTGTGGCGGCCTTGCGCTTGATACGCATTGCCCGCGTTGAAATGCGCTTCCGCCATGTTCGGGTCGATCGCGAGCACGTCGCGGTAGCTCGCGAGCGCTTCGTCAAAACGGCCGAGCTTGCTCAGCGCCGTGCCGAGGTTCAGATGCGCGTCGATCATCCCCGGGTTCGACGCCAGCGCGAGCCGGTATTGTTCGAGCGCTTCGCTCAGCGAGCCTTGCGCTTGCAGCGCGACGCCGAAGTTGTTGCGCGCGTCGGCGAAATCCGGCTGCAATTGCAGCGCCTGGTCGTAGCAGATCGTCGCTTCGTCGAGATGGCCGAGCGCGGCGGCGACCAGACCGCGGTTGCTCCAGCACGCGGCGTCGTGGCGGTCGAGCTTGAGCGCGCGGCTCATCAGGCTCGCGGCGGTGTCATGCTCGCCGCGCTGATAGTGCAGGATGCCGAAGTAGTGCAGCGCCGGCGCATGGTTCGGATCGAGCGTGAGCGCTTGACGGTAAAGAGGTTCGGCGGCGTCGAGCCGGCCTGCCCGGTGCGCGGCCAGCGCGGCGTCGATCAATGGGGTGACGTGGGCGGCGGACGACCGCGCAGTGGTGCCGCCGTCGCGACGGGATGGATGTTCCATGGACACCTGCTGGGGAGCGCAGGCGGCGCGCGTTGCGCGCACCGACGCGGTGGATGGGAGACCATCCACGATCTTATGTGCCGCTCCCTGTCGCGATGATCGGACGCTTCCTCATTCGGTCGCGTCCGATCCGCAAAGCGCGTGCGATACAGCGGCACTGGCCGCCATACATTGCCGACGTCCTACAGGAACATCAGAAAATTCAGCAGCAAGATGTTGATGACCAGCATCGTGAGCGCGGTGGGAATCTGCACCTTGATCACCGCGTTCTTGTCCGGCAGTTCAAGCAGCGCGGCAGGGACCATGTTGAAGTTAGCGGCCATCGGCGTCATCAGCGTGCCGCAGTAGCCGGAGAACATGCCGATCGCGACCATCACCGCCGGGTTGCCATGAAACACGCCGACCAGAATCGGTACGCCGACGCCGCCCGTCATCACCGGGAACGCGGCGAAGCCGTTGCCCATCACCATCGTGAAGAGCGCCATGCCGATGCAGTACACGGCCACCGCGACGAAGCGGTAATCGAGGCTGATGTACGACGTGGTCACGTGCGCGACCGCCTTGCCGACGCCCGCGTCGGAGAACACGAGGCCTAGCATGCCGAGCATCTGCGGCAGAACCGCGGCCCACGACAGCGCATCGACGAGACGCCGCGCTTCCTTCATCGACTGGCCGACGGTGTCGCGCGTCATCACGCAGGCCACCGCGAGCGCGATCACGCAGCCGATTCCGAAGCCGATCAGCGTGACGTTGGCTTTCTCGATCAGCGGCGTGCCGCCGAACACCAGATGGCTCGCCGACAGCGTGATGATCACGGTGACAACCGGAATCGTCAGCGCGGGCACGAACAGCTTGTTGCCCAGACGCGCGGCGCTCGCCTTGCGCGCTTCGAGCGACAGCGTTTTCGGCCTGGCCGCCGTGACGCCGCCGAAGCCGGCGATCAGCGCCATCACGATCACCGCGACGCCGACCACCGCCGGCGGCAATCGGTCGCCGATCAGGAAGATCAGCGCGTAGAGAATCCAGAAGCCGCCCGCGGTGAAACGGCGCGGGTGCGTCCTGTCCGTGACGATCATGCCGCCGACGATCAGCAGCACCACGCCCAGCAGCCAGAACAGATAGGTGATCGTGAACGTCATGCTTTGTCTCCCGCAGCGGATTGCGTCGGCGAAACGGCGGCGCCGCCGCTGGCATTGCCGCGCAGCTCACGTTCGAGCCGGCGGTCGAGCAGATACAGCCGGAAGCCGTGCACGATGAACGCGCAGATCGCGGTCGGGATGCCCCACAGCGCGACGTGAATCGGCTCGACGACGATGCCCGCTTCTTTCAGGAAGGTCGTCATCAGCACGATCGCGCCGAACGCGACGAAGATGTCTTCGCCGAAGAAGAGGCCCACGTTGTCGGTGGCCGCGGCGTACGCGCGCAACTTGAAGCGCACCGCGTCGCTGATCTTGCCAAAGCGCGTTTCAGCCGCGCCTTCGGTCATCGGTGCGATCAGCGGACGCACCATCTGCGGATGGCCGCCGAGGCCGGTCAGGCCGACCGCGGCGGTCAGCTCGCGCACCAGCAGATAGACGATCAACAGACGCCCGGCGGTGGCCGCCTTGATGCCGGCGATCCACGCTTGCGCGCGCTCGCGCAACCCGTGCCGTTCGAGCAGGCCGATCACCGCCAGCGGCAGGAGAATGATCAGCGGGATGTTGCGCGTTTTGATGAAGCCGGTGCCGATTAGCGCGAGGATTTTTTCAGGTGGGAAGTGCGCGGCGAGACCGGTGACGATCGCGGCGACCGCGACGATCAGCATCGGATTGAACCGCAATAGAAAGCCGACGATGATGACGGCCACGCCGATAAGCGGCCATAGACTGACGGTTGACTGCATCAGGATCTCCAAACAGGGTTTTAACCTCGCCGCGGGTGGCGGCTGACTTGGGAAGGCGCGCGGTGTTCCGTGCGCCGTCTTGTTGCCGCGGCTCTTGATGGCCGCGTTTGCTTCGAACTGCACCTGCACCTGCACCTGCACCTGCAACTGCACCTGCACCTGCATTTGTGGTCGCGGCGCTTTCCCGTGGCTGCTGTTTGTCGTGACCGGTTCGCCGCCGCTACCGCAATCCGTCCCGCCCCTGGCAAACGCCCCGCTCGAAGGCGGGGCGTTGGAGATGTCGGAAGCGTCGATTCGCGCTGTCTGTGCTGGCTCGCGTCGAAGCCGTCGCTCAGACGCGTGCGGCGCCGGCCGCGTGCACTTCGATGCCGGCGGCCTCCAGCGCGCCGCGAATGCGCCGCGCGAACGCCAGCGCATGCGGGCCGTCGCCGTGCAGGCAGATGGTCTGCGCGTTTAGCGGCACCCATTGACCGTCGACGGCCTGCACGCGTTGCTCGCGGATCATCGCGAGCGTGCGCTCCAGCACTTCGTTTTCATCGTCGAGCAGCGCGCCCGGTTCCTTGCGCGGCACGAGCGAACCGTCGGCGCGATAGCCGCGATCCGCGAACACTTCTTCGATCGCGACGAGACCCGCGTTGCGCGCGGCCGTCACGAGACCGCTGTTGGCGAGCGCGAACACCGTCACCGACGGATCGAAGTCGTGCACCGCCGACACGATCGCGTCGGCGATCTTCGCGTCGCGCGCGGCCTGGTTGTACAGCGCGCCATGCGGCTTGACGTGCGCGATGCGCCCGCCCTCGGCCTGGGCGATCGCCGACAGCGCGCCGAGTTGGTACAGCACGCCCGCGTAGATCTCGCCGGCCGGCAGATCCATTTCCTTGCGGCCGAAATTCTCCGGATCGTTGAAGCTCGGATGCGCGCCGATCGACACGCCTTTCTGCACCGCCCAGCGCACGCATTCGCGCATCGCATTGGGGCCGCCCGCATGCCAGCCGCACGCGATGTTCGCCGAGCTGACGAGGTCGAGCAGCGCCTCGTCGGAGCCGTAGCCTTCGCCGAGGTCGGCGTTCAAATCGATTTCCATGGTGTTCCCCTACTCAGTGTTACAGCGCCGCGACCGCCGACTGGCGCGCGCAGCGTTCTTCATGCATCGCGATCGCCGCGTCGATCTGCCGCAAATACGTGCGTTCTTCCAGCAAAGCCTGGCGCGCCTCGTACGGCGTCGTCGGGATGAAACGCACGGACGCGTTCAGACGGACCTGCGCGAGCTTCCATAGATCGGCCTGGATCACCGCGCCGATCTTCGGGTAGCCGCCGGTGGTCTGCGCGTCGCTCATCAGCACGATCGGCTGGCCGTTCGGCGGCACCTGGATCGTGCCGGGCAGCACCGCGTGCGAGAGCAGGTCGGTTTTGCGCGTGCGTTCCAGCGCGGCGCCGGCGAGGCGATAACCCATGCGGTTGCTGTTCGGCGTGACGAGCCACTCGTCGGCCCAGAACGATTCGTGCGCCGCGTCGGTGAAGTTGTCGTATTCGGGCCCGCGCAGCACGCGGATCGGCACCGCCCAGGGCACGCCCGACGGATGCCGGCCGCGCCGCAGCGGCTCGTGAACCAGCACGAACTTGCACCAGCTGGGCGCCTTCACGCCGAACTCCGGCGCCTCGGGTGAGAAGCCGACATGGCCGCGCTGCTGCGGCGCGCCGACCGGCAAGCGGTCGCCGTCGCGCAGCGCGCGGCCGCCGAGTCCACCGAAGTGGCCGGCGAGGTCGGTGCTGCGCGAGCCGAGCATCGGCAGCACGTCGATGCCGCCCGCCACGCAGACGTAGCCGCGCATGCCGCGCTTCGCCGCATTCAGCACCAGCTCCTGGCCGGCCTGCACCGGCAGGCTCCACCACGAATAGACCGGCTTACCGTCGAGCGTCGCGCCGAATTCGGTGCCGGTGATGGCGACCCGGGTCGCGCGCAGAAACCGCAGCACGGTCGGGCCGAAGGTGATTTCCAGACCGGCCGCGTCGGGCCGGTTGCCGACTAGCCGGTTGCCGACTTCGAGCGACAGCCGGTCGAGCGCGCCGCCCATCGCGACGCCCAGATGCCGGTGGCCGTGTCGGCCGAGATCCTGAATCGTGGTCAACAGACCGGCGCGAATCACATCGATCATGCGTGTATCCCCGCGATGGTGAAGCGCACCCGGTCGCCCGGTTGCAACAGCGTCGGCGGACGGCGCGCCGGGTCGAACAGCGGCAGCTCGGTGCGGCCGATCAGCTGCCAGCCGCCGGGCGAGACGGCCGGATAAATGCCGGTCTGTTCGCCGCCGATGCCCACCGACCCCGCCGGCACTTCGAGCCTCGGCGACGCGCGGCGCGGCGTGTGCAGCGCGGGTTCGAGGCCGCCCATGTACGCGAAGCCCGGCTGGAAGCCGAGGAAAAACACCACGTACTCGCCGTCGGCGTGACGCTGCACGACTTCACGCACGGTGAGGCCCGTGTGATCGGCGACCGCCTGCAGGTCGGGGCCGAACTCGCCGCCGTACTGCACCGGAATCTCGACTTCGCGGCCGGCTTCCGCCGCTTTGCCCGCGGCGTTCCAGGCGGCCAGCAATTGCTCGGTGAGCGCTTCGCGGTCGGCCTCGAGCGGATCGAACACGAGCGTCAGATTGTTCATGCCCGGCACGACCTCCAGCACATGCGGCCAGTCGCGCGCGGATTCGGCGGCCGCCCATACGCGCCGCTGACACTCCAGCGTGGCGGGCGGCGGCGTTTCGCAGACGAGCGCGGCATCGCCGAGCGGAAAGATTCTTGGTTGGCTCATGGCTTATCGGCCCAGGTCGAGTGGGAGGGTTCGGGCACGGTAGACCCTCTGACGCGCGGGCGCGCCGGGTATGCGATGAATGAAGCGTACATTATCAATAAAATATCAACAATTTCTCAATAAGCGTTTTTGCCAGGCTCGCCGGGATCGGCCGCGCGTCGTACACTCCCGACACCTTCTCATCCTGTCTCCCGGGACTCTTCGTTATGTCGCGCCATCCCACCAAGATCGTCTCCTCGGAACATCTCGTCTCCGAGACCAGCGCGGAACTGTCCGAACTCGAATACGCGCTGATCATGGCGGGCAACGCCTTCAACCGGTGGATGGTGCGATGCATGTCGGCGGCCGGCGACAAGGACATGACCGCCATCGAAGTGTCCCTCCTGCACCACGTCAGCCATCGCGAGCGTCGCAAGAAGCTGGCGGACATCTGCTTCGTGCTGAACATCGAAGACACGCACGTCGCGACCTACGCGTTGAAGAAGCTCGTAGCTAGAGGGTACGTAAAAAGCGAAAAAACCGGCAAGGAAGTGTTCTTCTCGGCGACCGAGGCGGGCCGCGAGCTGTGCCTGAAGTATCGCGAGGTGCGCGAGAGCTGTCTGATTTCGACGCTGAAGGAAAGCGGGCTGACCAACGAGCAGATCGGCGACGCGGCGCAGCTGATGCGCAACGCGTCCGGTCTGTACGACACGGCCGCGCGGGCGGCGGCGTCGCTCTGAGCGAAGGGCTCGGCGGCGCGGCGGCTCATGCCGATGCGCGCGCATGCCCGGCTCAACTTGCCGCGCGAGGATAGAGACCGGCCTCGGTGACGATCAGGTCGAGCGGAATGTCGTGCGCTTCGCGCTGCAGCGCAGATGTGCGGCAGGCTTCATACGCGATGCCAACCGTCAGTGGCCGTGCCGAACCCGGCCACGCGGCCAGCGTGCGATCGTAGTAGCCGCCGCCGTAACCGAGCCGGTAGCCGTCTTCGTCGAAGCCGACGCATGGCACGAACAGCAGCTCGGGAATCACCACTTGCCCGGAGATCGGCTCGGCAATTTTGTGATGGCCGATTTTCATCTGCGTATCGGGGGTCCACGCATGGAATTCGAGCGGCGTGCCACGTTCTTTGACAATCGGCAAACTTGCTTCGCGCCGTGCGTCGGCCGCCAGCCACACCGAGATCGCAGGGCGTGCGTCGAATTCACCGGAAAGCGGCCAGTAGAATCCTATGCTGTCCCCCCCATAGCGCTTCAACGCATCGAGCACGCGGCGCCCGAGCGCGGCATTGTGCGCCGGCTCGGAAGCCGCTTGCAGCCTCGCTTCCAATAGCATCCGACGCAGCGCCTTTTTCGCGGCCGGAACGGGGTTGCATGCTATGCTTGGGTCCAATTCGCGCTCCAGAAACAACGATGTCAAAACGCATTTATCGAGTATATCGCGCGGCCGGTCTGGCGCTCGCCGCGGCGGCACTCGTCGCGTGCAGCACGGCCTCTGCCGTCAAGCCCATTCCCCTTGCACAACTCACCAACGACGACCAGATTTTCGTCCAGTTGCGCGAGGCTGCCCGCAGTAACGACGCGGCACGCGCGGCGCAACTCGCGAGCATGATCCCGAACTATCCGGCGCCTTCGTATCTGGAGTACTTCCAGCTCAAGCCGCAATTGTTCGATTCGACCGGGCATGCGCGCGTCGACGCGCCGGATGCGCCGGTGCTCGCGTTCCTGCAGAAGTACGACGGCCAGGCGATTGCCGACCGCATGCGCAACGACTACCTCACGGTGCTCGGCACGCGTCACGACTGGCGTAACTTCGACCAGCAATATGCGCGCTTCGTGCTGAACGACGACACCCAGGTGAAGTGCTACGCGCTCGAATCGCGTGCGTCGCGCGGCGAAAACGTTGCCGATGCGGCGCGTGCGCTGCTGGTCGATCCGAAATGGTACGGCGACGGCTGCGTCGATCTGATCACCGTGCTCGGCACGAACCGCCAGTTCAGCGCCGACGACGTCTGGCAGCAGATCCGTCTTGCGTACGAACAGAACTACACCGGCACGGGCAGCAAGCTGCTCGACGCGCTAGGCGACCAGGCACCGGACCCGGTGTTGTTCGGCCAGGCAACCAGCACGCCGCCGTTGCTGCTCGCGCGCGGCGTCGGTCCAGATGCGCAGTCGCATCAACTGGCGCTGCTGGCGATCACGCGTATGGCGCGCAACGATCCGGCGATGGCTGCGGCCACGTTCTCGTCGGTGGCGCCGTCGCTGAATTCGCCCGAGCGCGCGATCGGCTGGGGCACGATTGCCTATCAGGCGGCCGCCAAGCAGATGCCGAGCGCGGTGGACTGGTACCGGCTGTCGGCGAACGCTCCGTTGTCGAATCCCGCGTATGAGTGGCGCACCCGCACCGCGCTGCTGGCCGGCGACTGGAACATGGTGCGCTGGTCGATCGAACAGATGCCGGAGGCATTGCGCAAGCAGCCGTCGTGGACATACTGGCACGCGCGCGCGCTGAAGCAGGCCGGCGACACGACCACGGCCAACCAGGAATTCGAGTCGATCGCGCAGGGCTACAACTTCTACGGTCAACTGGCTGCCGAGGAACTCGGCCAGAAGATCACGGTGCCGCCGAAAACCGCGGTGAGCGACGCGGAAGTGCAGCAGGCCGGCAGCACGCCGGGCTTCGATCTGGCGCAGCGCTTCTATGCGCTGAATCTGCGGCTCGAAGGCAATCGCGAATGGAACTGGCCGCTGCGCACGATGAGCGACCGGCAACTGCTCGCGGCCGCCGAATACGCACGCCGTATCCAGCTCTATGACCGCACCGTCAACACGGCGGACCGCACGAAGAGCGAGCACGATTTCTCGCTGCGCTATCTGTCGCCGTTCCGCGATATCGTCGAGCGCGATGCGCAGTCGAATGGGCTGGATGTGGAATGGGCGTACGGGCTGATTCGCCAGGAGTCGCGCTTCATCATGAACGCGCGCTCGGACGTCGGCGCGAGCGGGCTGATGCAATTGATGCCGGGCACCGCGCAACTGGTCGCGAAAAAGATCGGCCTCGGTCCGATTTCGCGCGAGCAGATGAACGACATCAACACAAATATCCTGCTCGGCACCAACTACCTGTCGATGATCTACAATCAGTTCGACGGGTCGGCCGTGCTGGCTACCGCCGGCTATAACGCAGGCCCGGGCCGTCCGCGCAACTGGCGGCAATCGTTGCAGCGTCCGGTCGAAGGCGCGATCTTCGCCGAGGCGATTCCGTTCCAGGAAACCCGCGACTACGTGAAGAACGTGCTGTCCAACACGGTCTACTACGCGGCGTTGTTCGAAGGCCGTCCGCAATCGCTGAAGGCGCGTCTGGGTTATATCGCGCCGTAAAGCGCCGTGCCGCCGCGGCCTCGCCCGAGGCCCCGGCGCGCCACGCCAGCCGTTGCCGCGGCTTCCACCAGGGAGTCGAAAATGCGACATCAAGCCATTGCGATCATCGGCGGTTCCGGGTTTATCGGCAGCCACCTCGTCAACGCGCTCGTCGAGTTGGGCAAAGACGTGCGCATCGCCACCCGGCGGCGCTACAACGCCCGCCATCTCACCATGCTGCCCATCGACGTGATCGAAACGGACGTGTTCGATCCGGTCCAGCTCGCGCGCTTCGTCGAAGGCGCGGATTGTGTGATCAATCTCGTGGCCACGTTGAATGGCAAACGTCGCACGCCGTATGGTCCGGAGTTCGCGCGCGCGCATGTCGAATTGCCGACCCGCATCGTCGCCGCGTGCGAAGGCAAGGGCGTGCATCGGCTGATTCACATCAGCGCGCTCGGCGCCGATCCGAATGGACCCAGCATGTACTCGCGCTCGAAGGGCGACGGCGAGAAAGCGGTGCACGCGGCGAACCTCGCGTGGACGATCTTCCGGCCGTCCGTCGTGTTCGGTCCCGAGGATCAGTTCCTCAACAAGTTCGCGTTCCTGCAGCGGGTGTTTCCAGTGCTGCCGCTCGCGATGCCGGACGCGAAGTTCCAGCCGGTGTATGTCGACGATGTCGCGAAGGCGATCGTCAACGTGCTCGACCTCGATGCCGCGAGCGGCCGGACCTACGAACTCGGCGGCCCGACCGTCTACTCGCTCGAAGACCTCGTCACGTATTGCGGCGACGTGATCGGCAAGCATGCGCGCATCATCCGTTTGCCGGACGCGTTGGCGCGCCTGCAGGCGCTGACCTTCGAAATGGCGCCTGGCGAACCGGTGATCTCGCGCGACAATCTCGATTCGATGAAAGTCGACAACGTGTTGAGCGGCCCGCTCGCGCCCGAGCTTGGCCTGGAGCCGGCCAGCATCGAAGCGATCGCGCCCGTGTATCTGACCGGTGTGTCGACGCGTTCGCGCTTCGACACGTTTCGCGCCACCGCCGGACGCTGAACGGTGAACGCGAGGTCCCCTTCGTTGCATCCCTTTCTCTTCTCTGCAATTGATACGAAGCATGAAACTGCTTATTGGTGACAAGAACTACTCATCATGGTCGATGCGACCGTGGCTGCTGCTGACGCACTTCGGCATTCCGTTCGAAGAAGTGCTGATCCACCTGAACCAGCCCGGCACGACCGAGGCGATCCTCGCTCACACGCCGCAGGGAGCGGGCAAGGTGCCGTGTCTGATCGACGATGCGCAGCACGCAACGTGGGATTCGCTGGCAATCGCCGAGACGCTGGCCGAGCGTTTCCCGCAGCATGCGCTGTGGCCGCGCGACGCGACGGCGCGTGCTCGCGCCCGCAGCGTGAGCGCCGAGATGCACTCGGGCTTCGGCGAGTTGCGCTCGAACATGTGGATGAACATTCGCGCGTCGTTCCCAGGCAAGAACGCGACGCCGGGCGTGCTGGCCGATATCGCGCGGATCGAGGCGATCTGGCGCGACTGCCTCGACGCGCATGGCGGCCCTTTCCTGTTCGGCGAGTTCAGCATTGCCGACGCGATGTACGCGCCGGTGGCGATGCGCTTCAATACGTGGCGCCCGGCGCTGTCCGAAACCGCGACGGCATACGTCGAGCGGATCACCGCGTTGCCGGCGGTGCAAGCATGGATCGACGCCGCGCGTCGCGAGACTCACGCGGTTCCGTACCAAGACGTATGCCCATGAATATCTACGCGGTAGGCGGCGCAATCCGCGACGAGTTGCTGGGCGTGCCGGTGCAGGACCGCGATTACGTGGTGGTCGGCGCGACGCCCGAACAGATGGTGGCGCAGGGCTATCGTCCGGTGGGCAAGGACTTTCCGGTGTTCCTGCATCCGCAGACGCACGAGGAGTACGCGCTCGCGCGCACCGAGCGCAAGACGGCGGCGGGCTATCACGGCTTCCAGTTCTTCTATGCGCCGGACGTGACGCTCGAAGAGGATCTCGCGCGGCGCGATCTGACCATCAACGCGATGGCGCGCGAGCTGCGTCCGGACGGCGAATTGACGGGGCCGGTTGTCGACCCGTTCGACGGTCAGGCCGATTTGCAGGCGCGGTTGTTCCGGCATGTGAGCGACGCGTTCCTCGAAGACCCCGTGCGGATTTTGCGGATTGCGCGCTTCGCGGCGCGCTTCGTCGACTTCACGGTTGCGCCGGAAACGCTGACGCTGATGCGCAAGATGGTCGCCGACGGCGAAGTGGACGCGCTGGTGGCCGAACGCGTGTGGCAGGAAGTGTCGCGCGGCTTGATGGAGAAGAAGCCGTCGCGCATGTTCGAGGTGCTGCGCGAGTGCGGCGCGTTGGCGCGCATTCTGCCGGAAATCGACGCGCTGTTCGGCGTGCCGCAGCGAGCCGACTATCACCCCGAGGTGGACACCGGCATCCACGTGATGATGGTGATCGACCATGCGGCACAGCAGGGTTATGCGCTGCCGGTGCGCTTTGCCGCGCTGACGCACGACCTCGGCAAGGCGACCACGCCCGAGGACATACTGCCGCGGCACATCGGCCATGAAGGGCGCAGTGTCGACCTACTGAGGCCGCTCTGCGAGCGACTACGGGTGCCGAACGACTGCCGCGACCTCGCGCTGCTGGTGGCGCGCGAGCACGGCAACATTCATCGCGTAACGGAGATGGGGGCGGCCGCGCTGGTGAGATTGCTCGAACGCAGCGACGCGATTCGCAAACCGGCGCGCTTCGCCGAAGCGTTGCAGGCCTGCGAGGCGGATGCGCGCGGAAGGCTGGGCTTCGAGATGCGCGACTATCCGCAGGCCGAGCGGCTCAGAGTGGCACTCGTCGCGGCGCGCGGCGTGGATGCCGGCGCGGTCGCTAAACGGCTGGCCGATGCGCCGGCCGGCATCAAGGATGCCGTGCATCAGGAGCGGGTGCGCGCGGTGGAAGCGGCGCTCGAGTAGGCAGGGCGGTTCGGGGCGATTGCCTTTGGCCTTTGAGCACGACGGCGCATGCCGCGCTGCTCGAAGGCCAACCGGACCTACAGCACTCTCGCCAGCAACGACAGGATCATCGACAGCACCAGCGTCGACATGAACGGGAACGGATACTCCCGGCCGAACATGCGCAAGGTCACGTCGCCGGGCATGCGGCCGATGCCGAGCTTCCTGAGCCAGGGCCAGCAGCTCGACAGCACCGCAACGGCCACGAACGTGGTCAACAGCCAGCGGATCATCACGAATTCCTAACGCCCGACAGGGCAAAAAATCACAGCGTATGCGAACGGTCGCCGCTGGAAAATGCCTGCAGCGTGTCGTCCAGTCCGCGCGAAAAGGCGATCACCTTGAACAGCTCGCCCATCTCCGCTTCCGACAACAACTTCTGCACCGCATTCGCCGCGGGCAGGAAGCGCGCGGTGTCGGACGGATCGATGTCCGACAGCGCGTCGGTGATCCCTGCATTCAGCAGGAAGCGCGCTTGCGACGTGAAGCCGAGCAGGTCCGCGCCGGTCTCGACACCCGCTTCGGCGATGCCCGTGAATTCCACGTGCGCGGTAATGTCCTGCAAGCCAGGGTACAAAAAAGGATCGCCGTGCGCGCGGTGCCGGTAATGACACATCAACGTGCCTTGCGCGCGCTGCGCGTGGTAGTACTCGTGACGCGGAAAACCATAGTCGATCAGGAACACCGCGCCGCGCGCGAGCATCGTGCACACGGTGCGTGTGAACGCGCTGGCAGCTTCGTGCGTTTCGGTCAGGTAGTCGTCGCCGGCGGTGTCGATTTCCGATAGCAGCGCGAGGTCCGCGGCTGCGGACACCGGCCGGTCGTCGAAGGCGAACGCCCCGTCGCGCCACACCACGCCGCGCTCTTGCCAGACGCCGCCGGTCGACGCGAACAACCGCACGGGCATCGCGTCCAGCACCTCGTTGCCGATCACCACACCCTCGAAACGCTCCGGCAGCGCGTCGAGCCAGCGCACTTTGGCGACCAGCGCGGGCGCCGCCGCCGCGATCGTCTCGCGCTGACGCTCGCGCAATTCGCCCGACAGGTCCACGATCGAGTAGCTGTCGAACTCGATGTCCAGCTCATCGAGTGCGTTCAGCAGACCGGCAGCCAGTTTTCCCGTGCCCGCGCCGAACTCCATCACGTCGCGCGTGCCGCTCGCCTGCAAGGCCTCGGCGAGCGGGCGAGCCAGCGTCGCGGCGAACAGCGGCGACAGCTCCGGCGCGGTGACGAAGTCGCTGCCGTCGTCGCCGCGCAGCCCGAATTTGCGTGCGCCACCGCTGTAATAGCCGAGTCCCGGCGCGTACAGCGCGCGCTCCATGTAGCGGTCGAACGGCAGCCAGCCGCCGGCGCTGTCGAGCTCGGCGCGGATGTGCGCGACCAGCGCTTCGGACTGCGCGAGCGCGCCTGGGCCGGGAGCAGGTAAACTATCGGGTTGGTGAGCTTTCGGATTCATCCCCGCATTGTAAATGACCGTCTCTCTGGACACCGCCGCTGACCGTACCCCCGCCGCGCCGCGCGTCGTGCTGATTACCGGCGCCGCGCGCCGCATCGGGCGTGCGCTCGCGCTCGGCTTTGCCGCGCGCGGTTGGGACGTGGCGGTCCACTACGGCGCGTCGCGCGAAGAAGCCGACGAAGTGGTCGCGGAAATCGCCGCGCTCGGCCGCCGGGCGGTCGCGCTGCACGCGGAATTGAGCGACGAGGCGCAGGTCGAGCGGTTGCTTCCAGCCTGTACGGAGGCCTTGGGCCGGCCGGTGTGCATCGTCAACAACGCGTCGCGCTTCGAGGAGGACACCGCGCACAACGTCGGCTACGAACTGCTGCTGAAGCTGACCGCGATGAATCTCGGCGCGCCGCTGGTGCTCGCGCGCATGCTGTACGAGGCGACGCCGGAGGCCGCGCGCAGCGACGAAAGCCAGCGCACGGTGGTCATCAACGTGCTGGATCAGAAGCTGTACAACATGAATCCGGATTACCTGTCGTACACGCTGTCGAAGGCCGCGTTGCAGACAGCCACGGTCGCGCTGGCCCAGGCGTTGGCGCCGAAAGTGCGCGTGGTCGGGCTCGCGCCGGGCCTCACGATGCAATCCGCCGATCAAACCGAGGACGGCTTCGCGGCCGCTCACCGTGTAACGCCTCTGGGCCGTGCGTCGCGGCCCGAGGATATTGTCGCCGCCGCGCTGTATCTCGCGGATGCGGCCGGTGTCACCGGAACGACGCTGGTGGTCGACGGCGGGCAGCATCTCGTGCCGCTGCCGCGCGACGTAATGTTTTTGACGGGCGCCTGAAGCGCCCCCTTGCGTGCCCCGCACGCTTTTTTCGACTGGAACGAACATGTTTGCCGCTCTTTCGCACCCCCGGCTCGCCGATTGCCGCCGGCTCTTTCTGCGCAACTACGAAGTGCACATCAACATCGGCGTGCACGATTTCGAAAAGCGCGGCGAGCAGCGCGTCGTGATCAACGTCGAACTGTTCGTGCCGCTCGCGCTGTCCACGCCGGTTCACGACAAGCTGAACGAAGTGGTCGATTACGACTTCATGCGCTCCACCATCTCGCGCCGCGTCGAGCAAGGGCATATCCACTTGCAGGAAACGCTGTGCGACGACCTCGTGAAGACGATGCTCGAGCATCCGCAGGTGCGCGCCGCGCGCGTGTCGACCGAGAAGCCGGACGTGTACCCCGACTGCGACGCGGTGGGCGTCGAAGTTTTCCGCATCAAAGAGGATTGAGCCATGAATGCGCCGGAAATCCTGAACGACACGCTGGACGCTGTGCAAGCCGCCTCGCAATCCGCCACGAAGGCCAAGTCGCCGCTCACGCGTCGTGAGCAAAAAGAAGCGTACGAGAACAACAAGCTGTTCAAGCGCCTCGCGCGTCAGGTCGGCGAGGCAATCGTCGACTTCAACATGATCGAGGAAGGCGACAAGGTGATGGTTTGCCTGTCGGGCGGCAAAGATAGCTATGCGATGCTCGACATCCTGATGCGGCTGCGCGAACGCGCGCCGATCAACTTCGACATTGTTGCCGTGAATCTCGACCAGAAGCAGCCGGGCTTCCCGGAGCACATCCTGCCGGAGTATCTGAAGCAGCTCGACATTCCGTTTCACATCGAGAATCAGGACACCTACAGCATCGTCAAGCGGCTGGTGCCGGAAGGCAAGACCACCTGCTCGCTGTGCTCGCGGCTGCGGCGCGGGATTCTGTACCGCGTCGCGGGCGAGCTTGGCGCGACCAAGATCGCGCTCGGCCATCATCGCGACGACATCCTGCAAACGCTGCTGCTGAACATGTTCTATGGCGGCAAGCTGAAGGGCATGCCGCCCAAGTTGCAATCGGACGATGGCAAGAACATCGTGATCCGCCCGCTCGCGTATGTGAAGGAAACGGATCTGGAAAAGTACGCGGAGCTGCGCGAATTCCCGATCATTCCGTGCAATCTGTGCGGCAGCCAACCCAATCTGAAGCGCGCCGAAATGAAGGCGCTGATCCGCGATTGGGAGAAGCGCTTCCCGGGACGCATCGAGAACATGTTCAATGCGCTGTCGAACGTCGTGCCGTCGCATCTGATGGATCACAAGCTGTTCCCGTTCGCGGGCCTGCGCGCGACCGGCGAGGCCGATCCGCAAGGCGATATCGCGTTCGACGAAGAGCCGTGTTCGACCGCGAACGACGACGGCGCAACGCTCGGCGCGGCGAAATCGATCTCCATCGTCCAGTTCGACGATATCTGACGGAAACGCCCGGAAAATGGGCGTTTTCGCGCTAATCCACCTGCCGGAAATGCGCGCCAGCGCGCCTTTTGCACGAAAGGTCGCATGATAGAATCGTCGGCCACAAACTCACTCATTGCCGACGCCATGAACATCGTCATTTTGGCGGCAGGCACCGGCAAGCGCATGCGGTCCGCGCTTCCCAAGGTGCTCCATCCCCTGGCCGGCCGGCCGCTTCTTGCTCATGTCATCGACACGGCTCGCGCGCTCGAGCCTGCGCGACTCGTCGTCGTGATCGGCCACGGCGCAGAAGCCGTGCGCGAGGCCGTCGCGGCGCCGGACGTCCAGTTCGCCGTCCAGGAGCAGCAGCTCGGCACCGGCCACGCGGTGCAGCAGGCGCTGCCGCTGCTCGATCCGTCCGCGCCCACGCTCGTGCTGTACGGCGACGTGCCGCTCACGCGCGCCAGCACGCTGCGCGTGCTCACCGAGCGCGCGGGGCAGGGCGGCTATGGCGTACTCACCGTCACGCTCGACGACCCGTCCGGGTACGGTCGCATCGTGCGCGATTCGCACGGCAAGGTGCAGCGCATCGTCGAACAGAAAGACGCGAACGCCGAGCAGTTGAAGATCGCCGAGATCAATACCGGCATCATCGTCGCGCCAACCGAGCGTCTCGCCGGCTGGCTCGCGGCGTTGAAGAACGATAACGCGCAAGGCGAGTTCTATCTGACCGACGCGGTCGAAATGGCGATCGAAGCCGGGCTCGAAGTCGTCACCACGCAGCCGGACGACGAGTGGGAAACGCTCGGCGTGAACAGCAAACAGCAGCTTGCCGAACTCGAACGGATTCATCAGCGCAACGTTGCCGACGCGTTGCTGGTCGCAGGCGTGACGCTCGCCGATCCGGCGCGCGTCGACGTGCGCGGCACGCTCGAATGCGGCCGCGACGTGTCGATCGACGTGAACTGCGTGTTCGAAGGCCGCGTGACGCTGGCCGACAACGTCACCGTCGGACCGAACTGCGTGATCCACAACGCGAGCATCGGCGCCGGTACGCGCGTCGATGCGTTCACGCACATCGAAGGCGCCGAGGTCGGCGCGAACGTCGTGCTCGGACCGTATGCGCGCTTGCGCACAGGCGCATCGCTGCAAGACGAGTCTCATGTGGGTAACTTCGTCGAGATCAAGAACGCGGTGCTCGGGCGCGGCTCGAAAGCGAACCACCTCACGTATATCGGCGACGCGGATGTCGGCGCGCGCGTGAATATCGGCGCGGGTACGATCACCTGCAACTACGACGGCGCGAACAAATTCCGCACGATCATCGAGGACGACGTGTTCGTCGGCTCGGACACGCAGCTGGTCGCCCCGGTGCGCGTGAAGCGCGGCGCGACGATCGCGGCGGGCACCACGGTGTGGAAGGACGTCGAAGCCGACGCGCTGGTTCTGAACGATAAAACGCAAACAAGCAAAACGGGCTATGTCCGCCCGGTAAAAAAGAAGAGCTGATGGGCACGACGCGTGCGCGAAGCGCGCTCCCTGAAACCCAGCATGAGCATGAAAAAGGAATGAGCCATGTGCGGCATTGTCGGCGCGGTTGCGCAACGTAATATTGTTTCCGTCCTGATCGAAGGACTGCGGCGCCTCGAGTACCGTGGCTACGATTCGTGTGGCGTCGCGGTGCTGGGCGAGAACGGGCCGCGCCGCGCGCGCAGCGTCGCGCGCGTCGCCGATCTCGACGAGCAGGTGCACGAAGGGCATTTCGACGGCATCACGGGGATCGCGCATACGCGCTGGGCGACGCACGGTGCGCCGGTGACCGACAACGCGCACCCGATCTTCTCGAAAGATGCGCTCGCGTTGGTACACAACGGCATCATCGAGAACTATGAGACGCTGCGTGAAATGCTGCGGGGCAAGGGCTACGAGTTCGTCTCGCAGACCGACACCGAGGTTATCGCGCACCTGATTCACAGCGTGTATCGCGGCGACCTGTTCGCCGCCGTGCGTGAAGCGATAGCGCAATTGCACGGCGCGTACGCGATCGCGGTGCTGCACAAGGATCAGCCGCACACGGTGGTCGGCGCACGGCAGGGCTCGCCGCTGGTGGTCGGGCTCGGCAACGGCGAGAACTTCCTCGCGTCCGACGCGCTGGCGCTCGCGGGCAGCACCGAACGCTTCATCTTCCTGGAAGAGGGCGACGTGTGCGAGCTGTCGCTCGACGGCGTGCGCATCGTCGATCGCGACGGCAACGAAGCGCAGCGCGAAGTGCGTCAGGTGGCGGCGTATGGCGGGGCGGTCGAACTCGGCCCGTATCGTCACTTCATGCAGAAGGAAATTTTCGAACAGCCGCGCGCGATCACCGACACGATCCCGCAAGCGGATTCGTTCGACCCCTCGATCTTCGGCGAAGACGCGGGCAAGGTATTCGCGGAGATCGACAGCCTGCTGATTCTTGCGTGCGGCACGAGCTACTACTCGGGACTGACCGCGAAGTACTGGCTCGAATCGATCGCGAAAATTCCGACCCAGGTGGAGATCGCCAGCGAGTATCGCTACCGCGAGTCGGTGCCGAATCCGAAGTCGCTGGTGGTGGTGATCTCGCAGTCGGGCGAGACGGCGGATACGCTCGCGGCGCTCAAGCATGCGCAGTCCCTCGGACACAAGCACACGCTGGCGGTGTGCAATGTCGGCACGAGCGCGATGGTGCGTCAGACCGAGTTGTCGTTCCTCACGCACGCGGGTCGCGAGATCGGCGTCGCGTCGACCAAGGCGTTCACGACGCAGCTGGTCGCGCTGTTCGTGCTGGCGGCCACGCTGGCTAAACTGCGCGGGCATCTGAGCGACGAGCAGGAAGCCGGCTACCTGAAACAGTTGCGCCATTTGCCGGCGGCATTGAACAGCGTGCTGGCGCTGGAGCCGCAGATCATCGCGTGGTCGGAAGAGTTTTCGCGCAAGGAACACGCGCTGTTCCTCGGGCGCGGCTTGCACTACCCGATCGCGCTCGAAGGCGCGCTGAAGCTCAAGGAGATTTCGTATATTCACGCCGAGGCGTATCCGGCCGGCGAGCTGAAGCACGGGCCGCTCGCGCTCGTGACTGAAGCGATGCCGGTGGTGACGGTGGCGCCGAACGACGCGCTGCTCGAAAAGCTGAAGTCGAATATCCAGGAAGTGCGCGCGCGCGGCGGTGAGCTGTATGTGTTCGCCGACGCTGATACGAAGATCGTCAACGACGAAGGGCTGCATGTGATCCGGATGCCGGAGCACTATGGCCTGCTGTCGCCGATTCTGCATGTGGTGCCGCTGCAATTGCTCGCGTATCACACGGCGTGTGCGCGAGGGACGGATGTGGATAAGCCGCGCAATCTGGCGAAGTCGGTGACGGTGGAGTGAGGGCGCGACGGGTACCCAGGTTGAATTGGGGCGCCAAAAAATATTCTGCAATTTTCAGTGAAAAATATTGTGCAATTTAGCCGGATTTAGCTTGATGGTTTGAACGGTCAAGCAATTGATTTTTATAGAAAATTGTTCGAATCTTTCGCGATATAAGGCAAGGATACGTATGTTCCAGAATCGCGCCTCGGCGTGCGGTGTTCCCCACGACTAGTGCGCCGGCAATGGCCCTATGACCCCCAAGCAGCGGCCACCTTTCGGTGGCCGTTTGTGCTTATAGTTTGAGCTGAGACTATTTGAATGGATATGAAGCCGCCACCACGTAGGCTCTATAAGTACCGTTCGTTCAGCACCCACACGCTGCGTATGGTGAGTGAGGCGGAAGTCTTCTTTGCAAAGCCGGCCACATTCAATGACCCCTTTGATTGCAATCCGACCGTATTTGTTGACGTAGAGTGGAAAGAAGTCGAGCGCCTCTGGAAGAGTATTGCCCTCAAGCAACTTGGCAGGGAGCGAGCTGTCGACGCAATGAGCAGTTATCGCTACAGCGCGACTGAGGACGGCGGCAAGTACGCCGACGGCGCGGACGGAACGCGGGCTTACACGCAGTTCCTAGTTCGCGACATTGACGCTTTCCTTAAACAACAGTTCAAGGACTTCGGCGTTTTTTCAGCGGCTTCGCGCTGGGACAATCCGTTGATGTGGAGCCACTATGCGGAAGAGCATCGAGGAATTTGCGTCGAATATCTGACCGATGACCACAGATGCCAAGTGCTTGGCCCGGTGGACTACAACTCCAGTCGATACGTCAACGTCAGCGACTTGATTGAGTGGTTGCTCAGGCGCTCAACCTCGGCCAAGAAAAAGATTTTCGACCAGTATTTTTTCGCAAAGGCACCGCAGTGGAAATACGAAAGGGAATGGCGCGCGGTGTCGAAGACAAACGGAAAGCAAGACCGGCCGTTCCGGATTGGCTCCGTTCACTTTGGATTGCGCTGCGACGCCGCTATCGTCACGACTATCGTTAAACTGTTTGCCGAGTCTCGAGAAGAGCCAAAATTTTATAAAGTCACTTCGCGGGATGACGGCTTCAAACTTGCGCGGTACCAAATCGACCCTTGGGAGATTGAGGCGTTTGGCCTGCGTGAGTCGGCACACTTCGCCATGGACGATTTTGAGTTCGACCCAATGACTGCGACCGGGGAGATTTCTGGACGCACGCTCAAATGAAGCGCACCGTCCGAAGCATGAATAGACGGACTATGAGCTACGAGGAGCAGTCGTACATACAGAAGGAAAACATGTGCAGACGCTAGAGGGATTGACCGGGGAATTTCTTAAAAATGCCGACCAGATTGCGACCGAACTTATTGCCGGGTTCGGCCTGAAACACGGCCGAGCGGTCGATGGGCTGCATGCTCCACTGCTGCGGTGGCTAGACTATCGCCTGAGGGTAATCGACCCGCGTCCGCGCCAAATCTATGTTTCCGACCGGTTCCCAAAGTCACTTGATGAGCCCACCGCTCGTGCGCTTCGAGCACTCGAGCAGGCAATTTTGAATGGCGAGGACATCAATCCGTTTCAAGGCAAGGGCCTGATGCGGTCCGATTCCAGTGGCAAGAACCGGAATGAGAGAACCGACTTGCTTTGGGCTGACTGGGGAATTCATCATCTGCATGTCGCTGAAAAACAGACAGACGGAGATGCCTATTTCTCTGCCCGTGGAGACTTCCTCTTGTTCGCGGTGTTCGGTCGAGACGTCGCACTCTTCGTCGACATACAACCCCATTCGACACATCCGTTGCATGGCGACCCGTTACGCTTCGCGCGAGAAGACCTAATCAGGGTCGTGGCTCGAAATTGGCCGTCTGTGATGGAACCATTCGAACTCAAACGTGGTGTTGTAATTCCTGAGCGCGAAATTAGCGATGAAGACCGGAAGCTGCTTCGAAAATCGGGTATCGAGGCGCCGCTGCTCATAGACGGAAAGGCCTACTTTTCGCCAGGCCATGGCGTGACGTCTGCGTCGACTCCCGGAAAGGTGACGGACGAGATGATGAGATTGCGACGCAATCTGCGCGCGCTAGCGCAATTGGTGCTCGATTCGAACGGCCAGTTCCATGTGGCTTTACCGGAGGCGCACCGAGCGGATGCTCGTTTTTCACTGAGACTTGTACCTGAGGGCATTGTGGTCTACGAGCGGTCGACGGACTGTGCCTGGACGTTTCCTGAGGCGAAGTTCGATGGAACCGATAACCTTTTGGCCGAAATATCCGACGCGCTCACACCCCCATGGGTGAAGGACGCGATGCAGGCGGCGACGAAACAGCAGGGCAACGCTGAGGTGGGTTGAAGGACGCGGGCCTGCCATGGCTCGCCTGACATTGTAGGAGAGCACCGAGCGACTCGCGGCGAGGTTACCTCATCCTCATGGCAAGGCAGTGCGGTGCTCTTGACGATTGTGCTGGTCGGGTACGGGGCGGGTACGTCGAAGACAACAGGTTGCGGTGCCCCTAAGGCTAAAGGTCCTCGTACGCATGCCGATAATCGGGTGGACGAATATTAACCTCTGCCACGAGGCCATGCTTTCCAGAATGGCAACGATTTTCGCGGCACCTGACAAGCAAAGATGCAAGACGAAAAGCTAATAAAAATCGGCAACCTGACAAAGGACGAACGTGCAGCAGTCGCGCCTGCTTCGCTTCTACAACCGCCTGTACCGGATGGACATCTGTATCTTTACCGTGCCGATGTTGCCCGCTGTACTCTGCGCCACCGTGGAAGGTGCAAGTCGCCAGCATGTCGGCTGCTGAGGAACTGCCTCCAATTTCCGGACGAAGTATGGGTCGGCTGGAAGAAGTTGAAACACGCATTGAAGACTGAGCACAAAGTAACGACGCTCTTCTTCTATTGTGTGATGGCACTCGCAGGCGTAGTTTTCGTCAGCCTGTTTGTAAAGAACGGCGTTGCCGGCCATGAGTCGACGGAAAACGCGAAGGAAGCTCTGAAAGCATCGGCTAAGCTCATCGAAACAGCGGGCGACCTGGCTTTAGCGCTAGGCGCTCTCTGGACGGCCTCGGGAGTTATCCTTTCCAATCAGGAAACGCAGAAACTTGTGACCAGCGTTAATACCAACGTTAGCGAATCGCTCGCCATATTGAAGGCGGCGGCCGCAACTGCGTCAAAAAGAGCGTGGCAAGGCGTAGGCATGCTGATTTTTGGTACAGCGATGCTGCTTGTGAAGACGTGGTGGTTGGACTAGTGCCGAAAAAACCCCCAAATCCAGAGTGCCCATCCGATAATAGCCACGTAGATAGGCCAGTTGCCGTCCTTCTCGGGAGGTGACGCTGGTTCGACGGAAGGCAGGTTCGGCTCCGCCGTTCCTGTTTGTTTTAGCTCTTTGGTTTGCATTTACTCCTCCTCGTGTTGATGGATGTTGCGATTGTCGGTGACCGACTCGCATGTCCTATAGGAGATAGTTTTAAATGAATGCCCGCGCGCCTGCTGTACGAAGGGCACAATCCGAGGAGCAGCGCCGAGACCGAAGGCCAACGCTATGACGGAGTGACTGCCGCTAGCCGATTGACGACACGAAGCCATGCGGCAACCAAGTTGGCGGTGAAACGACGCACCGAGCGATTTCCGGTGCGCCATCGTAACTAGCCGCAACGCTTCATCAGGTTGATGGTCGAATGGGACTTCAATTTCCGGCGGCGTACTCCAGCGCGAAATGTCGAAACGTCGCCGCGTCAAATCCCGCTTCGTTTCTGACGCGAACCAAGGGACACCGCGCAGCAGCTTTCAAGACGTTCTTCGGCACGAGTTCGACGTCCGCCTCATTTGACTTCTCCATCCAAGCTGCAAGAGCGCCTGTCTGAATGAGATGACTCATGGCGGTCATGCGTGTGATTGCTGTGTGTGCCAGGTGAGCAGCGCCGGCGCGCCCCTTGAACACCCTTGCTGCGGCAAACGTCGCTGTTTCCCAACCGGGCTCCTGTCCTTCGTGGCGAGCGCGCGTGACCTCTTCCTGAAGGGCAATCAAATCATCAACCGTGACAGAGGCGGAGTTGAACCGGACCAGATATTCCTCGTCGATAGTGGTCCATTCCTCACCCTCGTTATCATCGTCGGTACCTGCCTTCGGAGGGCCGAGCTTCTCAATCTCCTTGCCGTCCCAAATCGATAGATGACCTACCATTGCCAGCCGCTCCCGCGCGATTGGCAAGTCGCTGACGAACCGTTTCTCGATTGTGGCGCATAGTCGAAGTCCGGCTGCTTCCGCCTCGGTGAGCACGGCTTGCAAAGAGATAGGGTCCGGTGCGCGCCTGTATAGCTTCATCAGCTTTTCGAGACTCCGCTCTGCAAGTGGGGCGCCTTTGGCAACCCCAGATACAGTCAGACGGAGGTGGTCAAAGTTTCGCATCCAGAGGGCTATTTCCTCACCGCCGGAAACTGGCATCCAGACCGGTGCCCTTGAATCGACATAGAGGTCATTAGCCGAGGACAGTCCCAGGCCGCTCGTTAGGCTAAAAAGGGATGTTCGGAGCAACTCACCCCGCTCCATCGCGGCCTGCCACTCCTCTGAGCTAACGCCAGCTAGCGCGGCTGCCTCGCCGGGTGAAATGGCTCGAGATTGGAGCTCATAGGACAAACGCTCTTCGTCAAAGCCGTCGGATACAAAGCGGCCCTCTTTGTGTTCTTCTTGTCGACGACCGAGAAACCACGAGAAGTCGGTTTCGTTGAATCGATAGAACGCCTCCAGCCGCCGCCAAAGTCGCTCAAGTACTTCATCTTCAACCGGCACACGCTGGTCGCTGCCGGCGACAACATGAAAAACCCGATAGCGGCGACCATCTGCTGGCAGACGTAGGAGCGACTCAGACTGGAGGTCAAAATCGCCGTCGGCTTCACACGCAGCCAGTATGGCCGATTCCATGCCTTCGGCTATGACCATACCGTCTTTAAGCAGCCGCAGTCTGCCTGTTCTCGGCTGAGCAATTTTCGCAGCACCGTCGAGCCATCCGTTGAATTGGCCTTCGACAACGCGTCGTACGCGTTCTATTGCATTCAGGGCTTCGCTTTCTTCAAGTACCGCCGGCGAATCGCCGGGCCCCTTACAGGAGAGGATGTAGCGCGCGTCGGGCTGCGGTTCGCCTTCAAAAATGAATTCGATATAGTCAGACGCACGAAACACGAAGCCGTATGGCCGTTCCTTTGTGTCGGACAGGTCATCAGCGAGACGTGTGCACAGGTCAGCCGTGGCATCTGCTCCCTTTGGATGACTCTTTACCGTGGGGGTGATGGCAGGCGCCTCGAAGATATATCGTGCCACTAGCCAGGTTGGTTTCGGTCGCGATACGTGTCCCGCGAAACCGTCCATCAATGCAATGGCTTTCAGGCAGGACGTGTGCTTGAGTTCGATGTTTTGTTCAGCCAGCGCGGCTTTCAGGAAGCGTGCGGGAGGTAGTTTCGCGGCTCGCATACCGCCGCAAATCTCAAGTGCAGCCGATGTGGCCAAGGTTTGCTGTGCTTGTGCGAGGAACGACACGAGGGCGGAGGCTTGAGCCTCCAAAGGCATGGCAATAGGGGAGGACATATCAGTCTCCAGTCAGCAGAGCCAATATCGACGGTGTGCATTGCCGGGCTCCGGGACGGAAACTCGGTTTTGAGGTGCTACAGAATCTGCCTTTGCCGTACTCCCGGGAGGGAGCGCACACGCTGACGGGCGGCAACTAGCCCATAGCTGAAAACATACGGGGTGTTTGCGATGGTGTCAAGTCGCAGCCGATACGGCTGGAGGCCGCTGCCCCGGCTGGTGCCACTGCGTCGCGGATGAGCGTCTTGCGTGGAGAAGATATGCTGCGGTTTAATTGTCTGCGAACAAAAAATAAGTGCTGGCGAAGTTTTTTATCTCCGTGCGCTCCCTGTCTATGACAATTTCGAACAGATGCTGGTCTAAATCATGACCCACGACAATAACGAGCCGGGACCAGCCGCACCGCAGGACGCGCAACCGGCGATTCCATTTGCCCTCCCAGAAAATGCCGGCGATGCGGTTCGCATCGAAATGGAGGAGCTAGCAAACAAAATCAAGGCGAACGTCCTTTCGCATAACCCGAGGCATCTGCTTGGGTATATGTGGGGCCTTCTTCTCCGGGTGACGAACGACCACGAAGCTCAGGCAGACTCCGTTGCTTCGACCAGTCAGGCGCCGCAGCTCGCACTCGAATATATTCATGCGATTTTGTCGTGCTTCAGACCGGAGCAGGAGGAAGCGCAGTTTGACGAAAGGGCTGCGGAAGAACTCATCGCGCTATGCGAGAAGATGCGTGCTTCTTCCTACTGGTTCGCAGTCGCGAGCACGAAATCTGATGGCGACGGGGCATTTGGGCCCGAGACTGGACAGATTGAGTTTTGGGCCAAGACAAGTTGGGTCAGTTTGCGCGGCCATCGCTACCAGGTGCTGGAGAAGGAGTTTTTCTGCTACGTACTTGGCCCACACGAAGAAGCTTTGCGACAGGCTTATGGCGTCGGAGCGAACGAAATTGCGGACGGCATCCAGCAAATCACTGACTCCATGATGTCCGGGCATTCGAAAGCGTATGCCGCTTTGAAAGAAGAAAAGGCTAAGCTCGAAGCCTTGGCGGCAAAGCTAGGCGTATCAGTGGATGATGCGTGGCGGTCGCTGGTGGACGAAAATCCGCAGTTTGCGGCGGTGGGAGAGGAGGCAGCGCTGGACTTGTTCGAAGGCGGTATCTGCAACCTCTCAAGGAAGACGGCATTGCCCCAGGCGTTGCTGGCAGACCTTGCCTTCGAACGTGGCGGCAACGATGAATTCTTTGCGCCTGGCGACTTCTGTGGCACGCCGCTGCGCACGCTTCCGGCGCGGATTCGGCCGGCAGTGAGGCTGGATGACGGGTACTACGCTCCTGACCTAAGTTTTGTACGCGACAGCGCCTACCGCGCCATTCAATGGGGTCTTCAGGCGAGGCTTCCCGGAGACCGCCAGCGGTGGAAGGACGCGCAGCAACGCATGTCCGAAGAGGCGTTCGAGAAGATATGCGCGAGACAGCTTCGCGGCGCACGCGTTTTCAAGGAGGTCTACTACCCTCATCCGGTAACCGGCAAATGGGTGGAGAACGATGTTCTTGTGCTAGTTGACGATGTTCTCGTTCAGCTTGAGGCGAAAGCTGGCGCGATGCCAATGCACAATCCTGCGACGAACTTCAACAATCATGTCCGGGCGGTCCAGCAACTGGTGACAGCAGCGTATGAGCAGACAAAGCGATTCTTCGCGTACGCATCATCAGCGGAAGAGGTGCCGCTGTTTCGGCTTCGTGAAGGTCACTACGAAGAAGTGGTACGTCTTCGACTCAGCGATTACCGGGTGTGTATTCCTGTTGGTCTAACGGTCGAGTCGTTCTCGCCGTTTTCTGCAATGTGCAAGGAGCTTCCGGATGTCGAAGCTATACTGGGCAAACATCCGTTCGTATCGCTCTCGATTGACGACCTGTTTGTTCTCACAAAACTGTTGCCTGGAGCGGGCGAGTTTTTTCACTATCTGTCGGTCCGCCAGCAGGCCGCCGGGATTCGCGGGACGATGATATTCGACGAACTCGACCACCTTGGCTTCTATATCAAGAAGAACCGGTTCGACGTCGAACTGCGTGAGATGCTGGACCAGGCCGACCAGATAGTTACCGGTGGTCTGTCCGATGTCGTTGATAGCTATTTTCGTGACAACCAATGGCCGTTGCGGGCACGCCCTCGCCAGGAAGCCCCAGCCGAATTTCGGGCTCTGTGCGACGCGCTTGACGAGGCGCGAAAGCCGGGCTGGTTGGCTGGCCAAGCCCTGCTGCTGGATTGCGCGTCAGACACCAGACAGCTGCTGGCCTCACAGTTGCGGAAGCTGGCGCCTACGTTACGGGAGCACCGGGAGCGATGGACATTGCTCTCGTTGGCGGGGCAGCCGGCGATGCTTTTCTTGCAGAGGCAAAACGCTGACACCGGTCTCGAAAGAATGAACTCGGAAGCAGAAGCGTTTTCAGTCATGCAAGACGAGGAGCCGGTCCAGGCGTTTGTCATCACCTATGACATGCAAAGTCGCGTCGTGGATGCTTTCCTTCGGGTAGTGAAAGCTCCGATGCCGGGTTCGCATCGTCGTACGGTGGCAGAAGCACGCTCAGCAGAAATGCGCCAAAAGGCGCGGCCGGCCTTCCCCGCTGTCCCAGCACCCGTGCCTTTCAGATTCCCGGAGTCTGCGTCGGGACCTGCTCTTCCGAAAGAACGACCGGCGAAGCTCCCTCGGCGAAACGATACGTGCTGGTGCGGGAGTGGCGTTAAATACAAGAAGTGCCATCTGCCTGATGACGAACAGAGGGGCGCTTAGATGCGTCGGATAAAGATACAAACCGAGAGGAACCTATGTCCCGCCTAGGAATAGAACGGCAGAACGGCTTCATTTACGAGGGCAAAGAGAATCCGAGCCGTCTTGCGGTCCCTACACCAATGGTTTCACAGTGCAAGCTGATTGAGTCGACGTCAGACCTAGCGAGCATGCCACGCGGGATGGACAGCGACCCCTTCCATTGGATTTTCCGAGAAGAGTCATTTGACCCAGTGTCTCGAGTCCGACGGGGCCGTTTATTCCAAACCTCCAGCAACATAAGCTGGGAGTGGGTCACAGTTGATGCTCATCCGTTTTCATCGTCTGACTTCGGCCAGGGTAGAAGTGACGGTCGAGTACGAAAAGAACTAAGCGTATTCATTCACTGCACTGCTCTCTTGAACCGTCCCGAGCGCGGGGAAGGTCTGCAACTGGCAATCGGTGGAGTAGGGGCATATTCCCTTTGGCGAATCCTGCAAACTGAGCTGACGGTTAATCAGGACGTTCTGGTGACTCTTCGAGCAGAATCCGCGTTCGGCGTTCTGCCGTCCCTCGACCTGTCGGTAATCCCTGAATATAGCCACAAAGCAGTATCTGAGGCCTACACCCGGGTCATGAACGTCGCATATCGTGATTCGCCGACATCGGTTGTAGACCAATGCCGGAATCTCTGCGCGGTGGTTGGCGCTCGGTGGCTGTTTCACCTGACGGGAAATAAGAAATCGCTCGAAGATGACCTTGGCGTTTGCATAACAGCAGTAAGAGACCACTTTGGCGAAAAAAATCAACGTCTCGTCCGTGCCGCACTTGAAGCCGTAAACCTGCTTCATCCTCGTGGGAAAGAGAACGAGCGTCAGCGTTACCAATTGCGAGAGGTATCCAACGAAGACGCCGAACTTGCACTGCATGCAACGGGATTCGTTCTCAGAGAAATCGGCTGGTGCCTTTAAGAGTATCCGGCCAGCCAACGACTGGCGTACTCCCGCGATAGCAATTTGATATGCACCCATCGGGGTGCCTGGCGAGCGCCTGAGCGCCGGTCTATGGCTTGAGCAGAACCGGCGGCTCTTCGCCCAGCGCTTCTGCTATCCGCTGCAAATTATCTAAGGTGATGTTCGTCACCGACCGCTCAACTTGGCTGATGTAGGTCCGATGAAATCCACAGGATTCACTTAGGCGTTCCTGCGACAGTTTTTTCGCTGTTCGCAGTCGGCGAACGTTATGGGCGAGCCTACGTCGCAGCCAGGGGTCGAGGTCCTTCTTATCAATTTCGTCCATCCCCGGAGCGTGGCCGAACGTCGTACCTTCGTCTACTCTTCAAACATCTACCGTGTTTACACATACTGCGTAAACATCTACAATTTCAATTGTCGGATATACCACGGGATAGCTGAAAAGCGCCCAACGCTTGTTCGACGCGAATTGATAACCCCTGTCCTGGGCCGGTTCTCCTTGCCGTCGCTCTTGAATGGTCGGAGCTAGTATGGTCTTCGTCTTTTTCTGTGTAAGTGGCGTGCTCGGCTCGATGAGTCGCCATCCAGCACTGACGACTTGTGAAAATGCGCCGGAGGCCACCCGCTCGCTGGAGAGGGATGTCCTGCTGCTCGGGAAAACACTCAGCGCGTATCCAGGGACGGTGATTGTGGTCGGGAACGACTGGCCGCTGTATTACGACCTCAGGAATCTGCGGGAAGCGGGTCATGGGTTCGGGAGGCGTGTAGTCAATGTCCTCAACACCGTCGGAGGTACGAAGGAGCAGGCTGTGCTGGACTTCCTCGCGAATCGCGATGACCCATTCGTCATTCTCGCGTCGCGAGATTTTGAGTTTACGCACCGGACCGCCTCATCCCGCATTGATGTCGACCAGGAGCGCGGGTTTGACGAAATCACACGCGCGGCGCTTGAAGTTCACCTGCGCGGTTTCGGTACTCGTGCGACCACCCACCTTTCCGATGACGATATTTTGCGCGCGACGGTCGCCACCGTCGCGCTGCGCAAGGCGCGAAACTTTCGGTCTCCGCTTCGAGCACATCAAGACGTCGCTTTTCAACGTCGTCTTGCGCAAATGTTGTTCGATACTAAGAGAGAGGAATCCTGAATTCTAAGTCTTACGAACACAACCCGAAGACGGCTGCTCTACGCGAAATCCTGGAAGCATGACAGATGGAAATTCGAACGGGAAACTTTCGTGACGTATCTGAATTCCTTGAGGAACTTGAAGCGGAAGACTTGGGACTGGGTATTTCAACTGGAGAAAACTAGTGTCTCTATATTTACATGACGCTCCCGTCGAAGGGGAAGATACGGTGCGCCTTGAGGCTTGGTCGATACGCCAGTTTGCTGGCGGTGGCCGGCATTTTGTGGGATTTTCACTAGAAACTCACGACGGTCGAGTGAGCACCGCAATCACAGAGCTGAACATCGAAGCCAGGACCGCTCGAACTGCCAGTGGGCGAACATATCAGTTGGTCGGTACGAGTGGGTACAACAGCGACGCTGAATATGTGTTTAACAGAGTCCGGGAAATCATCGGACAGGGCCAGCCCTGGAAAGATGTCACTGAGGAACTCATTCCAGGTAGCCGTCGGCCACGGCAACGCATCGAGTGGCCCGAGGACGAAGGGTAAATCCGACCACTAAACTCAACAGACCGTCAGAGGGCCTACCATGTGAGGAGCCCTTGAATGAGCCATGCCGAGGAAAGACCTGTTTTATGGACTGCTCGCGTGCACGCTGGTGAGTACCTTGGAGTATGCGATGCGCTCTCGTTGTTGAGTACAACAAGCGGTGAAGCGGAGCTACGTAATGTTCGAGAATTGTTGTCGTCGAAAGCGGCGTGCCACCTAGCTGCAATGCTCATAAATCTCAGCGAAGCTTCCCGCTACTATCGCCCGCTTGAGCCAAAGACCGCGCCGAGCCCGCTGATGACCATGTTCGTCGAGAGCGTTGCAAACCACTGGACGAGCCACAAGGTGCTGGTCGCACGGCTCGACTTTGTACTTGATAGGCATTCCGCATTCGTAAGCATTACGACTGAGAACGAGCCTCGCACAGACGTTCCTCCAGTCGCGTACGACGACAAAGATGGTGTCTGGGACATCGTGCTGAAAGTTCTCCGAACGATTTTTCCCATGCACCTTGGTCTCTGATGGGAATCTCGACTGCCGAGATAAGAGGTGGAGGAAGGTTGCCAATGAGAGTTCGCGAACTCATCGCTGTGCTGGCAGACGCTGACCCGGACAGCGTCGTCGTGTTTCTTGACTCGTATGCCGATAGTGACGAGTCAGACGAAATTCGTGAAGTCTTTATCGATTCCGAGCTGTGGACATACGAAAAAGGCTATTGCCTCGGAGCCAGGTATGAAGTCCGGTACCCTGGCCATCCACGACGGGCCGATGACGACTGCCACGACGTAACCCAAACGCGCGAGCACGTGGTTGTAATGTCGAACGGTCCAACGAATCTCAAATATGACAGAGTTGTCTAACCCGATGGCGAACGAGGGCGCGAAAATGACGATGCCGGATGAGAGGGCACTCGCAGTAATCCGTGCGCGCGAACTGTTGGTTGAGCTATCGCAGTCGCGAGGAAGCGTTGACACGGAGATGTTGCGGGAGCGTGCCAAGCACGTGTTGCGTCACTATCTCGACAACGGCATGGTAGCGCTCATCGCCATGGAAACAGTGTGGCTAGACATGCCAAGACGGATATAGAGATAGAGATGCGCAAAGCCCAGGAGAACGAAGTCTTCATTGCCAGATAACGCTCTGAGCATTTGGCGAACTGAATTTGTACGCTATTAGCGCTTGTGCACGAGTTTTCGAAACGATAAAACGTACGGCGTTGTCTTCAATTTCATTGGTTTGTCGAAGCACGAGGGTTGAATAGCAATGATATTCTGGGATGAAATCGAACAACGGGCACTTGCCGCTAGGCGCCAGATGGTGCGTTCCGGCGAGCTGCTGAGTGAGGACGAATTCCGCGAGCAACTCAACGTCAGCGCGGGGCATTTCGCGCGCATGGTTGCAAGGGGAAGCGTTTTCACGATAGAAGTTGATTGCGTCGATTATTACCCATCGCTCCTGTCGGCCCCCAACATTGACCTCAAACGATTGCATGCAGTTTGCCGCATCCTCAGCCCGGCGCCACCATCCTGCAGGCTCGGGTATCTGTCGTCAAGGCACGCTAATATCGGGGGCACTTCGCCCATCGAAGCGCTTCGCGATGAGAGTCAATACCGGTTGCTTCGCCGGATGGCACACGCGTACGCAGCGGAGTGGTCGCGAACTTCCGTCACGATTTACGTAGGCCGTCACCAGAATGAGCCCAGTGATACGGAACCCACGTTGACTGCAATTGACGAAGTCGACCCCCGAGTAAATATCTGGAAACGTACGGTGGGCGCCCTACAATCGGGCGGGTACATCCATCCGTGCGGGCCGTATCCGCGTGCACCTGTGGCTACTGTATTCATCGCCCGCCATCCCGCCGGGCAGGCACGGGCCACCTCTGAAGCGCGTATCGACGTGAGCGTAGTTGACGGTATAGCGCGTGCGGTCATCGCCATCCACGAAGGGCCGACTTACGAACTGGACTCAATCCAGGTCGCGAACGAAGAAAGCATAGTCGACGTCGTACTTCGCTTTGCTGTAGCCGCGAGAAAGAGCGAGTCAAAGTCGCGATAAAGTAGTTTCAGGGAAGATACATGAGCAGATGAGCAGGGCCGCTGAACGGGCCAGCCGATGCACTCTCGAGCCCTCGACAAATCGACTAGAGGGAAATTCAATGAAGATGCGCAAGCTCAAGCATACGATGTGGCGTCACGCACTTGAGCAGCGACGAAGCCGCGCGCGTACTGAACATGTCGCGCGGATGCTTCGACAGGCTCGTCCGGTCAAATTGGCTGTCAGCAATTCATGCTCCCCACGCCCGCACGGACGTTCAACATCGAATCGCGTTTTCCCGAGCACTTCGGACGTCGTCGGAGTCTGGAATAGATTCAACGGCGGCAATCATGCTAATGTAATCGCCGGGCAAGTTCGCTGCCGATGCGCCATCTAGAACATGCTGCTTGTACCAGTCATAAGGGCGTAGTCCAGCCTTCTTGTTCGTCGCGATGTACGTCAGCATGACCGCTGGCCCCGTTGGCGCGGTGACCTCAATATCTAACGCATCATATCCATAGCCTTTCCCTTCGGCGCGGTCGAGCGCGGCCTTATCACTGCCATGAATCTCGAAGACGACGCCATACACCCGGTCGGTCGCGTTCCCGGTGTATTCACAATCGCATTTGGCCGACCCGTCTTTACTTGTCTTGTCGAAAGTCAATCGCCGACCCGCCACGTATGCCGAACAGATAACGGCTGTGGAAGGAGCTCTTTCGGGCGCACTAAGACGCCCGACGCACATGTTCGAGCCATAGGCGAAATACAAGAAATGGTCTGGTCTTGTGGTTAGCGTCATTTTTTGCTGGCGGTATGATTCACAGCCATTTGAGCATGCAGACGGCAGTTGCCGGACAGAGGTCTGCGAACTGTGAGCTTGTCTGGAGCATAATCGGAGCGCTTTCTCGGGCTACAACATCGTATCCTTTCTTCCGGAAGAACTCCCCAGCTGTTGTGGTTAACAACCATAGGTTGGAAACGCCGCTTGCGCGTGCATGCAGTTCCATCCGCGAAAGCAAACTGCCTCCAAGACCCATGCCGCGAGCGCTGCGCGCGACCACTAGCGACCGCAGCAGCGCATCTTGGCCGAATCGCTCTAACCCGATGCTACCGGCGAGCGCGCCGTCCTCACTTTCAGCAACCAGAAAGTTGTCGAGCAGGGACACGTGGACGTCAGAAGCCACCAATTGGTTGTTTGTGAGCAATGTTTTAATGACGTCGAGGTCTTCGCTAAAAGCAGCACGAATTTTCATAGTTTATGCCGTCGCAGAAATAATGCAGTCTCAAGCGCTCGCTATTGCGCGCCGAGCGGCTCGGACAGCGACAAAGAAGGCTATTGCAGACAGTATCGAGACGAGAAACACCGTCCATTCAACAGCGACGTAGCCGTGCGTGAAGCTCCAGATGCTCGCGGCGGCTATCGGCGCTATCCCCTTGGCGACATTTGAGGGAAACGAAAGCATGCCGCTTACTGCGCCATATCCTTCCGTCCACATCAGGTCTTGGACAATGGTGCCGCGCAGGATTGTCATCATCCCATTCGCGGCGCCATAGCAAAGCGCGAACAACCAGAGCAGCGCAGCGGAATGGCCTGCGGATATGAGGACGATGGTCGACAGCGGGAACAGCGTCACGACAACGATGCCCACGGTGCTGGCGTGTAGCGTGCGGCCGAATGTGAACCACACCGCACGCGCGGCCACCTGGGCAGGACCGATAAGAGCCATGGTCGTGACGAGCACTGCATTCGACACGCCACGCTCGAACATCAGCGGCACCAGATGGAAAGTGAGCGCCGCGAACGTCGCATAGTAGGCAGTGAAGCAGACGGCAAGCGCCCAGAACGTCGGTGTGCGCAGCGCGCGACGCGTGGCCGCATCGTTCGCAAGTTTCACAGCGCCATTATTCGGTTGGGAGCCCACGTCCGCGCGCGAAGAGCGAATTGCCAGTATGTGAATTGGCAGGCAGATAATCAGGTTCAATGCCGCGAGAACAACCAGCGACGTGCGCCACCCGACCGAGCCAACCAGCAACTGGGTCAACGGTATGAAGACCGTGCTGGCGAATCCAGCGACCAACGTGATGAGCGTGATTTTGGTTCGGAAGCTTCGTGGATAACGATGCGTGACGACGGCGAAGACAGGGTCGTAGAACGTGGCCGCCATGGAAATTCCCAGGCCAATCCATGCAACAAAGAGCACCGTCAGCGACTGCGCGTCGGCCCAAAGCAAAAGCATTCCGGCTGCGATGACCGTACCGGCCACCATCACGCGGCGCCCGAATCCGTGGTCAATCCAGCGACCAATTGGATATGCGGCAAACCCGGAAACCAGCAACCCGACCGAAAGGGCCGCATTTGTCGCCGTTCTGCTCCAGCCCATGGATTGCTCCATGGGCACGACCAGCAGGGAAAATGAATAGTAGACGGAGCCCCAGGAGACTAGCTGCGCTAACGCCAACGCCCATGTAACCAGACTGTCTTTGCTATCTCGGGGAGCGGTGTTTCCGCTGACGTTCTCACTTCGGCTCGACATTGTGCTCAATTTTTTCAGCCCCTCATCTGGCTCAGTTTGTGGACGGTGCCGCTGCCGGTGCGAAAGGTGGCGTAGCAAAAAAATGTTGTCGACGCGAATCTATGCGTGATGACAGCGGCGACCCGCTCGTGAAGGGGGCCCCTTCCCGACACAGGCGGGAGCGACTCCGTCGTAACCCGGTCTTCGCAGTCCATGACAGCCCCAAGCATTTCATATTTCTAGAATACCGGAAATGTAGTAGAATGCAAGTAATGAGATGATGACGGTCGTGCTCCGAGGCGCTGCAAAGCGCCTTGAATCGACCAAACGCCTCCATATAATTGGAAATGTCAAATAGCAGGGTAATGAGATGACAGTTCACGCAATCAATGGCGACCAGAGCTTCCCGGCCGCCAGGACAGATATTTTCGACACCGATATCGCAACACGCCTCGGAATGGAGGGGCAGCCGCCGGTAAGAATTCTGCTGCTCTACGGTTCGCTGCGGGAGCGGTCGTATTCGCGGTTGCTTGTCGAGGAAGCCGCTCGCCTGTTGCAGACGTTCGGTGCGGAAGCGCGGATTTTCGACCCGCGCGGTCTGCCGCACGCAGACGACGTCGACGTGAAGAACCATCCGAAAGTGAAGGAACTGCTCGAGTTGTCGCTATGGTCAGAAGGGCACGTGTGGTGCAGCCCGGAGCGGCACGGCACCATCACCGGTCTGATAAAGACGCAGATTGACCACCTGCCGCTGGTCAGCGGCGGCATCCGCCCCACGCAGGGTCGCACGCTTGCCGTCATGCAGGTCAGCGGCGGTTCGCAATCTTTCAATTCGGTGAACCAACTCCGCCAGTTGGGACGATGGATGCGTATGTTCACCATCCCCAACCAGTCGTCGGTTGCCAAGGCGTTTGAAGAGTTTGAAGAGGACGGCCGGATGAAACCGTCGTCATATTACGACCGACTGGTGGACGTCATGGAGGAACTCGTGAAGTTCACGCTGCTGCTTCGCGGCCGTGCCGACTATCTGGTCGACCGTTACAGCGAACGGGTGAAGGACGGTCGTCCGCTCGACCCCGCGACCGACCTAGCTTCCCGGGCAATCGCCGACCATTCTCGCAAGGAAGTTCAGGCGAGTAACCAATAAAGGACTGTGATGGCAACCCTGGATTCGAAGTTGGCAGTCAAGGCGCTCGCGGCGCTTGCGCACGAGACCCGTCTCACGGTCTTTCGCCTTCTGGTAACCGCTGGACGGTCGGGTATGAGTCCTGGCGCCATCGCTGAAAAGCTGGGGCTGCCTGCGCCCACGCTGTCATTCCACCTGAAGGAGCTCGCACACGCAGGGCTCATCGAAGGCAAGAGTCAGGGCCGGTTCATCATCTATTGCGCCAGCTATGACCACATGCAGACGCTCATGGATTTCCTGATGGAAAACTGCTGCGCGGCCGAGCAAGCAGAGCAATGCGGCTGCGCGACCAACGAAACGGAGGCTTGAATGAAGCGATTTCACGTGCACGTTGTTGTCCCGAAACTCGACGAAAGCGTGCGGTTTTACAGCAGCATGTTCGGTGCCGAGCCGTCTGTGCTTAAAGACGATTACGCGAAATGGATGCTCGAAGACCCGCGCATGAATTTCGCCATTTCGGCGCGCGGCGGCGAGACTGGCGTCAATCACCTGGGCTTCCAGGTCGACAGCGACGAGGAGCTGGTGGCTCTGCGCGCGCAGGTTGTCGCGGGAAGCGTCACCGTCGAGGACCAGCCTGGCGCGCAGTGCTGCTACGCGAGTTCCAACAAGTACTGGACGCAGGACCCCGCTGGAGTGCCATGGGAGACTTATCACACGCTCGGCAACATTCCTGTGTTCGGCGCAGACAGCCGACAGGCGGCCATGTCGGAGTCCAGTGGCGCGTGCTGCGCCCCCGCCACCTCCATCCCCGCTGTGATTGAGAAAAAGGTCTGCTGCGGCTGAATCCGCAGCATCAAAACAAACGGCCGCCCAAGGCGGCCGTCGGAGGCCGAATTTTCGCCGGTTTCGAACGGAATTCAATTCAGGTGGGACTGGTCGCCCAGTGGCGATGTGCTTCGACGTCCCACGGCGCCTCGTTTCTAGGGGGCGTTATCGCTTCGGAGTCCGGTTACGCGGGAACAGGTTTGCACTTCACCTTCTTCTTCGGCGTGCAGGCAGCCGAATCCACTCCCTGGCAACAGTTCTCGGTGAGGAATCCGACCAGGTCGTTCATGTGCTCAATTTCTGGTGCGTAGTAGACGAAGCGGCCTTCCTGGCGTGAGGTCACCAGACCGGCGTGCGTCAGCTCTTTCAGGTGAAAGGACAGCGTTGCACTCGCCAGTTCCAGTTGCTCCTGGATAACGCCCACGCTCAATCCGTCCGGGCCGGCCGTCACGAGCAGTCGAAAAATGCCGAGGCGTGTGGGCTGGGCCAACGCGGACAAGGCTTTGATGGCGTCTTTTTCCTTCATGATGCACACGTGGTCTAGGTAAGTCGATGATTCTAACGCTATTGAGATGTCAGCGGCGAGACAGGTCAGTTTTGTGGGTTGCTGTTCCCACGAAGGCGGTGCTGCCGCGTTCACCCAGTGGCTTGCCGATAAGGTGGTAGTTACCGACGAGGTCCCCTTCGACCGCGAAACAGTAGCCGGCTCAGCAACGTTGCAATCGTCGCGACAGCAGCGTAACTGAGAGTCGCTGGCGTTAGGCCAACAAAAATCAGGTGGAGGATGGCGGCTGCGGCGAACGTCATCTGCAGAATACCGAGGGTGAGCCGGAGAATCCCCCAGACGACGTAATGCTTTTCTCGCGAACTCAGAACCGGCCTGTCTTTCGGGATAGCGTTGCCCGCCTGGTGCTCGCCCCGTGAGTCCTCGTGGTGTCTAACAGCCTTCACGTTCTGTCGCCTGTTCTATCCGGAATGCCACAGTTGCGAAACAGCGCCGATGCAATGCCGCGCGATAACTGCGCTGGCTACGCCGCCTTCTCCATACGATTTGTCAGCGGCAATCGAGTAAGCCTGTAGCCGCTGCCACGTACGGTTTCAATAATGGCCTCATAGCCGACTGGTTTCAGCGCGGAACGGAGCCGTTTGATATGCACGTCGACTGTGCGCTCCTCGATGAAAACATGGTCACCCCAGACCTGGTCGAGAACCAGGGTCCGACTGTGAACACGCTCCGGGTGCGTCAGGAAAAAATGCAGAAGCTTGAACTCGGTCGGGCCGAGATGTACGGGTAGCTGGACGCCGTTCTCCTTGACATAGACGCGGTGTGTTGACGGGTCCAGCGTCAGCCCATTGACGGTTACGGCATCATTGGTGCGCTGGGGAGCGCGCCGGCGCAGAACCGCCTTGATGCGAGCCACCAGTTCCTTCGGGGAGAAGGGCTTGGCCATGTAGTCGTCAGCTCCGGCTTCAAGACCATCCACCGAGTCCTCTTCCTGAGTGCGCGCCGTTAACATGATGACGGGAAGTTCCCGTGTCCGGGCATCTGCCCGCAGCCTACGGAGAAAGACCAGACCAGACGTTCCCGGCAGCATCCAGTCGAGGACAATGAGGTCGGGCAGCACCTCTGCCACCAGTGCATTCGCGGCATTGACATCCCGCGCCTGCAGCGGGTGATATCCCGCGTGTTTAATGTTGATGGCCAGTAGTTCGGCTATTGCGGGCTCATCTTCAACAATCAGAACACTCGGGGGCATCGCGTCTCCTTTATTCCTTGCTACCGGGCGCGTCCCGCATATGATGCTTACGGGACACGTGACGAACATCAGTACCTTCGACGACATAGACGATGAATTCGGCGATATTGGTCGCGTGGTCACCGATACGCTCGATAGCCTTTGCAACAAACAGATAGTCGAGGCCAACCGAGATGCTCCTCGGGTCTTCCATCATGTAGCTCACAAGCTTTCGCACGAAGGCGCGAAACTCCTCATCGATGGCGTGGTCGTCCTGGACAATCTGCGTCGCTGCGACAGTATCCAGCCGCGCAAATGCATCCAGTGCCCGACGGAGCATATGCGAAGCCATCTCGCCGGAGAGCTTGATTTCAGCGATATTGATGGTCCGCGCTGCGCTGTCCTTGTCGATGCGGCGCGTGCGCTTCGCAATTTTTCTTGCCTCGTCGCCGGCGCGTTCAAGATTAGTAACAGTCTTGGAAACGGACATCAGCAGTCGCAGGTCACGGGCAGCCGGCTGCCGACGCGCGATGATGTTGCTAACTTCCTCGTCAATGTCGATTTCCATCGCATTGAGCCGGTGTTCGTCCTCAAGGATTTGGTCCACAATTGCCATATCGAACGTGTCCAGCGCATGCATCGCCTGTGCAATCTGCAACTCCACAAGTCCGCCCATTGCGAGCAGTTTGGTGGAGAGCAGATTGAGGTCAGCGTCAAACTGGCTTGAGAGATGTTTGTCCGGCATGTTCGCTCCTCAGCCGAAGCGGCCAGTGAGGTAGTCCTCGGTGGCCTTCTGCGTCGGTTTTGAGAAGATATGCGCGGTGGTCCCGAACTCCACGAGCTTGCCCAGATGCATGAATGCCGTGTGCTCAGAGACGCGGGCTGCCTGCTGCATGTTGTGCGTCACGATAACCACGGTGTAATGCTTGCGGAGCGTATGCAGCAGGTCCTCAATTTTCCCGGTGGCTATCGGGTCCAGTGCAGAGGTCGGCTCGTCCAGCAACAACACCTCAGGGTCGATGGCAAGCGCGCGGGCAATACACAGGCGCTGCTGTTGTCCGCCAGACAGCGCGAGCGCGCTCTGGTCGAGCTTGTCCTTGACCTCGTCCCAAAGAGCGGCCTGACGCAGCGCGAACTCAACACGCTCGTCGAGTTCGCTACGCGTCAGGGCCTCGTGATGTGTGATGGCCAGCGCGACGTTCTTGTAATTCGACATCGTGAAAGGCGTCGGTTTCTGAAACACCATGCCCACTTTCAGCCGCAACTCGTTCAATCTGAAGCGCGGTTCCAGAATATTCCTCCCGTCGAGTTCGACAATCCCGGTGGCGGTCTGGTCCGGATAAACTGAATACATCCGGTTCAGCACGCGTAACAGTGTCGACTTGCCGCAGCCCGACGCGCCAATGATGGCAGTCACCTCGCGGTCCGGGAAGTCGACGTTGACGTCGTACAGCGCCTGGCGCCGGCCGTAGTGGAAGTTGAGTCCGCGCACACTGATGCGCGCTTCGGTAGTCCGGGCGGATGGCATCTTAACGGGAGGCATGAGCGCGATTGAAGAAGGTGCGGGACAGGATGGCAAGTGCCAGCACGAACACGGTCATCAGGAACGCTCCGGCCCACGCCAGGGTGTGCCACGCCTCGTACGGACTCATCGCAAACTGGAAGATGACGACCGGAATGTTGGCGAGCGGCCCGTTCGGGGTGGTCGACCAATACTGGTTGTTCAGTGCCGTGAACAACAGCGGTGCCGTTTCCCCGCTGATACGCGCGACCGCGAGCAAGGCGCCCGTCACGATGCCCGCGCTAGCCGCCTTCAGCAGAATGCGCGAATTGATTTTCCAGCGCGGAATGCCTAACGACAATGCGGCTTCCCGCATGCTGTCCGGGATGAGCTGAAGCATCTCGTCGGTAGTGCGGATAACGACCGGCAACATGATGATGGCCAAAGCGACTGCCCCTGCCCAGCCAGAAAAGTGTCCCAGCGGCCGAACGAGGAGTTGGTAGGTGAACAACCCGATGACAATCGACGGCGCGCTCAGCAGGATGTCATTGACGAAACGAACCACCGCGCCAAGCCGTGTGCTACGGGCATACTCGGCCAGATACGTGCCTGCCATCAGACCCAGTGGCACGCCGATGACGGCCGCGATACCTATCATCAGGAAGCTGCCATACAGTGCGTTCAACAGACCACCTTGCTGCCCCGGGGGAGGTGTCATCCGGGTGAAGAGGCTTGGACCCAGCGCAGCAAACCCGTTTATAACGGTCGTCGCGAGAATCCAGAACAACCAGAAGAGACCAAAAAGTGTCGACAAGACCGACAGCACGAACACGATATTGTTTGTGATGCGCCGACGCCTGAACTTCCCCATGTCGAATCCGTTCATTACTTTGCTCCTTCCATGCGATTGAGTCGCAACAGCAGCAGCTTCGCGAACGCGAGCACGATGAACGTGACGACGAACAGGACAAAGCCGAGGGCAATGAGTGATGACAGATAGATGGGCGAGTCAGCTTCCGTGAACTCGTTGGCGAGCGTTGCCGCAATCGAGTTACTCGGATTGAGCAAGGAAACGCTCAGGTCATGGGCGTTGCCCAGTACGAATGTCACCGCCATCGTTTCGCCGAGGGCCCGCCCCAGTCCGAGAAAAATGGCGCCGATGACGGCGGACCGGGTGTATGGCAACACGACCTTGCGAATCACCTCCCACCGCGTTGCGCCGAGTGCAAAAGCCGACTCCTTGAGCATCTGTGGCGTTGCCGAGAATACGTCACGCATCACGGCCGTGATGAACGGAATAATCATGATGCCGAGGATGAGGCCGGCGGGCAGCATCCCTAGCCCTATGGGCGCACCGGAAAACAGAGGGCCAATCAGCCATGCATTACCCAGGGTGTCGATGAGCCATGGCTCAACATGGTCGGCGAGAACGGGTGCAAAAACAAACAAACCCCACATGCCGTAGATGATGCTCGGAATCGCCGCGAGCAATTCGATGGCCGTGCCGACAGGACCCTTCATCCAGCGCGGTGCAATTTCGGTGAGGAACATCGCGATGCCGAAGCTGATTGGAACTGCGATAAGCAACGCGATAAGGGAACTGACCAACGTGCCGTAAATCGGAATGAGCGCACCGAACTTGTGTGCAACGGCATCCCAATCGCTGCTGATAAGGAAACGCCAGCCGAAGGTCTGAAATGCGAGACGGCCGCCCCATAGCATTGATAGGGCGGTGCCCGAAAGAAGGACCAGCACAAATACTGCAGCAGATAGGGCCGCTAACCAGAACATGCGGTCCGCTGCTGCGTCGGGCAGCCAGCGTTTTCGCGTACGAAACGTCAACTCGGTTCCGAGCACAGTGCCTTTGCGGCGTTCACCGTTTAGCCCTTTCGCCAGTTCTTCAGCAGTGGTAGGCATCTGCTTTTCCTCTACCGGTGGCGCGAAGCCGTCGGCCGGCGCCACCGTGGATTGCGGGAGCGTCAGAACTTGAAGTTGGTCGACCAGTACGACTCAATCTGCTTGACGAGGGGTTCGGGTAGGGGAACATAGTCAAGCGACTGCGCCTGCTGTTGACCCTTCTCCAGTGCCCACTTGAAAAAGTCGATGGTCGCCTTGGATTGCGCGGCGTTCTTGGGCTGCTTGTACATGACGATGAACGTGGTGGCAGTCACCGGGTAGGCATCCGGGCCGGCTGCGTCGGTCATCACAAGGTCAAAGTCCTGCGCCTTCGTCCAGTCGGCGGTCGCCGCTGCGGCCTGGAACGACTTGGCATTCGGTTCCACGAAATTGCCGGCTTTGTTTTGTATGGAGCCGTACGTCATCTTGTTTTGTAGGACGTACGCGTACTCGACGTATCCGATGGAGTTCTTCAAGCGGTTTACGTATGCGGCGACGCCTTCGTTCCCCTTACCCCCCACTCCGGTCGGCCACGCGACAGACGTACCTTCGCCTACCTTGCTCTTCCATTCGGGACTCACCTTCGAGAGGTAGTTCACCCAGTTGAACGTGGTCCCGGAGCCGTCTGAACGATGCACCACTGTGATATTTGTATCCGGCAACTTCAGGCCTGGGTTGACTTTGGCGATGGCCGGGTCACTCCACTTCTTGACCTTGCCAAGATAAATGTCTGCGAGAAGTGGACCGGTGAAGCGAATCTTGCCGGGTGCGACACCTTCGATATTGACGACGGGCACGACTCCGCCGATAACCGACGGGAATTGCCCCATTTCCTTCGCCTTCAAGTCCTCGACGGACATCGGCATGTCAGTCGCGCCGAAATCTACCGTCGCCGCCTTGATTTGTGCGATGCCGCCGCCGGAACCGATAGACTGGTAATTGACCTTGGTGCCCGTATTCTGGTTGTAGTCGGAAGACCACTTCGAAAGAATGGGGTAGACGAAGGTAGAGCCTGCCCCGGTGATTTCCACTGCGTGGGCGGCGACCGCAAAGGTTGCAGCCACGACAACACCCGCCAGACGTTGCATAAACTGCGTATTCATTTTGGCCATCCTCAGTAAGTAAGCATCAGTTCCATAAAACTAGATACGTTACGACTGTCGGGATGCTAAGTATAGTTCGTGACATTCGGGTGACAAGGTCGAGCCGACGTGAATTTTCTGTGACGGCTCGTGAGCCAAGGCTGTCCTGGGTGCCTCATCCGCCCCGAAGAACTTGTCGGGACATGTCATTTCCATTAGATTGGAGATGTTGATATATAACGTGCAATCGTCTGGCATCGGACTGGAGAACTTCGTGACCGAGCATGGCAAATACAAGGTACTCTTCCTGTGTACCCACAATTCTGCTCGCTCCATCCTCGCGGAGGCTGCGCTTAATGACCTCGCCGGCGACCGTTTCGTTGGCTATAGCGCGGGCAGTTACCCTGGTACGGCACCCAATCCGTTCGCGCTTGACCTGCTGCGTTCGCAAAACATCTCGACTGACGGGCTGCGTAGCAAGAGCTGGGACGAATTCGCTGACGATGGCGCACCGCAAATCGACTTCATCTTCACGGTCTGCGACGACGCAGCCGGAGAGGTTTGTCCGATATGGCCGGGCCATCCGGCAGTGGCACACTGGGGCGTGGCGGACCCGTCGATGGTTCAGGGCACCGACGACGAAAAGCGCAGGGCTTTCCTGCAGGCGTACGTGCAGATGCGCAAGCGCATCGAACTCTTCACCAGTCTGCCTTTAGAGAAACTCGACTGCCTTGCGGTGCAGCACGAAATGCAGAAAATCGGCACCTCGTTGCGCGAAAAAGGAGAGTAATCATGGCAGGCAGTCAAACCACCGCGAAGGTTGCCCGCCGCGAGCCCGGAGGCATCGGCTTCTTTGAACGATATCTATCGGTCTGGGTCGCGCTGTGCATTCTGGCTGGCATCTTTCTCGGCAAGTTGCTACCGAGCGCGGTCCACGCGATATCAACGCTCGAGGTCGCCCACGTCAACCTCCCGGTCGGTGTTCTCATCTGGGTGATGATTATTCCGATGCTGTTGCGCATCGACTTTGCCTCGCTCGGGAAGGTGCGCAGTCAGGTAAAGGGCATCGGCGTGACGCTTGTCATCAACTGGGCCGTAAAGCCGTTCACCATGGCCTTCCTGGCGTGGGTCTTTGTGCGGCATGCGTTTGCGTCACTACTGCCTGCGGACCAACTGGACAGTTACGTCGCCGGCCTGATTCTGTTGGCTGCAGCGCCGTGCACGGCGATGGTCTTCGTCTGGAGCCAGCTCACAAAAGGTGACCCGTATTTCACGCTGTCTCAGGTCGCGTTGAATGACCTGATTATGGTTTTCGCGTTCGCGCCCCTTGTCGGGCTATTGCTCGGTATCTCGAACATCACGGTGCCGTGGGATACGCTGCTCACGTCGGTGGTGCTCTACATCGTTATCCCGGTCATCATCGCTCAGGTTCTTCGCAGGATTCTCTTGCGCAAGGGCGAGCAGCATTTCCAGCGTGCGCTGGCGACAATTGGTCCGTTCTCCATCTCAGCACTGCTGTTGACGCTGGTGCTTCTGTTCGCCTTCCAAGGGGAGCAAATCATCGCGCAGCCGCTGGTCATTCTGCTGTTGGCGGTGCCCATTCTGATTCAGGTCGTTATCAACGCCTCGTTGGCTTACCTCGCGAATCGTCAACTGGGGGTTGCGCACGATGTCGCGGCACCGTCGTGTCTGATTGGAGCATCCAACTTTTTCGAACTGGCTGTCGCAACGGCAATCAGCCTGTTCGGTCTGAAGTCGGGTGCGGCGCTGGCGACCGTCGTTGGTGTGCTCATCGAAGTGCCGTTGATGCTCGCCGTCGTCAAGGTAGTCAACTCTTCCCGCCGCTGGTATCAGCGGACATCGTGACCGCGAATGGGCGCCGTCGCTCCCGGGTGCGAGCTTTCGCCGTCATTGTTGTGTTTCGCCGGAACGCACCTGCTTAGGGCAAGGTGACGGCCGACCGGCATTATCGGCGGCAACGCGATGGGTCGCTATAAGGGCGCCACGGCGATGATGAACGGAACGGTCATGTTGACGCGAACCAGACCGAACCTTTTCAGCAGTGCTTGGAATCACCGTTCCTGCGACATGCATCACGAATTGGCGTTCCGCGTTGCCAAGGATTACCCGAGATATCAGAACTTGAAGTTGGTTGACCAATAGAACTCGATTTGCTTGACGAGCGCATCCGGCAACGGAACGTAGCCAAGCGATTGCGCCTGCAGTTGCCCCTTTTCCAGTGCCCACTTGAAGAAGTCGACGGTCGCCTTCGACTGCGTACCGTTCTTTGGCTGCTTGTACAAGACGACGAACGTCGCGGCGGTTACCGGATATGCCTCCGGCCCGGTTGCGTCGGTCATGACGAGGTCAAAGTCTTCCGCCTTCGTCCAATCAGCCGTCGCAGCCGCCGCCTGGAATGATTTTGCGCTCGGTTCAATGAAGTTGCCGGCCTTGTTCTGAATGGAGCCGTAGGTCATTTTGTTTTGCAGGACATACGCATACTCGACAAAGCCGATGGAATTCTTGACGTGGTTCACATAAGTGGCGACACCTTCATTGCCGTTTCCACCTATGCCCACCGGCCAGGCAACAGCCAAGCCTTCACCAACCTTGCTCTTCCATTCCGGACTGACCTTAGAGAGGTAGTTGACCCAGTTGAACGTCGTACCCGAACCATCCGAGCGATGCACCACCGTGATGTTCGCATCAGGCAGCTTTAAACCGGGATTGATTTTGGTGATGGCTGGGTCACTCCAAGTCTTGATTTTCCCCAGATAGATGTCGGCAAGAAGCGGCCCGGTGAAGCGAATATTGCCCGGCATAACACCTTCGATATTTACAACCGGCACGACCCCGCCGATGACCGTAGGGAACTGCCCCAGCGCCGCCTTTTTCAGGTCTTTACTGGACATCGGCATATCGGTCGCGCCGAAATCTACTGTCGCGTCCTTAATCTTCGCGATACCTGCGCCGGAACCAATTGACTCGTAATTGACCTTGTTTCCGGACTCGTGATTGTAGTCCGCAGCCCATTTCCAAAGGACGGGATAGACGAACGTAGAGCCGGCGCCTGTGATGTCCGCCGCAAAGGCAGTCGACGCAAATGCTGCAGCCACGACAGCACTGGCCAGACATTGCACTAACTGCTTGCTCATTGTGACCATCCTCAGTAAGTAAGTATTATTTCCATAAAACTAGATACGTTACGACTGTCGGGATGCTAAGTATAGTTCGTGACATTCGGGTGACAAGGTCGAGGCTACGTGAAATTTCTGTGACGGCTCGTGAGCCGAGCCCTTCCCGGTGCATCATCCGCCCCGTAGCACTTGTCGGGACATGTCATTTCCATTATATTGGAGATGTTGATGTATAACGTACCATCGTCCGGCATCGGACTGGAGAACCTCGTGACCGAACATCGCAAATACAACGTACTCTTCCTTTGTACTCACAATTCTGCGCGCTCCATCCTAGCGGAGGCCGCGCTCAACGACCTCGCCGGCGACCGTTTCGTTGGCTACAGCGCTGGCAGCCACCCGGGCACGAGTCCGAATCCTTTCGCGCTCGAACTCCTGCGCTCACAAGGCATTTCGACCGAAGGTCTGCGCAGCAAGAGCTGGGACGAATTTGCGAAAGACGGCGCGCCCGAAATCGACTTCATTTTCACGGTGTGTGACAACGCGGCGGGCGAGGTTTGCCCGATATGGCCCGGTCACCCTGCGAAAGCACACTGGGGCGTGGCTGACCCGTCGACGGTTGAAGGTTCTGACGAAGAAAAGCGCAAGGCATTCCTGCGGGCCTTTGCGCAAATGAGAAAGCGCATCGAACTCTTCGCGAGTCTGCCCTTCGAAAAGCTGGACCGCATCGCAGTCCAGAAGGAAATGCAGAACATCGGCACGTCGCTGCGCGACAAAGGCGAGTAACAAACGCAGGGCTCAATCGTTCGCGAAAGCCACCCAGCTCGAACCGGCCGGCATCGGCCCTTCCGGCCTATTGTCGTTTGGTGCCTCGCATGAGAGGCACCCGCATCGATGCTGCCGGCTCTCCGACTGAACATTCGTGGTTATAAGGAAGTTGTCAATGTTCACCGCTATACCGATATTTTTCGCGACCATCACCTTTGTCATTTGGCAGCCGAAGGGCCTGGGCATCGGTTGGAGTGCGGCCGTTGGGGCAGTTGTTGCGCTCCTGGCCGGAGTCATTCATATCTCAGATATTCCGGTGGTCTGGCACATTGTCTGGAACGCGACGCTGACATTTATCGCCGTGATTATCATCAGCTTGCTGCTTGATGAGGCGGGATTCTTTGAGTGGGCCGCCTTGCACGTTGCACGGTGGGGGAACGGCAGCGGCCGCAAGTTGTTCGCGTTTCTAGTTTTGCTTGGCGCAGCTGTTGCGGCGTTGTTCGCAAATGACGGCGCGGCACTTATCCTGACGCCCATCGTCATGGCCATGCTGCTCGCACTTGGATTCAGTCCAGCCGCGACTCTCGCGTTCGTCATGGCTGCGGGGTTCATCGCAGATATGGCAAGTTTGCCGCTAGTCGTTTCGAACCTGGTCAACATCGTCTCAGCAGACTTTTTTAAAGTCGGCTTCGGCGAGTACGCAAGCGTAATGGTGCCGGTCGACATCGTCGCCGTTGCCGTGACACTTGCGATGCTTTTGTTCTATTTTCGCCGCGATATTCCGGCAGCGTACAACGTGGCTGAGCTCAAGCAACCTCGAGAAGCGATTCGAGACGCCTCGACCTTCAGAGCAGGCTGGTGGGTTTTGGCGTTGCTGCTAGTGGGGTTTTTTGGTCTTGAGCACGTTGGAGTGCCTATCAGCGCTGTCGCCGCTGTCGGTGCGGCCGTCCTACTGGGCGTCGCAGGAAGGGGTGACATTATTTCTACCAGAAAGGTACTGAAGGAAGCCCCGTGGCAAGTCGTCATCTTCTCCCTAGGTATGTACCTCGTCGTGTACGGCTTGAGAAATCAGGGGCTCACGGGCTACGTTGCACAAATTCTTAGTTACCTCGCAGCGCATGGCGTGTGGGCAGCAGCGCTCGGAACAGGACTTCTCACAGCATTTTTATCGTCGGTCATGAACAACATGCCGACGGTATTGGTGGGTGCGTTGTCTATCGATGCAAGCAATGCCACCGGAATCGCTAAGGAAGCCATGGTGTTCGCCAACGTGATTGGCAGCGACCTCGGCCCGAAGATAACGCCAATCGGGTCCCTTGCGACGCTGCTGTGGCTGCATGTGCTGGCTCGCAAGAACGTCACAATCACATGGGGCTACTACTTCAAGACAGGTATCGTCTTAACGCTGCCCATCTTGGTTGTCACCTTGGCGGCCCTGGCGGTGCGACTGCAGTTTTGATGCGAATCGGGACTAAGGTAGCCGGCAAGCGAGGCCTTCAATGTATTTGCCCCGGGGGCAGGACTTGGGATTCCAGGACGCGTCTCCGAGTGGGGATGAATTTTATCCGCCTGACGAACGCGCCTGACATATGTTCCTGGCGTGCTCGGCCGGCTACGCTGACGGGGACAGCCACAGTGCACTGGAAATACAGGAAGACGGAAAAGTTCCAAACTCGACACTTTGCGTGCCCTCACAGGGTGGGCATGCGCTCAAAGCTGTCAAAGCGGGCAAACGGTGGGGGCACCTCGGTTACCTCAATCGCGTCGACAAGCGCTGCGGACATGCCCTCGCTGAGCCAGGCGCACATCTCCGCCAGTTGCTCCGGCGAGCCCTGCAACATCGCCTCTACCGAACCATCCATGCGGTTGCGGACCCAACCGGTGACGCCCAGTTCTCTCGCGCGACGTACGCAGGCCTCCCGATAGCCCACGCCTTGCACCTGGCCACGGACCTGAACCAGTCGGGTCTCAAGCGGCTCGTCCTTATCGTGAGATTCCATGGGCGTACTCCAGTTGCAGGTTGATGCACCCTCGAGGGCGGTTCAATGAAGCGGTTCGGCTGCAATCGCATGTTTTCGCATTTTCTCCCACAGGCTCTTCCTGGAAATGCCAAGGGCGTGGGCGGTCTCGGAAATGTGGCCTTGGTGCTGCAACAGAGCCGCACGAATGAATGCGTTTTCGCATGCAGTCATGTAGCCGTCGAGTGGAGTGTCCATATCCAGCGCTGCCGCAGCCTGGGACCCGTCCTCCTCGAAAATATCGGAGGAGAAAAGCATGTTGCGGGAGCACACGATGCACGCGCGCTCGAGGCGGTTCTGCAGCTCTCGCACGTTCCCGGGCCAGCCGTAGGTCGCGAGTCGCGCTTCGGCCGACGGGTGGAACAGCTTCGTCGGTTCGCCAAGCCGGGTGGCGATTTCGCGCACGAAGCGGTGCGCAAGCCATAAAACATCGTCGGGCCTGTCGCGAAGTGCAGGCATGCGTAGCTGGAGGATGTTGATGCGATAGAAGAGGTCCTCCCGAAACTTCCCGACCCGGACCAGTTCCGCGAGGTCCCGATTTGTCGCGCAGACCAGCCAAAAGGTGGTTTCGAATCCTCTCTCACCGCCGACTCTCGTGACGCGTCGCTCCTGCAGCGCCCGCAGCAACTTCACCTGCATCGACAGAGGCAAGTCGCCTATCTCATCGAGAAAGAGCGTGCCACCCTCGGCCTGCTCGAAGTACCCCTTCTTTTGTCGCTCCGCACCAGTGAAGGCTCCTCTCTCGTGTCCGAAAAATTCGGACTCGAGAAGCGTCTCCGGGACGGCGCCACAGTTAACTGCGACAAACGGAAACGTCTCACCGGGTGCATGCCGATGTATGAACCGCGCAAGCACTTCCTTGCCGACACCCGATTCGCCGGTAATCAGAATCGATTTGGCCCGACCTGCAACTCTCGGTACCAGGTCCGCAAGACGCCGCATCGCCTCCGACACACCCAGCTCGCTCTGTGCCGGCATGGCCTGGTCAGGAATTCCCGTTCCTGTGAGAAGTCTGACCTTGTCGACGAGTGCGCCAATGTCGAACGGCTTTGTGATGTAGTCGGCGGCGCCGCTCTTCAGGAGAGACACCGCCGTGTCGACCGACGCGTAGGCCGTGATGAACACAAATGGCGGCACGGATATGTGCGTGGCCATTGAACGTGAAAACAGTTCTTCGCCAGATATGTCGGGTAGCCGGATGTCGCTGATGACGGCCTGATACGGTCGGTTCCGCAAGGCATCCAGGGCGGTTTCGCCATCGGTATGCCAGTCCACGTCGAAACCTTCCAGACGGAAGCGGTCAGCCAATGACTCACCCATGATGGGGTCGTCCTCGACGACACAGATAAGCGTGGTCGACATGATGCTCTCCTGTTTCATGGAGAAGTAACCGGTAACAGCACTGCAAAACACGTTCGCCCCGGTGCACTATCGACTGAAATTGTGCCACCAAGTTGCGTCGCGATTTGATAGCTTACCCACAGGCCAAGGCTGTACGAGCGCCGGCCCTCGGCTATCGCAACCGACCCGAACGGCTCGAATAGATGCTCCATGGCCACGCCGGATATGTGTTGACCCGTGTTCGATACCGTGATTTGTAGTCCAAGTCCGTTGACTGCGACCAGGCAGTCAACGCGTCCGCCAACCTCTACGGCCTTCACTGCGTTGAGCAGCAGATTTAGAACGAGCTGGCGCACCAGATGCGCGGGCAGTCCAATCGCCTCGTCCAGTTCAATTTCCCAATGAAACGCTGCCTGCTTTGCCTGTATCTGCGGCGCAATCAACAGCTTCAAATCCTGCCAGTCCGACAGGCTCATTGCCGGCGAATCGAGGCGAGCCTCAAACAGTAACGCGCCGACCGTGGCGCGGATTTGTGCGAGACCGCGTTCGAGCAAGCCCAACGTCTTTCTGGTTTGAGCGTCGGGTTCACCATGTGTGTTGAGTGTATCTATGGCGTTCAGCATGCCGCCCAGCGGGTTGTTGATTTCATGCGCGATGCCGGCCGCCACCTGGCCTACCGCCGCGAGTCTCTCGGAGACAACCACTTCGCGCTCCAATGCCTGTTTCTGCGCCAGTTCGGCGAGCATGGCCTGGAACTGCTGTTCCAGTTGACCTATCTCGTCGTTCCCTTGGGCTGTGATACCCGCGCCGACTTTTTCAGGGTGCTCCTTCCCAATGCGGCCCATGGCGGCTGCGAGGCGTAGGAGCGGTTTCGCCATCCGGTCGCCCCAGACCCAGCCCAACGGTATGAGCAGTAGCAAGGCCGGCACCGTCGCCACGGCTAGCTTGAGCAACGTTGACCGTACACGGTCGTAAAAGGTATTGGCGTCATAGACCAGCACCACATAACCGAGGCGGCTTCCGTCATCCGAATTCACCGGCATGCCGGCGGTGACGTCGCGGCTCGCGAGTAATCCCGGAAAGTCGAAAAAGAACGGGTCACCGGAGCCGCCCAGATGGGAGATGACCGTACCGAACTGGGGAGGAAGCTGGGCGACCGGCCGCTGGACAGGTTCCTTTCGGGGAGAGGTCGAGGCGTACACCCGAGCCTTCGAGTCGAACAGAACGATTTCCTTCAGCGGATTCGAGGGCTCCCTGACCGCCACCGGCGTCCGAATCACTTCGAAGGCGCGCCACAGGTCGTCCTTGACCATTGGGTCGCGAACCGACAATGCAAGAACGCGGCACAGATTCTGAGCGCTGCTTTCAAGGTCATTTCTGGCATCCGACACCGCTACGCTTACAAGCGCGAAGGTCACGAGTATTTCCGTCAGCAGGATGGCTGCGCTCAGCGCGAGCGGAATCTTGTAGCGGTAGCTGAGATGGGACAGCATCTGCGCGGCCCTAAACCGGCCCGGAGTTCAGAATGGCAACCAGGCTGCGTATGCCGTCAAACAGCTTGTCGTCGTCCGGCACGAAGCCATCAAGGTTCAATCGCTGCAGCACATCCCGAGCTGCAGGCCTGTCTTTCATCCCAAGCAGTGCGCGCTGGATACGAAGAAACGATTCATCGTCGAGCGAGCGGCGCGCCACAATCGGTGGAAAGCCATACTGGGGGGAACGCCACGCCACCCGGACGTCGCGGGTACGTTCCGGGTACTGCTTCTCGATAGTGTCGTAGACGTATCCATCAATCTCGCCCGCATCCGCAAGTCCGGTCGTCACTGCGTCAACGACTTTTCGGTGCGCATACGTGAAGAAGGACTTCTTGAAGAAGCTGGTCGGCCGGATACCTGCACGTATCAGCTCCGTGGTCGGGACCAGGAAGCCGGAATTTGATTGCGGGTCGCTGAATGCGAACACGCGGTTTCGAAGCTGCGTGATGTGGGTGGTCTGCGTATCGTTTCTGGGGACAATCAGATATGAACGATAAAGCGGCTTACCCTGATAGTCTGGTATCGCCATCAACCGCATCGTTTGTGAGTTGGTGACGTATGGAAACCCGCATACCCACGCCACATCGAGCCGATTCTCAGCAAGCAGGTCATCAATCTCACGATAGCTATTGCGCTGCACAAACCTCACATCAGAGTTGCATACCTCCCCGAGCTCGCGGCTCCAACGGTCGAGCAGGCTGATTTCGTTATCGAGGAATACGGCAGTCGTGCCGAACGCAACCGTCGGGCTTTCGCCGGCAGTCGCAAGCTTGAAGGACGAGAGCAGGGGAAGGCCTAGCGCGAAGCGTAGAACCTGCCGCCGCCGGATGTTACGAATTGGTGACATAACGGCTCACTCCCCGTCACGAACCGTTACCGGATGGTAATGGCGTCCATCAGGTCTGCTGAATTCACACCTACGGTGCGCAAGCCTTCCGGCGGACGTCGAACCGCTTGGCATACGTCTTGCCGTTGAACCGATGCTAACGACTACACGAGCAAGATTCAAGCGAGGAGAAGACCATGTCAGAACTCAAAATCCGGCGTCGTACATTCCTGAAGTTGGGCGGCGGCTCAATTGCCGCAACCGCCGCTTCTGCTCTGGTTCCCACCGTGGCCTCGGCCGCAAACCCCGTGGATACCAGCAAGACGAAGCTCCCTTACCCGAAAAAGGCCGTAGGACAGGTGGGACGCATGACGGTCAACGCCCCTGTTACGTTCACCTATCCGGATGCTGCATCACCCTGCACAGCTCTCAAGCTTGGGAGCCGCGTTCCGGGTGGCGTCGGCCCCGATGGGGACATCGTCGCCTATAGCACCATGTGTACGCACATGGGCTGCCCCGTTGTCTACGAGCCGACGACGAAGGTCTTCAAGTGTCCCTGCCACTTCAGTATGTTCGACGCAGAAAAGGCCGGCCAGATGATTGTTGGGCAGGCCACCGAAAATCTGCCTCGGGTGCGGCTTCAGTATGACGAGAAGTCAGGCACCGTGTCAGCAGTCGGCGTGGAAGGTTTGATATACGGCCGCCAGGCCAACGTTCTCTGAGTTCGAGGAGCTGAAAATGCCTACCGATAAGGACCGCATTGCGCTACCGCCGGTCACGGCCCAGCGAACCAACATGACCTGCCATTTCTGCATCGTCGGATGCGGATATCACGTGTACAAATGGCCGGAAGACCAGGAAGGTGGGCGCGCTCCCAACCAGAATGCGCTCGGTGTTGATTTTCGCAAACAGGTGCCGCCACTCTCGCTCATCATGACGCCTGCCATGGAAAACGTGGTCACCGACCGCGATGGCTCGCGCCACACCATCATGATTGTTCCGGACAAGAACTGCGTCGTGAACAGTGGCTTGAGTTCGACACGCGGCGGCAAGATGGCGATGTACATGTACGCGGCGGACGGAATCACCCAGGAGCGGCTGAGACAACCGCGCATCTATCTAAGCGACCAGTGGGTGGATACGACCTGGGACCAGGCGATGGCGCTTTACGCCGGCCTGATGAAGAAGGTACTCGACAAGGACGGTCCAAGCGGTATTGTCTTTTCTGCCTTCGACCACGGTGGTGCAGGCGGTGGCTTCGAAAATACGTGGGGTTCCGGCAAGCTGATGTTTACTGCGCTGCAAACGCCGATGGTGCGAATCCATAACCGGCCGGCGTACAACTCGGAGTGCCACGCGACTCGCGAGATGGGTGTTGGCGAACTGAACAATTCATACGAGGACGCCGAACTGGCTGATGTCATCTGGTCTATCGGTGCAAATTCGTACGAAACGCAGACGAACTACTTTCTGAATCACTGGGTGCCGAACCTGCAGGGCGGGACGCTCGACAAGAAAAGGCAGCGCTTCCCTGGCGAGGCGTTCCCGAAGACCAAAGTCGTGTTCGTGGACCCGCGACGTACGCCTACCGTCGCGGTCGCCGAGCAGGTAGCCGGAAAGGACAACGTGCTGCATCTGGATATCCAGCCGGGCACGGACATCGCGTTGTTCAACGGGATTTTTACCTACGTGGTCCAGCAGGGATGGATTGACAAAGACTTCATTGCCACCCATACGAATGGGTTTGACGCAGCTGTCCAGGCCAACAAGCTGTCACTCGACGAGTGCAGCAAAATCACGGGCGTACCGGTTGAGAAAATTCAGACCGCAGCGGAATGGTCGTATAAGCCGAAGGGGCCGGGCCAGCTTCCGAGAACGATGCATACTTACGAAAAGGGCATCATCTGGGGCAACGACAACTATCTGATTCAGTCGTCGCTACTGGACGTTGCTCTGGCCACTCACAATGTCGGACGGCGGGGTACCGGTTGCGTACGCATGGGTGGGCACCAGGAGGGCTATACGCGCCCACCCTATCCGGGCGACAAGAAGATATACATCGACCAGGAGCTCATCAACGGCAAGGGGCGGATGATGACCTGGTGGGCGTGCAACAACTTCCAGACTAGCAACAACGCACAGCAACTACGGGAAGTGGTCTTGCGTCGCTCGCAAATTGTGAAGGATGCGATGCAGCGCGCCCGTGGGGCGACCTCGGAACAAATGGTCGACATCATCTACGATGCGACGACGAAGGGCGGCCTGTTCGTCGCGAATATCAATATTTACCCGACCAAGCTCGAAGAGGCCGCGCACCTCATGTTGCCTGCGACTCATCCCGGCGAGATGAACCTGACGTCGATGAACGGTGAGCGCCGCATGCGCCTGTCCGAACGGTTCATGGACCCGCCCGGAAGCGCGCTGCCAGACTGTCTCATTGCCGCACGCGTCGCCAACACGCTGCGAGCCATGTATCAGAAAGATGGCAACACGAAGATGGCCGCGCGGTTCGACGGTTTCGACTGGAAGACCGAAGAGGACGCGTTCAACGATGGATTCCGTCGTGCCGGGCAACCGGGAGTGGAAAAGATAGATAGCCAAGGCGGCGATACCGGAAATCTGGTCACCTACGAACGGCTGCGCGTGATGGCCAACAACGGGGTGCAACTGCCTGCCAAGGCGTGGGAGGGCGGCAAGCTGGTCGGTACCGAGATGATGTACATGGACGGCAAGTTCGATACGCCGGACGGCAAGGCCCAGTTCAAGCCTTCGCCGTGGCCGGGTCTGCCAAAGACGGTTGCTGACCAGAAGGGCAAATACCGCTTCTGGATTAACAACGGCCGCACGAACGAAGTCTGGCAAACGGTGTACCACGACCAGTACAACGAATTCGTCCGCGCTCGTGACCCGATGGCCTATATCGAACTTAACCCGGACGATGCGCAGGGGCTCGGAATTGGCGCTGGCGATATCGTCGAGGTCTTCAACGACTTTGGGTCCACGTACGCAATGGCATATCCAGCAGCCGAACAGAAGCATGACCAGACTTTCATGGTGTTCGGTCACATCAACGGCATCCAGGACAACGTCACGACGACATGGACGGACCGCAACATCATTCCGTACTACAAGGGTACGTGGGCGAACATCCGTCGCGTCGGGTCAATGGAGGATTACAAGCAAACGGTCAGCTTCAAGAGTCGCCGTTATACATAGGTGACGACGGCCGGCGCATCGCCGGCCGTACTCTTTCTGAGCCGGCGGCTATCCGCACGTGGGAGTGGAGCTGCGATGAAGGCATTCACACTGGGACGAGTCATCCCGCTCGTGGAAGTCAGCGCTGCTGACCCGCCTGGGCGCAATTTGCTTGCGTCAGACTGCGCGGCAATTGAGTTACCGCTTCGTGACACGCGCCATCGCCCGTTGCGAGACCTGCGCATTTCGGTTACGGACCGCTGCAACTTCCGTTGTGTCTACTGCATGCCGAAGGAGGTGTTCGGCAAGGACTACGCATTTCTGCCCCGGCGTGAGTTGCTCAGCTTCGAGGAAGTTGAGCGCGTTGCGCGGGTGTTCGTTGGCCTCGGTGTTGAAAAAATTCGACTCACGGGGGGAGAGCCATTGCTGAGAAAGGACCTTGAATATCTTGTCGAACGGCTGGCTCGACTGCGAACGCCTTGCGGCGCAGATATCGACCTGACGCTGACGACAAACGGCTCGCTGCTGAGTCGCAAGGCACAGTCGCTGAGGAACGCGGGAATGAAGCGTATCACCGTCAGCCTCGACTCGATAGATGAGACTGTGTTTCAGCGTATGAACGGCGTAGGTTTTCCCGCCGCGCTCGTGCTCGAAGGAATCGACGCCGCGCTGCGAGTCGGCTTCGCTCCAGTCAAGGTCAACATGGTGGTCAAGCGCGGCGTGAACGACGCACAGATTCTGCCCGTGGCCGGACGCTTTCGTGGGAGCGGCGTGCAGGTCCGCTTTATTGAGTATATGGACGTCGGCACGAGCAATGGGTGGAATGTGGAATCCGTAGTGCCTTCGTCGGAGGTTGTCCGTTGCATTGACTCGGTATTCCCACTGGTTCCGACCGGTCGTGACAAGTCATCGGACACTTCGATGCGATTCCACTATGCCGACGGCCAAGGAGAGATTGGCGTCATCTCGAGCGTCACTCAACCTTTCTGCGGGGATTGCACGCGGCTACGGTTGTCTGCGGACGGTCGGCTCTATACGTGCCTCTTTGCCACACACGGCCTCGACATTCGGTCGCCCGTACGAGACGAGTGCACTGATGAGACATTACGCCGATTGGTAGCTGAACTGTGGATGCGGCGTGTCGACCGCTATTCAGAACAGCGCGGAGAAAATAGCGCCGCTCACGACCAGTCCAAAGTCGAAATGTCGTTCATCGGCGGCTGACGTCGCGTCTAGGCCCCTTCCGCGTTCCATCAGGTACGCCAGACATGGAGCATCGTGTCGTGCCGTCGTCTACGCGAACTTGAGAGCGTACTGGGCTAATCCAGTCACTTCATACACAGACTTTTCCCGACGGCGTCGCGGTCTACGAGCAGACGACAGACCATGCATGGAAGTTCTCCGATGTGAAAATAGATGTAGACGAAAATGCCACAATTGATGCAATCTATTTGCATGCCAAAGACCTCTCGTGCTCTTCAGCAACTCCCTCCCGCCACCCTTAGAGCCATCGAAAAATTAGGGTCCGACTTAGCCGTTGCACGTTTGCGCCGCAAAGAATCCCTGAGAACCTGGGCCAAGCGCATGGGAGTCACAGTTCCCACGCTGCAGCGACTTGAGGCGGGAGACCCTTCAGTGAGCATCGGCATCGTGGCAACCGCGCTATGGCTTATCCTCCGCGATGGAGAGTTGACCCAACTCGCCGCCCCGGAACATGACCGTGGCGCGATTGAAATGGACGTTCGCAAGGCTATCGACCTGGGGCGCGCGCGTGCACGAGCGTCCGCCGAAGCGCGTGTGCGCAAGGCACAAGCGAAGGACTAACAGACTCGATTGACGAGACCGTGTCTCAGCAAATGAATGGTGCCGACTTTCCTGCTTCACCGGTGCTGGAAGATGTCGTTTATCGGAGGCTGATATCGCATCGATGACGCCACCGTTTCCCGTCCGGCACGCAGGTATGGAACATCGTGTCGTGCCGCCGTCGAGGCGGTTCGGCTATTTGACGCGGCGTCCCTGCGCATCAACAACAACCTCACCGTCCTCTTTCGTGAACGGCACACTCCGGGCCTCAGGCATGATATCGAGAAGCACTTCTGACGGTCGGCACAAGCGTACGCCATGCGGTGTCTCCACGAACGGACGGTTGATGAGAATCGGATGTTCCAGCATGGCGTCGAGGAGGTCATCGTCGCTAAGCAGCGGGTCGTCAAGGCCAAGCGCGGCGTAGGGGGTACCCTTTTGCCGCAACGCGTCGCGTACGCTGAGACCCGACTTGCCGATAAGCTCCACGAGCCGTTCGCGGGTCGGTGGCGTCTGCAGGTATTCAATGACGGTTGGTTCGACGCCCGCGTTGCGAATCATGGCCAATGTATTCCGCGAGGTGCCGCATTCCGGGTTGTGGTAAATCGTGACGCTCATGGTTTCGAATCCTCAAGTGAAGTTAGATATTGGTCAATCTGAGTTGTCGCCGATTTCGCTGAACGCATCACGCCAATGAGCGTCGCGGAAGCGAAGCCGCACCATTCACCGTACCCGACCAGCCAAAGTCTCGGTTCCTGGAACGCCCGACCATCAACGACATCTACGCGGCCTGCGTCGTTGAGAATGTGCAGCGGCCGTAGATGCTCGAGTGCGGGACGGAAGCCGGTACACCAGATAACGGCGTCGACGTGCGCGTGCGAACCGTCTTTCCACACGACACCATCCACCGTGAAATGCGAGAACGGGCGCACAGAATGCAGCACTCCTCGTTCGCGCGCTTCCCGTACGGGTTGTACCATCACCACGTCGCCCAGGCCTCCACTTGGCGCAGGGTCCGGTCGTCCCTCCGCACGCGCTTTCCATCGTTCGGTCGCACGCTCGAAGAGAACACGTCCGTCGACCTCGTCAGGCAGAAAGGTTGGCGTTTCCAACGTAACCCAGGTTGTGTGACAGACCTGCGACAGTTCGGCGAGTATCTGTGCCCCGGAATTGCCTCCGCCTACAACCAGCACATCCTTTCCGTGGAACGTATCCGGATTGCGGTAATGCGCCGAGTGCAACTGTTCGCCCTCGAAGCTGCCCTGTCCTGGATAGTCCGGAATGTAGGGGCCGCCCCATGTGCCCGTCGCACTGACAACCGCTTTTGCCAGCCATTCACCCTTGTCCGTCGATATGAGCAGTCCCGTGTCACGTCGCGATACGGACGCCACTTCCACCGGGCGTTGAACCGGAATCTCATAGCGCTTCTCGTATTCAGTGAGATAGCGAATGACATGGTCGCGCGACGGATATTGCTCTGAGGTACCCGGCATCAGCCAGCCCGGCAATGAACTCCACTGGGAGGGAGAAAAGAGGCGAAGCGAATCCCATGCATGCTGCCAAGCACCGCCAGGCTCCGGCTGGTCGTCAAGCACGGTGTACCGGATACCGGCGCGGCGCAAGAAATAGGAAACGGCCAGAGCGGATTGACCGCCCCCGACAATCGCCACTTCTATCTGGTTGGGTTCGGGAACGGTGGTATTAGACATGGAAGGTCGACCAGGTGATACTTCGATAATACCGGATATGTTGCGGTCAATGCGACACGCGAGGTGAGCAGTGATATCTGACCTGTCCAAGATTACGCACGGCCTCGGGCCGTCTGCTGCACGTTTGCAGCTGCTCATAGAACGTGCATCCGAGCTTCATGCCGACATGGACACCATGTCACGCGCCGAGCAACGCATTGCTCAGCAGGAACTCACGAAGTTGTTGCCCCAGATAGCACATGCGGCGCGTGAAACAGCCGATGGATTCGAGGCATCTGCCAGACTGGGCCAATGAACTCGCCCCGGCGCTGCGACAGCGCCGGGGCTCCGGATACGACAAGGACATTGTGCGAACAAATCCCTCGTTGGACCTTGGGCGTGGAGGCGCCAATAGCCCTCACGACGGGCGCCTATTCTCGTCCCATAGTTCCCGCGATGTGGCAGTATTCAAACCGAAAGACAATCGGGCGCTCGTCCGTCTATTGACCATCCGGGGATATTGCCAGTGCATATTGAGTGCTTGTGGATAAGTCATTTTAGAGGCATCGAAAGCTTGGGCTGGCGACCCGCGCGGGGCATCAACTGTTTGATTGGCCCAGGGGACAGCGCGAAGACGACCATCCTTGATGCATTGGAACTTCTGTTTGCCGAGCGCCAGAATGCGACCTTCGATGACCTCGACTTCTACGAAACTGACACCTCGAAGGCGATTTCGATAAGTGCAGTCTTGTCTGGGCTTCCCGCCGAGTTCCTGCGCGACGACCGGTACGGCCTGTTGCTGTCGGGATGGAATGCGGCCACCGGACAGTGGACTCCTGAACCGGCGGAACATGTCGGAGTCAAGCCAGTACTAATCCTGCAGCTTGACGTCGACAGTACGCTCGAGCCGTCGTGGTCAATCTACGTTTCGCGCAACGGTATCGTGGACAAGTCCCGGCGTCTGAGCTTTGCGGACCGCAAGGCAATGGCTCCGGCAAGGCTCGGCGTGTATGCCGACCGCCATCTTTCTTGGGGACGGGGCTCGTCCCTTCAACGGGTCGGTTCACACCCCGAACAGCTACCGGCGACGCTCAACGGGCTGCTACGGTCAGCACGCGATAACTTTGCGGCCGATAGTGCCACGGCGTTCTCCGATGTAGTGAACGCCATCGCACCCGATATCGCCAAGCTTGGCGTTAGTGTGCGGAGCGGACTGGTCGCAAATCTCGACCACACCAGCTTCTCGATGAATGCAAGTGGTGTGGCCTTGCATGATGGAAATGTGCCGATGCGTTGCATGGGAACGGGTTCGTCTCGTCTGGCGGTGGCCGCACTGCAGAGCGCTGAATCTGCCGGGAGACAGTTCCTGCTCGTCGACGAACTCGAGTACGGCTTGGAGCCTCATCGCATTTCACTTCTTGTCAGCCATTTGCGTCAGCGCGTCGCCAGCAGCGGACAAGCGTTTGTTACGACTCATTCGACGGCGGTTCTGCGCGAGGTGCGCTATGACGAAGTTTTTGTCTGCCGACGTAATGGGCATGACGGCACCGTAAAAATTTCGCCGGCAGCGACGACCGCAACGCCGGTCCTTGAAGCGAAGCGGTACGTTCGCGACAAGGGAGAGGCTTTGCTCGGAAAGACGGTGCTCGTTTGTGAGGGTCAAACGGAAATCGGCCTGCTGAAAGGCTTTGCCGAAGGAACGGATAGAAATTTTCAGGCAAGCGGCGTTGCTCTCGTAGATGGTGGCGGTGACCCAACGGTCTTCGCCGTCGCACTGCATTTCGCCAGACTGGGCTATCGCACGGCGGTGCTTACCGACAGTGACCGGCCGATGGACAAGAAAACGTTCGAGGAACTGGTGACGTGCGGCGTTCGTCATTTCTCATGGGGCCAGTCGCGCTGCACTGAAGAGGAGCTGTTCTGCGGGCTGCCCGTCGCTCTGTTGGGCGACCTGCTTGCATTGATTGCCGAAAGTATCACCCTTCCCCGGTTGTTACAGGAGCTCTCGCGGTTGGCGCAAGCCACGTTCAACAGCCTCGATGAAGTTGCACCATATCTTTCGAACCCGACTGCAGTGCAGGCGATTGGAGGCCAGGCGAACAGGTCGAAGTGGATTAAGAACCACTTCGACCTTTGTTTTGAAATTGGTTCGAAGGTTCTGTCCACGGCTGACCTGCTGGGCGAGGGCAGCCTCGATGGTCATCTGCGATTGCTCACTAACTGGTTGACGGCCAATGATTGAGGTCGCCGTCGGGCAAATGCTGGCAACGCGAAAGGGAGCCATTGAGGCTCCTGCCGGTACGGGAAAGACCGAACAGATTGCGCTTGTAGCCGGCACCCTTCCGGGGCGCTGGCTCGTACTTACGCATACGGTCGCGGGCGTTGACGCAATCCGGAAGCGACTGAAGAAGTACTCAGTGCCTGACATGAAGGCTCAAGTCGAAACGATATCAGCGTGGTCTCACCGCTGGGCGCGCGCATTTCCCGAGAATTCGCATCTATCAACTCAATGGACGGCAAAGGAAAACGATTGGTCGACAGTTCAGCAGGCTGCCGCTGACCTCGTCGAGAGCGGCGCGGTCCAGAGCGTCCTCGCTGCGTCTTACGATGGCGTGCTGGTTGATGAGTATCAGGACTGCGCGGAGTCTCAGCATCGACTGATATGCGCACTAAGTCGGATGATGCGCTGCTACGTGTTTGGCGACCCTTTGCAGGCTATATTCGGCTTCACCCGAACTGACCGCGTCGTCGACTGGCACACGCGCACACTTCCTGAATTTCCCCTAGCTGGACAGCTCGCAACTCCGCATCGCTGGAATGCCGTGGACAATGGCGAACTGGGTGCCTGGCTGCTCTCAGCGCGACCCGGAATTCAGGCAGGCAAGATTGACTTGACCAATGTGCCGCAATCCGTCGAGTGGGTGCAGTGCGAGGTTGGACAGCCGGTCACTGATTTGGGCAAGTTCTGTTTCGTTCGTTCACAACAGCCCGGACAGACGATGGCGGTGCTCGATTCCAGCTTCGACGCGGTGCGTCGCGCCAAGCTGGCGAAGACAATTGGCGGCACAACTGTCGAACCGGTATCGGGAAGATGCGAGCGGGACTTCTACGACTCCGTGCGAAACACCGGGGGTATCGAGCGTGTGGCGGCCGTCCTTGGTTTTGCAAGCTCGGCATTCGCTGGAGCCGAAGCTGCACCGAAAAGGAAACGAGTCGAAAGTCTGTTGGCAAATCCGGGGCGCCAGCGCATTCCCGCCTCTCCTGCGGAAATTGCGCTTTGCGCGGTTGCGCGAGATGCATCCTTCCGTCACGTAGTCGATGCGTTGCAGTGCATCGAACACGAAGCGGGTGTTACGGTCACCCGGCCGGAACTCGTTTACGGGATTAAGGCCTCTTTACGCCTTTGCGTAGAGAATCCCAGTCTCTCACTTGAAGATGCGACATGGCAAGTTGCCAACACGCGGCGCGAACGCGGCCGAATCGTGCGAAACCGTTCCGTCGGAAGCACGCTGCTAGTGAAGGGACTGGAGTTTGACCACGTCGTTATAACGCCCGACGCGTGCCGGACTAAGCTCGAATGGTATGTTGCGCTAACTCGGGCGACCCGGTCCGTGCGAGTGCTCTCGCCACATCAGTCATTCACAGTCGGGTAACGACGAATCCCGGTGAACGTTAGTTTCACGAACCCCTTGTGCTAGTGCCCAACGCAGTTCGCGAAACAATAATGAAGAAGTGCGCCGAAACATGCGGCGCACGGTTCACCTTTATACCTTCGCCCTCGCAAGAATCGACGAAAGCGACTCGACGGCGTCAAGGTCTGTTTGCAATGATGGCATGAATTCCTCTGCCACATAGCGCGAGGCGGTTGCCATCAACGATTGCTCGTCGATTTCGGGATTTTCATCCGTTGCGGCTTTAGCGGCCTCGAAGTACTTCTCCGCTACGGTGTAGCTCGCTTGCATTACGGCCCGGAAGTTACCCTTTTCAAACGCGCTCTTCAAAAGCGTCTCGTACTGCGCGAATGCGCTTTGATACATGCTTTCGCTGTTGTCGTTGCCTGATGTGATTTCTGACATTGCTGTTCCTTGGGTGCTGGTGTTCAGGTGTCCCCGTCCGGGTATGGGCTGAGACGGGGGCACCTGAAGCGTGTCAGCATGAATTCGTTATAGATGTTTCCAATTACAGGGTGACTGTCGGAAGCACACCCGCCGGACTGATACCGAGTTTTTCCCACTTGGCAGTCGCGGCGTCCATGAGCGACGGGTCGAAGGGCGGCTCCAGTGTATCGACGGCGTCTAAGGCAGAGTCAATCGCGTCTTTTAACGCCTTCTCGGCCCTAATGTCACCTCGTGAATCTGCACTCTCATTCGCGGCAGTCAAGACCGAAATCGCGAGCTTGAGATATGCAAATGCACGGGCTTCCTGTCCGCCCATCATGTTGCCGTAGGCATCCTGGCAAAGTGCCAGGGCCGCCCCTGTGGCGCTACGATTCAATGCGCTCATGTTTCCTCATTGGATTTCGAATTGTAAACTGGTGGTGTCGCCCGACCTCGGAGCTTCCACCCATAGAGAATTATCGGCACATGGCGAGCAACCTGAAGTGTTGTCGCATCTATGTCTTTCGACGAATGCCTTGGCATATGTTTATAGCGCGTAGCGTTGTAACGTCGGTGCATGGAAGAAATCCTCGTACTGCGACCCTAAATGTCCGCGTTTGGCTGCCGTTAATGCAGATTTACAGAGGCATCCTGCAATGCGCATTACGTCTCAAGTCAAGCGGATAGCACTGGCGGCAGTCGGTGTAGCGCTTCTCGCGCAGGCAGCGGACGCCTTGGCGTCCGACTGGTCAACCTACACGCCAAGAAAGTTCGGTTACCTGTTTGCCGACAAACAAGAACTGGTTAAGAATGGCGACACCGTCAAGTTCTGGTCCGCTCAGGCGCCTGCGCATATCGAACCCGGCACACCGGTCTATACAAAAGACGCGTACGTCGTAGATTGCAGGCAGCACACTTTCAAGGTCGTGCAGAGTACGCAATACGACGCGTCCGAACAGGCGACCGACGTCCCCGTTATCGTGCAAAACCGCGAAATCGAGCCGGACTCTAAAGAAGACGCACTGTCGCAGTTCGCCTGCGGGACGGACAAGGGGGCGTGGATGCCGGTCACGGCCGTTGCCGAGTTCTTTCACGAGCGGGCAAAGAATGCAAAGCAGGGACTGTCGTATTGAAGCGCGTCCGAGGCTGACGCCAGCGCGCTGCGGATATCCGCCCCAACCAAAGGTTGCCAGATGGTACGTTGGTGCCATGCGGGGGGCGGCCGCTTCATCGGCATCGCCTTTCTTACAGCGTTCGTCAGCCAGTCAAGCGTCGCGAACATCAAGTGAACGTGCTTCCGGCGTGAAGAAGCGGCCCACGACCAGGTTTGATTCTTCCAGCGCAGCATTGATGTCCGACGTCGCGAAAATCACCTGATAGTCGACCTCATAGGTCGCGCACTCCTCGACAATAATCTCCTGCAGACGGTGGCTGCGCTCCTTTTCCATACCGCCGTCGTCGATGCCGTCAAGCATCATGAATCGCGGTACTCGCATGAACGGTTTTTGCACGCTCGCCGTTAGCAAGGCGAGGTGGAAAATGTGCCGAAGAACCACCGCCGAGCTTTCCGAGAAGTTGCGCGAGTTGTTGACGTAGACGGCGTTATGAACAAAGTCGAAGTTCGCTGTTTCTGCCTTCACAAATTCCGGTTGCAGCGGGAGGTCGAGCTTTAATAGCCGGACCATTGCCGCGTCAATCGCGCTCGCAACTTCGACCTTGCGCTGCGCCTGCTTCTGTTCGAGGCGCACGATACTTTCTTCCAACCGTTTGCTTTCGGCCGTCAGGCTGTCCCTGCGCTTTTGCAGGTCCGTAATGACGCTAGCCAGCTTCTGTTGCTCGTACGATTGCCGAATTTCCGCATCCAGCGCGCCAAGCTTGCGTGCCGCTTCCTCTACCGCGACTTCTACGTCGCTGGACCACGACTTGGCCACTGTCGCGTAGTCGCGCTCCAGAGCCCGTACCCGTTGGGAAAGTAGCGGGATGTCTACGCGCAACGCCTCGGCTTCCTCCACCCGATTTTCAATGAGGGAGGTTGACTCTTTGAGCTGGATGCTTAGCTCGTTGCGCATGCGCAGCAACTGGGTATCGCCGCGCCCATCGCCAAGCGGAGTGGTGCACAGGTGACAATGGGCGGTGTCGGCACGCGCTTCGGGAAGCTCGCTCAGGCAACTGGGGCAGAACCGGAACTGCATGTTGCCGAAATAGGAGCGTGTCTCCTTGGATTCGTCCAGGCTGCGCAGGCGCGACTCCAATTCTTTTACGAATAGGCGCGAATCGGCGATATCAAGGTCGAGCGCCGCAAGCTTGTCTTTCGACGCAGACTCCTGCTGTCGGGCAACGTTCAGCTTTTGCCGCAGGTCGTCGGCGGACGCCCGTGCCTTGTTCGCCTCCTTGCGCGGGAGGGTCCGCTCTTCCTTGAGTCTTGCCAACGACGCGGTCAGGGCGTTGCGCGCAGCCTCGAGTTCGACAATCTTCGTGTCCAGGAACTCGAGATTGGTCGACTGCTCGGAGCGGCCAAGCACATTGAAAATGCTTCGAAGCTCGGTCTCCTGTTTGCCGATTTGCACGTCCAGTTCACGAAGGCGCAATTGAGCAGCATAAAGAAGGTCGTCGTATACGCCGCCGAGGTAGCCACCGACCATCTCGCGGGTCAACGGGCTGTCAAAATTGTCCAGTCGGAAAATCGGGCTGTGCACCGACGGTTGGTCAGCGTAAAGAACGCGGAGCAACTGGTGCATAGTCAGATTTGAGGCTCCTTCGCCTTGTGCCTGCGGCATATTCAGCGCGTCGAAGAGCGCTTGCGAGAAGCTGATTCGGTGCGCGCTGCGTTTGAACGGGTACAGCTCCCACAACTGCGGGCCGGCTTTCAATGACTCGTCCAACGTACCCCAGAAAATGGACATGGGACGTTGAAGCGCGATATCGATTTCGCGTCGCAGGCAAGCGACCGCGCCATTCAGTAGCACCTCAACATAGGTCGCCGTGCAACGGAGCGCTTCAGGCTTCCAGCGGATATTCTCTGCACCGAGCGAAAACGCCAGCAAGTCCATAACGGTGGTCTTGCCCGAGCTGTTGCGCCCGCGAATCACGTTCACGCCCGCATGGAAGGCGCAATCGAATGCGATGTGGCCGCCCTGGAAGACGACAAGCCGGTTGACCTGAAGGGTGGGCTCAAGCAAAGTCATACCGATATTCCATAAGTTCCGAGCGATGCTTCAGTCCGTCGTGACCGAGCAACGGAATCCCGGACAGGCCATTGAGTACACCTTCGACCACTGGCCCGTTCGCCGAAACGAACTCGTCGAGCCTGTTCTTGAGGGCCGGTGGGACCGGCATCTGGGTACGCGTAACAAAGCCACTTCCGAAGCGCTCCATGTCAATCAGGCCTGATGCCGCGACCGACTTGAGAGCCGCTTCCTGGATGTGCCTCATTTCACGGAAAGTGGAAATTCCACTCACCGGGTCGCGGTATATATTGGCGGCCGCTTTTGCCTGCGCGCGAAGCGCTTTGAGCGTATCGGGAAGCCTAATCTTGCTTACCATCCCCGGGAAGAGCAGGTAGAAATCCAGCAGACGAGCTTTATCTAGCTCAGCGTCACGCACGTGTTCCGCAATCACAAACATACGGAAGGCGCAGTGATAGGCGTCGTACGCAGGGTGATAAATCAGCATTTGTCCCACCGAATGTGGCAGTTGCCACCTAGGTAGTACAGGAGCGCGAGCAGGTCCATGACGTCGAACTCAAGGACGTTTTCGCCAAGCATGTTCTTTGTCGCCTGCAGGATGGCGCTAATACACTGGTCGACCGCGACGCGGTCGGCGCCCTGCTGGATAACGGGCGTGACAGTAAGTGTGAACGCCGCATGCAGCTCAGACAGAACAATGGTGTAGACCCGCTGCGCCGTACGCGAGGTCTGATACTTCATGATGGACTTGAACGCACGTTCCTTCAGGTCCGTTGCAGCGCGAAGTTGTTCTTCCCTTCCGCTGTCGCGCAGCTTTGCTTCGAGGCCGCGAACATCACCGTCCGTCGTCGTGGACATGTAATGCTCAAGCTTCTCCGAAATCTGGCCGTGCGACGGGTCGCCGACGCCGTCGGCCTTAAGCTTTTCATAAAGTGCCGCTAGTTCCTGACCGGCCGCGCCATTCGTGACGAGCTGGATGACAGTCGTTTTGCTGTTATCGACCTTGTCGCGGCCGACCAGGTCGCCGCCGACGTCGTTATGACTTTGGCTCGCGAACACGAACGCTACTCGCGGTTATTCTTGTGCATATCACCGCCGACGATATCGCCGCCCGCACGATTGTTCTTTTGCGAAACGATGGTTGTACGTCGCGAACGCGACGACCGGTTCGAAATGGCTACCTTGACCGTCCAGCCGGCCGCAATGGTCGCGATAGCTGCGACGACGTACTTCAACCAATCCATGAGTCCCCCGGAATTCGAATGCGTTCTTATTCAGCGTTGCGCGATTGTAAGACCGGAAGCCGGGCGCGGCAATTAGTCCGTGCGATAGCATCCTTTTTCGCCGGTTATCCCGAATTTGCACAATTCCTCCAGAAATCGATTCATGCGTACGGCATCAGTTCCCTGCTCGGGCGGCGACCAATATGTTTCGCGGGAGCCCGTGACGATTGCTACACGAGTTTTATCACGGGGAATCCAATGAAGCTCGGCGACATTTATCGAAAGAAGGTTGAATTGGCCAAGCAGTGGGGAATCGCAGCCGACACGGCGCAGGATTACGAGGGGAAGCTGCGGTGCAGGGCAAACGCGCTCGACCTCCAGGCCGATGCGAGCGCTATTGCACACTGTATGGCGAACTGGGGTGACCAGGAGGTCGAACTGCTTGACATAGCTACCCTCTGGGGCGAAACGGCTGAGGAGCCGTGGCAGCATCACAACCCGTGGCATCGGGGCCTTAGCATCATGCAAGACGAGCTTGCCTCGGTCAGAACTTGACGTCCCAACGTCGAAACATATCCAGAACGTGAACCTTCAACGCGGCGGAGGTCCTGATATCCTGCTTTTTCGTGCCTTTCCAGACCTGACCATCATGAATGAGATAGGTCCACTCGCGATAGATGATTGCGTTCGACTCGGGCAAGACACGCAGAAATTTGTCTCGCAAAGCAGTGAAATCGAATAGCACGTAGAACGGCACTCGTTCACTCAGGTCTAGCATTGCACCGAACGCCTCTTCCTCCGGGAAGTGAGTGTGAATGACTTCAATGGCAACCCATGGTTCATTAGCCGACATGTCGAGCCTCAGGGCTTGGCCAAACAGGTCGTGCCGGATAATCGCATCTTTGGTCACGATGCGATAAACCTCGTTGCCCCACTCGTAGGCCGTTAGCTCGATAGCGTCGTGCAATTTCCAGTCAAACCCACCTGTCGATTTGGCAACGGATTCCCCGAGTGCAAGTTGCCACTTGCGGGCACCTTTCAGCCGCTGAAGCAACGCCCGGACTCGCGCATTATGGGTATCGTCTGTCTCCCCCTCAAAGATATTCCTGGTTCCTCGAACACCGGTCGCGACGAAATGCGGAACTGCGCCATTGCGCACTCTGGGACTTAGCTCGGTTTGCCCGGACTTGTCTGTCAGATTCTGCTCCGCCGCCAAGGCACGCGTAGTTACGTCGGATAGGTCTTCAGCGCGGATTTCTTGGCGAACGCCTTGCTTGTCGAAGTAATACGCTAAATCATGTTCAAGTTTCGCGGGCATATGCTCGTCGCTCAGATTCATTGTACGAATCTGTTTATCGGCAGCGAAGTTGTTCGCTTGAGCCGCCTTTGACGTCCGCACGGCGGATACAAAGTGGTGAGGAGAATAATATTCGCGGTTATCTAAAAAGAATTGGTTCTTAATAGTTCAGTGAAGAATTATAAGGGTGCTTGCTTAGTTTAACTTGTTAAACTAAGCCGATTTATGATAAGGTTTAATCTGAAGTTATTGACTTCGTGGTTGCCGGCGGGACCCACCCGTCAAGTGAGTCGGCTGCTCACTGAATCGCGAGGATGCGCAGAGCAATCTGCAATTGTCCCCAGCCACAGTTCTCCATAAAACTTGAATCTAAAAAAGGAATGCCGCCAGGCAGGGAAACCTGCGCGTTGGCGGTAACGAACTGATGGGAAAACATCTCCAGCTTGGGCTCCACGATGGAGCAGGTCGAGTCTCGTCGTGCGCAGGCGCGACGACCATTCCTAGTGACGCGTCGTCTGCGGAGGCGGGCTGCCGCATCAGTTGGAGGTCGGTATGACGGTCGGTATCGAACCGAAAAAATGCGTGGATTTTGAACTCCCGCGAGACGTGGAGGCGTTGAAATGGAAGGCAGCCACCTACCGACCAGAAGTGGGGCGAATGGCGGGGAACGAGTTCGTTGAGGCGTTGAACCCATTGCCCGACGACGACGCGGCCTTCAGGGCCTTGCGTGCAGTCACTGTCCAGCGCAGGGACGAGTTCTTTTCTCGAAGCCTTGAACATCGCGTCGAAGCGATTCACGATGTTGATGACGTCTTCGTCCCACTTTCCATACATCGCAGGGAGCTCCAGTCGACGATGGCGCTGGTGCGGCGTGGCTATCTACATCGAAGCCCGAGCAATCCTAAGGTAATGGCACACATTTATCGTTGCGCAACGGCTACAGAGGAGGAGTGGCGCTCAGGAAAGGCAGTAAAGCTTTTGACCGCGATGAGCCCGTCAGGTGGCGCTGCAATGGGACGTTTGCTGCACGGTCCGACTGGGTCGGGGAAGACGACGCTCGTCAAGCGTATCTCCTCGTACGTCGGAATAGAACCGCTTGTCCATACACAGATTGCCGGCAAGAGGTGCCGAACCGTCCAACTGCCCATGATTTCGATTCAGTGCGAAGCCGCCACGGACTTGAAGGCGATGGTTCGAATGGTCCTTGAGCAATTCGATGTGGCACTCGGGACGGACTATGCGCGCGTGTCGCGGCGCGAACAGTCACCGTTGTGGGTTTACATGTCTCAGTTGTACCGCGCAGCGACGACTAATTTTCTTGGCTTGCTCGTCATCGACGACCTGCAGCGTCTGAAGGCGTTGGATGAGCGCACCGAAGCCACGCTCCAATTGTTCTCGACGTTTATGCAGTGTACGGGCATCCCCGTTCTTGCTGTGGGAACAAACAAGGTCGACAGCCTTCTCGTCTCCCACATGCAGGAAGGAAGAAAGCTGAAAGCGCAGGGCGAGACCGAATTGCGTGCGTTGCCGTATGACGAAGACTTCGTCGACCTTTGCGAGATGATGTGGGCTTATCGGGTAAGTCACCAGAATTTGGAAATGCCCGAGTTTCTTCCGTTCGCGTTGCATCACCACACGCAGGGTCTATTGCACTTTTTTAACGCTCTCGTCCCGGAGCTGTTTGAGCAAATGGCGGGCAATGAAGCCGGGGCGGACAACTACATCAAAGGCGAACTGGACACTGCGTTTGTCGACAAGTGTGCTGACAAGGCACTGCTGAGCTACCAAGACTCAATTAGCGTCCTTCGCCGAAACGCAGCGAAGGTAAGGATTTCCGAAGAAGAATATCGCCGCTTCGAACATCTCCTTCCCCCTCGTCGGCTGCAAGTGGTGGCGACCAACGATGCGCTTACCGAGCAGAAGAAACGCGAGGACGAGGAAACGAAGGCACAGGAACGAGCCGCTCAGCTTGGAACCAAACGCGAGAAGATGCCGGACTCTCTGAGAAAAGCCCCGGCAGTGTCGACCGCGAATGCGCCGAAAAAGCCCCGCACAAGCAAATCTCGCAAGCCACTCAATCCTATTGCTAGCAGCCTGGCAAAATCAAAGGACCCGCATAAGGCGGGGAAGGTTGCTGGCTGGATTGGTGCGGACCTGGAGAATCTATGATGGGGAAAAATACCCCTCCTTCATCTCTACCCGCGCCGGTGCAGGAGGAGACGTTAGCGAGTTGGCTGGACCGTGTTTACATCCACTCGGACAGTTTTCACCGACGAGCGAACAGACGCTCTGTATTGGGGGCCCCCTGGCGAAATGTCTCCGGTCTCCTTCCATATCGGCTTCGTGTGTTCGCGGACAGCGTCGGCCAGCATTTCTACTCTGATACGGAACTGCTGACTCTGCACACGTTTTATCCGTATTTCGCCGCAACGATGACGGACACGGCCGGACGGGACCTGGCCGAGCGCATATTTTCTGGAGGGCGCGGGCCGCTTTGTCCGACACGTGAGCCATTGAGTCTTGCGGCACGTCCAGATGTCGGGCGCTATTGTCTTCAATGCCAACGCGAGGACCGGATATCGCTTGGATTCGATGTGGGGCGACGCTACAACGTCGCGCCGTTTGTGACGCGCTGTCCCTTTCATGGTGACTTCATTTCCGTACTAAGTGATGGCGTGGAGCGCGACCTGGCTTCCTTCCGTTGGAAGGAGTCACAGTCGGCTACAACGCGCCGAAATGCGCAGCAGTTCGCGCGTGAAACTCAAAGGCTCCTCGAAGGATGTGGGGCCACGTTGATGACGTGCCGTCATCGGCTCGAGGCAATGGGTTATATGACAAAAGAGGGTTCACTACGGGTTAAGCAACTTGTCGACGAATCACGTGCGCACTTTGCTGATGGATTTGAGGACCAGGCGCTTTCACGGCTCGTCGCGGACAAGGAGATGCTGAGGCGTGCATTTCAACGACTTTCGGATACTCGCAGGTCGATACATCCGGCTTACCTGATTCTGCTGAACCTTTTTACAGAGGCCCATTCGAGTGACGTGCCGACTAGCGAGAAAACGGAGCCATCAGGTGTGTGGCGACACGAAGACCTACGTAAATCTGCCGTCGAAGGATGCAGTTCAGTGACAGCGGTAGCTCGCAAGCTTGGGGTAGCGACGACAACAGCGACGCTTCTGCTCAGGCGTGCCGGGTTGGCCGACAGATTCAATGTGAGACAGCCGGACGATGGAATCGCCGCAATTCTCCGAGACCTTGAGGCAGCGACGCCAGTTGCAAGCGTTGCTGCGCACCACGGAGTGACACCGCTGCGCGTGTACCGCCTGATGCGGACCGCGCCAGGATTGATTGAACGTCGCCGCGAGCGTGCTTACGTTGCCGAACTGAAGCTGCGTAGGAGTACGGCTGAAGCTGCCCGGACGACCGACGGGCGGGTTATTACGGCAGCCGAGTTTCGTGGGACATATCGGAACGACTATTGTTGGCTCCTCAAACACGACAAGGAGTGGCTGCGCGTTTACCTTGCCACTTTAACGAGGTCGGCCGTGTCGGCGTCCAGAACTGGACGGTCCTCACTCACGGTCGAAGCGGCCGCATCGGAAATCGAACTGCTGCGGCGCGCGTACGACTCAGCCACGCAAATTGATGAGCGGAGGCCATACCGTGCAAGTCGGAAACGCGTCGCGAAGACTCTTAAACTGAACGATTATGCTGTAAAGATTCGCAAAGAGTTAGGCCTACTTGTGCCCGCAGAGGATGACGAGGCGTTCGTGCGACGACGTATCGAGTGGGTCAAAAACTTATCACCCGACTTGAACATCGGAAGTTCGGAACGATGGTTGAAGAAGGCTGGATTGCGCAGAACAAAGAATCGACGCTCGATTTGCGTTGCGGCTGCTAGGGAGAACGTCGATGCCTAAAGTGGCTAGTTTCCAATCTTCAAAAGTCAACAACTTTCCAGCAATTCTGCCTGGCGAGACGATGATGAGTTATGTTGCACGCGTTGCCCTGGTCAATCAGACGTCTGTCAAAATGGTTTGCTCGTTGGCCATGGGACTCAGATGTTGCCCAGAACCTCCTTGGGTCATTCCGGGCAACCTTGAACGCCTTTGTCAATCTAGCCTTGGTGCTTTAGGTGAGCCAGACGGTCTCCTCAATCACCACACAGTTTATCCAGTGGTTGCCCCATTCCTCCCGAGAGACCTTCGAACGAAACTGGCTTCGCAGATAGTCAGAGGGCGAGCCGATAGCGGATTCTCCAGCCTGATGCGGGCCTGCACGTGGGAGGGAATCAAGCCGTCCAGGATGTCGTGGTGTACGGAGTGTGCTACAGACGACGCGGCCACGCATGGTTTCTCGTACTGGCATCGGGAGCATCAATTCCTGTTCTGCACTCATTGCCCTCTTCATGGATGCCCACTCGTGGTTGGGTGTGGTCTGTGCGCCTTTTCGTCGAGTAAGCGTGCGACTCCTGGTCTTCCGTCGGCGCAATGTCAATGCGGCAGGGAGCCGAGACGACTGGCGCTAACGTCGTATCGGGGAGGAAGCGAATTGCTTCTGGCCAGAAGTCACAATTCCATTCGCGCCTTGTTTGACAATCCGCTGTCTCTTCATGATGCCGACCATGTCGGAGCAACGTATCAGGAGCGAGCGCTTGAGCTTGGCCTAATAAAGGGAACAGTCCTCCGGCGCTCAGCAATGATGCATCTCATCGAAGGCGTTGATGGAGTCGGTCTGCTCGAAGCTCGCTGGGCGGGCGTCGAAGAGGCTATGAAAGTGTTGTCGAAGCCGCTAATGCAGGGGCGATGCTCACCCAATCTTGCCGTGAACTTGATTCTGATGAATCTGCTGTTTCCATCGGAAAATGATTTTCGTCGTGCTCTGGAAAGAGGTCGGCGCGAAGGTAAGGTGGGCAACGACTATCACGGCCAACGCAGGAGAAAGACGCTAACGGTTCGCCGGAGTAATCCCACGCGCTACGTGCAAGCGCGAAACGAGCGCGATAAGCAGGTCGCCGCCGAAATCCGTCGGCGGCATTCGGCAGTGCTAGCGTCGCCCGACAGGCCGACGCGCCTCACGAAATCGTTCCTGTTTGCATGTATCGACGGGGCTCGGACCATTGTCACAAAGCTGGAGCAGTATCCTCAAACCGAGGCCACCATCAACGAACTAGCAGAAACAAGTGAGCAGTACATTCGGCGACGCGCGGTCTGGCTGTTACGTGACGGCAAAAATAAGATGACCCGAGCGGCACTGCTAAAGTCGGTACGGAAGGTCGTTGATGTGCCGGCTGCTGAACTACAAGAGATGTACTTGAGGCTTTTTGGTGACGACTGACAACGAGCGCCGACCTCCGACGTGTGTGCGTCATAAATTCGCGTGGCGGCGCCAGCTATTGTCGTAGCACTGGGTCGGCCGCCCCCATTGTTCGCACCACAGATTTAGTCATCGAACATTCTGTCTAGAATACTTTTGCGTTTCGGAACCTCACCGGTCGGCCCAGGTTTCCGAATTGGCGTCGGCGGAAGCGCTTGAGACGAGTCAGAGGTAACCTTTCCCGCGACGGAACTCAGGTGTTCTCGGAGTTCATTCTCGCGAAGGCGCTGTTCAAGGTTGCGCGCTTCTGCACTCCCGTTCGTGACCACCTTCCTCTTTTTTGGTTCGGGCAGAGCAGGGGCGATTGCCTTTTCCTGCGTGCGCGTCAGATTGTTTTTGCGGGACCATGTGCGTTCCGTCTGACGTGACTCTTTCGCCTTCGTCAGTTCGATGAGTCGCTGGAGCTCCATATCAAGCCACGTGTTGTTCGCAAGAAGCGCCAATGAATGCTCGTCCGGCAACAGCGTTTCCATCCGTCCGGAAGGATTACGCCAGTAAAGCCGAGAGGGCATCAAGGGGTCGACGTAGACATATGTGCTGCACGTCTTGGACTTGCCGACAACTGAGATATGCTGGAGGCGATACTCTCGCAAGCCAGTAGAGCTATATGCATGTCCCTTGTAGCGCACACCGTTGTCCCAGACCGCCACGTGATGCCGTGGAAGTAACGCAAAGTAAACTTCTTCGTCCGAACGCTTCTGTGCACGGTCGCCTCGCAACTGAGCTTGTCCCCATTTGAAGATTGCCTCAGGTGTGGGTTCAACGCCATCGTCGCGCATTTCCTTCGTCAGCAGATGCGGTACGCGCGTAAACCGGTTATGCCTGATGATTTCCTTGAGTACAGCATGCCGGAACTCGCGGGGAGACCATTGCGCATTGTTAATGGCGTTCCGCGCACGCTCCTTGTCCTTTCGGCGCTTGGAAGTCTTGCTGCCGCCGGGATTGCCGGCCATCCGGTTTTGCAGCTTGCCGAACATGCCCTCGACGGTCGGCTTACCTTCAGGGTGGCCTGGCGGCGCCCAGATTGGTTCTACCTTCAGTTCGTTGCACAATGAGACCTGCGCCTTCTCTGTGATGGCGGGACCCCGGTCAAAGAAAACGCCAGCAGGCGTTTGAACGAGGTCCCACTCATCTGGTTCAAAACCAAGGTCCACCAGCATGTCGTGCTTGGACGTCATCGCGTTAAATAGACACATCCGGTATGCGTCCCAGTTTTCGGGCTGCATGCTGTCAAAAAATCCCGTGATAGCAAGGCTATGCCGGTCGACGCAGAGCATAAGTGTGGGTTTGCGGATGGCGCGAGCAGGCGCCCATGAGGCGACAAGCTCCTGAGGAAACGGAGTGCCGTCAATGTCATAGATGTCACACGGACCGTCGGAGAGGTCACGCGCGCGCCCCTGTCTGTCGCCATAGGTTTCCCGCCACTCCTGCTCTCCGGCCTTCGCTTTCAGGAAAGCTGCCTCGGACCCGATTTTCTTGGCGTAATAGTAAAAGGTGCCGGCTTCAGGCGCGTCTTTGCCAGAATACATTTCCTCAACCATCCGAGCGTATGTGCCGGCGTAATTCGCGTCTTCGGCGATGTAGTACTTTTCCATGGCACGCCTGAACCTGACCTTATCGGTTGCCGTGGTTGTGCGGTTCGGGTTTCCGGCCTTGCCATAGAGGATTACCGACGCGTTGGGGCGGCCTGCCGGTACTTTGCTGCTCGCTCGTTCCACTCCGGGGGCGCCAGCGCGGCTGCGCAGCTCAATCATGGCATTGCGGTTGCAGCCGAACGTCCAATAGGTCACCAGCAGCCTTCGCAGCGTCACTTCGCTGACGCCAACTTCATCTGCCCGCGCCTTCAACAGCCCCGTCCGAGCATGCTTGTCGAAAAGCTGGCGTTCAAGCGTCGTTACCAGGGGTTCAATCTTGTTGTACCGGCTGTTGCGGACGTTTTTGACACCATCATCAAGCTCTGAGTCGAGCCATAACATCTCAGGCAATAGAAATTCGTCCTTTACAATTTCGAACGAGTCGGACAGTGAGCTAACAATGCGGGCATAAGAACGAGGGACCGGGAGACGCGTAGTGGACGTAGTGGCCCCTGACACTTCCAGGAGAAATATCTCATCTGTGTCTTCGAACGCGGCAGCCACGCGAAGGAATTCGAATTTGCCTCGGGGTAGTCGCTTTCGTAGTAGAGCACCTTTGAATAGTTTCGTCGTCATTTGAAGGTTACCTTTGAGCTACCGCGAACCTCATGCGAGAAGTCGAATTTCACGAAGCCAAGCATTGCTGCTACGGAGAGAAAACGATAAGCATTGTCCCGAGTGCACTTAAGCTCACGTGCCGCGTCGTCCATTAACGTGTCTAGCTCTACACAGGTTGTTCCCCGTGGCATAAGCTTTGCAATCCGATTGGCGTCTTGTGCGTCCGTTGCTAGGTCAGAGTCAGATGCCCAATGGGCGACGCGGCGCGCACGTCGGGCTACCTCACGTGAGACTTCTTTTTCTGTATAGATGGTGTAGGCCCATCCATGCTCGCCGCAGAAACGCCGCTCGCGTGCGAACCGTTCCCAAACGCTTTCTCCGTCCTCAAGTTCGCGCTGCTCCTTGACTGAAATCGCAACATGCCGCAGCGGCTTGTCATCGGTCGGCGCGAGCGTCAGCAGGAAGTCCAGCGTCATCACTTTGTTGCGCGGTATGCGTCTTCCGCTGTCGCGATACGCCGCGAGCTCCTCTGGGTCAAAACAAGGATATTGCTCACGAATATCGATGACGTTCGGCTGGAATTGCAGCCAATAGTGAATGCCGCGTTCGCCGAAAGACAGATACGAATGGTCCCTCAGGGTTTTCGGGCTCCACGCTGCGTTGGCTAGTCCCTTCCTCCCTGCAGTGGGCTTAAGGAAACTTTTGTAGCCACGCCCGTTGGGAATCTCACGCGAATCGGCTGCTGGCAATTCAGGGCAAGTCAGCGCCTGGAACGGCGAAAGATGGTCTGATGTTCTTATGTTCTACCCCATACTCTGAAATTCTTGTTTTAAATTTTTGAATCCGTTGTAGGGTAAGGCTTCTGCCAAAATAATTGCAACATATTTTTGCTTTTTAAGTGCGTTTGGTTGCAGCTCTGCAACTTCGCAGTTTGCATCTCACATGCTTGGAATATTTGGCGGATGAGGAAATGCAATTTTCAATAAAAACAATGTAATATCATCGAATTTTTCGAGATGTATTTCAACGAATTTTCAGCATGTTTTTTTGCGCCCCAGAATGGCAATTCGGATTAGAAGTCGTTACACAACTGCGAAATTTCTGGCAAAGATGTTGTTACATGGCTGCAAACGCTTGATTTTGCGACGCAAACACTTCTAATCCGAAGACACTAAATCGCCCGCTTTCGAAGGGGAAATTCCCGAAAAAGTGTCAGCGAATGAATTCGCCAAACGGGCGGACCAGGGCTTCGGCCTTGGCCCGCCCGTTTCGTTTTCCCCGCAGTCCGAACGCACGCTCCGGTGCGTAGCTGCTACGTCGCTAGAAAGACACTAGCGTGGAGCTTCCAAAGGACGGCATCGCTTGTTTGCTTGCGCTTGTTGGCTTTTTCGGCGAGTTTTTCGAGATATTTTGCCCAGCGCTGGATGTTGGCCGCGCGGAAGGTGCATTGTGAGATTTCCTGTTCCGCCTTTGCCTTGTACAAACGGGCAATCGTTCGCGTCGCCCGAGCTTCGCGGCAGAATATATGAGCTAAATTCATGAGTGCTTCTCTTTTATAGTTGTTTTGAACTCATGGTATCAGCTTGGCGCGCGAGAGGCGAAATCATGTTGCGACCGCGCAGCCTTGGCCCGCCCATTTCACTTTGGCGTTCGGACGAAAAAAAAGCCAGCCTCGCACTCACTTCGTGGCGTCGCTGGCGTAGTTGATTCCGTAGTGGCGCTCGCGATGACAGTTTGGGCACAACGCCACCGCGTTCTCGACGGTATCGTCGCCGCCATCTGCCAGACGTCTGCGATGGTGCACCTCAAGATACGGTCTCCCATCCGGGCGCTGAAACGGTGCCAATTGCCCGCATTCTTCGCACGTCCCATCGGCTCGTAGCAAGACTTCCGCGATAACGTCCGGATTCCGCCTGAATGCGCGGGTCAGTACGACGACTTGGTCTGGCTGCCTGTTAGCACTGGCGAGACGCTCCCTGCGTTCGTCCGCAGAAGACTTCAAGGATTTCTGGACGGCGGCGTCCAGATTCATGGCGACCACTTCGTGGACAGCCATCCCTTTTAGCACTTGAACGAACTCCTCGTGCACTTGGTGCAATGCAGCTTCCGGGCCTTTGGTTTTGCTTTGGAGATAGACGATATGGGCCAAGAACGTGTCCAGCGCGATGGAAAGCGGCACCGCCCCATCTCTCGCGATGTCCTCGAGATAGAGCTTCCAGGCGTTAGCTGCGATAGTCGTTGCGAAGCGTTTCGCGCCGCGGCGCATTGCGACGTAACTTCCGATGTAGCCCTTTGCGGCCCGGGGCGACATTTGAGGGTAGGCGTCACGCAACGCTCGTTCGGCCCGCGGTAGCTGCTGGCTGCCAGCAACAACCGTGCGCGCCAATTCGAGTGCGAGTCCATACGCCGATGATGGAACCAGGTACCGAGCCATGTCCAGATTCTCTGAATACAAAGTTGGTTGAGTCATTCCACTGCACCCGCCGCGCCGCACCATCGCTTTGCAGCACCGCTATCAGGCCAGCGCTCCTACCGCTTTCAGCAAATGCTCGCGCGCCGCATCGAGATTAGTCGCGCTTGTTTTCACAGACAGCTTGTCGCGTGCTTTCTCGCCCAGAAAGTATGCGACCCGCTCAGCATTCGCCGGGCTTGGATGGGGAATCCCATGGAGAACACGTTCCTTCTGCATAAAGCCCCGCTCGGTAAGCCACGTGACACCTTCGGATGCGGCGCTTCCTAGCGGCAGGAACACCGCATCAGGCATTGACCTCGCCATCTCACCGAAATGTTCTTTCATTTGCATGCGCAACAGCGGGTCTTTCAGGGGTCTAGGGGTGGTGCCGGAGTAGTTCTCTCCGTTGCAGAAAACTGGATACTGAAATAGCGACGATGTCTGCAGCAGGTCCGATGCGTCGCCAAAGAGTTCTTCGGTCGAGCTCAGGCCCAGCCAACGATGCAGGCCGATGTGGTCCATGAGTGCAATGAGCTTCGGGCGCATTCGTCCCGAGAATGCGCCCACATGCTTGGCACGGCGCAGCACATCGGGCATGGGCAGGCCCGCGACCAGAGCGCGCTGCGCTTCGACCAACGCATTGTTGGCCTGCACTTTCCCTGGCGTGATGCCGACGAAGACCACCTTTGCTGCTGGGTTCACCCATTCGAACGGCGCGTAGTACACCTCCAGTTCGCCGCTCCGAAACATGCGCAGAGATGGCGACAACGGGTCGCCTTGATAGCCCCGGATTGCCGATTCGTATTTCTCGAAAAGCTTGGAATTCATTTTAGTGTTGGTCCGTATATTTGTTCTAAGGCTGTGCAGCTATGCGCAATCCATTTCAGCGCTCGCATCCGGTAGATGACCGCGATGAACCTGTCGAGTACGCAAAATATCCGTTACAGGACGGGGACTGAAACGTAGAGGTCGAGGCGGAATGGCAGCCAGGTCGAATATGCTGTGGTCTCGTGTCGACCGTGTTTCGGCCTGCCCGACAGTCAAATATCACACAGATACAATACCGTCGACAACATGCGTGGACAGGCGCCGAGGCGATGCCGACGATATTTTCGTCCGCACGCACCGCCTTGCACTTCATGGTTTTGAGGGTATATCAGGCCACGAAACGTTAGCCGCATAGGACGCTATGGCACTCGATAACTACGACTGGTTGAAAATCGCGACGTCATCGGCGGTCATTGGCTCAGCGATGGGCGCGATAATCAACGGTCTGTGCGCGAGAGGCAAAGACAAGCGTGAGCGCGACCGGGAATCGTACCTGGCTGCTTTGTTAGCAGTTGAAGACCTCGAAACCTGCGTGCGCAGCTGCGTACAGATGATTTACACCGACGACGAGGTGCAACAGGAGGCCGGCCGCCGCGGCAACTACGACCCGCTGGGCCCGGTCGAACTTCCCCTTTCTCGTATTCAAAAGACATCCAGTGGAAGTGGTTGCCCACAGACGTAGCAGCGCAGCTTCGAGAGTTTCCCAATGCATACAAGGAAACCGTGCACCACATCCGGAACAGTTCCGAATTCGGTGACCCTTCGGCACGTGCGATGACATAATTCTCGGCCGCGCGTCTGGGCGAGCAAGCGTGGAAGCTCGCGGCCACGGTCCGAGAGCGTTTGGGGCTCCCGCCTGCGCAAGTGCATCAGCATGGGGAAAACTCATTGAAAACGCCACGGGACCGCATTCTGGAATATGACCAATACGTCCAAAGTCGCAAGTCAGCTCCATCTATCTGGTCCGCCGCTACAGCAGTGAGCACATCGCCGCCAGAATCGGGCAGCGCAACCACCTGACCCTTGTGCGTTGAATCTCGTGCGGAGTGCCTGCAGTGAGCATGCGGCACGGTTGCCATTGTTGCGGGCGCGCGAATACTACCGAAGCAAACTGCACTAACAGGTAGATTTTTCGTTTAAGCGCACACATAATCGCTCAAAAGGTCAGACCTGCCTGCGCCAGTGTGCGACGAGTGAACAGAATCGGGATTTTCGTAGAACGTCTTAATAAGCCCGGTTCCACGGTCACATAGACCGCACGAGAACAGTCGTATCTGGACAATACATGTAGATTGGGGGCTTCGTGATACAAACCGATTTCGGGACTTTCGATGGCACGAGCTGGGAGCGCTTGTGCCAGTCGGCGTTCAAATTGAAATACGGACCGTCATATCAGCACATGCCAGCTTCGCCTGGCGACTTTGGAATCGAAGGTTGGACGAAGGACGGTCTCGCTTTCCAATGCTACTGTCCAGAACGGCACTACACGCAGGAAGAGCTCTACGACAACATCCGCGACAAGATTACGCGCGACGTTGGCAAGCTCAAATCCTATGCGCAACAGATAGCTGACCGCATCGGCTCCACGAGGATTCGCAACTGGCTGTTTGTGACGCCAACGATAAACGACAACGAGCTCCACAAGCACGCGCGGAAGAAGGAACAGGATGCCCGGAAGTGGGAGCTCACCATCCTCACCGAAGACTTCAACATCTCGCTTCTGGACGCCGACTACTACTCCAGCGAGTTCGAGCAATGCAGGCGTAACGCGGGGACTGCGCTGCAGCTTGGCCCGGCGGTAGAGAAGTCGATTGCCTTGCCGGAAGCTCCCGAGGAGTACGACAAGCTCATCGCCCGAAAGAATCGCATGCGCCTCAAATCGCGGCAGGCCAGCCCGACGTTTGAAGCCGAGCTGTTGGATTTCAACAGGATTGTCCAAGGCAAGTTCCTTCGTTGTGACCACCACCTCGCGACCATAGAACGGACGTCGCCCCAAGCCTTCGCACAAGTCATTCGCATCATCGGCCTCTACGCTGACGAGATGCAAGAGCTCAAGTATTTCTGGACGGGTGAGCCGAACGAACTGGTGGAAGCGGTCAAAGCCGAACTCGGCAACCGGCTTGAGAAAGAGCTCGGAGGTGTTGTCAGTTTGAGCGACGCGCGCACTCTTGCAGACCTCGTCGTAGCGCGCTGGCTTGCTGTATGCCAGCTTGACTTCTCGGAGCCGGCCCAATAATGGCATTCCTCGAGTTCAACGTTCGCCCCTCATCCGTACTTCCTGACCATCGACCGCTCTTCAAGATTACGCAGCTTCTGCTCGTCCTGTTGCTCGCGTCGCGCGGGCGCAAGTCCAGCCTCGTCAGGCTGCAGTTGTTCAACTGGGTCTTGAAAGACGACGCACGACGGGAAAAGCTCATTCGTGCCGCCAAGAGCCAGGAAATCGATTTTCCGGCTTGGGGCCTCGACCCGACCGTACAGACGGCGATGACTTTGGCCGCGGCAGATGGGCTCATCGACGCGACCGCCAAGACGGTGGTGCTGACGGACAAGGGCAGCTCATTCTGCCAGCGAGCTTTGGACGAACAGCTTTACGACGATGACGCCGCCTTCCTGCGCGGCCTCAAGACGTCTATTACCGAAAAAATGGTCGACAGTATCGTGGAGAAGTGGGTCTAGTATGCTCATCCGTGGAATTGAAATTCGAATCATCAGCGATGGTGAGTCCTTCGGCTTTCGTACACCGTTCAAGCCAGGCCTAAACATCATCAAAGGTCGTAACTCATCAGGGAAAAGTACCTTGGTGAACACCTTGATGTACGGTCTCGGGTTTGAAGAACTGGTTGGCGTAAAAGGTGAGCGCGCCTTGACATCGGCCGTGCGCGACAGCTTCCAGTTCGACGGCAAGACGCGAGTCATCAGCCAGTCCGCAGTCCTGGTGGAGGTCGAAAACGACTCAGGGAAGGTCGTTACGTTCCGGCGCCCTATCCGGAACGAAAGCAAACAGACGAGACTCATCGAAGCATTTGACGGCGCTCTGGTCACGAAGCCCGATGATGCTGTTGGCGAGCCCACGCCGCTCTTCCTGCACGACCCGGGTGCCGCGCAGTACGAGCGCGGGTTTCTGCGCTACCTCGAGACCTTTCTCGGCATGCAGTTGCCTCGCGTGCAATCCTCGGTGGGCGGCCTCACCCGGCTGTATCCCCAAGTCGTCGCCGCAGCGCTGTTCATCGAACAGAAGCGCGGCTGGACCGACTACATCGCGAACATCCCGTTCTATCAAATCCTGGGTGCGCCAACCCGAGTTGTTCAGTACCTACTTGGCCTCGACAACTTCAAGCTCGAGGCGGAGCGAGCGCTCAACGAGCAGCTCATCAATCAACTGCAGGCCCGATGGACGGACAATCTCTCTGAGCTGCAGGCTGCTCTGCGCATGGTGGGCGTAACCGCTCAGGGTATCCCCAAGACTCTCCACAGGTCGTTTGAGCCAAGCCACGCGACCCTTTGGGTGAGAATCGAGTCGGAGAACGTTGCTGTATCGCAAGCTGTGTCGAGTAAGACGGAGCAGTGGCACGCAATCGAGCGCCGCCGAAAAATAGGCCCGGCCTCGGCGACCCCGGATGTCATCGACCTGTTGAATGAGCAGACCGCCAAGTTGGACATGCTCATGGCGCGCTATGAGACGCTGTCGAGTGAAGGCCGCCTGCGACAGAACACCTTGGTCGAGTTTCGGCAGCTCCTCCAACAGGCGGAGTCCGACCTTCGCAAGAACAAGACAACCCGGAAGCTGCACGACCTGGGAGCCAGCCTCCAGCTTCAATCTGCCGAAGGCAAGTGCCCAACTTGCGGTGCCAACATCGAGAACACTCTGCTGCCTCACACGGACGGGGTGACACCGATGGATTTGCAGCACAACATCGATTACCTCGAAGCGCAGCTGCGCATGCTCAAAGGGCAGATTGCCGGTTTGGAGAATATGGGCGAACAATCCGCGGGCCACATCGCAGCGTTGGAGAGCGAGATAGCGCAGCAGCGAGCCTACGTCGTAAATCTTAGGAAAAACATCTCGCAGTCGGACGCAACACTCGAAGCCGACGTCAGGAAGCAGATAAATCTGGAGCAAGATATTCGTTCGCTGCAGAGTGCGGAGTCCCGTCTATCGACCTTCCTTGAGCGTGCGGAAGGTCTTATAGACAAGCTTGTCGGCGCCGAGGAGGAACAGAAGAAGTTTCCAAGCGACCTGTACAGCAAGCGAGACCGCGTCAAGATTTCAGTTTTCGAAAAGAACTTTCGCGCAAACGCATCGGCGTTTAACTACACGAGCGCCGACATCCCGGAGGTCCAAATCAATGCAGGGACTTTGCTTCCGGCATTGGGTGACATCACGCTGCGCGAAGTTTTGAAGCGCAACGTCAAATCCGAATCATCTGCGAGTGACTTTGTCAGGCTTATCTGGGCATTCCTGCTCGCGGTGTATCAGACGTCGTCTACACGGGACTACGCAGGCAATCACCCAAGCGTGTTGATGTTCGATGAGCCGGGCCAGCATTCGATGAGCGAGACGAGCCAGAAGGCACTTGTGAACCTTATGAGCGGACTAAAGCAGCTGCAGAGCATACTTGCCGCGTCATTTGATGAAAGCGTCGCAGTTTTCGACCGCGTGACTGAAGGCAGCCACTTTCACCTTATCGAGTTGCCAGAGAAGTTCATTGGCCCGATGCGACACGACGGTGCAATGTAGCCATATCGAGTGGCGGCGCCGGCGACGTCCGGCGCGGCGGATTTACTCAGTGAGGCGCCGAGGAACGATGATGAAAACTTGCCTGCCGGCCTGGGGCCGAAGCTTGATAGTGGGAGCCAAATGAGATGCCTATCGACTTGTTCGCCGACTTGGGCAAGCCTGATAGCGAACTCCATCCGCAGTTCCTGTCATTGCGGGATGCACTAGGCTACGCTCCGGCACGTCAACTTATCAAGCAACTACAAGCGGAGTTCTCCGACCCAGACGGCAATTTCGTCGAGCAGTTTCAGACGTTCGGCTTGGATGCCCGTACCTTCGAGTTCTTCCTCTCGGTGATGCTGAAGGACGCTGGCCACGAGTTGGATAGAAGCTTTGACCGTCCTGATTTTCTAATCACCAAGGATGGCCTGACCGCGGCTGTCGAGGCAGTGACAGCAAATCCTCAGGGAAACGGCGTCATCCAACCCTACGAGGCAGTCCCAGACCCTAGGACGCTTCAGGACGCGATGGAGAACCTGGAACACACGATTCCCATCAGGTTGGGAAGCCCGCTATTCACAAAGCTCAAGAAGAAATACTGGGAGCTACCTCAGGTCGCGGACAAGCCACTTATTCTAGCGATTCAGGATTTTCACGCGGCCGGAGCGCTTGCGACTTCCGATGTACCGTTGCTTCGGTACCTTTACGGTATGGGACAGACCTGGTGGCATGACGAAGATGGAAATCTCGTCATCGAAGGCCACAACGTGGAAGAGCATCGGCAAGGCGACAAGCGCATACCATCTGGCTTCTTCCGGCAGGAGGACGCCGAGCACATATCGGCTGTGTTGTTCTGCAACACGGGAACCATCCCCAAGTTCAACCGCATGGGTCACCAAGGCGCGTACATGGCGAGGGGTGTTCGGATGCTTCGATGGGGCTCCTGCTACCGGCACGACCCCAACGCGGCCGCTCCCCGGCCATTCGTCTACGAGGTGGGCGATAAAAAGGGGCCCATTGAAACTTGGCGGCAGGGGACGGTCCTGATTCGCAACCCGGATGCGCTCCACCCATTGCCCGACAATTGGTTTGGCGCGGCGATTGAGCACAAATTGGTGGATGGTGAAGTGAGGTCCATGCCCGTTGAGACCTTCTTGCCGTTTTATTCGACCACGAATATCTTGATGAACGCTTCGCTTGGTGACGTGAGAAAAATGGCGGAAGGAATTTATCGTTCGCTCACCGCTGTACTACCCCCGTGAGCATCTGCCGACGGTTATGACGTGCGCCCCCAACACGGTGACTATTGCCACGTGCGGATGGCCTCGCGCTATCCGTGCGAGTCGACCCACGCGCGCGCCCACGATAATCCGACGCTCTGCGCTTCTTCCTCCGCGTCAAAGACGCCGAGAACTCCGGAGGCCTCTACGAACTTGCGGTCCCGCGTAATCGTCCCGCTCGCGGCGTACCGCTCGGGAGCGAGAACTTCTTCCTGCTGCTCAATGGCGTGGCCCCATATCACGTAACCTTTATAGGTAGCCTGCTGCATAGTGTTTGTGCTCCTCTGCGGGTGCTTCGACTTGTCAGCCGTCAAACATCGTCGAAATGAATTGTTCCGCTTCTTCACGGCTTACGTGCTCGAACGGCGCCGCATGATAGGCGTACAAAAATTTTGTGCCCTCGCGTTCTATCATCTTAACGACGAGCCGGAACAGCGAGCCCGCTGGATATTGTTGGCGCATGGAACGACTGCACTCGACTTTGAGGTTTGTGTCGAACCCTTGCCCGGGAAGCGGCCTCACGCGCAAGCCTGCCGACGAAGGTTCGCCGTAGGGTTTGTACGTCTCAACGATGATTTCCATTCAATCGTTCCATCAGGTGGGCGCCAGTCGACGCTCAGCTCGGTGAGAAACGCAACTCCAGCTGCCAACATAATGACCACCGCTTTCGCTGCCTTAGCGGCTGCTTTTTTTGCAGAAACAAGGCATGCTTTCTCGAAGGCCTCGAGTGGGGCGATGAGCAAGTGCAAAACAAGGAGGCATTTTTCATGGTCGGTTCGAGCATCAAGCTCCCGGCAGTTTCCTTCGAGACGATAAGGACACTGATTCCAGCTGTTCTGCACGAAGTCAAATCGTACAACCTTCCACGCGTGTGCATGCAGCTGGGCATTCAGCCGTCCGTTGGACCAGGCGACGAAGCAGAGGCGCACGGTAGCAAAAGGTCCTATGTCAGCATGAGAATCGCTGACTTGAGCGAAGACGCGCTCGTCGAGCTTGCGCGGAAGGTGCTTCACAAATATCCGGATGAGAGCTTGATGGAAGCGCTCGTCGAGCTGACGGAGCATAGTCAGCACCGCGTAAGCAAGCTTGTTCGCGGCGACGTCCTCAAAGTTCTGAATCGGTTTGATTCGCTGTTCGGTGACTCTCCGGTCCTGGAAAGCCTAGAGGAGGTTTTTGGCGCTGCGGCGTTACGCGACGGTGGGTCGGTGTGGCTGGATAACTCCAGCCTAGATGCTCAGATAGACCAGCACTACCTCCGCAACCCTGATTGGACCAGTGAGGAGATGCTCATTGAATGCGGCGCGTTGACGTGCTCTCAGTTTCGCTTCTTCGCTTTACTTGAAAAACTTGTCCATCCGATGACCCGGCGCGATGCTGAACAGGCCGAGTTGGCCGCCGCAATCAGCGACGCGTTGAAGCGAGACGGCTTCACACTGAAACAGACTTCTGTCGAGTCCAAGTATCCTATTTACAGTGTCGTTCGCGCTCTGGCGGGCGTGGCCGGAACGATGAAGAATCTGATTTTTGCGTCGACCGGACAGAAACCGGAATTGGTCTTTCGCGACGCCTTAAACAATGACGTCGAAATCACGAAGCACGCGGACAAGGTGCTCGTCTACGACCAGCCGCTTCCCAGCTCGGGGATGCTTTTATGGAGCGACCTTCGCGATTGGTACGCTGACATTCATGGTGTAGACGAAACCGAAGGCTCGAAGATTTTGTACACGCGTTTGCGCGATTCCGTCATCGGCGCCGACTCGCCCGGCGAATACGCGATTTTTCACGGCTACTACAAACGCTTCAGCAAACTACTCAATGAGCGACTCCCGGCTCTAATTCCGCAGGTCTACCTGCACTACGACCCGTACACGCGCCGTGAGCGAGGCGATGAGAAATTCTTGGCGCGGCAGCGCATGGACTTCCTTCTCATGCTTGAGCAAGGCGTCCGCATTGTTATTGAGATAGATGGGCGCCATCACTACGCAGTGAAAGACCAAAGCGCTCCCGAGCGCTACATCGCTAACGCACAACTCTATGCCGAGATGGCGATGGAAGACCGGCGGCTTCGGCTGATGGGTTACGAGGTGTATCGCTTCGGCGGATATGAATTCCGTGACGTGGACCTTGCCGGAAATCCGAAGGTCGGTCCAGAAGCAGAGCGCCGCGTAGCTGAGTTTTTCGAACGATTGCTCGCGCGGCACGGGGTTCGATAGGCGCCGGCGCGAACGCGGACTTGAGGTTGATGTCAGGTCAGAATCAGTAATCCGGGTTCACTTCTCCGAAGTCGACCTCAAATCTCGTAGGCACGATTTCGATTTCGACGAGTTCGGGCTCACCGTCCTCGAAATCCTCGAAGGTGTACAGCACCTCGATGCTTACCGTAACCTCGCGCTCAGCACGTCCGTGCCCGATGCGCACCATGTCTCTATCGATACCGTCTCTCATAGAAAACGAAAATGCGCCAACCAGTCCAAGATTGACGGTGACGATGCCTTGAACGGTCAGCACATCGTTGACATAGCCAACTGGGTTCAGGACTGGGCGCCCGTCTTTCGATTCAAACTCTGCGTCGACGACGTGCTCGTCTTCCATCTCAGCATCGAAATAGAACGACGAGCTAGCTTCCGGAATTATGTTGAGGTCGTGGACGTTGTTCGCGATGGTGCTGGTAAGCTGCTCGAGGAAGTCCGGATACGCGCCTTCCTGAATTCGTTGGGCAACGGTGTCGGTCAGCTTCCGGGTATGCTCATTTCGTTCTTGGACAAGCGTCAGGGCAGCTCCGAGGTCGTCTATAGCCGCGAGGCGCTCCGCCGTCTCGCAATACGAAATACATCCCTTGTCCCTCGTGACAAAAAGGACTGACGTCTTTTGCTTCGTGGCCCACGACCCAAGCGAGAGAAGGGTAATCGCGTCTGGAAACTCGCTTTTCTTGTCTTTAGTAGATTCGAAAGGTGCTTTCTGGTCGAAATACAATGCGATTAGCTTGTCGACCTCAAGATGCTCTTGGGCGCCAGCAATTTCTGCCTTACACCGCTCGAGAAACGCCGAAAGCCTGGCCTTTGATGCGGCGTTGAAGTCTGCGTCGCCCACAACATCCCTTAGCAACTGTTTCCTCTTCTCCTCCGGAAGGGCCCAGTGATTAACTGAGTCTGCAAGTCCCTTCTGTAGCGACGAACGCGCCTCTTCAGTCTTTTTTGCCAGATGCCCGCGAATCTCCTTCAAGGTCATTTCGGAAAACACCAATCGGAACCCCGATGCCGCCAGGCTCTCGAGCTGCTTCAATTGCCCATGTTCGAGACGCAAATTTGCGGCGTCAAAAATACAAGTGTCTACGGAAATGGCTCGAATTGTTCCATCAAGGATGTTGGCTCGAATGTCGTCGGGTTGCATTTTTAGCGTAAGAGAATACAGAAAGACCGACAGTTTATGACAGCAGCCGGATGGAATCGCTATGGCGTCACGCCGCGAGCTTGTGCTCGTAATACGGCCGGTCCCTGTCATCGAGGATGGCATACATCGCGTCTAGGCTTGATGCTTGCGGATTCAGCCACGTTTCGATGTTCTCGGGCTTGATTGGAATGATGCAGCGGTCATGGCCGGCCGCTTCAATCTCTGGCGGCGGCTCGTCGGTGACCCGTCACATCCGCGGCAGAAGTGCCGGTCCCGCACGCTGCCGTCGACTCGCCAGCCGTTCGCGGCGTTGGGTGTGCTTGGCGCGCCGTCGGAGGGCGAAGACATCGTCGCCGACTACAACTCGATGAGCCTCACACTCGGTCAGCATCCGCTTTCGCAACTGCGGCCGGTGCTGCTCGAGCAGCGTCTCGTGCCGGCCGCGCCGCTCATGTCTTACCACAGCGGCTGGCTCGCGCGCAGCTGTGGACTTGGTGACCGTTCGTCAGCGACTAGGGACCGCACAGGGCGTGATGTATGTGACCATCTAGGACGAGACGGGCAGCGTGAAGGTAATTGTCCGGCCGTCAATCCAGGAACGATTCCGACAGGAAACGCTGTGAGCGTCACTTCTTGCCATGTATGGGCCGTTGCAGTGCGAGGTCAAGGTCCGCCACCTAGTTGCCCAGCGGCTTGTCGACCTATCGCATCTCCTTGGCGGCCTTACCGCTGTCAGTCGTAACCATCCAAAAAACTACGTTCTTCGATTCCAGTGGTACGATTTGAACTTGAGCCGACCCAGTTGAAGAGGGCAAACCGGAGCATTTTTTGCGTCTCGCGAGTTCGCGGGTCCGCATATTGGTCCAACGGGAAATACTGTATAAAATAACAGGTATCACTCTGAGGGGCTGTCATGTCCAGCTATATCTTCGTCTCCCCGGGTTCGGACCCAGGCGCAGGTTTGCCTCTTGTTGACCCGATTCTGACAGCGGCAAAGCCGACCATGGGCACCTGTCGACCAGATTTAAGGCGTATGGTCACACCGGGCGACCACATATTCGTCATCAGCGGAAGCCGAGGCTTGCGGCATCAGCAGTATGTGATTGGGGGAATGGAGATTGATGAAAAGCTCGAGGACCAATTGGAGGCGTTGCGGCGCCTTCCCCAGAATGCGTTGAGATTCGTCGGTGAGCAGAAAGAGGGCAATATTATTGCCTTGCCGAGTGGCGTTCAGCACCCCCGTGACACCCACTCTGGATTCGACCGTCGAATCAAGAACTACGTCATCGGTAAAAACGCGGTAGTGCTACAGACTCCGGCGGAAGTGACCCTCGGCCGGCAACGCTCTGTCGAAATTCTATCTGAGATTTTCGACCGAAAAGGCGACAGAGTGCAGCACATAGTCGGGCGGAATCGGAAGCTCACTGATGTTCAAACCGAGCGGTTGATTGAGGCGCTGAAGGAAATCAAACGTGAGGCAGTGTCGTGATTGACATCACCGACTACTTGGTGAGCCGGCGATTATCTGTCGAGAAAGCTGCTGCCAAGTCGGGACTGTCTCGCGAAAGATTCGAGGAAGTTGCTCGCGGCTCTAAGGCGTCTCTTAAGGAAGTTCGCCTAATCGCAAATGCACTCAATCTACCGGTTTCGAGCTTGCTTGACCGACGAGGCCTCGAGCCAGTTCAACTTTTGTTCAGACAGACGCTCGCACAGCGTTCCCCGGATGTGTCATCGCAGGCGGATATTGTTTCGGCGCAGATTCGAGACGTTCTGCCTATCGCCGAAGATTTGGATGCGGACCTGAACTGGTTGGACGTTTTTTCAGGTCTGTCAGCTACGCTTCAGAACGCTGAGGCTTTTGCGCAGCTGTTCCGCCGGTCCTTTGCATACATCGACGAATTGGAGCCGTTGCCGGACTTGCCTGTCATTTTGAACAGGCTGGGAGTGGTGTTGCTTTATTCCCGCGACCCAAGCATCGAGGGAGTCTCAGCTATCGTCAATGGTCACGCGTTTATCGTATTAGCTGCGAGGCGCTTTCAGCCGCGGGCTCTGTTCACCATAGCCCATGAACTGGGACATATTGTTGGCCACCACGACAAGCGTGCGAATGGTTATGCGAGCGTGGACAAAGCAGTGGGAGATTTCAACCAGGTAGACCGCGACGAAGAACGGTTCGCGGATGCGTTTGCCGCTGCTCTGCTTTTACCACGATTTGGTGTACTTAGTGCGCTTCGCGACGTTCGGACGGAACTGCAAATAGCACATGCGCCTCTTGGTGCGTTGGAAATCGCGTGGGTTGCCCACTTTTTCAACGTTAGTTTTGAGGTTGCAGCACGGCGCTTCGAATCTCTGGAGTTACTTCCGGATAGAGGTGCACGTGCGCTCTATCAAAAAATTGTAGACGACCATGGTAACCCAGAGAAATATGCTGCCTTGGTCAATGTGCCGCCACGACCGAATCTAAAAGTCGAAACTTCTCCTGCAATAATTCAAGCTGCCGTTGCTCAAATTCGGGAAGGAAGAATATCGCTAGGGAGGGCGGCCGACACGCTCAACGTGCCGGTCTCTACGCTTGTTGTGTCCAACTCCGGCATTGACGCGTGATTGTTATTCTCGACGCGTCTACACTCATCAACCTCGCGAATGGCGGTGTTCTCGCCAAAGTTTTTCGAATACCGGATGTCTGTTTTTGCATTAGCGAGGCCGTCCGGAAGGAATCCAAGACTGTCTCCCGGGAGATTGAAGCCGCAGTTAGTCGCGGGGAAGTGGAGTGGGTTGATGCAGATAGCATCGACGCACATGAATATGAGACTGCACTCGCAACTTGGGGCTTGGGCGCCGGAGAAACCGAGTGTTTTCTCGCCGCCCTCAAGCTACAGTGTGAGGTCGCGTGCGACGATGGTGCTGCTAGAAAAGCCATATCACGGCACCGTCAAGAAATTCGGCTAACTGGCTCTATCGGACTGCTCCGCATGGCGACACGCCTGTCTCATATTTCGAAAGAGGAAGCCTTCGCAGCGTACAAACTCATGAAAGTCCGAGGTGGATTTCTCCCCGAAATCACACTGAGCGAGTTGTAAGTATTCTGAGCGCTCATAGCGTCTCGGGTCGAAGACCTAGCACGTCATTTCTGACAGGATTTGCCGCAGTTCTAGCGAGTGCCTCTTTCGTCGCCAGGAAGGGATTGCTAATAACATTTTTCGCTCGGGACTTCGAACGGAAGCCTTGGCCACATGTATGACAAAGATGGTCGGTGTGCGGAGTGAAAGCGAGCTCGCCAACGTCAAAGTGGGCGGACCTGCAAGCTGGGCATGATAAACACACAATTCGGCCTGTCAGGTGGGGCATCGCGGACTGTGCCATTAGTGTGCGAACTTGCGTTGCGTCCAGTGTTATTCCGTCGATGGTGACTTGCGCATAAGTATCGTCGACCTCCGGAAGGTGGTCGTTGAGTGCCGCGAAGGCGTGAACGTGTATCCCAGTCTCCTCTGGCTGGGTCGGCGTCCACAAAATTGCGGGATTTGAGCCCCAAATCTGCACTCCTCCCGGATAGTCCTTCTGGGAAATCGAAAGGGTCCGGGGAGCAATCAGGCTGCTGCGACGAGCCATTGGTAGCAGCTCACGAAGTCGCGCCAAAGGGTTCCCGATACCTGCAGTGGAATCCGAAAAGTGGCGGCCGCATCCATGGCACTGATGCTTACGGTGTGGATGCACCGCAAACCAATCGCGGTCCAAATGCGGGAAGCCGCACAAGGCGCAATTGACGACGATAGTTTCGAAGCCAAAGACGCTTGAAACCATATAGTTGATGGAATCTATTTCATCCACTTCCAGCCAGCCATCCGATAACAAGTCCAGCGCTAAAGGAAGACGTAACTTTCGGTACGTTCGGTCTATATCTTTTGCGTCCTGCTGCGCGCGACGGGCATGAACGTGGATGCCTCGGTCCATCGGCTGCTTTGTTGTGTCGTACACGGCCGGTACAGAGCCCCAAAGGGCGACACCTCCATCAAAATCTCCGAGGACAAGGTCAAGCTTCTCGTCGGGGCTTGGCTCAATATCGTCGGCACCCACGCACCTGTCGGCCGCAACGCCATACTTCGCGGTCGCATTTGCGTGATGTGCAAGGCACCAGTAACGGTTGCGTCCGTCACGACGCTTTCCAACGGAAACGATATTGCAGTCCATTTAGCTTTCCCCGGTTCAAATCCCACACAAAAGATGGCGGTTTTTCAATCACTCGGAAACTGTCGACTGTCTTAAGGCCGCGCTAATATACTGCGTAAAATGTCAGACACGCCAGAGCCACGCTTGTCTCCGTGAAATGATACGACAGTCTCGAAGCGCAATTCGCTCGGGTTTCTGTGTACTATTAATGCGGAGTATCGAGACACCGGCTTTGCTCGAAAAGCTGAGGGATATGCTCGCGTTGCGCACCCACCACGAGTCTCTTTCCATCATGGCAGCGGTACCGAATATTTATTGCAGGCGGTCGGTTGCCGAAAGCTCGCCAAACAGAAAATCGCCTAAAGCAGGGCTAGGTCCTCTGAGGTGGAAGGTTGCGTCGGATTTCTTAGCGAGTGTGCTCGCTAGCCATCGCTCGCAGCGAATAGAAGTTGCCGCGTGCGCTTCAGGACCCAAGCGACCTCACGTCGAGAGATTTCCCACTCGCCAGCGTCGACCTTCAATCTCACGCCCTTCTCCGCCCGGGTCAACGCCACGTCTGACGACAGGCCCGAGCTCGCAATCTTTCGCGATGCGTACGCGGCTAGCTGGCTAGCAAGGTCCTCGCACGCGTCATAGCGTGCCCACAGTTCCTCCTTCGTGGGACCGCTTTGATAGCGCCCGTCGACTTCGCGAACGAGAAGTTTGGGTTGAACCCCGGTTACAGAGCCTGGGTTCGGCTCTCTAGGAAAATCATCAGGCACGCGTCGCTCTGTCATCTCGTTCTCTATAGCTGTGGCAACTGCCGAGCCGGTGTGACCATCCGACACGCCTCGCATGTCGTGGACCAACGCGCGATTTCGCTCAGCGCACCGGGAACACTTGGCTGGCGAGGTGTACCCGCACTATGCATTTGACTGTGATTTACGAAACCTCACAACTGGGCGTCAAGCATTCTGAGCGTCGCCGCGGCGGCGCCCTCTAAACCGACTCCATGCGACGGTTTCGTGTGCGACTCCCGAAGGTTGATTCGAATGAGCCTCTGCGCCGAGAACCGTTCGCTGAACCGTCGTACCGTCGGTAACGCAATCCCGGCGCCCACTTCCACAACAACAAGCGTCGACACGGAAGAAATCCAGGCTGCGAGTCGCTGCAGCTGTTTCTCATAGGGAAGGCCGACCCAACCCCAGTCGCCAAACATTAGGATATTCGGACGCGCGAGAGCACCACAACGAGGGCAACAGGGCATCGGGCTCTCCAACTCGGAGGTTGTTTCATTGACGAGCGGATGGAAATCTATGGCCGACCACGTATCGTCCGTACAGGTCTCCAGACATTGGAGTGCGTGAATCGACCCATGGCATTCGTGCACACGGTGTTCCTGAAATCCGGCCTTTTGGAACTGTCCATCGACGTTGCTCGTGAACACGAACGCCCCATGACTCATTCGGCCCGCCCATTTGCGCAATATCGCAAAGCCTTCGTGTGGAACAGTCCCGCGGTACAACTTTAGGCGGTGTCCGTAAAAGCCCCACGCAAGCTTCGGTTGCTCCGCAAACCGAACGGGGTTCGCCATGTCCTCGAACGAGAAGCCTTGATGCTGAAGCGCGGGGTACGCTCGCCAGAAACCTTCCTGACCGCGGAAATCAGGAAGGCCCGAGTCGACGCCCATACCGGCGCCAGCTGTGATGAGTAGACCATCTGCTTCTCGCAGCCAGGCGACAGCTTTCTCCCGCTTTTCGTCGTGCGAATCAAGCACTTCTATGCTCCCATTACAATGCGACGACTACCGATGGGCTGAAACGCAGATGCATCAATCTAACGCGCCGCGGAAGCGACGTGTGCGGCAGCTTGCCTTGCAATCGTCCTCATCGTCGAAACCGTCGACGAAATTTGGCCTCGCTGATTACGCGCGGTGTCGTCGCCACGGTTTCATGTCCTCGATGGTCACCCCTTCGACCGGGGATTCCACGGCTCCCGCCAACTCCAGAACCGACTTCGATTTTGCTCGTACCAGGACGTTGCCATCGGGCATGACGTGCCACACCCGCCGCGTGCCCGGCTTCATGCCTAACGCTTTCCTGACCTCGGCAGGCACCGTGGTACTGCCTCTGGTTGTAAGGCGCGATTCAGCCATCTAACTTCCCCTTGGATGTTCGGGTAGCCCACCGGCAGAAGCAGTCTCCGTGAGTGCTACTCTGACACGCGCTAGTGCATTCTCAGGCGATATTCAGACAGGTCGCGCTCGCGATGATTTGAATGCATCGGCGCCGGTTGGCGTACAGCTTCGACGTGGTTTGATGTTGCTGGTCGTCCCAAAACGCGCACTTCAGCACGAACTGGCGACAACGCGCCTTCATGAGCTTGGCCCCCGTTCGTCGGACGTCCACTTTGACAGGTATGCCGTCGGCACAGCAGGAGTAAGCCAAACTCCGTTATCCGACCGCGCGAAAGAGTACCCGTCAGCGTGCATCTGCGCTGCGTCCACCACCAATACCAGTGGTTGGCCGTGGCGAGCTCCTACGCGCGTCGCTGTGTTGACGTCCGTGCTCAGATGGACAGCGTGCCGGGTCCGAGGCGTCAATCCGTCGGCCGCGATACTCTCCCAGTTGCTCCACGCGGTGCCATGATAAAGAACAGCCGGCGGCTCCATATCGGCATATCCGAGGTCCACGCCTATCGAGTGACCCTGTGCCGCTCGTATCCGCAGGCCATCCTGAGATAACGAAAACCGCTGCTTCTCGTTTGTGGCCACGACCGCGAGGATGAGTTCTCTGGTCACTGTCGGCAATGTCCTCAGTCGCTTCGATGCGTTCGCATTGCGCGCAGTACGTTCTATTGCGCGTATCAGTTCATCGACAGACACCCAGCCCTGACGGTCGAGGCGTATGCCGACCATCTCGGGCTCATGGCGCAAAATCTTTGAGAGAAGTCTGCTAACCGCGGCGTGGCCGGCCGCAACGCGTGAATCGGCATTCGTGTTCATGTAGATATACTTCCGCCGGAATGTCCCGAACTTGCAGCGAAGCCAAGCTTTGAATCCTTAGCCAACTGGTTCCGCTCATTCGTTGTCACCTGTTGAAGCTTGGTAGACTTTTTCCGCAGCACGCTGGTGCGCCTGATAGGCCAGCACTGACGCCTTCGTCAGGAATCGGGTGTTCCCAGCTTTGTGGTGAAGCTTGAGTTTGTCTTGCTTGAGCAGCTTCACTACATGTGGACGGGAAACGAATAGGAGCATCGCGGCTTCGGCGGTGGACATGAAATCGTCGGCGTCAGGTGGCGGTGGAATTTTCGCGCTCGTCGACATTGTGGCTCTCCGAATAGGTTGCTGCGGCTGGCTACGCACGTAGGTACCACTCCCCAGAGCCGTAAATCCTGTTCCGTGTATCAGTGTCACGCTTGTAGCCGAGCTCCTTCACGAAGCCCAGCGACCGCAGCACTTCGCGGGCACGCATGATGTCGCGCCTATCGGCCCAGTCGCGCGTGTAGACACAGATGACGTGCCCATCGTGACCCATGCTGCGCAGAGCGGTGGACACCTTGGCACACATCAGCTGGTCGTTCTCGATTGCGTGGCTGATTTTGCTCCACTCCTCGTCCACGTCGGTGGTGCTCACAAAGATGCACCATTTACCTGTCGCATCGGTAGAGACAATATCGTGGTGGCTCGGAGCTTTCTTGTAGTGCCAGTTGCAACTCAAGTCTTTAGAAGGCTTGTCCGATTTCCTGAACAATCGTTCTTCCACGCCAATTTCTTCCTTCATGGGAGCCTCCTCAGTCTCGCGCATCTTTCGTATCAATCCGTTTTGCTGAGCCTCGCGCGACATTGTTCCAGTTCCTTGCTGAGCTCACGTATTCGCGATTGCATGCCCGCCGCTTGTTTCAGCAACTGCGCGACTTCATGCCAGTAGGCATATCCCAAGTCCCCGTCCTCTAAGCCCAGCTCATAGAACTTACGAAGCGCAATCTCAAGGTCGATATGGTTGTCCAGACTCATCTCCTCTTCTTTCAAGGCGCAGTGGTTCTCCTTCTGAGCTGGCTGCCGTTTGAACAAGAGTCCTTCATTTATGTATCTATTCTTGATGCGCAGCGCAATCCATGTGAGGACGAATCCGCATGCCGTTACAGCCAGCAGCATTGGATTCTCGAGAGCGAATTCCCAGATTGCCTTCATGTCACTCAAGCATCTAACTAGCTCGACGTTGACGTCGGTCACCTCAGCGCTCAATGGATTCCGCGGCGACGCGCAACACCCGTTTCCTATCGCCGTAGAAGAGTGCCTGCAACGGTGTCAGGTCAGCTAACTCGCTCCTGGGTGTAGTGAAGAAGTTCCACTTGCTCCAGCCGGCCATGGCATGGAGCGTTTGCACAACCTTTGCTAGGTCCTTTCGGCGAATCTGCTCAACAAGGAAGAATGCCGGGAAATAACGTTCATCGTCGATGTCGACACTGAAGATGCGATGAGCGGCGACTTCTTTATCGACTTTCTGAGGGGTGAAGCCTATGGCTGCGCAGAAATGAGACTTGTGCAGTAGTTTTGCGTTGGCAACGAGGCGTCGCGGCGTCGCACCCGGCTGATTTGCACGGAGGTCCTCCCGCCGTTGAGTGCTTTCTTCGAGAATCGAACGTTGGTCTATGTCTAACACTGTGGCTAGCCCAGCAACTCGCACAAGCGCACGTTTGAAGCGGCGCCCGAGTTCGGCATCTGGAATCTCAAAAAGTGCTCGAGCCGCGACCGGGTCAAACAGAGTCACCGCAATCGCGGCGCTCCGCAAAAGCTCCATCGCGCGGGCATCGTGGGACGGAGGTTCAGGTGTTGAGTTGCTTCGACGGCGCGGCATGGCACCCTCGCTCGGGTTATTCGTCAGTGCATTTGGGATACAGGGGAACCACGCGGGTGCACGCTGTAAGTTCTCCCGAGCACCCGACAGTCGGATGCGCCCAGACTCCAGGCAACGCGGACGCTGACGCGTCCAACTCGACATCCAGTGGGTAGTGCCTCAGCAGACCAATCGCGACCGATTGCACCAGACCGCGAATTGTGACCTCTTCTGCATTGCTAAGCACTTGAAGAAAATTCCGCACATCGACCACAGCTTTCGTGCGTTCGGCTGGCGTTGTCATGTCTTTCCCTCCACGAACATACCGGATGGGTGCTTACAAAATGTACTGACTGCGGACTCGTTACAGCGGTCGAAGTCGAAGCCGACAAGCCGGCCGCGTGCTGACGTCGACAATGACCGCCTCCGAGTGCATGTACCCGACAGTCGACTCCACCCCGACTGATACACATACGACCGAGCGCGGCAACCTCTGAGACCTCAACTTAGCCAAACCGCCCCACGCGAACCGACGCGGTCGAAGGGTGACCGGGGGGGGCAAAAAAAGAGATTCAAATGCGTCCGTTTTTATTTTAGGAAAGAAAATCGGGATGGCAAGAAAATGGTTATGCGACGCTCCTACGAGCGTTCAGTAGCGGCGGAGCGGCCGACCGCAATCAGGTCGCGGTAATCAATGTAGAGGTCGAGGCTCGAGCTGCCGAGCGCGAGAATGCTCTGGAGGAACTCGGGCAGGGAGATGTTGCCTTGGTCAATGTGCGAGGCCAGCGTCTTCTCGCTCAGACTGGCGCCGAGTTGCACCATGCGCTGCGCTAGGTCATCGACCGACACGGTGGGATGTCGAGATAGTTCAGCTTCGAGAACCGCTGTGGCACGGGCCTGCCAGCTATCGGAGCGGGAAAAAGCATCTAGCCAAAGTTGGGGTATCACGGAGTGCGTGACATGCAGAATCTGTAGCAACATGGACAGCTTCACTCGACCACGCGTCACGCGAAGCGCCAGTGACCGCTCGCTCTCATTGACATCCACGGCACGTAGCGCCGTTGCGAGTTCGGCATATCCCATCCCCTTTCGCGCCAGAATGACGCGCACTACTCGCGCGGCCATATCCGCCCAACAGGTGTCGACGTGGCTCACAAGGCTCCTTGCAATCGTGCGATGCCGGACTAAACTAAACTGAAGTAAAAGTCACCAAACGTCGCGTCGCATTGAGCTATATCAAACCGGCGCGTGGCGGAAAAAGAAAGGTGACTTCGAACGATTGTACTGTGCGCCGGCTCTTCAAGAAGAACGAGAAAATGAGCGAGCGAACTGAGAGGACGGCCAAGAAAGTGTTTGGCATCGTCAACAACGGGCGCTGGTACGAACGAGGGGAAGAAAAACAAGACAGCCGCGGAAGGCAGATTTGGCGCCTAAACGCTACAGGCGTGCGTAACCGCGCACAAAAGTTGCTGTGCGACGTCTCTGACTGTACAATGTGCGGCTAATTTACCGTTTAATAGCCGATTTGTCAACTGACGGTCCCCAGGCAAGGCGCCGCTGGCGCCAGCTATCTTTCGGAGGAAAGGAAATGAGGCGCCACCATTTCAGGATTCGGAGGTTGTAGCGCTGATTCAAGGTTACAAATAAAAACGGGGCAAAGAGGTTCGAGTCTCTTTGCCCCGCTTCCGGCGGACCCAAGAGAGTCCTGCCGCAACTTCGTGCGCGCGTAATCTCTCACATTGGGTTCGTGTTGTCAACCCCTGCCTGCTCACTTTTGCAGGCCCACGGGGGGAGAAAACTCGCCCCTGTCCTTTGTGTGGGAATCGCATGAACGCATCTTTCGACGATGGTGTAGTCGGCGCGCGGCCGACGCCATCCAGCCCATCTGCCTCTTCCGGCAAGTCTTGTAACGAACGTGCGGGCAACCAGGCTGCTAATGCTTCGCTTCTGGCTGCGACTTTCAGCCGGTCTGGTCTGGGCACATCTCCGCTGTCCATCCGATTCACTCAGGGCGTCGTCCCGTGGAGCGCATCGTGATGGCGACCATTCACGGCGTCGTCGACGAGGTTCTCGATGCAGCCCCGCTTGATGGTCGGCGACACAATCCGGCTCTCGACTACACGCCCGTCTGGCGAAGCCGCTTCGACGCGTTAAAACAATTGACGTTCGACCCTGCGCGCGCAAAGTCTGGGTTGATGGAATCGGACGGGTTTCCTAACTTCCCGACGGACGCTCAAGTCCGTCTGCTCTATGAGGTCATCACGAACATCACTCATAGCCGACTTGAGCGGAATCCGGCTGCCCCTTCGTTCCAGACCACGCTTTACGATGCGTCCAGCTTCATCGCGGACTCAGAAGACGTACATGGACGGCGGCAAAATTCTCCCGTGGTCGCTGTTCCGACAGCAGGCGGACAAGGTGTCTGGGTATCGATACCCGCAGGGCACGGTGAGGAGGCGGTGGTACGCGCAATGGAGCGCTGCATCGGAACTAGCGCCCATCGTTTTTACGTCGGCTCCAGCGCCGGCGGCCAGTTCGACATAAGCATCGTCAAGTCCTTAACCGTCCCATTTCCCAGTACCGGTTCGCCTCGAACCTTCGTCGATACGTTTCTGAAGAAAATGGATACCGCAGTGAATGACGGGTCCTCCACATATCGGACAGGCCCGTTTCGCCGCGACCCGGACGACGTCGCAAACGCCATGAGTAGCTTGGCAATACAGCATAACCTTGGCGCACTCCTCGTTCCGAATCTGACACGCAAGGCCGTGAAAGGGGATGCCGGAGGAGTGCTGCTTGGGACGCTCGCCCGATTCACAGAGTTTTCTGGTATTCCAGTTGTTTGCTTCGCGACGACAGCAGCAACGACTGCATTGCAGGTTCACGGAAACACAGCGCAACCGCTGCGACGGTTCTCGGTTTCTATCCCGGCCCTTCGACTCGACGAGGACCAGTGGTTTTTCTTGGCGGACCATCTCTGGGAGAACTACTTCGCCTACAGATTCCTCCACCCCATGCCCGACTGGTTTCCAGCAGAACTCTGGCGACATACCTTGGGACTGGTCGAGCCTGCAACGAGGCTTGCCGCGTATGCGTACACCATTGGTGAAATTGCACCCGAAGCCGAACTCAGCGTGAATCTGCTTGAAGCTTATGCGCGCGTTGCCCTAGAACTTGATGTCGGGATGCTTACGTCGTTGCGTTTTCTCGCAAGTGGCCAGGTGCCAGCCCGCAATTTCGGCTTCAGGTCTGACCACGCGGACTCGTTCCCTCTGCAAGATAACCAGATGAACGCACTGGTGTTTGATGGGGAAACCGTCTCAACAGCGCTCGCACTTCTGGGGGGCAAAACGTGACGCGCTTGATGCTGTTCCCTGCGGTACCTCGTGAGAGTGCCACCAGCATAGCTGCGATGGTCGCGCAAACGACCGGGTCTAGGGAGGCGAAAGAGGTTAGTCGCGTTGGCAACCGACGCGGGCTGCTCTTGTACAGCACCCTCCCATGTCGCGCTCAGCGCTTTTGCGCAATCACCGAGAACGTCTATGGTGACGCTATGGCGGTACTCGCCAAGCACACGTTACTCGCCTATGGTGCCTGTGGGATGTCGCGTGAGATGGCAGAATCCGCGACCCGCAATATTGCTCTTGGCGTCGCATCGCGGACGATGTTTCCCAGGCTTGCGCCAGGCGTCGAGTCCGGAAACCGCTTCGGATTGCGTTGTCCAGAATGCACGCTTGAATTGGCAGTCGGTCGGTCCCGGCGCGTGTCCCTCTGTGCTCACTGCATTCCTTATGTAACCCGCTGCCCTTGGCATGCCTGCAGTCTGGTCTGCGACCAGGAATGCAGTGCTCTCGAGATGCTCATGTGGAAAACAGGCGACTTCGCGTGCGCCGCCAATTCACTTCGATACGCTCAGCTCTCGTGCGCTGTGAGCGAAGTTGTGCCGAACGAGCCAATCTGGCCCAAAACCTTCGGCATGTTGCATGAAAAGGGGTATGTCACCGAGAGCGGCAGGCTTCGGATGGAGCAGCTTCACACCGACCTCCAAAAGCTATTCTCCGCGGGCTTCGAAGACGAAAGGCTGTCGCATCTCGTGAGCGACCGCGGGGCGCTCGACCGATGCTTCCGAGCTGCGTGGAGAACTGACCGCGCGGCACCTGCGCCAATCCTCGTGCTTCTGTATCAGACGGCATGCGACATAGACGAGATTGCCCGACGCCCCCCGCGACATTCGGCCGAGTCTACGACGTCATTGGTGGACTGCTCGCGGCGTGACAACATGCGAACGCGGTGGGTCGCGCACATGAGCCTTCATCCTGAGATGACGCGAACCCAACTGCGCAAGTCCATGCCTTCGGTATGGATGTGGCTGCGTCGACACGACGGAGTCTGGCTTCGCGCCAACCAGGCTCCTCCCTGTCGCCCCTTGGGGAGACGGGTCCGTCGGGAACTGCCAGCCTTCGTAGTTCGCGCCATCTCAGAGAGCACTGTCGACCGGCGCGCTCATACCGGCGGTCGCGAACCGCTTCCGTCTGCGTACCAATTCCGGCTTGCATACGGCATGGATGAGTTTCTCTTTGAGCGCGCGACTGCGGACTCGACAGCTGTCGGGAACACCGCCCAACTACCTGGTCGCAAAGAGGTGTTCGTTCACCGTCGAGTGAAGCGCGCAATGGAAGAACTCGCGCGAATCGCCAAGCCGCTCGACATCGCCACCGTGGCACGTACGGCGCGATTGCGCATCACGACGGTACAGGCCGTCATTTGCAATACCGACTTCAGATTTCATGCAAAACCGAGAATTACATCGTCCGGCTTTCGGTCTGTCCATCGCCAGGAGCGAGTTGTTTCCACTGTATCTTCGACGGCTCAGGGTCGTCGCGAATCACAACTTCTCACGCAGCAAAGTGTGGATGCTACCGAGCCGGATGGGACGAGTGATAGACCTGCTTGGACGAAGCGTCGGAACAATTGAAGAGGTAATCAAACACAACACGTTGATTCCCCTCGCATCCCGATTCATTCGTCCAGAGGACACGGAGAGCATCGTCTCACATTTCATCGAAGGGCCTAGGGGTGGACTCGCATCAAAGGTTGGAATGGCTGGCCAGGCTTCAGGTTGGGCAAAGCACCGCCTGCTTCGCTGCATCAAATGTCTGAAAGAAGACATTGGTAGCTGCGGTCGGCCATTTTGGCGCAGGGACCACCTGTTACCGGGCATCCTCTTTTGCGGGAAGCACCAGATGCCGCTTCACATTCCCTGCGAGACATGTCTTAACTATTCCAGGTTTCGTGACCGCACGTTGCATGCGGGGCACCATTGTGGCTGCGGCCTCAAGCCGGTGCCTGAGGCCCTTCAACTAACTGCAGAGCAATCAGAGGTCGAAATCGAACTCGCGCGAGTTACCTCACTACTGCTCGACCCCAGCTACATGCCGACGCTCGACTTTCAGCGCGTCGCCAAAGAAACAAGCAACGCTGCCAGCGAAATCGGTCTGCTTGAGGGCGGAATTCTTCGGCACGCGATTTCAAGAGAATATTTGTCGGACTCCCCGTTTAGCTCGCCACTTCGCCGAACGGGATTTCTCGACTTCTCTCAATTTGCCTTCGGAGAGGTCATCAGAGGGGATACAACTCTTCGTCACCCGATTCCGGCGATTGCAATGCTAATTGCACTTGCTGGGTCGTGGAAAAAAATGGAGGAGCGGTCGAACGCGCCCAGCGATGCTGAAGCAAAAGCTGCCAAGGCGAACAATGTCCAGCAAGTAATTGCCCCGGCATTTGTTCTTGAACGCTCCGCTGACCGCATCGCCGAAGACATAGCGAGGTACACGGAGCTACGAGTCTCGCGTCCGGAATTGAACCATAGTCAATTGAGGAGGCGCTTCGGTAATGCAGCACAACGGTATCTGACCGTTGAGCGGCTGCTCGCTGCGGGAGTGGACGTCGCAACTACGTCGAATCGGACGAAAGATGCTAGTGACGCTCGGATTGTGGAGGAACTCATAGCACATATCGAACAGCGAAGCCTGCATCTTCGAGCGACCCAGTACCCACACCGTATTACCACCTTCTCCCTCATGAGCACCTTCCGCCGTCCCAATTTGTTCCACCAAGCAGCGATGCTGAAAAGGCTTATCCGCGCTTACGAGACGTTGCAACAACACGTCGAGAACACTGCTGCTTGGCGTGAACGTATTGCGGCGACGGGCATCACTACAATCGCCAAGCCTCGAGGCAAGAAGCGGTGACTCGTAACAGTTGAAACCACTGAAAGCGTAGCTGACCAGGAGAACCGACATGAAGCTCGAAACCGTGTACACCAGCTATGGGAATAGAAAGTCCAAGCTGAAATCAGCGCTCGGCACAGCTGCATCGGAATGGCATGACCCAAACTTTGAGTACGACGAAGACGTTGAGCCCACCGTCGCTCCGAAAGTGAAGACTGGGTTTCGTATCTTCGACTTGAAGCCTCCGTATCCCGCGCCGTCCTTAAGCAAGCTTCCGAAGCGTGACGCATTCGGCTGGCCTCATGGCGACGAATACACGCCGCTGCTCAAAGCTCGTACCCCCTCGATGAGTACACGAGCCGTGATGCCGGGGTTCAAGCTTGAGCGGCTGCATCAGGCGCTGTCGACGGCCGAGCTGCGCGTATTGACAAAGCTCGCCTTCCATCCCGGTATCCTCGACTTCCGCGAGCAGTACGGCATCGTAGACGAGAAGGCGTTCTGGCGAGCTGAGTTGACTGGCAAGCGTATGCAGCGCTCGAAGCTGATGACTATCGACGTAATCGTGACGTACTTTTGCCCGCGTGAGCTGAAGCTGAAATATCACGCAATCTCCGTCAAGGCTCGGGGGTACATCCCTGATGAGAAAGACCTGAGACGCGAGGAACGTGAGCGTAAGGCAATGGAGGAGCGAGGCTGGACGTGGGAGCTGATTATTGGTGATGAGGTCTCGATGGTCGAGTTTGGCAACCTCCAGCTTCTCATGGGCTTCGCCGTCCATCACCACCTCCCGTCACTTTATAGCGTTGCCGAGAGCTTCGCGAAGGTCGTTATCCGGTGCAGCAATCGTGGCAGCCTGGATGCCGTGCTACTACGCGTCGCACGCAACATCGGCATCAGTCTCGACGACGCTTATGTCAGATTCAGCGCCTCGGTGGCATACGGATTTCTCGCCATCGACCATCGTTATGACTTGCGACCTGCGAACCGCCTCGAGCTCATTCGAACCGGTCGCCACGCAATACCGGAATCGTAATCAATCATGTCTACACGAGCTGACCAACGCGATGAGGTCGTACCGCTGTCCCATCTGAAACCTCAGATAGCCGATGCGGCGGCGCTCCAGCGGCTACTGATGCCACGGGAAGACTGGCCCAAAGGTTTATGCCGCTTTGATATGTTTGCCCGGTTGCGGGACGGTGACGCACGATACCGAGCCATATGCTGGAATCCAGTCGACAGACAACTCTATGTCCTGAAGCTCGTTTCCAAGGGCTCGCCTCGGGGCCCTGGGGACTGGAGAGTCTGGTCAGCAGACGCGCCCGATTCGCCGCTCAAAGACATCAAGCGTTTAGAGGCGGATGGGGTTCCTGGGTACATGAAACTGCCGCTGGACCTGCTTCCGCCAAAGTTCCAGAACGCGCGTAACGGATTTGCACGACGTCGCCGGATTCTTGAGGCGTTCTGCATGATTGACGCTGGTGGTCAAGGCAATCCAGAGGACTATGTTTTTAATGACCAGGTTGTTACTGACCGTAGCGCAAACCTTGAAGCAACAAAGTTTGTCATTGCCGCCATCGGAGAGCATCGAGGCTATGCCGCTCAGATAAGAAAGTTGTTCCATCAACATTGCCATTTTGGTGGCCATGAGAATTCCATGCTCGCCCAACACGCCGGGAAGGGCGTGACGGGCAAGCGGCCCAATCTTGTCAATAAGCCTGGAGCACTGACTTATGCCGAAAGGCAGGACAGGCTCAGGAGTGAGGCAACCGGCAGGCCCAGACGGCTCAAACGCCTTCCAGTTAGCGAGCATGAAAAGGAATCAAAATTCCTCGTCCTGCTGCGACGCTATTGGGTCAAGGAGAAATGGTCATTAGCCAAGACATTTCGGCGCTTGTGCGAGGAGCACTACGCGGATGTCAGGGAGGAGCTCCGTCCAACCTACGACACATTCTGCAGAATTTCAAATGAGGAGTTGATTCCCAAATACAATTTGTTAGAGGAGCGGAACGGCCCCGTAGTTCATAACGCCAATTTCGCGATTCTGTCCGGTACGGCGACCGACTACACGCAAGGAAAAATTGAAACGGTCGACGTCGACGCTTGGACACCGAAAGTCGGCATACGGGTGAAGGTTAAGGGGAGGTGGAAGAAAATCCGCGTAAGAGTCCTGTTCGCAGTCGCGCGTAACTCGCGCGCAGTCGTAGGAATTGAAATAGTCCTCACTGGTGAAGATGCAATTGCATACCGCAGGTGTATCGCGTCCTGCTTTATGGACAAGTCTAAGCTCGCTCAGCGTCTCGGACTCAGGTCACCAGAAGGGTTGGTGCATGGAAATATCGATGGGGTCTTCTTCGACAACGGCGCTGGCCCGTCTGGGCAAAACGCAGTTGTTGTGTGTGCGCAAATGAGACTCCACCTCGCAATTTCTCCTCCTGCGAGCGGACAATCGAAAGGGTGCGTCGAGAGCCTCAACGGGTGCATGCAGAACGCGTTGTTGGACTTGGAGGCTGCACATACGCGTAAAAATGACCCGCTTAGCAGAGAGGAGCGTCGGAAACGTCTGTTGACTCGCGGAACGTCTCTCGGACGTTTCATTTATTCTGCTTACGAAGCGGTGGCGGCGTACAACCTGACCGCTCACCGGCCGCAGCTGCGGAGCCACAAAGACTTCATTGAGGGCGAGATGAGCTCGCCGATGAAGCTTTTCGCATCTCAACAGCTTCAGCGCAGAGGGGATGCGCGAAAGCAGTGGTCGGAAAGGGAACTCCTCGCCAGATTTATCGCGTGGGAGCCGTACACGGTTCGGAATGGTCAAGTGCATTTTTGCGGCGTCCGCTTTTCATCGGACAGCCTGAAGGCCTTCGCCGAAGAGCAGACTAAACATGGCCGGTCGTTGGAAGTCTTTGTGAAGCGCTTCACCGCGGACCCTCTTTACATTCTTTGGAAGCGTGAAGGCGAGGTGGTGGAATCGCTAAGGGTTATTGATGAAGACCTGCGCCGGGTTCAGAACCACACTTGGCAGGAGCTATCTCTGACCAAACAGGCGGACGCAATGCTCAAGCTCGAAGGCGAGGTGACGAAGCGCAAAGCCAGCGATAAGCTGACCGTCGACCAGCACAACGGCGTCGCCGATGCGGTGCGTCACCGCGATGCTAACGGGGACATTCACGACATCGCGGGCACCTCCACCGCCAACGCTAAAGCGACCGCAATAATCCAGAACAATCGCCGATGGGAAGAACGAGAGGCGGCCGCGTTCGGGCTCGCACAGCGTCCCGTAGCTCCTGTTCCTCCCGAGCCGTCTATCGGGACCAAGCCCCCGAACGCGGAGTATGCAGCATGGTTGCAAGCTAGAAAGGTTGCTCGAGAAAACCGGAAGCCGGAGCCAGAGGAGCAGTAACGGCATCAGGCCGCGGGGCGACCATGGTGGCGAGGTCCAACACTGACCGAGCCGATGGTCGTTCGATGTTTGCACTCGCCGATGAGAGACTGCGCGGCGCGAACGCGATGTTCATGTTCTCCCGGAAACGCTTGCCAGGCGGGCGTAACCGCTTCTAATCCAGATGCACGAAAAATTCATTCACTATGCACTTTCGGCTGCTCGTCTCGACAAAAGAAGCGATTACGCGCAGCGTAGAACCATGATTATTCGAGGATTTTTCGGTCAGAAGGTCTTCGGGTGCGATGTGTAACGACTTCTAATCCGGATTGCCATTGAAAAGTTTTGTTTACGCCGCCCTTGAAATACTTTTGTTGGCGGGATCGTAATTCCGCCAACGCCCTGCCAGGCGGCGCATAAGCCAAAAATAAACGACGAGGGCGCGGGAATGATTCCAGCGCCCTTTTCTTTGCGCGAATATCTCGGATGTGTGGGTTTGAGGGTTGTTGATAGCGGGAACCGGGCAGTCTGCCGGTCACCCCCTTGCCGGCAACTCCGCATGAAAAATCGAAGCCAGGTTTGAGGCGTGCGGGTTCAGCCACGCATTGGCCCGCGGCGCGCCGTCCAATGTCCGGAGGAATGCGTAATGCCGCAATCGACGATACGGTTTGGTGGCGCAATCGCCGACGGGGACACACTGACCGCACGGCTCAAGGCGCGCGTCGCGCTGCTTGGACTGTTCGTCGGTTCGATGTGGGCGGTCTTCTTGCTGTCGGCCGTCATGCCCTTCCTGAATCTGAACCGGCACGGCGTCGTGCCACGTTCGCTCGGCGGCTTGCAAGGCATCCTTTTTTCCCCCTGGCTGCATGCGAGCCTCGGGCACATCGCAGCCAACACAGGCGGACTGCTCGTTCTGGGCTGGCTGTGCCTGTGGCCGCGCGTATCGAACTTCTGGGAGGCGACCGTCGGCGGGATGCTCGGCGCAGGCCTTTGCGCATGGCTGTTCGGGGCGTCCAACTCGATACACATTGGAGCGAGCGGGCTCGTATTCGGTTACGCCGGCTATCTGGTCGCCCGAGGCTACTACACGCGCAAATTCGTCCCCATACTCGTGGCATTCCTCGTCGTGGGCACCTTCGGTGGCAGCATGCTGTTCGGCGTGCTGCCGATCTATCCCGGCTTATCGTGGCAAAGTCATATCGGCGGGCTGATAGGCGGTGTTCTTGCGGCGCGTATGGGCTCAGCCAGCCGGTCACGCGCGGTATGACGCGGCCATGACCGGATAAACCGCCATGGTCAGGCGAGCACCGCGCTTCAATCGGGAGGCGTCGTGAACATACTCTGCGGGTCCGCCGGCTGGACCGATAAAACGCTCATCGCGTGCAAGCGGTTTTATCCGCCTGACTGTAGAAGTGCCGAGGCACGGTTGCGGTTCTATGCGTCGCAGTTCTCACTCGTTGAGGTCGATTCGAGCTACTACGGAATGCCCTCGGCGTCGAACTCGGCGTTGTGGGCGGAACGCACGCCAGCCGACTTCACGTTCGATATCAAGGCGTTTCGATTGCTGACGGGCCATCAGACGTTGCGAGAGGCGCTGCCCAAGGACATCGCGATGGCCATTCCGCACGCGGGGGAAAAGAACCTGTACTACCGTGATATTCCGGCTGAGATTCTCGATGAACTTTGGCGGCGTTATCGCGAAGCGCTCGAACCATTACGGCAAGTCGGCAAACTTGGCGCGGTTCTTTTTCAGTTTGCCCCGTGGCTGATCTGCGGCGATGAAGGACGCGCCCACGTCGAAGAATGCGCAGAGCGAATGCACGGATACACGGTCGCGGTCGAGTTCCGAAACAATTCGTGGCTGAATGCCGAACACGTCTTCGGCACATTGGAATTGCTCAAGCGATACAAGCTCGTCCACGTCATTGTGGATGCTCCCGAAGAAGTCACCAACCGTGCGCACACCGTGTGGGAAGTGACCAATCCCGACCTCGCGTTTGTTCGGCTGCATGGGCGCAACGCGGCTACGTGGAGCGCGACCGGGGCCGCAACCGCTGCGGGTCGCTTTGACTACGATTACAGCGACGACGAACTTCGGCAATTGTCCACGCCAATCCGCGATATCTCCAACCGGGCAGTCAGGACGCACGTCATTTTTAATAATTGCCGTGAAGACCAGGGGCAGCGAAACGCACGCACCCTTATCGAAATCCTGCGAACGTGAGTTCAGCGGTTAGCTGAGGCGTGAGGCCCCGGCACAGTCCGACGACTGCAAGCGTCGGGATTTATCCGCAAACAGGACCCGAAGTGTTTGTACTCTCCCGACATCGAGCCGTGGCTTCGACGTCTGAGGCCTTGCATTAACGCGCAGGCGCTTCGCCAGGAAGGCGCCTGGAACCGCCCCTCTCTGTCGGCACGCTTGTTGCATTTGAACGCTGCGTGAACAAGGAGGTGGCTGACATGAGCGTCTTTCCGGGTCGGGTTATATTCAAACCACTGCGCCGTAGTTCGGTCATTGCCGTGGCTGCTGTCTGTCTTGCGGCGATCTGCGGAATGGGTGTCGCGGCATTTGCCGGCGTGTTGCCCAAGTCGGAGCACATAGCCGTCGCGGTGACGACGACACCGCTCCTCGATATCCAGGTTGACCACGCTATCCATTAGACGGGTACTGGCCTTCCTCTCACATCGCATCCTCATTCGAGACGACGCTCTACAGATTTCCCCCGTCGCCGACGCACCGCTTCGCACCATCACCGCTACCATGCACTTCCCAGCCATCCACGGCAAATCACCGCTCACCGGGTTTTCGCATGAGTCTTCTGCTACGTCTAATACTTCTGTTGTTCACCAGTCGAGGCCGCAGCCGGCTTCAGGTGCTCGACAACTGTGTCACGCCGTTTCGCGTCTGGATAAACGACCTCGACGTATTGCTCCACATGAACAACGGCCGCTATTTCACGATCCTCGATCTGGCGCGCGTCGATCTGATGATGCGCAGCGGCCTGTGGCGGCAATTGAGAGCACGCGGCTGGTATCCGGTCGTGACGCTGGAAACGATGCGCTTTCATCGCTCGCTTGAACTGGGCGACCGCTATGACGTTCACACCCGCGTGATCGGCTGGGACGAAAAGCACATCTTCATCGAGCAGGGCTTCGTGCGCGGCGATGCGCAAATCGGACTGGCCGTCGTGAGAGCGCGTTTTCTGAAACGACAGGGCGGCACCGTGGCGACCGCCGAAATGCTGGAACTGTCGGGCATCACGCAGACGTCGCCGGCATTGCCGGAGTGGGTCGTGAACTGGAGCGAGGCGGAGGGCGGCATGGCGTTGCAGCCAGCCTCTTCAGCGTAGTCGACACGACGGTAGTCATGCGACGGTAGTCACGCGGCGTTCGGACGTGCGAAGCGCCTGGCTCGATCATCGATCCCTGACCAACTCTACCGCCACTGCCGACACAAATTCCGCGCGCACACTATCGCCGACTTTCAACTTGTCGAGCGGGATATCCTGCGTGGCCTGCAATACCTGCCGGTGCCGTGGTCCACGCAGCGTCACGAGGCGGTTCTTGCGATCGATCTTCGTCACCGTCGCGACGATCCGCACCCGATGCGCAGACGACGTAAATCCCTCCGATGCCGGAATCGCCACCGTCCTCTCGATGCGCTCACGCACACCTCGCGTCGCGAGCCTGTCGATCTGAAGCAGGAGCGCCTGCTTATACGCCACGTTCAGCTTGTCGCCGACCCGCAGTCGGCTGACGTCGGCCACGGCGGGATCCACGTCCACGTCGGCAAGATTGCCGTGCGGACCACGCAGCGTCACGCTATTGGCGGCCGCATCGATAGCCGCAACATGGACCTGCGCGTGAACCACGTCGGCTTTCGCTAGCGCGGCACGCCCGGCATCGGGAAGGGCGTCGGCGTTTTGCGCGAAAACGGTTTGACTGGATGCGGTCGTCAGCACAGCCGCCAGCGCGGCCGCCTTCCACATGACCGCGGCCCATGAGCCCCTTCTGCGCAGACTTGCCATTCGTTGCTCCGAAATGATCACGCGATGTGGCCGGCCAACGGATCGCCGCACGCTCCCGTCACAACTCCGGGCGTTCGAGGTCGCTGGTCACGATGTGCTCGCCGTACACCTGCGCCGCTGCGACCGCCTCCAGCCTGGTCGGATATGGGCCGAGTTCCGGGGCGCCGTCGAACGGAAACAGCACGCGGCCGTCGGTGGTCCGCACCACTTTCAACACGCCGTAGAAGCGCCGGTAGCCGGCCATCTTCGACATTGCCGATACTTCGAAATCATCCTCCGACGTCCCGGGGACGCTGGGAATAAACGCGGTCTTGCTCATACCTGAAAACATCTCTTGATCAATGGGCGGCCCAACACGAAACGTCAAGGCTACACCCGGTTGTCCCGCAACGACATTCGCGGGCGGAGTTCATTGTCTCAAATCCAGGGGAAATCTAACCGGTAGCCGAACGGCAGCTAACTTTCGACCGGTGCATCCGTCCAGTTCGATATTCCTCAATCGAAAATCGCAACTAACTGAATAAGGTGGCAAAACAAAAAAACTGTTCGGCAAGTCGGCCGGCGGCGTGCCACGCAACCCGGTTTGCGCGTGAAACGTCCGATCGGAAGTACTTCGATATAGGTGATAAAACAACACGCGAGGTCCATCTGGGCGGTGCGGATCAACCTCTCGCCACCTTCTCATCGCCGTTGAACAACGACTACGATCCCAACGCGAAGCACACAAGGTAAAAGATGCGGAAGACCCGCTCGGCCTTGATTTGAAACAGAAAGTTCCGGCCAGCGGGGGCCTCGTTTTGGGGCAGCGCTATAATGCGCGGATCCCAGTTCTTCCCGTCCTTGTTATGAGTCGGTTACTTTGCCTGATCGTGCTTTCGCTCGGCCTGATGCAAACCGCAACGGCCGACGACAACACCGACCGCATGTCCTCGTATCTGACACGCAAGTTCGGTCTCGCCAAGGACAAAGCTGAAAAGATATCCGATGCGGTGCAATCGGCCGCTTCGAAATACTCCCTCCCGCCGGCGCTTCTGCTGGCCATCATTTCGATCGAATCCCGCTTCAAGGAAAAGGCCAAGGGCGCCAACGGCGCAACCGGGCTGATGCAGGTCGTGCCGCAGGCTCATCGTGGACTGCTGAGGAACGTAAAGGACCTCACCGAGCCGACCGCGAACATCGAAGTGGGCTCGGCGATTCTCTACGGTTACATGCGCTCGGCCAACGGCGATCTGAACGCCGCGCTCAAAAATTACGGCGGCTCGAAAGCCTACGCGCAAAAGGTGAGCTCGCGCGCCGAAGACTTTGCCGGGATCGTCGTGCCGCAAGACGCCGGCCGGTCTTCGGACGCACACGCCGACACCTGCGAAGCCGACCGGTGCGCGGCGCCCGGCTATTGGGCGAACGCCTTTACGGTGCCGGCGATGAGCGCCTCTGGAACAGGCGGCGCGGCCGCCGGTGGATCGCCTGCCGCATCCCGCTAAGGCGAATTTCCTTCTTTATCTTTTTTGCCTGCCGCGCTAACTAGCGCGGCGGTCAACGCTCGCCTCTCGTCGTGCTGGATGAGCCCGCGTGCGGCGTACGCTGCATGCTTTTTACGCACACCTGGCGACCCGCTCTACAATGCTTTCCCATTCGCGCTCATACAGCGTTTCATTGCGATCGACCATGTTGACCTCGTTTTCCAGAACCACGACCGCGGCCCTGTTCGGGCTGTTGACCCTCGCCGCGTGCAGCAGCGCGCCGCAACCGAAATTCCAGCAGGAACTATTCGAGACCGGCGCGAGCCCGTACGCGCGCAATTTCAATTCGAGCACCACCGATAGTTGCGAAGCCGCGCGCCGCGCGTTGTTGAGCCAAGGCTATCTGACGACGATGACACGTTCCGATACCGTCGACGGCACCAAGAATTTCCAGCCGACAGGCGATACCCACGTGGTCGTCGAGTTTCATGTGGTCTGCACGCCGGGAGAAGAGGCGAGCGACACGAGCATCGTTTACGTCAACGCCGTGCAGAACGGCTTCGCGCTGAAGAAAAGCGATACGTCGGCGAGCGTCGGGCTCAGCGTGCTGGGTTCGCTGTCGCTGCCGATCCGCTCGAACAGCGACGCGATGGTCAAGATCTCGAGCGAAACGATTCCGTCGGGCAAGTTCTACGACCGCTTCTTCGGTCTCGTCGATCACTATCTGCAAACCGTCGTGCGTACGCAGCCGGTTGCGAACAGCCACATCGAAACGCGTCTGTTGCCGATTCCGGTCGAAGTGACGACGCCGACCCTCGTCCCCGAGCCGCCGGCGGCCGTGGGTCAAGCGGCGGCGGTGCAACCGGCAAGCGGAGTCGGCGCATTGCCGTGACGCGTCTTGACGTAAACGGGGTGAGGGAGGCTGATCAAGAGCGGATCAGCCTTCGATCTCATCGCGCAGCGGTACTTATCCTATGTCTTTTACTTCAGACGTATACATACGTAGTAGTAGTTAACAAGGATCGACCCGTTCTGTGGATAACCGCCAAATGTTCCGTCGCATCAACGTCATGCGAAATCGATAACCGTACGGAACTCGATTGTAGAAAAACTACCAAGTGGGGATAACTCTGACACGGCTTTTCCGTCGGTCAGCTTTATCAAGATTCCGCGCACAGGCTGTCCCATGCGCTATCCCGAAGTTATTCAGAGCTATTTGTGGATAACCTGGCTGCCGAAGATGCTTATCCACAGGCCGCCGCGCGGCATTTTCCACCGCCCGCTGCGCTCGCCAGCGTACAGACCGCCACCCCGCGGACGCGTACATTGAAGCTGGACGGTACAAAGATTGCGTCTCTCTTTTTGCAAGCGCAACTGTTGCTAATTAGCCAAAATCATTTCGGCAACGCCCATCCAGGCATAGAGTTAAAGTGTTTTCTGAGGTTATTGGTGCAGTGCGGGGGGTGTATGAAACGCAGATCAGCACGACAGCTCGTCCGTCTTCTCGCGGATATTCGACATGCCACCCATTGCAGCACGCTGCGGGCGGCAGCCACCAACCGGGCGATCGCCCTCGCATCCGCCGAAAGTGAAGCGGACGCCGCCGACAGCGACGACAGTCCCGAGTCCGCGCGCGACGCGCATCAGGACAAGCCGGTCAGGAGTGGATCATGAGGGCCGCGAGCGAGCAGTCGCTGCGTTTTCTTGTCGATAAGTGGCTCGCGCCGGCGCCGTCCGCTCCGGTTCACGTCACGGAATTCAGCCGCACCCGCGTGGGCGGCAGGCGTTATGTGCGCGTCGAAACGTGCCTCGAAGGCAGCCTGCGAAGCCTGTTCTTCTTCCGTCACGACGACGGCTGCTGGTGCGTATTTCCGCCCACCGCCGACACGCCGCACGTGTTTGCGTATCCGCGCGCAGCCTAGCGTTCGGGGCATCCCGGCCGAACGGCGCGCGGTGAAGCGAAGCGCGCGCCTCGACCACGCGCCTGGGCGTTTCCGTTTCGACCGCGACGGCCCGCTACGCCGTCACGATGCCTGACGCACGCGATCGCGTCCGCGTCGCCATCCCGGCATCACCTGACACACGATCAAACCCGCCAACATCAGCACGCATCCGAACACCGCGCGCGTCGGCAGCGTTTCGCCGAGCACGAGCCAACCCGCGAGCGCGGCGAATACCCCTTCCATGCTGAAGATCACCGCCGCGTGAGACGGCGCCGCGTATCGTTGCGCGACTACCTGGATCGTATAGGCGACGCCCACCGACAGCGCTCCGCCGTAGGCGATCGTCGGCGCGGCGCGCGCGATCACCGCGAAACTGACGGGCTCGATGACGAGGCCGACGACCAGGCACGCAAAGCCGCACGTCACGAATTGCACGAGCGCCAGCATCAGCGTGTCGTGGCGCAGCGCGAAGCGGCCGACGAGGATCATCTGCACGGAAATCACCAGTGCGCCAGCCAGCTGATACCAGTCGCCGTAAAGCATCGAAAAGTGTTCGTCGACGCTGAGGAAATACATGCCGACGGCCGCCAGCGACGCGCCGAGCCACGTCGCGATTCCGGTTCGGTGCCGAAACAGCACGCCGAGCAGCGGCACGATCACCACGTAGAGAGAACTGATGAACCCGGCGTTGGCGACCTTCGTGTACTGCAGGCCGATCTGCTGTAGCGAGATCGAGGCAGCCAGCACCACGCCCAGCAACGCGCCCGCGCCGAGCAGCTCACGTGCGCCGCCGGGTTTGCGATTCAACAGTTCAGCGAGCGCGGAGCGTCGGACGCAGACGATCATCGTCAGCACGACGAGCGCGCCGAGCAGGAAGCGCAGGCCGGTGAACAGAAACGGTCCGATCGCATCGAGACTCAGGCGTTGCGCGACGAACGCGGAGCCCCAGATCATTGCGGCGATCAGCATCAGCAGATTGGCGCGCAGGTGTTGGCGGGTGTCGGGATTCAAAGGCGGTTATTCGAGTTGGTGGGTTCTTGCGAGCCGATTCCGAACGGACGGCGCAGCGCGCTTTACGGTACGCATGGCCGCCAGTCGCGCTCGCGCTGCCGGTTTGGAATCGCACATGATACGCGGGCAGGGGGCCGGCATCGGAGCACTGCTCTGCGCGATTGCCGTGAGGCACGTACACGATCGATTCGCCGACGCGCCGCTTGCCTGCGGCGACACGCGCACATCGACTGACTCGCGCGATAATCGCGCAAAGGCGATGAGATCTCTGACCCCGCCACTTCGCGCGCACCGCATCCAACCCGCCGACTCTCAACCAACCCGCCATGGACGACAAAGACTGGATCGCTGGCGCCGCGAAGGCGTTGGCGATCATCGAAGCATTCGACGAGGAGCACGCGCGCATGGCGCCGACGATGGTCGCCGCGCGCGCCGGCCTCTCGCGTACCGCGGCGCGCCGTTATCTGCTGACGTTGCGTGAGCTCGGCTACGTGGATACCGACGGCAAGCTGTTCTGGCTAGCGCCGCGTGTGCTGCGGCTCGGCCAGTCGTACCTGGATTCGGCGCGCCTGCCGCGCACGGTGCAGCCGTTTCTTCAGCGCATCACCGCCACCTTGCAGGAAACCGCGCTGGTCGCGATCCTCGACGAACACGACGTGGTGTACGTGGCGCGCAACGGCGTGAATCGGGCGATGGCGGTCGGCTTCGTGCTCGGGTCGCGCGCGCCGGCGCCGTTGTCGTCGGCAGGGCTGGTGTTGCTGGCGTTCCAGGCGCCGGAGAGCATCGACCAGTGGCTGGCGTCCTATCCGATCAAGGTGTTCACGCCGTTCACCTATTCGACGATCGAACGGTTGCGCGAAGTGCTCGGCGAAATCCGCCGCAATGGCTACGTGGTCACCGATCAGCAACTCGAACTCGGCGTGCGCGGTGTCGCTGTTCCGTTGCGCGACCGGCATGGTTTGGTGGTGGCCGCGATCAGCGTCAGCATGGCGATCGGCGACGAGTCCGCGAACGCCGCGCTGCAGCGGGTTTTGCCGACTTTGCAGGAAACCGCCAGCCTGCTGCGCAACCTCGTTTGATACCGCGTAGGTAATGTCCCTGGTACGGGGTACTGAATGATCGAAAGCCCCACGAAAGCAAGCTGTCTCCCGGAAAATACATATCGAGTTTTGCGCATGACAAACCGCCTACGCTGGGTAATACTCTCCCGCGGGGAGCGGGATGGGCGCTCAAGCCTTGCCTGCTTTACCGTGCAGCTTATTTCATTCACATGACTCAGTCGTTTAGGTTTGGGGAACAACACATGAAAAAAGTTATCGTCTCGCTCGCAGCCGCATCGATCGCGCTGGTCTCCGTTCAAGCTTTCGCACAGGCATCGGACGCAGCAGCGCCGGCCGCAGCAGCTAGCGCGCCGAAGAAGCACCACTCCAAGCAACTGAAGACGCACGGCAAGCGCGCTCCGGTTGCGGCAGCAGCTTCGGCCGCCGGCACGAACGACAAGGGCACGCAAAACTAAGCTGACGCCCGCTTCGTCGGGCGAGCGGTCCCGCTTCGCCGCCATGCGCCGTCAGGCAGTCAACGCGGCGCGGGTGCGGAAAAAGGCGTTGCCAGCAAAAAGGCCAGAGCTTGTGCTCTGGCCTTTTTGCTTTTTGCATGGACGGCGGTTGTTGCGGGGATCGGATCAGTCCGCGAGACCACGCTTGATCACTTCGTTCAGCAAGCCGGACATGCCCTCGGGATGCGTCGCGGCGCGCGTTTTCAACTCGGTGACCAGATCGGCGTTCAGCTTGCACGCGAACGCAACGAGGCCCTGCGCCTGATCGAGCTTGCGCTGCTCGCGGCGATCGAGCTTCGGCTCGGCTGTTGCGCCTTTGCCGAAGCGATCGGCGGTGGACTGCTTCATTGCGTTGTTCAGCTTGAGCGCCTTGTTCTTTTCAAGGTCGGTTTTTTTCATCGCCATACGGAAGGCCTCTGCCAGATAAGTAATCCCGCATTGTACGCACCGCGCCGGGCGTCGCGGAAACGGCGGAGAAGGGAGCGGCCATCGGGCTGGCTCGCGGCAGGCGCTGAGCCCGACGCGCGTTGTCCGCGCGCGAAGTCGGCGCCGCAGCGCGAGCGGCACGCAATGCCGAACTCGACCTGACCGACCTCAATCCGGCGGCGGTGACGTAACCGCCACGCTATCCATCAGCGCGCGCATCCGCTGCCAGTGTGTACCTTCCCAGAACACGCGCCGGCATACGTCGCAGGTGACAAACAGGTTATGCCGCTCAAGTACACCATCGGGCGCGCGGGCGCCGACTTCGTCCTTGGCGATCCGCCGCAGCGGCGCATTGCACATCAGACAGAGCCGGAACGGGCGCGCGCTGCCGGCCAGATCGAGTCGCTCGAACACTTCGCGCAATTGCTCGCGCGGCCTGAGCGTGCGCACGTAGCAGCCATGCGTGATGCTGCGGCGTTTCAATAGCTCGCGATCGCGGGTCAGCACGATGCGCTGTTGCGCGACGGAGAGCGCTTCGATATCGGCGTCGGGATAGTGGTTGTCGTAGAGCGTATCGAAGCCAGCCAGCCGCAGCAGCGGCGCTAGCCCGCCGAGATGCGCGTCGGCGATGAAACGCACCACGCGCAGCGGCCGTTCGCGCACGCGCAGCAGCGGCTGGATGTCGAGTGCTTCAAACTTCGGATACACGGCGACGCGATCGCCGTCCGCCAGTTGATGATCGAAACCGACCGACTCGCCGTTCACCAGAATCAGTTCGACCTCGGTATGCGGCACGCCGAGCGCTTCGATCATGTGCTTCGCGGTCGCGTTGGACGCGCAGGCGTAACCGAACGCGCGCCGACGCAGCGGCCGGGCGAGAAAATCGTTCAACTCCTCGTAGAAGCGGAATGTCGCGGTGACCATCGCAGCAGTATCGCACCGTGTTTTGTTGCGCGCTGCCCTGCACGTGTCGCATGGGTGTGTTTTACTGCGAGTTCTTTAGAAGACGGAGCGACAGATGGACATCGGTTTTATCGGTCTCGGCGAGATGGGCGCCGCGATGGTTGCAAACATGTTGAAAGCCGGGCATCAGGTGCGCGTGTGGAACCGCTCGCCGGAACGGGCGCAGCCTCTCGCCGATCTCGGCGCGCGGGTCGTCGCGACGCCGGCCGAAGCATTTGCGGGCGACGCGGTGTTCTCGATGCTGGCCGACGACAGCGCCTTGCGCGAGGTCATCACCGCGTCGCTGCTGGAGCACGCCCCGCGCGGCCTGATCCACGTGAACATGGCGACGATCTCGGTGGCGCTGGCCGAGGAACTGGCGACTGCGCACGCGTCGCGCGGACTCAACTACGTCGCGGCGCCGGTGTTGGGGCGGCCCGACGTAGCGGCGGCGGGCAAGCTGACGATCGTCGCCGGCGGCCCGGCCGAGGCGATCGACCGGGTTCAGCCGGTGTTCGACGCGATCGGCCAGAAGACCTGGCGCATCGGCTCGCTGCCGCAGCAGGCGAACGTGATGAAGCTGGCGGCGAATTTCATGCTGGGCTCGGCGATCGAGACGCTCGGCGAAGCCGCGGCGATGGTCACGGGGCATGGCCTCGCGATGCAGGATTTTCTCGACGTCATCACGAGCGGTATTTTCCCTGGCCCGGTTTATTCGGGCTACGGCAAGATGATCGCGGAGCAGCGCTTCGAGCCGGCGTTGTTCAAGGCGCGTCTCGGACTGAAGGATCTGCGCCTTGCGCTGGCCGCCGCCGATGCGGTGACGACGCCGATGCCGATCGCCAGTGTGGTGCGCGACAGTCTGATCGAAGCCGTGGCGCATGGCGACGGCGAGAAGGACTTGGCGGTGCTGGGCCAGGTGGCGGCAAGGCGGGCCGGGCGTTAAGCGGTGAAAGCGGGCGGCGCGAATTCAGACCGCCCGCTTGCATTACGCCGCCCCGCGCCACCAGACGTCACGCCATGCCATGCCACGCCATGCCGCAGAGGTGAACGGACGGGCATAATAGCCGCCCGATTCCAATTCGTTTCACGCTCAATGACTCTGCATACCTGGTGGCTGTTCGTCGCCACCGTCTTCGTTGTGTCCGCGATTCCCGGTCCGAATATGCTGCTCGTGATGACGCACGGCGCGCAGCACGGCCTGCGCCGCTCCAGTGCGACGATGGCCGGCTGCCTGTCGGCGCTCGTCCTGATGCTGGCGGTGTCGGCGGCGGGTCTCGGCGTATTTCTCGCGGCGTGGCCGGCCATGTTTAACGCGCTGCGCATGATCGGCGCGGCTTATCTCGTTTATCTCGGCATCAAGTCATGGCGCGCCCCGGCTGACGAAGCCGCCGCCGACACCGTCGACGAACTCGCCGCGAGGCCCGTGCGCTCGCGTTTCGCGTTGTTTCGCAACGGCTTTCTGGTGGCCGGCAGCAATCCGAAGGCGATTCTGTTCGCGGCCGCACTGCTGCCGCAATTCATCGACGCCACCCAGCCCAAGCTGGCGCAGTTCGGCGTGCTCGTCGCCACTTTCGCCGCGATCGAGGTGAGCTGGTATCTGGTCTACGCGGGTTTCGGCACGCGCATCGGCGCGAGACTGAAGAGCCGCAGCGTCGCGCGCATGTTCAATCGGCTGACGGGCGGGGTATTCATCGGCTTCGGCGCCATGATGGCGCTGGTGCGCCATTAGCGGAGCGCGGGGAGCCATACGCTCACCGCGGAGACAGGTGTCGCGTGCAGGTGTTGTATAAAAACGACATTGAGGGTCAACCCTAATTTGCATGTTGCGACGCACCAAACCATTTGCTATAGTTCGTCTTGTCTCCTCCATGTCTCCTCTGATATGGATTCAGCCCGCCCACATAGGCGGGCTTTTTTTTGCCCAGAATTTGCCGCCGCCGGTTTGTGCCGGGCGTCGCGTAGAAAAAACAAAGGCCGGCTGGTCCCGTCGCGTGGGGTCAGCCGGCCTTTGTCGTAGGGGCGTCGAACCTAGAACTTGTACGAGACCGCCAGGAAGGAAATGATTGGATCTGCCTTCAGATCCGCCTTCGACACCCCTAGGGCCGTGCCGTCCGCCGCCTTGATGATGACCGACGACGTCGTCTTCAGCGGGATATACGTGACCGAGGCCACGAGCCCCCAGTGATCGGTGATGTTGTACGCGAGACCCGCGTTGAACACCGGCGCCAATGATGACGACGCCTTCGCCGACACCTGCGTCTGCCCCGGTTTGCCCGCGCCGGCGGCCAGCACCGCGCCGAGATTGTTCTGCGTCGACTTGACGAAGTTATCGCTGAGCTGGATATCGGAGAACCAGTTGTACGACACGCCGACGCCGACAAACGGCCTGAACTTCGCCGTCGGCGCGTTGAAGTAGTACTGGAACAGCAGCGCCGGACTCCACTGGCGCACGCTCTTCACGATGGGATTGGCTTGCGGATCGCCCAGATCCTGCTGACCGAGCGCGCCTGCCGGTCCCGGCGGCTTGATCACGCCGTGTCCGTAGATCTTGAAGACCGGTGGCACGCCCGCCACCGTCGTCACCGCGATGTGGTCGGTCAGGTAATGGCTGAACACGAGACCGACGGTATTGGCGCTATTGGTCGACAAACTCGTGCCGGGCGACGTGAACGAACTCGGCAGACGCAGCGGTGTGTTGATCGGCGTCGGCGCGACGTGGGTGGTAAGCGGCGTGCTCGAATCCTGCGGCATCACGTGGAACCAGCCGAGTACGGCGACGTTATCGCCCGCATGCTGGGCGTACGCACTGGCTGACAGCAGCGTGGCCAGTACCGCGAGACAGATTTTTTTCATGTTGTTCCTCCTCAGGCGCTCGTGCGGCTCATCGCACGCGACGAGCGGCGGCGGGCCGTCGGCCCGGCCAGTGCGCTGGATAATCAGGGGCACCGGCTGCCGCGCCGCGTCGATCGATGCACGGCAGCCGGGACGCGAACACTTCGTTGCACGGGCGGCGCGTGCCGCGCCCGTCACTGGACGAAGGCGCCGATCGTGAAGTACGGCGAGGCCGCGTTGGTCATATCGAGGTAACCGAACACGCCGCCCGTGAAGATCATCTTTCCGGTCGGCGTATTGCCGGGCGATGCGCCCACTCGCGTGGTCGTCACGACGCCCGGCACGGCTTGCGTGAAGTCCAGATTCAGCGCGGTCGCGAGCGATGCCTGCGACGCGTTGAACGGATCCAGCAGCGTGGCCTCGGTGCCTTCGAGCGCGGTGGTGCGGTAGTCGAACTGGCTATCCACGCCGATGTACTCGCCGTTCTGCGAGTTCACCGCGACCGAGTTTTGCGGCGACAGGATCGAGATGCCCGATTCGTCGTCGGCGTAGGGTCCGATCTCGCCGTTTTGCGGCACGGTCACCGACGAATTGGCGGCGCCGGCGCGTACGAGAATAGGCACCAACTGATTGCGCAGCTTGCCGACAATCATGTAACCGCGGGCTTTCGGCGTGGTCGCGAGCGTCGGTTTGGCCTGGCCGAGGAAGTTGTTGGTCTGGAACGCGCCGCTGCCGTCGGCCGCCGGCGCGAAGTTGCCGCCCGGTTGCTGGCACTTGCCGGCGTTGATGCCGGTGTTGTCGCACTCCGTCCACGAGCCGTCCGCGTTGATCGTGATCTTCGAATCGACTGGGACCGGCGCGAAGTTCTGCGACGGCACCTGGTGATAGCCGAGCTGGTTGTAGGTGCCCGCGACGCTCGCGAGATTCGTTTCAATCGATGAGAAGCCGATGAACGGGTAATACGGGAACGTGGTGTCCGGCACCGCGCCGACGCCGAGAATCCCGCCGAACGAAATCTCCGCGCCGGGAATCGTGCCGCCCGCCACGCCTTCGCCGACGAAAATCCGCGCCGGGCGATTCGGGTCGAGGCTCGCGCCGTTCAGACGGAACGCGCACTGGTTGAGCTTGTTGGTCGGCAGCAGGGTTTCCTGGGTCAGCGTGCCGCTGGCGGTCTGGCCGGCGCGCGTCGGAACGACGGTGCCGGTGGTCGCGGGAATTGGCGACTCGATGTAATTGACCTGCCACGTCATCTTGGTCGTGTCCAGCTGCAGCTTGACCAGTTCGCCGTCACCGCCGCCGCCCGTGAACACCGTGCCGTAGTCGAGCGACGACGGACACAGACGGATTTCCGTCACCGGTCCGTCGCCGCCGCCTCCGCCGCCGCACGCCCCCAGCAACGGCGCTGCAAAAGCGAGCACCGAAAGGATTCTCCAATTCATACCGCCTCCAGAATTTTCTCGTTGTAGGTGGCCGGCTCCCAGCCCGGCCACCTTTTGCTTATGCGTATGTCTGCCTCATATCGCGACCGGCCGGGTTGTCGCGCGTTACTTGCTGATCTGCGCGCCGATGCCGAAGTACGGCGCGCTCGGCGTATCCGCGTTGGCCGAGGTCGGCGCGATGCCGCCGTTCTCCGTGCCCTGGATGGCGATCGCATAGAGGCCGCCCGAGGCAATCGCGAAACCGGTTTTGCCGTTGGTGTCCTGCACGCCGACCAGTCCGGGGCTTTGCAGGCCGTAGGCCAGACCGAAGCCGCTTTCCGCCGCCGAGGTGGACGGGTTGATGAACGTGCCGACTCCACCCTGGATCAAGGTCGCGGTGTTGCGGAAGTTCGAGTCCGCGCCGACGTAGCCGCCGTCGAAACCGCCGGAAGCGAGCGGTGTGGCCGCGGCGAGCATCGCGATGCCGGATTCGTCGTCGACCTTGGCGTCGAGATGCAGCAAGCCGGTGCCGAGATTGACGGAACCCGTGCGTACGACCAGCGGCACGGTTGCGCCGTTGACCTGGCCGAGGATCATGTGCGAAGTCGCGGATTTGCCGGTCTTGCCGAGGATCGGAAGACTGAGCTGCGGCACGATCTGCGGCGCCTGCTGGCTGTCGAAATAGCCGTTGGCGTTCAGCGTCAACGGATTGCCGGTCGTCAGGCAGCCGCCGGCGTTCGGCGTGTAGTTCGCGTTGGCGGTGTTGCTGCTCGTGCAGGTGCCGCTGGCGTCGAAGGTCTCGACGGTGTTGGTGGCGATCGTTGCGTAGTTGGTCGACGGCGCGAGGTGATAAAGCAAGCCGTTGTAGGTGCCGGCCAGTTTGGTGAGGTCGGTCGTCGTGCTGGCGAAACCGAGGAACGGATAGAAGTCGAAGTGACGGTTCGGCACCGCGCCGATGCCCGACCCGGCGAGCGGAATCGTCAGTCCGTCGAACTCGACCGTTGCGCCTGGAATGCCGCCGCCGGCCACGCCGAGGCCGACGAGGATCATCGGCGGATTGGGATTGTTGACGAAGTCCGGCGTGGTGTAGGGCTGGCCGTCGCCCGGTGCGATGCCGGTGCCCGCGCCGAGGATGAACGCGCAGCGCGTTTGCTCGGCGGTCGGCAGCATGCCGGTGGGCGGGTGGATCACCGCGCCGGTGATCTGCGTGCCGGCACGCGTCGGCGTGACCTGGGTGGTGCGCAACGGAATCGGCGACTCGAGCCACTTCAGCGTGTAGGTCATCGCCGTCGCGTCGATGTTCACCTGCACGACTTCGCCGCTGCCGGCGCCGCCGAGATAGGTTGTCTTGACGATGTCGGCGGTTGCCGGGCATAACGCAGCCGCGCTGGGGCCCGTGGGCGGCGGACCCTGCACGCCGCAACTCGCGCCGGAGCATTGCGGGCTGTCGATCGGTCCTGGATTGTCGGCCTTGCCGCCGCCGCAAGCGATCAGGAATGGCGCCGTGGCAAGGGCCAATGCGAGGCCCCGAATAAAGGCGTGCGACATGCCGCTGTCTCCTTTCATGTAATTGTGCGAAGTAATTTCGCTGCGCGTTTAATCCCTGTCAATTGAATGAGCCGTCTAAAAAGGCTGATTCAAACAACGTGAATTTCGCCGCGCACGCGCTACGCGGACGCTTGCGGCCCTTTTAAACAGAAAAGGAAATTTGCATGTGAGCACGCCGCCGTTGCTTCGCCGCACACCCTTGATGGGTAAGGCTGACGGCAAAAAGGCTCTATCATCTTCGAACGACCGTTCGCGAAAAAATCAGGAGTTTCCCTAGGCGGAAAACTATGCGGCGTCGACTGATTTCAGGAATGAATTACCGGTGATCAATTGCGCTAGGATTTTTCTTTTTCAAGTAATGCGGATTAATACCGATCGAATTTGAGCGCGCAATTAAATTGGCGGGCTTTTAAAACAGAAAAGCCGGTCTTTGCAGACCGGCTTTTCGGTGGATTGACGGCGCATTGCCGTCGGTACTGCCATCGTTTAGCGTTTCAAGCCGCTTTCTTCATTTGCGCCGATCGCGAGATTCATACACTGGATCGCCGCGCCCGATGCGCCCTTGCCCAGGTTGTCCAGGCGCGCGACGGTCACGAAGCGCTCTTCGTTGCCGAACACGAACAGGTCGACGCGGTTGGTGTCGTTGTTCGCCTGCACGTCGAAGAAGCCGCTGTCCAGATTCGCGTCGGCATCGAACGGCGCGACGCGCACGAACGCTTCGCCCGCGTAGTACTCGGCGAACAGTGCCTGTACGTCTTGCGGCGTGGCCTTCTTCGCCAACTGGTTCGGCGAGAAGAACGTAGTGACCGCAAGGCCCTTGTAGAAGTCGCCGACGATCGGCGTGAAGATCGGCGCCGACTTCAGACCGGTGTGGGCCGCCATTTCCGGCAGATGCTTGTGCGTGAGGCCGAGCGCGTACGGACGCGGGCTCTTGAGCTTGTCGTTGCCGGCGGCTTCATAGTCGGCAATCATCTTTTTGCCGCCGCCGCTGTAGCCGGTGATCGAATAAGCGTGCGCGGCGAACTCGGGCGCCACCACGCCGGCTTCGACGAGCGGACGCATGGCCAGCACGAAGGCCGATGCGTGGCAGCCCGGCACGGCGATGCGTTTGGCCGTGCGCAGACGCTCGCGCTGCGGGCGAGCCAGCTCGGGCAGGCCGTACGCCCAGTCGGCGGAAGTGCGGAACGCGGTGCTCGCGTCGATCAGCACGGTGCGGTCGTTGGCGACCAGCGAGGCGGATTCGCGCGACGCGACATCCGGCAGGCACAGGAACGTGACGTCCGACGCATTGATGAGACGGCGGCGCTCTTCGAGGTCTTTGCGCTTCGCTTCTTCGATACGCAGGATCTCCACGTCGGCGCGTTGCGACAGGTATTCAAAAATCTTCAGGCCGGTCGTGCCTTCCTGTCCGTCGACAAAAACTTTCGTGCTCATCTCGATCTCACTCGCTTGCTGGAAACGGGGGCGCGACGCCGCGCCGGAACGCTATTTTAAGACCTCATCGCGGCGGGCGTGCAAAACAGGGTGAAAAAACGACGATGCGCGCTGAAAGTGACATCGTCGTGACCCGTTGCGCGGTAGATGCCGGCCGATGCGGCCCGGTTCGCTACAGAGAACCCAGCGCGTTCAGCCGCGCGCGGCGATCCAGCGTGTGGTGACGCCGGCGACGCGGGCGCCGAACAGGCGCGCCGTCTCAAGGTCGCCGTGCGGCGGCGCTTCCTCCGGCGACGCATCGGCCGGCGATTGCGTAAGCAGTCCGGTCGAGCCGCCCACGTAGTTCAGATCGTTGCGGGTCGCCGCCTTGGTGTTCGACGGCATCATGCCGGTGCCTGCCCAGATCATGCCGTGTTGCATCGCGAGCGTGACGAAGTACTGGATCGTCGAGAACTTGTCGCCGTTCATGGTCGCTGAGTTGGTGAAGCCGGCCGCGATCTTGTCTTTCCACGTCTGGCCGAACCAGGGTTTCGAGCTTGCGTCGGCGAACTTCTTGAAGTCGGCCGAGGGGCCGCCCATGTAAGTCGGCGCGCCGAAGATGATGGCGTCGGCCGCGGCCAGCTCGGACCAGGCCGCCTCGTCGATTTCGCCGACGGGCAGGAGCCGCGCCTGCGCGCCGGTTTCGACGATGCCTGTGAACACGGCTTCGGCGACCTTCTTCGTGTGGCCGTAACCGCTGTGATAAACGATGACGATTTTCGACATGACACTCTCCGGCAAAAGTGAAACAGGATGGGGCGATCAGGCATGGCAATGGTGCGGTTAGTGCAAGCGGTGCGGATCGTGCGCATAGGCAGCGGCGCTCGCTGCAGCAGCCGGCGCGCGCACCGCCGGCTCGTAACTCGGCATGCGCGGATGACAGAGATTCCGCGCGGGCGGGAAGTCAATGCAAGCCGTGCGCCAGGCACAACGCCAGGTCGATGCGTTTCGATTGGAGGGATCGAATCGAACTCGTTGGACGAAGCTACCGTCCGTAGCTGACCGCCATCCGCGCACTGCCGAGCGACGCGGTGCCAATCTCGTGATCGAACATCAGCGCGGGACGCCCTTGTGCGAGGCGCAGGTCGGCCGTGCTCAATGCATAAACGGTGATGACGTAACGATGCGGTTTGCCCGGCGGCGGACACGGGCCGCCGTAGCCGTCGGTATCGAAGTCGTTGCGCGCTTCGACCGCGCCGAGCTTCGTGAGGAAACCGGAGGCGCTCGCGTTTTCGGGCAAACTGTCGACCTTCGCCGGAATACCGGCGACGGCCCAATGCCACCAGCCGCGCCCGGGTGCATCCTGGTCGAACATGGTGATCGCGAAACTGCGCGTGCCGGCCGGTGCATCGCGCCACGTCAATTGCGGTGAACGGTTGCCGCCTTTGCAGTGGGCCTCATTGAAAACCTGGGCGGCTTCGACCTTGCCGCCGCTGCGGAAACTGCCGCTCGTCAACGTGAAAGTTCCTTCGGCGAGCGCGCGCGGACTATGCGCTACGGATAGTGCAAGACCTAGCATCGCGCAGGTGAAGAACGGCGTACGGTGAAGCGGTGAAGCCAGCGAAACAACCAGGCAACGCGAGCGCATGTGCCGGTTCTCCTGTCAGGGCGCGAGACGGTTGTTCTCGCGATGGTTATTGTCCTTAACTGTGCCCCAAGGTCGAATCAAGTCTAACATTAGCTCTGCGATACATCATTGTTGCCGTGCTTCAGGATTTGCGGATAGGAAATCGGCTATAGTCGGAGGAATTACCGGCGCGATCCCGGCCCGCGTTTCCCTTCGTGTGAGTAGCCAGCATAGAAAGACATGGTAGAAGTTGTGGAGAGTGGTTTATCAATCGAGAGGAGGGCGATGCAAGATCCACTCAGGGTTGTGGTCGCCGACGATCACCCGGTCATTCTGTTCGGCGCGGAACACGCGCTGCTCAAGTTTCCCGGGCTGGAGATCGTCGGACGCGCGCGGCAGTCAACCGAGCTGGTCAAGATGCTGCAAACCGCCGCTTGCGACGTGCTCGTCACGGATCTGGCAATGCCGGGCGGCCAATATGGCGACGGCCTGCAGTTGATCGGCTATTTGCGCCGCAATTTCCCGAACCTTCCCATCGTCGTGCTCACCATGCTCGAGAACACCGCATTGCTCAAGCGGCTGAGCGAACTGGGCGTGACGTCGGTCGTCAATAAATCGGACGATCTGAGCCACATTGGGCTCGCGGTGCAGCACGTCAGCCGCAACCTCGAATACATGAGTCCGTCGGTGAAGGCATCGCTCGATGCGCTGCGCATGAATTCCGGCGGCAAGACCGACGAAGTCATGCTGTCCAAACGCGAACTGGAAGTCGTGCGTCTGTTCGTCTCGGGCATGACGATCAAGGAAATCTCGGAGCAACTCAACCGCAGCATCAAGACGATCAGCACGCAGAAGAACACGGCAATGCGCAAGCTCGGCATCGATCGAGATTCCGAATTGTTCCAGTACGCGCAGAGCAACGGCTTGCTGAACCTGTCGTCGCATGCGCCGGACGATTTGGGCGACGCGTCCTAACGCCGCGCGTGAGGTACAGAACAAAAAAGCCGCCTGTCGTGAGACAGGCGGCTTTTTCTATTCGAACTGAGTAAAGCAGCTGCGCTTACTGCGGCGTTGCGTTTGCACCGCCATGCGCTGCCGACCATTCAGCCGGTGCGTGCAGGAATTTTTCCACTTCGTCGAGCGTCTTCGTGTCGAAGTACTTGTTTTCTTTGGCGACACGCAACACGTCCCACCACGTGGCCAGCGCGTGCAGATCGACGTCGATGTCTTTCAGCACCGACACGCTTTCCTTGAAGATGTTGTAGTGGAACAGCACGAAGCAATGATTCACCGTCGCGCCGGCGGTGCGCAGCGCGTTGATGAAGTTGATCTTGCTGCGGCTGTCGGTGGTCAGGTCTTCGACCAGCAGCACGCGCTGACCTTCGGTCAGCAGGCCTTCGATCTGCGCGTTACGGCCGAAACCCTTCGGCTTCTTGCGCACGTATTGCATCGGCACCATCAGGCGGTCGGACAGCCATGCCGCGAACGGGATGCCGGCGGTTTCGCCACCGGCCACCGCGTCGATCTGCTCGTAGCCGACGTCGCGCAAGATGGTGGCTTCGGCCATTTCCATCAGGCCACGCCGCACGCGCGGATACGAAATCAGCTTGCGGCAGTCGATATAAACCGGGCTCGCCCAGCCGGACGTGAAAATGTACGGTTTCTCCGCGTTGAAGTGCACTGCCTGAACTTCCAGCAGCATTTTTGCGGTCGTGTCGGAGATCGTCTGGCGATCGAAGCCTGTCATGGGCGGGATCCTTGGGTGTGAGCGAGGAGAAGCGGGCGCAGGGCCCGGTGGCGCAGCAAGCGAGGTATGCCGCGCCATGCTGGGCGGAATACGCTGCCGGTCAGTGGCGCCGTTTAGTGGACAAAGGCCGGTTTTTGCTGCGCGCGTAGGCCGACATTTTACCCGAAATGGTCTCTTCCGAGGGGGGCGTCGTGCGGTGGCGGCGCGAAGCATGGTCATGACGGCCGCGCCTGGCAGGTGTCGCCGGCCGCGCAGGAAGCCGGCCGCCGGTTCTGTCCCGCCGCGCGGCCGCTGCATTTTGGACTCGCTTGTGAGCGACCGGGGGCGCCTTTACACTCACGCGAATTTCTCGGGCGCCGCTTCGTGTTGCGTCCATCTGACCTACGGAATGCTTTCAATGACTGCCGCCTCCTCCGCCACCGACACCCGTGCGCCCGAGAAAAATGGCTATGCGGGCCGCGCACTGCTCGCCTCGGTGCTCGGCTATGCAATGGACGGCTTCGATCTGCTGATCCTCGGCTTCATGCTGCCGGTGATCGCCGCCGATCTGCATCTCACCTCGACCCAGGCCGGGTCGCTCGTCACGTGGACACTGATCGGCGCGGTCGCGGGCGGTCTGATCTTCGGCGTGCTGAGCGACTACTTGGGCCGCGTGCGAATGCTGACGTGGACGATCCTGATCTTCGCTATCTTCACCGGCTTGTGCGCGCTGGCGCAGGGCTATACGGACCTGCTGATCTATCGGACTATCGCGGGCATTGGACTGGGCGGCGAGTTCGGCATCGGCATGGCGCTGGTCGCGGAAGCATGGCCGGCGTCGCAGCGGGCGCGCGCGTCGTCGTATGTCGGGCTCGGCTGGCAGCTCGGTGTGCTGGCGGCCGCGTTGCTGACACCGCTGCTGTTGCCGGTGATCGGCTGGCGCGGCATGTTCGCGCTCGGACTGTTGCCCGCGGTCGTGTCGTTCTTCGTGCGCCGCCGGGTCGAGGAGCCCGCGTTGTTCAACGAGCGCGTGGCGCGCGGCATGCGCAAGCTGCCGTTCAAACTGCTGATCGCCGACGGCCGCACCACGCGCGCGAGCATCGGCGTCGCGATTCTCTGCTCGGTGCAGAACTTCGGCTACTACGGCCTGATGATCTGGCTGCCGACCTATCTGTCGCAGACCTTCGGCTATTCGCTGACCAAGTCCGGCGTGTGGACGGCGGTGACGATTCTCGGCATGGCGAGCGGCATCTGGCTGTTCGGCATCGCGGCGGATCGCTTCGGCCGCAAGCCGACTTTTCTGTTCTACCAGGCGGGCGCCGTGGTGATGGTGTTCATCTACGCGCACCTGAGCACGCCGATGGCGCTGCTGATCGGCGGCGCGGCGATGGGCGTGTTCGTCAACGGCATGATCGGCGGCTACGGCGCGCTGATTTCCGAACTCTATCCGACCGATGCGCGCGCCACCGCGCAGAACGTGCTGTTCAACGTCGGGCGCGCGGTCGGCGGTTTCGGGCCCGTTGTGGTGGGCGCATTGGCCGCACGCTACTCGTTCGGCGCGGCGCTCGCGCTGCTCGCGTCGATCTATCTGCTCGACATCTTCGCGACGCTTTTTCTGATTCCCGAGCGGCGCGGCGCCGAGCTCGAATAAGCGGGAACGGCCTGCGCAGGCCTACGCGCAAACCGGCGCATCACGCTCGGCACGACGGCCGCGCGATGCGGCGTCGCAGCATTGCCGGCGTGTGTTTCGCCGATGGCGAGTCCTGTTAACCACTCAGTGCATCGACGCATGCGGGGTGTACACTAACCGGCCCGCGAAGCACTCCGCGCTGTCCATGGAATGTCCTGTTCGTCGTCGCGGTTCAACGCCACGCCTACCCGGCGCATGCGCAAAACCGCCTCGGTCGGTGCTCGATCCGACACATGCAGGCGATACCGGCGGTGCGGTGTGCCCGGCCCAATTTCTTACGTCTCGCAGGCCAAAAAATGGACGAACAACTTAAGCAAAGCGCTCTCGCATACCACCAGAATCCGAAACCCGGCAAGATTTCGGTTACGCCCACCAAGCCCCTGTCGAACCAGCTCGATCTGTCGCTCGCGTATTCGCCGGGTGTCGCCGCAGCCTGCATGGCGATCTACGACGAACCGCTCGACGCGCAGAAGTACACGTCGCGCGGCAACCTCGTCGGCGTGATCACGAACGGCACGGCCGTGCTCGGCCTCGGCAACATCGGCCCGCTCGCCGCGAAGCCGGTGATGGAAGGCAAGGGTTGTCTGTTCAAGAAGTTCGCGGGCATCGACGTGTTCGACATCGAACTGAACGAATCCGATCCGGACAAGCTGGTCGAAGCGATCGCGATGCTCGAGCCGACGCTCGGCGGCATCAACCTCGAAGACATCAAGGCGCCCGAGTGCTTCTACATCGAGAAGAAGCTGCGCGAGCGCATGAAGATTCCGGTCTTCCACGACGATCAGCACGGCACCGCGATCATCGCATCGGCGGCAATCCTGAACGGCCTGAAAGTGGTCGGCAAGAAGCTCGACGAAGTGAAGCTGGTGTGTTCGGGCGCGGGCGCGGCGGCTATCGCGTGTCTGGATCTGCTGGTGAACCTGGGTCTGTCGAAGAAGAACATTCTCGTCACCGACTCCAAGGGCGTGATCTACGAAGGTCGCGGCAACCTCGATCCGTCGAAGGAACGTTACGCGGCGAACACCGAAGCGCGCACGCTCGCCGACGCGATCCGCGGCGCCGACGTGTTCCTCGGCTGCTCGAGCGCAGGCGTGCTGAAGCCGGAGATGGTCGCCGAAATGGGCACCCAGCCGCTGATTCTCGCGCTCGCGAATCCGGAGCCGGAAATCCGCCCGGAAGACGCGAAGAAGGTTCGCCCGGACTGCATCATCGCGACCGGCCGTTCGGACTATCCGAACCAGGTCAACAACGTGCTGTGCTTCCCGTTCATCTTCCGCGGCGCGCTCGATGTCGGCGCGACCACGATCACGGAAGAAATGAAGCTCGCGTGCGTGCGCGCGATTGCCGAACTCGCCGAAGAAACCGATCAGGGCGATGAAGTCGCGAAGGCGTACGAAGGCCACTCGCTCGAATTCGGCCCGGAATACCTGATTCCGAAGCCGTTCGATCCGCGCCTGATCATCAAGATCGCGCCGGCCGTCGCGCAAGCGGCGATGGATTCGGGCGTCGCGACCCGTCCGATCAAAGATATGGACGCGTACCGCGAAGAACTCGGCACGACCGTCTATCGCACGGGCATGGTGATGCGTCCGGTGTTCGCGGCGGCGAAGTCGGAGCCGGCGCGCATCGTGTTCGCCGAAGGTGAAGACGAGCGCGTGCTGCGCGCCGCGCAATTCGTGCTGCTGGAAAAGATCGCCAAGCCGATTCTGGTGGGTCGTCCGTCGGTGATCGAGATGCGTCTGAAGAAGATGGGCTCGAAGTTGAAGTGCGGCGAAGACGTCGAGATCGTCGATCCGGAAGACGATCCGCGCTATCAGAAATGCTGGCAGGCGTATCACGAACTCGGCGCGCGCGAAGGCGTGACGCCGGACGTCGCGAAGGCCGCGATGCGCAAGTTCAACACGCTGATCGGCGCGATCCTCGTGCGCCTCGGCGAAGCCGACGGCATGATCTGCGGGATGATCGGCCAGTACCACACGCACCTGAAGTTTATCGAGCAGGTGCTGGGCAAGGCGGACAACGTGCAGAACTTCGCCGCGATGAATCTGCTGATGCTGCCGGGCCGCAATCTGTTCATCTGCGACACGTACGTGAACGAAACGCCGACCGCCGAACAGCTCGCCGACATGACGATGCTGGCCGCAGGTGAAATCGAGAAGTTCGGTATCACGCCGAAGGTCGCGTTGCTGTCGAACTCGAACTTCGGCAGTGCGCCGTCGTCGTCGTCGCAACGTATGGCCGCGGCTCGCAAGCTGATTGCCGAACGAGCACCGACGCTCGAGATCGACGGCGAGATGCACGGCGACGCGGCGTTGTCTGAAGTGGTCCGCAAGGCCGCGTTCCCCGGCACGACGCTGAGCGGCGAAGCGAACCTGCTGATCATGCCGAACGTCGAAGCGGCAAACATCGCGTACAACCTGCTGAAGATGGTCGGCGGCGAAGGCGTGACGGTGGGTCCGTTCCTGCTCGGCGCGGAAAAGCCGGTGCACGTTCTGACGCCGGCTGCGACCGTGCGCCGGATCATCAACATGACGGCGGTCGCGTCGGCCAACGCACGCAAGCCGGTGAACGCGAAGTAATGCGAATGGCTTGATGATGCGAGCGGCGTCGCTTGCACGCAATGCATGCGACGCCGCCGGCCGAAGAGAGAAATGCCACGGAAGTGATTTCGTGGCATTTTTTATAGCACGCAAAAAAGGCGGCAGTCCGCGAGGACCGCCGCCTTTGTCACTTATGCCCCGAGCGCTGATGAACCGATGAACCGGTCAAGCCATCAGGCTCACGCTGGAACGCTCACGCCGCGTGTTGCGTCTTGCCCGCCTCGGGCGAGCGCCAGCGCGTCAACAACTCGTTCCACTTGATCCGCACGCCCTTCAGGTTGTTTTCCTTCACGTGGCCATAACCGCGGATGCCGTCCGGCAGATTCGCCAGCTCAATCGCCAACTCGCGGTTCTGCGTGCTCAGTCCGCCGATCAGTTCACGCACCAGCGCCTCGTATTCGCCGATCAACGCGCGTTCGGTACGACGCTCCTCCGTCTTGCCGAACACGTCGAGCGCGGTGCCGCGCAGGAACTTGAATTTGGCGAGCACATGCATCGCGCTGAAAACCCACGGGCCGTACTTCTTTTTCACCAGATGACCCTGAGCATCCTTCTTCGAAAACGTCGGCGGCGCAAGGTGAATGTGCAGCTTCCAGTCGCCCTCGAAACTTGCCTTCAGCTTTTCGATGAACGCCGGATCGCTGTACAGACGCGCGACTTCGTACTCATCCTTGTACGCCATCAGCTTGTGCAGATTCTTCGCGACCGCTTCGGTCAGCGGCAACTGGCTGTCGATCGAATCGAGCGCGGCTTCCGCGTTCCGCACTTCCGACACCAGCGCGCGATAACGCTCGGCATACGCGCGGTTTTGCCAGGCGGCGAGGTAGTCGGCGCGCTTGTCGATCAGCGTGTCGAGCGCCTTCGGCGTATGCAGCGCGATGATCTTGCTGCTCGCCGTTTCCGCAGCGGCGCCGCGTCCCTGCGCTTGCACGAGCTTGCGCAGCGCGGCGAGATCATGCGCGGCGCGGCGGCCCCATTCGAAGGCCGCGCGATTCTTCTCGATCTGCACGTTGTTCAACTCGATCGCACGCATCAGCGATTGATACGTCAGCGGCACCCAGCCGCGCTGCCACGCGTAGCCGAGCACGAACGGGTTCGTGTAGATCGCATCGCCGAGCAACGCGACCGCGAAGTGATTCGCGTCGACCGTATCGACACCGTCGTCGCCCGCGCCGGCCCGCACGTCGGCTTCCGTGCTGCTGCCCGGGAAACGCCAGTTCGGATTCTTGATGAGTTCGGCGGTCGGCGTGTGCGCGCTGTTCAGCACCACGCGCGTGTGGCCCGCCTGCATCCGCGACACGCATTCGTCGCTCGCGGTGACGATCGCATCGCAGCCGATCACGAGGCTCGCTTCGCCCATTGCGATACGCGTCGCGTGGATGTCGGCCGGGTTCGTCGCGATCTGCACGTGGCTCATCACGGCGCCGCCTTTTTGCGCGAGGCCGGTGACGTCGAGCACGGTGACGCCCTTGTTCTCCAGATGCGCGGCCATGCCGAGCAGCGCGCCGATCGTCACCACGCCCGTGCCGCCGACGCCCGTGACCAGCACGCCGTAAGGACGGTCGATCGACGGCAGTTCCGGTTCCGGCACTGGCGGCATCGCGTCGCCGGCGACGCCCGAAGCAGCCTTTGGCTTGCGCAACTGACCGCCTTCAACGGAGACGAAGCTCGGGCAGAAGCCGTTCACGCACGAGAAGTCCTTGTTGCAGGTTGACTGGTTGATCTGGCGCTTGGTGCCGTACTCGGTGTCGAGCGGCTCGACCGACAGACAGTTCGACTTCACCGAGCAATCGCCGCAGCCTTCGCACACCGCTTCGTTGATCACGACGCGCCGCGCCGGGTCCGGATACGTGCCGCGTTTCCTGCGACGACGCTTCTCGGTCGCGCAGGTCTGGTCGTAGATCAGGATCGTGGTGCCAGGCAATTCGCGCAGCTGACGCTGCACTTCGTCGAGCTTGTCGCGATGGTGGATGTCGATGCCCGGCGCGAGGCCGACGTTGCCCGAGTACTTCTCCGGCTCGTCAGTGACGATCACGATTTTCGTCGCGCCTTCGGCGGCGAGCTGATGCGTGATCTGCGGCACGGTGAGCACGCCGTCGACCGGCTGGCCGCCCGTCATCGCGACCGCGTCGTTGTACAGCAGCTTGTAGGTGATGTTCGCTTTCGACGCGATCGCCGCGCGAATCGCCAGCAGGCCCGAGTGGAAGTAAGTGCCGTCGCCGAGATTGGCGAACACGTGCTTGTCGTTGGTGAACGGCGCCTGGCCGATCCACGCGACGCCTTCGCCGCCCATCTGGCTGAACGTGCTGGTGCTGCGGTCCATCCACACGGTCATGTAGTGGCAGCCGATGCCGGCCATCGCGCGCGAACCTTCCGGCACATTCGTCGACGTGTTGTGCGGGCAGCCCGAGCAGAACCACGGCTTGCGCTCGGCTTCGACGCGCGGACGCGCGAGCGCCTTTTCCTTCGCTTCGATCACGGCGATGCGTGTCGCGATGCGCGCGCGCACGTCCGACGGCAGATCGAACTTGTCGAGCCGCGTCGCGATCGCCTTCGCGATGATCGCCGGCGATAGCTCGTAGTGCGCGGGCAGCAGCCAGTTGCCCATCGGCACGGACCATTCGCCGCCCGCGCCGTCTTTCTCGTCGAACTTGCCGAACACGCGCGGGCGCTGCGCATCGGGCCAGTTATACAGCTCTTCCTTGATCGCGTATTCGAGAATCTGGCGTTTCTCTTCGACCACCAGGATCTCGTCGAGACCCTTCGCAAAGCTATGCGCGCCTTGCGCCTCGAGCGGCCATACGCAGCCGACCTTGTAGAGCCGGATGCCGATGCGCGCACAGGTTTCGTCATCGAGACCGAGGTCGGTCAGTGCCTGGCGCACGTCGAGATAGGCCTTGCCGCCGGTCATGATGCCGAAGCGCGCATGCGGCGAATCGATTTCGACGCGATCCAGCTTGTTCGCGCGCACGTAGGCGAGCGCGGCGTACCACTTGTAGTCGAGCAGACGCGCTTCCTGCACCAGCGGCGGATCGGGCCAGCGGATATTCAGGCCGCCCTCGGGCATCGCGAAGTCTTCCGGCAGAATGATCTTCGTGCGGTGCGGATCGATATCCACCGAAGCGGACGACTCGACCACGTCGGTCACGCACTTCATCGCAACCCAGAGGCCGGAGTAGCGGCTCATCGCCCAGCCGTGCAGACCGAAGTCGAGATATTCCTGCACGTTCGACGGAAACAGCACCGGCAGGCCGCACGCCTTGAAGATGTGTTCGGACTGATGCGCGAGTGTCGACGATTTGGCCGCGTGGTCATCGCCGGCGAGCACGAGTACGCCGCCATGCCGCGACGAGCCGGCCGAGTTGCCGTGCTTGAAGACGTCACCGCTGCGGTCGACGCCGGGGCCTTTGCCGTACCACATCGAGAACACGCCGTCGTATTTGGCGCTCGGGTACAGGTTGACTTGCTGCGAACCCCAGACGGCGGTCGCCGCGAGGTCTTCGTTGACGCCGGGCTGGAACACGACCTGATGCGCGGCGAGATGCTGTTTCGCCTTCCACAGGGATTGATCGAGTCCGCCGAGTGGCGATCCACGGTAGCCGGAGATGAAGCCGGCCGTATTGAGCCCGGCAGCCTTGTCGCGTTCCTGTTGCAGCATCGGCAGACGCACCAGCGCCTGGATGCCGCTCATATACGCGCGGCCGCGTTCGAGGGTGTATTTGTCGTCGAGCGTGACGGAAGACAACGCAGCTTCAAGCGAGGCTCGCTGGCCTGCGTCTAGCGGGGCATTCATTATGTGTACTCCTCCACTCAGTTTGGGATCACCAAAACTTTTTTTGGGCCGTGGCATCTTGTGAATGCGAAGGGCCGGGGCCGTCATATTGACGTCTTTTAAGCGATGGTAGCACTGGTGGAAACCCGCCGCAGCTTGCCAAAAACCCGTGCTGCCACGGGTTTCGCGCGGAGGCGTCGGCGCCTTCCATGCGTTCTGTATTTATATCGAGCCGTGCCGTGAGGTGAGCTGTAACAAGCTGTAAAAGCTACAAATTCACGGAACCGCAGATCAAATCCCTGTCTAACCCCCACCTGTGAGCAATGTCTACGTAACGCTCCGCATTCGGTGGAGCTTCAGGACAACAGGGCAGTTAGAAAAGGAGTACGCATGAACACTAGAAACATTCAGACCTTCCTGATGGTCTCAGCGGCATTTTTCGCAATGAGCGCACCCGTGCGCTCGAATCCGGGTAGCGCAGGGGCGCTCTCGAATGCGGTGAGCCGGACGGCGCAAGTTGCGCCCGCACGTATCGCCATGAACCGCGTCACGCGATCCTCGAAGGCAGACGAGGAAAATCAGAATTCGTGATGTGCCGTTGAAGCGGTACGTCTGTTGATAACCGGCTGTTGTCTCGTCTGAGTTTCACTCGAGGCAACGACGCAAATGAAAAGGGCGAGGATCTTGCGATCCTCGCCCTTTTCATTTGCCTGGCTATCTGGCGACTCTTTCGCGCGATCGTCAGGCCTTGTCCTGCACCACGCCGCGGCGAATCTGATCGAGTTCGATCGATTCGAACAGCGCCTTGAAGTTGCCCTCGCCGAAGCCTTGGTTGCCCTTGCGCTGAATGATCTCGAAGAAGATCGGGCCAATCTGGGTTTCGGTGAAGATCTGCAAGAGCAGATCTTCCGGCGCGCCGTCGATCAGGATTTTGCGCTTCTTCAGTTCGTCGAGCGGCTCGCCATGATTCGGTACTCGGCGATCGACCAGCTCGTAATACGTGTCGATCGTGTCGAGCAACGAAATGTTCGCTCCGCGCAAGCCGTCCACCGTACGGTAGATGTCGTTGCTTCCAAGCGCGATGTGCTGAATGCCTTCGCCGTGATACGCGTCGAGATATTCCTGGATCTGGCCGGCCGTTTCCGATCCTTCTTCGTTGATCGGAATCCGGATCTTGCCGCACGGCGAAGTCATTGCCTTCGACTTCACTCCCGTGACCTTGCCTTCGATATCGAAGTAACGCACTTCGCGGAAGTTGAACAGGCGCTCGTAAAACTCCGCCCACTCCTGCATGCGGCCGCGATGCACGTTGTGCGTCAGGTGATCGATATAGGTCAGGCCGTGGCCGACCGGATTCGGGTTCGCGCCGGCAATGGGTTCGAAGTCGACGTCGTAAATGTCGATATTGCCGATGCTGTTCGGCTGCGCGCCGTTCTTGCCGCGCCAGCGGTCGACGAAGTAGATCAGCGAGTCGCCGATACCCTTGATCGCGGGGATGTTCAGCTCCATCGGACCGGTCTTGTTATCGAAGCCCCATGCGCCTTTTTCCAGTGCCTGCTTATAGGCCTTGGCCGCGTCCTGCACGCGGAACGCGATCGCGCAGATCGACGGGCCGTGCTGCCGCGCGAAGCGTTGCGCGAACGAATCCTGCTCGCCGTTGACGATGAAGTTGATGTCGCCCTGGCGATACAGCGTCACGTCTTTATGACGATGCCGCGCGACCGCCGTGAAGCCCATCTGCTCGAACAGCCTGCCTAGCGCCTTCGGATCCGGGGCGGTGTACTCGATGAATTCGAAGCCGTCGGTACCGACCGGGTTGTCCCAGGTTGAAACCTGCATTGTCTGTCTCCTGTCGACCGGAGTCGGCGTTTGCGCGCCTGACTCTGGTGCCATTCAAAATGGTTGCTGACGTGCGCTGGCGGATTGCGCGAATCGGGATCGGCGATTGAATGCGACCGAATGACGCAAGTGTAAAGTCCGGCCCGAGACGGAAACTTGCGAATTAAATCGCACGTCGGTACGCTTGAGCCATTTTCTAGCGCAGTTGTTCGATAGGACGGCAGAAAATGGCCAACGTGGAAATCGACGCAATCGACAGACGCATTCTGGCGATCCTTCAGGAGAATGGTCGCCTGTCGAATCAGGAGATTGCCGAGCGCATCAATCTCTCGCCCAGTCCGTGCTTGAGACGTATTCGTCGGCTGGAAGAGAGCGGCATCATTCGCGGCTATGTCGCGTTGCTGGATGCGGAGCGCCTCGGTCTCGGTTTGCTCGCCTACGTGAACGTGCGGCTGGAGAAACGTGGCGGTTCGGCGCCCAGTCCGCGCGGCGACGCCACACATGCGGATCTGTTTCGCGCCGCGGTCCAGGCGTGGCCGGAGGTGGTTGGATGCCACGCGATGACCGGCGACATGGATTATCTGCTACGCGTCCAGGTGGAAGACATGGCGCACTTTTCGCGCTTTGTGCAGGAGCAGTTGCTGCACCATCCTTCGGTGATCGACGTGAAAACGAGCTTCTCGCTGGAGAAATTCAAGGAGACAACGGCACTGCCGATCTTGTGAGCGCGAAGCTTCCGCGCTGAGGTGGCGCGAGCGGAAGGTGGAAGCAAACAAAAAGGGCAGCCGGGAGGCTGCCCTTGGTCATTTCGCCGAATCCCCAGCTTTCAGGCTGCGGCGGCCGTCGGCAGGAAGGATTCGAACAGCCTGGACGCCTGGCGCGCCTGGCGCTTGAGCGCGTAGTCGAACACGGCGGCCTGCTCCTGCAACATCTCGGCGATGATGCTCGTTTGATCTGCCGGCGGAAGCGTCAGATAGGCGTCTGCTTCGCCATACGCGTATTCGATCTTCATGCCGGCCTTCTTCGCGATGTGCATCATCGTTGAGTTGCGCGACAGGCAGTGCATATAGAGCATCGTGACGTGCGTGTTGCGGCTGCGGATGGCGGCGCGCTCGAAAAGCTTCGAGCCGATACCTTGTCCACGGACGCTTTCGAGTACCGACACGCCAAATTCAGCGGTGCGCTTGTCGCCTTCGGCAGGCAGATAGGCGAGGTGGCCGACGCCGGTGAGCTCCAGCTTGCTGTTGAACACGCCGAAAACGGTGTCGCGCGTAAAGTCGATCGCGCGCACGTAGTTTTCGATGACGTGGTTCGGCACGATCTGGCCGAAACGCAAGAGGCGGTCGTCTTCGTCGAGTGCCAAAAAGTGGGCCAGCAGCCGTTCGCGGTCGACAGCGGTGAGTTCACGGACCAGAGCAGGTGCGCGACCGGCTGGCAACGACGCGTGATCGTGCGGGACGATCGGCTCTGCGGCGCGAGGGGGCATCATGTTCATGGTCGGGTTCTCCTTTTGATCGAGCGGCTTGGTGCACCGCAAAACGGATTCTAGCGGAAACCACGGTCCATCACTAGGGAAAACCCGTATTTGATCCTGAGGAACCTGTCTAAAAGCTTTGCGCCCTATTTTTAATTAATTGATTTAAAAAGAAAAAATAAACTGAACGAGCGTTCGTGGCGAGCGTGTCGCACGCTCTCTTCGCTTGCACGTGTGGGCTTGGGTATTGCTGCCCTGCGTCATTTTGTCTGAGGCGTGCTCAAACCGTGATCCACCATCGCGACCACCTGCTCGGCGAACTCGCGGTAGCCCATGCGGCCGTCCGGCTTCAGCCACGTGAACGTCCAATTGATCATGCCGAACACCATCATGGTGAGCGCGGTCTGGTTTTCGCGGGTGGCGCGCTCCGGATACGCGCGCGCCAGTTGCCGCGCAAAGGCCGCGACTACGTCGCGCTGGCGGTTCAGGACTACTTCGCGCTGCGTGTCGACCAGATACTTCACGTCATTCAACAGCGCGACGTGCCGGCTATGCGACGTTTCATACTCGGACAGAAACGCCCGGATAAGCTCGGCGAAGGTTTCCCGTTCGGTGAGTCCGCGCCGCTGGCTGGCACCTTCCACCTCGGCAATGATCAGCATCAGCCGTTTCGTGTAGCGATCCAGCAGGTCGAACAGGATTGCCTCCTTGCTCGCGTAGTAGTGGTACAGACGCGCTTTCGACGTGCCGCTCGCGGCGGCCAGATCGGCCATCGAGGTACTGGGGTAGCTGGTTTGGGCGAATTTTGCCGCGGCCAGTTCGAGAATCTGCTCGCGTTGGGTTTCGTGGTCGGGAGCTCGGGTGCGGGCCATAGTGGTCTATTTATTAGTTTGGGCAGGGAGCGAACGCCGCGCACACGTCAAGCGTGCGCCAGGCGTTGGCGTCGCCGCGCAACTTGATGCGTCGTGTCGAGGCCAGTTCGCGCAGGCGCCACAGCACGACGCTGTCGCTCACCAGAAACCAGAGTTCGGCAGCCATCAGCTGGGCGGCGACGCGCGCGGCGGGCTGCCAGTCTTCGCCGATGCGATCGAGAATCAGCGCGTCCAGATCGGCGAAACTGCCGCTCGTGAACGTGTTGTCGCGCCAGCGCCGCGTCTCGCCGTTCGCGTGCTTCACCTCCTGCCATTCGAGCGCGAGCCGGCTGATGCGCAGCACGGAAATCGGCGCGGCGTCCGGCAGACGCGCCTGCAGCACGGCAGGCGCAAACATGCCGACCGACGTCGCGCGATCCTTGCGGGTGTGCGCCCATGCGCCCGGATCGGTGAGGTCGCGAATCGACAGACGCACCTCGTTCAGGCGTTGCGGGCTATTGCGCAGGTGATAGCACACGCGGCGCAGCATCAGTTGATCCGCGGCGCTTTCGCCGTGCCACACCACCAGATTCGCTTCGCCGCGCGCGATGTTGTCCAGCGCCGCGGCCTGCTCGCGAAATTCGCGCAGGAAGTCGCGCCGGGTGTCGGCGCTGACGCGATCCCAGAAGTCGGCACGCACGTTCGGCGCGTCGTCGATACCGCGTAGTGGGCCGACTGCCAGATCGTCCCGCAGTGCGTGCACGAGATCGTCGCGGGCCGCTTCGCGGAGCGCGGCGCGCAGTGACTCGGCGGCGACGTCGCCATTGGTGAGGTGAATCGTGCTCATGAGCGGTGGCTGGTTGAGGCAATAAAGCAATAACAAAGGGGCCGCTCGTCGACCGGAACAGATGTCCGATCGCGAGCGGCCCCTAGTGTAAGCGGATCGCGAGGCCGCCGAAAGCGCTGCGGGTGTCACCGCGAGGCTTTTGGCGGCGCGCAGGCTCAGCGTTCGTCGTAGCTCACCACCACGCGGTCGCTGACCGGATGGCATTGGCACGTCAGCACGAACCCGTCGCGGATTTCGTGTTCTTCGAGCGTGTAGTTCTTTTCCATTTTCACTTCGCCTTCCAGCACCTTCGCGCGGCAGGTGCAGCAAACGCCGCCCTTGCACGCGTACGGTAGGGCGAGGCCGGCGCGCAGACCCACATCCAGTACGCTCACGCCTTGATATGGAAGACGCAGCTTGCGGCGCTTACCGTCGAGCACAATTTCGAGGTCGGCGGCCGGCGTGTTTTCGGTGATCTCGACCGGCGGCACGCCCGCTTGCGGCAGCGGCGAGCCGAAACGCTCCACGTGCACTTTCGCGGGCGGCACGCCGGCGGCTTTCAGCGCCGCCTCGGCGGCATCCATCATGGGGCCGGGGCCGCAGATGAACGCTTCGTCGATTGCATCGGCCGGCAGCAGATTCTCGATGAACGCCGCGCACTTCTGCTGGTCGAGCACGCCGTTGAACAGCTCCACGTCCTGCAGATCGTCCGACAGCACGTGATACAGCACGAAGCGATTCATGAAGCGGTTCTTCAGATCTTCGAGCTCTTCCGCGAACATGATCTGATCGACGCTGCGGTTGCCGTACACGAGCGTGAAGGTGCTGCGCGGCTCGATTTCGAGCGTCGTCTTGATGATCGCCAGCACCGGCGTGATGCCCGAGCCGCCTGAAAACGCGAGGTACTGCTGACCCTGATCGGCGTTCAGATGGGTGAAGAAGCGGCCGTCGGGGGTCATCACGTCGATCGTGTGGCCGGGCTGCAGCGTGTCGAACGCGAAGTTCGAGAAACGCCCGCCGCGCACGCGCTTGATGCCGATGCGCAGTTCGCCGTCGCGATCGTAATCGGTGACGCCGACGCAGATCGAATACGAGCGGCGCGTTTCCTCACCGTCGATATGCGTCTTCAGCGTGACGAACTGGCCTTGCGTGAAGCGATACAGGTCGCGCAGCTCGACCGGGACTTCGAAGGCGACCGAGACCGCGTCGGCGGTTTCAGGCCGCACTTCGCGGATACGCAGCGGATGAAATTGCGGAGTGGCCATATCAGTATGGTTTGAAGTAGTCGAAGGGTTCGCGGCAGTCGAGGCAGCGGTACAAGGCCTTGCAGGCAGTAGAGCCGAATTGCGCGATACGTTCGGTGTGCGCCGAGCCGCAACGCGGACAGGACGGCGCCGGCAGCGCCCGCGGCACGAAGCGCATCACTTTTTCCTGCGATGGTGCGGCCGACCCGCAGTTGCCCGTGGGCGGCGCAATGCCGTACGCGCGCAGCTTTTCGCGGGCGTCGGCGGTCATCCAGTCGGTGGTCCAGGCCGGCGCGAGCACCGTGGCGACGCGGTACGGTTTGAGTTCCGCGACGTCGAGCGCGTGGGCGACGTCCTCGGCAATCTGCGACATCGCAGGACAACCGGAGTACGTCGGCGTGATCACGACTTCGAGCGTGCCGTCGGCGTCGCGGCGCACATCGCGCAGAATGCCGAGTTCGCGAATCGACACGACCGGAATCTCCGGGTCGGGCACCGTTTCAAGTACAGCCCAAGCGCGTTGGAGCGCGGCGTCGCTCGTGGTGGCGGCAGTCGAGGTCGTCATCGTCGGATTACCAGGTGGCGCCGGGATGCTGGCGCGCGAGGCTCTGCATTTCGGCCAGCACGAAGCCCATGTGCTCCGAGTGTTCGCCGTGCTTGCCGGTTGTGATGTGCTTGACCGCTTCGGGCAGCGTCAGCGTGGCTGCGTCGAGCGTGGCGCGCACGTCGTCGAGCCACGCGGCTTCGAGTTCCGAGGTCCGCAGGCCGATGCCGGCTGCGGCGATCGTTTCTTCCACCGCGTCCGCGCTGAAAAATTCGCGCGTGTACGGCAGCAGGTAGTCCAGCGCGGCTTGTGCGCGGCGATGCGATTCGTCGGTGCCGTCGCCGAAACGGATCAGCCACTCGCTCGCGTGGTGCACGTGATAGCTGGTTTCCTTGATCGACTTCGACGCGATCGCTGCGAGTTGCTCGTCGGTGGAGTTCGTCAGCGCGGTCCACAGATGCGCCATCAACGTCGAGTAAAGGAAGTTGCGCACGATCGTGACCGCATAGTCCTTCTCGGCCTGCGCGGTGCCGCACAGCGGGCCGTAATGCGGCAACTCGGCGAGCGTGTAGTTGGCGAATTCGCGTTCGGCGCGGAAGTACGCGTAGTCGTCTTCCGTGCGGCTCTTGCCGGTGAGCTGCTGCTCGAGCGCGGCGGCGTGCGTGTACAGCAGGCGCGCCTGGCCGATCAGATCGAGACTCATGTTCGACAGCGCGATGTCCTCTTCGAGGATCGGCCCGTGACCGCACCATTCGGTATTACGCTGACCGAGAATCAGCGCGGTATCCGCGAGGCGCAGCACGTATTGGAGATGTTGGGGCGTGATGTTCATGGCCGCGCTTACATGTGGTTGACTTCGTCGGGGAGCGTGTAGAACGTCGGGTGGCGGTAGATCTTGTCGCCAGCCGGTTCGAACAGTTCCGCCTTGTCTTCCGGCGCGGACGCCGTGATCGCCGACGACGGCACCACCCAGATGCTTACGCCTTCCTGGCGGCGCGTGTAGACGTCGCGCGCCATGCGCAGCGCCATCGGCGCGTCGGCGGCGTGCAGGCTGCCGCAGTGTTTGTGGTCGAGTCCCTGCTTGCTGCGCACGAAGACTTCCCAGATCGGCCATTCTTTGTTCATTGCTCTATCTCCTTTGTCGACCGGAGTTGGCGTTGAGCGCTTACTCCGGTCCCATGCAATCCGTTGCGGTCGATCGGGGTTAGCGCTTTGGCGCTAACCCCGGTCTTCTGAAACATGGTTATCGTTTCTTCCCGACGCGCCGCGCTCGTCAAGCGGCGTGCTGTTGCGCGCGCTGGCGCTGTTTTTCGGCGTGCGCGAGGGCGGCTTCGCGCACCCACGCGCCGTCGTCATGGGCTTTGACGCGGGTGACCAGGCGTTCACGGTTGCACGGGCCATCGCCGTTCACGACGCGCCAGAATTCTTCCCAGTCGATGTCGCCGTAGTCGTAATGGCCGCGCGCCTCGTTCCATTTCAGATCCGGGTCGGGTAGCGTGACGCCCAGCACCTTGGCTTGGTCGACGGTGGCGTCGACGAATTTCTGCCGTAGGTCGTCGTTGGAAATGCGCTTGATGCCCCATTTGGACGACTGATTGCTGTGGATCGAATCCTTGTCGCTCGGGCCGAACATCATCAGCACCGGCCACCACCAGCGATTCACCGCCTGCTGGACCAATTCGCGTTGCGCGTCGGTGCCGGACATCATCGACATCAGCGCGTCGAAACCCTGGCGCTGGTGAAACGACTCTTCCTTGCAGATGCGGATCATCGCGCGGGCGTACGGACCGTACGTGCAGCGGCACAGAGGGATCTGGTTCATGATCGCCGCGCCGTCGACCAGCCAGCCAATCACGCCGACATCGGCCCACGTGGGCGTCGGGTAATTGAAGATGCTCGAATATTTGGCCTTGCCCGAATGTAGTGCGGCGATCAGCTGATCACGCGACACGCCGAGCGTTTCAGCCGCACTGTAGAGATAAAGACCGTGACCGGCTTCATCCTGCACTTTGGCGAGCAGAATTGCCTTGCGCTTCAGACTCGGGGCGCGCGTGATCCAGTTGCCCTCCGGGAGCATGCCGACGATTTCCGAATGCGCGTGTTGCGAAATTTGCCGCACCAGTGTTTTGCGGTACGCGTCGGGCATCCAGTCCTGCGGCTCGACCTTGCCGTCGGCGGCCATGACTGCATCGAATTGCGCCTGCTCGGGCGAATTTGCGCCCGCATCCAGCGGGGCAACATTGCCGGGAATATCCAGGGATTGCGTGTACATGGGGACGCTCTCTGCGGAAGTTGTCTGAGTTCGCACAGTATAAGCCAACCGACCGGTCGGTTAATAAATTTTTTGACGATGGTCAGTGCCGCTGATAGGGTCGGTTTGGGTCGGCGGTCGCGGCGTTTCGTCAGCGCCACTGCCCCGTGCCGACACTTAACCTATAAAATTGCGAATTGGCCGCGATTTGCGGTCCTCCCGCATCCCCGGTACTCATGTTACGTCTAAGCGAAATCAAACTCCCGCTCGATCACCCCGAGAGCGCTCTTGAAGCGGCCGTCCGTGCACGCCTCGCGGAGCTCGGTGTGACAGAGGACGGGCTCATCCGGTACACCGTGTTTCGTCGCGCGCACGACGCGCGCAAACGCGCCGACATCAAGCTTACCTATATCGTCGATGTCGAGGTCACGGATGAAGCGGCCGCGCTGAAGCGGCTCGCCGACGTGCCGCACTGCGGCGTGACGCCCGATATGACGTACCGGTTTGTCGCCAAGGCCCCCGCGCAATTGACGACGCCGCGCCCGGTCGTGATCGGCATGGGCCCGTGCGGGCTCTTTGCCGGATTGATCCTCGCGCAGATGGGCTTCCGGCCGATCATCCTTGAGCGCGGCAAGGCTGTGCGCGAGCGCACGAAAGACACCTTCGGGCTGTGGCGGAAGTCGGTGCTCAATCCCGAGTCGAACGTGCAGTTCGGCGAAGGCGGTGCGGGCACGTTCTCGGACGGCAAGCTGTACAGCCAGATCAAGGATCCGAAGCACTATGGTCGCAAGGTGCTCGACGAATTCGTCCGGGCCGGCGCACCGGAAGATATTCTGTATCTGAGCCGGCCCCATATCGGGACGTTCCGCCTCGTCAGCATGGTCGAAAAGATGCGCGCGACCATCCATGAGCTGGGCGGCGAGGTGCGCTTCGAAACGCGCGTCGACGATATCGACATCGACGACGGCAAGGTGCGCGGCTTGAAGCTGTCGTCCGGCGACACGCTGCGCTGCGATCACGTGGTGCTGGCGGTGGGCCACAGCGCGCGCGACACCTTCGAGATGCTGCACGACCGCGGCGTCTATATCGAGGCGAAGCCGTTTTCGCTCGGCTTCCGGATTGAACATCCGCAAGGTTTGATCGATCGCAGCCGTTTTGGCAAGTTTGCCGGTCACAAACAGCTGGGCGCGGCCGACTACAAGGTGGTGCATCACTGCAGCAACGGACGCGCGGTCTACAGTTTCTGCATGTGCCCGGGCGGCACGGTGGTGGCGGCGACTTCGGAGCCCGGGCGCGTTGTCACCAATGGCATGAGCCAGTACTCGCGGGCGGAGCGGAATGCCAATGCCGGGATTGTGGTCGGCATTACGCCGGACGATTACCCGGGCGGCCCGCTCGCGGGCATTGCCTTCCAGCGCAAATGGGAAGAGCGGGCGTTCGAGCTCGGCGGCGGCAACTATATGGCGCCGGGTCAGCTGGTCGGTGACTTTATCGCCGGCCGGCCGTCCACGTCGCTGGGTTCGGTAATGCCATCGTACAAACCGGGCGTGCATCCGACCGATCTCAGCACCGCGCTGCCCGACTACGTGATCGAGGCAATTCGCGAAGCGCTGCCACAGATGGACAAGAAGATCGCGGGCTTTGCGATGCATGACGCCGTGTTGACGGGCGTCGAGACGCGAACGTCGTCGCCGATTCGCGTGCGTCGACGGGATGACTATCAGAGTATGAATGTCGAGGGGTTGTATCCGGCGGGCGAGGGCGCGGGGTATGCCGGCGGGATTTATTCGGCGGCGATCGACGGAATAGAAGTCGCCGAAGCGCTCGCGTTGAAAATGACCGGCGCCCAGAAGGTCTGAGCTGGGGGGCGGCGCGCGTTCGCGGCCGCCCGCGATTGCCGTGGCGATCGGGCACAATGCTCGTTTGGCCTCGAACCCACCACCCGAATGACCATTCGCACCTTGGCTGCCGCATGCGGCGCGGCGCTGCTTGCGCAGTTCGCCGTGTCCTCCACTGTCTTTGCCGTCGACGCCCCGGCGCCAGTCCACTGGGTCGCCGCATGGGCGACCGCGTTGCAACCCATTCCGCAGCGGGCGGACTTGCCGCCGTTGTACCGCGCGCCCGAGGTCGCGGGACGCACCGTCCGTCAAATTGTGTATCCGACGCTGTCGGGAAAGTCGGCGCGAATCCATCTTAGTAACGAGTACGGCAAGACACCGCTTGTCATCGACGAGCTGCGCATCGCGCGTTCGGCGGGCGGCGCGGCTACTGTCGGTGGCGACGCGAAGCGTGTGATGTTCGGCGGACGCGGCGCCGTCAGTATTCCGGCCGGCGCGGAGTTGGACAGCGATCCAGTCGCTATGGATATCGCCGAGGGCGCGCCGTATGCCATCAGCGCATTCATGGGGCCCCAACAGGGGGTGGTGGCGTGGCACCGCGTATCGAATCAGGTGAACTATGTCTCCGCGCCGGGAAATCATGCGGCGGACGCTTCGGCCGAAGCATTTCGCGGCCGGTTTACGCACTATATGTGGGTGACCGGATTGTCGGTCGAAGCGGCGGCGTCGTCGGCAGCGGTCGCCGCGATCGGCGATTCGATCACCGACGGCATGCGCTCCAGCCTGAATCAGAATCGTCGCTGGCCAGATGCGTTGGCTCGCCGCCTGGACGGCACCGGCGATCCTTCGATCGCGGTCGTCAATCTCGGGATCAGCGGGAATCGGCTTCTGAGCGACTCGCCTTGCTACGGCGATGCACTGGCGAGCCGTTTCGAGCGCGACATTCTCCGGCGTCCGGGCGTCAGGACGGCGATCCTGCTGATTGGCATCAACGACATCAACTTCGCCGCGATGCCGGCGCGTAGCGGGCTCGACTGCGATTCTCCGCATACCGCGGTGACGGCTGCGGACCTCATTGCCGGATATCAGCGGGTGATCGCCGCCGCGCGGCACGCTGGCCTGAAGGTGTTCGGCGCAACGTTGACGCCGGCGTCGCTGCCAGCGGAGCGGGAAAGCATCCGCCTCGCCGTCAACCAGTGGATTCGCACCAGCCACGCTTTCGACGGCGTCGTCGACTTCGACGCGGCGCTGCGAGACCGGGCGCAGCCGGATCGTCTGCAACGCGATTTCGACAGTGGTGATCACATCCATCCCAGCGATGCCGGCTATGCCGCCATGGCGGCGGCGATTCCCGTGGACGCAGTTGTGAACTCGGCGCGGAAGTAAGTCACCAGAAAAAATTTCGTCAAACCCTTGTCGGAGCGCGGCCGTTCGCCTATTATTCGCGTCCTCGTTTGCGAACGAGGGCCGCGGCGGAAACCAGCGGTTGTGACGCCAACAAGGTTTTAAGCGGAAGCGAAAAAATGTTGTTGACGAAACGAAAAAGAGCCTTC
>NZ_BBJF01000009.1 GCF_000739735.1 Paraburkholderia ginsengisoli NBRC 100965 | reverse complement strand
CCGCATCACGCGAAAGTTAGGCGTGTTGCCTGCGACTCCGGCGGCAATGGACGACAACGCGCCGCGCAGACGAGCGCAGTACGTCAAAGCCCGGATGCGACCCATTCGGCCGCTACCGCACGGTTAATTTTCACGTCTGGCGCAACCTGTCCCCGGCAGCCTGACCAGACCCCACATGCCGCCATCGAACGTGGCAAACACGTTCTTGCGCGCGAGAACTCAGCGCACAGGAACGGCGGCGTAGGCCCCACCCAGCGTCACGGCAGTTAAGTCCGTTGCAGGCGCGTGGCACCTGGCTGGGCAAGACGTGTGCATCGAACGCATCGATACTTGATGGCCGTCGACAAACGCGACAGCCCATACTTGAATGGCGATCCGCGCTCCCATTTTTGATGGGGACGCATCGCCGTGTGACAACACAGTGACCTGTGCATGGGGTGCATTATACCTAAAAGAAAAAAATGAGATGCCAAGCACCTGAAAAGCTTGATGAATTTTCACGTTTGTCGCAAAAATGAGCAGACGAAAGCCCGCAGCGGCGGGCCTTCAACGCCTCGGCGACGACGAGGGAGACGCCGGTACAATCAACGTTTTTCCAGCGGCGCCGTCATCCATGAAAGTCACTTTGATCCCCGTCACGCCGTTTCAACAGAACAGCTCGCTACTCGTTTGCGAGGCGACCGGCCGCGCGGCCGTCGTCGATCCGGGCGGCGACCTCGACGTCATCCAGGGCGAGATCGCGCGGCAGAACGTGACAGTCGAAAAGGTCTTCCTGACCCACGGCCACATCGATCATTGCGCCGGCGCCAAAACACTTGCCGCGCACTACGGCGTGCCAATCGAGGGCCCGCATCCGGACGAGCGCTTCTGGCTCGACAAACTGCCGGATCAAAGCACGCGCTTCGGCTTTCCGGCCGCCGAGGCATTCGAACCGGACCGCTGGCTGCAGAACGGCGAGACCGTGCAGTTCGGCGACGAAACCCTTGAGGTCTACCACTGCCCCGGGCACACACCCGGCCACGTGGTGTTTTTCAGCCGCGCGCATCGGCTCGCGCTGGTGGGCGACGTGCTGTTCGCCGGCTCGATCGGCCGCACGGATTTTCCGCGCGGCAATCACGCGGACCTGGTGAGCTCGATCCGCGAAAAACTCTGGCCGCTCGGCGACGACGTCACCTTCGTGCCGGGCCACGGTCCCACCTCGACATTCGGCGCGGAACGCCGCAGCAATCCGTACGTTGCCGACGGGGTGCAGGCATGAGCGAAATCTACGTCAGCACCGATGTCGAAGCGGACGGCCCGATTCCCGGCCCGCATTCGATGCTCAGTTTCGCGTCCGCCGCGTACACGGAAGACAAGCAGTTGATCGCCACCTTCTCGGCGAATCTCGAATTGCTCGAAGGCGCCACGCCGCATCCAGTGCAGGAAGCGTGGTGGAAGACGCAGCCGGACGCGTGGGCGGCGTGCCGCAAGGATTTGCAGACGCCCGAGGCGGCGCTCGCGGCGTATGTCGACTGGGTCGAGGCACTCCCTGGCAAACCGGTGTTCGTCGCGATGCCGGCCGGCTTCGATTTCACCTACATGTTCTGGTACATGATGCGGTTCGTCGGCCGCTGCCCGTTTTCGTGGTCGGCGCTCGACATCAAGACGCTCGCGTTCGCGATGACCGGCCTGCCGTATCGCAAGAACATCAAGCCGCGCTTTCCGAAACACTGGTTCGACGAGCATCCGCATACGCACGTCGCACTGGACGACGCGATCGAACAGGGCGCGCTTTTCTGCAACATGCTGAAGGATCTGCGGGCGAGCCAGGCAGCGCTGCTCGCGGCCGCTAAAGATGGGGACGGCACAGGACAAAACGCCGCTGAGGAACCGGCAAATTAGGTAATCTCCCTCGTCGAGGCCGTTTTACATTGCGTTTCGTTTTCGCGCCCTCTACCATGCGTTGATACGGCGACGCACACGGAGGCGCAGTTGACACTCGATACGTTCTCACAAAAAATCCTGCGCCTGCTGCAGCTCGACGCGCGCCGCTCGGTGCAAGAAATTTCCGACCAGGTCGGCCTGTCGAGCACGCCATGCTGGCGGCGCATCAAGGACATGGAACAGTCGGGGGTCATCCAGCGCTATACGGCGCTGCTCGATCGGGAAAAGCTCGGACTGCACGTGTGCGCGCTCGCGCATATCCACCTGACGCGTCATACCGAGGGTGGCGTCGAACAGTTCGAGCGGGAAATCGCCACCTGCCCCGAAGTGACCGAGTGCTACAGCACGACCGGCGAGTCCGATTACATCCTCAAGATCGTTGCGCCCGACATCAAGGCGTACGACAGCTTTCTGCACGAACGCATCTTCAAGATTCCCGCTGTCGCGCAGGTACGCACGAGCGTCGTGTTGCGCGAAATCAAGTTCGACACGCAATTGCCGCTGTGATGGTTCGATGGGGTTAATGCCGGCGCTCGTGGGCGCGCCGTTTGTCTTTCTCCGACGCCGAAGTCATCCGGCGTTATGCGGTTCCACAGCTTTGGCGTGATCGTTCGTTGCGGGCGAGGTTGCGTCCCTCGCCCCGTCAGCGGCTTCTGTCCGGACCGCGCCCGCTTCCTGCAAGACTTCCACCTTGCGGGCGCCCAAGCGGCGCTGGAGCCCGCTCAGATCGACTGGGCCGAACGCCGCCCCACCGACGCTGCCGCTGTCCACCGCGCGAGAATGCGCGGCCGGTAGCACCACCTGTACGTCGAGCCCCGTGCTCAGGTAGTGAATGTTGACCGCGGCGGCTTGCATACCGCCCGCCGCCAACGCCGCGTTCACCTCCGCGACCACCCGCTCCCGCGTCGGCAGATCGACCGGCGGGTGCGCCACTGCGTCGTTCTCCGGGTCGACGTGGATCAACGCATCGAGCACGCGGTTGTCGGTCAACACGCGCAGCCGCGCTGACTCGGCGATGTAATGCCCCTCGGACACAGAGATCAACGGATCGACCAGGATATGCGCGTCGACGAGCGCGAAGTCGCCCATCTTGCGCGTGCGCATTTCGTGCACGTCGCGCACGCCGGGCGTGGCGAGCAGCTGTGCGCGAACGTCGGCGGAGGCGGCTTCGTCGAGCGCGCGGTCGGACAGATCCTGCAATGCGTCCCAGCCAAACATCCAGCCCATGCGCGCGACCATGAAGCCGACGATCGCCGCGGCAATCGGATCGAGCAACCGAACGCCGGCCAGACTCCCGACAATGCCGATCGCAACCACCAGCGACGACGCCGCATCCGAGCGCGCGTGCCACGCGTTCGCAATCAGCATGGCCGAACGCACACGCTGCGCTTCGCGCAGCATGTAGCGAAACAGGCGCTCTTTAGAGATCAGCACGAGCACCGCAACCGCAAGCGCACTTGCATGGACGGCGGGAATGCTTTGCAAATCGGCGAGTCGCGTTCCGGCGCGCCATAACATCCCCACGCCAACCGCAATCAACGACCCGCCCAAAAATAATGAAGCCACCGTTTCATAACGGCTATGGCCGTAATTGTGATCGGCATCGGGCTTCGCGCCGCTATGTCGATTGGCAAACAGCACGACAAAATCGGAAATCAGATCGGCGAGGGAATGGATACCGTCGGCGACCAGTGCCTGCGAATGCGCAAACACCCCGACGACGATTTGCAGCGTCATCAACACCGCATTGAGCGCAATACTCACAAAGGTACTTTTGCGCGCAACACGATGTTTCTCGGCGGATTGGGCGATGGCAGCAGAAGGCATCTTAGAAACGTGGTGAAAAGTTCAATCCCCGTATTCTACCCGCCGCGCTTCCAATCGCGCGTCGAAATATCAATAAAATCCTTTTAAATCAATCGCTTATCTAAACGAAAAGCATTCGCGTTTCAACCACACGACGCACATGCGACGAAACATCACGCAAAGGCGCTGCCCAACAAAAAACCGCGTCCTGACCGGTACGCGGTTTTCTTTGGCTACAACATACAATGCGCGCGGGGCGCACCGAGTGAGCTATTCGTATCGCCGGCAGGCCAGGGCACGATTGCCCGGCCAACGGCATTACTTCTGGATCAGAAACTTCTCACGATCCAGACCTGCGATCCAGCGCGGCGGTTTGCCACGACCCGACCACGTGCTGCCGCTGTCCGGATCGCGATACTTGGGTGCGACGCCGGCGCGCGGACGAGCGGCTTTAGCACCGCCCTTCGGCGCGCGGCCACCGCCGAGTTCGGTCAGCGAAATGCCATAGTCGGCCATTTTCTGCTTGATCTCATTCAACACTTCCGCGTATTCGCGCGACTTCGCTTCTTCAATCTGCTTTTCAAGCTTCTCGCGCTGAGCGAGTAGTTCCTTGTAGGAAGACATAGGTTCCCTTGTTTGTTTGGATAAATGACTGCCAGTCTTAAGCCGGCTTGCCCTTTGAAGGTGTTCATGCCTCGGAATTTGATGGCGAGATTAACACAAAATAGAAAGCCTACAAAAGTGGGCGCGAAAAATTAATCCAAAGTCGTTTCAAAAAATTTCGCGCCGCACTAAGACTGCGCTGAGTCGCGCCCATTTCCTTTCAAATAGCTAATTTCGTACGCTGCTGAAAACCGCAGTCCACCCGCGTATTTAGAGATTATTTCTCAGAAAATGAAAATTAAGATAGCGAAACGGCATCAACATTTCATGCCATGAAAGCTTTCGATATGAGCCGTCAGATCATATTGCGACGACTGTATGCCGCCGCTATTGGCTTATACGTGTTTCGCGAAATGAGATAAAACTTAATTGCGATGGCGTTGGATGCAAACTTCGAGCGCCGCATGCAAGGTTTGGAAATCCAGCTTCGCGTCGTCGAAGGCGAATCGTTCGCGTGCGCCCGCCCGTTTCAGATCCGCGCCGTATCGATCGGCGCCGAGCAGTTCAAGCGTGCGATCGCCGCCGCTGGCGCGGCTGAATTCCTCGATAAGCGCATTCTCTTCGTCGAACCCGAGTGGCGGCAATGGATCGAGGTCGGCGCCGTCCAGCCAGCCCATCGCGCCAAAGCCGCCGATATAGCGCAAGCGTTCGAGTCGCATCGCCCAGAAGGTGAAGTCGCCGAGGACGAGATAGCGCTCCGCGTCCGGGTGATACCGCAAGTAACGTCGCACCACTTCCGGGGTCGAGTCGACCGGTTCGAAGTTGCCCAGCAGCGTCACGCGTTGGCCGCTCAGCACGTCGCCGTCGGGGGCGTCGACCGCGAGAAAGCCGGCGCGCGGGTCGGCGTGCAGGTTGTGGGTGTGCTCGGCGAGCCGGCTCACCAGAATCGTCGGGCGATGCTGCGGGTCCGGCGCGAACGGCAACATCGACGGATACGGAAAGCCTTCCGGCTGGCGCGCGTGCGTGGCGAGCGTGCCGACGGCGGCCGTGTGCAGCAGATGCAGCGGAGCGTGAGCGGGGATGTTCAAGAGCGCGTACCTCGATGGAGCGGTAAAGGGGCGGCGAATTGCAGAAAAAACCGCAGAGAAAACGCATGGGCGGACATACCCGACGGAACGGCGCACCGCTTCCACCGCCTGTCACGCCGATGCCGGTTCATCGCCAGCATCCTGCGCCTGCCTTGCAAGCATAAGACAGCCCGCTTCGATAGAATCGGAAATCCGCTTTCATCGCGCTTTCTCGCGCGATATCCGTCCACGAGATCTCAGTGCCCGACCACCAATCCGCCGAATTCGCCGCCCTCCCCGCCGCTCACCGCGACCTGCCCGATACCGCGCGGCAGCGAGCCCGTTACGCCACGATGGCGGTGTTCTTCATCGCCGGCATGATGTACGCGTCGTGGGGAGTGCATGTGCCGACGGTGCGCGACCGCTTCCATCTGAACGCGGCGCTGTTGTCGTTTGCGCTGCTAGCCGTGGCCGGCGGCTCGATCGGCGCGATGGCGGCGAATGCTTCGTGGATCGCGCGGGTCGGCACGCGCCGCGCGTGCCTCACCGGCGGCCTCGTGATGGCGGTTTGCGCGGCGCTGATTCTGATCGTGCCGGCGTACTGGATGCTGCTGGTCGTGCTGGCCATCTTCGGTGCGGGCATGGCCACGCTCGACGTCGCGATGAACGCCGAGGCCAGCGCCGTCGAGAAAGCACTCGGCAAGCCGATCATGTCGGCGCTGCACGGCATGTTCAGTGTCGGCGGGATGTTCGGTGCGGCGGCCGGCGGCGCGTTGCTGTCGCGCGGCATGGCGCCGGCGCTGCATTTGGCGCTGGCCGCCGCGGTCAGCGCGCTGGTCCTTGTGATTGCCTGCCCGTCCGTCTTGCCGCATGTGCCGCACGCCGAGCACCCGGACTCCGCGACGCCGCGCGCGAGCCGCTGGCGCTCGCCGGCGCTGTGGGCGCTCGGCGCGATCGCGCTGGTCGCGCTCATCGCGGAAGGCGCGATGTACGACTGGGCGACCGTCTATATGCGCGATGTCGTGCTGGCCACGCCTGCGCTCGCGAGCGCGGCCTACGCGGCTTTCTCGGGTGGCATGGCGGCAGCGCGATTTGCCGGCGACGCGGTGCGTGCCCGCTTCGGCGCGCCGCAACTCGTGATGATGAGCGCGACGCTCGCCTGCGCGGGCATGGTCGACGCGCTGCTGCTGCCGAACTCGGTCGCGGCGCTGATCGGCTTCGCGCTGATCGGCCTGGGCCTCGCGAACATGATGCCGGTGTTGTTCGCGGCGGCGGCGAACGTGAAGGGCGTCCACGCAGCCGAAGGACTCGCGCACGTCGCGGGGCTGGCGTACTTCGGGTTGCTGCTCGGACCGGTGATCATCGGCGCGGTGACGCAGGTGACCAATCTGACGATCGGGTTGTCGGTTGTCGCCGTGTGTTCCGCATCGATCGCGATTGCTGGTCCGAAGGTGTTGCGGCGCTTGAAGATCTGACGCTCGGGCGCGTGGGGCCAGCGCCTGCGCCGACCCGGCGACGCCACGCCATGCCATGCGAAAGCCTGCTGCCTTACATTACGCGGGAGACGTGTGGCGGGGTGGTCGTCGACACATTGTGAGCGCAAGCGCCCTCATCACCTCCTCTCAAGCCCGCATCCGTTGCGCCATCCAGGTTTCCGGCGGCATGCTTGAATACCGCGACTCAAAACAACATGCCACGGCCGTGCTTCATAGTTCGTGATACGCAGCGTATGGACGCGAGAAATCGTTGCTCCGCAGAAAATTGGTGAACGTCATCGTCGCCGATGCGTCGAGTCCTTCCACGTAATGCCACCAGCCAATCGGCAGAAACAGGAATTCGCCGGGCGCCAGCGTGCATTCGATCAAATGCGCATAACGCATCGACGGAAAACGTTCGTAGTGGATCGCGCGGCCGTCCGCCTTCGAATAACAACGCAGACGGTTAGCCATATGCTGCGTATCCGAGAACGGCACCATCTGATCCGTTTGCGGCCAATTACCTGCGCCATGAAGTGATTGGTCAGATCGTGATGAAACGGCGGTGGGATGGCTGCCGGTCCCATCCAGAAAACATCCGTATCCGGCGACGCGCCATCGGGATATTCGCCAATGACCGGCACGTGCGCCCACACCGCCGCGAGTGCCGCGCAATTGTGCGAAGTGTTATCGCGATCATGTAGAAATCGTTGATCGAACCGCTTTGCCGGCGCCCAAAAGAAAAGGCACGCGAGCCTCACGGCAGCGTGCCCCTCCAACCAGTTGACCGAAGACAAGCTATAAGCCGTCTCCAGTCGCGCGGATTTACATCTTCACAACATCGAGCAACGTCTTCTTGCCCGACTTGTAGTTGTACAGCGAGATCACGCCGTGTTGAAGGTCGCCCTTCGAGTCGAACGTGGTTTCACCGATCACACCCTTGTAGTCCGTTGCCGGCATCGCTGCGAGAATCTTCGCCGGATCGGTCGAGTTTGCACGCTTCATCGCGTCGACGATGATGTACACCGCGTCATACGTGAACGGAGCGTAGATCTGGATCGGCTGACCGAAACGCTTCTGATACTTGGCGAGGAACGCCGGGCCGCCGGACATCTTTTCGAGCGCCATACCGGCTTCCGAGCAGACGATGTTGTCGGTTGCGTCGCCGGCCAGATCCGACAGCTTGTCGGTACAGACGCCGTCACCTGCCAGCACCTTCGCGCGCAGGCCCAGTTGCTTGGCTTGCTTCGCGAACGGGCCGCCGGTGGCATCCATGCCGCCGTACATGATCGCATCCGGGTTTTCACCCTTGATCTTCGTCAGAATCGCGCGGAAGTCGACAGCCTTGTCGTTGGTCGCGTCATGCGACATCACGTTCAGGCCGAGCGACTTGGCGGTCTTCTCGAATTCGTTCGCGAGACCCTGGCCGTAAGCGGTCGAGTCGTCGACGATCGCGACGCTCTTCACTTTCAGGCCCTTCGCTGCGTAGTTAGCCAGCGCCGGGCCTTGTTGCGCGTCGGTCGCGACGACGCGGTACGTCGTCTTGAAACCTTGTTGCGTGTAGGCCGGGTTCGTGGCCGACGGCGAGATCTGCACGATGCCCGCATCGCTATAGATCTTCGACGCCGGAATCGACGTGCCCGAGTTCAAGTGACCGACGACTGCAACAACCTTATCGTCGACCAGCTTCTGTGCGACTTGAGTTGCCGTGCGCGGGTCGGCCGCATCGTCTTGCGGATCGAGTTGCAGCGTGATTTTCTGGCCACCGATCGTCAGGCCCTTGGCGTTGATTTCCTCAACTGCCAGGCGCGCGCCGTTTTCGTTGTCTTTACCCAGGTGAGCGATCCCGCCGGTCAACGGCGCGACGTGACCGATCTTGACGACCGTGTCGGCCGCAGCCGATGTTGCCAACGTCGCGAACAGCATGGCCGCAGCGCTGATCGGCAACAGCTTTTGAATCTTGATGTTCATGTAAGTCTCCAGTTTCGGTCCCAAAAACAACGTAATCGCCCTGTGCCCCCGCTTCCCCAACACGTGTCGCTCAGTCCCGTGGACGATCACGCCGGTTGCATCGTTCATGCACTTGGCCAGCACGTTTGCCGGTCTGTTTGTGGCAGGCGGCAACCCGTACTTGCGCGCAAGTGTAGGTGATCAAATTAATTTGTGGGACTTTTTTGAGAAAGTGGGATGAACACCAATAGCGTTTATCCCAGCGAGGCAGGTTCCGACTGGATCGACCGGCTGGAAAGCGGCTGCCCATGCGGGTTTCCGCTAGGTGAGGCTTTATTCTAAAAGGTGCGGCTTGGCACTTTTCGCGGCTAAAACCGTTAGTGATTCGAACCGCTTTTGTGCTTAGAAAATAAGCGCGCCGCAATCGATTGCGAGACGCGCTTCACGTGCTGCCGGATCAATCTTTGAGTGAGGCGATCCGTGCCGTTGCGGCACGCCATTCCTCTCCGAGTTGTGCGACCAATTCAGCGGCGCCGAGATCTTCACTGCGCGCACGGCCAAGCGGGGCGCCCTGCCCCGACCAGAGCGAAAGATAGTCGCCGTTCTGCGCTCGACCCGCGCTTTGACGCAGTTCCTGCGTCAAAGCATTCTGCACAGGATACGGCGCGATCTTGTCCATCGTTTCGCTCAAGCGTCGCATCAACGGATTGCGTATGCCGCGCGCATGGCGTCCGGTGATCGCTCGCGTGACTGCGGTCGACGTGTCGGACATCGCGCGCACGCGGGTTTTCCATGCCTGCGGGATCGCGCTTTCGCGACAGGTGAGAAACGCGCTGCCTATCGCCGCCGCCTGCGCGCCTAGCGCTAGTGCGGCGACGATGCCGCGTCCGTCCGCGATGCCGCCAGCGGCCAGCACCGGCAGGCCGGTTGCGTCGACGAGTTGCGGCACGAGCGCCATGGTCCCGATCAGCGCATCGTCGAATGCACCGATGAACGTGCCGCGATGGCCGCCCGCCTCCGCGCCTTGCGCCGTGATCGCATCGGCGCCCGCGTCGCGCCAGGCGATGCCTTCGGCGACGTGCGTCGCGGTGCCTATTACATATAGGCCATTCGCGTGCAAGCGGGCGACGTCGTCGGAAGAAAGCAGGCCGAATGTGAAGCTCGCGATTGGCACCCGCAGTTCGATCAGCATGTCCAGTTGCGCACGGAAATCCGGCGCGTAGCGTTCTAGCGGCTGCCCCGGCGGCAAACCGAGTTCGGCTCGCAACGGATCGATCGCTTCGAGCGCGCGCCGCACGATGGCGTCGTCCGGCGCGGCCGGTTCGAGCACGAACAGATTTACACCGAAGGGCCGATCGGTCAGCGCGCGAATCGCCGCGACTTCGCTCGCGATCTTCTCGGGCGACAGTCCCGCGGCCGCCAGAAAACCAAGCCCACCCGCATTCGACACCGCCGCCACCATCGCTGGCGTGCTAGCGCCGCCGAGCATCGGCGCCTGCACCAGCGGCACCCGCATTTCAAAACGCTGCGCGAACGGCGTCACAAAATTGCCTTCACTCATGATCTATTCCTTTCCGCGACAATCGGCTCGCGACACGGGCGAGCGATCACATCCGACTCTAACGACGCGAGCCTTGCCGGAAAAATGAATTATCGAGATCGTTTCAATCGCCTTACGAGAACAACGCCTCGCGATACGGCTCGCCAACCCGCTCCCAGGCCCACTGCAAGGCGGTTCTTTTGATGGCACACTAACCGCCGCTTCAGGCATTCTGGCCTCTGGCATTTCATTAAGACCGGCCTCGCGCACTCTCGCGCAAGGCCTACGGAGAACCCCATGAGCACGACTTCCCGATGGATCGACATCCCCGCCGGCAACGACAGTTTCGGCGGCTACCTCGCACTGCCTAAAGGCGGCAAGGGTCCGGCCGTCATCATCATTCAGGAAATCTTCGGCGTGAACAGCCACATCCGCTCGGTCGCGGATCAATACGCGCAAGACGGCTACGTCGCGCTCGCACCGGACGTGTTCTGGCGCGTGCAGCCACGCGTCGAATTGACGTACGACGGCGCGGATCGCAACAAGGGCATCGAACTGATGCAGAAGACCAATCTCGATCAGGCCGTCGCCGATATCGGCGCAGCCGCAGCGGCATTGCGCACGATGCCGGAAGTCACCGGCAAGGTTGCGGCCATCGGCTACTGCTTCGGCGGCCGGCTCGCGTATCTGGCCGCGGCGCAAGGCACGGTCGACGGCGCGGTGGCTTATTACGGCGGCGGCATCCAGAACCAGCTCGATCAGGTGCCGAACATCAAGGTGCCGATGCAGTTCCATTACGGCGAACTCGACGCGCATATCCCGCTGTCGGACGTCGGCCAGATTCAGGAACGCTTCGCCGGCCGCACCGACGTCGAGTTCAACATTTATCCGAACGCCGATCACGGCTTCAACTGTTCGGACCGCGCTTCGTATAACCAGCGCGCGTCGGCCCTGGCGCATGGCCGCACGCTGACGTTCCTCGGCGAACGTCTGTGAGTCTGTGAGTGATAGAAGCAGCGCGCGTTCCGATCCAGGCGTCTTCAGTACGCGTATTTAATTTGCGCTTCTGAATTCGCGTGAGTCATGCTCGCGTGCAACTCGGTTACTCTCTCGAAGACGGCGTGTCGGCGACACGCCGTCTTTTTCCATGCGCGACGACGATCCGGGCGACGGGAAACCCGGCAGAGCAGGGGCATCGCATACATGGACCATCGGCAGAATTCACACTCGAAAGCGAGGACCCATCCGCCGTGCACTCAGACTATCTCGCCCACGACGCCATCGGCCTCGCCGAACTGGTGCGCACCCGCCAGGCTAGCGCGCGCGAATTGCTCGACGTCGCGATTTCGCGTACCGAAGCCGTCAACCCCGCGATCAACGCGATTGTCCTGAAAGACTACGATGCGGCGCGCCAACGCGCATCGCGCAACGACGCGAATAGAGCCAATGGCGCGACGAGTCCGGATAACACGAGCGCACAGAGCGCGCTGGCAGGCGTGCCGTTTCTGATCAAGGACCTCGGCGCGCCGGTCGCCGGATTGCGCATGGCGATGGGCAGCCGCCATTACCGCCACTTCATTCCCGAGCAGGACGCGCCGGTGGTCACGCTCGCGAAAGCGGCCGGCCTGAACATCTTCGCGAAAACCAGCACATCTGAACTCGGCCAGATGCCTTATACGGAGCCCGAACTATTTGGCGCGTGCCGCAATCCGTGGAATCTCGACCATACACCGGGCGGTTCAAGCGGCGGTGCGGGGGCGGCCGTCGCTGCGGGCATCGTGCCGCTCGCACACGCGTCGGACGGCGGCGGCTCGATCCGCATTCCGGCTTCGTGCTGCGGACTGTTCGGCCTCAAGCCTTCACGCGGACGCGTACCGCGCGCGACGCCGGCGGGCGCGGGAGAACTCGGCATCGATCACGCGCTGTCGCGCAGCGCGCGCGACAGCGCGTTGCTGCTCGATCTGCTGGCCGGTAACGCGGACCGGCCGCTCGGCGCGCCAGGCACTTTCCTCGGCGCGAGCCGCGAGCCGTGCAAGCCGCTGAACATCGCGTACGTCACCGAAGCGATGCTGGCGCCGACGCTCTCCGCCGACTCGCGCGCCGCGCTCGAAGACGCCGCGCAACTCGCCAGCTCGCTCGGTCATAACATCGAGCCGGTGTCGCTCGGCATCGATTTCGCGAGCGTGCGTCATGCGTTTCTCACGCTGTGGTCCGTGACTGCGGAAGACCTGGTGCTGAACGCCGAACGGATCAGCGGGCATAAGCCCCAGCGCGCCGAGTTCGAAATCTCGACGTGGGCGATGGCGCATGTCGGCCGCAAACTCGGCGAACGCGGCCTGCCCGGCGCGCTCGAAGAACAGCGGCGCATCACCGAGCGCCTCACCGACCTGCTGCATCGCTACGACGCGGTTCTGTGCGCGACGCTGGCCGCGCCGCCGATCAAGATCGGCGAGATGCAGCCGACTCCCGCGGAACGCATACAGATGCGCGCCGTCACCGCGATGCCGCTCGAAGCGCTGCTGAAAAGACTCCTGAATGAAGCGTCAAACAAGGCGTTCGCGTGGGCCGGATGCACGGAGTTGTTCAACCTGAGCGGGCAACCGGCGATGTCGGTGCCGCTTTACTGGAATGCGCGCGGACTGCCGGTCGGCGTGCAATTCGCGGCGCGGGCTGGTGGCGAAGCGACGCTGCTACGGCTCGCGGCGCAACTTGAAGCGGCACGGCCGTGGTTCGACAAGCGGCCGCCGTTGATGAAGGCGCGGAGTTAGTTAAAAGAAGAAGCCATCCAGGCCGCCCGCCCCTCAAGCCGCCTTACGCTGCGCATCGAGATCCACATGCCGTTTGCCGGGAATGCACGCGACCGCGACGATCGACAGCGCCAAACCACCCATCACGTAATAAGTCGGCGCAAGCGGCGAGCCGGTCGTGTTGATCAGCCACGTCACGATGAACGGCCCGAACCCGCCGAACATCATCACCGCGATGTTGTACGCGAGCGATAACCCGGTCGAGCGCACGTTGGCCGGAAACAGCTCGGCGATCAGCGCGCCGAACGGACCGTAGTAACCCGACAGCGTGATCGACAGCAGCGCCTGCACGAGAATCAGTTTCGACACGCTCGGCGCCGCCGCGAGCCACACGAACAGCGGATAGATGATCACGAGCGTAATCGTCAGCGACCATAGCGACAGTCCCTTGCGCCCGATCCTGTCGGACCATGCGCCGGTCAGCGGCGAGAGCACCGTCAACAGCAGATTGCCGACGATCACCGCATAAAACGATTGCGCGTAAGGCAGCTTCAGTTGATTCACGGCGAAGGTCGGCAGATAGCTGATGAGCACATAGATCGTCACGGTCAGCGCGATCACCGAGCCGAGTCCGCACAGCACGTCACGGCTATGGCTTCTGAACACTTCGCCAAGCGTCGCGCGCGGCGCGGTCTTTTGCGCGAGCAGAAAGACGTCGGAATCGGCGAGATGCCGGCGGATGTAAAAGCCGATCGGCCCGATGATCAAACCCAGAACGAAGGGCACGCGCCAGCCCCATGATTTCAACGCGTCGGGCGGCAAGCCGCGCGTGATCAGCGCACCAACCAGCGCGCCGAGCAGCAGCGCGGCCGCCTGGCTCGCCATCTGCCAACTGCCGTAAAAGCCGCGCTTCGAGAACGGCGCCGCTTCGATCAGCAAGGCCGTCGAACTGCCAAATTCTCCGCCGGCGGAAAAGCCCTGCAACAGACGCCCGAGCACGATCATCAGCGGCGCGCCAATGCCGATCGCCGAGTACGGCGGCGCAATCGCGAGCAGCAGAATGCCGAGCGTCATCAGCGCGATCACGAGCGACAACGCCGCCTTGCGCCCCGCGCGATCCGAGTAGAGTCCGAGCACGATGCCGCCGATCGGCCGCATCACGAAAGCGACGCCGAAGGTCGCGGTGGTCAGCAGCAGCGACGCGTAGTCGTTGCTTGCCGGGAAGAACAATTGGGCGATTACCACCGTGAGGAATCCGAACACGGTGAAGTCATACCATTCGAGCGCATTGCCGATCACAGCAGCGACGACGGCACGTGTATTGAGACTTCTCGACGCGGGTGTCATGCGAATCTCCAGCCTGCGAAAAGTGCTCGACGTAGATCGTTGCGCACGCCGTCGCGCGTACAAACGCGTGAGCGCGCCAGAGCCTAAAACAGAACCAGCGTGCGTGATCGCCTTGGAGTGTAAAGAGCGCGCAAGCCGTTTTCAAGCGGCAAAAAGGCGTCTGCCGCACGTGACGGAAGACGCCTCGTCGATCGGACTTCGATCGGGCACCGCGATGTTGCGGCGCATCTCGCGCGACACTGACCAGGTGCCGCGCGAAAGCATGCCTAGCTCTTCTTGTTATATGCGCTGCACCAACCCTTGCTCGAGACCTGCTTGCCCGCGAACATCGGGCAGCCGGCATAAGCGTCGGTGGCTTTGCCCTGGTAGAAGCTGCAGTTGCCGCAGTCCTGGCCGGCGGCGTACTTGGCGAACTTGGCTTTATCGACCTTGCTCGCGTCTTCCTTGTAGCCGAGCGCTTGTGCGGTCGGATCGGTTTCGGCGACTTTCGGCGCATCGGCAAAAGCCTGACGCGACAGAGCGAACGTGGATGCCACACCTATGCTGGTGATCAAAAACGTACGACGGGAAGATTTCATGGGGACTCACTCCGTTTATGAACTGATCGCCGTTCTAGTGACAGCGGTCCCCAAGCATAGCAACGAAGCCGTCGCGCGTGACGCCCCAAATGATAGAGATAAGCGAATCGGTACAGCGCACTGTGCCGCCGCCCTCGACGAGCGGACGGCTACGGAGTGTGAAGTACCGATGAGTCGCGCAGGCCCGCGTCTGCCCAGAGGATTGCGCGACCGGCTCAAGTGTGAACCGGTCAAACGTCAGCCGATCAGGCGCGGCCGCTCAACTCGCAGACCCGCTGTGCAATCGCGAGCGACGCCGTCAAACCCGGCGACTCGATGCCAAAGAGATTGACGAGCCCGCGCACGCCATGCGCGGCCGGTCCCTGAATCACGAAGTCGGCGGCGGGCTCGCCCGGGCCGGAAAGCTTCGGACGAATACCCGCATACGCGGGTTGCAATGCGTCGTCGGGAAGCGCGGGCCAGTAGGCGCGAATCGCTGCATAAAACGAATCCGCGCGACGCGGATCGACGTCGTAATTGATCGCGTCGACCCATTCGACGTCGGGACCGAAGCGCGCCTGGCCGCCGAGGTCGATGGTCAGATGCACGCCGAGCCCGGCCTCGTTCGGCATCGGATAAATCAGCCGGCTGAACGGCGCGCGCCCCGAGATGCTGAAGTAGTTGCCGCGCGCCAGATACAGTGGCGGCACGTGACGCGCGTCGAGTCCACGGATCTTGCGGGCCAGCTTGTTCGCATGGAGTCCAGCACTGTTGATCACGCACGCGGCGCTGATCGTGGTCGGCGCATCGCCGCCGACGGTGATGACGAAGCGTCCATTGTTCGCCTCGATTGCGGTCACTGGCGCATGAAACGCGAAGACCGCGCCGTCGCGTTCCGCGTCGCCCTGAAGCGCCAGCATCAATTGATGGCTATCGACGATACCCGTCTGCGGCGAGAACACCGCCTCGACACATTCGAGCGCCGGTTCGAGCGCTTGCGCCTGGTCGCCGGTGATACGCATCAGATCGAGCACACCGTTGTCGCGCCCCTTGGCCATGATGCTTTCGAGCTGCGGTACCTGGTTGCGCGAGGTGGCAACCAGCAGCTTGCCGCAACGCGAATGCGGGACGTTGCGCTCGGTGCAATAGTCGTAGAGCATCTCGCGGCCGCGCACGCAGAGCGCGGCTTTCAGGGAACCGCGTGGATAGTAGATGCCCGCGTGAATCACTTCGCTGTTGCGCGAACTGGTGCCCACGCCAATCGCTTCGGCCGCTTCCAGCACGATCACCTCGCGCCCGCGCGCCGCCAGCGCGCGCGCCACCGCGAGACCGATCACGCCCGCGCCGATCACTACACATTCGATTTGGTCCATGTCCCTTGACGCGGCAGGCTTCGCCGCGCACTGCCTCGTTCATCCGATAGAGAGGAAGACAGGATGTGATCCTCGCGCGCCGCTCACCGCTCGCTGTCGAACGCACCTGCCCTTTCGCAACCGCAACGCAAAATTGTACGACGCCGTACAGACAGAAATGCCCGCCAGTCGGAACGACTGCGGGCATTCGGTCTTGAGCGCATCTCAAGCGTACCGGCCGGACTGATTCAGTGTACGCCGTCGAAGCTCAGGGCGCTCGCTTCTTCGCGGATCCAATGAACATGAGGCGTGCCTTCGACGGGGAGCGGACATGGATGCATGGATGGACTCGCCCCAAGAACAGGCCGATGCAAAGGCCGCTCAGTTCTCGCTCAGTTCTGCGTGCTCCGCGTGCCGAGCGTACGATGCGCGGCCGCGATCAAACCGGTCCTCGCTTGTGCGCGCGGCGGTGTATAGCTGTCGAGTGCGGCTTGCTGCGCATGCACCGGCGCGATCGGGGTTCAGGCTCAACTGACCGCTGGCGCGCGCTTCAGCAAATTCGGCCTTCACTTCGGCACCCGCCTTTGGACCGTTGCCGGCGGTGGCGCTCACGCTGTCGGGTGAAATCGGCGCGTACGGATTCTGATTCAACTCGCTGGCCGCGCATGCCGCGCGTACATCTCAAAAACAGCAACAATTGCTGCGACATTCACTTCGTTTCCAGCAGAGATTGCCCTCCCGGAACGAAAAAAAGCCGCCCGAGGGCGACTTTGGTGCGAAAAAGGGGCAAATTTGCTCAGAAACCAATCGGTTTTCGCCGATTTCCGTAATCGAGCCGGATGTCGCCGGCTTCGATGCAATCGCGTCCATCGATCCGCGCCGCGCCGAAGCCGTTCAGAATCGCGCGGCGCATTTCACGCGGCGACGCGGGCTTCAACGCGTCGAGCGCGGCGTCGCCGAGCACGTCGGGAAAACGCAGTCCCCAGTTGTGCGCCGAGCGGATCTCGTTGTAGATCGCCTGAGCGATGCGCCGCGCGCCGTCGCGATCCGGCGGCGGAATCTCGTACACGTTCATCCGGTTCAGGATCGGCTCGGGAATCGAGCGCTCGTCGTTGGCCGTCGCGATCCAGATCACGTTGCCCGCGTTGATCGGAATCTCGGCGAATTCGTCGATGAAGCTCTGCGCCGTGTCGTGTTCAAGCAGCGCGTACAGCGCACCGAGCGGATCGTATTGCGAATCGCCGGTGGCCTTGTCGATTTCATCGACGGCGATCACCGGGTTCGCGTAGCTGCCGTTCACGAGCGCATCGAACACCTTGCCCGGCTTCGCGTTCTTCCATTGCGACGACGCGCCCGACAGAATCCATCCCGCCGTCAGCGAACTCATCGCCACGTATTGGTAAGCGGTGCCGAGCAGGCGCGCCAACTGTTTTGCAAAGTGCGTCTTGCCGATGCCGGGGTCGCCGAGCAGCAGGATCGGCATCAGTTCGAGCCGGTCTTCGGTCTCGAGACACAACGCGACCTGCTTGCGGATGTCGTCGAGCGGCGCCGAAAAATTCGGCAGCGCGGCGATCAGATCGTCGATCGACGGCATCCGGTTCGGCTTCACGCAGAAGCGCAGATTGCCGGTCTTCAGCATCTTCTCGTACGTTGCGCGCAGCGCGTCGTTGGCGCCGTCGCCGAGATCGTTCAGCGCGGTCTCGACCTGATCGAGGTCGTACACCCGGCTGAAAGATGCCACGGCGATTTCCTGTTTGACCATTGCTGTTGTCATCGCTCACCCCGTCTGGCTGGTCCTGCTGCGGCGGCGCCTCGTGGGCGCCGTTTTCAAGTCCAGTGTAACGACGACATATTCATCTGCAAGCCAGCAGTCCTGCCGCTCTGCTGCTAACAACAGGCAGCTTCCGGCCGGGCCCGCGAATCAAGCCTCCCCGGAATTGCTGCCCTTATCCGCAATGTTGTGTTGCTGAACCCGGCCGCCTCTGAAGTGTCAGAAAACCGTTGCCGCTATCAGGGGTAAGATGGCTCCTGACCATTCAGGCCAAGCTAGAGCCGGAGATTCCTTCTATGTGGAAAACCAGTATCGTCGCCATGCTGCTTGGCACTTCGTTGCTTGCGAACGCACAACAACGGCCGGCGCAGCAGGTGGTGCAATGGCAGTTACAGGTGATCAGCGACGGCCAGCAGATCGACGCGTTCGACGCGACGACCACGGTCGGCCAGGCGCGCACGGACACGCATCACCGGACAGTGCAGCATAACGTCGGCTGCAAAGACCAGCCCGCCGGCAGTATCGATCTGTCGCGCACGCTGACCGTCTCGCCGCTGCGCGCGGATGCGAACGAGATCATGCTGTCGATCGACACTCAGGAAACGCTCGAGGACGCCGCGGCCCGGCAAACCGACATCGGTTGCAAGTTGCCGCCGCAGCCGCGCCAGGTGAACGCGAGCCATCCGGGCCTGCTGGTGACGCCCGGTCAGTGGGCGAGCTGGACGCTCGTCGACGCGAATCCGAACCTGGTCTACCGCGTGCGAGCCAGTCTCGCGGACGGCGCCAGTGACGCGAAGTGATGTGATGCGAGCGACGCGCACCCAACTCAAGCCTTCAAACAGAACACGTGGATAACGCGGCATGCGAAACCCAGAAGAATTGATCCGCGAGAACTTCGCGCCGAACGATTTCGTCGCGGTGAGCTGGAACCTTCACAAAGGCCGCACACCGCTCGGCTTTCAGGCCTGGCAGGCGATGCAGCGCTGGGTCCAGTCGACTCACGCCGACGCCTATTTTTTGCAGGAAGCAATGGCGCGGCGCATGCCGTCGCCGGTGCTGGCAAGCAGCTTCGGCTCACCGATCGACGATCCTTTGAACGATGTCTGGCACTGCCAGGCCACCGAGATCGCTCGCGCACTGGAACTCGAAGTGGCGCTTGGCCCGAACGTGTTCAAGCCGTCCTGGCGACACGGCAATGCGATCCTGTCGCCGCATCCGCTCGATCTCGGCGGACGCTGGGACATCTCCGCTCATCGCTTCGAAAAGCGCGGCCTGCTGGTGGCGCGAGCGACCTTCGGCGGCCACTCGGTCACGCTGCTGTGCGCGCATCTCGCGCTCACGCGGCCGGCGCGCTTGCGGCAGATGAACTGGATCGCGCACTGGATCGAGAAGGAAGCGCCGGACGGTCCGCTGGTGTTGGCCGGTGACTTCAACGACTGGCGCAACGATTCGGTGCCGCTCTTTCGCGAACACGGAATGCATGAAGTGGCGACGCTGCTTGGCGAATCGGGCCGCACGTTTCCGGCCTTCTCGCCGGCGCTCGCGCTCGACAAGATGTTCGTGCGCGGCATGCGGCCGATCGAGTGGATCCAGCCGACGCAGGAAACCGCGTGGCTGTCGGATCACTTGCCATACATGGCCCGGTTGCGCGTGGAATAACGCGGGTTGGTTCAGGTGGAAGGGGCGGCTTGGGCCGCCCTTTTTGTTTTGCTGAACGCTTCCGGATGGTCGCGCCTGGTTGAATGCTCGTCCTGCCCGCGCGCCTGCATACGAAAACGTACACAGGCAAGAGCATGGACATCAATACACAACCCGGCCCTACGCCTTACCCGCGTTGCGGCGTCCACTTCAGCGTGGCGGCGATCTCCTCGCCCGGCTGAAGCACACAGCCGCCCACCAACTCCTGCATGCCGACCGCGTTGAAGCAGTCGGTGGTGTTCGTCACCGGCTCCACGCACAGTTGCGCATCGTTGGCCGGCGCGAACACCACCATGTGATCGAACGGCGCGTCGGCGGTCATCGTCAGGCGGCGGTTTTCGTCGGGCCACGCAATCGTCGCCTCGCGCGTCCAGTTCGCGAAGTTGTTGTCGAGGTCGAACGCATCGGGCGACATCCCTTCGCGCAACGCGTCGACGGCGGGATGCGGGCCGAGATGCGTCGGCAGCACGTCGGCGTCGGCGTGCCACATCGCCTGCACGTCGGCGTACACGCGGGTCTCTGCGGTGCGCGGATAGTACGGGTGATGGCCCATGCCGAACGGCATCGGCCGCCCGGCCAGATTCTGCGCGGACAGCGTGATACGCAACGCGCCATCGCGCAACTCGATGCGCTGTTGCGCCCGATAACGAAACGGCCAATCGCCGGGCACCCGCGCATCGGGCTCATGGTCGAAGTGAAGCTCCACCGAGCTGGCGGTGCGCGCTCCCACCTGCCACGGATGCCGCCACGCATTGCCATGAAGCGCATGCGCGAAGCGCGCGTCGTTGCCGGACAGGTCGACGGTGCCGCCGTCGAATTCGAAACGCGCATCGCGAATCCGGTTGCAGTAGGGGAACAGCGGAAAGCTCGCCATCCGCAGCGGATCGCGTTGTTCGAACGCGGCGGGCACGGCGGGCCGCAGCCAATGCAACGGACCATCGGGCGTGACTTCGTAGAAGGCCGCGAGCGCGCCGCCCACTTCGGGGGCAAGCACGGCCCGCAGCGAGCCCGCCGTCAGCGTGACGAGCGTGGTGGCCAGCGCCGCATCGTCGAGCCACGCGAGCTCCGGCGCGAGTGGTCGGATCGGATTCAGGGAAACGTCGCGCATGATCAAAAGAGGCGAGGCCTCGGGCGGATGGCGGCAATAACGCGCATCGGTGTCTCCTGTGTCGACCGGGACGAGTGCTTCACCGCACCGACGCCGGTCACATGAAAGGTGCTTTCTGTGACGTGCCGCGCCCAGCGCGCGACCGGCGGACCTTCAATGTCCGCGCGACCGAGAATCGCACGACAAAGCGCAGCGGTCAATATTATTAGTAATAAATTTATCGTAAGGATGCGAGCGGGGCATTCATCAAAGGCTCCCAAATGGCGGGTTACCGCGCGTTGCCGGGCGCATATTATTAGTGGTACCGTCAGCACCACGAATGCCCACGGCATGTCTCAGCTTTTGCGCCGCCGCAGCGCGGCCTGCCCAATGAAAAAATCAACTCAACGCCGTCCGACCATGACCGACATCGCCAAGCTCACCGGCGTGTCGCAATCGACTGTCTCGCTCGTGCTGAACAACGCCACCGGCGCGAAATTCTCCGAAGCCACCCGCAACAAGGTGCTGAAGGCCGCGCACGATCTCGGCTACCGGCTGTCGCTGCGCGAGCCGGTCGCGGCCTCGACCGACGAGCGCAATCTGATCGTCTATCTGGCCGACGAAATCTCGACCAGTCCGCACCCGGTGGTCAACGCAGACGGCGCGCGCGACGCGGCCTATGCAAGCGGCAAGATGCTGGCGGTCTATTCGACGCACGGCAATGCCGACATCGAAAAGCAGGTGCTCGACACGATCCTTGCGAATCCGCATGTGTTCGGCGTGATCTACGCGACCGTTTACACGCGCAAGGTGACGCCGCCGGCGGCGCTCTCGCAGGTGCCGACCGTGCTGCTGAACTGCTACACGGGCGAAGGCGGCTTTTCGTCGGTGGTGCCGGCGGAGGTCGCGGGCGGCCATCTGGCCACCGAGTATCTGCTGCAAGCGGGCCATCGGCGGATCGGCTACATCAACGGCGAGCCGTGGCAAGACGCGTCGAAAGACCGGCTGAAAGGCTACCGCACCGCGCTTGCCACCGCCGACCTGCCTTTCGCACCGGAACTCGTGCGCGACGGCGACTGGAGCTCGGGCCTCGGCTTCGAACTGACGCTCTCGCTGATGCGCGAAGCCAATCCGCCGACCGCCATTTTCTGCGCGAATGACCTTACCGCGATCGGCGCGATCGAAGCGCTGAAGCAACTCGGCTTGCGTGTGCCGGAAGACGTATCGGTGCTCGGCTACGACGACCAGGAAATCGCGCGCCACACGCATCCGCCGCTCTCGACGGTGGTGCTGCCGAACTACGAACTGGGGCGCTGGGCCGTCGAAACACTGCTGCAGGAGGAACACAACCGCGCGGCCGGCGCGCCGGTGCGGCATCGGATGGTCAAGCTCGACGGCCCGCTCGTCGAACGCGCGTCGGTCAGGGTAATTACCGAGGCAAAAAAGCCAATAATTAATATTATTAGTGATTGACCGATAATAATTCCAGGTGGAATAATCGGCACAACCGGTCGGGCGAAAAATTGCGCTGACCGATTACGAGCAACACAAAAAGCAAATACAACCTACCTCACCAGGTACTGGAGGAAGACATGGCGTCGCTCAACACGCAATCGCGCAAACTCGCGCGCAAGCAGCAGATTCGTCCGCTGGCAGGTTCGCTGCTGGCACTCGCAATCGGTCTCGGCGTCGCCACCGCGCACGCCGACGATGCATTGCCGAAGTTGTCCACCAAGACGCCGCTGAAGGTCGGCTTCGCGCAGACCGAAAGCAACAATCCGTGGCGTCTCGCGGAAACCAAGAGCTTCAAGGACATCGCCGCCAAATGCGGCTGGCAGGTCGTGATGACCGACGCCAACGGCTCCAACTCCAAACAGGTCTCCGACATTCAAAGCATGATCGCGCAGCACGTCGATCTGCTGGTGTTCCCGCCGCGCGAAGAAAAGCCGCTCGCACCGATCGTGTTGCAGGCGAAAAAGGCCGGCATTCCGGTGATCCTCGTCGACCGCGACGTCGACCAGTCGGTTGCGAAAGCGGGCCGCGACTACATCACGTTCATCGGCTCGGACTTCATCGACCAGGGCCACCGCGCCGCCGACTGGCTCGTCAAGGCGACCAACGGCAAGGCGAAGATCATCGAACTCGAAGGCACGACCGGCGCGTCCGCCGCGAACGATCGCAAGAAGGGCTTCGACGAAGTCATCGCGAAGAATCCGGGCATGACGATCATCGCGTCGCAAAGCGGCGACTTCGCGCGCGACAAGGGTCGCCAGGTGATGGAGACGCTGTTGCAGGCGCATCCGGACGTCACCGCGGTCTACGCGCATAACGACGAAATGGCGCTCGGCGCGATCGCCGCGATCAAGGCGGCCGGCAAGCAGCCGGGCAAGGACATCCAGATCGTCACGATCGACGGCACCAAGGGTGGCCTCGACGCGATCGCGGCCGGCGAACTCGGCGCGAGCGTGCAATCGAGCCCGTTCTTCGGCCCGCTTGCCTGCGACGTCGCGCAACGTTTCGCGAAGGGCGAAAAGATCCCGACGTGGGTCAAGGTCTCCGACCGGTTCTATGACAAGAGCAACGTGCAGCAGAGCATGCAGTACGGCTATTGATCGAGCAGCTAGCGTTGCAGGCAGGAAGTCACCCGCTTTGAAGATGTCTCCTCGACGAAGCGGGTGACGGGAAGGGTTCGAAGCGACGCGCCCGTGACTGCACGGACCGTCGCTTCGCTTTTATGCCGCGTAACTTATGCGGCGTAACATGACCCAAACGCGAATGACCCAACCGCGAAGCTTCGGCCACGCCCCTGCATCAAGCCCGGACACGCACGGCGACTCGTCCGTGCGTGCCTGAGCAGCACCCGCATCAGGAGGACTCCGTGACGGAATCCGGCAAAGAGACACCCCACTCCCCCCTTACCCATTCGCCGCTGCTCGAGATGCAGGACATCGGCATCAGCTTCGGCGGCGTACCCGCGTTGCGCGGCGCGAATCTGAGCGTCGCCGCGGGCGAGGTGCACGCGCTGATCGGCCAGAACGGCGCCGGCAAATCGACGATGATCAAGATCCTGACCGGCGCGTATCGGCGCGGTTCGGGCAGCGTGCGCTTCGAAGGCCGCGAAGTCGATTTCCGCACGCCCAAGCAGGCGCGCGAAGCCGGCATCAGCACGATCTATCAGGAGATCAACCTGGTGCCGTTCCGCTCGGTGGCGGAAAATATTTTCCTCGGCCGCGAGCCGCGCCGCTTCGGTCTGATCGACTGGCGCGCGGTGCAGCAGCGCGCCGCCGCGCTGCTCGAATCGTTCGGTCTGCAGATCGACGTGAAGAAACCGGTCGGCCGCTATTCGACCGCGATCCAGCAGATGGTGGCGCTCGCGCGCGCGGTGTCGTCGGACGCGAAGATGGTGATCATGGACGAGTCCACCTCGTCGCTCGACGAGCGCGAAGTGGAGTTGCTCTTCACCGTGGTGCGCAAGCTGCGCGACGACGGCCGTGCGGTGATCTTCGTCTCCCACCGGCTCGACGAACTCTACGCGCTGTGCGATCGCGTCACCGTCATGCGCGACGGCCAGACGGTCGCGCAAAGCACGATGGCCGACATGGACAAACTGCAACTCGTCACGACGATGCTCGGCCGCACACTCGCTGCCGTCGTGCAGGAAGACACCGCGTCGCGCGAAGCAAACCTCGCGCGTCGTGGCAAGCAGGCGATTGCCGCGACCCAGTTGAGCGCGCATCCGAAGGTGAGCGACGTGTCGCTCGAAGTGCATGCGGGTGAAGCGGTGGGTCTTGCGGGCCTGCTCGGTTCGGGCCGCACCGAGACCATGCGGCTGATGTTCGGCGCCGATCCGCTGGAGCGCGGCTCGCTGTCGATCGACGGCGCGGCGGTCACGTTGAAGTCGCCGCAGGACGCGATCGGGCGCGGCCTCGCGTATCTCACCGAAGACCGCAAGGGGGAAGGGATCGTCCCCGAACTGTCGGTGCGCGACAACCTCACGCTGGTGTGCCTGCGCACGCTCGCGAAGAACGGCGTGGTCGACGTGAAGAAACAGCAGGCGATCGTCGACCGTTTCATCGCGTCGCTCGGCATCAAGCTGCGCTCCGCCGATCAACCGATCCGCGAACTGTCGGGCGGCAATCAGCAGAAGGTGCTGCTCGCGCGCTGGCTTGCCGCCGAACCTTCGCTGCTGTTGCTCGACGAACCGACGCGCGGCATCGACGTCGGCGCCAAGGCCGACGTCGCGAAGATCGTGCGCGAGTTGCGCGACGCGGGGCTGGCGGTGCTGCTGTCCGCATCGGAACTGGAAGAGCTGACTGCCGTGGCGGACCGCGCGGTGGTGATCCGCGACGGCCGCACCGTCGCCGAACTGAACGGCGCCGACATGAGCGAGACCGCGATCATGGACGCGATCGCCTACGGCAGCGAAGGACATTCGCAACTGGCGGAAGCGGCGCAAACCGCCAACGCCGCCCATATCGAAGACGCGTTGGAGGGCGACCGTCATGGCGCTTAAGCTGCACACCGAATCGTTGCAAACCGACCCGGCGCGCCCCGTCGACACCGCCGCAACCCTCAGCGCCGCGCCCGGCGCCACTTCCGCGAGCACGGTGCGCAAATGGCGGCAACTGGCGATGCAGCGCGAAGTCATCGTGCTGCTCGCGATGGTGCTGTTCAATCTGATCTTCACGCCGCACTTCTGGTCGCTGCAAACCTTCAACGTGAACATGACCCAGGTGGTGACGATCGTGATCGTCGGCATCGGCATGACGCTGGTGGTAGCGACGGGTGGGATCGACCTGTCGGTGGGCGCGTCGATGGCGATCTCCGGCGCGCTCGCGCCGATGCTGTTCCTCAACATACCGGGGCCCGGCGGCATCGCGCTCGCATTCGTGCTGCCGGTGCTGGCCGCCGCGTTGTGCGGCGTGTTCAACGGCTTGCTGGTGACGAGGCTATCCGTCCAGCCGATTGTCGCGACGCTGGTGCTGTTCATCGCCGGACGCGGGATCGCGCAAGTCGTCACCGACGGCAGCCTGCAAGCGTTCAACACGCCGGCCTTCCAGTGGATCGCGCTCGGCAAGATCGCGGGCGTGCCGTTCCAGGTGCTGCTGATGCTCGCGCTGGTCGTGTTGTTCGCGTGGGTCGTGCGCAAGACGCTGTTCGGCCAGTATCTGCTGATCACCGGCGGCAACGAAAAAGCCGCGTACCTGTGCGGCGTGCCGACCGCCACCGTGAAGCTGATCGCCTACACGTTGTGCGCGGCGCTCGCAGGTCTCGCCGGACTGATCTCGATCTCGGTGAATTCGTCTTCCGATGCGAACGTGGTCGGCCTCGGCGTCGAACTCGATGCGATTGCGGCGGTGGCCGTCGGCGGTACCGCGCTGACGGGCGGCAAGGCGTACATCGGCGGCACGCTGATCGGCGCGCTGATCATCCAGTTGCTGCGCTACACCCTGCTCGCGCACGGCATTCCGGACGCGGCGGCGCTGGTGGTGAAGGCCGGCATTATCGTCGCGGCCGTTTATGTGCAACGGCGCTCGCGCTAACGCCCTCTCCGGACTCGATGCGATGAAAAAGAATCTACCTATCCTGCTCGCGCTCGCGGCCCTGGTCGTCTTCGGCCTCGTGCGCTACGAGCATTTCGGCTCGGCGTACAACATCACGTCGTTCTGGCGCTACAACTCGATGTTCGCGCTGATCTCCATCGGCATGGCGTTCGTGATCATCACCGGCGGTATCGACCTCTCGGTCGGCACCGTGGCCGCGCTGGCAAGCGTCGTCGCCGCGCTGACCAGCGTGTACGGCGGCTGGGTCGCGGTGCTGGCGGGTTGCGCGGCGGGACTCGCGGTTGGCGTGCTGAACGGCCTGATCATCACGCGGCTGAAAATCCTGCCCTTCATCGTGACGCTCGCGACGAGCCTCGGCGCGCACGGCGTCGCTTTGCTGCTCGGCAGGAACGACGCGGTGTCGATTGCGGCGGAGTCGAACTTCGGCGACTTCGGGCAGGGCGATCTGTTCGGACTGCCGATCCCGGGGATCGTCGCGGCGGTCGCCGCGGTAGCAGGCTGGCTCGCGTTGCGCAGCAGCCGCTTCGGCCGGCATTCACTGGCGATCGGCGGCAGCGAGGAAGCGGCGCGGCTGATGGGGCTCAACGTCGACCGCACACTCGTGATGGCGTATGCAGTGAGCGGCCTGCTGGCAGGCATGGCGGGCGTGATTCTCGCCGCGCAATTCGGCGCGGGACAGCCGAACGAGGGAGTCGGCTGGGAGCTGTTCGCGATTTCGGCTGTGGTGCTCGGCGGCACGCTGCTCACCGGCGGCGAAGGCTCGGTGGCGATGACGATCGCCGGCGTGCTGCTGCTCGGGCTCGTGTTCAACTTACTGAACTTCGAAAACGGACTGGGCTTCATCAGCTTGTCGGCTTACTGGCAGTCGGTGATTCGCGGGGTGTTCCTGCTGCTGGTGATCGTGTTGCAGGCGCGCGTGCTGAAGCAGCGCGGGAAAAAGCGGGTGACGGCAGCGGCTTAGGCTGCTCGCCGAGTCGGCTGGCTTTACGGGCGTGCAGGCGGTTTCAGACCGGGCAGATGGACCGCTTGCCGGCCTTCGCACGAGTCGGCGTCAACCAAGCACATAAAGAGCGGATCCCCATCTAATTTACGATTTATCGGTATCCAGGCGCTGCGAGTCCGTTCTTGTGTACCAACAACGCCCGCTTCGCGCACCGCGAAGGGCAAAGGGCCCGGCGCTTACCGACGACGGTCGGACCGCCATCCGTCCTCGCTCTCTCTACCCCATTTGCCAGTTTTATCAGCAGGGTCAATGCTGCAGCGCACGCTGCCTTTCGGTATGATTCCGACCATGTTGCCCGCGCGGCGCGCCTATCCGGCGCATGCCGGACAGCCGATGGCAACCGCCCAGCGCGGCTTTCGCCCATCGCCGTACCCTTGCTGAAGCGCGGCTGCATTCCCGCCAACGTCGTTCGCGGCGCCCGATTGTATCGACAGCCGGCGCCACCGCTTCCAGGTCCGGCAACCCGCATCATCACGCTCAACCGCCGCGCCGCCGCCCTCCGGCAGCGGGCGCGGTAAAATAGCGGATTGCGCGTGACTCCCGTCCTTGGGTGAACGCAGCATCGCCCTTGCCGTGCCGGCCGGCTCAAACGACTGGCCGCCTTTGTTTTCGCACTATCCAAGAAGCCATGAGCAACCTGAATTCACAAACCGTCCTGAGCGTCCATCACTGGACCGATACGCTTTTCAGCTTCACCTGCACGCGCGACCCGGGTTTCCGTTTCGAAAACGGCCAGTTCACGATGGTGGGCCTCGAAGTTGACGGCAAGCCGCTGATCCGCGCCTATAGCCTCGCAAGCGCGAACTACGAAGAACATCTCGAGTTCCTGAGCATCAAGGTGCAGGACGGCCCGCTCACGTCGCGTTTGCAGCATCTGAAGGTCGGCGACGAAGTGTTGATCGGCAAGAAGCCGGTCGGCACGCTGATGGCCGACAACCTGCTGCCGGGCAAGACGCTGTGGCTGCTGTCCACCGGTACGGGCCTCGCGCCGTTCATGTCGATCATCAAAGATCCGGACATTTACGACCGTTACGAGCGCGTGGTGCTCACGCACACCTGCCGTTTCGTCGACGAGCTGGCGTACAAGGAATACATCACCGACCACCTGCCGGCGCACGAGCATCTGGGCGAACTGGTGCAGGAAAAGCTGCTGTACTACCCGACGGTCACGCGCGAAGCGTTCCAGAACCGCGGCCGTATTACCGAGCTGATCGAGACCGAAAAGCTGTTCGCCGACCTCGGCGTGCCGGGCTTCTCGCTCGAAGACGACCGCGTGATGCTGTGCGGCAGCCCGCACATGCTGCGCGACACACGCAAGCTGCTGGACGACCTGGGCTTCCAGGAAGGCAGCAACAACGCGCCGGGTCACTATGTGGTCGAAAAGGCGTTCGTCGGCTAAGCCACGCGCAGTCTTTTTGCGGCTCGCGCCGCGGATTCATCGGAAAGGAGCCTTCGGGCTCCTTTTTTGTTGCCGGTTACAAATTCACGCCGTACATTTGACATTTGGTGTCGGTATTCTTCCTACATATGCGCGTTTCATAAACATCAAGCATTGCCTGAAGAGTAGGCGCTAACACTTGGTACGACTGCATTTTTATTGTTTTTGAGATATCATCGCGCCGCACGATCAGTCAATTTGACGACCTGTCGCGGTCTGACGTAGTTGTTACTGAATGTAAATTTCGTTACCTCGCACCATAGCGTTTCGCCTGTCGCGCGTTACGCGTAACGGCCACGCCTGGAGGCTGGAGACCCGCATGCGTTCTTTCGTCTTCGCGCCGCCGATGCGCATCCGCTTCGCTACCCGCACGCTTTCCTGACAGGCAGACTCATGGATACGTCGACTGTCCTCCCGTTCAACGCTCCGCTTTCTTCGTCATCGGCTCGTGACGGCTTCGACGCGCCCGCCGCAACTGCCGGGCGCGAACTCGCACAACTGCGCGCGCGGGTGCGCGAACTGTCGGCCGAACTCGTGCGGGCGCACGAAGCCGCCTGCCGTCATGTGGCGCGCGAGCTGCACGACGGCGTGGGCGCCGAACTGACAGCAGCGCGCTTCGCGCTGGCTGGCGTCGAAACCTGGCTGCCCGCCGACGCGCCTCCGCAATGCGCCGCCGCGCTCGCCGTCGCGAACCGCTCGCTTGACGCCGTGTGCGCCGCGAGCCGCCAGGCCGTCGCGGAACTGCATGCGCCGTCGCTGGAAATAGGCATCGCGGGCGCGCTGGCGCACTGGACTGCCGACTTCGCGAGCCGCACGCAACTGCGCACGAGTTTCGTCTGCGCCGCCGACGCGCGTCTCACACGCCTGCCCGCCGATGCGGCGCTGGCCGTGTTCCGCGTCGCCCAGGAAGCGCTGAACAACATCGTCAAGCACGCGCGCGCCGAATCCGCCGACGTGCGCATCGAGACCAGCCGTCGCCACCTCACGCTGCTCGTCAGTGACGACGGCATCGGGCTCACGCGCAGCGCTCGCCAGCGCCAAGGCCATGCGGGCGAGGCCGGTCATTTCGGCCTGAGCGGCATGCAGGCGCGCTGCGCCGCGTTCGACGGCACGCTGCGCGTCAGCGGCCGCCGCAGCGGTTCGCAGCACAGCACGGCCGATGGCCACGCATCACGCGGCACGCTCGTGCAGGCGCGCTTCGCGTGGGACGCGTTGCTCGCGCCGGCGCCTCGCGCCGAGCGGCGCGCGTTGCAATCGTGAGCATGCCGTCATGAGCCTGCGCATCCTGATCGCCGAGGACCACGCCGTGGTTCGCCAAGGCGTCCGTCAATTGCTGCTCGACCGCGGAGTGGCGCGCGAAGTCATCGAGGCGCAAAGCGGCGCCGAAGCCCTCGCCGCCGTCGGCCTGCAAAGCTACGACGTCGTGCTGCTCGACATTTCGCTGCCCGACATGAACGGCGTCGAAGTGTTGAAGCGCCTGAAGCGCAAGGCGCCGCGCGTGGCGGTGCTGATGTTCTCGATGTACCGCGAGGATCAATATGCGGTGCGCGCGTTGAAAGCGGGGGCCGCCGGCTACCTGTCGAAGACGGTTGACGCCGCGCAGATGATCTGTGCGATCCAGCAGGTCGCCGCGGGCCGCAAATACGTGAGCCCGGCGATGGCCGAAGCGCTGGCCGACTACGTGTCGTTCGACGGCGAGCAGTTGCCGCACGAAAAGCTCTCCGACCGCGAATATCAGACGCTGTGCATGCTCGCGTCGGGCAAACGGCTGACGGATATCGCGGCGGCGCTGTCGCTGTCGGTGAAGACGGTCAGCGTGTACCGCACGCGCCTGCTCGAGAAAATGAAGCTGCGCAACAACGCCGAACTCACGTTCTATGTGATGAGCAACCGCCTCGTCGATCTGAATCCGGCGATGGCCGGCTGACAGTTCGCGCTCGCGTGAGTTGGCGCAGGTCCGCGCCGGCTGAATACCGCGCCGCCGCCCGGGCTCGTTTGCAAGAGAGATTCCCTCCCCATTATTCGCGCATCGAGCGAAAGCTTTGCGGCCGCCCTGCCTGTCGCGCACGAACACCACGCGCGCTGCTCGCCGGGCCGGGGGTTTCCGCCCATCGCCCAAGCAACCGGCATGCTGTCCCAAAATAAGTGGCGACTCGTATCCGTTAAAATCGTGGGTTTCCCGACATTCGGCGCGCAACACGCGTGCACTACTGGAGACCCACGCCAATGTCCCTGTTTCGCAAAAAGAGCGTCGAGCATATGATCGCGACGAGCGCTCAGAACGCCGGCCTGAAAAAGGCGCTCGGCGCGCTCGATCTGACCTTCCTCGGTGTCGGCGCCATCATCGGCACCGGCATTTTTGTGCTGACCGGCACGGGGGCGGTCCAAGCCGGCCCGGCGCTGATGCTCTCGTTTATCATCGCGGCGATCGCTTGCGGATTCGCCGCGCTTTCGTACGCGGAATTCGCGTCGACGATTCCGGTCGCCGGATCCATCTATACGTATTCGTACGCGACGCTCGGCGAGTTGGCCGCGTGGATTATCGGCTGGGACCTGATGCTTGAATACGGGCTGGCGACGTCGGCGGTATCGGTCGGCTGGTCGGGCTATCTGCAGTCGCTGCTGTCGGGGTTCGGCATTTCGCTGCCGGTCGCGCTGAGTGCTGCGCCGGGTGCGGTGCCGGGTCACCACACGCTGTTCAACCTGCCCGCGTTCCTCGTGATGATGGCGATTACCGCACTCTTGTCGGTCGGCATTCGCGAATCCGCGCGGATCAATAACATCATGGTGGCGATCAAGGTGACCGTGGTGCTGCTGGTGATTGCCGTGGGCGTATTCCACGTGACGCCGGCCAACTGGCATCCGTTCATGCCGAACGGCTGGAACGGCGTGTTCGGCGCGGCGGCGGTGATGTTCTTCGCGTTCATTGGCTTCGATGCGGTGTCGTCGGCATCGGAAGAGGTGAAGAATCCGAAGCGCGATCTGCCGGTCGGCATTATCGCGTCACTCGGTGTGTGCGCGGTGCTGTACGTCGCGGTGGCGGCGGTGGTCACGGGCATCGTGCCGTCGGCGAAGTTCGCCAATATTTCGCATCCGGTGTCGTATGCGTTGCAGGAAGCCGGGCAGACGTGGGTCGCGGGTTTTATCGACCTCGGCGCCGTGCTGGGCATGTTGACCGTGATTCTGGTGATGGCCTATGGTCAGACGCGCGTGATCTTCGCGATGTCGCGCGACGGGTTGTTGCCGGCGCGGTTGTCGCGGTTGCATCCGCGTTTTGCGACGCCGTTTTTCACTACGTGGCTGGTGGGGATTTTCTTCGGGCTGATCGGGGCGTTGGTACCGTTGAATGTGCTGGCGGAGCTGATCAATATCGGCACGTTGGCCGCGTTTTCGATGGTGTCGATTGCGGTGCTTGTTTTGCGTAAGACGCATCCTGAGCTGCCGCGGGCGTTTCGGTGTCCGGGTGTGCCGGTTGTGCCGGTTTTGGCTGTGGCGTCTTGTCTGTTTTTGATGCTTAATCTTCAAGGCGTGACTTGGGCTGCTTTTGCTATCTGGTTGCTGATCGGGATGGTTGTTTATTTTGGTTATTCGCGGCGGAATTCGAAGCTTGCGAAGTGAAGGTTTTTTGCCTGTGCGGCGCTGAGTTGGTTGTGTTCTCTCGGGGTTGGCCTTTCCTTGATTTCACGGTGGTCTTTCAGCGTTGCCCCTGTGCGGGGCGGCACCAATAGACCACCGTGACCTCAAGGAAAGGCCAACCTCCACCTAGAAGAACAAACACCAGAACCGTGTCGCACACTTCCCCTCATAGCGCGCCCGCCCGATTTGTGCTTTACTTTTCGGCAGACTCATAAAAACCGAAGCACCCGTATCGGACCCCACGAACAGGCAGCTGAAGGAAAGAAATAAAAGGTCCGGTCTCACCCCAATCAGCAATCACTTGCATGGGACCAGAGTAACCGCTCAAGCGCTCACTCTGGTCGACAGGAGACAGTTCATGGCGATCAGCATCAGTCTGACGGTGAACGGCGCGCCCATCAGCGCCTCAATCGACCCCGGCACCCTACTTGTCCAGTTCCTGCGCGACCAACTTCGCCTCACCGGCACACACGTCGGCTGCGATACGGCCCAGTGCGGCGCCTGCACGGTCCACCTGAACGGACGCGCGATCAAATCCTGCAACATCCTCGCGGTGCAAGCCGAAGGCGCAACGGTCACCACTATCGAAGGGCTCGCGCAGAACGGCTCACTGCACCCAATGCAAGCCGCTTTCAAACACTGCCACGGTCTACAGTGCGGCTTCTGTACGCCCGGCATGGTGATGAGCGCGGTGTCGCTCGTCGAACGTCAGCCCGATCTCACCGGCGACGACGTGCGCAGCCAGCTCGACGGCAATCTGTGCCGCTGTACGGGCTATCACAACATCGTCAAGGCAGTCCTCGAAGGCGCCAAAGGCATGAAGTCCGCCGGCACGGCCAGCGCCAGTGCCGACGCAGCGACCACCGCCACGGCCGCCGCGCCGGCCACCGCCTGAGGAGCCGACGATGAACGCACCCGACACCCACCTCATCGGCGCATCCGTCGAACGTAAGGAAGACTACCGGTTTCTGACCGGCAACGGCCAGTACACCGACGACATCGTCCTGCCCCAGCAAACCTACGCGATCTTTCTGCGCTCGCCGCACGCGCACGCGAAGATCAACAGCATCGACATCGCGGCCGCCAAACAGTCGCCGGGCGTGGTCGCGATCTTCACCGGCGCGGACATGGCCGCGGAGAACGTCGGCGGCCTGCCGTGCGGCTGGCTGATCCACAGCACCGACGGCAAGCCGATGAACGAGCCGCCGCATCCGATCATCGCGCATACGAAAGTCCGGCACGTCGGCGACCAGGTCGCGCTCGTGATCGCCGATTCGATCAAGGCCGCGAAAGACGCCGCCGAACTGATCGAAGTCGACTACGACGTGCTGCCGGCCGTGGTCGACACGGCGCATGCGGCCGACGCCGGACAGCCCGCGGTTCACGACGAAGTGCCCGACAACGTCTGCTACAACTGGGGCCACGGCGACAAAGCCGCAACCGACGCCGCGTTCGCCAAAGCCGCGCACGTCACCACGCTCGACATCGTCAACAACCGGCTGATCCCGAACGCGATCGAACCGCGCGCGGTCAACGCGAGCTACTCGGTGCAGGACGACAGCTACACGCTGTACGTCGCGAATCAGAATCCGCACGTCGAGCGTCTGTTGATGGCCGCGTTCGTGCTGTCGCTGCCGGAATCGAAACTGCGCGTGATCGCGCCGGACGTCGGCGGCGGCTTCGGCTCGAAGATCTTCCTGTACGCCGAAGACGTCGCGCTGACGTGGGCCTCGAAGAAGATCCGCCGGCCGGTGAAATGGACCGCCGAGCGCTCGGAAGCGTTCGTCTCCGATGCGCACGGCCGCGATCATGTGACGAAAGCCGAACTCGCGATGGACGCGGACGGCAAGTTCCTCGCGATGCGCATCCACACGATTGCGAACATGGGCGCGTACCTGTCGACGTTCGCGTCGAGCGTGCCGACCATACTGTACGCGACGTTGCTCGCCGGCCAGTACGCGACCCCCGCGATCTACGCGGAAGTGAAAGCGGTCTTCACCCACACCGTCCCCGTCGACGCCTATCGCGGCGCGGGCCGCCCTGAAGCGACCTACGTCGTGGAGCGCCTCGTCGAAACCGCTGCGCGCGAGATGAAGCTCGATCCGGCGGAAATCCGCCGCCGCAATTTCATCCGCGAGTTTCCATACGCGACGCCAGTGGGCCTCACCTACGACACCGGCGACTACGAAACCATCCTCGCGCGCTCGCTCGAACTCGCGGACGTCAAAGGCTTCGAAGCACGTCGGCAGGAATCCGAAAGAAATGGCAAGCGGCGCGGTCTGGGCTACTCGTGCTACATCGAAGCATGCGGCCTCGCACCGTCGAACATCGCGGGCGCGCTCGGCGCGCGCGCAGGTCTGTTCGAAGTCGGCCAGATTCGCGTGCATCCCACGGGCTCGGTCACCGTGTTCACCGGCTCCCACAGTCATGGCCAGGGACACGAGACGACCTTCGCGCAAGTGGTCGCCGACCGGCTCGGCATTGCGCTGGAAAGCGTCGAGATCGTCCACGGCGACACCGGCCGGATTCCGTTCGGCATGGGCACGTATGGCTCGCGCTCGATCGCGGTCGGCGGTTCGGCGATCATGAAGGCGCTCGACAAGATCGAAACGAAGGCAAAGAAGATCGCCGCGCATCTGCTCGAAGCCGCGGCCGAAGACATCGAGTTCAAGGACGGCGTGTTCCGCGTCGCGGGCACCGACCGCACCAAGGCGTTCGCCGAAATCTCGCTCGCCGCGTACGTGCCGCACAACTATCCGCTCGACGTGCTCGAACCGGGCCTCGAAGAAAGCGCGTTCTACGATCCGAGCAACTTCACGTATCCATCGGGCGCGTACATCTGCGAGGTCGAAGTCGATCCGGACACAGGCGTGTGCCGCATCCAGCAGTTCACCGCAGTGGACGATTTCGGCAACGTGATCAATCCGATGATCGTCGAAGGGCAAGTGCATGGCGGCCTCGCGCAAGGTATCGGCCAGGCGATGCTGGAGCGCTGCGTGTACGACAACGACAGCGGCCAGTTGCTGTCCGGCTCGTACATGGACTACGCGATGCCGCATGCGTCCGATCTGCCGGACTTCACCGTCGAGACGTCGAAAGGCACACCGTGTACGCACAATCCGCTCGGCGTCAAAGGCTGCGGCGAGGCGGGCGCGATCGGCTCGCCGCCGGCGGTGATCAACGCGATCATCGACGCGCTCGCGCCGCTCGGCGTGACCGACCTGCAAATGCCGGCGACGCCGCATCGCGTATGGTCCGCGATTCACGCGGCAAGCCAGGCGGCGAAAACCCTCTGAGATCCTGAGCGGAGCAATCGACATGTATTCATTCGAATATCAACGCGCGACGGATCCTCAAGCGGCCGCCGCCATTCTCACCGCCGACAGCGACGCGAAGTTTCTGGCCGGCGGCCAAAGCCTCTTGCCGACGATGCGGCTGCGTCTCGCGCAGCCGTCGCAACTGGTCGACGTGACGCGGATTGCCGCGCTCAAGTCGATCGCCGTCGACGCCAACAAAGTGACGATAGGCGCGGCCGTCTGTCATGCCGATGTAGCCGATCACGCCGAATTGCGGCGCGTGTCGCCGGGACTTGCGGATCTCGCCGCGCACATCGGCGACCGCCAGGTGCGCGCGCTCGGCACGATCGGCGGCTCGCTGGCCAACAACGACCCCGCCGCCTGCTATCCGGCGGCGGCGCTCGCGCTGGATGCGACCATCGTCACCGACCGGCGGCGCATCTCGTCGAGCGACTTCTTCGTCGGCATGTACGAGACCGCGCTTGAGCCTGACGAGTTGATCGTTTCGGTCGAGTTTCCGGTGCCCGAGCGCGCGGCCTACGAGAAATTCCGCAATCCCGCGTCGCACTTTGCGCTGGTCGGCGTGTTCGTCGCAAAGTTCGCGAGCGGCGTGCGCGTCGCGGTGACGGGCGCCGCGTCATCGGTATTTCGCGTGCCGGAGCTGGAAAGCGCACTGTCGGCGAATTTCACGCCGGACGCCGCGCGCGCGGTCAGCGTGTCGGCCGCCGATCTGAACACCGACATGCACGCGAGCGCCGAGTACCGCGCGCATCTGATCCCGGTGCTGGCCGCACGCGCGGTGACGAAGGCGAACGCTTAGCGATCCTTGCTATCGGCGGCTGACGTGCTGTCGTGCCTGCTTTGCTGCTTCAGCACGCCGGCCGTTTCGCTATCACACGCGACGCAAAGCGTGGCGGCGCCGCCCCGCCCGCTGCGCGTCTCGCCCGCGTCGCGCATCACCGCGCGAGCAGCGCGCAGATTCAGGACCACCATGCAGCCAGCCTCGATCGACGACACCCTCGCGCAACTCGCCGCCCAACGCTATTTCGCCAGCCGCGAGCTGGCGACCGCGTTGTATCTCGCGTTGCGCATGGAGCGGCCGTTGTTCGTCGAAGGCGAGCCGGGCGTCGGTAAGACCGAGCTTGCGAAGGCCGCGGCGGGCATGCTCGGTACGACGATGCTGCGGCTGCAATGCTACGAGGGCCTCGACACGGCCAGCGCGCTCTACGAGTGGGACTACCCGCGCCAGATCATGGCGCTGCGTCTCGCCGAAGCCGCCGGCGAACATCCCGACAACGACACGTTGTATCGCGGCGAATTTCTGCTGAAGCGGCCGCTATTGCAGGCGCTGATGCCAGACGAACATCACCCCGGCGCGCGGCGCGTGCTGCTGATCGATGAGATCGACCGCGCCGATGAACCGTTCGAAGCGTTCCTGCTGGAACTGCTGTCGGACTTCCAGGTGTCGATTCCCGAGTACGGCACCGTGCGCGCGGCGCAACCGCCGCTCGTCGTGATGACGTCGAACCGCACGCGCGAAGTGCACGACGCGTTGAAGCGCCGCTGCCTCTATCAATGGATCGGCTATCCCGAGCGCGATCGGGAACTGGAAATCGTCGCGGCACGCGCGCCGCACACGTCGGCGGAATTGCAGCGGCGCGCGGTCGATTTCGTGCATCGGCTGCGCGGCATGGATCTGTTCAAGGCGCCCGGCATCGCCGAAACGATCGACTGGTGCCGCGCGTTGGAGGCGCTGTCGGTGACGGAACTCGACCCGCAGTCGGTGCAGAACACGCTCGGTGTGCTGCTCAAGTATCAGGACGATCTGGCGCGCGTGGACGCCGCGCAAATCGCGCAGTGTCTTGCGGCGCCTGAATAGTTAGCATGTCTAAGCCAACCGCACCCGGCGACAGCGACGCCACGGACAGCGCCTCATCCACGGGCTTCGACGCGCACGCGGGCATCAGCTCATTCGCCGCCGGCCTGGCCGACAACCGAACCACAACGACATCTGCAGGCGAACCCACCACGCCGCCGCTCGAAACCACCCCCACCCTCGCCCGCAACGTCGTCCATTTCGTGCGCGTGCTGCGCGGCGCGGGTTTGCCGATGTCGCCCGCGCAAGCCGTCGACGCGCTCGCCGCCCTGCATTGGATCGACCTCGGCCGCCGCGACGACGTGCGCGCTGCCCTCGCCGCGCTGCTGGTGTCCGCGCCCGACGAGCGCGACCTGTTCAACGCGGCCTTCGACCTGTTCTGGCGCGATCCGGATTGGGAAGGCAAGCTGCGCGCGCTGCTGTTGCCGAAAGTCCGCGACGGCCTGCCGCCGCCCAAACGCAACAATCGTCTCGCCGATGCGCTCGCGGTCCGCGCGCCGCCATCGCCGCACAGCAACGCGCCGCAGGAAACCGAGCAGCACGAACTGCGCGCACACGTCACGTTCAGCGCCGAAGAGCGGCTGCGTCATCGCGACTTCGACACGCTGTCCGCCGATGAATGGCGCACCTTGCGTCATCTGATTCGCGGCCAGCGGCTGCCGCTCGCGACCGAGCGGACGCGTCGCCTGAAGGCCGCGTCGCACGGCACGCATGCGGACTTGCGCGCGAGCGCGCGGCATGCGGTGCGCGCGGGCGGCGACTGGACGGTGTGGAAGTACCGCGCGGTGGTCGAGCGCAAGCCGCCGCTCGTGTTGTTGCTCGACATCTCCGGCTCGATGAGCAGCTATTCGCGCGCGGTGCTGTATTTCTGCCATGCGCTTTTGCAGTCGCGCGAACGCCTGCAGGTGTTCCTGTTCGGCACGCGCCTGACCAACGCGACGCGCGCGCTGCGCGAGCGCGACCCCGACGTGGCGATCGCCACACTCACCGATCAGGTGCTCGACTGGTCGGGCGGCACGCGGATCGGCGCGACGCTCGCCGAGTTCAATCGCCGCTGGGCGCGCCGCGTGCTCACAGGCAGGGCGACGGTGCTGCTCGTCACCGACGGCCTGGATCACGAAGCGATCGACGTGCTCGACACCGAGATGGCGCGTCTGCGCCGCTTCGCGCACCGCATCGTCTGGCTCAATCCGCTGCTGCGTTTCAGCGGCTTTTCTCCGAAGGCGCGCGGCGTGCAGGCGATCCTGCCGTACGTCGACGCGCATCGGCCGGTTCATAATCTGGACAGTCTGGCTGCGTTCGGCCGCGACCTCGCGCAACGCGCGCGCGCGCCTCGTCCGACTCGCGCGGCCACGACAACCGCAGGAGCAACGTCATGGAATTGACCGAAACCCACACGCTGCCGGTGCCGCAGCAGCGCACGTGGGACGCGCTGAACGACACGGAGATTTTGCGCGCATGCATCCCGGGCTGCGAAAGCATCGACCCGGACGGCGAGAACGCGTATCTGGTGGCGCTGAGCGCCGCCGTCGGTCCAGTCAAGGCGCGCTTCAAAGGCCGCATGCAACTCGCCGACATCGACGCGCCGAACGCGTACAACATCGTGTTCGAAGGCCAGGGCGGCGCAGCGGGTTTCGCGAAAGGCAACGCGCGCGTCACCCTGGAGCCCGACGGCGACGCGGCGACGAAGCTGACCTACACGGCGAACGCGCAGGTCGGCGGCAAGCTCGCGCAGATCGGCTCGCGGCTGGTCGACGGCGCGGCGCGTAAAATCGCCGGCGAGTTCTTCAAGCGCTTTGGCGCGCAGCTTGTGGGAGAGGGTGCTGAAGCCACCGCCACAACTGGGCAGACCGACGCGGAATCGAACGACGCCGCTGACAACGAGTCCGGCGCCGAGGCAAGCGACACAACCGATACGAGCAAGAGGAAAAAATCATGGACAGCGTGGATCTCGAAGTCCTGAAGTCCAGCGCGCGCTGGCTGGAAGAGGGACATCGCGCGCTACTGGTGACGGTGGTCAAGACGTGGGGCTCGTCGCCGCGTCCCGAGGGCGCGATGCTCGCGGTGCGCGACGACGGACTCGTGGTGGGCTCGGTATCGGGCGGCTGCATCGAAGACGATCTGATCGACCGCGTGCGGCAGAGGGGTATCGAGCAGACGCATCCGGAAGCGGTGAAGTACGGCATCACGGCGGAGGAAGCGCATCGCTTCGGGCTGCCGTGCGGCGGCACGATTCAGCTGGTGCTCGAACCGCTGACGCCGCAAAGCGGCATCGCCGAACTGTGCAAGGCGGTGGAGAGCGGCCGGCTCGTCGCGCGCGAAGTCCACATGACGACCGGCGCGGTGCGGCTCGACGATGCGCAGGCGACCGACGGCGTGCATTTCGACGGCGCGCGGCTGTTGACGATCCACGGCCCGCGCTACCGGATGCTGGTGATCGGCGCGGGGCAATTGTCGCGCTATCTGTGCAACATCGCGGTGGGACTCGATTATCAGGTGACGGTGTGCGATCCGCGCGAGGAGTACACCGAGGAGTGGAACATCCCCGGCACGAAGATCGTGCGGACCATGCCGGACGACACGGTGATCGACATGAAACTCGACGAGCGCTGCGCGGTGATTGCGCTGACGCACGATCCCAAGCTCGACGATCTCGCGCTAATGGAAGCGCTAAAGACGCCGGCATTCTATGTCGGCGCGCTGGGTTCGCGCAGGAATAACCAAGCGCGGCGCGAGCGGCTGAAAGAGTTTGATCTGAACGATAACGAACTGGGCCGGTTGCATGGGCCGGTCGGGATTTATATTGGCAGCCGCACGCCGCCGGAGATCGCCGTGTCGATTCTCGCCGAGGTGACGGCGGCGAAGAATGGGGTTTCGCTGCCTACGCTGCTTCAGGTCGAAGGCGCGAAGGCGGCACGGGAGATCGCCGCTTCAGGTGGCAGGGCGTGTAGCGTTTAGGGGTTAGCGGAGGCTTTTTTGGAAGCGCGGTGAAGGATGGCGGTTGGTGGCTGGCGGGTTGCCGCGGCGCGTGTCGCGCCGCCATTGCTATGTGCTGCGTGCCGTACGCTTCGCACAGCGCACAGCGCGCCGCACGACCCAGCCGCTTACATCAACCCGCACACAACGGCCGCGATCACCGATCCGCCAATCAGCACGACGCCTACCACCCGGCGTTTATTCAGCTCGGTCCACAGCAGCACACCGGTCAGCGAAAGCAGAATCAGGCTGCCCGCGATCGTGTCGATCAGCAACACCCAACCGACGCTCAAGCCCACGCCCTTGTGCAGATTGTTCATCGTCGCGAGGAACGAGTTCTGCGTGCGCTTCACCGAGACGAAGCCGTTGCCGACCCAATACTCCGCTTGCACGCCATGCGACGGCCCCATGATGCCGATCTGCCAGAACTCCGGCTGAATCGTGCTGCGGTCGCCCCACGCGACCGGATGCGCCGGCTCGCGCCGTGAGCGCCCCGGCTTGCCGTAGATGTTCAGCTCCTTCTTAAGCCACTTCGCCATTTCCATCGGGGAACGTAGCGGCTTTTGCGGCACGGGAATCTGCATTTCCTCGACCTGCGGCTCGCCGGTCGGCACCTTTAGTGGACCGCCCCGGTGGTTCAGCAGGAAGCCGGTCACGCCGAACATCAGACCGAGTACCGCGCCCCACAAACCGACCCAGCCATGCACCTTGCGCAGCCACTTGATGAAAGTCGCGCGGCGCGAACGCTGACGCCGCGCCGCCTGCTCGGCGTCGTCCATCAGATGATGGTCGCGCTCGGGCGTATGGGCGGTGTACTGGGTGCCGCTGCCGGCGGCTGGTTTTATTTCGATCGAATCAGGCGCGTTCACTTCGGGCTCCAGGCGGCGCAACGGGATACGCCGTCGCCGGCGCGCGGCACGTCACGCGCGCTTACCGGCTGCGGTTATAAAAGTCTTTTGAGGGAAGGGACCGAACGACCCGGCTTGCGGTCCAGGTCGTCCGGTTGAGAGGCTGGCTGGCAGTCACAGAGGAGGAGAAATGTGACAAATAGCTGGCGACGCCTTTCAATTGAGAACGACTATCATTACACAACTAAGCGATTTGCTCAATCTTCGCTCTATTTCAAAGCGTGACAACCGCTTGACATCCGCACGGGGCAAACCGACTCTAGCCGTCAGATCCCGTCAACGTCACCGTTCGGACATCTGCCCGCCATGCGCCTCTGTTCCGTGGTCTGTGTTGCCTCTTTCGGCTGGCTTGCTGGCGTCCACGCGGCGAGCGGCGCGGTGCCGACCCGGCTGGACGATCCCTATACGAACGAAGGCGAAACGCAGACCTTCACCGTCAACGCCGACGGCTCCTACACCAAGCTCAACTCGATGACGCTGCGCGTGAACAACGAAGCCGGCGTCGCGCGGGCCGCGCAGCAATACGTCTGGTTTAACCGCAACATGGCCGACGTGGAGATTCTCGAGGCCTACACGACCACCGCCGACGGCGTGCGCCACGACGTGGAGCCCGAGCAGATCCGCGACGTGCAGGAGGCCCGCTCGTTCGACGCACCGATGTTCCAGGACATCCAGGAAAAGGTGATCGTGTTCCCTGCTGTCGAGCCGGGGGCGCGCGTGCATCTCACGTACCGCAAGACGCAGAAGCAGCCGATCGTGCCCGGCGAGTTCAGCGACTTCACGCCGCCAGACCTCGCGCCGACCCACAACTTCCGCCTGATCTACGATCTGCCCGCCGGCAAACCGCTCTACGCCGACGCGCGCGGTTTCATCGCGCAGCCACCCGTGACGCGCGACGGTCGCACGCGCTACGAGTATCGCTACGACAAGGCGCATTTCAGCCGGCTGGAGCGCGGCTCGATCGCCTACGTGTCGTACGGCGACCGGCTGATGGTCTCGACTTTCCCCGACTACGCCGCGTTCGCCGCCAGCTATCGCGAGTCCGCGGCGGACCCGAGCATCCACGAGGCCGCCGTCACGCGTCTCGCGCAGCAGCTCACCGCGCACGACCCCGCGCCGCGCGACAAAGCCAAGACGCTGTACGACTGGGTGCGCCGCAATGTCCGCTACGTGGCGATCAACGTGGGACGCGGCGCGGTCGTGCCGCATCGCGCGAGCGCGATCCTCGCGAACCGCTACGGCGACTGCAAGGATCACGTCGCGCTGTACGGCGCGCTACTCGACGCGGTCGGCGTGCGTAACGAGCCGGCGCTGATCAGCAGCGGGACAATCTACACGCTGCCGAGCGTGCCCGGCTACGGCGTCATCAATCACGTAATCACGTGGCTGCCGGATCTGCAGCAATACGCGGATTCGACCGCGTCGAATGTCGAGTTCGGGTTTTTGCCGTCGTCGGATATGAACCGGCCGACCGTGCTGGTCGATCAGGGCGTGCTCGCCCGTACGCCCGCCACCGCGTTGATGACGCGCAGCACCGATCTGTCGATCAAGGTCGAACCGGACGGTTCCGCGAGCTTCACGTATCGCATGGACGACGCCGGACCCTTCGCCGAACAGGCGCGCGCGAGGTTGCGCACGCAGTCGCCCGCGCAGCGCGAGGAATCGATCGAAGCCGAATTGCGCAGCGCCAATCTGCGCGGCACCGCTACGCTTTCCACCAGCGACCTGACAGTGGCCGACGGCCCACTCACGGTGACGATGAAAGGCACGCTGGAAAATCTCGTGGTGCCCGGCACGGCGGCGTCGATTCGCGCGCTGACGAGTCTCGCGGGTGGCGTCGAGGCGGACACGCGCTACTGGCTCGGCGAACGTCAGCGCACGCAGCCGTTCATCTGCCACAACCTCGCGATGCATGAACGCGCGCGTATCGAGTTGCCCGCCAACTTTCGCGTGCTCGACATGCCGGAGGCGAAGCGCACGCAGGACCGCTTCGTCGATTTCCAGTCGCAGTACACGTTCGACCCGCTCAGCAATGTCGTCACGATGACACGCGACGGCGTCACGCATTTCGACAGCGACGTCTGCACGCCCGACGACTTCGCGCAGATGCGTCCCGCGCTCGAAGCGATCGGGCGCGACGTGCGCGCCGAGGTGATCGTCAAGTCGACGCTGGTGGAATCGCCGAGCGTGGTGTCGCGGGCGCCTTGAAACGCGCGGGTTTTCGGATGCGCGAGTTGCATCGCTCTCCGTTGCCGCCGTCCGTTGCACCCGATGCACGGCCACGCCCAGCACGGCAAACGCTGACACTCACACCGGCCAGAGCGGCCCTTCCTGCATCGCGCCGATCTGCTCGCGCATTTCGAGGATGCGGTCTTCCCAATAGCGCTGCGTGTTGAACCACGGGAACGCGGCCGGAAACGCCGGGTCGTCCCAGCGACGCGCGAGCCACGCCTGATAGTGAATCAGCCGCAGTGTGCGCAACGCTTCGACCAGGTACAGTTCGCGCGGCTCGAACTCGCAGAAGTCCTCGTAACCGGCGAGCAGATCCGCCAGCGCGCGCGACGCTTCCGCGCGCTCGCCCGGCAGCAGCAGCCACAAATCCTGCACCGCCGGACCCATGCGGCTATCGTCGAAGTCGACGAAATGCGGCCCCGCATCGGTCCACAACACGTTGCTCGGATGGCAGTCGCCATGCATGCGCAACATGCGGATATCGCCGGCTCGCTCGAACGCGCGCTCGACGTCTTCGAGCGCGAGGTTCACTGCGGTTTCCCACGCGGTGCGCGCGTCGGCAGGCACGAAGCGCTGCGCGAGCAGGAAGTCGCGCGGCTCGTAGCCGAACGTATGGATGTCGAGCGTGGGACGTTCGGCGTAGTTCTGCGTTTGCCCAACCGCATGAATACGGCCGATGAAACGCCCCAGCCATTCGAGCGTGTCGCGCCGGTCGAGATCCGGCGCGCGGCCACCGCGACGCTCAAAGATCGAGAAGCGGAAACCGTCGAAGGTATGCAGCGTGCGGCCGTCCAACTCGCGCGCGGGCACCGCCGGAATTTCGCGCGCGGCGAGCTCGGCAACGAACGCATGTTCTTCGAGAATCGCGGCATCGCTCCAGCGCTCAGGACGATAGAACTTCGCGACCACCGGCGGACCATCTTCGACGCCCACCTGGTACACGCGGTTCTCGTAGCTGTTGAGCGGCAACATGCGACCGTCGGTGCGCACGCCGACCGTGCTGAGCACGCTGTCGAGCGCGTCGAGCACGATCTCCGGCTGGAGCCGGGTGAAAGGCACGGCGCTCTGCGCGCCGTTCTGTGAGTCGAGGTTGTCGTCGTTCATGCCCGCATTGTGCGCCGCGCCGGCGTCAAAGACGAGCGCGACGATTCACGATACGGATTACATCGCGTCTACAACGAGCCTACACTTTGACAGGGAAATGCCGTCAATGCATTTGCGCGCTCGACGGGCGAACCTGCTCGCCCGTATCGATCAGGTCTTCGAGGAAAAAGGGTTCAGTATTCAGATGCGGCGATGCGCCGGGTTCGCCGGCATACCACGCCACCATCGCCATGTCGCCAAGAATGCGCATGACGATTCCGCGCGCGCCTTGCGGCACGGCAATATGCACCGACCGGACAATGGAACCGATTTGCATGATGTTTCCCCGTTTCTCCCGTAGCCGGCTTTGTGATTTCATGCCGGTCAAGGTGATGATAAAAGCGCCGCTTCGCCGCTAACGTTGCGTACGCACCCAATCTGCTGCGCGTGATACGCGTGAGAGGTTCGAGTCATTGTTCCCGTTTTGCGGGGCTTTGGAAAGCGCGAATTAAAGGCTCTTCAACCGTCGTTTCGCCCTATTCCAATTACGGTGCGCGCGACCGATGATCTGGGGCGTCAATCCCCGTAACGAGATCATCATAAACCCTGCTGGGGTGGGATATCAAAAACGTGTACTGCCAGAACGACTCGCTCAATCCATGCATCGCGGCCGCATCGCGCAGCGGCTCGCACCATGTCCAGTATGGCCGCCGCGTTGCGCGCACGCGCCGCGCCGCTCTCCGTGATATCACGCAGGCGCACTAGTCATGTGGATCGTTCGTCTCGCGCTGCGGCGCCCCTATACGTTCGTCGTGCTGGCGCTGCTTCTACTGATCGTCGGGCCGCTGACCATTTTGCGCACGCCGACCGACATCTTCCCGAACATCGACATTCCGGTGCTCTCGGTGATCTGGTCGTACAACGGCCTGCCCGCCGACGAGATGGAAAAGCGCATCGTGCTCAACTACGAGCGCGGGTTGTCGACGGCGGTCAACGATATCGAGCACACGGAATCGACCTCGCTGAACGGCATCGCGGTGGTCAAGATCTTTTTTCAGCCGCATGCGAATATCGACGAAGCGCTCGCGCAGGTCACCGCGCTGTCGCAAACGCAATTGCGCTCGCTGCCACCCGGCATCACGCCGCCGAACATCCTGCGCTACAACGCGTCGACGGTGCCGATTTTGCGGCTGGCGCTGTCGTCCGCGTCGCTGACCGAGCAGGAGCTGTTCGACTTCGGCAACAACTTCCTTAAGACGCAGCTCGCCACCGTGCCGGGCGCATCGGCGCCGCTGCCCTATGGCGGCAAGCAGCGGCAGATCATGGTCGATATCGATTCGCGCAAGTTGCAGGAGCGCAATCTGTCGCCGCTCGACGTGGTCAACGCCGTCAGCGCGCAGAATCTGATCCTGCCTTCGGGCACCGCGAAAATCGGCTCGACCGAATACTCGGTGGAAATGAACGGCAGCCCGGATTCGCTGGCCGGCCTGAACAACCTCCCGATCCGCTCGACGGCCAACGGCACCATCTATATCCGCGACGTCGCGCACGTGCGCGATGGTTTCCAGCCGCAGACCAACATCGTGCGCGTGAACGGCCAGCGCGCCGCGTTGCTGACCATCAACAAAAGCGGCAACACGTCCACGCTCGAAATCGTCGATCGCATCAAGACGATGATGCCGACGCTGCGCAATCTCGTGCCGGCGTCACTGAACATCGATCCGGTGGCCGATCAATCGCTGTTCGTGCGCGCTTCCGTGCAGGGCGTGCTGCGCGAAGCGTTGATCGCCGCGTGCCTGACCGGTCTGATGATTCTGCTGTTCCTCGGCAACTGGCGCGCGACGCTGATCATCGCCGTGTCGATTCCGTTGTCGATGATCACGTCGATCATCGCGCTGTCGCTGCTCGGCGAAACCATCAACATCATGACGCTCGGCGGGCTCGCGCTCGCGGTCGGGATTCTCGTCGACGACGCGACGGTGGCGATCGAAAACATCAGCCATCAACTGGAACAGGGCAAGACGCTCGAACAGGCGATTCTCGACGGCGCGCATCAGATCGCGATTCCGACGCTGGTGTCGACGTTGTCGATCTGCATCGTGTTCGTGCCGATGTTTCTGCTGACGGGCGTCGCGCATTACCTGTTCATTCCGCTCGCCGAGGCCGTGGTGTTCGCGATGCTGGCTTCGTATTTCTTCTCGCGTACGCTCGTGCCGACGCTCGCGAAGTATCTGCTGCGTCATCACCACAAACCGGCGGACCTGCATCACGCGCCCGCGCAAACGCGCAATCCGTTCATGCGTGTGCACTACGCTTTCGAGCGCGGTTTTGCGCGGCTACGCGCGCGTTATCGCGTGTTTCTCGAAGCGCGCGTCGCGCGGCCGGGTTTGTTCGTGACGCTGTTTCTGCTGTGCTGTGGCGCGTCGATGCTGCTGATGCCGTTCCTCGGCCGCGACTTTTTCCCGGCCGTCGACGCCGGCACGATCGCGCTGCATCTGCGCGCGAAAACCGGCATGCGGGTCGAGGAAACCGCGGTGATGACCGATCGCGTCGATACGCGGATTCGTCAGTTGATCCCGGCGGACGAACTGCATTCGATCATCGACAACATCGGCCTGCCGGTGTCGGGCATCAACCTGTCGTATAGCAACACGGGGACGATCGGCACGTCGGATGCGGACGTGCTCATCACGTTGAATCCCGATCACCGTCCGAGCGCCGACTACGTACGGACGCTGCGGCGCACGCTCACCGACGAATTCCCCGGCGTGCAGTTCGCGTTTCTGCCCGCGGATATCGTCAGCCAGACACTCAACTTCGGCATGCCGTCGCCGATCGATATTCAGATCGTCGGCCGCGACGTGGCGGGAAACCGCGTGTTCGCCGCGAACCTGCTGCACCGTCTGCGCACGGTGCCGGGACTCGCCGACGTACGCATCCAGCAGCCCGCCGACATGCCGCGCATCTTTATCGACGTGGATCGCACGCGCGCGCAGCAAGCCGGTTTCTCGCAACGCGACATCGCGAGTAATTTGCTGATCACGCTGTCCGGCAGCCAGCAAACGACGCCGACGTTCTGGCTCAATCCGCGCAACGGCGTGAGCTACAACGTGATCACCGAAGCGCCGCAATACACGATCGATTCGCTGCAGGCGCTCGCGAACATTCCGTTGAACGCGAACGGCCGCACCAATATTCTCGGCTCGCTCGCGACCATGCGGCGCGAGGCCGGCAACGCGGTGCTCACACACTACAACGCGCAGACCACCATCGACATCTTCGGCACCGCCGACGGCCGCGACCTCGGCGGCGTCTCCGACGACATCCGCAAGATTGTCGACGACTCTCGCGCCGAGTTGCCGAAGACCTCGACCGTCGAAATCCGCGGCCAGGTGCAGACCATGAACGATTCGTTCTCGGGCCTGTTCGCCGGTCTCGTGTTCGCGATCCTGCTGGTGTATCTGCTGATCGTAGTGAACTTCCAGTCGTGGCTCGATCCGTTCATCATCATCACCGCGCTGCCGGGCGCGCTGGCGGGCATCGTGTGGATGCTGTTTCTCACGCACACCACGCTGTCGATTCCCGCCTTGACGGGTGCGATCATGTGTATAGGCATCGCGACCGCCAACTCGATTCTCGTGATCAGCTTCGCGCGCGAACAGTTGCTCGAACACGGCGACGCGACGCGCGCAGCGGTCGAAGCAGGCTTCACGCGTTTTCGTCCGGTGCTGATGACGGCGCTCGCGATGATCATCGGCATGGTGCCGATGGCGATCGGTCTCGGCGAGGGCGGCGAGCAGAACGCGCCGCTCGGGCGCGCGGTGATCGGCGGGCTGACGGTCGGCACGCTGGCGACGCTGATCTTCGTGCCGGTGGTGTTCTCGATGATCTACCGGCGGCTCGCGGCGCGGCGCCAACGCGCGGCCAAGCATGTGGTGGGCAAGCCATGATGCGGCGCGCGAAAACGGCAGCAGGTAGCGCCGCATGCGATATCGCATGTATCACCGCGTTTAGCACCGCATGTACCACAAGAGGCAGCATCGACTGCCCACGCCAATTCAAGGGGAAAGTTTGATGGAAGCACAACGTCCAGACGGTTCCGGCAGCGCGCGCGATCCCGCGAAAGCGAAGCGCACGCGCTGGCTCGTCGTCGTGGCGGCCGTGGTGGTGATCGCGCTCGCGGCCCAAGGCATCTGGTCGCGTCACAGCGCGCACGCGGCGCTCGAACGCGATGCCGAGCATGCGAGCCAGATGAGCGTCGAAGTCGTGCGGCCGCAGAAGTCGTCGGCCGGGCTCGATCTCGTGTTGCCCGGCAACGTGCAGGCCTTTCTCGACACGCCGATCTACGCGCGCACCAACGGCTATCTGAAGAAGTGGTACGCCGACATCGGCGCGCGCGTCAAAAGCGGCCAGCTGCTCGCGGAAATCGACACGCCTGAAGTCGACGATCAATTGCGCGCGGCCCGCGCCGATCTCGCGAACGCCAACGCCAACTATGCGCTAGCGAAAAGCACCGCCGATCGCTGGACGGAAATGCTGAAGAGCAAATCGGTGTCGAAGCAGGAGACCGACGAGAAGGTCGGCGACATGCTCGCAAAAAAGGCCACGCTCGACGCGGCGCGTTTCAATGTGGCGCGCCTGGAGAAGACGCAGTCGTTCCAGAAGGTCTACGCGCCGTTCGACGGCACGGTGACGGCGCGCAACATCGACGTCGGCGCACTGATCGATGCGGGCAGCGCGGGCGGTCCGGCGAAGGAGCTGTTTCATGTCGCGCAGGCGGATCGTCTGCGTGTGTACGTCAATGTGCCGCAAGCCTACGCGCAGCAGGTCCGCGCACAGCAGACAGCGTTCCTGACGCTGACCGAGACGCCGTCGCGGCATTATCCGGGCACGGTCGCGCGCACCGCGGGCGCAGTCGATCAGCAACAACGAACGATGCTGGTCGAAGTCGACGTCGACAATCGCAACGGCGATTTGCTGCCGGGTGCGTACGCGCAGGTGCATTTCGCGTTGGGCGCGGGCGCGGCGCCGTTCACGCTGCCGGGTAACGCGCTGCTGTTCCGGCCGGACGGCGTGAAGGTCGCGACCGTCGATGCGCAGCGCAAGGTGAAGCTGATGCCGGTGTCGCTCGGGACGGACTTCGGCACGCGGGTCGCGATTGCGTCGGGTTTAAAGGGCGACGAGCAGGTGATTCTGAATCCGCAGGACTCGATCGTCGATGGCGCGCCGGTGCGGATCGTGCCACGCAAGGCGGAAGGGGCGACGGGTGGTTCCGGCGCTTCGGGCGCGGCGGCGAAGGGTGATGGTGGAGCGGACGCGACTGGGGCGGCGACTGGTGAGAAAAGCGCAGGCGCTTCCGGCGCAGCGATGAGCGACGAGAAAACCGCAAGCGCCTCAGTACCAACAACAGCAACAGCAACAGCACCAGTATTAACAACCTCACCCCCGACGCACATCGCAGCTTCACCGTCCGCGAGGACACCGTCATGAACGCGCGAGCACGACAACACGCTATCGCGTCGCCGCGCACCCGTACCGTCACGCGAGTTCCCACACGCACCCCGGCATTCGCACTGCTCCTCGCGTGCGCGCTCTCCGCCTGCACGCTCGGCCCCGACTACGTTAAACCGCCGACACCTATCGCCGCCACGTACAAGGAACTCGAAGGCACCGGCTGGAAGCCCGCGCAACCCGCCGACACGCTCACGCGCGGCGCGTGGTGGAACCTCTACGCGGACCCATCGCTCGATGCGCTCGAACAGCAGGTCGCTGGCGCGAACCAGAACGTGCAGGCCGCCGAAGCGCGCTTTCGCGCCGCGCGCGCCACCGTCGCGCAATATCGTTCGAGCTATTTCCCGGTGGTCACCGCGAACGCCGCCTATTCGCGCGCGCGGTCCTCGGAGAACGTGCTGCACAAATCGACCGCCGGCCTCACGCTGAACGACTACCTCGTGCAAGCCGACGCGTCATGGGAACCGGACCTGTGGGGCCGCGTATCGCGCAGCGTCGAGGGCGCGAAGGCCGACGCGCAGGCCAGCGCCGCCGACGCCCAGGCCGTGCTCCTGTCGATGCAGGCCGAACTCGCGACCGACTACTTCGAGTTGCGCGGACTCGATCAGGAGCGCCAACTTCTCGACGACACGATCGCCGCCTATCGCGAAGCGCTGGATCTGACGCAGCACCGCTACGCGGGCGGCATCGCCACCGACGCCGATGTCGCGCAGGCGCAAACGCAATTGAAGACCACCCAGGCGCAAGCACTCGACCTCGGCGTGCAACGCGCGCAACTCGAGCATGCGATCGCGATCCTGATCGGCCAGCCACCGTCGACGTTCTCGCTGCCGGTCGCGCCGCTCTCCGCCGTGCCGGTAGTCGCGCAAACCGGCGTGCCCTCCGCGCTGCTCGAACGACGGCCCGACATCGCGTCTGCGGAACGGCAGGTCGCCGCGATGAACGCACAGATCGGCGTGGCGACGGCGGCGTTTTTTCCGAACCTGATTCTGTCGGTGACAGGCGGCCTTGAAGCGACCAACTACAGTCAATGGCTGCTCGCGCCGAGCCGTCTCTGGTCGCTCGGGCCGGCGCTAGCGGGCACGCTGCTCGACTTCGGCGGACGCGCGTCGGTGAAAGAACAGGCCCGCGCGCACTATGACGAAAGCGTCGCGCAATACCGGCAAACGGTGCTCACGGCGTTCGGCCAGGTCGAGGACAATCTCGCCGCGCTGCGCGTGCTCGAACAGGAAGCCGCCACCCAGGACGACGCGGTAGCCGCCGCGCAGCGAGCGCTGGCGGTCGTGTCGGACCGCTACAAGAACGGCGCGATCACGTATCTCGACGTCGTCGTCGCGCAAACGACAGCGCTCACCAACGAGCGCAACGCGGTGTCGATCGCGCGCCGCCGGATGGCCGCGAGCGTCGCGTTGGTCAAGGCACTGGGCGGCGGTTGGGACGCATCCGCGCTGCCAACCGATGAACAGCTCGTGCATCCGTCCGCGCCGGCCAGCGAGACTGCGACGCAGGGGTAGTGGTCAGCTCAGTGGGTTCGCTGCATCGAAAAGGCCGCTGTATGTGCTGTACGTTGCACGGTGTTAGGTTGCGCAGGCGTGCGGGTTCAGCGAGCCACGCTGCATGCGGCGCCGGCCTGTACCGCCATTTCAGCGTATCCTTAACTCCTTTGCGTATGCTGCTTTCCCCAAGGAGATTTTTTTCGTGACCCCGCCGCCGGAATCCCAGCGGACCGCTACCTCGGCTGTTCCTGCTTCATCTGCTTCTTCCAACGCTTCCGCCGTGCCCGACATACCCTTCCTCGAACGCGGTACGCGCGCTTACTGGCGCGCCAGCATCGCGCTGCTGTTCGCCGGTTATGCGACCTTCTCGTTGCTCTACTGCGTGCAGCCCCTGTTGCCGTCGTTTTCCGAGGCGTTCAACGTGACACCGGCGCAAAGCAGTCTGTCGCTCTCGCTCACCACCGCCGCGCTCGCACTCGCCGTGTTCGTCGCCGGCTTCGTCTCCGAAGGCTGGAGCCGTCACAAGCTGATGACGCTGTCGCTCACCGTGTCGGCGTTGCTGACCATCGGCGTGTCGATTGCACCGCACTGGCATCAGTTGCTCGTGCTGCGCACGCTCCTCGGCCTCGCGCTCGGCGGCGTGCCGGCCGTCGCGATGGCCTACCTCGCGGAGGAAGTGCATCCCGACGGTCTCGGTCTCGCGATGGGTCTCTACGTCGGCGGCACCGCGATCGGCGGCATGGCGGGACGCGTGATTACCGGCGTCGTCGCGGATCTGTTTTCGTGGCGCATGGCGATCGGTACGATCGGCGTGCTCGGCCTTCTATCGATGCTCGCGTTTCGCGCGCTGCTGCCGCCGTCGCGTCACTTCGTGCCGCGGCGCGGGCTTGGTTTCACGCATCATCGCACCGCACTGCTCAGGCAGTTCACCCGGCCGGGTCTGCCCTTGCTGTTCCTGCTCGGCTTCGTGCTGATGGGCAGCTTCGTCACGCTGTACAACTACATCGGCTACCGGCTGCTGGCGCCGCCTTATCGATTGAATCAGACGGAGATCGGCGCGATCTTCGTCGTGTATCTGACCGGCGTGATCGCGTCGCCGTGGTCGGGGCGCATGGCCGACACGTTCGGCCGCGCTCGCGTGCTCACCGGCAGTTTGCTGCTGATGCTGCTCGGTCTCGCGCTCACGATGCTTCATCCGCTGGCGATGATCGCAACCGGCATTGCATGCGTGACGTTCGGCTTCTTCGCCGGACACTCGGTCGCGAGCGGCTGGGTAGGACGTCTCGCCAAGGACGCGAAGGGCCAGGCCGCCGCGCTCTATCTGCTCGCGTACTACATCGGGTCGAGCGTGATCGGTTCGTATGGCGGTCACGTGTGGGCCGGTCACGGATGGAATGGTGTCGCGGGACTCGTGGGCGCTCTGCTCGTCATCGGCCTGATTGCGGCGATGCGTTTGCGTGGACGCGAACAGGCCGGCGCGTGAGCTTTGACTCGTCGACCGCGAGCCATAGGCCTCGCGATTCAGCACGCATCGAATCGAATCAAAAAGTAAGGCCGGCGTAAGCAAACACTTCATTTTTTTCGATCTGTTTGCTGCGCTGCGCCAATCGCCGCAAGCCTTGCCGCGCTGGGTTCAGCGCCTTGCGAAAAGTTGCTGTCACGCCGCGCGTCGGTGCTATGTCGTTCTAACGGTCTTCTATACTCAAATCGAGCGGAGGCGCGCATGATGTGGACATGGCTCCGGCATTCGAGCCGTCCCTTCGCGGGTAAAACATAAGGAGACGAACATGACGACCTACTTCACGATCGGCGATTTCATCCTCGTCATTCCGATGGCGTTGGCAGGCGCGCTATTCGTCGGTGCGCTGCCTTGCAAGACGGAAATGCGGCACAACGCGCTGCGTGTGCTCGGCGCGCTGATCGGCGTGATGTGCGCGGTCGCACTGGTCGAAGGTTTGCCGGCGCTGGTGTAGCGCTGCAAAAAAAAGCCGCCTCACGGGCGGCTTTTTCGCTTCTGCCTGTTTGCTCCCGCAGAGGCGCGGGTCGCGACGACCGGATCAGATCGCCTGATCCGTCGACGGCTTCTCCCACAGATTGACGCCGCCTTCGGTCGCGTAGCGATCGATCTCCGCGAGTTCATCCTTCGAGAACGCGAGATTCTTCAACGCGCCGACGTTCTCGCGCACCTGCTCCGCACGGCTCGCACCGATCAGCACCGACGTCACGCGTGAATCGCGCAACGCCCACGCGAGCGCCATCTGCGCGAGGCTCTGTCCGCGACGCTGCGCGATGTCGTTGAGCTTGCGCACGTGCTCGATGTTTTGCGGGCTCAAATGCTCCTGCTTCAACGAACCGCCGCCCGGCTTGTTGACGCGTGCATCGTCCGGCACGCCGTTCAGGTATTTGCCGGTGAGCAGTCCCTGCGCAAGCGGCGTGAACGCAATCGTGCCCGCGCCGACCTTCTCCAGCGTATCCAGCAGATCGTGCTCGATCCAGCGATTGAGCATGTTGTACGCGGGTTGATGGATCAGCAGCGGCACCTTGTACTCGGCGAGCAGCTTCGTCATTTCGAGCGTCTTGGCAGCCGAGTACGACGAGATGCCGATGTACAACGCCTTGCCCTGCTGCACGGCGCTCGCCAGCGCGCCGGCGGTTTCTTCGAGCGGCGTGTCGGCATCGAAACGATGCGAGTAGAAGATGTCGACGTAGTCGAGACCCATGCGCTGCAGGCTCTGATCGAGACTCGCGAGCACGTACTTGCGCGAGCCGCCGCCCTGGCCGTACGGACCCGGCCACATGTCCCAACCGGCCTTCGACGAAATCAGCAACTCGTCGCGATACGGTTTGAAATCGTCCTTGAACAGACGGCCGAAATTCGTTTCCGCGCTGCCGTACGGCGGGCCGTAGTTGTTCGCGAGGTCGAAGTGCGTGATGCCGAGATCGAACGCCGTGCGCAGGATGTCGCGCTGCGTGGAGATGGGCGTGGTATCGCCGAAGTTGTGCCACAAGCCGAGCGACAGCGCCGGCAGTTTAAGACCCGACTTGCCGCAGACGCGGTATTGCATGTCCGAATAGCGTTCTGAAGCTGCTTCGTAAGCCATTGCTAGTGTCCTTGTTGGTGAAGTCGCCCGGTCATGCGGGCGTGAGGCGATCACACGTTGCGAGAGGCAGACTGTTTATAGGTATGTGCCGACGTGCGGCTAGAGCGCTATGGTAGCCAATCGAAGCGATACGTGCAGACGCTCAGTATGCGGGATGGACGATGGCTTGCAGGTCCCCTACACTTTGGCCGATCGAAGCTTATGGGAGGAGTGCATGACGAAGGCCATTTCAATCGCGCTGATTGTCGGCGGCATCGTGTTGCTGTATTTCGGCGGGCAGGCGTTCAACTCGGTGAGCAGCGACGTCGCGCGCGTGTTCACGGGGTCGCCGAGCAACAAGGCGATCATGCTGATCGTGGCTGGCGTGGTCGCGACGCTCGCCGGGCTGACCGGATTTGCGTTGTCTGGGCGCAAGCGCTAGGCGCGGCGAGCGGAGGCGGCGCTCTGCGTTCGTTCGGCGTCCGGCCGAATGAATGCGCACAAGCGCCGTCTTCGAAAGATCTAAAACGCCACCTCGGGTTTCGCCGCCGAACGGGTGCCCGGCAACGGCACGTTGCTCGCGCCGTGATACGTGTACACCAGAGAAAACTTCACCTGATCGCTAAGATTCTTGCCGGCCGAATGAAGCGTGTTGCAGTGGAAGAACACGACGTCCCCGGCCTTCAGCTCGGGCGACACCGCCGTGCGAATCCAGGCCTGATTCTCTTCGAGGTCGGAGCGGAAAAACTTGGCTTCGTCGAAACGCTCGGACGTGAACGGTTCGCTATGCGACTTCGGCACGAACCACAGCGCGCCGTTATCGACGGTTTCCGGACCGACCGCGAGCCACACCGACACCAGATCGTCACGCTCGAACGACCAGTAGCGCACGTCGCGATGCCAGCCGGTCAAGCTGCCGTACGCGGGATGCTTGGTCATCATGCAGTTGTGATGCGCGCGTGACAGACGCGGCTCTTCACCGAAATACAACTCCATCCAGCCGCGAATTTCCGGCGCGGTCGCCCATTGCGCGAAAGCCGGATGACGCCCATACGCATCCAGCAGCCGCCGCACCGTATGGCCACCGGGCGCGCCGCGCGACGACGGCGCGCCGGGGTATTGCAGATCCGCTTCGAGCTCGATCGGCGCCGCGGCTTCCTGCAACTGATGCTGCGCGATCTCCTTCAATTCCGCGCAACGCTCGGGCGACACCAACCCCGGCACCACGACAAAGCCCTGCTCCCGCAACGTGTAAATCTGCTCTTTCTTCGAATGGAGTGACATGGTGATCCGTTACTGTCGACTAGCTGATGCTCGATTGTAAAGCGGGCGCGATCGCACTGCGCGCAGTTTCGCCCCTGCGGCAGCGACGCCTTACGCACTACTTTCAGGTGCAGCGAGCGATCGCGCGGCACAGTGAAGGGGCAAACACGCACGATAATCGACCGCAAACCGCCCGAGCGCATCGCTGCGCGCGACGGTCGATTCTCGTGAGTTACGGCTCGCAGGGTAAAAACCCGACTTTCTGGCGTCATGAATCACGTGTAGCCTGCACGCATGTTGATCGCCGCTCCCGCACTCTTGCGCCGTGCGCTGGCCGTCCAGGCCCGCGCCGCCGATCTCCGTGCTTTCTCCCGACGAATTCCGGGCCTTCGCGCCGTCCATCGAGACACCGCCATTGGCACATTTGGTGCTGCTCTTGGCGCATTTTCCGACGCGCGACACGTTGCCTACCTGTGAAGCCATGCATACCCTTCTGAGCACCCGACTTACCCGCGCCGCACTGAAAGCGGCACGCCCTGCGCGCCGCCACGTCGTGCGAGCGCTGCGTCACCATGCGACGCGCACCCGCGCGTTGGGCGAACAATGGCGCGATGCCAAAGCGGTCGACGGCATTCGCACCTGGTTCAATACGTTCTTCTCCGCGCTGCGTCTGCAAGGCGGCTCGCGCCGTTTTTCGTTGCGCACGCTGTTGCGCAAACCGACGCCGCTGCGTCTGAGCGCCGCGCAACGCGCACCGGTCGTCGTGCCGCAGAACACGAGCCGCCGACCGCGCCGTATGTCGACGAGCAGTAGCAGCGGCTGGTTTGTGTTTGCGTTCGCGAGCCGTTAAGGCGGTGATCGAAGGCGCTGCCGTGTCGGCAGCATGAGTGAGTTTTTGCAGGCTTGCAGGTTTGCAGGGCCGCCTACCGCGCCTGGCTTGCGGTGAATCAGACCCGCGCGACAAAGACAGCGTACGCAACGCCCAATAAAAAACCCCGCCCGGCTCGCGCCGGCGGGGTTTTTTGCTTGAAGCGGACAGCTCGCGCTTATTCGGCCAGCGCGGCAATCGGTTCGGTGCCAGCCGCTTCGGCGAGCGCCAACGCCTTATCAGTGGCTTCCCACGTGAATTCCGGCTCTTCGCGGCCGAAGTGACCGTACGCCGCGCTCTTCTCGTAGATCGGACGCAGCAGGTCGAGCATCTGGATGATGCCCTTCGGACGCAGGTCGAAATGCTCCTGCACCAGACGCGTGATCGTCGCATCCGACACGCGGCCCGTGCCGAACGTGTTGACCATCACCGAAGTCGGCTGAGCAACGCCGATCGCGTACGACACCTGAATCAGGCAACGCGACGCAAGGCCGGCGGCCACGATGTTCTTCGCGACATAACGGCCGGCGTAAGCCGCCGAACGGTCGACCTTCGACGGATCCTTGCCCGAGAACGCGCCGCCGCCGTGGGGCGCCGCGCCACCGTATGTATCGACGATGATCTTGCGGCCGGTCAAACCGCAGTCGCCTTGCGGGCCGCCAATCACGAAACGGCCGGTCGGGTTCACCAGGAACTTGATATCGCCCTTGATCAGGTTGGCCGGCAGCGTCGGCTTGATGACTTCTTCGATCACGGCTTCGCGCAGCGTGTCCAGATCGATGTCCGGCGAATGCTGGGTGGACAGCACGACGGTGTCGATCGCATGCGGCTTGCCGTCGACGTAGCGCACGGTGACCTGCGACTTCGCATCCGGACGCAGCCACGGCAGACGGCCGTCACGGCGCAAATCCGCCTGGCGCTCGACCAGACGGTGCGACAGGTGGATCGGCAACGGCATCAGTTCCGGCGTTTCTTCGCACGCGTAACCGAACATCAGGCCTTGGTCGCCGGCGCCTTGATCGAGGTTATTGTCGTGCGCACGGTCCACACCCTGGGCGATGTCCGGCGATTGCTTGTCGTACGCGACGAGCACCGCGCAGCCGCGGTAGTCGATGCCGTAGTCGGTGTTGTCGTACCCGATGCGCTTGATGGTGTTGCGCGCGACCTGGATGTAATCGACGTTCGCGGTGGTGGTGATTTCGCCGGCGAGGACCACCAGACCCGTGTTGCACAGCGTTTCGGCTGCGACACGCGAGTATTTGTCCTGAGCCAGAATTGCGTCGAGAATAGCGTCCGAGATTTGATCCGCGACTTTGTCGGGGTGGCCTTCGGAGACGGATTCGGAAGTGAAGAGATAGTCGTTTGCCACGTTGCAGACTCCTGTTTGGTGGTTACGGTTGAGTTTCACGTAGCCAGCTTCGGGGAGCCTTGAAGCGGCGACGCTTTAGCGGATTACTTTGACCAACCGGCGCGTATCGCATGGATCGCGCCTGCCAGCTTCGCCCCGCAAGTTGTCTATTAACTCGGCGAAGCCCTTATTATAGCGACTTCCTTCGATTGTCACAGAGTGTCCACGAGTGCGGTATTACGTCAATTTTTCCGCTTTCCTGAATTCCGTCACGCGCAGCGCCTCTTTTGCGGAGGCCGCATGCTGAGCCGCTATGGCGCAAAGCTCGCGATCGGGCTGTTGAAACTTTTTGCACTGCTCCCTTATGGTCTCGTCGCCCGTTTCGGCGATGGGCTCGGCTGGCTGCTCTACCAGATTCCGAGCCGCCGCAAGCGCATCGTCCACACCAATCTGAAGCTGTGCTTTCCCGAATGGTCCGACGAGCGCCGCGAAGACGTCGCGCAGAAGCATTTCCGTCACGCGATCCGCAGCTACCTCGAACGCAGCGTGCAATGGTTCGGCTCCGCGAAGAAGCTGGAAAAGCTGATCCAGCTGGACAGCGCGATCGATCTGACGGACCCGAATCTGCCGCCCACGCTGTTTCTCGGTTTTCACTTCGTCGGGATCGAGGCCGGCTCGATCTTCCTGAACTACTCGCTCAAGCGTCAATGCGGGTCGCTTTATCAGCCGATGTCGAACCCGGAGCTCGAAGAAGTCGCCAAAGCGGCGCGCGCGCGTTTCGGCGCAGATATGGCGAGCCGCGCCGACAGCGCACGCATCGTGCTGCGCTGGCTGCGCGAGCGCAAGCCGGTGATGCTCGGCGCGGACATGGACTACGGCGCACGCAATTCGACCTTCGTGCCGTTCTTCGGCGTGCCGACCTGCACGCTGACGGCCGTGGGGCGGCTCGCGAAGGTCGGCCATGCGCAGGTGGTGCCGTTCATCGGCGAAGTGCTGCCGAACTACAAGGGTTATCGCCTCAAGGTGTTCAAACCTTGGGACAACTATCCGACCGGCAACGACGACGCGGACGCGCGGCGCATGAACGCGTTTCTCGAAGAGCAGATTCCGTCGATGCCTGAGCAGTACTACTGGGTGCACAAGCGCTTCAAGACCCGGCCGCCGGGTGTGCCGAGCGTGTACTGAGCCGAAAGCCTGGACTCTGGCCGCACGGCCCTTGGCGCCGCCAACCGAAAAGACGCCCGAACCCGGAAATAACGCGGCGTCCGGCGCACCTGCTGGCGCGTCACTTACAATAGCGCGATGAAACTGAAATTCACCAAAATGCACGGCGCGGGCAACGACTTTGTCGTGCTCGACGGCTACACACAACCGGTCAACCTGAGCCCGGCGCAGGTGCGCGCGCTCGCGGACCGGCATTTCGGCGTCGGCGCCGATCAATTGCTGCTGGTCGAAAAGCCCACCGTGGATGGCGTCGATTTCAGATATCGCATCTTCAATTGCGACGGCGGCGAGGTCGAGCATTGCGGCAACGGCGCGCGCTGCTTCGTCAAGTTCGTGCGCGACAGCGGCCTGACCGATCGGCGCAGCGTGCGCGTGCAGGTGCAGAAGGGCATCATCACGCTGACCATGCAGGACAACGGCGAAGTCGTCGTGGACATGGGCTCGCCAGTGTTCGACCCGGAATGCGTACCCTTCGCCACCAAAGGCATCGAAGGTCGCCGCGAAGGCGCGGACACGCTCTGGCCGCTCGACGTGAACGGCACGACGCGCTGGATTTCGGTGGTATCGATGGGCAATCCGCACGCGGTGCAGGTGGTCGACGACGCCGAAGCGTTCCCGGTGCTGGTCGAAGGCCCGGCGATCGAGCGCCACGCGCGCTTTCCGCAGCGGGTGAACGCGGGCTTCATGCAGATCGTCGGCCGTAGCGAGATCAAGCTGCGCGTGTACGAGCGCGGCGCCGGCGAAACGCTCGCGTGCGGCACGGGCGCCTGCGCGGCGGTCGCGGCCGGTATCCGCCGCGGACTGCTCGACGCGCCGGTGCTGGTCCACACGCACGGCGGCAAGCTGACGATCACGTGGGACAGCACCCGCGAGGGCGAGCCGCTGCTAATGGCGGGCCCCGCCGCTACCGTCTTCGAAGGCGAGATTGAACTGGCCGACTCACTGGCCGCTTAAAACCCATTGACCGATGCGCCGCCTCAGGGCGTCGTCCCGTAGTCCTTTAGCCGAAACCATGAACGATCGCGAAGTCGCCGAATACCTGCTCGCCAACCCCGAATTTTTCGCCGAAAACGCGGAAATGCTCGCGACCATCCGGCTCGGGAACCCGCACGGCAAAGCCGCGGTGTCGCTGCAGGAACGGCAGATGGAAATGCTGCGCGACAAGAACAAGCATCTTGAACGGCGCCTTGCCGAGCTGCTGCGTTACGGTCACGAGAACGACAGCATCGCGTCGAAGTTCAACCGCTGGACCATCCGCGTGATGGCCGAGCGCGATCCGTACGCGCTGCCGCGCACGATCGCCACCGGCCTGCGTGAGATTTTCGACGTGCCGCAAGCCGCGCTGCGCGTGTGGGATGTCGCCGAGCCCTACGCTCAGGCCGAGTTCGCGCGCCATGTCGGCGAGGAAGTGCGCATTTTCGCCGGCAGCCTGACCACGCCGTATTGCGGCGCGAACACCGGCTTCGAAGCCGCGCAATGGCTCGTTCCGGCGATGAGCGCCGTGGCCGACGAGAACGCATCCGGCGTCGCCACATCCGAGTCGGCGCACGTCACCGAGTCGATCGCGTTGCTCGCGTTGCGCGACCCCGAGGGCAGCGAAGATGCGCCCACTTTCGGCCTGCTCGTGATGGGTTCGGCCGACGCGCGCCGCTTTCACGACGGCATGGCTACGGATTTCCTGACGCAGATCGGCGCGCTGGCCAGCGCCGCGCTGAGCCGTCTGCTGCCGCGCTGATCCGGCACCCGCACGCACGCTCCCCCGCGCCAGCCGCCCAAGCCCGCCACCGTGACCGCCGCCGACCCGATCGCCGCCTACCTGTCGAATCTCGAACATGAGCGGCGCTTGTCGGCGCATACGCTGCGCGGCTACACGCACGAACTCGAGGAACTCAAGCTGCTGGCCAAAGGCCGGCCGCTCGAAAGCCTCACCGCCGTCGACATTCGCGGCGCCGTGTCACGCGCGCATGCGGGCGGTCTGACGGCGCGCTCGATCAGCCACCGGCTCTCGGCATGGCGCGCGTTTTACCGCTGGCTCGCCGGCCGCGTCGATCTGCCGGCCAATCCGGTCGCCACCGTGCGCGCGCCGAAGCAGGCCAAAACGCTGCCCAAGGCGCTGTCCGTCGACGACGCCACGCGTCTGATGGAAAGGCCGCCCCCCGCCTCACCCGAAGGTTTGCGCGATCACGCGATGCTCGAACTCTTCTACTCGTCCGGGCTGCGTCTCGCGGAACTGGTCGGCCTCGACGTCCGTTTCGCCGACAGCGACGGCTACCGCTCCGCCGGCTGGCTCAAGCTCGATTCCGCTGAAGTCGAAGTGCTCGGCAAGGGCAACCGGCGCCGTGTCGTGCCAGTCGGCAGCAAAGCGGTCGACGCGCTGAACGCTTGGCTCGCGGTGCGCGGCGAAATGGTGAAGCACGATCCGCATCCGCTGTTTCTGTCGGCGCGCGGCAACCGGCTGTCGCCGAATGTCGTGCGCGAGCGTGTGAAACGCGCGGCGCTGGTTGCGGGCATTCCCGCGAACGTGCATCCGCACGTGCTGCGGCATTCGTTCGCCACGCACGTGCTGCAGTCGAGCGGCGATCTGCGCGCCGTGCAGGAACTGCTCGGCCATGCCAGCATCACCGCCACGCAGGTCTACACCGCGCTCGATTTCCAGCATCTCGCCCACGTCTACGACCAGGCGCATCCGCGCGCCAAAAAACGCGACTGACGCCGCCTGCTGCGGCCGGCAGTCTTCTCCGCTTCGCTTCACCCGCCGTGTGCGCCTCGCGACGCGGCCCAATGCTCTCTCTGACACCCTGATGAATACCGTTACGCTCAAACCGTCGAAAGAAAAGTCGCTGCTGCGCCGCCACCCGTGGGTCTATGCGAACGCGATCGACCGCGTCGATGGCAATCCCGCGCCCGGCGCGACCGTGCTGGTGCGCGCGCACGACGGCCGCTTTCTCGCGCGCGCCGCCTATAGCCCGCACTCGCAGATTCGCGCGCGCGTGTGGAGCTTCGACGAAGCCGAGCCGATCGATCACGCGTTCTTCAAGCGCCGCGTGCAACGCGCGCTCGCGCATCGTCGGACGATGGTGCACGACACCGGCGCGGTGCGGCTGATTTTCGGCGAAGCGGACGGCTTGCCCGGCCTGATCGTCGATCACTACGTCGCCGAGGACGAAGGTCAGCGCAGCCAGCTGGTCTGCCAGTTCATGGCGGCGGGCGTCGAGGTGTGGAAGGACGCGATCGTCGCGGCGCTGGTCGGCGCGACCGGTTGCCCGAATGTCTACGAACGTTCGGACGTGGCGATTCGCCAGAAGGAAGGGCTGGAGCAGATCACCGGCGTGCTGGCCGGCGAGCCGCCGTCGGACGTGCTGATCGCGAGCGAAAACGGCGTGCGCTACCACGTCGACGTGCGCAACGGCCACAAGACGGGCTTCTACGTCGACCAGCGCGACAACCGCCTGCTGGTCCAGCAGCTCGCGCAGGATCGCGACGTGCTGAACTGCTTCTGCTACACCGGTGGCTTCTCGCTCGCGGCGTTGAAAGGCGGCGCCAAACGGGTGGTGTCGATCGATTCGTCGGGCGAAGCGCTGGCGCTCGCCCAGCAGAACGTGGCGGCCAATGGCTTCGACGCCGAACGCGCCGCGTGGCTCGATGCCGACGCGTTCAAGACGCTGCGCAAGCTGTACGACGACGGCGAGCGCTTCGACCTGATCGTGCTCGATCCGCCGAAATTCGCGCCGTCGCGCGAACACGTGGACCGCGCGTCGCGCGCTTATAAAGACATCAATCTGACCGGCCTCAAGCTGCTGCGCCCGGGCGGCTTGCTGTTCACCTACTCGTGCTCGGGCGCGATCGATTCGGAGCTGTTCCAGAAGATCGTCGCGAGCGCGGCCGCCGACGCGCGCGTCGATGCGCGCATCCTGAAGCGTCTCGGCGCGGGCGTCGATCATCCGCTGCTCACGGCGTTCCCGGAAGGCGAATACCTGAAGGGCCTGCTGTTGCAAATCGCCTGATCGCCCATAATTTCACAGCTATTTCGCGCAAGGGCGGCGCTGGCGCAAGCGGGCTCGAACGCCGCCCGTCAGCGCAGGCTTGACAGATATGTTTCAATAACCGGCTAGACAGGGCTGCGCGCCATCCGGCAGCCGCGCCCCGCCTACGCTTTCGAACACGCACCGTTTCACGACCTACAGGCGACCAACATGATCCCAGTCACCATCCTGACCGGCTTTCTCGGCAGCGGCAAAACCACCCTGCTCAAGCGCATCCTGAATGAAAAACACGGCATGAAGATCGCCGTGATCGAAAACGAGTTCGGCGAAGAGAACATCGACAACGAGATCCTCGTGCAAGACACCAGCGAGCAGATCATCCAGATGAGCAACGGCTGCATCTGCTGCACGATTCGCGGCGACCTGTCGCGTGTGCTGAACGATCTGGCTGCGAAGAAGCAGGCGGGCGAAGTGGACTTCGACCGCGTCGTGATCGAAACCACCGGTCTCGCGAATCCGGGCCCGGTCGCGCAGACGTTCTTCATGGACGATCAGATCGCCAGCGAATTCCTGCTCGACGCGATCATCACGCTGGTCGACGCGAAGCACGCGAATCATCAACTGGACGAGCACGAAGTGGTGCAGCGCCAGGTCGGTTTCGCCGATCGCCTGTTCATCACCAAGGCGGATCTGGTCGACGAGCAGCACGTGGCCGATCTGCGTCACCGTCTGCTGCACATGAACCCCAAGGCGGCGATCAAGGTCGTCAATTTCGGCGAAGCGGACATCAAGGAAATCTTCGATCTGCGCGGCTTCAACCTGAATTCGAAGCTGGAGATCGATCCGGACTTCCTCGTCGAAGACGAACACGCGCACAGCCACGCGCATGCGCATGACGAACACGGTCATACCCACGGCGACCACGATCACGAGAACTGCGATCACGACCACGGCAAGTGCGACCACGAAGGCCACGATCACGCGCACCATCACCACGCGCATCATGACGACAAGATCAAGTCGTTTGTGTACCGCAACGATCGTCCGTTCGATCCGAACAAGCTCGAAGATTTCCTCGGCGGCATCCTGCAGATTTACGGCGAGCGTCTGCTGCGCTACAAGGGTGTGCTGTACATGAAGGGCGTCGATCGCAAGGTCGTGTTCCAGGGCGTGCATCAGATGATGGGCAGCGATCTGGCCGCGAAATGGCAGCCGGTCGAGAAGAAGACCAACAAGATGGTGTTCATCGGCATCGAACTGCCGCAAGACCTGATCACCGACGGTCTGGACGCCTGCCTCGCCTGAAGTCGCGCTCCGGTTGCTCGACCTGGGCCTGCCGCGCCGCTCTCCGACAGCGCGGCACGCAGCGTGCTACTGCCCTCGGCAAACGCGCCGTGATACGCGCGCGGCGTTAATCATCTGCTGAATGCGCGCGACGTCCGTGGTGAGAGCCGCGGAAAAGTCGTGCGTATGAAAAGCGCGTGAAAACCCTGCTGTATTAATACGTGCACGACCATCGCTTTTTGCTCGTGCGCGCGTTATATTTTCGGGATATCAGTGCGCGGCAAGGAGATTTTCGCTAGTTGCGGTGCCGGATTGTGATTCAGTTACAATACGACCCCACTGGAGAATGACAACGAATTGCCCGGCCAGCGCATACGCTGCATCGGGCCTGAAGCGGCGCCGGAAAATCTTGTCCGGAGACACGCCGACAATGCCGGCTGGTACAGCCTGAAAAGGTGCGCTGCCGGCAAGCAATACCTCAGGAGCATTTGAGAATCGGTTTCCAGAGGAGTTCGGCCCCGCATTGGCGTTGCGACGCCCGGCGTGTGGGCGCCCGGCGCTTCGGCGTCACGACAGTCCACCGTCCGTGCCCGCCCTCGCGCTCCGCGTCCTCGATGCGCCTTTGCGGGCAATACGAAAGTGCGGGCACTATGTAAGAGTTTTGCCTCACATTGAAGAAGTAAGCCAGATGACGACGAAACGACTCTTGACCGAAGCCGAAATCCTGAAGATGAGCGACAAGGATTACATGAATGAGGATCAGCTCGCCTTCTTCAAGAACAAGCTCGAACAGCTACAGGCGGACATTCTCCGCAATGCCGGCCAGACGACCGAGAACCTGCGCGAAACCGTAATCGTGCCGGACCCGGCCGACCGCGCAACGATCGAGGAAGAGCATGCGCTCGAACTGCGCACGCGCGACCGCGAACGCAAGCTGCTGAAGAAGGTGCAGCAATCGATCGCACGCATCGATTCGGGCGACTATGGCTGGTGCGAGGAAACCGGTGAGCCGATCGGCATCCCGCGTCTGCTCGCGCGCCCCACGGCAACCCTGTCGCTCGAAGCGCAGGAACGCCGCGAACTGCGCCAGAAGCTGTTCGGCGACTGAACGCTTGCGGCGCGGCTTCGGCTCCGCGCCCTGACACGCTGCTTCGTCGAGAGGCGCACGGTGAACCGTGCGCCTTTTCTTTTGTGCGGCGCTTTTGGACTGCGTTTTATATTGCGTTTGGGGCGGAGCGACCACGCGCCGTTCATGTGCGGCTTCATGCAGCCGCCATGCGGATGTCCGTTGCTGCCTCTGCCGCGCGTCCGCCGCTGCGCAACTATGACCTTCCGGCCCGCCACTCGCCTCGCTGCCCGCCTCCGCCATAGTCCCGCGCCTGCACCGAATCCCCAGTTTTTTGTCTTATGCCATTTGGCAGCTCTTGATATGACCGCGCACGCCCTAAAATAAATCGGACATGCGCTGCACGAGCGCGCGCCGACCGGTTGGACTTCACGTCGCGCGCCGTCCGTTTTCAGGATTCATGCGGTAGCGCGTCGCGCTGCCGCGTCCTACCCGTTTTGCAAAGAGGAACGCATATGGAGCAATTTCACGGCACGACGATCGTCTCCGTGCGCCGCGGCGACAAAGTCGCGCTCGGCGGCGACGGCCAGGTGACGCTGGGCAACATTGTCATGAAAGGCGGTGCGAAGAAAGTCCGGCGCATCTATAACGGCAAGGTGCTGGTCGGCTTCGCCGGCGGCACGGCCGACGCCTTCTCGCTGCTCGACCGCTTCGAAGCGAAGCTGGAAAAACACCAAGGCAACCTCACGCGCGCCGCCGTGGAACTCGCGAAAGACTGGCGCACCGACCGCATGCTGCGTCGTCTGGAAGCGATGCTGATCACCGCGGACGCGACCACTACCCTCGTCATCACCGGCAACGGCGACGTGCTCGATCCCGAAGGCGGCATCTGCGCGATCGGTTCGGGCGGCGCCTACGCGCAAGCGGCGGCGAAAGCGCTCGCCGACAACACCGAAATGTCGCCCCGCGAAATCGTGGAGAAGTCGCTGGAGATTGCCGGCGACATGTGCATCTACACGAACCACAACCGCGTTATCGAGACGATCGAGTAAGGACCCACGATGAGCACAATGACCCCTGCCGAGATCGTCTCCGAACTCGACAAACACATCATCGGCCAAGGCCGCGCGAAAAAAGCCGTGGCCGTCGCGCTGCGCAATCGCTGGCGCCGTCAGCAGGTCGAAGATCCGCTGCGTCAGGAAATCACGCCGAAGAACATTCTGATGATCGGACCGACCGGCGTCGGCAAGACCGAAATCGCGCGGCGTCTGGCGAAGCTCGCGGACGCGCCGTTCATCAAGATCGAAGCCACCAAGTTCACCGAAGTCGGCTATGTGGGCCGCGACGTCGACAGCATCGTGCGCGATCTGATCGAAATCTCGGTCAAGCAGACCCGCGAAACGGAAATGCGCAAAGTGCGGACCAAGGCCGGAGACCAGGCCGAAGACCGCATCCTCGACATCCTGCTGCCGGGCGCACGCCCGATCGGTTTCGGTGCGAGTTCGAGCGCGACCGATACTGCCGACGAAAGTGGCAGCACGCGCCAGACCTTCCGCAAGCGTCTGCGCGAAGGCCTGCTCGACGACAAGGAAATCGAACTCGACGTCGAACAGCCGCAAGCGGGCATGGACATCATGGGGCCGCCGGGCATGGAAGACATGACCGAGCAGATCCGCTCGATGTTCGCGAACATCGGCGGCGGCAAAAAAACGCGCCGCAAGATGAAGGTGAAGGAAGCGCTGAAGGTGCTCACCGACGAAGAAGCCGGCAAGATGCTCAACGACGAAGAGGTGAAAACCAAAGCGGTGCAGAACGTCGAGCAGAACGGCATCGTCTTCCTCGACGAGATCGACAAGATCGCGTCGCGCAACGAAGCCGGCGGCGGCGAAGTGTCCCGTCAGGGTGTGCAGCGCGATCTGCTGCCGCTCGTCGAAGGCACGACGATCAACACCAAGTACGGGATGGTGAAGACCGATCACATTCTGTTCATCGCAAGCGGTGCGTTCCATCTGGCCAAGCCGAGCGATCTGATTCCCGAGCTGCAAGGCCGCTTTCCGATTCGCGTCGAACTCGACTCGCTGTCGGTGAACGACTTCGAATCGATCCTCGTGTCCACCGATGCGAGCCTCGTCAAGCAATACCAGGCACTCCTCGCCACCGAAGATGTGCATCTCGATTTCGCCGACGACGGAATTCGCCGTCTCGCTGAAATCGCTTATTCGGTGAACGAGAAGACCGAGAACATCGGCGCGCGGCGTCTATACACGGTGATCGAAAAGCTGCTCGAAGAAGTGTCGTTCTCGGCGGGCAATCACTCGGGTCGGGCCGTGCAGATCGACGCAGCGTATGTCGATCGCGCGCTAAACGAAGTAGCGGAAGACGAGGACCTGTCGCGTTACGTGCTGTGACGCCGTGAGAATGTGCATGCTGCGTCAGTCGGTACAGATTGCCTGACGCACATCAAATCTGACGCACAAAAAAACGGGCTGCCTTTGCTAAGGCAGCCCGTTTCATTTTGTCATCGCCTGTGCGAAAGCACAGACGCGGCGCTTACTGTTTGACCGGCCGTTTCGCGAGCTTGCGCTGCAGCGTTCGACGATGCATGTTCAACGCTCGCGCCGTAGCCGAAATATTGCCGCCGTGTTCGGCGAGCACGCGCTGAATATGCTCCCACTCCAGACGCGCCACCGACAAAGGCATCGGATGTTCGATCGCATCTTCTGCTTGCAGCGAGCTGGCTTCCGCCTGCAGCGCTGACAGAATCGTCTCGACGTTGGCGGGCTTCGCGAGGTAGTTATCCGCGCCGTCTTTCACCGCCTGCACCGCGGTGGCAATGCTCGCATAGCCGGTCAGAACCAGCATGCGCGCGTCGGGCTGCAGATCGCGCAACGGCGCGACGAGCGTCAGGCCGGAGTCGTTGCCGAGATGCAGATCCACCGTGATCTGGCTGAACTTCTGCTGGTTCGCCAGTTTGATCGCCTCATCCGCGTTGTGCGCTTCGCTCACGGTATAACCGCGCCGCGTCAGACCGCGAGCGAGGATGCCGGAGAACACCTCATCGTCGTCGATCACCAGAAAATTCTTTTCGCTCATGCCTGTTTCTCCGTGTTGGATGGCGCGGCGCCTTGACGGCCCACGCCAGAAAATGTGCGCCCGGCAGCGAGCGGAAGTTTCAACACCGCACGCGTGCCTCGCGGCTTGATCGCACTGACGTCGTTCAGCTCGATCGAACCCTTCAGGCGCGACGCCGCCGAGAAGGCCAGATAGAGGCCCACGCCGTGTCCGCCCTGGGTGCTGTCCACCGGCATCGCGCCAAGCGAGCCGCGTAACGCGACCGGAATGCCCGGACCCGCGTCGCAGACTTCGAACACGATCTGCTCGCCGTGCGCTCCGAGCGAGCACGACAGCGTCACGTGATCGCGGCTCGCACGCGCGGCGTTGTCGAGCAGAATCGTGAGAATCTGACTGACGGCCACCGTGTCGTCGAGACTGACATCCGCGGGCGGCACGCCGATCCGTTCGAACTTCACATGGGGATGCCGCAAGCGCCACTGCTCGCCGAACGATTCGAGCCACTCGCCGACCGGCTGCCGATTCGTCGTGGTCGACGCGCGGCTGCGCAAGCGGGCCAGCGCCGATGTGCACAACGTCATCTGCTGTTCGAGCAATTCGAGATCGGCGCTATACGGAGCGAGCCCCTTGTCGCCGCGCGCCGCGTCGCGTAATTCTTCGGACAACATCGCGATTGTAGACAGAGGCGTACCGATTTCGTGAGCGACAGTCGCCGCCTGCACGCCGAGTGCGACCGCGCGTTCGTCGTGAAGCAAGCGCTGCTGCGCTTCTCCGAGCGCTGCGTCACGTAGCCGCAGAGCACGCGACATGCGCGCGACGAACCATGCAATCAGTCCGACGCTGACCATGAAGTTGACCCACATGCCGGCGCGGTAGTAGTCGAACAGGTTCGCGGGATTATCGAGATTGAGCGGCACGGAATCGAAACCGAGCACCGCGTAGCACGCCACCGCGAACGCCGCGAGCCACGCCATCAGTTGCCACGGCAACACCGCGGCGGCGATCGCGAGCGATGGCAGGTACAGCGAAACAAAGGGATTGGTGGTGCCACCGGAGAGAAACAGCAACGCTGACAACGCGCCGAGATCGACCCAGATCTGGCCGAACAATTCCATGTTGGACTCGGGACGCTGCTGCGAAACCCGCCACCATGTGAGCGCGTTGAACACCACTTCGAGCGCGATCACGAGCAGCATCGCGGGCAACGGCAACTTCACGCCGATGAAGATCTGCACGAATGCGATCGTCACCAGTTGACCGATAATGGCAAGGCTGCGCAGCCAGAACAGATGGCCTAGATTGACCCGGCCGGTGTTAGTTATACGATGCATCACTTTTGTCTACCCGTTCGGACTGATCCGAATTGCTTCACGCTGCGCCGCCGCTAACATATCGCTTTTGCGACAGCGCCGCAGAGGCCGGTTCTTTGCCATCGGCTCCTGCGCCGCGCATCCATTCCATGCAGCCTACTTCCAATCACGACGCCGACACCTCATCAGCTTTCCTGAATTTTTTGCGCGACGCCGCCGCGGCCCGGGAAAGCGCCAGCGCAGCCACCGAAGCCGAATGTCTGAATGCAGCGGCACAACTGCATCCGCTCGACGACGCTTCGCTCGCATCACTCATCGGCTCCCTGCTCGAACAGCATCGTCATGCCGACGCGCTCGAACTCGCCGCCATTATTGCTCAACTCGATCCGCACAGGGCTGTGGCGCACTTTCGAATTGGCTATACCTTGCAGATGGTCAACCGACATCATGAAGCCGTCGCCCCGTATCGCCGCGCGCTCGCCATCGACCCCACGCTGCCGCAACTGCGCAGCAACCTCGCCGGCGCACTGATGCTCAGCGGCGGCGACCTGAGCGAACAACGGGCACTGCTGGAAAGCGCGGTCCGCGACGACCCCACTAATAGCGACGCCTGGACCAATCTCACCAACGCATACCGGATGAGTCTGGAGCTGGCGCCTGCGCTGGAAGCAGGTGCGCGCGCGGTGCAATGTGCGCCGCACAGCCCGCTGGCGCAGAACAACTATGCGCTAGCACTACGCGAAGCGCAACGCTGGAACGAAGCGCAGCAAGTCGCGACGACGGCTCACGCACTGGCTCCGCACGACGCCACGATGCGCTCCAATCTCGCGATGCTGCAGCTCATGCTCGGCGATTACGCGAACGGCTGGGTGTCGCACGAGGCTCGCTGGGACGGCTCGCACGAACTCGGCGGCAATCGTCCGCGAATGCCCGCGCCGACCTGGCGCAGCGAACCGCTCGCCGGCAGGACTCTGCTGGTGTGGGGCGAACAGGGCATGGGCGACGTCCTGCAGTTCTGCCGCTATATCCCGACGCTGGCCGCACGCGTTCATCGCGAAGGCGGCCGGCTGGTGTGGAACTCGTTCCCGCACATGGGCGCGTTGCTCGCGCGCAGCCTTGGCGGCCATGTGGACGAGTACTGTTGCGGCGGCGAGGTCGAAACACTGCCGCCGTTCGACTATGAAATGCCGCTGCTCAGCCTGCCCTTGCTATTCGACACGCGCGAGGCAACGATCCCGGCTGTGTCGCCGTATCTGTTCGCTGACGCGGCTGCGCGCGAGTCGTGGCGCAAGCGGCTCGCAGGAGAATCGCGGCTCAAGGTCGGACTCACGTGGACCGGCAGCCTCGGCCATCAACGCAATCCGTTCCGGCGCGTGGGTTGGGAGCGCTATGCCGCGCATTTTGGCGGCATGCGGGACGTCGCGTTCTATTCGCTGCAACCGGGTGCGGACACCGACGTGGCCGCCGCGCGAGCAGCGGGTCTCGCAATGACCGACTACACCGCCGAATTCACGAGCTTCGACGACACCGCCGCGTTCGTCAGCGAGCTCGATCTCGTTATCTCGGTGTGCACGTCCGCGGCGCATCTGAGCGGCGCGCTCGGCCAGCGCACTTGGGTGCTGCTCGACGTCAACCCGCACTGGGTATGGCTGCTCGAGCGTAGCGACAGCCCGTGGTATCCGAGCGCGACACTGTACCGGCAGTTGCAATTCGGCGAATGGGAGCCGGTGCTGGAAGCCGTCGCCCGCGATCTGCGCGCGCTGGCGGCTCGACATCGCGCGGCATAGGCCCGCTTCGGCTTCGCCAACGCGGCGCTAAGCGAGCCAGCGGTCGCGGCACGCTCACGGCTCACGGCTTAGCGCTCAACGCGAATCGGCCGCCGGCCCCACGTGAGACGCGCGCGCGATCTCCGCGGCCAGACATTCAGGACACAGGCAGGGGCGGGCCGCATCGAGCTGGTCGGCTGGCAACGACGGCATCTCGCGGCACCAGCACTCGAATGGCTGCCCATGCCTGCCACAGTCGAACGCATTACCGCAGCGCGGGCAGCGCGCGCTGCTGGTCGAGCGGGAAGCGGACGGTTTCATGACGGCCTGAAGGGTATTGCGGGTAAGTTCCGGAAATGATGCCACGACTGCCCGCCCCGCGTGAGTCGTCCGTTCGGCCAATTCACAGAGGTCACGCGAGGGAGTTAAGCTTGACCGTCATGCAAAGCCCGCCGCCTACCGTTGCGCGGCGCGCAAAGCCCGCGCCGCCGTCGCCCGCGCTACTATCGAAAACCCTGTTGCGGCGCGCCAGTCCTGTACAATTCGCGCTGTTTTAACTGTTCCGTGCCTGAGCCTGCCGCCATGTCCGAGCTTCCCGACCTTTCGCAGATCGCGCCCACCCTGAAGGCTGAAATCCTGGCCGAGGCGCTGCCCTACATTCGCCAGTATCACGGTAAGACCGTGGTCATCAAATACGGCGGCAACGCCATGACCGAGGAGCGTCTGAAGCAGGGCTTCGCGCGCGACGTGATCCTGCTGAAGCTGGTCGGCATCAATCCGGTCATCGTGCACGGCGGTGGTCCGCAAATCGACCAGGCACTGAAAAAGATCGGCAAGCAGGGCACGTTCATCCAGGGCATGCGCGTCACCGACGAAGAGACGATGGAAGTCGTCGAATGGGTGCTTGGCGGCGAAGTGCAACAGGACATCGTCACGCTGATCAACCACTTCGGCGGCCATGCGGTCGGCCTGACCGGCAAGGACGGCGGCCTGATCCACGCTCGCAAGATGCTGATGCCGGATCGCGACAACCCCGGCCAGTACGTCGACATCGGCCAGGTGGGCGAAGTCGAGGCGATCAATCCAGCGGTCGTGAAGGCGCTGCAGGACGACGCGTTCATTCCGGTGATCTCGCCGATCGGCTTCGGCGAAGACGGCCTGTCGTACAACATCAACGCGGACCTGGTCGCGGGCAAGCTGGCGGTCGTGCTGAACGCCGAAAAGCTCGTGATGATGACCAACATCCCCGGCGTGATGGACAAGGAAGGCAATCTGCTGACCGATCTGTCGGCGCGCGAAATCGACGGCCTGTTCGCCGACGGCACGATCTCCGGCGGCATGCTGCCGAAAATCTCGTCTGCGCTGGACGCGGCCAAGAGCGGCGTGCGCTCGGTGCACATCATCGACGGCCGTATCGAGCACTCGGTGCTGCTGGAGATTCTCACCGAACAGCCGTTCGGCACGATGATCCGCTCGCACTGATTCCTCATTGATCCCTGCCTCAAATCCGGCACACGCGGCGCGTCGCAATGGCGCGTCCTGTGTGCCGCGTGTGTCATCTGGCAACACGGCGCCGCCGTCCTGCCAGTGCGGCCCATCCGACGGCCCGTCACGCGCCGCCGCGTTGCACCCGCAAGCTCTCCCCTCCTTTCCCGCCGCCCGCATCGCGAACCCTCCGCGTTCGGCGCGTGCAGCAACCGTCCGCGCCTGAATGGCGTTTTCCACCATGCGCACTCCCACTTCCCGGCGGCGTCGTCCGCACATCGCAAGCGGCACACCGGTCTGGCTGTTCGACCTCGACAACACGTTGCACCACGCATCGCACGCGATCTTCCCGGCGATCAATCACGGGATGACGCAGTACATCATCGACGCGCTGCAAGTGGATATCGACGAAGCCAACCGTCTGCGCACCGGCTACACGCAGCGTTACGGCGCGGCGTTGCTCGGCCTGACGCGCCACCATCCGCTCGACGCGCACGACTTCCTGAAGGTCGTGCACACGTTCCCCGATCTCGGCTCGATGATCCGTCACGAGCGCGGCATCGCACGCCTCGTCGCGGCGCTGCCGGGCCGCAAGATCGTGCTGACCAACGCGCCTGAGGCGTATGCGCGCGCGGTGCTGGCCGAGTTGCGCATCGAGCGACTGTTCGAGCAGGTGATCGCGATCGAGCACATGCGCGATCGCCGCCTCTGGCGCGCCAAGCCCGATCACGCAATGTTGCGCAAAGCGATGCGCGACGCGCACGTGTCGCTCAAGGATGCGATCCTGGTCGAAGACACGCGCTCGCATCTGAAGAACTACCGGCGCCTCGGCATCCGCACGGTGTGGATCACCGGCCATCTGCCGCGCAAGCCACACGCGGACGGCGTGCCGACGCGCCTACCGGGCACGGGCCGGCCGCATTATGTTGACCGGTGCATTCGTTCGTTAAAATCGCTACGACTGGGCACCCGCTCGGTTCGATTGAAGGGACAGCAGCCGGGACGACAGCCATGCAGCCGATCGACAAGCCTGACGAAGCCTTAGCCGAACACGAAGCCACTGCACCGGGCGCCACGCGCGCGCAGCGCCTGAAGCCCGGCGAGCGCCGCGTGCACATCCTGCAGACGCTCGCTGCGATGCTGGAAGCGCCGAAAAGCGAAAAGATCACCACGGCGGCGCTGGCCGCCCGGCTCGGCGTATCGGAAGCCGCGCTGTACCGCCATTTCGCCAGCAAGGCGCAAATGTTCGAAGGGCTGATCGAGTTCATCGAGCAGACGCTGTTCGGCCTCATCAACCAGATCGCCGATAAGGAAAGCAACGGCGTGCTCCAGGCACGCGCCATCGCGCTGATGCTGCTCAACTTCCCCGCAAAGAATCCGGGCATGACGCGTGTGCTGACGTGCGAGGCGTTGGTCGGCGAACATGAGCGGCTGACTGAACGCGTTAATCAGATGCTCGAACGTGTGGAGGCGTCCCTGAAGCAGTGCTTGCGGCTCGCGCAGATGGAAGCGCACGCGGCCGCGAGCGAAGGCGCGACCTCCGCCGTCCAGACCACTACACAAGCCACAGCGCCATTGCCCGCCGACTACGATCCCGCGATCCGTGCGAGCTTGCTGCTGAGCTACATCATCGGCCGCTGGCATCGCTATGTGCGCAGCGGTTTCGCGCGGCTGCCCGCCGAACACGCCGACGCGCAACTGCTGCTGATCCTCCAGTAGGCCGCGCGGCACGCATCGCGCGGAGGGCCGTCGGCGACGCTCCCCGCGCGAGATTTTCCGCTATACTTTGCGCCTGACCGCGGCCCCTTGAAGCACATAAGACCGCGATCCGGAACACCCTGAACATCCATCACGCGCCGATTTGCTGACTCGATTGCGGGCGCGCGAACCACTGGGAATACTCCCGCGGTTCACTATAAATGCGGCTAAAGAGGTCGTCAGCCGCGCACACAGTCTCTCCTCCGTGCTTCGCCGACGCCGTCTAGCCGCCCTGTTTTTTTAATGGCGGATGAATGGAATCGATCGGTATCGTCGCTCCCCAAAAAATGCATTTCCCCGAGCCGCTGCAGTTGCAGAACGGCAGCTCGCTAGCCGGTTACGACCTGATGGTCGAGACCTACGGCACGCTCAATGCCGCGCGCAGCAATGCGGTGCTGGTGTGCCACGCGCTCAACGCGTCGCATCACGTGGCGGGCGTCTACGCGGAGAATCCGAAGGACGTCGGCTGGTGGGACAACATGGTTGGTCCGGGCAAGCCGCTCGACACCGACAAGTTCTTCGTGATCGGCGTGAACAACCTCGGCTCGTGTTTCGGCTCGACCGGGCCAATGAGCATCGACCCGGCCACCGGCAATCCGTATGGCGCGACCTTTCCGGTCGTGACAGTCGAAGATTGGGTCAACGCCCAGGCGCGCGTCGCCGATCAGTTCGGCATCACGCGTTTCGCCGCCGTCATGGGCGGCAGCCTCGGCGGCATGCAGGCGCTTGCGTGGAGCATGATGTATCCGGAGCGCGTCGCACATTGCATCGTGGTCGCGTCCACGCCGAAGCTGTCGGCGCAAAACATCGCGTTCAACGAGGTCGCCCGCTCGGCGATCCTGTCCGACCCGGACTTCCACGGCGGCAACTACTACGCGCACAACGTGAAGCCGAAGCGCGGCCTGCGCGTCGCGCGGATGATCGGCCACATCACGTATCTGTCGGACGACGACATGGCCGAGAAATTCGGCCGCTCGCTGCGCCGCGCGGAAGGCGCGCTGGACGCGTACAACTTCAACTTCGACGTCGAGTTCGAAGTGGAATCGTACCTGCGCTACCAGGGCGACAAATTCGCCGACTACTTCGACGCGAACACCTATCTGCTGATCACCCGCGCGCTCGATTACTTCGATCCGGCCAAAGCCTTTGAAGGTGATCTGACCAAAGCAGTCGCGCACACCACGGCGAAATACCTGATTGCGAGTTTCACGACCGACTGGCGTTTCGCGCCGGCCCGCTCGCGTGAACTGGTGAAGGCGCTGCTCGACCACAAGCGCACGGTCACGTACGCGGAGATCGACGCGCCGCACGGCCACGACGCCTTCCTGCTCGACGACGCGCGCTATCACAACCTGATGCGCGCCTACTACGAACGTATTGCGAACGAGGTGAACGCATGAACCAGCGAGCACTCGATTACCTGGCGCTGCGCCCGGACTTCCGCGCGATCGCCCGCTGGGTCGAACCGCGCGCCACCGTGCTGGATCTGGGCTGCGGCGACGGCTCGCTGCTGTCGCTGTTGACCGAAGAACTCGAAGTGCAGGGCTACGGCATCGAAATCAACGATGCGGGCGTGCTGGCCTCGACGCAAAACGGCGTCAACGTGATCCAGCAGAATCTCGAAGACGGCCTGCGGCTGTTCGAGGACGGCAGTTTCGATTTCGCGATTCTGTCGCAGACGCTGCAAACCATTCATCAGACCGCCGCGATCCTGCGCGAGACGGTGCGGGTGGGCAAGGAATGCATCGTGTCTTTTCCGAATTTCGGCTACTGGGCGCATCGGCTGTCCGTGTTGCAGGGGCGCATGCCGGTGTCGAAGTCGCTGCCTTATCAGTGGCACAACACGCCGAACGTGCGGGTGCTCACGATCGAAGACTTTGAAGCGCTCGCGCCCGAAGTCGGCATCGAAATTCTTGATCGAGTCGTGCTGCACGACGGGCAGACCGTGCGCTGGGGCGTGAACTGGCGTGGTAGTCTTGCGGTCTATCGCGTCAAGAAAAGCTAACGCAAGTTATCCACATGTCGAACCCGCCGCACGAGGCGCCTGCACTTAACGCTCACGAAGAACATCCCGGCTGGCGCGCGTTCCTGAATACGCGCATGCTGATCTGTGTCTTTCTCGGCTTTACGTCGGGATTGCCGCTGTTCACGCTCGTCTATCTGGTGCAGGCATGGCTGCGCTCCGAAGGCGTCAATCTGAAGGAAATCGGCCTGTTTGCGCTGATTCAGTTCCCGTACACCTGGAAGTTCATCTGGGCGCCGCTGATGGACCGCTACGTGCCGCGCTTTCCGGGCTGGCGGCCGGGCAGACGGCGCGGCTGGATGCTGGTCACGCAGATTCTCGTGGCCGGCGCGATCGCGACTCTGGGCTTTGTGTCGCCGCGCGAGTCGATCTGGACCGTCGCGGCGTTGACCGCACTGGTCGCGTTTTTCGGCGCGAGCCAGGACATCGTGATCGACGCGTATCGGCGCGAGTTGCTAAGCGACACGCAACAAGGTCTCGGCAACGCGGTGCATGTGAACGCGTACAAGATCGCGGCGCTGGTGCCCGGCTCGCTCGCGCTGATTCTGTCCGACCATTTGCCGTGGACCACCGTGTTCATGGTCACCGCCGCGTTCATGCTGCCGGGCATGGTGATGACGCTGGTGGTCAGCGAGCCCGAAGTGCACGGCAAGCCGCCGAAGAACCTGCGCGAAGCGATCGTGCAGCCGTTCAAGGAATTCATTCAACGCGACGGCTGGCGTGGCGCGCTGTTCGTGCTCGGCTTCATCTTTCTGTACAAGCTCGGCGACACGATGGCGACCACGCTGTCCACGTCGTTCTTCCTCGACATCGGTTTCTCGCGCACGCAGATCGGCGTGATCGCGAAGACGACTGCGTTCGGCGCGAGTCTCGCGGGCGGCATTGTCGGCGGGATCTGGCTGATGAAGATCGGCATCGGCCGCGGCCTGTGGATCTTCGGCGTCCTGCAAATGGTGTCGACGCTCGGCTTCGCGTGGCTCGCGCATCTCGGTCCGGCATCGCCGGGGCTCACGGAGATTTACAACATCGCCGTCTGGCTCAGCGAAGGGACGACGAAGCTGCTCGCGCTGGTCGGCATCGATTGGACCGTGCAGTTGGAACCCCGCTCGGTCGCGCTCGCGCTGGTCTACGGCTTCGAAACCTTCACCACCGGTCTGACGATGGCGGCGTTCACCGCGTACATCGCCAGCACTACCGATCCGCGCTACACGGCCACGCAGTTCGCGCTGTTCACGAGTCTGGCTTCGGTGCCGCGTACGTTGGCGTCGGCGGCGAGCGGCTATGTGGTCGCGCAGATCGGCTGGTTCGATTACTTCATCGCGTGCACGGTGCTGGCATTGCCCGGCATGTTGCTGCTGGTGCGGATCGCGCCGTGGAGAACCCGCTCGTGAAGACGCGGACCACTCTGCGCGCGTTGCGCCTCGCCATGAACCGCGTGGCGTCGTTTGACGCGAGCCGCAAGGCGTGGCGCGCGGCATGCGCGCTCGGGTGGGCGGGTAGTCTCGCGTTGGTCGTGCCGTCGAGCGCCGACGCGGCGTCCGCGCCGGCGGCAACCGCACAGGCTGCCGCGACCGGTACCGCGACCGCGCCGAGCGCGAAGTCCGCGGCGAGCGCGGCAAGCCCGACAAACGCCGAGAGCACGACACCTGCAGGCCCAGGCACAAACGGCACGGCCAATGCGGCCAACGCCACGAGCGCACCCGGCACGCCCAACGCCGGCAGCGCACCGGCCGCGGCGGCGCCGACCCAGTCGCCCGTCACCGCGAAGACACCCGCAGCAACCTCCGCACCGTCCGCATCCTCGCCGCCGCCGTACACCCCGAACAACCAGTTGCGCTTCGGCGGCTACATGGTGTTCCGCAACCTGATTCCGTCGCCGATGCTGGAGGCGCAAGCCGCCGAAGAGTTCGGCCAGATCGCCTACGGCGCGGAGCACGCAAACCGCCTGTACGCCGACACCGACGCGCACGTCACGCGCGTGCGCTCGATCGTCGACCGGATGATCCCGTACTCGCTGAAATGGAACGAGCGGGCCAAAAACTGGAAGTGGGATGTGGCGGTGGTGCGCTCGCCCGATATCCGCATGTACTGTCTGCCGGGTGGCAAGATTGTCGTGTACGGTGGGCTGCTCGACCGCCTGCGCCTGAACGACAACGAACTCGGCATGCTGATCGGCCACGAGATCGCGCACGCATTGCGCGAGCATGCACGCGAACGGCTCGGCCAGCTCCAGGCGAGCCAGCTCGATTCGACCGGCACGATCCCGCAGTTGTTTGGCCTCGCCGACCTCGGCGCGGCGCCGCTCGGCATCGGATCGCGCCTGCTGGAAATGAAGTACGAGAGCACCGACGAAACCGAGGCCGATGTGATCGGCAGCGACATCGCCTCGCGTGCCGGCTTCGATCCGCGCGCGGCGGTCACGCTATGGGACACCCTCGCACAAGCGACGCGCGGCGATCGCGAGCGCGGCTTTATCTACGTGCATCCGTACACGCCGGCGCGGCGTCAGGACATCATCAAGCGCCTGCCGGACATGCTGCCGCTCTATGCGAAGGCGATCGGCAAGAGCGTGGACGCGCTGCCGGATTACGCCGGCATGGGCCGTCCGCGCCGCAAGCCGATCCGCGATTGATCGACAGACGTTGAGCGGCTTGAACGGCACGGGCCGGGAAACGCTTATTTCTTGACCTTATGGTCGTAGTCGACCGTCAGCGGCGCATGGTCGCTGAACTTGATATCGCGGAACACGTCGGTACGTTTCGCCTTGCCCGCGATGCCCGGCGTCGCGATCTGATAATCGATGCGCCACCCGACGTTCTTCGCGTACGCCTGACCGCGATTGCTCCACCACGTATATTGTTCCGGGCGCTGGTCGAGCGTGCGGAACACGTCGACGTAACCCACTTCGTCGAACAGTTTGGTCAGCCACGCGCGCTCTTCCGGCAGGCAGCCCGAGTTCTTCTGGTTGCTCTTCCAGTTCTTGATGTCGATTTCCTTGTGGACGATGTTCACGTCGCCGCACACGATCACTTCACGCTCCTTGGCCAGCTCGGTCAGATGCGGCATGAACTCGTCCATGAACCGGTACTTGGCCTGCTGGCGCTCATCGCCGCTCGAACCGGACGGCACATACACCGAAATCACCGACAGCTTGCCGAAACGCAGTTCGACATAGCGCCCTTCCGGATCGAACTCCTCGCTGCCGAAGCCGATCACCACTTCGTCCGGTTCGTGTCGCGTGTACACGCCCGCGCCGCTATAGCCCTTCTTTACTGCGTGCTGAAAATAGCCGGTGAAATCGTGCGGCGCCAGGAATTCCGGCGTCATGTCGTCCTGCGAGCATTTGATTTCCTGCACGCACAGCACGTCGGCATTCTGTTCGCCAAACCATTCGAAAAAACCTTTCTTCGCCGCCGAGCGGATGCCGTTCAGGTTCGCGGTAATCACACGCAACATGTCGTTCCTTTATGTTCGATTCGTTTCTGGAGCCGAGGGGCGCAACGGTCTCATTCGACCTTGATCCCCTTCAGCGATTCTTTGGGAGGCGGATATTCGAGCTTCAACGCTTCCAGCGCGCGCAACAGCAACTCGGCGACCATCACGTTGCGATGCGTCTTCGAGTCGGCCGGAATCACGTACCACGGCGCGTATTCCGTCGACGTCGCGGCCAGCGCGTCGCGATACGCCGACTGATACGCATCCCACTGCTTGCGCGCGTCGAGGTCGGCGAGGTCGAATTTCCAGTGCTTGGTCGGGTCGTCGATACGCGCCTGCAAACGCGTGCGCTGCTCGTCTTTCGAAATGTGCAGCATGCATTTGATGATCGTCGTGCAGCTGTCGGCAAGCATCTCCTCGAACTCGCGAATGTGACGGCAGCGTTGCTCGAACGCCTGCGCATCCAGTTCGCCGAGAACGGTGGGCACCAGCAGATCTTCGTAGTGACTGCGGTTGAAGATCGTCAGTTCGCCGGCGGCCGGCGCCTGCGCATGCACGCGCCAGAGGAAGTCGTGCGCGACTTCGACGGGCGTCGGCGCCTTGAACGGCACGATGCGCAGACCGAGCGGATCAACGTCGTGAAACACCGCGCGGATCGTGCCGTCCTTGCCGCTCGTGTCCATGCCTTGCAACACCAGCAACACACGACGCTTCTGCTGCGCGTGCAGGCACTCCTGCAGGGTTTCGAGCTCCGCGCCGATCGCCGAGAGACGCACGCGGTCCGAGTCCTTCGAGCCGGTTGAAAATGGCTTCGCGGCGGGATCGAAAGCATCGAGCGAGAACTTGCTGTTTTTCTTGCCGCCGTCGAAGTACGGCACGCGGAAATCGTCGAGTTCGGGTTGCTTGGCCATCCACACACTCCGTGATCTGCGTTCAGCGGTACGTTCATGCGGCTCCCGGCGGGCCCGCAAAATGAAACGGGCCGTTGCCCCACTTTCGTTTCCGGCAACAGCCCGTGATGATCCGAGCGGCAACGCCCGGGCCGCGCTTCTTCAACTCAGGACAGCTTCTTCTTCAGCAGTTCGTTCACCTGCGCCGGATTGGCCTTGCCCTTGGTCGCCTTCATCGCCTGACCGATCAGCGCGTTGAACGCCTTTTCCTTGCCGGCGCGGAATTCCTCGACCGACTTCTGGTTCGCGGCGAGCACTTCGTCGATGATCGCTTCGAGCGCGCCGGTATCCGAGATCTGCTTGAGGCCCTTCGCTTCGATGATGCGATCGGCGGCGGCTTCGTCGGTGGCCTTCTCTTCCCAGATCGCGAGGAAGATTTCCTTCGCGATCTTGTTCGAGATCGTGCCGTCGGCAATGCGTTGCAACAGCAGCGCGAGTTGCGCGGACGACACCGGCGACGCGTCGATCTCCAGCCCTTCGCGATTCAGTTGCGACGACACCTCACCCATCAGCCAGTTCGCCGCGACCTTCGCGTGAGCCGGGCCGACCTTGACGACCACCGCTTCGTAGTACGCGGCCATCGCCTTGCTCGACGTCAGCACGTTGGCGTCGTACGGCGTCAGGCCGTATTGCGACACGAAACGCTGCTGGATCGCTTCCGGCAGTTCCGGCATCTCGCCCTTCACGCGCTCGACCCAAGCCGCGTCGATCACGAGCGGCATCAGATCGGGGTCGGGGAAATAGCGGTAATCGTGCGCGTCTTCCTTGCTGCGCATCGAGCGCGTTTCGCGTTTGTCCGGATCGTACAGACGCGTTTCCTGCACCACCGTGCCGCCGTCTTCGATCAGCTCGATCTGACGGCGCACTTCGTACTGGATCGCTTCTTCGAGGAAGCGGAACGAGTTCAGGTTCTTGATCTCGGCACGCGTGCCGAATTCCGCCTGACCGACCGGGCGCACCGACACGTTCGCGTCGCAACGGAACGAGCCTTCCTGCATGTTGCCGTCGCAGATGCCGAGCCACGTGACGAGCGTATGCAACGTCTTCGCGTAGGCGACCGCTTCGGCCGCGCTGCGCATTTCCGGCTCGGTGACGATTTCGAGCAGCGGCGTGCCGGCGCGATTCAGGTCGATGCCGGTCATGCCCGCGAAGTCTTCGTGCAGCGACTTGCCCGCGTCTTCTTCGAGGTGAGCGCGCGTGAGATTGACGACCTTCTCGTACGCTTCCTTGCCCGCCTTCTCATTGGCCGGCACCTGAATCGTCACCTGGCCGCCTTGCACGACGGGAATTTCGTACTGGCTGATCTGATAGCCCTTCGGCAGATCCGGGTAGAAATAATTCTTGCGCGCGAAGATGCTGCGCGGCGCCACCGTCGCGCCGATCGCGAGGCCGAACTGGATCGCGCGTTCCACCGCGCCGCGATTCATCACCGGCAAGGTGCCCGGCAATGCGAGGTCGACGGGGCAAGCCTGCGTGTTCGGAGCCGCGCCGAATCGCGTGGCGGCGCCCGAGAAAATTTTCGATTGAGTCGACAGTTGCGCGTGGGTCTCCAGACCGATCACGACTTCCCATTGTTTGGCCATGGTGCTCACACTCCTGCCGGTGCTTTGCGATGCCAGTCGGTCGCGCGCTGGAACGCGTCGGCCACTTGCAGCATCCGGGCTTCATTGAAATAGTTGCCGATGATCTGCAGACCCACCGGACGCTGCGCATTTGCGCCGGCGCCGAAACCGCACGGCACGCTCATGCCGGGCAAGCCGGCGAGGCTCACCGACAGCGTGTAGATGTCGGCCAGATACATCTGCACCGGATCGTCGCCCTTCGCGCCGATGTCCCACGCCACCGACGGCGCCACCGGTCCCATGATCACGTCGCACTGCTTGAACGCTTCCTGGAAGTCCTGCGCGATGATGCGGCGGATCTTTTGCGCCTGCAGGTAGTACGCGTCGTAGTAGCCGTGCGACAGCACGTACGCGCCGACCATGATGCGACGCTTCACTTCCGGGCCGAAGCCTTCGGCGCGGGACTTCTTGTACATGTCGAGCAGATCGCGGTACTCAGCAGCGCGATGGCCGAAGCGCACGCCGTCGAAACGCGACAGGTTCGACGACGCCTCGGCCGGCGCGATCACGTAGTAGACCGGGATCGACAGTTCGGTTTTCGGCAGAGAGACGTCGACCAGCGTGGCGCCGAGCGCTTCGTATTGCTTCAGGGCGGCGTCGATCGATGCACGCACGTCGTCGGCGAGACCCGCGCCGAAGTACTCTTTCGGCAGGCCGATACGCAGGCCGGCGAGCGGCTTGTCCGCACCGTCTTCCTTCCACGACTTGCCGAGGTAGCGCGTGTAATCTTCGTCGTCGCGCACGAGGCTCGTGGAATCGCGCTCATCGAAGCCGGCCATCGCGTTGAGCAGCGTCGCGCAATCCGCGGCGCTTTGCGCCATCGGGCCGCCCTGATCCAGCGATGACGCGAACGCGATCATCCCGTAACGCGACACGCGGCCGTACGTCGGCTTGATGCCGGTGATGCCCGAGAACGACGCCGGCTGACGGATGGAGCCGCCCGTGTCGGTGCCGGTCGCGGCGGGCGCGAGCCGCGCGGCCACCGCCGCCGCCGAGCCGCCCGACGAACCGCCGGGCACCGACTTGCGGTCCCATGGATTCTGCACCGGGCCGAAGTACGAATTCTCGTTGGACGAGCCCATCGCGAACTCGTCCATGTTGGTCTTGCCCACGCACACCATGCCGGCGTTCTGCAGACGCGCGACCACGGTGGCGTCGAACGGACTTTCGTAGTTCGCCAGCATCTTCGAGCCGGCAGTGGAGCGCCAGCCCTTGGTGACGAACACGTCCTTGTGCGCGATCGGCAGGCCGACCAGCGGACCGGCATGGCCGGTGTGGAGCAGCGCGTCGGCGGCTTTCGCCTGCGCGAGCGTCAAATCTTGATCGACCTGGATGAACGCGTTCAGGCTATTGGCCGCGTCGATCCGCTTCAGGTACAGCTGCGCGAGTTCGACGGCGGAGCATTCCTTGGCCGTCAGTGCGGCGCGCAGTTCGGTCAGACTCTTTTCATACATTGCGTTTTATCCTGGAAAGCGCGGCAGCGTGGTCACGCTGCCGTGGAGGCGTCCGGCTGCCCGCCGGCGGCCCGGGCCGAAGAAGCCGGCGGCGGACACGCGCGCGCTGCGGGAGCGGGCGGCATGCCGCGGGCTGGCGAGCCGCGCCGGGCTTGCTGCGCGGGTCTTACTCGATCACCTTCGGCACGAGGTACAGGCCGTCCTGCACGGCCGGCGCCGGGCGCTGGAAGGCTTCGCGTTCGACCGTTTCGGTCACGGCGTCGTCACGCAGACGCAGTGCGACGTCTTCGATCTGCTCGATCGGGTGGGCAAGCGGGGCGATGCCGGTGGTATCGACCGCCTGCATTTGCTCGACAAGGCCGAAAAAATCGTTGAGCTGAGCACGCGTGTGCTCAGCGTCGGCGTCGGCCAGTTCGAGCCGCGCGAGATGCGCGATGCGCTTAACATCGGTCAGGGTCAGAGCCATGCAGTCACCGGAAAATGTGGTGGACCGCCGCAGCAAGGAAAAAACGACGCTGCGACAGCAGGTTACGACGCAATAGGACGACCTCGAAAAAGGGGTCGGCGGTGGCAAAAAGTGCCATCCGTTTCCTTCAAAACATCCAAAATTATAAGGTATCATTACGCGTTCGATTCAAACCCGGACCGACTTACCAAGGCCTTTCTGAACTATTCCCAAAGATCGTTCGGATTTTTCCGCCCTGGCTTTGCAACGGCCTCCGGTAGACTCCCTCGCAGCTTCAAGTTCCTGTGGCGCCGCTTCCGCCCGGTTGAAGCTGTTATTTTTCCGCCGCCGCCCTACGCATACGTTGCGAGGCCCCCGGCCCCAAGCGAGACAGGATTTTGAATGTTCGGTTTTTTGCGCAGCTACTTCTCCAACGATCTGGCGATTGACCTCGGCACCGCCAACACGCTCATCTACATGCGTGGCAAGGGAATCGTCCTCGATGAACCGTCGGTGGTCTCGATCCGCCAGGAAGGCGGTCCCAACGGCAAGAAAACCATCCAGGCAGTCGGCAAGGAAGCCAAGCAGATGCTTGGCAAGGTGCCGGGCAACATCGAGGCGATCCGCCCGATGAAAGACGGTGTGATCGCCGACTTCACCGTCACCGAACAGATGATCAAGCAGTTCATCAAGACGGCTCACGAATCGCGTATGTTCTCGCCGTCGCCGCGCATCATCATCTGCGTGCCGTGCGGTTCGACCCAGGTTGAGCGTCGCGCGATCAAGGAAGCCGCGCACGGTGCGGGCGCTTCGCAGGTTTATCTCATTGAAGAACCGATGGCCGCCGCAATCGGCGCGGGCTTGCCGGTATCGGAAGCCACCGGCTCGATGGTCGTCGACATCGGCGGCGGCACGACGGAAGTCGGCGTGATCTCGCTCGGCGGCATCGTGTACAAGGGTTCGGTGCGCGTGGGCGGCGACAAGTTCGACGAAGCGATCGTCAACTACATCCGCCGCAACTACGGCATGCTGATCGGCGAGCAAACCGCCGAAGCCATCAAGAAGGAAATCGGCTCCGCATTCCCCGGCTCCGAAGTCAAGGAAATGGAAGTGAAGGGCCGCAATCTGTCGGAAGGCATTCCGCGCAGCTTCACGATCTCCAGCAACGAAATCCTCGAAGCCCTCACCGATCCGCTGAACCAGATCGTGTCGTCGGTGAAGATCGCGTTGGAACAAACGCCGCCGGAACTGGGCGCGGACATCGCCGAACGCGGCATGATGCTCACGGGCGGTGGCGCACTGCTGCGCGATCTGGACCGCCTGCTCGCCGAAGAAACCGGCCTGCCGGTGCTCGTCGCCGAAGACCCGCTGACCTGCGTCGTGCGCGGCTCGGGCATGGCGCTCGAACGCATGGACAAGCTCGGCAGCATCTTCTCGTACGAGTAAGCGAGCCTCCCTCCATGTCAGTAGCGCGGATCTGGCACACGGCCCCTTGCGGGCCGGTTTGCCGTTGGCTGGCCCAACCAGCTGCCGCGCGCTGACCGCGCGTTAGTCGCGCGCCGCTGTCTCACCCAACTGTTCACGCCCCCGGCGCCGACCATGGAATACAGTCCGCCGCCCCTGTTCAAGCAAGGCCCGTCCGCACTCGCACGACTGCTGTTCTTCGTCGTGCTGGCGCTCGCCCTGCTGATCTCCGACGCCCGCTTCCAGACGCTCGAAATCGTGCGCGGCGTGCTCGGCGCGGGTCTTTATCCGTTGCAACGCGCGGCGCTTGTACCGCGCGACATCTTCATGGGCGCGGCCGATCTGGCCGTGACCAGCGCCACGCTGCGCAGCGAAAACGACAAGCTGCGCACCAAAGACCTGCAGCTCTCGCAGCAGGCCAATACGGCCGGCGAGCTCGCCGCCGAAAACGCCCATTTGCGCTCGCTGCTGCAACTGTCGCAGCGTGCAACCACGCAATCGCTGCCCGCCGAGATCCAGTACGACACGCGCGATCCGTTCACGCAGAAGGTGGTGATCGGGCGCGGCGCGCAGCAGGGCATCCAGAACGGCTCGCCGGTCGTCAACGAAGACGGTGTAATCGGCCAGGTGACGCGCGTATTCCCGCTGCAAGCCGAAGTCACGCTGCTCACGGACAAGGATCAGGCCGTGCCCGTGCAGATCGTGCGGACCGGCTTGCGCAGCGTGATCTACGGCACGCCGAAGGGCGACACGCTCGACCTGCGTTTCGTGCCGATCAGCGCCGACGTGCAAACCGGCGACGAACTCGTCACCAGCGGACTCGACGGCGTGTATCCGCCGGGACTGCCGGTCGCCAAGGTCATGCGGGTCGACAAGCAGGCGGACACGGCTTTCGCGCGCGTGGTCTGCGTGCCGGTCGCACCGGTGCGCGGCGCGCGTCAGTTGCTGGTGCTGCACTACGTGAACGATGTGCCGGCGCGTCCGCCCGAAGAACCGGACGCGGCCACCACCGCGAAGGAAGCGAAGAAAAAGGGCGGCAAGCCGGCGGACGGCAAGGGCCCGGCGGATAAATCCGCCGCCAGGCCGGGTGAAAAGGCCACGGGCGACAAGACCGCGGCCGAAAAACCCGCCGCGAAGCCCGCCGACAAAGCCCCGGCCAAGCCGGCCGCCGCTGAGAAGAAGTCCGCCGCCGAGAAAAAACCGGCCGCCGACAAGAACGCGAAGCCGCAAGCCGCACCGGGGGCCAAGCCATGAACCGACCGCAATACATTCTGCAGCCGGTCAATCCGTACTTCATCGCGTTCAGCCTCGCCGCGGCGTTCCTGCTGAACCTGATGCCGTGGGGGCGTCTCGTCGGCGTGCCTGACTTCGTCGCGCTCGTGCTGCTGTTCTGGAACGTGCACCAGCCGCGCAAAGTCGGCATGGGCATCGCGTTTTTCCTTGGCTTGCTGATGGACGTTCACAACGCCAGCCTGCTCGGCGAGCACGCGCTGGCGTACACGCTGTTGTCGTATGGTGCGATCACGATCCACCGCCGCGTGCTGTGGATGTCGCTCGGCGTGCAGACTTTCGCGGTGATGCCCCTGCTGGTCGCCGCGCAACTGGTGCCGTTCCTGATCCGGCTCCTCGCGGGCGCGGCATTTCCGGGCTGGGGTTACCTGATCGACGGTTTCGTCGAAGCCGCGCTGTGGCCCATCGCCAGCGTGCTGTTGTTGATGCCGCAACGCCGCCCGGCCGATCCGGACGATACGCGGCCCATTTGATCCCGCATCGGGCTCGCCGGCCGTTCCGTTCTGATGGAACTCATCCGCCCGGCCCGCCCGACGCGCATCGCTGTTCATGCCTTCCGGTTCCGGCCGGATCGGGCGCACACTCATGATGGCCGTTGTCCGGCCTTTTGCAGAATCGCATGACCGAATTCAAGGACACCCAGCAACAGCTCTCGAAATTCCGCCTGCGCGTCGCGGCGGCGGGCCTGTTCGTGTTCGTCTGCTTCGGGCTGATCGGCTTCCGTTTCCTGTTCCTGCAGGTCTGGCACTACAGCAAGTACTCGCTGCAGGCCGATGAAAACCGCATCTCCGTCGCGCCGATCGTGCCGAACCGCGGCATCATCACCGATCGCAACGGCGTGGTGCTCGCGAAGAACTACTCCGCCTACACGCTCGAAATCACGCCGTCGAAGCTGAACGACTCGCTCGAAAACGTGATCGACAATCTGGCCACGGTCGTGTCGATCGACGCACGCGATCGCCGCCGCTTCAAAAAGCTGCAGGAAGATTCGAAGAACTTCGAAAGCCTGCCGATCCGCACCCGCCTGACCGACGATGAAGTCGCGCGCTTCACCGCCCAGCGCTTCCGTTTTCCCGGCGTCGAAGTGCGCGCGCGGCTGTTCCGCCAATACCCGCTCGGGCCGACCGCGGCGCACGTGATCGGCTACATCGGCCGGATTTCCCAGCGCGACCAGGACCGCATCGACGACGCGAGCGACCAGAACGACAGCGATCCGGATCACTACGATCCGCGTCTGGACGCGAACAACTACAAGGGCACCGACTACATCGGCAAGATCGGCGTCGAGCAGAGCTACGAAACCGAGTTGCACGGTCAGACCGGTTTCGAGGAAGTGGAAGTGACGGCCGGCGGCCGGCCGGTGCGCACGCTGTCGCGCACTCAGGCGACGCCGGGCAACAACCTGGTGCTGTCGCTCGATATCGGCTTGCAGCAAGTGGCCGAGCAGGCGTTCGCCGGACGCCGGGGCGCGCTCGTCGCGATCGAACCGTCGACCGGCGACGTGCTCGCGTTCGTGTCGGCGCCGAGCTTCGATCCGAATTCGTTCGTCGACGGCATCGACCAGCAGACCTGGGACGAACTGAATAACTCGCCGGACCATCCGCTTCTGAACCGGCCGCTGCACGGCACCTATCCGCCGGGCTCGACCTACAAGCCGTTCATGGCGCTCGCCGCGCTGACGCTGCACAAGCGCACGCCGGGCTGGGGCTTCCAGGATCCGGGCTCGTACACGTTCGGCGGCCACACGTTCCGCAACGACGTGCGCTCAGGCCAGGGCTGGGTCGACATGAACCGCGCAATCGTGGTGTCGAACGACACGTACTTCTACATGCTCGCGCACGACCTCGGCGTGAACAACATCGCCAACTTCATGAAGCCGTGGGGCTTCGGCCAGATCACCGGCATCGATATCTCGGGCGAGGCGAAGGGCATCCTGCCGTCCACGGACTGGAAGCGCAAGGCGTACCGCAGGCCCGAGCAGCAGCGCTGGTATGAAGGCGAAACGATCAGTCTCGGCATCGGCCAGGGCTACAACTCGTTCACCATTCTGCAGCTTGCTCACGCCACCGCGACGCTCGCGAACAACGGTGTCGTGATGAAACCGCACCTCGTGCGCGACATCGAAAATCCCATTACCAAGGACACCCGCGCGGTCGTGCGCGATCCGAGCGACAAGATCGCGGTGAAGCAGTCGGACATCGACATCATCAAGCGCGCGATGATGGGCGTCGTGACCAACGGTACGGCATCCAAACTGTTCATCGGCGCGCCGTACCAGGCGGCCGGCAAGACGGGGACGGCGCAGGTCTACTCGCTGCAAGGCGCGAACTACAAGGGTCACGCGATCGCCGAGCATCTGCGCGACCACGCGCTGTTCATCGCGTTCGCTCCGGCCGAGCAGCCGAAGATCGCGCTCGCGCTGATCGTCGAAAACGGCGGCTGGGGTGCGGAGTCGGCAGGCCCGATTGCTCGCAAGGTGCTCGACTATTACCTCGTCGGCAAGAACAAGCCGGGCGCTGCTGCTGCGGCCATCGCGGCGGCGGCGTCGGCGACTCAGGACGCGTCCGCACCTCAGGTCGGCGACGCACCGGCGCCGGCCGAAGGCGCGCAGCCGGTCAAGATCGCCGCGGGCTTCACCGCGCTGCCGATGCCCGGCGCGGCTTCGGCGGCGGCGGCTGCTTCCGCGGCTGCGGCTGCTTCGGCTGCGACCGCCGCGTCCGCACCGGCGGCAGCTTCCGCTGTGGTGGCCACAGGCGCATCGGCATCAGCGGCAGTGCCCGCCTCCGCCACCGCAAAGAAAACCGCGCCGCGTAAATCCGGCGCGCCGCATAAACCTCGTCCGGCCAGCGAATCCGCGCCAACCGCCGCGGCCCCGTCGCGCGACGACGACATTCAGGCCACGTCGCCACGCCAGCCGGTGACCGGCGGCATCGACGAGTAAGGAGAAAGGCATGCAAATCGACAAGCGCGCCTGGCTCGACCGCATCAAGCGGATGTTCGCGGGCTTCGACCGCCCGCTCGCACTGATCGTGTTTCTGCTGCTGTGCGTCGGCATCGTCACGCTGTACAGCGCGAGTCTGGACGTCCCCGGTCGTGTGGAAGATCAGTTGCGGAACATCCTGCTGACGTTCGTGCTGATGTGGGGACTCGCCAATGTGCCGCCCACCACGCTGATGCGCTTCGCGGTTCCGCTCTACACATTCGGAATCGCGCTACTGATCGCGGTGGCGCTGTTCGGCCTCACACGCAAGGGCGCGAAGCGTTGGATCAACGTCGGCGTGGTGATCCAGCCGTCGGAGATTCTGAAAATCGCCACCCCGCTGATGCTCGCCTGGTACTACCAGCGACGCGAAGGCGTAATGCGCTGGTACGACTATCTGGTCGGCCTGCTGATCCTCGCGGTGCCGGTCGGCCTGATCGCCAAGCAGCCCGACCTGGGGACAGCCGTGCTGGTGTTCGCGGCCGGCCTCTTCGTGATCTACTTCGCGGGCCTGAGTTTCAAGCTGATCGTGCCGGTGCTGATTGCGGGTGTGATCGCGGTCGGCTCGATTGCGGCGTTTCAGGACAAGATCTGTCAGCCCGAAGTGCAATGGCCGCTGATGCACGACTATCAGAAGCACCGCATCTGCACGCTGCTCGATCCGACGTCCGATCCGCTCGGCAAGGGCTTCCACACGATTCAGGCGGTCATCGCGATCGGCTCTGGCGGCCCGCTCGGGAAGGGTTGGTTGAAGGGCACGCAGGCGCATCTGGAGTTCATCCCCGAGAAGCACACCGACTTCATCTTCGCGGTGTTCTCCGAGGAGTTCGGCCTCGCCGGCGGGATCGTGCTGCTTACGCTCTACATGCTGCTGATCGCACGCGGGCTGTACATCGCGGCGAACGGCGCGACGCTGTTCGGGCGGCTGCTGGCCGGATCGCTGACGATGGCGTTCTTCACTTACGCGTTCGTCAATATCGGCATGGTGAGCGGGATCTTGCCGGTGGTCGGCGTGCCGTTGCCGTTCATGAGCTACGGCGGCACTGCGCTGACGACGCTGGGGGTTGCGATCGGCCTCATCATGAGCGTCGCGCGGCAGAAGCGGTTGATGCAGAGCTAGCGCGGCGTACGATCGGCGCGCGGCAATCGCCGAAATCGAAGCCGGGCTTGAGTGAACAGACTCGAGTAGGCAGGCAAACGAAGAAGCAAAATGCAGAAAGGGGCGCACCGTTCACGGGAGCGCCCCTTTTTCATTTACTGCGGCTTCACTTCCTTCTGATCCCGCAACTGCGCGCTGAGTTGCTGATACTTCAGACGCGCCGCCGGATCGCCTTGCGCCGCCGCAGCCGCATAGTAGGCGCGCGCGACGTTCAGATTCTTGTCGACGCCGTCGCCGCCGCGCTCATAGAACGAACCGGTCACGTATTGCGCGGTCATATCGCCGCCCTGCGCCGCCTTCTTGTACCAGACGAACGCCTGCTTGTTGTCGCGCTCGGTGCCGCGTCCGTCGAGGAACTGGTTGGCCAGCGCGAGTTCCGCCTGCACGTGGCCCTGCTCCGCTGCCTTCAGGAACCAGCGGTGCGCCTCGACCGGATCACGCCCGACGAACTCGCCATCGTCATACATCTTGCCGTACACGTATTGCGCGTGCGACATGTTGGCGTCGGCGGCCTTGCGCAGCCACTTCTTGCCTTCGTCGACATTGACCGCTGTGCCTTCGCCGTTGAGCAGCATCATCGCGTAATTGAATTCGGCGAGCCGGCTGCCGCGCTCGGCGGCCTTACGGAATTCGGCTAGTGCCGCGCCGAGGTTGCCGGCGTTGTAGTCGGCCACTGCGGTTTGCGTCTCCGGATCGTTCGGCTTCGCGACGCGGTCCTGCGCATGGGCCGCGCCATTCGCCACCATGCTCGCCAGCACCGCCGCCGTGAGCGCCGCCCGCACGACGACACCCTGCACCCAGCCCTTCATGACCTCACCTCCTGCAACGCCTGACGGGTCGCGCGCAACATCCACATGACGTCGGCGGCCAGCGCGATGAAACGAAAACCGGCGTCGCGATGCTGCCTTGCGCTCGCGACGTCCATGGCGAAGATGCCAGTTGCGATGCCGACCTTGTCGGCGGCGCTGACGATGCGCGCCATCGCGGCTTGCACGTCCGCGTGCTTCGAGTCGCCGAGATGACCGAGACTCGCGGCCAGATCGGCCGGTCCGACAAACAGGCAATCGACGCCCGGCGTCGCCGCGATCTTCTCGACCTCCTGCAAGCCGCGCGCCGACTCGATCTGCACGATGGTCGCGATCTGCGCGTTAGCCGTCTGCACATAATCGCGCCGCATGCCGTAGCCCGACGCGCGCACTACGCCGGCGACCCCGCGCTGACCGTCGAGCGCCTCGGCGGTCGGATATTGCGTAAGGCGCACAGCGTGGGCGGCGTCCTCGGCGGACTCGATGTTCGGGAACATCAACGTGCGCGCGCCGGCATCCAGCACACGCTTGACGAGCCAACCTTCGCTGGCGGGCACGCGCACCACCGGCTCGCTCGGCAGATGCGCGGCGGCGATCGCGCGCAGTTGCGAAGCGACGTCGACGCTATCGTTCGGCGCGTGCTCCATGTCGATCAGCAGCCAGTCGAAACCGGCGTGCGCGAGCGCTTCGGCGGCGGCATCGCTGCCGAGCGACAGCCATAGGCCGAACAGCGGATCGGCTTCGCGCAGGCGTTGCTTGAGGGGATTGGTGAAGGTGCTCATCGCCGCACTCCCTGGCGATGACCGAACACCTCGCCTGCAGTGCGGGAAAACGGGCTGGCCTCGTGGGCCGAGCAAGGAATCAGGTAAGGACCAAGGCGCAGGCCGTGTCGGCCTGGAAAGCTGCTGCGACGCAATGCGGTGACCGGCATGTCTCGCTCCGTGTGGTTATCGGAGCGATCATACCGTGTCAATAACGCGGCGGTGGGGCCGTCGCCGAAGCGGGCTTTCTATGCGGCGCGCGGCAGAACCCGCGGTTTAATCGCGGACCACGTCGGCCCAGCAATTCGGCGTCTCGTACAGACGCACTTTGTGCAGACGCAGATTCACGCCGTAGTGCGCGTCGTACACGTTCGCGAGAATATCGAACGCGACGGCGGCGAGATTTTCTACCGTCGGGATGCGGTCGAGCACCACCGTCTTGTGGCCCGTCATGCTTTCCAGAAAGCCGCGCACCTGCGTGTCGCCTTCGTAGACGAGGAATGCGTGATCCCACTTGTCGACCAGATGCTCATTCGCGAGCGACTTCACGTCGGCGAAGTCCATCACCATGCCGCGATCGGGCGCGCCCTCGGTGTCGACCAGATCGCCTTGCAGCGTGATTTCGAGCACATAGCGATGGCCGTGCAGATTGCGGCACTGGCTGCGGTGATCGGGGATGCGGTGACCCGCGTCGAATTCGAGTTTTCGTGTAATCGTCAGCACGGCAAATCAGGGAATGTTCAGGTACTTGTGGGTCTGCATCGACAGGCGCCATTGCGGATGGCGTTTGCACCAGTCGATCGCGAGCTTCGTGTTGATGTCGCGCGACGGGCCGTCCATCGGCTGGACGAGGAAATACTCGAAGTCGAGCTTCGCATAGTCGGACAGCCGCTGGTTGTCCTGCGGAAACACGACCTTCAGTTCGTTGCCTTTGGTCACGACGAGTGGCGCGTCGGCCTTCGGGCTCACGCAGATCCAGTCGATCGTGTCGAGCACCGGCAGCGAGCCGTTGGTCTCGATCGCGATTTCAAAGCCCGCGGCGTGCAGCGCATCGACCAGCGGCTGATCGATCTGCAGCATCGGCTCGCCGCCCGTGCAGACCACGAAGCGCTCGCCCTCGCCTTGCGGCCATTGCGACGCGATCATCTGCACCAGTTCTTCGGCGCTGCGGTACTTGCCGCCGTTCTCGCCATCGGTGCCGACGAAATCGGTATCGCAGAAGCGGCACACGGCCTCCGCACGATCTTCTTCGCGGCCCGACCACAGATTGCAGCCGGCGAACCGGCAGAACACGGCCGGACGCCCGGCATTCGCGCCTTCGCCCTGCAACGTGTAGAAGATTTCCTTGACCGCGTAAGTCATGCTGCTTTCTGCCTTGTGTTCCTGAAAATGATGGCCTGCATGGCGCTGCTTTTCCGTGCGATTCGCCGTGCGTTGTTGCGCCGTGCGCCGGATGTCAGAGCGGCGGCTCGGTGACTTTTTCGCCGGCCAGGTATGCTTCGTAGCCGCGCTTGCGCAAGCGGCACGCCGGGCATTCGCCGCAGCCGAAACCCCACGCATGCAACTCCGCACGTTCGCCGACGTAGCAGGTGTGCGTTTCGACGCGCACCAGTTCGACCAGCGCGTCGCCGCCCAGCTCGTGCGCGAGACGCCACGTGTCGGCCTTGTCGAGCCACATTAGCGGCGTTTCGAGCAGGAAGCGCGTGTCCATGCCGAGATTTAGCGCGACCTGCAACGCCTTCATCGTGTCGTCGCGGCAATCGGGATAGCCCGAGAAGTCCGTCTCGCACATTCCGCCGACGAGCACCTGCAAACCGCGCCGATAAGCAATCGCCGCCGCGATGGTCATGAACATCAGATTGCGGCCCGGCACGAACGTGTTCGGCAAACCGTTGGCCGTGGCTTCGATCTCAATCTCGCGCGTCATCGCGGTATCGCTGATCGAGCCGAGCACCGACAGGTCGATCATGTGGTCGTCGCCGAGACGCTCCGCCCACGCAGGAAACGACCGCGTGACAGCCTGACGGAATCCTTCGCGGCATTCGAGTTCGACGCGGTGTCGCTGACCGTAATCGAAGCCGAGCGTTTCGACCGTTTCATAACGATCGAGCGCCCAGGCGAGGCACGTGGCGGAATCCTGGCCGCCGGAAAACAGCACGAGAGCGCTACGCTTGGCGTCTTTGCGGATCACCGTGAAACTCCGTGAATGATGAGTGCCGCGTCGCGCTGCGCGAGGTGCGCCATGCGAGCAACGCGGTGCGACGCGTGCCGGCACTGCTGCCGGCCCAAAGCAGTATAGGCCGCGCCTTCTGCGGGCAGAGTCGCTGGGCGCTTATACCGTTAATCGTCGGGCGAAGGGTTCGGTGCGGATGGCGGCCGGTGCCGCGTGGCATCCAGGCGCGAATCGGATGACACACTTGCGCGCAAGTCCTTGAACCGGCGCGATTTTATCACGCGACGCCGAATGCCGCCGAGCGCGCCCTCGCGCATCGTGCGAGCAAGCCGAAGCCACGAATGCCCGTCAGAAAAGGAAAAGCCCCAGGAATCTTGCGATTTCCTGGGGCTGAATCCTGGTGGCCTGGGACGGAATCGAACCATCGACACGCGGATTTTCAATCCGCTGCTCTACCAACTGAGCTACCGGGCCAACGAAGAACGAAATGATATCAAGGGGTCTTCAGTCTGACAAGCCCCTTCGTGAAAAAATCTGTCGAGGCGGGAGCAACGCGCTCACACACGTCGTCACTCCCCTTTGTTCTTGCCGAGATCGACGCCGAGCTGCTTGAGCTTGCGATACAGGTGCGTGCGTTCAAGGCCGGTCTTCTCCGCGACGCGCGTCATGCTGCCGTTCTCACGCGCGAGGTGATATTCGAAGTACGCGCGCTCGAACGCGTCGCGCGCATCGCGTAGCGGAATGTCGAACGAGATCGATGCCGTTTGCGCAGCCAGCGCGCCGCTGCCCATGCCGTCGGTGGACAGCATCGGTAACGCGGCCGCCGACGCCACCGCCGACGCGCTCACCGGCAACACCGGCTTCGCCGCCGCGCCGCCGGGCGCACTCGCCGAATTGCCGCGCGCGAGACCCTGCTCGACGGCCTTCAGCAGCTTCTGCAATGCAATCGGCTTCTCGAGAAAATTGAGCGCGCCGATCTTGGTCGCCTCGACCGCCGTGTCGATGGTTGCATGGCCCGACATCATGATGACCGGCATCGTCAATTGCCCTTGCGCGGCCCATTCCTTGAGCAAGGTCACGCCGTCGGTGTCGGGCATCCAAATGTCGAGCAGCACGAGGTCCGGCGCCTGACGCAAACGGAATTCGCGCGCTTCCTGCGCATTTTCAGCGGCCTCCACGACATGCCCCTCGTCGCTCAGGATCTCCGAGAGCAATTCCCGGATGCCCATTTCATCATCTACCACCAGGATGGTTGCCATTTACGCTGCCCTTGTCTGCACTGTTGCTTTTGTCTTTCCCTGCGACGCACCGCTGCCGTGCGCCGGCCGCGGCCCTGTACCAGGTGCCGCGGCATCGTCCGCCAGTTGAAGGAAGAGGATCGAAATCTGCGCGCCTTCGATCACGTCGCCCGCTTTCATGCGGTTGCGAACGTCGATGCGCGCGCCATGCTCGTCGACGATCTTCTTGACCATTGCAAGACCCAGACCCGTACCTTTGGCCTTGGTCGTCACATAAGGTTCGAATGCGCGTGTGAGGATGCGCGCGGGGAACCCCGGTCCGTTATCCGACACGGTCAGACGCACCGCGACACGTACTTTGCCTTCCGTGTCGGGGTCTCCGTATTCTACTGTCCTCGTCTCGAGCAACACACGCGGATGCTCGACATCGGCTACCGCATCCTGCGCGTTCTGCAGCAGGTTGTGAATGACCTGACGCAATTGCGTCGCGTCGCCGCGAATCGCCGGCAATGTGGCGAGTTCCACCCGGATCGCGCCCTTGCCTTCCTCGATACCGTACAGCGTGAGCACCTCGCTGACCAGATCGTTCAATTGCAAATGCGCGAGCACGGCGGGAGGCGTGCGTGCGTAGTCGCGGAAATTGTCGACCATCTGCTTCATCGCGGCGACCTGGTTCACGATCGTCGTCGCGCCGCGCTTCAACACGTCGGCGTCCGACGGCGACAGCTTGTCGGCGAGCTTCATCTGCAAACGCTCGGCGGAAAGCTGGATCGGCGTGAGCGGATTCTTGATCTCATGCGCGAGCCGCCGCGCGACTTCACCCCATGCAATCGAACGCTGCGCGGAGATCACGTCGGAGATATCGTCGAACACGACGACGTAGCCGGAGGTCTGCATGTCTTCGGCATCGCGGTCGGTTGCCGACACGAGGCGCGCGCCGCGCACGAGCAGCGTGAGCGGTTCGGTTTCGCCCTGCACCTGAATCGAGAACTGCTGCTGCCAGTGACCGCGATCGTCGTGACCGTCGCCACTCGCCGCTTCGCGATCGGCAAACGCCTTGCGCACCATCCCGCCGAACTCGCTCAGCGCGCCGATCTGATCGAGCGACGAACCGAGCACGGTCTGGAACGGCTGCCGGAAAATGCGCTCGGCGCCGCGATTTGCGGTGGTGAGCCTGAACTGCCGGTCGAACACGAACACGCCCGCGGTCAGATTCGCGAGGATGCTTTCCAGATACGCCTTCGAGTGTTCAAGCGCGATGCGGTTGTTCTCGACCGCCGCGCGCGCTTCGGACAGTTGCCGCGTCATCGCATTGAACGACTGCGTGAGGAAGCCCAGTTCGTCGCGCGATTTGATTTCGCGCTTCGGCGTGTAGTCGCCCTCGGTGATTTCCTTCGTGCCTTGCGCGAGCAGGAACAGCGGCCGCGCGAGTTGATTGCCAAGCGCGAGCGCCAGCATCATCGCGATGAAAGTGGCGAGGAACAGCGCGAGCGTGAGCGTGCCGATGTACATCTTGCGCAAGCCCGTGCGGCCGAGCGCCTTTTCCTGGTACTCGCGATACGCGCGCTGCACCGCGTCCGCATTGCGCGCGAGCGAGGGCGACACCGGCTGCGTGAGTTGCAGGAAGCGTTCGGCGGGCTGCAGCAGCGAAGCATTCGAGTCGGGGATGCGCTGCACGACGCGCAGCCGCAGCGCGCCCTTGCTGCCATGCGCGTGCGGATCGCCGTCCACTTCGCCTTCGATCGCCGCATAGCCGCGGCCGCGCGCCTGGTCGATCATCAGCGGCGTGGGCAGGTCGTTCGGCACGAGCATCGCGTAATTGCCGGAGGCCTGCGCGACCACGTGCATTTCGGGTGTCGCGCCCGACATGCTGCGCGTGGGCTCGATGATGATCGCGTCCTGCACGCCGAACTGATCGCGCAGACGCAGCAGCGTGAGCGTGGTGCCGGCGGCGTCCGCGCTGGCGATCTGCTCGGACATCAGGCGCCCCTTGGTCTGCAGATCGGACAGCGACGCGTCGAGCATGCCACGCCCGAGATTCAGACCGGCCGTGAGCGCCGTTTCGACGTTCACGTCGAACCACGATTCGATACTGCGCGACACGAACTGATATGAGACCACGTAGATGATCCCACCTGGCACGACACCGACCAGCGCCATAAAAAACGCGAGCTTCGCCAGCAATCGCGTGCCGAACTTACCCTTGCGCAGCCGCGCGATGATGATGATGATGAGGGTCGCCACCACCAGCAGAAAGATCATCGCGACCGCGACGTTCGCGCCGTACAGCCACTGGTAATAGCGGTCGAAGAATTCGGTATTCGCGCTCGCCGCGGCCAGCAGCACGAGCAGCAACACGGCCGTCACGGCGACCGTCGACACCAGCACGCGCACGACGATGCTGGTGACGCTGGTGGTTGAGCGCACTTTATTTAGCACGTTCGGTCGCCGTGAAAGTGAAGCGCTTCCATTCGGAAGCGAGGTTCCAGTCGCGGTTGTTGACCGCGTCGATCTGGAACGGCTTGGGCATCAACGCGATGTCGAGTTGCATGCGCACAGACGCGGTGTAGGTCTCGCCGACGCGCACCTGATTGCGCTCGATCACATGCCATGATGTGACGTGCTTGATCACCGCGAGCGCATCCTTGAGCGTGCTGAACGCAAGCTGCAACCCGCCCGACGACACGCTCGACACGCGGTACTCGCGCGTCAACGGCTGGAACGACAGGCGGATGCTCTGCGACACGCTCACCGGCTGCTCGTCGAACCAGTACCAGCGCGGCCGGCTCAATTCGAAGTCGGTCGTGAAATAAAGCGGAATGCCTTTGTTGACTGCGTCTTCGAGATTGCTGTTGAGGTCGAAGTCGAAACGCGCGTCGAGACTCCAGCCAGTGTTGTCGGCTTGCAGCGACGCCCGCTGCACCGCGATCGAGTCGGCGTGCGCCACGCCCGGCGCCGTCAGCCATACGGCCAGCGCAATCCAGAGCACGGCAGCGAGCCGAAGCGGGAAGAAGCGTTTGATGGTCACCGTTTCTGAAAGCGCGCGTAGAAAAATCCGTCGTGGTCTGAGTTCGCACCGGCGCTGTCTTCAGCGGGTTGTCCGGCATCGGAACCGGCCGAGGTATCGGCGGGCGCGCGGGCAACTGAGGGTAACAGTTGCCCCGGCGCGTCCAATCGTACCGCATCCTGATGCTTGTCTCCAAACCACTGCGCCTGCAACTCGCCCTCTTCGGGAAAGATCGAACACGTAACGTAGAGCAACTCGCCGCCTGACTTCACGAGCGGCCAGAGCGCATCGAGAATGCGGCGCTGTTCGGCGACCAGCGCGGGAATGTCGGACGCGCGGCGCAGCCAGCGAATGTCCGGATGACGCCGCACGATGCCCGACGCCGAACACGGCACGTCGGCGAGGATACGGTCGAACGGTTGATCGATGTCGTCGTGCCATTTGGCGGGCGCGCCCGCGTCGCCGATACGCACTTCCGCTTCGAGCTTGAGCCGCTGCAGGTTTTCGCCGATGCGGCGCGCGCGCGACGCATCGCTTTCGAGCGCCACGAGTTGCAGATTCGCGAGTTCGAGCAGATGGCCGGTCTTGCCGCCGGGCGCCGCGCACGCGTCGAGCACGCGCATGCCGTCACGCACGCCGAGCAGTTGCGCGGCCAGTTGCGCACCGGCGTCCTGCACCGAGACCACGCCGTCGTTGAAACCGGGGATGCGGTCCACCGGCATCGGCGTGTCGAGCTTGACCGCGTAGTCGCCGGCCCGGCTCGCGGCAATGTGATGGTTCTGCAGCACTTGCAGGTAGGCGTCGACCGTCGAGCGGCGCGCGTTCACGCGCAACGTGAGCGGACCTTGCGTGGTGCCGGCCGCGAGCACCGCTTGCCATGTGTCGGGCCATGCGCGTTTGACCGCGTCGATCCACCACGCCGGATAATTCCAGCGCGCGACTTCGTCGGCTTGCGCGGCATTCAGCAAAGTCTCGCGCTCACGCAGGAAATTTCGCAACACCGCGTTGACCAGGCCCTTCGCGAATGCGAATTCGCGACGCGCGCCGATGGCGCTTACCGCCTGATCGACCACCGTGAATGGCGCGTAGGCGGCGTTCGCTTCATCGTCGACCAGCAACGCGAGCGAGCAGGCGAGCACATGACCGACGTGCGGCGGCGGCGCTTTCTTCACCAGCTTCGCGATCAGCCATTCGACGGTCGCGAGACGCCGCATCGTGCGATAGGCGATGTCCTGCACCGCGCCGCGCGCGGCTGCGGCGCTGCCCTCAGGCGCGGGCACGAAGACGGCTTGCAGCGCGGCCGGCAGAGCCGCGCCGAGACGCACGGCGCCGACCGCCTGTCCGGCACAGTCGAGCGCGAAACCCAGCGACTCGGGCGCGAGATGCAGCATCGACAACCGGGATTCGCGCGGACGCGCCAACGGAGAAGCAGAACGCGAAGAAGGCTTTGGTGTCATGAAAGAGGCAAAGGCAGGCCGCGCGGTGCGCGCGGCGCAATCAGCACACATTGTAGCGTGGCGTCGTGTGTGGGCCGCCGTGGTTGGGTGGCAGGCGGTGGGGCGGCCGCAGATCGAGGTCGGGAAATAGTGCAGAGGCCCAGCGCCGTGGGGCAGTGATGCGGGCTGCCGGTTTGCTCAAACGGCAAGGAGGAGTGGCGTCGCCGGCCACCACTTTCGCAGCTTGTTTGCGAAATCAGGCCCGTTACACCGCAGCCCGCTTCTCACTCGCCGTCCGCTGGAATAAAAAAGGCGAGTCCGCGGACCCGCCTTTCGTCAATTCACTCGGCGTTATTCGAAACGCCCCGTGCGCGCCATTTCCATCAAACGCGCGATGCGTTCCTCGGTGGCCGGGTGCGTCGAGAACAGATTCGCGATACCGCCGCCCGACAGCGGATTCATGATCATCATCTGCGCCGTGGCCGGATGCTGCTCGGCGACGGGAAACGGAATGCCGCTCGCGTAGCGATGGATCTTGTCGAGCGCCGAAGCGAGCGCTTGCGGGTCGCCGGAAATCTGCGCGCCGCCACGGTCGGCTTCGAATTCACGCGCACGCGAAATCGCCATCTGGATCAGCGCGCCGGCGAGCGGCGCCAGCAGCGCCACGGCGATGCTGGCGATCGGGTTCGACCGATTACCGTTTTCGTCACGGCCGCCGAAGAACATCGCGAAGTTCGCCAACGCGGAAATGGCGCCTGCCATGGTTGCCGACACCGTCGAGATCAGGATGTCGCGGTGCTTCACGTGCGCCAGCTCGTGCGCCATCACACCGCGCATTTCGCGCTCGGACAGCACGCGCAGGATGCCAGTGGTGGCGGCAACCGCCGCATGCTCCGGATTGCGGCCAGTGGCGAACGCGTTCGGCGCGTCTTCGTTGATCAGATAGACGCGCGGCATCGGCAGGTTAGCGCGCGTGGAGAGCTCACGCACCATGCGATAGAACTGTGGCGCGCTGCTTTCGTCGACTTCCTGCGCGTTGTACATGCGCAGCACCATCTTGTCCGAAAACCAGTACGAGAAGAAATTCATCCCAAGGGCGATTACGAGCGCGATCATCATGCCCCGCGACCCGCCGATCATCCCGCCGATCACGATGAAAAGGGCCGTGATCGCGGCCATCAACATCGCGGTTTTGACCCAATTGAACATGTCTGCAACTCCTAAAACGTGAGCCTCATATCTGCGCCGCCTGAACGCAGCGCCCGATTGTAAGCGAAACGTTAGATAAGGATGGATCGGGAAAATTCAATCGTCATCGTGATGCAGTGGCGAGCTTGATGCCCAAGCCGACGAACGCGCTGCCGACCCCGCGGTCCAGCCACTTCTTCACCGAAGGCTTGCCGGAAAAACGCTGCGTCACGCTGCCCGCGATCCAGGCGACAAAACTGTTCCAAAGCATGCTCATCACGACGAACACCGCGCCGAGCGTGAGGAACGCGAACGTTTTGTGTTCGCTGCCGGTCGTTACGAACTGCGGGAAAAACGATACGAAGAAGAGCACGACCTTCGGGTTCAACACATTGGTCCAGAAGCCTTGCAGAAAAAGCTGCTTCAACGATTTGGGCGCGTCAGCCGCGCGTGCGTCGCCGGCTGTCGCGTGCGCTGCGGGCCGCGCGAAAATCAGCCGCGCGCCGAGATAGATCAGGTAAAGCGCGCCGGCGAATTTGATGACCGTGAACGCCGTGGTAGAAGCGGCCAGCAGCGCGGTCAAACCGAATGCGCACGCCAGCGAATGCACGCAGCAACCCGCCGAGATGCCGAGTGCGGACATGAGGCCGGCACCCCGGCCTTGAGCGACGCTGCGCCCGACGATATACGCGGTATCCGGACCGGGCGTCACGTTCAGAAGAAAGACCGCGACGACGAAAAACTCGAAATGGGTAATGCCAAACATTGAAAATCCTCGAAACCTGGGGGTGACTGCATGGAGGATTCTAACGCGCGGCGGGGTCGCGGCGGAGGGTCTCGAACATCGGCCAAACGGTCGATGTTCAAGACATCCGCGGGCTGTTACTTTGCTTCAGGAAGTTGAAAGCGCTGTCCCGCGGCCAGCGTCGAACCGGCCAGGAATTCGCGCACCGGCAGGCGCTTGCCACCGGGTTTCTGCAATTGCGTCAGACGCAGCGCAGCTTCTCCACAGGCCACGATCACGCCGTCCGCGGAGACTTCGGTAATCGTGCCGGGCGCGTTGTCGCCTTGCGCCTCGACGGGGACAGCCGCCCAGATTTTGACCGAGCTGCCGTCTTCCAGCGTCCCCACGCCGCCGGGGAACGGGTCGAACGCCCGCACCTGGCGCGCGAGGACCGCGGCCGGACGGCGCCAGTCGAGCGCGGCTTCCTGCTTGCCGATCTTTTCCGCGTAGGTCACGCCGTCCGCCGGTTGCGGAGTCGATGCCAGCTTGCCGTTGCGCTCGAGTTCGATCAGCGCGTCGACGATCAGCCTCGCGCCGTCCTGCGCCAGGCGATCGTGCAACGTGGCGGTGGTGTCGTCGGAGGAAATCGGCGTGCGAGCCTCGGAGATCATCGCGCCGGTATCGAGGCCGACGTCCATCTGCATCAGCGTGATGCCGGTTTCCGCGTCGCCTGCTTCGATCGCGCGATGAATCGGCGCCGCGCCGCGCCAACGCGGCAACAACGACGCGTGAATGTTGATGCAGCCGAGCGGCGCAATATCCAGCACTTCCTGCGGCAGGATCAGCCCATAGGCCGCGACCACCATGACGTCGTGCGGCGTGGCGCGCAGTTGTTCGATCGCGGCGGCGGCTTCCGCGGGGAATCTGCCGGCGCGGCGCAGCGAAGGCGGCTGCGCGACGTCGAGCCCGTGCTCCTGCGCGAAGCGCTTGACCGGACTCGCCTGCAATTTCATACCGCGCCCGGCGGGCCGGTCCGGCTGGGTCAGCACGAGCGGCACCGGAAACCCGGCACGGTGAATCGCGGCCAGCGCCGCCGCGGCGAACTCCGGCGTACCGGCAAAGATGACGCGCAACGAATGACTCATGAACGGGGACGGTAGGCGAGGTGGACGCGCATTACATCGCGTGGGCGAGCTTCTTCATCTTGCTCTTGATGCGCGTCTGCTTCAGCGACGACAGATACTCGACGAACACGCGGCCCATCAGGTGATCCATTTCGTGCTGAATGCACACGGCGAGCAGCCCTTCGCAATCCAGTTCGAAGGTCTCGCCCTTCTCGTTCAATGCGCGCACGCGCACTTTCTCGGCGCGCTCGACGTTGTCGTAAATGCCTGGCACCGAGAGACAGCCTTCTTCCGACAGCTTGCGCTCGTCGCTCGACCAGATGATTTCTGGATTGATGAAAGCGAGCAACTGATCGTGCGCGTCCGATACGTCGATCACGATCACGCGCTCGTGCACGTCGACTTGGGTCGCGGCAAGGCCGACTCCGGGCGCCGCGTACATGGTCTCGGCCATGTCGGCGACGAGACGGCGGATGCGGTCGTTGACCTTTTCGACCGGCTTCGCAACCTTGTGCAGACGCTTGTCCGGATAGTTGAGGATGTTCAGTAAAGCCATGATTTTGAGTGTGATTTGAGGCGCCGCTGACCGTTGGAGGGCTCGCGTTGGCCGTTCGGCCAGGTTGTGAGCCCGTCGTATTGCGCCGAGGATAGATGGTGTCGAACCGGTTCGATTCAACGCGCCACATGCGCCAGACGACGAGCCCGCGCGGGTGGGCGCGGCGCTGCGGTTATTTCGGATGATGAAAATTTTAGCATGGTGCCCGCCTGCCCGCTGGCCCTGCAAGAGGAGCGACTCGCAATGCACACCTTGCCCGCAACCAATATCGAACTCGCCGCGTGGCTGCGGCTGGCGCTCGCACCGGGCCTGACGCCCGCGGCGCTGCGTCTGTTGCTCAGCGCTTTTGGGCTGCCGGAAGCGATTTTCGCTCAAGCACCGGAAGCGCTTGCCGGGGTCGCCGGCGAAGCCGCGGCGCGTGCCGCGCTGGCGCCGACGGGTCCCGATTTCGACGCGCAACTCGACGCGGTGATCGCGTGGCGCGAGCTGCCCGGCAATCAGGTCGTGACGCTCGACGACCCTGCGTATCCGCCCGCGCTGCTGACCATGCCCGATCCGCCACCGCTGCTATATATAAAAGGCCGGCTCGATCTGCTGCATACGCGGGCGGTCGCGCTGGTCGGCAGCGGGCGTGACCGTCGTGTCGGGACTGGCGCTCGGCATCGACGGCGCCGCGCATCGGGGCGGACTGGACGGCATCGGCAGTACGGTGGCCGTGATCGGTACCGGTGCGGACCTCGTGTACCCGGCAGCTCATCACGCCCTGGCGCGGCAGATTGCGGCGCAGGGCGCGATTCTTTCGGAATGGCCGCTCGGCACGCCCGCGCGCGCCGCCAATTTTCCGCAGCGCAATCGGTTGATCGCCGGGCTGGTTAGCGGTGTGGTGATCGTCGAAGCGGCGATGCGCTCCGGTTCGCTGATCACGGCGCGGCTCGCCAATGAAATGGGCCGCGATATTTTCGCGCTGCCCGGCTCGATTCACGCGCCGCTGTCGCGCGGATGTCATCGGATCATCAAGCAGGGCGCAAAGCTCGTTGAGACACCCGAGGAGGTACTGGAGGAACTGGGCTTCGCAAGGCGTCCGGCAGTCCGTGCTGCCGCTCCGTCTTCGAGGCAGACGGTTCCTTGGGATGGCGCCACTTCGCGGAATGCGCCAGCGGTCGGAGCTTCGGCCATGGTTCAGCGGGAACTGGCGGCAGCGCGGTCCGCCGGAGCGGATCAGTCGACGGTGGCAACCGCTCCCATCGACACCGACGCGCAACGACTCCTCGCAGCACTGGGTCACTCGCCCACCACGCTTGAAATTCTGGCCACCCGCACCGAGATGGAGGACTCGTCGCTGCAAACCACCCTGCTGCAACTGGAACTTGCCGGCCAGGTAAGCGTGCTGCCCGGCGGCCGCTTCATGCGGGCCGGCCACGGCCGGTCCCATCTTGATCAGGGTTGACCACCCTTCGGGATCGGCCATGCTACATTCGCGCCAAAGCACCTCACAAAGTACGCAAGGAACCCACTACATGCCCGCGCTGAATCTCGACACCGACCAAGACCGGATCGCCGAGCGCGTCAACGAACCCGACACGTTGTTCGTTGCCTGCCTGTGCGCAGAGTGGTGCGGGACCTGCCGTGAGTATCGGGATGCGTTCGACAAACTGGCCGACCGGCATCCGGATATCTGTTTCGCATGGATCGACATCGAAACCCACGCGGACCGTTTCGACGATCTGGATGTCGAGAATTTCCCGACCATCCTGATCGAAGACTCGGTCACGACACGCTTTTTCGGTACCGTTTTGCCGCAGGCGTCGATTGTGGAGCGGATGCTGTTGGACCTGACGGCCGTGCCCGGCGTCACCGGCGCGCCCAAGCTGCGGCCCGCGCTGACGGTCGCCTGAAGGTGGCGGCGCCGGCGCCCGAAGGTTGCAGCAGCGTGTCGGAAGCGGTACACAGCATGTTTGCCGCAGCTTGCCCAACGGCTGAGCGCGCAATTATGATGGCGCGCTTTTATGGCACTTGACACGTTGCTTTCGCGCCGTGTGCTATAAAGCGGTCGTTAATGGGTCCCAAAGGTCGCAAACGAGGGTCGCGCGCTAATTTGGCGCACTCAAGGCCATCAACCCGGTTCCACCAACCTCACATCGAGTCATGTCCAAAGCACTGATCATCGCCGAAAAGCCTTCCGTCGCGAACGACATCGCGCGGGCTTTGGGCGGCTTTACCAAGCATGACGAGTACTACGAAAGCGACGACTACGTCCTTTCCTCGGCAGTCGGCCACTTGCTGGAAATTGCCGCGCCCGAAGACTATGAAGTCAAGCGCGGCAAGTGGAGCTTCGCCAATCTGCCCGTCATTCCGCCGCATTTCGATCTGAACCCGATCGCCAAGAGCGAGTCGCGCCTGAAGGTGCTGACCAAGCTGCTCAAGCGTAAGGACGTCGACCGTCTGATCAACGCATGCGACGCGGGGCGCGAGGGCGAGCTGATCTTCCGCCTGATCGCGCAGCACGCCAAGGCCAAACAGCCGGTGCAGCGTCTGTGGCTGCAATCGATGACCGCCGGTGCGATCCGCGACGGCTTCGCCCGTCTGCGCAGCGACGAAGAGATGCAGCCGCTCGCCGATGCGGCACGCTGCCGCTCGGAAGCGGACTGGCTGGTCGGCATCAACGGCACCCGCGCGATGACCGCGTTCAACAGCAAAGGCGGCGGTTTCTTCCTGACCACGGTCGGGCGGGTGCAGACGCCGACGCTGTCCATCGTCGTCGAGCGCGAAGAGAAGATTCGCCGCTTCGTGCCGCGCGACTACTGGGAAGTGAAGGCGGAGTTCGTCTGCGCGGCCGGTTTCTACGAAGGCCGCTGGTTCGATCCGAAATTCAAGCGCGACGAGTTCGATCCGGAAAAGCGCGATTCGCGTCTGTGGGCGTTGCCCGCGGCTGAAACGATCGTCGCCGCCTGCCGCGGCCAGACCGGTACGGTGACGGAAGAATCGAAGCCGTCCACGCAACTGTCGCCGGCACTGTTCGACCTGACCAGTTTGCAGCGCGAGGCCAACGGCCGCTTCGGCTTCTCGGCGAAGAACACCTTGGGCCTGGCCCAGGCGCTGTATGAAAAGCACAAGGTGCTGACCTATCCCCGGACCGACGCTCGCGCGCTGCCGGAAGACTATATGGATACGGTCAAGGACACGCTCGGCATGCTCAAGGAGAGCAACAACTATCTGCCGTTTGCCAAGCAGGTGCTCGACAAGGGCTGGGTGAAGCCGAACAAGCGCATCTTCGACAACTCGAAGATCAGCGACCACTTCGCAATCATCCCGACGCAGCAAGCGCCGAAGAATCTGTCCGAGCCGGAACAGAAGCTCTACGACCTCGTCGTCAAGCGCTTCCTGTCGGTGTTCTTCCCTGCCGCCGAATACCGGGTGACGACGCGGATCACACAAGTGGTCGGCCATCACTTCAAGACCGAAGGCAAGGTGCTCGTCGAACCGGGCTGGTTGCAGGTCTACGGCCGCGAAATCAGCGGCGAAGACGCGAACCTCGTGCCCGTGCAGAAGGACGAGAAGGTCAAGACGGACAAGATCGCCGCCCAGCAACTCGTGACGAAGCCGCCCGCACGCTACAACGAAGCGACCCTGTTGTCGGCGATGGAAGGCGCGGGCAAGCTCGTCGAAGACGACGAGTTGCGCGAAGCGATGGCGGCCAAGGGCCTCGGCACACCGGCCACGCGCGCGGCGATCATCGAAGGTCTGCTCGGCGAAAAGTATCTGATCCGCGAAGGGCGCGATCTGATCCCGACCGCCAAGGCTTTCCAGTTGATGACGCTGTTGCGCGGTCTCGGCGTGAAGGAGCTGACCGCGCCGGAATTGACCGGCGAGTGGGAATACAAGCTCTCGCAAATGGAACGGGGCAACCTGCCGCGAGACGCGTTCATGCAGGAAATCGCCCGCATGACGCAGACCATCGTCAAGCGCGCGAAGGAATACGATTCCGACACGATCCCGGGCGATTACGCGACGTTGGAAACGCCGTGTCCGAATTGCGGCGGTCAGGTGAAGGAGAACTATCGGCGGTTTGCCTGCTCGAAATGCGAGTTCTCGATTTCGAAGATTCCGGGCGGACGCCAGTTCGAAATCCCGGAAGTCGAAGAGCTGTTGCAGAACAAGACGATCGGACCGCTGTCGGGCTTCCGCAGCAAAATGGGCCGGCCGTTCTCGGCAATCCTCAAGCTGTCGTTCGACGACGAGATCAAGAACTACAAGCTGGAGTTCGATTTCGGCCAGGATGCGGGCGGTGAAGACGGCGAACCGCCTGACTTCTCCGATCAGCAGCCGGTGGGCGCGTGCCCGAAGTGCAAGGCCCGCGTGTTTGAACACGGGATGAGCTACGTCTGCGAAAACTCGGTGGCTAATCCGAAGACTTGCGACTTCCGCTCGGGCAAGGTGATCCTGCAACAGGAAATCGCGCGCGAGCAGATGGCGAAGCTGCTCGAAGAAGGCCGCACGGATCTGCTGACGAACTTCAAGTCGTCGCGCACGGGACGGAATTTCAAGGCGTTCCTCGTCAAGCAGAACGACGGCAAGATCGGTTTCGAATTCGAGAAGAAGGAGCCGTCGGCGAAGACTGCCGCGAAGACCGCGGCGGCCAAGTCGGCTGCGAAAGCGGCGCCGGAGTCGGACGATGGAGAAACGGCGGTAGCGGTGAAGACTGCGCCGGCGGCCAAGAAGGCAGCGGCGAAGAAGGCACCCGCAACCAAAACCGCGGCGGCCAAGAAAGCGCCCGCGAAGAAAGCGGTGGCGCGTAAAACCGGCTCGTGATTTGGGCTGGCGGCTAGTCCGGAAGACGTTTCGCTTCCGGCCGGCCGGCTTCATTCGCTTTTGCCATGAAAAAAGGCGCAGTCATTTCAAGTGACTGCGCCTTTTTTAACATCTGCAAGCTTGCGCCTGCGCTGCTGACTTCTATCGTCCCGACAACTACAGCGGCGATAGAGCCGTCGGCCGGGGGCGATTGGTCGTCTTTGCCAACGTCTTCGGAACCGGCGACAACTCGCTATCCAGCAATCGCGACAGCGGCTCCGCGCCGTCGAACGCTTCCGGCGGCATGGGCGACTCGGCGGAATCGTATGCCGCCGACGTGGCGGGCCGCTCGAGGCCGTCCTTGATCCACTGCTCGCCGAGCAGACTGTTCGGCGTCTGGTTGAAATGCTCGACCAGATGATCGATAAACGTGCGCACCTTCGCCGGCAAGTGACGACGGCTCGGGTACGCGATGTTGATCTCGACCTGCGGCAAGCGGTAATCGCCGAGCAGACGCACCAGTCTGCCGCGCGTCATATCGCGGCCGATCAAATAGCTCGGCAGAATCGCGATGCCCATGCCGAGCAACGCGAACTGACGCAGCATTTCCGTGTTGTTCGCGACGATCACGTTCGACGGACGTACGCGCACTTCGCCTTCCGGGCCCGTAAACACACGCTCGTCGCCCCAATACTCGGACGGCAGGCTCAGGCACGGATGCTCCAGCAGATGCTCGGGACGCGTCGGGGTGCCGTGCTTCTCCAGATAGGCCGGCGTCGCGCACACGGTCATGCAGCCGGTGGTCAGACGCCGCGTGACGATACTGGCGCTGCGCATTTGCCGCGCGATCACCACGCCGACGTCGAAACCTTCCTCGACCAGATCGACCTGGCGGTCGACCAGCGTGACGTCCGGGATCACTTTCGGATAGCGCTCCGCGTACGTCTGCAGCACTGGCGCGAGGTTGTGCAAGCCGAACACGACCGGCGCAACTATTCGCAACGTGCCAACGGGTTCGTGATTGCGCGCGACCACCATCTGTTCGACGTCTTCCAGTTCGTCGAGAATCTGGCGCGCACGCTCGAGATACACCTGTCCGGATTCGGTCAGAGACAAGCTGCGGGTTGTGCGATTGAGCAGCCGCGTACCAAGGCGGCCTTCGAGGTCGGCAACGTGACGGGTGGCGACCGCGTTGGAAATATCCATCGCGCTCGCAGCGCGGGCAAAACTGCCGAGGTCCGCCACTTTGACGAAAACTCGCATCGACTGCAAATGATCCATAAGACAACTCCCTGCCGTGTTACAGCTTCCTGACAATTAGTGAAAACCAGTGAAGCGAACTTGGAATTCTCCTACGACTCTCAAATTCGTGCAGAAGTTGCCCGCGAAACCCGAAATATTGTCAATTTTCGTGCGACTGTATTCCCCAATGTGGGGCAGGATCGTCAATTGTTCCCCGAAACGAAACAATCTGCTGCGGCGCAGTTAGCGCTGTCTTATTTGTTCGAATAGACGTAAAGGTCGTCCCGGCATTGCGGAATCAGAAAAAATCGTCGGCCGAGGACAGTGCGAAAAAGGAAAGCCGCCCGAAGGCGGCTTTCCTCACGAAGTGAATACTCACCTGATCATGCCGCAAGCTTCCCTTCGAGAGCACGTTTCGCTTGCGTCAAAGCGGGCGGCAAACGTTGTTGCAGAGTGTCGAATAGCTCTGCGTGCAGCGCGAGTTCATCGCGCCACGCGGCGTCGTCGACCGAGATGACCTGCTCGAATTGCTCGCGGGTGAAGTTGAGTCCGCTCCAGTCGATGTCCTCGTAGTGCGGCGACACGCCGAACGCGTGCTCCTCACCGTGCGCGGTGCCTTCGATCCGGCCGACCATCCAGCTCAGCACGCGCATGTTTTCGCCGAAGCCCGGCCAGACGAACTTGCCGTCCGCGCCCTTGCGGAACCAGTTGACGCAGAAGATTTTCGGCAGTTTCGCGTTCAGTTTTTCCAGCCGCTCGCCCGTTTTCAGCCAGTGACCGAAGTAGTCGCTCATGTTGTAGCCGCAGAACGGCAGCATCGCGAACGGGTCGCGCCGCACCACGCCCTGCTGGCCAGCTGCGGCGGCGGTCGTTTCGGAGCCCATGGTCGCCGCCATGTAGACACCCTCGATCCAGTTGCGCGCTTCGGTGACGAGCGGCACGGTTGTCGAACGGCGGCCGCCGAAGATGAACGCGTCGATGGCCACGCCCGCCGGGTTTTCCCAGTCGGCATCAATCGACGGACATTGCGAGGCCGGCGCCGTGAAGCGCGCGTTAGGATGCGCCGCCTTGCGGCCGCTTTCCTTGGCGCTTGCCGGCGTCCAGTCCTTGCCCTGCCAGTCGATCAGGTGCGCGGGCGCCTCGTCGGTCATGCCTTCCCACCAGACGTCGCCGTCGTCGGTCAGCGCGACGTTTGTGAAGATCACGTTTTCCTTCAACGTAGCCATCGCGTTGAAGTTGGTCTTCTCACTCGTGCCCGGCGCCACGCCGAAATAGCCGGCCTCCGGATTGATCGCGTACAGGCGGCCGTCCGAACCCGGTTTGATCCAGGCGATATCGTCCCCGATCGTCGAGATTTTCCAGCCATTCAGCCCTTCCGGCGGGATCAGCATTGCGAAGTTGGTCTTGCCGCACGCCGACGGAAACGCCGCCGCGACGTGATGCTTGCGCCCTTCCGGCGACGTCACGCCGAGAATCAACATGTGTTCGGCGAGCCAGCCTTCGGCGCGGCCCATTGTCGACGCGATGCGCAGCGCGAAACACTTCTTGCCGAGCAGCGCATTGCCGCCATAGCCCGAGCCGTAGCTCCAGATCTCGCGCGATTCCGGAAAATGGACGATGTATTTGGTCTTGTTGCACGGCCACGGGACGTCCTTCTCGCCCGCCGCGAGCGGCGCGCCGACCGAATGGACGCACGGCACGAACTCGCCGTCTTCACCCAGCACGTCGTACACCTTGCGGCCCATGCGCGTCATGATGCGCATGTTGGTCGCCACGTACGGGCTGTCGCTCAATTCGACGCCGATGTGCGCGATCGGCGACCCGAGCGGGCCCATCGAAAACGGCACCACGTACATCGTGCGGCCGCGCATCGCGCCGTCGAACAGCCCGTCGAGCGTGGTACGCATTTCGTTCGGAGCGATCCAGTTATTGGTCGGGCCGGCGTCTTCCGCTCGCTGCGAGCAGATGAAGGTGCGGTCTTCGACGCGCGCGACGTCCGAAGGATCGGACCATGCCAGGTAAGAATTGGGACGTTTCGCCGGATTGAGTTTCTTGAGCGTGCCGGCTTCGACCATCTGCGTGCAAAGACGGTCATACTCCTCTTGCGAGCCGTCGCACCAGACGATCTTGTCCGGCTTGGTCATCGCAGCGACCTGCCGGACCCAGTCGATCAGTTTTCGGTTCCTGACCCACGCGGGCGCCCCTGTGGACGCCTCGATGGTGGGCTGTCCTTCGAATGAGGGATGATTCATCGACCTGTCTCCGTTTGAAAGCAATAGAAAAACGGTACAAGCCCGGCGACGCTGCATGCGAGAGGCATTTCATTTCATCACGCCGAGGTAACGCCCACTCGACGCAATGGCGCAGGTCATCCTGGGCCAGCCAGCTTGCCGCGCGGAGGCACTTGACGGGCGGGGCTTCTGCAACCGTCTGTAAAGCGGCTTGCCTCAACACGCAACAAACTGTTAAAAACGATCTCAATTTGCCCTTAACGTGGTGCTGCCGTGCTTTGCAGCAGCATCTACGGTAAGGCATCCTGCCACACCGGCATGTGACCTAAGTCACATGGTGGGACAGTGAGCATAACACTCGGTTCCGCACCGTCATGGTGCGCCGCAAGACACATACCATGAAGATTGCCATCCTCGACGATTACCAGGACGCCGTTCGTAAGCTCGACTGCTTTCAACTGCTGGCCGATCACGAAGTCAAAGTTTTCAACAACACCGTGCGCGGTCTCGGTCAGTTGGCAAGCCGTCTCGCCGAAGTCGACGCGCTCGTCCTGATACGCGAACGTACTCGCATCAATTCGCAACTGCTCGACAAATTGCCGCGTTTGCGCATGATCAGCCAGACCGGCAAAGTGTCCAGCCACATCGATCTCGCGGCGTGCACGGAGCGCGGCGTCGCCGTGCTGGAGGGCAGCGGCTCGCCGTACGCGCCGGCCGAACTCACGTGGGCTCTCATCATGGCGGCGCAGCGCCGCATTCCGCAATACGTAGCTAACCTTAAGCAAGGGGCCTGGCAGCAATCCGGTCTGAAGACGTCCGCGCTGCCGCCGAATTTCGGCCTGGGTCAGGTGTTGCGCGGTCAGACGCTGGGGATTTGGGGGTACGGCAAGATCGGCCGCCTGGTCGCCGGATACGGCAAGGCTTTCGGCATGAACGTGCTGATCTGGGGTCGCGAGCATTCGCGTGAAGCCGCCCGCGCCGATGGGTACGGCGTGGCCGAGAGCCGCGACGCGCTGTTCGAGCAGAGCGACGTGCTGTCGTTGCACCTGCGTCTGCACGACGACACGCGGGGCATCGTCAAGCAGGAAGACCTGATGCGCATGAAGCCGACCGCCTTGCTCGTGAACACGAGCCGGGCCGAGCTGCTCGACGAAAACGCGCTGGTGAACGCGCTGTCCCACAATCGTCCGGGGATGGTCGCGATCGACGTCTACGAAAGCGAGCCGATCCTGCAGGGCTACAGCCTGCTGCGGATGGAAAACGTGATCTGCACGCCGCACATCGGCTACGTGGAGCGCGAGAGCTACGAGCTTTACTTCACGGCGGCGTTCAACAACATTCTGGCGTTCGATGCCGGCGACACCGCCAGCGTCGCGAATCCGGAAGCATTGCAGGGCGGGCGGCGGCGGTAACTTCGGAAGACGTGCATCGGCGTCCGGCGACGATTGCTTGCCGGGGCCTGCATGCGCGGGCTCTTCCGCGCACACAGATGCAGGCGACGGGTTTGCCGACGTGTCGCCCTCCAAGCCGCACGTCGGCATGACCCTGCAAGAAGCTCTACCGTCAGAAACCCGCGCCGCCACGCACCTTAGCGCGCTTCGCGCGCGCCGGCCTCCAACAGTTCGGGCACGCGCTCAAGGAAAGTCTCGCCATCGGCGCGGCCGAGGTTGTATGCGTGCGCCATCTGCGAAGGGCTCGTGTAATCCCAGCTCGAAATCGGCACCTTCCGCGACGGTTGCACGTAAAGCCGCTGCTGCACGCCGTGGGGTACGACGAACATCTGCGGCCGCGGATAGATGCGCGTGACCATCACCAGCACGTTGCCGGGCGCGTCGGCGTCGAGCGCGCCGACCGGCACGTTGTCGACCATGCCGCCGTCAAGCACTGGCCTGCCGTTGCGCCGCAGAACCGGCGTGAACGGCGGCGTACTCGACGATTGCAGGATCAGATCCGCGAGATCCTCGACTGTCGCGCAGTCCTGCGCCCGCACGAATTCCGGATGAAAACCGAGCGTCTGACCCAAGGTCGGATGCAGCGTCTTGCGCACGTATTTCTCGATGTTGTATGCGATCAACCCCGCGGCGACCGCGCTGCGTGCGCCGAGCCAGCGCGGCAGATGCGACACGCCGATGCGGATTTCGGGCGCGTCGGCGAGCGTCGAAAACTTATCGCCGTAGATGTCGAGCAGCGCCTGCCGGTAGATCCGGTAATGCGGAAACACCGATTCGCCGCGCAGCAGATTGCCCCAGTAAGCGTTGCGAGTGTTGTGACGCAGCGCGTCCTGGTAGTAGCGCATCACCCAGTCGGAATCGCGCGTGTAGAGCATGCACGCGGTGGCGGCGCCGGCCGAAATGCCGGTGATGACGCGTGGCCGGACATGCAGCTCCGGCTGCACCACGTCCCAGAAACCCGCCTGCCACCAGCAGCGGTTGCCGCCGCCGGCGAATACGACCTGATCGAACATCCTGGTTTTTCCTCTTGTACGGCTTGCCGCGCTGTCTCAACTTCAGACTCAGTCGAGCAGCGCGTAGGTGGTGGTGGCGTGGACCGCCATATTGCCGGTTTCATCGAACAATCCGACCTCACCGAACACCAGATTGCGGCCCATGCGCAGCACGCGGGCGGTGATCATCACGTCGCCCTTGCGGACCGCGCGCATGAAGTTGATATTCAGCGACACCGTGGACATCGGCTTGAAGCCACCGAGCGCGGCTGAAATGGCGACGATCATCGCCGTGTCGGCGGCCGCCATGAACACCTGGCCGCAAATCACGCCGCCCGCATGGCGCAGGCCGCCGGAAAACGGCAGGCGCAGCGTCGCGCTTTCTTCGTCGACCTTGACCGGGGTCAGCGTGAGTGCGCGGACCCAAGGTGCGAGGATGCGGTCGAGCAACTCGATAATCTCTTTCTCATCCATGGCAGTTCCCGGTCGAAAGCCGCAGCGCGTCGCGCGGCGAGATGTCCGCGACATGATACCGGGACGATAAACGCCGCGCCTTTTTCACACGCGCGGCGCTATGGACGGATGGCTCGAACCGGCTGCCCCAATATTTTTTAAGAAATTTACTAAAGGGGCTTGGCAAGCTCGAAAAGTTACTGCATAATTTCGCTTCTGTTGGGGCGTTAGCTCAGTTGGTAGAGCAGCGGACTCTTAATCCGTAGGTCGAGTGTTCGAGTCACTCACGCCCCACCAAGCATTCCGAAGCCCGGTTAGCGAAAGCTGACCGGGCTTTTTGCTTTCCGGCAGCAGCCCTCAATCTGCCCCCGAAGCAATTTCCTTCAATACACCCCGCCCCCTCGCCCGTTACCGTTGACCGTCGCCAATCCTGCGCAACGCACTCACGTATCGAGGCATCAGATGACCGTCTTACTCTCCATGGCCGCATTCGCGCTCGCCAGTTCCATTACCCCGGGTCCGGTGAACGTCGTCGCGCTCAGCGCGGGCGCCCGGCACGGGCTCGTCGCGAGCATGCGGCACGTGAGCGGTGCGACCGTCGGCTTCACGGTGCTGCTTCTGCTCATCGGCCTGGGTCTGCATGAGATGCTGGCTCATTTCCCCAACCTGATCGACTTCGTCAAGTGGGCCGGCATCGGCTTCCTGCTGTACATGGCCTACAAACTCGCCGTCGACGACGGTCAACTCGGCGCCGACAAACCGTCTCGCGCACCGTCCTTCGCCCACGGCGCGGCGATGCAATGGCTCAATCCGAAAGCCTGGCTCGCGTCGCTGGCCGGCATGGGCGCCTACGCGGCCGGCGGTGACAGCAGCCTCGTCTGGCAATTCACCGCGCTGTACTTCGTGATCTGCTACGTGTCGATAGCGAGTTGGGCGTACGCCGGCACGTTCCTGCGCCGGTACTTGCAGGAACCAAAACAGGTCCGGCTGTTCAATCGCGTGATGGCCGCGCTGCTCGCAGCCAGCGCGCTGTATCTGTTGATGGAATGAATGACCGAACGCGTGAGATAACGCGGCGCGCCGACCGGCGCATTGGCCGGATCAACTGCGGTACTGCCCCGGCGTCGCCGCAACCAGCCGCTTGAATGTGCGCTGCAAATGCGCCTGATCGGCGAAACCGGCATCGAGCGCGACGTCCGCGATCAGCCGGCCGCGTTTGAGTTGCGCGCGGCTGTACTGAATGCGCCGGTTGATCAGGTACGCATGCGGAGTCATCCCATAGCGCTGTTTGAACGCGCGAATCAGATGCGACGCGGACAGCTCCGCCACTTCGCACATATCGTCGAGCGTCAGCGAGCGCGTACAGTTTTCGGCGATGAATTCCGCGGCCCGTGTCAGCTGTCGGCTCGCGTCGTGATCCGGCAAGGACGCCGGATTCAGCTTCTGCTGCACTTCGGAGAAAAAGGTGATCGCCGCGCTTTCCTTGCGCAGCGTGTCGGCGTCACCGTCGACGAGAATCGCGCACAGCCGGTTCAAGCCGTCGAATAACACCGGGTCCAGCGTCATGGTCTGCGAGAACGCGCGAAACGCGTGGTTTTCGCTGAAGCCCAGTTCGTGTTGCAGCTTCGTGAGCCACTCGACCTCGACGTGCAGCATCCGATACGACCAGCGCTCGTCGGCGATCGGGTTGCACGCATGCACGTCGTCCGGGTTCATCATCACGACCGCGCCCGCGCCGATCCACTCACGCGCATGCCGATTCAGATACACGCTGCGGCCGCCGGTCACGGCGCCGATCGAAAACGTTTCGTGCGAGTGCTTGGCGTAGCAGACCTCGCGACCGTCGTCGATGGAACGCGCTTCGATGAACGGCAATGCGTCGCTGCGCCAGAACTTCGGCGCGGAAGCGCTCTTAACGTGACTTGCCGTCTCTGTCATCCCGCTCATGCGCGTGCTCTCCGATCCGTACGTAGACCTCGCCATAGCGAAGCCTACCTATCGTAGCCGCCAAACGCGCGGTCAACAACCAAGTCCCTGCGAAGCGTCAGCAGCGGTGAGCGGCGCCGGGCCTGCGCACGCAGACGCGCATCGCAAAGACCTACTTCGCGCTCACATCGATATTGCCGAGATACTTCGTCGCCAACGTCTTCACCGTTCCGTCCGCCTGCACCTTCGCGATCGCCGCGTTCAGCTGATCGCGCAGCGCCGTATCGCCCTTGCGAATCCCGTACGCGATGCCGCTGCCGAGAATCTTGTCGTCACGCACCGGCTGACCGACGAACGCGTAGTCCTTGCCGTTGGGCTTCGACAGAAAACCCGTTTGCCCCGCGGGCGCCAGCACGAGCGTCGCGTCGAGACGACCCGCGACCATATCCGTGTACACCTGGTTCTGGTCCTGATACGGGACGATGATCACGCCAGCCGGTTCCCAATGCGTCTTCGCGAAGGTCTCCTGAATCGACGCCTGCAACACGCCCACCCGCTTGCCCTTCAACGACTCGGGCTTCGGCAGCAGACCGCTGTCGCGCCGCGCGATCAACTGCGTCGGCACGCGATACACGACGGTGGTGAAATCGATCGCCTGACGGCGTTGCTCGGTCGCGTTCATCGCCGAATTGATCGCGTCGAACTTGCGACCCTGCAGCGCGGGAATCAATCCGTCGAACGAGGTCTCGACCCATTTGCAGGTCATGTGCGCGGCGACGCAGACCGCATTGCCCACGTCGATATCGAGCCCCTGCAACTCACCGCTCGGGCCTTTCGATTCGAACGGCGGATACTGCGCTTCGACGCCGAAACGCAGCGTCGCGGTGTCGGCGGCATTCGCGGCAGACGAAGCCGCGAGCGACGCGAATGCGCAGGCCAGCGCCAATAGAGGCTTGAGCAACTTCATGGCAAATCCCTTTTCCTTCGAATTTCATCGTAACGTCCGCGCCGCCATACGCTGATGCACATAGCGGCGTCACCGGAGCGCGACGATCATACTGCGTTCAAAAAAATGGCCAACGCCTGGCGCGTGCCGCATTGCACGCGAGCCCTCAAATCTCGCACAAACGACGCGCGCCTTCGAGCAGCGTCGCGTCGTCCTTCGAGAAGCTCAGGCGGATCAGGCCGGAATCCGTGCCGTCCGTATAGAACGCCGACAACGGGATCGTCGCGACGCGCGCATCGCGAATCAGGCGCAGCACGAAGTCGCTATCGCTTTCGTCGGAGAAGCCGCGAAAACGCGCGAGCATGAAGAAGCTACCTTCGCTGGGCAACAGTTCGAAGCGCGACTCGCGCAGCGCGTGCGCGAGCAGATCGCGCTTCTTCTGATAGAACGCGGAAAGGCCGAGATAGCTTTCGCGATTGGCCAACGCATCGACGAACGCGTATTGCATCGGCGTATCGGCGGAAAAGACCATGAACTGGTGGACTTTGCGAATCTCGTCCATCAGCTCGGCGGGCGCGAGGCAATAGCCAACGCGCCAGCCAGTCACGTGATACGACTTGCCGAACGACGAGACAATCACGCTGCGCTCCGCGAGTTCAGAATGGCACGCCATGCTCTGGTGCTTCGCGCCGTCGAACACCACGTGTTCGTAGACCTCGTCGGCCAGAATCACGATGTCAGTGTTGCGCGTGATGGCCTTCAGCCGCGCGACGTCGGTCTCGCTGAACACGGTCGCCGTCGGGTTGTGCGGTGTGTTGACGATGATCATCCGCGTCTTCGGCGTGATCGCGGCGGCGACCTCGTCCCAATCCACGCGGAAATCGTTCAACGACAGTTTGATCGCCACCGGCGTCGCGCCTTGCAGCCGGACGATCGGACCGTAGCTGTCGAACGACGGCTCGAAGTAAATCACTTCATCGCCGGGGTGCACGAGCGCGCTGATCGTCGAATACAGCCCTTCGCTCGCGCTCGCGATCACGGTCACTTCGCTGACCGGGTCGTAGCGCACGCCGTACAACGTCTCCACCTTATCGGCGAGCGCTTCGCGCAACGCGGCGATGCCGGCCATCGGCGCGTACTGGTTATGGCCGGCGCGCATGGCTTGCGCGACACCGTCGACAAGCTTCGCGTCCGGCGCGAAATTGGGCGCACCTTGCGACAGGTTCAGCGCATCGTGTTGCGCGGCCAATTGACCGATCACGGTAAAAATCGTCGTGCCCACATCAGGCAGTTTCGAGCGGGCTTGCGTGGCGCTCTGCATAAGGCTTTCTCCCATTCTTCATCCAGCTGCGGATTCACGGACACAGCGACGACGCGGCGGTCCTTCCGGTCCGGTGATTAGGCATCAGCCAAAGAACCGTCACAATCGAAACTTTGTCATGCGCGGCATGCGTTTATGTCATGGCTAGCGCGAAGGGGCGCCGCATCGGGCGAGACCAGTGGGATCGAAGCTTGAGGGAAGAAATGGGACAGCGCGAAGCGCCCGGGATAACGCGCAGGTATGACGTAATGTGATGCGTGGAAGGGACGGCCGCGAGCGCCGCCGTCCCTGATCCGGCTAGGCGGCGATCACGCGTCGTCCATCAGACGGACCTTGACCTTCTTGCCCTTCACCTTGCCCGCGCTGAGCTTGCGCAGCGCGTCGCGCGCGATGCTGCGCTCCACCGCCACGTAGGTCGACATTTCGGTCACGTTGATCTTGCCGATCTGCGAGCCGGCGAAACCCGCCTCGCCGGTCAGCGCGCCGAGCACGTCGCCGGGGCGGATCTTTTCCTTGCGGCCGCCGAGAATCTGCAGCGTTTCCATAGGCGGCAACAGCCGCTCGTTGCTCGCCGCCGTGAGTTCGGACAGCTTGTGCCATTCGACTTCGCGCTTTTGTGCCTGTTCGAGACTGCCCACGCGGCCCATCTCGTTCATGCTCGCGAGGCTCAGCGCCCAGCCTTCCTGATCGGCGCGGCCCGTGCGGCCGATACGGTGCACATGCACTTCCGGGTCCGGCGTCACGTCGACGTTGATCACCGCTTCGAGTTGAGCGATGTCGAGACCGCGCGCGGCGACGTCGGTGGCGACCAGCACCGAGCAGCTGCGGTTCGCGAACTGGATCAGCACCTGATCGCGTTCGCGCTGATCGAGTTCGCCGTGCAGCGCGAGCGCATGAAAACCTTGCGCGCGCAGCACGTCGAGCAGATCGCGGCATTGCTGCTTGGTGTTGCAGAACGCGAGCGTGCTGACCGGACGATAGTGGTTCAGCAACAGACCGACCGCATGCAGACGCCCGTCTTCGGTCACTTCGTAGAAGCGCTGGCGAATCTTGGTGTTGTCGTGCCGTTCGGCGAGCTTCACTTCCTTCGGATTGCGCAGGAACTGCTGGCTCAGCTTGACGATACCGTCGGGGTAGGTCGCCGAGAACAGCAGCGTTTGCCGCTCTTTCGGGCATTGCTTCACGACGGTCGCGATGTCGTCGAAGAAACCCATGTCGAGCATGCGGTCGGCTTCGTCGAGCACCAGCGTGTTGAGCGCTTGCAACGGCAGGCTGCCGCGTTCGAGGTGATCCATGATGCGGCCCGGCGTGCCGACCACGATGTGTGCGCCGTGTTCGAGACTCGCCGTTTGCGGGCGCATCGGCGTGCCGCCGCACAGCGTCAGCACCTTGATGTTTTCTTCCGCGCGCGCGAGGCGGCGGATTTCCTGCGTGACCTGATCGGCGAGTTCGCGGGTGGGGCACAGCACCATCGCCTGCACGGCGAAGTTGCGCGCGTCGAGGCGCGAGAGCAGCGCGAGCGAAAACGCCGCGGTCTTGCCGCTGCCGGTTTTCGCCTGGGCAATCAGGTCGTGGCCGGCGAGCGCGATCGGCAGGCTCGCGGCCTGAATCGGCGTCATCTCGACGTAGCCGAGCTGCGTCAGGTTCGCGAGGGTCGCGCTCGGCAGCGACAACTCGCTAAACGGCGCGCCGGCGGTGGTGGGACTGTTCATAGGATGAGGTTCGCTATTGACTGGAGACTAGTCGGCCATGGGGCCGGCGTCGGGACGGCCTTCGATCTGTTCGTACAGGACCGAGCCGTCTTCGCCGTCGAAACGCTCGACGTAATTGCGCGCGCCGCACATCGGGCAACGGAACAGCAGCCCCTGCCCTTCGTTTTTGATGACGACGTCCGACAGTTCCCACTGCGCGTCGCAGGACTGATTTCTACAGGTAAACACGTTGATTCTCCAACTGGATTCGGTGGTTTTATTGGCGGGCCGCACGAACGGCCCGGCCATGAATGGGGTCGCCGCGGCCGGATCGACGCGGCGCGGCCGGAACGTTTCAGCCCAGATGCGTATGGCGCGCACGCGGCGCGCTCACATCCATTTCGCTCAGACCGTGGACGATGCCGCAGTCCTCGACGGCCTGCTCGCCGTGGCATTGCTCACGCAGCGTGGTCAATTGCAGCTTCAGTTGTTTCAATTCGTCGATGCGCGTGTCGACGTGCGCAATGTGCTCGTCGATCAGCGTATTGATGCCGCCGCAGCCGTTCGCCGGCGCGTCGGTCAACAGCAGCAGCGCGCGGATTTCGTCGTGGGTCATGTCGAGCGCACGACAGTTCCGGATGAAGCGCAGACGCTCGACATGCTTCGCCGTATAGCTGCGGTAGTTGGCCTCGGTGCGATCCGCTTCGGGCAACAGGCCCTCTTTTTCGTAGAAACGGATGGTTTCGGTCGTGCAATGGGCGATTTTCGCCAATTCGCCAATTTTCATGGACCCTCCGGATGGCGGCCTTGACCTTGTAGTGGCTTCAAGGTGTTTACTAGACCACAAATCGACCCAGGAAGCCACCCATGCGTCACGCCAGCGAATCCGAAACAGACCGTCATGAAGAGGGAAATGCCTGTGCTCATGGGCACGGGGAGCATGAGCGGCAGGCTCATGTGCATGAGGACGCGCACGGGAAAGATGGGTGCTGCGGGCATGCGCGGATGCAGGAGCACACGCATACGCACGAGAAAACGCACACGCACGAGCGTGAGCACAGCCACGCGCATGCAGAGGGCCACGCCCACGCAGAAACCCACGCTCACGCCGCCTGCTGCGCCCCCGCAACCGTGCTGCTCGCATCCCTCCCGCTGCCCCGCTCCGAAGCCGTCGGCGACGATCTGCGCACCACGATCTGCATCATGCAGATGGACTGCCCGACCGAAGAAGCGCTGATCCGCAAGAAATTCAGCCGGATGCCCGACGTGCGCAGCATGGACTTCAACCTGATGCAGCGTGTGTTGACCGTCGTCCACGCGCCGCATGCGCTCGACTCGATCCTCGCCGCGCTCCGTTCGCTCGACTTCACGCCCGAACTCGCGGACACCGCCGCCGGCACAGCCCCCTCCGACACTCCGCCCGCGCCGTCGAAGGCGTGGTGGCCGCTCGCGCTCGCGGGCGTCGCCGCGGCGGCCTCAGAGGCCGTTGGCTGGCTGGGCGCTCCGGCCTGGCTGGCTGCGGGTCTGGCGATCGTCGCAATCGCCGCCAGCGGCGTCACAACGTACCGCAAGGGCTGGCTCGCGATCCGCAACGGCAACCTGAACATCAACGCGTTGATGAGCATTGCGGTGACCGGCGCGCTGATCCTCGGCCAGTGGCCTGAAGCTGCGATGGTGATGGTGCTCTTTACGATCGCCGAATTGATCGAGGCGAAGTCGCTCGATCGCGCCCGCAACGCGATCCAGGGCTTGATGCAGCTCACGCCCGAACAGGCGAGCGTGCAACAGCCCGACGGCGGCTGGCAACTTACCAGACTCGACGCGATCCCGCTCGGCGCGGTGGTGCGCGCGAAGCCGGGCGAGCGGATCGCGCTCGACGGCGAGATCGTCGCGGGCCGTTCGAGCGTAGATCAGGCGCCGATCACCGGCGAGAGCCTGCCGGTCGACAAGACCATCGGCGACGCCGTGTTCGCCGGCACGATCAACCAGGCCGGCTCGCTCGACTATCGTGTCACGGTCGGGGCCAGCAACACGACGCTCGCGCGGATCATTCACGCGGTCGAAGCAGCGCAGGGCACGAAGGCGCCGACCCAACGTTTCGTCGACCGGTTCGCGCGGGTCTATACGCCGATCGTGTTTGCGATCGCGCTCGCCGTCGCGCTCGTGCCGCCGCTGCTGTTCGGCGGAGCGTGGCACGAGTGGGTCTACAAGGCGCTGGTGATGCTCGTGATCGCGTGTCCGTGCGCGCTCGTGATCTCGACGCCAGTGACGATCGTCAGCGGACTCGCGGCCGCCGCGCGCAAGGGCATCCTGGTCAAAGGCGGCGTCTACCTTGAACAGGGCCGCAAGCTGAACCGGCTCGCGCTCGACAAGACCGGCACGATCACGCATGGCAAACCGGCTCAGACGGAGTTCGAGCCGTTGCATGGCGCTGACGTCACTGACACCGTCCGCTGCCGCACGCTCGCGGCGAGTCTCGCGGGACGCTCCGATCATCCGGTGTCGATGGCAATCGCAACGGCTGCGCAAAGCGACGGCATTGCGCAGCTTCCGGTCGATGCATTCGAAGCGCTCGCCGGACGCGGCGTGCGCGGCTCGATCGACGGCTCGCCGTACTGGCTCGGCAATCATCGGCTGGTCGAAGAACTTGGGCGCTGTTCGCCTGCGCTGGAGGCACGTCTCGACTCGCTCGAAGGCGAAGGCAAAACCGTCGTGATGCTAATCGACGCCGAGCGGGTGCTGGCGCTGTTCGCCGTCGCCGATACGGTGAAGGAGACGAGCCGCGCCGCCATCGCCGAATTGCGGCGCCTCGGCGTCGCGACGACGATGCTCACCGGCGACAACCGGCACACCGCGTCGGCGATCGCGCGGCAGGTCGGCGTCGACGAAGCGCGCGGCAACCAGTTGCCCGAAGACAAGCTGAACGCGGTCACGCAATGGTCGACGGATGGCGCGACGGTCGGCATGGTCGGCGACGGCATCAACGATGCGCCCGCGCTGGCGCGCGCCGACATCGGCTTCGCGATGGGCGCGATGGGCACCGACACCGCAATCGAGACCGCCGACGTCGCGCTGATGGACGACGACCTGCGCAAACTGCCGGTGTTCATCCGGCTGTCGAAGGCGACGCACGCGGTGCTGGTGCAGAACATCGCGTTGGCGCTCGGCATCAAGAGCGTGTTTCTCGTGCTGACGTTGATGGGTCTCGGCACGATGTGGATGGCGGTGTTCGCCGATGTGGGCGCGAGCTTGCTGGTGGTGGGGAATGGGTTGCGGCTGTTGCGCAAGTGAGTTGAAGCGAGCAGGCGCGCAGACGCGATGATGCGTTTGCCGCGCCCGCGCGGCTAATGAGCGAACGAATCCGCTCCCCGACGACCACCCACCGCTGCCTTCAAGGTCTCCGAAGGCCGCATGCCGAACAGCTTCCGGTAATCGGTCGCGAACTGGCTCAGATGCCAGAAGCCCCACGCCGCCGCAACGTCCTGCACCGAACGCGATTCGCGCGATGCATTCGACAAATCGCGCCGCGCGCCATTCAGGCGAATTGCCCGCAGATAGGTAGCGGGCGCCATGCCGAGCACATCCTGAAAGCAGTATTGCAGCGTGCGCCGGCTCACATGCAGTCGTTCGCACAACTCGGGCACGCCCACCGCGCGGTCGCGATTGACCAGCACGTACTCGCGCGCTTCAGACACGATCGACTGACGACGCGGACGTGCCGACATCGCAACCGGCTCGGCAGCGGGTAGCGCGCCGACGTCGAACAACGCCGCCAGCACCGACGCCTGCAAACTGTTGCGCGCGAACGGAGACAGTGGCGCACCGCTCGCCGCTCCGTCGTCGAGCAACTGACGCAGCGACGCGCACAATCGCTCCTTGCGCGCGACGCCGATCGGCACGACTTCCGTACCCGGTACATGCTCGGCCAGACCGACGCGTTCCACCTGCGCCGCGTACCGGCGCAGCACGTCGCCCTTCACCACCACGCCGAAAATCTCGTAGCCCGCCGAGGTCAGCAATTCGAATTCGACGCCGCCCGGCCGAAACGCGAGCGCGTCGCCCGCGATCACCTGCGCGTCGATGCGGCCCGAGCCCGTTGGGCACGTCGGAATGCCGAACCAGTACGCGTCCTTCTGCACCTCGCAGGTTTGCCGCAACGTGTGGCTCGTCGTCTCGACGAACACCTGCATGTGGTCGACGCACAACTCCGTCAATCCGCCGACGAAGCAGCCCGCGGTCAACTGATCGTAGGTCTGATTCCAGCCATGCAGGTTGCCCGCCTGTTCGTCGGCGTCATGCGCGACGCGCGTCTGCACGCGAAAGCTGGGCTGCGGTGTGAGCATCGGACTGGTCGGGCTGTCATGTCGGGTATCGGTCGTCATACCGGATCTGCGCAAACGGAAGATTGAAGAGGACGGCAAGGCAAGTCCCATGCCGAAACGCATCGGCCGCTTTCCCGCGCGCGTGGTATCAGCCTGTGCCACGCGCCTTGTTCAATTCATGAACACCACTGCGCACACTGATCAGAAACGAAACGCTCCACTGCTGCGGCTTGAACGGCAGCGCGCATGACGTCGTGCGCCGATGCTTGCTGTGCGTGCACGGCTCACCGGCGCGGTGCATTGGCACACTTCTGGCTCTAGGCAGTCACGGCCGAGCGATATATCGCGCCGGATATAGCCCATTCAAACATGTGAGGAGCACACAGATGAATCACGCAGAGATGCAATTTCTGACCACCGAATTCCCGTACAAAAAGCAGTATGCGAATTTTATCGGCGGGGAATGGGTGAAACCCGTGGGCGGCGAGTATTTCGACAACGTGTCGCCGATCACCGGCGAGCCGTTTACGTCGATTCCACGTTCACGCGAAGCCGATATCGAACTCGCGCTCGACGCCGCGCATAAAGCGAAAACGGCGTGGGGTAAAACCGCGGTCGCGGAACGCGCGAACATCCTGAACCGCATCGCCGACCGCATGGAAGCGAACCTCCAACGCCTGGCCGTAGCCGAGACGATCGACAACGGCAAGCCGCTACGCGAAACCATGGCCGCCGACATTCCGCTCGCGATCGATCACTTCCGCTATTTCGCCGGCGCCGTGCGTGCTCAGGAAGGCGGTATCTCCGAGATCGATCACGACACCGTCGCGTATCACTTTCATGAACCGCTCGGCGTGGTCGGCCAGATCATTCCGTGGAATTTCCCGATCCTGATGGCGGTGTGGAAGCTTGCGCCCGCGCTCGCCGCCGGCAACTGCGTGGTGTTGAAGCCTGCCGAGCAAACGCCCGCTTCGATTCTCGTGCTGCTCGAACTGATTCACGACCTGCTGCCCGCGGGCGTGCTGAACGTGGTGAACGGCTTTGGTCTCGAAGCCGGCAAGCCGCTCGCGTCGAACAAGCGCATCGCGAAGATCGCGTTTACCGGCGAGACCACGACCGGTCGCCTGATCATGCAGTATGCGAGCCAGAACATCATTCCGGTCACGCTCGAACTCGGCGGCAAGAGCCCGAACATCTTCTTCGCCGACGTGATGAACGCGGACGACAGCTACTTCGACAAAGCGCTCGAAGGCTTCACGATGTTCGCGTTGAATCAGGGCGAAGTGTGTACGTGCCCGTCGCGCGTGCTGATCGACGAGAAGATTTACGACCGTTTCATGGAACGTGCGCTGAAGCGCGTCGCCGCGATTGCGCAAGGGCATCCGCTCGACAGCAAGACGATGATCGGCGCGCAGGCCTCGCAGGAGCAGCTCGAAAAGATTCTCTCGTACGTCGACCTCGGCAAACAGGAAGGCGCCGAATGTCTGATCGGTGGCGAACGCAATACGCTCCAGGGCGAACTGAGCAAGGGCTATTACGTGAAGCCGACCGTGTTCCGTGGCCACAACAAGATGCGCATCTTCCAGGAAGAAATCTTCGGGCCGGTGGTGTCAGTCACGACGTTCAAAACCGAAGAAGAAGCGCTGGAAATCGCCAACGACACGCTCTACGGTCTCGGCGCCGGCGTATGGACGCGCGACGGCACGCGCGCCTATCGCTTCGGCCGCCAGATCCAGGCGGGCCGCGTGTGGACCAACTGCTATCACGCGTATCCGGCGCATGCGGCGTTCGGCGGCTACAAGCAATCGGGCATCGGCCGTGAAAATCACAAGATGATGCTCGACCATTACCAGCAGACCAAGAACCTGCTCGTCAGCTATAGCGACAAGCCGCTCGGGTTCTTCTGAACGTTAGCCTGTCCGCTCAGGGCGAGCCGCATCGTGCGGCTCGCTCTTTTTCAACGAGGGCATGTGATGGCCGATGACAAAGAAGTCGCCCGCGTGATCGCGACGCCCGCCGCTGTCGAATTGATCGACACGTTGCGCGCCGAACATGGGGACGTGCTGTTCCACCAATCCGGCGGGTGCTGCGACGGCAGCGCACCGATGATGTTTCCGCAAAACGAGTTCATGGTCGGCTCGTCTGATGTGAAACTCGGGACGATTGCCGGCGTGCCGTTCTACATGAGCGAGTCGCAATTCGAATACTGGCAGCACACGCAGTTGATCATCGACGTGGTCCCGGGCAACGGCGGGATGTTTTCTTTGGAACGCCCGAGCGGCATGCGTTTTCTCACGCGCTCGCGGCTGTTTGAAGACGATGAGAATGCGTGGTTGGAAACGCATCCGGTGGAGCGGGCGGATGCGTGATTGCTAATGCCGATCGCTTACGCTGCGCCGTTGTTTGAATTCGAATCGTCGCCGACAGCGGGTGTTCCGGAAGCACCCGGCAGCAACGCATCGCTATCGTCTTTCAGACCGACACCGGTGAGCCCCAAACGCCGCGCATGCGTCAGCAGGTAATGCAACTTGTGCGCGGCCAGCGGGTAATCGAGTCCCTCCGGCCGCACGTTCGAAATGCAATTGCGTTGCGCGTCGCTGCAACCCACTTTCGGCGCATACGTCAGGTAGATGCCGAGGCTATCGGGCGAACTCAAACCCGGCCGCTCGCCGATCAGCATCACCACAATCTTTGCACCGAGCAGTTCGCCGATCTCGTCGCCGAGCGCGACGCGTGCCTGACGCGCAACTACCACGGGGCCGATACTCCAATCCGTGAGTGTGGGGCAAACGGCTTGCAACAGCGGGATCGCCTGCTTCGATGCGGCGAACGCTGAAAGACCGTCGCCGATCACGAACACGACATCGCTCGGCGCGGCAGACAACTGCGCCAGCATCGCGCGACTCTCGTCCGACAAACGCCTGCCCAGATCGGGACGCCGCAAATAATGCTCGCGATCGGGCGCCGCGCTATGCACGTCCAATGTCGTGAAGCCTTGCGCGCGCAACTGCTCGTGCAATGCATCGGCGTCGAGCGGATGATGCACCGCGTCGCGCGCCTGCGCATGGGAGAGGTTGAACGCAAGCAACGGCTCGGTCGGCACACTGCTGCCCGCGCGGCCCAATGCGATGCGCGCATTGGTGAATTGCCGCAGCGCATTCCACGGATTCTTTTCGAGGAAGTCGCTCATGCGATGCCCATCCAGTCGCGCGCGCCTTCGAGCAGCGGTTGCTGCGGCGATGCGCTCAGCAACGCGCCGCGCGCGTCGGTGATCTGCATCGACTCCAGCCACTCTTCGAATTCCGGCGCGCGGCGCAAGCCGAGCACGTCGCGTACATAGAGCGAGTCGTGAAACGACGTGCTCTGGTAGTTCAGCATCACGTCGTCCGCGCCCGGAATGCCCATGATGAAATTGATGCCCGCGACGCCGAGTAGCGTCAGCAGATTATCCATGTCGTCCTGATCGGCTTCCGCGTGATTCGTGTAGCAGATGTCGCAACCCATCGGCACGCCGAGCAGTTTGCCGCAAAAGTGATCTTCGAGACCGGCGCGCGTGATCTGTTTGCCGTCGTACAGATACTCGGGGCCGATGAAGCCCACCACGGTGTTGACGAGGAACGGATTGAACTTGCGCGCCACCGCATACGCACGCACTTCGCAGGTCTGCTGATCGACGCCGAAATGCGCGTCGGCGGACAGCGCGCTGCCCTGCCCGGTTTCGAAGTACATCAAATTGTGACCCACCGTGCCGCGTTGCAGCGATAGCCCCGCTTCATAAGCTTCCTGCAACAGCGCGAGCGAGATGCCGAAGCCCGCGTTCGCCTTCTCCGTGCCGGCGATCGATTGAAACACCAGATCGACCGGCGCGCCTTTTTCTATCGCAGCGATCGTGTTGGTGACATGCGTCAGCACGCACGATTGCGTCGGCACCTGGTAGCGTAGGCGGAAGTCGTCGATCATCAGCAACAGCTTCGTGATCGCCGCGAGATTGTCGCTTGCCGGGTTGATGCCGATCATCGCGTCGCCGCAACCGTACATCAGGCCGTCGAGCATCGAGGCGGCGATGCCTTTGACGTCGTCGGTCGGATGGTTCGGCTGTAAGCGCACCGACATATGGCCAGGCAAACCGACCGTGTTGCGAAAGCGCGTAATCACCGGACGTTTACGCGCCGCCAGGATCAGATCCTGATTGCGCATCAGCTTCGACACCGCCGCCACCATCTCCGGCGTGAGGCCAGCGGCAATACGCGTAAGCGCGTCGGCGTCGGTCGTGCTGCTTAGCAGCCAGTTGCGGAAATCGCCGACCGTCAGATGCGCGATCTCGGCGAACGCCTGCGGCGAGTGATCGTCGATCACGAGACGCGTAACTTCGTCGCTCTCATACGGGATCAGCGCTTCGTTGAGGAACGTGCGTAACGGCACCTGCGCGAGCGCCATCTTCGCAGCGACGCGTTCCTCCTCGCTCGCCGCCGCGACGCCCGCGAGCTGATCGCCGGAACGTTGTGGACTGGCTTTCGCCATCAGCGTCTTCAGATCGGCGAAGCGATACGTGCGGTTGCCGATCGACTCGGTGTAGCTCATGTTTACGACTCCATCGCCGTTGCTTGCGCAGCGGCTCGATCCGTCATGTCATTCTTCGAGCAGCGCATCGGAGGGCGCCGCCTCGCGTTGATGGCGCGTCAACAGGAAGTAGACGTAGCCCAGCGCGAGAAAGATCGCGAACACGATCGCCACCAGAAAATTGAAGTAGACCATCGTCGCCAGACAGATCACCGCGGCCACCAACGCGAACGCCGGAAAGAACGGAAACAGCGGCGCGCGGAACGGGCGCTCCATGTTCGGCGCGCTGCGGCGCAGCTTGAACAGCGCGAGCATGCTGACGATATACATCACGATAGCGCCAAACACCGACATCGTCACGATGTTTGCCGTCAGCGTCTGGCCGCCGAACTGGATCAGCTCGTCGCTGTAGATCGCGGCGATGCCGATCACGCCGCCCGCGAGAATCGCGCGATGCGGAGTCTTGAAGCGCGGATGCACCTTCGAGAGCCACTCCGGCAAATAGCCCGCGCGAGCCAGCGCGAAGATCTGCCGCGAGTAGCCGAGGATGATCCCGTGAAACGACGCGACCAGCCCGAACAGGCCGAGCCACACCAGCATGTGCATCCACCCACTGTGTTCGCCGACGATGAATTTCATCGCTTGCGGCAGCGGGTCGTTGATGTTCGACAGCCTGGTCCAGTCGCCGGCCGCGCCGGCAAACACCATCACGCCGATCGCGAGCACGACCAGCGTCAGAATGCCGGTGACGTAGGCAATTGGAATCGAGCGCTTCGGGTTTTTCGCTTCTTCGGCGGCCATCGCGACGCCTTCGATTGCGAGGAAGAACCAGATCGCGAACGGGATCGCCGCGAACATGCCGTGAAACGACCCCATGCTGAACGTGTTCGCACCGCCCCAGCCGCCCGCCGTGAAGTTCGACCAACGGAAACCCGGCGACACGACGCCCATGAAGACGAGCAGTTCGAAGATCGCGAGCAGCGTCACGCACAACTCGAAGGCCGCGGCAATTTGAACGCCGACGATGTTCAACGCCATGAACACGAGATAGGCGCCCATTGCCGCGTGCTTCGGTTCGAGGCCGGGAAACTGCACGTGCAGGTACGCGCCGATGGCGAGCGCGATGGCCGGTGGCGCGAACACGAATTCGACCAGCGTGGCCGCGCCCGCGAGATAGCCGCCGGTCGGACCGAACGCCTGGCGCGCGTACGCGAACGGGCCGCCCGCGTGTGGAATCGACGTGGTGAGTTCGGTGAAGCTGAAAATGAAAGTCGTATACATCGCGGCGACGAAAATCGCCGTGACAACGAAGCCGAGTGTGCCGGCGCTCGCCCAGCCGTAGCTCCAGCCGAAATATTCGCCGGAGATGACGAGGCCCACGGCGATGCCCCACAGCTGCCATGTGCCGAGCGTCTGCTTCAGCTCGTGGTGCATGGCCTGACCGATGGACTGTTGGATGGGCGGTGGTTTCATCGGATGCTCCTGAGTTCGCGTTGACGTGTTGACGCATTGACGCGCTTTGCTCGACGCCGCAAGGCATTGCGGTGCGTGGGCCGACAGGCTTCAGCCGATGGTAGGAAGCCATTATTCGAGGGTGTTATCGAAATTCGGCAAAGTTCGGGAGCTTGCGTGTTAACGGGTGCTTAATTGCAACTGCGCTAACCTGCGCGGACCTCCGGCGCTTGGCGCTTGCTGGTTGCACTGAAGTTCGCAGGATTTGGTAAACGGGCGCGTGGTATTTTTGTTTTGTCCTTGTTCGCGTTCATTCGCGCGGTCTTTCAACGAACGGCTCATTCCTCTTCATGAACGGATCAGGCAATCGGGCTCAATATGAAACGCGACTCGCACGCGTGCTCGACCATATCTACGATCATCTCGACGAACCGCTCGATATCCAGCGGCTCGCTGAAATTGCGTGTCTGTCGCCGTATCACTGGCATCGGATTTATCAGGCGATGTATGGCGAGACGGTCGCGACGACAGTGCGTCGCTTGCGCTTGCATCGCGCGGCCGGGTATCTCGCGAACGGTTCGATGCCGATTGCGGAGATCGCCGAGCGCTCGGGTTACAGCAGTTTGCAATCTTTTTCGCGGACGTTTCGCGCGGTGTTCGGTGTGCCGCCGGCGCAGTATCGCAAGCAAGGCACGCATAGCCGGTTTCGTCCGGCGCTTTCAGGAGACAGTCAAATGACGATGCGCGAAGTGGTGATTCGTTATGTTGAGCCGATCGAGGTTTTATCGGTCGATCATGTTGGGTCGTACATGCAAATCGGCAAAGCGTTCGATGCGTTGTTTGGGTGGCTCGCCAAACATAATTTGCTCGCGACAGAGATGCGCATGATCGGGATCTACTACGACGATCCTGGCGTGGTCGATGAAAACGCGCTGCGTTCTAAAGCTGGGGTGTTGTTGCCGCATCCGCTGCAAGTGGCCGTGACGGTGAGTCCGCCGGTTAACGTCGCGCCTGTGAAAGGCGGTGAATACGCGGTGTTGCGGCACAAGGGTCCGTATAGCGATATGCGGGCGGCGTATGAGTGGTTGTATGGGACGTGGCTTGTGCAGTCGGGGCGCGAAGCTGCGGATGCGCCGGTGTTCGAGGAGTATCTGAATAGCCCGAAGGACACCGCGCCTGCGGAGTTGCTGACCGAGATCTGTTTACCGTTGGTTTGAGGCTTACGGCGTTTGTGACTTTGCTTGCGAAGGCTTGTGCATTGCTTTTGCATGTATACGCAGCGCGCTTTCTGGATGCCTCTCTGGTTTTTATAGTCTTTGTATATGTATACGTAGTAATAGTTAACAAGCACCGCACCTGGCTGTGGATAACTTGAAACTTCGTTTACGGATCAAGGCGCTGCGTAAACCATAAGCCTGCGTGGTAAACGCGGACAGGAAGACGGAGCCTGGGAAAACTTTTATGCGATCTGGTAAGCCTGCTGCTTTATCAAGGTTTCGCCCACAAGCTGCCAGGGGGCTTTTACAAAAGTTATCCAGAGGGGGGGGTGGATAAGTTTGGGGGTGGGGGCGGTTCTCGTCCCCTCAGGGTCGTTCAGATTTGCTACCGGAGAGGGTTCAAATCGCCCTTTGATCGAGAGCGGTCGATATTTGCAACATCGATATTTTTGCGATACCCATGGTGCTACGCTAATAATTTGTCTTCCTAAGTTTTCGACATGGAATTTCGCGAACGCTCGGCTGCGTGGCGCAAGGCGCGCGGCCTTACTCAGATAACCCTGTCCGATGCAGTCGGGCTGGCCGTGCTACAGATTCGACGTTATGAAGGCGGAAACTGGCAGCCTCCGCCAGATGTGATTCGCAGATTGGCGATCGCGCTTGGCGTTAGTGCTGATGCACTGGTTTCCGATCAGGAAGAGCGTGGGTCCGATGAAACGGTGCGATATCAATTTGAGACCGTCTCGCGTATGCAGAACAGCAGCGTCTGGTCGTGCGCGAACTACTCGATGCGTTGATCTTTAAGAATCAGGTAGCGGGCGTTATTGCTTGTATTGGAGGCAACGGAACGGCGGTGCGCAACGCGCACGAGGAGGGCCGCTAATAGCAGGGTTTAGCCCGTAAACGAAGCGCGGGCGATGAGTGTTGACGCACTCATCGCCCGCTGACCACAACCAGCTCAACAGAGGAGTTGACTATGGCTAATGCCAATCTTAAACCGCGTCGCGCACGCGGGGAACAAAGCGCGAGTATTTCTGTTGTACTGGAGCACGCCTGCGAGACAGATAGTCCGCAGGAACAGCAGCGGCGAGTTGCCTTCCCGTGGATGCAAGTCGCAGATGCGTTGCTCGAACACGCAGGCTTCCGGCCTGGTCAGGCCGTCTTTTTCCGCGTTGACTACAGGGCCGGGCAAATCATGATTGGGTCGGATAGAAACGACACGATTGCCGGGAGGCAGATGATGCAGCAGGAGAGCGGACAGCGCGGTGGTCTCAGAATCGACTGATCCCGTTCTGCCGAAAAATCCGAACTGTTAAAAAAAGGCCCATAAGTGTCTCCACTTATGGGCCCGTTTTTTTTAGGTTACGCCTTTAACTACCGGATAATGGCGCACCATCAAACATCAATATTCCCCGCCCGCAACGCATTGGACTCGATGAAAGCCCGACGCGGCTCCACATCATCCCCCATGAGCGTCGTAAAGATGCCATCAGCCGCAATCGCATCCTCAATCTGCACACGAAGCAAACGACGCACCGTCGGATCCATCGTCGTCTCCCAAAGCTGCTCGGGATTCATTTCACCGAGGCCTTTATAGCGCTGCTTGGAAACGTTACGTTCAGCATCAGCCAGCAGCCACTTCATAGCACTCTTGAAGTCGTTCACCGCCATGCTCCGCTCACCGCGCTTGATCACCGCCCCAGCGCCAATCAACCCCTTGAACGTATTCGCGGTGTTGATCAGTTGCTGATAATCCGCCGTCAACTGAAACTCTTCATCGAACACGGAGATCTTCTGATTGCCGTGATGCGTCCTCGCGACGCGCAACGACCGCAGCTCACGCACCGGGTCATACATCGTGGTAACCCGCACCTCAGGCTTGAGCGCATCGTCGCGCAGCTTGGCCTCGAGCGCCTTAGCCGAAGTCTCGGCCGCCGCTTCGCTGGTGAGGTCGACAACCACCCCATCCATCACTGCCTCGAGCGCACCTGCGTCATACAACCGGCTCAGACGATTAACCACGGCTTGAGCGAGCAGATAAGCCCGCGCCAACTCACCGAGCGCATCACCGGTAATAGGGGTCGCATTTTCAGCGGGAACCAGCTCCGAGCCCTGCAACGCGAGCTTCAGGATGTGAGCATTAACCTCGGACTCATCCTTCAGATACCGTTCATCCTTGCCCGCCTTGATCTTGTACAGCGGCGGTTGCGCGATATAGATATACCCACGCTCGATCATCTCCGGCATTTGCCGATAGAAGAATGTCAACAACAGTGTCCGGATGTGCGCGCCGTCCACGTCAGCATCGGTCATGATGATGATCCGGTGATAACGCAGCTTGTCGAGGTTGTAGTCTTCCTTGCCGATCCCGCAGCCCAGCGCCGTAATCAACGTCACGATCTGCTCGGAAGAAAGCAGCTTGTCATAACGCGCCTTCTCCACATTGAGCACCTTGCCACGCAGCGGCAAAATCGCCTGGAACTTCCGGTCACGCCCCTGCTTCGCGGAGCCGCCTGCCGAGTCACCCTCGACGATATAAATCTCGGACTTCGCCGGGTCCTTCTCCTGGCAATCCGCCAGCTTCCCAGGCAAACCGACGCCATCGAGCACGCCCTTACGACGCGTCATCTCACGCGCCTTGCGAGCCGCATCGCGCGCGCGGGCCGCATCGACGATCTTGCCGCAAATGATCTTCGCGTCGTTCGGCGTTTCAAGCAGGAATTCCTCGAGCGCCTTCGCGACCACGTCTTCCACCGGCGCGCGCACTTCCGACGACACCAGCTTGTCCTTCGTCTGCGCGCTGAACTTCGGTTCGGGCACCTTCACCGACAGCACGCACGACAAGCCTTCGCGCATGTCGTCGCCCGAAGTCTCGACCTTCGCTTTCTTCGCGACGTCGTGATCGGCAATGTACTTGTTCAGCACGCGCGTCATTGCCGCGCGCAAGCCGGTCAGGTGAGTACCGCCGTCGCGCTGCGGAATGTTGTTCGTGAAGCACAGCACGTTTTCGTTGTAGCTGTCATTCCACTGCATCGCCACTTCCACGCCGACGCCGTCCTTCTCGCCGTTCACGTGGAAAATGGTCGGGTGCAACACGCTCTTGGTCTTGTTGATGTACTCGACAAAACCCTTCACACCGCCGACGAACGCGAAATCGTCTTCCTTGCCCGAACGCTGATCGCTCAGGCGAATCCGCACGCCGTTATTCAGGAACGAGAGTTCGCGAATCCGCTTGGCCAGAATGTCGTAGTGATATTCGACATTGCCGAAGATCGTTTCGTCGGCCATGAAGTGCACTTCGGTGCCGCGGTTTTCGGTCTCGCCCACCACCGGCATCGGCGACACGGCGACACCGTCGATCTCTTCGATCACGCGGTTTTGCGGCACGCCACGGTGGAATTCCATGAAGTGCTTCTTGCCGTCGCGGCGCACGACGAGGCGCAGCCACGACGACAGCGCGTTCACGCACGACACGCCCACGCCGTGCAGGCCGCCGGACACCTTGTAGCTGTTCTGGTCGAACTTGCCGCCGGCGTGCAGTTCGGTCATCACGATTTCAGCGGCGCTGCGCTTCGGGTCGTGCTTGTCGTCCATCTTCAGACCGGTCGGCACGCCGCGGCCGTTGTCGGTGATCGAGATGGAGTTATCCGCGTGGATGATCACCTGGATGTCGTTACAGTGCCCGGCCAATGCCTCGTCGATCGAGTTGTCGAGCACCTCGAACACGAGGTGGTGCAAACCGGTGCCATCCGATGTATCCCCGATGTACATCCCCGGCCGCTTGCGCACAGCCTCCAGACCTTCGAGGATCTGAATGGACGAGGCGCCGTAGCTGTTGTCGGGTTGCGTATTGTTCGTTTCAGTCATGGATTTTTTCCGGTTCTGCGTTGCTGCAAGGTTGCTGCTCGGGACTTTTCAAAACGCCATAAAAACGCCAAAGGGGCGCTGCGCCCCTTGGTGTGTTATTGGTCTTGGACGCGTCAGATGCGCATCGGCATCACGACGTATTTGAATTCGTCGTTCTCGGGAATCGTGATCAACGCGCTGGAGCTGGCGTCGCCCAGGCTCACTTGCAACATGTCGACCTTCAGGTTCGCGAGCACGTCGAGCAGATACGTGACGTTGAATCCGATATCGACGCTGTCGCCTTGATATGCGATTTCCAGTTCTTCCTGCGCCTCTTCCTGATCGGCGTTGGTGGACATGATCTTCAACTGGCCCGGCTCGATGATGCAGCGCACGCCCTTGAACTTGTCCGACGTCAAAATTGCCGCGCGTTGCAGCGAACGCTGCAGTTCTTCGCGGCCAATCAGGAATTGGTTCTTATGCGACTTCGGGATCACGCGCTGGAAGTCGGGGAATTTGCCTTCCACCAGCTTCGACACCAGTTCAACCTGGCCGAACGTGAACTTCACCTGCGTTTGCGCGATGTCGATCTTCAGCGTGTCGTCGATGTCTTCCAGCAGACGCTGCAATTCCAGAATCGTCTTGCGCGGAATGATTACTTCCTGACGCGCGAACGAGCCTTCGATCTTCATCGACGAAAACGCCAGACGGTGGCCGTCCGTCGCGACCGCCATCAGCTGGTCGCCGTCCACTACCAGCAGCATGCCGTTCAGGTAGTAGCGAATGTCCTGCTGGGCCATCGAAAAATGGACCATGCCGAGCAGCTGGCGGAACGTCTTTTGCGGAACCACCAGGCTCGCGCCGTAGTCTTTAGCTTGCGCGACCGTCGGGAATTCGTCCGCGGCGAGCGTTTGCAGCGCAAAGCGGCTCTTGCCGGATTGCACGGTCAGACGCTTGTCGTTCAGCGTGAGCGTGACCTGGCCGTCGGGCATCGCGCGCAGAATGTCGAGGAGCTTGCGCGCTGCCACCGTGGTCGCGACCGTATCGCCGCCCACGCCGAAATCTGCACGCGTGGTGATCTGCAACTCGAGGTCGGTAGACAGGAACGACACGTCCGGGCCGTTCTTGGTAATCAGCAAATTGGCGAGGATCGGCAACGTATGGCGGCGTTCGACGATGCCGCTCACAGTTTGCAGCGGCCTGAGGAGGTTATCGCGTTCGGTCTTGACCAGTTGCATAGAGTTCCTTCGTTGATATAACGGCCCGCGCCTTGCCAGGCAAGCGTTCCCGCGTGCAGCCGTGGCTCCCCGCCGGCGCTACGCAGCGCCCGTCACGGCGTGAATTCCGCCCGCGGCCGCCGGGCGGTTAAACCTGTATTGTGCCTGAAAACGGAACCGCCTCACTAAAATGGGGGCGAGTTTGGAAATAAACAGGTCGATTTTTCCGTCCGGCCCGCTCAGCCCTTCAGGGTCTGCTCCAGCACGTGCAGTTCGTGGTTCAGTTGCGCGTCCTTGCTGCGCTCGTCGGCAATTTTGCGCACCGCGTGCAGCACGGTCGTATGGTCGCGCCCGCCGAACAGTTCGCCGATTTCCGGCAGGCTCTTCTGGGTCAGCTCCTTCGCCAGATACATTGCGATCTGACGCGGCCGCGCGATGTTGGCCGGCCGCTTCTTCGAATACATGTCCGCGACCTTGATGCTGTAGAAATCAGCGACGGTCTTCTGAATGTTTTCCACCGAAATCTGCCGGTTCTGCACCGTCAGCAGGTCTTTCAGCGCTTCTTTTGTCAGTTCGATCGTGATTTCGCGGCCGTGGAACTTCGAATACGCGAGGATCTTGCGCAGCGCGCCTTCGAGCTCGCGGACGTTCGAACGCAAATGCTTGGCGACGAAGAACGCGACGTCTTCATTCAGGCTCACGAACTCCGATTGCGCCTTGCGCATCAGAATCGCGACGCGCATTTCCAACTCGGGCGGCTCGATCGCGACCGTCAGGCCGGAGTCGAAGCGCGAGATCAGGCGGTCGTCGATACCGGAAATTTCCTTCGGATACGTGTCGCTGGTGATGATCACCTGCGCCTTGTTCGCGACCAGCGCCTCGAACGCGTAGAAAAATTCTTCCTGCGTACGCGACTTACCGGAGAAGAACTGAATATCGTCGATCAGCAGCAGGTCGAGCGAGTGGTAGTAGCGTTTGAAGTCGTCGAACGCTTTGCGCTGATATGCCTTCACCACGTCTGACACGTACTGTTCCGCGTGGATGTAGCGAATCCGCGCGCCGGCCTTGTCCATCAGAAGCTGATTGCCGATCGCGTGGATCAGGTGGGTCTTGCCCAGACCGACGCCGCCATACAGGAACAGCGGGTTGTACGAGATGCCCGGATTGTCCGCGACCTGAATCGCCGCGGCGCGCGCCAGCTGGTTGGCCTTACCGGTCACGAAGTTGTCGAAGGTCAGCACCGGGTTCAGCTTCGAGCGCTCGTACATCGAGTCGTTTTCGCCGTTGCCGTTCGAGCCGGCGCTCTGGCCCGGACGCCACGTGCGGCGTGCGGCCGCGGCTTCGTTTGCATCGAGGCTCGGCAGATCGAGGTCCGCGGCGTCTTCGGCCGCTGCGCGTGCGTTCGCGTTTTGCGTCGCCATCGCCTGGTTGGCGCGGGCCATCTGCGCCGCTTGCACGGCGCCGACGGCCGCATCCACCGCGGCGCCGCCACCGGCATGGCTACCCATCGGCGCCGATGAAGCCGAACGCGCCGGAGCCGGCGCGGCTGCCACGGGAGCGCGCATGCCGGCTTTCGGATCCAGTACGAATTGCACGTCGACCGGGGCTTGCCAGAAATCGCGGGCCATATCCGCGATGCGGCCGGAGAACTGGCTCTTGACCCAGTCGAGCTTGAAGCGGTTCGGCGCGGCGATGCTCAGTGTGTTCGCAGCGGCGTCGAAGGCGACCGGGGCCAACGGTTTGATCCACGTCACGTACTGCTGGGGCGTAAGCTCACGCTCCAGCAATGCGGAACAGTGTTGCCAGAAATCGTTCATCGAGTTGCTGTCGTTATGGTGTGCACGGCGGTCGCCGCTGCCCTTGTCGCGCGCACGCAACAAGGCCCTGAGCAGCCAGGCGTAACGGCTCCAGGCGCTTGTGCCACAAGGGTTTGCGGGGCAAGCGAGCCGGAGCGGCGTGCAGGATTTTTGGGAAGTAAGGCGAGATTCTAACGCCAAAACGGACCCGCAAGGGAGTTATCCACAGGGACGGATCATCTGGCGAAGCAAGCCCGGCCGACGGCCGAACCAGGCTAAACTATTGACGGCCAACGGAAAAGCGGTTTAAATAGCGGGTTCCGCGAAAACCAATTTCAGTAAACCTCCGGCCATTGCGCTTTCAGCGATGATCGCGCGGTTTTTTTTCGATCAAGTGAGAGCAACATGAAACGTACTTACCAACCTTCCGTTACCCGTCGCAAGCGCACCCACGGCTTCCGCGTTCGCATGAAGACCGCTGGTGGCCGCAAGGTCATCAACGCACGTCGCGCGAAGGGCCGCAAGCGCCTCGCTATCTAAGGCGAGCGGATTGCGCGCTGTGACCGAAGCCCGCGGCGAAGCGGGAGCGGCTGGGGCGCAGCAACAGGGCTCGGTTCCGTTGCGAGCGCACGCCGCCTTTCCCAAAGCCGCAAGGCTACTGAAAACGGATGAATTTTCATCCGTTTTTCGTTTGCGCCCGTGGCGCCGCACCGCGCACTTCGTGGTGTACGGCCGGCCCACCGGCAACGACGCTCGCTTGGGCCTCGTGATCGGCAAGAAGTATGCGCCGCGCGCGGCCACGCGTAATCTGGTACGTCGAATCGCGCGTGAAGCCTTCCGGCTGCGTCGCGCGGAATTCGGCGGTTGGGATGTGCTGCTGCGTTTGCACACGCGCTTCGACAAGAAGGCTTTGCCGAGCGCTTCGTCGCCGCCGTTGAAGGCGCTGTGCCGCAGTGAAATCGAGGCGCTGCTCGACAAGGCAGCGCGCGAAATTGTCCGTCGCGAGGCGCCGCCCGCGGAAGCGCCCAAGACGGAATGACGCTCAAGTGACCGCCCGTAGTGATGTTTCAGCAGTCCTGGCCGCTTCGGCCACCCGGCTGAACGGGCGTCACCCGGTACTCCACGTTGCGCGGCGCCGTCCGGCCGCACCAGCCATGCAAACGGTACTCATCGCTTTATTGCGTTTCTACAAGGTTGCCGTGAGCCCAATGCTCGGCGACCGGTGCCGTTTTTACCCTTCCTGCTCTGATTACGCGCGCGAAGCAATCCAGTATCATGGCGCCGCGCGCGGGACTTATCTCGCCGCCAGGCGTATTTGCCGCTGCCACCCGTTTTCCGCGGGCGGCATCGATCTCGTCCCGCCTCCCACTTCTGAAAAGCGCTGACGCGCCGTTCCATCGACACTGAGACAACGCATGGATATCAAACGCACCGTCCTATGGGTCATCTTTTTCATGTCAGCTGTCATGCTGTTCGACAACTGGCAACGCGACCACGGACGCCCGTCGATGTTCTTCCCAAGCGCCACGCCGACCAAGACCGTCGGTAGCGCCGCACCGGGAACCACGACGCCGGGAACCCAGCCGGCCGATCTGCCGGCCACCAACGCAGCCGCGCCGGGCAATGCTCCGGCGGCGACGCAATCGCAACTCGTGAAGTTCACCACCGATGTCTATAGCGGTGAGATCGATACCCGCGGCGGCACGTTGTCGCGGCTGTCGCTCGTCAAGCAGGGCGACGGCAAGACGCCGGATCTGGTGATCACACTGTTCGACCGCACGAACAATCACACGTACCTGGCTCGCACGGGTCTGCTCGGGGGCGATTTCCCGAACCATAACGACATCTTCACGCTGATGCCGAATCAGCAGACCGAACTGAAGGGCGACGAAAAAACGTTCAGCCTGAGCTTCGAGTCGCCGGAGAAGGGTGGCGTGAAGGTCATCAAGACCTACACGTTCACGCGCGGCAGCTATGTGATCGGCGTCGAGACGAAGATCCAGAACGTCGGCAGCACGCCGGTGTCGCCGTCGGTCTACATGGAACTGGTGCGTGACGATCAGCCGGTGGAAACGCCGCGCTTCTCGCACACGTTCATCGGACCGGCTGTCTACACCGACCAGCATCACTTCCAGAAGATGACGTTCGGCGACATCGACAAGAACAAGCAGGATTACGCGAACTCGGCCGACAACGGCTGGATCGCGATGGTTCAGCATTACTTCGCGTCGGCCTGGATTCCGCAGCAGGGTGTCAAGCGCGACATCTACGTCGAGAAGATCGATCCGTCGCTGTATCGCGTGGGCGTCAAGCAGCCGCTGCCGACCATCGCGCCGGGCCAGACGGCCACCGTGTCCGCGCGCCTGTTCGCCGGTCCGGAAGAAGAGCGCATGCTCGAAGGCATCGCGCCGGGTCTGGAACTGGTGAAGGACTATGGCTGGGTCACGATCATCGCGAAGCCGCTGTTCTGGCTGCTCGAGAAGATCCATAGCTATGTCGGCAACTGGGGCTGGTCCATCGTGCTGCTGACGGTGCTGATCAAGGCGGTGTTCTTCCCGCTGTCGGCCGCGAGCTACAAGTCGATGGCGCGCATGAAGGCGATCACGCCGCGCATGCAGGCGCTGCGTGAACGCTTCAAGGGCGATCCGCAAAAGATGAACGCGGCGCTGATGGAGCTGTACAAGACCGAGAAGGTCAATCCTTTCGGCGGCTGTCTGCCGGTCGTGATCCAAATTCCGGTGTTCATCTCGCTGTACTGGGTGCTGCTGTCGTCGGTGGAAATGCGCGGCGCACCGTGGATTCTGTGGATTCACGATCTGTCGCAACAGGATCCGTTCTTCATTCTGCCGGTGCTGATGGCCGTGTCGATGTTCCTGCAGACCAAGCTGAACCCGACGCCGCCGGACCCGGTCCAGGCCAAGATGATGATGTTCATGCCGATCGCGTTCTCGGTCATGTTCTTCTTCTTCCCGGCCGGTCTGGTGCTGTACTACGTGGTCAACAACGTGCTGTCGATCGCGCAGCAGTACTACATCACGCGGATGATGGGCAAATCGTCGGTGAAGCCGGCGTAATGGGTTCTCCGAGGCGGCGGCAACAACGCCCGCCTCGCCCCACGCAGATGCAAGCCGCCGCTGCCTCGCCGAGCTGCGATAAAAAAAGCCGCCCGGTGCAAACCGGGCGGCTTTTTTCATGCTCGCCACGAAGCGTGGGCAGCCGTCTTGCCGATTCATTCCTCTTCGTTGTCTTCACCGTAAAAGCGCTCGATCATCTCCTCGACCAGGTTGCGGTCTTTGGGCACCAGCGACGCGATCTTCGAAGCGAGCTCGATCGTTTCCGGCGTCGGCGGATATTTCTCGCCGCGCGCCATCGGTCTGTTGCTCGATCCGGGCGGCGGGCCGTAATGGAGCCAATGCTCTTTGACGTTCAACCATTCGGCTAACGTGCGCAGCTTGTCCGGCTTCGGGATCGTCGTACCCGTGAGCCATTTGTGCGCGGTTTGCGGCGTCACCGGACGCTCGCCGTGATAGCGAAGATTGAATTGCTCGGCGAGTTTGGTCCCGCCGCGAATCTTGAGCGGCTCTAGCAGATCCTTCAGCCTCTTGGCGAAGGCGGCTTTTTCTTTATCGGTTGGCATGGGCCAGATTGTGCAATTCAGCGTCCACCCAGTTGACAACCGTTCAGGCTTAGTCTTAGCGTATTTGAGATAGTTTTAGCTTGTGACGCGCGCCGGGCAAAGCGTTCAGACGAATTTGATCTAGGCCATCTTTTCTTTATCTGGCGGGTTTCTCCGCGTCCCGCTCGTCTTATCTCATCTCAATTTTTCCTAGGCGGCGTAGTAATAATCCTAGCGTACTTAAGATAAATCTGACTTGCCTGCAGAATCGTCCACGCGGTCGCGTTTCCTGGGTCGAGAGGCGGCGGCCCTCACCGCCCGCGTTACAATGCCTCGCGCTGTATTGACCGGCGCTGTCTGGCCCTTCCCTCCCGTTTTTGCCACGTTCCCATGCTTACCACCGATTCCGATCCCATCGTCGCCATTGCCACCGCGCCAGGCCGGGGAGGCATCGGCGTCGTGCGGATTTCGTTCGGCCGCGCAGGAGAGGCGGCGGCCCAGCCGCTAATGCAGGCGCTCACCGGCCAGACGCTCGCGCCGCGCCACGCCAGTTACGTGCCATTTCTCGACGACAGCGGCACAGCGCTCGACCGCGGCATCGCGCTGTATTTCCCGGCGCCGCACTCATACACCGGGGAGCACGTGCTCGAACTGCAAGGCCACGGCGGCCCGGTCGTGCTGCAACTCGTGCTGCAACGCTGCATCGACGCCGGCCGCGCATTCGGTCTGCGCCTTGCCGAGCCCGGCGAGTTCACTCGTCGTGCGTTTCTGAACGACAAGCTGGATCTGGCGCAAGCCGAAGCCGTCGCCGATCTGATCGAAGCGAGCACCGAGGCCGCGGCGCGGTCGGCGGGCCGCTCGCTCGACGGCGCGTTTTCGCGCGACATCCACGCGCTGGTCGAAGACGTGATCACGCTGCGCATGCTGGTCGAAGCGACGCTCGACTTCCCGGAGGAGGAAATCGACTTCCTCGAAGCCGCCGATGCGCGCGGCAAGCTCGCGCGCATTCGCGAACGCCTCGCGCACGTGCTGAGCGAAGCGCGCCAGGGGGCGTTGCTGCGCGAGGGGTTGTCGGTCGTGCTGGCGGGCCAGCCGAACGTCGGCAAATCATCGCTGCTTAACGCGCTGGCCGGCGCCGAGCTGGCCATCGTCACGCCGATCGCCGGCACGACGCGCGACAAGGTCGCGCAAACCATCCAGATCGAAGGCATTCCGCTGCACGTGATCGATACCGCTGGCCTGCGCGATACCGAAGACGAGGTGGAAAAGATCGGCATTGCGCGCACGTGGAGCGAGATCGAGCGCGCGGACGTGGTGCTGCATCTGCTCGATGCACGCACCGGCATGACCGCCGACGACGAGGCGATCGCCGCGCGCTTTCCGGCCGCAGTGCCGGTGGTGCGCGTGCTGAACAAGACGGACCTGACGGGCCTCGCGCCGGCGACCCAGGCGCTCGACGCAGAGCTCGATTTGAGCGAGGTGCGTCTGTCGGCGAAACAGGGGGACGGCGTGGCGCTGCTACGCGGCGAGTTGCTGCGAATCGCAGGCTGGCAGGCTGGCGCGGAAAGCGTCTACCTCGCGCGCGAGCGGCATCTGATCGCATTGCGTGCCGCCGAAGAGCATCTGGCGACGGCCGCCGCGCATGCGGATCAGAACTCGCAGGCACTGGATTTGTTCGCCGAGGAATTGCGCCTCGCGCAGGATCAGTTGAACTCGATTACCGGTGAGTTCAGTTCGGACGATTTACTGGGAGTGATTTTCAGCAGATTCTGTATCGGCAAGTAGCGGCGGAGTTTGAGTCTGCCTGCCGAGCTCGTGAGACGGAGATGCAATGAATTCTCACCAGCCTGCCGAGCACGCCGCACCGAAAGACCGTAGACACAAAAATCCATAAATCTTTGGTACACAGACCGCACAGGGGCTAAAATCGCCACTATCCGCGTATCAACGATCCAAGCATGCCCCGCCTCGCCGTCCCCCTCACCGAATCTCAGATCCGCGCGCTCGAACCGCGCGCCACCCGCTATTGCGTCGCGGACGGCAACGGCCTCGTGATCGAAATCATGACGACCGGCACCAAGGTCTGGCGCTTCCGCTACACGTTGAACGGCAAGCGCCAGCCGCTCGCGACGATCGGCGACTACCGGATGATCTCGCTGCGCGTCGCGCGGGCCAAGGCGCAGAAATACGCGGAGATCGTTGCGCAAGGCATCTCGCCGGTCGCCACCGCTCGGCGCGATCGCGGCGCCGAAAGCAAAGCGGACGTGCTGCGCGAAGCCGCCGAGCTCTATCTCGCCACGGCGCTCGCGGGCAAATCGGACGAATATCGCCGCACCACGCGGCGCGCGCTCGACAAGGACGTGCTGCCCGCGATCGGTGGCAAGCCGATCAACGCGGTCACCGCGGACGACATTGTCGACATCTGCGAGCGGATCAAAAGCCGGGGCTCGCCGAAAATGGCGCTGCATACGCGCAACGTGGTCAAACGGCTCTACACGTATCTGATGGCCCGGCGGCTGGCGACCCACAATCCGGCCGACGTCGTTCCGGCGCGCTCCATCGCCACCTTCGACAGCCGCACCCGCGTGCTGTCGGGCGACGAAATCGGCAGCATGCTGCGCGCGATCGACGCATCGAGCATTCGCCGTCCGCTGAAGCTGGCGTTGCATCTGCTGGTGCTGACGATGGTGCGCAAATCGGACCTGGTGGAGTCCAGGTGGGCCGAATTCGATCTGGACAATGCGCTGTGGACGATCCCCGCCGCGCGCTTGAACACCGGCGGGGACCGCGTCGTCTATCTGCCGCGGCAGGCGGTCTCGATGCTGCGCGAGCTTCAGCGCGCGAAGGCCAGCCGAAACTTCGTATTCCCGAGCGTCCGCGGCGACGACCGGCCCATCGCAAAGAGCACGCTGAATCAAGCGGTCAAGGCGCTTGGGCTGGAGGTCGAACATTTCGTGCTGCATGACTTCCGGCGCACGGCTTCGACGCACCTGCACGAGATCGCGCAACGCGATGACGCGCTCGATCGCTCGTCGGCGCTCGCGGCGGAAGGTGTGTCGCAGGCCGATAACGCGGCGCAGCAGCGGCGACTCCTGCAAGGCTGGGCGGACTTTGTCGACCGACAGATTCAAGCCGCGCGGCACGCTGCGAGCGGCGGGGCCTGAGAGAGCGTGGCCGCTTCACGGCGACCAACGATGGTACACAGGCGAAACAATGCCTGGATCAATCCTCTGCTTTAAAAGAGAATTAGGCCGCACAGCAGGTTTCAGAGCCCGGCTTTTACTTCGCTCGAAACCGATCCCACACTCCCCTCACACTGCTCTTCTTTCCCCCATTCCCATCGCCTAAACTGAAGCAATCGATGCAAGCCGATACGGAGGTTCCGATGTCTGAATCGTTGATCGCTTATTTGCTCGGGCCTGCCGTCATGATCGTGGTAGGCCTCGCCATCTGGGCGGCGTCCCTCTATCACCGCAACGCGAAGCCTCCAAGGCTCGAGCGCTGGCTCGACACGCACTATGCGGAGTGGCTGCATCACAGACATTGAGCCAACCTGAGCGGTACATCAAATGCAAAGGCCGTCGCATCGAGCGACGGCCTTTTTCCGTGACGCGCGGCGAACGCGAGCTCGAAGAGCTCAGGCGCCCCGATCACCAACCCGGTTGCGGTTGCGGCTGCCCATACCCGTACTGCTGTTGCGGCGGCGCAGCGCAGGCGACATAGCCGCGCTGGTACGGGTCATAGCAGTATCCCGGCGGCGGTCCCGCATAGACCGGTGCGGGCTGATAGGCCGGCTGAGCATAAACAGGTTGTTGATAAGCGACCACCGGCGCGGGAGTCAGCACTGAACTCACCACTGCGCCCAGCACGGCCCCGCCGATCAGCGCGCCGACCACATCGCCGCCGCCATGGCCATGCGCCGACGCCTGCCCCGTCACACTCAAACTTCCCACCATCAACAACGCCACTGCGATCTTTTTCATTTTCAGCTCCCGCCGTTCAGGCATGGAAAGGATTGTGAAGGGCGCGCGTGGAAATAGATGCTGCAAGTGGTAACGGAACATTACGTTACAAGCGCGCAAGACGGCGCACGTATGCCGCTCGCATGCACAAATCGCTAAATGCGAAACTGGCTCCCGATCAATGTAAAATTCGCCGCATAAGCCGTCGGACAAATCCGACGACCCGCAAAGCTTTCCGACCCATCGACCCCGGCCGCGGCCCAGCGTCGGCAAGCCGGGTCGAGACAAAGCCAAAAGTAAGGGGCGTGCGCGTGAAACAATGGACCATCCGGCAACGAATTCTGTGCAGCTTTGGGATCGTGCTGATCGTGATGCTGGCAATGGCGATCGTCACTTTCCAGCAACTGGGCGCTATCGACCGCGACGCGAAGAGCCAGCAGCAGGACTCGATGCCCGGCCTCTACTACGCGACCGCAATGCGCGCGGCCTGGTTCGAGAACTACTCGGTGACGCAGCGTCTCGTCTACGTCGACGCCGATCCCGACTCCGTCAAGCGCGACACCGCGCGTTTGCAGGAGACGCAGCAGACGCTGCAAAAACTCCTCGATGAATACGGCGCGACGATCTTCCGGCAGGTGGACCGCGACCTGTTCAATCATTTCCGCCAGCAACACGCGCAATATCTGCCGATCCAGACGGCGTTGCTGAACAGCCTGCCGGCGTCGAAGGACGACGCCACGCGTGTCTTCAACACGCAACTCACGCCGATCTGGGAAACCGGGCGGTTGTCGGTGCGCAAGCTGGTGGAAGACAACAAGAGTTACGCCGACCAATCCGCCGACAGCATCCGCAACTCGGTAGAGACGACTCGCATCGTGTTGCTCGTGATGATGCTGCTCGCCGCGATCGTCGCGGTGCTGGCCGGTTACTGGCTGCTGCGCGCGGTGACCAAGCCGATGGCCAAGGTGCTGCAAGTGGTCGACGTGATGCGGACGGGCGATTTGACGCAACGTCTGCAACTGAATCGCGCGGACGAGATCGGCGCGCTCGAAGCCGGCTTCAACCGGATGACCGACGAACTCACGGCGCTGGTCGGCCAGGCGCAGAAATCGGCGATGCAGGTCACGACGTCGGTGACGGAAATCGCGGCGACCTCGCGCGAACAGCAGGCCACCGCGAACGAAACCGCCGCCACCACGACCGAGATCGGCGCGACGTCGCGTGAAATCTTCGCGACCTCGCGCGACCTGCTGCGCACGATGAACGAAGTGTCGGAAGTGGCGGGCCAGTCGGCCGCGCTCGCGGGCACCGGCCACGCCGGTCTCGCGCGCATGGAAGAAACCATGCGCCTCGTGATGGAAGCGGCCGGCTCGGTCAACGCGAAGCTCGCGATCCTCAACGAGAAGGCCAGCAATATCAACCAGGTGGTCGCCACCATCACGAAGGTCGCCGACCAGACGAACCTGTTGTCGCTGAATGCGGCGATCGAAGCGGAAAAAGCCGGCGAATACGGCCGCGGGTTCGCGGTCGTGGCGACCGAGATCCGTCGCCTCGCCGACCAGACCGCCGTCGCGACTTACGACATCGAACAGATGGTCAAGGAGATCCAGTCGGCGGTGGCAGCGGGCGTAATGGGGATGGACAAGTTCTCCGAGGAAGTGCGGCGTGGCATGCTCGACGTGCAGAACGTCGGCGGCCATCTCACGCAGATCATCCAGCAGGTGCAGCAGCTCGCGCCGCGCTTCTCGATGGTCAACGAAGGCATGCAGACCCAGGCGACCGGCGCCGAGCAGATCACCCAGGCGTTGACGCAATTGTCGGAGGCCGCGCAGCAGACGGCCGAATCGCTGCGCCAGTCGACCCAGGCGATCGACGATCTGACGCACGTCGCCAACAGTCTGCGCACCGGCGTGTCGCGCTTCAAGGTAGTGGCCTGACGCGCGCCGCGAGGCGAACCGTCAGCGTCATCCTCATCACCGCCCGCGCACACGCCGATGCTCTTCATCCTCTTCACGCTCGATAGCGAACGCTACGTGATCGACGCGACGCAGGTAGAGCGTCTGATGCCGCTCACGCCGCAGTCGCCGCCGAAGACAATCCCCGGCGCGCCGTCGTGGGTGGCGGGCGTGCTCGACCACGAGGGCGCGCCGCTGCCGGTGATCGATCTGCCGGCGCTGGCGCTCGGCCGCCCGGCCGCGCAACTGATGTCGACGCGCGTCGTGCTGGTGCGCTATCCGCACGCGGGCACGGTACGGCTGCTCGCGCTGCTGCTCGAAGGCGCGACCCGCACGATTCGTCTGGATACAGAAGCATTTCACGAGACCGGCATCGACATACCGCACGCGCGCTATCTCGGCCCGGTCGCGAGCGATGCGGGCGGCTTCGTGCAGTGGGTCCGCGTCGAGCATCTGCTGCCCGACGACGTCCAGGCGCTGCTGTTTCCCGTGGCGCACGCATGAACGCGCATCACGACAACGCGCCGCTTTATCGGCGCTTCGCCGAGTTGCTGCATCGGACTATGGGGCTCGACGCCGCGTCGCTCGGCCATAACGCGATCGAGCGCGCGGTCGACCAGCGCGCGGCCGCGTGGTACGCGGACGGTCACACCGGCGCGACGCTCGCCGACTACTGGGACGCGGCGCAGGCTACGCCCGCAATGGTGCAGGCGCTGATCGAAACCGTCGTGGTGCCGGAGACCTGGTTCTTCCGCGACGCCGACGCGTTCAAAGCGCTCGCGCGACTCGCGCACGAACGCCTTCTCGATCGCGCGGCGGGACTGCCGCTGCGCATCCTGAGCCTGCCCTGCTCGACCGGCGAAGAGCCGTACACGATCGCGATGACGCTGCTCGACGCAGGCATCGACGCCGCGCGGCTGCGCATCGACGCGATGGATATCAGCGAACGTTCGCTCGCGCTCGCGCAGCGCGCGATCTACGGGCGCAATTCGTTTCGCGGCAATGCGCTGGCGTTTCGCGACGCACACTTCACGCGCACCGAAGACGGCTGGCGTCTCGCGCCGCGCATCGTCGACGCGGTGCGCTTTTCGCGCGCCAATCTGATGCAGCTCGACGCGGCGGCGCTCGGTGTCTACGATTTCGTGTTCTGCCGCAACGTGCTGATCTACTTCGATCGCGAAACGCAGCAGACCGCGTTGCATGCGCTCACTAGCGTGCTCGCCGAAAACGGCACGCTGTTCGTCGGGCCGGCGGAAACCGGGCTGCTGATGCGTCACGGCATGCAGTCCGTGAAGATTCCGCTGGCGTTCGCGTTCCAGCGCGCCGCCCCCGCCGATGCACCGTGGCACGGCTGGCATACCGCGCCGCTCGCGAGCGCCGCCGCCCTCGCGATGACGCATTCGCCGGTGCCCGCGCTCTCGCCTGCGCACGCATTTTCCGCCGAGCCTTTTGCGTGGCCCGATCCGGTCGCGCGAACGACGTTCGACGAGATGACGCGGCCCGCGCCGCTCGACGGCAGTACGCGTACGACGTCGCTCGACGGTGCGACGCGGTTCGCTTCGTTCAACAACGGTCTCGCTGCGCATACAGGCAAGCCATCGATGCCCGCGTCGCCAGTGCACGACGTGCACGCACCTCGGACCAACGCAGCGCTGAATGCGCCGCTGAACGGCTCGCTGAATCCACTCATCAATCAGCCGGCTAACGCGCCGACCACGGCCGCACGTGACACGTTGCAAGCCGCGCACGCCCTCGCCGACGCCGGCCGCCTCGCGGAAGCGGCCGCCGCGATCAACGCGTATCTGGAGTTGCACGCGCCGCACGCGGACGCGTTCTATCTGCTCGGCGTGCTGGCCGACGCTAACGGCGATACGAATCTCGCTCGCGGCCAGTATCGCAAGGCGCTGTATCTCGATCCTCAGCACGCGGAAGCACTCGCGCATCTGGCGGCGCTGCTCGAACTCGAAGGCGATCGCGATGGCGCGCGCCGTTTGATGCAACGCGCGTCGCGCGCGCAGGGAGCGCCACGTGACTGACGTTCGCGGAGTGGGCTTCGACGATTGCTGGAACCGCATCGGCGTGCGCGGCGATTCGTCGTGCGAGCGGCTGGTCGAGTACGTGCGCTGCCTCAATTGCCCCGTGTTCGAAGCCGCTGCTGCCAAACTGCTCGAACAGCCGATTCCGCGCGTGGATCTGTCGCGCCACGAACTGCGCGCACCGGTGCAACAGCGGCACGACGCGCATGGGGCGAACGAATCGTTCCTCGTGTTCCGTATCGGCGGCGAATGGCTCGCGCTGCCTACGCCGATCTTCAAACGCATCGTGCAGACGCGGCCCATTCACACGCTGCCGCATCGGCAGCATCGCGCGGTGCTCGGCGTGGTCAATGTGCAGGGCGAATTGCTGGTGTGTCTGTCGCTCGCGCATCTGCTCGGTTTCGAAACCGACAGTGCCGTGCGCGACGAGCGCGTGCGGCACGATCTGCCGCGTCTGCTGGTGGTGTCACGCGCGGAAGAGCACGCGGTGTTTCCCGTCGATCAGGTCGACGGCGTGCATTGGCTCGCGCCGTCCACGTTCTGCGCGCCGCCCGCGACGCTGTCGCAAACGGCGGCTGCACACACGCGCGCGGTCGCGCCATGGCGCGGCATGAGCGTCGGCCTGCTCGACGCCGACGCGCTGTTCGACACGCTGAACCGGAGTCTCGGATGATCGACGATCCGCGCCGTCCTTCGCTGATCGATCTCTTCCGCGAGGAAGCGCGCACCCAGGCGCGCGTGCTCAATGACGGCCTGCTCGTGCTCGACCGCACGCCCGGCGATGCCGCCGCGCTCGAAGCGTGCATGCGCGCCGCGCATTCGCTGAAGGGAGCGGCACGCATCGTCGGCGTGCAGGTCGGCGTCGAACTCGCGCATGCGATGGAGGACTGCTTCGTCGCCGCGCAGGAAGGCCGCGTGCTGCTCGACGCCGCGTGGATCGATGAACTGCTGCGTGGCGTCGATATCATCGCGCGCATCGGCAACGATGAAGACGAGTCCGCGCGCGACGCGGTCAGCGCCTGCGTAGCTGCGCTGCAGGCGCGCATGGCGGGCGTGGCGCCGCATGGGTCGGCGTTGCGGCGGGACGTGGCGTCGCCGGTGGTTGCGACGCCTGCGCCTCGTGCGGTCGTCGGAGCGCCAGCGGCACGCACCGACACATCCGCAGATGCCGCTGGCGATTCCGATGCAGCCTTCAACCTGCTGGCCGACGCGCTACGCGCCGAAGCCACAGCGACGGCCACATCCGCCACACCCGCGATACCGCTGAACCTCGAAAGCCCCGCGAACGTCACGACCGACATACCGCCCGTGCCCGCAAGCACCGGCAGCAACACCACCGAACCTGGCCGCATGCTGCGCGTGCGCGCCGATAACCTCGACCGGCTACTGTCGCTGTCCGGCGAATCGCTGGTCGAATCGCGCTGGCTGAAACCCTTCGCGCAATCGATGCTGCGGGTCAAGCGCGTCCAGCGCGACAGCACGCGCGCGCTCGATCAGTTGCACGAAACGCTCGCCGATCTGAAGCTCGATCCGCGCGCGCAAGCCGCGCTTGAAGAACTGCGCCGCCTCACCGCCGAATCGCAACATCTGCTCGCCGACCGGCTAGCCGATCTGGAGAGCTTCGATCGACGCTCGACGCATCTGTCGCAACAGCTTTACGACGCCGCGCTGCAATGCCGGATGCGTCCGTTCGGTGACGGCACCGGCGGGCTCGCGCGGATGGTGCGCGACGTCGCGCGATCGCTCGGCAAGCAAGTGCGCTGGCAACTGGTCGGCGAATCGACCCAGGTCGACCGCGACATTCTCGATCTGCTCGAAGCGCCGCTCGGTCACATGCTGCGCAACGCGCTCGACCACGGCATCGAGGCGCCCGCCGTGCGGCTCGCGCGCGGCAAGCCGGAAGAAGGCACGCTCACGCTCGACGCGCGCCACACCGCCGGCGCGTTGCTGATTACCGTATCCGACGACGGCGCGGGCATCGATCTCGACGCGCTGCGTGCGTCGATCGTGCGCAAGAAACTGGCGAGCGAGGAAACCGCCGCGCGTCTCTCTGAAGCCGAGCTGCTCGAATTCCTGTTTCTGCCCGGCTTCTCGCTGCGCGATCAGGTGACCGAAGTATCGGGCCGCGGCGTCGGACTCGATGCGGTCCACGACGTCGTCAAGCGCGTGCGCGGCACGGTGCGGATCACGCATGAGCCGGGCCTCGGCACGCGGGTGCAATTGCAGTTGCCGCTCACGCTGTCGGTGATCCGCAGCCTGTTGATTGAAGTCGCCGGCGAGCCGTACGCGGTCCCGCTCGCGCACGTGAATCGCACGTTGCAGGTGAACCGCGCGGACATCGAACTGCTCGAAGGCCATCAGCACATCGCGTTCGCCGGGCAGCGCATCGGCGTCGTCACCGCGCATCAGATTCTCGACACCGCGCCGCCCGCCGACGACAGCGGCGCCGTCTGCATGATGGTGATCGGCGACGGTCCGCAAACCTACGGCGTGGTGGTCGACCGTTTTCTCGGTGAGCGGATGCTGGTCGTGCAGCCGCTTGACCCGCGGCTGGGCAAGATCCGCAACATCACGGCGGGCGCGCTGATGGAGAACGGCGATCCGGTACTGATCGCCGATGTCGACGACTGGCTGCGTTCGGTCGAACGGCTGGTGGCCGGTGGCGCCCTGAAGCACGCGCAGCACGGCGGCGCCTTGAGCGCGCAACGCGCCGCGCGGCGCGTGCTGGTGGTCGACGATTCGCTCACCGTGCGCGAGCTCGAACGCAAGCTGCTGGCCACGCGCGGTTACGACGTGACGATTGCCGTCGACGGCATGGACGGCTGGAACGCGGTGCGCGGCGAGCGCTTCGATCTCGTCATCACCGATATCGACATGCCGCGCATGGACGGCATCGAACTCGTCACGCTAATCAAGCGCGATCCGCAATTGCACGCACTACCGGTGATGATCGTGTCGTACAAGGATCGCGAAGAAGATCGGCGCGCGGGCCTCGACGCCGGCGCGGATTATTATCTGGCGAAAGGCAGCTTTCATGACGAAGCGCTGCTCGATGCAGTGCGTGATTTGATCGGCGAGGCCTACGGGTAAAACGGATGAAGATCGGAATCGTCAACGACATGCCGCTCGCCGTCGAGGCGCTGCGACGCGCGCTCTCGGCGCGTGCCGATTACGACTTGCTGTGGGTCGCGCAGGACGGCCTGCAGGCGGTCGATTTCTGCGCCGCGCAACGGCCCGACATCGTGCTGATGGACCTCGTGATGCCGAACGTCGACGGGATCGAGGCCACGCGCCGCATCATGGCGCGCGCGCCGTGCGCGATCCTGATCGTCACCGTCGACGTGGGCGCTAACGCGTGGCGCGTCTACGAAGCGATGGGCGCGGGCGCGCTCGACGCCGTCGACACGCCGTCGCTGAGCGGCCCCGATGCGCACAGGAGCATCGCCACGCTGCTCGCGAAGATCGACCGCATCGGCGCGCTCGTCAAGGAACGCCATGCGCCGGGCGCGGCGGCATCGGCGAGCAGCGCGCGCGCGACGAATCGCGATATGCCGCTGGTGGCGATCGGCGCATCGGCGGGCGGACCGGCCGCGCTCGCGACGCTGCTCGCCGGGCTGCCGAAGGACTTCAACGCGGCGGTCGTGATCGTGCAGCACGTCGACGCGGCGTTCGCCGCCGGCATGGCGGACTGGCTGAACCAGCAATCGGCGCTGCCGGTGCGGATCGCGCGCGAAGGCGACCGGCCGCAAGCGGGCGTGGTGTTGCTCGCCGCCACCGACGATCATCTGCATCTGAAGCTACCCGACGTGCTCGGCTATACGCGCGTGCCGGAAGAGACGCCGTACCGCCCTTCCGTCGACGTGTTTTTTCACAGCCTGGTGGCACGCTGGCCCGCGCGCGCGATCGGCGTGCTGCTGACCGGCATGGGCCGCGACGGCGCGATCGGACTCAAGGCGATGCGCACCAAGGGCTATCACACCATTGCGCAGGACGAGGCGACCAGCGCGGTGTACGGCATGCCGAAGGCGGCCGCCGCGCTCAACGCGGCCGCCTCGATCCTGCCGTTGCCACGGATTGCCGCCGCGCTCGCCGCGGCGGTGAATGCACGATAGAACGCACCCTGGCCAACACCGACGAGCCGATTCACTGACATTCATTCTGGCTGAACATCATGGACACTCCTAAACCGCATCAGAATGCCGCCGCGCGAGGCCTCGCAGAACACGACGCGACTGCGCAGGCACTCGCGGAGGACGCGCCCAACCTCGCCGTCGACGACGCGTTGGCGCGCATCCTCGGTAATCCGCCCGCCGCCGAGTGCCCGATCATGGTGTTGCTGGTCGACGACCAGGCGATCATCGCCGAGGCGATCCGCCAGGCGCTGGCCGATGAAGCGAGCGTCGACTTCCACTATTGCGCGTCGCCCGAAGAGGCGGTGCTGTGCGCCGAGGAAACGCGCGCGACCGTGATCCTGCAAGACCTCGTGATGCCGGGCACCGACGGGCTCACGCTGGTGCGGCAATACCGGCAGAATCCGGCGACGCGTGACATCCCGATCATCGTGCTGTCGACGAAGGAAGAGCCGCTCGTGAAAAGCGCGGCCTTTGCCGCCGGCGCGAACGACTATCTGGTGAAGCTGCCGGATCGTATCGAGCTGATCGCGCGGATTCGCTACCACTCGCGCTCGTATCTGAACCTGCTGCAGCGCGACGAGGCTTACCAGGCGCTGCGCCAATCGCAACAGCAGTTGCTCGCGACCAACCTCGAATTACAGCGGCTCACGCATTCGGACGGGCTGACGGGTTTGTCGAACCGCCGCTACCTCGATCAGTATCTGGCCGCCGAATGGCGTCGCGGCACGCGCGACAAAACCGGCCTCGGCTTCCTGATGATCGATGTGGACAACTTCAAGGCCTATAACGACACCTACGGACACGTCGCCGGCGACGAGGTGCTCAAACGCGTCGCGCAAACGGTCGAGTCGTGCCTCGGACGCTCGCCCGATCTCGCGGCGCGCTTCGGCGGCGAGGAGTTCGCGGTGGTGGTGCCGGGAACATCGGCGGGCGGCTTGCATCTGCTCGCGGAAAAGATCCGCCTCGCGATCGAAGGGCTCGCGATCCCACATTCGGGTTCGGCGACCGGCGTGGTGACGATCAGCATCGGCGCGGCGACGCTCGTGCCGTCGTCCACTGAGCCGGTGACGACGCTGATCGAAGCCGCCGACGTCGGGTTGTATCGCGCGAAGCGGGATGGGAAGAATCAGGTGGCGGTGAGTGGGTGATCGCGGCGGGCGGCAGCGGTGTCAATGAACCCGCTGCGTGCGAACGAAAAACGCGTCCGGGAGGTTTACCGGGCGCGTTTTTTTTTCGCGGCGTAATGGGCGATTCGCGTCGCTTGCACCCTACCCGCTTGTCAAACCCTCTTCTCAGCCAGGCCCACTACTCAGCATTGCCACGGCGCCGCACCGACCGGCGCATCACCGCGATATTTGCCGCGCGCTTCGTCCAGCACGCGAGCCTCGATTGCGCCTTCGTCCGCGAGCGCCTTCAACGCGGCCAGCACGATCGCCTTGCGGTCCACTTCGAAGAACTCGCGCAACGCCTGGCGCGTATCGCTGCGGCCGAAGCCATCGGTGCCGAGCGTCACGTAGCGGCGCGGCACATACGCGCGAATCAGCTCGGGCACCGCGCGAACATAGTCCGTCGCGGCAATCACCGGCCCTCGCGAGTCTGCGAGCGCTCGCGTGACATACGGCGCATCGTCCGCTTCGCCCAGACGCGCGAGCCGTTCCGCCGCCATGCCGTCGCGCTGCAATTCGCTGAAGCTCGTCACGCTCCACACGGCGGCGTCGATCCGCCACTCGTCACGCAACATCTGCTGCGCGGCGATCACCTCGCCGAGAATCGCGCCCGCGCCGAGCAATTGCACTTGCGCTGCTTCATGCGCGTGAGCGCCGGCCAGCGGATAGATGCCCTTCAGAATCCCTTCCCGCATCACCGCGAGATCACCACCCGGCACCGAAGGCTGCGCGTAGTTCTCGTTCGTCACGGTGATGTAATAGAACACGTCGCGTTGCGCTTCGACCATCTCGCGTATCCCTTCGTCGACGATCGCGGCCACCTCGTACGCGAACGCGGGATCGTACGCGCGGCAGTTCGGAATCGTCGATGCAGCCAAATGGCTCGAACCGTCCTGATGCTGCAAGCCCTCGCCGCCGAGCGTCGTCTTGCCCGACGTCGCGCCGATCAGGAAACCGCGCGCGCGTTGGTCGGCCGCCGCCCAGATCAGGTCGCCGATGCGCTGGAAACCGAACATCGAGTAGTAGATGTAGAACGGCAGCATCGGCAGATCGTGCACGCTGTACGACGTGGCCGCCGCGATCCACGACGACACCGCGCCCGCCTCCGAAATGCCCTCTTCGAGAATCTGCCCCTGCGTGTCCTCGCGGTAGTACAGCATCGAGCCGAGGTCTTCCGGCTCGTACAGCTGTCCGAGCGGCGAATAGATGCCGACCTGGCGGAACATGTTCGCCATGCCGAACGTGCGTGCCTCGTCGGCGACGATCGGCACCACGCGCGGACCGACCTGCGCGTCTTTCAGCAACGCAGTGAGCATGCGTACCAACGCCATCGTCGTGGACATCTCGCGGCCGTTCGCGTCCAGCGCGAATTGCCCCCATGAGGACACCGGCGGGACGATCAGCCCCGCCGATGCAGCTCGCCGCCTTCTGGGCAGATAGCCTCCGAGAGCCGCCCGGCGTGCATGCAGGTACTGCATTTCCGGGCTGTCTTCCGCTGGTTTGTAAAACGTCAGTTGCTCGACATCCGCATCGCTGAGCGGCAGGCGGAAGCGGTCGCGAAACGCTTTGAGGTCGTCGAAGCCGAGCTTCTTCTGCTGATGCGTGGTCATGCGGCCCTGGCCCGTTGCGCCCATGCCGAAGCCCTTCATCGTCTTCGCGAGGATCACCGTCGGCTGGCCGCGATGCGCGAGCGCCTTCGCGTAAGCCGCGTGCAGCTTGCGCACGTCATGACCGCCGCGGCGCAAGCGGTCGATGTCGTCGTCGCTCAATTGCGCGGCGAGCGCGGCAAGCTCCGGGTTCTGGCCGAAGAAGCGCTCGCGGTTGTACGCGCCGTCGTTCGCGGAGAAGGTCTGGAACTGGCCGTCGACGGTTTGCGCGAACGCGCGCAGCAATGCGCCGGTGCGGTCGCGCGAGAACAGCGCGTCCCAGTCCGAGCCCCACACGACCTTGATCACGTTCCAGCCGGCGCCAACGAAGTGCGCATCCAGTTCGTCGATGATGCGGCCGTTGCTGCGCACCGGACCGTCGAGCCGCTGCAAATTGCAGTTGATCACGAACACCAGGTTGTCGAGCCCTTCGCGCGCGGCGATCGACAGCGCGCCGGTCGATTCGGGCTCGTCCATTTCACCGTCGCCGAAGAAGCCCCACACCTTGCGCCCCGCCGTTTGTGCGAGGCCGCGGTTGGCGAGGTACCGCATGAAGCGCGCCTGGTAGATCGCGTTGATCGGGCCGATGCCCATCGAGCCGGTCGGGAACTGCCAGAAGTCCGGCATCAGCCACGGATGCGGATACGAACACAAGCCCGGCCCGCCGATCTCGCGGCGGTAATGCCGCAGGTGCTCGTCGGACAGGAAGCCTTCGAGGTAAGCCCGCGCATACACGCCCGGCGACGAATGCGGCTGGAAGTAGACGAGGTCGCCCGTGCCCGGCTCGCCGTCCGGCGCAGCGGCGCGGAAAAAATGGTTGAAGCCGACTTCGAACAGGTCCGCCGCCGACGCGTAGCTCGCGATATGGCCGCCCAGTTCGCCGTAAGCCTGGTTCGCGCGCATCACCATCGCGAGCGCGTTCCAGCGCAGCGCGCCGGCGAGCCGTTCTTCGAGTTCGAGGTCGCCCGGATAGCGCGGCTGCTGGTCGAATGGGATCGTGTTCTGGTACGGCGTGACGTTGCTGCGCGCCGATTCGACGCCGAGCGTCAGCGCATGGCTCGCGAGCCGGTCGAACAGAAACTGCGCGCGCTCGCGGCCGACGTGCTCGACGACCGCGTCGAGCGCTTCCAGCCATTCGGCGGTTTCCTGCGGGTCGGGGTCGATGTGGGTGTCGGCGCTGGTGACCGCATCGCGCGGCTCCGCGCTGTCGACAACCGGCTCGTTCAACGACCGCAACTGCTCGCTACCACTGGACAAATCCGTCATCACACCACTCCCGCTTCGACGCGTTCGGCTCAGGATCGAGTGATTCCATGGTAGCTACGTGCCCGCAAAATGAGCATCTCATTTGCTTGTGGTTGTGCCTTAGGATAGGCTATTTATTCCGGTTTTATCGCCCGTCACGGAATATTTCATCTATGAGCACGTCACCCCGACGGCTGGACCGCATCGACATCGGGATCCTGAGCCAGTTGCAGCAGAATGCGCGCATCACCAATGCGGACCTGGCGCGTTCGGTGAATCTGTCGCCGACGCCCTGCTTCAATCGCGTGCGGGCGCTCGAAAAGCTCGGCCTCATCAAGCAGCAGGTCACGCTGCTGAACCCGGAGCCGCTCGGGCTGCGCATCAACGTGTTTATTCAGGTGAGCCTGGAAAAACAGGTTGAGGATGCGCTGTTGCGCTTCGAGCAGGCAATTGCCGAGCGGCCCGAGGTGATGGAGTGCTACCTGATGACCGGCGATGCCGATTATCTGCTGCGCGTGGTGATGCCGGACATGCAGACGCTCGAACGGTTCATCGTCGATCATCTGACGAAAATTCCGGGCATCTCCAATATCCGGTCGAGCTTCGCGCTCAAGCAGGTGCGCTACAAGACGGCGCTGCCGTTGCCCGCGTCGGGATTGACGCTGGCCGATCCCGACGACGTGGCGACGGACTGGCGGTAAGGCGCGCCGGGCGTCCGTGCGTCAGTCCGTGTCTGTTGTGCGACGGCCGCTAGCTCCAGTTCTCGCGCTAGCGCCGACCGGCGCCGTCAGGCGGCGATCTTGGCGCGGCGATAACGCTCGGCCGGCACCTTGTGCGACAGATTCGGCTGCAAGTGCTGGCGCGCGCTGTTCAGACGGTCCCAATCGGCCGCGTCCGGCAGCGACGGGATCGTCACCAGTTCGCCTTGGTCCAGACCGGCGAGCGCGGCGTCCACCATGTCGTCGGCGGTCATCACGATCTGCGCGGGCAGATGTTCGACGGCCAGCCCCGCACGGTCCCAGAAAGCCGTGCTGGTGGCGCCCGGCAATACCGCCTGCAACTGCACGCCCTTGTCGCCCACTTCGTGATGCAGCGATTGCGTCAGGTTCAGCACGTACGCCTTGGTGCCGCTGTACGTCCCGTTCAGCAGTTCCGGCGACAGTGCCACGATCGACGAAATATTGATCACGACGCCATTTCCCCGTTCGACGAAGCCCGGCACCGCCGCCGCCGTCAAACGCGTGAGCGCGGTCACGTTCAGGTCGATCATCTTTTCGAGTTCGTCGACATCCGAGTCGATCAGCGAGGCCGTCGCGCCGACGCCCGCATTGTTGACCAGCATCGTGATCGCGCGATCCGCGCGCAGCCGTTCCTCGATGCGGCGCACGTCGGCCTTCACGGTCAGATCCGCGCTGACGGTATCGACATGGCGTCCGGTTTCCCGCGTCAGCCGCTCAGCGAGACCCTGGAGCCGCTGACCGTCGCGTGCGACCAGAATCAGATCGTAGCCGCGCCGCGCGAGGCGGTCCGCGTACACCGCGCCGATCCCCGACGACGCGCCCGTCACCAGGGCGGTCCCTTTGCTTTCATTGCCTGCTCGCGTTGCCATTTGAAGCGCTCCTTACGGGCTTGGCGCATCGCGCCCCTGCCCTGTCCGATTGATGAGATACGCCGTAAAACCGCGCCGCCGCGTCGTTTTCGGCTCGGTGTGGCGCTGTTGACGAGACAAGTCTAGGCGCGTAGGCTTTTGACTCAAATGTCGTATTTACCTCGTTTCAGGACATCGCGATGAAGCAGATCGGCGTGGTGGTGTTTCCCGGCTTTCAGATCCTCGATATGGTCGCGGTCTCGGTGTTCGAACTGGCGAACCTGGAGGCCGGCCAGCCGGAGTACGAGGTCGAGGTGATTTCCGAACACGGCGGCATGGTGCGCAGTTCGTCCGGCGTGGAAATCGCCACGCGGCCGTTCGGCGATCCGGCGTATGACACCGTGGTCGTCACCGGGGCGATGCAGATCGCGCCGTCGTCGCCGGGCATGCTGGCATTTCTGAATGACGCACTCGCCGCGTCGCGGCGCACCGCCAGCATCTGCACCGGCGCGTTCGCGCTGGCTGAAGCCGGCATTCTCGACGGCCGCCACGCGACCACCCACTGGTTTCACGCGCGCGCGCTACAACAGCGCTTTCCGGACACGCGGGTCGACGACGACCGCATTTTTATCGTCGACGGTTCGGTATGGACGTCGGCTGGCATGACCGCGTGCATCGACCTGTGTCTCGCGCTGGTCGAAAGCGATCTCGGCGTGGACGTGTCGCGGGCGATCGCGAAGAAACTCGTCGTATATCACCGGCGCACTGGCGGCCAGTCACAATTCTCGGCCATGCTCGACCTGGAGCCGAAATCGGACCGCATCCAGAACGCGCTCTCGTATGCGAAAAGCCATCTGCACGAGCCATTGACGGTCGAACAACTCGCCGACATCGCGCATCTGAGTCCGCGCCAATTCAGCCGTGCGTTTCGCGACGAGACCCGGCAGTCGCCGGCCAAGGCGATCGAGGCATTGCGCGTCGAAGCCGCGCGCGCGATGCTCGAAGCGGGCCGTCATTCGATGGAAGCGGTCGCGGCCGATACCGGTTTTATCGACACCGAGCGGATGCGGCGCGCATTTCTGCGCGCCTACGGCCAGCCGCCGCAGGCAATCCGACGCGCGGCGCGCGCGTTGTAACGGATGTAGTGGACAATCTCGAGAACACAGCCTCACCTCGATCCGAACTTGCAACCAGGAAAGGAAGCGCGATGAACTATGACGACAGCAATCCCTTCGCGAGGATTTTGCGGGGCGAGCTGCCCTGCATCAAAGTGGCCGAAAACAAAGCCGCGCTCGCCTTCATGGACCTGATGCCGCAGGCTGACGGCCACCTGCTGATCGTGCCGAAAGAGCCGGTGGCCGAGATTTTCGAGTTGTCGGATGCGTCGCTGGTGGCGTGCATGCGGATGACGCAGAAGCTCGCGATCGCGGTGCGCGCGGCCTTGCGGCCGGACGGCGTGTTCATCGGTCAATTCAACGGCGCGGCTGCGGGACAGACCGTGCGGCATGTGCATTTTCACGTGATCCCGCGCTGGGACGGCCAGCCGCTGAACCTTCACGCGCGCGACGTCGCCGATACCGACACGCTCGAAGCGCTCGCCACACGGATTCGCGCGCACTGGCGCGCCGACTGACGAGGGGTGCGCAGGGCGCGGGCGTAGTCACGCGCCGTAACATCTGTAAAAGCCTTTGAAATCAGTAGCGCGCGCGACGCGACTAGACTGTGAGCTGCCTTGTAGCCTCAAGGCATTGAGTGTGGATCTCTTTTTAAGCCTGCCGGCAACGGCAGGCTTTTTTTCTTGGCGGTCGGGCCGCGCGGCGCAGCCTGCCTGGCGCGACGGCGCACACGGCATGCGAATGCGCTTCGGCAACCGCTGGCGCGGGCGTTAGAGACGATCCCGATGGCGGCGCAGCGGATGACGCCAGTCGATCCGTCGTTGTCTCAGACGTACAGGCCGCAGGTCATGGAGATGGCGATGTTCCTGCCACAATTCGTCCGAGAAAAGAAATGCGACGATGAGCAGCGGAATCACCAGAAAAACGCCCAATATCAAGTGCTCGATCACGGTGGCCTCCGATCGCAGGAGCATGGTTTCATTGTAGAGCACCGTACGTGCCGCGCCGGCGCGTAAACCGACGCCGACTAGCGTTTGGCGAGACGATGCCGCCGCCCTCGCCGCCCGGCCTGCCGCTATGCCTGTTTGTCAGCGTTCTGCGCGCGTTCGGCAAACGCGCACCGCGTCGATCAAGACAGGGCAAGAACTCCGCCCCCCGCGCCAAGACTAACCGGAACGCGCTCGCGCGCCGAACCGGGCGCGTACATTCAAACCATGGTGTCGAGGGGAATTCAATGACAATCGAACGCAGCAGCGAACTTACGTTGCGCCCGCTTGAACGGACCGACCTGCGCTTCGTCCATGAAGTGAACAACAATGCCAAGATCATGCGCTACTGGTTCGAGGAGCCGTATGAAACCTTCTCGGAACTGACCCAGCTCTACGACCAGCACGTGCACGATCTGCGCGAACGGCGCTTCGTCGCGATGGACAACGCCGGGCAAACCGTCGGCGTGGTCGAATTGATCGAGCTGGACTATATCCATCGACGCGGCGAGTTCCAGATCATCATCGCGCCGCACGCGCAGGGCCGCGGCTACGCAACCGTCGCGACCCAGCTGGCGATCGACTACGCGTTTTCGGTGCTGAACCTGCGCAAGATTTATCTGATCGTCGACAAGTCGAATACCGCCGCGATTCACGTCTACGAGAAATGCGGCTTCCGGCACGAGGCGGAACTGATCGAGGAATTCTTCGGCAATGGCCGCTATCACAATGCGTTGCGCATGTGCATGTTCCAGTCGGAGTTCTTCAGGTCCGGCAAGCACACCGACTGACGTGTGCGGTCGCCACCAGGTCGTTGCCTCGCGGCGCCGATAACTTACCTGGCACTGTTTATCTTCTGCATGTGAACCGTTATTTCGCATTTCTGATTGAACCGCCGGACCGACTTTGTGTGCGGCGCACAAACCGGCATATTTCATTGTATTAGACCGCTTAATTGCCACTTCGCGTTTACACCAGTACAGGCCGCAAAGCTTGACTGGTTAAAGCGCAACGACGGAGCCGGTTTTTATTTATCCATTTCAATGCCAGCGGTTTAAACCGCTGCTCAAGGTTTAAGCAACCCGCGCCGCAGGTGCGACAATTCGCCACTGTTGCGACCGCACACAAGATGTGCTTGTCGTTCTCTTGCATTCTCCTAAAGTGCAAGATGCGGGTTCAACGTTAAAGTTAAATACATAGCTAACCTGAGTATCAACCCGCACCGGAGGAAAATATGAAAATGCGATTCGCCGCTTTTTTCGCCATTGCGGGTTTGGCTGCCGCAAATGTTCAGGCGCAAGACGTCGTGATCAAGCCGCAGCAAACCATCCAGTTCAAGGCCAATGCGTATGGCTGTCTGTCGAAAGATAAACTCGACGCCGCCGACCAGCACGCGCAAGCCGGTGAACAGCAGCAGATGCAGGAATTCTTCTCCGGATATCAGTGCGTGTCGACGCCGCAAAACTCGAATTTCCGGGTCGTGCGCGTAGTCGGACACGACGTCGAATTCGTGAATTCCGGCAACAGCGATACGCAGGGCCTTTGGGCGAACGACCGCTTTATCAAGCAATAATCCGAACGCCGCGATTCCGGCTAAAAGCCGAAATCCGGCTCGCGTATTTATGCGCACAATAAGCCTCGAGCAATTAAAAAGCTGGAGGGTGTGAGTCTGTGAGTTAAAAATCGGCTGGGCATCGCATGCCCAGCTTTTTTATTGCCCAAACATTATCGCGGGGCTGTTCTGCTTTCGAAGCGCCCAGAAAAAAGCCGATGCGGATTATCGATCCGCATCGGCACGTACGCCTTCTCGCAAAGCGCAGGGAAAAACTCTCAAATCGAAGCGGCGGCAGCGGCTTCGGACAACCTCAATGCACGCGCTTACTGCGACGGAACTGATCGAACAGCACCGCCAGCAGCAGAATCCCGCCGCGAATCAGGTACTGGTAGAAGGTCGGCACGTTCAGCAGGCTCATCGCGTCCTGCACGGAGCCCATGATGAGCACGCCGACCAGCACGCCGGAAATCGTCGCGACGCCGCCCGTCAGCGAAACGCCGCCGAGCACGCAAGCCGAGATCACGCCGAGTTCGAGCCCCACCGAGGTCTTCGGGTCGCCGAGACTCATGCGCGACGCGAGCATCACGCCCGCGAAGCCGGTCACGAGGCCTTGCAGCACGAACACCGTGATCTTGATGCGCGTCACCGGCAAGCCCGCCAGCAAGGCGGCCTCGCTATTGCCGCCGACGGCCAGCACGTTCTTGCCGAACACGGTCTTTTTCAGCAGGAAACCGAACAGCACGAAACCGACGATGTTGCTCCAGATCGGAAACGAAATGCCGAGGAACGAACCGCCGCCGAGGTCGAAGAAACGCTCTTCGGAAATCATCACCGCGTCGCCGTTCGACGTGATGAACGCGAGACCGCGCACGACCTCCATCATCGCGAGCGTGACGATCAGCGAGTTGATCTTGTAACGCGCGACCAGCACGCCATTGACGAGCCCGACCGCGCCGCCCGCAAGCACGCCGACCGCGACGCCGAGCAGCACGCTATGCGTCGCGGTGATCACCGTGGACGCCGCCACGCCGGCAAACGCGACGATCGACGCCACCGACAGATCCACCTCGCCGAGCGCGAGCACGAACATCATCGTGACGGAGATGGAGCCGATCAGCGTGACCGAGAGCAGCAAGCCCTGGATATTGCGCGAGCTCAGAAAGTCGGGCACGGTGAACGACAGCACCGCGAACAGGATGATGAACACCATCACGATGCCGGACTTGTTGATCAGGTCCCAGGTGCGCGCGGCGCGCGCACTCAAGCCTGCGGAGGCGACGGCTGGGGTCGGGGAGTCGGTGGAGGGTGTCTGCATGATGTGTGTTCCGTTTCAGTAAGCGCGATTCAGTGGCTTGTTCGGGTTCGGGTCGAGCCGGGTGGAGCGGGGCCCTTCAGCCGCGGCTCAGGTTGCGGTTCAGCGCGGCAGCGCGAGCTTGATCAACGCGTCGGGCGTGGCCTGCGCCTTCGGCAGATCGCCGACGATGCAGCCTTCCTTCATCACGATCACGCGATCCGCGACGCCGATCACCTCGGCCAGGTCGCTCGACACGACGATGACCGTGCGGCCCGCTTCGGCGAGCCCATACAACAGTCCGTAAATTTCGCTGCGCGCGCCGACGTCGATGCCGCGCGTGGGCTCGTCCATCAGGAACACGTCGATGTCTTCGGCGAGCCAGCGCGACAGGATCACCTTCTGCTGATTGCCGCCGGACAGCGTGCCGATCGGCGTTTCGCCGTTGCGCGTCTTGATCGCGAGCTTGCCGATGAACTCTTTCGCGGTCTGCGCTTCCTTGCGGCCGTTGAGCACGTTGAAGCGGCTGAAGTGACGGCGGCAACTGATGTTGAGGTTGTCCGACACCGACGCGATCGACACGATGCCTTCCTGCTTGCGATCTTCCGGACACAGCGCGATGCCCGCGCGCACCGCGTCGCGCGGCGTGGCGAAGCGCACCTGCTTGCCCTTGAGCGTGATCTCGCCCGCGGCCGGTTTGACCGCGCCGTAGATCAGCTTCATCAACTCGGAACGGCCCGCGCCGACGAGTCCGAAGAAACCGACGATCTCGCCCTTGCGCGCCGCGAACGAAGCCGGTTCGCGCAGGCCGCGTCCCATCAGATCCTTGACTTGCAGTTGCACGTCGCCGAGTTCGCGCGAGCGATAGCCGTACACGTCGGCAATCGAACGGCCCACCATGCAGCTGATCAGACGATCGCGATCGAGCCCCGCGCCGGCTTCGAACGTATCGATGCGGCGGCCGTCACGGAACACCGTGACGCGATCGCACAGCTCGTACACCTCGTCCATCCGATGCGTGACGTAGATGATCGCGCGGCCTTCGGCCCGGAGCGCGCGGATGATGCGAAACAGTTGCGTGGTCTCGCGCGACGACAACGAACTGGTCGGCTCATCGAACGCAATCACGCGCGCGTCGCGCATCAACGCCTTGCCGATTTCGATCATTTGCCGCTGGCCGATCGACAGATTCTTCACCTGCTGCTGCGGATCGATCTTTTCGCCGAGCCGCTCCAGTTCACGCAGCGCGCGGGCGACCAGCGCCTTTTCGTCCAGTATGCCGAAGCGATTGGGGAGCGCGCCGAGCATCAGGTTTTCCGCGACGGTCAGCTCCGGCACCAGATGCAGTTCCTGATAGATGATCGCGACGCCCGCCGCGATGGCCGCCTTCGTCGTGGTGAAATGCTGCACGACGCCGTCGAGCGACAGCGTACCGGCCGCCGGCTGATTCACGCCGGATAGCACCTTGAGCAGCGTCGATTTGCCGGCGCCGTTTTCGCCCATCAGCCCGTGTACTTCACCGCGCCGCACTTCGAGCGATACCTGATCGAGCGCGAGTACGCCGGGAAAGCGCACGGTGATGCCGTCGAGTTGCAGATAGGGCGCAACGTCGGCGAAGGCGGGCGAGGGCGCCGCTGTTTCGCTCGGCGGCTCGGTGGACAAAGGCGATAAAGACGTCATGGGAAAACCTCAATCAAGCGGGTGAACGACTGCTGTGCGGGCAGCTTCGCGGGCCGCCCGCGCGCGAGCGCGACGCGGCCCGCAAAACGTGCGGCCTCGAATCTCGGAGCGCTTCGCCGCTTAGATGCCGAGGTCCTTACGCACGTCCTGCCAGTTGCTGCGCACCATCAGCTTGCCGGTGGTCTGCGTGTCGGCCGGCGGCTGCTTACCGTCCTTGATCCACTCGACGAGGTTTTCCGTGCTGTCCTTGCCGTGGTTGGTCGAGCTCACGGCGATCGTGCCGTAGAAGCCGGTCGGCTCCTTCTTCTGGAATTCGGCGAAGGCTTCGCCCGCACCGTTGATGCCGACACCGATCACGTCCGCCGCCGGAATATGCAACTGCTCGGTCGCGCGCACGCCGCCCAGCACGCTTTCTTCGTTGAGCGCGAAGATCACCCACTTCTTGATGTTCGGATGCTTCGCGAGCACCGGCGACGACGCGTTGAAGCCGCCTTCGTCATCGGTCGTCTTCTGCGGCGCGTCGAAGATGTTTTCCTTCTTGAAGCCGCCGGCCAGCAGCGATTGCGTCGCGCCATCGGTGCGCAGTTTCGCGGTCGGCAGTTCGTAGTTCGTGATGCGCAGCGCGCCGACTTCTTCCGGCTTCCAGCCGCGGCGTTTCATTTCCTCGGAGATTGCTGTACCAACCTGATTGCCGATCTTGAACGCCGACATGCCCAGGTGCGGCACGTTCGCGAGCGGCTTGCCGGTGGAGTCGACCAGTTGATCGTCGACGGTGACGAACTTCATGTTGTAGCGCTTCGCGCGCGCCTGAATCGCCGGTCCGAGACGCACGTCGGGCGCGCAGATCACGAAGCCCTTCGCGCCTTGCGCGCCGAGGTTGTCGATCGCGGCCAGCACCTTTTCGCCGTCCGGCGTGCCGATGTTGACGACCGAGAAGCCGTCCTTCTGGCCGAGCGCGGTTGCAGCTTTCTGTTCGTTGATGAACCACGCCTGTTCCGGCATTTTCACGAGGAAGCCGACCTTGAGCGGCTGATCCGCGTGCGCGGAAAGTTGCATGGCGAACGGTGCGGCGAGGGCGGCGGCGGCCATCGCGGTGAGGGTCAAACGGCGAAGCTTGCTGGTCATGCCTGTCTCCTGAGGTTGAAAGCTGCATTGATTTCGTTGGTTTGCAGCAGGGGCATGCGCCGCGGCATCAGCCGGGGCGCAAATGAAGCGTGGGATGCGCGACGCATCGAAATGCCGCTGCGCGACAAACGGCGCGGTGAGCGAAGCGACGCGTGACACGCATCGCGATCAGCCCGCCACGTAGGCCGTTTTCACGGCCGTCCAGAACGCTGCGTCGGTCGCGCCATAGGCGGACGCTTTGCGACCGCCGCCGGGCGCGTGGTGCTCGACGGCGGTGGTCGGCAGATTGATCGTGACGAGACCGCTCTGCACATGGCGGCGGAAATGCCGCGCGCGTTCGAGCGAGCGCGTGCAGATGCCGGCGCATAGGCCGTAGGCGGTGTCGTTGGCCAGATGCAGCGCGTGCTCGTAGTCGTCCGCGCGCAGCACGACGGCGAGCGGGCCGAAAATTTCCTCGCGCGCGATGCGGTGTTCCGGTTCGCCGATGAACAGCGCCGGCTCGAAGAAGTAGCCGCGCGTCGCACGTTCCAGTTGCTGGCCGCCGCACAACAGTTGCGCGCCTTCCTGCTGACCGATGCGCACGTAGTCGAGGTTGCGCTTCAGCTGCGTAGCGTTTGCGACCGGGCCGATGTCCGTGCCATGCTTCAGCGCGTGGTCGACGGAGAGCTTCGCGAGCTTCGTTTTCAACGCGTCGACGAACGGCTCGAACACCGCGCGCTCGACGATCAACCGCGCCGACGCCGTGCCGCGCTGACCGGTCGCGCTGTAGGCGCCGGTTATTGCGGCGTCGACCGCGCCGTCGAGATCGGCGTCGGCCAGCACCACGAACGGATTCTTGCCGCCCATTTCCAGCTGCACGCGCACTTGGCGGGCGGCCGCGGCCTGCAGCACGCGTGTGCCCGTTTCGGTCGAGCCGGTGAAGCTGATCGCCGCCGCCAGCGGATGCGCGACGATCCGCGCGCCGACCTGGCGGCCGCTGCCCATCACGAGGTTAAACACGCCGGCGGGCAGGCCGGCGCGGCTGATAATCGCGGCCAACGCCGCCGCGCACGCTGGCGCCGATTCGGCCGGCTTGAACACCACGCAGTTGCCGTGCGCGAGCGCGGCGCCGATCTTCGCCGCGGCGATCGCCAGCGGCGCGCTCCACGGCGCGATGATGCCGACCACGCCGAGCGGTTCGTGTGTCACGTCGATTTCGACGCCCGCGCGGGCCGAGGCCAGCGGCTCCGCAAACGCGCGCAGCGCCTCGGCGGCGAGCAGCTTGAAGATCTGGCCGGCGCGCGTCGCTTCGACCTGCGCCTCGGGCACGGTCTTGCCGATTTCGCGCGCGAGCAGCCGGCCGAGTTCGTCGCGGCGCGCGAGCATCTCCGTGCCGATCGCGTCGAGCGCATCCGCGCGACGCTGCGCCGACGCCACCGACCAGTCGCGAAACGCCGCGTGCGCCGCTTCGATCGCCGTATCGGTCTGCCGCACGTCCGCGCGGACGTACTCGCCGACCGGTTCGTCGAGGTCCGACGGGTTGAACGAGACGCCCGCGGTCGCGCCCGTCTCCCATCCGCCATTGATGTAATGGCGAAAGGGGCTGGCAACGAGCGGGACGAGCGAATCGCGGTTCATCGACGGAAGGGCGCCACGTGGGATGCTTGGAAAGTCCACGAATGGTATGAGCCGCCCCAATAACTTTCCAATCCCTTTTTAAGCCATCCCGATATCACTTTCGGTATGGCATGATTGAGACCTCGCCGGGATAAACCACCGGGCGCAGCGGCTTCAGACCGCTCAACCAAAAACAGGATGGAGACAAGGCGATGACGCGTAGCTATTCGAACTGGTTCGTCCGGGCGCGGCTCAAGACGCGCCAGTTGCTGCTGCTCGCGGCGATGGAGGAGGAGGGCAACGTGCGCCGGGCCGCCGACGTGCTCGGCATGACGCAGCCCGCCGCGTCGCGCCTGCTCAAGGAGCTGGAGGACATGCTGGAGGTCAGCCTGTTCGATCGCACGCCGCACGGCATGCACGCCACGCTGTACGGCGAAGTGATGATTCGCCACGCGCGCATGGTGCTGTCGAACCTGAGCCACGCGCACGACGAAATCTCGGCGCTGCGCTCCGGGCTCACCGGTCAGGTGCGCATCGGCGTGATTGCCGCAGCCGCCGCGACGATGGTGCCGCGCGCGATCGCCGGCGTGAAGGAACGTTATCCACAGCTGCAGATCTGGGCCGAGGTGGAAACCTCGGACGTGATGCTGCCGCGGCTGGCCGAAGGCGAGCTGGACATCATGATCGGCCGGGTGCTGGAGCGGCAGAACCAGCTGAAGGCCGAAGTCCGCTACGAACCACTCGCCGACGAGCCGCTCTGCGTGGTCGCCCGGCCCGGTCATCCTCTCGAAAATGAGACAGGTTTGACGTTGCGCGGAATCGTGAACGCAAGTTGGGTTTTGCATCCGCCGGGCAGCGTGCTGCGTCACCGCTTCGATCTGATGTTTTCGCAAATCGGGCTGAATCCGCCGCAAAACGTCGTCAATACCAACAATTTTCTGGCGATTTCAAGCCTGCTGCTCCAGAGCGACATGTTGGCGGTTTTGCCTGACGAAGTGGCGCGTCAATACCAACAGTACGGTGTGTTGAAGCGCGTGCCGATCGATTTACCGTGCAGGATGGATACATTCGGTATCATCACGCGCCAGTCGCATCTGCTTTCGCCAGCCGCCGCCGTGGTGCTCGAAGCCTTGCGGGAAGCCGCGGCAGAGGTCTACGGCACGGCTTTCGAGCCGGCTGTGGCGCGATAAATGCTTCTCCCGTCGGTGTAGCCGCCGGCTGACGGCGCGGGAGAAACGCGATGTACAACAAACACGGAAAACGGCAACGCGCCGTCGACGATTCTTTTTCTGTTCGCTCCGGTGGAGCGAGCGCCTGGTTTAGCAACGGCATGGCTCTCAAATCGACGATTTACAAGGCGGAACTGCAGATCGCCAACATGGACCGGCACTACTACGCCGACCATTCCCTGACGATCGCCCGCCATCCCTCCGAAACCGACGAACGCATGATGGTGCGCGTCGCCGCGTTCGCGCTATTTGCGCAGGAACGGCTCGAGTTTTGCAAAGGTTTGTCGGATGTCGACGAACCGGATCTGTGGCAGAAGGATCTGACCGGCGCGATCGAAACGTGGATCGAAGTCGGCCAGCCCGACGAACGGCGCATCGCCAAAGCGAGCGGGCGCTCGAACGAAGTCATCGTGATCGCATACGGCGGCCGTGCGTCGGACATCTGGTGGCAGGGCGTGCGCAACAAGGTCGAGCGCATGCGCAATGTGACGGTGTGGACGCTCGGCGAAGACGTTGCGACGGCGCTCGGCTCGCTCGCGGAACGCACGATGCGCCTGCAATGCACGGTGCAGGACGGCGAAGCGTGGCTCGGTAGCGCCGACGCCGATGCGGTGAAGATCGAGTGGACGGTATTGAAGGCGCCGGCCAACGCGTAAGGGCTGACGGCTTGCGATTTGCGTCGACGCTCGAATCGGACGAGGGCCGAAGCGGCGCGTGGCCAGCCATTAGCCTGTCGCTGCTGGTGGGTGCCTAGAGCGTCGTGACTCGCGCCGCTTCCGGCGGCCCCTTGAGTTCGACCATATTCCCCTCCGGGTCGAACAGATACAGCGACGGACCAAAACCGTCCGCGCCGTAGCGCACCCCCTGTTCGCCCAGCCGCGCGCCCTGCGCGGTCAGATGCGCGTTGAGCGCGTCGGCGTCGAACGGTTCGACGCGCAAGCACACGTGATCCATATTTCGCCCTGCGCCCGGCACGCCGTTCTCGACACGGTCCAGCTTGCCGCCAACCTGCAACAGGTCGATCAGCGAGCGCCCCGCGCGCAATTGCGTCAGCCCCAAGTCCCGCTGTTCCTTTTCCAGGCTGCACCCGAGCACGTCGCAATAGAAACGCGCCATGGTCTCGACGTTCGTCGCCCGGATGACGACGTGATCGATCTCGCGGATGTGGATTTTCATATCGGACGCCCCTGACTGGTTGGCAGAACGGATGATTAGCCAGTGTAGAAGAAAGGGCGCTGCCGCGAGTACACGCGTACAACCCGCCGCGAGGGGCGGCTCAAAAAAGAAAATCGGGGAAGTACAGACGAAAAAAAGCCCGCTCTATGTGGAGCGGGCTGAATCCATATCAGGAGGAGACATGGAGGAGACAGGTACTAATATACACACGGGGTTGATGCGACGCAATAACTTTTTAAGGGAAAACCCGATATCGGGCCAAATTGTCGCGTTTTGTGGCAAAACGACCGCCAGGCGGCCGTTTCAGCCGACGAACAGGCGCAATGACAGAGCAAGAACCGGAGCGTAGGGTGTCGGCATACGGCCTACATTGGTGAGCATCGACACCACCTGCCTCCTCGAGACCACCATGAACCGCACGACCGATCCTGCCGACCTCCGCACCGCCCCGGACTCCGCCCGCTGGACTTCCGACGACGAGCGCTGGGCCGCCGTCACGCGCCGCGAGCCGCGCGCGGATGGCGCATTCTTCTACGCGGTCCGCACGACCGGCGTGTTCTGCCGGCCGTCGTGCGCATCGCGTCAGCCGCGCCGCGAAAACGTCGCGTTCTTCACCGACGCCGCCGCCGCCCGCGCCGCGGGCTTTCGCGATTGCAAGCGCTGCCAGCCCGGCGGCCTGCCGCGCGAACTGGAAATCGTGAATCGCGCGTGCGCCGCGCTCGACGCCGACCCGCAGCAACGTCTCACGCTCGCGCAATTGAGCGACGCCGTGCACGTCAGCCCGTTTCACCTTCAGCGTCTGTTCAAGCGCGTGGTGGGGGTCTCGCCGCGGCAATACCAGGCTGCGCAGCGGGGCGCAGCGTTGCGCGACGCGCTGCAAAGCGGCGCGGACGTCACGCGCGCCACGCTCGACGCCGGCTTCGGGTCGCCGTCGCGGATGTACGACAGCGCGCCGGCAGAACTGGGCATGGCGCCATCCGCGTATCGTCGCAAGGGCGCGGGGCTGACCGTGCGCTACGCAAGCGCGCCGACCTCGCTCGGCTTCGTGCTGGTCGCGGCCACCGGCAAAGGCATCTGCAAGATCGGTTTCGGCGACGACCACGCGGCGCTGCTCGACGAATTGCGCGACGAATTCGCCAACGCCGACCTGCTGGAGGACGCTCAACAGCTCGCCCCGTTCATCGCGCAGATCGACGCCTATCTGCGCGGCAGCCGACAGGACTTCGATCTGCCGCTGGACATCGCGGCGACCGCCTTCCGGCAGCGTGTCTGGGACGCGCTGCGGCGCATTCCCTACGGCGAAACGCGCAGCTATTCGCAGATCGCCGAAGCGGTCGGCTCGCCGCGCGCGGTGCGCGCGGTGGCCACCGCCTGCGCGACGAATCCGGTGGCGCTGGCGATTCCTTGTCATCGGGTGGTGCAAAAGGGCGGCGCGCTGGCCGGTTACCGCTGGGGTCTGCCGCGCAAGGCCGCGCTGCTCGACAACGAAGCGCAGCATGCCGGTCATGCGACGCCCGGCCAGCCCCGTCAGCCGGGCCGCCAGAAGCCGGCCCTCATTGGTTCCGGCTCCGGCTCCAATTCTGGCTCGGACGCCACCACGACAACCCCCACCAAACTGGACCACGCCGCGTGAGCACGCTCGACGACGTCGCAACTCTCGAATTACCGTTCAAACCACCCTTCGACTGGCCGCGCCTGCTGCGCTTTTTCGGCGGACGCGCGACACCCGGCGTCGAAGCGGTGGAGGACGGCGCGTATCGCCGCGCGATCGATTGGGCCGGCGACAGCGGCACGCTAAGCGTGCGGCTGCATCCACGCAAGCGCTGCCTCGTCGCGAGCATCGAAGGGCCGGTGAGCCGTCACGCCGACGCGCTCGCCACGCCGATAGCAAAGATGTTCGATCTGCACGCCGATCCGAAGAAGATCGGCGCGGAACTCGCGGCGGATCCTTGGCTCGCCCCGCTTGTCGAAGCCGCGCCCGGCCTGCGTGTACCGGGCGCGTGGTCCGGTTTCGAGCTGGTGGTGCGCGCGATCGTCGGGCAGCAGGTCAGCGTGAAAGCGGCGACCACCATCATCGGCCGGCTTGTGCAGCGCGCCGGCGAGCGCATCGACGGACATCCGCACGAGAACACCGCGTGGCGCTTTCCCACGCCCGCCGCGCTGGCCGCGGTCGATCTCGCGCAGATCGGCATGCCGGGCAAACGCGTCGCGTCGTTGCAAGGTTTCGCGCACGCGGTCGCCACCGGCGACGTACCGCTCGACAGCAACGTCGTCGACGCGGCCAGCCTGCGCGCCGCGTTGCTCGCGCTCCCCGGCATCGGTCCGTGGACCGTCGAGTACGTCGCGATGCGCGCATGGCGCGACGCCGACGCCTGGCCCGCCTGGGACCTCGTGCTGATGCAGTCGATCTGCGCGCGCGACCCGTCGCTCGTGCGGCCGACGCAGCAACGTGCCCGCACCGATACGTGGCGGCCGTGGCGCGCGTATGCGGCGATGCATCTGTGGAACGAGGTGGCGGACCGCGCGGGCGCAGCGCGGGGTGGATGAAGTCGCGTGGGCGCGCGCGTCGGAATAGCACGCCGTCTCGCGGCTCGAAAACGAGATGGCGGACCGACTGCGCTGACACGGCACGCGGTGGTTAAAGTCGCGCGGGCAAGTGGCTCAGAACCGGAGCGTGTAAGCGCGGATACCGGGGGTGAAGCAGCGCGCCGTATTGCAGACGATTCATCTTCAATAACGGGGTGGGCGAACCCCACATGGCGCCACACGCCGTCGCTGAACTCACGCCTGTGCGTCGCTTGGACCAGCGCGCGTAACGCGCGTGCGGCAAGCAAATCAGCGCACCGCGCGACACTCGGATTCATCCCAAAAACGGGCGGGACCGCTGCCCCGAATAGCCCGCCGAAGCGGCCTCAAGCAGGCGTCGTAGCGAGATGTTAAAGTGCCCGCTACTGAAAATTCCGCCGAACGTTGTCAACCGCGCAGTGCTGCCCACGAGCAGTCAAGCGGCACATGGCGGCCGACAACGCCCGACTCGCATCAATGCCAAACACGACACCTTCCCGCACGACCGACGCGTTCCTGCACCGCCTGTCCGTGCTGACCTCAGGCCCGCAGCGTGACGCGCTGGCGCGCGGTCTGCGCGGCATCGAAAAGGAAAGCCTGCGCGTCACGCACGACGGTCAGCTCGCGCTGACGCCGCATCCGCGCGCGCTCGGTTCGGCGCTCACGCATCCGTCGCTGACCACCGATTACTCCGAAGCGCTCCTCGAACTGATCACGCCGGCCGAGCAGGACGTCGCGCTCACGCTGGAGAAACTCGACACGCTGCATCGTTTCGTCTACGCGCAACTCGGCGACGAAATCCTGTGGAACAACTCGATGCCCGGCCTGCTGCCCGACACCGACGACGGCATTCCGATCGCGGATTACGGCACGTCGAACATCGGCAAGCTGAAGTACGTGTACCGCATTGGCCTCGCGCTGCGCTACGGCCGCACGATGCAGTGCATCGCGGGCATCCACTACAACTATTCGCTGAACGAAGAAGTGTGGCGGCTGCTGCACGCGGACCAGCAATCCACCGCGACCGCCGTCGATTTCCAGTCCGAACGTTACCTTGCGCTGATCCGCAATTTCCGCCGCACCAACTGGCTGTTGATGTATCTGTTCGGCGCATCGCCGGCGCTGGATCGTCGGTTTCTCCGCGATCGCAAACACACGCTGGAAACGTTCGACGCCGACACGCTGTACCGTCCGTACGCGACCAGCCTGCGCATGAGCGACCTCGGCTATTCGAACACCACCGCGCAAGCCGCACTGCATGCCGACTACGACACGCTGCCCGGCTACCTCGACGCGCTCGCGAAGGCCGTGAGCCAGCCGTATCCGGCGTATGAGCAGATCGGCACGCAACGCGACGGCGAGTGGGTGCAGATCAACACCAATGTGCTGCAGATCGAGAACGAGTTTTACTCGACGATTCGCCCGAAGCGCGTCACGCATCCGGGCGAGCGTCCACTGCATGCGCTCGCCGCACGCGGCGTGCAATACGTCGAAGTGCGCTGCATGGATATCGACCCATTCGAGCCGAGCGGCATTTCGCTGGAAACGTCGCGCTTTCTCGACGCCTATCTGCTCGTCTGCGCACTCGATGACAGCGCGCCGTTGCCGCCGGACGCCTACGCCGAAGCCAATCAGAACTTCGGCCGCGTGACGATGGAAGGGCGCAAGCCCGGCCTCGAACTGATCCGCGAGGGCCAGCCGGTCGCGATGCTGGACTGGGCCAACGAGCTGATGAGCAAGATCGACGCGGCAGCCGCCGCGCTCGACGCATTGCAAGGCGGCGACCAACACGCGCGCGCGGTGGCGGTGCAACGCGCGAAGCTCACGGATGTATCGCTGACTCCGTCCGCGCGCGTGCTGCAAATCATGCGCGATAAGCAGCAGAGCTTCATCGCGTTCGGCCTCGAACAGAGCGAAGCGCACGCCGCGTATTTCCGTTCGCGTCCGCTGGACGCTGCGCAAACGCAGGCGTTCACCGAACTCGCCGCGCAGTCGCTGGCCGAGCAGAGCCAACTCGAGCGCGAAGAGGTCGGTTCGTTCGACGCCTTCGTCGCGGCTTATCGCGCGTACACTTTGAACCGATTTAGCGTGTGACCGACGCGCTCAGCGATGCCATGAAAAAAGCGGCCCGCGTGGCCGCTTTTTCTTCTCTACAGGTAACGTCTACGTCGCGCATGGCCGCGCATCGCACATAATCGGCAAATTCTCCGTGCGCTCTGACGATTCGCTGACGTCGATGAAACACCGCATCAGCGCCGCGGTCAAACTGATAGACACGCTCCCAGGCAGGAGGTATCGACGTGATGAACAAAGGTCTGTTGGCCGCGCTGTGTTTAGCGGCAGCGGCGGGATGTTCGACGCAGGGGCAGGTCGATCCGGATGTCATGCAGATCGCGACGACGCCGTTGACGTGTTCGAACAAAGCTGAATGCGACCTGTGGTGGCAACGCGCGCAGACGTGGGTGTCAAGTCATTCGACCTACAAGATCGAGTCCGCGACCGACTCGCTGATTCAGACTGCGGGCCCGGACGGCGGCAAGCGCGCACTCGCATATCAGATCACGCGCACCGCGAACCCTGACGGCACGGCGACTATCGGCTTTGCCGCGCATTGCGACGGCTCGTTGGGTTGCAAACCGAACCCTTGGGAAGCTGGCGCCGACTTCAAGCAATTTGTGCGAGGCAACGTCGGCGGCGCACCGCAGGGTGGAGTGAAACCGCCGCCTGCACCTACCGCGATGCATCCGGATGCTGCGCAGGGACAATCGATTCCGACAGCCAATGGCGAAGCCGTAACGCAGTGACGCAACGAAGAGCATCGACGCGCGTGACGACGCGGCGCATTGGATCGTCACGCGGGCGCGCTCGAAGCATCGGACGTCGGCAGACCAACCTCAGTGCCCCATCGAAGGCCCCACGCCTTTACGCGGCTTCGTAATCCACACCAGTACCGCCAGCACGAGGAACGCCGCGCACGAAATGCGGAAGAAATCGTTGGTGGCCATCATATAAGCCTGCGCTGTCACCACCTGGTTCAGTTGCGCGGTCACGCTATCGCCGGACAGACCGATGCCCGCCAGCGCATTGGTATAGGCGTTGGTGTTCGCCGAATACACGTTCACCGAATCGGTCAGCATCGCGTGATGGGTGATCGTGTCGTTCTCCCAGAACGTCGTGCTGATCGCGGTGCCGATCGCCCCCGACAAGGTCCGGAAGAAATTCGACAAACCTGATGCGCTGGCGAGCCGCTCGTCCGGCACGCTGGACAGCGTGATGGTCGTCATCGGCACGAAGAAGCACGCCACGCCGATCCCCTGCACGAGTCTCGGCCAGATCACGTGATTGAACGGCACGTCGAGCGTGAAGGTCGAGTTCCAGAACGACACGAACGCGAACACGATGAACGCAAAGCTCGCCACCATGCGCAAGTTCAGCCGGTGCATGTTCTTGCCGATCAACGGCGACAGGAACAGCGCGAGCAGTCCGACCGGCGCGGTCGCGAGACCCGCGAGCCCAGCGGTGTAGCCCATCACGGTTTGCAGCCACAGCGGGAAGATCACCACCGAGCCGAAGAAGGCCATGAAGCCAAACGAGATGATCAGCACGCCAAGCGCGAAGTTGCGGTCCTTAAAGAGCGAGAGATCGACCACCGGCTCCTTCTCCGTCATCTCCCAGACCAGCAGGAATGCAATCGACACCACCGCGATCACCGCGAGCGACACGATGAACGTCGAGTTGAACCAGTCGCGGTCCTTGCCGAGGTCGAGCATCATCTGCAAACACGACACGCCGATCACGAGCAGCGCGAGGCCGACGGCATCGATGCGCTGGCGGGTGATCTTCGTCTCGCGGCCGCGCAGCAGCAAGTAAGCGCACACCGCCGAGAACAGCCCGATCGGCACGTTGATGTAGAAGATCCACGGCCACGTGAAGTTGTCGGTGATGTAGCCGCCCATCACGGGACCGAAGATCGGCGCGCAAATCACGGTCATCGCCCAGAGACCCAGCGCGAGCCCGCGCTTCTCCGGCGGATAGGAGCGCATCAGGATGGTCTGCGAGAGCGGGACCATCGGCCCGGAGACCAGCCCTTGCACGAGCCGGAACGCGATCAGCGACTCGAAGTTATGCGCGAAGCCGCACGCCGCCGACGCAATCGTGAAGAGCAGCACGGACAGCGTAAAAAGCCGCACTTCGCCGACGCGTCGCGCGAGCCAGCCGGTCAGCGGCACGGCGATCGCAGACGCGACCGAATACGACGAGATGACCCAGGTGCCCTGACTGGTCGCCACGCCGAGGCTGCCGGAAATGGTCGGCACTGCGACGTTCGCAATCGACGTGTCGAGCACCTCCATGAAGGTGCCGAGCGCGAGGCCGACAGTCAGCAGGGCCAGCGCTCCGCCTTTGAGCGGCGCGGGTTCGGCGGCGGGAAGGGCAGCGGCGGGTGCCGTGGCGTCCATATGATGTTCTCCTCAGCCGGGAAAGCTTGTCACGGCAGCCTTGTCGCGCGTCACGAACCGCGCGCTTGCATGCCGGATCACCCTCTGCCCAGACAGATATCTCAAAACAATGGCGCTTTCAAAAGCGCCTCTTGGTTACTGGTCGCCGGGCTCCGCCGGCGTCCGTGCGGATGCTTTTTCCTGCGAGTGCTGTTGCGGCTCCAACGCGCAACCCGCGCCCACGCCATCGCCGAGACCATTCGCAATGAAACGCGCGAGCAGGTCGATCAGCGTCGCGTGCTCGTCGGCGGAGAAGCCGCGCAGTTGCTCGTTCAACACCGCCGCGCCGAGACTGGGCAGTTGCCGCGCCGCTTCATGGCCTTGCGGCGTCAGTTCCAGCTTCACCATCCGGCGATCGGCGTTACTGCGCGTGCGCACCACAAAGCCTTTCTTTTCAAGGCGATCGAGCAGACGCGTCATCGATCCGCTGTCGTACGACATCGCCCGCGACAGCTCGAACGGCGTGTTCGCGCGCCGCGATGACAGCATCAGGATCACACCGATCTGCTGCGCGGTCAGCCCCAGCGGCTTGACCGCGCGGTCCGTCCGCTCGACCAGCACGTTCCGCGCTTTCGTCAGGTAGTAGCCGAGGCTCGACATGAGTTGAGTCTCGTCCGCTTTATAGGGGCCATCAGTCATCGCGATTCCAGAACATCGACAAGCACAACGGAGTTTAGCTGCCTAAGCAGGCAAGTCAAACCTCTTGCAAGCTCCATGAGGAGCAGAAAAACAACACGAAGTTTGTACGCGGCGCAAAGTATGTTGAAATTTAATTGCATAGTCAATATTATTACAGGCAACGAGTTACTCGCCCACGAGCCCATGTTCTGACCGATTGTCTGCACCGCCGCGAGCGCGACGTGCGAAAAGGATTCCCCATGCTGTACCTCAAAAACACCCTTGGCGGCCTCGGCCGCTCCCTGACCGATTCCGCACTGAACAGCTTTCAAGGCCCGCACCGCTGGTGGAAACTCGCGCTGTTCGCCGGGCTGTTCGTGTTGCCGGGCGGATCGGTGGGGGTCGCGGTGCTGGCGTGGGTCGAGCATCGGCGGGGCAGCAAGGTCGGCAAGGCGGCGAGTGGAGAGTTGACGGCTGCGCCCGGGCTGACGGAAAGCGTCGCGGCAACGGCTGGCCACGCGGCCAATGCAGTCAATGCGGCAGGCGCGTGCCAGGCGCGCGGCGACGCGCCCTGCCGGGCGGCCGCCGGCCGCTTGGCGCGCCAGACCACGTCGACGGAATCCCGGATCTGACGGTCGCGCGGCGCAGCGCCGGCCGCGCCGCGTAACAGCACGTAACCATCGCGACACCCTCAGTAACACACCTGCGCGCATCCCCGCATTACCCTTTCAGTTTCCCGCGCCCACGCGGGCTCATACGCTAACATTCCGGCAGACCAAGATCTCGCCCCGCCGACGGTGCCGCCATCGGCCGCATCGCGGCGTCCAGAAGGAATTCATTGCATGCAGTCTGATCGAATCTCGCGCGCGCGGCGGCTTGCGCCTCGCGCCCTGACTATCGCGGTAGCAGCGGCCCTCGCCACGTTGCTGGCCGCTTGCGCCGTCGGCCCCGATTACAAGCGGCCGGCCGCCGAAGTCCCCGCGTCGTTCAAGGAAGCCGCCCCCGGCTGGAAAGTCGCCGAACCGGCCGACCAACAAGATCGCGGCGACTGGTGGACCATTTACGAAGACCCGCAGCTCAACGCGCTCGTAGACAAGCTGAACGCCGCCAACCAGACCATCGCCCAATTCGCGGCCACCTACCGGCAGGCGCGCGCGCTGGTCGGCGAGGCGCGCTCGGCGTATTTTCCGATCATCGGCGCTTCGGCGGGCGCGTCGCGTTCCGGCAACGGCATCGCATCCAGCGGTAGCTCGACGACCGGCAGCAGCCGCTCGGGCGTCGGCAACAGTTTCAACGTGCAGCTCGACGCCAGTTGGGAGCCCGATCTGTGGGGCTCGGTGACCCGCTCGGTCAACGCGCAAAAAGCCGGCCAGCAGGGCGCGGCCGCCGATCTCGCGAACGCGCGGCTGTCCGCACAGGCCACGCTCGCGCAAACCTACTTCTCGCTGCGCGCACTCGACTCCACGCAAAAGTTGCTCGACGACACCGTCGCGGCTTATCAACGCTCGCTGCAACTCACGCAAAATCAGTACGCCGCAGGCGTCGCCGCGCGTTCGGACGTGATTCAGGCGCAAACGCAGCTGCAATCCGCGCAGGCGGCCGCAATCGACAACGGCATCCAGCGCGCGCAGGACGAGCATGCCATCGCCGTACTGATCGGCGTGCCGGCCTCGGTGTTCTCGCTGCCGCCAATGCCGCTCACCGCCACGCCGCCCACCGTGCCCGCGCAGATGCCGTCAGCGTTGCTGGAGCGGCGGCCGGACATCGCGTCGGCGGAACGCAAGGCTGCGGCTGCGAACGAGCAGATTGGCGTCGCGATCGCCGCGTTCTTCCCGTCGCTGACGGTGTCGGCCACCGGCGGCTTCGAGAACTCGGTGTTCTCGCAGTTGCTGACCGTGCCGTCGCGCTTCTGGACGGTCGGGCCGCAACTCGCGGCCACGCTGTTCGACGCCGGTCTGCGCAAGGCCCAGACCGACGCCGCGCGCGCCACCTACGACGCCGACGTCGCCACCTACCGTCAAACGGTGCTGACCGCGTTCCAGGACGTCGAGGACAACCTCGCGTCGCTGCGCATTCTCGAACAGGAAATCGTCGTGCAGCGGCAAGCGGTCGAGTCGGCCCGTCAGGCGCTCGCCATCGTCACGAACGAGTACAAGGCGGGCACGGTCGCCTTCGTCAGCGTGTTGACCGCGCAGACCACGGCGTTCACGGCCGAGCAGAAGCTCGAGAGCATCGCGGGGCAGCGAATGGTGTCGTCGGTGGGTCTGGTGAAGGCGCTGGGCGGCGGCTGGGACGCGTCGCAGATGAATCGCGAAACGGGCGACGTGGCTGCTCCGGCGCCGTTGCCGGCATCGTCGGCGATGCCGGTTGCGCAGAGCGGGGCGGGCCCGCAGCAGACGCAGACCAAGTAAGCGCAGCGCCGCCTCCTGGCGGGGTAAAGCAGAAGAGGCATGGCCGCATCGAGCGTCCATGCCTCTTTTTTATCGCGCTCGCGCGCTGCGACCTACACGCTCGCGCGCGTCGTTGATCCAGACTTCAATGCGCAAACGTCAGCGTCACCGAGTCCGGCCCGCTCGGACGGCCCAGCAGATTCAGCAGGCCCGCGAGATTGTCGCGTGCTTCGGGCGCGGCGCTGGCCGTGCCGCGAAACGACGTCGACGCCGCCGAGATCGTGCCGTTGCCGCTCAGCATCAGCGGCCCCTTGAGCGTCGTCAGATCGAGCGTCGACGACGCGCCCTGTGCCTGGAAACTCACCCGATATGAGCCGAGCGGCTTGACCATCGACACCCGCGAACTGACGTCGTTCAGCGTCACGGTCAGCTGGCCGAACGCCTCCCGGTTGAAGCTGCGCCAGTCGGACCAGGAGAGCTGCACGTTGCCTTGCAGATCGAGCGTGTTGAACGGTGCGCCCAGTCCGCTCAGCAGCGAAGCGGGCACCGCGATCGTGCCGGGCGTGACGGTCGCGCTGCGCGGGGTGGCATCGACGGTGATCGGGTCGGGCATCGCCTCGCTGTGCCGCATCACCATGCGTACGCGGCCGGTGAACAGCGGCCAGAACGCCGTGCTCCATTCGATCCGCCCAGGCAGCAGCGTCGCCGCGCTCATGTCGGAGCCGGCGGCCAGCATCAGCGTGGCGGAGCCGTGCCACAGCGAGCCGGCCGGGTCGACGAGATTGACGTGCCCGCCGGTCTGCCGTGCGAACTGCGGCGTGATCCACGCGGCCGGCAACAGCGCGAGCATCACCGCCGCGGAGGCCAACGCACCGACCACCGCCCAAGGCAGCGCGACGCGCAGGCGCCGCATCCAGTAGTTCATGCGAGATCCCGTGACGGTGCGGTCATTTCGCGGTCGACGGCTGCAACGACGCCGTCAGATCCACCTGGCCGTCTTCCTTCAGCGCGGTGACATGCGCCTCGGCAATCTGCACCTTGAATTGCTTGCGCGCGTCGTCGACCCAGCTCGTCCACGCCGGGAACGACGCGTTCTTCATCTGGACCTGCACCGCGTTGCCGACCACCTGCACCTGCGTCGCGGCAAGGCCGTGATCGTTGAGCGACGCCGTGAGCGCGTCCTTCAGCGCGGCACCGGTCGGCGCGACGCCCTGCGCGGCCGCCGACAGTGTCCGGGCTTCGTTCGATTGCGCGGTCATCTGCGCGAGCTGGCGTTGCAGGCTGGGCAGCGATTCACGCAGATGCGCGCGGCCTTCCTGCGCCGGCGCCCACAGCACCGACCAAGCGACCACCACGGCGAGCACACCGCCGCCCCACGTCAGAAGGTTCTTTTCGCGCTCGGTGCGCTGGTCCCAGAAGCCGGCCCATGTTTGAGCGAGTTCAGCTTTCATTGTCCGTTCCTGATGGTCCACTTGCCGGTATTGCTGTCGATCGCGCCGCTCAGCCCGTTGCGCGCGAGGCGCTTTGGAAAGTCCGCGTCGAGCTTGATCTCGGGCTTGAAGGTCACGTCGAGTCGCCGGTCGTGATAGTCGAGTCCGGCGATGCCGTTGACCGGCACCGGCGCCATCGAACGCGCGAGGCCGTCGGCGAGCGACAGGAAATCGTCCGGCGACAGTTCGCCCGCCGCGACCCGCAACTGCTGCAATTGGCGCGACATCTGATCGGGCGCATCGAGCACGACCGTCGTTTTGGGGAAGGTGTCGAGCAGCAGGCGGGTCATGTCCGTGTTGATCGCGTCGCGTTGACGCGCGAGCATCATCCACTGCACGTTCGCCCCGACAATCGAGATCAGCAGCGCACCGACCGCCAGCAGCACCGGCAAACGCAGACGCCGCAGCGTCGCGCGATCGAGCCGCCACGGCTGCGACGCAAACTCGAACTGGCACAGATCGAAGCGGCACTCCAATGCACGCCGCGCGAGCTGTTCGAACGGCAACGGACTGGCGCCGTGGATATGCGCAGCCAGCCGCGCCGGGCTGGTGTTGCCGAGACTCGGCTCGTTGCCGGGCATTTCGGTCAGCATGTACAGCGACACGGACGCCGCGCCGGCGAGCGCACCGAGCGTCGCGTTCACGGCGTTGGCCGGCACCGCCAGCCCTTCGCCTTGCACGCCGCGCGCAATCGCCAGTTCGACACGCGGCACGCCGCTCTCTCCCGCGCCTTCCAGCAGCAGCGCGGGGGCGGTCTGAACGACCGCGCCGAGCACGGCGGCGACCATCGGCACCACGGCTGCGGCGTCCGGCGCGACAACCGGTGCGAGGCCGGGCAGCGACGTGGCGACCTCGACCGCGCCCGCCATAGCCGGCTCGCCTGCATTCACCCGTTCCGCGACTTCGGCAGTCGTAGCGGCTTTAGCGGTTTGCGGCAGGCAGCGTGTCACCGGCACGGCGCGCAAGCTGCGATGACCGGCCGTCGTGAAGGCTTCGCAGATGAAGCGGAACCAGCCGCGGTCGATGATCGCGAGCACCTGCCGGCCGCCCGCGACCGGTTGCGGATCGACGGCGATGTGGCAAGTCTGCGGATCCTGGATCAGCTGATCCTCGACGATGTTGGGCAATGCCTGACGCAACTTCGGACCGCGCAGCGGCGGCAGCGTGGTGGGCATCATCAGCAGGTCGCGCGCGGCGACCATCAGCACCGTCGACGTGGCGCGCGGCAGCAGCGCGAGCGCCGAGCGCCCGGCGCGCTGGGTGCGCCCCGACTTGTCGAGCAGGACGAACGGCAGCTCCGGCAATTGCCATTCCTGCGATGGCACCGCCGGATCACGCGGCGGCAGTAGGACGATCAGCGTGCTCAAAGGCCACTCTCTCTGGGAATTGCGTTGTTCATAGTTGGTCTTGTACCCGCACGATACGCGTAGTGTGAGTCATTGCGTCGCGATAGACGAGGGTCGTGCGATCGACTTCGGCGCGTTCGTGCTGCACGCGGCCGTGGATCAAAAAGTAGCTCGAGTTCACGTCCATCTGCGCCGGATCGATCGCGACCGACTGCACGCCGGAACCGCGCAACGCGAGCTGCACGTCGCCGACATTGCGGAAGAACACCGTCTGCCGGCTCGCGACGAAACCCTGCGCGGCCGACTGGCTCATGCCCGGCACGACTGCCGCGATCACTTCAGCCGACGCCGTGTTCATGTTGAGCGCCGTGACGGTCGGCAACACGGTGACGAAGGGCCGCAAGCGCTCGATCATCTCCGGCGTATAGCCCGGAATGTCGAGCAGCGAATCGACGCCAGTCATCTGCAACGGCGCGACCGCCGAGCTATCGTCGTCTTCGATGCCCGGTTTGTCTGTAAAACTGCCGCCCGTGGCGCCGCCCCCGATGTTCGGCGTCGCGGCCGCCGTCGAACCGCTAGTGGACGTGACGGCCTGGAAGCGGGTCGCCGAACGCGAGAGGCTGTTGCGCACCTGCAAGGCGGTGGCTCTCGCGAGCTGGCTGTTGACGCCGAGCGACACCAGCAGGCGCTGATACGCGCCGATCTGCTCGACGTTCAATTGCATCACGCCGGGCGCGGGGCTCGACACCAGATTGCGCAGATTGAATTTGGCCTGCGCGTCTTCGATCGAACCGGACAGATACGTGGCCGCGCCTTGCTCGGCGCGAACCTCGCCGATCTGACCGAGAAAATCGGACAGGCGCGTCTTCGCGATCGGCACGCCCCACAGTCCGCCGAGATAGGTGATGCCGGCCGACGTATCGCCTTCCGAGCGCAGGATCAGGCGCGTCCAGTCCAGCGCGCCGCGCGCGACCCATTGCGCCTGCGAAAGCAGTCGCTGATTTTCAATCCGGCGAATCTGCACCTGCTGGCGCCACAGCATGCCCGAGACGAGGATCGCGGATAGCGCGACGACCAGCAGCGCGCTGATGATCGCCGCGCCTTGCTGTTGGGCGCGGGAGGCAGAGCGTCTGCCTTGGCATCTGGCCACGCGTTTGAGCGATTCGCCGCGCGTAGGGACGCGCGCAACGCTCGGCCTGACGGCATGCGTACGCACCTTGCCAGCTTTGGAAGAAGATGAAGGGCGTCGCGGAGCGGAGCAAGAGAATCTCATGTCATTCCCCGACGAGAAAAACCCGCGTCACAGGCCGCGCCAACGAGCGCGCGCCGACGCTCACTTCGAACCCCGTCACCGAACGCGGCAGCGGCGCGTTGCCGAGCTGCGGCACCTTCAGATTGTTGTCGGCCTCGGTGATCGCGCTCTGCACGTCTTTCATCTGCGTGGTCCAGCCGACCTTCGGCACATAGAGCCGCGCGGAGATCGCGCCGACGCCGCCCATCAACGGCACGCCGCTCCATCCGTCGCCTTCGCTGCCGCGCAATGCGCGCCGCAGTTCGCCGGCGTTGCCGAGCGGCGGCGACGCGTAACGAATCACGCGGCCATTCGACACCTGGTAGCGCACCACCTGCAGACGCGGCGCGGTGCCCGGCAAGGTCATCTGCCGCACGATCTGCAACGTGTTGCCGGCCAGCGATATCGCCGGCTGACCGGACTCGTCGTCGGACGCGGCCTGGCGCGCGTCGATCCGCATCTGGTCGAACATCTGCGCGAAGACGCGCTCTTCTTCCATCGCGTTGGTGATCGTGGCGCGGCCGCGAATGATCTGGTCGAGCCCGCGCCACGACAACACGGCGATCACCGCCATGATCGCGATCGCGACCAGCAGTTCGATCAGCGTGAAGCCGCGCGCGCCGGATCGGCGGCGGCGCTCAGAGCGAGCGGTTGTTTTCATTCGCGACCACCGTGACCATCTGGGCGAGATTGCCGGAACGCCCAGGCATTGTCACCATCACTTCGACGCGACGAAACACCGGATTCGGCGTCGCCGTCACATGCTCGGTACAGATCAATTGCAGGTTGCCTTGCGAACATTCGAAGCTCGTCTCGCCGACGTTCGGCCACGCGTGCGTCAAACGCAACTGCGCGAGCGTGTTGTCCGCACTCCAGCCGGCCAGCAGACGGCGGTGCAGATCGGCTTCGCCGCTCGCGAGACTGCCGACCGCGCGCAACGACGCCGACAGCGCGACCGCGATGATCGCGAGCGCCACCAGCACTTCGATCATCGTGAAACCGCGCTGCGCGCGCCCGGCTCGCCGGCGCGCGATGCTGCTGCAACGAGCCATCTCAATGCACCTCATAGCGGCCATTGCCGGTGCCGACGATCGTCGCGCGCCCCGCCGCCGAAAACAGCGTGATCTGTATCGGCACGTCGATCGCTTCGGTGCCGAAGACGATGCGGCTCGGCTGCGAATCGGAGCCCGGATAACTGATCGTCACGCCGGTCACGCCACCTTCCCACTGGCGCGGCCCGAGCAGATCATCGCGCAGCGGACGCCAGCCGTCTTCGGTACGTTGATCGAAACGGAAGCCGCCTTCGACCGGCTGCCACGCGATGGGGCGCGCGCGCACCTGCGCTTCGTCGCCGGCCGATTCGAACAGCAGCGCGAGACGCTGCGCTTCTTCGTTGAGATCGGTGCGCGGATTGCGCGTCATCGTCAACGCGGTCAACGACACCAGCAGGCCCGCGATCACCAGCACCACCATCATTTCGAGCAGCGTGAAGCCTGCCGCGCGGCGCGGACCATGACTCATGCGTGTGTGAATATGCCTGCGCGCGCCGGCGCACGCCGCATGCGGCGGCGAGGCCGTACACGGAGTGTCCACATGGGACTTGCAAGCGGACATACGCATAGTGCCGGCCACGAAACGATCGACTAAATTGATCAAACGACGATGTATCGACAAAGCGCGCGAGCCTCGCTCAACAGCGGGGCGGATCTCGCGCGCGGGGAAGTCAACGATTGACGAATACGCTGGCTGTGCTCGTTGCGCTTACTGCCACGAGCCGACGTCGGCGTCGTTGCCTTCGCCGCCGGCCTTGCCGTCCGCGCCGTAGCTGAACACGTCGATCTCGCCATGTACGCCCGGATTCAGATAGTTATACGCGTTGCCCCACGGGTCGTTCGGCAGACGTTCGAGATAACCGCCGTCCTTCCAGTTGTTCGGCACCGGATCGGTACTCGGCTTTTCGATCAGCGAGCGCAGGCCTTGCTCCTGAGCCGGATAGCGGCCGTTGTCGAGACGATAGAGCTTCAATGCCTGCATCACCGTGCCGATGTCCTGCTTGGCGGCGACGCGCCGCGCTTCGTCCGGACGGCTCATGATTTTCGGCACGATCAGCGCGGCGAGAATGCCGAGAATCGCGATCACGACCATGATTTCGATCAGCGTGAAACCTCGCTGACGACGGCTGCGCGAACCCGCGATATCAGTGCGGCGAGTGGTCGACAGTTGCATAGCTTGCTACCTCTTTTCTGGTGAAATTTTCGACTGGGCGGGATTCGCTGGTCAGCGATCAGGCCGCTATTGAACACGCCCGGCCGGTCATTTTAATGTCATGGTGTTGAAGGGTTTCAACGCAACGCAATTTTCACAATAGTCCGTACAATGATGCGCATGAACGCCATCCAAATCCGCCTTCTGTCGCTCGCGCTGTTCGCCGTTTTCTGCGCGACGCTGACCTACTGGGTCATCACGCTCACCACGATGTCCGGCGCACCGTTGCCCGCCGCCGCCGCGCATGCGCAGGTCTCGACCGACCAGGCCGCCACGCTGTTCGGCGGCCAGCTCACGCGCAGCGTCAATCAGGACGTGCATCTGTTCGGCATCCTCGCCTTGAGCGAAGGCGCCGCGGCCATCGTCAGCGTGGGCGGTGAACCGCCGCATGCGGTGTCGCTCGGCAGCACGCTGATGCAAGGCGCCAAACTCTCCGAAGTCCGCGCCCGCTCGATCATCATCGACCGCAACGGCGCACACTCCGAAGTCTTCCTGCCCGCCAATGCCGTCGGTCCTACGATCTACGTGCGTTAATCGTCAAAGCGCCCGACCTGCCGGCGTCTTCGCTTCAACCGGTTGCGTGGCTTTAGCCGCCGCGCAACCTGTCCTCTACCTTCTATCTCTTCGCGTTACTGCACGAGGTTGTTCAACTCGATGATCGGCAGCATCACCGCCAGCACGATCACCAGCACCACGCCCCCCATCGCCAGAATCAGCAGCGGCTCCAGCAGGCTCGTCAGGAACATCGTGCGACGCTCCAGTTCGCGCGCTTCGCCGTCGGCCGCGCGATCGAGCATGGTGGTCACGTCGCCGGTCGCTTCGCCCGAGCGGATCAGGTGCACCAGCACCGGCGGAAACGTCTTCGTATTGCCGAGCGCGCGCGACAGCGACGTGCCTTCACGCACGCGGACGATCGCGTCGTCGATGTTCTCGCGCATCGCGTTGTTGCTGAGCGTTTCGGCCGCCGCCTGCAGCGCGCGCAGGATCGGCACGCCCGCCGCGGTCAGAATCCCGAGCGTGCTCGCAAAGCGCACGGTGTTGTAGCCGCGCACGAGTTTGCCGAGCAGCGGCGCGGTCAGCAGCCAGCGGTCGAACGCGAGGCGCGGGCCGGGTTGCCTGAGCACCGAGCGCACCAGATACACCAGCACGACCACGCCGATCAGCATCGCCCACCACCAGTTCCGCACGAAGCCGGACAGCGCCATCATCATCACGGTGAGGAAGGGCAGTTGCTGCTTGGTGCTGGCGAACACGTTCACCACTTGCGGGACCACGTAGCTCAGCAGGAAGGTGACGATGCCGAACGCGATGAGCGTCACGATGGCGGGGTACGTGAACGCGAGCACGATCTTCTGCTTCAGCGCGTTGCGTTGCTCGATGTAGTCGGCGAGGCGCGACAACACCAGACCGAGCTTGCCCGTGTGCTCGCCGGCCGCGACGAGCGCCCGGTAAATTTCGGGGAAGTCTTTCGGATGCTGCGTGAGCGCATTGGCAAGCGAATGGCCGCCGAGCACTTCCGCGCGAATCGACGCCATCAATTCGCGGATGTAGTCGCGCTCCGATTGCTCGGTGAGCACCGCGAGCGCTTCGTCGAGCGGCAAACCGGCGATCAGCAGACTGGCCAGTTGGCGCGTGAGGATCGCCTGTTCTCGTTGCGACAGACGCCGCCCCAGCGACAGCCGTTGATTGCGCTCGCCGCGCGTGCGCGTGGCCGCGGGTTCCACGACGAGCGGCGTGAGGCCTTGCGAGCGCAGGCTGGTGCGCGCGCCACGCGCGCTGTCCGCGTCGAGCACGCCTTTTTGCGCCTTGCCCGCCGCGTCGATCGCTTCGAAACGAAATGCCGGCATGCGCTTATGCTCCGCCCGTCACGCGAATCACTTCTTCCAGCGACGTCAGCCCGGACGCGAGCCAACGGTCCGCATCCTCACGCAACGTGCGCATGCCTTGTTCGCGGCCGGCCGTGAGGATTTCCGCATCGGCCGCATTGCGGTGAACCAGCGCGCGGATCGCGTCGTCGATCAACAGCAGTTCGTACACACCGCGCCGTCCCGCATAACCGGACTGGCCGCATTTGTCGCAGCCCACTGGATGCCAACGCACGCTGCCGTCTTCCTCGACGCGCTCTTCGCGGCACACCTGACACAACCGCCGCACGAGCCGCTGCGCCAGCACGCCGAGCAGCGACGACGCCAGCAGATACGGCTCGACGCCCATGTCGGTCAAACGCGTGACGGCCGAGGCCGCGTCGTTGGTGTGCAGCGTCGCCAACACGAGGTGGCCCGTGAGCGAAGCCTGCACCGCGATCTGCGCGGTTTCGAGGTCGCGGATTTCGCCGATCATGATGACGTCCGGGTCCTGCCGCAGAATCGAGCGCAGCGCGCGCGCGAAGGTCATGCCGATCCGTTCGTTGACCTGCGTCTGGCCGATGCCGGAGAGGTCGTATTCGATTGGGTCTTCGACCGTCATGATGTTGGTCGTGGCCGTTTCGAGCCGCGACATCGCCGCGTACAGCGTGGTCGTCTTACCGGAGCCGGTCGGGCCGGTCACCAGCACGATGCCGTGCGGCTTGCCGATCAGCTTGTCGAATTTGACGAGCGTGTCGGACGCCATGCCGAGCGCTTCGAGGTTCAGGCGCGACGCGTCTTTTTCTAGCAGACGCAGCACCGCGCGTTCGCCGTGACCGGTTGGCAGCGTCGACACGCGCACGTCGACGGGACGGCCGCCGACTCGCAGCGTGATCCGGCCGTCCTGCGGCAAACGTTTCTCCGCGATGTCGAGCTGCGCCATGATCTTGATCCGCGAGATCAGCGCGCCGTGCAGCGCTTTCTTCGGGCGCACGACGTCGCGCAGCGTGCCGTCGACCCGGAAGCGCACCACCGAAGAAGTTTCGAAGGGCTCGATGTGAATGTCCGATGCCTGTTCGCGCGCCGCTTGCGTGAGCAGCGCGTTGATCATCCGGATGATCGGCGCGTCGTCCTCGGACTCCAGCAGATCCTCGACCTCGGGGATGTCCTGCATCAGTCGCGACAGATCGACTTCGCCTTCCACTTCGCCCACTACCTGCGCGGCGCTGCCGTCCTGGCGCGCATACGCCTGGTTGATTGCCTGCGCGAGTTCGTCCGCAGGCAGGCGCACGACCGACACCGCGCCGAAATTGCGCGCGACTTCGGCGAGCGCGGCTTCGCTGGTGCGTTCGCTGATCCAGACTTCGAGGCTGTCCGCGTGTTGATGCGCGACCAGAATCTGGCCGCTGCGGGCGAAACCGTACGGCACGAGCCGCGCGGCGAGCGGCGAGGGCGCGGCGCGCTCGCTGTTGGCGGGGTCGCCGCCCGGCGCGCGCTGCGCCGTTTGCGCGGGCGCCTGAATCACGGACGCGCTCCCGGTGACATCGTGGTCGGCTGCGTGCCGCTTGCCGGGTAGGGCGCGGCGATCTGCTGCGGCGTCTGCAGCACGGGCTGCTGGGTCGACTGCGGCACGGCTTGCGGGACGGCCTCCGGCGCCTGCGAAGGCACCTGCTGCGGCACTTGCTGTTGCTGCTGCGGGGCCATCTGCTGACGACGCATCTGGTTCAGATCGAACAGATTCATCGCGGGCGGCACGCCCTGGCTAGGGCCGAGCGGCATCGGCGGCACGACCGGATCGTCGCGATCGCGCATCACGTTGTTATCCGTCTTGTACGCGCCCTGCACACCCTGAATGTAGTCGTAGCGGTTCGACGTGACGGCCTGCGCGGTATCGCGGTCGGCGATGATCACCGGGCGCAGGAATACCATCAGGTTGGTCTTGTCGCGGTTCTTCTGTTCCGAGCGGAACAACTGGCCGATCCACGGGATGTCGCCGAGCAGCGGCACCTTGCTGTTGCTGACCTGGTAGTTGTCCTGCATCAGGCCGCCCAGCACGATGATTTCGCCGTTGTCGGCCAACACCGTCGACTGGATCGAGCGCTTGGTGAACTGCGGACCCGACGGATTGGTTGTCGCGTTGGTGGTGCCGTTCACGATCGCCGAGTCTTCCGTGTAGAGCTGCAGCTTCAGAATGCCGCCCTCGGTGATCTGCGGCTTCACGTGCAGCGTCAGACCCACGTCGACACGGTCGAACGTGTTGAATGCCGCGCTCGCGGTGCCGCTCGTCAGGTTCGAATACGAACCGGTCTGAATCGGCACGTTCGTCCCGACGATGATCTTCGCTTCTTCGTTGTCGAGCGTGATCAGGTTAGGCGTGGACAGCACGTTCGCGTCGGCACTCTGCGACAGTGCCTGCAGCAGCGCGCCGAGTCCCTGCACGCCGAAAATGTTGTGAATCCAGCCGATGTTCAGGCCCTGCTGCAAAACGCCGTTGCCCACCGCCGCGCCGAGACCGCCGGTGGCGCCCGTGGCCGCGGCTGTCGCGGCGGCCGCCGTCAGGTTGACGATGCTGTTGCTCGAACCGGTCGACAGGTTCGTGCCCGCGAACAGCGAGTTGTTCGCGATCTGCCATTGAATGCCGAGGTTGCCGCTCGTGTTCGAGTTCAACTCGACGATCAGCGCCTCGATGTAGACCTGCGGACGGCGCGCGTCGAGCTGGTCGATCACCGCGCGCAAATTGCGGTACACCGGCTCGGCCGCCGTGATGATCAGCGAGTTGGTGGCGGAGTCGGCCTGGATCATGCCGCCGGCCTGGTTGTCGTCGCCCTTGTCCTTGTCGCCGCCGAGCAGGCCGCCCGAAGCGGAACCGCCGTTCGCGCCCGAGCCGCTGCCGCTCATCGGCGACGACATCGAACTGCTGTTCATTCCGCCCGACGGCAGCGGCGGGGTGCCCGACGTGCCCGTCGAATTGCTGCCCGAGAAGCCGCCGCCGCCGTTCTGGTTGAACGAATTCGCTTCGCCCGAGCCACCCGACGAGCCGCTGTCGCCGCCCTTGCCCATCATGCCGCGCAGCGTCTTTGCGAGCTTCGTCGCGTCCGCGTTGCGCAGCGCGACGACGTGCATGTTGCCAGGCATCGTGGTCGGCATGTCGAGCTGCTTCGCGAGTTCCTTCGCGGCGGCCAGACGGCCGCCGTTCGACGCGCGGATCATCAGCGAGTTGGTGCGCGGGTCGGCCGTGATCGAGACTTTCAGCGTCGCGTCGGTGCTGCCGATCGCGCCCGGATCGAGCATCTTGGTCAACTGCGTGGCGATGTCGATCGCGTTGCCGTTTCTCAGCGGCACGACCGCGACGGACTGGCCGGCCGCCGTATCCACGCCCGCGATGATCTGCGCGATGCGCCGCACGTTGTCGGCGTAGTCGGTGACGACGATCGTATTGTTGGCCGGATACGCGGCCACGGTATTGTTCGGCGAGATCAGCGGACGCAGTACCGGCAGCAGGTTATTGGCCGATTCGTTCTTCAGCACGAAGACCTGCGTGACCACCTGGTCGCCGCGCGCGACAGGCGCGTTGCCGACATAGGTCGGCACGCCTTGCAGCTTGGCGTCGGCCTCGGGCACGACCTTCAGCACGCCGTGGTCCTGCACCAGCGCGAAACCCTGCATGCGCAACGCGGATTGCAGGGTCTTCAGCGCCTGGTCCTGCGGCACCGAATTTTCCGACACGAGGTTCAACTGCCCCTTCACACGCGGGTCGACGATGATCGTTTTGCCGGTTGCCGCGCCGATCGCCTTGGCGACCTGGTCGATGTCGGCGTTCACGAAGTTGAGTGTCACCTGTGCCTGTGCTGTCTGCGCGGTGATCAATCCAGCCACCAGCAGCGCCGTTGCAACGCGACGCAAAGCCATACAATTTCTTCTCATGGGTTGTGATATCGAAGCCGGCAGCCGATGCTGCCGACGGTCATGCGGTGCGGACACGGGGGCAAGCCACCCTCTCGCCGGTCTGGGGGACAGCCTCGCGGGCCGGGCTCGCTGCGGGTGCCGACCATCCGACGTCCGAAAAAAATGAACAGTAACAGTTTTTCATGTCGGATTTGTCACAAATCAGACGGCGATATGCGAATCCGTTAAAAGACCGCACCGTTGTCATGCAACTGAAAGCTTGTGGCGCCTGGCGCGAGCCGGGCGACGCATCGTTTTCCGCCTGCCTATGTCTGTTAGCTAACTTGACGCGGGTCGGACTGCCGGTATGATACGAGCCGTTCGAGTCTCCGGTTGATGGTTTGCCGCCGCGGGTTTTCCCCGATATTCGACGAACGCCCGACCGGCGTGCCCTGGCGGCTCTCAGCGGCTGAACTCTGGCCGAAGAAACGCCTTACCAACCCTTACCCTTGCGATTTACTTAGTCGTCTTGACCGATGAACCATGTCTTCGTCACCGTCGCCGCAGGACTTGCCATGCTGGCAGCAGCAGGGTCCGCGCGCGCCGATTGCTTTGACGAAGCGGCCAAGTATCAAAAGGTTAACCCATTGATTCTGCGTGCGATTGCGTGGCAGGAGTCGCACAACCGGCCCGACGCGCAGCACAAGAACGCCAACGGTTCAACCGACTACGGCGTGATGCAGATCAATTCGATCCATCTGCCCATCCTCGCTCAATACGGCATCTCGCAGGGCACACTGATGGAGCCCTGCAAGAACGTCTATATCGCGGCGTGGCATCTGCGTCGTCAGATGAACAAGTACGGCAATACGTGGCAGGCAGTCGGAGCGTACCACTCCGAAACGCCGGCTTTGCGCGACAAGTATGCGCAACAGATCGTCGCCATTCTACGCAAGTGGAATCTGATGCCGGCTACACGCTGAGCGTCTCGCTTGCCGGCGTCCCCTCGTCTCGGCGACCTGCTTTTGGCTTCGGCGCGACTGTCGCCTCCCTGGTTGAACCCGCTTACTGGCTGATTTGCCCGCGTATCTGGCGGCTTGCCTGTGAACGCGCATCGACGTGTTCTGTCCGTCTTCTCGTGCGCCTGCTTGCGCCCGCTGTTCGGCTTGCCGCCACGTTGCCAAACGCGCTTGCCGCCGGCCGCCGCGCCAGCCCGTCACGCGAGCGCCGCCCGTTTTGATGCACAATGCGGCTTCGTGCTGCCGTCGAGGCTCGCGTCATAGCGCCGCGCAGTCATGCGGCCCCGAGCCCGGTACGCCCTCCACTCCTCTTGCACTTCCGTACTGCGATGAACCAGCCGCTATTGCCCGTCACCGTGCTCTCCGGTTTTCTGGGCGCCGGCAAGACCACGCTCCTGAACGACATCCTCGCGAATCGCGCCGGTTTGCGCGTGGCCGTGATCGTCAACGATCTGGGCGCCGTCGACGTCGATCCGGCGCTCGTGCGCGATGCCGCCGCGGTGTCGCACGCCGAAGAGCAGCTCGTCGAGATATCGAACGGCTGCATCTGCTGCACGTTGCGCGACGACCTCGCGGTCGAGATCAAACGTCTTGCCGCCGAACAGCGCTTCGATGCGATCGTGATCGAGGCGACCGGCGTCGCTGAGCCGATGCCGATCGCCGACATCTTCAGCTTCGTCGACGACGACGGCGCGTCGCTCGCCGACGTCGCGCGACTCGACACGATGGTGACGGTGGTCGATGCGGCCAATTTCCTGCGCGACTACGCTTCGGCGGACGCGCTCGCCGAGCGCGGTATCGCCGTGAGCGACGAAGACGACCGCACCATCGTCGAATTGCTGATCGAGCAGATTGAATTCTGCGACGTGCTGGTGGTGAACAAGGCCGACCTCGTCAGCGCCGACGAGCTCACGCGCCTGCAACGCATCCTCGCGCGCCTCAACCCGCGCGCGGTGCAGGTGGTCAGCCGTTTCGGCTCGGTGCCGCTCGCGCAGGTGCTGAACACCGGCCGTTTCGATTTCGACGAAGCAGCGAGCGCGCCGGGCTGGCTCGCCGCGCTCACGCATGAACACGATGACGAGCACGGTCATGCGCATCACGGTGAAGCGGACGAGTTCGGTATCGGCACATTCGTTTATGGCGCGCGCCGGCCGTTTCATCCGGAACGGCTGTGGACGCTACTGCATCAGGAATGGAAGGGCGTCTTGCGCGGCAAGGGCTTCTTCTGGCTCGCGACGCGCAACGATATCGCCGGTTCGCTGTCGCAGGCGGGCGGCGCTTGCCGGCACGGTCCGGCAGGGATGTGGTGGGCGGCGCAGGATCGCAGCGAATGGCCGGACGGCGACGACGAGCTGGCCGCCGAAATCGCCGGCGACTGGTATGGCGACCCGGACGATCTGAGCATCGGCGATCGTCGTCAGGAGCTGGTGATGATCGGCGTCGACATCGACCCGGCCGCGTGGACCGCGAAGTTCGACGCCTGCCTGCTGAGCGACGACGAATACGCGCTCGGTCCGCAGGGCTGGCAGCAGTTCGCCGACCCTTTCCCCGCCTGGGATTTCGACGACGACGATCACGATCACCACGACCACGATCACCACCATCATCACGGCCACGACCATGGTCACGACGGTCATGGCCATGATCACGCCGAACACCACCCGCATCGCCACGACTGAACGGCGTCCCGCCGCCATCGTTCCCATGGAACCGCGACACCGCCCGTCGCGGCCCGCCGCACCACGTGCACACCGCGCGGACGAAAAAAAACCCGCCGTTGGCGGGTGTCAACTGCCTGGCAGTATTCTGCTTAGCGCTTGTTGACGGCGTCCTTGAACGCCTTGCCGGCCGTGAACTTGACGGTCTTGGCAGCCGGGATCTTGATGGTTTCGCCGGTCTTGGGATTGCGACCCGTACGCGCTGCGCGTTTGCCCGAACCGAAACTACCGAAGCCGATCAACTGGACCGCGTCGCCCTTCGACACAGACTTCTTGATCACTTCAAGCAACGTGTCCAGCGTTTCACCGGTTTGAGCCTTGCTGGCGCCCGTCTGTCCTGCGACGGCGTCGATCAGTTCCTGTTTGTTCATTAAGGTTCCTTTCTGAGTTTAGGTTGACACGAACAGCGCGAACGCGCCGATTATACGTGCGCGCGCCGCGCCGTCGAGCAGCTGCGGCCCCGGAGCCCCTCCGGGCCTGGAGCGCGGACAGTTGACTGTGCGCTGGCCGTGCTCCCGCTCGATTCGCGGCGCTTGCTATGATAGCGCAGCGCAAACCCAATCAGGACAAGGGTTTCGAAGATTTACGAGGTTCCAGCGCCGATATCGCAAGGAAAGCGCGATTTCCCCTTCCGGCACCCTCCCGAAGAGGGCTGAAACCCAGTAGGGACGGGGCTTAGCGTTGGTTTTTGCCAACGTTCGGCGCGTCCTTTTCGCCGCCAGGCGAGCTGCGCGCGCTGGCGGTAACGTTAGAACCGCTCTTTCGAGCGTCATTTCCCGACGCGCATGACTGATCCGCTGATCCCCGCCGTCCTCGCTTTTCGCGACAACGGCACCCCCTTTTCGCCGCTCTACGACGACATCTATCACAGCGCCGTCGGGGGTCTGGAACAGGCTCACTACGTCTTTCTGCGCGGCAATGCGCTGCCCGAACGATGGCAAGGCCGCCGCATTTTCACCGTGCTCGAAACCGGCTTCGGCATGGGCATCAACTTCCTCGTGACGTGGGCCGCGTGGCGCGCCGATCCGGCGCGTTGCGAGCGGTTGCATTTCGTGTCGACCGAGAAGCATCCGTTCACCGTCGACGATTTGCGCAGCGTCTATGCGGCGACGCTGTCCGATCCCGCGATTACAGAACTGGCCGACACGCTTGCAAACGCGTGGCCGATGCTGGTCCCCGGCACGCATCGGCTCGAATTCGACGACGGCCGCGTGGTTCTCACGCTGGTGCTGGCCGACGCCGCCGAGAGCTTGCCGGCCTTGCGGCTGCGCGCCGACGCGTTCTACCTCGACGGCTTTGCGCCGGCGCGCAATCCCGAGCTCTGGAGCCCGGCCATCTTCAAGGCGCTCGCGCGGCTGGCGGGCGAGGGCGCGACATTCGCCACCTACAGCAGCGCCGGCGAGATCAAACGCGCGTTGACCCAATGCGGTTTCGAGTACCGCAAGATCGACGGCTTCGGCTGGAAACGGGCGATGCTGGTCGGCCACTTCGCGCCCCGCTGGCGCGTGCGTCGCTACGAGCCGCCCGCGCCGCTCGCGCTCGACGAACGGCATGCGGTGGTGATCGGCGCCGGGCTCGCCGGCAGCGCGGTGATCGAACGGCTCGCGGCGCGCGGCTGGCGCATCACGTCGCTGGAACGCCGTGCGTCGGTCGCGCAGGACGCGTCGGGCAATCCGGCTGGCGTGTTCCACCCGATGATTTCACGCGACGACAGCGTCGCCTCACGCGTCACCCGCGCCGGCTTTCTCTACGCGCTGCAACGATGGGCCGCGCTCGAACGGCTGGGTCATCGGCCGTCGCGCGGCGGCGCAGGGCTGTTGCAGATCGCCGCGGACGACGGCGAAGCCCGTGCGATCGGCGACGCAATCGCCGCGTTCGGCTATCCGTCCGCCTATGTGGCGCCGGTGTCGGCGGCCGCCGCGTACAAGCTTGCCGGCACGCCGCTCGCGCGCGGCGGCTGGTTTTTTCCGCAGGGCGGCTGGATCGATCCGGCTTCGCTATGCGCCGCGCAGTTCGCCGCAGCGGGCGGTCTGCTCGAACGCCGCTTCGGCGTCGAAGTTGCGCGACTCGAACGCTCCGGGGATCAATGGACCGTCATCGACACCGCTGGCCAGGTTGTTGCGCGCGCGCCGGTGGTGATCGTCGCGAGCGCGCACGATGCCGCGCGCATCGCCGGCTTGCAGCATGCGCCCACTCGCAGCATTCGCGGCCAGTTGACGCTGCTGCCGTCGGGCGCGGCGCCGTCGCTCGCGTTGCCGGTGATCGGCGAAGGCTATGCGGTGCCGCTGGCAAACGGCGTCACGTTGACCGGCGCCACTTATGAACTCGATGACCCCGACACGTCGTTGCGTGCGGACGGACATCTGGAAAACCTCGAGCGCGTCGCGCAGATGCTGCCGGCGTTCGGCGGCTCTGTCGCTACCGCACGCTCGATGGAACTAGCCGGACGCGTCGCGTTCCGCTGCGTGACGAGCGACCGCATACCGATGATCGGACAACTCGCCGACGAAGCCCAGGCGGCCCATGACGCACAGCGTCTGCGCGGCGCCTGGCCGCTCGATCTACCGCGCATGGACGGCCTGTACAGTGCGTTCGCGTACGGGTCGCGCGGACTGGTGTGGGCGGCGCTCGGTGCCGAACTGATCGCGTCGCAGATAGAAGGCGAGCCGTGGCCGCTCGAACGCGATCTGGCCGAAGACCTCGATCCCGCGCGTTTCCTGCTGCGCGCATTGCGACAGGGAACGGTGAGTTAACCGCACGCGAACGCGTTTACGCCATCGGCTCCGCCCTCCACCGTCCCACCGTTAACCGACCCACGCCGCGGTATACGCCTGTTAACGCGGCGTCGAAGTTATCCACTGAAACTTGTGGATAACCACGCCGTTAACCGGCGCAAGTCGTGTGGAACCGTTGTGGACGTAAACGGGGTAACTTTGCTCGCGCCGAAAATCGCCAAAAGTTGCTCGCGTATACCCGCCGCTCCCGCACATGCTGTGCATCCGGTTATGCCGCCGGCAAGCTAATGATTCGTTTCGGTAAACAAGGGTTATCCACAGAAACCGAGGCACCTTGTTAACTGTTACTACGTATACATACAGTAAACCTGTAAACAGCAAGGCCGAGGCTGGAGAGAAGTCCGTCGGCGTGGTTAACCTCTTCCAACCGACGTAAACCTTCTTCGGTGAATGACCCGAAAAGCACACACGCAACCATCAATCTGACGGTTTACGTAGCCCGCATCAGCGGTAAAAAAGTCGCTTTTCCCGCGAGCTTCGGAGATAACGTACGTTTTTACCGTTTTGCCTGCGTGTTCGTGTGTTTTCGGTCGAGGTCGAACAAGCTATGGCACAATCGCCGTTCTTTTCGGCGTCGTGCCTTTGTCTCTGCCGGCACGCGCTGCAACGGAACGGTGCCGCTCAATCAGAATCTGATTCAAAGTCGACGGCGTTCTTTCACCGTGCCGGTTGCTACAGCCGCATCCTTGAATGTGCCGGGCTCTTCTCGCGGCAGCGGCGCATTCAGATTCAGATCATCCGATCAAAGAAAACTCGCAACGCTGGCCATGCGAAGCGATTGCGACAGTGAGCGCGAACGCGCCCACCTGCTCGCCGGTGTTTGCGCCGGTTCGTGTCGCCCGCCGTTGCTGCAAAGGAGAACCCATTACGATGAATTCGGCGTTTTCATTTTTTCCAGCCTGGCCGCTTTCACCCGACGCCATTTTTTGGGCTGGTCTTGCGTTGCTCGCCGCTGGCTTGTGCGGTGAGCTGTGCTACCGCGCGTGGCGTTTACCACGCATTTCCGGCTATGCGGTCATCGGCCTCATTGCCGGCGCCGCTGGCTTCGGCGTAATCGACGCGGATTCCGCGATGGCCGCACGGCCATTGCTCGATGTCGCGCTCGGGTTGCTGTTATTCGAACTGGGTAGCCGGCTCGATCTGCGGTGGATCCGCCGCAATCCGTGGCTGATCCTGTCGAGCCTCGCCGAAGCGACGCTGACTTTCGCGTTCGTGCTGCCGGTCCTGTTGTTCCTGAACGTGCCGCTGATGGTGGCGATGGTGCTCGCGGCGATCGCGATGGCGACCTCGCCCGCGATGGTGATCCAGCTCAAAACGGAATTGCGCGCGGAAGGGCAGGTGACCCAGCGTCTGCTGACGCTCACCGCGCTGAACAGCATGTATGCGGTGGTGATCGAAAAGCTCGTGTCGAGCTGGTTGCATCAGGAGGTTTACGGCAATGTGTTCGCGACCATCCTGCAACCGCTTTACCTGCTGATCGGCTCGTTCGTACTCGCCTATCTGCTCGCGCGCACCTGCACGTTTTTCTATCGCCGGCTCAACATGCAGGACGAGCATTCGTTCGTCGCGCTGTTCGGCCTGGTGTTGCTGGCGATCGCGATTTCGCATCTGTTCAAGCTGTCGACCATTCTTTCGCTGCTGGCCGCCGGCATCATCGTGAAAAATCACGAAGCGCGTCCGCAGTTGTGGCCGCAGCATTTCGGCACCGCCGGCTGGTTGTTGACCGTGATCCTGTTCGTGCTCACGCTGACGTCGTTCGAATGGAAGCACATCGCGCTCGGCGGCGTCGCCGCGCTGGGTCTGATCGTTGCTCGTCTGGTGGCAAAGCTGATCGGTGTGATGGCGTTCGCCAAACCGAGCGGCTTGAACTGGAAACAGGGGATGGCGCTCGGTTTGTCGTTATCGCCGATGTCGGCGCTCGCGTATCTGCTGGTCGACGACACCTACAACCTCTATCCGAATTTCGACCCGCAACTGCGGGCGATCGTGATGTGTTCGATTTTCGTGCTGCAGATTCTCGGGCCGTGGCTCGTCTATCGCAGCCTCGCGCTGGTGGCTGAACGGCGCGAAGAGTAATCGCGCGCCGCTCGCTGCAGGTTGGTGGCGACGTTTCATTCAACTCATTCGATTCCAAAACGGCCGGGCATGTGAGAGCTACCCGGCCGACCTGACTCAGGGGACGCCATGTCACTCGAACCCTTCATCGATTCGAAACCGTTTACCTTCGGTGTCGAACTCGAGATGCAGATCGTCAATACGCATGACTATGATCTGACCAAAGCCGGCACGGATCTGCTGCGCCTCATCAAGGACGAAAAGATCCCCGGCAACATCACGCCGGAAATCACCGAAAGCATGATCGAGTTGTCGACCGGCATTTGCACGACGCATGAGCAGGCCGTCGCCGATTTGCGCAAGATTCGCGACACGCTGGTGTCCGCAGCCGATCATCTGAACGTCGGTTTGTGCGGCGGCGGCACCCACGCATTCCAGCAATGGAGCGAGCGGCAAATTGTCGACACGCCGCGTTTCCAGTATCTGTCCGAGCTGTACGGCTATCTCGCGAAGCAATTCACGGTGTTCGGCCAGCACGTGCATATCGGCTGCCCGGATCCGAACAGCGCGCTGTACCTGCTGCATTCGATGTCGCGCTTCATTCCGCATTTCATCGCGTTGTCCGCTTCGTCGCCGTTCGTGCAGGGCGTCGACACCGGATTTCATTCGGCACGACTGAATTCCGTGTTCGCGTTCCCGTTATCGGGTCGCGCGCCGTTCGTGCTGACGTGGGACAGCTTCGAAGAATATTTCTCGAAGATGGTCCACACGGGCGTGGTCAACAGCATGAAGGATTTCTACTGGGACATCCGGCCGAAGCCGGGTTTCGGCACGATCGAAGTGCGTGTGATGGATACGCCGCTGTCGGTCGACCGCGCGGCGGCGATTGCGTGCTACATCCAGACGCTGGCCCGCCATCTGTTGCTCGACAAGCCGATCGCGCCGAAGGAAGACGACTATCTCGTCTACACGTTCAACCGTTTCGAAGCCTGCCGTTTCGGTCTGGCCGGCACCTGCATCAATCCGCAAACCGGCGAACGCAAGACGATTTCAGAGGACATCCTCGAAACGCTCGATCTAATTGCACCGCATGCGGAGGCACTCGGTTCGGGTAACGCCCTCGCCGAAATCGGCGCGATTGCTCGCGGTCAGGTGAACGATGCGACCTGGCTGCGCGGTGTGTTCGCGCAGGAAAAGTCCTTGCACGAAGCTGTGCGGCAGCAGTGTCTGCAATGGCGAGCGTAGTCGCGAATCGCTTTGCTCAGGCCCGCCAACAAAAAAACCCCGCTGCGTGCGGGTTTTTTTGTAATTTATTTTCGTGCTCGCGGCCTTCAGATTTGGCCAAAGATCACGTATACACAAGGTGTGGCACTCGACACGCATCGCACCAGGCTGTGGACAACTGAATAATTCCCTGAAAAGTCAATATGCTGCGTTAAGCATAACCAGGTTGGCTTGCTAGCCATCGGCCTCGCTAAACAAGGGCGATTCCGGTGCCGGCCGACTTGGTCCGAACGCTTGCGGAGAATCGATGCACACGCTGTCCACGCGTTTTCCCAGGGTTATCCACAGATTGCGTTGGATAAGTTAGCTGTACGATTTGCCGCTCTCGCATAGAATGTCGTTTCGCCGCCTTGGGCTTGCAAGGCGGTAAATTTTTGAGATAGTAGAAACGGTGTCGTCCGTGATTGGACGAGGCTACCCCACACAGGCTACGGGCGAGGTCGGCAAGCAGTTCACCGGCATCGTACGAACGCTGTAAATAAACGAATCGAAGATTATGAGCGAAGGCGTATACGGAGAACAGGCAACCGGGCGAGTGACCCACAGCCTATTGCGATTGAGCACGGCGATGCGAAGCCAGGCCTGGGAATGGGCCGAAGGCGCGGGTCTCACGCCGACTCAGGGCGAAATCCTGGTCTTGTTGATGCAACGCAAGGGCCCGATGCGCCTTGGCGAAATCGCCCGTGAAACGGCCCTGACCGCCGCGACCACCAGCGATGCGGTCAGCACGCTCGAAACCAAAGGCTTGGTCGAAAAGCGCCGCGCCCTCGACGACGGCCGCGCGCTCGCGGTCCGCCTGACCGCGCGCGGCCGCACCGCTGCGAAGCGCGCCGCACAATGGCCGGACTTTTTGGGCAAAGCGGTCGGCACGTTGCGCGACGACGAGCAGGCCATCTTCTATCGCACGCTGCTCAAGACCATCTATCAGCTCGAAGCACACGGCACGATTCCGCCGCACCGCATGTGCCTGAGCTGCACGCACTTCGAGCCGAGCAAGAATCCGAAGAAGACGCCGCATCACTGCGCGCTGCTCGACCTGAAGATGTCCGACACGGATCTGCGTCTCGATTGCTCGGTGCATGAAACCGCCGACGTCGCCGCCCAGAAGAAGACCTGGAAGATCTTCGCGCAATAAGCGCCTTCTTCCGGGACAATCCGCTACACTGCCAAGCCGGCTCCGGCGGGCGGCCTCGTCCGCCTGTCAGCCGTTTTGGCGCCGCGTCGCGGCAAGTCTTTAGTCAACCTGAAGGTGGGGCAGGGCGATGAATCGCGAAGTACTGGCCATCCGTCATGTGCACTTCGAGGATCTGGGCAGTCTCGAGCGCGTGCTAGGCGAGCGCGGGCGTCCGGTCCGTTATCTCGATGTCGGCTTTGCGCGGATCGAGGCGCCGAACCCGGTCGCGGCATCGCTGATGGTGGTCCTCGGCGGCCCGATCAGCGCCACCGATGACGCGCTTTATCCCACACTCGTCCCGCTGCTGTCGCTGATCGAAAAACGCATCGCGGCCGGTTTGCCGACACTCGGCATCTGCCTCGGTGCGCAACTGATCGCGCGTGCGCTCGGTGCACGTGTTTATCCGGCAGGCCATACCGAACTCGGCTGGACTCCGCTCACGCTGACCGATGCCGGCCGCGCTTCGCCGCTGCGTCATCTGGATGGCGCGCAGACGTCGATGCTGCATTGGCACGGCGACACCTTCGATCTCCCCGCTAATGCGACGCGTCTTGCGTCGACGCCCGCCTGCGAAAACCAGGCGTTCGCGTGGGGCAAGCACGTGCTGGCTTTGCAGTGTCATCCGGAGATTCGCGCCGACCGCTTCGAGCCCTGGCTGATCGGCAACGCGGGCGAGCTTGCGTCACACGGCATCGACGCGCGTCAATTGCGGGCCGAGACTGCGCAATTCGGTCCGGCGCTCGAAGCCGCTACGTGCAAGATGTTCGGCGAATGGCTGGATCAGGTGGAAGCTCAAGCCTGACCGACAGGCGCATGCAGTAAACCGCTTGCGGTGCTATGCTCGATCGCTCTCGGGCTTTCACTGGGCGTAATCCATGAGCGCGCTTTTCTCTCCGCTCACGCTGCGTAGCGTGACGCTTCCCAATCGTATCGTCGTCTCCCCGATGTGCCAGTACTCCGCCGAACGTGGCGAGGCGACGGCGTGGCACATGATCCATCTCGGCAGTCTCGCGTTGTCGGGCGCCGGCATGCTGTTCATCGAGGCGACCTCGGTCGAGCCGGACGGCCGCATCACGCCGGGCGACCTCGGCTTGTGGGACGACGCCACCGAAGCCGCGCTTGTGCCGGTGCTGGCCGCGATCCGCAAGTACTCGCATATCAACGTGACGATGCAGTTGTCGCACGCGGGCCGCAAAGCGTCGAGCCATGTGCCATGGGACGGCGGCCAGCTGATCCCGGTGTCGCAAGGCGGCTGGCTGCCGCACGCGCCCTCCGCGTTGCCGCATAAGGCGGGCGAAGAGCCGCCGCTCGCGCTCGACGCCGCCGGACTCAACCGGATCCGCGAAGCGTTCGCGGCTTCGGCGCGACGTGCCGCACGGCTTGGCATCGACGGACTGGAAGTGCATGCGGCGCACGGCTATCTGCTGCATCAATTCCTTTCGCCGATCGCCAATCAGCGCGACGACGACTACGGCGGTTCGCTTGAAAACCGCATGCGTTTTCCGCTCGAAATCTTCGACATCGTGCGCGCGGCATTCCCCGCCGACAAGCCGGTCGGCGTGCGAGTCTCCGCGACCGATTGGGTCGAAGGCGGCTGGACGCTCGCGGACACGATCGCGTTCGCGCAGGAGTTGAAGAAGCGCGGCTGCGACTGGATCGATGTGTCGTCGGGTGGCGTGTCGCCGTTGCAGAAGATTCCGCTTGAACCGGGCTATCAGATTCCGTTTGCGAAGGCGGTCAAGCAGGCCACTGGACTGACCACGATCGGCGTCGGACTGATCACCGATCCGCTGCATGCCGAGCAGCTGATCGAAGCGGGCGAGGCCGATTTGATCGCACTGGCCCGCGCATTGTTGTACAACCCGCGCTGGCCGTGGCACGCCGCGGCGCAACTCGGTGCGACGGTCGAAGCGCCGCCGCAGTACTGGCGCTCGCAACCGCGCGAGCAGAAAGCGCTGTTCGGCGATATTTCGTTCGGACAACGTTGAAGCTCGGACTGCGGCTGCATGAACACGACTTTTGACGGTTGAACGAAGCCGTCCTGAGCGTGTACGATGCCGGATGTGGCGCAGAGCGTCACCAGTCGACGCGGCGCTCGCAAGGCGCCGCGTTTGCTATCCGCGTCAGAAAAAAGCAGCGCGTCAGACGCGGGCATTTCAAGCGGCTGCCGGACTTCACCCCCAGTTCTTCACAAGGATTCATTCAATGAGTTCACGCAGGATCGCCGTGCGCCGTTCGGGTGTGCACGGCAAAGGCGTGTTTGCCCTCGAACCGATTGCGGCTGGCGAGCGGTTGATCGAATACGAGGGTGAGCGGATCTCTTGGAAAGAAGCATTGCGCCGTCATCCGCACAATCCGGCCGAACCGAATCACACGTTCTATTTCGCGCTCGATAGCGGCAAGGTGATCGACGGCAAGGTGGACGGCAATAGCGCGCGCTGGATCAACCACTCGTGCGCGCCGAACTGCGAAGCCGAGGAAATCGACGGTCACGTGTACGTGCACGCGCTGCGCGATATCGCGGAAGGCGAGGAGGTTTTTTACGACTACGGCCTCGTGATCGACGCGCGTCAGACCAAGAAGCTCAAGAAGGAATACGAATGCCGTTGCGGCGCGCGCAAGTGCCGCGGCACGATGCTGGCGCCGCCGGAGAAAGAGAAGGGCGCGGGCAAGGCCGGCAAGTCGGCGAAGAAGGCCAAGGGATCGGACGTGAAGGCGTCGGAGAAGAAAGCGAAGAAGAAATGACGCACGGGCCGCCCGAGCCGCTCAGTAGAGCCGGTTCGAAGCGACCTCCCGTTCGTGGTCCATCAGCGGTGCATGAGCAGTCCGCTGAATGCCCACACGTTACATGTCGATTGGCGCCGAGTGCGCCGATTTTTTTGCCTGGCGTTTCGGCTCGGCATCGGTGACGTTGCTCTGAACGACGCCCGACACAAGCGGAATCCGCACGATAAAACGTGCGCCGCCTTCCGGCGCATCCTCGTAATGCACGCTGCCATGATGCAGCACCATGATGTCGTGCACGATCGCGAGACCGAGACCTGCGCCGCTATCCACGCCGGCATCGCTCTGACCGTCGCCGCGGAAAAACCGTTTGAACAGGTCCGACTGCTGCGTGCGCGGCACGCCGGGGCCGTTGTCTTCGACCACGATCTCGGCCATGCGCAGATCGTCGATCAAAGTTTGCGACACCGTCACCGTGATGCGGCCGCCATCGAAGCGTGACGGCGGCACGTACTTGAGTGCGTTGTCCAGCAGATTGGCGATCACCTCGTGCAGCAGTACAGGATTGCCGCGCGCGATCAGCGGATGATCGTTGCCCGGATCGTCGAGGCGTTGGAAGCCGAGGTCGACGTGGAACGTCAGTGCGCGCGGCACCCACTCGGCGCCGGTATCGAATGCGAGCGCGGCCATGTCCACATCGACGAAGCGGGCCGCCTGTTCGCCCGGCTCCGCGCGTGCGAGCGACAGCAGTTGATTCGACAATCGCACCGCACGGTCGGCCGCAGCACGCAGCTCACGTACCGCGGCGAGCGTTTGCTGCGGATCGCGCGCGATAGCCGCCTGCTCCGCGTGCAGCTTCACGGCGGTGAGCGGCGTGCGCAACTGATGCGCGGCGTCGGCGATGAATTTGCGCTGACCGTCGAGCGCGGTTTTCAAGCGGCCGAGCAGGGCGTTCAGCGCGCCGGTGAGCGGCCGGATTTCGACGGGCACATAGGTTTCGTCGACCGGTTCGAGCGACGTGTGGGTCTGCCGGTTTAGCGAGTCGGCGAGATCGGTGAGCGGATTGAGCTGCTGGTTGACGACCCGCCACACGATCACCCAGCCCGCGAGCAGCAGCAACAGCAGCGGCATCATGATCGCGATGAGAAACTCGGCGGCGATCCGGAACCGGTGATGGACCGGCTGACCCACCTCGACGACGATCGGATTGCCGGTCGGTTGATCGACCCGCACCTGCGCGACGCGTACGGTCACGCCCTCGTGCTGCGTTTCGAATACGTACGCGTAGTGCATGCGGCGCACGCTGGTGCCTTGCAGCGGCAGGTTGTGGTCGCCGGCGATTTCGGTTTCGCCGTCACTGATCCGGTACACGAGTTGTTCGACCGGATCGGAGAACATTGCCTGAGCGAGCGGCGGCACCGTGATCGGCGCATCCGGGCCGGCAATCTGGATCTGCTTGGAGATCGCGGTGGCAAGGTCGGCGAGCGAGCGGTCGACGACATGCTGCGTGTACTGCCAGGCCAGCCAGTAAGCGATCAGGCCGCTCATCAGAGCGAGCAGCGAAAGAGGTGCAGCGAGGCGCCGCAGCAGCGTGCGGCGCAGACTATTGGCGGCCGGCTGGGGCATGATCGAACGCGTGGGAAAGGGGACGGCGTCGGGCGCCGTGAAATTCGCCGGATGCCGGCGAACTGCGCACCGAGTGCGCGGCGCCGGCCCGGCGCCGTCAGGCCGCAAGCGAACTTGCGGCCTTCACGACGATTATGCGGCCTGGCGGATTTCCTGCAACAGATAACCGAAACCGCGCACCGTGACGATTTCGACACGGCAGTTCTCGAGCTTCTTGCGCACCCGGTGCACATAGACTTCAATCGCGGTGTCACCGAGATCGCCGCCGAAATGCGTCAGGTGATCTTGCAGTTGCGCCTTGCTGACCACGCGGCCGTGGCGCAGCAGCAGCATTTCGAGCACCGCGAATTCGCGCGGCGACAGTTCGAGCGGCTTGTCGTCGTTGAAGATGCGGCGATCAACGCCTGACAGACGCACACCGCCCAGCGACACTTCCGGACGCGGCATGTCGCCGTGCGGACCACTGCGGCGCATCACCGCGCGAATGCGCGCTTCGAGTTCGGCGGGTTCGAACGGCTTCAGCATGTAGTCGTCGGCGCCGGAATTCAGGCCTTGCACACGGTCGTGCAGTTCGTCGCGCGCGGTGAGGATGATCACCGGCGTGTGGCGATTGCTCTGGCGGAAACGCGAGAGCAGCGTCATGCCGTCGATGCCGGGCAAGCCCAGATCGAGAATCACGAGCTCGTGGCGGTTTTGCGTGAGGGCCTGCTCGGCGAAAATGCCGTCGTGGACCATGTCGACGGTGAAGCCGGCTTGTTCGAGACTGCTTTGGATGCCGCGTGCGATGGGACGGTCATCTTCGATCAGAAGGAGTCGCATGGAATTCGCTCAAGTACAATGGGTTTAGGCGTTTGGGCAAGCGGTTCGCCGGGGCGCCTGCTGCACAGTCAGCGTGCGGCGTGGCCATGCCGGGATCGGCGGGAACGGGCCACGAAGCAGCCAGCGAGCCGCCTCGAAGCGCCCTCCGAGCAATCACGCAGTCATGTCCGATATATCCATTCACGAACTGGAAGCCGCGATTAACTTCTGGCGCGCCCGCTCACCTTCGAGCGGCGACGAACTCGTTCTGTGCAAGGAGGCAAGCGCGCTCTCCAAGCCGTATGCGTTGCTGATTGTACAGCGTCGACAGACGCTATCACTGGATCGTTTGGACGCCGTCGCGAGGCAAGCGTGGGAATCTTACGTGCGCCTTAATAATAGCCTGTAGAACTGAAGGATTGAGCGCGGGATTGCCTGCATTGTCCTTTCATCGCCGCGGGATTGTTCAACGCTCGGCGGATAAACACGCGCGAAACGCCGTAGATTTTTTGTATTACGCGGTAATACTGTCGATGAATGCAGCCAGTGCGATGTCCCGCTCGGTGACGCCATTGGCTTCATGCGTGGACAGCGTGATATCCACCTTGTTGTACACGTTGAACCATTCGGGATGGTGATCCATCTCCTGCGCCTTGATTGCCACGCGCGTCATGAAGCCGAACGCTTCGTTGAAGTCGGCGAATTCGAACTTGCGCTGGATCGCGTCGCGTTCCGCGACGGCGTGCCAGCCGCGCAGTGATGCGATCTGCCTCGCGCGTTCTTCGGAAGTGAGTTTCTGGATCATGGCATTACCTCGTCGTAGGAGCACGCGCTGGTGGACGCGCGCCTTCACTATTTTTTCATGAATGAGGGGACCCCGCTGTGGACCCGGCGGGCCTCGTCTTCAGATATCGCCGTCGGCTTGCCAGCCGTCCTGCGAACCGCGCGTGATGATGCGGTCGCTGTCGAGCACGTCACCGGCCATGAAAGCCGGTTCGGCTACGAGCCGCTTCAGCAGTGCGGCGAAATCGGTCTGCGCAACGCCGAACAGCTGCTCGAAGTCATCGATGACGAAGTAGCTTTTCTGGAACGTATCGATGCGGTAGCGCGTGCGCATCACGCGTTCGAGATCGAAGCACAATCGGTTCGGCGACGCGCTCTGCTGGCTGTAGATCGTTTCGCCCTTGCTCGATACGATACCGGCGCCGTAGATCTTCACACCGTTGGGACTCGCGTCGTCGCGGATCAGTCCGAACTCCACTGTGTACCAATAAAGTCGCGCCAGTAGCGGCAGCGCGCCCGCGTCGTTCGCGGCCAATGCGGCGCGGCCGTATGCGTGCATGTAGTCCGCGAACACCGGGTTGATCAGCAGCGGCACGTGGCCGAACAGATCGTGGAAACAGTCGGGCTCCTGCAGATAATCGAGCTGGTCCGGCCGGCGCATCCACCACGTCACCGGAAAGCGGCGGTTCGCGAGATGCTCGAAGAACACCTGGTCCGGCACGAGGCCGGGCACGGCGACGATGCGCCAGCCGGTGGCCGGCGTGAGCTTCGCATTGATTTCGTCGAAGGAGGGCACGCGGTCGGCCGGCATGCCGATTCGTTCGACACCCTCCAGGAACTCGTCGCACACGCGGCCTTCGAGCAGCGCGGTTTGACGCGCGTAGAGCTGTCGCCAGACCGCGTGGTCGACCGCGCCGGAACGTTCGGTCGGTTGATCGATGGTGAAATCGGCGCGGGTTTCGAGGCCGGCGTCGAACTGCTCTTTCAGCTTGGCGGTGTTGGCGTTACTGGCGATGGACATGGGCGGTATGCTCTACGGGTCGTGCAGATGGAATCGGTGATGCGAGTGTAGAGCGGTGTGCGCGCGGAAAGGGCGCAATGATGGCGTGAATACCGAGTAATATGCGATAATCGTGCATCAAATCACGATTTAGTGCGGATATTCGACATGTTGGAACTCGATCACTTCGATCTCGCGCTGCTGGACGTGCTGCAGCGCTTCGGCCGGGCCACGCATCAGCAACTGGCCGAGCAGGTGCCGCTGTCGCCGTCGCAGATCGGACGGCGCTTGCAGCGGCTGGAGCAGGTGGGTGTGGTGGACGGCTATCGCGTCGTGCTGCGGCCGGAGAAGCTCGGGCTCGGCGTGACCGCTTTTACGAGCCTGAAGCTGAAGCACCACGGCGATTCGATCATCGAGCAATTCCAGCAGCAGATCGACGTGCTGCCCGAAGTGCTCGAATGCCACGCGGTGGTGGGCGACGCCGACTACCTGTTGCGCATCGTCGCGCCCGATCTGAACTATCTGTCGAACTTCGTGATGAAGAAGCTGATGCGCGTGCCGGGCGTCGACAGTGTGCGCTCGAATATCGTGTTGACTACTTTCAAGCGCAACGGGCCATTGCCGCTCGGCCATCTGTCGCCGGGGGCGGCCGCGAGCTGATGCAGTGGTGTTGCGGTCGTTGCTGCCAGCGGGGTGGTGAAAGCGGCCGCGCGAACTTTTACACGCTCGCGCTGCATGAGATTTATGCGGCCTGCTTCGAAGACTCGTCTTCCGGGCTCAGCAGATCGACATAAGCCACGGCCACCAGATCCGATTCCTCCACGCCGAGGCTCTGGAACATCGCGCGGGCTTCGGCATGGCCGCCTTCTTCGTCGTCATCCTGGGCGAGCAGCACTTCGAGTTCGACGAAGTCGCCCAGTCCGTCGACCCGGTCCAGATGAATCCGCGTGCGACCGGTCAGGTACACATGCCGTTCCTTCGTGACGATGCCCCGCGTGGTCAGCGCGGTGGCGAGCAGCGCGTGCATTGCCTCGGGATTGGTCACGGGGCTGCGCGTGTAGTAGGACGCCTTCGGGCCGTCGCGATCGTCGCGCTGATAGAAGATGAGTTCGGCCGGGGTGCCGTCATCGAACTGGCGCAGCTTCAGACGGCCGCGCGGCACGTCGTAGAAAAAGTCCTGCTGGCGGAAGATCAGCGGCGCGTCGGTGGCGAGCTGCGCCGCACGCTCGCGCAGTTGCTCGAAATGCTGGGCGCGGGCTTTGATTTCAATGTTGCGTGCCATGTCAGGCTCCTGTCGAAGGATGGAGTGGTCGGCGGCTTCCGGTGTTGCCGGGCGAAGCTGCCGGGAAGGACAAAGTCATGCGGAACAGAAACGATGCGGGGCCGGCGCGTATGCGCGAACCGCCAATCTAACAAAAAGTGCGTGACGGCGTCGTTTCAGGCGACCCGATGGATGAGGGCAAAGAGCGAAGCGTCGTTGACGGCGGCTGGTGAATGCGGGACTGCAAAGGCTCTCGCCAGGGTTATAGCGCCGCCGGACCCGGATCATCTCGCCTCTCTCTGGCATTAGCGCGACTCATATCGCATCCCCTCAATCCACTGGTTGCCCGCGTTGATGCTGGCATTCACGTCGCCCATTGCTGTTCGATCAGCTTCAACGCCACGGCAATCGCCGGTTCTTCCTTGCGCTCTTCGAGTGTGATGAAGCTGAGTTGAGTCGGCACCGTGATCCCGTCGACGATGGTCAACGCGTGTGCATGCGCTTCAGCGATCGCGGTGGCATCGCGGGCCAGTGTGAGGCCAACGCCCGACTTCACCAGATCGAGCATCGACGGCTCCTGATCCACTTCCGCCACCTTGACCGGCTTCACGCCGGCCTCGCCGAAACAGCGCGACAGCAAGCGGTTATGCGCGGACGCGGGCGGCGTCCAGATCCACGGCAGCGCGGCGAGCGAGCGCCAGTCGCGCGCGCCTTTCACGCGATCCCTCCAGCCGGCCGGCGCCAGCACACGATACTGGAAATGAGTGAGCGTGAGCGCGTGGAACGCCGGGCCGTCGCGCGGTTCGTCATCGGACGGCAGGCCGATGTAGTAGCCGACATCGAGTTCGCCCGCGCGAATCTGCTCCAGCACCCAGCCCGACATACCGTGGCGCAACGCCGTTTCGATTTGCGGCCAGGTCTCCACGAGTTGCTTGAGAAAGCCGCCCAGACGGAGGAACGCGGGGTCGAGGATCGTGCCGATCCGCAGCCGTCCGCGCACTTCGTGACGCAGCGATTGCGCGGCGCGCTGCACGTCGGCGGCCGCGCCGAGCGCGCGTTCGGCGTGGGGCAGCAACGCCTGGCCGTCGCGCGTCAGCGAAAGCCCGTGCGAAGTCCGCGTGAACAGCGTCACGCCGAGCGCCTCCTGCAAATGCTTGATTTGCAGGCTGACGGCGGGTTGGGTCAGGTGAAGCTGCACCGCGGCACGCGTGAGGTTGCCCTCCCGCGCAACGGTGATGAAGGCCCGGAGCAGAGTGAGATCCATCCGGTGATATTAGCGCGCCTTATAGCGCAGTTGAGCATTACTCATTGGATTTGTCGCCCCGAAGCGCCGTACGCTTGGCGTTCAGCACGCCAGTGCCGCGCAGCGCGCGGCGGGCGGAAGACTTCACACGATTGAGGAAAAACATGAGCGAGACACTTCAGGACGAGACCCTGCGCGGCGCGGCGACCGCACGCGCGCTGACCCATTTCATCAATGGCAAGCCGATCGACGGCACGAGCGGTCGTTTCGGCGACGTGTTCAATCCCGCGCTCGGCAGCGTAAGCGCACGCGTGCCGCTCGCGAGCGTCGCGGAAGTGGACGCGGCGGTCGCCGCCGCGCGAGCCGCGTTTCCTGCGTGGAGCGAAACCGCACCGATCAAACGGGCGCGCGTGCTGTTCAAGTTCAAGGAATTGCTCGACCGCCACCACGACGAACTGGCGGAGCTGATCACGCGCGAGCACGGCAAGGTGTTCTCGGATGCGAAGGGCGAGGTGATGCGCGGCATCGAGATCGTCGAGTTCGCGTGCGGCATTCCAAACCTGTTGAAGACCGACTTCACCGATCAGATCGGCGGCGGCATCGACAACTGGAATCTGCGCCAGCCACTCGGCGTGGTCGCCGGCATCACGCCGTTCAACTTCCCGATGATGGTGCCGTGCTGGATGTTCCCGGTCGCGATTGCATGCGGCAACACGTTCGTGCTGAAGCCGTCGGAGCGCGATCCGTCCGCGTCGAACCGGCTCGCCGAATTGTTGAAGGAAGCGGGCTTGCCCGACGGTGTGTTCAACGTCGTGCACGGCGACAAGGTCGCGGTCGACGCGCTGCTCGTGCATCCGGAGGTGAGCGCGTTGTCGTTCGTCGGTTCGACGCCGATTGCCGAATACATCTACACGGAAGGCACGAAACACGGCAAGCGCGTCCAGGCGTTGGGCGGGGCGAAGAATCACCTGGTGGTGATGCCGGACGCCGATCTCGACCAGGCCGTCGACGCGTTGATCGGCGCCGCGTACGGTTCGGCGGGCGAGCGCTGCATGGCGATTTCGGTGGCGGTCGCAGTCGGTCATATCGCCGATGAACTGATCGAGCGACTGACGCCGCGCGTGAAGAGCCTGAAGATTCTCAACGGCATGGAGTCCGCCGCGGAGATGGGGCCGTTGGTGACGGCGACGCATCGGGACAAGGTGGTCGGCTATATCGACGCAGGTGTCGCGGCGGGCGCGAAGCTGGTGGTCGACGGACGCGGTCATCAGGTGGACGGTCATGAGAAGGGGTTCTTCCTGGGCGGCACGCTGTTCGATGACGTGTCGACCGAGATGAAGATTTATCGCGAGGAGATTTTCGGGCCGGTGTTGTGCGTGGTGCGTGTGCCCGATTTCGCTTCCGCTGTGGAGCTCATCAATGGCAACCAGTTCGCTAACGGCGTGTCGCTGTTCACATCCGACGGCGGCGTTGCGCGGGCTTTCTCACGACAGATCGAGATCGGCATGGTCGGCATCAACGTACCGATTCCGGTGCCGATGGCATGGCATTCGTTTGGTGGATGGAAGAAGTCGCTGTTCGGCGATCATCACGCGTATGGCGAGGAGGGCGTGCGTTTTTATACGCGCTACAAGAGCATCATGCAGCGCTGGCCGGACAGTATCGCGAAGGGCGCGGAGTTTACGATGCCGGTCGCCAAATAAGCCGAGCGCGGCCTGCGCAGACGCATGCGCAAAAAACACAAATAAAGCCTGACGACGTGCGCCACATGGAACCCTGCGGCGCGCGGCGAAAAAGCTTAGGAGACTGAACGATGAGCGACACCGGAAGCACGCATGCGGCCGCCCGGCGGCTGGAAGGCGAATTCGACTACATCATTGTCGGTGCGGGGACGGCAGGGTGCGTACTCGCGAATCGGCTGACCGAAGATCCGGACGTCAGCGTCCTGTTGCTTGAAGCCGGCGGCAAAGACGATTACCACTGGATTCACGTACCGGTCGGCTACCTGTACTGCATCGGCAATCCGCGCACGGACTGGCTCTATAAAACGCAGCCGGAAGCGGGCCTGAACGGACGCGCGCTGTCGTATCCGCGCGGCCGCGTATTGGGCGGCAGCTCGTCGATCAACGGCATGATCTACATGCGCGGCCAGCGCGAAGACTACGACGAATGGGCGCGCGTGACACACGATGCGTCATGGTCATGGGATGCCGTGCTGCCGGTCTTCAAACGTAGCGAAGACCACCACGCAGGCGCGAGCGAATCGCACGGCGTGGGCGGACCGTGGCGCGTCGAAAAACAGCGGCTGAAATGGAAGATTCTCGAAGAGTTTTCGAAAGCCGCGCAAGAGAGCGGCATTCCCGCCACGGATGACTTCAATCGCGGCGACAACACCGGCGTCGGGTACTTCGACGTCAATCAGAAGCGCGGCATTCGCTGGAATGCGTCGAAAGCGTTTCTGCGGCCCGCACTCAAGCGTCCGAATCTGACCATCATCACCGGCGCGCATACGCAGCGCGTGGTGTTCGAAGGACGTCGCTGCATCGGTGTCGAATATCGCGGCGACAACGTTGACTATCTCGCCCGCGCGCGCGGCGAAGTCATCCTCAGCGCGGGCGCAGTCAACTCGCCGCAACTGCTTGAACTGTCCGGCATCGGCAACGGTGCGCGTCTGCAGAAGCTCGGCATCGACGTGGTCAAGGATCTGCGTGGCGTCGGCGAAAATCTGCAGGACCATTTGCAATTGCGCATGGCTTATAAGGTCGACGGCGTGCGCACGCTCAATACGGCCTCCGCGCATTGGTGGGGCAAGCTGATGATCGGCGTGCAATACGCGCTGTTGCAAAGCGGGCCGATGTCGATGTCGCCGTCGCAACTCGGTGCGTTCGCGAAGTCCGATCCCGACGACCGCTCGCTCACGCGCCCCGACCTCGAGTATCACGTGCAGCCGCTTTCGCTCGATCGCTTCGGCGAACCGCTGCATCGGTTCAATGCGTTCACGGCGTCGGTGTGTCAGTTGCGGCCGACTTCGCGCGGCAGCATCCACATCGAGTCGACGGATGCATCGGCGCCGCCGTTGATCGCACCGAACTATCTGTCCACCGACTACGACCGTCACGTCGCCGCCAACGCGTTGCGTCTCACGCGCCGCATTGCCGCGGCGCCGTCGCTCGCGCGTTATCGGCCGCAGGAGATTCTGCCGGGCATCCAGTATCAAACCGAGGAAGAATTGCAGCAGGCGGCCGGCGCGGTTGGCACGACCATCTTCCATCCGGTCGGCACCTGCCGTATGGGGACGCTCGATGATCCGGCGGCGGTGGTCGACAACCGGTTGCGCGTGATCGGCGTCGACGGGCTGCGCGTGGTCGACGCTTCGGTGATGCCGAACATCACATCGGGCAACACCAACTCGCCGACGCTGATGATCGCCGAGCGCGCGAGCGACATGATCCGCGAAGATCGCCGCGCACGCGCGAACGCGAGCGTCGCGGAGCAAAGCCGCGTAACGGCTTCGATGTCCGCTGTGTGACAAAGCGGGGGATGAGAAAGTCCATCGCGTGAGACACCGGTCACGTCTGCCGGGCCGGATGTCTCATGCGTCGGCGACGCCGCGCGTTAACCCGATGTATTGCGGCCGTATTGCCGACGCGCGGCCCGTACCTTTGTTCACGCGCATGACCGCGCAAATAACGGGCGTGCTCCACTAAGTGCAAATCCCAATGAATGCGCTGCATCATTGGCGCGACAATGGCAGCCATGCTGCGTGCCGCGCCATGGATTACCGTCCGGATTGGTGCAGCACGCCAACGAGCGGCCAGGGGTGCCGCCGTCATAAAAAGTCGCGCAGAAATTCGCGCGGAAGATCGTAGTGCTTCGCCTTACTCCGTATGGAAGGGAACATGATTCTCGGCGATACGATTCTCGAAACGCGCGGCCTCACTCGCGAGTTCAAAGGCTTCATCGCCGTGAACGGTGTGAACCTGCGCGTGCGCCGTGGCTCGATCCATGCGCTAATCGGTCCTAACGGGGCAGGCAAGACCACCTGCTTCAATTTGCTGACCAAGTTCCTCGAACCGACTGCGGGTCAGATCGTTTTCAACGGCGTCGACATCACGAACGAACGCCCAGCGCAAATCGCGCGGCGGGGCATCATCCGTTCGTTCCAGATTTCCGCGGTATTTCCGCATCTGACAGCATTGCAGAATGTGCGCATCGGCTTGCAGCGCTCGCTCCGCACGTCGTTTCATTTCTGGAAGAGCGAGCGCACGCTGCATCAACTCGACGACCGCGCGATGGATCTGCTCACTCAGGTCGGCCTGACCGATTTCGCCGATGTGCTGACCGTCGAGCTGTCATACGGCCGCAAGCGCGCGCTCGAAATCGCCACCACGCTCGCGATGGAGCCGGAGCTGATGCTGCTCGACGAACCGACGCAAGGCATGGGTCACGAAGACGTCGACCGTGTGACGGCGTTGATCAAAAAAGTATCGAGCGGCCGCACGATTCTGATGGTCGAGCACAACATGAATGTGATCGCCGGCATTTCCGACACGATCACCGTGCTGCAACGGGGCGAAGTGCTGGCCGAAGGCAGCTACGCGGAAGTGTCGAAGAACCCGCTCGTGATGCAAGCCTATATGGGCAGCGCCGACGCGGCGCTCGCCGGAGCCCACGCATGAATACGATTGTCGAGCGCGAAGGCGTCGAATTGAGCGGCGCAAGCGACGCCGCGCCCGCGCTGGAGATCGCGGGATTGCAGGCGTGGTACGGGGAATCGCACATCCTGCATGGCGTCGATCTGACCGTGCGCCGCGGCGAAGTGGTGACGCTGCTCGGCCGCAACGGCGCGGGTCGCACCACCACGCTGCGCGCGATCATGGGATTGACGGGGCGGCGCACCGGTTCGATCCGCATCGGCGGACGCGAAACCATCAACATGCCGACGCATCGCATCGCGCATTGCGGCATCGGTTATTGCCCGGAAGAACGCGGCATTTTTTCGAGCCTCTCGTGCGAGGAGAATCTGCTGTTGCCGCCGCCGGTCGGCGACAAGGCGCACATGATGTCGCTCGAAGAGATCTATTCGATGTTCCCGAATCTCCACGAGCGCCGTATGAGCCAGGGCACGCGCCTGTCGGGCGGCGAACAGCAGATGCTCGCGGTCGCGCGGATTCTGCGCACCGGCGCGAGCCTGCTGCTGCTCGACGAAATCTCGGAAGGGCTCGCGCCCGTGATCGTGCAGGCGCTTGCACGCATGATCATCACGCTCAAGGCGCGCGGCTATACGGTCGTGATGGTCGAACAGAATTTCCGCTTTGCCGCGCCGCTTGCCGATCGCTTCTACGTGATGGAGCACGGTTCGATCGTCGAGCACTTCGAGGCGAAAGAACTCGAAGGCAAGATGCCTGTCCTGCACGATTTACTGGGCGTATGAGCGCTTAAGCACCGCCCGATTGCCTCTGATAACCACAAGCGAAGAAACAGGAGACACGAATGAAAAAGAACCCACTCGCGCGGCTTGCCTCACTTTGTTTCGCGGTCGCGGCCGGCGCCGCTTTCACGATGGGCAGCGCGCAAGCGGCCGACGATGCGGTGAAGATCGGCTTCATCACCGATCTGTCGGGGCTGTATGCGGACATCGACGGGCAGGGCGGACTGGAAGCGATCCGCATGGCGATCGCGGACTTCGGCGGCAAGGTCAATGGCAAGCCGATCACGCTGGTCTACGCGGATCACCAGAACAAGGCGGACATTGCGGCATCGCGCGCACGCGAGTGGTTCGATCGTGACGGCGTCGACATGCTGATCGGCGGGACGAACTCGGCGACGGGTCTGTCGATGAACACGGTGGCGGGCGAGAAGCACAAGGTCTACATCAGCATCGGCGCAGGCGCGGACACGCTGACCAATGAGCAGTGCACGCCGTACACGATCCACTATGCGTACGATACGACCGCGCTCGCCAAGGGCACGGGTTCGGCGGTGACCAAGCAGGGCGGCAAGACGTGGTACTTCCTGACCGCCGACTACGCGTTCGGCAAGGCGCTCGAAAAGAACACGTCGGACGTGGTGAAGGCGAACGGCGGGCAGGTGCTCGGCGAAGTGCGTCATCCGCTGTCGGCGTCGGACTTCTCGTCGTTCCTGCTGCAGGCACAAGCGTCGAAGGCGCAGATTCTCGGTCTTGCGAATGCCGGCGGCGACACCGTCAACTCGATCAAGGCGGCCAAGGAATTCGGCATCAACAAGACGATGAAGATTGCCGCGCTGCTGGTGTTCATCAACGATATCCACAGCCTCGGACTGGAGACCACGCAAGGTCTGGTGCTGACGGACAGCTGGTACTGGAACAAGGACGCCAACACACGCAAGTGGGCGCAGCGCTATTTCGACAAGACGAAGAAAATGCCGTCGAGCCTGCAGGCCGCCGACTACTCGGCGACCATGAACTACCTGAAGGCGGTGCAGGCCGTTGGCTCGACCGACTCCGACAAGATCATGGCGCAGTTGAAGAAGACCAAGATCGACGACTTCTACGCGAAGGGCTACGTTCGTCAGGACGGCAGCATGATCCACGACATGTACCTGATGCAGGTGAAGACGCCGGCGGAATCCAAAGAGCCGTGGGACTACTACAAGATCACTGCGACTATCCCCGGCGAGCAGGCGTTCACGACCAAGGCGGAAACGCGCTGCGCGCTGTGGAAGTAAGCGTGGGTTGAGGGTCCGAAGGCCGTCTGTCTGTCGACGCCCCACATGGGCGGGGCGGCGGACGGACGGCAAACCGTTTCACATGCCGCGTGCGATGGCCGCTGTTGCCGCCTGTCGCGCGCCGGCCGGATCGTGCGTGAGCGATCTCACCTTGGCGATGGCTTCAGGGGTTAAGGGCTTCAATGGATATCTTTGGCGTTCCGCTACCGGCGATGCTGAGCCAGCTTCTGCTGGGGCTCGTGAACGGCTCGTTCTACGCGATTCTGAGCCTCGGGCTGGCGATCATCTTCGGCTTGCTCAACGTGATCAACTTCGCGCACGGCGCGTTGTTCATGCTCGGCGCGATGCTCGCGTGGATGGGGCTGTCGTATTTCGGCCTGCCGTACTGGGTGATGCTGGTGCTGGCGCCGCTGATCGTCGGGTTGTTCGGCATCGCGATCGAACGCTCGATGCTGCGCTGGCTCTATAAGCTCGACCATCTTTATGGGTTGCTGCTGACGTTCGGTCTCACGCTGGTCGTCGAAGGCGTGTTCCGCTCGGTCTACGGTTCGTCGGGCCAGCCGTACGACGTGCCGTCAGCGCTCACCGGCGCGACCAATCTCGGCTTCATGTTTCTGCCGAACTATCGCGCGTGGGTGGTTGTCGCGTCGTTGGTGGTCTGCTTCGCGACGTGGTTCGTGATCGAGAAGACGCGCCTTGGCGCCTATTTGCGCGCGGGCACCGAGAACCCGAAACTGGTCGAGGCGTTCGGCGTCAACGTACCGCTGATGATCACGCTGACGTACGGCTTCGGCGTCGCGTTGGCGGCGTTCGCCGGCGTGCTGGCCGCGCCGGTGATCCAGGTGTCGCCGCTGATGGGCCAGCCGATGATCATCACCGTATTCGCCGTGGTCGTGATCGGTGGGATGGGCTCGATCATGGGCTCGATTCTGACCGGCCTGATGCTCGGCGTGATCGAAGGGCTCACGCGTGTGTTCTATCCGGAAGCGTCGGCGACCGTCGTCTTCGTGATCATGGCGCTGGTATTGCTGGTGCGCCCGGCGGGTCTCTTCGGCAAGGAAAAATGATGCAGAGAAAAGTGCTCTACGGTCTGCTGCTGATCGGACTCATTGCGGTGCCCGTGCTCGGCATCTATCCGCTGTTCGTGATGAAGGTGCTGTGCTTCGCGCTGTTCGCGGCGGCGTTCAATCTGCTGATCGGCTATACCGGCTTGCTGTCGTTCGGGCACGCGATGTTCCTCGCGTCGGCCGGCTACGTGACCGGTTATGCGATCCAGTCGCTCGGTTTTTCGCCGGAGCTCGGTGTGCTTGCCGGCACTGCGGTGGCGACGCTGCTGGGGCTGGTGGTCGGCTTCTTCGCGATTCGGCGGCAGGGCATCTACTTCGCGATGGTGACGCTCGCGCTCGCACAGATGGTCTACTTCGTGTTCCTGCAGGCACCGTTCACGCATGGCGAGGACGGCATGCAAGGGGTGCCGCGTGGCAAACTGTTCGGTCTGCTGAATCTGTCCTCGGATGTCGCGCTGTATTTTGTCGTTCTGGTCGCGATGGTGCTCGCCTTCCTGTTGATCGTGCGAATCGTGCACTCGCCGTTCGGGCAGGTGCTGGTGGCGATCAAGGAAAACGAGCCGCGCGCGGTGTCGCTCGGTTACGATACGGATCGCTTCAAGTTGCTCGCCTTCATTCTGTCGGCGGGGTTGGCTGGTCTCGCGGGTTCGCTGAAGGTACTCGTGCAGGGCTTCGAGACGCTGGGCGACGCTTACTGGACCATGTCGGGTCTCGTGATCCTGATGACGCTCGTCGGCGGTATGGGCACGCTGTTTGGGCCGCTGCTCGGCGCCGCGCTGATCGTCGCGCTCGAAGACCGGCTCGGCGATATCGGCGGGGCGCTCGCCGCGACGACCGGCATCGACTGGTTCCGCTCGCTGGGCGAGTCGGTGACGATCGTGACCGGCGTGATTTTCATCGCGTGCGTGCTGGCGTTCCGGCGCGGCATCGTCGGTGAGATCATCGCGCGAGTGCGGCCACTGCGAGCCTGACGCGCGGTGCGGATGCCAAATTAATTCGTTATCCGATGTAATTGGATGGCTTGGGTCCCGGCGCACTCCGTTCCGAAAGCGCCGTCAAGCGGACGCAACCGGCCGGAAGAGGCTTCGCAAAATGCGCCCCAATTCGGTGCCGCAGTGCACCACTAGGGTAATTGCTAGTTGTAGTGGGAGGGGGCGTCGTTTAATCTTCATGCAGTTCTGATGCACCACGAATTTTGCAGGTGGAGAACGAGGAGACAATGAGGCACTCAGTGCCCAGACGAAAGCGCTGTTGGATTGATATCCAACAGCGCTTTTTATTTGTGCTTTTGCTAAAGCCGCCATTCCCTTCTTTCGCTAATTCGGTGGCCCTTTTTTATTCACCGAACCGCTCGCGACAACACGCCGTATAACCCTGCAAAACGCTTGCAGCGCCGGGCTTTCGTCCGCTAAACTCGCTATTCACCGACCGCTGGGTCGGCATTTAAATCGTCGATTTAAATTCAAATGAATAACGGCGTTGATAGAGGAGCGGGATGAAGTCGGCATTGCGTTGGATTAGTGCGGCATTGGTCGCCACCGGGGTATCTGCAGCATGGAGCGGTCATGCATTCGCGGATGTGAAAATCGGCGTCACGGTGTCGGCAACTGGCCCGGCCGCCTCGCTCGGTATTCCGGAAAAGAACACGGTTGCGCTGCTGCCCAAAGAAGTAGCGGGCCAGAAAATCGACTACATCGTGCTCGACGATGCGACGGATTCGACCCAGGCGGTCAAGAACGCGCGCAAGCTCACCAGCGAAGATCACGTGGATGCGATGATCGGCTCGACCGTTGTGCCGAACTCGCTCGCGATGATCGACGTCGCTTCCGAAAGCACCACGCCAATGATCTCGATGGCCGCTGCCGCGAGCATCGTCGAACCGATGGATGCGAAACGCGCGTGGGTCTTCAAGACCCCGCAAAACGACATTCTGATGGCCACCGCTATCGCGCAGCACATGGCGAATCACGGCGTGAAGACGGTCGCCTTCATCGGCTTCTCGGACGCGTACGGCGAGAGTTGGTTCAAGGAATTCGGCAAAGCGGCGGATCTCGCGAAGATCAAGGTCGTCGCGAACGAGCGCTTCGCGCGCAACGACGCATCGGTCACCGGCCAGGTGCTGAAGATGATGTCGCAGAACCCGGACGCCGTGCTGATCGCGGGTGCGGGCACACCGGCCGCGCTGCCGCAAAAAACGCTCAAGGAACGTGGCTACAAGGGCAAGTACTATCAGACGCACGGCGTCGCGAATAACGACTTCCTGCGCGTGTGCGGCAAGGATTGCGAAGGCACGTATCTGCCGGCCGGTCCGCTGCTGGTTGCCGAGCAACTGCCCGATTCCAATCCGGTGAAGAAGACCGCGCTCGCCTACAAGCATGCGTACGAAACCGCGTATGGCGCGGGCTCGGTGTCGACCTTCGGCGGTCACGCATGGGACGCGGGCTTGCTGCTGCAACGCGCGATTCCGCTCGCGCTGAAGAAGGGCCAGCCGGGCACGCCCGCATTCCGCGAGGCGCTGCGCGCAGCATTGGAGAACACCAAAGACCTGCCCGCGTCGCACGGCATCTTCAACATGAGCGCGAACGACCACGCTGGTCTCGACCAGCGGGCGCGCGTGATGGTGGAGATTGTCGGCGGCAAGTGGAAGCTGGCCGGCGACTGAGCGAAGGCGCAGCGATACGGGACCTCAAATGAAAAAAGACGCGTGCAGTTGACGCGTCTTTTTTATTGTCCGCGTGACGTGAAAAGTGTGGTTCTGTCGCTTCAGGACAAACCCGCAGTTGACTGGCGGTCTATTGACCGTCAATGATGCAGAACGCAATACTACTAACATGTTAGTGGTTTGCTGGTTTGAATTCGCAGCAGCGAAGTGTGGACGCGATCGCAGAAAATCGCGGCATTTGCAGTGGTGGTGAGCAAGGGAGCGGCACCCAACAAAACGGCGAAGGTATTCGCGCCCAGCAGGGAAAACCATGCTTGGCACACCTGAACCCTATAACTAGATTCAGACACCCGGTCGTCAAGCCGGATTACAGATACGCGCTTCAAAGCGTTTGGAGACTCGCAATGAACAAGACAAGGCAATGGGTACGCACCGGCATCGCAATCGCGTTGATGTGCGGCGCCGGCGCGGCGTTTGCCCAGGTGAAGATCGGCGTGACGTTGTCGACGACGGGGCCGGCCGCATCGCTCGGGATTCCTGAGAAGAACACGATCGCGTTGCTGCCGAAGGAGATCGGCGGCAAGACGGTGCAGTACATCGTGCTCGACGACGGATCGGATACCGGCAAGGCCGTGCAGAACACCCGCAAGCTGATCGACGAGGACCACGTCGACGCGATCATCGGCTCGACCGTCACGCCGAATTCGCTCGCGATGCTCGACGCTGCCGCCGAAGGCAAGACGCCGGTGATCTCACTGGCGGCATCGGCCGCGATTATCTCGCCGATGGACGCGAAGCGCGCATGGGCCTTCAAACCGCCGCAGAACGACAGCCTGATGGCCGACGCGATCGCCGACTACATGGAGCATCACGGCGTGAAGACGGTCGGCTTCATCGGCTTCGCGGATGCGTATGGCGACGGCTGGAACAACGTCTTCACCGCTGCGGCCGCCGCACACAATCTGAAGATCGTTTCCAACGAGCGCTTTAACCGCACCGACGCATCGGTGACCGGGCAGGTGCTCAAGACGATGGGCGCGAATCCCGACGCGGTGCTGATCGCGGGCGCGGGCACGCCGTCGGCGCTGCCGGCCAAGACGCTCAAGGAGCGCGGCTACAAGGGCAAGGTCTACCAGACGCACGGCGTCGCCAACAACGACTTCCTGCGCGTGTGCGGCAAGGATTGCGAAGGCGAATTCCTGCCGGCCGGCCCGATCCTCGTGACGGACCAGCTGCCGGAATCGAATCCGGTGAAGAAGTCGTCGCAAGCGTATAAGGCGGCGTACGAGAAGGCTTATGGCGCGGGTTCGGTGGCGACCTTCGGCGGTCACGCATGGGACGCCGGCCAGATGCTGCAGGCGGCGATTCCGGTCGCGCTGAAGACCGCTCAACCGGGTACCGAAGCGTTCCGTGTGGCACTGCGCGGCGCGCTCGAAAACATCAAGGAATTGCCGGTGTCTCACGGCATCATGAACACCACGACGACCGACCACAACGGCCTCGACAAGCGCGCTCGCGTGATCGTGCAGATCGTCGACGGCAAGTGGAAGCTGCAAAACGACTAACAATAAAAAAGCGGTACGCGCCTCTCGCGCAATCTGCGGCATGTGACAACGCCGCATTGCCATTCTGTTCGATGACAATGGCATCGACCGCCGCGCCGTGTTCCGGTGCGGCGGTCGCCTTTTCTGGCATTGCAGGTCGGCGGCCGGCCGCGGGTTTTGCCGCCAACGCCACGACCGTTTCCCGATTTCGATTTCGACGCTTCAGGACGAGGAAGTATGGATCTATCAATTGCGGCGATCCTCGCGCAGGACGGCATCACCACCGGCGCGATTTACGCGTTGCTCGCGCTTGCGCTGGTGTTGGTGTTCTCCGTGACGCGGGTGATCTTCATCCCGCAGGGCGAGTTTGTTTCGTACGGCGCGTTGACGCTCGCCGCACTGCAGACACAAAAGTTTCCGGCCACCTGCTGGCTGCTGATGGCGATGGGCGCGGCCTGCTTCGTCGTCGAGGTGGCGGGGCTCGTGCGGCATGCCGAGCGACGCCGCCATGCGGCGCGCACGCTGGTCACGCTGGCGGGGAAATATCTGTTGTTCCCGATCGCGGTCTATGCGCTCACGCGAGGTGTTTTCCTGCAGCCTCTACCGATGATCGTACAGATCGCGTTGACGCTTTTGATCGTGATTCCGATGGGACCTTTCGTCTACCGGCTCGCGTATGAGCCGATCGCGGAAGCGACCACGCTGCTTCTGCTGATCGTGGCGGTGGCGGTGCACTTCGCGATGGTCGGCCTCGGACTCGTGATGTTCGGCGCGGAAGGCTCGCGCACGACCGCGTTCTCGGATGCGACCTTCAACGTCGGCAGTTTGTCGATCTCGGGGCAGAGCCTGTGGGTGGTCGGCACGGCGGTCGTGCTGATCGGCGCACTGTATCTGTACTTCGATCGCTCGATCTCGGGCAAGGCGTTGCGCGCCACGTCGGTGAACCGTCTCGGCGCTCGGCTGGTCGGCATCGGCACGACGCAGGCGGGGCGCCTCGCGTTCACGCTGGCGGCGGGGCTCGGCGCGCTGTGCGGGATCCTCGTCGCACCCTTGACCACCATCTACTACGACTCGGGCTTCCTGATTGGTCTGAAGGGCTTCGTGGGGGCGATTATCGGCGGTCTGGTCAGCTATCCGCTGGCGGCGGCGGGCTCGATCCTCGTGGGCCTGCTGGAGTCGTATTCCTCGTTCTGGGCGAGTGCTTATAAAGAAGTGATCGTGTTCACGCTGATCATCCCGGTGCTGCTCTGGCGCAGTCTTGCCAGCCCGCACGCCGAAGAGGAAGAGGAGTGACACGATGAAACGGATCATGCAAAACAAGTTCTTCTGGCTGTTCCTCGTGGTGCTGTTCGCGCTGCCGGTGTTGCCGCAGCCGATTCACGTGCCCGAGTACTGGGTGACGCTGCTCAACTACATCGGCCTGTATTCGATTGTCGCGCTCGGCCTCGTGCTGCTGACCGGCATCGGCGGGATGACGAGCTTCGGGCAGGCGGCATTCGTTGGCATCGGCGCCTACGCGACCGCCTATCTGACGACCTCGTACGGCGTGTCGCCGTGGCTCGCGTTGATCGCGGGGGTCGTCGTCACGGCGCTGATCGCGTTGATGCTGGGCCTCGTGACGATGCGTCTGTCCGGCCATTTTCTTCCGCTCGGCACGATCGCGTGGGGGCTCGCGCTGTTCTATCTGTTCGGCAATCTGGAGATGCTTGGCAAGTACGACGGCATCAACGGGATTCCAGTGCTGAATGTTTTCGGCATCAATCTGGAGTCCGGCCGCCATATCTATTACCTGATCTGGCTGGTCGTGCTCGGCGCGGTGATCTCCGTTCAGAATCTGCTTAATAGCCGGCCGGGGCGGGCGATTCGCGCGTTGCGCGGCGGCGGCATGATGGCCGAGGCGATGGGCGTGAATACGGCGTGGATGCGCGTGGTGATCTTCGTCTACGCGGCGGTGCTCGCGTCGATTTCGGGCTTTTTGTACGCCCATTTGCAACGCGCTGTGAATCCGACGCCGTTCGGTCTGAATCACGGCATCGAATATCTGTTCATGGCGGTGGTGGGAGGCGTGTCGCATGTCTGGGGCGCGGTGCTGGGCGCGGCGATCCTGACGCTGCTGCAGGACTACCTGCAAACGCTGCTGCCGAAGCTGCTGGGCGAAAACGGCAACTTCGAAGTGATCGTATTCGGCATCTTGATGGTTTTGCTGCTGCAGTACGCTCGCCAAGGGGTCTGGCCGTTCGTCGCGCGCTTCTTCCCGCGCGGTCCGCGTGCTCATCTGGCGGATCATGCGGAACCGTTGCCGCAGCGCAGCAAGCCACAAGCTGGTGAAAGCCTGCTGACCGTGAACAAGGCGCGTAAGCAATTCGGCGGGCTGGTCGCGGTGAACGATGTCAGCTTCGAGGTGAAAGCGGGGCAGATCATCGGACTGATCGGGCCGAATGGCGCCGGTAAGTCGACCACGTTCAATCTCGTGACCGGCGTGCTGCAGGCGACCAGCGGCGAGATCACGTTCCGCGGCGAGCGCATCGATTCGCTCAGTTCACGTGAAATCGTCAAGCGCGGGATCGGCCGGACCTTCCAGCACGTCAAGCTGCTCCCGGGAATGACGGTGCTCGAGAACGTCGCGATCGGCGCGCATTTGCGGGGACAGGCGGGTGTCTGGCGCAGCGTCGCACGTCTGAACGGCGCCGAAGAAGCGCGCTTGATGGCGGAAGCGGCTCGCCAGATTCGTCGCGTCGGGCTTGAGCAGCACACGTACGACGAAGCGGGCAGCCTCGCGCTGGGTCAGCAACGGATTCTCGAAATCGCGCGAGCGCTTTGCTGCGACCCGACGTTGCTGCTGCTCGACGAACCGGCGGCTGGCTTGCGCTATCAGGAGAAACTCCAACTCGCTGATTTGCTGCGCCGCCTCAAGGCGGAAGGTATGAGCGTGCTGCTGGTGGAGCACGACATGGATTTCGTGATGAATCTCACCGACCGGCTGGTGGTGATGGAATTCGGCACGCGGATCGCGGAAGGCTTGCCGCTGGAGGTGCAGCAAGACCCGGCCGTGCTCGAGGCTTATCTGGGCGGGGTGGAATGATGGAGAACGCAATGAATGCTGCGGCACCGATTCTCGACGTGGGCGGTCTGTCGGTCCGATACGGCAAAGTGGAGGCGCTGCATGGCGCGGCCATCAAGGTGCGTCCGGGGCAGATCGTTTCGGTGATCGGCCCGAACGGCGCCGGCAAGTCCACATTGTTGAACGCAATCATGGGCGCGTTGCCGAGCACGGGCCATGCGAAGGGCGCGGTCATCTATCAGGGCGAAGATGTCAGCGCTGTGCCGGTCGAAAAACGGGTCGCGCGCGGCATGTGCCTGGTGCCGGAGAAACGTGAGCTGTTTGCGGCGATGACGGTCGAGGACAATCTCGTCCTCGGCGCGTATAGGCGCAAACGGGCGGGAGAGCGTAACTTTCTGGATCAACTCGAACCGGTCTTCACGCTGTTCCCGCGCTTGAAGGAGCGTCGCAAGCAGGCTGCTGGAACTCTGTCGGGCGGCGAGCGGCAGATGCTGGCGGTCGGGCGCGCGCTGATGGGTAAGCCCGATCTGCTGATGCTCGACGAGCCGAGTTTGGGTCTCGCGCCGCTTATCGTAAAAGAAATTTTCCATATCATTAGCGCGCTGCGACAGACCGGCGTCGCGACGTTACTCATCGAGCAGAATGCGCGCGCCGCGTTGCAAATCTCCGACTACGGCTATGTGCTTGAAACCGGGGAACTGGCACTGGAAGGGCCGGCAGCGGATCTTGCGCAGAACCCGCGAGTGATCGAAACCTATCTGGGATTGGCAAAAAACGTGGCCTAGCTGCCCACTTGTCGCTAGTCGGCGGAGTTCAAAGCGTCGTGTTTCACGTGAAACACGACGCTTTTTTGTGCCTCGGCCATTCGGCCGAAATTCGGGCCGAAACCGAACCCGTTATAATTAGCCCATACTTTTCCTTTGAAGGCTCACGCGACGATCTGGCGTGAGATCCGCAATGCTCTTTCCCACAGAATTTGACGTCATCGTCGTTGGCGGTGGTCATGCCGGCACCGAAGCCGCCTTGGCCTCGGCGCGCATGGGCAACACCACGCTCCTGCTGACCCACAACATCGAAACCCTCGGCCAGATGAGCTGCAATCCGTCGATTGGCGGTATCGGCAAGGGCCACCTCGTAAAAGAAGTCGATGCGCTCGGCGGTGCCATGGCAGCGGCCACCGATGAGAGCGGGATTCAGTTCCGCATCCTCAATTCGTCGAAGGGCCCGGCCGTCCGCGCGACGCGCGCTCAGGCCGACCGTCTGCTGTACAAGCAAGCTATCCGGCATCGGCTGGAGAATCAGCCGAATTTGTGGCTGTTCCAGCAAGCCGTCGATGATCTGATGGTGGAGGGCGACCGTGTCGTCGGCGCCGTGACGCAAGTGGGGATCCGTTTCCGCGCGCGCGCGGTGGTGCTGACGGCAGGCACGTTCCTCGACGGCAAGATCCACGTGGGTTTGAACAACTACACGGGCGGCCGTGCCGGCGATCCGGCTGCGGTCTCGCTGTCCGCTCGCCTAAAGGAGTTGAAGCTTCCCCAAGGCCGACTCAAGACGGGTACGCCACCACGGATTGACGGCCGCACGATCGACTTTTCTCAGCTTGAAGAACAGCCCGGCGATCTGGATCCAGTGCCGGTCTTCTCGTTCCTCGGGCGAGTGGAACAGCATCCGCGTCAGGTGCCGTGTTGGGTGACGCATACGAACGAGCGGACTCACGACATTATCCGCGGTGGGCTTGATCGGTCGCCAATGTATACGGGCGTGATCGAAGGGGTAGGGCCGCGCTATTGCCCGTCGATCGAGGACAAAATTCACCGTTTCGCGTCCAAGGAATCGCATCAGATTTTTCTGGAGCCGGAAGGGCTGACCACCAATGAGTTTTATCCCAATGGGATTTCCACGAGCCTGCCGTTTGATGTGCAGCTCGAATTGATGCGCTCGATGCGTGGTCTGGAGCACGCGCACATCCTGCGGCCGGGTTATGCGATCGAGTACGATTATTTCGATCCGCGTGGGCTGAAGGCATCGTTGGAGACCAAGGTGATCAGCGGCCTGTTCTTTGCCGGGCAGATCAACGGCACGACCGGCTATGAAGAAGCTGCGGCGCAGGGTCTGCTGGCTGGCATCAACGCGGGTCTCCACGTGCAGGGCAAGGAGGCATGGTGCCCGCGTCGCGACCAGGCTTATCTGGGCGTGCTGGTCGACGATCTGGTGACGCGCGGCGTGTCCGAGCCGTACCGGATGTTTACGAGCCGCGCTGAGTATCGTCTGAGTCTGCGCGAAGACAACGCCGATATGCGCCTGACCGAGATGGGGCGAGAACTGGGCGTGGTTGACGACGCTCGTTGGGATGCGTTTACCCGGAAGCGCGATGCTGTTTCACGTGAAACAGAACGCCTGCGCACGACGTGGGTTAATCCTAAGACGTTACCCGCAGACGAAGCGTCCGCCTTGCTCGGCAAGCCAATCGACCACGAGTACAGTTTGGCGGAGCTGCTGCGTCGCCCGGGCGTGACCTACGACGGCGTCTGCGGTTTGCGCGCCGGCGCATGTGGCCCGCCCGACGTTCTCGCGGAAGACGCGGTGCTGCTCGCGCAGATCAAAGAGCAGATCGAAATCGGCATCAAATATCAGGGCTACATCGATCGTCAGGCGGGTGAAATCGAGCGGAACGAGGCCCACGAAAGCACACGTCTGCCCGAGGGGTTGGACTACGCGGAAGTCCGCGGCCTTTCATTCGAAGCGCGCCAAAAGCTGGCTCAATTCCGGCCCGAAACCATCGGCCAGGCGTCCCGAATTTCCGGCATTACGCCGGCGGCAATCTCGTTGCTGATGGTTCATCTGAAGCGCGGCTTGGGCCGCCGTCCCACGAAGCCCGCCGAACCCGGCCCTGACAGCACGCCGGTGACGCAATGACGGTGAGCCAGAAGGGAAGCACTCAGCACGCGCTGGCGCCGCTGCTCGCCGACGGTGTCCGCGAGCTCGGCCTCGATTTGAACGACGCTCAACTCGGCAAACTGCTCGACTACGTCGCACTGCTGTCCAAATGGAATGCCGTCTACAACCTGACAGCGATCCGTGATCCGCGGCAAATGCTGATCCAGCACATCCTCGATTCCCTGTCGATCGTGCCGCACCTAGCGCCGCTGGGGCCGTCTTCGGTACTCGACGTAGGCTCGGGAGGCGGCCTGCCGGGCATCGTGCTGGCGATCGTTCTGCCGGACTGGACCGTCACCGTGAACGACATCGTTCATAAGAAGACGGCTTTCCAGGCGCAGGCAAAGGCCGAGCTTGGTCTCGCAAATCTGTCGGTCGTGACGGGCCGCGTCGAAACTTTGCAGCCGGGCGCCGAAGTACCAGCAAAGTTCGACGTAATCGTCTCGCGCGCATTCGCAGAGCTCGCGGATTTCGTTACACTGGCCCGTCATCTGGTTGCGCAACACGGAGCGATCTGGGCAATGAAAGGCGTGCGCCCGGAGGGGGAAATCGAACGCTTGCCGGCGGGTGCCCACGTGGAACAGATCATCCGGTTGACGGTGCCGTCGCTTGATGCCGAGCGGCATCTGATCAAGGTTCGGGTCGACGCCGACCACTGAGGCGCGGCGAGCGCCATGTCGCATTCGGTACCATCAGCGATTTTTACTTCATCTAGCAGCAAAAGGGACACACCAACGATGGCAAAAATCTTCTGCGTTGCGAACCAGAAGGGCGGCGTCGGCAAGACGACCACCACCGTCAATCTGGCCGCGAGCTTGGCAGCGCAGGGACAGCGAGTCCTTCTCATCGATCTGGACCCGCAGGGCAACGCCACGATGGGCAGTGGCATCGACAAAGCCGCCTGCGCGAACACCGTCTACGAAGTGCTCGTGGATAACGTATCGGTGGCAGATGCGCGAATCCGTCCAGAAGCACTTGGCTACGACGTACTGCCCGCCAACCGCGAACTCGCGGGCGCCGAGGTGGAACTCGTCAGCGTGCAGAACCGTGAGCGTCAATTGAAAACCGCACTCGCGGCAGTCGAGAGCGAATATGACTTCGTGCTGATCGATTGCCCGCCGGCTCTGTCGCTGCTGACCCTCAATGGCCTGTGCGCCGCGCATGGCGTCGTCATTCCGATGCAGTGCGAGTACTTCGCGCTCGAAGGCTTGTCCGATCTGGTCAACACGATCAAGCAGGTGCATGCGAACCTGAACCGGGATCTGAAAGTGATCGGCCTGTTGCGCGTGATGTTCGATCCGCGCATCACGTTGCAACAGCAGGTTTCGGATCAACTGAAAGAGCATTTCGGCGACAAGGTATTCGACGCGGTCATCCCGCGCAATGTACGTCTGGCGGAGGCGCCGAGTTACGGCTTGCCCGGTGTCGTGTTCGACCGGGCATCGCGCGGCGCGCAGGCGTACGTGCAGTTCGGCGCGGAAATGATTGAGCGGGTGCGCGCGTTGAATGACGCGCCCCAGGCATCCTAAGCGGATCGAGGAAGCACGATGAACGCAGTAGCAAGAAAGAAGGGATTGGGCCGCGGCCTTGAGGCGTTGCTGGGCGGCACCGCCGATATCACTGAAGCGGTGGCGATCGAAGGCGCGCCCAACGTGCTGCCACTCAGCAAGATGCAGGCGGGCAAGTACCAGCCGCGTACGCGCATGGACGAAGGTGCGTTGCAGGAGTTGGCCGCCAGCATTCGTGCCCAAGGGCTGATGCAGCCGATTCTCGTCCGTCCTGTCTCGCCGGACAAATACGAGATCATCGCGGGGGAGCGGCGTTTTCGCGCCGCACGTCTCGCGGGCCTGGAAGAGGTTCCGGTCTTGGTTAAGGACGTGCCGGATCAGGCCGCCGCCGCCATGGCGCTGATTGAAAATATCCAGCGTGAAGATTTGAATCCGCTCGAAGAGGCGCAGGGTATCCAACGCCTGCTCGACGAGTTCAATTTCACGCACGAGCAGGCGGCGGAGTCGGTGGGCCGGTCGCGCAGTGCGGTGTCGAATCTGCTGCGCTTGCTCAACCTCGCGTCGCCCGTGCAGACGATGTTGCTGGCCGGCGATCTGGACATGGGGCATGCCCGCGCGCTGCTGGCCGTCGACGCCGCGACGCAAATCACGCTGGCCAATCAGGTGGTTAACAAGCGCATGTCCGTGCGCGAAACCGAAAAGCTCGTGACGACGACGACCAAGGCCGCGCCAGCGGTCAAGGCGCGCGCGAATCCCGACGGCGGACGCGATACGCGGCGGCTTGAAGAAGAACTGTCGGATCTGCTGTCGGCGACGGTAAAGATCAAGCTCGGCCGACGCGGCCGGGGACAAGTGCTGGTGGACTTCGGCGATCTGGATGCGCTGGAAGGCATTCTCGTTCGGTTGCGGGGTAATGCGACTGCCTGACAACGGATTGCGTCGAAAGGGCGGCGAATAGGGCTTGCGGCGAGTTTGACGCTCGCTTGCAAAGCTATTGGCGCACCCCGGGTCTCTTCTGTCCGCGGCACCGGCGCTGGCGAGTCGATCGCACCCGAGTGCCCGATTTCATTCCTTTGCGTCCCCGCCCAATTTTGATCGGATTCCTAAATAACAAGCGCAGAAAATAGTAAGGAATCCGGATATATCGGTAGGTCCCGCATCTTTTCGCGACGACAGGATGGTGTGGTTGCGGCTCGGCCAAATACGGAGTGGCTGTCTCTCGAAATCGCCGTCGCAAAAGTGGGAGGGTTGTATCCGTTCCTCATCGGGGCGTTCGCTCAATGAGTGAGGGTAAGCAGGGCAGTCGCCCTGACGTGACACCGAGTTCGCCGAGTTTCATTGACCGAGCATTCAGCGCGAGCCGTAGGCTTGGATAGCAGGCTTCCGCGTAGCCATCGTCGACCACGATAAAAAGCATCCAATACGAACGCGTCGCGAGGCATCTACCTGCTGACGCCCAATCCCGCACGCAAAAAATCGCAGTTGTTGCATTTTCGACACGTCCGCCACAACGTCTGCGCCTCCCTATCATGAGGCGCAAACGCGCCCGATCCGAAATGCCAGTTTTGCCGTTCCCCGGCCGCCTTACATTTGACGTGTTTTCTCACAGCAGAATGCGGTTTCCGCATGATGAGGAGGCTTTTCAGGCCCGGTTATTGAGCGGCCTAAAGTCTTGAATTGCCTGCAACTATCGCTTACAATCGCCCGGATTTAATTGCACGGCTACCCCGTAATCGCAGCGTAAGCTCGCGAGCTGAACAAGACTTTCGGAACACTGCGATGGCGGTCAAAACGTCGAATCAAGCGCCGAAGAATGGGCCCGACGGACACCGCGCTGAAGGCTCCGTTTCCGATTCGTCCACCGGCCAGCAAGTTGCGCACGACGAGCCGTGGAGCGTCGAGCAAGAAGATAACAATATCGTTCCGCTCACGCGGGCCGAGGCTGAAAAGCTGTTTGGTCCTAACGTGAGTCGTCCATCGCGCGTTACGCCTTTCAAGGTCGTGGCGGCGCAAATGGTTTTGTCCCTGGGTGCTACGCTGGTGTGGTGGCTGTTTTACACGCCGCCGGGCGCTGCTGCGCTGTCCGCGTTCCTGGGGGGAGCGATTTGCTGGATCCCAGGCGCGTTGTTCGCGGCACGCCTAAGAACGCTGAGCGGCGCCGAGACAGTCATGAGCTGGATGCTCGGCGAAGCGCTCAAGATGGGGACGACGATCGCGATGTTTGTAGCCATCGCTTTCTGGTATCACGACGTACGCTGGGTTCCGCTGCTCGTGACTTACCTCATCGCGCTCAAGACTTACTGGATCGCCTTGGCGTGGCGCTAAGACAGCAGAAGCAAGTAGCAGCAAAAAATTCAGGCTGGCGCGTGGCGCTGGCATCAGGTGTGCGGATATGACACGGTCCGCACCCGGCATGTTCCCGCAAGACAGCATTGCTGCGGGTACGGCCTAAGACGATTTTCGACAATTTGGGTGGCTTTAACGATATGGCAGCTAGCGAAGGCACGCGCGCAATGGATCCGTCCGAGTACATCGCGCACCACTTGCAGAACTTTTCCACCGCGCACCAGACGTCGATTTTCGACATCCACGTGTGGAATCTGGACACCCTCTTCTGGTCGATCGTTTGCGGTCTGGCCACCATTTTCATCCTGCATCTCGCTGCCCGCAAGGCAACGTCCGGCGTGCCCGGCCGTTTCCAATGCGCGATCGAAATGCTGGTCGAAATGGTCGAGGATCAATCGAAGTCGATGATCCATGGCACGCGCACCTTCATCGCACCGCTGGCCTTGACCGTGTTCGTCTGGGTCGCGCTGATGAACTCGCTCGACTTTATCCCTGTCGACCTGCCGGGCCATGTGATTGGCTGGTTGGGTCTGTCCGAAGCCATCCCGCACCACCGCCTCGTGCCGACCGCCGACCTGAACGGCACGCTCGGCATCGCGCTCGGCGTGTTCGTGCTGATGATTTACTACAACTTCAAGATCAAGGGCGCAGGCGGCTTCGTGCACGAACTGCTGTCCGCTCCGTTCGGCGCGCATCCGCTCCTGTGGATCCCGAACCTTGCACTGAACATCATCGAGTTCGTCGCGAAGACGGTCTCCCTGGGCATGCGGCTGTTCGGCAACATGTACGCGGGCGAACTGTTGTTCCTGCTGATTGCCCTGCTCGGCAGCATCTGGAGCTTCGGCGCGGACACGACGGTGCTTGGCTTCATCGGCCACGTGATCGCCGGCAGCGTGTGGTCAATCTTCCACATCCTGATCGTTCTGCTGCAGGCGTTCATTTTCATGATGCTGACGCTGGTGTACATCGGCCAGGCACACGACACGCACTAAACTGCGCCGTCAAAAAGAATCGCTTTAGTTTTTAAATCCCAGTTCCAACCAGTTCTAAAAGACTTTTCACAAAGGAGTGATCATGCAAGCTTTCATCGCCAACATCCAGGGTCTGACCGCCATCGGTATCGGCATCATCATCGGCCTGGGTGCAATCGGCGCCTGTATCGGTATCGGCCTGATGGGCGGCAAGTACATCGAAGCATGTGCGCGTCAGCCGGAACTGATGAACCCGCTGCAAACCAAGATGTTCCTGCTGGCTGGTCTGATCGATGCGGCGTTCCTGATTGGCGTTGGTGTGGCAATGCTGTTTGCGTTCGCGAACCCGCTGCTGTCGAAGCTGGCAGGCTGAGGTTCCTCGGAAGTTTGCGCCTGAGCTATAACTGGTAAAGGCGCAGGGCGGAACGGGCACTGGGGCGCTGATCGAATACAGAATCGATGAGCGCCTTGCCGTTTCACTTTCCGAACTAGCAACGTTTAAGGAAACACCGTGAATCTCAACGCAACCCTGTTTGCGCAAATGGTCGTGTTCCTGATCCTCGCGTGGTTCACGATGAAGTTCGTGTGGCCGCCGTTGATCAACGCCCTCGACGAGCGCTCGAAGAAGATTGCTGACGGTTTGTCGGCTGCTGAAAAGGGCAAGCAAGAACTCGAAGCTGCTCATAAGCGCGTCGACCAGGAACTCGCTCAGGCACGCAACGACGGTCAGCAACGTATCGCCGACGCAGAAAAGCGCGCTGTCGCAGTCGCTGACGAAATCAAGGCTCAGGCACAAGCTGAAGCTGCTCGCATCATCGCGCAAGCGAAGGCCGACGCGGACCAGCAAGTCGTGAAGGCGCGCGAAACGCTGCGCGGCGAAGTTGCTGCACTCGCTGTGAAGGGCGCCGAACAGATCCTGAAGCGCGAAGTCGACCAGGCAGCTCACGCTGACCTGCTGAATCAACTGAAAGCCGAGCTCTGATCATGGCCGAACTTGCAACCATCGCCCGTCCGTACGCAGAAGCGCTGTTTGGCGTGGCCGAAGCTGGTGACATCGCCGCCTGGTCCACGCTCGTGCAGGAGCTGGCACAGGTTGCGCGTCTGCCGGAAGTGCTGTCGATCGCCTCGAGCCCGAAAGTAAGCCGCGCCCAAGTCAGCGAACTGCTGCTGGCCGCGGTCAAGTCGCCGCTCAAGGACAACGCGCAAGCGAAGAATCTGGTGCAAATGCTGGTGGACAACCACCGCCTGCAATTGCTGCCGGAAATCGCCGTGCAGTTCGAAGAGTTGAAGAACGCCCGCGAAGGGGCGGCCGATGTGCTGATCGTCAGCGCATTCCCGCTCGAAGGCGCGCAGTTGAACGAACTCGTCGCAAGTCTCGAACGCAAGTTCAAACGCAAGCTGAAGCCGACGGTCGAGATCGACTCGTCGTTGATCGGCGGCGTACGCGTGACGGTCGGCGACGAAGTGCTCGATACCTCGGTCCGCGCGCGGCTTGCCAGCATGCAGACGGCTCTGACGGCCTGAAGCGCCCAAAGCGCTGAAGCGGCTGGCACGCAACAGAATTGACTATCAGGAGCGAATAATGCAACTCAATCCCTCTGAGATCAGCGAGCTGATCAAGAGCCGGATCCAGGGCCTTGAAGCGAGCGCAGACGTTCGCAACCAGGGCACCGTGATCTCCGTGACCGACGGTATCGTGCGTATCCACGGCCTGTCGGAAGTGATGCAGGGCGAAATGCTCGAATTCCCGGGCAACACCTATGGTCTCGCACTGAACCTCGAGCGCGACTCGGTCGGTGCCGTGATTCTGGGTGAGTACGAACACATTTCGGAAGGCGACATCGTCAAGACGACGGGCCGCATTCTGGAAGTGCCGGTGGGTCCGGAACTGCTCGGCCGCGTGGTCGACGCACTCGGCAACCCGATCGACGGCAAGGGCCCGATCAACGCGAAGAAGACGGACGCAATCGAAAAGATTGCTCCGGGCGTGATCTGGCGTAAGTCGGTTTCGGAACCGGTCCAGACCGGTCTGAAGTCGATCGACGCGATGGTGCCGGTTGGCCGTGGCCAGCGTGAGCTGATCATCGGCGACCGCCAATGCGGCAAGACTGCAGTCGCAGTCGACGCGATCATCAACCAGAAGGGCAAGAACCTCTTCTGTATCTACGTCGCGATCGGCCAGAAGGCTTCGTCGATCATGAACGTGGTGCGCAAGCTGGAAGAAACCGGTGCGCTGGAATACACGATCGTCGTGGCCGCTTCGGCTTCGGAATCGGCTGCAATGCAGTACCTCGCGCCGTACGCCGGCTGCACGATGGGCGAATACTTCCGCGACCGCGGTCAAGACGCGCTGATCGTTTATGACGACTTGACCAAGCAGGCTTGGGCATATCGTCAGATCTCGCTGCTGCTGCGCCGGCCGCCGGGCCGCGAAGCTTACCCGGGCGACGTGTTCTATCTGCACTCGCGTCTGCTGGAACGTGCTGCTCGCGTCTCGGAAGAGTACGTCGAGAAGTTCACGAACGGTGAAGTGAAGGGCAAGAGCGGCTCGCTGACGGCACTGCCGGTCATTGAAACGCAAGCAGGCGACGTGACCGCATTCGTTCCGACGAACGTGATCTCGATTACCGACGGCCAGATCTTCCTGGAAACCGACCTCTTCAACGCAGGTATCCGCCCGGCAATTAACGCCGGCGTGTCGGTGTCGCGCGTTGGTGGTGCGGCTCAGACGAAGGTCGTGAAGAAGCTGTCGGGCGGTATTCGTACCGACCTGGCGCAGTATCGTGAACTCGCAGCATTCGCGCAGTTCGCATCGGACCTCGACGAAGCAACCCGTAAGCAGCTGGAGCGCGGCCGCCGCGTGACGGAACTGCTGAAGCAGCCGCAGTATCAGCCACTGCAAGTGTGGGAACTGGCCATCTCGCTGTTCGCAGCGAACAACGGCTACCTCGACGATCTCGAAGTTTCGCAAGTCCTGCCGTTTGAAAAGGGCCTGCGCGAATACCTGAAGTCGAGCCACGCTGACCTGGTCAAGCGCATCGAAGATACCAAGGAACTCTCGAAGGACGACGAAGGCCTGCTGCACACGGCCGTCAAAGACTTCAAGAAGTCCGGCGCTTATTGATCCGCGAGTGATCCGCAAGGCATAAACGGACCTTGAAGCGGAGCGGGACGCATGCGAATGCTCCCGCGCCGCTTCGATCAAGGAGCAAGCAATGGCTGGAATGAAGGAAATTCGCGGCAAGATCAAGAGCGTGCAAAACACGCGCAAGATCACGAAAGCGATGGAGATGGTGGCCGCATCGAAGATGCGCCGCGCTCAGGAGCGCATGCGCGCTGCTCGCCCGTATGCCGACAAGGTCCGCGACATCGCTGCGCACATGAGCCGTGCGAACCCCGAGTATCGTCACCCGTTCATGGTGTCGAACGAAGGCGCGAAGGCGGCCGGCATCATCCTCGTTACGACCGATAAAGGTCTGTGCGGCGGGATGAACACCAACGTGCTGCGCGCATCGATGCAGAAGTTCAAGGAACTGGAAGGCCAGGGCAAGACGGTCGAAGCAACTGCGATCGGCACCAAGGGTCTCGGTTTCCTGAACCGTTTGCGCGCCAAGGTGGTGTCGAACGTCGTGCATCTGGGCGATACGCCGCATCTGGAAAAGCTGATCGGCGCGGTGAAGGTGCAGCTCGACCTGTACTCGGAAGGCAAGGTTTCGGCGGTGTACCTGGCGTACACGCGCTTCGTCAACACGATGAAGCAGGAGCCGGTGATCGAGCAACTGCTGCCGCTGTCGGCAGACCAGTTCGAGCGCAAGGAAGAAGACGGCACGACGCCGAGCACGCAGTGGGACTACATCTACGAGCCGGATGCGCAGGCAGTGGTGGACGAACTGCTGGTGCGTTATGTCGAAGCGCTGGTCTATCAGGCCGTCGCGGAAAACATGGCATCGGAGCAGTCGGCCCGGATGGTCGCGATGAAGGCCGCTTCGGACAACGCGAAGACGGTCATCAACGAACTGCAACTCGTGTACAACAAGAGCCGTCAGGCCGCGATCACGAAAGAACTGTCGGAAATCGTCGGTGGCGCGGCGGCGGTCTGACCTTGACGGTCGGGCGCCCCCATCGAAACTGCGCCTTTGCGCGAGTGAAGAATTGAGTATCTAAAGGAAAAGCGATGAGTACTACTGCTTTGGTAGAAGGCAAGATCGTACAGTGCATCGGCGCGGTGATCGACGTGGAATTCCCGCGTTCGGACATGCCGAAGATTTACGACGCGCTCATTCTCGAAGGTTCGGAACTGACCCTCGAAGTCCAGCAACAGCTGGGCGACGGCGTCGTCCGTACCATCTGTCTGGGTGCATCGGACGGCCTGCGTCGCGGCACGGTCGTGAAGAACACGGGCAAGCCGATCAGCGTGCCGGTTGGCAAGCCGACGCTCGGCCGGATCATGGACGTGCTGGGTCGCCCAATCGACGAAGCCGGCCCGATCAACTCGGACGTGGTTCGCGGTATTCACCAGAAAGCTCCGGCGTTCGACGAGCTGTCGCCGTCGACGGAACTGCTCGAAACCGGCATCAAGGTTATCGACCTGATCTGCCCGTTCGCAAAGGGCGGTAAGGTGGGTCTGTTCGGTGGCGCCGGTGTGGGCAAGACCGTGAACATGATGGAACTGATCAACAACATCGCTAAGGAACACGGTGGTTACTCCGTGTTCGCCGGTGTTGGCGAGCGTACCCGCGAAGGGAACGACTTCTATCACGAAATGAAGGACTCGAACGTTCTCGACAAGGTCGCGCTGGTGTACGGCCAGATGAACGAGCCGCCGGGCAACCGTCTGCGCGTCGCGCTCACCGGTCTGACGATGGCTGAGCACTTCCGTGACGAAGGCCTCGACGTGCTGTTCTTCGTCGACAACATCTACCGTTTCACGCTGGCAGGTACGGAAGTGTCGGCACTCCTCGGCCGTATGCCATCGGCAGTGGGCTATCAGCCGACGCTGGCTGAAGAAATGGGTAAGCTGCAAGAGCGTATTACGTCGACCAAGACCGGCTCGATCACGTCGGTTCAGGCCGTGTACGTCCCTGCGGATGACTTGACCGACCCGTCGCCGGCTACGACCTTCGGCCACCTGGACGCAACCGTCGTGTTGTCGCGTGACATCGCTTCGCTGGGTATCTACCCGGCAGTCGACCCGCTCGATTCGACCTCGCGTCAGATCGACCCGAACGTGATCGGCGAAGAGCACTACTCGATCACGCGCGGCGTGCAGCAAACGCTGCAGCGCTACAAGGAACTGCGCGACATTATCGCGATTCTGGGTATGGATGAACTGGCGCCGGAAGACAAGCTCGCCGTTGCGCGCGCTCGTAAGATCCAGCGTTTCCTGTCGCAGCCGTTCCACGTCGCTGAAGTGTTCACGGGCTCGCCGGGCAAGTACGTGCCGCTGAAGGAAACGATCCGTGGCTTCAAGATGATCGTTGAAGGCGAATGCGACCACCTGCCGGAACAAGCGTTCTACATGGTCGGCACGATCGACGAAGCCTTTGAAAAGGCCAAGAAGATCCAGTAAAGGTCGGGTGTAACGAAGCGGGCGCGGGCTTGCACATGTCGATATGCGTGACGTATCGGAATGCAAAGCCGGCGCCTCTCACTACGCTCACCAGGAGTCGACACTTATGGCAACTATCAAGGTAGACGTCGTCAGCGCGGAAGAGCAGATCTTCTCGGGCCAGGCGAAGTTCGTCGCGCTGCCGGGCGAAGCGGGTGAACTCGGCATTCTGCCGGGCCACACGCCGCTCATCACGCGGATTCGTCCGGGTGCGGTGCGCATCGAAGCCGAGAATGGCGAAGAAGAGTTTGTGTTCGTCGCCGGCGGCATTCTCGAAATCCAGCCGGGCGCAGTGACGGTTCTCGCCGACACCGCGATCCGCGGCAAGGATCTCGATGAAGCCAAGGCTGAAGATGCACGCAAGCGCGCGGAAGAAGCGCTGCAAAACACGGGTTCGAACCTCGAATATGCAACCGCGCAAGCGGAATTGGCGTATGCGACGGCTCAGCTCGCTGCGATTCAGCGTCTGCGCAAGCTGCGTGGTCAGAACTAAGGCGGTACGTATCAGAGAAAAAGCAGCCCTTGTGGCTGCTTTTTTTTGACCAGAGGTTGACGTTTACGGAAAGGTAAGCAAAATCACGTGGTCGAATCGATTGCTGGCTACCTCGCGCAAGGTGCGCGCGATGCGCTGCGGGTAAGACTTGATGCCGAATAGACACACGGCGGTGGCACAATCGATTTCAAATTCATTTCAAGCGGGCGAAGTTCCGCTCACGGAGACAACCATGGCAACGCAAGTGTCAGGCGAAGGTGCCTTCATCGAACCCAAGGACGGTCTTTCGTATGTGCGCGGATCGACCGAAATCCCGTTGAGCGAAGCGACCGTCGGCGAGTTTCTGCGCGACACGGCACAGCGCTTTGCCGATCGGCCGGCCGTGGTGTTTCGCGAGCAGCGGATTCGCTGGACATGGACGGAGTTCGCGGAAGAGGTGGATGTGTTGGCGGCCGGGCTTCTGACACTCGGCATCGCGAAGGGCGATCGCGTTGGCATCTGGTCGCCGAACCGCGTCGAGTGGTTGCTCACCCAGTTCGCGACCGCGCGGATCGGCGCGGTGCTGGTCAACATCAATCCGGCCTATCGGCTTGCGGAGCTCGAATACGCGTTGAACAAGGTCGGCTGCAAGGCGGTCATCGCCGCCGAGCGGTTCAAGACGTCGATGTACCTCGAGATGCTGCAGGACCTCGCCCCCGAACTGGCTACCCAGCCGTCCGGCGAACTTCACGCCGCACGGTTGCCGGAGTTGCGTCACGTGATCCGCATGTGCGACACAGACACGCCTGGCATGATGAGCTTTTCGGATCTGATCGAGCGAGGGCGGGCAACGCGCGATGTCGCGGCGCTTGACGCCATTGGCGCGTCGCTGACGTGCCATGAGGCGATCAATATCCAGTTCACGAGCGGCACGACGGGCAATCCGAAGGGGGCGACGCTGACCCACAGCAACGTGGTCAACAACGCGCGCTACATCGCGATGGCGATGCGGCTGAGCGAGCAGGACGCGCTCTGCATTCCCGTCCCGCTGTACCACTGTTTTGGCATGGTGTTATCGGTGCTGGCATGCGTATCGGTCGGGGCGAACATGGTGTTTCCCGGGGAAGGCTTCGATCCCGCCGCGACCCTCGCCGCGGTTGCCGAAGAGCAGTGCACCGCCTTGCATGGCGTGCCGACCATGTTCATCGCCGAACTCGATCATCCGGACTTCGCCACCTACGACTTCTCGCGCCTGCGCACCGGGATCATGGCAGGCTCGCCATGCCCGATAGAAACGATGAAAAAGGTCGTCTCGAAGATGCATCTGAGCGAGATCACGATTGCATACGGGATGACGGAGACCAGCCCCGTGTCGTTCCAGAGTTCGACCACCGACCCGCTGGACAAACGCACTACGACAGTGGGGCGCATTCAGCCGCACCTGGAGGTGAAGATCGTCGATCCGCTCGGCGAGATCGTGCCGGTGGGCGAGACCGGCGAGCTGTGCACGCGCGGCTACTCGGTGATGCAGGGATACTGGGGCGATGAAGCGAAGACGCGGGAGAGCATCGTCGACGGCTGGATGCACACCGGCGATCTGGCGACGCTCGATGCCGAGGGCTACTGCAACATCGTCGGCCGGCTAAAGGACATGCTGATTCGCGGTGGGGAGAATATCTATCCGCGCGAGATCGAAGAGTTTCTATTCCGTCATCCGAAGATTCAGAGCGTGCAGGTTTTCGGCGTACCCGACGCGAAGTACGGCGAGGAGGTCTGCGCGTGGGTCGTGCTGCGCTCAGGCGAGCAGGCGACGGCGGAGGAGATCCAGCAGTTCTGCCAAGGACAAATCGCGCACTACAAGGTGCCGAAATACATCCGCTTTGTCGACGAGCTGCCGATGACAGTGACCGGCAAAGTGCAGAAATTCATCATGCGCGAACGGATGATGAGCGAATTGAAGTTGCAACAAGACAAGACGGCGTGACGCCGAGACGGGCCGCGCAGGTATTGCCTGAAGGCGAATCCGGCCGGCGCGGCTCACGCAGGGAAAAACAATTTGAGGGACAGCGCCCGATCCTTGAAAGCATCTAAAGGCGTAAGCGCGACAGCTCGCAAACGTTTGACAAGACGAAAAAAAAGCGGGCCTGGAGCCCGCTAAAAACCACACGCTACGGGGTTAGCGCGAGGAGACCAAAGTTGGAACCGACTGAGACGACGACCCGGCGTCGACTACGGCCCCAGCAGGGATGCCCCTTCACAGGGCTTCGGCATAAGCCGACCGGCAAGTGCATCGTATCCGCTCACACCACGCACCCAGCCACATCCGTGTTGAAACCGTTGAGGGCATTGTGGGCGAATTAACCTACCCACGCGGTAACAAAGTGTTTCAGGTTGTAACGCCCGTGGGATAAGGCGTCGCGGGATTTATTGCTAAATGGATTCGTTTTAAACGTAATTTTTACCTATGACTGGCTCGCAATTTCATACGCATGATTGATGCTATTCGCGACGCATATTGCGGCGTAAATTGTTCAGCCGATTCCGCATGAAATGGTTGCATGCGCATCTTTCATGAGAAGAATCTCCCGTGTTACAGGTATTTTTAGGACGTCGGAAAAATCTTCACCACTAAGGCTCTTCATATGCTGCTCTGCAACATCGAGCGCTTTCTTCTGACGTCCCGCAAATGGGGCCGATTCGCTGGCACCGGCGCGTCCATAATCTTCGGCTTTTGCTTAAACACGAACCGCTCGGTTACATGATCGTGGCCGGTTACTGGAATAAATCGGAATTCATTGGCCGCTTGTGGCTAAGGAACAAGCCCGCAACAAGCGGCCGAAATCCGCGGCGTCATTTCAGCCATTTATCCGTGATGGTCTGATACTCACCAGTGGCCCGCGCGAGGTGCAGCCATTGGTCGACATACTGCTGGAATGCCACGTCGCCGCGCGGCAGCAGCCAAGCCTTCTCGCCATACTGGAATGGCTTGTCCGGATGCACCGAGCAGAGGCCCGGGTTGAGCTTTTGCTGCAACAGCGTTTCCGACGCGTCCGTCACCATCAGGTCCGCTTTGCCGTCGAGGATCTGCTTGAAAATCGTCACGTTGTCGGAATAAACCGTCACGTTCGCGTGCGTAAAGTACTGTTTCGCGAAACGCTCGTTCGTGCCGCCCGGATTGACGATCACGCGAGTTGAGGGCTGGTCGATCTGCGCGACCGTCTGATATTTGTTGACGTCGTCGCATCGAACGATCGGTGTCTTGCCGTCGACCATATAAGCCTGTGTGAAGAAGGCGCGCTTTTGCCGGTCCAGCGTCGGCGACACCCCGCCCACGCCGATGTCGCATTTCGCGACGAAGTCGTTCATCAGGTTCGACCACGACGTCTTGACGAACTCCACCTTTACCCCGAGCGACTTCGCGAGCGACTGCGTCATGTCGATGTCGATGCCTTCGAACTGGCCGTCTGCTTTGTAGAACGAGTACGGCTTGTAATCGCCGGTCGTACAGGCGCGCAGCGTGCCGCGGCTGAGAATTTCGTCGAGTCGGGAAGGCGCGGCGGCGGTCTGCGCGCCGGCCGCCCCTGCGTGCATCAATACACCGGCGACGGCGCCGAGGATGGCGAGTGCTGTCCTGTTCATCGAGTCTCCTTGCTGTTTGTATGTAATTGTCTGCTAAGACGATGCGATGCTAGCTCGCCAATGGCGGCTTGAACATCGGCCATTCCGCCAGGTCATCACCTAAACACCACGCGTACCGTCACCGCAGTCGCAGCTGATCACCGCCGACAAAAGTCGCCCGCCCCGTTCGCATCAGAGTTATTGGCCGCATCGGGCGCGATGGCGTGGGGCGGCTCCGGTAAAATGCCCCTTTGCCTTCAGTCGTACGAAACGTGGCCCATAAACTCCTGAACGACACCTTCCTGCGCGCCTTGCTGCGCCAGCCGACCGACTACACGCCGATCTGGCTGATGCGGCAGGCTGGCCGCTACCTGCCGGAATACAACGCCACGCGGGGTCGCGCAGGCAGTTTCCTTGGTCTCGCAAAGAGCCCGGCGTTCGCAACGGAAGTCACGCTGCAGCCGCTCGATCGTTATCCGCTCGACGCCGCGATCCTGTTTTCCGACATCCTGACCGTCCCCGATGCAATGGGTCTCGGGCTCGAGTTCGTCACCGGCGAGGGGCCGAAATTCGCGCGCCCGGTGCGTACGGAAGACGACGTCGCGCGGCTCGCGGTGCCGGACATCGACGCCACGCTGCGCTACGTGACCGACGCCGTACGCGAAATTCGCACCGCGCTTACGGACGCACAGGGTCGCCAGCGCGTGCCGCTAATCGGTTTCTCGGGCAGCCCGTGGACCTTGGCGTGCTACATGGTGGAAGGCGGCGGGTCGGCGGACCACCGCACCGTCAAGTCGATGCTCTACGCGCGTCCGGATCTTATGCACCGGATTCTCGACGTCAACGCGCGCTCGGTCGCCGCTTACCTGAACGCGCAGATCGAAGCGGGCGCGCAAGCCGTGATGATTTTCGACACCTGGGGCGGGGCGCTGGCGGACGGCGTCTATCAACGCTTTTCGCTGCACTACATTCAGCAGGTGGTGAGCCAGCTGAAGCGCGATCACGACGGCGAGAAAGTGCCGGTGATCACCTTCACGAAGGGTGGCGGCCTGTGGCTCGACGAGATCGCCGACACCGGTGTGGACGCGGTTGGTCTCGACTGGACCGTGAACCTGCGCAAGGCGCGCGAGCGCGTCGGCGGCAAGGTTGCGCTTCAGGGCAATATCGATCCTTCCGTACTGTTTGCACCGCCGGCGGCGATTCGCATGGAAGCACGCGCGGTGCTCGACAGCTTCGGCAATCATCCAGGGCACGTGTTCAATCTGGGACACGGCATCTCGCAGTTCACGCCGCCGGAAAACGTGGCTGAACTTGTCGATGAAGTGCATCGACACAGCCGGGCGATTCGCAGTGGCGCGCATGCACCGGCATGAAGCCGTAATCGTTACCACTTTTGCTGCGTCGCAGCGAAGTGGGCTCTCGGCCTAAGGGGAAAATTGCCGCTCACGGGCCGTCAGATGGCGATCTTGTGATTGTCAAGACTTGACTTATGCACATTTGTCACGCTGCGGCGCGGTAGAAGCTTTCGTCGTGTCCTGACCCTTGCACAGTGCGGGCGCATTTCATCTAAGCCTTGTCTGGCAAGGGTTTGACGGGTTTTCGACGAAATGTGCGGAATCCCACAGAAGGCCGACGCGACGCCGTTCGCGGCCCTTCCGGACGAAGTTCTCAACAAAGTTATCCACAGGCGAGCGGACCGATTGCAATTCTTCAGCGGAATCCAAAACTTAGCGCCGAAATTGAAGTTTTACTTTAACTTCGAGTGGTCGGTCGCCTGTCCGACGTGCCCCGTGATGTGGCATCACGTCGCGTCAACCTTGTCATTTCCCGCCGTCGCGTGAGTGAAGTCTTCGTCCGCGTCGCGCTGGATCATCCGCTGCCGACCCTGTTCGACTACCGTTGCGACACGTCCGAGCCCGTCGCGCCGGGCGTGCTCGTCAGCGTACCGTTCGGCAAGCGGCACGTGGTGGGGCTCGTCTGCGAAGTAACCGCTCACAGTGACGTGCCCGCGGACCGGCTGCGCTCTGTCAGCGCCGTCTGCACCGCCTGCCCGCCGGTGTCGGCGGAATGGTTGAAGTTGACCGCCTTCGCCGCGGACTACTATCAACGCGGCCTCGGCGAAGTGGCGCTGCCGGCGCTGCCGCAAGCACTACGCGATGCGTCGCGCTGGTCACGGCTGTTCGCGCCGGAAGAGCGCTACAGCCTGACGGCCGAGGGCCGTGCGGCCTTGCCCGACGCGTTGCCGGCCCGCGCCAGCGCGTTGAGAAAGATGGCGCAGGCGCTCGCCGACACCGACTTTCTGCTGGCCGCCGACGCTCGCGCACTGCACCCCAAAGCGCTGCCGAGCCTGGACGCGTGGCGGGCGCAGGGCTGGGTAGCGCTCGACGTCATCGAGGCCGCCGCGGTGCAGGCCGCTCCCGCGTCGTCGGCTGCGGCCGCGCCCGTACTGCCCACGCTCACGGACGAGCAGGCGGCCGCCGTCGAAGCGATCCGCGACGCCGACGGCTTCGCGCCATTCCTGCTGCACGGCGTGACGGGCAGCGGCAAGACTGAGGTCTATCTGCGCGCGCTCGCGGAGATTTTGACCGCGAAGCCTGGCGCGCAGGCGCTCGTCCTCGTGCCGGAAATCAATCTGACGCCGCAGTTCGAGGCGGCTTTCCGCGCGCGCTTCGCCGCATTGGACGGTACCTCGATCGTCACGTTGCACAGCGGCCTCGCGGAAGGCGAACGCGCCCGCCACTGGTTCGCCGCGCATACGGGGCGAGCGCGCATCGTGCTCGGCACGCGGCTGGCGGTGCTGGCGTCGCTGCCGAAGCTGGCAGTCATCGTCGTCGACGAGGAGCACGACCCGGCGTACAAGCAGCAGGAAGGGCTGCGCTATTCGGCGCGCGATCTGGCGATCTACCGCGCCAAGCAACTGGGTCTGCCGGTCGTACTCGGGTCGGCGACGCCGTCGCTGGAAAGCTGGTGGCAGGCCGACCAAGGGCGCTACAAACGGCTCACGCTGTCGCGCCGGGCCGTCGCCGATGCCGTGTTGCCTACCGTCAAGCTGATCGATCTGGAAGAGGAACGCCGGCGTGGGCGGGCATCGGTGGAAGGATTGTCGGGGCCGTTGATTGCCGCGCTGAAAGCACGGCTCGAACGCGGCGAACAGAGCCTCGTGTTCCTGAACCGCCGTGGTTACGCGCCGCAACTCGCCTGCGATGCGTGCGGCTGGGTCGCCGGTTGTCCGCGTTGCACCGCGTACGTCGTGCTGCACAAGCCGGAGCGCGCGCTGCGCTGCCACCATTGCGGCTGGGAATCGCGCATCCCGCGCTCGTGCCCGGAATGCGGCAACGTCGATATCGCGCCGATGGGCCGCGGCACGCAGCGCGTCGAGGAAACGCTGGCGAGCGCGGTGCCCGGCGCCCGCGTGCTGCGCATCGATGCCGACAGCACGCGCCGCAAAGGCAGCGCGCAGGCGCTGTTCTCCGATGTCCACGCGGGCGAGGTCGATATTCTCGTCGGCACGCAGATGATCGCGAAGGGCCACGACTTCCAGCGCGTGTCGCTGGTTGGCGTGCTGAATGCCGACACCGCGCTGTTCTCCCACGATTTCCGCGCGAGCGAGCGCCTTTTCGCGCAATTGATGCAGGTGAGCGGCCGGGCGGGCCGTGCCGGCTTGCCGGGCGAAGTGCTGGTGCAAACGCGTTATCCGCGCAACGCGCTGTATCACGCGCTGGGTCGTCACGACTACGTGGGCTTCGCCAATTCCACGCTGGCGGAGCGGCGCGATGCGCACCTGCCGCCGTTTGTCTATCAGGCGTTGCTGCGTGCCGAGGGCCGCACGCTGGAGGCCGCGCTCGGCTTTCTGCAACAGGCCGCGGCGGAACTGGCCGGCATCGAGGCCGCCGAGCGCGTGACCGTCTACGACGCCGTGCCGCTGACCATCGTCAAGGTGATGCACGTACACCGTGCGCAATTGCTGATCGAAAGCGCGTCGCGCGCCGCGTTGCAGGCGACGTTGCGCGCATGGCAGCCGCTGCTGCGCGGCCTGAAGGGCGTGCTGCGCTGGAATCTCGAAGTCGATCCGCTCGACATCTGACGCAACCGCCCGCCAGTCGGCAGACCGCGTTACTGCTTCAGGTCATATTCATAGAGCGAATGGTCGTTTCGTTTTGCGCCGCCGCTCGCCTATATTCGCCGAATCGGCGCACGTTCAGGCAAAACTCTAATATCCCGCGCCGATGCACCTCAACTTTCCCCGGGGCATTGTGATGAGCGATACCAACCAGACCGTGCCGACCGGCGCGACGCCGGCCAGACGCCAGGGCGCGCACGGTGGCGGACTCCCGCTGACTGAAGACTGGCTGGCCGTGTGGGTCGGCCTGCTCGTGATTGTGATCGCCTGGGCGCTGTTCGCGTCGGGCGGCAGCATCAAGTGGTTGGCGGTCGCGCCGGCCAAATGGTCGAGCGTCGGCCAGGCCGCACAGGACCTCGGCGCACATCTGCCGAACTACGTCGCGTTGTTCGTCGTGTTCGCGCTGTTGTTCGGGGTGAGCCTCGCGTTGCTGAAGCAGCGCGTCGGCGCTTTCCTTGCCGCATTCCTGATTCTCTTCATTGCCTCCGCGCTGATCTTCACACTGGGCGCGTGGGTCAACGCGTCGAAGTACAACCTGGAGCCGCCGCTGGTGGCGCTCGCGCTCGGACTGCTGATTTCGAACGTATTCACGCTGCCCGACTGGTTTTCGGCGGGCTTGCGAGTCGAGTTTTACATCAAGGTCGGCATCGTGCTGCTCGGCGCGACGCTGCCGTTCACGCTGCTGGTGTGGGCAGGACCGGTGGCGGTCGCGCAGGCGAGCATCGTCTCGCTCGTGACGTTCTTCGTGATCTTTTTCGCCGCCAAGGCGTTCGGCCTCGACCGTCGCTTCGCCGCCGTGCTCGGCGTGGGTGGCGCAGTGTGCGGCGTGTCGGCGGCGATCGCGATTGCCGGCGCGGTGCGGGCCAAACGCGAACAGGCGTCAGTGGCGATCACGCTGGTGGTGCTGTGGGCGATCGTGATGATCTTCGTGCTGCCGTTCGCGTCGCGCTCACTTGGGCTCTCGACGGCGGTCGCCGGCGCGTGGATCGGCACCTCCGAATTCGCCGACGCCGCCGGCATCGCCGCCGCGCAAGCGTATGGCGATTTCGCACGGCACGCTGGCGGCGCGATCGCCGGCGCGCCGGAGGCGTCCCTCCAGGCGTTCACGCTGATGAAGGTGGTGGGGCGCGATATCTGGATCGGCATCTGGGCGTTCGTGCTGGCGATCGTCGCGACGACGCGCTGGGAAGCGCAGGATAGCGGCGTCGCGGCAAAGCCGAAGGCCAGCGAGATCTGGGCGCGCTTTCCTAAATTCGTAATCGGCTTCGTCGTCGCGTCTGCGCTTGTGACGTGGATTGCCAGCCACTATTCGCTGGCTGACTACCGTAAGGTCGTCACGCCCGAGTTCGTTGCGCCGATCACCGTGCTGCGCACGTGGGCTTTCACGTTCTGTTTCCTCAGCATCGGTCTGACGACGCGCCTGCGCTCGCTCACGGCGACCGGCCTGAAGCCGTTCGTCGCGTTCACTGCGGGTGTGGTGGTCAATATCGCGATCGGCTACGTGCTGTCGGCGCACGTGTTCGCGGCGTACTGGAATAGCCTGGGTTGAGGCTGATTGCACATCTGGCCGGACGCATCGGCCGTAACGGGGACGCACGCAGCGACGCGTGTGTTCCGCGTTGCGCCGACTGTCGGCATCGCGCGGAAGACCGGCAGTCGCTGGAGCAAAACATCCCCGGTCTCGTGGCGTTTAGTTCGGGATTCGGTGCGAGCGTCGCGGATAGCCGGTTGTGTCGTCTGCATGACCAGCTTGTATCGCCGGGAGATGTTTGCGCGCGGTTCGAGGCGGTACCGTCGCGCTAACGCATGCGTTGACTTCACGGCGGGTTGAACCTCGCAGCGCGTGGTTGCGCGCCCGTCCACACGCGGCGGACAGTGGCGTTTCGCGAGCGCGTGGCAAGACCGCAGCGTCCGCTGCCCGGTCACTCAGCCGTCATTCATTCAATCGTTCAAAGCGGCTCGCGTATCGCCCGCCGATCCGCGCGATGCGGCACGTGCGCCTTCCCTGACGCTCGCACGCCTGTCCGAACCCGCCGTCGCACCGCGAATGAACAGCACCGCGCAGGCCGCGCACATCGCCCAGATGCCTAGTACCACCAGCCACTTTTCCATTTCACCGGTCCTCGAGAACCCCAACCCCGTATCGTTTTTAGCGTGCAGTAAGGCCGCGCGCTGCTAGTTCTCTATAACGGCGCGCCGGCTCAATTGATAAGGGGAAAGACGAAAAGATTCACGCCAGGGAAAGTACTGATCGCAACCACCGCCGCCGCGAGTGGCTCAGTCGGCTTGAAACCCCCGCCGTATAAGGATTTTCACGGGGTGCAACCGCGCGTGCGCGATGGTTGCACCTTTTTATTTGGAGGCGTACGATTCGCCAACTTTTAGTCTTTCACCAGGCATACGTCTGGTATCCGAAGAAGGAAACATGGCTAGCACCACCCTTGGCGTCAAGGTCGACGACCTCCTGCGTTCCCGGCTGAAAGATGCCGCCACCCGCCTCGAACGCACCCCGCACTGGCTGATCAAGCAGGCGATCTTCGCGTATCTCGAGAAAATCGAGCACGGCCAGCTGCCTCCTGAACTGTCGGGCGCGAACGGTTCTGCCGATCTCGCCGATGGTGCGTCGGTCGAACAGGAGGAAGACGGCGCGTCGCATCCGTTCCTCGAATTCGCCCAGAACGTGCAACCGCAATCGGTGTTGCGCGCGGCGATCACGGCCGCTTATCGTCGTCCGGAACCGGAGTGTGTGCCGTTCCTGCTGGGTCAGGCCCGCCTGCCGGCCAATCTCGCGGGCGACGTGCAGACGATGGCCGGCAAGCTGGTCGAAACGCTGCGCACGAAGAGCAAGGGCGGTGGCGTCGAAGGGCTGATCCACGAGTTCTCGTTATCGAGCCAGGAAGGCGTCGCGCTGATGTGCCTCGCCGAAGCGCTGCTGCGCATCCCCGATCGCGCGACCCGCGACGCGCTGATTCGCGACAAGATAAGCAAGGGCGACTGGAAATCGCACGTCGGCCAGGCGCCGTCGCTGTTCGTCAATGCCGCCACCTGGGGCTTGATGATCACCGGCAAGCTGGTGACGACCAACAGCGAAACGAGCCTGTCGTCGGCGCTCACGCGTCTGATCGGCAAGGGCGGTGAACCGCTGATCCGCAAGGGCGTCGACATGGCGATGCGCCTGATGGGCGAGCAGTTCGTCACCGGCGAGAACATTTCCGAAGCGCTCGCGAACAGCCGCAAATACGAAGCGCGCGGTTTCCGCTACTCGTACGACATGCTCGGCGAAGCGGCCACCACCGAAGCCGACGCGCAGCGCTACTACGCGTCGTACGAACAGGCGATCCACGCGATCGGCAAGGCCGCTGGCGGCCGCGGCATTTACGAAGGCCCGGGCATTTCGATCAAGCTGTCGGCGTTGCACGCACGCTACTCGCGCTCGCAGCAAGAGCGCACGATGAGCGAACTGCTGCCGCGCGTTCGCTCGCTCGCGATCCTCGCGCGCCGCTACGACATCGGCCTGAATATCGACGCCGAAGAAGCCGACCGCCTCGAAATCTCGCTCGATCTGCTCGAAGCGTTGTGCTTCGACCCGGAGCTGGCCGGCTGGAATGGCATCGGCTTCGTGGTGCAGGCGTATCAGAAGCGCTGCCCGTTCGTGATCGAATACATCATCGATCTCGCGCGCCGCAGCCGCCACCGCATCATGGTGCGGCTCGTGAAGGGCGCGTACTGGGATACCGAAATCAAGCGCGCGCAAGTCGACGGCCTCGAAGGCTATCCGGTCTACACGCGCAAGATCTACACGGACGTGTCGTACCTCGCGTGCGCGAAGAAGCTGCTCGGGGCGCCCGACGCGGTCTATCCGCAGTTCGCCACGCACAACGCGCACACGCTGTCGGCGATCTATTACCTCGCGGGCAACAACTACTACCCCGGCCAGTACGAGTTCCAGTGCCTGCACGGCATGGGCGAGCCGCTGTACGAGGAAGTCACCGGCCCGCTGTCCGCTGGAAAGCTGAACCGTCCGTGCCGCGTGTACGCGCCGGTCGGCACGCATGAAACGCTGCTCGCGTACCTCGTGCGCCGTCTGCTGGAGAACGGCGCGAACACGTCGTTCGTGAATCGCATCGCCGATGAAAGCGTCGCGATCAAGGACCTGATCGCCGACCCGGTCGACGAAGCGTCGAAGATCGTCCCGCTCGGCGCGCCGCACGCGAAGATTCCGCTGCCGCGCAATCTGTACGGGACGGAGCGGCTCAATTCGATGGGCCTCGATCTGTCGAACGAGCATCGCCTCGCGTCGCTGTCGTCGGCGTTGCTGGCGAGCGCGCATCATCCGTGGCGCGCCGCGCCGATGCTCGAAGACAATGAGATCGCCGTGGGTACCGCGCGCGACGTGCGCAACCCGGCGGATCAGCGCGATCTGGTCGGCACCGTCGTCGAAGCTACGTCTGAACATGTGAGAGCCGCTTTGGCCCACGCCGTGGCCGCCGCGCCGATCTGGCAGGCCACACCGGTCGATGCGCGCGCCGACTGCCTCGCCCGTGCCGCCGATCTGCTCGAAGCGCAGATGCACACGCTGATGGGCCTGGTGGTGCGTGAAGCCGGCAAGTCGCTGGCGAACGCGGTCGCGGAAATCCGCGAGGCGATCGACTTCCTGCGCTACTACTCCACGCAGATTCGCGACGAGTTCTCGAACGACACGCATCGCCCGCTCGGTCCGGTGGTCTGTATCAGCCCGTGGAATTTCCCGCTGGCAATCTTCATGGGCCAGGTGGCGGCCGCGCTGGCAGCCGGCAACACGGTGCTCGCGAAGCCCGCTGAACAAACGCCGCTGATCGCCGCGCAAGCGGTGCGCATTCTGCGCGAAGCCGGCGTGCCGGCGGGCGCGGTGCAACTGCTTCCGGGCGACGGCGAAACGGTCGGCGCCGCGCTGGTGGCCGACCCGCGCACCCGCGCGGTGATGTTCACCGGCTCGACGGAAGTCGCGCGCCTGATCAACAAGACACTGTCGAACCGCCTGGATCCGGACGGCAAGCCGATTCCGCTGATCGCCGAAACGGGCGGCCAGAACGCGATGATCGTCGATTCGTCGGCACTCGCCGAACAGGTGGTGGCGGACGTGCTGCAATCGTCGTTCGACTCCGCCGGTCAACGCTGTTCCGCGCTGCGCGTTCTTTGTCTGCAGGACGATGTCGCGGATCGCACGCTTGAAATGCTGACGGGCGCGATGCGCGAGCTGGCGGTGGGCAATCCGGATCGTCTGTCGATCGACGTCGGTCCCGTGATCGACCTCGACGCGAAACGCGGGATCGATGCGCACGTCGCGGCGATGCGCGAGAAAGGCCGCAAGGTCGAGCAACTGCCGATGCCTGACGGCTGCGCGCAAGGCACCTTCGTGCCGCCGACGCTGATCGAACTCGACAGCATCGACGAACTGAAGCGCGAAGTGTTCGGCCCGGTGCTGCACGTGGTGCGTTATCGCCGCAGCCAGCTCGACAAGCTGCTCGAACAGATTCGCTCGACCGGCTACGGCCTGACGCTCGGCATCCATACGCGAATCGACGAAACGATCGCTCACGTGATCAGCCGCGCGCATGTCGGCAACATCTACGTGAACCGCAACGTGATCGGCGCGGTGGTCGGCGTGCAGCCGTTCGGCGGCGAAGGTCTGTCGGGCACGGGTCCGAAAGCGGGTGGTGCGCTGTATCTGCAACGTCTGCTCGCTACGCGTCCAGCGGGTCTGCCGAAGTCGCTGGCCGAGGCTCTCGTGGCGGATGTTCCGCAAGCCGCGGAAAACAGCGACAATCCGTCCGCTGCGTTGACCGCGCTGCGTGACTGGCTGATCGCCGAACGCCAGCCGCAACTGGCCGCACGCTGCGACGGGTATCTGTCGCATGTGCCGGCGGGCGCGACCGCGGTATTGTCGGGGCCCACCGGCGAGCGCAATACGTACACGTTGGGCGCGCGCGGCACGGTGCTGTGCGTCGCGTCGACGGCGAGCGGGGCGCGCGTGCAGTTCGCCGCCGCGCTGGCTACGGGAAATCGTGCGCTGTTCGAAGGCGCGGCGGGTGAACAATTGGTGTCGCAGTTGCCCGCATCGCTGAAGTCGTATGCGAGCGTGAAGAAGAGCGCCGACACGCCGTTCGACGCCGTGCTGTTCGAAGGCGACAGCGACGAACTGCTGGCGTTGGTGAAGGAAGTCGCGAAGCGTCCGGGGCCGATTGTTTCGGTGCAGGGCGTCGCGGCGCGCGCGCTGGAAAGCGGCGACGAAGATTACGCGCTCGAGCGTCTGCTGACGGAACGCTCGGTCAGCGTGAATACGGCAGCAGCAGGCGGCAATGCGAATTTGATGACGATCGGTTGAGCGAACCTCTTTCGATCCCTCAATAAAACGGAAGCGGTACGGCGACCCCGATATCGCTCCACTTACACCTGGTACCAAGGAGAAGCTATGCAACACAAGATGAAACAGCTGGCAGGCGCAGCGCTGGTTGCAGCAATGTCGCTGGCGGGGACGGCCAACGCTCAATCGACGGAAGACGTGAAGGTGGGTTTCGCCGGTCCGATGACGGGCGCGCAGGCTCACTATGGCAAGGACTTCCAGAACGGCATCACGCTGGCAGTGGAAGAGATGAACGCGACCAAGCCGGTGATCGGCGGCAAGCCGGTTCGCTTCGTGTTGGATGCGGCCGACGACCAGGCTGACCCGCGCACCGGCACGACCGTCGCGCAGAAGCTCGTGGACGACGGCATCAAGGGCATGCTCGGTCACTTCAATTCGGGCACGACGATTCCGGCTTCGCGCATCTACGCGAACGCGGGCATCCCGCAGATCGCGATGGCGACCGCGCCGGAATACACGCAGCAAGGCTTCAAGACCACGTTCCGCATGATGACGTCCGACACGCAACAAGGCTCGGTCGCCGGCTCGTTCGCGGTGAAGAACCTCGGCATGAAGAAGATTGCGATCGTCGACGACCGCACGGCTTACGGCCAGGGTCTTGCCGATCAGTTCGAAAAGGCAGCGAAGGCGGCGGGCGCGACGATCGTCGATCGTGAATACACGAACGACAAAGCTGTCGACTTCAAGTCGATCCTGACCAAGCTGAAGTCGGCCAACCCGGACCTGATCTACTACGGCGGCGCGGATTCGCAAGCGGCACCGATGGTCAAGCAGATGAAGCAGCTCGGTGTGAAGGCGCCGCTGATGGGCGGCGAAATGGTTCACACGCCGACCTTCATCAAGCTCGCGGGTGACGCGGCGAATGGCACGGTGGCATCGCTCGCCGGCCTGCCGCTGGAAGAAATGCCGGGCGGCAAGGACTACGTCGCGAAGTACAAGAAGCGCTTCAACGAAGACGTGCAAACGTACTCGCCGTACGCTTATGACGGCGCGATGGCGATGTTCGCCGCGATGAAGAGCGCGAACTCGACCGATCCGGCGAAGTACCTGCCGGTGCTCGCGAAGACGTCGATGCCGGCGGTGACGTCGTCGAACCTCGCGTACGACGCGCGCGGCGATCTGAAGAACGGCGGCATCACGCTGTACAAGGTAGTCGACGGCAAGTGGACGACGCTGCAAAGCGTGGGCGGGAAGTAAGCAGTTTTTGCTGTCTGCCTGAGTCTCGGCGCCAGCGTGCTGGTGCTGGAAAAAACCCCGCTTCGGCGGGGTTTTTTTGTGGGGCAATTATTGCTGGCTGCTCATCCCGCGTCCCCCTACTCCCCCCGCAGCTTCCTCCCCTGCTCACGAATCTGCTCCAACGTCGCTCCCGGCGTACTCGCTTCCTGCGGCATCCGAATCTCGATCACCGCCGCGCGCTGCGCGTTCATCGCGCGTTGCAACGCAGGCAGAAAATCCTCTGTCCGTTCCACCGTGTCGCCATGCGCGCCGAACGATCGCGCGAACGCTGCGAAGTCCGGATTCGTGAGCCCGGTGCCATGCACGCGGTTCGGATAGTGCCGCTCCTGATGCATCCGGATCGTGCCGAAGTGACTGTTGTTCACGACAATGAACAGCACATGCAGGTCATACTGCATCGCCGTCGCCAATTCCTGCGCGGCCATCATGAAGCAGCCGTCGCCGGCGAGCGCGACCACCGCGCGCTGCGGATACATCGACTTCGCCGCGATCGCCGCCGGCACGCCGTAGCCCATCGCGCCGCTCGTCGGCGCGAGCTGCGAGCGATAGTGTCGATACGAGAAATGCCGATGCAGCCACGTCGCGTAATTGCCCGCGCCGTTCGTGAGGATCGCGTCGTCTGGTAGATGCGCGCGCAGTTGCTGAATCACTTCGCCCATTTGCACGTCGCCGGGAATCGGGCGCGGCTTGCGCCACTCGAGATACGCGCGGTGTGCGTCTTCGGCCGAGCCGCTCCAGGCCAGGGAATCGGACGACGGCTTCAACGCCGCCAGCGCCGCGGCCAGCTCCGGCATGCCGGAGACGATCGGCAGATCCGCGACGTACACGCGCCCCAACTCTTCCGCGCCTTGGTGCACATGCACGAGCGTCTGCTTCGTCTTCGGAATGTCGAGCAGCGTGTAGCCGTTCGTCGTCGCTTCGCCCAAACGTGGGCCAAGCGCGAGCAGCAGATCGGCATCGCGAATCCGCTGCGCCAGCGCCGGATTGATGCCGAGGCCGACATCGCCCGCATAGTTTGGATGCTCGTTGTCGAGCGTGTCCTGGAAGCGGAACGCGAGGCCGACCGGCAGTTGCCAGTTCTCAACGAAGCGCCGCAGGTCCGCGCACGCATCCGGCGTCCAGCCGCTGCCGCCCGCGATCACCATCGGCCGCTGCGCGCCTTCGAGCAACTCGCGCAGCTTCCCGATCTGCGCGGCCGACGGCGACGCCGCCACGCGTTGATAAGCGGGCACGCCGGCCACGGCGTCGCACGCATCGCTCAGCACGTCTTCCGGCAGCGACAGCACGACCGGCCCGGGCCGCCCGGAGGTCGCCGTGTGAAACGCATGACTCAGATATTCGGGAATGCGCCTGGGGTCATCGATTTGCGCGACCCACTTCGCCATCTGACCGAACATGCGCCGATAGTCGATTTCCTGGAAAGCCTCGCGGTCGAGATGTTCGCGCGCGCATTGACCGATCAGCAGGATCATCGGCGTGGAATCCTGAAATGCGGTATGCACGCCGATCGACGCGTGCGTCGCGCCCGGTCCACGCGTGACGAGCGCGACGCCGGGGCGTCCCGTCAGTTTGCCGACCGCTTCCGCCATGTTCGCCGCCGCAGCTTCGTGGCGGCACACGATGGTCTGGATGCGTTCGGTCTCGTCGTGCAGTGAATCCAGCACAGCGAGAAAACTTTCGCCGGGGACACAGAAGACGCGTTCGACACCATGCGTAAGCAACGCATCGACGACGAGACGCGCACCGGTGGTGCGAGCAACGTGGGAATCTGAAGCGGGAGCATTCGGCAGCGACATTGCGAAGAAGCCTCCAGGCAGTGCGTGAGTGCAATCGGATAGTGCCGCATCAACGCAACGCAACGTGAGGCGCTGGCCGATGGGCGCTTCGACAGCTTACGCCGAGCGTGCATGCGCTGTCATGGCGCAGCGCAAAGCGAATCCGCAAAAAAACGCGGACATCAGTCCGCGTCATCGTGCAACGAAGCAGTGCGTTCAGCACTCGACGATATTCACGGCCAAACCGCCCCGCGAGGTTTCCTTGTATTTGGTCTTCATATCGGCGCCAGTCTCGCGCATGGTCTTGATGACCGAATCGAGCGATACGTAGTGGCTGCCGTCGCCGCGCAACGCCATGCGCGCCGCGTTGACCGCTTTCACCGATGCCATCGCATTGCGTTCGATACACGGAATCTGCACCATCCCGCCGACCGGATCGCAGGTCAGGCCGAGGTTATGTTCCATGCCGATTTCGGCGGCGTTTTCGACCTGCTTCGGCGTGCCGCCCATCACTGCGGCTAGCGCACCGGCCGCCATCGAGCAGGCCACGCCCACCTCGCCCTGGCAGCCCACTTCCGCGCCAGAAATCGACGCGTTCAGCTTGTACAGGATGCCGATGGCCGCGGCCGTCATCAGGAAGTCGATCACGCCCTGCTGGTTCGAGCCCGGCATGAAGCGCGTGTAGTAATGCAGCACGGCAGGAATGATGCCGGCGGCGCCGTTGGTCGGCGCGGTGACGACGCGCCCGCCCGCGGCGTTTTCTTCGTTGACGGCGATCGCGTAGAGATTGATCCAGTCGATCATCGACAACGGATCGCGCAGCGCGAGTTCAGGATTGCCCGACAGCGAGCGATACAACTGCGGCGCGCGACGCTTCACCTGGAAGGGCCCGGGCAGGTTGCCGTCGGCGTCGGGGTTGTTGATCCCGCAGCCGCGCGCGACGCACGACTGCATCACGTCCCAGATTTTCAGCAAACCGGCGCGCGTCTCTTCTTCCGTGTGCCAGACGCGTTCGTTTTCCCACATCAACTGGGAGATGCTCTTGCCGGTCGACGCGCACAGTGCGAGCAACTCGTTGCCGGTGCGAAACGAATGCGGCAATTGATCGACCGCGCTTAGCACCTTCGTGTTCGGCGCGCCGGCGGTCACCACGAAGCCGCCGCCCACCGACAGATACGTCGACTCCCGCAGCGTCTCGCCTTGCGCGTCGAACGCACGCAGCTTCAGGCCGTTCGGATGCTCGGGCAGCGCCTGGCGGTAAAACGAAATGTGATCTTTCTGCACGAACGGCACGTCGTGCGTGCCGAGCAGCGCGAGTTTGCGCGACACCCGCACCGCTTCGAGCCGCTGCGCGATCGTGTCAGGATCGACGGTGTCGGGCGCGTCGCCCATCAGGCCGAGCATCACGCCGCGATCGGTGCCGTGGCCCTTGCCTGTCGCGCCGAGCGAGCCGTACAGATCCACTTTCACCGACGCGGCTGCCGCCAGCAGTCCGTCGCGTTCAAGCCCTTGAACGAACATCAGCGCCGCGCGCATCGGTCCCACCGTATGCGAACTGGACGGACCAATGCCGATTTTGAAGAGATCGAACACGCTGACTGCCATTGACTGCTCCCTGCTGATAAATAGATGTTAGCGCGCTGGCAGCGGCAAACACACGGCGAGCCACGCGGGCGGCGTCGGTGCGAGCTGTAGCGCGATGGGCGTAAAGCGTCCGTCGAGACGCGCGGCCAGATGAAACAGTTCCATCGCGTTCTTCGGGTCCCACGGACCCGCGTAGCCAGGCAAGCCGGCCTCGCGACGTTTTGCATCGAACGGGACGCTCGAATGCACGAATTCTTCATGCGTCTTGCTACCGGACGCGAACGGCGCGAGCCAGTTGAGCGCGGCCAGCAACGTAGCGCCATTGGCGCCTTTCTCCTGCAGCCAGTTGCGATTGTGGCGGCGCGCGGCGAGCGCGGCCATCACGAGCGGCTGCAGATCGTAGGTGACGTAATGCAGCGCGTCGCGTTCGCCGAAGTCGACGGTCGAGCCGTCCGGCGAGATGTTGTCGCCGACATGCTCGACGAACAGACGCTGCGCCGTGTTGATCATCTTGCGGTTGTCGAGCGTGAACGCGGCCATCGCGATCAGCTTGATCCGGTGGCTCTGCCAGTTGTTGCGGAACGTGCCTTTCAGCGGCCGCGGCTGCGCGTCGATCTGCGCGATGTAGCCGTTCGCGAGCTTCGTCAGGAACGCCATCGCGGCGTTACGCGTCTTCACCGGCAACGCGCTCGCGGTCATGTCGTACGCGAGGATCAGACCTTCGAAACGGGTTTCGTCGATCGGATTGAAACTCGGCTGATAAGTCGTGACCCACGCATACAGCAGACGGTCGACGAGTTTCAGAAAACGGTCGTCGCTGGTTGCGCGCCAGGCGAGCGCGGCGTCGCGCAGCAGATCGAGATCCTTCTCCGCTTCGACGCTCTGATCGTAGATGCCTTCATGCGGTAGCGTGCCTTCGGTGTGCAGCTTCGCGACCGCATGCGGCTGCTCGTTCAGATGAGTCTGCACGTTGCTCACGAGCGCCTTCACGCCGGGGTCGGCGTTGGTGCGCTCGCTGGTTTGCAACGCGGGCGCCGCACAGAAATTCATCGCGGCGTGCGCTTGCCGCAGCGGCAACAGCACCGCCGCGCCAGCCAGCAGCGCTACACATGTTTGCCGCCACGGACGGGCCTGCGTTGCCGCGGTCCGGCTTTGCATCGATCGCACCTTTCGCGCCATGCGAAACTCCTCGTTGGGCTGATTCGGTGTGTGATGTTAGCCGTTTGCGGCCACGAGCGACAGAAGCCCGGGCGGAACCACGCACCGCCCGGCCGCTTGCTCCGGCAGCGGGCGATACGCGGCGCTGCTTACTCGTAATCGGCGATCGGCACGCAGGAGCAGAACAGATTGCGGTCGCCGTACACATTGTCCGCACGGCCGACCGGTGGCCAGTACTTCTTCGCAATCAATGTGGGCAGCGGATACGCGGCGGTTTCGCGTGCATACGCATGCTTCCAGTCGTCGGCGATCACGACCGCCGCGGTGTGCGGCGCGTGCTTCAGCGGATTGTCCTCGCGATCCGAGCGGCCTTCTTCGACCGCACGGATTTCGTCGCGAATCGCGATCATCGCTTCGATGAAGCGGTCGAGTTCTTCCTTCGATTCCGATTCGGTCGGCTCGACCATCAGCGTGCCCGGCACCGGGAAGCTCATCGTCGGCGCGTGGAAGCCGTAGTCCGCGAGGCGTTTGGCGACGTCGTCGACGGTGATGCCACTGGTTTCCTTGAGCGGACGCAGATCGAGAATGCACTCGTGCGCGACCAGTCCGCCGGGGCCCGAATACAGCACCGGATAGTGCGGCGCGAGTTTGTTCGCGACGTAGTTCGCATTGAGGATTGCGGCTTCCGTTGCCGCGGTCAGGTTCTTCGCGCCCATCATCGCGATGTACATCCACGAGATCGGCAGGATCGACGCGGAGCCGTACGGTGCGCCCGACACCGCGCCGATGCCGTTCGGCGCGCGTTCATAGCCCGACGAGATCTGGTTCGGCAGGAACGGCGCGAGGTGCGCGCCGACGGCGACCGGACCGACACCCGGTCCGCCGCCGCCGTGCGGAATGCAGAACGTCTTGTGCAGATTCAGGTGCGAGACGTCGCCGCCGAACTGGCCCGGCGCGCACAGACCGACCATCGCGTTCATGTTCGCGCCGTCTACGTAAACCTGGCCGCCGTGCGCATGCACGATCTCGCAGATTTCGCGCACGTTCGCTTCGAACACGCCGTGCGTCGACGGATACGTGATCATGATCGCGGCGAGTTTGTCGGCGTGTTGCGCGGCCTTCTTCTTCAGGTCTTCGATATCGACGTTGCCTTGCGCGTCGCACGCGACCACCACGACCTGCATGCCGGCCATCTGCGCTGACGCCGGGTTCGTGCCGTGCGCCGAAGCGGGAATCAGGCAGACGTTGCGATGCGCTTCGCCGCGCGATGCATGGTACGCGTGGATGATCAACAGACCCGCGTACTCGCCTTGCGAGCCGGCGTTCGGTTGCAGCGACACCGCCGCATAGCCGGTTGCCGCGACCAGCATTTCTTCGAGCTGCTCGATCATTTCGCGGTAGCCGACGGTTTGCTCGGCGGGCGCGAACGGATGGATCTGACCGAATTCGGGCCACGTGACCGGCAGCATTTCCGAGGTCGCGTTCAGCTTCATCGTGCACGAGCCGAGCGGGATCATCGAACGGTCGAGCGCGAGGTCCTTGTCCGACAGACTGCGCAGATAGCGCAGCATTTCCGTTTCCGAATGGTGGCGGTTGAACACGTGATGCGTGAGGTACGCGCTGGTGCGTTCGAGCGCGGCCGGCACCGATGCGGTGTTCGATGCAGCCAATGCGGCGTCGAGCGCATCGACTTGCGGCACGTCGCTCGCGAAGGCCGCTTGCGCGAAGACCGCGAGCAGATCGGCGAGATCGTGGCGCGTAGTGGTTTCGTCAATCGACAGGCCCACTTGCGTGGCGCTCACGCGGCGCAGATTGATGCGCTTCGCCGTGGCCGCGTCGAGCAGCGCTTGCGTGCGGGCGCCGGTGTCGAACGTGAGCGTGTCGAAGAAGGTTTCGTTGACGAGCGTATAGCCGAGTTGCTTCGCGCCTTCGGCGAGCAGCGCGGCGATGCGGTTCACGCGCAGTGCGATCGTCTTCAGACCGTGCGGGCCGTGATAGACCGCGTACATGCTGGCCATGATCGCGAGCAGCGCTTGCGCGGTACATACGTTCGAGGTCGCCTTCTCACGACGGATGTGCTGTTCGCGCGTTTGCAGCGCGAGACGCAGCGCCGGATTCCCTTGCGCGTCGACAGTCACGCCGACGAGGCGACCCGGCATCTGACGCTTGAATTCGTCGCGCACCGCGAGATACGCGGCATGCGGGCCGCCGAAGCCGACCGGCACGCCGAAGCGCTGCGTATTGCCGACCGCCACGTCCGCGCCCCATTCGCCCGGCGGCGTGAGCACGGTCAGCGCGAGCAGATCGGCGGCGACCACCACGTGGCCCCCCGCTGCGTGGATCGCCTCGGTGAGCGCGCGGTAGTCGCGCACGTCGCCGTTCACGCCCGGGTATTGCAGCAGCACACCGAACGCGTTCGAGTTCGCGGCTTCGGCGGCGGGGCCGACTTTCACTTCAATGCCGACCGGCGTTGCGCGCGTCTTCACCACTTCGATGGTTTGCGGCAGCACGTCGTCGGCGACGAAGAACACGTTCGACTTCGGCTTGCCCACGCGTTGCAGCAGCGTCATCGCTTCGGCGGCGGCAGTGGCCTCGTCGAGGAGCGACGCGTTCGAGATCGCGAGACCGGTCAGGTCGACGATCATCTGCTGGAAGTTCAAGAGCGCTTCCAGACGGCCCTGCGAGATTTCCGGCTGATACGGCGTGTACGCGGTGTACCACGCCGGATTTTCCAGCACGTTGCGCAGAATCACCGTCGGCGTGTGCGCGTTGTAATAGCCCTGCCCGATGTACGAGCGGAACACCTGGTTCTTGTCCGCGAGTTCACGCAGCGCGGCGAGCGCTTCGGCCTCGCTCTTCGGTTGCGCGAAGGGGCCGAGCGGCAGCGTTTCGGTGCGGCGGATCGTCTTCGGAATCACGGCGTCGATCAGCGCGGCGCGCGACGCGAAGCCGAGGGCTTCGAGCATCGCTTGCTGGTCGGCCGAATCCGGGCCGATGTGCCGTTCGGCGAAGGCGTCATGCACTTCGAGCGCGGCGAGCGAGAGAGGAGTGCGGTTCATCAGACGATCCGGGTGTTCGAGCTTCATGGGTGTTCCTGGCGGTGCGGCGGTCCCTTTGCTTCGAGAGGGCGCGCCGCACCTGACGGGTTAAACGTAAAGGTGAATCAGATCAGGCGCCGATCGACTTGGTGTACGCGTCGGCATCGATCAGGCGATCTTGCGTCGCGTCGGCGGCGGGCTTGATCTTGAAGAGCCAGCTGTCGTACGGCGCGCTGTTGACCGAGTCGGGCGAGTCGGCCACGGCCGTGTTCGCTTCGATGATCTCGCCCGAGACCGGCGCGTAAATGTCGGAAGCGGCCTTCACCGATTCGATCACGGCGACGGTGTCGCCCGCGGTCACGGTCTTGCCCAACGCCTGGACTTCGAAGAAGACGATGTCGCCGAGCGCTTCCTGCGCGTGGTCGGTGATGCCGACCGTCAGCGTGCCGTCCGCTTCGGTGCGGACCCACTCGTGCGATTCGGTGTATTTCAGATCGGCCGGGATGCTCATCGGATGCTCCTATGCGGTGTGATTCGGTATTAGCTTAATAAAGGGGACGCGCGCGTCGGTTGTTTAAACCGCCAGCACCTTGCCGTTGCGCACGAACGGCAGTTTTACCACGCTTGCGGGAACGGCCTTGTCACGAATCTGAACGTGAACAGTGTCGCCCGGCTGCACGCCTTTCGGCACGCGCGCGAAGGCGATGGATTCCTGCATCGTCGGGGAAAAAGTGCCGCTGGTGATTTCGCCTTCGCCGTGCGGCGTGACGACCTTCTGATGAGCACGCAGCACGCCCGCAGCCTTGCCGTTTTCCTTCAGCAGGATCAGGCCGACGAACGCCGACTTCGAACCGTCGGCTTCGAGCTTGCCCTTGCCGACGAAGTCGCGCGGCGACGTGAGGTCGACGGTCCATGCGAGGCCGGCGTCGAGCGGCGACACGTGGTCGTCCATGTCCTGGCCATACAGATTCATGCCGGCTTCGAGGCGCAGCGTGTCGCGCGCGCCGAGGCCGGCCGGGCGCACGCCCTGTGCCTGCAGCGCGTTCCACAGGGATTCGACGTGGTCCGCCGGCACGATGATTTCGAAGCCGTCTTCACCGGTGTAGCCGGTGCGCGCGACGGTCAACTCGCCGAACGGCGTGTCTGCGATACGGGCAGAGTTGAACGGCTTGAGTGCTTCGGTGACGGCGCGTGCGGCCGGCACCGTTTGCCAGACTTTCTCGCGCGCGTTCGGGCCTTGCACGGCGACGATCGCGAAGTCGCGGCGCGGCGTGATGGTCAGGCCGAAGCTGCCTTCGGCGTTGAGCTGGCCGAACCAGGCGATGTCTTTGTCGGCGGTGCCGGCGTTGACGACCACGCGGAAGTGGTCTTCGCCGAAGTAATAGACGATCAGATCGTCGATCACGCCGCCGTTCGGATTCAGCAGACAGGAGTAGAGTGCGCGGCCCGGCGTTTGCAGCTTGCCGACGTTGTTGGCCAGCGCGTATTCGAAGAACGCGCGCACGCGCTCGCCGGTGAAATCGACCACGCACATGTGCGAGACGTCGAACATGCCGGCGTCGGTGCGCACGGAGCGATGTTCCTCGATCTGCGAGCCGTAGTTGACGGGCATGTCCCAGCCGCCGAAGTCGACCATGCGGGCATTGAGCGCACGGTGAGTGGCGTTGAGCGGGGTGTGTTTGAGTTCGGTCATGGGGCCTCGGGCATCTCGCGAAACAAAAAAGGCCATGCGGCGCTACGCCTCGCGGCGATGTGCCTGCGAGCGTGGTTCTGCATGACCCCTCTGTCCTCGATACCTGAGAGATTGCGCTACCGTGAACGTTGCTTCGTCACAGTGAAACGCGCGCCCCTTCGGTGGGCAGCTTGCCAGAATCCGCGCGATGTTGCCAAAACGCGGACGGCTACTGCCGCTCTCCAGAGTGCGAAAAACCGTTGCCTTGATACTGCGATAGGGTGGGTTTTTCGACGCGGTCGGTCCTTTTGCCTGAGAGTTTGCGGGTGTGCCCCTTCGGCGGCGCGGCCTGCGATATTCGGCGGCCAGCGCGCTCTCCCGACGCGTGCGGCGAATGTACGCGACGGCCGGGGGCTTGTCAAATAAAGGCCTGCGGCCCGCATGGCGGTGGGCGCGGCGCGGTGTCGGCGTCAAAAAAGCGCGTGTTGGCCACGCCCACACCGCCGCTTCGATGACGCAAACGGCAGCGCTTACTCGCCGATCGCGTGCGCCGCGTTATCCAGTTCCTGGTTCAGCACGCGCTGTTCGTCGGAGGTGAGGCCGCCGTTGTGTTGCGCGGCCATGTCGTGCGCTTCCCGGCGGATCACGTCGAGCCGATGATGCAGCGACGCGCCTTGCGGTGGCGGGTAGTCGCCCTGATTCATGCGTTTGTCGATGCGGCGGCCGAGACTGTCGATCCGGCCTTCGACCTGACGCAGACGCTGATCTGCGATTTGCTGCTGGGTGGGGCGCGGCGCCGGAGCGGGCGGTGTCGCCACGCACGCGGCGAGTGAACTGAGCAGCGTGCATGCTGCAAGGGCGCGGGTGAGGCGAGGCATGGACTCTCCGGAAGTCGTTGTCGGGGATGGGGCTACTCGCGTAGCAACGGATGATCGCGGCGGTGCGCTGACCGGGGAGGCGGGCTGAGTTGTAACGTTATGTTCCTTTCGGGGACGTCAGATTCTGGCCCGCGCGGCGCAGACGGCAAGGGCGCTTTTTAGGTACACAAGCCGGCGCGCCGCGCAGTCGAACCCTCAGCGAATACGCTCGAACGGCAGGCGCACGCCTTCTTCCGAGCTGCGGGCGGCGAGCTCGATGATGGTCATGACGTCGACCGCATCCTGCGGTCTGACAGGGAACGCGACGCCGTTCTGAATGGCATCGGCCAGTGCGATATAGAAGCCGGCGTAGTCGCCATTGCGCGTCGGGACTTCGCGTTCGACTTCCTGGTCGCCTTCCCGCACACGCAACACACCGGCAGTATTGCCGGCGCCGAAGCCTTCGTCGCCGGGGCGCAGACCGGCCTTCAACTGGTCTTCCTGCGTGTCGAGCCCGTACTTCACATAGCTGCCTCGCGTGCCGTGGATCGCAAAGCGCGGCGCGACCAGCGCGGTCAACGCGCTCGCGTGCAGCACCACTTCGAACTCGCCGTAGCCAAGCTGAATATGCACATAGTCCGGCGCGCCGGCCTGGTCGCGATGCGCGCGCACCGTCGCCGAGACCGTCTTCGGTGCGCCGAACAGCGCCAGCGCCTGGTCGATCAGATGCGGCCCGAGATCGAACAGCAACCCGCCGCCGCGCGACGCCTCTTCGCGCCAACGCTGTCGAACTTCCGGCCGGAAACGGTCGAAATGCGATTCGTATTGCGTGACGCGCCCCAGTTCGACGCGGGCGAGCAGATCGCGCACGGTCAGAAAATCGCCGTCCCAGCGACGATTGTGGAACGGCACGAACAGCTTGCCGCGCGCGAGCGCGATGTTGGCGAGCGTGTGGGCATCGGCGGCGGTGAGCGTGACCGGCTTGTCGACCACCACGTGTTTGCCCGCTTCCAGCGTGCGGCGCGCGAGGTCGAAGTGCGTGTCGTTGGGCGTCGCGATCACGACGCAGTCGATGTCGTCGAGCGCGAGCAGCGCGTCGAGATCGGCCACGACTTTCGCGTGCGGATAGTCGGCAAGCGCCCGCTCAGGCTGGCCCGTTGCGATGGCGGCGACGCTCGTGCGCCCGCAATGCGCGATCACCGGCGCATGGAAGGTCGCGCCAGCAAAACCGTAGCCCATCAATCCAATCTTTAGCGATCCGGACATGCGTGTCTTCCTGCAAAAACGCGCGCCGCTTTGCCACCGCGGCGACGGCGCGCAACGCCGTAATTGTGGCACGTCCTGAAGGCGGACCGTTAGCGTCGTCGCGGGGGATTCGTGGTGAGCCGTGTGGGTGAGACGCGGGTAGCCGCCCGGGCGTTCGTCGAGGCATCGGCGGTAAGCATCCGTGTTAACATCGCTCCTCTCGCGCGAATCGGGCGCCGACCGGAACGTCCTCGCACCCCGCAAGGCGCCCGTTCCCGCCGACGCCGCCGCGCAGCATGCCCCCGGGCCTTCAGCCGGCGAATTCGCGCCGACGCGCCCTCGATCGCCGCTTCTAACCGCCGCTTCTAACCGCATCACCCATCCACAGACGATGTCCGCAGGCCTGAACCCCGCTCAAAATGAAGCGGTCCGTTATCTCGACGGTCCGTGTCTCGTGCTCGCCGGTGCAGGCAGCGGCAAGACGCGCGTGATCACGCAGAAAATCGCGCACCTGATCGAAGCCAAAGGCTTCGAGCCGCGCCACATCGCCGCCGTCACGTTCACGAACAAGGCCGCGGCAGAAATGCGCGAGCGCGTCGGCAAGCTGCTCGAAGGCAAGACGCTGACCACGCCCGGCAAGGAAGGCCGCAAGGTGCCCGTCAATCAGTTGACGGTCTGCACGTTCCATTCGCTCGGCGTGCAGATTCTGCGGCAGGAAGCGGAACACGTCGGCCTGAAGCCGCAGTTTTCGATCATGGATTCGGACGACTGTTTCGGCATGATCCAGGAGCAGGTCGGCTCGACGGACAAGGGCTTCATCCGCAAGATCCAGTCGATCATCTCACTGTGGAAGAACGGTCTGATCATGCCCGAAGAGGCGATCGCGATCGCCGCGAACGAGGACGAGCATCAGGCCGCGATCGTCTACCGCAACTATGTGGCGACGCTGCACGCCTATCAGGCGGTCGATTTCGACGACCTGATCCGCCTGCCCGCCGAACTCTTCGCGAAGAACGAGCAGGTGCGCGACCGTTGGCAGAACAAGCTGCGTTATCTGCTGATCGACGAGTACCAGGACACCAACGCATGCCAGTACGAACTCGTGAAGCTGCTCGCCGGCAAGCGTGCCGCGTTCACGGCGGTCGGCGACGATGACCAGGCGATTTACGGCTGGCGCGGCGCGACACTCGAAAATCTCGGCCAGCTCAGCAAGGATTTTCCGAAGCTGCACCTGATCAAGCTCGAACAGAATTACCGGTCGACGGTGCGCATTCTGACGGCCGCGAACAACGTGATCGCGAACAACCCGAAGCTGTTCGAAAAGAAGTTGTGGTCCGAACACGGGATGGGTGACACGATTACCGTCACCGGCTGCAACGACGAAGAGCACGAGGCCGAGTCGGTGGTGTTCCGCCTGTCCGCGCACAAGTTCGAACGGCGCGCGAATTTCCGCGACTACGCGATCCTGTATCGCGGCAACTTCCAGGCGCGCATCTTCGAGCAGGTGTTGCGCCGCGAGCGGATTCCATACGTGCTGTCCGGCGGCCAGTCGTTTTTCGACAAAGCCGAGATCAAGGACATCTGCGCGTATCTGCGGTTGATCGCCAACGCGAACGACGACCCCGCGTTCATCCGCGCGATCACCACGCCGCGTCGCGGCGTCGGTAATACGACGCTCGAAGCGCTCGGTTCGTTCGCGGGCCAGGCGAAGGTGTCGCTGTTCGAGGCCGTGTACATGGGCGGCATCGAAGCGCGCCTGTCGCCGCGTCAGATCGAACCGATGCGCGTGTTCTGCGACTTCATGCAACGCCTCACCGATCGCGCGGAGAAGGACGCGGCCGGCACGCTGCTCGACGAGTTGATGGACGCGATCCACTACGAGGCGTACTTGTACGATGCGTTCGATGAACGTCAGGCGCAGGCCAAATGGCAGAACGTGCTGGAGTTCATGGAGTGGTTGAAACGCAAGGGCACCAAGGCCGAACCCGAGGGTGGCGCGAATAGCGAAGCGACCGGCTACGATACCGCCGACGGTTTCGGCGACACCGGCAAGAACCTGCTCGGCCTGATCCAGACCGTCGCGCTGATGTCGATGCTCGAAGGCCGCGAGGAAGATCCGGATGCGGTGCGGCTCTCGACCGTGCATGCGTCGAAGGGGCTGGAGTATCCGCACGTGTTTCTGGTGGGCGTCGAGGAAGGCATCATGCCGCATCGCGGCGGCCCCGACGACGAACCGATCGACGACGCGCGCATCGAGGAAGAACGACGGCTGATGTACGTCGCGATCACGCGGGCACAGCGCAGTTTGCATCTGAACTGGTGCAAGAAGCGCAAGCGCGCGCGGGAGACCGTGGTGTGCGAGCCGTCGCGCTTTATCCCCGAAATGCTGCTCGACGATGCACCGCCGCCGACGCCGGAAGAAGCGCCAATGTCGCCGAAGGATCGGTTGGCGAGTTTGAAGGCGTTGTTGCAGAAGCCTTGAGGCGATCACGCGGACGCGGTGCGCGTTTTCTGTTGCGCGCCGTCTCGCTGTGTTCCATTGCGTTCGTCCGTTCGCAAGACCCTGCGCGTGACCTGTGCTTCGGCGGTTTTTCCGAAGGCTTGAGCTAGAGTGGCGCGGCTCGTCGACCGGAAGTCGGCGGCCGTAAATGGGAGACCGCCCGCATGACCTTGCCGCCACTCGCCGCATATCGCCGCGCACTCGACACTTATATCGACGCGAAAGACAACACGCGCGCCCGGCGCATCGCCGAAGCGTTCGCGCCGGACGCGGTGCTTACCGTCTCACTCGCGACCTCGGCGATCGCTTTTCCGGCTCGCACCGTCGGCAGCGATGCGATTGCGAAAACGCTCGTCACCGACTTCGGCGCGCAATACACGCGATGCCGGACTTACTACGTGTGTGACTCGCTTGACGTGCAAGGCGGCGTGATCGACGCGCTGCCCTGGCTGGTGGTGATGCGCGACACGGCGACCGGCGCATTGCGCATCGGCCACGGCGTGTATCGATGGACCTTCGACGAAACGCCGGCCGTCACCGATTTCGACATTCATATCGCTCGCATGGACGTGGTGCCCGATCTGGACGGCGCATTGCTCGACGCATTGCAGGAGGGCCTGGACTATCCGTGGCTCGCGCCCGCTGCGTTGCACGCGAATTTCACCGCGCTCGCTCGGCGTACGCCCGCATTGGCCTTTGCCGATGCGTTCAGCCGTCCCGCGCGCGCACCGGGCCCGCGCCATCGAGCCTGACGCATAACGCGCATCGGACATAAAAAATCCCTGCATCGCGTGACTGCATGCAGGGATTTTCCGTTCCGCGGCCGACGCCGCAAGCGGTCGCTCGATGCGTTACTTCACCGCGCTGACCATGTAGTCGACCGCCGCCTTCACGTCGGCATCCGACGCCGTCGAGCCGCCCTTCGGCGGCATTGCGCCCTTGCCATGCAGCGCGTAGTTGTAGACGGTGTCCATCGGCTCTTTCAGACGCGGCGCCCAAGCTTCCTTGTCGCCGAACTTCGGGGCGTTCAGCACGCCGGCCGCGTGACATGCCTGGCAGACCTGCTGATACAGCGCCTTGCCGGCTTGCGATGCGTCTGCGCTCTGGGCCGCGCCCGCTGCCGGCGCGGCGGCTTGCGGCACGCTGGCCATGGCTGCCATCGCCGCTGCGGCTTGGGCCGCGCCCGCGTCCGAAGCGCCTGCCGGAGCCGCGGCAGCCGCCGCGCCGGAGGCCGCCGCAGCACCCGCGGCCGGCTGAGCCGGTTCGGGGAAGCTCGCGCCAGAGTTGTTCGCCATGTAGGCCACCGCGCGGGCGATTTCGAAGTCGCTGTAGTCGTCCGGGCTGGTGCCGCCGCGCGGGGGCATCGCGCCTTTGCCGGAAAGTGCCGTGTGCCAAAGCGTGTCGAAGCCCTGCGCGATGCGCGGCGCCCAGTCGGCGGTATTCGTGAATTTCGGCGCGCCTGCCGTACCCGACGCGTGACACGCGGAGCAAACGGCCTTGTAGACTTCTTCGCCGCTCTTGAAGACGCGCGGCGCATTGGCGTCGCGAATTTCGACTTGGGCTAGCGGTTTGATGCGGGCGGTGACTTCGGCGTCGGAGAGAGAGTCGGTGCCGGCGCCGGTGCGTGTCGAATTATCGACGTAGACCGCCAGCAGCACGATGATGACGATCGGCACAGCAAACCCGGCGATGATCGCGGCGACGAGTTGCGCGGGGGTTTTGATCGGGGCTCCGTGGGGTGCTTCGCTCATGCTTGTCTCGTCTCCGTGGGTATGTGAGCGGTACAGCGCGACGGCAACTTCTTGTTCTATATCAGCCACGGACGATTATAGACGCAAGATTTCGGCGGCGGCGAGGGTGGCGCAGGGGTGTTCAGCAGGCGTTTACCCGGAGCGGGCGGGCGCAGCCGGAAGGCGGCGGATCTTGCCATGGAGGCCGCCCGGTGGACGGTATGACTGAAACCGGGTATCCTTGCGGTCTCGCATTGGCGTCGCATCCGTTCCGGTTGCCGCGCTGTCATGTTGAAGCGCCCGTAGCTCAATGGATAGAGTACTGCCCTCCGAAGGCAGGGGTTGCTGGTTCGATCCCAGCCGGGCGCACCAAGTCTCACACGGGTTTCGGGTTTTAGCTGACAATCCTCGCCCCAACTTCAAACTCCGATCTGCTCAGTTTCCTGCCCGCTGGGCAAATGCTGCGCCGCCATTGCCCAACCTTCGCACCGACCGGCCCGATTTCGCGCCACAAGCACGCCAGCTTTTGCGCGGACGGCCTTTCGGCGTCGACAGCACTCATTCGAATATTGAATGTTGCGCCGTCGAGACCCTTGGCGCGTTACCTTCGCCCGCGATGAATGACCCGCTCGAACTTCAGGCGCGGCCCTTTGTTCATGACAATCACGCTGTCGTAGAAGTGAATGCCCTGAAGCCTGTCAAATTGTGCGATGAGACTGGGGGGCACGCGCGGTCCGTCGATCGGGCCAACGCCGATCGCATGACGGGTATGCTCGGAACTCAGGACATCGACGACGTCTTTGCAAAACTCAGTGAAGCTGTGCGGGTTTTTGTAACCACCGTCCGAAACGCGCACTTTATAGTAGTACGAAGTATGCGTATCTTCGCACCAGTAGGTCCCGCCGTCCTTGAGCAAACTATAGGTGCGCAACAGGCTGGTGATTTGATGCGGGTTATCGTGTGAGCCGTCGTCTATGACGATGTCGTAGTAGTTGTGCTTGTCGCCGAAGTGCGCGTCCCAAAACGCGTGACTCCCCTGATCGCCGACAAAGAGTTTCAGATAGTCGGTCTCCACGCACTGCGCAGCGATATCTACGCCATGGACCATGGTCCCAGCGCCAAAATACTTGCGCCACATCTCCGCGCTACCACCGAACTGGCATCCGATTTCGAGGATGCGCGGGCTGCGGCCGACATACTTACGGAAATGCTGTTCGTACAAGTCGAAATAATGTTCGAACTTGTCGCACCCGTTTTCCAGCTCATTGAATATTTCTCTTAGCATTTATGCTCCGTCCGGCGGTTCATAACAGAAAGGCAATAAAGGAACGACGTGGCCCGTATGTCAAGCCATTCGGAATTCTTGAAGATAACTATGCCGCCGCAACCTCGATCGCCTTTTGCTTGTTGAGCTTCCACGTCGTGTGTTCGTCTTGCGCCCGGTGGTATTTCCAGATATCGAGTAGATGAGCGGCCTTCTTGCCGATGTCCGCATACAGGCTCGACATGATCGCCGGGATCCTGTCCACACATGCGTGCATTTCTTCGACCAGGCGGGCCTTGTCGTGATTTTTCAGCGTGTCGCGGAAATTCTGGTGAGCCTCTTCGATAATCTCGACAAATTCGCGAACCTCGCGCGGATAGTCGGGAGATTCCTGAACCGGATACCAGTTGTCATCGCCCGAAAAACGCGTTACATCCTCAACCATGCCGTGGCCGGTATAGTTCAGCATTTCGATGAGCGCGTTGTTGACTTCTGTCTCGCCAATGATGTACTCGAGTTTGTCGGGCGGCGTGTATTGCCTGATCGCGTCATACGGCCTGACGGCTTTGCCGTTGGCGGAGACGAAATGGAGAAGCAGCGTGGTCGGTTGAATGCCGAGGCGCTGATAAAGCGCGCCCAGCGACCAGCCCGTTCCACACATATCGACAACCACGTGGTCGCCGGTAATCTTCTTCCTGACATACGATTCGTAGTCGGGCGAGCACTTGATTCGCGAGAGGCGGCTCGTGTACAGATAGAGCGAATCGTCCTCGAAAAGCTGGCGATAGATATCGTGGAGATACAGGCAATCTCTGCTGCAGAACGCGGCGCCTCGGAGATTTCTACTGCGAACAAGGTGGTTTGTGTACGCGGCGGAAAGCAGCAAAAACGGAATGTTGTTGTTGAACTGGATTTCCTTGTGGATATTCTTCGCCGCACCGTGTCCCGGATCGATATGTCGCAGCCTGAGTTCTCTGACGAGTTGCGCCAACGTCACAAGGCCGTTTTCAATGAAGAACTTCTCGTAGTCGCTGGGAGCGAAGCCACTGAAATGTTCGGCGAAAATGCCGTTGGCAATCGGAGAGCGAACATCGGAATGCTGATTGTCCCCGAGGTGCTTGACGATTTTGACTTTCGGGGCGATCTGCGACCAGATTGATCCCGTGTGCTTGCCATTGTTCGTGACGATCAGGCCGACATGCGCGCGCAAGCCCGCGCGCTCGAGCATGAGCCTGATCGCCGACGCAGGAAGATACATATCGGAAATCAGCAGATCTCCGTTGCGTACCTTTCTAATGTTCTCGGTAATGGGGATGACGTTTTCCAGTTCAACGGCAAGCTCGACGGTCTTCAGATCCTCCGTTTCCTGCTGATCGAGAGACAGGTCCTGGCGCATGCGTTCGTAAATGTCGTCGAACGTATACGCGAGGCCGGCCGCCGCGAGGGCCTGCTCGGCTTTGACGCGGGCATCGGAAAAATGGGGCCACGCAATAATCTGACCAACCTGTGCAAAGATCTTTTTAGGTTCTATGCAGCGGCGGGCAATTAACGTGTCGAATATATCGAATGAGTTGACGGATTGCATATGACGAGCCAGAAGGCAAAAACATGGGATTGATCGCGCCCGATACCTACCCTTTGCGGAAAAGCGGAGGCTTACCGCGGGGCGAAATCATGGCTGGGCCACGCCGTAGGTGACGGCGCCGTAATCCACGTGCTGATTCATGATGTCGGAGAAAGACGGGCGCTGACGTCCAATGGCGGGATGGCAGATGTACCAGCGATCATTTCTCTGCAGTCTCTTCCAGACCATATCGACGGCGAGGCGCATGGTTGCGAACTCACGGGGCCTGATATGGCGCATCTTTTCCATCGCGGGAATCGTTTCTGCGAAACAGGCGAGCAGCGTAGGGACGTAGTTGCGTGAAACCACATACCCGGCGGTTGTCTGCGATTCGAATATTCTTGCAGCGCCCGCGTTATTGTTCGGCTCATACGCCAGAACCGCCGTGCCGGTCAAAAGCAGCACGTCCCATTCGATATGATGTTCCGCGAGCCGGTTGAAACAGGCGACAAATTCACTGACGGGGCGAGTGAAGTCGAAATCATCTTCGAGAATGACGCAATAAGGGGCGGTCTCGCGCGTGAGAAAGTGCGTCAAAGCGGAGACATGCGATTTCGTGCATCCGAGCGCACCAAAGTCCTTATCCACAATGGCGCTCCAACGCGAAATCTCTTCGGGAACCAGTCCATTCGCCCGGTGATTTTTCTGCGCGTCCTGCCATCGATCCGTGCGATGGTCGAGGTTGATGCAATAAATTTTGAACGTCGTGCTCATCTAGGTAGGGCTTCCATCAACGGATCGTGAGCGGCAGGGCCTGATGCGTCAGACCCGCGGCGAACGCGCCGGTTTTCTTGAGATTTTGAGCTAATTGCGCGGTCACTTCAGAAACGTCGACCATTCCTGATTCTCGCGATAAAACTGATCCTCCGCTGCGTCGAGCCCGTTGTCTTTGTACCAGGGCAGATGCCGGCACGTGTATCTGCCGCCGAATCGCACGGCGGCCAGGTGCTTGTCGCGCCGGAAGTACCGCTTGTTGTAAACCGCAAAGGTCGTGTCAATCGGCGCGTGAAAGATCGGATCGCCATAGGAGGTCGCGCCAATCCGGTATTGCCAGAAGCGCGATTCCCACTCGATCAGGTTGTACGTATTCACGCCGTCCGACTGGGCGATGCCCAGCGCCTTCTCGTCCATCAACTCCGGTTGCGAGATGTCGAGCGCAAAGCCGGCCTTGCCGATCTTCAGCGTTTCCGTCGCATCGATCAGATCGAACAGGAAGGTGTCCGGCAACTCGTGATTCAGTTCGAGATCGGGATCGGTGATGCAGAAGATCTCCGGCAAGCGCTGGTAGATGATTTCCGATTGCGTGATCGCACGCGGTCCGACGTTATCGTCGAGCCGGACGACGCTCACGGCGTCCTGGATGCTCTCGAGGTAGTCGAGCATGGCCGGTGCGCTCGACGCATTGTCCACGACGATGATGTTACGCATGCCTCTGGCGTTAAGCTGCGCAATCATCCGGCGCAGATATGTCGCATTGTTGAAAGTAGGGATCAGCACTGGCATGTTCGCAACCAGCGCCCCGGCCGGATGGCGATACTGTTGGCTGTGCGGCCGCAGCGCCGTCAGCGCGCTTGCTGGCAAAGCCTTGTTCACCGGTGCGATGCGCTTGAGGTCGCTCACGTATTGCGATAACTGGGCCAGTTCGTGACGGATGCCTGCATCGTTTGGCAAGAGCGCATAGGCTTTTTGCAGGGGTTCCAGTGCTTCGAGAGATTTGCCTTGTGCCCGCAGTGCCGTCGCCAGTTTGTGCCAGCCGCCGCCCGCTTCCGGCATTAGCGACGTGAACTGGCGGGCGATGGCTTCGGCCTCGGCGAACTGCTTTGCGTCCAGCAGGGCCGTGAGCGTATCGAAGAATTCCCCCGTCAGCGCGGCGCGCGCGCCATGCGACAAGTCGGTGGGGCTGTTGCCGGCTGCGTTCGCGTCGGTGGCTTGCGCCGGTACCTCGAAGTGCTCGGGCGCCAGTCCATCGCACCAGCGCTGCCACATCGTGCGCAGCGCACGCGATGCCGCATTGGCGATCGCGCTCGCGCTGACGATAGGCGACTGCATGCAGTGCTGGCGAAGCGTTCTGCGGACCGTAGCGAGCGCCTCGGGGTCGGCGGCGAGCGCCGCGCACTTGCGCACGAAATCGTCCTGATCGCGCGCGACAAATGCCTCTTCCAGCCCGAGGTGACAGAGCCAGCCCGTGCTGCCGCGGCTGGCCATCGAGAAGCCGGGCAGCGTCATTGTCGGAACGCCCATCCAGAGGGCGTGCATGGTTGTGGTCGAGCCTGCGAACGGGAACGCGTCGAGGCACACATCCACCAGATTGTGCTGTTGCAGATACTGGGTCACGCTCTTGCGCTGCAGGAAGCTGACGCGGCTCGCGTCGATGCCTTCGTTCGCGAACATGCCGGCGATCTTGCTCATTTGCTCCGTCGACGAAATCGCGCCGATCAGCATGCGCGAATCCGGCACCTCGCGCAGCACGCGAGACCAGAGGGCCACGACCTGCGGCCCGATCTTGACGATCCGGCTGAAGCTGCCGAACGTCAGATAGCCATCTTTCAGGGCCGGCAGTTCGTTTACCTCCGGCGCGTCCGGGTGCGGCTTGAACGGCGCCAGCGCCGGCAGGAAGACGAGCTTTTCGGAGAACTGACCGGTGAACTGTTCGAGCGGCGTAACGAAACGGTCCGACATGTAGTAGTCGATGGCCGTCAGACCCGTCGTGGACGGATTGCCGATCCAGCTTACCTGCACCGGCGCCGGCTTGTGCGCGAACGCCACGAGCCGGTTGCGGCCCGTATGGCCGGAGAGGTCGACGAGGATGTCGATGCCGTCGTTGCGGATCGTCTGCGCGATAACGGCATCGCTCATGCCGAAGACATCGCGCCATCCTTGCGCATGAGCGCGTATTTTCGCGGTGAAGCTGTCGCTTGCCGCGTAGTTCGAATAGACGTGCAGCGAGAGGCTGGCGTCGCGCGCCAGCTGCTCCACGACCGAGAGGAAGAAGTAGGCGACTGGATGATCGAACAGGTCGCCCGACACAAAGCCGATCCGCAAGCGCTTTGCCGGATCACGGTCATTGGTGTGCTGCGGCCAGTGCGCGCGCAGCGGGGCTTCGTAGCGCGCGGCGAATTGCTGGAACTCCGCGAAGGCGCTGGCCGCGTTCAGATCGTACTTATGCATCAGACAGAACAGCAGGTTGCTATTCGTCGCTGGCTGCGTCGGAGCCATGTCGAGCGCGCGGCGGAATGCAGCTTCCGCTTCGTCGTATTCGCCGTGCTGCGCCAGTGCGTTGCCAAGCGCGTCGAGTTCAAGGGCGTCGTCCGGCGCGAGCTCCACGGCGCGCCGGATCTCGGCGATGCCGTCGACGCTGCGGCCCTGCACCTGCATGGTGGCACCCAGTGTGCGATGCAGGCCGGCGCTTTCGGGATGCCGCTCGAGCGCCTGACGGCAGTGTGTTTCCGCGCGCGGAAACTCGCGCACGATGAAGAGCGCGTCCGCCAGCATCGTCTGTGCGATCACGTTGTCTGGCAGCAGGCGGGCGGCCGGCTCGGCCGCGTTGACGGATTCCGCGAATTGACCGTTGCGCTGCAGGGCGTGCGTGAGCGCCAGCCAGCATTCGCCGTGCGATGGATATTGCGTTGTCAAATGACGGGCCACGTCCAGTGCCGCCTCGATTTTTCCGCTATTGAACAGGTCTGCGTATTCCTGTAGCTCCGCTGCACTGGCGCGGCGCCTGTCGAGCTCAGCTGCGGGCGGCGGGGTGTGGGGCGCGCCCTGTCTGGATGTTTCGGCGGCTGCCGGGACGGCGGGCGTGGCCAGGCCGTTCTGCTCGCTGAGAGTGGCTCGCAATGTGTCGATGGCGTCTGCTGGAACGCCGCATTGGCGCGCGAGATCGAGCGAGACTCGCGCCGCTTCTACCTGATCGCTGCCGACGAGCGCGTGGAAATAGTAGACCCAGAGCTGCGCGAAATTCGGCGTGTGGCCGAGCACGATTTCGAAATGTGGTATCGCCTCGGCCGGCAGGCCAGTCTGCATCCGCAGCACGCCCATGTGGTAATTGGCGTCGACATGACCGTTGTCCGCGTTGAGAACGGCCGCATAGAGCGCCGCGGCTTCGCCGTATTGCTGCTTGCGATGATGTGCAATGCCGGCTTCCATCGCGAGTTCGATGTCGTGGATGCGTTGCGCTTCAGAGGCTGACGTGGTGTTTTCGATCAAAGTGGCAGAAGCGGTCATGACGAAGGCGTGCGAGCGCGGCAAGAAGCGGTAGGGAAATTATGAGGCGCGGGCAATCCCGCCCATACGCCGAGTTGGAGCCAAAATGGCCGTCAATTTGATCAGTAGGCGATGCCGTGCAATGCGGCTGAACGGGCGTAAAAAGAGGAAAGGCCCGCATCAGGCGGGCCTCTACAGGTGAATGCGGCGCGAAGCGCGCAATCGGGATCGTTTTACTTCGGCTTCAGAATTGCGCGATGCGCTGGTACTGGCCGACGTTACGGGTGGCCCGCATGCTCGCCTGGTACTCCGCGCCGAGTTCGCTCTGGGCCAACTGCGCCTCGGCGGCGATCCGGGTGTCGATCTCGTGAACCTGCCTGAGCACATCGAGCGCGGCGCCCGCCTGTTCTGCGGAGAGCGACATGAGGAGCGGCGAGCGCTCGCTCGCGAACTCCGCCGCCCGTTCCCACTCGGCGACAGCCGCTGCCTGCTCGATGGACTTGGTGAGTTCCCAGATGCGATCCATGCGCGTCGCGAATTCCATGTGATGTCTCCCTCCTGCGCTTAGCTCTTGTTGTCGGACATCGCGCCGGCGCTGTTCGCGCCGCCGAAGAGTTGCGTCAGATATTGCGAGTTACTGTTCATCGTCGCCATCAGCGTGTTGAGCGCCGTGAACTGCGCGGTGTACATGCTGGTGAGCTGCGTCTGATAATTCGTCAGCGACGTCTGTTGCGTCGTGAGGTTGGTCAGGTCCGCGTTGAGCCCGTCAGTGCGCGTCTTGATGATGCCGCTATCCGAAAGATAGTCGGTGATGTTGCTGTTCAACTGCTCCCCGACGCCATTGGTCGAGTTGAAGAGCGTCGCCACCGTCGACTGATTGTCCTTCAACGCGCTGTTCAGCGTGTCGTCATCGACCACGAGCGTGCCGTCCGCCTTCAGCGTGATGCCGATCGACGCAAGGCTCGTGGTCGTGTTGCCGTTTTTAACGCCCGTCGACACGATCGAGGCCATCTGGTTCTGCACCATGTTCAGCGTCGAGTCGCCGAGCAGCACGCCCTGCGATGTCGAGGTCGAACTGTATGCGGTCAACGCGCCCATCGTCGTGACGAGCGTGTTGTACAGCGTGACGAACTGGTTGATCGTGTTCGCCTGCGAGGTGGTGTCCTGGGCGACCGTCAGCGTTTGCGGCGTGGAACCGGTCGAGTCGACCGAAGCGGCCGAGAGGTTCAGCGTGATGCCGGACACTGCGGAGGTCACGGTGTTCGTCGAGCTGGTAACCCCAGTGCCGTCGATCGTGAAATAGGCATCCTGCGCGGCCGTCGTCTGGGTCCAGTAGGACGTGCTTTTGACGGGGTTTCCCGAGCCGTCGTCGAGCGTCGACTGATTGGCCGCAAGCTGCGCGCTGGTCGCGCCCGATGTGCCGGTCAACGTCGTACCGTTGTTGCTCGACACGGCGAGGTTGTTCAGTGCGTCGCCCGGCTTCGAATCGCTGATCTGCACGCTGATCCCGCCCGCGGAGCCGGTCGAGGTCGAATGCAGCACGAGGTGGGCACCGTCCGCGCCGTTGACGACCGTCGCGGACACACCGGGGTTGTTGCTCGCGCCATTGATGGCCGCCGCGATGCCGGAGATCGTGCTGTTGGAGCTGTCGAGCGAAATCGTTGTGCTCTTGCCGCCCACGGAGAGCGTCATCGTGCTCGATCCGGAGGCGAGCGCCGTCTTCGCGTCATAGCCGGTCGACGTCAGCACCTGGGCCGTCGCCACCTGGGCGACATCGATCGAATAGGAGCCCGCTACCGCGCCGTTGCCCGCCGTGGCCGTGATGCCGGTTCCGCTCATCGTCGCCGTGAAGTCGCTCACGGCCGTCCCGTTCGAGAGAGTGGTCAGTCCGGCTTGCAGCGCGGACAGTGCAGCCGAGAGCGTGCCGTAGGCGGAAATCTGGGTGTTGTCGGTCGTCTGCTCTGCGGCGAGCGTCGCGGCCTGGCCAGCGATCTTGGAGTTGACGAGCGCCGTCACGAGCGAATTCACGTCCATCGACGAATTGGTCGACCCGCTGATGATCGACTGTGCGGCTGCCTGCAGCGCGGCGTTGCTCGCTGCGGTGGTGGCGGCGACAGTACTGGCGATCGAACCTGCGGTCGAGGATACGGTGGACATGGACGGGCTCCGTGTTTCGGCGATTTAGTGTGAATCGATTCAGATCTGAAAGCGGTAATCGGGAGGCAGGCCTCCCGATGGTTTTGTGTCCCACACGCCGAATGGGGCGGGCGGGACGCATGCGACGTGAGGCGTGTTACTGCAGGAGCTTCAGGATCTGCTGCGGTTGCGAGTTCGCTTGCGACAGCACCGAGATACCGGCTTGCTGCAGCACTTGCGCCTTGCTCAGGTTAGCGGTTTCCTGTGCGAAGTCGGCGTCCTGGATCGACGATTGTGCGCTCGACAAGTCGGTCGACTGAGCTTGCTGCGTCGTGCCGATTGCCGTGAAACGGTTTTGCGCTGCGCCGAGCGTTGCTTGCAGGTTATTCAGGACGCTCAGGGCGTTGTCGATCGATTCCATCGCCATGCTTGCGCCGCTTTGCGTGCTGATGTCGACGTTTGCAACGGTCGTCGGCGAGTTGTACGCCTTGATCTGCGTCAACACCGCTGCGTCGGTAGCCGAGCCACCTGCCGCACCCAGAGCCGTCAGGCCCGAGTCGCCCAGCGTGATCGCCGTGCCCGAACCCGCGATGCTGTTGCCGCTGACCGTGCCGCCCGAGAACAGCGCGCTAACTGCCGCCGAGCTCAGCGCGATGTTGTTCTGGTCGGTGAACGAGAAGCCGCCGCTGCCGTCCGAAACCACGTTGATCGACGTGGTCGCCGGCGCGCCGCTCGAGACTGCTGCACCTGCCGAATCCAGGCTCAGGCCCGTGAACGTGCCGAGGGTCTGGCCGGCTTGCGGCACGCCGCTGCCGACTGCTGCAGCCGACATGTTTTGCGACAGGTTCAGGGTGATCGTCTGACCGACGTTCGCGCCGACCTGGAACGAGACCGAACCGAGCGTGCCGTTCAGCACGTTCATGCCGTTGTACGTCGTTTGCGATGCGATACGGTTGATTTCCGAAACCTGTTGCGTGACTTCCTGCTGCAGTGCTGCGCGGTCGTCATCGGTCATGCTGCCGTTGGTCGCTTGCGTTGCGAGCTGGCGGATACGTTGCAGGCTGCTGGTCAGCGACGACAGGCCGCTCGACGCCGTTTGTACCATCGACACGCCGTCGTTCGAGTTCGACACACCTTGATTCAGACCGTTGATCTGGGTCTGCATGATGTTCGAGATTGCGAGACCGGCTGCATCGTCAGCTGCGCTGTTGATGCGCTTGCCCGACGACAGACGCGTGATCGCTTGCGAGAGTGCGCTACCCGAGCCGGTCAGGTTCTGCTGTGCAACCAGCGAATTGATGTTGCTATTGATTCCGAGCATGGAAAATCTCCTAAGGGGTTAAGCCCGTTGCGCCACGGCGCCCGTGACATCGGCGGACTATCAATCGCGATATACCGACCGCCATGCTTAGGCTAACGACCGTCGACGGCAGAACTTTAGAAGGGCACGAACAAAATTAACTTGTTCAGTCATCTAGTGGATTCGATGCGTTGCCGCAGTTGTGCTTCGAGAGGCGCGGAGGTAACGCAAATGTGTTGTTGCTACCGGATGCGCGCTCGCAGACCCTCTGTGCGGTGCCACCAGAGCAGTAGACCGGGCAGGAGAGTTTCTCGATCTCGACGTGAAACGGCTTATTGGCTGACTCTTCAGAAGCTTGTTGAAAGCCGCCGATGCCATTAGAATCCCCCGGTCACTGGGGAGTAGCCTTCCTTCATCCTCTGAAGGAGAGCGCGTCAACATACTTGGCCTGCGGGTCATGGCGCGTTCGACCGGTTCGGTTTGGCGAGACCATTGACGTACTGCCTCGTTCTGGTCGGACGGGCGGCAGTGCGTCATTGGTTCGTCATATACGTCCGACCGTGGAGTTGCCCTGTGAATCACCGTAGTTTCCCGTCCAGTTTCCCGCGTGCTTTCGCATCGGCTCATCATCCGGCTAGCAGCCGTGCTTTCGACGCTTGCGCCGGGAGCCTTGCATGACCGGTTTACTCGTCGAACTCGCGATCATGCTGGTCGTCATTCTGGTGGCGGCCGAACTCTTTACTAATGCGCTCGAACATCTTGGCGAGCGCCTGAAAATCTCCGAAGGTGTGACCGGCTCGCTATTCGCGGCGGTTGGCACCGCGTTGCCCGAAACGCTCGTGCCGTTGCTCGCCATCGCGGGCGGCACGAGCGATAACACCGTCAACCATGAGATCGGTGTCGGCGCGATCCTCGGTGCGCCGCTGATGCTCTCCACGCTGTCCACGTTTCTGATGACGCTCGCCATTCTTCGCGCGCGCGGAGTCAAAGGTTGGGTCGCGCCCGAACGCACCGGCTTCACGCGTGACCTCAACTATTTCCTGTGCGCATTCGTGCTGGCCGCCGCGGCGATGTACGTGCCGCGTGAGCAGATGATCGTGCGCGCGCTCTTCAGCGTCGCGCTGGTGGGCGTGTACGTGACCTATGTGGTGATGACGTTTCGCGCGTCGAACCAACTGGTCGATGCCGGCCACGGCACCGAAGCGCCCGGCAAGATGCTGCTGTCGCGTCTCGGCTTGCCGACCAATCTCTCGACCATCGTGCTGCAACTGATCGCGGCCGTCGCGTTGCTCGTGTGGGGCGCGGAAGGGTTCATCCACGGTGTGCGCGGCGTGTCGGAGGTGCTGGGTGTGTCGCCGTTGCTGTTGTCGCTGCTGATCATTCCGATCGCCACGGAGTTGCCGGAGAAGGTCAACAGCATCCTGTGGATCCGCCGCGGCAAGGACACGCTCGCGTTTGGCAACATCACCGGCGCGATGGTTTTCCAGGGGACGCTGCTGCCCGCGATTGGCATTCTGCTGACGCCGTGGACGCCGCGTATCGAAGTGGTGACCGGCATCGTGATTACGTTGGCCGCTGCCGCGTGGCTGCGCGTCAATGTGCGCGAGCGCGGTGTGCCGGTGTGGGCGCTGCTTCTGTGCGGCGTGCTGTACGCCACCTATCTGGTGGTGACGTTGACGCGTTGAGCGGGCGGTCACGCGAGTCGGCCGGGTTCAGTGTTCCATCCGATGAGCGTCGGTGCGGCCAGACGAGGATCGATGCGATCGGGAGAGGCGGGCTGTCAGCGGCCTCGACCGGTCGTTAACGACGTCATCAAGACGTGCACCGACGCGCTCGCCGCGGATCTGACCAACCTCACGACGCAACAGACGTCGCTGACGAATTATCAGACGCAGCTCACCAGCGTGTACACCGCGCAGTTCACGGCGCTCAACACGCTGATGGCGACGATGAGCAGTAACTCGCAATATCTGACGCAACTCTTCGGCGGCGCGAACAGCGCCGGCGCGCTATCCGGCAACAAGAGCAGAGCGGAACGGGAGAGGGGCATGCAATTCGTTACGCATATCGATCGCATCTGGGAACTCACCATGTCGATCGAGCAGGCAGCGGCTGTCGCCTAGTCGGAATGGACGGCGGAGTTCGCGAGGGAGCGCTCGCCGCTCCCCATGTCGCTCTCCGCAGAACAGGCAGGCGCCGCGCTCGATGTGCTCAGGCCGGTTCATGAGATCGACACCCGGATCGCCGCCGAGGCGCAGTGACTCAGAGCGAATTGCGCACGGAATATCGGGTGGCCGTGCAGATGACGCCTCAGGCGAACCGGTATCAACGCGTCGCGCAATTCTGAACCCAGCGGTGAAACGCGAGGGGGATTAAAAAATCCTGAGCCGCTTGCTGGCTGATCCGTTCGATGCGCAGCAACCGATCGAAAGTGAGCGTATTCTCTTTTGCTCGCCTGTTATCGATCGTGGAGAAAGCATGCAAAAGCGCAGGATTGGCCGTTCCGAATTGCAGGTCGCGCCGCTTATGTTCGGCGGCAATGTATTCGGCTGGACCGCGGATGAAGCGACATCGTTTTCGATTCTCGATGCATTCGTCGACGCCGGACTCGATTTCATCGACACCGCCGACGTCTACTCCGCCTGGGTGCCCGGCAACCAGGGCGGCGAGTCGGAGACGATCCTCGGCAAGTGGTTCCGGCAGAGCGGCAAGCGCGACAAGATCGTGCTCGCCACCAAGGTGTCCAAGCATCCGCAGCGCAAGGGCTTGTCGGCGGCGAATATCCAGGCGGCGGTCGAAGATTCGCTGCGGCGCCTGCAAACCGATTACATCGACGTCTATTTCTCCCACGACGACGACACCGAAACGTCGCTCGCGGAAACGCTGGGCGCTTACCAGAAGCTGATCGAGGCGGGCAAGGTGCGGGTGATCGGTGCTTCGAACTACAGCGGCGCGCGCGTCGAAGAGGCGCTCGCGGTGGCGCGCCAGCACGGGCTGCCTGAGTACCAACTGCTGCAACCGGAGTACAACCTGTACGACCGCGCCGAATATGAACGCGATATCGAGCCGGTGGCGCTCGCCAATCAGCTCGGCGTGGTGGTGTACTACAGTCTCGCTAGCGGTTTCCTATCCGGCAAGTACCGCTCGCACGCAGATCTGGCGGGGAAGGCGCGGGGCAGTCGGGTCGAGAAATATCTGAACGAGCGCGGCTTGCGGATTCTGGGAGCGCTCGACCGCGTTGCCGAACGGCACGGCAGCACGCCGGCCGCCATCGCGCTGGCTTGGCTGATCGCGCGGCCGAGCGTCACGGCCCCAATTGCCAGTGCGACCTCGGTCGACCAGCTGAAAACCCTCGCGGCGGCCGTCCATCTAATGCTGACCGGGGACGATATCCGCGAGCTGGACGAGGCGAGCGCCTGAGCGCGCAAGGGCCTGGCGCAATCGCTAAACCCCTGGTACGATGGAGAGTTTCCTGATATCATCGGGAGTGAATTGAGATCTTTGCCTGTTTCGTCAGTGTTTTGCATTGATGAAAGGTTGGCGAAACGGCAACAGGCGCGGCTTCTGCAATACGTCTGTCCGCGTTCCGCGGTGAACTCCACACACCTCTCTTTTCCGGCCTCCGTGGCCGCTATGCCTCTCGTTTCATTCGTGGTTTGGCCGGGGTTTTCCCCGCGTTTGCCTGTTACTGGCCATGAATCGAAACGACCGGAGGGCCGGCGCGTGAGCGGTCTCCCGCCACGCAAATTAACCCGTATCAAGTGATTGAGTTAGGAATTACATGACGACGATTCTTCTGAAGGAAAACGAGCCGTTCGAAGTGGCAATTCGCCGCTTTCGTCGCGCAATCGAAAAGAATGGCCTGATCGCTGAACTGCGTGAGCGCCAATCGTACGAAAAGCCGACCACGGCACGTAAGCGTAAGAAGGCTGCTGCTGTGAAGCGCCTGCACAAGCGCCTGCGCAGCCAGATGCTGCCGAAAAAGCTGCACTAAGCACGCTTTTCCGTACGCCGAACGGCGGTGTGAGCTTCGCAAGAGGCCACATCGCCGTTTTGCTTTTGTGCGGTTGTTTTGGATTCGCTGCGCGAAGCTGCAGGCAGTTGCGGCAGCACGTCGGCGCCAATAGGCGTGCGTGACTCGGGCATGCAGCGAATCCGCCAAGCGCGATGTCACTTTGGCGACGCCCTTGCGGCTCCTTACGCGGCGCTTTTCAGCCGTTCGGCGGACAGGCCGAATTGCCGGGATATCGATCCCAGCCGCTCGCGCCATTCCCAAGTGCCAAACACGTCGTGCACGTTTTGCAGGCAACTGAGCAGGTCGACGGTGGCGTGGTCGTAGACATTGATACGCGCACGCAGCAGCGCCTTCTTCAGCGCGGATACGCCGACGTCCATGTAAGCGGGCACCTCGACGGACGTCTTGCCGATATAGCGCACCGGGATACCTTCCATTGCGGTCATGTAGTCGCGCGATCTGATAAAACTGCCGACCGGGCAACCGCCGCAATAGCCACGGTATGCCCCGCCGCCACGCGGCAGCAGCGCGGCGCGCTTCTGGTCGAACAGGTGGGCCACGGCCTGATCGAAAATTTCCTGATGCGTCAGGAAGCTAAGCGTTTTCATGGTTGGTCTCCCGCGCGTGTCGCAGCGGTTATTCGTTATTGAGCGTATGAGCAGTAGTATCCGGCGCGCGATATCTGACGATACCCGGACTAGCGCGGCGAAAAGCCGTCAATTCCCGGTTTAGATGCGTCGTGTCCTAGGCTGGAAGCGGTTGCCGCGCCATTGCGCAGCGCGTATCACCGCTCATAACCGTATAACGGTCGAGATGCGTCGGAAGCGTAGTCAGGCTCTGCCGGATGGTCTATTAAAAAGCCTCCGATGGCATGGCGCACCGCTGTTCCTATCGCTCCGGCCTTGCGCCGTCAGGCTTCCGCCACGCGAGACGCGGCGGTGCTCAGGAGTTTCCCTGGGCGGCTTTCGTTTGTTAGAACCGCAGCACTAGGCGACCACGCAAGCGGCCTAGGCGCGGCAAACCATCGCCGATTCAACTGCTCAACCGGCCTTTCGATTACGTCCCTTCTTGCCGAGCGCGACGCAGCGCGCGCGGCACATGCAGTTCGTCTCATGGTCGTTCACCATGCCGACCGCTTGCATGAACGCATAACAGATCGTCGAGCCGACGAATTTGCAGCCGTAGCGTTTCAGCCCCTTGCTCAGCGCATCCGATACTTCCGTCGACGCGGGCGCCTGCTTGTACGACGCCCAATCGTTCTGGATCGGCGTCTGGTCGACGAACGACCACACGAAATTGGCGAGCGAGCCGTGCTCGGCCTGGATCTGCTGCACAGCGCGAGCGTTGCTGATCGCCGCTTCGATCTTGCCGCGGTGACGCACGATGCCTTCGTCCGTCACAAGCGCATCTACGTGTTTCGGTGTGAAGCGTGCGACCTTGTCGATATCGAAGTCGGCGAACGCACGGCGATAGCCGGCCCGCTTGTTGAGAATCGTCGACCATGACAGGCCCGCTTGCGCGCCTTCCAGTACGAGCATCTCGAACAGATGCCGATCGTCGCGCGAAGGCACGCCCCATTCGGTGTCATGGTAGTGTGCGAGCGCTTCGCTCGATACCCAGTTGCATCGCTGTGTCACTGTCGCGCTCCCATTGTCATGTCGCCCGCCAGCATAGCTGAAGCGGCGCGCGCCGCAAGCTAGCCATTCGGCCGATTGCCGGATTGAAAATGACCTGCCACGCTATGCGCTATTCACTCACGGAATTCATTCGACTCGATGAACCAGGACATCTTTCTGATCGGCATTGACGGTGGCGGCACCGGTACGCGCGTGGTGCTCGGCGACGCGCAGGGGCGCGAACTGGCACAGGCGGCAAGCGGGCCGTCGGGTTTGGGGCTCGGCATCGAGCGCGCATGGCAAGCCATCGAAGCCGGCTGCGGCGGCGCATTCAAGCGTGCCGGTAAGACGTTGGACTGGTCGCGCTGCGTGCTCGGTTGCGGATTGGCGGGTTTCAACAATCGTGACTGGCTGGCCCAGTTTCATGCGCAAGCACCGGCGCTCGCCGGACTCGCGGTGGAGCACGACGCTTATACGACACTGCTTGGTGCGCATGGCGGCGCGCCCGGTGTGATCGTCGCGCTTGGCACCGGCAGCGTGGCCGCGTCGCTGGCCGCCGACGGCGAATTCCGCGTCGCCAGCGGCTATGGCTATCCGTCGGGTGACGAAGCGAGCGGAGCGTGGCTCGGACTGCGGCTCATCGTGCATGCGCAGCAGGCGCTCGACGGGCGCGTGCCCAACGACGACCTCGCGCGAGCGCTGCTTGCCAGCACGGGCGCCCAAGACGGCGACGGTCTCGTCGTCTGGCTCTGTGCGGCCAATCAGACTGCTTACGCGCGGCTCGCGCCGCTCGCGTTCGAACATCGCGCGCATCCGTTCGTGGCGCGCCTGCTCGGCGAGGCCGGCATCGAAGTGGGGAAGATGATTGCCGCACTGGACGCCTCGGGAACGCTGCCCATTGCGCTGTGCGGCGGGCTCGGCGCGCCGTTGCGCGAGTACGTGCCGCAGGTCTATCAGGCGCGTCTGCGTGCGCCATTGACGGACTCCGCACATGGCGGACTGCAACTGGCGCAACGCGAGGCCGCGCGTCTCGCCGGCTGAGAAATCGCCGGACATGGCGGCCGCGATCCTGCGCGCGCGGCCGGCAACGGTAAAATACGCACTTCGCCGCTGCCCCGACCGCTCACACCATGTACAAAGTCATCGCCACCGATCTCGACGGCACGCTGCTCAACGCCGACCATCAGGTGGACCCGTTCACGGTCGCCACCGTGCGCAAGCTGGAAAGCGACGGACTGCACTTCGTCATCGCGACGGGGCGCCATTACTGCGACGTCGCGGGTATCCGCGACCTGCTGGGCATCAGTCCGTATCTGATCACGTCGAACGGCGCGCGCATTCATGCGCCGGACAATACCGTGATCCATGCCGACGATCTGCCGCCGGCCATCGTCCAGCGCCTCGTGCAGCCGGAAATCGCCGGCGCGCATGGCCGCGTGATCGTCAACCTGTTCGCCGATCAGGCGTGGCTGATCGATCGCGACGCGCCGGATCTGCTGAAATTCCATCAGGACTCGGGATTCACGTATGAAGTCACCGACCTGCCGAAACACGACGGTGTCGACATTGCGAAGGCGCTCTATATCGGCGACCCCGCCGATCTCGCGCACGTTGCACAGAATCTCGCGCGCGAATTCGGCGACGATCTGTACGTGACCTATTCGCTGCCGGACTGTCTGGAGGTGATGACGTCGAACGTGTCGAAGGGACGCGCGTTGCAGATCGTGCTCGAGCGTCTGGGCGTCGAGGCGTCACAGTGCGTGGCGTTCGGCGACAACATGAACGATATCGATCTGCTGGAAACGGCCGGCCATCCGTTCATGATGAACAATGCGAATCCCGATCTGATCACGCGTCTGCCGAACGTGCCGCGCATCGGCAACAACTTCGAAGCGGGCGTCGCGCACCATTTGCGCAAACTCTTCTCGCTCGACGACGAACTGATGTCCTGATCCGCAAATGGAACCGGCCCGCATCCACCTTCGTGGATGCGGGCCGGTTCGAACAAGCCGTCGACGCCGCTAATCAGACGCTGCGTGCGCGACGATCAATCGTGCCATCCGCCGCGGCGATCGCCCCGGTTATCGTGGTCCCAGTGGCGGTTGTCGTGACCCCAGCCGCGGTCATAGCGATGGTCGCCGCGATAGTAGTCGCCACGGTCATAACGATGATTCCAGCCGCCGTAGTACACCGGCTGCGGCGCCGCATAGACGCGGGTGGGTTGCGTATAAACCGGTGCGCCGAGCGACAGACCGATATCCAGATTTGTATGCGCCTGCGCGACACCGCATACGCCCGCCGCGAGTCCGGCAGCAACCAGCAAGTGAGTGACGATGCGTTTCATGTTGTTCTCCTGTGAAGCGACGTATGTTTGTCGCACAGGACCAATGTACGCATTCCGGTTGGCTGCGACTGCGACGAGATGTTACGGACTGCAAGCATCGTCGCAGGGTTTGAGCAACGAAAAGCGCAATGTTGGAACAAACCGCGCGATGTGTGCAATGTGCTTGCAACCCCGCCATATAAGGGCTTCCGGCTCGGCCTGCGACGTTGAAGCACGACCGGCGTCGCGCCCGATTCAATTTAGCGTGCGCCGTGCGTAATCGCGGCTTACATCTGTATTACCCGGTTAATCTGCCGCGCCCGGGGAAGCGGTCCCCGGTGCGGCCGTCGACGGTGTGCCCGGCAGCGCCGCGCAGGGGCAATCGGCCGCGCGTCCGTCCAGTCCCTGACGGTCGCGTTTGAAGCTCGCGCGCGCAGTGCCGTTCTGCCAGTCGAGGCGAACGATATAGATGCTGTCGAAGTCGCCGCTTGCCCAGTTCGGGACGTCGGCGGCATTGCCGCCATGTGCGGTCAACATCTGGCGCAACAGCTTCACGATGAGTTTGTGTTCCCACGCCACTACGATCAGCTTGTTCTGATTAGCGGGATTGACGAGCGCCGTGCCGAGCTGATCGATTTGCGCAAAACCATACGGCGTTTGCACCGGCATCTGGAATTGAATGGCGGTCGGCTCGATGGTCGCCAACGGACGGACGTAGTAATAAGGATGGCCGTTGTCGTCTTTTTGCTGGCCGGGATCGGGCGCATAGATCGCATCCGGTTTACCGAACTTGGCGGCGATTACCGCCGGCAACGCCAACGCGCGGTTGAGGCCCTGACAGTTGAGTTGGCCGTAGCCTTGCGCGGGTTTCTCTCCGTGTCGCACGAACACCAGCGTTTCGACATGGCCGTTGCCGTCGGCCGCTTGGGCAGCGGGTAGCGCGGGCACGCCGGCGCACAAGCCGCCGATTGCGAGTGCGACGCCATGTAGAAATCCGCGGAAACGGGTCATCGGTAGCACCTGTACGAGCCTGGAAAGTCGCCCGATTCTAGCAGCGGGTTCGTGACTGACCGCGGCGAGGCGATCAATGCAGCCCGCCATGCGTGCGCCAATACAAAACGGGCGCCGTAGCGCCCGCTTTGCTTGCGTCGATCAACGCTCGCGGCGATCAGTCGAGCGCCAGCTTTTGCGCATTGCCGCTGCGGCTTTCGGCGATCAACGGATACACCACGCCCGCGATCACGGCGCCAAGAATCGGCGCGACCCAGAACAGCCACAACTGGTCCACCGCTGCGCCGCCGACGAACAGCGCCGGGCCGGTGGAGCGCGCCGGATTGACCGACGTGTTGGTGACCGGAATCGAAATCAGGTGGATCAGCGTCAGGCACAGGCCGATGGCGATCGGCGCGAAGCCGGCCGGCGCGCGCTTGTCGGTTGCGCCGAGAATGACGAACAGGAAGAAGCCGGTCATCACCACTTCGCAGATGAAGGCGGCGGCGAGCGAGTAATGACCCGGCGAGCGGTCGCCATAACCATTACTTGCGAAGCCGCTGGCGACGAGGTCGAAGCCTGGCTTGCCCGACGCGATCAGCGACAGCACCAGCGCACCGAGCACCGCGCCGATCACCTGGGCGACGATGTACGGCACCAGGTCGCGGACCGGAAAGCGGCCGGCAACGGCTAGCCCGACGCTCACCGCCGGATTCAGGTGGCAGCCGGAAATATGGCCGATCGCAAAAGCCATTGTCAGCACGGTCAGGCCGAATGCGAGCGACACCCCCACGAAGCCGATGCCCAGGCCGTGGACCGGGCCGGCGAAGTTCGCCGCGAGGACCGCGCTGCCGCATCCCCCGAGCACAAGCCAGAAAGTGCCGAACAGCTCAGCGGCGAGTCGCTTTGACAACTGCATGATTGGTAATCCTAAAAAGATATTGGTGCTTCTGGAGCACGCACTGCAGTGCCGGTGCATGCCTTGAACGCGCAATTCTAGGCAAGGACCGCCAAATTGGGTGTCAAGAATTGTCAATGTCGGAGTGAGCTTTTAGCGATTATTGGCCGATAAAGATCCGCTTTACAATTCAGCGACGGTTAATAATTATCAGAGGATATCTTCCTAAATCGGTATTATTGGCCATTGCGAATTTTTATAATTGCAGTTAGTCTGCGGTCGAATGAGTTCTAAAAAGGGGAGAACCGAATGTCTCAATATGCAGACCTCAAGGCGCAGATCGCCAAATTGCAGGCACAAGCAGAAGAAGCGCGCCGAACTGAAATCGACAATGTGGTCGCCGACATCCGCCAAAAGATCGCTGAATACGGTCTAACCGCGCAGGACCTCGGCTTTGCAGTCGCTGCCAAGCGAGGCCGCCCACCCAAGAAGGCGCCGCTGCCGGCGAAATACCAGGATCCGAAATCGGGCAATACTTGGAGTGGACGCGGCAAACCGCCCAAGTGGATTGTCGGCAAGAATCGCGAGCGCTTTTTGATTGGCGCAGTTTGAGTCGCGCGCTGCCTTCGGGGCGAAAGCAGATTGAAGGTTGACCGCTGTCCCGTTTTATTTGTCGAGCGCTAATTGGGATGGAAGCGCATCCATCGCGCCATTAAAAAAGCCGCCCTTGAGGGGCGGCTTTTTTGTTGATGCAGTGACATAACTCCGATTCCCCGCTTGCGCAAACGATTCACTTGCCGGACTTGCTTGCAATTGACCTGCAAATGACGGAAGCGCGAAAGCGGTGCATACGGCATGTAAACGGGCAATCGGGATCGAAGAAGCGGCTAAGCGCAAAGCGCATCAGCCGTTTCAAACATAAGTCTTAACCAACCGCCACCTGACGCAATACCGGCCGACGCGTTGCATCGATCAACGCCGAATAGCCGTCGACATAGTTTTGCGCCATCGTTTTCGAACTGAAGCGGCGTTCGAATTGCGCGCGGATTTCGCTACGCGACAATTCGTCCAGACGCTGGAGCGCGGCCACCGCGCCTTGCACGTCTTCGACGATATAGCCCGTCACGCCGTGGTCGATCACTTCCGGCACCGAACCGCGATTGAACGCGATGACCGGCGTGCCGCATGCCATCGATTCGATCATCACGAGGCCGAACGGCTCCGACCAGTCGATCGGAAATAGCAGCGCCTTGGCGCCCGACAGAAACTCGGGCTTCTGCGCTTCATTGATCTCGCCGACGAATTCCACGTGCGCCATCGACAGCAACGGCTCGATTTCGCGCTTGAAGTATTCCTGATCGACCTTGTCCACCTTGGCGGCGATCTTCAGCGGCAGACCGCTTTGAGCGGCGATCTTGATAGCTGTATCGACGCGCTTTTCGGGGCAAATGCGACCGAGGAACGCCAGGTATTCCGGCTTCTTGTGCGGCTGCGGCGTCAGCAATTGCTCCGGCAGACCGTGATAGATCGTGTTGAGCCAGTTGGCTTGCGGCAGCGGCAAACGCTGCGAATCGGAAATTGACACCACCGGTACATGGGAGAACGCGTCGAACACCGGTTGCAATTCCGGCAGATCGAGACGGCCATGCAGCGTGGTTACGAACGGCGTGTCCATCGTGGTGAAAAGCGGGAACGGCATGTAGTCGAGATGAAAGTGCAGCACGTCGAACTCATGCGCGACCTTGCGCACTTTTTCCATCATCAGGACGTGCGGCGCCAGCGCGTCGCGGATCGTCGGATCGAGGCGCAGCGCGCGCGGCCAGCACGCGTCGAGATTCGCGGACGTGATCGAGTCGCCACTCGCAAAGAGCGTGACGTCGTGGCCGAGATCCACCAGGGCTTCGGTCAGATACGACACGACACGTTCAGTGCCGCCATAAAGTTTCGGGGGGACAGCTTCATACAACGGCGCAATTTGTGCGATTCGCATGCGTTTTCTCCTGTTCACTACGGCTTCGCACAGCGGCGCTCGAATAGAGCGAGGAGCGAATGCCGGACGGACGGTTGGGCGCGGTAAGCCGCCGCCCGGGGGTGCTCCGAACCTGCATCGGGTAATCCCTTATCTTCATTATCGGGATCGGCCGCGCTAATTCGAGTTAATTTTCAAACGCTTAATGTTGTTACAGCGCGAAACATCGTGCGTTACAGGTCGGCTCGAAGGGTGTCCCGATAGTCGGGACAGGCAATAGGTCGGACTAAATAAACGCTGAATAGCTGCCACAAGTGCACGCAATCCGTATGCCCGGCGTCGAGAAAATCCCTCGGAAGCCTCTAGAGCAGTCATATTGCCGGGGCGTGAAAACGTCATATAATTGTTTTTCCCGTGGTAGAGGCCGTGATGCGGGTCGGAGAAGTCCACCAATAAGTCCACGCCCCGCCAAAGAAATATTCAACGCGCATGATATGGCCCAGACTGGGCGCCGCTTCGCGCAAATTCGCCTCCCCGCACAGCCGTTCTTGTAGGAAAAATTCCTACATCAATGACGGATTAATCCGTCAAGCAGGCTGGGTGTCTCTCCGATTTTCGTCCGTGCCCCCTTTCGACACAATGCTCGCAAGACTAGGAACGAGCCAATTCGTGCGGTTTAAGCGCGCGTGTTCGAGCAAACGTTTCCGTAAACGGCCTGACCAGCCAGATATACCCGGGGGAATCATGAGCGCGACAAGCGATATGCTCAGTGAGATCAGAGAAGTCAACCTGTCTTATCTCCTGCTCGCGCAGCGTCTGCTGCGCGAAGACAAGCCGATGGGCATGTTCCGCATGGGGATTTCGGACCAGCTAGCGGACGTGCTCGCCAATCTGTCGTTGGCGCAAACCGTCAAGCTGGCGGCATCGAACCAGGTGCTGTGCCGTTTCCGTTTCGACGATCACGCCGTGCTGTCCGCGCTCGCGGACAAAGGCAAATCGAGCGCCGTGGCCCAGGCGCATTCCGCGATCCTGATGGCGAGCCAGCCGGTCGAGCAACTCGGCTGATGGCGGTCCGTTTCTCACATAAAGCGATCGGGCTAGGGGAATGGCAAGCGGATGGCATCTAAAAGCGTCGTACTCGAAGTCAGGGAAATCACCCTGGCGATCGAACTGATTGAACTTGGCGCGCGTTTGCAATTGCTGGAAGCGGAAACCAGTCTGTCGCGCGACCGGCTCATCAAGCTGTACAAGGAGCTGAAAGGCGTATCGCCGCCGAAGGGCATGCTGCCGTTTTCAACCGACTGGTTCATGACCTGGCAGCCGAACTTTCACTCTTCGCTGTTCTACAACATCTACCGCTTCATGGCCGAGCACGGCGGTTGCCCGACGATCCAGTCGATCGTGAAGGGCTACCGGCTTTATCTGGAGCATGTCCGGTTGCACGATGACGAGGCCGTGCTCAGTCTCACGCGGGCGTGGACGCTGGTGCGCTTTTTCGACTCCGGGATGCTGCAGATGACCACCTGCTGCCGTTGCGGCGGGCGTTTTGTCGCGCATGCGCACGATCCGCAGCACGCGTTCGTCTGCGGGCTGTGCCAGCCGCCATCGCGCGCGGGTAAGACAAAGAAATTCGCCGACGCCCGGGCCCACGAGACGCTCGCCGCCGTCGAAGCCTGAACCGCCAGCCGCGCCGGGAACCGTGGACGAACCACCGCCCGCTGCCCGGCGCAGCGCTCGCGCCCGCCTCCGACGCCCGTCCAACGGGCTTCCTGGAGGCTTCCCGCGCGGTCGGCGCGGCAGCGAGGTCGTCCCTCGGCCGCCGCTTGCGCCGCGCGGCGCAAGGCCGCCCCGCCCCGGCCGAACGCGCCTCTGGTTTACACCGGCGCGACGAGCCGCTTTTCCGTCAAAGTTTTCTGCTCCGTTGCCGTAAACCAGATTAACGACGGTCACCGTCGCTTCTTTGTGAGGGCTCGGCAGTGCTGATTTTCGTGGGAACACTCGTGACGCTTTTGTCCGTCTTCGGCGGTTACGCGCTGGAAGGCGGCCATCTCGGCGCGCTGCTGCAGCCCGTTGAAGTGCTGATGATCGTCGGCGCTGGCCTCGGCGCATTCATTCTCGGCAACGGGATGAAGACCATCAAGGCGACGGTGCGCGTCATCCCGACCCTGTTCAAGGGCGCGAAGTACAACAAGGACGTCTACATGGAGCTGATGGCGCTCCTCTACGTCCTGCTGGCGAAGGCGCGCAAGGAAGGCACGCTGACGCTGGAAGCCGACATCGACGATCCGACCAAGAGCCCGATCTTCACCCAGTACCCGAAGATTCTCGCCGACAAGCACATCATCGAGTTCCTGACCGACTACCTGCGTCTGATGGTGGGCGGCAACATGAACGCGTTCGAGATCGAAAGCCTGATGGACGAGGAGATCGAAACGCACCACCAGGAGGGCGAAGCGCCCGCGCATGCGCTGAACAAGGTGGGCGACGCGATGCCGGCGTTCGGGATCGTCGCCGCGGTGATGGGTGTCGTGCACACCATGGCCTCGGCGGACAAGCCGCCCGCGGTGCTCGGCGAGATGATCGCGCAGGCGCTGGTCGGCACCTTCCTCGGCATTCTGCTTTCGTACGGGCTGATCGGACCGCTCGCGAGCGTCGCCGAACAGCGCGTGACCGAGTCGACCAAGATGTTCCAGTGCATCAAGGTGACGATTCTCGCGAGCCTGAACGGTTACGCGCCGGCGATCGCCGTCGAGTTCGGCCGCAAGGTGCTCTTCTCGACCGAGCGCCCGTCGTTCGCCGAGCTGGAAGAGCACGTGCGCCGCGTCAAGGCGAAGTAAAGGGCGCCGGGAACCGAACCGATGAGCAAGGACAAAGACCGCGCCATTGTCGTCAAGCGCGCCGCGCCGAAGAAAGCCGGCCACCACGGCGGCGCGTGGAAGCTCGCGTACGCGGACTTCATGACCGCGATGATGGCGTTCTTCCTGTTGATGTGGCTGCTGAGTTCGGCGTCCACCGTGCAGCTGAAGGGCATCGCCGATTACTTCAACCAGCCGTTGAAGATCACGCTGTGGGGTGGCGATCGCAGCGCCGAGGATTCAAGCATCCTGAAGGGCGGTGGCCGCGATATTTCGACCGACGCGCAAGGCGTGACGCGCTCGACCGACGGTTCGAACAGCCGTTCCGAGCGCACCGTCTCGCATAGCAACGAAGACTCGATGAAGCAGTTGCAGGGTGAGCTGGAGCGTCGCGAGCAGGTGCGTCTGCACGACCTGCAGGTCAAGCTGATGGCCGCGATCGAAGCGAACCCGGTGCTGCGCCAGTTCAAGCAGCAGATTCGTATCGACTCGACGCTGACCGGCCTGCGCATCGAGATCGTCGACTCGCAGAAGCGGCCGATGTTCGCGACCGCCAAAGACCAGGTGGAGCCGTATATGCGCGACATCCTGCGCGAAATCGGCCACACGCTGAACGACGTGCCGAACCGCATCATCGTGCAGGGGCACACCGACGCCGCGCAATACGCGGGCGGCGAGAAGGGCTACAGCAACTGGGAACTGTCGGCGGACCGCGCCAACGCGTCGCGTCGCGAGCTGATCGGCGGCGGCATGGACGAGGCGAAGGTGATGCGTGTGCTCGGCCTCGCGTCGACGCAGAACCTGAACAAGGCGGACCCGATGGACCCGGAGAACCGGCGCATCAGCATCATCGTGTTGAACAGGAAGTCGGAGGACGCGCTCAATCATGACGACTCCACCACGACCACCTTGTCGGACGACGCAGCCGGCTCCAAGCCGCTGCTGCAAAAACTTGCGCAGCCGGTGACGGTTGCCCCGAAGTTGCCGGCAATAGCGCCGGCGGCCCAGTAACAGACAACGATCGCCTCATCGAAACATGCGCGCCGGTGGCGCGCGCGATGCGGCGATCCAAGCGTTAAGTGCAGCGAGGTTTTAATGATCAGGCACATCCTGGCAATCGACGATTCGGCATCGATGCGGCAAATTCTTGCCGCCACGCTGACGACTGCGGGCTACGAAGTGACGCTCGCGGCGGACGGCGACGAAGGGCTCGAAAACGCGCTCGCGATGTCGTTCGATCTCGTGCTAACCGACCAGCACATGCCGGGCAAAACCGGCCTCGATCTGATCGCCGCGCTGCGCGGCAACCCGGCTTACCAGGCGACGCCCATCCTCGTCCTCACGACGGAATCGGGCGAGCCGTTCAAGGCAGCGGCGCGGGCGGCGGGCGCGACCGGCTGGATCGAAAAGCCGCTCGACCCCGACATGCTGACCGAACTGGTGGCGGCTCTGGCCGAACCGGATCCGGCCTAAGCGCCACCCTTAGACACGTTATAGAAAGCTCTCGACGCGGCGGCACGGCAGCCTAAGTCCAGACAGGAACTCTCGCGGTGACCCAGGCATGACACTCGACATCACTCAGTTCTATCAGACCTTCTTCGACGAAGCGGACGAACTGCTCGCGCAGATGGAGCAGTTGCTGCTCAATCTGGATATCGCTCATCCGGACCCCGAAGACCTCGCGGCGATTTTCCGCGCGGCGCATTCAATCAAGGGCGGCGCGGCGACCTTCGGCTTCACCGCGCTGACGGAGACGACCCACATTCTCGAATCGCTGCTCGATCGCGCGCGCAACAACGAACTCGTGCTGCGCAAGGACATGATCGACACGTTCCTCGAAACCAAGGACGTGCTGTCGGGCCAGCTCGCCGACTATCGCGCGAGCGCCGAGCCGGATGCGGCGGTGGCGCGCGCGATCTGCGCGAAGCTCGAACAGTTGCATGCGGAGAGCCGTTTCGGCGCCGCGCCGGTGGAGGCGGCTTCTGCCACGGCGCTTCAGGCCGCGGCGGCAGCGCCGGTTGCAGCGCAGGCAGTACACGCAACACAAGCAGCACAAGCAGCACAAGCAACAGAAGTGGCAGCACAACGCGGCACCCCGCCCGAGCACGTCGTCGAACAGGCGGTGCAGGCGGCGGGTGAATGGACTGACGGCGAACCGGCACAGACCGGACAAGCCGAGGGGGCGGACAACGTCGGCGGCAGCGCCGGAAACGCCGGTCCCCATCTGACAATTACGCTACGGGGCGTGGGTGAGAAGGACCAGGAACTGCTAGCCGAAGAGCTCGGCAACCTGGGCAACATCGTCGGGCAGGTCAAGACAGGCAGCGACTTAATGCTGTGGCTCGCGACCGATGTGCCGTCCGACGACATCATCGCCGTGTGCTGTTTCGTGATCGACGAAAGTCAGATCGTGATCGGCCGCGGCACCGCACCGGCGGACGACACGCAGCAAGGCGAACCTGGAACGCCCGACGCTGCCGACTCGACCCCGGTGCAAGCAGTACAGGCAACGCAAGCAACACAGGCAGCCTACGCGGCGGTTCAGGCGGAGCCGGCGGCAGCGCCGTCGGCGGGTGCGGCGACGCACGGTCTGTTCGACGCGCCGGTTGCGTCTTCGGCGGCAACGGCAACGGCACCTGCCGCGCTTCAACCCGCGGCAGCGCCCAACCAGGCAGCCCCCGTCGCGCCCGCCGACCACGACCGCAAAGCGGCGCGTCCGGCGGCTGCGGCAGCGGGCGCGGAAGGCAGCTCGATTCGCGTCGGCGTCGAGAAGGTCGATCAGCTGATCAACCTCGTCGGCGAACTGGTGATCACGCAGGCGATGCTCGCGGAAACCACCAGCACGTTCGACCCGGCGCTGCACGATCGCCTGTTCAACGGCATGGCGCAGCTCGAACGCAACGCACGCGATCTGCAGGAAGCGGTGATGTCGATCCGCATGATGCCGATGGATTATGTCTTCAGCCGCTTCCCGCGCCTCGTGCGCGATCTCGCGGCGAAGCTGGGCAAGGAGGTCGAACTCGTCACCTTCGGTCAGGCGACCGAACTCGACAAGAGCCTCATCGAACGGATCATCGATCCGTTGACGCACCTCGTGCGCAACAGTCTCGACCACGGCATCGAAACCGTGGAGGCGCGGCGCGCGGCGGGCAAGGATTCGACCGGGCAACTGGTGCTGTCGGCCGCGCATCACGGCGGCAATATCGTCATCGAGGTGAGCGACGACGGCGCCGGTCTGCGCCGCGACAAGATTCTCGCGAAGGCGGCCAAGCAGGGCATGCAGGTCAGCGAAACGATGACTGACGAGGAAGTCTGGAACCTGATCTTCCTGCCGGGCTTCTCGACGGCGGAGCAGGTCACGGACGTCTCCGGACGTGGCGTCGGCATGGACGTGGTCAAGCGCAACATCCAGTCGATGGGCGGTCACGTCGAAATCACGTCGCATGCCGGCAAGGGCAGCACCACGCGCATCGTGTTGCCGCTGACGCTGGCGATTCTCGACGGCATGTCGGTGAAGGTCGGCAACGAGATCTTCATTCTGCCGCTGAACTTCGTGATGGAGTCGCTGCAACCGCGTGCCGAAGACATTTATACGGTCGCCAACGGCGAGCGCGTGGTGCGCGTGCGTGGCGAATATCTGCCGCTCGTCGCGTTGCACGAAGTGTTCAACGTCGAGGACGCGAAGCAGGAGCCGACCCAAGGCATCGTCACCATCATGCAAACCGAAGGGCGCCGCTTTGCGATGCTGATCGACGAGCTAGTGGGCCAGCAGCAGGTGGTCGTGAAGAATCTCGAAACGAACTATCGCAAGGTGCACGGCATTTCCGCCGCGACCATTCTCGGCGACGGCAGTGTCGCGTTGATCGTGGACGTGGCGGCGCTGAACCGCGAGACACGCAACGCGCATGGCGCGATGAGCCTCGCATGATGGCCCTCACACACGCAAAGCGCGCGCAGCGCGCAGCATTCGCAACACTCATTCAACTCAATTCATCCCAACCGTTTGGGGGCTAACGTGGCAGAAGTCCAATCCATCAATTCGAACGGCGCGAACGCGAGCGGGACGAATGGCCGCCGCGACGCGCAGCAGGCGGACGCCGGCGGTCAGGAATTCCTCGTCTTCACGCTCGGCGCCGAAGAGTACGGCATCGACATTCTCAAGGTGCAGGAAATCCGCGGCTACGACAACGTCACGCGGATCGCCAATGCGCCGGAGTTCATCAAAGGCGTGATCAATCTGCGCGGCATCATCGTGCCGATCGTCGACATGCGCATCAAGTTCCACCTGGGCCGCGTCGAGTACGACCACCAGACGGTCGTGATCATTCTGAACGTCGCGCATCGCGTTGTCGGGATGGTGGTCGATGGCGTGTCGGACGTGCTGACGCTCGCCACCGATCAGATCATGCCGGCGCCGGAATTCGGCGCGACGCTGACGACCGAGTACCTCACGGGACTCGGCACCGTCGACGGCCGCATGCTGATCCTGATGGACATCGAGAAGCTGATGACCAGCCGCGAAATGGCGCTGATCGAAACGCTCGGCGTCTGAGCGGAACGCGGCGCGCACACAACGGCCAGGCGGGAACGAGAGACAGTAAGGGAGCGAGAAGATGCTGAACAGGTGGTCGATCCGCACGTCGCTGACGATGGTGGGGGTCCTTCTGGTTGCGCTGACCGTGGCGGTCGGCGCGCTTGGGCTAAGCGCGCTGAATCGCGCGAGCCAGTCGCTCGAGCGCATCGCGCACGGCGACCTGGTAGCGATTCACGCACTCGACGACGCCGGCTCGTACCTGTTGCGTTCGCGTCTCGCAGTGGACCGCTTCAACACGCTGTCGGCCGCGGGCAATGCGGACGAAGCGAAGAAAGCGATCGACCGCGCGCAGGAACTGCTCGCGAAGGGCAACCAGAGCTGGCAGACGTATCTCGATGCACCGAAGCCCGGCATCGATCAGGCCTTGCTCGACGACGTGCTCGCCAAGCGCACGACGGTGATGCGCGAGGGCGTCGAGCCCGAGTTCGCGGCGCTGAACGCGAACGACATGGCCGCCTATCACGCGATCGCCGATACGAAGATCAGCCCGATGTTCATTGCATACGACGCGGCGGCGGCAACGGTCGTCAAGGCGTTGCAGCAAAGCGTGACGGAGCAGCAGGCGAGCGCGCAGTCCAACGCATCCCTGATGATGACGCTGATCGTCTCGGTGACGGTGCTCGCATTGCTGCTCGTGGTAGGTATCCGCTTCGCGCTGCGCGGCCTGATCGTGCAACCGCTGAAGGACGCGACCGCGTGCTTCGAGCGGATCGCGTCGGGCGATCTGTCGGAAACGATCGAGGTATATAGCCGCAACGAAATCGGCCGCCTGTTCGACGGCATCAAGCGGATGCAGCAGAGTCTGTCGACGATGGTGAAAGCCGTCCACGGCAGCGCCGAATCGATCGACACCGGCGCGCGCGAAATCGCGATGGGCAACACCGATCTGTCGCAGCGTACCGAACAGCAGGCCGCGTCGTTGCAGGAGACCGCGTCGAGCATGGAGCAGTTGACCGGCACCGTGCGGCAGAACGCCGAGAACGCGCGCCAGGCGAGCCAGCTCGCCGTCAACGCGTCCGACATCGCCACGCGCGGCGGCGACGTGGTGAGCCAGGTCGTCACGACGATGCAGGACATCGCGACCAGTTCGAACAAGGTCGTCGACATCATCGGCGTGATCGAAGGCATTGCGTTTCAGACCAATATTCTCGCGCTGAACGCGGCGGTCGAAGCCGCGCGCGCCGGCGAACAGGGGCGCGGTTTCGCGGTCGTGGCCGGCGAAGTGCGCAGCCTCGCGCAGCGCAGCGCGAGCGCCGCGAAGGAAATCAAGGAACTGATCGGCGATTCGGTCGGCAAGGTGCAAAGCGGTTCGACGCTGGTCGGCCGCGCAGGCACCACGATGGACGAGATCGTGCAGGCGGTGCGCCGCGTGACCGACATCATGGGCGAAATCAGCGCGGCGTCCGAGGAGCAGTCGGGCGGCATCGAGCAGGTGAATCGCGCGGTCGTGCAGATGGACGAAGTCACGCAGCAGAATGCGGCGCTGGTCGAACAGGCTGCGGCAGCGGCGGCGTCGCTCGAAGATCAGACGCGTCAGTTGCAGGCGGTGGTGAACGGCTGGAAGGTGGCCGGCGGCGAGATGCGCGGCGCGGCGGCGGTTCGTCCGCAAGCGGCGGCGCGTGGGCAGTCGGTCAAGACCGCGCCGGCGTCGCCGACCCACGGTGGGGCACATCCGGCGGCAGGTACTTCAAGCATTGCCAACGCTGCAAATGCGGCAGGCTCGGGTAGCGCGGCATCGGCAACGACATCGGCGACGAAGCCGGCACCCGCTTCGTCGACCCACGACGCAGCCGCCCGCGCCGAACCCGCGCTCAGGCCGAAGACGACCCGCGCCGCAGCGGAATCCGCAGCACGTTCGGCTTTCGCCAGCCCGGCGACGGCCAGCGCCGACGCGGATTGGGAAACGTTCTAGGAAGTGGCAGAAAGACATGCAGTCATTCGGCATCTCGCTCGTTGACGGGCGAATCATCGAAACACGCTGGCTCGGCGTGTCGCGGACCGACTGCGTGTTGGCAAACCAGGCAGAACTCGCGGGCGGGCGCGACCCCGCGAACACCATCCGTTCTTCCCAGAGAGCCTCTTTGGGCGGCAAGCGGAGTGGCTCGTATCGCAGGCAGGATTTTTCATGATGGCAACGCGCGCACAGCAACGTCCCGCACGGACAGTTCCGGATCGGACAGACCCGGTCAGACCGAGCGAGCAGGGAAGGGACTTCGAATTCACGTCGGCGGATTTCGCTCGCATTCGCGAGTTGATTCATCGCAGCGCGGGCATTTCGTTGTCGGATCACAAGCGCGATATGGCGTACAGCCGCCTCGCCCGTCGCTTGCGGGCGCGCGGCCTCGACTCCTTCAGGGAGTATCTCGATCTGCTGGAAGCGGAGAACGATCCGGCCGAGTGGGAAGCGTTCACCAACGCGCTGACCACCAACCTCACGGCGTTCTTCCGCGAAGCGCATCACTTTCCGATTCTCGCGGACTTCGTGCCGCGTCGCGCGCAACCGGTGTCCGTGTGGTGCTCGGCGGCCTCGACCGGTGAAGAGCCGTATTCGATCGCGATGACGCTGATCGAAGCGCTCGGCGACAGCGGCGCGCGTCAGGCCTCGGTGCTCGCCACTGACATCGACACCCAGGTGCTCGCGAAAGCCGAAGCGGGGGTGTATCAATTCGACCAGGTGAAGCACCTGTCGCCCGAGCGGCTCAAGCGCTTCTTCCTGAAAGGCACCGGCGCGCATGCGGGGATGGTGAAGGTGCGCCCCGAAGTGCGCGCGCTGGTGCGCTTCGAACAGCTGAACCTGACCGACCGCGATTACCAGTTGCGCTCGCAGTTCGACGCGATCTTCTGTCGCAACGTGATGATCTATTTCGACAAGCCGACCCAGGCGCAGGTGCTCGCGCGCTTCGAGCCGCTGATGAAAGTGGGCGGCCTGCTGTTCGCCGGTCATTCGGAAAACTTCACGTATGTGACGCAGGCGTTCAAGCTGCGCGGCCAGACCGTCTACGAATTGACGCGCGACGCGGCCGGCACACGCACCGCATCGCGTGCAAATAGCGCAACAAGCGCAACGTCGCACCACACGACGAGCGGGGTGGCAGCATGAGCAGCGCCCTGCCGATCGCATCGAATCTGTACTACGACAACCACTTCCAACGCCCCGGCGTGAAGCTGTTGCCCAACGAGTTCTACACCACCAATGAGGACATGGTGCTCGTCACCGTGCTCGGCTCGTGCGTCGCGGCCTGCATCCAGGATCGCACGGCTGGCATCGGCGGGATGAATCACTTCATGCTGCCCGACGACGGCGCGGACGTCGCGCAAGCCGCATCGGATTCGATGCGCTATGGCGCGTACGCGATGGAAGTGCTGATCAACGAACTGATCAAGGCGGGCGGCCGGCGCGAGCGCTTCGAAGCGAAGGTGTTCGGCGGCGGCGCGGTGCTCGCCGGCATGACGACGATGAACATCGGCGACCGCAATTCGGAATTCGTGCGCCGCTATCTGGCGACCGAAAAAATCCGCATCGTCGCCGAAGATTTGCAGGGCTCGCATCCACGCAAGGTCGCCTTCATGCCGCGCACCGGCCAGGTGATGGTGAAGAAGCTGCGCGTGCAGCAGGAAGCGGGCGTCGCCGAGCGCGAACACGCGCTCGTGCGGCAGAGCGTCGAAGCGCGCGCCGAGCGGCTCGCGGCGGCGCGCAAGCGGGTCGAGCTGTTCTCGACGCCGGCCGCCGCGCGGCCGCGCATCGAGCTGTTCGGCGCGAGCCCGCGTCCGCTAAATTCAAACAACGCCAGAACCACAGAGGAGGCGTGAGCGCTGTGCAAAAGATCAAAGTACTGTGTGTCGACGATTCGGCGCTGATTCGCAGCCTGATGACCGAGATCATCAACAGCCAGCCGGACATGACGGTCGTCGCGACCGCGCCCGACCCGCTGGTCGCGCGCGAGCTTATCAAGCAGCACAACCCGGACGTGCTGACGCTCGACGTCGAAATGCCGCGCATGGACGGCCTCGACTTCCTGGAAAAGCTGATGCGTTTGCGGCCGATGCCGGTCGTGATGGTGTCGTCGCTGACCGAGCGCGGCAACGAAATCACGCTGCGCGCGCTCGAACTGGGCGCGGTCGATTTCGTCACCAAGCCGAAGGTCGGCATTCGCGACGGCATGCTCGACTACTCGGAAAAGCTCGCCGACAAGGTTCGCGCGGCGGCCCGCGCGCGCGTGCGTCAGGCCGCGCCCGCGCAGCACGCGGCGGCACATGCCGCGCAAGCCGCGCATGCGTCGGCTGGCGCCGCGCCGCTCTTCAATAATCCGCTGCTCAGTACCGAGAAGCTGATCATCGTCGGCGCGTCGACGGGCGGCACCGAAGCGATCCGCGAAGTGCTGGTGCCGTTGCCGCCGGATGCGCCCGCGGTGCTGATCGCACAACACATGCCGCCGGGGTTTACGAAATCTTTCGCGCAACGCCTCAATGGTTTGTGCCGGATTACCGTTAAAGAAGCAGAGCACGGCGAACGCGTGCTGCCGGGACATGCGTATATCGCGCCGGGCCACGCGCACCTGTTGCTCGCAAGGAGCGGCGCGAACTACATCGCGCATCTATCGGACGAACCGCCGGTCAACCGGCATCGTCCGTCGGTCGACGTGCTGTTCCGTTCGGCCGCGCAACACGCGGGCAAGAACGCGGTCGGCGTGATTCTGACGGGCATGGGACGCGACGGTGCGGCAGGTCTGCTGGAGATGAAGAAGGCGGGGGCGTACACCCTCGCACAGGACGAAGCGAGCTGCATCGTGTTCGGCATGCCGCGCGAAGCGATTGCGCTCGGCGCGGCCGACGAAATCGCAGCGCTGCCGGAAATGAGCCGGCGTGTGATGGCGCGTTTGTCGTCGATGGGTGATCGCGTTCAGCGGGTATGATGCGCGGCCGGATGGATTGAGGCGGTCAAGCGCCGCAACATGGAACAAGCAAAGGGAATGAAATGGATAAGGGAATGAAGATTCTGGTAGTTGACGACTTTCCGACGATGCGCCGGATCGTCCGCAACCTCCTCAAGGAACTCGGCTACTCGAACGTCGACGAAGCGGAAGACGGTCAGGCGGGTCTCGCGCGTTTGCGCGGGGGCACCTACGATTTCGTGATCTCCGACTGGAACATGCCGAACCTCGACGGTCTCGCGATGCTCAAGGCTATTCGCGCCGATGCGAGTCTCACGCATCTGCCGGTGCTGATGGTGACGGCCGAGTCGAAGAAGGAAAACATCATTGCGGCGGCGCAGGCCGGCGCGAGCGGTTATGTCGTCAAGCCGTTCACGGCGGCGACGCTCGACGAGAAGCTCAACAAGATTCTCGAGAAGATGGCGAAAGCCGGGAGCTGACGTGAATCTGCCGACCCATGCGCCTCACGCCGAAGCGGTCGGCGAGAGCGGCGACCACGCGTCCGACCGCATCCTCGCCCGCATTGGACAACTGACGCGCACGCTGCGCGACTCGATGCGCGAGCTCGGGCTCGACAAGCACGTCGAGCGCGCGGCGGAAGCCGTGCCCGATGCGCGCGATCGTCTGAAGTACATCGCGGACATGACCGAGCAGGCCGCCGAGCGCGTGCTGTCGGCGATCGACGTCGCCAAGCCGGTCCAGGAGCAGCTGCAGAAGGACGCGGGCGGACTCGACGCGCGCTGGGAGCAGTGGTACGCGGCGCCGATCGAACGCGAGGAAGTGCGCGCGCTGATGAACGACACGCGCACCTTCCTGCGTGGCGTGCCCGAGGCGACCGGCGCGACTAATGCGCAACTGATGGAGATCATGCTCGCGCAGGACTTCCAGGATCTGACCGGCCAGGTCATCAAGAAGATCACGGATGTCGTGTACCTGATCGAGCAGCAGTTGCTCGGCGTGCTGGTCGAGAACATCGCGCTGGAGCGGCGCGAGCAGTTCGCGGCGCAAGCGGCGGCACTGGTGGCCGAGGTGTCGCCGACCGGCAGCCCCGAACATCTGCTGAATGGTCCGCAGATCAATCCGGAAGGTAAGACGGATGTGATGCAGGACCAGTCGCAGGTCGACGATCTGCTTGCCAGCCTGGGCTTCTGACGCTTCGGACGCCGCGGGCGGCGAGCGGGTCGTCAGTGAATCGCGCGACCCCGCCCGGGCGCCCTTCGCGCGTCCCGCCAAATCATCATCACGCCTGGCAAGCCCGCGCCTCCCGCGCGCGCTTGCTGTCTCTGGACGCAAACCACAGGCATACTAGGAGCTCAAGCAGCGGCACGGCGCTCCGGTGGACATAGTCGCCGGCCGGTGGCTCGGTGAGGGACACCCCTCATGAATGCGACCGCGGCGGTGCCGTATGATCTGCCTACATGCAGCCGGTTCGCGCGCGGTGCGAACCGAGCCGCAGCTCGGGAGGAGCATCGCCATGTGGAGTCGTGTACGCCGCGCCGGGATCCTGACGGCGCTAGCCTTGCCCTGTTCGCTCTTTGCCGTGCAGTCCGCTCATGCCGGACTCGGCGGCGCCCCGATGACGCCGCCCACGGACGCCTCGGTCTCTTCCCGCGTCGTCCAGCCAGGCGGCGGCTCCGGCGCGGCCGCACAGGGCGTAATGCGTTCGGCATCGAGCGCCGCTTCCTCCGCGTCCAGTTCCACTTCGGCCTCCGCGTCCTACGACGTGCGTGAGACCACGTTCGGCAACGGCACCGTGGTCCGCGAATATCTCGCCGCCGACGGCACCGTGTTCGGTCTCGCATGGCGCGGTCCGCAAATGCCGGATCTGAACGATCTGCTCGGCAGCTATTTCCCGCAATACGTCGCGGGTGTGAAGACCGTGCGCGCGGCGCGCGGCGGCGCACGCGGTCCGGTCAGCGTCGACCAGAGCGGGCTCGTGGTGCGGTCCGGCGGCCACATGGGCGCGTTCAGCGGTCAGGCGTGGCTGCCGCCCGCGCTGCCCGCCGGCGTCAGCGGTTCCGACATCCAGTAATGGCGAGGACGACGATGCGAACCCTGCACATTGGTGTGAACCTCAAAGGCTGGCTACAGGCCGCCCTGGCCGTGACGTTGCTGGCGACGCTCGCCGCGTGCGGCGGCGGCGGAGATAGCGGCGGTAATTCGTCGACCACGCTGAACGGCGGTTCGCTGCCCCCCAGCCCGACCCAGCAGCCGATCGCTCCGAACGCGTCGAACACCGTGCCGATCACGGTCGGCCGGGGCGTGAGCGGCGTCATCAATATTCCGGCGGTCAGCGTGACGATTTGCGCGCCCGGTTCGACGACCAATTGCCAGACCATCGACAACATCCAGCTCGACACCGGTTCGTTCGGGTTGCGGGTGGTCGGCTCGACGCTGAACGCGTCGCTGCTCGGCGCGCTGCCGGTCAGCGCGGTGAGCGGCGGGCAACTCGCCGAGTGCGCGACCTTCGCCGACGGGTACACGTGGGGCACGGTGCGCACCGCGACCGTCACGATCGGCGGCGAAACCACGACGGCCGCGATCCCGTTGCAGATCATCGGCGACAAGGATGCGAGCACGGTGCCCTCGCGCGGTTGCGGCAACGGCTCGGCGGAAAGCACAGTCGGCGATCTCGGCGCCAACGGCATTCTGGGCGTCGGCACGGCGCCCGTCGATTGCGGCACGACCTGCTCCGATCCGAGCACCGCCGCGACCTACAGCAATTACTTCGCGTGCCCGGGCGGTACGTCCTGTACCCGCACCGCGGTGCCGATCGTGCAGCAGGTGGCCAATCCGGTGGCCAACTTCGCGGCCGACAACAACGGCGTGATCGTGCAGATGCCGCCGGTGCCCGATGCGGGCGCGCCGTCGGCAAACGGGACGCTGGTGTTCGGCATCGGCACGCAAGCGAACAATGCGCTGGCCGGCGCGCAGGTCTTCACGACCGACGCCTATGGCGACATGAACAACAGCGTCTTCAACGGCACGACCGTGCAGGCGTTCCTCGATTCGGGCTCGAACGGCTACTTCTTCACCGATAGCTCGCTTGCACAATGCGCCAACAATTTCTCCGGCTTCTACTGCCCGAGTTCCGCGCAGACCCGCTCGATCACGCTGGTCGGACTGAACAAGACGACCGCGAGCGCGAGCATCGGCATCGTCAGCGCGGCGACGCTGTTCGGCAACACCAGCAACTTCGCGTTCAACAACCTCGCCGGGCAGATCGGCGGCAGCACCAGCTTCGACCTCGGTCTGCCGTTCTTCTACGGCCGGCACGTGTACTACGGCATCGACAAAAGCGCGAGCGGCGGCCAGTCGCCTTACGTGGCCTTCTGACGCGCGCCGTCGTTCAAACCAAAGCCAGCCCGGACGCCCGCGCAAGACACGCGCGGACGTCCGCTTCATCCGTCGAAATACCCCCCTTTCTCCGCGCTTATCCGCTGATCGCTGCTTGCGTCGAGCGGGAATAATCGCTCTCACTGGAAAGAGGCGCCGTGCCTCGGCCGACTGGAGAGCTTTGTGGCAGAGGACAGCGACCTCGAAAAAACCGAATCAGCCACTCCCCGGCGCCTGCAGAAGGCGCGCGAGGAAGGGCAGATCGCGCGTTCGCGGGAGCTGTCGACGTTCGCCTTGCTGGCAGCGGGGTTCTACGGCGTGTGGGGGATGTCCGGCAGCATCGGCGAGCATTTGCAGAACATGCTGCGCGCGTCGCTCACGTTCGACCACGCCAGCAGTTTCGAAACCAGCCGCATGCTGATCGGCGCGGGGGCCGCGAGCCGCGAAGGCTTCTATGCGCTCATGCCGATTCTCGCCTTCACCGGCCTCGCCGCGTTGCTCGCGCCGATGGCGCTGGGCGGCTGGCAACTGTCGGCGAAGGGGCTCGAACCGAAGTTCAGCCGCCTCAATCCGATTGAAGGCTTCGGCCGGATGTTCTCGATCAACGGACCGATCCAGCTCGGCATGTCGCTCGTGAAGACGCTGGTGGTGGGGATCATCGGCGGCACGGCGATCTGGAATCGCCGTGAAGAAATTCTCGCACTCGCGACCCAGCCGTTGCACATCGCGCTCGCCAACTCCGTGCATCTGATCGCCGTGTGCTGCGGGATGACCGTAGCCGGCATGTTCGCGGTGGCCGCGCTCGACGTCCCGTATCAGCTCTGGCAGTTCCACAAGAAGCTGCGCATGTCGAAGGAAGAAGTGAAGCGCGAGCATCGCGAAAGCGAAGGCGACCCGCACATCAAGGGCAAGATTCGTCAGCAGCAGCGCGCGATTGCGCGTCGCCGGATGATGGCGCAGGTGCCGAAGGCCGACGTCGTGGTGACCAACCCGACGCACTTCGCGGTCGCGCTGCAATACGCCGACGGCGAGATGCGCGCGCCCAAGGTGGTCGCCAAGGGTGTGAACCTGGTCGCCGCGCGGATTCGCGAAATCGCCGCCGAAAACAACGTGCCGTTGCTCGAAGCGCCGCCGCTCGCGCGTGCGCTGTATCACAACGTCGATCTGAACCGAGAGATTCCGGGCCCGCTGTATGGCGCGGTGGCCGAGGTGCTCGCGTGGGTGTATCAGTTGCGGCGCTTCAAAACCGAAGGCGGCGCCGTGCCGGTCGCGCCGACCGGACTCGACGTGCCGGCGGACCTCGACAAAGGCGGTGTATCGGACGACGAAGCCGATCAGGAAGCCGCCGACACCTTAAACCCCGCTAACGACGACGCTTCAGGAGCCTCCGCATGAACGCTCGCGCCGGTTTCCTCGCCCGACGGCCGGAGGCCTTGAGCAGCACCAATTTGCGCGCCCTCGCCGGGCCGGTGCTGATCTGCATGATCCTCGGCATGATGATTCTGCCGTTGCCGCCGTTCCTGCTGGATCTGCTGTTCACGTTCAACATCGCGCTCTCGGTGATGGTGCTGCTCGTCAGCATGTACACGATGAAGCCGCTCGATTTCGCCGCGTTCCCGAGCGTGCTCCTGTTCTCGACGCTGCTGCGCCTGTCGCTGAACGTCGCGTCGACGCGCGTCGTGCTGCTCGAAGGCCACACCGGCCCGGACGCGGCCGGCCAGGTGATCGAGTCGTTCGGCCACTTCCTCGTGGGCGGCAACTTCGCGGTCGGTATCGTCGTCTTCATCATTTTGATGGTGATCAACTTCATGGTGATCACGAAGGGCGCCGGGCGGATCGCGGAAGTGTCCGCGCGCTTCACGCTCGACGCGATGCCCGGCAAGCAGATGGCAATCGACGCCGATCTGAACGCCGGTCTCATCAACGAAGAGCAGGCGAGAAAGCGCCGGTCGGAGGTCTCGCAGGAAGCCGAGTTCTACGGCTCGATGGACGGCGCGAGCAAGTTCGTGCGCGGCGATGCAATCGCCGGTCTGCTGATCATGGTGATCAACATCGTCGGCGGGCTGATCGTCGGGATGGTCCAGCACGACATGAGTTTCGCCGCGGCGGGCAAGAACTACACGCTGCTGACGATCGGCGACGGCCTCGTCGCGCAGATCCCGTCGCTGGTGATTTCGACGGCCGCCGGCGTGATCGTGTCGCGCGTCGCGACCAACGAAGACATCGGCACGCAGCTCACCGGCCAGCTGTTCACGAATCCGCGCGTGCTGATGATCACCGGCTGCATTCTCGTGCTGATGGGGATGATCCCGGGCATGCCGCACTTCGCGTTTCTGCTGCTGGGCGGCGGCCTGATCCAGCTCGGCCGCACGATGAAAAAGCGCGCCGAAGATCGCAAGACCAGCACGGCGCTCGTCGATGTCGCGCCGGCTGCGCTAGCCCCGGTCGAAAACTCCGAAGCAAGCTGGGACGACGTGACGATGATCGACACGCTCGGCCTCGAAGTCGGCTACCGGCTGATCCCGCTCGTCGACAAGAACTCGGACGGCGAACTGCTCAAGCGGATCAAGAGCATCCGCAAGAAGTTCGCGCAGGAAATCGGCTTTCTGCCGCCGGTCATCCATATTCGCGACAACCTCGAACTGCGGCCGAACGGTTATCGCATCGCGTTGAAGGGCGTCGAAGTGGGTGTCGGCGAAGCGTTTCCGGGGCAATGGCTGGCGATCAACCCCGGCCAGGTTTCCGCCGCGCTGCCGGGCACGCCGACGCAAGACCCGGCGTTCGGCCTGCCCGCCATCTGGATCGATACGAATCTGCGCGAACAGGCGCAGGTATATGGCTACACCGTGGTCGATTCGAGCACCGTGGTGGCGACGCACCTGAATCACCTGGTGGTGACGCACGCGTCGGAACTGCTCGGCCGCCGTGAAGTGCAGGCGCTGCTCGAACGGATGCAGAAGGACACGCCGTCGCTGGTCGACGATCTGGTGCCGAAGACGCTGCCGCTCACCACGCTGCAAAAGGTGCTGCAAAACCTGCTGGAAGAAGGCGTGCCGATCCGCGATCTGCGCACGATTCTCGAATCGCTGTCCGAACATGCATCGAAGATCGGCGACGCGCACGATCTCACCGCCGCCGTGCGCCTCGCGCTGGGTCGCGCGATCACGCAGCAGTGGTTCCCCGGCACCGGCGACATGCAGGTGATGGGCCTCGATTCGAATCTGGAGCGGGTGTTGTCGCAGGCGCTGTCGACGGGCGCGAATCCGGGACTCGAACCGGGGCTCGCGAATACGCTGCTCAACGAAACGCAGAAGGCGATGACGCGTCAGCAGAATCTCGGCTTTGCGCCGGTGTTGCTGGTGCAGCACGCGTTGCGGCCGATGCTCGCGCGCTTCCTGCGCCGCAGTCTGCCGCAGCTGAAGGTGCTCTCGTATGCGGAGGTGCCCGACACGCGCAATGTCAAAGTGGTGAATCTGATCGGCGCGCATGGCTAGCGCGCCGCGCGCAACCGGATAAGAACAAGCATAAATACGCAGTCTCTTTGCCGGCGCCTTCGGGCGCCGGTTTTCATTTCCGCGCCTTACCTGATGTGTTCGGGCGTGCTCCGAGGCATACCTGTGCTTGCCCCGCGAGCGTCGCGCGGCGCCGCCCGATGTCCCGTTTCAAACCCGCGTGCGCGCCGCAACGGCGGCATCTCCATCGCGCGAATTGCCTACCTTTAACGGTCTTTATCCATCGATCGTCACTCGACGGCTTTCGCAATAATTGATCTCAATGGGAAGCGGTGTGTTGCCGGTCCGTCAGTCCGTATACCTCATTGGGGGTCCAGCTTGAACATTCGTAAATTTGTCGGTGCCAACAGTCGCGATGCGCTGCGCCTCGTGCGTGAAGCCCTCGGCCCGGACGCGGTCGTGTTGTCCAACCGCACGCTGGGCGACGGCAGCGTCGAGATCGTCGCACTGGCCGATAGCGACCTCGCAGCGATCACGCCGAAGGCTCGCGAAGGCGCGGCTGCGGCATTCGCTGCGCCGACGAGTTCAGCCGCTGGACTACCGCCGCCCGCCGCACCGCGCGCACTGCCGACCATGCCGGCGAATCCGTATGCGAGCGGCATGCCCGATGTGTTTTCGTCGGTATTCGGCGCGAGCCCAGAAGCCGGTGCCGAAACGATGGCCCCAAGTGCGGCGGCGAGTCTGCCTGTGAGCGAAGCGTTGTCGCTGCCGGTCGCGCCGAAAGCCGCAGCGCCGAAAGCAGTGTCCCAGGCAAGCGCAGCAGCGCCCGCTCCGACGACGGCATTGCCCGGCGCCGTCGCGGACCCCGCTGCGCTCATCGGCCAGGCTGTTGCGCAGCCGCTGCCCGCCGGACCGAGCGCCCGCGCGGCGGCCGCGCGTCTGACCGAAGACATGCGTGCCGATCTGCTCAAAGCCGCTGGCGTGCCGGTCACGTCCGCCGCGCCGAAGACCGCCGAGACCCCCGCGCCGCGCACGATGGCCGAATCGAATCCCTGGCTGATCGACCATGCGCGTCGCATCGCCGCCGAACAGCAGCAACAGCAAGGCGAGTACAGCGCGCGCCCCACGCCGATGACGCCGGCCGCCGCCGCCGCGAAGGGACTGGGCGCCGCTGTCGAAATCGACACGCCCGCCGCGCAGCCGGCCGCTGCCGCACCCGCACCCGTGACCGAAACGCCCGGCTGGGCCCGCGAAGCCGCGCAAGTTGCCGCGCGCCGCAGCGCGCAGAAGCTCGCACCGACGCTGCCTGCCGGCGACGAAACGCGCACGCCGGCGGCCGTCGCCGAAGCGATCAAGGCGCGCATGGAGCAGGTCGTCAACGACACCGTGATGAACGAACTGTCGTCGATGCGCGGGATGATGGAAGAACACTTCGCCGGTCTGCTATGGGGCGAGCGTCAGCGTCGCAACCCGGCGCGCGCCGCGCTCACCAAGCACCTGTTCGCCGCGGGCTTTTCCGCGCAACTCGTGCAGATGATGGTCGACAACCTGCCCGACGAAGTCGAGACGATGGACGGCGGCATGGAGTGGGTGCGCACGGTCCTCGAATCGAACCTGCCGGTGATGGAAGACGAGGACGCGCTGATGGAGCGCGGCGGCGTGTTCGCGCTGATGGGCCCGACCGGCGTCGGCAAGACGACCACCACCGCGAAGCTCGCCGCGCGCTGCGTGATGCGCTTTGGCGCGAGCAAGGTGGCGCTCCTCACCACCGACAGCTACCGGATCGGCGGTCACGAACAACTGCGCATCTTCGGCAAGATTCTCGGCGTGTCGGTGCACGCGGTGAAGGACGGCGCCGACCTGCAACTCGCGCTCTCCGAGCTGCGCAACAAGCACATCGTGCTGATCGACACGATCGGCATGAGCCAGCGCGACCGCCTCGTGTCCGACCAGATCGCGATGCTGTGCCGCGCCGGTCAACCGGTGCAACGCCTGCTGCTGCTCAACGCGACGAGTCACGGCGACACCCTCAACGAAGTCGTGCAGGCGTATCAGCGCGCGCCGGATCAGCAGCCGCTCGCCGGCTGCATCGTGACCAAGCTCGACGAAGCCACCAACCTGGGCGGCGTGCTCGATACGGTGATCCGCTACAAGCTGCCGGTGCACTACGTGTCGACCGGTCAGAAGGTGCCGGAGAACCTGTACGTCGCAACGAAGAAATTCCTGATCAAGAGCGCCTTCTGCATTCCGCGCGACAACTCGCCGTTCGTGCCGCATGACGACGATATTCCGGCGCTGCTGTCCGCGCTGTCAGCACGTTCGACGGCCGAGTTGCACGAGGTTCGCTTTGGATAAGCTCATTTCGGATCAGGCCGAAGGACTGCGGCGGCTGCTCGCGCGCAGCGGCGCACGCGTGATCGCGGTGACGGGCGGTCCGCTCGGCGTCGGCTGCACGACCGCGGTGGTCAACCTCGCCGCCGCGCTTGCGCAGCAGGGCAAGGACGTGCTGGTGGTCGACGAATGCGTCGGCGACAGATCGGTGAGCGCGATGCTCGGCGGCTTGCGTGGCGCGGGCAATTTCTCGGCCGTGATGCGCGGCGAGATGACGCTCGACGACGCCGTCGCGCGGCACGCGCTGGGCTTTTCGGTGCTGGCCGCGTCGCGTCACAACCGCGAAGGCCACACGGTCGAGCAGTTCAACGTGCTGCTCGGCGGCTCCGCCGACATCGTGCTGATCGACGCGCAGCTCGACGAGCAAGGCCACCTGTCGCCGTTCGCCCGGCAGGCGCATGACGTGATGATCGTCACGCGCGTGTCGGCTCAGGCGATCACCGACGCGTACGCGTGCATGAAACGTCTGCACTACGCGCACGCGATCGCGCAGTTTCGCGTGCTGACGAACCACGTGCAAAGCGTGAACGACGCGCATACGACGTTCGCCAACCTGGCCGGCGTGGCCGGGCGCTACCTCACGGTGGCGCTGGAAGATGCCGGCTGCATTGCCGCCGATGCGCGGATGGCGCGAGCCCTGGAGTTGTCGCGTTGTGTCGTCGATGCATTCCCGTCGACACCGGCTGCGCGCGACTTCCGGCACCTCGCCGCCGAATTGCAGTACTGGCCGATACGGCCAGCGATGTCGTCGCAAACGCCCAGGCGGGCGCCTGCGACAGTTACAGCGGCGCAACACGCCGACCAACCGTCCGCGCAGCACGCCTGAGAGGCGGCACAAGGACAAGGGGAGCACGATGTATAACGCCCAGGGAAAGATTTCCCAAGCCGAAGTCCTGACGAAGTACGCACCGCTCGTGCGTCGCCTCGGCTTGCAGCTCGTCGCCAAGATGCCGGCGAGCGTCGATCTCGACGATCTTATCCAGGCCGGCATGATCGGATTGCTGGATGCCGCGGGCCGCTACAAGGAAGATCAGGGCGCGCAGTTCGAGACCTACGCGAGCCAGCGGATTCGCGGCGCGATGCTCGACGAGCTGCGCAGCAACGACTGGTTGCCGCGTAGCTTGCGGCGCACCTCGCGCGAAGTCGAAACGGCGGTGCACAAGGTGGAACAGAACCTGGGCCGCTCGGCGAGCGAGACCGAAATTGCCGAGCACCTGCAAATGCCGCTCGACGAATATCAGTCGATGCTGCAGGACCTGCACGGCAGCCAGTTGATCTACTACGAAGACTTCGACCGTTCCGCCGACGACGAACCGTTCCTCGACCGCTACTGCGTGGATCATTCCGATCCGCTGTCAGCGCTACTCGACGACAGTCTGCGCTCGGCGCTGGTGGAGGCGATCGACCGTTTGCCGGATCGCGAGAAGCTGCTGATGTCGCTGTACTACGAGCGCGGCATGAATCTGCGCGAAATCGGCGCGGTGATGGAAGTCAGCGAATCGCGCGTGTGCCAGTTGCACAGCCAGGCCGTGGCGCGCCTGCGCACGCGGCTGCGGGAAATGGCCTGGGCGAACGCCGAGGCGAACTGAAGCCGCACCGTGTGAAGTTGGACGGGTGGCGCGCTGCGCGCCCACCTCGTTTTTCAGGCGTTCGCCATTTCATGTTCGGCGGCGAGCGCGAGAAAGGCCGAGCGCGACATGCCGCGCGCCTGCGCATAAGCGTCGATCTCATGCACCAGCACTTCGGGCAGCGAGATGTTGATGCGGATCGCTTTTTTCAGCGCCGGAATATTGCGCGTGGTCACGATGCCCCAGGTGAAGCCCGCGAAGTCGGCGTTGAGCCGATGCTCGTCGAGCGTGCCCCGTTCGGGCAGCGGCATCCCTTCGTCGATCAGCGTCTCCAGATGCGCTTCGATCGCCTCTTTCGCATTGGCGTAGGCTTCCTCCAGCGTGTCTCCCGCCGCGTGGCAACCCGGGATGTCGGGCACCACTACGCCGAACGCATGCTTCTCGTCGCCAGGCTCGATTGCGATCGGGTAAATCAGGTTCTTCATTTCAGCCCCGCCTGTTTCAGAATGCTGTTCAGGGTGCCGGGCGGCAGCTCCTTTTTCGGATGCGGGGATGGTCACGAGACCGGGCTTTACCGCGTGCCGAAAATGATGGTGGCTGCCCGATATCCGGACGTGCTGCCAACCATTGGCGTGGATCAGTTTGACGACCTCGGCGCTGTTCATATTGCACTCCCGTAACTATACACACGATTACACAACCTCGCTAATGGACAGAGCTTCGCCTGTGAATGCGCCGCGACGTCCCGCCGGGCGACGGAAAAAAGCTCATTGGGAATGTCATTTCAACGCGACGCGGCTTTGCGCGCTAGCTAGCCGGATGGCTAACGTTGCGTTGCGGCAGGAGGCAAGGGAGAAGGGCGCGCTGGAGTCATCGCGCCAGAAACAGCAAAGGCCCGTCCAGGACGGGCCTTTTTTCGTTCGACCGGAACGGCAGCCGATTGTCGGGTCGGGACCGGCGCAACCGCCAGTCAATCGCGGACGGTTTTCAAACGCCCGAGTGCGCCGGAATCCGTCCGTCGGGCCCGTAGAAATTGGCCTTGCGCGGCATGTTCACCTGCAGTGCCGCGAGCGCGCGCTGGTTGTAATCCATCCGCACGCGGATCAGTTCGCCGTTATTGGTATTGGCGCGCCGCGCGCGCTCGGCGGATTTTTGCAGCAGCGTCCATTGCGCGGCGACTCGCGTGTCGGTGCTGGCCGCCAGCTCCATGCCGGACCAGCCGGCCGGATAGCCCAGTTCGGCCAGTTGCGTGTCGCGCGCGGCTTCGAGCCGCGCCAGCACGCCGATCAGTTCCGTCTTCTTTTCGACGATCGACGGCAGGTCTTCCATCGGCGAAGCGGATGCTAGCGTCCTGGATTCGAGCGCCAGGATCGAGGCGAACGCCTCGACGGTCGAATATTCTTCGATGAGGGTGGCAAGCAGGGCGTCTTTCATCTCAACAACTCGCTAGGCACGGCGGCGCGCGCACGACGCGCGAGCCCGGTTGGTCGAATGCCGCCCGGCATGTCGCCGCACTTTGCGGTGCCGCTTACTTGCCGGTCGACGAGGTTTTGTTCTGCAACAGGTCGCGCGCCGTCTGCAGCACGCCGTCGGCGATCTTGCCGGAATCGATCTGCAGCGAGCCATCCTTGATGGCCTGCCTGATCGACTCGACGTGCGCCGTGTCGATATCGGCCGAGCCCGACGCCGCCAGGCTGCGCAGATGCTGCGACAGGCCCGACAGGCTGACGCTTGCGTCGCCCGAAGCGCTGCCGCTGGCCGGCGCGGCCGTGCTCGCGTTCGACGCCGCGTTGGCCGCCGGGGTGGCATCGCTCTGTTGCGAGCGGGACAGGGCGTCTTTCAACGTCGGCAGATTCGAATTGTTTGTGGAATCGACTTTCACGATTGGCTTCCTGAACGATTTGATCCTGATAACGGCAACCGCTGATCAAAACTTTAGCGCAATCGCTCCACCCCCGGCCTTGCTTTCCCACGCAATCCGACCCCTTCGTTACCGCTTGCACCGAGACCGCCGCCACGGCCGGCTGCGGCGTGTGGTGCAAGGCGGCCCACCGGTTCACAACTGAATCTCCACGGTCGCGCCGTCCTTGACGATCCCCGAGATGACCTGCCCGTTCGCGGTCTTCACCCGCACTTGCTGACCCGGCGACGCGTTGTTCATTGCGCTGCCTTCGGCCGAGATCGAAAAGCCGTCGCCCGCCGCGACGACCCGGACCGTCTGGCCGATCGCGACCGCCGACGCGCTCTTGAGCATGTCGCGGCGCAGCGGCATGCCGCCCGCGATGCGCACCAGCGAAACCGAGCCGACCGCCTGCGACGGATCCGTGACGATCGCCTGCGGCAAGCCGGTCAGGTCGCCGTCGCGCGCGACGAGGTCAGCGGCGGTGAGCACTTCGCCCGGCGCCATCGCGCGGGCGGCGAGGTAGTAGGTGGCGCGCAGTGCGACGCGCGCCTGCAGGTAAATGGTCCACGGACGCTCGCCCGCGCAGCGCACGCCGACGGTCATGCGGCCCCACAGGCGCGCGCCGCTCGGCATGAACGGTTCGAGCGCGGCGCACTCGGAGAGGCCACGCGGAAAGGCCGGCGCAACCGTGATGTCGATCTTGCCGGGCAAGCCGGCGGACTGTTGCTGCAAAAAGGCCAGTGCGGCCGCGTGAATTGCTTCGGGGTCCTGCTGACCGGGCAGGGTGGCAGGCTGCGCAACGACGGCGGCCTGCATGGTTTTCTGCGCGACGGACGGAGCCGCCTGGCGTACCGCCGGCGTTCGGGCGATCACGGGACGGTTCGGCATGGCGACGGTCGCCGGGGCGACCGGCTTGCCGTTCGCGCCGAATTGCGGCGGCTCGCCGCGCGACGCGAGCGTGTCGAAACCGCGGCCCTGCGGCGCGCTGGCGTCGACCGGCTGGGCGACGGTCGAGGTCGTCGTCGACATAGGCGTCACGACGACCGGCAACACTGCGCGTGGACTCGCCGCGACGTTCACGCGCGCGACGTTCGCCGACGCACCGGCGTTGGCCGGCGCGGGAATCGTCACGACGCCATTGGCGTCCGGTTTGAAGTTGGTGCGGATCATCGCCGGCGCGGCCGAGGCTTCGTTCGCACCCGGGATCACGATCGCGCCGTTCGTGCCGGCGGCGCGCGTGAACGGATCGGCGTCGCGCGGCGCGGGCCCGCGTCCGAGCGACTGTGCGGTGGCGGCGGCGAGCGAGCTGGCCGACGCCGCGCGTTGCGTCGGCGTCTGCATTTGCTGCGCGATATCGGCGAGCGCGCCGGGGTTTTTCTCAGCGGGACCCGGAATCACGATCGGGCCGCCGGCTTCCTGCGCCTGGGTCGTGCCCGGCAGCAGCACGATCCCGCCCGCGACCCACAACGCGACGTTCACCACCAGCCGCGTGAACACACGTGAGGTGGCGCGCAGGGCTAGGCGTGGAGCCAGCCGCATCACACGTGCAGGACGCCCCGCTCGGGATGATGCAACCGGGGACGTCTCTGAAGACGCGGCTGAAGACGAGGGCGGAGGTGAAGACACAGTCGACGCCCCCGGCGCCGCGACCGCACACGCCCCCGCGCGAAGCGCCGCCGCGCGGCTCGCACGCTGCGGCAAATCGGAAGTGGGCTGGTCCATCGAGGGTTCTCCATCGAATGCATCGGTACGCCTTGCATTCTAGTGAGCGGCCCCGTCGCGCAAACGTTGAATAGAAGCCCCCTTTCCCGGTTATTCGTCCGATTGCCACTTGCATTCGGCCCATAAGATGCACCTCATGCAAAAAGGCCTTCCCGGTCGATGCAGTCCGCGAGCGACGCTGTGATGGGAAGGCTCGGGAACCCTCTCGGGAGATTTCTATGCTGGACAAACTCGATGCCGAATTCGCCTTCGGCCGCCAGGCGCTGGATGTGCGCGCGTACCGGCAGGAGCTGCTGTCGTCGAATATCGCCAATGCCGATACACCGGGCTACCGGGCACGCGACGTCGACTTCGCGTCGTCGCTGGCCGGCGCGCTGAAGAAGACCGGCGGCACGACCGCCGGGCAGGGCGCATCGAACGGCTCGACGCTCGCGATGACGCAGCCGGCGGGCGTAACGAGCGGCATGTCGATGGTGTCGACGGAGCCGGGCCACATGGCCGGCAAGGCGACGCTCACCCCGACCGGCGGCGCGCCCGACGACTACGGCAACCTGCAATACCGGATTCCGACGCAGCCCGCGCTCGACGGCAACACGGTGGACATCGACACCGAGCGCGTCCAGTTCGCCGACAACACGCTGCACTTCGAATCGGGCATGACGGTGTTGTCGAGCCAGATCAAAACGATGCTGGCGGCGATCACGTCGGGTTCGTAACGGCACGCACAGCACACAGCAGCAAGCACGAACAAATCGCTACGGGACTTAACTTGAAGCCGGCTCGAACCGGCAGGAGAGGTCAGGAAACCATGCCATCCCTGATGAATATTTTTGGTGTTGCCGGCTCCGCGATGTCCGCGCAGTCGCAGCGGCTCAACGTGACGGCGTCGAACCTCGCCAACGCGGACAGTACGACCGGCCCCGACGGCCAGCCGTACAAGGCCAAGCAGGTCGTGTTCGCGGTGAACCCGCTCGGCGGCGCTCGCTCGGGCTCCGGCCAGCAGGTCGGCGGCGTGCAGGTCACCGGCGTGGTCGACGACCCGTCGCCGATGAAAACCGCGTACGAACCCGGCAATCCGGCGGCCAACGCGGACGGCTACGTGACGCTGCCCAACGTCGACCCGGTGCAGGAAATGGTCAACATGATCTCGGCTTCGCGCTCCTATCAGGCCAACGTCGAAACGCTGAACACGGCCAAAACACTGATGCTGAAAACGCTCACGATCGGAACCTGAGGAGACCGCCTTGACCACTAGCACCACGATCGGCAGCAACGGCACGACCGTTTCGCAAACGCTGCTCGACACGATGAACGGCACGAACAGCAGCACGAGTTCGACCAGCAGCACGTCCGGCACGTCGGCCACCGATTTGCAGAACACCTTCCTGCAACTGCTCGTCGCGCAGTTGAAGAACCAGGACCCGACCAATCCGATGGACAGCTCGCAGATGACTTCGCAGCTCGCGCAGATCAGCACGGTGCAAGGCATCAGCCAGCTGAACACGTCGCTGAGTTCGCTGTCGACGCAGCTTTCGGCGGGTCAGCAATCGCAGGCCGCGCTGCTGATCGGCTCGACCGTGCTCGCGCCGGGCAACTCGATCTCCGTGGCGAGCGGCAAAACCGGCGCGTTCGGCGTCACGCTCGCGAACGACGTTAGCGATCTGCAGGTCGTCGTGAAGAACTCGGCCGGCACGATCGTCAACACGATCGATCTCGGCAAGCAGTCGGCCGGCACGATTCCGGTCGGCTGGACGCCGACCGACACGGCAGGCAACGCACTGCCCGACGGCAACTACACGATCACCGCGATGGGCACGATCAACGGACAGCAGGCGACCGCCACTACGCTAACCGGCGCGACGGTGGAAAGCGTCGTCACGCAGAGCTCGGGCACCGCGGGCCTCGTGCTGTCGAACGGTTCGACGGTCGGGCTGACCAGCGTCGCGGCGATCCTCTGATTCAGAACAATTCAGTTACGACTTTCCAGTTACGGAGAACGTCATGGGTTATCAACAAGGTTTGAGCGGTTTGTCCGCGTCGTCGAGCGATCTCGACGTGATCGGCAACAACATCGCCAACGCCAACACGGTCGGCTTCAAGAGCGGCACCGCCGAATTCGCCGACATGTACGCGAATTCGATCGCGACCGCGGTGAACCAGCAGGTCGGGATCGGCACGAAGCTCGCGGAAGTGCAGCAGCAGTTCTCGCAAGGCACGATCACCTCGACCAATCAGGCGCTGAACGTTGCGATCAACGGCAACGGCTTCTACCAGATGAACAACAACGGCACGCTGACGTATTCGCGTAACGGCGTGTTCCAGCTCGACAAGAACGGCTACATCACCAACGCGCAAGGCTTGCAACTGATGGGCTACGCGGCGAGCAACGGCGGCGTGATCAACACCGCGCAGACCGTGCCGCTGCAGGTGCCGACCGCGAACATCGCGCCGACGCCGACCACGACGATCGCCGCCGGCCTGAATCTGAACGCGCAGGACGATCTGATGCTCGGCACGCCGACGGTGAGTTCCACGGCCGCTACGCCAGTCCAGTCCAGCGTATCGATCACCAATGCCGCCGCAGGTACGAACGCCAACGACTACGCGATCAATTTCACCGCCACGGGCTACACGGTCACGGCAACGGACAGTACCGGGGCCACCACCACGACCACGAGTACCACCGCCTATTCGACAGGCACGGCGATCACGCTCGGCAGCGGCGAGACCATTACATTCAATGGCACACCGGCGGCCGGCGACACCTACACCGTCGCGCACAATCCGATCGCGTTCAACCAGAGCAGCTCGTCGACATACAACTACTCGACCAGCACGACGGTCTACGACACGCTCGGCGGCTCGCAGCAGGTCAACATGTACTTCTCGAAGACGGCAGCCGGCACGTGGAACGTCTACGCGGGCACGTCGACCGGCACAGCGACGCTCGTCGGCCAGGCGAACTTCGACTCGTCGGGCAAGCTGCTCGGCACGACCAACGCGGACGGCACCGCGACCTCCGCGCCGTACACGTTCAACGTGTCGATCCCGACCACCGACGGTTCGGCGACGCCGCAGAACATCACGCTGAACATCGCGGGCACCACGCAGTACGGCGGCAAGGACGGCGTGAACAGCCTGCAGCCCGACGGCTATGCGGCAGGTCAACTGACCGGCTTCACGGTGGCCGCCGACGGCACGCTGACCGGCAACTATTCGAACGGCCAGACCTCCGCGCTCGGGCAGATCGTGCTCGCGAACTTCGCGAACCAGAACGGCCTGATCGATCTCGGCAACAACGAGTACGGCGCGACCTCGGCGTCGGGTGTCGCGCAGATCTCCACGCCGGGCTCGACCAACCACGGCGTGCTGCAAGGCGGCGCGGTGGAAAACTCGAACGTCGATCTGACGAGCGAACTGGTGAACCTGATCACCGCGCAACGCAACTATCAGGCGAACGCGCAGACGATCAAGACCCAGCAGACCGTCGACCAGACCCTGATCAACCTGTAAGCGACCGGGACTCCATCATGGATCGGCTGATCTACACCGCGATGTCGGGCAGCGCCCAGGCGCTCGAACAGCAGGCGATCGTCGCGAACAACCTCGCGAACGCATCGACCACCGGCTTTCGTGCGCAGCTCGAGACTTTCCGTGCCGTGCCGATGTCGTTCGGCGACGGCAGCTCGATCAACGACAACACCACCCGCACCTTCGTGCTGTCGTCGACGCCGGGCGCCGACTACACACCGGGGCCGATCCAGCAGACCGGCAACCCGCTCGACGTGGCGATTCAGGGGCCGGGCTGGCTGGCGGTGCAGACCACCGACGGCAACGAGGCTTATACGCGCGCCGGCAATCTGCACATCGACGAAAACGGGCAACTGGTGAACGCCACCAATCAGGTGGTGCTCGGCAACGGCGGGCCGGTGTCGGTGCCGCCGGGCGCGGAGATCACCATCGGCAAGGACGGCACGGTGTCCGCGTTGACGCCGGGCGACCCGCCGACCGCGGTGGTGACCGTCGACCAGCTGAAGCTTGTGAACCCGGACCCGCAATCGCTGACGCGCGGCGACGACGGCCTTTTTCGCACCGCCGACGGCAATCCCGCCGACGCCGATCCGGCCGTCACGCTGGCGCCGGCGTCGCTCGAAGGCAGCAACGTGAATCCGGTCAGCGCGATGGTCTCGATGATCACCAACGCGCGGCAGTTCCAGATGCAGACCAAGATGCTCGAAAACGCGGACAAGAATGATCAGTCCGCCAATCAGCTGCTCAGCTTCAGCTAACGGATCGCCCCGGGCTCGCCCGACATGGCAACACCATCCTGGATGGGAGAAGAATTGTGAATCGCTCGCTTTACATCGCCGCTACCGGCATGAATGCGCAACAGGCGCAGATGGACGTGATCTCGAACAACCTCGCGAACGTCAGCACCAACGGCTTCAAGGGCTCGCGCGCGGTGTTCGAGGACCTGCTGTATCAGACCATCCGCCAGCCGGGTGCGAACTCGACGCAGCAAACCGAATTGCCGTCCGGCATCCAGCTCGGCACCGGCGTGCAGCAGGTCGCCACCGAGCGTCTGTACACCCAGGGCAACCTGCAGCAGACCGGCAACTCGAAGGACGTCGCGATCAACGGCGCCGGCTTCTTCCAGGTGCAGATGCCCGATGGCACGACCGCCTACACCCGCGACGGTTCGTTCCAGACGAACGCGCAAGGTCAACTCGTGACGTCGAGCGGCTACCAGGTGATCCCGGCCATCACGGTCCCGACCAACGCGACTTCGCTGACGATCGGCAGCGACGGCGTGGTGTCGATCACCGTCGCCGGTTCGACCAATAGCCAGCAGCTCGGCTCGATGCAGGTCGCGACCTTCATCAACCCGGCCGGTCTCGACGCGAAGGGCGAAAACCTGTTCTCGGAGACGGCTTCGTCGGGTGCGCCGAACATCGCGCAACCGGGCCTGAACGGCGCGGGCACGCTGAATCAGGGCTACGTGGAAGCATCGAACGTCAACGTGGTGCAGGAACTGGTGAACATGATCCAGACGCAACGCGCTTACGAAATCAACAGCAAGGCCGTGACCACTTCCGACCAGATGCTGCAGACCCTCAGCCAGATGCAGGTTTGAGGGACTGGGAATTAAAGGCGGTAATCCAGATGTCGCACTTCTCTCGCATTCCGGTTCATTCGCGCACCGCTCAGGCGCTCGTGCAGCTCACGCTGCTCGCGGCCCTGGGGGGCTGCGGCCTCGTGCCCAAGCAGCCGATCACGCAGCAGCCGATGACGGCCTTGCCGCCGGCTCCGCCGCCGCCGCCGGTGTCGGGCTCGATCTACAACCCGGGCTACGCGGGCCGGCCGCTGTTCGAAGATCAGCGTCCGCGCAATGTCGGCGACATCATCACGATCGTGATTGCCGAAAACATCAACGCGACCAAGACGTCGGGCGCCAATGCGAACCGCGCCGGCAGCACGAATCTCGCGGTGCCGACCGCGGGCTTTCTCAGCGGCCTGTTCAACAGGGCCAATCTGAGCGCGAACGGCGGCAACGTGTTTTCCGGCACCGGCGGCGCGAATGCGTCCAATACGTTCAACGGCACGATCACCGTCACGGTGACGGGCGTGCAGGCGAACGGCAACCTGATCGTCAGCGGTGAAAAGCAGATGCTGATCAATCAGGGCAACGAGTTCGTGCGCTTTTCCGGCGTCGTGAATCCGAACACGATTTCGAGCCTGAACGCCGTGTACTCCACCCAGGTGGCCGACGCGAAAATCGAGTACTCCGCGAAGGGCTATATCGACGAAGCGCAGAACATGGGCTGGTTGCAGCGCTTCTTCCTCAACGTGTCGCCGTGGTGATCATGCGTACCGTCTCCATTCGCCGCACAGTTCGCGCCGCTTTTGCCGCCGCCCCGCGCGCCGGCCGCGCGCTCGCGTTCGTCGCGCTCGCCTGCGCGGCGCTGCCGGCCGCCACGCCTGCGCATGCCGAGCGCCTGAAAGACCTCGTGCAGATCCAGGGCGTGCGCGACAATCCGCTGATCGGCTACGGCCTCGTCGTCGGTCTGGACGGCACCGGCGACCAGACCACGCAGACGCCGTTCACCACGCAGACGCTCGCCAACATGCTGGCGAACCTCGGCATCTCGATCAACAACCAGGCGGCGGGGTCGAGCAACTCGCAATCGTCGCTGTCGAACATCCAGTTGAAGAACGTCGCCGCGGTGATGGTGACGGCGGTGCTGCCGCCGTTCGCGCGGCCGGGCGAACAGATCGACGTCACCGTGTCGTCGCTCGGCAATGCGAAGAGTTTGCGCGGCGGCACGCTGTTGCTCACGCCGCTCAAGGGCGCCGACGGCCAGGTGTACGCGCTCGGCCAGGGCAACCTGGCGGTCGGCGGCGCCGGCGCGAGCGCCAACGGCAGCAAGGTGCAGGTCAACACGCTGGCGGCGGGCCGCATCGCCGGCGGCGCGATCGTCGAACGCGCGGTACCGACTTCGGTGTCGCAAGCGGGCACCATGCAGCTCGACCTGAACGAGATGGACTACGACACCACGCAGCGCGTGGTCGCTGCGGTCAACAACGCGTTCGGCGGCGGCACCGCCACCGCGCTCGACGGCCGCACGATTCAATTGCGCGCGCCGGCCGATCCCGAGCAGCAGGTCGCCTTCATGGCGCAATTGCAGAACCTCGACGTGAGACCCGCGCAAGCCGCCGCGAAGGTGATCCTGAACGCGCGCACCGGCTCGATCGTGATGAACCAGATGGTCACGCTGCAGAACTGCGCGGTCGCGCACGGCAATCTGTCGGTGGTGATCAACACGCAGCCGGTGGTGAGCCAGCCGGGCGCGTTCTCGAACGGCCGGACCGTGGTCGCGCAGCAGTCGCAGATTCAGATGAAGCAGGACAACGGTGCACTGAAGCTGGTGAGCGCCGGCGCGAATCTCGCCGACGTGGTGAAGGCGCTCAACGCACTCGGTGCGACGCCCGCGGATCTGATGTCGATCCTGCAGGCCATGAAGGCGGCGGGCGCGTTGCGCGCCGACCTGGAAATCATCTAAGGAGTACGCCAGATGAATTCGGATACGACCAATACCGCGAACGACCTGACCAGCCGGTTCGCGCTCGACGTGCAGGGTTTCGCGAGTCTGAGCGCGCAAGCCAAGGCATCCCCGCAAGCGGGCATGAAGATGGCCGCGCAGCAGTTCGACGCCGTCTTCACGCAGATGATGCTCAAGAGCATGCGCGACGCGACTCCGCAGGACGGCCCGTTCGATTCGCACGACAGCGCGACCTTCACGTCGATGATGGATCAGCAGATGTCGCAGCAGTTGTCGAAGAAGGGCATTGGCGTGGCCGACGCGATGCTCAAGCAGCTGATGCGCAACCAGGGCATCCAGGCGGGCGGCGCGAGTGGAGCAGGCGGAGCGGGCGGCTTCGCCGGCATGGCCAACGCACTGGGCGGCGCAAATGGCGGCATGGGCGGCGACGAAGGTCAGACCGCCGCGCTCAACGCGCTTGCGAAGGCCTATGGCAACGCGCAGGCCAACGGCCAGCTCGCGATGGGCAAAGGTTACTCGGCGAACAGCGCGTTGACGCCGCCGTTGCGCGGCGACGGCAGCTCGCCGAAGGTCGACGCGTTCGTCGACAAGCTTGCCGCGCCGGCGCAGGCCGCGAGCGCTGCGACCGGCATTCCGGCGCGCTTCATCATCGGCCAGGCCGCGCTCGAATCGGGCTGGGGCAAGAGCGAAATCAGGAAGTCGGACGGATCGACCAGCCACAACGTGTTCGGCATCAAGGCGAGCAAAGACTGGGCGGGCAAAACCGTGTCGACCGTCACGACCGAATACGTGAACGGCAAGCCGCAGCGCACCGTCGAGAAATTCCGCGCGTACGATTCGTATCAGGAAGCGATGACCGACTACGCGAACCTGCTGAAGGGCAACCCGCGTTACGCGCAGGTGATCAATTCATCGCGCGACGTGAACGGTTTTGCCAACGGCATGCAGCGCGCGGGCTACGCGACCGACCCGCACTACGCGAAAAAGCTGATGTCGATCATGCAGAAGATGGGCTGATCGGCCGCCAATGCAGTGATGCAAGCAGGGTGCAGTGCCGGCTCGACAGGAGCCGATGTTCCAGATCGAAAACGATGCACGCGACGGGGCCAGGTGCATAACAAGACGGACGAGGCCGGCCGCCGAGAGGCGGCCGGTCCACCCGCGAGGGCAGATTGCGTTTTAACGTTTGCGGCAAATATTTCATTACACGCCCCTAAATTTTGGCTGGATGCTGCCGCTAATCAGTTAGACCCGATACCGGAAAGCGCTATAACCTCCGGTTGAATGCGTGTGCCGCGGCTTCGATCAGGCCGCGCGAAAGCCCCGGCAGGAGCCTGGCACGCGCCCGCAAGAACATGCATACCGGCAAGCCCATGGATATGAACCAGTCGAACGGCCAGACCGACACGCACGGCCAGCCGCACGCCCCGCAAGACGACAGCGCGCCTGATTTCGGTCGCCGCAATCCGCTGGAGATCGGCGTTCAGTTACGCAATCTCGTCAATCGCGGCGATTTCCTCACCGTCGAATATGCGGGCGGCCAGCTCGTGACGCGCCTGCTCGACGTCGACGTGCGCGGCCGCACTTTCACTTTCGATTGGGGCGCGTTGTCCGATCAGAACAAGGGCCTGCTGGCCGCGCCGCGCTGCAAATTTCACGCGGCGCCGGACGGCGTGCGCGTCGAGTTCGCGACCGGCACGCCGCGCGAGACCCGTTTCGAAGGACTGCCTGCGTTCGAGGCCGACTTCCCCGAGGTGCTGTTTTACGTGCAGCGCCGCGAGTATTTCCGCGTCGATGCGCCGATTCTCGATCCGTATATGTGCAGCGGCCGTTTGCCCGCCGGCGACACGTTCCGCTTCGAAGTGCACGATCTGTCGCTCGGCGGCGTCGGCATGCGCACCAGCGACGAACGTGTCGCCGAATTGCCGATGGGCACGCGCCTCGAAGATTGCGAGCTATCGCTCGGCGGGCTCGGCCGACTGTCGCTCGATCTGCAACTGGTGTCGCACCGTTCGACGGCGCTGCCCAACGGCACGCAGCGATATCAACTCGGTTTCCGTTTTCTGACGCTGCCGGGCAGCGCTGAAAACACGCTGCAACGTCTGATTACGCAGCTGGAAATGAAGCGTCGCTCGCTGGTGCGTTGAGCGAAGGGGGACGAGCGGGCTCGGAGTTTGTCCAGGGCCTCGCCCGTTTTGCCACGTCGAAAACGCGTCCGCGCAGTGGCGCGAACAGGCTGACGAAGAGACACGAAGCAGCGCGCAAAGCAGCACACCACCAAGCGCAAATGGGCGCACAGGCGCGCCGCCAACCACCGCGCCGCGCGCGCCTCGCAAACGTTGCAACAATGTCGCACAAGCATCGGAATGGCCCTCAATTTTTCGCCTCGTGGGCCGTTAAACAGAATGTTCAAGTAACGTGGCGGCATGTCTGCGGTGTCGCCCTTCAGGATGACGCATGTCCAGCACTCTCTTATCTATCGGCCTCAGCGGACTCAATGCAGCCCAGTGGGGTTTGACGACGACCGGCGAGAACATCAGCAACGCGTCGACGCCCGGCTATTCGATCGAGACGCCGGTCTATGCGGAAACCGGCGGCAGCTACACCGGTTCGGGCTATCTGCCGAGCGGCGTGTCCACGACCACCGTGCAGCGCCAGTACAGCCAGTACCTCGCGACCGAACTGAACAACGCGCAATCGTCGAGTAGCGCGCTGTCCGCGTACAACACGATGATCGCGCAGTTGAACAACCTCGTCGGCAGCCCTACCGCGGGGATCGCGAGCGCCATCACCGGTTACTTCACGGGCCTGCAGAACGTCGCCAACGGCGCGTCCAGCCTCGCGACGCGGCAGACCGCGATGAGCGACGCGCAGACCCTCGCGAACCAGATCAACGCGGCCGGCCAGCAGTACGATCAGTTGCGCGCGAGCGTCAACACTCAACTGGGCGATGCGGTCACGCAGATCAACAGCTTCACGCAGCAGATCGCCGCGCTGAACACGCAGATCACCGCGGCCAGCAGCCAGGGCCAGCCGCCGAACCAGTTGCTCGACCAACGCGATCTCGCGGTGTCGAACCTGTCGCAACTGATCGGCGTGTCGGTCGTGCAGAGCAACGGCGGCTATAGCGTGTTCATGTCCAACGGCCAGCCGCTCGTGTCCGCCGGCAACAGTTTCAACCTCGGCACGGCGACCTCCGCCACCGACCCGAGCGAGCTGTCGGTCCAGTATCTCGGCCAGGCCGGCGCGAAGCCGACGCCGACCCCGCAGACGCTGTCCGACACCAAAGTCGACGGCGGCACGCTCGGCGGCCTGCTGCAGTTCCGCTCGCAAACACTCGACCCGGCCGAAGCGAAACTCGGCGCGATCGCCACCAGCTTCGCCGCGCAGGTGAACGCGCAGAACGAACTCGGTATCACGCTGAACGGCACCGCTGGAGGCGCGCTCTTCACGGTCGGCTCGCCGACGGTGTATTCGAATTCGCAGAACACGGGCAATGCGTCGCTCTCCGCGTCATTCGCCGACGCGACGCAACCGACCACCGGCGACTACACGCTGTCGTACAACGGCACCGCGTACACGCTCACCGACAATCAGACCGGCAACATCGTGGGTTCGGCGACGGACCTCACCAAACCGATCGGCGGCTTGCAGTTCTCGGCCACCGGCACCATGAAAGCGGGCGACTCGTTCTCCGTCGAACCGACGCGCGGCGCGCTGAACGGCTTCGCGCTCACCACCACGTCGCCGTCGGCGATCGCGGCGGCGGCGCCGGTGCTGGCTTCGGCGTCCGCGTCGAACACCGGCAGCGGCTCGATCACGCAGGGCACGGTGTCGGCCGGTTACAGCGCGCCGACCACGGCGTCGACCCTCACCTATACCGCCGGCACCGGCCTGACCGGTTTCCCGCTGAACTCGGTGGTGACGGTGGCCGGCACGCCGCCGACTTCGTACACGATCACCTCGGCGACGACCGCCGTGCCGTACTCGCCCAGCTCGGGCGCGACGCTGACGATCGACAACCCGAGCAACTCGACCAGCGCCGGTGGCATGAACGGCGTGACGGTCACGCTCAGCGGTACACCGTCGGACGGCGACACGTTCTCGATCGGGCCGAACACCGGTGCGACCAACGACGGCCGCAACGCGCAACTGCTGTCGAACCTGACCACCGCGAAGGTGATGTCGGGCGGCACGTCCACGCTGACCAGCGCGTACGCGACCTACGTGAACGACATCGGCAATCAGGCGAGCCAGGTGCAGACGTCGAGCACCGCGCAAAGCGCGCTCGTCACGCAGATCACCGCCGCGCAGCAGTCCGTGTCGGGCGTGAATATCAATGAGGAAGCAGCCAACCTGCTTCAGTATCAGCAGCTCTATCAGGCCAACAGCAAGGTCATCCAGACCGCGCAGACCCTGTTCCAGACGTTGCTCGGCATCTTCTCGTAAGGCGTTGAACCATGCGTATCTCCAGCTCGCAATACTTCAGCATGAACGTCGAGACAATGAGCAACCAGCAGGCTCAGTTGTCGCAGATCTACCAGGAAATTTCGAGCGGCACGAGCCTGAGCACGGCCGCCGACAACCCGCTCGGCGCGGCGCAAGCCGTGCAGCTGAGTTCGACGGCGACGGCGCTGTCGCAATACACGACCAATCAGGGCGCCGCGCTCTCGTCGCTGCAGGCCGAGGACTCGACGCTCAGCGGCGTGCTCAGCACCCTGCAAAGCGTGAATACGCAAGTGCTCAGAGCGAGCAACGGCGGTCTGAACGATTCGAACCGCAGCGCCATCGCTGCCGAGCTGACATCTCTGCGCGACCAGTTGCTGACCTACGCCAACTCGACCGACAGCGCGGGCAATTCGCTGTTCTCCGGATTTCAGAACAGCACCCAGGCATTTACGACCGACGCGAGCGGCGCCGTCGTCTATTCGGGCGATACCGGCACGCGCACCGTGCAGGTCACCGACAGTAACCAGGTGGCGACGGGCGACAACGGCCTTACCGTGTTCATGAGCGTCGGCGCGGTCAATGCGGATCCGGTCGCAGGCGGCAGCTCGGCCAATAAGGGTACCGGCGTGATCGGCTCGGTGACGGTCAACGATCCGACCAACGCGGCGAACGCCGACCCGTATCAGATCCAGTTCAGCGGCAGCGGCGCGTCGCAGACCTATACCATCACCGACACGATCACTGGCGCTGCGGGCACGCCGCAAGCCTATACGGAAGGCGCCAATATCACGGTGGGCGGCCAGACTGTCGCGATTACCGGCACGCCGGCCGACGGCGACACCTTTACGGTCAAGACGGCCAACCAGGCGGGCACAGATGTGTTCGCCAACATCAACGCGATGATCGCCGCACTGCAACAGCCGGTGACGGGCGATCCGGCGGCGACTGCGAACCTGCAGAACGCGTTGAACACCGGTCTCACGCAACTCGGCAACACGCTGAGCAACGTGACGGCGGTGCAGGCGTCGGTGGGCGGGCGCGAGCAGGAAGTGAAGGCGCTGCAAACCGTCACTCAGACCAACTCGCTGCAAGCGCAGAGCAACCTCGCAGACCTGACGCAGACCGACATGGTCGCGACGATCAGCAAGTACACGATGCAGCAAGCCGCGTTGCAGGCATCGCAGCAGGCGTTCGTGCAGATCCAGAACATGTCGCTGTTCCAGTACATCAACAACTGACGGACGGACGCGGCACCCATAAAAAAACCGGCTCGCGCCGGTTTTTTTATGTCCAGGGCAAGCGCGCTTGTGCGCTACTTCAACCCCGCCGCGACGCGACCCATCTGTTCGATGCCGCCGTCGAACAGCCGCACGAAGAACGGGATCATGTTCGGCAGCATCAGTTGCACGAGCAGCAGGCCGACCAGCATCGTGAGCGGAAAGCCGATCTGGAACACGCCGATCTGCGGCGCCGCGCGATTGAGAATGCCGAGCGCGAGGTTGGCGATCAGCAGTGCTACGACCACCGGCAGCGACAGCAGCAGCCCCGCCGAGAAAATCGACCCACCCCAGTTGGCGAGCGTCTGCCAGCCATGCGGCGCGAGCATGTTCGCCGACACCGGCACGGACTGGAACGTCGTCACCAGCGCGGCCAGCATCTGCAAATGACCGTCGACGGCGAGAAACACCAGCATCGCGATGGTCGTCATGTAGCGCGAGATCACCACGCCCGAGCCGGTCGCCTGCGCATCGAAGAAGGTCGCGAAGCCGAGGCCCATGCCGAGGCCGATGAAGTAGCCGGTCGCGTCGATCGCCTGGAAGACGACCTGCATCGTCACGCCGAGTGCGATGCCGATCAGGAACTGGTTGACCAGCACCCACACGCCCGCCGCCGAAAACACGGTGACTTGCGGCATCGCGCCGATGGTCGGCGCGACGATGATGGTGGTGAAGGCGGCGAGGCCGATCTTCACGCGCGCGGGCATCGACACATTGCTGAGCACCGGCGCGGTGGCGATCAATGCGGCGATGCGCGCGAACGGCCAGAGGAACGCGGTCAGCCAGCCATTCAGTTGAGCGTAAGTGACCGTGAACATGGCGGGAGGAGCGGCGGCGCGCCGCTCAGTTGACGAGCGTCGGAATGCTGGTGAGCGTGTGACGCAGATAGTCGAGCATCGTCGTCAGCATCCACGGGCCGGCGATTACCATCGTGACGGCGATCGCGAGCAGCTTCGGAATGAACGAGAGCGTCGACTCGTTGATCTGCGTGGCCGCCTGAAACAGACTCACCACCAGACCGACGATCAGCGCGACGAACAAAAGCGGAGCGGCCAGCACCAGGCCGACGTACATCGCCTGGTGGGCCAGCGTCATGACGGCTTCAGGTGTCATGGTGAGTGCGCCAAAAAATGGGTTAAACGAAACTCTGCGCGAGCGAGCCGAGCAGCAACTGCCAGCCGTCGACCAGCACGAACAGCATCAGCTTGAACGGCAGCGAGATCGTGGCGGGCGACACCATCATCATGCCCATCGACATCAGCACGCTCGCTACCACCATGTCGATGATGAGGAACGGGATGAAAATCGTGAAGCCGATCGTGAAGCCGGTCTTCAACTCGCTCGTCACGAACGACGGCACCAGCAGCGACAGCGGCACGTCCTCCGGACCTTGCATCGGCGCGGCGTGCGAGATGCGGGCGAATAGCGCGAGATCGCTTTCGCGGGTCTGACGCAGCATGAAGGTCTTGAACGGCGCGACGCCGCGCGAGACCGCTTGATCCATCGCGATCGTGCCTTCCGAAAACGGCTTGTAGCCTTCGTTATAGGCCTTGTCGAGCACCGGCGACATCACGAACAGCGTGAGAAACATCGCGAGACCGACCAGCACCTGATTCGGCGGCGTGGTGGTCGTGCCGAGCGCCTGGCGCAGCAGCGACAACACGATGATGATGCGCGTGAAGCTCGTCATCATCAGCACCATCGCCGGGAGGAACGACAGCATCGTGAGCAGCAGCATCGTCTGCACGCTCAGCGAGTAGGTGGTCCCGCCGTTCGGGCCGGGGCTCGTGTTGAACGCGGGCAGGCCGGCGGTTTGCGCGAACGACAGCGTCGGCAGCGCGAGCATCAGCGCCGGCAGCACGACCGGCGCGTAGCGGCGCAACACGGCGACGGCGGTTTGCAGAGCGGCTGCGGCGCCGCGAGCGGGGCGAGCATTATGCCCATCACGCGCGAGCGGAATACTGACTTGCATCGAACTGAACTGCATTACCGGTCCCCGCCGCCTTGCGCGTTGAAACGTTTGCCAACCTCGCCTTTCAAAGCGTCGCGAAAGCGTTGCGCGAAGGTGCCAGGCAACGCGGCGCCGGTGCCCTGGTTCTGCGGGATCGTGGCGATGACGCCGTCGGCCGTGGCGGACCCCGCGGGCATCGTATGCAGCAGACGCACGTTGCCGGGCGCCGCGCCGAGCACGAGCCACGTGTCGCCGATTTCAACCACCGCGACGCGCTCCTTGCCACCGAGCGACGCACCGCCGATGGTCTTCACGAGTCCGCCGCGATTGCCCGGTTGCAAGCCGAAACGGCGCGCGAGCCACGCGCAGCCGAACACCAGACCGATCACGACCAGCAGGCCCACGATCGTCTGCAAGACCGCGCCGACGCCGAGCGCCGGGACGGCCGAGCCGGCGCCGACACCCGAGGCGATGCTCGCGGCGTTGTTGACCGCATTCATGTCGGCGGCGTGCGCGCAAAAGGGCACGGCGAGCGGCCCGATAAGCACCGCCGCGCAGGCGACCCGAAGCAGAGCGTCGCGCGAAGCGTCGAACACGGCGCGACCGGCAAGGCGTTTCATCGATTCAACTTCCGGATGCGTTCGGACGGCGTGATGATGTCGGTCAGACGGATGCCGAACTTGTCGTTCACGACCACCACTTCGCCCTGGGCGATCAGGCAGCCGTTGACCAGCACGTCCATCGGTTCGCCCGCGAGGCCGTCGAGCTCCACCACCGACCCCTGCGCGAGTTGCAGCAGGTTGCGGATCGCGATCTTGGTGCGGCCGAGTTCGACCGTCATCTGGACCGGAATGTCCAGGATCATGTCGATGTCGTTGCGCGTCGAGGTCGGCTCGACTTTCGACAGCGGCTGGAACACACCGGCCGTCGTCGCGCTGACTTCCGGGTTGTCGTTCTGTTCGGCGAGCGCGCTGGCCCAGTCGGCCATCGCGTCGTCGTCTTCGGTGCCGGCCGCGCCGGCGGCCAGTTGCGGCTCACCCGCAGCCAGTTCAGCGTCGGGCTTTGCGTTCAGGTCACTCATATCCACCATCCTTCATCGTGTCGGCTGCGCTGATCATCTTCTGGACCCGCAACGCGTACTGACCATTGAAAATTCCGTAGCCGCATTCCATCACCGGCACGCCATCGACTTTCGCTGTGATGTGCTCGGGAATGTTGATCGGCAGAACATCGCCTTTGCGCATGTTCAAAATCTGTTCGAACGTGACCGGCACCTGAGCGAGGTCGGCGGTCAGTTCCACTTCCGCCGCCTGCACCTGCTGCGACAGCACGCGCACCCAGCGGCGGTCGATGTCCATCGCCTCGCCCTGGATCGGCGACGAGAGAATGTCGCGGATCGGTTCGATCATCGAATACGGCATGCAGATGTGCAGCGTGCCGCCGGTCGTGCCGAACTCGATCGAGAACTGCGTGACGATGACGATCTCGTTGGGCGTCGCGACGTTGGCGAACTGCGTGTGCATTTCCGAGCGCACGTATTCGAACTGCAACGGCCGCACGCTTTTCCACGACGCCGTGTAGTTGTCGAACACCAGGTTGAGCAGCTTGTTGATGATGCGCTGCTCGGTCTGCGTGAAGTCGCGCCCTTCGACGCGCGTATGGAAGCGCCCGTCGCCGCCGAACAGGTTGTCGACCACGAAGAACACGAGGTTCGGATCGAACACGAACAGCGACGTGCCGCGCAACGGCTTCACGTGGACCAGGTTCAGGTTGGTCGGGATCGGCAGGTTGCGGGTGAATTCGCTGTACTTCTGCACCTTCACCGGACCGACGGAGATTTCCGCCGAACGCCGCATGAAGTTGAAAATGCCGACGCGCAAGAGACGCGCGAACCGGTCGTTGATGATTTCGAGGCCGGGCATCCGGCCGCGGACGATGCGTTCCTGCGTCGCGATGTTGTACGGGCGCACGCCCGTCCGGTCGCTTTGTTCGGCTTCCGTGTCGGACTCGCCGGTGACGCCCTTGAGGAGGGCATCGACCTCCTCCTGGGACATGAACTCTTCGTGGCCCATTGCTTATTCCTCGTGCGTCCCGTGGCGGTTGATGATGGCAGCGCTAGTTGACGTCACTGGGCGTCACTGCACGACGAATTCGGTGAACAGCACGTCCTGCACGTTGATCGGCGCGGCGCCCTTGTCGGTCGGCTGCTCGATCAGCGTCTTGAGTTCGTCGGCGAGCGCGCGCTTGCCTTCGAGCGGCGCGAGTTCGTCCGGATGCTTGTTCGACAGCGCGAGCAGAATGTGGCTGCGCACTTCCGGCATGTGTTCGGTGAGCTGCTGCTGGGTGGCGGCGTCGCCGAGCCTGAGCGTGAGGCCGATGCGCAGGAAATGCTGCTGGCCGTCGTCCGATTGCAGGTTCACCGTCATCGATTCGAGCGGGAAGAACAGCGGCGTCGCGGGCGGCGTCGGCGCGGCTTGCGCGGACGCGGCGGCCGGCGCGCGTTTGGACATGAAGAACCACACGCCGGCGCCGGCTGCGCCCGCGGCGATGATCGCGATGAGAACGATCAGGATGATGCGCTTCAAGGGGCCCGGGGAGGCGGGCGCGGCTTGCTGAGGGGCGGTCGTGGTTGCCATGAGGTTTGGTTTTGCGTGCCGTTAGTGCTGGTGAGGGTGATTGTTGTTGATTTGCGCGGGGCGCGATGGGTCGAAAAGAAGGGGGATTGAGGGCTATCTCTGGTTTTTGCGCTTTTTTTGCAGTCGCGGAATGGCGGGTTGGCCTTTCCTTGAGTTCGCGGCGGTCTATTAGCGTTGCCCCTGTGCGGGGCGGCACCTACTTTCTTTGCTTGCCGCAAAGAAAGTAGGCAAAGAAAGCGGCTTCACACCGCCAGCTTATAAGCGGGTCCCCTGGCTTGGAGGGGGTAGTGGCGCATCTGGAATCCGCGCTCCCGCACACTTCGCGTCAGTGACAAAGCAGTCATGCTTCCGGCGACGCTGCGCGCGCCGTCGCGGTCGCTCGCTAACCGTCGGCGTGTTCGGGGCGCTCGAGCGGGGAAGACTCAGGGACTCAATTCAGGCTAGGTCGCATCGGAAAAGCTCGAGCGTCGGCTCGCGTGCGAATCCAGCACGTGTCGCCCAGGTCGCTGCGAATGGCGCGGCGCGACCAACCTTCACGCAAACGTATCGACTAATCCGACCTTGCGCTTTACTGCGACGTTGGCCACCGTGTCGACCGTGTCCGGACCGCCGCCGCCAAAGCCTTCGCCATTGCCGCTCGACTTGCCGCCCGAGCGACCCGAGTCGGCGTTCTGCTGGCCGCTGCTCTGTCGTGCGAAACCGTCGCTGACGCTCGCGCTGCCTAGCCCGATTCCGTTCGATTCCATTGCCTCGCGCAGTTTCGGTAACGCTGCCTCGACGGCTTCGCGCACCGACTGGTGCTGCGATACGAACAACGCGTGAGCATGGTTGTCGGCGACCTGCAGGACGACCTGCAGCGGTCCGAGGTCCTTCGGGTTCAACGTCAGTTCGGCGCTCTGCGAATGCGCGTTCGACAGGAACACCACCTTCTGGCTCAACGCGTCCTCCCAGTCGGTGGTGCCGACCTGTGGCGCCAACGCGTTCGCCGCTTGCGCCGCGCTCGCGGTGCCCGTGGTCTGCGCTGCGGCCGTCGTTGCGGCGCTCGCTGCGGCTTGTGTGGCGGCTAGTGCCGCCGTCGCTGCGTCGGCCGCGCTCCTGAAGGACGACAGGTTGTCGGTCTGGGCGCCGGCCGCCGTCGCCGTCAATGCGTCGACCGCCGACCTGGCCGCTGCGGCCGGATCGGTTAGCGTCGTCGGCGCTGCCGTCGTGTTCAACGTGCCCTTCGAAGCGTTCGAGCCCTTGCCCTCGCCCAATAGCCCGCTCGCCAGCGACTTGCCGTCCGCCGATCCGCCCAGTCCGCCGTTCGTAGCCGCCAGGCCGTTGGCCGCCGGCGCGGCGTTCGCTGCCGCGCCGCTCGCCAGCGCCTGCGCGGGCACCACGCCCTGGCCGCCCGAGAGTGCGGCCAGCGCCGCTTGCAGTGCGTCCTGCAACGACTTCGGATCGGTGGCGAGCGTCTTCTTGCCCGCCGCCAGGCCGGTCGTCGGGTTGGTGGCGGTGCCCGCCAGCGCGGCCGCGACGTCGGTCAACGTCGTGGCGAGATCGCTCGTGGTCGAGGCGCTGTTCGCGTCGGTCTGCGCCTGAGCCTGAGCCTGGGCCTGGGCCTGGGCTTGCGCTTGTGCGGCTGCCGCTGCTGCAGCGGTGCCTGCATCAGCCGATGTCGTGCTGTTGTTCGACTTCGCCGGTGTCGTCGCGGTCTTGCCGCTCGACGCCTGTTGCGTGTGATCCGTCGACGCAGTGGACGACGACGCGCGCGTCGAGCTGTCGTTGCTCTTGCTGCTCGCATCGTTCGCCTGCTTCGCGGCGGAGTCGGCCGGCGGCGCGTCGTGCACGCTCGACGAAGACGCCGACGACGCGGCCTGCTGCTGACTCGCGCTCTGCGCGGCCGCATTGCTCTGCTGGTCGATGCTTTGCTGCAAGGTCTGCGAGAACGGGTTCGCGTTCGCGGCGGCGGCCATCGCCGCGTTGGTCGACGAATTGCCGGCCGAGCCGAGCAACGAGCCGATCTGTGAAAGAAGCGACATAAGGAATCCTGTCAATCCGTCAAGCGGGTGGTCGGTGAAACAAGGCGGCGTGACGCTCGCCCCGCTCAGATGCCGTCGGTGCGCATCCGTAGAATGCGAGCGGCGAATTCGTCGGCGTCGCGTTGATCGCGCCGCGCGACGGTCCTGGCTTCGGCGGCTTCACCGCGCGCCTGCAGCACTTCGTACGAGCCGAGCTTCTGCTTCTGACGCTGCCAGTCGGGCTTGGCCGCTTCGACCCGCGCGGTGGCCGTCGCCAGCAGATTGCGCTGCTGGTCGATGGCGGCGTCGAGCGTGTCGATGAACGCCTGGAAGTTGCGCATGTTGCCGGCGGGCATCCCGCTCTGCGCGGTCGTCGTGAAGCGCGAGTGGTATTCGTCGCGGTACTGGACGAGCGCGTCGAGCTGCGCCTGTACGTCGTTGCGCTCGCGCTGCGCCCGGCCCAGGCGCTGCGCGGCGGCATCCACGTCGTCCTGAGCGAGGCCGATGAGCGTCTTGATCGGAAAGTGTTTCGCCATCGTCAGCCTCCTTGGGCAAACAGCGCGTCCAGCATCTCGACGCTCGGTTCAAAGTTCGCGCATTCGCGAAAGCCTTGCTGCAAAAATGCTTCCATCCGCGGATACAACGCGATCGCGCGATCGAGCACCGCATCGCGCCCACTCGAATACGCGCCTACGTTGATCAGATCGCGGTTGCGCTGATAGCGCGACAGCATCTGCTTGAACATACGCGTCTTGTTCAGATGGTTATCGTCGATCAACGCGGTCATTGCCCGGCTAATCGACGCTTCGATATCGATCGCCGGATAGTGGCCGGCCTCGGCGAGCGAGCGCGACAACACGATGTGGCCGTCGAGAATCGCGCGCGCGGAGTCGGCGATCGGGTCCTGCTGATCGTCGCCTTCGGTCAGCACGGTGTAGAACGCGGTGATCGAGCCGCCGCCCGCCGGGCCGTTGCCGGTGCGTTCGACGAGCGCCGGCAGCTTCGCGAACACCGAAGGCGGATAGCCCTTGGTCGCAGGCGGCTCGCCGACCGCCAGCGCGATCTCGCGCTGCGCCATCGCGTAGCGGGTCAGCGAATCCATCAGCAGCAGCACGTGCTTGCCCTGGTCGCGGAAATATTCGGCGAGCGATGTCGAATACGACGCGGCCTGCATTCGCAACAGCGGCGACACGTCGGCGGGCGCCGCGATCACCACCGAGCGCGCGAGGCCTTCCTCGCCGAGAATCTGTTCGATGAATTCCTTCACTTCGCGCCCGCGTTCGCCGATCAGACCGATCACGATCACCTCGGCGCTGGTGTAGCGCGCCATCGTGCCGAGCAGCACCGATTTGCCGACGCCCGAACCGGCGAACAGCCCCATGCGCTGGCCACGGCCGACGGTCAGCAGCGCGTTGATCGCGCGCACGCCTACGTCGAGCACCTTGTGAATCGGCTCACGATTCAGCGGGTTGATGACCGGTGCGGACAGCGGCGCGTCGGCATGCGCGCCGAGCGGACCGAGCCCGTCGAGCGGACGGCCGGACGCGTCGAGCACGCGGCCGAGCAGTTCCCAGCCCACCGGCAGACGCTTCGCGCCCGCCATCGGATCGGCGATCGGCGCGCTTTCGAGCGGATAGACGCGCGCGCCGGGCAACAGGCCGATCACTTCGGTGGTCGGCATCAGAAACAGTTTGTCGCCGGAAAAGCCGACGACTTCGGCTTCGGCCATCGGCAGCGAACTGCCGGGCGGCAGTTCGATCATCACTTCGGCGCCGACCGACAGGCGCAGGCCGACCGCTTCGAGCACGAGCCCCGCGGCGCGCGTCAAACGTCCGCACGCGCGCAGCGGTTTGGCGATCGCGTTGCGCGCGCGCAGTGCGTCGAGCCGGCCGCGCCAGGCCTGCATGTGCGGATTGCTGTCGAGCGCGGGATCGTACGGGGCGTGAGCGATGGCGGCGGAGTCGCGGCTTGCGGCGGCGCCTGTCGCCGGATGCGCGTGTTCCGGATCGCGCAGCGCGGCTTCGATCGCGGCAACGGCGGCCGCGGTCGCGGTTGCCGCAGCGGACGATGCTGGTGTCGCAATGGGTGTCGTAACGGCAACGGCAGGCTCGTCCGCCAGCGCTTCAGCGCCGAACGACGCCAGCGCCAGTTCGCGTTCGAGCGGCGTCAGATCGCTGGCGCGAATCTCTTCGAGCGTCGGCTTCACCATGTGCTCACCTTGCCGAGTGCGGCCGCGACGCGCTCCCACCGCGTGTCGATGCCGGCATCCACTTCGCCGCTGCCGGCCTGCGCGCGACAGCCGCCGCGCTCCACCGACGCATCCGTGCGCACGGTCCAGCCGCGCGTTTGCAACTCTTCGAGCAGATAGGCTTCGACCACCGGCAGATCGGCGGGACTCACGATCAGCGCCGGCGCGCCGACCAGCGCGGGCTCGGTGGCCAGCACCTCGCGCGCGGCGGCGATCAGCGCGGTCGGATCGTGCTGGACGTGCTGGCGCACGACCTGCTGTGCAATGTCCAGCGCCAGCGCGACCAGCGTTTCGGAGATCGCACCCTGAGCGCCGTCGAGCGCGGCCTTGAAAGTCCCGGCCAGCGCCGCGAGCCGCGCCGCTTCTTCGCGCGCTTCGCTCTGGCCTTGCTCGAACCCCTGCGTATGACCTTGTTCGTAGCCGGCCCGGTAGCCGAGCGCCTGGCCGGCCACATGACCGGACGCGATGCCTTGCGCGTGCGCGGCCTCGCGCAGGCGCTCGAGTTCCGCTTCGAACGCGGCGCCGTCGTCGACCTCCGGTTCGGGCGGCGGCGGTGGCGGTGCCGGATCGAACGAAGCCATCTCCCAGCGCTGGTAGGCCGAGAGGCTTTCCTTCGCCGACGAGTTCTGGTTAGACATACGCATCTTCCGCCTTACCGCCTAGCACGATCTGCCCGCTCTCGGCCAGGTTGCGCACGATCTGCAGGATGCGGCGCTGTTGCGTTTCGACTTCGGACACGCGCACCGGACCGCGCGCATCGAGGTCCTCGGCGAGCAGTTCGGCCGCGCGTTGCGACATGTTCGACAGGAACTTCTGACGCAGCGCGGGCGGCGCGCCCTTCAGCGAGATGATCAGCGCTTCGGACTCGACTTCCTTCAGCAACAGTTGGATCGCGCGGTCTTCCAGATCGAGCAGGTTCTCGAATACGAACATCTGATCGATGATCTTCTGCGCGAGTTCCGCGTCGTACTGGCGGACGTTCTCGATGACGCCTTCCTCGTGATTGCTCGACATGAAGTTGAGAATCTCGGCCGCCGTGCGAATGCCGCCCATCGGGCTGCGCTTCAGGTTGTCGCTGCCGGACAGGAGGCCCGTCAGCACGTCGTCGAGTTCGCGCAACGCGGCCGGCTGAATGCCGTCGAGCGTCGCGATCCGCAGCAGCACGTCGTTGCGCAGCCGGTCCGTGAAGCAGGCGACGATTTCCGACGCCTGATCGCGATCCAGATGCACGAGGATGGTCGCGATGATCTGCGGATGCTCGTTCTTGATGAGTTCGGCGACCGCCGCGGAGTCCATCCACTTCAGGCCTTCGATACCGCTCGTATCGCTGCCCTGCAGAATCCGGTCGATGATCGCGCCGGCCTTGTCGTCGCCGAGCGCCTTGGTCAGCACCGAACGGATGTACTCGTTCGAATCGAGCGACATGCCGGTGTGCTGCTCCGCTTCGCGCACGAACTCCTGCAGGACTTCGTCGACCTGCTCGCGGGTCACGTTCTTCAGCGCGGCCATCGCGACGCCGATCTTCTGGACTTCGCGCGGCCCGAGGAACTTGAACACCTGCGCGGCTTCTTCCTCGCCGATCGACATCAGCAGCAGCGCGCTTTTCACTACGCCTTCAGCGCTCATCGGACACCCAATTTTTCACGACGGTTGCAACGATCTTCGGATCCTGGCGCGCGATGTTGCGCGCGAACTCCAGGTTCCGCTCATATTTGTGTTTCGCGTTTTCGAGCGCGAGCGTTTCGCTGTCGGTCTCGATCTCGACCACCGCGCCATCGCGCTCGGCGGCCGGAATGCCGTCCAGCAGCACCGGCTCGTCCGGCGACGCCAGCGCGGCCACGGCGACCGGCTCCGGCGGCGGGAAGGCGCGGCGCAGCGCCGGCTTCACCATCACGAAGTAGAGGAACAGGGCCACCGCGCCGATGCCGAGGTAGGTCGCGATCTGCTTGTAGAGCGCCAGCATGTCCGGCGTGCGCCACCACGGCAGGTTCGCGTTCGGGTCGATGTCGGCGGTGAATGCGCTATTGACCACGTTGACCGAGTCGCCGCGCGCCGCGTCGAAGCCCATCGCGTCCTTCACCAGTTGCGTGACTTGCGCGAGCTTGTCGGCGGTGACCGGCTGCATGGTCACGTTGCCCTTGGCGTCGGCCACCCGCAGATAGTTGACGACCACCGCCACCGACAGACGGCGGATGCCGCCCATCGGCTGATCGATGTGGCGCACGGTCTTGTCGAGTTCGTAGTTGGTGGTCGAGTCCTTGCGGTCGCTGACCGGCGTGGTGCTGACGCCGCTCGCGCCGTTGCCCGCCGTGATCGGCGCGGAGGCCGGTTGCGGCGGCTGGTTGGAGAGCGCGCCGGGCACGCCCGAGGCGCCGCCTTGCGACATTTCGGTTGCGCTGCTCGACTGCTGGCTGCGAATCGCCGCCTGCTGCGGATTGCCGTTCGGGCCGTAGTTCTCCGAGGTCTGTTCGCTGTGTGAGAAGTCGATGTCGGCGCTCACCTGCGAGTGCGCGTTGCCCGCGCCGAACAGCGGCGCGAGGATCGCGTTGATGCGCTGCTGCGTGTTGCGCTCGATCTGCTGGCGGTACTTCAGTTGCGTCGCGTCGAGCCCGCTGCCGGTGGTCGGCTGCGTGAGCAGGTTGCCGTCCTGGTCGAGGATCGTCACGCCGTGCACCGGCATTTCCGGCACCGCCGACGACACCATGTGCGTAATCGCGACCACCTGGCCCTCGTCGAGCACGCGGCCCGGAAAGAGGTTGACCAGCACCGCCGCCGACGGCGCTTCCTTGTCGCGCACGAACACGCTCGGCTTCGGAATCGCCAGATGCACGCGCGCCGACTTCACCGTCGAAATCGATTCGATCGTGCGTTCCAGTTCGCCTTCGAGCGCGCGCTGGTAGTTGATCTGTTCGTCGAACTGGCTGATGCCGAATTTCTGGTTGTCCATCAATTCGAAGCCGACCGAGCCGCTCTTGGGCAGACCTTGCGACGCGAGCCGCAGACGCATCTCGTGCACTTGCTCGGCGGGCACGAGGATCGCGCCACCGTTATCGGAGAGCTTGTAGGGGATGTTGGCCTGCTGGAGCGCGGCGATGATCGAGCCGCCGTCGCGGTCCGACAGATTGCTGAACAGCACCTTGTAGTCCGGCGCGCGCGACCACAGGAACAGGCCCGCCACGATCGCGACCAGCAGTGCGACCGCGAAGATCAGCGGCGCGCGCGGATTGCCGCGCATCTGCGCGAGCCCCGACAGACGCTGGGTGAAGTTGCCGCCCATCCCGCCCAGGTTGCCGCCGAGTCCGCCGAGATCGGCGGCGCCACCCGCCTGGCCGGTGCCGGCCGCGCCGGCGCCGGGCTGCGCGCCGGCCAGCCCCATGCGGGCGTCGGGGTTGATCAAAGAGTTGGCTGACGAATCCATGCGTCGGGTATCTCCGGGATGCCTTTGCGTTCTGCCGCTGGAGCGCGCCGAGGGTCGGCGGGCGTACGGACAGAGACTTTCACCCTTGAAATTATCCGCAGCGCCGCTCAACCCGATTGCTTGAATAGAGCCGGGTTTCCCCCCTACTTTCGGGCCTGTCGGGCAGGGGGGGCTTGCTATGCTTCGGTTCAGATCGGCACGGCTGTGCGTATGGCTGTGCGGCGCGGCTGTGACCCGCCGGTCCATCATTGAACGGAGAGAACATGACCATGCCCGTGAACGCGCTCTCGTCGGCGCTGCAACAGATGCAGTCGATGGCAGCGCAGGCGGCCGGCGGCGCAAGCCCGGCCGCAGCCGGGGAGTCCGGTGCGGCGACCGTCGGCGGTTTCGCGTCGGCGCTGAAGGCGTCGCTCGACAAGATCAGCAACGACCAGAAAACCGCGATCGGCGAATCGCAGGCGTTCGAGCTGGGCTCGTCGAACGTGTCGCTGAACGACGTGATGGTCGACATGCAAAAGGCCAACGTTGGCTTCCAGTTCGGCTTGCAGGTGCGCAACAAGCTGGTGTCCGCCTACAACGACATCGCGCAGATGTCGGTCTGAGCGGGCCGCACGCGGCGCGGCATGCCGCGCGCGGTCCCTCGCTTGCCTGAGTCGGATGAGCCTGCATGACTCTGCGTGAGTGCGGTCAGCGCCGCCCGTGACGGCGGCGCGGCCGCGGCTGCCCACGCCTTTGCCGGTGGGGCGGCGTCGCGGCGGCCCGCGTGCTCGCTGGTCTGGTTCGCCATGGAGACTGGCGAGCCTCGTCGGCGTCGGGCCGGCAAGTGCGCAATGCGCCCTTAATCCTCCTTACATCGGGCTAAAGCTTTGTCGTTGCGTATCCGATAACCCGGATACAGGGCAAGTTCGGGCGCCGTGACACCGCGGGCCGCCATGCCACGACCAAACCGCAGTCTGTATGAGAGGAGCAGCGCCGATGTTTTCCCCAGGACACGCTGGAGCCAATGCGTATGCGCGCGTCGGTGTCGAGACAAGTGTGATGGGCGCAAGTCCGCACCGTCTGATCGTGTTGCTGTATCAGGGCGCACGGCAGGCGATCGCACAGGGGCGGATGCACTTGCAGCAAGGCAACGTGGCCGAGCGAGGCATGGCGATCAGCAAGGCGATCCGGATTATCGAAAGCGGGCTGCAGCAGTCGCTCAACCTTGAAGTGGGCGGCGAGATTGCGGAGCGGCTGAACGCGCTGTACAGCTATATGACGCGTCGGCTGCTCGAAGCCAATATCAAACAGAGCGAGACGATGCTGGTCGAAGTCGACGGCCTGCTTGCGACGCTCGAAGAGGCATGGATCGGCATTGCCCCGGAGATCGCGCGGATGGCAGCCCAGCCGGCCGCGGAAAGCATGAGATGACATCGAACGCAGACTATTTCGCCCGCTACGAGGCGGTCGCAGCGCTTTCCTGCCGCATGCTGACGGCGGCCCGACGGGACTTGTGGAGCGATCTGGTCCACTTGCAGGAGGAATACCGGCATCTGGTGGACGCGTTGAGGGACGCCGACTCCGGTGTGAAGCTCGACGAGGCTGAGCGCCTGCGCAAATACGCGCTGATCCGCCAGATCCTCGCGGACGATGCCGCCATCCGGGATCTGGCGAATCCGCGCATGGCCAATCTGTCGGCGCTGTTCGCCGGACGGCCGACGCGCGTGCTCAAGGAACTGTACGGCGCGCGCTGAAGAGGCTCAGGTGCGCGCGCACGCGTGCGGGTCACCAGGCTTACGCGGACCGATTTGAGATTGAGCGCGCTACCGCGAATGTGACCAAGGAATCGGCATGAACGGAATCGACACGGCCCTCGCTTCGCTGCTTACGAGCCGGGTCGACAGTCTGCTCAACATCGCGCCGGGCAGCACGGCGACCTCGCAGACCGGCGCGACGGGCGTCGAGACCGCGCCGACCAATGCGCCTGCCGCTACGACGCCTGCACCGCCGTCTTCCGCGCAAACCGCGTTGTCCGCCGTCGCGCTGACGCTCAATGCGATCGCGCACGCGGGCGGCGAAGCGACCCTGGCCGTGCTCGGCCAGACGCCGATCTGGCCGGCCGCGCCGGCGCTCGATATCGAAGTCGGCGGCTCGACGCTGTTCGACACGCCCTCTGCATCCACCGCATCGAACGCCAATTCGGCGGCTGCCGGCACGGTGGCCAACGCTGCGGCCACCGCCAATGTGGCGGCTGCCCAGGTGCCGGTCGCGGCGCTGGCGGCGGCGCTCGAACAGACGGTCGGCGACAGCGGCCTGTTCTACGAAGCGCATCTCGCACAATGGCTGGCCGGCCAGCGCTCGCCGACGAGTCTTGCCGGCGAGGCGCAAAACAAACTGGTGGCCGCCGCCGCGCAACTGCCGCTCGACTGGACCAACGACGACGGCGATGCGCCGCTGCCGAACGGCGCGATGCGTCAAGGTACCGGCGTTGCGTCCAATGGCGGCGCGCCAAGCGGCGGCATGCAAAACGGCGCGCCCGACAACAACGCCGCCGCCCGCGCGATGCCGTCGATCCTGACTGCGCAGGCCGCGCGTTTCGTCGCCGGCGAGGTGCTGGCCAGTTCGCTGTCCGATCTCAATGGCCAGCCCGCGCATACGGGGCTGCACAGCGCGGCGGCGCAAACGGGAGAGGCGGGCGCGGCACAGAGTTCGCAATCGATGGCCGCGTCGGTGCATCCCGCGACCGTCCCGCTGGTGCGCCAGCAACTGGATCTGCTCGCGACTGGCCAGTTTCGCTGGAGCGGCGAAGCGTGGCCGGGCGCGCGGCTCGACTGGACCATCGAACAGGAAGGCGACGAATGGGATCGCAGCGGCGGCGGCACGGCGAGCGAGGACAACCAGCCGTGGCGCACGCGTCTGACGCTGTCGCTGCCGACCCTCGGCACCGTCGACGCCGATCTGACGCTGACCGGCATGCGACTGGTGGCGCGCGTGCAGGCGACCCCGGGCGGCGCGGCACGACTCGCGATGCAGGGCGAGAGCTTCCGGCAACGGCTCGCGGCGGCGGGCATCGAACTGAGCGGGTTGACGATCCGCGAGATCGGCGGCGGCGCGCCCGGCGCTGCGGCGACAGCGGCCAACGCGGCGGATGCGCAGGCGGCGGCGTCGGCGTATGCGCGTTCGGCATCGGCGGCGACTTCGTCCACCTCGGCGGCCTCGACAACTTCGGCGGCAGACCCGACGGCCAACGCCGCGACGCCCGCCCGTCGCACCACGCGCGCGGTTCGCACGGACGCCGCCCCGCGCAACGATTTCGACTGGGATATCTGATGAGCCGCAAACATCGCCGCACCGCGGCCGCGCTCGTCTACGACACGCAGAGCGGTGATCCCGCGCCGCGCGTGGTCGCCAAAGGCTATGGACTGCTGGCCGAGATGATCGTGCAGCGCGCGAAGGAAGCGGGCCTGTATGTCCACGAAGCGCCCGAAATGGTCTCGCTGCTGATGCAGGTGGACCTCGACGCGCGTATTCCGCCGCAGCTTTATCAGGCGGTGGCGGAATTGCTCGCGTGGCTGCATCGTCTGGAAAGCGGCGCCGAGGATGAACCACCGCACGGCGCGAGCGCAACCGCCGCCGCGCAGGACGTGACCGACGTGGTGGCCACCGAAATCGAAGACGGCGCATCGCCGCGTTAGGCGACCGTGCTGCGCCGTTGCTACGCTTCGGTCGCGTCAGAAGCGCATCATCAATTTCAATAACGCGTTGACCCGCTTGCCGTACGGCGGCGCGATCCAGCCGCGCGCGTTCAGCCGCGCCTGCGTCAACACCGGCTTCATCTTCGAGAAAGTCACGAAGCCTTCATAGCCGTGATAGGCACCCATCCCGCTCGCGCCGACGCCGCCGAACGGCAGGCTTTCGCACGCGAGGTGCATCAGCGTTTCATTGACCGCCATGCCGCCCGCGATCGTTTCGTGCGTGACGCGCTCGATTGTGCCCGCATCGTCCGCGTACAGATACAGCGCGAGCGGACGAGGGCGCGTGTTGATGTACGCGATCGCGTCGTCGAGCGTGTCGTAGGGGATGACCGGCAGCAGCGGCCCGAAGATTTCCTCCTGCATCAGCGCGCATTCGTCGGGCGCGCTCGTGACGACCGTCAACGGAAAGCGGCGGCTCGCCGGATCGGGCGCGGCGTCGGTCAGCGCATGCAGTTGCGCGCCGGCGGCGCGGGCTTCGTCGGCGAGACGCTGGAGACGCGCGAAGTGGCGCGGCGTGATGATCGACGTGTAGTCCTGGTTATTCGCGAAGCCGGGATACAGCTTCGCCATCCGCGCGCGCGCCCGTTCGATGAACGCCTGCTCCGTCCCGCGCGGCACCAGCACGTAGTCCGGCGCGACGCAGGTCTGCCCGGCGTTGAACGTCTTGCCGGCGACGAGGTTGTCCACCGCGTTGTCGAAGCGCGCGTGCGCGCCGATGATCGCCGGCGACTTGCCGCCGAGTTCGAGCGTGACCGGCGTCAGATGCTCGGCGGCCGCGCGCATCACTTCGTGGCCGACCCTCGTCGAGCCGGTGAACAGCAGGTGGTCGAACGGCTGCGCGCTGAACGCCGCGCCGAGTGCCGCGTCGCCGTTGACGACCGCGACGTGATCGCGCGCGAAGGTCTGGCCGATCAGCTGCTCGAACAACGCCGAGGTGCGCGGCGTCAATTCGGACATCTTGATGATCGCGCGATTTCCCGCGGTCAACGCGCTGATCAGCGGCCCGGCGGCGAGCAGCACCGGATAGTTCCACGGCACCAGAATGCCGACCACGCCGAGCGGCTGCGGCACGACCCTGGCGCGCGCCGGCAGCAGCCACTTGTCGGTGCTGCGGCGCTGCGGTTTCATCCAGCGCTTGCCGTGTCTTAGCGCGGCGTCGATCTCTTCCTTCACCAGCAGGAATTCGCCGAGCAGCACTTCTTCTTTCGCGCGATTGCCGAAGTCCGCGCTCATCGCCGCGGCGAGCGCGTCGCGATTGTCGAGCATGACCTTGCGCAACGCCCGCAGATGCGTGGCGCGTGTGTCCCAAGACGGATAAGGCGCGCGCAGGTAAGCCGCGCGTTGATCGCGCAGCAGTGCTTCGAGCGCGGCGAGCTCGGGCAAATCGTTCTTCATGCGGCTTCACTCCCTGATGGACGACGGTGCGCGTCGGATCGCGCTTATCTGATGGGCGGGTCCTGCGGATTCTGCTGCGGGTTGTGCGTTGATGCGAATTCAGGCGTCACGCGCGAAAAGCCCGTTCGACGGTCGCCGCATGGTCGAACGTGGCCGGCAGCGTGCCGTACACGCGGCCGCTTTCACCGCAGCCTTCAGCGAGACGGGTGGCGATGAACGCGTCCGCGACGGCGGCGGGCGCATACTCAACGAGCAGCGTCGCCTGCGCGATCAACACGATCTGTTGCGCGATCCGGCGCGCCGACGCTTCGCGCTGCTCGGCCGGTCCGTTGAGTGTGGCGGCCAGGTTACCGAGCGCGGCACGCAACGCCGGATGCGCCTGCGCATCCGCCTGCCACGCGGCGAACAACGCTTGCGCCGCGTCCGGCTCGCGCTCCATTGCCCGCAGCACGTCGAGGCACATCACGTTGCCGGACCCTTCCCAGATCGAATTCACCGGTGCTTCACGATAGAAGCGCGCCATCGGACCGGTTTCGACGTAGCCGTTGCCGCCCCAGACTTCCATTGCCTCGCCGGTGAACTCCAGCGTGCGCTTGCAGACCCAGTACTTCGCCGCCGGCGTGACGATGCGCCGCCACGCGCGCTCGGCGGGCGAGCCCGATGAGGCGTCCGCCGATGCCTCGAAAGCTCGCGCGAGACGCATGAACAGCACCGTCGCCGCTTCCGACTCCAACGCGAGATCGGCGAGGACGTTGCGCATCAACGGTTGATCGGCCAACTGCCGGCCAAACGCGCTGCGATGGCGCGCATGGTGAATCGCCTGCACGAGTGCCGCTCGCATCAACGCCGCGCTGCCGATCACGCAATCGAGCCGCGTGTAGTTCGCCATTTCGATGATGGTCGGCACGCCCCGTCCTTCGTCGCCGATCATGATGCCGAACGCGTCGAGGAATTCGACTTCGCTGCTCGCGTTCGAGCGGTTACCGAGCTTGTCTTTCAGACGCTGGATTTGCACCGCGTTCTTGCTGCCGTCCGGTGCGAAACGCGGCACGTAGAAGCACGACAGGCCCGCATGATCGCCGGTGCGCGCAAGCACGAGATGCGCGTCGCACTGCGGCGCGGAGAAAAACCACTTGTGGCCGACGAGCCGGTAGTCGGCGCCGCGGCCCCCGCCGCCGAGCGCATGCGCACGGGTCTGATTGCTGCGCACGTCGGAGCCGCCTTGCTTCTCGGTCATGCCCATGCCGATCATCGCCGACGTCTTGCGCGCGAGCGGCACGTCGCGCGGATCGTGCTCGCGCGAGTAGAGCTGGTCGCGCAACGTGTCGAACAAGGCGGGCTCGCGCTGCAGGACCGGGATGCTGGCGAAGGTCATCGTCAGCGGACAGAGCGAACCGGATTCGAGCTGCGCATGCAGAAAGTAGCCGGCGCAGCGCGCGACCATCGCACCACGTTGCGGATCGGAGAACGGCAACGCATGCAGTCCTTCACGACGCAACAGCGAAAGCAGCGTATGCCATGAAGGATGAAACTCCAGCGCGTCGATGCGCTCGCCGCGCGGATTATGCGTGAACAACTCGGGCGTATGACGGTTGGCGAGTTCAGCGAGCGCGAGCGTATCGGGTGTGGTGAGCGCCGCGCCGTGTCGCAACAGCGCTTCGCGATGCCAGCCGGCGCCGTCGCGCTCGAGTGCCGCGGACAACGCGATGTCGCTGGAAAGCAGGTTGTAGTCCGCGAGCGG
>NZ_BBJF01000010.1 GCF_000739735.1 Paraburkholderia ginsengisoli NBRC 100965 | reverse complement strand
CCTACTTTCTTTGCGGCAAGCAAAGAACGTAGGTGCCGCCCCGCGCAGAGGCAACGCTAACAGACCACCGCCAAATCAAGGAAAGGCCAACACCCCAAAGAACCCCAGACAACCAGGCGCCCGCAGCCCAAACCCCGATTCCCCACCCACCACCCCCCAACTACTTTGCCGTCGTCAACTCCGCCGATTGGCGACCTTCCGCGACGAACGCAAATCTCCTGCACCGAACAGCGCCAAACCCCGCCGGCAAAAGCAAAAACACCTTTTTCGCCCCTGGTGCGCAGCGCGAAATAAACAGCTAATCTCGACCCCGCACGCTCGCCAGGGCCGCGCGCAGCGCCGGAAAAAAGCCGCGCCGCGTGCCCGAAAAAGCTCTAAAAAGCCCGCCGAGCAGCAGCAAAAAAGCACCTTGGAGTACCGTTTTGGAAAAATCAGCAGTATCGCCAGTCGCCCCCGAAGACTGGGTCGCCCGCAGCCTGCGTGCCGTATGGCACCCCTGCACCCAGATGAAGCACCACGAGCGCCTGCCGCTCGTACCCGTCGCGCGTGGTCAAGGCGCGTGGCTCTACGATCGCGCCGGCCATCGCTATCTCGACGCGATCAGTTCCTGGTGGGTCAACCTGTTCGGCCACGCGAACCCGCGCATCAACGCCGCGTTGAAAGATCAGCTCGACACGCTCGAACACGCGATGCTCGCGGGCTGCACGCACGAGCCCGCCATCGAACTCGCGGAGCGCCTGAGCGCACTCACCGGCAACACGCTCGGCCACGCGTTCTTCGCATCGGACGGTGCTTCCGCCGTCGAGATCGCGTTGAAGATGAGCTTCCACACGTGGCGCAATCGCGGCTTCGCGGACAAGCAGGAATTCGTCTGCATTGCCAACAGCTATCACGGCGAAACCATCGGCGCGCTTGGCGTCACCGACGTCGCGCTCTTCAAGGACGCCTACGATCCGCTGATTCGCCACGCCCACGTCGTCGCCTCTCCTGACGCGCGTCTCGCGCAACCTGACGAGACCGCCGCCGATGTCACGCGCCGCGCGCTCGATCACGTTCGCTCGCTATTCGAAGCGCGTGCCGCGCGCATCGCCGCGTTGATCGTCGAGCCGCTCGTGCAATGCGCGGCCGGCATGGCGATGCACGACGCGTCGTATCTCGCGGGACTGCGCGCGCTGTGCGATCAGTATGGCGTGCATCTGATCGCCGATGAAATCGCCGTCGGCTGCGGCCGCACCGGCACCTTCTTCGCGTGCGAGCAAGCCGGCATCTGGCCGGACTTTCTGTGTCTGTCGAAGGGCATTAGCGGCGGTTATCTGCCGCTGTCGATCGTGTTGTCGCGCGATGAAATCTTCGCCGCCTTCTATCACGACGACACCGCGCGCGGCTTCCTGCATTCGCATTCGTACACCGGCAATCCGCTCGCGTGCCGCGCGGCGCTCGCCACGCTCGATCTGTTCGCAAGCGACGACGTGCTCGCCGTCAACGCACGCAAGTCCGCGCAACTGAAAGCCGCGCTTGCGCCGCTTGCCGAACACGAGCAGGTGCGCAACCTGCGTCAGTGCGGCACGATCTTCGCGTTCGACGCGGTGATCGACGACGCTCAGCATGCCAAAACTTTCTCGCGCCGCTTCTTCGAAAACGCGTTGCAGCGCGAACTGCTGCTGCGCCCAATCGGGAACACGGTGTATCTGATGCCCCCTTACATTCTCGACGACGAAGAACTCGCGCTGCTCGCATCGCGCACGCGCGAAACCTTCGACGCCACGCTCGCGGAGGCCCGCTGATGCACCTGCTCGACACGCTCACCGAAGGGCTCAAGGAACTCGACGAACGCGGCCTGCGCCGTCGCCGGCGCACCGCCGACACGCCGTGCGCCGCGCATATGACGGTCGACGGCCGCGCGATGATCGGCTTCGCCAGCAACGACTATCTCGGCCTCGCCGCGCATCCGCAGCTGATCGACGCAATCGCCGAAGGCGCGCGCCGTTACGGCGCCGGCAGCGGCGGTTCACATCTGCTCGGCGGCCACTCGCGCGCGCATGCGCAACTCGAAGACGACCTCGCGGCATTCACCGGCGGCTTCGTCGACAACCCGCGCGCGCTTTACTTCAGCACCGGCTACATGGCGAATCTCGCGACGCTCACCGCGCTCGCGGGCCGCGGCACGACGCTCTTCTCCGACGCGCTGAATCACGCGTCGCTGATCGACGGCGCGCGTCTGTCACGGGCCGATGTGCAGATCTATCCGCACTGCGATATGGACGCGTTGAGCGCGATGCTCGACGCGTCGGACGCGAACGTGAAGGTGATCGTCTCCGATACCGTGTTCAGCATGGACGGCGATATCGCGCCGTTACCGCGTCTGCTCGAACTCGCGGAACGACACGGCGCGTGGCTGATCGTCGACGATGCGCACGGCTTCGGCGTGCTCGGTCCGCAAGGCCGTGGCGCGATAGCGCAGGCCGCACTGCGCTCGCCGAATCTGATTTCGATTGGCACGCTCGGCAAGGCCGCGGGTGTCTCGGGCGCGTTCGTCGCGGCGCACGCGACCGTGATCGAATGGCTCGTGCAGCGAGCGCGTCCGTATATCTTCACGACGGCATCGGTGCCGGCCGCCGCGCATGCGGTGTCGGCGAGCTTGCGCATAATCGGAGGCGATGAAGGCGATGCGCGACGCGCTCATCTTCAGCAATTGATCGAACGCACGCGGAGCATGCTGAAGGCGACGCCGTGGATTCCGGTCGATTCGCACACCGCCGTGCAGCCGCTCATCATCGGCGCGAACGACGCGACGCTCGACATCGCGGCGACGCTCGATCGCGCAGGATTGTGGGTGCCGGCGATCCGTCCGCCGACCGTTCCCGCCGGCACCTCGCGTTTGCGCATTTCGCTGTCGGCCGCGCACTCGCATGACGACCTCGACCGGCTCGAAGCGGGCCTGCAACAACTCGGAGCACAAGCGGCATGAGCGACGCGCTGAATACCACGGAGCCAGCGCTGTCGCTGTTCGTCACCGGCACCGATACGGAAATCGGCAAGACGTTCGTTTCCGCGGCGCTATTGCGCGGCTTCGTGCGCGAAGGCCTGCAAGCGGCCGCGATGAAGCCGATCGCCGCCGGCGCATTCGAACTGAACGGCGTGCTGCATAACGAGGATGCGGATCAACTCGACGCCGCGTCGAACGTGCTGCTGCCGCCCGAGATGCGCACGCCGTATCTGCTGAAGGAACCGGCCGCACCGCATATCGCGGCCGCGCTGGAGAACGTCGCGCTCGACCTCGATCACATTGTCGCGTGCCATGCGCAAGCGGTGCAGCGCGCGGAGATCGTCGTCGTGGAAGGCGTCGGCGGCTTTCGCGTGCCGCTGACCGCGACTCAGGACACCGCCGATCTCGCCGTTGCGCTGAAGCTGCCGGTCGTGCTGGTGGTCGGCATGCGCCTCGGCTGCATCAGTCACGCGCTGCTGACTGCCGAAGCGATCGCCGCGCGCGGTCTGACGCTCGCCGGCTGGGTCGCCAATCGCGTCGATCCGGACATGACGTTCCCCGATGAAAACATCGCATCGATCCGAGAGCATCTTGCGCGCGAGCACAACGCGCCGCTGCTCGGCATCGTGCCGCATCTGAGTCCGGCTTCGCCCGAACTCGCGGCGGATCAACTCGACATCAACCGGCTTTTGCAGACGCTGCGTCACGCGCAGCGCTGATCTCACATCACATCTATCCATCCACGAGGATCGACCCCATGACGCAACTGAACATCACGCCGACGTCCGCCGAAGCGGCCACTGCAAACCCCAACGCCAACCCCGCCGCCGACGGCGCGAAGCAAGTCGCGCGCTGGCGCGTCGCCGACATCGTCGCGCTGTACGAACTGCCGTTCAACGATCTGATGTTCCGCGCGCAGCAAACGCATCGCGAACATTTCGACGCGAACACCGTGCAACTGTCGACGCTGCTATCGATCAAGACCGGCGGCTGCGAGGAAGACTGCGCGTACTGTCCGCAGTCGGTGCATCACGACACGGGCCTGCCCGCCGACAAGCTGATGCCGGTCGACGAAGTGCTCGCCGCCGCGAAGGTCGCGAAAGACAACGGCGCGACACGCTTCTGCATGGGCGCCGCGTGGCGCAATCCGAAGGATCGTCACCTCGAACCGATCAAGGACATGATTCGCGGCGTGAAGGCGATGGGCCTCGAAACCTGCGTGACGCTCGGTATGCTCGAAACGCACCAGGCACAGGCGCTGCGCGAAGCGGGCCTCGACTACTACAACCACAACCTCGACACGTCGCCGGAGTTCTACGGCCAGATCATTTCGACGCGCACGTATCAGGACCGGCTCGACACGCTCGAACGCGTGCGCGACGCGGGCATCAACGTGTGCTGCGGCGGGATCGTCGGACTGGGTGAATCGCGTCGTGAGCGCGCCGGGCTGATTGCGCAACTGGCGAATATGGAGCCGTATCCGGAATCGGTGCCCATCAACAACCTGGTGCAGGTGGAAGGCACGCCGCTGACCGGCACCGAAGCGATCGACCCGTTCGAATTCGTGCGCACGATCGCGATTGCGCGCATCACGATGCCGAAGGCGATGGTGCGTCTGTCGGCGGGTCGCGAACAGATGGACGAGGCGTTGCAAGCGCTGTGCTTCCTCGCCGGTGCGAATTCGATTTTCTACGGCGACCAGTTGCTGACCACGAGCAACCCGCAAGCGGAAGCCGATCGCAAACTGCTGGAGCGTCTGGGTATTCGCGCGGAAGCCGCGCAGCAGATGCCGTTGGATCAGAGCGGCTGCGAGCATGGCTGCGATAAGCATGCGGCGCCGAATTGAGCGGTTGAGATGATGCGCAGCTCTATGAAGCGCACACAATGAAAAAAGCCCGCCTGTTGCGAAACAGGCGGGCTTTTTTAACATCGAGTCAGCGAATTACTTCCGGTCCACGATGATCTGATCGAACGTCCCGCCATCGGAGAAATGCGTTTGCTGCGCTTTCTGCCAGCTGCCGAACATCTCTTCCACCGTGAACGTCTTGATCGGCTTGAACTCCGCCGCGTGCCTGGCGAGCACGTTCTTGTCACGCGGACGCAGATGGTGCTGCGCGATGATTTCCTGCGCGGCCGGCGACCACAGATAGTCGAGATACGCCTGCGCCTCTTTGCGCGTGCCGCGCTTGTCGACCACCTTGTCGACGATCGACACCGGCGGCGCCGCCAGCAGGCTCACCGACGGATACACCGCTTCGAAATTGCCGTCGCCCACACCGGAGCTAATCAACGATACTTCGTTTTCGAACGTCACCAGCACGTCGCCGATACCGCGTTGCGTGAACGTCGTCGTCGCTCCCCGGCCGCCCGTATCGAGCACCGGCACGTTGCGGAAGATCGCCTTCACGAAGTCGAGCGCCTGCGCGTCGGTGCCGCCGTGCTGCTTGCGAAAACCCCACGCGGCGAGATACGAATAGCGTCCGTTGCCCGACGTCTTCGGATTGGCGATCACCGCCTGCACGCCGGGCTTTGCGAGATCGTCCCAGTCCTTGATGTGCTTCGGGTTGCCCTTGCGCACGAGGAACACCATCGTCGTGGTGTACGGCGCGCTGTCGTCCGGCAGGCGCGCGCGCCAGTTGGCCGGCACCAGTTGGCCCTTCTCCGCAAGCAGGTCGATGTCGTTCGGCTGGTTCATCGTCACGACGTCGGCCTGCAAGCCTTGCAGCACCGACAGCGCCTGCGCGCTCGACGCGCCGTGCGACTGGCGCACCGACACGGTCTCGCCGCTCTTCTGCTTGTACGCGGCGATGAAGCCCGCGTTAATGTCCTTGTACAGCTCGCGCGTCACGTCGTATGACACGTTGAGCAACGATGTGTCGGCGTGCGCCGTTGATACGCTGCCCAGCGCGAGCGTGATTACCGTCGCGCCGGCTGCCAGCCAGCGCGATGTCCCCGTCTTGCCTGCCATGCTTGTCCCCGCCTGTCGATGATGAAATTCCGTGGCCGCACGAGCGTGCGGCGTGAAGCGGGATTCTAACGGATCGCTTACCGGGCGAGCGGCGCGCCACGTTGCCGCGCGCCGGCCGAAGCGTTCACACGAACGCGTGCTGGGCGACTTCGGACACCTCTTCGCGAAAGCGCAACGGCGCCGCGCAATGGACGAGCGTATCGACGAAATACTTGGCGCGCGGCCACGGGCCGAAACCGGCCGCCGTGTTGATATGCCCCGCGTCGCCGAGATTGACGAACGCGCTGCCGAAACGTTGCGCGAGATCGCGCGAGCCGGCGAGCGTCATCCACGGATCGGTTTCGCTGCCGATCAGGATCGACGGCACGCCGAGACGCCGCGCGTCGAACGGTCCCGCGAACGCGAATTTCTGCGGGCTCGCGGGCGCGACGAACAGCACGCCGACGACGTCGTTCGCATACGACGCCTGCTGCAACGCATGGGCGGTCGCCAGGCAGCCGAAGCTGTGCGCAGCCAGCACGAACGGGCCACGCTCGCGCGCGAGCAGATCGCGCAGCGACGTCGACCAGCGCGCGATGTCCGGCGCATCCCAGTCAGCCTGCTCGACCCGCAACGAGCGCGCGAATTGCCGCTCCAGCCACGTTTGCCAGTGCGCGCCCTCGCTGCCGTGCAGGCCGGGAACGGTGACGAGCCGCGGCGGCCACGTCGATTTGGTGCAAGAAAGCATGTAGGTGCCTCGCTGCGGGAATCCGGGGAGTCATTGTCGCGCCGCGACCCGGACGGACGAACCAAGTTTTTGTGCTTTGGTTATGGGGCAACTGTGCGGCGCGTACGCGTGAAACGCGTTGCCTATCGCGCCTGAGCGACCGGGCACGCGCAAGCGCCACCGCACGTCCGTGCGCAAACGCGCGCGATGCGCGTCGAAAAAGTAGAATGAGGCCTATCCATAACGGAGGAGACCTCATGCAGCAAGCGTCGTCAGAAGCGCAGCAGCCATCGCGGCGTGACTTGTCCGTGACCCGGCCCGACCACGCACGCGCCTCGCGGATCGTATGAAAATCCTCTTCTACATGCCGCATGCCGACGCCGCCGCGTGGTTGCACGACTTCGCACGCGCGTTGCCCGAGGCCGACCTGCGCGAGTGGCAACCAGGCGACACCGCGCCGGCCGATTTCGCGGTCGTGTGGCGTCCGCCGCGCGAGATGCTGGCCGGCCGCGACGATCTGCGCGCCATCTTCAATCTCGGCGCGGGCGTCGATGCGATCCTCGCGCTCGAACACGAACAGCCCGGCACGTTGCCACGCAACGCGCAGTTGATCCGCCTCGAAGACACCGGCATGGGTTCGCAGATGGCCGAATACGTGACGCACGCGGTACTGCGTTATCTGCGCCGCTTCGACGAATATCACACGCTGCAAAACGAACGCTGCTGGCACGTGCTCGATCCGCATCCGCGCGAAACCTTCACGGTCGGCGTGCTCGGCCTCGGCGTGCTCGGCGCGCAGGTGGCGCAAACCGTGGCCGGCTTCGGCATGCCGGTGCGCGGCTACAGCCGCAGCGCGCGGCAGATCGACGGCATCGCCACGTTCGCGGGCGACGCGCAGTTCGACGCGTTTCTCGACGGCGTGAAGGTGCTGGTGAATCTGCTGCCGCATACGCCGGATACCCGCGACGTGCTGAACGCGCGCACCTTCGCGAAGCTCGCGCGCGGCGCGTATCTGATCAACGTGGCGCGCGGCGGCCATTTGGTCGAAGCGGATCTGCTCGAAGCACTCGCGAGCGGCCAGCTCGCCGCCGCCACGCTCGACGTGTTCCGCGAAGAACCGTTGCCGCCCGATCATCCGTTCTGGCAGGAACCGCGCATCACGATCACGCCGCACATCTCCGCGCTGACGTTGCGCGAGGACAGCGTCGAGCAGGTCGCGCGCAAGATCGAAGCGCTGATGCGCGGGGATAGCGTGAGCGGCGTGGTGAATCTCGAACGCGGATACTGACGGTACGCACCGCATCGAATTGCACTGAGTTGAATCGAAGGAGCGCCGCCTCGCGCGGCAGGAGACAGATCATGGCCCTACCCCAGCAAGTGAAAATCGTCGAAGTCGGTCCGCGCGACGGGCTGCAGAACGAAAAAGAATTCGTGCCCACCGCGACCAAGATCGAGCTGATCAACCGCCTGTCCGCGGCGGGTTTTCGCAATGTCGAGGCGGCCTCGTTCGTGTCGCCGAAATGGGTGCCGCAGATGGCCGACGGCGCCGACGTGATGGCCGGCATCGAACGCCGCGCGGGCACCATCTATTCGGTGCTGACGCCGAATCTGCGCGGCTTCGAAGGCGCGCTCGCCGCGCGTGCCGACGAGATCGTGATCTTCGGCGCCGCGAGCGAAGCGTTCTCGCAGAAGAACATCAATTGCAGCATCGCGGAAAGCATCGACCGCTTCGCGCCAGTCGCCGAGGCCGCGAAACAGCATGGCGTGCGGATTCGCGGCAGCGTGTCGTGCGCGCTCGGCTGTCCGTATCAGGGCGAGGTGCCGGTCGCGTCGGTGGTCGACGTCGTCGAACGTTTCTCGGCGCTCGGCTGCGACGAGATCGACATCGCCGACACGATCGGCGTCGGCACACCGAAGCGCACCCGCGAAGTGTTCGAAGCGGTGACGCGGGTGTTTCCACGCGAACGTCTGTCGGGCCACTTCCACGACACCTATGGCCAGGCGCTCGCGAACATCTACGCGGCGTTGCAGGAAGGCATCGAGATCTATCACGCGTCGGTCGCGGGGCTCGGCGGCTGCCCGTATGCGAAGGGCGCGACCGGCAACGTCGCGACCGAGGACGTGCTGTATCTGATGAACGGCCTTGGCATCGAGACCGGCATCGACCTCGCGCAAGTCGTCGCGATCGGCGATTTCATTTCGACGTCGATCGGCAAGCCCAACGTCTCGCGCGCCGGCAAGGCGCTGCTCGCGAAGGCGCGCAGCGAAGCGGCCAACTGCGTGTGAGCGCTTTCGTAGTTCACCTGAAACATTCATCCATCAATCAGGACCTGAAACGATGATCGACCCCGTGTCTCCCGAATCCGACGATCTCACCGCGCTGCCCGATTCGGCGCGCCGCGTCGCGCTGTTGCTGCGCGAACGCGGTCATGCGGGCCGCGTCGTGATGCTGCCCGAAACTGGCAAGACCTCCGCCGAAGCCGCTGCCGGACTCGGCTGCTCGGTCGCGCAGATCGCCAAGTCGATCCTGTTTCGCCGTCGCGACGACGACGCGCCGGTGCTGGTGGTCGCGAGCGGCGCGAATCGCGTCGATGAAAAGAAAGTGGCCGAGCAGGTCGGCCAGATCGGCCGCGCGGACGCGAAGTTCGTCCGCGAAAAAACCGGCTATGCGATCGGCGGCGTCTGTCCGATCGGCCACGCGACCGAGCCGGTCACGCTGATCGACGCCGACCTGCTCGCGCTCGACAGCCTGTGGGCCGCCGCCGGTCATCCGCACGCGGTGTTCAATCTGACGGCGCAGGAATTGATCGCGTTGACAGGCGCGCCGGTCGTGGACGTGGCGCTGCGCGAGACGGCCTGATCCGATGACGACGAGGCTCGATCACGAAGACGAACACGGCGCCGTGCTGTCGCCCTGCATCAACGTGTGCAGGATGGATGCGACGACCGGCTGGTGCGAAGGGTGTCTGCGCACCATCGACGAAATCGCCGGCTGGTCGCTCTTCGGCGACGCCGAGAAGCGCGCGGTGTGGGACGCGATCGAGCTTCGTCACGCGCGTTTCATGGCGAGCAAGGCAAATGCACAGACCACCAGAGCGAAACCATGACCAGTGCACCGCGCATCGTCGCGATCGGCGAGACGTTCAGCTCGACACTCGCGTTGTCGGCGGACTCGGTGAAATCGTTCGCCACGCTCGTCAACGACCTCAACCCGCTGCATCACGACGACGCCTATGCCGCGCAAAGCCGCTTCGGTGGTTTGATCGCGTCGGGCACGCAGCCGACCGCGCATTTCATGGCGCTGCTGGCGACGCATTTCTCGACCTACGCGCAACCGCTCGGCCTCGAATTCGATATCAAGCTGAAGAAGGCGGTGCATGCGAACGACACGCTGACCATCCGCTGGCGCGTGCGCGACGCTTACTGGAAGCCGAGCCTTAATGGCGACCTAACTCATCTCGAAGGCTCGGTCGTGAATCAGCGCGGCGAGACGGTGTTGATCGGCAGCTCGACCATACTCGTGATGCCGAAGCCCGAAGCGTCCGCGCAGGCGCAAGCGCGGAGTTCCGCGTCATGATCGCGCTGCCCGAATCGATCCGCGTATTCGAACGCGGCTGGCTTTCGTCGAACAACGTGCTGCTGGTCGATGAGACGTGCGCCGCGCTCGTCGATACCGGCTATGCGACGCACGCGCCGCAGACCGTCGCGCTCGTGCAGCAAGCGCTCGGGGCGCGGCCGCTCGATCTGATCGTCAACACGCATCTGCATTCGGACCACTGCGGCGGCAACGCGCTGTTGCAGGCGACGTGGCCGTGCCGCACGACGATCCCCGCGTCCGAAGCCGATGCCGTGCGCGCCTGGGACGAAGCGCGTCTCACCTTTCGCGCGACGGGTCAGATCTGCGAGCGTTTCACCTTCACGGAGACGCTCGCGCCAGGCGCGCACTTGCGGCTCGGCGCGCTCGATTGGGAAGTGCTCGGCGCGCCCGGTCACGATCCGCATTCGCTGATGCTGTACTGCGCGGACGAACGCATCCTGATCAGCGCGGACGCGTTGTGGGAAAACGGCTTCGGGGTGATCTTTCCGGAGCTGGAACGTGAAAGCGGATTCGCCGAAGAACAGGCCGTGCTCGACGCGATCGCGGAACTGGACGTGCGCGTCGTGATCCCCGGCCACGGCGCGCCGTTCACGAATGTCGACCAGGCGCTTGAACGGGCCTTGTCGCGCGTCGCGTGGTTGCGTGCCGATCCCGCGCGCAACGCGAGGAATGCGCTGAAAGTGCTGATTGTGTTCAAGCTGCTCGAAGTCCGCGCGATGAGCTTCGACACGCTGCTGCAAATGCTCGACGACGCCGCCGTGATGCACGCCGCCGCGTCCATGCTCAAGCCGCGCGCCGAATGGCCGGCGCTGGTGAAGGATCTCGTTGGGGAATTGGCCGCGAAGAATGGGCCGTTGCAGACGGACGGCACGCGCATCGTCGCGCGTCAGCGCTGACTTTAGCGCCCACGTCAGCGGGATCGCACGCAAAACCGTCGCCACAAAAAGAAAGCCGCTCGACCATCAAGACGAGCGGCGGAAATTCTGTCGGACGTGATCAGCGTCGCTATGAATGATACGCGTCGCGGTTTTTTCACCGCATCGGTGATTTCCCTACAGAAGTTTGACGCTGCTTTTAAAGCCGCCTACAGCTCTCGCGACGAAAGCCCATACTGTCATGGCTTACGCGTTATTGGCCTGCTCATATGAACATTGACACTGTGTTTTTATTCCGGAATCCGTAGCATTGCCGCTCGCGGAATAACCGCCGCGACGATCATGTCGACGAAAGCCGCTTCTGCGGCACGATCCGCCAGCCGAGATTCACCCCCGCCGCGGCCAGCAGGATCAGCACCGCGCCGAGCACCTGAATCCATGCGAGCGTCTGCCCGAACGCGACCCGATCGACGATGATCGCCACCACCGGATAGATGAACGACAACGCGCCGGTCATCGAAGTCGGCAGTTTCTGGATCGCGCCGTACAACAGCACGTACATGAGGCCCGTGTTGACCACGCCGAGCACGACCAGTTCGAACCACTGCGCGCCGCTCGTCGGCAGCGCATCGAAGCGCACGAACGGTGCGAGCATCACGACCCCGAGCGACACCTGAATCAACGCGATCAGATGCGGCGGCGTGCCCTTGAGCCGTTTCGTGATGATCGACGACACCGCGTACATCGCCGCCGCGCCCACCGCATAAGCAACGCCGACGAGGTATTGGCCCGGCACCGCAAGCACCGCCGGCTCGACCTTCACGACGAACACGAGGCCGATGAATGCGACCACCAGCCACGCGATCGCCGACGCGCTGATGCGCTCGCGAAACACCAGCGCGCCGAGCGCGACCAGCATGAAGGGCTGGGTGTTATAGACGGCCGTCGCCATCGAGATCGACGCGCGCGAATACGCGGCGAACAGCAATACCCAGTTGATCACGATCGCCGCGCCGCCGAGCAGCGCGAGGCCGAACATTTTCCACGAGAACAGCTTGCGCCTGAAGAGCCCGAGCACGGCGCAAACGAGCGCCAGCGTCGCGCCGCCGAAGATACAGCGGAAAAACACCACGTTGAACGGACTTTGCTGCGACGACACCACCAGCCAGCCGATGGTGCCGGACATCAGCATCGCCATGCTCATCTCGGCGGCCCCGCGGCGAATTTCGTTTGACGCCATGATTCGATCCTCGAATTGATTCCTGCATGATGAGCAGTGTAATTAATCCGATCGCACGAATACATGGCTAAACTTAGGCTCTTGCGCGAGCCCACCTAATAGTCGAAGGCCATCATGACCAAACGCCTTGCCGCGTCCGCGCCGTCCACCTCGCTCGACGACACCGACCGCGCGCTGCTCGCCGCGCTCGCGCAGGACGCGCGCCAGCCGGTCAGCGAACTGGCGCGCGGCGTGGGACTGTCGGCGCCGAGCACCGCGGAGCGCATCCGGCGGCTCGAAGCGCAAGGCGTGATCGAGCGCTTCACGGTGCAGATCGATCCGCGCGCGCTCGGCTTTACGCTGCAGGCGATCGTGCGCGTGAAGCCCTTGCCGGGTCAGTTGCATCTGGTGGAGGACGTGATCCGGCGCATTCCGGAGTTCGTCGAATGCGACAAGGTGACGGGCGACGATTGCTTCATCTGCCGCCTCGTGCTGCATTCGATCGAGCAGCTCGACGAGATTCTGTCGAAGGTCACCGAGCGCGCGGAGACCAGCACCGCAATCGTCAAGTCGACACCGGTCGCGCGCCGCCTGCCGCCGCTCGGTTAGGCATCAATGCGCGCGGCCGGGCTCGCCACGACGCCGGCGCCAGCTTCCTTTGATGCTGGCGACTACCGTTCAACGGCTTCGAAGAACGACAGCATCTCGGCGACCAGTTCGTCCGGCGCCTCTTCGGGGATGTAATGCCCGCACGACAGCGTGCGGCCGCTCACGTCGCGCGCCACGTGACGCCATTCGGCGAGCGCGTCGAAGCACTTCTCGATCACGCCCTTGTCGCCCCACAACACGCGCAGCGGACAGCCGATCTTGTTGCCCCGCTCGATGTCCGCACGATCATGTTCGAGGTCGATGCTCGCCGACGCGCGATAGTCCTCGCACATCGCGTGCACCGCGCCCGGTTGCGCGAGCGCCGCGCGGTACGCATCGAGCGCGGCGGGCTCGAACGGCGCAAGACCCGCGTGACGGCCACCCATCACCGCATCGACATAGGCGGCCGGGTTCGCGCCGATCAGCGTCTCCGGCAACGGCTCCGGCTGGATCAGGAAGAACCAGTGGAAGTAGTGCGTCGCGAACGTGCGGTCGGTGGCTTCGTACATCGCGAGCGTCGGCGCGATGTCGAGGAGCATCAGACGCTCGACCGCATCGGGATGATCGAGCGCCATCCGATGAGCGACGCGCGCGCCGCGATCGTGTGCGCACACGAGGAATTTTTCGAAGCCGAAGTGACGCATTACTGCGACCTGGTCGGCGGCCATCGTGCGTTTGGAATACGGCGTGTGCGTCGCGTCGCTCGGCGGTTTGCCCGACGCGCCGTAACCCCGCAGATCGGTCGCGATGACGGTGAAGTGTTCGGCGAGTTGCGTGGCGCAGCGCTGCCAGATCAGATGTGACTGCGGATGGCCGTGAAGCAGCAGCAGAGGCGGACCTGCTCCGCCCTTCACTCCGAAAATATCGACATCGCCCACGGCGACGCGAAAGGGCGTGAAACTCTCGAAGGCCATGGCGTCTCTCTCTTTTATCATTTGTGAGTGACTGCATTGTAGAAGGCCAATGTGTCCGCGAGGGGTGGGATAAACCACGCAAACATAAAACCTGAATACTCCTTCCAACCGTTCCAAACGAAGCACCGGCCGTGCGTAACCTGCTTCGCCTATAATCGAACGACCGTTCTTAAATAGTCGTACGGCCTGGGCCGATGGAGGTCGTCATCGGCACTGCGGCATGACGTGAGCCTGCTTCGATGCGCCGCCCGCCATGTGCCGCTAAACTCATCAAACGCCGGGCGCTTCACGCTGCACCGGTCCGTCCAAATCAGGAGACTCGCACTATGGCATTGCCCGCCGTCCTGCAAAACCTTGCTCTGCCCGTCGTCGCTTCGCCGATGTTCATCGTCAGCTATCCCGAACTCGTGCTGGCCCAATGCAAGGCCGGCATCGTCGGCTCGTTCCCGGCGCTCAACGCGCGGCCCGCCGAATTGCTCGACGAATGGCTCACGCAGATTCAGGCGCAACTCGCCGAACACAAGGCGGCCAACCCCGATGCGATCATCGGGCCGATCGCCGTCAATCAGATCGTCCATCAATCGAATACGCGGCTCGAACACGACGTGCGCGTGTGCGTCGAACACAAGGTGCCGATCTTCATCACGAGCCTGCGTGCGCCCGCGCGTGAGATCGTCGACGCCGTGCACAGCTATGGCGGCATCGTGCTGCACGACGTGATCAATCTGCGCCACGCGCAGAAGGCGCTGGAAGCGGGCGTCGACGGCCTGATCCTGGTGGCATCGGGCGCGGGCGGCCATGCAGGCACGACCTCGCCGTTCGCGCTGGTCGGCGAAGTGCGGCGCATCTTCGACGGCCCGATCGTGCTGTCGGGTTCGATCGCCAACGGCGGCTCGATTCTCGCGGCCCAGGCGATGGGTGCGGACCTCGCCTACATGGGCACGCGCTTCATCGCGACCAAAGAGGCGCACGCGGTCGACAGCTACAAGCAGGCGATCGTCAACTCCACGGCCTCGGACATCATCTACACGAACCTGTTTACTGGCGTGCACGGCAATTACATCCGCGAAAGCATCCAGAACGCGGGGCTCGACCCGGACGCGCTGCCGGAATCGGACAAAACGAAGATGAACTTCGGCAGCGACAAGGCGAAGGCGTGGAAAGACATCTGGGGTGCGGGCCAGGGCGTCGGCCTGATGGACGATGTGCCAAGCGTCGGTGAACTGGTGCAGCGTTTGTCGCGGGAATATGACGACGCGAAGGCACGCCTGGGGATCGGGCGATGAGTTTCGCGGTAACGCATTCGCTTCAGCCGTTGGACTGAAGCGCCGCGTAAGAAGGTTGTGCTGCGGCTCGCTTCAAGCGGAGCCGCAGCCCGCGCGTCGCCTGCGTACTCGCCTACATATTCCTCCGATACTGCCCACCCACCTCGAACAGCGCGTGCGTGATCTGCCCGAGCGAACACACACGCACCACGTCCATCAGCACCGCGAACACATTTTCATCATCGATCACCGCGCGCTTCAGACGTTCGAGCGCCGCCGGTGCCGCTTCGCGATGGCGCGCCTGGAATGCGCGCAGACGCGTTAGCTGACTCTGCTTTTCGTCGTCGGTGGAACGGGCCAGCACGATCGGCTGCGGCGCTTCATGCGGATGCGCGCTCAGGAACGTGTTCACGCCGACGATCGGATACGAGCCGTCATGCTTGCGATGCTCGTACAGCATCGACTCGTCCTGAATGCGCCCGCGCTGATAGCCCGTTTCCATCGCGCCGAGCACCCCACCGCGCTCGGTCAGCCGGTCGAATTCGGCGAGCACCGCCGCCTCCACGAGATCGGTCAGTTCCTCGATCACGAAGCTGCCTTGATTCGGATTCTGATTCTTCGCGAGCCCCCATTCACGGTTGATGATCAATTGGATCGCCACGGCGCGGCGCACCGAATCCTCGGTCGGCGTGGTGATCGCTTCGTCGAAAGCGTTCGTGTGCAGCGAGTTGCAGTTGTCATAGATCGCGATCAGCGCCTGCAGCGTGGTGCGGATATCGTTGAAGTCGATCTCCTGCGCGTGCAGGCTGCGGCCCGACGTCTGCACGTGATACTTGAGTTTCTGGCTGCGTTCGTTCGCGCCGTAGCGCTCGCGCATCGCGATCGCCCAGATGCGCCGCGCGACGCGGCCCAGCACCGTGTACTCGGGGTCCATCCCATTCGAAAAGAAGAACGACAGATTCGGCGCGAAGTCGTCGATCGACATGCCGCGCGCCAGATAGGCCTCGACGTAGGTGAAGCCGTTCGCCAGCGTGTAGGCAAGTTGCGAAATCGGATTCGCGCCGGCCTCGGCGATATGGTAGCCGGAGATCGACACCGAGTAGAAATTGCGCACGCCGTGCTCGACGAAATACGCCTGAATATCGCCCATCACCTTCAGGCTGAACTCGGTCGAGAAGATGCAGGTGTTCTGGCCTTGGTCTTCCTTCAGGATGTCGGCCTGCACGGTACCGCGCACATTTTCCAACGCCGTGCAGCGCGTGGCGGCGAGTTCGTCGTCGGTCAGCGGGCGGCCTCGTTGCTGTTCGACGCGCGCGATCTGCTGATCGATCGCGACGTTGAAGAACATCGCGAGGATAGTCGGCGCGGGGCCGTTGATCGTCATCGACACCGACGTTTGCGGCGCGCACAGATCGAAGCCGTCGTACAGCGTTTTCATGTCGTCGAGCGTCGCGACCGACACGCCCGAATTACCTACCTTGCCGTAAATGTCCGGGCGTTCGTGCGGTTCTTCGCCGTATAGCGTGACCGAATCGAACGCGGTCGACAGACGCTTGGCCGGCATGCCCTCGGAGAGCAGTTTGAAGCGACGGTTGGTGCGCTGCGGATCGCCTTCGCCCGCGAACATGCGGGTCGGGTCCTCGTTCTCGCGGCGGAACGGAAACACGCCGGCGGTGAACGGGAAGTAGCCGGGCAAGTTGTCGAGCATCAGCCAGCGGAGAATTTCGCCGTGGTCGACGAATTTCGGCAGCGCAACTTTGCGGACCTCGGAGCCGGAGAGCGTCGTCACGGTGAGCGCGGTGCGGATCTCGCGCTCGCGAATGCGGACGATGTGCTCGGCGCCGGCATAAGCGGCGACGGTTTGCGGCCATGTGTCGAGGAGGTGGCGTTCGCGTTCGCCGAGGGCGGCGGTGCGTTGGCTGATCAGGCTGTCGAGGGCGGTGGGCGTGGAGTTGTTTGGGGTCGTGCGCGGCCTGGTTTCTTGTGCGCCAGTGTTGGTAGCCCTGCTCGCAAATGCGCCAGCGGTGGTGTGTGCGGAGGCGTTTGTATCGACTTGTGCGGCCGCGCTAGAGGCTATGCCATAGCCTGCAGCCGCATCTGCTTCCGCTTGGGCATCCGCGCCTGAACTTGTTCCCACTCCCTCACTCGACTCACCCAGCAACCGACGCGCTTCGATCAGTTGCCAACGTTCACGCGCGATTCGCGCCTGCTCGTCGGCTCGCGCGCGGTACGCGTGGACCGTCTGCGCAATCTCGGCGAGATAGCGCACTCGCGCCGGCGGCACGATCGCATTGCGGCCGCTCGAAAAGCGCAGACCGTCGGGCGTCACGAGGCGCCCCCCGCCCGGGCGCAAACCATGCCCGCGCAGCGCAGCGGCGACATCGCGGTACAACGCGGTCACGCCGTCGTCGTTGAAGCGCGAGGCGATCGTGCCGAACACCGGCATCGCGTCGGGCGCCTTCGCGAAGTCGGCGCGATTGCGCTGCACCTGCTTCGCGACGTCGCGCAACGCGTCGGCCGAGCCTTTGCGGTCGAACTTGTTGATCGCGACGAAGCCGGCGAAGTCGAGCATGTCGATCTTCTCCAACTGGCTCGCCGCGCCGAACTCCGGCGTCATCACGTACAGCGATTCGTCGACGAACGGCACGATCGCTGCGTCACCCTGCCCGATCCCGGACGTCTCGACGACGATCAGATCGAAGCCTGCCGCCTTGCACAGCATCAGCGCGTCGGGCAACGCGTCGGAGATTTCGCTCGATGCTTCACGCGTCGCCATCGAGCGCATGTAGACGCGCGCGCCGCCGCCCCAATCGCCGATCGCATTCATGCGGATTCGGTCACCGAGGAGCGCGCCGCCGGACTTGCGGCGCGACGGATCGATGGCGAGCACGGCGATGGTGATTGCGTCGCCGTAGTCGAGCCGGAAGCGGCGGATCAACTCGTCGGTGAGCGATGACTTGCCGGCGCCGCCCGTGCCGGTGATGCCGAGTACGGGGACCGTGGCCGCTTTCGCGCGGGCCGAGAGTTGTCCGCGCGTCGTGGCGTCGATGTTGCCGGTTTCGAAGGCGCTGATCAGTTGCGCGAGCCGGCGGAAGATGAGGGAGTCGGGATTGGCGGTGTTGGCCGCATGCGCTGCGCGCGCGCCATGGCTCGTATCAGCCACCGCCTCTACCTGAGTCGCATTGCCGGATGAATCGCGCGCACCGTCTGCATGAGCATGACCGGCGTTGCTGCGAGCATCGGCTCGCTGCAAACCCCAACCCGATAGCGCCCGCGCCGACAGATCGGCGACCCATTCGCCAATCGGTGGCTGCCCTGCCGCCATCGCCACGCGCGCCCCTTCGGCACAACGCGCGATCATGTCGTCGATCATCCCTTGCAGGCCGAGCCGTTGCCCGTCCTGCGGCGAATAGATTTTCTCGACGCCGTAGCGTTCGAGCTCGACGATCTCTTCAGGGACGATCACGCCGCCGCCACCGCCGAACACCTTGATGCGCTCGCCGCCGCGAGCGCGCAGCAGATCGACCAGATAGCGGAAGTATTCGTTGTGGCCGCCCTGGTAGCTGGACACGGCGACGCCGTCGGCGTCTTCGTGCAGCGCGGCGGTGGCGACTTCATCGACGGAACGGTTGTGGCCGAGGTGGATCACCTCGACGCCGCTCGCCTGCAGAATGCGTCGCATGATGTTGATCGACGCATCGTGGCCGTCGAACAACGCAGCAGCGGTGACGAAGCGCAGGCGCCGGCCCGCGGGCAGCTTGTGGCTGCTGCCGCGCTGCGGCGTGGACAGATCGGTCATGTCTCCCCCAGATCGTTACGCGTATGGGTGCTGGCAACCAGTATAGCGAAATGGGTTCGGGCGGCTGGGCCGCTGCGGCGGCGTTCTGGGACGCGGTGGAGTCACCCGACGCGCAAGGTCCGCTACCGCACCGCCAGCGCCTTGATCTGTTCAAGCGACGGCCACAGCGACTCGTTCGCGAACCGCTCCGCCAGAAAATCGACGAACGAGCGCACCTTCGCCGACAAATGCCGGCGGCTCGCATAGACCACGTTGATAGGCAGCTCACGCGGCGGCACATCGTCGACGAGCAGGGGCACGAGGCGGCCCGCCGCCAGGTCGTCGCCGATCACTTCCGTGCCGAGCATCGCGATGCCCGCGCCTTGCAGGACGATCACGCGCTGCGCTTCCAGATGATTGACGATCAGGTTGCCCGACAGACGCACGCGGGGCGACGCATCGCCGGTCGCGAGTTCGAGCGCCGACACGCCCGCGTACTGCAGGTAGTTGTGGTTCGCGAGTTCGGCGATGGTCTTCGGCGCGCCATGCCGCCGCAAATACGCAGGCGATGCGCACAGCACCAGATGAGCGGTCGCGATCTGCCGCGCGATCAGCGACGACGACTTCATGCCGCCCGGCGAAGCGCGGATCGCGACGTCGAAACCTTCGTCGATCAATTCGACCACGCGGTCGGACAAGGTGATGTCGACGGTGACCTGCGGATACTGCGCAGCATAGTCCGCGACTGCGGCCATCACGTGGCTCAAGCCGAACGCCGACAGCGACGACACCCGCAAGCGCCCCTGCGGCACGACGCTCGCCGCGCCAACGACCTGCTCGGCTTCCTCCAGCTCCGTCAGCACCTGGCTCAGGCGCTCGTAGTATTCGCGCCCCGCCTCGGTCGGCGCCACGCGTCGCGTGGTGCGGTTCAACAGGCGTGCGCCGAGCTGCTGCTCGAGATGCATCACATGCTTGCTCGCCATCGCCGCCGACATCTCCATCCGCTCGGCCGCGCCGACGAAACTGCCGACTTCGACCACGTGGCGGAACACTTTCATGCTGACGAGGGTATCCATCTCAATCGCTCGCTGGAGGAATCAATCGACGCCATTCTGCCGGGTTTATCAAAAGATGGTCGGCAAAGCCGCGCGATGCCAATCGGCGGAGCGTCGCGTGACGAACGGCGGGCGGCGCCGAAGCTTTATACGGGCAAGGGGCGAACGCCAGATGCGACAAAGCCCGCCTTCCGATGGAAGGCGGGCTTTGCTATTTCTGCCTGTTTCTGCCTGTGGCTGTCTTGGAACGGCGGCAACGACGCGGCAACCACGCCACTGCTCTGTACGAGCCGGAGCGTCTCGCCGGCCCCCTCCGGCGCTTAGAACTTCGCGCGCAGGCCCGCGCCGTAGGTGTTGCCGCTCGACTGGCCAGTGATATGGTCGTACAGGTACGCCGCGTAAACGTCCGTACGCTTGGACAACGGATAGTCGTAGCCGACCGCCGCCGTTTGACGGGTCTGGTTCGAGCCACCGCCGTTGCGCGAATACGCGTACGACGCCATCACCGAGCCCGGACCGAACGGCACCGTGACGCCCCCTTGTCCCGTGTTCACGTGCCAGCTCGTGACCTGCTGGTTGTTGTACGTGTACATGTACTGGCCGTAGAGCTTGACGAACTTCAGGTCGTACGAGACGCCGGCTTGCGCGACGCTCTGGCTGCGCAGGCCCGGAACCCCCGAGGTCTCGAAGCTGCCGAGGTCACCGGGGACATTGTTGAAGTTCACGTACTGGTACACGGCCGTCGCCGCGAACGGACCGTGGAAGTACAGCACCTGGCCGCTCCACTTCTTCGCGCCGGTCTGCGTCGTGTTGCCGAGCGCGTACATCGCCGTCGCCGACAGGCCGTTGAAGTTCGGCGACGAGTACGACACCGCGTTGCTCCAGCCCGAATCGCCGGTCACGCCCTGATCGGTGTCGTAGGTCGGGAACGTGCCGAGGCCGAGGTACGTGTGGTACACCATCGGCGAGAACACGTACGAGTCGACGAACGGGTTGAACAGAATGGTCGACACGAACAGCGGCGTTGTCAGGCGGCCAGCCGTCACCGTACCGTACGGCGATTCGATACCGACGTAGGCGTTACGCGAGAACATCGTGTCGCCCGTGAAGCGGCCGTACTGCCCGTTCTGCGCGAGGAAGAAGCCTTCCAGCGCGAAGATCGCCTTGTAGCCGTTGCCCAGATCCTCAGCCCCCTTCATGCCCCAGTACGACGTCGACATACCGCCGCCGGACACCACTACCGCGGTCTTGCCCCCCGGGAATTTCTGCGAGCCGACCCATTCGTCGACCTGGCCGTAAAGCTGCACGCTCGATTGCGCAAAAGCAGACGATGCACTGGCCAGCAGAGCGGCACACGCGGTTGCCTTGAGGGTGGTCTTCAGCGCACTGCTGATGCTTGTTTTCATGAGTTCTCCAAGTCTTTGTCAAAAGGGGTGGCCGTGCGAAAGGGGGCGCTCGCGCGAACCATTGTTGTTGTCCGTTCGATCATCGAGCCAATCTGGGCGGAGATCATCTTTGCGGACCATTTTTATGAACAAAAATATCGCTGGTTATTGCGGGTATATCGGTCTGATTAGTTTTGTCGCTTATCGGCCTGATACGGCCCGGCTAAGACGGCGTCGCCGGACCGCCGCATGCATCGGCTCATCACGCGAAGCGGCCCGGGCAGAGCACCGGACCCGCCAATAACGCCTCAAATAGCGGCGGATGACGCGGCGCAGTGGAATCGTCCCGAATTTGACGACGAGAGCGGGTTGCCTGCCGAGTGTTTTCAAAAAAAGTGTGGCGTCGAAACGTCAGATTGAGAGGCGGCGCAGGGGATGAGGCGGAGGGCGGGGTGGACGCGCGTGCGTGGGTAGGACGGCAAACCGCGGATGGAAGATACGGGTGTGCTGCGGATGCGGGTGCGGGTGCGGGTGCGGGTGCGGGTGCGGGTGCGGGTGCGGGTGCGGCGGGACGATATCAGCCAGGAAAGATCGGGGCGGCGTTGCACCATCTTCGGCCCGAGCGCGATGCCCGCACTGCGACTCTCATGACTGTCCGCTGCTTTCGGAAAACCTATCCGGAAGCGGGCAATCGCCAGTCCTCAATTGCGATACGGCGAACCTTCCTGCTGACGCGGATCGTCGGACTGACGCTGCATCGCGCGCGCGGACCCGCGCTCCTCGTTGTAGCGGGCGACGTCGGCGCGAATCGAACCGCTGCGCACCGGCCCGTTGGGCGGCGGCCGCGGCCCCGAGCGCGACTCGGCGCTTACCGGCGTAATGGCACCGGCGTACTGCATGCGCCCACGGCCGTCGCCGGCATAGCCCGACGGACCGGTCACGCGGCGCATATCAGGGCGATAGACGCCGAAGCTGTCCGGGTAATTGCCGTCCGCGAAATTCGAGTTACGTTGGGGCATGCGCGGGTTGCGGTAGCTCGCCGAGGCCATCGAGTTACGGCCGGCACCCGCTGCGGCGACACCGTGGTAGCGGCTGCTGTTGCGTGCATCTCCACGCATGGCGTGATCTACGCCGGCATGCGAGTGAAAAGAGCCGCCCCCGTGCGGCATGGCCGGCGCTTTCGCGTAGACGAACGAACACAGCGCAGCGATGACCGCGCCCAACGCCCAGTGCCTCGTTCTCGACAACCCGTCCACCTTGGTGACTCACATGCCCGAAGACTTGCCTGAAGACCACCGTTCGAGCTGCGATGGACTTGTTCTGGGACTGGCGAAAACGCCGCGATGCCGTCGCGGCGTCGGGCATCCCGACGGCCTTTGAACCGTAATTTATGGGTGTGTGCAAAGGGTGTCGAGCCAAAAAGTGTTAGGCCTGATCGGTGGATGTAACACCTTGTTACTGCGACGTTTTTCTACGACATTCGCCTTGCGCGAAAGTGTTGAAACCGCTTGCTCCCATCGTTTGCACGGCTCAACGAACGCGCTTTCCGATGACGAATTGTCGCCTCGTTGTCGGCTTATCTTTCACGACCGGATGGACCAATCACTCGTCCTCGCCAATACTGGTGACCAGGCGCCTGCACTGACCCACCACATAGCGAACCCTTTTGATGCGCAACGATCATTAATCGATTCGGTAAATGAATTTGCTTTTTCAATCGATTTTCAACAACAATAGCCGTTTCCCATAGCCGGAGGCGGCGCCTTCACGCGCATGTTCCGTGCTATTCCGCACCACCGAATCGAGATTCCGACATGGCTCGCCCGAAACTGCTTCCCGACAACTTCACTCTGTGCCTCGTCGGCACCGTGATTCTTGCCAGCCTCCTGCCGGTTCACGGTCAGGCCGCCGTCGGGTTCAACTGGGTGACGAACGTGGCGGTCGGCCTGTTGTTCTTCCTGCACGGCGCCAAGCTGTCACGCGAAGCGATCATTGCGGGCGCGACGCATTGGCGTCTTCATCTGGTAGTACTTCTCAGCACGTTCGCGCTCTTCCCGCTCCTCGGCCTCGCGCTTAAGCCGATCCTTTCGCCACTTGTCACGCCGGCGCTCTATGCGGGGGTCCTCTTCCTCTGCACGTTGCCATCGACGGTTCAGTCGTCGATCGCATTCACGTCCATCGCCAAAGGCAATGTACCGGCTGCGGTGTGCAGCGCGTCGGCCTCGAGCCTGCTCGGCATCTTCATCACCCCGGCGCTCGTCAGTCTCGTCGTCACAAATCAGGCGGCGGGCAGTGGCGCGTCGCCGTGGCATACGGTAGGCAACATCGTGCTGCAGCTGCTCGTGCCGTTCGTCGCCGGGCAGTTGCTGCGCCCGCTGATCGGCAAGTGGATCGAACGCAATCGCGGCGTGCTGAAGTTCGTCGACCAGGGCTCGATCCTGCTGGTGGTGTATGGCGCGTTCAGCGAAGCGGTCACCGAAGGACTGTGGCACCAGATCCCGTTGTCCGCGCTCGGCGGCCTGCTGCTCGTGAGTGTCGTGTTGCTCGCGCTCGCGCTGGCCGTGACGATCTTCGTCAGTAAGCGGCTCGGCTTTAACCGCGCGGACCAGATCACGATCATCTTCTGCGGGTCGAAGAAAAGCCTCGCGGCCGGCGTGCCGATGGCCAAGGTCATTTTCGCCTCGCATGCGGTGGGCGCCGTGGTCTTGCCGCTGATGCTGTTCCACCAGATCCAGTTGATGGTGTGCGCCGCCCTCGCGCAACGCTGGGGCGCGCGCGACACCAGCGGCGAGACCCCGGCCGCCTTGCGCGAGCGGCCCGCTGCCGCCGTCGCGCGCCGGTGAAACCGCGCGCAATGCAAACTGGACATTCATAAGCGCCCTCCCTGAGCGTCGTTCTGAAAAAGCCGCCTCGTGCGGCTTTTTTGTTATTTCACGCTCAAATGCGGACGCTGTCGCCTCGGCCTGATGGCATAGGAAGATTCCTGGGGAGCGGCGCGGGCCGGGAGCCGGTGACGAGATGCACGCGCGCCACGCGTCGCCGAAATCCGGTTAGTTCGCAGGCTCATGCGCCGAAGCGTCGACATCAATCTCTGCGCCTACCGCCGTAACGGTCCACACCGGCCAAAGCCAGCGCTTTGCCGCGCGACGCCCGCACAAATCAGGGACTGTTTAGCTAATTTTACTAAACAGCACATTCCGGGCCAACATCAAGACCTACGGGTATCCCCCGGTTTCGACCAGGCGCACACCTGCCATTTTTTGCGGCGTTTTACTATACAATCGCCCGAACCCAAACACCGTGCGGCCGCCGCCCGCGACCGCCTGATTCGATGGCCACAACCATCCGCGATATCGCCCGCGCGGCGAGCGTGTCGATCGGCACCGTCTCGCGCGCATTGAAGAACCAGCCGGGTCTGTCCGAGGCCACCCGCGAGCGCGTCGTCGCGGCGGCGCGGCAGCTCGGTTATGACGCCGCCCAGTTGCGTCCGCGCATCCGTCGCCTGACCTTCCTGCTGCATCGCCAGCACAACAACTTCGCTGTCAGCCCGTTCTTTTCGCACGTGCTGCACGGCGTCGAAGACGCGTGCCGCGAACGCGGCATCGTGCCGTCCGTGCTGACCGCCGGTCCCACCGAAGACGTGATCCAGCAGATGCGGCTGCACGCGCCGGACGCCGTCGCGGTGGCCGGCTTCGTCGAGCCGGAAACGCTCAGCACGCTGGTGGCGATGCAACGCCCGCTCGTGCTGATCGATCTGTGGTCGCCCGGTCTGCGCTCGGTGAATCTCGACAACGTCGCCGGCGCCACGTTAGCGATGCGGCATCTGTTCAGGCAGGGACGCAAGCGTGTCGCGTTCATCGGCGGCTCGCTCGCGCACTTCAGCATCGCGCAGCGCGCGCTCGGCTACCGGCAGGCGTTTTTCGAAGCGGGGCTGCTGTTCGACCCGTCGCTGGAAGCGACCATCGACGCCGGCCTCGACCCCGACCGCGGCGCCGCGCTCGCGATGCAGCGGCTGCTCGACGCGCCGGGCCCGCGCCCCGACGCCGTCTTCGCCTACAACGACGCCGCCGCGCTCGCCGCGCTGCGCGCGTGCCTCGCGCGCGGCCTGCGCGTGCCCGAGGACATCGCGATCATCGGTTTCGACGACATCCCCGCCGCCGCTCACGCCACGCCGCCGCTGTCGACCATTTCGGTCGACAAGGAGGCGCTCGGCCGGCGCGGCGTCGAGCTGCTGCTTGAAGACACACCTGCCGAGCTGGAAGTCCGCTTGCCCGTTCAACTCATTGCCCGCGCCAGTACTCTGGTGAAAACGCCATGACGCAATCCGACCCGCTTCACCCCGCCAACGACGCCGCCGCCGTCCCGCCCGTCGAGAGTTTCCGCAGCCGCGAGTTCCTGCTCGCGCACGTCGAGGACACGCTGCGCTTTTATGCGCCGAACGTGTTCGATCCGAGCGGCGGCTTCTTTCACTTCTTCCGCGACGACGGTTCCGTCTACGACACGACCACGCGGCATCTGGTGAGCAGTTGCCGCTACGTCTTCAACTACGCGATGGCGTATCGCCAGTTCGGCGATCCCAAGCATCTGGAATACGCACGCCACGGTCTGCGTTTTCTGCGCGAAGCGCATTGGGACGCGCAGCACGAAGGCTACGACTGGGAGCTCGAATGGAGCGACGGCCGCAAGCGCACGCTCGATGCGACGCGCCACTGCTACGGTCTCGCGTTCGTGCTGCTCGCGTATTCGCACGCGGCGATGGCCGGCATCGAAGAAGCGAAGCCGATGATCGGTGCGACCTTCGAACTGATGGAGCACCGCTTCTGGGACGCCGCCGCGGGTCTCTACGCCGACGAGGCGTCGCCCGACTGGCGGGTGAGTTCGTATCGCGGGCAGAACGCGAACATGCACACCACCGAGGCGCTGCTGGCCGCGCATGAAGCGACCGGCCACCTCGTCTACCTGGATCGCGCCGAGCGCGTCGCGTCCAACATCACGCTGCGCCAGGCGAAGCTGTCGCAAGGCCTCGTGTGGGAGCACTTTCACGCGGACTGGTCGGTCGACTGGCATTACAACGAGGAAGACAGCTCGAACATCTTCCGTCCGTGGGGCTTCCAGCCGGGGCATCAGACCGAGTGGGCGAAGCTGCTGCTGATTCTGGAGCGCTTCCGTCCGCTGCCGTGGCTGCTGCCACGCGCGATCGAACTGTTCGACGCCGCGATGACGCACGCCTGGGACGAGGACCACGGCGGCCTCTACTACGGCTTCGGCCCGGACGGCACCGTCTGCGATCACGACAAGTATTTCTGGGTCCAGGCCGAAACCTTCGCGACTGCCGCGTTGCTCGGCAAGCGCACCGGCAACGAGCGTTTCTGGGACTGGTACGACGAGATCTGGCGCTATAGCTGGGCGCATTTCGTCGATCACAAATACGGCGCGTGGTATCGCATCCTCACCTGCGACAACCGCAAGTACAGCGACGAGAAAAGCCCGGCCGGCAAGACCGACTATCACACGATGGGCGCGTGCTACGAAGTGCTGGCGCATGCGCTGCCCAACGGCGCCGATGCTACGCACACCACGAGCGCCGCGTCCGATTCAGCGGAGAAAGCACAATGAGCCATTCGAACCCAGGCGCCGACTTACCTCTCTTCGTGTCGGCCGGCGACATCCTCACCGATCTCGTGCGCACCGGCGCGTCGCAATGGCTGTCGCGTCCCGGCGGCGCCGGCTGGAACGTAGCACGCTGCGTCGCGCGGCTCGGCTTGCCGACCGCGTGCGCCGGCTCGCTCGGCGTCGACAACTTCTCCGACGAACTGTGGAACGCGAGTGTCGCCGCGGGTCTCGACATGCGCTTCATGCAGCGCGTCGAGCGTCCGCCCTTACTCGCGATCGTGCATCAGACGCATCCGCCCGCGTACTTCTTCATGGGCGAGAACGGCGCCGACCTCGCGTTCGATCCGGCGCGTTTGCCGGCGGGCTGGATCGGTCAGGTGAAGTGGGCGCACTTCGGCTGCATCAGCCTCGTGCGGCAACCGCTCGGCGACACGCTTGCTGCATTGGCCGCCGAGCTGCGTTCGCATGGCGTGAAGATCAGTTTCGACCCGAACTACCGCAACCTGATGGAGCACGGCTACGAGCCGACGCTGCGCAAAATGGCGGCGCTCGCCGATCTGATCAAGGTATCCGACGAAGACTTGCGCCTGCTCTTCAAGACCGACGACGAAGCCGGCGCGCTCGCGCAACTGCGCGCGATGAATCCGGCCGCCACCGTGCTGGTGACGCGCGGACCGGAGTCGGCGATGCTGATCGACGGCGCGTCGGTGGTCGAGGCGCGGCCGCCACGGGTTGAAGTGGTCGACACCGTCGGTGCGGGCGACGCGTCGATCGGCGGTCTGCTGTTCAGCCTGATGACCGCGCCGCAGCGCGGTTGGCCCGAGCATCTGGCGTTTGCGCTGGCGGCCGGCGCGGCCGCTTGCCGGCACGCGGGCGCGCATGCGCCGTCGCTGGATGAGGTGGTCGCGCTGCTGTAATCCGCCTGCCTTGCGCGGCGCGCATTGTCACGTTGACACGACAGGGCGCGCCGCCTCGGCGGGAAACCGAAGCTCCGTCATCGTGCTAGGATGAAAAATCCGAAACCGTTGGAAGGAGCGGCGCCGTGGAAGACATCACCTACACCAAGGGCATCTATACCGCGACGGCTTCGGTCAAACAAGTCGGCTCGGATACGTGGCAGGGCTTCGTCACGCTCGCGCGTGACGAAGGCGACGAGAGCGTCGGTCAGGAAACCACGCTCTACGAAGTGGAAGCGACGTCGTCGACGCCCGAGGAGGCGCTCGAAGAAGCCAAGGCGCTCGCTCACCGCATCCTCGGCGAAATCGAACTCTAGGCGACCGGCGCCGCGCGCATCGCGCCGCGCCTCGACGAATCAACCGGACGGAGGCGTTCATGACTGAACAGCTCTTCCTCTACGGCGTGTATTCGATACACGTCCGCCCTCTCGAACTCAACGGCGCGCGCTGGGACGCGGAGTACGAAATCCGCCATCGCGAGAAAGCCGTCAAGACGTGGACCACGGTCGGCGGCGACAACGGTTACGCCGACGAAGCCGAAGCGGTCGCGTCCGCGCATCGGCAAGCGGTCGACGATATCGAGCATGGTGCCGGTATTCCGAAGCCGCGGGCTTTTCCGTAGGCCGTCGTTGGGCAAGCAGCCTTCTGTTTTGGCGGCACACCGATGATGTCGCGTCGCTTCACGCGAATGTGGAGCGTCACTGCGTGCGCTGCATCAAACGCGAGCCCGAATGCCAGCACGATTGCCGACCGCGCGAACACGCCGCTGCGATTGCTCTTACACGCTGCGCGAACGCAACCGCTAGTGCCGCTGCGTGTGTCGGAGGACCGCGACCCCGGCACCGCCCCGCCCCGCCCCGATCCAACATAACAACACCCTTTCACCTCACTCAAGCCCCCGAAATTCCCCTTCCCCGGCCGAATCACCGTGCTACGCTTTGCCCGTTTTCATCCCGCGAGCCTGCGATGGCCACTGAACCGTCAGACCGTTTTCCCGGCATCGGCGACGCGGACGCAAGCGCGCTGAAGCGTCGTGCGCGCGGCAGCCGCGAATTGCGTCTGGACGATCGCGTGGTGATCGCGCACGGCATGCCGACGCCGTTCTGGCAGGACCTCTATCATCGCGCGCTAGTGGTGCGCTGGCCGACCTTCTTCGTTTCGCTCGCGGTGCTGTTCGTGTTGCTCAACACGACGTTCGCCGCGCTCTACATGCTCGGCGGCGCGTCGATCGCCAATCAGTATCCGGCGGGGTTCGGCGGCGCGTTCTTTTTCAGCGTCGAAACGCTTGCGACTGTCGGCTACGGTGACATGCACCCGCAAACCGTCTACGCGCACTGGATCGCGACGCTGGAAATCTTCGTCGGCATGTCGGGCATCGCGTTGGCGACGGGGCTGATCTTCGCGCGCTTCTCCCGTCCGCACGCGAAGATCATATTCGCCCGCCATGCGGTGGTCCGGCCGATCGACGGCCGCATGACGCTGATGGTCCGCTCCGCCAACGCGCGTCGGAACGTGATCGCCGAGGCCCACGCGCGGCTGCGCATCATGCGTCTGGAAACCTCCCCCGAAGGCTTCACGCTGCGCAAGCTCTACGACCTCACGCTGGTGCGCGACCAGCATCCGGTTTTCAAACTCGGCTGGGTACTGATGCACGTCATCGACGAGAACAGTCCGCTGTTCGGCGAAACCGCCGAGACGCTCAGAGCGCGAGACACATCGCTGCTGCTCACGCTCGAAGGCGTCGACGAATCGACTTCGCAAACCATGCAGGCGCGCCACATGTGGAGCTGCGAGCAGATCTTCTGGCAGCATCGTTTCGTCGACATCATGAGTGAGCGGGACGGCGTGAGCTATATCGACTACTCGCACTTCGACGAGATCGTGCCGCTCTGAGCGGATTCGCCTCATGCGAACGCGACGGCTTCGATTGCACTCGATAAGCGACTCGCCAAGCAGTTCCTCGAGCGCCCAGCAAGCCGTGCAATCAGCCACGACAACCGCACCTCAAAACCCAGGGCATACCCGAACCGCGCCGCCGCGTGGTAGATCCGCCTCAAAGACCCGCGAAAAGGTGCGCCTCGTCGCGCCCATTCGCTACCGGCTCATCAAAGTAGCAAAAATCCTCTCTAATCGGCGCTAAAAAATAGAGTCTCTTCCGCAGCGTGTTTTTCGTGGTCCCCACCCCGCGCGCGCGGATGCAGAAAATGGAGACTCACCCATGACCGCTCGCCTGCCCATCGACGGCACGCCCGCTCTCGCCGACTACAAGCTGTCCGACAATCTCACCGCGACGCGCGGCCGGATCTTTCTGACCGGCACCCAGGCGCTCGTGCGCCTCGCGCTGATGCAGCGCGCGCTCGACAAGACGCGCGGCATGAACACCGCCGGCTTCATCAGCGGCTATCGCGGCTCGCCGCTCGGCATGGTCGACCAGCAGTTGTGGAAAGCGAAGAAGCTGCTCGAAGCGAGCGATATCCGCTTCCTGCCCGCGATCAACGAAGAACTCGGCGGCACCGCCGTGCTCGGCACGCAGCGTGTGGAAGCGGACCCGGAGCGCACCGTCGAAGGCGTGTTCGCGATGTGGTACGGCAAGGGCCCGGGCGTCGACCGCGCGGGCGACGCCCTCAAGCACGGCAATGCGTACGGCTCGTCGCAGCACGGCGGCGTGCTGGTGGTGGCAGGCGACGACCACGGCTGCGTGTCGTCGTCGATGCCGCATCAGAGCGACTTCGCGATGATGGCGTGGCACATGCCGGTGGTGAATCCGTCGAACATCGCCGACATGCTCGAATTCGGCCTGTACGGCTGGGCGCTGTCGCGCTTCTCGGGCGCGTGGGTCGGCTACAAGGCGATCTCCGAAACGGTCGAGTCAGGCTCGACGGTCGATCTCGACGCGCTGCAAACAGACTGGGCCACGCCGCAGGATTTCACGGTGCCCGCAGGCGGCCTGCACAACCGCTGGCCCGATCTGCCGAGTCTGACGATCGAGTCGCGCATGCACGCGAAGCTCGACGCGGTGCGCCACTTCGCGCGCGTGAACAGCATCGACAAATGGGTCGCGCCGAGCCCGCATGCGAACGTGGGGATCGTCACGTGCGGCAAGGCGCATCTGGATCTGATGGAAACGTTGCGCCGGCTCGATCTGACGGTCGCGGATCTCGACGCGGCCGGCGTGCGCATCTACAAGGTCGGCCTGTCGTTCCCGCTGGAGATGACGCGCATCGACGCGTTCGTCGGCGGCTTGTCCGAAGTGCTGGTGATCGAGGAGAAGGGCCCGGTCATCGAGCAGCAGATCAAGGACTATCTGTACAACCGCACGCAAGGCGCGCGGCCGGTGGTGATCGGTAAGCAGGCTGAAGACGGCACGTTGCTGTTGTCGTCGCTCGGTGAATTGCGGCCGTCGCGGATTCTGCCGGTGTTCGCGAACTGGCTCGCGAAGCACAAGCCCGCGCTCGACCGTCGCGAACGCGTGGTCGATCTGGTCGCACCGCAAATCCTCTCGAACGCGGCGGACAGCGTGAAGCGCACGCCGTACTTCTGCTCGGGCTGCCCGCACAACACGTCGACGAAAGTGCCGGAAGGTTCGATCGCGCAGGCAGGCATCGGCTGTCACTTCATGGCGTCGTGGATGGAGCGCGACACCACCGGCCTGATCCAGATGGGCGGCGAAGGCGTCGACTGGGCCTCGCATTCGATGTTCACGAAAACGCGTCACGTGTTCCAGAATCTCGGCGATGGCACCTACTTTCACTCCGGCATTCTCGCGATTCGCCAGGCGGTCGCCGCAAAAGCCACCATCACGTACAAGATTCTCTATAACGACGCGGTCGCGATGACGGGCGGCCAACCGGTCGACGGCAGCATCTCGGTGCCGCAGATCGCGCGTCAGGTGGAAGCCGAAGGCGTGTCGCGCTTCGTCGTGGTCAGCGACGAGCCGGAGAAATACGACGGCCACCACGATCTCTTTCCAAAAGGCACCACGTTCCACCGTCGCAGCGAAATGGATGCCGTGCAGCGCGAGCTGCGTGACACCGACGGTGTGACCGTGCTGATCTACGACCAGACCTGCGCGGCGGAAAAACGCCGGCGCCGGAAAAAAGGCGAGTTCCCCGATCCGGACAAGCGTCTGTTCATCAATGAGGAAGTCTGCGAAGGCTGCGGCGATTGCGGCGTGCAGTCGAATTGTCTGTCAGTGGAACCGGTTGAAACGGCCTTGGGACGCAAGCGCCGCATCGATCAATCGTCGTGCAACAAGGACTACTCGTGCGTGAACGGCTTCTGCCCGAGCTTCGTCACGGTGGAAGGCGGCAAGCTGAAGAAAGCCGCAGGCGCCGCGTTCGATCCGCAAGCGCTCGCCGCGCGCGTCGATGCATTGCCGATTCCCGCCACGCAACTCGACGCCGCGCCGTACGACATTCTGGTGACGGGCGTCGGCGGCACGGGCGTCGTGACGGTCGGCGCGTTGATCAGCATGGCCGCGCATCTCGAAGGCAAGAGCGCGTCGGTGCTGGACTTCATGGGCTTCGCGCAGAAGGGCGGCTCGGTGCTGTCGTTCGTGCGCTTCGCCGCGCGCGACGAATGGCTCAACCAGGTCCGCATCGACACGCAGCAGGCCGATGTGCTACTTGCTTGCGACATGGTGGTCGGCGCGAGTGCCGATGCGTTGCAGACGGTGCGTCATGGCCGCACTCGCATCGTCGTGAACACGCACGCGATTCCGAACGCGACCTTCGTGCAGAATCCGGACGCGACGCTGCATGCCGATGCGCTGATCGACAAAATGCGTCACGCGGCCGGTGCCGAGCGCATGTCGACATGCGATGCCCAGGCGCTCGCGACGCGTTTTCTCGGCGACACGATCGGCGCGAACATTCTGATGCTTGGTTATGCCTGGCAACTCGGTCTGGTGCCGGTGTCGTTCGGCGCGATGATGCGCGCGATCGAACTGAACAACGTCGCGGTGCCGATGAATCAGTTGGCGTTTTCGATCGGGCGGCTCGCCGCCGACGACCCGGCCGCGCTCGACGCATTGTGGCAAGCGCGGCACGCGGTGAAGCAAACGGTGCGTGTCGATACGCTCGATGAACTGATCGCGCATCGCGAAGGACGCCTGCAAACGTACGGCGGTGCGGCGTATGTGAAGCGCTATCGTGCGCTGGTCGATGCGGCGCGCCGCGCGGAAAGCGCGGTGGACGCGACGAGCGAACGCCTGACGCGCGCGGTGGCCACGACGTTCGATCGTCTGCTCGCGGTGAAGGACGAATATGAAGTCGCGCGTCTGCATACGGACGCCGCGTTCCGTGAAGCGCTCGAAGCGCAATTCGAAGGCGTGGCGGGCAAGGACTTCGGCATCAAGTTCAACCTCGCGCCGCCGACGCTCACGCGCGCGCAACCCGGCGTCAATCCGACCAAGAAGACTTTCGGTCAATGGATGTGGCCGGTGCTCGGCATGCTCGCGAAATGGCGCGGCCTACGCGGCACGCCACTCGATCCGTTCGGCCGCACGCTCGAACGCAGGATGGAACGCGAACTCGCGAATGACTACGAAACCACATTGCAGCGTGCGCTCGCGAAGCTCGACGCGAACAATCTGGAAGAGGTCGCGAAGCTCGCCGATCTGCATGCGCGGGTGCGCGGTTATGGTCACGTGAAGCTGGCGAATCTGGCGGGCGTGAAGCGTGGGGAACGCGAGCTGGCGACACGCCTGGGGATCGACCCGGCGACGGGTGAAGCGGTGAAGAAGTCGCTCGAAGAGATGAAGGGTGCGGGACAGTTGCGCGGGATTCCAGTGGTAGTGGCGAAGTAGTTGAAGTCATATTGGCTGGCGTAAAAACGCGCGACGCTCAACGCGCCCCGCTCAGCGCGGCGTGAATAGAAAAAGCCGCTTCGAGTGTGAACCCGAAGCGGCTTTTCTTTGCCTGCTACTTTGGCTACGCAACAATGTCGGTCGCGCTGCACTCACCTCACTCGCGCGGCAATCCCACTCACATTCAGCAACGCCTTGACCTGTGCGACCTTTTCCGCATCGACCGGCGCGAGCCCAGTGCCACCCACGCGCACGCCCGAACCGAAATGCACCGCTTCGACTTGCGTTGCGCTCACGAAGCCGGCGATCGCATCGACCGTCAAACCCGCACCCGCCAGCACTGTGCAATGCGACCCGGCGGCTTGCTTCACGAGTTCTTGAATTGTCGGTTGCGCGTTCAGCACCGACGCTTTTCCGCCTGATGTCAGCACGTTCGTCACCGCGTCGAAGCCGAGCAGCACGTCGAGCGCTGCGCGCAGATCGCGTGTTTCGTCGAACGCATGATGGAACGTGACTGCCATGCCGTCGGCCGCGTCGATCGCTCGCGAGAGTCCGTCGCGGTCGATCTCTCCGTTAGCGTTCAGCATGCCGATCACGATACCGTTCGCGCCCGCCTCCTTGACCGCGCGCACGTCGCGCAGCATCACCGCGTAGTCGTCGGCGTCGTACACGAACGAGCGGCTGTGCGGCCGCACGATCACGTTCACCGGCACGCCGGCTGCCGGAATCGACACCGCCGCGACCACCGCTTCAATCAGCCCGACGCTCGGCGTCAAGCCGCCCTCGCCCATCGCGGTAACGAGTTCGATACGGTCGGCGCCCTCTTGCGCGGCGATGCGCGCATCGGCAACCGTGGTGGCAATGACTTCGAGCAGAACGGACATGGGCGGCCAGGTGTCGTTGAAAACGACATCATCTCAGAACCGCTCTTCGTCCACCCAATCGATGTCGCCGCACAACACGCAGGTCTGCTCACCGACGCGCGTCGCCACCGACAGCGTCACGCACGGCAATGCCTCGTTGATCGACAGATACGGTCGCGTCACATGCACACGTTCCGGCGCATTGATCGCGTCGCGGAAGTACGGACGACGCAGCCAGTTCGCCCCTTGCGCGTCCGCGAGCGGCAGGAAGCGCGTTTCGTGCGCCGCGCGATCCGCGCGCAGCACGACGTTGCGGCCCGCTTGCCGGCCCTTCCCGTCGAGCAGGAAGCAGCGCGCGGCATGGTCGAGTGCGAGGAAATTCCAGCACACTTCTTCGAGCGGTTCGCCGGCGGCAAGCCGTTCCGCGGCGCGCTCGAAGGCCCGCAAATACGGCGCGAGCCGGCTCGCGTTGCGGCGCTCGCGCGCTTCGGCCTGATCGCGATAACGCTCGGTCAGTTCGCCGATACACGACACCGCGTGCACCGGGTCGACCGCGCCGGGGTTCGGCCGGCCGAAGAAAAAGCCTTGCACGAAGTCCGCGTTGCACGCGAGCGCCATCTGCGCTTCGTGCTCGGTCTCGACGCCTTCGATCAACACCAGCTTGCCCGCTTCGTGCAGCAACGCGACGAGGCCCGGCAGGATCGTCGCCATATCGGCGCGATGCGCGGCGTGCGACAGCATGATGCGGTCGAGCTTCACGATGTCGGGATTCAATTGCCAGATCCGTTCGACATTCGAGTGCCCCGCGCCGAAATCGTCGAGCGCGATCAGGAAGCCGCGCTCGCGGAACTGGCGCACCGCATCGGCGAGGCGCTCCAGGTCTTCGGCGCTCTGTTCGAGCACTTCGAGCACGATGCGCCGCGGCGGCAGGTCGAGCCGGCGCAGATTGGCGAGCAACGCCGCGGCGTGATACGGATCCGTGAGCGCGCCGGGATGCACGTTCAGAAACAGCCACTCGCGCTCGGCGCCGAGCACCTTGAAATTTTCCAGATGCAACGTCTGCGCGAGCCGGTCCACTTGCAGCACGTCGCCCAGACGCGCGGCCTCGCCGAATACGTCGAGCGGCGACACCGCGCGGTCGAGCACGTCGTGCGCGCGCAGCAGCCCCTCGTAACCGACCGCCCGCATATGCGACAGGCTGAAGATCGGCTGGAACACGCTGGTCAGGGTCAGCTCGCCGTGCTGCACCGAAAATCGTTGAAGGCCCGACGTCACTTCGACATCGAAACCATGCGGCGCGCTGGCCGTCCTATCCTGTTGCGCAATCGTCATGCAGTCCTCTCACGCAATGGCCGGCCCGATCCGATTTCGGAAGCGAATACCTCGGCGCCGTTTTTCAAATGTGCGTCATCGTTACCGCTTAAGCAAGCTCCATGCGCACGCTGGCGCACATTCGGCTGAACTTTGTTCGCACGATTGCACCGGCGCAAGAGTCCATGCGCCGAGCGTGGGCGTGGCGCGCACCGTCGAGGTGCGTGAGCGGCTTTAACGTCCGCGCCAGGCACGGCCCGCCGTGTGGCGCTCGCGATGCCGCCGCGCGCGGTCGGGCTACACTCTGGCCTTGCGCGTCGTAATCCGCACGGCGCCGCGTCGAAAATCTCCGAGGAACCTCCCGTTATATCCGCCCAAATAGACCGATGGAAATAGTCTTTACCGTATTGATTCTTCTGCTTGCCGTCGCCGCTTCCGGCGTCCTCACGCGCACGTTGCCGTTCAAGTTGCCGCTGCCGCTCGTGCAGATCACGATCGGCGCACTGCTTGCGTGGCCGCGCCTCGGATTGCACGTCACCTTCAATCCGGAAATTTTCATGGTGCTGTTCATTCCTCCGCTGCTGTTCGCGGACGGCTGGCGCATTCCGAAGCGCGAATTCTTCATGGCGCGCCGCGCAATCCTGATGCTCGCGCTCGGCCTCGTGTTCATGACGGTGCTGGCGGTCGGCTACTTCGTGCATGCGCTCGTGCCGTCGATCTCGCTGCCGGTCGCGTTCGCGCTCGCCGCCGTGTTGTCGCCGACCGATGCGGTGGCGCTCTCCGGCATCGTCGGCAAGGACAAGATTCCTGGCCGGCTGATGCATATCCTCGAAGGCGAGGCGTTGATGAACGACGCGTCAGGCCTGGTCGCGCTGAAGTTCGCGATCGCCGCCGCGCTGACCGGCGTGTTTTCGCTACGCGACGCGTCGATCAGTTTCGTCGTCATCGCGCTGGGCGGCCTCGCGGTCGGTGCGGCGGTGAGCGCGCTGTTCAGCTTCGTGTCGACGCGCTTTCTGAACCTCGCCGAAGATGGCGACCCCGCGCCCGGCGTCGTGATGACGCTGCTGATTCCGTTCGCCGCTTATCTGACCGCCGAGCGTTTCGAGTGGTCGGGCATTCTCGCGGCGGTTGCGGCCGGCATGATGATGAACTACACGACGGTGGCGAACGCGGGCTCGGTAGCCTCGCGGATCCGGGCCGCCAGCACGTGGACGATGATCGAGTTCGTCTTCAACGGCATGGTGTTCATTCTGCTGGGGCTGCAGTTTCCGCACATTCTCGGCCGCGCGCTGCTCGACGCGCACGAGACCAGCAACGCGCAGGTGGGACTGCTGATCGGCTACATCGCCGCCGTGGGGGCCGCGCTGTACGCGATGCGCTTCGTGTGGGTGTGGCTGCTGCGCTGGTTCGCGAGCCGCGGCGCGGCGAAGCACGGCGTCGCGAACGCGGTGCCCGGTTTGCGCATGGCCTCGGTGACGACGGTGGCCGGCGTGCGCGGCGCGGTCACGCTGGCGGGCGTGTTGTCGCTGCCGGTGTCGTTGCCGGACGGCGCGCCGTTGCCGGGCCGCGATCTGGCGGTTTTCATCGCGTCGGGTGTGATTCTGCTGTCGCTGGTGGTGGCGGTGGTCGGGTTGCCGGTGCTGTTGCGCGGCTGGCGGCGCGGCAAGGACCCGCATGCCGCCGAGGAAGCGCTGGCCCGCACGATGGCCGCGCAAGCCGCGATTCGCGCGGTCGACGAAATGCACGACAAGGAGTGCGCGGATCTGGACGAATCGGCGTCGGCGTATGCGGCCGACGTGACCGCGCGCGTGATGGACCTCTATCGACGCCGCCTCGCCACGCTCGACGACGAGAAGGAGTCGCGCGAACTGGCGCGCCGCGCCGATGCGCTGGAGTTCAGGATGAAGCTCGCGGCGATGCGCGCCGAGCGCAAGACGCTGCTCGCGCTGCGCAGCACTCAGGAGATCAACGACGAGACGTTGAACAAGCTGATGCGCGAAGTGGATTTGTCGGAGACGGCGCTCACGGCGCGGAGAAAATAGAGCGGGGGTTGCGGTGCGTGCGGCGCCGGCATCTTCCGTTCATGATGGAAAAGAAGAAGCGCGCCGCCGACGCTCAGTCAGGTCAGGTCAGGTCCGGTCGGCGCGCAATCGCCGTCAGGCGACCGGCCCTTGCGTCGGCTTCCTGCGCAGCAGCGCGTACAGAATGATCGCGCCGAACGTCGCGGTGCCGATGCCACCGAGGCCAAAGCCGCCGAGCTTCAACGAGAAATCCCCCGCACCGAGCACGAGCGTCACGGCGGCGACGATCAGATTGCGGTTGTCGGAGAAATCCACTTTGTTGACGACCCAGATGCGCGCGCCGGTCACAGCGATCAGCCCGAACACGACGATCGACACGCCGCCCAGCACCGGGCCCGGAATGGTCTGGATCACCGCACCGAATTTCGGCGAGAAGCCCAGCACCAGCGCGATCACCGCCGCGATCACGAACACCAGCGTCGAATAAATCTTGGTCACGGCCATCACGCCGATGTTCTCGGCGTACGTCGTCACGCCGGTGCCACCGGCAAAGCCGGAGACGATGGTCGCGAGGCCGTCGCCGAGAAACGCGCGGCCAATGTAGCGGTCCAGGTTCTGGCCGGTCATCGCGCTCACCGCCTTGATGTGGCCGAGATTCTCCGCGACGAGGATCACCGCGATCGGCGCGAGCAGCGCCATCGCGTGCGGGTCGAATACCGGCGACGTGAAGTGCGGCATGCCGAACCACGCGGCGTTCGCGACGATCGAGAAGTCGATCGGCTTACCCATGCCGAGGCCGTTCGTGACGATCGCGTAGATCACATAGGCCATCAGCAGGCCGATCAGAATCAGCAGACGTTGCAGCATGCCGCGCGCAAAGACCGCGACCGCGCCCACGCACAGCACGGTGACGAGCGCCATCCACGAATCGAAGTTGCTGCCGCTCACGCCGCGCACCGCGATCGGCGCGAGGTTCAGACCGATCACGCAGACGATCGCGCCCGTCACGACCGGCGGCATCAGCGACTCGATCCAGCGCGTGCCGACAGCGGACACGATCAGCCCGATGATCGCGTACACCACCCCGCATGCGATGATCCCGCCCAGCGCCACCGGTATGTTCAGGTTCGGCCCGTGACCGCCGTAGCCCGTCACCGCGATCACGAGACCGATGAACGCGAAGCTCGAACCGAGATAGCTCGGCACGCGGCCCCCGACGAGCACGAAGAACAGCAGCGTGCCGATCCCCGACATGAAGATGCACAGGTTCGGGTCGAAGCCCATCAGTAACGGCGCGAGCACCGTCGACCCGAACATCGCGACGACGTGTTGAATGCCCATCGCGAACATCTGCGGCCACGCGAGACGCTCGTCGGTGCCGACGACGCTACCCTCGGCGGCGGCGGACTGGCGGCGCCAGCGGGGAAAATAGGAATCGGCCATGGCGGGGGTTCTCCTCTGTTCGGCGTGATGATCCGGCGTGGTGAGTGCCGGGCGACGCGACGATGAGGCGCGGCCCGGGAATTACGCGCGAGTGTACGGAGTGCCATTGGGCCTGGCAAGCGTGGGGGGAAGCGCGGGTGGCACGGGATGTCGGCGGATCGCATGCGCCGTTCGCGCGGTTCGTGCCCAGTCGCAGAGGCTTCCCGTTTCAGAATCATCCGATACTTTTGCTTATGCCCCACGCTTAGACTGGCTTCGCTGCGCTGTCCCCATAGGCGCATGCGATGTTGTTATAACTATCCGACTTTCGCTCACGCCCCCCGGTGTGAGCGTTTTTTTTGGCCTTTTTTTCTTTAGATCGCCGCGCGTTGTGTGCGCACGAATTGCTGCGCGAATGCACTCCCGTGCGCGAGGCCACGGCCACATCCGGCGTCGGATTCGCCCGGTTGCCGATGCCGATGCTTCAACCCGCGTGCAAGTCGAGCGCAGGCGTGGAGCCCGCACGACTCAGCGCGCGAATGTCCGCGGTTTCGAGCACCGCTTTTGGCGCGCCATCGCGGGCGACTGCCAGCATCGCAAGACCAATGTCCTCGGTGCTCAGAATCTGGTTGGGCAACAACGCACGCAGTGTCGACAGGAACGGCTTCGTCAGCGCGTAAAACAGCCGGTACGAGCGCGTCTTCGATCGGGCGCCGTTCAACGGCTGGATCACGCCAGGACGAAACAGATAGACGGCCTTGAACGGCAGCCGTTGCAATGCGTTCTCCGTGCGTCCCTTGACGCGCGCCCACATGCTGCGGCCGCGCTCGGTGCTGTCGGTATTCGCGCCGGACACGTAGACGAAGGTCATCTGCGGATTGAGCCGGGCGAGCGTTTGCGCGGCCGCCATCGTGAGGTCGTAGGTGAGGCGCGTGTACTCCGCCTCGCGCATCCCCGCCGACGAAACACCCAGGCAGAAGAAGCATGCGTCGAATCCTTCGAGCGACGCCTCCACCGCGCGATAGTCCATCATGTCCGGCTGAATCACTTCGACGAGGCGCGGATCGACCTGACCGCAGCGCGTGCGGCCAACGGTCTGCACCACCTCGACGTCCCGCGCGCGCAAGCATTCGCGCAGTACGCCCTGCCCGACCATGCCGGTCGCGCCAAAAATAAGAACCTTCATGATGGGTACTCCCGCGTCGCGCTTGATCTGCGCAGGTTAGTCGATAGTCGCTGCCGCGTCCCCGTCCACGATGAAATGCAATCGAAAGGCAATGTTTTCATCGCGTGCCTACATACCGCGAATCAGCAATAAGCTCCGCTTTCTTCGTTCATCTTGTGCAAGGTTATAGAGAAATACACGGTCCAGCTTAAGTCCGGGTGTCTTCAATCCGTTATCCGGTAGATGGGATACCCGTTTTGACTGACAGAGATGCGCCGTGATTTGCGGCGCGTGCAATCAGCGACACGGGATAGGCCGCGCGGGGCCGCCTTCATGTTTGGCGGCCAATAGACGTTCCCATGCCCGGACCTGAGAGTCCATGCGAACGTTTTCACGTTTCGTTATTGGAGAAAATAAAATCGTGGCACTCAAGCACCTCACAATCAAAAGTAAGCTCATTGCCGGTTTCGGCATGTTGTCGCTCGTCGTCGTCGCGGTGTCCGGGCTGTCTCTGAAAGCGCTGAGCGATTCGACCGACGGGTTTTCCAGCTTCGTGCACGGCATCAACGCGCGTGCGGAAATGGCGATGCAGGTGCGATCCGCCGTCGACCGCCGCGCAATCGCCGCACGCAATCTGGTACTCGTGACCAAACCTCAGGATTTCGAAATAGAGAAAGCCGACGTGTTGCGCGCGCACGAAGACGTACAGGCCAACCTGAAAAGACTCAACGAGATGATCGCGACCGCGTCCGACACGTCGGATAAAGCGCGCAGCCTCGTCGCCGACATCAATCGCGTGGAGGCCGCGTACGGGCCGGTGGCCACCGACATCGTCGGTCTCGCGCTGAACAACCGGCGCGACGAGGCGATCGTCAAGATGGACGACCAGTGCCGGCCGCTGCTCGCGGCGCTCGTGCGCGCGACCGACGCGTACGCCAACTACACGCATGGCCGGCAGGAACAGTTGATCGAAGGTTACGCCGCGCACTACCAGAACCAGCGCAATCTGCTGATCGCGATCAGCGTGATCGCAATTGCGCTCGCGATCGGTGCCTGTGTGCTGATCACGCGCGCGGTGACCGGGCCGCTGCGCTTTGCGATCGGCGTCGCGCGCACCGTTGCGCAAGGCGATCTACGCACGCGCATCACCGTCGATGGCAACGACGAGACCAGCAAACTGCTCGGCGCGTTGCATGAGATGAACGAGCGCTTGACGGCGATCGTCGGACGCGTGCGCGACAGCAGCACCAGCATCGCAGGCGCGGCACGTCAGATCGCGGCGGGCAACATGGATCTCAGTCAGCGTACCGAGCAGCAGGCGGCCTCGCTACAGGAGACGGCGTCGAGCATGGAGCAACTCACGTCGACGGTGAAGCAGAACGCGGACAACGCGCAGCAAGGCAGCACGCTTGCAGCGAGTGCTTCGTCGGTTGCGCAGAAAGGCAGCGCGGTGGTCGGCCAGGTGGTCAGCACGATGCAGGACATCAGCGATAGCTCGACGAAGATCGCGGACATCACGGGGATCATCGAAGGCATTGCGTTCCAGACGAACATCCTGGCGCTGAACGCGGCGGTCGAAGCGGCGCGCGCGGGCGAACAGGGACGCGGGTTTGCGGTGGTCGCGAGCGAGGTCAGAAGCCTGGCACAGCGCTCGTCGAGCGCGGCGAAGGAGATCAAGGATCTGATTTCGAACTCGGTCGACAAGATCCGCGATGGGTCGGCGCTGGCCGGTGAGGCGGGTAAGACGATGAGCGAAGTCACGCAGGCCGTTGCGCGGGTGACGGACATTATGTCGGAGATCGCGGCGGCGTCGAGCGAGCAAAGCCGTGGAATCGAGCAGGTGAACGTGGCGATCACGCAGATGGATAACGTGACGCAGCAGAATGCTGCGTTGGTCGAGGAAGCGGCGGCGGCTTCGCGGTCGATGGAGGATCAGGGGGAGCAGTTGAATGAGGCGGTGGCGTTTTTTCAGGTTTTGGGTGGAGGGAGTGGTAGTGGGGTGGGGGGTGGTTCTGTTGGATTGGGTTCTGGTTCTGCTTCCAGTACTGCTGCGCGCAAGGAGATGCCGCGGAGGGAAGCGAAGGTTGCTGTGTCTGCTCGTAAGGTCGTACGGAAGACCGCTGCGCCGGTTGGTGCGGCTGGGGTTGGGGGTGGCGCCGCGGGCGGTGCGGGAACAAGCGCGGATGATGGGTGGGATCAGTTTTGAGGTGGGCGTTTTTTGGTGAGTGTGGGGCTTCGGGGAGACGGCGCTGGCGGATGTGAACGAACGCGATAACCATAGGACCGGCCGCCCTCATTTTCCTGGGCTAGAAATGCAAAAACCGGCTAAGAGCCGGTTTTTTGCGTTTGATCGAATTTTATTGGGAGGAGGAGGATCGAACTCCCGACCTTCGCATTGCGAACGCGACGCTCTCCCAGCTTGTAACTCATTGAATTCAAACGATCGACGATTCTGCTTGGACGTTGCTTCAAAAAATGAAACGTGACACTTAAGCGTGACAGGTAAGTCTCAAGTTTCATTTGCACTTGAATATAAACAATAACACCAAGTTATGCAGTATCAGTTGAAAAGCGAAACTGTGTGCCGCCGCATGAATGACGGTTTGGGTCATCCTCAGAAGCCAAGCCGCTCGATCGACAAATTCCCCCTTACACTCTACGAAGGCCTGCGCGAAGCTCTGTAGTCTGCGGGTGACTCTAGAAAAGCCTCGATGTCGGAGACGCGCCATCCGACCGATCGCGCGCCGAGCCTCACCGGCTCCGGGAAAGTGCCGGCCTTTACCCGGCTATAAATGGTCGTCCGGGACAGACCAATCGCGCGCTGGACCTCTTGGCGACGCATGATCGCTTTCGGGGCTCGTTGAAGTGAATCAATCTTCGTCGCAGCGGCCTGCAAAGGGGTTTGAGCAGCGCCCGTTTGAGCTTCCATACGCCGGCCAGATTTGATCCCGAAATCGATCAACATTCTGGCCACCTGCTCTCCCGCTGTGCACCACCGCGCGAAGGCCTCGCAGTAAGAGGCTAACAAACAAGCGTCAATAGTATCGAGCACATCAGCGTCGCGCAATTGCCTGACCACAATAGGCCAGTGTGCGACGGCTGCCGGAGACAGTTGCTCAAGGAGCGCCGCTTGAGATCGCCTGCTTGTCGCGCCCCCTCCCTTTCTGACTTGAGCCTTTCGCGCGTGCATGTCAACCTCCAATCAAGTTCGTTGGATAAACTCGCCCATGTTATGAGGCCCAACGGTGCTTCATCTGCAATATAGGCAATCGGTGACTCAATACGTAACCGTCGCGATATTTCTCGGTGACCGGGTCGGGCGGCAGTGAAGAAGATCTAGGCCTTGAAAAGTCGTGGATCGGCGGGTGCTCTGGGAGGCCGGCCGAAGATGCCTTCAGAGCTTCGCCATTTTGAGACGGCCGTCACATTCAACGCTCAGCTGGAACTTCAGGTCATTCATCGAGTTGTGCAGATCGCACAGCGCGCGCAACTCCGATTCGCTGAGTCGATATTGCGAAGGAAGATCAGATTTTGTGTCCGACATCGCCTCCGCTAAAATTGCGAGCGGCCATTCGAGATCGATGCGACCCTGGATGAACCTCCCCTGCATTTGCTTGAGTTTTTTCCCGATTCTGCCTCCCTTCACAAAGTTCTTTAGATCCGCCTGGAAGGTCAGGATGCCAAACTCGGACGCGCGGTCGTGAAGCGGCAAAAAATCTTGGTCCGCAGAGACAATGCAGATGGAATCCGCTTCTTTCTTGTAGAAGGCATCCATCGTTCGCATAACAATTCTTGTGTCGACTTCTTTTTCGTCCAAAGTTTTGAGACCAGTATTTTCAACATACACGGTGAAAAAACCCTTTTCCGTCCGCGCGTGCTCGACGTTTTTCGCCAGGCAATCCACGAAATCGTCGTAAGCGGAGTAGTCGCGCACGAAGACGCCCTTTTTTTCTACGATGCCTTTTTTGAGCTGCTCGAGCTGGCGCGCAGCTTCGCGGCCGCCTAATTGGGCCCGCTGCTTCAAACTGAGCTCGATGTATTCGAACGGCGCCGGCGCGTGAAACAGCTCGAAGTTCGGCTCGACGTCAAGGTAGGTCACGGATTTCTGGACGTTCAGTTGCTCACCCAGACGCCACCGTCCGTCGGCAAAGTCGACCTTAATCGCGTCCACCAGCTCGTTGAAGTCTTTGGTCGGCATGGGTCTCGACCGAGCAATGCGCTTCGTGATTTCCGCAACGGCGTCCCTTATCTGGAGATAAGCGAATCGACTGAGGATCATGCCGTCGTCGATGGGAAATCCTTGCTCCGAAAGCCACTCGTGGAGCGCAAGATACATCCCTTGCAGGTCCACGAGGATCAGCAATTTGTGAGTCTCAACATTAGATTCAGACGCTTCGATAGCCAGATTCGCGGCGGTGAGTTGCGCGTTATAGCGCTCCTTCCAATGTTGGCCCGTGGCTTCTTTGTCCGCTTTGAAATGCTGATTGCTGGGTTCCCGACCTGCTGATGTCTTTCGCATTCCGTTCTCGTCTTTTTTCGTAGGCACAAAGTTAGACCGCTTGCGGTGTCTCGCTGTGATTCATTTATATTCTAGGGCTCGGCTGGTCGCCTGATGCGGGGAGAGCAATGCGCCATTGCGCCGACTTGAAACGCTTCCGGGTCAGCAGCAGTCGCCTCGGAGGCGCGTGGCGCAGGGCGTGCTCGGCGGCGTCGTTGCGGTCCACCGCCTCAAACAAATCGCCGGGTGAAGGCTGTTGCGCACTTGGGGCGACCGCGACTACCTGCTTCGCTTGGATAAGCTCCGAACGAAGAGTTTCGGGCCTGGCGTCATGCGCGATTTCCGCGTCGGATGGCTGCGGTTTCCTTGCTCGCGTCCGGCCCCTCGTCGTGATTCTGTTGTTCTCGCGAATCGCTCGGCTAATTCTAGGCTGCGCGCGCAGGTGATGTGCGGCGCGTGGTCGACCCGGGCTTCGACGGACTCTCCATTGTCCACCGCGCGGGGGATCTCGCGGCCGCGATGATCAAACGACCCATTGTCCGCGCTGTGCGCGGAGCACAAGAAAACGCCTGCCTGCCGCTCCAGGCGGCCCGTCGACAGCGCGGCGAGCAAGCGAATGGTTGCACGCTCGCGCGGTTTTGCCCGCTTCTGTCGCTGCGCTCGCTCAAGCCGCAGCGCACGACTTTGTAGTCCGAGGTCCACGGCACAGGAATGCACAGCGATTTGTTGAAGCACAAGTCTTCCCGCGCCCCCAGGGCCAGACGCGGCTCGCGTTCTTGAACGCCATACTTCGCGCTCCGCCACCCGCCGAGTTTGCTGCTCGCCCGCTTTCTGGGCCTGTCGCGCGCGGTCAACGTCCATGTCCGCGGCAAGCGCCAAGGAATACGCGTGATGGTTTTGCTCCATCAACTCGACCTCGCGCCCCTCAAGCTCACCCGCTGTAGTCGCAAGCGTTTCGCCGCAGACGTTAGGGCGGAAGGAGGGCAAACGGCGGATCGGAGAACTTGAGCCCGCACAAGGCCAGCTCATTGTGTCTAAACCTGTCTCCGAGCGCGAGCAATGTCCAACGCTGCGGCGCCCGCTCGACGGCTCGACCGTTCCCTCGGTCCTCGTCGGCGTCTGCGAAGGGGTCGAAACCGCGGTCGCGGGTCGCCTGCGCGCCGGCCCAATCGCTACGCCTCCGGCTGCTCATTCTCGATGAGCTCGAGATGTTTGGCTAGGTGCTCGTTCATGTATTTCTCGAAGCGCCTCTCATCCGACAACCCGAGTTGCTCCACAGAAAGCTTCGCGCCGTCGGCGATGCCAGCGCGTTTGGCCTCCAACCGCAGCCGCGGATGAACGACGCAAACATACTCGCCGTTCGTCTTTTTAAAGCTCATCAGATAGCGATCAAACAAGCGATCCGCATGGGCCGCGAGCAGCAAGCCGTTCATTGGGTCCAACCGCTCGTGGTTCTCCGAATCGCGCCAGGGCTTGATATGGGATGCGACAAGCATCTCGGAGATGGCGATGCCGGTGAGCGCGCAAACCTCCCCGCGCCCCCACTTCGTGGTCACGTCCGCGCGAAAGCGCCCTTGCCCGACCCGCGCTTTCGCCAATTGCTCGCGCTCCGTGATGTCCGGCACCTCGCGCTCGATCTCTGCGAGATCCTCAATCAAAACGGCGGCCGCGACTTCGGCGGGCGCCTTAGCCCTTTCGCTGCTCTTCGTTTTGCCGAGCTCGTCCGGCGTGTAATCTCGGTCTCCGATCCAAATGAAGGTCTGCACGTCGACCATGTCGCGTGGCCGAAGTCCGCGATCGGTGAGCGCGGCGCGCAGGGAAGCTAGAAAGTCGAGCAACCATCCGTAGTCCTCGCCGGTCAAGGGCTGAGGCGGCTGCTTTACGACCGCCAACGACTCCAGGGCTCGCTTGAATTCCTCGCTTTTGACAATGCAGTGTCGCTGAGGATCCGACAGCATCAGCAGGAAGCTGGGCAAGATGCGCGACTTGGCCGGCCACGCCTTAAGATCGTCGCCGCCCAAGGCGAGCAAATCGCGAAGCGTCGGCACAAAGGCGTCAATACGCGCTTCAATGGCGCTGGGACCATACAAAAGAGCCGCCACCGCGACGGCAAAATCGCTTTGCCCGTCGCCGTCAAGATGCGTGAGCGCGGTCCAATATCGCCAGTTAACCAAATTTTGAGCTGCGCCGTCACTCAGCCGACGCGTGAAAAAAGCGGCGATTTGCGCGCCGATTTCTCGCCGCTCGGCGGTCTCGGCCGGCAGCGTGCGCAAACGCTCGGCGAGCTCCGTTTGGAAGAGCTGCACCAGCTCGATCTTGTAATTGCGCTCCGCGGCGTCGACGGCACCGCCGCCGCGGCCAAAGGCGCGGAAGGTGGGGAAGTTGACGCGAATGCGTTGGAGGTATGCGGAGATGCCTTCGTCTGCGATGTCGACGGTCATGGGAAGTCCACAAGATTCGGGTTGTCGAGAATGCGATCGCGCGAGGTGCTCGTCCGCACTGTCCTCCGACTCGCACGGGGCGTTTATTCGCTAACGCACAGATCGATAGCGAGGCGCCCCTGACGGCTCCGCCCTTTAAGCAGCGCAGCCGCAATTCAGCCTGGTTGATTCGACGACTTGACGATAGAACACGATCGGTGGTCGTAGCGAAAGCCCGAAATCAAGCCGTCGACGATGAAGGGAACCGCCTGCTCGACGATCGAAAGCTGCAGGAGAAACCATTCGCGTGGCTTGACGGCTTTGCCGAATCGATCCATCACGTCTATGTCCCAGCGCGTCGCGGCGAAGACATGATGCACCAGCCGCTCGAACGCGTTAAAGTTCAAATGATCGAACTCAAGCGGCCCGCTAAAAAATAGCTGTCTTGCGCACGAGAGTGCACAGTTTTCCTTAACTCGGCCACCGTGCAAGAAGTGGGCAGCATTTGAAGCCTGCATGAGCGCCGCTTGCGGGAAGCTGCCCGGCATGGTATAAAGGCAGCGATTCCGCATCAGCCAGGCTATTTCTGTGCTAATCCGGAAGGATCGCCAACTGGCGCGGCGCGACTTAGCGGTTCCTCCACGGTGACCCTAACATCCTCGTCGCTTCAACTTGTTTATAAGTCTTCGGTCTTGTCAAACAGGCTAGTTGTTCGCGTGCGTGATACTTTCTCCGAAAAAGGGCGCCTTGGTGTGCCCTTTTTTCATTTCAAATTGGATTATGGCTAATCCTTGGCTGGAAATATTACAAGAAGCGCTTACGAGCGAGATCGAACGAACGAAGACCGCCGTCCCCGGCGCCAAGCTCCGAGCCGCCGTCGCCAAGATCGCATCGTCCCGCGGACTCGAATTTCCTCCGCCTGGCGTAAAGCGGTTTTCAGCGTTCATTGAATCATTCCCATCGCAGATTCTGCTCCACAGGCAACCGGGGAGCGACATCCTCGTCGCGCCAGTCGACCGGCCGGACCTAATCACGATTTCCAGTTCGCATGCACCACCACCGAACTCGCGGATCCGCGAGGACCTGTTCAAAGCGCTAACGAAACTCCCCTCGGCGGAAGCCGGCAAGCCGCATTACCTTCCCAGCAGCAATTCGGTGTTGTGGGTGAAGGCTGGCGAGCCTGCCCCAGCTGAGGCAATTGCGCTGCCGGAGTCCTCGCTCGAAAACGAGCTCGCAGTGAGAAAGCGATTCGCCGATGAAGTGGACGTGCCAGAGACCGCCAAGGAAGCCCTGCTGGGGGCTCTCACGCAAAACTCGCCCCTCCAGGCTTTCAGCCAAGCGATACATAGCTTCGGCCTCATCAAGCATTGGCACACGTTCCGCCTCGGCGCGCTTAATTCGTTGCTGCGGACGTGGGCAACAGACAAAGCCGTCCCTTGGCAACCAGACTGGGTCCAACTTTCAGAGCCACGCTCGCTCCCGCTGATGGCTACGGCCGCTCCGGTTAGCGTAGAAGGCAAATCGGGCTTGGCGGAAATTGCCGCGCAACTCACCCAGGAAGATCTCGCGAGAATTCACATCCCTCTCGACATCGTTCTTCGATTGCTGGGCAAAGCATAGGAGGGGCCGCCAGTGGGCGTGTTCATTCTTGCCGGCTATCAGCAAAGCTTGTCGGCGCACATAAAAAAGGCGCTTCAAGAGGGTCAAGACCGGTTCAATGGATGGTCTTGGGAGCTTTTTCCCAGCGAAAAGCGCGGCGAGGCAACGATTCTTGCTAAGCAGGTGGATGGCTTGTGCCGACTTGCGGAAGCGCATAGGGGGGCTCATATCTTCGCCGTTTCCTCAGACCGTCAACGGAAGCAAATCGAGGACGAAATTCGCAGGCATTTTCGTTTCCGCTGGCTTGACTCCAAAGCCGTTGGCGAGACCGGGCGAGGCGAATTTGCGCCGCTTATCGAAGCCTTATCCGCTGCGACGTTGGAGGAAACATTCTGGGCGGAGCATGTCCAACCGGCAGACTCTGCGTCTCCTTTGGTCCTTCCGGAGATTTTCCTGGCAAAGCGCGAGTTGAGCGAGATTTGGCGCTTGTCTGAAAGCTATAACAATCAGGGTCATCTGTCGGCAGCGGCGGAGCTTATCGAACGCTTCGTCCGCGAGCACCGGCGCCGCATAGACAGGTTCCTCAATACGCCGTGGCTCGACGACAATTCGTGGATTTGGAATGACGACGGCCCTCGACATGGTAACCCGGAGTTCCCCGGCGATTGGCGCTACTCCTATCGGTTGCCCGATGGCTTTCACTTCGACGTTGAACCACAAGGCAAGAAAAACAAAACCACCTTCCTCGACGCAACCGGCCGACGCCATCCCCTGCCGCCCAAGGGCTACCTGAATGTGACCGCGCACGGACAAATCCGCGGAGCATAAGCGTCCGACAGCGCCGTCCTCCCTCCGATCTCCGAACGGCGGCGCGGACGAGCTGGGCGCAAATCCCAACCACCTGTTTATTTATACAGTATATACTCGCGGAAAAATCAGCCGCCCACGCCAATTGCGGGATCCGGCTCGCCTTGGAGAAACCCCTCGCAAGAGAGGCAAAGCCGCCCCATCAGCGAGCTTGGGCGCCCGCCATCGGGCAGCTACAATGCGATGCTTGCCGGATCCACCGGCCCAATACTTTCCTAGCATATGGGCGGTCGCGAAAGCGCGGCTGCCGTTCCGACTCAGGTTGCCGATGGACTTCGAAGAACTGCCCCGCGCCACCCTTATTCGCCTGCTCCAAGAGCAGGAAGCGGCGTCGCGAGACGCCGGCAAAAACGGGATTGTGATGAGCTACACCGGGCGAACTGCCCCCTGGCAAATCATCCGTCTCGTCAAACCAAAACTAAACAAAATCGTAAAAAAATATTCCGCCGGCGATGAAGCGCGCCAAGCGGAAAACGAAATTTGGGACGGCGAGAATTTGTCCACGATGGTGACGCTCTACAAGCATCGCGGACAAGTCGACCTGATCGTTACGGACCCGCCTTACAACACCGGCGAAGACTTCCGATACAACGACAAGTGGGACAAGGATCCGAACGATCCTGACCTTGGCGAACTGGTCGCCAAAGATGACGGCTCGCGCCATAGCAAGTGGCTCAAATTCATGACACCGCGTCTTTGGATGATGCGAGAAATGCTTAAGCCTGGCGGCGTGATTGCCATTTGCATTGACCACCGGGAGCTTTATCGCCTAGGCATGTTGATGGACGAAATCTTCAAAGAAGAAAATCGAATCGGCATTATCAACTGGCAGAAAGCCTACTCGCCCAAAAGCGATACGGGCGGGAAGAAAGGCGGCGTGTCGACTGCGACCGAATACGTTCTCGTCTACGCCAAACAGCTGGACCGAGCGAAAACTGGCCTGCTCGATCGAACCGAAGAAATGAACGCCCGCTATGTCAACGAGGATGAAGACCCCGAAGGCGAGTGGGCGTCAGACAATCCGTCCGGGCCTGGCGCCGACACGCACCGGAAAATGGTCTACGCAATCCAGAGCCCTTTCACCGGCGCGCTGTTCTACCCTCCCGAGGGCGCTTGCTGGCGAAGCGATAAAAAGGACATGAAGGCGTGGCTGGAAGGCTGGGGATCTGCCTACGAGGAAAAATGGATTGATGACGGCAACGAGTTCACCGATGAAAAAAACGGGAAGGTCGTAAAGGTCAAGGCACTCGTTTTGAAGGGCGCAAAGTTCACCGCCGGCGAATCAGTGGGACCGGCAAGCGTGCTGTCCGAAGCCCAAAAATTGGCCGAGAGAATCCTGTCGAAAGGGCCTTGGCCTCGCCTTATTTTCACGTCCAAAGGCAAGGGCGGCCCGCGCTTGAAGCGCTACCTTAAAGACATCCGCAAAGGCAAAGTCCCTATGTCCTATTGGGCGGACGAGGACTACGAGCTGCCGCTGGATATTGAGACGCAGTCATGGGACCACGAAGAGTCTGGACACAGCCAAGCGGGCATCACCGAGCTTGACGCCGTCGTTGGCAAGGGGCACAACTTCAAAACAGTGAAGCCGCTGCGATTGATCAAGAAAATTGTTCAAATCTGGTGCCGCCCAGAGGGCGTTGTGTTGGATCCGTTCGCGGGCTCGGGCACGACGGGTCAAGCCGTGTTGGAACTCAATGCTGAAACCGCCGCCAAGCGCCGGTTCATCCTCATCGAACAAGGCAATACGGAAAAAGGCGACCACTACGCGAAAAGTCTAACGGCCGACCGTATCAAACGAGTCATTACGGGAGATTGGGCCAGCGGAAAGCGAGCCCCCGTGCAATCGGGTTTTCGTTTCGTTGAGTTGCAGCGAAGCAAAATCGACGCTGACGCGGTGAATGCTCTCGCGCGTGAGGAAATGATTGATTTGCTGCTGACCAGCTATTGGAATAAAGCGGAGAAGGCGAAGTCGTATCTTCAACGTTTGCCCGGTGGCTCGCATCGCCATTTGTTCGCGGTGAATCCGAAAAACGAAGGCTTCTTTTTGATTTGGGATGCTCCCGACGCAGACTCGGTGCTGAATCGCGACGCATTCAAACGCATCGTTGCGGAAGCCAAGGAAGCGAGCTTGACGGCTCGCTACCATATCTACGCATCTATCGCGACCTACACCGGAACCGGAATCGAGTTCTACAAGATACCCGACGCCGTTTTGGAGCAGATTGGCTTTGATCCGCGCTCCGACTCCTACAATAACGAAGACACCGAGGACGCGGTAGATGCTTGACCTTAAAGTATTTCAAACACATGCTGCGCAACTGATCGCCGAGCGCTACGCCTTTTTCGCCAACCACCCCGACCGGCCTTGGAAGGGAGGAAAAACGCCGCGGCCGTTCTTTCAGGCTCTTTCCGCGATAACGGGCGCCGGAAAAACCCCAATGCTCGCTCAGGCCGTGGCGCTCATGCGCGCCCATTTTTCTGCCGAGCCGATCGTTTTCTGGATCTCTAAGGCGAAATCAGTAGTCGCTCAAACGTTCACAAATTTCTCCGGCGGGAAATATAGCGAAATCGTTGACGGCTTCACGGTGATCAATGTCGGGCAGTTGACCCCCGGGCTCATCTCCGACGGATCGACGCCATTGCTTGTGCTCGCCACCACTGGCCTGTTCAATAACAAAGATCAAGCCGAAGGCGCGCTGAACATCTACAAACAGGACGCGGACTTGTTCGGCAATCAGTCACCGTGGGAGCGGCTCATCGAGCGCTTGGACAAGGGAAAACGCCGCCCCCTGCTGATTGTCTACGACGAAGGACATAATCTCTCGCCGCAGCAAACCGAGCTGCTTGCTGAGTTGGAGCCTGACGCTTACTTACTGGCGTCGGCGACACTGAAGCTCCCGGACGCCTTCAACAAATCGGTGATCCAGCACATCAAGCTTTGGGTGGACGACGCCGCGGGCGACGTGGCCGCGTTTGAAGAACTGCATGCGCTGAACGAGCACGGCGAGCCTGACATCGGACGATTCGTCACCACGACCGTAAGAAGCGAAGACGTCGTGGACGCGCAGCTTATCAAGCGCGCCATCCAATTCGATGGCACGACCGCCGCCATGGAGCATTGCCTTGACGAGCTGACGGCACGCCTGGGCGTGTTGCAAGAGGAGATTGATCTTCGTGGCTTGGGCTTCAGGCCGAAGGCCATCTACGTCTCCAAAACGAACATCGGTGACGATGGGCAAAAAGACGACCACGCCCTCCCCTTCCAACAGCGCCAAGCGCCACCGATTCGTATTTGGCGTTATCTGGTTGAGAAGAAGGGCGTCGATCCGAAGTCGATCGCGATTTATGCAAACCTTGCTTTTGCAGACGGAACAAAGCCCGACGAACTCAACCTCTTCTCGAAAGGCGACAGCGATTTCGACGACTTCACGACGGGCGACTATCAGCACATTATCTTTAACCTCGCGCTCCAAGAGGGTTGGGACGATCCGGCTTGCTATCTAGCCTACATCGACAAGAGCATGGGCTCTTCGGTCCAAGTCGAGCAAATCATTGGGCGTGCCCTGCGCCAATACAACGCGACGCACTACGATAACGCGCTGCTGAATTCTGCACACTTCTTCCTTCGCGTGGACAAGCAAAGCGTGTTCGTTGAGGCCATCGACGCAGTCAAGAAGAAACTGCAAAAGGAAGGCGCACCGATCGAAATCATCAGCAACTTCAGTGGCAGCAGCTCGGGCGCAATGGACATTAAGCCTAAGGATGACGTGTCCGTTTCGCTAAGCCCCGTCCGCGTCGAAGCGGACGCCGCAGCGAGTAAAATTGCGGAGCTCGTATCCCAGTTCACCACGTTCAGCGAGGGAACCGTCGACACTATCGCCCAAGCTCACGCGGCAAAAAAACTTGTCGACCTCAAGAAGTTGGATGGCGAAGACGAGCCGCCCTCATGGATTGCGCATGGCCAAACCAATCCCGTTCGGCTTCGCTGGTTGGTCAACAATGCCTTGCGCAGCCGCTCGAATCGCGCCCTAGCCGCCACCAACCTCAAAGGGGCGAAGTTCGACGTTCGAGTGCAAGCGCAAAGCAACGCGCACAAGCAGGCCGAATCCATGGCGGCGAACATCGTCAAAGCCTATTTCCAGCATTCGGAGCTTGTCTACGCCAGCGAAAACGAATTTCCGTTCGGAACCATGCGCGTTCCCAAAGCGGGGACTTCGTTCACGAACGGGCTTTATGAACGCTATCACGGGTTCAACAAATTTGAGCTGGCGTTCGCCCAGGCAATCGACGCAAGCAACTTCACGTGGCATCGCAACCCGAGCGCTGGTGGTTTTTCGATCCCGCTGCTCTCGGAAGGCGACACTGCTTCGTTCTACCCAGACTTCATCGTATGGAAGAAGGACTTGATCTATTGCTTGGACACCAAGGGCGGGCATCTTCTCTCGGACGCCGTGGCGCGAAAACTTTTCGACATTCAAGACAGCGGAAAGACAAAGATTCAAGTGCGTTTTATCAGTGAAGGCACACAATCCGAGTTGCGCGGCAAAGCGGTAAAAGGTGGCTACACGGTGTGGAAAATGAAATCGGGCAACCCGACGCCCATCCATGTGGACGACCTGAAAGACGCGCTGAGAGAGTGCTTAAAATAACGCTGGCATCGTGGATCAAATAGATAAATGGGCCCGCTGGCGAACAATTTCTCGATTGGCGCAGTAGCGCTGCCTAGCGACGGCAGTAGTGCCAAAATGGGGTTATCAGAAACGCGCCTGTTTCGCCGAGAAGCGGCGTCAGTCGTCGACCTAGCCTGTTCTGCGCGCATTTGTGCACGGGTCAATGGTGCGTTCGACTACCGCACCGACAATTTAATGAGATGCCCCGTAACTCCAACGCCTTTAAGCCCTGCTTACGCCTACCCGCCACCTCTCGCTGCTAGGTGGCCCTCACCGGAACGGGAGCTGCCGCCGACACATCTTAAAATTTTACGTCGGCGAACCGCGTGCCACACGCATCTTGGCGCTGCGGCCGCGAACAGACGCGCAAGGGCTGAGCCCTAGGAAATTCGGCTTATGCGGGTGCCCTTCCCTTCCTCGTTCCAGACCGCCAAATACCCCTCCTTATAGAGCCTGGCCAGCTCCGGCACTGCATCCTTATACTTTCCACCCCCGCAACGGCGTAGTCCTGCCTATAGTTGATGCTCGGCAACGCCAGCTGGAACATGAAGGCGTAAAGGAGGTCGCGATGGACCCCGTATTGGTAGTTTTCTTTACAATCGTGGCACTCCTCATCCTTTGGCCCGTAATTTCCCTTGCCAAGCGCGCACAACGAAGTTACGGGCTTCGCCGCTTCATCGAGCGGCTCGAGTGCGGCTCGGGACTCCGTCTGTTGTCTGCGGTCATCTGCGAAGGAGAACTCCTAGAAAATTAGTGTGATGCAGGTGGCCTTGTCTCTCTCGTTCTAGACCGCCAACCGCGCTTCCTTATAGAGACAAGGCCGCGCGAGTCGGTTGCTCCTTATTCAGCCGCCCTAGGCCAAGTAGGACCGTCTATAGTTGCTCCATGATGATTGCGATTCGGGTGGGCTATGGCTCCGGAAAAGACGACGTCCGCAACTTGGTTGCCCCTCGTAATATCAATCCTCGGTTTTTTCTTATCGTGTGCGTCGTTCTACGTTGCATATCGCGCTGAGATGCGCAAAGAGGACAAATTGTTGGCGGAAGTCGCGCGAGCGCCTACTTGCGAGGTGGACGCTTATGCTGGCAACACGTTTACGCTGTGCTGGGTGGTAAAGGTCACAAACCTGAGCGAAGATAAAACCGTAATTGTTCGCAGCGTTGTGTCCCAAGAGGACGGCCCGACTCGATATCAAAGCAGCGACTTTCAAGTCATTCCCCCAGATTTTGAAGCCAATACAGTCTTGTTTAATTATAAGAAGACAAGTCCCTTGACACTGGATACCGGACAAACGGCGACATTAGTCGTTCATTTACCGTTAGAGATGTCAGAGAAATTGAGGACGTTGTATTACGCTGTGAGTGATGAAAACCCGGACCACGTCGTTACCCTGGCAAGAATGTTTGGCTATCAGGGCAAGAACAACAGACCTTCTGGCGCACCGTCACAATTATGTCCAATGATCGGAGGGAAGCCTGCACCAGGGAACGTGCACGACTCTTACTCCTTGTCGCGCTGGTTGGCGAGCTGCGATGCCAAATATCGGCTCACCGTCACGACCGCTGGCGATGCCAATTTCGGTGCAGCATTGCCGGTCGGCTTTTTCTGAGTAATGAGCCGATCGCCCCGTAAGCGGCCGGCACGTCCCCACCACCGCCTATAGCGTCTTGACAGGCCAGTCCTCGGGTGGCGCTGCCCTTGGTCAATGATCAGAAGGGCTCTAGGTTTCACGAGTGGGCGAACAGAGCGGGCGCGTTACTTGCGTTCGCTGCTGCCGACTTTTCGGCCTACATTGCTCGACAGGCTAATCAATACAAGGATGGGCACGTAGACTTGTTGAGCACCTCGACTTGGCTGTGTATAAAAAGCCAGATTGCCCGATGAGCGATGAAAAAGGGAAGTCCGAGGGCGACGTTGTTGGGCGGTTGAGCGTATGTGGCTTGTGATCGTCACCAACTTTAGCGAAGACCGGCCACTGCTCGCTTCGATCACACCAACCGACAACGTATCGGAGTCGCAGCACGAGGGACTGAACGAACTCAGTGCGTCTGAAACGCGTGAAACGGCTTGTAACCGCTCCTGCGGCTAATGAGCGGGGATTGGGCGCCGCTAGCGCTTTGGGACGGCCAAAACGCGTTCTAGGCGTCCGTGTGCAAGGGTTGCAGGATGGTGGCTGGACAGACTGTAGTAACGTTGCGAATATCGTTGCCGTCCCACTCGGTGGGACGGTCGTCATCGCGACATTCGCCGGTATGCTGTCAGGCGGCAGGCGCGCATTTCTCCGGTGTCTTGATGAAAATTGTCGCCGAGAGGGCCGGGGAACTCTGGCGGAGTCGGCGGCGATTGATACGAAGGTAGCCAGCGTATCCGTGCTTGCGGAAATTTGGGTGAAGCGACACCGCGCAAACGTTGACGCAGCGAGAAACAGGGTGAGCATTCTAATAACTACATACAACACCTACACATCCAGATACACCGACTTATCTACAGGCATAGCCGTCTCCTCTACCCACATATCTAACACTGCCTCTACATGATCCGAGGGCCGTCACGTGGTGAAGGTTGTTCGCGCGCTTGTAACTGACGTCCAAGTCTGCTGACCATTCCTGCTCAACGCGGGTGTTTGTATCGTTAAGGCGACGATCGGTATGGCGTTTTGCGCGGCGTCGGTGTGCGGCATATATCAGATCCGTATCAGATCCGTAGCCTTGGCATTCTTCGCTTCTGCGGCCCTCGAGTTCAAGCGGATGTCTATTCGGTCTGGATACAATGCGCCTCGCCGACGCCCTACTCGCACTTCTGATCGCCATCGTCCGGTTCCCTACCCATCAATGCTCTCCTAGATCCGGAAGTCGTATATGCGCTGGATCTTCGGAACCGAGTTCGACTGCTAATCGGCTTGGTTCCGCAATGTCATCGATCAACCACGGTTTCGGCAATCGCTACGTCGCTGACCCAAACGACCGCCTTGATTTCGCCAACCGAACGGAGGCCAATATCGTCACCATCAAGTCAATCTTGACTAGATTTTGACTAGCATATATCCTGGTGCTTTCGAACAACGGTGCTATCAGATGGACGAGCTATACAGCACTCAAGCCGCAGCGGAATTTCTGTCTCGCGCACTGCCTGACGAGAGCGATAGCGCCTACTGGTCTAGCGTTCTCATCAACAACCGTCGGACCGATCGAGCGCCTGTCCATCGAATCCCGTTCTCCCGGATCGGGAAGGGTGCCTTTTACGCGCCTGAAGACCTGGCTCGGTTTGTCGAATTCGAGAAAGGCCGTCGCGTCGGAAACATTAAGCTGAGCGGGCCTGCCGCAGAGGCGCTACAGGCGTTCGGCATCGGCGAGAAAGGTGGCAGCGGCACAGGCCGCCGATTTGAAGTCGCCGGCGTCACGCTCCAGGTGGACGAGGCGACAGGAACGCCTTTCGTGCGACTCATCACGAATGCTCCGCTGATGGTCTATCGACTGGAACTGCATGAAGCAAGGGCGATCGCAAAAGCGCTTTCAGACGCCGCGAAAGCGGGAGAAAAGCTTGCGAGCTAATGGTGCTCCGAATACGGCCGCGTCCAATTCAGGGCACTCCGGCGGCGCTCGTTGTCTGACCGCATCCGCCGGTCTAGTCGATCAGCAACAAAATGCATACGGCAGCGCGCCGACAAAACGATGTTTGCTCTTGCGAAACGAAACAGTCAGTTTTGACTGGCGCAGTAACCAGGTAAGCCCGCTGAACGGAACAGCGCAGACAGCAATCAATACAAGTAACGAAATGGACTATAGCCATCTCCGCTTCAGAGCTGAAGTTGACTGGATTGAGGTCGAAATCTCGACAGTGACGCGGACGAACTTCCAGACAGTCAAGCGCGCGCTCAAAGCGACGCTGTCCATGCTCGACGATAGAAAGACGTTTGTTGAAGCTCAAGACGAAGGGCCGGGGGGAGCTGCATCTGTCTTCCGATTCCGACTGCATGACCCTGAAGCATGGAGCTTTGTCGCCTCGACACTGGAACAACTCGAGCGAAAATTCCATTTCGCTAATCCGGCGAAGGTGACAGCTATCGAAGTGGCTTTCGATGCCTACAGTAGGACAGAGAGCGCAGTCGAACTGGCCGAACAAGCCATGCGCTATTACAAGTTCTGCACACTCGTAGTTGCCAATAACGACAACTGCCGAATCTACCGAGACTTCAGAGGAAGCGGCGCAAGTATTCCGTTCCATCGCGGCGCGCTGGTGCGGCGTTTATCAGCCGGTTGGCAAATTGCGATTGGGAACAAAACGGACGATCGCTATCAGCACATTTACGTCAAGACCACCGACGAAAATGGGACGGCATTGCCGCAAGCGGACCACCGCGCACGAATAGAGATCACCTTGCGAGGCGACGCGCTGCCCTATCGCCACGTAGCCGAATGGGCAGATGCAGACTTCGCAAACGATTTGAGCATGTCTGCCAAGTTTCGCATGATGAGGCCAAATCTGAGCCTCCTGCAGAAATTGATGCTAGAAGACACAACGATACAAGTTGGCGAGCGCAAGCAGCGCTGGCGCGTTGCGAAAGACCGAAGTGGCTACAGCGGAGAGCGGCAATACCGCACGTCCACGAAGGCCGACAACATATTGAATGGAAAGGCGCGCGACGCATTCCGCGACCTGTCGAGACGCTGGCGCCAGAGAGCGGTGAGGCCGGTCAGTTGAGAAAATCTGGGGACGCCAAACACCCAAGTCCGCGCCATTTCAAAGAACGCGGTGGAACTCTAATAACTACCTATCCGTCACGACAGCCACCTCCGACATGGTGATGAAGCCCAGAGCGGACGGTGTGCCCGTTCTCGCGCAGGGGAGTGGCTTCGAGCGTTACATGGGCAACTTGATAAATGGGCGAAAGCCATTTTCGGGCGAGCTGATCCGGCGGCACCGTGGTTGCGGACCGTTCCCGCGGACCCGTCGCTATCATACGTCCCACATACGCACCGGTTAGCCTGATTTCCATCCGGCCGCGCTCTGAAGGCGTGCGCGTCGGCTAAAAGGGCGCCATGGACGTATCGAGCAGCAGGCAGCCGTAACTTGTGCGTAGAACCCATGGTGACATGTCGATGGGTATCGTCACAGTCGCTCTCTCGTCGCTATGGCGCGCGCTGTTGGCCGCGGCTACGCGCTATTGTTAGGCCTATCGGTCCACACCAGTTTATACGGACAGTCCAAAGCAACCAGATCGCCCCACCCGTGAAGCGAGATCGACTGATTCCTGCCCTTCAGTTTGTGATAGGCGAACAGCTCGGGCAGCAAAAGCTTTTCCAATTTCGAGCGTGCCCGGAAGCCATCCGCTTCGGCACGTGCCCGCGCATCGTGGAGCGCAGATTCGAAGTCATCACCTAGCATCTTTTTCACATCCACGGCCACATCTAGGTCGCCCAACGACGGTGCTTCTGTCAGGAAGCTGCCGAACACGGCGAGTTTCGTCAGGCGTATAGGCCAATCAGGAAACGAATGCTCGAACGCGTTGGCTCGTTCAATAACCGCAGCCAACAATTCATTCGCGCGCCGGTGCGAGATGGGACGTGCGGCCGAGGCGGCCAAAAACTGCATGCCTTCGCCGTATATCTCCCAGGTATCGCTATGTCCGGTGTGGCGACACCAACCGCGGCGCGCCAGTTCTGCCATAAGCACGGCAGCTCGTTCGCTACTTGTATTCAGTGCTTTCGCTATATCGCCCTCGTTAAAAAACGGCATGCGTCGCAGGGCGTCTCTTACGCTAAGGACGGGAAAGCCAGCGAGTGACTCGATCGAATTGAGGCGCATCAGTAAAGGTCTCCCTGGGTTAGGTTGTGATGATCGCGAGCACCGCGTCGCGGTCGATGATGACAGGCACACCGTCAGAGCCTTCAGCGATAAAGCAGAATGACTCAATCAGCTTCTTCTCTGCATGACTAAGCATTGTCCCGCCAATGAGCGGTTCCACCAAATCTAGTAGACCCGGGTGATACTCGTTCAGCGCGACGCGCATGAGATAGGCTACGTCAAGATCGGCGATAACAGCAAATGTTGGAACGAATTGCATGGGTAGCTTCGCCGCACCGCGTCGAATTGCTTTAACGAATCCAGCGCTACGACATTTGTCTCGCGTGCAATTTGCTCGTCGGATTTGCACGCATCGCAAAATGCACGATCGAGGATTTCGTGCAAACGCAAAACGCACGCTTTTCTGTCCGTCATGTTCTCACTCTCTCTAAATGATGATGAATCGATTGTAGAGAGCCGAGTGCTAACGTAATACTGGCATTCGACGTCGCGAACCCAACTCTAACTAGACCTTAACTCAACGGAAGAAGGCACGTCCTTGGTATAGTTGAACGAGCCGATGGCAATCTGTTCCCCGCCCGCACACCGAGACATCGGCACTCTGTAGAGGGAGTGGTGTCGAATAAAAGACTTCGCCTCGATAGAGAGGCGATGAAACGCCGTCATGCTATGCGGTGTTGCTGTGTTTGCGACATCGGCCAACCAGCTTGGATCCACCTTGGACGTTAAAGCATCGGCCAGATGCATCCTTGCTGGTGCAATCAAGTTTGCACCGCGCCTACCGTCGCGGGCACTAGCAGATTGAACGCAGCCGTCGTAGCTAGGAGCTATCTCAAAGCGAGTGAGAGTGGAGGTCCTAGGGTTGCCGGTGGACTTTGATGGGGATGGTCTCCTCGCCGGCGAAGGAATATCTCGGCTCCTTATATGTCCAGCACACGAGAGGACGATGTATTGGCTGCCCGACGATGACCTTCACGCACCGACTTCAGGCATCCATCGTCGTTCGCGGCGCCACTTCTCATGCCGCGCTTGAGTCTTGCGCACGCGCAGTTACACTGCAAGTATTAATGATCGTGACTTCGGGTGTCCAATGAAAACGACTGTGAAACGAATAGACGGATCGATCGCGGTGATTCTCCCGCAAGAGATCGCCGACGCGGCCGGGATAGATGAGCAATCCCAGATCGCGGTGACGCTTCTCAACGGCGTCATCGTGATGCGACGGTTGCCACAACCGTTTTCTCGCGAACGCTTTATCAGACAGGCGAAGGCGCGTGATCCATCGGAGCAACATCCGTTGATTGATTTTGGTCCGCCGCAAGGCAGTGAACTCGGCGGACCCGATGATCCGACGGCCGATGATAAGCCGTAGGAATGGCACAATTTAACTCAATAGTCCTAACAGGTTCCCTTCGTCGACGTCGCCCTCGACACAAAAACTCAGGTCGCTCCGCTTGCTGGGTCGATGCGTCACGCTCAAGTCAAGGATCGGTTGATCGAGCCAGTCTATCGTTTCAATCGATATCGGCATCGCATCATATGAAAAATTACCGAAAAAACCGGCGTCGCGAACGTCGTGCGAGACTTGGCGGAGCAACGGGCAAGACACGCTAATCATTTAGAAACTAGCATAAGAAGTGAAGGTCATTTTTTCTTTCGCGCGCTGGTTGTTTGCAAACTCAGGTAGCGTCGCTCATAGTTGTCGAGCAAGGCTGACAACGCGCTATCAACTGCGTCGTGCTTTTCTGGGTTGCGTAGCTTGCCGAGCAGGCGCTGAAAGAACTTATAGGAAAGGCGCACAATCAGCTTCTTTTCATTAGTGAAAATCTCGCGGACCCAGTCGAGTTCGGCGCCAGAGTGCAGATTTTCGTCGTCGTCTCGCGTCACCAAGAAGCCAAGACGCCCGTAGGCGCCATGGAGATACGTTGACATCTGTCGATATTCGTCACGCCCAACAGATCTGTAATTTTTGGCATCAAATACGACCTGACGGACCCCATAGTCCTTTTCGATACGCGACCAAGCTGATGATTTCGCCAGATTCGTTCCTACAATATCGCGGCGTTGGACCGCGTTCCCGTTCGCTTTTCTTTCCACATTGCTTAGGTGGCCTGCGAACACAGTCTGCACGGCGGTAAGGGTCCAAACCTCAAATTCATCGGCGTCCTGCCTCCCTTCTTGAATTTGCCCCAGCTCTGCGATAAGAGACCCGATGCGCTGAGCCCTGATTTCCGGTGAAGTTGACGTGACCTTGATCTCATATTCATCGTTGATCTGTTCGGCCTCATCTGGAGCTAAAGCGTTACGCGAAAGGTTAAGAGCTATCCAATAGCATGGATGCACAAGAATTCGATCGTTTGATGTAAATCCTCGATCTGGCTGACGACCGTCATGACAGAAAGTGAATGTATTTGAGTTCTCGTCGTGCGTGCCAACAAACCCAACACTGTATAGCGAACGAATTACGCCATCGCTTTTTAGAATAACGTAATCTTGCTCAACCGCCTCGCCGCCGCCTGCGGCTTTGATTGCGCTGGGCATGCCGTCGATAATTGAAAGCGCGTCGCGGTATGTCATCTCCGGTGCGCCATGCTCGAACATTGATACGGCCACAGTTAGAGACGGGATGATCGAGCTATATTCCTTGCGAAGATCATCAAGGCGGTTACCGGAGATAGCCTTGGCGGTCTTTTCAAGATCTCGCAAAACAATCGTGGCGCGGTCCTCGCGCGCGGCACTAAAGAACGCTTGATTCAATAAGGAGAGAAGATCGCGTGGGCGATAGAGAGTGAACTGGAGGCATTTTTTGAAACCTTCAATGCCTTGGAGTTCCCGACCGAGCCCCTCGTTCGCCGTGCACCGATCCCAAATTTTTTGGGCGTTTTCAATCTGCATCCCGAACGCAGTGTTCAATCTCTTAGCAACAAGATGCTGAAGTTGGTATGTATCCCAGTGAATTGATACAACTTCGCCCTCAATGTTTCGGGTATAGTCGGGATCAAATTTTTGCACCGCACGCAAAATATTGTCGCGCTGGAAGATGACGGGGCGCACACGGTCGTATCGCTTGTTTACTTCTGCAACCACAGCGATAGCGCCAGACACGATCGCGGCCCCGGTTTCATCGTTCTCGTAGCCTTCGTCAAGCTTGTCAATCAGAATGAAGAATCGCACAGAAGAGGCGTCGAGCAGGGTCGAAAATGCGCGCTCTAGTTCATTAATCTCGAGCGTCTGGTGAAGACTGCCGATGAGCCCCTCAGGATCGGCACCCGCGGCACGCACGAGCGGCGCAATGCGCGAGGATAGCGCGGTAAAAAAATCACTCGGGACCGATTGCCAGCGCTTGATGTGTTCCTGCGCAATCCGATAATCAGCGATGCGCTCACGCGTCTTAAAATGCTTTGCGAGGTGGCAAAGCATTTCCATCAGAAAGCCATATTTCCAAACAATGCGGGCGACCGATCGCACGTAAGAATACCTTCCCTCAAAAGGCTTGAAGATCGAACGGAAGCTGATCGTTTGAAAGTCTTCAGGCGCGATCGCGATTACGTTTGCGGCCTTTTGAGTGCCCCAAAATTCCTGAAGCTTCGCAAACATTGCGCTTTTGCCTGTTCCTCGACGCCCGACAACGACCGTGCTGTCCTTTGCTTCCAGGATAGAGCGATATTCCGGTGTTTCGATGAAGTTTGCGAGCAGGAGCCTTGCGTCATTTTCAGCTGTCTGCTCGCCGAGTAAGCTGGCACGTAGCGGTTTCATTACTGATCCTCTTCGCTCGGATTCTTTGTTGGATGTGAGACTTCCGCGCCAGGATTTGACTTTGAACTGGGCGCCTGCAAATTAAACCACAGTAGCGACGTTGGTCGATCAGAATGAGTGCCTGCACGGTAGTTGAGGATCTTATCGGGAGCCGCTTATGCTGTGAAGCAATGTGTTTTTACCTAACCGACGATGAATTCAGTATGCTGAGGCGCGGGATTGGTTTCAGTTAGCCTTTTGAATCCGGACCGCTTAGCAGTGTGGAGGCTTTTTGGGCTGCCCGCTGCAACGCCCTGTCGGCAACTCGACCGACCTAAATCACGCCCCGCACACATCGCAGGCGAAGGTGACCTGCTCAACCGACGGCACTAGCGCTCGCACGGCAGGCGCGAGCTGAAACATCTCGACGATGGGCTTACGCTTGTTCGCGTCCTTCTTGTTCCAATAGACCTTGCCGGTAATCAGCTTTGCCTCGTGCCCGACGATTGGCGCTATCTGGTGCTCCGAGATGCCGCGCTCGTCGTCCAGCAGGCAGGTAATGAATCCATGTCGGAAAGAGTGAAAGACGGTCTCCTGTTTCGCTGTCACGCCAGCACGGCGACGAAACTTGCCGAACCACTTCGACGCCTCGTGACTCGTCGTCGGCATCAAGCTCAACTCCGGAAACAGTCGGGTTTCGCCCCGCGCTCTGAGCCGATCGACGTAGCGAAGCAGGCCGAGGGCAACAAGTTCGCTGTGAATGGGAACCAGGCGTCGGGCGTTATCGTTCTTGAGCTTTTGTTCGGGCTGCTCGTCGTTGATCGCTATACAGTGAATTCCGTCGATTTCCACGAAGTCTGACAGGCTGATCTGGCAGAGCTCTCCCAATCGAGCACCAGTGAAGATGCCAAGGGGCATGAGCCAATATTCGGAAGGAAAGCGGAACCGGCGAGCTGCGAATTCGGCCGAAGAGAACAGCATCGCAAGTTCGTCGTTCGTGAAAGGACGGCGCTCATAAGTCGCCTGCTTTTTGCCCGCAGCAAACTCTGCGGCAGGGTTAAACGTGATGGAAAACCTTTCGCTCTTGCAACACCACCTGAACAGGCTGCTGATGCGAGACATGTATTCGCCGGCAGTGCGTGGTGCCATGGGTGGCAAGCCCATTTCTACGACATCCGCGAGACTCTTTCCCGCCTTCGCTCGCAACTTGGTCAGGTTCGCAGGCAGCCGCTTTAACAGATTGACGAACTCGATCATGTCGTCGGTCTCGAATCGATCGATCGGGCGATCGCCGAAGTGCTCGCGCAGCAGCCCGAAAGCAGCGCGATTAGCCCTCTCGGTGTGCGGGGTCCAAGAGTCCTTTGCGTTCTTCGCCCGGATGTAGGCTTCGACGGCTTCTGACAGGCGTGGTGCGACGCTTGGCGAGGTGCCTCGAGGGGCGGCAACGACACCTGCCGATCTCACCGGAGTCGGCAAACTCTCAATGGGTTCTGCCAAAGATGGCGACTCAGCGGATCCCGATAGTGTTGATCCAACGCGCCCGCTGGCCAGCGAAGCCGTCTCGAGCATTGTGGGTAAGCTTCGAACAAGATCCGGTAGCCGAGCAGGGTCGGCGCCACGCAGTTCGCAGAAGAGCTGTTGAAGCGACGCCTTGAGCGTCTGTGCAGTAAGGCTCGCGTCGCGGACGCTGGAGGTTCCGAGACTACGCCAGCATTCCCGGACTCCGAAGATGGGTCTTAAGTCTTCCGGAATCGCGAGTCGGAAATACAACACGCCGTAGCGGTTGCGGTGCAGATGTGCGGGGAGCTTAAATGCCATCGCCGGTTTGCCTTGTGTGACACTGTTGCGTGACACCAAGCCAGAACCGGCGACGTTTGGAGCAAAATTCCTTTGCCCTTCAATGAGATACGTATTCTTGGTGGAGAGGAGGAGGATCGAACTCCCGACCTTCGCATTGCGAACGCGACGCTCTCCCAGCTGAGCTACCCCCCCAACGTGCGAACAATTCTAGCACAGGCATTTTCTCTTTTGCCAAGCCAAAGACGTGGCAAAAAACCACCACTACGCATCACCACATCACTTCGACGGCGCGCCCGCCAGCACCCAATCCACCACTGCTCGAATGTCCGCATCGCTCATTGATTGATGGGCCGGCATCGGAATCATGCCCCACACCCCGGAGCCGCCCTCCTTCACCTTGCGCGCCAGTTTCGCTTGCGCCTGAGCATCGCCCTTGTACTTCGCGGCGATCTGCTGAAACGAGGGGCCGACCAGTTTGCGATCCACCGCATGACATCCCATGCACGCATTCGCATTGGCGACAATCCGACCGCGCTGCGCACCGGCATCGGAGGCAGCGAACGCCGTCGTCGCAACAAAACTCGCCGCCGCGCCGAGCATCAGCGCGGCGACAACAGCAACGACGCCATGCCTCATGGCGTCGCCTTCGGATTACCCGGACGCACCGAGTTCGAATTGCTGACCGGTGCAGGCGCCTGCTGCTCAAGCGGCCGAGCGCTCACTGACGAATCCGGAATCGCGCCGACCGTCGGCTCGCCCGCATCCGGCTGCGAAGCCGCCACCGGCGCGGTCGCCGCCGCAGTGGCTGCCGCCGCGGCTTCCTGCGGCTGGATGTACTGGAACACCTTCACGACCTGGACTACGCCCGGCACGCGGCTCGCGACGTCGGCGCCGCGGTTGCCTTCGTCCATCGTGACGAGGCCCATCAGATACACCGAACCCCGCTCCGCCACCACCTTGAAGTTGTTCGCCGAAATGTTCTTCTCGGCGATCAACGCGGTCTTCACACGCGTCTCGAGATAGGTGTCATTAGTGCGCGACGAGAACGAGCTGGCCGGCATGATCGCCAGTTCGTTGACGATCGTATTGACGTTGTTCAAGCCGCGTACGATGCTCTCGGCGCGCTGCTTCGACGCGTCGCCCGCCACCTCGCCGGTCAGCAACACGCGGCGATTGAACACCGCCACGTTCACGTGCGCGCTATCGGGCAAATTCTGGCTGATCTGCGACAGCGCCTTCACTTGCAACTCGCGATCCTCCGTCTGCGCGCCTAGCGTGCGACGGTCGGTCGCCACCAGCGCGCCGCCGCCCGCCGCACCGGCCACGGCCAGGAAGCAACCCTGCAACGTTGCGGACAGCCCCGCCGCGAACCCAACCACCAGCACGGTTCTCACCAGTGTCTTCTTGATGCGGAATACGCTCATCAACTAGCTCTCCTTCGGAATCAGTCTCAGTCTTCGCCCAGCAACATGGCATCGATGCCGTCGCATAGACAATGGATGGTCAGCAAGTGCACTTCCTGAATGCGCGCGGTGCGATCCGACGGCACGCACACGTGGATGTCGGTATCGCTCAATACTTCCTGCATGCGTCCGCCGCCCTTGCCGGTCAGCGCGACCACGATCATTTCGCGCTCGTGCGCGGCTTCGATCGCGGCAAGCACGTTCGCGGAATTGCCGGACGTGGTGATTGCGAGCAGCACGTCGCCCGGTTGACCGAGCGCCCACACCTGCTTCGAGTAAATCTGTTCGAACGAATAGTCGTTGGCGATGGCGGTGAGCACGGAGGTGTCGGTGGTCAGCGCGATAGCCGGCAAGCCCGGCCGCTCGCGTTCGAAGCGGCCGATCAGCTCCGCGGCGAAATGCTGCGCGTCGGCCGCCGAGCCGCCGTTGCCGCACGCGAGAATGCGATTGCCGTTGGCGAGCGCGGCGAACATCGTGTCGATCGCAGCGGCGATCGGCATCGACAGGGTTTCGAGGGCTTCGAGTTTGACTGCCGCGCTGTCGCGGAAGTGTTGTTGAATGCGTTCGACTGACATCGAGTCTCTATCTTCTACCGCGAATGGACCGCACCGCGCGGCCGTGTTGTGAAGTCGTATTGCGAAGTCGCGTGACGCCGATGAGGCTCGCCGGCGGACACGATACGTAAGCGCAAAAAGCGTCGCGGAATGCGCGTTTACCGTGTCGCTGACGTTGCCTCGCGGCCCGCACGCGAGCGCAAGTTTATCGCACTCACACGCGTTCTCCGCGCACGGCGTCAGACTTCGTCGGCGCGAAACGCATCGCGCAGCCAGACGAGCCGGCCGCTGTCGAACGCAACCACGTCGAAACGGCACGCGGGCTGATCGCGCGAACCGTGACTGCGCGTCGCCAGGTAGTGCTGCGCCGCGCGCACGATGCGCTGCTTCTTCTGCCAGCCGATACTCGCTGCCGCACCGCCATAGCGACGCTGCGCGCGGGCACGGACTTCGACGAACACCAGCGCGCCGTCGCGATCGCGCATCACGAGATCGATCTCGCCGCCCCGGCACGACACATTGTGCGCGACAAAGCGTAAACGCTGACGCTGCAGGAATTCGCGCGCGCGTGCTTCGAAGGCCGCGCCGACGAGCTTGGACTCGTTGGGTCTGGAAAAGTTGTGCGTGGCGGCCAGTGCTGCGGTGGGCGAACGTTTTATCGTCGTGATCTTTCCAGGCATCGGCGCCAGACTCGGCGTCGATGTCGACTTGCTCAACGTCGGGACCGGCGCGATCGTCGTCGCCGCCCGTCCACGCTCGCCGCCCAGCCCGCTCGACCCCGCGTGGCACAATGGCGGCCTCCTTTCGTCTGTTTGCGTCTTCTGCCTCATGACTCCTCTCTCCGAACTCGCGCAAGGGCAGCAGTACCCCGCCGCCGCGCTGTATGTGGTGGCCACGCCGATCGGCAACATCGCCGACGTCACGCTGCGCGCGCTGCATGTGCTCGGACTGGTGGACCGCATCGCTGCCGAAGACACCCGCAACACCGGCCAACTGCTCGCGCGCTACGGCATCTCGAAGCCGCTCGTCGCCGTGCACCAGCACAACGAACGGGCCGCTGCGCTGCGCCTGATCGAGCATCTGCAAGCGGGCGAACGCGTGGCCTACGTCTCCGATGCGGGCACACCCGGCATCTCGGACCCCGGGGCGAAACTCGTCGATGCCGTTCGGGAAGCCGGCTTTCCAGTCATCCCGCTGCCCGGCGCCAGCGCGCTCGCGACCGCGTTGAGCGCGGCCGGCGATTGGGTCGCGACGTTCTCCTTCCTTGGCTTCTTGCCGCCGAAACCCAAAGCCCGCGCGACGACGTTGCAATCGCTGGCGCAACATCCTCATGCGATGGTGTTCTACGAAGCGCCGCACCGGATCGTCGAAACGGTGCAGGCGCTGGCCGACGCGTTTGGCGGCGAACGCAAGCTGCTGATCGCGCGGGAACTGACGAAGTTACATGAAGCGCTGCACCGTGGCACCCTGGCCGAAGGGCCAACGTGGCTCGCCGCAGACCCGAACCGGCAACGTGGCGAATTCGTGCTGGTAGTCGAGGGCGCGTCGCCAGAGGCGGTCGGAGAGCACGATCACGACGCGTTGCTGCGCATCCTGCTGGAAGAGTTGACGGTGAGCAGCGCGGCGAAGGTCGCGGCGGCCATCACCGGCGCGTCGCGCAACGCGCTGTACACGCGCGCGCTGGCGCTGAAGGCGGACGAAGAATAAAGCCGGCGGACAAAAGAAAAGGGCCGCGCAGTTTGGAACTGCGCGGCCCTTCGTTTTTTCTGCGGAGAGCGGAGACGGCATGCATGGCCGCCGTGCTGCGCGACGCTCCGGGTGCGTCAACGCGCCGGTCGTCGCGCCTACATCATTTATCGGCGCTCGAACCCGAGGTCGACGCCAGCGTTTCGTTCAGCTCGGCGCGAGCTTCCTGCTGCGTCAGACCTTCGATCCGCACGCTCGCCGTCCCACTATGACGCATGTCGAGCGCAGTCGCTGCCGCCGCCGACAGGTCGATCACTCGACCGCGCGCGTACGGACCACGGTCGTTGATACGCACGACGACCGAGCGCGAGGTAGCCGGATTGGTCACGCGCACATACGAGCCAAGGGGCAGCGTACGATGCGCGGCCGTCAGCGCGTGCATGTCATAACGTTCGCCGTTGGCGGTACGACGGCCATGAAAGAAGCGGCCGTACCACGAAGCGCGACCCGTCTGACGGAAGTCGGACGCGTCCGCACCGTCGTCGGTCAGAGGCTTGGCGTCGGCCAATGGCGTGCCTTGGGCAACCGGGCCGGACGCAGGCGCGCTGCCGTAGGATTGCGGTCCAAAAG
>NZ_BBJF01000011.1 GCF_000739735.1 Paraburkholderia ginsengisoli NBRC 100965 | reverse complement strand
TGGATGTTTGATGAACGACCGTGACGGCGCGCGCAGCGTCGCCGGAAGAATGACTGCTTTGTCACGGGGGTGGAATGTGCGAGAGCACGGATTCCAGATGAACCGCTACCCCCTCCAAGCCAGGGGACCCGCTTAAGAGTTAGCGGTGTAAGGCCGCTTTCTTTGCCTACTTTCTTTGCGGCATGCAAAGAAAGTAGGTGCCGCCCCGCACAGGGGCAACGCCAATAGACCACCGTGAAAACAAGGAAAAGCCAACACCCTGGGAACACAGACAAAGCGCTGCAAAAGACAAACCAAGGATCAAACCTGCCGCAAGCAATACTGCGCGACGGCGTCGAGAACAGACTCATCCTCACCAACAGCGACAGCGCATTTAATCCCAAGAGCAGGGTACAACGCCCGACACCGCTCGATGATCTCAGGCAGATCCTTCCTGACATGCCCACCTTGCCCAAAAAAAACAGGCACGACAGTAATCAGATCACACCCCTGGGCAGCAAGCTCCCCAACAGCCGTAGGCAAGTCCGGCTCCATCAACTCAAGAAACGCCAACACCACAGGCCGCGCCACATCACCAGAAACCGGCGCCCCGCGCAACTTATCGGCGAGCCTTTCAAACGGCTCCCGCCACCGCACATCCCTTGCGCCATGCCCAAACAAAACCAACCCATGCGTAGCCATGACGATAGCCCCTAATGCCGGTCAACCCACTTCAACCCGACCAACCCAAGCACCAGATAAACCAGGCCAGGCGTAGCCGCAGTCAACGGCGCAGGCCAGGTATTCAAGGTGCCGATATGCGAGAACAGCGTATTGAACAGCTGAAAGCTCATCCCGAGCATGATCCCGCCAAACACCTTCACCCCGACGACCCCAGCCCGCGTATGCAAATACGCAAACGGCAGCGACAACACCAGCATCACGAACACCGCAAACGGATAAAGCAGCTTACGCCACAACGCGATTTCATACCGCTGCGTGTCCTGATGATTCTCGGTCAAATGCTGGATATAGCGGAACAGATTGAACATCGACATCCGATCCGGCGACACCAGCAGCACCGACAGAATCTGCGGCGTCAATTCCGAGCGCAGCGAATACTCCGGCAACGACACCTGCTTCGCGCGATACACCGGATTCAGCGCATCGGCCGGCGTGCCCGGGGGAGGGGGCACGTCGATCAGTTGCGTGTCGGTCACGCCCGTCAGTTGCCAATGCCCCGGCGGCTGATAACGACCGCTCTGCGCGGTACGCACATTCGACAGCCGGAACTTCGAATCGAACTCGTAAATCCGCACGTTGGCGATCGTCGCGTCGGGCTTCAACTCGCCGACGTTCACGAAGCGGGTCACCTGCTCGCCGTCCGCGCGCGCGGTCAGCGTGTCCTTCACCCACACGCCTGACTGAAAGTTGCTCGACACCGACGAACCCAGCGCCTCGAGCCGCACCCGCTCCGACAGCTGATCCGTGTACGGGCCGACCACTTCGCCGATCAGATACGTGAGGAACACGAGCGGAATGCCGATCTTCATCAGCGAGCGCAACGCCTGATTGGTCGCGAGGCCCGATACACGGAAAATCGTGTACTCGGAATTCGCCGCCATCTGCGCGAACACGTAGATCGCGCTGATCAACGCGGCGACCGGAATGATTTCGTAGAAGCGCGACGGCGTTTGCAGCGCGACGCGCATCACCGCGTACTGGAACTTGTAGTTGCCGTGGCCGACCGAATTCAGTTCGTTGATCAGGTCGAAGAAGAAGAACAGACCCGAGAACGCAAACAGAATAAAGATGAACGTGAGATAAATCTGACGCGCGAAATATCTTTCATAGATGCGCATCGGTCAGGCTCCCTGCGAACGGCTGAACATCGCCCGCGTGAAGAGCGGACGGTTGCGCACGCGCAGCCAGAAAATGAACGCGACGATCGCCGCCACGATGACGTGCAGGATCACGAGCCCGACCGGGAACGACATCTTCCCTTGCTCGATCCACGACTGCACCACGTTCAGCAGATTCGAATACGTGAGGTAGATCAGCACGGCCATGACCAGATTGATCGTGCGGCTGCGGCGCGGGTTCTGATGCGCAAGCGGAATCGCTAGCAGCATCAGGTTGATCGCGATCAGCGGCAGGCCCGCGCGCCACGCGAATTCGGCGAGGTTGTCGTTGGTCGGGTTGCGCAGCAGCGTGAGCGTGGGCGTGCCGGTGGTGGTCGGCGTATTGACGACCGGCTGGCTCTGGATCTTCACCCCGTAACGCTCGAACTCCATGATGCGGAAGTCGGGGTGGCCCGGCTCGCCATCATAGCGGCGGCCGTTCTCCAGCACGACGAAGCGGTCGCCGTTCTTGTGCGTTTCGGTATGGCCGAACTTCGACACCACCACGTTGACCTTGCCGCCTTCCGTGCTGGTCACGAACACGTTCTCCACCTGCCCCTGGTCGGGCGACATCTTTTCGATGAAGAACACGCGGTAGCTCGCAGCCGATTCGCGGAACTGCCCCGGCGCGAGCAGCGAGACCTCGTCGCGTTGCTGGAAGCGCGCGCGGATCAGCTTGCTCTGCTGGTTCGACCACGGCCAGCCGACGAACACGAAGAACATGATGAGGATGATGATCGGCGTGGCAAAAATACCGATTGGCTTGATGAATTGCGTCAGGCTGACTCCCGAGGACAGCCACACGACCATCTCGGAGTCTTTGTACCAACGGGTAAGGACGAACAGGATCGACACGAACAGGGTCGCGACGAGCATGATCGCCAGATAGCCGATCACGGTGAGGCCGATCAGGACCAGCACGTCGCGCGGGTCGATCTCGCCCTGGGCCGCGAAGCCGACGATGCGGATCATCATCGTCGTCAGCACGAGCGTGAGGAGAACCATGAACACGGCACCAGCCGTATACGCGAGTTCGCGCTGGAGGGAGCGTTCGAAGATCATTATTGATGACGAGAGGGGGCGCTCTCAGTGACGCGCGGGTTGCTTCCCGTCACGCCTCCGGTGCAGCCGCCGCGGGAAAAATAGCGGATAATTGCGGCTTTCATCCTAAGCCCAGATTTTATCCGAGGACAAGCGCGATGGACTTTAGCATAAAAGCCTGTGATTGGACCAAAGGCTCGTCAAACGGTTTCCTGACCGGGAAATCCGATTGCATCGTAATCGGTGTGTTCGAGTCGCAAACGCTCTCGGGCGCGGCGCTTGAGATCGACGAGGCCACTCGCGGCCTGTTGACCCGCATCATCAAGGCGGGCGACATGGACGGCAAGGCCGGCACCACGCTGTTCCTGCACGAAGTATCGGGCATCGGCGCGTCGCGCGTGCTGCTGGTCGGCCTCGGCAAGCAGGATGCCTTCAGCCAGAAAGCCTACGGCGACGCCGTGCGGGCCGCGTGGCGCGCGTTGCTGCCCACCAAGATCGTCCAGGTCACCTTCACGCTCGCCCAGTTGCCGGTGCTCGAACGCACCACCGATTGGGGCGTGCGCGCCGCGATCCTCGCGCTGCGCGAGCTGACCTACAAGTTCACGCAGATGAAGAGTAAGCCGGACAACTCGGCGCGCGCATTGAAGCGCATCGTCTTCAGCGTGAACACCGGCGACGAGAAGGCCGCCAAGCTGGCCGCCAAGCAGGGCGCCGCGCTCGCCAACGGCATGGACCTCACGCGCGACCTCGGCAACCTGCCGAGCAACGTCTGCACGCCGACCTACCTCGCGAACACCGCGAAGAAGCTCGCGAAAGACTGGAAGCTGAAGGTCGAAGTGCTCGGCGAAAAGCAGTGCGAGGCGCTGAAGATGGGCTCGTTCCTGTCGGTCACGGCGGGCTCGGTCGAACCGGCGCAGTTCATCGTGCTGCAGTACCAGGGCGGCGCCGCGAAGGCCGCGCCGGTGGTGCTGGTTGGCAAGGGCGTCACGTTCGACACTGGCGGCATTTCGCTGAAGCCGGGCGAAGGCATGGACGAGATGAAGTACGACATGTGCGGCGCCGGCTCGGTGCTGGGCACGTTGCGCACGGTCGCCGAAATGGGCCTGAAGATCAACGTGGTCGGCATCATTCCGGCGGTCGAGAACATGCCGTCGGCCACCGCGACCAAGCCGGGCGACATCGTCACCAGCATGAAGGGGCTGACGATCGAAGTGCTGAACACGGACGCCGAAGGTCGCCTGATCCTGTGCGACGCACTCACTTATGCGGAGCGCTTCAAGCCGGCCGCGGTGATCGACATCGCCACGCTCACGGGCGCGTGCATCATCGCTTTGGGCCATCACAACAGCGGCCTGTTCTCGAAAGACGACGCGCTCGCGGGCGAATTGCTGGACGCATCGCGCGAAGCATCCGACCCGGCCTGGCGTCTGCCGCTCGACGACGAGTATCAGGACCAGCTGAAGTCAAATTTCGCGGATATCGCGAACATCGGCGGCCGGCCGGCGGGCAGCGTCACGGCGGCGTGCTTCCTGTCGCGCTTCACCGACGCTTATCCCTGGGCGCATCTGGACATTGCCGGCACCGCGTGGAAGAGCGGCGCGGCGAAGGGCGCCACCGGCCGTCCGGTGCCGTTGCTCGCGCAGTTTTTGATCGACCGGGCCGCGGACGGTCGCGCCGCACAATGACGCATTGCAGTAAGCCTGCGGGCGCAGTAACGAACGCAATGGCAGAAGAAGGGAAGAGCCGCCGATGACGAGAATCGATTTTCACTCGAACGTCGGCGACTCGCTGCTGTATGCGTGCCGCCTGATCCGCAAGGCGTATCAGGCGGGCCAGCCGACCATCGTGCTGGCCGAGCCCGCGCGCCTGCGGGCCTTCGACGAGCAGCTGTGGACCTTCTCACCGCTCGACTTCGTGCCGCACTGCATGGCGGGCACGCCGCTCGCCGCCCAAACGCCGATCGTGCTGGCCACGACGCTCGACGACGTGCCGCATCATCAGGTGCTGCTCAATCTCGGCGCGACGGTGCCGGCGCAATTCGCGCGCTTCGAAAGATTGCTGGAAGTGGTCGGTAACGCACAGGACGAGCTCATTGCGGGCCGCGAGCGTTATCGCTTCTATCGCGATCGCGGCTATGCTTTGAACAACTACAAGCAAGGCAGCTAGGCTTTATTCCGCCCGCGTCGTGTCGTGTTGTATTCGTCGTGTCCGCGGCGCACAACCGACGGATGCGGCGAGCGGGCGGCCTGCTTCGGCTTCGACTCAAACACGGAGAGTGCACGTGTCCGATCCCAACGATAATTCGATTCCGGTTCTGCACGAGGTTCTCGTGCCGGGCCGCGCCGCCCAGACACGCGAAGGGGCGGGGGCCCAGCCGGCGTCGCTCGAACCCGAGCTGCCGAGGGAGCCCAGTTTCAAGGCGGAGCCCCTGCTCGCGCCGCAACAACCGGCGCAGGTGGACGAACCCCGCTTGGCGCAGGAGCCTGTACTGGCGCCGCAGCCGGTGTTGGCGCCCGAGCAGATGCGCTCGCCGGAGCCGGTTCTTGTCCCTGAGCCAGCGCATGCCACGGAGCCCGCAACTGCGCACGAACCCGCTGTTGCGCCTGAACCTTTGACTTCCGCCTCTCAAGCTGCGCATCCGGCAGAGCCTGCGCTGCTGCATGCGGTAGAGCACGCCCCTCTGAAGAAGCGCTCGCGGCTGCATCATGGCGGCGAAGCGCGCCATGCGCAAGACGAGCACGCGCACGTATCGCCGGGCGTGTTCGATCGCACCGAACCGGCCGCGCCGCTCGAAGCGGGCACGATCGTGCCGCCTGACGTCGCTCCCGTCGCTCATGAAACGGCGACCGCCGTGCCGTCGCAGCCGGCTCTCGACGCCGATGCCATCGCCGAACGTCTGCGCGGACGCTTCGCGGGTTTCCTGACGGGCGACGGACGCGGCATCATCGAAGCGCGTTGCCGCGATGCGTTGCAGGAGCACAGCACGTTGCTCGTGAGCCAGATCACGCGCGAAGTGGCGTTGACGCTCGAAACCGAAATGACCGGCTGGGTGCGCGAAGCGGTGGAAGAAGAGATCGCGCGGCGCGCGGGCCACGGCTGAGGGCACGCGCCTGATCGTCGTCGGTTAAACGTGTAAGGCGGCGTCCAGATGGACGCTCGTGGCGGGCGCCTTCAGCGAGGCGCCCGTTTTCATTTGAGCGTCAGCACCCAGGCCGCCAGCGTGGCCGCCTGATCGGGTGTGAGCTGGGTATTCGCGGGCATCGGCACCGGCCCCCACACGCCCGTGCTGCCATCCAGAATCTTGTGCTTCAGATAAATGGCGGCGTCTTCGCGTCCGGCATATTTCGCCGCGACTTCGTGCAGCGCGGGTCCCATGAAGGAACGCGTGACCGAATGGCAACTCATGCAGTTCTGCTGCTGGGCCAACGCGAGACCGGCGGCGGCCTCGGCGTGCGCAGCCGGACTGCTGGCGCTCGATATGGCGCCAAGCATGACGGCTGCTGCGACCGCTGCATACGACATTGATTTCATTGTGGTCTCCGTCGGTGCAGGTGCCCGACTCGTGGTGCGAGCATTATAAAAGGAAAGGGGCGCACGGTTTCCCGTGCGCCCCTTGACGCTTTGACGTAGCGCTGTCAGGCAATTTGCCGCTGGCGAGTGCGATCCCGGCCGTCCCCTGAAAACGGATTTATGTGCGTGCGCCCATGCACTGCGCCGCGCGTCAGCCGGTCACCGCACCCTTGTTCGCCGGCAGCGCCAGCGCAAAATACTTCGCCAGCACGCCGCGCGTATAACGCGGCTTCGGTTGTTGCCATGCGTCGCGGCGGCGCTGCAATTCGGCGTCGTCGACGTTCAGTTGCAGCAGCAGCTTGTGCGCGTCGATCGTGATCGAGTCGCCTTCCTGCACGAGCCCGATCGTGCCGCCCACGAACGCTTCCGGCGCGACGTGGCCGACCACCATGCCCCACGTGCCGCCCGAGAAGCGGCCATCGGTGATGAGGCCGACGCTTTCGCCGAGACCCTTGCCGATGATCGCCGAAGTCGGCGCAAGCATCTCCGGCATCCCGGGGCCGCCCTTCGGGCCAAGGTAGCGCAACACGACCACGTCGCCGGCGACAATCCTGTCGGCCAGAATCGCTTCCAGCGCGCTTTGTTCGTCGTCGAACACGCGCGCGGGGCCGGTGATGACCGGGTTCTTCAGGCCGGTGATCTTGGCGACCGCACCGTCGACGGCCAGGTTGCCCTTCAGGATCGCGAGGTGGCCTTCCTTGTACAGCGCCTTCTCGATCGGAAAGATCACCTGCTGATCGGCGCGCGGTTTGGACGGTACGTCCTTCAGTTCCTCGGCCAGCGTCCTGCCGGTGATCGTGATGCAGTCGCCGTGCAGCAGACCGGCGTCGAGCAGGATCTTCATCACTTGCGGGATGCCGCCGGCCTTGTGCAGATCGGTGGCCACGTACTGGCCCGACGGCTTCAGATTGCAGATCACCGGCACTTTCTTGCGCATGCGCTCGAAGTCCTCGATCGACCATTCCACTTCGGCCGCGTGCGCGATCGCCAGATAGTGCAGCACGGCATTGGTCGAGCCGCCGGTTGCCATGATCAGCGCGACGGCGTTTTCGATCGACTTCTTCGTGATGATGTCGCGCGGCTTCAGGTCCTTCTTGACCGCTTCGACCAGCACGCGCGCGGACTCGGCCGCCGAGTCGACCTTTTCCTGGTCCGGATTGGCCATCGTCGATGAATACAGCAGCGACATGCCGAGCGCCTCGAACGACGAGCTCATCGTGTTGGCGGTGTACATGCCGCCGCACGAACCCGTGGACGGGCACGCATTCTTTTCGATCCCTTCGAAATCTTCCTGCGACATCCGGCCCGCCGTGAATTCGCCGACCGCTTCGAACGACGACACGATGGTCAGGTCCGTGCCCTTCCAGTTGCCCGGGCGGATCGTGCCGCCGTACACGTAGATGCCCGGCACGTTCATCCGCGCGAGGCCGATCATGCCGCCCGGCATGTTCTTGTCGCAGCCGCCGATCACGACCACGCCGTCCATCCATTGGCCCTGCACGCAGGTCTCGATGCAGTCGGCGATGACTTCGCGCGACACGAGCGAGTACTTCATGCCTTCGGTGCCCATCGACATGCCGTCCGAGATCGTCGGCGTGCCGAAGATCTGCGGATTCGCGTCGGCGCGCTTGACCGCGACGACCGCCGCGTCGGCCAGACGCTGCAGGCCGGCGTTGCATGGCGTGATGGTCGAGTGGCCGTTGGCGATGCCGATCATCGGCTTGTCGAAATCGTCTTTCTCGTAGCCGAGCGCGTAGTACATCGAGCGGTTCGGCGAGCGCGCCACGCCTTGCGTGATGTTCTTCGAACGACGGTTGTATGCCATGGGGAATCTCCAATCTGTTTTGTTTTGAGCCGCGCCGCGCGGGGTTGCCGGGAATAGCCGGGTGGGTGGTGCTCACTGCGCTGGCGCCGTCTTCAGCGGCTGCGGCGGCAACGCCGAGGCGTTGGGCGGCATCCTGCCGGTGCGTCAGTTCAGTGTAGTTCGCGGCGTCGAGCAAGGATGCGGTTTTGCAAACTGCGTGTCCAATATATTATTTGCGCTTGATTAGGTCGTAAAATGTATCAATGATGCAGTCTGCCGTTCCCGATCTCCGCCAGTTGCGCTATTTCGTCACCGTCGCCGAAGAGAAGCACTTCGGGCGCGCGGCCGCGCGCCTGTCGATGACGCAGCCGCCTTTGTCGCAAGCGATCCGCGCGCTCGAAGAGACGCTCGGCGTCGAGCTGTTCGCGCGCACCAAGCGGTCGGTCGAGCTCACGTCCGTGGGCGCCGATCTGCTGCCCGAGGTGCGGCGCCTGCTGGCGAGCGCCGAGGGCTTGCGGCCGCTCGCGCAGAGCCTCGCGCGCGGCGAGACGGGGGTGTTGTCGCTGGCGTTCGTTTCGACCGCCGACTACGGCTTGTTGCCGCCGCTGCTGCGCGATTTCGGCGCGCGTTATCCGCGAGTGCGGCTCGAATTGACCGAGGCCACGAGCGACGTGCAACTGGACGAACTGGCGGCCGGGCGCATCGATGCCGGCCTCGTGATCGCGCCGCTGCCGACGCGCCACGCCGCGCAGCTGTCGTGGCTGCCGATCGCGCGCGAGCCGCTGGTGATCGCGATGTCGACGGACATGGCCGGGCGGGTGAGCAGCGCCGCCGGGTCGGCCACCGACCCGCGCGCCGAGTGGCTCGACACGCCGATCAGCCTGCGCGAGGTCGCCGACACGCCACTCGTGATCTTCCCCAGACGTCTGGCGCCAGGCTTTTATGACATCATTATGGATTGCTACGGCGTGGCGGGCTTCGCACCGCGGCTCGGCCAGGAAGCGATCCAGATGCAGACGATCGTGAGCCTGGTGTCGGCCGGCATGGGCGTCGCGCTGGTGCCGCAATCGTTGCGTAATCTGCGCCGCACGGGCGTCGTGTACCGGCCGCTGTCCGAGTCGGTGCCCGCGATCGAGACCGGACTGGTGTGGCGTACGGACGAGGTGAGTCCGGTGCTGGCCGGTTTCATCGACATCGTGCGGGCTCACGCCGCCAGCGTCGACGCGCAGTCCGGCGCGTCGCCTGTCTAGCGGCGGCGCCGCGAACGCATCGCGGCTTGTACCGTCCAACGCATGCGCCGACGGTGTGAGCGTAGTGCGCGAAGGTGCGCAAACCGCCGGCCGCCCCCGCAAACCGATTACACCAACCCCGCTTCTGAACCTGAACTGCCCATAACAACACGATGCTCATTCATCCGAATTTCGACCCCGTAGCCATTCATCTGGGGCCGCTCGCAGTGCGCTGGTATGGACTGATGTACCTCGTCGCGTTCGTCGCGGCGATCGTCGTCGGCCGGCTGCGGCTGCGTTTGCCGTTCGTTGCCGCGCAAGGCTGGACCGTCAAGGATATCGACGACATGCTGTTCTACGGCGTGCTAGGGACGATCGTCGGCGGCCGGCTCGGCTACGTGCTGTTCTACAAGGCGAGCTTTTATTTCGCGCATCCGCTCGACATCTTCAAGGTGTGGGAGGGCGGTATGTCGTTTCACGGCGGCTTCCTCGGCGTGACGCTGGCGATGGTGCTGTTCGCGTATCAGCGCAAACGCTCGTGGTTGCAGGTCACCGACTTCGTCGCGCCGATGGTGCCTACCGGGCTCGCGGCGGGGCGGCTCGGCAATTTCATCAACGGCGAGTTGTGGGGCCGCGTGACCGATCCGTCCGCGCCGTGGGCGATGCTGTTTCCCGGCGCCGCCCCCGACGACGCCGCATGGCTCGCCGCGCATCCGCAACTGGCCGCGCAATGGCATCTGAACGACGTGTTCGCGCAATATCACATGCTGCCGCGCCATCCGTCGGAGCTGTATGAGATCGCGCTCGAAGGCGTCGCGCTGTTCTTCGTGCTGTTCTTCTTCGCGCGCAAACCGAAGCCGCTCGGCGCGATTTCGGCGGTGTTCCTGATCGGCTACGGTCTCGCGCGCTTCACGGTCGAGTTCGCGCGTGAGCCGGACGATTTCCTCGGGCTGCTTGCGATGGGCCTGTCGATGGGTCAATGGCTGTCGCTGCCGATGATCCTCGTCGGGATCGGCATGCTGGTGTGGTCGTATCGCCGTGCGCGCCGTGAACCGGCGCAGGCGGTCCGCGCGAGCTGAGCGCTACGGTTATCGTAGCGAGCGCCTCATGAAAAACGCCACGGCATGCCGTGGCGTTTTCTTTTGCAGCGGAGGTGTTTAACGCACAAGCGGTGCGCGTTACTTCATCTGCACCGAACCCGACACGTTGACCGTCACCGTCGACGTGCCGCCTTCGAGCGGCATCGGCGCCATCGTCTTCGCGTCGGCGCTCATTGCGCGTGCGCTCATCATCATCATCGGACGCGGCATCACGCCGCCATGATTCACGTTGACCTCGCGGATCGAATAGCCGCTGAAGCCGAACGCCTGCGCCGACGACGCCGCCTGTTCGCGGAACGAGCGGATCGCTTCGCCGGTCAGCTTCTGTTCGGCGGCGCGTTGCGCTTCCGGCGACAGCGAGAACTGCACGTTGCCGACCTGCATGACCGATCCCATTTGTCCCGCAAGCTTCGACGCCGCGGCGAAGTCGTGCGATTCGAGTACGACTTCCGTGCGGCCGCGCCACGCGGAAATGCGCCCGTCACGATCGGTGGACGGGAAGATGGCGAACGAACCCGTGCGGGCCGTCACGCCGCTGACGCCCTTGGCTTTTTGCAGCGCCGCGTCGGCGCGCTGATTCAACGTGGCCGTGAGCGCGGACGGATCGCTCGCTTCCTGCTCGTAAAACAACGTGATATCGACAACGTCTTGCGGGACTTCCGCGCTCGCCTGGGCGTTCAACGACAGGACGCCCGACGGTTGAGCCTGCATGACGCCTTGTGCGCGAGCCATCGCCGGGGTGAGTGCGAGTACGACAGGCGCGGTGCAGACGAGAGCGAGTGCGAGTGCCCGTGCGGTTCTATTCGGCATTGCTGGACTCCTTGCTTGAACAGGGTTGTGCACGAATGGCGCGAACGCCGTGCAGTGGTTGGCCAATGGCATGGCGTTTGCCATTCACTTGTGCATTCTGCTGGTGCTGCTGAGGCGCTTATTGGTGCGGCTGTTAGGCGCTTGTAACCAGAGCTTGGTTCCCTAATTTGACGTTGCCCATTAGACACGAAGTCTCGTCCCACGCGATGCGTTTCACGCAGCCGCCGCTGATTCGTCAAACCAGTCGTGTGGTGATGAAGCGCCACTCGGCTTCGGTCACGGGCGTGATCGACAGGCGATTGCCTTTGGCGAGCACGCGCATGTCCTGCAACTCCGGATGCTCGCGCAACGTGGCCAGCGGAATCAACGGGAGCTTCTTCTTGAACACCACATCGACCAGCAGCCAGCGCGGCGTCTCCTGCGACGATTTCGCGTCGTAGTACGGGCTCTTTTTGTCGAACTGGGTCGGATCGGGGTACACGGTAGACGACACTTCCGCCAGCCCCGCGATGCCGGGCTCGGGACAGCTCGAGTGATAGAACAGCACGCCGTCGCCGACCTGCATCATGTCGCGCATGAAGTTGCGCGCCTGGTAATTGCGCACGCCGGTCCACGGCAGGGTGCGATGCGGCGCGTGGGCGAGATGGTCGATGCTCGCCTCGTCCGGTTCGGACTTCATTAGCCAGTAGCGCATGAATCGAATTGAACGTTAGAGGTTGGACGATGTGAAAAAATCGCAGCCTGCGAGACATTCAGCGGACGCACAAAGAAAAACGGCATCGAACCGAAGTCCGATGCCGTTCTAGATAAGGTCCCCGCCTTAGCCGCTAGGCCGGCATCCTGAACCGGGGGTTCAGAATTGGTCGCAGTTAGCAACACTTCGGGTACATCAGACAGAGTGACGCGCACACCCGTGCTACAAATTTCCGCAACCGTGCACATGGCATTGGTTCAAGGAATATATGACCTTGGCGAACCAGGCAGGGAAGCTAAACCGATGAAGCTTAAACGATAGAACTCAAACGTTTGCCGAGACTTGCTCGTGCACATGCTTTTAACTTCGCTTCGTTTGAATCGGCAGCCGATCTCTGGACCGGCCGACAGATGCTGACTTACTGCATGCTGTACTGCTGAATCACAGTACCCAGTTGTTCGTTCATTTGATGCATTGTACGCCGGATTTCCTCTGCGGGAAATGCTTCTCCGTGTCTTACGCTCGATTGCAGCTTAAGCAGTTCCGATGCCAGCGACAGCGCAGCCATGACAGCAATGCGATCCGTGCCGCGCACGTTGCTGTTATTGCGGATCTTCGACATTTCGGCGTCCACGCGTGCGACCGCTTCGAGCAGCGCGCCTTCCGTTTCCGGCGAGCACGCGAGGCGATAGGGCACGTCGAGAATCGATACTTCGATCTGCTTGGTGGTCATGCGTTTTCTCCGTGGCGGGTAACGTCGCTCTCCGCCTCGGCGGCGTCCTGAACGGGCTCGAGCAGATCGAGCTGGTTGTCCGGTTCGCTGCTCGTGCGAGCCCGCGGCAGTTTCTCGAGAATGGCATTCAGGCGCACCTGAGCGTCGTCGATCTTGGCGGACAGCGCGTCGCGTTCCGCTTGCAGCGTATCGCGCTCTTCGCGCAGTATCGCAAGTTCCGTGCGCGTGGCTTCTGCCTCGGCCCGCGATTGGGCGAGCTGCTCTTCGAGCGCGAGCCGCGCTTCATTGTGGCGCTGGCTGATCGCAATCAGCTTGCCGATGTTCTGTGAGAGTGATTCGAGTTCGGTGAGCATGTGCTGCGTCCTCTAAAGACATCGCATTTTAGCGCGGAATATTGCAGGTTCCGACAATTGTCTCGTTTCGAGACGTAACAACCGCGCAATGTGCAGGCTTTTCTCGACCGTATGACGAAAAAGTACTCGCCCATCGGACAATAACCTGCACTTAACAGAACAGATTGCACACGGTTTGACCTTCCTTGACGCCCTTCGAGGCCGCTCCTAAACTGCCGGCACTCTGGTGCCCGCGCGCGCTTGTCCACAGTGCGCGCAGTTAAACGGGAAGCAGGACGCGCTGTTCATCCGATGAACGCGCGAACCTGCGCTGCCCCCGCAACGGTAAGCGACCGCATTCGTCATGCAGGTCGATCCTGATCGCGTGCCTGAAGTTCAACATGCGAGTGTGCCACTGCGCGTCACGCGTGGGAAGGCGGGATCGATCCGTCGTCAGCCCGGATACCGGCCAGAGGGAGAGGCACATCCCCCGCGAAAACGTTAAAAGCGTGGGCGCTTCGTTATGCATCGGCCTGCGGGGAAGCGGGCCGCGCGAGCTATCCACAGGAATCGTCATCTCATGTTGTCCCCCATCGCCCGCGCGACGCTGTTCGTTTTTGCGGGTTTGCCGCTCGTCGTGCACGCGCAAACTACGGATTCGTCGTCGGCTTCATCGGCATCCACCACCTTGTCGCCGGTCGTCGTGACCGCCGAACGCGGACCGCAAGCGCTCGCCGACGCGATCCCGCAGACCTCGCTGTTCGATCAGCAGGATCTCGCCGACACCACCGCGACCGACTTGCCCGGCCTGCTGCAACTCGCGCCCGGTGCGCAAATCTCGCGTACGGGTGGTCCCGGTTCGACGGCGAGCCTCTATTTGCGCGGCGCGTCGACGACGCAATCGCTGTTGCTGATCGACGGCGTGCGCGTCGATTCGGTGAGTCTCGGCGCGCCGCAACTCGCGCAGATTCCGCTCGACCAGATCGATCGTGTCGAAGTGGTGAACGGCAACGTGTCCGCGTTGTACGGATCGGGTGCGATCGGCGGCGTGGTGCAGGTGTTCACGAAGGACGGTGGTAATCATCCGCCGCGTTTCAATTTTTCGGTGGGCTACGGCAGCTATCACACGCAGACGCAGCAGGCGGGCGTGAACGGCGCGCTCGATAAAGACGGCCGCACGACCTTCAGCATTTCGCTCGCGCGGTCGAAGGACGACGGCTTCTCGTCGCTCGATCCACAGCAGGCACCCGGCGCCAACCCGAATGCCAACGGCTATCTGAACGAGAGCGTCTCGGCGTCGTTGCGTCACAAGTTCAATGACAAATGGGACGCGGGCGCCAGCTATTTCCAGTCGAACGGCAACAACAGTTACGACAACGCGTACGGCGTGCCGACCGATCTGAACAACCTGTACAGCAAGGTGCGCCAGGCGTCGGTGTTCGCGAACGGCAAGCTGACCGACTGGTGGACCACGCACTTCATCGTCTCCGAGGGCGACGACCGCAGCGTGTCGAAGACCAACGGCATCTACAACGGCCGCTTCGATACCGACAATCGCCAGTACACCTGGCAGAACGATTTCGCGTTCGCCGCACAGCAGAAATTGCAGGTCGGCTACGAGCATCTCGATCAGAGCCTCGACTCCGACACGTTCGCCGCGCCCGACCGTCATGTCGATTCGGGCTTCGTCGGCTATACGGGACGCTTCGGGCGCAACCAGATTCAGGCCAACGTGCGGCGCGACCAGTACTCCGATTTCGGCGGAGCGAACAGTTACTATCTCGGCTACGGTTTCGACATCACCGAACACTGGAAGGCAACCGCAAGCTATTCGGATTCGTTCCGCGCGCCGAGCTTCGACGATCTGTACTATCCGATCAGCGGCAATCCGTCGATCCAGCCGGAGCGCAGCCACTCGATCGAAGCAGCGTTGCAGTACGCGTCGAACGCGCTCGGCGTGATGCGTCTGAGCGCATTCCAGACGCGCTATTCGAATCTGATCGACTACGCGCAGGTGACGCCCGGCATCTATCTGGCCGAGAACGTCGGCCGCGCGAAGGTGCAGGGGCTCGAAGGATCGTGGAGCGGACATGTCGGCAAGACGGACGTGCGCGCGTCGCTGACGCTGCAAAATCCCGTCGACCTCGACAACGATGTCGACCTCGTGCGACGCGCGCGGCGTTTCGGTTCGCTCACGGTGAATCGCAGCATCGCGGACTGGCGCGTCGGCGGCGAGTGGATTGTGAGCGGTCCGCGTGAGGACAGCAGCGGCAAGCTCGGCGGCTACGGCGTCGTCAATCTGTCGGCGCGCTACAACATCACGAAAGCGTGGTACATGACCGCGCAAATCCAGAACCTGTTCGACAAGGACTATGAAACGGCCTACTCGTATAACTCGCCGGGGCGCGGTGCGTATGTCACGATCGGTTGGCAGCAGCAGTAATGGCTGCGCCGCGTTGAGATCGCGCGAATGAACCGCCACGCGCATTCGCTTCCCGTCGCCGCGCGTGTGATGAGCGCGAAGCGTGCGGCCGCGATCTGGCTCGCGCTTGCGGTGATCGCGCTGGCGGTACTGATGGCGTCGCTCGCATTGGGCAGCGTGTCGCTCGCGCCGTCGCGCGTGCTGACGGCGTTACTGCCGGCGCACGTATTGCACGCGTCGCCCGACGGCGCAACGGACCTTGCGAGCGAGATCGTGCGCACGCTGCGCTTGCCGCGTGCGCTCGCCGGCTTCGCGTGCGGCGCGTTGCTCGCATTGGCCGGCGCGCTGTTGCAGGTGCTGTTGCGCAACCCGCTCGCCGAGCCCTACATATTGGGCGTGTCGGGCGGCGCGGCGAGCTTCGCGCTGGTGGCGATGATCGCCGGCAGCGCGTGGTGGATCGTCGACGCCAGCGCGTTTGCCGGCGCCTTCGTGTCGATCCTGTTGGTGCTCGGCCTCGCGCGCCGCGAGTTGTGGCGCGGCGAACCGCAGGACACGTCGCCGCGTTTGCTGCTGACCGGCGCGGTGATCGCGGCGGGGTGGGGCGCGCTGATCACGCTGCTGCTCAACCTCGCACCCGATAGCCGTTTGCGCGGCATGCTGTTTTGGCTGACCGGCGACCTGAACGGCGGCACGCTGCCGTGGACCGCGCTCGTCGCACTGGTCATCGCGTTGCTGGCGATCGTACCGGTCGCGCCGCGCCTGAACGTGCTGCTGCGTGGCGACGCGGCGGCCCAGGCGTTGGGCGTCGCGGTGCAGCCGCTGCGGTTGCGCGTGTATCTGGTGGCGTCGCTCGCGGCGGCCGCCGCGGTGACGACGGCGGGTACCATCGGCTTTGTCGGCCTCGTGGTGCCGCATATGTTGCGGCTCGCGTTCGGCAACGATCAGCGCATGCTGCTGCCGGCCGCCGCGCTCGGCGGCGGCGTCGCGGTGATGGGCGCGGACCTGATTGCGCGCACCGTGATTGCGCCCGCGCAATTGCCGGTCGGCGTAATCACGTCGATCGTCGGTGTACCGGTGTTCCTCTGGATGCTGCTGCGCACACGCCGATGAAGCACGCCCCTTCCCACCTCGCTCATGCGGCGCTCAGCGCGCAACGTCTGACCTTGCGCGCCGGCTCGCGCACCTTGCTCGACGCATTCACGCACACGTTCTACGCGGGCGAGATATGGTGCGTCGCGGGCCCGAACGGGGCGGGCAAGACGACGTTGCTGTCCACGCTCGCGGGTCTGTTGCGGCCGGCGGCGGGTCACATCGAACTGGATGGCGTGCGCTTATCCGACTGGCCGCCGCTGGCACTCGCGCAGCGCCGCGCGCTGATGCCGCAAAGCGCACCCGACGCGTTCAGCGCGAGCGTGCTCGACATCGTCACGCTGAACCGCTTTCCGCATCTGAGCGGCTGGGGTTGGGAGCGCGACGCCGATCGCGCCGCGGCGCACGACGCGCTCGACCTGCTGGGCCTCGCCACGTTCGCCGCGCGCGACGTGCTGTCGTTGTCGGGCGGCGAGCGTCAACGCGTCGCGCTGGCGGCGGTGTTGTGTCAGGACGCGCCGCTGCTGCTGCTCGACGAACCGTTGTCGCATCTCGATCTGCATCATCAGATCGACTGTCTCGAAACGCTGGCGGGATGGACGCACGAGCCGCGCCGTACCGTGATGTTCTCGTGCCATGACCTGAACCTCGCGCGCCGCTTCGCAACGCACGCGCTGCTGCTCGACGGCGCGGGCGGCGCATACGCCGGTCCGGTGCATGACGTGCTCACGCCGACATTGACGAGCCGTGCGTTCGGCTATCCGTTGATTCTGATTCGCGACGGCGAACACGAGGCGCTGATTCCCGCGCCGCGTGCGCGTCACGAATTGCCTGCCGGCAATGACGCGCCGGCAGGATGATCATTCGACCCAAACACTCTCACCTGAAACTACGCTTATGACTTCCTCGCCACGCCCGGCCGGTTTACCCGAAGTCGCACCGCTCGATCAGACGCTGCGCGCCGAGCTGCAACACATCATCGATACGAAGACCAAGCCGCCCGGCAGTCTGGGACGGCTCGAAACGCTCGCGCGTCAGATGGGCCTGATCCAGCGCAACACGCAGCCGACGGTGCAGCGCCCCGCGATGATCGTGTTCGCCGGCGACCACGGCATCGCCGCCGAAGGCGTGAGCCCGTATCCGCAAACGGTGACCGCACAGATGGTCGCCAATTTTCTCGCGGGCGGCGCGGCGATCAATGCGTTGAGCCGGGTTGCCGGCCTCGAACTCGAAGTGGTCAACGCGGGCATCGCGACGCCGCTGCCGTCGACGGCCGGACTCGTCGACATTCCGGTGGCGAGCGGCACCCGCAACTTCGCGCACGAACCCGCGATGACGCACGCGCAAGCGCTCACCGCGATGCGGGCGGGCGCGGCGCGCGTGCGCCATCACGCGGCGCTGGGCACCAACGTGATCGGCTTTGGCGAGATGGGGATTGCGAACACGTCGTCGGCCGCGTGTCTGATGAGCCGCTTGTGCAACTTGCCGATCGACGAATGCGTCGGTCGCGGCACCGGCCTCGACAACGCGGGGCTCGCGAAAAAGCGCAACGTGCTGGCGACGGCGCTCGCGCATCATGCCGGGGCCGTCGCACCGCTCGACGTGCTCGCGACCTTCGGCGGCTTCGAGATCGCGATGATGGCCGGCGCGTATCTCGCGGCCGCCGAAGCGCGCATGACGATCCTCGTCGACGGCTTCATCGCGACCTCCGCGTTGCTGGTCGCCGATGCGCTCGCACCGAACGTGCGCGAATATTGCGTGTTCGCGCATGCGTCGAACGAGGCGGGGCACCGGCGCATGCTCGATCATTTCGGCGCGCTGCCCTTGCTGTCGCTCGATCTGCGTCTTGGCGAAGGCACCGGCGCGGCGCTCGCGGTGCCGCTCTTGCGCGCGGCCGCAGCGTTCGTCAACGAAATGGCAAGCTTCGATTCGGCGGGCGTTGCGAATCGCGATGCGTGAACCGTTTCACGGTGACTCACCAGTCACTCGCCAGGCACTCGTAGACACCCACAGACATCCGGCCTACTCATGAACCCGCTTGCGGAACTGCGCTATTTCTTCACGGCGCTCGGTTATTTCACGCGCGTGCCCGTGCCGCGCTGGGTCGGCTACGAGCCGCATTATCTGAATGCGGCGGCGCGTTACTTCCCTTTGGTCGGCGCATTGGTCGGCGCGTTCAGTGCGCTGGTCTATCTGGCGGCGCTGCGCGTTTTTCCGGCGGGCGTGGCGGTCTTGCTGTCGATGGCTGCATCGCTACTGGCGACGGGCGCCTTTCATGAGGATGGTCTCGCCGATTGCGTCGATGCGTTCGGTGGCGCATATAACCGCAGCGATGCGTTGCGCATCATGCATGACTCACGCATCGGCGCATTCGGCGCCATCGCGCTCATGATCGCGCTCGCGTTGAAGTGGCAAACGCTCGCGGCTTTGGCGCCGCTGCGCGCAGCAAGTCTGATGATTGCGGCGCATGCGGCGAGCCGCGCGTGCGCGATCAGCTATCTGGCCACGCTCGACTACGTGCGTGCCGAAGGCAAGGCCAAGCCGGTCGCGCAGCGCTTGAGCGGCCCGGCGTTGCTGTGCGCCGCGCTATTCGGTTTGCCGTGGCTGCTGTGGCCGAACGGACCCGCCGCGCCCGACTGGCGCTTCGCGGTCCTGACACTGGTCATGCTGAGCGTGCTTCAGTTTGCCTTGGGCCGCTATTTCGTTAGACGCATCGGCGGCTACACCGGCGACTGTCTCGGCTTTGCGCAGCAGATTTTCGAATTGAGCATTTACCTGGTGGGGCTTGCATGGATATCGTCCTGATTCGTCATCCCGCCGTCGCGCTCGATGCCGGCGTGTGCTACGGGCACAGCGACGTCGCGCTCGCCGACGACGCCGAGGTGTCGTCGAGCGCGCTCGCATTGAAGCTCGCGAAGTTGCAGGTGCCGGCGCCGCGCGTGTTGATCTCGAGTCCGCTCAAGCGTTGCTCGGCGCTCGCCGCCGAGATCGCGAATGATTTCGGTTGCGTGGTCAGCCACGACGAGTGTCTGAAGGAAATGAATTTCGGCGATTGGGAGACGCAGCGCTGGGACGAGATCGATCGTGCATTGCTCGACGACTGGGCCGCCAATTTCGAGCACGCGCGTTCGCATGGCGGCGAGAGCGTCGCGCAATTCGTCGAACGGGTGCGCGCGTGGCTCAACGTATTCGGGCAGACGCGCGAGTTGTCGCCGGCTTACGTGGTCACGCATGCGGGCGTGATGCGGGTGATCGCGTCGCTGGTGCTGGATGTGCCGCTGGAGCGCTGTCTGAAATGGTCGCTCGATATGGCGGGAATCGTCTGGTTGCGCAGAGACGCGGAGGCGCAGCGGTGGTCGTTGGTGCGGTGGAATGCGTGAAGGTGCGTTGAGCGGCTGGACCGGTTGAGGTTGACTTGTCGATTGCCACGCGTTCGTGATGCACACAGCGGTTTGCTGGAGCCGCTCGACGTGTCGCGTTCGTCATGCCGTTGATCGATCGCCATTACGCCGCGCGCCGCGTCGGCATTCCTTCGCATTACTGCGCAATTTGCTTTCTGCGTGCGCGCGCCGTCTCCAGATCTTCACACAGCCGCTGCGCGCCCTGCGCGATACGCGGCGCCGGCCGGTTGAGCAGATCGCCGTCGATCGCGAAGAGGTTGCGATTCGCGACCGCCGTGAGCGCGGGCCACGCGCGCCATGTGTCGAGTTGCGGCAAGCGGGTGTCCGGTTGCGTCGCGCCGGGCGCCGACGTGACGATCGCTTCCGGGTTCGCGGCGAGCACCGCTTCGGTCGGGACGGTCGGCACCAGCGGCTGAAGTCCGGCAAACACGTTGCGGCCACCGCATAGCGTGATGACGTCGCTGACCATGTGCTCGCCGTTGAGCGTCATCAACGGCCGCTCCCATACCTGATAGAACACGCTTACCGGCGGGCGGTTCGCATACTGCGCGCGCAATCGCGCGATGTCCTGTCGATACGCGGCGGCCGCCGCATCCGCAGCCGGCGACGTGCCGAGCAATTGCCCGAGCTTCGTCAACGACACGGCCACGTCGTCGAGATGATGCGGCTCGCTGAAGAACAGCGGCACGTGCAGCTCGCGCAAGCGTTCGAGTTGACGCTGCGCATTGCCATGCCGCCACACGACGATCAGATCGGGCTTCAACGCGACGATCCGTTCGAGATCGAGCGCCTTGTTGTCGCCGACGCGCGGCAACTGCTGCGCTTGCGGCGGATAGTCGCTGTACGACACGGCGCCGACCATTTTCGCGCCGCCGCCCGCCGCGTACAGCAGTTCGGTGACGTGCGGCGCGAGGCTGATCACGCGTCGCGCGGGAGCCGGCAGCGTGACGGTGGCGCCGGTGTCGTCGGTGACGGTGATCGCGGCGTGCGCGTGCAGCGAAGCGGCGCCAAGCGACGCGGCGATGAAGAGCGGGATGAAGCGGGCGAGTCGAAGCATCGGGCGGCGAGGTTGAGGATGCGTTGAGTGCGAGCAGTGCATGAGGTGCGCGATGCGCGTGATGGGCATGGGGGAGCGGCGAGGTCGTGGGTGTTTTTCTATTTCAACCGGCTCTCGCGTGTATCGAGCGCTTGCATCGCTTCGCGCAAACTTTCGCCGAAGCGCGTCCATTCCGCGTCGGTCGCGGGCAGCCCGAAACGCACGCTGCCCGATGCCGTGAAAAGCCGCGTCCACACCCCGCGTTGCGCGAGCGCTTCATGCAAAGCGGCGGCGCGTGCATCGTCGGTCCATGCGAAGAGCGGCGTGCTGTGCGTGGTGAAACCGTGGACGCGCAACAGCGCGACCAGCCGCGCACTTTCGTCGGCGAGGCGGGTGCGCATCTGTCGTTGCCATGCTTCGTCGGCGAACGCGGCCTTGACCGCGTGACGCGCCGGACCGCCGACCGTCCACGCGCCGAGCGTGTGCCGCAACGCGTCGAGCAACGCGGGCGCCGCGAGCACGAAGCCCGCGCGCACGCCGGCAAGTCCGAAGAACTTGCCCGGCGAACGCAACACGATCAGGCCGTCGAGATGCGCGCTCGCCGCGAGCGACCCCGCGGGCAGGGTATCGGCGAAGGCTTCGTCGACCAGCAACGTGCCGCCGCGCGCGCGCAACTGGACGTGCCAGTGCAGCAGCTTGTCGACGCTCAGATGCGTGGCCGTGGGATTGTTAGGATTCACGACGACCGCATGCGTGAGCGTGTCCGGCAACTCGTCCCAACGCACGTCGAGCGGCGCGACCCGATGCCCGGCGCGGGCGAACGCGGGCGCATATTCGCTGTACGTGAGCGACGCAATGCCGACCGTCGCGCGCGGCAGCAGCGTGGGCAACGTGCGAATCGCCGCCTGGCTGCCGGCTACCGGCAGCACGTGCGCCGCATCGGGTGCGTGGTAGTAGCGCGCGGCGCAGGCGGCGAAGTCGTCGCCATCGTCGGGCAGGCGGCGCCAGGCGTCGGCCGGAACGGGCGGCACCGGATAGCCGTGCGGATTGATGCCCGTCGACAGGTCGAGCCACTGCGCGTACGGAATGCCGTAGCGGTCGGCTGCTTCGTGCAGATTGCCGCCGTGAACTACGACGTCGTTTGGCGCGCCGCTCAGATGGCCGGGCGTGCGTTCATCCATGCGCTCAACCATGAAACGGCACGCTCAGCAACGCCAGCACGATCAGCACCGCCAGCCAGAGAATGAGCGTCCGCTCGACCAGCCGCAGCGCCGCCGTCACGTGGCTGGCCTTCGCGGGATGCCCGAAGCCGAGCGTCGGCCGATGTTCGAGCGCGCCGTTATAGACCGCCGGCCCGCCGATCAGCACGTTCAGACTGCCCGCGCCCGAGGCCATCACCGGTCCCGCGTTCGGGCTATCCCAGCGCGGCGCCTGCTCGCGCCAGCAGCGCCACGCGGTGTGCGTGTCGCCGAGCAGCGCATAGCTGGCGGCGGTCAGGCGCGCGGGAATCCAGTTGAGCACGTCGTCGAGGCGCGCCGCCGCCCAGCCGAAACGCAGATAGCGCGGCGTGCGATAGCCCCACATCGCGTCGAGCGTGTTGGCGAGACGAAACCCGAGCGCGCCCGGACCGCCCGCGATCGCGAACCAGAACAGCGCGCCGAAGATCGCGTCGTTGCCGTTTTCGAGCGCCGATTCGACCGCCGCGCGCGACAACGCGGCTTCATCGGCGTGCGCGGTTTCGCGCGACACGATGCGCGCGGTCAGCAGACGCGCTTGCGCGAGATCGCGTTTCAGCAGAGCCTGCGCGATTGGCGCGATGTGATCGTGCAGGCTGCGCGCGCCGAGCGCGAACCAGAGCAGCGCGACGTGCACCGCGCAGGCCGCGAAGAACGGCAGCACGGCGACCAGCCACCACGCGATCAGCACCGGCGGCAATACCGCCAGCGCCCACGCGAGCAGTCCCTTGAGCCGCAAGCGCCGGCCCGTGTTGTAGCGCTTCTCGAGACGCTTCGCCCAGTTACCGAACCCGACCAGCGGATGCGCGGCGCGCGGCTCGCCGAACCAGCGGTCGATGACCACGCCCGCGCTCGCCAGGGTCGCGATGAGAGGCAGCGTCAGCATCACGCGCGGCCCGCTGTTTTCAGCGCGAGCGGCAAGCCCGCGACCATCATCGTGGCCGTGGTGCTCACGGCGGCGATGCGCTGATTGAGGTGGCCGAGTTCGTCGACGTAAAGCCGCGTGGCCGCGCCGAGCGGCACCACGCCCAGGCCGATTTCGTTGCTGACCACGATGATCTTGCCTTGGGCGTTCACGAGCGCCGCTTCCAGCGCGGCGACGCGCGCGTGATACCGGTCGAGCGGCAGCGCTTCGCCTTCGGCCGGACAGAGCAGGTTGGCGAGCCACAGCGTCAGGCAGTCGATCAGCAGGCAGTGGCCGGGCGCGTCGCTTTGCGTCACCGCGCCGGCGAGATCGACGCCCGCTTCGAGAAGCCGCCAATGCGCGGGACGCCGCGCGCGATGGTGCGCGATGCGCGCGCTGAATTCGGCGTCGTCAGACACGCGGGCGGTGGCGATGTAGGTGACGGGGAGGGCGCTGTCGCCGGCGAGTTGTTCGGCGTGCAGGCTCTTGCCCGAACGCGCGCCGCCGAGAACGAAGGTGAGGTCGCGGGGAGTCATCGCGTGATTGTACCGGCGTGCAGTGCGGGCCGGCGCGATGGGATAATGCGGCGGCCCGCTACACCGCCTTCTCACCGCCGACCCCAAGCTCCCGTGACCACGACCCCGACTTCGCTTCCCACCTCGCCTGACGCCGTCCCCGTGCCGCGCGGCACGCTGATGATTCAGGGCACTACGTCCGACGCCGGCAAGAGCACGCTGGTCGCCGGCCTCTGCCGCCTCGCGCGTCGCGCGGGCGTGCGGGTCGCGCCGTTCAAGCCGCAGAACATGGCGCTCAACAGCGCGGTGACGGTCGACGGCGGCGAGATCGGCCGCGCCCAGGCGTTGCAGGCGGTGGCCGCCGGGATTGCCGCGCACACCGACCTCAACCCCGTGCTGCTCAAACCGACCAGCGATCGCGGCGCGCAGGTGATCATCCACGGCAAGGCGCGCATGAATCTCGACGCGCGCGCGTATCACGACTACAAGCCGGTCGCGTTCGAAGCGGTGCTGGAATCGTATGCGCGTTTGCAGGCCGCGTACGACACGATCTTTGTCGAAGGCGCGGGCAGTCCCGCCGAGATCAATTTGCGCGAGCGCGACATCGCCAACATGGGTTTCGCGGAAGCCGTCGATTGTCCGGTGGTGCTGGTCGCCGATATCGATCGCGGCGGCGTGTTCGCGCATCTGACCGGCACGCTCGCGTGTCTGTCCGCGAGCGAGCAGGCGCGGGTGCGCGGCTTCATCATCAACCGGTTTCGCGGCGATATCGGTCTGCTGCAGCCGGGACTCGACTGGCTCGAAGCGCAGACCGGCAAGCCGGTGCTCGGCGTCGTCCCGTATCTGCACGGCCTGACGCTCGACGCCGAGGACATGCTGCCGCCCGAGTTGCGCGCGGCGCACAGCGGCGACGCGGGACGAATGCTGCGAGTGGTCGTGCCGGTGCTGCCGCACATCAGCAATCACACCGACTTCGACGCGTTGCGCGCGCACCCCCAAGTCGACTTTCATTACGTGCGCAGCGGCACGCCGCCGCCGCCGGCCGATCTGATCATCCTGCCGGGGTCGAAAAATGTGCGCGGCGACCTGGCATTTCTGCGCGCGCAAGGCTGGGACGCGGTGCTGCAACGGCATCTGCGTTACGGCGGACGCGTGATCGGCATTTGCGGCGGCATGCAGATGCTGGGACGCGAAGTCGCCGACCCGCACGGCGTGGAGGGCGCGCCGGGAACATCGGCGGGGCTCGGCTGGCTCGATTACTCGACGATTCTCACGCGCGATAAGACGTTGCAGAACGTGACCGGGCGGCTCGCGCTGCCCGGCTCGCCCGAGGCGGGGGGCTACGAAATTCATATGGGCGAGACGCGCGGCCCGGCGCTGGACACGCCCGCGCTGCACCTGCAAAACACGCAATCCGCCGAGGGGACGCGTCCCGACGGTGCGCTATCCGCCGACGGCCAGATTCTCGCCACCTATGTTCACGGCCTGTTCGACACGCCGGCCGCGTGCGTCGCGTTGCTCGCGTGGGCGGGTCTGAGCGACGCGGAGAAAATCGACTACCCGGCGCTGCGCGAGGCCTCGCTGGACCGGCTGGCCGATACGCTCGCCGAGCATCTCGATCTGGCGAAGTTGTTTGCGGCGGTGGGTTGAGGTGGATCAGACGTGAAGCACGCGCTCTCAGCAAGGCCGCGTGCTTCCTTGTCCGCCGCGTGGGCGCTGGGCCCAGGCTCCTAGGAGCCCGCGCCATGCCCCGTCACTCAGTACAACACGATCTGCGTGCAGCGAAACAGCGCCATCGTCTTGCCGTTCGAATCGGTGACGGTCGCGTCCCACACTTGCGTGCTGCGCCCCAGATGCACGGCTTTGGCGACCGCGCGGATCGTCCCCTCGGTCGCCGTCCCGAGGAAATTGCTCTTCAGTTCGATGGTCGTGAAATTGCGCGCCGTCTCCGGCAGGTGCGCAAGGCATGCGTAGCCGCACGCGGTGTCGGCGAGGCCGATCACTGTGGCCGCGTGCAGGAAGCCGTTCGGCGCGAGCAATTCGGCGCGCACGGTCAATTCCGCAGTCAGAACGCCTTCTTCCAGCGACTGCACACGCACGCCCAGCAAGCCTGGCAGCCTGCCCTGCTGGCGCTCGTGCAGGCGTTCGACGGTGTATTCCGGGCGGAGTTTGCTCATGAGATTCGGGTCCTTTGGATGAAAAAAAACGGCAGGGTGGCGCGGTCGATTGGCCCGATTTGACCATCGGGGGGCTTCGCCGCAGGGCATTTGTCGATATTATCAACGGCTGGATCGGCGGGCGAACCCGAAAACGGTACGGATCGGATCCCGCCGGCGCAAGTCACAGCAATAGCGCGGCAAACCGGCTGGCGGCGCCCAGCCTTCTGTCCGGGAGAATTCATGACGGTGATCGTGGTGGCGAATCCAAAGGGCGGCGTGGGTAAAAGCACGCTGTCGACCAATCTGGCCGGCTATTTCGCGGCGGCCGGCGAATGGGTCGCGCTGGCCGACCTGGACAAGCAGCAGTCCGCGCACGCGTGGCTGGCGTTGCGGCCGGACACGCTGCCGGCCATCGAAACCTGGGAAGTCAACCCGGACACGCCCATCAAGCCGCCGAAGGGTCTGGAGCACGCGGTCATCGACACGCCGGCCGGGCTCCATGGCAATCGGCTGAGCCTCGCGCTGGAGCTGGCCGACAAGGTGATCGTGCCACTGCAGCCGTCGATGTTCGATATTCTCGCCACCCAGGAATTTCTCGAACGGCTGGCCAAGGAAAAAGCGGTCAGGAAAGGCGCGATCGAAATCGGCGTGGTCGGCATGCGCGTCGATGCGCGCACGCGCTCGGCGGAGCAACTGCACCGCTTTGTCGAGGGATTGAAGCTGCCGGTGCTCGGCTATCTGCGCGACACGCAGAACTACGTGCAACTGGCGGCCCACGGGCTGACCCTGTGGGACGTCGCGAAAAGCCGCGTGGAGAAGGACCTGGAGCAGTGGCAGCCGATCGTCGAATGGACGAACGGGGCAGGCAGGAAGGCTTGAGGGGGCGCCGGCCGGCGGCCGGGGCCGCCCGTTAGCCGGGCGCGTGTGCCTTGCGCGGCGGTGGTCGGAGCGGCACGCGACGCGCGCGGCGGGGTGAAGCAACTACGCGCGAGTCAGACGCCCGCTCAGGTCCAGCTTTGCGTCGGCACGTGATCGCGGCTGCCCTTGATTCTGTTGTTCTCGTCGACGAACACGAGGTCCGGCTTCCAGCCCGCCTTCAACTCCGCTTCGTCGACCACCGCGAATGCCGCGATGATCACCAGATCGCCGAGTTGCGCGCGCCGCGCGGCCGAGCCGTTCAGCGAAATCATGCCGCTGCCGCGTTCGCCCTTGATCGCGTAGGTCGAGAAACGCTCGCCGTTGTTGATGTTCCAGATGTCGATCCGTTCGTTTTCGACGATGTTCGCCGCTTCCAGCAAATTCTCGTCGATCGCGCACGAGCCTTCGTAGTGCAGCTCGCAGTGCGTGACTGCGACGCGGTGGATCTTCGACTTCAGCATGTTGCGTTGCATGACCAAATCCTGTGTGGCTTGAATGGCGACTTCAGTTGCGACTTCGGTTGCGGCTTCAGATTTCGAGGTTGTCGATGAGACGGGTCGCGCCGAGCTTGGCCGCGGCCAGCACGACCAGTTCCGCGTTCGCGTCCTGTGCGCCCGGCGGCAGCAGGTCCGAGCGCTTGCGCACCGCGATGTAGTCCGGCTGCCAGCCGCGCGCGGCGAGAGCGGCCATCGCCGCCTGTTCGAGCTTCGCGAAGTTGCGCTCGCCGGACAGCACCGCGTCGCGCACGCGATTCAATTCGGCGGCCAGCACCGGCGCCTCGGCGCGCTCGGCGGCTTGCAGATAGCGGTTGCGCGAGCTGAGTGCGAGGCCGTCGGCGTCGCGCACGGTTTCGGCGGCGATGATGTCGGTCGGCAGCGCGAACTGGTGGCACATGCGGCGCACGATCATCAGCTGCTGGTAATCCTTCTTGCCGAACACCGCGACGCGCGGCTGCACGCACGACATCAGCTTCATCACCACGGTGCACACGCCCTGAAAGAACCCCGGCCGGAATTCGCCTTCGAGGATGTCGCCCAGATCGTGCGGCGGATGCACACGGTACTCCTGCGGCTCCGGATACAGATCCCGCTCGGTCGGCGCGAACAGCACGTAGACGCCTTCCTTCTGCAGCTTTTCGATATCGGCTTCCATCGTGCGCGGATACTTGTCGAAATCTTCGTTCGGACCGAACTGCAGCCGGTTGACGAAAATGCTCGCCACGACCGGGTCGCCGTGCTGGCGCGCGAGGCGCATCAGCGACAGATGCCCCTCATGCAGATTGCCCATGGTCGGCACAAAGGCCGTGCGGTTCTGGCCGCGCAACTGGTCGCGCAATTCATGGATCGAGCTGATGACTTTCATGATCGGACAGGGAGTTCCTCGCGCGGCGCGCGACTCGGTTGGCGCAAGACGTCAGGGAATCGCGCGGGCCGCCGTCTCATTAGCAATGACGGGTTTGAAGCGCGGGATTGTAGTGGATTTGTGAGGCGGGCGCACCGAAACGAGGCAATCCCGCGAAGCCTTCCCACGCAGCATTGCTTGCCGCGCCGGCGCAAGCGTCCACGGCGCGCGCGGCATCGACGCCCTCAGGCCGGCAAATAGGCGAGCCGCACATAGATCGGCGCGAACGGCTCGGCCTGGGTGATTTCGACGAGCGACTCGCGGCACAGTTCGAGCACGGCGATGAAGTTCACCACCACGACCGGCACGCCTCTCGTCGTGTCGAACAGGTCGGAGAACTCGACGAAGCGCGCGTTCTGCAGTTGCCGCAGGATCGAACTCATATGCTCGCGCACCGACAGTTCCTCGCGCGAAATCTTGTGATGCTGGACGAGCTTCGCGCGCTTGATCACATCGGCCCACGCGGCGCGCAGGTCTTCGCTGTTCACGTCCGGAAAGCGCGGCGTGATGCTCTGCTCGATGTAGACCTCGGCGCGCAGGAAGTCGCGCCCGAGTTGCGGCAACTGGTCGAGGCGCTGCGCGGCGAGCTTCATCTGCTCGTATTCGAGCAGGCGCCGCACCAGTTCCGCACGGGGATCTTCGGCTTCCTCGCCGCTGTCGGCCTTCCTGACCGGCAGCAGCATGCGCGACTTGATCTCGATCAGCATCGCGGCCATCAGCAGATATTCGGACGCGAGTTCGAGATTGGTCTGGCGCAACTGGTCGACGTACCCGAGGTATTGCACCGTGACGTCCGCCATCGGGATGTCGAGCACGTTGAAGTTCTGCTTGCGGATCAGGTACAGCAACAGATCCAGCGGTCCCTCGAACGTTTCGAGAAACACTTCGAGCGCGTCCGGCGGGATGTACAGGTCGGTCGGCAGCTTGAAGAGCGGCTCGCCGTACAGCCGGGCGAACGCGATACCGTCGACGGTGTCGGGCGTCGAATCGGTGGCGGGCGCGGACAGCGCCGCGTCGGCGGGGGCCGGCGCGGGGCCGTGTACCTCGTCGGCGTGGGTCATCGGGGCGACGGGGCGCTTAGAAGTTCTGATAGTACGAGTAAGGCGTCTGTTCCACGCGCGATGCTCTCTGCTCTGCGCGTTCGTCCAGATCGATCGGCTGTTTGTCCCACAGCAGCGCGCGGCCGCGACGCTGCTCGGCTTCCAGATTGGGCTTCTGTTGCTTGAGCTGGTTCAGGAACTGGGTGATGTCCGATTGATACATGGCTCGACGTCCGTGGGTGGGTGATTTGGCGGCTGCCCGGCAGAAAGCATGGGGCGCTGCGCCGTTGTTCCCGAATTTTACCGCATGCGCCGCGCGCGGTCGAAAAACGCCGACAGAGGCGCTTTTTGGGATCTCGCGGCCCCCGCCGATGTGGTCAAATAGCATGCCTCGGCCGCCGCCGCGCGGCCGGGCAGAAGAATTCATTCATCATGGCTGGGAGGTCCTGTTTGGCGGGATGTGCGATCGACACGCCGCGTCTGCCGCGCGGCAAGGCCGGCCTGGAGCGCGGGCGTCTGGCGCCCGTGCTGTGCTGGCTGCACGCGTGGCTGGCCTTCGGCATCGTTCTGCTGACGCTGGCGGCCGGCGACGCACACGCCGCGCGCGCGTCGGCGAGCTACAAGGTCGACGTCGTGGCCACGCCGCGTTCGCTGCGCAAACTGCTCGAACAGCATCTGGATATTGCCCGCTTCGCCAAACGCCCCGACGTCAGCGACGACCAGTTCGCCTTCCTGATTACCGCCACGCCGCAGCAGGTGCGCGATCTGGCCGCGACGCAGGGCTATTTCACACCGGTCGTGCGCACCGATGTGCGTACCGTCGACAACACGCGGCGCGTCACGGTGAGCGTCGATCCGGGGCCGCAGACCATCGTCAAGTCGGTGTCGCTGACGTTTCAAGGCGCGGTGCTCACCGAAGACCCCGCCCAGGAAAACGCCACGCGCTTCGCGTTTTCGTTGCAGGAGGGCCAGCCGTTCTCGCAGGACGGCTGGGACGACGCGAAGAACGCGTCGCTGCGGGTCCTGCAATCGCGCCGCTATCTGGCCGCGAAGATCTATCACTCCGAGGCGCTCGTCGATCCGCGCACGCATGAGGCGAAACTGTCGGTCACCTACGACAGCGGGCCGACCTTCACGATGGGCGAGATCGATGTATCGGGCACGCGGCGTTATCCGGAACGGATCGTCCACAACGTCAACCCGATTTCGCCCGGCGACATCTACGACACCCGGCGCGTCGCCGAATTGCAGCGGCAGTTGCAGAACACCCCGTACTTCGCGAGCGTCGCGATCGATCTCGACAACGATCCGACCAAGCCGCTCGACACGCCGGTTCACGTGAAGGTCTCGGAGTTTCCGTTCCACGGCTTCCGCGGCGGGGTCGGCTATTCGACCGACAACGGCCCGCTGGTGCAGGGCTCTTACACGTATCTGAACACGTTCGGCAAGGCATGGCCGTTCACCGTCGAAGGACGCGCGGACAAGACCCAGCAGTACGGACAAATCATGCTGTCGATGCCGCCGGGGCCGCGCGCGTGGACCAATAGCGTGCTGGCGTCCTACACGACCACCGACGTTTCCGACACACGCATCTACAGTATTCGCGGCGGCGTGCAGCGTTCGCGCACCTCGCAGTTCCTCGACTACAACTACTCGCTGCTGTACTACCAGGACCGGCTCGACCAGAACTCGGCCCCGCCGACCACGGCCCGCGCGCTGGTGCCCGCGTGGTCATGGACCCGCCGCGACACCGACGACCCGCTGTTCCCGCGCAAGGGCAACCTGATCCACGTCGAGGCGGGCTTCGCGATCAAGGGCGTACTGACCGACCAGACTTTCGTCCGCGGTTACGCGCGCGGCCAGCAATACCTGCCGATCGGCCGGGACGACATCGTGCTGATCCGCGCCGAGCTCGGCGGCGTGTTCACGAGCGGCCCATCGAGCGGCATTCCGGCGTCGTTGCTGTTCCGCGCGGGCGGCTCGAACTCGGTGCGCGGCTACAGCTTCCAGAGCATCGGCAACAACGTCGCCGGGTCGGTGCTGCCGACCAAATATCTCGTAACGGGCGCCGCCGAATACCAGCACTGGTTCTCGCACGATTGGGGCGCGGCCGCGTTCTTCGACATCGGCACCGCCACTGACACCTGGGGCGAAAAGGTCTTTTATCCGGGCGTCGGCATCGGGGCGCGCTGGCGCAGCCCGGTCGGTCCGGTGAACGTCGATATCGCTTATGGCATCCGCGACAGCCGCGTGCGGCCTTATCTGACGCTGGGCATCGCCTTCTGATGACAACCTGCCTTCACATGATTCGCGCATGACCAACGACGCCGCCGACCCGTCTTCCGCGCAGCCGCCCGGCGCCACGCCGCCCGGACAGCAGCCGCCGGAACCGCCGCCGCGCAAGCACCGGCTGGGTCGCGTGCTGCTGAAAACGCTCGTCTCGACGGTACTCGTGCTGGTGTTGCTGCTCGCGCTGGCGATCGGCCTGTTGTACGGCGCGCTGACCACCGAGCGCGGTACCGCGTATGCGTGGCAGGCGGCGGTCCGGCTGTTGGGCGGCAAGCTCGGCGGCACGCTGGAGGGCGGCACGCTCGCGCACGGCGTGCAGCTGCGCGAGGTGCGTTGGCGCAGTCTCGACGGCAGCGGCACCGATATCCAGATCGATCGCGCGGCGGGCCGCTGGGCGCTCGCGCGCGAACCGTGGCGCTTCACGATCGACTATCTGCACGTCGGCACGATCGACGCGCGCATCGGCTCCTCGTCGTCGACCAGCAGCGAACCGTTGAAGCTGCCGCAGGACTTGCGTTTGCCGATGCAACTCGACATCCGCGACGTGCAGGTCGACAGGCTGCTGCTGCATCAAGGCGCGTCGACCACCGAGCTGTCGCACTTCGCTTTTCACGGCCGCAGCGACGGACGCCATCACGAGGCCGCGGTCGAGCGGCTCGATACGCCGTTCGGCGCGGTGACGGCGTCGGCGAAGCTCGACGGCGTGCGGCCGTTTCCGCTTGCCGGCGACGTCGGCTATTCGGGCAAGGTCAATAACGAGGCGGTGGCCGTGGGCGGCCATCTGAGCGGGACGCTCGAACAGCTCGTCGCCGAACTTGATGCGACCGGGATGAAGCTCGCCGGCCATGCGCGGGTCGAGGCCACGCCGTTCGCCGCCGTGCCTTTGCAACGCGCGACGCTGAGCTTCGACCACATCAATCCGCAAGCCTTCGCGCCCGGTGCGCCGCTGGCCGATCTCGCAGTGCGCGCGGAGTTGCAGCCGGTGGGGCAGGAAGGGGCAGGCGAAGTTGCGCCGGGCGAGAGCGGCGTCGTTGCGGCGAGTGCCGTGAGCGCGACGGTCGCGAGCCGTGCGAATGGCAAGACGGATGCCGCTAGCGGTGCGGCGGCGGGTGCAGCCAGCGGCGCAGCGGCACAGGCGGGCACACGTCATCCGGCCAGCGCTGTCGCTCCCAACGGCAGTGCCACTGCGAACAACGCCGCCGGCCACGGCAAGCACGACGGGGCGCCAGCCAGTGCAGCCAACTTCACGGTCGGCGGACATGTGTCGATCGTGAATGCCAAACCCGGCGCGATCGACCAGAACCTGCTGCCGCTGATCGACGCCAACGCCGACGTGCGGCTCGATGCCCAGGCGCAACGCATTTCGAACCTGAACGTGCGGATCGTCCGGAACGCGACAATCACCGGCGGCGGCGCGTTGACCGGGCGGCGCGGGCAGTTCGATCTGCGCGTCGCCGGACTCGACCTGAACGCGCTGCAAGCGACAGTGCGGCCGACGCAACTGGCCGGCACCATCGGCATCCGTCTGAACGACGACATCCAGAGCGTGACGCTCGATCTCGCCGACCCGCGCGCGGCGCTGCGCGCGCAAGGCAAGGTCACGTTCGATCCCGCCCGGATGAGCTTCAACGACGTGCGCATCACGTCGGGGCGCGGTCGCATCGACCTGTCCGGCGCACTCAAGCACGACGCGAACTCCACCTACAACCTCAAAGCGCAACTGACCGATTTTGATCCGCTGACGCTGGCGTCGCAGATGCCGTCGCGCACGCCTGCCACCGGGCCGGCGCCCGCGCACGCCGCGAGCGGCGCCCAACGCACGCGCACGCGCACCGCGCCGGCTGCGCAGGCCGTGGCGCAAGCCGGCAGCACTGCCGGCGCAAAGAGCGCGGCGCCCGGCGACCAGGCAGCCGCGATCGCGAAGAACACCGCCAAAGCCGCGGTGCAAACCGAGGTGATCGAACGCAGAACGCCCGCGCCACCCCGCAACGCGCCTCCCGCGCGCAAGATCGAAGCGCGCGTGAACGGCACGCTGACCGCGGCCGGCATGCTGGGCCCGGTGTTCACCACCAAGGCCGAATTCAAGCTGGGCCCGAGCGTCTACGACAACCTGCCGCTGACCGGCGGCGGCACGATCCAGCTGGCCGGCTCGCGGATTCTGCCGAGCCGCGCGAATCTTTCGGTGGCGGGCAATCAGGTCGACTTGCAAGGCAGCTTCGGTGCGAGCGGCGACCGGCTGCGGTTCCGTGTCGACGCGCCGCAGCTCGAGCGGCTGGGTTTCGGCCTCGCCGGCCTGATCGCCGCCGACGGCGACGTCACCGGTTCGTTCGCGCACCCGAACGTGGTACTGAACTACAAGGCCGACAGCGTCGTGTTCGGCAGCAATCGCGTGGGCCATGCGGAAGGGCACGCCGAACTGCGCGACGGCGCGAACGGCGCGCTCGCCTTCAGTACCGACGCGCGCAATCTGAGCGCGGGCGGCGTCGATCTCGCCACGCTCACCGCGCGCCTGTCCGGCACGCGCGCGCATCACACGCTCGAAGCCGCGGCCACCGGCAAGCTGCAGGACCGTCCACTCGATCTGACGCTCGCGGCCAACGGCAAGCTGACCGAAGCGCGCGACGGCACGCGTTGGGACGGCACCGTGACGCGTCTGCAGAACCGTGGCACGCCTGCGTTGAATCTCGAATCGCCGCTCGCGGTGAGCGCGGCGCCGAGCCGCCTCACGCTTGGCGCGACGCGGCTGACGCTCGAAGGCTCGGTGCTGAGCCTGAAATCGTTCGCGTTCGATCACGGCAAGATCCAGTCAGCGGGCAGCCTGACCGATATTTCGCTCACGCGTTTGCAGGAGCTGCGCCACGAAATCACCGGCGAGCCGCCGCCGGTCCGGACCGATCTGGTGTTCGACGGCGACTGGGACTTCTCGCTCGGCGCCACCGCGAGCGGCCACATCCAGCTGCGGCGGCGCAGCGGCGACGTGACGGTCGAAATCGGCCGTGGGCTCGCGTCGACGGGGATTACCGATATCAGCGCGCGCGCCGAATTCACCGGCGGCAACCGCCTGAACGCGACGCTGCATGCGCAGGCGAGCCGGCTCGGCGTGATCGACGCCGACGCGCACACCACGCTGGTGATGCGCAACGGCCTGCTGACCTTCAACCCGGAAGGCACGCTGTCCGGCAACGTGAACGCGAACGTGCCGTCGCTCAAAACGACTGGCGGCCTGCTTGGTCCGAGCTATCTGCTCGACGGGCATCTCGCGCTGAAGCTCGCGCTCGGCGGCACGGTGGCCAAACCGAACCTGACCGGCGCGCTGGTCGGCGATGGCCTGTCCGCGACGGTCGTCAGCCAGGGCGTGCAGTTGAAGGACGGCGTGGTGCGCATCGCGCTGTCGCAGAATCTGGTGGACTTTCAGCAGGTCGAGTTCCGCGGCGCGAGCGGCACGCTGCGCGCCACCGGCCGCGTGCGTCTGGACGGTGCGGAGCCGGATCTGACCGCGAGCATCGTCGCGGACAAGCTCGAACTGTTCGCGTCGCCGGATCGCAATCTGTCGCTGTCGGGCAGCGCGAGCATCGCCAACGGCGGCGCGCAACGCGGCATGGCGATCAACGGCAAGTTCGTCGTCGATCACGCGCTGTTCGATCTGCCGGAGCAGGCCGCGCCGCGACTCGGCGACGACGTCGTGATCGTGCGTCCGGATGGCACCACGTCGGGCGGGCGGCCACGGCCGGTGGCGGGCGGCACCGAGCCGATCGGCCCGTTCGCGCCGCGCGCCAATATCGACATCAGTCTGGGCGATAACTTCCGCTTCCGCGCACAGGGCGCCGATCTCGGCCTGACCGGCACGATCACCGCGATGAGCGCGCCGAACATGCCGCTGCGCGCGGTCGGCAACGTGCGCGTCACGCAGGGTTCGACCTACACCGCCTTTGGCCGCAAGCTGACCATCGAGAACGGCTTCTTCACGTTCAATGGTCCGGTGACGAATCCCGGCATCAACATTCTGGCAATGCGCCGCAATCAGCAGGTCGAGGCGGGCGTACAGGTGACGGGCACCGCGCAGTTGCCCGTGGCGCGGCTGGTCTCGGAGCCGAGCGTGCCGGATAACGAAAAGCTCTCGTGGCTGCTGTTCGGCCACGGCACCGATCAGGGCAACAACCTCGGCCAGCAAAGCACGATGACGACGGCGCTCGCGCTGCTCGGCAGCACGACCGGCAAGCGGATCGCGGAGACGGTCGGACTAGACGAGTTTTCGATCGGCCGAAGCGATGTCGGGCTGACCGATCCGCAGGTGGTGATGGTGTCGAAGGCGATCAACGAGTGGCTCGTGATCGGCTACGAGCAAGGGCTGCAATCGGCGAGCAATGCGATCAAAGCGACTATCAACCTGACGCGCTACTGGTCGGTGGTGGCGTACGGCGGCACGTTCTACGGGGCCGACGTGCTGTACACGCGGCGCTTCGACCGGTTCAAGTCGCTGTGGTGATGTCTTTGGTGATACCGCCGGATACGCTCGCTCGCATCGCCATCCGGTAAAGCGCAAAAAAAAACGGCACACATCTGGCATGCGTGCCGTTTTTTCATCCGGAGCGTCGCCGCGCGGAATGCCGCGAGCGACCCCGCGCGCTTACTTCACGCGCATGCCCGGCTTCGCGCCGCTATCCGGTTCGAGCACATACAGGCCCGGTTCGGCTTTCTCGTCCGTTGCCGATGCCGCCAGCACCATCCCTTCGGACAGGCCGAACTTCATCTTGCGCGGCGCGAGGTTCGCGACCATCACGGTCAGCTTGCCGACCAGCTGCTCCGGCTGATAGGCCGACTTGATGCCGGAGAACACGTTGCGCGTTTTCTCCTCGCCGACGTCGAGCGTGAGTTGCAGCAGCTTGTCCGAGCCTTCCACCGCCTTGCAGTCGACGATCTTCGCGATGCGGAGGTCGATCTTCGCGAAGTCGTCGATCGAGATCACGCCGGGCGTTTCGTCGCTACTCGCGGCGGCTTTCGCTTCGGCTTTGGCCTTCGACTTGCCCTTCGCGTCGGCCGATGCCGCGGCTTCTGGCGTCGCTTGCAGCGAGTCGCGATTGGCCGCGAGCAACGCTTCGATCTGCTTCGGATCGACGCGCGTCATCAGATGCTTGTACGCATTGATCGGGCGCGCGGAACTCAGCGGCACGTTGGCGTCGGCCCACACCAGCGGCTCGATGCCGAGGAAGGCTTCGACCGCTTCGGCGAGCTTCGGCAGCACCGGCTTCAGCGCGAGCGACAACAGGCGGAACGCCTCGATGCTGACGCTGCAGGTTTCATGCAGCGCGACCGCGTTCGCCGGGTCTTTCGCCTGATCCCACGGCTTGGCGGTGTCGACGTAGGCGTTGACCGCGTCGGCCAGTTCCATGGTCTGACGCAGCGCGCGGTTGTACTCGCGCGCTTCGTAGTTCGCGGCGATCTGCGGCACGGCGGCGCGCAGCGTGGCGAGCAGCGGGTGCTGCATCGCGCTGTCCTGCACGCGACCGTCGAAGCGCTTGATCAGGAAGCCGGCCGCGCGGCTCGCGATGTTCACGTACTTGCCGACCAGATCGCTGTTCACGCGCGCCTGGAAGTCGTCGAGGTTCAGGTCGAGGTCTTCCATCGTGCTGTTCAGCTTGGCCGCGAAGTAGTAGCGCAGCCATTCCGGATTCAGGCCCGTGTCGATCACGCTTTGCGCGGTGATGAAGGTGCCGCGCGACTTCGACATCTTCGCGCCGTCGACGGTCAGGAAGCCGTGCGCGAACACGTTGGTCGGCGTACGGTGGCCCGAGAACTCCAGCATGGCCGGCCAGAACAGGGTGTGGAAATACAGAATGTCTTTGCCGATGAAGTGGTACTGCTCGGCCTTCGAGCCTTTGCGCACCCACGCGTCGAAGTCGAGGCCGCGCTTTTCGGCGAGGTTCTTGAAGCTCGCGTAGTAGCCAACCGGCGCGTCCAGCCACACGTAGAAATACTTGCCCGGCGCGCCCGGGATTTCGAAGCCGAAGTAGGGCGCGTCGCGCGAGATGTCCCAGTCGGCGAGCTTGGCTTCGCCGGCGTCGCCGAGCCACTCGCGCATCTTGTTGGTGGCTTCCGGCTGCGCCAGACCGCCCACCCATGCGCGCAGGAAATTCTCGCAGCGCGGGTCGGACAGGCGGAAGAAGTAGTGCGTCGACGTCTTGCGGATCGGCGTGGCGCCCGAGACGACCGAGTACGGATTGACGAGTTCGGTGGGCTGGTAAGTCGAGCCGCAGACTTCGCAGCTGTCGCCGTACTGGTCTTTCGCGCCGCATTTCGGGCATTCGCCCTTGATGAAACGGTCCGGCAGGAACATTTCCTTGACCGGGTCGTACGCCTGTTCGATGTCGCGCGCGTCGATCAGGCCCGCTTCCTTGAGCGCCAGATAGACGTTTTCGCTGAGAACGCGGTTCTCTTCGGAATCGGTCGAGTAGTAGTTGTCGAACGAGATGCCGAAGCTGTCGAAGTCGCGTTTGTGTTCCTGCCAGACGCGCTCGATCAGCTGCTTCGGCGTGAGCCCTTCTTTCTCCGCGCGCAGCATGACCGGCGTGCCGTGCGTGTCGTCGGCGCCCACGTAGTAGACCTCGTGCCCGTGCATTCGCAGCGTCCGGACCCAGATGTCCGTCTGGATATATTCGACCAGGTGGCCGATATGGATTTGCCCGTTCGCATACGGAAGGGCCGACGTGACGAGAATCTGGCGACGGCCGGACGGCGCGCCTACGGAGAGTTCGGTGGCGGGTGCTGACATAAGGATGGTGGGAGCCTGCGGTGGGACGAAACGTTGATTCTAGCAGGGCGGGCTAGCGGCGCGGGATGGGCCGCTCGGCCGGGCGCAGCGGTACGGGGCGGCGTGGGGCGCGACCTGAAAGTGCGCCAAGGCGTGTAAACCGGGCGCCCAAAAAAAACCGGGGTGATTAAACCCCGGAGCAACAACGACAAGAGGAGAATGGTGACGCGGCGGCTTCGCCAGCCACGTACCGTAAAGACAGACCGCGGATTTTCTGCAGAGTTCGAAATTTTTTTCGTCGTCGTGCGAGATTTTCTTTGCCCGGCTTTTTACGCCGGGCCGGGCGCCGCTTGCGAAGCCCCGGCGCCCGGCCGCGTCATTCCCCTGAAGCCTTGTCCTTATTGCGGTGCGTGCTGTGCCGTGGCGCGCAGGTAGATTTCCACGCGACGGTTGGCGGCACGGCCGGCTTCGGTGTTGTTGTCGGCGATCGGCTGGCTCGAGCCCATGCCGGTTGCGGACAGGCGTTGCGGCGCGACGCCGCGCTGGCCGAGGTAGCCGGTCACGCTTTGCGCGCGATTGACCGACAGCGTCTGGTTGTATTGCGCCGAGCCGGTGCTGTCGGTATGACCGACGACCGAGGCAACGATCTCCGGATTCTGCTGCATGGTTTGCGCGAGCTGGTCGAGCACCGGTGCGAACGACGGCTTGATCGCGTAGCTGCTGGTGTCGAACGTGACCGAACTCGGGATGTTCAGCTTGAGCGAGCCGTCCGGCTGCTCGGTGATCTCGGTGCCGGTGCCCTTGGTCGCGCCCGTCATGCGGTTGCGAATGTTTTGCCAGTTGTAGCCGGTGACACCGCCCACCGCCGCGCCGACGCCCGCGCCGATCGCCGCGCCCTTGCCGCCGCCGAAGATCGCGCCCAGTGCCGCGCCGGTACCGGCGCCCACGCCCGTGCCGACGGCCGTGTTAGTGCCCTGTTGGGTGGCGCAGCCTGCCAACACGGAGCCGGCAACGGCGAAAACGGCCAGGCGAGTCATGATTTTTGCATTCATTTTCGATTCCTCTTGAGTGAAGCGAACAAACCACCGGGTAGCGTTCAATGTAATCAATCAACGTTACGGCAATACAGCAGAGCATTCCGAATATGGAAATCCTACCCTTCCTGCACGCCGGTCCGACAGTGGAGAAGGGTCTTCCGGCAGGGCACACCGTCAGACACTACAATAATGGCTGAAGTCACGCAGTGATGCGACCCTATGGCGTTCCCCGCTTGCCCGGAAGGGTGCCCGGGCCGTCCGGATTTCGCAATCCTGCCTAACAATTTCTTTCAAATTCCGGCGCGGGGCCGAAACTTCCGTCCCACCGCGCCGTGCGTAATCCCCCACGGAGTGTCAATGAGTATCGATCGGGCTTTGGTCGACGCTGCTATCGCAGCCGTCACTGACCCCAACACCGGCGCGCCTTACGCGGCCGCCAGGAACATCAAGAACGTGGCCGTGGAGGGTGACGCCGTCAGCCTTCAGGTGGTGCTCGGCTATCCGGCCATGCGTCAGTTCGAAGCGATTCGCGCCCAGTTCGCCGACGCGCTGCGCGCGGTGCCGGGCGTCGCCAATGTGCGCGTCGAGGTGTCCCAGCAAATCGCCGCGCATACCGTGCAACGCGGCGTGAAGCTCCTGCCGAACGTCAAGAACATCGTCGCGGTGGCGTCCGGCAAGGGCGGCGTCGGCAAGAGCACGACTGCGGTGAATCTCGCGCTGGCGCTGGCGAGCGAAGGCGCGTCGGTCGGCGTGCTCGACGCGGACATCTACGGCCCGTCGCTGCCGATGATGCTCGGCATCGTCGGTCGTCCCGAGTCGCCCGACGACAAGTCGATGAACCCGATGACCGGCCACGGCCTGCAAGCGAACTCGATCGGCTTCCTGATCGAGCAGGACAACCCGATGGTGTGGCGCGGCCCGATGGCCACGTCGGCGCTCGAACAACTGCTGCGCCAGACCAACTGGCACGACCTCGACTACCTGATCGTCGACATGCCGCCGGGCACCGGCGACATCCAGTTGACGCTGTCGCAGCGCGTGCCGGTGACGGGCGCGGTGATCGTCACGACGCCGCAGGACATCGCGTTGCTCGACGCGAAGAAGGGCCTCAAGATGTTCGAGAAGGTCGGCATTCCGATCCTCGGCATCGTCGAGAACATGGGCATGCATATCTGCTCGAACTGCGGGCACGAAGAGCACATCTTCGGCGCCGGCGGCGGCGAGCGGATGGGCAAGGAATACGGCGTCGACGTGCTCGGCAGCCTGCCCCTCGACATTGCGATCCGCGAGCAGGCCGACTCGGGCAAACCCACTGTCGTAGCGGACCCGAACGGGCGCATCGCGGAGATCTACCGGTCGATCGCGCGCAAGGTCGCGATCCATATCGCCGAGCGGGCTCGCGACATGACCTCGAAGTTTCCGAACATCGTCGTGCAGAACACCTGAGCAGCCGTTCGGACAAGGGGCCAGGGCGTCTATTTGCGCCTGGTCTCGCGGTATCATGTCGACTTCACAGGTTCGGCCTGGCGCCCGCAGGGGCGGGCGCCAGGCCGGCAAGAGGATCGCATGGGAAAACGAATCGACGGGCAGGCGGTGCATATGTTCATCGTCCTGACTGCCAGCTGTGTGCTGTTGAGCGGCTGCAGCGCGTTCCTGAGACCACAGGAAAAGCGCGCCGACGCGCAGTTGCTGCCCACCGTGGGCAATCAGGCGCGCGGCCTCGTGACGTTTATCGAGCGCTCGGACGGCGTGCAGGTCACCTACAATCTCGCGGGCTTGCCGCCCAATAGCGACCACGCGCTGCAAGTCCACGAACGCGGCGACTGCAATGCCGCCGACGGCTCCAGTGCGGGCCCGGTCTTCTCGCCGGCGGCCGAGCGTCTGAAAGCGGGCGCCCGCGTCGAGGGCGATCTCGCCAACATTCATGCGGATGCGAACGGCGTGGCCACCGGCTTCATCGTCGCGCCGGATGTTTCGCTCGACGGCATCCGCTCGGTGTTGCAGCGCGCGGTGCTGCTGCATCACGACGCGGCCGATCCGTACGCCTATCCGCCGCATGGCGCGGGTTCCGCCATTGCCTGCGGCGTGATCCGCCAGTGAGCGGCGCGCGGCTTTGCGATGCGTGTTCCGCACGGCCGGCGAGCCCCGCGGACATCGCTCACGGCACCATCCTCGTGATCGCGTAAAATGAGCGCCTTCCGTTGGGGGGCGCCCGGCGGGAAGCCGCTTCGAACGCCCGGCCCGAGGCCGCGTCACGGCCCGTTTCAGCGATGCGTCGCGCGGACTTCGAAGCCCCCGCAAAGCCAGCGCCCCATGATCCGAAAGTTGCCCGGCCCCGCCGGGTTGTTATCCGACACACCCCTGTCATTCACGTCGAGCAGCGTTCACCTATGACTATCAAATCCGACAAGTGGATCCGGCGCATGGCCGAGTCGCACAAGATGATCGAGCCGTTTGCGCCCGATCAGGTTCGCGTCTCGGAAGACGGCCGGAAGATTGTCAGCTACGGCACGTCGAGCTACGGCTACGACATCCGCTGCGCCGACGAATTCAAGATCTTCACGAACATCAACTCGACCATCGTCGATCCGAAAAACTTCGACGAGAAGTCGTTCGTCGATTTCAAGGGCGACGTCTGCATCATTCCGCCGAATTCGTTCGCGCTCGCGCGCACGGTCGAGTACTTCCGCATTCCGCGCAGCGTGCTGACCGTGTGCCTCGGAAAATCCACGTATGCGCGTTGCGGGATCATCGTCAACGTGACGCCGTTCGAGCCGGAATGGGAAGGGCACGTCACGCTCGAATTCTCGAATACGACACCGTTGCCTGCGAAGATCTACGCGAACGAAGGCGTCGCCCAAGTGCTGTTTTTCGAGAGCGACGAAATTTGCGAAACGTCGTACGCGGATCGCGGCGGCAAATATCAAGGTCAGCACGGCGTCACGTTGCCGAAGACGTGACGTCGGCAGCGCACTGACCCACCAGCTATTCGGGTGACCGCTGCAATTTTCAGAATGCAGCGGTCGTTCTTTTTGGAGAATCGCCCATGAAGTTTCGTTTTCCCGTCGTCATCATCGACGAAGATTTCCGCTCCGAGAACATCTCGGGTTCCGGCATCCGGGCTCTGGCCGAAGCTATCGAGAAAGAAGGCGCGGAAGTGCTCGGGTTGACGAGCTATGGCGACCTGACCTCGTTTGCTCAGCAGTCGAGCCGCGCGTCGTGCTTCATCCTGTCGATCGACGACGATGAACTGCTGCCGTACGTCGATAACGTGGTCGTCGAAGGCGAGACGCCGGAGCTGGCCGCCGCGATCGTCGCGTTGCGCGCGTTCGTGACGGAAGTGCGCCGCCGCAACGCGGACATTCCGATTTTCCTCTACGGCGAAACGCGCACGTCGCGCCACCTGCCGAACGACATCCTGCGCGAACTGCACGGCTTCATCCACATGTTCGAGGACACGCCGGAGTTCGTCGCGCGCCACATCATCCGCGAGACCAAGGTGTATCTGGATTCGCTCGCGCCGCCGTTCTTCAAGGAGCTGGTGCAGTACGCGGAAGAAGGTTCGTACTCGTGGCACTGCCCCGGCCACTCGGGCGGCGTCGCGTTCCTGAAGAGCCCGCTCGGCCAGATGTTCCACCAGTTCTTCGGCGAGAACATGCTGCGCGCCGACGTCTGCAACGCGGTCGACGAACTCGGCCAGCTGCTCGACCACACGGGCCCGGTCGCGGCCTCCGAACGCAACGCCGCGCGCATCTTCAGCGCCGACCACGTGTTCTTCGTGACCAACGGCACGTCGACGTCGAACAAGATCGTCTGGCACGGCACGGTCGCTCCTGGCGACATCGTGCTGGTGGACCGCAACTGCCACAAGTCGATCCTGCACGCGATCACGATGACCGGCGCGATTCCGGTGTTTCTCACGCCGACGCGCAACAACTTCGGCATCATCGGCCCGATTCCGCGTAGCGAGTTCGAGCCGGAAAACATCCGCAAGAAGATCGAGGCGAATCCGTTCGCGCGCGAAGCGCTCGCGAAGAACCCGGACCTCAAGCCGCGCATTCTGACGATCACGCAAAGCACGTACGACGGTGTGATCTACAACGTCGAGATGATCAAGGAGATGCTCGGCGACTGGCTCGACACGCTGCACTTCGACGAAGCCTGGCTGCCGCACGCGGAATTCCACGAGTTCTATCAGGACATGCACGCGATCGGCGCGGGCCGTCCGCGCATCGGCGCGCTGGTGTTCGCGACGCACTCCACGCACAAGCTGCTGGCCGGCATTTCGCAGGCGTCGCAGATCGTCGTGCAGGATTCGAAGAACAGCCGCTTCGACAAGCATCGCTTCAACGAAGCGTATCTGATGCACACGTCGACGAGCCCGCAGTACGCGATCATCGCATCGTGCGACGTGGCCGCGGCGATGATGGAAGCGCCGGGCGGCACGGCACTGGTCGAGGAGTCGATCGCCGAGGCGCTCGACTTCCGCCGCGCGATGAGCAAGGTCGACGCCGAGTACGGCGACGACTGGTTCTTCAAGGTGTGGGGCCCGGACGAGTTCGCCGAGGAAGGCATCGGGTCGCGCGAAGACTGGATGCTGCGCCCGAACGATTCGTGGCACGGCTTCGGCCCGCTCGCCGAAGGCTTCAACATGCTCGACCCGATCAAGGCGACCATCGTCACGCCGGGTCTGGACATGGATGGCGGCTTCGGCGAGTCCGGCATTCCGGCCGCGATCGTCACGAAGTATCTGGCCGAGCACGGCATCATTGTCGAGAAGACCGGGTTGTATTCGTTCTTCATCATGTTCACGATCGGCATCACCAAGGGCCGCTGGAACTCGATGGTCACCGAACTCCAGCAGTTCAAGGACGACTACGACAACAACCAGCCACTGTGGCGCGTGCTGCCCGAGTTCGTCTCGCATCATCCGATGTACGAGCGCGTCGGCCTGCGCGATCTGTGCGAGCAGATCCATAGCGTCTACCGCGCGAACGATATCGCGCGTCTGACGACCGAGATGTACCTGTCGAGCATGGAACCGGCGATGAAGCCGTCCGACGCGTTCGCCAAGCTCGCGCACCGCGAGATCGACCGGGTACCGATCGACGAACTCGAAGGCCGCGTCACGTCGATCCTGTTGACGCCGTATCCGCCGGGCATTCCGTTGCTGATTCCGGGCGAGCGCTTCAACAAGACCATCGTCAACTATCTGCGTTTCGCGCGCGAGTTCAACGAGCGCTTCCCGGGTTTCCACACGGACATCCACGGGCTGGTCGGCGAAATGATCAACGGGCGCATCGAATATTTCGTCGATTGCGTTCGCATCTGACGATGCGTCGGCTGAAGTCCTGGCCGGGCGTCGCTAGCTGGCGGCGCGTCGCCGGCGCGCTGGCGGTGGCGTCGGCGGCGCTCGTCGGCGTGCTGTCGCCGCCCGCGCATGCGGAAGTCGCGGCTGCCGATCCGATCGACGCGTCGATGCGCTCGTGTCTCGCGCGCAGCGACATGTCGACGACGGTCGGGCAGGTGCAGTGCATGGACAACGCGCGGATTGCCTGGAAGGCCGCGTTGGACAGCGCGTGGCAGCAGCTTCAACCGAAGCTGCCGGCCGCGCGGCGCAAGCTGTGGGAAAAGAGCCAGACGAGCTGGCTGGCCTCGCGCGAGGCCGAGAAGCAGTTGCTGGCGGCGGTGTTTGCGACGACGCGCGGCTCGATGTACGTGCTGGCCGAAGCCGACATGCAGTTGCAGCCGGTGCGCGACCGCGCGCTGGCGCTGCGCGCCGCGATGGCTCAGGCCGGCAGTCCGCCGCCGCGCCGCCCGCGGGCCTGCCGCGCGGACGCGCAATGCGAACATGCGATGTTCGATCTGAACCGCTACTACCGTCGCTTGCAATCGAAGATGCCGGCGCACTCGCGTCCGACGCTGGTGCGTGCGCAAAGAGCGTGGAATGCGTATCTGACCGCCACCACACCCGTGGTCGACGAGCGTGGGCGCATCGACATCATCGGTGCGCGGGTGGCGACGCTCAAGCGCTTGTCGGAAACGGTCGGTAACGACTGAGCGCGGGCTGAGCGCGCGCGTCGAGTGGGACACGTGAGACACCTGAGGCGCGCGACGCCCCGCTCAATCGAACAGGTAGTTCTCCGCTTGCTGGCTGGGTAGCGTCACCGCCGGTTCGCCGCGCAGATCGCGTAGCGCGTCCTCGATCATCGCGGACATCGTGTTGAGCGCGAGGTCGTTGTCGTCGGTGCCGAAGGGTTCTTCGAGTTGCGAGGCGATCGCCTCGTGCGCCATGAACGTGTACGCGACGAACACCGAGAACACCGGCGTGAAGATGCCGATGCTGTCCACCAGTCCGAACGGCAGCGACGCGCAGAAGAAATACACCGTGCGGTGAATCATCACCGAGTACGCGAACGGCAGCGGCGTCGAGACGATGCGCTCGCATCCGCCGATCACATCCGACAGCCCATTCAGATTCCGGTCGAAGGCGAGCACCGCCATCGGATCGAACGCACCTGTCTGCGTGTGACGCCGCACCCATTCGCCGAGGAAGAGCAGCAAGGTGGCCGACCGGTAGCGCGACGCCATCACGCGCTCGAACAGCGCGGTGGGCAAACGCGCTTCGAGGTCGTCACGCGGATCGCTCCTGCGCAGCTGATGACGCAGCGCGTGAGGCAGTGCGCCGAGCGCGGCGAGAAATGCTTCGACTTCTTCTTTCGGCAATGGCCGCGCAGGCAACGTGAGGGCTTGGCGCGTGAGCGAGCGCGACTCGTTCAGCAGTTGACCCCACAGCTTGCGCGCTTCCCACCAACGGTCATAGCTGGCGTTATTGCGAAAGCCGAGGAACACCGCGAGCGCGATGCCGATCAGCGAGAAGGGCGCGGTGGTGTTGAGGTTCAGCGAGATCGGCAGCAGGTGGTCGTGCGCGGCCAGCGCGACGATCGAGATGCAGAAGATCAGCGAGAGCCGCGGCAGCAACTGCGGCAGAACGGAGCCCCGCCACGCGAGCAGCATGCGGAACCAATGGAGATGCGGGCGGATGATCATTGGAGTGGGACACAGGCGTCGAGCGATGGAGCGGCTATTATCGCCTGTTGCCCGGGCGGCGGCGCCCTGGAAGTGCGCGCGCGCAGCGCTGATTCATGGCTGCGTATCACGCGGTGCGCGGCGCATGATGCGTGGTTCGATACGCCACCAGCTTGCAAAGCCGGATAAGGCCCACGCCGCGCGCATCGCATTCGATACGCGCGGCGCAGGCCCGTTCACCCGCTTATTCGCGCGGCGACGAAGCCGCGCCGTGACTCAGCCAGTCGAGCACGGCGGTGGCGTCGTCATCGGCGCCTTCGCGCGCTTTGGCGACCGTCTCCGCGACATCCGCGGCAGGCACCGCGCGGCGAATCGCCACGCCGACCGCGAGTATGTCGATCATCACCAGATGCAGGATCCGCGAAATCATCGACAATTGCGACTCCCGAATCTCGATGTGATCGGTTTCCAGCGCGACCGTGGCACGCTTGGCGAGCGGCGTATTGCTCGACGTGATCGCAATCACCTTCGCGCCGGCCTGCATCGCGACATCCAGCACGCGCAGCAGCTCGGGCGCGCGGCCCGACTTCGAGACGGCCACGATCACATCGCCCTTGCCGAGCAGCGCAGCGGAGGCCGCCTGCATGTACAGATCACCGTACGCAATGGTCGGAATGCCGAAGCGGAAGAACTTGTAGTGCGCGTCCTGCGCGACGATATTCGAATTGCCGAGCCCGTAGAACTCGATGCGGCGCGCGCCGTTCAGCAGATCGATCGCGCGCTCGACCTGATCGAAGTTCAGATGCTCGCGCAACTGCAAAATCGCCGACACGGTGTTGTCCAGCACCTTCGCGCCGAAGTCCGTGGCCGTGTCGCCGAGATGCACCTGGCTGTGGCTCACCGGAATCGTGCCGGTCAAACCGGTCGCGAGCTTCAGCTTGAAATCCGACAGACCCTGGCAGCCGAGCGAACGGCAGAAGCGGATCACCGTCGGCTGGCTCACGTCGGCCTTGCGCGCGATGTCGACGATCGGATCGTTGATGATCGAGCGCGGATGGTTCAGCGCGAGGTCGGCGACGCGGCGCTCGGCCGGCGTCAACGCATCGCGCATCTGGCGAATCCGTTCGAACACCGCCGACGAACTGCCGCCCGCGCGATTCGACAACTGCTCGGCGAGAATTGCGGAGACGCCGAGGAAGGCGGGATACTCAGCGGTAATCACATATGTCGGCACGCTTTGCAGATAGGCCTCGAAGCGGCCCTTCGCCTCGAAGCGCTTGCGAAACGACGAGCGCGCGAAGAACTCGCCGAGACGCGGCACGACGCCGCCGCCGATGTAGATACCCCCGAGCGCGCCCAACGTCACCGCGATGTTGCCCGCGAAGGTGCCGAGAATGCCGCAGAACACGTCGACGGACTCGGCCGCGAGCGGCTCGCCTTCCAGCGCGCGCTTGACGATCTCGATCGTGTCGACGTTGGCAGCCACGCGCTTCTTGTCGCGGCCCGCGAGCGCGCGGTAAATCACTTCGATGCCGGGGCCCGCGGCCACGCGTTCGAACGACACGTGCGACCACTTCTTGCGCGCGTATTGCAGCACGATGTCTTCACGTTCGTCGGCCGGCGCGAAAGTGGCGTGGCCGCCTTCGCTGCCGAGCGCGATCCAGCGGTCGTCGGCGGGGATCAGGCCGGACACGCCCATGCCGGTGCCGGGACCGAGCAGGCCGATCACGCTGTTCGGCCGGCGCGCGCCGCCGCCCACCTGCACGCGCTGTGCGTCGGTGAGGCCCGGCAGCGCCATCGCCAGCGCGGTGAAGTCGTTCACTACCAGCAGGGTGTCGAAGCCGAGCGCGCGGCGCGTCGCTTCGATCGAGAAGCTCCAGTCGTGATTCGTCATGCTCACCTGATCGCCGTCGACCGGGTTCGCAATCGCGATCGCCGCATGATTCACGCGGCCGATCCTGGTGTCCTTCAGATACTTCTTGATGACGTCGGCGACGCCCGGATAGTCCGCGCACGGATAGACCTGCACCGAGCCGATTTCGCCCGGACCGGTCTCCAGCGCGAAGCGCGCATTGGTGCCGCCGATGTCGGCCAACAGTCTCGGTCCATCGGCGTGCTGGCCCGCGCCGGGTACAGCCTTAGTTTGCACACCAGTAGACATCGAGTCTCACTCCCTTGTCGTTTGCCAACTGCGAGATGGCATTTTTTTGTAGCGAAGCGGCGGCTGCATTGAGCACGTCCATCTTGCGCGGTCCTGCGATCAGCAAAAACAGATGCTTCACTTCTTTGAGCGCGGAGAGCGACCAGCTCACGCGCGCATGCGGCGCGCTGCCCGGATGCACGGCGACGAAGCGCTCGGCGGTGGTGATCGCGTGATCCCATTCTGGCGCGTCCGCGAAGATCGACGCGGTGTGGCCGTCCTCGCCCATGCCGAGAATCGCGACGTCGGGCACGCTGCTAAAGCGCGGGTCGGCGTTCAGCGCGGCGACGTGCGCATGCAGATCCTGCGTGGTGTCGACGAGCGGCCAGAAGGTCGCGTTCTGTGCGGCGTTCTGCAAGAGCGTCGCGTGCACCAACTGCGAATTGCTGGCGCTGTCCGTTTCCGGTACCCAGCGGTCGTCGACCAGCGTCACGGCAATGCGCGCCCAGTCGAAGGCTTGCGTAGATAACGTTTGCAGGAACGGACGCGGACTGCTGCCGCCGGACACTGCAAGCATGGCGGGGCGCGTGCCAGTGGCGGCCGCGCTGGTGGCGGCTGCCTGTGCGGCGAGCGACGCATGTAACGCGTCGCCGACCGCCTTCGCCAACGCGTCGGATTGGGCGCGTTGATCGTCGAAAGCGTGAAGCTCGATCACTTCTCCTCCGTGCTGCTTTTTTGTTAGATCTGCGGAATCTGCCGTACTGCTGTCGCGCGACGCCTGCAAGGTGGATGACTTGCAGGCGCCTTCGCGATACCGGCGCCATTCCGTTCAGTTCGTCGGTGGGTCTTACTCGGGCGGCGCGCGCGCCGCCGTGCATCAATTCTCTTCTTCGAGCCAGCAGGTGCCGTGCTGTGCGAGCATCGCGCTCGCCGCGGCCGGTCCCCACGTGCCCGCCGCGTACGGCTTGGGCGGCCTGGTCGAGGTCTTCCATTCGTTCAGGATCGGTTCGACCCAGCGCCACGCGGCTTCCTGCTCGTCGCGCCGCACGAACAGCGCGAGGCGGCCGCGGATCACGTCGAGCAACAGCCGCTGATAGGCCTCCATCTGCCCTTCGCGGAAGAACTTGTCGAACGCGAGGTCGAGATGCACGCTCGCCAGGTTCATGCCCTCGCCGGGCTGCTTCGCGAGACAGTAGAGGCGGATGGTTTCGTTCGGCTGCAGGCGGATCACCAGACGGTTCGCGCCGGCGCGCAGCGCGGAGGCGCCCAGCGCCGAATGCGGTACAGGACGGAAATTCACCACGATCTCGGCGACGCGATCGGCGAGCCGCTTGCCGGTGCGCAGGAAAAACGGCACGCCCGACCAGCGCCAGTTCTCGATCTCGACTTTCAACGCGACGAAAGTTTCGGTCGTGCTATCCGGCTTCACGCCGGCTTCGGTCGCATAGCCCGGCACCGCGGTGCCGCGAATGCCGCCAGCATGATACTGGCCGCGCACCGCGACCTTGCCGATTTCGTTCGGATCGATCGGCTTCAATGCGCGCAGCACTCGCAGCTTTTCGTCGCGCACCGAGTCGGAGTCCATCGAGTGGGGCGGCTCCATTGCGACGATCGACAGCAACTGCAGCAAATGGTTTTGCACCATGTCGCGCAATGCGCCGGTGTTGTCGTAGAAGTCGCCGCGCGCTTCGACCCCGAGTTCTTCGGCGATCGTGATCTGAATGCTCTCGACCCACTCGCGACGCCACAGCGGTTCAAACAGCGCATTGCCGAAGCGCAGCGCGAGCAGGTTCTGCACCGGCTCTTTACCGAGGTAGTGGTCGATCCGGTAGATCTGTTCTTCCGCGAAGATTTCGCCGACCGCGTCGTTGATCGCATTCGACGATTTCAGGTCGTAGCCGAGCGGCTTCTCCAGCACGATGCGCGCGTTTTCGTTGAGCCCCACCGACGCGAGCGCGTGGCAGATCGGCACGAACAGCGACGGGCCCGTGGCCAGGTAGAACACGCGAATACCGGGCAGGTCCTGGATCGCATCGCGCAAGTGCACGAAGTCTTCGGGGTTGCCGAGATCGATTTTCACGAACTCGATGCGCGCGAGGAAGCTGGTCCACGCCGCTTCGTCCACACCGTTCTTCGACACATGCGGTTTGACGTGTTCGTTCACCCACTGCAGGTACTCGCCGCGATCCGCCGCATGCCGTGCCACCGCGACGATCTTGCCGCTGTCGTGGAGCATGCCGCCTGCACGGTGTGCTTCAAACAGTGCCGGCAGAATCTTGCGCATCGACAGATCGCCGGTTCCGCCGAAGAGAACGAAGGTGAAGCTTGAATCGGTTTGCATGAGTCTCCGTCGATGTCCTGGGGCCGCCGCGCTGACCGCGCACTGTTCGGAAAAGGCGACCGTAGTCCGATAAAATATTTTTTGACACTGAATTGTAGTTTAACTACAATCCAAATCAAGAGGTAGCGCTAATTCGATGAAAAAAGCGTGCGCTGTTCGGCAGGTTGCGCGGTTTTTCGAATCGGCGGGCGTCCCTGCATGTTAACGGACATTGCCTGTCGGCACGTGCCAGCATGCCCCGGCGCCCCTTACGGAAATCCGGGCGGCGGAGCGGCTGGCAAGGCGGTTGCCCGGGTTGACTTGCAAGGCACCTCGAGTCTGCCGCGCGCGACGCGGGCAGGCAAAAATCAAAAGAGGAGACAAACAGTTGCATCCCAAACCACTCATCTCTTGAGCTTCTAGCGGCCGGACAACGGTCCGCCGGCACATGCCTCGCGCATGCGCCCGACCGTGCTCGATCGCCCAGTGTTTTGCCTGTTTGAACCAACCACAGCACCCTGGCGACATCAGGGGCCATTTGTTTTTTGTTCAGGTGTCTGGAGGAGATAAGCAATGAAATTTCGCGCGATCATGGGCGCTTTGTGCGCTGCGGGTCTGATGTGTGGCGTCTCGGCGGTGCAGGCTGCCGAGTCGGTCGAAGTGTTGCACTGGTGGACCTCGGGCGGTGAATCGAAAGCCGTCGGCGTCCTCAAGGACGACATGACGAAGCAGGGTTACACGTGGAAGGACTTCGCGGTTGCGGGTGGCGCCGGCGCGGCAGCCATGACGGCTCTGAAGACGCAGGTGATCTCGGGCAATGCGCCGAGCGCCGCGCAGATCAAGGGTCCGCTGATCCAGGACTGGGCTTCGCAGGGCGTGCTGGTGCCGATCGACTCGATCGCGGGCGACTGGAAGAAGAACCTCCCGCCGGAAATCGACAAGATCATGCACGCGGACGGTCACTACGTGGCGGCGCCGTTCTCGGTGCACCGCGTGAACTGGCTGTACATCAACAAGGCGGCACTCGACAAGGCGGGCGGCAAGGCGCCGACCACGTGGCCCGAGTTCTTCGCCGTGGCCGACAAGATGAAGGCCGCCGGCATCCAGCCGATCGCGATGGGCGGTCAGCCGTGGCAAGACCTGACGCTGTGGGAAGACGTTGTGCTGTCGCAAGGCGCGGACTTCTACAAGAAGGCGCTGGTCGACCTCGACGAAAAGACGCTGACTTCGGACAAGATGGTCGGCGTGTTCGACACGGTCCGCAAGATCCAGGGTTACTTCGACACGGGCCGCACGGGCCGTGACTGGAACCTCGCCACCGCGATGGTCATCAACGGCAAGGCTGGCATGCAGTTCATGGGCGACTGGGCGAAGGGCGAATTCGCCAACGCCGGCAAGAAGTCGGGCTCGGACTACGTGTGCGCCGCTGTGCCGGGCACGGAAAAGGCCTACACGTTCAACGTCGACTCGTTCGTGTTCTTCCAGCAGAAGGGCCAGAAGGCGGCCACGCCGGGTCAACTGGCGCTCGCCAAGACGATCATGACGCCGCAGTTCCAGGAGCAGTTCAGCCTGAACAAGGGGTCGATCCCGGTTCGTCTGGGCGTGCCGATGGACAAGTTCGACGACTGCGCGAAGAAGTCGTACGCGGATGAACAGATCGCGATCAAGGCGGGTGGCTATGTGCCGTCGCTGGCACACGGCATGGCGCAACCGGATGCAGCAGCCGGCGCGATCTCCGACGTGGTCACGAAGTTCATGAACTCGCAGCAGGATTCGAAGAGCGCCGTCACCGCGCTCGCGAAGGCAGCGAAGACCAAGTAAGTGAAGTAAGCGAAGCGGCGCGCCCGGTGGCTTCACGACGAAGCGCCGGGCGTGTTCTTCAGGTCGCCGACGGCGATTCGCGAATGCGTGCAACGTGTGTGATGCGCGCAGCGCGTGCGCGGCTTGCAGGCGGCTTCACCCTGGTTTCATAGAGTCACACCTATGCTGTCGCGGACTCGCGTCATTCATGCGTGAACACCCGGCAGTACAGTTTCAGCAGGAGTCGAGTAGTGACTGCTTCTATCAGCGGAAACGGGAAAACGGCCAGCGCCGCCCGCCGCGCGTCGCCCATGGCGGCCCTTGCCGATCGCTGGGTTCCGAAGCTGGTGCTCGCACCCAGCGTCGTGATCAGCCTGATCTTCGTGTACGGCTTCATCGCAATTACCGGCTTTCTGTCGCTGTCCACTTCGCGGCTGATGCCCCGGTATGAATTCGCCGGTCTCGACCGCTATCGCGAACTGTTCGATAACGACGTGTTCTGGACTTCGGCGGCCAACCTCGGCTGGTTCGGCATTCCGTTCATCGCCATCTGTATCGGCCTAGGTCTGTTTCTCGCGATCCTGCTCGATCAGCAGATCCGCAACGAAGGCGCACTGCGCGCCGTGTTCCTTTACCCGATGGCGCTCTCGTTCATCGTCACGGGTACGGCGTGGCAGTGGATCATGACGCCGAGCGTCGGCCTCGAAAAGGTGTTCCACGACTGGGGCTGGACGAGCTTTTCGTTCGGCTGGCTGGGCGATCCGGACAAGGCGATCTTCTGCGTCGTGATCGCGGCGGTCTGGCAATCCACCGGCTTCGTGATGGCACTGTTCCTCGCGGGCCTGCGCGGTGTCGACGGTGAGATCTTCAAGGCCGCGCAGATGGACGGCGCGAACCTGCCCACCATCTACCGCAAGATCGTGATTCCGAGCATGCGGCCGGTGTTCTTCTCCGTGCTGCTGATTCTTTGCCACATCACCATCAAGACCTTCGACCTGGTCGTCGCGTTGACCGCGGGCGGTCCGGGCACGTCGTCTTCGTTGCCGGCTATCTTCATGTACACGTTTTCGTTCAATCGCGGGCAGCTCGGCGTCGGCGCGGCATCGTCGATGATGATGCTCGCCACCGTTGTGGCCGTGCTCGTGCCGCTGATGTATCTGGAATCGAGGAGCACCCGCAATGCAGCCTAAAATGACGATCAGCCGTGCCGTCATTTACGCGGCCCTGATTCTGTTCGCCCTGTATTTCCTGTTCCCGCTGTACGTGATGCTGTCCACGTCGTTCAAGGACATCGACCAGCTGCGCACCGGCAACCTGCTCACGCCGCCGACTCGCTGGAGTATCGATCCGTGGATCAAGGCATGGAGCGGCGCCTGTACGGGCGTGCGTTGCGACGGCATGCAGCCGTTCTTCATGAACTCGGTGCGCATGGTGATTCCCGCCGTGCTGATCTCGTCGATCATCGGCGCGTTCAACGGCTATGTGCTCACGCACTGGCGTTTCCGTGGCGCGGATCCGATCTTCACGATGCTGCTGGTCGGCTGCTTCATTCCGTTCCAGGCGATCCTGCTGCCAATGGCGCGCTTCGAAGGCATGATGGGCCTGTCGAACACGACGACCGGTCTGGTGCTGGTGCACGTGATCTACGGTATCGCGTTCACCACGATGTTCTTCCGCAACTTCTACGTGAGCATTCCGGCTGAACTCGTGAAAGCGGCGCGCATCGACGGCGCGGGTTTTTTCACGATCTTCACGAAGATCCTGCTGCCGGTGTCGCTGCCGATTTTCATGGTGTGCCTGATCTGGCAATTCACGCAGATCTGGAATGACTTCCTGTTCGGGATTGTGTTCTCCGGCGTCGATTCGATGCCGATCACGGTGGCGCTGAACAACCTCGTGAACACCTCGACCGGCGTGAAGGAATACAACGTGGACATGGCCGGCGCGATCATCGCCGCGTTGCCGACGCTGCTGGTGTACATCATCGCCGGACGCTATTTCGTGCGGGGCCTGACGGCCGGCGCAGTGAAGGGCTAAACCCGGGCTGCGAGCCAAACCATCCGAGCGCGGCGGCGCTTCAATAAACTGGCGCCGCCGTCACCCGACAAGACGTTTTCAGGCAGTACAGAGACAAGAGGATTCACAGCATGGCAAGCCTTTCCATCCGTGACGTGTACAAGACCTACCCGAACGGGGTGCCGGTTCTGAAGGGTGTCAACATCGACATCGAAGACGGCCAGTTCCTGATTCTGGTCGGCGGCTCGGGCTGCGGTAAGTCGACGCTGCTCAACATGATCGCCGGCCTCGAAACCGTGACCAAGGGCGAGATCCAGATCGACGGCAAGACGGTGAACAACCTGTCGCCGAAAGATCGCGACATCGCGATGGTGTTCCAGTCGTACGCGCTGTATCCGTCGATGACGGTGCGCGAGAACATCTCGTTCGGCCTGAATATCCGCAAGGTGCCGAAGCAGGAGCAGGCGCAGATCGTCGATCGCGTGTCGAACACGCTGCAGATCACGCACCTGCTCGACCGCAAGCCGGGGCAACTGTCCGGCGGCCAGCGCCAGCGCGTGGCAATGGGCCGTGCATTGGCGCGCGACCCGGTGATGTTCCTGTTCGACGAACCGCTGTCGAACCTCGACGCGAAGCTGCGTATCGAGATGCGTTCGGAAATCAAGCTGCTGCATCAACGCCTCGGCACGACGATCGTCTACGTGACGCACGATCAGATCGAAGCGATGACGCTCGGCGATCGCATCGCGGTGATGAAGGACGGTATCGTCCAGCAGTTCGGCGCGCCGCAGGAAATCTACGACTCGCCGTCGAACCTGTTCGTGGCCGGCTTCATCGGCGCGCCGCCGATGAACTTCATCCAGGGCAAACTGGTCGAGCAGGGCGCGGGCGTCGGCCTCGAACTGGACACGGGCGTCGCGCGCAAGGTGCTGAACCTGCCGTTCGACTCGGCGAAGGTGAAGTCGCACGTCGGTCGCGAAGTGATTCTCGGCTTGCGCCCGGAGCGCATCACCGACGCGCGCGGCGCGCATGGCGACAACGCGCAACTGCAGCCGATCGAAGTGAAGGTCGACGTGATCGAGCCGACCGGCCCGGACACGCTGGTGTTCGCGCAGGTCAACGGCAAGCGCATCGTGAGCCGCGTGCACCCGGCGTCGAATCCGCAGCCGCTGACGAACACGACGCTGCTGTTCGATACGTCGAAGGCGGTGCTGTTCGATCCGAGCAACGAAGAACGGATTGCCTGAGCGCGAGCGTTGCGCCAGTTGGCGGTTTGATGCTTCAGTAAAAAAGCCCCATGCGTTGTTTCGCAACGCATGGGGCTTTGTCTTGACGCCCGCGTATTGGCGGCCTTACGCGTCCGGAATGCGCAGATCCGGATTGTTGTGCGTCAGCTCGCTCACCCAGTCGATGAACGCGCGCAGCCGCGAACTCAGATTGCGGCGATGCGCGTATAGGATCGACAGCGGCGTGCCGGGGCTCGTGTAGTTCGTGAGGATTTCCTTCAGCGCGCCTTGTTCGATCAGCTCGGCGACCATGAAGCGCGACGGCTGGATGATCCCGTGGCCGAGCGCGCCCGCGCCGATGTATACCGACCCGTCGTTCACGGCGAGCACGCTTTTCATCGCTACTTTCGCGATCTCGCCGTCCACTTCGTATTCGAACGGGAAGGTGCGGCCGGTACGCGCCGACACGTAGTTGACGGCGCGATGCTGCGCGAGTTCTTCGAGCGTGGTCGGCGTGCCGTATTTCTGCAGATACGCGGGGGACGCGCACGTAACGATGCGCGCTTCGCCGATGCGTTTCGCGACGAGGCTCGACTCCTCCGGCGTGCCCATGCGGATCACACAATCCACACCATCCTGGATCAGATCGATGTTGCGATCCGCGAGGCCGAGACGCACGTCGATCTGCGGGTATTGCCGGTAGAAATCGTCGAGCGCGGGCAGCAGCAGCGCGCGGGCAAGCGTGCCGGACGTATCGACGCGGATCGTGCCGGCCGGACTCTCGCGCTTGTTCGACAGCGACGATTCGGCGTCGGCGACTTCGGCGAGAATCTGCACGCAGCGCTCGTAGAACGACGCGCCGTCTTCGGTCACGCTCACCTGGCGCGTCGAGCGGTTCAGCAGACGCACGCCGACGTGTTCCTCAAGCGCCTGGATCGTGCGGCTGACTTTGGCGCGGGGCAGGTCGAGCGATTCGGATACTTTGGTGAAGCTGTTCGCCTCGACCACACGCGTAAATATCTCCATCGCTTCGAAACGGTCCATGGTGTGCCTTATGAGTGACGGCCGGAAGTGGCTTTCGGGTGGAAGTTTACCGGGTGGAAATCATGTTGTCGCGAAAGGGTGGAGTCGGCGCGGCGGCTCGCCGATGAGCGCTGCTCAGTCGCGGTCCGGCGCGCCGAGCGGAAACAGCGGTCGATACGGCCGCGCTTCGTCGACCGCGCGCGCGAACGACGGCCGCGCCAGCAATCGCTGACGGTACGCCCGCACGTTTGCGAAGGCCGGGCCGATCGGATGGGTCCAGTCGGCGTAGAAGAGGAACGGCGCGGCGCCGCAGTCGGCCAGGCTGAAGATGTCGCCGGCGGCCCATTCGCGCCCGGCCATCACCTGGTCGAGCCAGCCGTACGCGGTGTCGAGCATCGCGCGCGCGTTGGCGACCGCCTGCGGATCGCGCTCCGCCTCGGGGCGCATGCTGTCGTAGACGATCTTCTGCTGCGGCGTCGACACGTAGTTGTCGAAGAAGCGGTCCATGCTGCGCACTTCCAGTGCGGCGCGGGCGTCGGCGGGTAACAGCGCTGTCGGCCCCGGATGATAAAGACCGAGATATTCGATGATGATGCTCGCCTCGACCACGGTCCGGTCTCCGTCGACCAGCACCGGAAAACGCTTGATCGGCCAGAGCGCGGCGAATTCCGCCATGACGTGCGGGTCGTCGTGCGCCAGCAGGCGCAGCTCGAACGGCGTGCCGTTTTCGTAGAGCGCGGTCAGGACCTTCTGGCAGTACGACGAGAACGGGTGGGCATAGAGCTTCGGGGTCATCGTGGTCACCTAGGGCGGTTGCGGGGGCGCGCGTGGCGCAACGACGGCCGCGGGGGCCGTTTATCTCACGACGAACGGCGGCGGTGAAAATCGACAGTCATGTCCGCCGCTTACTGCGTGCCGCTTGCCGCGAACGTCGCCGACGCGCTGAAGTGCGGACGGCGCGCGCGCTCAATGCGGCAGACGCACGTCGAACCGGAACGTCACCAGCCGTGCCAGCAGGATAAACGCGGTCGCGATCAGCACGCTATACACGGTGTCGAAATTCACGTAGTCGAGCAGCACGTACAGCCAGCAGCCGACGAACGCGCAGGTCGCGTAAGGCCGCGAGTCGCGCAGGATCAGCGGTACCTCGTTGCACAGCACGTCGCGGATCACGCCGCCGAACACACCGGTCAACACGCCCATCATCACCGACGTGAACCACGGCATCTGCGCGTCGTGCGCGATCGACGTGCCCGCTATGCTGAAGAGGCCGAGGCCCACCGCGTCGGCCACCAGCAGTACCCGCTCGGAGAGCAGGCGCGAGGTCATCTTCAGCAGCGTCGGCGCGAACAGCGACATCACGAAGATCGCGATCAGATAGCCCTGATGCTCGACCCAATAGAACGGCCGCCGCTCCAGCAGCACGTCGCGCAGCGTGCCGCCGCCGAAGGCCGTGGCGATCGCCACGAGAAAGGTGCCCACCGCGTCGAGCCGGCGGCTGCGGGCTTCGATGAAGCCGGAAATGGCGTACGCGAAAATCGCCAGCGCTTCCATGATGGTCAGCGCAAGCGTCAGCCTTGGATGGATCACGGTGACTCCGTCAAGGCTTGGCGGAAGGCGGCACCGCGCCCGGCTGCAGCAGCACGACCACCGCGCCGGCGCCGCCGTCGTGCGGACGCGCCTGACAGAACGCGATGACCTCGGACTTCTGCACCAGCCACGCGCGCACTTTGCCCTTCAGCACCGGTTCCTTGCCGATCGATCCCAAGCCCTTGCCGTGGATCACGCGCAAACAGCGCAGCCCGCGCTTCACCGATTCGCGGATGAACTCGGCGAGCGCCTCGCGCGCTTCGTCGCGGCGCATCCCGTGCAGGTCGATTTGCGACTGCACGATCCAGTCGCCGCGCCGCAGTTTGCGCACGACTTCCCGGCTCACGCCGGGGCGGCAGTAGGACAGCGTTTCATCGGTTTCGAGCAGCACCTCGGGGTCGAACTCGTCGGAGATCGCTTCGTGCAGCACGGCTTCTTCGTCGAGCAGCGTTTGCACCGGCAGCGGCGGTGGGGGATTGCGCGGCAAGGTGGCGCGCGGCGGCACCGCGAGTGGTGCGACCGAGCCGATCTCGCGGCGAAACAGGTCGGCGTCCGCCGAGGCTTCGCGCTGCGCGGCGGCCGCCGCGGCGCGTTCCCGCTCGCGGCGTTGCGTATCGACCTTCAACGCGTCGCGCAACGCGCCGAGACCGGCGAGACCGGCTGCGGGATCGAGCTTCGGTTTGACGGCGGCCGCGGCCGGTTCGGGCGCGGAGGCGGCCTTGGCGACGGCGCGTGCGCGTTTCGGTTCGCTGGGATGGGGCTGATTCTTCGGCATATCGGTAGTACACGCAGAAATGTGGGTCGGTCGCGCGACGGTTTTTTAGCGGCTTCGAAACGGGCAGTGAGGTTGACGGTGCGGTGGTGTGCGCGGCAGCGAGTGAGCGGCGGATGCGTTGCAAGTGGGCGTCAAATGCGCAACGCAAACACGGCCAATGCAAAACACGTGCAGCGCAAACGCTGCGCAGGGCGTGATGCAAAGACGCGTGGCGCGACTACAAGGCAACCGCGTAAAGGCAACCGCGCAAAGGCAACCCGCAACGCAACCTCCCGCGCCGGAACACAAAAAAGGCCGCCGGCTTTTCAGCCGCGGCCTTCTCTCAAGCAAGCGGCCGGGTCAAACCCAGCCGCCATTTTACCGTCGCGCCAAACGTCGCCGTCCAGCGCCGCCGATCAACGCTCGGCTTCCTGGCTCATCGCATGCTCGCCGGCCATCTCGTTGATGGTTTCCAGATAGCGCTGCGCGTCCAGGGCGGCCATACAGCCGGTGCCCGCGCTGGTGATCGCCTGACGGTACACGTGGTCCTGCACGTCGCCCGCGGCGAACACGCCCGGCACGCTGGTGGCGGTCGCGAAGCCGTTCAGGCCGCCCTTGGTGATGATGTAGCCGTTCTTCATCTCCAGTTGACCCGCAAAAATATCCGTGTTCGGCTTGTGGCCGATCGCGACGAACAGGCCCTGCAACGCGATGTCGGTGGTTTCGCCGGTCTGCGTGTGCTTGACGCGCAGGCCGGTCACGCCGGATTGATCGCCGGTCACTTCGTCGAGCGTGTGGTTCCACTTGATCTCGACGAGGCCTTCCTTTTCCTTCGCGAGCAGACGGTCGATCAGGATCGGCTCCGCGCGGAACTTGTCGCGGCGATGGATCACGGTCACTTTCTTCGCGATGCCCGACAGGTACAGCGCTTCTTCGACCGCGGTATTGCCGCCGCCGATCACGGCCACGTGCTGCTGCTTGTAGAAGAAGCCGTCGCAGGTCGCGCAGGCCGACACGCCTTTGCCCATGAATGCTTCTTCGGACGGCAGGCCGAGGTATTGCGCCGATGCGCCAGTCGAGATGATCAGCGAGTCGCAGGTGTATTCGCCCGAATCGCCGATCAGGCGAATCGGCTTCTCATCCAGCTTGGCCGTGTGGATGTGGTCGAAGATGATTTCGGTGTTGAAGCGCTCGGCGTGCTCCAGGAAGCGCGCCATCAGTTCCGGTCCTTGCACGCCGTTGGCGTCGGCGGGCCAGTTCTCGACGTCGGTCGTGGTCATCAGTTGGCCGCCTTGGGCGAGACCCGTGACGAGCACCGGCTGCAGATTGGCGCGCGCCGCGTAGACCGCTGCCGTGTAGCCGGCGGGACCGGAACCGAGAATCAGAACCTTGGCGTGTTTCGTTGAAGTTGCGGGCATGATTGAATCCTTATACGGCGCCGGGCTCGCCCATGCGAGGCCGTGCGACTTAAGCTGAAACTGTAGATGGGTGCCAGTCCGGCATTATAAAGGGCGGGGCGCGCGGCTGCTCCATGAAGCTTTCCGATCGCCGCGATAGGTGTGCGGCGCGCGCTCGCGGGACGCCGCCGGGACCGCCGCTCTGTGGCCAATCGGCCAAGTTACCGTCATTTACAGCCTTGCGCGGGGCACTGCGTTTACAATAGGCCCGATCGAAGTTGCCGGTCGCCGGGATCGGACCCGAAGCCACGCTGGGCGAGGCTCTGGCCGCGTTCCGGTCGGCAACCGGCTACCCACGCAACAGGATCAATGGCAAAAGCTCCCTATTCCGCGAGCGCGCAGGCGTTGCCGCACCGCATGTCGCGCCTTTTCACCGAAATCCGCTGGATCCTGCAGGTGGCGCTCGGCGTATTCCTGCTCATGGCGCTCGTCAGCTACAGCAGACACGACCCGAGCTGGACCCATGCCGCGCAGGTAGACCATATTTCCAACTGGGCGGGCCGCGTCGGCGCGTGGACTTCGGACATCCTGCTGCTGCTGTTCGGGCTGTCCGCGTACTGGTGGATCGTGCTGCTCGGCCGCCACATTTCCCGCAACTACAAGCGCATCACCCGACACGAAGACGGGGAGGACGACGAGCCGCGCGGCGTGAGCTGGCTCGCGGACGCGTTCGCGTTCATGCTCGTGCTGCTCACGTGCAACGGCATCGAGGCGCTGCGCATGTGGTCGCTCAAGGTGCAGTTGCCGCGCGCGCCGGGCGGGGTGGTCGGCGAGGCGGTCGCGCGCGGCGTGTCGCATGCGCTGGGCTTCACGGGCGGCACGCTCGCGCTGCTGATCGCGCTTGCGATCGGCTTGTCGCTGTACTTCCGGTTTTCGTGGCTGTCGGTGTCGGAGAAGGTCGGCGAGTCGATCATTTCCGCGGTGACGTTCGCGAAGCTGCGCCGCGAGGCCGGCCGCGACCGCAAGCTCGGCGAAGCGGCGGCGGTCAAGCGCGAAGGCAAGGTCGAGAAAGGCCGCGTGCGGATCGAGGAACACGAGCCGGTGATGATCGTGCCGCCGGTCGTCACGCCGGCCAAATCGGAGCGCGTCGAGAAGGAACGGCAAGTGCCGCTCTTCACCGACCTGCCCGGCGACTCCACGTTGCCGCCCATCTCTTTGCTCGACCCCGCGCCCGCCGCGCAGGAATCCATCTCCGCCGATACGCTTGAATTCACGTCGCGCCTGATCGAGAAAAAGCTCAAGGACTTCGGCGTCGAAGTGAGCGTGGTCGCGGCTTATCCGGGGCCGGTCGTCACGCGCTATGAAATCGAGCCGGCCACGGGCGTGAAGGGCAGCCAGATCGTCAATCTGGCGAAGGACCTCGCGCGTTCGCTGTCGCTCGTGTCGATCCGCGTGGTCGAAACGATTCCGGGCAAGAATTTCATGGCGCTGGAGTTGCCGAACCAGCGCCGCCAGACGGTGAGCCTGTCGGAGATTCTCGGCTCGGCGGTCTATGCGGACGCCGCGTCGCCGCTGACCATGGGTCTGGGCAAGGATATCGGCGGCAAGCCGGTGTGCGCCGACCTCGCGAAGATGCCTCACTTGCTGGTCGCGGGTACGACCGGTTCGGGCAAGTCGGTCGGCATCAACGCGATGATCCTGTCGCTGCTCTACAAGGCGAGCGCCGAGCAGGTCCGCATGATCCTGATCGATCCGAAGATGCTCGAAATGAGCGTCTATGAAGGCATTCCGCATCTGCTGTGTCCGGTCGTCACGGACATGCGCCAGGCGGGCCACGCGCTGAACTGGGCGGTCGCCGAAATGGAGCGCCGCTACAAGCTGATGAGCAAGCTCGGCGTGCGCAATCTCGCCGGCTACAACAACAAGATCGACGAAGCGGCCAAGCGCGAAGAGAAGCTGCCGAATCCGTTCAGCCTCACGCCGGATGAGCCGGAGCCGCTCACGCGTCTGCCGAACATCGTCGTCGTGATCGACGAGCTGGCCGACCTGATGATGGTAGTCGGCAAGAAAGTCGAAGAGCTGATCGCGCGGATCGCGCAGAAGGCGCGCGCGGCCGGCATCCATCTGATTCTCGCGACTCAGCGTCCGTCGGTGGACGTGATCACCGGCCTGATCAAGGCCAACGTGCCGACGCGGATGGCCTTCCAGGTGTCGTCGAAGATCGACTCGCGCACGATTCTCGACCAGCAGGGCGCGGAATCGCTGCTCGGCATGGGCGACATGCTCTATCTGCCGCCTGGCAGCGGCTTGCCGGTGCGGGTGCACGGCGCGTTCGTGTCGGACGAAGAGGTGCATCGCGTCGTCGACAAACTCAAGGAGCAGGGCGAGCCGAACTACATCGAGGGCATCCTCGAAGGCGGCGTGACCGGCGAGGGCGACGAAGGCTCGGCGGGGGGAACCGGATCGGCCGACGGCGAGTCGGACCCGCTGTACGACCAGGCGGTCGACGTGGTGCTGAAGAACCGCCGCGCGTCGATCTCGCTGGTGCAGCGGCATTTGCGCATCGGCTATAACCGGGCCGCGCGTTTGCTCGAGCAGATGGAGAACTCGGGCGTGGTGTCGGCGATGTCGTCGAACGGGAATCGCGAGATTCTCGCGCCGGCGCGGGAAGCGGAGTAAGCCGTCGCGTTCGTCGCGCCACGAGGCGCGGTCGCTATCCGGCGCGCGGTCCTGGGCGCCGTCTGCGCATCGGCCGCCGCGCCCATCGAATTCAATCAAGGGAGAAAAACACATGCAGCTATTCGCGCAGCAGCGCGCTCGACAGAGTGCTCAAGCCAGCCGCTTCGGCCAACTCGCGCGGACCGTCGTGCGTAGCGTCGGCAGTGTGGCGATCGGCGCGTCGATGCTCGTCGCGACGCACGCGTTCGCGAGCGGCACCGAGCAACTGAAGGCGTTCGTCGCGCAAGTGCATTCGGCGCGCGGCACCTTCGTTCAGCAGGAAGTCCGCGCGCCGAGCAAGGCCCAGGGCGCGAGCGGCGCGCTGTCCACCGGCGGCGCGGGCAAGACCGGCACGTCGAGCGGCACCTTTACGTTCGCGCGTCCGGGCAAGTTCATCTGGCAATACGAGAAGCCCTATGCGCAACTATTGCAGGCGGACGGCGACAAGCTCTACGTGTACGACAAGGACTTGAATCAGGTGACGGTGCGCGCGCTCGGCGGCGCGCTCGGCGCGAGCCCGGCGGCGATCCTGTTCGGCAGCAACGATCTCGACAAGAACTTCACGCTGCGCGACGCGGGCGTGAAGGCCGGGATCGACTGGCTCGAACTGACGCCGAAGGCGAAGGACACGCAGTTTCAACGCGTCGGTATCGGCTTCAAGGACGGCAATCTCGAAGCGATGGAATTGCACGACGTATTCGGCAACGTGACGCTGCTGACGTTCTCGAACATCCAGAAGAACCCGTCGCTGCCCGCCGATGCGTTCAAGTTCACGGTGCCGAAGGGCGCGGATGTGATCAACGGGTAAGCCTGCTGGTTGCCGTAGCTCTGCAGGCAGCAGTCGACGAAAAAGCCGCGCTTCGAGCGCGGCTTTTTTGTGGCCGGGTGCCTGCGCAAAAAGGCGCTTGTCGAAAGCGCGTGGTAGCGCGCTACGCGTCCCCTTGCGGGACCTGCACTGCATGCGCGGCCTTCATATCGTCGATAAACGCGTCGACGATTTCCGTTCGATGCTCGCGCGCCCGCGTGACCATATGAAACGCGACGCGGTAGCGCATCGCGGCCGGATTCAACGCGGCGAGCAGTCCCTGCTCGACGAACGGCGCCGCGAAATGCCCCGGCAGATAGCCGAGGTGATGCCCGGACAGCACCAGCATCGCGACCGCTTCCATGTTGTCCGCCACCGCCGTGACGTTCTGCGGCGTGGTCGAACTCCCGGCTTCGGGCAACGGATAACTGCGCCACGCCCATTCATGCTGCGCGGCCTCGTCGGGCGACACGCCGCCGGCTTGCGCGAACAGCGGGTGGCCTTTCGCGCAATAGGCGAACTGGTCCTCGGCGAACACCTCGGTGTAATCGAGCGACGGCACGCGGTGCCAGAAATAGCCGATGCCCACCTGAATCCGCCCATTGAGCAGCAACTCTTCCAGCTCGCCCGGCGAGCGCACGAGGATCGAAAAGCGCACCGACTGATCGCGCGCGCGAAAGCGGCCGATCGCGTCGCTGACGCGCGCGCTGGCCGATACCGGCGTGTGGCCGATCATGCCGATCGCGAGCGTGCCGACCAGCTTGCGGCCCACGTTGCGCGCCTGCATGCCGAACGTATCGACGGCCGACAACAGCGCGCGGGCGGCGTCGATGAACTGCTCGCCGCGCGCGGTCAGGCTGAAGCCGCTGCGGCCGCGCTCGCACAGCCGGTAGCCGAGGCGCGTTTCGAGCGTCGCCAACTGCGTGCTGATGGTCGACTGGCCGATATTGAGCGTCGCCTGGGCCGGCGACACGCCGCCCGCGTCGACGATGGCGAGAAACACGCGGATCAGCCGCAGGTCGAGGTCGGTGAGTTGGGAGAACATGCTTCAGCATACATCGATAGAACTCGATGTGAAGGGTGCGGCGGCGCTATTTAAGTTGTGTGGAATCGGCTCAAGAATCGTAGTTCTCCCGGCGAGGCGGGTCGCTTCGAGGCTTGTCTTCAGCCGGTTTGCGCAGATTTCGAGCGCTGCGTCCCGCAGTAGCCTTTTCATTGCCGAGCCACGATGAATACTTCCTCCTTCATTTCCCCCGAAGCCGGCGAACGGCCGCAGCCGTTGTCCGGCAACGCGATGCCCCGCTGCGGCGGCATCGCGACGATGATGCGGCTGCCGAACGTCGGTTCGGCCGCGGGCTTCGACGCGTGCTTCGTCGGCGTGCCATTCGATCTCGGCACGTCGAACCGCACCGGCGCGCGTTTTGGGCCGCGCCAGATCCGCAGCGAATCGGTGCTGCTGCGCCCGTACAACATGGCGACCCGCGCGGCGCCGTTCGACTCGCTGCGCGTCGCCGATCTCGGCGACGTCGCGATCAATCCGTACAACCTGCACGATTCGATCGCCCGGATCGAAACCGCGTACGACGAAATCCTGCAGCACGATTGCAAGCCCATCACGCTCGGCGGCGATCACACGATCGCGCTGCCGATTCTGCGTGCGATTCATCGCAAGCACGGCAAGGTCGGGCTGATTCACGTCGACGCGCACGCCGACGTCAACGACACGATGATGGGCGAGAAGATCGCGCACGGCACACCGTTTCGCCGCGCGGTGGAAGAGGGCTTGCTCGATTGCGAGCGGGTCGTGCAGATTGGTCTGCGCGGCACCGGCTACGCGGCGGAAGACTTCGACTGGTGCCGCGATCAGGGCTTCGAAGTCGTGCAGGCCGAGGCGTGCTGGAACCAGTCGCTCGCGCCGCTGATGGCGCGCGTGCGCGAGCGTATGGGCGACGGCCCGGTGTACATCACGTTCGATATCGACGGGATCGATCCGGCCTTCGCGCCGGGCACGGGCACGCCGGAGATCGCGGGGCTGACGGTGCCGCAGGCGCTGGAGATCATTCGCGGCGCACGCGGGTTGAACATCGTCGGCTGCGATCTGGTCGAGGTTGCGCCGCCGTACGATCCGTTCGGCACGACCGCGTTGCTCGGCGCAAATCTCGCGTTCGAGTTGCTGTGCGTGCTGCCGGGTGTCGAGTATCGGACTTCCACGCGGTGAGCTGACGCTCAATAAGGAAAGGCCTGCATTTGCAGGCCTTTTCGCGTTTTCTTCCGACTGGCGGTATCGCTAGAACATTACGCGTACGCCGTCTTGCGAGCGGACACGAACACGTAGTAGCACAGCGCGCCGATCGCGAGCGACGGCAAGGTCGCGCCGAGATTCGGCAGCCATTGATTGATCACCTGATACGACGCGATGCCAATCGCCCACGCGATGAACGCGCTCAGATGCCAGCCGCCCGAAAAGCCGTAACGACCGCGCACGTCGGCGAGCACGGCCGCTTCTATGCGGCGCTTGCGCACGATGAAGTGATCCATCAGCACGACGCCGAACAGCGGCGCGAATACCGAGCCGATCAGCAGCAGGAAGTTCTGATACTTCGCCATCGGCACGAGCAGCGCGATCAGCGTGCACAGCGCGCCGAACGCCGCCGACAGCAACGGCACGCTGCCGCGCGTCCAGAACGTGCCCGTCGAAACCGCGGCTGAGTGGATGTCGGCGAACGCGTTGTCGATTTCGTCGATCAGGATCAGCAGCAGCGCGAGGCCGCCGCCGGCTTGAGCCAGCGCGCCGGTCAACAACGCATCGCCGCCGCCGGCCGCGAGACCGTAGACCGCGCCGAGCGCGTAAAACCAGATGTTCGCGATGCCATAGCCGAGCAGCGTGCCGCGGAAGGTTTCGCCGGGGCGTCGGCCGAAGCGGGTGTAGTCGGCGATCAGCGGTAGCCACGACAGCGGCATCGCCACCACCAGGTCGATCGCGCCGCCGAACGACATCTCGCCGGTGCCCGGACGGCGCATCAGCTCGGCCAGGTTATGCCGCGCGAGCAGATTCCACGTGAGCCATACCGCGCCCGCGAGCAGCAGCCAGATGCCCCACTTGCGCAGAAAGCGCCGCACGAACGACAGCGGACCGCTGATCGCGAGCAGCGTCGCGAGCAGGCCGAACACGACTGTCCAGATCAGCGGCATCGAGAGGCCGAATGCCTGCTTGGCGAGGGCGTCGGCGGAATCGCGCATCACGATCACTTCGAACGAACCCCAGCCGACCAGCTGCACCGCGTTCAGCACCGCCGGCACTGACGCGCCGCGCACGCCGAGCGTGGGGCGCAGCGACGACATCGCCGCGAGTCCCGTGTCCGTGCCGATCACGCCGGCCAGCGCGAGCAGCACCACGCCGATCACGCTGCCGATCACGATCGCGAGCAACGCATGCGGCAGCGACAGCCCCGGCACCAGCAGCGCGCCGGCCTGCGCGACCAGCAGGCCGATGCCGAGCGAGAACCAGAGCGCGAACGCGTCGCCGGTACGGAATGCGCGACGCGCATCGGGCACCGGCGTGAGCGGCGCGTAGGTGGAACCGGCGTCGCCGGCGATTGGATCTTGTGCCATCTGTGGTCTTGTCCCTGTTGTGTTGCGATGTTGCTTGCCATACAGCCGGCGCGGTGTGTGCCGGGCGGCTTGTGCGGTTGATACTGCTATGCGGTTAATCGAGTCTTCAAAGTTTGCGGTTGCCTTTCGGGCCGCGGTTGCGCGGTGGTTCCGTTCGCGGCTGCGGCCGTCATGGCCGAACTGATTGAGGGCGTTTCCGCCCAGATCATCCGCCCGCGCCGCTCGACCCTCGTCCGGACGCCGTCACTGTCATAATGCAGGACGTTGCCCGCACCCTCGCGTGCCGGCTTTGCGCTCATCCGGCAGCACGCCGCCTTCCCACGGACCGCGTCCGGAAAAGCCGAGATTATCCCCAAAACGTCATGTTTGAAGAAACCCGTGCCAATGTTCCGCTCGCCGAACGCCTGCGGCCCCGCAATATCGACGAAGTGATCGGCCAGAAGCATCTGCTCGGCCCGAACAAGCCGCTCAGGGTCGCGTTCGAATCCGGCGAAGCCCATTCGATGATCCTGTGGGGCCCGCCCGGCGTCGGCAAGACCACGCTCGCGCGGCTTATGGCCGATGCGTTTCACGCCGAGTTCATCGCGTTGTCGGCGGTGCTCTCGGGCGTGAAGGATATCCGCGAAGCCGTCGAGACCGCGCAGATTCATCGCGCGAACGGCCATCAGACGCTGGTGTTCGTCGACGAAGTGCATCGCTTCAACAAGAGCCAGCAGGATGCGTTCTTGCCGCACGTCGAATCGGGACTGTTCGTGTTCGTCGGCGCGACGACCGAGAATCCGTCGTTCGAGGTGAACAGCGCGTTGCTCTCACGGGCAGCCGTCTACGTGCTCAAGAGCCTGACCGACGACGAGCAGCGCGAACTGCTCGACCGTGCGCAGCAGGAACTCGGCGGCCTCACGTTCACCGACGAAGCGCGCGATGCGCTGATCGGTTCCGCCGACGGCGATGGCCGCAAACTGCTGAACAACCTCGAAATCGTCGCGCGCGCGGCTGCGCAGCAAAAGACTACGGAGATCGACGGCGCGTTGCTCGGCAGCGCGCTCGCGGAAAATCTGCGCCGCTTCGACAAAGGCGGCGACGCATTCTACGACCAGATCAGCGCGCTGCATAAATCGGTGCGCGGCAGCAGCCCGGACGGCGCGCTGTACTGGTTCTGCCGGATGCTCGACGGCGGCGCGGACCCGCGTTATCTGGCGCGCCGCATCGTGCGCATGGCCTGGGAGGACATCGGACTCGCCGATCCACGCGCCGCGCGCATCGCGCTCGACGCCGCCGAAACCTACGAGCGCCTCGGCACGCCCGAAGGCGAGTTGGCGCTGGCGCAGGCGATCATCTATCTCGCGGTCGCGCCGAAGTCGAACGCGGGGTACAACGCGTACAACGAAGCGCGGCGCTTTGTCGGCAAGGATCAGTCGCGCGGCGTGCCGGTGCACTTGCGCAACGCGCCGACCAAGCTGATGAAGGAACTCGGCTACGGTCACGAGTATCGCTACGCGCACGACGAGCCCGACGCGTACGCGGCCGGCGAGACCTATCTGCCGGAGAACATGCGCGAGCCGCACTGGTACGAGCCGACGCCGCGCGGGCTCGAAGGCAAGATCGGCGACAAGATGGCGCGTCTGGCCGAACTCGATGCGCAATGGCGCAGCGAGAACAAGCGCAAGAAGGGCTGAGGCTTTGCGGTTTTCCCATACGGCCCGTCGCGCCGATGCGGTCGCTGCGGTGTTCGCCTTGCCGGCAATCCGGACGCGCCGACCACGCGCCGACCATCTAAGGCACCGGCCGCGCGCGCCGGTGCGCTAAAATCCCCCCTTCATACAACGAATACCCGTCCCATCCCATGCTCGACATTCAGCTGCTGCGCAAAGACCTCGACGGCGTCGCCAAACGCCTCGCCGACCGCGGCTATACCTTCGACGTGGCGGCGTTCACCGCGCTCGAAGCGGAACGCCGCGACACCCAGACCCGTACCGAAGAAATGCAGGCGCGCCGCAACAGTCTGTCGAAACAGATCGGCGCGATGAAAGGCAAGGGCGAGGACACCTCGGCGGTGATGGCCGAAGTCGGCGGTATCGGCGACGAGATGAAGGCGTCGGCAGCGAAGCTCGACGATATCCAGAAGCGTCTGTCGGACCTGCTGCTCGGCGTGCCGAACATCGCGCACGAAAGCGTGCCGGTCGGCAACGACGAAGCCGGCAACGTCGAGGTGCGCCGCTGGGGCACGCCGCGCCAGTTCGATTTCGAGGTGAAGGATCACGTCGATGTCGGCACGCCGCTCGGGCTCGACTTCGAGACCGGCGCGAAGCTGTCGGGCGCGCGCTTCACGCTGCTGCGCGGACAGATTGCGCGGCTGCATCGCGCGCTCGCGCAGTTCATGATCGACACGCACACGCAACAGCACGGCTATACCGAGGTGTACACGCCGTACATCGTGAATCCGGAGATTCTGTACGGCACCGGCCAACTGCCGAAGTTCGCCGACGACATGTTCCGCGTCGAGAAGGGCGGGGAAGAGAACACGGTTACGCAGTATCTGATTTCGACGTCGGAAATTTCGCTGACTAACACGGTGCGCGAGAGCATCGTCGAAGCGGACGCGTTGCCGATCAAGCTGACCGCGCATTCCCCGTGCTTCCGTTCGGAAGCGGGCTCGTATGGACGCGACACGCGCGGGCTGATTCGCCAGCATCAGTTCGACAAGGTCGAGATGGTGCAGATCGTCGCGCCGGACGCGTCGTATGACGCGTTGGAGCAGATGGTCGGCCACGCCGAGGCGATTCTGCAGAAGCTGGAACTGCCGTATCGCGTGATCACGTTGTGCACGGGCGACATGGGCTTTTCGGCGGCGAAGACTTATGACCTCGAAGTGTGGGTGCCGGCGCAGAACACCTATCGCGAGATTTCGAGCTGCTCGAACACGGAGGCGTTCCAGGCTCGTCGGATGCAGGCGCGTTATCGCAATGCGCAGGGCAAGCCAGAGCTGGTGCACACGTTGAACGGCTCGGGGCTGGCGGTGGGCCGGACGCTCGTCGCGGTGCTGGAGAATTTCCAGAACGCCGATGGTTCGGTGACGGTGCCGGCGGCGCTGCGACCTTACCTCGGCGGTGTGGAACGGCTGGAAGTGCCGGTGGCGTGATCGCCGCTGCGGCGGTGTGCTTCCAGGCCCCTCGAAAATTTCTAAAAATTTTTTCGACGATGGGCTTGGAAAAGCGATTCGACCTGTTCTATAATCTTGCTCTCCCAAGCAAACGACCCGCTTGGATCTGACGAAGCAGTAGCAAGTAGTTGAGGGCTGCGAGTCGGAATACCCGGAAAGGTGGCAGAGTGGTCGAATGTACCTGACTCGAAATCAGGCGTACGGTTTTCCCGTACCGTGGGTTCGAATCCCACCCTTTCCGCCAAATTAAAAACCCCCGCAGAGCGAAAGTTCTGCGGGGGTTTTGCTTTTAGTTCGGCCAAGGGGTTCGGCCATTGCTCGCGCATGTTGTCGAGCGGCGCGACGCGGACGCACAAGTTACCTCCTGCATCCATTCCCGCCCCCGCTGCGTAAATCCCCTCAAGGACGCACGACCCCGCCACACCCGATTGGCTAATCACCGCGCGTCCCTCAAGGAGATGCGCCATGCCCAGCCTCGTACCGACCTCCCCACCGCCGCGCGGCTCGCGGATCGCGGTCATCGGCGCGGGCATCTCGGGTTTGGCCAGTGCGTATCTGCTGGCGCGGCACTACCAGGTCACGCTGTTCGAAGCGGCCGGCTACGCGGGCGGCCACACCAACACCGTCGACGTCACGCTCGACGGCCACACGCATCCCGTCGACACCGGCTTCCTGGTGTTCAACGACCGCACCTACCCGAATCTGATCGCGCTCTTCAACGAACTCGGCGTGCAGTCGCATCCGAGCGACATGACCTTCTCGGTGTCGCTCGATGAAGGTCGTCTCGAATGGGCCGGCACCAGCCTGAACACCGTCTTCGCGCAGCGCCGCAATCTGTTTTCGCCGACCTTCATCGGCATGCTGCGCGACATCATGCGGTTCAACAGCGGGGCCGAGCAGAACCTCGCACTCGCGCTGCAAACGCGCGCGTCGATGGGCGAACTGCTGGCGGCCGGCGGCTACGGCGGCGCGTTCCAGCGCCACTACCTGCTGCCGATGGCCGCTGCGATCTGGTCGAGCGCCACCGCCGACATCCTCGCGTTCCCGGCCACCACGTTCCTGCGCTTCTGCCTGAATCACGCGCTGCTGCAGATGAATCGGCGGCCGCAGTGGCGCACGGTGATCGGCGGCGGTCGCGAGTACGTGACGCGCATCACGAGCAAGCTCGATGATGTGCGTATCGGCACCGCGGTGCGGGGCGTGCGACGCGATGCCGATGGCGTCGACGTTCACAGTGACGGCGGCACCGAGCGCTTCGACGCGCTGGTGCTCGCCACGCACGCGCCGACCACGCTGCGCCTGCTCGAAGACGCCGATCCGGACGAGCGCGGCGTACTGAGCGCCGTGCGCTATCAGCCGAACGTCGCCGTGCTGCATACCGATACGACGCTGCTGCCGCGTCGTCAGCGCGTGTGGTCAGCGTGGAATTATCTGGGCAGGCGAGGTGTCGACGGCGCGCATCCGGTGTGCGTCAGCTATCTGGTCAACCAATTGCAGCCGTTGCCGTTCAGCACGCCGCTCGTCGTCACGCTCAATCCGGTGACGCCGGCCGCGCCCGGCACCGAATTGCGCCGCTTCCACTACGACCATCCGCTATTCGATCTCGCCGCGATCGATGCGCAGCATCGCTTGCCATCGCTGCAGGGCAAACGCCGCACGTGGTTCGCGGGCGCGTGGACGGGCTACGGCTTTCACGAGGACGGTCTGAAGTCGGCGCTGCGCATCGCCGCCGATTTCAATGTGTCGCCAGCGTGGGCCACGCTATGAAGCCCGCTCGCACCGGGCCCGCAAGCGACGACGCGAACAACGTCGCAGGCAACGTCGCCGACCTCGCGCCCGCTGCCTGGCTGCTGACCGGCCGCGTGATGCACGAGCGCCTGCGGCCGAAGCGTCATCGCTTCACCTATCCCGTGTTCTACGTGCGTTGCGATCTGGACCGTCTCGCGTCGCTCGACAGCGGCTGGTTCGGCATCGATCGCTGGCGGCCGCTCAGTCTCCATCGGCGCGATCACGGTCCGCGCGACGGCAGCGAGCTTGCCGTGTGGATGCGCGCGCAACTGGCGGCGGCGGGCATCGAAGAAGCGAACGGCACGATCTGGCTGCAAGCGTTTCCGCGCGTGTTCGGCTATGCGTTCAACCCGGTCAGCGTGTGGTTTTGCCACGACCGCGACGGTCGCCTGCGCGCATTGCTCGCCGAAGTGCGCAACACGTTCGGCGAGCGCCACAGCTATCTGCTTGGCGCGCGACACAACGCGCCGATCACCGCCGACACTGCGCTCACCTGTCGAAAAGTGCTGCACGTGTCGCCGTTTTGTCGCGTGGAAGGGGGCTACACGTTCCGCGTCGACGAACGCGCGAACGAGGCCGTCAGGCGCGCATCGATTGCGATCGACTACCACGACGCCGACGGCCTGCTGATCCGCACGGCGTTGACTGGCCGCCTGCAGCCGCTGACACGCGCGAACGCCTGCGCCGCGCTGCTCCGTCAGCCGCTGCTGACGATTGGCGTGGTGGTGAGAATTCACTGGCAGGCGCTGCGCCTCGCGTTGAAGAAGACGCCGTTCTACGGCAAACATCCGGCGCCCGCCCGCGGCGCCGATTCATCCACCGACCACACCGCAGCCGGCCGTTCGTCCGCTGCCGCGCAGTCCATCCCGTCCGATTGAGGAGCTTCAGCCATGGCGCTTTCAAGAACCCTGAGCGGGCAGCAAAGCGTGCCTGCATCGGGCCGTCTGTTCCTATCCTTGCTCGAACGGATTCGCGGCGGGCATCTGGTGCTCGTCACGCCCGACGGTCAGCAGCGCATGTTCGGCGATTCGCACGCGGCACCGGGTGCGCGTCTGGAGTTGCGTGACTGGCGCGCGTGCGGCGCGATCCTGCGCAAGGGCGATATCGGTTTCGCCGACGCGTGGCGCGCGTGCTGGGTCGACACGCCCGATCTCGCGGCGCTGCTGCGCGTCGCGATCCGCAACGAGCGCGCGCTGCAACGCACGGTGTACGGCGGCTGGCTCGCGCAACTCTGGTACGGGCTGCGTCACCGCTTGAGGCCGAATACGCGCTCGGGCAGCCGGCGCAATATCCACGCGCATTACGACATCGGCAACGCGTTCTACGCGCAGTGGCTCGATCCGACTTTCACCTATTCGAGCGCGGTGTTCGACGGCGATGCCGGTCGCTCGCTCGAAGACGCACAGCAGGCGAAGTATCAACGCATCATCGATACGCTCGGTTTGCGCGCGGGCATGCGGATTCTCGAAATCGGCTGCGGATGGGGCGGCTTTGCGCTGCACGCGGCGCGCCAGGGTATCGACGTGCATGGCGTGACGATCTCGCCGGCGCAACTCGAATTCGCGCAGGCGCGGGCGCGCGAAGCGGCACTCGGCGACCGCGTGCAACTCGAATTGCGCGACTACCGGAGCCTGACGGGACAGTACGACGGCATCGTGTCGATCGAAATGTTCGAGGCGGTCGGCGAGTCATTCTGGCCGACGTACTTCGGCATGCTGCGCGGACGTCTGCGGCCGGGCGCCCGCGCGCTGGTGCAAACCATCACGATCGACGACTCGCACTTCGCCGCTTATCGCGCGACGAGCGACTTCATCCGCGAGTTCATTTTTCCGGGCGGCATGCTGCCGAGCCCGCAGCGTTTCGTCGACGCGGCGTGGCGCGCGCGGCTGGTGGCGTGCACGTCGCTCGCCTTCGGGCGCGATTATGCGGAGACCTTGCGCCGCTGGCGCAGCGCGTTCGAAGCGCAACTCGACACGATCCGCACGCAGGGCTTCGACGACGTTTTCGTGCGCACGTGGCGGCTGTATCTCGCGTATTGCGAAGCGGGCTTCGACGAAGGCCGCACCGACGTGATGCAGTTCGTGCTCGCGAAGGCCGACTGACATGCGCGCGTTCGCGGCGCTGGCGTTGGCGCTGAAGTTGGCGTTGTGGGCGAGCGCCGCGTGCGCCGATTGGCGTGGTGACGTGCAGCCAGCGCGGCTCGTCGGCGAAGGCGACTTCAGCGTGTTCGGCTTCACGCTGTATCGCGCGCAATTGTGGAGCGAACGCACGCCGGTCGATTACGACGCGCGCTTCGCGCTGCACATCGTCTATACCCGCAGCATCACGCGCGAGCGCCTGGCGCAGACAGGCCTCGGCGAGATCAGGCGGCTGGCCGCCGCGCCCATTCCGGCCGAGACGTTGGCGCGCTGGCGCGCGGACATGCTGCGGGCGTTCGCCGATGTCGTCGCCGGCGACCAACTCAGCGCCGTGTATCTACCGGATAAGGGCGTGCGTTTTTATTCGGGCGAGCGCATGACCGCCGAGTTCGACGATCCCGTTTTCGCGCGGGCATTCTTCGGCATCTGGCTCGATCCGGCGACGCGTGCGCCGGACTTGCGCAGGCAGTTGCTCGGCATTGCGCAGTAGTGGGGCGAGTCGTTTGCTGACCCGTCGCGAGGCGATGGCCGGTGTGTGCCGCGGTTCGTGCAACCGGCGGTCGTGTGTCGCCCACGTGTTGCCTCATGCGAAGCGTGCACGAAGGCACAAAGCGCGCGACGGCATTTCCGATGCCGCGCCACCATCTCAATAAAATCAGCAAGCTCGCCCATTCGGGCCATTTTGCCGGGCCTGCGCAGCGATCCTCTGTACAATTGGCCGATCGATCGCCGGCGTGAGCCCTGATTCTCCCTGCCGCGTGCGGCGCGGCCCGGCATCCGCTGAACCTCGAACCCCACCCGACCCACATCGATTGAATTCATGGCCATTACCTACAAGACTCCCGACGACATCGCCAAACTACGCATTTCCGGCCGCCTCGCAGCCGACGTGCTGGCCATGATCGGCGAGCACGTCAAGGCCGGCGTCTCCACCGAAGAACTCGACGCGCTGTGCAATGACTTCATCGTCAACACGCAAAAGTCGATTCCGGCCAACGTCGGCTATCTGGGGTTTCCCAAGACCATCTGCACGTCGGTCAACCAGGTGGTGTGCCACGGCATCCCGAATCGCGGCGAGATCCTGAAGGACGGCGACATCATCAACATCGACGTCGCGATCATCAAGGACGGCTACTTCGGCGACACCAGCCGCATGTATTGCGTCGGCCAGCCGAGCACGGTCGCGCGCCAGCTGGTCGACACGACCTACGAGGCGATGCTCGCCGGCATCCGTGAAGTGAAGCCGGGCGCGACGCTCGGCGACGTTGGCTACGCAATTCAGAAAGTGGCCCAGCGCGACGGCTTCTCGATCGTGCGCGACTACTGCGGGCACGGCATCGGCAAGGTTTATCACGAAGACCCGCAAGTGCTGCATTACGGCCAACCGGGCCAGGGCGTGCGTCTGAAGCCGGGCATGGTCTTCACGATCGAGCCGATGATCAACGCGGGCCGCGCCGGCACCAGCGTGCAGCGCGACGGTTGGACCGTGGTCACGAAAGACCGCTCGCTGTCCGCGCAATGGGAGCACATGATCGCCGTCACCGACGACGGTTATGAGCTGCTCACGCCGTGGCCGGACGGCACCGGCAGCTACGCAGCGCCGTGACTGCGCCGTGCGCGCGGCACGAGGAGCTTGCAGTCCATGTCATTGGCATGCGTTGCCGCTTCGTTGTGCAGGCCGCGTGCGAACACGTCGAGCGGCGGCGCGATCGGGTCAATAATGATTTGACTCGCGCGCCGGTTCGGTTAAAGCTACGCCTTAGGGTTTCAAGGGGTTTTCGTCTGCATGAGTCCGTCATTGACCGTTCGCCGTATCGCCGCTGATCAGGGCGCCGTTTTCCGCGAACTCCGTACTGCGTCGTTGCGGGAGGCGCCCTATGCCTTCGGCGCGACGCTCGAGGACGCGTTGTCGGCCGATGCCGCCAGTTTCGACACCACCGCCGCGGATCGCGCGGTTTCGTTGTCCGTTGCCACCTTCATCCTCTACACCGAAGGCCATCCGGCCGGCCTGATCGAAGCGCATTTCGACGACAGCGCGGCGCGCCGCGCGTTCGTCTGCGAGTTGTGGGTGGCGCCTGCCGTGCGTCATCTGCGCGGCGGCGAGTTGCTGGTCGATACGGCCGGCGATTGGCTCGCCGGCGAAGGCGCGACGGAAATCTATGCGTGGGTCGCCGACGCCAACCGCAATGCAATGCGCTTCTATGAAGCGCTCGGTTTCGGTCCGACCGGCGAACACCGGCGTGTCGAGCGCGCGCCCGAGCAGGTCGAAAGTCTGCTGGTGCGCCACGTGCCGAGCACGTCGCAGGTGTTTCAGCAGTGATCTCGCGAGCGGCGCAACAGTCTGCCGCTCGATTCCCTTCCGCGTCCGTTCCGCCATTGTGGCCGGCTCGTGAGTCTCGCGAGCGGCCCGGTCATCGGTCATGGCGCGGCCTGGGTGGTCCGCGTGTGGCCGTGCCGCAATTGAGGTGGCTCGTTATCCCCGGCAAAAAAGCTGGCCGTGCGCGTGGACGCCTGTAAAATACGCAAAATTTTTTGCCGAACGCTATGTCGCCCAAGAAATCGCCCTTTTTCGAACTCCGCAGCGGCTCGGTTGATACGCTCCTGTTCGTGGTCAAGACAACCGACCTCGACGCGATGCGTGCCGAGCTGACGCGGCGCTTCGAGGCGACCCCCGAGTTTTTCGCTAACGACGTCGTCGCGATCGACGTGCGGCGTCTCGCCGACAACGAACGTGTGCCGCTCGCGGACATCGCGCAGCTGCTCGACAGCGTGCGGATGCGTCCGGTCGGCGTGGTCGCCAATGCACAGCAGAAGTGGGCGGGCGAGGCGGCGTTGCCGCTGCTCGAAGCCCGCGACCGTCGCGGCGCTGTCTCGAAATCAGTCGACGAAGAAAGCGGCGACAAGGCGGCCAGCACGAGCGCCAGCGCGACGCCCGTTGCCACGTCGGCTCAGGCGAGCCTGCTGCCCCCCGAGCTCCCCGGCGCCGGTGCCGGCGCGGCAGTCGAGCCGGCGCCCGCCGCCGAACCCGTGCGTCTCGCCACGTCGTCGCAAACGATGGTGGTCGACAAGCCGCTGCGCTCGGGTCAGCGCATCTACGCGAAGGGCGACCTGGTCGTACTCGGTCTCGTGAGCTACGGCGCGGAAGTGATCGCGGAAGGCAACATCCACATTTACGCGCCGTTGCGCGGCCGGGCGCTGGCCGGCGTGCAGGGCAATCACGACGCGCGCATTTTCTGCACGTGTCTCGAACCGGAACTCATCTCGATCGCGGGCATCTATCGAACGACCGAGAACCCGCTGCCGTCCGACGTGCTCGGCAAGCCGGTGCAGATCTGGCTCGAAGAAGAAAAGCTGATGATCGAACCACTGCGGCTCACGTAATCGACGGGAAGCGCGCGCTGTGCCGGGCAATAGCGGCACGCGACGTTTCACGGCAAATATGGCCGCACATAATTGACGAATTTGACGAACACAAGGTAAGGGTAATGGCAAAAATCATTGTGGTGACTTCGGGCAAGGGCGGCGTGGGCAAGACGACCACGAGCGCGAGTTTTGCATCGGCCCTCGCACTGCGTGGCAGCAAAACCGCCGTGATCGACTTCGACGTCGGCCTGCGTAACCTCGACCTCATCATGGGCTGCGAACGCCGGGTGGTGTACGACCTGATCAACGTGATCCAGGGCGAAGCCAACCTGAACCAGGCGCTGATCAAGGACAAGAAGTGCGAGAACCTGTTCATCCTGCCGGCCTCGCAAACGCGCGATAAAGACGCGCTGACGATGGAAGGCGTCGAGAAGGTCATCAACGACCTGATCGCGATGGACTTCGAATACATCGTCTGCGATTCGCCGGCCGGCATCGAGTCGGGCGCATTGCTCGCGATGCACTTCGCCGACGAAGCGCTGATCGTGACCAATCCGGAAGTGTCGTCGGTGCGCGACTCGGACCGCATCCTCGGCATTCTGTCGTCGAAGACCAAGCGCGCGATCGAAGGCAAGGAGCCGATCAAGGAACACCTGCTGATCACCCGCTACAACCCGAAGCGCGTCAGCGAAGGCGAAATGCTGTCGCTCACCGACATCCAGGAAATCTTGCGCATCGATCTGATCGGCGTGATTCCGGAGTCGGAAGCGGTGCTGCACGCGTCGAACCAGGGTCTGCCCGCCGTGCATCTGGACGGCACCGATGTGGCCGAAGCCTATAAGGATGTCGTGTCGCGTTTCCTCGGCGAGCAGAAGTCGCTTCGCTTTACCGATTACCAGAAGCCCGGGCTGCTGCAGCGCCTCTTCGGCACCAAGTAAGGGGAGCGCACGTAATGTCGATTCTTTCGTTTTTGCTGGGCGAGAAGAAGAAGTCCGCGTCGGTAGCGAAGGAACGCCTGCAGTTGATCATCGCGCACGAGCGCGCCGGCGGCCACGCGCCCGCTGATTATCTGCCTGCGTTGCAACGTGAACTGGTGGCCGTGATTTCGAAGTACGTGAAGATTTCCGATGACGATATTCGCGTGAGTCTCGAGCGTCAGGACGATCTCGAAGTGCTCGAGGTGAAGATCGAAATACCGCAGGCCTGAGCGTTTGGACGTGGGGTCTGAAGTGGGTCTGTTCTACGACCGGCTGCTTCCAGTCGATGTGCGCCGCGCGGCGTCGCGTTGGGATACGCGATGCGACGCCGTGTGGTGTGGTGTGCAAGCCTCGGTGCTTTGAGCGGGGCTGTGTTGTGATGTTGTGAGCGCGTGGCGTGCGGTTGGCGCCGTTGTCTTTGCCGCGCGGTGTCTGCTGTACATGACGTCGTTCGCAGCTTCTTTGTCGTTCCTTGCCGTTTCATCTCCCTCCTTCGTTTTCTTCGAGCGATCGCCGCCTCGCTGCGTTGCGCACGCCTGTCACGTCCCCTCCACGCGCGCGGTCCTCGCGTCGAAATATACCGTTGCACTTCAGCGGGTGCCGTTACACGCGCATCGTCAGCCGCTCGCATCCCTCGCGCATTAAACGGGTAACGCCGTACGCGGTGTTCAACCACAGAGGGAAATCATGAACAGAACCTTTCGCTTGCTGCTTGCCAACACTGTACTGATCGCGGCTGGCGCCGCCGCTGTTGCGTCCGCGTCGGCTGCGGAAGTGGTGGTGATCGCGCCGTCCGCGCCGCCGCCCGCGCGCTATGAAGCGGTGCCTGCAGCGCGCGTCGGCTACGTGTGGGATCACGGCCACTGGCGCTGGGATCACGGCCGCTACGTGTGGGTCGCAGGGCACTGGCAGGCCGAGCGCGTCGGCTATCACTGGACGCCGGGTCACTGGGTCGCGCACGGCTCGAACTACCACTGGGTTCGGGGGCATTGGGCCTAACGCGGCAGCGGTCGGCAAGGTCGGCGCGTTCGATACCGCTCGCGCCGCTTCGATCACTTCGATAACACCGGCTTCGCGCGTGCGCATCGCGTAGCGCACGCCGGTGTCCTTCAGGGAAACACGTGATGAAAAAGAATCTGCTTCTACTCGCCGCGCTGGCGATGATGCTGGCGGGCTGTGTCGTCGTGCCGGCGCGGCCGATGTACGTGCATGCGCCGCGCGTCGTCGTCTACTGACGCGGCCTGACGCCGCCGTCCTCAGCGGGCGATTCACCGTCGGCAGGTTGCGCTGCCGGCTCGGATGCTGAGGCTTCGGGCACGTCGAGTACTTCGGGCACGTCCGGCACCTCGGGCGTCGCAGACGCAGGAGACTCCGCCGCAACCGACGCCTGGGCCACCGGAACCCTATAACGCTGCGCCAACGACTCATACAACGGCGGCGCGAACAGCCGCGACACGCGGCTCGCGATCAACGCGGTGGCCATCAGCGAAATCACCAGGGCGTGGCCGTCGATCATCTCCATCACGATCACGAACGACGTGATCGGCGATTGCGTGACGGCGGCCAGATAGCCGACCATCGCGAGCGCGATCAGCATCGGCAATTGCATCGAGTCGAACACCATGTGCAGCAGATTGCCAAAGCCCGCGCCGATCGACAGCGACGGCGCGAAGATGCCGCCCGGAATGCCGGGCAGGTACGAGCCGATCATCGCGATCATCTTCAGGAACGGGTAGAACACGGACAGGTGCTCATGTCCGTCGAGCAGGCCACGCGCTTCCGCATAGCCGCTGCCGAACGTGGTGCCGCCCGAAATCAGTCCGACCAGCGCGATCGTGAAACCGCACAATGCAGCGAAGACGACCGGCCGCTCGCCATGCAGTTGACGCAGCGGCGCCGGAATCCAGCGCGCCGTGTTCAGCAGCAGCCAGCCGAACGCGCCGCCCGCGATGCCGGTGACGACCGCCGTGAGCAGCACCGCGAGCGCGAGCAGATCGGGGAAGTGCACGCCAATCTGGATGGTGCCGAAGTATGTGTAGTTGCCGTTGAGCCCAAGCGCGACCACGCCGGCGATGATGATCGCGGTAATCAGCACGCCGCTTGCGCGCGACTCGAAGCTGCGCGTCAGTTCCTCGATCGCGAACACGATGCCGGCGAGCGGTGTATTGAAGGCGGCGGACAAACCGGCCGCCGCGCCGGCCAGCACCAGTTGCCGCTCTATCTGCGCATTCGAGCGCGGATAGAGCCGCCGCAGATTGAACATCAGCGCCGCGCCGACCTGCACGGTCGGTCCTTCGCGGCCGATCGTGAAGCCGCCCAATATCCCCAGAAACGACACGGCGATCTTGCCGAACAGGATCCGCCATGACAGCAGCCGCTCGCCGTACGGACCGGGCTTCGCATGCAGCGTGGCGATCACTTGCGGAATGCCGCTGCCCTCGGCGCCGCGAAAGAAGGTGCGCGTGAGCCATACGGCGAGCGCCGCGATTGCCGGTGTGACCAGCAGCGGCGCCCAAACATGCCGCTGTTGCAACGTGCGGAATTCGGCGTAGCCCCAGTCGATCAGCCTCGCATACAGCACCGCGATCAGGCCGACCGCGATCGCGCCGAGCCAGAAGATGCCGTATTGCCGCCACAGGCGTCTCGCCTGACGCACGATCGTGGATGAACGCAGGGAGAAGGGCTGGGGCATGACGGACGTAGGCGCAAAGGGAAAAGTATAAAGCGCGGCGCGCCGTCAAACGCGCATGAAAGATTTTTGAAATGCCGCCGAATCATCGCTGCAAGGTGCGCGACGTAACGCGCGGTATTGGGAATAAGATAGGTATGTTTTGCGCTCGCGCAGGAAAATTTGAATCGTCGGCTAAAATGGTGTGATTTTCGAACAACTAACAGGTCTTCCATGAAGCGAGTCCTCATCGTCAAGGTCACCTCACTCGGCGATATCGTGCAGGCCTTGCCGGTCGTCGCCGATATCAAACGCGCATTTCCTGGCGTTCAGGTGGATTGGGCGGCTGACGAGGCCTTCGCCGAACTCGTGCACTGGAGCGAAAGCGTGGACCGCGTGCTGTGCGCGCCGTTGCGCCGCTTCAAGAAGGCGCGCCGCTGGAGCGACTTCAAGGCGATCTGGGCGTCCATCGCCGAGCTGCGCGCGTATCGCTACGATTTCATCATCGACATTCACGGCGTCTACAAGAGCGCGATCATCGCGTTCCTCGCGCGCTCGTCGCGGCGCATTGGCTATCAGTCCCAGGATCTGGGCGAGCGGGGCGCCGCATTCGCGTACACCGGCCGCTTCGGCCCGCGCCCTCAAGGCAATGCGTGGCACGGCATGCGTATCAGCGCTGGCGAGGCGCTGGGCTACGAAGTGGAGGGCCCGCCGCTCTACAATCTGCGCCTGCCCGAACCGGCGAGCCCGCCCTTCGCATCCGACAGCGCACCGGTCGCGGCGTTCTTTCACGCGACCTCGAAAGACGACAAGAAGTGGCCCGTCGATCATTGGGTGGAAGTGGGCGGCGAACTCGTCGGACGCGGCTTTCGCGTGGTCTTGCCGTGGGGTTCGGCCGGCGAGCGCGCCGAGGCCGAGCAGATCGCCGCGCGGGTGCCGGGCGCGACCGTACTGCCGAAGATGAGCGTGACCGAAATCGCGCAGATGATCGACGCATGCGCGCTGGTGGTCGGCACCGATACCGGCTTCGTGCATCTCGCCCACGCGCTGCAGAAGCGCACCGTGATGATCTTCGTGGCGACGTCGCCGTCGCATTGCGGCGTCGAAGCGCCGAACCGCTCGACTTCGATCGGCGACGGCCATTCGGTGCCGCCCGTCAGCGCCGCGCTCGCCGCGATCGACTACGTGCATGGCACGGCGCAAGAGCTCGCCGCGCAGCCGCACAAGGCCGTCGCCTGAGCGGGTGCGGCGGCGTCCTGGTGGCGCCGCAATCGTTTGCTCAAAAAGAAAAGAGGCGTCACGCGCATCACCCGATCCAATGGGTGCTGCCACGTAACGCCTCCGGAAAACGCCCGTGTCGGGGAACAGCGGGCGGAGAGGAAATCGTTGCAAAGACCCGGCCGGGCTCGCATCGGCCGATTGAAACAGCAGTACTGACGGGTCGGCGGCCTGGCGTCTTTCTGGCTGCCGCGCATCCGATGCGGCTGCCTGGTTGCGCCGCTCCGTGCCGCGCTGATGAATCGCCCGACTGTGCCGCGCAAGATTCGCCATGCAACGCGCGCATTACACGCCTGTTAAATCTGTCGCTTTTCGTTGAGTGCTTGATGGCTCCCGCGCACCGCACTCGCCGGGGCGCGACCCTCGGTCCGCTACGCGCCGCTGCACAAACCCCACGTCTGTTCGCGCTGCATCGAGCCTCGTACGCCATGCCGGCCGGGCTTGCGTCGCGCGAGCATGTTCAACGCAGTATAGGCGCTGTTTTCCGCTGACGTGAAGCCGTGATCGCCGTGCTTCGGCATGGGCGATTTTCACGCAACGATCCTGTAACGCCTTCGTGATTTTCCCTTACAACTCGCAACGTTCGCGCGGGTCCATGTCGTGTCCAATCGGGTCATTCGGGGATTTGGCTCGAATGAATCTCGACTCGATGGAGAACAACATGAAACGCTTGATCCTGACTCTGGCCGCCGGCACGCTCCTCGCAACCGCACTCGGCGGCTGCGTCGTCGCACCGGCGCCGGGCTATTACTACGGCGGTGGCGGTTACTACCATCACGGCGGTTACTACTACCGTTGATCTGTTCAGGCCAGCAGCATTTCGAACGCGACTACTGCGGCGATGGCAGCCGCGTTCGCGGCCACTGCCTCGACGACGATGCCCTTCCATGTCGCCGGACGAAAACGTAGCGCCAGCAGCAGGGCGCCCAGCAGCGCCAGCGCGATGATCATCACAATGTCCGCGTTGTGGAGATGAATGCTCATCTGAACCTCCCTGCTTGCCATAGGGTTATTAGAGCTGAGTATAGGCAAGTCAAAAAGGCGCGCAAGGCAGGGGATTTACGCGGGCACGTCGCGGTAAGCGGCGCGTAAGGCGGGGCGTTGGGGATGCCGCCCGGCGCGTGGATCACGCGCCGGGCGGCATCGAGTTGGCGGCATCGAAGGACGATCGACAGCGGTCAACCGCTCGCTGCCCTATGCGTCACTGCTGCGTGGTTACATCAAGCGCGTGTCGCGCGTTTCGCGCATGCACAGCACGCCGATCAGGCTCACCGCCGCGGCCACCGACACATACATGCCGACCCACGGCAAGCCGCCGTGCGCGGAGAGCACCTGCGCGATATATGGCGCGACCGATGCGCCGAGAATCCCGCCGAGGTTGTACGCGACGCCCGCGCCGGTATAGCGCACGTTGGTCGGAAACAGTTCCGGCAGCAGTGCGCCCATCGGCGCGAAGGTCACACCCATCAGGAACAGCTGGATCACGAGAAACAGCAGTACCAGCGGCGTTTCTCCGCTTCCGAGCAGCGGCGCCATCGTGAAGCCCGACAGGATCGCCGCGATGATGCCGACGACCAGCACCGGCTTGCGCCCGAAGCGGTCGCTTGCGCGTGCGGACAGCGGCGTAGCCAGCGCCATGAACACCACTGCGATGCACAACAGGCCGAGAAACGTCTGACGCGGAATATGCAGCACGGACACGCCGTACGACAGCGAGAACGTGGTCGCGTTGTAGAACAGCGTGTAGCAGACCACCATCGCGAGCGCGCCGAGCACCGTGGGCACCCAGTGCTGCGACAGCAGCGTGGCGATCGGCACCTTGACGCGCTCCTTGCGTTCGATCGCGGCCTGGAATGCCGGCGTTTCCGCGATTTTCAGACGAACGTACAGGCCGAGCACGACCAGCACCGCACTGACGATGAACGGCACGCGCCACCCCCAGCTGCGGAACTGCTCGTCACTCAACGACATGGCCAGTGCGAAGAACAGGCCGTTCGACGCGAGAAAGCCGATCGACGGCCCGAGCTGCGGGAACATGCCGAACCAGCCGCGCTTGCCGGCCGGCGCGTTTTCGGTGGCGAGCAATGCCGCGCCGCCCCATTCGCCGCCGAGGCCGATACCCTGGCCGAAGCGCAGCACGCACAGCAGGATCGGCGCGAGGCTGCCGATCGAGTCGTAGCCCGGCACGAAGCCGATCAGCGTGGTCGACAGGCCCATCACCAGCAGCGACGCGACCAGTGTCGATTTACGGCCGATGCGGTCGCCGAAGTGGCCGAACAGGAACGAGCCGATCGGCCGCGCGATGAACGCGATGCCGAACGTGACGAACGCCGACAACGCTTGCGCGGTCGCCGAGCTGTGCGGGAAAAACACCGGTCCGATGACGAGCGCCGCGGCGGTCGCATAGACGTAGAAATCGTAGAACTCGATCGCGGTGCCGATGAAGCTCGCGAAGATGATCCGCGCGCTACTGTTCTGCCCGCTTGCATTGGGCTGAGCCGCGGAAATCGGCGAAGTGGACATGCAGGGTCTCCATGTTTCGTAGGGCTGCCGGGGCGTCGCGGGTTGAAGCCTGGCGGCGCGTGCCCTGGCGGCATTTTTGTTTGGGTTCGCTCGCCCGGTGCGGTGCGCGGCTGGTGAAGCCGCATTGACACCACGTGCGGCCCGGGCGATGAAGCGACAGCTTACAACGGCAGCGAGCGCAGGTCGCGCGCGACAGTGGCCATACCAGGGGAATAACCAGGTGGATTGCGTGACGCGTGCGGATTGCGAGGCGGCCGATGCGGTGCGGCGCGTTGACTGCCGGCTGTCGCGCGTGCGGCGCGGAGCTTGAGCATCAGGCGTCGTATACATCGTGCATCAAGCAGACGACGCTCGCGGATGACGCGGCGGCGCTGCAATCGGGCGTCGCGTCGCGCCGGCGGGTAGGCGGGCGGCGTGAGCCATGCCGGAAGACTCCGGCGCAGGGAATCCGAAAATTATAGCGAGCGGGGACGTGGTGCAGCAATGGGCGGCGTAACGGCCTGCATGGGTGGTGCGCTCGTAGCGACGCGGTTGCGAAGCCGCGATGCGGTCGTTCGTGACGAGCTCTGGCGGACGCCTGCGGTTGCGACGTGCGCCACGTATTCGTCTACGGGCCGACCCGCTTCAGTCGATCGTCTGCGCTTGCGGCGACGCCAACTCGCGCAGCTGGAACTTGCCGTCGTCGTTGAACAGCCAGTCTTCGAACAGTTCGAGCTGGCCACGACCATTGAGCAGCTTGCCGGGCGGCAGCGGCAAAGGCGCGGCGCGCCGCAACGTCGCGAGCGCGGTGCTCTCGGTTTCGTCGTCGCCGTTGGTGCGATAGACCGCCGACTGCACGATGTGTCCGTTGCGATCCACCGTGAACGACACCACCACCAGCGAGCGCAGCATCGCCTGCGGCGTGCCGCGCAGCACGTAGGACGGATTGCGTTCGGTGATGCGCTTCGCGACCGCCACGCGATACTGATCGAGCGTCGCGCTGTTGATCGCCGCGACCGGCGTACTGACGGCGGGTTCGTGCTGCGGCAGCGTGATCGTGCAGCCGGCCAGTACGCCGGCGCAAGCCGCAATGAGCAGCGCGCGAGGCGTGCGCAACGACCCCGTGCCCATGCCCGTTGCGAAGCGTCCGGTCATGCGGAGAAGGTGACGCGAGCAGATGAGCATCGTCGACGAGGACCACGGAGAGGACTTGATTTGATGGTAGTCAAAAACGGCCAGGATGCAATTGGCGTTCGCCCGCGCCATTGCTGCCGCGCAAGCGCGTCTTGATGCGCCCCGTGTAATGGCCGGAAATATGCGGCGATTGGACGGCGGCGAAAACACGCCTACACTTCGATGGCCTCTTTCGGGAGGCATCGGTGGAAGTCTTTTTTAGCCCGCTTCGTGCGGGCTTTATTTTTTGTGCGGCGCGTTCGCCCACATTGCGACTGCGGATCGACCAATAAAAAAGGCGAACCCGCTGGCGGGTCCGCCTTTGTCTTGCGAGTGCGCTGCAGGCGCCGAGCGAAGCCCGGCCACTTGCGACGCGACTGCTGCTACTTCAACGCCTCACGTGCCGCCTTCACTGCCGCGAGCACCTGCTCCGGCGCGGTGCCGCCCGGATGATTGCGGCTCGCGACCGAGCCTTCGAGCGTCAGATACGAGAACACGTCCTCGCCGATCAGATGTGCGACGTTCGGCAGCTCAGCGCGCATTTCTTCGAGCGTCAGGTCCGCCAGATCGCAGCCGCGATCCGCGCAGATACGCACGGCCAGCGCGACCGCTTCGTGCGCGTCGCGGAACGGCAGGCCGCGCTTGACCAGGTAGTCGGCCAGATCGGTGGCCGTCGAGAAGCCTTGCAACGCGGCGTCGCGCATCGCTTGAGGCTTCACCGAAATACCGGCGACCATTTCAGCGAAGATGCGCAGCGTGTCGGCGACCGTATCGACGGTGTCGAACAGCGGCTCCTTGTCTTCCTGATTGTCCTTGTTGTACGCGAGCGGCTGGCCCTTCATCAGCGTGAGCAGCGCGATCAGGTGGCCGTTCACGCGACCGGTCTTGCCGCGCGCGAGTTCGGGCACGTCCGGGTTCTTCTTCTGCGGCATGATCGACGAGCCGGTGCAGAAGCGGTCAGCCAGGTCGATGAAGCCGACGCGCGGGCTCATCCACAGCACGAGTTCTTCGGAGAAGCGCGACACGTGCGTCATGACGAGCGCCGACGCGGCCGTGAATTCGATCGCGAAGTCGCGGTCGGAGACGGCGTCCAGCGAGTTCGCGCAGATGCCGTCGAAGCCGAGCGTCTTCGCCACGGCATGACGGTCGATCGGATAGCTGGTGCCCGCGAGCGCCGCCGCGCCCAGCGGCAGACGATTCACGCGCTTGCGGCAATCGATCATGCGTTCCGCGTCGCGCGAAAACATTTCGACGTAGGCCATCAGGTGATGGCCGAACGTGACCGGCTGTGCGACTTGCAGATGCGTGAAGCCCGGCATGATGGTCGACGCGTTCTTCTCGGCCATGTCGAGCAGCGCGGTGCGCAGCTCGGTCAGCAGGCCGCCGATCCGGTCGATCTCGCCGCGCAGCCACAAGCGGATGTCGGTCGCGACCTGGTCGTTGCGCGAGCGGCCGGTGTGCAGGCGCTTGCCCGCATCGCCGATCAGCGCGGTCAGGCGCGCTTCGATGTTCAGGTGGACGTCTTCCAGATCGAGTTGCCACTCGAACTCGCCGCGTTCGATTTCACCCTTGATCTGCGCCATGCCGCGCTGGATGGCGGCGAGGTCGTCGGCGGCGATGATCTTCTGCGCGGCCAGCATCGAGGCGTGCGCGAGCGACCCTTCGATGTCGACGAGCGCCAGACGCTTGTCGAAGAAAACCGACGACGTGTAGCGTTTGACAAGCTCCGACATCGGCTCCGAGAAGCGAGCCGACCAGGCTTCGCCTTTTTTGTGCAGTTGGGACGTCATGGTGTTGGGCAGTTAAGCGGCAGTTGAGCGAGCGGTGAGAGGCTGACGGCGCGTCATGCACGTCACGTACCGTGCAAGGGTGCGGCCGAAGCGGGGAAAGACGGGGATTTTAACACTGGCCGTGGGCGTTAAAGACGCCAGCGGCCACGTGCTATTCGCGCACCAGCACCACCAGCTTCAGATCCTCGCGATGCGCGGGCTTGAAGGTGATCTGGTCATAGACGAGGCGGCCATCGCGCGGATGATTGAACTCGCGCCGCCCACCTTCACGACCGCCGACATCCTGCGACGCCCAGAAGCGCGTGAACGCGTCGCTCGCCGCGCTCAGCGAATCGATCAGCGCGCGCGTGGGCGCATCGTTCAGATGACGGATCGAGTCGGCGCGAAATTCGGCGGCGAGCCGCCTAGCGCGCGTTTCCCAGTCGACGATCAACTCACGCGCGGCCGGCTCGGTGAACGTGTAGCGCAAAAGATTGCGGTCATGCGCGCCATCCAGCCAGCCGACGAACAGATCCGCCGCGCGCTCGTTCCACGCGAGCGCATTCCACTGCCGGTCGAGCACGTAGGCCGGCGCGCTCACGAGCCGCACCGTTTCCAGCAACGTGACGGGCGCGTCGGCGGCGGCCGGATCGGGTTCGGTGGGGTCGCGCTGCGCGGCCAGTTCGAACAGATAAGCCCGCTCGGCGCGCGACAGCTGCAACGCGACGGCGATGCGTGCGAGCGCGTCGGCGGATGCGGAGACGGGCCGTCCCTGTTCGATCCACGTGTACCAGGTCGGACTCACGCCGCACAACTGCGCGACTTCCTCGCGCCGCAAGCCGGGCGTGCGGCGGCGCGGCCCGGGCGGCAGGCCGACCGCTTGCGGCGAAAGCCGCTCGCGGTGCGCGCGGATGAAGTCGCCGAGCGCGCGGGCCGGGGTGGCGTCGAGCGGCGGTGGGTTATCGGCGGAAGACGGCGTGGTCATGCTGATTGGCTTTGCGTGTGGGGTGTTAATTTCGGGGGGTAATGGAGATACCAGAATAATTGCTTAACTTGTACCGGTACCCGGCGGGCCCTATTGTAGCGGCTGGAACGGCGAAACGCCTGCCAACGCTGTTGCGGCGCTGTCGCGAATCCGCTGTTCCCAACCCATAACCGGAGCCTCCCCATGAAGCATCACGATCAGGTCGCCGACGCCTTCGGCTCGACCGCCGCCGCGTATTTGACGAGCCAAACCCATGCAACCGGCGCCGATCTGCGGATGCTGGCCGAGTCGATCGCCGCGACGCCGGACGCGACGGTGCTCGACATGGGCTGCGGCGCGGGCCACGCGAGTTTCGCGGTCGCGCCGCATGCGAAGGACGTGGTCGCCTACGACATCGCGCCGCAAATGCTCGCGACGGTCGCGGGCGCCGCGAAAGAGCGCGGCCTCGCCAACATACGCACGCAGCAGGGCGCAGCCGAAACGCTGCCGTTCGACGACCATTCGTTCGACTGGGTGATCAGCCGCATGAGCGCGCATCATTGGCACGACGTGCCGCTCGCGCTCGCCGAAGTGCGGCGCGTGCTGAAGCCGGGCGGCAAGGTGTTGTTCATCGACATCGCGGGCATCGATCATCCGTTGCTCGACACGCATATCCAGGCGATCGAGTTGCTGCGCGACGGTTCGCATATCCGCGATTACCGCGCCGACGAGTGGGTTGCGCTGTTTGCGGCAGCAGGCTTCAACGCGTCGATTCGCGAGCGCTGGCGCATCGATCTGGAGTTCAGTTCGTGGGTGGCGCGCATGCGCACGCCGGAGCCGCGCGTGGTGGCGATCCGCTCGCTGTGGGACAACGCGCCCGATGAAGTGCGGCAGTATTTCGACGTGCAGGCGGATCACTCGTTCAAGCTCGACGCGTTGATGATCGACGCGCAATAGTCGCGCAATAAAAAAACCGGGCGCGGCCATTGAGGCCACGCCCGGTCTTCACATCGAACCCGCACTCAGTCGAACATCAACCCGTATTGCGCAACCCCGCCGCAATCCCGTTGATACTCAAATGAATCCCGCGCCGCACGCGCGCATTGGTATCGCCCGCGCGATAACGCTTGAGCAGCTCCACTTGCAGGTGATTCAACGGATCGAGATACGGGAAGCGGTTCTTGATCGAGCGCGCGAGCAGCGGATTTTCCGCGAGCCGCTCGCTCTTGCCGGTGATCTCCGACAACACCTTCGACGTGCGCTCCCATTCGGCGACGATCCGCTCGAACACATGCTTGCGCAGCTTCTTGTCCGACACAAGCGCCGCGTAGCGCGACGCAACAGCGAGATCGGTCTTCGCGAGCACCATGTCCATGTTCGACAGCAGGTTCGAAAAGAACGGCCACGTCTTGTGCATTTTCTTCAGCAGCGCGAGACGGCGCGTGCGTTCGGCGTCGCTCGGCGCGCTGTCCAGATGCGCGGCCACCGCGCTGCCGAAACCGTACCAGCCGGTCAGCAGCAAACGGCATTGGCCCCATGAGAAGCCCCACGGAATCGCGCGCAAATCTTCGATCTTGCGCTGCTTCGGGTCTTGCAGCTTGCGCGACGCAGGCCGGCTGCCGATGTTCAGCTCGGCGATCTCCGCGATCGGCGTCGACTCGAAGAAATACTCCTTGAAGCCGGGCGTTTCGTAGACCAGCGCGCGATACGAAGCCATCGCCGCATCGGACAACTGCTGCATCGTTTCCTCGAAGGCGGGCAGTTGCTCGGGCGCGTTGCCGTGCGGCAGCAGCGACGCTTCGAGCGTCGCGGCCACCACCGTTTCCAGATTGCGTCGGCCGATGTCCGGATTGCCGAACTTGCTGGCGATCACTTCGCCTTGCTCGGTCAGGCGGATCTGTCCGTCGACGGTGCCCGGCGGCTGCGACAGAATCGCCTGATAGGTCGGACCGCCGCCACGGCCGACCGTGCCTCCACGTCCATGGAACAGGCGCAGCGTCACGCCGCGTTCGTTGAACAGCGACACCAGCGCAAGTTCCGCGCGATACAGCTCCCAGTTCGACGTGAGGAAGCCGCCGTCCTTGTTGCTGTCCGAATAGCCGAGCATCACTTCCTGCTCGTTGCCCTGATGTTCGATCAACCCATCGACGCCCGGCAGCGCGATCAGATCGCGCATGATGTGCGGCGCGTTGCGCAGGTCGGGAATCGTTTCGAACAGCGGGATCACCATCAGGCCCGCGCGAGCCGGATCGTTCGCATCGCCCAAGCGGCCGCGCAGCAGGCCGGTTTCCTTTTGCAGCAGCATCACTTCGACCAGATCGCTGACGGTCTCCGTGTGCGAAATGATGTAGTTGCGCACCGCGCGCGCGCCGAATTTTTCGCGCGTCACGCGCGCTTCTTCGAGCACGCCGAGTTCGCTCTTCACGAGGTCCGAGTATTCGCCGTACGGCAGACGCAGCATGCGCGGCTGCGCGAGTTCGGCGAGCAGCACCTTGAGCTTGTCTTCTTCGGAGAGCGCCGCGTAGTCTTCCTCGACGCCCGCACGCTTGAGCAGTTCGGCGATCACCGCTTCGTGGATGTCCGAGCTTTGCCGCAAGTCGATGCTCGCGAGATGGAAGCCGAACACTTCGGCGGCGCGCGCGAGCGGCGACAGACGCGGTGCGGCGAGCGGGGCGCCATGATGCTCGGCGAGCGAATCGATCAGCACGTGCAGATCGCGTTCGAATTCGGATGAGTCGTTGTACGGCGTCGCGCGGATCGGTGCCGCGCCACGGCCCGCGCTGCGCAACGGCACCGTGCCTTCGCCCAGACGCACGCGCGCGCTCGCGGCGAGTCGCGTGTAGATGCCGATCAACGCGCGGCGATACGGTTCGTCGGTGCGGTGCGGCGACTGGTCGGGCGACGCCGCCGCGAGTGCCTTCAGCTCGTCGCTCGCGCCGGCCAGCAGGTTCGACACCGACAACTCCGCGCCGAGCTTGTGCACCTGCTCCAGGTAGTGCTCGAAAATCACCGCGGCCTGGCGCGTGATCGCGTTTTCCAGAGTTTCGGCGGTCACGTTCGGATTGCCGTCGCGGTCGCCGCCAATCCAGCTACCCATCTGGAAGAACGGCGGCAGGCGCGCTTCGAGGCCGTGTTCCTTCAGCGCTTCCTCGATGTCCGCGTACAACGCCGGGATTTCTTCAAGGAACGTCGCGCGATAGAACGACAGCGCGTTTTCGATTTCATCGGCGACGGTCAGGCGCGAGTCGCGCAGCATCCGCGTTTGCCATAGCGACGTGACGCGCGCGCGCAGCATCGCTTCGTTATGCGCGCGTTCGCGGTTGGTCAACTGCTGGTCGCGCTCGGCGAGCAGACGCGCGACGTCGTGCTGCGCGTCGAGAATGCTCTTGCGCTGCACTTCGGTCGGGTGCGCGGTCAGCACGGGGACGATCAGCGCGTCGTTGAAGAACTGTTGCAACACGGGCGTGGCGGCTGCGCCCGCTTCGACGAGCCGCTCCAGCGCATGGGCGATCGTGCCCGGCTGTGAGGTCGAGCCGGCCAGCGCGTGAATGCGGTGACGCCGGTTGCGGTGACGGTCTTCGGCGATATTCGCGAGATGCGAGAAGTAGCTGAACGCGCGCACCACGCTGACGGTTTGCTCGGGGCTCAGCGAGCGCAGCTTCTTGTCGAGCGTTTGCGCGGCGGCGCTGTCGTCCTCGCGACGGAAACGCACGGCGGTCTGACGGATCGTTTCGACGACGTCGAATACCTCGTCGCCTTCCTGCTCGCGCAGTACGTCGCCGAGCAGGCGTCCGAGATAGCGGATGTCCTGGAACAGCGGATGGTCTTTGTCTTCGCGCGTGCGACCGTTGGTTTTCGGCGCGGGCGTGGCGGTGTCTGCGGACACGGCTTGCAGCTTCGGCGTCTTCGCAACTTGCGGCGCGGCTTCGGCTTCGGCTGTAGCGACGACCTTGATCTTCGGCGACGCAGCCTTGGCTTTCACGGCTTGCGCCGAGCGTGCCGCTTGTGCGGCCTTGGCCGGCTTCGAAGCAGAAGCGGAGCTTGCGGCCTCTGCCTCCTTATCGGCTTTACTCGTCTTCACTGCCTTGTCGGCCTTGACGGACGTGGAAGTCTTCGAGGCCTTGGAGGCTTTCGCAGCCTGAGCGGGCTGGGCTTTCTTGCTGGCACGTTGAGCGCGTTGAGCGTGGTCGGCGGGTTCGACGGCTGTCGTCGATGCAGCGTCGATGGTGGCGGAAGCCGAGGGCGCAGCGGCGTCGGCCGCTTGAGCGTTGGGCGATGCGGTGTTGCGGCGGGCAGGGCGCGCCGATCCGGAAGACGTCACGATGGGTTTCCTCAGGGAAGCCAGGGTCTGTTAAGTGATGAACTGCTACTGCGGAACTGCACTTGGAACTGCAACGTGAACTGCACGAAACCTGGACGAACGGTAGAAGCCGATGGCGCAACGCCGGAGAGGGGGCCGCGTGAATCGCGACGTACTGCGCGCAACGCACTGCGCGAACCGCACGGGACGCGGCCGCCGAGTCCGTCACGCACAACGCACAGCCATGCACGCATGCAGACGACGCACGTTGCGCCGCACTGCATCATCCCGCATGCGGAGGCACGGTGCGCGAACGACCGTGCGTGAACATGACGGGACAGGGCACGCGCGTGTTGCGCGAAGCCCGTCTCCTCCATCGATACCGCGCCGGCACGGCGCTCCGGTGTGCCTTGCGATGCAAGGAAGACGCGGAAGCGCGTGCTAACATTGATTGTTATTACATCCCGTCATTCGATCAGCAAGCTAATGAACACCGAGACGTTTTCCACGCCACCCCACACGCTTGTGATTGCGTCGCGAGAAAGCCGACTTGCCATGTGGCAAGCGGAGCATGTGCGATGTGCGCTGCACAAATTATATCCATCTTGTGACGTAAAAATCCTCGGAATGACGACACGCGGCGATCAAATTCTCGATCGCACTTTGTCGAAAGTCGGTGGTAAGGGTCTGTTCGTGAAGGAGCTCGAAGCCGCGCTCGCCGATGGCCGCGCCGATCTCGCGGTGCACTCGCTCAAAGACGTGCCGATGGAATTGCCCGAGGGCTTCGCGCTGTCCACCATCATGGAGCGCGAAGATCCGCGCGACGCGTTTGTCTCGAACGAGTACGACACGCTCGCCGCGTTGCCGGAGGGCGCGGTGGTCGGCACATCGAGCCTGCGTCGCGAGGCAATGCTGCGCATGCGTTATCCGCATCTCGAAGTGCGGCCTTTGCGCGGCAATCTGGATACGCGTCTGTCGAAACTCGATCGCGGCGATTACGCGGCGATCATTCTGGCTGCGGCTGGCCTGAAGCGCCTGGGTCTCGGCGATCGCATCCGTGCGCTGCTCGATCCTGAGGACAGCTTGCCCGCAGCGGGGCAGGGCGCGCTCGGCATCGAGATTCGCGCCGATCGCGCGGATATGGTCGCGTGGCTCGCGCCGTTGCATCACGAACACACGGCGGCTGCGGTCGAAGCGGAGCGCATGGTGTCGCGTGCGCTCGGCGGCAGTTGCGAAGTGCCGCTCGCCGCCTACGCTAGCTGGCATGACGGCGCGCTGCATCTGCGCGGCATCGTCGCTACGCCCGATGGTCAACGCGTGTTGAGCGCGCAGGCGTCGGCGCCCGCGCCGACCGTCGAACGTGCGCTGGCGCTCGGCCAGGAAGTGGCGAGCGCGCTCGAACAGCAAGGCGCGATGGACATCGTGCGTGCGCTCAGCACCGCCAGCGGTCCCGCCGCCGCATCCCATGCCGGCGATGCAGCGGACAGCGCGGCGACCGGCGCGTGATGGCAGCCGACATCCCAGGCAACGCGACTTCCTCCGCCGTCATGGTGGCGTTCACGGTCGTGATTACGCGACCGGCCGGTCAGTCGAGCGAACTGATCCGGCAACTCGACGCCGCTCGCTTCGACACGCTCGAATTCCCGCTGATCGACATTGCGCCTGTGGCAGACGATGCCCCGTTGCGCGCAGCGCTCGCGTCGCTCGAACGCTACGCACTGGTGGTGTTCGTCTCGCCGAACGCCGTCGATCACGCGTTCGCGCTCCGCGACGGCATCTGGCCGCATGCGTTGCCGGTCGGCGTGGTTGGGCCGGGCAGCGTGCAGGCGCTCGCGCGCCACGGCGTCGCGGCCCCGGCGCATCAGGTCATCAGCCCCGCCTCCGCCAACGACGACGAAGCGACGAGCTTCGACTCCGAAGGCCTCTTCGCGGCCATCGAAGCGTCGCTCGGCGCGACGGGTCTCGACGGCAAGCGCGTGCTGATCGTGCGCGGCGACGGCGGCCGCGAATGGCTCGCCGACCGTCTGCGCGAAGCGGGCGCTGAAGTCGAAGCAGTCGCCGCGTATCGCCGCCTCGTGCCGGAGCCGTCGATCGGCGGCTGGGCGCGCGTGCACGCGTTGCTCGCGGGCGCGCCGCATGCGTGGCTGCTGACCAGTTCCGAAGGCGTGCGCAACCTGCACGAACTCGCGCAGGAGCATCTGACCGCCGACGAAATCGTGCAGCTCAAACGCGCGACGCTCGTCACGCCGCATCCAAGAATTGCGCAGACCGCGCGGGCATTGGGTTTTGATAGGATTACGGTGTCCGGTGCGGGCGACGAGCGCATTGTCCGCGCGCTGCTTGCCGCCGTTCCGCCCGTAGTTCAACCGGTACCGTCCAACCCGGCTCAATCACCGGCTAAATCACGCATGACTGAAACGAACGAATCCAAGAACGCTTCTCCCCAGCCGGCCGCGAGCACCCCGTTGCCGCCGAACCAACCCTTCACGCCCTACGAAGCGCAAAAGCGCCGCAACGCGAGCATGCCGCTGTTGTGGTTCGTGGTGGTGATCCTCGCTTGCGCGGTGGGCGTGGCGGGCTTTGCGCTGAACCGCAAGCTGGAGCGCACCGAGCAGCAACTCGCGCAGCGCCAGCAAGCGAACGACACCCAGGCGAACGAACTGCGCATCAAGATCGAGCAGGCGCTCGCGACCGTGCATCAGGCGGATTCGCAGGTCGCGCAGGTGACCGGCAAGCTCGCCGATACGCAAGCCGCGCAGCAAGCGCTCGAACAGCAATACACGGACCTCGCGCGCAATCGCGACGACTGGACGCTCGCCGAAGTCGCGCAGATGCTGTCGGCCGCAAGCCAGCAGTTGCGGCTCACCGGCAACACGCAGCTCGCGCTGTTCGCGCTGCAAAGCGCGGACACGCGCCTCGCCGCGTCGGACAGCACGCAGGCGGTCGCGGTGCGCAAGGCCATCGCGCTGGACATCGACAAGCTGAAGGCCGCGCCGTCCACCGACCTCACCGGTCTCGCGATCAAGCTCGACAACGCGATCGACCACATCGACGACCTGCCGCTCTCCGGCGACGCGCCGATCCCGCACGCGACGCCGCGCGCGGCCACGTGGGCCGACACCGAGAAGGTGGCCGCGGCCACCGGCAAGCCGCGCTGGGAAGTGTGGTTGAAGGAAGTGACGACCGGCATCGGCGATCAGTTGACGAGCCTCGTGCAGGTGCGCCGTATCGATAACGCCGACGCGATGCTGACCACGCCCGATCAAGGCTACTTCGTGCGTCAGAACGTGAAGCTGCGCTTGCTGTCCGCGCGACTCGCGCTGCTCTCGCGCAACCAGACCACGCTGAAGTCCGACCTGCAGGCGGCGCAAAACGCGCTCACGCGCTACTTCGACAGCTCGTCGAAGCAAACGCAGACCGTGATCGATCTGGTCAAGCAGGTGGATGCGGGTTCGGCCGCGGTTGAATTGCCGAATCTGGACACGAGCCTGCAAGCCGTCAATCAATACCGGAGCCGAGGTTAATCATGGCGATCCGGGGACTTCTATGGCTCGCGTTTCTGTTCGCGATCGCGGTGGTGCTGGCGGTGGCGGGGCGCTTCGACACCGGGCAGGTGCTGCTGATCTATCCGCCGTACCGCGTGGACATTTCGTTGAATCTGTTCGTGGTCGGGCTGGTGGTGCTGTTCATCCTGCTGTATGCGCTGTTGCGCATCATCCGCAATATCTGGCGCATGCCGCAGCGCGTGGCCGCGTACCGTGCGCGCTCGCGTGTCGCGAAGGCGCACGCCGCGCTGCGTGACGCGATCGGCAACCTGTACGCGGGACGTTTTTCGCGCGCCGAAAAAGCCGCGAAGGATGCGCTCGCGAACGGCGACAACAAGGGCGCGGCCGGTTTGATCGCGGCCACGGCCGCGCATCGGATGCATGAATATGCGCGGCGCGACGAATGGCTCGCGAAGATCGACGAAGCCGACTGGCAGGACGCGCGCCTGATGGCCACCGCCGACATGCGCGCCGACGGCCGCGACGCGGACGGCGCGTTGACCGCGCTGACCGAAATGCAGTCGCAGGGCGCGCGGCGCATTCACGCGCAGCAGATCATGTTGCGCGCGCAGCAGCAATTGAAGAACTGGGGCGAAGTGCTCAAGCTCGTCAAGACGCTGGAAAAGCGCGAGGCGATTCATCCGGCGGTGGCGGTGCGTCTGCGTCAACTGGCGGCGGAGAACCTGTTGCGCGACCGGCGTCATAACGCGGATGCGTTGCTGGAGTTGTGGAATTCGCTGTCGGCGACCGAGCGTCATTCGCCGCGTCTTGCGGATCTCGCGGCTGAATTGCTGGTGGCGCTGAATCGGCCACAGGAAGCGCGCAAGATTGTCGAGGAAGCGCTCGCGCAGAATTGGGACGCGCGGTTGTTGCGGCGTTATCCGGATACGACGGCGGGGGATGCGTTGCCGCTGATTCAGAAGGCTGAGGGGTGGCAGAAGGATCGGCCGGAAGATGCGGATTTGATGTTTGCGTTGGGGCGGTTGTGCCTGCATCAGCAGTTGTGGGGGAAGGCGCAGTCGTTCCTTGAGCGTGCGTTGAAGCTGGCGGATAACGAGACGTTGCGGATTCGCTCGCATCGGGCGTTGGCCAGGTTGCATGAGCAGCTTGGGGATAGCGATAAGGCTAGTCAGCATTATCGGGAGAGTGCGTTGGCTATGAATATTGTTTGAGGGGTGGGTGGTGGTGCGTCGGGCGTTTGTGATTGTTGGCGTACTGCTTTGAGCCTCTCGAAGCGTTACTCGATGGCCGCAGCTTTTGCTGCGGCCATTTTCATTTGTGCTGGCGGGTGGCTGTTGCGGATGGGGCTGATTGGATCGCTTAGTGCGGGGCAGGGGACGGGTGCTGCTGCACAGCGGTCGAGGTCGCTTTGGCGCTCTGCGATGCTTCAGCCAGCAAGTTCGCCGCGTGCTGCGCGGTGAGGTGGCTGCGCGGGACGCCCTTCGCGTCGAGTGCAATCACCTGGAACAACTCGCGGTCGCATTCGAGTTCCTGCTGATACTGCTCGGTGGTGTCCAGCAGCAATTCGAGTAGCGTTTGACGGCGCTTTCTTTCGTCGCTCGTAAAAGCAGGATTTCTAACTATTGAGGACGCGAGTGTAATCAAGGTGTTCAGTTGACCCACCTGCCGGTCGCATAAATCGAACGCGGATAGGGCAAGCTTTTCGTACTGGAGTGCGTCGACTGGCGGACGTGAAGCCGGTTGATTTTTGATGGACCTGGGCATGGATGCGATCTCCCTGTTGCATGCTGGGGAGCCCGGACACCTGCTTCGCTTGGGAAGGGGTGAGCGGGCACATGATGAGGTTGACAGACCGGCGTTCCAACATCCCGGCGAGCCTTGCGGCTCCCCCACCACAGCCCGCCCATTGAAATATAGACGTGCAGCGATAGACGCACGACCCGCCTGGGCGGGTGTGCGGTTGGAACGTCAGGCTGTCAAACCTGGTCGCTGGGTGTTTCCCGACGACTTGGTAATTATAAGGGAGTAGGTCTATCTCGGATTTAATCTTGGAGGCTAAATGTTAGAGTTGGCCGATCGGACAAGGCGGAGGACTGAAACCTACTCACAAGAGACAACCAGCGTTATACCTATGGGACGTTTTCAAGGCCACCTCTACGGCGAGGTCGCTCGCTAACTCATCAGCGAATGGAGTTTCGCTGAAATTCATGGTGACTCCGGGTTTGTGAGCCTTCACTAGCCATCGTTCGAGCGTGAACCGCACTACATCGAATATTCGCGTATGACAAGTTTTCCGTTGCGAAAATAGTGCAGTAGTTGCACCCCGCCGCCGCACAGCTTCGTGTCTGTATCGATAAGCTGGCAAACTAACGCGTGTCGGGGCAAACGTCTGTACCTTATAAACTTTGGACGGCACGTCTTTCATTTTGTGTGAAAGATCGAAGCGTTTGAGCATAAGCTCCGACAGACGAACAAAGCGCGGTACAACAGCAATCAACGATTGGAATATGATCTATGCACCTTAGCTCTCTCACAGTACTTGCGTTCTACCTGAACGGCGCAGTGGATGCAGGCAAGCAGACTAGCTTTGAAGAAATCTACAGCCAGATAGAAGCCGGAACTATCTTCGAATACCTGAAACGCAACGTTGAACGGATCGATCTCAGCATGCTGACGGCGGCGGATCGAAAAGAATTGGTCGAAGAGTGGCAACGGATCGCGAATGCCGTGGACCCCCGGCGCAAGCTTGCTGTGGAGAACAACGGCTATTGCTTACTGCTGGCTTATGTAATTCAGGGCATTCAGCAACGTGCGGAACCGAAGGAGTGACTTGCGTCGTGGCCATTCGAATACTACACACGCGATGAGCACTAGCCCCAATAAACCTCCGCTCCGCCGCTTCGCTAGCTGACCGCTTCGACATCGACTCCGCATCCTTTAGCGTATGCGGACGAGCGGGGTCCATTGGGCGCCTCAATCTCCACTCTTTGATCAGGCGCGCAGCCATGCCATTGCATCACATACTGACTGGTAGTCTGGAATAGCTGCTCTATATACTTCATCTTCAAGACCAGCCAAAAAAGCTCTTTGGGCTGTACTAGTCTTTGCTATCCCAAGGTGAGCCTCAATTGCGCCCTTTGTCCATATCCATACGCCGACGGCTTTCAATTCCTCATGGAGCCTTGCGATGCAGGGAATCGCGTTGGCATGCCTCGCAAGTATCTCAAATGCAGTGGCAGCCGGGACTCCATTGTGTTTAGTGGGAAGCCCATCCTGATCTAACGCAATTTCACCGACGTCCTTCAATTCAACGAGAATCGCCTTGCAGGCGGCAAGGTCGGCGTGTGCCGGATCGAGGAGACCTTTGATTGGAGCTATTCTGAATGCAAAATCTAAATCGACGATCGACTTGCAGGGCACTCCCATTGCCTTGAGAACTTTCATCGTATCGGGGATATTGGGTGTGCCTCCTATATCCACTAAGCCAATTTTGTCCTCGTCGGGCGTAACCCCAAACGCGTCAAGAAACGTTGCGGGTAGGATGGTACGTTCGGTCTTGCCCTCCGTGATCACAACACGCTCAGAAAATAAGATTTTGCTGGAATTGGAGAGGGCGAAGAGCGCTTCCGATTGATGATCTGCACCATCGATAGCCTCCATCACAACGTCCTTGATTCGGGGATAACATTTCGTCCCACCCGCAGCGCTTTTGCGGATCAGGAGAGTGTTCGGCGCATCTGAGCGCGAAATCATATTCGCCGAATGCGTCGTGAAGATTACTTGATAGCCGTCCCCGGCTAAGCGACGCAAGGCTACACGCACAACTTCTATTGCCTGAGGGTGCAGGTAGAGCTCTGGCTCATCAATGAGGAGAAGAGTTGTTCTACCTGGATTTCCTCCTCCCGCCCTTCGAACCTCAGCTAGGCACTTGATGAGTGCTATCTGGATTGAGCGCTGCGTGCCGTGCCCGAATGACGAGACATCACGACCTTCTGGATTATCGTATCCTTCTTCGAAAATCCTGATCGTGGCTGATTTCATAAAATCAGCGAACTCCGGCACCGGTATGTGAGTCTTTGCCGAGACTCCCGGGAATAGCTTTGACAGTTCGCCCCGGATACGTCCATCAAGATCAACCAGAGTTTCATCTTTCTCCGCAGCATTGGCGGATAGTCTTCTTCCAATCTCATGTAGTGCCTCAGCAACGGCGGGCGAGTGCCTGTCGATGACGGGCGTCATGATCTCTTTTAAGAGTTTGCCGATTGTCGTGCCGGTGCCGAACTTTGCTACATCCTCAGTCGCGTTCTCCATCGCGCCGATGAAGATGGGATCAGGAAATAGGGCGCTGATTGCCGCGTCGATACCTGCCGGATTCACTACCCATTCGTCTTGGCCGTTTTCCCGCCTAAGCACCTCGAAGCGTATTGCCGCAACCGGCTGACCGGGCGTCGTTTGAGTACGCCTAATGCGTATAAGACCATCCACTACCAACGGCTCGATGCGCCCCCGATGAGCGTTGCCGATCGCGTCTAGGACCTCAACCGTTATTCCGGATATTTCCGCTTCAACAACGACTGCCTGGTCTAGCAGATGAAAATCTTCTGCGGGAAGGCTGGATCTCTTTATGATCCAGCCAACGGCCCGAATAATGTTCGTCTTACCAGCATTGTTGTAGCCAACCAAAGGCGTGTAGTGTGAAAGTGGGAATGATCCGTCAGATATGGATTTAAAATTTCTAACTAGAACATCTGAAATGTGATGCATTCATCCCTCCGGTTGTTATTGATCGATTACACCGTCATACGTAAGAGATTTCAATGAATTTCTTCGTTTTTCGTGCTAGTAGTCATGCGAAGCGCATCTTATGCAGGTCTTCCCGACAAAAAGTGCTCTGGCAGACTCGAATGTCCGGTCGCATGGGAACGGGAGGCGTACTTCAGACGTGTCCCCGCCATGCTGAATGCGGGACCGAAATGGCGGTTAAGCTTTATACTCAGGACATTAAAAGTGCCAAGGTTGTGGATGTCTCCATCTGTTCCGGATTTTCGGGCAACACCAGCGCGTCGATCATTCACTGGCGGATGACCATCCTCACAAACTACACGTTCCGAACGTTTAAAAAGATGGCGCCTTGCACACGGTGCTTGGTAGCTTGGTTTTGAGCGTATTTTTGACAACTACGAATATCAAAAAAGGCCAATCTTGCCAGACCATGATTTAGGACGAACAGAATTCGTCAAATACTACAAGATGTTTAAGGAAGGCGTATCTTTGGCGAAAGATGCGTTTGACATGTGCCTAAAGGCCGCATTCGTTTTTCTATTCATACCCGCCGGGTTTCTCTGGGTGTTCCTAAAGCATATTGGCTGGACTTCTCTCTTTCTGCCGGCACTCCTGTCCGTGCAGGGGCTCATCGCGCTTCTGCTCGCGGCGTTGTTGTTCTTCTCTCTGCTTCTTTTTTTACTTTGCGCCCCTTCTTTGTTCCTCTTCGCAGCGGTAGTTTGGGGGCAAAGCAACGGTGCGCAGCCGTGGGCGCGCAGGATTATTGTTTTTACCGTCGTCGGATGGTTGGCCGCAATCATCGTCAGCTCTTTCGGGACCGAACTCTGGGTGCTTTGCTTGGTGGGATTCACCTTTGTCTGCTGCATGTTGTTGTCTTGGTGGGCTCGAATTCGTAGTGAACGACTGAAGTCTCAGAAGTTTTGGAAAAAGCTCGGCGGTTCAGTAGTCTTTTCCGTGGTCGTTACGTTGGCGTCACTAGCCATCTGCATCCCTTTTCTAACCTTGGCGGGGTTAGTCGGTCCACTCGATACCGATAGGAAGGCAACCTACGGCTTGGCGGTTTTGGTACCGCTTGCGCTTGTAGGCTACATACCGGGCCTGATTGCTTTTTCAACGAGCAGAAAGCAGGCGTTATCGCACACGATCAAGTCGATGCTGATCGGTTTCGGAGTTCCGGCTTACGCGCTATTTTTTTGGCTGGCCACCTTCACGCCCGGGATGTCAACTAAGGCATTGAGCATGGTTGGTGTGGTTCAATCAGTTCCGACTCTCTTTATGGTAACGAAGCCTGAACTAACGCAACAGTTAGCGTCGGTCGGGATTCACCCAGTTAGCAAAGATTCACTGATATTTAAAGAATGGGTGAGATTCACATTTGGTGACATCAAGTTGGTTTGCACGAGCCGCTACGATCCAAACGAGGCTGACATTACGGAGGCGTTTGAATCTCGTTCGGAGTCTCGAAACAGCGCCACTGAGGCGGGGCTTGCCGCCGGAAAAGGCTGCATCTCACTAAAAAACGACGAAGTCAGACCTATCAGTTAGATAACAAGTGAACGAATCAATGACAAATCAACGCTACGATGTAGATCTCGTTGTGACGAGCGGCGATTTTGAAAATTCCGGGTGGAAGGAGGTGTTGGTCGATTGTTCGGGTAAGGGATATCAGGGCATCTGGACCGCATTCTCGACAGCGGCGCGTGCGGCTATCGAAGACGGGCGTAAAGCCCACGGCAAGGTGCTGTGGTTGCTGGCAGACGCTTGCTCCATGATGCTGTCCCCGCGGAGTCACAATGAACCATTCAAGCCTTTCATGGTGATGCCCGACCGACGGTCAGCAATCCCGGATGACCTGACAGATGCAGACATTGCCCTGTTCGCGGAGAATCTGGCGACGGTAGATGATGTCTGGCTGAAAGCGCGTCTAGCCGATCTTGTCTGGTTGCGGCAGCGCCCGAAAAATTCGGCTATCGCTTTCTTAGCCATTAATGCCTATCGCGCCGTGTCACTGAATGTCGATACATGGTTGCTTGGCGGCCGAGAGGGATGGCAGCGCGCGCTGAGTCTCGCACAACTACTGAAAGGAGGGGCAGAAAGGGAACTGGCGGAAATGGAGACCGCTATCCTGAAAGCATTCACGGCAGCGACGCTGGAGAAAGGTTTTTTTGCGCTATGGCTGGCAGAACTGTTGAAGTCGAATGGCTTGGCGCGGACGCGTCGGGCTGAAATTGCTGAAAGGTTGGAGGTTCTTGCGCGAGATTCCGACGGTGAAGGTAATTTGCATCGGGCCCGCGACTACTTCAAAAGCGCTGCAGAATGGTACAAAGCGATTTCGAACCGCGCAAAAGCTGCCGAAATGACCGCGTTTTCGGCTGAGAGTTGGGTGAAGGAAGCCACAGCCAGACTCGCATCCGAGAGTCGGAGTCATATAGTGGCATCAAGCTTCTATGAGAACGCCATCCAGATCTATCGAACGATTCCGAGATCAGATCGGCAGGCACTCAATGTAGACGAGCGCATTGTTGAGCTTCGCTCGCTTCTGAACTACTCTGGTGAATTGGCGATGGGTGAGATGAGCGTCATCAGCAGCCCCAGTATAGACATCTCAGAGATAGTGGAAAGTGCGCGGAATTCCGTCAAGGGCAAGTCAGTAGTCGATGCGCTGATAGCATTTGCGAGCCTGCACCGTGGCGCGAATGTGGATCATCTGCGAAAAAATGCCATAGAGACGATGCAGCAGTCTCTATTTCGTCGTTTAGCGAGTTCCTCAATGGTGAGTCCTGACGGGCGCGTGATCGCCAAACGGCCGCCCATGAGTTCGAACGGGGATCCGACGGAGAGTGACGAAATCGCAATCCGGGCCGAAATGGTGCAGCGCTACAGCACTATAGTTGGCCTCTTGGTTCAGGGAAGCATCCTGCCCGCACGCGAAATTCTGCTTTTGGAGCATCGTCTTCAAGAAGTCGATTTCGTTGGCGTTGCGAGCGGATCTCCTATCGTCCCGAAAGACCGTGCACACCTGTTCGGAAAGGCTCTCGTTGCCGGCTACGATGGGGACTTTGTGTCGGCTCTGCACATCCTGATACCGCAGATTGAGCACATGGTTCGTGTGCACCTCAAGCAGGCCGGAGCAAAAACGACAAACTTGGACAGGGACGGCATCGAGCACGAGAACGGGATGAGCACCTTGATGGAGATGGATGACGCTGCGAAAGTTTTTGGGAAGGATCTTGCTTTTGAGTTGCGAGCACTGTTTTGTGATGCTTTTGGTCCTAATCTCCGGAATGAACTCGCGCATGGACTGCTTGACGAGAATGCGTGTCAGTCAGCCTACTCAATTTATGCGTGGTGGTTCGGATTTCGCTTGGTCTTCCTGTCCTGGTGGAACGCTTCGCGTGCAGATTCGCCGGATGAAGTTAAGGTGAGGACTAGCACGTGACGGGCGATTTCTGGTCCGCCCGCCGTGCCAAAATAGCCAACGTTCCTAACCTCAGCAATTAGGCGGCAATGCTGTTACTACGGTAAGGTATTGGATGGTGGAGTAGCAACGCGACCGTAAAAGCGATTCGGATGTACGAACGTTGCAGTAATGAATCGGGTCCAGAGCTATGCTCACGGCGAATGCTTGGTCACCAAGAATTGCGAGCGGAGATCGGCGATCGTCAACTTCCATTCTGCTGAGCTCACAGTGGCAATGACTGCTTCCAAGATCCTACGAACGTGTACAGTCGTTAGCGAGGGGCAGGTCTTCGGGAATCGCCTCCGTGTCAAAAGGCAGTTTTTCGCTGCGTAGCTCCGCCAGAGTCTTGCCGAAAGAAGGATTGTATTTGCGGGCCGCTGCTACGGTTACCGCCGGAATGACAAATCTTTTCGTATGCCGCCCGCCAAAGACGTCCTGAATGCTCACCTTGATACGAACAAGCCCATTACGCACGGAGGGCAAGCATCCACCCCAACTATCAGTCTGCTCAAAATAGACCACACCGTTTGATGCCTGTCCTACTTCGAGGTATGTCTCAGGATTTGCGGGGGAAAGAAAATTCCTCTGCGTGAGAAAAGGGTAGACCTTGATGTTCTCACCAATTTTTACTTGAAAAGCATCGAGCGCAGCCGTCTGACTCGTTAGCCAGAACCAGCCCACTGAATACTTCAACCATTGAACGCTAAACGGGTGAAGATGCCAATGATACGCAACTGAGATATTCGCCAAACTCGATGGCGCTGAGCCCACGTTGGACAACGACAGATATAGGGCGATCCCTGTCCGGTGAACATCAAAATTCCCGTGTTTTTTACCAACGGGGTATGTGCAGCAAAATGTCGGACCTTCAAGTAGATGTAGCTTGAACTGAGGTCTTCTGCGCAACGCTGAAAAAATTCCGCTTGCCCAAGCGAAAGCAACAGTTATTGCAAAGATTGCTACGCTGACAACGCCTTGGTTGTCGTTTAACCATTTGCTGGCGGGACTATAAAATGCAGACAACATTGTTGGCATTGTGGCTGACAAAAAAGGTGGGGTGAAATGTAGTTTGATCGCTTGCCCGTATAAACGTGATCATATCAGTCCAATTGTCGATGGATTGATCGCCACCACCGCCGCCGCAAACGGAATCGCCGACAACAGCCCGATCATGAACGCATCGGTCACGCCGGTCGCCTTAATAATCGTTGGCAACCAGAAGCTCACCCCATACAAGCCCATCACGAACGAAAAGTAGGTGAGACTGAACATCAACACACGCCCATTCGTGAGCACCTGACGAATCGGCATGTCATGCTTGGTCGCTTCTTCCGCCGACACTTGCCGCTCGAGCAACTGCTGCTCTTCCTTCGTCAGCCACTTCGCGTTCGCAATCCGATCATCCTTACCGTCTAGTTCGCTTTCCGGCCGTCATTCGCGTACCCTGCATATCCGCCCAAAATTGCGAAGGCAACAGTCAATGCAACCCAGATAACAAAGAAGGTGGTTTCTGCCGAGCGGGACGCGTCGAATAAACTCCCTTTGCCATGCAACACGATTACACCGAACAGATACAGGCCAAACCACGCAACGGCAGTACCCAAGACTGCCCCAGCTATGATTCCAACGACGATCCTCATTAGTTTCATTTCACGGGAAAGAAAAGAATCGTTTTTGATTTTCGGAAATCTGACCAGATACCGGGGATCACAATGTTCCAGGTAACTCTCAACCCTGTGCCCAGGCCCGTCAGCTTCTCGCCGTTCCATAGATCGATGTGGCCGCCGCTCGTGTTGCCACTTGTCTCGCCGTCGCGCGCCCAATAGCCGTCAAACATTATGATGCCAGTGCGACCTTTGACCATGGATACCCAGTTGGTCCCGGAAATGTTCTCGGGTTTGCCGATGCCGGCGATAGGCTGTAGCTTCAGCCACTCGCCAAGCTCATTGGCTCGCGTCGCCGTTACGTTTCCTTCGAGAAGGATACGCCCGATGCTGGCCTGTCCTCCGAGCGGCTTGACCAGCTTTGACGAAAACGACTTCATCTCAACGCCAGCACGATGGAAGGTCACGCTCATACGAATAGCGCATTGATCTGGGTAGTCTGGATTGTCGTAAGGGTCGCGTGATGGGTAGTCGTTCCACAGTTGCTGGAATGTCACTGCACTTAACTGAACCTGTTTGATGGAGTTCGGCGTCGAGTTGGTTCTAACCACGGTTTTTGCGTTCGGCACAACTCAAACTCCAAACTGTTTTGCGAGGGCTTCGTCGCCCCAAAAGACGGTGTAGCTGTCCGAGTTGTTGCCAGTGAAAATACGTGGCAACTGGCCGCATGCGTCGATCCGGCCGGACTCGATACGCCCATCTGCGGTTTCAATGTAATACGGGTAACCAGCGAGTAGGGTGTCCAGCGCGGTGGCGCATACCTGTTCGTCATACGCTGAAACCGTTGACGATGAGGCGGCGACCATGACGGCTGCGCGAATGGGTGTACTGCTAGATTGGCCATCGTCGCACTGGAGAAAGATGCCGGGATTGTTGCCGACGATCACGCGATTCTGGTTGCAAGGGCAAAGTACAAGATCGCCGTCGACTACGACGACTCGCCCCTTTTCGGACATTCCTTCCCCTGTGCCGAATATCTGAAACGTGCCCTTGCAGTTGCCGCACGTCGCCTCGTCTCCGCTTAGTGCAACGTTCTTGTTGTCGTCATAGATCGTCGAGGAATAGGCGAGGACAAATCCGTGTGTTGTAGTCGGATCGCCATGTCGTATCGCTGCCTTACGCACGTCCGTCATCCCCGCAGTTGTCGTCAATCTGCTGCGGCGGTACATACGAGGGATCGAAAAGGCCGGGAATATCCTCCCCGGTCCGGACTGTGATGCCGAAAGAATCCTGAGGTGAGGAGATGATTCTGTCGCCGTTACTCAAGCGCGAGCCAACGAGTGCGAATGGCTTGTTGCTCCACATCGCCGCGAAGCCAGCGCCGTCGATGATCGTCGCTTCTGTCCCATCTTCATACGTCACGATATCGCCGACGACGGCAAGGTTCTTGTTGTCAAAGGCTGCGCAGCTAGAAACGCGGGTAACGCGTCCACCACCCCCGGTAAGTGAGCCGACCGTGGCGAACAGATATTCAGAATGGCTACTGGTTGGCATTCAAGTCTCCGCTCGATATCAGAAATTTGGCGATTCAGCGTACGCAGACGTCCTGCTCCGGAAAATCGGATGTTTCTGAAATGAGTGTGACCTTTCCAGTGTTTGTACTGAATACGTCTTGGGTCAAGTGTCTGACGCTTTAGCGACGTATTGGTTGAATGTGAGCATTTCGCTTGCGGCGATTCTATGAACCGTCACGCTTGGCTGATTTCGTCATCGTTGACGATCAGCACTAAACTCCATGCGAATTCACCCCCGCATCAACGCAAGGCCCAGGCGGCAACTCTCCGCCAAGGCCTCGCGTCAGAGAGCTGTCCTCACTTATTAACCATCCTCGCCGGCACACTAATCGCCAACAGCCCCCCAAGAATCATAAACGCCGCCAGCATATACATCCCCGAATCATTAGCCTGAGTAGCCTGCTTCAACCACCCCACCGCATAAGGGCTAAGAAACCCGGCGAGGTTGCCAATCGAATTAATCATCGCAATCCCAGCCGCCGCCCCGGTCCCCGCAAGAATCGCCGTAGGCAAACTCCAGAACAGCGGCAGGGTAGTAAGAATCCCCATCGTAGCGAGAGTAAGCGACGCCATCGCCAGCACGGTGTTATGCGCCCAAACAACAGAAAGCACCAGTCCAACAGCCCCCGCAAACGCCGGCAACGCAATATGCCACCTCCGCTCGCGTTGCTTGTCCGCACTGCGCGCAACAAAGACCATCGCGACAACAGCCGCCGCAAACGGAATCGCCGACAACAACCCGATCATGAACGCATCAGTCACGCCGGTCGCCTTAATAATCGTCGGCAACCAGAAGCTCACCCCATACAAGCCCATCACGAACGAAAAGTACGTGAGGCTGAACATCAACACACGCCCATTCGTGAGCACCTGACGAATCGGCATGTCATGCTTGGTCGCTTCTTCCGCCGACACTTGCCGCTCGAGCAACTGCTGTTCTTCCTTCGTCAGCCACTTGGCCTTCGAGATGCGATCGTCCAGCATCACAAACACCATGACCCCGACGATCACCGACGGAATCCCTTCGAGCAGAAACAGCCACTGCCAGCCATGCCAGCCGTTCATGCCGTTAAAGGTCTTCAGGATATAACCCGACACCGGCCCGCCGATCACCCCCGACAGCGCGATCGCCGTCATGAACCAGGTGGTCATGCGCCCGCGCCGATGCGACGGATACCAGTAGGTGAGGTACAGGATGATCCCAGGAAAGAACCCCGCCTCGGCGAGCCCGAGCAGAAAGCGCATCACGTAGAACATGGTCGGCGTGGTGACGAACATCGTCAGCATCGAAATGATGCCCCACGACACCATGATCCGCGCAATCCACACGCGCGCGCCCACCTTGTGCAGGATCACGTTGCTCGGAATTTCGAAGATGAAATAGCCGAGGAAGAAAATCCCCGCGCCGAAGCCGTACACCGCATCGCTCAGGCCGAGGTCGCTCGTCATCTGTAACTTGGCGAAGCCGACGTTCACGCGGTCCAGATACGCGACCACGTAGCACAGCATCAGAAGCGGCGCGAGCCGCCAGGTGACCTTCCGGTAGGTGGCCTCTTCGAAGGTGGACGGCGCCCCTGCGCCGGGGTGCTGAAGCGGATTTGCGGGACTAGCCATGATGTCTCCTCTTTTCTTGTGGAATTGAAGTGCTGACAACTGGAACCGATTCTAGCCGCGCCCGGTGCTTTGCATGACGAATCAATACCGGGGGAAAACACTGACGCCCGCGCAGCCGCGCGTGAGCAGGCTGCGCGGGTGGGCGCGGTTACCGGGTGTGGTCGTTGCGCCCGTTACGTCGAGCCAGCCGCGCCGTTATACGCAGCGCCCGCCGTCCACTTCGAGGCACACGCCGGTGATGAACTCCGCCTCATCCGACGCCAGATACAGCGCGGCATTGGCGATATCCTGCGGCGTCGAGAAGCGTCCAAGCGGAATGCCCGCCAGAAAACGCTGCCGGTTTTGCGGCGTATCTTCGACGCCCATGAACTCGGAGAGCAGCGCCGTTTCGCCGATCACCGGATTCACGCAGTTCACGCGAATCCGGTCCGGGCCGAGTTCGACCGCCAGCGACTTGCTCGCGATAATCACCGCGCCCTTGCTGCCGTTGTACCAGACGAGCCCCGGCCTCGGCCGCACACCCGCCGTCGACGCGATGTTGATGAAGCCGCCGCCGCCTTGCTCGCGGAAATACGGCACGAACTCCTGCACGCTCCAGTAGATGCTTTTGACGTTCACCGCGTACACGCGATCGAACTCGGCTTCGGTCACTTCGAGCACCGGCTTGTTGCGATGTGTGGTCCCCGCATTGTTGACGACGATCTGCACGCTGCCGAAGTCTTCGAGCGCGGCCTCGCGCAGTTTGCGCCAGTCGTCCTGCTGCGCGACGTTGCCCGCCACCGCGATGGCCTTGCCGCCAGCCAGCGCGATTTCGCTCGCCACACGTTCGGCGGCCGCGCCGTTCAGATCGTTGACCACCACGTTCGCGCCTTCGCGCGCGTAGGTCTTCGCGATGCCTTCGCCGAAACCCGAGCCGCCACCCGTGACGATGGCCGTTTTACCTGTCAACCGCATGATGTCTCCGTTGCTTGTTGTAGAGGGTGATGCCTGTCTGCGTGAATCGAAGCGGGATGCCCGCCGCGCTAGCCGTGCCGGATCGCGATGGTCTTCAGCACGGTGAAGCCGTACAGCGCTTCGAAGCCTTTCTCGCGTCCGTGGCCCGAATGCCTGACGCCGCCGAACGGCAATTCGACGCCGCCGCCCGCGCCATAGTTGTTGATGAACACCTGGCCGGAGCGCACGCGTCGCGCGAGACGCATCTGGCGTGCGCCATCGCGTGTCCAGATACCGGCGACCAGCCCGTATTGCGTGCCGTTGGCTAAGGCGAGCGCTTCGTCTTCGTCGGCGAAGGACATCGCGGCGAGCACCGGGCCGAACACTTCGTCGCGCGCGAGGCGGTGGCTTGCGGGCACGTCGCGCAGCAGCGTCGGCGCCTGATAGAAGCCGCTTTCCGGCGCCTCGGGAATCACTTCGCCGTGCGCGGCCATCGCGATGCCGTCGTGCTGCGCATCGGAGAGGAAGTCCCACACGCGCTGCTGCTGTTTCGCGTTGATCAGCGGACCGCAGTCGAGATCGGCCTGCGAAGGGCCAACGCGCAGCGCGTTGAATGCGCTGCTCAAGCGGTCGAGCAACGGTTCGTAAATCGCGCGGTCGATCAGCACGCGGCTGCCCGCCGAACAGGTTTGCCCGGCGTTCTGCACGATCGCCGCGACCAGCACGGGCAGCGCCGCGTCGAGGTCGGCATCGGCGAAAACGATTTGCGGCGACTTGCCGCCCAGTTCCAGCGTGACGGGCACGTGGTTTTCGGCGGCCATTTGCGCGACCGCCTTGCCGGTTTCCGGCGACCCGGTGAACGAAATGTGATCGATGCCCGCATGGCTCGCGAGCGCCGCGCCCGCTTCGTATCCATAGCCGGTGACGATGTTCAGCGCGCCGGCCGGCAAGCCCGCCTCGGCGGCCAGTTCGGCGACGCGCAGCACGGAGAGGCACGCATCTTCGGCGGGTTTGACGACGCACGCGTTGCCGGTCGCGAGCGCCGCGCCGACGCTGCGCCCGAAGATTTGCATCGGATAATTCCACGGCACGATGTGGCCGGTCACGCCGTGCGGCTCGCGGATCGTCAGCACCGTGTAGCCATTTTGGTAGGGCAGTGTTTCGCCGTGCAGCTTGTCGGCGGCGCCTGCGTAGAACTCGAAATAGCGGACGAGGGCGGCGGAATCGGCGCGTGCCTGCTTGAGCGGCTTGCCGGTGTCGCGTGCTTCGAGCTGCGCCAGTTCTTCCTGGCGTGCGGCCACCAGCATCGACAGCCGGTACAGCACGCGTCCGCGTTCGGCCGCGCTCGCCGCGCCCCACGCGCCTTCGAACGCGCGGCGCGCGGCCTGGACGGCGGTGTCGATATCGGCCGCGGTGCCGCGTGCGATGCGCGTGAACGGCTGGCCGTCCGACGGATCGAGCACGGCGATCGTGTCGCCGCCGGATGCGGCGGACCACTCGCCGCCGATGAAGTGTCGGGCTTCTTCCATGCATGCTCCTTGATGTTTCGCGCGAGCCGTGTCCGGCGACGCGGTGTTCACAAACGAGAGATACAAGTAACGCACAAGCGACGCACAAGCAGAGACGCAAACGGGTGACGCTAACCGGTGACGCAGTGATTGAAGCGGGCGAGAGACGCAGAACGATTATCGCGCCGATCCCCGGCCAGGTGCCAACGGCCGAGCGGCTATAATGGCGCATTCCGCACTGTTCGGTGCGCAATGCCGCTCGATGCAAGGTCCACACGAGATTCACGCAGGACCCGCAAACTCGAGCCAGCGCGCCGCACGCCGTGTCCCGACTTCCATCCTGATCAGAGAGCGCTCATGAGCTTCAATCACGTCCCCGCAGGCAAAGACCTTCCGCACGATTTCAACGTCATCATCGAAATCCCGGCGCAAAGCGATCCGGTGAAGTACGAGGCCGACAAGGAAACGGGCCTGCTTCACGTTGACCGTTTCATCGGCACCGGCATGCGCTATCCGGCGAACTACGGTTACATCCCGCAAACGCTGTCGGGCGACGGCGACCCGGTCGACGTGCTCGTCATCACGCCGTTCCCGCTGCTGGCTGGCTCGGTGGTGCGCGCACGTGCGCTCGGCATGCTGCAGATGACCGACGAGTCGGGCGTGGACGCTAAGCTGGTCGCCGTCGCGCACGACAAGGTCTGCCCGATGACCGCCGACCTCAAGTCGATCGACGACGTCCCGGCTTACCTGAAAGACCAGATCAAGCACTTCTTCGAGCAATACAAGGCGCTGGAGAAGGGCAAGTGGGTGAAGGTCGACGGCTGGGCAGGCATCGAAGCCGCGCACAAGGAAATCACTGAAGGCGTCGCGAACTTCGGCAAGTAAGCGCGCTTGATGCCGGTTGAAAAGCCGGCTGCTGTTCTGTTTGCGGAAAACCGCGCGAGCCCGGAAGGGCCGCGCGGTTTTTTCATGCGCGCCCGCTTTGCGCTTGTCGAAGCGTTCGCTTGCTGCGCGATAGGCAACGGCGGCGACTCTGCGTAGGCTTGGGGTCTGCGTGCGCGGACGCAAATAGACGCGCATAGACGCAGTGCATCGCGTGGATGAAGCAAAGGCATCTTTATGTTTAGGTGTTAACCCTTATTATCGCCGCAAGCCGCAAGCCGCAAGCCGCAAGCCGCAAGCCGCAAGCCGCAAGCCGCAAGCCGCAAGCCGCAAGCCGCAAGCCGTAGCGGCGTGCTGATTCCGCGCGCGACGTAGTGCGTAATGCAAATCCCCACACGCATTCTCAATCCCAGGAACCCGCCGTCCGCATGATGAACCGCAAGCCCCACCCATCGCCATCGCCCCGCTGGTCGAGCCGTCTGTACGCGCTCGTCACGGCGATCTATCGCAAGCGGCCGGTGTGGATGGTGTCGTTCGCGGCGAGCGAGGCGAGCCTGTCGGAAGGCTTGAGGGCGGCGTGCGCGTCCACGGCGATGCTCGCGGTCGGCAACGTGCTGCACGATCCGATCTTCGCGTGGGCCGCAATCGGCGCGTTCTGGACCTGCCTCGCCGACGCCGCCGGTTCCAACCGCGCGCGCTTTGCATCGATGATGGGCTTCGCGTTGCTGTCGACGCTGTGCGGCGGGCTCACGTCGTTCGCGTCCAGCGCCGGGACCGGCTTCGCCGCGCTCGCAGTGCTCGTGTTCACGACGCTCGGCGCGTTCGGCCGCATCTGGGGCGCGGCAACCTCGCAGGTGACGATACTCGCGGCGACCGCGTGCGTCGTGATGGTCGACCGGCCGATGCACGACGCGCGCGCGGGCCTCGCGTTTCTCGGCGTGTATCTGGTCGGTTGCCTGTTCGCTATTGCGCTGAGTTTGAGCGTGTGGCGCATTCATCCGTTCGGCGCGAGCCGCTCGACGCTGCGCGCCGTCTATCTGCGGCTCGCCGATATCGCATTGGACAGCGCGCGTTTGCTGGAGCAGCGCGCACCGTCGCGCGAGTGGGCCGCGCATGCGGTGAAGTTCCGCGCCGATGCGCGTGCCGCGCTGGAGCGTTCGCGCGATGCGTTGGCAAAGGTGCCCGCGTCGCGCACGAACGGCCGCGAGGCCTACGACACGCTGCTCGGTTTGTTGACCGATGGCGAAGCGCTGTTCGCGTATCTGATCGCGGTGTCGGGCGCGAGCGAAAAAGTCCCCGCCGATGCATGGCGCGCGAAGCGTGCGGCGCGATTGCTGAGCGCAGTCGGCGAAGTGCTGCGCGGCATCGGCGCGGCGACCAGCGACGCGCGTTGGGACCGAATCGCGGATTTGCAGCAGCGCTTGCGCCGTCTCGCGACGCGGCTCGAAAGCGAGTTGATGGAGCCGGTGAAGTTGCAAGCCGATTTCGAGTTGGTCGATTTCGCGCCGCGCTATCAACAACACGAATCGTGGAGCGACAGCGTGGCCCGTTTCGCGGCGCGCACATGGGCGACGCTGAAGGCCAATCTGTCCACGCAGTCCGTTGGCTTGCGCCACGCGGCGCGCGTCGGCGTGACGACCACCACGGGCTTCCTCGTGATTCGCGCGCTCGGGCTGCCGTTCGGCTACTGGGCCACGATGGCGACGCTGCTGATCCTGCAGCCGTCGATTGCCGCGACCTGGCCGCGCAGCATCGAGCGCGCGGCGGGCAGCATTGTCGGTGGCGTGCTGGCGGCGGGAATCGGCTACGCGATTCATTCGCCTCTCGGCATTTCGCTCGCGGTGTTTCCGCTGGTGATCGCGACGATGGCGCTGCGGCCGGTCAGCTACAGCCTGTTCGTACTGTTTCTCACGCCGACCTTCGTGCTCGTCGCCGACTTCGCGACGCCGGGCGCCAACGAATTTTCGTTCGCGCTCACGCGGCTCGGCAACAACGTGCTCGGCTGCGTGCTCGCGTTGGTCGCGACTTTCTATCTATGGCCGACGCGCGAGAAGGCCGACTACCGCGCTTATCTGAGCGATGCGGTGCGCGCGAACGTCGCGTATTTGCGCGCCGCGTTGGAGTCGCCGCGTCGCAGCGTGGAGGACATGGAGCGTTTGCGCCGCGCGGCGGGTCTCGACAGCAATAACGCGGAAGAAGCGATCGGCCGGATTCGCCTGGAGAAACTCGAGGACACGATGGTCGATACCGTGACGCTGACGGTGCTTAGTCTGCTGCGCAGGATGGCCGGCACCGCGACGCAGTTGCGTCTGAGTACGAACCGGCGCGGGCAGCACGATGAACTCGGCGCATGGGTCGAGCAGGTGAGTGCTGATATCGACGCGGCGTTGAATCGGACCTTGCGGCCGGTTCGGCATGAGCTTCCGGCGCGGGACACGTTGACGTCGCTGGAAGCCGATGCGGTGGGTGAGCTTGCGCGGATGCAGCGCTTGCTGACCGAGCGGATGCGGGAGGCGAGGGGGTAGATCACCGCGGCATCATGCGGCGTCGCTTTCCTCGCGCGTTTCTTCAGTCTCTGCAGCGACCGGCTCCGCCACCGGCATCACCGATTCAATCGTCCGCAATCCCGCCGCCAGCGCGCGCTTATCGACCGCCGGCAAACGCTTGACCCAATACTCCGCCCGCGACGCGCTCGCCCGGTCCGCGAGTTCGAACGACGCGAGTACCCGTACCGGCTTGCGCGAGCGCGTATAACGCGCGCCCATGCCGCTCACGTGTTTGTCGAAACGTGCCTGCACGTCGACGGCGATGCCGGTATAGACACTGCCGTCCGAGCATTCGAGCAGATAAAGAAACCACGCCATAAATGCGCTTCAGCCTTTGAACGGATTGTGTTCGCGCAGCTCGTCCACGTAAGCGTGGATGCTGTTCTTTTCGTTGTCGAGGAAATGGCCGACCGCATCGGCGAACGCGGGATGCGCGAGCCAATGTGCGGAGCGCGTTACCGTCGGCAGGAAACCGCGCGCCATTTTATGTTCGCCTTGCGCGCCGCCTTCGAACGCGCCGAGCTTTTCCTCGATGCAGAATTCGAGCGGCTGGTAGTAAGCAGTTTCGAAGTGCAGACACGGCACATGCTCCAACGCGCCCCAGTAGCGACCATACAGCGTGCCGCCGGTTTTCTCATCACGCTGATACACGACGAGCGAACTCGCAATCGGCTTGCCTTCATATTCAGCGATCACCAGAAGCAGATTCTCCGGCATCGTCGCGCCGATCATCCGGAAGAAATCGAGGTTCAGATACGGACTCGAAAAGTGTTCACGGTAAGTCTGCCGATAGCACTTGCTGAAGAAGCGCCAGTCCGCGTCCTGAATGTCCTCGCCGCGAATCCTGCGCATCGTCACGCCGGCTTCGTGGACCTTGCGACGCTCGGCGCGAATGTTCTTGCGCTTCTTCTGTTCGAGCGTCGACAGGAAATCGTCGAAGTCGCGATAGCCGTCGTTGAGCCAATGAAATTGCACGCCTTCGCGCTGCATCATGCCCATGCCGGTGAGCGCGTTCGCCTCGGTTTCAGTCGGAAACAGCACGTGCAGCGACGACACGTCCGCTTGTTCCGCGAACGCCATCAACGTGGCCGCGAGATGCCGCAAAGCATGCGCATCCGTCGATAGCAACCGGTTGCCCTGCACCGGCGTGAACGGCACCGCGCATAACAGTTTCGGGTAATACGGCAAGCCGTTGCGCTTGTACGCATCGGCCCATGCCCAATCGAACACGTACTCGCCGTACGAGTGCCCCTTCAAATAGACAGGCGCGGCCGCCGCGAGCTTGCCCGTGCGCGCGTCGGTGAGCGTGACGAATTGCGGCGCCCAGCCGGTATCCGCGACCGCGCATTGGGTCGCATGCAATGCGCTCAGGAACTCATGCCGTAAAAACGGCGTGGGTTGCGACTGCTGCGCGAGGAGGGCATTCCATTCGGCGGCGTCCACCTCGGACGGCGACGCCAGAATGCCCGTGCGATAATCGAAGCGTTCCTGGTTCAATCTGTGTGACTGTTCCCAATGAGCGGCGCGGTGTCGTGATGACCGCGTCGTTTGTTTATCCGATTTGTCCGTTCCGTCGAGCCAACCAGCCGCGGTACTCGCAAGCCACCCGGCTTGCCTGTCGATCCTGCCATGAAGACCCGAATCGCTCTTGCTCAAATCAATGTCACTGTCGGCGACTTCGCCGGCAACGTCGCGAAGATCGTAGCCGCCGCACGCGCGGCGCACAACGACGGTGCGAAGCTGCTGATCGCGCCTGAACTCGCGCTGTCCGGCTATCCGCCCGAAGATCTGCTGCTGCGTCCCGCGTTTTATACCGCGAGCGCGGCGGCGTTGGCCGATCTCGCCGTGCAACTGAAGCCGTTCAGCGGCTTGCATGTGATCGTCGGCCATCCTTCACGCGACGCAGCGCACGGCCATGGTAATGCAAACGCGCCGATCGAGCGCGGCGTGCCGCCGGTCGATACGTTCAACGCGGCGTCGCTGATCGTCGACGGGGAAGTGAAGGGCACCTACCGCAAGCAGGATTTGCCCAATACCGAAGTGTTCGACGAGAAGCGCTACTTCGCGTCCGACCCGCAGCCGTTCGTGTTCGAACTCGACGGCGTGAAGTACGGCGTGGTGATCTGCGAGGACGCGTGGCATGCGTCGGCCGCGCAGATGGCGAAGGCGGCGGGCGCGCAAGTGCTGCTGATTCCGAACGGCTCGCCGTATCACCTGAACAAGGAAGCGGTGCGCTTCGACATTCTGCGCGCGCGGATTCGCGAAACCGGTTTGCCGATGGTCTACGTGAACATGGTCGGCGCGCAAGACGAGCTGGTGTTCGACGGCGGCTCGTTCGTGCTCGACGCGCAAGGCGAATTGATCGCGAAGATGGCGCAGTTCGAAGAAGCCACCGCGATCGTCGAATTCGACAACGGCGTGCCGGTGCCTGGCGCGATCGCGCCGGAGCAGTCGCTCGAAGCGCAGGTGTATGCGGCGCTCGTGATGGGCGTGCGTGACTACATCAACAAGAACGGCTTCCCCGGCGCGTTGATCGGCCTGTCGGGCGGCGTGGATTCGGCGCTGGTGCTGGCCGTCGCGTGCGACGCGCTCGGCGCGGATCGCGTGCGCGCGGTGATGATGCCGTCGCGCTACACCGCCGACATTTCCACCACCGACGCCGCCGAGATGGCGCGCCGCGTCGGCGTGCGCTATGACGAAATTGCGATCGCGCCGATGTTCGACGCGTTCCGCGGCTCGCTCGCCGAGGAGTTCGCGGGCCGCGCCGAAGACGCGACCGAAGAGAACATTCAGGCCCGTATTCGCGGCACGTTGCTGATGGCGCTGTCGAACAAGTTCGGCTCGATCGTGCTGACCACCGGCAACAAGAGCGAGATGGCGGTCGGCTATTGCACGTTGTACGGCGACATGGCGGGCGGCTTCGCGGTCATCAAGGACATCGCGAAGACGCTGGTCTACCGGCTGTGTCATTACCGCAATCAGGCCACCACGTTCGACAAGCGCGACGTGATCCCCGAGCGGATTCTGACGCGCGCGCCGTCGGCGGAACTGCGCGAGAACCAGACCGATCAGGACAGCTTGCCCGAATACGAAGTACTCGACGCAATCATGCGCATGTACATGGAAGAGGACCGCTCGCTCGCCGAGATCATCGCCGCAGGCTATGCGGTCGACGACGTGAAACGTGTCACGCGCCTCATCAAGATCAACGAGTACAAGCGTCGTCAGGCGCCGATCGGCATTCGCGTCACGCATCGCGCGTTCGGCCGCGACTGGCGCTATCCGATCACGTCGCGCTACACCGAGCCGGTGGAGTGAGACGCGGCGAAGCACTGCTCCCGCACTCGAAGCAAATCCGAAGCACGCGCCGGAATGCCGCAACGCATCCGGCGCGGCGTAGAATAAAAATCATCCATTTTCCTTTCACTCTTCCCATCACGAGACGAGGTTCGCCATGAAGCGCATCACTGCAGTTATCAAACCGTTCAAACTCGACGAAGTGCGCGAGGCGCTCGCTGAAGTCGGCCTCACCGGGCTGACCGTGACCGAGGTCAAAGGCTTCGGCCGGCAGAAAGGGCACACCGAGCTCTATCGTGGTGCAGAGTATGTGGTCGACTTTCTGCCGAAGGTGAAGATCGAAGTCGTGGTCGCGGACAACCAGTGCGATCAGGTGATCGACGCGATCATCGGCGCGGCGCGCACGGGCAAGATCGGCGACGGCAAGATTTTTGTCGCGGACGTGGAGCGTGTGATCCGCATCCGTACCGGCGAAGAAAACGAAGCGGCGGTCTGAAGCAAGCGTCCGGCTTCGCAAATCAAGTACTGACAACAGGTAGCAAGCGCTGGCATTGCCCCTCTCTCTCCCAATCACGCACCCGCCCGGTGCGCTGGGGCAATGGCAAAACCGCGCGCACAAATAAAAAACGGTGCAATACCCTTGCGGATATTGCACCGATACGCGCCTCTCGCAGCAGCGTGAAAAAGATTCTCTTGAAGAACTCTTGAATGCGCCCCTAAGGGAATTCCGTCGGGGCGCTTCGTTCGATTAGAACGAGTGTTGAATACCTGCGTACACGCCGGTTTGTGCGCGACCCGGCAGCGGGTTATCCGTTGCGGTCGACAGACCAGGGTTGTTCGCATTCAAACCGAAGTTCGCGTTGCGGCTGTTACGCACCGATGCAACCTGGAGGTCGAACAGCGTGCGCTTGGACAGGTTGTACGAACCGCCGACCGTGTAGATCGTCGCATTTCCTGCACCATTGTTGCCGTTCACGTGGTAGACCGCAGCGATCAGCGCCGCAGCCGGCGTTGCTTGCCACGTCACCCCGCCCCATTCGTGATCGAGGGTGGTCGGTTGGCCCGGCAGAACGCCAGTTGCACCTGCTGAACGGACTGCCTGGTAAGCACCCTGAATCTTGAACTGACCGAGGAAGATGTTGAACATCGCCGAGTATTCGCGCGATGCGGAGAACACGCCGCCGTCAGCCGTACCGTTCGGACCCGCCGGGTTGATGATGCCGACTTGCGGACCGTACAACGCGCCGTTAGCCGGGTTGCGGATTTCGTCGTACATACCGCGGATCTGGAACAGCGAGTTCGTGTACGTGATCTGCGCGCCAGCTTCGCGGCCTTGCGCCGTCGTGCCATTGCCGTTCCAGCTCGTTGCGTTCGACAGAGCGTATTGACCGTAGAAGTCAAAGCCTGCGATCTTCGGCGACTGGTACGCGAAGTTGTTGCTCGATTGCGGCCAGTTGCGGCCACGTACCAGCGATGCCGACGACCAGTTCGATTGACCGAACGGGTCGAAGTCCCACACGCCGTTCGAGATGAAGAGCATGCGGCCCATCGTGAACGTGCCGTACTGGTCGTTCGACAGACCGACAGTTGCCCAACGATTGAAGAGACCGCCGCCGCCAGGGCCCGAGCCCGTCATCGTATTGAACGAACCTTCCAACTGGAACAGGACCTTGTTGCCGCCACCGATGTCCTCAACGCCCTTCAAACCCCACAGGCTGGTGCCCCAGTCGCCGCTTTCAGCTTTCCAACGGTTCGTGCTGCCGTTGGCCGCGCCATTGGCGTTGGCACCGGTCGGAACACCCGACATGTATTCGATGCCCGCATCGAGGCGGCCGTACAGTGTGACGCTGCTTTGAGCGTGTGCAACAACCCCGGCCGACATCAGCGCAGCGGCGAGCAAAGCTTTCTTCATCTTCTCCTCCATACCCTGTCAAAAAATGAAACCCAGTACTGCGAATGGTGTTCGGACACGAGCCGTGCCGAACAGAAATCGGTGGTACCAGGGAGATTAGCGGGTGGATTGGGTCTCCTGCCTTGACGCGTAGCCTTCGGGCTATCTGCTCGTCATGCCGATCCCTCGCCGACCGGTTCTCCTCTGTGCTTTGAAGTGAAACTACTTTTAATCAACTTTGTTTTGCTACTTTGGTTACTAATTTATCAAAAATACCCTGGACTGGGAGAAGAAATTAGTACCGGCATTTGGTGGTGTCTCCAAATTGCAATAGGAATGTGTGCAATGACCCGTTGCAACAACCCGAAAAAGCGTGCAAAGCCTTACCCAGCAAGGGAATCACGGCTCGGCGCGGGCAAGATTAAGGATTGCCACTATTGACGCTTTGAAAGTGGCAGAGTAGGGCGGATCGGCGACGGGGGAAGCCGGTGCGAAGGGGGTTTCGCAGCCCTTACGGCGGGAATGTCCGGCAAAAAACAAAAAAGGCGCTCGTAAGCGCCTTGTAATGCCAATGCGGCTTAAAGCCCAAATACCGGGCTTTGCGCCGTGATTATTTGAGACTTCCGGAAAGGAACTGCTTAAGCCGTTCGCTTTTCGTGTTTTTGAATACCTCGTCCGGATGGCCTTCTTCTTCGACGCGGCCCTGATGCAAAAACATCACGTGATTCGACACGTTGCGCGCGAACGCCATCTCGTGCGTGACGACGATCATCGTGCGGCCTTCTTCGGCGAGCGTCTGCATGACCTTCAGCACTTCGCCGACCAGTTCGGGGTCGAGCGCGGAGGTCGGCTCGTCGAACAGCATGACGTCGGGGTGCATCGCCAGCGCGCGAGCGATCGCCACACGCTGCTGCTGACCGCCCGACAGATGCGACGGATACTGTTTCTCCAGGCGCGGCGCGAGGCCAACCTTCTCCAGATATTCGCGGGCGCGCTCTTCGGCTTCTTTGCGTTTCAGCCCCAGCACGTTGACCGGCGCCTCGATGATGTTCTCGATCACGTTCATGTGCGACCACAGGTTGAAGTGCTGGAACACCATCGACAACTTGGTGCGCACGCGCTGCAGTTGCTTCGGGTCGGACACGCGCAGCGCACCGGCTTTACCGATCTGCGTGCGCACTTCTTCGCCATCGACGAAGATGCGCCCCGAGTTCGGCTGTTCGAGAAAGTTGATGCAGCGGAGCATCGTGCTCTTGCCCGAGCCGGACGAACCGATCACGCTGATCACGTCGCCGGCGTTAGCCTTCAGCGACACGCCCTTGAGAACTTCGTTATCGCCGTACTGTTTGTGAAGCTCGTCGACGAAGAGCTTTTGCTTCTTGGTGTTCATCAGGATCCTTGACGAGCTTACTTGCGAGAGGCACGGTGGTGCCCGGTTTTACTTGCCTTGCGGCCGCAGGTAAGCGAGCCAGCGGCGCTCGGCGCGGCGGAACAGCCACACGAGCGCGAAAGAAATACACAGATAGAGCAGCGCCGCGATACCGAACGCGTTGAACGACTGATACGTCGCCGAGTTCACGTCGCGGGCGATCTTGAGAATGTCCGGCACGGTCGCGGTGAAGGCGACGGTCGTGGCGTGCAGCATCAGGATCACTTCGTTGCTGTAGTAGGGCAGCGCGCGGCGCAGCGCCGACGGCAGAATCACCCGCCGGTACAGCGTGAACGACGACATCCCGTACGCGCGCGCCGCTTCGATCTCGCCATACGGCGTCGCCCGGATCGCGCCGGCGAAAATCTCGGTGGTGTACGCGCAGGTGTTCAGCGTGAAGGCGAGCAGCGTGCAATGCATGCCGTCGCGAAAGAACGCGTTGGTCAGCTCGTTGTTGCGGATGATTTCGAGGCTGTACAAACCGGTGTAGCAGAGCAGCAGTTGCACATACAGCGGCGTGCCGCGAAAGATGTACGTATACAGCCACACGAGGCGGGAGAGCCACTTCTTCTTCGACACCCGCGCGACCGCGAGCGGAATCGACAGGCAGAAGCCGAGGCCGATCGACACGACCAGCAGCCACATCGTGATCGCGAGGCCGGTGAAGCGGTAGCCATCGGTGAAGAGGTAGTTGCGCCAGTATTCCTGCAGGATCGCGATCATAGGTCCGCCTTTCGCACGCCGGTCGAGTAACGCTTTTCGAGGTACATCAGCACGAAGTTGGACACTGTGGTGATGACGAGATAGATCGCCCCGGCGAGCAGGGTGAAGAAGAAGAACCGTAGCGTGCCCTTGCCGGCATCCTGCGAAGCCTTCACGACGTCCGCGAGACCGATGATCGACACCAGCGCGGTGGCCTTGACCATCACCTGCCAGTTATTGCCGATGCCGGGCAGCGCGAAACGCATCATCTGCGGGAACATCACGCGCGCGAATACCTGCCAGTTCGTCATGCCGTAGGCCGCGCCCGCTTCGAGCTGACCGCGTGGCACCGCGAGAAACGCGCCGCGGAACGTCTCGGTGAAGTACGCGCCGTAGATGAAGCCGAGCACCGCGACGCCGGCCACGAACGGGTCGATGTCGATCTGCTCCCAGCCGAGCACGTCGGTCAGGTTGTTCAGCCAGATCTGGATGCTGTAGAACAGCAGCAGCATCAGCACGAGGTCGGGCACGCCGCGCACGAGCGTGGTGTAGAGCGTGCCGACGCCGTACGAGAGACGGTTCTTCGACAGTTTCGCCGCCGCGCCGAGCAGACCCAGCACGAAGGCGAACACCAGCGACAACACCGCCAGTTTGACGGTTTGCCAGGTGCCGTTGAGAAGCAGCGGGCCGTAGCCTTGAAGGAACATATGGGGTCCTTGACGATGCGTTTGCGACGCACCGCGAAAGACGCGGCCAGCTCTGCGCCGCGTTTGCCGCGAGTGTGATGCTCGCTGTGACCTGCGGCGCACAGCGCACCGCTGTGCAAATCATGACTGCATGGACGTTGCCGGCCGTGCAGCGCGCTTTTGGGACTCTTGTCTCGAAACTGCTTTTGACTCTACCGCCGACCTTCCGACTCTATTACGAAGCCCCGGGAAAGCCCATGCGGGCGAGCCCCGAGTTTCGCGGTGCTGCGTTGCTACATGTTGCGGCCGCCTGCCTGGCAAGCGGCTCGGCGCCCGGCTCAGCGTGCCGGGTAAATGTCGAAGTCGAAGTACTGCTTTTCCAGCTTCCTGAACGTGCCGTCCTGGTGGACCTGGGTCAGCGCCTTGTTGAACATCGCCTTCAGATCGGCGTCGCTCTTGCGCAGGCCGATCGCGGTGCCGTCGCCGATCGTCTTCGGGTCCTTCACCGCCGGGCCGGCGAAGCCGAAGCCCTTGCCGCGCGGCGTCTTCAGGAAGCCAGCGTCGGCCTGAATTTCATCCTGCAGCGCGGCGTCGAGGCGGCCCGACGCGAGGTCGGCGTACACCTGATCCTGATTCTGGTAAGGCACCACGATCACGCCCTTGGGCTCCCACCAGACTTTCGCATAGGCTTCCTGAGTCGAACCCTGCTCGACGCCGACGCGTTTGCCCTTCAGCGATTCGACCGTGGGCAGCAGCGGTGAACCGGCCTTGGCGATCATGCGCGCGGGGGCGTCGAACAGCTTGTCGGAGAAGTCGATCTGCTCGCGGCGCTTGTCGGTGACGGTCAGCGACGACACGATCGCGTCGAACTTGCGAGCCTTCAATGCCGGGATGATGCCGTCGAGATCCTGTTCGACCCACACGCACTTCACGTTCATCTTCGCGCACAGCGCGCGGGTCAGGTCGACGTCGAAGCCGACGATGTCGCCGCTGGCCGCCTTCGATTCGAACGGCGGGTAGCTGGCGTCCACGCCGATGCGCACGGTCTTCCACTCTTTCGCCATCGCGCCGGTGGCCATGAGCGCAAGCGCCACGCACAGTGCGAACTTCTTCATGATTCTCCTGGATCAAACTGATCGTCGTGGTGATTCGACCGGCGACCGCCGGCGCTGGGCCGGCCGTCGCTATTCTAGGCGGTCAAAATTGTTGCGCCGCGCGGGATGCTGCTGCGCTCCGGCGGGCGGCTTTTTCGACGCGTCGAGGAAGCCTGGCGCGGACCTGAAGGCCGCCGCAAGCAGTTCGCGGCCAACCGTGCCGGGTCCGCCGGCGCGCCTTGGGCGCCCACGCGTCTTGAAAAGCGCGGTATTTTACCCGAAGAGTGACGAGGCGCCAGTGCGGCACGCCGACGAGGGCTTTCTGGCGGCTGCGGGCGTTGTGCGTGCGCGACGTTGTGGGGTGGTGGTTAGTGCTGCTGGTTCGGTTGCTGTGCAAGTGTGAGCGACCGTGTGGCGGACATTTCGGTGCAAGTTGGGTTGGCGCGGATGACTCGTCCGCCACGCCCGAACACCTGGTGCACACTACCAACCGATTGCGCGTATTTATGGAACGAAACGGTGCGCCGGTGCCGATTGTTTCGCGAGCGCGCTGCCCATACATTCTTGCCATCGTTATTTACTCACCAGGAGTGCTTCCATGATCGAGATTCGCCGTTCCGAAGAACGCGGCCATGCCAACCACGGCTGGCTCGACTCGTATCACAGCTTCTCGTTCGCCGACTACCGCGACCCGCAGCACGTGCACTTCGGTCCGCTGCGCGTCATCAACGAAGACCGCATCGCCGGCGGCGAGGGCTTCGGCACGCACGGTCATCGCGACATGGAGATCGTCACGTACGTGCTCGAGGGCGCGCTCGCGCATCGCGACAGTATGGGCAACGGCTCGACCATCCGTCCCGGCGACGTGCAGCGCATGAGTGCGGGGACCGGCGTGCAGCACAGCGAGTTCAACGCGTCGCAGGACGAACCCGCGCATCTGCTGCAGATCTGGGTGATTCCGAAGCGCGCGGGCGATCAGCCTGGCTACGAGGAAAAGCGCTTCGACGCCGCCGACAAGCGCGGCCGTCTGCGCGTGGTCGCGTCGCCCGACGGCCGCGACGGCTCGGTGACGATTCACGCGGACGCCTCGATTTACGCGGGGTTGATCGACGGCGCGGAGGCCGTCACGTTCACTCTGCCGAAAGGGCGGCTCGCGTACGTGCACGTGGCGCGCGGCGCAGTGACGGTGAACGGCCAGGCGCTCAAGACGGGCGACGCCGCCAAGCTCAGCGAGACCGATACGGTGACGCTCGACAATGGCGACAACGCAGAAGTGCTGTTGTTTGATCTTGGGCAACTGAATGGCTGATTGAAGTTCGTTCGGCGGGACGACCTCGCCGCTAAAAACCAAAGCCCCACGCAAAAACGCCACGGAAAATTTCCGTGGCGTTTTTGTTTGTATCGTGGGCGAGGCGGCCGGGCAGCGCCGCCTTGCTCGCGATCACATACCGCTTATTGGCTGGCAGCCGGCGCCGATGCCGCGCCCTTGTGATGCTCCCAGCGCTCGCGCATCTTCTCGTGACGCGACTCCATCTTCGCGAAGCGCTGCTTCAGCGCCGTACTGACGGTGGTCTTCTGCTGGTCGTTCAGGCCGTTGTAGAACTTCAGCCAGGCGTCGGTGGTTTGCTGACGCAGTTGCGCGTCCTTCTGCTCGACCTGCTGATGCGCGGCGGCCATTGCGTTCAGATCCAGGATCGGCTGTTGCTGCGCAGCCTTGAACTGGTTCTTCATCTGCTCGTGATTGGCGCGCATTGCTTCGTGACCCTGCTTCATCGTGTCGAGCGCGGCTTGCCACTGCTTTTCCTGATCCGCGTTCAGCTTCAACTGGTCGTGCAGCTGCGTCAGTTGCTTCATGAAGTGACCGTGCATGCCGCCGGGACCGCCGCGGCCGTCATGCGTGGCGGGTTGTGCGGCAAAGGCGGCACCCGTGCCGATGGCGAGGGCGGTGGCGGCAACGGCGAGAACGCGCGACATCTTTTTGGTGGACATATAAGGCTCCTTGTAATGGAATAGCCGACGATGCAACCGGTCATGTGGACTGCCTGCATTCGGTAAGACACAGCGTAGAGAAGCGCGCCGATTGCTGTGTTACGCGGCTTGATGCGGCTATTACTGACCATTACGTGCGCCTTTCACCGTAACACCCGGTAACCCTTGAGGGGCATCGGTTAACGAAAACCCTTCCAGCTGCGCGTTAAACTTCATTCCATGGCTACTCAAATACTTGTTGTCGACGACGACGTCGAATTGCGCGACCTGCTGCGCGACTATCTGGCCCGCCAGGGCATCGAAGTGTCGGTACTGCACGACGCGGGCTCGCTCGAACGCAGGCTCGAACGCGAGCGTCCCGATCTGATCGTGCTCGATCTGATGATGCCCGGCGTCGATGGACTCACCGCGCTGCGCAAGCTGCGCGCATCGGGCGACGACATCCCGGTGATCATGCTCACCGCGCGTGCGGACGACGTCGACCGTATCGTCGGGCTGGAGCTCGGCGCGGACGACTACCTCGGCAAGCCGTTCAATCCGCGCGAGTTGCTCGCGCGCGTGCAGGCGGTGCTGCGGCGGCGTCGCACGCTGCCGTCGGCGGCGGCGCCGGAGCAGCGCGAGCCGTTCAACTTCGGCCGCTTCACGCTCGACTTCCAATCGCGCACGCTGCATCTGGAAGACAAGCCGCTCACGCTGTCGGGTAGCGAATTCGCGTTGCTGAAGATCTTCGTCAACCATCCGATGCGCACGCTCACGCGCGAGCGCCTGCTCGAACTGCTGCACGGTCCCGAATACGACGGCACCGACCGCGGCATCGACGTGCAGGTGTGGCGCCTGCGCCGCATCCTCGAAACCGATCCGTCCACGCCGCGCTTCATTCAGACCGTGCGCGGGCGCGGCTACGTGTTCGTGCCCGACGGCGAGCAACATGCGCCGGCCCATTGACTCGCTGTTCGGGCGACTAGCGCTGCTAGTCGTCGCGGTGTTGATGCTGTCGCACTTCGCGTGGTATGCGCTGATGCGGCTCGAACGCAACCAGTTGCAAACGCGCTACGCGGTCGAGGAAGCCACCTTCCTCGTCGACGCGGTGCGCCAGCACGTCGCCCGTACGCCGGACCAGCCGTTGCCGTCGCGCGTCAAACTGGTCGACCCCGCGAGTTCCGACGTGCCGCCCGAAAACGAGGAAATGCCGCCCCCGCTCGAACGTTTCGTCGAGGACGTTCGCGAGCGCATGCCGTCCGACACCCAGGTGCGGGTCGGTTTGCCCGGGCGTCCGCCCACGCTATGGGTGCGCGCGGCTGCAGATCACAGCTGGATCGTCGTGCCGATGCAGCCGTTGCGCATGCCGCGCTCGCTCGACCGCACGGTGCTGTGGCTGGCCATCATTTTCTCGTTCGCGGTAATGGCGGCGCTGTTCGCCGCGTGGGCGTTGCAGCAGCCGCTGCGCTCGCTGGCCCAGGCGGTGGCGCGTTTCGGCCGCGGCCTGCCGGTGCCGCCGGTGCCGGAGCGCGGTCCGCGCGAGTTGCGGCAACTGACACACGGCTTCAATCAGATGGTGCAGGAAGTGGCCCGCACCGAGAACGATCGCGCGGTGATGCTGGCCGGTGTCGCGCATGATCTGAAAACACCGCTCGCACGTTTGCGGTTGCGCGCGGAAATGATGGACGAAGTGAAGATGCGCGACGGCGTGGTGCGTGACGTCGATTCGATGACGCATATCGTCGAGCAGTTCCTGGTGTTCGCACACGACGGCGCCGATCGCAGCGAAGCCGTCGAAGTGGACGCGCAGTGCGAGCGGGTCGTGCGCAGTTATCGCGCGGTGGCCGCGGGTGCGCCCACCGTGCAGACCGAGCTGAACGCGGGGCCGGCGTTTCTGCTGCCCGCGGCCACGCTCGACCGCATCCTGTCGAACCTGCTGGATAACGCGCATGCGTACGGCGCGCCGCCGGTCACCGTCGCCACCGCGCGCACCGCGCAAGGCTTCACGCTGTCGGTGAGCGACAACGGCAGCGGGATCGCCGCCCAGGATCTGATCAACGCGAGCCGGCCGTTCGTGCGGCTCGATCCGGCGCGCGGCGGCAATGGCCATAGCGGACTCGGGCTTGCGATCGTCGAGCGGCTGGTGCGGCGGGCGGGCGGCGAGTGGGAGATCGGCAACCACGGCGGCCGTGGCTTGCGGGTCTTGATGAGCTTTCCGTTCGAAGTGTTGCCGCGTGTGGCGGCAACGTCGGAAAGCGCGTGGTAGGTGTCGGGGCGGTGCGGGCGCGATGCGTCTGCACCGTGATAGATGACCCGATCGGCCATCCGGACGCGCGGTTCGGAGGCGAGGCAATAAAGCCCGACAAAGCCCGATAAAAAACTGCGAGTCAGTCCGAGAACAGCGTGTTCAACGCATTCGCCGCGTCGCTGTCCACCGTATTCCACGTCACCGTTCGGCTTCGAAGATGTAGTGCGTCGTGTATTTGCCGAGACGCGCCAGTATCTCTTCCTGAATCAGTTCCGGCGCAACCGCCAGCTTCAGATACCACGCGGTGGACGACAGGCGCGTCTGGAACGCACCGTATTCGGCCAGCAGATGATCGAATGCATCAGCATCCTGATCGCGACAGACGATGATCAAATTTCCCTTCATGCGAATCTCCCGTTAGAGCGGTACCGTCAATCTCGATATCAGGATCGATCATACCTGCTTAGTTCACGGAAGCCTCGTGTCGCGCGCTTGCGTTAGGTCAGCTTGCGCACGCACCGGCGCACGAGCGTCGCGGGTGGGAAGAGCGGCAGGCGCCGCGTTACCAGACGTTCGCCACCGTGCGCGCGGGCGGCGCGGTGTCGTCGGGCGGCAGCGCTTCGGTGCGGTCGCGGCCGCCGGTCTTCGCCGCATAGAGCGCGGTGTCGGCGCGGCTCACGATCCGCTCGGGCAGATCGTCGGGCGAGAGCTCGGTGATGCCGATGCTCACGCTCAGCCCCACCGACGGCGGCAGTTTCGGCGACGGCACTGCTTTCAGACGCAGCCGCAAGCGTTCGACCACTTCGCGGCCGCCGGCCAGATCGGTGGCCGGCAGCAGCAGGCCGAACTCCTCGCCGCCGAGCCGGCCGATCGCGTCGGCGCCGCGCAGCTCGGCGCGACACGTGTCGACGAAATGTTCGAGCGCGCGGTCGCCGGCCGCATGGCCGAAGCGGTCGTTGATCTGCTTGAAGTGGTCGAGGTCGGCGATCGCCATGCACAGCGGCTCGTTGTTCGCATGCGCGCGATCGATCTCATGGCGCAGCAGATCCAGGAAATAGCGTCGCGACAGCGCACCGGTCAGCGCGTCGTGGCGCGCCTCCGCCGAGAGCAGCGTGTTGGCGGCCTGCAATTGTTCGGCGAGGTCGCGGGTCGCGCGATGGTGGCGCCGCTCGCGCACGTACGATACGGTGATCACCCATGCCAGCGCGACCGTGCCGGCCAGCGTCAGAAACACCAGCAGATGGTCGCGCTTATGATTGCGCAGCAATTCCGGCCAGGCCGCGAGCGGATCGACCAGATGCGCGGACAGTCCCGAATTCAGGCCGACGCGGTCCTGATACAGCGCGGGTATGTGCTGCTCGGTCATGCCGAACAACTGGCCGGCGACCGCCGCAGGCACCCACGGCGCCTGTTCGCGCACCTGCGTGTCGACGCGAATCCGCATGTCGGGGAAGGCGTCGCGGTGGTAGATGAGACGGCGTTCGGCGGGGCTCATCTGCGTGACGCGCGAGTTCGGCAGCGTGCGGCCTTCGAGCTCGCTGTTGTGCGCCATGATGATGACGCCGTTGTCGTCGGCGACGAAGGTGCCCGCATGCGCCACCCAGTGACGCAGCCGCGCGATCCCCACCTTGGCGACGACCGCGCCGACCAGCAGGCCGTCCGCATACACCGGCGCGGCGATGAAGATGCCCGGCTCGCCGCTCGCGTGACCGACGCCGTAGGCCTCCGCAAACGCGCCGAGCAGCGCGCTGGTCAGATAGCCACGCGTACGCATGTCGACGCCGACGAAGGAGCGCTCCGCCGCGAGCGGGTTGTTGATCGAGTTGCTCGACGCCACGCAGATGCCGTTGGCGTTGACGAGCCAGATCTGGTCGAGCCCGGAGAAGCCTTGCGCGTCGTGCAGGAAGTGGCTGACCGTGGTCATCTGCGCATCTTTTAGCAACGCGGCGCGCAGCGCGGGTTCCGCCGTTTCATTGTTCGCGGCATAATTCTGGGATTGCACCAGGGCGCGCTGGACCACGTCCATTTCGGCCATGGTCGCGGGGATGGCGCGGGACATGGCGAGGTCGCTGGCGATCACCTCGGCCATGTTGTCGACGATCGACGCGGACATTTGCCGCTGCGCGCGCAGCGCCGCGTCCAGCTCTTGCTGTACCATCCGGTCCGCGACCATGCCGGCCACGAACCAGCAAACCAGTACGATCAGCACGAAGCTGATCGGTCCGGTTACCTGGCGCAAGGTTGTCCTGTTCATCGACCCTCTGATCCGTCTGGCTGTGACATGCAACTAGCTCATTCGTGGCAGCGCGCAGGCGCTGTGTCGACCCTGTGGAAGCGGCTGGCGATTCGCCGCCGCTGTGGCCCGGGATAAACACCGCTCGCCGACGAACATGCGCGTCGTTTCCTGATTTTAACCGGCATGGGGCCAGACGCCACCGTTATTGCGGGAATGCGAAGTGCATGTGCCGATGCCATCGGGTTCTTAACGGCAACCCAGCCGGTTTCTTGATGGTTGCACGGGTCGCCTGGACGGTTTGTCGCGCTCGCGAACGCTGCTGCAATGGCCGGTGCGATCTCGGATGCGCTCTTTGCCGATGTGGCTCGCGCGCCACGATCGACGGCCCCCGGCAAGTTGCGACGACGCCGCCCAGGACCCGCGTGGCGAGCTCGGCAGCGATTTATCGCGATTTACCGCGAAAGGTTGTGCCTGAAACATAGGATGGTGTAGTGTCGTGCCGTCCAAAACGAGGAAAGCTCGCCAGCCTTCGGGCGGCGCCTGCGGCGACAGGAGTCCGGCGTGATGGTGGTGGTCCTGGACGGCTCGTCCACGACTCGTCCGTCACCGGTTCCACGTGTCTCCAACGCTAACGATTTACCGCGCACACGCGTTTTGCCATGCCTGATTTCCGCTTTCCGGACCGATCTTCAGACCGCCGCGCCGAAGCCGCGGCCTCCTTCGAGCGAACCCATGCCTGCATCGAAGGGGAGGGCGTCTGATGGATTTCAGTTTTAACCTGAAGCGCACTGCCAATGCGTCGGCATGGCGGGTGCTGCCCAATCGCTGGGACTTCGTCGCGTTTCCGCTGATCATCTGCATCATCGCGATGGCGGCGATCGGCTTTCACGAAACGCTCGCGCCGATGTCGACGCTCAAGACCCAGGCGATCTCGCTCGACCCGGCGAACCTGCCCGAGTACGCGATGCGCACCACGCTGCGCATGCTCGCCGCGATGGTGGCCTCGCTGATCTTCACGCTGGTGTACGGCACGCTCGCGGCCAAGAGCCGCCGCGCCGGCCTCGTGCTGGTGCCGATTCTCGACATCCTGCAATCGGTGCCGGTGCTCGGCTACATTTCGTTTACGGTCACGTTCTTCCTCGCGCTGTTTCCGGGGCGCGTGCTTGGCGCCGAACTCGCGGCGATCTTCGCGATCTTCACGAGCCAGGCCTGGAACATGACGTTCAGCTTCTATCAGTCGCTGCGCACGGTGCCGCGCGATCTGGACGAAGTCTCGCGCGGTTTCCATCTGACTTCGTGGCAACGCTTCTGGAAACTCGAAGTGCCGTTCTCGATGCCGGGCCTCATCTGGAACATGATGATGTCGATGTCGGGCGGCTGGTTCTTCGTGGTCGCGTCCGAAGCGATCACGGTCGGCAACCGGACGATCACGCTGCCGGGCATCGGCGCGTATCTGGCGCAGGCGATCGCGGTCAAGAACCTGCATGCGATCGGCTGGGTGATCCTCGCGATGACCGTCGTGATTCTCGCGTACGACCAGTTTCTGTTCCGCCCGCTCGTCGCATGGGCCGACAAGTTCCGCATGGAAAACACCAGCTCGGGCGATGCGCCGGAATCCTGGCTGCTCGACCTGATTCGCCGCACGCGCCTGATTCACCGTTTGCTGGTGCCGATCGGCTGGATGTTCGCGAAGGCCGCGCGGGTGCGTTTCCAGCTGCCGGCGTTCAGCGCGCCGCGCTTCCAGATTCCGCAACGCGAGAAAACCTCGAAGCTCGGCGACATGTTGTGGGCGGCGTTCGTGCTGATCGCCACGGTGTACGTCGTGTACCGCGTGTTCCTCTACGTGCGCACCGGCGTGACGCTCGATGAGGTCGGCCACGTGCTGGTGCTCGGGCTCATCACGCTCTTGCGCGTGGTGGTGCTGATCGCGATCGCGTCGGTGATCTGGGTGCCGGTCGGCGTGCTGATCGGGCTGCGGCCGGCGCTGGCCGAGAAGATCCAGCCGCTCGCGCAGTTCCTCGCCGCGTTCCCGGCGAACCTGCTGTTCCCGGTGTTCGTGATCGCGATCGTGCGCTTCCATCTGAACCCGGACATCTGGTTGTCGCCGCTGATCGTGCTTGGCACGCAGTGGTATATCCTTTTCAACGTGATCGCCGGCGCGAGTTCCTATCCGAACGACTATCGCGAGGCGGCCAAGAATTTCCACATCCGCGGCTGGCAATGGTGGCGTCAGGCGATGCTGCCGGGCATCTTCCCGTACTACGTGACCGGCGCGATCACCGCGTCGGGCGGCGCGTGGAACGCGAGTATCGTCGCGGAATTCGTGCAGTGGGGCGACACGCGGGTGGCCGCCCACGGGCTGGGCGCGTACATCGCGCAGACCACCGCGGCGGGCGACTATCCGAAGATCATCGTGGGCATCGCCGTGATGTCCCTGTTCGTCACCCTGTTCAACCGCCTGCTGTGGCGTCCGATGTACGCCTACGCCGAAGCCAAGCTCCGGCTCGATTGAAATATGAAGGCATAACGCGATGCAAAATCCTAAAGCTGCTATGACCGCCGCGCCGATCCAGACGCCGCCGAAGCCGCCGCGCCTCGGCGAAGAGATCCTGCGCGTCAAGGACGTGTGCCGCGGTTTCAACAAGTCGCAGGGCGAACTGCTCGTGCTCGACGATGCGAATCTGTCGTTGCGCGAAGGCGAGATTGTCGGGTTGCTCGGCCGTTCGGGCTCGGGCAAGTCGACGCTGTTGCGCATCATCGCCGGTCTGATCGAGCCGACCGACGGCGAAGTCACGTATATGGGCAAGCCGCTCGACGGCCCCGCGAAGGGCGTCGCGATGGTGTTCCAGACTTTCGCGCTGTTCCCGTGGCTGACCGTGTTGCAGAACGTGGAAGCGGGTCTCGAAGCGCAAGGCGTCGGCGCCGCCGAGCGGCGCACGCGCGCGCTTGCCGCGATCGACCTGATCGGTCTCGACGGTTTCGAAAACGCGTATCCGCGCGAGTTGTCGGGCGGTATGCGGCAGCGCGTCGGCTTTGCGCGCGCGCTGGTGGTCGACCCGACGCTGCTGCTGATGGACGAGCCGTTCTCCGCGCTCGACGTGCTGACCGCCGAAACGCTGCGTACCGACCTGCTCGATCTATGGACGCAAGGCCGCATGCCGATCAAGGCGGTGCTGATCGTCACGCACAACATCGAGGAAGCGGTGTTCATGTGCGACCGGATTCTGGTGCTGTCGTCGAATCCGGGCCGCGTGATCGCCGAGATCAAGGTGCCGTTCAAGCATCCGCGCAACCGGCTGGACCCGGCGTTCCGCCGTCTGGTCGACGAGATCTACGCGAAGATGACAGCGCGTCAGACCGACGAAAAGACCAAGAAGGGGCTGGAGCTGCATAGCTGGCTGCCGCATGTATCGACCAACCTGATGGCCGGTCTGATCGAGACGCTGGCGGCCGCGCCGTACCACGGTCGCGCGGACATGCCGGAAATCGCACGCTCGCTGCATCTGGAGGTGGACGATCTGTTCCCGGTCGCCGAAGTGCTGCAGCACCTCGGTTTCGCCGACGTGCGCGAAGGCGATATTTTCCTGACGCCGCCCGCACGCGTGTTCTCCGAATTCGGCACGCAGGAACGTAAGATGATGTTCGCCGAGCATCTGCTGCGGCACGTGCCGCTCGCCGCGCGGATCAAGAAAGTGTTGAACGAGCGGCCGGGGCATCGTGCGCCACGCGTGCGCTTCGAGCAGGAACTGGAGGATTTTCTGTCGGACAGCGCCGCGGAAGAAACGCTTGACGCGGTCATCAACTGGGGCCGTTATGGCGAGATTTTCTCGTATAACGACCAGACCGAAATCTTCAGTCTGGAAGACGTGGAGTCTTAAAGCAGGCCGGACTGACGTTTTGAGCGTCTTTGAGAGCCTTCAAAGAAAATCGCTCGAAACGTTTTAAAGCGATTCAAGCAAAAAGCGGCAGGATAAAACCTGCCGCTTTTTTATTGCAGATTGCCCCAGCGTTCGACCGCCGGTTCTGCCGATGCCCACTTCCAGCCCTTGTCCTGCTGGCAAGCACTCGCCGTGAACCAGGCCTCCGGCGCATTCGGCGCGTCGCCGTCCTTCACCGAAAACACGAACTCCTTGCACAGCGCGAGCGACGAACCGATCGCGCGCGTCACGCGCACTTCGCCGTGGCCGTTCTCGACGGGCAGCGTGTGCTTGACCGACCACGGCCGCGTTTCGCCGACCGGCATCGCGCCCGCCAACGCGGCGATCAGGTCCTGCTGGTCCTTGTGCATGCTGCGCAGGTAACGGTTGACGGCTTCGTCGGTCGCAGCCTGCACGGCGATGCCGACGCCGATCGCAACAGCCGGGTTCGAGGTCACGAGACCCGAGGCGACGCCCGCCGCGGCGCCGCTCGCGGCGCCGATCGAGCCGCAGCCGCTCGTCAGCAGGCTCGCGCCGACGCAGAGCGCGCCGGCCGCGATGAGCCGCAACCGGTTGCCGGAGCGTCGCGCGGCTCGCTCGGCACGCGCCACTCGATGCGGGAGCATGCTCATTGCAGCGCACCCCAGCGTTCGGTGGCGGGTTCAGCCGACGCCCATTTCCAGTTCTGACCGTCACGGCAGATCGACGCGACGAAAAACGCGCTGCTTGCCGGGACGTTCTTGGTGGCGGTCTGGTCGACCGAGAAGACGATTTCCTTGCAGTCGAGCGCGCCGGTGCTGATCGCGCGGCTGACGGTGACGCGGCCGTGTTCGTCGTCTTCGATCGGGAACGAGTGGGTCACGCTCCACGGCGCCACCGCGCCGACGTCGAGCGGCCCGGCCACGCGAGCGATGCCGTCCTGCGTATTTCTATGGACCACGCGCTCCGAGTACTGCACGCCGGCGCGGGCCGCGGCGACTGCGCCAAGCCCGATGCCGGTGGCGACGGCCGCATTGCTGGTGACCTTCGTCGCCACTGCCGCGCCCGCGACACCGGCGCCGGCGACAGCGCCTTCGGAGTACAGCGAACTGCAACCACTCAACCCCGACGAGACCACCAACGCCAATGCGAGGAGCGTCGTTGCATGGGGACGTCCGCGTTTGGCCGCCTGTTTTACCCGGCCGGCCCACATCCTGTTTTTTTGCATTTCCCTGTCTCTGCTCGTGCAAGTGCCTTTCATTCACGCGTCAAGCGAGCATGCGAACGAGCGGCACGTCTCTCAAATACGCTGCCGCATTTTGCAGGATGCGTTTTGTAATTGGCAGTGGCAAAGTGCAAGAAATTGCAAAACATGATGCAGAGCAAACGAGTTTCTGCTGGACAGTCTGCGAATTTGCCTGGCAATGCGAAGCAAAGTGAAGCGGCGATTTTATCTTGGAATAAGCGCTATTGAGATAGCGGAGAGGCGCTCACGCGAGGGGATCGCGTGAGCATGAAACAAAAATGGATGGCGCCGCCTTAACGTGTGGCGATGTCGCGGTGCAGCGCCGTTCGCTTCGCGCTTACTGCTCGGCTTCCTCTTCCGCGCCTTCGTCGCCGTATGCGCTCAGGCGGTTGTACAGCGTCTTGAGACTCACACCGAGCGCCTTGGCCGCGCGCCGTTTGTCGCCGCCGCAATACTTGAGCGTGCCGAGGATGATCTGCTTCTGCGCGTCGGCGAGCGGCGTGCCGATCCAGACGCTCATCGCATCGCCCTGCGTGACCGCCTTTTTGACCCGCGAAGCGAGATGCGGATGCGGCAGCTCGACCGTCTTCTCCGCAAGAATGAACGCGCGATACACCGCGTTCTTCAACTCGCGCACGTTGCCGGGCCACGACCAGGTGCGCAGCGTTTCGATCGAGCGTTTGCTGAAGCTCTTGCTCGTGCCTTCCTGCAAATTCAGTTGCGCGAGGAAGTGCTGCGCGAGCAGCTCGCGGTCGCCTTCGCGCTCGCGCAGCGGCGGCGCGCGCAACGGGAACACCGCAAGCCGGTACATCAGGTCTTCGCGCAAACCGTTTTCTTTCACGGCGACGGCGGGATCGCGATTGGTCGCAGCGATCACGCGCACGTTGCCGCTGATCAGGTCGTTCCCGCCGACCCGGTAGAAGGTGCCGGTTTCGAGCGCGCGCAGCAATTTGACCTGGCGCACCGGCGCCATCTCGGTAATTTCGTCGAGGAACAGCGTGCCGCCGTTCGCGTGTTCGAAGTAGCCGACGCGGCCTTGGACCGCGCCAGTGAAGCTGCCTTTTTCATGGCCGAACAGTTCGGCTTCGATGAGTTCGTCGGGGATCGCGCCGCAGTTCACGGCGACGAACGCGGCGTCCTTGCGGTTGCTTTGATCGTGAATCGTGCGGGCGATCAATTCCTTGCCCGTGCCCGATTCGCCGATGATCAGCGCGGTCGCGTCGGTGCCGGCGACACGCTCGATCTGCTCGTACAGATCCAGCATCACCGGCGACGAACCGTACAGCAGGCCGTACGATTTCAGTCCCGCGACGCCGTCCGCGACGCGCTGCTTCGCGGACGGCGAAGCATTACCGCCAGCGGACACGGGCGAGTCCAGATCGATTGACGCCATAGCGGGGGTCCTGTGCAAATGAAGTTGTTGTTGCGGCGCGCAGGCCTTGGGGTGCGAGACAGAGCGGTACAGCGAATATCTCACAAAAGACGATTTAACCACTTCGGGACGTGTCCCGGCAATCGAAGTGACGTGTGGCGCAGGACATTCGCGCGCAATCGGTCGAATGTGCGTCGCTCATGGGACTATGCTGTGGACGCGCGCCGAATTTACCGGGCACGTCGTTTGCGACAAAGACCCGACACGCGTGTGCTTTTGCGTCGGCTGAAATCGAGGAAAGAGATCAAAGCCGGGGAGAAGCAGCGCGCACGCCGAACCTAGACGAGGAGTGAATGATGACTGACACCACGCAACAACTTGCACTCGGCGGCCAGAAGATTGTCGAGGATTTGCGGGTGCTGCTGAAGGACTCGGAAGAAATGCTGCGGCTTGCCGCCAACGTGCCGGGCGAGGGCGTCGACGCATTGCGCGACCGGCTCGGCACGCATGTCGAAACCCTGCAATCGGCGCTCGGCGATGCGCAACACAACGCGCAGCGGCGTTATCGGGCGGCCACCGTCAGCACGGAACGCTACGTGCGGCACAATCCGTGGCGCGCGATCAGTATCGCGGCGGGTGTAGGCTTCCTGCTCGGTGTTCTGACCGCGCGCTGAGCCGCGCGCGCAGTGCGGCACCTGTCCGCTTCACGACCCTTCACGACCACAAGGAGTTCACGATGGCACGACCAATTGGCATCTTCGGTGCGTTGATGGCGCTCGGCGGCTTTCTGGCGGTCCGCTATGTGCAGCGCAAGCGCGCGAGCGACTTTCCGTCCGCGCGGGAATTGAGCCGTTGGGAAGGCGAGGGCGGCACGGTCGCCACGCCGGTTGCGCCGGCCGGCGCGCTGACGGCGGCCAGCGCCGCCCCCGGCGAGCACGGCGCGAATGGCTCTGCCCACTCGAACGGCGATGGCCGCGCGTGGCCGTTTCCGCGTAGTTGACATCCGGACGCGGGCCGCGTGCTGCCGTGTAATTTTGGCGGATGGGGCCGCGTCAACATTGTTAATTCGGCTTGAGAAAGCCGTATAATAGGCAAATACACAACAATGGCGCACCGACGATCCGGAATTCCCGGGTTATTGTTGCAATATTGTATGAAGTCACCGGGCGGGTGCGTGCGCGTAGTGTCAGTGCGCGCCCCATTTCGGGAGCGCGTCACAGCACGGCGCGCCGCCGCCGGTTCACTTTTCAGCATGCGCATTCGCATGCTCCCCACCCACGCTTGCAGGCTTTCGAGACGCGATGCCACATGTACTGATTGTCGATGACGATGCCGGTACCCGCGAGGCGCTTTCCGCCATCATCGGGGAAGACGGCTTGACCACCGCCACCGCGGGCGATTTGCGCGAAGCGCGCATTCAACTGGTCCGGCAGATGCCGGATGTCGTCTTTACGGACCTGAAGCTGCCGGACGGCAGCGGGGTCGATCTGTTCGAAGATCTGGATCCGCGCTCCGGCGTGGAAGTGATCGTGATTACCGGCCACGCGACGGTGGAGTCGGCGGTCAATGCGCTGAAGATGGGCGCCACCGATTACCTGGTGAAGCCGATCAACATGCAGCGCGTGAAGGCGATCCTGTCGCGCCTGCCGCGCGCCGGCGACCTGAAGGCGGAAATCGGCACGCTGCGTGGCGAGTTGCGCCGCATGGGCCGCTTTGGGTTGATGCTCGGCAATTCGCCGGCGATGCAGGAGGTCTACGACCAGATCGGCCGCGTCGCGCCGACGGCGGCTTCGGTGATGCTGGTCGGCGAGTCGGGCACCGGCAAGGAAGTGGCCGCGCAGACGTTGCATGAGCTGAGCTTGCGCCGCAAGCATGCGTTCCTCGCGGTGAACTGCGGGGCGATCTCGCCGAACCTGATCGAATCGGAAATGTTCGGCCACGAGCGCGGCTCGTTCACCGGCGCGGACCGGCAGCACAAGGGCTATTTCGAGCGGGCAAACGGCGGCACGCTGTTCCTCGACGAAATCACCGAAATGCCGATCGAGTTGCAGGTGAAACTGCTGCGCGTGCTGGAAACCGGCATGTTCATGCGGGTCGGTACCACCAAGGAAATCGAAACGGACGTGCGCCTGATCGCGGCCACCAACCGCGATCCTGAGCAGGCGGTGCTCGAAGGCAAGCTGCGGCTCGACCTTTACCACCGGCTGAACGTGTTTCCGATCAGCTTGCCGCCGCTGCGCGATCGCGGCAAGGACGTGGAGCTTCTCGCGCAGGCTTTCCTCGACGAACTCAACGAGCGCCACAGCACGAAGAAGCATTTCCCGCCCGCCGTTAAGGAAATGCTGATGTCGTATCCATGGCCGGGCAACGTGCGCGAGCTGAAGAACTATGTGCAGCGCGCGCACATCATGTCGGGTACGGATTCGGACAGTACCGCGACGGTGCCGTTGCAGATCACGTTGTCGAAACCCGCTGCCGGCACGGCCATCACGATTCCGTTCGGCACGTCGCTCGCCGAAGCGGATCGTCAATTGATCCTCGCGACGCTCGAACAATGCGGCGGCGTGAAGACGCGGGCCGCCGAGATCCTCGGCATCAGCCTGAAGACGCTATACAACCGTCTGGTCGAGTACGGCAACGATGCGCGTGAAGACAGCGATGCCGACGAATCGCGCGCACTGGGCGGAGCGGACGCCTGAAGCGCGCCAAGCCTCTGCCGCCGGGAGGGCATCGTAACGGCATAGGCCTTGCTGCGATCCATTGGAACGCAAAATGAGGATAACCGACATGCCGGAATACGCTGCCGCTCCCGCGCTTCCCCTTCCGAAGCACGCTCACCGTCCCGAACCGATCGAACCGCCGTCACCGCCGCCAAATCCCGGCGAGCCTGACACGATCCCCAGCCCGTCGCCGGAACCGATCGAACCGGTCGAGCCGGTGGCCCCGCCGATCGGTGATCCGCCGGCCCAACCGACACAGACGCCGCAAGCCCGCGAGCGTCCCACGCAGCGGATGCAACTCTGACACGCCCCGTCCGCCGCGCCCTCGATCGGCGCGGCAAATTTATGTATTTGTTACAAGCGCGGCGCATTTTTTACCGGCAATTTACCTGCGCGACCCCTAGACTGTATGGATGCCGCTCTTCGGCGGCGGGCTTCCCCTGGAGGCATCGATCATGAGACATCCCGCATTGCGACGTTCCGCGCGCCACTCGAAGCGCGATGCCAGGCCGGGCGGCAACAAGGCCGAGCCGGCGGCGTCGCCGGACCCCGCCGCGCAAAACCGCGTTGCCCCCGATGCACCGCCCGACGGCGAGCACAACCAGGGCGGCGTGCGCCAGGAAGGGCTGGAGTACCAGCGCGATCTCGGCTCGGAACAGGACGCCTGAGTCCACGAAGACAGTTCGTCGCCTTGACGGCAGAAGGTTTTCCAGGTTCGGTGGATTAAGCAGAAAAAAATTCTTCGCGATGCAGCAGCGTCGCGGGATTGTGCTCGTTCGTCACATTTGCATACATTTTTGTTTTCAATATCTCAAAAAAGGGCATGCGACTTGCGTGCACCTTTGCGGCACATATCCGTATCCAACGAAACACTGAACTAGGTGGAGCACCAATGAGCAGACTGATCGTGGTATCGAATCGTGTCGCGCCGACCCAGGAAGGACGCCCCGCTGCGGGCGGACTCGCGATTGGCGTGCTGGACGCGCTGAAAGAAACCGGTGGAGTCTGGTTCGGCTGGAGCGGCGAGACGGTGAGCGAGCCGTCCGCCCCGGTGATCGAGAAGCAGGGCAACGTGACCTACGCGACGGTGGGCCTCACCAAGCGCGACTACGACCAGTACTATCGCGGCTTTTCCAACGCGACGCTGTGGCCGACCTTCCACTATCGCAACGACCTGTCGCGCTACGACCGGCAGGAATACGCGGGCTATCAGCGCGTGAATGCGTCGCTCGCGAAGCAGCTCAAGGAGCTGCTCAAACCCGATGACATCATCTGGGTGCACGATTACCATCTGTTGCCGTTCGCGCGGTGCCTGCGCGAACTCGGCGTGAAGAATCCGATCGGCTTTTTCCTGCATATTCCATTTCCGGTGCCGGAGGTGCTACGCACGATCCCGCCGCACGAAGAACTGGTCAAGGCGATGTGCAGCTACGACGTGATCGGCTTTCAGACCGAGGCGGATCGCCAGTCGTTCGTCGATTATGTCGAGCGCGGCCAGCACGGCACCTCCAGCGAAGACGGCATGGTGCACGCATATAACCGCTTCCTGAAAGTCGGCGCATATCCGATCGGCATCTATCCGGACGCGATCGCGAAAGCCGCCGAGCAGTTCACCGACCGCAAGCCGGTGCGTAGCCTGCGCGACGGCATGCGCGGACGCAAGCTGATCATGAGCGTCGACCGTCTCGATTATTCGAAGGGGCTGGTGGAGCGCTTCCAGGCGTTCGAACGGCTGCTGCTGAATGCGCCGGGATGGCACGGCCGCGTGTCGCTCGTGCAGATCGCGCCGCCGACGCGCGCGGACGTGCAGACCTATCAGCGCATCCGTCAGACACTGGAGGGCGAAGCGGGCCGCATCAACGGGCGTTTCGCGCAGCTCGACTGGACTCCTATCCAGTACCTGAATCGCAAGTACGAACGCAATCTGCTGATGGCGCTGTTTCGTCAGTCGCAAGTTGGCTACGTGACGCCGTTGCGCGACGGCATGAATCTCGTCGCGAAGGAATACGTCGCATCGCAGGACCCGGCCGATCCCGGCGTGCTGGTGCTGTCGCAATTCGCGGGCGCCGCCGAGCAGCTGCCGGGCGCGCTGGTCGTCAATCCGTTCGATCTGTCGCAAATGGCCGAAGCGCTGGAGCGCGCGCTGTCGATGCCGCTCGCCGAGCGTCAGGCGCGGCACGCCGACATGATGGCGCCGATGCGGGAGAACAACCTTTCGGTGTGGCGCGACACGTTCCTCGACGATTTGCGCAACGTCGCGACCGCCTCTTCGGTGACGGCCAAAGCGGTAAAGCTCGCTGACGTGACGGCTTCATCGTCGTAGCCGGAGCGGCGCTTGCCATGATCGAGCGGCAGGCGCCCAGGCTGTCACGTCCAGCAGTGGCGTTAGAGCAGGATCGGAGAACGAACTAAAACAGGAAGGGCGCGCATCACACGATGCGCGCCCTTCCTGTTTCTGTTTGCGCACACGTGCGCGCGGGATCGACACCGTCACACAGCCTGCGCGTTGACGTGGTGCTTCACGCGCATCGTGCTGACCACCGCGGCGACTGCCGCGAAGCCGGCCGCCACGTACAGCGCGACGATCGGCCCGTTCTGCGGAGCAACGCCGAAGATCAGCGCGACCAGCGCCGCGCCGAGCGTTTGGCCGGTCAGGCGTGCGGTGCCCAGCATGCCGCTCGCGCCACCGCTGCGATTGCGCGGCGCGGCCGCGAGCATCGTGCGATTGTTCGGCGACTGGAAGATGCCGAAGCCCGCGCCGCACAACGCCATGCGCCACGCGATCTGCAGCGGCTCCGGATGCGGTCCGAGCGTGGCGAGCAGCAGCAGCCCGAGTGTCAGCGCCGCGAGCCCGATACCGCCGAGCCAGCCCGCCGACACCTTGTCGGACAGCAGGCCGGAGATCGGCGCCGCGAAAATGATGACGGCCGGCCACGGCGTCATCAGCAGACCGGTTTCGACTTGCGACAGCCCCAACGTCTCCTGCAACAGAAACGGCAGCGACACGAAGGCCAGCATCTGCGCGCAGAACGAGCAGACCGACGTGCCGATCGACAGCGCGAACACCGGAATCTTCAGCAGGTCGATCGGCAGCAGCGGCGCGGATTGCGTCAACTGACGCCGCACGAAGAAGTAGCCGATCACCAGCGCGGCGATCGCTTCGACCGCGACATAGCCGAAGCGCTCGCCGTGGCCGAGGCCGTCGACCGCGAAAATCAGCAGGCCGAATACGAACGCGTTCATCACCGCGCTCAGGTAGTCGTACGGCGACTCGTGACCGGGGTTCAGCGGCAACGCCTTGAAGCCGCCGACGATCGCCGCGATGCCGATCGGCACGTTGATCGCGAACAGCCAGGGCCACGACGCGATCGCGAGCACGCCGGAGGCCACGGTCGGGCCGACCGCCGACGACACCGCGACCACCATCGCATTGACCGCGACGCCGCGTCCCAACTGCGTGGGCGGATAGATCATCCGCACGAGCGCCGTGTTCACGCTCATGATGCCCGCTGCGCCGAAGCCCTGGATCACGCGCGCGAACGCGAGAGTCGGCAGCGAAGTGGACAACGCGCAACCGAACGACGACACCGTGAACAGCACCAGCCCGCTCAGATAGACGCGCCGGTAGCCGATGCGGTCACCGAGCGACGCGAGCGGCAGCAGCGAAATCGTGATCGCGAGCTGGTAGGCGTTGACGACCCAGATCGAGCCGGCCGCGCTCGCGTGCAGATTGCGCGCGATGGTCGGCAGCGCGACATTGGCGATCGCGCTGTCGAGCACCGCGAGCGTGAGTCCAAGGGCGATGACCAGCATCGCCCAGTAGCGTTGCGGTACCGGCAGGCCGAACTCGGCGCCTTTTCCGAACGACGCGGCGCGCGCGTCGGTGGCAGCAGGCGATGGCGGGCCGTCGTTGCGCGAGGATTGTGCGTGCATCGTTTATTCGATTTGTAGTGGGACGATTCGACGTTCCGCCGGAGCCACGCGCGCGGCCTGCCGTGGTCGGCCACGCGGCCGCGCGTCGTGTGCGTTACTTGAGTTCGTACAGGCCCGTATGAGTGGTCGAGTCGAGCTCGTTGAGATGCGTCATGAAGCGCGCCACCGCGTTGGTGGTGTCGGCGTTGATCGGCAGATGCGGCACCTTCAGCGCATGCAGCCGGAAGATGTAGCGATGCGCGCGGTCGCCGCGCGGCGGCGCGGCGCCGCCGAAGCCGACCGTGCCGTAGTCGTTGCGCACCTGCAGCGCGCCTTGCGGAAGCAGCGAGCCGTCCGCTTTGCCGGCATTGCGCGGCAGCGAGCGGGCGTCGGCCGGAATGTTCACCACGACCCAGTGCCAGAAGCCGCTGCCGGTCGGGGCGTCGGGGTCGTGCACGGTGAGTGCGAAGCTTTGCGTGTCGGGGGGCGGCGCGTCCCACTGCAACGCGGGCGAGATGTTCTCGCCGTCCACGCCGAACGCCTTGTCGTGATATTCGTGGGCTTTCGGCATGAAGCCGTTGGTGGGAAAGTCGTCGGACCAGAGACGGAAATCAGCCATGATGTGCCTCCCTTGTTGATTGGTTCTGGGATGGTCGGAGCGTGCGGTTGCGCGGCGGACGACGCACGACGGGCGGCCCGCGACGGCACGCGGCAGCGCTCCGGGTTAGCCAGTCGAGTGTATCACCAGCGGCTGCGCGATTCGTTCGGGCGCCCAGACCGGAAGCGGTTTTCAGCCGCGTTCCTCGAAGCTCGGCGCGTCGCTCTTCAGCCATTCGACGAGCCGTTGCAACACGCCGGCGATATCGCGATTGGCGCCACGCAACGCGCATTCCCACACCACGGCCACGCGCCAGCCGTCGGCGAGCAAAGCGTTGCAAACCTTGTCGTCGTTGCTGCGATTGCGGCCGATCTTGTCACGCCAGAACTCCGGCCGCGTTTGCGGCCATTTGAACAGATGGCAGTCGTGGCCGTGCCAGAAACAGCCGTGCACCAGCACCACCGCGCGATAACGCGGCAACACGATGTCGGGCCGACCGGGCAGATCGCGCGCGTCCAGACGGAAGCGGAAGCCCTCACGATGCAGCAGGCTGCGGATCAGGATTTCGGGTTTGGTATTGCGTCCGCGAATGCCGGACATCATCCGGCTGCGCGTCGCGCTGTCGACGATATCGACCATGGTGTCAGCGCCTGGACGAGCGGTCGTCGACCGGGCGCCGGGCGATGTTCACGTCGCGGTTGCGTGGATCGCGCGGGTCGCGTCGGTGGCGTCGCTCAGGCGTACAGCGAAAGCGCTTGCTTCGAACCATAGCGGGTTTCCTCGGCGAGCAGGGTTTGTACATGCGGCAGCATGATGCGCGCCACTTCGCGCATCACCGGCATGACGACGCTGTTGCCGAATTGCCGGTAGGCCTGCGTATCGCTGACCGGAATCCTGAAGGTGTCGGGAAAGCCCATCAGCCGCGCGCATTCGCGCGGCGTCAGGCGGCGCGGGCGCAGCGCTTCGCCTTGATAGACGAGAATCTCGGAGCCGTCCTTGTGATAACGCGCCGACAGCGTGCGCGTGACGCTGTCCGGGTAGGCCATCCCGAAGCCGAAGCCATTGCCTGCCGCGCGGTGCTTGGCCGCGTAGTTTTGCAGATAGGTCCAGAGGTTCGGTGTGAGCGTGTACTTCGGCTGCACGCGTTGCGCGGTGTGATCGAAGAAGCGGTCGTGGTCCCACGGCAGCACCGGCTCGCTGCCGTCCGTGCGATGCAGGATCGAGCCGAGCCGCGGTCCCTGTTCAGGCAGTCGCAGATCGTCCCACGAGAACCCGGTTTCGCCGCGAAAGCCGACGATGATGATGCGCTCGCGATGCTGCGGCGTGAAATGCTGGCCGTCGATCACGCGGTAGTGCACCTCGTAGCCGAGTTCGTCGCGCAGGGTTTGCAGGATCACGTCGAAGGTGCGGCCCTTGTCGTGCGACAGCAGATTCTTCACGTTTTCCAGCAGAAACGCGGCGGGGCGCTTGGCCGCGATGATCCGAGCGACGTCGAAAAAGAGCGTGCCTTGCGTCGTGCACTCGAAACCGTGCGGACGGCCCAGTGCGTTTTTCTTGCTGACGCCGGCAATCGAAAACGGCTGGCAGGGGAAGCCGCCCAACAGCACGTCGTGGCTCGGCACCTCTTCTGCAGGGAAGGCGACGATGTCGCCGATCAATGCGGGCTCACCGCCGCCGGGATAATTCTCGCGATAGGTCTTGGTCGAAAAATCGTTCCACTCGCTCGTGAACACGCAATCGCCGCCGTGCGCCTCAAAGCCCATGCGAATCCCGCCGATGCCGGCGAACAGATCGATGAAGCGAAACTGCGCGTCGCCAGCCGCGCCGCTCGTGGCCCGCGCACCTTGTTGCAGCAGATCGCGCAGAGCCGGCTCCAGCATCGAGGGGCACGGCGTCTCGCCTTTTTCCCAGCGACGCACCGTCTTGATGTCCTTGCCGACATGTGTGGCGATTTCACGTTGAGTAAAGCGGGCGCGCGCCTGCCGGAGCAGGTTGAGCGGTGCGGCGAGGGTCACAGGCGTCCTTGCTGGGAATTTTTGCGGACATTATGACCTAAGGTCGTCCCGTTTTCGCTATTTCTGCGACGAACAGGCGGAATTTTCCGGACGATGCGTCGCGCGTCGCCGACTAAATCAGGTTGTCACAGTTGGATGGGTAGGCTTGCGACGTGACGCGAATTCCCCGCGTTGCGACGTGTGTTCGGGCCGCGAGGAGATTCGCGGCCTTCTTTTTTTGCGGCCTGTTTTATCCGCGGCGGGGCGGCTTTTTGCCAGACGGGCAGATGCGCAACGGCCCGCGTTGCCGCTTCGCTTTAGTTCAAACCTGGCCGCCGGCGCTCATCGGATACGGCGGTGGGAACAGCGCCGCGGAGGCCGGGGCCAGCGTGTCCCATGCCGGTTGCGGTTCGGCTTCGAACTGGTCGAGTTGCAGCAGGAGGCTGTCGACCGTGCACAGTTGCGCATGGGACAGATGGCCGGTGTCGAGCAACTGGTGCAGACGCTTGCGCCAATAGGCGGCGGGCAGAATCGGACCGGCCAGGTCGCCGTGTAAAGACGTCCGCATCACGCGTGCAATATGCGCGATGTCCCGATCGACCAGCGCGGCCTGGGATGATCCCGAAAGCGTATTGAGTGTGCGGTCCATGGCTCCTCCATGGCACCTTTACGGCACGCCGCGGCGGGACTTTAGCGATTTCCGCAAATATTTTTTGGCGCGCGGTCACGGGTGAATCGGCTCGATAAGCGGCCTGGGCACACCCGTTGCTCGATAGGGATACTGGCGTAATGTCGCGCCGGCATTCCAGATAGTGGAGCCGAACATGAACAAGGACCAGGTGAAGGGCGTGGGTGAACAGATCAAGGGCAAGGTCAACGAAGCCGTTGGCAAGGTCACAGACAACCCCGGCAAGGAATTGAAGGGCGACTTGCAGCAAGGCGCGGGCAAGGTGCAGAAGGCCTATGGCGACGCGAAGGAAGACGCCAAGGACAATGCAAAGCGCAACGCGCCGTAAGGCGGGCTTGCGGGGGCTTTTGAATGCCGCCGGCTGATCGCCGGCGGTGGAAAGAGGCGCTTCGGCGCCTCTTTTCGCTTGCCTGCGTTTTTGCGTTTGTACGAGTCGTATTCGCGTTGTTTTTTTCGCCGGGCGTCCTGACCTGCTGGCGTCAGAGCTTGAAGGTCGCTTGCGGGATCGGCGCGGTGCTGCCGCCTGGGAGTAACCCGTGTTCGGCGTCGCGAGCATTCCGCGCGGGCGGCGACGCCTTTAGACTTGGCGCAACCCACCCGGAGATAGCGCCAATGACACCCGAAAAAATACTTTCGATGTTCGAGCGGCAGTACCTGGAAGGCAAAGCACCCATCGATCTCGAACCGACCTGCGCGAGCTTCGCCACCTGGCTGGCGACGGCGTGGGAGCTGCTCGACGGCGAGCAGAAGACGCTGCTGCTGACGGTCGGCGCGACGTTGTGGCGGGAGGGCTTCAATCTGCGCGCGGGAACGGCGACCAAAGATTTGTGGTGACGGGACGGCGGCGCGCGATCGGTCCGCAGCGCACTCGCACGCGTTGCGCCGAGTCGGTTTATATTTGGCGGTCCCGCGTTCGCGGCGCCCGCGGCAGCGAAGCCGGAGGTTGAACGTGACCGGCTGCGCGGCGCCCGATTCGGCTTTCCCATCGCACGACTTTCGCACAAGGTTGATACCGTCTCATGACCGATTTATCCGCTTTCCCGATCACGAAGAAATGGCCCGCCGAGCATCCTGAGCGAATTCAGCTCTATTCGCTGCCGACGCCGAACGGCGTGAAGATTTCGATCATGCTCGAAGAGATCGGCTTGCCGTACGAACCGCACCTTGTGCGCTTCGATACGGACGATCAGATGACGCCGGAGTTTCTGTCGCTCAATCCGAACAACAAGATCCCGGCGATCCTCGATCCGAACGGACCGGGCGGCAAGCCGCTGCCGCTGTTCGAGTCCGGCGCGATTCTGATCTATCTCGCGGACAAGAGCGGTCAACTGATTCCGCAGGACGCTGCCGGCCGTTATGAAGCGATCCAGTGGGTGATGTTCCAGATGGGCGGTATCGGACCGATGTTCGGCCAGGTCGGTTTCTTCCACAAATTCGCCGGCAAGGAATACGAGGACAAGCGTCCGCGCGACCGTTACGTCGCCGAATCGCGACGCCTGCTCGGTGTGTTGAACCAGCGGCTCGAAGGACGCGACTGGATTCTGGGCGAGCAGTACTCGATCGCGGATATCGCGACGTTTCCGTGGGTGCGCAATCTCGCTGGGTTCTACGAAGCGGGCGAACTGGTCGGCATTCAGGACTTCACGAACGTGACGCGCGTGCTGGCGGCGTTCGTCGCGCGGCCGGCGGTGGAGCGGGGTTTGAATATTCCGAAGCGGCCGGCGTAGTCGGCATGTGTTGATGCGGCTGACAGCAAAAAGCCCCGCAGCGCAAGGCATGCGGGGCTTTTCTGGGCAAACCTGGGAGACGCTGGAATGCTAGTTGGTCCCCCTGACAGGAATCGAACCTGTATCTAGCGCTTAGGAGGCACTTGTTCTATCCATTGAACTACAGGGAGAGGACCGAACCGGAATACTCGCTGCAGTCCCGCAGTGGACAAAGTCCGCGAGGACCGGGCGAGTCCAAATTCGCCAGCGAGCGCAGAGTATATCAAACCCGTTCGCACGCGAGGAGGGCCGCAAGCCTTGGCCTGAAAAGGAAACGGCCCAGCGGCATTGCATTGCCTGCTGGGCCGAACGAACCGCCAAAGGCGGCCTGAATAGAGGGGCTTGATCCACCCGCCCCACCGATTCAGTCGAGCCGATTCAGAACTCCACCACCGCGAATTCCGCCTTGCTGACATCGCACAGCGGGCAGCGCCAGTCTTCCGGAATCGCGGCGAAGCGCGTGCCCGGCGCGATGCCTTCTTCAGGCAAGCCTTCTTCCTCGTTGTAGATCCAGCCGCATATCAGGCAGACCCAGCTCTTGTATTCAATCACCTCAATTACTTCGCTCACGACGTACTCTTCTCTAGTTCACTCTAGTTCAATGCAATGGCGCGCTTAGTCTGCCCCTTTTTTGGGCAACGCGGCGACCAGCAATATTACCGGAATTTGTCAATCCGACCGCGAACTACCGATGCGGCAGCGCCGCAACGCGCCAGAGACATCTCCGACCCCACTGAACGGATCTCGCCAGCTACAGCGTGTATGCTCTGATCCGCAGCTACTCAGTTGGACAGGCGCGCGACGTGTCTCGCAGACATTGCGACGATCCGTCCCAGGCGACCGCGCGTCGCTCTGGGCGCGCCAGGTCCGACGCATGACTTTCGTTCCTCAACAGGAGAACAACGATGTTCAGAAACAAGTGGTTGGCCGGCGCCGCGCTGGCCGGGTTGCTCGCCGCATCGGGCGCCGCGCAGGCCGCGGGCGTCTCGTTCGTACAGCCGACGGACGGCGCGACCGTCAGCAATCCGGTGCACGTCGTGTTCGGTGTGACCGGCATGAAGATCGCGCCGGCCGGCACACCGACGGAAGGCACGGGCCATCATCATCTGCTGATTGACGGCAAGTCGCTGCCCAAGGGTGAGGTCATTCCCGCCAACGACAAGTCGCTGCACTTCGGCAAAGGCCAGACGGAAACGGATCTGACGCTGCCGCCGGGCGATCACACGCTGACGCTGCAATTCGGCGACGGCGCGCATCGCTCGTATGGGCCGGAAATGAGCAAGACCATCACGGTGCACGTGAAGTAAGCCGCGCTGCCGCTTCGGACGGCGCGACGCGGTAGCCGGTCAGCTAACCGGCCGGCCACCCCCGCCGGCCGCTCCAGCGGCCACCCGCACAGCTTGCACCGCGTCGTCCCGAGGTTGGCTGCCGTTTCGCCGAGACTCGCATCCGACGTCGCCAATCCGCATTCCGACGGCTTCGATCTGCGCAAGGGCGACGTCAGCCAGTCGAAACCGGCAACGTCATTCCGGCCGATTCCCCACGAGCGCGCGCAGGCTCGCCGGTCCCCCGCAAGCCGCCCATTCGGCCTATCTGGTCCGGCATACAGGCACCCGGCCGCGCGACCGGTACAATGGGCAGTTCCGACTCATCGCTGTCTTCTCCAATTCTCCATGTCGCTTTACTCCATTACCGGCGCCCAATTGGCGTTCGGTCACGTCGCGTTGCTCGATCACGCGGATTTCTCTCTCGAAGCGGGCGAACGCGTTGGGCTGATCGGACGCAACGGCGCGGGCAAGTCGTCGCTGCTGAAGATCGTCGCCGATCTCGCGAAGCCCGACGACGGCCTCGTCTCGCGTCAACAGAATCTGTCCACCGTCTACGTGCCGCAAGAGCCCGAGTTCGACACTGACGACACGGTGTTCGACGCGGTCGCCGCCGGTCTCACGCACGCGCGCGCGCTGCTGGACGAATACGACGTGGTCGCCAACCAGCTCGCCGACGAGCCGGAAGGCGCCGAGCATGACGCGCTAATGTCGCGCATGAACACGCTGCAATCGTCGCTGGACGCGGCGGACGCATGGAACTGGAGCACCCGCGTGGCCACCACGCTGCAGCAGATCGGCCTGAACGGCGAGGCGCGGGTCGGCTCGCTGTCGGGCGGGATGCAGAAGCGCGTCGCGCTGGCGCGCGCACTGGTCGTGCAGCCGGACGTGCTGCTGCTCGACGAGCCGACCAATCACCTCGACTTCGACGGCATCCGCTGGCTCGAAGATCTGCTGGTTTCGCTGCGCGCGGGGCTGCTGTTCATCACCCACGACCGCGCGTTTCTTGACCGCGTCGCCACGCGCATCGTCGAACTGGATCGCGGGCGTCTGCTGTCGTATCCGGGCAATTTCTCCGCGTACCAGACGCGCAAGGCGCAGCAGCTGGAAATCGAGCGCGTCGAAAACGACAAGGCCGACAAGCTGCTCGCGCAGGAAGAAGTGTGGATTCGCAAGGGCGTCGAAGCGCGCCGCACGCGCAGCGTCGGCCGGATCGCGCGTCTGGTGGAAATGCGTGAGCAGCGCGCCGAGCGCCGCAACGTGCAGGGCAACGTGAAGCTCGACGTCGGCCAGGGCGAGAAGTCCGGCAAGATTGTCGCGGAACTGACCGACGTGACCAAGCGCTACGGTTCGCGCACCGTGGTCGACAACTTCACGGCGACCGTCATGCGCGGCGACAAGATCGGCTTCGTCGGTCCGAACGGCGCAGGCAAGACCACGCTGCTGAAGATGATCCTCGGCGAACTGCAGCCGGACGAAGGCACGGTGCGCGTCGGCACCAATCTGCAGGTCGCGTATTTCGACCAGATGCGCGCGCAACTCGATCTGGACAAGAGCCTTGCCGACACCATCAGCCCGGGCAGCGAGTGGGTCGAAGTCAACGGCCAGAAGAAGCACGTGATGAGCTATCTCGGCGACTTCCTGTTCGCGCCGGAGCGCGCGCGTTCGCCGGTCAAGTCGCTGTCGGGCGGCGAACGCAACCGGCTGCTGCTCGCGCGTCTGTTCGCGCGGCCGGCCAACGTGCTGGTGCTCGACGAACCGACCAACGACCTCGACATCCCCACGCTCGAACTGCTCGAAGAACTGCTCACCGAATACGACGGTACCGTGCTGCTGGTCAGCCACGATCGCGCGTTTCTCGACAACGTCGCGACTTCGGTGATCGCAGCGGAAGGCGGGGGCAAGTGGCGCGAGTACGTCGGCGGCTTCACGGACTGGCAGATCCAGCGCGACCGTTCGCAGCAGATGGCGTTGGACGCGCAGAAAGAGGCCGGTAAGGATGCAGCCAAAGACGCGACGCCTGCTAAAGACGCTGCGTCGGGCCGCAATGCGCAGCGCGCGGCGAAGCTGTCGTTCAAGGAGCAGCGCGAACTGGAGGCGTTGCCCGAGAAGATCGCCGCGCTCGAAGCCGAGCAGAAGACCATCGGCGCGCAACTCGAAGACGGTTCGATCTTCGCGAAAGACGCGCAGGAAGGCACGCGTCTGACCGCGCGTTATGCGGCGATCGACGAAGAACTGCTGCTCTCGCTCGAACGCTGGGACGAGCTGGAAAACCGGCGCAAGTAAAGGGACGCCGCGCGGGCCGGGGGGCTGCGCGGCGGAATGCGGCAGAGCGAGTGCGAGAGCGAGACGGATAGCGACGCGAGGCAGTGCAACGCGTGACGCCACGCGACAGAAAGCGAAACAGCAAGCGCGGCGGCAGTGACACAGAGGCGAGACAGAGGCGCAGCGGAAAACGCGGCAGGAAACGCAGCATGCGCGACACGCCGACCAACGCCGCGCGCTGGCCGCGAAGTTGCCGCACGGTGCGCCGCGCACATGCCCCTCGGGCCCGCCACGCCTTATCCAGACGGCTAATCCCGCGAATGGTCAATTGCCGCCGTTATCGAAATCAGTAAAATACCCCGCGAACAGGCTTCCCCCATGTTCGCTTCGGCCTGGTCGTGCCAGTGAGCGCAGTCGAGCGCCAACGGGAAGCAGCACGACAAAACAGCTTGCCCGCACTGCGGGCACCCCACCTAACCCCGTTGTTTCGTTTTGCTTTTTTTGAAAACTCAACGCATTGTCCACGGATCTGTCCACAGGACCTGTGGACAACGATGAACCGACGCACCCGAGTCAACCATGTCTACGAAAAAGCCAAACGCCGCGTATAGCGAAGCGTCGATCAAGGTGTTGAAGGGCCTCGAGCCGGTCAAGCAACGGCCCGGGATGTACACCCGCACCGAGAATCCGCTGCACATCATTCAGGAAGTCATCGACAACGCGTCGGACGAAGCCCTCGGCGGCCACGGCCGGCAAATCACGGTCACGCTGCACGCGGACCATTCGGTGTCGGTCGAAGACGACGGCCGCGGCATTCCGTTCGGCCTGCATCCGGAAGAAGGCGTGCCGGTCGTCGAAATCGTTTTCACGCGCCTGCATGCGGGCGGCAAGTTCGACAAAGCCGCCGGCGGCGCGTACACGTTCTCGGGCGGTCTGCACGGCGTCGGCGTGTCGGTCACGAACGCGCTGTCCACGCGCCTCGACGTCACCGTTTGGCGCGACGGCAAGGTCGCCGACCTGAGCTTCGCTCACGGCGACGTCGCGAAGCAGCTCGAAGTACGGGCCGCCGCGAAGGGCGACAAGAAATCCGGCACGCGCGTCACCGCATGGGCCGATCCGAAATACTTCGACTCGCCGAACCTGCCGCTTGGTGAGTTGCAACGCCTGCTGCGCTCGAAGGCGGTGCTGCTGCCGGGCGTCGAAGTCACGCTCGTCAACGAGAAAACCGGCGAACAGCAAAGCTGGAAATACGAAGACGGTCTGCGCGGCTATCTGCTCGAAGGGATGAACGGCAGCGATCTGCTGATCCCGCTGTTCGAAGGCGAGCGTTACGTCGAGAACTCGCGTGCGAGCGAAGAGACATTTGCCGAAGGCGAGGGCGCCGCATGGGTCGTCGCGTGGAGCGAGGAAGGCACGCTGATGCGCGAGTCTTACGTCAACCTGATTCCGACGCCCGCGGGCGGCACGCACGAATCCGGTTTGCGCGACGGTCTGTACCAGGCGGTCAAGAGCTTCGTCGAGTTGCACAACCTGCAGCCGAAGGGCGTGAAGCTGCTCGCGGAAGACGTGTTCGCGCGCGTGTCGTTCGTGCTCTCGGCGAAGGTGCTCGATCCGCAATTCCAAGGGCAGATCAAGGAGCGACTGAACAGCCGCGACGCGGTCAAGCTGGTGTCGTCGTTCGCGCGGCCGGCGCTGGAGTTGTGGCTCAATCAGCACGTCGAGCACGGCAAGAAACTCGCGGACCTCGTCATTAAACAGGCGCAGGCGCGCACGCGCGCGGGACAGAAAGTCGAGAAGCGCAAGAGCTCGGGTGTCGCCGTGTTGCCGGGCAAGCTGACCGATTGCGAGTCGACGGAAATCGGCCGCAACGAACTGTTCCTCGTCGAGGGCGACTCGGCGGGCGGCTCCGCGAAGATGGGCCGCGACAAGGAGTACCAGGCGATCCTGCCGCTGCGCGGCAAGGTGCTGAATACGTGGGAAACCGAGCGTGACCGCCTGTTTGCCAACAACGAGGTGCACGACATCTCGGTGGCGATCGGCGTCGATCCGCACAGCCCGGACGACAAGGTCGATCTGTCGAATCTGCGCTACGGCAAGATCTGCATCCTGTCGGACGCGGACGTGGACGGCTCGCACATCCAGGTGCTGCTGCTCACGCTGTTCTTCAAGCATTTCCCGCAGCTGATCGAGCGCGGGCACGTGTGCGTCGCGCGTCCGCCGCTGTTCCGCGTGGACGCTCCGGCACGCGGCAAGAAGCCCGCGCAGAAGCTGTACGCGCTCGACGAAGGCGAACTCGAAGCGATCCTCGACAAGCTGACCAAGGACGGCGTGCGCGAATCGCAGTGGTCGATCAGCCGCTTCAAGGGCCTTGGCGAAATGAGCGCGGAACAACTGTGGGACACGACGATGAATCCCGACACGCGGCGTCTGCAACCGGTCGCGCTCGGGGACCTCGACTACGACGCCACGGTCGCGCGAATGACGATGCTGATGGGCAAGGGCGAAGCGGCGTCGCGGCGCAGCTGGCTCGAAGAAAAGGGCAACGAAGTGGAAGCGGACATCTGAGCGCGCGGTTTTAAGCTGCACAGCGCTCAGCATTCGAACGAAAACTTCACGCCAAACACGGATACGGAATCTAGATGGACGACGATAACACTCTCGACCTTTTCAACGAGCCGGCGCCCCCCGAAGGCGACTTCCTCACGCTCGGCAACTATGCGGAGCGCGCGTACCTCGAGTATGCGGTGAGCGTGGTCAAGGGCCGCGCGCTGCCGGACGTGTGCGACGGCCAGAAGCCGGTGCAGCGCCGCATCCTGTTCGCGATGAACGAGATGGGCCTCGCCGACAACGCGAAGCCGGTCAAGTCGGCGCGCGTGGTCGGCGACGTGCTGGGCAAGTATCACCCGCACGGCGACCAGTCGGCGTACGACGCGCTGGTGCGTCTCGCGCAGGACTTTTCGATGCGCTATCCGCTGATCGACGGTCAGGGCAACTTCGGCTCGCGCGACGGCGACGGCGCGGCGGCGATGCGATACACGGAAGCGCGTCTCACGCCGATCGCGAAACTGCTGCTCAACGAAATCGACCAGGGCACGGTCGATTTCATGGCGAACTACGACGGCTCGTTCCAGGAGCCGAAGACGTTGCCGGCGCGTTTGCCGTTCGTGTTGCTGAACGGCGCGTCGGGCATCGCGGTGGGTCTCGCGACGGAAATCCCGTCGCACAATCTGCGCGAAGTCGCGGGCGCGGCGGTGGCGTTGATCCGCAATCCGAAGCTGTCGCACGCGGAGTTGATGCAGCACATTCCGGGTCCGGACTTCCCGGGCGGCGGCCAGATCATTTCGAGCGAAGCGGAAATCTCGGCCGCGTACGAAGCAGGGCGCGGCAGTCTGAAAGTGCGCGCCCGCTGGAAGATCGAAGACCTCGCGCGGGGTCAGTGGCAACTCGTGATTACCGAACTGCCGCCGAACACGGCCGCGCAGAAGGTGCTCGAAGAAATCGAAGAGCAGACCAACCCGAAGATCAAGCTCGGCAAGAAGACGCTCACGCCCGAACAGCTTCAGACCAAACAGACCATGCTCGGCCTGCTCGACGCGGTGCGCGACGAGTCAGGCAAGGACGCGCCGGTGCGTCTCGTGTTCGAGCCGAAGTCGAGCCGTATCGACCAGACCGAGTTCGTCAATTCGCTGCTCGCGCATACGAGCCTCGAATCGAACGCGTCGCTGAACATGGTGATGGTCGGCGGCGATGGCCGTCCGCGTCAGAAGGGCTTGAGCGAAATCCTGCACGAGTGGATCGCGTTCCGCTTCGCGACGGTCACGCGCCGCACGCGTCACCGTCTGTCGAAGGTGGATGATCGGATCCACATCCTCGAAGGCCGGATGATCGTCTTCTTGAATATCGACGAAGTCATTCGCATCATTCGCGAGTCGGACGAACCGAAGGTCGCGTTGATGGCCGCGTTCGGCCTGTCCGACCGCCAAGCCGAGGACATTCTCGAAATCCGTTTGCGTCAGTTGGCGCGGCTCGAAAAGATCAAGATCGAGAAGGAACTGTCCGAACTGCGCGACGAGAAGGCCAAGCTCGAAGAACTGCTCGGCAGCGAATCGGCGATGAAGCGCCTGCTCATCAAGGAAATCGAAGGCGACGCGAAGCAGTATGGCGACGAGCGCCGCACGCTGATCCAGCAGGAAAAGCGCGCGACGTTCGAAGCGCGCGTGGTCGATGAGCCGGTCACGGTGGTGGTCTCGCAGAAGGGCTGGGTGCGGGCGTTGAAGGGCCACGGGCTGGATGTGGCCGGCTTCACGTTCAAGGCCGGCGACGGTCTGTACGCGGCGTTCCAGTGCCGCACGCCGGACACGCTGATCGCGTGGGGCAGCAACGGGCGCGTCTATTCGGTCGCGGTGGCCCTGCTGCCGGGCGGCCGTGGCGATGGTGTGCCGGTCACGTCGCTGATCGAACTGGAGTCGGGCAGCCACCTGATGCACTACTACGCGGCCTCCGCCGATCAGGCGTTGCTGCTCGCATCGAGCAACGGCTTCGGCTTTGTCGCGAAGGTCGGCGACATGGTGAGCCGAGTGAAGGCGGGCAAGTCGTTCATGACGATCGACGCGGGCGCCGCGCCGCTCGCGCCGATGCCGATGCTGCCGGACGCGACGCATATCGCGTGTCTGTCGTCGGGCGGGCGTCTGCTGGTGTTCGCTCTCGACGAGATGAAGACGCTCTCGGGCGGCGGCCGCGGCGTCACGCTGATGGCACTCGACGACAACGAGACGTTGCTGCAGGCGCTGTCGATCAATCATGCGGGTGTGGTGCTGATCGGTACGCGCCGTGGTGGCCGCACGGACGAAGAGAAGCTCGGGCCCGCCGCGCTCGCGCCGCATGTCGGCAAGCGCGCGCGCAAGGGGCGGACGCCGGAGAGCAAGATGAAGCTCGACGGTATGCGCCCGGTGCTGGCTTAACCAGGTTTGACGTTTGAATGCGGCGGGCGTCTGCTAGCATGCAGACGCCCGCCGCGAGCAGTAACGCGCGTGCGAAGCAATAAGTCGGGGAATGGCGGCGTCGCGGCATCAGGCGCGCTGCAATGACAACTACACATCGACGGGAAAGCTGCGGGCGCCCGGAACTGCGTGCACTGAACGCGGTCGAACGCGCTCAGTAGCCGCTGCCAATATCAATCGTCCAAGCAGAGCGGCGTCGTCGTCGGGAGAGGAAAACAACATGAACAAGGCTATCGAACTCGCACTCTTTCTGCATCTGCTCGCGGTCGCGGTGTGGGTGGGCGGGATGATCTTCGCGCATTTCTGTCTGCGTCCGGCGATTGCCGATCTGTCGCCGCAACTGCGCCTGCCGCTGTGGGAGTCGGTGTTCGGCCGCTTCTTCAATTGGGTCGCCGCCGCCGTGCTGGTGATTCTCCTCACCGGCGGTTTTCTGCTGATGCAATTCGGCGGCGGTCACGCCACGTGGCCGCTGCATGCAATGGCGGGCCTCGGCATCGTGATGATGCTGATCTTCGGCCACATCCGCTTTGCCGTGTTCCCGCGCATTCGCCGCGCGGTGCAGGCGCAGAAATGGCCGGACGGCGCGCGAGCCGTGGGCACGATCCGACGTCTGGTGCTGATCAATATCGTGCTGGGCGTCGTGACGATCGGCGTCGCGGTGCTGTCGCGCGGGTTCTGATAACGGGATTGGACGATGCAGGGCAAGGACGGTCTGGGCATTCGCCCCGACCGCCATTGCCTTCATGCCGACCGCTGACGCTGCCCGCGCCCCGCCTCATCAAGGCAGCGCGCCATACGCCAGCCACAACCCGCACACCGCCGCCACCGTCGCATACACCGCGTACACCGGCACCTTCAGCTTCGCGAAGCACATCCCGGAAAAAAGTGCGGTCAGCAGATAAGCCGGTTTGAGCGGCACATGCGCGGCAATGCGCAACACAGCCACCGCGAGAAACGCCGTCGTGAGCGCGCGCAGAATCCGCATCCCATGTTCGAAGCGCGGGTTCGTCTTCAACTGATGCAGATGCCGCTGCGCCAGCACGACGAGGCAGCCCGACGGCACGAACAGCGCGAGCGTCGCGATCAGCGCGCCGACCCAACCGTCCACCAGATAGCCGAAGAACGGCACGACATTCAGCAGCGGCCCCGGCGATAACGGCGACAGCGAAAACGCCAGCGTGAAGTCGTTATCCGATACGCCGATTGCCGGCGTGACGAACAGCGTCCTGAGTACCGGCAACGCGGAAAAGCCGCCGCCGAATAGCGTCATGCCGGCGCCGGCGAGCCGCGGCCACAGCAGCGCCAGTTCATAGCGATGCGGCAACGGCAGCGCGAACACCATCAGCAACACGCACAGAGCGGCCAGCATCTGCCAGTCGCCACGCCTGAGCGACACGACGAGGCGCGCACTGCGCACCGGGCTCACGAGCCAGCCCGCGCCGAACGCTGCCGCGAGCATCACGACATAGGCGGCGGGACTGCGCGCATAGAAAAGCGCCACGCAACCGACCAGCGCCGCGATCCATTCGAGCTTGCCGCGCACCAGCGCGCGCGTCTGCTTGTACCAGGTGAGCGCGATCAGCGTGGCGAGCACGACGCTGAAGTGATTGAGCAGCATTTGCGACGCGGCGGCGCGCACGAGCGGCGTGCGGTAGAAGATCGCGAACAGCGTCATCAGCAGGGAGAAGGGCAGCACGCTGGCGATGCCCGCGACCCATGCGCCGGCGCGTCCGCGCAGCGCATGGCCGAGTTGCACGGCGACGTTGCAGCCCACCGGCCCGGGCACCATCCACGCGAGCGCGATCAGATCGGAGAAGGCCACGCGCGAAAGCCGCCCCTCGCGTTCGACGTAGTGGTGCTCGAGTTGCGCCATCAACGCGAGGCCGCCCCACGACAACGCCGACAGGCCGAACACGACCCTGAACAGCGTCCACAGCGGTTCGCGTTCCTCTGGTTTGGCAGCATCCTGGCTCATGATCGTCTGCATGGCGCCACGGGCCCTTCCATGCGGGCGCCCGTCGTGTGGAGCATCGTTGTATGAGGCGACGCGGCAGGGCCGTGCGGCTCAAGGTGAATATGGCCAGTTTCCCGACGCCGCGATGCGTGATGCCCACGCGCCAGCCACGCTCAGTGGTTGGTACTCGACACGCTGCTCGCGCTGTCGGTTTCCCGCGCGGCGTGGCGTCCGCCCATACCGCATACGCCGAAGCGTTCGAGCAGCGCGGGGATCGCCTCCACCGGTACCGGGCGCGAGAACAGGAAACCTTGCGCCTCGATATGGCCGAGCGCGGCGAGCCACGCAATCTGCTCTTCGGTCTCGGTGCCTTCGACCACCACCGTGAGCCCGAGCGAGCGCGCCAGGTTGACGATTGCGGTGACCATCACGCAGACGCTGCGGTCGCCGGGAATCGCCTGGATGAACGAACGGTCCACTTTCAGCGTGTCCACCGAGAAGCGGTTCAGATAGGACAGCGACGAGTAGCCGGTGCCGAAATCGTCGAGTGCGATGCGCACGCCGAGGCGCTTCAACGCGAAGATTTTCTCCGACACCAGCTCCGGATATTCCATCATCGCGGTCTCGGTGATTTCGAGTTCGAGGCGGCGCGCGGAAATGCCGGATTCCTCGATCGCGTGCGAGATGGTTTCGTACAGATCGCCGCGCCAGAACTGCACCGCCGAGATGTTCACCGCGAGCGACAGCGTGTCGTAGCCCTGTTGCTGCCAGAGCGCGAGTTGCCGGCACGCGGTCTCGATCACGAAATCGCCGATCGGCACGATCAGGCCGGTCGATTCGGCGACCGGAATGAACTCGTTGGCCGGAATCAAACCGTGCTGCGGATGATTCCAACGCACCAGCGCTTCGAAGCCGGTAATGCAGCGGCGCGTGAGATCGATCTTTGGTTGATAGGCGAGAAATAGTTGCCCTTCGGCGAGCGCCACGCGCAATTGCTGTTCCCACTTCATCAAATGATCCGCGCGATGCGACAGGTGCGGCGAATAGAACTGGTAGCAGTTCTTGCCCGCGTCCTTCGCGCTGTACATCGCGAGGTCGGCCTTCTTCAGCAGATCGATCTCGCTTTCGTTGGCCACGGAGTACAGCGCAATGCCGATGCTCGCATGCAGTACGAACGAACTGCCGCGCACTTCGAAGGGCTTCGCGAACGCGTCGGCGGCGGCTTCGGCCAGGGCGACCGCGCGCTTCTCGACGTCCTCGCCCTTGATCACGACGACGAACTCGTCGCCGCCGATGCGGCTCAACGCACCGTCCTCGCCGACCGCGGTGGCGAGGCGCGAGGCCGTCATCTGCAGCACGATGTCGCCGGCGTTGTGGCCGAGCGTGTCGTTGACGGTCTTGAAGTTGTCGAGGTCGATGAACAGGATCGCGAGGCGGCCGAGATTGGCCGGCTGCGCCACGTCGTGCCGCAACGTCTGCAGCGTCGCGTAGCGGTTGCGCAAGCCGGTGAGCAGATCGTATTCGACCAGATGCGTCATCTCGCGTTCGCGGCCGAGCAGTTTGCCGATCAGTCCGGTCGCGACCGCGAAGAAGCTCAGCATCGCGAGCGAGATGAAGCCCGCCATCAGCAGATAGACGTTGCGCGTGTGGTTGTAGTCGGCGAATTCTTCGGCTTGCGAAAGACCCACCAGCACGCCGAGCGGATAACCGTCGATGTGCCGGTACGAGACGATGCGCGTGACGTTGTCGATCGAATCGACGTAGGTGCCCGACACGTGTTCCGAGGTCGGATACGAGCCGCTCGCGGAGAACGCGCCGTTCGCGCTGTCGACGCTGCCGGTGCGCCGCGCGAGCACGGTGCCGCTGTCCGAGATCACCGCGATCACGCCTTCATGGCCGATCGCCGCGTTGTTGTAGAAATCGCTGGTGAAATAGCTGGGGTCCTCGGAGACCACCACGACGCCCGCGAACGAGCCGTCCGGATGATTCAGGCGCCGCGTCATCTGCAAGGTCCAATGGCCGGAGATGCGGCCGAGCACCGGCTTGCTGATAAACAGCTGGTCGTCGTTCTCATGCTCGTGGACCTTGAAGTGCTCGCGGTCCGACAGATCGATGTGCTTCGGATTGAGTTCGGCCGTATTGGCGATCAGCTTGCCGTGTTCATCGATCAACGATACCTGCACGAGCGTCTCGCTTTGCACGACGCCTTTTTCGACGGTGCTGGCGAGATCGAAATGACTCGGCGTTTTCTCGAACTCGTATTTGACGAAGCGGGTGATCTGATCGACCTGGTGAATCGCCTTGATCGTATGCTGCTCCAGCGCCGCGGAGAGAATTGCAGCAGAGGCCATCGCTTCGCGGTACGTCGCTTCCTTCTCGACCGACAGCCGCGCGAAAATCACGGTCCAAAGCAGGATCAGGACCAGCACGCCGAGCGCGGGAATGACGAGCAAGGCTCTGCGGCGCGACACGGCGGGGTCGCGGCGAGGCCTGGCGTCGCGTTGCTCTGAAAAGCGGGATTGGCTCATTGGGCGGCCCGTGCCTGAGTGCCGTCCGACTGCAAACACGCGAGCATCGACTGCGCTGATTTCATGGATGGCTGCATGGTGACCAAGGTGCCGGAACTGCTGCGCAGGAGGAGGCGTGGAGCCGTGCCTGACCTGACCGATCACAGGTCAGAGGGTACGTTTCGATATTACTTAATGCCACTGGATTAAGGAAGGGTCCGCGCATCGGGTATACGCTGGCGCGTCGAAGGGTCCGGTTCATCTGCATGAGCCATCGGCGCGGCGCTTCGGACGCCGTAGCTCGCGATTGTTTTGGTTGTTCTGAAGATGTCATCGGGGCCGGTGTTCAGGTGTGCCAGGTCTCTGACAGGCCGCTCGCAATGCAAGCCGCATCGATTGTTAAAACGATGCGGTTTTTTGTGAACGGGCACCGAGAGATGCGGCGCGCTGTTCGAACCGTTTCGGCATGAAACGCTCACGGCAGCCGGAACGTGCCGTCGACGATGGTCACCGACGGGCCGCCGATCCACGTTTTGCCGCGTACGTCGTCATAGTGCACGGACACCTGACCGGCGCGGCCCAGCGCAGTGCCCTGGCGCGCCGTGTAGTGCGTGCCGGGACGTCGCTGCTGCGCACTCAGCAGGCCCGCGAGCGCGGCGTTGGCGCTGCCGGTCACCGGGTCTTCGCCAATGCCGAAGCCGCCGCCCGCCATCAGGCAGCGCACCTCGAATGTCGCGGGGCCGTCGGTGTGGTGCGGGCCGTAGGCCGCGAGCCCGTGCGTGTCGACCGAATGTACGAGTTCGGCGAGTGCTGCTGCGTCGGGATCGAGCGCGAGGCAGTCGTGCGCCGAATTCAGACGCACCACGAGCCACGGCGCGCCGTTGTCGACCGCACAGGGCGTCGCGCTGAAATCGATCGCGTCGCTACGTAAAGCCGTAGACAGCGCCGCGTAACGATCCGCGGCGAGCGGCGTGACCTTTGCGGGCGGCGCGGCGAATGCCCACGCGCCGTGGGCCGTGTCGGCCGCATCACTCAGTGCTTCGAGTTCGACGAGTCCCACGCCGCATTGCTGGACCAGCTTGCCCGCCTGCTTCGGCAGATAGCCGCTTTCGAGCAGCGCGTGCGCGGTGCCGAGCGTCGGATGACCCGCGAACGGCAATTCGCCATGCGTTGTGAAAATTCGCGCGCGATAGTCGGCGGCTGGATCGGTCGGCTTCAGAAGAAACGTGGTTTCAGACAGATTGGTCCACTGGGCGATGGCCTGCATCTGTTTCGCATCGAGTTCGTCGGCGTCGAATACGACAGCAAGCGGATTGCCTTTGAACGGCACCGACGTGAACACGTCGACCTGTTTGAAACGGACAGTGTGAGCAGGCATGGGAGCGCGGTCCAGCGAATCAAACGATAGTAGGGTTCGCGGATTCTATCCGCTGACGCGGCAACGATCCACCTTTGCACAAAAGCAAAACGCGTCGCGGGTGGGCTACACCTCGCGACGCGTTCTGAATGGACTACCGGCCGAACCATCGGCTTATGCCGGCTGAGTGGCCGGCTGGATTGCCAACGCGGCTTTCGCCGTGCGCCAGGCTAATGCACGTTCGTTACTCGACTTCCGCGATCATTTCGATTTCGACGCATGCGCCGAGCGGAATCTGCGCGACGCCGAATGCCGAGCGCGCATGCTTGCCGCGTTCGCCGAACACATCGGCGACCAGTTCGGACGCGCCGTTGGTGACCAGATGCTGTTCGGTGAATTCCGGCGTCGAGTTGACGAGGCTCATCAGCTTGACGATGCGCGTGACGCGGTTCAGATCGCCTACGTGCGCGTGCAGCGTGGCGAGCAGGTCGATGGCGATCGAGCGCGCCGCGGCCTTGCCTTCCTCGGTGCCGAGCGTGGCGCCGAGCTTGCCGGTCCACACCTTGCCGTCTTTCTTCGCGATGTGCCCGGACAGGTACACCGTGTTGCCGCTTTGTGCGCTCATCACATACGCGGCGGCCGGCGCGCCGGCGACGGGCAGCTCGATGCCCAGTTCCTTGAGCTTGTCGTACACATTCGTTTGAGCCATGTCGTGTCCTCGATCAGAATCAGTAGTGAAATTGGCTGACGCGAGCGGCGCTCAGAGCTTCGCGCGAATCAGCGCGCCGAGACGCCCGACGCCTTCGTCGATCTTCGCCGGCGGCACCGTGACGAACGACAGACGCAGCGTGTTGTGCTGCGCTTCGTTCGCGAAGAACGGACCGCCCGGCACGAACGCGACGTTCTGCGCGACCGCTTCCTCGAGCAGCTTCATGCTGTCGATCTGCGCGGGCAGATTCACCCAGATGAACATGCCGCCTTCCGGACGGTTCCAGCTCACGCCTTCGGGCATATAGCGTTCGAGCGCGGCGAGCATCGCTTCGCATTGATTGCGGTACAGCTCGCGGATGGTCGGCACGTGCGTGTCGAGGAAGCCGTCCTTGATCACTTCGTGCACGATGCGCTGCGTGAAGCTCGGCGTGTGCAGGTCGGTGGCCTGCTTGGCCTGCACGAGCTTGAAGATCAGCTCTTCGGGCGCGATGATGTAGCCGACCCGCAGGCCCGGCGCGAGCACCTTCGAGAACGAACCGAGATAGACGATATGGTCCGGCGCCATCGACAGCATCGTGGGCAACGGTTCGCCCGCGTAGTCGAGCGCACCGTACGGATCGTCTTCGATCACCGGAAAGGGCGCGGTCTTCGCGAATTCTGCGAGCGCGCGGCGGCGTTCGATCGGCAGACGGCGGCCGGTCGGATTCTGGAAGTTCGGCTGCGCATACAGGAGGCGCGCGCCTTTCGTCAGTTCCGGCGTCAGCGCTTCGGGGATCAGGCCTTGCTCGTCGGTCGGAACCTGCACATAACTCGGTTCGTACATCGAGAACGATTGCAGCGCGCCGAGGTAAGTCGGCGTTTCGACCAGCACCGGGCTCTCCGGGCACACCAGCACCTTGCCGAGCAGGTCGAGCGCCTGCTGCGAGCCGGTGGTGATCAGCACCTGCGTGGGACGAATCTGCGCGCCGTTCACCGAATAGCGCTGCGCAATCCATTCACGCAGCGGCGCATAGCCTTCGGTCGCGCTGTATTGCAGCGCCGCGGCGGGCGAGTCGCGCAGAATGCGGTCGGCGGCTTCGCGCATGCGTTCGGCCGGGAAGGTGGCCGGCGAGGGCAGGCCGCCGGCGAACGAAATGACTTCGGGCCGCTCCGTGACCTTCAGGATCTCGCGGATCGCGGAGCTGGTGAGCTTGCGTGCGCGTTCGGACAATTGCCACGTAGGGGCTTTCAGGTCGCTTTGGTCCATGCTCTCCTCTGCTGGTATTTCTGGAACCGGTAAAAACGTCGATTATCGCGCGAGTCGGCGACCCGCGCGCGCTGGTTATTTGAGGGTCCGTAGACCATCGGGTGTTTCAAATTCGGCGACGAGTGCCGCGGCGCCGTCGGTTGACTGCAATTCGAGCAGATGCGCGGCGCCGAGCCATTGCAGCTGCTCGCTCACGCGCTCCGCTTGCGGATGCACGGCCTTCAACGCTTTCAGCGCGATACCGGTGTCCGGCAGCACGGCCGACGGATGCCGTGGCGAGTCCCACTGGATCAGCGAGGGCAGCACGCCGTCGCCGACGCCCTGCCAGGCGGGGAACGCGCCGTCGTCGGGGACCGACAGGCCCCACGTGAAATCGCCGCGCGTCATCGGCACGATCGGCGCGATACGCTGCGGATACTGCGCTTGCCACGTCGTCAGCCGCTTCGGGCGCTCGACTCGGGCCACCCAGTGCGACAGGTACGGTCCGCGTTCGAGCCGCGCCTGCACCGCCGGGTCATCGAGTGCAAACAAACGGGCGCGCGTCGCGCTGCCTTCGGCGGACGCTTCAGCCGCATTGGCCTGCGACGTGGCGTGTGGATCGATCGCGATCACCTCCAGATAGACGCCGCCCCACAGGTTCAGCAGCCGATTGTGCGTGCGCATCAGCGGATGCGCGCCGCCGCCGGCCGGCGCGACGCCGAGCGTATCGGCGACGTACTGCGTGCCCTCGTCGAGGGTGCGGGCGGAAATCACGAGGTGATCGAGGCGGAGCGGATGAGCGGTCATGACGGAGCGAGGAAAACGGTTCACTGCGGTAAGCCGGTGCGCGCCAGATGTGACGACGCGGCTGCCGGGGCCGTAAGCATAACCGTTTGCCGGATCGGCGGGCCATGCGGAGGGTGTGGAGACTGGGGTTACCGGATCGCCCGCGAGCGGCGGGACCGTTGCCCTACCCGGATTCGCGTTGCGTCACCTTCCTTTGTTGTTCTCAAATGTAGCGGCGGCGATCGGCACAGTAACGGTACAATCGCCTCGATACTATTCGGTACAGTTGGAGTCCGCCATGTCCGTTTCGCTAGCCCAGATTCCCGCTCCGCACGACACGTCAGCGCTCACGCTGGTCGAGCAGCTCGTCCAGTGGGCATGCCGGCGGATCGACGAGCGCGTGTTTCGCCCCGGCATGCGCATGCCGTCGATCCGCAAGCTTGCGCTCGACAAAGGCGTGTCGCGCTTCACGGTGGTCGAGGCGTATGAGCGGCTGGTCGCGCAGGGGTATCTGGAGTCGCGGCGCGGCTCCGGCTTTTACGTGCGCGAGCGGTTGAGCGGCGCGGCCGCGATGGAGATGCGCCCGCACGTGGAGGGAGCGCCCGCGCCGACCAAGATCGACGTGGTCTGGCTGTTGCGCAACATGCTGTACACCGGCGCGCGGCCCGAGCGCAGTCCCGGCCTCGGTTATCTGCCCGCGCGCTGGCTCGACGGCGACCTGATCACCAACGCGCTGCGCACGCTCGGCCGGCAAAGCGGCGCGCAGATGCTCGGCATCGGCACGCCGCAGGGCTTTCTGCCGCTGCGCCAGCAATTGCAGACGCGGCTCGAGGAGCTGGAGATCGGCGCGTCGCCGGAGCAGATCGTGATGGTGTCGGGCGTCACGCAGGCGATCGACCTGATCTCACGCATCTACGTGAAGCCGGGCGATGCGGTGATCGTCGGCGATCCGGCCTGGTTCCAGATGTTCGGCTGCTTCGCGTCGCAAGGCGCGCGGCTGGTCGGCGTGCCGTACACGCCGGACGGCCCCGACCTCGATGCGCTCGAAACGCTGGTTCAGACGTGGCGGCCTAAAATGCTGGTGATCAACTCGGTGCTGCAGAATCCGACCGGCACGTCGCTGACGGCGGCCCAGGCGTTCCGCATATTGCGCCTCGCCGAAGCGTACGACTTCATCGTCGTCGAGGACGATATCTACGGCGATCTGTGCCCGCCGAGCCAGCCGGGTACGCGGCTCGCGAGTCTCGACCAGTTGAAGCGCGTGATCTACCTCGGCAGCTTTTCGAAGACGCTCGCGCCGAATCTGCGCGTCGGCTTCATCGCATGCGCGCCGGAAGTGGCGACGGCAGTCAGCAATCAGAAGATGCTGGTCGGCATGACGAGCCCCGAACTCAACGAGCGCGTGCTGTACAAGATTTTGACCGAGGGCCACTATCGGCGCCACGTCGAACGGGTGCGCGCGCGGCTCGACGGCGTGCGCGAAAAGTCCGTGCGGATGCTGGAAAAGACCGGCATGAAGCTGTTTCTGACGCCCTCGGCCGGGATGTTCGTATGGGTCGATACGGGCGTCGACGCGGGCGCGCTGGCGGCGGCCGGTCACGAGGCCGGCTTCCTGTTGACGCCCGGCAGTCTGTTTTCTCCACAGCAGTCGCCGACCACCTGGATGCGCTTCAATATCGCCAACTGCGGCGATCCGGAACTGGCGACGTTCCTGTGCCGCTATCTCGACAGCGTCGCGCGGCGCGCCTCTTGAAACCGCGCCGGAACGCCCCCAGTTAGGCGGACGATCCGCTGGCCGGAAGACCTTTGGCCGGCAATCCGGCGGTCCCGCAATGCCTGACCTGAACCCCATTCGCAACAGAGAGGAAGTCCGACCATGGCACAAGAAACCATGAGCTTTCAGGCAGAAGTGAAACAGCTTCTGCAACTGATGATCCATTCGCTGTACAGCAACAAGGAAATCTTTTTGCGCGAGCTGATTTCCAACGCCTCCGACGCGGCCGACAAGCTGCGCTTCGAAGCGATCGAAAACAGCGCGCTGTACGAGAACGATCCGAACCTGCGAATTCGCGTGTCGTTCGACAAGGACGCGCGGACCATCACGCTCGACGATAACGGCATCGGCATGAGCCGCGACGAAGCGATCGCGAACCTCGGCACGATCGCGCGCTCGGGCACCAAGGAATTCTTCGGCAAGCTCTCCGGCGACCAGCAGAAAGATGCGGCGCTGATCGGCCAGTTCGGCGTCGGCTTCTACTCGGGCTTTATCGTCGCGGACAAGATCACGGTCGAAACGCGCCGCGCCGGTTTGCCGGCTTCGGAAGGCGTGCGCTGGGAAAGCGCGGGCGAGGGCGACTTCGCGGTCGAGCAGATCGACCGCGCGGCGCGCGGCACCACCATCACGCTGCATTTGCGTGCCGATGAAGACGATCTGCTGTCGGCGCATCGCCTGAAGTCGATCATCCAGAAGTACTCGGACCACGTCGCGCTGCCGATTCTGATGCAGAAGGAAGAGTGGGACGCGGAAAAGCGCGCGATGGTCGCGAAGGACGAGGACGAGACCGTCAATCAGGCGAGCGCGCTGTGGACCCGCTCGAAGAACGACATCACCGAAGAGCAGTACAAGCAGTTCTACCAGCACCTCGCGCACGATCATCAGGACCCGCTCACGTGGACGCATAACCGTGTGGAAGGCCGCAGCGAATACACGCAACTGCTGTACGTGCCGGCCCACGCACCGTTCGATCTGTGGAACCGCGAGCAGCGCGGCGGCCTGAAGCTGTACGTGAAGCGCGTGTTCATCATGGACGACGCCGAGCAACTGCTGCCCACGTATCTGCGTTTCGTGAAGGGCGTGGTCGATTCGAGCGATCTGCCGCTGAACGTGTCGCGCGAAATCCTGCAGGAGAGCCGTGACGTGAAGGCGATCCGCGAAGGCGTGACCAAGCGTTCGCTGTCGATGCTCGAAGAACTGGCCAACTCGGACAATGACGCAGACAAGGAAAAGTACGCCGGCTTCTGGAAGGAATTCGGCCAGGTGCTGAAGGAAGGCATCGGCGAAGACTTTGCGAATCGCGAGCGCGTCGCGAAGCTCGTGCGTTTCGCGTCGACGCATACGGAAACGCCGGAGCAGACGGTGTCGCTGGCCGACTACGTCGCGCGCATGAAGCCCGAGCAAAGCAAGATCTACTACGTCACCGCCGACACCTGGCAGGCGGCCACCCACAGCCCGCATCTCGAAGTGTTCCGCAAGAAGGGCGTGGAAGTGCTGCTGCTGACCGATCGCGTCGATGAGTGGATGCTGTCGTATCTGAACGAATTCGACGGCAAGCCGCTGCAAAGCGTGGCGCGCGGCGATCTCGATCTGGGCGCGTTGAACGACGAGGAAAAGCAGGCGCAGGAGAAGGTGGGCGAAGAGTTCAAGCCGCTGGTCGAGAAGATGAAGGAAGCGCTGAAGGACAAGGCGAAGGACGTTCGTTTGACGTTCCGCCTGACCGACTCGCCGTCGTGCCTCGTCGCCGACGATGGCGAAATGAGCGGCTATCTGCAACGCATGCTGAAGGCCGCGGGTCAGCAGGCGCCGTCGTTCCACCCGATTCTCGAAGTGAATCCGGAGCACGCGTTGGTGAAGGGCTTGCACGCGGACAGCGCGAACTTCGACGACTGGTGCCATCTGTTGTTCGATCAGGCTTTGCTTGCCGAAGGCGGCGCGCTGGAAGATCCGGCGAGCTTCGTGAAGCGCACCAATGCGTTGCTGCTGGCTCGCGCGAGTTGAGGTTGAAACTGGCTTGAGCCGATAGTGTCGTACTGACGCTCGTGCCTGAAAATGCGCTGCTTCGGCAGCGCATTTTTTTTTGCCCAGCGCGACGGTGCCGACGCGGGTTCCGCTTACTGAGCGGCTACTGAGCGGCGGAAGCCGACCCCTGGAAATGACGCACTTGCGTCAGCACGCAGCCGGCCAGTTCTTTGGCCTCGTAGCTCGACGTAGGGTCGCCGAGCACTTTGGCCGCGAGACTGCCGATCGCCTTGCTGGTCTGCTTCGACGTGTGGTGCTGCGCCAATGCCGAGCCGGCGAGCTCTTTCTCCTCGTACGAGGCGCCGGTGCGTTGCAGGACGAGCATCGCGAGACGGGCCAGACGATCGGATGTTTCTGCAAGATTGTCGGTGTTCAAAACGGACTCCCTGATGTTGACGGTCGAACAGATCGGCTCCCGGAACTTCTTTTCGCGTCGATTTAAATTCATTATGGTTAACTAACTAAAACTAATCAACGACCATAAATTGAGATCAAGTCGCTTCTAGATGTAATTTGGATTTGTCTTATGTCGGGGCTTTTTTCGTTAAGAAGCTTGAAGAATTGTTTGCCATTTTTAAGCTATTTATCCGCCAATTCTTATTTCTGACGATACCCTCGCGCGGTGTAATAACACCATGACCCACCCGCGCGAAACCGCTCGAAGCCCCATGTCCGACTCTGTCCAGGCGCAGCCGATCGATTCGATTCATCTGCTGTGGTCGCTCCAGCGCGAGCAGGGTTTCGACGCCGCCGCCCGGCGCGCGCTCGAACTCGTCGCCACAGGCATCACGCCGCAACTGCACGCCGATCTGTGCGCGAGCGCCGGCTATTTCGAGGCGGCGTATCACAGTGCATCGCAGGCGCAAGCGGACGCGAGCGGCGCGCGCCATGCGCGGCTCGCGTTGTTTGCCGACGCGCTCGGCCACGCCGACACCGCGCAGCGCCACAGCGAACTGGCGGCGGCCACGCAGGCGCTGGCGGCGACGCGCGAGTGGATCGTCTGGCTGACCGAGCATTGCGGTGCGCACTCGGCGGCTGCGCACATGCTGCGTGCGTACGAACGCCTCGCGCCGCGTGACGCGCGCGCGCCATGGTGGCTGGCGATCGTGCTGGCGGCGCAGCCCGACACGGCCTCACGGGCCGAGCGTCGCGCGGCGCTGTTGCGCGCGTATGCGCTCGACCCGGCGCTCGATCCCGCGTTGCCGTTGCAACTCGTGCTGGCGTTGCGCGAGATACGCGATTGGCCCGCGATCAAGCACCTCTGCCGCGAAGCACTCGCACAGCAGCCGGCCGACGCGGAAATGGCGTGGCAGCTGAGCCACGCGCAATGGCAGTGCAACGACGCGGCGGGCGCGGAGGCGACCATGCGCGCGGTGGACGCGCTCGCGCCCGGCAACGCGGAGGTGCTGGCCGCGATCGGCATGTATCTCGGCGAGCAGGCGCGCTACGACGAAAGCGAAACGGCACTGCACGCGGCGCTCGCCGTCGAGGCGGGCGCGGTGCAGGCCTCGATCGATCTCGCCGACCTGGAGTTGCGGCGCGGCGCATGGACGCAAGCGTGGCCGCGTGCACTCGCGAGGCTGGCGCGCGAAGACCGCGAGTCGCACAACATCATCGCCGTGATGGCGCGCCTGTGTCCGCGCTGGCAAGGCGAGGCGCTTGCTGGCAGGACGCTTGTCGTGCACAGCGAGCAGGGCTGCGGCGACGACATCCAGATGCTGCGCTTCGTGCCCCAACTGGCCGCACGCGTGCGCGACGAAGGCGGCCGGCTCGTGCTCGCCGTGCGGCGCGCGTTGCAGCCGCTGGCCGCGCGCTTTTACGCCGATTGCGTGTCGATCGAAGACGGGCCGCTCGGTCAGCCGGACTACGCGTTGCCGATGATGAGCTTGCCGCTCATGCTGGATCTGCAGCCGCACGAGGTGCACGGCGCGCCGTATCTGCGCGCCGATGCGAGGAAGGTGGCGGCGTGGCGCGCACGGGTCACTGCGTGCGCGCCGGAGGTCCGGCGGCGCGTTGGCCTCGTGTGGTCTGGCAGCCCGACGCATCGGCGCGATGCGAAGCGCTCGATTCCGCTGGACGCGCTCGCGCCGCTGCTCAAGCTGCCCGACGTCGCGTTCTATCCGCTCACGCCGGGACGCCACGCCGATGTGGCGGCGCTCGCTGCGCAGGGCTATCGCTTATACGATCTGACCGGGAGCTACGAGGCCGGTTTCGAGGATGTCGCCGCACAACTCGGCGCGCTCGATGCGCTGGTGACCATCGACAGCGCGCCACTGCATCTGGGCGGCGCGCTAGGGCATACGGTGTTCGCGATGCTCGATCACGTGTCGCACTGGTCGTGGGGCAATGAGGAAACGCAGCCGTGGTATGACTCGGTCGATTTGTTCAGGCAGCCGCAGCCGGCACGGTGGGCGCCGGTGGTCGAGCGGGTGGCGGAGCGGTTGCAGAAGATGATCGCCGCCGGGCGGCGTACACGCGCGACGCATGCGGTCGCGCGGTGAACGGACGGGCATCGGCACGCGCGCGTCGTTCGGTCAATTCGCGCTGGCCGTTCACGGTGTGAGGCGGGCACGCACGCAACACACGCGCGTGCCCGCCTGACAGCCGATGCCTGCTTACTTGCCCATCAACGTCTCAAGCGTCTCACCGCGCACGATGATCTCCGTACGGCGGTTCAATGCGCGGCCTTCGGGCGTATCGTTGCTCGCCACCGGATTGTTGTACGCGTTGCCCTTCGTGCGGATGCGGTCTTGCGCGACGCCGCGTGTGACCAGCGCGTAGCCTACCGAGGTTGCACGCGCTTCGGACAACTGCTGGTTGTATTCCAGCGTGCCGACATTGTCGGTATAGCCTTCGACGACGATCGGCTTCTTGCTGCGCTTAAGTAGCACAGCGGAACGGTCGACAACCGCACCCGAGTCGGCGCGCACTTCGGACTTGTTGAAATCGAACAATGCGGTTTCGGGCAGCTTGACCGCGACACCGTCCGCGACTCGCGCCACCTCGATGCCGACCGCCTTGTTCAGCGAGGTTTCCGTATCGCGATTGAGCGGCGCGGCGCAGCCCGCGATCAGCAACACCGACAACGCGCAGGCCGTTGCGCCCAGGAAAGTTTTCATCTTCTTTTTCTCCTTGATTATCCGATTGTGTGGCGCGTCCGCTGAACGCGGACGCGCCGCCCACTTTGTTCAGGCATGAAGGTTTTATCGCGCGTCGCTGACAGGAGGAATCAGCCGCGTCCGAAAACAGTAAGCGGGTTGAGATGCGTCGACATTCATGCGGGTGTCGCCGGAACGACACGCAGCGAAGCACAGCCGCGCGGGACATTGCCGGCTGGCCGCGCCGTTATAATCCGACACCATGTCTATCCGTTTCGATGCCGCAGACGCCCACTGGCGCGTCGCGCCCTTACCCGGCTTCAGCGCCGCCCAGAAAGACTGGTTGACCCGCGGCGGTTCACTGACCGCCCATCTGCGCACGCTCGGCGCGGTGGCGGTGCGCGTCACGCGCGAAAGCATTGCGCTGCCCTGGGCCGACGAAGCCGCCGCGCTCGGTGTTGCGCCGCGTGCGCCCGTGTGGGTTCGTGAAGTGGTGTTGTCGGTGGACGGTGTGCCGTTCGTCGCCGCGCATAGCGTGACGCCGCGCGCGGCGAGCGTCGGCGTGTGGCAAGCCACGCGGCGCTTGCGCACGCGGCCGCTCGCCGAACTGCTGTATAGCGACAGTAGCGTCGCGCGTTCGTCGCTGGTGAGCCGCAGGGTGGGCGCGCGGCATCCGCTGTACCGGTTGGCGGCGCCGGAGATCGACGGCATGCGGCCGCACGCGCTGGTCGCGCGCCGCTCGGTGTTCGAGCGTCACGGCGCGCCGCTGATGGTGACCGAGTGCATGTTGCCGGCGCTGTGGGCGCATCTGGCGTCCGCGTCTTCTTCGCGTGGGGCGGGCGAGGCGGACGGTTCAGGCGACGGGGCTTCGACTGCGCACGCGTCACACACCACGTCACCGCGCATACGCGAACACGGCCGCGCGCTCGACCACACCGCATCGCGTGCGCATCCCGCGCCGCGTCCGTCCGACCAACGGAGCCGCTGATGCTGCGCGGCTTTCCTCCCGTCGTTGCCGCGCAGACGCACACGCTGATTCTGGGCAGCTTTCCCGGAGAAGCGTCGCTGGCCGCGACGCAGTATTACGCGCATCCGCGCAACCAGTTCTGGCGTCTGCTCGGCGCAGTGCTCGACGAACCTTCACTGCACGAGCTGCCCTACGAAGAGCGCCTCACTCGCGTGCTCGCTCATGGTATCGGCATCTGGGACGTGCTCGACGCGTGCCATCGCGAAGGCAGCCTCGATTCGGCGATTCGCCACGCGCAACCGAATGATTTCGATTCGCTCCGTGAGCATGCGCCGTTGCTCAGGAAAGTCTGCTTTAACGGCAAGACGGCCGGCCGCTTCGCACCGGTGATCGGCGCGGCGGGCTACGCCACCCTGGTATTGCCTTCGTCGAGTCCGGCGAATGCTATGCTCTCGTTCGACCAAAAATTGCGTCTCTGGCGCGACATCCTCACATGACGAAATTGATCAAGCGCGCTTCGGCCGAGGCGCGTGCCTTCCGTAACCGTGACAACGACGCGGTCGCCGGTTATCAGAAAACTGCGCAGAAAAGCGCGCAGAAAAACACGCGCAACAAGCGCGCGTCGCTCGACGATCTGCACGACGCGCCGCAAATCGAAGCGCCGCGCAAGCCGCGTTTTGCCCCGGTGACGTTCTCGGAAGAGGGCGGCGTGCGCTTCCTGCATTTCGGCACGGAATGGGTGCAAGGCGCGATGCGTCTGCGCAAGCCGGATCACATCGAACTCGAATACGCGCAGCAGATGATGGCCTGGCTGCTGTTCCTCGAAACGCCGAAGCGCATCGTCCAGCTCGGTCTGGGCGCGGCGGCGCTGACCAAGTTCGCGCACCGTTTCCTGAAGCGCGCGAAGGTCGAGGCGGTCGAGGTGAACCCGGCGGTCGTGGTGGCCGCGCGCACGATGTTCGAACTGCCGCACGACGACGCGCGTCTGACCGTGCACGAAACCGACGCGTGGGACTTCGTCAACGACCGCGCGAATCACGGCACGATCGGCGCATTGCAGATCGACGTCTATGACGCGACCGCGCGCGGCCCGGTGCTCGACAGCGTCGGCTTCTATCGCGCGGCGCGTGCGTGTCTGACCGACGCGGGCGTGGTGACGGTGAATCTGTTCGGCGATCATCCGAGCTTCGTGCGCAACATGAAGCGCCTGAACGAAGCGTTCGACGGCCGCGTGATCGCGTTGCCGGAAGTGCACGACGGCAATCGCATCGCGATCGCGTTCTCGGGCCCGGCGCTCGACGTGCCGTTCACCGCACTGCAAACGCGCGCGAAGCTGATCGAAACGGAGCTCGGCTTGCCGGCGCGCAAGTGGATCAAGGGTATCCAGGAATCGACGGGGCAGAACGGCGCGTCGTTCTCGATCTAAGCATTGGGGCGGCCGGGCTCGTATGAGTCGCGGCCGCTTGCAGCGGGCATGACGGGGCGCGAAGGAGGCTGAAGCTTCGTCATTCTTCGGGCACTCTGGTTGCTCACTGCGTCCAGGCAACAGCAACGCGGCAGCAAAGCAATCGCGAAGCAACGCGATAGCAGCAAAGCAACACCGAAGCATTCCACCACAATGGGCGGCAATCGCCCTCGTCAAGCTAAACGCCCCCCGCGAAGCGCCGCTTGGACCGACGCTCCGGCAGCCTTTTGCGCAATTGCGCTCGCCTGCCTGGACACGCAGCGCGGCGAGACCTTCTCCCGCCGCCGCACCAGCAGGGCACGCACCGCCCGCAGCAAGCGGCACTCCCGGTCCTCGCGATCCCTTCGACGTCATCGCCGCGCCTCCGCGCATGAGCTCCCAGCCTTAATCCATCGCGCATGTCCCCGTTGCAAAGCGCCGTCGCGCCTCGGGTCGTCCCTGCTTGACCGCGCGTTCGCGGCTCCTATACTCTTTCGGAGCTTTCTTCGGGGCGCCCGTGGCTACCCGCCGTGGGATCCACTTCCCGTCAAAGACACGGGCCGACAAATTCAAAAATAGGAAAGAGGAGACGTCATGGCTCACGACGCCGACGCGAACAAGGCCAGCAAGCACTGGCTCTGGTTGCTGCTGCTGCCCTGGATCGCAATGATCTGGGTGCCGTCATACAACAGGATCGAACCGCAGCTGTTCGACTTCCCGTTCTTCTACTGGTATCAGCTCCTGTGGGTGCTGATCAGCGCCGTCATCACGGCGCTCGTGTACTTCAAGACCAAATCGCGCTATACGGGCCGTCCGCAAGGGGACGCACGATAATGAACGCCACCGCAACTTTCGTCTTCGTTCTGTTTTTCATCGGCGTCACCATTCTCGGCTTTGTCGCGGCCCACTGGCGGCGCGGCGATCTCGCCCATCTGGAAGAGTGGGGCCTCGGCGGCCGGCGCTTCGGCACCATCGTCACGTGGTTCCTGCTGGGCGGCGACCTGTACACCGCGTACACGTTCATCGCGGTGCCGGCGCTGGTGTTCGGCGCGGGGGCAACCGGTTTCTTCGCGTTGCCGTACACGATCCTGATCTATCCGTTCGCGTTCGTCGTGTTCCCGAAACTGTGGAGCATCGCCAAGCGTCACGGCTACGTGACGTCGGCGGACTTCGTGTCCGCGCGCTATGGCAGCCGCATGCTCGCGCTGGCGATCGCCGTTACCGGCATCGTCGCGACCATGCCGTACATCGCGCTGCAACTGGTCGGCATCGAAGTGGTGATCGGCGCGCTCGGTTTCGATACCAAGGGCTTCGTCGGCGATCTGCCGCTGATCATCGCGTTCGCGATCCTCGCCGCGTACACGTACACGTCGGGCCTGCGCGCGCCGGCGATGATCGCGGTGGTCAAGGACATCCTGATCTACGTGACGATCTTCGCCGCGATCATCGTGATCCCGCCGCAACTGGGCGGCTTCGGCCATATTTTCGGCGTGGTGCCGCCGGCCAAGCTGCTGCTGAAGTCGCCGGACGTGTCGAGCCTGAACGGCTATAGTGCGTACGCGACACTCGCGGTGGGTTCGGCGCTCGCGCTGTTCCTGTATCCGCACTCGATCACAGCGGTGCTGTCGTCGAAGTCGGGCAACACGATCCGGCGCAACATGGCGCTGCTGCCGGCCTATTCGCTGGTGCTCGGCCTGCTCGCGCTGCTCGGCTTCATGGCGCTCGCGGCCGGCGTGAAGGACATGCCGGAATTCGCGCCGTACTTCAAGGCCTTCGGTCCGAACTTCGCGGTGCCGGCGCTGTTCCTGCACTTCTTCCCATCGTGGTTCGTCGGCGTGGCGTTCGCGGCGATCGGTATCGGCGCGCTGGTGCCGGCGGCGATCATGTCGATTGCGGCCGCCAACCTGTACACGCGCAACGTGCACAAGGAGTTCATCAACCGCAACATGACGCACGAGCAGGAGACCAACGTCGCGAAGCTGGTGTCGCTGATCGTCAAGGTCGGCGCGGTCGCGTTCATTCTCGGCCTGCCGCTCACGTACGCGATCCAGTTGCAACTGCTCGGCGGGATCTGGATCATTCAGACGCTGCCGGCCATCGTGCTGGGTCTGTACACGCGCGTGCTCGACTATCGCGGCCTGCTGGTGGGCTGGGCGGTCGGCATCGCCACCGGCACGTGGATGGCGATTTCGCTGAAACTTGCCAGCTCGATCTTCACGATCCACCTGTTCGGCATGGCGATTCCGGGCTATGCGGCGGTGTGGTCGCTGATCGTGAACCTGGTGGTGTCCGTCGTGGTGAGCCTGCTGGTGCGTGCGTTCGGCATGCAGCGCGGCGAAGACCGCACGCACCCGGAAGACTATCTGGACGTGGTCGAAGGTTGAATCGACGGCGTACCCGATATGCCTGAAAAACGCAGCGCCCGCCGACGAAAGTTTGCGGGCGTTTGTCTTTATCGGCCGCTCCAGGGCAGGATAGCGAAACTGTCCTCTACCGCGTGGGTCGCGCCGCCATGGCTTCTGCCGATTCCCATACCGTGATTCCCCGCCGCTCGGCGCTCGGCCGGATGGTCCGCGCGGTGAGCTCGCCTTACTACCGCTACCGGCACGCGAAGGTGCTGCACAGCCTGCGCGTCGGGCTCGCGATGCTGGTTTCGATCCTCGCGACCACCGGCATCGACATTCCGCACGGCATCTGGTCGTCGGTGACGCTGCTGGTGGTGATCGGCGGCTTGCAGCATCACGGCAATATCCGCAAGAAGGCGGCCGAGCGCGCGGCGGGGACGCTGCTTGGAGCGTCGATCGGACTGCTGCTGATCGTGCAGCAGAATTTCGTCGGCTCGCTGCCGCTCACCTATGTGCTGATGGCGATCGTCGCGTCGATCTGCGCGTGGTTCGCGATCGGCTCGTCCGGCTATATCGGCCTCCTGACCGCGATCACGATGTGCATCGTCGCGGGTCACGGCGACAACCTGATCGATGTCGGCCTATGGCGCACGCTGAATGTCCTGATCGGCATCGTGATCGCGCTGGCGTTTTCGTTCGCGTTGCCGCTGCACGCGACGTATTCGTGGCGCTACGGGCTCGCGGCCAATCTGCGCGAATGCGCGTCGATCTACGCGCGGCTGCTGGAAGGCCAGACGATCAGCGAGGAAGAACAGGTCAAGCGTTTTCTGCAGATCAACAAACGGCTGGTCCAGTTGCGCTCGCTGATGCCGTCGGTGGCGAAGGAAATCGACGTGCCGCAGGCGAAGCTCGAAGAGATCCAGCGACTGCATCGCTCGGTGCTCAGCGCGCTGGAATTGCTCGCGACCGGTCCGCTGATGCACGCCGACGCGGCGGCGCGCGCCGCGTATGCCGAGCGATGCGGCGTCGAGGTCCGCGCGGTGCGGGCGACCCTGCTGGCGATCGCGCGAGCGCTGCGCTTTGGGCGCGCGACGCAGTTCGGTATTCCGGCTGCGTCGCCGTCAGGACAAGCGTCCGGCGACGCGGCGCTCAAGATGCCGCCCGATTTGCAGGGGCCGTATTGGCTCGGGCAGCGGCTTGCGGAGCAGGTGGAGCGGCTACGCGCACTGTTGCTGGAGACCGAGCCGAACTGGAATATCGAGCGACGTTCGCGGAGTTTGTTGAAGGGGTAGGTCGCGATAGCGCTTTAAGGCTTGTCCGGGACCGTCACCATCCACATCAGACCGAAGCGGTCCACCACCATCCCGAAGCCCTTGCTCCAGAACGTCGGCTGAAACGGCATCACCACCTGGCCACCGTCGACCAGTGCGCTGAAGTAGCGTTCGGCGGACGCGGCGTCGTCGGCCGTCAGCGACAGGCTGAAGCCGCTCATCGGCGCGGCGGCGGGATCGCAGTTGCCATCGGACGCCATCCACGAGGTTGAACCCATCCGCACGTTCGAGTGCATGATCTTGTCTTCGAGTCCGGGGCGAGGCTGGTTCGCCGCATCCGGCGGTGCTTCCTTGTAGCGCATCTTGAAGGTGACCTCGGCGCCGAGCTTCTCGCGGTAATAGTCGAGCGCTTCCTCGCAACGTCCGTTGAAAAATACGTAGGGCTGAACTTCCATGATCGTCTCCCGGAACAGGTTGGCCGCACCGTCGCGCCTCGAATGACGGCGACGGAAGCGGACGTGAAGACGATTGTAGTCGTCTGTCGCGGTGTGGATTGTGACGTTATTGCGTAGGAAGGTCGCGTAGGAGATAGCGGGCGCGGGCGCGTCCGGAAGTCGTAGCGTCGGACCGTAAACGGCGAGCGGCCCTGAACCGCGAGGTCCAGGGCCGCTCGATTGGCCGCGTCGGCCGCGTGCATCACGCGGCGCGCGCGGTCAGGCGCGAAGCGGGGCTTAACGCAGCGCTTCGATCAGCTTCTCCAGCTTGACCGCGTCCGCGGCGAATGCGCGGATGCCTTCGGCGAGCTTTTCGGTGGCCATCGCTTCGTCGTTGACGAGGAAACGGAACGACGCTTCGTCGACCGGCACGCGCTCGATGTTCGCGTCATTCGCCATTTCCGGCGACAGCTTGCGCTCGACCTTGTCGGTGCTCTCGTGCAGTTTCTGCAGCAGATCCGGGCTGATGGTCAGCAGATCGCAACCGGCCAGTTCCAGAATCTGACCCGGTGTGCGGAAGCTCGCGCCCATCACCTCGGTCTTGTAGCCGAACTTCTTGTAGTACGCGTAAATGCGACGCACCGACTTGACGCCCGGATCGTTGGCGCCGCCGTCTTTCGCTTCGTCCCACGCGCTGCCGGCGTTCTTCTTGTACCAGTCGTAGATGCGGCCGACGAACGGCGAGATCAGTTGCGCGCCCGCTTCGGCGCAGGCCGCGGCCTGGGCGAGCGAGAACAGCAGCGTCATGTTGCAGTGGATGCCTTCCTTCTGCAGCACTTCGGCCGCGCGGATGCCTTCCCACGTCGACGCCAGCTTGATCAGCACGCGTTCGCGGCCGATGCCGTGGTCCTTGTACAGCGCGATCAGTTCGCGGCCCTTGGCGATCGACGCTTCCGTGTCGAACGACAGGCGCGCGTCGACTTCGGTCGACACGCGGCCCGGGATGATCTTGAGGATTTCGGTGCCGAATGCGATCAGCAACTGATCGATGATCGCGCCGACGGGTTTCGACGCGTGCGCTTTCACGGTTTTTTCGAGCAGCGGCCGGTAATCGTCTTTCTGCACGGCCTTCAGGATCAGAGACGGATTGGTGGTCGCGTCCTGCGGCTTGTACTGGGCGAGCTGCTGGAAGTCGCCGGTATCGGCGACGACGGTGGTGTATTGCTTGAGTTGATCGAGTGCGGTTGTCATGTTCGAGCCTTCAGGGCGCGCGCGCCGTGGTTCAGGAGAAATGAGGTCGCCGCCGGGCTGACAGGACTGCGTCAGCGCCGGCGGCCGCGGGTCACGCTGCAGCGCTGCCCGCGATGTTGCCGGAAATATCGCCAGGAAGCGCTGCCGGATGCATCTATTCTATGGCGGATCGCCTGATCCGGTATTGACAGTTGGCCTGGGCGATCCGTTCACGGGTTTTCTCGCGGAGTTGGAGCGACGGCAGAGCATGCGTGTTGCAGCGTGGTTCGTATAGCGAAGCAAGCCGCAAGCCCATCACCGGCGCCGCGCGTTCAGCATCAGTTGCGTCAGCACGCCCGCCACCAGCCCCCAGAACGCCGAGCCGATCGACAGCAACGTGAGCCCCGAGGCCGTCACCATGAACGTCACCAGCGCCGCCTCGCGCTGCTTCACGTCCTGCATCGCGTTGGCGAGGCCGCTCATGATCGAGCCAAACAGCGCGAGCGCCGCGACCGACACCACCAGCGCCTTCGGCAAAGCCGCGAACAGCGCGGCGATGGTCGCGCCGAAAATGCCGGCGAGCAGATAGAAAATGCCGCCCCACACTGCGGCGGTATAGCGCTTGTCGCGGTTTTCATGCGCTTCGGGTCCGGTGCAGATCGCCGCCGTGATCGCCGCAAGATTGATGCCGTGCGAGCCGAACGGCGCGAGCAGCAGCGACACGATGCCTGTCGTCGAGATCAGCGGCGCCGACGGCGTGGTGTAGCCGTCCGCGCGCAGCACCGCGATGCCCGGCACGTTCTGCGAGGCCATCGCCACGACGAACAGCGGAATCCCGATGCTCACGCTGGCGGCCACCGAGAACACCGGCGGCGTGAACACCGGATGCGCGAGCGCGACGTGAAAGTGGCTAAAGTCGAGCAGCCCGAGCGCGCCGGCCGCGGCCGTGCCGACGATCAGCGTCGTGACGATCGCATAGCGCGGCGCGAGCCGCTTGACGATCAGGTAGGTGAAGAACATCGTCAGCACGAGCGCGGTCTGGAACTGCGCGGCGCGGAAAATTTCGATGCCGATCTCGAACAGAATGCCCGCCAGCAACGCCGACGCGATGCCGGCGGGAATCTTCTTCATCAGTGTATCGAACCAGCCGGTCAAGCCGACCACGGTCAGCAGCGCCGCGCACACGATGAACGCGCCGATCGCCTCCGGATACGCGACATGCGGCAGCGACGACACCAGCAGCGCCGCGCCGGGCGTCGACCATGCGATCACGATCGGCGCGCGAAAGCGCAGCGACAGGCCGATCGTGCAAACGGCCATGCCGATCGACAGCGCCCAGATCCACGATGAAATCTGCGCAGCGCTCAGATGCGCGGCCTGGCCCGCCTGGAACATCAGCACGAGCGAACTGGTGTAGCCGGTCATCATCGCGACGAAGCCGGCGACGACGGTGGACAGCGACGTGTCGGCGAGAGGATTGGGGCGCCTCGTCGGCGTGTCGGCGGGGGACAACTGGGGCGATGAAGAAAGGCTCATGCAGATGCTTTTTTATAGTTGAGGGTAATGCGTGACAGCGAGACCGCCGATGCAACAGCGCTATTTGAACCGCGCTATTTGCTCAGCGTGCGCATCGCGGTCTCCAGCCCGGCGAGCGTGAGCGGGTACATCCGGTGGCCGAGCACTTCGCGGATCGCGCTGACCGATTGCCGGTACGCCCACAAACCTTCCGGTTCGGGATTGAGCCACGCGTGATGCGGGAAGTGATCCGCGAGACGGCGCAGCCAGACTGCGCCGGCTTCGGCGTTGTTGTATTCGACCGAGCCGCCCGGTTGCAGCACTTCGTACGGGCTCATCGTCGCGTCGCCGACGAAGATCAGCTTGTAGTCGGGCGTGAATTTGTGCAGCACGTCCCACGTCGGCATGCGCTCGGCGTGGCGGCGGCGGTTGTTCTTCCACAGGAAGTCGTACACGCAGTTGTGGAAGTAATAAAACTCGAGATGCTTGAACTCGGCCTTCGCGGCGGAGAACAGTTCTTCGGTGCGCTTGATGTGGTCGTCCATCGAGCCGCCCACGTCGAGCAGCATCAGCACCTTCACCTTGTTGTGCCGCTCCGGCACCATCTTCAGGTCGAGCCAGCCGGCGTTCGCGGCGGTGCTGCGGATCGTGTCGGGCAGGTCGAGCTCTTCGGCGGCGCCTTCGCGTGCGAAGCGGCGCAAACGGCGCAGCGCGACCTTGATGTTACGTGTGCCGATTTCGACCTGGTCGTCGTAGTCGCGATACGCGCGCGCTTCCCACACCTTCACGGCCGTGCGATTGCCCGCCGCGTCGCCGCCGATGCGCACGCCTTCCGGGTTGTAGCCGCCATTGCCGAACGGCGACGTGCCGCCCGTGCCGATCCATTTGCTGCCGCCTTCGTGGCGCTCTTTCTGTTCGTCGAACAGCTCCTTGAGGCGCTCCATCAGCTTGTCGAGGCCGCCCATCGCTTCGATCTGCGCTTTCTCTTCCGGCGACAGGTCGCGTTGCAGCTTCTTCTTCAGCCAGTCGAGCGGGACGTCGAAGGCCAGTTCCGACGCTTGCGCGACGCCGTTGAAATACGCGCCGAACGCCTGATCGAACTTGTCGAAATACTGCTCGTCCTTGACCAGCGTGATGCGTGCGAGGTAATAGAACTCGTCGAGCGACGGCGCGATCACATTGGCTTTGAGCGCTTCGAGCAGCGTCAGGTATTCCTTCACCGACACCGGCAATTTCGCGGCGCGCAGCGAATAGAAGAAATCGATCAGCATGCTGTGTCTCCGGTCCCACCCTTCATGGGTGTCGACGGGAGCAGCGCCTGGGCGCTGACTCCGTCCCTGCGAAATAGTTGCCGCGCCGCGAAGGGCGAGTGCGGCGCGTCGGGCGACGGGCACGGATTCGACCCGCGTGCGCCGCGCAACGATCAGGCGTGTCCAATCAACGGTTGTTGCGATTCATGAAGATCAGCCGCTCGAACAGACTCACGTCCTGCTCGTTTTTCAGCAGCGCGCCGTGCAGCGGCGGAATGATCTGCTTCTGGTCCGACGAGCGCAGCGCTTCCGGCGGAATGTCTTCCGCGAGCAGCAGCTTGAGCCAGTCGAGCAGCTCCGACGTGGACGGCTTCTTCTTCAGCCCCGCGACGTTGCGCAGTTCGAAAAAGCTCTGCATGGCCGCGGCGAGCAGTTCCTTCTTGATGCCGGGGTAGTGCACCTCGACGATCTGCTGCATCGTGACCGGATCGGGAAACTTGATGTAGTGGAAGAAGCACCGGCGCAGGAACGCGTCGGGCAGCTCCTTCTCGTTGTTCGACGTGATGATCACGAGCGGGCGCTGTTTGGCGCGGATCAACTCGTGCGTCTCGTACACGTAGAACTCCATGCGGTCGAGTTCGCGCAGCAGGTCGTTCGGGAATTCGATGTCGGCCTTGTCGATCTCGTCGATCAGCAGCACCGTTTGCTCGTCCGACTCGAACGCCTGCCACAGCACGCCCTTGACGATGTAGTTGCGGATGTCCTTGACGCGCTCGTCGCCGAGTTGCGAATCGCGCAGGCGCGATACCGCATCGTACTCGTACAGACCCTGCTGGGCCTTGGTGGTGGACTTGATGTGCCACTGCATCAGCGGCATGCCGAGCGCGGCGGCGACCTCTTCGGCGAGCATGGTCTTGCCCGTGCCCGGTTCGCCCTTGATCAGCAACGGGCGCTTCAGCGTCATCGCGGCGTTGACCGCGAGCTTGAGGTCGTCGGTGGCGACGTACTGCGATGAGCCTTCGAAACGCATGGCGAGCTGCTCTTGTCCGGGAAAAAACCCAGTATAAGTCAGAAGACCTGTTGGCCTGAAACCGGCTCGCGTATGGTGTGAGCCGCGGTGACGTCCGCTATGCGGTCCGTTGGGTCGCGCGGCGGGCGGGTGCCGGATGCAGTTGCACGCGGTGCGCGAACGGTTCGTTCGCATGCCGGGTTGATGCCTGCTACGGGTTCACCCTGTGCCCGTTTGAGGCGTGTTCGCCGGATGCGTTAGCGGTTCGAACCGGGTGAACGGAACCCTCGCGCGCCGGCCGGGCCTTGCACGGCGGGTGTCGCGGAGCAAAGCGGCGGCGGCCGCGGCGGCACGGTCGGCGGGCGCCCGCGCCGGCCCCGCGCGGTGGACGTGCGGCGCGGCGTCGCGGTACAATCAGTCCGATTTTTTTGGCCTGCGTGGCTACCCTATAAGAAGAACGGCGCGGGCCGTTGCCTTTTTGGGCGCCCGTCTCCCCTCAAGCCAGGTTACATGCTATGAATAAATTCGTCGGCAAACACGTCGTGATCGCAGCGCTGTCGGTGCTTGCGGGCTATACGGCCAGCGCACAGGCAGCGGATGTCGTCGGCAACGCCAAGGCGGGGCAGGCCAAGGTCGCGATGTGTATTGGCTGTCACGGCATCCCCGAATACCGCACGGCTTATCCCGAGGTCTACCGCGTGCCGATGCTCGGCGGCCAGAATCAGGCATACCTCGAAAACGCGTTGCGTGGCTACAAGAAGGGCGACCGCCATTTCGAGACGATGCACGCCATCGCCGTCTCGCTGTCGGACCAGGACATTGCCGACATCGCCGCCTACTACGCGGCGCAAAATTCCGCTTCGAAAAATAATCCCGACAAGTGATCGGCCGCGGTCATCCATCCAGTCACCCGGCTATCACTATTCGCGGGATAGGAGAATTCATGATTAAGCCCCAACAGGCACTCCACACGGTGTTCAAGGCTGCATGCGCGTCGGCGGCAGTGATCGGTCTGGTTGCAGCGAACGTCGCGCATGCCGCCGACGCCGGCAACGGCAAGGTGCTGTCCGACAGCCACAACTGCGCGGCATGCCACGGCGTCAACCTGAACAAGCCGGTGAGCCCGGAGTATCCGAAGCTCGCGGGCCAGCATTCCGATTACATCTACTGGGCGCTGCGCCAGTATCAGATGGGCGTGGGCAACCCGCACCTCGGTCGCAACAACGCGATCATGCAGGCGCAGGTGCAGAGCCTGTCGCAAAGCGACATGAAAGACCTCGCGGCTTATATCGAATCGCTGAACGGCGATCTGGTGCAGAAGAAGTAAGCGCGTCGCGTGACGCGAGCGGAATCGGCTCGCAGCTTTGAGATTCGAACGACACCCCGCCCCGGCGGGGTGTTTTGTTTTGGGGGGCGGCGCAGCGATACGAGCCGAGGCGCCTCGCCCTCAATCGCGTGTCGCGCGCCGCTCGATCCGCTGAAGGTAAGCGTCCGTATCCGGCGGCGTACCGGTGCGCTGCGCTTCCCAGATGGTTTCGCCGAGGCAATCCATGATCGCGTGCTGCGCTTCGTGCGTCGAGCCGAGGCGGGACGCAAGCCGCTCGTGCGCCGCGCGAATGCCCGGCGGCTGGTCGATCGACAACTGCTCGGTGATTGCCAGATGCATCGACAGATGCAGGAACGGGTTGGTCTGGCCGCGCTCGGGCGAGTAGTCCTGCGCCTGGGCGGCGCCGCTATCGTTCAGGTCCGCATGGTACTCGGGATGCTCGACGATCCAGTCGGCGGCGATCGCTTCGAGCGGCGTCAGAATCTCGCCTTGACGCTGCTTGCGCCAGGTGTCGGTGAAAAAGAGACGGACTTCGTCGCGGCTGGGATTGAACATCGTGGAACCGGTGCGTTGGAGTGGAGAGGGCGGTGTGCGAGGCGGGCGCGCAGGCGAGCATTTTACGCCGCGGCGGCGCGCGCTGCTGACGCCGCGCCGCGCCGCCAGGTGCGGCTTAGGGCCTAGAGATCCGGCGGCGGCGTCTTCGGGCGAAACTCGCACAGCGGCTCGATCACGCAATGCCAGCATTCGGGGCGGCGCGCCTTGCACACATAACGGCCGTGCAGGATCAGCCAGTGATGCGCGTCCTGCCTGAACTCGGCGGGCGTGAATTTCTCCAGCGCCGCTTCGACCGCGCGGACGTCCTTGCCGGGCGCGAGCCCGGTTCGATTGGCAACCCGAAAGATATGCGTATCCACTGCGATGGTCGGATGACCGAACGCCGTGTTCAGGATCACGTTGGCCGTTTTACGGCCCACTCCCGGCAGACTTTCGAGCGCCTCGCGATCCTCGGGCACTTCGCCGCCGTACTGGTCGAGCAGAATGCGGCAGGTCGCGATCACGTTCTTCGCCTTGGTCCGGTACAGGCCGATCGTCTTGATGTAGCCGGTCACGCCTTCCTCGCCGAGATCGAACACCTGCTGCGGCGTATTCGCGACCGGGAACATCTTGCGCATCGCCTTGTTGACCGACACGTCCGTGGCTTGCGCCGACAACAGCACGGCGATCAGCAGTTCGAACGGCGTCGTGTATTCGAGCTCGGTGGTCGGATGCGGGTTGAGGCTCTGAAGCGTTTCGTAGATGGCGCGGCGTTTGTTCGCGTTCATGCGGCGGAGCGTGGCAGATGCGCTTAGCGCGGGTTGGACGGCGAGTCGGCGTCGGTGTCGCCGGAGGAGGCGGCGAGTCCGAGGCGGCGGCGCCGTGCTTCGGCGGCGTCGATCTGCGCCTGCACGTCGGCGCTCACACGCTCGGTGTTCAACGGGCCCTGGCCTTTGGCGGCGAGTTCTTCTTTCTTCTTGCGAGCGCGTTCGAGCGCGGCCTGGATGATCGCGCGTTTCTTCGCTTCGGCATCCTCAACGGCGGGCGCCGCAGGCGTCGCCGTTGCGCCGGTTTGCGCGGCTTGTGCCGTTTGACTCGCCTCCGCGGTTTGCTGAGCGGCGGGACCACTACCGGCACGGCGCGCCGCGGCACGCGTTTCGGCGGCTTCGCGCTCGCGGGCGAGACGGGCTTCGCGCCGGTTGTGACGCGCGCGCGCGGCGTCGGCCTGGCTCTGGCTCCACGCGTCCCAGCCGGCGGCCTCGCCCGTGACGGACGGCATCGCAATGCAGTCGACCGGGCACGGCGGCACGCACAGATCACAGCCGGTACACAGCTCGGCGATCACGGTGTGCATCTGTTTCGGTGCGCCAACTATCGCGTCGACCGGACAGGCCTGCATGCACAACGTGCAACCGATGCACACCTGTTCGTCGATAACCGCCAGCGGACGCGCCCGCTCGACGCCATTGGCGGAATTGAGCGGAATAACCGGCTTGCCGAGCAACGCGGCGAGGCGCGCGATACCCTCGGCGCCGCCGGGAGGACACTGGTTGTAATTGGCTTCGCCGTTTGCAACGGCTTCGGCGTAAGGACGGCATGCGGGATAACCGCATTTCGTGCATTGCGTTTGGGGCAGCAGATCTTCGATGCGATCTGCGAGTATTTTAATTTCTGTCACGGTCACGACGTGGGGGCTTGGCTTGCGGCCGCACAGCTTCAACTAAATAGCACATTATCGCCGATTTCCCCAATTGCCATTCGCAATCCATGTGCCATAATCGAAGCGCTTTTTCGAAAGACCGCAGAAAAGGGTGTTCCCCAACCATGGCGCGCCCGTTCAACGCTGTCGGTGCAAGGCCCGAGGAGAGGCCGGCGGCGCGATCCGGATAACGCGGCTCACGAAGACGATGCCACCATGAATCAGCCGAAAATCAAAAGAGATCCTGAAGGCACGCGGCGCCGCATTCTGCTTGCGGCGGCCGAAGAGTTTGCGAATGGTGGGCTATTCGGCGCGCGCGTCGATCAGATTGCCCGCCGCGCGGAAACGAATGAACGCATGCTCTATTACTATTTCGGTAGCAAAGAGCAGCTTTTCACCGCAGTACTCGAGCACGCGTTCAGCGCGCTCAACGAAGCAGAGCGTACGCTCGAACTGAATGGCGTCGCGCCGGTCGAGGCCGTCACGCGCCTCGCGCATTTCGTGTGGGACTACTACCGCGATCATCCCGAGTTGCTGCGTCTGATCAACAACGAGAATCTGCACGAAGCACGCTACATGCAGAAGTCGACGCGCATCCGCGAAATGATCTCGCCGATCGTCGCGACGCTCGGCGGCATTCTCGAACGCGGTCAGCGCGCGGGACTGTTTCGCACCAACGTCGATCCGCTGCGCTTTTACGTGACGTTGTCGGGCATGGGCTACTACATCGTGTCGAACCGCTTCACGCTCGAAGCGACGCTCGGACGCGATTTCAGCAGCGCGGCCGAACGCAGCGAAGTGATTCAGATGAACACCGAGTTGCTGCTCGCGTATCTGTTGCGCAAGTAGACGCGCGGCTCGCGGCGTACGTGTCGCGCATAGCCGTCGCGCAGCGGCATCACAAACGACAACGGCCTCCTGAGAGGCCGTTGCTGTTGTCGACTGCCGCGCGTGCGTTGCCCGCTCAGGCTTCGACTTTTTCCTTCACTACCTTCGCCGCCTTGTTGTGCTCGAGGATGAAGTCGCGCAGCTGCGGATAAATGATGGTGCGCCAGCGCCGGCCCGAGAAAATGCCGTAGTGGCCGCACTTTTCCGCGGTGAAGTGCCGCTTGTTCTGCTCCGGAATGCCGGTGCACAACTCGTGCGCGGCATAGGTCTGGCCGTCGCCGGAAATGTCGTCCAGCTCGCCTTCGATCGTGAAGAGCGCGGTCTTCGTGATGTCCTGCGGCTTCACCCGCTCGCCGGAGACGTCCCACGTGCCTTCGGCCAGACGGAATTCCTGGAACACCACGCGGATCGTGTCGAGGTAATAGTCGGCGTCCATGTCGAGCACGGCGTTGTACTCGTCATAGAAGCGGCGATGCGCTTCCGCGTCGTCTTCGTCGCCGCGCAGGAGGCTCTGGTAGTAGTCCCAGTGCGAGGCCGCGTGACGTTCCGGATTCATCGCGACAAAGCCGGTGTGCTGCAGAAAGCCCGGGTAAACCTTACGGCCCACACCCGGATAATTCGGCGGCACCGTGAAGATCACGTTGTTCTCGAACCACTCGTACGAATGCTGGGTCGCCAGCGAGTTGACCGAGGTCGGGCTTTTACGCGCGTCGATCGGCCCGCCCATCATCGTCATGGTGCGCGGCGTGTCTTCACCGCGGCTCGCCAGCAGCGAAATGGCGGCGAGCACTGGCACGGTCGGCTGACATACCGAGATCACATGCAGATTTTTCGCGCCGATGTGACGGATGAAATCCTGGATGTACGCAACGTAGTCGTCCAGACGAAACTCGCCGGCTTCCAGCGGCACCATGCGCGCGTCGATCCAGTCGGTCAGATAGACCTTGTGGTCTTGCAACAACGTCTTCACGGTGTCGCGCAGCAGCGTAGCGTGGTGCCCTGACAACGGCGCGCACACTAGTACGACCGGCTCGTCTTTCAACTGGGTGACAGCGTCGCTGTCGTCGGCGAAGCGCTTGAAGCGCATCAGACGGCAGAACGGTTTCTCGACAATGATCTGTTCGATGATCGGAATGTTATGACCATCTTTAACGATCTGGTGGAGATTGAACTCGGGTTTTTCGTAATCCTTGCCAAGCCGGTAGAGCAATTCGTAGCCGGCTGAAAGACGGGTTGCGCCCGGCACATAGGCCAAAGGACTGGCAGGATTCGCGAACGATTTCGACGCGGCCTGGGCCCAGGCGGTAAGGGGGCTCAACATCGCCCGTTGGAATTCGTGCAGTTGATAGAGCATGGGTGCTCCGTTCTAAGCGGGTTCGCAAGGGGCTTCGCAAACACGCGGGAAGCGTTGCGGCGGGCCATTTTGATTGTTGGCACATTGATTGTCGGCCGACAGTTTGATCGATCATATCGAACAAAGCGCACTTGTGCAATGCAGCAATTTGCGCGCGGGTAGCACGCAAACCGTCATTGAATCATGCTACTGGCGATGTTGCCGCGCCGCTATCGGGGGTTGCCTCATCCTTCAGTTCTCCGGAGCGGTTGCCGTTATGCGACGGATGACCGGTCGCCTGAGCCATTTCCTGCTCATGCTTCATCAAATTCAGGCCGGTGTGCACCAGCGCCACATGCGAAAACGCCTGCGGGAAGTTGCCGACCAGGCGTTTTTCGGCCGGGTCGTACTCTTCGGCGAGCAGGCCGACGTCGTTGCACAAAGCGAGCAACCGTTCGTACATCGCAATAGCTTCGCCGATACGGCCTTGCAGCGCGAGGTTGTCCACCATCCAGAATGAGCACGCAAGGAAGGTACCTTCCCCCGGCGGCAGGCCGTCGTCGTATTCGGTCGTGCGGTAACGCATCACGAAACCGTCGTGCATCAGGTCGCGCTCGATCGCAGCCACCGTGCCCTCGACGCGCGGATCGTGCGGCGGCAGGAAGCCGACCAGCGGCAGCAGCAACACGCTCGCGTCGAGCTGGTCGCTGCCGTAGAACTGCGAGAACGCATTGAGTTGGGGATTCCACGCCTTCTCGCAGACTTCCGCGTGAATCCGCGCGCGGGTGGCGCGCCATTCGTCGAGCGGGCCGTCGAGCTTGAACATTTCGGCCGAGCGGATCGCGCGGTCGAATGCGACCCACGCCATCACCTTCGAAAACGTGAAATGCTGACGGCCGCCGCGCGTTTCCCAGATGCCTTCGTCGGGCTCCTGCCAGATCGTGCCCAAGTGCTCCAGCAGCGCGCGCTGCACGTTCCACGCGGTGTCGTCCGCCTGCAGGCCGCCGACGCGCGCCAGGTGCAGCGCGTTCATCACTTCGCCATACACGTCGAGCTGGCGCTGGCCGACCGCGTTGTTGCCGATCCGCACTGGCTTCGCGCCTTGATAACCCGGCAGCCAGTCGATCTCGAACTCCGGCAGCCGCCGCTCGCCGGCAATGCCGTACATGATCTGCAACTGTTCCGGCGAGCCGGCCATCACGCGGCCGAGCCAGCTGCGCCACGCGCGCGCTTCGTCGTAGTAGCCGCCGCGCATCATCGCGAGCAGCGTGATGGTGGCGTCGCGCAGCCAGCAGTAGCGGTAGTCCCAGTTGCGCGTGCCGCCGAGCTGCTCCGGCAGCGACGTTGTGGGCGCCGCGACGATGCCGCCGGTCGGCTCGTAGGCGAGCGCCTTCAACGTGATCAGCGAGCGGCGGATCGCGCCGGCCCAGCGCCCTTCGACGGTGCCGCGCGCCGACCATTCGAGCCAGTGATTCTCGGTGCGCGCGAGCGACGTGTGCGCATCGCGCGCGGGCGGAATGCGCAGATGCGACGCCGCGTAGGCGAGCGAAAACGGCACGCGTTCGCCTTCGCTTACCGTGAATTCGGCGACCGTCTTCATATCTTCGCCGCGCAACTCGACCGGTGTGCGCAGCACCGCGTTGTCCGGTCCGACGATCGCCTTGATGCCGCTGTCGTGCTTGAGCCGATCGACCCACGGAATCGAAAAACCGTAGTCGAAGCGCAGCACCAGCTCCATCTTCATGCGCACGGTGCCGCGCTTGCCGACGACGATACGCACCATCTCCGACCAGCCGTTGCCCGGCGGCATGAAGTCGATCAGCGTGACGGCGCCCTCGGGCGTTTCGAAATCGGTCTCGAGGATCAGCGTCTCGCCGCGATACCGGCGCGTGATGGTGGGCGCGGTGTCCGATACGGGAGCGATGAGCCAGCGGCCGTTGTCGGGCGTGCCGAGCAGGGCGGCGAAGCACGCGCCGGAGTCGAAACGCGGCCAGCAGAGCCAGTCGACGGAGCCGTCGCGGGAGACGAGCGCGGCCGTGTGGCCGTCGCCGATGAGCGCATAGTCTTCGATGAGTGCAGGCATAGAGAAGCGTGTCAGTGATGACGCACGGCAAGGCCGTCGCGCTGGGGTCATGGTTATTACCGGACTCGCGCGATGCACATTGGTTCATCACGCAATGCGGCAAAACGTGGGTTGGTAATTGTCAAATCAATGCCTACAATCGGATTTCGAGCCGAGGTCCGGAGCCCTGCCGGGCCGAGAGTCGGCCTTGCCCATGGCGCACGCAGACGCCGTTTCCGAGGACGAAAGCCATGCTGAACCCGACGAAATCCGATTGCATCACGATACTCTCGGCCGCCAGCGAACTCGCCGGCGATTCGATGTTGCCGCTCGATCACGGCCGGCTGGGCCTGAGCCGCAACGGCATGCTGACCGCCGCCGCGTTTCTGGTCGAACGGGACTGCTTCCGGCGCTACCAGGAAGGTGACGGCCATTATGCCGTCGGCGCTCTGTCGTTGCAGGGGCGCCTGCGGCTCGACCAGCTCTCCAACGGTTGAGCGTCAAGGCGGAGCGCATCCCGTGCGTCTTTTGCTTCGTTGATTTGCCAACGTGCCGGCGGCGCATGCGTCTCGTCGCGCCGTCCGCGTTCCGCATTCAGTACATTCCCACCGACCACGCAGATCCCGCCGATTCCACCGACTACGCACGACGAAGCCGGGCACGCGCCCGGCTTCGTTCATCCGTTGCCGCCGGCTCAGAAATGCGTCGAGCCCACACCGAAAATCCCAATGATGCCGATGAGGATCAGATAGAGCGCGACGATGTAGTTCAACAGACGCGGCATCACGAGAATCAGGATGCCGGCGATCAACGAAACGACCGGGCCCAGGCTGAGTGTGACGTTCATGAAGACTCCGTAGTGTGAGACGCGTAAGACGCGATTGAAAAAACTCCCCGCGACGCGGGGCAATGACTACCGATGCGCGCCGGATGACGGTAGCCGCATGCGTTGCATGATCCGCTGCATGATCCGACCCAACGCTTTTATACTTGCCTCGATAAGAACAACGCTCGACCGACCGCGCGGCAGACCAGTGACACCATGACAATCGCTTCACCCAATCACCGATGTCCAGGAGGTCATATGCTTCGTCGTCGCCGGGCGGCCGCGCGTGCCGTTTCGAGTTCCGCTTCGGGTTCCGTTCCGCCTGCCTTGTTGCCTTCCGTTCTGCTTTCCGTTTTGCCCTCCGCTACTGATCACGCGTTGCGGCGCACGGGGCGACCTGCTCCTCTACGCGCCGCCCGTTCGATAATAAAAGGTTTCGTGCTCATGGTCTCGATTGTTGCTTCGCACGCGTATGCGCAAGATTCCGGCCCGGTCCCCACGGACGGCGTCTACAACATGCTGGTCGGCACTTACACCAGCGGCAAGAGCGAGGGCATCTACGTCTATCGCTTCGATACGAAGACGGGCGCGGCCACGCGCGTGTCGGTGGCGCAGACGGTCAATCCGTCGTTCCTCGTGGTGAGCCGCGACCGCCGCTTCGTCTACGCGGTCAACGAGTTGCCCGGCGACGATGGCCCGGCCACGCAGCGCGGCGGCGTCAGCGCGTTTGGCTTCGACGCCGCGCAGGGGCAACTGACGTTCCTCAACAAGGTGTCGTCGGATGGCAATGATCCGTGCTATCTGAGTCTGTCGCCGGACGGAAAGTATTTGCTGACCGCGAACTATTCGGTGGCGGCCGATCCGGGCGGCAGCTTCGCGGTGTTCCCGGTGCAAGGCGACGGCCAGCTCGGCAGCTCGGTACTCACCGTGCATCACGAGGGCGGCGGGCCGGTAAAGGGGCGTCAGGACAACTCGCACGTTCACTCGACGGTGTTCTCGCCGGACGGACACTATCTCTTCGCGCAGGACCTCGGCGCCGACAAGCTGTACTCGTATCGCTACACGCCCGGCGACAACCGCGGCCCGGTCACGCCGACCGACTGGGGCTACACCCAGCAGAAAGCGGGCACGGGGCCGCGCCATCTGATCTTCGGCGCGGACGGCAAGCATGCGTATCTGACGAGCGAACTGAACGCGTCGGTCAGCACCTTCGACTACAGCGACGGCAAGCTCAAGCTGGTGCAAACGCTGCCCATGACGCAGCCGGGCTTCAAGGGGGCGGTGGGCGGGTCGGCGATCCATCTGTCGCCGGACGGGCGCTTTGTGTACGCGTCCAATCGCGGCGACGCGAACGAGATCGTGATCTTCTCGGTCGATCCCGCCAACGGACATCTGAAGAAGATCGGCCATCAATCGAGCCTCGGCAAGTCGCCGCGCGAGTTCGCGATCGACCCGAGCGGCAACTGGCTGATCGTCGGCAATCAGAACAGCGATAGCGTGTATGTGTTCAAGCGCGATCAGCAGACCGGTCTGCTCGATCCGACGCCGAAGCAGCACTTCGAACTCGGTGCGCCGGTGGATTTCAAACTGGTGTCGCCGTCGTGAGAGGGGGGCGGCGCGTGTCATAGGTATGTGAACGCGCGGGTATGAGATGCGAAACGGGTCGCCTTTTGAGCGACCCGTTTTGCTTGCGGCTCAGTGCGTATCGCAGACGGTTGCGCACTCGTTGGAAGCATTGCGTCCGTCGCCTTTTCAGCCGGCGGCAACGCGGCCGGTCCGCTATTCCGCCGGTCCCGGCGCGAGCACTTCGCGGCTGCCGTTGATGCTCATCGCCGACACGAGTCCCGCCGTCTCCATCTGTTCGACAAGGCGCGCCGCGCGGTTGTAGCCGATGCGCAATTGCCGCTGTACCGACGAGATCGACGCGCGCCGCGTGCGCACGACGAACGCGACGGCCTCGTCGTAGAGCGGATCGGCTTCCGCGTCCGGCGATTCGCCGAACAGATCCTGCGCCGCGCCGCCATCGGTGGCCGGGCCGTCGAGAATGCCTTCCTCGTACTGCGGCTCGCCGAACTGCTTCAGGTACTCGACGATCCGATGTACTTCCTCGTCGGCCACAAAAGCGCCATGGACCCGTTGCGGATAGCCGGTGCCTGGCGGCAGGAACAGCATGTCGCCCTGACCGAGCAGCGACTCGGCGCCCATCTGGTCGAGAATCGTGCGCGAGTCGATCTTCGACGACACCTGGAACGCGACGCGCGTCGGAATGTTCGCCTTGATGAGCCCGGTGATCACGTCGACCGAGGGCCGCTGCGTCGCCAGAATCAGGTGGATGCCGGCGGCGCGAGCCTTCTGCGCGAGCCGCGCGATCAGCTCTTCGATCTTCTTGCCCGCCACCATCATCAGGTCTGCGAGTTCGTCGATCACGACCACGATCAGCGGCAAAGGCGCGAGCGGTTCCGGCGCGTCGGGCGTCAGCGAGAACGGGTTACCGAGCTTCTTGCCTTTCGCCTCGGTGTCGCGGATTTTCTGGTTGAAGCCGGCGAGGTTGCGCACGCCGACCGCGGACATCAGCCGGTAGCGCTTCTCCATTTCGCCGACGCACCAGTTGAGCGCGTTGGCCGCGAGCTTCATGTCGGTGACGACGGGCGCGAGCAGGTGCGGGATGCCTTCGTAGACCGACAGCTCCAGCATCTTCGGATCGATCATGATGAGGCGCACTTCCTCGGGCGTCGCCTTGTAGAGCAGCGAGCAGATCATCGCGTTGATCGCGACCGACTTGCCCGAACCGGTCGTGCCCGCGACCAGCATGTGCGGCGCTTTCGCCAGGTCGGCGACGACCGGATGGCCGGTGATGTCCTTGCCCATCGCGAGCGTCAGTTGCGAATGCGAGTTCTGGTAGACGCTCGCTTCGAGAATCTCGGACAGGCGGATAGTCTGGCGTTTCGCGTTCGGCAATTCGAGGCCCATGCAGGTCTTGCCGGGAATCGTTTCGACGACGCGGATCGACGTGAGGCCGAGACCGCGCGACAGGTCCTTCATCAGACCGACGATCTGACTGCCGCGCACGCCGAGCGCCGGCTCGACTTCGAAGCGTGTGATGACCGGTCCCGCCGATGCGCCGACGACGGTCACCGGCACCTTGAATTCCTGCAGGCGCTGCTCGATCAGCAGGCCGGTCTCGATGAGCTTTTCTTCGGAGACGGGCTCGATGTCGGTGTCGGCGGGCGCGAGCAGATCGAGCGTCGGCAGCTCGACCATCGACGCGGCCGGCGCATGGAATTCGAAGCCGTTCACTGGAGCGTGGCCGCGCAGCGGGGGGCGCTGGACGACTGTGGGTTCCGGGGGCGGGGCTTCGGCCGTGGGTGGGGTCGGCAGTGGTGCGTGCGGCTCGGGGCTTTGCGGCGATTGCGCTGATTGCGCGGGTTGCAGCGACTGCGACGACTGCGGTGATTGCAGCGGTTGCGGAGACTGCTGCTGGGCCGGGTTTGCCGTGGTCGTCACTGTGACCGGTGTGAAAGTGCTCCCGGCTTCCGATGCGTCGTGCACGGCGGGGGCGTTCGACGTCGCCGGCTGGACCGGGGCCGGTGCTTCGCCTGCGCTTGCGCCCGCGACTTGCGGCAACGGCGTATGGTGAGCGGTCGGCGCTTCGGTCCGCACTTCGGTCTGCACGACGGGATGGCTGGCGGCAAGCGCATGCTGCGCCGCGACGGCGGTGCTTCGGCTCTGCCAAGGCGCGAGCGCTTTATCGATGACGACTTCCGCGACCGGAATTGGCGGTTGCGTCGTCGCTGCGGGGACGTCGCGCGGCTCTGCGATCGGCGCGGTCTCTTCCCGATGCGCGGGGACCTGTGGCTTCGCGAACGCGGCGAGGCTCGGCGCGATAGTGGACGAAGGCTCGATGGCTTCGTCGACCGTTTGCGCGACCGTGCTGCTCGGGTGCGCGTCACCGTCGATCTGCACGGCCGATTGCGTCGATTCATCTTCGAACGACGACTCGTCCGGTTGTTCATCGCTCGCTTGCAACTGGGCCGCGAAGATTTGGAACGGCGTCGGCGTGGATGCGGCAGGTGCGTACTCGGCGGTCGTGGAGACAGCCGATGTGAACGGAGCACGCGTCGACGCGACGAAAGGTGCGGACTCGACCGGCGCGGACACAGCATGCGCAGACGCAACGGGTGTGGTCAGAGCAGGTGCTGGCACAGCATGCGTTGACGCAACAGGTCCATACTCGGCGGGCGCGGACTCAGCCGACGTGGACGGAGCATGCGCAGACACAACAGGTGCGACCACAGCAGGCGTAGACAAAGCCGGCGTGAACGCATCCGGTGTCGCTACCCCGGACTCAAAACCAGCCGAGCCCGCCGCAACCGATTCGGACGCGCCGCCCGCATCACCCATCGGCACGGGCGCAGCCATCGACGGCGCGTGAATAATCGGCGGCTCGATCGGCCATTGCACGACAGGCACGGCGTCGACCTCGACTGGCGCATCGAAAGCGGTAGGCATCCATGACGATTCGACAGACGCCGCTTCGACCGGCCGCTGCGCCAAGGGCTGTGCCAAGGACTGCACCGAGGCCTGCACCGAGGACTGCGCAACCGAAGGCTCGACGACCTCCGGCAAAGGCTCATTCGAATTCGTCGACGAAGTCGTCTCGATGGCGCCGAGCCCCTGCGCATGCTGACCGGTCTGCCCAAACTCGACCGACTCCATCGATTCCACCGCCGGTTCCTCGTTGCTCGCCGCCATTGTCTTCGCGCCTTCCGCGCCGCTGCTGCGCGCGAGGCTCACGCCGGCCAGATCGGTCCAGCGCGCGGCGTTTTCCGCGATGCTACGCAGCGTCTCCTGGACGCTGGCGGGCGGCGAAACTTTCTGTGCGTTCGCCATCGGCCGGGTGTAGCTCGGTGCCGGCCGACGCGTGGTCGACGTCGGCATGCCCGCGTTCGCAAGCGGGACGGACGGAAATGGCTGACCAGGTGTCGCGGCGCGGTCGAGCGGAGCCGCCGCGCGAGGCATCGTCGCCGATGAACGGTTCGCGCCGGCTGCGGCATTCGTCATCGAACCGGCCGCAGAACTTGCGGCTGCGCGCGGCGCAGTGCGCGCCGCGGCGGCATTCACGGCTTGCGCCGCAGCGCCCGGCGCGGCAGCAGTGGCACCAGAAATAGCGGCACCGGCAACGGAAACACCAGCACCTACGGCAGAAGCCGGACCAGAAACCCCAGCCCAATCCGCGCCTGCGACAAGCGGTCCCACGGGACGCTGTTCGCCAGCCGAGCGCCGGCCGACCTGCAACGCTGCATCGCGCGACACGGCACCGGAGGCAGCCGAAGCAGCCGAAGCCGAAGAAGCCCCGCCCACTCCCCCCCGCGCGCCTGTCTCCCGCAACCACCCAACAGGCGCGACCGGCTCGGTCGGCATGAACGCCGAGTTATCCGCATTCGGCGCTCGTCCTGGAATTGACGTCTGCCGCGTCGAAGTCGTCGTGCCCGTACGCAGCACCGGCTCGATCTGCGCCGCCTGGCTGCGTGAAGCCGTGGCGCCCGCGCGCCAGCTCGCTCTCGCACCCCGCGCCGCCGCATCCTTACCCGCCGCCGCGCCGGCCGCCCCCGCACCGCGTCCACTCGCAGGCGGACGCCACACCGTCGGCCGCGCATAACGCCCATTACTTTTCGGCGCCATCGTGTTGGTGGCCGGCGAAACATGCGAAGGCAAACCATCGTCGACGCTGCGATGACGGCGCGCTTCCTCATCGCGCTTAGCCAGTCCGCGCGACAGCCCGAGGCCGAACGCGCCGTCCGCCCACGCGGCGAAATCGCGCCAGCGGAAATCGATCAGCCAGGGCAGGCTGATCAGCAGCAGCGCGAGCGCCGCGAGCGGCGTGCCGATGCGACCGAGCAGATGACCGAAGCCCGCGGCCAGCGCATGGCCGAAGCCATTGACGCCGACCACGTCGAGCAGCGACGCCTCCAGCGTGCAGCTCGCCACCAACACGCAGACGAAGCCCAGCCAAAGACGGATCGTGCCGGGACCGCGCAAGCCTGCGCCGCCTGGCAGCACCGACTTCACGAGGCGCCACAAAAGAGGAATGAACCAGACGGCCGACCCGCCGAACCAGCCGAAAACTACCGTGTGCATACTAGACATCAACGAATGACGAACGCGAAAAAACGCAATCCGTCGAGTTTAAACCGGCGAAGCCCAAGGCTTCGAAGGCCGACGCAAGTATGCTTGCGTCCCAAGGGAGAGCAGACCGGCGCGCGGTCTGCCATCGGCGAAAAACTACGGCTCATGAAACGCGCCGCGCGCATCGCGCAGCATGTCCCGAACGCGGCCGCGCGCGTTCGATGGCGCGTTCACTGGCGCATGCGCCGGCCCAGCGCCACACCACTATGTCGCACAACGGGCCGGTAATCCGCCGCCCGCTGCGCACATCGCTCATTTAGTGTTGCGATCGAAAGTCAGCGTATCGCCGTTATCGAGCACGAGCTGCATCTGCTGCGGCTCGCGCATCTGCACGCCGGTGCGGTCGATGCGTGTCAACGCATCGAGAAACGCGCCTTCGATCTTGCCGCCCGCCGACATGCACGCCATGCGCGTGCCGGCCAGCGGGCCAAAGCTCAGCTTGCCGTCCTTCAGCGCGTACGAACCCATGAAGCGGTTGCAGCCCGAGAAGCCGCTCGCGTGCCGCTGGCCGGTCGACGTGGAGAGCGTGAGGGTGATCGGACCGCCGTCGGCGATGGATGGAATGGCGCGCGGCGTGCCGTCGGCCTGCTTCCACGCGCTTAGCACCCAACTGGTGTCGTCGAGCAGTTGCGCGGCGGCGGGATTGAACGGATCGGGCGCGGGCGCTGCCGCGTCGGGATGTTTCGGGATCGCGCAGGCGCCCAGCAGCGCGGCGACGCTCAGCGCGGCAAGGGCCGTACGCAGGTACGGGGTGAAGCGCGCAACGGGTCGCGCGGAGGAGCTTTGAAGCATGGCGTCGTTCCTCTTCAAACTGGCGAAGGCGTAAGGGTAACGCACTAAGCTTGCCGCACGCGAGCGCAACGGCATGCGGACACTCTGGTGAGATAGCGGCGGGGCTGATGCGCGCCGCCGCTGCGTCGCTCATGGACCCGTCACGTACCCACCGCGTAGCCTTCATGCACCCGTCGCGCACGCACAAGGGCAGGAAAATGAGACCGCCGCGAGCAAGGCGCAGGCAACTCGCCGGCAAGCCGCGACAGGGGGCCCGCATGTTAACATCGGGCTCTACCCAATCCCACCCTCATCCTGACTTTTTTGGAGACCCCATGCAGATCGGCCAACGGATCGGCACGCCCCTTTCTGAATCCGCCACGCGCGTCATGCTGCTGGGCGCCGGCGAGCTCGGCAAGGAAGTGATCATCGCGCTGCAACGGCTGGGCGTCGAAGTGATCGCCGTCGACCGTTACCCGAACGCGCCGGGTCACCAGGTCGCGCATCGCTCGCACGTGATCGACATGACCGACCGCGCCGCGCTGCGCGCGCTGGTCGAGCAGGAACGCCCGCATCTGATCGTCCCCGAGATCGAGGCGATCGCCACCGACGCGCTCGCCGCGATCGAAACCGACGGTCTCGCCGAAGTGATCCCGACCGCGCGCGCCACGCAGCTGACGATGAACCGCGAAGGCATCCGCCGTCTCGCCGCGGAAGAACTCGGCCTGCCGACCTCGCCGTACGCGTTCGCCGATTCGCTCGACGAACTGCGCGCGGGCATCGCCAAAGTCGGCTATCCGTGCGTCGTGAAGCCGGTGATGTCGTCGTCGGGCAAGGGGCAGTCGGTGCTCAAAACCGACGCCGACGTCGAGCCCGCGTGGCAATACGCGATGGCGGGCGGCCGCGTGAATCACGGCCGCGTGATCGTCGAAGGCTTTATCGATTTCGAATACGAGATCACGCAGTTGACCGTGCGCGCGATCGATCCGGCGAGCGGCGAAGTCAGCACGTATTTCTGCGATCCGATCGGCCACGTGCAGGTGGCGGGCGACTACGTCGAATCGTGGCAGCCGCAGCCGATGAGCCCGCTCGCGCTCGAACGTTCGCGCGAAGTGGCGCACAAGGTGACGGCGGCGCTCGGCGGCCGCGGTCTCTTCGGCGTGGAGCTTTTCGTGCGTGGCGACGAGGTGTGGTTCTCCGAAGTGAGCCCGCGTCCGCACGACACGGGGCTCGTCACGCTGTGCTCGCAACGCTTCTCCGAGTTCGAACTGCATGCGCGCGCGATCCTCGGCCTGCCGGTGGATACGTCGCTGCGGGCGCCCGGCGCGTCGGCGGTGATTTACGGCGGTCTCGACGAAGCAGGTATCGCATTCGAAGGCGTCGCGGCGGCATTGGCGGTGCCCAATGCGGACCTGCGCCTGTTCGGCAAGCCGGAGAGCTTCGTCAAGCGCCGCATGGGCGTGGCGCTCGCCACCGGCGAGAATCTCGACGAAGCCCGTGCCCGCGCGAAGCAGGCCGCGGCGGCGGTGCGGCCGGTGTCGGCGAAGTAAGCCGTCATGGCGGCGCGCGCCGATGCGCTCACGCGTGTCTCGGCGCGCTGCATGACCCCTGCGCCGGCGAGACTCGCCGCGCGCGCAATCAATCGCAATGATGATGAAAGCTCGGCGAGCTCATCGGAGTAGAGGTAGGTATGGCGCCTGAATCGCGCAACGAGTTGTACAACGAGGCGCACAACGAGTCGCACAACGAATCGCACAATATGACGCGGCGCGATCTGGCCGGCCGTCTCGGCGCGCTCGGCGTGGCGCTCGCGCTGTGCGCCGGCATGACGGGGTGCGGGCTCGCCGCCGCGCCGTGCCGGGTTGCATCGGCGGGCCTGAAGATCGTGCCGCTGGTCGGGCACGTCGCCGCCGCGCCGACCGACGCGTGCGCGGCCGTCATCGATCCATGAGCAAGCGGGACACGCCGCGTTACGCCGAGCGGCGCGCGAGGTCTGTGTTCAGTCCTGTGGGTATGCAGCAACGAATGCACCAACTCAGCAGCAACAAGCGAGGCATCCGATGAAGACATGGCTGGTTGCAACCATCACGGCGGCAGGGCTCGCGGCGTTATACGGCAACGCGTGGGCCGCGCCGTTGCAGTTCGCCGAGATTCAGACCAAAAATCGCCAGACCCACAAATACACCTGCGCGACCGGCAAGATTCTTCATGTCACGTACTGGAACACCGCGAACGGTCAGAGCTTCGCGCTGGTGCCGGTGAAAGGCAAACAGCTGCTGTTCGTCAACACGATGTCGGCGTCCGGCGCGAAATACCAGGCCGGCAGCTACACGTGGTGGACCAAGGGCCCGCGCGCCGACCTGTACGACGCGATGAGCGGCGAGAATGCGCCGCCGATTCTCTCCGACTGCGTCACCATCGTCCGTTAGGCCGGCCGTCATGAGGCGGCGGCCCACCTTGCGCGTATCACCGCCGCCGCTTGCCTTCATCGCTTCACGTCCTCGCCGCCGCACGGCATTGCCCCGCTGCACACATCGTTTCCGTTCGAGTAGTAAGCTGTCCGACATGGCATTCGCCGTGCCGTCCTGCCATGCCGCGTGCCGTGCGCGCGGCCGTCGTCGTCTTCGATCGTCCGTTTCGTCAGTTTCCGGACCCTGACCGCAGGGTTCCCGGCCCGCGTCCGTATCATCAAGCGAGACCCTCAATGAAAGCATCGGACCTGTTCGTCAAATCGCTGGAAGCCGAAGGTGTCGAGTATGTGTTCGGCATCCCCGGCGAAGAAAATCTCGATCTGCTCGAATCGCTGCGCCGCTCGAAAATCCGTCTGATCCTCACACGCCACGAACAGGCGGCCGGCTTCATGGCCGCCACCTATGGACGTCTCACCGGCCGCACCGGCGTGTGTCTCGCGACCCTCGGGCCAGGCGCGACCAACTTCGTGACCGCCGCCGCCTACGCGCAGCTAGGCGGCATGCCGATGCTGATGGTCACCGGACAGAAGCCGATCAAGTCGAGCAAGCAGGGCCATTTTCAGATCGTCGACGTGGTGCGGATGATGGAACCGCTCACCAAGTACACGCGGCAGATCGTATCGATCAGCAACATTCCGGCGGCGGTGCGCGAGGCGGTCCGCCAGGCCGAAGAGGAGCGGCCCGGCGCCACGCATCTCGAACTGCCCGAAGACGTCGCGCACGAAGAGGGCGACGGCAAACCGATCCCGAAGAGTTACAGCCGCCGTCCGGTCGCCGAGGAAAAAGCGGTCGCGCGCGCGGTCGAGGCGATCACCAACGCGAAGCATCCGCTGCTGATGATCGGCGCGGGCGGCAATCGCAAGACGACCACGAAGATGCTGCGCGAGTTCGTCGACCAGATCGGCATTCCGTTCTTCACCACGCAGATGGGCAAGGGCGTGATCGACGAATCGCATCCGATGTGGCTCGGCAACGCGACGCTGTCCGACGGCGACTTCGTGCATCGCGCGATCGAGCACGCCGACTGCATCATCAACGTCGGCCACGACGTGATCGAGAAGCCGCCGTTCTTCATGCGCAGCGGCGAGGCGGGCGAGAAGACGGTGATTCACGTCAACTTCCTCGGCGCGGAAGTCGACACGGTGTATTTCCCGCAGATCGAAGTGGTCGGCGATATCGCCAATGCGGTGTGGCAGTTGAAGGAAAGCCTCAAGGAGCGCCAGGAGCATTGGGACTTCACGCGCTTCAAGGAGATCAAGCAGCACTTCGAGGCGCATCTGGTCAAAGGCCAGCACGACGACCGTTTTCCGATGTACCCGGTGCGGATCGTCAACGACGTGTACGAGACCACGCCGGTCGACGGCATCGTGTGTCTGGACAACGGCATGTACAAGATCTGGTTCGCGCGCTATTACCGCGCGCACGAGCCGAATTCGCTGCTGCTCGACAATGCGCTCGCGTCGATGGGCGCGGGTTTGCCTTCCGCCATCGCCACGAAAATCGTGCACCCGGACCGCAAGGTGATGGCCGTATGCGGCGACGGCGGCTTCATGATGAATTCGCAGGAACTGGAAACGGCCGTGCGGCTGAAGCTCGATCTGGTGATCCTGATTCTGCGCGACGACGCGTTCGGCATGATCCGCTGGAAGCAGGAGAACATGAATTTCCCGGACTACGGGATGACGCTCGCCAATCCGGATTTCGTCGCGTATGCGCAAAGTTACGGCGCGAACGGGCATCGGATCGAAACGGCGGCGGAATTCGCGCCGTTGCTGCGCGAGTGCTTCGCGACGCCCGGCGTGCATGTGATCGATCTGCCGATCGACTACTCGGACAACGAGCGCGTGCTCAATCGCGAGATCAAGCGGCTGTCCGCGCAGCTGTGATCTGTGGCCGTGAGTTTTATCTGAACCGTTAGCGGGCGGCATGGCGCTTACGCGCGGTGTTGCCGCTGCTATTGCAACTGCTATTGCCGCTGTCAGGCATCGGATCAAGGAGAACGCGTCATGTTGAAAAAGACTTACCCGTACTACCTCGCCAACGAGGCGGTGGCCGCCAACACCGATCTCGAAGTCACCGATAAATTCAGCGGCGAAGTGGCGACCCGCGTCGCGATGGCCGACGCGGCAGCGATCGACAAGGCGATCGGCCATGCCGTCGACGCGCTGCCCGCGATGCGCGCGTTCCCGCCGTTCAAGCGCCAGGCGGTGCTCGAGCACTGCGTGAAGCGCTTTCGCGAGCGCTACGACGAACTGGCGCTCGCACTGTGCATCGAAGCGGGCAAGCCGATCAACGATTCGAAAGGCGAGGTCACGCGGCTGATCGATACGTTCAAGGTGGCCGCCGAGGAGAGCGTGCGGATCGACGGCGAGATCGTCAATCTGGAGATTTCGCCGCGCGCCAAGGGCTATCACGCTTATGTGAAACGCGTGCCGATCGGCCCGTGCTCGTTCATCTCGCCGTTCAACTTTCCGCTGAACCTGACCGCGCACAAGGTCGCGCCGGCGATCGCCGCGGGCGTGCCGTTCGTGCTGAAACCGGCGAGCCGCACGCCGGTCGGCGCGCTGATCATGGGCGAGATTCTCGCGGAAACCGATCTGCCGAAGGGCGCGTTTTCGATTCTGCCCGCGCATCGCGACGGCGCCGATCTGTTCACTACCGACGAGCGCTTCAAGCTGCTGTCGTTCACCGGCTCGCCGGCGGTCGGCTGGGATCTGAAGGCGAAGGCCGGCAAGAAAAAAGTGATTCTCGAGCTGGGCGGCAACGCGGCGGCGATCGTCGACGGCGATCAGGGTGACAAGCTCGATTATGTGGTCGACCGGCTCTCGTTCGGCGCGTTCTATCAATCGGGGCAGAGCTGCATCGGCGTGCAGCGGATTCTGGTGCACGCGAAGGTGTATGACGCGCTGCGCGAGAAGCTGATTGCGAAAACGAAGTCGCTCGTGATGGGCGATCCGAAGGACGAAAAGACGTTCGTTGGACCGATGATCTCCGAGTCGGAGTCGAAGCGTCTCGCCGGCTGGATGGACGGTGCGGTGCAGGCGGGCGCGAAGATCGTCGTGGGCGGCAAGGTCGACGGCGCGATGTTCGAGGCGACGCTGCTCGAAGGCGTGAAGCGCGACACCGACCTGTATCGCAAGGAAGCGTTCGGGCCGGTGGCGATTCTGGAGCGCTTCGACGACTTCGAGGCCGCGCTAGCAACCGTCAACGACAGCGACTTCGGACTGCAAGCCGGCGTGTTCACGGATTCGCTCGCGCATGCGCATCGCGCGTGGGACGCGCTCGAAGTGGGCGGCGTGGTGATCAACGACGTGCCGTCGTTCCGGGTCGACAACATGCCGTATGGCGGCGTGAAGGACTCGGGACTGGGGCGCGAAGGCGTGGGCTACGCGATCGAAGATATGACGGAGATGCGGCTGATGGTGATGCGCGAGACGTGGTGAGGGGGGCGGCTTTGGGCCGCGAGCCTTTGGTGCGGCCGCAAGCGGGCGGGCGCGGGTGCGCCGGGTGCGCCGCGCACCTGGCACTCCGCACCCGGCGGCGCCCCGAGCCGCGTTCGCCGCTCGCAGAAGCGCCGTGTCATGCTACTGTCGCCTGCGCGCACTACGCTCGCCAGCGAGGCGGGCGGCCGCCGGGGACGCTGAACGGCGCACCTCGAGGACTCCCGCGACGCCCCCGGCGGCGCCCCGCCGACGAGCTTTCGCCGTCGTAAGCAGAAAGCCGCCACATGCGCCATGAGTGTTTTTGCTGAAGTGCTACAATACCGGCCTTTCCGGCGGGTGTTTTCCGCCGGCCGGAGCCGGCCGCATTTTCCCGAAGCACTGACGGGTCCCGTGCGGTACGCCGTGGCTCCGCCTTCATCCTGATGCCCTCTGCGGTTCCGACCGCTGCCGCGCGCACCGCGCCAAGCGCATTTTTAGCGAAAGCCACCATGTCCGACACAGCCGTCACGCCCAGCACTGCGACTTTTGATCAATTCGGTCTCGCGCCCGACATCCTGAAAGCCGTCAAAGAATCGGGCTACACCACGCCAACGCCGATCCAGGAGCAGGCGATTCCCGTCGTGCTGGCCGGCCGTGACGTGATGGGCGCCGCGCAGACCGGCACCGGCAAGACCGCGAGTTTCTCGCTGCCGATCATCCAGCGTCTGCTGCCGCAGGCGAGCACGAGCGCGTCGCCCGCGCGCCATCCGGTGCGTGCGCTGATCCTCACGCCGACCCGCGAACTGGCCGACCAGGTCGCCGCGAACGTGCAGTCGTACGCGAAGCACACCGCGCTGCGCAGCGCGGTGGTGTTCGGCGGCGTCGATATGAATCCGCAGTCCGAGCAACTGCGCCGCGGCGTCGAAATCCTGATCGCCACGCCGGGCCGTCTGCTCGATCACGTGCAACAGAAAACCGCGAATCTCGGCCAGGTGCAGATTCTCGTGCTCGACGAAGCCGACCGGATGCTCGACATGGGCTTCCTGCCGGACCTGCAGCGCATCCTGAACCTGCTGCCGAAGGAACGTCAGACGCTGCTGTTCTCGGCCACGTTCTCGGGCGAAATCAAGAAGCTGGCCGCCACGTATCTGCGCAACCCGCAGACCATCGAAGTCGCGCGCAGCAACTCGACCGCGACCAACGTGACGCAGATCGTCTTCGAAGTCGCCGAGGGCGACAAGACCGGCGCGGTCGTGCAACTGATCCGTGAGCGCAGCCTCAAGCAGGTGATCGTGTTCTGCAACAGCAAGATCGGCGCGAGCCGTCTCGCGCGCAGTCTCGAACGCGACGGCGTGGTGGCGACCGCGATTCACGGCGACCGCACGCAGAACGAGCGCATGCAGGCGCTCGACGCGTTCAAGCGCGGCGAGATCGAAGCGCTGGTCGCGACCGACGTCGCCGCGCGCGGCCTGGATATCGCCGAACTGCCGGCCGTGATCAACTTCGACCTGCCGTTCAACGCGGAAGACTACGTGCACCGCATCGGCCGTACCGGCCGTGCTGGAGCGTCGGGCGATGCGTTGTCGCTGTGCAGCCCGAACGAGCGCAAGCAACTCGCCGATATCGAAAAGCTGATCAAGCGTCCGCTGGACGTGCAACACCTGACCGTCGCCGCGCCGGTTCGTCATCACCACGAAGAGCGTGCGCCGCGCCGCGAGCGCAGCAGTGACGGCCGTGAAGGTCGTGATGAGCGCGGCAGCCGCCGTCGCACGGGCGCGCCGTCGTCGGGTTCGTTCGACCGGCCGCATCACCATCGCGCGCAACCCGTCGATGATTTCTTCCTGAAGCCGTATGAGCCGTCGCCGTCTTCGGTGCGCAAGGTCGAGGAAGCGGCTGCCGCTTCCGGTGCGCCGCAGAAGTCGGGCTCGAAGCAGCCGCTGGCGGCATTGCTGGGCGGGTTCGGGATGCCGAGGAAGTCGACTTCCTCGTCGTAATTCTGAGGGGACGTTTTGACGCGTTCTCCACGCGTCTATCAAGCGTCTTTCAAACGCCTTGGCGTCTCAAGCGCTTCGCTGCTACAACGGCGAAGCGCTTTTTACTTTGTCACGCCCATCCGCTTCGCCCACGCCGCCGTTGCAGCGGCATAGAAGCTCTCCAGCGTCGGATGCGTGTGGCCGCTCAGCTCGTCGAGGCCCAGATGCCGCGCCGCCGCGCTCAGCGCTTCGAGCGGCTTGTCGTTGTCGAGCGCGGTTGCGCCGTTCTGCTTGCTGAGTTTTTCGCCCAGTTCGTTCGTCACGACAGGCACATGCAGATAGCAGGGCGTGGGTGCGCCGAGACAGCGTTGCAGATAAACCTGCCGTGCCGTCGAATCCAGCAGATCCGCGCCGCGCACGATGTGCGTGATGCCCGCGTCCGCATCGTCGATTACCACCGCCAGTTGATACGCCCATTGATCGTCCGCGCGCTTCAGCACGAAGTCGCCGACTTCAGTGGCGAGGTTTTGCGTCTGCTCGCCCTGCCAGCGATCGTCGAACGTGATCGCGGCGGCGTCGCCGTCGGGTACGCGCAGGCGCCACGCGCGCGCTGGTTTGCCGTTCAGGCCGATGCGGCAGGTGCCAGGGTAGGCGAGGGTCGTGTTGCGCGCGTGTGCGTTGAGCAGCGAATCGGCGATTTCCTTGCGCGTGCAGCCGCACGGATAGATCAGACCGGTGGACTTCAACTGCTCCAGCGCCTCTTCGTAGCGCGCGATGCGCCGGCTTTGCCAGATCGGTTGCTCGTCGGCCTGCATGCCGAAGCGTTCGAGGGTCGCGAGAATGTCGTCGGCGGCGCCCGGCACCGTGCGCGGTCCGTCGATGTCTTCGATCCGCACGAGCCATGCGCCGTCATGCGCCCGGGCGTCGAGCCAACTGGCCAGCGCGCTGACCAGCGAGCCGAAATGCAGCGGGCCGGTAGGCGACGGCGCGAAGCGTCCGCGATACGTCATGGTTGAGTGAGGGCGTTGCCGCGCGCGGCCATCACGCGGCGCGCGCCGCCTTGCTGTCCGGATGACACGCCGGACACGTCTTGCCCGCCACGTACAACGGCGATTGCTGCGCTTCCGGCGGGACCACGGCGCGGCAGCCGAAGCATTGCGCGGTGGCAGTCGGCTCCAGTTGCGGATTCAGCGCGGTGCGGTAGTCGAACACGAAGCAGTCGCCGTGATAATGCGCGCCGCCCACTTCCTCGAAGTATTTCAGGATGCCGCCTTCGAGCTGGTACACGTTCTCGATGCCGACGTCCTTCATGTGGATCGCGGCCTTCTCGCAGCGAATCCCGCCGGTGCAGAACGACACCACCGTCTTGCCTTCGAGGTCGGCGCGATTGTTCTCGATGACCTCGGGGAATTCGCTGAATTTCGTAATGCGGTAGTCGAGCGCGTTGTCGAACGTGCCGACATCCACTTCGAACGCGTTGCGCGTGTCGAGCATCACGACCGGGCGGCCTTCGTCGTCGTGACCGCGGTCGAGCCAGGCCTTCAACGTGGGGGCGTCGACGAACGGCGCGCGGCCCAGCTCCGGACGGATGGCCGGCTTCTTCATCGTGATGATTTCACGCTTGAGCTTGACCAGCATGCGCGTGAACGGCTGCTTCTCCGACAGGCTTTCCTTGAATTGGAGATTCGCGAACTTGCCTTCGAACAGCGCGTCGTGACGGATGTAGTCGATGAACGCGTCTGTGTTCGCGCGCGTGCCGGCGACGAACAGGTTGATGCCTTCCGGCGCGAGCAGGATGGTGCCGCGCAGGCCGAGCGCGTTGCAGCGCTCGGTGACGAGCGGGCGCCAGGCGGCGGTGTCTTCGATGGTCGCGAATTGATACGCGGAGAGATTGACGATACGCATGTTTGTCCAGCGATAAGCAGCAGTAAGAAGTGGCCGGCGTGGCGAAGAGCGGGGCGCGTTGCGCCGCCGCGTCGAGCCTGGGTAGCTCGTGCGTCGCGGCCACGTCGAATAGAGCGAAACCCGTATTATCCCTCAAGCCGGCGTTTTCCCCGACTCGGCCGAATGGCCAGCCGGTTGCGCTAGCGCAAATCGTCCGGCAACTTGCGTGTGATGGTCACGTCGCCGCAGTCGCGGCCACCTGTTCACGGCGCCATAAACGCCCTCGCTGAGACGCTGCGGCGTTCGCGTCCTAGGCCGTATGGCTAACGCCAGGTTTTGCGCTGAACACTCCGGGAGGGTGGAGTTACAATGTCGCCCATGTCAGATCCCCGCTTCGTTCATCTCCGCGTTCACTCCGAATTCTCGATTGCCGATGGCATCGTGCGTCTTGACGACATCGTCAAGGCCGCGGCCAAAGACGGTCAGGGCGCGCTCGCCCTCACCGATCTCGGCAACGCCTTCGGCCTCGTCCGTTTCTACAAGGAAGCCCGTGGCAAAGGGGTCAAACCCATTGCGGGCTGCGACGTCTGGATCACCAATCCGGACGACCGCGACAAGCCTTCCCGTCTGCTGTTGCTGGTCAAGGACCGGCGCGGCTATCTGAATCTGTGCGAGCTGCTCAGCAAGGCATCGCTCACGAACCAGTATCGCGGCCGCGCCGAAGTCGAGGCCGGCTGGCTCGAATCGGGACTCGGCGAAGGGCTGCTCGCGTTGTCGGGCGCACAACAGGGTGACGTCGGTCTCGCGCTCGCGGCCGGCAACGTGGAAGCGGCGAAACGCAACGCGCTGCATTGGGCAAAGGTGTTTCCTGGCGGCTTCTATATCGAACTGCAACGTTGCGGTCAGCCGGGTGGCGAGCAGTACGTGCAGCAGGCGGTCACGCTGGCGGCGTCGCTGAAATTGCCGGTAGTCGCCACGCATCCGATGCAGTTCATGACGCCCGACGACTTCACCGCGCACGAAGCGCGCGTGTGCATTTCCGAAGGCGACATTCTCGCGAATCCGCGCCGTCCGAAGCGCTTTACGTCCGAGCAGTATTTCCGCACGCAGGAGGAAATGACCGCGCTGTTCGCGGACATTCCGTCGGCGCTCGCCAACACGGTCGAGATTGCCAAGCGCTGCAATCTCACGCTCGAACTCGGCAAGCCGAAGCTGCCGCTGTTCCCGACGCCCGACGGCATGTCGCTCGACGACTACCTCGTGCAGCTGTCGAAAGAGGGCCTTGAAAAGCGTCTCGAACAGCTGTACCCGGACGAGGCCGAGCGCGCCGCACAGCGCGCCACGTATTACGAGCGCCTCGAATTCGAGTGCGGCACGATCATCAAGATGGGCTTTCCGGGCTACTTCCTGATCGTCGCGGACTTCATCAACTGGGCCAAGAACAACGGCGTGCCGGTCGGACCTGGCCGGGGTTCGGGCGCGGGTTCGCTGGTCGCTTACGCGCTTGGCGTGACGGATCTCGACCCGCTGCGCTACAACCTGCTGTTCGAACGTTTCCTGAATCCGGAACGGGTGTCGATGCCCGACTTCGACATCGACTTCTGCCAGCACGGCCGCGACCGCGTGATCCAGTACGTGAAGGAAAAGTACGGCGCGGACGCCGTGTCGCAGATCGCGACGTTCGGCACGATGGCGGCGAAGGCGGCGGTGCGCGACATCGGCCGCGTGCTCGATCTCGGCTACATGTTCACGGACGGCATCGCCAAGCTGATCCCGTTCAAGCCAGGCAAGCACGTCACGATCGCCGACGCGATGAAGGAAGAGCCGCTGTTGCAGGAGCGCTTCGACAACGAAGACGAAGTGCATCAGCTGATCGAACTCGCGCAGCGCGTCGAAGGCCTCACGCGTAACGTCGGCATGCACGCGGGCGGCGTGCTGATCGCGCCGGGCAAGCTGACCGATTTCTGCCCGCTGTACACGCAGGGCGACGAAAGCGGCGTCGTCAGCCAGTATGACAAGGACGACGTCGAAGCGGTCGGCCTCGTGAAGTTCGACTTTTTGGGTCTGACCACGCTGACGATTCTCGACTGGGCCGAGCGCTATATCCGCCGTCTCGATCCGTCGAAGCAGGACTGGTCGCTCGGCCAGGTGCCGCTCGACGACCCCGCGTCGTTCTCGGTGCTGAAGAAAGCGAATACGGTCGCCGTGTTCCAGCTGGAAAGCCGCGGCATGCAGGGCATGCTGAAAGACGCGCAGCCCGACCGCTTCGAGGACATCATCGCGCTCGTCGCGTTGTACCGTCCGGGCCCGATGGACCTGATCCCGAGCTTCTGCGCGCGTAAGCACGGCCGCGAAGTGGTCGAGTATCCGGACCCGCGCGTCGAATCTGTTCTGAAAGAGACCTACGGCATCATGGTCTACCAGGAGCAGGTGATGCAGATGGCGCAGATCATCGGCGGCTATTCGCTGGGCGGCGCCGACTTGCTGCGTCGCGCGATGGGTAAGAAGAAGGCCGAGGAAATGGCCGAGCATCGCGAGCTGTTCCGCCAGGGCGCCGCGAAGAATGGCCTGACCGCCGAGAAGGCCGACGAAATCTTCGACTTGATGGAGAAGTTCGCGGGCTACGGCTTCAACAAGTCGCACGCGGCCGCGTATGCGCTGCTCGCGTACTACACCGCGTGGCTGAAGGCGCACCATCCGGCGGAATTCATGGCGGCGAATATGTCGCTCGCCATGGACGACACCGACAAGGTCAAGATCCTGTTCGAAGACTGTCTGACGAACAAGATGGCCGTGTTGCCGCCGGACGTGAATCTGTCCGCGTATCGCTTCGAGCCGGTCGCCGAACCCGACGGCAAGCGCTCGAAAACGATCCGTTACGGCCTGGGCGCGATCAAAGGCAGCGGCCAGAACGCGATCGAAGAAATCCTGCGCGCGCGCGAAGAAGGTCCTTTCATCGACATCTTCGATTTCTGCAACCGGGTTGATCGCCGCATCGTCAATCGCCGCACTATCGAGGCGTTGATCCGCGCGGGCGCGTTCGATACCTTGCACGCGAATCGCGCGCAACTGATTGCGTCGGTTTCGCTCGCGATGGAAGCGGCCGAGCAGGCGAGCGCCAATGCATTGCAGGCGGGTCTGTTCGACATGGGTGACGCGCCGTCGCAAGGTCACGAGCTGGTCGACGAGCCGGAATGGCCGGAAAAGAAGAAGCTGCAGGAAGAGAAGGCCGCGCTCGGCTTTTACCTGTCGGGCCATCTGTTCGACGCGTACAAGGATGAAGTGCGCCGCTTCGTGCGCCAGAAGATCGGCGAGTTGAAGGAGGGGCGCGACAAGCTGGTCGCCGGGGTGATCGCATCGCTGCGCACGCAGATGACCCAGCGCGGCAAGATGCTGATCGCGCTGCTCGACGACGGCACGGGCCAATGCGAAGTCACGGTGTTCAACGAGACCTTTGAAGCGCACAAGCAGCTGTTCAAGGAAGACGAACTGCTGGTCGTGCAAGGCCAGGCGCGTAACGACGCGTTCACCGGCGGTATCCGCTTCACCGTCGATACGGTGATGGATCTGGGCCGCGCGCGTTGCCGCTACGCCGAAGCCGTGAAGGTTCAGATGAACGGTAATGCCGACGCGCTGGCGTTGCGCCGTGTGCTCGAAGCGCATAGCGCGGGCAAGGACGAGCAGGCGGCTGCGGCGCCAGCGGCTTCATCGCGCGGAGGTGGTGGCGGTGGTGGCCGCAACGGCGGTGGCTATGGCAACGACCGTCAGCGTCAGGCGGTGCAGATTCCAAACGGTCTCGCGGTGCAGGTGGTGTATCGCAGCGAGAATGCGCAAGGTGAAATGCGTTTGGGCGACGCCTGGCGCGTGAAGCCGACCGACGAACTGCTTGCCGCGTTGCGCGGCGAGTTTGCGGGAAGCTCGATCGAGATCGTTTATTGAGGTTTGGTTCGGGTTCGCCTGGTTCGGGCGAACCGATTCCGGCCGGCGCCGCGGTGGTGAAGTTTTCCGGCCTACCGCCGCGTCTCCTCACCCATTCGCGCCAGCTTCAAAAACCGGTAGTACACCGTCTCCGCATTGAACACCGCGATCATGAAGCCGGCGCGGCCATCCAGAAAACCGCGACGCAGCAGATAGGTCCGCACGAACGCCCACGCGCCGCGTCCGAGCGCCTTGCCGAAGCTGCCGCGCTTGCCCGCCGCGTGACGTTGCTGCGCGCCCGCCGTCGAATACGCGTCGAGCTTGCGCAGCACGCCTTCGAAGTCCTCGTACGAGTAGTGCATCAGCTTGCCGGTCAGACGCTGCGCTGGCGTGTCGAATACCAGGCGCTCGTGCACGAGGTCGTCGGAGAAACGCGCGGCGCCCCGTTTGAACAGACGCGGAATCCAGTCCGGATACCAGCCGCTGTGATGAATCCAGTGGCCGCAAAAACTCGATAGCCGGTCGACCGCGTAGACGTCGGCGGTGGGCGCGATCAATGCCGCGCGGATCGCGGCGGCCAGTTCCGGCGAGACGATTTCATCGGCGTCGATCGACAGAATCCAGCTCGTGCCGAGCGCATCCACCGCGCGGTTCTTTTGCGGGCCGAAACCCGGCCAGTCGGTCTGTTCGATCACGCGGGCGCCATGCGCGCGGGCGATGTCGGCGGTGCCGTCGGTGCTGCCGCCGTCGATCACGACGATCTGATCGGCGAAGGCCACGGCTTGCAGGCATTCGGCCAGCCGCGCCGCCGCGTTTCGGGTGATGATGGCGACGCCGAGAGTGGTTTCTTGCATACCTGGGTTGCGTGGGCTGAGTTCGCGTGGCGGCGAACGCGCGGTGATGGGAATGGGTTGGGCAATGAGTCCCGCGAGTATACACAGCCGGCTTATCGGGCCCGTCCGCTCCCACCGCTCAATCGACCCGCCCCTTGCGCCCGGCCGTCACCACCAACCGATTACAATGCTCTTTTTTGACATTCCCGCGCCGCCCACCCGGTGCGCCGCGCGGAAGCCGTACCGCATTCACAGAGGATTCCTTGAGCGCGAAGCCAACGTTAAGCAAACCCATCGGTTCAGGTGAGGCGTCGTCGCCGGCCGTCGTCTTCCGGCGCCTGTGGCCGTATATCAAGCCGCTGCTGTGGGTGGTGGTCGGCGCGATCGTCGCGATGGCCGTCAGCGCCGGCACCGACGCCGCCATCCCCGCGTTGCTCAAACCGTTGCTGGACAAGGGCTTCGGCGCGCATGCGAGCGACAACGCCAAGTGGTTCGTGCCGGTCGCGGTGATCGGTCTCGCGCTGATTCGCGGCGTGTCGCAGTATGCGTCCGGCTATCTGCTCGCGTACGTGTCGAACAAGATTCTGCTCGAACTGCGCCTGAAGATGTTCGATCGGATGATCCACACGAGCGTCGCGTTTTTCCAGCGCGAGACCGCGAGCACGGTGATCAACGCGATCGTCTTCGAGGTGAACCAGATTCTCAACGTGCTGCTGAGCGTGATGGTGACGCTGGTGCGCGACTCGCTGACGGTGATCTTCCTGCTCGGCTATCTGTTCTATCTGAACTGGCGTCTCACGCTGATCGTCGCCGTGCTGTTGCCGGGAATCGGCTGGCTGGTCGGCAAGATCAATCGCCGCTTGCGGCGTCTGAACCGCGAGCATCAACTGCTGACCAACGAGCTGTCGTACATCGTCGAAGAGTCGGTGGGCGGCTACAAGGTCGTCAAGGTGCACAACGGCGAGCAGTACGAGATCGACCGCTTCACCGCGATGAGCAAGCGCCTGCGCGGCTACGCGATGCGTATGACGGTCTCCGGCGGCCTCGCGCAGCCGTTGACGCAGTTCCTCGCGTCGATCGCGCTGGCGGTCGTGATCACGATCGCGGTGGTGCAGTCGTCGTCGGATCAGACGACGGTCGGCGGTTTTGTCGCGTTCGTCACGTCGATGCTGCTGATCATCTCGCCGCTCAAGCATCTGATGGACGTGAACCAGCCGCTGCAACGCGGGATGACCGCGTGCGAGCTGATCTTCGGTCTGATCGACGAGCCGTCCGAACCGGAAGGCGGCGGCAAGCCGCTCGAGCGCGCGCGCGGCGAGGTCGAATTCCGCGACGTGTCGTTCACGTACAGCACCAACGGCACGAGCACGACGCACAACCGTCACACGTTGAACCAGGTGTCGTTCAAGGTGGCGCCGGGCGAAATGGTCGCGCTCGCGGGCCCGTCGGGCAGCGGCAAGACCACGCTGGTGAATCTGCTGCCGCGCTTTTTCGATCCGACCGGCGGCGCGATTCTGGTCGACGGCGTGGCGCTGCCGGACTACGGCCTGCATGCGCTGCGCAGCCAGATCGCGATGGTGAGCCAGGACGTGGTGCTGTTCAACGACACGATCGCGAATAATGTCGCGTACGGTCAGACGGCCGATCCGGAGAAGGTCAGGGCCGCGTTGCGCGCGGCCAATCTGTGGGACACCGTCGAGGCGATGCCGAACGGCATCGAGACGCTGGTCGGCGATAACGGCATGATGCTGTCGGGCGGCCAGCGGCAGCGTCTCGCGATTGCGCGCGCAATCTACAAGGATGCGCCGATCCTGATCCTCGACGAAGCCACCTCGGCGCTCGATTCCGAATCCGAACGTCACGTGCAGGCCGCGCTGGAAACGCTGATGAAGGGCCGCACGACGCTGGTGATCGCGCACCGCCTGTCGACCATCGAGCGCGCCGACCGCATTCTGGTGATGGAAGCGGGGCGCATCGTCGAACGCGGCAGCCATCGCGAATTGCTGAAGCAGGACGGGTTGTACGCGCACTTGCACCGTATCCAGTTTCAGCAGAACGCGGCCTGATCCGCCCATTCGAGCGCCGCTCAGTCGAGGCGACTGAGCGGCCGCGACCCCTCGCCGTCATTGGGATTTTCCCCACGCCAGCTAGCGGCAAATCCGGCGCGCGGCGTGGTCACCAGAATGCTTGCGGCGTGGGTGCCGTCCCCAGTGCTAGCGCCCGGCGGCCGGATGGACCGGTTCTTCCTTACCGCCGCTTGCCCCATGACCCGCTAGCCCCGTTTTCGGGGCAGTGTTGCGTTTTTGCCTCAATTCGTTGCGTATTTGTCGCACTAATCGCATGCTGGCGGCCTGCCATCGTCCCGCGTCGCGGAGATCCGACCCCCCATGTTTCACAACGACCCCGGCGCGCCGCTGGTTTCCATTGCGCTTGCGACCTACAACGGCCGCACCTATCTGCCTGAGCTTCTGGCATCGCTAGAGGCGCAAAGCTGGCCGAATCTCGAAGTGGTGGTGTCCGACGACGCCTCCAGCGACGGCACGCGCGAGCTCCTCGCGTCCCATGCCGGGCGCGTGCCGGTGCGGTTGGTGGGCAACGGCGAGCGGGTCGGCATCGTGGGCAACTTCGAGCGCGCGCTGGCGGGTTGTCGCGGCGACTACATCGCGCTCGCGGATCAGGACGACGTGTGGGCGCCCGCGAAAGTCGCCGACCTGATGCACGATCTGCAACGAGCGGAGCGCGCGCGAGGCAAGTCCACGCCCGCGCTGGCTTTCTGCGACATCGAGCTGGTGGATGCGACGCTGTGCTGTCTGTCGAAATCGCTGTTCGACATCACCGCGAAGTCACGCCGCGCCGAGCGTCTTCGGGATTTTCTGCTGAGTAACCATGTGCCCGGCTGCGCGATGCTGCTCAATCGCGCCGCGCTGGAGCGCGCGTTGCCGTTTCCGGCCGGCATCGTGATGCACGACTGGTGGCTCGCGATGGTGGTCGCGTCGTTCGGCGAGATCCGGCACGTCGCGGCGCCGCACCTCAAATATCGCCAGCACGACAGCAATGCGGTCGGCGCTAGCGCGACCAATCGACGGCCTGGCGCCAGCGCGCGCGACGAATGCGGCGTCGAGGCGGCGCGGCGGCGCGGCGCCAGCAGGCGGCGACAGATCGACGGCATCGCGGATCAGATCCGCCTGTTCGCGCGGCGCTTCGGCGCGGAACTGCCGGTCGACGCGCGCGACGACATGCACGCGTTCTCGCGCGGCATCGAAAGCTGGCGCGGCGCGTTCGAATTCGTGCTGATCAGCCACACCGGCGAGACCTTCGTGCGCGCGGTGAAGATGATGCGGCGCTTGCGCCGCAGCGTGCTGAGCTTCGGCGTCGACGCGCAGGGGCCGAGTTTCGGACGCCGGTTGCGGCGTCGCCGTAGTGCGTCGCGCGGCGCGCTGTAAGCGCGGTTTCAGCGGCGTTCTTTGCGCACCACGCGCTTGAGCCAGATGCCCGGCGCGTACACCGCCGGACAGCTCGCGTACAGAAAAATGCGGATGCGCAGCCCGAGTTTCACGCCGGCGCTGTGCATCAGCAGGCCGATCCGCTCCCCGATACCACCCGCCTCGAACATCGCGTGGATAAACTGCTCGCGCGCGAGCTTGGGCGCCATGGCCGCGCGCATGCGCTCGCCAAGCCCGGCGATTTCGGCGTCGCGCTGCAACTGCGCAAGCTCCGCCAATCCATAGCGATTGCTCTGGCGCATCCGCGCGATCAACTCATCCACCGACGCATAGCGGCGTTTGCGCGACAGCCCGCCGCGCCGGTAGCGCACCAGCGGCTCGCGCAGACTCAGCGCCCCGCCGGAGAGAATGGCGCGCAGCACCATGATCTGATCTTCGGCGGCGGCGCCCGGCAGCATCGGCCCGAAGCGTTCGAACAGCCGCCGCGACCACGTGTGCGCCGCGCCGATCAGCCAAGGACGGCGCGCCAGCCAGTCGTCGAAACTGCGGTAGGTGTCGAGCTCGGTCGGGCTCAGCCGTTCGTGGACGTGGCCGGCTTCGTCCATGTCGGCGAGATCGGTGGCGATCAGGTCGGGACGCCGCTCGTGCGTGAGCCAGAAGTCGACCACGCGCTCGCAGCGGGTCGGCGCCGACATGTCGTCGCCCGCAGCGACGAACAGCAGTTCGCCGTGCGCCAGCTGTGCGATCTGCGACAGGTGCGCGCTGATGCCCTGATTGGCCGCGTTACGCCGCACGCTCACCCGGTGCGGGCCGTCGTAGCCGGCCAACGCCGCTTCGATCGCGGCGAAGGTGGCGTCGCTGGAGGCGTCGTCGGAGATGATGATTTCGAGCGGCTGATAGGTCTGCGCGAGGGCGCAGCGCACGGCGTCGCCGATCTGCCCGGCCTGGTTGTAGGCGATCAGCAGCATCGTGACCAGCGGGCGTTCGGCGGCCGATACGGGCGAAGGCGGGGGCGACAGGCTATCGGTCATGGAGTCGGAGCGGTGGCAATTGGGCTAGATTTTAATCGGTGGCGGCGGGGCTGCGCGACACGGGCCGCAATCAGCGGCGAGGAGCGCGGAGCGCGGCGCGAGGCATCCTTTACAATTGCCGCTGCTTTGGACCAACCCGCCGCGCCGCATGTGCGCGTGTGTGCCCTTCACCGAGATCCGATCCTTGTCCGACCCGACCCGCCGTCCCCTTACCGACATCGCGCTGACCGCTCAGGCGCTGAAAAACAGCGGCGGCGCCGAGCGCTACACACGTGATGTGATCGCCGGCCTGCATCGGATGGGCTTGCGTCCGACGCTATTCGCCCGCGAAATCGACCGCAGCCTGCCCGAAGCGGCGTGGATCGACGCGCAGCCGCTGAACGTGCGCTGGGCGCCGCGCAAGCTACGCAACCTCGCGTTCGACTGGCGGCTCAAGCAGCGCCTCAGACGGCATCGGCCCGGCTGCGTGTTCTCTATCAATCACTCGACGCATGCCGACGTCGCGCTGTGCGGCGGCACGCATCCCGGTTCGCTCGAAGCTGCCGGGCGCCGCGCGCGCCGCAGCGACGAGTGGCAGATCGAACTGGAACGGCGCGTCTATTCGCAGGCGCGTGCGATCGTCGCGCATTCACAGTTGATGAGCCGCGAGTTGCAGCGCTTTTACGGCGTGCCGGCGGAGCGCATCGACGTACTTTATCCGCCCGTCGACGCGCGTTTCCAGCCGCTCGCCGACGAAGCGCGCGCTGCGGTGCGCCGCCAGTTCGATCTGCCCGAAGACCGCGTGATCTTCGTGTTTTCGTCGACCAGTCACGAGCGCAAGGGCTATCCGCTGCTGGAGGCGTTCTTCGCGCGGACCACGCTGCCGGTGTGCCTCGTCGTTGCCGGCCGGCCGGTGCCGAAAACGAGCGACACGATCCGCTATGTCGGCTACAGCAAGGAGATCGAAAAGCTGTTCGCGGCCGCCGACTTCACCGTCGTCGCTTCGGCGTACGAGCCGTTCGGCCTCGTCGGGGTCGAGTCGGTGATGTGCGGCACGCCGCTCGTGATCGCGGACAACGTCGGTTCGGCGGAGACCGTCACCGGCGCGGCGAAGATCGAGTTCTCGCGGCAGTCGGCGGGGAGTTTCGAGCGTGCGATCGAGCAGGCGGTGGAGCGCGTGCGCAGCGGCGGCGCGCGGATCGCGCGGCCGCTCGACAGTCTGGTGTACGACCCGAGCGTCGACGCGCATGTCGCCGCGCTTTATGAGGTGTTCACGCGCTGAGTGGGGTGGATGCGCGCCACGCACGCGCGGCGGGCGTGGCTGAAGGGTGCGACCTCAGACCTTGTCGCCAACGGCCCGACGCTCCGCACGCGAACCGGGCGCACCCTGCAGTTCGCGCTTTCTGGCATCGATCACCGCGAGCAGCGTGGCGACCAGCAGTGCGAGCAGCACCGTGACCATGATCGGTACGAGCACGTCGATGGTCAGGCCGAAAATCACGGTGCTAGTGGCGACCGCAAGCCCTGCGTAGGACGCCGCCCGAGTCGCCGGGTCGCCCGAATGGCGGTGCCGCCAGAAATACACGGAGATCCCGTAATAGAACAGCAGCAGGCAAGTCACGCCGATCGCGCCCATCTCGGCGAGTGTCGAGAAAAAGTCGCTATGGGCGCGTTCGTTGACGATCTCGGCCTTCACTTCGCCGCGTTTGGCCAGCACGCCCAGTTCTTCCGCCAGATGCCCCTTGCCGACCCCGTACACCGGGTGATGCACGAAAATCAGCCGCGACGCGTTCCACAATTGCAGGCGCAGTCCCACCGACGTGTAGTCCTCGCCCTTGTGGAGCATCGACACGTCGGTCGACACTTCGCTGAGGCGCTTCTGGATGCGCTCGGTCGACAGCAGCGCGCCGGCCCCGATCACGATTGCCAGCGTCGCGATCAACAGACGCTTCTTGTGCGCGAACCACTGGTACTGCATGCCGAGCAGCACGACGAACACCGGCACGGCCAGCCAGCCGCCGCGCGTGCCCGACAGATACGACGCATAGCCGCCGCCCGCCAGCGCGAGCAAACGCGGCACCAGCACGCGCCAGTCGCGCGGCTGGTCCCAGCCGAGCGTGAAGACCGACAGGAACCCGAGCAGCAGCGCGGTATCGCCGAACGGGATCGCGTTCGTATAGGAGTTATTCAGACGATTCGCATCGGTCCAGCCGCCGGCGGGCTGATCGACGATCGCCCAGATGCCGACCGCCAGCGCGCCGACCGCGCAGCCCCAGCCGATCATGCGCAGATTGCGCGACGGCAATTGCCGCAGCAGCAGGAAGATGGGCAATGCGAATACGAAGCGCGACAACGCGTCGAACTGTCGGGGTAGCCAGTAGCCGAACAGCATTTGCTGGACGCCGATCGCAGCGACCATTGCCAGCATGCCGACGGTGAACCAGCGGTAAGTGCGCAGCGCCGAGAAATAGCCCGGCAGGCGTCGGTTGACGACGGCGGCGCCGAGCGCCAGCGCGAGAATTGCGAAAAAGCAGTAGCCGGTGCCGCCGCGCCACATCAGATTGACCGCGGGCGCAAGAAACAGCAGGGCTGTGCAGAGCCAGACCAGACTGGAAGCAAAAATCATAGGGCAACGATTTATATGAACACTACCGTTCCGGTGGTGGAGTTGCTGAGGGAGCCGGACCATTGAGAGTCGTTTTTTCAAGACGGTAGAGCGATCGCGATTATAACCGTGCCCCTCCTTGCAGAATGCTTGCTGTCACACCTTGGAAGTTGGTGGGGGCGGGAGGAGGCGGAACCACCCATGCGGCACCCGGCTCCCCGGCACCCGCCGGTATTTGCCGTCCATCCGACCAGCGGCGGTACAATCGCCGCCAAACTCATGGCCGGCGCGCGGCGCATGTCGCGCCCGCACCCAGCTCAACGGACCGAATCGATGTTCTCAATCATCATCCCGACCTGGAACAACCTGCCTTACCTGCGCCTCGTGATCGAGAGCCTGCGGCGTCATTCGACCCACGCGCATCAGATCATCGTGCACGTCAACGACGGCTCGGACGGCACGCTCGCGTGGGTGCGCGACGAGGGCATCGAACATACCGCGTCGCCGGGCAACATCGGCATCTGCCACGCGGTCAACCTCGCGGCGGCGCGCGCGACGCGGGACTACATCGTCTACATGAACGACGACATGTACTGCTGCCCCGGCTGGGACGACGCGCTCGTCAAGCGTCTCGCGCAGATGCCCGCCGACAACCTGTTCATGCTGTCGGGCACGATGGTTGAGCCGGTCGATTCCGGCAATCCGTGCGTGGTGGTGCGCAATTTTGGCCGCGACGTGGAGACTTTCCGCGCCGACGAACTGGTCGCCGCGACGCCGCAGCTCGTGCGCGCCGACTGGCGCGGCGCGACGTGGCCGCCGACGCTCGTGCATCGCGACTGGTGGCACAAGGTGGGCGGCTACAGTAGCGAATTGAGTCCGGGCATGAGCAGCGACAACGACTTTTCGATGAAGCTGTGGGACGCCGGCTGCCGGCTGTTCCTCGGCGTCGGCGACAGTCTGGTGTACCACTTCCAGCAGAAGAGCACTGGCAAGGTCGTCAAGAACGACGGGCGTCGGCAGTTCCTCAACAAGTGGGGCATGACGCAAGCCACGTTCGATCGCTACTATCTGCGCCGCGGCACCGCCGTCGAGGGCGGACTGGCGGTCGTGGAGCCGGAGCGGACCGGACGTCTGCGCCGCGCGTTGTTGAAGTCGCGGATCAAGCGGGCGTTCAGCTAGCCGGCGCGGCGGTACGCGGGTGGGCGCGCGGTGACTGGCGCGACGTGTTTCGCCGCCACGGGCCATGCCGTGATTGCACGTGCATCACACGCCGCCCGTCACCAGCGGCAGCACCGTCAGATCCGGATGCGTGCCGTCGACGATGCTGCGTCCCACATGCACCCCTTCGTAGAGCGCTTCGTCCTTGCCGGCGAAGCTCTCCTCACCGTCCGGATGAAACGGCACCGCATGGCCGGGGATCGCGGGATCGGCGCCCGGATGACAGACATAGCCGACGTACGTGTAGCGGTTATCGGACGCGGTGGACAGCTTCGTTTCGTCGGGCGGATTCTTCTGGAAAGGCGCCACGTGAATCTCGAAGCCCTCGTATTCCACCACTTGCCAAGGTGCGCTTTCTTCGGCCATGGCCGCCTCCGTCTGGGTCGCGCTTATCAGAAAGTCTAGGTGATTCGCACGCAAAACGCGCTCGAAGACGGTACGGCAAAACCATTACGGCTCGATCGCGCCGAGCGGCCTGAGCAGCGTCAGATTGTCTTCGAGGTGCCAGTTTTCGAGATGCGCCCGTCCCTCACGCGGTACAGATCGAACGCCTGGAAGTCGACCGTCTGGCCATTGCCTTTCAGGTTCTGAAACTGCCCGGTGAAATGTCCACGGAAATGCAGATGCACCGATGCGCGGTCGCCGGCCACCACGAGGTCGTCGATTTCCGCATGCAGGTCGGGCACGGCCGCGCGGAATCCCTTCGACGCCTGCAACGGACCGTCTGGGCCTTGGGGCCGTCCAGCCGGCAACGTACGATCGACGAATTCGGGCGACAGCGCGAGCTTCGCGTAGACCACGTCGCCCGTGTCCCAGAACGCGGCATAGCGGCGAGCGGTTTGCACGACGTCGTCGCTTTGGGCGGAGGCGGCATCGACGGCAAGATGGTGCGGCGCGGGCAGGTTGGCATCGCTCGCGGCGTGGGCGGCCAGCGAGCCGGCGAGACCGAGGGCCAGCAGCGCGTGGCGGGCGAGGCGCGAAATCGGGGAAGGGGTCATGAAGATGCCCGGAAGAAGTGTAAGTGGATGAAACAGATTCTCCAGTTAACGGCCGCGTTTGATAATCGGGCTCGTGATTAAAGGATTTTCCTCCTTGATTTGAAAATGGCCGTTCCTTCGACGTGGTCCGTGCGAACTCGCCGACGCCTTCGTCATATAGAATGGCGCGCTTTGCCCGGAAACGACCTCGCCCATGTGGTTCAAAAACCTTCAGCTGCACCGTCTTCCCGCTCCGTGGTCCGTCACCCCCGAACAGATGCAGAAGTGGCTCGCGCCGCACGCGTTTGCCCCTGGCAATAGCGTCGAGATGCAAAGCCACGGCTGGGCGTCGCCGCGCGATAACGATTCGCTGGTGTACGCGCTCAACGGCCAGATGCTGCTGGTGTTCCGCGCCGAAAAGAAGCTGCTGCCCGCGTCGGTCGTCACGCAGGTGACCAAGGCGCGCGCGCTCGAGCTCGAGGAACAGCAGGGCTTCAAACCCGGCCGCAAGCAGATGCGCGAATTGAAGGAGCAGGTCACCGACGAACTGCTGCCGCGCGCATTCAGCATCCGCCGCGACACGCGCGTGTGGATCGACTGCAAGAACGGCTGGCTAGTGATTGACGCGGCGTCGCAAACCGTCGCAGACGAAGTGCGCGGGCTGCTGGTGAAATCGATCGATCAGTTGCCGCTCGGTACGGTGCGCGTCACGCAATCGCCGGTCGCGGCAATGACCGACTGGTTGCTGTCCGGCGAAGGTCCCGCGGGTTTCACGCTCGATCAGGACACCGAGTTGCGCTCGCCGACCGAAGGCAACGCGACCGTGCGCTATGTCGGACATACTTTGGACACCGAAGATATGCGCCGCCACATCGAAGCGGGCAAGCAGTGCATGCGCCTCGCGATGACGTGGAACGATCGTGTGTCGTTCGTGCTGACGCCTTCGCTCACGATCAAGCGCATCACGCCGCTCGACGTGCTGAAGGAAGCGAGCGACCCGACCGCGCAGAACGACGACGAGCGTTTCGATTCCGACGTCACGCTGATGACCGCCGAACTCGACCGCATGCTGAGCGATCTGCTCGACGCGTTGGGCGGCGAGCAGGGCAATGCGCTGCCACAAGCTGCGGCGGCCTGATTCGCCTCGGGTAGTTCGAGGCCGGCGCGTTGTGCTGCGCCGCGCCGCGTCGATCGAGTCGGATGAGCGATGGCCGAATCTGGCTCGATCAGAATCACCTTTAATATCCCGGCCGTCGCACTGCGCGTGCTGATGGCATAAGCGGTTGAAAATCCGCCGTCCTTCTTTCGCACACCGCACGACAATCAGCAGGTGCCACGCGCGCGCATCGTTATCGAATGCGGGTCGCCGCAACGGCACACAGCCATTCAGGCCTGGGCTCACACACATCGCGCTTCGCCCCGCGCAGTCCCTCGCACGCTCGCACCCCTCCCATCATCCCGCCCACCGAATGTGTATAAGATGGGGATCGAATACCTGCATCGGCCTGGGAGGGCTTGCGATGGTTCGTCTGGTCATGATTCTGCTGGGGGTCGATTATCTGCGGACCCGTTGGCGGTCGTTGCGGATCGTCGGCTGGCTGAGCGTGCTGGTCGGTGCAGCGATATTCATCGACGCGCTCGATAACGCGCTCTACTTTCCGATCACGCCATTCGCACTATTGCTGCTGCTCGAAGGACTTTGCACGCTGGCCGTTGCGTGGACCGGCATGGGGGGACAACGCACGCTGCGCTATGTGAAGGGCTTCGCGTTCTGCTTCGCGGCGTCGCTGATTCTCGCCGGCCATCACCACGGCCATTTCGTTCTGTCGATGATCTTCGGCACGCTCTTTCTCGCCGACGGCTTGTTGCAGATCGTCTCCGCGAGGGTGGTCCGCTATCGCACGTGGCGCCTCGCGATGATCGGCGGCGGCGTCGAAATCGCGTTGGCGATTTTCTTCTTTCAGCCGTTCCCGACGCACTATGTGGGCACGGTGCCGTATTGCCTCGGCCTCGGCTTGATGTTCGGCGGCTGGAACCTGATTCTGCTGAGCACGCGCGTGCGGCGTCTCGCGTCGAACCCGGCGGTGGCGGCGAACGGCGCGGCCGAGGACGAGGCGGCGGACGCCCACGCCGCGCGCGCGCAGGCCGCGGCGAGCGCGGCGCCATCTGGCCGCCCGGTCACGCTCGAATGGGACGGCCCGCCCGCCGCCGACGAAGCGGCGTTGACCGTGCACGTGTGGACGCCGGTCGGCTCGGCCAAAGGCGAGGCGCGGCGGCAGCCGATCGTCGACCGCTATATCGCGGCGGTGGATCGCAACGGCGTGATATCGACCGGGCATGCCGCGCTCGAATCGCCCGAGGGCATCTACATCAGCCTGTATCCCGGCGTCGAGATCGACCGTTCACCGGACGATTTCGCGCGGCTCTTGCGCGCTACGCGCGAGAACGATGTGCCCGGTGTGTTCCAGCCCGACTACAAAACCGAATCGAAGGCATGGTGTCCTTCGACAGTGCAGGTGCGCATCCGCAATTACGATCCGGTGCGCTTGCGCCGCTTCTGGGACGCGTATCGGCAGGACACGACCTACAACCTCACGCATCGCAACTGTTCGAGCAGCGTGTCGCGCGCGCTGGAGGCGGCGCTCGAAGGCGCATCGGCGCGCGTGTGGAGCAGCGTCGGCGGTTGGCGGCCGTTTCTGCGCGTGATCACGACGCCGGAATTGTGGGTGGCCGCGCAACTGCGCAAACGCGCCGCGACGATGGCGTGGACGCCGGGCCTCACGCTCGACTATGCGCGTGCGCTCAGCATGCTGGCCGACCCGCGTCCGTCGGGCTGGGTCAAGATGGCGCGGCTCGCCGTCCGCAGGATGATGCATTCGCGGCAGCAATGGCGCGAAGAGGCGCTGAATGCGACGGCGGTTCAGGCGGGGCAGACGGCGGAGCGCGGCGTTGCATCGGGACCGGTGCGGGACTGACGCACAGGTGGAGCACGAGTGCTGTTTGCGTGCCGCACGTGTGGCGCGGAGGGGAAGCACGATCGACGCATAACCGCTGTCTGCCCAACTTCGGCATCGCAGTGAAAAGGGCAATCGCGTCAACGGGTTGCGGATTTTGCCTCGCACTTATGCACAGATTTGCGAACAGATTCTGTTGATAACTTTCGCGCGACCAGGCACCGCCCGGTGAACGGATTCAATCGATCCGGCGCCCGCCCGCTGACCGGTCTGCCGCCGATATCCTTGCGACGAACGCGCCGTCATTCGCCGAGCACCAGCGCGCGTTTGCGCCGCAGCACAGCGGCGCCGAGCGACGTCGCCGCGCCGATGCCGCCCATCGCCACCGATAGCGTCACGATCAGCGGGCCGGTTTGCGTGCGCGCCGAGAACAGGCCGACCAGCAGACCGGCGAGGGGCTGCGTCAGGTTGTTCAACAGGATCACCACGCCGGTCGTCTTGCCATAGTCCTGCGGCGGAATGATCCGCTGACGCGCGCTGCGAATGTACACATTGAACATCTTGTCGAAGCCGACGATCAGTAGGAAGCCGAGCGCGTAACCCCAGGGCGCGGCACTCGCGCCGGCGATCACGCCGCCCGCGCAGATCGCCACGAACGCGACCCGCCCGAGCATCCTCGCCGGCCATGCGGTGCGGGCGATCGTCAACAGGATCACCACAGTGGCGACGGCACCGGCCGTTTGCAGCGCGGCGTACGCGTGGCTCGATTGCGCGTGATAGCCGGTCACCATCGCAGCCGATGTGGCAAGCGTCACGCCGATCACGAGGTTCTCGGCGGCCGCGAGCAGCACGATCTTTTTCAGACCCGGCAACTTCAGCACGTGACGTAGCGCGATGCGCAGCGGCATTGTCCAATGGCCAGTGAGAGCGGGCGGTGGAGTGCCGGCTGCGAAGCCGCTCGCGCGTTGCCACAGCAGCAGCGCGCCGTCGGCGGCGAGAAATAGTGCGCCGGTCGCGCCGACCACCCATTCCCATCGCCACAGGCCCAGCAGCAGCGCGGCCAGCATCGGACCGAGGACGACACCCAACTGGTCGGCGAGTTGCGAATAGGCGAGCACGCGCTGAAACTGCTGCGTGCTGAAGATTTGCGGCAGCATCACTTCGCGCGCAACCAGCCCCTGGCTCGTCAACACCCCGCATACCGCCGAGAGCGCGATCAACCAGCCAATCCCGCCGAACAGCAGGTACGCGGCCACGCCGCCGAAACACGTGAGCGCGCGCACGGCCTGGCTGACCCTCATCAGCCGGAGCGGCGAGACGCGGTCGCACAGCGCGCCGAAGAAGGGGAACACGAGATAACGCGGCAGCGTTTCGATGAAGAACGCGAGGCCCGACCACGAGACCTGGCGGGTCGTCTGGAACACGACGAGCGGGACGAGGAACAGCAGGACCTGATCGGCGAGACGCGCGACAAACAGCGAGCAGAAGAAAGCCTGATGGTTGACGCGCACCGTGAATGTCCCGCCGTTTATGGGTCGAGACCGATCCTATCAAAGATGGCGCGCGCGTGGCCTCGCGGTGAGAGAAGTTCGAGCCGCCGCGAGACTTCGCGCCGGCTCGAAGCGGCGAATGCCGCGTGCTATTCGCCGCGAAACGCCTGCTCCAGTTGCGCGATATCCAGCTTGACCATGTTCATCATCGCTTGCATCGCGCGATTCGCCTTCGCGGTGTCCGGATCGCGCAGCATCTGGAGGAGCGCGTCGGGCGCGATCTGCCACGACACGCCGAAGCGGTCCTGCAGCCAACCGCATTGCCACGGCTTGCCGCCGTCGAGGAGCCTCGCCCAGTAGCGGTCGATCTCTTCCTGCGAGGCGCAATGCACGAACAGCGAAATCGCCGGCGTGAACTGATATTGCGGGCCGCCGTTCAGGGCCATGAACTCCTGGCCTTCGATCTCGAACGTGACGGCCAGCACGTCGCCTTTCCGCCCGGGTCCGGCATCCGTGTAATGCAGCGTGGTGGCGATGCGCGACTCGGAAAACACGGACGTATAGAAGCGGGCCGCTTCTTCCGCATTGCCGTCGAACCACAGGCACGGCGCAATCTTTTGCATGACGTCTCTCCTGCTGTCGGGCGGATGGGCCGCGCGTTACCGTCGCGCTGCCCGCCAGGTCATCCGTCGCACTTCATCGAGGCCATCGCTTGCTGGATTTCTTCCGGGCTCAGGTCGCGCGTGTGCGTGGCGAGCGACCAGCGATGGCCGAACGGGTCCTGCAACTGGCCGTAACGGTCGCCCCAGAACATGTCGGTGACGGGCATCAGGACGGTGGCGCCCGCATCGGCGGCCTGTTTGAAACTGGCGTCGACGTCCTGCACGTAGAGGTGAATCGTGACCGGCGTGCCCTTGAGCGTGGCCGGACCGAACGCCTGGTGCTCGGGCCACTCGTCGGTCAGCATCAGCATCGAATCGCCGATCTTCAGACTCGCATGCATCACTTTGCCGCCAGGTCCGGGCAGCCGGACCTGTTCGACGGCGTTGAAGGCCTTCGTGTAAAACGCGATGGCGTCCGCGGCGTTGGCGCAGATCAGATACGGGGTGAGCGAGTGCATCCCGTCGGGGATCGGTTTGACAGCGGCGCTGGTCATAACGGTGACTCCTTGTTGAAGTAACAGGTTCGCGAGTTGAAAGACCGGCTGCGTGAGCCAGGTCTTCAACGTTACGACGAGTTCGGGGACGCCGGATCGACACTCCGGAAAAAATATTTTTGGAGTGGGGGGCGGAGAGCGCCGTCGTCTCTGCGTACGCCAACCGCGCTTCAACCCGCCGGATTATCTTCGTCCATCGGCGCAGACGACGGCGCGGCGGCGCCGCCCGGCGCGCCGAGAATGCTGATCTGGAATGTCCGCGTGGCCGCCAGCGATTGCAGCGTGGCGTCCTCGGGAATGTGCTCGAACAGCGGCAGGATCACCGAGCCGCCGATCACCGCGCGCCGGCTGTTATCCGCTGGCCGCAAGCCCCACACGTCCTGATACACGACCGGCACTGTGACGCCGTCGCGCGTGGTCTTGCCGATGTACAGCATCACGTGGCCGCCTATGTAGATCAGCGTGCGAAACGGCTCGCCGTGCCGGGCGAGATAGTCGAGCCGCTGCGCGGGCGTCGACGCGGACAGGTCGGTCATGCGCCCAGCGCTCATCTGCGTCGACGAATGGCGCGGCAGCCACACGCCGAACGCGGCGAAAATGCTCTGCAGTTCCGACGAACAGTCGTTGTAGAGCCCGCTATTGCCCCAGCCATACGGCCGCCCGATGAGCGTCTTCATCAGCATCGCCAGATGGCGCGGTGTGGCGGCGAGCGGCATCGGCGCGATTTGCGCGTCGCTCAGCGTGGCGCTGCGGATCAGCGCGCGGCCGTCGGCATCGCGAATCGGCACCAGCACTTCGCGCGTCGCCGCGGCTTGAGCGGCGCTGCCCGTGTCGCGGGCCGAGGCGTCGGGTGCCGCCTCGTGCGTGGCGTGTGCGGCTTGTGCGCGCGTTTCGGACCACGCCGGCGACAGCGGCAGCACCGTCCCCGCCGGTGCGTCGAAGCGAAACACGCCGCGGCTGTCGCGTACCGGCGCCGACGCCACCGTCACCGCGCCGAGCGCTTTGCCGGTCGCGGCGCGCCATGCGTCGACGAAGCGGTCGTCGGCCAGCGCGACGCCGTCGCTGCGCACCCAGCCCTGGACATCGGGCGTCTGCACGTAATGCCATGCGCCGTCGACGCTGCTGCCCAGCACATACAGCGGCGTGCCCGGCCGCACCGCCGAAATCTGCAGGTTGTCGAACGGATAGCCTTCGCCGGCCAGGCGATGATCGTAGAACGACGGGTCGATGGTCGGCAGCTCGCGCACCATCAGGTTCGTGGTGGCGATCGCGCGGCGCCCGGGCTGATAGACCGGCGTTTGCGTGAACTGCGCGACGTCCATGTTCTGCGCGATCGCGTCGATCCACGCCTTGTCGCGCGGCCGGAAGTTCTCGCCGTAGCCGAGCGCCGCGCCGCTTTTGCCGGTGTTGTCGAACTTCGCGATACGCCGCTGCTGCAACGCGGCAATGTCGGCGCCTTGCTGCCGGTACACGCGCATCGTCACGTAAGCGGCATTCCACGGCGACGGTGCGTTCAGGCCGGCGCCGAAGTAGCGCGCGTAGAGCGCGCTGAAGTGCGCCTGCTGATCGGCCGGGCTCAGGAACGGCTGGTCGTAGCCGGGGCTGTCGGGTTCGATCCAGTGGTCGACGTCCTGGTCGTAACGGGCGATTGGGAACAGCGAGACGGTGTCGGCGGACGCGTGCGCGTCGCGCGGCGGCGACAGGTTGCTGCAGGCGCCAAGCGTCGCGATAGCGGCGCACAGCACTGCGGCGCGGCAGGCATTCGGCCATGAAGCGGCGAAGCGGGACAGGACGGCAACGGACATAGGGCTCGGCACGGTGGAATCGAAGGACACGATGATACGGCGTCGGCGGCCCGTGCCGCGTTGCGCGATGTTGCGCGGACGTCACGTTAAGCACGCCCATGCACAACGCTTCTGTGTTCTCATGCGGATTCGGATCATCATCTCGATGGGTGACAGGCATCGCCCCGGCATCCGTTTCAGACCAGAACGAAACCAGGAGCACGCTATGCAAACCAGCGCACGCAATCAATTCGCCGGCGAAGTGGCTGAAGTCAAACACGGCGCCGTGAACGACGAAGTCACGCTGCGCACGCAGGACGGTCTCGAGATCGTCGCGATCATCACACACGGCAGCGCGACGTCGCTCGGTCTCGCCGCCGGCAAGAAGGCTTTTGCGCTGGTCAAGGCGTCGTCGGTGATCGTGATGGTCGACGTCGCGAAGAACCAGGTGTCGGCACGTAACTGCATCGCCGGCACGGTGTCGGCGGTGACGAAGGGCGCGGTCAATTCGGAAGTGACGATCGGCGCCGGCGGCGCGCAGATCGCGGCGATCATCACCAACGAGAGCGTCGAGCGTCTCGGCCTCGCGAGCGGCAAAGCGGCGACGGCGATCTTCAAGGCGTCGAGCGTGATTATCGGCGTGGAGTAAGCAGCGGGCGTTTGAGGTTCAGGTCGGGGCACCGGGCCGCGTTCCTGCGCGGGTCGCATCGCTGCATCTGGGCAACCCAGGCTGAGGCCCAGCACGATAGCGTCGCCCCGCACCCCTGGCGCGCCGTGAAGTAAACGTCCGCTTGCTTTACACTGCACGCCTCGCTGTTTTCTTCCCGCTTTCATCACGGACGCCGTCATGTTCGAAGTCTCCTCCGCCTCGCATCTGCCCAAAGCCGCGCACTACGAAGAACTGGTCGCCCAGGCGCGCGCGCTGCTCGCCGACGAAACCGACTGGATCGCCAACGCCGCGAATTTTTCCGCGTTCGTGTTCCATTCGCTGAGCGATCTGAATTGGGCCGGCTTCTACTTCCACGATGGCCGCGAACTGGTCGTCGGACCGTTCCAGGGCAAGCCCGCGTGCGTGCGCATCGCGCTCGGCAAGGGCGTATGCGGCACGGCCGCGCAAACCAGCCAGACCCAGGTCGTGCGCGACGTGCACGAGTTTCCCGGCCATATCGCGTGCGATTCGGCGTCGCAATCGGAAATCGTCGTGCCGCTCGTCGCGCCCGACGGTACGCTGATCGGCGTATGGGATGTGGATAGCCCGGTCGTCGCCCGCTTCGACGCGGAAGACGCGAAGGGCATGGAAGCGCTGTGCGCGGTGTTCATCGAAGCGGCGTTGCCGCGCGCGACGTCGGTGTCCTGAGCGACGCGCAACGCTCGGGTATGCGCGCGAGGAGTGGAGCCGTTCTGGAGATACGCGGCCTGAGGTTTTCTTCCCGCGCCTGAATGCCGCCGCCAATGCGCCGCGAAGCATCGAAAGACACGCTCAAATCGCTTCCACTAGTCAGGACAAACAAAAAAGGCCGGCGCGATGCAAGACCCTATCAACGCCGAAGCGAACGCCATAGCGAACGCCGCGCTCGCAGCGGCGCCCTACGGCATGTTCATCTGTACCGCGGACGGCACCTTCGACACCGTCAACGCCGCCTTCGAAAAACTGACCGGCTTTGCCGCCGATGAACTGATCGGCCGGCGTAGCTTCGACTCGCTGCACGATCCCGCGGAACTCGCAAAACGTCACGCGGAGCTGCCGTCGCTGGCGTCGATCACTTCGCGCTACGAAGGCGAGTGGAATTACGTGCGGCGCAACGGCTCGCCGGTTCGCGTGGTGCTCGCGCTTGCGCCGTTCGGCGCCGGGCCGCTGCAACTCGGCGCACAGGCGTGCACAGCCACGCGTTACGTCGGCATCGCGATCGACATGACGCGCTACGCGCAATCCGAGGCGCGGCTCTGGTACGTCGCGCACCACGACGGCGTGACCCGCTTGCCGAACCAGACGCTGTTCACCGAGCGCCTCGAACTGACCATCGCGCGCTGCCAGCGCAGCGGCACCGGGTTCACCGTATTGGTCGCCGAGCTCGATCACCTGCGCAAACTGCGCGACGCGCTCGGTCTGCACGCGGCTGAGCTCGTGTTGCAGATCGTCGGCGAACGGCTGCGTGGTCTCTTTCCGAACGACGGCACGATCGCGTCGATCGGCGGCACGCAGTTCGCGTTGCTGATCAACGAAAGCGGCGCGGCGGCCGATGCCTTCGCCGCCGAAGCGCTCGGCCGAATCGCCGAATCGATCGACTACGCCGGGACCACGCTGAACGTCACCGCGAGCATCGGCATCGTCGCGTATCCGGCCGATGGCAGCGATGCGCCGACGTTGATGCGTCGTGCGGGCGTCGCGTTGTCGGCGGCCTCGGCGGTCAGCGGCAATGCGGTGCGGCGCTTTTCCACTGCGCTCGAAGGCCAGGCGGCGCGCCGCTTCGAACTCGAACGGATGTTGCGTGAAGCGCTCGAACGCCAGCAACTACATCTCGTGTATCAACCGCAGGTGACGCTCGCGACCGGACGCATCGCGCAAGTGGAGACGCTGCTGCGCTGGAATCATCCGCAACGCGGTTTGATCAGTCCGGTCGAATTCGTGCCGGTCGCGGAAGAGGCGGGTCTGATCGAGCAGATCGGCGAATGGGTGATCCGTACCGCGTGCCGCGATGCGGGCAAACTGCTCCGGCAGACCGGCACGTTGCCGCGCGTCGCGGTGAACGTGTCGCCGCAACAGTTCCAGCGGCAGAACCTGTTCGAGACGATCCGCGAAGCGCTGGAGGATGCCGCGCTCGATCCGTCGTATCTCGAAGTCGAGATCACCGAAGGCGTACTGCTCGGCGACACCGAGCTCGCGTTGCAGACGCTGCATGCGTTGCGCGAACTGGGCGTCGAGGTCGCGGTGGACGACTTCGGCACCGGCTATTCGAGCCTCGCCTATCTGACGCGCTTTCCGTTGAACCGGCTGAAAATCGATCGCTCGTTTGTGATGGGCATGAGCACCGACCCGCAATGCGCGGCGCTGGTGGGTGCGATCATCGCGATGGCGCACGCGCTCAAACTGCGCGTGACGGCCGAAGGCGTGGAGACGGCCGAGCAGGCCGCGCAACTGGAAGCGCTCGGTTGCGACGAGGCGCAAGGCTTCTGGTTTTCACGGCCGATCACGATTGCCGCGCTACGCAATGTGTTGAAGCCGCTCGGTACGACGTGATACGTGAGTGGATTTGATTAGCGATCCGTATCAAATGTCGTGGCCCCTTTGTCCACCTTTGTCCGGGTTGACGCCGCGTTCATCGCTCGGGTCGCGTCCCTCTCATTCTTTCCGATCTTGCAGACGCTGCAGCGCGTCCCCGCGATGGACGGCATGCTTGCCGCTTTTCTCGCTTTCCACTTCGTAATGCAGGTCGGATTTCGACGCGTCGACGGTTCGGCCGTCCACCGTCGCGTGAGTAGAAATGACACGCACGATCTTGCCTTGCGTCATACCTTGCGGCGTGTTCCAACTGACGCGGTCGTGCAGTTTGAAACGCGTGGACATCGGGCTACTCCTTTTTGCTTGAGGGATGCGGATAAGCAACGCAGCAAGCCGTATGCCTCGTAGCGTTTTACGCCTCGGGCCGGGAACGCATTCTGCTGCCTCGCATCGGGAGCACATTTCCCGCCACGGAACGCACATTCACGATGAACGATCTCCTTGCCCGTCTATTGCATTTCCAACCGTCGCTGCTCGTCACGATGACGCATGACGTTCTTCATGTCGCGTTGGCCGTACTGATCGTCGTGGTCGGCTGGTGGCTGTCGAACCGGATCGGCGCGATGTTCGCCAAAGCGCTGGCCCGCACGCATGCGGACCCGACGCTCGCACCGATGCTCGCCGCGATGGGCACGTGGGCAGTGCGCGTGCTGGCCTTCATCGCGGCGCTCGGCGAAGTCGGTATCGCGACCGCCAGCGTGCTTGCCGTGCTCGGCGCGGCAGGTCTCGCAATCGGCCTCGCGTTGCAAGGCACGTTGCAGAACATCGCGGCCGGCATGATGCTGCTGTTGCTGCGGCCGTTTCGCGTCGGCGACGTGATCGAAGGCAGTGGCGCGGCGGCCGGCATCGTACGCGAGGTGGGGCTGTTTACCACGCGGATCGAGCGTGGCGACGGCAACGCGGTGTTCGTGCCGAACAGTCAGATCTGGAGCAATCCGGTCATCAACTACAGTAGCGGCGGCACGCAACGCATCGAGGTCGAAGTGGAGTTGGCGCAGCGCAAGGACGTCGATGCCGCGATCGGCGAATTGAAGAAACTGGTGGCCGACGAACCGCGTGTGCTCGGCGGAGCGACGCTTGCGCCGGTCGTTACCGTCGCGAACTATCCGGACGACGGCGGCGCAACGCTGCGCATCGCCGCATGGGTACGCACGCCCGATGCCCCGCTCGCGAGTGGCGATCTGCAGCAGCATGCGCAAGCGGTGCTTGAGCAGGCGGGGTGTCCGGTCGCGGCTTAGGACGACGCGTTGCGGGCAAGTTGATGCGCCACGTGGTTGCATGGCATGAGACTTGAGGCAGGGACGCGCGGCGCGCCTTGCTTTATCTGCCAATGATGCGCGCGATTCCATCTCGACGTTCGCCCTCTCATGAACCGCTGCGGTGTTCGTGCTTACGGTCGCCGCATTGAAGAACATGGAATCCGTTCGAGCATACGGGCGACGTTTTCTCGTCGCCCGTATGCTGCTTATTGCGCGCGTGGATGAGCGAGGAAAAATCGCAGCATCTCCGCCGTGGCGTCGGGTCCCGCGGGATCCGTATACGACCCGCGCTGACTACCGCCGGCCCACGCGTGTCCCGCGCCGTGAATCGACCAGTACTCCGCTTCGATGCCGTTGGCCGCGACGAGCCGTTGCAACGTCGCGCCGCGATGCTTGCCCGCTCCGTCGATCGAAGCCGACGGCGCGCTCGCAGTCGTGGCGCTTGCATCGAAGGACGCGACGAGTTCAAGCGCATTCGACATATGCACCGTCGTGTCCGCGTCACCATGAAACACGATCAGTGGACGCTGCGGCATGCTGCGCGCGCGGCTGCGAGGCGGCTTGCCGCCCTTCATCGCGGCAAGCGCCGACGGCAGGTCCTTCGCGCAGCCGGAGGCGAGACCCGAATGCACGCAGGCGGCGGCGTACAGATCGGGTGAGGTCTTCAGCATGATGTCCGCCATCGCGCCACCCGCCGATAAACCCGCGACGCACACTCGCGCGGCATCGACGCGATAGCGCGTCATTACCTCGCGCGTGATGCCCGCGATCAACGACGGTTCGCCTTGATCGCGCTGCTGATCGGCAGGCTTGAACCAGTTCCAGCACTTCGAATGGTTGGCCGTCTGCGACTGATTCGGATACACGACGATAAAGCCGTGACGCTCGGCCATTTCATTCATGCGCGTGCCGGCCGCGAAGTCGTCAGCGTTCTGCGTGCAGCCGTGCAGCATCACGATCAGCGGCACCGGCTCGTTGTTATAGACGGCCGGCACGTACAGCTTGTACTGACGCTGACCCGCGCTGTTGCTGAAGGTGTGTGTGCTGAAGGTGCCGGGTGTGTCGGCGTCGACGGTGTATTGCGCAGGGGCGTGCGGCTTGGGGCCCGTATACGTGTAGCGCTGCGCCTGAGCCGATGGCTGGGCTTGCGGTTGCGGTTGCGTTTGCGTTTGAACCTTGGCCCAGGCTTGCGCCCAGTCGTTTGCGGTCGTCCGTGTGTGGGTGGCGTGCGCCGGGCCTGCCTGAACGTTGGCGCCTGCGAGCGCGCGTTGGACTGCGGCGGTCGCTTCGTTGGGGCCCTTCGAGCGTAGCAGTTCGAAGGCGTCTGTCATCGACTTCAGAAAATCTTCGTTCATGTTCATGATGGTTCGCGTTGGCCTTGCGTTGACTTGCGGGGTGGCGTGAATGAGCCGGTAACGAACCACCGGTTCAGCCACATGATGAGTCGGGTGAAGCGCCTAACTGATGCGGCCGGCGAGCGCCGCCTTGACGGCCGGCGATGCGTGGAATGCACCCAGCACGACGACCGATGCAATCGTGGCCGCCGCCAGTTCCGGTGACACGTCAGCGGCGATGCTGGCGAGGCCGAGCACGTGAATGTCGAGCTGTTCGTGCGCGGCCTGGGCGGCTTCGAGGTCTTGTCGCGAGAAGTGCTGCAAGCCGAGCACCATCGCGCGTCGCGTCACCGTTTCGGTGACGACCTGCGCGTGCACCGCGAGCTGATTGCGGATCGCAGTGCGAATCAGGTCGGTGCGGTTCGAGTAAAAGCCTTCTTCGACCAGCAGGTCGATCTGGCCGAGGTCGATCGGACCCAGGTTGATGGTGATTTTCTCGGTCTCGCCGCCTTTGGGGCGGGAGCTGTCGACGAGGTTGAGTTTGGCCATTTGCACTCCTTTGAGCATCCGGATGCCATCCAATTAACATCCATTGGGATGGTTATACGCCGGTTGAGCGCGGGGAGTCAAAGGGAAAATTGGGGGTCGGAGGGCGGAGAAGTGGGGTAAGGACGAGTGTTCCGCTAGGCGCTAGCGCCACCGGCCGATGCGCGGCGTATCGAAGGACATCGCGTCGCCTTTTTTGGCCGGGAACGTCTCATTCCTTTTTATCGATATTCGTCAATCTCGATGGTGCCGCCCATTGCTTCCATCAGCGTCCTGATGTCGCCAGGCACGTCGGGCACGCGGTCTCCGCTCTCGTTGTACCAGTAGCAAAAGAAGCGCATATGCGCGTTGGTGCGCCTGAGTAGCTCGGGCAAGTCTGAGCGAGGAAGGGCCAGACGCTCGACCAGATACCTGAGATGAGGCTCCAGGAGATCGCTTCGGATATGCGGTTTGCTGTGTATGCCCCATACGCCGGTGCGGCGCGCCAACGCGCGGTTTTGCCCGGTAGGGTCGGGAATAGGATCGCCTTTAGAAACGGCCGTATCGGGCGGGATGTGGAAATAGTTCGTCCAGAATTCAGGTGGCTTCGCGTCTTGATAGATGGAAAATGAGACATGGGCCATTTGATGTTCGTATGTCATGTGCTTTCTCAGGGTGCCCCAACTGTGCATGTTGTCGATAATGCCGCCGTTAAAGGATACGTCGCCGTTGTCGTGCCAAATGACGTTGTCATCGCCCCGCAGCTTGTTGTAATCCTTCATCGCGTGAATCATGTCGCCGAAGGTCTTGCGGTCATAGCCGAGCATCTTGGCCGCGTAGTTCTCATTGTTCGTGCTGGCGGCCAGTTCCTCGGCGTCACCGCTCACCGCGTCCGGCGTGTACTCAAACGCCTGCGCATCGCCGAGCGGTGTGGCGTTTTCCGTCAGATCGTCGTCCACGGTGTCGGCCAGTGACGAAGCGGCGCCGTTCGCATAGCAGTCCGTCACCGCATTAACACGGTCCACCATGTCGTTATAGCTTTCGATGTAGGCCGTCGCAGCGTCGTAAGTCATGCCGTATTCGGTCATCAACGATTCGCGAAAGCTGCGCATTGTCGGCTGCGCCGGCGTAGCGGCCGCAGCGGCCACCTGAGCGAAATGGCTCGGTGACTAATACGACGCTTTCACCGCGAATCATGGACTGCAAGGCCTAGATGACTTCCAGATCCGTGCCGCTCTTTGACAGACGCTGGTGCCAGTGGAAGTGCGTCCCGCGAAACGAGCGGACGCGCTGCACGAGCGCGGTAGCGAATGCAGAGGGCGACGTTTTTGCGTATGTCACTGGCGCTGTATGGGGTCTTGTCTGCTAATGCACAGCTAATGCAAAGGCCCGCTCGGTTCGCAGCGACGGGCGGGGACGAAAAAGCCCACCCGCGCAGGTAGGTTTTTTCGTGGGTGAGCAAATCATTGCTTGAGTGAAACGGACTCGCACAAGACCGCTAACTCTGCTCCGCACGATGGTTCAAGAACAAACAGTACCCGTCGCCCGGCTCGGAAATCCCTGACGTACTCTTCGCCTTTGTCTTCGCCTATGGCTGCGCCCTTCGAATCATCTCGACTGTCGATCCACTGAACCCACGTCCGAGCCTCAGCCGATGTAAAGGCATATCTCGGCGAGATTAGAAGCCTCGACGCAACATTCTGTCCGGCGAAATCAATCACGCGTTGGCTTACCACGCCAGAAAACCTTAGCACCTCCATTTCGCCGCCAACCCGGCGAAAGCGAAGCTCAAGGGAGCGCGTCTCGGGATTGTGCTCGATGCCGGATAGCTCCGCATCGTGAAAGCTCGGGAAGTCTGCAACGTTTCGAATATCGGTGTATGTACCCGTATCCATATAAGCTCCTGTAAAGCTTACGGCAATAGAGAAAAGGGGAGTCCGGGGCCGCGCGCGCCATTATTCCAGTTGTGCGCGTGCGGAGCCCCCTGTCCGTGGTCGTGGTCAAAATCAAAATCGACAGCCGCCTTGCGATCGTCTCCATACAGGCGCATCTGGCCGCTTCCGCGGTTCGTGTACCACGTGCCCGGATCGCCTTCATTGGGAGTCTTGGCAAGGTCGAATACAGTACCTTCTGGCACATCGGCTGGCTGATAATCAAACGCCTGCGCATCGCCGAGCGGTGTAGCGTTTTCCGTCAGATCGTCGTCCACGGCGTCGGCCAGTGACGAAGCGGTGCCGTTCGGATAGCGGTCCGTCACCGCATTAACGCGGTCCACCATGTCGTTATAGCTTTCGATGTAGGCCGTCGCAGCGTCGTAAGTCATGCCGTATTCGGTCATCAACGATTCGCGAAAGCTGCGCATTGTCGGCTGCGCCGGCGTAGCGGCCGCAGCGGAGCCAGCTGAGCGAAATGGCTCGGTGACTAGTACGACGCTCTCACCGCGAATCATGGACTGCAAGGTCTGGATGACTTCCAGATCCGTGCCGCTTTTTAACAGACGCTGGTGCCAGTGGAAGTGCGTCGCGAGAAACGAGCGGACGCGCTGCACGAGCGCGGCATCCTTTGCCCATACATCGGCGTAGGCGCGCTGGGAGGACTTCTTGCCTTCCTCAACTGCCTGCTTCTGCTCTGTTGTGAGAAAGATGCGCCCACCTTCGTACGCGTCTTTGCTGGACATCATCCACCGCTGCGAAGCGTCTGTTTTTAGTTCAGTACTGCCCATCGCCGGGTCCTGTCGCTTATGACGGCGTAAACCTAGCAGATCGTTGGAAGGCTATGTTTTTGGGATAGTCGCAGAGACGAAAGAGCCGACCATCGCGGGTCGGCTGCCTCATGTCAGTCTGTCCTGGCTGTCCGTTCGTGCGGGGCCTGTACCCGATTCGCGTCAGTCAGCGATAGAGAAGTGTATCCCTCGGATCAGACGGCTACTCGCCCCAAGCGATTGCTGAGCTTCAGCGCCTGCTTCAGGGTTAGATCGACGATCGTGCGGACAAGCGGATCACAAAACGGATGAGTGACTAGGGCGGCTATGCTTGGAAGATGAAATGCGGATCAGCAACTCGCGACATTACTTGCCGCAGGGATTCCGGCAGATCGGCGCCCTGACGGGACGGTGCGCGTTTGGCGTCATCAGTTGGCTAGCATGGCGCTGCCGGAGGCTGAGCGCCTCCGCCCCAAACTGCGCCCGATCAGGAAGATCAATGCGGCGTCGGGCTCGGCGTAGCACGAGCCAAGGCGCGTTGGAGGATCGCATCCACGCCAGCGCGCACCGTTCCGCCAACACGGTCGACCGCATCTTTCATTACCTGCTCGCCGCGCGGCATCGCGTTCAGTAGCGTAGTGAATTGATCGCGTGTGAACTCCTCGCCAGGCGGCTCAAACTCGAACCCGCCATAGGGTCCAGTTCGCTCCATCACGAGGTACGCCCACGCGCCCGGCTTGGCGTCACCGAGGTAGGCGGCGTACATTTTTCGGTCGGGATGGGTTTGGAAGAAAGCCGTTGCTTCAGCCGTCACTCGTTCTATCAGTTTCGCGCGGCGCGCTTCGTCCATCGTTGTCACATGAGCCTCCGAAAAACCACATGCTACTACGCGGAAACCCAATACATACGCGGGGCATGGACGACAGCGACAACTTAGTAGTGCGCTCGATAGAGTCACTACGACCCGCAAACTTAATGCTGGATCGCCGGTCTTGCGGACAGCACTGTATTTAAACGGAGCCCGCGGATTCGATTCGCGCGGGCTCTTCTTTATGTCAAGACCCGGATGGGTAGCTAGCGAGTTTTCGTAGGTGAGAAAAACGCGGAAATCGTTGCCATTGAAGGATCAGTGTCCCTACATCGACCTCGCGAATCGTGCTCGACGGCAGAGGGTGGACAACATGACCCTCTTGTCTTTCCGTCCGTTCCATATCATGGCCGCGCTCAGTCAGGAAGCGGCGTGTCACATGGGTGGCCAATCCAAACGTGCTGGACAGAGAAGCAATGGGATGTCTGCGGCGACAACGCGCGGAGCGCCAATTGTGCGTATTACCGGCGACGTGACGCTGTCAGCCTCATGAGAGTTATACAGAGCCTCGCCACCCCAATGACGGAAGAAGCGGCCAATTCCATGTTCTCCAGCGAGCTTAGGAGCGAAGAAGCAAAACCACAATTTACCTGCTCTACTCGATTGGTCCGCCTGGTTGCGTGTTTTCAGGCGCTCGGCGACGTCTGGCGAGAGTAATCCGGCGGCCACCAGGGTATTGATCCTTTGACGGAGTATTTCGAGATTGGGCAGGTGCATGCCGTCGGCGAGGATCGATGCAACTTCTGTGTCAGTCAGGCGGGTGCAGTGCCAACCCCGAATCGAATAGTTCGTTAAAGTTTCGCCGACGTCGATTATTGCTCTATCGAAGGCCGACGCCGGATATTGGTGAATACCGCTTTCCCAGTCCAGGAGGACATCGTGGTTACCCAAAATAGGCGCGATTGCGATCAATGGGGATGAGCGCGGATTGTCCCCGCGACGGCCGGGATCGAACCGAGCGGGAAAGAAGACGGCGCATGCGGATCGCTTCGGCAGACCTGTCCGGTATCGATGACAGTGCTACGGACAATCGCCTCGCGATGCCCAAATCTCAGCAAAAGTCGCACCGATAGCAATCAGCGAGAAAAGGGCGGCCGCGAGAATGCAGAAAGCCCAACGGGCCACCCGTGGCCGATCGGGTTCTCGCTCATGGGCAGTCATGCCGCGTGCGGTTTCGGCCGCGCGGCGGCGCACCGCTGGTCGATGCTGGTACGCACGAGCGGGTTGCCTAGCAACTGGTGAGCGTCCAGCACGCCATAGCGGGCACGAATCGCTTTTTCGACAGCCCGCCAGTCGGCATACTTGCCGCTGTCGGCAAGGCTGTATGCCGCACGCCGGACGGCCTCGCGTCGTCCCGCTCCCAACACATCCCGGCTCATGATGGCCTGCCTTTGAGGTAAGGGTGTCGCTTACATCATAGGTCGCAAGGCGAAGCGTGCTTGCACGCTATCAATTGCTATCAATCGCGAGCCCGTCGGCCTAATGGTGTCGAGGTGACCCGTCAGACGCCGCAGGCAGGTTAGGGCGTATCTGGGCCTGGGTAGCGCAAGTGCCCTAGCGGTATTCGTCAATCTCGATGGTGCCGCCCATGGCTTCCATCATTGCGCGGATGTCATCAGGCACATCAGGCACGCGGTCGCCGGTCTCATTCATCCAGTAACACCAGAACCGGGCCTTTACGCCCTCGCGCTCCAGTGTTTCACGAAGGCCGGGCCGCGTGAGGTTAAGTCGTTCGGCCAGAAAGCGTAGATGCGGCTCGAGCAAATCACTGTGAACGAAGCTTTTGCTCGCAAAGCCCCACAGACCCACACGGCCAGGCACGCGGTTGACTCTGCCCGACGGCGTGGTGAACGCTTCGCCTTTCGCAATCGCTGTGTCAGGCGTGGCCCCGAAGTACTCGGTCCAGAAGGCAGGGACTACAGAGTCTCCCATCACGTGAAAGGTAGCGTATGCAAGTTGATGGTCTGTCATTGGCGGTCCTGTCAGTTGGCCCAATCGTGAAAGTTGGCGATGAAGTTTCCTTTGAAATAGACGGCGCCGTTGTCGTGCCAGATAACGTTATCCGCTGGCCCCAAGCCGTTGTCCGGCTTGAAGTTATGCATGATATCGCCAGAATTTTTTCTGGTCGTAACCAAGCATTTTCGCCGCGAACTTCGGATTGTTTGTACTGGCCGCCAGCTCCTCAACATCTCCGCTTACCGCGTCCGGTGTGTACTCGAACGGCTGCGCATCGCCGAGCGGTGTAGCGCTTTGCGTCAAATCGTCCACGGTATCAGCCAACGACGAAGCGGCGCCGTTTGCATAGCGGGTAGTAACCGCATTGACGCGGTCCACCATGTCGTTATAGCGGTCGATGTAGGCCGTCGCAGCGTCGTAAGTCATGCCGTATTCGGTCATCAACGATTCGCGAAAGCTGGGCATTTTCGGCTGTGCCGGGGTAGCGGCCGCAATGGAGCCTCCTGAGTGGGATTGCTCGGCGACTAACACGACGCTCTCGCCGCGAATCATGGACTGCAAGGTCTGGATGACTTCCAGGTCCGGGCCGACCTTCGCCAGCCGCTGGTGCCAGTGGAAGTGCGCCCCGAGAAATGAGCGGGCGCGCTGCACTAGCGCGGCATCCTTTGCCCATACATCGGCGTATGCGCGTTGGGAGAACTTCTTGCCTTCTTCGACCGCCTGTTTCTGCTCGGCAGTAAGAAAGATGCGCCCGCTCCCGTAGGCATCCTTGCTGTACATCATCCACCGCTGCGAAGCGTCTGTTTTCAGTTCAGTGCCGCCCATTGCCTGGTCCTGTATCTTGTGACGGCGTAAACCTAGCAGATCGGGAAGGGTAGTTGTTTACGAGTCTAGGAAGATCACGCGATGATCGGTCAAGGCAATCAGCCATGTGCTGTTGTCCATAACCCCTGACGCAAAAGCTAGAACCTGCTCGCCATCCATGAGAATTTCAGGGAGGTGATTCAGCTCCTGTTTCGTGAAGAACTGGTCGTCACCGATCTCGCGAGCGATGCGGTTGTACTCTACTTTCAGATCCTGCTTGCTGGCATTCTTAAAATCAAACATCGTGTGGGCCTGCTCCTTTTTATCGGTATTCGTCAATCTCGATGGTGCCGCCCATGGCTTCCATCATCGCCCGAATGTCGTCAGGCACATCGGGCACGCGGTCGCCGGTCTCGTTCATCCAGTAGCACCAGATCGACATCGCCACTCCATCCCGGCAAACGAGGTCGCGAATGCCCCCGCGCGGCAATGCGAGCGTCTTTATCAGGTATCGAAGGTGTGGCTCAAGATGGTCGCTTCGCACTGCGCGCTCGCTTTCAAACGCCCATGAGCCACGGTTCGCAGGATGGTCACTGAGCTTGCCAGATGGGTAAAGGAACGGCTTTCCCATCGTTCTACTCCGGCTCGGCGTCACGCCGAAATAGTCGGTCCAAAAATCCGGCGATACGGCGTCTCCATTGATGATGAACGTCGCGTGAGCAAGCGGTGAAGTATTTGAGGAATTAGGGTGCATAGTTGTGGATGTTGTCATCAAGCAGTTGCCCGTTGAATTCGACGCCTCCGTCATCGTGAAAAATCACGTTATCCGATGGGCGCAGACCGTTCTCCGGCTTGAAAATGTGCAGCATTTTGCTGAACGTGTTCTGGTCGTAACCAAGCATCTTCGCGGCGAACTTCGGGCTGTTCGTCGAGGCTGCCAGTTCCTCAACATCTCCGCTTACCGCGTCCGGTATGTACTCGAACGGCTGCGCATCGCCGAGCGGTGTAGCGCTTTGCGTCAAATCGTCCACGGTATCAGCCAACGACGAAGCGGCGCCGTTTGCATAGCGGGTAGTAACCGCATTGACGCGGTCCACCATGTCGTTATAGCGGTCGATGTAGGCCGTCGCAGCGTCGTAAGTCATGCCGTATTCGGTCATCAACGATTCGCGAAAGCTGGGCATTTTCGGCTGTGCCGGGGTAGCGGCCGCAATGGAGCCTCCTGAGTGGGATTGCTCGGCGACTAACACGACGCTCTCGCCGCGAATCATGGACTGCAAGGTCTGGATGACTTCCAGGTCCGGGCCGACCTTCGCCAGCCGCTGGTGCCAGTGGAAGTGCGCCCCGAGAAATGAGCGGACGCGCTGCACGAGCGCGGCATCCTTTGCCCATACATCCGCGTATGCACGTTGGGAGAACTTTTTGCCTTCTTCGACCGCCTGTTTCTGCTCGGTAGTAAGAAAGATTCGCCCACTCCCGTAGGCATCCTTGCTGTACATCATCCACCGCTGCGAAGCGTCTGTTTTCAGTTCAGTGCCGCCCATTACCCCGTCCTGTATCTTGTGACGGCGTAAACCTAGCAGATCGAGAAGGGTAGTTGTTTACGAGATAGATCGGCTATGCTCAGTAGCTCGAAATAAAAGAAAAAAGCCGACCATTGCGGGTCGGCTTTGTCTTATCGGTCTTTCCTGGCTGATGGCGTGTGCACGGTATTTCCGGCCCCGTGCGGCGGACTTCTCTTGACGGAGAGAGCGGCCCTAGAACGGCTGCGGACACAAATATACAGTCTTGGCGACGGTAGTTGTTTACGAGATACGTCGAGTATGCCCAGTGTCACTTCTAGCCACCCATCAGAGGCGCGCTTCCATCGTACGGCGATCAACGGCAATTAACTTGATTTTCCATGATTCGCCCGCCAGTAAAGGCTTTCGGCGATTTCACATAAACGTAAATAAACGTCAATTAAGCTACATCAGCACGATATCGTACTGCTCCTGACTCAAATTCGACTCCACCTGCAACGACACCGGCTTCCCAATGAAATCGATCAGCATCGCCAGATGCTGCGACTCCTCTTCGAGAAACAGATCGATCACCTGCTGCGACGCCACCACGCGAAACTCGCGCGGATTGAACTGCCGCGACTCGCGCAGAATCTCGCGCAGCACGTCATAGCACACCGTGCGCGGCGTCTTGACTTGCCCCTTGCCCTGGCAAACCGGACACGGCTCGCACAAAACATGCGCCAACGACTCGCGCGTGCGCTTGCGTGTCATCTCCACCAGCCCGAGTTGCGAGAAGCCATTTACCGTCACGCGCGTGCGATCGCGCGACAACGCCTTCTTCAACTCACCCAGCACCTGGTCGCGATGCTCGGCGTTTTCCATATCGATGAAATCGATGATGATCACGCCGCCCAGATTACGCAGCCGCAATTGCCGCGCGATCGTGTGCGCGGCTTCGAGGTTGGTCTTGAAGATCGTATCGTCGAAATTGCGTGCGCCGACATAACCACCCGTGTTCACGTCGATAGTGGTCATCGCTTCGGTCTGGTCGATCACGAGATAGCCGCCCGACTTCAGATCGACGCGGCGCGACAGCGCGCGCTGAATCTCGGCTTCGATGTTGTACAGATCGAAGAGCGGCCGCTCGCCGGTGTAGTGATGCAGCTTCGACGATACCGCCGGCGTGAACTCCGCCGCGAAGTCGGCGAGCATCTGATGCGTCTCGCGCGAGTCGACCTGAATGCGCGAGGTCTCGTCATTGACGAAATCGCGCAGCACGCGTTGCGCGAGATTCAGGTCCTGGTAGAGCAGGCTCGTCGGCGGCATGCGCTGACCTTGCGAAATGATCGTCGCCCACGTCTTGCGCAGATATGCGACGTCGCCGGCCAGTTCTTCGCTCGTCGCATCCTCGGCGATCGTGCGCACGATGTAGCCGCCTTTTTCATCGGCGGGCAGCACGGCGGTCAGACGCGCGCGCACCGCTTCGCGTTCGGCTTCGCTCTCGATCTTCTGCGAGATGCCGATGTGCGGCTCCTGCGGCAGATACACGAGCGTGCGCCCGGCAATGCTCACTTGCGTCGAAAGCCGCGCGCCCTTGGTGCCGATCGGATCCTTCACGACCTGCACCATCAGCGTTTGTCCTTCGAAGACGATCTTCTCAATCGGCTGATGCGGCGTCTGATGTTGCGGCTCGCCGGCAATGCGCGGATGCCAGATATCGGCTACATGAAGGAACGCGGCGCGTTCGAGACCGATGTCGATGAAGGCGGATTGCATGCCCGGCAACACGCGGACGACCTTGCCGAGATAGACATTGCCGACGCGTCCGCGCGACAGCGTTCGTTCGACGTGAAGTTCCTGGACTGCGCCTTGCTGGACGAGCGCGACGCGCGTTTCCTGCGGCGTGACATTGATCAGGATTTCTTCATTCATGGTGTTATTTTAGAAGTCGATGCGCGCTGCACGCAGGAGGGCAGCGGTTTCAAAAAGCGGCAAACCCATGATACCTGAATAGGACCCGTCGATATGCTCGATAAACTCCGCGGCGCGTCCCTGCACGCCATACGCGCCCGCCTTGCCGAGCGGCTCGCCGCTCGCCGCATAACGACGGATCGCGTCGGCGTGCAGCGCAGCAAAGCGCACCTTCGACACCGATAGCGCGGCGGGCAGCAACGCGCCCTCGGCATCGATCACGGCGACGGCCGTCAGCACTTCGTGCGCGCGGCCCGCGAGACGCGTGAGCATCGCGACGGCGTCGTCGGCGTCGACGGGCTTGCCGAGAATCGCGTCGTCGATCGTGACGGTCGTATCGGCCACCAGGATCGGCCGCGCCGTGTGGCCGCCGGCCACGAGGCGCTCGCGCGCGGCGTGCGCTTTCGCGATGCACACGCGCTGCACGTAGTCGTGCGCGGATTCGCCAGGCAACTCGGCTTCGAGCGCTTCGGCATCTTCGTCGGGACGCGGCAGCAGCAGTTCGAAACGCACGCCGAGCTGTTGCAGCAATTCCTGGCGGCGTGGGCTTTGCGAAGCGAGGTAGACGAACGGATGCGGCGAGGCGGCGGGCGTGGGCATGAACGGTCTCGATGAAGCGGATTGCAGGGAATGTGCGATGAGCGCGAGGCAAGCGCGCGTCGAGCGGTCGGGTCACGTGATTGCGTCGATCAGTTGCGTCGATCGATTCGTCGATCGCGCATCACGGCAACAGGCCACTCGCGACACGAGGCGATGCCAGGACCGCCGACGCGTCGACCGAGGCGGGTAACAAAGCGGACCACAAGCCCGCAATCGCAAGGCCAAAGCCTCGCGGCCGCTCAGCCGGCTCGCGCGCTCACACGCGGTGATAGGGGTGATTCTGCGTGATGGTCCACGCGCGGTAAAGCTGTTCGGCGAGCAGCACGCGCACCATCGCGTGCGGCAAGGTCAGGCTCGACACGCGCAACAGCATATCGGCGCGCGCCTTCAGATCGGGATCGAGCCCGTCAGCGCCTCCGATCAGAAAGGCCACGTCGCGGCCGTCCTGCTGCCAGGTGGGCAGCGCGTTGGCCAGTTGCATGGTGGTCCAGTCCTTGCCGCGTTCGTCGAGCGCAACGATGCGCGCGTTCTTCGGCAACGCGGCTTCGATCTTCTGCCGCTCGGCGGCCATCACGCTTTCCGCCGACCGTCCCGACGACCGCTGCTCGGGCTTGATCTCGCGCAGTTCGATGCGCAGCTCGGGCGGCATGCGCTTCGCGTATTCGTCGAAGCCGGTGGCGATCCAGTCCGGCATCTTGTGGCCGACGGCGAGGATGTGCAGTTTCATCAACGAGGCAATGAACGAGGTCTACAACTTGCCAGCCAGCAAAGCCGGCTTACTTGCGACGCGCAGCGGTCTTGCGCGCGGGCTTCTTCGCCGCGGCCGCTTCGCCGTCTTCGTCTTCTTCCTCGTCGGGCTCGCTCGAACGCGCGCCGCCGAACGGATCGGGCGTCGACAGCTTCAGGCGCACCGGCTTCTCACCCCAGATTTCCTCGAGGTTGTAGTACTGGCGCAGCGCCGGTTGCAGGATGTGGACGATCGCGTCGCCGCAATCGACCAGCACCCATTCGCCGATGTCCTCGCCTTCGGTGCTGATGATCTCGCCGCCGGCTTCCTTCACGCTTTCGCGCACGCTCGAGGCGAGCGCCTTGGTTTGCCGGTTCGAGGTGCCGCTCGCGACGATCACGCGATCGAACAGCGCGGTCAGGTGGCTGGTGTTGAACACCTTGATGTCTTGCGCCTTGACGTCTTCGAGAGCGTCGACGATCACGCGTTGCAGTTTGCGAATATCCATGGGGTTACCGGTGGTACAGATGATGTTGAAGAATATAGTCCCACACCGCGGTGGGGACATGGCTCGCGGCCTCGTCCTGCTGTTCGCCGCCCGTCAGGGCAAGCCGCTGGCTCACCTGTTCGCGCAAATGCGCGCGAATGTCGGTGGCCGAAACGTTGAACGCAAGCGTCGTATCGATCAGCAAGTGGCCGCAGGGCGTGGCTTGCAGAACGTCGGCGCGGGCACGGCGCGCGTCGATTTCCAGAGCGACCGCCGGCGGAATCGACGCGAGGTCGAAACCGGGCCGGGTGGCCGCGCAAATGTGTGCGAAGTCGAACAGGCGCCGCCAGTCGCGCCATGTGTCGAGATGCACGAGTTGATCCGCGCCGATCAGAAGCGCAATCGATGCGTCCTTACCTTCGCGTTCACGCCAGCGCTGCAGCGTGTCGATCGTATAAGTCGGGCCGTCGTGATCGATCTCGTCGGTCGCGACGCGCACCGTCACGCCCGGCAGCGCGAGCGTGCCGGCCGCTGCGCGTGTCATCGCGAGCCGGTGCACGGCCGGCGATACGCCCGCTTTCTGCCACGGCTGGCCGGCCGGCAGCAGCACCAGTTCGGTCAGTTGCAGCACGTCGGCGAAACGCCGCGCGAGCGCCAGGTGACCGTCGTGGATCGGATCGAAGGTGCCGCCCAGCAGACCGATCCGGCGAGGCAGCGCGACAGGATGAGCGTTCGGCTTCAGGTGAAGGTCCTCGATCGTAGCTGCGTGATGGCCGCGCGCAGCACGCGTCACACCCACTCGCGCGGCACGAGAAAATCGCTGTAAAGACGCGCTTCCGGCGTACCCGGTTCGGGATGCCAGTTGTAGCGCCAGTTCACCACAGGCGGCATCGACATCAGGATCGATTCTGTGCGTCCGCCGCTCTGCAGTCCAAACAGTGTGCCACGGTCGAAGACCAGATTGAACTCGACGTAGCGGCCGCGCCGGTACGCCTGGAATTCGCGCTCCGCTTCGCCGTACGGAATGTTGCGGCGCTTTTCGATGATCGGCAGGTACGCTTTGAGAAACGCGTCGCCGACGCTCCTCATCATCGCGAACGACTGATCGAAGCCCGGCGCCGAGAAATCGTCGAAGAAAATCCCGCCGATGCCGCGCGCTTCGTTGCGGTGCTTCAGGAAGAAATACTCGTCGCACCAGCGCTTGAAGCTCGGGTAGAGGTCCGCGCCATAAGGCTGCAGCGCATCGCGACAGGTGCGATGAAAATGCCGCGCGTCTTCCTCGTAGCCGTAATACGGCGTCAGGTCCATGCCGCCGCCGAACCAGAATACCGGCTCCTCGCCGGCCTTGGTCGCGATCAGGAGACGCACATTCATATGCACGGTCGGGCAGTGCGGATTGTGCGGGTGCAGCACGAGCGATACGCCCATCGCTTCGAAGCCCCGTCCGGCCAGTTGCGGACGCGCCGCGCTCGCTGAACTGGGCAATGCGTCGCCCGCGACGTCCGAGAAACCGATGCCGGCCCGCTCGAAGAACTTGCCGCCTTCGAGAATCCGCGTGTACCCGCCGCCGCGCAGCTTCTCGCCCGGCGCGCGCTGCCACGCGTCGGTTGCGAACGGCGTGCCGTCGAACGCGCCGAGCGTGTCCGCGATGTGCGTTTGCAGGCCTTGCAGCCAACTGCGCACGGCCTGTGTGTCGTAGCTCGAATCAGTCATGAATGCAGATGCTGGGGCGGCACGCTCGTCGTACCGCGGGTTCTTCGTGAAACGACGGCCGGGCCTGCGTCAAGGGATACCTGCGAAGGCGCGGCCGTACGGTGTTTCGCGTTGGGGCGACGGGCTCCTGCCCGGACCGGCCCACCGACTGCCGGGGGCGCGGCAACTTGCAGTGTCGCGCCCGCAGTGTAGCGCCGTCGGCGCTGCGCGCGGGCGAGCGGGGTGGTGGTTACTGCTTGCCCTCGGTGCGGGCGTCGTGCTTGCGGTTCAGCGCACGGTAGCCGATGTCGCGGCGATATTGCATGCCGTCGAACGAGATCTGGTTGATCGTTTCGTATGCGACCGATTGCGCGCTGCGCACCGAATCCGCCAGACCGACCACACACAGTACGCGGCCGCCCGACGTGGTCAGCTTGCCGTCGGCGAGCGTGGTGCCCGCGTGGAAAGTGACCGAATCCGCGGTTTCAGCGGGGATGTCGTTGATGCGGTCGCCCTTCCTCGGCGTGTCCGGATAGTTGTGCGCGGCGATCACCACGCCGAGCGCGGTGCGGCGATCCCATTCCAGTTCGACCGTATCCAGCGTGCCGGCGATTGCCTGCTCGACCACCTTCGAATAGTCGCCCTTCAGACGCGCCATGATCGGCTGCGTTTCGGGGTCGCCCATGCGGCAGTTGAATTCGAGCGTCTTCGGGTTGCCTTGCGCGTCGATCATCAGACCGGCGTACAGGAAGCCGGTGTAGCGGATGCCTTCCTTCTCCATGCCGCGCACCGTCGGCAGGATGATTTCGCGCATCACGCGGGCATGCAGTTGCGGCGTGACGATCGGCGCGGGCGAGTACGCGCCCATGCCGCCGGTGTTCGGGCCCTGGTCGCCGTCGAGCAGACGCTTGTGGTCCTGGCTCGACGCGAGCGGCAGCACGTGCTTGCCGTCGACCATCACGATGAAGCTGGCTTCCTCGCCCGCGAGGAATTCCTCGATCACGACGCGCGCGCCAGCATCGCCGAGCTTGTTGTCCGACAGCATCATGTCGACTGCGGCGTGCGCTTCTTCCAGCGTCTGCGCAACCACCACGCCCTTGCCGGCGGCGAGGCCGTCGGCCTTGATAACGATCGGCGCACCCTTCGCGTCCAGATATGCGTGCGCGGCGGCAACGTCGGCGAAGGTTTCGTATTCGGCGGTCGGGATCGCGTGACGCTTCATGAACGCCTTCGCGAAGTCCTTCGAGCTTTCGAGCTGGGCGGCCTCTTTGGTCGGCCCGAAAATCTTCAGACCGCGCGAGCGGAACAGGTTGACGATGCCTGCCGCGAGCGGCGCTTCCGGCCCGACCAGCGTGAAGGCGATCTGTTCCTGTTCGACGAAATCGGCGAGCGCGGCCGGCTCGGTGATGTCGATGTTGCGCAGACGCTCGTCCTGCGCGGTGCCGCCGTTGCCCGGCGCCACGTAGACGAGCTGAACCCGCGGCGATTGCGCGAGCTTCCATGCGAGTGCATGTTCGCGACCGCCGGAACCGACGACGAGTAACTTCATGTGAATCCCCGAGACTTAAAAACCATAAACGGCTGAAGCGATAAGCTCAGCCGTGCAATAAACAGCGAATAACAGCGAGATTCGCGCCTGGTCCGCGGGCGCCAGCGAAGCTGGCGGGGCGGGGCGAGGGCGAACCCGAGTAGCGATGGCGTGGCAGCGGCGCAACCGCGCCAACCTGTTCAAACGCCCGCTCAGCGACAACGCGAGGGCCAGCCGGCAGCGCGGCGCGGTTCACTGGGAACCCGCGCGCCGCATGCTGCCGGAGCACGCTCATTCGTCGGCGATCGCGGCGTTTGTATAGACTTCCTGCACGTCGTCCAGATTTTCCAGCGCGTCGAGCAACTTCTGCATTTTCACCGCGTCGTCGCCCGTGAATTCGACTTCCGTTTGCGGCTTCATCGTCACCTCGGCCACTTCGGCCTTGAAACCTGCGGCTTCGAGCGCGGTCTTCACCTTCGGAAAATCGTTCGGCGGGCACAGCACTTCGATACTGCCGTCTTCGTTCGTGACGACGTCGTCGGCGCCGGCTTCGAGCGCGGCTTCCATCAGCTTGTCTTCCGGCGTGCCGGGCGCGAACAGGAACTGGCCGACGTGATCGAACATGAACGACACCGAGCCGTCCGTGCCCATGTTGCCGCCGTTCTTCGAGAACGCGTGACGCACTTCCGCGACCGTGCGCGTGCGGTTGTCGGTCATCGTGTCGACGATCACCGCCGCGCCGCCGATGCCGTAGCCTTCGTAGCGGATTTCTTCGTAGCTCGCGCCGTCCACGCCGCCCACGCCGCGCTGGATCGCGCGGTTGACGTTGTCTTTCGGCATGTTGGCGTCGTACGCCTTTTCGACGGCGAGCCGCAGACGCGGGTTCGAGTCGATGTCGCCGCCGCCCATGCGCGCCGCGACCTGAATTTCCTTGATGAGCCGCGTCCAGACCTTGCCGCGCTTGGCATCGGCCGCTGCTTTCTTATGCTTGATGTTGGCCCATTTCGAATGACCCGCCATACCTTTCTCCGTCGCGCGCGCCAGCGGGGCGCACGCATAGTGCAATTGTCGTTGCGATGTCGGGCGCTGGCGTGCGCCTCGATGTCAAACTGTCGATGTCAAACCGGCGGGGGTGAGACTGCCCGGGAAACAGCCTTCCGGACTGGCCGCCCGCAGTGAACCGCTCTCAGCCTGGCCGCCCATGTCGGACCGTCTTCAGCCTGCTCGCGTCTCGCCGGACCCGGCTAGCGGGACCGAAGGTCGGCGGCGCGGTTGCGGCGGGGGCGGCTGGCGTGCGGCAAACCCGGCGCCGTCCTTGCAAGCCCCGGCTCGAGACGCGAGGCGCCGGAGGCGAAGGTGCAGGCGGTGACGCAGGTCGAGCCGTTTTTCGAGCGGATTCGAATTTTATCACGGCGGAGGGGGGCGGCAGAGGGTGACGTAGGCGGAAACCACGCGGAAACTGAAGGGGCGCGGGCCGCCGGCGGCATTCTCCGCCCGCCGCTCGCGCCTTTTTCGACCTGCGGGCGACCCGCCCTCAGTTCTTCGTGCCGAACAACCGGTCGCCGGCGTCGCCGAGACCCGGCACGATGTACGCGTGCTCGTTCAGGTGCGAATCGAGCGACGCCACGTACAGCTTGACGTCCGGATGCGCGTCCTGGAACACCTGCACGCCCTCGGGCGCGGCGACCAGCGCGAGGAACATGATGTTCTCGGCGGCGACGTTGCGGCGCTTGAGCACGTCGACCGCGTGCACCGCCGAGTAGCCGGTCGCGACCATCGGATCGCACAGGATGAACACGCGGTCCTCCAGATCGGGCAGGCGCACCAGGTATTCGACCGGGCGATGATCGTCCGCCCGGTACACGCCGATGTGACCCACCCGGGCCGACGGCACCAGCTCCAGCAGGCCGTCCGACATGCCGATGCCGGCGCGTAGCACCGGCACGATCGCGAGCTTCTTGCCGGCGATCACCGGCGCGTCGATGTCGACGAGCGGCGTGGTGATGCGGCGCGTGGTCATCGGCAGGTTGCGGGTGATCTCGTAGCCCATCAGCAGCGTGATTTCGCGCAGCAACTCGCGAAAGGTGCGCGTCGAGGTGTCCCGGTCGCGCATATGGGACAGCTTGTGCTGGATCAGCGGGTGATCGAGGATGAAAAGATTCGGAAAACGGCTGTCCTGGGTCATGGCGGGGGCGCGAGCGGCGCAAGAGGGATCAATCGGGATCGGTTCGACGCGCCCCCAGCGCCGCAAAGCGGCTGGCAGGCGAACGCGCCACGGCGCAAGTTTACCGAAAGAGTGCCGCCCGAAGATACCGGAGATTGATATCGGCGGCTGCAGCGCGCGGCACAGTCCGGCACCGATTCTTCTAGAATCGGGGGAAACTTCGCCACGCCGGGCGCGCCGACGCGCCTCGGTCAACGTCAGCACCACTTCACGAGGATGCACACATGGACATGGGAATCGCAGGACGCACCGCGCTGGTTTGCGCGGCCAGCAAGGGTTTGGGGCGCGGTTGCGCGGAAGCGCTGGCCGCCGAGGGCGTCAATCTGACGATCGTCGCGCGGACCGCCGAGACGCTGGAGGCGACCGCGGCCGAGATCCGCAAGCAGAGCGGCGTCGAAGTGAAAACGGTGGCGTGCGACATCACCACGCCCGAAGGCCGCGCCGCCGCGCTCGCCGCCTGCCCGCAGCCGGATATCCTGGTGAACAACGCGGGCGGGCCGCCGCCGGGCGACTTCCGCAACTTCACGCACGAGGACTGGATTCGCGCGCTGGAGAGCAACATGCTCACGCCGATCGAGCTGATGCGCGCGACCATCGACTCGATGAGCGCACGCGGCTATGGGCGCATCGTCAATATCACGAGTTCGGCGGTGAAGGCGCCGATCGACGTGCTGGGTCTGTCGAACGGCGCGCGCTCGGGGCTCACGGGTTTCGTCGCGGGACTCGCGCGCAAGGTCGCGCCGACCGGCGTGACGATCAACAACCTGCTGCCGGGCCTGTTCGATACCGACCGCATCGCGGTCACGTTCGAGGCGCAGGCGAAGGCGCAAAACATTTCCATCGACAACGCGCGCCAGCAGCGCATGAAGACGATTCCCGCCGGCCGCTTCGGCAACCGCGACGAGTTCGGCCGCGCGTGCGCGTTCCTGTGCAGCGTGCACGCGGGATACATCACCGGGCAGAACTGGCTGATCGACGGCGGCGCGTACCCCGGCACGTTCTGAAGCCGAAGCGCGTGCAGCGCGCGCAGGCCGGAGCGCCGGTTCCGGCTTGCCACGCGCAAGCTCGGGCGCGGTATCACCACGCATCACCACAACAACGACAATCACAACAACGGCTTCAGGAGTCTTACGTCATGACCACCCGCATTGCGCTGATCGCGCACGATCACAAGAAGGACGACATCGTCAAACTGGCCGGCGAATACGTCGACACGCTCAAGCGCTGCGACATCGTCGCGACTGGCACGACCGGCGGGCGCATCGCCGACGCGCATGGCCTGACGGTCGAGCGGATGCTGTCCGGACCGCATGGCGGCGACTTGCAGATCGGCGCGCAACTCGCGGAAGGGCGGGTCGACATGGTGATCTTCCTGCGCGACCCGATGACGCCGCAGCCGCACGAACCCGACATCAACGCGCTGGTGCGCGCGTGCGACGTGCACAACATTCCGTGCGCGACCAACATCTCGACCGCGCGCATGGTGCTCGACGTGCTGACGTTGCGCCTCACGCAGCAGGTCTGACGGCGCGGAGTTGCACTCGCTCGCTCGCTCGCGGTAATGCGCGCAACACGCTAAACGGCAACCGAATAAATCCCGAACAACCCCGCATCAAGGAGACGTGATGGTCAAAGCAATCCGATTCGATAAAACCGGCGGCCCGGAAGTGATGAAATGGGTCGACGTCGAAGTAGGCGAACCCGGGCAGGGCGAGATTCGCATCCGGCAGACGGCGGTCGGGCTGAACTATATCGACGTGTATTTCCGCACGGGTCTGTATCCGCTGCCGTTGCCCGGTGGCCTCGGCATGGAGGCGGCCGGCGAGGTGAGTGCGGTCGGCCCCGGCGTCACGGGGCTCAAAACGGGCGACCGCGTCGCCTACGTCGCGCGTCCGCCCGGCGCTTATACGCAGGAGCGCGTGCTGCCGGCCTCGCAGGTCGTCAAGGTGCCCGACGCGTTGAGCGACGAGCAGGCCGCCTCCGCGATGCTGCAAGGTCTGACCGCGCAATATCTGCTGCGCCGCACGTATCCGGTGAAGGCCGGCGACACGATCCTGATCCAGGCCGCGGCGGGCGGCGTCGGTCTGCTCGCGTGCCAGTGGGCGAAGGCGCTCGGCGCGACGGTGATCGGCACGGTCGGCTCAGACGAAAAAGCGGAGATCGCGAAAACGCACGGCTGCGATCATGCAATCGTCTACACGCGCGAGAACTTCACGAAGCGCGTGCGCGAGATCACCAACGGAGCCGGCGTGCCGGTGGTGTACGACTCGATCGGCAAGGACACGTTTACCGGCTCGCTCGATTGCCTCGCGCCGCTCGGCATGTTCGTGAGCTTCGGCAATGCATCGGGGCCGCTGCCGCCGCTCGATTCGTCGGAATTCGCCGGACGCGGCTCGCTGTTCTTCACGCGCCCGACGCTCTTTACCTATATCGCGAAGCGCGCCGATTACGAGGCGATGTCGGCGGAACTGTTCGACGTGCTCGCGTCCGGCAAGGTCAAGACGAGCATCAATCAGCGTTACGCGCTGGCGGACGTCGGTCAGGCGCACGCGGATCTCGAAGGGCGACGCACCACGGGTTCGACGGTGCTGCTGCCGTAACAGACCGGTAGCGTCACGCGGAGAAAACACGCAAGGCCGCGCCAACGAAAGATGGCGCGGCCTTGTCCGTTTACACGATCTTTATACGCACGCGCCCAGCTTTGACCAGGCCTTTACGCGCTTCGGCATACCGTTGCACCTATCCAAAGTCCGTGAGTGGAGAACAAAAATGGATGTGCTGTATGTCGGGGGGCTGGTGCTATTTGCCGCGCTGACCTTTGCGTTGATCGGCGGCTGCGAGAAGTTGATGCAGTTCCGTCGCGGCCAGGGAGCGCGGTCATGAACTGGATCCTCTGGTTGTCCGGCGCGGCGACCGCGCTGCTGTTTATCTATCTGGTCTATGCGCTGTTGCGCGCGGAGGACATTGAATGAACTCGAACAATGTCCTGCAGGCGGGCCTGTTTATCGTCGTGCTACTGGCCGCCGCCGTGCCGGTGTCCCGCTATCTGGGCGCGGTGATGGACGGCAGCTCGCGCGTGGTCCGCTGGGGCGGCCCGCTCGAACGTTTGCTGTATCGCATTGCGGGCGTCGATCCGTCGACGGAAATGAGCTGGAAGCACTACGCGATCGCCACGGTCGCGCTCAACGTGCTCGGCGTGGCGTTCCTTTACGTGCTGTTGCGCGTGCAAGGCTGGCTGCCGGGCAACCCGCAGCAGTTCGGTCCAATGACGGTCGACGGCGCGTTCAATACGGCGGTCAGCTTCGTGACCAACACGAACTGGCAGGACTACTCGCCCGAGCAAACCGTCGGCTATCTGACGCAGATGCTCGGCCTGACCGTGCAGAACTTCCTGTCGGCCGCGACCGGCATCGTCGTGGTGGTCGCGTTGATGCGCGGCTTCGCGCGCCACACCGCGCAAACCATCGGCAACTTCTGGGTCGACATCACGCGGGTCACGCTGTACGTGTTGCTGCCGATGTCGATGCTTGTCGCCGCGTTGCTGATGAGCCAGGGCGTGATCCAGAACTTCAAGGCCTATCAGGACGTGCCGACGCTGCAAACCACCAGCTACGCCGCGCCGAAACTCGACGCGCAGGGCAATCCGGTGAAGGACGCGAAGGGCAATGCGGTCACGGTCGATACGCCGGTGAAGACGCAAACCATCGCGATGGGTCCGGTGGCGTCGCAGGAAGCGATCAAGATGCTCGGCACCAACGGTGGCGGCTTCTTCAACGGCAACTCGGCGCATCCGTATGAGAACCCGACGCCGTTCTCGAACTTCGTGCAGATCTTCTCGATCCTGATCATCCCGGCGGCGCTCGCGCTGGTGTTCGGACGCATGATCGGCGACCGCAGACAGGGCGTGGCCGTGCTGGCCGCCATGACGATCGGCTTCGGCGTTTGCGTATTCGGCGAGATGGGCGCGGAGCAAAGCGGCAATCCGGCGCTCACCGCGTTGCACGTCGATCAGTCGGCGAATGCGTTGCAGTCGGGCGGCAATGCGGAAGGCAAGGAGACGCGCTTCGGCATCGCGCAGTCGGGCATCTTCACGGTCGCGACCACCGCGGCTTCGTGCGGCGCGGTCACCAATACGCACGACTCGCTGACGCCGATCGGCGGCCTCTATCCGATGCTGCTGATGCAGCTCGGCGAAGTGATCTTCGGCGGGGTCGGCTCCGGCATGTACGGGATGCTCGTGTTCGCCATGCTGGCCGTGTTCGTCGCGGGCCTGATGATCGGCCGCACGCCCGAATACGTCGGCAAGAAGATCGAAGCGTACGAAATGAAGATGGTGTCGATCGTCGTGCTGCTCACGCCGCTGCTGGTGCTGGTCGGCACGTCGATCGCCGTGTTGAGCGACGCGGGCAAGGCGGGCATCTTCAACCCCGGCGCGCACGGTTTCTCCGAAATCCTCTACGCGTTCAGCTCGGCGGCCAACAACAACGGCAGCGCGTTCGCCGGCCTCTCCGTGAACACGCCGTTCTACAACTGGCTCACCGCGATCGCGATGTGGTTCGGCCGCTTCGGCACGATCGTCCCGGTACTCGCGATCGCCGGCTCGCTCGCCGCGAAGAAGCGCATAGGCGTGACCGGCGGCACGCTGCCGACGCACGGCCCGCTGTTCGTCGTGCTGCTGCTCGGCACGGTGCTGCTGGTCGGCGCGCTGACTTACGTGCCCGCGCTCGCGCTCGGCCCAGGTGTCGAGCATCTGATGATGCTGGGCGCTCATTGACGCGCCACGCGAAGCAACGACACGTTAAGCGATAACGGTATTCGAGGATTCAATGACTCAACATAATGCAACGAGGTCCATGTTCGATCCGGCGCTGCTGCGCCCGGCGATCGTGGACTCCTTCAAGAAACTCACGCCGCGCACGCAGTTCCGCAATCCGGTGATGTTCTGCGTGTACGTCGGCAGCATTCTGACCACCATCCTGTGGTTCGCCGCGCTCGCCGGCCAGGCCGAGGCGCCCGCGGGCTTCATTCTCGCGGTCACGTTGTGGCTGTGGTTCACGGTGCTGTTCGCGAACTTCGCGGAAGCGCTCGCCGAAGGCCGTTCGAAGGCCCAGGCGGCGTCGCTGCGCAGCGCGAAGAAGGACGTGATGGCCAAGAAGCTCAACGAGCCGCACCCGAAGTCGCCGATCCGCATTCTGACGGCCTCCGATCTGCGCAAGGGCGACGTCGTGCTGGTCGAAACCGGCGACGTGATTCCGGCCGACGGCGAAGTGATCGACGGTGTCGCGTCGGTCGACGAATCGGCAATCACCGGCGAATCCGCGCCGGTGATCCGCGAGTCGGGCGGCGACTTTTCATCGGTGACGGGCGGCACGCGCGTGCTGTCGGACTGGATCGTCGTGCGCGTCACCGCGAATCCGGGCGAGGCGTTTCTCGACCGGATGATCGCAATGGTCGAAGGCGCGAAGCGTCAGAAGACGCCGAATGAAATCGCGCTGACGATCCTGCTCGTCGCGCTGACCATCGTGATGCTGCTCGCCACCGCGACGCTGCTGCCGTTCTCGATGTTCTCGGTCGAAGCCGCGAAAGCAGGGCACGTGGTGACGATTACCGCGTTGGTCGCTTTGCTGGTGTGCCTGATTCCGACCACCATCGGCGGGTTGCTGTCTGCGATCGGTGTGGCCGGCATGAGCCGCATGATGCAGGCGAATGTGATCGCCACGTCGGGCCGCGCGGTGGAAGCCGCCGGCGACGTCGACGTGCTGCTGCTCGACAAGACCGGCACGATCACGCTCGGCAATCGCCAGGCGTCGCAGTTCGTGCCGGCGCCGGGCCTGACCGAAGAAGCGCTCGCGGACGCCGCGCAGTTGTCGTCGCTCGCCGATGAAACGCCGGAAGGCCGCAGCATCGTCGTGCTGGCCAAGCAGCGCTTCAACATCCGTCAACGCGATATGGCCTCGCTGCACGCGGTGTTCCTCGCGTTCACCGCGCAAACGCGGATGAGCGGTGTCGACCTGCCCGGCCGCGAAATCCGTAAAGGCGCGGCCGATGCGGTGAAGCATTATGTCGAAGTCAACGGCGGCCGTTTCCCGAACGAGGTGAACAACGCGGTGGCGGAAGTCGCGCGGCGCGGCAGCACGCCGCTGGTGGTCGCCGAGAAAGGCGAGCAGGGCGCGCGCGTGCTCGGCGTGATCGAGTTGAAGGACGTCGTGAAGGGCGGCATCAAGGAGCGCTTCGCCGAGTTGCGCAAGATGGGCATCAAGACGGTGATGGTCACGGGCGACAACCGGCTGACCGCGGCGGCGATCGCCGCCGAAGCGGGCGTCGACGACTTCCTCGCCGAGGCGACGCCCGAAGCGAAGCTCGCGACGATCCGCGCGCACCAGGCCGAAGGGCGCCTCGTCGCGATGACCGGCGACGGCACCAACGACGCCCCGGCGCTCGCGCAGGCCGACGTCGCGGTCGCGATGAACACCGGCACGCAGGCTGCGAAGGAAGCGGGCAACATGGTCGACCTCGATTCGAATCCGACCAAGCTGATCGAGATCGTCGAGATCGGCAAGCAGATGCTGATGACGCGCGGGTCGCTCACCACGTTCTCGATCGCCAACGACGTCGCCAAATACTTCGCGATCATTCCGGCCGCGTTCGCCACCACCTATCCGGCGTTGAACGCGCTGAACGTGATGCATCTCGCTACGCCCGCGTCCGCGATCATGTCGGCGGTGATTTTCAACGCGATCATCATCGTGCTGCTGATTCCGCTCGCGCTCAAGGGCGTGCGTTATCGCGCGCTGGGCGCGGCGATTCTGCTGCGCCGCAATCTGCTGGTCTATGGCCTCGGCGGGATCATCGTGCCGTTCATCGGCATCAAGCTGATCGATATGGTGCTGGCCGCATTCGGCTGGGTTTGAAGCCCGGTTGCTTCAAAAGCAAAGGAATCAATCATCATGAAAAATCTGTTCCGTCCGTTGCTCGTGATCTTCGCGGTGCTCACCGCGCTCACGGGTCTCGCTTACCCCGCGGTGATGACCGCGTTCGGTCAGGCCGCGTTCCACGATCAGGCGAACGGCAGCCTGATCGAACAGAACGGCAAGCTGGTCGGCTCGCAACTGATCGGCCAGCAGTTCGACGCGCCGCAGTACTTCTGGGGCCGTTTGTCGGCGACGAGTCCGATGCCGTACAACGCGCAGGGTTCGAGCGGGTCGAACCTCGGGCCGAACAACCCGGCGCTGCTCGACGAAGTGAAGGGGCGTCTGGACGCGTTGAAGGCCGCCGGCACCGATATGTCGCAGCCGGTGCCGGTCGATCTGGTGACGTCCTCGGGCAGCGGTCTCGATCCGGAGATCAGCCCGGCGGCCGCCGCGTATCAGATCGAGCGCGTCGCGAAAGCGCGCCAGCTTGAGCCGAACGATGTGCAGGCGCTGGTCGACCGCTATACGAGCGGCCGCCAGTTCGGCGTGCTCGGCGAGTCGCGCGTGAACGTGCTGCAACTGAATCTGGCGCTCGACGAAATGAAGCGCGGTTGATCGTTCATTCAACGCGCGCAGCCGTGGCCAGGTGCCGCGGCTCGCCACTCGCCAGGGCGGCGTCCACCCGACGCCGCCCTGGCCTTTGTTTTTGCCACACCGCGCGGCCATTTGCGGGCCGGCACCGGCCGTGCCACCATGCGTACACCGCCGCTCGCACGACGATGAAAAATACTGAGCATGAACCGCCCCGATCCTGACGAACTACTCGACAAGCTGCAACGCGACGAAGAAAAACGTCAGCGCGGCAGGCTGAAGGTTTTCTTCGGCGCGTCGGCCGGCGTGGGCAAGACCTACGCGATGCTGCAGGCCGCGCGCCGCCGCCGCGACGAAGGCGCGGACGTGCTGGTCGGCATCGCCGAAACGCATGGGCGCAGCGAGACCGCCGCGCTGCTCGACGGCCTCGACGTGCTGCCGCTCGCGCATATCGAGTATCGCGGCCGCAAGCTCGGCGAGTTCGATCTTGACGCCGCGCTCGAACGCAAGCCGCAACTGATCCTCGTCGATGAACTCGCGCATTCGAACGTGCAGGGCGCGCGCCATCTGAAGCGTTGGCAGGACGTCTACGAACTGCTCGACGCCGGCATCGACGTCTATACGACGGTCAACGTGCAGCACCTCGAAAGCCTGAACGACGTGGTCGGCCAGATCACCGGCATCCGCGTGTGGGAGACGGTGCCGGACCGCGTGTTCGATCGCGCCGACGAAGTCACGCTGGTCGACCTGCCCGCCGAGGAACTGCTCGACCGGATGCGCGACGGCAAGGTGTATTTGCCGCAGCAGGCCGAGCGCGCGGTGCGCAACTTTTTTCGCAAGGGCAATCTGATCGCGCTGCGCGAGCTGGCATTGCGTCGCACCGCGGATCGCGTCGATGCGCAGATGCGGGAATATCGCGCCGACCGTTCGATCCAGCGCATCTGGCAGGCGCGCGAGCGTTTGCTGGTGTGTGTGGGTCCGGGTCCGGAAGCGCCCGCGCTCGTGCGTGCGGCGGCGCGTCTCGCCGCGAGTCTCAAAGCCGACTGGCTCGCCGTTTATGTCGAAACGCCCGCGCTGCAACGTCTGCCCGACGCGCGGCGCGAACGCACGCTGAACGCGTTGAAGCTCGCCGCCGAACTCGGCGCCGAAACCGCGACGCTCGCGGGCGCCGATGCGGTCACCGCGTTGATCGGCTATGCGCAGGCGCGCAACGTGTCGAAGCTGGTGGCCGGCGCGTCGTCGCGGGTGGGCATTCAACGCAGGCTGCGTCGGCCGCTCGGCGAGCGGATCGCGGAGCAGTCGGGCGAACTCGACGTCACGCTGATTCGCGCGTCGTCGGAGCGCGACGGCGGCGAGCAGCGCCGTCTGTTGAACACCACCGCGAACGCATGGCGCGAGGCGCTGAGCGCGGCGCGTGAACGTCGTTCGCCGCCGCGTGCATACGGCCTCGCGCTGGTGATCTGCGCGGGCATCACGCTGCTGTCGAGCCAACTGATCGACCGCATCGATCTGACCAACCTCGTGATGCTGTATCTGCTCGGCGTGATCTTCACTGCCGTGAAACTTGGGCGCGGGCCGGGCGTCGTACTGTCGTTTCTCAGCGTGGCCGCGTTCGATTTCTTCTTCGTGCCGCCGCGCATGTCGCTGTCGGTGTCCGATACGCAATACCTGTTGACCTTCTTCGGCATGCTGCTGACGTCGCTCGTGATCAGCCATCTGACGTCGAGCCTGCGCCGCGAGGCGAGTGTCGCGCGACGTCGCGAGCAACGCACCGGCGCGATGTACGCGATGGCGCGCGAACTCGCGGCCGCGCTGACCACCGAGCAGATCGTCGGGATCGGCAGTCGCCATGTGAGTGAAGTGTTCGGCGCGCGCGTCGCGATCCTGCTGCCGGACAGCGCCGATCAGGTCAAACAGAAGATCGAGGACCCGGACGCGGCGATCACGCTCGAAGGCGAACTGCTCGACCTTGATGTCGGACAGTGGGTCTACGATCAACAGAAGCCGGCCGGTCACGGCACCGACACGCTGCCGGCCGCCGCCGCGTTCTATCTGCCGCTGAAGGCGCCGATGCGCACGCGCGGCGTGCTCGCGGTCGTGCTGCGCGATGAGGGCGAGCTGGACGTGCCCGAGCAGCAACGGATGCTCGACGCGTTCGCCGCGCAGATCGCGCTGGCGTTGGAGCGGGTGCATTACGTCGACATCGCGCGCGACGCGCTCGTCAACATGGAGTCGGAGCGCTTGCGCAACTCGTTGTTGTCCGCGATCTCGCACGATCTGCGCACGCCATTAACGACCATCGTCGGCTTCTCGTCGATGCTCGCGCAAACGCGCAAGGCGCCCATCGAAGCGGGTGCGCCAGCGCAACCCACCGACGAGCTCGTCGACGCGATTCACGAGGAAGCGTTGCGCATGACCGGCATCGTCACGAATCTGCTCGACATGGCGCGTCTGCAGGCGGGCAGCCTGCAACTGAACCGGCAGTGGACGCTGCTCGAAGAAACGGTGGGCGCCGCGCTGCGCGCATGCAGGCGCGTGCTGGCAGGGCATCCGGTGCAAGTAAGATTGCCCGCCGATCTGCCGCTGCTGCATCTGGACGCGGTGCTGATGGAGCGGCTCTTCTCGAACCTGTTCGAAAACGCGGCCAAGTACACCGCGCCCACTACGCCGTTGACGATCGGCGCGCAACGCATCGACGCGGACGACAAGCCGTTCGTGCGCGTCACCGTCGACGACACCGGCCCCGGTCTGCCCGCCGGCATGGAAGCGCGCGTGTTCGAAAAATTCACGCGCGGCGAGAAGGAGTCGGCCAAGCCGGGCATTGGTCTCGGGCTCGCGATCTGCCGCGCGATCGTCGAGGCGCACGGCGGTACAATCGGCGCGCTCAACCGGCTCGCCGCGGACGGCCGCGTCGAAGGCGCGCGCTTCTGGTTCACGCTGCCGGCCGACACGCCGCCCGATGCGCCGGATGCACTGGAAGACGAAGGCGCGGACGCGCCGCTGCATGCCGACCTCCACCTCGACGTCGATCGTCCCAGCGATGCGCAAGCCGAGCGCGCCGCCACCCTCCACCCGCAAGCCAGGCCGTCCCATGAGTGACCCGAGCATCACCGTCGTGCTGATCGAAGATGAAAAGCAGATCCGCCGCTTTGTACGCACCGCGCTCGAAGGCGAGGGCATCGTCGTGCACGATGCCGAAACCGGCAAGCAGGGGCTCGTCGAAGCCGCGACCCGCAAGCCCGATCTCGTGATCGTCGATCTCGGCCTGCCCGATACCGACGGCCTCGACGTGATCCGCGAATTGCGCGGTTGGAGCGAGCTGCCGGTGATCGTGCTGTCGGCGCGCACCCAGGAGAGCGAGAAGGTCGCCGCGCTCGACGCCGGCGCGGACGACTATCTGACCAAGCCGTTCGGCGTGTCCGAACTGCTGGCGCGCATCCGCGCGCAGATGCGGCGGCGCAATCACGGCGGCGCGAACGAGTCGCCGCAGGTGCGCTTCGGCGCGGTCATCGTCGACCTCGCGTTGCGCCAGGTCTCGCGCGACGGCGCCGCGGTCCATCTGACGCCGATCGAGTACCGCCTGCTCGCGACGCTCGTGCGCCACGCGGGCCGCGTGCTGACGCACCGGCAGCTGCTGCGCGACGTGTGGGGGCCGTCGCATGTCGAGAGCCATCACTATCTGCGCATCTACATGGCGCATCTGCGCGGCAAGCTGGAGCGCGACCCGGCGCAGCCCGAGCACATCATCACGGAGACCGGCGTCGGCTACCGGCTGGTGGGCGCGGTGTAAGCCGGCCCCGAAGCGGCGCGCGCGGTGCTTCGATATAATTACGCTTCGTAAGGACGGCCTTACGCTTTTGCTACGAACGGGGACGGCCCCATTTTTTTCATGGAGCTGTTTTCATGTCCTGGTTTCTCCTATTGATTGCCGGTTTGCTCGAAGTCGCGTGGGCGGCCGGCCTCAAGACCTCCGAAGGTTTCACCCGCCTGTGGCCGTCCGTGTTCACGATCGTGACCGCGCTCGGCAGTTTCGCGCTGCTCGCCGTCGCGATGCGCCAGTTGCCGCTCGGCACGGCCTACGCGGTGTGGACGGGGATCGGCGCCGTCGGCGCATTCATCTTCGGCGTCGTGATGATGGGCGAGGCGCTGAGCGTCGCGCGCGTCGCCAGTGCGTCGCTGATCGTGATTGGGCTGATCGGGCTGAAGCTGTCGTCGGGGCATTGATCGACGGGCTGCAAGGCCGCGCATTGGGGCCCGCCGTGAATCTCGTTGTTCGGGCCCGCGCGGCGAAACCGCGCTCACCCTGGTGAGCGCACCGCGTCTGCCCGACGCCACACCGACCCCGCCGATTGATCGCCGCTCGACGTCCTGCGAATTAAGGTGGCTATAATGAAACCGAATCCAACCTGACATTGCCCGCGGCCCCTATGGCGCGGCCGGCTTGGCGCGGGTCTGACGACTTCGGTGTGGGGCTTCCCGTTTCCGCCCGCCGAAACGCCCGGCACGCACAGCGCGCCTGGAGGCGGCCATGCTTGAATCCCTTTCGCTTGCTGCAGGCCTTTCGTGGGGCAGCGGTCTGCGCCTCTATCTGACGGTCCTGCTGGCCGGCGTGTTCGAACGCCTCGGCTTCATTCATCTTCCCGATACGCTGTCCGCACTGTCGTCGCCGTGGGTGATCGGCGCGGCGGCCGTGCTGACGCTCACCGAATTCCTCGCCGACAAGATCCCCGCGTTCGATTCGTTGTGGGACGCGGTCCACACGTTCATCCGCATTCCGGCCGGCGCGGTGCTGGCAGCGGGCGCGCTCGGCCATGCCGATCCGGCGCTGCTGACGGTGGCCGCGCTCGCGGGCGGCACGCTGGCGGGCACCGCGCATCTGGCGAAGGCGGGCACGCGCGCGCTCATCAACCTGTCGCCGGAGCCGGTGTCGAATGTCGTCACCTCCACCGCTGAAGACGGCCTCGTGTTCGGCGGCATGCTGCTCGCGCTGCTCGTGCCGCTCGTGTTCCTCGTGCTGATGGTGGGCTTCCTGATGCTGGCCGCCTGGGCGTTGCCGCGACTCTGGCGCGGCGTGCAGGGCGGCTTTCGCGGCATGGCCACGCACATGGTGTCGCGTTTTGCCAGGAGCAGGCACGATTGAGCGATACGTTACGGGGCTCCGCAGCGCGCGCCAACCACTCAACGCCGGCGCGCCGGCTCGGCGGCAGGGATCTGCTGCGTCAGGCCATCCGCATGACCGCGCGCGACTGGCGCGCCGGCGAATTGACGATGTTGCTGTTGGCGCTGATCCTGGCCGTCGCGGCGCTGTCGAGCGTGGGCTTTCTGGCCGATCGCCTGCATCAGGGACTGGAGCGTGATGCGCGGCGGATGATCGCCGCCGACTTCATCGTGCGCGCCGATCATCCGGTCGATCCGCAATTCGCCGCGCAAGCCAAAGCGCTCGGTTTGAACACCGCTAGCACGGCAATCTTCCCCAGCATGATCAACTCGACCGGCGCGAATGGTGCGCAGCCGGTCTCGCGTCTCGCCGCGATCAAGGCGGTGTCGCCCGGTTATCCTCTGCGCGGCGCGTTGCGGATCGCGCTGGCGCCTGGCGCGCCGGACCATCCTGCGCAATCGATTCCGGCGCCCGGCACCGTGTGGGCCGATCAGGCGCTGCTCGACGCGTTGAAGCTGCGTGTCGGCGACACCGTGAAGGTCGGCACTCGCAGCTTCACGATCGGCGCGCTGATCACTCGTGAGCTGGATCGGGGCTTTTCGTTCGTCAACTTCTCGCCGCGTCTGATGCTGCGCGCCGACGAAGTGCAGTCGACCGGCCTCATCACGTTCGGTAGCCGCGTGACCTACCGGTTGCTGGTGGCGGGCCCGGACGCGTCGGTGGCGAAGTTTGCGCAGTTCGCGCACGGCAAGGTGGACGGCGGCAAGATGCGCGGCGTCGCGCTCGAATCGTTGCAGGACGGCCAGCCGCAAGTGCGCCAGACGCTCGATCGCGCGAGTCATTTCCTCACGCTCGTGTCGCTGCTCACCGCGCTGCTCGCGGCGGTGGCGATCGCGATGGCCGCGCATCGCTATATGCGCCGGCATCTGGACGGCTGCGCGGCGATGCGCTGTCTCGGCGTGAGCCAGGCCGCGCTGCGCGCGCTGTTCACGCTCGAGTTCGTCGGGCTTGGGGTGATCGGCGGCGCGCTGGGTGTCGCGCTCGGCTATCTCGGCCATCTCGCATTGCTGACCTGGCTCGGCAGTCTGATCGACGTCGCGCTGCCGTACCCGACCGTGTGGCCCGCGCTGCAGGGCATCGCGGCGGGCCTCGTGCTGTTGCTCGGCTTCGCGCTGCCGCCGTTGCTGCCGCTTACGCGAGTGCCGCCGGTGCGCGTGCTGCGCCGCGAATGGGGTGAAGAGGGACGCACCGCGTGGGCCGCATACGCACTCGGCATCGCGCTGTTCGCCGCGCTGCTGATCGTCGCGGCGGGCGAGTTGAAGTTGGGCGGGATCGTCGCGGGCGGCTTCGCGGGCGGGCTGCTGGTGTTCGCGTGCATCGCGCGGCTCGCGCTGTGGGGCGCGGCGCGTCTCGTGCGCAGCGAGCGCGTGAACGCGGGGATCGGCTGGCGTTATGCGCTGGCGTCGCTGGAGCGGCGCAGCAGTGCAAGCGCGTTGCAGATCACCGCGCTCGGCATCGGCCTGATGTGCCTGTTGCTGATCGCGATGACACGCAACGACCTCGTCGAAGGCTGGCGCAAATCGACGCCGCCGGATGCGCCGAACGAATTCATCATCGACATCCAGCCCGATCAGCGCGACGCGGTCACGCATTATCTGGACACGCATGGCGTACCCGGCACGGCACTCTCGCCGATGGTGCGCGGGCGGCTCACCTCGATCAACGGCAAGCCGGTCAATCCGGACTCGTTCAAGGGCGACGACGCGAAGCGTCTGGTGGATCGCGAATTCAATCTGTCATACACGACCGAGCTGCCCGACGACAACCGCATCGCCGCCGGCACGTGGTACGGCGACACGAAGACGCCGCAGATTTCGATCGAGCAGGGCCTGGCGAAGCTAATCAACGTGAAGCCCGGCGACGTGCTGCGTTTCGACGTGACCGGCTTGCAGATCGACGCGCCGGTGACGAGCGTGCGCAAGCTCGACTGGGGTTCGTTCAAGGTCAACTTCTTCGTGCTGATGCCACCGGCCGCGTTGCAGGATTTCCCGGCGACGTTCATCACGAGCTTCCATCTGCCGCAGGAAAAGCAGTCGACCATCGACGGTTTGATCGGCGCATATCCGAACCTCACCGCCATCGACACCGGGCCGATTCTCGCGCAGATTCAGCGCGTGTTGCAGCAGGTGATCGGCGCGGTGCAGTTCCTGTTCGCGTTCACGCTGGCGGCGGGCGTACTGGTGCTGTACGCGGCGCTCGCGGGCACGCGCGACGAGCGTATGCGAGAATCCGCGCTGCTGCGCGCGCTGGGGGCGTCGCATCGCCAGGTGCGCGCGGTGCAGATCGCCGAGTTCGTCGCGGTCGGCGCGCTGGCCGGGGCGATGGCGGCGGTCGGCGCGCAGATCATCGGCTGGGTGTTGGCCACGCGCGTGTTCGAGTTCTATCTGAGTTTCAATCCGTGGCTGCTGCCGGCGGGTGTCGCCGCGGGTATTGCCTGCGCCGGCATCGGCGGCTGGATGAGCTTGCGGCATGTGTTGGCGCGGCCCGCGTTGCAATCGCTGCGGGACGCGTGATTTTTTATCAGTTGATGAGCAGGTTATGAGCGATTTGAACGACGAAGTGTCCGCGGCGCAGCCGACGGCCTTCGATCTGGTCGGCGGCGAAGCGCGTGTGCGTGAACTGGTGGACCGGTTTTACGACCTGATGGATCTGGAAGCGGATTTCGCCGGCATTCGGGCCTTGCATCCCGAATCGCTGGACGGTTCGCGCGACAAGTTCTTCTGGTTTCTGTGCGGCTGGCTGGGCGGCCCCGATCACTACATCAGCCGGTTCGGCCATCCGCGGTTGCGCGCGAGGCACTTGCCGTTTGCGATCGCGTCGAGCGAGCGGGATCAGTGGCTCAGATGCATGGCGTGGGCGATGCAGGACATCGGCCTTGCCGAGCCGCTGCGCGAACGCCTGCTCGGCTCGTTCTTCGAGACCGCGGACTGGATGCGCAACCGCAATGGCTGACGGGTCGGGCGCGACGCCTTACTCGACGATCGCCGACTACGCGGAGCTCGCGCCGCAGGCGCGCGAAGTGCTCGATTGCTGGTTCGGTGCGCCGGATGCGCCGGGCTTCGGCGAGCAGCGCAAGAGCTGGTTTTCGGGCGATGCAGCGTTCGATGCGATGTTGCGCGAGCGCTTTGGGGCGTTGATCGATGCGGCGAATGACGCGAATGATGCCGCGAATGATGCCGCAGTCGCCTCGCCAGGCGACACCTCGCTCGACCACTGGGCGACCACACCGCTCGGCGCGTTGGCGCTCATCATCGTGCTCGATCAGTTCTCGCGCAATTGCCACCGCAGCACGCCGCGCGCGTTTGCCGCCGATCAGAAAGCACTGCGCATCGCGCAACGGATGATCGCCAGCGCGGCAGATCGCCTGTTGCCGAGCGCGCATCATCGTGCATTCGCCTATCTGCCGTTCGAACACGATGAGACGCTCGCCAGCCAGCGCGAATCGCTGCGTTTGTTCAAACAGCTGGAAGCGGAGCCGGGTGGCAAGTCGTATTACCGGTTCGCCGTGCGGCACGCGGAAATCGTCGAGCGCTTCGGGCGCTTTCCGCATCGCAATGCGGTGCTCGGGCGCGTGTCGACTGCCGAGGAAAGCGCATTTTTGCGCGAACCGGGTTCGTCGTTCTAGGCTCGCGGACCGGCTGTTGAGCCGGCCGTGCTGTTTCGAACGGCAATAATCGGCGAGCCGGCGGCACCTGCTCGCATTCCTTCTCAGCTCCCAGCGGTACAGCGACAAAGAAAAAAGGCGCAGCCGTGAGCCGCGCCTTCAGAACCGCATGACCTTCCTCGCACCTCGCGCGTGAGGTGACTCAACGTCCCCCGGCAACATCGAGCAACGCACCCGTCACATACGACGCCGCATCGCTCAACAGCCACACGATGGATTCGGCCACTTCGTCCGCGCTGCCCGGACGGCCGAGCGGCGTGGTCGCGCCGAGTTGCGCGGCGCGCTCCGGCTTGCCGCCGCTCGCGTGAATTTCGGTGTCGATAAGGCCGGGGCGCACCGCGTTCACACGCACGCCTCGCGGGCCGAGTTCCTTGGCGAGGCCGAGCGTCATCGTGTCGATCGCGCCTTTCGAGCCGGCGTAATCGACGTATTCGTTCGGTGAGCCGAGCCGCGCCGCCGCCGACGAGATGTTGACGATCACCCCGCCCGCGCCGCCGCGATCGGTCGACATGCGCCGCGCGGCTTCACGCGCGCACAGATACGCGCCGAGCACGTTGACGTCGAACATGCGCTTCAGACGCGCGAGGTCCATATCGGCGAGCTGGCTCGACGGCGCCACGATTCCCGCGTTGTTGACGAGCGCATCGAGCCGGCCGAACTGCCGCTGAAGCGCGTCGAACATCGCGATCACATCGGCTTCATTCGCGACGTCGCCTTCGATCGCCACCGCGCGGCCGCCGGCGCGCTCGACTTCGGCGACGGTCTCTTCGGCGGCGGCGCGGTTCTGCGCGTAATTCACACCGACGCACCAGCCCCGCGCGCCCAGCAGACGCGCGCTCGCGCGGCCAATGCCGCGGCTGCCACCGGTGATCAGAACGGCTTTCGTCATTGCAACCTCATCGTTGGAGTGAAGGCCGCGCGGAGCGCGCGGCCGGTAGGGCAGGCGCCCGAGCGCGGCCCGTGAGGACCGGCCCGCGTCCGAGTCCGTGTCGAGGCCGGACGCGTCAGATCAAACCGAATCGCGTTTGATCGCCCACTTGTCGCCGGCGGGCGGCTGATAGCGTTGCAACTTGTCGATCAGCGCGATGGGGTCGGCATCGATCTGCAGGATGTCGAGATACGTGTGGCGCATGAAGCCTTCTTCGACTGTATGCCGCAGCATGTGGATCAACGGGTCGTAAAAGCCGTCGATGTTCAGCACCGCCACCGGCTTGCCGTGATAGCCGAGCTGCGCCCACGTATAGACCTCGAACAGCTCTTCGAGCGTGCCGACGCCGCCCGGCATCGCGACGAACGCGTCGGACAGGTCGGCCATCATCTTCTTGCGATGATGCATGTCGGGCACCACGTGCAGCTCGGTCAGCCCGTTATGGCCGACTTCCTTGTTGACCAGCAGTTCGGGAATCACGCCGATAGCGCGGCCGCCTTCGGCCATCACCGTATCGGCGATCACGCCCATCAGCCCGACCTTGCCGCCGCCGTAGATCAACGCGAGATCGGCCTCGACCAGCGCGCGGCCGAACGAGCGCGCCGCCTCCGCATACAACGGTTTGGCTCCGTTCGCGGAGCCGCAATACACACACACCGACTTCATGCTCAAACGTCCTTCGATTCGTTGCGGGGCGCGGCGCCTTCCTTCGGCGGCAGGTAGTCGTAAAACTCGCGTTTGGGCAGCTTGCCGGACACGAGGTCGTCGAAAATCTGCCGCGAGCGGCCGCGCAGATAGGGCGCCATCAGCGACACGATCTGCACGCTCACCTGATGCAGCTCCGCGCGAATCGCTTCCTGCTCGTTGTACTTGCGCGGATTCATCACGAATTGATACGACAGCCAGTACGTGCCAATCACGCCGACGTTGGTGGCGATCACATGCAGCTCTTGCGGCGTCGCGACCATTTCGCCGTCGGCGACAAGCTGTTCGCAGAACTGGCTCGCGAAGCGCACCTTGTGGCTGATGATCTGCTTGAAGTGCGTTTCGAGCGTGCGGTTGCGCGCGAGCAGGTCGTTCAGGTCGCGATACAGGAAGCGATAACGCCACGTGAAATCGACCATGTACTGCAAGTACGACCACATTTCGTCGATGGTCGCGCGATGGTCGTCGGGGAAACGCAGACGCTTTTCGATCTCCTGCTCGAACTGGCTGAAGATGCTGTTGATGATGTCGTCTTTGTTGCGGAAGTGGTAGTACAGATTGCCGGGACTGATCTCCATTTCCTCGGCGATGGTCGTCGTCGTGACGTTCGGTTCGCCGATTTCGTTGAACAGCTTCAACGACAGCTCGAGAATCCGTTCGCGCGTGCGGCGGGGAGGTTTGGCTTCCATGTCGTCCGGCCCTGGTTGTGCCGGGCTGGTCGCGCGGCGGCGTGCCGCTGCTGCGTGGTCCACCCGGATGCGGTTGGTATATGAGCGCCTGCAAGCCTGCCGCTCGGCGACAGGCCCCCGCGGGGGCGAGAAAACCTCGGGCGGCCCGGTGTCCTCTCGTGAGACTGTCAAATGATTATAAACCGACCGTTCTTATACCAAGCGGATACTCAGGGTTTTCATCTTCGGAGACGACTGGCGCGCGACGTCATGGCGATGCGCGCAGCCAATGCGCGAGCCATCGCGCGACGAGCGGTCCGACGAGCAGCGCCCATGTCATCACGCACATGCCGAGCGCGACCATCACGGCCGCGCTGCCGAGGTCCTTCGCGCGGCGCGACAGTTCGTGACGTTCGAGCGAGATGCGGTCGATCGCGGCTTCGACGCTCGAGTTCAGCAACTCGACGATCAGCACCAGCAGCACCGAGCCGAGCAGCAGCACGCGCGACACCGGTTCGACCGGCACGAGTAGCCCGCACGGAATCAGGATCGCGGCGAGCGTGAGTTCCTGGCGAAACGCGCTTTCCTCGCGAATCGCGACGCGAAATCCGGCGAGCGAATTTTTCATCGCGTGCCATGCGCGCGTGAGGCCGCGATTGCCCTTGTACGGGTTGAACGGCAGCGGCGCGAGCGGATCGTCGGGGCTGAGCGGTTCGGCGTGCGTGTCGTTGGCGTGGGACGCGTGATTCGCGAGGCGCGCGTGGTCGATGCCGTTCGAATGCTGCACGGCGTGCGCATGATCGGGCGCGCCGGATTCGCTGACGTCGTCGAACGGCTCGATGGCAGTGGCGTTGCGTTCGGCGTCATCGACGGCGTGCAACGCGCCGTTCGACGCGCGCGTCACGTTGGAGGAACTGGTTCGCATGGACGGCTGCGCGCGCCGCGTCACGCGGCTGCGCTTTCCTCGCTATACGACGCGCGCGGCAGCGGCTTCAGATGCGCGGCGAACTGCGCGGAGGCCGCCGCCCACGAGAAGCGCTCCGCCCACGCGCGCGCGTGATTGCGATCGATCTTCAACGCGTCGAGACAGGCCTCGCGCAGATCGTCGCGCATCGCGCCCGCGCCACCGTCGCCGAGCACGTCGATCGGACCGGTGACCGGATACGCGGCTACCGGCGTACCGCATGCGAGCGCTTCGAGCAGCACGAGCCCGAACGTATCGGTGCGGCTCGGGAACACGAACACGTCCGCCGCCGCGTACACCTTCGCGAGTTCGGCCTGCGTGAGCACGCCGAGATAATTCGCTTGCGGATAGCGCGACTTCAGTTCGGCGAGCGCGGGGCCTTCGCCGGCGACCCACTTCGAACCCGGCAGATCGAGCTGCAAAAACGCTTCGACGTTCTTCTCGACTGCGACGCGTCCCACGTACAGGAAGATCGGCCGCGCGGAATTGAGCACTTTCGAGTCCATCGGATGGAAGATTTCCAGGTCGACGCCGCGAGTCCATAGCACGACGTTCGTGAAGCCGAACTGTTCGAGGTCGTGCCTGACCACCGGCGTGGGCGCCATCACCGCCAGCGACGGCTTGTGAAACCAGTGCAGGAATTTGTAGGTCGCAGCGAGCGGCATGCCGAAACGCGCCTGCACGTACTCAGGAAAGCGCGTGTGATACGCGGTCGTGAACGGCAGTTTGTGACGCAGCGCGTACGCGCGCGCGGCCATGCCGAGCGGACCTTCGGTGGCGATGTGCAACGCGTCGGGCGCGAACGTGTCGATGCGTTCGCGCAGCTTGCGGCGCGGCAGCAGCGACAAACGAATCTCCGGATACGTCGGGCAGGGGATCGTCCTGAATTCGAGCGGCGTCAACAGATCGACGCGATGGCCGAGCGCGGTGAGCTCGCGCGTGGTGTTCTTCAGCGTGCGCACGACGCCATTGACCTGCGGTTCCCATGCGTCGGTGACGATCATGATCTTCATCGGCTTGTTCCTCGGTTCGGGTTCAATCGAAGTTGCGGGGACTACGCGGTCGCATGGGCCTTCTGCGCGCCGGTTTGCGGCGCGCGCAGCGTGGTCCAGTAGATCACCTTGAGTTCGCCTTCATAGGTCTCGACGAGCGCCGACAGACTCTCGACCCAGTCGCCGTCGTTGCAATACAGCACACCGTCGATGTCGCGCAGCTCGGCTTTGTGGATGTGTCCGCAGACCACACCGTCGCAGCCGCGGCGGCGCGCTTCGTCGGTCATCACCGTTTCGAACGACGAGATGAAGTTCACCGCGTTCTTCACCTGATGCTTCAGGTACTGCGACAGGGACCAGTACGGAAAGCCGAGCTTGCCGCGAATGCGGTTGAACCAGCGGTTCAGGACGAGGATCATCGTGTAGAGCGTGTCGCCGAGATACGCGAGCCACTTCGCGTGCTGGATCACGCCATCGAACAGATCGCCGTGCACGATCCACAGGCGCTTGCCGGCGAGCGTCGTGTGAAACGCTTCGCCGCGCACGTGGATGTCGCCGAACGCGAGGTCGCAGAACTGGCGCGCGGCTTCGTCGTGATTGCCGGGCACGTAGATCACCTGGGTGCCTTTGCGCGCTTTGCGCAGCACTTTCTGCACGACGTCGTTGTGAGCCTGCGGCCAGTACCAGCCTTTCTTCAACTGCCAGCCGTCGATGATGTCGCCGACCAGGTACAGATACTCCGACTCGTTGTGACGCAGAAAGTCGAGCAGATACGGCGCCTGACAGCCGCTCGAACCCAGATGGATGTCGGACAGCCAGATGGTGCGGTAGCGGTGCGGGTCGGCGTGTTCGTCTTCGGGATGGGGGTCGTGGGCGTCGAGGGGCGGTGACGCCGGCAACGGCAGGCCGTGGTGAGCCGGGCTCGGGTCCGGCCGGAACGCGACGGTGTCGACGCTCGGGCCGGTCTGGCGGAACAGGGAAGTCGCGGACGTTTTGGGGTCCATGGCTCACGCGTCGAGTTGCGGTGCCCGTATTGAGCCGGGCGCGCGTGACTGTGCCATGACAGTCATGAGAAGTTCTTATTACTGCGGCGGGGGGATTGCCGTGCGGAGGGAAGCTGTTGCGGGTGCGGCGGGTGCGGCGGGTGCGGGTCGGTTCAGCGAACGACCCCGATCACCCGCGTACCCGCGAGCCGATCGTGCAGGAATTGACGCTGCGGATCGAAGCGGCCGATCGCGGCCCACAGCAGGAACCAGACGCCGGCGATCGCCAGCGTCTGCGGCAGCCGAAGCCCCAGCAGCGGATGCAGCGCGAGCGGCGGCAGGAACCACAGCCACGCGAGCACGTAGCGACCGATCGCGCGACCGGTCGAAAGCGGCGAGCCATCGGCGGCGACGACGCGCAGGCGCCAGGTTTTCATCGGCAGGGTCTGGCCGCTGTGGGTCCAGAACCAGACGAAGTACAGCCCGACCACGAGACCGATCCACGCAGCCAGCAGGTTGTGATGCGTCAATCCGTTGCGTTGCTGCGTCAGCGTGCTGAACAGATAGCCGGCGATGAACACCACGCCGAACAGGATCAGCGCTTCATAGAGCAGCGCCGCGAGACGCCGTCGAACGGTGGGGGCGATGCAAGGTGCATCGGCGGGCGGTGTCGAGGTCGCGAGCGGCTGGGACACGGAGGGGGTGGCTACGAGCCGTTAAAGATCGACGGCGCCTCGGACGGCGACACCGGCACCGGCGTGGCGGGCACGAAGCTCCCCGTGGCCGGAATCGCGGGCGCGGCGGCCGAGCCCGGCAACGTCGCGGCGGCCACGGCGCTCGCCGCCGCGACGCCGCTGGCGCCGTGCTCACGCGCATTGACGATGCGGTCGAGGCCCTTGATTTCGTTGTGCGCCGACGGCGGCGCGCTGACAACGCTCGGGCGCCGCTTGCGCTCGCTGGCGGCAAGCCGCTGCTTCTGTTCTTCGGGCAGTTGCTGATAGGCCTTCCACGCGTTCTGACGAGCCTCGCGCGGCAGTTCCTTGGACACCTGATAGTTTTCGCGTGCGACGCGCCGCTGATCCGGCGTCATGCGCACCCATTCGCTCATCCGTTCATGCAGGCGCTTTTGCGCGTCGGGCGACATCTTGGGATAGCGCGACGCGATCTTGATCCATTTGCGCTTGCGCTCGTCGCTGAACGAATCCCACTGGGCTTCGAACGGCGCGAGCGCGAGATGCTCGGCCGAGCTCAGGCGCGCCCAGGCCAGCGGGCTGTTGCTGCCGGGCAGGCCGGGCAATTCGACGGCGAGCGTGGGGGCGGGCGTTCTGGCCGTGGCGGTGCCGCCGGGCGTGCGTGCGCCGACGGGCGAAGGGCTCGGGTAAAAGCGCGGATACGTCGCGGCGAACGACACCAGGGCCGCGATCGCGCATCCGAAAACAACGGCCAGGCCGCGCTTGTAACTCACCCGAAAAATCTCCCGCTCAGTGGTGGGCGCGTGAAAGGTACGCGTTGAAACCGTGGTCGAGATAGGCATTGAGCGGCAGGTCGTCGCTAAGCATGGCGGCATCGATATCGGCGAGTTCGGCGGTGCGCTGCTGGTCTTCCCAGTACGCGATGCCGATAAGGCTCACGACCAGCGCGGCGAGCGGCCACGCGAGTGCGAAGCGGCGCAGCGGCGAACGGCGGCGTGGCGGGATTTCGACGTGCGGGAATCCGGCCGGTATGCCGGCACCGGCGAAAGCGGGCACCAGCACCGGCGCGCTGACGGGCTCGGGCTTCTTGCGGGCGAGCGCGGCACGGCGCGCCGCGGCGAGTCGGTCGACGGTGGCGGGGGTGATGCTGGCGGCGTTTTCGTCGAGCGCGCGGCGCACCTGGCGCGCGAACTCGAGTTCTTTAGTTTCGAGGGAGCTCATAGCGTGATTCCTTTGGCCTTGAGCGCTTGCGCCAGCGTGTGGGTGGCCCGCGAGCAGTGCGTTTTCACACTGCCTTCGGAGCAGCCCATCGCGGCGGCAGTCTCGGCGACATCCATATCTTCCCAATAACGCATGAGAAACGCCTCCCGTTGACGTGCCGGTAACTTTTGGATCTCGTCGTCGATCAACTGCAAGACCTGTTCGCGCTCGAGTTTTTGCTCGTTGCTCTCGGCTCCGGCCGAGCCTTGCTGGGCCTCGAAGGTTTCCAGCGGATCGAATTCATCGTCGTCGGCGTTGCCGAACGACGAGAACAGGCTAACCCACGTATTGCGTACTTTGGCACGACGGAAATAGTCGTGCATCGCATTCTGCAGAATACGCTGAAACAGCAGCGGCAATTCGGCGGCCGGCCGATCGCCGTATTTTTCGGCGAGCTTGATCATCGCGTCCTGCACGATGTCCAGCGAGGCGTCGTCGTCCCGCACGGCGTAGACCGTTTGCTTGAATGCGCGCCTTTCGACGCCCGCCAGAAAGTCGGCGAGTTCCTTGTCTGATGCCATCCGTGTGGGGGTCGGCGCAGCGAGCGTGCGCGTAATCGGTCGAAAAATGTCGTAAAGCTCGCGGATGCTAACAAACTTTTGCATCGCTCGGGGCGAAACGTGGTCAACCTTGCATCCACATAACAGGATTCGGTTAATTCCGGTCAATTCGAGATCGAGGGGCGGGACGCCGAGGCAATATTTGCTTGACCGAACGCGCGTCTGCCGCTATCGTCGCTGGTTCGCAACATAAGTGACTTGTCTCAATTGAGGTGTGGCCCAAGAAGCTCACCTGTCAACTGGACGCGCCGCTTGAACCCGAGCCACAAGCCCGGCAGAGAGCACCCGATCAATTTTTTGCCGAAAATTCGAAAGGTGAATAAATGAATATGCCCAGCGCGGAATTCTCCACGTCGGATACGACTCCCCATCAGGAAGCTGACTCTATCGGCGCCACCGTGCTCATGAAGGCACTGGCCGACGAAGACGTCGAGTTCATCTGGGGCTATCCCGGCGGCTCGGTACTCTACATTTACGACGAGCTGTACAAGCAGGACAAATTCCAGCACGTCCTCGTGCGCCACGAGCAGGCCGCGGTCCACGCCGCCGACGCGTATGCGCGTTCCACCGGCAAGGTCGGTGTGTGCCTCGTGACCTCCGGCCCCGGTGTCACCAATGCGGTGACCGGTATCGCCACCGCGTACATGGATTCGATCCCGATGGTCGTGATCAGCGGCCAGGTGCCGACTGCCGCGATCGGCCAGGATGCATTCCAGGAGTGCGACACGGTCGGTATCACGCGTCCTTGCGTGAAGCACAACTTCCTCGTGAAGGACGTGCGCGATCTCGCCGCCACCGTCAAAAAAGCCTTTTATATTGCCCGTACTGGCCGTCCCGGCCCGGTGCTGATCGACATTCCGAAAGACGTGTCGAAGGCGCCGTGTCAATACGAGCCGATCAAAAGCGTTTCGCTGCGTTCGTACAACCCGGTCACGAAGGGCCACTCCGGCCAGATCCGCAAGGCGGTCTCGCTGTTGCTGTCGGCGAAGCGCCCGTACATCTACACCGGCGGCGGCATCATTCTCGCGGATGCATCGCGTGAGCTGAACCAGTTCGCCGATCTGCTCGGCTACCCGATCACCAACACGTTGATGGGTCTGGGCGGCTACCGCGCGAGCGACAAGAAATTCCTCGGCATGCTCGGCATGCACGGCACGTACGAAGCCAACATGGCGATGCAGCACTGCGACGTGCTGATCGCGATCGGCGCGCGCTTCGACGACCGCGTGATCGGCGACCCGGCGCACTTCGCATCGCGTCCGCGCAAGATCATCCATATCGACATCGATCCTTCGTCCATTTCCAAGCGCGTCAAGGTCGACATTCCGATCGTCGGCGACGTGAAGGAAGTGCTGAAAGAACTGATCGAGCAGTTGCAGACGGCCGAACATGGCCCGGACACCGCGGCGCTTGCCGACTGGTGGAAGGACATCGAAGCCTGGCGCGCGAAAGACTGCCTGAAGTTCGACCGCAAGAGCGACATCATCAAGCCGCAGTACGTGGTGGAAAAGGCGTGGGAACTGACCGACGGCAATGCGTTCGTGTGTTCCGACGTCGGCCAGCACCAGATGTGGGCCGCGCAGTTCTATCGCTTCAACAAGCCGCGCCGCTGGATCAACTCCGGTGGTCTCGGCACGATGGGCTTCGGCCTGCCGGCCGCGATGGGCGTGAAGATGGCGCACCCGGACGACGACGTGCTCTGCATCACGGGCGAAGGCTCGATCCAGATGTGCATCCAGGAGTTGTCGACCTGCAAGCAGTACGAAACGCCTGTGAAGATCATTTCGCTGAACAACCGCTATCTGGGCATGGTGCGCCAGTGGCAGCAGATCGAATACAGCAAGCGCTATTCGCATTCGTACATGGATGCGCTGCCTGACTTCGTGAAGCTCGCTGAAGCATACGGCCATGTCGGCATGCGTATCGAACGCACGGCCGATGTCGAGCCGGCGTTGAAGGAAGCGCTGCGCCTGAAAGATCGCACCGTGTTTCTCGATTTCCAGACCGATCCGACCGAAAACGTCTGGCCGATGGTTCAGGCCGGCAAGGGCATCACCGAGATGCTCATGGGTTCGGAAGATCTATAACGACCGTTTCTGACGCTGGCTTCGTCATGCACGCCTTCACGAAAGGCGAGCGCGGACGAAGCGGCGCATGGCGGCTCGCAGACAATCGACAAACATCTGGAAGAAGCGAATCATGAGACACATCATTTCCGTCCTGCTGGAAAACGAACCCGGCGCGTTATCACGCGTGGTTGGTCTCTTCTCGGCACGCGGCTACAACATTGAAACTTTGACGGTGGCTCCGACCGAAGACCGTTCGCTGTCGCGCATGACCATCGTCTCCATTGGCTCGGACGACGTGATCGAACAGATCACGAAGCATCTGAACCGCCTGATCGAGGTGGTGAAAGTGGTCGACCTTACCGAGGGCGCCCACATCGAGCGCGAGCTGATGTTGATCAAGGTGAGGGCGGTCGGCAAGGAACGTGAGGAAATGAAGCGGATGTCGGATATTTTCCGCGGCCGCATCATCGACGTCACTGAAAAGACCTACACGATCGAACTGACGGGGGCGGCCGACAAGCTCGACGCTTTCATCGAAGGGCTCGACTCGACGGCGATTCTCGAAACGGTCCGCACGGGCAGTTCGGGCATCGGCCGCGGCGAGCGCATTCTGAAGGTTTGACGCGCGGCGCCTCGCGGCGCTGATGCGTCGCGACTCGACGTCTCGATCAAAGGCCGGACAGCGCATCACGAACCCGGCCAGCAACACACTATTCGCACTATTTGAATTTCACTGAATCATCGAATTTAGCCAAGGAACCGACATGAAAGTTTTCTACGACAAGGACGCCGACCTCTCCCTCATCAAGGGCAAGCAAGTCACCATCATCGGCTATGGCTCGCAAGGCCATGCGCACGCGCTGAACCTGAAGGAAAGCGGCGTGAACATCACGGTCGGTCTGCGTAAGGGCGGCGCATCGTGGAGCAAGGCTGAGAACGCCGGCCTGCAAGTCAAGGAAGTGGCGGAAGCCGTCAAGGGCGCGGACGTCGTCATGATGCTGCTGCCGGACGAGCAGATCGCCGAAGTCTATGCGAAGGAAGTGCACGGCAACGCCAAGCAAGGCGCAGCGCTGGCATTCGCGCACGGCTTCAACGTTCACTACGGTCAAGTGATTCCGCGTGCCGACCTCGACGTGATCATGATCGCGCCGAAGGCGCCGGGCCACACGGTTCGCGGCACGTACTCGCAAGGCGGCGGCGTGCCCCACCTGATCGCAGTTGCGCAAGACAAGTCGGGCGCAGCGCGTGACATCGCTCTGTCGTACGCAGCGGCGAACGGCGGCGGCCGTGCCGGCATCATCGAAACGAACTTCCGCGAAGAAACGGAAACCGACCTGTTCGGCGAACAGGCTGTTCTGTGCGGCGGTACGGTCGACCTGATCAAGGCCGGCTTCGAAACGCTCGTGGAAGCAGGCTACGCGCCGGAAATGGCTTACTTCGAATGCCTGCACGAACTGAAGCTGATCGTCGACCTGATCTACGAAGGCGGCATCGCGAACATGAACTACTCGATCTCGAACAACGCCGAATACGGCGAGTACGTGACGGGTCCGCGTATCGTGACGGCTGAAACGAAGAAGGCGATGAAGGCCGTGCTGACCGACATTCAGACGGGTGAGTACGCGAAGAGCTTCATCATCGAAAACAAGGCTGGCGCACCGACGCTGCAATCGCGCCGCCGTCTGACGGCCGAGCACCAGATCGAACAGGTCGGTTCGAAGCTGCGCGCGATGATGCCGTGGATCGCGAAGAACAAGCTGGTCGACCAGTCGAAGAACTAAGCGATTGACTGCTTGAGTCCGGTGCGCGGTGCCGCTGATGCAGTGCCGCGACAGCCGGGCAAATCAAAAAGCCGTCCAAGGGTGCTGAACCCTGGGCGGCTTTTGCTATCCTACGGTTTTACAAAAACACAGAAGCCATCCATGAATTACCCACATCCGATCATCGCGCGAGAAGGCTGGCCGTTCATCGCCATCGCGGCCGTCGTTGCACTACTGGTTCATGCCTTCGCGGGGTTCGGCATTGCATGGCTGTTCTGGCTGATCCTGATCTTCATCGTGCAGTTCTTCCGCGATCCTGCCCGCCCGATTCCCACGCAGGCAAACGCCGTGCTGTGCCCGGCCGATGGCCGCATCGTCGCAGTCGAAACCGCTCACGATCCGTACGCGAACCGTGAAGCGCTGAAGATCAGCGTGTTCATGAACGTCTTCAACGTCCACTCGCAACGTTCGCCGGTGGATGGCGCGATCTCCAAGGTCGAATACTTCCCTGGCGCGTATCTGAATGCCGCGGTGGACAAGGCGTCGACGGAAAACGAGCGCAATGCGGTGGTGATCGAAATGGCTGGCGGCCAGACGGTGACGTCGGTGCAGATCGCCGGTTTGATCGCGCGGCGCATTCTTTGCTATGTACGTGCAGGCGAGCCGCTCACCCGTGGCCAGCGTTATGGGTTCATCCGCTTCGGCTCGCGCGTCGACGTGTATCTGCCGGTGGGCAGCCGTCCGCGTGTGTCGATCGGCGAGAAGGTGTCCGCGTCGTCCACGATCCTCGCTGAACTCTAAAGCGGCACATAGGAGGCTTCCGAATGGCCGCATTCAAACCGCGTCGACCCCGTAACAGCGGACCGCTGCCGCGACCGTTTCGCCGCAACAAGCCGATCGTGGCGGACTCGCCGGTCGTCGAGAGCCGGCGCGCGCAGCGTCAGCAGTTCCTGAGAAAGCGCGGCATCTATCTGCTGCCGAACGCCTTCACCACGGCGGCGCTGTTCTGCGGTTTCTTCGCCGTCGTGCAGGCGATGAACGTGCGCTTCGAAATCGCGGCCATCGCGATCTTCGTGGCGATGGTGCTCGACGGCATGGACGGCCGGGTCGCACGCATGACGCATACGCAAAGCGCGTTCGGCGAGCAGTTCGACAGCCTGTCGGACATGGTGTCGTTCGGCGTTGCGCCCGCGCTCGTGATGTACGAGTGGATTCTGAAGGACCTCGGCCGTTGGGGCTGGCTTGCGGCGTTCGTCTACTGCTCGGGCGCGGCGTTGCGGCTCGCGCGCTTCAACACGAACATCGGCGTGGTCGACAAGCGCTTCTTCCAGGGCATGCCGAGCCCGGCTGCGGCGGCACTGATCGCCGGCTTCGTGTGGCTCGCCACCGACAACCGCGTGCCGCTCAAGCTGGTCTGGCTGCCATGGGTCGCGTTCGTGCTGACCATTTATGCGGGCGTGACGATGGTGTCGAATGCGCCGTTCTACAGCGGCAAGGCGCTCGACGTGCGGCATCGCGTGCCGTTCGGCGTGATCCTGCTGGTGGTGGTCGCGTTCGTGCTGGTGTCGTCCGATCCGCCGTTGATGCTGTTCGGCCTGTTCGTGTTGTACGGTCTGTCCGGCTACGTGTTCTGGGGCTATCAGGCGTTGCGGGGCAGGGCGAATCCGGCCCGTTCGGTGGCGCACGACAGATAGCGGCGCGCGGGTTTCGTCCCGATGGCAACATGAAAAAGCGGCGGCCTTCGGGCTGCCGTTTTCTTTTGCGCAAGCCCCTCCGGCGGCGCGTCGACGGCAGGTCCGACGCTAATTGCGTGGTGGCGGGAATGCCGCTATAGTCGTCGGATCACTGCGTTCACGTTCGCTTCCGAGCCGCGATGCGAGCCTCGACAAGCGGCGCAACGGCCACGCCAATCGCCGCCGATCGTTTTGCCCTCCGCCTGCCTCGTTCGCGGTCGAGCGTCGCCAGCGGTGGCGCAAACACCCGAACTCCAATACCCAATCCCCACATCTGAACGACTCCCGAGGAGCCTCGATATGTCCGACAAACTGATCATATTCGACACCACGTTGCGCGACGGTGAGCAATCGCCCGGCGCGTCGATGACGAAGGAAGAAAAAATCCGTATCGCCAAGCAACTCGAACGGATGAAGGTGGACGTGATCGAAGCCGGCTTCGCGGCAAGCTCGAATGGCGACTTCGACGCGATTCAAACGATCGCGGGGCTGATCAAGGACAGCACGATCTGTTCGCTCGCCCGCGCGAACGACAAGGACATCCAGCGCGCCGCCGATGCGCTCAAGCCGGCCGATCATTTCCGCATCCACACGTTCATTGCGACGTCGCCGCTGCACATGGAAAAGAAGCTGCGCATGACGCCGGACCAGGTGTTCGAGCAGGCGAAGCTGGCGGTGCGTTTCGCGCGCAAGTTCACGGACGACGTCGAGTTCTCGCCGGAAGACGGCAGTCGCTCGGACATGGAGTTCCTGTGTCGCGTGCTCGAAGCGGTGATCGCCGAAGGCGCGACCACGATCAACATCGCGGACACGGTCGGCTATGGCGTGCCGGAACTGTACGGCCAGCTCGTGAAGACGCTGCGCGAACGCATTCCGAACTCGCACAAGGCGGTGTTCTCGGTGCATTGCCATAACGACCTGGGCATGGCGGTGGCGAACTCGCTGGCCGGTGTGCAGATCGGCGGCGCGCGTCAGGTCGAGTGCACGATCAACGGTCTCGGCGAGCGCGCGGGCAACACGTCGCTCGAAGAAATCGTGATGGCGGTGAAGACCCGCAAGGATTACTTCGGGCTGGATATCGGGCTCGACACGACGCAGATCGTGCCGGCGTCGAAGCTGGTGTCGCAGATCACCGGTTTCGTCGTGCAGCCGAACAAGGCGGTGGTCGGCGCGAATGCGTTCGCGCATGCGTCGGGCATCCATCAGGACGGCGTGCTGAAGGCCCGTGACACCTACGAAATCATGCGCGCCGAAGACGTGGGCTGGAGCGCGAACAAGATCGTGCTCGGCAAGTTGTCGGGCCGCAATGCGTTCAAGCAGCGCTTGCAGGAACTCGGCATCGCGCTCGACAGCGAAGCGGAACTGAACACCGCGTTCGCGCGCTTCAAGGAACTGGCCGACCGCAAGTCCGAGATCTTCGACGAGGACATCATCGCGATCGTCACCGAGGAATCGGCTGAAGCGCAGGAGCGGGAGCACTACAAATTCGTCGCGCTGTCGCAGCATTCGGAGACCGGCGAGCAGCCGCACGCGAAGGTCGTGTTCTCGGTGGAAGGCAAGGAAATCACCGGCGAAGCGCGCGGCAACGGCCCGGTCGACGCGACGCTCAACGCGATCGAAACCGAAGTGGGCAGCGGTTCGGAGCTGCTGTTGTACTCGGTCAACGCGATCACGACCGGCACACAGGCGCAGGGCGAGGTGACCGTGCGGCTGTCGAAGAGCGGGCGCATCGTCAATGGCGTGGGCACCGATCCGGATATCGTCGCGGCTTCCGCGAAGGCTTATATCTCGGCGCTGAACAAGCTGTTTTCGAACGCCGACAAGCTCAATCCGCAGCGCTCGGAGTGATGCGGGCTTAACGCGCTTTGAAGGTGAGCGCGTGAGCGTGGGTTGCGAAAACGAAAAAGCCCCGTGTCTTTGCAGGCACGGGGCTTTTGTTTTGCCGCGCGTTCGGGCGCACGCTCAGAACAACGAACGGCGATCCGGATCGTGTAACGGGTCAGGTGTTTTCTGCGTGAGCCGCACGATGCCCTGTTCGTCGAAATAGAAGCTGTACATCATGTACCAGACGTTGTCTTCCAGGTAGCGGTAGGTCCAGACTTCGCGCTTCATCAGCGGGAAGTACGCGGTTTCGACCGGGCGGCCGAAATTCACCAGCACGTCGCTCTTGGTCCATTTGCCGATTTCGGCGCGATAGAACTCGTTGGGTTGCAGCACCTGCCGCACGGTGACGATCTTGCCGGCTGCGTCGATATCGGCGGCGGTGGTGGTTTCGCCCATCGGCTGGGTCGGCCACATCAAACGCCGGCCGCCGTTGGGCAGGTCGTAGACTTCGCGCGGCGGCCCGAGGCGCGCGACGATCGTGGATTCGTCCGCGCCTTGCTGGTATTGCTGCCAGGGCTGCGCGCAGCCGGCCAGCGCCAACGCGCTCAGGCAGACCAGCGCCGCGCGGCGCAGACGTCCGGCAGCCGGCGCTGCGGTCGAGGCCGCCGTGGAGTGGTGGCGGTTCAACATGGGTTCCTCCGATGGCATTTGAGTAGCGGTTTTTATCATCGAGACGCATCATTTTGACACGCGCTGGGGCAAAAGATCTGTGCTTCGCACTGGCCGCGCGCCTGGTACGGTAACGGCTGCGGCCGCTTGCGTATTCCGTCCGGTACGTCCTATGATCCGCGCTTCGACGATTCAGGCGGGACGATGACGATGGCGATGTGGCAACGGGCGGCGGCAGCGGCGCTGGCAGCGATTTCGATGGCCGCGGCGGCTTATGCGGTGGGCCAGCCGGCGGCGAGCTCAGGGGCGAATGCCGGCGCGAATCCCGTCGCGAATACGGCCGCGAAGCCCGCCGGCGCGCCGATCCGGCTCGCGCTGATTGAAGGCATGTCTGGCCCGTTCGCGAACGCGGGCGCGGCGGTCGAGCGCAATCTGCGCTTCGGGGTGGAGCAGGCGAACGCGCACGGCGGCGTGAAGCTCGCCGATGGCGCGCACCCGTTCGAACTGGTCGTGCTGGACAGCAAGGGCAGCACCGAAGAGGCGCTTACGCAACTGCGCGCGGCTGCCGACCGCCATATCGGCTACGTAATGCAGGGCAATAGTTCGGCGGTGGCCGCCGCCCTGATCGGCGCAATCGACAAGCAGAACAGCCGTGAGCCCGACAACCGCGCGCTGTTCCTCAACTATTCCGCCGACGACCCCGCGCTCACCAACGCCGGCTGCAGCTTCTGGCACTTCCGCTTCGACGCGCACGCGGGCATGCGTATGGATGCGCTGGCCGACGTGATCCAGCGTGACAGGGCGGTAAAGAAGGTCTATTTGCTAAACCAGGATTACAGCTTCGGCCACGACGTCAGCAGCCTCGCGCGTTCGACGCTGGCGTCGAAGCGCCCGGATATCGCGGTGGTCGGCGACGAGTTTCATCCGATCGGCCGCGTGAAGGATTTCGCGCCCTATATCGCGAAGATCCGCGCGAGCGGTGCGGACGCGGTGATCACCGGCAACTGGGGCAACGACCTGACGCTGCTCGTCAAGGCGGCGCGCGAGCAGGGGCTGGACACGAAGTTCTACACGTTCTACGGCAACAGCCTCGGCGCGCCGGCCGCGTTGGGCGACGCCGGCGTTGGCCATGTAATCGCGGTCGCCGACTGGCATCCGAACGCGGGCGGCGCTGCTTCCGACGCGTGGTATGCGGCGTTCCGCGCCCGTTTCCCCGCCGCGCACGACGACTACCCGGTCCTGCGCATGCCGTTGATGATCGAAACCCTCGCCGCAGCGATGAATCGCGCCGGCAGCGCCGACCCGACCGCCGTCGCCCGCGCGCTGGAGGGGCTGCGCGTCGACAACGGTTTTCACGCATCGTGGATGCGCGCCGACGACCATCAGCTGATTCAGCCCCTTTACGTGATGGAGATGGATAAAGCCGGCACCCCGGGCGTACGCTTCGACAACGAAGGCTCCGGCTACGGCTTTCGCACGGTGCTGGCGTTGTCGCCCGAGCGCACCATTGCGCCGACCGTCTGCAGGATGCGGCGGCCTTGAGCCCGCTCACGCGCCGTGGCGTGCGTCGCGAGGCCGCGTGCCGCGCACGATTCGCCCCGGCACGGCGGGGTTCGCGGCCAGATTGGCCTGTGCTACAATACGCGTCCCGTTGTGAGGCAGGGGTGTGATCCTGTCATACACACGGGGTAATCCACGGCACGGCCTTTCTTCCGTGACCGCCTGTCCAGTTCTTAAGGAAATCGACATGTCCGCAGTTGAAACAAGCAAGAAGTCCGAAGTCGTTGCGCAATTCGCACGCGCAGCCAACGACACCGGCTCCCCCGAAGTTCAGGTCGCGCTGCTCACGACCCGCATCAACGAACTGACCGTTCACTTCAAGGCACACACGAAAGATCACCACAGCCGCCGCGGTCTGCTGCGCATGGTGAGCCGCCGTCGTAAGCTGCTCGACTACCTGAAGAGCAAGGACGCGGATCGTTACCGCAGCCTGATCGAGAAGCTGGGTCTGCGTAAGTAATCGGCCAGTCGTTCAGCAAGATGCCTGTGTCAGTTCCGCTGATACAGGCATTTTGTTTTTGCACGATGCGCTTCATGTGACGCGCATCGCCTGGACCCGCAGCGCGTGTCGGTTCATGCGGCGGGTGCGGGAAAGAGCAGTACTTGCGGTAAGCAAGTCAGTAACAAAGCAGTAGAGCAGGTAGCAGAAAGAAACACGGCCGGGCCTCAGGGCGGAGCTTTGTGTCATTCCAGCGGTTCGCGCGCGTACTCGACGTAGGGCGTGGTTCTCTGGAATGGCATAACACTACTCTTCCCATGCGGCGCCGGTCTGGCGTTGCCGCGCCGCTTCTGGTCCGCGCGGCATAACGATGAGGAAAAGCAATGACTATGTTCAATAAGATCGTCAAAGAGTTCAAGTGGGGACAACATAACGTTCGCCTCGAAACCGGCGAAGTCGCTCGTCAGGCGAGCGGTGCGGTGATCGTCGACGTCGAAGACACCGTCGTGCTGGCAACCGTGGTCGGCGCAAAGACCGCCAAGCCGGGCCAGGACTTCTTCCCGCTGACGGTCGACTACCTCGAAAAGACCTACGCCGCCGGCAAGATCCCGGGTGGCTTCTTCCGCCGCGAAGGCCGTCCGTCGGAAGGCGAAACGCTGACCTCGCGCCTGATCGATCGACCGCTGCGCCCGCTGTTCCCGGAAGGCTTCTACAACGAAGTCCAGGTCGTGATCCACGTCCTGTCGCTGAACCCGGAAATCCCCGCCGACATTCCCGCGCTGATCGGCGCGTCGGCGGCGCTCGCCGTGTCCGGTCTGCCGTTCAACGGCCCGGTCGGCGCAGCACGCGTGGCCTACATCAACAACGAATACGTGTTGAACCCGACGCGTCCGCAAATGAAGGAATCGGCGCTCGACCTGATCGTCGCCGGTACGGAACGCGCGGTGCTGATGGTGGAATCGGAAGCGCAGCAACTGAGCGAAGAAGTGATGCTCGGCGGCGTGGTGTTCGGCCATGAGCAGATGCAGATCGCGATCGACGCGATCCACGATCTGGTCCGCGAAGGCGGCAAGCCGGAATGGGATTGGCAACCGGCGGCGAAGAACGAGCCGCTGATCGCGCGCGTGACGGAACTGGCGCAAGCCGACCTGCTCGCGGCTTACCAGATTCGCGACAAGCAGGCGCGTTCGGCCAAGCTGAAGGAAGTCTACGCAGCGACGTCGGCGAAGCTGGAAGAAGACGCAGCGGCAAGCGGCACCCCGGCGGCCGACAAGGCAACCGTCGGCAACGTGCTGTTCGACATCGAAGCGAAGATCGTCCGCACGCAGATCCTGAACGGCGAGCCGCGTATCGACGGCCGCGACACGCGCACCGTGCGCCCGATCGAAATCCGTACCGGCGTGCTGCCGCGTACGCACGGTTCGGCACTGTTCACGCGTGGCGAAACGCAGGCGCTGGTGGTGGCGACGCTCGGCACGAAGGGCGACGAGCAGAACATCGACGCGCTCGAAGGCGAGTACCGCGAACGTTTCATGCTCCACTACAACATGCCTCCGTTCGCGACCGGCGAAACGGGCCGCGTCGGTTCGCCGAAGCGCCGTGAAATCGGTCATGGTCGCCTGGCCAAACGCGCGCTGGCCGCGTGCCTGCCGAGCGCCGACGAATTCGGCTACTCGATTCGCGTCGTGTCGGAAATCACCGAATCGAACGGTTCGTCGTCGATGGCTTCGGTGTGCGGCGGCTGCCTCGCGCTGATGGACGCCGGCGTGCCGATGAAGGCGCACGTCGCGGGTATCGCGATGGGCCTGATCCTCGAAGGCAACCGTTTTGCCGTGCTGACCGACATCCTCGGCGACGAAGATCACCTCGGCGACATGGACTTCAAGGTTGCCGGTACGGAACAAGGCGTAACCGCGCTGCAGATGGACATCAAGATCCAGGGCATCACCAAGGAAATCATGCAGGTCGCCCTCGCGCAAGCGAAGGAAGGCCGTATGCACATCCTTGGCAAGATGACCTCGGCGGTGTCGGGCGCGAACACGCAATTGTCGGAGTTCGCACCGCGCATGATCACCATCAAGATCAACCCGGAAAAGATCCGTGACGTGATCGGCAAGGGTGGTTCGGTGATCCGCGCGCTGACGGAAGAAACCGGCACGACGATCGATATTTCGGACGACGGCGTCGTCACCATCGCAAGCACGAGCAGCGAAGGGATGGCCGAAGCGAAGAAGCGTATCGAGAACATCACGCTGGAAGTCGAAGTGGGTCAGGTGTACGAAGGCACCGTGCTCAAGCTGCTCGATTTCGGCGCGATCGTGAACATCCTGCCGGGCAAGGACGGTCTGTTGCATATCTCCGAAATCGCCAACGAGCGTATCAAGGACATCAACGACTACCTGAAGGACGGCCAGCAGGTGAAGGTCAAGGTCATCCAGACGGACGAGAAGGGCCGCGTGCGTTTGTCGGCCAAGGCGTTGCTGAACGATGCGCCGCAAGGCGAACCGACGCCGCAGTAATGCGGTAGCGGGGTAACGGCCGGCAGCGCGAATGCGCGCCGGCCGTTTTTCATGCAGGGTGCAGGGTGGATTGCGTTGCGCACACCTACAACGGAGACAAGCGGCTACTCTGTTGACATGGCGCGCTTCGCCGGAGGTCGGGCGACTCGTGTCCTCGCGGCGGGCAATGGGTAGGCAACGCAATCCAATCTTGGAGTTGACGCAGATGAAAGCGATCGAAATCACCGAATTCGGTGCGCCGGACGTCCTGAAGCTGGCCGAGCGGCCTACGCCGCAGTTGAAAGCGGGCGAGGTGCTGATCAAGGTGGCGGCATCCGGTATCAACCGTCCGGATGTGTTCCAGCGCAAGGGCGGCTACGCGCCGCCGCCGGGCGCGTCGGACCTGCCGGGGCTGGAGGTGGCGGGCGAGATCGTCGGTGGGACGATCGACGAGAAGAACAATCCGTTCGGTCTGAAGATCGGCGATCGCGTGTGCGCGTTGCTCGCCGGCGGCGGCTACGCGGAATACGCGGCGGCGCCGCTGCTGCAATGTCTGCCGGTGCCGGCGGGTTTGTCGGATGTCGAAGCGGCTTCGCTGCCCGAAACCTTCTTCACGGTGTGGAGCAACGTGTTCGACCGCGCGCAACTCGGCAAGGGTGAAGGCGCGCCGAACGAAACGCTGCTAGTGCAGGGCGGATCGAGCGGCATCGGCGTGACGGCGATCCAGATTGCGCATGCGCTCGGTTTTCGCGTGTTCGCCACCGCCGGCTCGGATGAAAAGTGCCGCGCGTGCGAGGCGTTGGGCGCCGAGCGCGCGATCAACTACAAGACGGAAGATTTCGTCGAGGTAATCAAATCGCTGACTAACGACCGTGGCGTCGACGTGGTCCTCGACATGGTGGCGGGCAGCTACGTGCCGCGCGAACTTACGGCGCTGGCTGATGGCGGTCGCATCGTCGTGATCGCGTTGCTGGGCGGCGCGAAGGCGGAGCTGAATCTGAACGAAGTGCTGCGCCGCCGGTTGACCGTGACCGGTTCGACGCTGCGCCCGCGCCCGATCGAATTCAAGGCGAAGATTGCCGCGCAACTGAAAGAGCAGGTGTGGCCGCTGCTCGAAGCGGGGCGCATCAAGCCCGTCGTGCACCGCGTGTTTCCGGCCACGCAGGCCGCCGACGCGCATGCGCTGATGGAGAGTAGCACGCACGTCGGCAAGATCGTGCTGGCTTGGGGGCAGAGCGCTTGACACGGTCGGTTTGACCCGATCCACCCCACGCAGTAAAATTGCGCGTTTTGCGCACGCCGAATGAATCCGAAAGGCGGACTGTCAGCGCAAACAAAGTCCGCCGCCAAGACTAGACGAGACGATGTCGAAACAACAACGAGCCAAACTGGTAGTCGGTAACTGGAAGATGCACGGGCGTCTCGCCGCAAATGCCGCGCTGTTGCAGGTCGTGGCGCAAGGGTCGGGCGAACTGCCGGCCGACGTGCGCGTCGGCGTGTGTGTGCCGGGTCCGTATCTCGCGCAGACGCAATCGTTGCTGGAAGGCAGTCGGGTCGTGTGGGGCGTGCAGGACGTTTCCGCGTTCACGCATGGCGCCTATACCGGCGAAGTGGCTGCGCCGATGGTGACGGATTTCGGCGCGACGCTCGCCATCGTCGGGCACTCGGAGCGCCGCGCCTATCATCGAGAAAGCGCCGAGCTGGTCGCGGTGAAAACGCAGCGTGCGCTCGAAGCGGGTTTGACGCCGATCGTCTGCGTGGGTGAAACGCTCGAAGAGCGCGAAGCCGGTTCGACCGAGCAGGTGGTCGGCTCGCAACTGGATGAGGTGCTGGCGAAACTGTCGGTGCAAGAGGCGGCGCGTCTGGTCGTCGCGTACGAACCGGTTTGGGCGATCGGCACCGGCAAGAGCGCGAGCTCGAAGCAGGCGCAGGCGGTTCATGCGTTCCTGCGTTCACGTCTGGCGGCCAAGGGTGCGGCGGTCGCGGATGTGCCGCTGTTGTACGGCGGCAGCGTGAAGCCGGAAAACGCGGAAGAGTTGTTCCGCCAACCGGACATCGACGGCGGCCTGATCGGCGGCGCGTCGTTGAAGGACCAGGATTTTCTGGCGATCTGCAAGGCGGCGGCCGCAACCAGCGTCGCCGGTTAAGCAGGGCGCCTCGTTGAGGATGGCCCCATCCCGCGAAACACACCGTGTGTGGCGCGGTTAAATAAAGACTCAGGTGAGTGTGATGCTGTATTTGAAAACATTGATTATCGTCGTTCAGCTGTTGTCGGCTCTCGGGGTCATCGGCCTTGTCTTGCTGCAACACGGCAAAGGCGCCGATATGGGCGCTGCTTTCGGTAGCGGCGCGTCGGGCAGCCTGTTCGGCGCGACCGGTTCGGCCAACTTTTTGTCTCGTACGACGGCGGTGCTCGCCGCTGTGTTTTTTGTGACGACGCTGACGCTCACTTACCTCGGCGCGTATCGGTCGAAGCCGTCGGCAGGCTTGCTGGGCGCGGCGGCGACTGCGCCGGCCGCACCGACTGCGACTCCCGCTGCGTCCGCACCGGTCGCTGGTTCGGCTGCGTTGCCGGCATCGCCTGCGTCTGTGCCGGCAACGGATGTACCGAAATAAATTTTCGTTCGAAGTGCATTTTGTGCGTTGAACAATCTGTTTAAACAAGTTACAATTCAAGTCTTGAAGCGATTCGCGGGTTTTATAAGTTGTTTTCCCGGATTGCATGCAGTGCCGACGTGGTGAAATTGGTAGACACGCTATCTTGAGGGGGTAGTGGCGAAAGCTGTGCGAGTTCGAGTCTCGCCGTCGGCACCAAAATGTTATCTAAATGCCAGCCGCTTGCTTCGCTTCGGCTGGCATTTTCACTTTCAGGGCACGGCTTGCGTTGGGCTTGCGGCATGTGCGTTTCGGAAGTGATTTCGCGTCAGGAGTGCTATGCTCTTGGCGGCACTCAGAACCAACCGATTGAGGATAGTCTTGAACCTCGCAGCCTATTTCCCCGTCTTGTTGTTCCTCATTGTAGGCACCGGTTTAGGCGTAGCGCTGGTCAGTATCGGCAAGATTCTTGGTCCCAACAAGCCCGATACCGAGAAAAACGCACCGTACGAGTGCGGCTTCGAAGCATTCGAAGATGCGCGCATGAAGTTCGATGTGCGCTACTACCTCGTCGCCATTCTCTTCATCATTTTCGACCTTGAAACCGCGTTCCTGTTCCCGTGGGGTGTGGCCCTGCGCGACATCGGCTGGCCCGGCTTCATGGCAATGATGATTTTCCTGCTCGAATTCCTGCTGGGCTTTGCCTATATCTGGAAGAAAGGCGGCCTCGACTGGGAATGATGGATTAATCGCCGGTTTGCGTGGGTGGCCAAGGCTTGCCGCCCCGTCTGGAGTGGAAAGCAAATGAGTATCGAAGGGGTCTTGAAGGAAGGGTTTGTCACCACCACGGCAGACAAACTGATCAACTGGACGCGCACCGGCTCGTTGTGGCCGATGACGTTCGGTCTTGCGTGCTGTGCAGTCGAGATGATGCATGCGGGCGCTGCCCGTTATGACCTCGACCGCTTCGGCGTGGTGTTTCGTCCGAGTCCGCGTCAGTCGGACGTGATGATCGTCGCCGGCACGCTGTGCAACAAGATGGCGCCCGCTTTGCGCAAGGTCTACGACCAGATGGCCGAGCCGCGCTGGGTGATTTCGATGGGCTCATGCGCGAACGGCGGCGGCTACTACCACTACTCGTATTCGGTAGTGCGCGGCTGCGACCGGATCGTGCCGGTCGACGTCTATGTGCCGGGTTGCCCGCCCACCGCGGAAGCGCTGGTGTACGGCGTGATCCAGTTGCAGGCCAAGATTCGCCGCACCAACACCATCGCCCGTCAATAAGGCCAACGCCTCCCCCCACAATATGGCAAGCAAACTCGAGACCCTGAAAGCGAACCTCGAGGCGGCCTTTGGCGGCCTCCTGCTGAGCACCACCGAGGCAATCGGTGAATTGACGATCGTCGTGAAGGCAAGCGACTACCTCGACGTGGCAACGCGTCTGCGCGACGACCGTTCGCTCGGTTTCGAGCAATGCGTCGATCTGTGCGGTGTCGACTATCAGACCTACGCTGACGGCGCTTACGACGGCCCGCGTTTCGCGGCCGTTCTGCATTTGTTGTCGGTGCAGAACAACTGGCGCCTGCGTTTGCGCGTGTTCGCGCCGGACGACGAAGTGCCGATCCTGCCGTCCGTCGTCGAAATCTGGAATTCGGTCAACTGGTACGAGCGCGAAGCATTCGACCTGTACGGCATCGTCTTCGAAGGCCACCCGGACCTGCGCCGCATCCTGACCGACTACGGCTTCATTGGTCACCCGTTCCGTAAAGATTTCCCTGTCTCCGGCTACGTCGAAATGCGTTACGACCCGGAAGAGAAGCGCGTCGTCTATCAGCCTGTGACGATCGAGCCGCGGGAAATCACGCCGCGCGTGATCCGCGAGGATCGCTATGGCGGTCTGAAACACTAAGAGAACGCCATGGCAGAGATCAAGAATTACACGCTCAACTTCGGCCCTCAGCATCCGGCAGCACACGGTGTGCTGCGCCTCGTGCTCGAACTCGACGGCGAAGTCATCCAGCGCGCCGATCCGCACATCGGTCTGCTGCATCGCGCGACTGAAAAGCTCGCTGAAACCAAGACGTTCATCCAGTCCGTGCCGTACATGGACCGTCTCGACTACGTGTCGATGATGGTCAACGAGCACGGCTACGTGATGGCGATCGAGAAGCTGCTCGGCATCGACGTGCCGGTGCGTGCGCAATATATCCGCGTGATGTTCGACGAAGTCACGCGCGTGCTGAACCACCTGATGTGGATCGGCGCACACGCGCTCGACGTCGGTGCAATGGCGGTGTTCCTGTATGCGTTCCGCGAACGCGAAGATCTGATGGATGTGTACGAAGCGGTATCCGGCGCACGGATGCACGCGGCCTACTATCGTCCGGGTGGCGTCTATCGCGATCTGCCGGACGCGATGCCGCAATACAAGGCTTCGAAGATTCGCAATGCGAAGGCCTTGTCGAAGATGAACGAGAACCGCCAGGGTTCGCTGCTCGACTTCATCGACGACTTCTTCACGCGTTTTCCGAAGTGCGTCGACGAATACGAGACGTTGCTCACCGACAACCGGATCTGGAAGCAACGCCTGGTCGGTATCGGCGTGGTCAGTCCGGAACGCGCGCTGCAACTCGGTATGACCGGCGCGATGCTGCGCGGCTCGGGTATCGAGTGGGATCTGCGCAAGAAGCAGCCGTACGAGGTCTACGACAAGCTCGATTTCGACATCCCGGTCGGCGTGAACGGTGACTGCTATGACCGCTATCTGGTGCGTGTCGAAGAAATGCGCCAATCCACGCGGATCGTGAAACAGTGCATTGAGTGGCTGCGCAAGAATCCGGGCCCGGTGATGATCGACAATCACAAGGTTGCGCCGCCGTCGCGCGTCGGCATGAAGTCGAACATGGAAGAGTTGATTCACCACTTCAAGCTCTTCACGGAAGGCTTCCATGTTCCGGAAGGCGAAGCGTACGCGGCGGTCGAGCATCCGAAGGGCGAGTTCGGCATCTATCTGATCTCGGACGGCGCCAACAAGCCGTATCGCCTGAAGATCCGCGCGCCGGGCTACGCGCACCTGTCCTCGCTGGACGAAATGGCGCGTGGTCACATGATCGCCGACGCCGTGACGATCATCGGCACGCAGGACATCGTGTTCGGCGAAGTGGATCGCTAGGACGTATTCATCGGCGCGTGTCTTCAGATTGCACCGAAGCGCGCGTCAAGCAAAGGAACGCCGGGTCTGTCGCAGCATGATGTGAGCGACGGGTTTTCGTTCGGTAGGAATTGAAAGAGTCGTGTCTGAAAATGATCTCAGCTGAAGGCCTGAAAGAAATCGATCGTGCGATCGCGAAGTATCCCGCCGATCAGAAACAGTCCGCCGTGATGTCGGCGTTGGCCGTTGCTCAGGAAGAGCATGGCTGGCTGTCGCCCGAACTCATGCAGTTCGTCGCGGACTATCTCGGCATGCCGGCGGTCGCCGTGCAGGAGGTGGCTACCTTCTACACGATGTACGAGACCTCGCCGGTCGGCAAGCACAAGATCACGCTCTGCACGAACCTGCCGTGCCAGCTCGGCCCGGACGGCGGTTCCGACAGCGCCGCTGAATACCTGAAGCAGAAGCTCGGCATCGACTTCGGCGAAACCACGCCCGACGGCAAGTTCACCTTGAAAGAAGGTGAGTGTATGGGGTCGTGCGGCGACGCGCCGGTGATGCTGGTGAACAACCATCGCATGTGCAGCTTCATGAGCCGCGCGAAGATCGACCAGCTGCTCGAGGAACTTTCGAAATGACGTCTTTACACGATCGTCACATCAAACCGCTGATTCTCGCCGGCCTGAACGGCGACAATTGGCATCTCGAAGACTATGTGGCGCGCGGCGGTTACGCCCAGCTGCGCCGCATTCTGGAAGAAAAGATTCCGCCCGAGCAGGTGATCGCCGACGTCAAGGCGTCGGGTCTGCGCGGCCGTGGCGGTGCGGGCTTCCCGACTGGTCTGAAGTGGAGCTTCATGCCGCGTCAGTTCCCGGGGCAGAAGTACCTCGTTTGCAATTCGGACGAGGGCGAACCGGGCACGTTCAAGGACCGCGACATCCTGCGCTTCAATCCGCACTCGCTGATTGAAGGCATGGCCATCGGCGCGTACGCGATGGGCATTACGGTCGGCTACAACTATATCCACGGCGAAATCTTCGAAGTCTATCGGCGCTTTGAACAGGCGTTGGACGAAGCTCGCCGCGCCGGATTCCTTGGCGAAAACATCATGGGTTCGGGCTTCTCGTTCGAACTGCATGCGCATCACGGTTACGGCGCCTACATCTGCGGCGAAGAAACCGCGCTGCTCGAATCGCTGGAAGGCAAGAAAGGCCAGCCGCGCTTCAAGCCGCCGTTCCCGGCGAGCTTCGGCGTGTACGGCAAGCCGACCACGATCAACAACACCGAGACGTTCGCCGCAGTGCCATTCCTGCTCGCGATCGGTCCGCAGAATTACCTCGAAATCGGCAAGCCGAACAACGGCGGCACGAAGATTTTCTCGGTGTCGGGCGACGTCGAGCGTCCGGGCAACTATGAAATTCCGCTCGGCACACCGTTCGCCACGCTGATGGAACTCGCCGGCGGCATCCGCGGCGGCAAGAAGATCAAGGCCGTGATTCCTGGCGGTTCATCGGCGCCGGTGATTCCGGGCGAGATGATGATGCAGACCGACATGGATTACGACTCGATCGCCAAGGCTGGCTCGATGCTCGGCTCGGGCGCGGTCATCGTGATGGACGAGACGCGCTGCATGGTGCGTTCGCTGCTGCGCCTGTCGTATTTCTATTACGAAGAGTCGTGCGGTCAATGCACGCCTTGCCGTGAAGGCACGGGCTGGCTGTACCGCGTCGTCCATCGTATCGAGCATGGGCTCGGGCGTCCGGAAGATCTGGATCTGTTGAACTCGGTCGCCGAAAACATCATGGGCCGCACGATTTGTGCGCTCGGCGATGCAGCGGCCATGCCGGTTCGCGGCATGCTCAAGCACTACTGGGACGAATTCGAATATCACGTCGCCCATAAGCATTGTCTCGTTGGCGGTCACGCCGGCGCGGCGGCGGCGACGGAAACAGTGGCCGCTTGAGTTGGCCAGCTGGGCTGGCTCACCAGATAACCACCAGACGAACACGTCAACCGCGGGATTCATCGCCTGACACGGGCGATGAACAGGCGAACGATTGAGCGGTAACAGGTTAAGGAAGATTGACCATCATGGTTGAACTTGAAATAGACGGCAAGAAAGTAGAGGTGCCTGAAGGCAGCATGGTGATCCAGGCTGCGCATAAGGTCGACACGTACATTCCTCACTTCTGCTATCACAAGAAGCTGTCGATTGCGGCCAACTGCCGGATGTGTCTGGTCGATGTCGAGAAGATGCCGAAGGCCGTGCCCGCATGCGCGACGCCGGTGTCGGCGGGCATGATCGTGCGCACCAAGTCGGACAAGGCCGTGAAGGGCCAGCAAGCCGTGATGGAATTTCTGCTGATCAACCACCCGTTGGATTGCCCGATCTGCGACCAGGGCGGCGAGTGCCAGTTGCAGGATCTGGCCGTGGGCTACGGCAAGTCGGCGTCGCGCTATAGCGAAGAAAAGCGCGTGGTGTTCCACAAGAACGTCGGCCCGCTGATCTCGATGGAAGAGATGTCGCGTTGCATCCACTGCACGCGTTGCGTCCGTTTCGGCCAGGAAGTGGCCGGCGTGATGGAACTCGGCATGCTGGGCCGCGGCGAGCATTCGGAAATCACGTCGTTTGTCGGCAAGACGGTCGACTCCGAACTGTCGGGCAACATGATCGACCTGTGCCCGGTGGGTGCGCTGACCAGCAAGCCGTTCCGCTACAGTGCCCGCACGTGGGAACTGTCGCGCCGCAAGTCGGTGAGCCCGCACGATTCCGTCGGCGCGAATCTCGTGGTGCAAGTGAAGAACAATCGCGTGATGCGGGTTCTGCCGTTCGAAAACGAATCCATCAACGAATGCTGGATCTCGGACAAGGACCGCTTCTCGTATGAAGCGCTGAACAGTCCTGAGCGTCTGACGCAGCCGATGCTCAAGCAAGGCGGCAAGTGGGTCGAGACCGACTGGCAGACCGCGCTCGAGTACGTTGTCAAGGGGCTGAAGGGCATCAAGGGCGACCACGGCGCGAACGCGCTGGCCGCGCTCGGTAGCGCCCACAGCACCGTCGAAGAACTGTTCCTGTTGAAGCAGCTCGCGCAAGCGGTCGGCACGCCGAACGTCGACTTCCGTCTGCGCCAGTCGGATTTCTCCTCGCCGGTCAACGGTGCGCCGTGGCTGGGTACGAGCATCGCCGATCTGTCGAACGTCGACTCCGCACTGGTGATCGGTTCGGACCTGCGTCGCGATCATCCGCTGTTTGCAGCGCGTCTGCGCCAGGCGGCGAAGAACGGCGCGAAGCTCACGCTCGTGCAAGCGACCGGCGACGACGCATTGATTCCGCAAGCACAACGCGTGGTCGCGGCGCCGTCGGCATGGCTCGACGCGCTGGCCGGTATCGCCGGTGCAATTTCGGAAGCCAACGGCGTCGCATTGCCGGAAGCGTTCGCCGGCACGTCGCCTACGGACGCCAACAAGCAGGTGGCGAAGTCGCTCGCTACCGGTGAGCGCCGCCTCGTGCTGCTCGGCAACGGCGCGATTCGTCATCCGGACTTCGCGGTCATTCACGCCGCTGCGCAGTGGATCGCGGACGCAACCGGTGCAACGCTCGGCTTCCTCACGGAAGCGGCCAACACGGTTGGCGCGCATCTCGTGAACGCACTGCCGGGCGAGGGTGGTCTGAATGCGCGCGAAGTATTCGAGCAACCGCGCAAGGGTTATGTGCTGCTCAACCTCGAGCCGGAATTCGACACGGTCAATCCGGCGCAGGCTCTGGCCGCGCTGAAGCAAGCCGAAATGGTCGTGGTGATGTCGCCGTTCCAGATCGGCGCCGAATACGCGGACGTGCTGCTGCCGATCGCACCGTTCACGGAAACAGCCGGTACGTTCGTCAACGCCGAAGGTACGGTGCAGACGTTCAACGGTGTCGTGCGTCCGCTGGGCGACACGCGTCCGGCATGGAAGGTGTTGCGCGTGCTGGGCAGCCTGCTCGGCGCGCCGGGTTTCGAATTCGACACGGCGGAAGAAGTTCGCGTGGCCGCTCTCGGCGACGGCGAACTCACGTCGCGTCTGTCGAACAAGACGGGCGTGGCGGTCGCACGCGGCAAGACGGCGAAAGCGGCGGAAGGCAAGTTCGAGCGCATCGCCAACGTGCCGATCTACCACGCCGACGCGATGGTGCGTCGCGCGGATTCGCTGCACCTCACCGCGGCGGCACGCGCGGCGAACTCGGTCGGCTTGCCGGCCGCGCTGTTCGACAAACTGGGTTTGAAGGAAGGCGACGCAGTGCGCGTGCGCCAGGGCGAGCAATCGGTGCAGTTGCCGGCCGTGCGCGACGCGAATCTTGCGGAGACGGTCGTCCGCGTATCGGCGGCTACGCCTGCCGGTGCAGCGCTGGGCAGCCTGTTCGGTGAACTGCTGGTGGAGAAGGCGTAAATGAGCTTGTTCGATACGATCAACTCGGGCGGCACCCAGCTTCTCGGTGTGGCATGGCCCACGGTGTGGGCGCTGGTGCGCATCCTGGTGGTAGCCGTCGTGATCCTGCTGTGCGTCGCTTACCTGATTCTCTGGGAGCGTAAGCTGATTGGCTGGATGCACGTGCGTCTCGGCCCGAACCGCGTCGGCCCCGCAGGTCTTTTGCAGCCGATCGCCGACGTGCTGAAGCTGCTGCTGAAGGAAGTGATTCAGCCGGCGCAGGCGAGCCGCTGGATTTACCTGATCGCGCCGATCATGGTGGTGGTACCGGCCTTTGCGGTCTGGGCGGTGATTCCGTTCCAGGCGGGCGCGGTGCTCGGCGACATCAACGCGGGTCTGCTGTACGCGATGGCCATCTCGTCGATCGGCGTGTACGGCGTGATTCTGGCCGGCTGGGCGTCGAACTCGAAGTACGCGTTCCTCGGCGCGATGCGCGCTGCGGCGCAGATGGTCTCGTACGAAATCTCGATGGGCTTCGCGCTCGTCGTCGTGCTGATGACGGCCGGCACGCTGAACCTGTCGGGCATCGTCGGTTCGCAAGAACACGGCTTCTTCGCGTCGCACGGCCTGAACTTCCTGTCGTGGAACTGGCTGCCGCTGTTGCCGATGTTCGTCGTGTACTTCATCTCGGGCATCGCTGAAACGAACCGTCACCCGTTCGACGTGGTGGAAGGCGAGTCGGAAATCGTCGCGGGCCACATGATCGATTACTCGGGTATGGCGTTCGCGCTGTTCTTCCTCGCCGAGTACATCAACATGATCGTGATCTCGGCGTTGGCTGCAACACTGTTCCTTGGTGGCTGGAGCGCCCCGTTCGGGTTTCTGTCGTTTATCCCGGGCATCTTCTGGCTCGTCCTCAAGGTTTTCTTCCTGCTGTCGGTGTTCATCTGGGCGCGTGCCACATTCCCGCGCTATCGCTATGACCAGATCATGCGTCTGGGCTGGAAAGTCTTCATTCCGGTCTGCGTGGTGTGGCTAGTGGTGGTCGGCTTCTGGATCATGTCGCCGTTGAATATCTGGAAATAAAGGGCGGATGAACCCATGACCGCAATCCAAAACTTTTTCAAGACCTTCTTCCTGACGGAACTGCTCAAGGGCCTCGCGCTGACCGGACGTTATACGTTCCAGCGCAAGGTGACCGTGCAGTTTCCGGAAGAGAAGACCCCGATCTCGCCGCGTTTCCGCGGTCTGCATGCGCTGCGCCGCTATGAGAACGGCGAAGAGCGCTGCATCGCATGCAAGCTGTGCGAGGCGGTGTGCCCGGCGCTCGCGATCACGATCGAATCGGAAACGCGTGCGGACAACACCCGTCGCACGACGCGCTACGACATCGACCTGACCAAGTGCATCTTCTGCGGCTTCTGCGAAGAAAGCTGCCCGGTCGATTCGATCGTCGAGACGCACATTCTCGAGTATCACGGTGAAAAGCGTGGCGATCTGTACTTCACGAAAGACATGCTGCTGGCCGTCGGCGATCGCTACGAAGCAGAGATCGCTGCGAACAAGGCAGCCGACGCACCGTATCGTTGAAGCGCTTCCCGGCTGATGCAATAAACGCAGCGGGAAACGCAGCAGTAGAGGCGGCACCCAAAGCAGTAACACGGCCTGTTGTCGGGCCGAGCGCCGCGGCCCGAACGCCGCGGCACGGCGCACCTGTGTGGCGGTTCTGGCGGTCTTCCGCTTTTGCCAAGCACGCGTGCCAAAGAACAATGCCTGACGATGGCCTAACGATGAACCGGTAATCATGGAATTCACGACCGTACTGTTCTACATCTTCGCGCTGCTCCTGGTTGTCTCGGGGCTGAAGGTGATCACCTCGCGCAACCCGGTGTCGTCCGCACTGTTTCTGGTGCTGGCGTTCTTCAACGCAGCGGCGATCTGGATGCTGCTGGAGGCCGAGTTCCTCGCGATCCTGCTGGTGCTGGTCTACGTCGGCGCGGTGATGGTGCTGTTCCTGTTCGTCGTGATGATGCTGGACATCAATCTCGACGTGCTGCGCAAGGACTTCAAACGCTTCGTGCCGATGGCCACGCTGGTGGGCGCGATCATCGTGATCGAAACCGCGCTGATCCTGTGGCACGGTTACGGCGCGACGAGCACCGCGCTGCGTGACACGGCGGCGGCCGCGAACGGCATGGGCGACTGGTCGAACACCCGCCTGATCGGCAAGGTCATCTACACCGACTACATCTTCGCGTTCGAAATCGCCGGCCTCGTGCTGCTGGTGGCAATCATCGCGGCAATCGCGCTGACCACGAGCCACAAGAAAGACAGCAAGCGCCAGAACGTCAGTCAGCAGGTCAAGGTGCGTGCGCAGGACCGTGTGCGCGTCGTGAAGATGGCGTCGGAAAAAACCGCGGCAACCGTCGCGGCAGAAGAAGCCGCCGCAGCGGCGGCAGCGGCCGAGCAGGCCTCTGCCAAGAACAGCTGAGCGGACAGGAGATAGAAATCATGTTGACCCTTGCTCATTACCTTGTGCTCGGCGCGATCCTGTTTGCGATCAGCGTCGTCGGCATTTTCCTGAACCGCCGCAACGTCATCATCATCCTGATGGCGATCGAACTGATGCTGCTCGCGGTGAACACCAATTTCGTCGCGTTCTCGCACTACCTCGGCGACGTGCATGGCCAGATCTTCGTCTTCTTCGTGCTGACGGTTGCAGCGGCGGAAGCGGCGATCGGCCTCGCAATTCTGGTGACCCTGTTCCGTAGCCTCGACACGATCAATGTCGAGGATCTCGATCAGCTCAAAGGTTAATTTCAGGAAAAGCGGTTATGTCCACGATACTCAATGAAAACCTGCTGTTGGCAATCCCGCTGGCACCGCTCGCCGGTTCCCTGGTTGCAGGACTGTTCGGGAAGGCGGTAGGGCGAGCCGGTGCGCATTCGGTCACGATCCTCGGCGTCGCGATCTCGTTCATCCTCTCGGCCGTCGTATTTTTCCAGGTGCTGGACGGCGCGAGCTTCAACGCGACCGTCTACCAGTGGATGGCGATCGGCAAGACGCAGTTCGAAGTCGGCTTCCTGGTCGACTCGCTGACCGCGATGATGATGTGCGTGGTGACCTTCGTGTCGCTGATGGTGCACGTCTACACGATCGGCTACATGGCCGACGACGACGGCTACCAGCGCTTCTTCTCGTACATCTCGCTGTTCACGTTCTCGATGTTGATGCTCGTGATGAGCAACAACTTCCTGCAACTGTTCTTCGGCTGGGAAGCGGTAGGCTTGGTGTCGTACCTGCTGATCGGTTTCTACTTCACGCGCCCGACCGCGATCTACGCGAACATGAAGGCGTTCATCGTGAACCGCATCGGCGACTTCGGCTTCCTGCTGGGTATCGGTCTGCTGTTCGCGTTCGCCGGTTCGATGAACTACGGCGACGTGTTCGCGAAGCGCACCGAACTCGCTGCGTTGACGTTCCCGGGTACGGACTGGGGTCTGCTGACGGTCGCTTGTATCTGCCTCTTCATCGGCGCGATGGGTAAGTCGGCGCAGTTCCCGCTGCACGTGTGGCTGCCGGATTCGATGGAAGGCCCGACGCCGATCTCCGCGCTGATTCACGCGGCAACCATGGTGACGGCCGGTATCTTCATGGTCACGCGCATGTCGCCGCTGTTCGAACTGTCGGATACGGCGCTGTCGTTCGTGATGATCATTGGCGCGATCACCGCGCTGTTCATGGGTTTCCTGGGGATCATCCAGAACGACATCAAACGTGTGGTCGCGTATTCCACGCTGTCGCAGCTCGGTTACATGACGGTCGCGCTCGGCGCGTCGGCTTACTCCGTCGCCGTGTTCCACCTGATGACGCACGCGTTCTTCAAGGCGCTGCTGTTCCTCGGCGCGGGTTCGGTGATCATCGGCATGCACCACGATCAGGACATCCGCAACATGGGCGGTCTGCGCAAGTACATGCCGATCACGTGGATCACGTCGCTGGTCGGTTCGCTGGCGTTGATCGGTACGCCGTTCTTCTCGGGCTTCTACTCGAAAGACTCGATCATTGACGCAGTGAAGCTGTCGCATCTGCCGGGTTCGGGTTTCGCGTATTTCGCGGTGGTGGCGAGCGTGTTCGTCACTGCGCTGTATTCGTTCCGTATGTACTTCCTGGTGTTCCACGGCAAGGAGCGCTTCCGCGATCCGAAGCATCCGGAATCGCCGATGGGCATCGAAGCGGCCGCGCATGCGCATGACGCTCATGGCCATGAGCACGGCCACGACGCGCATGGCCACGGTCACGACGACCACGCTCACGAGCCGCACGAAACGCCGTGGGTGGTGTGGCTGCCGCTCGTGCTGCTGGCGATTCCGTCGGTGGTGATTGGCGCGATCGGCGTCGGTCCGATGCTGTTCGGCGACTTCTTCCAGCATGGCGTGGCGTTCGACAAGGTGATCTACATCGGCGAAAACCATCCGGCGGTGCACGAGATGGCCGAGGAATTCCGCGGCTGGGCGTCGATGGGGCTGCACTCGGTGTCGGGTCTGCCGGTGTGGCTGGCGCTTGCGGGCGTGGTGGTCGCATGGTTCCTGTATCTGGTCCGTCCGGATCTGCCGGCTGTCATCAAGCGCGCGTTCGGCCCGATCTACACGTTGCTCGATAACAAGTACTACATGGACAAGATCAACGAAGTCGTGTTTGCGCGGGGCGCCGTGGCAATTGGCCGTGGTCTCTGGAAGGAAGGGGACGTCGTCGTGATCGACGGCATCGTCAACGGCAGCGCACGCTTTATCGGCTGGTTCGCCGGCGTGATCCGCTTCCTCCAATCCGGCTACATCTACCACTATGCGTTTGCCATGATTATCGGCATGTTGGGGCTCCTGACCCTGTTTGTAACGCTCGGCGGCAAATAAGGCGAGGGACACTAATGCACGCTTATCCGATTCTCAGTACCGCAATCTGGTTACCGATCCTCGTCGGTCTTCTGGTTCTGGCTGTGGGTTCCGACCGGAACCCGGGTCCCGCGCGCTGGATCGCGCTAATCGGCTCGGTCGTCAGCTTCGTCGTGACGATCCCGCTGATCACCGGTTTCGATTCGAGCACCGCCGATCTGCAGTTCGTCGAAAAGGCGAGCTGGATCGAGCGCTTCAATATCACGTACCACCTGGGTGTCGACGGCATCTCGATGTGGTTCGTCGTGTTGACCGCATTGATCACGGTGATCGTCGTGATCGCCGCGTGGGAAGTGATTACGAAGAACGTCGCGCAGTACCTCGCGGCGTTCCTGATCCTGTCGGGCATTATGGTCGGCGTGTTCAGCTCGGCCGACGGCATGCTGTTCTACGTGTTCTTCGAAGCGACGCTGATCCCGATGTACATCATCATCGGCGTGTGGGGCGGGGCGAACCGCGTGTACGCGGCGTTCAAGTTCTTCCTGTACACGCTGATGGGCTCGCTGCTGATGCTGGTCGCGTTGCTGTACCTGTACGTCGAGACCGGCACGTTCGACCTCGCGACGTGGCAGCACGCGCAGATCGCGATGACGCCGCAGGTGTTGCTTTTTATCGCGTTCTTCATGGCGTTCGCCGTGAAGGTGCCGATGTGGCCGGTGCATACGTGGTTGCCCGACGCGCACGTGGAAGCGCCGACTGGCGGCTCGGTCGTGCTGGCCGCGATCATGCTGAAGCTGGGCGCGTACGGTTTCCTGCGCTTCTCGCTGCCGATTACGCCTGATGCGAGCCATTTTCTGGCGCCGGTTGTCATCACGCTTTCGCTGATCGCGGTGATCTACATCGGCCTGGTCGCGATGGTGCAGACCGACATGAAGAAGCTGGTCGCGTATTCGTCGATCGCGCACATGGGTTTCGTCACGCTCGGCTTCTTCATCTTCAACCAGCTCGGTGTGGAAGGCGCGATCGTGCAGATGATCTCGCACGGCTTCGTGTCGGGCGCGATGTTCCTGAGCATCGGCGTGCTGTACGACCGTATGCACTCGCGTCAGATCGCCGATTATGGCGGTGTCGTCAACGTGATGCCGAAGTTCGCCGCGTTCGCGATGCTGTTCTCGATGGCCAACTGCGGCTTGCCGGGCACCTCCGGGTTCGTCGGTGAGTTCATGGTGATTCTGGCTGCGGTCCAGTACAACTTCTGGATCGCCGGCGGTGCGGCGGTCACGCTGATTCTCGGCGCGGCCTACACGCTGTGGATGTACAAGCGCGTGTACTTCGGCGCGATCGCCAACGATCACGTGAAGAGCCTCGTCGACATCAGCCGTCGCGAATTTTTCATGCTGGCAGTGCTCGCCGCACTGACGCTGTTCATGGGCCTGTATCCGAAGCCCTTTACCGATGTGATGCACGTATCCGTGGAAAACCTCCTCTCCCACGTTGCGCAATCGAAGCTGCCGTTGCCTCAGTAACGCCGAGCGGAGGAATTTAAAGACCATGCAAAACGCCCCTATGACTGCTCTGTTGCCCGACGCACTGGTGATGCTCGCCGTTGTCGTCGCGTGGCTCAACGACACGTTCGTCGGCCAGGACGGTCGCCGTACCACGTATTTCATCGCCTTCTTCTCGACGCTGGTTGCCGGCATCTGGTTCGCGGTGAATGCGTTCGACCCGCAAGTGCGCTATTTCTTCGGCCACATGTACGTGGTGGATCCGTTCGCCAGCGCGATGAAGGCGGTGGTGTCGCTCGGCTATGCGGTGTCGATCGTGTATTCGCGCCGTTACCTTGAAGACCGCAATCTGTTCCGCGGCGACTTCTTCCTGCTGGGCATGTTCTCGTTGCTCGGCCAGCTCGTGATGATCTCCGGCAACAACTTCCTGACGCTGTATCTCGGTCTGGAACTGATGTCGTTGTCGCTGTACGCGGTGATCGCGCTGCGCCGCGAAGTGCCGCAGTCGAATGAAGCGGCGATGAAGTACTACGTGCTCGGCGCGCTGGCTTCCGGGTTCCTGCTATACGGCATCTCGATGCTGTACGGTGCGACCGGCTCGCTCGACCTGAACGAAGTGTTCAAGGCGATCGGCTCGAGCCACTACGATCCGAGCGTGCTGTTGTTCGGCGTGATCTTCATCGTGGCGGGCGTGGCGTTCAAGATGGGCGCGGTGCCGTTCCACATGTGGGTGCCTGACGTGTATCAGGGCGCTCCGACGGCGATGACGCTGATCGTCGGCGGCGGTCCGAAGGTGGCGGCATTCGCGTGGGGCCTGCGCTTCCTCGTGATGGGCCTGCTGCCGCTCGCAGTGGAGTGGCAACAGATGCTGGTGATTCTGGCGGCGCTGTCTCTGATCGTCGGCAACATCACCGGTATCGTGCAACGCAACGTCAAGCGCATGCTCGCGTACTCGGCGATCTCGAACATGGGCTTCGTGCTGCTCGGCCTGCTGGCCGGCGTGGTCGACCAGAAGACCACGGGCGCCGCGAGCGCGTACGGCTCGGCGATGTTCTACAGCATCGTCTATCTGATTACGACGCTCGGTACGTTCGGCGTCATCATGCTGCTCGCGCGCCGCGATTTCGAAGCGGATACGCTCGAAGACTTCAAGGGCCTGAATCAACGCAGCCCGGTGTTCGCGTTCGTGATGATGATCATGATGTTCTCGCTCGCCGGCATTCCGCCTGCGGTCGGCTTCTACGCGAAGCTCGCGGTGCTGCAGGCCACCATGAACGCCGGCCTGACCTGGCTGACGGTGCTGGCCGTGATCACGTCGCTGTTCGGCGCGTTCTACTACCTGCGTATCGTCAAGCTGATGTACTTCGACGAGCCGCAAGACAAGTCGCCGATCGTCGCCGATACCAGCACGCGCGCTTTGCTCGCGCTCAACGGTGTTGCCGTGCTGGTGCTCGGTATCGTGCCGGATCCGCTGCTGCGCGCCTGCCTGGTGGCGATCCAGCACACGCTGCTGATCTGATGTCGGCTGCGGGTTGGTTTATCGTGTTGTTGGCGCTCGTCGGCGCCAACCTGCCGTTCCTGAATCAGCGCCTCTTCGCCGCCGTGCCGTTGAAAGCGGCGAAGAAGAGCGCGTGGATCCGGATCGCCGAATTGATCGTGCTGTACTTCGTGGTCGGCGCGCTCGGTTTTCTGCTCGAAGCGCGAGCGGGGAACCGCTTCGAACAGGGCTGGCAGTTCTACGCGATTACGTTCGCGCTGTTCGTCGTGTTCGCATTCCCTGGCTTTACCTTCCAATATCTCGTCAAACGCCGCTGACGGCGTCTCGCCGTCGCGCACCAAGCTGTTCCGAGGTCCGCATATGGCTGAACTTCCCAACCACGACGCCGCCCTGACCGAGACCTGTGTCGACAGCAAGACGGTCCATCAAGGGCCGTTTCTGACGCTCAAGTGCGATACGGTCCGCTTGCCCGACGGCAAGCACGCGACCCGCGAATACGTACAGCATCCGGGCGCGGTGATGGTGATTCCTTTGTTCGACGACGGCCGCGTGCTGCTGGAAAGCCAGTACCGCTATCCGATGGGCAAGGTCATGGTCGAGTATCCGGCCGGCAAGCTCGATCCGAACGAGGGCGCGCTCGCGTGCGCGATCCGTGAACTGCGCGAGGAAACCGGCTATACGGCGCGTGAATACGTTTACCTGACGCGCATTCACCCGATTATTTCCTACTCCACGGAGTTCATTGATATTTATATCGCGCGCGGTTTGACGGCGGGCGAGCGCAATCTCGACGAGGGCGAATTCCTTGAGCTCTTCACCGCGACGGTGGCGGAGATGTCCGAGTGGGTGCGCGCGGGCAAGATCACCGATGTGAAGACGATCATTGGCACATTCTGGCTGGAGAAGGTGCTGTCGGGCGAGTGGCCGATGGTGGCGTCAGAATAACGCTGCGGGACGCGATGCGCGTCGGCTTAAAGTCTGCTGGAAGCCCCTGCCGGTCCATGACCGACAGGGGCTTTGCCTTTGGGGCCTTGCTATTAGGCGAGTACCTATCCTGTCTGAAAAAAGTTGCATCGTTCCTATGCCATCCGACCGTCTCGCCGCGTCGCCGTCGTAACGCTAGTATGGATCTTCGATTCACGATGGTGGCGTCCGATCGTTTTGGATAACGAACGATTGGACGGAATTGAACTAGGCTGGAATCTTGGTTGTCATTTGACAACCAAGATTCCAGCCGCTAAAGTGGAGGGTGTCGATGGTCAGAGGAAGCCACTCTAAGAAAGAGGTCGAGGCCGCATTGGCCTATGCGGAGCAACGCGGCTGGCGGGTTCAAGACGGGGGTAAGGGCCACGCGTGGGGAAAAATCTACTGTCCTTACAACGACGCGGAGTGTCGTTGCGGAGAGTTCTGCATATCGAGCGTCTGGAGTACGCCGAAGAACCCCGCTAACCACGCAAAGCACTTGCGGCGGATCGTCGACAACTGCGCGGCGCAACGGTAGCAGTGCGGTTGTCGGAACGGCGAAAGTTTAAGGCTGAGTGAAGCAGGAGTAACGTATGGAATATGTGTTCACCTTGAAGTACCGGCTCGCTGTGGAAGATTGCGATGCTGACGAGATCGTCGAACGCCTGGGCGAAGCGGGGTGCGACGACGCCACAGTGGGTGTGGGACAACCCGGCCGCATCGCGCTGCTGTTCTCCCGCGAAGCAGCGTCCGCGTTCGAGGCATTGGTCAGCGCACTCAAAGATGTCAAACGCGCGGTGCCGTCGGCGCGCCTCGTCGAAGCAGGTCCCGATTTCGTCGGCCTCACCGATGTTGCCGAAGTCGCCGGCGTGTCGCGCCAAAACATGCGCAAGCTGATGCTGAGCCACTCAATTGACTTCCCGCCGCCGGTCCACGAGGGCAGTGCATCGGTGTGGCATCTATCCGACATCCTTGATTGGCTGACCGAACGCGGTGGCTATGACATCAAGACCGACGTGGCGGAAGTCGCAAAGTCGGCCAAGCAGATCAACCTTGCCAGGGAAGTGCGTGAACTCGAACCGCGGTTCAACCGCGCGCTTGCAAGTCTCGTGGCGTAGGCGGGAAGCATGGCAACAGCCAGTGCGGCAGGACCTCGGAATCGATGCGAGCGGTCAGCCCGTTTTGATTCCGCGCAACTGCTGGCTCGTCCGTTAGCTCGCCGTCGGCAGTCCTTTGCGCAAAGCGTTAAAATCGCGCACCGCGTCCGATTTGTCCGCAGCATTTGACGTCGGCGTGTCGTCCGTAAAATTGCGAACGATCGTTCACAAAATTTCGTTTTGCGCTAAACTGGCACGCAAGCCCTGATTCCACATGAAGGTCCTCGATTTACAGTGTCCGCATGGCCATCGGTTCGAAGGCTGGTTTGCTTCGGCTGATGACTTCGAATCGCAGCAGTCCCGCAAGCTCGTCGAATGTCCGATCTGCGGTGCGAATGAAGTGAGCCGTTTGCCGTCGGCACCGCGCCTTAATTTGTCGGGCGCGACCGACACCAAAGTGCCGGCGGGCGTTGGCGAAATGCAGGCGCGGGTCATGCGTGCGTTGCGCGAGGTACTGGAAAAGACTGAGAACGTGGGCGACCGCTTCGCCGAGGAAGCGCGGCGCATTCACTATAACGAATCGCCCGCACGCAATATTCGCGGTGTCACGACACCGGAAGATGCGCGTGCCTTGGTCGAGGAAGGCATCGAAGTGATGCCGCTTCCGGTCCCGGCTGCACTGAAGGAACCGCTGCAATAGCGCAGTGGCTCCGTGGCGCCGGGTGGTGGCGGCCAGGAGACACTACGCATGAATCTGGACTATTCCCCCGTCGACGACGCATTCCGCGCCGACATCCGCAGCTGGCTCGAAGCGAACCTGCCTCGCGAGCTGAGCGACAAAGTACTCAATCACAAGCGTCTTACCCGCGAAGACTTCGCAGGCTGGCACAAGCTGCTCGGCACGCGAGGCTGGTCGGCGATCGCGTGGCCGCGCGAATACGGCGGCCCGGGCTGGGACGCGACCCAACGGCACATCTGGGAAGAAGAGTGCGCACGGATCGGCGCGCCGTCGGTGTTGCCGTTCGGCGTGTCGATGGTGGCGCCCGTGATCATGAAATACGGCAACGACGCGCAGAAGCGCCATTATTTGCCGCGTATTCTCGACGGCACGGATTGGTGGTGCCAAGGCTACTCCGAGCCGGGCTCCGGTTCCGACCTCGCGTCGTTGCGTACGCGCGCCGAGCGCGTCGGCGACCATTACGTGGTCAATGGTCAGAAAACCTGGACCACGCTCGGCCAATACGCCGACATGATGTTCTGCCTCGTGCGTACCGACAGCGGCGCCAAGAAGCAGGAGGGCATCTCTTTCCTGTTGATCGACATGAAGACGCCGGGTATCACCGTGCGTCCGATCATCACGCTCGACGAAGATCACGAAGTCAACGAAGTGTTTTTCGAAGACGTGAAAGTACCGGTCGAGAATCTGGTCGGCGAAGAGAATCGCGGCTGGACCTATGCGAAGTATCTGCTTGGCCATGAGCGCACCGGCATCGCGCGTGTCGGCCAGTCGAAGCGCGAACTCGTTTTCCTGAAGCGCCTTGCGCTGGATCAGAAAAAGAACGGCAAGCCGCTGCTGCAGGACCCGGTCTTCGCCGCCAAAGTCGCGAGTCTCGAAATCGAATTGATGGCGCTCGAAGTCACCGTGCAACGCGTGGTCGCTAACGAGGCCGGCGGACGTGGGCCGGGGCCGGAGGCGTCGATGCTGAAAATCAAAGGCACCGAAGTGCAGCAGGGGCTGACCGAGCTGATGTTCGAAGCCGTCGGGCCGCTCGCCGCACCGTTCGACGTGCCGTTCCTTGAAGGGGAGCGCAAGCACAGCCTGGCTGGCGACGACGATGCCGCGCCGCTCGCCGCGTACTACTTCAACTACCGCAAGACGTCGATCTACGGCGGCTCGAACGAAATTCAAAAGAACATCATCGCGCAGATGATTCTCGGACTTTAAGGGGCGGCGCATGGACTTCACTTTCAATGACGAACAACAGCAATTCGCCGACGCGCTGCGCCGCTATCTGGACAAGAGCTATGGATTCGAAGCGCGCCAGGCGATCGTGCGCTCGGAGTCCGGCGTGTCGGATACGCACTGGGCCGCGTTTGCCGAACTCGGTCTGACCGCGCTGCCGGTGCCGGAAGCGCAGGGCGGCTTTAACGGCGGTCCGATCGACATGCTGGTGGTGATGCAGGAGCTTGGCCGCGCGCTGGTCGTCGAGCCGTATTGGGCGACGGCGGTCGGCATCGAGGCGCTGCGCCTCGCCGGCACGGGCGAGGGGGAAGACGCGTCGCTGCTGGAACGCGCGGCGCAAGGCGAGATCAAGCTGGCCGTCGCATTTCACGAGCCGCATGCACGCTACGACCTGTTTGATATCGGGACGACCGCGAACGGACAGGGCGAGCAGCAGACATTGAGCGGCACGAAGTCGGTCGTGCTGCACGGCGCGCAGGCGCACGCGTGGATCGTGCCGGCGCGTCTGAACGGCGAGATCGCACTTTTTGTGGTCGCGCGCGACGCAGCGGGCGTCAAGGTCACGGACTACCGCACGATCGACGGCCAACGCGCCGCGACGCTCGAGTTCAGCGACACACCCGCGCGCCGGCTGGCCGGCAAACACGCGGGCGCGGCGGCGCTCGAACATATCGCCGACTACGGCACGCTGCTGTTGTGTGCAGAGGCGATTGGCGCGCTCGACGCACTGAATCTCGCCACGGTCGACTACACGAAGACGCGCCAGCAGTTCGGCCAGCCGATCGCGCGTTTCCAGGCGTTGCAGCATCGGATGGTCGAAATGCTGATCCACGCCGAGCAGGCGCGTTCCATCACCTACCTGGCCGCGATGCGCTACTCCAGCGAAGATGCCGATGAGCGGCGCCGCGCCGTTTCCGCCGCAAAGGTGCGGGTCGGGCAGGCCGCGCGTTTCGTCGGGCAACAGGCGGTGCAGTTGCACGGCGGGATGGGCGTCACGAACGAAGTGGCTGCGGCGCATCTGTTCAAACGCCTCGCTATCATCGAAACGACGCTGGGCGATGTCGATCATCATCTCGCGCGGTTCGCCGCGCTGCCCGGCTTTGTCACGGCCGAAGCCTGACCGGCCCGTTCAAGCGAATAAAGGAGATGCGACGATGGGATTGAGTTTCGAAGACATGGTGGTCGGCACGGCTACCGAAGTCGGCAGGCATACGTTCACGCGTGAAGAGATCGTCGAGTTTGCGCAGAAGTTCGACCCGCAGCCGTTCCATCTGGACGAAACCGCGGCGGCCGAATCGCCGTTTCGCGGCTTGGTGGCGAGCGGTTGGCATACCTGTTCGGCGATGATGGGCATGCTGGTGCGCAACGTGCTCGCCGGTTCCACGTCGATGGGTTCGCCCGGTATCGACGAAATTCGCTGGTTGAAGCCAGTGCGCGTCGGCGACACGATCACGATGATGAACGTCGTGGTCGACAAGCGCTTGTCGGAGAGCAAACCGGATCGCGGCATCGTGTCGACGCGCTGGGAAGGAATCAATCAGCATGGCGAAACGGTGATCACGGTGCGCTCGAAAGGCATGTTTGGACTGCGCAATCCGGGAGCCGCTGCATGACAGCCAGCGCGGCGCCCGCCGCGACTTTCGGCAACGCCGAGGCTTTGCGCGCGCTGGTCGGCGCCGAACCGTTGGTCAGTGACTGGCTGACGGTCGACCAGTCCAGGGTCGACCGTTTCGCCGAGGCGACCGGCGATCATCAATGGATTCACGTCGATCCGGAGCGGGCGCGGCGCGAGTCGCCGTTCGGCGGTCCGGTCGCGCATGGCTTTCTGACGTTGTCGTTGATTCCGGCTTTGTTGGGAAAAACGGTGGCGCTCGAACAGCGCATGGGCGTCAACTACGGTTTGAATCGCGTGCGGTTCACGTCGCCGGTGCTGGTGGGTTCGCAACTGCGCGCGAAATTCGCGGTGCAGTCAGTCACCGATGTCGATAACGCCGGCGTGCAGGTCGAATGGAACGTGACGCTGGAACAGCAGGGCAGCGACAGGCCGGTGTGTGTCGCGGAGTTCATCACGCGGCACTATTTCTAGCGTTCGGGCGCGCACGGATCGTGAAAAAAGCGCGAGGCGGCATTCATGCCGGCTCGCGCCTTTTCTTTGCAGTAGCGGCCTAAGCCGGCAGCGCCGCGGCGCCCATACTAATACCGAGACAATGCCACAACCGACGCGCAGCGAAAATTAATGCTTGGCGTACTGCGTCGCGCCGAACAGGATCTCTTTGGCCTTTTCATCCATCAACGGTGCGCGGGCGGACGCCAGCACTTCGACGCCACGCACCACCGCCGGCCGCGCGGCGATCTCTTCATGCCAACGCTTCACATGCGGAAACGCATCGAGCTCGATGCCCTGGTTCTGCCACGAACGCGTCCACGGAAACGCGGCGATGTCCGCGATCGTATAGTCGTTGCCCGCGAGGTGCTGTGTCTTGCCGAGCTGCGTGTCCATCACGCCATACAGGCGCCGCGTTTCGTTCGTATAGCGATTGATCGCATATTCGATCGGCTCGGGTGCGTAGTTGCGGAAGTGGTGCGTTTGTCCAAGCATCGGACCGAGGCCGCCCATCTGGAACATCAGCCATTGCAAGGTCGAATAGCGCGCGGCGGGATCGGCCGGCAGAAACTTGCCGGTCTTCTCGGCGAGATAAATCAGGATCGCGCCCGATTCGAACAGCGCGAACGGTTTGCCGTCGGCGCCTTTGGGACCGTCGGAATCGACGATCGCGGGAATCTTGTTGTTCGGACTAATAGCGAGAAATTCGGGTTTGAATTGGTCGCCGGCGCCGATATTCACGCCGTGCGCGGTGTACGCGAGGCCCGTCTCCTCGAGCATGATGTGGATCTTGTGGCCGTTCGGGGTCGCCCAGCTATAGACATCGATCATCCTGGCTCCTTGTTCGTGAAAGCGGCGCCGCAAAAGGGCGCCGCCGTTGACGAAAATTAGAGCATAGATCGCACGATGCTGCTGGAGACGCCGCAAGCCGCGCATGTCGCGCTTTGCGTCGACATCCGTTCAAGCTCAACGCTCAAACTCGCGTGACCGGCATCTCCACCCGAGCCGCCGCGCCCGCATCCATATGACGCGCGAGTTCGAGCTTGGCGATCGCGTTGCGGTGCACTTCGTCGGGGCCGTCGGCGAAACGCAGCGTGCGGGCCGACGCGTACGCATACGCGAGCGGGAAGTCGTCGCTGACACCGCCGCCGCCGTGCGCCTGAATCGCCCAATCGATCACCTGACACGCCATGTTCGGCGCGACCACCTTGATCATCGCGATCTCGCCGCGCGCGCCCTTGTTGCCGACGGTGTCCATCATGTACGCGGTTTTCAGCGTGAGCAGGCGCGCCTGCTCAATCATGCAGCGCGCCTCGGCAAGACGTTCCTGCGTGACGCCTTGCGCTGCGACCGGCTTACCGAACGCGACGCGTTGCAGCGAGCGCTTCGCCATCAGTTCGATTGCGCGCTCCGCGAGGCCGATCAGGCGCATGCAGTGATGGATGCGTCCCGGCCCGAGCCGGCCTTGCGCGATCTCGAAGCCGCGGCCTTCGCCGAGCAGCATGTTGGTGACGGGCACGCGCACGTTGTCGAGTGTGATTTCCATGTGGCCGTGCGGCGCGTCGTCGTAACCGAACACGGTGAGCGGGCGGTGCACGGTGATGCCGGCGGCGTCGCCGGGGACGAGGATCATCGACTGCTGCTGATGGCGCGGCGCGTCGGGATCGGTCTTGCCCATGACGATGTAGACCTTGCAGCGCGGGTCACCCGCGCCCGACGACCACCACTTGTGACCGTTGATCACGTAGTAGTCGCCATCGCGCACGATGCTGGTCTGGATATTGGTCGCATCCGACGACGCCACCTCCGGCTCCGTCATCAGAAACGCCGAGCGGATGTAGCCTTGCAGCAGCGGATCGAGCCACTCGCGTTTGTTGTCCTCGCTGCCGTAGCGCTCGATTGTTTCCATGTTGCCGGTGTCGGGCGCGTTGCAGTTGAACACTTCCGGCGCCCAGGGCACGCGCCCCATGATCTCGCAGAGCGGCGCGTATTCGAGATTGGTCAGCCCGGCGCCGCGTTCCGACTGCGGCAGGAATAGATTCCACAAACCGGCGTCGCGCGCTTTCTGTTTGAGTTGCTCGATCAGTTCGGTCGGCAGCCATGCGTTGCCGTTCTGGCGATTGCGCGCAATCTCCGCGTAGAACGCCTGCTCGTTCGGATAAATGTACTCGTCGAAAAAGGCGAGCAGCTTTTCACGCAACGCCTGAACCTTCGGGGTGTAATCGAAATTCATCTAGGACCTCGCGGATAACGGACAGCGGAAGAGATTGGATCGGGGTGCGTAGCTTGGAGCGCATAGCTCAGCGTGCACAGCGCGCAGCACGCGAGTTGGGACACGCAGATCAAGGCTCGCAGCCTAAGGCGTAGGACTCGCGACGCGCAGCCCGCCGCACCCGTCACGGCGCGTGCAAAGCTCGCGTGCGAATCCGCTCAGCGCACCTTTTGCGCGTAGCGCCACGCCAGTTCGGCCATCGGCTTCGCGCGACGCCCGGCGTCGAGCGCCTGCGCGCTGGCCGCGGTGCCGTCGACGACCCGCTTCATGATCCCTTGCAAAATCGCGGCAATGCGGAACATGTTGTAGGCCAGATAGAAATTCCAGTCGCCGTGAATCTCGAAGCCGGTGCGCTTGCAATAGCGTTCGACATACTGCGCTTCATCGGGAATGCCGAGCGCCGCCCAGTCGAGCCCGGCGATGCCGCGAAACTGCGTCGGATCGACATGCCACGCCATGCAGTGATAGGCGAAGTCGGCGAGCGGATCGCCGAGCGTCGACAACTCCCAGTCGAGCACCGCGAGCACGCGCGGTTCGTGAGGATGAAAGATCAGGTTGTCGAGCCGGTAGTCGCCATGCACGACCGACGCACGCGCGCCGGTTTCGGCCGGCATATGCTGCGGCAGCCATTCGATCAAACGCTGCATCGCGTCGATCGGCTCGGTCTCGGACGCGAGGTATTGCTTGCTCCAGCGGCCGATCTGGCGTGCGAAGTAATTGCCCGGCTTGCCGTAATCGGCGAGACCGGTGGCCTCGACGTCGACGCTATGCAACGCCGCGATCACGCGGTTCATTTCGTCGTAGATCGCCGTGCGTTCGGCGGGCGTCATGCCGGGCAGCGACTGATCCCACAACACGCGGCCTTCGACGAACTCCATCACGTAGAACGCACGACCGATCACACTTTCGTCCTCGCACAGCGCGAGCATTTGCGCGACCGGTACGTCGGTATCGGCGAGCGCGTGCATCACGCGGTATTCACGTTCGACGGCGTGCGCGGACGGCAGCAGCTTCGCGGCGGGCCCAGGCTTCGCACGCATCACATACGAACGCGATGGTGTGACCAGCTTGAACGTGGGATTGGACTGGCCGCCCGCGAATTGCTCCAGCGTGAGCGGTCCGGCAAATCCGTCGACATGCCGGGCCAGCCACGCGGCGAGCGCGTCGGTGTCGAAACGTTGCCGCTCGTTGACCGGGCGCGTGCCCTCGAAGGCCGAATAATCCGGCTTGTGCGCGGGGTCGCCATTCTGTGTGGCTTGCACCATGTGTCTCCTCCAGTTCGGGTTCAGCTACGCTTGTATTGAATGAATTGTGCGTAGAGCATTTCCATTGTGGTGTTGCGGACGTCGCGATGCAGCGGCGACGGCGGGGAATAGTTGAGCGTGCGTAGCACCCAGTCGCGCGGCGCCGCACCGACGTCGAGCGCGTTGATGCAGCCGGTGGCCTGCGCCAGATGGCCGAAGAACGTGCGGCCGCCGGCGGTGATCGCGTGCGACAGGATCGCGCGATTCACGCCACCGTGCAGCACCAGCAGCGCGGTGTCCCACGACGTGTCCTCACGCAGCGCGGCGACCGCCGGCAGCACGCGGTCGAACAACGCACCGATCGTTTCGCCGTCGAGAAAGCGCGTGCTTTCCGGCACGATGCCGTCGAACACGCCGAGAAACGCGGCCTCCAGATCCTGCTGCGGGATGCTGCCGAGCTTGCCGCCGCGAATCTCCTGCAAGGCGGGCTCGATCTCGAGTTCGATCTCCTGGCCCGTTTCGGCGAGCACGCGCCGCGCGGTTTCAACCGTGCGCGGCAAACCGCTGACGATCACACGATCGAAGCGCACCTGTTGCTCGGCGAACACGCGCCCCGCCGCGCTCGCCTGCTCGCGGCCGTTCGCGTTCAACGGCACGGTCTCGGGATCGATCGCGCGGCCGGAGTCGTCGAAGTAGGTGACGTCGCCGTGACGCATCAGGAAGATGCGGCGGCGTTTGGGCAATTGGTAGTCAGGCATGGCGGGTCGATTCACTCCTGGTTCGCTCGCATTTCACTTATAGACCGGCGCGCGTTTTTCGAGGAACGCGGAAATCCCTTCGAGCCCTTCGCGATGATGCAGCGACGCGACGAAGCTGTCGCGCTCCGCGACCAGATGCTCGGCGAGCGGCTGCATGCCGGCCGCGCCGATCAGCCCTTTGATGCGTGAAACCGAGTTCGGCGAGATCTTGCCGAGTTCGTCAGCCCACGCGACAGCGGTGTCGCGCGCGGCGCCGGGCTTCGCCAGTTTGTTGACGACGCCGAGTTCGTTCAGACGCGTGGCAGCGATTGGCTTGCCTTCGATCAGCACCTCGGTGGCCAGTTGGCGCGGCAACGCCTGGGCGAGGAACCACGAGCCGCCGCCGTCGGGCGTCAAGCCTACGCGTGCGTACGACATCACGAATTTGGCGTTGTCGGCGGCGACGATCAGATCGCATGCGAGTGCGAGCGAGAAGCCCGCGCCAGCGGCGGCGCCATCGACCGCGGCGATCACTGGCTTCGATGACAGACGCAGCGCCGAAATCCATTCGCCGAGCAGATCGATGCTCTCCGCCTGCACCGACGGATCTTTCGCGCGGTTTTCGAGCAGCCGGTTCAGATTGCCGCCCGCGCAGAAGAAGTTGTCGGCGCCGGTCAGCACGATCGCGCGGATCGACGGATCGCTTTCCGCCGAATCGAGCGCTTCGATGCCGGCCGCGTACATGTCCGGATGCAGCGCGTTGCGTGCGCCGGGGTTCGACAGCGTGAGGATCAGCGTCGATTCGCTTTCGGTCGGGCGCGAGGTCAGCAGTTCGGCGCTCATGCGTGGTTCTCCTTTTGCGTCTCTGTCTGGATGTCCGCTGCGTCGCGTTGCGTCAGCGACAGGCCGAGTTGCGCGCGCCGCGCGAGCCACGGCGACGGACGGTAGCGCGGATCGCCGAGCACGTTGAACATGTTGCGCAGAATCGTGAGCAGGGTGGTCGCGCCGAGCGCGTCGCCGAGTGCCAGCGGGCCGCGCGGATAGCCGAGGCCGAGCGTCACGGCGAGATCGATGTCCTCGGGCGTGGCGATCTGCTTTTGCGCGATATCGCAGCCGATGTTGACGATCGTCGCCACCACGCGCTGCGCGACGAAACCGGTCGAATCGCGAATCACGGTGACGGGCACGCCGTCGGCGGCAAACAGCGCATGCGCGGTGTCGCGGCTGGCGCGCGTGGTGGCCGGCGTGGTCATCAGCGTGCGGCGTTGTGCGCCGACGAGCGGGAAGAGGGCGTCGACGGCGACGACGCGGCTCGCGTCGAGTGCTTCGTCGACAGCGGCCGTGGTTGCGTCATGGCCGAACGGCGTCACGACGATCAACGAATCCGGTGCGGGCGTGGCGCCGTTGTCGAGCTTCACGCCGGCCTTGCTGACGAGTTCCGCGACGGCTTCGTGAGCTTGCGGATAACGCTTGCTGACCCACACGCTTTTCGGCAGTCCGGTCGGCGCGGGCGCTTCGGCGCTCACCTGCTGCTTGCCGTCCACGTAGCGATAAAAACCTTCGCCGGTCTTGCGGCCGAGCAGTCCGCCGGCGAATCGCGTGCCGGTGATCGGCGACGGCGTGAAGCGCGGCTCTTCATAGAACTGGTGGTAAATCGACTCCATCACCGGATGCGAGACGTCGAGCGCGGTCAGGTCCAGCAACTCGAACGGCCCGAGGCGAAAGCCCGCCTGCTCGCGCATGATGCGGTCGATATCCGCGAAGCTCGCGACGCCTTCGCCCGCGACGCGCAAGCCCTCGGTATTCATGCCGCGGCCCGCGTGATTCACGATGAAGCCCGGCATGTCTTTCGCGCGCACCGGCGTGTGACCCATGCGGCGCGCGAGATCCATCAGCGCGTCGCCGGCCGCGGGGTCGCTGCGCAGACCGTCGATCACCTCGACGACCTTCATCAACGGCACGGGATTGAAGAAGTGATAACCGACTACACGCGACGGATCGGTGCAACCGGCGGCAATCGCCGTGATCGATAGCGAAGACGTGTTGGACGCCAGCACGCAACGCCCGCTCACCACGGTTTCGAGTTCGCGAAAGAGCGCCTGCTTCACATCGAGCTTTTCGACGATCGCCTCGACGACCAGATCGCAGTCGGCCAGTTCGCCAATCGCCTGGGCACCGCTGACATTGGCCAGCGCGGCAAGCGAGCGAGCCTGGTCGAGCTTGCCTTTGGCCGTCAGCTTTGCAAAGGTCTCGGCGAGATAGTCGCGCGCGGCGCCGACGGCCGCGGCGTTGGTGTCGTACAGGCGCACCTTCACGCCTGCTAACGTGGCGATCTGCGCAATGCCACGGCCCATTGCGCCGGTGCCGACAATGCCGATAGTCTCAATGTTGAAATTGCGAGAGTTCATCGTGATGCTCGACTCCATGGTTTTTTTAGAATAGCACGATCGTGCAAATTACTGGATGATTGATCGAAGGCCGCTGCTTTGGCTGTCGGATCGGCAGTGACACGCGGCCTCATACAACTCGAAGGAAGGAGACACCGGATGATCAAGCTGTGCGGTTTCGCGCTCTCTAACTACTACAACAAAGTGAAGTTCGTGCTTCTCGAACACGGCATCGCGTTCGAAGAAGTGCAGGTGCTGCCGAGTCAGGACGAGGCCATGCTCGAGCATTCGCCGCTCGGCAAGGTGCCTTATCTGCAAACTGAAAACGGCGACCTGTGCGAGTCGCAGTGCATCGTCGAGTACCTGGCCGCGCGCTTTCCCGACAAGCAGATCTTTTCCGCCGACCCGTGGCAAGCAGCCAAAGAGCGCGAGATGATCATGTTTGTCGACGTGCAACTCGAACTGACCGCGCGCAATCTCTACAAGGAAGCGTTCTTCGGCGGGACGGTGAGCGACGCCACCAAAGGGCGCATCGAGAAACTGCTCGCGCATCACATCGCCGGGTTCAAACGGATCGCGAAGTTCGGGCCGTATTTGTGCGGCGAGCGTTTCAGCGTCGCGGACACGTCCGGGTATGTGAGCTTGCCTCTGGTGGGCATGGCGACGCAGACCATCTACGGTCGCGACTTTCTGCTCGACGCGGGCGTCGACTGGAAGAATTACGTGAAGGCGATCAACGCGCGGCCAGCCGCGCAGCGCGTGACCGAGGACCGCAAGGCGTATATCACGGCGACGCGCGCCGCGTAAGCGCAGAGGCTGCTGCCGAAACGGGCCGATGCATGCGGTGCAAGCGGCCCTGCACGCGGCAGCGCACGCGTTGGCCGCTGCGCGCGATGGCGAGGAACGTGGGTTCGTTCGCAGCATCGCGCGGGACATGCTAGAGCCGCGCGAGGCGTTCGAGCGCGGTGGCGAGCGTGCCTTCCTGTTTGGCAAAGCAGAAGCGCACCACCCCCGATTCGTGCGCTTCGTGATAGAACGCCGAGACCGGAATTGCCGCGACGCCGATCTCGCCGGTCAGCCATTGCGCAAACTCGGCTTCGGGCAGGTCGCTGATCGCCGAATAATCGACGCACTGAAAGTAGGTGCCCGTGCACGGCAGCAACTTGAAGCGCGAATTCGCGAGGCCCACGCGAAAGAAGTCGCGCTTCTTCTGATAGAACGCCGGCAGGTCGAGATAGGGCGCCGGGTCTTTCATGTACTCGGCGAGACCGACCTGCATCGGCGTGTTGACCGTGAACACGTTGAACTGATGCACTTTGCGGAACTCGGCGGTGAGCGCGGCGGGCGCGGCCACGTAACCGACTTTCCAGCCCGTCACGTGATAGGTCTTGCCGAAGCTCGACACGACGAAACTGCGCTGCGCGAGTTCCGGATAACGCGCGACGCTTTCGTGCGGCGCGCCGTCGTAGACCATGTGTTCATACACTTCGTCCGACAGGATGAGCACGTTGGTGCCGCGCACGATCTCTTCGAGCTTGCGCATGTCTTGCTCGCGCCATACCGTGCCGGTCGGATTGTGCGGCGTGTTGATCAGCAGCAGCCGCGTTTTCGGCGTGATCGCGGCGGCGAGTTTATCGAACGGAATCGCGTAGTTGGGCGCGTCGAGCGTGACGAACACCGGCTTGCCGCCGGCCAGTTCGATCGACGGCAGATAGCTGTCGTAGGTCGGCTCGATCACGATCACTTCGTCGCCCGGATGGACGGTGCAAAGAATCGCGGTCAGCAACGCCTGCGTTGCGCCCGCCGTCACGGTGATTTCGCTGGTAGCGTCGTAGCGGCGCCCGTACAGATTCGCGATCTTGTCGGAAATCGCCTGACGCAGCGGCGCGGCGCCGGCCATCGGCGGGTACTGGTTGTGGCCGTCGCGCATCGCGTTCGCGACCGCGTCGACGATACGCGGATCGCAGCCGAAGTCGGGAAAGCCCTGTCCCAGATTCACCGCGCCTTTCTCGGCGGCGAGCGCGCTCATCACGGTGAAAATCGTCGTGCCGACATTCGGCAGGCGAGACGGGAACGAGGGACTCATGGGCGTATCGTGCGGTGCATTCATGGCGCTGTCCGGAGCGTGAGCGAGTGGGGTGGCAACTGAGTGGGCAACTGAGTTGGCGAATTCGACGAAAGGTATCGTCGGCAAGGACGAAGCCTGATTGTAGGGAATCGCGGCGCGGTGTGCGCGTCGCAGGCTCCGCGTTGGCCATCCGGCCAGGGTTTCATTGCGCCGCGCTCATGCGGGTGCGGTCTCGCCGGCGGCGTTCATCGCAGCGCCGACGGCGGCCACGAACGGCGCCGGTTGCGCGATCTGGAAGCCGAAGTCGCGCGCAATCCGCTTGGCGAGCTTCAACACCGCGCGATCTTTCGACACCAGCCAGTCGGCCTGCGCGGCGTGCGCGAGCTCGAGAAACTTCTGGTCGTCGCGGTCTTTGCATTTGGGCAACGGGCGTGCGTCTTCCGCGGGCGCGTCGGGTTCGACCAACTGCGCGAGGCGCGCGACGACCGCGAGCGCGGCGGCCTTGTCGACATTCCGATGCGCGAATTGCGGATAGTCGAGCACATAGGCGAGTTCGGCGAGGCAGCGGGCGTCGATCAGCGCGGCCAGCGCGCCGCTTTCGAGCGCGGCCGCGATCGGTCGCGTGTGCGGGTCGTCGAACACGAGAATATCGATCCAGACATTGGAATCGAGGACGACGCGCAAAGCGCCGTGGGAGGCATGGGAACCGGGCATTCGTTACAATCTGGCTTTCGTCTTTGACCGCCAGGCACGGCGTGCCTGCAAGCCTCTATGATAATCGTTCTGTCGCCGGCGAAATCGCTCGACTACGAAACCCCGCCGCACGTCAGCAAGCACACGATCCCCGATTTCGTCGACGACGCAGCCGAACTGATCGGCGGCTTGCGTCGTTTGTCGCCCGCGCAGATCGCGTCGCTGATGGACATTTCCGACCCGCTCGCGCATCTGAACTTCCAGCGTTACGCCGAATGGTCGCCGCAATTCGGCACGCACAACGCCAAGCAGGCGGTGCTCGCGTTCAACGGCGACGTGTATGAAGGCTTCAACGCGAAGACGTTGTCGTCGGCCGATCTCGACTATGCGCAGAATCACGTGCGCGTGCTGTCGGGCCTGTATGGCCTGCTGCGACCGCTCGATCTGCTGCAACCGTACCGGCTCGAAATGGGCACGCGCTTCGCCAATCCGCGCGGCAAGGACCTCTACGCGTTCTGGGGCGAGCGCATCACGCACGCGTTGAACGCGCAACTGAAGAAGAACACCGTGGCGTCGCGCGTGCTGGTGAATTGCGCGTCGGGCGAGTACTTCAAATCGGTCAAGCCGAAGCTGCTCGAAGCGCCGGTCGTCACGCCCGTATTCGAGGACTGGAAGGGCGGCCGCTACAAGATCATCAGCTTCCATGCAAAGCGCGCGCGTGGCCTGATGGCGCGCTACGCAGTCGAGAACCGCCTCGAGCGGCCCGAGCAACTGAAGGAATTCGACGCCGAAGGCTATGGGTTCGACGCGGCCGCTTCGAACGACTCCACTTACGTATTCCGCCGCCGCGTCGCTGAATAAGCGTTGCGCCCGGCAGGAGGCAGGGAAGAACATCATGACGTTATCGATCACGAGCAATTTCGACGCGGGCGCAATTGAAGTGCTGTCCTGCGAGGACGCCGGCAATATCCGTCTGCGCGTGCGGCCGGACAGCCACGCCGAATTCGCGCAATGGTTTTATTTCCGCGTGTCCGGCGCCGCGGGCACGCGCTGCGTGATGACCTTCGAGAATGCCGCCGCGTGCGCGTTCGCCGAAGGCTGGCGCGACTATCAGGCGGTGGCGAGCTATGATCGGGTGAACTGGTTTCGCGTGCCGACCTCATACGACGGCCGCGTGCTGACGATCGATCACACGCCGGATTTCGATCGCATCTACTACGCGTATTTCGAGCCGTACAGCGAGGAGCGTCATTCGGAATTTCTCGGCGCCGTGCAGCAGATGCCGCAGGCCACGCTCACCGAACTGGGCGCGAGCGTCGAAGGCCGGCCGATGTCGCTGCTCACCCTCGGCACACCGCAAACCGGCGACACGCCCAAAAAGAAAGTGTGGCTGATCGCGCGCCAGCATCCGGGCGAGACGATGGCCGAATGGTTTATCGAAGGGCTCGTCAAGCGTCTCGTTGGGTGGGGCGATTGGGCGGGCGATCCGGTCGCGCGCAAACTGTACGATCACGCGGTGTTCTACATCGTGCCGAACATGAATCCGGACGGCAGCGTGCACGGCAATCTGCGCACCAACGCGGCCGGTGCGAACCTGAATCGCGAATGGATGGAACCGGACGCGGCGCGCAGCCCCGAAGTGCTGCTGGTGCGCGACGCGATTCACGCGACCGGTTGCGATCTGTTCTTTGATATTCACGGCGACGAAGCGCTGCCCTACGTGTTCGTGGCCGGCTCCGAAATGCTGCCGGGATTCACCGAGCGGCAGGGGCTGGAGCAGAAGGCGTTCATCGAAGCGTTCAAGCACGCGAGTCCTGATTTCCAGGACAAGTACGGCTATGCCGCGAGCAAGTATCGCGAGGATGCGCTGAAGCTCGCGTCGAAGTACATCGGCAACGAATTCGGTTGTCTGTCGCTGACGCTGGAGATGCCGTTCAAGGACAACGCGAATCTGCCCGACGAGCGGGTGGGCTGGAACGGCGAGCGCAGCGCGTCGCTTGGCGCTGCGATGTTGCAGGCGATTCTGCGTCACGTCGAGACGTTTGCCTGAAGCAACGGAGGCTCGAAAAAAGAGGCGCACACGGTGACGTGTGCGCCTCTTTTCATTGAACCGCCGATAGCTTCGGCGGCGCGAGCAAATGAACCGACGCCGCCGTGGCGGCGTCCGCCGTCACGCTTTCTTTTTCGCTGTGCTCTTTTTGATAGTCGATTTGCTCGACGCCTTGCCCGAAGTCGCTTTCGACGATTTTCCCGAGCTTGCCTTGGACGATTTCGGCACCGCTTTCTTCGTCGTCTTACCGCTCGCGGCATGTTTGCCCTTACCGCTTGTATGCTTGCCCGACGCCACGGCTCGCGATTCCGTCGCCCCCGCGCTGCGCGCACGGGTCGGCGGCACCGGATCGTTCCAGCTGAACGCGAGCATCTGCGCGCCGACATAGCCGCAGCGGAATTTCAGCGAAGCAGGATCGCCTTCTCCGCTCTGGCGGACGCCGATCCCTTCGACGGTAACGATGCTGTCTACCTTGACGCGCTGCTTGCCCTCGTCGAACGAATCGTTCCAGGGCGTGACGGACGCGTGCGCGCTGTCGAAGGAGCTGGGTGGAAATTCGACGTGGTCGAAGGCCGTCGAAGTGCTGGCGACGAAGTTGCCGTGAGCGGCGCAGTCTGCGACCAGCGGGTCTGCATGCAGGTCACTGACAAACTTGTTGACGAGATCGTTGTGCTGTTCGAGTTGATCGGCGAATACGGGAGCGGAGCAGATGAGCGAGAGACCCGCTGCAACTGTCGCCAACCGGCCGACCAACCGCAGCAATCGGCGCGGTGCGTTGGTGCAATCCATCTAGTTCTTTAGACGCGAATAGGATGTGAGGCAAGTAAGATGCCTGGCGAGCGGGGGGAGTTCAATGCTGACACAAATATTTTGTCCTGTGCTGATGCGCGGGCCCGGTGAATTTTCCGGCTGGCTTTGACGGGCATGGGCGCGCTATTGTCGCTGGCACGTGCCGCAGGTCCATCCGTGTCAGGTGCGCGGGCCGCCCAAACGATATCTGCGCACATCATATGTGGTGACCCACGCGGGACGATAGACCGCGATCAAGGCGGTCGACATGCCGGTGAACCAGGCCTCGCCGGTGGCAAGCAGCAGCACGCTGAACGCGTAGCCGGCGGGGACCACTGTCGTCGAACCATCGGCGAGTGCAACATGCACGCCGAGCGCCGCGGCCGCGGTGAGCGATACGGCAATGGCGGGCGAGACGAAACCCTGGCCGAAGATAAACATGAAGAGGTTGCGTGGCAGCCAGGCAATGCTGATGCGCTGGAGCAGGGTCGAGATGCCGACAGGCACCGCACCGTACACGAGGAAGGTCAGCGCGATGCCTTGCCAGGGCGCGTCGAACATGACGGCGGCAAGACCCGTGACGAGCGCCATCGCGATCAATGCCAGCGCCCAGTCGAAAAGCGTAACGAATAGCGTGGCGCCGAGCAGGTGCATCACGGTGCCGTCGTCGAGCCACGCATTGCTAGCCCACAGCACCGACACTGCGACGATAATCGCCAGCCAGACATGCTGTAGCGTGCCGTCTTGAAGTCGTTTGAAAGGATTTTTCCACAGCGCGAGCGCGACCACTATCGCAGTGGCGATCCAGCCACCGACAGCGACCCAGAACGGAAGCGGTGTGTAGAGGAAACCCATGTGTCTCATATTACTCGTTGGACGAGAAAAGGTGTGAGCGGATTCCATGCCAGCCGATGCAAACGCTGCCCGACAGTGCATGTCCGAGCGGTTGTGCGCGTGGCAATGGACATCAAGCTGAATCGGATGTGGGCGGCTCGCCCGGCGTTCCGGCTGCCGGGGTATCACAGTAGGGTGTGCTAGGTTCGGCGGCCATCGGCAGTGGCGCGCTCGTGTCGTTGGCGGGCAACGGGTACTGGAAGCGCCGCCGTTTGTGACGCCGCAGCGGGACGACACCGGCTTGCCCCATCACCGGACGAGCCGTGCCTTCGCTGTTATTGCGCAGGACCTGCAGATGATTGGTCAGCCAGCCGTTATACAGAGCGACCGCGGCGGCGCGATTGGGCGCGCCGAGCTGCTGGAATATGCTGGTCAGATGGATCTTGACGGTGCCCTCGCTGATGCCGAGCGTGCGCGCGATCATCTTGTTGGTGCTGCCCATGTGGACGCAGCGCATGATCTGCTGCTGGCGCGGCGACAGCCCGCTGGAAAGTCGGGTCCGGCGCGGCGGCGGATTCTTTGCATCGAATTCGCGGATGGTGGTGTCCGGCGGCAACGGAGGGTCGAGCGCCAGTGCGCCGGGCGGGACATAGTGACCGCCCAGCAACACCATCTCGAAGGCGCGCACGATCAGGCTCGGATCGGTTTCGCGCGGCACCACACCGAGCACGCCCTCGTCCATGAGCTGCCGCACGACCGCCGGCGAGATGTCGTCGGTTAGCACTGCGACGCGCAGATCGGGGTAGTGGCTGAGCAGTTCGCGGGCGTCCGCGATCGACATCCATTTCTGCCAGTCGACCACGAGCAGGTCCGGCCGGTGGCGCTTGAAGGTGCGTTCGATCTGACGCCAATCCTGCGCTTCGGTGAAGCGCGCGAGCCGGTCGATCTGCCGCAGTAATGCTTTGAGTCCATCACGTCGTTCAGCGTTTGAGTTGAGTATCGAGAATCTCATGCATGTCTCCAGATGAATCGTGCGAAGTGGCGCGACGTATCGTCCGGCGCATGAGCCAGACACATGCAATGCGTCGCCGTGTCTATGATGACAAATTCCTTCCCGTTTGACGGCCTGTCCAAAAGGCATAGGAAGAATCAGGCGATAAGCAAAAAAGCCCCGCTTAGCGGGGCTTTTTTGTTTGGTACGGCAACGCGGATAAGGCCGTTTTTATGCTCAATGGAAATGTGGCTGCGCGGGCTCTGCGTCCTCGGGCATTTCGGCGTGAACAATCTCGCCGAGCGGATCCGCATAAAGTGGCACGCCGCAGTCATCGCAATATTCTGGTTCGAAGCGGCCCGCGTGACGGCGCACGTCCGTCACGCCAGTCTCCTTTAGAAGCGCGACGATTTCCTCGAGCGGATCGTCTGAAGCCGCCGTCTCTTGCGGCTCTTCGTCGATACCGGGCTCGCCGTTTTCGCGCCCGTACAGCGGCCACACGACGCCATAAATCACGTCGTTGCTGCCGCGGCGCGTGAAGCCGACGCGGTACTCGTCGATGCGGCGTTCGCCGAAGCCTGCGACAACGGCGCGCAGTTCCTGTGGCGCGGCGCCAATTGTGTCGAATAGATAACGCACGGCGGTCCGCACCGTGTGAGGACGCACGCTTTCGTCGGCGTCGCGGCAGGCTGAGTAATAGGCATCTGGCAACAGGCACTCGAATTCGCAGCCCGGCAGCACCAGCGACAGATTGGCGCCGCCTTGCGTGGTCCATTGTTCGAGACATTGCCCGCGTTCGATCCGCGTGCCGTGCTCCTCTTCCTGCCAGCGGAACGTCGCTTCGCCCACTGGCGCCATCACGACGGCGAGCAGGAATCGCGGGTCGGCCAGAATCGGCGAGGTCTCCGGCAGTTCGCTGACATTCAGCTTGACGTTGCCGCCGGCCATCGCCGCCTGCGCAAGCTGCTGCGCGAGGCGCCACGTTTCGACGTGATGGCGCGGCAACTGGTCGATGCTATAAAGGAACGGTGCCATCGCGACCCGGGTGTTGGCGGCGAGCACGTGCGCCTGCAGGTGCGCGCGCAACGCGTCGGCCGCGTCGGCTTTGAGCGGGCCGGACGGAATCATGTAGCGCGTCCAGGCGAGCACGGGCGCGGCGATCAGCAGCGCTTCATAAGACACGCCTTCATGTTCGATGACGAACGACTCGCTGTGGGTTTCCGCCATATCGGCGAGCGCGCCGTACGCGTCGGGATGATTTTGCTGCAGATGATCGAGCGCGGCGTCCAGGGTGGTCTGGTTGGCGTTGCGGACGATCTTGGTCAGCAGCGCGTCGAGCTTCGCTTCCCAGAAGCGGTCTTCGGTGCGGCTGCCCGACGCGAAAAGCGCGAGCGAGAGACCGACTAGCTTGTCGGCATCGGGGGGGAGACGTTTGGCGATTCGCGAGCGCATAAATCCGGAAATTGGGGGGCAGAGAACCTTATATTCTAGTCTTTTCTATGCCGTCATATTATTTGGCCGGCAACACCGGATGGATTGGGACGTTTCCACGCGAAAAATCAGACTGTCGGACGAGCCGCAAGTCGACCTGGCCAGATGATATAAGACACCCTCGGAGGCGTGACTCGCTTCTATACTGACGGCGTTCAGTGGGGCGCCTGACAAGCGTAAGTCAATTTGTCGCCGTGGTCTGGCGCAACAGGAGATTCGTCGTGAAATCAGACCAACTGATCGAACGTCTCGCCGCGGTATTCGCGCTAATGATTTTGGTGGGCGGCTCGCTGCTGGTGCTGGCGCCTTTTACGACCGCGTTGCTGTGGGGCGCCATTCTCAGCTACAGCTCGTGGGGGCTCTACAGGAGACTGACCGCCGCAGTCGGCGGCCGGCGCAAATTGGCCGCCACTTTGATCGTGCTCATCATTCTGGTTGTCGTGCTGGGGCCGTTCGTCTATGCGGGTTTCGCGTTCGGCGCGCACGTTCACGAGATCGTTGCGCTGGTGCAAAGGCTCTTTGAAGATGGCTTGCCTGATTTGCCGCCATGGATAGGCCGGATCCCGCTGGTGGGCTCGAACATCCTGGCCTTCTGGGAGCATCTGACAAGCAGCAATTCCGAACTGATCGCGCAGTTGCGCACGCTCGCGGCGCCGGCCGGCAAATGGATTCTGGCGGCGGCGCTTGCGGTGACGCACGGTCTAGGGCTGTTGGCGTTGAGTATCGTGCTCGCGTTTTTCTTTTATACCGGAGGAGAGGGCGCGGCTGCGTGGCTGAATGCGGGAATGCGACGCATTGCTGGAGAACGTGCCGATTATCTGCTGGCGCTGGCGGGGAGCACGGTAAAGGGAGTGGTCTACGGAATTCTGGGGACAGCGCTCGTGCAAGGGGTGCTGGCTGGTTTCGGTTGCTGGATCGCGGGTGTGCCGGCGCCGGCGCTGCTTGGGTTGGCGACGTTTTTCCTTTCGGTGGTGCCGGGTGGCCCGGTGATCGTATGGCTGCCTGCAGCGATCTGGCTGTATCACGGCGGTGAGACCGGATGGGCGATTTTCCTGGTCGTGTGGGGTGTGCTGGCGGTCGGCATGTCCGACAATGTCATCAAACCGATTCTGATAGGCAAAAACAGCGACATGCCGCTGATCCTGGTGATGCTGGGTATCCTGGGCGGCGCGTTGGCTTTCGGCTTCCTCGGAGTTTTCATCGGGCCGACTTTGCTTGCGGTCGCCTACACCGTGCTCCACGACTGGACGATTGGCGCGCCGGGCGCGCGTGCCTTGACACCAGATCTGAAAATGCCTGTGGTCCAAGAACCCCGGCGCATAGAAAAGGCGCCTTGAATAAATCCCAGATATCGCTTGCAAGTCCTCGTGGGGCTCGCTAGAATTCCGCTCTTTCGTGCTTCGGATACCGGGGCACGGGGAA
>NZ_BBJF01000012.1 GCF_000739735.1 Paraburkholderia ginsengisoli NBRC 100965 | reverse complement strand
CCCGCGTATATCGACGACCTGTCGCTTGCCGATTCGCTGAATTTGCTACTGCGCGGCGGTCCGCTCACCGCGCATGTGTATGTCGGAGAGCCGCTCGCGGCGGGCGCGGATCGGCGTACGCTGGCCGCGCAAGCGCAGGAGGCGGTGGCCGCTGCGTTGCGGCAACTGCAAGGCGGCACGGCGAAGGCCGGCGCGCTGGTGGCGGAAGAAGCGGCTGCGGGCGCCGCGACCGGCGCGCTGATCGAACCGGTCGATCGGCCGGGCCGCTCGGCCTGAGGGCTTCGCGCTCATCGCGCGGCACGCTTCTATCGCGAGTGCCGGCGCGACACCGCGACACCGCGAGCGCGCGAGTCCGCAACCCGCGCCCCCTGATCGCGCAACGCCCCCGACCCTTCCAGACCTCCTCGTGTTAGTTGCCGCCGCCCGGCTCGCGGCACGACTCGCAATCGACCTGCGTCAGCGTGCGTTCCGCCGGATCTTGCGCGAGCCGCACGGCGGACAGCTTTGCGCCCCACACGCAGCCCGAGTCGAGTCCGATCAGGTTGTCGCGCAAGGTCAAACCGAGCGCGGCCCAATGACCGAACACGACGGTCACGTCGGCGGTCTTGCGCGACGGCACATCGAACCACGGCACACAGCCCGGCGGCGCGGAGTTCAGGCTGCCGCTGCTGCTGAAATCCATCGCGCCGTCGGCGTTGCAGAAGCGGATGCGCGTCAACGCGCTGCAGGTTACGCGCAAACGGTCGATGCCCTTCAAACCCGGCTTCCAGCGATTGGGCTCGTTGCCGTACAAACCGGCGAGCGTCTCCTTCCAGTTCCGCGCGCGCAACGCGCGCTGCAATTCGTCGGCGAGTTCCAGCGTCAGGTTCACGTCCCATTGCGGCAGGACGCCCGCATGCACCATCAGCATGCCGTGCTCGAAGTGCGCGAGCGGACGATGGCGTATCCATTCGAGCAGATCGGCGGCGTCGGGCGCGGCGAGGATCTCGTCGATCGTGTCGCCTTTCTTCGACTTGCGAATCCCCGCCGACACCGACAACAGATGCAGATCGTGATTGCCCAGCACCGGCACCGCACGTTCGCCGAGCGCGATCACGTCGCGCAGCGTGGCGAGCGATTCGGAGCCCCGGTTGATCAGATCGCCCGCGAACCACAACGGCGTGCCGTCTGGCGGCGCAGCCTTCGCGAGCAGTTGCTGGAACGGCTTGCGACAGCCTTGCAGATCGCCGAAAGCCAGAGGGACCAGGGCAGAGGAGGGGTGGGAGGTCGAGGAGGGTGTCATCAAGGAGTCGGTGCGGTTCGATACTCGCGGTGACGCACGGGGCGTGCCGCGTTGGGCAGTGCAACATGCTAGCGTGACATAATAGCCCGTTTGACGTTCCGATATCGTGACGTGCCGCGTCGAGCGCCGCTAGCAGGCGAGCCCACCTGCGCCGCGCGCGATATTGCAACACAACAGGATGACCCTCGTGAACGGAGAAAGCATGTCGTCTTCCCCTTCCCATGCGGAGCAACCTATCCGCACGCTCGTCACCGGTGCGAACGGTTTTACCGGCCGCTATCTGGTCGAAAAGCTGCTCGGTCGCGGCCATACCGTGATCGAAACGACGGCCGGCCACAGCGAACCCGACACGCCGACCCGCGTGCGTCTCGACATCACATCGCCCGAGGCGTGCCGGCGCGTGATCGAAAGCACGCGGCCCGACTACATTGTGCACCTCGCCGCGATCAGCTTCGTCGGCCATAAAGATCCGCTCGACTTCTACCGCGTCAACGTGATCGGCACGCTGAATCTGCTGGAGGCGTGCGACGCCGTCGGTCATACACCGCGCAAGCTGTTGATCGCGAGCAGCGCGAACGTCTACGGCAACGTGACGAGCGACGCGATCGACGAAAGCTTTCCGCTCACGCCAGTCAATCACTACGCGGCCAGCAAGGCGGCAATGGAAGCGATGGTGCGCACGTGGTTCGACCGCTTGCCGATCCTGATCGTGCGGCCGTTCAACTACACCGGTCGCGGGCAGGCAACGAACTTCCTCGTGCCGAAGATCGTCGAGCATTTCGCGCGCCGCGCGCCGTCGATCGAACTCGGCAACATCGACGTCGCGCGCGATTTTTCCGACGTGCGCTATGTGGCGAGCGCGTACGAAGCGCTACTCGATTCCGACGTCGCGGGCGAGACCGTCAACGTCTGCACCGGCACGCCCTACACGCTGCGCAACATTCTTGCGACCGCGAGCGAGCTGACGGGGCATGAGCTCGAAGTCCGCATCAATCCCGCTTTCGTTCGCCAAACCGACGTGAAGATGCTGGCCGGCTCGCCGGCCAGGCTGCGCTCGCTGGTGCCGGGCGTGGAGTCGATTCCGTTCATCGAAACGCTGCGCTGGATGCTTGCCGCATAACGTGCGGCAGCCGCGGCGCGTCGGCGCATCGCGATTGCGTCGCCTGCCGCGTTTTGCGTGCGCGTCTGCGCGTTTTTTCGGCATACGCTACGTTCGTTCCCCTTCCGCCGTGTCGCGTCGCTCATCCCCAGCGACGCGACCGTCTTCTCCGCGAATCGCCGGCCTGTCTTCCTACACCTCGACGCGAGTTGCAATCACGCGTCGCCACGCCATTGAGCGGCAAAAAAGTCCCCACATCCCGACCATCGGAAACCAAACCTGTCAAGCTGTTTCAAGTTGTTAGGGTTCTAGTTTTTGCCCGGGGCGGCTTTATAATCGGGGCATCATAAAATTGGCGTCTGAGCGTCTGCTTGCACACAAGCAGAGCAAACGACGCCTGCAGAATCGGAAAATCACCACGCGGGGTGAGCAGGGCGGCGAATCGAGTCCGGCTTGCCACTAACATCTAGAAGGGAATTTCATGATCCTGGTAACGGGCGGCGCCGGTTTTATCGGCGCCAATTTCGTGCTCGACTGGCTCGATGCCTCCGACGAAGCGGTGCTCAACGTAGACAAGCTGACGTACGCAGGCAATCTGCGCACGCTCAAATCGCAACAGGGCAATCCCAAACACGTCTTCGCGCGCGTGGATATCTGCGATCGCGACGCGCTCGACGCGCTGTTCGCCGAGCACAAGCCGCGCGCCGTTTTGCACTTCGCCGCCGAGAGCCACGTCGATCGTTCGATTCACGGCCCGGCTGACTTCGTGCAGACCAACGTGGTCGGCACCTTCACGCTGCTCGAAGCGACCCGCAACTACTGGAACACGCTCGGCGAGGCCGACAAGGCTGCGTTCCGTTTCCTGCACGTATCGACCGACGAAGTGTTCGGCTCGCTGTCCGCCACCGATCCGCAGTTCTCCGAAACCACGCCGTACGCGCCGAACAGTCCTTATTCGGCGACCAAGGCGGGTTCCGACCATCTGGTGCGCGCGTACCATCACACGTACGGCCTGCCGGTACTGACGACGAACTGCTCGAACAACTACGGCCCGTACCAGTTCCCCGAAAAGCTGATCCCGCTGATGATCGCCAATGCGCTCGCCGGTAAGCCGCTGCCGGTGTACGGCGACGGTCAGAACGTGCGCGACTGGCTGTATGTCGGCGACCACTGCAGCGCGATCCGCGAAGTGCTCGCGCGCGGCACGCCGGGCGAAACGTACAACGTCGGCGGCTGGAACGAGAAGAAGAACCTCGACGTCGTGCACACGCTGTGCGACCTGCTCGATCAACTGCGTCCGAAGGCGGGCGCTTCGTATCGCGATCAGATCACGTATGTGAAGGATCGTCCGGGCCACGACCGCCGTTATGCCATCGACGCTCGCAAGCTCGAACGCGAACTCGGCTGGAAGCCGGCGGAGACGTTCGAAACGGGTCTCGCCAAGACGGTCCAGTGGTATCTGGACAATCAGGCCTGGTCCGACGAAGTCGCTTCGGGCGAATATCGCAAGTGGGTTGAGACCAACTACGCGCAGCGCGCGTAAAGGCACGGCAATGGCGCGCAAAGGCATTATTCTCGCGGGCGGATCGGGCACACGCCTGTATCCGATCACGCACGTCGTATCGAAGCAACTGCTGCCGGTCTACGACAAACCGATGATCTATTACCCGCTGTCCACGCTGATGGTGGCGGGCATTCGCGACGTGTTGATCATCTCCACGCCGCAGGACACGCCGCGCTTCGAGGCGATGCTCGGCGACGGCAGCCAGTGGGGGATGAACATCCAGTACGCGGTGCAGCCTTCGCCGGACGGTCTCGCGCAGGCGTTCATCATCGGCCGCGCGTTCGTGGGCAACGATCCGTCGGCGCTGATTCTCGGCGACAACATCTTCTACGGCCACGATCTCGCGAAGCAGCTGGAGCACGCGAATAGTCAGGAAGAAGGCGCGACCGTGTTCGCGTATCACGTGCACGATCCGGAGCGCTACGGCGTGGTCGAATTCGACCGGGAATTTCGCGCGTTGTCGATCGAAGAAAAGCCGGCCAAACCGCGTTCGAACTATGCAGTCACCGGCCTATACTTCTACGACAAGCAGGTCTGCGATATCGCGGCGGAGATCAAGCCGTCGCCGCGCGGCGAGCTCGAAATCACCGACGTCAACTCGCACTACCTCGCGAACGCCGCGCTGAATGTCGAGATCATGGGCCGTGGTTATGCGTGGCTCGATACCGGCACGCACGATTCGCTGATCGAAGCGGCGACGTTCATCGCGACGCTGCAAAAGCGCCAGGGTCTGGTGGTCGCGTGTCCGGAAGAGATCGCGTACCGGCGCAACTGGATCAACGACGAGCAACTGCTGGCGCTCGCCAAGCCGCTCGCCAAGAACGCCTACGGGCAGTACCTCCAAAACATTCTTACGGACCACGTCGCATGGCCATCCAGGTAACCGCAACCGCGCTGCCCGAAGTCAAGATCATCGAGCCGAAGGTGTTCGGCGATGCGCGGGGCTTCTTCTTCGAGAGCTTCAATGCGCTCGAGTTTGCCGGGAAGGTCGAGGCGGGCGTCGAGTTCATTCAGGACAACCACTCGCGCTCCGCGAAAGGTGTGCTGCGCGGCCTGCACTATCAGATCGAGCACGCGCAAGGCAAACTGGTGCGTGTGGTCGAAGGCGAAGTGTTCGACGTGGCCGTCGATATCCGCAAGAGCTCGCCGAATTTCGGCAAGTGGGTCGGCGTGCATCTGTCGGTCGAGAACCATCGGCAGCTGTGGGTGCCGCCCGGTTTCGCGCATGGCTTCGTCGTGCTGTCCGAGTCGGCGCAGTTTCTCTACAAGACCACCGACTACTGGTTCCCCGAGCATGAGCGCAGCATCGTCTGGAACGATCCTGCGATCGGCATCGAATGGCCGATCGACTTCGAGCCGCTGCTCGCGGCGAAAGACGCGGCGGGCAAGCGGCTGGCGGAAGCGGACGTGTATGCATGAGGTGGGGCTGTGAAATCTGAACCGACGATCTTCGTGACAGGCGTAAATGGGCAGGTCGGCTTCGAACTGCTACGCTCGCTGCAAGGTTTGGGGCGTGTGGTTGCGTGCGACCGTTCGATGCTCGATTTGTCCGATCTGGACCGGGTACGCAGTGTCGTGCGCGAGTTGAAGCCGTCAATCATCGTGAATCCGGCCGCCTACACCGCCGTCGACAAGGCGGAGACAGACGTTGATGCGGCGCGCCGCCTGAATGCCGAGGTGCCGCGCGTCTTCGCGGAGGAAGCGGCGCGCAGCGGAGCGGCACTGGTTCATTACTCGACCGACTACGTGTTCGACGGCACCAAGAAGGGCGTCTATGTCGAAACCAATGAGACGAATCCGCAAAACGTGTATGGGCTGACAAAGCTCGAGGGTGAGCGGGCCATCGCGGCGACGGGATGCGCACACCTGATTCTTCGGACCAGCTGGGTGTACGGGCGGCGAGGCAAGAACTTCCTTTTGACGATGCTGAAGCTCGGCAGTGAGCGCTCCGAACTGCGCGTTGTTGACGATCAGATTGGCGCGCCGACTTGGGCGAAAACTATCGCCACGGCGACATCACATATTGTTGCGCAAGCGTTGGCGTCGGATGAGCGTGACTGGTGGGCGCGGCGCTCTGGCCTATATCACTTCGCGTCCGCTGGCGCCACATCGTGGCACGGATTTGCAGAAGCGATCTTTGCCGATGCGATGGGCGAGCGTGCGCCGAAGGTCGTGCCGATTCCGTCGAGCGACTATCCGGTGGCTGCAAAGCGTCCTGTCAATTCGCGGTTGTCGCACGACAAGCTGACCGAAGCATTTGGGTTGCGGTTGCCGGATTGGGCCGATGCGCTGAAGCTGTGCCTGAGTGAATAATTTGAGCCAATACCCCGCGCGTGAACAGCGGGCCGGTATCGTGGTCGTGTTTTATCGACCGGATCGCGACTGCGTGGCTCGCGCGAATCGGCTCGCCGAGGTGTGGCCGTGCGTGGTCGTCGACAATACGGAGAGCGCGTCCACGCCGGCCGCGCTTGGGCTCGACGCGCGGATCGACTATGTAGCGAACAACGCCAATCTTGGCATTGCGACGGCGCTTAATCAGGGAGTCGAGCGCCTCATTGGCATGGGTTGTACGTCAGCATTGCTGTTCGATCAGGATAGCGAACCATCGGAGCAGTTGCTGATTGAACTGCCGCGGACGCTGGAGGTCGAGCGCATGTGCGATCATCGCGTGGCGCTCATTGGCCCGGCTTATGAAGATGTGCGGCTGCGCGGAGTCGCGCCGTTCGTCCGCTTCGGTTATCTGTGGCTGCGCCGGATCCGGCCGGAAGGCGTGAAGCCGATCGACGTCGACTTTCTGATCACGTCGGGATCGTGTGTGAATCTCGCAGTCTGGCATGACATAGGCCCAATGGACGACGCGCTGTTCATTGATTTCGTCGATCTCGAATGGTGCGCGCGGGCTCGCTCGAAAGGATATTCGGTGCTCGGAGCGCCGGCATTGCGCCTCACGCATGAACTGGGCGGCCAACCCGTGAAGGTCTTCGGGCGAAGTTATCCCGGCCATAGTGCCCTTAGGCACTATTATTTGTTCCGCAACGCGATCGTACTGATCCGTCGCGCCTATGTGCCTTGGAGCTGGAAGTCGACGGAGCTTGTGAAGATGCCCGTGCGGCTACTCATCTACGGTTTGTTCATGCAGCCTCGCCTCTTGCATGTGCGATTGTCGCTGCTGGGCATTTGGCACGGGCTGACCGGGCGTACCGGGGCGCTTTGAAGCGCGGGACTGCCTGTTTTTCAATTTCACTCACTTACAAAGATTGCATGCTGACTCTTTCACTTCTTGACCTTAAACAGAGCATCTCGTCATGGCGGTTGTGGACGCTGCTTGGCTGGCTGGAGATCCGTCAGCGTTACGCGCGCTCTCGGGTCGGACCGTTCTGGCTCACGATTAGTATGGGCGTAATGATTGGGTCGCTCGGCATGGTCTATGGCACGTTGTTCGGACAGAAGATGGACGAATATCTCCCGTTCCTCGCGTCGAGCATCGTGCTATGGGGGCTCTTTTCGCAGTCGGTTAACGAAGGCAGTGTCGCGTATATCAGCGGGGCTTCTTACATACGACAGGTCCCTACGCCAAAGCTAATCTTCATTCTGCAGGTCGTATGGAGGAATCTGATCGTCCTCGCCCACAACTTCGTGATCGTGATTGGCCTCCTTGTGATCTATGGCGTTAAAAGCTGGGAGACGCTGCCGATCTTCATTCCTGGGTTGCTGGTGTACCTTCTGAATGTGCTTTGGATTGCGATGTTGACCGGCTTGTTGTCGGCGCGCTTTCGCGATCTACCGCAAATCATCAGTGCGTTGCTGCAAGTGGCTTTCTATATCACGCCCATCATTTTCCGTCCCGATGCATTGAACCGATTCGCGTTCATCGTCGAATGGAATCCGCTTGCTTATCTCATTGAGATCGTACGTGCTCCGCTGATCGGGCAAATGCCCAGCATGCTGGCATGGCAAGTGACCATTGGCATGGCGGTCATCGGCTGGCCGATTGCATTGCTGATGACCGGCCGATATTTGAAACGTCTTCCGTACTGGGTTTGAAGAGAGAGCGACATGGCTTACATTGAACTGAACAACGTGACGTTGGATCTGCCGATCTTCGACGTCCAGGGTCGCTCGCTGAAGAAGCAGGTGCTGCGTATGGGACGACGCAACCGGATTGCGGAAGGCAACGACGGTGTTATCGTCGTACGTGCGTTGGACGACCTCAGTTTTCGCTTCGAGCGCGGAGATCGCGTGGGCCTTATCGGCCACAACGGCGCAGGCAAGTCGACGCTATTACGGGCGATGGCGGGCATTTACCCTCCGACGGCGGGTACGCTGTCGCGAGACGGCAAGGTCGTGCCGTTGCTCGACATCAGTCTTGGCATGGACGAGAACTCGACCGGCATGCAGAACATCCGGCTGCGCGGTCTGCTGCTCGGCATGACCGATGCGGAGATTCGGGAGAAGCAAAGCGGTATCGCCGAGTTTAGCGAATTGGGCGACTATCTGGATCTTCCGATCCGTACATACTCAAGCGGGATGAGAATGCGGCTCGCGTTTGCCGTTTCCACAGCAGTCGATGCAGAGATTTTGCTTCTCGACGAAGTGATGGGCGTCGGCGATGCATCGTTCATGCACAAGGCGGAGGCGCGTCTCGAAGAGCTCCGCTGCCGGGCCGAAATCGTTGTTCTTGCAATGCATTCGAACTCGGAAATCCGCAAGGTTTGCAACAAGGCATTGTGGATGGAACGCGGGCGCGTGCGCGCGTTCGGAGAAGTCGAAGAAGTCGTGTCGCAGTACGCGACTGCAATGGGGGGCTGAAGCTTGTGGATTGGCAAAGCCGAGGTGGCAGGGTACTGAGTCCATGAGGATTCGCAAAAAGCGCTCGCTCCTGAACCAGGCAGCCGGCGGCGACGGTTTGCGACGGGTCGTACGCAAGGCGTACGGCGTCTTTCGCCGTGAAGGACTTGCGGGCATAAAAACCCGGATTGCGTGGTTGCGCGCAGGCGCGCCCGGTACGGTCGATCCCCGGCGCTACGGCGAATGGGTGCGCTGCTTTGATCAGATCGACGACGCAACTCGCGCAGTCATTCGTGAGCGCGTCGCCAACTTCGAGAATCCGCCTCGGATTTCGGTGGTGATGCCGGTGTACAATCCCAACCCCCAATGGCTTGCACAGGCGATCGAATCGATCCGCGCTCAGCTTTATCCGCATTGGGAACTTTGCATCGCAGACGACGTATCGACCGATCCTGCGATCCGACCGCTACTCGATCGTCATGCGTCCGCAGATGCGCGGATTAAGGTCGCTTTCCGCGAAAAGAACGGCCATATTTCGGCTGCGTCGAATACCGCTTTAGGACTCGCGACTGGCGCATGGGTCGCGCTGTTCGATCACGACGATGTTTTGCCGGAGCATGCGCTTTATTGCGTCGCCGATGCGATTCAGCGCAATCCAGAAATCCGGATGATTTACTCCGACGAAGACAAGATCGACGAATCAGGCAAGCGCCGTGAACCGTATTTCAAGTGCGACTGGAATCCCGATCTGTTTCTTTCGCAGAACATGTTCAGTCATCTGGGTGTGTTTCAGAAGGACCTGCTCGACGAAGTCGGTGGATTTCGAGAAGGATACGAAGGATCGCAAGATTATGACCTTGCGCTTCGTTGCGCCGAGCGCGCAGGTGGTGGCGCGATTCATCATATTCCTCGCGTGCTTTATCACTGGCGTGTTCATGCGGAAAGTACTGCGTCTGGCACGGATGCGAAGCCTTACGCAGTGGTGGCTGGCGAGCGCGCGCTCAACGATCACCTAGACAGAACGGGCATTCGAGGCACGGCTGAATTTGAGCTTAACGGTTACCGTGTACGATACGCGCTGCCGGATCCGGCGCCGCTCGTGAGTCTGATTATCCCGACGCGAAATGAGCCTGAGTTGGTCAGGGAGTGCATCAAGAGCATTGTCGATAAGACCACATACAGAAATTTCGAAATCATTGTGGTCGATAGTGGATCGGGTGATCCGGCCACGCTGGGCTCTATCGCCTCGCTCGAACATGACGAAGTCGTACGGGTACTGCGCGACGATCGACCGTTCAATTTCTCCGCATGGTGCAATTCGGCCATCGAGGCGTCGAATGGTGACATCGTGGGGTTAATCGACAATGGTATCGAGGTGATCACGCCCGGGTGGTTGTCGGAAATGGTCAGTATCGCGTTGCAGCCGGGCGTCGGGGCAGTAGGCGCGAAGGTGCTTTATCCCAATGACACGGTTCAGCATGCCGGTTTCGCGCTCGGTCTGTTGGGCATGGCGGGACGCGTCCACCACCACCTTCCGCGCGGATCATTCGGATATTTTGGCCGGGCTAGCCTTAGGTGTACCGTTTCCGCGGTGTCGGCTGCATGCATGATCGTGCGCAAGTCGGTTTATCGCGACACGGCAGGGCTGAATGAGAAGGATACAAGCATGGCGTTCAGCGATGTCGACTTTTGCATTCGTGTGCGTGAGGCCGGCTATCGCAATGTTTGGACGCCTTATGCGGAGTTGTATCACCATGAGTCGGCGACTCGACGTGACGACAGCGATCTCGCAATGCAGGCTCGCTTCGACAAAGAGGTGCAGTACATGCGGACGCGCTGGGGCAGCTTGCTGCGGGACGATCCGTTTTATAGTCCCAATCTGACTTTTGACGAAGAGAATTTCGGATTGGCGTGGCCGCCACGAGTGGGTGCGCTCGTCTGAGAGCGGGTGCCCGGCGGAGTGAGTTGCTTGCTGCCGGAATCGGTGAGTCTACTGATCGGTGGCCGGAAGTTTAGAGGCAAATTGGAACGGATTGAGTGTCGTCCGCTGGACGTCACAAGAAATTCAACATTGGTTAACTGAAAAGAAACATGACTGTTGCGATCATTACTGGCATTACAGGGCAGGACGGTGCATATCTCGCAGAACTTCTTCTCGAGAAAGGCCATACTGTCTATGGCACCTATCGGCGCACTAGTTCCGTGAACTTCTGGCGCATCGAAGAACTCGGCGTCGGCAATCATCCGAACCTCCACCTCGTCGAATATGATCTGACGGACCTGGGTGCGAGTATCCGACTGCTTCAGACAACGCAGGCAACCGAGGTTTACAACCTCGCGGCACAGAGCTTCGTGGGCGTATCGTTCGATCAGCCGGCCGCCACCGCGGAAATCACCGGGATCGGTGCGCTCAATCTGCTCGAGGCGATTCGAACCGTCAATCCGGCAATCCGTTTCTATCAGGCCAGCACGTCCGAGATGTTCGGCAAGGTGCAGGCGATTCCGCAGCTTGAAAGCACGCCTTTCTATCCGCGCAGCCCGTACGGTGTGGCGAAGCTCTACGCGCACTGGATGACGATCAACTACCGCGAGAGCTACGGCATCTTCGGTTGCAGCGGCATTCTGTTCAATCACGAATCGCCACTGCGCGGACGCGAGTTCGTCACGCGGAAAATCACGGACTGCCTCGCAAAGATCCGTCTCGGCAAGCTCGACGTGCTCGAGCTCGGCAACCTCGACGCCAAGCGCGACTGGGGTTATGCGAAGGAATACGTCGAAGGCATGTGGCGCATGCTGCAGGCGGACCGCCCTGACACCTACGTGCTTGCGACGAACCGTACGGAGAGCGTGCGGGATTTCGTGTCGATGGCAGCGCAGGCAGCTGGCTTCCAACTCGCGTGGGAAGGTGCCAGCGAGAACGAGATCGGTATCGATACGCGAACCGGCAAGACCTTGGTCAAAGTCAGCCCGAAGTTCTACCGGCCCGCTGAAGTCGATCTGCTGATCGGCAATCCGGAGAAGGCCCAGAAGGAACTTGGCTGGACGCCGAAGACCACGCTCGAGCAGTTGTGCCAGATGATGGTCGACGCGGATATCCGCCGGAACGAAGCGGGCTTTTCGTTTTAAAGCCGCAATAGAAGATGTTGTAGTGCACCCGGACGAGTTGAGTGGCCGCTAACTAGCGAAGGCGGGGTCGAGTCGTTCGGGTCACGAAAATGGTGCAAGCGCTAGCCGCGGCTTCACGACGCATGATCTGTGACGCTCGTTGCATTTGGCGCGGCACACACAGCCAGCGTCACGCCGGCAAACTCCACGGCGCTCGTCCAACTCGAAAGAATGCTATCGGGGGGCGACGGGTCGAGCCACATCATGGGTGGCGTATAGAAGCCAGCGCTAGCAGGCGCAAGCGTCGGTCGAACTCTCCGAGTCGGGTTGCTCCATTTCCGTGTTGTAAAAATTGTATTCGATCAGCGCACCGTCTGGGAGATTGCTGGGAGTGCGGACAAAATCCTGGACTATCTGGAGGTGGTCCATGTACTCGTACGAAGACCGCGTTCAAGCGGTTCGGCTCTACCTAATGTTGGGAAAGCGCATCAAGGCGACCATCAGGCAGTTGGGTTAGCCGACAAAGAATTCCCTGAAGGCCTGGCATCGTGAATACGAACAGTGTCATGATCTACGAACTGGCCATGTTCGTGCCGCGCCGAGGTATTCGGCCGAATAGAAGCAGCTGCCGTCGATCATTACCTGAGCCATGACCGTCGTGCTGCTGCAACCCTAAGGGCCTTGGGCTACCCGAGTCGCGGGACGTTTGCAGCCTGGATTGAAGAACTGTGCCCCGAAATCGGAAAAACACCTTGTCGGCAGAGCAGTTGGTAGCGTTCCGAAATCGCTAGCAGTGAACCGGGCGGCAGTCATCGAATTGTGCGCCAGAGAGGAAAGCGCACGCGTGGTCGCCCAAAAAACAGGCGTGAGCGGGCCGATGCTGTACGAATGGAAGAATCAGCTCCTAGGTCGGGAGGTTCCAGCATCCATGAAACGCCAGAAGAAGCCAGCACCGGACCATGAGCGTGCGGAACTGGAACGACAGGTCGAATCGCCTCGACGCGATATCCGGAAGTTGCAGCTCGAGCACGACATCCTCAAGAAGGCGAACGAACTGGTAAAAAAAGGAATGGGCATCGACCCGCAGCTCCTGAGCAACCGGGAGAAGACGATGCTGATTGATGCCCTGAAACAAACCTATCCGTTGCCAGAGCTGTTATCCGTTCTGAGGCTCGCCTGCAGTTCTTACTTCTATCACCGTGCACGTCTGCTTGTCGCTGGCAGGTATGCTGGCGCGCGTCGCATCATCGCAGACATCTTCGAATGCAATTATCGCTGCTACGGCTATCGTCGAATCCGACGCGGTATTGAGCAGGCAGCAGGTGTTCATCTCGGAGAAAGTCGTGCAACGTTTGATGCGACAGGAGGGGCTGGTCGCTGCCACGACCAGACGACGCCGCTACGGCACCTATCGTGGAGAAATAAGCTCTGCGCCGGAGAATCTCATCAATCGTGAGTTCCATGCAGTCGCCCCGAACCAGAAATGGCTCACTGACATTACCGAATTCCAGATCCCGGCCGGCAAGGTGTATCTGTTGCCGGTCATCGACTGCTTCGACGGTGTCGTTGTGAGCGGGTCAATCGGCACACGACCAGATGCTGAACTCGTCAATACCATGCTCGATTCGGCTACGAGTCGGTGGCTGATAGTGATGAGCGGCCAGTGGTCCACTCTGATCGCGGTGCGCACTATCGTCGGCCGGGATGGCTATCCGGGATGCACGATGCCAGGTTCGTTCGCTCGATGTGACGCAAAGGATGCTCGCCCGATAACGCAGCCTGTGAAGGCTCCTTCGGGCGACTCAAGACGGAAATATTCTATCCTCGTGACTGGCGGGCTACGACCGTTGATCAATTCATCGAGCCCCTTGACTCCTGCATCCGGTGGTACAACGCAACGCGGATCCACGTCTCGCTCGGCTCTCTCAGCGCCCTTGAATACCGGGAGAGTCTTGGAATTGCGGCATAAATCAGTCCAAGAATTTAGCCGCACCCCCAACAGACGGTATATATTGCAGCGTCGTGAATTGGAGCGATCCACTTGTTACGCGTGCCTTCTTTGATCTGATTCAAGAAAAATCAGGCAATCGAGCGGCTGCGTAGAAGAGCGACTGAGTGGAGCGTGTTACGCACTTGATTGAGATTTGGTGCCTTGGCGGGATGAAAAGAACAGACCCACAGGGTACCCGACCGATGTGTCAGCCCGGCCTTGTACCGCTCCCAAGCGCAGTTCATCGACTCGATGTGCATTCCCTACGCAATCCTGCTCTTCGGCTGCCACGTCGTGTACCACGCATCTTCAAAAATCGCGTCACACATCTTGCGATAGCAGTTGTCCCAGGTGAATTCCGATCCGGAGCGCGGACGGGGCGTAAAGCCGGTCGCGGCCCAGTTTCGCAGTGCCGTGGCAAGCGCCTCCGGATCGGTCCCAGAGAAGTAACAGGCATCGTCGCCGGCCACCTCCCGGAATACCGGAATGTCACGCACCAGAACCGGCAAGCCCGCCTGAAACGCCTCGACGATCGGCAAGCCGAATCCTTCGCTGACGGATGCCATAACGAGTCCCGAGCTTGCGTTATACAGGGCGCGAACCTCGTCATCGCTGCAGCGAGGCAGCCAATGCAAACGCTTGCCAAGCTCAGGTGAACGCTGAAGCTGGTCGGCGAATTCGTCCATCTTCCAGCCCTGCTTGCCGATGATGATGAGATTGAGCTTCTCATCGACTTCCCATAGACGTTCGAACGCTGCGAAGACCTGTGTGTGGCCTTTGCGGGGTTCGACCGTGCCCACCATGATGACGCTCGGTCGCTGCCTTGCATTGTCGAGAGCGGGCTGCGTGGCCGGCGAAATCCGCCCTTCCGACTCTTCCTTGCGAAAGTCGTTTCGAAAATCCGCGCCGAGATGAGCGAAGCCGATCGGCAGAGGCTTGTTGCGCAGACTAGGGTCTTCGTCGAGCCAAGCCATCACGTCATCCGCGACAGACTGGGAAATGCAAAGGGCGGCGTCGGCGATGCCAAGCAGATTGCCATACCAGTTCTGCGTGACGAGCTTGACGAAATCGTCATTGAAATATTGAGGACAACGCAACGGGAGCAGATCGTACACGAGCAGCACCACGCGCAGTCCGTTCAAGCGCAGGCGCCGCAATTCGTCGAATTCGGCCGCTGTGATGACGGGATTGACATCAGCGAGGAGCAGCACATCGCCAGGCCGGACATCGACCGGGGCCTCCGGCAGATCGAGTGGCGGCAGATTCAGCAGGGACAGGGGTCTCGCATAGGTATGGCGTAGCTGCCCTTCGCGGATCCGTACTGCTTCTCCGAGGCGGCCGTGTGGCGGTGCTTCGAGAGCACGACGGGTGATTTCGCGTACGACGCGTTGAATGCCCGAACCCGAATCGATCCGCGCCAATTCGGAAATATCGATCAGCAAGCGGTTATGGCCTCCGCCACGCCAAGGCGAGGGGAAGCTGCGGACTATACCGCGCGACGCAGCCGCGATGCCGTTTGGCAGCGCGGAGACTGCCTGGAGATCTGTCCGCATGCTTTGTGCAATGACGGAGGTGCCGGGCGTCGAGTAGACCTCTTCGATAGCATCGGCACAGATCCGGGCCGTGGCTTGAGCGGGCTGCTTTTCTGCGGGGATCACGACAAGCGAGCGCATCGCGTCTTGGCCGAAATGCTGGCTCATTACTCTGGTATCGAGGCACGAGTGCAGGATGACGCCGACCGCTTCCTGCAACACAGAAAGATTACACGGATAGTGCCGCAGCGTGGCTTCAATGCCGTTCTGTTCAGCGAAGCGCAAAGCCGGATATCCGTGGGCCTGCAGCAGCCCTGCCTGGAATTCATCGGGACGTCCCCGTTCGCTGCTAGACGTGTACATCAGGTCGGACAGCGATGCGTCATGCAGTACGACCAAACCTGGGCAGCGCGGCAACAGGGTCTCGATCTGGTAGCGGTGCAACGACGAATTGCCGATTTGATAAACGACGCGATCGAAGCGTCGGGCTTGCGCCAGGAAGTCTTGCGGCGTCAGTCGTGGAAATCCCCACAGGCGATGCTCCGACGTTTCCTCCTCACTGACGAGCGTGATGTCGTAGTGACGCGCGAGGCTGGGTAGTAGTTCTGCACTGTATGCGGCGACAGCAGTGTCCTGCGGCGGCAATGGCGAGACGAAGGCAAGGCTGAGGCGTTTCGGCAAGACGCTCGCGATGCGTGTGCGACCTTGTCGTGATCGTCTTTCAAGGATGGCCTCGAGCGCATCCCAACCCCTTTCGGCCGACGCCTGCCACGTAAAGCGTCCGGCCTGAAGTGGACCGTAGCTTGCGAGTTCCTGCTGAAACGCCGGATTCTCCAGTACCTTGCACATGCAAGCGGCAATGGAGTCGGGGTCTTCGGGGTCAAAGGTCGCATCTTCGCGCCCGATGACTTCGGGAAGACTCGTGGTATTACTAACAATGGTCGGCGCGCCGCATGCCATCGCCTCCCCAGCCGGCAAACCAAAACCTTCGTGCCGGGAAGGGAAGACAAAGAGATTGCAAGCGGAATAGAGCGCCTGCAAGTCGTTCTCCGCCACGAAGGGGGTGTATACGAGACTCTTGGCTGGGATGCCGAGTTCCGCCGCTTTCTGATAGAGCCTGTGCCGGTCTCGTTGCCCTGCTATGAAGAGCTGATGTTTCGTTTGCAATGCCTTCGGCAAGCGCGCATACGCTGCCAGCAACCCCGCTTCGTTCTTGTTCGGCGTGTCCGCGGCAAGAAACATGATGAACGCGTCGCTCAGGCCATAACGCGCCAGCAACTCAGCGCGTTGGTCAGCCGGCAGTGGCATTGGATGAAACTGCGGCCCAATACCGGCCCGAATGTTGAAAACGCGTTCCGGCGTGAACGCAAGATGGTCGATCGCCTCGTTACGGCTCGATTCGGAAATGGCGAGCAGGCCTTCGCACGACGCCAGCTCCTGAATGCCACGGTAATACCAACGCGTGTGCGGCGAAGGTACTTTTGAAGTTCCGAAGAAGTCCGCATGTCGCAATAGCGGGATCAGATCGTAGAAGGTCGCGACCACGGGCAACGGTTGCAGTTGGCGCGGCTGGCAACTGACGACGTCGTTGTCTTCGAGCATGCTGCATACGTGCACGAGGTCTGGCTGCAGGGAGGTAAGGAATTGCGCGCGCAAGGTTTCAGCAAAGGCAAGGCGGGGTGCGTCTTGCAGCAACGGTACCGCGCCGCGCGGCGGATGCCAGACGCGGATGTCCGCGCGCGGCAGAACTGACGAGAAGGTTGCGATCAGTTCCTCGGCTTTCTCCATATAGCTACCATTGAGCGCAATGATGACCTCATGCTCCCGCGCATTGCGGGCCATGGCCAGCGCAAGCTCCCGTGAATAGCGACCAATACCGCGGTCGCTGCCGCTTCCTTGGGCTGCCTGTAAATCGATCACAAGACGCATAGTGTCTGTTCTAAGAGTGCAATAGAGGGAGCATCGAGACGCGGACGATCAAGCCGATGTCGCAATGGCAGGATCGGTCGTGATCAATTGCCGATACAAGCGCGCCTCTTCAGGGCTAAGATCGGTCTCACTCGCAGGGGCGGCTGCCGCCACCTGTTGCTGCATGACCGCGGTTTGCTCGTACACCCGATAGCGACGAGCCAGCCATTCTGCCGGCCGTGGGGCAACCGCACGAACAAACCGCAAACCGCGTTGGCCTCCCGGCAGCCCCAGCAGGAATCGGCCGCCGCGATGAAACACCTCGCGAGCAAGCTGTTTGGTGGGCTGCATACGTCGCACCATGCGCAGCGGCGCGGTTACGCGCCAACACGTGCTGTTGAGCATCGCGGCCACTTGCTCGTTTGCCAGTCGCGCGGAGTGCTGCGCCGCGTGTGCGGCGCGCTGCGCGTCGTCGCCGCGCAGCGTCTGCTCGGCCAGAGCCGCATGGGCTCGCCGGGTCGATTCGTCCAGCGTTTGCGCCATCTGTTCTACTTGTTGCATGGCTGCGGCCGCACGATGGTTGGCCGCGTCGACGAGACGCGCGAACTGTTCGACGGCGGTGGCTGCCTGACGGCTCGTCGAATCCGCGTCACGCAGTGTTGCGGCTGCCTGCTCCTGTACACGCTGCGTTTCTTGCGCTGCTTCTTCGCGCACATGCTGCAGTTCATGGGCAGCCTGTACACGAGCCTGCTGCAGTTCCTGTTCGGCACGCTCGGCACGTTGCAGGAACTCGAAAGGCGTCCGAAACCCGTCAAAAACGTTGGGCTGAACCCGGAAGTACGCTCCCAGTTCGTGCTTCTTCTCGTCGGCCAGGTAAAAGCGGTTCAGTCCGTCGAACCACACGAAGCCATAGCCTTGCGACGTGAGCATCGGCTCCCAGTCGGCATAGGATTCTTCCTGCGAATTCGGCAGGGTGGCTTCCACCAGCACGATCCATGGGCGAAAACGCTGGAAGTCGGCGCCGGCCAGGACATCGCCTTCGGCGCCCTCGACATCGATTTTCAGGAAGTGAATGAGGCCATCGGGGCAGTGTTGCCGGCAGATCTCGGCGAGCGGTAGCGCTTCGATGGTCTCTTCCGTCACATGCCAGCCAGCAGCCTGATGGCGGGCGGCGATGTCGGCATCGACGGTGGAAAGGCCGCTGCCATCGATCCGGTGGAAGTGGAGCGATTTCGCTTCGCGACTAGCGGCGAGGCGAAGATTTACATCATGGGGCCGCGCCGCAATCAGCAATTCAAAGAATGTTGCGTCCGGCTCCAGATTGATGCCGTGCCAACCGTGGTCGTAGAAAAGTCGCGTGACCGACGACATCTTCGGGTCCGCTGCCCCCACATCGATATAAAACCCGTTGCAAACGTGTCCGAGCGCGCGCCAAAGCATGACGTCTTCTTGGTTCTGTGCGAAGGAGGTCAATGTCATGAGTGATCAGGACGTGATAGTGGTGGAGCGACGAAACATTTCTGATTCTCAGAGCATACGCATGAGCGTTTCTCGCAGCGACGGGACGTCGAGCGAGACGCCGTTCGCGTGAAGCAGGCTGTTCAGTTTGTCGGGGTTGCCGCAGAGCCGATGCACTTCGTTCTTGCGCACGAAGGCTGGATTGACTTCGATCGCCATCGGGTGCCCTGTGATTGACTCGAACGTGTCGATGATCTCTCGCAGCGTGTATGGCTGGCCTGTGCAGACGTTGTAGGTTTCGCCGGCTTGACCGTGCGACAACAATGCCATATAGGCATCGCAAACATACTGCACGTCGTTGAACTCGCGCTCGACGTCCAGGTTGCCAAGTGCTACCGAAGGGGCGCGCTCGGCAAAGTGTTTGGCGAGCTTGGGGATCAGGAAATTGACGCTCTGATCATGCCCCGTGTAGTTGAAGGGCCGACTAATGACAATGTTCAGCCGCTCTGCGTAGGTCCTCGCCATGTATTCCATCGCCAGCTTGCTCATCGCGTAATGGTTCACCGGCGCCGGCGGATGCGTTTCGTCCAGTGGGGATTGCTCGCTGTTGCCGTACACGTTGGCACTGCTCGCGATCAGCACGCGCTGCGGCGCGGTGGGCAATTGTGCGAGGGCATCGAGCAGATTCGTCGTGCCGACGACATTGACGCTATAGAACGCGCTGAGATCGGCATGTCCGACGAAGCTGATGGCCGCCAGGTGGACGACCGCATCCGGCGCTATCTTCGGCACTTCGTCCTGCAGCGCATCTTTGTCAGTGAGATTCGCGTGCAGTTCGACGATGTTGTGTCCCGCCGCCGCGGCTTGCGCCGCGAAGTGGCGGCCCGTAAAGCCGTGGGCTCCGGTGATGAGGATCTTCAAAACGAGAACCCGTCGGCGTTGCGGCGCAGATCGGCTTCGACCATCATCTGGCACAGTTGCTCGAGCGTGGTGTGCGGCGCCCACCCCAGTTTGGCTTCGGCCTTGGCGGGGTCGCCGATCAACAGATCGACCTCGGCCGGGCGGTAGAACTTCGGGTTCACGCACATAACCGTCTTCCCGGTGGCCGTGTCCACGGCCGATTCCTGTTCCCCACAGCCCTTGAAATCCACCGTTATGCCGGCGCCTTTGAACGCCATGCGAACGAAGTCGCGCACCGTCTCTGTCCGATTTGTGGCGAGCACGAAAGTGTCGGGCTCCTCGGCCTGCAGCATGCGCCACATGCCTTCAACGTATTCTTTTGCGAAGCCCCAGTCGCGCTTGGCGTCCAGGTTGCCCAGTTCCAGCACGTCCAGTTTGCCGAGCTTGATCTTGGCCACCGAGTCCGTAATCTTGCGCGTCACGAATTCACGCCCGCGCAGCGGACTTTCGTGATTGAACAGGATCCCGCTGGACCCGAAGATGCCGTAACTCTCGCGGTAGTTGACCGTCATCCAGTGCGCATACAGTTTTGCTACGCCATAAGGGCTGCGTGGATAGAACGGCGTGTCCTCCACCTGAGGGATCGCCTGGACCTTGCCGAACATTTCGGAGGTGGACGCCTGATAGTAGCGAATCTTCGGGTTCGTGAGCCGGATCGCTTCCAGCTGGTTCAACGCGCCGACACCGGTGATCTGCGCGGTGGTTGCCGGCTGGTTGAAACTGACACCGACGAAGCTCTGCGCTGCGAGGTTGTAGACCTCGTCCGGTTGGACATCTTGCATCAGCGTGATTGAGTTGCCCAGATCCGTCAGGTCATATTCGACGAGTTGCAGGTTTGGATTGTTCTGGATACCGAGTTCCTCGATACGCCAGAAGTTGACCGAGCTCGTGCGGCGATATGTGCCATAGACTCGATATCCCTTGTTCAACAGCAGTTCAGCCAGATAGGCGCCGTCCTGCCCGGTGATTCCGGTGATGACCGCACATTTCTTCGAGATCTGAGAAGTATTCATGACAGTGATTGACGTCGATACGGATGGGTGACAGGCGCTCAGTTCGTAGCGAGCGGACGCAATGCCAGCGATTGACGATCCAGCCCGGGATTGAACATCGGATCGTTGTACAGATAGGTTCGCCAGCGTTTGAGAAAGCGGTTCAGATCGGTGCCGGGAGGTGCCGTTTCGCCGCGCGAAGCCTTTTCATGATGAACCAGCTCAGCATGCGGCGTATAAACGATCCGGTATCCCAGCATCTTCAGCCGCAGACACATGTCCACGTCGTTGAATTCCAGCGTGAACACCTCGTCGAAGCCGTTGATCTCTTCGAGGACCGAGCGCCGGGTCGCAAACACGGCGCCGGTGACCATCGACCATTCACGATGGACGATCGCCCAGTCCTGATAGGTCGGCTGATCGGCAGGCCAGCCGAGCCAGGTGTGGGCGCACGTGCTGATTAGTCCGCCTGCCATCCCCGCGTGCTGAAGGGTACCATTCGGATACAACAGCCGCGCGCCAACGCCACCGACATCCTCCTGCATTGAGAAGGTCAGCAGCGCTTGCAGCCAATCAGTCGAATCAGCGCTAATGTCGTCGTTCATCAGCACGACTTGTTCAGTCTGGCTCAAGCGCCAGAGCTGATTCATCTTTTTCGCGTAATTGAACGGCTCCCCGGGAGCGCGCTTGGTGACGATGCGCGTCAGTTCGAAGGGCCAACGCCTGTCAGCATACGCCGAGCCGTCAGCCAGGTCATCACCGACGATGACTTGCACTCTGTCCATCGGATAGTCGAGACGCGCGATGGTTTCGAGCAAGCCGGTGATGAATGGACGGTTCCCCGCTCCAAGGCTGCCTTGCCGAGTAGGGATGCACAGCGTGACGGGCGGCATGTCGTCCGCATTTCGTCTTAGTTGCAACGCGTAGGGCGCAATACCCGGCCTCAGTTCGAAATGCGAGCGGTCCTGGCCAAGCCAGGCCTTTATCACGCGCTGACGGTCTTGCCGTGGAACTTGCGGGTAACGCTTGTCACGCGTCGCGAGGATCTGTGCAATGCGGCCGATGGCGACGCCAGTTTGGACGGCCTCTAGCAGCAGCGCATAGCTGAAGGCGACACCATGGGTCGTCGCGGCAGCCTGGAGCTTGCTCAGGACCTTCGCCTGAACGGCGATCGGCAGACCGATGTAGTCATAGGCGAGGAGCAGCGCCATATCGAATTCCGGACGCAGATCGAGCGCCTTATCGCGCTGTAGACGCTGATCGACGTAGAAGATGCCGATATCGGGCCGACCCATCGCTTCGCGTTGCAGGACCGAACCGAACTCCTCGGAGAGTTCAGTGCCTGCATCGCTCAGCACGTACCAATGCGGGCCGTCCTGAATTTGTGCCGCCCGGCCTTTCGTGTCGCGCAACTCACCGGCTGGGGTGACGGTCAAGGGAACCACAAACGAGTTCGACAATAGGTTTTGCATGAGGTCAGGCCCGTCGTTGTGGCGCGAGAAGTTGCTCGATGCTTTGCTGAATCAGCGCGCCGACCCGCTCGGGCGACAAATCCGTGGCAATGCGTGCACGTGCGTTTTCTCCGATTCCGTGGTCGCCCTTTTCAACAAGCGCGGCAGCCTTTTCGAGTGACTCGGCCAGATGATCTTCGTCGACTTGGGCCCAGACGTTGCCGGTCGTGTAGGCGCCGTGATCATCTTGCAGCGCGCTGACGGTATAGCGAACCGGAAACCCGCAGCTATCGTCCAGGAAGTCCCGTGTGCCGCTATAGTCGGTGGCGACCACGATCTTGCCCATCGCCATCGCTTCGGCGACTGTCAAGCCGAAGCCCTCGGCGCAATGCGGCGACGCGTAGATGTCGGCCATCGCCATCAGGTTGCGCATAGTGTCGAGATCGAGTGCGCGGTTAATCAGCACGACGCCATCCGCGGCATCGCATAGCTGCTGCAACTGGTTGCCCTGTTGCTGCATGTCGAACAGATGCTTGGTCTTCAGCACTAGCTTCCAGCCGGATCGCGCGAGGCGCGTTCGTGCAAAGGCTCGTACCAGCGCGAAGGGATTCTTGCGCACCAGATAGCTAGAACCGTCGAACGCATAAACGATCACGCGATTCTCAGCCTGCAGGCCGATTTCCACCTTGGTCCGGCGAATCTTGTCCGAGCTGGGCAGGCTGGGTGGTACCGTCACAACATACGGAATCACGTGAACGGGCGCATCGGTACTCGCTGCGAATGCTTTCTGGCAATAGCGGCTGGGAGCCCAGATCGCATCGACTGAACCGAATGTCGGATGCCAGTAGTTCGGAATATCTTCCGTTTCCCAGACGAAGAGCCCCAGTTTCAATGGGGCGCGCTGTATTGTCTGCCTTTGTTCTTCGATCAGCAGTGCCGGCCAGGCCTCTGGATTCAGATGGATGGCGACCACGTCGGCCGGCCCGGAAAAGTCGTTGATGTCCAGCGGCAAAGCCATACGCCGGTGAATATGGAAGGGGCGTTTGATCGGCGCGACATTGAGAGCGTAAGGGGTGCGCCGCAGGGCCGACAAATAGGAGCGGCTCGCGACGCCGAGGCCGTTTGCATAGTTCCAGGGGCCGATGAGCTGGATGGCCGGCGGCAGCGCAGAGCCGGGCAGATGCCGGGGGAGCGTCGAACGAGTCGGCACGCGGGACGGCGCCGTATTGTTCGCGGCTGGATCGGGATTCGCCGCAATCACCTGAAGCGCGGGCTCGGCCAGTGCCAAGTCATAACCGTGCGCCGTCAGTACCGCGCGCCAGCCGCTGCTGTCCACGCCTTCGATCTTGTCGCGCAGCGCCATGATTTTGACGAACGGGAAGCCATCGTCGATCAGCCTCTTCCAGTCGAACAGCGTGCGGTTGTCGCGATTCTCGGACGGGAACAGCACAGCATGGGAAATTCCGCTTGCACGCAGCGTAGGGGCGAACTTGAGTTCATACTGCTGGATGACATCGTGCTTCGTCGGCAGGATCACGACGCTGTTGAAAAAGTCCTGAAGAACGGGCGATGCCAGCGCCCCGCGACGCAGCGCGAGGAAGAAACTCTGGACGTGCCACTCATATTCCCAGCTTTCCGTCATGCCGATCATATCGGCGGGCTCCGAACGCAGGCGACACAGCAGCTTCTCGAAAAGTGTGTCGTTGAACGGGCCGATGAGGCTGTCATTGAGCAGGTAGAGCGTATCGCTATCGAACAGCTCTGGTTCCAGTTGGAGTACATGCGCCCAGGCGGCGAAGTCGAGCCCGAGGTTCTCGCGCACGACCAGCGTATCGACCTCGTCGAGCGGCAACGCATCCTGGTCGAGCCACGCCGCGTCCGCGGCCACGATCAACGTGACTTCGATGCCATGGCGGCGCAGTGCCGCAGTATACGGGCGCACGTGCGGTTTGAGCTTGCCGTCTGGCGAGTGCGTGACGAACAATGCGACCTCGCGGCCGTGACGCGTCGCTTTGCGATATTCGATGACCGCGTTGGTCACGGGTGGGCCGAGTGGGGCGCCAGACTCGTCTGTCGGATACGTGGGCGCGAGGCCGCTACCGTAAAGCGCCTGCTGTCGCCGTGCGCGCAGAAACGCGATGCGCGCGGGCATCCGATGAGGCGTCGCTGCCCACCAGAGGGCTTTAGCTCCGCGGCGCAGCGTTGAGCGAACAGAAGCCGGGATTCGGATCGTCGGTTTTCTGGAAGGTGCTTGCTGTCGTCGTGCTTGCAGAAACGCGATGCGTGCGGGTATCCGATGGGGGGTCGCTATCCACCACAGTGCCTTGGCACCTTGACGAAGCGTTGAGCGCATCGGAGCCGGCATCCGGGTCATCGTCCCGCGCAGCGGGGCCGCCATTCGCCATGACGCGCTGTTCATGATCTCCGCGACGCGTTCGTTAGCCCTCTGCGCGTCGCGTCGCACTTCATCGTTACGCCGTTCCTGCTCGGCCCGCGCTGCGCTGGACCGGCGCGTTGTTTCGTCGAGCCTTTGCGCCATCTGCGCAATGGCTTCAGTCGCGCGGCTGTTCGCAGCATCGGCTTTGCGCGCGGACTGCTCCACTGCCTCGATCGCTTCGCGGCTGATGGTATTCGCCTGGCGCAATGTCTCGGCGGCCTGTTCGCAAGCCCGTTGCATCTCCTGCGACGCCTGTTCGCGAACCTGTTGCAACTGCTGCGAGGCCTGCTCGCGAACCTGCCGCAGTTCGTGAGCAGCCTGCTCACGAGCCTTTCGCAGTTCCTGTTCGGCTCGTTCCGCGCGTTGCAGCAGGTGCACAGGGGCTTCAAAGGCGTCGAAAACATTCGGTTGAACCTGGAAGTGTTTTCCCAACTCATCCTTCATTTCGTCGGCCACGTAGAACCGGTTCAGGCCGTCGAACCAGACGAACCTATAACCCTGCGAGGTGAGGATCGGCTCCCACGCGTGGGACTCTTCCTGCGACAGCGGCAGCGTCGCTTCCACCAGCACGATCCACGGGCGGAAGCGGTTGAAGTCGGCGCCAGCCAGCACATCGCCTTCTGCGCCTTCGACGTCGATCTTCAGGAAATGAATCGGACCGTGAGGACGATGCAATTGGCAGATCTCGGCGAGCGTCAGCGCCTCGACGGTCTCCTCCACCACGTTCCATCCGCTCTCGCGATGACGCGCCGCGATCTCTGCGTCGAAAGTCGAGAGGCCGGTGCCATCGATTCTGTGGAAGACATGCGAGGCTGTTTCGCGACCCGCGGCGAGCTGCAGGTTGATGTCATGGGGACGCGCAGCGCTCAGTACGGCGAAGTAGCTCGCCTGAGGCTCCAGATTGATGCCGTGCCAGCCGTGGTCGTAAAAGAGCTTCGTCACCGACAGATCGGCGGGATCCGCGGCCCCAACATCGATGTAGAACCCGTTGTGCACGTGGCCGAGCGCACGCCACAGTATGATGTCTTCCTGGTTCTGCGCAAAGGAAATCAATGTCATGAATGGTCAGGCCGTGATGTTCGTGGTGCCGAGAAATATTTCTACCATGATTGACTGATGAATCACAGAGGGGGGCAGGCGGTCGACCATCTCATTGTGCGCGGTGGGCCGCACGGACAGGGGCCCCGTTTGCGCCAGAGGAGGCCGAAGAGGGCCGTACGACCTTGACGCGAGACGAGCCGCAAAGGCACGGAGCAGAGCGTTGACCATCGTGCCGAGGTGAAAGCCGACGCTGCGAAATGCTCAGTCCAACAGCCGCGTGCGGCTTCGCTCGGGCTGCTCTCGCATGGTAGCCGCGGGTCAGGCGTTAGCTGCGCCCGTAGATATCCTCGAAACGCACGATGTCGTCTTCGCCCAGATATTCGCCGCTCTGCACTTCGATCATGACCAGATCCAGCACGCCGGGGTTTTCGAGGCGGTGCTTGTGGCCGGCAGGGATGTACGTGGACTCGTTGGTACTTACGAAGAAGTCCCGGTCCCCATTGACCACCCTGGCCATGCCGCTGACTACGATCCAGTGTTCGCTGCGGTGGTGGTGCATCTGCAGACTCAGGCTCGCACCCGGCCTGACCTCGATGCGCTTGATCTTGAAGCGCGTGCCTTCTTCCAGCACGGTATAAGTGCCCCACGGACGGGTTACCGTGCGGTGCAGTTTGTAGGCTTCGTGGCCCTGCTTTTTCAGGCGCGCCACCACCTTCTTGACGTCCTGCGCCTTGTCGGGGTGAGCCACTAGCAAGGCATCGGGCGTGTCAATGATCATCAGATTGTCGACGCCCACGGTCGCCACCATGCGGTTGGGGTTGTGCACATAAGTGTTGTGGCTATCGACGAAGATCGCCTCGCCGGTGGTTCGGTTGTCGTTGGCGTCGGGCGTGGACAGGTCGCGCATCGCGACCCACGACCCGATATCGCTCCAGCCGAAGTCGGCAGGGACGACGGCGACGTGGTTGGAGCGTTCCATTACCGCGTAGTCGATCGAGATATCCGGTACCTGGGAGAAGGATGCCGCAGGGATTTCAAGCGTGGCGCCGTCGTGAGGCATCGATGCCCAGCAGGCCTCAACTGTCTTCCCGACGTCGGGTGCGTGGCGGGACATCTCGTCGAGGATCGTGCCTGTCCTGAAGCAGAACATCCCAGAGTTCCAATAGAAATTGCCGGCCTCGATATATTCGCGCGCCTTCTCCAGATCGGGCTTCTCAACGAAGCGCAGCGCGCGTTTGCCGCTGCCAATGGCTTCGCCTGCCTCGATGTACCCGAAGCCGGTTTCCGGAGCGTTGGGCACGATGCCGAACGTGGCCAGATGGCCTTGCTGGGCGAGGTTAACAGCCGCCTCCACGGCCTCCTCGAAGCGGTCCTGGTCGCGGATCAGATGGTCGGCCGACAGCACCAGCATCAGCGCTTCGCGGCCATACCTTGTGGCTACGTAGTGCGCCGCGAGGGCTATGGCTGGGGCGGTGTTGCGCCCCTGCGGTTCGAGCAGGAAAGCGCTGGCCCGGTCCACCTCGGCCCGCGCGAGTTCATCCTTGCTCATGAAATAGTAGTCGCGATTAGTGACCGTCAGGATTTCTGCGCCCTTCTCGGTCACCGTGGCCGCCCGCCGGTAGCTTTTATGCAGCAGGCTCTCCCCATCTGCCAGCTTCATGAAAGGTTTCGGATAGCCCTCCCTGGAAACCGGCCATAGTCGGGTTCCGGCGCCGCCGGCAAGTATGACGGGAATCAGCATGGTTCTCTTCATCACATTGCTAGGAAAGGGTAGGATTCTACCCGTAACCGGCGGTAATCGGTTACAGGCGATCGACAATGTGCGTTGCGCTGACCATCCACTGCCAACGAGCGGCAGTTGCTCATTCCACCGGCAGCGTGCTTGCCGTTTGGTATGGCGGGCACTCCGAAACCCGGCGCGATGGCTTGGATGAGATATCCGGGATTTGTGGCCTCGCAGGCTAAATTCTGAGCCGTCTAATCTCCGAGCCGCCGCTTGCTTGCGCATCTTATCGAACTGACGATTGATCGCCCGCTCTTGTCACATGCTTTGTTCAGCCGTCACAAACATCGCGCGGCGCGTCCCCGACAAATCGGCGCCAGGCAACTGCCCGGGTACCGCAATCAACCAAATCGTATAAGGATCAATTATGCGTATTGCCATTATCAGTTCTCCGCGAAGCGGAAATACTTGGGTGAGGTCGGTGCTGGCGAACAGTCTCGATTTGCAGGAAATCGCGGTACATAATTATTTGGACGCGCCGGCCGAATTGCCGCCGCGCTGCATCTTTCAGATTCACTGGTATCGCGAGCCGAACTTTCAGCGTTTCCTCGAAGAGAATCACTTCAAGTCGGTCATAATCGGACGGCATCCGTTGGACGTCCTGCTTTCCGTTTTGCAATTCATCCGCCACGAGCCCGCGACCAGTCAGTGGTTGCTGGGCAACGCAGAGATTCCACTCGATCTGGCCGGCCAGTCCCCTAGCTCCGATGCGTTCACCGACTATGCATTGGGGTGGGGTGCCGAAAATCTTTTATCGGTCACGTATCAGTGGTGGCATGATCAGCGCGCGCTGCGTGTCAAGTACGAGGACCTCGTGGAAGGCTCCAGCGAAAAGTTCGCCCGACTGGCCTGTGCCCTCGCCGGCGAGACGCCACGCGCGCGGCTCGACGAATCGCTGAAACGATTCAGTTTCAAGTATTTTCAATCGCTGCCCAATCATCACGGATGGGCAGGGCGCGCTGGCCTCTGGCGGCAACTGATTCCCACGCGGGCGGCGCGGGCTATTTACACGCGACACCGTCGTCTGTTCGACGTGCTCGGGTATGAGGTTCCGTGGACCTGGACGACGCGTCGGCAGGCGACGCGCAACTGGGACTCCTTGCGTTGACTTTCCCTGAAGGCAAACGCTTGCCTGGCGGCCTTGTTTTCGTCCGGGTATTCAATTGCGCGCAGTTGCTGGATGCCCCCAATTCGACACCGTTGTCCGAAACGCCGAGTTGTTGCAAAAGAGATTGGTCAAAAAGTAGAATATCGGCGGTCCCGCGGCCAGCGCGTGGAACGCGTGCTCCAAGTAACAAATAGAAAAGTCGGTTGCGAAAAGTGCGCATTTTGAGCACACTCGCCGCTCTCGACCGGCCCTTTAGACCATCCGCACACGATGCCCAATCCTCGCGTTCCGAGATGACAGTGACTGCAGTATCTAGCGTGGATCAAGCCGGGTTGACCGTCTCTGTGGTTGTGTTTTATCCGGACCGCCAACTGCTTGCGCGAACCTTTGCAAGCCTCGCACGAGCCCGCGCCGCGTTGGCGCGCGCCGCACCGGGAATGTCTGTCCACATGTATCTGGTCGACAATGGCGGCATGCCCGAGATCGGCGAGAGTTTCGCGATGTTGTCGCAAGCTGGCATCAGCTGCACGGTGCTCACTGGACACGGCAACGTCGGTTATGGGCGCGGCCACAATATTGCCATCGAGCAAGCCACGAGCCAATTTCACCTGATCCTGAACCCGGATATCGATATGGACGCGCAGGTGCTGGTGGCCGCCTGCGAATTCTTCGGCGCCCATGCCAACGCTGGCTTGCTGGCGCCTCGGATCGACGACGCGGCCGGTGGCGAGCAGTACCTGTGTCGCCGCTACCCGACGCTGCTCGTTCTGCTCGCACGCGGCTTCTGGCCGTCGATCCTGCGCCGGTCAGTGTTCGCGAAACATCTCGCCCAGTACGAAATGCGCGATGTCATGGACGGGACTTCCGTCGTCTGGGACCCACCGATCGTCAGTGGGTGTTTCATGCTGTTTCGCACGAACGTGCTTAAGCGACTCGGTGGTTTCGATCCGCGCTATTTTCTGTATTTCGAGGACTACGATTTGAGCCTGCGCACCCATGAAGTTGCCCGCGTCGCGTATGTACCCACTTTACGCGTCGTTCATCACGGCGGCGGCGCAGCACGTAAGGGTATTTCCCATATCCGCATGTTTGCCGTTTCCGCGTTCAACTTCTTTAGTCGATTCGGCTGGAGGTGGTGGTGAGCCTCGAGCTTGCCGATCGCCAACTGCGCAGCGTGCGGCACAGGGTTATTCGGAATGCGGGAGGGATCTTCGCCCATCAGACTGCTCTTGTGCGCGCCGACCGGATTGAAGTAGCGCGCGCGATCGGTCAGCTTTTCGGCGTGCCGTACATCGTTGCCGACACACCGACCGCGAACTGCCTGACGTTGCGACCGCCTATCACGCCGAGCAACGCCAGTAGGTTGCCGACGTTGTTGCTGTAGTATTCGATCGGCCCGCGACCGATTCGCCCGCCGCCTTCATCGCGGCGAAGTGAAGTCGCCGCGGTGTGCGCCGCGGCATGCGCCTCCAGCCCCGATGTTTCCAGCGTGCTTGGCAGGACGAACGCTTCGCAGGCTGCATAGGCCGAGAGCGCAGCACTGGCGAATCGTGAGCGAGCGTGCCCGCGTAGACGACCTAGTCCGCGCCTTCCGCGAAGCAGGCTTTCGCAGATTCCGGGCCGCGCTGATGGCCGATCAGCACTAGCGTGAGTTCGGGGAGCGACTTCATTGCGCGGATGAGCGCCAGCTGGTTCTTGCGCGGTTGGATGTTGTCCACGTTGAGGACGAAGCGATCCTGAATTCCGAATTCGCTGCGGAACAGTTCCGGCTCGACCGGCTCGTAAAAGCTCTGTTCGACACCGTTGAGCACACTGACGATTTTTTGCTGGGGCAGGTCGAAGATGCGCACGAGCGTGTCGCACCCGATCTTCGAATTCGCCACCACCCGGTCGGTGAGCGAAAACCGATGATGAATCTCGCCGATCGGATAGAGGTGCTTCGTTTCCTCCGTCACTCAGAGACTAGAGGAAACGACCAGCCGTATGCCCAACTGTTTAACAAAGTTATAGAAGTGAACCGAGCCGCCGACGCACGAAAAGGAATGCATCACATCGTGTTCGAGGAAGCGCGGATTCCATAGATCGACCAGCGTGACGTCCACCCCGTGCCCGGGCAGATGCTTGTGATACGCAAGCAGCTGGATCTCCCCCACCTCGGGCGGTATGGAAAGCCGTGGGGCAAGTAGCGAACAGCACTTCCACAGATCGGACTCTATTTGCTCAAACGTTTTCTTTTCGTCAAATCAGCGAAGCGCTGCGCAGACCGATGGCGTCAGCCGTATCGGATCTTGCGTGTCTGAAGTGGATGAAACACCGGCCCGTGAGCGATGCGTTCGCATCCGGGCCCGGATGTTGCGGAACCTTCGCATAGGAACATGCCGCGTGCTGTCGCGGCAATCCGACCTTGACTCGACGTGGCGCGGGCCGGTGGCCGCTCACACAGCTGCTGGGCGAGCCGGATTGTGCTGCCGTCGAACACGTCGAATCTTAGCGAATTCCACATGCGCGAATATGTTTGAGATGTTACGAAGTGTGCGGACGGCGCTTCTGAATCGCCTGTCCGTTTTATCATCACGGCCGGGACTTCGCCGTGCTTAAAAACTGTTGGGCTGCGGGGCACATTTACCGCCGAACCTTCGCGAGGAGTGGGCCGCAGCGGAAGTCGCCCGCATACAATACGTTCCCGATCAGACTTCTCAAGAAGCGTCACCGATGCCAGATTGTATTGTGTCTCATCTGCTTTTCCGGTCCTATTCGGGTAGGGCAACCCCTGTCGGTACACGCCCATGGTCGCGCTCGGGGCGGGCCGTCGCACGCCTCGCGCGGACAAGCTCCGCGATCACGCACAGGGCGGGAGCAGGGCGGCGACGCGGCAAGTCGGCTGCTGGCATGGCGGGGGCGTGGATCGGTTCCGTGACCCGCCTCGCCGGAGCCAGCCGATGACTCACTCTGTGCTAATCACCGGCGCCAACGGCTTCGTCGGCAAGTCGGTCTCCACAGCCTTGCTGCAGCGCGGCGACCGGGTCGTCGGCGCGGTACGCCGCGCCCAGACCGCGGCGCAAGGTGTGCGTGAATGGCTGCTCGACGCGGACGACTTCCAGGGCATCGAGCAACGCTGGCCGGTGACGCTGCAATGCGATGCGGTCATCCATCTCGCCGCTCGCGTCCACGTGATGCACGACACGACCGCGGAGTCGCTCGCCGCCTATCGCGCGACGAACGTCGACGGCTCGTTGCGCGTTGCCGCCGCGGCCCGTCGCGCGGGCGCGCGCCGCTTCGTGTTCGTCAGTAGCATCAAGGCGATGGCGGAAAACAGCGTCGGCCAGCCCATCAAGGCAACGGACCCGCCCGCGCCGTCCGATCCCTACGGCATCTCCAAGTTCGAAGCCGAGCGGGCGTTGCTCGAATACGGCCGCGAGTCGGGTCTTGAGATCGTGATCGTGCGGCCCCCGCTGGTCTACGGTCCGGGCGTACGCGCGAACTTCCTGCAACTGATGGATGCGATCGCCCGGGGCGTGCCGCTGCCGCTCGGCGCAATAGCCGCGCGCCGCAGCCTTGTGTTCGTCGACAATCTCGCGGACGCACTCGTGCATTGCACCACCGATCCTCGCGCGGCCGGTCACACGTTTCACGTCACCGACAACCGCGATCTGAGCGTGTCGGAGTTGGCGCGCGCGCTGGCCACGCAACTGCACGCGCAGCAGCGGCTCGTGTCGGTGCCGGTCGGCGTGCTGCGCCTCGTGGGCCGTCTGACGGGACGCTCGGCGCAGGTCGAGCGGCTGGTTGGCGAATTGCGCCTCGACAGTTCGCATATCTGCGAGTGCCTCGGCTGGTATCCGCCGCACACGGTCGAGCATGGCCTGCTGGAGACTGCCGCTTGGTATCGCTCCACACATTGATCACATAGAACCGAACGCACTGCCCTGCATTGAACCTTCTCCCAATGTCTTCACTTTCCACCTACCCGGTGGTCCATCTGCTGCTATGCGGTGCGCTCGCGCTGGGCGCGTGCGTGGCGATCCTGTGGGCGCTCCTCAGAAGCGGTCTCGCGTGGCGGCTCGCCACCGACATCCCCAACGACCGCTCGCTACACACCCGGCCGACGCCGCGCGTCGGCGGTTGGGGCATCGTGCCGGTGAGCGTGGTGCTGATCTGGCTGGTCGCGCCGGCGCTCTGGCTGCCCGCGCTGGCGGCGGCGGCGCTCGCCGCGCTGTCGCAAATCGACGACCGCCGCGGCTTGCCCGCGCGCGTGCGCTTCGGCGGGCATGCGGCGGCGGTGGCGGCGCTGATTGCCGTCTATCCGGCCGACGTTCCGTGGTGGGCGCTCGCGGCCATGGCGGTTTTACTCGTGTGGCTCGTCAATCTGTACAACTTCATGGACGGCTCGGACGGTCTGGCCGGCGGCATGGCCTTGTTCGGCTTCGGTGGCTATGCGATTTCCGCTTCGCTGCCGGCCGGGTATGCGGCTCATCCGGACCCCGCGCTTGCGCTGGCCAGCGTGGTCTTGGCCGGCGCGGCGGCGGGCTTTCTGCTGTTCAATTTCCACCCCGCGCGAATTTTTCTCGGCGACGCCGGTTCGATTCCGCTCGGCTTTCTCGCCGGTGCGCTCGGCTATTGGGGCTGGCGCGAAAGCGTATGGCCGGTCTGGTTTCCGGCGCTGTGCTTCGCGCCATTCATCTGCGATGCGTCGGTGACGCTCCTCAAACGCCTGCTGCGCGGTGAAAAATTTTGGCAAGCGCACCGCGAACACTACTATCAAAGACTGGTGCAGTCCGGTTTGGGACACGCATCGACGGCATGGGTTTGGTATTTGTTCATGGCGGCGGGCATAATGCTTGCTGTCTGGGCACTGAGATTTGCTGTCCTGTATCAATGGCTGGTTGTCGTCGTTTGGGCTGCCGTGCTGGCAGTCGCCGGGCTATGCATTGATCGCCGCTGGCGGCGCCACACGTCCCGTTCCGGGCAATCCTGAGGTTCTGCGCAATGAAAAGTTTTAAAGCCCGATGGCTTTCGTTCAGTGCGTTTGCGTTCGACTTGTGCGCAGTGGCTCTGGCCTGGCTGCTGGCATACGTGATCCGTTTCAACGGTCCGGTGCCTGCTGTGTTCTGGGCGAGCGGCCTGCATGCACTCGTGTGGGTGCTGCTGATCTACGCGGTGATGTTTCGCAGCTACGGCCTCTATCGAGGCATGTGGGTATTCGCGAGCCTGCCCGATCTCGTGCGCATCGCGAAGGCGATCGGCGTGGGTGCGCTGGTCGTCGTGATCGTCTCGGCGCTGTTGCAGCCGGCGCCGGTGGTGCCGCGCTCCGTGCTGATCGTCTCGCCCATGTTGCTGTTCCTTGCGATGGGCGGCTCGCGCGCACTCTATCGCGCGGCCAAGGAGTTCTATCGCTACGGCGGTCTGGTCGGGCAAGGCAAGCCGGTGCTGGTGCTCGGCGCGGGCAACGCCGGCGCGAACCTCGTGCGCGAATTGAAGCGCTCGGGCGAATGGCGCCTCGCGGGTCTGCTCGACGACGATCCGGTCAAGCAGGGCCGTGAAATCTACGGCTACCGCGTGCTCGGCGCGATCAGCGACCTGCAGAAAATTTCCGCCGAGTTGAAGGTGGAACACGTGATCATCGCGGTGCCGTCGGCGTCGGTCGAAGCACACCGGCGCATCGCCACGCTGTGCGTGCGCGCGGGCGTGCGGGCGATGACGTTGCCCGCGCTCACACCGCTCACGCAAGGTCAGGCGTTTCTGTCGCGGGTGCGTCAGATCGATCTCGAAGACCTGCTGGGCCGCGACCCGGTGACGATCGACACGGAGCACGTCGAAGCGCTGCTGAAGAACCGCGTGGTCATGGTGACGGGTGCGGGCGGCTCGATCGGCTCGGAACTGTGCCGGCAGATCCTGCGCTTCGGGCCCGTGCAGCTGGTCGCATTCGACATCTCCGAATTCTCGATCTATCGGCTCAACGAAGAACTGCGCGACAAGTATCCGGAAGTGTCGGTGGTGCCGATCATCGGCGACGTGAAGGATTCGCTGCTGCTCGACCAGGTGATGGGCCGCTACTGCCCGCACATCGTGTTCCATGCGGCGGCCTACAAGCACGTCCCGCTGATGGAAGAAGTCAACACGTGGCAGGCCGTGCGCAACAACGTGCTCGGCACGTATCGCGTGGGGCGCGCAGCGATCCGCCACGACGTCGCCCATTTCGTGCTGATCTCCACCGACAAGGCCGTCAACCCGACCAACGTGATGGGCGCGAGCAAGCGTCTCGCGGAGATGGCCTGTTCGGCGTTGCAGGCGCAGGGCGCGCGCCGCACGCAGTTCGAAACCGTGCGCTTCGGCAACGTGCTCGGCAGCGCCGGCAGCGTGATTCCGAAGTTCCAGGAGCAGATTGCGCGCGGCGGTCCGGTCACCGTCACGCACCCGGAGATCACGCGCTTCTTCATGACGATCCCGGAGGCGTCGCAACTGGTGTTGCAGGCGTCGAGCATGGGACGCGGCGGCGAGATCTTCATCCTCGACATGGGCAAGCCGGTGCGCATCGCCGATCTCGCGCACGACCTGATCCGTCTATACGGCTTCACCGAGGAGCAGATTCGCGTAGTGTTCACGGGGCTGCGTCCGGGCGAGAAGCTGTACGAAGAACTGCTCGCCGACGACGAAACCACGACCCGCACGCCGCATCCGAAGTTGCGCATCGCGCGGGCGCGCGAGGTGCCGGACAGTCTGATCGACAACCTGCTGCCGTGGCTGATGCAGCACCGCGTCCCGGCCGACGACGAAGTGCGCCGCGACCTGCGCCGCTGGGTGCCCGAATACCAGCCGGCGAGCACGACCGCGCTGCGCAGCGTGAGCCCGGCGACGCGGGCGTCGTAGTGTGGTTGTGTCAGGACCGGGCCGCGCAACGACGGCGGCCTTCCCGCTCAAGCAATAAAAAAGGCGCTTCGGCGCCTTTTTTATTGCAGTCACGTATTCACACCGGGGCCGCGTTCGCTCAGAACCGGCGGCAAGGATTCGGCGCTGTTGTCGTGCCGGCTTTGGTCGCCATCGACATCGCCCCCAGCGCCGCGACCGTTCCCGCAAACTTCAGCAGCTTCATCAGCGGATCGGCGTTCGCGTCGCCTGGCTGCGTCACCTGCCGGCCCGAGTAAGCGGTGCATTCCGGCTGTTCGGTCACGGCCGCCACCGGCCTCGCGCTCCAGGCGATGTTGTCCGACGCCGTGTTGGCGAAAGCGGGCAGACTGGCTGCCAGCAGGCTGATTGCAAATACATGAGCTTTGCACTGCATGCCGGTCTCCTCACGCTGATTATCGGAAACACCACGGCTGCTCCACGCAGCCGCCGCGCTCACGCCAACACAGCGTCGCTTCGCTGCCTAGCGCTTGCCCTTTCTCACCACCATCCACCTCGGCGACTTGAAGCGCACGATGCTCATGTACAGCCACACATAAGTCGCCGCGAACACCATCACGAAACAGAACAGATGCAGCGTATGCCGCCAGAACAATGTTGCGGGCACGACCGCGATCAGGCACAGCAGCCACAGATACGGCGAGGTCAGCGAATTGCGCCGCGTCAGCTCGCGTGCGGTGCGCGTGCCGACCGCCCAGCGCATCAGCCGCTTGTAGACCAGCATGTGCAGATGCACGCCGTCGGGAATGCCCGGCGACATCCCGCGAATGAACTTCTTGCGGTAGATCGAGAAGCAGGTCTCGAAGATCGGATACATGAACAGCAGTACCGGATACCACGCCGACACATCGCGATTGCGCATCACCAGCATGATCGACAGTTCGGCGAGCATGAAGCCGATGAAGTACGCGCCGCCGTCGCCGAGAAAGATCAGCCCCGCCGGGAAATTCCAGATGAAGAAGCCGAGCACCGCGCCCATCATCATGAACGACGCGGACAGCACGATCGGGTCGGACACCTGGAACGCGACATACGCGAGCGACGCGAACATCATGAACGCGACCATCGACGCGAGGCCATTGAAGCCGTCGATGATGTTGATCGCGTTCGCGAGCGCCGCCACCGCCAGCACCGTGACCGCGAACGAGATCACCGCGTACGACAGCAAGAAGTCGAGCGGCGGCACGCTGATGCGCGTGACCGCAATATCGAGCAGGAAGAAGGCGAGCGCGGCGGCCGCCATCGTGCAGACGAGGCGCGCGAGCGGCGACACGCGCTTGGTCAGATCCTCGACGAGACCCGAGCCGAACGCCGGCATCCCGCACGCAATGAGTCCGAGAATGCCGCCCGACACGGCCGGATACGCGCGGTGCAACTGCACGGCCGACACGATCAGCCCGACCAGAATTCCGGTGCCGCCGATGCGCGGCACGGGCCGCACGTGGAATTTCTGCACGCCGGCCAGATCGGTGTCGGTGGAGAATTTTTCATGCAGATGCGCATAGCGCACGATCAACAGCGTGATCAGCAGTGAAACGAGAAAGCCGAGCGCAAAACTAAGCATGAAGGTGAGCCTGAGCGAAGACGGCGAATTATACAAACGAAATCTGCGGCGCCCGGCAGACGGCGCATCGGCAAGAGCGGCGCGCCACGCGCCGCCGATCCCAGATAGTGAGGTTCGCAACGGGCGCAAAGGCGCGCCAGTCATGGATTTCACCTATCCAGCGGGCGCGCCGGGCGGTCGTTAACCTGGATGCGGCGAAGTGTAAGTCCCGCGCAACAGCCGGCAGCCACCGGCGGCGCGTGCGCCTGCCAACCTGTCTCGCCGCGGATCGGCATGACGTTCGGAGACCCAATGCTAAACAACATCACAATTCGTGGCGGCCTGACGCTGGTGATCAGCGTATTCGTCGCTTTCCTTCTGACGGTGATCGGTGTCGGTTACGGCGCGCTCAAGCTCGCCAACAACAGCCTCGACGACACGCAGCGCAGCGCGCTCGCGTTGTCGCATCTGAAGGCCAGTTCCGAGAAGCTGCTGCAGGTGCAGCTTGCGCTCGGCACGTACCAGACGCTGTTCAGCGTCGGCAAGCAGACCGACGATCTGCTGCCGGCCGCGCATAAGGTGCTGGTCGAATCGAACAAGGACTTCCGCAACTACATGGCCGGCCCGTTCGCGAGCGACGCGGAGCGCAAGCTCGCGCAGGGCGTCGAGCAGGCGCGCGCCGCGCTGGTCGACAAGGCGATCGAGCCGGAATTCAAGGCGCTCACCGACTTCGATTTCAACACCTTCCGCAACATTCAGGGCGACACCGCGAACAGCTTGTACGCGACGTACTCGAAGGCGATCGACGCGCTCGAAAACGCCCAGATCGACACCCAGCATCAGCAGGCGGCGACCGGCGCGCAGCGCTTCCAGCTGGCGACGCTGCTGTTCGTCGCGATCGGCGCGATCGCGCTCGTGATCGGCGTGGCGGCGCGCATCGCGTTGTCGGCGGCGCTGATCAAGCCGGTCAACGCGACCGTCAAGCACTTCGAGCGGATCGCCGCCGGCGATCTGACGGTCGCGATCAAGGTCCGCTCGCGCAACGAGATGGGCCAGTTGCTCGGCGCGCTGACGAAGATGCGCGACGGCCTCGTCGAGACCGTCGCGAAGGTGCGCGGCAGCACGACCGCGATCAGCCAGGGCGCGAACGAAATCGCGTCGGGCAACGCGGACCTGTCCGCGCGCACCGAGCAGCAGGCGGCCGCGCTGCAGCAGACGGCGGCGAGCATGGAGCAGTTGTCGGCGACGGTGAAGCAGAACGCGGACAACGCGAAGCAGGCTAACCGGCTCGCGCACGGCGCGCTCGATACGGTCACGCGCGGCGGCACGGTGGTGTCGCGCGTGACTGAAACGATGGACGGCATCAGCGAATCGTCGCGCAAGGTGACGGAGATCATCGGCATGATCGAGGGAATCGCGTTTCAGACCAACATTCTCGCGTTGAACGCGGCGGTGGAAGCGGCGCGCGCCGGCGAACAGGGCCGTGGCTTCGCGGTGGTCGCGTCGGAAGTGCGCAGCCTCGCGCAGCGCTCGGGCGCGGCGGCCAAGGAGATCAAGGAGCTGATCGGCGAATCGGCGGCCAAGGTCGAGGAGGGCGCGTCGCTCGTATCCGACGCGCAGAAGACGATTCACGAAGCGATGAGCGCGGTGGAGCGCGTCACCGGCGTGATGAACGAGATCGAGGCGTCCGCGCTGGAGCAGAGCGACGGCATCGAGCAGGTCAACAAGGCGGTTTCGCAGATCGACGAGGTCACTCAGCACAACGCGGCGCTCGTCGAACAGGCCGCGGCGGCGGCGAAGTCGCTGGAAGAGCAGGCGGCCATTCTGAAGGACGCCGTAGCGGTGTTTCGTCTCGACAAGCTGGCCGCGGTGGCTTGAGCCAGGCGTATGACGTGGCAGGGAAGCGAGTCGGTGACATGCGTCGGTGAAATGACCTGGCGAAGCCAGTCCACCGACACGATCAATGACTCGTGCCCAGATAAGCCGCCTTCACCGACGGATCGTTGCGCAGTTGCGCCGCCGGCCCATGCGCGGCGATCCGGCCGTTCTCCAGCACGTAACCGTAGTCGGCCACATTCAGCGCCGCCGCGGCGAACTGCTCGACCAGCAGCATCGTCACCCCCTGGCTCTTCAGATTCTCGATGATGCGAAACACCTCTTCGACGAGAATCGGCGCGAGCCCCATCGACGGTTCGTCGAGCAGCACCAGCTCCGGGTTCAGCATGATCGCGCGCGCCATCGCCAGCATCTGCTGTTCGCCGCCCGAGAGCGTGCCGGCCAGTTGATGACGCCGCTCCTTCAGACGCGGGAACAGTTCGATCGCGCGCTCCAGATCGGCGTTCACGTCGCCGCGCGGCCGCGCCCACGTGAGGCGCGGGAAAGCGCCGAGAATCAGGTTGTCGGTCACGCTCATCGTCGCAAACACGCGCCGGCCTTCCGGCGAATGCGCAAGGCCGAGCCGCGCGATGCGGTGCGAGTCGAGCGTGTCGATCCGCTTCGCGCTATCGCCGACGCCCATCGTGATCTCGCCGGCGCTTGGGCGGATCATCCCCGAGATCGCGCGCATCGTGGTGGTCTTGCCCGCGCCGTTCGAGCCGATCAGCGTGACGACCGATGCCTTCGGCACGTCGATCGAAATGCCGTGCAGCACTTTGACCTTGCCGTAGCCCGCATGCAGATTTCTGATCGATAGCATGTGTGTTCCTGTGAACCTCAAAACGCGTTCGTGCGACGCAGGTCGTGAAATCAGGCCGCTTGCCCGGCCGCCTGGCCGCCGAGATAAGCCTCGATGACTTTTTCGTTCGACTGGATGTCGGCCGGATTGCCTTCCGCGATCTTCTGCCCGAAGTCGAGCACCGACACGCGGTCGCACACGCTCATCACGACGTCCATGTGATGTTCGATCAGCACGACGGTAATGCCGTGATCGCGCACCTTGCGGATGATCGCGATCAGTTCCTTGATGTCCGGCGCGGTGAGGCCCGCGGCCGGTTCGTCGAGCAGCAGCACTTGCGGATCGAGCGCGAGCGCCCGTGCGATTTCGAGCAGCCGCTGCTTGCCGTAGGGCAGATTGCGCGCTTCTTCGCCGGCCGCGTTCTCCAGCCCGACGAACCGCAGCATGCCGAACGCGCGCTCGCGGGCGGCCTCTTCCTCGCGCCGGTAACGCGCGGTCATCAGTCCGACGTCCGCGAGATTCGCGCGGAACGTGTGATGCAGACCGACCAGCACGTTTTCGAGCGCGGTCATCTCGCCGAATAGCTGCACGTTCTGGAACGTGCGCGCGATGCCCGCCAGCGCGATCTGCGCCGAAGTTTTGCCCGCGAGCGACGTGCCCCGGTAATCCAGCGTGCCGGCGGTCGGCACGTAGATGCCGGTCAGCACGTTCATCATCGTGCTCTTGCCCGAGCCGTTCGGGCCGATCAGTCCGTGAATGGTGCCGCGCTGCACGGTGAGGTCGACGTTGTTGAGCGCCTTCAGGCCGCTGAACTGCATCAGGATGCCGCGCAGTTGCAGGATGTCTTCCGTGCCGCCGGACGGTGCCGCCTGTACCGCCTGAATCGCATCGCCGCCGACCGTCGCGGGCGCGGTGGTGTCGACGGTGACCGTGCGCACGCGGCCATGCAGCACGATCTTGCGCACGAAGCCGACCACGCCGTCCTGCAGGTAATACACGACCAGCAGAATCATCAGGCCGAAGATCGTCAGCCGCCAGTCGGCGAGCGTATCGATGCGGTACGAGAACGCGGCGAGCCCGACCGTGCCGAGCACCGGAATCGCGACCTTGCGCGGCGTCGATACCTTGCGCGCGAGCGCCACGCCCGCGCCGATCACGACCACCGCCGCCAGCACCGACGCGACGATGCGGAACATGTCGATGTCGTCGAGCAGTTTCGGCAGCAGCACGATGATCGCCGAGCCGAGCAGCGCGCCGGTGCGCGTCTTGCGTCCGCCCATGATGATCGCCAGCAGGAACAGGATGGTGAGTTCGAAGTTGTACGTGTTCGGCGAGATGTACTGCTCCGAATACGAGTACAGGCAACCGGCCAGGCCCGCGAAGCCCGCGCTGATCACGAACGCGTAGACCTTGTAGCGATACACCGACACGCCCATGCAGTCCGACGCGATCGGGCTGTCGCGCAGCGCTTCGAACGCGCGGCCCAGATGCGACTTGAGCACGCGATGCACGACGATCAGCGACACCACCAGCAGCGCCGCGACGAGCCAGTAGTATTCGACTTCGTTCATCGGCCGGCCGCCAAGCGACGGCTTCGGAATCTTCACGCCCATCGGCCCGTTGGTCAGGAAATCCATCTCGTTGATGAGAATCTGCAGGATCGTGCCGAACGCGAGCGTGACCATCGCGAGATACGGGCCGGACACGCGCAACGCGGGCAGCGCGAGGATCGCGCCGAAGCCGGCGGTGATCAGGATCGCGAGCGGCGCGGTCACGAAGAACGGCATGCCGAGCTTGAAGAACAGCACGCCCGCCGTGTAAGCGCCGACGCCGAACAGCCCCGCATGGCCGAGCGAAACCTGGCCGGTATAGCCGACCACGATGTCGAGACCGAACAGCAGGATCGCGTAGATCATGATGGTCTCGAACAGATGGATGTAATACGGGTTGCCCGACAACACCGGGAACACCGCGAGCGCAACCAGCGCCACAGCCGACGCAATGAGTTTCTTCAGGTTCACGGCGGGCCTCACACTTTCTTGATCGAGGTCTTGCCGAACAGGCCGGCGGGTTTCAGCGCGAGCACGATCAGCAGCAGCACGAGCCCTGGCACGTCCTTGTAGCCGGTGGAGATGTAGAAGCCCGTGGTGGTCTCCGCGATCCCGAGAATCACGCCGCCGACCACGATGCCCAATCCGCTCGACAGCCCGCCGATGATCGCCACCGCGAACGCCTTGAGCCCGAGCACCGCGCCCATCGTTGCGCCGGTCAGCGTGAGCGGGGCGATCAGCACGCCCGCGAACGCGGCGGTCAGCGACGACAGCGCGTAGGAAAACGTGATCACGAGGCCGGTGTTGATGCCCATCAGCGCGGCGGCGTCGCGGTCGTTCGCGGTGGCCACCACCGCCTTGCCGAAGATCGTCTTGCGGTTGAAGAACTCGACGGCCAGCATCATCACGAGCGCGCCGCCGACCACCAGCAGTTCCATCGGCAGCACGTTCGCGCCGAACACCTTGAGCGGCGCTTCGGGCAGCGGCGACGGGAAGCGCAGATCGTCGCGCCCCCAGACGTTCTCCGCGACGTTCTTGAAGATGATGCCGAGCGCGATGGTCGACATGATCCAGCCGAATTCGGATTTGATCTTGATCGCGGGCCGCACGCCGATGCGTTCGACGAACGCGCCTTGCAACAGACCGAACAGGCAGACGAGCGGAATCATCAGCCAGTAGTTGACGCCGAGTGAGACGAGCGTGAGGCCGACCAGCGCTCCGAGCATCAGCGCGTCGCCCTGGCCGAAGTTCAGCGTGCCGGATGTCGCGAACGTGAGTTGGTAGCCGAATGCGATCACGGCGTAGATCATGCCGAGTGCAATGCCGCTATAGATGAGCTGCAGAAGAATGGCCATCGTCGTGCGCCTTCGTGTTCACCGCTGATGAGGCAAAAGCCGCGCTCGCTATCAGGCGGGCGCGGCTCCCGGAGCATGCTGCCGCGCGTCGTGCGCGCGGGTTTGCCGTGAGACCGGCGCGGGTTGCGCGCCGGGGTTCACGTCGGGTTTGCGTCGGGCCCGCCTAGTTCGACGACGCCTGCTTGGTGCGCAACTGACCGCCGCCCTTGCGATCGGCTTCGTACGCATAGACCACGCGGCCGCCCTTGACCTCGCCGACCACCGGCACGTTCGGACTGATCGCTTCGTGGTCGTCGTGCGTGAACGGCTTGTCGTAGACCATCACGACGCCTTCCACCTTGGTGTTGAGGCTTTCGAGCGCGGCGCGCACCTTCGGGCCGTCGGTCGAGCCGGCCTGGGTGATCGCGGCGGCCAGCAGGTAGATCGAGTCGTAACCTTGCGCGGCCGACACCGGCGAATCGATGCGATTGTTCTTCGGCTTGAATTCCTTCAGGTACGCGTCGATGAACGCCTTGCGTTTGGGCGTATTCGCTTCCTGAATGAAGGTCTGGGGCATGCGCGCGCCTTCGCCGTTGGTGCTCGCGTTGTCGATGTAGTTCGCCATCGAGAGCGTCCAGCTGCCGATCAGCGGCACTTTCCAGCCGAGCTTGGCCATGCCGTTGGCGATCTGCGCGAGCTCAGGGCCGATGCCGTACGTCAGCACCGCTTCAGCGCCGGCCTCCTTGGCCTTGAGCAACTGCGCGGTCATGTCGACGTCCTTGATGTTAAATTTCTCGACGGCGACCGGCTTCACGCCTTTCGCGGCGAGCGCTTTTTCGAGGTCTTCTCGGCCGAGCTGGCCGTAGTTGGTCGAGTCGGCGAGAATCGCGACTTTCTTGAAACCGCGTTTCGTGACGGCTTCGTCGACGATCATCGGCGCCTGAATGCGGTCCGCGGCGGCGTTGCGGAACACGTAGTTGTCGGGCTGATCGGTGAACTGTTTGGTGACGACGCTGCCGGTCGCGACGTTGTTGAAGACCGGGATCTTCGCTTCCTGGAAGAAGCGTTGCGACGCGAGCGCGACGCCGGTGTTGATGTAGCCGACCACCGCGACGACTTTCTCCTTGTTGATCAGCTCTTGCGCGATCTGGACGCCGCGTTCGTTTTTCGCTTCGTCGTCGCGTTCGACCAGCACGATCTGCCGGCCGAGCACGCCGCCGCTCTTGTTGATTTCGGCGGTGGCGAGACGTACGCCGTCGCGCATGCTCACGCCCATCGAAGACGAGCCGCCGGTGAAAGGTCCGTCGACGCCGATCTTGATCGGGTCGGCTGCGTAGCTGACATTAGCGAGGGCGCAAAACGCGAGCGCGCTCACGACGCTCTTCAAGCGAATTCCCATGACTGTCTCCGTAGCATGTCTTATCTTGCACGAAGCCCCGATGCGGCTCCCATGCGCGCCGATCGGACGTTCTTAGGAAGCCTGACCGTCCACCGGTGAGGCAGTATAGAAATCGTAAAGTATTAGTAATATTCGGACTTACCCGCTTGGTGCAATCCCGCAATGGGGATATCGACGGCGGCGGAGTTCGTGTATCGCAACCCGCCAGTTCCGCCGTCGATTTTCACCTACCTTGTTGCCGCGCGCCTCAAGCAAACCCACGCGGATTGCTCGACTGCCAGCGCCAGTGATCCGCACACATCCGTTCGATGCCGAACTGCGCGCGCCAGCCGATGATGTTCTCAGCCGCGGCCGGATCGGCGAAGCACGACGCGACGTCGCCCGGACGGCGCGCGACGATCTCGTACGGCACCGGCTTGCCCGACGCCTTCTCGAACGCGTGCACCACGTCCAGCACGCTATAGCCCTGGCCCGTGCCGAGGTTCACGACGAAGCTCGCATCGCGCTTGACCAGCGCGTCGAGCGCGAGCAGATGCCCGCGCGCCAGATCGACCACGTGGATGTAATCACGCACGCCGGTGCCGTCGGGCGTTTCATAATCGCCGCCGAACACGCGCAGCTTGTCGAGCTTGCCGACCGCCACCTGCGCGACGTACGGCATCAGGTTGTTCGGAATGCCGGCTGGGTCTTCGCCGATCAGCCCGCTCTCGTGCGCGCCGACCGGGTTGAAGTAACGCAGCGTGGCGATGCGCCACGACGGATCGGACAGTTCCAGATCGCGCAGCACCTGCTCGGCGATCAGCTTCGACTGGCCGTACGGATTGGTCGCCGACAGCGGGAACGACTCGTCGATCGGTGAGCTTTTCGGCACGCCGTACACGGTGGCCGACGAACTGAACACGAACTGCCTGACGTTGCGATCGCGCATCACGCCGAGCAGCGTCAGCAGGCTGCCGACGTTGTTGCTGTAGTACTCGATCGGCTTCGCGACCGATTCGCCGACCGCCTTCAGCGCGGCGAAGTGAATCGCGCCCGTGATCGGGTGCGCGTCGAAAATACGGTTGAGCGCGTCGACGTCGCGGGCGTCGTTGTCGTAGAAGGTCACGGCGCGGCCGGTGATTTTTTCCACGCGCCGCAGCGATTCGCGGTTGCTGTTCACGAGATTGTCGATCACCACGACGTCGTAGCCGCCGTTGAGCAGTTCGACACATGTGTGCGAACCGATGAAGCCGGCGCCGCCCGTTACCAGAATCGTGCCCTTCGTGGTCATGCTGTTTGCTCCATTAAAGTAAAACACCCGTCATTTTCTGCACCAGGTCTTTATACGTTTCGACGACAACGCGTTCGTCGAATTCTTGTGCGACTTTCTGCCGGCCGCGCTCGGCCATCGCGCGGCGTTCGGCGTTGCTCATGTCGAGCATGCGCGCGAGTTGCGCGGCGAGGCTTTCCGCGTTGCGCACTTCGCACAGCAAGCCGTTGACCCCGTCGGCCACGACCTCGCGGCAACCCGGCACGTCGGTCGTGACGATCGGCCGGCCCATCGCCGACGCTTCCATCAGCGTGCGCGGCACGCCTTCGCGATACGACGGCAACACGACGCAATCCGCGTCGGCGATGAAGGGCCGCACGTCGTGCGCCTCGCCGAGATACTCGATCACGCCTTCCTTTTCCCACGCCGCCACTTCGTCGCGCGTGAGCGCGCTCGGATTGTCGACGCCGACCGGACCGAGCAGCTGGAACCGCGCGTGCGGATAACGTTCACGCAAACGCCGCGCGGCCTCCACGTATTCGCCGACCCCTTTGTCCCACAGGAGCCGCCCGATCAGCACGAATTTAAAGGTTTGCCGCTCGGGCAACGGTGCGACTGCGAACTGTTCCAGATCGACACCTTCGCCGTGCAGTAGCCGCGCCCGCTCAGGATGCACCAACAAATTCTGCTCGACAAACGCGGCCTGGTCGTCGCGATTCAGAAACCAGATTTCGCGCGGGAAGCGGAACGCAAAACGATACAGTTTTTTCGCCACCTGCGCGGCGCGGCTCTGCTGGATGAACACGTAGCCGAGCCCGGTCGTCACCGCGACCGACTGCACGCCCGCGAGCTTCGCGGCGATCGAGCCGTAAATGTTCGGCTTGATTGTGTAGTGGAACACCACGTGCGGACGAATGATTCGGTATTGCCGGTAGAGCGCGAGCAGCGTGCGCAGATCGTCGCGCGGATTGGTGCCTTTGGACGCGACCGGCAGTTCGATGCAGCGACAGCCCATCGCGGTGAGCAGTTCGAACGTGCGGTCGCGCGGCGCGAGCACCGTCACGTCGACGCCGCGTCCGACCAGCATGCGGATCAGCCCTTGCCGATAGGTATGGATGGCCCAGGCGGTGTTGCAGACGAGTGTGATGCGCAGCGCGGGCGTCGACTTCAGGACAGGCTTCATGCGGAACGGGCTCGGCGGTGAATGGGGCGGTGTGGGGCGGCGGATGCTTCAGTGGTTCGCGCGCGGCGCGAGCAGCACGCGTTTGACCCGTTGCAGCGCGCGATACGGCGTGACCAGATGCAGAAAATTTTTCGCGAGGCCGAGCCAGTCGCACGGATTGGCGACGTTGAAGTAGCGCAACTGCAAACGCATTGTCGACGTGATCTGACGGCGCCGTTTGGTCGCGCTGATACCGCCTTCGTTCAGCTCGTAGTAGAGCCCGAGTTCCGGCAGGTTCGCGCAGTCGTAGCGTTCCATCAGACGTACGAACAGATCGAGGTCTTCGGCGGAACGATAGTCGGCGCGGTAGTTGCCGACCGCGCGCACGGCGTCGACGCGCAGCATCATCGACGGATGCGCGAGGCACGAGCGCAGGAAACGTTGACGGCGGATCACGTCCGGCGCGGCGGGCGGCATCAGCATGAAGAGGGGTTCGCCCGCGCGCGTGACGACCTGGGTCCACATGCCGAGGCCGGCCACGTGCGGATGCGATTCCATGAACGCGCGCTGCTTCGCGAGCCGTTGCGGCACGCTGCGGTCGCCCGCGTCGATTCGCGCGGCATAGCGGAAGCCGCGCTGTGCGAGCGCGTCGATACCGGTTTGCAACGCACGTTCGATGCCACCGTTCTCCGGCATGCGCAGCACTTCGATACGCAGGTTGGGCAGCGCCGGCGCGACGATTGGCGGCGTGCTGCCGTCGTCGATGATCAATACGTGAACCAGCGCACTTTCATCGAACGACGCAAGCGTTAGATTCACGTCGGCCTGGCCGTTGTACGCGGGCATCAGCACCGCGACATCGTCCAGAGCAATCTGCGCGTTGGCGGATGGGTTCGTCATGGGCGCAATTTGAAACGGATGTAATAAAGATTGACCGACGCGGCCGCCAGATAACCCGCCGCGAGGCCGACCAGCGCGCCGTAAGCGCCGAGCCGCGGGATCGCCAGCAGATTCACGGCGAACGCGACGGCCAGCGCGAGCAGCCATTTGGACAGCAGCACGAACTTGGCTTGGTACTTCAACACGATAAGATTGCCGATCGCTTCGATGCCGGCGGGTACGGACAACCACACGGCCCAGCGGAAGATGTCGATGGCGCCTTCGAAGTCCGGCCCGAACACGCGGCGAATGATGAAGCCGGCGAGCAGGTCGAGCACGAATGCGCCGCTCACCATCAACGCGGCGGTCAGCGCGGTGAGGCGCCACACGTTGCGGCGCAGTTGCGCGGCGTCCTGCACGCGGTAGATGAAAGCCGGCGCGATGGTCTGCGCGAGCATCAGCGCGAGCGTGATCCAGTTTTCGTTCAACTGCTGCGCGGCGGAGTAGCGTCCGAGATCAGCGAAGGAGATCGCGCGTTCGAGCATCAGGCGGTCGAGTTTCAGGAACAGGTACATACCGATCAGGCCGAGCCAGAACACCGTGCCGGCGCTCGCGAAATGCCGGAACAGCGAGCGGTCGAAACGCCAGCCGAGCTGGCCGCCGTGGCGGCGCATGAAGTAGATCAGCAGCACTGCGCCGATCGCCGCGGATTCGAGCGCCCACAGCCAGCCGAAGCGTGCGGGCGCGGCGGCGGCGCGAACCAGCAGGTAGACGCAGCCGGCTTTGAGCACGGCCGTGCTCATGCTGGTGAGCAACTGTGGCTTGCTGTAGGTCATGCTTTGCAGCCACGCGTTGATTACGCCGACGAACGGCTCGCGAAACAGCATCGTCACCGCAAGGCCGGCGAGCATTGCGCCGACGAGCGGTTCGAACAGATGCAGCGCGATGCCGAGCCAGGTGAGCAGCAGCGCCACGATCGACACGGTGATGCGCAACGCGAACGCGCTGCCGAGCACCGTGCCGAGTTGGGCGGGAGGGCGGTTGACGATGGTGGGCACGAGGATTTCCGCGCCGCACACCCAGGTGATCGGCGAGAGCACCAGCAGCAATGTGTTCGCGTATTGCCACTTGCCGAACACGTCGGGCCCGAAGTAACGCGCCAGCATGCCGCTGATCGCGATGGCCACGCCGATCTGCGTGAGTCGTTCGAGTCCGAGCCAGACGATATTCGTGAACGCGCGGGTGACGTCGGGATTGGCGAAGCGTTTGAGCGTCAGCATCCGGTGGCCGCTTGCCGGTGCGCGTATGCGGATTGCACAGCGTCAATGTGCGCGTTCGCCCACCCGGCCGACAGTCGCGGCAACTTTACAAACGGAGGGCGTCTAAGCATTAGAATGGCGTAATTCAGGCGGGTCAGAAAAACGCAATTATAAGTTGGAACCGGATCGCTTCCGGCAAGGGCGCACCGCAGCGTTTTATCGCTACTTTTCATCACTCGTTTCATCGCCAGTTTTACCGATGGTCAGCGGTGCGCCGGTCAAAATTTTCCATTGCACGTAAGTGAGCCAACATGATCTCCAAATCCATTTTCAAGGCGTATGACATTCGCGGCGTGATCGGCAAGACGCTCGACGCCGATGCCGCGCGCGCCATCGGCCGCGCGTTCGGCAGCGAAGTGCGTGCGCAGGGCGGCGACGCGGTCGTGGTCGCGCGCGACGGGCGCCTGTCGGGTCCCGAGTTGATCCAGGCGCTGTCGGACGGTTTGCGTGCGGCGGGCGTCGACGTGGTCAACGTCGGCATGGTGCCGACGCCCGTCGGCTACTTCGCGGCCAGCGTGCCGTTGCAACTCGAAGGCGGCGAGCGCCGCGTCGACTCGTGCATCGTCGTCACGGGTAGCCACAATCCGCCTGACTACAACGGCTTCAAGATGGTCCTGCGCGGCGCGGCCATTTACGGCGAACAGATTCTCGCGCTGCATCAACGCATCGTCGACGAAAACTTCAGCGACGGCAGCGGCACCTACACCGAGTACGACATCGCCGACGCGTACCTCGAACGCATCGCGAGCGACATCAAGCTCGCGCGTCCGATGAAGATCGTCGTCGACACCGGCAACGGTGTGGCCGGCGGCCTCGCGCCGAAGCTGTTCAAAAAGCTCGGCTGCGAACTGGTCGAACTGTTCACCGAGATCGACGGCAACTTCCCGAACCATCACCCGGACCCGGCGCACCCGGAAAACCTCCAGGACGTGATTCGCGCGCTGAAGGAAACGGATGCGGAAATCGGCTTCGCGTTCGACGGCGACGGCGACCGCCTCGGCGTCGTCACGAAAGATGGCCAGATCATCTATCCGGACCGTCAGTTGATGCTGTTCGCCGAAGAAGTGCTGTCGCGCAACAAGGGCGCGCAGATCATTTACGACGTGAAGTGCACGCGCAATCTGGCGAAGTGGGTGAAGGACAAGGGCGGCGAACCGCTGATGTGGAAGACCGGCCACTCGCTCGTGAAGGCGAAGCTGCGCGAAACCGGCGCGCCGCTCGCGGGCGAAATGAGCGGCCACGTGTTCTTCAAGGACCGCTGGTACGGTTTCGACGACGGCCTGTACACGGGCGCGCGTCTGCTCGAAATTCTCACGCGCGTTCAAGACCCGAGCGCATTGCTGAACTCGCTCCCGAACTCGAACTCCACGCCGGAGCTGCAACTGAAGCTCGAAGAAGGCGAGAATTTCGAACTGATCGCGCGCTTGCAGCAGAACGCGAAGTTCACTGGCGCGGACGACGTCGTGAAGATCGACGGCCTGCGCGTCGAATACCCGGACGGCTTCGGTCTCGCGCGTTCGTCGAACACCACGCCGGTCGTGGTGATGCGTTTCGAAGCCGATAACGACGCGGCGCTCAAGCGCATCCAGGAAGACTTCCGCCGCGTGATCCTCGCGGAGAAGGCCGATGCGAAACTGCCGTTCTGAAGGCTGAGGCGGCGCGGCGGTTCGGGCCGGGTTCGCCTGGTTCGAATCGCCGCCGTGGCTGAACGCGGCGCGGGTTGCACTTACCGCGCCGCGTTTTTTCATGTGTTTTACATGCGACGCGCTAAAATTGCGCTCCTCATGAGAACACGCCGGGCTATCCCGGCGTGTTCGTACCTTCGTGGGGTTTCCTTAACGCATCTTCGGGCCGCATAGCCGGTTTTCCCACTCTTGAGCGTGCAAAAGATACTCATCGTGAGGGTGTCGTCCTTGGGCGACGTCGTTCACAACATGCCGGTGATCGCCGACATCCGACGCCGCCATCCCGATGCCCAGATCGACTGGCTCGTCGAAGAAAGCTTCGTCGGGCTCGTGCAACTGGTGAGCGGCGTGCGGCGGGCGATCCCCGTGTCGCTGCGGCGCTGGCGCAAGCGCATCCTGTCGGCAGAGAACTGGCGCGAGATCGGCGCGTTCCGGCGCGCGCTCGCCGCCGAGCACTACGATCTCGTGATCGACTGCCAGGGGCTCATCAAGACCGCGTGGGTCGCGAGCATGGCGCGCGGGCCGCTGGTCGGCCTCGGCAACCGGACCGACGGCGCGGGCTTCGAATGGCCGGTGCGTTTCTTCTACGACAAGCGCGTGCCGATCGAGCCGCGCACTCATGTGGTCGAACGCACGCGGCAACTGGTCGCCGCGGCGCTGGGCGATCCGCCGCCGCAACCCACCGACGACATCGACTTCGGCCTCGACACCGGGCGCGCGGCGCTCGCGTTGTCGGAAGCGAATCTGAATCTGCCCGTGCCCTACGTGGTGTTCGTGCACGCGACCTCGCGCGCCGACAAGCAATGGCCCGATACCGCGTGGATCGAACTCGGGCAGTCGCTGGTGCGGCGCGGCGCGTCGATCGTGCTGCCGTGGGGCAGCGACGCCGAACGCGCGACCAGCGAGCGTCTCGCAAAGGAATTCGGCGCCGCCGCGATCGTGCCGCCGAAGCTGTCGTTGCCCGCGGTGGTCGGTTTGATCGAAGGCGCGGCCGCGACGGTCGGCGTTGACACAGGTCTAGTGCACATCGCGGCGGCGCTGAAGCGGCCCACGGTCGAGTTGTACAATTTCTCGACCGCGTGGCGCACCGGCGGCTACTGGTCGCCGAACGTCGTCAATCTCGGCTCGGCCGGACAGCCGCCCACGCTGCAACAGGTCAAGTCGGCACTGGCCGCTTTTGGCCTGCTGTAACCCGTCGGTGCGCTTCGCCTTGCGCACTCTCCGTTCTCAAGGGCGACCATGAACGAAACCCAGATCATCGAAGTAGCGAACGCCGACTGGCACGCACGCAATCTGTCCGTGCCGCGCGAGACGCTGCTCGCCGGCGTCGAGCGCGGCAAGGTGCTGTACTTCCCGAACCTGCGCTTCGCGATCGAAGGCGGCGAGCAGGCGCTGCTCGATCCGAAGCTGGCCGACCCGAGCCGCAAGAACATCAGCCTCGAACCGAATGGCGGCGCGTTGCACGGCGTGGCCGGCGACGCCGTCACGCAATCGGCGGTGCGCGCGCTGGTCGCGCGTTATCAGGCGAATGCGCGCACGCTGGTCGATGGGCTCTTTCCCGAATACAACGGCCGGTTGCGCGTCGCGCCGACCAGCTTGCGGCTGCACCAGGTGGAGACACGCGAAACCTCATGGCGTAAAGACGACAGCCGTCTGCATGTCGACGCGTTTCCGTCGCGGCCTAATTACGGCGAGCGCATTCTGCGCGTGTTCACCAACGTCAACCCGCATGGCGCGCCGCGCGTGTGGCGCGTCGGCGAACCGTTCGAGGACATGGCCAAACGCTTTCTGCCGCGTATCAAACCGCAGATGCCGGGCTCGGCCTGGCTGCTGAATCTTTTGCACGTGACCAAGTCGCCGCGCAGCGAGTACGACCATCTGATGCTGCATCTGCACGACGGCATGAAGGCCGATCTCGACTATCAGAAGTCGAGCCCGCAGGAGACCATGCCGTTTCCGCCGGGCTGCGTGTGGGTGTGTTTCTCCGACCAGACCTCGCACGCGGTGATGTCCGGCCAGTACATGATGGAGCAGACTTTCTTCCTGCCGGTCAAGGCGATGGCGCAGCCCGAATGCGCGCCGCTCGGCATTCTCGAGCGCCTGAAGGGCAGGGCGCTGGTTTGAGCGCCACGGTTCCTGACGTGATGTGCCGACGCGTAGGCGGCCGTGCGTTCGCGCGCGTGAAGCGCGTCGAAGGTGCGGGACGCGTTGAACACGTACAGCATGCGGAGCGCCGATGCTGAGGGCGATTTATAACGCGCTCTGGTGGATCATCGCGCCGCTTGCCGTGCTGCGTCTGCTGATCCGTTCGCGCAAGGAACGCGGTTATCGCGAGCACATCGGCGAGCGCTTCGGTTATTCGCGCCGGCGCTTGCCCGAGGACAACGGGCCATTGATCTGGGTGCATGCGGTGTCGGTCGGCGAAACGCGCGCTGCGCAACCGCTGATCGACGCGCTGATGAAGGCGCGCCCCGACGCGCGCATTCTGTTGACTCATATGACGCCGAGCGGCCGCGCCACCGGCATCGAGATTTTCGGCGATCGCGTGTTGCGCAGCTATCTGCCGTACGACATGCCGCATGCGGTGCGACGCTTTTTGCGCGCGTGGCGTCCATCGCTCGGTCTGGTGATGGAAACCGAAGTGTGGCCGACGCTGATCGACGAATGCCGGCGCGCGGACGTGCCGCTCGTGCTCACCAACGCACGGATGTCGGCGCGTTCGTACAAGCGCGCGGCGAAATTTGGCGGCGCGACGAAGGACGTGTTCGGCGGCTTTGCGCGCGTGCTCGCGCAAAGTCCGGCGGATGCCGAGCGGCTCACCGCGCTCGGCGCGCGCAACGTCGCGGTGCTCGGCAATCTGAAGTTCGACATGACCACGCCGCCGGAACTGGCGGCGCGCGGACATGCGTGGCGCGCGGCGATCGGCACGCGGCCGGTGTGGGTCGCGGCGAGCACCCGCGAGGGCGAAGAGGCGCTGGTACTGCAGGCGTTCGCGGCGCTGAACATCGACGATGCGCTGCTGATTCTGGTGCCGCGTCATCCGCAACGCTTCAACGAAGTGGCGGCGCTGGTCGAGAAAGCGGGGCTGCGGCTCGAACGACGTTCGACGTGGGCGCCGGATGCGAAGGTGGCGTCGGCGGCCGCGAGCGGCGCGGTGCCGGCGTTGCCTGCCGGCGTGACGGTGCTGCTCGGCGATTCGATGGGCGAATTGGGCGCGTACTATGCGGCGGCGGATCTGGCGTTTATCGGCGGGAGTCTGTTGCCGCTTGGCGGGCAGAATCTGATCGAAGCATGCGCTGTCGGTGTGCCCGTGCTGATCGGGCCGCATGTGTTCAACTTCACGCAGGCCACCGCCGATGCGGTCGCGGCGGGCGCGGCGGTACAGGTGCAAGACCCGGCCGATCTCGCGCGTGCGCTGCGCGAGCTGTTCGGCGACAAGGCGCGGCGCTTGGCGATGGGCGGCGCGGCGTCGGCATTTGCCGCGCGGCATCGCGGGGCGACGGCGCGGACGGTGGATGTGTTGATGGCGTTGTTGCCGGAGTGACGGGCGGGTGATGTGAGCTACGGAGCGCGGTTCGTCGCTTCGCTTGTCGATAAATCATATATTCTGCGCAGATTGGCTTGTGTATCCGCGGCCCTGTGACTTGAACCGCTTTTTCACCGCCTGCAATGACGCTTTTCACCGACCTCGGCTTTCAATGGGATCGCGCCGCGATTCCTCAAGACATCCCGGTTCACTCAATTAAACGAGTGTGCTTCCGCTTTCATCGAATGCTTCCGGAATTCGTGTGGGATGCGAGTGTGCTCGAAGGTAACCCCTTTACGTTTCCCGAGGTGAAGACGCTGCTCGACGGCGTGACTGTGGGCGGCAGGAAAATATCCGATCAGGAGCAGATCCTGAACCTCGCGGAGAGTTCGAAGCGTTTGCTGGCGATCGTTCAGGACGGGCGATTTGCGCTTGATAAAACCACGTTCTGCGACTTGCATCGTCTTGTTGCGCGCAATGAGGCCCTCGAGTGGGGAGTCTTCCGAGGCGAAGGAGAGGAAACCCGATATACGCCTGACGTCGCATTGGGTGAAGCAGGACGTTACACGCCACTACCTACCTTGCCCGGAGCCCCGGAACTCAACCGGGTTTTCGCCGAAGGCACCCGCGCGCTTGCGGATCAGGTTTCGAATGCATTCGAACGCGGCTGCGCATTCTTCCTGTTCGGCGCATTGCAGCAGTTCTTCTTCGACGGGAACAAACGCACCTCGCGTTTCATGATGAACGGCGTGCTGATGGCAAACGGTATCGACGCGATCAGCGTCCCCGCACGGCGAGCGGCGGACTTCAACGAAAAAATGGTGCGCTTCTATCTGTCGAAGGATGGCTCGGAAATGATGGCATTTCTGCTGGAATGCCATCCGGGGGAGTGAAGCCTCAAGCCTTCAACAACCCCTTCCGCTCGATAAACCCCACCACCTGATCCAACCCGTCGAGCGCCTTCAGATTGCACATCACGAAGAGCCGCTCGCCGCGCATCTTCTTCGCGTCCGACGCCATTACGTCGAGATTCGCGCCGACCATCGGCGCGAGGTCCGTCTTGTTGATGACCAGCAGATCCGACTTCGTAATGCCAGGCCCGCCCTTGCGCGGAATCTTCTCGCCACCCGCCACGTCGATTACGTAGATCGTCAGGTCCGACAGTTCCGGGCTGAACGTCGCCGCGAGATTGTCGCCGCCCGATTCGATGAACACGATGTCCGCATCGGGAAAGCGCGTCAGCATGCGGTCGACGGCTTCGAGATTGATCGACGCGTCTTCGCGGATCGCCGTGTGCGGGCAGCCGCCGGTTTCGACGCCCATGATCCGCTCGGCCGGCAACGCGCCCGCCACGGTCAGCAGACGCTGATCCTCTTTCGTGTAGATGTCGTTGGTGATCGCGACGAGGTCGTACCGGTCGCGCATCGCCTTGCAGAGCATTTCGAGCAGCGTGGTCTTGCCGGAGCCGACCGGGCCGCCGACGCCCACGCGCAGCGGCGGCAGTTTCTTCGTGCGGACGGACGAGTGAGCGGGCTGATGAGGTGCGTTCATGATGGATCGTTTTATGAGCGGAAGAGCCGCGAATACTGCGACTCGTGACGCGCCGACAGAATGCCGAGTTGCGGCGCGAATGTGTTGATGTTTTCGGGTGAAGTGGACAAAGCGCGCGTGACGGCCGCATCGATCGGCTCGCGCAACGCGACGATGATGCGCTGCCCCGCAAGCTGTCCCAACGGCACCGCCTTCAACGCGGCGGCGGCCTGGTTCTCGACCCAGCTGAATGCATAAGCGGCGAGCGCGGCGTCGACGGCGGCATCGTGCGCATAGGCGGCGAACGCGAACGCGGTGGGCTGCGCGAGCGGCATGAGCGAAGCGAGCGTCGCGCGTCGTTCAGCATCGCCCCATTCGAGCGACACGCACAACTGCCGCAGCGACCAGCCCATCTGTTCGGTTTCGCGCCGCAGTTCGGCGGACTCGCGGCTCGCGAGGAATTCGCGGTTCGCCTCGGCGAGGCCTGCCGCGTCATGCGAGCGCCAGCGCTCCATTTGATGCGCGAGGAACGGCAGCTCGCCGTGCGCGAGCACGTCGGTCAGGCCGCTTTCGATCCACGCGCGCGCGGAATCGGCGTCGGTGATCAATTGCGCTTCGATGGCCGCTTCGAGCCCCTGCGAGTAGCTGAACGCGCCGATCGGCAGCGCCGGCGACGCGAGATGCAGCAGCGCGGTGAGTTCAGCGATGCGCATGGTGCGAGTGATGCGCGTGGCCACACGATTCGTCGTGGACGTGACCGCTGTGGTCGTGATCGTGCGAATGACCATGCCCGTGCTCATGATCATGCGAATGCCCATGCCCATGATGCTCGCCAAACACCTGCTGCGCGAGCGCATAGTCCTCGGCGAACGTCTCGTCATGCCCATGCTTATGGCCGCCGCCATAAGCGCCGGACTCCGGCTGAAACGGCATCGACACCTGATCGACCGTCGCGCCGATTCGCTTGAGCATATCGGCCAGCACCGGATCGTATTCGAGCTTCAGATAATCCGCGCCAACCTCGACCGGCGTATGACGATTGCCGAGGTGATACGCGGCGCGCGTCAGCGTCAACGCATCTTTCGCGCGCACGTAAAGCACCGATTCCGGCGCGGCGACTACGCGCACGAGGCCGCCATCGTCGGCGACCAGCACGTCGCCGTCGCGCAGCACCGTACCGCGCGGCAACAGCAGCGCGACTTCCTCGCCGTTATCGAGCGTGGCCGCAAGGCGGCTCTTGCGCCGTTCATCGAAGGCGAGCGTCAGCGTCGGCGCCCGTTTCACCAGCACCGGCGCGAGCTTCAGATGCGGCGCCAGCAGTTTGTCGAGAGTACGCATGGTTAGAACAGGAAGTAGCGTTGCGCCATCGGCAGCACGGTGGCCGGCTCGCAGGTCAGCAGCTGACCGTCGGCGATCACCTGATAGGTTTCCGGATCGACGCTGATCGCCGGACGCCACGCGTTGTGAATCATGTCTGCCTTCGAGATGTTGCGGCAGTTCTTCACGGCCACGATACGCTTATTCAGGCCGTACCGTTCGGCGACGCCCGCGTCGGCGGCCATCTGCGAAACGAAGGTCAGCGACGTGCGCCCCAGCGCTCCACCGCGCGTCGCGAACATCTCGCGATAGTGGACCGGCTGCGGCGTCGGAATCGACGCGTTCGGGTCGCCCATCTGCGCCATCGCGATCATGCCGCCCTTGAGAATCAGCGACGGCTTGATGCCGAAGAACGCCGGCTCCCAGAACACGAGGTCGGCCCACTTGCCCGGCTCAATCGAACCGACTTCATGCGCGATGCCGTGCGTGATCGCCGGGTTGATCGTGTACTTGGCAACGTAGCGCTTCGCGCGGAAGTTGTCGTGGCGCGCGTTGTCTTCAGGCAGCGCGCCGCGTTGCACCTTCATCTTGTGCGCGGTCTGCCACGTACGGATGATCACTTCGCCCACGCGCCCCATCGCCTGCGAATCCGACGACAGCATCGACAGCGCGCCGAGGTCGTGCAGGATGTCTTCGGCCGCAATCGTCTCGCGACGAATACGTGACTCGGCGAACGCGATGTCTTCCGCGATCGACGGGTCCAGGTGATGGCACACCATCAGCATGTCGAGATGCTCTTCGAGCGTGTTGACGGTGTACGGGCGCGTCGGATTGGTCGACGAGGGCAGCACGTTCGCCTCGCCGCACACCTTGATGATGTCCGGCGCGTGGCCGCCGCCCGCGCCTTCGGTGTGATACGTGTGGATCGTGCGGCCCTTGAACGCGGCCACCGTCGCTTCGACGAAGCCCGCTTCGTTCAGCGTGTCGGTGTGGATCGCGACCTGCGTGTCGGTGTCGTCGGCAACCGAGAGGCAGTTGTCGATTGCGGCGGGCGTCGTGCCCCAGTCCTCGTGCAGCTTCAGACCGATTGCGCCGGCGGCGATCTGCTCCAGCGCGGGTTGCGGCTGGCTCACGTTGCCCTTGCCGAGAAAGCCGAGGTTCATCGGATAACCATCGGCCGCCTGCAGCATCCGTTCGAGATGCCACGGACCCGGCGTGCAGGTGGTTGCGTTCGTGCCCGTTGCCGGACCCGTGCCGCCGCCGAGCATCGTCGTCACGCCGCTCGCGAGTGCTTCCTCGATCTGCTGCGGGCTGATGAAGTGAATGTGTGTGTCGATGCCGCCCGCCGTCACGATCAGCCCTTCGCCCGCGATCACTTCGGTGGACGCGCCGATCGCGATCGTCACATTCGGCTGGATGTCGGGATTGCCCGCTTTGCCGATCGCGGCGATGCGGCCGTTCTTGATGCCGATGTCGGCCTTGACGATGCCCCAGTGATCGAGAATCACCGCGTTCGTCACGACCGTGTCGACCACGTCGGCGTGCACGCGTTGCGACTGGCCCATGCCGTCGCGAATCACCTTGCCGCCGCCGAATTTGACTTCTTCGCCGTAGGTCGTGAAGTCGCGCTCGACTTCGATCAGCAACTCGGTATCGGCGAGACGCACGCGGTCGCCGGAGGTGGGGCCGAACATTTCCGCGTAGGCGCGGCGGTCGATGCGTAAGGTCATGGTGTGAGTCCGGAATTGAGCAGGGCGGTGCGGGCGAGAGGGCACAGGAGCGCATGGCGCGCACGGTGGCTCACAGCTTGCCCATCACCTTGCCGTTGAAGCCGTAGACGACACGGTCGCCCGCCAGCGCGACCAGCTCGACGGTGCGTTCCTGGCCGGGCTCGAAGCGCACGGCGGTGCCCGCCGCGATATTCAGCCGGAAGCCGCGCGCCGTTTCGCGATCGAACGAGAGCGCCTCGTTCACCTCGTAGAAGTGGTAGTGCGAGCCGATCTGCACCGGGCGGTCGCCGGTATTCGACACGACCACCGTGACCGTCGCGCGGCCCGCGTTGAGCTCGTGTTCGCCGTCGTCGGTGATGAGTTCGCCGGGAATCATGGGGCTTGCCTTGTACGCTTAAGGGATCGGGTGATGAACGGTGACGAGCTTGGTGCCGTCGGGAAACGTCGCTTCGACCTGGATGTCGGGGATCATCTCCGGCACGCCTTCCATCACGTCGTCGCGCGTGAGCAGCGTGGTGCCGTAGTACATGACCTCGGCGACGGTCTTGCCGTCGCGGGCCGCTTCCATCAGCGCGGCGGTGATGAACGCGATCGCTTCCGGATAGTTGAGTTTGAGGCCGCGCGCGCGGCGCCGTTCGGCGAGCAGCGCGGCGGTGAAGATCAGCAGCTTGTCCTTCTCGCGAGGTGTGAGCTTCATCGAATGTGTGCGTTCGGTTGTGACGGTCTGGTGACGGCCGGGTGGTGGTCATGGCAACGGCCCCCGCAGGGGCCGGCCATGACCATGATAGGCGTTGCCCCGGGGCGGCAACGCCGGCAACGCCTGGTCAGCCGGTCACGGTATCAAGTCCGGCTAACGGCGTGCTTACAGATCGGCCGGCAACGGCGCACCGAACCACTTCCTGGACATCGTCTCCAGCGTGCCGTCGTGTTTGGCCTGCGCGATCGCGGCGTCCACTTTCTGCTGCAGGCGCGGCTCGTTCTTGTTCATGCCGACGAAACACGGCGAATTCTTGATGATGAACTTCGGCTCCGGCCGGCGCGGCGGATTCTTCGCGATGATCGCGGCGGCGACGATGTTGCCCGCGGCGATCAACTGCACCTGGCCCGACAGGAACGCGGCGATGGTCGCGTTGTTGTCCTCGAAGCGGTTGATCGTCGCGTTCGGCGCCATCTGCGAGAGGCCGATCTCTTCGAGCGCGCCACGCGTGGCGCCGACCGTCTTGCCGGTGAGATCGGCGGGACCGCTCACCTTGATGTCGGCGGGGCCGAACACGCCTTGGTAGTACGGCGCATAGGCGCTCGAAAAGTCGATCACCTTCTCGCGCTCCGGCGTCTTGCCGAGCGACGAGATCACCAGATCGACCTTGCCGGTTTGCAGATACGGAATGCGGTTCGCGCTGTTGACCGGCACGAGTTCGAGCTTCACGTTCATCGACTTCGCGAGCAGCGCGGCGGTGTCGATGTCGTAGCCCTGCGGCTTCATGTCGGGGCCGACCGCGCCGAACGGCGGATAGTCTTCCGGCACGGCCACTTTCAGCACACCCGCTTTGGCGATGCTATCGAGCGTATCGGCGTGAGCGGACGCGGCATGAAAGGCGAGGTGAGCGACGATGGGCACGGACAGCAGCGCGGCGAGCAACGCGCGGCGCGCGGGGCGAGTGAGCGATAGTTTCATGGTCTGTCGGCGGTGGCGCGGTGTGGTGATTGTCGTGACGGCGATGTGCCGATCGGCTGCCGTCGAGGCGCGGCAGCATCGTGGCGCTTGACGATGCAAGGTGTGTGCCATCGCCGTGCCGCTTGAGCTTGCGAGTAGGGAGGAGAGGTGCTGCACCCGATTGGGGCGAGCGTATGCGCCGCGGTGGTGCGCGCATGGCCTTGCAAAGGTGAAAGGCGCTGACCGCGCCCAGTCCGCCCCGGACGAATGAATCAGGTCGACCAGATCCGCAGGGGCTTTGCTTGAACGCCATGCACGACCGGCCGCAATTGCAGCCAGCAGCGCGTCAGCGCGTGCTGAAGCGTTTCCATCGAACGCGAGACCGCGCGCACGAGCAGTACGCCGTTCGTCACGCACGAGGCGGCGGCGCGCAGCGAATCGTCGAACGGCAGTTGCGCGGTCAGGGACTCGGCGAGCGCGTCGTCGCAAGCGGGGCCGACGGCCCACAGCGTCCCGTAGGCGGGGAAGCCGGCGAGCCCTTGGGGTGCATTGCGCAGCGGATCGTCCGCGTCGAGATTCGCGCGTTCGAGCCACAGCAACTCGCCGTCGGCGCCGACGATCCGCGAGACGGCTCGCAGGTGCCCATTCGACCAGTGTTCGCCGGCTGCCTGTCGACCGAGCTGGGTCGCATCCCAGCCCAATGCGGTGGCGCCCTCGGCGAGCGTCAGCGAGAACTCCAGATGCGCGTTCGCGTGGTCGAACACGATGTTGTTTTGCGGCAGCCAGTCGAGCTTCGCGCGCTCGCCGACATGCACGTCGATAAGCTGATGCGCAGCGCGGCCGTTCGACTTGTACCACTTGGTCGCGCCCGGCGTCGTGACGACCGCATGCGCATCGGCGTCGAGCACGACGTCGATGTCGAGCCGGTCGCCGCCCGCGATCCCGCCGGGCGGATGAACGATCACCGCATGGCAGATCGCGTGACCTTCGGGATAGAGCGGACGCTGCACGCGCAGCGGGCCGTCATGCAGCCGATGCGCGAGCGTCGTGCGTTCGTGGTGTTTGGCGAAGCCGAGTTCGAGACGCGCGCGCCATGACGAATGCGCGGCGGGTTGCGTCGCGTTTTGCGCCGAAGTCGACACAGCGGCGAGCGTGGCGTGATTTTCGTGAAGCGACATGCGAATGGACGTGCGAGCGACGTGTTGGCTAAGCGGGCTTGCGCCCGCAGGGCAGACGCGAACCGCGCCGCCCAAGGATGCGGCGAGAATAGCACGCGCAATGGCGCATGCCGGTCACGCTGCGATGACTCGAAGATCGAACGGCAATCAATCGGCGATCAATCGGCGATCAAACGGCACTCAAACCGCGATCAACGCGCGCACGCCGTCGCTATCCATGTTCGCGCCTTCGCCGCCCGCGACGATCTCGCCACGGCTCATCACCCAGTAACGATCCGCGATGTCCTTCGCGAAGTCGTAGTACTGCTCGACGAGCAGCACCGTCATGCCCATTTCCTCGACCAGTTGCCGCAGCGTGCGGCCGATGTCCTGGATGATCGACGGCTGGATGCCTTCGGTCGGTTCGTCGAGGATCAGCAGTTGCGGATCGCTCATCAGCGCGCGGCCAATCGCGAGCTGCTGCTGCTGACCGCCCGACAGATCGCCGCCGCGACGGCTGCGCATGTCCTTCAGCACCGGGAACAGTTCGTAGATCCGGTCGGGGATTTTCTTCGGCGCCTTCTTGCTGGCCGCGCCGACCAGCAGATTCTCCTCGACGGTCAGCCGCGGGAAAATATCGCGGCCTTGCGGCACATACGCGAGCCCCTGCTCGACGCGCGAGTAGGTCGGCAGTTTGGTGATCGGCGTGCCGCGCCAGGCGATCGAGCCGCTCTTCGTCTGCACGACGCCCATCAGGCAGCGCAAGAGCGTGGTCTTGCCGACGCCGTTGCGGCCCAGCAGGACGGTGAGCTTGCCGTCGGGCACGGTGAGTTTCACATCGCGCAGGATGTGGCTGCCGCCGTAGTACTGGTTCAGCTTGTCTACTTCCAGCATGTTCGTTTTATCCGTTCGAAGCAGTGGTTCATCGGTCAACTGATCGGCCCGCTTATCTGCCAAGGTAAGACTCGATGACCGTCTCGTCTTTCTTCACTTCGTCGAGCGTGCCGTGCGCGAGCACACGCCCTTCGGCCATCACCGTCACCTTGCCGGTCGCGCCCGACAACGCGGCCACGAACTCCATATCGTGTTCGACGACCATCATCGAGCAGGTGCCGCGCAGATGATTGAGCAACTCGGCCAACTGCATGGTCTCGTCGTCGGTCATGCCGGCGGCCGGTTCGTCGAGTAGCAACAGAGCCGGTTGCTGCATCAGCAGCATGCCGATTTCGAGCCGCTGCTTCTGTCCGTGCGAAAGCTCGCCGGCCGAGCGCCGCGCTTCGCTCTCCAGACCGATCAGCGCCAGCGTCTCTTCGATACGCGCCTGCGCCTCGCGATCCAGCCGCGCGCGCAACGACGCGAACCAGCCCTTGTCGGTCTTCATCGCCAGTTCGAGGTTTTCCCACACGGGGTGCTGCTCGAACACGGTCGGTTTCTGGAACTTGCGGCCGATCCCCGCACGCGCGATGGACGGCTCGTTCATCCGCGTGAGGTCGATCGACTGGCCGAGAAACACCTTGCCGGAATCCGGCTCGGTCTTGCCGGTGATGACGTCCATCATCGTCGTCTTGCCGGCGCCGTTCGGGCCGATGATGCAACGCAGTTCGCCGGCGTCGATGGTGAGCGTCAGCGCGTTCAGCGCGCGAAAGCCGTCGAAGCTCACGGTCACGTCCTCGAGGTAGAGGATCGTGCCGTGCGACACATCGATCTCGCCCGGCACCACCGCGCGCCCCATGCTCGCGACGCCACTCAGCGAATGCACGGCGGGGTCTTCCGGTAAATCCAGATCAGGAACCATCGGGTTTTCGTTCATGAGCGGTTCCTCTTGCGCGTCACGAGTTCGATCAGCCCCATGATGCCGTTCGGCAGCAGCAGCGGGACCAGCACGAAAATCAGACCGAGAAAGAACAGCCAGTATTCAGGGAAATTCGCCGTAAAGAAGCTCTTCGCGCCGTTCACCGCGAACGCGCCGATGATCGGCCCGATCAGCGTGCCGCGTCCGCCCACCGCGACCCAGATCGCCATCTCGATCGAGTTGCCCGGCGACATCTCGCCCGGGTTGATGATGCCGACCTGCGGCACGTACAACGCGCCGGCGATCCCGCACAGCACCGCCGACACGGTCCACACGAACAGCTTGTATGCGAGCGGGCTGTAGCCGAGGAACATCAGGCGGGTTTCGCCATCGCGCACGGCGGTCACGACGCGTCCCAGCTTAGATGTGACGATGGCGCGCGCGCCGAGGAACGCGAGAATCAGCACCGCGAAGGTGATCAGCAGCAGGGCGGTGCGCGTGCCTGGATGCGTGATCGGAAAGCCGCCGATGCGTTTGAAGTCCGTGAAGCCGTTATTGCCGCCGAAACCCGTCTCGTTGCGATAGAACAGCAGCATCGCGGCGAAGGTCATCGCCTGCGTGATGATCGACAGGTACACGCCTTTCACGCGCGAGCGGAACGTGAAGAAGCCGAATACCCACGCGACCACCGCCGGCACCAGCACCACCAGCAGCAACGCGTAGCCGAGATGCTGGGTGCCCTGCCAGTACCACGGCAGTTGATGCCAGTCGAGGAACACCATGAAGTCGGGCAGGTCGCTGCCGTACTTGCCGTCATGGCCGATCGCGCGCATCAGGTACATGCCGATCGCGTAGCCGCCGAGCGCGAAGAACAGCGCATGGCCGAGGCTCAGGATGCCGCAGTAGCCCCACACCAGATCGAGCGCGAGCGCCGCGATCGCGTAGCACATGAACTTGCCGGTGATGGTCGTCGCGTACGCGGACAGATGCAGTGCGCTCGTTTCGGGCACCACCAGCGTGGCGAACGGCACGCCGAGGCCGAATACGATGATCAGCGCGATCAGCGCGAGCCATGCGCGCCGGGACAGCAGCGCGGGACGCGGCGGCAAGCCGAGCGCGAAGCCGGCCTGCGCATCGCGTCCGGACGCCGCGCCGCCGGTGCTGCTTGCGCGGACGTGAGTCGATGAGGTAGCAGAAGTCATCTCATGCCTCCGCGCTGCGGCCCTTGAGGGCGAACATGCCCTGCGGACGCTTCTGGATGAACAGCACGATCAGCACGAGCACCGCGATCTTCGCGAGCACCGCGCCCCAGAACGGTTCGATCGCTTTGCTGACGAGCCCGAGCCCGAAGCCGCCGATCACCGTCCCCGCGAGCTGACCCACTCCGCCCAGCACGACCGCCATGAACGAATCGATGATGTAGCTCTGGCCGAGATCCGGTCCGACATTGCCGATCTGCGACAGCGCGCAGCCGCCGAGACCCGCGATGCCCGCGCCGAACGCGAACGCATACGAATCGACCCGTGCGGTCTTCACGCCGACGCAAGCGGCCATCCGGCGATTCTGCGTGACCGCGCGCACGAACAAGCCGAGGCGTGTCTTGGTCAACACCGCCCACGCGATGCCGACCACGATCAGCGAGAACGCCAGAATCGCCAGCCGGTTGTACGGCAGGATCAGATTCGGCAGCACGGTCACGCCGCCGCTCATCCACGCGGGGTTGATCACCTGCACGTTCTGCGCGCCGAACAGCATGCGCGTCGCCTGAATCAGGATCAGGCTGACGCCAAAAGTGGTCAGCAGCGTTTCGAGCGGACGGCCGTACAGGTGCTTCAACACCAGCCGTTCGAGCACGATGCCGACCAGCGCCGCCGCGACGAACGAGGCCGGCACCGCGAGCAGCGGATACCAGTCGAACGCGCCGGGCGCGAAGCGCTGAAACAGGTTCTGCACGACATAGGTGGCGTACGCGCCGATCATCAGGAATTCGCCGTGCGCCATATTGATCACGCCGATCAGCCCATACGTGATCGCAAGGCCGAGCGCGGCGAGCAGCAGCACGCTGCCGAGCGACAAACCGGCGAACAGCGTGCCGGCGATCTGGCTGCGGCGCTGGATCGCATCGAGTTCGTCGATGCCGCTTTGAGCGGCGGCGCGCACGCGATCGTCGGCTTCGACGAAGCTGCCGTCCGGCTTCTTCGCGACCAGCGGGCGCAGCAGTTCGTTCATATCGAGGTCGTGCCGCGCGGCCACCAGTTGCACGGCCTCCAGCCGCTTGGCCGGGTCGGCGTCGTGCAGCGCCGTCATCGCCCACAGCGTGTCGAGGCGCTTCTTCAACGCCGGATCGGTTTCCTTCGCGCGCGCCGCGTCGACCAGCGGCTTGATCGCCGGATCGGGATTGCGCAGCAGCGACGTGATCGCGGCGTCGCGGGTAGCGGGGTCGGCCGAGTCGAGTTGCAGGCCCGATAGCGCGCCCGCCACTTTCGAACGCAGCAGGTTGTTCAGCGTCACCGGTTGCGCGTCGCCAGCGGCCACCGTCTTGCCGGTGACGGCGTCGCGCGCGGTGTCGCCGTCCTGCAGCAGCACGGCGCCCGCGTCGGTGGCGAGCGCGCTGTCGTCGGCGAGCGCCTTGAGCACCGCGAGCGATTCTTTGTCGTGGTTGGCGATCAGCTTGTCGATCGCCGCGGATTTGGCGTCGAAGTCGTCGCCGGCGAGCGGCGCGACATCGGCGGGGACGAGCGCGAACGCGGCGAGCGGCGCGCCGGCTAGCAGCACCAGCGCCGCGCCGGCGATGCCGCGCCGGGCGAAGCCTCGTGCGCGTCGTACGGAATTGGGAAATGAAAACGCCATGGTGGCCTTTGAAGAAAAACCGGCAGCGCGGCGCCGCTTGCTTGATGCAAGCGGCTGGGTCGCGCTGTCGGATTACTGCGTCGCGGATGGCGCGCCGCGAATCGGCTTCGGCCGCCGTCACTGCGACGTGAGCGGCACGGTGCGCGCGGCGCGTGCCTTCCGCGAATTCAACCGCGCAAGAAACAACCGCGCGAATCGAGGTCTACGGTGCATAGCCAACCGCGCATGCACGCGCCCGAACCCGCCTCACCGCGACTGAACGCGCGGTGAGGCGAGCGCGTCCGTCGTCGAATCACATCGGCTCGCGACGCGGCGAAGCGGTTAATGAGGCCGCTAACGAAAGCGGCCAACTTCGCCGCCGACCAGGATCAACCTGTACGCCGCCGAGCCTTCCTGTCGCTCCGCTCAGGCGACGCGCGAGCGCTTCAGGAACGCCGGGATCGAACTGACCACATCCGGCTTGCTCGAATTACCCGCGATGAACGGGCTCCACGGCTGCGCGCGAATCGCGGTCTTGGTCCGCCACACGACGTTGAACTGGCCGTCGGCACGCACTTCGCCGATCATCACCGGCTTGTGCAGATGGTGATTGCCGTCCATCTCCAGCGTGAAGCCCGACGGCGCTGCGAAGGTCTGGCCGACCATCGCCACGCGCACCTTGTCGACCTCGGTGCTCTTCGCTTTCTCGACCGCCTGCTTCCACATATGGATGCCGACGAAGGTCGCTTCCATCGGGTCGTTGGTCACGCGCTTCGTGCCGCCCGGCAGGTTGTTCTGCGCGACCCATGCGGCCCATTGCTTCTTGAACTTGTCGTTGGCCGGACTGCGCACCGACATGAAGTAGTTCCATGCCGCGAGGTTGCCGACCAGCGGCTTCGTATCGATGCCGCGCAGTTCCTCTTCGCCGACCGAGAACGCGACCACCGGCACATCCGACGCCTTCAGCCCCTGGTTGCCCAGTTCCTTGTAGAACGGCACGTTCGAGTCGCCGTTCACCGTCGAGATCACCGCGGTCTTGCCGCCCTGCGAGAAGGTCTTGATGTTCGCGACGATGGTCTGGTAGTCGCTATGGCCGAACGGCGTGTAGACCTCCTGAATATCGGCTTCCTGGACGCCCTTGGACTTGAGGAACGCGCGCAGGATCTTGTTGGTCGTGCGTGGATATACATAGTCGGTGCCTAGCAGGAAGAAGCGCTTGGCGCCGCCGCCTTCGGCGCTCATCAGATATTCGGTCGCGGGGATCGCCTGCTGATTGGGCGCCGCGCCGGTATAGAACACGTTGCGCGACATTTCCTCGCCTTCGTACTGCACCGGATAGAACAGCAGGCCGTTCAGTTCCTCGAACACCGGCAGCACCGATTTGCGCGACACCGACGTCCAGCAGCCGAACACCACCGAGCACTTCTCCTGCGTGATCAGCTGACGCGCTTTCTCGGCGAACAGCGGCCAGTTCGACGCGGGGTCGACCACTACCGGCTGAAGCTGACGGCCCATCACGCCGCCGTTCTTGTTGATGTCCGCAATGGTCATCAACGCGGTGTCCTTCAGCGACGTTTCGGAGATGGCCATCGTGCCGGACAGCGAATGCAGGATGCCCACCTTGATCGGACCGCTGTCCGACTGCGCATTCGCGAACGGCACCTGGCCAGCAAGCGCCAATGCGCCGGACATGGAGCCGAACTTCAACAGACTGCGACGTTTCATGTGTTTCCCCTTGCCATTGATGGTGACTGTTTATGGGCGTCTATTTCAGCCAGCAGGGCTTATCCCGCATGACTTGCCGCTCGTGTACTGCAAGGCACATGCCATGCGGCAATTTCGACTGGAACTACGCGGATCGCGCGCTGCGGCGCGGCTGCGCGGCAGCGCTGCGGGACGCGCAGCAGCGCGAATCTGGTGCAGCAGCGCGGCGAGCGCCTCGTTCGGGTGCGCGCCGCGCCGCAACGAAGCGCGCGTATCCGCCAGCGGGCGTCGGCGGTGCATGGCCGCCGCGCCTTTGTGCATGGGCCGCGCTCTGCCTACACTGAAAGACCACACACACGAGGAGACACGAACATGAGCGAGCGCGTCAGCCCACCCGATATGGCCGCTTTCTGGATGCCCTTCACCGCGAACCGCCAGTTCAAGAGCGCACCGCGCCTGCTGGCGAGCGCGAAGGGGATGTACTACACGTCGCACGATGGACGGCGCATTCTCGACGGTACGGCCGGCCTGTGGTGCGTCAACGCGGGTCATTGCCGCGACGAGATCGTCGCGGCGGTGCAGGCGCAAGCGGCCGAGATGGATTTCGCGCCGACCTTCCAGATGGGCCACCCGAAGGCCTTCGAGGCCGCGACGAAAATCGCCCGTCATACGCCCGGCGATCTGAAACACATCTTCTTTGCCAACTCCGGCTCGGAGGCGGTCGATACCGCGCTGAAGATCGCGCTCGCCTATCACCGCGCGCGCGGCGAAGGACAGCGCACGCGGCTGATCGGACGTGAGCGCGGGTATCACGGCGTCGGCTTCGGCGGTATTTCGGTGGGCGGCATCGCGCCGAATCGCAAGGCGTTTTCAGGCGGACTGCTGCCGGCGATCGATCATCTGCCGCATACGCTGAACATCAAGGAAGCGGCGTTCTCGAAGGGACAACCCGCGTGGGGTGCGCATCTCGCCGATGAGCTCGAACGGCTCGTCACGCTGCACGATGCCTCGACGATTGCGGCAGTGATCGTCGAGCCGGTGGCCGGATCGACCGGCGTGCTGATTCCGCCGCAAGGCTACTTGCAACGTTTGCGCGAAATCTGCGACAAGCACGGCATCCTGCTGATCTTCGATGAAGTGATCACCGGCTGGGGGCGCCTCGGCGCGCCGTTCGCCGCGCAATACTTCGGCGTCACGCCCGACCTGCTGACGATGGCCAAGGGCACCAACAATGCCGCCGCGCCGATGGGCGCGGTCGCGGCGAGCGCGAAGATTCACGACACGATCGTGAACGGCGCGCCGGGCGGCATCGAGCTGTTCCACGGTTATACGTACTCGGGGCATCCGATTGCCGCTGCCGCCGCGTGCGCGACGATCGATCTGTACGAGCGCGAGCAACTCTTCGAACGGGCCGCGCGGATGGCGCCGCTGTTCGAGAACGCGATCCACAAGCTGCGCGGCGAGCGGCATGTGATCGACGTGCGCAATCTCGGCCTCGTGGGCGGCGTCGAGTTGGCGCCGCGCGACGGCGCGCCGGGCACGCGCGCGTATGACGTGTTCGTACGCTGCTTCGAGAAGGGAGTGTTGACGCGTTATACCGGCGATATTCTGGCGTTCTCACCGCCGTTGATCGTCGAGGAGGCGCAGTTGGAGGAGATCTTCGGGACGGTCGCGGAGGTGTTGCGGGAGACAGAGTAGCGCGTGCGTATTGCGCGCGATTGTCGTGGGCGATCCAGTTGACCGCGCTGCTGGCGAAAAAAGGCCGGCGCCTCCGGGCGCCGGCCTTTCCGTTTCGTGCTTCGTTAGCTCCGCGTCGCGTGCTTAGAACGCGATGAACGGCCCTGTGTGTGTGCCGATCGTCGCATTGTTGAGAGCGGTATAGACGCTGCGGCCGTAAAAGAACGGCAGCCCCCAGAGGAACGTGTAGTACAACGGCCCGCCCAGGCTGTCATAGGCCGCGTACTGATTGGCTAGCAGCGTATAGCCATTCGCCAGCGAGAAGGGCACGGTCACCGGCGTGGATCCGCTGGCGTTGCCCACGAGGATCGCGGACAGGCTGAGCGTGCTGGTCGGCACGAACCAGTCGCCCGAATAGAGCGTCGTGGTGTCCGTGAAGAAGTTCGCGTTGGAGCCGCTGTCGATCGCGCTGAGATACTGCGTGCCCTTGTACGTGGTCGTGAAATAGCCGTACTGGTTTAGCGTCAGGACGTTCGCATTCGACGGCAGCGCATTGTTCGACTGCGTGCCGATGCCGAACACCAGTTCGCCCGTTGCGCTCAGCTGGCCGCCCGCCGGCAACGCGGGCAGACGGATGATCGAGCCGTTGTTGTCCGACGTGAAATTGGCGATCGGATTCATGACCTGCGTGTCGAGCGGCACGCGCGTGCTCGTGCACGACGTCGCGGACGTGCAGTAGTAGTACGTCGCCGGCAGCGCGGTGTTCGCCGCGGCCGCGTAATCGCGCGTTGAGGGCGAAATGCCAACTACGCCATTCGCGCCCATCGTGTCCGTTGAGTTCAGGTTGGTGCCGCCGCGCTTCAGGCAGTCGTCCGGCGTCGAGTACTTGCCGTCGGCGATCACCTGGATCGGCAGGTTGCCCGCCACCTTGCTGCCGAGCGTCACGTCCGCGCGTCTGACGGCCCCCCATGTATAGCTGGAGCTGAACTGCGCGCATTCGGCGATCGGCGCGTTACCGGTCGGATCGTCGGTGGCGCCCGATTGCGCCGGCAGGCTCGCGGCGAACGCCGAACCTAACGCGCTGGCGAGCACGCGCACGCCGACCGAGCCGGTGTCGACCTGCATGTGATCGATCGTCTTGCACTGGTTCGCGCCCTGGCCGCCGGGAATGCAGATCGTCACGCTGACATAGGGGATGTTGACGTAGCTCGTCCAGCGTTCCACGGTGAGGGGGACGGTGTTGGTGGGGGTCGGGGTCGGGCTTGGGCTTGGACTTGGACTTGGGGTTGGACTTGGAGTCGGGCTTGGACTCGGGCTCGGGCTCGGACTCGGACTCGGACTCGGACTCGGACTCGGGCTTGGACTCGGACTCGGGCTCGGGCTCGGGCTTGGACTCGGACTCGGACTTGGACTCGGACTCGGACTCGGGCTCGGGCTCGGACTCGGACTCGGACTCGGACTCGGGCTCGGGCTCGGGCTCGGACTCGGACTTGGGCTCGGGCTTGGACTCGGGCTTGGACTCGGACTCGGACTCGGGCTCGGGCTCGGGCTCGGACTCGGACTCGGACTCGGACTCGGACTCGGACTCGGACTCGGACTCGGGCTCGGGCTCAGGCTTGGACTCGGACTCGGGCTAGGTGTCGGACTCGGGCTAGGTGTCGGAGTTGGCGTAGGCGTAGGCGTAGCCGCGGGATCGCCCCCATCCCCCCCACCGCCGCACGCGGACAGCGCCACACTCGCGCTCACGAGCGCGCAGCAAAGCTTCCTGTTGAAAGTCGTCATGGTGTTGCTGTTCGATGAATCCACGCGCCGCTTCATTGCAGACTCTCCATGCTGACATTGGCGGGAACGAGCCGCGGTAGATAGGCCCTGCCGAAGAAGTAGCCGCTATGGCCGGCCGACTCGATATGGAAAGCGCTGTTGTGCTGGACCATCGGACCGATGCCGTGCGCGCGTCCTTCGCCCGCGTTGGCGAAGTTCGGGAAGTAGCTGCCGAGCAGTTCGCTCATGTCCGGGCGCACCGGACCTTGCCACGCGACGGCAAACACCACGTTGCTGGGCAACACGTATTCGCGGATCGTCACGCCATCGGCGCCCTTCGCTTCGCGCACCGTGTACGACGCGGTGGCGGCCGTAGCCGACACGCCGCTCGTCGCCGACGACTGCAGCATCGAGCGCGGCGCGGCAACCGCATGCGTACGCGCGATCGGTGCAGTGCCCAATGCCGCGTAAGCAGCGAGCGGCGCCAGCGCCGTGAGCGCCAGCGCGAACTTCAACAATTTCATGTCAATGCTCCGGAAAACAGATCGGAGCATGGTGCCCGTGGGCCGTTATTGGGATTGCAGGAAACGTCTGAATGGAGGGTAGGAAAGGGCGGTGGACGGCGCCATCGACTAGCGCCACCCACGCATTCATGCTGTCGTCAGAACGCGACGAACGGTCCGGTCCGCTGGCCGATCTTCGCGGCGCCGATCACCGTGTAGACGCTGCGGCCGTAGAAAAACGGCAGTCCCCACAGGAACATGCGGTTGCCGGTGGTCCCCGCGAAGTAACTGCCGACGTTGTCGAGCGCCGCGTTGCCGGTGGCCATCAGGTCGTACGCGTTGCCGATCGAAAACGGCATCTGGACCGGCGCGCTGCTGCCGTCGGTGGGCTCCATTGTCGCGGTCAATTGCAGCGTGCCCGGCGGCAGATACCATAAGGCGTCCGGATCATGGGTGATCGCTTGATCCCCGAACGCGTAGTTGTTGGTGCCGCTGTCGATCGCGCTGCGGTTGAACACCTGCCCCTGGTACTGCGTCGTGAAGGTGCCGTGCTTGTCGACGGCGAGCACCGTGGGACGCGCCGGCATCGCATTGTTCTGCCGCGTGTTAACGCCGAACACCAACTGGCCCGTCACGCTCGTCTGGCCGCCCGCCGTCAGCGCGGGCAGACGGATGACCGTGCCGTTGTTGTCGGTGGCGAAGGCGGCAACGGGATTCGCAACCTGCTTCGTCGCCACCACGCGCGTGCTGATGCAGTTGTCTTTCGCCGTGCAATAGTAGTAGTTGCCGGGTATCGCGGTTTTGACGGCGTCGGCGGAGTCGCTCGTGAAGTTGTCGATGCCGATGATGCCGTTGATGCTGTAATCGGCGAGGTCCGCGAGATCCGGCAGCGCGCCCATGTCCGAGCCGCCGTAGTCGGTGCAGCTGTCCGGAATGTCGAACGCGCCGTCGTCGATCAACTGGATCGGCAGATTGCTCGCCGTCTTGCCGCCCATGCCGATGTCCGCGCGTTTGACCGAGCCCCACGTGTAGCCGGATGCGAACGGCATGCACTCGGCGATCGGCAATGCGCCGCTCGCGTCGTCGGCCGCGCCGACTTGCGTGAGCAGCAGCGGGGCGATCGACGGAATTGCGCGGGCGGCGATGCGCACGCCGGTGGAGCCGGTGTCGACCAGCATGTTGTCGACGGTCACGCATTGGTCTGGACTCTGCGAGCCGGGCACGCAAACCTTGATCGACGCGAGCAGCACATTGACGTTGTTCGACGACTTGTCGACGCGGACCGGCATGGTGTTATCGCCGGCCGGCGTCGAACTGCCCGAATCGTTCGACGTGTTGGACCCGATCGGCCAGTCGGGTTGCGCGTCCCAGTGCACGTCGCTGCTGCTGGCGCTGCCGCCGCCACAGGCGGCGAGCGCGATGGTCGCGATGGCCAGGATAGCCGCCGCGGGCCAGAGCGTCTTTTTCATGTTGTTCATAGTCGGGTTTCCGTCGCTCGCGCGGGGCTATTGCAGGTCGCTCGGACGCACGCCGGTGGGTATCAGATGCGGCAGCCACGCGACGCCGTAGAAGTGTCCGAGACGGCCGCCCGATTCGATGCGAAACGTGTCGTCGCCGCCGGTCAGCGGCCCGCTGCCGAACGGGCGGCTTCGACCCGCGCTCAGGTAGTTGGGGAAATACTGGCCGAGCAGCGCCGTCATGTTGGGACGGATCGGGCCGTCCCAGGTGACCGCGAACACCACGTTGCCGGGCAGCACGTATTCGCGGATCGTGACGCCGTTGGCGTCGAGCGATGGGTGGACGGTGTAGGGTGTGGCGGCGGTTGACTGGGTTGCTTGAGCTGGCTGGGCTGCCTGGCCCGTGCTCGTCGCCGCGGCCGATAGCGGCAGGGCGCGCAGTACCGTTGCGGACGCGGTGCCGGTGTTCGGCGCGCCGCCGAGGCTTGCATACGATGACAGCGGCAATACGCTTGCGGCCAGCATCGCGATTTTCATCGATCTCATCACGCGGCTCCAGAAAATGTCGAAGCATGGTGCCCGCGCGTTGCTCAGGAAACCGTACGAAGTTTCTGAAGCTGGTGTGTGAAGGGGCGTAATGGAAACCGGCTGTGCGGTCGGTTATGTGAGCGGCACGCTGCGCGCTGGGTGAGCGTTGCTTGAAACGAGGGGGCGAGGCGAACGGGCGAAGCGGCGACGATGCACAGCGGCGAAGAAGCGAGAGGCGAGAAGCGCAGACCCAATCACCCCTCGCCCCTACCGGCCCACCCCCGCACCCGGCACCTCCCTTCGCCCAAGCTTCCCGGCCGCGCCCTTAGCCGCCACGCCCGGATGCGGCACCGTCGGCGCCTGCGGCAACGCGGTCAGCGCGCCGTCATCGACCGGCGACAGCAATGCGCTCAACAGCAGCACGTCCTGATCGGTGAGACTCGCGGTCGACGCCTTCAGCTTCAGAGTGTTGACCAGCGTGTCGTAACGCGCCTTCGCGAGATCGCGGCGCGCCGAAAACAACTGGTCCTGTGCGTTGAGGACGTCGATGTTGATCCGCACGCCGACCTGATAGCCGAGCAGATTCGATTCGAGCGACGTATTGGCGGAACGCTCGGCGGTCTGCAGCGCGCGCACCTGCGCAAGCCCGCTCACCACGCCGAGAAACGCCTGCCGCGCGGACAGCGCCGCGTTGCGCCGGGCCGTGTCGAGGTCGGCGGCGGCCTGGTCTTCGAGCGCGAGCGTCTGACGCACGCGGCTTTGCGTCGCGCCGCCGGCGAAGAGCGGAATCGTCACCTGCACGCCGATCGTGCTGTTCGTGTACGACGAGCCGAGATTGCCCAGTTCCGCGGCCAGCGCCGGCGTGCCGCCCGGCAGCGTATTCGCGCCGCTGCCGAAGCCGCCACCGAAATTGCCGCCGAAGTTGCCCGCGCCCGCCGCGCCCAAACTGCTGCGCGAGCGGCTCGCGACCAGATCGACAGTGGGCAGGTGGCCGGCCTTGGCCTTGGACGTTTCGCGCTGCGCGCTGGCCAGCGCGAGCTGCTTGAGCACGACCTGATAGTTGGCGTCGCTCGCGGCATCGACCCACAGGTTGATGTCGGCGGGAACGGGCGGCGGCAGCGGCGCGCCGGCCGCGAGTCCGTCCACCTGCTCGACCGGATGGCCGACGATCTGCTGCAGCGCCGCCAGCTTCACCGCGAGATCGTTCTGCGCGCCGATTTCCTGCGACACCGCCTGATCGTATTTGGCCTGTGCTTCGTTGGTGTCGGTGATCGTCGTGTTGCCGACCTCGAACGAGCGCCGCGCCGACTCGAGCTGCTGCGCGATCGACGCCTTCTGCGAGCGCGCGATCGCGACGCTGTCCTGCGCGGCGAGCGCGTCGAAGTATGCCTGGCCGAGCCGCACGATCAGGTCCTGGCGGGCCTGCGCAAACGACGCCTGCGCCGAATCCACCGCGAGTTGCCCTTGCGCATAGCCGTACCAGCTATCGACGTGAATCAGCGGCTGCGTGAGCGAGACCACGTAGCCGTTGCTATTGCCGGACGAAGCGGGGAAGCCGCCGCCGAAATCGGTGTTCTGGCGGCTGCCGGTGAGCGAGGCCGACAGTTGCGGCAGCAGTTTGGCGCGCGCGAGCGGCAGCTCTTCGCTGTTGGCGGCGAGCGCGGCGCGCGCGCTTTGCAGTTGCGCGTCGCTGGCGAGCGCTTCGTCGTAGAGCTGGGAGAGGCCGACGGCGTGTGCCGTGGAGGCGTGAAGCGCGCCGTAAAGAACGGCGAGATGCGCACCGGCCAGCGTCAGCGCCAGCACGGCCGCGCGGACCGGCGCCCGCTGACGCGTCATCGCGACAGCGCGCTCAGTAGGTGGGAACGGACGGATCGACCTGACGCGACCACGCGTCGATGCCGCCTTGCAGATTGAACACGTTGCTATGGCCGCGCGATTCGAGGAACATCGCGACCTGGGCGCTGCGCGCGCCGTGATGGCAGACGCAGACGATTTGCGCGTCGTCGTCGAGTTCCTCGCTGCGCGCCGGAATCTCGCGCATCGGGATCGACACGGCGCCAGCGATCGACGCCGTCTGCAATTCCCACGGCTCGCGCACGTCGAGCAGCACGGGCGCGGGACGCGAAGTGTCGGCGAGCCATTCGGCGAGGGCCGGAGCGGTCAGATTTTGCATCAGCGGAACATCCAGTTCAGATGACGACCGCGCATGGCGGTCGTGCGGATCGACGTAGGCTTAGAACTTGAAACGCGGCGGCTGCACCGCGTTGATGAGCGGCTCGACGTAGGTTTCGAACACGTCGGCGATGCGGTACTGCTTCTCGTCGATACGCGTGATGATCTGCGCCTTCATGACCGGCGCGGTGCCGACGAATGCTGCGAGGCGCCCGCCGATCTTCAGGTGTTCGAGGATTTCCTGCGGCAGCACCGGCAGGCCGCCCGACACGCAAATCACGTCGTACGGCGCGGCGCCGGCCCAGCCGCGCGACGCGTCGCCGGTGGCGACTTCGGCGTTCAGCACGCCGTTGGCGATCAGGTTGTTGCGGGCCAGCTCGGCCAGTTCCGGTTCGATGTCGACCGTCAGCACGTGCTGCGCGCGATGCGCGAGCAGTGCCGCCATGTAGCCCGAGCCCGCGCCGATTTCGAGCACGCTCTCGTGCTTCTTCACCGCCAGTTCCTGCAGCACGCGCGCTTCGATGCGCGGCGCCAGCATGTGCTGGCCGGCCGGCAGCGGCACTTCGAAGTCGACGAAAGCCAGATCGCGATAGACGGCGGGGACGAAATTTTCACGCTTGACGATCGAGAGCAGATTCAGCACGTCCTGGTCGAGCACTTCCCAGGGGCGGATCTGCTGTTCGATCATGTTGAAACGCGCTTGCTCGATATTCATGGTGGATTCGGCGGTTTTGGTTTGGCGAGCGGGCGACGGGTTCGACCGAAAACGCTTCGGGTACAAGCCGCGCCAGGGTAACTGCGGGATTGTACCAAATGGCGGCAGCGAGCCGGGCTGTCGCGGGCAATCCCGCGGACAACGCAGCGGACACCCGGCGCGGAACGTGACCGCCCACGCGCCGGCGCGTGGGCATGGCGAGCGTGGTGGCCCCCGTGTTTATCCCTAGCGATCCGTCCTTGCGCTTCCCGCTTCGATCGCTCAAAAATGTAATCGATTACATTTTCGACGCGAGTTCACTTGACCAGATCGTCGTCCAAAGCGTCTCCGGCAGCGATATCGGGGGCGCAACCTCAGCCCGGGATTCGGCCGCTGCGCGCGGCCGACGGCCTGTCGATCGCCGGCGTGGCCGAGCAGGCGGGGGTGTCGGTGGCGACGGTGTCGCGCGTGCTGAACGGTCACGAGAACGTGCGTCCCGCGACGCGCGACAAGGTGCTCGCCGCGATCGACGCGAGCGGCTACCGCGTCAACGAACTCGCGCGCAATCTACGCACCGCCGAGAGCCGGTTGCTGCTGACCATGGTGCCCGACGTCGGCAATCCGTTTTACGCGGAGATCGTGCGCGGCATCGACAGCGTCGCGCGTCAGCACGGCTACTTCATGCTGTTGTGCGACACGGGCGCGGACCCAGGGCGCGAGCGCAGCTACTTCGATCTGCTGCGCCGCCGCCGCGCGGACGGCGCGATCTGTCTCGACCCGGCCACCATCCAGCAGGCGCTCGGCGAAGCGTCGCACGCGCTGCCGTGGGTCGCGTGCTGCGAGTTCGACCCGGCGGTCGGCGTGCCGTACGTGGGCATCGACAACTACCGCGCGGCCGGCGACGCAGTGCGGCACCTGCTCGCGCGCGGCCACCGGCGCATCGGCCTGATCAACTCCGACGTCGACTACCTGTACGCGCGGCAGCGTCAGCAAGGCTATCTCGACGCGCTGACCGAAGCCGGCATCGCGCCCGATCCGCGCTGGCGCATGAACCTGAACAGCCTCGACTACGAAGCCGGCGCGTCGGCCGCGGTCACGCTGACCCAGCAACCGGATGCGCCGAGCGCGATCTTCGCCGTGTCGGACACGCTGGCGATCGGCGTGATCCACGGCTTGCGCAGCGTCGGCAAGCGTGTGCCGGACGACGTCGCGGTGGTCGGCTTCGATGACATCTCGCTCGCCGCGCAGATCGATCCGCCGCTCACGACCATCGCCCAGCCGATGCGCGAACTCGGCGAAACCGCCGCGCGTCTGCTGTTGCAGCGGCTCGCGAATCCGCTGGCGAACGTGCCGGGCGTGCTGCTGCCGCATCGGCTCGTGATTCGCGGGAGCGCGTGACCATGAGCCTCGCGATCCGTTTCGACGACATCCGCAAAGACTTCGGCCCGGTGCGCGTGCTGCACGGCGTGAGCTTCGAACTTGCGCCGGGGCGCATCTACGGTCTGCTCGGTGAGAACGGTGCGGGCAAATCGACGCTGATGAAAATCCTCGCCGGTTATGAAACCGCGACGTCGGGCCGCTTGCTGGTCGATGGCCAAGAACATCGATTCATCGGCTCGCGCGACGCCGAAGCGCAGGGCATCGTGCTGATCCACCAGGAGTTCAATCTCGCCGAGCATCTGACGATCGCGCAGAACATGTACCTCGGCCACGAGAAGCGGCGCGGCTGGTTCGTCGACGACGCGGCGATGCGCGCCGAGGCCGCGCGCTATCTCGCGCAGGTCGGGCTGGAGAAGACGCCGGATACGAAGGTGCGCGAGCTGATCGTCGCGGAAAAGCAGATGGTGGAGATCGCGAAGGCGCTGTCGCGGCGCGCGCGTCTGCTGATCATGGACGAGCCGACCGCGACGCTCACGCCGTCGGAAACCGAGCGGCTGTTCACGCTGATGGCGAAGCTCAAGGCCGACGGCGTGACGATCGTCTACATCTCGCACAAGCTCGACGAGGTGGAGCGCATCACCGACGAAGTGATCGTGATGCGCGACGGCCGCTTCGTCGCGCGCGGCGAGACGGCGGGGCTCGCGCGTCAGCAGATGGCGAACCTGATGGTCGGGCGCGAGCTGTCCGACATGTTCCCCGACAAGCTGACCGTGCCCGCGAACGCGCCGCTCGCGCTGAAGGTGGAAGGGCTCGCGGTGCCCGATTGGGTCGAGGACCTGAGCTTCGACGTGCGCGCGGGCGAAGTGCTCGGCTTCGCGGGGCTGGTCGGCGCAGGCCGCACCGAGGCGTTCGAGGCGATCATCGGCTTGCGCAAGCGCACGGCGGGGAGCATTGAAATCGCAGGAAAGCGCGCCGATCTGAAGAGCCCGCGCGACGCGATGCGCCACGGCCTCACGTATCTCAGCGAGGATCGCAAGGGCAAAGGCCTGCATGTGAATCTGAGCTTGCAGGACAACGTCACGCTGATGACGCTCGAACGCTACGCGCATCCTTTCCTCGACATGAAGGCGGGACGCGCGGCGTTGACGAAGGCGGTCGGCGAATTCGGCATTCGCACCGGCGACCTGTCGAGCCGAGCACGCATGCTCTCCGGCGGCAATCAGCAGAAGCTCGCGCTCGCCAAGTTCCTGCAACCGGACCCGAACGTGATCGTGCTCGACGAGCCGACGCGCGGCGTCGATGTCGGCGCGAAACGCGACATCTATTTCCTGATTCATCGGCTCGCCGCGCAAGGCCGCGCGGTGATCGTCATTTCATCCGAACTGATCGAGCTGATCGGCTTGTGCCACCGCGTCGCCGTGATGCGCGCGGGGCGCCTGCAAGCCACCCTCACGCTCGACCATCTGACCGAAGAGGAGTTGATCGCTCATGCGACCGGCACCCACTGAAGCCGTGCAATCCGGCCGCGCGCTGCGCTTCGCGCATCGTCTGTATGCGCTCGGGCCGCTTGTCGGACTGATTCTGCTGTGCGTGATCGGCACGCTGCTGAACCGCGATTTCGCGACCGTCGACAACATGATGAACGTGCTTACGCGCACGTCGTTCATCGGCATCATCGCGGTGGGCATGACCTTCGTGATCATTTCGGGCGGCATCGATCTGTCGGTCGGCTCAATGGCCGCGCTGATCGCGGGCAGCATGATCTGGCTGATGAACGGGCTCGCGTCGGGCGCAACCGGCCACACGTTTGCGCCGCTCGCGATCGTCACGATCGGCATCGTCGCGGCGCTCGTGCTCGGCGGGTTGTTCGGCTGTGCGCACGGACTGCTGATTACCAAAGGGCGGATCGAGCCGTTCATTGTCACGCTCGGTACGTTGGGGATTTTTCGCGCGGTGCTGACCTGGCTCGCCGACGGCGGCGCACTCACCCTCGATAATTCGTTATCCGATCTATATGGGCCGGTGTATTACGCGAGCCTGTTCGGCGTGCCGGTGCCGATCTGGGTGTTCCTCGTGGTGGCCGCGGGCGGCGCGCTGATCCTCAATCGCACCGCGTTCGGCCGGCACGTACAGGCGATCGGTTCGAATGAACAGGTCGCGCGCTACGCGGCGATTCGTGTCGATACCGTGAAGATCGTCACGTATGTGCTGCTCGGCATCTGCGTGGGCGTCGCCACCGTGCTCTACGTACCGCGGCTCGGTTCGGCCACGCCGACCACCGGGCTGCTGTGGGAACTGGAGGCGATTGCGTCAGTGGTGGTCGGCGGCACTGCGTTGAAGGGCGGTGAAGGGCGCGTAGTCGGCACGGTGATCGGCGCGATCCTGCTCTCGGTGATCGCCAATATTCTGAATCTGACCAGCATCATCAGCGTGTATCTGAACGCGGCGGTGCAGGGCGTGGTGATTATCTTCGTCGCGTTCGTGCAGCGCGGACGGCGATAGGTTTAGTGGTTCAAAGGCGGTTCAAGGAGCAACACCAGCAGGTCCAATAATCGGGGCGCCGGAACGCCTCACCAACTGGATGGAGACATAACCATGAAGCAGGTCATTCGAGCGGTCGGCGCCGGCATGCTGGCGTTGGGGATACTGGGCGCAGCGGGCGTCGCGCGTGCCGATGAGAAAGTCACGCTGGGCGTCGCGATTCCGACAGCCGACCACGGCTTCACGGGCGGCATCGTCTGGTGGGCGAACAAGGCGAAAGCCGATCTGGAGAAAGCGCATCCGGATCTGAAGGTGATCGTCAAAACCGCAGCCGGCGCGCCCGAACAGGCCAATCAGTTGCAGGACCTCGTGACGGTCAACAAGATCAACGCGCTGGTGATCTTTCCGTTCGAATCGGCATCGCTCACGCAGCCGGTCGCGCAGGTGAAGAAGAAGGGCGTGTACGTGACGGTGGTCGATCGCGGCCTGACCGACACCAGCGCGCAGGACGCGTACGTCGCGGGCGACAACACCGCGTTCGGCAAGATTCCCGCCGAGTTTCTGGCGAAGGAACTAGGCGGCAAAGGCAACATCGTCGCGCTGCGCGGCATCCCGACCACGCTCGACAACGAGCGCTGGACCGCCTTCACCGGCGTGCTGAAGAATTATCCGGAGATCAAGATTCTGGACGGCAAGTACGCGAACTGGAATCGCGACGACGCGTTCAAGGTGATGCAGGACTACCTGACGCGCTTCAAGCACATCGACGCCGTGTGGGCCGCCGACGACGACATGGCGGTCGGCGTCATCAAGGCGATCGATCAGGCCAAGCGCACCGACATCAAGATCGTATTCGGCGGCGCGGGCTCGAAGGGCATGGTGAAGAACGTGATGGACGGCGCGCCGATGATCAAGGCCGACGTATCGTACTCGCCAAAATTCATCTACGACGCGATCAAGCTCACCGCCGAGGCGCGTCTGAAAGGCGAGAAGCTGCCGGCCACGACGATCATTCCGTCGGTGCTGATCACGAAGGAAAACGCGCAGCAGTTCTATTTCCCGGACTCGCCGTTCTGAGCCTGTGCCTGAACCCGAGTCAGCGCGCGCGTTCGCCGTGGTGTTGCCGCTAGCTCCCGGCGAGCGCGCGATCGTTCGAGGAACCGTACGATGAAAACCATCAAAGGGCCGGCGATTTTTCTCGCGCAGTTCATGGGCGACGAGGTGCCGTTCGACAATCTGGCGCATCTGGCCGAGTGGGCCGCGGGTCTCGGCTTCAAGGGGATTCAGGTGCCGTGCGATGCGCGCCTGATCGATCTGGAGCAGGCGGCCGCGAGTCAGGCCTATTGCGACGAGTTGCGCGAGATTGCCGACGATGCGGGCGTGACGATCACCGAACTGTCGACGCATCTGCAAGGGCAGCTGGTTGCCGTGCATCCGGCGTACGACGTGTTGTTCGACGGCTTCGCCGCGCCGCAGGTGCGAGGTAATCCGGCCGCGCGCACGCAATGGGCGATCGCGCAGATGAAGCTCGCGGCGACGGCGTCGCAGCGTTTGGGTTTGACGACGCACGTGTCGTTTTCCGGCGCGTTGGCGTGGCCGTATCTGTACCCGTGGCCGCAGCGTCCGGCCGGTCTCGTGGAAGCCGCGTTCGATGAACTCGCGCGCCGCTGGACGCCGATTCTCGATGCGTTCGACGCAGCCGGCGTGGACGTCTGCTACGAATTGCATCCGGGTGAGGATCTGCACGACGGCGTGACGTTCGAGCGCTTTCTCGATGCGGTGAAGCAGCATGCGCGCGCGAACATCCTCTACGATCCGAGCCATTTCGTTTTGCAGCAGCTCGACTACCTTGCGTTCATCGATATCTATCACGAGCGCATCAAGGCGTTCCATGTGAAGGACGCCGAGTTCCGCCCGACCGGCAAGCAGGGCGTGTACGGCGGCTATAGCGGCTGGGTCGAACGGGCGGGGCGCTTCAGATCGCTCGGCGACGGACAGATCGACTTCGGCGCGATCTTCTCGAAGATGGCGCAATACGATTTTCCCGGCTGGGCTGTGCTCGAATGGGAATGCGCGTTGAAGCATCCGCACGACGGCGCGCGCGAAGGCGCGGAATTCATTCGCCAGCACATCATTCGCGTTGCGGAACATGCGTTCGATGATTTTGCCGGGAGTGGCGTGGACGACGCGCAGGTGAAGCGGGTGCTGGGGCTTTGATCGAAGGTTTGCGGCGAGCGGTTCCACCACGCACCCGTCGCAGCATCCAGACGAAGGAGTCAATACGGTGCCACAAAGAAAGCTCAGGTTGGGCATGGTCGGCGGCGGACAGGGCGCGTTCATCGGCGCGGTGCATCGGATCGCGGCGCGGCTCGACGACCGCTTCGAACTGGTCGCGGGCGCGTTATCGTCCGATCCGCAGCGCGCGCAGGCGAGCGCCGCCGAGGCCGGCATCGCGCGCAGCTACGCGGACTGGCGCGAGATGGCGCGGGCCGAAGCCGCCCGCGACGACGGCATCGACGTGGTCGCGATCGTTACGCCGAATCATCTGCATGCGCCGGTGGCCACCGCGTTTCTCGAAGCGGGCATCCACGTGATATGCGACAAGCCGCTGGCGATTTCATTGGCCGAAGGTGGAGCGCTCGCGAAGCTCGCGCGCGACAAGCGCAAGCTCTTTGCGCTCACGCATACGTACTCCGGCTATCCACTAGTGCGTCATGCGCGCGAGCTGATCGAGCGCGGCGAGCTGGGCGAGATCCGCGTGGTGCAGGTCGAATACGCGCAGGACTGGCTGGCCGAACCGGTCGAGACGAGCGGCGCGAACAAGCAGGCCGGCTGGCGTACGGACCCATCGTTGGCGGGACCGGCGGGCTGTCTCGGCGATATCGGCACGCACGCGTATCACCTCGCGGCCTTCGTCACGGGGATGACGCCGCGCGCGCTGTCGGCGGAATTGCACACGTTCGTGCCGGGACGGCGCATCGACGATCACGTACAGGCGATGCTACGCTATGAGAACGGCGCGCGCGGCATGTTGTGGGCGAGCCAGGTGGCGAGCGGCGCGGAGAATGCGCTGCGTTTGCGGGTGTACGGAACGAAGGCCGGTCTCGCTTTCGATCAGGAGCAGCCGAACGAATTGTGGTTCACGCCGTTAGGCGGGCTGGCCGAGCGGCTGACGCGGGGACGCGTGAAAAGCGCACTCGCCGCGCACGCGACGCGCGTGCCGCCGGGGCATCCCGAAGGTTATCTGGAAGCGTTCGCGCAGTTGTACAAGGACGCCGCGTTGCAGATAGAAGCGTTGGACGAGGCGCGCGCGCTGCCTGCCGAAAGCCTGCTGCTCACCACGGTGGATGATGGTGTCGCGGGACTGCGCTTTATCGATGCCGTGCTCGCGAGCAGCGCGGCGGATGGGCAGTGGCGCGAGATTGAAGGGACTTGAGGGGACTTGAGAGGGCTTGAAGCGGCGCTCGGTCCGCTCACCCACCTTTGCTCTTGTTGATCTGCTCTTCGAACGCGATGTCGAGCTTGCTCGCCTTGCGCGGTTTTTGCGGACCGTATGCATCGACGAATTTGACGAAGTCGTCGAGCGTCAGCGGATCGGAGACCTTCTTGTCGGTGCCGCTCGATTTGTCGACCAGATAGAACAGGCCGCCGGACAGGCTGATCGCGGCGAACTGCGGATTGCCGCTGCGCGTTTTCAGCCGTTCGACAGCGTGGATGGCTCGGGTGGTGCGCATGGTGTGGGACTGCTGATCGGGGAAAGACTGCTACTTTAACAATTTCGCCGACGCCGCGCGCCTTCTCCGGTATCTGTCAGTTCCCCTTGCGCCGCAACACCCGCCGCAGCCACTGCGCCCAATCCTCCAGCACGGTGTACACCACCGGCACCACCACCAGCGTCAGAATCGACGACGTAATCACCCCGCCAATCACCGTCTGCCCGAGCGGCCCGCGTTGCTCCCCGCCTTCGCCGAGCGCCGCAGCCAACGGCAACATGCCGAAGATCATCGCCAGCGTGGTCATCAGAATCGGCCGCAGACGCACGCGCGCCGCTTCGAGCAGCGCCTCGCGGCGCTCCATCATGCGGCCCTGGCCGGCGGCGTCGAGCAGTGTGCCGCGCCTCGCCTGGTTCGCGAAGTCCACCAGCAGAATCGCGTTCTTGGTCACGAGCCCCATCAGCATCACGAAGCCAATGATCGAGAACATGTTCAGCGTGCTGCCGAACAGCAGCAGCGCGATCAGCACGCCGATCAGCGTGAGCGGCAACGACGCCATGATCGCGAGCGGCTGCGCGAAGCTCGCGAACTGCGACGCGAGAATCATGTAGATGAAAATCACCGCCAACGCGAGTGCCTCGATCGCATACACGAACGACTCCTTCATGCTCTTGGTCGAGCCTTCGAAGCGGTACTGATAGCCGGCGGGCAGATGCATCGCGTCGAGCGTCTTCGCGATATCGGCGGCGACTTCGCCCGGCGAGCGGCCGTTCACGTTCGCCGACAGCATTACCTCGCGTTGCAGGTCGCGCCGGTTCAGCACATCGGGGCCGGTCGTCCTGACGATGTCCGCGATCTGGCGCAGCGGCACCAGTACCGGCGCGCCGTTCGCGTCGGTGCGATTGGTGGCGATCATCAGGCGCGCGAGATCGTCGACGTCCTCGCGCTGCGTGCGTGGCAGGCGCACGCTGACGTCGTAGTCCTGGTCGTCGGGCGCGCGCCACGTGCTGATCGCGTCGCCGGAAAGCAAAGGCCGCAACGCGGTGCCGATGTCGGCCACGCCGACGCCGAGGTCCGACGCCAGCTCGCGCTTCACGTTGATCGCGACGATCGGTTTGTCGGCCTTCAGGCTCGAATCGAGATCGACCAGGCCGGGGATCTTCGCCATCTTCACTTGCGCGGCCTCCGAGAGCCGCCGCAATTCGTCGATGTTGTCGCCCTGCAAGCTCAACTGGATCGCCTTGGTGCTGCCCGCGCCGTCCGGCACGCCGATCTCGGTCACCGCGATGCCCGCCACCGACGCGAGCCGCGCGCGAAACACCTGGTTCAGCTCGAGCATGCCGCGCGAACGGTCGCGCCGATCCTTGAGCCGCACGGTGATGAGTGCCGTGTTCTTGCCTTGCGTGTTGCCCGAGTTGATCGTCGCGTACGTGAAGCGCACTTCCGGGTAGGTCGCGAGAATCGCCTGCACCTGTTTGACTTTTTCCGCGGTGGCGTCGAGCGACGTGCCTACCGGCGTGTTCAAACCGATCTGCGTTTCGGAGAAGTCCGCGCTCGGCACGAACTCGGTGCCGACGAACGGCACCAGCAGCAGGCTGCCGAAGAAGGTCGCCGCCGCGACCGCGAGCGTGATCGCGCGATGCCTGAGCGACCAGCCGAGCAGGCGCTGATAGAAAATCGTCAGCGCGTCGATCTGCCTGTCGAACAGGTGCAGCGAACGTTGCACGAGCCGGCCGTAGCGGTAGCCTTTGCGGCCGGTGTCGGCGTCGCGCAGATCGGGGTCCGGCCAGATCGACGACAGCATCGGGTCGAGTGTGAACGACACGAACATCGAGATCAGCACGGCCGCCGCCACGGTGATGCCGAACTGATGGAAGAAGCGGCCGATGATGCCGCCCATGAAGCCCACTGGTAAAAACACCGCGACGATCGAGAAGGTGGTCGCCAGCACGGCGAGCGCGATTTCCCTGGTGCCGTCGAGCGCGGCCTTGCGATGGTCCGCGCCGAGCTGGACGTGCCGCACGATGTTCTCGCGCACCACGATCGCGTCGTCGATCAGCAGGCCGACGCACAGCGACAACGCCATCAGCGTGATCACGTTGATCGTGAAGCCGCACGCGTACATCACCGCGAACGTGCCGATCAGCGCGATCGGCAGCGTGAGGCCGGTGATCACCGTGCTGCGCCACGAGCCGAGAAACAGGAACACGATCAGCACCGTCAGCAACGCGCCTTCGATCAGCGTGCGCTTCACTTCGTTGACGCTGTCTTCGATGTTGATCGCGGAGTCGTCGGTGATGTCGAGCTTCACGCCGGGCGGCAGTTGCGCCTGCAGACGCGCGACTTCGGCGCGCACGCCGCGCGCGACATCCACCGTGTTTTCGCCCTGCGCCTTGATGATCGACAGAAACAGCGCGCGCCGGCCGTTCAGCAGCGCCATGCTGTCGGGTTCCTGCTGGCCGTCGGTGACGTCCGCAAGTTGATCGAGCGTGACCGGCTGGGTCGCCGACGAAGCCGTGGGAATCGCGGACTGCGCGCCGCGCCGCGCGACGATGATGCGCTTGAAGTCGTCCGGCTTCTCGAAGCGGCCCTTCACCTGCACCGCCTGCTCGACATTGCCCGACGTGAGCGGCCCGGCCGGAATCTCCTGATTCTCGTTCTGCACCGCGCGGATCACCTGATCGACCCCGATCGACAGCGCCTGCAATTTCTCCGGCCTCACGTCGATCTGCACCTGGCGCTTCACGCCGCCCACCAGCGACACCGAGCCGACGCCGCGCACGGTTTCGAGCCGTTTGCGCACGATCTGATCGGCGACGGTGGTGAGATCGCGCGTGGACAGCGATGCGCCCGACGCGTTCGACACAGCGACCGTGACGATCGGCATATCCGCCGGGTCATAACGCAGCACGCGCGGCTCCTTCACGCCGTCGCGCAGATCGGGGCGGATCAACGCGATCTTGTCGCGCACGTCCTGCGCGGCCTGCACCGCGTCGACCGACAGATCGAACTGCACGATCACCACCGACTGCGCGTCGTACGAGCGCGACGTGATCTGGTCGATGCCGCTGATCGTGTTGACCGCTTCCTCGATCTTGCGCGTCACGTCCGACTCGACCGATTCCGGCGACGCGCCCGGATAGGCGGTTTGCACGACCACGATCGGGAACGTGATGTCGGGAAACTGATCGACCTTCAGGCGCTGATACGAGAACAGACCGATGACGAGGAACGCCGTCATCATCATCGTGGCGAGCACCGGATTGGCGATGCTGATGCGCGTGAACCACATGGGCGGCGGCTCCGGTCAGTGCGCGGCGGACGCGGGCGTCGCCGGCTGCGCGGGCTGCACCACGTGCACGGTGCTGCCGATGCGCAGCGAGCCGAGATTGTTCTTCACGATCCGCTGACCGGGGCTCAGCGACGCGCCGACGATCTCGGTCCACGTGGCGCCGTCTGCATCGCCGGATGCGCCGGTCTGCACCGGCTGCTCGACGAGCTTGCCGCCGGTGAGCGCATAGACCGCGTGACGCGTGCCGTCCGTGCGTACCGCGGTGGCCGGCACCACCAGCACGTTCTCGCGGCGGCCCACGCCGATCGTGCCGGTGCCGAACATGCCGACACGCAGCGTTCCCTCGGGATTGGCGACCTGCACGTACACCATGATCGAACGCGAGCCCGGCTGCGCGGCCGGATTGATGCGCGTGACGGCGCCTTGCAGCGGCGCGTCGATGCCGTCGAACGCGATGGTGACCGGCTGGCCGATCCGCACGCGGCCGATCTCGCCGACCGGCACCGGTGCTTCCAGTTCGAGCGTGCGCAGATCGACCACGTCGAACAGCTTGGCGTCGACGGCGACTTTTTCGCCGGGCTCGACCGAGCGCGACGCGATCTGTCCGTCGAGCGGCGAACGCACGACCGTATCGGCAAGCGACAGGTTCGACGACGCGAGCGCCGCGCGCGCCGCATCGAGATTCGCGCGGGCGATCTCGTACTGGCTTTGCGCGGTGTCGAACGCGTTCTTCGAAATGAAGCCCTTTTCGACCAGCACGCGGTTGTTGTCGAGCGTCTGTTTGGCGATGTCCAGTTGACCGGCCATCGCCGCCATCTGACCGCGGCTTTGCTCGGCGCGGGCCACGTAGTCACGCGCGTCGATCTTCGCGAGAATCTGGCCGGCCTTGACGGCGTCGCCTTCGCGCACGGCGACGTCGAGCGCGGTGCCGGCGACTTTCGATTTGACGGCGGCCTGCGTGACCGCGCGCAACGAGCCGGTCAGCGGCAGCGTTTCGGTGAGGGTGCGACGGCTCACCGTGGTGAGATCGTCCGGCGCGAATTCGACGACCGAGGAAACCGCGTCGGCGGTCGAGGCCTGGGCGCTGCGTTTGTGGATCGCCTGGACAATCGCGATCGCGAGGATCACGGCGACAACGGCGGCGGCGATGATGATGCGTTTTCTGGTTTTGAGCATGCGCGGTCTGACGGACTTCACGGCACTGGCGGTTGGCGATATGCGTTGGGCGCTCGCTCGTGAACGAGAGGCGCCGCGCGTATCGCGCGGAATCGGCTAATGGGCCTGGGCTCGCGGGCCGCTTGCGGACACCGGAAGCCGGCCGTCAGCATGGTACACGGAGCGCGAGTGCGCGAGGCCGGGCGAATGGCGGAGCCTGGCGGCGGCTCGCCGTGCGGGCCGGTTCGTCAGTGACTCGCGTTTTCGGGCGGGGCACCGACGCGAGTGTTCGCGCAGGGCGGAGCGTAACTGTGGCAAGCCGCAGCGGCCAGGAGGCCTCGGCGGCTTGCCGTCACAGTGTCACGGCGTCACTGGCTCAGATAGACGAACTTGCCGTCTTTGATCACACCCATCACGCTCGCCCGTTGATCCAGACCGACGTGGTCCTTCGGGCTCGTATTGACCACACCGTTCGGCACGACCAGTTCATGCGCGTGCTCCAGTTCGTTGCGCAACGCGACGCGGAATGCCGGCGTGCCCGGCTGCGCGGTCTTCAGCGCGCGGGCCATCGCGTCCTGCAAACGCGGATACACGCCGGCGGCATCGCCCGCGAACTGGGTCACGCTGCCCGCGCCGTACTTCGCCTCATACTCGTTGGTGAACGCGAGCGCCGCCTTCTTCGCCGGATGATCGGCCGGCAGCGTGCGCGCGACCACCACCGGCTGGGTCGGGAACAGCGTGCCTTCGACGTCCTTGCCGCCGAGCTTGATGAACTCCGGCGTCGCGATGCCGTGCGTCTGATAGATCGGCCCCTTGTAGCCGCGCTCGATCAGCGTGCGCTGCGGCAGCACGGTCGGCGTGCCGGCGCCCGCGATCAGGATCGCGTCGGGCTTCGCGGCCATCAGCTTCAGAATCTGGCCGGTCACGCTCGCATCGGTGCGGTTATAGCGCTCGGTCGCGACCAGCTGGATATGGCGCAGCGCCGCGAACTTGCTGAATTCGTTGAGCCAGCTCTCGCCGTAGCCGTCCGCGAAACCGATGAAGCCCACCGTCTTCACGTTGTGATTGGCCATGTGGCGCGTCATCACGTCGGCCATCGCGCTGTCGGTCTGCGCCATCTTGTAGGCCCACACCTTCTTGCCTTCCTGCGGCTCCACGACGCTGGCCGAGCCGATCAGCGTGATCATCGGCGTCTGGCTTTCGGCGACCGGATCGAGCGCGGCCATCGCGGCCGGCGTGATGTTTGGGCCGACGATCACATCGACGTGGTCCTCGTTGATCAGCTTGCGGATGTTGCGCACGGCCGCGCCGGGGTCGGACGCGTCGTCGAGGAAAATGTAGTCGGCTTTCTGGCCGGCGATCGTCGCGGGCCACATCAGCATCGCGTTCTTGCTCGTGATGCCGATCACGGCCGCGGGGCCCGTGCTCGACAGATCGATGCCGACCTTCACGTCGGCGTGAGCGGCGGTGACGGTGGCGAGCAACAGCGCGCCGAGAGCGGCGGCGCCGCGAAGTTTGCTGTTCGGTTTGTTGTTATGCGACTTCATCGACAAAGGTCTCCGTAGCGGAATAGCAGAAAGCGGTGGTGATATCAGAGTTCGTAGGTTTCGTGCTCGCCCTTGAGCGCCTGTTCGATCAGCTTGCGGTTCATGCTCGGCGACAGCAGTTCGACGAGCGTGTACACATAGCTGCGCAGATAGGCGCCCTGTTTCAGCGCGACGCGCGTCACGTTGCTGCCGAACAGGTGGCCGACCGGCATCGCGCGCAAATGACGGTCGCGCTCGGCGTTGAACGCGATATCCGCCATGATGCCGACGCCGAGCCCCAGCTCGACATAGGTCTTGATCACGTCGGCGTCGATCGCCTCCAGCACGATGTCCGGATGCAGGCCCCGCAGACGGAATGCCTCGTTGATCTTGGTGCGGCCGGCGAACGCATTGTCATACGTAATCAGCGGATACTGGGTCAGATCATCCAGCGACAAAAGTTTGCGGTCCAGCAGCGGATGATCCGGCTGCATCACGGCGATGTGATGCCACTGGAAGCAGGGCAGCGACACCAGTTCCTTATAGTTGGCGATCGCCTCGGTGGCGATAGCGAGATCGGCCTGGTCGTGCAGCACCATCTCGGCAACCTGGGTCGGGCTGCCTTGCAGAATCGAAAGGTGGACTTTCGGGAAGCGTTTCTTGAACTCAGCGATCGCAGCGGGCAGCGAGTAGCGCGCCTGCGTGTGTGTCGCGGCGATCACCAGATTGCCCTGATCCTGCGCCGCGTAATCCTTACCGACGCGTTTCAGGCTCTCCACCTCCTGCAGGATCTTCTCGACCGACTGCAAGATGATGCGCCCCGGCTCGGTAAGCGAGCGCACGCGTTTGCCGTGCCGCGTGAAGATTTCGACGCCCAGCTCGTCTTCCAGCTCGATGATGGCCTTGGAAACGCCCGGCTGGCTGGTAAACAGCGCCTTCGCGGCTTCCGTGAGGTTGAAGTTCTGCCGCACGGCCTCGCGGACGAAGCGGAATTGGTGCAGGTTCATATATAACCTCTCCGCATATAAAAAGAATTTTTTAGTCGTTTGAAATATAAGGCGAGTTTATTACGATCTGTCCATCTTTTTCAATATGGATATCTGTATTTGTCATAAGCAAATGAGAGATGGGTCTAAACGCTCGTTTGCGGTTGCTGACTAACACGGATATTCAAGGCGCGGCGGAACCGGACCGCCGTGTGTCTCGCCAAAAAATTGGGGTCCCCGAATGTACCAATACGATCAGTACGACCAGACCATCGTCGATGAACGGGTCGCGCAATACGCCGATCAGGTTCGCCGCCGCTTGTCGGGCGAATTGAGCGAAGAGGAGTTTCGTCCGCTGCGCCTGCAGAACGGCCTGTACTACCAGCGCCACGCGTACATGCACCGCATCGCGATTCCGTACGGCAACCTGCGCAGCGACCAGATGCGCGTGCTCGCGCAGATCGCGCGGGAACACGATCGCGGCTACGGCCATTTCTCGACGCGCTCGAACATCCAGTACAACTGGATCAAGCTCGAAGAAACGCCGGAAATCCTGCGCAAGCTCGCCGCAGTGCAGATGCACGGCATTCAGACCTCGGGCAACTGCATCCGCAACATCACCGCCGACCAGTTCGCCGGCGTCGCGCCCGATGAGGTCGTCGATCCGCGTCCCTGGGCGGAAATCCTGCGCCAATGGTCGACGTTTCACCCGGAATTCGCGTGGCTGCCGCGTAAGTTCAAGATCGCCGTGTCGGGTTCGAAGGAAGACCGCGCGGCCGTGCAGATTCACGACATGGGCGTGTATCTGAAGAAGAACGAGCAGGGCGAACTGGTGGTCGACATCCTGGCCGGCGGCGGCATGGGCCGTACGCCGATCATCGGCGCGATCATCCGCAAGGATTTGCCGTGGCAACATCTGCTGACGTACTGCGAAGCCGTGCTGCGCGTGTACAACCGCTACGGCCGCCGCGACAACATGTACAAGGCGCGCATCAAGATTCTCGTGAAGGCGTTGAGCCCGGAGAAATTCTCGGCGCAGGTCGAAGAAGAATGGCAGCACCTGAAGGACGGCCCGTCGACGCTTACGCAAGCCGAAGTGGATCGCGTGGTCCAGTACTTCCAGCCGCCGGTCTACGAGAAGTTGCCGGACACCGACGCGTCGTTCGAAAACCACCTGCTGGAAAACCGCGCGTTCGCGCGCTGGGTCGAACGTAACGTGCGGCCGCACAAGGTATCGGGCTACGCGTCGGTGACGCTGTCGCTGAAGCCGACCACGATCGCCCCGGGCGACGCGACGGACGTGCAGATGGAAGCGGTCGCCGATTGGGCCGACGAGTATTCGCTCGGCGAAATCCGTGTGTCGCACGAACAGAATCTGATTCTCGCCAACGTCAAGAAGCGCGACCTTTTCGCGCTGTGGGAAAAGGCCAAGGCGCAAGGTTTCGCGACGCCGAACATCGGCTTGCTGACCGACATCATCGCGTGCCCGGGTGGCGATTTCTGCTCGCTCGCGAATGCGAAGTCGATTCCGATCGCGCTGGCGATCCAGGAACGCTTCAACGATCTCGACTACGTGTACGACCTCGGCGACGTGTCGCTGAACATCTCGGGCTGCATCAACGCGTGCGGTCACCACCACGTCGGCAACATCGGCATTCTGGGCGTCGATAAGGACGGCTCGGAGTGGTATCAGGTGACGCTCGGCGGCGAGCAGGGCACGGGCGCCACCGGCGCGCACCTCGGCCGCGTGATCGGCCCGTCGTTCTCGGCGGAAGAAATGCCGGACGTGATGAGCAAGGTGATCGACACCTTCGTGGAAAACCGCCACGAAGGCGAGCGCTTCATCGAAACGTACAACCGCATCGGCATCACCCCGTTCAAGGAACGTGTGTACGCCTCGCGTCAACCGGCTCACGCGTAACCGCGAAAAGGATACTGAACACATGGCTTCTATCATCAAGAACCGCGCAATCGTCAACGATGACTGGACCGTTGTGCGTCCGGCGGAAGACGGCGCGCTGCCGGCGGTGAACGAACTGCCGGCCGGCAAGGTGCTGGTGCCGCTCGCGTTGTGGCAAGCGGAACGTGACGCGTTGAGCGCGTCGCGCAGTGCCGCCGAGATCGGCGTGTGGCTTGCGCCGGACAGCGAACCGGCGGATATCGTCGGCGACTTCGACAAGATTGCGCTGATCGCCGTGGACTTCCCGGTGTTCCGCGACGGCCGTGGCTACAGCATCGGCCGCCTGCTGCGCGAACGTTATGGCTACAAGGGCGAACTGCGCGCGATCGGCGACGTGCTGCGCGATCAGATCACGTTCATGTTCCGTTGCGGCTTCGACGCCTATGCGTTGCGCGCGGACAAAGACTTCAACGATGCGCTCAAAGCGTTCGACGAATTCAGCTTCAACTATCAGGGCGCGGTGAATTCGTCGCCGCTGTTCCGCCGCCGCGAAGCGGGCGAACTGCAAAAGGCGTCGGCATGAGCGGAGTTCAATCGCTCACGCCGGAACTCGCTGCGAAGGTCGAGCGCCTCGATGCGCTGCTCGACTCGATCGCCGCGCGTCACGCGAACGTGAAGCTTGCAAGCAGCCTTGCAGCGGAAGACATGCTGCTCACGCACGCGATCCTGTCGCGCGGCGTGAAGATCGGCATCTTCTCGCTGAATACGGGCCGGCTGCATGCGGAAACGCTCGGTATGCTCGATCGCGTGAAAGAGCGCTATGGCTACGAGATCGAACAGTTTCATCCGCAGCCAGCGGCCGTCGACGAATACATCGGCTCACACGGTCTGAATGCGTTTTACGAAAGCGTCGATCTGCGCAAGCGTTGCTGCGAGATTCGCAAGGTCGAGCCGCTGAACCGCGCGCTGTCGGATGTCAGCGCATGGGTGACGGGCCAGCGCCGCGAGCAGTCGGTGACGCGTGCCGAACTGCATGCGGAAGAGCACGACGCCGCGCGCAACATCGCCAAGTTCAATCCGTTGACGGACTGGACCGAAACCGAAGTGTGGGACTACCTGAAAGCGTTCGACGTGCCGGTCAATCCGCTGCACGCGCGCGGTTATCCGAGCATCGGCTGCGAACCGTGTACGCGCGCGATCCGTCCCGGCGAGGACAGCCGCGCAGGGCGCTGGTGGTGGGAGTCGCGCGATACGAAGGAATGCGGACTGCACATCACGACGATCACCCCGATCGCGGTCGAACGCAGCGAAAACGCTCCGGTCTGATATCTCGCTACACTGAGGGCAGGTTCCCGGCTTGAACGGGTCGAACGCCGCCCGGATCGATTTGAATACTTGTGCCGGGCGAGCAACCGCTCGCCGGGCAAACAAACGAAGGACCCAACATGAGCACCACGCTCGACTCCACTGTGAACGCTCCGCTTATCAACACGGCGAACCGTATGGATCACCTTGACTGGCTCGAAGCCGAGTCGATCCACATCCTGCGCGAACTGGTCGCCGAATGCAGCAAGCCCGCACTGTTGTTCTCGGGCGGCAAGGACTCGGTCGTGGTGCTGCACCTCGCGCTGAAGGCGTTCGGCATCGGTGCGAATCGCAAGACCGTGCTGCCGTTCCCGCTCGTACATATCGATACCGGCCACAACTACGACGAAGTGATCGACTTCCGCGATCGCCGCGCGCAAGAGATCGGTGCGGAACTGGTGGTGGGCCACGTCGAAGATTCGATCAAGCGTGGCACCGTGCGTCTGCGCCGCGAAACGGACTCGCGCAACGCCGCGCAAGCGGTGACGCTGCTCGAAACCATCGAACAGCACGGCTATACCGCGCTGATCGGCGGCGCGCGTCGCGATGAAGAGAAGGCTCGTGCGAAAGAACGCATCTTCTCGTTCCGCGACGAGTTCGGCCAATGGGACCCGAAGGCGCAGCGCCCGGAACTGTGGAGCCTGTACAACGCGCGTCTGCACAACGGCGAACACCTGCGCGTGTTCCCGATCTCGAACTGGACCGAACTCGACGTATGGCAGTACATCGCGCGTGAGCAGCTCGAACTGCCGTCGATCTACTACGCGCATCAACGCGAGATCGTGCGTCGTAACGGGCTGCTCGTGCCGGTCACGCCGCTCACGCCGATGCGTGAAGGCGAAGTCAGCGAAAGCGCGCTGGTGCGTTTCCGTACCGTCGGCGACATCAGCTGCACATGCCCGGTGGAAAGCGATGCGGACGATCTCGAGAAGATCATCGCCGAAACGGCCGTGACTGAAATCACGGAACGTGGCGCGACGCGGATGGACGATCAGGTCTCCGAAGCGGCGATGGAACAGCGTAAGAAGCAAGGTTATTTCTAAAGCACACGGGGTAAGACAATCATGAGCAGTATTCATCAACCGGAAGACCTCGGCGTGCTGCGTTTCATCACTGCGGGTAGCGTCGACGACGGCAAGAGCACATTGATCGGTCGCCTGCTGTACGACAGCAAGGCCGTGTTGAGCGACCAGCTCTCGGCGCTCTCGCGCGCGAAGAACAAGCGCACCGTCGGCGACGAAATCGATCTGTCGCTGCTGACCGATGGTCTCGAAGCCGAGCGCGAGCAGGGCATCACGATCGACGTCGCGTACCGTTACTTCGCGACCGCGAAGCGCAAGTTCATCATCGCCGACACGCCGGGCCACGAGCAGTACACGCGCAACATGGTGACGGGCGCGTCGACCGCGCACGCGGCGATCATTCTCGTCGACGCGACGCGCGTGACCTTCGTCGACGGCGTGGCGCAACTGCTGCCGCAAACCAAGCGTCATAGCGCGATCGTCAAGCTGCTGGGCTTGCAGCACGCGATCGTTGCGATCAACAAGATGGATCTCGTCGATTACAGCGAGCAGCGCTTCAACGAAATTCGCGACGCGTATGTCGAACTCGCGCGTCAACTGGGTCTCGCCGACGTGCGCTTCGTGCCGGTGTCGGCGCTCAAGGGCGACAACATCGTGACTGCGAGCGAAAGCATGCCGTGGTACGCGGGCGAGCCACTGCTGGACCTGCTCGAAGCACTGCCGGTCGAGATTCCGACGGGCCAGGCGCTGCGTTTCCCGGTGCAGTGGGTGGCGCGCCAGGACGGCAGCCAGGCCGACGATTTCCGCGGCTACATGGGCCGGGTCGAGGCGGGCGAAGTGAAGGTCGGCGATACGATCGTCGTGTTGCCGGCCAACCGTGAAGCCACGGTGGCCGAGATCATCGCGCCGGTGGTGGGCGGCACGGCTGCGGTGGATCGCGCATTCGCCGGCCAGACGGTGACGATCCGTCTCGCGGAAGACGTCGATGTGTCGCGCGGCGACACCTTCGTGCTGCGCGAAGCTGCACCGGAACCGGCGAAGAAGCTCGAAGCCGATCTGTGCTGGTTCGACGACACGCCGCTGTCGACGCAACGCAAGTATCTGCTGAAGCAAACCACCAACACGGTGTTCGCGCGGATCGGTGCGATCAAGGAAGTGCTTGACGTGCATACGCTGTCGCAGGCGACCGATCGCAAGGAACTCGCGATGAACGACATCGGCCGCGTTGCGCTGACGTTGCAAAAGCCGCTGGTGTGCGACGTGTACGACTCGCATCAGGGCACGGGCGCGTTCGTATTGATCGACGAAGCAACGCACCACACCGTCGCGGCCGGGATGATCCGGGCGTTTTCGGCGTAAGCGGGCGATGGGTGGCCGGCGGCGCGACGTGATGTATCGCGATGCTGTGCGCCGTTGCGCGGCGCCGGCGCCCTAACCAACGGGTTGAAGCAAATGGGTAAGGTTTATCTGATCGGCGCGGGGCCGGGTGCTGCGGACCTGATTACGGTGCGCGGCGCGCGGCTTCTGGGCGCCGCCGATGTGGTGTTGCACGATGCGCTGGTCGAACCCGCCATGCTCGACTACGCGCCTTCGCACGCGAAGCGGATTGCGGTGGGCAAGCGCTGCGGACAGTTGTCGACGGCGCAGCAGTTCATCAACAAGCAGATCGTCGATGCCGCTTTGGAGCACGCTGTGGTGGTGCGCCTGAAGGGCGGCGACCCAATGCTGTTCGGCCGCGCCGATGAAGAAATGCGGGCGTTGGAAGCGGCGGGCATCGAGTACGAGGTGGTGCCGGGGATCACCGCGGCGCTGGCGAGCGCGGCTTCGTTGAAGCGGTCGCTGACGCTCAGGGGCGTGTCGCGCAGCGTCGCGCTGGCGACGTTCAGCCGTGCGCCTGGCTCCGACGAGATTCGCGAGCAGGTGAACGCGGATTCGCTCGTGTTTTACATGGGCCGGGACAGCGGCGTGGAGATCGCGCAGCAGTTGATCGATGCGGGCAAGCCTGTGACGACGCCGGTGGCGATTGTCGAGGCGTGCAGTACGGAGCGCGAGCGGATGCTGACGTTGACGCTCGAAGACCTGGCTGCGGGGGACGCGCTGAAGTGGGTCGATGCTTCGCAGCCGAGCTTGCTGATGATCGGCGAGGCGTTTGCGGACCGCGCGAAGGCGAGGGTGCGCGCTGCGGATGGGATGCTAGTGGCGGCTTAGGTTTTTTGTTGGGTGTGCGGCCGGAGTGGTCGGACGCGCAGCCAGCTTCGTTTGCTACAGGAAAGGCGCATTGATTGCGCCTTTTTTTACGTCTGAGGCAGGGCGCGGCGAGGTCGTGTCAATGCGCAGTGGCAGTGGAGCGAGGGTGGTTTTGAAGCGAGCCTGTCTGATCTGTACTGCCTTGGATGCGCGGACACGCTTGCGGCCTTCCAATGCCTTCGTGGCCGCTTTTGCCAGCAGGTTCGCTGCGTGGCGGGCGGTGATACGGCTTCGAGGGATTCCCTTCGCGTTCAGCGCGATGACCTGGTACAGCTCGCGGTCAGTTTCGAGTTCTCGCCGGAAATCTTCGCCGGTATCGATCAGCAGTCCCAGCAGTGTTCTCCGGCGGGACCTTTCATCGTGTGTCAGAGCGGGGCCTCTGTATATCGACGCTGCCAGGGTGACCAGCTTGTCTAGTTGGCTGATTTGCCGTTCGATGAGTCCGAAAGCGGATAGCGCGATTTTTTCGTATTGGAGAGCGTCAACGGGCGGGTGCGAGGCGGTTCGCGAATACCTGGCGGATTTGCTCATGTGCGATCTCCCTGAAAACTTGGCTGGATCGCCCGTCACTCGCTTGCGAGGGGTGAGCGGGCACAGTGACAAGGTTGGCAGTCCGGTGTAGAACCCAAAACCGGCAGACTCGGAAGTCTCCTTGCCACGGCTCGCCCATAGAAGAAGACGTGCAGAGGCTAATGCACGTCTGTATTCACAGACGTGCGGGTGCTACTCAACGCAGGCTGCCAAGCCTGACCGTCGCTGTCTTGACGGCGAAATGAGTGTAAAGGGGATCGTCGGGGGAGTGATT
>NZ_BBJF01000013.1 GCF_000739735.1 Paraburkholderia ginsengisoli NBRC 100965 | reverse complement strand
CTGCGCTACCGGTGCTGCCCGAGCCGCTCGCGGAGCCGCTGCCGCCGCCCGTCGCGCCCGCCCCGGAGGCGCCGCCGCTGCCTGCCGCGCCGCTCGTTGTTCCGCTGTCGCCGCCACCCCCTCCGCCGCCTCCGCAATCTGCAAACAGGAAGGCGCTCAGCACGATCAAGACGCTCAGCAGGAAGAAGCGGTGGGGGGTATGCAGAGATGGCATGACGGACTCCCCATTGCGGACGGCGGCGCCATGAAGCATGGGCCGTGCAGCGAAGTGCCGTGCAATGTGAATCAAGATTAGCACCAAGCGTACCCGCTACAAGAGACTGCTTCGAACGCGCAGCCGTCAGCCTCCTTCACCCAATAGCGCGCAGCGGCGCGCGCCGCTTTTCCCACCATGCGGCGGCGAGAAACGCGAGCGCCGCGAACAGCAGCACGCCGACCATCGCGTCGTTGCCGACGCCTTTCATCAGCGCGCCGGCAACCAGCGGGCCGCCGAAACTGGCCGCGCTCCACGACGCGCCCACCAGCGAACTCGCCGACACCAGTGCGACGCCGCGAAAGCGCTCCCCGCAAGCGACCAGCGACAGCGTATAGATCGCGCCCGCGGCGGCGCCGAGCACGTACAGCAGCGGCCAGCATAGCCACGGCGATCTGATCGCCCAAGGCAGCAACGGCAGCAGCGCGACGACCACCACCCCGCAGCCGATATGCACACGCTCGCGGCCGAGCCGGTCGGCGAGCCAGCCGATCGGAAACTGCATCGTCGTATCGCCGAGCAGCAGCGCCGACGCGAACAGCACCGCCACTTCGCTCGTGATGCCATGCGACATCGCGAAGAGCGGCAGCAGCGACAGCGCGATCGTGTCGAATAGCGCGAAGAATCCGGTGCCGATCACGAGCGCGGGCATTTGCGGCAGCACATGGCGCCAGCCGCCGTGCGCCGCGTGCTCGTCGCCGGACGCTTGCGGCGTCGCGCGGATGGTGGCGAGCATCGGCAGCGCGAGCAGGAAAATCGCGCCGCAGATCACGAAGCGCGCCTGCGTGAAGCCGGCGATCTGGCTCACCAGCACCGGGCCCGACATCTGGAACAGCGTGAAGTTGGTCGCGTAGATGGCGATCACGCGGCCGCGCGATGCGTCGTCGGCCAACTGGTTGACCCAGGCCTCGCCGATCGTGAACAGCAGCATGAGTGCCGCGCCGCACAGCACGCGCAGCAGCGCCCATAGCCACAGGTTCGACGTGAGTTGCATCAGCGCGGTGGCGAACGCGACCACCAGCACCGCGCCGACGATCACCTGACGGCCGCCGAAGCGCGCCGCGATCCAGCCGGCCACCGGCACGACGACGAGGCCGCCACCCGCTTGCGCGGCGGTCAGCAGGCCGACGACGTCGGTGCCATAGCCGGCTTGCGTCAGTGCGAGCGCGGTGAGGGGCAGCGTGGCGCCGCTGCCGAGTCCGACGACGGCGACGCTGAGAATCAGGGCGAGGAAATCGCGGGTGAAGATGACTTTCATATCGGCCGGGATGCTACTACGGCTGACGCGGCGTTGGCACCGCTGCGGGGTCGGCTGGGTGCACGGGGCTGCGTCATGGCGAGGCCCTTCGATGCAAGAGGCTTCAGCTCGCCGCGACTAGCCCGCCACCGCCACCCGCTGCGCGCGCCGATCGATCGACACCGACCACAGCGTCAGCGCCAGCGCGCCGATCGACGTCGCCACGCCGACCCACGGCAGCGTCGTGAGCGGCGCGCCCGCGCCGATCGCCATGCCGCCGAGCCACGCACCGGTCGCGTTGCCGAGATTGAACGCGCCCTGGTTCAGCGTCGACGCCAGATTCGGCGCATGGCTCGCGCGATCGACGATCAGCATCTGCAGCGGCGGCACGATCGCGAACGCGAGAATGCCCCACACGAAAATCGTGATCATCGCTGGAATCTGCGCGTGCATCGTGCCGGCGAACACCGTCAGGATCACGACGATCGCCAGCAGGAACGCGATCAGCGACGGCATCAGCCGCCAGTCGGCCAGCTTGCCGCCGAGCGTGCTGCCGACCGTCAGCCCGAGGCCGAACAGCAGCAGCACCAGCGTGACCGCGTGGGGCGTGAAGCCGGCGACGTCTTCGAGAATCGGCGTGATGTAGGTGAAGGTGGAAAAGAGGCTGGCCGACGCGAGCACGCTGATGCCGAGCACCATCAGCACCTGCGGATTTTTCAGCACGCTGAATTCGCGCACGAGGCTCGCCTTCTGCATCTCGATCTTCGCCGGCAGGCACACCGCGAGCGCGGCCGCTGCGGCGACGCCGATGCCCGTCACCGCCCAGAAGGTCGCGCGCCAGCCCACCGCCTGGCCGAGCGCCGTGCCGAGCGGCACGCCCAGCACGTTGGCGAGCGTGAGACCGGTGAACATCAGCGCGATGGCTTGCGCACGGCGGTTCGGCGCGACGAGTCCCGCGGCCACCACGGAACCGATGCCGAAGAACGCGCCATGACAGAACGCGGTGACGATGCGCGCGGCCATCAGCACCGCGTAATTCGGCGCAACCGCGCACAGCAGATTGCCGACGATGAACACGCCGATCAGACTCATCAGCGCCTTCTTGCGCGGCATGTTGGCGACCGCGATCGCGACGATCGGCGCGCCAATCGTCACGCCCAGCGCATACGCCGACACCAGCATGCCGGCGGCCGGGATCGACACGGACAGATCGCGCGCGACATCGGGCAGCAACCCCATGATCACGAACTCGGTGGTACCGATTCCAAACGCGGCGACGGCAAGGGCAAGCAGGGGCAAAGGCATGGTGGCGGAGCGTGAATCGGCGCGACGGGAACGTCGTGCGGCAGGCGCGCGCTTTCGGGACGAGAACGCCGGCGCCGTGCGAGGGGAAAGCAGTAGGGGATTCTACCTAAGTCAAAACCGCGTTGCTGAGCGTCAACGGAGTTGTTGTTTTTTGTAAAAAAGCCGCAGTCGCCCGGATCGCGCGATCGCACCGCTCATCCCTTCTCGACCCCCTCGCCAGGTCGCCCGACACCGCCGACAAACCGCGCCGCCCCCGCGACGCCTTCCTCGAATACCGCCCGATACCCGCCCGCGCCCTCGCGCCGCAACGCCTCGGCGAGATCATCGAGTGTGCTGTTTTCCAGCGCAGAGCGGCGGTCGGCCAGCAGCGCCGCTTGCGGAAAAGCAGCAAGCTCGGCGGCGAGCCGCTCGGCCGCCACACGCGCCATGCCCTTCGGAACGACGCGGTTCGCGAGACCCATCGCGAGCGCTTCGTCGGCGCTCACCGCGCGACCGGTCAGGATCAGGTCCAGCGCCCGCGACAGCCCGATCAGACGCGGCAGGCGGATCGTGCCGCCGTCGATCAGCGGAATCCCGACGCGCCGGCAGAACACGCCGAGCACCGCGGCTTCCTCGACGACCCGCAGATCGCACAGCGCCGCCAGTTCCAGTCCACCCGCCACCGCGTAGCCGGCGATCGCCGCGACCACCGGCTTGTTGAAGCTCATCCGCGTCGGGCCCATCGGACCGGGGCCACTGCCGTCGGCGTGCAGTTCGTTGCGGCGGGTGTCGTCGGCGAGCGCGCTCAGGTCCGCGCCCGCGCAAAACGTGCCGCCCGCGCCGAACAGCACCGCCGCGCGCCAGGCCGGCTCCGCTTCGAAGCGGCTGAAGGCGGCGCTCAACGCATCGGCGACCGGACGGTCGACCGCGTTGCGGCGCGCGGGCCGCTCCAGCACGATGGTGGCGACGCCGCTGTCGTCGTCGGCTTCGATGCGCACGTGTTCATTGAAATTTTGGGTGGTTATCATCGTCGTTAATCTGAAGGTCAGGCTCGCCCGTCGTGTCGGGCGCGTATACAGCTGCTCATGCAGAGCAATTAATTCCGTGGCCTGTCATGCTTCTTTCACAGTCGACTCGTAGCGTGAGCGCTCTATTCACGCGCTGGCGTTTGTTCGTCAGCTTATCGAGCCTGCCTTTGCCCTTGCCCAATTCATCGCCCGCCGCCGCGCCGGCCAGTCTCCCCGCGGGACTTCCTTCGGGGTGCACCGAAACGGTCTGGATCGTGCCTCTGCAGGAGCATCCATGGTACGACCATGTGCGCCTGAAACGCGTCTTCGTCACCGACGGCACGCGGCATCAGGTCGTGCTGGTCGACATCCGCAAGCTGCTCGTCTGCGCGGATCGCGACAACACGGACTACGTGCTGAAGCCGGTCGCCGAATGGCATTCGGGCAAGGTGCGCGGCATCCGCGAGTTTCTCGACCCGGCGAGCGAACGCATCCCGCAGATGCCGTACGTGACGATCTCGACGCGTCGCGCGCCGGGTTTGCTGGGGTGGCTAGGATTTGAGCGCGAAGGCGTGGTGGCGTTTCGCAACGGCCAGCATCGCGCGCGCTATCTGGCCGATGCGGGCGCGCGCTGGTGTCCGGTGGAAGTGCACGAGCGCGAGGCGGCGCTGCTGCGGGAAGTCTGCGGCGCGGCCGACGATGCCCGCACCGCGATTCGCGCGGTTCCGCCGGTGAGTGAGAAGGGGGAGTAGGGGCGTGATAGCCGCAACCCTTAGCCCGCCACATGCACCGCATTACGCGGCGTGCCGGCCTGCCACGCCGCGACATTTCCGAGCGTGGTCTGCGCGATTTCGTTCATCGCCTCGCGCGTGAAGAACGCCTGGTGCGCGGTGACGATCACGTTCGGGAACATCAGCAGGCGCGCGAGCACGTCGTCCTGCAACGGCAGGTTCGAGTGATCCTCGAAGAAGATCCCGCTTTCCTCCTCGTACACGTCGAGCCCGAGATGGCCGAGCTGGCCGTCCTTCAACGCGCTCACCAGCGCATTCGCCTCGACGAGCCCGCCGCGGCCGGTGTTGACCAGCATCGCGCCGCGTTTCATCTTCGCGAGCGCGGGGCCGTCGATCAGATGGTACGTGGCCGGCAACAGCGGACAGTGCAGACTGACGATGTCGGACTCGGCGAGCAACGTGTCGAGCGGCACGTAGCGAGCGCCGAGCGCGAGCAGGTCGTCGGCGGGGGTGCCGGGATCGTGTGCGAGCACGCGCATGCCGAAGCCCGCCATGATGCGCCCGAACACCCGGCCGATGATGCCGGTGCCGACCACGCCCACGGTCTTGCCGTGCAGATCGAAGCCGAGCAGCCCGTGCAGCGAGAAGTCGCCTTCGCGGGTGCGCGCGGCGGCGCGCGGCAGTCGCCGGTTCAGCGCGAGGATCAGCCCGACCGCGTGTTCGGCCACCGCGTGCGGCGAGTAGGCCGGCACTCTCACGACTGTCATGCCGAGCCGTTCGGCCGCCGCGAGGTCGACGTGATTGAAGCCCGCCGAGCGCAGCGCGATCAAGCGCGTGCCGCCCGCGTGGAGCTGTTCGAGCACGGCGGCGTCGACGTTGTCGTTGACGAACGGGCACACCACTTCGTAGCCCTGCGCGAGGATCGCGGTCTCGCTATCGAGGTGCGATTCCTGGAAGTGCAGGTCATAGCCGTGGGCGGCATTCGCTTCGGCGAACGAGTCGCTGTCGTACTGACGGCTGCTGAACAGGATCATGCGCATGTCGGAACTCCGAATAAGCGGGCCGGCGTTGAAGGAGGCGGACTCACGGCGCGTGGGACCGGGCCGGTCAGGTCAGTATAAGTTACCCTTTTCAGATAGTCGGCGGCGGGCAGTTACTACGTTATGCCAACTTCCATTCGCTTTACTGACGATCGTGTTTCGTGAAGTTGACTTGCTGAAAATGAAAATAATATTGACAGGGGTGCCAATCTACAATATTTATTAAAGGCCGTCCTGAAAAGCATGTCGGATCATGCTGCAAGAAATTGGCCATCCGCAGATTATGTCTTTTTCACAGCGTTAGGTGAATTCGCGAGGAAAGCGTGACTGTCGAGCTAGCGGAAAAATATTGCTGTACCGTCGCAGCGGCTCGACGCGCCTGCCACGCCGACTATTGCGCCATTCCCTCGTCATAACCGCGTTTCTTCTGGCTCTCCGCCAGCGGCCGCGCCATTGCCTGATTCAGCCCGATCGGTGGGGCGTTATTCGGATTCCGAGCGATTTGTCTTCAGCATTCTGCTAATAAACCCGTTAGTCGGCGAGCCAACATGATCGGTGAATTGCTGAAATCGCAACCAGAGATCGCGCTGTTTGTAAGTCTTGCAATCGGATATTTTATTGGCTCGTTTCGCGTCGGACCAATTCAGCTCGGCGGGGTATGCGGCACGTTGATCGTCGCATTGATATTGGGTCAGACGGGCGCGCGGCTGGCTCCCGATCTCAAGAACATCGCATTCGCGCTGTTCATCTTCGCGCTCGGTTTTACCGGCGGCCCGCAATTTTTCGCCAATATCGGCCGGGGCTGGCGCTACGGTTTGCTGTCGGTCATCGAGATCGTGTCGGTGCTCGTGCTGATCATGATCGCGGTGAGCGTGATGCGGCTCGACATCGGCACGGCGGCGGGCTTGCTGGCGGGCGCCGCGACCGAGTCGGCGGTGATCGGCACCGCGTCCGAGGCCATCGGCAAGCTCGGCCTCGGCGACGCGGAAACGCTGCGTCTGCAGGCCAACATCGTGACTGCCTATAGCGTGAGCTACCTGTTCGGCCTGATCACCATCGTCCTGTTTACGAGCCAGTTCGCGCCGTTGCTGCTGCGTATCAATCTGCGCGACGAAGCCGAGCGCGTGTGGCGCAAGCTCGGCGGCAGCGGTGCGTTTGGCGAGGGGCAGCGCGCGGCGGCGCCGGCGCTCGTCGGCCGCGTATTTCGGGTTGGCGCGGCGGCTGGCGTCACGGTGTATGCGCTCGAACAGCGGCACGGCTTCAACCTCACCGTCGAGCAGCTCCAGCGCAACGGTGCCGACGTCCCGGTCGATCCGCAACTGCCCCTCGCGGCGGGCGATCTCATCCTGGTGGCGGGGCGGCGCGAAGCGGTCGTCGCGGCAGCGGCCGGTCTTGGCGAAGAAGTGGACGGCGCGGGCTTCGGCCAGGTCTTCGCCGAGAAGCTCGACGTCGTGCTGACGCGGCGCGACCTGCATGGCCGGACGATCGCCCAGGTGCGTGACCAGGCGAAACCGGAAGAGGGGCGCGGCGTCTACATCGCGGCCGTCACGCGGCTCGAAAGCACGGTGCCCGCGCTGCCCGGCACCGAACTCAATCGAGGGGACGTGCTGACCCTGGTCGGCGCCAAGGCGGACGTCGAGCGCGGCGCAAAGCGTCTCGGCTACGTGCTGCCCGCGACGCAGAAAACCGACTTCGTCTATCTCGGCCTCGGCGTGCTGGTCGGCATGGCGATCGGCCATCTGGGCGGACAGATCGGCGGCGTGTCGATCGCGCTCGGCACGGGCGGCGGCTGCCTGCTGTCGGGCCTGCTATTCGGCTGGATCCGTTCGCGTCATCCGCTGGTCGGCTCGCTGCCTTCGGCGGCCGCGCAAATTCTCAAGGACTTCGGCCTCGCTACTTTCATCGCCGCCGTGGGTTTGTCGGCGGGACCGGACGCGATCAAGCTGGTGCGCGAATACGGCCTCGCGTTGCCGCTCGCCGGAATTCTGATGGTGCTGGTGCCGGGCCTGCTGTCGCTGTGGATCGGCCACGTGTTTCTCAAGCTCGAAGCGCCGATGCTGCTCGGCGCGATCGCGGGCCAGCAATGCAGCACGCCGGCGATCAGCGCGCTGGTCGGCGTGACCGGCAACTCGACACCGGTGATCGGCTACACGATCACCTACGCACTCTCGAACATCCTGCTGCCGTTGATGGGTCCGGTGGTGGTGGGCCTCGCCGGCAAGGTCGGCTAGGCGGACGGATGGACCGCGTGTGGCGCGCGATGCCACCCGCGGCCGATGTGGCATCACGCACGAGGCGCGCGACGGACCGCGCGCATCGTGCGCAGGCAACACCCGGCATCCAGTACTCAGTATCGCCAACTAATCAGCGAGGGCACGATGGACTGGCTACATCACATCTTTCAGAAATCACCCGAGATTGCGCTGTTTCTGTCGCTCGCAGCCGGCTACTTCATCGGGCAGATCAACTTCGGCAAGTTCCAGTTAGGCGGCGTCGGCGGTTCGCTGCTGGCGGCGGTGGTCATCAGCCAGGCGGGCGTGACGATCGACAACGGCGTGAAGTCGGTGATGTTCGCCGTGTTCATCTACGCGGTCGGCTATGACTCCGGGCCGGGCTTCTTCAATTCGTTGAACCGCAAGACGTTGCGTGAGATCGCGATGGCGGTGTTTCTCGCGGTCAGCGCGTTGATCACCGTGGTGGTGTGCGCGAAGCTGTTCCATCTGAACAAGGGACTCGCGGCCGGTCTTGCCGGCGGCGCGCTGACGCAATCGGCGATCATCGGCACGGCGGGCGACGCGATCGCGCGCCTGGGTCTTCCCGCCGATCAGGTCAAGTTGCTGCAATCGGACGTGGCGATTGCATACGCGGTGACCTATGTGTTCGGCTCGCTCGGCGCGATCATCGTCTGCGTGAACATCCTGCCGAAGTTCATGGGGCAGAGCCTGCGCGACGCGTCGATCGAAGCGGAGCGCGAGCTTGCGGCCGGCGCGCCGTCGCAAGGGCCGGGGCAGGTTCTTGCATTGCCCGAACTGGTGGGCCGCGCGTACAAGATCGACGTCAGTGCGGGCAAGACGGTGAAGGCCGTCGAAACCTTGCATGAAGACTTTCTGACGATCGAGCGCATCAAGCGTGACGGCAAGGCGCTCGACCCCGCGCCCGATCTGGTGCTGCAGCCCGACGACATCGTGCTGGTGGTGGGCCGTCGCGAAGCCGTCGTCGCGTTTGGCTCGAACGGCAACGAGGTCGCCGATGTCGGCGACGTGGGCGTCGTCATGCAGACGCGCGAAGGCGTCTTCACCAAGAAAGGCATGAATCACACGACGCTCGCCGCCGCGCGCCAACTGGTGGACCGCGACATGCGCCACGGCGTCTATATCCAGCGCATCACGCGCGCCGGTCAGCCGCTGCCGATCCTGCCGGAAACCAAGATCGAGCATGGCGACGTGATCACCTTCTACGGTTCGCCGAAAGACACCAAGCGCGCGGTCGACGCCGCCGGCTACGAACTCCCGTATAGCAACAAGACCGACTTCATCTACATGGGCGTCGGTCTCGTGCTGGGTCTGCTGATCGGGCTGATCGTCCTCAACGTCGGCGGCATTCCGCTCACGCTCGGCTCGGGCGGCGGCTGCCTGCTGGCCGGGCTGCTGTTCGGCTGGATGCGCGGCAAGCATCCGATGTACGGTGCGATGCCGTCGGCGGCGTCGCAATTGCTCAAGGACTTCGGGCTCGCCGCGTTCGTCGCGGTGGTGGGCTTGAACTCCGGCTTGCAGGCGGTGGTGACGGTCAAACAGAGTGGCCTGACGATCTTCCTGCTCGGCGTGTTCGTCACGTTGTTCCCGCTGTTGCTGACCATGCTGTTCGGCCGCTACGTGCTCAAGTACAACAACGCCGCGATCCTGGCCGGCGCGCTGTCCGGCTCGCGCAGCGCGAACCCGGCGTTCGGCGGCGTGCTCGACAAGGCGGAAAGCGCGGTGCCGACCGTGCCGTTCGCGATCACCTATGCAATCGCGAACGTCGCGCTGACGCTGCTCGGCCCGCTGGTGGTCGGACTCGTGTAGCGCACGCATTCCTCGATCTCTGGTACGCCGGCAACCGGGCAAAGGTTCGACACGTCGGCGTCTTTCACCTGGCTCATTGGAGAACGCATCATGGCAAAAGAGAAGGGCGACAAGAAACAAGGCGACATGGCGAAGGAAGGCCTGGCCGCGCTCAGCCCGTTCGAACTCAAGGACGAGCTGATCAAGGCCGCCGGCGGCAGCGCGGTGGAGCGGCCGGCGAACGCGTCGATGCTCAACGCCGGGCGCGGCAATCCGAATTTCCTTGCGACCATTCCGCGTCACGGCTTCTGGCAACTCGGCCTCTTTGCGATGCGCGAGTCGGAGCGCTCGTTCGCGTATATGCCGGAGGGCGTCGGCGGCTTTCCGAAAAAGGAAGGCCTGACGGAGCGGTTCGATCTGTTCCTGCGCGAGAACAAGGGGGTGGCGGGCATCGACTTCCTGCGCGGCGCGGTGTCGTATGTGCGCGATCAGCTCGGCTATTCCGCGACCGATTTCCTCTATGAAATGTGCGAAGGGATTCTCGCGTCGAACTACCCGGTGCCGGACCGGATGCTCAAGCTGTCCGAGCTGATCGTCGGGCAGTATTTGCGTCGCGAGATGATCGGCAAGCATCCATTCGTCGGCGAGTTCGATGTGTTCGCGGTGGAAGGCGGCACGGCGGCGATGACCTACATCTTCAACACGATGCGCGAGAATCACCTGATCAAGCCGGGCGACACGATCGCGCTCGGCATGCCGATCTTCACGCCGTACATCGAGATTCCGCGCCTGAACGACTACAGGCTGAACGTCGTGAATCTCGAAGCCGACGTCGCGAACGGCTGGCAGTATTCGAAGAAGGAACTCGACAAGCTGCGCGATCCGAAAGTGAAGGCGTTCTTCCTCGTGAATCCGAGCAATCCGCCGTCGGTGAAGATGGACGACGAGAGCCTTCAGTACATCGCCGACATCGTCAAGGAACGGCCCGACCTGATTCTGCTGACCGACGACGTGTACGGCACTTTCGCGGACAACTTCGTGTCGCTATTCGCGCTTGCACCGAAGAACACGATCCTTGTGTACTCGTATTCGAAGTATTTCGGCGCGACCGGCTGGCGGCTGGGCGCGATCGCGACGCATCGGGACAACGTGCTCGACAAGCTGATCGGCGAGCTGCCGAAAGACGCGAAGGCGCAGTTGCACGAGCGCTACGAGTCGATCACGACCGAGCCGGACAAGCTCAAATTTATCGACCGGCTGGTTGCCGACAGCCGCACCGTCGCGCTGAATCACACGGCGGGTCTGTCGACGCCGCAGCAGGTGCAGATGGTGCTGTTTTCGCTGTTCTCGCTGATGGACACGCCGGATGCGTACAAGAACGCGCTGAAGCGCCTGATCCGCAAGCGCAAGCAGGCGCTTTACGAAGAGGTCGGCATTACGTTCGAGGACGAGGACCCGAACCAGGTCGACTACTACACGATTCTCGACATCGAGTTCCTTGGCGAACGGGCGTATGGCCGCGAATTCGTCGACTGGCTTTACAAGAACACCCAGCCCACCGAGTTGCTGTTCCGGCTCGCGCGTGAAGCGCGGGTGGTGCTGCTGCCGGGCCGGGGCTTCGGAACTCAGCATCCGTCGGGGCGCGTGTCGCTGGCCAATCTCAACGAGGCCGACTACCGGAAAATCGGCCGCGCGCTGCGCAAGCTGATCGAAGAGTATGTCGAGCGTTTCAACGCGGCGACCGGCAAGAAACTCGACAAGACCAAGGTGAAATGACGCACTGCCGTTCGCGCCGCCGTTTGCCTCTCTGTTCGCACTTAGATTGAGACGGCCGGCGCGAACGCGTCGTCAAGCATGGTCAAAAAACTTGCGCAATCGCGCGGATCAGTGAATGATCGGACGAGTGGCCTCGCCGGCGTCATGGTTGGCGAGGCCACACGTTCCTTTGCGTTCTGACATTCACGTACCGACCATGCCGACTTCATCAACTTCCCACGTTGCTTCCGCAGTGCCCTGTCCGGTTGTCGAATCGCTCGACGCCATCCTCCCCGAAGAACCGCTTCTGATGATGGGCGCCGGCCCCGTGCCGATTCCCGCGGCCGTGGCCAAGGCCAACACCATCGTCATCAATCACCTGGGCGGCACGATGGTGAAGGTCATCACGCAGGTGAAGACGATGGCGCGCTACGTGTTCCAGACGCGATCGAAGTGGGTGCTGGGCGTCGCGGGGCCGGGGTCGGCCGCGATGGAAATGGCGATCTCCAACCTGGCGTGGGAAGGCACGCGCGTGTTGTGCATCAAGAACGGCTTCTTCAGCGACCGCATGGGCGAGATGGGCCGGCGCGTCGGCGCGCGGGTGAGTACGCTCGAAGTCGCCGACCGCGCGGTCGCGAGTCTTGACCTGATCGCTGAAACGATCCGCCGCGAGCGGCCCGAGATCGTGACGGTAGTGCAGGGCGAGACGTCGAACACGGTGTGGAATTACCACCTGAAGGACATCGCCGCGCTGGCGAAGGCGGCGGGCGCGCTGGTGATCGTCGACGCGGTGTGCACGTTGAGCACGATGCCGCTGGAAATGGACGCGTGGGGCATCGACGCGGTGATCACCGGCGGGCAGAAGGGTTTGTCGTCGATTCCGGGCGTGTCGCTGATCGCGTTTTCCGACGCGGCATGGGCGCGCGTCAAAGGGCGCACCGCGCCGAATGCGCATTGGTGCCTGGACGCGTCGCTCGCGGAGAACTTCTGGCATAACGCCGGCTATCACTACACGGCGCCGGTGTCGGGCGTGCTCGCGTTGCACGAGGCCTTGCGGCTGGTGTGCGCCGAGACGCTGGAAAAGCGCTTCGCGCGTCATCTGAAGTGTTCGCAGGCATTGCAGCAGGGCGTCACGGCGCTGGGCTTGCAGTTGTACGCGCCGCAGGCTTGCCGGTTGAATTCGGTGGTCGGCATCGAAGTGCCCGGCGGTTTGAGTCCCGCAGATGTCTGCTCGCATATTTCTCGGCAGCATCAGGTGGAAATCTCGGGCTCGTTCGGCTTGCCGATTGTCCGCATCGGGCAGATGGGCGAGCAGTGCCGCGAACATAATCTGTTTCGCACCGTGCATGCGCTCGGCAGGACGATGGTCGATCTCGGCGTGAAGGTCGATTTGCCGGCGGGTGTCGCGGCGCTCGAACGCGGTCTGTCGGGCGGAAGGTAGTTTTTTGCCTGCGCGGCGCGCAGGCAAAAAACAGTTCTGTCACAACGCGGCGGGCAGGTTGGTCACCTTGGCATTGCGCAGATAAAGCACGGTGGACAGCGCCACCGCCGCGGCCGCGGCAATCGCGGCGAACAGGAACACCGACGCATAGCCGAACTCTCCGGCGATGTACCCGGCCAACGGCCCGGTAATCCCCAACGACAGATCCAGGAACACCGAGTACGCGGACAACGCCGCGCCGCGGCTCGCCGGCGGCACGAGCCCGACCGCTTCGACGCCGAGCGCCGGGAATACCAGCGCGAAACCGAAGCCGGTCAATGCGGCGCCGGCCAGCGCGATATGCGGCTCGGGCGCCAGCCACAGCATGAGCAGACCGACGCACTCGAACGAGAACGACGCGATCGCGACGCGGAATCCGCCGTAGGTCTTGATCGTGTTGGCGAACAGCAGGCGCGCGCCGATGAACAACGTGCCGAACACGGTCAGCGACAAAGCCGCATTCGGCCAGTTCTTCGCGGCATAAAACAGCGTGATGAAGGTGGCGATCGAGCCGAAGCCGGCCGAGCCGAGCGCGAGGCCGATGCCATGCGGCAGCACGCGCGTGAACACGCTGCGATACGACATCCGCTCGCCATGAACGACCGGCACCGGCGCGATCAGGCGCGCCAGGTAGTAGCCGAGCGCGGCCAGCGCAATCACCAGAATGCCGAGCGCGGCAAAGCCGATCGAGCGTTCGATCGCGACGCCGAGCGGCGCGCCGATCGCCAGCGCGCCATACGTCGCGATGCCGTTCCACGAAATCACCCGCGCGTTGTTGCTCGTGCCGACCCGGCCGATGCCCCACAGAATCGCGCCGGTGCCGCACAGGCTTTCGCCGAAACCGAGCACGAGGCGGCTAAACACCAGCAGCGTGAGACTCAGCACCGGCCAGTGTCCGCACAACACGGCGACGAGCAGCAGGACCCCGCTCGCGCCGCAACCCAGCAGGCCGATCGATACCGTGCGTTTCGGCCCCAGCGTATCCGCGGAGCGACCGGCGAGCGGGCGCGAGGCCAGCGTCGCCAGGTATTGCACGCTGATCGCCGCACCGGCCAGCACCGCGCTGTAGCCGAGGTCGCCGTGGACGTAGCCGGGCAGCACCGCGAGCGGAATGCCGATTGTCAGGTAGCAAAGAAACGTGAAAAAGACGACCGGAATGATTTGCAGGGTCGTCGCAAATTCGCTGCGAGTTGGCGCTGAGTCGGTGGACATGGGGAAAACGAGACTTGAAATCGGCGAGAAGGCGTGATTTTCCCATGGAACCGATTCTCCTGCTGCGTTTGCATAATTATTTGTCCCGCTGACCGGGCTCGCGAACCCCCGCAGAGTGGCGCGATTTCACTTGCCGGCGCCCGCATTTTTGAATACGCAGCGCCGCATGCCATGATGACCGCTGGCCGTTCACCGGCAAAAACACCCAATACACGGCAAAAAATCGGCTTCAACATAAGCGGACTCGTGCTCAAAACGGCCTCTCTATCGCTTTGCGGATATGTCCCGCATGCGATTCGCGCTATGGGTTGCCTTTATTGACGGTGATAGTTTTCGAACCATCGCTGCAGCACGTCCTGATGGACACAGAACATTCGAGAGTAACGAGACATGACTGAGCCGATTCGCTTTTATCACCGCAACGCGATCCGCGAGATCAAGGACGCACCCGTCACCCGCACGGTCCTCCAGTATCTGCGCGAGGACGCGCATTGCACCGGCACCAAGGAAGGTTGCGCCGAAGGCGATTGCGGCGCGTGCACGGTCGTGCTCGGCGAGCGCAACGAAGCGGACGGTGTCGACTTCAAGGCGGTCAACGCGTGCATCCAGTTCATGCCGACACTCGACGGCAAAGCGCTCTACACCGTCGAAGATTTGCGCCAGCCGGACGGTTCGCTTCATCCGGTGCAGGAGGCGATGGTGGAGTGCCACGGCTCGCAGTGCGGCTTCTGCACGCCGGGCTTCGTCATGTCGATGTGGTCGCTGTACGAGAAGCACGGCCACGAGCAGGGCTGCGCGAACCGCACGGTGCCGTCGCGCGAAGCCATTGGCAATGCGCTGACCGGCAACCTGTGCCGCTGCACCGGCTACCGGCCGATCGTGGATGCGGCCGTGCGCATGTTCGAAGCGCCCGCGCCGAAAGCACCGGTCAATGTCGCCGCGCTCGCCGCGACGCTCGCCACGCTGGAGCGCGACGACACCTTCCACTACGAACACGCCGGCCAGCGGTTCGACGCGCCGCGCAGCGTCGCCGCGCTCGCGAAGCTGAAGGAGGCCGAGCCGGCCACGCGCATTCTGGCGGGCAGCACCGACATCGGGCTGTGGGTCACCAAGCAGATGCGCGAGCTGGGCAACATCGTCTACGTCGGGCAGATCGCCGAATTGCAGAAGCTCGAAACCACGGGCGACTGGATCGAGATCGGCGCGGGCGTGAGCGTCGAAAAGGCGTATGCGGAGATCGCGAAGCAGTACCCCGAGTTGACCGAAATGTGGCAACGCTTCGCGTCGCTGCCGATTCGCAATGCCGGCACGCTCGGCGGCAACATCGCGAACGGTTCGCCGATCGGCGATTCGATGCCGGGGCTGATCGCGCTCGGTGCGCGTGTGATCGTGCGAGGCGGCGAGATCGAGCGCGAGATGCCGCTCGAAGACCTGTACCTCGCGTACCAGAAGAAGGACATGGCGGAGCACGAGTTCGTGCTCGGGCTGAAAGTGCCCACGCGCAGTGGCGCACGTGAAAAACTGCAATTCCGCACCTACAAACTCTCGAAGCGTTTCGATTCGGATATCTCGGCGGTGTGCGCGGCGTTCTCGTTCATCGCCGAAGGCAAGCTGATCCGCGAGCCGCGCATCGCGTTCGGCGGGATGGCCGCGACACCGAAGCGCGCGACCCACGCCGAAGCCGTGCTGCGCGACGCCGAATGGCACGAAGCCACCGCGCAGGCCGCGATGCTCGCGCTCGGCAACGACTACGCGCCGCTGTCCGACATGCGCGCGACCAGCAACTACCGGCTCGAAGCCGCGAAGAACACGCTGTACCGCTTCTGGCTCGAAACGCGGCCGCACAATCCGCTGCCGAAGAGCGCGCTCGACGTGCGCGCGGTCGTCGCCGCGTGCGCGCCTGCTGGCGCGAGCGCCTGATACGCGGGCAAGTCCACGAAGGATACGGAGAACCTCACAATGAATCAGCAAGCCGAGCCGTTCCTGAAAGACCTTCAGGATCTCGACGACTTCACCCAGGTCCACGTCTCGCGTCCGCACGAGTCCGCGCATTTGCACGTGAGCGGCCGCGCCACCTACACCGACGACATCCCGACGCTCGCCGGCACGCTGCACGCCGCGCTCGGACTGTCGTCGAAGGCGCATGCGAAGATCGTGTCGATCTCGGTGGACAAGGTGCGCGCCACGCCCGGCGTGGTCGCGATCTTCACTGCCGACGACATCCCCGGCGTCAACGACGTCGGCCCGATCATCCACGGCGACGATCCGATTCTCGCCGACGGCCTCGTGCAATATATCGGCCAGCCGATCTTCATCGTGGTCGCGACGTCGCATGAAACGGCCCGGCTCGCCGCGCGCCGCGCCGAAGTCGTCTATGAGGAATTGCCGGCGATCCTGACCGCGCAGCAGGCGCGTGCCGCCAACCAGTCCGTACTGCCGCCGATGAAACTCGCGCGCGGCGAAGCCGCCACGAAGATCGCGCGCGCCGCGCATCGCGAGACCGGTGAAATGCTGCTCGGCGGCCAGGAGCAGTTCTATCTGGAAGGGCAGATTTCGTACGCGGTGCCGAAGGATGACGACGGCATGCACGTCTACTGCTCGACGCAGCACCCGACCGAAATGCAGCACCTCGTCGCGCACGCGTTGGGCGTGGCTTCGCACAACGTGCTGATCGAATGCCGGCGCATGGGCGGCGGCTTTGGCGGCAAGGAATCGCAGTCGGGTCTGTTCGCGTGCTGCGCGGCGCTCGCCGCGTGGAAGCTGCTGTGCCCGGTGAAGCTGCGCCCGGACCGCGACGACGACATGATGGTCACCGGCAAGCGCCACGATTTTCACTACACGTATGAAGTCGGCTACGACGACCAGGGTGTGATCGACGGCGTCGCGGTCGACATGACTTCGCGCTGCGGTTTTTCCGCCGACCTGTCCGGCCCGGTGATGACGCGCGCGCTGTGCCACTTCGATAACGCGTACTGGTTGTCGGACGTGACGATCGACGGCTTTTGCGGCAAGACCAACACGCAGTCGAACACCGCGTTTCGCGGCTTCGGCGGCCCGCAAGGCGCGTTCGCGATCGAATACATTCTGGACAACGCTGCGCGCTCGGTGGGCGAGGATGCGCTCGACGTGCGCCGCCGCAATCTGTACGGAAAGACCGAGCGCAACCAGACGCCCTACGGGCAGGTCGTCGAAGACAACGTGATTCATGAGCTGATCGACGAACTGGAAGCGACCAGCGAATACCGCGCGCGCCGCGCGGCGATCGACGAATTCAACGCAAACAACGAAGTGCTGAAGAAGGGGCTCGCGCTGACGCCGGTCAAGTTCGGCATCGCGTTCAACGTCACGCACTTCAACCAGGCCGGCGCGCTCGTGCACATCTACACCGACGGTTCGGTGCTGGTGAACCACGGCGGCACCGAAATGGGCCAGGGTTTGAACACGAAGGTCGCGCAGGTCGTCGCGCATGAACTGGGCGTCGGCTTCAACCGGATTCGCGTGACGGCCACCGATACCAGCAAGATCGCCAATACGTCGGCCACTGCTGCATCGACCGGGTCCGATCTGAACGGCAAGGCCGCGCAGGACGCCGCGCGCCAGTTGCGCGAACGTCTGTCCGCATTTGCCGCCGAGCGTTTCGGCGCGGGGCGGGTGACTGCCGCCGATGTGCGCTTCGCGCACGACCGCGTGATGGTCGGCGATGTGATCGTGCCGTTCGAAGAGGTGATCGCGAAGGCCTACCTCGCGCGGGTCCAGCTCTGGTCGGACGGCTTCTACGCGACGCCGAAGCTCTACTGGGATCAATCGAAGCTGCAAGGCCGGCCGTTCTACTATTACTCGTATGGCGCGGCGGTGGCGGAAGTGGTGATCGACACGCTGACCGGCGAAATGCGCGTGCTGCGCGCGGACGCGCTGCATGACGTGGGCGCGTCGCTGAACCCGGCGCTCGACGTCGGTCAGGTGGAAGGCGCGTTCATCCAGGGGATGGGTTGGCTCACCACCGAAGAGTTGTGTTGGAATGCGGGCGGCAAGCTGATGACGCATGCGCCGTCGACCTACAAGATTCCGACCGTCAACGACACGCCGCCCGACTTCCGCGTGCGGCTCTTTAAAAACCGCAATGCCGAGGACAGCATCCATCGTTCGAAGGCGACCGGCGAGCCGCCGTTGCTGCTGCCGTTCTCGGTGTTCTTCGCGGTGCGCGACGCGGTGTCGGCGGTGGGCGAGCACAAGGTCAATCCGCCGTTGAACGCACCCGCGACCAGCGAGGAAATTCTCAAGGCGGTCGGCGCGGTGCGGGCCGCGGTTGCGGCGGCGCGGCAATGAGCGCGCCGGGTAACGCGCACGTGAATCCTCCGCTCACCGGGATGATCGCCATGAACGATGCTTTGCCCATTCAGATCGGTCGGCGCAGCGCGGTGCCGACGCAGCGTCCGGTGCCGATGCACATCGTGCTGTTCGGCGCGGGACACGTCGGGCATGCGCTCGTCAGGCTGCTCGGCAGCTTGCCGTGCGTGGTCCAGTGGGTCGACGAGCGCGACGAACTGTTCCCTGATGAGACGCCCGCCAACGTGCAGATCGAAGCGACCGACACGCCCGATGCGATCGTCGATACGGCGCCGCCCGGCACGTACTTTCTTGTGATGACGCACAACCACGCGCTCGATTTTTCGCTGGCCGCGCGCATCATGCGGCGACGCGACTTCACTTACTTCGGCATGATCGGCTCGAAGACCAAGCGCGTGAAATTCGAGCGGCGTTTGATCGAGCGCGGGGTGGAGGCGGATCGGCTCGTGGAGATGACGTGCCCGATCGGGGTGGACGGCATCGTCGATAAAGCGCCGTCGGCGATCGCGGTCGCGGTGTGCGCGGAACTGCTGCAAATCCGCACGCGGCAAGTGGTGGCGCAGGTCGCCACGCAAAAGCTCTGCGCGAGCGTTTGACGCGGACTGCGCCTGTCTGCTGTCTGCTGCACCGGCACTCATTCACGCTGGCGCTTTAGCACGGCACACGCGGCACATGCGGTACACATGCGGCACACGCGGGCGTCGCATTCCGGAACGCCCGCGCCGCGCAAAATTTCCCCTTCTACTTGCCCGGCACGTCGTTCTGCCGGGTCCGCTTCCCACGACGCACTTTCCGCGCGACCAATCCATCCGACACTTGCGACATCAACGCGCGCAACCAGCCGACATCGCTCGGCCGGTCCGGCTGCGGATGCCATAGCTGATAGCACTTGATGCGTGGAAACGCGATCGGCACCTCGACCACCGCGAGCGGCAACATGTCGGCGTAGTGCATCGCGAAGCGGCGCGTCGTCGTGAAGATCAGATCCGATTGCAGCAGCGTCTGCGGCACCAGCCCGAAGTAGGGCAGCGTCGCCACGATGCGCCGCTCGGCGTGCGCGCGCGCGAAGCCCGTGTCGATCGCGCCGCCGCGCGCGCCGCTATAGGGCGTCGGCGCGAGATGGGGCGCCGCGAGATACGCTTCGCGCGTCATTGGCGCGCGGGTCAGCGGATGATCGGCGCGCATCAGGCAGACCACGGTATCCGAGAACAGATCGCTGCGTGCGAAACGCGCGTCGGGCTTCGGCCAGTTGCCGATCACCAGATCGAGTTCGCCGGCGTCGAGCGCGGCCGGGTGATCGAGCAGCGGCCCAAGCGATTCGATTTCGAGCCGCGCATGCGGCGCCGCTTCGCGAAACTGCGCGATCACGGTCGGCATGAAGAAGTCGTTCAGATAATCGGGCGCGGCCACGCGAAAAGTGCGGCGCGAGCGGCCGGGGTCGAAGTCGCCATGCGGCGTCGCGACGAAATCGACTTCGCGCAGCACGCGTTGCGCGCTCGCGAGCAGCGATTCGCCGTATTCGGTCGGCACCATGCCCGCTTTGCCGCGCACGAGGATCGGGTCGTTCAGCGTCTCGCGCAGTTTGCGCAGCGCCGTGCTGATGGCCGGCTGGGTCTGATTCAGACGCAGCGCGGTCTGCGTGACGCTGCGCTCGACCAGCAGCGTGCGCAGCACGCGCACGAGCCAGATATCGAGGGAGGCGGCGGTGTCGTCGTCCATGGTTTAAGCGGGGCGGTGCGGGCACGGCGGTTGACGACGAAACGTCGGACGAAGCCGTCGCGCGACACAGCCCGCGTGCGGGGCGCAAAAGGTTATAACCTTAGGCCCGTTTGCGGGGTAGCGGCATAGCGGGTGCGGTATGGCCGGCATCAGCGGGCGTTCGTCGATGCGATCTTATTGTGCGCGAGGCGCAAACCTATGCCGATGCCGGGCGAGCCGCGAATCGCAAACCACTCCGCTGCCCGTGTCGCCTGAAGCCCGACCCGCTCAACGGCACCGTCACTCCACCGCTTAGTCCGCGAGCCCCGACGGCAGCGAGCTGATCCGCTTCACTTCCTGCGATTCGAGCCAGTTCGGCGTGCGCGCGCAGTAGAGCACCATCGGCAACGCGTCTTCGCCCCAGAACAACTGATCGTTCAGACGGAAGGTTGGCACGCCATAGACGCCGAGCCCGATCGCGTCCGCCGTATTGCGCTGCAATTGCGCTTTCACTTCCTCGCTCTTGATGCGCTCCGGACCGTCCGGCATGCCGACGCGTTCGCACAACTCGGCGAAGGCCGCATCGCTCGACGGGTCGCGGCCTTCACGCCAGATGAAACGAAAGATCTCGCGCACGAAGCTGATGTCGCCGTTCGCGGCGGTGGCCAGCAGTAATGGCTTCATCGAATCGAACGGGTGCACCGGCGGCATCTTGTACGGGATGCCGAGTTGCTCCGCGCGAAACAGCGCATGCCGGTACATGAAGGTGCGCTTGGCGGGCACGCTGTACGCGGGCCGCTGTCCCCAGTGGGCGTACAGGTCGTTCAGCACGACCGGCGTGAACGCGAAGTCGAAGCCGGGCCATTTGTCGTGTTGCTCGAGCAACAGGTAGGTGAACGGCGAGACAAAGTCGTAAAACCACAGCGGTTGCCTGGCGTCGATGCCAACGGTCATAAATGTCTCCCGAATTGCCTGTCTGACGATGTTCGCTACAACGTCAAAATTGTAATGATCTTACGCGGTGCGGCTCCGGCTTGCACCCGTCAATATGGTTTGGAACCTTTGCCGCCGGAGTCGGCCGGGTGATCGGGCGTCGCGCCGAGTTCCGCTGCTTCGGAGGCCTCGTGGGCCTCTCGCGGCTTATGCGTCCCAGGTGCCTCATGCGGTTCTCGGGCTTCGGCGGAGGAGGGCGGTGCGGGTTCGGCGCCGCCGGCTTCGTTCGGTGCGTCGGTCGTGTCGCCGACCCGGCTGGCTGACTCGCCATCCAACTCGTCATTCGACCCGCCGTCCGCGGAGTCGCCCGCTTCATCGCGCTGTACCTCGCGACTTTCCGTCAGCCGCCGACGCACGAAGCCGATATGCTCGCGCAGCACATAAAACTGGTCCGCATACGCGAGCGGCATCTTCAATCCGTTGACCGAATCCTCGATCGCGTCGAGCCGCTCGATCAGCGACGCGCGCTCCGCCGACGAGTGTTCGCTGAGCGCGCTGCGCTCGATCGCGATCAGCGAGCCGTACCAGCGATAAATCCGCGATTTCACCCGCCACGCATACAGCCCCGGCACGACACGCAACGCCGGCACCAGCAGCACCACCAACGGCACCACGATCACCAGCAGCCGGTCGGCGAGACTCGCGACCCAGAACGGCAGCATCCGGTAGAGGAAGCTCTTGCCCGACTTGTAGTAGCGCGCGGCGTCGTCGCTGATCGGGAAGTCATGCGCGAGCGGTGCGGGGAATTCGCCGGCGCGCTGCATGATGGTCGCGCCGCCGTGCACTTCGCGCGCGGCTTCGATCAGCAGATCCGACAGCGCGGGATGCAGCGAGTCGCGCGCCACCAGCTCGGCGGTCGGCGCGACGATGCTGATCGACGCCGACGGCAGATTCTTGCCGAGGTCGAACGATCCCATCGGCATCTTCAACTGCGTCAGATACGGGAAGCGGCGCGTGTACGCCTCGGCCTGCGTGAAATCGTAGAAGCGCACGTTCGGTGTGCGATACAACTTGCCCATCACCGCCGGCTGCGCCGAATCGCCGGCGAGGAAGGCCGCGTCGACCTTGCCGGAGATGAGCGCGTCGGCGGCGTCGTCACCGGACAGCGGCAGCAGTTTGGTCGCGCCGCCCGGCACGATGCCATTGGCCTTGAGCAACGTGAGCGCGAGCTCGCGCGTGCCGCTGCCCTCGGCGCCGACCGCGAGGCGCTGGCCCTTGAACTCCGACAGCCACATGACGGGCGGCCCGTGATAGAAGACCGCGAGCGGCACATAGGCGACGCTGCCGAGCGACATCAGATTCTTGTCCACCGCGCCGGGCGCGATGCCGCCTTGCACGAAGCCGACATCGACGTTCGACCGCCGGTCCGAGAGCCGCTTGAGATTCTGCAGCGAGCCTTCCGAAGCCAGCACGTTCACGGTGATGCGGTTGCGCGCCAGAATCGCCTTGTACTTCTGCGCGGCATTCCAGAAGGTGCTGCCTTCGGGACCGGTGGTGATCGTCAGCGTACTGGGCGGGGCGGGCTGGATGAGCCGCACGGCGGCCCAGATCGCGACGACGGCGAGCAGCACGAGCGGCCCGAACGACACCGCGAGATCGCGCCAGGAGATCGCGACGAAACGGGCGACGAGACGGGGAGGGCTTCTGCGGCCGGGAGCGGGCTTCATCGGATGACGTGACGGCTACGGTCGAAAGTGGACAGGGGCGGCGCTCTGCGGCGCACGAACCGCGTGAGACGCGCGGCGCGCGCGAGCCCGGCCGGGCCGGCCACGGCGGATGTCGGGCAAGCCGCGCGGCCACGCGCGTCGCGCCGATGGTACCTGAGATTCACAGGACGGCGAAACGCGTGGCGGCGCAAGACGCCGACAAACCCGTAACAAATCGTGAGCGCCGGGTGACCGGGTGTGACGCCGGCGTGAACGCGGCATGGCCGTGATGCCACGCGGACGACTAAACCCTTTGCGCTTCCGGCTCGTGTGCATTAAATTGAGCATCGCTGCCGCGAACCAGGGTTTGCGCGGCGTGACCCGGCACGACACACCAGAACCGGGCCCGCCGACGATCCTCGCGGCTTGCCGGTTCCATACCGCGTGCATGCCCGCCATCGCATGCGGCACCTGGCAGCCAGCTTCTCCCGCCTCTCGCACATCGTGTTGCAGCCATAGTCGGCCGGCGGCGCGACGCACTTCGACGCGTCTCGCGCAGGTCGCCCGTAGTCGTAACGAAGCCGCTTCTACACGCGGTCCAATGTGAAACCAAGGAGAAGGGAAACTATGAAATCGGTCGGTTATCTGAAAGCACTGGGTTCGGTTGTGGCAATGGTGTTGGCATGCAACGTCGTCTACGCGCAGTCGAACGATGCGCCGTCATCGGCGGCGTCGTCCGTCAAGGCCGGCAAGCGCGCGAACAACCAGCTGGGCCGCAAGGTCCGCGGCGCGCTCACCAAGACGCAAGGCCTCGACGTATCGAACATCTCCGTGCGCGCTCGCGGCGGTGCGGTGACACTGTCGGGCACGGTGCCGGACCAAGGCCAGATCGATGCAGCCGGCGAAGCCGCGAAGGGCGTCGCAGGCGTGAAGTCGGTGTCGAACAAACTGACCGTCATGCAACAGTAAGCAGTTCGCCACGAGTGCGCGGCACGAATCGGGCCGCGCCCGGCGAGCGCGAGTCGCGCACGCGATCCCACGCTGTTTGAGCGGTTCGATACCGCGCGCGCGGTCCTGAAGCAGAGAAGCACGAGGGCTCCGGCACTACGCCGGAGCTTTTTTTTCGCCCTTGTTTTTAGCCCTTGTTTTTTGTCGTGATGTTTTCGTGAAAGCGTGATGACGGTTCCCGCCGTCGCGACGAGTTCTTCGTGCGCTGCAACACAGACTCGACGGCTCGCGAAGCGTACTGTGACGCATGGGAATCGGAGTCAGGCTATGGGAACCACGCTTTTTCGTTATACCGATCTGCCGATCGGCGATCGGGCGGCATTCGAACTGGTGTGCGCGCGGCACGGCTACGCGCCGGTGCACTTCGACATCAGCGCCAGCGCGAAGGCCGGCGAGCCCGCGCACGAGCGTCTCGTCACGGTGCGGCGCGCCGGCTGGACGCAGTCGTATCGCGACCTTCATGGTCAATGGATCAGGCAGTTCGAGGCCGATCTGACCTGCCGGTTTTTCAAGTAGCGGCACGGGTCGGGCGGCGTGCTGTCGATGTCGGCGCTGAGGCCGGTGCTCAAGTCGGTGCCGACGTCAGCGCCTGGGTCCGTCGTGACTTTGGCGGCTGAGTTCGGGCGTCAGGCCATCACGAGGCGCACGCCGACCAGCGTCAGCGTAGCGGCGAGCAGGTTGCGCAGCAGCGCATCGGGCGCGCGCGACGACAGATAGCTGCCGATCGCAATGCCCGGCAGCGAGCCCACCAGCAGCGACAACAGCATCGACCAGTCGACCGAACCGAGCAGCCAATGACCCGCGCCCGCCAGCAGCGTGAGCGGCACCGCATGCGCGATGTCCGAACCGACGATCCGCGTGGTTGGCAGCAACGGATACAGCAGCAGTAACACCGTCACGCCGATCGCGCCCGCGCCCACCGATGTCAGCGACACCAGCACGCCGAGGATCGCGCCCGTCAGCATGGTTAGCGCGAGCGTGCGCCCCTGCTTCGGCTTGCGCTGGCCGCGCGCGCCGAGCGCCGCGAGTTGCGGCCGGAACACCAGCGCCACCGCTGTCACCAGCAACGCCACGCCGAGCACGATCTGGATCAGCCGGCTCGCGCCCGGCGTGTCCATCCCGTAGCGATGCAGCAGGATCAGCGTGATCGTCGCGGCCGGTACGCTGCCGGCGGCGAGGCGCAGTGTGATCTGCCAGTCGACCGAGCCTTTCAGCCCATGCACCAGGGTGCCGGTCGCCTTGGTCGCGGCCGCGTACAGCAAGTCGGTGCCGACCGCGGTGGCCGGATGCACGTTGAACAGCAGGACCAGGATCGGCGTCATCAGCGAGCCGCCGCCGACGCCCGTCAGTCCGACCAGAAAGCCGACGAACAGGCCGGAGACGGAGTACAGCAGATCGATGTGGGGAAGTGCCATTGAGCGGACCGCTGACGGTCGGATGGGTGAGATGGTTGGGCGGCAGGGCCGGCGCGTGTGAGCCGCCGCGCGCCGCTGGCACTTGGTGTGCAGGTTGCGGGTGGCTACTCTACCCAGGCGCGCCACGGGCCGCCGCGGCGCGGCGAAAGCCGCTATTGTCGCAAAACTGCTGCGCTTGCGTGCGCGATCGGGGCAGAGGCGCCTGCGCGGGGTTTGGGGGCGGCGGGAGTGGCTTGGAGTGCGGCTCGGCGTGCAGTGCGGCGTACGCTTCAAAGTACGGCTCAAAGTACGGCCCGATGTACTGCTCAAAGCGGACTCAAAGTACGGGTCAAAGCGCGGCCCAAGTGCGGCCGGGCGCCTCGCCGCAAGCGCAACTCAAAGCGCCCGGCGAATCTCGACGACCCCAAATGCCGCCAGCGTGAGCCCCACCACGCGGTCGATCGCAACCCGCAGCCTGGCGCCGATCGCGTGACGCGCGAGCGACACCACCGTCACGAGAAAGCACCACCACGCGATCGAGCCGACGAACACGCCACCCACCGTGGTCAGCGCGATCGCGGGAGAGAACGCGCCGCGCGGTGCGAGCGTCGTGAAGAGCGCGGCGAACATGATGACGGTCTGCGGATTGGTCAGCGTGAGCAGCAACGCGCTCGCGTAAGCGCGCAGTGCGCCGGCGCGGCCCACCTGGGCGAGCCGGCCGTCGCCGTTGCCGTTCGAGGTGTCGGCGGGCGGCTTCTGCAGCAGCGTGCGCACGCCGAGATAAAGCAGGAACAGACCGGCGAGCAGATGCAACGGGCGATCGTAAGCGAGCATGAACTGCGAGATGCCAACGAGGCCGAGCGCCGCGATCAGTCCGTAGAACGCGTCGCCGGACGCGATGCCGAAGCCGATCGCAAGTCCCGCGCGCGGGCCGCCCGTCAATGTCCGGCGGATGCACAGCATGCCCATCGGACCGACCGGCGCGGCAATCGCGAGGCCGACGCCCGCAGCAGTGAGAAAGAGACTGGTGGTGGACATGGGGAAGCCCTTGAGCGGTGGTTCTTGTTGGTGCCGCGAGTGGAGTTGTTGTCGCGGTTTATTTTTCGTGCAGTACCGCGATCCATGCGGTTTGCGCCGCCGGGCGCGCTTGCGCGTCCGTCAGCATAGCGAGACAGAAAATCCCGGGCAAGCGCGTGATCGACGGGCGCCCTTGGACGTGAACAGGGCGTTCACGTTCTTTCGGCGCGATGACGTTGGCGGTGGCGATGACGGCGATCCCACCGCCCGGTCCTTCCAGGCAGCGCCATTGCCAGCTGATAAAGCACTTCGGCCCGCCGGGTAAGGGCGGGCCGACTCGTTCAATGCTTCTTCTGTGTCGCCGAGACGCTCGGCGCTACACGGATCGGCGTCCCGCCGGATGGCGACGTGGCAGGTTGCGGTTTCTTCTCCTGCTTCGGTTTTTTGACTTCGCGGTTGCTGCGCATTTGACCTTTTGCCATGACGAACTCCCAGTTGGCGTTTTGCTCCAGAGGGGAGCAGTCATCTAGTTTGCGCTGATTTCGCCGCCGATGCCGGAATTTTTATGAGCTCGCGCGTTCGCAGGCCATGCCGGACGCATATGCGCGCCGCGAGCGCGCTAGCAATTCCGCTGTTCGTCGCTGCGCGCGAGTCGATCCGACACCTGCGCGAGCAGCAGTGCCAGAGTCGCCGCGCCGATTGCGGCAAACAGGAATGCGCCGACCATTGCGGCCAGTATTAGCAGCGCCCATGAAAGGCTGTTCATATGGAATGCTCCAGCGTGTGGTCACGCATGGTAGCGCCACGGCGCCGCCGTTTTCCGTGCGCTGGCGCGCGTCGACCCCGGTACATCGCTTCGCGCTATCGGCTTATCGCCTGAGCTTGTGCGGACATTGCGCTCGCTCCACGTGGTCAACGGAACGTGACCCGCGTATGCCTCACGCGACCACGCGTGGTGAAAATTGCAGAGCGATTGGCGCGTTTCAATGGCGGATTGAACCGCGTTCTTCCTCGACGTAATCGGCGCGAGCCCGTCGATCGCCGCGCGACAGGTGCCGTTTACCGTATTCATGATTTGCCACGGGTATCGCCGGTCTATTGCACTCACGTCACTCAGGCCCATCACGCAATCCGCCCGATTAAATCGGCATTTCGCCACGCCGAGAACTTATTGCCGTGACGCGGCCAGCGTTCCTTGTCCCACATAGCTTTATTCGGTAAAGCGAGGCCTGCTGCGGCCGCATCAGAGAAAGCGCAAACGGTAAAGACGGCTAAACTCATTTGGCCTATCTCCCGAAAAAAAATATCTTCGAATGTGCGAGATCGCGGGCGAATCGAATTGTCCGCGCGTCATTTTCGAGGGGCCTCGCAGTGTGCGGTGGCGTACTTAAACATCCCATTGCGTGCACTAAGATTCGCGAAATGCCTATTCATTCGTAGCGAACCGTAGTCGCGCTGCGAATTAATGCGGGGGAAAAGAGGTGAGCCCGGTCGTTCGGTCCTCACTTCGCTTCCTGCGTAGGCAATGCGCCAACATGTCCGCACTTTCGGTCATCGCGGCTGGGCGCTGGACCGGCCGTCACTATGATGTCCTTACGAAGCGGGACTCTTCGTGGCCGTCAAGGTGAACAGTGGATCCTTTAGTTGGGAAGAGGATGACTATGACCTGCTCGAGTCTCGAGTCCGCAATGCTGCGCTGGGTGCACGCTCCGAACAAGGGGACGCGTCGCATCGCGCTCCTGATGTTCAACGACTGCTCGTTGCAAGGCGCGGGCGTGGTGGCCGAGGTCTTCCAGGCGGCGAACGAGCTCGCTTCGTCCGACACCGGCGGCTGGTTTTACGACGTGGCTTTTCTCTCCGCCGACGGCGGCATGGTGAGGTCGTCGTCGGGACTGCGGGTGTGGACCGAGCAACTCGATGCACGGCATGACGCCGGCTTCGATGCGTTGTACGTGGCAGGCGGCAAGGGTGCGGGCGTGGCCGCCGGCGACACTCGACTGATCGCGTGGCTGCGCCGCATTCGCCACGCGGCCGGCGTGATCCGGCCGATTGCGGAGGGCCAGGCGTTGCTGGATGCGGCGTACCCGGGCGACGGCAATACGAGCGTCGATCCGCGGCCGCAGGAGCCGGGCGTCGAGGCGGCCGGCCGGCTCGAATCGATGAGAAGCGCGCTCGCGATGATCAAGCGCGATCTGGGCGCGGCCACCGCGCGCTCGGTGGCCGAACGCCTGCTCGCCGATTCGTGCTCGAACCTCGCGCCGCTGCTTGGCGAAGACGGCGGCCTGAGTCCCGGCGACAAGGTGCGCGCAGCGGCGCGCTGGTTGCAGGAGAACTGCCAGCAGGCGATTTCGATCGCCGATGCGGCGCAGGTCGCGGCAATGAGCGAGCGCAACTTTTTGCGCCGCTTCAAGATGGAAATGGGCATCACGCCGTCGAACTTTCTGCTGCACGAACGCCTCGCGGTGACGTGCAGCCTGTTGACCGAATCCGAATTGCCGGTCGACAAGATTGCGCGGCGCACCGGCATGGGCAACGGCGACCGGCTCGCCAAAGTGTTTCGCAAGCGGATGAGAATTTCTCCGACCGAATTCAGGATTCAAAGCCGGCGCATGGCCGGCGAGTAGGACCGACGGGGGAGCCGGCGGCCGCGCGAAGCACGGCGCCGGCGAGTATTTCCGAAGACTTGTGATAACTATAAGGAATCCGAATATGTTGACTCAGGGAGCGGGAAGCGCTGCGTCGGCCGGACCGGACGACGCGGTTGCCGGAGCGGCGGGCGCGCGTTGCGCGTATATCGTCCCGGTCATCCTTGCGGGGGGATCGGGCACGCGGCTGTGGCCCGTGTCGCGCGAAAGTTTTCCGAAGCAACTGATCGACGTGGTCGGCTCGGACTCGCTGCTGCAGGCCACCACGCGGCGCATGGACGGCTTTCCGGCCGGCTGGAGCGTCGACGCTGCGCCGATCATCGTGTGCGGCGAAGAACATCGCTTCGTGATTGCTGAACAGCTTCACGAAAACGGCGTCGACGCTCGTCTGATCGTCGAGCCGGCACGCCGCGATACGGCGCCCGCGTTGACGCTGGCGGCGTCGCTTGCCTGCGCGGATGGCGACGACGCGATTCTCTTCGTGATGCCGGCCGACCATTCGATCGCCGACGTGCCCGCGTTGCAAGGCGCGCTCGAATGCGCCGCGCGCTACGCGGAGCGCGGCGCGATCGTGACGCTGGGCGTGCCGCCCACGCGTCCCGACACGGGCTTCGGCTATGTCCGCATCGGCGCAGAACTGGGCGACGGCGGGCATGCGATCGACGGTTTCGTCGAGAAGCCCGCCGAGGAAATCGCCACGCAGTACGTGGCGGCCGGGAAGTACTGGTGGAACAGCGGGATCTTCATCGTGCGGGCCCGTGTGTGGCTCGACACGCTGAAGCGTCTGCAACCCGAGATGTATGCGGCCTGCGAACGCGCGTTCGCCGGCGGCAGGAAAGACGACGCGGTGTTCCGTCCGCTGCTGGACGCGTTTCTCGGCGTGCCCGCTGATTCGATCGACTACGCGGTGATGGAACGCCTGACCGACAGCGCCGACACCGCCGACAGCGCCGCCGCAGGGCCGCTCGATAGCGCAACGGTAGTGAAGCCCGCCGGCGTGGTGGTCAGACTCGATGCCGGCTGGTCCGACCTCGGCTCGTGGGACGCCGTGTGGGCTGCGATGGACAAGGACGCCAACGGCAATGCGGGGCGCGGGCGGGTCGCGTTCGAAGGCGCGGTGTCGAGCTACGCGCATTCGGAGGGACGGCTGGTCGCGTGCGTCGGCACCACCAACGTGGTGGTGGTCGAAACCGCCGACGCCGTGCTGGTGGTCGACCGCTCGCATGTGCAGGACGTGAAGGGGCTGGTGTCGCGCATCAAGGCTCAGCACGCACCCGAAGCCGACGCGCATCGCAAGGTGCACCGCCCCTGGGGGTACTACGATTCGCTCGACCGTGGCGAGCGTTTCCAGGTCAAGCGCATCGTCGTCACGCCGGGCGCGCAACTGTCGTTGCAACTGCATCACCACCGCGCCGAACACTGGGTCGTCGTGCGCGGTACGGCGCGCGTCACGCGCGGCGAAGAGCAGTTCCTGCTGAGCGAAAACGAATCGACCTACATCCCGCTCGGTACGCGGCACCGGCTCGAAAATCCGGGGAAAGTACCGCTCGAAATCATCGAAATCCAGTCTGGCGCCTATCTCGACGAAGACGACATTGTGAGGTTCAACGACAACTACGGGCGCTGCTCCTGAGCAGCCCGCCGGTATTCATTCGCGGACCAGGAACGGCAAGTAACGACGTAAGCACAGAGGCAAGCAAAATGCGCAAGTTTCAGGATTTACTCGCGCGGGTTTTCGATGTCGCGTTGGTGTTGGCGGGAGCGGCGGTGGCGTCGCAGATCCGCTTCGACTATCTCGCCCAAGCCGGGTTCTATTGGGCGCTCGTGATGTTTTCCGCCGCGTTCGCGCTGGCGATTTTCCCGGCGTTCGGCGTCTACGAATCGTGGCGCGGCCGCTCGAAGCTGGCGCTGGCCGGGCAGGTGTCGCTCGCGTGGCTGATGGTGCAATGTTGCGCGCTCGTGCTGATGTATTCGCTGCATCGCATCGACCTCGTGTCGCGGCTGTGGTTCTCGTACTGGACCGCGGTGACGGGCGGCCTGCTGATCTCGTACCGGCTGATCACGCACGCGGTGCTGGCGCGTGCTCGCGGCGCCGGCATGAATCTGCATCAGGTCGCGATCGTCGGCAGCGGCACGCAATGCGACGCGATCATTCGCCGCATCGAGTCCGCGCCGACCGCCGGTTTTCGCGCGACCGCCGTCTACAACACGCGCCCGGACGAGTCGGCGGTGGCGAACCGGGGCGTGCCGGTCTTCGATACGGTCGACGCGCTCGCCGGCTACATCCGCACGAACGACGTGCACGAGCTGTGGCTGATGCTGTCGCTGAGCGAGGAGCCGCTGATCTGTTCGTTGATCGGCGAGTTCCGCGACGATCTGGTGAATATCCGCTTCATGCCGGACGTGCGCAGTCACGCGCTGTTCGAAGGTAGCGGCGTGGTGGACCTGCTCGGCATGCCGGCGATCAATCTGGTTGCCTCGCCGCTGTCGGCTAGTTCGATGCTGAAAAAGGAAATTTTCGACCGGCTGTTCGCGGCCACCGCGTTGCTCGCACTTGCGCCGCTGATGCTGGCGATCGCGCTCGCGGTGAAGCTCTCGTCGCGCGGGCCGGTGCTGTTCAGACAGAAACGCAAGGGCGCGGACGGCCGCGTCTTCACGATCTACAAGTTCCGCTCGATGCGTCTGCATACCGAAGCGAAGGGTGCGCTCAGCCAGGCCACGCGGCACGACAAGCGCGTGACGAAAGTGGGCGCGTTCCTGCGCCGCACGAGTCTCGACGAGCTGCCGCAATTTTTCAACGTGTTGCGTGGCGACATGTCGGTCGTTGGACCGCGTCCCCATGCACTCGAGCACGACGACCTCTATCAGAAAGTGGTCGCCGGCTACATCAATCGCTACCGGATCAAGCCGGGCATCACGGGCTGGGCGCAGATCAACGGCTTCCGGGGCGAGACTGACCGCATCGAAAAGATGGAACGTCGCGTCGAACATGACCTGTATTACCTGGGCCATTGGTCGTTCGCACTCGACATGCGGATTATCGGCGCGACGATTGTCGCTGGACTGGTGCATCGAAACGCTTACTAAGCATTTAAAAACACGCCGGCGCTACCGCCTTTGGGAGCGGTTGCCGCGCGCACGGAGGAAATATCATGAGCTCACTTGGTCTACGCACGGGAAGTCTCCTGGTTTTCGCTACGGCAACGCTGCTTTCCGGATGCGGGATCGCACCCGGTCAACGGATGGTCACGCCGGCCGCGATCCAGGACACAGGGGGTGACTTCAGCACGGAAGCCGCGCAGCAACAGCAGATACCGATTACCGATATCAACCTGACCCTGCTGCGCAAGATACACGCGGATCAAACGTCGGCGGCACTGCCGTCGCAGACGCTTGGCCTGTTCGGCACGCCACCCGTCTATAAGGTCGGCCCCGGCGACGTGCTGCAGATCGTCGTGTGGGATCACCCGGAACTGGCCGCCGCGCTCGGACAGCCGAACCAGAGCACGCGCAATGCGGACGCGATTCCGGGCTTCCTGATCGACGAAAACGGCGACATGCAGTTCCCGTACGCGGGCAACATGCATGTGGCCGGCAAGGACGTCGCGACGATCCAGAGGGAACTGCACGCCCGTCTGAGCAAGGTGTACCAGAAGCCCGAAGTGACGGTGCGCGTGGCGTCGTTCCGCAATTCGCAGGTTTATCTGGACGGTGAAGTGCGCACGCCCGGCGCGCAATCGCTCAACGACATTCCGATGTCGCTGACGATGGCGATCAACCAGGGCGGCGGCTTCAGCGCGAATGCCGACCGCAGCCGCGTCGAGCTGGTCCGCAACGGCGTCGTGTATCCGATCAATGTCGACGATCTGATCAAGCGCGGCCGCAATCCGTCGCAGATCTATCTGCAGCCGGGCGACCTGGTACGGGTGGCGGCGCGTGAAGACAGCGGCGTGTACGTGATGGGCGAGGTCAACAAGCCGGCCACCGTCCTGCCGTTGCGCAACGGTTCGCTGACGCTGTCGCAAGCGATCTCCGATGGCGGCAGCTTCGATTCGAACACGGCCGCGGCGCAGCAGGTGTTCGTGATCCGCAATTCGACGAGCGAGTCGCCGCAGATCTATCACCTGGATGCGACCTCGCCGGTTTCCATGGTGCTCGCCAATCAGTTCGAGCTTCAGCCGAAAGACATCGTCTACGTCGGACAAGGCGGACTGGTTCGCTTCAACCGCGTGTTGAACCTGCTGCTGCCGGCCATCAATGCGGCTGTGACGGGCGTGGTGCTGACGAAATGATGCGACGCGCAACCTGAACCCTGAACCGCCGGGCTTTGTTGGGTGAAGAAAAAAAATGGCCATCAACTACGACAACCGCTACACCGACGTGTCCGGACCGGACGTGCCTCATCTGTCGGACTACCTGCGCACGATCGTGCGCGGGTGGCGCACCATCCTGACGGTGACGCTGATCGCACTCGCGCTGGGGTGCGCGTACGCGTTTCTCGCGCCGCCCACGTATCGTGCGGACGTGCTGTTTCACGTCGAGGACAGGTCGGCCAACGGCAATGCAACTGCCAATGCCGGTGCGAGCGGCAAGGATGCCTTGTCGTCGCTCACCGGCATGTTCGACACCCGGCCGTCGACGGCGGCGCAGATCGAGTTGCTGAAGTCGCGGCTCGTCACGGAGGAGACGGTCAGGAATCTGCACCTCGATATCACGGCGACGCCGCGTTATCTGCCGGTGATCGGCAGAGCGATCGCGGGGCTGGTGAACGGCAAATGGGGTTTCAGGCTGCCGTCGTTCATCAATCTGTCGGGCTTCGCGTGGGGCGGCGAGAGCATTGCGGTGTCGCGCTTCGATACGTCGAAGGAGATGTACGACGCGACCTTCACGCTGATCGCCGGCGCCGACGGCACGTATGTGCTGCGTGACCCGAACGGCATCGCGATCCTGTCGGGCCGCGTCGGCGAGACCGTCGCGACCGATACCGCCGACGGCCCGATCGCGCTGCACGTCGACAAGCTGGCCGGCACGCCCGGCTCGCGCTTCGAACTGTCGCGCGCGTCGACGCTGAGCACGGTCGACCGTTTGCAAAAAGCGCTGCAGATTCACGAAACCACGTCGCAATCCGGCGTGATACGCGCGAGTGTCGAAGGCGGCGATCCCGTGTTGACCGCGGCGATCGTCAACAGCGTGGCGCGCGAGTTCCTGCGTCAGGACATCGCGAGCCGTTCGACCGAGGCCGATCAGACGCTGGCGTTTCTCGAGCAGCAACTGCCGGCTTTGCGCAAGGAACTCGACGAAGCCGAGCAACGCTACAACAAATTCCGCAACACGCACGGCACGGTCGATATCGGCGAGGAAAGCCGCCTGCTTGTGCAGCAGATCGTCGACAACAAGACCCGGCTGCTCGATCTGCAACAGCAACGCGCCGAGATGTTGCAGCGCTTCACCGCGAGTCATCCGATGGTGGCGGCGCTCGACGCGCAGATCGCCGCGTTGCAGGGCGCGCAGATCAACATGAACCGCACCGTTTCGGTGATGCCGGACACCGAGCAGAACGCGGTGCGCCTGCTGCGCGATGTGCGTGTCAACACGGACCTTTACACGAATGTGCTGAACAGCGCGCAGCAATTGCGCGTCGCGAAGGCCGGCCAGGTCGGCAGCGTGCGCGTGGTGGACTTCGCCGAAGCGCCCGACGAGCCCGTGCGCCCGAAGCGCATGCTGGCGATTCTGATCGCGCTCGGCGGCGGCCTCGGACTTGGCATCCTGTTGACCTTCTTCAAGCGCGCGATGTTTGGCGGCGTCGAGCGTTCGGACGAACTCGAAGCGAGGCTCGGCCTGCCCGTATTCGCGGTCGTGCCGCGCAGCCAGACCCAGTTGCGCCTGCAGGAAAAGGTGGCGCTGCGCCGGCGCGGGCTGCATGTGCTCGCGCAGCAGGCGCCCGAAGATCTCGCGGTGGAAGGCGTGCGCAATCTGCGCACGTCGTTGCAACTATCGCTCGACCATGCCGAGAACAATGTCGTGATGATCACCGGCTCGCGGCCCGATAGCGGCAAGTCGTTCCTGTCGGTGAACCTGTCGGCGCTGGTGGCGTCGGCGAACAAGCGCGTGCTGATCATCGACGGCGACATGCGGCGCGGCGACGTCCATTCGCATTTCGGCATCCCCCATCAGCCGGGTCTGTCCGACGTGCTGAGCGGCGGCAATCTGCACGCGATGATCCAGCGCGATGTGCTGCCCGGTCTCGACGTGCTCCCCAAGGGGACGCTGCCCGCGCATCCCGCCGAACTGCTGACGAGCAAGCGCTTCGAAACGATGCTCGACGAACTGAAGCCGCACTACGACCTCGTCATCGTCGATACGCCGCCGGTGCTCGCGGTCACGGACTCGACGCTGATCGGCAAATACGCGGGCACGACGCTGCTGGTGGTGCGCCACGGCCGCCATCCGCTCAACGAGATCATCGAGACGACCAGGCGGTTGCGCAACGGCGGCGTCGCGATGCGCGGCGTGCTGCTCACCGACGTGCCGCAGGAAGGCGCGTTTCTTGGCTCCGGATACCAGGGCGGTTATTACGGTTACGACAGTATTGCCGGGTGACGGCGCGGCGTTCTTTTTCCGCGTGCTGCCCGGCTGTGGTGCGGCGTCGGTGTAGGCGTAAGCGTAGGCATTGCGCATCTCCGTCAGGGAGAGGCTGCATGAAACGCAAAGTGACGCTGATCACCGGCGTTTTTGCATTGGCGAATGGATTTCCGTGTGTCCTCCAACGGGTCGATACCGGCGACGTGCCGCGCCATGCTGATGCGTTTGTCATCGCGCTGGGGCAGGCGCAGGCGCAGGCGCAGCGCTCGCTGCCGCGCGGTCGACCGCGTGCGGATATCGTGATGCCGCCTAGGCGCGGTTGCGCATCGGGTGAGTGTGGCGATGGCGACGCGGTAGAGCGTTGTGCGCGTATCAGCCAGGTTGGACTCGCTGGTGTCTGTGCGCGCTCACGTGACGGTGCGCGCGATGGCGAGTGATGACAGCCTGCTGCTTTTGCAGCATCGCGGTCAGGACGCCACCGGCTTTGCGACAGCTAGTGTGCGTGAATGAATGCTTCGCGTCGGCGGCGAAGCGTATGCCTTCGCACTCACATGTGTGGAGTGCCGATACCAGCGCGACGCGCCGTCAATGATGCGTGATGATGTCGCTCGGCGCGGGCGCCGTCGGTTCCGGCGCAGCCTCGACGGGCGGCGGTGCGATCTGGAGTCCGGACTCGTGCATCGCAAGCGTCACGAGGCGCTGCGCCTCCTTGCTGCTCGCATCGATCTCGAGCGCAGTGCCCGCGTTGCGTGACACGCAGCCCCAACGTCCGACATATCCGCAGCCGCGCGCGAGGCTAAGCAACGCGTCGCGCTGCTCTTCGCGCGTGCTCAGCGCGGAGCGCATGCGCTGTGCGTCGCGGCTCTCGGGCTGTGCGGCAACGGCCGCGGAGAGCTGCGATCTGGTCGCCGACAGATTGTTCTCCTGCAAATTGACGCGCGCCGCTCTCAGATGCCTCGCCGCGTCCGCGCGTAATTTGCTGGCCGGGCTGGCCGATTGAACGCCGGCGCCGCGTCCGGCATCGGATGCTAACGTGGCGGTGCGTCTTGCATCGGGCGTCGCCGCAACCGTGCGCCTTGTATCGGGCGTCGTCGCCGCAGTACGCCTCGTGTCGGACGCGGACACGACCGCGCTTCTCGCATCGGGCGCTACCGCAACGGCACCTCTTGCATCGGGCGCGGCTGCAAGCGTGCCTGTCACATTGGACGCCGTCGCAATGACAGCCCTTGCATCTGGTGCAGTTGTAGTGGGACGCCTCACATCGGCCGCCGTCACAACGGCGTGGCGTTGTGCAGCCGGTGAGCCGACCGGCGGCGCAACCGGCAGGGAGCGCACCGCCGCAGACCGCTGCGCGACGATATTCGCCGGCCGCTGCGCAAGCTCCGGGTCAGGCCTCTTTCGCGCGACACCAACGGACGGCTTGCCGTTCTGCGTCTGCACCTTGCCGGACACCGCGACCGGTATGCCGACGCGCGCCTCGTCGCTATGGATGAAGCCGAGATACACGACGGCAGTCGCCACCAGCACCGACGCGCCCACCGCGATAGGTTGGCGCAGCCGTCGATAGACGCTCGTCGCGGCCACGGGCTCCTCGATCGCATCGTAGCGCTGGACCAGCGCCCGCGACGACGGGCTCCAGATCCTGCGCGTCGGCAGTGTGGGAACGCGCATGGGCAGGCGACGATGGTCCGGCGGGAGGTGCCCACCTGGCGCGAGCGCGGCGCGTGCGGCGAACGTGTCGGCGGGATACGCATGGCACGAAGGACACGGCGAGAAGAGAGCGGCCAGCGGCGCACCGCATTGGCCGCAGCGTCGGAAATTCTGCTGATCGGAAGTCGTATCGCTGAGCATGGCGGGGTCGCTAACGGGCATCGAGTGCCGACGCCGCGATCGAAAGAACAGAGCGCGGCAACGAGGTGTGCAGCGGGCGTTACTGTGCGACCACGTAACCCCGCGCCTGCATGCACGCGCCATACGCTGCCCAGTACTGGGTCATCGGCGGCTCAGGGGCCGGTAGCGGCGGCAGCTTCACGCTCGACGCCGCGTTCGCCTGCGCCGACGAACCCGCCGCCGCGGACGATGCGCCGAGGTCGGCTGTCGCCGCCGATGCCCCGGTGGCAGCCGAGGCGGCCGCGGCGGGCGCGTTAGCGGCGCTCGTCGTAGGCGCGCTAGCCGGTCGTGGCGCCGACGCGCCCGCAGCCGCGGTCGCCACCGGCTCGCTTGCACCGGGTGCGGTCGCGGCTGCGGGCATGCTCGCGCTCATCGGCGCGGCGGAGAAAGTGCTGGACGGCAGCGGCGGGCGAGACGGTACGCCCGTCGACGTGGCTTTGCTGGCGGGTTGAGGACGCGGTGGAATCTGCGGTTCGCGCCTGATGTCGACCTTGGTCTTGTTGGCTTCGGCGTAGCACAACGCGGTGTCGATGCTACGCTGATACGGACTCTGACTTCGGACCGGATAAGTGAGCGGCTGCCATGCGAAGGCAGAGCTGCTCACCACCATTAGCGTCAGTACGGTATATGTTTTAAATTCCATCGCAGTGGCTCCCGCAGCGATGTTTCGCCTTTTCATTGGCTAATGCGCTTCGCGACGTGTTCTATTGGCTGTTGATTCTGCCGCTGAACGGCGGCTCACTGCCGCGAAGGCTACTTTCCCTGAGCGTAACACCGCGTATTGTCGAATCAATGGTCTGCATAGCGCGCGAAAACGCCATCCTGCTGTCCATTAAAGACATTTCGGCGCGATGCGGCGGAAAACGACGGGAAAGCTCGGGCAATCCCTGGGCGCCGCGATGAACCGTCAGGAGGTAGCGATGAACGACGTACGACACTGCCCCGGAGTGCTGGTCGTGGTGACATGCTGCCTGCTGGCGTGGACGGCGCTGCCGCAGCCAGCTATGGCCAGCGAAGATGCCGCGAATGCCAAAGCGGAAACAGCGGGTGAGCGTGCTCACTTCGCGCGCGAGTTCTGCGAGGTGTCGTCCGAACGCGTTGACGCCTATAAACAGCGGCTGAGAAAAGTGCTGCACGAAGCGAGCGACTTCGATCGACACTGGCAAGTCGGATGGCGACGCGCCGAGAACGACAACCGGCAGATGGCGGCGCTGCGTGATCGCGATCCGGCGGACTTCGCGGCACGGACCAAGGTGAATTGCGAGCGAATCAAGTGGATGGTCCAGAATTCGCTGCGGCCGGCGGCGCGAAAGTGAGCGGGCGAATGCCTGTCTGGTTTGCTTTTTCTATGGCGTTTCTCTATCGCAATCATGTCACGGCCCGCATCGCTACACGGCGAGAATGGACCAACGTCGCCCTCACCCCGGCGAATACTTTCTGAGCCATCAGAGCTTCTCCATCATCATCATCGAGAACATACGGAAAGAAGCCTCGACGGAAAAGCTTTTCGACACAACGGCGTGGCAGCGAACATTCGATAAGCATGCTGCCATGTTCGTATGGACACTTGCGCCAACCGCGAGGAGACCGCGATGTCCACCGATAAGCATTGGGAAAAATGGGGAAAATTATCGCCGTACTATGGTGTCGTCAGTTGGCCTGAGTTCAAGGAACCCGAACTGTCGACCGACGCGAAACAACAGTTCTTCCAGAGTGGAGAGCTGTATGTTTCCGACATGTTCAATGTGATACATCGGCATCTGAATCCGGACTTTCAGGCCGAGCGGGCCACGGATTTCGGGTGTGGCGTGGGCCGCTTGATCATCCCGTTGTCGAGGCGGGTAAAGAGCGCGGTTGGAATCGACGTTTCGCCATCCATGCTGGAAGAAGCGGCGAAAAACGTCACCCAGGAAGGCATCGGCAATATCGAGTTCGTTCGATCCGATGATGGGCTGACGAATCTCCACGGAATGTTCGACTTGATCAATTCCTATATCGTCTTCCAGCATATTCCGGTCGAGCGCGGAATGAAGCTCGCCGAGGCCCTGTTGGGTCACCTGTCGCCAGGTGGAATCGCCGTTCTACACTTTACCTACGATAGCAATGCGACCCGGCTCGCCCACACCATCAGCGGGACTCGCGACCATTTCGCGCCCGCGAACTGGCTGGCCAATCTTGCTCGTGGAAGGCCTATGTTTGAACCGACGATGCAGATGAATGCGTACAACCTGAACAGACTTCTCATGCTATTCCAGCGGTGCGGCATCGAAAAACTGCACGCTGAGTTCACCGATCACGGTGCGCGTGGGGTCCAGTTTTTCCTATTGAAGTCCGGCACTGCCGGATGACACACAGGTCGTGAAGGGGGGTGACGGTAGAGGCAGTCGCCAGAAAGCCGAATTGTTAAATCAGTTATCCTCAATAAAAAATCCCGTGGCCACTTGAATGGAAGCCACGGGATTTTTCTTTCGATGCTTCTGAACCTGCCGCGCCCCGAAGCACATCGTCGACATGTCGGGAGTGTGTTCTTTCGCTGGCGATCCATCTCAATGCCGTCTGCGACGCAGCACCTCGCTAAGACCCAGCGAATGACCAGGATCGTAGTAATGGATCAGCAGTGTGCGGCGCTGTCCTGTCTCGACTTCGAGGTTCGCGTGCTGGAGGGCAAAGCCATTGAATACGTAGACGCTGCCGATCTGCACCGGCACGCGATCGCAATTACCTCGACGCAGATCGTGCTGCGTCAGCCATTTCCGCCAGCCGAGCGGCAGGCCGCGCTGGATGCCGTGGCGAATCTTGCATATCACATTGCCCGGCGTGGAGACTGAAAGACGAGGGCGGCGATACATCACGAGATCGCCGTTGGCGTCACCCTCCGGCGCCAGTTGTAGCGGAATGAGTAACGTCAGCAGATGGGAGTCGTAATGGCGGCAATGACTTTCCGCCACCGTCGCCGCGCTCGAACAGCGAATCACGTGAAAAGGCTGAAGCGGCAATTCCGTCTGTCCGGCTTTGGCCGCCATCGCGCGTGTACTGGTACACATGTTCTCTTCGAGTTGCCGGAATGATTCGCTACGGCGAATCAACTCGGCCGCCATCAGGCTCAATTGAGCACGTTGCGCCAGACTTCCAAATGAACGATCGATGGCTTCGTTGATCTCTGCGATTGCCTCTATCGGAATCACATCGCTAAAAGACTTCAGCGCGACCCCTGTTTCTATTCGAATCCGCTTCGCGGGCGTATGACCTTGTGCGTCTGACATGGATTGCATGGTTCGGATTCTCGCAGTTGTTGAAACTTGTTATGTCGAATAGATCGGACCGTAATGAAAAGTATTCCGTGGCCGTTTTTTACTATGTACGTTCGCCAACACAAGTTGTCGGAGCGCGTAGAACATTGGGTTTTAGGCGAGCGGAATGAAGCGGCGAACCGGGATCCGGCGCACTCGGAGTGATGTGAAGCGAGCAGGCGAAAGAGCTTTCGCCGAATACGGTCAGCCGCTTGAAAGGTGTAGTGGCTGACGAGTGCTTGCGATGGAAAAGGCAGGAACTGCCGGTCGAGAAACGATCACATACGTTGGTTCGTTAGACCACATTCCGGCACCGGGCGCGCGCGTACATTCTTTCTCAGTCTTTCTCATTCTTTCGAAAGCACCGCCGAGCATGCCGGACCAGATCGGCGAAGTGCCTCGCGAATCGTTAGAGCAGGGTATTCATGCGTCCGCATCGTCGCGGGGTGTCTATTCTCTCTTGAGAGCCCAAACATGACGTCTTCCGATCGCCACGACCCGATTCCCGGGGTCGCTAACAGCGCCCGTACGCCAGTGTATGTACCGCCATCACAACGGATTGCCGCATCGCAATTGAGTGCTTTTGCTTCAGCGCTCCAGGTGCGCACGGGTTTGCCTCTGTCCGATTACACGCGACTGCACGAGTTTTCTGTACGTGATTACCGAAGCTTCTGGCGTTGCTTTCTCAAGTGGTGCACGGACATCGAAACTTCAGGCGAAGTCGAGCCGGTCTGCGTTGGCGAAGACATCGAGCGTGCGAAATTTTTTCCGCGCCTCGAACTGAGCTATGCGGATAGCCTGCTCGGTTTGAGCATCGCCGACGCCGATGCCCCAGCATTGTCCGAGTGTCATGTGGACGCGCCGCGTGTGCGCCTGACGCGCCGCGAACTGCGCGAGCGCGTGGCTAGCCTGGCTTGCACGCTCGAACGTCTCGGGCTGCGCAGCGGCGATCGTGTGGCCATGGTCATGCGCAACGATGCGCAGGCCGTCATCTGTACGCTGGCCGTTGCTGCGCTCGGCGCTACGGTGGCGAGCGCGGCACCGGAGATGGGGGCCGACGCGCTGCTCGATCGTTTCGTCCAGCTTGCGCCACGACTGCTGTTCGCGCACACGGCGACGCGTGCGTTCGACAGGGGAACCGCGCTGGCGGAGAACATCGCCGGCCTCGCGTCGGCGATGCCGTCGCTCGAAGGCATTATCAGCCTCGACGACGGACCGTTGCCGGGCAGCGTCACGCTGCCGGTTCACTCGCTTGGCGCCTTGATTGCACAATCCGATCCGGCCGACTTCGTCTGGCGGCGCTTTCCGTTCAATCATCCGCTGTTCATCATGTTTTCGTCGGGTACGACCGGCAAGCCGAAATGTATCGTGCATGGCGCCGGCGGCACGCTGCTCGAACACCTGAAGGAGCATCGGTTGCATACCGACTTGCGCCCCGGCGACAAGCTCTATTTTCAGACCAGCTGTGCATGGATGATGTGGAATTGGCAGCTCTCGGCGCTTGCATCGGGGGTCGAGATCGTCACGTACGACGGTCCGCTTGCGACGGTCGATACGTTGTGGCGTATTGCGGCCGATGAACGCGTGAACGTGTTCGGTACGAGCCCCGCCTATCTGAAGATGTGCGAGCAGGCGAATCTCGAGCCCGCACGGCAATTCGACCTTTCAGCGCTGCGCGCGATGCTGTCGACCGGCGCGGTCCTGTTCGATTCGCAGTACGACTGGGTAAAGGAGCACGTCGGACCGTTGCCGCTGCAGTCGATTTCGGGCGGCACCGATATCATCGGCTGCTTTGTACTTGGCAATCCGAACTTGCCAGTCTATGCGGGCGAAGCGCAATGCAAGAGTCTGGGGCTCGATGTTCAGGCGTGGGACGAAGGCCGGCCGGCGGTGGGGATCGGCCATCTCGTCTGCACCAATCCATTCCCTTCACGACCGGTCGGGTTTTTTGGCGATGCCGACGGTTCACGTTTTCATGCGTCGTACTTTGCCGCTAACCCCGGCGCCTGGACGCACGGTGACCTGATCGAATTTTCGCCTCAAGGATCGGCGCGCATGCACGGCCGCTCCGATGGCGTGCTGAACGTCGGCGGCGTGAACGTCGGACCCGCCGAAATCTATCGAATTTTGAACGATATTCCCGGCATCCGGGATGCGATGGTCGTCGATCGGAATGCGGCCGGTTCGTTGTCCCATGCAGACCGCAACGGGGCGAAGGCGAGCTTGACCGCAGGTTCGCGCGAACGAGGCATCGTTCTGCTGCTGGTATTGCAACCCGGTGTCGAGCTGTCCGCCGCGTTGCTGTCGCGCGTACGCGGCGACCTTGTCCGCCGTGCATCGCCTGCGCATGTGCCGGGTCTGGTCCTCGCGGTGGATGCACTGCCGACCACGCATAGCGGCAAGCCATCGGAGGCCGCGGCGCGCGACGCGATCAACGGCGTGCCGGCCAGAAACGCCGGGGCGTTGCGCAATCCCGAGTGTCTTGACGCCATCCGCCAGCAAGCGGCGCGGAACCTTGAAAGAAGCTCGCTGCCATTGCCCGGCAATACGCGCGAGCAGAGGGAGTCGTACCTGCGGGCATTGTGGGAACGCATGTTCGGTTTCGGCCCGATAAGCAGCGACGATAACTTTTTCGATCTGGGCGGCGATTCGCTTCTCGCCGCGGAAATGGCGAGCCATATCCACGAGGCGACCGGGCAGACGATCTCGCTGACGAACTTGATAACCGCGCCGACGATCGCGCAGATCGCCGCTATCCTCGAGGCCGGCCCTGCGAGCGCGCCGTCGAGCGCATTGGTGCTGATGCGCGCGGGCAACGGGACGCCGCTTTTTCTCGCGCACAGCGTCACCGGCTCGGTGATGGAATGCCGCGCACTGATTGGCGCGCTGCGAAACGGCAGGCCGGTGTACGGACTTCACGCACATGGTCTGGAGGGCGAGCAAGCGCCGCAACAGCATGTCATCGACATGGCGCGCGACTACGTGGCGCAGATACGCCAGTTGCAACCGCACGGCCCGTATGCGCTGGCTGGCTACTCGTTCGGCGGCCTGATCGCTCTGGAGATCGCCCAGCAACTGCATCGCGCCGGCGAGCGAGTCGAGATGCTGTGCCTCGTCGACACCTACGTCAACGAGCGGTATCTGCCGTGGAATGCGTGGATGCGTTACGAAGGCCGCTACGTCGTCGAGCAATGGCGGACGTTCCGCCACATGATGTCGGCGCAACGTGCCCGATACGTGTCGACCAAGCTGGCGGCGGCGGTCGACCGGGCGCGCCTGCGCCTGGGCTACACGGCGCATAGGATCGAACCCGACGCTATTGGTTTGCCGCCTGTGCTGCTGCGCGTGCGCCAGGCCATGCAGGTCGCGATGACGACATACCGGCCGAAACGGTATCGTGCCGGCCCGATCCTGTATGTTCGCGCATTGACGCGCATAGAGGGCCGCGGAAATCCATTGCCGTTGTGGCAGCGGGTTGCATGCGGCGGATTGAAGGTCATCGACGTGGCGGGTGGCCACAGCGATATGGTCTTCAGACCGAACGCGGATGTGGTTGCCGCGGCACTCGACGCGGCGTTGTCGGGCAATCGGGCCGCGATCGATTCCTAGCCCCTGTGTTGAACACTGGATGAGTGCGCCCGGCGACCTGCCGGGCCGCCTCGCCGGTATAGGCCTGATCGGCAAACCAGCGCTTCGCGCTTTGCCCGCGCGACACCCATCTTCCGTATGAGCCGCTTGCCCGGCCCGCGCGCGATCCTGCGCATTGGCCGCCATCGCCATCACCCGTCATCTGGGACAGGCAATTGCCGCAAGTATTCACGCCCGGAAGCACTTTCGAGCTCTTGCGACGCTTCGCACCATGGGCAGTCGTGCCATTGGGAACCACCTCGGATCAGCTAGCGCAAGGCCAGTTCACGAATAGATCAGATAGATGCCGGCGGCGAGTAGCGCCGCGCCGGCCGCAGCCTTGACGGTCACCGCTTCGCCGGCGAACAGACCATAGCCGAACAATTCGATGATCGTGATGCCGACCATCAGCGGGTACGCGACGCTCAGCTCTACACGACGCAATGCGACCGCGTACAGCACGAATCCTGCGCCATAGGCGCCGATCGCGCCCACGCGCATCAGCATCGGCCCGCTGGTCAGCGTGTCCAGAGACAGCAGGCCGCCGGAAGTCTGTACCGTGTTCATGGTTGCCGCAACGCGCAGCAGGACACTGGCAACCGCACTGAACGTGCCGGCTGCAAAAAGAAGAAAGATCGCCATTCGTCGCTAGTCGTTGTTATCGAGTGGGCGCGGTGCGCCGGTGTGCATCGAGCCGGTCGTTGCGTTGCCGTGGTCCACCGGCTCGAATCGCTATGCTGCCAGAACGATGCTGGCCACGCACGCCGTTAATACGCACAGACTCACTTTGTCCTTCAGCGCGAACACGATCGGATCGTCATGCATCTTGCCGCGGAAAGCGCTTATCCATATCCGGCTAACCCAGAACAGCATCAGCCCGAACAATGCCCAGAGACCTTCCTGGTGGCGGTACATCAGCTGCACTTCAGGCGAATTCAGGTACAGCGCGAGCACCAGCGCCGCCGTATAGCCGGCGGCGGTGCCGAAGGACTGCAGAATCGCCAGATCCTGTGTGATATAGCCACGTCCGGCCGCGGCGGACTTGCCTTCCTTCAGGATCACGTTGAGTTCGGCGTAGCGCTTGACCATCGCGAGGCTCAGGAAGATCGACACCGAGAACAAGATGAGCCAGTACGACAGTGGAATCTGCCCCGCTGCGCCTCCAGCAACGATTCGCGCGGTGTAGAGCGTCGCGAGCGCGAACACATCGACGAGCATCAGCCGCTTCAGGACGAACGAATAGGCCAGCGTCAGCGCGAAATACAGGCCTAGCACGAGCAGGAACTTCGCCGGCAGAAACGACGTGAGTAGCCCGGTGAGCGCAAGCAGTACGGCGGTCAGTGCGACGCCGAACGACAGCGGCAGCTTGCCGGATGCGAACGGCCGATTGCGCTTGCGGATATGGCGGCGGTCCGCGTCGAGGTCGAGCATGTCGTTGACCAGGTACACGGACGACGCGCACAGGCTGAACGCGAAGAACGCGATGGTCGCGTTGAGAACCGCGGTCGCATTCGTGAACTGGTGCGCCGCAAGCAGCGGCAGAAACACCAGCGTGTTCTTGCACCATTGGTAGACGCGTGTCGCCTGCAGCACGACGCGCAGCGGCGGCCTCACCTCATCGAACAGGATGATCTGCTGGTTAACCTTGCGGGCCGCCGCCGCAATCTTCTGGTTGCCGACCACGATCGCGGCGTGCGCGCGCTTCCAGACAGGCACGTCAGCCATGTCGTTACCGCAGTAGTCGAAACCTTGCTCGCCGAAGCGGCCCGCAAGCGCACTGGCCTTATTGTTGCCGCGCAGGTTCAACTCGCCATTGCTGGCCATGACGCCGCTGAAAATTCCAAAGTGCGCGGCGATCTGCTCTGCGAATTGTTCGTTGGACGCGGTGCACAGGTACAGCTCGCGTCCGCTCTGCTGCTCGGTCCGAAGATAAGCGACCAGCCGGTCGTTGTACGGAAGTATCCCGACATCGATCGTCACGCGTTTCGCGATCTGGTCCTTCAGGCAACCTTTGCCGCGCAGCAGCCAAACCACGCACATGAAAATGTATAACGGGTTTTTCTTGAGCAACACCAGCAGCGATTCGGCCAACAGATCGGTTCGCGCAAGGGTGCCATCGAGATCGACGCACAGTGGAAGAGCGTGAGACGACATGGCGACACCTATTGGCAGAGAAGGAGCGATTGATCGGCGCAAAACACCGGCATGCGGCCTTACGCAGGCCACAGTGCGATCCTAGGGCTCGGCAGTTGAGGCATCTGTTCGGCATCGCACATGGCGGAGCAGTGCCGCCTTGAAGTGCGCTATCGCACAGACGCGAAGTGCCGCACCATTAGGATGGCGGGATCAGTGCTGGAGTCGGCTGATAAATCCAGCCATGTGATCAGGAGCTTCCAATGTCGAATCGAGTCGCGTTGCCCCGTCCCACCGCGTGGATCCTCCTGGCGTTCATCTACTACCTCGCCGCGGCCGCATCGTTCAGTGGCTTCTTCATCAAGTGGCAGTTCTCCGAGACCGAGAAGTACTCGCTTCCGCAGATGCTGGAAGGCACGGCCATACGACCGTTCGTTTATCGGCAATTGCTGCCGATGACCGCCAACGCAATCGACAGTGTGGTCCCGCAAAGCGCCAAAACGACGTTCCTGAACAAGCTTGCCGAGGAGCCGCCGGTCTCGAATCCGATCCAGCGATATTTCCCGAGCGCCACCGACGCAGCCAATCCTCAGTACGCGCTGCGTTATTTTCTTGTCTACGCCATGTCTTTTTTGTCGATGTTCGCTGCGATGTTCGCGATTCGCGCCGCCTGCATCGAGGTGATTGGCGACAGGGTGGCAGCAACACTCACGCCACTGGCGATTGCCGCCATCTTCCCGCTGATCCTGACTGAAGGCGGCTATTACTACGACATGCCCGAACTGATGTTCATGGCGCTTGGCATCTGGCTTGCGGTTAAGCGCAGGATCATTCCGCTCGCCGTCGTCACCGCGATCGCCACGCTGAACAAGGAGTCGTACCTGCTGTTCGTGCTGACGCTCGTCCCGTTCATCGCGTTGCGCCACTCGCGCAAGCAGACAGTCTTGCTGAGCGGCGGCCTCCTTGCGCTCGCCGCAGTGGTCAATCTGTTGATCAAGTCCCGGTACGCGGGCAACGGCGGTAGCGCGATGGAGTACCAGCTCATGTCGCACATCCAGTACCTGGTCAATCCGCGCAATTACCTGCGGATGGAGATGAACTACGGGATCCTGACGACGAAGGGCTTCAACGTAGTCCATCTGCTGCTGGTCGCGCTATTGTTGAGGACCGGCTGGCGCGGCTTGCCGGCGGTGGTGCGCACGCACGCGTGGATCGCGCTGGTGATTACCGTGCCGCTATTTATCGCCTTCTGCTACCGGGACGAATTGCGCAATCTGAGCCTGCTGACGATGACGCTCGCGTTTGTGACCTGCACGACTATTTCGGCCGCGCTGCAGCAAGCGGCCGTGCGCGGTCAACGGCAGACTGCACCGCTGCCGGCGGCGCAGCCGCGCATGCCCGCATCCCGTGAGCCGGTCGCCGCACGCAAGGTCGCGCCGCGCTAACGAGCTGCCGCCCGCTTATCTCCAGGAACATCCTGATTCATTCGCGAGGGTGGAGCCATGTCTTCCAACGCTGCTCTGAATGTAACTGGCCCTGAAGCGGGGGGCGGCTTGATAGCGAGCCGATCGCGACGGCATCTCTTTGGACTGTGCCTGGTCGTATTCGTCACATCGATGGTCGAGGACATTGCGATCCGGCTGCTGACGCACCTGGGGATCGTCAGCAAGCATCCCTCGGTCCTGAATTACGCATTGACCTGGGCGCGCTCCTTACGTAACCCGGGGGACGTCGACGACTCCTGGGGACCCATGCGCGCCGCGCTCGGCTGGTTTCAGCAGCATGCCGACGGCCGTCTCTACGAGCACATATTCTTCGTGGACCGGGTCAAGTTCCAATACCCGCCGAGCAGCCTGTTGCCCCTGCATACGCTGTCGCAATGGGGGATCGCTCCGTCCAACGCGCTCCTGAACTGGATCAACTTCTGGATGGTCCTGGCCAACGTTCTGGCAGCGGGCGCGCTGGCATTCACGCTGGCGCGACGCTCGCCGGGCCATGCGCCACGACGCTGGCAGTTTGCCGTCGTCAGTGCATTCGGCGCGCTGCTCTTTTGCCCGTTGCTCAAGGCATTCGATCTGGGCCAGCTGCAGGTCTGGATCAACGCGTTGTTCGCACTGTCCGCCCTGGCGTGGCTCCTGGGCCGCAAGCAGCTGGCGGGTGTTCTGATCGGCTTGATATGTCTGCTCAAGCCGCAGTTCGTGCTGTTCATGGTGTGGGGCTTGCTGAGGCGTGAGTGGCGCTTCGTCGCGGGGTGGGGCGCGGTCGCGGCGGTGGGGGGTGTCGCATCGCTTGCGGTGTTCGGCATACAGAACCATCTCGATTACCTGGCGGTGCTGCGTGCGCTGTCGCGGACCGGTGAAGCGTTCATTGGCAATCAGTCGATCAACGGCCTGCTGAACAGGCTGCTCGCCACCGACGCGACTCCGGCCCTCTGGAAGATCCACGAATTTCCAGAGTTCAATCCGATTGTCTACGGCGGCACGCTTGTCACCTCAGCCTTGATCATCGGCGCGGCACTGTTCGTTCCGCTGCGCGGTAAGGGGGCCTCCGGGCTGCTCGACTTCCTCGGTGCGGCGCTGTCGTTCACGATGGCGTCGCCGATCGCGTGGGAGCATCACTACGGAATCCTGCCGGTCATCTACATTGCGATGATGTTCGTGTTGCTCAACCGCAGTGCGTCGCGCGCCAGAACCTTCGGTCTGGTGACGCTATTGGTGTCGTACATCTTCACGGGGCACGGGCTGGGCGGCTCCTGGACGCTATGGGGTGCGCTAGCATTGCTCGGCCTCATTTACTGGGTGAATCGGACTCCGCGCGGGGTGGCCGGGATGGCGGGCGGAAAACGCGAGCTGGCCGCTTAAACCGCAGACTCAAGCGCAGCGGATTACTGTCGCATTGCGGAAACAGGGGACGATCGAACAACCGCATTTTCTCAGCGACCTTTCTCCTTTCGCCTGACATATCGACCGGTAGCGAGGATCGGGCGCGAGGTGGCGTGCCGCCCTTATCACGCAAGGGAAGAGGCCGATAATGCTTCAATTGTCTGGCCTTTGCCGGGGACGGCTGGCGCGCTCACTGTCGAGCATGTGCTCCTCCACTGTGGGCTTCCGTACGGACGATATCTTTTGCCGCAGCGGATTATGGAGGCGTACAACGAGGGGCGTGCCGAGAAAAATCACATGGTCGCCGTCGAACGACTCGAAATCGATTCGAAGGTCGGAGCGGCTCACAAAGCGAACAAAGCGTCACGCGAGCGATTCGCGCGGTCCGCCTGGGTCATTCCGCCGACACGGGTGTGATGTTTGCTGGAGCTTGTAGCAGGACGCGCCGGGGTGGTATCCGCCTCATTGCCTTCTTAAAGGGCGGGGCGATTTCGAATAATCGATATTGAAGGGTAACGCGTCCTATGAAACCAGTGGATGAAGGTAGTGGCGAGACAATTTTGTCCGTGATAATTCCGGCGTTTAACGTCGAGCATTATATCGGCCTCGCAATCAAATCAGCCCTCGCTCAACCACGTTCCGACGAGTTCGAGATCATCGTGATCGACGACGGATCGACGGACGGTACATTGGCTCAGATCCTTAAAATCAAGGAAAGCGCGCCTGAGCATCACATCACCGTGATTCATCAGGAAAATCAGGGCGTTTGCGCGGCGCGAAATGCAGCGATGAAGCACGCGAAGTCCCGTTATATCGCTTTCCTCGATTCCGATGATGAATGGTCGGCGAATTTCTCGGACATGATCATGCCGTTGCTCGATGCCGACACGGCGGACATCATTGAATTCAACGTGGGTATGGCGGATCCGAACGGGCGCATCGTCGACGAGCTTCAGATCGTGAACGACGCAACGGTCGGACTCCGTACGAACGATACCGCGAGACTGCTGGAGTTTGCACGCATTTGCCAGATGCATTGCTGCCCGCGAATTTTTCGCCGCGACTTGTGGGATGGCGTGGATTTTCCAGCCGGCCGCGTCTACGAAGAATGCTCTGCAATGCCGATCGTTTATAAGCGCGCTCGCACCTTGTACGGCATTCCCGACCGGCTTTATTACTATCGTCGACGACCGGGGAGTATCACGCAGGTCACCACGCTCAAGTCAGTTGAAAGTGTTGCGCAGTTCTCGGCCGAGGCTCTGGATAAGAGCGGATCTGGACAGGATGCCGCCTATTGGCTTCTGCTCTTTCATAAGTTTTTCGCCATTCAGTGTTTTCTAACTTCCCGTGTCGACTCGTCCGTGTTTCCCGCAGCAATGAAACTCGTCGAGGCGACCGCTGAAGAGTATCGAAACTTCGCCGTCCAGCACAAAGAGCCGTTGCCCGCACTGCGCTTTCGCACGCAGATATTAGTCAATCGTCGCGTGTTCAAGGTGAAGCGATTGATCAAGCGGGCGCTCGGAATGGAACTGCGGACACCCGCAGTCGCACCACGCCGTATCGATTCGCATGGTGCAAACGGCCAGCGCTGGGCCGGCAATCATAAGTGACTTCTCGGGGCGCGCGACGCATGCAACTCTATCCACTACAAACATCTTTCACCGCCGGCGATGACTTCGACCTCGCGGTCCAGCCGCGCAGCAGGTTCTCGATCGCGATTTATCAGCAACGGGACGCGGAGTCGATGATCTGCGTGGGCGGGGTGGTCGCGACGGGCACGCGGGACGTAACGTCGAAGCTGATCAACGGCAAGTACGTATTCGAATCGACACGCGAGCGCATGCCGGTTCGATTCGACACGGACTGGAACTGGCCGACGATCACGGTGAAACCGGATATCGAGGGGCTGGAGAGCGGGGCCTATGCAGCGATTGCGTACGAGGTCGGCCCGACCGGTGAACCACTCACGGATCTGGGGCGCCGTTGCGTTGCGCGTCAGCCTGTTTTCGCCACGCCGCCGGACAGCGACAGCATGGCGCTGATTATCGCGCGACCACGTTCGCCGGCCGCACCGATTGCGTACATAGTGCCGATCGCCACGTACCACGCTTACAACTCGATCGGCGGCGGTTGCTTTTATGGCGATCCGGTTCACCGTACGCATCCGCAGACGAAAGTCACGCTTCTTCGGCCGGGCGGCGGATTCGGCGCTCAACTTGGCTATCCTGACGATGCCTATGACCGGCGCTCGCCGCGCCAGCATTTCACGCATTGGGACGCGAAGTTCGTCCGATGGCTGCGCGCGCACGATTTCGCCTGCGACTTCTATACCGATGTGGATCTGCATCGCGCCACAGACCTGGATCTGACGCAATATCGCTGCATGCTGAGCGTCGGACATCATGAATACTGGAGCCAGCCCATGCGCGACCACGTCGCGCGTTTCATCGCCGGCGGCGGCAATCTGGCCGTGTTCAGCGGCAATACCTGCTACCGGCCGGTCGATTTCGGGGCGGATGCGGATGTGAACAACATCAAGGTAATGAACCGGCTTGCCGAATCCTGGCCCGATTACAGCGAGAGCGATCTCATCGGCTTGAGCTACGGCTATGGCGGCGCGAAATACGGTGTCTGGAGCCGCCTCAGACGCAAATGGACCAAACCCGAACGCGAGCCGATCGGCTATACGGTGCGGCGCGCGGACCATTGGGTCTTTGCCGGCACGGACGTCAAGGACGCGCAGACATTCGGCGCGGAAGATCGCCTGGTCGGCTACGAGGCCGACGGCGTGCCGCGCACACCGAACGGATTCGTGACACTGGCTGATTCGGCGCAACTCGTGGGTTGGGACGTAGGCGGCGCCGCTGCCATGGGCGTGTTCAAACCGGATCTCGGTGACGGAGCGAATCCGGGGCAGGTGTTCAATTGCGGCACCACGGATTGGCCGCGCGTTCTAATGGATAAAAATGCTAGCAGTCACGCCATCGTCGCGCGGATTACGCTCAATGTGATGCGGAATTTCCTGGGCCTCGCCGCGCAAGACGCTTCACTCGAAAACGCGGCGCTTCGCGAGCCGATTGCCTCCGAACGCGACGAACATGCGGCGCCGATCGGTGCGGGGAACTCATGATGGGTGCACTTTGGGTGTTGACCTTCTTCCTCGGTGTGACGAGCGATGTCATGTCGGGGGCGATCCGCTACTACACGTCGCTGGCAGGCGCGCCACAGGCCATCTATCTGCCCAAGCTGATGATGGCCATATGCATCGTGCTCATCGTCCTGAAACGTCCCAGGATAAGTCACCTGCTCGTATTGATGTTCTTCGGGATGCAGGTATGCGTGTCGCTTTTCAATGGCGTCACCCTCAACGCTGCGATTTTCTGGGCGTGGATGATGCTGCCGATGTTCTTCACTATGCTGGCGCCGCCGGAAGCGCTGGCGATTCTCGAGAGACCGGGCGCACGGATTACGGTCGTGATCATCGCCATCGTGTGTATAGCGGGCGTGCTGGTGAATTATTTCGGCTATTTCAACCCGTTGCCGTGGATCGGGGCGAACACGATGGTGGACGGCACGCCGGTGCACGTCGCGAATTCGAACTACGTCGGAGAAGCGCCGCGGTTGCCGGGTTTTGGGCGCGACAGCGCCGCAACGGGGCTCATGATCGGCCTGCTGGCCACCTGGCTGCTGCCGAGATTCCGGTCGTTCAGTCTCGTGTCGATGATGCTCGCGGTAGCGGGACTCTCCATCTGGGCAACGACCAACAAGACATCGCTGGTGGCGCTTGTGATCGTCCTCGCGGTAGATCGTTTCTGCAGGCTGGACACAATCCGCAAAGGCGTTATCTGGGCTGCTGCGGCGACGCTTCTCGTGCCGCTCGCCGCGTTCGCGATCGCGGCGGCGGTCAATGACTCGATGTTCGACGGCGGCGCGCTCAGCTCGTTCCAGGATCGGTTCGACCGTACATGGCCGCTCCTGCTGCAGGGCATGCTTCGCGAGAACCTGATCTGGTTTGGGATTGGTCCCGGCGGGTTTGGCGCCGCGACCGATTATTACCGTAATAACTTCGGTTTCAACATCGGGTATGCGGACAATATTGCGCTGTACGCGATCGCGAACTTCGGCGTAATCGGACTGATTATCTTCGCCACTCTGTTGTCTAGGATACTGTTCTCCAGTGGGTCCACGGATAGAGTGGCATGGACGATGATGATGTTTCTACTGATCAGCGGGATCACCACGGATATCTTTGAATCGCTTGGCTGCCTGCTGTTCTTCGGCCTTGCGGCGAAGACGCTGTGGCTGAATGTAGGAGCGCAGCGCTTCTACATGCATCCCGGTTTTGTGCTTCCCGTAAGGCATCGAAGATCGACGTTTTATGACCAGGACACAAAAAAAATGATCTGACATTGACGGGGCGCGGCTAGCCGACGACGCCGTCCAGGGGGTTAGATGAAGGTTCAGCGAGACAGGCGGTCGAGTCGGATCGTGATCCTCATTGTGGGCTGCGCGGCATTGGCGCTGGCGCTCGCGGGCTCAATGGCCTTTCGGGCCTTTGCCATGCCGGTGGAGCCGGTGGTGGTACTGAGCGGAGTGGCCACGACGGACGAAAGGCCGTACGTCGAGCTGCCGTCGTTCGCGGCGGCGCGGGCCGATACCGGTGTGGCGATCCACGAGGTCAACGATACGCGCTTGCTGGATGCTGTAAAGGATGTGGGCTTCTCTTTTGTTCGTACGGATCTCTTCTGGGAAGACGTGCAGGCGCCCGACGGCTGGCATTTCGACGCGTACGACAAGTTGGTATCGGATGGCGCGGCAAGAGGTCTGGGTGTGCTGTTTATTCTCGGCTACAAGCACTATCAGTTCAGCCCGGATCAGCCGCCGACCACAACGAGTCAGCTTGCAGCGTTCTACAGGTATGTTTATCAGTCGGCGCAACGCTATCGCAGTGCCAAAGTAAGGTTTGAGGTCTGGAACGAAGAGGATCACAAAATGTACTGGCTGGCTGAGCCGTCTCCCCCGGGCTACCGGAACCTGCTGACGACCGCCGTGAAGGCAGCCCGTGCAGCCAATCCAAACGTGAAGATCGCGTCGGGTGGCGTGCAGCAGGTCAATCGCGTATTCATTCGGGCCGTCGGCGACATTTCCAGTCCGACGCTGCGTGGTGCTGATGCGATCAGTGTGCATCCCTACCGGCAGGAGTATCCGGAGTCGGTATTCGCCGATTACCGCGCATTGCGCGAGGACCTGGCGAAATACAGGAATGCGCCGGCCATCTGGGCAACGGAATGGTCATACCCGAGCTACGGCTACGAGTATGTCGCCGGGATCGACAACGGGCATTCGCCGGAAGCGCGTGCACGCCAGGCGAAATATGCGGTGCGGCGATTTCTGGTCGACTGGATAGCTGGAGTGGGACTCACCGCTTATTACGACATGCGTAACGACGGTACGAGTACGACGAATCAGGAGCACAACTTTGGTCTGCTGGATGAGAACAACAACCGGCTGCCAGCCTATAACGCATCGAAGTATCTGTTCTCGTTTACGGCGAACGCAACCAGTGCGAAGTACTTCATCGACGAAGACGAAAAGTATGTCGTCCTCAAACTGGGGACTGGAACGGGCGCGGTCAAATATGTGCTGTGGTCCTATGGCGACGGAGATGCACTGAAGCTGGACGCGTCGCACTTGCCGCCTCGTGCAGTTGTGACTGACATGTATGGCAAGGTTTTGACGACGACGAACGTGCTTGCGGTTCCTGAGGCGCGTGGTCCGGTTTTCGTCAGCGTTCCGTCGTAGCGCTACGCATATGGCGTGAGTGGAAGTTCCCGGGCAGTTCCACTTGAACAGTCTGGAAAGTGGAAGCTTGTGTGTTCTAACGAGGTCTCCCTCGTCTTTTATCGCGGAAAATAAAATGAATTCATTCATGGGGCAAGCGCCGATGGGCATTATTCCCGCCAAGAACGACGGGCTGGCCGGACTATGGCGGAGCATCGCTCGACACAAGTTGCTGTTTTCGACGATTGTCGGCATTTGCTGTCTGGTGGGCGGCGTGTACATTCTGCTCGCGACGCCGCAATACCGGGCTGACGCGCTGCTGCGTGTACAGATCAAGCCAGGCGCATCGATCAGCGCGCTATCCGACGTGTCGGGAACGATGTCGGCGGACCAGTCCGCGGACGATGAAACCGATGTGCTGAGTTCGCGCACGATTGTCGGCGAAGCGATTGCTGCAACGGGAGGCGCTACGGTGGTGCAAACGGAAAGTTACTTTCCGTTGATCGGCCGCTACTTCGCATCCCGCCATGCCGCGAGCAACCGGTTGCGGCGGCCGTTTCTGGGCCTGACCGGATACGCCTGGGGCGGTGAGCAACTGAAGCCCGGGCTCTTTCAGGTGCCTGATGCCGCGTTGGGCGAGAAGTTTCGCGTGGTGGCAGGAGAAGACGGCGCCTGGACCTTATATGACAAAGACGGGCATCAACTGGTCCAGGGCCGTGTCGGAGAGACCGCGACATTCCAGGTCACCACCGATGATGAAGCCGCGTCCGGGCAACTGCGGATCGACGTGCTGCGCGCGCGGCCGGGTATCGAGTTCTCGCTGTCCAAGCTGTCGCAGCAAGCGGCTTATGAAGATGTCAGCTCCCGGTTGAAAACGTCCGTGACCGCCCAGAATTCGTCGTTGCGGGACTCGTCAATGATGCGGTTGAGCTACCAGGCTACGTCAGCGCTGGCCGCGGAACGGATGGTCAACGCGATTGTGAATGCTTTCGTGAAGCGCAACGTCGACGATCGCGCCGCACAGGCACACATGAAGCTCCAGACCCTGAGCGAAAGGCTGCCGAAGCTGAAGGGCGAGTTGCAGAGCGCGGAAGATCGCCTGAATGATTTCCGGACGCAGAATCAGGCGATCGACATGGATCAACAGGGCATCTCGCTCATTTCGCGTATGAATTCGCTGGTTGAAAGGCAGGCGCAGTTGCGACTCGAGTTCGAAGAGAAGCGCCAGCTCTTCGGTCCGGATAGCCCGACATACAAAGGATTGGTTCAGCAATTGGATCAGGTGGGCCGCGAGATTTCGCGTACCGGCGATCTCACGAAGAATCTGCCGGCTACCCAGCGCGAATTCGTCAGACTGTCCAGCGATGTCTCCATCAACAAGCAGATTTACACCGGCGTGCTGGCCAACATTCAGCAGCTCGAAGTCGCGGCAGCGAGCACCGCCTCGGGTGTCAACGTGATGGACTGGGCCATTGCGCCGGAAAAGCCGTCGTGGCCGCGCAAGGCGATCATCCTGCTCGGTTCGCTCCTCGGCGGATTGTTTGCCGCGACGGTCACGGTTCACTTCGTGTCGATGCAGCGCAGGGAATTCCGTACGCCGCAAGAGATCGACTACGTTTCCGACCTGCCGCGTCTCGCCGTGGTGGCACGATCCAAAGCGCAGTTGCGCGGCGTGGCCGACTCGCGCAACCATCAGGACGAACCGATGAAACTGCTGGCCGTGAGCAGTCCGCGGGATCCGAGCATCGAAGCGTTGCGCGCATTGCCGAGTAGCGTGAGAGCGATGCTTGCGAGGGTCAGCAACGACCGCAACAACAAGGTGATTCTGTTCACCGGCCCGACACAAGGCGTGGGGAAAAGCTTTGTTTCGTCAAACTTCGCTTATCTATTGTCGCAAACCGAAGCATCGGTTCTGCTGATCGACGGCGACATGCGGCAGGGGAAACTGGGCCGGCTGCAGCAGGACCCCGCGGGGCCAGGGCTTGCGGAAGTGCTCAAGAAAACGGCGACGCTCGACGAGGCGATCGTGAGGCAGGACGGGACGAATCTGTCGGTGCTGGGAGCGGGCGACGCTTATCCGTCGAATCCTGCCGAGCTTCTCAGCAGTCCCGCCTTCCGGGAAATGCTCGGCACGCTTCGCGATATCTACGATTTCGTGGTGATCGACTCGCCACCGGTGCTTCCGGTGAGCGATGCCGTGACGATCGCGGCGCAAGGTTGCGATCTGGTTCTGCTCGTGTCGCGCGCCGACCATACCGGTTCCCGCCAGTTGGAAGAAACGCTTCAGCGTCTGGCGAACGTCGGTGCAAAAGTCGGCGGACATATTTTCAACGGGTTCCTCCCGTCGCGATATGGCGAGAATGACGAGTACGGCCTGAACGCCGCCCGGCGCTATTGAACGCGGCCCGGTATCTGATCTGGTGGACCGCCAGTCAGGCCCGGGCACAAATCCATGCATCCCGCTAATTCAAAGAGCTATTTTTTTCGAATACGCGTGCGTCGGCGCTGCCCTGTGTAGTTTTAGACGATAGGAAAGTGATGTCACTACGAGAAAAAGCGATTTCCGGGGCGAAGTGGTCGGCGACGTCGATGATCTTGACGGTCAGCGTGCAGTTCGTGCAGGTGGCCATATTGGCCCGCTTGCTGAGGCCGGCCGAGCTGGGCCTGGTGAGTATGGTTTCGCTGTTCACGACGCTAGCCGACATGTTTCTCGACATGGGATTGAGCACGGCGATCGTGCAGCGTAAAAACGTGACCACGCAGGAGTTGTCATCGCTGTACTGGCTCAATGTCATGTTCGGTGCGGTTCTTGGCGGGGTTCTGCTCGCCGGAAGCGGTCTCGCGGCGTGGTTTTTTTCGGAGCCGGAGCTCAAGTCGCTCGTGGGCCTGGCTGCACTGCTGTTCTTCATCTCGCCGCATGGTTTGCAGTACCGCTCGCTGATGGAGCGCGAGCTGATGTTCAACATGCTGTCGAAGATCGAGGTCGCGTCCACGCTGATGTTATTCGTCACGACGCTTGTCTTCGCGATGCGTGGCTATGGCGCATATGCGCCGATTATCGGCGCGCTGACCGGAACGCTGTGTCGCACGGTGATGCTCAATGTAAGCGGGCGCAAGCTGCACAAGCCTGCATGGCGATTCCGACTCTCAGACACGAGGTCGTATCTCGGATTTGGCGTCTTCCAGGCAATGGACGCAATGGTGTTCTACCTGAACTTCAATTTCGGGGGCATCGTGGCGGGCCGCGCGTTAGGAGCGGCAACGCTTGGCGGCTTTAACCTCGCGCACAATTGCGCCGTCGGCTTTCCGGCGCGGCTCAACCCGTTCTTCACGCGCGTACTCTTTCCCGTCTTTTCGATCATCCAGGATGACACGGCGAAGCTTCGCACGAACTATTTCAAGCTGACGGGTTTCATGGCGATGTTCAATTTTCCACTCGTATTTGGACTGCTGATCGCGGGCCCCGATTTTGTCGCGAGCATGTTCGGTGCGAAATGGCTCTGGATCACGCCTATCATGCAAGTGCTTTGTCTGGTTGGGGCATTCCGCTCCATAGGCCATCCGGCCACCTCATTGATGATGGCGACGGGCAAGATCAGGCTGAGTTTTTGGTTCAATCTGGCGAAAACCGCGGCGATGGTGCCGGCCATTATCATCGGCGCATATCTGGGGGGCGCACTGGGCGTTGCATTCGGGTTACTCGCTGTCGAAGTGATTGCGTTCCTGCCGATGTATCAGCTCATGATCAAGCGCGTGCTGGGCCCGAGTCTCGGCGAGTATCTCAATGCCTGTTTCATTCCGCTGCGAATGACGGTGCCGATGGTGGCGAGCGTCTGGATCGCGTCCAGTTTGCTGCAAGGGTCCGTGCACCATGGCGTGAAGCTGGTCGTGGAGATTGCTCTTGGCGCCGCGGTTTTCGGTGCGACATTCCTGCTGGACCGATCGCTGCTTTGTGCCGAGATCCGCGGTATTGTGCTCAAGATGGTCCGCAACATGGCGTTGCGGCAGGGGCTCCAGTAATACCTTCTGCAACTGAGCGTCGAACGCTTCTCGAGAGAATCGCACGGGAGAGAATCCGCCAGTTCAGCGAATGGATTGGCGGGTGCGGAAAAGATCTTTTCGACGAACGCATCCTGATCGTGAAAAGGAAAATGGCAATCCGGCCGGCGGGAACGAGCCCGGCGCCGGCGCTTGAGATGCCATGATGGGACGACGCCCAGCCCGAACGGCCTCGATCATCACGAATCCATGTCGTGATGATCGAGGCCGTAGAGATTGCTCGTCGTGCCGTGGTTGTCGGTGGAATATTCCCGCTGGGCCGATTGCTACTTTGTACCGAGATCCGCGGTGTTGTGCTCAAGATTGTCTGCGGCGCGGCGTTGCGGCACCGGGCGCAGTAATACTTCCTGCGCCTGAGCATCGAACGCTTCACGAGAGAATCGCACCCGGAAAGAATCTGTCAGCCCGGAGAGCGGATAGGCCGGTGCGGAGAAGATCTTCTCGACGAACGCGTCCTGATCGTCAACGGGAAACAGCAATTCGGCCGGCAGGTACGAGCCGAGTGCGGAGACCTGCGATGCCACGATGGGACGTCCGGCCAGAACGGCCTCGATCATCACGAGCGGCACGCCCTCATAGGCCGAGGGTAGCACCACAACATCGCTCGCCAGGATGTACGGCAGCACGTCGGACTGCGGGCCGATGATTCTGACGCAACGCGACAGAACTTCGCTCCCTTCCACCGCCTGCCGTAATTTATCCGCGTCCGGGCCGTCACCCACGATGAGCACAATGCTATTCGCAAAGGCATCGGGGTGTTTCTCGATAGCGGCGAGCAGGAAGCTTTGCCGTTTATGCTGAAAGTGAATCCGGCCAATGTGAGTGCAAATGAACTTGCCGCTTTGGGGCAAGCCGAGCGAGCTACGCGCCGTTTCACGGGTGAGCGTGGAACTGCTGAATCGATTGTCGACATAGTTCTCGAGAATCGCGGCAGGCGTGTCCGGCGCCTGCTTCAGCAGTTTTTCGCGCAGATGGTCGTTGAGCGTAATGTACTGATGCGGCAGTTGGTACAACGCGCGTTTAACCCGCGCTTTGACGCGCTCCGCAATCGGCGCGCCCGCTTGCGCGGCATCATCCACCAGCGGAATGTAGCTAACGGCAGTCGTGCGGGCCAGGCGCGCAGCGATTAAACCAGCGATCGCCGACACGATCGTGCCCTGAGCGATCACGAGTTTCGTCAGATTCAGCGCGCGCAATCTTGCCGCGGTGCTCCATGATGTCGCCAGTAGCGCCAGCGGATTACCGTGAATCGACTCGGTAGTGAAGGGCAGCGACGTGACGACGACCTGGCGATGCCGTGCCGCAATGTCCCTGGCAAAATCGGACATTGGCTTGTTCTGGTTCGGGACCAGAATATGAAAGCTGACAATTCCCGGGCACTTCACAAGCGCGAGAACAAGTCGCTTGAGCATTTCTTCGTGACCGCCGTTGACACCCGAATCGCAATAAATGCCCAACCTCACTGACGTTCTCCTTAAGCTCGAATATGCCCCGCGGGCACGCCGACCGGCCCGAAACTGAAGGCCGATCGGAAGACTGCTAAGCGACGTTAGGTGTTGCGCCAGGATCGATTGATGACTTGCCGAAGCATCTCGGCGCTGGTGTCCCAGCGGAACCTGGCGGCGTGCGAATAGCCACGCTCGATCATGGTCGCTCTGACGTCGGGCATCCGTAATAGCATGCGCAACTTGTCCGCAATATCTTCTGACGAGAACGGGTCGCAATAGAGCGCCGCGTCTCCACACGTCTCCGGTAATGCCGATGAGCGGCCCACGACGACCGGGCAGCCGCAGCGCATTGCCTCAAGCGGTGGAATGCCAAATCCCTCATAGATAGACGGATAAACGAAGCAGTTCGCATGCTGGTACAGGGCTTTCAGCTTCTGGTCGTTGAGATACCCGACGGCTTTAATGTTAGGCGCGATGGCCGCCATGTCCTGAACGTCTCCAAACACACTCGCGTTCTTCATGCCGACGATCACGAGGTCGATCGAAGGATCGTTGAGCTGGCGGAACGATTCGAGAATGCGGCCGAAATTCTTGGTGGGATTCATGTTACTGACCGCAAGTACGAAACGCTTCGACACCAGGCCGTATTCTTGCAGAACACTGGCGTCGGGCGTGATCGCATCCAGATGATCCGCGCCCAGTGGAACGACACTGATTCGTTCAGCCGGCACATCGCAATGGTGCGCGAGACGCTGCCGCGAAAAATCCGAATTGGTCACGACGCAACTGGACGTTCGCGCCAGAATCCAGAACATGAACCTGTACCATGCGCGGAAACGCCGCGAAAAATGGGCGGGCACATCGAATACCGCCGCATCGTGCATGTAGATGACCTGATTCAGGCGGAAGATCGACGCCGAGTTGCTGAGATTGACAATACGATGCCGGCCCGCAAATACGGGAAGAACGAGTTGCTCCCAGAACACGCCTTTTCCAAAGCCGATTTTGACTAGATGGGTGCCCTCCACGGACTGCAGTTCTGGCTGCGGCGGAACGACGACGGTAACGCCACCGTTGCCCGGCAGATGTCCAAGCGCAGCGATCAGTTCACGCGCCACGCGCTGTACCCCGGTCGTCTTCTGGGTCGCGAATCGACCGTTGTAGATGAACGAGGGGGCGGCAGGATGCATGTTTTTCAACCGTAATCTCCGGTTAGCTATTGACGTCATAAGGATGGGCGATGTCGACGATCAAAGGCTCGTTGCGGACATGGCGCTCGTCGGCCAGGCCGTAAAGCAGTCGCCATTCGCGAAAGATCAGGTCCATTGAAAAGCGCTCTATAGCCCGCTTTCTCGCCGCCGCGCCCATTTGCTGACGAAGCGTCGGGTTGTCACGCAGAAGGGCGAGATATTTCGCCAACTCTTCGTCGTTGGACGCCACAAAACCGGTAACGCAATGAATGACAATGTCCCGATTGCCTACAACGTTGGTGACGACCGCAGGAATGCCCGCGACTTGCGCTTCGATTAGCGCCATCGGCATTCCCTCCCAGCGTGACGTCTGAACATAGACATCAAGCTGTGACATCAGCTCCAATGCGCGCGCGCGGGTGACCCAGCCGCTGCATGTGACCGCGTCGCCGCGGTAAATTTCCGGCACTTCTTCTTCGGTCCCACCGATCCACACGAAGCGCACTGAAGGATCGCGGAATTCGTTCGCCAGCTTGAGGAACACCTCATGGTTCTTCTGGAAGGAAGCGCGGCCCGTCATGCCGATCACTACGTTGTCGTCGTTTCGTTTGCAACGCTGGGGGATTTCATTGGTATCGACGCCGTTCTCGATCAGGACTGACGAACGTGCGTGAACCCGGCCTTTGATTTCATGAAGTTCACTGCGTGAACATGCGACGATCGTTCCGCCAATGAAGTTGGCGAGACGTTCAAAGCTCAAATAGGTGTACTGTTTCGCGGCCGATACATCACGCCGAAGAAAGGCGGGGCCGTGCGGGGAATAAAATACTTTGGCGTGAGGGGACGCTATTTTGGCTGCGGCTCGTCCGAGAACACCTGCTTTCGACGAGTGAAGGTGAATGACTTCGGGATTGCGATCACGTAAATTGTGAACGAGCGCGAGCAGGCTCGACCAGTCTTTCTTGAAACTGATCTCTCTGCACATCGATACGTGAGTCATCTTCACTTTGGGATGAAACAGGCTTTCAAAGTTTGGAGGTGTTTCTCGCCGCAACGAATAAATCACGGATACATTTGCCCCCGCTTCTGCGGCGCGGTTGGAAAGCTCGGTCAGCATCGACAGAACCCCCCCTCCGAAGGCTTCCGTGATATGCACGATGTCTTTCATATGTCTGATCCCGTTATCGAGATTGTGGTAGGCGAGTTGGAACTGTCCAACTGACTGCGTGTTCACACGGCCCGTATTCAATCGATTCTTCGGCGATGAAAATCATCGAAGCCGGCTGTCATCAGATACGGGACTTTTGCAGACCTTCCTTAGATGGAAGCACTGGCGCAGGGTGATCTTCTGCTCATGGCAGTCATAGCTCTGTCTGATAGCGCACGCTGAAACCCGGATAGAGGTGGGTTCGCGAATTCGGACATCGAGTGAATGGAGTTGCCGGTCTCCAACGCGGGCATAGTTCCGGCAAAGGAAATCAGAATCCGGCGGACGCGCTCAGCGGTGTTCAAGGCGAAGGTGGCCTTGGCGGCAGTTTGTGGGGAACTCACGCTTGCCGAGTTGGCGTAGCAATTGGATGTTCACCTGGACCCGATCGCGGAATAGAAGCGGCAATTGCAGGGTCGCGGCACGACCGCGTAGCGGAGCGCTCGACAAGGAGGTCTGCTGAGCGGAAAGCGATGATTGATTGTGATGACGCACTTGCGATGGGTCGGCAAGCGAACCTCGTGGGAATCAGCGGCTCGCGCACCTACTACGTGCCGCGTGTTATTGGCCAAGCCGATCTAGCGTTGATACGTCGCATTTCTCAACTGCACCGGAGCAGCCATGTGCCGGTGTCCGTATGCTCAGACGTGAGGGGTCCATCGTCGGACGCAACACGCGGGCACGCTGAAGAGGCTCATGGGCATTGAGGCGCTGTATCGCAAACCGAATACAAATCGCCGGCATGCAGCGTGCAAGATCCGGCCATGCCTGCTACGTAATCGAAAGGTCGATCGCAGCAATTACGTCTGGTGGTCGACACGACGTATATCCGATGCCACGCGGCTTCGTATATCTGACTGCCGTGGTCGATTGGGGGCAACGCGCCGCGCGCTGACGCGTCGGGCAGCGATTACTCGCGAAGCCGACTATCCAGTCAGCGCGCTGGACAAGGGTATCCAGCTCTCAATGGATAGCAGGGCAAGCTGGCGCGGCAAGCTCACTGTATCCAGCACGCCGCTCAAGCCGTTGACTGTGGTCGTTCGGAGGGCCTGTTGCAGGAGACGATCAGGGGAAAGGATTGCTTCGATATTAGCGCTCGTACCAAGCTCGATCTGGATTGTTTGCGCCGCGGGCGCCTGTTGACCCTCTAAGCCCGAACTAGCGGGCCGAGTCATGTTCTGCGCGAGCCGGTTGGGTGATGGTTCCAGGGACTTCCCTGGTACGGACAAAAAATACCCGCCGGTCTTGAACAGCGCCGAAACGGCAACCTCGCTCCCTCCGGGATATGACCGATTGGACTCGACATTTCGACGCAAGTCGTTGTTTCTACGGGAAAGTTGCTTTTGTGCCGATGGGGTCAAGCCGCCCCGAGCGTTCAAATTTGAACGAACAAAGTTCAAAGCCAGGCAAATCTAGACATGATCTTCCGACGTTACGAGCCATCCCCCTTCTTGAATTTGTCACCACCCGTCCATATAATTAGCACTCGCTGCACGAGAGTGCTAACAACATCGCCGGTTGGCTCAGCCAGCCGGGTTTTCTCAGCGTTCTTCAGTCTCAATCAAGAGAGGAGTATGTATGAACCTTCGTCCTTTGCATGATCGCGTGATCGTCAAACGTCTGGATCAAGAAACCAAGACCGCGTCGGGCATCGTGATCCCCGAAGCCGCAGCGGAAAAGCCGGATCAAGGCGAAATCCTCGCAGTCGGCCCGGGCAAGCGCGACGACAAGGGCGCACAAATCGCGCTCGACGTGAAGGTTGGTGACCGCGTCCTGTTCGGCAAGTACGCAGGCCAGACCGTCAAGGTCGACGGCAACGAACTGCTCGTGATGCGCGAAGAAGACATCATGGCCGTGGTGCAGAAGTAAGCGCAAAGCGCTGCTTCCCCGGTTATATCCCAAGAATTCAAGGAGTTAGAAGATGGCAGCTAAAGACGTCGTATTCGGTGATTCCGCCCGTGCCAAGATGGTTGAAGGCGTGAACATTCTCGCGAACGCTGTGAAGGTCACGCTGGGTCCGAAGGGCCGCAACGTTGTCCTGGAACGCAGCTTCGGCGGCCCGACGGTCACCAAGGACGGTGTGTCGGTCGCGAAAGAGATCGAACTGAAAGACAAGCTCCAGAACATGGGCGCGCAAATGGTCAAGGAAGTTGCTTCCAAGACCAGCGACAACGCAGGCGATGGCACCACGACCGCAACGGTCCTGGCTCAATCGATCGTCCGCGAAGGCATGAAGTACGTTGCATCGGGCATGAACCCGATGGACCTGAAGCGCGGTATCGACAAGGCTGTGGCAGCTGCGATCGAAGAACTGCGCAAGATCAGCAAGCCGTGCACGACCAACAAGGAAATCGCTCAAGTCGGCGCGATCTCGGCGAACAGCGATTCGTCGATCGGCGACCGTATCGCTGAAGCGATGGACAAAGTCGGCAAGGAAGGCGTCATCACCGTCGAAGACGGCAAGTCGCTGCAAGACGAGCTGGACGTTGTCGAAGGTATGCAATTCGATCGCGGCTACCTGTCGCCGTACTTCATCAACAACCCGGACAAGCAAGTTGCTGTGCTCGAAAACCCGTTCGTGCTGCTGCACGACAAGAAGGTGTCGAACATTCGTGACCTCCTCCCGGTCCTGGAACAAGTCGCGAAGGCTGGCCGTCCGCTGCTGATCATCGCAGAAGACGTCGAAGGCGAAGCGCTGGCTACGCTGGTTGTGAACAACATCCGCGGCATCCTGAAGACTGTTGCTGTGAAGGCTCCGGGCTTCGGCGATCGTCGTAAGGCCATGCTGGAAGACATCGCGATCCTGACCGGTGGTCAAGTCATCGCTGAAGAAACCGGCCTGACGCTCGAAAAGGCAACGCTGGCTGAACTGGGCCAAGCGAAGCGCATCGAAGTGGGCAAGGAAAACACGACGATCATCGACGGCGCAGGCGAAGCTGCAAACATCGAAGCACGTGTGAAGCAAGTTCGCACGCAAATCGAAGAAGCGACGTCGGACTACGACCGTGAAAAGCTGCAAGAACGCGTTGCCAAGCTGGCAGGCGGCGTTGCAGTGATCAAGGTCGGTGCTGCGACCGAAGTCGAAATGAAGGAAAAGAAGGCACGTGTCGAAGACGCACTGCACGCAACGCGCGCAGCTGTGGAAGAAGGCATCGTGGCTGGCGGCGGCGTCGCGCTGATCCGTGCACGTACGGCAATCGCCGGCCTGAAGGGCGCTAACGCCGATCAGGACGCAGGTATCAAGATCGTGCTGCGCGCGATGGAAGAGCCGCTGCGCCAGATCGTCACGAACGGTGGCGAAGAAGCCAGCGTCGTGGTGGCAGCTGTTGCTGCTGGCCAAGGCAACTACGGCTACAACGCAGCCACCGGCGAGTACGTCGACCTGGTTGACGCTGGTGTCGTAGACCCGACGAAGGTGACGCGCACGGCGCTGCAAAACGCAGCATCGGTTGCTGGTCTCCTGCTGACGACCGACGCAGCTGTTTGCGAACTGCCGAAGGAAGATGCACCGATGGGCGGCGGCATGCCCGGCGGTATGGGCGGCATGGGCATGGACATGTAATTCCGCCTGGGCCTCGTCGTTACGAGGTCCGACCGGAAGCACATGGGGAGGTACGCCGCGAGGCGTGCTTCCCAAAAGAAAAAAACCCGCAGAAATGCGGGTTTTTTCTTTTGGGGCGGAGTAGAACGGGCGCGGGACGACGCGCTTACGCTCCGGCCTCCTGACGCGCAGTGGTCAGCGAGTTCTTGCGCAAGTGGGCGAATATCTGCGCGACGCTTTCGCGCGACGTCAGTGTGGCCGTGTCGATGTGAAGCTCGGGATCCACCGGCGCTTCATACGGCGCGGACACGCCGGTAAACGAACTGATCTCGCCGTTCCGGGCTTTCGCATAGAGGCCCTTCGGATCACGCCGCGCGCAGATGTCGAGCGGGGCGGACAGGTACGTCTCGACAAATTTGTCTCGCCCGATGATGTCGCGCGCCATTGTCCGGTCTTCGCTCATCGGCGAGATGAGCGCGGTGATGACGATCAGGCCCGCGTCGTTCATCAGTTGGGCGACGTGCGCGACGCGGCGTATATTTTCGCGCCGGTCTTTCCTGTCGAAGCCGAGATCGCAAGCGAGGCCGTGGCGGACGTTGTCCCCGTCGAGCACATAGCACGCATGGCCCAAGCCGACGAGTTGCGCTTCCAGCTCGAATGCGATGGTCGACTTGCCCGCGCCGGAAAGACCCGTCAACCAGATCGTGACCGGCCGCTGGCGAAATATTCGCACCCTGTCCTGAGTGTTGACTGCGCCGTTGCTGCGTTGCAGGAAAGTGGGGGGCTGTTCCATGGTGAGTTCCCTCGGTGCTCAGGCGCAGTGCCAGCCTTGCCGCCAGATTCCCGCGTTGTGCAGGCTCTCGGGCGAATTCGCGATTGCGATGTGAAAGCCGTCCCGAACATGGGGTGGCAGCGGAATCGAAAATCCTGCGTGAGCGCTCGGGTATCCAGCGCCGGCCACGTCGGGGCGCGGCTCACCGCTCCAACCGGAAGCGATGACCTCGTTACCCACGCGAACTTCGAGCGGTACTTGTTCTTCGGGCCTGCTGAAATTGACGGCCCAACCACTCACCACGCCGTCCTGAACGCGGTCGACAAAGCCTTCGAACATGTCCGCCAAAACTGGTTGCCTGCTTCGCGCAAACTCCAGGTACGCATCGATGGGCGCGAGGTCGAAACGGCGGATGACGCCCTCGACTTTTGCGAGAAACGCCGGATCGAAACCGAAAACGGTGGAACTGTAAATATGCGGATTTTCAAGCTGATTTATTTCCTTTTGAATGACCTTCACCAGTTCCAGCGCATTCGAAAAGACGGCGCCAGCGTCATTCACCTCGATTTCAATCAGCCCTTTAGCATCGTGAAAGAGCTCGTAATCGAGCCGATTGTCTTCCAGAAACTTTCGACGAGCAGCATCGCTTAAGGGGCTTTCGCCTTTCGGTGTGCCGATCGTCCTGTTGGCTTCGAAATAAAACGGCAATTTCAACCCGCTCATTGCAGCGAGTCGGAGTAGAAATTCGCTCATGTTCTCGCAGAGGCCGGTCGTGCCGATGTGCTGGCGAAGATGGCTTTGCGCGACTGCAAGACTGTTTTCGTTGAGCACGGACTGACCGCTTAGCATGTGGACAAACAGATTTTTGCCGGCTAGCGACTCCGCGACCCATTCGTCGAGCGAGATGACGCCTTGCTGAACGAGAGCTTCGGCCGTCGACACACTCACACCGCGCTTCACTTCCCCGTTCTTGCCGCTCGCGGCGTACCAGTAATGCGATATCTGGCGCGCGAGCGGATCGCGCAAAATGGTGCAATAGCGCAGCGGATGCTTGATCGTCCGGTGCATGCCGTACGGATGATGTCCGCCGCCGACCCTCGTTTCCAGCAGCTTGGCGCGGCAGCTTCCCCAACCTTCCCGATCCCACACGAAATTCGCGAACCGGTCCTTACCCAAATTCAAATCAAAAAACGTAATGACGGTGGACCCACCGCTTTTCGGAGGATGAATGAAGAATATAAGAAAGGGCATAAGGGGACATATGGCAAGCTTATGACCTGTCAAGTCTAGCGTGGTGCCGGTACTCACGTTGTAACGTTTAATTACGCGATACAGCGCCGTGTAATGAACAGCAAGCAGAATTTATGCTAGAAAAATAAGAATTCGGAATGGCCAATAAAAAACCCGCATCAATGCGGGTTTTTTATATGCGTGATAGGTAGGCTCAGGCGGCAGTCAGTGCCGCGCTTCACCTGGCGCGGCGTCCTTGCCGGTGGTCGGCGGCGTTTCGTCGTCGCTGCTGCGCGCCCAGAAGAACCGGTCCGGCATATACGCGCCCATACCCGGCCGGAACGCGTTGCGCACCGCCTGGTACAGATACTCCTGCGCCTCGCGCACCGCCTCCGCGGGTTCCTGGCCATTAGCCAGCAACGCGGCGATTGCCGACCCCAGCGTATCCGTCAGGCCCATGATCCGATGGCTACCACGGTCCCACATGTCCTGGCGCAACTGGCCGTCCTCGCTGAACAGCGTATTGACGTGCCGGTGCGTGCCGGTTTCGGTCGACAGAATGTATTCGCAGCCCTGCGACAGCAAATGCGAGATCGCGGCGTCGAGGCTTGGCGCGTCGGCGTCGCCGTCCGGCTGGGCGAGCGCGAGCAGGGTGGCCGAGTCGGCGACCAACAGCGTGGTTTGCGGCGCGAGCAGATCGGCGATCGCTTCGCGTAGTTCGTCGGCGGCGAGCACGTGCTCGTCGTCGAGCGTGAAGTCGGGGGCGAGAATCAGCGGAATATCGTCGTAATCGGCGACCACCTCGGCGATCGCGCTCACCACTTCCGCGCGCGTGCAGGCGCCGACCTTGAACGCGGCGATCGGCATGTCTTCGAGCAGCATCCGCGCCTGGGTCGCGACGACTTCGGGGTCGAGCCCGTTGACTTCGTCGCAGCTGGCTGAATCGCGCACGGTATAGCCGGTGAGAACGGAAACGCCGTGGCAGCCCATGCTGGCAAGGGTCAACAGGTCGGCTTGCAGGCCGGAGCCGCCAGTGGGATCGGAAAGGCCGAAGGTGAGGACGATCGGAGGCGTGTCGCTGGGCATGAAGATTGACAAAAAGGTGCTGGATTTTGGCGCAGGAGGTGCGCAATCGGCTCAATTATGCGGCCTAAACCGTTGCGGGGGCGTTTTTTTGCACACTTTTGGCCGGTGGTCGCGAGCGGGCGGCGGCTCGCGCGGCATCGCGCCGCAAGCGTCGCTCCAACCGACGGAAAGCGCCGCTCGGCCGGGCCGCCGTGCGATACGGCCGCGCGTTTCGGATTGCTAGGCATTGGGGCGGCAACACGGTACCATCATGGCTCCCGTTTCCACGGACTCTACGACGCGACACAAGAATGGAATATCAAAGCTGGATGTGCCTGATTTGCGGCTGGATTTACGACGAAGAAGCCGGTTTGCCGGACGAAGGCATTGCGCCGGGCACGCGCTGGGAGGACGTTCCCATTAACTGGACCTGCCCAGAATGCGGTGCGCGCAAGGAAGACTTCGAGATGGTCCAGATCTGAAGCGAGTCGGGCAGCCGGTTTCGACCGGCTGGACCCCCCAACCTCGGGGCGCGTAGCGCACCCAGGCGGGCACGCAGGCGGGGCAGGCGTCCGTCCCGTTGCGCCGCCGTTGCCCGCAAGCCTGCTCCACCGCGTCGGCGCGGAACATCGTCGACTGTGCCGTGTCGCAACGGTAGTCTGTCATTGTCCTGTCGCCGGTTCGCGCGTTAGCCGATCAGTCTGCGTGCGGCGTGAAGCGACGGCCCGTCAGCTTCCTGTCGCCTGCCCATGACTCTTCGATCCGCTGCACCCGTATCCTTCGACGCCTTGCCCAATCCGCGCGGCGGCGCCGTCCGTCCCGCGGAGCTGGCGCTGGCCGAGGCGTCGTTGGCATTCGAACAGAATCAGGAGAGCGCGTCGGCGCTGCTGCGTGCGTCGCATGCGTTGCGCGGGGCCGGCTGGCTCAGCGCACAGCGTTTCGCGGACGCGCTGGTGCGGCTCTCGCCGCTCGCGGTCGCCGATCCGTCCGAGGCCGACAACGTTCGACCTGTGTTCGGCGCGGCGTTGCGCGACTTGCGCGCCGCGCTGGAGCGCCACAATCTGCGCGAGCTGTCCTGCTCGCCGACGCTGTTCAATCACTATCGGATGCTCTGCGAGCATCTGTCCGAGCACACGCCGGGTTCCGGCGTCGCTTTCGAAGATCTCGCGCTGACCGCGCGGCCGGTGCCGCCGGCATCGCTACACGGACATTCCGCCGATCAGCTGGCTCATCTGCGCGCGCGCTACGAACGCGCGCTGCTGCCGGTGCTGCGCTCGCAAGCCGATACGGGCAGCGTGGCCGCGCTGGCCGTCACCCATGGCGCGCTCGACGAACTCGACGCCGTCTTCACCGAGCTCGCCGGCCCGGACCCCTACGACTTCTGGCGTCTCGCCAAAGCCTGCGCGAAGGCCTTGCGGGTCGGCGGCCGTGCCGCCGGTGATACGCAGGCGCGCCGCTTTTACGCCCGGTGCAATCTGGCCTTGGCCGACCACGCGCGCGGCGGCGAGCGCGCGCCGCATTCTCTGGTACGCGCGACCCTGGCGCTGCTGTGGCGCGACTACGCGTTGTTCGGCGCGTCGGCGGAAGATGCGGACCAGGTCGAGGTGCTGCACGATTACGGGCTGACCGTCGACTGGCACGTGGCGGGCACGCAGTCATCCGAGATGCTGTGGGAAGCGGGTGCGATCGAGGCGCAGACGATCAGCGCGACGCGCCATTCGCTGACCCGCGATCTGGGCGTGCTGACTGTCAACGCGAACGCCTATGAAGATTTTCTGCAGACGGCGGACGCGTCGATCTCCGCGTTGACCGAGCACGCTCGCGCGGCGGATCAGCCCGAGAAGGCCGACCCCAGCGAAGCGCTGCAAGCGGGCGACGCGGCTTACCGGCTCGGCTCCGCCGCCTGCGCGCTGGGGCTCGGTCACGTGGCGCTGCTGGCCGACGCGCTAGGGTTGGCGTGGCGCCGTCGGGCGCACGCGGGGGTGTCGACGCCGGCGGTCCGCGCGCATGTGATCGTCGGCGCGCCGGCGGCGAGCACGCTCGAACAGGCCGCCGAATCGTTGCGCGCGACGCTGCACAAGGTTGCCGCAGGCGTTGCGCCCTCCGGCGGCGGGCTCACGCAGACGACGCTCGCCACGCTGACGCGCGCGATCGAGCAGGGCGGCGGATAAGCGGATATCGGCCTGACCGGGCACTGCCGGCGGGCGCGCGAAGGGCAGGCGACGCCCGCGCCAGTTTGCGCGCGCGGCCGCCACCGCGCGCCGCGCCGCCAAGACCGTGGCTCAAGCCCGCGTGCGTGATAGAGTGCAACTTGATTCGTCGTCGATGGCTCGCGGCATGTTTATGACACGTATCGCGGTTCCACGCTCAAAGCCCGCCATCCTGCATCGTCTTTGCTAAAATCCGAACTATGTCCAAGAGTACCGATCGCATCAATCTGACCAACCAGTTCCTGATCGCCATGCCGAACATGGCCGATCCGACGTTTTCAGGAACGGTGGTCTACCTTTGCGATCACAGTGAGCGCGGCGCGCTCGGCCTCGTGATCAACCGGCCGACCGACATCGACCTGGAAGCGCTCTTCAGTCGCATCGACCTCAAGCTGGAAATCGAACCCCTTCTCCATGTGCCCGTGTATTTCGGCGGCCCGGTGCAAACCGAGCGCGGCTTCGTGCTGCACGATCCGAAAGACGGCAACGCGTACACGTCGTCCATGTCGGTGCCGGGCGGGCTGGAAATGACTACCTCGAAAGACGTGCTCGAAGCCGTCGCGAGCGGCACCGGTCCGGAGCGCTTTTTGCTCACGCTCGGCCACGCCGGCTGGGGCGCGGGGCAGCTCGAGGAAGAGATTTCGAAGAACGGCTGGCTAACGGTCGAAGCCGACCCGAAGATCGTCTTCGACGTGCCTGCCGAAGAGCGTCTCGAAGCCGCGCTCGCGCTGCTCGGCATTTCGCTGTCGATGCTCTCGGGCGAGGCGGGTCACGCATGAGCCTGGCGGCCGGACGTGAGGCGACGCTGCTTGCGTTCGACTACGGTGAAAAACGCATCGGCGTGGCGGTCGGCAATTCGCTGACGCGCAGCGCGCGGCCGCTCGTGATCGTGCAAAACCGCAGCCGTGAATACCGCTTCGAAGAAGTCGGCAAGCTGATCGCCGAATGGAAGCCGGACGCGCTGGTGGTCGGCCTGCCGATGCACCCGGACGGCACGCCGCACGAAATGACCCAACTCGCGAAGCGCTTCGGCAATCAGCTGAACGGCCGCTTCAATCTGCCGGTGACATGGATCGACGAGCGCTACTCGTCGGTCGAGGCGAAAGCGGAAATTCGCGCGGGCAAAGGCCGCGCCGACATGCTCGACGCCGAAGCCGCCAGCATCATCCTCCAGCAATATCTAGACGGACTTTCCGACGATCATGAGTTTCATTGACGCCGAAGCGCTTTATCGCGCGTTGCTCGACCAGATTCGCGCGGTGTATGGCGAGCGGCCCGGCTTCGCGCTGGCCGGCATTCACAGCGGCGGCGCGTGGCTCGCCGAGCGGCTCGCGCGCGACCTGAACCTGCCGAGCTTCGGCGTGGTGAACGTCGCGTTGCATCGCGACGACTACGCGAAAAAAGGTTTGCATTCGCAGGCGAGCCCGACCTCGCTGCCGTTTTCGGTCGACGGCGCGCGCATCGTGCTGGTCGACGACGTGCTGTACACCGGCCGCACGATTCGCGCGGCGCTCAACGAGTTGTACGACTATGGCCGACCGGCGTCGGTCGAACTGGCGGTGCTCGCCGATCGCGGCGGGCGCGAATTGCCGGTGGCGGCGCGTTTTGTCGGCGGCGTGGTGAACGTGCCGGCTGACGCCACGCTGGTGCTGGCCCGCGAAGAGAGCGGCGCGGCGGCCGACGCCGCCGCCAAAGGTGAGCCGCGTTTCACTTTTCACACCGAAGCACGCGTCGATTGAACCCGGCGCGAAGTCGTGCGCGGGACCGCGTGGGCAGCTTGCCTGCGATCCCCGCGCCGCAACGGCCGCGCAGGCGGCCAACCACGCAAGAAGAAACTGAAGCCGGTCGCCGCCGCAGCGCGCGGAGGCCGGCCCGGAATCGTCACACGCAGTCAGCATCGACATCGATCACGTTGAAGCCCGTATTTGAAGCAGGTACACCATGAACACCGCCACCCAGGCTCCCCAGGATTCCGCGGACAGCGCCAGCGAGCGCTTCCGTTATGGCTTCCTGAAGGGCAACCCGCAGCTCACGAAAAACGGCGAGCTCAAACATCTGTTGTCGATCGAAGGTCTGCCGAAGGCGATCGTCAATCAGATTCTCGACACCGCCGACCAGTTCGTCAGCGTCACCGATCGTGAAGTGAAGAAGGTGCCGCTGTTGCGCGGCAAGTCGGTGTTCAACCTGTTCTTCGAGAACTCGACGCGCACCCGCACGACCTTCGAAATCGCCGCGACGCGTCTGTCGGCGGACGTGCTGAATCTGAACATCAACGCGTCGTCCACCAGCAAGGGCGAGTCGTTGCTCGACACGATCAACAACCTGTCGGCGATGCATGCCGACATGTTCGTCGTGCGTCACGCGTCGAGCGGCGCGCCCTACCTGATCGCCCAGCATTGCGCGCCGCACGTGCACGTGATCAATGCGGGCGACGGCCGTCATGCACACCCGACCCAGGGTCTGCTCGACATGTACACGATCCGCCACTACAAGAAGGACTTCACGAAGCTGCGCGTGGCGATCGTCGGCGACATTCTGCATTCGCGGGTCGCGCGCTCGGACATCCACGCGCTGACCACGCTCGGCGTGCCGGAAGTGCGCGCGATCGGTCCGCGCACGCTGCTGCCGGGCGGCCTTGAACAGATGGGCGTGCGCGTATTCCACAATCTCGACGAAGGCCTGAAGGACGTCGACGTGATCATCATGCTGCGCTTGCAGAACGAGCGGATGAGCGGCGCGTTGCTGCCGTCGGCGCAGGAGTACTTCAAGAGCTGGGGGCTGACGCCGGAGCGTCTCGCGCTCGCCGCGCCCGACGCAATCGTGATGCACCCCGGCCCGATGAATCGCGGCGTCGAAATCGATTCGCAGGTGGCTGACGGTCCGCAATCGGTGATCCTGAATCAGGTGACGTTCGGTATCGCGGTGCGCATGGCGGTGATGGGCATCGTCGCCGGCAATCACGGCTGATTCCGAAGCTTCGAGCGCCGCGCCGTCATGCAATGCGCGGGCGGACTCGAACCAAAGCGTGATACCCACACCAGACACAGCACGATCCACGCGGTCAGTCACGCGTGACCGAGCTGAACCATCAAGCTGAACCAAGCTGAACATAAGGCAGCGCATGAAGATTCATATTCAAGGCGGCACGCTGATCGACCCGGCAGCGGGCACCGAACAGCAGCAGGACATTTATATCGCGGCGGGCAAGATCGTCGCCATCGGCAACGCGCCGGCCGACTTCCAGGCGGCAAAGACGATCGACGCTAAAGGGCTGCATATCGCGCCGGGTCTCGTCGACCTGTCCGCGCGTTTGCGCGAGCCGGGCTACGAACACAAGGCGACGCTCGAATCCGAAATGGCCGCGGCGCTCGCGGGCGGCGTGACGAGCCTCGTGTGTCCGCCGGACACCGACCCGACGCTCGACGAGCCGGGCCTCGTCGAGATGCTCAAGTTCCGCGCGCGCAATCTGAACCAGGCGCACGTGTATCCGCTCGGCGCGTTGACGGTCGGCCTCAAGGGGCAGGTGATCACCGAGATGGTCGAGCTGACCGAGGCCGGTTGCATCGGCTTCTCGCAGGCCGACGTGCCGGTGGTCGATACCCAGGTGCTGATGCGCGCGCTGCAATACGCGAAGACCTACGGCTACACGGTGTGGCTGCGTCCGGTCGACGCCTACCTCGGCAAGGGCGGCGTGGCCGCGAGCGGCGCGCTGGCATCGCGGCTCGGGTTGTCGGGCGTGCCGGTGTCGGCTGAAACGATCGCGCTGCACACCATCTTCGAACTGGTCCGCGTGACTGGCGCGCGCGTACACCTGTCGCATGTGTCGTCGGCGGCGGGCATCGCGTTGATGCGCGCGGCCAAGGCCGAAGGCTTGCCGGTCTCGTGCGACGTCACCGTTAATCACGTGCATCTGATCGATCTCGACATCGGCTACTTCGACGCGCAGTTCCGCCTCGATCCGCCGCTGCGTCAGCAGCGCGATCGCGAAGCGATCCGCACGGGTCTCGTCGACGGCACGATCGACGCGATCTGCTCGGACCACACGCCTGTCGACGACGACGAAAAGCTGCTGCCGTTCGCCGAGGCGACGCCGGGCGCAACGGGTCTGGAGCTGTTCCTGTCGCTGACGGTGAAGTGGGCCGACGAAGCCGGCGTGCCGCTCGCCAAGGCGTTGAACCGCATCACGACGGCGCCAGCCGACGTGCTCGATCTGAGCGCGGCCGGCCGCATCGCGGTGGGCGCGGTGGCCGACCTCTGCGTGTTCGACCGTCACGCGCACTGGCGCGTCGAGCCGCGCGGGTTGAAGAGCCAGGGGCACAACACGCCGTTCCTCGGCTACGAACTGCCGGCGCGCGTGCGGACGACCATCGTGTCCGGTCACGTCGCGTTCGAGCAGCGTTAAGCACGGCGCGTCGCTGCGTTCATAGCCCAGCTCATTGTCCAGTCACGGAAAGCTCCGACCATGAAGCTCGCGTTACGCAAGGCCCGTCTGATCGCGCATCTGCTGCACGGCATGTGGATCGTGGCGACGCGCTTTCCCGGCGCCGGCGCGCAACGGCGACACGCGCTCAACCGCGCGTGGTCGCTGAAAATGCTGCGCCTGTGCGGCATGCGGCTCGTCGTGCATAACGACAGCGCGCGGCTCGACGGCGGCGCGCTGGTGGTCGCCAATCACATCTCGTGGATCGATATCTACGTGATCAATGCGTGGCGGCCTACGCCGTTCGTGTCGAAGGCGGAGATCCGCCAATGGCCGGTGGTCGGCTGGCTCGCGCAGCAACTGGACACGGTGTTCATCCAGCGCGAGAAGCGCAGCGACGCGAAGCGGATCATGCACGAGCTGTCCGATCG
>NZ_BBJF01000014.1 GCF_000739735.1 Paraburkholderia ginsengisoli NBRC 100965 | reverse complement strand
GCCCGAAAGACCGGGTCTCCGGCAAGCATGCAAAATTAGTTAGTCATCCGATCTAATTCGTCGGCCCGTACGCCCCCACCCCGAACAGCCTCCCACCTCCGCCGCTCAAGTTTTTCGCGCCGCCGCCGTCAACCAAGATATCCCGCCACTTAAATAGCCGCCGACCATGGACAATCCCGTCGACGAACCCGTCGTGGAACACTCGCCTGCCGCGTTATCGCCGGTGCTCAGCCCGGATGCGGTGCCGGTCGGCACGCCCCTCGCGTGGCCGATCGTCGACCGTGACGGCTCGCTGCTTTTCGCCGACGGCACTACGCTGGCGACCACGGACGAGCGCAACTTCCTGTTCGAGCACTTCCTCCCGCAGCGCGGCGATCTGCCGGACCCGGCGACCCAGCCGCCGCCCACCGCGGCACAGCCAACGGACTCCGCCAGCCAACTCACGCTCAAGGACATGCACCTTGAAATAGGCGCGTTGATCGGCATGCGTTCGCAACTCGGCAGTGGCGCGCCGATGCACCCGTGCCGCATCATCGGCTTTGCGCCGAATCAGGCGCTCTTCGTCACGCCGCCGTTGCAGCAGGGCCGTCTGCTGCCGCTCACGCCCGGCGAAAACATCGAGATCGTCGCCATTGCGAGCCAGGCCGTGTTCCGCTTCGTCTGCACCGTCGAAGCGGTCTGCCGCGCGCCCTTCGACTACGTCGTGCTGTCGAAGCCCGGCGTCATCCGCCGTCTGCGCGAGCGCAAATCGATCCGCGTCCATGCGCACCTGGCGGTGCGCTTCGGCCTCGGCGAGGCGGGCGACGCCAAGGACGGCACAAAAGACAGCACAAAGGGCAACACCTACGACGGACTCGGTTTGGCCAAGGGCATCAGCGCGCTCGGCATGTCGTTGAGCGCGTCGTGGACCCTCGGCGCGGTCGGCGAACGGCTGCGGCTCGCGTTTCGGTTGAAGTCGGCGGAACTCGATACGGAGATCGAGACCAGCGCGATCATCCGCAATGTGCACAAAGGCAAGACGCCGGGCGAACCTTCGACCCACGGGCTCGAACTGGATCGACTCGACGCGGCTCAACAGATGGCGATGAAAGTTTTCGTTTTCGACCGGCAGGACGACGTGCTGTACTGGTCGAACGGCCTCAAATAGACGTTTCAAAGCGGGCGGCCCGGCACCCACGGGTTCGCGCCGCCCGACCACTCAACCAATCAGCTCTTCCGGCGTAACACGCCGCGCCCCCCACGCCTCCGCGAGCGCCGCGCAGCGACCCAGCCGTACGGCCGCGCGTTCGAAATCGACGAACACGACCTTATCCGCATCGAGCGGGCGCGCCGGTTCGTCGCGCGTGCGGCCATCGGTCAGAATCCACAGCCAGCGTTGCTGGGCAGGCTTCACACGCGCACTCTGCTCCAGCAACTGCGCGGCCCGCCGGATGCCGGACGCGAGCGGCGTGCCGCCACCACCGCCGACGGGCCTGAGCCACCGCTCGTTCCACCAGCGCGGCACGGCCGGACCGAATCGCACGTCCGCGCCCGCACCGCCAAAACAGATCAGCGCGGCCTCGGCGCGCGCGGCGCTCGCGCGGTCGAACAGCGCGATCAGCAAGCCCTTCGCGAGCGCGAGGGCGGCCCCGGTCAGCATGGAGCCGGAGCAATCGAGCACGAAGCAATGCAGCGCACCGCCACGCGGCGCCTCGCGCACGAAGCGCAGATGTTCGGCGCGCAGTGCGTCCGTGCGCCTCGCCATGAGCGTCTGTGGCCATGCAATGCGCTTGCCCGGCATACCGTGCGCATCGCTGCGCAAATGACTGCGCGCAATCGCACTCACGCCTTGTCGCCATCGAAAACCGCTGCGCGAGTCAGCGGCGGCGCCTTTCCGATGGCTCAGCGTTTTTTTGCGTCGAGCGGGATGACGCTTTTGACTTGCGTGGTCGGCGCGGGCTCGGGCGCGAGGTAGCCCCAATCGTTCTCATCGGCGAGACCGGGCGCGGATGCAGGGTTCCCAGCAGGAGCAGGTTCCGCCGAACGACCCGCGTCGCTGCCCGCCACCGCGTCCCGCTGCGCTTGACCATCGCCGTCGCGCGCATCGCCACCGGACCGCCCATCACGCTGACGACGCCGATGAATCAACACCGCCTCGGCGACCCGTCCGACATGCTCCACCGTCACCGCGTCCGCCTGCTCCAACGCGGCCAACGCCCGCGCCGCGCGCAGCATCACGAGATCGGCGCGCAGCCCGTCCACGGCCGCGTCGATACACAACGCGCTGACGTGCGCGTGCACGGCGTCATCAAATGCGAGTTGCGGCAGCGCTGCACGCGCCGCGCGAATCCGCTCGACGTACGCCGCCTGTTGCGCCGCATAGCCCGTGCGAAACTCATGCGGAGCGAGATCGAACGCGAGCCGTGCCTTGACGATCGCCTGCCGCACCTGCGGCTCGAAGCAGTTCTGCAACTCGACCATCAGGCCGAAGCGGTCGATCAATTGCGGGCGCAGTTCGCCCTCTTCGGGATTCATCGTGCCGATCAGCACGAAGCTTGCGTCGTGACTGTGCGACACGCCATCGCGTTCGACGGTATTCACACCGCTCGCCGCCGCGTCGAGCAACGCATCGACGAGCGCGTCGGGCAGCAGGTTGACTTCATCGACGTACAGCACGCCCTGATGCGCCTTCGCGAGCAGCCCCGGCGAAAAACGCACCGCGCCGTCGCGCAGCACGGTTTCGATATCGAGCGTACCGATCAGACGATCCTCGCTCGCGCCGAGCGGCAGATTCACCAGTTGCCCTTGCGGCAGCAACTCGGCGAGCGCGCGCGCCGCGGTCGACTTGGCCGTGCCGCGCGGCCCGCTGACCAGCACGCCGCCCAGCCCCGGATCGATCGCGGCCAGCAGCAGCGCCTGCTGCAACGGGCCCTGGCCGATCAGCGCGGCAAACGGAAACGCGGGCCGCTGGCCCGAGCGCGGCACCTCGCTCGCGTGCTGACTCACTGCTGACGTCGCTGCATTCATGTCTGCATTCCTTCGATCTGCTGCTCGCTCGCGAGCAGGTGCTGTTCGACTTGCGTCCGGTATTCGCCCGGCGCCTGCCACAAACCGCGCTGCATCGCTTCGAGCAAACGCTCGCAGATCGAATGCAGCGCATGCGGATTGTGCCGCTGCAAGAACTCGCGGGTCGCGGCGTCGTTCAGGTACGCATCGGTGACGAGCGCATATTGATGATCCGCGATCACCCGCGCGGTCGCATCGTAACCGTACAGATAGTCGACGGTCGCGGCGATCTCCGCCGCGCCCTTATAGCCGTGGCGCTTCACGCCATCGATCCATTTTGGATTGACCACCCGCGAGCGGATCACGCGCGCGATCTCCTCATGCAGCGTGCGCACGCGCGGCGCGGCCGGGTTGCTGTGATCGGCGTGATACACGCTCGGCTGATTGCCGGCCAGATGTCGGACCGCCGCGACCATACCGCCCTGAAACTGATAGTAGTCGTTCGAATCGAGCAGGTCGTGCTCGCGGTTGTCCTGGTTCTGCAGCACCACGTCCAGCGCAGCGAGACGTGCGCCGAACGCATCGCGCGCTTCTTCGCCGGCGCTCTTCTGCGTGTACGCATAGCCGCCCCACGCCTGATACGCGTTCGCGAGATCGGCGTCGGACTGCCATTGCCGCGAGTCGATCATGTCCTGCAGACCCGCGCCATACGCGCCCGGCCGCGCGCTGAACACGCGCCAGCCGGCGCGCCGGCGCGCCACGGCTGGGTCCATGCCGCGCGCGATCAGCGCATCGCGCTCGCGCAGCACGCGCGCGCGAATCGGATTCAGCTCCTCCGGTTCGTCGAGTTCGGCGACCGCCTGCACGGCGGCGTCGAACAGATGCATCACGTTCGCGAACGCGTCCCGGAAAAAGCCGGACACGCGCAACGTGACGTCGATACGCGGACGGTCGAACGCTTCGATCGGCATGATCTCGAAGTCGGTCACACGATGACTGCCCGGCGCCCACTTCGGCCGCACGCCGAGCAGCGCGAGCGCCTGGGCGATGTCGTCGCCGCCGGTGCGCATCGTCGCGGTGCCCCACACGGAGAGGCCGATCGCACGCGGATAATCGCCCTTGTCCTGCAGATGCCGTTCAAGCAACTGTTGCGCCGATTTCAAACCGAGCGACCACGCGGCCTGCGTGGGGATCGCGCGCGTGTCTACCGAATAGAAGTTGCGGCCAGTCGGCAGCACGTCGGGTCGTCCACGCGATGGCGAACCGCTCGGGCCTGGCGGCACGAAGCGCCCTTCGAGGCCGCGCTTCAGTTGCAGCATTTCCTGCGGACCGCAACCGTCGAGGCGCGGCAGTACGTCGTTGCGCAAACGCTCGATGACCAACTCCGCTTGCGGCAACGTACCCATTAGCGGCATTGCGGGTATCGCGTCCGATGGTTCGTCCGGCATCCCGCGCACCACATCGCCCATCATTGCGTCCGCATCGGCGCGAGCGGCGCACACGCCGTTCAACATTTGCGCAGCCAGCAATTCGAGCCGCTCGCGCGTGTCGCCGCAATGCCGCCAAGGCGCATCGCTCACCTGTTGCAATACGTCGGGCCGCGGCCCGTCCCACACCGCCGACCAGTCCACCGACAAGGGATCGAACAGATGATCCATGTGCAGATCGCGCGCCAGCGCATCGATCAAACCCGCGTTGCCGCCTCGACCGTCGCCGACCGGAAAGCGCCCCAACGCAAGCAGCGTATCGCGCCGCTGCACACCGTCGGGCGATTGTCCGAACGTGTGCAGGCCATCACGAATCTGCGCTTCCTTCAGCTCGCACAGCCACGCGTCGACGCGCGTGAGCAGCGCGTCCTCGGCGTCGGCGCCGTTCGGTTCCGCGAGACTCAGTTCCTCGTGCAGCCTGTGCTCGACGATGGTCGCGAGAATCGTGCTGCGCAGCAGCTTCGAGCGACGCGAATCGACCATCAGCGCTTCATAGTATTCGTCGACCTGGCGCTCCAGGTCCTGCAACGGCCCATAGCTTTCGGCGCGCGTGAGCGGCGGCATCAGATGATCGACGATCACGGCCTGCGCGCGCCGCTTGGCCTGACTGCCCTCGCCCGGATCGTTGACGATGAACGGATACAGATGCGGCATCGGCCCGAGAATCAGATCGGGCCAGCACGTATCGCTCAACGCGACGCTCTTGCCGGGCAGCCATTCGAGATTGCCGTGCTTGCCGACATGCACGACTGCGTCGATCCCGAACTGGTGACGCAGCCAGAAATAGAACGCGAGGTACGCATGGGGCGGCACCAGGTCGGCGTCGTGATAACTCGCATAGTCGCCCTGCTCGCGCGAACGCGAAGGCTGAATGCCGACGAACACCTGTCCGCAACGCCAGCCCGCGATCATGAAGCGGCCGCGACGCAACGTCGGGTCCTGCTCGGGCGGCCCCCAACGCGCGTTCAGCGCCTGACGCGCGGCGGCGGGCAGCGCATTGAAATGCAGCAGGTAATCGTCGAGCGCGAGGCTTTGCAACGCGGGACGCAGATCGCGAACCACCGGATCATTGGTCACGCCCTCGGTGAGCTTCTTCAGAAGCGCGTCGCCATCCACGGGCAACGCATTCGCGAGCCGATAGCCTTCGTCGCGCAGCATCGCGAGAATGCCGACCACCGACGCCGGCGTGTCGAGCCCCACGCCGTTGCCGATGCGTCCTTCGCTCATCGGATAGTTGGCAAGAATCAGCGCGAGTTTTTTATCCGCGTTATCGAGCGAACGCAGCCTGCACCAGCGGCGGCTCAGCTCGGCGAGAAAGCCGACACGTTCGAGGTCCGGTTGATAACGGACCACGTCGACCTGCGTGTGCGGGCAGCGATACGCGAGTCCCTTGAAACTGATCGCGCGCGTGATGATGCGTCCGTCCACTTCCGGCAGCGCGATATGCATCGCGATATCGCGCGAATTGAGGCCCTGGTTGTCCTTGAGCCAGTCGTCGCGATTGCCGCCGCTCAGGATCACCTGGAACACCGGCGCGTCACCGGCGAGCGCGAGCGGCGCGGGGTCGTCGATCGCGCTCGCGGCGAAGGCGGTCGTGTTGAGCACCAGCGCGACCCGATGTTGCGCGCACAGCGTCTGCACGACGTCGCGGCTCATCGCATCCTTCAGCGACGTGATCGCGAGCGGCAGCGGATTGACGCCTTGCGCTTCGAGCGCGTCGATCAGCGCGTCGAACACCGCCGTGTTGGCCGCCTGCAAATGCGCCTTGTAGAACAGGATCGCCGCGACCGGCGCGCCGGGTTGCCAGCGCGCCTGCCAGTCGGCGATGGTCGGCGTGTCGTGTTGCGGATGATAGAGCGCCGCGGCCGGCAACGCGCGCGGCGGCGCCGGCTCGCGTCCCCTGCCGAACGCGCGATACGCGATGCAGCGCAGAAACGCTTCGGCGTTTTGCGGGCCGCCTTCGCGCAGATAGCGCCATAGCTGATGACACAACGCGGCATCGGCGGTGCTGCGCGCGAGCAGATTGGGATCTTCCTGCAGGTCGCCGGAAAACATCGCGAGCGTTTGCTGTTTGCGCTCCGCCAGCGCGACCACCTGCTCGATGCCGTACGGCCAGTACGCCTCGCCGCCGAGGTGATCGACCACCACCACGCGCGCGTGTTGCAACACGTCCTCGATATAGAAATCGACCGACGCCGGTTGGCGCAGATACGTGACGTTCGCAAGCCGCACGCTGGGGAAGCCCTCGCCGAGACGCGCAAACACGCTCGCGAGCAGTGACAGTGTGGTGTCGGCGGAACTGAGCACGACGATGTCGGCGGGCTGCTGATCGATGCGGATCACGCCCTGCGTATCGTCGACGAAACCGCCCGGCGTGGTGCGCAGCAGATGCATCGGCGCTTACGCCTGGTGGGCTTCGGTGCTCGACGGCACGACGCCGAGCGCAGTATCGAACGCGCGTTGCAACGCGGCCTGATCGAGGTCCTCGCCGATCAGCACGAAGCGGCTCGCGTAGCCCGCGCCACCTTCGCCGGCCTGCCAGCGTCGATCGAAATAGCTGTCGAAGCGCCGACCCACGCCCTGGATCACGAGACGCATCGGCGCGCCCGGCAATGCCGCGAAGCCTTTCACGCGGTAAATCGTGCTGGACTCGACGAGTCCTTGCAACGCGGCGATCACCGCTTCACGCGAGGGCGCGTTCGCCTGCACGACCACCGAATCGAATTCGTCGTGATGATGATCGGCGTCGTCGGCGGAACCGTGGTGATCGTGGCGCAAGTGGATGGTCTCTTCCGACGCCGCCTCGAGACCGAGCAACGTGTGCAGATCGAGCTGACCCATCTGCGCGCGCACGATCTTCACCTGCGGCGGAATTTCTTCGCGGATCACCGCTTCGACGGCGCTCTGCTGAGCGTCGTCGAGCAGATCGGTCTTGTTCAGGATCACCAGGTCGGCGGCGGAGAGTTGATCTTCAAACAGCTCGTGCAGCAGCGACTCGTGATCGAGATTCGGATCGGCCTTGCGTTGCGCGTCGACGGCAACGGGGTTGTCGGCGAACTGACCGCTCGCCGCAGCCGGGCCGTCGACCACCGTGACGACCGCATCGACGGTGAAGCTGTTCTTGATCTGCGGCCAGTTGAACGCCTGCACTAGCGGCTTGGGCAACGCGAGACCGGAGGTTTCGATCAGCACGTGATCGATCTGCTCGCGGCGCTCGACGAGCTTTTCCATCACCGGGAAGAACTCTTCCTGCACGGTGCAGCACAGGCAACCGTTCGCGAGTTCATACAGTTGCCCTTCGCTTTCGACGCCGTTTTCATCGCAGCCGATGCCGCAACCTTTGAGGATTTCGCCGTCGATGCCGAGTTCGCCGAACTCGTTGACGATCACCGCGATGCGCTTGCCGCCCGCATGCTGAAGAATGTGCCGCAGCAGCGTGGTCTTGCCGCTGCCGAGAAAGCCCGTGACGATGGTGACGGGGATCTTGCGCATTTGCGTTTGCATCGTGAGGTCCATCCGTAGGCGTTGCGCGAGTTTGCCGTGCGTGTGCGCCCGTCTGTCCGCATGAGCCGGCGAGGCGAGCATGCGCGAGCGCACGCACGGCAAGCCGGCACCATCACAACACACGGGGACGAACGACGGCGTTGCCGCGACAACGGAAAGCAGAAAGCGGGTATGAGGTCATGAACGCGCCGTCGCATCCCCGCGACGAGCGTCCTGCTTATTCTGGCCGGTATCCGGGCTGGCGAAAGCGCCGCTTCCCCTTCCCGGACGAGTGATTTCTCGCCCAGTGGTGATATGCCGACGCGGCCTTGCGCGTGGACATCGAAGCCGGCTCCGCGGCGTCGAGCAATAAACGCCGACGCCACTTTTCGCTTACCGTTGCGGGGGCAGCACAGGTTGACCCGATCCATTGCAGGTGGGCGCCCTGTTTCCCGTTTAACTGCATGCGCACGAGCGCGCATACGAGCACCAAAGTGCGTGCGAGTGTAGGCCCGCGGCCTTGCGCAGTCAAGAAAACGCTAGCCGGCGGCGCTTATCGGGCGGGGCGCCGTGTGCTATCGTATGCGCGCGTTTGGTGCCCGCACATGCGTTCGCGTGTGCAGTTAAACGGGAAACAGGCAGCGCGTGGTGCGCTCAACCTGTGCTGTCCCCGCAACGGTAAGCGACCTGCGGCGCGCTGTTTCTTCAGCACACGCCGCGCATGCGTTTTCGATGCCACTGTCCGGCGAATCCGGCACGGGAAGGCAAAGCGCATGAGGCCGCCAGCCCGGATACCGGCCAGACGCGGAGGTGGCGCACGTCACGCCGCCGGCCGCCGGAATCCGCGAGGGACGGATGTGAAGGCGCTGAAGCACGACGTCACGCGTGGGTTGCGGATTGTTGCGAGAGAAGTTTCCCGCGCGATTTCGCGATGAGCCTCGCGGTCGTCGCGCCTGAATCCGTAGCACCGCATGATCTCGACCTCCGCCAACTGGCGCTCCTTCCTGTTTTGCCCTATGCCAACGACTACGACATGGCCCACGCCATGCACGCCGTGATGACCCGCGCGTGGCTGATCGGCGCCGGTCCCGGCGACGTCGAACTGATGACGCTGAAGGCGACCCGCGCGCTCGCGCAAGCCGACGTGGTGCTGGTCGACGACCTCGTGAATCCCGACGTGCTGCAATTCGCGCGCGCCGATGCGCAGGTCGTGTATGTCGGCAAACGCGGCGGGCATCCGTCGACGCCGCAAGCCGGCATCGTCGCGCAGATGCTCGAGCATGCGCGGGCCGGACGCCGCGTCGCGCGGCTCAAGGGCGGCGATCCGTTCGTGTTCGGCCGCGGCGGTGAGGAGCAGCAGGCGCTGCATGAGGCGGGGATCGAAGTCGAAGTGATCAACGGCATCACGGCGGGGATCGCAGCGCCTGCCGCGATCGGCATTCCGGTCACGCACCGCGACTTCGCGCAGGGCGTGGTGTTCGTCACCGGACACGGCGCGGACAGCGGCGAGCCGGATTGGGCCGCGCTCGTCGCCACGCGCATGACGCTGGTGATTTACATGGGGATGCGGCGGCTCGGAAAGATCGTGAGCGCGTTGATTGCGGCCGGCATGTCTGCCGATACGCCGTGTGCCGCGATCGAGTCGGCGACGCGTCCCGAGCAACGTCATGTGCTCGCGCGGCTCGATGAATTCGCCGATGCGGTGGCACGCGCGGGACTCGGCTCGCCGGCGATTGTAGTGATCGGCGGCGTGGCGTCGCTGGCGTTGGCTCGCGCGGCGGTCGAGGCGAACGTGGTTGATGCGTCCGCCGTTGCAACCCCCACTCCCGGAGCAAATGCCCGATGAAAACGCTGAGCGTCGGCATCGGTTGCCGCTTGCACCGCTCGGCCGCGCAGATCGAGGCGGCAGTGCGCGCCGCGCTGGGCTCGCTCGAATTCGATCGGATTCGCGCGGTCGCCTCGATCGACACCAAAGCCGACGAAGCCGGCCTGCTCGAATTCTGCGCACGTCACGCGCTGCCGCTGCACCTGTTCAGCCGCGAGCAGATCGCGGCGATGCCGATTGCCAACGCGTCGTCAGCGGTGCGCGAGCATCTCGGCGTGGATGGCGTCTGCGAACCGTGCGCGTTGCTCGCGGCGTCGTGCGAAGCGGCCACCGTTGTTGCGACTGCCGCGCATACCGCTGCCGATGAGCGCGGCATACCCTTTGAGGCGGTTGCGCAGACCACATCTGCCGCCTGCGCGGCAGCAACAGCGTCAACCGTGCGCCTCCTCGTGCCGAAGACTCATCACGATGGCGTCACCGTGGCGATCGCCGCAAGCGCAGCCGCAATCGCCACATCCGTTCTCGACGCCAATCGCGAACACCCCAACCCCGCCCCTCACCCACAGGACCTTCGATGAAGACCGATCCCGAATCGCATCAACGCATGACCGAGCGCCGACGCGAAGGCCATGAGAAAAAGCAGGCCGCCGCCACCGTCGAAAAAGGCCTGCTGATCGTCAATACCGGTACCGGCAAGGGCAAGACCACTGCCGCATTCGGCATGGCCGTGCGGGTGCTCGGACACGGCATGCGCCTCGGCGTCGTGCAGTTCATCAAGGGCGCGCTGCATACGTCGGAGCGCGACTTCCTCGGCGCGATCGCCCAATGCGATTTCGTCACGATGGGCGACGGCTATACCTGGAACACGCAGAACCGCGACGCCGACATCGCCACCGCTCGCAAAGGCTGGGACGAGGCGCGCCGGATGATCGAAAGCGGCGACTATCAGATGGTGATCCTCGACGAGCTGAACACGGTGCTGAAGTACGAATACCTGCCGCTCGACGAAGTACTGTCGGTGCTCGACGCGCGCCCCGCGATGCTGCATGTGGTGGTGACCGGTCGCCACGCGCCGGACGCGCTGATCGAAGCCGCCGACCTCGTCACCGAGATGCGCATCGTCAAGCATCCGTATCGCGAGCAAGGCGTGAAAGCACAGCGCGGCGTGGAGTTCTGAGCGATGTCCGAGCGCGAGCGGCCCACAGGCGCTTCCTCAGCGGCGACCCGAACGGCAAGTTCCTCCGGCGCGTGTCCCGCGCTGTTCATCAGCGCCCCGGCGTCGGGCCAGGGCAAGACCACGATCACCGCCGGTCTCGCCCGCTATCACCGGCGGCTCGGACGGCGCGTGCGCGTCTTCAAGACCGGCCCGGACTTTCTCGACCCGATGATCCTCGAACGCGCGAGCGGCGCGCCGGTGTTGTCGCTGGATCTGTGGATGGTCGGCGAAACCGGGTGCCGCAATCTGCTCGCGCAGGCGGCGGCCGAAGCCGATCTGATCCTGATCGAAGGCGTGATGGGTCTGTTCGACGGCACGCCGAGCAGCGCCGATCTCGCAACCGCCTTCGGCGTGCCGGTGCTCGCAGTGATCTCCGCGAAGGCGATGGCGCAAACCTTCGGCGCGGTCGCGTTCGGTCTCGCGCGCTTCCGGCCGCAGGTGCCGTTTTATGGCGTGCTCGCGAATCGCGTCGGCTCGGCGCGGCACGCGCAGATGCTCGAAGAAGCGTTGCCGCGCGAGCTGCGCTGGTGCGGATCCATCGCGGCCAGCGCTGAGATCGCGTTGCCCGACCGCCACCTCGGCCTGCATCAGGCGGCGGAGATCGACGATCTGGACGCGCGCCTCGAGCGCGCCGCCGACACGCTCGCCCAAACCGCGTTGGCCGAACTACCGCCGCCGGTCGACTTCGGCGCGCCGCTGCCGCAAGCGTTGCCGCGTCTGCTGGACGGCAAGCGCATCGCGGTCGCGCGCGATGCCGCGTTCTCGTTCATCTATCCGGCCAACGTCGCACTGCTGGAAGCGCTCGGCGCGCAGGTCGTCTACTTCTCACCGCTCGCCGACGAGGCCGTCCCCGACGACGCCCACGCGCTCTACCTGCCCGGCGGCTATCCGGAACTGCACGCGGCGACGCTTGCCGGCGGCACACGCAGCGCGGCGTCGATTCGCGCGCACGCGGCAGCCGGCAAGCCGCTGGTTGCCGAATGCGGCGGCCTGCTCTATCTGCTCGATCGACTGACCGACACGCACGGCGTCACGACGCCGATGCTCGGCCTGCTGCCCGGTCACGCGACGATGCAAACGCGCTTCAGCGCACTCGGCATGCAGCAGCTCGACGGTCTGTACGGACCGATGACCGGTCACACGTTTCACTACTCGAAGCTGAGCACGCCGCTCATTGCGCTGCGCTCGGCCACCCGGCCGCAAGGCGAGGCACCCGGCGAGGCCGTGTATCGCGCGGGCTCGATCGTCGCGACTTATATGCACGCTTATTGGCCCTCCAACCCGGCCTTCACGGCCGCCCTGTTCCATGGCGAAGCCTTTTAACGACTCCGAGCGCGACGCCGTCTATCGCGCGATCTACGAACGCCGCGACATGCGCCACTTCGTCAGCGATCCGGTCGATCCGGCCGTGCTGCAGCGTCTGCTCGACGCGGCGCATCACGCGCCGAGCGTCGGCTTCATGCAGCCGTGGCGAATCATGCGGATCACCGACGCGGCATTGCGCAGCGCGTTGCACGCGACGGTCGAAAGCGAACGGCTCGCCACCGCCGACGCGCTCGGCCAACGCCGCGAAGCGTTCATGAAGCTGAAGGTGGAAGGGATGCTGGAGTGCGGCGAACTGCTGGTGATCGCGCTGATGGATGGCCGCGAGCGGCATATCTTCGGGCGCCGCACGCTGCCGGAGATGGACCTCGCGTCGGTCGCGTGCGCGATCCAGAACATGTGGCTCGCCGCGCGCGCCGAGGGTCTCGGCATGGGCTGGGTGTCGCTATTCGATGTCGACGCGGTGCGTACGCTGCTGCATATGCCCGACGGCGCGCGGCCGGTGGCGATTCTGTGTCTGGGCCACGTCGACGAGTTCTACAGCGAGCCGATGCTCGAAACCGAGCGCTGGGCGAGCCGCCTGCCGCTCGCCGATTGCGTGTTCGAAAACACCTGGCCGGAAGCCGGCGCGACGCCGCAATAGCACTCGCGCTCTACTGCAGCGGCTTCACCGAGATCACGCTCGGCACGCCGCCCGCCTTGTCCTGCTTGAGTTTCACGCGCCAATCGGACGACGCGTCGAACGGGAACTTCGCCAGCGCGCTTGTTACGAGCACCGGCATCGCATGCAGCGGGTCCGCATCGCGATCGGCGATCACCGCGCGCACCTTGTAGCGCTCCTCGCCGCTCGTGCGCTCGAAAAAGCGCAGCGTCAACGAATGCTGGTACGCGGTCCCGCCGAACAGCGCGAACGGCGCGTCGGCCTTGCCGCAGTCGCTCGGCGCGCAGTCCTTGCCGCCAATTCCGACGACCGCCGGCTGCGTGTCGTACGCAATCGACAGCAGATAGTGCGCGCCGTTGCCCGCCGCGGCGACGAAGCCGCGTTTGGCCAGCTCGTCGCGCAGCAACGACTCGAATTGCGGATGATCGCCGCTGGCATCCTGCGACGGCAGCCGCGTGATCGTATAAGTCGGGTCGCCTTGCAGCCCCGCCGACGGATTCGCGGTGTGCACGTCGGCATTCAGGCCCGCGCAACCGGTGAGGCTCGCCGCCGCCAGCGCGGCACACATCAGAGTGACTTTTTCCATCTTCTCGTTTCGGTAAATTGCGTGTTGATCCGTCATGTCCGCCGCGCGACCGGCGAGTCGGACTGCTGGTCGTCGAGCGCCGGCAGCCGGATCGTGAAGGCGGTGCCGTCGCCGGGCGCGCTCACCACCTCGACGTCGCCGCCATGGCGCGTCACGACGGTCTTGACGAACGCCATGCCGAGCCCCGCGCCGCCCACCTCGGGCCGCTCCGTCGCGTGAAAGCGGCGGAAGCGCTCGAACAGACCTGCCTGCTGCTCCTTCGGAATGCCATACCCCTGGTCGCGGATCGTGCAAGACACGCGCCGCGCGACGCCCGGCACGACCGTCGACGGCTCGCTGTCGACGCTGCACTCGATATGCGTGTCGGGCGGACTGTACTTGACTGCGTTGTTCAGAATGTTGACGAGCGTGCGCGTCATCAGCGAGCGGTCGACGCAGATCCAGTGGTCGTCGTCGGCATCCGCAGCGGCGCCGGTGTTGGTCTCCAGCGTGATGCGCTTCGCGTGCGCCTGCGGCCAGACCTCGTCGCTCGCGTCGATGAGCAGTTCGTCCAGGTTCACCGGTTCGAGCACATACGCCTGCGATTCGGCGCGCGCCAGTTGCACGAAATCGTCGGCGAGCGTGAGCGCGCGCTGCGCATAACGCTCGATGCGCCCCAGCAGATCGCGCGCAAGCGCGGGCTCGGTGCGGGCGCGCTCGATCTCGACCAGCGCCAGAATCGACGCCTGCGGCGAGCGCATGTCGTGCGACAGCAGCCGCAACGCGTCTTCGCGTTGACGCTCGGCCGCGTGCAGCGCCGACACGTCGACGAGACCCGCGATCCAGCCGGTCGTCTCGCCCTGCGCGTTGGTGCAGGTCGCGTAGCGCAGCAGATGGTCGCGCGCGTTGGCGTCGCGCACCTCGACGCCCTGCGCCATCAACGCGGCAAACTCGCCGCGCGTCGGATCGAGCAGCGCCGGCCAGTGCGCATGCGCGAACTGATTGTGTTCGGCATCGAGCGCCGCGTCGCCGTCGATCGTCTTGACGAGCGTCAGGCCGCCCAGCACCGCCTGCATGTGCCGCCCCTCGGGCAGCGGCGCGCCGAGCCGCGCGAAGTGCGCCTTGGCCGCGTGGTTCGCGATCAGCACGACGCCGCGCAGGTCACTCACGAGGATCGGCTCGGGCATGCTGTCGAGGCTGTCCCACACGAAGCGCTTCATGTCCTGCACCCGCTGCGCGGCTTGCGCCATCAGCGCCATATGCTGCTCCAGCACATCGCCGCTGAACTCGCGGCGGCGCTGCGGCGTTTCCGGCAGCAGATGCGGTTCATCGGCGAGGCGCTGCAGTTCTTTGCGCAGATAGGCCATCGTCATTTCGAGGCGCCGCCAGTTCCAGATCGGATACACCACGACGACGCCGACGATCGCCGGCACCGGTGACATCCAGAACCGTGCGCCGTATAGCCACCCCGCGCTCGCGACCGCCGCGAGCAGCACGAGGCCGACCGTCAGCAGCAGCGAGCGACGCGGCGACAGCACCAGAAAGCCGGCCAGCAGCACCGCGAGCGGCAACAGCGACACGGCGAACACCAGCCAGCTTCCGGCTGGCTGAATCTCGCGGCCGGTGAGCAGCGTGTCGAGCACGTTCGCGTGGATGTACACGCCGGGCAGCGGACCCAGCTCGCCGGACACCGGCGTCGCGAAGCGGTCGTACAGGCCCGACGCCGTCACGCCGATTACGACGATGCGCCCGCGCAACTGGTCGGCCGGTACATTGCCGGCGAGCACGCTCGCGAAGCTCAGCTTCGCGTAGTTCTCCGCGTTCGAGCCGAACGGGATCAGGAAGCGGTCTTCGCCGCTGTCATCGTGGGCGGCCTGGCGCGCCGCCACGCTGGCCGGCGATGGCCGCCACGCCTTGCCGTGCAGGCGCAGCGCGCCGCGCTCGAACGCGTCGGCGACCGTCACCATCAACTGCGGCCAGCGCGAACCGGCGTCGCCCTGAAATTGGGCGACACTGCGCACGATGCCGTCGCTGTCCACTTCGAGATTGATATGGCCGAGCCCGGCGGCCGCGTGCGCCAGCGGCGCCACCGGTTCGACGACCGTACGGCGTCCCGACGCGTCGGGCGGAGTGAGCAGCACGGGCAGATAGGTCGGGCTCAGCGCGACCGCGTGAGCGAGCACGGCGTCTTCGGGATTGGCCTCGGTGAATAGCACGTCGAAGATCACGGCGGCCGGTTTCGCTTTCGCAATCTGTTCGAGCAGTTGCGCGTGGACGCTGCGCGGCCACGGCCAGCGGCCGAGTTCCGCGACGCTCGCATTGTCGATTTCGATCACGACGATCTCGGGCAACAGGGGCCGCGCGCGCGCACTCAGGAACTGGTCGTACACCAGCAGATCGACGCCCGTGCTCAGCCGGCCGACCGAGGCGAGCAGAATCACGACGATGCCGAGGCAGCCGACACTCACCCATTCGATCAGGAAGCGCCGGCCGGCGCGCCGCCCGAAACGGGCGCGCAGGTCGACGAGGCTCAGGCGCTTAGGTGTGGTCGGCAAATGGATGCGGGGGTCCAGAGCTAGGGAGCGGGCCGGCCGGTGAGCCGGTCCCGCCAATCTACCAGCGTCAGCGCGCGATCGTAAACGAGCGGACTGCGCTGCTCGTTTCGTAGAAGCGGCCGTTCTCGAACTGCTCGGCGACGATCGTCCAGTAATAGACGCCGGCCGGCAGATCGCTGACGACGAGTTGACCGCCCGACAGATCGGTACGATCGACGATCGGCTGGCTCAGATCGGCCGTCTTGCCCATCACGAAGCGGAAGCGCGTATCGACGTTCGTGCGGCCGACGAGCCAGCGGAACTCGTAGTCGTGAGTACCGGCGCGCGGGCCGGCCGACACGTCCAGCCCCACCTGACGCCGCTCGAACGCGTACACCTGCGGCAAACCGTCGAGACCGTCGGCGGCGATAGAGGCGATGCGCACGAAGTACGTACCATCGGGCAGATCGCCGAAGTCCGCGTGCGGCTCGCTCACGCGCAAGTCGCGGATCAGGTCGAGCTGGTCAGCGTCGCGCGCGATCTGCACGCGGTAGCCGGCGGCCTGTTCGGCCGGCACGATGTCGAACGCGACCGTCTTGCCGTCCTGCACCCTCGCCGGCTGGGCCAGGGCTGGCGCCGGCAGCAGTTGGACCGGACCGCCGACCGCGCCGCCCGCATGCGTGACGTTGCCGAAGCGCGCCTTGACGAGCTGCTCGGACGCCTGCAGCGGCACACCGGGCAACGGCGCGAGATCGCGGCCATTGTGCGCGGCCGGATCGACGCCGACCGCGCCGTCGAGCACCGCCACGGTGGTGGTCTGCGCGTCGCCGCTGTAGGTCACCTTGAAGCGCGTGCCTCGCACGCCAGCCACCACCGACGGTGAGCGAATCTGGAAACGATCGTCATGTTTTGTCGCATGTGTGACCTGGCTTTCGACTTCGCCGCGATGCAGGTCGAACACGCGGTCGCCCGCGCCGGTCAAGCGGATGCGACGCAGCGTGCCGATGTCCATCTCGCCGTTCTGCGCAACCGTGACGAACGAGTGGTCCGGCAACTCCAGCGTGACAAAGCCGTTCGGCCCGGTGCGAATGCGATCGCCTTCGACGAGGGCGGCGTTGGTCGTGAGCGGCACATACGGGTTCTTGCCGAACGCGCGCTCGGCCGGACCGCTGGTCGCTACGACGTGGGCGGTTTCCCAATCCTGTTTGAGTTTGCCGGCCGGCAGACGCAACACGATGCCGGCCGGCATGCGGCGCGGCACGGGCACATGGTTCAGACGGCTCAGCGTCGCCCAGTCGGCCTCACCGTCCAGATAACGGTTGGCGATGTCGTACAGCGAATCGCCCTCGCGCGTCGTGTATTGCACATAGGCCGGCGCAGTTGCTTTGACGGGCGCCCCGAGCGCGCGGGACGGGTGCGAGTCGGCCCACACTGACCCGCACCAGCCCATTGCGATCAGGCCGGCCAGTGCCAGCCGGCCGGCGCGACGGCCCGGCCCAGTGACGCTCTCGCGCATCGCCATGGTCAGGGAAAGCGTCACGCCTGCCCCGCCTCAGGCGTTTCATCGGCGGCCGTTGCCGGTGAGTCGGTTTCGATTCGCTCGAGCCGGTAGCCATAGCCGTAAATGGGCGTCAGACGATAGCCGTGCTCCGGCCGCAGTCCGAGCTTGCTGCGCAGCATCGACACGTGCGTGTCCATCGTGCGCGAAGGGATGTCGGTGGCCTGCTTCCAGATCACGTCGAGAATGTGCGCGCGCGACAGCGGCCGGCTCAGGTGCTGGAACAGCAGCAACGCGAGCTCGAACTCTTTCTGCGTGACGGCGACCGCCGTGCCGCGCACCACCACGTGCTTCGCGCCCAGATCGAATTCGAATTCACCGAACACTTCTTTGGCCGCTGGCGGCTTGAGGTAATAGGCGCGACGCAGCAGCGAGCCGACGCGCGCCAGCAATACGGCGCCCGATACCGGCTTGACGAGATAGTCGTCCGCGCCGGTGTTCAGTATCGACGTGATATCGGTTTCGCGGCCGCGGCTCGTCATGAACAGAACCGGCAGGCGTTCGGAGAGGCTTTCGCGCACCCAGCGCAGCACCTCTTCGCCCGACATGTCAGGGACGTTCCAGTCGAGCACGAGCAGATCGAAAGTCTGCCGGCGCAACTGCCGCACCAGTTCCCGCCCCGCGCTATAAGCGTGACAAATATGGCCGGCCGCCGACAGCGTTTGGCAAACCAGATCGGCCTGAGCCGCATCGTCATCCAGCACTGCAATTCTCATAAAACCCCGCAACGCGACATCGTCCTTCGTAACTGGTGGCCGGCTAGCCGGCAGACGACCGGGATGACGGCATTCGCACACCGCCGATCCGGCTTCCAATTCAAGCTCCAGTCGTACATCTTTCGACTAGTAGTCCTTTCCTCGCCCCCGTTTCCGCGTTGCTTCCGCACAATCTGAAATCAACGCATATATCGATCGACTTTATCCTACAGATTATTCAGGGCAGGTCATCATAATCGAAAACCCCCACTTTTTTTTCGGACACCGTCCAGCGGCAAGCCGTCGCGGCTTTCGGCCGAGGGCCGTTTTCGCATGTTCTTTAGAAAGTCTCGCCGGGTCCGCCGGCTATAGATTTCGACCTGCGCGAATCGGCGTCTGGGTCGGTTGGTCTCGCTCGCACGGTCATTGGCCCCGCTCACTTACGCCGTTTCAGAAAACTCTCATTCGCGGCTTAGTGATTTAACAATTTTCGAGTGAGTATAAGAACGATCTCGAAATAAATCGTTTAAAGATTGTTAAATTACGACAAAGAGCTGGCGGTTTGCTTGCGGGTATCGCGTCGATGATGTTGAGCGCCGCTTTATCTCATAAAAAATCGCGCGCGGCAACTAATGGCAATCACCTAACTAAAGAAATGCAACGCGGCGATTCGGCGTTGAAGTGGAAAGCGTAAGTCTCACTTGTGAGGCAAAAAACGGCGTCGCCTCGTCGAGGCGACGCCGCTCGAAACACTTCACGCTCGCCAGAGTCTAGCCGCACGAGTGACACGAAAGTAGCGGCTACCGGAAGTGGGCTCTAGACGAAAGAACTCCGTTTGCGAAGGTGATCAAGGCAGCTCTTACACAGAGCGTCTTCGCGCCTCGCGTGGAATCCCCGCGCCATGTAGACGCGGATTGAGACGAACTCAGGCGCCCGCAACTGTCAATTCACACGCGCGGACGTTTTGCTACAGCCGCTCCGCGAACTACCGCGCGCCTTCGATCTCCGGCATCGGCGCGAACAGCGCGTCCAGGTCGTCGTCGGAAAACTTGGCGGCGCCCGCCGCGTCTTCGGAGAGGATGCTGTCGGCGAGCCCCGCCTTCTGCTCCTGCAATTCCACGATCTTTTCTTCGATACTGCCCGCTGCGATCAGTTTGTAGACGAACACCGGCTTGTCCTGCCCCAGCCGATGCGCGCGGTCGGTCGCCTGATTCTCGGCGGCCGGGTTCCACCATGGATCGTAGTGGATCACCGTGTCGGCGGCAGTGAGGTTCAGACCGACGCCGCCCGCCTTGAGGCTGATCAGGAACAGCGGCACGTCGCCTTGCTGGAACCGCTCGACGGGCGTGACGCGATCGGTGGTGTCGCCGGTCAGGATCACGTATGGAATGGCGGCTTCGTCGAGCGCCTCGGCAATCAGCGACAGCATGCCGGTGAACTGCGAAAACAGCAGCACGCGGCGCCCTTCTTCGATCAGCTCCGGCAGCATCGACAGCAGCAGATCGAGCTTGGCCGACCGCATCGCGCGCGCGCTCTTCTCGAGCTTTTCGTGGTCCGCTTTGCCTCGCTTGCCAGTCGGCGAGTCGGCCGCGGGTTCGGCGGAACGCCCGGCTGTCGCTTGATCCGGCTGCACGGCATCGCCGGCCTTGAGCGTCCTGACGAGGCGTGGATCGCAGCACACCTGGCGCAGTTTCAACAACGCGTCCAGCACGATGATGTGGCTGCGCGCGAGCCCCTGCGCGCTGACCGCAACGCGCACTTTCTCCTGCATCGCCGTGCGCACCGTTTCGTAGAGATCGCGCTGCGCGCCTTCCAGATCGACCGAACACACGATGGTGGTCTTCGCGGGCAGTTCCTTCGCGACCTCGTCCTTGCGACGGCGCAGCATGAATGGCCGGATACGGCGCGCGAGCAACGCGCGACGCACGCCGTCGCCGTTCTTTTCGATCGGATTGCGCCAGCGCCGCGTGAAGTCTTTCTGGCTGCCGAGGAAACCCGGCAGCAGAAAATCGAACTGTGACCACAACTCGCCGAGGTGATTCTCCAGCGGCGTGCCCGTCAGACACAGCCGATGCCGCGCGCGCAACCCGCGGATCGCCTGCGCGGCCTTGGTGCTGGCGTTCTTCACGTACTGCGCTTCGTCGAGAATCAGCAGGTGATACTCGTGCTCGGCGAGCACCTTCTGATCGCGCCACAGCAACGCGTAGGTCGTCAGAATCAGTTCGTGTTCACCGATCTGCTCGAAGCGCTCCTTGCGTTGCGGGCCATTGAGAACCAGCACCTTCAATTCGGGCGCGAAGCGTCGCGCTTCCTCGCGCCAGTTGTGCACGAGCGTGGTCGGCACGACGATCAGCGCGGGACGCTTCAGCCGCCCCGCCTCCTTCTCCGCGAGAATGTGCGCGAGCGTCTGCACGGTCTTGCCGAGCCCCATGTCGTCGGCGAGCACGCCGGCCAGGTCCTGTTCGCGCAGGAACTGCATCCAGTTCAGGCCTTGGTGCTGATACGCGCGCAGTTCCGCCTTCAGACCGCGCGGCACCGGCACTTCGCGCAGGCCGGGCCCGGCTTGCAGACGACGCGCGAGCTGGCGTATCGAATCGTCGCCGCGGAATTGCCAGCGGCCCGTCTCGTTCAACGCGTCGAGCCGCCCGGCATCGACCGACGGCACGCGCAGCGGCGCGCCTTCGGCCAGCGTGCCGCCGAGCGAATCGAACAGATCGACGAGTACCCGCACCACCGGCTTCAGACGATCGGCACGCAAGCGCAGCCGCTTGTTCTCTTCGGTCTTCAGCTCGATCGGTTCGCTGTCGGCGATGCTCTCGAGCGCGCCGCTCAGCCAGCGCCGATCGCGCCGGAACAGGTCGGCGAGCAGCGGCTCGAGCCGCACGTTGCGCTCGCCGATGCGAATGCCCATCTCCAGATCGAACCAGCCGTCGCCGGCCTGATGCGCGGTGCCGTCGATCGCGTCGATCTCGATCACGTTGTAGCGGAACTCCGGCGCCATCGTTACGCGCCAGCCCTGGCTCACGAGCTCCGGCACCGCGTCGTTGACGAACGCCGACCACGCGTCGGTATCGGGCAAGCCGAGCATCGTGTCGGGCAACAGGCGCGACGCGTAGACGCGGCTGGTCGGCACTTTCTGCAGGCCGGTCTTGCGCAGTTCCAGCAGACGCTTTTTCTCGGCGTCGTAACGGCGGCGGATATGGATCACATCGCCGCCCGGCATCGGCACCAGCGTGACACTACTATCGACGTTGATGCTCACGCCGTCGTAGTCGAAGCTCACGCCGGCCAGTTCGACCGTCTCAGTTTTACGCCGCTCGCCCTTCGCCGCCGACGGCAACGCGTGGCTGTTGAGCGTAAGCACCGGCACCGGCTCGACGTCGATCACGCGGATCGCGGACGCGTCGTGCGTGGGCGGCAGCGGCAAGCCGGGCGCGATCTCGCGCAGCACCGACGCGACCAGCGGTGCTTCAGCGAGCGAGATCGGCGGCATCGCGAGGTAATCGGGCAACTGCTGGAACGGCAGCGACGACTGGACGATGCCCGCTTCGTTCGCCGCGCCGTCGACATACCAGACCGGCTCGGTCGGCAGAACCATCGACGCGCGCGGTTCGGTGCGCAGCACGGGCCGCAGACGCTGGTCGGCGAGCGGCTCCCATTCGATGCGGCCGGGGCGGTCGGCGGCGCGCGCCAGCGGGGCCGGTTCCGCGCGACCCGGTGCGGGTTCGAAATCGAAGAACAGACGCCCCGTCGAAATCAGCTTCTGCAGCATCTCCGCGCCATTGGTGCCGCGCAGGATGAACTGCCCGAAGTCCTCGCGCGAGCGGCCGAGCCACAGGCCGCGCAGGATCGACAAGTCTTCGTCGGAGACGAATTTAGGCTGCTTGAGGAGCGCGGCTTCCACGTTGTCCCAGGGTTCGTCGATTGCGACGACCACGCCGTCCAGGTTGCAGCGCGCGCGATAAAGCACGACCTCGTGGCGCATGTGGAAGTCGGACCAGTTCAGCCGGTACGCCAGCGTCTGGTGGCGCACGGCGCCCGCTTTCTGCGCGACCGTGCCGGCGGCTTCGGCGCGGGCACGGAAACGCTCCAGCCAGCTCACCACTTCGGGACGCACGCCGGACGGCCGGGTCAGATTCGTCAAGGGTTTCGGCGGCAGACTGGATGGTGAGGTGCCGTCGTCCGGCGCGTGGTCCTGGTCGGGGTCGACCTGGGTGATGTGGTCCATCTCGTCGTGATAGTCGAGTTCGGCGAGCAGCAGCGCGGCGACGTGCTTGCAGTCGCGGCCGACCGGGCAGCTGCAGTCGCTCTGTGCCCACGGCGAACCGCCGTCGGTGCGAAAGCGCACGCGTGTTCGGTACGGCAACGGCTGCGTGCCCTGGACGTCGCCACTGAGCGTGGCGCCCTGCCACCTCACGTGCGTGACGGGACCCACCGAGCGCGCTTTGGCCACGGCCCGATCACCGAGCCATTCTGCAATCCGTTCCCGATCAAAGAAAACTGACGACATCGGCGTCCATTCCTATTCAAGCCGGCGAAGGCAATCGCGCGTGGAGGATGCGGCTCGCCGGACGCTGCGCTGAGGCGGGCGTCGGCGGCGCGCAGTCCGGCTGCGATTGCCCGTGATAGCCGGCCATTTTACGCGTTGGCGCGGCTTGGCTGTGGGGGCGGGTTTGGCGCGTTTGTTGGCTCGCAGGTACGCACCGGGCCCGCGGAGTCATGGCTAGTATCGCAAGCACGGCCAAACCCCAACGCCCCTGATCAGCACCCCCGCGCCACCAGCCCCGCCTCCTCTACCGCCCCCCGCGCGCCATACTCGAAAACACCCCATCGCGCCGGATCAATCCATGAAACAGCGCAGCCGCCAGATGCAGCAACACCGTCGCGAATAGCGCAAACGCGAGCCACGTATGCAACGCACGCAGCACCGCGAACAGTTGGACGTTATGCGGCGCGATCGGCGGCAAATGCAGCGGACCGTATAGCGTGAGCGGATATCCCGCCGCTGACAGCATCGCCCAGCCGATCAACGGCATTGTCGCCATCAGCGCATACAACACGAGATGCGAAGCCTTCGCCGCGATCCGCTGCGGCGCCGCCATGTCGGCAGGCAACGGCGGGCTGCCGCGGACGATGCGCACGCCCACGCGGACCACCACCAGCAGCAGCAACGCAATGCCGAGCGGCTTGTGAATCGCGATCAGCGTGTTGTGCGCGCGCGCAACGGTCGCAACCATGCCCACACCGATGAACAGCATCGCGAGGATCAGCGGCGCCATCGTCCAATGCAGCAGCCGCGCGAGCGGACTGAAATGAGTCGGTGCCGGTGTCATGAGTGATCTCCTTGTGCTTGCCCTTGTGTCTGCCCTTGTGTCTGCCCTGCTGTCTGACCTTGGGTGAGCTTTTGATGAACCGCCGGATGCAGCGTTTCCTCACGCGTGCGGCGCTGGAACGACAGCGCATACGCGGCCGAACGCGCGGCAAGCAATGGATCGTCCGATGGCGCGATGCCCGCCGGCAGGATCGTCGGATCGAAGTTGATGTCGCGGCACGTGCCATCTTCCTGTGAATTCGCGTGCTCGAGCACCAGCGTGCCCGCGTCGATCTGCTGGCGAGTGGCGGGCCATTGCAGCGTGGCGTCGTCGGTGGGGTCGCCCGGTTGCGCGACGGTCAGCAACAGATGCCAGCGCAACGGCCCGCTTTGCAAACGCTGATCGAGATCGGCCTCGAGGAAATTCTTCGCGGCCTTCTGCGCGTCGGTGATCGGCGCGTACGGCGTCTCGGGCACCATCGCCCAGCGCACGGCGCGCGTCGTGTTCGAACTGTCGGTAAAGCGGAAAGCGTTGATGCCGTAGTAAGCGGCATTCGCGAGGCTCGATGAAGGCGGATGCGCCTTCACCCAGTTCTGAAACGGCAAGGTCTCGGGATTGGCCGCATAGAACGCCTTGAGTTTCGCCGGGTCCGGTTTGCCGGTCGCCGGGTCGGGCCGCGCGGCGAGCAGCTGCTGATAAAACTGCTCGGGCGTATGCACGGCGAAAACGGGCGTCGAATTCATGCCGGTGCGCCACTGCTCGCCATTCGCCAGCTGGAACTGCAACGCGAGGCTGCGCACCGGCGAACTGGTGTCGGGCGCGGACGGGTTGCCGCCGGGCACAGCGAAGCGTCCGGTGACCGGCGTGCGTCCCGGCGCGAATACGGTTGCGCGCGACACTGCCGCGCCGTTGCCGTTACTGTCGAAGTAACCTTCGACGCACAGGCCTTTCGCATGATTGCGCCGGTAGCCGGGGTGCGGTTGACCCGCGACGGTTTCGAACGTGTTGATGAAGCGCGATGCCGTGAGACGCGCGGGCGTCAGCCAGCCCGCGGTGTACGCAAAGCCGCCGGCCAGCACCAGCACGACCGCGCCGATCACCGCGAGCCGGCATGGCACGCAGACAGGCCCGGAGTTGGGAACGGGAGGTTGTGTCACGGGGACTCCTTGTCGGGTGGATGCACCTACCGGCTAACACGCGCGGCGGCGATCTATTCCACTCGACGCCGGCGCGCCCGCTCCACTCGCGCGCCGGCTGCCGACACTTCAATTGACGCTGCCTGCCGGCGCGTTGCCGCTGGCGACACTGCTGGCCGCCGCCGCTCGTGCCGCGAGCGCCTCCTTGCGATGCTTGACTTGTTCCACAAAGACCGGATTGACGTCCGGGTACGATGCGTCGGTGATGTAATCGAGACCGTTCTGCTGCGCCTCGATCAGTTCCTGGTACACCTCGGCGCGCGTCTTGCCTTGCGCAAAAACGCTCGACGAAGCAGCCAGAACGACGACGGACAATGCGGCAAATGCGAGCTTCTTCATGATGGACTCCAATGAGTGTTGTGCGGGTTCGCATCAGGGAGAACTACGGCCTGGCGGCTTTTATTCCTGCGTCGACGGCGGGAAAAAAACATCGCTAAAACGCGGAATAAAAGCGGGCTCGCGCGGGTTTGCCCGCTGTTCGGCGACAAGGAAAAAGAATCGGCAATGCGTCGGGACGGCGTGACCAACGCGTGCCCGGCGGCTTTGAAAAGCGGCGCGTGGCAAGCATCGAATCATGCGTGGAATAAACCCGCCTCTGCGTGTGTTCGCCCCTCGATAGCCGCACTCCGACGACCACCGACACCATGACCTCGATCGACGTCCCACCCGACTCGCCGCTTTCCGAAGCCGACATTCAGGCCTACGCCGACGGCACACTGACGCCGGAACGCGCGGCGTTTCTGCGCGACTATCTCGGCCGGGACCCGGCGGAAGCGCGGCGCGTGGCGTTTTACGGCCGACTGAACGCACAGATCCAGCAGGCCTTCCAAACCACCGACGAGCCCGCCGCGAACCAGGTCGACGGATCGCGCCGCGCGCTCGAACGCGCAAAGCCAACCGGCCGCCGACGCAAACTCATCGACACACTCGTCGCGCTCGCGCTGACGGTAGCGGCCGCGAGCGGCTGGCTGGCCGCCACCCAGGTGTCCGCCCAGGCGCTCGACAACGCCGCGGTAATGGCCCTCGCGGAAACCGCCGCGCAGCCGTTTCCGCCCGCATCGCCGACGCGCGCCGACCCGGCCGCGCCCGAACTCGGCGCGATCGGCCTGCGGCTGGTCGAGCGGCGCGCGCTGTCGCTCGGCCCGTTCCAGCGCGCCAGCGAGTTCATCTACCTGAACGGCGACAACCAGCCGGTGGTGGTCATGTCGACACTCGCGCTGCTCGCGCCGGCGCAGCCGCAGTGGGCCGCGCGCCGCATCGGCGAGATCCGGTTGCTGACCTGGACCGCGCAGCGCCAGCGCTTCGTGGTGGCGGGCGACGCCCGTACCCATGGACTGATGCGCGCCGCCGACGCGATGACGGCGCGATAACCGCGCGATGACGTCCACCACTCGATAACTTTCACGTGCAGCTGCGGAATAAAATGGCCGCACCCGTGTTTGCCATTCGAATGCGCGTGGCGGGCGAACCAGCAACCCAACCGGCGGCCCTCGCCCAATGCCAGCGCCCAGCCCTTTCGCGGGGCTCACCATCGGGATCGAAAATGGATGTGCGTGACGAGTTGATGGAGCATGTGCCGCGTTTGCGGCGCTATGCGCGAGCGCTGATCAACAATCGCGATCTCGCCGACGACCTCGTGCAGGACACGCTCGAACGCGCGCTCGGCCGCACCGGCATGTTCCAGCCCGGCACCGACCTGCGCGCGTGGCTCTTCACGATCATGCACAACGTGTTCGCGAATCAGGCACGCAAGGCGTCGGCGCGCGCCATCCACGTGGCCGTCGACGACGACAGCGTCGCCGAAAGCGAATTCGCGGTGCCGTCCGAGCAGACCCGCTCGCTAGAAATGCGCGACCTCGACTACGCGCTGCAGCGTCTGCCGATGGAGCAGCGCGAAGTCGTGCTGCTGGTGGGTCTGGAGGAAATGAGCTATGCCGACGTGGCGCTCGCGCTGAACATCCCGATCGGCACGGTGATGTCGCGGTTGTCGCGCGGACGCGAGCGGCTGCGGGCGTTGATGGCGGGCACGCAGCCCGGTGCGAAATTACAGGTGGTGCGATGAGCGACCAGCAAATGCCGATCGGCGAAGAAGACCTGCACGCGTACGTGGACGGCACGCTGTCCGACGAACGCCGTGTGGACGTGGAGCGCGCGCTCGAACAGAACCCCGAGCTGGCCGCGCGCGTCAGCGATTATTTTTCGCTGAACAACATGTTCCATGAGCGCTATGACCGAGTGCTCAGCGAGCCGGTGCCGACGCGCCTGAAGGCGGCCGCGCCGCGTCGCTCGCGCATCGCCGCCAACTGGCCGCAGTTCGCGGGGATGGCGGCGGCGCTGGTGCTGGGCATCGGTATCGGCGTCGGTTCGCACATGGGGCAGGACGTCGCCGGGCCGCTCGCGGTGGGTCATTCGGACACGCGGCCGGTGAGCGCGGACGGCGCCGAAACGTTCGCGCGGCAAGCCGCGCTCGCGCACGTGGTCTATATGCCGGCCATCGACCGCCCGAGCGAGATGAGCGCCGATCACGAACAGGATTTCGTGCAGTGGCTCGCCAACAAGCTCGGCACCAACGTGCATCCGCCGGTGCTGTCGAAGAGCGGCTTCAATCTCTCCGGCGGCCGCCTGTTGCCCGGCGCCGACGGACCCACCGCGCAGTTCATGTATCGCGGGCCGAACGGCGAGCGCGTCACGTTGTGCATCTCGCATCGTCAGGTGAACTCGAACACCACCGCGTTCCAGTTGTATCAGTCGGGGCCGGTGAACGTGTTTTACTGGGTCGACGGCGACTTCGGTTATGCGGTGTCGGGCGGGATCGATCGCGCTCAGCTGTTGCAGCTGTCGCACGATGTGTACTCGCAGTTGACGGGCGCCGCGCCGGGTTGAGCCCGATGTTCGCGGCGCGCATGGCGCTGCGTTGCGCGACGTGAGGTGACGTAGCGCGCCGCGTAACTAGCTTTCGACGCCGCGGTCACGTTCCGACGACACGGCACTCGTCACGTCGCGCGGCCGTGCGAGCAGCAGTTCGCGCGGCGTGACACCCAGCAGGCGCCCCATCCAGTGCGCCATATGACTCTGATGCGCGAAGCCGCAATCCAGCGCAATCCGGCTCGCGTTGAGCCGCCCCTCCAGCAACAACGTTCGCGCGCGTTCCACCCGCCGCTGCACCACGTACCGATGCACCGGCATGCCGAGCGTTTCGCGAAACAGCACCTTGAAATGCGGCACGCTCAGATCGGCTAGCGCGGCCAGTTCGCTCAGCGTGAGACGCTGGTCCAGATGCCCGTCGATAAACTCGATCACCCGCGCGGCCGTCCTCGGTGCCAGCGTGCGCCGTTTGTCGTCGAGCGACGGCGCGCCGCCGATCAGGCGCACCACCATCGCGGTACCCAGGCTCTCGGCGTACAGCGGATCGGATGCGTCGTCCGCTTCGAGCTCCGCGCGCAATGCCCACGCGAGATGCTGGAAGCGCGGGTCGCGCATCTGGAACCTCGGCCGCAGTTGCGCGTCCGCAGACTTCAAGGCCAATTGCTCGACAGTCCGCCGCAAAAATTCATCGCCGATCCAGACGCTGAAAATCGTGCACGCGGCGTCGTCGCTCCATTGGCCGTCGAGTCCGGCGGGGATCACATCGGCATCGCCGTGTGCCTGAATTCGCGTGTGACGGCGTTCGTTGCACAGGCAGCGCGCCCGGACCGGCGCGCCGACATGCACGCCCACCCGATGATGCTTGAACGCCGGTATCCGGTGAAGGCCCGCCGACACGTTGACCAGTTCCGCGCCGAAGCCCTGCCAGCCGAGCGATTGGCTGGAGAGCAAGGCGATGCGCGAGCCTGAGTGCGGTGGCGGTTGCAGTTGCGATAGGGGTGTCGCGGCGTTCATGGCGTCCCTCGTGGATGGCAGCACAACGTACGTGCATTGTGCGGCGTTTTCCGCGCGCGCGCCTGGCGCTACGAGATTCGGTGCCTGCGTGGCATGTGGCGTGTTGCGCATGACGCGTCGTGAAAAAACCGTCATCCGAATCTGCGCGAATCCATCCTTGCCTGCGCGCCGGCCGAACGCCGCGTCCCTATGATCACGACATACCGACCGATCCTTCGAGGAGCGCAACGTGTTCGTAATTTTTGGAGCAGCCGGCCCCGTGGGCCGAATGAGCGCGACGGTCCTGCGTCGCGCGGGCCGTGAAGTGCGCGCGGTGGTCCGCCACGTAGAACAAGGGGCGCCGCTCGCTGCGATCGGCTGCGAAATTGCCGTCGCCGATCTGAACGACGCGGCGTCGCTGGTGCGCGCGCTCGATGATGCGCATGCCGTGCAGATGCTGTGTCCGGTCCCACGTGCGCATGACGATCCCGCGGCGGCGATGCGGCAGACGATCGATGCGAGCGTCGCAGCCCTGCGTGCCGCGCGGCCGCCACACGTGCTCGCGCTCTCCGACTACGGCGCGGAACATCCGCACGGCACCGGCATCACGACGCTGTTCCACTACCTCGAAACGCAGTTGCGCGGCATCGACGCGCAACTGACGTTTCTGCGCGCCGCCGAGCACATGCACAAGTGGGCGCGCGTGTTGCCGATGGCGCTCGCCAAAGGCGTGCTGCCGAGTCTGCATCATCCGCTGGACAAACTGTTCCCGACCGTCGCCGCGGAGGATGTGGGTTCGCTCGCCGCCGAACTGCTGCTCGACGACAGTCGCGCGCAAGCGTCACCGCGTGTCGTGAGCGTGGAAAGCGATCGGCGCGTCAGTGCGCTGGACGTGGCGCGCACGCTCGCCGAAGTGGCGGGCCGGCCGGTCGTCGCGCATGAAGTGCCACGGGATGAATGGACCGTTGTGCTTCGGCATGCCGGGCTCGGCGAACTGCACACGCGTTTGATCGTCGATCTGTACGACGCGCATAACGCGGGCCGCATCGACGTCGAAGCGCATGTCAGCGAGCGGCGCTTTGGCGCGACATCGCTAGCTCAGGCGTTGGCGGCGCTGTTGACGCGCGTGAGCGACGCTGCGGCGAACGCTCGCTGATCGGACATTGCCATTGAAGAAGGAGAGACAGAATGCAAACCTGCCCTTTGCTGCGTGCCTCGTTGCGGGACGAATCGCGCGAGACGGCTCGCCGCGTTTCGTCGACGGGTGTGAATGCCCGCGCCCACGGTGGGCTGGCGATGGCGGCGACGCTTCTGGGTTGGCTCGGCTGGCGCGCGTTGCAAGACCTGCTCAACGCGATTCCCGACAGCAATGACGATTTCGGTCTGTTCTGATGCGCACGGGCGCGATGCCGAGAAGCTGCGCTACTGCACTATCGCGATTGGGCGACGCAACGCAAATGCAAACTCAAACACCAACACAGCGCGCCCGGAGCCTGCCCCACTCCACTGCCTTGCACTGACCCGCGCAACATCTCGACGAATCCGCCGCTACAACGCCGGCCGCCGTTCCCGAACGGCAAGCGGCCCACGCGCGGCGCTTATTCGTTCTCGTCGAAGTAATGACCGAACTTGAGCTGCTTGGTGCGGATATAGCGCTCGTTTTCCTCGCGCATCGGGATCGCCAGCGCGACCCGCTCGCACACCGGGATGCCGTGCTTGGACAGCGTGTCGAATTTCTCCGGGTTGTTGCTCATCAGGCGCACCGACGTGACTTTCAGCGTGCGCAGAATGCCTGCGGCGGAATCGTATTCGCGTGAATCGTCCGGCAAGCCGAGATCGAGATTAGCCTCCACGGTATCGCGCCCCTGCTCCTGCAGCGCATACGCGCGAATCTTGTTCGACAGACCGATGCCGCGCCCTTCATGGCCGCGCAGATACAGCAGCACGCCGCAGCCTTCGGCCGCGATGTAGCGCAACGCGAGGTCGAGCTGCTCGCCGCAATCGCAACGATACGAGCCGAGCACATCGCCCGTCAGGCACTCCGAATGCAGGCGCGTCAACACCGACGACTGGTTGGCGACATCGCCCATCACGAGCGCGAGATGTTCGGCGCCGCTTTCGCACACGCGAAACACGTACGAGGTGAACGTGCCGTAGCGCGTGGGAAGCGTGGCGGTGGCGTCGAGAACGACGCACTCGCCGTTGATGGCGCCGTCTGCTGCGGGCGATGGATCGTGAGACGTGAGCATGGCGTTGGACAGTATTGCTGACATGAACCCGATCAAACCGGGGATAAAGGTTGGACTGGGAGTTTACCGCTAATCCGCGCGGCGCACCCGTATGTCCCTGCGCGGTGCAAGGAGCGTAGGGGCGCGGCGGCGCTACCCGAATTGAACGCGCGACGCGCCCCAGGTATTCCCGGAGTACCGCGCCGCCGCGCCGCGCCTATACTGGAATGGCCTGTCCCTCACGACAGCGCGCCGCACCGGCGTGCTGCATTGCGAAACGGAGCCGCTCCATGACAAGCGTTGCCCAGCTTCTTAAAACGAAACCGAACAACACCGGCGTCTTCACGATCGGCGTCGACGATTCCGTCTACGAGGCGATCCGACTGATGGCCGAAAAAGGCATCGGCGCACTGGTCGTGACGGACGGCGACAGCATCGCCGGGATCATCACGGAGCGCGACTATGCGCGCAAGGTAGTGCTGATGGACCGTTCGTCGAAGGCCACGCCGGTGCGCGACATCATGAGCAAGGCGGTGCGCTTCGTGCGCCCCGATCAGACTACCGACGACTGCATGGCCCTGATGACCGAGCGGCGTATGCGCCATCTGCCGGTGATCGAGAATGACCGGCTGGTCGGTATGGTATCGATCGGCGATCTGGTGAAGAACATCATCGCCGAACAGCAGTTCACCATTCAGCAACTCGAGTTCTATATTCACGGCGAACGTCCTTGATGCACGCCGCATGATGAACGCCGCGACACAGGACGCGCCATTTCGCGCGGTGTAGAGATCGCAAAAAAAGCCCAATCGTCGAAACGGTTGGGCGAAGCTACCTTGCGGCAGCGGAGGTTCTTTGAACTGGGAACGCGCCGCGCGGGTTGTGTGATGCAGGTGCGCGCGCGGCGCTGGGGGTGAAGATCGCGAGGCGTTGAATCACTCGCGATGACGGGCGCGCCATGAAACCTTGAGTCTCGACGGCACGCACGCTTCTGTTACGTCAACTTTCCTGCCTGCCGACGGGGAACGCAGTTAGTGCAGTTCCTCGCGCGCCCTGCTTCGGTCGGCGGAGGACCGTACCGCCGGCCTCCGCCCCGATGCGACTACGTCGGCTTGGTTGCCAACTCAGTTGCCGAAATAGACCGATTTCGGACCGGTCGTCGGCTGGAGCATGCCGCCCGCCTGTGACGAACCGCTCATCGGCGCGCCGTAACCGCTGGTATCGGCGACCGGCTGGGTTTGCGCGACAGCGGGGTTCTGCGCCTGCACGCGGCTTTCGGCCGCCTGGATATTGGCGGGATAGTTCGTGTCGTTAGTCGTGGCCGGGCTGTAGCCCGCGCCTTCCAACTGGACCAATTCGTTACGGACATCCGCGCGGGTCACCGGCTGCTGGCTCGCCTGAGCAAACGAAGCGACCGGGGCGGCGAGAACGGCTGCAATGGCAACTGCCTTGATGAGCGATTTCATGATGACTACCTCCAGACTTGATTTTATTTGCGTCGCTTTTCACACCATGCGAGAAGCGAGTGAATTCAGTCTAGTCATCAGATGCGCGAGGGAAAACCCTTAATTTCGAGATAAATAATTGCTAGATTCGCAAGAAATCTCCGGGGATTGCCGCAGGATGCGATTTACATTTCCAGATTGCGGTAATAATTGTCGGAGTCGTAAGGCGATGTGTCTGATGTTTCAAAATATCGTCTGATCTGAGCGGGTTTTGCCGCAAAGGCCACGTGCTGGCAGTCGAATTTACGCACACCGTCATGCGCGAGAATGCGGCATCAGTAGCAGCTTGCGCGGCCCGCTGACGAACGCACTGCCCGGCTCGAAAAAGCGTAGCGGCCGATCCATCTCGCGCGACAGACCGATGCGCGTCGTGACTCCAATCGACGCGGCCTCTCTCTCGATCACGCCGATCCACAAACCGCGTCCCGTGCAAAGATCGCGGCCGTCGAACGCCGCGCCGATGCCGAGCGCCATCGTAAGGCGGCCGGGCCCGCGCGCGAGATCCCGCAACGGCACGCCGGGGCGCCGCGCTTCCATCAACGGGAGCCCTTCGAGCGGCTCGATCGCGCGAAACAGAATACCGGCGCCGGTCTCTTGTGCTTCGGCTGACATGTTGAGCATGTACGACAGCCCATAGGTGAGCCGCACATAAGCGTGGCCAGGCGCGAGAAACATCGAACCGTTATGCGGACGACGGCCGATAAACGCATGGCTGGTCGAATCGCCGACGGGATACGCTTCGGTCTCGACGATCCGTCCGCTGACGCGCCCTTCCGGCAAATCGTGCACGAGGTATTTGCCGATCATGAAGCGCGCGAGTTCGATCGTATCGACTGGTAAATCGTCGCGTTGCAAAGGCCGGATAGGAAGCAATTCGTTTCGCATAAATTCAGTCCTGTTCCGACGTTCGCCGGATAAACCCTTAAAGCAGTACAAAGCGGCCACGCGTTATTCCCACTGTTTGGGATTACCCCAATGGCAATTGAAGAGAATAGCGAAATCAGAAGAAAAACCGGTCCGGCAATAACCGGAAAACGCAGTCGATCCACTCCAGCCGGCTTAATCGTTGTAGCAAAGCCTCATTTAGGGATAGCCTGGCATTCAACATGGCACTAATTGCGGTATCGTTCTGTCCGGCCTCTCGCACGGCCTCTACGCAGCCGTCTGCCGGTGCATCCGCGTTTCAGCACGCGCGCTTCGGCATACAGGTTGAAGCGTCCGCACGGCTTGCTGTTCGTTCCATTCAGATTTGATCCCGAATTACTCGTTGGTGTAGCAAACCGTCCCATCCGGGGACTGCGTACTTATGACAATAGGAGAAAGTTGAATGAAAGCATTTCCGGCAATCAAGATGATCGGCGGTGCGCTGATCGTTCTGGCGTCCATCAATGCCTATGCGCAAGCCAGCGATGCCGCCGCGCCGGCAGCATCCGCGCCGACCGCCAAGCAGGTGAAGCAGGCCAACCGCGCGCTGAGCCGCAAAGTGCGCGCGACGCTGTCGAAGACGAAGGGCCTGAGCGTGGCGAACATCACCGTGCGCGCGCGCGGCGGTGACGTGACGCTGGCCGGTTCGGTGCCGGAACAGGCGCAAATCGACATCGCGACGCAAGCTGCGCAAGGCGTGGCCGGCGTGACCTCGGTCAAGAATGCGCTGACGATTCGTGCTCAAGGGCAATAATCGCGTCAACTTGCTGTAAAAGAAACAAGCGGGCGCCGGTGTCCTTTCGCTGGGCATTGGCGCCCTGCCGGGTTGAACGTGTTTCGTCCGGTGTGGTGTCTGCGATTCCTCTGGCACGCACTCGTACCGTCCGCGGAATCGCCGCACATCCCGATGCCTTCCCACGCAGTTCTGCGTAAGAAAATCCTGCTAAAAGAGAGAGTCGCCGTTTGCCTCGCGCCGGAGCAGACTGAGTGAGCCCGACCGGCGCCGCGCGGCTTTTTGCACGCCGGCGCTCGTCACACAATAAAGCCGACCGGCACAGATTATCTTTTATAATTTAACACGTTAGGTCGCTTTATTGATGCTTTGGTTTAGCATTGCGCCCAGCTTCGACACCGGGCGATCCATATCGCCCGAGTCATGCCCCGTCATGAATTCGCATTAAAGGACGCACGAATGACCACTCCCTCGCCCGTTTTGCCCCGCTGGACCATTGCCGCACCCTTCGTCGCGTGGATCGTGCTCGGCGTCGCCTATGCGCTGCCGGGCAACGCGCTGCTGCTCGCGCTCGTCGGCGTGGCACTGTGCGCGGCGGTCTTCACCGCGGTGCATCACGCGGAAGTGGTCGCGCATCGGGTCGGCGAACCGTTCGGCACGCTGGTGCTGGCGGTGGCCGTCACCGTGATCGAGGTGGCGCTGATCGTGTCGGTGATGCTGACCTCCGGTCCCGAAAAAGCCGGCCTGGCGCGCGACACCGTGTTCGCCGCGGTGATGATCGTGTGTAACGGGATCGTCGGCATCTGTCTGCTGGTGGGCGGTATTCGCCATCGGGAGCAGGACTTTCAGAGCCGTGGCGCGGCGGCGGCGCTGGCGGTGCTCGCGTCGTTGTCCGTGCTGACGCTGGTCATGCCGAACTACACGACCACCAGCGTCGGCCCGATCCTGTCGTCGTCGCAACTGGCGTTCGCCGGGGTTTCCTCGCTGGTGCTGTATTGCGTGTTCGTGTTCGTGCAGACCGTGCGCCATCGCGACTACTTCCTCGCCGGCGTGCCCGACGAAGACGTCCACGCCGCGCCGCCGAGCGTCGGCCTCGCGCTCGCGAGCGGCGGTCTGCTGCTGGTATGCCTCGTCGCCGTGGTGCTGCTGGCGAAGGTGCTGTCGCCGGTCGTCGAAACGGCTGTGCAGAACGCGGGGGCGCCGCCAGCCGTGGTGGGGATCATCATTGCGGCGCTGGTGCTGTTGCCCGAGGGTCTCGCCGCCGTGCGCGCGGCGCGCACCGACCGTTTGCAGAACAGCCTGAATCTCGCGCTCGGTTCGGCGCTGGCCAGCATCGGGCTGACCATTCCGACCGTCGCCGGCGTGTTTCTGTTCACCGGCCAGCCGCTCGTGCTCGGCATCACCGGCAAGGAGACCGTGTTGCTCGCGCTGACGCTGGTGGTCGGCACGCTCACGCTGAGCACGGGTCGCACGACGATTCTGCAAGGCGCCGTGCATTTGTCGCTGTTCGCGGCGTATCTGTTTCTGTCGTTCGCGCCTTGAGGTTTGCGGCACGCGCAATGGCAAACGGCCCAAGGCGCCGGCAGGCGGCCCGGCGAGCCTCCCCCGTTCCGCACGCGACGTGAACCACGAGCGGCCCTACTGCTCCCAATGCGCGGCGATCCAGTCACGGAACAGATTCAGCTTCTGCTGATGCGCGACTGAGTCCGGATACACGAAGTAGTAACGCCAGCCGGTCTTGAGCACCGTATCGAACGGACGCACGAGGCGCCGCGCCGCGACGTCCTCGTCGATCAGCGCGAGATCGCTGATCGCAATCCCGAAGCCCTGCAACGCGGCGTTGGTCGCCATGTCGAGCGTGTCGAAACTCGGGCCGTGCTCGGCGTCGATCGCGGTGGCATGCGCGGCATCCACCTCGGCCACCTTCGCAAGCCACATCTTCCAGTCGCGATGATCGCGCGTCGGATGCAGCAGCGTGTGGCGCGCGAGATCCGCCACTTCCGCGAGCGGCTTGTCCTTCAGCAGATCGGGCGCGCAGACCGGCGTCAGACGCTCCTCGAACAGCGGCACCGCCTGCACGTCCGCACCGGGTGACGACGCATAGATGATCGCGGCGTCGAACGGCTCGCTCTGGAAATCGACGTCGTGCTGCCAGGTCGTGGTGATTTGCACGTGCAGATCGGGATACTCGGCCTGGAAGCGCATGATTTTCGGCAGCATCCAGCGCATCACGCAGGTCGGCACCTTCAGCGCGAGATCGGTGCGTTGGCGCGTGAGGCGCAGCGAAATTTCCTCGATACGCGCGAAGCTCTCCTTGACGGCCGGCAGCAGCATTTCGCCTTCGGCGGTGAGCGTCAGCCCCTTCGCGTGACGTTTGAAGAGCGGGAACTTGTAGTAGTCCTCGAGCGCGATGATCTGCCGGCTGACCGCGCCTTGCGTGAGGCACAGATGGTCGGCGGCGCGGGTGAAGCTGCGGTGGCGCGCGACGGTTTCGAAAATTTGCAGCGCGTTGAGCGGCGGGAGTCGTCGCATCGTGGTTTCCGGATCAGAAAAAGTCATTGCGCGGACGGCGAAGCTTGCTCGCCGCCTCGCCCGCGAAGCCCACAGGATACGCGATCGATCATCGCCGCACGAGAGTGCCGACGCGGCAGCCCGCATGCGTTCGGCTCATGCGGGCCTCGACGGACGCGTGCGCTTGGCATTTTCTGCACCGTCACAGGGCACGGCGTAGCTGCGAGCGCACCAGAACCGAGCTTTCCTCATACCTCCGGGCGTGTTGGGTTGGCCTCGCAATCATGGACGTTAACCCGCATGCGCCGCTGCCTAGGCGCCGCCAGCAGTTGATCCTCTACCGCCATACCGCTTACGCGAGGGCGTGTGCATGAGCTTACGTCATACCGCCCATGCGCATATTTCGTTTGGCGAGGGATTTTGGCAAACCTACAGTGCATCCACACACGACGCCCCCGGCAACCGGCACTCGCCGCCTCGTGTGCGAACGGGCAGGAAGCAGGCGAAGAGTAGGCAAAGAGCACACAGCGCAGCACCGAACCACGCAACTGAAAAATGCAGCGGCAGCGGTCACAGCGGATATCAGCAGGCAACAGGCGTTCAACACAGGAGACCGCCATGCAAGAGATCAAACGGGGTAGAAGGCAGGCCATCAAGACGCTCGGCGCCGCGCTCGCGGCGTCCACGCTGCCGATGCCGTTCGTCAAGCTGAGAGCCGCGGAACAAAACTTCAGCGGCAAGACGCTGCGCCTGCTGACCTGGTCGGACGACACCGGCGCGGCCGCTCTGCGCAATATCGCCGCCACGTTCACCGCGAAGACCGGCGCGAAGGTGATCGCCGATCGTGCCGACGGCACCTCCGGCATGGTCGCCAAGGTCAAGGCCGCGGGCGACCGTCCCACCTACGACGTGATCACGCTCGCCGGCGTCGGCGCGGCGGGTCTCGGCGACGCCGGTCTGCTGATGAAACCCGATCTCGACAAGCTGCCGAACCTGAAGGAAGTCGCGCCGCAATATCGCACCGGCGCGAACGGCTTCGGCGTCGGCTATCTGCTGTGGTCGGACGGTTTGATCTACAACACCGCGACGGTCAAGAGCGCGCCGACGTCGTATGAGGCGCTGTGGGATCCGAAATACGCGGGCCGCGTGTTCCTGCCGCCGCCCGAATGGGCCGAAGCGGTCGATCTCGCGATCATCGCCGCGAAGATGAACGGCGGCTCGCAACAGAACATCGAGCCCGGCTTCAAAAAGCTGATGCAGTTGAAAGACCACGTGATGACGCTCGGCGAGAACCCGAACCAGATAGCCGATCTGTTTCGAACCGGTTCGCTCGATATCGGCGGCATCTATTCGCCGGCCTTCTTCCCCGACCAGATCCGCAAGCCCGAGTACAAGATGGGCGTGACCTACGGCATGAAGGAAGGCTTCGCGACCCAGCTGATGTTCACGGTGATCCCCAAATCTCATCCGGGCGACAGCGATCTGATCCACGCGTTCATCAATCACTCACTCGACGCGGGCGTGCAAGGCCGCATGGCCGCCGACGTGCTGAACGGCCCGGTCAATTCGAAAGCGGTGATTCCTGCCGAAAGCCGCGCGTTTGTGCCGAGCCCACAGCAGATCGCGGAGAAAGCCGTGCTTCACGACGACAAGGCGCTCGCCGCCGTGCAGCCGGCGTGGATCAAGCGCTACACCGAAATTTTCGCGGCCTGATGCCGATGCTCGCGCGCTTTTCGCGGCGGGCCGCGTTGACGCCGGACGGGGCGTCGGGCTCGACCTCGGCGCCCACGCCCGATGCCGCGTCCGGCGCGCCGGATCAACCCGCCGGCACCGCGCTGGCGAGAGCGCGTCCGTGGCTGCTGCTCGCGCCGATCCTGCTGTTTCTCGCTGTGCTCGGCGCGGCGGCGCTCGTCGTATTGCGCATGAGCTTCGGCACGCAAGGCGACGAATGGCGCGGCTTCACGCTGCAAAACTACGCGGACCTGCTCGACGGCTACTTCATGAAGTCGTTGTGGCTCACGTTGCGGCTCGCGTTCCAGAGCATGATCTGTGCGGTTCTGCTGGCGATTCCCGTCGCGCTCGCGATGGCGCGCACGAAGTCGCGGCTCGCGCGCCGGCTGCTGCTGGCCGGCGTGCTGCTGCCGCTGCTGGTCAATCTGCTGCTGCAAGGCTATGGCTGGCTGATCATTCTCGGGCCCGCCGGTCTGCTCAATCACGCGCTGCTCGCGAGCGGCCTCGTGCAACGTCCGGTGATGTGGCTGTATCGCGAGCATGGCGTGTTGCTCGGTCTGATTCAGACCGCGTTTCCGCTCGCCGTGCTGCCGCTGTCGAGCGCGATGCGCGCGGTCTCGACCTCTTACGAAGAAGCCGCGGCGACGCTCGGCGCGACGCGCTGGCAAACGCTGCGTCATGTGCTACTGCCGCTGGCGATGCCGGGCCTCGTGTCGGGCGCGCTGCTGGTGTTCGCGTACAACGCCAGCGCGTTCGCCGTGCCGTTGCTGCTCGGCGGACGCCGCGTGCCGATGCTCGCCGTGCTGGTCCACGACCAGGTGGCGCCGTTGCTCAACTGGCCGGCGGCATCCGCGTCGGGCGTCGTATTGATGGTCGCCACGCTCACGGTGATGGCGATTTCGCAGCGCCTCGTGCGCCGTACACAGCGGCTCGCCGCCGGGGAGCCCCACGCATGAGCACGCCGCTTCGAACCTCGCGCCTGCCGCAGCCAGCGCCCCCCTCGCCGCGTTCGCCTCGCCTGCCGCGGCTGTCGAACGCGATGCCCGGCCAGCTCGGCCGCGCCACCGCGCTGCTTGCCGCGATCGTATTGTTGCTCGCCGCGCTGCCCATCCTCACGATGATCGTGATGTCGTTCAGCGCCGCCGACACGCTCGAGTTTCCGCCGCACGCGTTCAGCCTGCACTGGTACCGCGCCGCGTGGCACAGCTTCGTGTCGCCGGATGCGAGCGACTCGCTGTCCATGGGCGCCGCGTTGAGCACGAGCCTGATCGTCGCGTTCTCGACGATGCTGATCGCCACGCTCGTGTCGGTGCCCGCCGCCTACTCGCTGAGCCGCTACCGCTTTCGCGGCAAACCGGCGGTCGAGCAGCTGGTCGCGCTGCCGCTCGTCTATCCGCTGGTGATGCTTGGCCTGTCGCTGCTGCTCGTGTTCAACGTGCTGCCCATCGAGCTTGGCGTGTTCCGCCTGATCATCGCGCATGTGATTCTGGCGCTGCCGTTCACGGTGAAGAATTGCGCGGCGTCGGTCGCGTCCATCGGCCCGGAGTTCGAGGAGGCCGCCTGCGTGATGGGCGCGAGCCCCGGCCGCGCGCTCGTCGACGTGATCCTGCCGCTGATGCGCCCGGGCATTCTCGCCGGCATGCTGTTCGCGTTCATCGTCTCGTTCAACGAGTTCACGGTGACCTTCTTCCTGTACGGCATCGATACGATGACGCTGCCAGTGTGGCTGTACAGCCGCACGGTGTCGTCGCTCGATCCGACCGTGTTCTGTTTCGCCGTCGTCATCGTCGCGATCGACTTCGCGCTGATCTGGCTGCTGGAAAAGCTGATCGGCGACGAAGGAGTCGCACTGTGAACCCGAACGCACGCACGACGCCACTTTGCCGGAGCCCCCGATGACCCATCTGACCTTGCAGGCCGTGACTCGCCGCTTCGGCGCCGCGCATGCCGTCGACAATGTCGACCTGAGCGTACCCGACGGCAAGCTGGTCTGCTTTCTCGGCCCGTCCGGCTGCGGCAAGACCACGCTGCTGCGGATGATTGCCGGGCTGGAGACGCCGAGTTCGGGCAGCATCCATTTCGCCGGCCGTGACATCACGCAACTGCCGGCCAACCAGCGCGACTTCGGCATGGTGTTCCAGTCCCTCGCGCTGTTTCCGCACATGACGGTCGCGCAGAACGTCGCGTATCCGCTGAAGCTGCGCAAGATGGCGAAGGCCCGGCAAACGAGCCGCGTCGCCGAACTGCTCGATCTGATCCAGTTGCCGCACATGGCGAACCGGCCGGTCACGCAACTCTCCGGCGGCCAGCGTCAGCGCGTGGCGATTGCGCGCGCGATCGCGTCGCAACCGAAACTGCTGCTGCTCGACGAGCCGCTGTCCGCGCTCGACGCCAAGCTGCGCGAAGCGATGCAGGTGGAAATCCGCCTGTTGCAACAGCGTCTGGGCATCACGACGATCATGGTCACGCACGATCAGCGCGAAGCAATGACGATGGCCGATGAAATCGTCGTGATGGAAAAAGGCCGCATCGCGCAGGTCGGCAAGCCGCTCGATATCTATCGCGATCCGGTCAGCGAGTTCGTCGCCGACTTCATCGGGCTCGGCAATATCCTGCCGGTCGCGTACGATGGCGCGGGCGGCGTCAGCCTGCCGGGCGGCCGGCGCATCGCCGTCGCGCAAAGCGCAAGCGCGCCGGCGTCGGGCACCGACGTCCGTCTGTTGATCCGCCCGGAAGATGTCTGCGTGAAGCAGGCCTCCGAGGTCCCCGGTCCAAACCGGCTCGCCGGCACCGTCACGTTCATTCGCGACGTGGGCGCGTCGCTCGAGGCGACCATCGATTGCGCCGGCTTCACGCTGACCGCCGCGACCACGCCGCGCGAAACGCCGGGACTCACGCTCGGCATGCCGGTGCTCGCGGAATTGCCACCGCACGCGTGCAAGCTGATCGCCGCGCGCGCCACGCACTGAGCCTGGCTTTTGCGCCCACTTTTCCGCAACCATTCCAATAACGACGTACCGACCTTCTCGACCAAGGAAACACCATGAATCAGCGCCCCGTTGCTCACTCGCAGACCCGCCGCGTGTTCGCCACGCTTGCCGCGACGCTCGCCTTCACCGGCCTCGGTGTGTTGTGCGCCTTCCCGTCGGCCGCGCGTGCCGACGCAATCGACAACATCGCGAAGTCGGGCACGGTGCGCATCGGCGTGTTCATGGACTATCCGCCGTTCGGCTCGATCGGACCGGACATGAAGCCGATGGGCTACGACATCGACGTCGCGAACCTGATCGGCAAGGCGCTCAACGCGAAGGTCGAACTCGTGCAGGTGACCGGCGACAACCGCATGGCCTACCTCGCCGACCATAAGGCCGACATGCTGCTGTCGGTCGGACAGACGCCGGAGCGCGAAAAGGTGATCGACTTCTCGCAGCCTTATGCGCCCTACTACCTCGCCGTGTTCGGCCCGAAGTCGCTGCCCGTGAAGAACGCCGCCGACCTCGCCGGCAAGTCGATCTCGGTCGCGCGCGGCACGCTGGAAGACCTGAGCGTGACGAAGATCGCACCGCCCACCGCCAACATCAAACGTTTCGACGATCCGAACGGCGCAATTTCGGCGTTTCTTTCTGGTCAGGTACAGTTGATGGTGGTCGGCAACGACGTCGGCGCGACGATTCTCGCGCGTCATCCGGCCAACGATCCGGAGCAGAAGTTCTCGCTGTTCAGCTCGCCGGATCACGTCGGCCTGAACAAGAACGAACCGCGCCTGAAGGCGAAGGTCGACGAGACGATTGCCAAGGCTCGCAAGGACGGCACGATGAACGCGATCTCGCAGAAGTGGCTGCGTGCGCCGCTGCCGGCCGAGCTCTAAAACCCTTCGCACAGAGGTTGATCATCACGATGAGCGCCACGACATGACCTACGCGTTCGATTTCAGCGGCTTCGACCTCTATGCGGGGATGCTCGTGCGCGGCGCCGCCGTGACGCTCGGGCTCACCGCCGTCTCGACCGTGCTCGGCGGCCTCGTCGGCATCGGCGGGGCGAGCATCGCGGTCGCCGGGCCGAAGTGGGCGCGCTGGCTCGTGGCGAGCTACGTCGAACTGATCCGCAACACGCCGTTCATCGTGCAGTTGTTCTTCGTGTTCTTCGGCTTGCCGAGCCTCGGCATTCATATCGACGAAGTCCAGGCCGCGATTCTGGCGATGACGGTGAATCTCGGCGCGTACGCAATCGAGATTGTGCGCGCCGGCATCGATTCGATTCCGCGCGGCCAGGTGCAGGCGGCGCAGGCGCTCGGTCTGCACGGCCGGCAGGTGTTCCGCCATGTCGTGCTGCCGCAGGCGATCGCCAACGTGTTTCCCGCGCTGCTGAGCCAGGTGCTGATCGTGATGCTCGGCTCGGCGGTCGTGTCGCAGATCTCGGTGCCCGATCTGACCTACGCGGCCAACTTCATCCAGTCGCGCAACTTCCGTTCGTTCGAGAGTTACGTGATCATCACCGCGGCCTATTTGCTGATGTCGATCGTGTTGCGGCAACTGATCAACCGCTTCGGACGCGGTCTGTTCGCGGGCCGTGCCGCGCGCGGCAACAACCAGGGCAACGACGGCGCGCCGCGTAACTGGCGCAGCCGCCTGATGTTGCGCGGCACCCGCACCCTGCCGACGGAGCGTTGATCATGATCGAATTCACGCTGTGGGACATCGCCCGCAATCTGTTGCTCGCCGCCCGCTGGACGGTGCTACTGTCGCTGATCGCGTTCGTCGGCGGCGGCATCGTCGGGTTGGTGCTGCTAGCGATGCGCGTGTCGCCGACCGCCTGGCTGCGCCGCATCGTCGTGCTGTACGTGGAAGTGTTTCAGGGCACACCGCTGCTGATGCAGCTGTTCCTCGCGTTCTTCGGTCTGCCGCTGCTCGGCGTCGACGTGTCGCCCTGGGTCGCGGCGACCGTCACGTTGACGCTTTATACGAGCGCGTATCTGGTCGACATCTGGCGCGGTTGCGTCGAAGCCGTGCCGCGCGGACAGTGGGCCGCGGGTGCGAGTCTCGGCATGACATTCGGCCAGCAGTTGCGCTACATCGTGTGGCCGCAGGCACTGAAGATCGCGGTCGCGCCGACGGTCGGCTTTCTCGTGCAGGTGGTCAAGAGCACCGCGCTCGCGTCGATCATCGGCTTTACCGAACTGACCAAGACCGGCACCATGATCACCAACGCCGCGTTCCGTCCGTTCCCGATCTACGGCATGGTCGCGATGATTTACTTCGCGATGTGCTTCCCGTTGACGTGGTACGCACGCGTGCTCGAAAAGCGGCAAAAGGTCGGCCAGCATCGTTGAGGCGATGGTGCGATGCGTTGCCTCGCGGCACGTGACGCGCCAGTAAAAAACGGCAACCGCGCGCTCTGCACGGCTGCCGTTTTTTTGCGCCTGCCGCCACAGCAAATTCTGGCTAACGCCGTGCTGCCGCTTAACGCGCCGCCTGCGTCGACTTGCGCAGCTTCGCCACCTCGGCCGCCGACACCGCCGGTGCGCCGTTGTTCCAGCCGGCCCGTACGAAGGTCAGCACGTCGGCGATCTGCTGATCGTTGAGCACCGGCGCGAACTTCGGCATCGGAAAGGCCGCGGGCACGCCGCCGACGACCAGATCGCCGGTCCCGTTCAGCGTGACGTTGATCAACGACGACGCGTCCTTCTCCAGCACGTTCGGATTGCCGGCCAACGGCGCCATCATCGGCGCGAAGCCGCGGCCGTCGGCGCCGTGACAATGCATGCAATACGCGGTGTAGACGCGCGCGCCCGCGTCGTTCGCCGGACGGTTCAGCGACACCTTCGTCTTCTGCGGATCGTACGCGTAAGCCGGCGCGCCGTTGCCGCCCGCCGGCGGCAGCGACTTCAGATACGTCGTCATCGCGGCGATGTCGGCATCGGTCATGCCCTGCGTGCTGTTGTTGATCACGCTGGTCATCGAACCGAACGCCGACGCGTGGCGATTCGCGCCGGTCTTCAGAAACGCGTGCACGTCCTCGTCGTTCCAGCGACCCAGCCCGACGTTGTGCTCGCCGGTCAGGTTCGACGCGAACCAGCCGTCGAGCAGGCCGCCGGTGAGGAACGCGCTGCCGCTTTCATCGAGCGCCTTCTCCTGGAACGCGATGCCGCGCGGCGTATGACACGACCCGCAGTGCCCGAGTCCCTGGATCAGATACGCGCCGCGATTCCATGCGACGTCCTTGCCCGATTTGTCCTGATAGGCGCCCTTCTGGAGGAACGCCATGTTCCAGAACTTCAGCGGCCAGCGCATGTTCAATGGCCACTTGATGTCCGACTCGCGATTCGCCTGCTGCACCGGCGCGACGCCGCTCATGAAGAACGCGTACAGCGCTTTCATGTCGTCGTCGTTGATCTTCGCGTACGACGGATACGGCATCGCCGGGTACAGGTTGTGGCCGTCTTTCGCGACGCCTCCGCGCATCGCCCGCGCGAAGTCCTCTTCCGTGTAGCTGCCGATGCCGGTCTGCGGGTCGGGCGTGATGTTGGTGGTGTAGATCTGGCCCATCGGCGTCGACATCGGCAGGCCGCCCGCGAACGGCTTGCCCTTCGGCGCCGTGTGACAGGCAACGCAATCGCCGACCTTCGCCAGATAGGCGCCGCGTTGCAGCAGCGCCGGGTCCGCCGCGTGAGCCGGGGCAGGCGCAGCCGCATAGGCGCCCATTTGTGCGATGAACGGCAGCGCCATGCACAGCGCCGCGCTGAAACCCTTCAGTGTGTTTTTCATGGTCGGGCTCCGGTCAGGCGGTTTGCAGTTGGCTGCCGACCGGCAATTGCCGCAGCCGCTTGCCGGTGGCCGCGTAAATTGCATTGGTCAACGCGGGCGCGAGCGCCGCCGTGCCGGGTTCGCCGATACCGCCGGGCGCCTCGCTGCTCTTGACGATATGCACGTCGATCGGCGGAGTCTGGTCGATCCGCAGCATCCGGTAGTCGGTGAAGTTGTTCTGCTCGACGCGGCCGTCCTTGATCGTGATCTCGCTATAGAGCGCCGCCGTGATGCCGAAGATGATGCCGCCCTGCACCTGCGCTTCGATCGTGTTCGGATTGACCACCATCCCGCAGTCGACCGCGCATACGACGCGCTTGACCGCGACCTCGCCCTGATCGACGGCGACATCGACGACGATCGCGAAGAAGCTGCCGAACGCGTGCATCACCGACACGCCGCGCCCTTGCCCTTTCGGCAACGCGCTGCCCCAGCCCGCCGCCTGCGTGGCGGTGTTCAGCACGTTCAATGCGCGCGGGGTTTTGCCCAGCAGGTCCTGCCGGTACTTGACCGGGTCGATCTTCGCCTGAGCGGCGAGTTCGTCGATGAAGCTCTCCACCACGAAGGTGCCGCGCGTCGGCCCGACGCCGCGCCAGAATGCGGTGGGCACCGCGTGCGGTTCCTGGCGCACGTAATCGACCAGCTGGTTCGGCAAGTCGTACGGCAGGTCCGACGCCACTTCGACCGCGTCCGGGTCGAGCCCGTTCTTGAATGCGGGCGGCGCGAAACGCGCCATGATCGACGACCCGACGATGCGGTGCTGCCACGCGACCGGCTTGCCGTTCGCGTCGAGCCCCGCCGAGATCTTGTCGTAATAGTACGGCCGGTACATGTCGTGCTGGATGTCTTCTTCGCGCGTCCACAGCACCTTCACCGGCGTCGAGACCTGCTTGCCGACCTTGACCGCCTGCGTGACCATGTCGAACTCGAGCCGCCGCCCGAAGCCGCCGCCGATCAGATGGTTGTGCACGACGATCTTGTCGGCGGGCAGGCCCGTGACCGCGACGGCTGCGTCCACCACTCGCGTGGGCACCTGCGAACCGAGCCACACATCGCAGCCGTCGGCGCGCACGTGGACCGTGCAGTTGATCGGCTCCATCGTCGCGTGCGCGAGGAACGGCTGCTGGTACACCGCGTCGACGCGCGACTTCGCATTCGAGAACGCGTTGGCGACGTCGCCCTCTTTGCGCGCGACCGCGCCGTTGCGTTGCGACGCATTGGCGAGATCGTCGACGATCTGCTTCATCGAAATGTTCGCGCCCGCGCCTTCGTTCCACTTGATGTCGAGCGCCTGCAGCCCGCGTCTTGCCGCCCACGTGTGATCGCCGATCACCGCGACCGCGTTATCGATCTTGACGACCTGGCGCACGCCGGGAATCTTCTTCGCGTTGGTATCGTCGACGCTTGCGAGCGTGCCGCCGAACACCGGGCAATTCGCGATCGCCGCGTAGACCATGTCGGGCACACGCACGTCCAGTCCGAACTGCGCGGTTCCGTCCACTTTCTCCGGCGAGTCGAGACGCTTCACCGGCGTGCCGATCAGTTTGAAATCCTTCGGGTCTTTCAAAGGCACGTTCTGCGGCGCGGGCAGTTTCGCGGCGGCCTCGACGAGCTGGCCATACCCGATGCTGCGATTGCTGGCCGCGTGAATCACCTGCCCGCCCTGCGCGTGACAGCTTGCCGGCTCGACCTGCCATTGCTGCGCGGCCGCGTCGATCAACATCGCGCGCGCGGTGGCGCCGGCGCGGCGCATCGGCTCCCACGCAAAGCGGATCGACGTCGAACCGCCGGTGAGCTGGCCGCCGAGCAGCGGGTCCATGAAGAGCTTTTCGTTCGGTGGCGCGTGATCGAGTATGACCGCGTCGAGCGGCACTTCGAGTTCTTCGGCGATCAGCATCGGGATCGACGTATAGACGCCCTGGCCCATCTCGACCTTCGGAATCACCAGCGTGACCTTGCCCGCCGTATCGATCTGGATGAACGCGTTCGGCGCGAACACGCCGCTTTGCGGCGCTTCGATCGCATCGCCGCCGACCACCGATTTGCCGGCCTTCTGATCCTGGCTCGCGGCCGGCATGCTGAAGCCGAGCAACAAACCGCCGCCGGCCGCCGCGCCCACCGTCACGCTGAATTTCAGGAAGGTCCGGCGTGAGATGCCACCTGCGCCACCTGCACCACCCGCGTCCCCTTTCGAAGACTCCGCTCCATTCTGTGCATCGAGCAATCCCTGGGACATATCAGACTCCCTTCGCGGCTTGCTTGATCGCCGCTCGGATGCGGTTGTACGTCCCACAGCGGCAGATGTTGCCCGCCATCGCGGCGTCGATGTCCGCGTCGCTGGGATTGGGGTTGCTCGCGAGCAGCGACGCCGCCGACATCACCTGCCCCGACTGACAGTAGCCGCATTGCACGACGTCCAGTTGCCGCCATGCCTGCTGCACCTTCTGCCCCGCGGGCGTGCTGCCGACCGCTTCGATCGTGATGACTTTCCGGTCGCCGACCGCCGCTGCCGGGAACACGCACGAGCGCACCGCGACGCCGTCGAGATGCACGGTGCATGCGCCGCATTGGGCGATACCGCAACCGAACTTGGTGCCGGTCAGCCCGACGAGATCGCGCAGCACCCACAGGAGGGGCATGTCGGGTGGCGCGTCGACGGTGTGAGTCTGACCGTTGATGTTGAACGTTGTCATGAGCGGCTCCGGGTGGGGATTATTGTTTATGAGGCTGTTTAGACAGAGACGTCGAACCAAAACGCAAAGACTTGCCGCGTTTATTCGACAAGCCAGGCTAATACGCGAGGCGGCCGGCTTGCGATTGACTTGCGCCTGACTCGCGCCGGCAACGGCAGATGATGCGCGGCGCGTAGGCGCCGGAACGGACTCACAAATTGTAGCCGTGGAAAAAGAAATTCGCCGTGAGGCTCGCGCGGCTGGCTCGCGAGAGAGGCCTTGCAGGCGCGTGAGACGAGCTTGAAACGGGCATCGAATCAATGTGTTAGTCGTGGCGTGTTGACTCGCGTCGACGCGTTTGGCACACGCACGTGATCTGATGTTCGGTCGATGGCCAATCAATGTCCGATCAACCGGGAGCGATTTTGTTAGCATGAGCCGATTGCCGGATCGATCCGGCCAGACCATGCGAAGGAGCAGAACTATGAACGACCAGCAATGCACTCAATTCCTCTCGGACATTCGCCGGCCCCTGCTCGCGCTGCACAAGGCCATACTCGACCACGAACGCGCGGCGTATGAAAAGGAATTCGGCCCGGTGACGCCCGCAGCGTTTCTGCAGGTGCTCATCAACGGCTCGGGGTTTCGCTGGCTCACGCCGCTGTCGACGGTGATTGCGAGCGTCGATGAGATCCTCGACGACAAGGAAGCCGACGCCGCCGACCGCCTCGCCGCACTTGAAGCGGTGACCGGTCTCTTCTCGCCCGATCAGCCGCAGAACCAGTTCTTGCCGCGCTACCTGCCGCTGTTGCAAGCCGACCCGGCGATCCTGCATCACCACGGCCAGGTGTCGCAACTGTTGCGCGGCGCTCAGGCGAAGTAAAACGCTGCATCGCGGCGCGCGCATCTCATTGCGATGCGCGCGCCGCCTCCCGGATTTCCTCACCATTGAAAAACCGGCTTCCGGTGGGTTCACAACGACGCCGAGCGCTCCACTCGAACGTCGCATGCACGCGTAGCCGACCGATTACGTTCGTTACGCGACTGCGTCCCGTACAAATACCCGTTATTTCAAGCCTATTCCTGCCCGATTCGTAAGAGTGCGGATTGCGAACGATGCGCGCCCGTCATTCGAACGGTCCTGCAAACGCGTCGTTCATCAATTTGCCTGGCGTTGCTGAACAAAACAAAGGTGAGCTTCTGCGGGAGCCGCGCAGAGCCACCTACGAAAAGGCGCGCTGCACGTTGCGCATTCGGCTGCTAAGGTAAGCGGATCTTCATGCGACGCTCCTCGGCTCATCAACATGCAAACCTGGCCGCTATCCGAAACCTATACCTTCCGCGATCAAACCGTGCGCTACCACGTGACCGGCAACGGTCCGCCGCTCGTGCTGATTCACGGCACGCCGTTCTCTTCGTATGTGTGGCATCGCATCGCCGCGCATCTCGCGCAGACGCGCACGGTTCATTACTACGATCTGCTTGGCTATGGGCAATCGGAGCAGCGCGACGGACAGGACGTGTCGCTCGGCGTCCAGAACGTGTTGCTCGCGGAACTGCTCGCGCATTGGAAGCTGCCGAGCCCTGATGTGATCGCGCATGATTTCGGCGGCGCGACTTCGTTACGCGCGCATCTGCTGAACGGCTGCGAGTACCGCAGTCTCACGCTGATCGATCCGGTCGCGGTTGCGCCGTGGGGTTCGCCGTTCGTACGGCACGTGCGTGAACACGGCGACGCGTTCGCGGGACTGCCGCCTTATATTCACGAAGCGGTGGTGAAAGCGTATGTGCGCGGTGCGATCGCCCGCGAGATTCCGGACGACGAACTCGCGCCGTACGTGACACCGTGGCTCGGCGCTGCCGGACAAGACGCGTTCTATCGGCAGATCGCGCAGATGGACCAGCGCTACACCGACGAAGTCGAAGCGCGTTATCCGCAACTGCGTTGCCCGGTGCAGATTCTGTGGGGAGAAAAGGATCAGTGGATTCCGCTCGAGCGCGGACGGCAACTGGCCGCCGCGATTCCCGCGGCGCGCTTTCAGGCGGTCCCGAACGCGGGCCACCTCATGCAGGAAGATGCGCCGGAGGCGATCGTCGCCGCGGCGCTGCGCTGCTTCGTCTGACCGCGCGCGATTAACCGCGCCCTTGCGGCAGATAAGGCATGGGATCGACCGGCTTGCCGTCACGGCGCAGCTCGAAGCCGACGGACACGCGCGAGTTGTTTTCATCGCCCATCTCGGCGATCTGCTGACCTTGCCGGACGACGTCGCCGATCTTGACCAGCAGCTTGCGGTTATGCGAGTACGCGGTCAGAAAGTCCTTGTTGTGCTGGACGATGATCAGGCTGCCGTAGCTGTTCAGACCCGTGCCGGCGTACATCACCCGGCCATCGGCGGCGGCGCGCACCGGATCGCCCGGCTTGCCGCCGATTTCGATTCCGCGCGTTTCGCCAGGCTGGAATGCTTCGACGACGCGACCGCCCGCGGGCCACACGAGCGCGACGCCGCTGGCGTGCCGCGCGGTTTGCTGCACGACTTCGCGCGCCTCTTCGGCGGTGGGCGCGCCTGACGCGGACTGCGCCTGGCCCGATGCGCCCGCCGGCTGGGTCGCCAGCGAAGCCGCCGGCACGGCGCCCGCCGCGGCCTTCGCGGCATTGGCAGCGTTCACCGCCCGCACCGTTTCCGGCGACGCAACGCGCAGCACCTGCCCGTGCTTCAGCCGCGACGACGGCTTCAGGCCGTTCCACGCCTGCAACTGTTTGACGCTGCAATGATGATGCTGCGCGATGCGCGACAGCGTGTCGCCACGCTTGACGCGATAGACGAGCGGTGGTGACTTTTTAGGCAGCGTGCCGTCGTCGGTGCTGCTCGCGATGGGCGCGCGCGCCAGCGCCGGATCGACAGCCGCTGCGCTCGTCGCCTGCACGCCAGAAGCCGCGTTTGGACTTGCCGCCCCGCCGTTCTGCGCGTCCTGTTGTCCCACGTTCGCACACCCGCTGACCGCCAGCGCGACCCACACGCCGGCGAGACCGGCCTTCATCGTTCTGTCGAAACGCTTTGTCATCTTTTGTTCGACTCCTGCTTTATATGCGCGGGACGGATGCCGCGATGTCGCGTGCGAGGCGCGGTCTCACGCCGCGCGGCCCGCGTCGCGACAGGGCGAGGCCGCCTCGTGCGGCGCTCATCGCGTGCCTGCCGATCGATCCAACCCTTGCCACTTATCGGGCGGCCCGGCGCCCGGTCTCACGGGACAGCCGGCACCGAACGCGGAGGGCCAGATTGCTGATTAAAATTCCAGCGGAATTGTAAAGGCCGTTTTAATAAAAACGCCCGTCTCGAACACTTCGATACAAACATTACTTAGGTATTGCCGGCATACGTTGCGGCTGCAACGAATAGCGGTGGCGTGGGGTCGCGCGAATGTGCGGCGAGGCCACGAGGCGCGGTCGCTAACGCGGCAAGCCGCTCGTTGCGTCCGGCTTGCGCGCACCTGCGCGCAGACCCGCCGCGCCCGCGTCCCCGGGCCCGTGTGAATGTCCGCGTACGCAAGCATCGCCAGCCATGACCATCGCGCAACAGCGCGACGCGCTCGGCGCCCGGACGTTCACGTTTTCTTTATCGGCAGATCGTCGCGGAAACTTGAATCGGCGCGCGCGGCGGGAAAGACACCGCCTAGCTGTAGTACTCGCCGCCGTACTTCACATAGCCCACCGCATGATGCGTGAAGTGCAGCACCGGCAGCACCGGGTTGGAGTTGTCGGCGGTGGGATAGGCGCTCGCCTCGGAGATGTATTCGCCTTGCGCCTCGATCGGCTGCCCCGCCTGGAGTCCGGGGATTTCCTGCGCCAGTCCCTCGCTGTCGCCGAAACGCACGGCGACAAATAACTCGGTGCCGACCAGATTCTGCGTGCCGCCTTCGAACTTCAGCACCTTGTCGACCTTGATGACGAAGTGCTGGTGATTGGCGCCGTGGTGATTCTCCGGGCTGTCGAACACCTTGCCGATCGTGCCTTGCACGCAGGCGAGCGGCGCGCCTAGCGAATACACATAACGATGATGCGGAAGGATCAGTGTCGCGCGAATGCTCATGAAGTCTCCGTGAAAAAAAAGCGGGCTCGTCTACGGCAAACGTAAAAGACGCGGCTGTCCGGTGTCGACAGCGCGATACCGTTTGAGCGAGCCGTCGCGCGCGAGTTCAGTGCGCGGAGTCGGAGCGAACGCGTCGATTGAATGCGCGCAAGCCGCGCGCGTTGGCAGACGCGGTCCGCGCAGTTTTAAGAACCCTCCGATATGTCGCGCCGCCCGAAGTCAATACGCTTACGGGTCGCTTCGACGGCTGTCCCGACAGCATCGCCTTTCCCGGTTTTTCTCGGTGCCGGTGGCATCGAACGGCGCTCTTTTCCAGCAGCATCATTTTTTTCTTCGTCGGCCCGATACCGGCGACGAAGGCAACTGAGGTTCAAGTGGATTCTCTTAATACGGCGAGCAGGTTCATGGGCGGATTTCTCTTCGGCGCCCTGGTCGCTGCCGTCATGATGGTGCTAGTGTGCAACGCCGGTGAAGTCCTGCCGTTCATGGCGCGGCTGCATGCGTTGCAACAGCTGATCGTGGCCGCGCTCGTGGCGCTCGTGATCGTCGATGCAAAACCGCTCGCCTACAGGACCATCCTGAGCGAACGCCGTTGCAGCTTCGTGCTCGACGAAGACCTGAGCGCCACGTTGCGCGGCCGAACCTCAGGCGTGCCGGCCGGCGTGCTGGTCGGCATTCTGATTCAGAACTACGTGATGAACTGAACGCGGACGACACCGCGCATCCTGAAGCGGCGCATCCTAGAACTTATGCCGGATCGCCGCGCGCACCACGACCTGCCTCGACGTCGACGACGGCGCCTGGGTCCCCGGTATGAATGCGTAGTCCAGAATCGAATAGGTCAGATCGCCCGTCACCTGTTGATATTCGCCCTGGATATACACATCGGTGCGCTTGGACAGGTTGTAGTCCGCCATCAGGCCGAACGAGTGAATGCGCGGCTTCACGCCGCCGGTCGACGCGTCGAAGGTTTCCATCGTGTACACGTACTGCGCGCCGACGAACAGCATCGGCGAAATCTGGTACTTGCCGTTCACCTCGAAGTTCTGATACTTCAGCGAGTTCAGCAGCACACCAGGCGGCACAAGCGGTGTAATGCCGAGATAGCCGTTGCCGGTCGGATCCAGATAGTTCGAGTTGCTGTAGACGAAGCCCGCCGTCGCCGGACCGAAGGTGTAGGTGATGCCGCCGCCGAACACGCGCATGCGCGCCGCGATGAAATTGGCGTCGTTCGCGGTGATCGCTCCGTTCGAGCCGTTGCCGGGGTTGTCGGCCTGCAGGTAGGCCGCGGCCACCAGCAAGCCGCCATACACATATTGGCCGCCGATGCTGTACGCGCGATTGTTCGCGAAGCCGGTGTCGTTGCTGAAGCTGTAGGTGCCGCCGAACTGGAAGCCGGAAATCGACGGGCTCGTGTACTTGACGGTGTTGTCGAGCCGGAATGTGTTATCGGTGTTGTCGTTATCGAGCGGGTGCGAGAGCAGCGTGCCGCCCCAACTGCCGTTGGCCGTGGTCTGGGCCAGATAGTCGACCACCGAATCGTACTGACGGCCGAACGTCAACGTGCCATACGGCTGCGAACTGAGGCCCACGAACGCCTGGCGCCCGAACATCCGGCCGCCCTGCGCGAGCCGCCCGGAGTTCAGGTCGAAACCGCTCTCGATCTGGAACACCGCCTTCAGGCCGCCGCCGAGTTCCTCGGCGCCCTGGAGGCCCCAGCGGCTGCCTTGCGCGAACCCGCTCGCCAGTTCGTAGACGTGGCCGCGGCCGACATTGTTGGTGTAGTTGATGCCCTCGTCGATCACCCCGTATAGCGTGACGCTCGTCTGCGCGTCGGCGGACGCGGCAAAAGTGGCAGACGCAGCGGCAGAGACAGCCAGCGCGAACACTTGCTTGTTCATGAAGATCTCCCAGCACTCGAGTAATGGGACAACTCGATCCGGCCGCTTTTGTTTCTGGCGCTCTGTTGTGGCGCTTCGTTTCTGGCGTAGTGCTTCTTGCATTCTGCTTCTGATGTTCTGCTTCTGGCGCTTCGCTTCCGAGCGCTTCCCGGGCACTTTCGAGCGCGCCGCTTCTGCTTGCGCCGCGCTTTTGGAAATCCTCACACGCCGTTTACTGGCCGTCCATTGGGGGCCGCTTCGATATCTCAAAATGTTGCGAAATCTCCACTGCGAGCGACGGCCCCTTTTGTCCCGGCGCCCGTTCAGGTAGGCGCCGCCGCACGGCCGGCCCGGCTTCGGCGACGCTTTGCCACGCTCGTGCGATGCGCGGCCCGCAGCGGCTTGTCATCGAAAGAAATATAATCGGCGGCTTTTGCGGCGACGCAGCGGAACTCCGCGTCGTCGCCAGGGTCATTTTTACTGCCCCCTGACACCGCGCCTCGCGAGGCCGGTCGAACGCGGCGATGTGGGTTGCGCTATGAGTCGCGCACCCGCCGCAATACCCAAATCCAATTCCCAAGCCTTGTGAGACGCCTGACGCGCTGAATCAGCGCGCCGTCGCACGGGGCTGCTTTTGGCGCAAACAATGCAACCCTCACCCTCACGCCTGATCGAGCTGGACTTTTTTCGCGGCCTGGTCCTGCTGATCATCGTCGTCGATCACATCGGCGGCAGCATCCTGTCGCGCTTCACGCTGCACGCGTACGCGTTGTGCGATGCCGCCGAAGTCTTCGTGTTCCTCGGCGGCTTCGCCACGGCCACCGCGTATGTGACGCTCGCCGAACGGCGCAACGAGACGATCGCGCGCAGCCGCTTCCTGCGGCGCTCGCTGGAGATCTATCGTGCGTTCCTCGTCACCGCCGGGCTGATGCTGCTGGTCAGCGCCGTGCTGAGCGCGTTCAGCATCGACGGGCCGAATCTCGCGATCACCGATCTCGACGATCTGATCGCCACGCCCGCCGCCGCGCTGCGCGACATCCTGCTGTTCCGCCGCCAGCCCTACCTCGCCTCGGTGCTGCCGATGTACGCGTTCTTCGCGCTGCTGGTGCCGATGATCCTGCCGCTCGCGCGCAGCAAGCCGTGGCTGCTGCTGGCCGGCAGCGTCGCGCTGTGGGCCGGCGCGCCGGCGATCAACGCGTACCTGCCGGCCGCGCCCGACATGCACTGGGACTTCAACCCGTTCGCGTGGCAACTGCTGTTCGTGCTCGGCGTGCTCGCGCGTTGCCAGCCGGTCTATCAGCGGGTCAGCGCGCACCGCCTCGGCTGGATCGTCAGCCTGCTGGCGCTCGCGGTGGTCGCCGGCGCGGCCTACTTCAAGCTCATCATCGAACATGCGCCGCTCGACGCGAGCCTCAAGCAGAATCTGTCCTACCTGCGCGCGGGCAACTTCCTCGCGATCGCGTGGCTGGTCGCGAATCTGATCGAGCTCGGCTGGGCGAAGAAGCTCGCCCAATGGCTGCCGTGGGTCGGCGTGATCGGGCGCAAGGGGCTGCTGTGCTTCATCGCCGGCGCGGTGATTTCGCTGGTGGTCGACTCGGTGCTGTACGCGGCCACCGACGGCTATCTGAACTATCCGCTCGGGCTGCTCGCGGACGCGATCGCGGTGGGCGCGCTGTTGGCCGTCGCGCTGGGCGTGGAGCCGCTCAAACGCTGCGTGGGACGCTTCGCCGGCGCGCTGGGGATGTCGTCCTGAGCGACGGGCGCGCGCGTGACGGGCGTAGCTTGCCCTTTGCTCTTGTCCTGTCGCCCTGAGTCGCCTCCCACCCGCTTCGAATCAATCGCGATCGCCCTCCATTCAGCCTCAAATCGTCCGCCGATGCTGCTAGCATGACGGCCGCGCGCAAGCAGCGCGCGGGCTTCCTACACTGACATGCGTCTATTCCTACACTTCGCACTCGTCCTGCTATCCGTTGCCGTTGGCGCGCCGGCGTTCGCCAGCACCGTCGTCAGCCGCAGCTTCTATTCCGAGGCGCTCGGCCGCGACTGGAACTACACGGTCTATCTGCCGACCGGCTATCGCCAGGACGCCGCGCGCCTGCCGGTGCTGTATCTCCTGCACGGCAACAACGGCGACGCCAACGACTGGCTCACCCAGGGCCACCTGCAAGGCGCCGCCGATACGCTGATCGCGCGCAAGGAAATCCCGCCGGTCGTCATCGTGATGCCGCAAGGCGGCACCGACTGGTACGTCGATCGCAAGGAGAAGATGGAGAGCGCGTTCTTCGGCGATCTGCTGCCCGAGATCGAAACGCGCTATGCGGTGTCGACGCAGCGTGGCGCGCGGATGATTGGCGGGGTGTCGATGGGCGGCTTCGGTGCGCTGCGCTACGCGCTGACGCAACCGGAACTGTTCTGCGGCGCGATGCTGCTGAGCCCGGCGATCTACGCGAACGAGCCGCCGCGCGCGTCGGCTGCACGGCGGGTCGGCGTGTTCGGCGACCGGCAGTTCGAGCCGGGTGTCTGGCATGAACTCAACTATCCGGCGCAATGGGACCGCTACATGAGCCGCCCGTATCGCCTGCCGATGTTCATCGCCGCCGGCGACGACGACCTCGCGATCCAGGCCGACGCGTCGACGCTGTACACGCGTCTGCGGCTGGCGGGCAATCCGGCGGCGCTGCGGATCATCGACGGCGGGCATACGTGGGAAGTCTGGAGCGCGCTGCTGCCCGCCGCGTTGAAATACACGCTGGGCTGCGTGAAGCCGCCGGCGGTGGAGCATCCGTCGAATCAGCAGCCTTGAGTGGCGCCGACAGGCGAGCGACATCCGCGTGACGTCGTCGTTCGATGCGCTCGAGCCGGCCTGCGTGTCGATTACCGGGCTCGACGTATCGCGTTCGCTCGCAGCGCATCGCAGTGGCGCGCGTGCCGCGCCGGCGTCGTTCGGCGCGCGCAGTGTCTTGCCGAATTGGCCGACCGGCCGGTGAACCGGGTTAGCCGAATGCGCGTGGTTCCACCCGATCACGCGCCCGAAAAACCGTCCTGCCCGCTACCGCACGAGATCGGTCCACAGCACCATCAGCACTGTCATCAGCGCCGGGCCGATAAAGATACCGAGCAGCCCGAACGTCTCCGCCCCGCCGAGAATCCCGAACAGCACGAGCAGGAACGGCAGACGCGTCGAGTTGCCGATTAGCACCGGCCGCACGAAGTGCTCGGCGACGAACACCACGACCGAGCCGAACACCGCCAGCCCCACCGCCGCCGCCACCGAGCCTTGCGCGAGCAGCCACAACGCCGCGAGCCCGAACGTGATCGGCGCGCAGAACGGCAGCATCGCGGCAATCGCGGTGATGAAGCCGAGCAGTGCGACATGCGGCAAGCCGGTCACGAAATACGCGACGCCCAACAACGCGCCCTCGCCGAGTCCGACCACGACCAGCCCCGACACCGTGCCGCGCACTGCCGCGGCCATCCGTTGCAGAAGGTCGGCACCGTCATCGCCGAAAGCACGCCGCACCGCCTTGACCAACGAGCCCGACAGACGCGGCCCCGCCTGGAAAATCACGAACAGCGTGACCAGCATGAACGCGAACACCACGACCGCATGGAGCGCACGCGCGCCGAAGCGTCGCCCGAGCGTCATGACGGTGGGGTTGTGCAGGCCCTTCATGGCGGCCGAATCGCGCAGCGGTTGAGTGAGGTTGGCCTGCCACCACGCGGAAATCTGCGGCACGCCGAACGGCAGACGCTGAATGAAGTCGGGCATCGCGATGCCGGTCTCGCGCACCCCCTTGAACCATTCGTTCAGGTCATGCGCTTCGCGCAACGCCTGGGCAATGACGATGCCGACCGGCAGCACCACCAGCAACGCAATCGCGAGCGTCAGCATGGCCGCGATCAGCGTCGTGCGGCCGGTGAACCAGCGGTTCCCCTCGACCTTGCGCAACAGCGGCCACAGCGCGATCGCGACGACCCCGGCCCACGCGACCACCGCGATGAAGTCGCGCACGACCCACACCGCCAGCAGCACCAGCCCGATGTACAGCGCGAGTGAGGCCGCCTTCTGCTTTTTCAGGCGATCCGGCGGGACCGGCCGATCGGACGAGGTGTCGGGTGGACGTGAAATCATATGAGCTCTTCTCTTTTAGGATGTGCGCGAGCCGACCCGAAAAATCCAAACCCGCTACACTTGCAGCGCACGGCCGGTCGCCCATCGAGAACCACATCTTAAAGGAAGCACCGGCGCCCCTTGCAGGTGGCGCTTCCGTCGCGCTCCAGTCAACACTCCGTTGCAAAAATTCACACTATTAAAAATTTACATAATAACGGTCTCTAACGCCCGTCATTTCGGGCGATCGTGAATGTCAAGCGGCATTGTTGCTATTTGGAGAACAGTGTTTCAACCGCGGCACAATGGCTATCCGGCGCGCACGGGACTACATTCGGCCTTCCACAATACGGAGCCGATGATGATGACCTTAGAGTCCATCCCCCTTGACGGTACCAATGGCGTACGCATCGAAATTCTCGAGCGCTCCGACACGACGCTGGTGATCCGCTGGGTAGAGCCCGGGCGATGTCATTACGGCGAGCAACGCTGGCGGCGCCGGTCGGCGCATACGTCCGGCACCTGCGCGGTGTCGCGCCGCAAGATTCGCCGTGGCGACGCCGTGTTCAAACCCGCCGAACGGCCGGCGCCGTCGAATGCCTCCGCGATGATCTGCGCCGAAATCCTCGGTGCGCTGGCGGAAGCCTGACACTTCCCGCAGCCCGATTCCGCTGTCTCCCCGCGGAATGTTTTTTCTCCGACCTGTGATCTTTGCCGGCGTCGCGCGTCCCGCGCCGACGTACCCGGCAAACACCGCGCACCACACCGGGCGCCCCGCCCACCGCGTCGTACCGCGGCCCAAACGCCTCCGATTGCGGCCCTTCGCCACGTGCGTTAAGGTGGACCACGTTGCGACACGTCAGCCGCCCGCTTGCAGCGCGGCGGTATAGTCACCCGCTTTCCACCCACCGCGCCGCGCCCGCTGCGGCGCCGTTTGAGGGCCTACCATGGCAGAAGACACGCCGGACACCCGCGCGGCATTAGCGCCCCCCGCTCCCCTCGTCGCTCCGCAACAATTCTCCATCGACGTCCTGCTCGAAAAATACGCGAAAGGCGACGAGCAATCCGCCGACGACGTCTTCAAACGCGTCGCCCGCGGCGTCGCCGAAGCGGAGCCGCCGGAACTGCGCGAAGCGGTCGAGGCGCGCTTCGTCGACAACCTGCGGCACGGCGCGCTCGGTGCCGGCCGCATCATGAGCGCGGCCGGCACCGGCATCGCCGCCACGCTGATCAACTGCTTCGTGCAGCCGGTCGGCGATGCGATCCAGGGCGTCGACGAACAAGGTCTGCCCGGCATCTATGTCGCGCTGCTGCAGGCGGCCGAAACCATGCGCCGCGGCGGCGGCGTCGGCTACAACTTCTCGGCGATCCGGCCCAAGGGCGCGCGCGTTCACACCACCAGTTCGTCGGCGTCGGGACCGTGCAGTTATATGGACGTGTTCGACGCGTCGTGCCGCACCGTCGAAAGCGCCGGTTCGCGACGCGGCGCGCAAATGGCCGTGCTCGATTGCAGCCATCCCGATCTGCTCGAATTCATCGAGGCCAAGCATTCGAAGGGCCGCTGGAACAACTTCAACGTGTCGGTCGGCGTCACCGACGAATTCATGCGCGCCGTCGAAGAAGACCAGCCGTGGCAACTCGTGCATCACGCGGAGCCGTCGCCCGCGCTGCGCTCGGCCGGCGACGTGCGGCAGCGCGAAGACGGCCTGTGGGTGTACAGCGAACGCCCGGCCCGCGAGATCTGGGATCGCATCATGCGCTCCACGTACGACGTCGCGGAACCCGGCATCGTGTTCATCTCGCGGATGAACGAAGACAACAATCTGCGCGCCGTCGAAACCATCCGCGCGACCAACCCGTGCGGCGAGCAACCGCTGCCGGCGTACGGCTGCTGCAATCTCGGCCCGCTGAACCTGACGCGCTTCGTGATCGATCCGTTCGCGCAGATGAAAGGCGGCAAGCCATCGTTCGACTGGGAAGGCCTCGCGCAACGCACGCGCACCCAGGTGCGTTTTCTCGACAACGTGCTCGACGTCACGCTGTGGCCGCTGCCGCAACAGTACGACGAGTCGCGCGCGAAACGCCGCATCGGCGTCGGCTTCACCGGCCTCGGCGACACGCTCGTGATGCTCGGCTTGCGCTACGACTCGCAGGAAGGCCGCTTCTTCGCCGTGCGCATCGCGCAGCTGATGCGCGACGAGGCGTACCGCGCTTCGGTGGAACTGGCCAAAGAGCGCGGCGCGTTTCCGCTGTTCGACGCCGAACGCTATCTGGAAGCCGGCACCTTCGCGTCGCGCCTGCCCGACGACATCAAGCAGGCGATCCGCCGCGACGGCATCCGCAACAGCCATCTGCTGTCGATCGCGCCGACCGGCACCGTGAGCCTCGCGTTCGCGGACAACGCGTCGAACGGCATCGAGCCGGCCTTCTCGTGGACCTACTCGCGCATGAAAGTGATGGCCGACGGCGGCCGCGAATCGTTCGACGTCGAGGACTACGCATACCGGCTCTATCGCGAGCTGGGCGGCGACGTGAAGAAGCTGCCGGACTATTTCGTCAGCGCGCTGCAGATGTCGGCGCGCGACCACCTGGACATGATGGCGGCCGTGCAGCCGTACGTGGACACCTCGATCTCGAAGACGGTCAACGTGCCCGCCGACTATCCGTTCGAAGCGTTCGAAAGCCTCTACTTCGACGCGTGGAAAAACGGCCTGAAGGGTCTCGCCACGTATCGCCCGAATGAAACGCTCGGCGCGGTGCTGAGCGTGAGCCCGCCGCAAGCGGACGACACGCTCGCCGAGAGCGATCTCGATCCGCTGCGTATCGCGATCGACCATCGGCCCAAGGGCGAGCTGCCGGCGATCATCGAGAAGGTCGAATATCTGACCCAGGCCGGCAAGAAGTCTCTTTACGTGGCGGCGTCGTTCATCGAAGTGACCGGGCGCCTCGGCGGTGAGGACGTGACGATCGAGCGGCCTATCGAGTTCTTCATTCCCACCGGTCAGCGCGACGAATCGCAGCAATGGATCACGGCGACGATGCGCTCGCTGTCCCTCGCCGCACGCGGCGGGTTCGTCGCGCGCAATCTGCAGGACATGCGCAAGGTCTCGTGGGATCGCGGACAGGTCCGGCTCGGCGACGTACAACGTCTCGACGGGCATCGCGCGCCGCGCTGGCACGATTCGGAAGTGGCTGCGCTCGCGTTTGCGATCCAGCAGATTCTGCATCGGCGCGGCTTTCTCGACGCCGAAGGGAATCAGGTGCCGTCGCGCATGCTGGCGCGCCTGCCGCGCGGGCAGATGAAAGCGGAGACGGCGCTGTCGGCGGACTTCGGCCTGCGTCCGCCGCCTGCCGATGCCAATACCGCCGCCGACGTCGACACGTTGACGCAACCCGGCGGCGCGCAAGGACTGCATACGATGCTGGGTCGCAAGTGCGGGTCTTGCGGTGCGAATGCGGTGATTCGCAAGGACGGGTGCGACTTCTGCACTGCTTGCGGCGAAGTGGGCGCGTGTGGATGAAATTGGGGATGTCGTCGTGAGCGCGCCGGCTCGGGCGCTCACGCGGCAAACCACTAAGCCGGCAACAGAATCACCTTACTCGACCCGATCACCCCTTCGTCCAACTCCGCGAACGCGCGGCCGCCGTCATCGAGCGGCCGCGTTTGCGCCCAACGCAGATCGCCGAACGCGCCCTTGTGGAGCGCCGCCACTGTGGCTCGCATATCCGCCATCGAATACGTATAGGTGCCCAACAGCGCGATCTCCGCGAGCGTCAGCTTGCGCATGTCGATCTCGCTCGCCCAATCCTGCAAACCGATGTGCATGATCACGCCGCCCGGTTTCACGGCGGCCATCGCGAGCGTGCGGGTCGCCTTGGCCCCGACCGCGTCGAGCACGAAATCGAAATGGTTCGGCGGCGTCTCGACGCTCTTCGGATCGAACGCGTGGCATCTCGCATGCAGCTCGGCGGACTCGCGCCGCAGCGGATTCACCTCGGCCATCTGCACGTCGCGGCAACCGTAGCTGCTCAGCAGCAACGCCGACAGCAGTCCTATCGCGCCACCGCCGATCACCAGCGTGCGCGTCTCCGGCAACGGCCGCGCAAGCGCGCGCATCGACAGATTGATCGCATGCAGCGCGGTCGCGGCGGGCTCGGTCATCGCCGCATGCGTCGCGGACATCTGCCGCGGAATCTCGACAATGCTGGCCGCCGGAATCGACATGTATTCGGCGAACGCACCCGGCCGCGTCATGCCGACCATGGTCCGGTCGACGCACAGATTGTCGCGTCCTTGCAGACAATAGTCGCAGCGTCCGCAGGTGATCAGCGGATTGCCGGTCACGCGCAATCCGACCGGCAAATGCGGCGCCCGCGTTTCGACGATCGTGCCGGCGAACTCGTGCCCCAGCACGAGCCCAGGTTTGCGGCGCGGATCGTGACCGTGATACGCGTGCATATCGGAGCCGCAAATTCCCACGGCGTCGATTCTGAGCACGACCTCGCCGGCTTCCGCGTGCGGGTACGGCCGCTCCTGCAGTTGCATCTCATTGGGCTGCGTGTACACGAGTGCTTTCATGAATGTGCGTTCTCCGATGCAGTCAGCGCGCGGTATAGCCGCCATCGACCATCAGGGTTTGTCCGGTGATATAAGCCGACGCTTCGCTCGCGAGAAACACGGTCGCGCCGTACAGATCTTCGACCCGCCCATTGCGGCCGATGCAGGTCTGGACCGCGTGATGATCGGCGAGCGCGGCGTCGGCGAATACGGGCGCGGTGAGCGCGGTCGGAAAGAAGCCGGGGCCGATCGCGTTGCACGTGATGCCGTGCCGCGACCACGCCTGCGCGATAGCGCGCGTGAGCTGCACGATGCCGCCCTTAGCGGCGCCATACGGCGCGCTGTCGCCGAACGCGCGGTACGACTGCAGCGACGCGATGTTCAGAATCCGCCCGAAGCCGCGCGACTGCATCGCGGGCGCGAGCGCCTGTGTCATGAAGAACGGCGCGCCCAGATGCAGCGCGATCTGCCGCCGCCACGCATCGGGCGTGACCTCGACGAACGGCTGGCGCAGATTGATCCCCGCCGCGTTGACGAGAATGTCGATCTGCCCATACTCGCGCTGCGCCGCGAGCGCGCAGTCGCGGGCGGCGTCTTCGTCCGCAAGATCGTACGGCAAGATGTACGCGTCGATGCCGGCGGCACAGCAGCGCTCGCGCGCGGCCTCCAGCGCGTCGGGCCGCCGCGCGACCAGAATCACGCGCGCGCCCGCGAGGCCGAGCGCGTGCGCCATCGCCTCGCCGATTCCCGAGTTGCCCCCGCTTACCAGCGCGGTGCGGCCGCTCAGATCGAACAGGCCCAGCATGCGCGGCAATACCGCCGCTTCGACTTGCGCCGCCATCACACCACCACCGGTTCGCCGCGCACGAAGCGCTCGTCGGGGAAGTACTTGTCGAGCCGGTCGTCGGCGGTGCGCGCGTGGGCTTCCATGCCTTCGAGCCGCGAGATGCGCGCCGTCACTTCACCGATCTGCTTCGCGGCGTCGCGCGTCATCTTTTGCCACGTGAGCGTCTTCACGAATTTATGCACCGACAGGCCACCCGAATAACGCGCCGCGCCCTTGGTCGGCAGCACGTGGTTCGGGCCGCTGGCTTTGTCGCCGAACGCGACCGTGGTTTCCTCTCCGAGAAATAGCGAGCCGTAGCACGTGAGCCGTTCGAGCCACCAGTCCAGATTCGCGGCGTGCACTTCGAGGTGTTCGGGCGCGTAGCGGTCGGACACCTCGGCGATCTCCTCGCGCGTATTGCAGACGATCACTTCGCCATAGTCGCGCCACGCGGCGCCGGCCGCATCGCGCGCGGTCGGCGGCAAGCGCTCGATCAGTTCGGGCACGCGTTGCATCACCTCCAGCGCGAGCGCCTTCGATGACGTGAACAGCCACGCCGGCGATTCGTGTCCGTGTTCGGCCTGGCCGACCAGATCGCTTGCGACGATCGCGGGGTCCGCGCTCTCGTCGGCGATCACCGCAACTTCGGACGGTCCCGCGAACACGTCGATGCCGACCTTGCCGAACAACGCGCGCTTGGCTTCCGCGACGAACTTGTTGCCGGGCCCGACCACCACGTCGGCGGGCTTGCCGGTGAAGAGACCGTACGCCATCGACGCGATCGCCTGCACGCCACCGAGCGTCATCACGACGTCGGCGCCCGCCGCCTTGAACGCGTACAGCACGTATGGATGAATGCCACCGCCGCGGAACGGACTCGAACACGCGATCACCGTCTTCACGCCCGCGGCCTTCGCGGTCGCGACACCCATGTACGCGGACGCGATATGCGCATAGCGCCCCGCCGGCGCGTAGCAACCGACCACGTTCACCGGGACGACCTTCTGCCCGGCCGTCACGCCGGGGTACAGCTCGACCGCGAAGTCTTCGATCGAGCGACGCTGCGCGAGCGCGAAGTCGAACACCTGACGCGCGGCGAAGTCGATGTCGGCCCGCACGTGCGCGGGTACTTCGGTTGCGCGCCGCTCGATTTCGTCGGCGGACACGATGATCGGACCGTCCCATCCATCGAGCTGCTTCGCGTAAGCGAGCGCGGCGGACTCGCCGTTCGCCTCGATTTGCGCCAGCATCTCCGCGACGACTTTCTGCGCGGTGGCGGTTTCCGTTTCCGGAGTCTTGCTCGCTTTCTTCAGGTAGGTGACGCTCATCGCTTTCTCCTCTCGATGCCAGTGCGGTAGGTATGAATTCGGCGTATGCAACCGCTTGCATGACGGGGCTTTAAAAAAGACCGCTGGGGTCTTGCCTGGCTCTTTGCCTGGGTCTCGCCGCGGTGTCGTTTCGCTATCGCTTTTTTTCGCGCTCAGCACTTCGAGCCGGGACGCTCGCCCCGGCTCGCACTCATTTGGTCGCGGTCGCGAACGCGGACAGTTTTGGGTCGGCCTGCACGCGCTTCATCATGCTGTCGTCGATGTAGTCCTTCGCATCCGGCACTGCCGTCAGCGCACCCGACGCGCGCATGAACTGTGCGATGCTGGTGAACCACTTGTCCGCTTCGGACGGGCCCTTGCTGCGATCCATCGCGGCGAGTTGCTGCGTGAGATCAAAGGTCGGGCGCGTGGCGAACTCCTTCTGCATCGACGCGTCGGTGATGGTGACGCCGCCTTCGTGATAGAACTTCTTCATCAACGCGACAGCCTCGTCGGGATTGGCCTTCATCCAAGACCACGCGCGCAGATAGACGGCGAGAAAGGCCGCCACCGCCTCCGGATGTTCCTTCGCATAGTCGCCGCGCACGACCAGCGCCCCAGGCACCGACGCCCCGCCGTCCTTGCCGCTGCACAGCACGCGCGCGCCGGCCTTTTCTTCGAGCGTGTAGTCATACGGCGCCCAGACCCCGGCGTAGTCCGCATTGCCGGATGACATTGCCGAGATGATTTCGGCCTGGCCCATGTTTCTCAGCGTCACGTCGGACTTCGCGAGTCCGTACTTCTTCAGGCACGCCTGCACCGCGTAGTCGCCGGTCGAGTTGGACGTCAGTACGATCGTCTGCCCTTTCAGCGACGCCGGATTGTTCTTCACCGCGTCGTAGCGTGCCTTGCTCGCCATCAGCACGTTGCCTTGCGATTCATCGTTAGTGATTCCAATCACTTCGACGCCGAAGCGTTTATAGCCGAGCACCGCCGGCACCGAGCCGGTTCCGCCGACATCCCACGACTTCGCCGCGGCTGCCGCCATTTGCGGCACGCCGGCCGGAAACACGACGAATTCCGGCGCGAGCCCCGCGCCCGCCCACCAGCCTTTTTCCGTCGCCACGTAGAACGGCAACGCCCAGTACAGCGCCGGTTGATACGACACCTTGATCGGCGTGAGCGCAGCGGCATCGGCATGCGTGGCGAACAGCGTGGGCGCGGTACAGAGCATTGCAATGACGGGAATCGCTCGCAAACATTTCATGTTGGTCTCCTCGTTCTGAATTCGTCGGGCCACTCACGAGGCTTCGCGCTCGCCGCCATGTTCATCACGCAACGACTTCCAGATATGCGTGCGCAGACGCACGAACGACTCCAGATCCATCACGTCCTCGATCCGCTTGTGCTGATCCCACTGATTCGCTTCGCGCACCGACTTCACGTCGACGATTTCCTTCATCCGGCCAGGCCGGTTCGTCATCACAACCACGCGATCCGCCAGATAGACGGACTCCTCGACCGCGTGCGTGATGAACAGCACGGTGCGCGGATTGGCACGCGTGACGCGCACCAGTTCTTCCTGCATGACGATGCGCGTTTGCGCGTCGAGCGCGCCGAACGGCTCATCCATCAGCAGCACGCCGGGGTCCAGCGCATAAGCGCGCGCGATCGCGACGCGCTGCTGCATACCGCCCGACAGTTGATGCGGATACGCGCTTTCGTGACCGCGCAGATTCATCAGATCCATGTAGCGTTCGATCGTGTCACGACGCTTCGGCGCCTGCACGCCTTGCGCGCGCAATCCGAGTTCGATGTTCTGATAGACCGTCTTCCACGGAAACAGCGCGAATTGCTGGAACACCACCGCGCGATCGGGGCCGGGGCGCAGCACCTTGCGGCCATCCACACTGACGGCGCCCGACGATGGAAACTCCAACCCGGCGACCATGCGCAGGCACGTGGTCTTGCCACAGCCCGACGGCCCGACGATCGCGACGAACTCGCGGTCGTCGATCTCGAGATCGACATGGTCCAACGCCAGCACGCCGCTGCGGTTATGACTGAATACACGGGAGACATCGTCAAAACGGATCACACTCATGTTGGTACTCCGTAGCAATTTGCAGCGGGTTCACCAGGCGATTCGGGCTTCGATAAAGGCCGCTATTGCGGGCGGGCGTTCGCCATGCCGCCTTCTTGTCAGCGGCGCGCGCGGCGCCGATGGCGCATCGCGAACGTCTCGATTCGTCCGAGCAGCCAGTCGATCAGCGCGCCGACCATGCCGATCGCAATCATGCCGCTCATCACGGTGGCGGTATTGATGGCCGACTGCCCTTTCACCATCATGTAGCCGATCCCACTCGACGCGACGATCAGCTCCGCGCCGACCAGCGACATCCAGCCGAGGCCGGCGGCCACCCGCAAGCCCGCGATCACCGCGGGCAATGCGCCGGGCAACAGCACTTCGCAAACGATCATGCGGTTCGTCATACCCAGCATTCGCGCGGCTTCGAGCAGCCGCCCGTCGACCAGCTGCGCGCCGCGATACGCGTTCACCACGCACGGCGCAAACGCGCCCGCGAAAATGATCAGCACCGGCCCCCCGATCCCCGTGCCAAACCACAGTGCCGCGAACGGCACCCACGCGATCGGCGCGACGAAGCGCAACGTTTCGAACAACGGACTCACGATGTAGTCCAGCCAGCGGAACCAGCCCATCATCAGACCGAGCGGCACGCCGACCGCGATGGCCAGCGCGAGACCCAGCAGATAGCGCTGCAGGCTCGACCACAGATGCTGTTCGAGCGTGTAGCCGGCGAACGGATGCGTGAGCAGTTCGACGAAACGCGTGGCCACCGCGAGCGGCGTCGGCAGGAACATCGCGGGGATCAACTCGGCCGCGGCAGCCAGCCACCAGATGCCGAAGAACGCGATCAGACCGGCCGCGCTCAGCGCCCACAGCGTGCCGCGACGCGGCGCGCCAGCGCGCGCGTCAGCGTCGCTGCGGCCGGCCAGGCGACGCGCGTCTTTCGCGTGCGCCGCATCGGTTCGCCTGACCACGGCCATCGGATCCATTTCGGAACGCGCCAGATGCTGCAGTTTCATCGCGACGGCCTCCAGGGCATCGAACGGTTTTCGATCATGCCGAGCAGCACGGTCATCAGCCAGCCGCATAGCGCGACACTCAACATCGCAACGAAGATCATCGCCGGGAAGATGTCGAGCGAGCCTTGGGTCAGCAGATGGCCGAGGCCGCGCACCGCGCCGATCAATTCGCCGGCGACGAGCGTGGTCCATGACGCCTGCAACGACAGCCGCAGGCCAGTAAAGATCATCGGCAACGCACCGGGCAACATCACTTCGCGCACGAACTGCCCGCGCCGCAAGCCGAGCATGTCGGCGGCTTCGAGCAACGCCGGGTCGAGATTGCGCACACCCGCGAAGCTGTTGATCACGCACGGCACGAACGCCGCGAACCAGATCACCATGACCTTCGCGGCGTCGCCGAGACCGAGCCAGACGATCGCGAGCGGAATCCAGGCGAGCGGCGGAATCGGCCGCAGCATGCTGAAGATGGGATTGAAGAAAGCCTGCGCGCGGCGCGACTGGCCCATCCACAAGCCGAGCGGCACGCCGGTGGCAGCAGCGGTGAAGAAACCGTACAGCACGAGCTTGACGCTTTGCACGATGTGCTGGTCGAGGCGGCCGTCCGCGTAGCCCTCGCCCGCCACCTGCAACAGTGCCTGCCACACTTCCGCGGGCGCCGGCAAACGCGACGGCCCGACCAGGCCGGTGAGACCGGTCAGTGTGTACCAGAGCGCGAGCGTCGCGCCGAGTGTGGCGAGACTGCAGGCAAGGCGCGGTGAGCGGATGGAACGAATAGCCAGTAGCACGTCGTCTCCTCGTGGGATGCGGTGTGCATCGTTGCAGCAAAATGCAACCGCTTGCATTTCACTATAATCCCGCTGGGCAATACTTGTATCGGGACTTACACGGGTATGCTCCGCAAAATGTTGTGCGCTTGCATTGGCGGACTACAATCGGTTTATCGACATTGGCCGGACTGACTTCGGACTGGACTTTCACGTGAGCAATCCACCTCTTTCGCGGGCTCGCATCGGCGACGTTGCGCGCCTGGCCGAGGTCTCCACGGCCACGGTTTCGCGCGCCTTATCCAACCCTGACATGGTCAAGCCGGGCACGCGCGCGCGCATTCGCGAGGCGATCTCGACGCTCGGCTACGTGCCGGACGGCGCGGCGCGCGCGCTCGCGCTAGGGCGGGCGCGCACGGTCGGCGCGATCGTGCCGACCCTCGACAACGCGATCTTCGCGCGCGCGGTGCAGGGATTGCAGACCACGCTGTCGAACTCCGGCTATCAACTGCTGATCTCCGCGCACGAGTACAACCTGTCCGCCGAAACCGAGGTGGTGCGCGCGCTGCTGGAACGTTCGGTCGACGCGATCCTGCTGGTCGGCCAGGATCACGCCGCGCAAACCTACGAGCTGATCCGCGCGAGCCAGGTCGCGCTGGTGATCATGTGGTCGCATCCGTCTGCGGAGCTCGCCGCCGCTGGGGAGACGCCGCCGTCGATCGGCTTCGACAACCGGTTGATCGGCCAGCTCGCGGCCGATCATCTGCTCTCGCTCGGTCATACCCGCTTCGGCGCGGTGTCCGGCTTCACGCGGCACAACGACCGCGCCCGCGAACGCATCGAGGGCTTTCGCGAGACGCTCGCGCAACATGGCTGCACACTGCCCGACGCCTGCGTGATCGAGCAGCCGTTCGGCTTCGAAGGCGGCCGCGCTGGTCTGCAACATCTGCTCAAACTGCGCCCTTCGCCCACCGCGATCTTTTGCGGCAACGACGTGCTCGCGCTCGGCTGTCTGTTCGAAGCACAGGCGCTAAGCATCGACGTGCCCGGCGCGCTGTCGATCGTCGGTTGCGACAATCTGCCGATCGCATCGCAGATCATGCCCGGCCTCACCACGATCCTGCTGCCGACCTACGAACTCGGCGAGCGCGCCGCGCGCGCGGTCCTCCATTGGCTCGCCGACGGCGAGCCGCCGCCGCACGAGCGCCTGCCGATCGAGCTGATCGTGCGCGGCACGACCGCGCGGCCCTGCGAGGCCGCGCTTCAGCCGACTCTCGCGTAATAGAGGTTCTGCGGGTGCTTCGCCTCGGCGAAGAAGAACCACCGTTCCGCGACGAGGCCCGCGTACTGCACGAGACAGGCTGCGACGAGCAGGCCGAACGACGCGCCCAGCGAATTCAGGCTCGCGCCGAGCGCGATTAACACGACCGGCGCGACGAACGCCGTCACGAGGAAGCCCCATTTGATGCCGCGCAGCGTGCGCGCCGTTTGCCCATGGAAGAACTCGCGCAGATTGAACGCGCCGGCGGTGAAGCCGCGCGAGACCTGCACGAGCTTCGGATTGCGGATGCCGGTCGCGCTCTGCACCGTCGACTTCGGCCGCAAGCGCGCATTGCGCACCAGCGACGCCGAACGGCTCGCGCAACCCGCGAGCGTCAGCACGCACGCGCAGATCGCGAGCCCGGCGGTCAGCGCGGGCGCCCGCCACGCGCTCAGCGCGGTCGCCAGCGTGAAGCCCGACGCGCAACCGAGCAGCGTGAAGTTCACGAGCGTGAGCGGCGTCGCCCATTCCTGCAGGAAGCGCAGGCACGCGTAGATCATCGCGGTGCAGACGAACAGCGCGGCGCTCGCCAGCACGCCGAGCCAGCCGAGCGCAAGCGACCACGGCGAATCGAACCAGTGGGCGACGCCGTAGAAGAACGCACACGCGAGAAATGCGGGCAAGCACAGACATTCGCGCGACAGCCACGAGGTTCGCCACATCGCGATCGCGCGCCATGCACGCTCGGGATGACCGAGATGGAAGAACGATGCAATCAGTCCAAGTCCGCCCAACAGCACCGACACCGCCGCGCCGATCACATAGAACGCGACCGCAGGCGATGCGAGCAGGCCCAGATGCGCGGCGCTTTCCACGCCGACGAGCGCGATCAGCAGGCCTTGCGCCGCACCGCTCAAAGTAGTCAGGAAAACTACGGAAAATGCCGGATTCATCGTGAGGTCCTGTGGGTTCTACCCGATGCGCGTCGCCATCGACGCGAGATGCAGTTCACCGCGCTCGAGCTGCGCGTCGAGCGAAGCGGGTGCACGGCCCGCGTCGTCCGTGGACGAACCGGCCGTCTTGCACGAGCACGCATCGCCGCCGCAGCCCGAAGCCGCAGTGGGCACGCGTGGCAAATAATGATTCGCGGGCCGCGTGTTCCACTCGGGCATCAACTGATATCCGCCGCGCTCCTCGATCGCTTTCGAGACCACCGACTGCGGATCGTGAATATCGCCGAAGAGCCGCGCCGAGGTCGGGCACGCGAGCACGCAGGCCGGCTGCCGATCGCGTTCGGAGAGATTTTCATCGTGGATCCGATCGACGCACAGCGTGCACTTGGTCATCTCCTTGCGCGCCTCGTCGAGTTCGCGCGCGCCGTACGGGCACGCCCACGCGCAATACTTGCAGCCGATGCAGCGATCGAAATCGACCAGCACCAGGCCGTCCTCCTTGCGCTTGTAGCTCGCGCCGGTCGGACAGACGGGCACGCACGGCGGGTCCTCGCAGTGCAGACACGATTTCGGAAAATGGATCGTCTCCGCGTTCGGGAAACTGCCGGCTTCGAAACTCTGCACACGGTTGAAGAAAGTGCCGGACGGGTCCGCATCGTAGGGGTTCAGATCGGCGAGACTGCCCGACTCGCCCGACGTGTTCCACTCCTTGCAACTCGTCACGCACGCCTGGCATCCCACGCACACGTTCAGATCGATCACCAACGCCATCTGGGTCATCTAACGCTCCTTGCCTCGCCGCTTACGCTTCCGTTTGTGCCTCCACTGCCTCGCTACTTCCGCCGATTCGCTCCCCGCAGCCTCGCCGCGAACTCGCCGCGTCCCGCGAAGTAAGTCTGCACGATCCGCGAGACCACGCCGTTCGATCCAGGCAGCGCGGGCATCGCTGCGAATTGCGGCAGCGTATGCCGCGCATCGGCCTCCGCCGGGTAGATGCGCACGCGCACGTCGTACCATGCGGCCTGGCCGGTCACCGGATCGGAGTTCGACAGCCGCGCGGCCGTTTCGTCACGAGCGGGCAACTCGTCGGTAATCAGGTGATTGAGCAGGAAGCCGCGCTGCGATTCGTTCGCGCCCGGCCCGAGATTCCACGCACCCGACGCCTTGCCGATGGCGTTCCACGTCCACACCGTGCCGGGCTCGACGGTCTCGCTGAAGCGCGCCATGCAGCGCACGCGGCCCCATTGCGACTCGGCGTAGATCCAGTTGCCGTCCTCGATGCCGTTCTCCGCGGCCATCAGCGGATTCATGTATAGATAGTTCTCCCCATGAATCTGCCGCAGCCACGCGTTCTGCGAGTCCCACGAGTGGTACATCGCCATCGGCCGCTGCGTCACGGCCGCGAGCGGAAAACGCGCGAGATCGGTGGCCGCGCTTTCGAGCGGCGCATACCAGAACGGCAGCGGGTCGAAATACTTTTCGACCCGCTCGCGCAAATGATCCGGCGGCTGCCGTCCACTCGTGCGCCCTTGCGCGGCGAGTCTGAACTTCTGCATCACGTCGGAGTAAAGCTGGATCAGGATCGGCTCGTTGAATTTGCGGAAGCCGTTTTTCACCGCCCAGTCGAGATAGGGCCCGTTGCAATTGCGCATGTACTGCATCGTCTCGGGCAAGCGGTAATGGAACACGCAATTGTTCTTCGCGTACTGCTCCCATTGCTGCGGATTCGGCTCGCCGACCAACGCCTTGTCGCCGTCCTTGCCGCGCCAGCCGATCAGAAAGCCCACGCCGGAATCCGGCGCGGTCGTGTGATTGACGATGAAGTCGGGATAGTCGCGAAAGCGCCGCGCACCATCGGCCGTGGTGAAGGCGGGAAACTTCAGCCGCGACGCGAGTTCGATCAGCACTTCCTGGAACGGCTTGCACTCGCCGGTGGGTGGCACGACCGGCACGCGCACCGAATCCACCGGGCCGTCGAACTCGGAGATCGGCCGATCGAGCATCGACATCGCGTCGTGCCGTTCGAGATACGTCGTGTCCGGCAGGATCAGATCGGCGAACGCGGTCATCTCCGACTGGAACGCATCGCACACCACCAGAAACGGAATTTTGTAGTCGCCGTTCGCGTGCCTGTCGGCCAGCATCTCGCGCACTTTCATCGTGTTCATCGACGAATTCCACGCCATGTTGGCCATGAAAATCATCAACGTGTCGATCGGATACGGATCGCCGCGCCACGCGTTGGTGATCACGCTGTGCATCACGCCATGCACGGCGAGCGGATATTCCCACGAGAACGCCTTGTCGATGCGCACCGGGCCGCCGTGCTCGTCAATGAACAGATCCTCGGGCGCGGCGGGCCAGCCGAGCGGACCGCTCGCGAGCGGCGTGTTCGGCTTGACGGCATCGGGACTGTTCGGCGGTTTGGCCGACGGCGGCACCGCGCGCGGAAACGGCGACTTGTGACGAAAGCCGCCGGGCCGATCGATCGTGCCGAGCAAGGACATCAGCACCGCGAGCGCGCGGATCGACTGGAAGCCGTTGGAATGCGCGGCGAGGCCGCGCATCGCATGAAAGGCGACCGGGTTGCCGGTAACCGTTTCGTGCGTCTCGCCCCAAGCGTCGGTCCAGCGGATCGGCAGCGTGATCCGATGCGCGCGGCTCGTCTGGATCATTTCGCCCGCGAGACGGCGTATCGTGTCCGCCGCAATGCCGGTGATTTCAGCGGCCCACTCGGGCGTGCAATCGGCCACGCGTTCGCGCAGCAACGCAAACGACGGCGTGACCGGCGTGCCGTCATCGAGCGTATAGCGGCCGTCGAGCGCGGGCGTCACCCCGCTCGCATGATGCGGCACCGCGCGCCCTGTCTGTGCGTCCCACCACAAATGATTCTGCGGAAACAGCGGATTGCCGACGGGCCGTGCCGGATCGCGCACGAACAGGCCGAAGTTTTCGCTGGCTTCATTGAGATCGACGAGTTCCGCCGCGTTCGTAAAGCGCTGCACGAACTCGTGATCCCACGCATCGGCGGCGATCAGTTCGTGCAGAAACGCCATGAAGAGCGCGCCGTCGGTGCCGGGTTTGATCGGCACCCACTCGTCGGCAATCGCCGCGTAGCCGGTGCGGATCGGATTGATCGCGATGAAGCGGCCGCCTGCGCGCTTTAACTTCGAGATCGCGATCTTCAGCGGATTCGAATGATGGTCCTCCGCCGTGCCGATCATGAAGAACAGTTTCGCGCTGTCCAGATCGGGGCCGCCGAATTCCCAGAACGACCCGCCGATCGTGTAGATCATCCCGGCCGCCATGTTGGCCGAGCAGAAGCCGCCGTGCGCGGCATAGTTAGGTGTACCGAACTGTTTCGCGAACAGGCCGGTCAGCGCCTGCATCTGGTCGCGGCCGGTGAAGAGCGCGAATTTTTTCGGGTCGGTGGCGCGGATCGATGCGAGTCGCTTTTCGAGCACGTCGAACGCGACCTCCCACGACACCGGCTCGAACTGCGCGCTGCCGCGCTCCGCGCCGGCCTTGCGCATCAGCGGCCGGGTCAGACGCGCGGGCGAGTACTGCTTCATGATGCCCGACGCGCCCTTCGCGCATATCACACCCTGATTCAGCGGATGCTCCGGATTGCCGTCGATGTAGCGCACCTCGCCGTCACGCAGATGCACGCGGATGCCGCAACGGCACGCGCACATGTAGCAGGTGGTGGTCTTGATGTCGAGCCGTTCGTTCTGCGTGCGGGCGTGGTGTTCCATGCGGAATCTCCGTCGCTGCTGCGGGGGTGTCGAAGCGGGGTGAATCGATACCGACCATCCTATTCGACGCGGCGCCAGAAGGGAAATCGCGATTCGCGACGGAAACTATCCGCGCTGCCGATAGTTTCCGTTCGCCTTTCAGTGGGCCGCTGTTTGACCCAGCGGCTTCAATCACGCCCCCGCAGTTGCGTGATCAGCGCGTCCGGAATCTCGACGCCCTCTTTCTCCGCCGTGCGCGCGAGGCTTTCGCGTCGATACCCTGGCAGCCGCACGTCGTCGTCTTCCAGCATCATCTCGATCAGCGCCTCGACGCGCGACAGATACGCGTCATCGCCGGCGAGCGCGCCCGGATCGATCGCCCAGAACAGATGGCCGATGCGCGAGCGCTCGCCTTCCTCGGTCAGGAACGAGCCCGCCTCGTAGCCGAAGTTCGCGCCGGTCAGCGCCGCCGCGAGTAGTTCGACGATCAGCGCGAGCATCGCGCCCTTCGCGCCGCCGAACGGCAGCATCATGCCGTCGAGCGCGGCGCGCGCGTCGGTGGTCGGCAGGCCGTCGCGGGTGGTCGCCCAGCCTTCGGGAATCGGCTTGCCATCACGCGCGGCAATCGCGATCTTGCCGCGCGCGATTTGCGATAGCGCGAGGTCGATCACGAGCGGGTCGCCATTGCGTCGCGGGAACACCGCGGCGATCGGATTGGTGCCGAACAGCGCACGCTTGCCGCCCCACGCGGGCATCGCCGCCGGCGAATTGCTGAACGCGAGCGCGACCATGCCCGCCTCGCCGAGCGCGGCCAGATGCGCCGCGCCGACGCCGAAGTGGTGGCTGCCCTTGATGCCCGCGACCGCGCTGCCGAATTGCTGCGCGCGCCCGATCAACGTCGACACCGCGAGATCGCAGGCCGGATACGCGAGGCCGTCCGCCGCATCGATCAGCACTGTCGCGCCGCGATCCGCGACGATGGCGGCTTGCGCGGCCGGATCGACGCGGCCGTTGCGCAACTGCGCGCAATACATCGGCAGGCGCGACACGCCGTGAGACGACAGACCGCGCAGGTCGGCATAGACGAGCGCGCGTGCCGTCGATTCAGCGGTCGCCGGCAACGCGCCCGCATGGCGCAGTGAGCCGACGGCAAGCACGTTGAGCGCGTCGGGAAGCAGTCGGGCCATCGATCATTCCTCTGGTTGGGTGGATTCAGGAGGGCATCAGTTTGACACGGCGCTCCGCATCGCGTCCGGCGCGCCATGCGTCAACGCGGCGGCCACGCGTTCGGCGACGAGTGAACTCACGCGCTCGTTGGCCTCTTTCGTCAGCCCGGCGATGTGCGGCGTGAGAATCAGGTTCGGCGCGTCGGCGAGCGGGGAGCCGGGCGGCAACGGTTCGTCGGCGAAGACATCGAGCGCCGCGCCCGCGAGCCGCTGTTCGCGCAACGCGACGGCGAGCGCGCGCTCGTCGAGCGTGCCGCCGCGCGCCGTGTTGATGACGACCGCGCCGCGCTTGAGCCGCGCGATGCGCTCGCCGTCGAGCAGGTTGCGCGTCGCGTCGACGAGCGGCACGTGCAGCGTGACGACATCGGCAAGCGCGAGCGCGTCGTCGAGCGGCAGTGCGCGTGCGCCACTGCTGCGCCAGCACGGCGCGTCGGCGGGCTGCTGCGGATCGTAGCCGACCACCGTCATGCCGAGCGCGCGCGCGAGCGCCGCGACGCGCTGCCCGATCCCGCCGAAGCCGATCACCGCAAGCACGCTGCCCGCAGCTTCCCGGCCATTGGACAATGCCTCGCGCGGCCACGCACCCGCCGCGACGTCGGCGCTACGCAGATACGCGCCGCGCAGCAACACGAGCGCGGTCGCGATCACATACTCGGCCACCGCCTGCGCGTTCGCGCCGGTCGCCGGGAACACGGCCACGTTGCGCGCGGCGCAGGCGGCGAGATCCAGATTGTCGAGACCGACGCCGAGCCGCCCGACCACGCTGAGTTGCGGGCCGGCGTCGAGCAGCGCCGCCGTGACCTGCGTACGGTTTCGCACGATCAGTGCGTGCGCGTCCGCAAGTTCGGCGGCGAGGCGCGACGGCTCGAGGAACAGCGTGGGATCGAAGCGCACGTCGAAGCGCTGCCGCAACGAATGAACCGCCGCCTCGTCCATGAACTCGCTGATAACGATCTTCTTCATCATCTAGCCGCCCTTGCCCGCCGCAAGGCGGCTGGTTTCGTCGAGACCGGGATGCGCCGCCTCAGGCTTCGGCTTCGGCTTCGGCTGCGGTTGGCGCGGCGCCTGAGCCTGAGCCTGAGCCTGCGCCTGCACTTCACGCGGCGCGGCGAGGAATTCGCGTGCCGCGCGCGCGTCGAACGCGCCCTCCCAACGCGCGACCACCAGCGTCGCCACCACGTTGCCGATCATGTTGGTCAGCGCGCGGACCTCGTTGAGCACGCGGTCCACGCCGAGAATCAGCGTGATACCCGCGACCGGAATGATGTTGTGCGTCGACAGCGTCGCGGTCAACGCGACCAGCGCCGCGCCCGCCACGCCCGCACCGCCCTTGGACGTCAGCATCAGGATCGCCAGCAGGCCGATCTGCTGCATCAGCGTCAGATGCGTGTTGGTGGCCTGCGCGATGAAGAGCGACGTCATCGTCAGATAGATCGCCGCGCCGTCGAGATTGAACGAATAGCCGGTGGGCAGCACGAGCCCGACGATCGCGCGCGGGCAGCCCATGCGTTCGAGCTTTTCCATCAGACGCGGCAACACCGATTCCGTGGTGGACGTGCCGAGCACGATCAGCAGTTCCTCGCGGAAGTAGCGCAACAGCGGCCAGAGCCCGACACCGGCCCAGCGCGCGGCCGCGCCGAGCACGATCGCGATGAACAGGATGCTGGTGATGTAGAAGCACAGAATCAGCAGACCGAGTTGCTGCAACGTACCGATGCCGTACTTGCCGACCGTGAACGCAATCGCGCCGAATGCGCCGAGCGGCGCGAGCCGCATGATCATTTCGACGATGCGCATCAGCGTGTCGCCGAACTGCTCGATGCCGCGCATCAGCAGACGGCTGCGTTGCGACATGATCGACAGCGCGATGCCGAACAGCACCGAGAACAGCAGCACCTGCAGCAGATCGCCGCGAGCGAATGCGCCGACCACCGAATTCGGCACGATCATGTCGATGAAGCTCGACGACGACACGTGCGCGTCCGCCACGTAATGCGACATCGCGTGCGTGTCGAGCGACGCGGGATCGATATTGAGTCCGTCGCCGGGCCGCAGCACGTTCGCGACCACCAGTCCGAGCACCAGCGCGATCGTGGTCACGACCTCGAAGTACAGCAGCGTCTTGAAGCCGACGCGGCCGACCTGTTTCAGGCTTTCCATACGCGCGATGCCCACCGACACCGTGCAGAAGATCACGAGCGTGATCAGCATCTTGATGAGGCGAATGAACGTATCGCCGAGCGGTTTCATTTCGACGCCGAATTTGGGCCAGAAGTAACCGACGAGAATACCGGCGGCAAGTCCGATCAGAACCTGCACGTAGAGATGTTTGAGCATGCGCAAGATGGTGTCTCCTCCACTCGCTGCTGCCAGATGTCGAGCCGACGCCACTGCCGCATGAAAGGCCGGACACGGGCGGCCTGCCAGCCAGTCTCCGTGCCGGCATGCGCCGGGAATGTGGGGGCCGCTCCGCGCCCGCCTGGCGGATTTACCCGGCGAGCTGGCGAGGCTGGTCGGCCTCGCTCGCGGAGCGGCTCAACTGCAAGGATCAGGCGCTTTCGAACAACCGCGTCAGCACGAACTCGCGATGACCGAGCGCTTCCGCCGCCGTGAAGCGGCCGTTGATCGTGGCCATCATACATTCGAGCAGTTTGTCGCCGCTCTGGTCGAGATTCTGCTCGCGCTGCAGAATGCCGGTCACGTCGACGTCGATATGCTCGCCCATCGTGCGGACCGTGCGCGGATTCGCGCAGATCTTGATGACCGGCACGATCGGATTGCCGATCACATTGCCCTGCCCCGTCGGGAAGAAATGCACCGCGAAGCCGGACGCCGCGCACAGCGTCACCATCTCGGCAGCCGCCGACGACGAATCCATGAACCACAGCCCGGCATGTGTCGGCTCCTCGGCTTTGTCGAGCACGCCGTCCACCATGCACTTCTTGCCGATCTTCTGGATGTTGCCGAGCGCCTTTTCTTCGATCGTGGTCAGGCCGCCCGCGATGTTGCCCTTGGTCGGCTGCGACTCGGACAGGTCATCCGTTTTCCAGCGGTTGATCATGTCCTGATAGCGGTCGAACATGAACTGGAAGCGCTCGCGCACGCCGTCGTTCGCGCAGCGCGCGGCGACGATCTGTTCGCCGCCGGTCAGCTCCGATGTTTCGCCGAACACCAGCGTGGTGCCTAGGCCGTACAGCTTGTCGAATGCGTTGCCGACGGTCGGATTCGCGCCGCAACCCGACGTGGTGTCCGACTCGCCGCATTTGGTCGACACCCACAGATCCGAAATCGGGCATTCCTCGCGATCGAGCGAGGTGGCGTACTGCACCATTTCCTTCGCTGCTTTCGACGCCCGCATGATCGTGTCGTGATCGCCGTGCAGTTCGATACCGAAGCCCATCACCGGCTTGCCGGTCTTCGCGATGCCGTCGACCACGCGCTTGGTCCAGCCTTCCTCGATACCGATCACGATGACCGCCGCGACGTTCGGGTTGCTGCCCGCGCCGATCAGCGTGCGGAAGTGCAGATCCAGGTCGGCGCCGAATTGCAGCCGCCCATACGGATGCGGCAAGGCCATGGTGCCTTTGATGTTGTGTTCGACCGCTTGCGCCGCGGCGTTCGACAGATCGTCAACCGGCAGGATGATCACGTGGTTGCGTACGCCCACGCGGCCGTTGTCGCGACGATAGCCGCGGAAAGTCGTATCCAGGTCAATCACGCTCATGGTGTCTCTCTCGTTCGGGTTGGTGCGGCTCTATTCCGGGAAGTGCGGGAAACGCTGAGGCTCGGGCGACGCCCGCCGCTTACCAGCGCTTCGTCTTGATGTTGTGCACGTGCGCGTGCTCGCCGGCTGTGATCGGCGCGACCACCTTGCCGATATCCACGCCGTATTTGAACACCGTGTCGCCCACGGCCATGTCCTTGAGCGCGACCTTGTGGCCGATCGGAATGTCCTGCTTCGCCGGGAAGCTGACGATCTCGTCGTCGTCCATGATCCATGCGTTCAGTTGCGTGCCCGCCTTGATGCCTTCGACTACCGCCACGCCGACTGTGTCCTTCGCTTCGTGCAGAACGATGTGGATCGTCTTGCGTCCGGGCGACGCACCCGCTGCCGGGGTGCCGTTGATGTCTGTCGTGGGATTGCTCATTAGCGTCTCCGTTCGTGTGTTGAATGCGGTGGGGTGCCGCCGGGGCAATGCGCTCGAAACGCGTTGCGGTGAATGCATAGTAGGCGCCGATTTTTCGGATGTCAACTAGGTCATCTATATGTGTTAGAGGCGTGTTTTCCACTATTGCCGCGCCGCTCGCGGCCTGCGCGGGCCGTGCTGGCGCGGCTGTGCGCGATTTCTCCGAGCGCCGCGCGCGTTATCGCGTTTCCCCGAGTTTGATTTCGCCTACATCATCGCCTAGACTCCACACTCATACAGATGACCTAAATAACACCGATCATGTCGATGTACGCGGCAGCGCGCGAAGCCATCGACGCATCGGCACAAAAGCTGAACGCATGCCGGCGCCAGGGCGCAAACCGCGTCACCCCGCGCACCGCCGGCCACTGGAGACACGCATGATGCTTGCCCCGCTCCTCTCGCCGCGAGCGCTCGTCGGGCCCGCGCTGCAACTGTGCCCGTTGATGCAGGCGCGTGCGCCCACGCGCTAGCCGCGCCCGCTCCCGCCTTCGCCCGATCCTTCCCCACGCGCGCCGCACCGGCGCTCCACAACCATAGGGTGTGCCAGACATGAACGTGCAGAGACTGTTTCGAACGATCGGCGTGAGTTGCGTGTTATCGGCCATGCTTGCCGCCGGCGCTGCGCGCGCCGAACTGAGCGAGGTGAAGATCGCGCGGCAATACGGCGTCAGCTACCTGCCGCTGATGATCATGCAGGACCAGAAACTGTTCGAGAAACACGCGGCGCAGGAAGGCATCAAGGACCTGAAGGTGTCGTGGGTCGAATTCGCCGGCGGCAACGTGATGAACGATTCGCTGCTGTCCAATTCGCTGCAGATCGCCTCGGGCGGCGTCGCGCCGCTCGTGCTGCTGTGGTCGCGCACCGCCGGCACGCCGGTCGAGGTCAAGGCGCTGTCCGCGATCAATTCGATGCCGCTGCTGCTCAATACGACCAACGCGAAAGTGAAGACGCTGAAGGATTTCACCGGCCAGGACAAGATCGCGTTGCCGGCCGCCAAGATATCGATCCAGGCGATCACGTTGCAGATGGCCGCCGAAAAAGCGTTCGGCGCGGGCAACCAGGGGCAGCTCGACAAGTACACCGTGTCGCTCGCGCATCCCGACGCACAGCAGGCGCTGATGTCCGGCAACAGCGAGGTCACCGCGCATTTCGGCTCGCCGCCGTTCCAGGAGCAGGAGTTGCAGAAGCAGAACGTGCACACCGTGCTCAATTCGTACGACGTGCTCGGCGGCAAGTCGAGTTTCAATCTCGTGTGGTGCACGACGCGCTTCTATCAGGAGAACCCGAAGCTCACGAAGGCTTTCATGGACGCGCTGAGCGAATCCGAAGCGTGGATCAATCACGACAAGCATGCCGCCGCCGTCGCGTATCTGCGCATTTCGAAGGAAAAGAGCAGCGTCGACGAGGTCGAGAAAATGATCACGTCGCCCGACGTGTCGTTCACCACCGTGCCGCAGAACACGATCAAATACGCCGATTTCATGGCGCGCACCGGCCTCATCAAGAAGAAGCCGGACTCGTGGAAGGACATATTCTTCCCCACCGCTCAATCCCTGCAAGGAAGCTGACATGCGCGCCGCGACCCACGCCACGCCCTATCCCGACACCTCGCCGCTCCTCGCCGTACGCGGCGTGACGCTGCAGTACAAGACGCCGAAGACGCTCGTGATGGCCACTTACCGCGTCGACTTCGAAGTGTTCAAGAGCGACCGCTTCGTATTGCTCGGTCCGTCCGGCTGCGGCAAGTCGACCCTGCTGAAAAGCGTGGGCGGCTATCTGCCGCCGACCGAGGGCACGATCTCGCTGAAGGGCAAAACGGTCACGCGGCCTGGGCCCGACCGGATGATGGTGTTCCAGGAGTTCGATCAACTGCTGCCGTGGAAAACCGTGCGGCAGAACGTGATGTTCGCGTTGCAGGCGTCGCGCCGGCTGCACGGCAAGGAGATCGAAGAGCGTGCGATGCACTACATCGAGAAGGTGAACCTCGCCGCGTTCGCCGACAGCTATCCGCACACGCTGTCGGGCGGCATGAAACAGCGCGTCGCGATTGCGCGCGGCATGGCGATGGAGCCCGACATCCTGCTGATGGACGAACCGTTCGCCGCACTCGACGCGCTCACGCGACGCAAGATGCAGGACGAACTGCTCGCGCTGTGGGAGGAAACACGCTTCACGGTGCTGTTCGTCACGCACTCGATTCCCGAGGCGATCAAGGTGGGCAGCCGCATTCTGCTGCTGTCGCCCCACCCCGGCCAGGTGAAGGCCGAACTGGAAACGGCGAGCACGCCGCAAGAAGCTGTGGCGCTCGAAAAGCGCATCCAGCACATGCTGTTCGAAGACGAGATCGAGAGGGCCGAAAATGTCTGACATGCTTACCCATGATGGTTCCGGTCAGCGCGAGACGCCCGCGGTCGTGCGGCGCTCCGAGGTGGTTCGCGAGCCCGCTGAGACGCGCGAATTCAGCGTCGTCGAAAAGCCATTGTCGCCGTTCGAGCGGCTCTACAACCAGGCGTGGATACGCAAGCTGATCATCTTGGTGCTGCTCGCGGGCGTGTGGGAAATCTACGGCCGCGTGCTGAACAATCCGCTGCTCTTTCCGACCTTCAGCGCGACCATCGAAGCGTTCTTCAAAAGCATCGCGAGCGGCGAGTTGCCGGGCAAGGCGTGGGCGTCGATCCATGTGCTGCTGATTGGCTACGCGTGCGGAATCGTGCTGGCCGCGCTGCTCACGGCGGCGGCGATCACGTCGCGCATCGGCACCGACTTTCTCGAGACGATGACCTCGATGCTCAATCCGCTGCCGGCCATCGCATTGCTGCCGCTCGCACTGATCTGGTTCGGCCTCGGCAACGGCAGTCTGATCTTCGTGCTGGTGCATTCGGTCACGTGGTCGGTGGCGCTGAATACGCACTCGGGGTTTCTGTCGGTGAGCAACACGCTGAAGATGGTCGGACGCAACTACGGTCTGCGCGGCGGCCGCTACGTGTGGCAGATTCTGGTGCCCGCCGCGTTTCCGAGCATCCTCACCGGCTTGAAGATCGGCTGGGCCTTCGCGTGGCGCACGCTGATTGCCGCCGAGCTGGTGTTCGGCGTGAGTTCGGGCTCGGGCGGTCTCGGCTGGTTCATCTACGAGAACAAGAACCTGCTCGATATCGCCAACGTGTTCGCCGGTTTGTTCACGGTGATCCTGATCGGACTCGCGGTCGAGAATCTGATCTTCCGCGTGCTGGAGCGTCATACGGTGCAGCGTTGGGGCATGCAGTGAAGTGAGCGCAATCCGCTATTTCGTGACGTTTCTGTCGGTGGCGCGGCACGGCTCGTTCGCGGCCGCCGCCGACGAAGTGTGTCTCACGCAAGCCGCCGTCGGCTTGCAGATGCGTTCGCTCGAACGTGATCTCGATCTCGTGCTGTTCGATCGCGCGGCGCGTTCGGTGTCGCTCAGCGCGCAGGGCCGCGCGGTGCTGCCGCTCGCGGAAACGCTGGTGGCCAACTACCGGCAGATCCTTGCAACCGGCGACGCCGGCGAACTGTCCGGCACGGTGCGCGTGGGCGCGCTGGTGTCGTCGCTGATGGGCGCGTTCGCCGATGCGCTGCTCCAGCTCAAGCAGCGCTATACGCGACTCGATCTGAAGCTGTTCACCGGTTTGTCGAGCGACTTCGCCGCGCGCGTCGAAAGCGGCGAACTGGATGCGGCGATCGTCGCGCAGTCGCCGTCCGCGTTGCCGGCTACGCTCAAATGGACGATGCTGTACAGCGAGCCGATGGTGTTCATCTCGCCGGCGGGCGCGCCGCATGCGTCGATTGACGCGCTGCTCGAAGAGCCGTTCATCCGCTTCGACCGTCACACGTGGACGGGTGTGCTGGTCGATAACGCGCTGCGCCAACTCGGCACTGCGCGCAACGAAATCATGGAGTTGAATTCGATCGAAGCGATCTCGGAGATGGTGCGGCGCGGTTTCGGAGTGTCGATCGTGCCGCTGCTCGCGAACGCGAACTGGACGCGCGAGTCGGGGCTGCAGGTGACGCCGCTACCCGAGCGCGTCACGCCGCGCCGGGTCGGTTTGCTCGAACGGCGCGATCACCCGCGCGAGGCGTTCACGGACGCGGTCAAGCGTCATTTCATCGACACCGCCGAGCTTTCCTCTTCGAGCAGCGATTCGCCCGGACGCACCCGCGTGAACTGAACGCGCTGCCGGCTCGCGGCGAAGCGCTCGCCTTCGAGACGCAGGCACATGTATTCGGAAGTCTCCAGATCGCCCGCTTCCGGAAAGTCCTCGCGGTAGTGCGCGCCGCGCGAATTCTCGCGCAGCAGCGCGGATTCGGTGATCGCGCGGCTAACGAGGATCAGGTTGCGCAGGTTCATCCAGTCGTGCCACGACAGATTGAAGCGCAAGTCGCGGCCGTCGACGCCGGTCCGCTCCAGTTGCGCTTCCAGTTCGCCGAGTCGATGGCGCGCGCGTTCGAGCCCTTCGGCATCGCGCAGAATCCCGACGTCGTTCCACATCACTTCGGCGAGCCCGTCGCGGATTGCTTCGAGATCGCCCGGCGGTTGATGCAACGGATGCGTGCAGCGCGCCATCGCCGCGTTGATCGTGTCTGTGTCGGCGGTGGCGAAATAGCCGTGACGCGGCACCCAGGCCGCGAGCGTGTCGCCCGCTATGCCGCCGAACACCGTCGAATTCGCCACGCCGTTGCCGCCCAACCGGTTCGCGCCATGCACACCACCCGCATCCTCGCCGGCGACGAACAGCCCCGGCAATGTGGTCGCACAATGGGCGTCGAACTCGACGCCGCCCATCATGTAGTGCGCGGTCGGCACCACTTCGACGAGCCCGCCCGCCAGATCGAAACCGCAATCGGCGCAGCGCTCGACCATGCCCTTGAACTTCTGCCGCACGCTGTCCGCGCCGAGGTGATGCATCTGCAGATAGACGCCGCCGTTCGGCGTCGCGTGCCCGGCGCGCAGTTCACGGAAGATGCTGCGCGACACCACATCGCGGGTCGCGCGTTCCGCGCGCGGGTCGTATGCCTGCATGAAGCGTTCGCCCGCGCCGGTCAGCAGATAGCCGCCCGCGCCGCGCAAGCCTTCTTCGAGCACGGTGCCGGTCATGCGCGTGTCCGCGCCCGCCAGCAAACCGGTCGGATGAAACTGCACCATCTCCATGTCGCGCAGCGTGAGGCCGGCGCGCAACGCCATCGCCATGCCGTCACAACTCTTGTCGCCGCTCGGCGTGTGATAGCGGTACATGGTCGGACCGCCGCCGGTCGCGAGCAGCACCGCGCGCGTGCGCACGAACACGAATTCGCCGCTGCGCATGTCGATCATCAGCACGCCGGCGAGCGTCGCGCCATCGCGGCTGCGGATGAACTCCACCGCGCGATGTTCTTCGAGCCGCTCGATGCCGCGCGCCCACACCTGCTCCGCGAGCCGGTTGATGATCTCGATGCCGGTCTGGTCGCCCTTGTGCACGGTGCGGTCGAACGTCTGCCCCGCGAACGCTTTCTGCCGCACGGAGCCGTCCGGGTTGCGGTCGAAGAAGCAGCCCAGCTCGTTTTCGAGTTCGCGAATCCGCTCGACTGCGCCCGTCACCAGCATCCACGCGAGGTCCTGATTCGAGAGCCACTTGCCGCCCTCGATCGTGTCCATGAAGTGCCGCTCGATCGAATCGCCCGGCGCGAGCGCGACGTTGTAGCCGCCCTGCACCATGCGCGTACAGCCGCATTTGCCGAGTAACCCTTTGACGGCAACCGTGATGCGCAGATGCGGCGCGGCGGCCTGCGCGTGCAACGCGGCGAACAGCCCCGCGCCACCGCTGCCGAGAATGAGGATGTCGGTATCGAACTGTTTCATCGCGCTGCGCTCTCCGTTGCCTCAGGCGCGAATGCCAAGCGACGCGAGCACCGCGTCGCGCTGCGTTCGCGTGTTCTGTTGGACTGCGGTGTAAAGACTGCCGCCGTGACTGTCCATCGCGACCAGCAGCGGCCCGAAGCCGTGAATGCGAAAACGCCACAGCGACTCGGGGTTGAGGTCGTCGAGATCGACGTCTTCGATCTGCTCGATCCACGTCGTTTCGAGCGCCGCCGTGCCGCCGACGATCGCCAGATACACGCCGCCAAATTCCGCGAACGCCGCGCTCGACGCCGCGCCGAGCCCGCCCTTGCCGATCACCGCGCGCACGCCGTAGGTTTGCATCAGCGGCGCGGTGAAGCGCTCCATGCGCGCCGACGTCGTCGTGCCGATGCACACCGGCTCGTAGCCCGCCGGATGTTGCGGCGAGACTTCGATGCGCCGCACATTCGGCGCGGTATGGATCACCGCGTGGCCGCGCAGATCGAAGCGCGTGGTGCGGCCATGATCGAACATATGGATCTGCGTCGCGTCGCGAATGCCGAACAGCGTGCGGTTCAGCGTGACCGTATCGCCGATGCGCAGCGCGCGGATCTGCGCTTCGGTCGCGGGCATGTCGAGCGTGTGGTGCGTGCCGCTCACGGGCGCATGCAGCGATGTTTCAATAGCCATACTCGACTCCCCGGGCGCTCAACGTAGCGCGCGCGCGGCGCGCCGAATGACACTGCATGTTCACCGCGACCGGGTTCATCGTGATGTGCGTCGCCGCCAGTTCGACATGCACCGCGAACGCGGTTGCATCGCCGCCGAGGCCCTGCGGCCCGACGCCCAGTTGATTGACCGCTTCCGACATCTGCCGCTCCAGCGCCGCGCCATGTTCGTCGGCGCAGTGCGTGCCGAGCGGCCGCGTGGCCGCCCGCTTGGCGAGCGCCACGCACAGGTCCGACGTGCCGCCGACGCCCACGCCCACGATCGTCGGCGGACAGGTCTTGCCGCCGGCCTCGACCACGCAGTCGATCACGAAGCGCCGGATCGCGTCCACGCCTTCGGCGGGAATCGCCATACGCAGAAACGAGTTGTTCTCCGAGCCGCTGCCCTTCGGGATCATTTCGATCGACAGCGTCCGCGGCGTCGCGTCGAAATCGACGTGGATCACCGGCACTTCCGCACCGCACGAATTCTGCTCGTTATGGCGCGTGAGCGGATGCACGACCGACGAGCGCAATGGATGCTCGCGCGTCGCGCGCGCGCAACCGCTGCGGATCGCCGCCTTCAGACGCAGGCCGTCGAAGTGCACGCCCTCGCCGAGCGTCACGTTGTAGATCGGCAGGCCGGTGTCCTGGCACAGCAAGTTGTCGGCCTGCTCGGCCACCACGATGTTCTGGCGCATCGTGCCGAGCACGCGGCGCGCGGTGTCGTTGCGCTCCGCCGCCTCCAGCTTCGCGATGCCTTCCTTCACGTCCGGCGGCAGCTGTTTCAGCGAGCGGATATACAACGTGCTCGCGATCTCCTCGATCAACCCGTAGTCGACGGTGAAGTCCGCCGTGTGTGCTGTCGTTTCCATCATGGTCGTTTCCATTGAGGCCTCTTTGAACGCGCGTTCACAAGGTCAGTGAAAGCGCAAACGCCATCCCGATCACGAACGCCCCGCCCGCCGTCAGCGCGATCAGGTCCTTGCGCAAGCCGCTCCACGGCCGGAACTCGATCAGCAACAGGCGCACGCCGCCGATCAGATGCGCGGCGAGCAGCGTGACGAGCCCCCACTCGGCGAACACGAAACCCGGCGAACGCGTGACGGCGAGGAACGATTCGAAACGCGCGGCGCCGTTCAGAGCAGTGCCGAGCGCCCAGAAATGCGCGGGAAGAAAAAACGCCAGTGCGAGCCCGGACAGCCGATGCACGAGAAACGCCCACCACGCCGGATGGTTGCGCGCGCGGAAGTCGAGCTTGCGGCCCGGCGTTGCGGCGCGCGCACGAGCGGCTGGCGTGGTACGGATGGTGGAGTTCATACCGCTACCCCCGCGATCAATCCATATACCGCGCGCAAACCTGCCAGTGCGAGCCCCGCGCCGATCAACATGCTTGCGCGCGCGGCCCAGGCGCCGCGCCAGTTCAGCCATTCGTCGGCGATACGGCGCAGGCCCACCGGCACGTGCAGCGCCGCCGCGATCACGAAGACCGAATAAAACAGCCCCCACGCGAGATTGCCGTGCAGACGCGCGATCACATCCACCGCGCGCAGGCCGCCATGCACGACCCAGATCATGGTCGCCAGATGAATCGCGACGCACAGCGTCAGCACCATCGCGGACAGGCGTTGCAGCCACCACGCGTCGAAGGTCCGCTTCATCGCGTGCCGCCTTTGGGTTGTGCACGCGCTGCGCGTTTGAGGCCCGCGATGCTCGCGGTCGGCGCGAGCGCTTTCGGGCAGCGTTCCGTGCACGAGCCGAGGGTATGGCACGAGTGGCAGCCGGCGTCGGTGGCCACCGCGTCCTGGCGAGCGCGCTGCTGCACGTCGCGCACGTCGTTGACGAGCGTCCATGCGCGATTCAGCGCGGCCGGCCCGAGGTAATCCGGTTTCCAGCCGACCACGTCGCAACTCGCATAGCACACGCCACAGCCGATGCACTCGATGCCCGCATCCGCCGCCCGTCGTTCGGGCGACGCGGGATCGATCTGTTCGAGCGGCGCGCCACGGTCGCGATTGCCCGCGAAGAAGCCCTTCGCGTCGCGCCATTTATCGAAGAACTGGGTCATGTCCACGGCCAGATCCTTGACGATCGGCAGGTGGTTCAGCGGCGCGATTTCGAGGACCTCGCCGGGACGCCGCAGCACTTGCGCGACGTGCGTGCGGCAGGTCCAGCGCGCGCGGCCGTTGACGGTCATCGCGCAGGAACCGCACATGCCGACCCGGCACGCGAAACGGTAGGACAGCGTGGCGTCGATACTGCGTTGAATGTGCGTGACGACGTCCAGCACGGTCTGGCTCGCGCGGCGCGGCACCTCGAACGGCTCGAAGGCGCCGTCTTCGGCCCCGCGCCAGACGCGCACGCTCAGCATGTCGCTGACGGATGGCTGCATAGGGTGATGGCCCGCTGGTTCGATGATTCTGTGGTTCGGTGGGGACTGACTGCTGAACGTCAGGTTAGCGCCGCGTGCGGGTGCGTGAAAAGCCAGTAATTCTTGGCTTGAGGACAAGGGATTCTTGCGCATGCGCGAGGGGTCGATGCAGGTGTCCCAAACCCTGTCGCGACGAGCCGACAGAATCTATCTCATCTAGATGGACTAGATGAATTTGTCGTTTAAAATCAGGGCGGGTCCAACCTTAGCGAGCGGCGTCGTGCGACTCGCGCATTTCAGAGGGTTTTCATGAGCACGCTCGCCATCAATCCGCCCGCGCTGGGCGGTACGCGGTACAAGGAAGTCAAGAGCGCGATTCTCGCCGCGCTCTCGGCCGGCGAATGGAAAGGCGGCGAATGCATTCCTTCGGAGAAGCGGCTCGCCGAGCGCTTCGGCGTGTCGATCGGCACGCTGCGCAAAGCGATCGACGAGCTCTGCGCGGAGAACATCCTGATCCGTCATCAGGGCCTCGGCACCTTCGTGTCGATGCACCAGCGCGACCGGCATTTCTTCCGCTTCTTCCGCGTTGTGCGGCGCGACGGCGACAAGGCCTATCCGGTCGTCACGCTGATCGATTTCAAAAAGGCGCGCGCATCGCGCGAGGTCGCGGCGATGCTCGGCATCGAGACCGGCGCGCGCGTGTTCCAGTTCGTCAACGGCCTCGCGCTGCATGGCAAGACGGTGCTAATCGAACACATCACCGTGCCGGAAGCCCAGTTTCCCGCTCTCACCGAGGCGAAGCTGCGCAACCGGCCGAACACGCTGTACAACTTCTATCAGGACGTGTTCGGCATCAATGTGGTCGAGACCGACGAACGCGTGAGCGTCGCGCTGGCGAACGAGATCGAGAGCGCGCAGTTGGGTGTCGAGGTCGGCGCGCCGTTGCTGGAGATCCGGCGTATTGCCTATTCGTATCATCGCAGCGCGGTCGAGTTGCGGGTGTCGCGGCTCAATACCGATGAGTACGAGTACATCGGCGCGCGGCCGGGGCGCGACGAGGAGAAGTAGGCGGCGGGTGACTCACCCCCACTCTTCGCTTCAGATCGGCGTCAATACCGGCTCGCCCGCGAAATGCCGCTTCGCGTTGCTCAGGAAGTTGTCGACGGAGGCCGTGATCGCTTCCGGCGAGCGGCCGCCCACATGCGGCGTCAGCACCACGTTGCGCAACGCCAGCAACGCCTCGGGCGGGTACGGCTCGCTTTCGTAGACATCGAGCGCGGCGCCGGCGATCGTCCCTGCGCTCAGTGCCCGCGCCAACGCGGCGGTGTCCAGTACACTGCCGCGCGACACGTTGACGACGAAACCCCGTGCACCAAGCGCCTCCAGCACGCTCGCGTCGATCAGGTGACGCGTGCCCGCCCCGCCCGGCGTCGCCACGACCAGAAAATCGCACCACCGCGCGAGCGCCTGCACGCTGTCGAAGTAACGCAGCGGTGAGCCTTCACGCGGCTTACGGTTGTGATAGCCGATCTCCATGTCGAAGCCCGCGCCGCGCCGCGCGACCTTCTCGCCGATATTGCCGAGCCCGACGATCCCCAAACGCTTGTGCGACACGTTCGGTTGCAGCGGCAGCGTATCGCGCCAGACGCCTTCGCGCGTGGCCCGATCGAGTTGCGGCACGTCGCGTACGACCGCGAGCAGCAACGCGAACGCATGATCGGCCACGCAATGATCGTTGGTGCCCGCCCCATTGACGAGCACGATGCCGCGCGCGCGGGCGTGGTCGACGGCCAGGTTTTCGTAGCCGGCGCCGAGCGCGCTAACCAGTTCGAGTTGCGGCATCCGGTCGATTTCCGCGGCGCTCAGGCCGGTCGTGCCGTTGGTCAGCACCGCGCGGATCGTCTCGCCGTGCGCGGCGATCGCGGCGTCGCGCTGCGGGGTGTCGGGCGCGTAGAGGACGTCGAAGGCGGCCTCGATGCTCGCGCGGCTCGCGTCGTTCAGGTGGATCAGCACCAGCAGGGATGGCTTCATGAAGGCGTTCTGGTTGACGGCGTGGGTGGAGGAAATCCTTGGCCGTCGAGTGTAGCAAGGCCGTTAAATACCTGCTGCGGGCAGCGCCTCGCACGCGCTCATGCGTGTTTCCGCGGCTCTGCACTCCTACGCGCCCCCCCACCTCGCAGCGCTCGCACGCCGCGTCTCAAGTCCCGCGTCGCATCGCCGTTAACCTGTTGAATAGCGTTGCGCGATACGCTGCGCCGCCCGCCTTTCTTTTCAGCCGATGCCGAACGCGCCTTAAAATAGCCGCACCTTCGATCCCGAGACCCTCATGCTCGATATTCTCCCGCGCGGCTCCGCGCCCGTTCATGTTGTCCCGCAGGAAGCGCCTTCCGGGGACGACTCCGAGATGTTCGAGCTCGCGCCCGTCTCGCTGTGGCTCGAAGACTTCAGCGGCGTGCGCGCGCTGTTCGATGCGTGGCGGACCGAAGGCGTGACCGATCTGCGTGCGCATTTCGCCGACGACCCGCGCCGGGTCGCCGAATGCGCGCATAGCATCCGCGTGATCAAGGTCAACCGCAAGACGCTCGCGCAATTCGAGGCCGCCGATTTCGCCGCGCTGACCGGCAATCTCGCGTCGGTGTTCCGCGACGACATGCTCAAGACGCACCTCGAAGAGCTTTGCCAGTTGTGGGAAGGCCACGCGCAGTTCACGAGCCAGACCGTCAACTACACGCTCGGCGGCCGGCGGCTCGACGTGCTGCTCAAGGGCGCGGTGCTGCCCGGCCACGAGGCGCGCTGGGATCGCGTGCTGGTGTCGGTCGAGGACATCACCGAGCTCGAAGGCGCACGGCGTCGTGTGACGCTCGCCGAACAGTACGTGCGCGGGCTGTTCGAACATTCGCCGGTGTCGTTGTGGGTCGAGGATTTCAGCGCGGTCAAACGCCTGCTCGACGATGCGCGCGCGGCCGGCATCGCCGATTTCCGCGTGTTCACGGATGTGCATCCCGAGTTCGTCGAGCGCTGCATGCAGGAAATTCACGTGCTCGACGTGAACCAGCACACGCTCGACATGTTCGCCGCGCAGGACAAGAAAACGCTGCTCGCGCATCTGTCCGACGTGTTCCGCGACGACATGCGCCCGCACTTTCGCGAGCAGTTGATTGATCTGTGGGACGGCAAGCTGTTCCAGCAGCGCGAAGTGCTCAACTATTCGCTCGATGGCAGCGAGGTGCACGTGCACCTGCAGTTCTCGGTGCTGCCGGGTCACGAGCAGAACTGGGATCTGGTGCTGGTGGCGCTCACGGACATCACTGCGCGCAAGAAGGCCGAAGCCTATCTGGAGTTCCTCGGCAAGCACGACGTGCTGACCAAGCTGCGCAACCGCTCGTTCTACGTGGACGAACTGAACCGTCTCGAACGCAAGGGACCGTGGCCGGTGACGATCATCATGGCCGACCTGAACGGCCTGAAACGCGTGAACGATCAACTCGGCCACGCCGCCGGCGACGCGCTGCTGCGGCGCGCGGGCGAAGTGCTCGCGAAAGCGATGGAGCCGCCGTTTCACGCGGCGCGCATCGGCGGCGATGAGTTCGCGATCCTGATGCCGGACACCGACGAGCGCGGCGGCGCGGCGATGGTCGATGCGATCCGTCAGCTGGTGGAGATGAACAACCAGTTCTATCCGGGCTCGCCGCTGAGCTTTTCAATGGGCGCGGCGACCTGCGAGCGCGGCGACCGGCTCGAATCGGGCGTGCAGCGCGCGGACCTGTTGATGTACGAGGAAAAGCGCACGCACTACGCGAATCAGCCGGCCAGGCATGCGGCGGGTGGTTGAGCGGCGGCGCTGCGCTGCGCTGCATTAGCGCAGTAGAAAGCGCGCGACGCCCCACCTCAGCCCGGCAGCTTCGCGGCCAGCACATCCACCTTGTTGATGCTCGGCGGCGACGCGAGCAACTCGCCCGCCTGAGCCATCAACGCAGCCGCCACCTTGCCGTTCAGATGCGCGTCGCGGCCGGCTTCGTCGGGAAAGGCATCGAAAATGCCGAAGGTCGACGGCCCCATCTTCAAAGCGAACCACGCGGTCGTGGCCGGCTCCTGTTCGACGAGCGGCAGACCGCCGAGCAGAAACGCCTCGACTTCCTTTTCCTTGCCGGGCTTGGCTTCGAGATGAACGTACAGAGCGAGCTTGACCATGACATGACTCCTGAGGTGGGACGCGGACCGTGGAAGCGCTTAGCGAACCATCACAAAGCGCGCTGAAGCGGGCGAGATCGTTTCGGTATCAATTGAGTATAGGCCGCGCCGCTCGATGGCGGACGCAACGCATGACGCAATCTGCGCGACCCCTTTGCGCTGCCGCAGCATCCGGCGCCGTGACTGCGTGCGGGCCGCGCGCGTCCGCTATACTCGCCGGCCCTGAAGTCACGCGCCGCCGCTGGCGGCCCGCAAAGAAAATCATGTCGACGATCCCCGCCTGCCCGCAATGCGCGATGGACAACACCTACCCCGAAGGCGACAACTACGTGTGTCCGGATTGCGCGCATGAATGGCCGATCCACGCGACCGCCTCCACCGACGATGCCGATGAGCGCATCGTCAAGGACGCCAACGGCAACCCGCTCGCCGATGGCGACGTCGTCGTCCTGATCAAGGACCTGAAGGTCAAAGGCTCGTCGATTACGCTGAAAATGGGTACCAGGGTGAAGAGCATTCGGCTCGTCGGCGGCGATCATGAAGTGGACTGCAAAATGGACGCGGGCAGCTTCATGCTGAAGGCCGCGTATCTGAAGAAGGTCTGATCGAACAGCGCGCCTCCAGGCGGCGCCCACGAGGAGCGACACGATGCTGTCCCACGTATTCGTCGGCATTACCGATTTCGAGCGTGCTTTCGCTTTTTATCAGCCGCTAATGGACCCGCTGGGACTGCAACTGAAGTTCCGCGACGACGATCCGGGCTGGGCCGGCTGGATGGCCGCCGACGCGCCGCGTCCGCTGTTCCTGATCGGCCAACCCTATGACGGGCGCCCCGCGGTGGCCGGCAATGGCCACATGATCGCGCTGCTCGCCGCCGACCGCGCGACCGTCGACCGGGCGCATGCCACCGCGCTCGCTCACGGCGGCGCGTGCGAAGGTCCGCCGGGTTTGCGTCCGCAGTATCACGCGAACTATTACGGCGCCTACTTTCGCGATCCCGACGGCAACAAGCTGTGCGTCTGTTGCCACGAACCGCAAACGCTGGGCGCGCCCGCCGCGCCGGCCGTTGGCCAGGCCGGCGATTAGACGCGCGGAAAGCGCAACTCGAAGCGCACCACGCCCGGTGTCGGACACGCGACGCTCGCGGTGCCGCCATGCAAATGCATGATTGCCTTGACGATCGCGAGCCCCAATCCGCTCGATTCGGTGAACGCACTGCGCGCCGCATCCGCGCGATAGAAGCGATCGAACAGCCGGTCGAGTTGCGCGGCGGGAATCGGCGCGCCCTCGTTTTCGACCACCACGGCTGCGCCCGACTCGTCCTGTACGCCACACAGACGCACGACGGTATCGCTCGCGCCGTAGCGCACCGCGTTGACCACCAGATTGTTGATCGCGCGTCGGCATAGCAGCGGATTGACCGACGCTACGCCTTGCGCGTCGACTTCAAAGCGCATGCCGCGTTCGTCGGCGAGGCCTTCGAAATAATCAGCGATCCTGACGAGTTCCGTGTGCAGATCGACCGGCTCGCGTTCGATGGACAGCGCCGCATGGTCCGCATGCGCGAGGAACAGAATGTTCTCAGCGATATGGCTCAAGCGGTTCAATTCTTCGAGATTCGATTCGAGTAGTTGCTGATATTCGTCGGGCTCGCGCGGCTTGGCGAGCGTCACCTGGGTCTGGCCGATCAGCGCGCCGACCGGCGTGCGAATTTCGTGCGCGAGGTCGGCGGAGAACTGTGACAGGCGCTGATAGCCGTCCGCGAGACGGTCGAGCATCGCGTTGAACGCGTGCGTGAGCTGCCGCAATTCGACCGGCGCGGCGTCGCTGTCGAGACGCACGGACAGGCTCGCCGGACTAATTTGCGCGGCACGCGCGGCGATCGCGCGAACCGGCCGCAACGCGCGGCGCAGCACGTACCACGCGAGCAGCGTCGCGGCCAGCATGCCGGTCAGCGTCGCGAGCACGATGCGATTGCGGTACGCGGCGAGCATCTGTACTTCCTGCGTCATCGGGTGCCCGGCGATCACTTCGACTTCCGCGCCGTCCTCGCGCGCTCTCGCAGTGGCGATCGCCCAATGAACCGGCACGCCGTCGGCGAGGCGGGTCTGGTGAATGTCGGCGAAACTCGGCACGCGGTCCACCGCGCCGGCCGGCAGCGCGGGCACCGCGACGTTCGCGGGGTTCACGTCGACGAACGGCGCTTCCCCGGGACGGCGAAACAGCAGCACGTCCTGCTCCGCGCCGAGCATGGTTTCGAACAGCAGCGGCCGCGTCTTCAGTTCACTGACCGAATACAGGTCATGCACGATCCGGCTGAAATGCTCGACGCGGCCGGTCAGCACGACGTCGGCGCGGCGTTGCAGCGACACTTCGGCGGAGTGATAAAAGTACGCGCCGAGCGTGCCGATCACCACGCATGCGATCAGCGCGAACAGCGCCGTGGTGCGCGCGGTCAGCGAACGCTCGGTCCAGAGTCTCATGCGCTGTCGCCGAATGTATAGCCGATGCTGCGCACCGTATGGATCAGCTTCTTCTCGAACGGATGATCGACCTTCGCGCGCAACCGTTTGATCGCAACATCCACCACGTTAGTGTCGCTGTCGAAGTTCATGTCCCACACTTCCGACGCGATCTGCGAGCGCGACAACGCTTCGCCCTGGCGGCGCACCAGCAGATGCAGCAGCATGAATTCCTTGTTGGTGAGCGGGATTTCGACGCCTTCGCGCGTCACTTTACGGCGCAGCACGTCGAGCTTGAGGTCGGCGACTTCGAACACATCACTCTCGCGGATCACGCCACGGCGCAGCAGCGTGCGAATGCGCAGCACCAGTTCGGTGAACGAAAACGGCTTGACGAGGTAATCGTCCGCGCCGAGTTCGAGACCGCGAATGCGGTCGCTGACGTGATCGCGCGCCGTGAGAAAGATCACCGGCAGATCGCGCCGCGCGCGCAATGCATGCATGATCTCCCACCCGTCGATGCCGGGCAGCATCACGTCCAGCACCACGAGGTCGTATGAATGTTCGAGCGCCATGTGCAGACCGTCCGTACCGGTGCGCGCGAGATCGACCGCGTAGCCGCTCTCGCGCAAACCCTTCTTCAGGTAATCACCGGTCTTCGGATCGTCTTCGATGACGAGAATGCTCATGGTGCTCGGTGCTCCAATTCGGGATGCGGCTCGCGGCCTGGCCTCGCCCTCTGGCTCCAACTCAGACCGCAATTCAGGCAGTAACTCGCGGCGTTCTCCGGCGCGCGGGGGAACCGCAGCGCCGGAGAACGCCGACGCGGCCCATTCTACGTGGCGGCGACGCGCGGTTCATGACGTTTTTGTCATCTGTCTGTCACCCTGACGAGCCACTTGGCGGCCTAATCTGTTCGAACCGTTCACCACCCTGGAGCAGATACATGAAGATCGTTTCCGCGCATGCGCTGCGCGCACTCGTCGCCCCCGCGCTCGTCGCCGCCGCTTTGCTCGCGAGCACGAGCGCCGCTCAAGCCCAAAACGCCGCGCCGACTGGCGTGCGCGGCACGGTGACGTCGCTGTCGGGCGATCTGCTCAAGGTCCATACCCGCGACGGCAAGGACGTCGACGTGAAACTCGCCGCGGACACACCGATTCGCGGCGTCACGCTCGCCAACGTGAGCGACATCAAGCCGGACAGCTACGTGGGCACCGCCGCGATTCCGCAGGCCGACGGCACACTGAAGGCGCTCGAAGTCCACGTGTTCCCGGCCAGCATGCGCGGCTCGGGCGAAGGCCACCGTCCGTGGGATCTCGGTTCGAACAGCACGATGACCAACGGCACGGTCGGCTCGCTGGTGGTCAGCAACGGCCGCACGATCACCGTGAAGTACAAGGACGGCGAAAAGAAAATCGTGATTCCGCAAGACGTGCCTATCGTCAGCCTGCAACCGGGCGACCGCTCGCTGCTGGTGCCCGGCGCGAAGGTCGTGCTGTTCGCGCACAAGGAAGCGGACGGCTCGATGACGGCGAACTTCATCTCGGCTGGCGAGCACGGCGTGACGCCGCCGATGTAAGCGCACATCGCAATGTTTCGTTGACTACAGGCAGCCGCGTTGCGTGATGACGCGGCTTTCCATTTTCCATTCGTGTCGTCTTCCTCGCTCATGACCGAACCGCAAGCGCGCCTGCTCGTTCACCCGCTGGTCGTCCGTGTGACGCACTGGATCAACGCGTTCGCGATGGTCTGCATGGTGATGAGCGGCTGGGCGATCTACAACGCGTCGCCGTTCTTTCCGTTCCGCTTCCCCGTGTGGGCGACCGTCGGCGGCTGGCTGGGCGGCTCGATCGCCTGGCATTTCGCTGCGATGTGGCTGCTCTGCGCGAACGGATTGCTGTATCTCGCGTACGGTATCGGTCGCGGACATTTTCGCCGCAAACTGTTGCCCGTCTATCCACGCGAAGTCGTACGCGATGCGGCGTTAGCGCTGCGCTTCGAACTCCCGCACGATACCGGCAAATACAACGCGGTGCAGCGTGCGCTGTATCTGTTCGTGCTGGCGCTCGGCGTGTTGCTGGTCGCCTCCGGGCTGTCGATCTGGAAGCCCGTGCAATTCTCGTGGCTCACCGCGCTGTTCGGCGGTTTCGATTTCGCGCGGCGCGTGCATTTCGTCGCGATGGCGGGCGTGGTCGGATTCGTCGTCGTGCATCTGGCGCTGGTGCTGCTGGTGCCGCGCACGCTACTGCCGATGCTCACCGGCCGCGCGCGGCGTGCCCACGGTACCGCGCATCAAAGGACTCAGGCATGAGCGCATCTAAACCTCCCCGCGCCGGCGACGTCGCCGACGCCCGGCAATCGCGGATCGTTCTCGCCGATCATCGGCCGCAAATCGAGCGGCTGCAGCGGCGCCTCTTTCTACGCTCGTCGCTGTCGATCGGCGCGCTCGCGATGCTCTCGGGCTGCAACATGCAGGACAACGATTCCGTCGACAAGGTGTTGTGGGCGATGTCGCGCTGGAACGATCGCGTGCAGGCGTGGCTGTTCGACCGCAACAAACTCGCGCCGACTTATTCGGCCCGCGAGATCACCGACCCGTTTCCATTCAACGCGTTCTATCCCGAGTTCGACGCGCCCGATATCGACGGCTCCACCTATCAACTCGAAGTGTCGGGACTCGTGGCGGACAAGCGCAGCTGGAATCTCGATCAGCTACGCGCGTTGCCGCAAGCTTCGCAGATTACGCGCCATATTTGCATCGAAGGATGGAGCGCGATCGGGCAATGGCGCGGCGTGCCGTTTCGCACGTTTCTGGAGCGCATCGGTGCGGATCTGAGTGCCCGCTATGTCGGCTTCAAGTGCGCGGACCGCTATTATTCGAGCCTCGACATGGCGACCGCCCTGCATCCGCAAACGCAATTGACGCTCGACTTCGGCAACGCGCCACTGCCCGCGAAGTACGGCTATCCGCTGAAGCTGCGCGTGCCGACCAAGCTCGGCTTCAAGAACCCCAAGCATATCGCGGCGATTTTCGTGACCAATACGAATCCCGGCGGCTATTGGGAAGATCAGGGCTACAACTGGTTCAGCGGCTTATAGACGGGCGGGCGCTTGCCAGCGCGCGCCGTACCGCTCACGCAGCCGCCTAAACAGCGGTCACGTAACGCGCCACCGGCTTCTGCACGCGCGGCGCCGGCGCGTCGTAGACAGTGCGCATGCGTTTGACTTCGTCGACCGGACTCAGGCCGAACAGCCGCTTGAACTCGCGGCTGAATTGCGACGCGCTCTCGTAACCGACGCGCGCGGCCGCCGCGCCCGCACTCAATCCATCCTGCACCATCAGCAGACGCGCGTGATGCAAACGCGTGGTCTTCACGTATTGCATCGGCGAGGTCGCCGTGACGGCCTTGAATTGCGCGTGAAACACCGCGAGACTCATGCCCGCTTCGGACGCGAGCGTGTCGACGTCGAGCTGGCCGTGGTAGTCCGCGTGAATGCGGCGCAGTGCTTTGGCAATGCGGCCGAAATGGTTCTGATGCGTGAGCGCCGCGCGAATCGCGTCGCCCTGTTCGCCGGTCAACACGCGATAGCATATTTCTCGTACGACGCCGGGCGCGAGAATGCGCGCGTCGAGCGGCGACGCCAACGCGTCCATCAAACGCTGCACCGCGTTGCAGAGCGCCGGGTCGAGCGGCGTCGAATAGATGCCGGCCGGTTCATGCTGCGTGGCGCCCTGCGTTTCGTTCAACGCCATCAACAACTCGGCGACCATGGTCAGATCGACGCGGATGGAAATCGCGAGAAACGGCTCCTCCACACTCGCCTCGGTTTCGCACTCGAACGGCAGCGGCACCGACAACACCAGGTACTGCTGCGCGTCGTACTGGAACGTCTGATCGCCGAGAAAGCCGCGCTTGCGGCCCTGACAAACGATCACGATACTCGGCTCATACATGACCGGCATGCGCGGCATCGGACTGTTCGCGCGCATCAGGTTGACGCCTTCCAGACTCGAACGTGTGATGCCGGAATTGGGGGCGAGCACGTCGAACAGATCGACTACGCGCTGCTGCGCCGGATCAATCGAGACAGGCCCGGTAGTGGCTGTGGACATGACGGTATAGTGACGAGCAAGAGAATAATGCTTGAAATTTAGCATCAAACAACCTATCGCGCTGCTCGCCAGGAGCTTTAGGCAAATCTTCAAGACATTCAGGCATTCCCGCACTCGCTCCCCGCTCCTATCATGGGAACCCTGCCGGATCATCTTTTTCCGCGCTGCGCCGGGCCCGGTTGCCAATCCAACGCTTCGGCGGATTCAGCAATCAACGCGTCGACCGTCGCCGCCGTGATCCCGGTTCAAGCCAGGGCTAGCCGCATCGGCAACGCGCGTTGCCCATCGCCGGCGCCTTGCACCATCACCCTCTTTGCTGGAGCTACCCATGAGCACGACTTATGCCTATGCAGCGACCGCCGCTACCGCGCCGCTCGCCCCGTTCGAAATCCAGCGCCGCGAACTGCGCGCGCACGACGTGCAGATGGAAGTTCTGTTTTGCGGCGTGTGCCACTCCGATCTGCATCAGGCACGCAATGAATGGCAGAACACGGTGTTTCCGGTGGTGCCGGGCCACGAGATCGTTGGCCGCGTGACCGCTGTCGGTCCTGACGTCACCAAGTACAAGGCGGGCGACATCGTCGGTGTCGGCTGTCTGGTCGATTCGTGCCGCACGTGCGCGAGTTGCGAGGAAGGTCTCGAACAGTATTGCGAGAACGGTTTTGTCGGCACGTATAACGGCGTGGACCGCGTCGACGGTCAGGTCACGTATGGCGGCTATTCCACGCAGCTCGTCGTGGACGAAGCGTTCACGCTGCGCGTGCCGGACAATCTCGACCCGGCGGGCGTCGCGCCGCTGCTGTGCGCGGGCATCACGACGTACTCGCCGCTGCGCACGTGGGGTGCCGGTCCCGGCAAGAAGGTCGGGGTGGTCGGCCTCGGCGGCCTGGGTCATATGGGCGTGAAGCTGGCGCGTGCGATGGGTGCGCATGTCGTGCTGTTCACGACGTCGCCGTCGAAGATCGAAGACGCGAAGCGGCTCGGTGCGCACGAGGTGGTGATTTCGAAGAATCAGGAAGAGATGGACGCGCATGCGAACAGCTTCGATCTGATTGTGAATACGGTGGCTGCGCCGCACGATCTGAATCCGTTTCTGAATCTGCTCAAGCGGGATGGGACGCTGACGCTGGTCGGCGCACCGGAGCACGATCATCCGTCGCCGCAGGTGTTCAACCTGATCATGAAGCGCCGCCGTTTGGCGGGGTCGTTGATTGGGGGGATTGCGGAGACGCAGGAGATGTTGGACTTCTGCGGAGAGCATGGGATTACTTCGGATATTGAAATTATTCCTATGCAGAAGATCAATGAGGCTTATGAGCGGATGCTGAAGAGTGATGTTAAGTATCGGTTTGTGATTGATCTGGATTCGTTACGGAAGTGATTGGGTTTTGCCCGCGCAGCGGTTGGTTTTTTGTGCCTGCGGCGCGGGTTTTTCATTCGACTAGTTTGTTGTTTTGCCTTCGCGGCACTTTTCTGGCTGTGCTCTTTTTGATGTTGGCCTTTCCTTGAATTCACGGTGGTCTATTAGCGTTGCCCCTGTGCGGGGCGGCACTTACTTTCTCTGCCGCCGCAAAGAAAGTAAGCAAAGAAAGCGGCTTCACACCGCTAACTTTTAAGCGGGTCCCCTGGCTTGGAGGGGATAGTGGTGCATCTGGAATCCGTGCATTCGCACATTCCGCCCGAGTGACAAGGCAGTCATTCTTCCGGCGACGCTTCGCGCGCCGACGTGGTACCTCACTAGAACATTTTTATTCGGCGACTCGCTGAGGCGAAGCCGATGCCTTTTCACCAGCTGAAAAAGTACTGTCGGGTTTCCCACGCATACCCGTTCGCGACGCACGCAGTGCTGAGCGGGAGCGAATGACGGCTGTGTCACTAAGGCTGAATGCGCGAATGCACGGATTCCAGATGTACCACTGCCCCCTCCAAGCCAGGGGACCCGCTTAAGAGCTGGCGGTTTGAAGCCGCTTTCTTTGCCTACTTTCTTTGCGGCAGGCAAAGAAAGTAGGTGCCGCCCCGCACAGGTGCAACGCCAATAGACCACCGTGAATTCAAGGAAAGGCCAACACCAGAAGAACACCACCAAAGCGCCGCGAAGGCAAAAAAACACTACACCACCACCACCTGGAGTCTGACCGTGATTGACAGAATAACTGCAATGCGCACATTCATCCGAATCGTGGACACCAACAGCTTCACCCGCGCAGCGGAATCCTTGAACATTCCCCGCGCGACGGCGACCACCATCGTCCAGAATCTGGAAGCGCTGCTAGGCACTGCCCTCCTCGCCCGCACCACGCGGCGCCTGAGCGTCACGCCGGAAGGCGCCGCGTACTACGAACGCTGCGCGCAAATCCTCGCCGACCTCGACGAAATGGAAGCCAGCATCCGTCACGCAACCGACAACCTGACCGGTCGCCTACGCATCGAAATGCCGGGCGCAGTGGCAAGCGCGATTGTCCTGCCCGCACTCGACGACTTTCACGCGCGCTATCCGAACCTCGATCTGGCAATCGGCGTGAGCAACCGCACCGTCGATCTGATCTCCGAAGCCATCGATTGCAGCATCCAGCTCGGCGAATTGCCGGATTCGAATCTCGTCGCGCGGCAACTCGGCACACTCGAACACGTGACCTGCGCAAGTCCGGCTTATCTGGCCCGTCACGGCACGCCCGTTGCGCTCGACGATCTGCGCGCGCACGTTGCGGTCAATTGCATGTCGCCGCATAACGGCCGTGAAGTGGATTTCGATTTCGAAGTGGACGGCGAGGCGCAAAACGTCAAGGTCAACGGCTTCGTCAAAGTCAGCGATGAGCAGGCGTATCTCACCTGCGGATTGCAAGGCCTTGGCCTGATTCAACCGGCGCGCATCGCCGCGCAGCCCTACCTGGATTCAGGTCTGCTGCGTGAAGTGCTGCCGCAATGGAAACCCGTGCCGATGCCCGTCTCGGTCGCCTACATGAAGAACCGCCGCGTATCGCCGCGCGTGCGTGCGTTCGTCGACTGGCTCGCGGAGTTGTTCGAGAAAGCGGAGCACGTCGATCAGGATATGTCGCGCGTGCGCCAGTTGTTGCGCGGGTTGCATCCCGCCTGAGGCGGGTGAATGCAGGCGCGCCGCGCGAATTAACGTGTCAGTTCGGTAGCGTGACCGGCACTGGCCGCGTCAACAGATCCACATAGAAGTCGAAGAACTTCGGATTGTCGAAGCGTTTGACGATTGTCATCTTCTGCAACCCCGCCGGCGGCGAACTCGTATAACCCGTTGCCTTGCCGTCATTGGCGCCGAAGCTCGTATCCACATCCACCCACTCGTCCACCGTTTGCGTCGCGAACGAAGGATGCATCAGATACGCGAGCGTCAGCGTGTCCCAGATATTCGTCGTGTAGTTCGGGTTCGTCTCGAAGCCGTTCTTGCCGTCGAAACCATAGCCGTTCAACGTCTTGAACAGTTGCGTGACGATGGTCTGCTTCGTCGGATCATGCGCAACCCGGTCGTAAAGCGTCTTGTCCATCTTCACGGTGTCCGTCACGTCAAGCGGCACCACCACCTGTTTGATCGGCAGACGCAGCACGGCTTTCGCCGCTTCCGGATCGAACCACCAGTTGAACTCGGCGGTCGGCGTAGTGTTGCCCGGCACGTCGATCGCGCCGCCCATGTAGACGATCTGCTTGATCAACGGCACGATCTCCGGATGCTGGCGAGTAGCCAGTGCAATGTTGGTCAGCGGGCCGATAGCGAGAATCGTCACTTCGCCGGGATATTGCTTCACCGAATCGACGATGAAATCGACTGCGCTCTTGCTCTGCACTTGCGTGTGCGTCGCGAAGCCGTCAGGCGGCGCGACGAGGTCGCTATTTGATTTGGGTTCGGGCGTATTCCATGCGCCGAGATAGCCGTCGCCGCCGGGGAATTGCGCCTGCTCGGCCTGAATTGTCGCGAAGTCGTGCGATAAAGCGTAATTGGCGCCCGCATACACGCCAATCTGTTTTTCGACACCGAGACGCTCGACCGATTTCAACGCATCCGCCACGCCCTGCTTCAACCATTCATTGCCCGACACCACCGTAATGCCGAGTACTTTCAGCGAGCCTTGCGCCTGCAATTGCGCCGCCATCACGCCGAGCTGGCCGTCGTCGCTGAGGGTGTTGTAATCGCTGTCGATGATGACTTTGGTCGGCTGGGGCGGTGTGGTGAGATTGTCGCCGCCACAGGCTGAGATGATCAGAACGACGACCATGCTGGCCGCGCATGTCAATGCCACGAGAACTCGCCTCATTGATGTCTCCTTTTTTATATCGCTGTGCTACGCGTAAGGAAGTTCATCATAGACGTAAAGTCGCTGAAATCAAATCGTCATGCAGATTGACTCATTCACGGAATCAGCTTGCGGCGACGCAAATCGTCGAAGAGACCGATCAACATCGTTTCCGTATCGACGAATTCGTGAAAGCCGAAACGCCGCGCTTTCGAGCCGTCGCCGAACATGTCGTAATCCCACGAGAAAACGAAGTCCGCGAAGCGCCACGACGATACGTGCTGATACGCAACCGGCTGCAACTCGTGCTTGTGCGTCATCGCATTCCACAACGGCGCCTTGTCGGCCATGATCGTGTCGAGCGACATCGGCAGCGGCGGCGCCACGTCGAGTTCGAAATAACGGGCGATCTTCGGCCACATGTCGTTCCAGCGAAACAGGTCGCCATTGCTGATGTTGAACGCCTGATTCGCGGCGCGCGGCTCGGTTGCGGCCCACACGGTTGCGCGCGCGAGCAGCCCGGCATCGGTCATTTCGAGCAGCTTGTCATACGCGCCAGGCTTGCCGGGAAAGCGCAACGGCAAACCGAGTTCTTTCGACATCGATGCGTACACGGCGATCGCCACCGCGAGGTTCATCGGATTGCCGAGCGCGATGCCGCCCACCACCGCGGGCCGAATCCCCGACCAGTGCCAGCGCTTGCCCGCCTGGCGCGCTTCGAGAAAACGCTGCTGATCGAACATGAATTCGGGCGGCATGAATTGCGCGTCGTCCTCGCGCGCCGGCGTCTTGAACGGACCGAGATGGCCGCCGTACACCTTGTAGCCCTGCATCAGGCTCACATGCTGCAAACCGGCTGCGACGGGCTCGATTGCATCCAGTGTGTTGACCAGCATCGCGAGATTCGGCGGCACCAGTTCGGCCCAGCTCGGGCGGTCCTGATACGCCGCGTAGAACACGTGCGTGACGTGCTCGAGGCCGCGCAGTTTGGTTTGCGCGTCGGCCGGGTCGAGCAGATCGACCGCGATGTGTCGGACCCGCTGTGCAGCCGCGCCGCCGCGCCGCGCGAGGCCGATCACATCCCAATCGTCGAGCGTCGCCAGATGCTCGACCAGATTGCGCCCGATCACGCCTTGCGCGCCCACTACCAAAGCCACCTTCTTCGTCGTGTTCATTGCAACGCTCCTGATCGTTTCATTGCGACGGCGCATGCCGTCCGGTCAACGAAAGATATCGGCGCAACCACGCTTTCGGTAGACTGCCCGCTGGCACATCACCTGTGAATTGAACTCACGATGGCACGTTTGGACGTGAACCGTTCCGGCGAACTCGAAGTGTTCGTGCAGTCGGTCGAACTAGGCGGCTTTTCGGCAGCTGCGCGCGCGTTGGGGATGACGCCGTCGGCGGTCAGCAAACTGGTCGCGCGGCTCGAAGCCCGGCTCGGCGCGCGGCTTCTCAACCGCTCCACGCGCAATCTGCAACTCACGCCGGAAGGCTGCGTTTTCTATGAGCGCGGCGTGCGCGTGCTCGCGGAACTCGACGAAACCGAACGCGGCGCGGCCCTCGGCGCGTCGCCGCGCGGGCGGCTGCGTGTGCATGCGAACGTGCCGCTCGGGCGGCACTATCTACTGCCGCTGGCGCCGGCGTTTCTCGATGCCCATCCGGACATCACACTCGATATCGTGCTGACCGACCAGGTGGTTGACCTGCTGGAACAGCGTACCGATGTCGCGATTCGCAGCGGCCCGCTGAAGGATTCGCAACTCGTCGCGCGCAAGCTCGGCGACGCTGGCATGGTGATCGTGGGCGCGCCCGCGTATCTCGCGCGGCACGGCACGCCGCTCGCGCCTGCGGATCTGAGCGCGCATAACCGGATCGGCTTCGGTTTCGCGAGAGCGGTCAACGGCTGGCCGCTACTCGATGAAGCCGGCCGCAGAATCGCCGTGCCGGTCGAAGGCAACGCGTTGGTCAGCGACGGCGAGACGTTGCGTCAACTGGCGCTGGCCGGCGTGGGACTTGCGCGGCTCGCCGCGTTTCAGGTGCGGGACGACGTGGCCGCCGGGCGCCTCGTCGTGCTGCTGGACGCGCTCAATCCCGGCGACACGGAACCGGTTAACGCGCTCTATCTCGGCCAGGGCGGCCATCTGCCTGCACGCGTGCGCGCACTGCTAGATTTTCTGGCGGAACACATGCGGGTAGATTGATCTGGATGGCTAACTATTTAACAGTCGCGAGCAGACGCGTCGCGACGGCCGACCGCCGAAGATCGTCGCGAATGTGCAGACCTGGTAAGTAAAGTGAGTAACGCGTCGCCAGAACGGCGACGCGTATTGCCTGACTCCTGAATATATCGACCGCCGGCGAGCCGCAGCGATAAACCCGGAATGGAACATGCCGAGGTCTTCACCCGCCGCCCCTCCACCCCTCGCGGGCAGCACAACGAAGTTTCAAGGAAACCGCGCTGCGCCCCCCTTCACACGCCGATTACTGCGACTCTTCCGCCCACACCGCATTCTCACGCGCCATCAGCGCAGTCGACGCCGCCGGCCCGAACGTCCCCGCCGTATAACCGCGCGGCTTGTCGCCCGACTTAGCCCAGCCTTCCAGAATTGGCTCGGCCCACGCCCATGCGGCCTCCAGTTCGTCGCGGCGCATGAAGTGCGTGAGGCGTCCGCGAATCACGTCGATCAGCAAACGCTCGTACGCTTCCGCGCGGCGCTCGGTGAAGGCCTGCTGCAAATCCAGATTCAGATTCACCGGCAGCATGTGCATGCCGCTGCCCGGCTCCTTCGCGAGCATCTGCAACTGGATCGACTCTTCCGGCTGCAACTGGATCACCAGGCGGTTGCCATAGTTGCGTCCACCGCTCGGGATGATCGAGAACGGCAGCTCGGAGAACTCGATGACGATCTCCGACACCTTCTTCTGCATCCGCTTGCCGGTGCGCAGGAAAAACGGCACGTTGGCCCAGCGCCAGTTGTTGATATGCGCGCGCAACGCGACGAAGGTTTCGGCGCGGCTGCCCGTCGGCACGTTGTCTTCTTCCTGATAGCCCTTCACCGCCTCGCCGTCGACCGCGCCTGCGGTGTACTGGCCACGCACGGTATCGCGGGCGATGTCCTCGGGCGTCATTGGACGCAGCGAGCGCAGCACCTTGAGCTTTTCGTCGCGCACGGCATCCGGGTCGAGCGACACCGGCGGCTCCATCGCGACGATGCACAGCAGTTGCAGCAAGTGGTTCTGCACCATGTCGCGCAGCGCGCCGGTCTTGTCGTAGAAGCCCGCGCGGCTACCCACGCCGACCGTTTCCGCGACCGTGATCTGCACGCTTTTGATGTACGGCGCCTGCCACAGCGGCCCGAAGATCGCGTTGCCGAAGCGCAGCACCATCAGGTTCTGCACGGTTTCCTTGCCGAGGTAATGGTCGATCCGGTAGATCTGCGCTTCGCTGAAGTGCTTGCCGACCGCCGTGTTGATCTCCTGCGCGGAGGCCAGATCGTGGCCCAGCGGCTTTTCGAGCACCACGCGCGAATTGCCGTCGATCAGCTGCGCCGACGCCAGGTGATCGCAGATGTGCATGAACAGATCCGGCGACGTCGCGAGATAGAACACGCGGCGCACGCCGTCGCGCGACGCTTCTTTCAGGCGCTGATAGTCGTCGGCCGAATCGACGTCCATCCGCACGTACTCGAACAGCGCGAGGAATTTGTCCCACGCGGCGGCGTCGAACGCCTTCTTTTCGATGAAGGGCTTCGCCTTCAGCTCCATGAATTCGTTGATGTACTCGTCACGCGACCAGGGCTTGCGGCCGATCGTGAGAATGCGGGTATCCGGCGGCAGATTGCAATGCAGATGCGCCATGTAGAGCGCGGGCAGCAGCTTGCGAAACGACAGATCGCCGGTGCCGCCGAAGATGATCATGTCGAGCGGCAGGTCGGGAGTGGCAGAAGCGTGTTGGGTCGTCATAGCGCGGTCGCAGCGTCGTGATGGAGGAGGCGTCGGTCAAGGGGACGAAAAAAGCGCCGGCGAACCGGTGCTTTTTTCCGGCAAACGCCTATGGTGCAACGTTTTGAGATTGTTTGCACGGCAACATTGGCCTCAGGTTGGCGCAAGATGCCAACCTGAGAGGGTGAAGGTTTGTTTCCTAGGGCTTTTTTTCGGCCGGTAGCGGACGGCCGGTCGCGGACGGTAGCTTGCGGGCCTTTCATGCGGACCGCGTTTGCGGCGCTCGTGCAAAGTGTGATCATGCGTGTCGCGCTCGATCTCGCCTGCGAGCCCGGTCCGATCAGCCAGGCGTTCGAGCGGAACGCGCGCCGTTTCGCCTGGCGTTCACGCGGCCGACAACGCGTCGCGCGCCACGCGGCATGCCGCGAGGTCCCACGCCGCGCAGCCGACGCTTTTAAAAACCACGGGCTGTTCCATCGGCAACGACGACGTTGTTTCCAGCCCCGCCTTTTCCAGCACCGAAGCAATCCCGCGGACCGTCGCCCAATCCACGCCCGCCTGGATGAAGTCGCCGGCCTCGTGTTTCGCGCCGGCCGGATCGTCGACGAACAGCGCGCTGGCGGCGATCGTGCGCGTGCCGATTTCGACCATCGCCGGCGTGAACGCGCCGACCCCGATCACGAGCCGCCCGACACGCGCGGCTTCGTCGTAGACGGCCTGCTTGCTGGTGGTCAGCGCGATCACGACGTCGATCGACTCGGGAATCGTCGCGCCGCTCAGCGGGTGCAGCTCGCGCACGCTACCGCGATGCGCGGCGCAAAATGCTTCGGCTCGGGCAGGCGCACTGCCCTTCACGAGCACGCGCGCGTCGGGAAACAGTTCGCCGATGGCCTGCAGATGATTGAGCGCCTGCGTGCCCGTGCCGATCAGCAGGAATTCGCGCGGCTTGCGGACATCGGAGCGCGCGGCGAAGGTCTCGACGCCCAGCATCGACATGGCGGCGGTACGGCGGCCCGTCACGGTCGGACCGTCGAGGATGAACAGCGTCTCGCCGGTATCGGCGTCGAAGGCCATGACCTGGCCGTGGATCGTCGGCAGATTGCGTGGGCCATTGCTCGCGCACACGTTGACCAGCTTGTGGATCGCGAGATCCGGCGCGGTGGCCGGCATCGACAGCATGATGCCGCCTTCGTTGAGCGGCACCACCAGCCGCTCCGGACTCGCAATGCGCTTCTGCGCGTAGTCGATGCTCGCGCGCTTGAGCGCGTCGACGAGCGTCGCATACGGGATCAGCCGCGCGGTCGCGGCGGCGTCGAAAATCTGCGTGGTCGGGCGGGTCATGAGCAGGTCGGTCCAATCCTTGATGAAGGGTTGAGTTCGGTGACATCACGGCAAGACGTCACCGTAACCGACCGCGGAGAGATTGAACAGTCACGCCGAAAATGTCGACGTGATGGAGTCTGAGTTGAGGAACGAGTTCGGCGATGGGTGGCGCAGGCCGTCGAGCGCGGTTGAGGACGAAGCACGGCGAGTGCGAGCGCGACCACGTGCGATCACGTCGCCGAACTTGCAAGGAACATGTGCTGCCGCGCGCAACGTGCGATTCAAGCCACGCCGAACGCGACGCTCAAACAAAACCACTCGCAACCTAGCGCGCGGTGTCTCCCGTCAAGAACCCCAACTCGCGACGGCCACCCCACCCTCACTGCGACGCGCCCTTATCGTCCTCTTTCTTGCCACCGCCTTTGAACATCGCGCGACACGCCGGGCTGAGTTCGTCGATGTGCTGCTTCATGCACGCGGTGATCTTGTCTTCGTGGGGAATATCGGCCGCGCAGAAATGCATCGCGTCGCCGCGACACGCCTTGGTCTGTTCGTCGCGGCTGGCGGCGTTCGCCGAGGTGGCAGCGCCAAGTGCGAAAAGGCTGGCAGCAAGCAGGCTGTAGGTTCGTTTCATGTCAGATCCGATATCGCAAAAGTCGACGAAAACTCCCAAGCAGAAAACGGGCCCGATCAGCGCGCGCAGCGCGCCCTTGCCGGACGGCTCACCGTCACCCTTCGTGCCCCGGCCGACCGCCCCGGGCAAGCATCATCCCGCGCCCCGCGTAGAACCGCTTCATGGTCTCGAACGGCAGATACACGTCCGCCTGATACGGCGCGATGCCCGACGGATTATGAAACCACACCCCGTCGCGATCGCGTCCGTGCAGCAGGATCAGATGGCCGCCCCGCCGTTGATTCGACCGCTCGGGATAGCGGATCTCGGGGCTGACAGAAACGATCGCCAGCGTATCGGCGTCGAGCCGCGCGGCGATCTCCTCGAGTGGCGCCTGCTGCAGTACGTCGACCTGCACGCCGAACGCGTCGCCCACCCACCCGGCAAACGGCCGGTAGATCAGCCCGTCGACGCCGCCGTCCTCGCGCATCCGGTACACGCCGTGTTGCAAGGCCTCGTCGAGCAGTGCGGCGCGCGGTGCGTGCGCGATGCGCCAGTAGTCGAGCGCGGATTCGAGGCAGGTCAGGCCGCACAGTCGTTTGGCCCAGAAACGGTAGCGCTCGGGATCGGCGAAACCGCTGCGCTGCCAGTGCGGATCGTCGCACGGGTCGCCCTGCTGTTCGACGATGTGCCGAACCCAGTCGAGGCTGCCCCATTGCGTGTAGTACGGTACGTCGGCGTGGCGGAGTGTCGGCGGGTTCATCGCATCGGTCGGGCGTGGCGTGAGGTGGCGGGCCGTCGTTAAAGTTACAGCATGCTGCGGGGCCGCTGCATCGTGCCGTCGAAGAAACGCTGCAAGCGGAACGCGGACAGATCGAGCGAGGCCGCGCCGCCGTCGTTCATCCCGGCTAGCAGCTTGCCGACGATCGGCCCCATCGCGAACCCGTGCCCGCAAAAGCCGGTAGCGATCGTCAGCCCGGGCACTTGCGGCGGCGCGTCGATCACCGGAATGCCGTCGGGCAGCACGTCGATCAGACCGGCCCACGATTCGACCACCTGCGCGTCTTTCAACACCGGGAACAACGCGCGCAGTTTTTTCAACGCGCGCGGCGCGTGGCCGACGTTCGGCTGCGGATGCGGATCGCGCGGATGCAGCACGCGCTCGCCGTCCGCCACGCCGCCCGGCAGGCGCTCGCGCAGATCGCGCAGACACGCGCCGTTCAGATGGAAGCTGAACTTCTCGCGCTGCTTCCACAACTCGGGCAAAAACCATTTGAGCGCGCGGAAATGGCCGAGCGTCATGTCGACGTCGACCTGCATGTCGTCGGCGAGATTGATCACGCCGTTCGCACGCTGGCGCACGCCGAGGCCGTGGCCCCAGAACGTGGACGCGGTGATGCGCGGCAACGGGTTGGTACGCATGCAGGTGCCGCGTACCGCCTGCTGCGGCAATTCAAGGCCGAGCGTGTCGAGCAGCCGCCAACTGCTGGCGCCGGCCACGCAAATGAAGCGCGAGGTGCGCACGGTGCCGCGTTCGGTGACCACGCCCGCAATCGCACCGCCAGCCCGTTCGACGCCCACCACGCCGCAGCCTTCGAAAAATAGCGCGCCGGCTTCGGCGGCCCGCACCGCGAACGCGGCCGCGGCCCGGCGCGGTTCGGCCTGGCCGTCGCTCGGCGTGTAGAGACCGCCGAGCGCGGGGCCGTGCATGCCGGTCACGACCGTGTCGATCTGCTTGCGGTCGAGTGTGCGCGTGTCGAGTCCGTACTGGCGCGCGACGTCCATCCATTGCTGGAACGACGCCCAGCCCTCTTCATCCGACGCCACATAAAGGCAGCCGCCCTGGCGCCATTCCAGATCGAAATTCAGCTCGCGTTCGAGCTCTTTCCACAGCGGGATGCTCGCCATCATCAGCGGCACTTCGGCGGCTTCGCGGCCCTGCTGACGCACGAAGCCCCACGCCCGCGACGACTGCTGTCCGGCGATCCGCGACTTGTCGAGCACGACCACCGAGAGTCCGCGGCGCGCCAGATAGTAGGCGGCCGCGCAGCCCATGATGCCGGCGCCGGCGATCACCACGTCGGCTTGGGCTGGGAAGGGTTGGTCGGCGGAGGTGAAATTCGCGTGCAGCGGGTAAGTCGTGGTCATCGGGCAGGCTGGTTTTAAGTGTGGGCGTCATCTTCGCAGGCGGAACGGTCGTCCGCAATGCCGACGGGCATCGGATGCTATTGGGCTGCGGGCTGCGGGCTGCGGGTTGCGGGTTGCGGGTTGCGGGTTGCGGGTTGCGGGTTGCGGGTTGCGGGTTGCGGGTTGCGGGTTGCGGGCGATTTATGCGTTACACAGATATTGGCATTTTATTCGTCTGGCAGATATTTGCAAAATATTCGCGAGACGAATATTTGACAAATATTCGTATGACGCATAAATTACGTTTATTCGTCTCACAGATAATCCGCCATGCTCCACCTCATCGCCACGCCGGACCAGATGGCTCAGTTGCTCGCCGCCAGCCGGCGGCAAGCCGGCCTCACCCAGGCCGAGGCCGCCGCCCGGCTCGGCATCAGCCAGAGCCGCATCTCCGCGCTCGAAACCGACGCCGGCGCGCTGACCCTCGCGCAATTGCTGGCGCTCTGCGGCATCTACGGCCTGCAGTTGCAGGTGCGCGACAAAAGCCAGCCGGTGCGCGAGCAAGCCCCGATCGTCGAGTGGTGAGCATGGCCCGGCAAACGCACTCACGAGCACTTTCGGTCTGGGCCAACGGCGAACGCGTGGGCGTCTGGCGGCTGCCCGCGCGCGGCCCCATGGAGTTCGCCTACGATCCCGCATGGGCCGCGTCGCCCGCGGGCCGGCCGCTGTCGCTGTCGCTGCCGTTTACGCCGGGCAACATGGCGCAAAAAGGGCCGCGGGTGCTCAATTACTTCGACAACCTGCTGCCCGACAGCGACGCGATCAGAAAACGCATCGCCCAACGCTACCAGACCGAAACGCTGGATGCGTTCGACCTGCTGCAAGCCATCGGCCGCGACTGCGTGGGCGCCGTCCAGCTGCTTGCCGAAGACGACGTGCCGGCTGGCGTCGACCGGATCGACGGCACGCCGCTTTCGGACGACGACATCGAGGCCATGCTGGCGCGCACGGTCAGCACGCCGGCCCTCGGCTCGCCCGACGAAACCGACGACTTCCGCATCTCGCTCGCGGGCGCGCAGGAAAAAACCGCGCTGCTGTGGCACGACGGCAAATGGCAACGGCCGCACGGCGCCACGCCCACTACGCATATTTTCAAATTGCCGCTCGGTCTGGTCGGCAACAAGCTGGCCGACCTCAGCACCTCGGTCGAAAACGAGTGGCTATGCCTGCGGATTCTGCGCGCGTACGGCCTGCCGGCTGCGAACACGGAGATCATGACGTTCGGCAAGCAGCGGGTGTTGAGCGTCGAGCGGTTCGACCGGCAAATGCATTCGAGCGGGCAATGGCTGCTGCGTCTGCCGCAGGAAGACTTCTGCCAGGTGTACGGCGTGCCGTCGCATCGCAAATACGAAAACGAAGGCGGCCCCGGCGTGCTCGATCTCGCGCGGATCCTGCAGCAATCGGTCGAGGCCCGGCAAGACATCGAAACCTTGCTCGCCAGCCAGATTCTGTTCTGGATGCTGGCGGCGCCCGACGGCCACGCGAAAAACTTCAGCATTCGCCTGCTGGCGGGCGGCCAGTTCCGCATGACGCCGCTTTACGACGTGATGTCGATCTGGCCGGTCGAAGGCAACGGCCCCAACCAGTGGTCATGGTTCAAGGCGAGGCTCGCAATGGGCATGTGGTCGCGCAGCAAACACGACGCGTTCCGCGACGTGCAGCGCCGCCATTTCAACACGATGGCGCTCAAGTGTTCCTACGGCGCGCATGCCGAGCCGTTGATCCAGCGGCTGATCGAGCAGACCCCCGATGTGATCGCGCGGGTGTCGGCGGAATTGCCCGAGGGCTTTCCGGCCAAAGTCGCCGAACGGATTTTCAAAGGGTTGAAAAGCTCGGCGGCCAAACTCGACAAAATGCCGGCGCAGTAGGCTGCGCGGCGGCGGCGAGTGCCCGGCCGGCACGTTGCCAGACGGCGGTGGACGGCCATCGGCGCACCGTTTCACGCCACACTCAGGCGTGCCGCCACCGCCGGACGACGCCCATCACCGGACGCATTGTCCCACCTTACGAATTCTCTACAGATTCGGCACCATTTCGTCGGTAAAATACATTTGATGCTAAATGGATAAAAATCGTCGGCCGGTCCGTTTCGTTTCTCGCACCGACGGGCCCGGCGGCGGTCTTACAAAAATACAAATCGCGATAAATTTTTACGGTACATTGGCGATCCCCTGCGTCACCGGTCGATGCGCACCGACCGTGCAGGGTCGCACTGCGCCTGTCGTATCGCATCCCCAGTACCCTTTAAGACGGCGGATTCTTACGCAGTATGACCAACGAAACACACTCACCTGACTCCATCGCAGTCGCCGAGCGCGTGCGCGAGTTGATGAGCCGGCATGGAATCGGCAAGCGCCAGCAAACCACGGAGCTATGCCGCATCCTCGATCTGAGTTTTTCACAGGGGCACCGCAAGCTGCGCGGCAATAGTCCGTGGACCCTCTCGCAGATCAAGAAAGTCGCCGAGGTATTCGGCGAACCCGCCGCGCAGTTGTTCGGCGCGCAGTCGCTCGATCCGGGCATGGTCGGGGCGATCGCCCAGGAAGCCGTGTTCTGCGTCGGCGCGCTCGAACTGCCGTGCACCGCGTGGGTCGGCGTCGCGCTCGAGCCGGGCAGCCGCCCGGAATTCGTCGCGTACTCGAAGCTCGGTCAATGGCGTGTCGCGCGCCATGACGGCACGCTCTACCAGAGCGCGTACGAGGTCCACAAGATCGAGATCTATCCGCGCCGCGCCGAGACCGACAAGCCGACCATCGCCGTGGTCGACGACGATCAGGCCAGCGCCGACAATCTGCGCGACTATCTCGAACGCAACGGTTTCGCGGCGGTGGCGATCTACGGACTCGCGGCCTTCGTCGAACAGTTGCAAACACAGGTGTTCGACGGCGTCGTGATCGACTGGCTGTTCGGCGCGCAAACCTCGGCGGCCGCGATTCGGGCGGTGCGCGCGTCGGAGAATCCGGACGCGCCCATCTTCGTGCTGACCGGCGAATTGCTGACCGGCAAGGCCAGCGAATCGGAGATCAGCGAGGTGATCCGCAATTACGATGTCGCGTGCTACGAAAAGCCCGCGCGCATGGCGATCCTCGTCGCCGATCTGTCCAAACGGCTGAACCGGCCCTGACGCCTGCGCTCAAGCGGGCCTAGCCGCGCCGCCCAGCGGCTGAAGGTGCGTGCTCAGGTTGATGCCCACTTTCACTCCCCGCCAACCTGCACCATTCAACAATGCATCCCGCGCGTCCATCGGGGCATCAGACCGCATGCCGTGCAGCCAGGGCCCGCTGCAACGCGCTGCGCAAATCCTCGTAATGCACCGGCTTCAATAGCGCCTCGAAGAACGGCTGCGCGGCGCGCCCCTCCGCCACTCCCGCTGTTTCCGCCGCGCTTCGTGTGTCCGCCTCCGGCGCATACGCGCTGACCACGATCACCGGCGCGCCCGACGACGGCCCGCCGCGCCGCGCAAAGTCCGCGAGAAAGTTATAACCGTCGCGCTCCGGCATATGCAGGTCGAGCAGCACCACGTCGCAGCGGCGCGTCTCGAGCCAGGCGAGCGCGTCGTCGGCATTGGCGACCGCGTGCGCGTCGAAATTCATGTGCACGATCATTTCGCCGAGCGACTCGCGAATCAGCCGGTTGTCGTCGACGATCAGCACGCACGGCCGCGCGCCGCCCGGCTCGGCGGCCGCGGCGACGCCCGCGGGTGCCGGGGTCGCGACCGAGGCGACCGGAATCGTCACGGTGAAGCACGTGCCCTTGCCCACCGTGCTCGCCACGTCGACGGTGCCGCCGAACAGTTTCACCAGCCCTTGCACGATGGTCAGCCCCATGCCCGCGCCCTCGAAGCGGCGCGTGCGCGACGCGTCCAGTTGCGTGAACTCCTGGAAGATCAGCGGAATCTGCGCCTGCGGCACACCCGGCCCGGTATCGCTGACCACGAACATCAGCACCGCCGGCTCCTGCCGCAATTGCACGCGCACCGTACCGGTTTCGGTGTAGCGGATCGCGTTGGTGACGAGGTTGTTGACGATCTGGCGAATCCGGTGCGGGTCGGAATCGACCAGACCGCTCGCGCCGCTCGCCTCGCTTTCGAGCTTCAGACCGCGCGCGGCGGCCGACATCGCGTGTTCGTCGACGATCGACGCCAGCAGCTCGCGCGGCTCGAAATGCTCATGCCGCAATTCGAGCTTGCCCGCGCCGAGCCGCGCGTAGTCGGTCAGGTCCTTCATCTGCGCTTCGAGATGGCGCGCGGCGGTTTCGAGCCGCTGGATCACCTTGCGGTCGGCCTCGGAGTGATAGTTGAAGCCCAGCAATTCGATCGACGACACGATCGCGTGCAACGGCGTGCGCAACTCATGGCTGATCATGCCGAGAAACGCGTCCTTCGCGAGACTCGCCTCGCGCGCGGCGCGGCTCGCCTGGTGTTCGGCGGCGAGCGCCGCATGCTGCTGGTGCATCAGCCGCGTACGGCGCCGGCCGTTGAGCACCAGCAACAGTGTCGCCGCCGCCGACAGCAACAGCAGCAGCAGGCCGCCCGCGAACAGCATGCGGCGCTTGTCGATGAAGTCGCGGTTCATCGCCTCGCGGTCAGCGACGTCGGCGAAGCGGCGGCTCAGCGCCAGATCGTTGACCTGGCTCCAGTGCTCGCGCAGTTGCGCGACGATTCCGTTGGCCCGGTTGCGCTCCTGCGGCAACGCCTCGACCGCGGGTTGAATGTCACCGAGCAGATGATCGAGCGACTTGATTTCGTCGAGTTGCCGTTGCAGCAACGCGAGCTGCGAGGTCAGGCGGCGCGTCGAACCGGCCATCACGTGCAGCTTCGATTGCAGCAACTGGAAGCGCAGCATCAGCCGCTCGTAATCGTCGTCGACGCCGGACTGATACAGCAGCAACTGGTTCTCGAAGCGCGCGTACGCGATCTGCAACTGCGCGGCGTCCCAGTAGAAACCGTCGTACGTGCCGGTCAACTGCTCGGTGGCGCGCGGATTCAGCAGATTCGCGTACAACAGATAGCCGATCGCGCCAACCGGCGCGGCCAGCGCGGTCAGCCAGATCAGCACGTAGAAAACGCGACGCCACGGACGGCGCGCTATTTGACGATGAGCGCCTTGATCTGCCATACGAATTTCGAATCGCCCAACGCGCCCGTCAGTTCATTCGGGTACGCGTCGCGCGGGTAGATGAGGAAGAGCGGCCCGAAGTCGCTGATCTTCAGACGGCGGCCGTTCATGCTGTACGCAACGACCACGCCATAGCGATCGCAGTCCGACACCGGCACGGTGTAGGTGTAGTCGTCGAGCGTGTGGATCTCGACCTCACTGCCATACGCGCCGACGGTCTTCAGAATATCCGCCAGCAGCGGTCCTGTGAAGGTGGAGCGCGGCGTCCACGTGGTCGAGGTCGTGATCGAATGAACCGGCAGCGCGAGCAGTTGGGCCTCGGTGAAGTGATAGACGTGATGCACCGCATCGGTGGTCTTGCCGATCTCGCCCTCCACGTCGAGCACCAGAGGCGGCGGCGCCGACTGCGCCCGCGCTCCGCATGCGGCCAGTGCGAACAGGACGCTCATTGCCCAGCGTGCGCGCGTGGGTACGCGAGTCGGTACCCGCCCGCGTGCTCGATATCTTTCGTACAGCACTGCAATCACTATTGGTCACCTGTTTTTATCTGTTGTCTTTTGCTTTGCGGGCGGCGCGGCGTCAAGCCGACCATTCCATTGCCGCCCTTGCCGATGCTTCATCCGGCGCGGCGTCGCACTCGCGACAGGCCCCGCCGGCGATGCGCGTCACCCCGACGCGCGATCCATGAACCGCAGGCATAATATCGCCAAAATTCTTCGACTCACAGATGAGGACGCGCCGCCGCCACATCGCGGCAAGCCGCGCGCGCTCCGCAGACACTCGCCCTACGAGCGCCGCGACGCCATAAGAGTTATGAACAAGCCGGTTTTGCCTCTGACGTACGAACAGCTCGATCACTGGATTGAATCGCTGCAGCCCGCGTTGCTCGCGGAGCGCTTCACGATGGCGATCGGCATTCTGCGCGGCGGCGCGCCGCTCGCGCTGATGGTGTCGCATGCGGTCGGCACGCCGGTCGCCTTCCTGCGCTACGACCGGCAGTCGCGCGCGGTCGCGTGGGATTCGACGCTGCCGATTCCGCCTGCGGGAACGAAAGTGCTGCTGTGCGAGGACATCGCGGGGCGCGGTTTCACGCTGACCGATTGCATCGCCTTTCTGCGCCAGCAAGGACTCGACGTCAAAACATTGACAGGCGCGGTCGACGACCTGAGCCGCACGCAGCCCGACTATGCGATCGATGCGCGCGGCTACTTCGCGTTGTTCCCGTGGGAGCGTCAGGCCTACACCGAGCGTTATCGCGAGGACTGGGAGCGCGTCGCGGCGGGCAATGCGCCCGCGATGGCGGACGATCACGAATACACGACCTACGCGATCGACCTCGACGGCATTCTGTTACCCGACGTGCCGCTCGCACGCTATGACGAAGATCTCGCCGCGGCGCTCGCCGAGCGCGACGCGCTGCTGCCGTTCGAGGTACTGCCCGGCATCGACCTGCAGCGGGTGCGCACGATCATCACCGGCCGCCCGGAACTGGATCGCGCGCGCACCGAGACATGGCTCGCGCGGCACGGCTTCGGTCATATGCAACTGGTCATGCGCAGCCCCGGCGCACACGACGAAAGTCCCGCCGGCGCCGCCGCTCACAAAGCCGGCGCGGCATTGCGCGCCGGCGTCACGCATTTCGTCGAGAGCGATCCGGTGCAGGCGCTGCTGATCGCGCAGCAAGCACCGCTGTTGCGAGTGATCTGGTGGGATGCGGGATCACGCAGCGGGATGCTGGTGGGCGCGCGCGCGTGGAGTTGAGCGGAGTCGCGTGCGGTTTGAAAGCAGGCTGAACAACCTGAGCCGCCGCTAGCCCTCCCTCACCTCCCTGCTCTCCTTCCCATCGCGCAGCCGCAAGTGCCGCGCGGCCCGCTGTGACGCGACGACGATCAGCTTCATCGTCGCGCGAGTGGCGCCGACGAACAGCTTGCGCGCGATGCGCTCGTCGAACGTATCGAAGTCGACCTCGGTGAAAATCACGCACGGCGCGGCTTGCCCCTTGAAGCGGTAGATCGATTCGAACAGCACGTCCCCTTCGCGGTACTCCGGATTGCCGAACAGGTCGTACTTGCCGGTGAAGGTTCGCAGCCGGTGCGGGCCGAGATGATCGAGCGCGGTCATCGCCGAGCCTTCGCGGCCGCGGAACGACAGCACCACGATGTCCTGCTTGCGGAAGCCGAGCGACAGCGCCTGCGTGATCGCGCGCTTGGTCGCCTCGATGCTGGCGTCGGCGGCGTGCGCTTCGTCGTAGAGGGACAGCGAGATATCGGAGCCGTCGAACGGACTGCCCGATACGAGCGCCGCGGCAAGCGGCACCGACGCGCCGATCACCTCGCGCAGATAGTCGAGGATGTCGCGCGGACTGCGATAGTTGGTGGTTTCTTTCAACGTCGTCCAACCGGGCAGCGCGACCGGTTCACGCATGTACAGATTCTGCAACGGGTCTTCGAGCCACCACCACGCGGCGCCGGGGCGCAGCAGCCGTTCGAGCGCGACGACCCACGGCTGCTGAAAATCCTGGCCTTCGTCGACGATCAACACGTCGAATTGCCAGCGCGGCTCGATCGGCGTGTCGGCGAACATCGCCTCCAGTTGATCGAACACCTGGCCGGACTGGAAATCCGGCTCGCGACCCGCGTCGCGCGCGATCCAGTCGCACAACTGGTGATAGTTCGCGACCCTCGCCTCGGCCGGCGCGACCCGCGCGATGTGATCGGCGAGCGGCCGGTTGAAGCACACGTACAAGGGCCGCTGGCCGCGCGCCACCGCATCCTTCATCACCTGCACGGCGAGCTGCGTTTTGCCCGAGCCGGCCGTGCCGATCACGCGCAACCGGAACGGCGAGAACTCGAGCCGCGGCGCCCACGTCGCGAGCCCGCCCGCAAGGCGCGTGACGAGCGTGCCCGCCTGACCGACCAGCACACTGGTGTCGGGCGTCAACGCGAGTTCGTCGGCGAGAAAGTGATGGATCTTCGATGCGCATGCAAGACGCGGCTCGTCGGCCGGCAGCGCTTCGCGGATCACCGCCGCGAGCCGGTCCTTACGCGTTGCGTCGACGATGCGTGCCGGATTCACGCCGGCAATCGCCGCATCCTTGACGATGTGGTCGGGGCAGTACAGCAATTCCTCGATGAAGTACGTGCCCGCGCCGAAGGCCGCGGTGAAGCGCCGGTGCAAACCTTCGATGGTGTGCGCGAGCGCGATCGCCACGTTGCGCTCGGTTTGCAGATAGACCTTGACGAGCCCCTTGGGCGTTTCGCGCAGAAAACCGGTTTTCTGTTCGACGATCATCACGCGCCCGGCCGGGCTGACGACCACGAAGTCCGCCTCGCCGAACACCGAGAAGTTCTGGTTCAGGCGCGTCCAGTGGACGCCGTGGTAGACGGTGTAGTCGGGGGGAAGCGCCTCTTCCAGCAACGCGAGGGTTTCGCGTTCGCGTGCCGCCGCGCCGGTGGCGGCGAGGCTCTTCCAGTCGTCGGGGACAATGCGGGCCATGCGGTGCCTCGTCGTAGTCGGGTGCGGTCATTGTACGCAACGCGACGCGTCGCAAGGGGCGCGCGACCCGCACGCATCGTGTATCGTTACTGGCTGAACGCCGCGCGCCGCGTGCGGCTTGCCAACCAAAAGAAAAGGATTGACCGGATGATTACGATCTGGGGACGGGCCAATTCGGTCAACGTCCAAAAAGTCTTGTGGTGCTGCGACGAACTCGTGCTGCCGTATGAGCGCATCGACGCCGGTCTGCAATTCGGCCGCAACAACGAGCCCGACTACCTTGCGATGAACCCGACGGGCAAGATCCCGACCCTGGTCGACGACGACTTCGTGCTGTGGGAATCCAACTCGATTCTGCGCTACCTGGTGCTGCGATACGGAGAGTCGAGCCTGCTCTATCCGTCCACGCCGACACAGCGCGCGAGTATCGACCGTTGGCTGGACTGGTCGCTGAGCACGCTGCAACCCGCCGAGCGTCCGGTGTTCTGGGCCCTCGTGCGCACACCGCAGACGCAGCGCGACACCGTCAAGCTCGCCGCCGACCTCGACGCGGTCAGCCTGCTGTGGCGCATGCTGGACACGCATCTGCAAGGACGCTTCTTTCTCGAAAGCGAGAAGTTCACGCTCGCCGATATCGTGATCGGCGCGTACGCGAAACGCTGGTTCGGGCTCGACGGCGTGGAGCGCGCGCCGCTGCCGAATCTGGAGCGCTGGTATTCGCGCATTGCGACGCGCTCGGGGTTCAAGAAGTATGTGGACTTTGCGCTGACCTGAACTGGCCTCACCGACGCGCGTGACAGCGCGGGTTGCGGTGGCGCGGCTACCTTCCCCACGGCCCGCGCCGCCGCCGCGACCGCGGCGGCACGGCACAGCGCACACGGCCACGGCGAGCGCCGCGGGCCCTTATAATCGACGGATGAAGACCGCCAAGCCCGCCGCAACCGCCGACCAGGCCACCTCCGCCCACGCCGCCCACGCCGCTCATGCGCACGAGCCGGCGCAGGCCGATTCGCAGGAAGCCGCGCTGACGCTCGCGGAAGAATATTGCCGCGAACGCGGCGAAAAACTCACGCCGATTCGCCGCAAGGTGCTCGAATTGCTGCTGAACTCGGGACGCGCCACCAAAGCCTATTCATTGCTCGACGAAATGCGCCAGATCCATCCGGGCTCGGCGCCGCCGACGGTGTATCGCGCGCTGGACTTTCTGCTGTCGGCGGGGCTCGTGCATCGGATCGAATCGATCAATGCGTTCACCGTCTGCCACGATCTGACGCAATGCCAGCACGGCATCCTCGTGGTCTGCCAGCAATGCGGCAGCGTCACCGAGTTGCATCAGCCGAAGCTGCGTCAGGCGCTAGTCGCGCAGATTCAGGACGCGGGCTACCGCCTCGCCAGCGATGAAATCGAACTGAAGGGATTGTGTGCCGCCTGTCAGGCGGCGGAAGCAGTCGCGGGCACCGGCGCCGCGACGCCGGTCGCTGCCGCGAAATAACGGCGCCCCCTGCGCTCCGGTTCGCGGATCGCGCCTTGGGTCGGCCTGCTCGCCGCAGCCGCCTTTCTTCCCGCTCTTCAAGCCCGCATGCGAACTCGCGGCCCACGTGCGCCACGAGCCCGCTGCCCGTTAAGCCGCCTGGCCGTTCATCCCGCCGCGCGGGCGTCGATCGCGTCGTGCAGCAGCGTCACCAGATCTTCCGGCAACGCGGGTTTGGTCATGAAATGCTGGAAACCTTCGCCGATACTGCGCAAGCGGTACGCGTCGTCGGTGTGACCCGTAAGCGCCACCGCGACCGATGGCGAGTGATCGCCGCGAATCTCGTGGTCGCGCAGCCGCTGGATCAGATAGAAGCCATCCATGGCCGGCAGGTCGAGGTCACAGACGACCGCGTCGGGTAACAACCGCAGCGCCGCTTCGACGCCTTCCTCCGCGTCCGCCACGGCGCAGACCTTCGCGCCTTCCGCTTCGAGTAACAAGGTCAGCGATTCCCGGCTATCCGGGTCGTCTTCTACGAGCACGATCGTGGCCTGATCGAGTCTCAATGCACCGTTCATTTTCTGTTGTTGCTCTATAAAACCGGTTAGGCCGCCAGACGTGGCCAACGTTTCGTTCTGTTGATTGCCGCCGATTTGCGCGGCTGCGATATTGCTGTCCATGGTTCCGACTCGATTTCATGCACCGAGTTGCACACAAGGGCCAACATTGTAGGACATGGCCCGAACGCAACCCGCGCACAGTAATGCGCCAAACTGCACGCCGATGAAAAACCGGCTCTCGGCCCGCCTCTCGCAAACCGATGCCGACACCCGATCGCCGTGGCGGCTCGCAGGAACCCCGTTCGTACGGCACTTCCCGCGCCGGCATCTTTTCGTGTATTCGAATTCTGTTGCGTCGCCGGCGAGAGGGTTAGGTTGGGCTCGCGCGGCGTGCACATTTATCTGCGTGGTAGCACGTGGCGTGCCTCGCCCTCGTCAAGCATGCGTCGCTTCATCCGCGCGGTACGTTCACGCCTCTTACGCGAGCGCTGACCGAGTCGGCGGCGTGATGTGCGGCGGCGCTATCATCGTGGGCGCGGCGACGGCTTGAGTGCGTTCGCCAGTGCCTTCGCGAGCGCCGTTGCCACTCCGCGCAACGCGCATTTGCCGACCACCGTTCCTGATTAACCGAGGCCAGCCGACACCATGTCCAATCTCGATTCCGCGACGCTCGAAGCGCTCCGCCATGTCAGCACCGCCACGCTGACCACGCAATTGTTCAAATGCGGCTTGCGCAATACGTTCATGCAAGGCGTTGCGCCGCTCGCTTCGCACAGCGGCGCGAATCTGGTCGGCCCGGCGTTCACGCTGCGCAATATCCCATCGCGCGAGGACATCGACGTGCTCGAACTGTTTGCGGACCCCGAGTACGCGCAGCGCAAGTGCGTCGAGACGATCCCGGCCGGTCATGTGCTCGTGCAGGATTGCCGCGGCGAGCGCGGCAGCGCGTCGTTTGGTTCGATCCTTTCGCTGCGTTTGCAGGTGCGCGGCGTGGCGGGCATGGTGTCCGACGGCCCGGTGCGCGACAGCACCACGATCGCCGCGCTCGGCATGCCGGTGTTCTGTGCGGGCGCGAGCGCGCCGCCCAATCTGATCCGCCATCACGCGGTGGATATCAACGTGCCGATCGGCTGCGGCGGCGTCGCCGTGTTTCCAGGGGATGTGATCGTCGGCGACGCGGACGGCGTGGTGGTGATTCCGCTCAAGATGGCCGCCGAGGTCGCGCAAGCCGCCGTCGAACAGGAACAGCTCGAAACGTTTTTGACGGAACGGATTCGCGAAGGCGCCGCGTTGCCCGGCACCTATCCGCCAAACGAAGCGACGAAGGCGGCTTTTGAAGAATGGAAAAGAAAGCGACAAGGCTGAAGCAGCACATCGCGTGACCGGGCGTGGCGCGTTACGACGCCTCGCCCGAACTCAATCGCCTTGCTTCGGCCCCACTCCCTGAAGCAGCAACGCAACCGCATGCCGCGCGATCTCCGCGCCGCCGATGTTCCGCCGCAAAGGATCGTTGCGCCACAGCTTCAGCGTGGCAAGCGGCAGAAGCGTCAGCCCCATCAGCGAGACGAACGCCAGCGCGGGCTCCAGCCCCGCGTTCAGACGCCCTTCCTTCTGCCAGCGTGCGATGGCCGCGAGCGACGCCTTCTGATGCGCGTCGCCGAAGCGTTCATGGATGCGCTGGCGCAGCAGGCCGCCGTCGCTGATCACCTCGCGCACCCACAGCGACGGAAACCACGGATGCTCGGTCGCCACCTGCACGAGCCGCTGCGTGAGTTGCGTGATCGCCGCAACGGGATCGTCGGGATTCTCCAGGAACGGCATGCCGAGTCCTGCGCGCAACGGCCCGAAGCGCTCCTCGACCAGCACGTCGAGCAGTTGTTCGCGTGTCTTGAAGTAGTAATGCATCATCGCGGGCGTGAAGCCCGCCTCGCGCGCGATCTCGCCGAGCGTGGTGTCGACGATGCCCTGCCGTGCGAACAGCGTGAGCGCCGCTTCGAGCAACCGGCTTCGCTGTTGCGTTCCGCGCGCGGCGCCCGTCGGCCTGCCCGGGCGACGCATCGGCGCGGCGGTGGTAGCGGGTGTGGCGGTTGCTTCAGTTGCGGTAGTTGCCGTAGTTGCCGTCATTGCGGCCCGCGTTGCCTCGTGCGAAGCCGCTTTCACCGCGCGTCTCGGCGTCCTGCTCGCCTTGACGGCGGCCGTGCCATGCGGGGATTTTTTCGCCGCGGCTTCATCTGACGGGGTCCTTGCCATTGCATTCCATTTGACGAGTGACACGATGTCGCATATATTAATCTCCGAATTAATTAATTTCAATGCCATGGTGCCATGGAACAATCGACCGCGACTCAACCCGCCAAGCGAATGCAGCCCGATTTGCAGCCTGACCCGCGCCCGGACCTACGGGCGGATTCGCCAGCCTCAGCCCACCCGCCGATCCGCCTGCTGTTTCCGGCGCTGCTGCTGGTCATGCTGCTCGCCGCGCTCGATCAGACGATCGTCTCGACAGCGCTGCCGACCATCGTCGGCGAACTCGGCGGGCTCAACAACCTGTCATGGGTGGTCACGGCCTACCTGCTCAGCTCGACCATCGTCGTGCCGCTGTACGGCAAATTCGGCGACCTGTTCGGCCGCAAGATCGTGCTGCAGACGGCAATCATCGTGTTTCTGGCCGGCTCCGCGTTATGCGGCGTCGCGCAGAACATGACCCAGCTGATCGTGCTGCGCGCGCTGCAAGGGCTCGGTGGCGGCGGCCTGCTGGTAGTGACGATGGCCGCGATCGCCGACGTGATTCCGCCGGCTGAACGCGGCCGCTACCAGGGCGTATTCGGCGGCGTGTTCGGTCTCGCCACCGTGATTGGCCCGCTGCTCGGCGGCTTCCTCGTCGAACATTTGACGTGGCGCTGGATTTTCTACATCAACCTGCCGCTCGGCATCATTTCGCTGATCGTGATCGGCGTGGTTTTCAAGCCCCACGTTCGTCACGTGAAGCACACCATCGACTACATGGGCGCCGCGTTTCTCGCCGGCGCGCTCACCTGCATCATCCTGTTCACGAGCCAGGGCGGCACGATCCTGCCGTGGTCGTCGCCGCAACTGTGGTTCACGCTCGGCATGGGCCTCGTGGCGATCTGGGGCTTCATCCACGAAGAACGCAGCGCGGTCGAACCGATCATGCCGCTCGAACTTTTCAAACAGCGCACGTTTTTGCTGAGCAGTCTGATCGGCTTCATCATCGGCGTGTCGCTGTTCGGCTCGGTGACGTTCATCCCGCTCTATCTACAGGTGGTGAAAGGCTCGACGCCGACCGAGGCAGGCATGCAGATGCTGCCGATGATGGGCGGCCTGTTCGTGATGTCGATGGTGACAGGCCGCGTGATCAGCAAGATCGGCAAGTACCGCATGTTCCCGATCATGGGCACCGCTCTTGTGGCCATCGCGATGATTTTGCTGTCGCGTCTGCAGATCGACACGCCGATTCATGTGATGTATCTCTACATGGGCGTGCTCGGCTGCGGCCTCGGCATGGTGATGCAGGTGCTGATTCTCGCCGTGCAGAACACCGTCGAGTTCAAGCATATGGGCGTGGCCACGTCGGGCGCGACGCTATTCCGTTCGATCGGCGGATCGATCGGCGTGGCCGCCTTCGGCGCGGTGTTCTCGAACGGTCTCGCCGCGCGCCTCGAAAAGCTGATTCCGCCCGACACCGAACTGCCGCATGCGCTGGGACCTGCCGCGATCCATCAATTGCCTGAAGCGCTGCGCAACGACTATCTGCATGCGTTCGCCGGCGCGCTGCATACGGTGTATCTCGCGGCGGCCTGCGTGGTGGTGCTCGCTTTCGCGCTCGCGTGGTTGCTGAAGGACCATCCGCTGCGCAAACACTGATCGTCGGTTGCGTTTTCTTCCGGCGCTTGATACAAGCGCTTATTGACGAGGTCGAACGCCATGGGCGTCGACCTCGTTCTTTTTTGGCCGCTACGCCGGCGCGCACTACCGCGCTGCAACACCGCCCGCCATCCAGTGGCGTGAAATAGCGCGCTCCCCTGCGCTCATTCGCCGGCATCCACACTGTTTCGTCGTACCTGGTAATGTGCGGTAGCGCACATAGGATAGGGGGGAACGTCGATTGACGTTACGTGCGAAACGCCACATATTGGAAGCACGGTATCGCAAGCGTGGGCTTGCGTTCCCCGACTCTCCGGCGCATGTGGATCGTGATTCCGCGGACAAGGCTCCAGCTTCAACACGATCCGGAACATGCCGTAATGGCATCGTTTTCCACAGGTGGGTCCACGGCATGTCCACCCAGACAGCACTCGGCCACAGTTTTCCTACGCCCTGCAAACGGTGCGGCGGTGCGCTGTACCGGCAAGTCGACTATTGCCCATATTGCGGCGCAGTGCATCCGCTCGAAGAAAGCATGTACAAGCGCACGCCGTTTCCCGGCAGCCGACCCGGCGCGATGAGTCCGCCCGCGCGGCAGTTCGGCGACGCGCAGGCTCTCCCCGACGAGGCCGACGCAACGGCTCACGCCGTGCATCCCGATGAGGCCGTACCTCCCGACACTGCGCGCCGCACGTCGCGCTTGCCCGCTCACACTCACGCACCGTTGCCGCCGTACGACGACAACGCACCGTATCCTCCGCGCGACACAGCCGCGGCGTTTCGCCGTGTGCTGCTCGCGATTGCGGCAGTTGTCGTAATCGGCCTGGCGTTTGTCGGCTACGCACTATTCAGTGACTACAACGACTCGGAAGATATCGTCGGTGAGCGGACTGCATCCGCCACTCACGACGCCACAACGACCACCGGCACGATCGCGCCATTCTCGCCCGCTCAGTCGAATCATCCGACCGCCGCGGTCAAGCCCTCGACACCGGCAACCGTCGCGAGGGTCGCGCCAGCCGCGCCAGCCGCGACCGTCGCACCGCCGGTGGCGGCACCATCTGTCGCGACACGGTCGGTCACCACACCACCCGTCGTTGCTGCACCCGTTGTTGCTGCACCCGTCGTTGCGGCACCCGTCGTTGCAGCACCCGTTGTCGCGCCCCCGGTCGTCGCGCCACCAGCCGTTGCGCCGCCCATCGTCGCGACACCTGTCAAACCCGCGTTGCAGTTCCGCGATGCCACGCAAGCGTTGCAATCGGCGCGGCTCGCGTTCCGCGCCAACAATCTGTCCGCCGCGCAAGCCGCGCTCGGCGCCGCGCTGGCGCTGCAACCCGGCGGCCGCGACGCGCAGGACCTGGCGGCCGAATTGCGCCCGCTGACCACGCGTCGCGATAGCGCGTTGCAGGCCGCGCAAACCTGCATCGCGCAGCAGTCATGGTCGTGCGCGCGCGCGCATGCCAACGAGGCGCTCACCATCGACACCGGCAACGACACGGCGAAAGGCATTCTCGAACGCGTGATTCGCGAGACCGGCTGGGCGCCGCTGAACCCGCACGCGGGGGCTGCCGTTCCGGCTCAAGGCAAGCCGCCCGGCCAGGCACAGACGGCCACGGCAACGCAGCAGGCGCAAATACAGACACCGTTGCCCCAGGGGATGCCGGCCAACAGCGAACTGTCCGCTGCCGCGCCGCGCGCCGGCGCGACGGGAACCGCCGGCGGCGCAACGAGTAGCCTCGACGCACGTGAACGCGCCATCAAGGATTCCGGTTGGACCCGCGCACCGTCGAATGGCGGCAAGGCTTCCGCCAGTGTGCCATCCAGCCAGTGACCCGAGCCGATGACAAATTTGTCTGGATACCGAAATACATAGCAGCACGGTGCGCCCATCGCACACATTAATGCGTGTGCTCTGAGCGGCAGCAGACGGACAAGGCTGTCGAAGCGCGTCGACCATAACGTGGCAACCGGCTCTCTTGCGCCTCACGCGTACTGACGCGCGAGGCTGTACAAACCTGACCGATAGGTGGATAGACCATGCTGAAGAGACTTCTTGCAGGATGGCTGGGGCTGGCGCTGCTCGTCGTATGTTCGCTGGCCGCCGGCGCGGAACCGGCGCACTACAAGATCGTCACCGGTCCCGAGCGCGGCACTTATATCCAGATCGGCCAGGACCTGTCGAAATGGGTGGCCCAGCCTGTCGGCATCGATCTGGACGTGGTGGCATCGAAGGGGTCGGCCGAGAATGTGCAGCGCATGCGCTTCGAGCCCGGCGTAAAACTCGCGCTGGTGCAGTCCGACGTGTACCAGGCCTACATCGACATGGCCAACGCCGGCAACCCTGACGCCGGCACGACGATCCGGCCGCTGCGGCTCATCATGCCGCTCTACGATGAAGAAATTAACGTCGTGGTGCGCGCGGATTCGCCGCTGAAAACGCTGGCCGACATCAAGGACAAGACCATCAGCGTCGGGCTGCTCGGCAGCGGCACCGCGCAATCGGCGACGACGCTCTATCACCTGATGTTCAACCAGCCGATTCCCGCGCAGAACGTTCAGCACCTGAGCAACGAAGACGCGCTCGCCGCGCTGATCGTGAAGAAGGTGGACGTCGCGATTATCGTCGTCGGGCAACCGGCGAAGCTGTTCAACGACATGAACCCCGAGCTGCTGCAACAGATCCGCCTGCTGCGCGCCGATCCCAACGCGCCCGAAACCACACGCGCCAAGCAGACCTACTTCCCCACCACGATCCGCACGACCAGCTACCCGACCTGGTTGAAGGAAGACGTCCCCGCGTTGACCGTGAAGGCCTTTCTCGTGACCTACGACTACGGCCTGCGCGATACGGTCGGCAATCTGAATCGCTTCGCCGACTCGCTGTGCGCGAACTTCGACACACTGCAGGAGCACGGCCATCCGAAATGGAAGCAGGTGAAGCTCGAATTGCCGACACTCGTGCGCGGCTGGAAATACTACGGCCCGGTCGAAAAGCATCTGCGTGCCTGCCTGACGAACCGCACCGCGGCGATGAACGCGACGGCCACCCAGGCCGCGCAGAAACCGCGCGCTACCTGCTCGGATCAGGAGCGTCTGCTGCTCCTGTGCAAGTAGCCGCCTGCTGCATCTGTGAACCGCGGGACGCGCGCGATCAGGCGCGCGCCCGCTCTTTCGCGTCCACGGCGGCGCACGCCTCCATCGCCCGTTGCAACGTCTCGTATACCTTCGGCCGATTGCATTGCGATACGTTGAAGCGCAGAAAACCCGCCGCCGATTGCGACGCGCTGAACACATTGCCCGGCGCGAACACCACGTTGTCGGCGAGCGCGTGACGCGCGATATCGGCGGCATCGAGCGAACCCGGCAGACGCGCCCACACGAAAATGCCGGCGCGCGGCCGCGTCCAGATAGCGAGGCCCGCATTGCCCAGACGCCTGACGGTCTCGCCCATCGCGTCGGCGAGCTTCGCGCGCATCGATTCCAGATGCCGGCGATAGGTGCCGTCCACCAGCATGCGATGCACGACGCTCGCCGCGAGCTGGCCGCTGCCGAATGACGTCGCCAGTTTCAGATCGATCAGCGGCTCGATCCATTCGGCTCGCGCGGCGATGTAGCCGCAACGCACCGCCGCGGACAGGGTTTTCGAAAAGCTGCCGATCGACACCACCCGCGCGAGTCCGTCGAACGCGGCGAGTCGCGGCGCGGGTTCGCTCTCCAGGTCGGCGAAGATATCGTCCTCGACGATCAGCAGATCGTGTTCGCCCGCGAGCTTCAGCAACCGATGCGCGACCGCCGGCGCGAGCGTCGCCCCGGTAGGATTGTGGATCGCCGAATTGGTCACGTAGAGCCGCGGACGATGCTCGCTCAACGCGCGTTCGAAAGCCGTCAGATCGGGCCCGGAAGGCGTGTACGGCACGCTCACGATGTGCACGCGATGCGCGCGCAGCAGCGCCTGGAAGTTGAAATAACACGGGTCGTCGATCAGCACGGTGTCGCCCGGCTCGAGCAGAAAGCGGCACACCAGATCGAGCGCATGCGTGCCGCCGTCGGTCAACAGGATCTGCTCGGGCGGCGCCTCGACGCCGTGCTGCGCGAGCCGCCATGCGAGTTGCTGACGCAGCGCGGGCAAACCCGCCGGGCTCGCGTAGTCGGTGAGGAGCGACTGCGGATCGCGCGCCACCGCGCGTAGCGCGCGGCGCACACCGTCTTCCGGCAGCCATGCGGACGGCACCCAGCCGCAACCGGGTTTCAGGACTTTCGCGCCCGCCTCCAGCGACTGTCGCGTGAGCCACAACGGATCGACCTCGCGATCCAGCCGCGGCCCGATATCGGCGAGCGCGAGCGGCGGCGCATGGCCCGACACGAAGAATCCAGAGCCGCGCCGCGCGACGATCACGCCTTCCGCGACCAGCCTGTCGTAGGCTTCCACCACGGTCGACTTCGATACGCCGAGCGTGTCGGTCATCGCGCGGATCGACGGTACGCGGGCGCCCGGCATCAGCGAGCGGCTTGCAATGCGCTCGCGCAAACTGTCCATCACCGTGCCGACCCGCGTGCCCGACGTGACCCGGCCACTCTCGCTTTCCGCCATCTGTACTGCTCCATGTTCGGTACAGTTTGTGTGAATTGTACTGATCTGTAGCTTACCGTTAACGGTGAAAAGTCGGATGCTATAGGTCTTTTCATGGGCATGGACTCTCTTCCGATGGACAAGACAACCAACGGCTGGCTCAGCGGACTCGCGGGCGTTCTGATTTTCAGCGGCTCGCTGCCGGCCACGCGGCTTGCCGTGCAAGGACTCGACCCGGTGTTTCTGACCGTCGCGCGCGCGACGATCGCGGGCACGCTCGGCCTGTTGCTGCTGCTGGTGTTTCGTCAGGCACGTCCCGCGCGTCGCGATCTGATTCCGCTGGTGGTGGTCGCGCTCGGCGTGGTGGTCGGCTTTCCGCTGTTGACGGCGCTCGCGTTGCGACATGTGAGTTCCGCGCACGCGGTCGTGTTCGTCGGCCTGCTGCCGCTGGCCACCGCGATCTTCGGCGTGCTGCGCGGCGGCGAGCGTCCGCAGCCGGCGTTCTGGCTGTTCTCGGCGCTCGGCAGCGGCGCGGTGGTCGCGTTCGCGCTGCGTCACGGCATCGACGCGTCGCCGATCGGCGACGCGCTGATGCTGGGCGCGATCGTCGTCTGCGGGCTTGGCTATGCGGAAGGCGCGCGGCTGTCGCGGCATCTCGGCGGCTGGCAGGTCATTTCGTGGGCACTCGTGCTGTCGCTGCCGCTGATGCTGCCGCTCGCATGGTGGACCCGGCCCGCTTCGTTCGACGGCGTGAGTCACGCCGCGTTCTGGGGGCTCGCCTACGTGTCGCTCTTCAGCATGTTGATCGGCTTCGTGTTCTGGTATCGCGGCCTCGCGCTCGGCGGCATCGCGGCGGTCGGACAGTTGCAGTTGCTGCAGCCGTTCTTCGGATTGCTGCTCGCCGGCCTGCTGCTGCATGAGCAGGTGCCGCCGGCGATGGTCGTGGTGACCGTCGTGGTGGTGGCATGCGTGGCGGGCGCGCGGCGTTTCTCGCGAACCGCGCCGGTGCGGCCGGCGGTTTGAACGGCGCGCCTCGCACGGTCGGCGTCATGCGCATGGACGCTTGCCGCCGGTCGACTATGTCATCATTCCGATGATCGACCCACCACCGCGCCGCGACTTACGATGCCGACCGCTTTTGCTCAAACCGTCGAAGCCCGCTTTGCCGAACTCACCCCGACCTCGAAACGCGTCGCCAGCTACATGCTCGCGAACCTCGACCGGCTCGGCCTCGAAACCGCCGATCAGATCGCCCAGCAAGCCGGCACCAGCGGCATTTCGGTCGGCCGCTTCCTGCGCAGCGTCGGCTATCGGAATCTCGACGACCTGAAGCGCGAATTGCGCGGCGCGCAGGAGCGTCCGTGGCTGATCACCGACCGGCTCGACGCATTCCGCCGTACGGCCGCCCAAAGCGATCAGAACGGGCAAGGCGGCCAGGGCGACCGGACCGGCGAAGCCGCGCCGCACGCACACGCGCCCGTGGCGCAGCAAGCGCTTGCGCATTCGCTCGAACTCGAAATCGGCGCGATCCAGCATGTCTACCAGCTTGCGCAGACGCCGCTGTTCGCCCGTGTCGCGGAGCGCATCTCGAACGCCGACGCGGTCTATATCCTCGGCATTCAATCGACGCGCGGCATCAGCAACGCGTTCTATAGCTACCTCGAATACATCCGGCCGCGTGTGTTCTATTCCGACGGCATGTCGGGTTCCTACGTCGATTCGCTGAACTCGGAGTTCAAGTCGCCGTATCTGATCGTCACCGACACCCGCGCGTACTCGAAGGTCGCGCGCCGCTATTGCGAAGCGGCCACGCGCCGCGGCCTGCCGTTCGCGCTCGTCACCGATATCTATTGTCCGTGGGCGCGCGATTTCGACGGCGACCTGCTGCAGGTGAAGACCGACGTCGGTCAGTTCTGGGACTCGCTCGCCCCGCTCACCTGCCTGTTCAATCTGCTGATCTCGGCGATCGTCGAACGGCTCGGCCCGGGGATCGACGAACGCGTGGCGCGGAACCGGCAACTGCAAAGCGAATTCGATCAGTTCGATTTGTGACGCACTTCAGTGCCCAGTGCCCAGTGCGGAGCCATCGAATTGAACGCGTGTGCCGCGCCGTCGAAACTCGCTGGCATCGCCCGCTAACGACGCGAGCGGATGTGCTGCCCATTTGCTGTCATCACCCGCCACGCATCACGCGATTTTTGACTCGCTTCAAATCGGCGCGCGCGGCGCGCATAGTAAGCGTTTCATCGAACTCACCTGCCACGACAGGAACACGTATGAGCACGACCCGCCCCACGCCTTCCGCATCCCGGTCCATGAGCACATCAACGGACACACTCGCGGCCCCGCCAATCCGCGACGCCACCGAAGCCGATCTCCCCGCGATTCAGGCGATCTACGCACATCACGTACTGACCGGGGTCGCCTCGTTCGAAGAGACCCCGCCGTCCGTCGATGAACTGCGCAAGCGGCTCGCGTCGGTGCGCGCTCACAGGCTGCCGTATATGGTCGCCGAGATCGACGGCGAAGTCGCCGGCTATTGCTACGCGACGCCGTACCGCCCGCGGGCCGCATATCGCAACACCATCGAAGATTCGATCTACGTGGGCGACGCCTATCGCGGACGCGGCCTCGGACGCGTGCTGCTGCAGGCGCTGATCGAACGGTGCGAAAGCGGACCGTGGCGCCAGATGATCGCCGTGATCGCCGATAACGGCAGCGGCGGTTCGTTGTCACTCCACACGCAGTTGGGCTTCGAACTGACGGGCACGCTGAAGGCGGTCGGATTCAAGCACGGCCGCTGGCTCGACACGACGCTGATGCAGCGCACGCTCGGACGCGGCAACACCACCGTGCCGGACGATGTCGCCGGGCGCGCGACCGGAGACACCGGCGGGGACGCAAGCAGGGAACGCGGCTAGGCACCGCGCTGGTGAGGCCCGAGGCCGGCGCGTTAAAATCCCTCCATGTCCAAGAAGCCGCCTCCCGCTCCGCCCTCGCCTGCCGGTTCCGTCGAGCCGGCCAGCAACGTGCCCCGCGCCGAATACACCGTCGACGAACTCGCGCGCGTCACCGACACCACCGTGCGCAACGTGCGCGCCTATCAGGATCGCGGCCTGCTCGCTCCGCCGGAAAAGCGCGGCCGCGTCGGCGTGTATGACGACTCGCACGTGTCGCGTCTGAAGCTGATCAATCACCTGCTGACCCGCGGCTACACGCTCGCGAACATCCAGGACCTGATCATGGCGGTCGACGAAGGCCACGACCTTCGCTCGATCCTCGGGCTCGAAACCGCGATCGGCGGACGCTGGTCGCGCGAGCGGCCGAAGAAATACTCGCTGGTCGAACTGCTGCGGATGTTCGGCGGCAACGCGTCGCCGGGCGTGCTTTCGAAAGCGGTCGATCTCGGTTTGCTGGAACGCGACGGCCTCTCGTTCGTGTCGAGCAATCCCACCGCGCTGGCCGCCGGCGCGACCATGGCGAAGGAAGGCATTCCACTGGCCGATCTGCTGGACGCCGTGAGCATCGCGAGGCCGCATTTCAATGCGGTCGCCAAAGCGCTAGTCGATCTGGTGGTGCATCAACTGGACCGCTACGACGCCGACGCGCTACCGCCGCCCGCGGACGTGCCCGTGCTGGTCGACGCAATCTGGCGCTTGCGGCCGCTGGCGAACGTGCTGGTCGAAAGCGAAATGAACCGCGCGCTCGAAGAAGCGTCCGGCGATTATCTGGGCGATCGCACGGCTGCCATCATGGAAAAGAAGCTTGGCCATCCGGCGGACAGCCCGTCCACGCAGCGGGCGAAGACGAAGAAGAGCAAAGCCAGGAAGTAAGGCTGGGGCCGGGGTTTGCGTGCATGCGTGGCGCGTTTGCGTGGCGGTATTCGCGCTTGAGCCCGTGCCCATGCCCATGACTGTGCTCGCGCGTGTGTCCGTGCGTGTGGCCGCCCCGGCGTCCGCCCTTCTTTCCGTTTGATTCGCGACGTGCATGCGCCAATACAGCGCCCTCTTCACACTCGCACGTCATATTCAAATCTGGATTGCTTCGTTTGAGCAGCGGGACGTCCATGCGACGATCCTCGAACGTCGCCGCAACGTGTTTCCCGCCGCGTCCTCCCCACGCGCGCGCTCCTCGCGCGGCGCGGCGGACCGCGCGACACACGTCCGGCGCACACGTCAATCGACTGCAATGGAGATCGCCGGATGGCACGTCACCCTCGTTTCCCGCACCACCTCGCCGCCGCATTGCTGGCTGCTTTCACGACCGTGAGCGCTTCCGCGCAGAGCGCGGGCGGCAACGGCGAGCCGGGCAAAGTATTGCGCATCGGCTATCAGAAATCGGGCTTGCTCGCGGTGCTCAAAGCACAAGGCTCGCTCGACGAGAAACTCAAACCGCTCGGCTATACCGTCAAGTGGTTCGAATTCCCGGCGGGGCCGCAACTGCTCGAAGCGCTGAACGCGGACAGCGTCGATTTCGGCTCGACCGGCGCGCCACCGCCGGTATTCGCGCAAGCCGGCGGCGTACGTTTCGTGTATGTGGGTGCGGAGCCTTCGGGACCTCACGCGGAAGCGATCCTGGTCCGAAGCGATTCGACGCTGCGCAATGTCGCCGATCTGAAGGGCAAACGCGTCGCGTTGCAGAAGGGCTCGAGTTCGAACTATCTGCTGCTCGAAGCGCTGAAAAAGGCTGGCCTGCAGTACGAAGATATTCGTCCGGTGTACCTGGCGCCCGCCGATGCACGCGCCGCCTTCGAAAGCGGCAGCGTCGACGCATGGGTGATCTGGGATCCGTACTACGCGTCCGCGCAACAGGCGCTCAAGGCGCGCACGCTGGTCGACTACGCGCAGCTCAACAGCCCGTACAACTTCTACGAAGCGACGCGCGATTTCGCGCAGCAACATCCCGACGTGATCGGCGCGATACTCGGGCAGTTGCGCATTGCCGGCCTGTGGGTCAACGGCCATCCGGTGGAAACCGCCGCGCTGATCGCGCCCAAGGTCGGCCTCGATCAGAAGGTCGTCGAGACGTGGGTGCGCCGCTATCCGTACGGCACCAGCGCCGTCAATGACGAGATCGTGCGCTCCCAGCAGGTCGTCGCCGACGCGTTCTACGGCGCCCACCTGATCCCGCAGAAAATTACCGTGAAGGACAACGTCTGGCAAAGCCCGGTCGTCGCGGCGGCACTCGCCACGCGCTGAAGCGTTGGCGCGTACAGCGCGCCGGCCTGTGAAGCGCGCGAGGCGCCGTGCCGACGCGCGCCTAGAGTCGGGCGTCTAACCGGCGTCTTGCGTCATCCGTTCCCAGCCTCTATGGTTACATCAACCAATGTAACAGTTAATAGAGTCAAAATGGAGACGGATCGGATGAACGCACGTATGACGCCGCATGACGCCGCGCCGCCCGACGCCGGCGCCCCCGTCGAAACCGACATTGCCATCATCGGCTCCGGTTTTGCGGGCCTCGGCATGGCGATCCGGTTGCGGCAAGCCGGCATCACCGATTTCATCATCGCCGAAAAGGCCGACTCGGTCGGCGGTACGTGGCGCGACAACCACTACCCCGGTTGCGCATGCGACGTCCAATCGCACGTCTACTCGTTTTCGTTCGCGCCGAATCCGCGCTGGACCCGCATGTTCGCGTGCCAGCCGGAAATTCGCGCGTATCTCGAAGATTGCACGCAGCGCTTCGGCGTGCAGCGTCATCTGCGCTTCGCTCATGAACTCGCGAGCGCGGTCTACGACGACACGCGTCACCGCTGGCAACTGACGTTCGCGAACGGCCAGCAATGGTCGGCGCGCGTGCTGATTTCGGGCATGGGCGGCCTGTCGCGGGCGGCCATGCCGAACATCCCCGGCATCGAAACGTTTCGCGGCAAGTCGTTTCACTCACAGCACTGGGACCACGGCTGTCCGCTGGACGGCAAACGCGTCGCCGTGATTGGCACAGGTGCGAGCGCGATCCAGTTCGTCCCGCAGATCGCCCCGCGTGTCGCGCATCTGGATCTGTTCCAGCGCACGCCGCCGTGGATCATGCCGAAGGCCGACCGTCCGGTGACGCCGCTCGAACAGTGGCTGTTCAGGCACCTGCCGTTCACGCAGAAGATCATGCGTTCGGCGCTTTACTGCATGCTTGAATCGCGCGCGTTTGGCTTCGCGATTCATCCGTCGCTGATGAAGACCGCGCAGAAAGTCGCCGAGCGTCATCTGCGCCGACAGGTGCCCGACCCGCAACTGCGCGCCACGCTCACGCCGGACTACACGATGGGCTGCAAGCGCATCCTGATTTCGAACGACTACTTCCCTGCCGTTTCCCGGCCGAACGTGTCGGTGACGACCACCGGCATCGCCCGCATCGAAGAAGACGCGGTCGTCACCACCGACGGCGTGCGCCATCCGGTCGACTGCCTGATCTTCGGCACCGGTTTCCAGGTGGCCGATCCGTTTCCGGCGGGCGTGGTGCGTGGCCGCGGCGGCGTCGATATCGTCGATACGTGGCGCGACGGCGCGCATGCGTACCTCGGTACGACATTGCCTGGTTATCCGAACTTTTTCATGATCGTCGGCCCGAACACCGGTCTCGGCCATAACTCGATGGTGTTCATGATCGAATCGCAGGTCGAATACATCCTGCGCGCGCTGAAAATGATGCAGGCCGAGCGCACCGCCGCGATCGAAGTGCGCCCGCAGGTAGAGCACAGCTACAACGAACAGATCCAGCAGAAGCTCAGCCGCGCGATCTGGTCGACGGGCGGCTGCAAGAGCTGGTATCTCGATCCGAAGACCGGCAAGAACACCACGCTGTGGCCGGGCTTTGCGTACAAATTCCGCCGGGCCACCCGCACCTTCAGCATGGCCGACTATCTCGCGTATTCGCCCGTACCGCAACCTGGCGCTCAGCCGGGCACGCAGCCGCTCACGCAGGTTCATGACAGCGCCGCCGCGACGTCGGCGCAGACATCCTGACGACGCATCGACGAGAGCACAAGCAACAACCATAACGACAACGACAGCGCACCGTTCAGAGAGGACAGGAGATAAGCCGATGAACAACTTTACCGACAGGGTAGCCGCGATCACCGGCGCGGGTTCGGGCATGGGTCGCGCGCTCGCGATTCAACTGGCGCGCGAAGGCTGCCACCTCGCGCTCGCCGACCGCAATGCGACGAGCCTCGCCGAGACCGAGCAACTGGCGCGCGCCGCTGCGCCGCACATCGTCGGCTCGCCGTTGAACATCACGACGCGCGTGCTCGACGTCGCGGACCGCGCGGCGATGTTCGCATGGGCCGCCGAAACGGCGCTGCGGCATGAGCGCGTCAACCTCGTGTTCAACAACGCGGGCGTGGCGCTGTCGAGCACCATCGAAGGCATGGATTACGCCGATCTGGAGTGGATCGTCGGCATCAATTTCTGGGGCGTGGTGCATGGCACGAAGGCGTTCCTGCCGTATCTGAAAGCGTCCGGCGCGGGACACATCGTCAATACGTCGAGCGTATTCGGCCTGTTTTCACAGCCGGGCATGAGCGGCTACAACGCGACCAAGTTCGCCGTGCGCGGCTTCACCGAAGCACTGCGCCAGGAACTCGACCTGATGAAGTGCGGCGTATCCGCGACTTGCGTGCATCCGGGCGGCATTCGCACGGGCATCGCGCAGGCGAGCCGGATTGCGCCGAACATGGTCGGCTTCATGCTGGAGAACGAACAGCAAGGCAAGGACGACTTCGAGAAGTTTTTCATCACCACCGCCGACGACGCCGCGCGCGTGATTCTCGACGGCGTGCGCAAGAACAAACGGCGCGTGCTGATCGGACGCGACGCGCGCGCCGCCGACTGGCTCGCTCGCATGTTGCCGGCTGCTTACCAGGCGCTGGTCGTGATGCAAACGCGGCGACTGAAACGCGTCGCCGAAAAGCGCGCGCGCCGCGCCGCTCAGGTCGACGGCAAACGCGCGTGATGCGCGCGATGCGCTCCACTCACCCCGCACGCTCAGTCGTGCGCCCAGAATCACAAGGAGAAAGGCCATGATGCCGGTTCGCCGCGACGTCCGCTTCAACCTGCCGCCCGAACGCGCATGCGACTGGCACGCGCAAGGCCCGTACGTGACGCATTTTTTCAACGCGCTGTCGCTGCTGTTCCCGGCTGGCGAACGGTTCTTCATGGACAGCGTGCGCAACTATCGCGACCGCATCGACGACCCCGAGTTGAAGAAGCAGGTGCTCGGCTTCATCGGTCAGGAAGCGATGCATACGCGCGAGCACATCGAGTACAACGACCTGTTGCAGGAGGCCGGCCTGCCCGCGCACAAACTGGACAAGCGACTGTGGGCGGTTCTCAACTTCTTCCGCAAGGTGCTGCCGGATTCGTATCAGCTCGCGATCACCGTCTGCCTCGAACACTACACGGCGATGCTCGCCAACCTGCTACTAGAGGACGCGACGCGCATCGGTGGATCGGTCGAAGGCTATACGCAGATGTGGACCTGGCATGCGCTGGAGGAAACCGAGCATAAGGCCGTTTCCTATGACGTCTGGAATACCGTGCTCAAACCTGGGCTCGGCCGCTATCTGCTGCGCACCGGCACGATGCTCGCCACCACCGTGACGTTCTGGCTGATCGTGTTCGACTTCCACGTGCGTCTGCTGATCGCCGATCGCAAACGCGGCGGCCATTTGCGCGGCATGTGGCGCATCGTCAAGTATCTGTACGGTCCGCGCCACGGCGTGTTTCCGCGCATCGCCGGGGAATGGCTGAGCTTTTTCCGGCCCGGCTTCCATCCGTGGGATTACGACAATCGCGCGCAACTGGCGAGGATCGACGGACTCGTCGCCGCGATCGACGCCGCCAACGCCATCACCCCGAGCGCTCGCAAGGCCACGCGGCGCGGCGTGCAGGCGAGCGCGTGATACGCGACGCGCTGTCGGTCGAGACCGGCGACGTACGGCTCGCGGTCTACGTGAGCGGGCCGCGCGACGCGCCGCCGATCTTGCTGGTGCACGGCTATCCGGATTCGGCACGGGTGTGGGAGCCTGTGCGCGCGCAACTCGATACGCGCTATCGCGTGATCGCTTACGACGTGCGCGGCGCGGGCGCTTCCGACGCGCCGGCGACGCGCAACGCGTACCGTGTCGATCGACTCGCCGCCGATCTCGCCGCGGTTGTCGATGCAACTTGCGGCCCGCAGCCCTTCCATCTGGTCGGGCACGACTGGGGCTCGATTCAAAGCTGGGAAGCCGTCACCGATCCGGCGTTCAAAGGCCGTATCGCGTCGTATACGTCGATCTCCGGACCATGCCTCGATCATGCATCGCTCAACCTGCGCGGTGACGACGCAACCGACCCGCAGCGCAAAGCGGCAAAACGTCCGTTTGGCCGCGGCGTGCGGCAAACGCTCAAGTCCTGGTACATCTTCTTCTTTCATCTGCCGTGGCTGCCGGAACTGGTGTGGCGCGCGGGCGGCGTACGCATGTGGCCGCTATGGCTGCGCCTGACCGAACGCGTGCGCCCGGCTCACGATCCGGCGCAGATGCGCAATGCGATCAACGGTCTGAATCTGTATCGCGCGAACTTCATCGACAAGCTGCTGCGGCCGCGCGCGCGTCGTGCGCACGCGCCGGTGCAATTCATCGTGCCGCTGCGCGACCGTTATGTCGGGCCGGAACTATCGCTCGGATTACACGGCTGGCTCGGCGCCTACGAACGCCACGAGATCGATGCCGGCCACTGGGTCGTGCTGCGTGACCCCGCGTTGATCGCGGCGAGCATCGAACGCTTCGTCGAACAGCATCGAACCGGGCACGGCGACCCGGCCGCGTCCACAGCCGCGCTCAACGCGCGCGCGGCAGACGCGTGAACAGCGTCGGATAGTCGATCACGAGGCCGTCCTCGTCCACCTGCATGTTCGCAGTGAAGTTGCGGAAGATGCCTTCGTAGCGATACTCGCGCTCGAACGCGACGCACGAATACGCCTGCTCCACACGCGTGACCTGCAAATCCGGCGTCGAGATATACGCGACCGAAATCGGCTGACGCTCGCCTTCGGCCAGTTGCAGGCGGCGGATCGGCAACGTATTGGTGAACGGCGTGGCCGCTATATCGATGTCGATACAGCCTTCGAGTGCGCTCAACACGAGGCCGTGGCCGTCGCGCCAATGACCCGCGCCGTCGCCGTGCAATTCCAGTTCGCCACCGCCGACGATCTTCAGCCACGCATGACGCGTGCGCCATTGCGCGTCGCCGCGCACCGTGTAGTGCAGCCCGTACGCGTTGCCGTAGCGCTGGCCGACCACCACGCTCTCTACGGCGAAGCCGTCGTCGTGCGCGTCGAACGTCAGGTGTTCGATGCCGTCGCCCTCTTCCGATGCCCATCGTAGTTCACGCATCAGCCTGTCTCCTCGCGAAGCGGCGCAGCCCGCGCACCGGGCTCTTATCGTAGCGCGAATGCTTGCACGTCGGCGACGGCGTGTGCGTCGGGCACAGGTGTCGCGACGCAAATAGCCACTATCAACGCGCGGCGATGCCTATGGCGGTCTGGCTGGCCTATGCTCGCGGTTCGCAGTCGAGCAGGACGCTGACACTCACGCTGCGAACTCCCGCCAACCCCATCGACATTCAACCGAGCCGCCGTTCAACCATGCACGCCGCCGCGACCGACGCCCCATCCGACGCCTTGCGCACCTTGTTGCGCAGCCTCGGCCAGATCGTCCTGCAAGCGAATGCGTTCACCGGCGCGTGTCTGCTCGCCGCGTGGCTGCTGGCGAACCCGCGCCTCGCCTGCGCGGCGCTGATGGGTGCGGTCGCGGCTAACGTGAGCGCGTTGCTGGCCGGCTATCGCGACGACGACACGCGCGCCGGACTGCACGGCTTCAACGGTGCGCTGGCGGGTCTCGCCGCCTTCAGCTTCATCGCCGACGCGCCGACCGCCGTGGCCGTCGCGATTCTCGGCGCGACGGCCACGGCATGGCTCGCGGGGCCGTGGTCGAACTGGTTGCGTGCGCGTGGGCTGAGCGGCTTATCAAGCCCGTGTTTGATCGTGACGTGGCTCTGGTTGCCGATGGTCACGAGCGGCGCACAGCCAACCGGCGTGGCCCCATTGCTCGCGTCGGGCGCGGCCCAATGGAGTAGCGGCGTATTCGCCGCGTTCGCACAAACCGTCTTTGCCTCCGACGCATTGCCGGGTTGCCTCGTGCTGATCGGCATCGCCGCCGCATCGCGCCGGCATGCGTTGGGTGCACTGGTCGGCGCGACGCTCGCGAGCGCCGCGAATCTGCTGCTCGGCGCAACCTCGAACTCGTTCGACGCCGGCCTGTCAGGATTCAACGGCGCGCTGACCGCACTCGCGCTGGTCGATAGCGGGCTCGCGTGGATGCTCGGCGGCGTGGCCGTTTCGGTCGCGCTGCAAGCGGCGGCCACCCGCTTCGGCTGGCCTGCGATGACGGCGCCGTTCGTCCTCGCGACGTGGTGCATGCAGTGGCTCAGGCAGCGTGTCATACGCGGCGCGCTCGCAGCCGGACATGCAGGACCGGCACAACTTCCGGCTGACCGAAGCCCGCTCCCGCCGCACGCCTCACGCACGAATTGACACGCTGCGGTAGCATCGCGCGCAGGTTTGCACACGCTGACCACATGTAGCATCAAGCATGCATCACGCAGCATCCGGCAAACACGATGCAACCCACGCAACTGAGGAGCCAGTCATGTCGTTCACTCACACCCCGGCCGGCCGCGTCGCCGAGTCCGGCCCGCTCCCGGACGCGGAGCGGCACACCCGCGTCGACCTGGCCGCCGCCTACCGCCTCGCGGCGCTTAACGGTTGGGACGATCTGATCTACACGCATATCTCGGCGAGCGTGCCCGGCGAACCCGGCCATTTTCTGATCAATCCATTCGGCCTCGCGTTCGACGAAGTGTGCGCGTCGAACCTCGTGAAGATCGATATCGCGGGCAATATCATCGGCGCCAGCGATCATGCGGTGAACGCCACCGGCTTCGCGCTGCACGCCGCCGTCCACGCGGCGCGCGCCGACGCGTTCTGCGTGATGCATCTGCACAATACGGCGGGCGTGGCGGTGTCCGCGCAACCGGCGGGCTTGCTGCCCGCTTCGCAACACGCGTTGCGCTTTTACGGCCAGCTCGCGTATCACGACTACGAAGGTCTCGCGTTCAGCGCGGCCGAAGGCGAGCGCCTCGTCGCGAATCTCGCCGACAAACCCGCGATGCTGCTGCGCAATCACGGCACACTGACGGCCGGCCGCACGGTCGCCGAAGCCTACGTGCTGATGGCCACGCTGCTGAAGGCCTGCGAGATCCAGTTGCAGGCGCAGGCATGCGGCGCGCAACTCGTGGTGCCGGACGACGCGGTCGCCGCACGCACCGCGGAACAACTGTACGACGGCGGTGCGATCGAAGGCGCGCTCGAATGGCCTGCGCTGCTGCGCAAGCTCGACCGGCTCGATCGCGGCTATCGCGACTGAAGCCGGTCCATGGCAACGCCATCTACTTCTATTTCATTACTCAACGAACGGAGTCACACCATGCCCACGTTTCATATCGAACTCTTCGAAGGCCGCTCGCTGGAACAGAAACGCCAGTTCGTCGAAGCCATCACCCAAGCGACTTGCGAATCGCTCGGCGTCGAACCGAACTCGGTGGACATCATCCTCACGGACGTGAAGCGCGAAAACTGGGCGACGGGGGGACGTTTGTGGTCGGACGCCGAATAGCGGCTCAAGCGCGCTAGTGACGTTCATGCAGTAGAAATGCGCTGGAGGGACCAACGCGCGCGAGGCCGCGAAGGCCCCGCACCGCTGAAAAGTTACGCACATTGCGCGCGTAACTGTTGTTGCTCTACAACGCATTTTTTCGATGCGTTGTCGTGGCGGCTTAGCAAAACGCCGCCACTCCACCGTCCGATTAGAACTTGTGGATGATGCCCACGCCGACAGCGATCTGGCTGCGCGACGACGACGGCGCACCATTCTGACCATCGCCAACGCTTGCCGTTGCGTCGATGATCGTCCGGCCGTCGCCTGCCAGCGTCTGGCCGCTAGCGCGTTGATACGCTTCCAGCGCATACAGACCCGTACGCTTGGAGAGGCTGTAGTACTGCGACAGGTTGAACTGGTTGTAGGCAGCCGTGCTCGCAATACCGTTCGACGACGTTGCACGGGTGTAGCTATAGCCAGCGGCCAGGTCCAGCGGCGTGATCGGCTTCCAGTGCAGCACTGCGCCACCCGTATTCCAGATCTGCGTGTCGTGGAAGAACGAGCCCGAACCGGCAGCGTATTGAACGTTCGAGTAAGCGAACGACACGTCCCACTGCGAGTTGAACGCGTAGCCGCCCGTCACTGCAATACGCTGCTGCTTCGCTGCGGTCTGGAAGCCGTTGTTGATTGCCGACACTGCCGGCTCCGCGCCGTTGTTCGACATTGCGGAATTCCAGTTCACTGCGGCCGGGGTGCGGGTCGCGATCCCTGCGTTGTCGATGCGCTGGATACCTGCTGCGATGCCGATCGGGCCGTTCAGGTACTGTGCTGCGACGCTCCAGACCTGGCCAGCGGCGAAGCTGCCCGCATTGCCGCCCAGCGAGTACGAACCGCTGACCGTCAGGCCGCCGAAGCTCGGCGACGTGTAGACCAGCGAGTTGTTCGCGCGGTACAGCGTATCCAGCGAATCGATATCACCCGGGTGCGCGCCGTATGCGCCCGTCAGCCACGTGGTCGGGCTATACGGCGACAGCAGCGTGTAGTACGACGTGTACTGACGGCCAGCCGTCAGCGTACCGAACGCGCCGTTCGACATACCGACCCATGCCTGACGGTTGAACGCCAGACCCGATACGCCTTGTGCGCCGGTTGCGCTGTTGAAGCCCTGCTCCAACTGGAAAATCGCCTTCGTACCGCCGCCCAGATCTTCCGAGCCCTTCAGGCCGAAACGGCTGCCAGCCCAGATGCCGTTGATCATCTTGACTTGCGACGCGCCACCTGCCGACGGCTTCGCCGAGCCCACTGCGCTCAGCGTCGTCGCGCTGTTCTGATAGCCGATACCCGTATCGACGATACCGTACAGCGTCACGTTGCTCTGCGCTTGCGCGCCCAGGGCGACCAACCCCAGAGCCGAACCAACCAGTGCCTTTTTCATTTCTACTCCTGCGTTAAAAATTCTTTTTTTGAGTGCGGCCTTGAACGAGCGCCGCTGAGTGTGTGTGTTATTTATTTATGAGCGTGAATCAGAACACAGGGTGCCCATTGATCACGCTCGGCAACCAGGTTGAGAACATCGGTACGTACGTCACGATGTTGATCGCGCTGAAGATAGCCAGGTAATACGGCCACGCCATCTTGGTAGTTTCACCAATCGACACATTGCCAATCGCGCAGCCGATGAACTGTACCGAACCGATTGGCGGGTGTACAAGACCCAATGCGCAGTTCAACAGAATCATGATGCCGAACTGGACAGGACCCACTCCGTTGTGCATTGCCATCGGCAGAAACAGCGGCGTCGTGATCAGGATGTGCGCCGCCATGTCGACGAACGTGCCGAGGAAAATCTGGATCAGGTTGATGTACAGCAGCATGAGCCAGGGCAGCGTCGTCGCGCCGTCGAGCAGACGTTCGATCGCATCCGGAATCTCCAGATAAGCCATCTGGAAGCGCAGCATGTTCGACACGCCGATCAGCAGCAGCACCACGCCGGTCGTCTTGGCCGCCTTCGACAATGCGAAGCCGAGCTTCTTCATCGTCATCGTGCGATACACGACTAGCGTGAGGATCAGCGAATAGGCAACGGCAATCGCGGCGGCTTCCGTCGCGGTGGCAATCCCCTTCGCCACGCACACCAGAATGATCGCGATGACCATCAGGCCCGGCACCGCGCCGAGGAACGTGCGGCACACCGCCATCCAGCCCGGGAAGCGTTGCACGCCGGTCGAACCGTCGGGACGCTGCGGATAGCCGTATTTGACGGCTTGCCAGTAGGCCGCGATCAGCACGAGGCCCATCACCCACAACACCGGCAGCAGACCCGAGAACAACAGATCGCCGATCGACACGCCGCTCATCTTCACGCCGTTCAGCGTGCCGGTGATGCCCTGTGCCGCGAACGCGTAGATGATCATGTTGGTCGACGTGGGCATCAACGCGCCCGCCAGCGACGAGTGCGTCGTGACGTTGACCGCATAAGCCGCGCTATAGCCTTCGCGCTTCATCAGCGGAATCACCACGCCGCCCATTGCGGACGTGTCCGCGGTCGGCGAACCCGACACGCCGCCGAACAGCGTGCACGCGACCACGTTGGCCATGCCGAGGCCGCCGCGGAAATGCCCCACCGTGGCCTGCGCGAAACGCAGGATGCGGTCGGCGATGCCGCCGTGCAGCATCAGTTCGCCGGAGAAGATGAAGAACGGCACCGCGAGGAACGAAAACGCGTTCATCCCCGAGATCATCGACTGCATGGCGGTGGCCGCCGGCAAGCCCTCGAACAGATACGTCAGGACGCACGAGAGTCCCAACGCAAATGAAACCGGAACCCCGAGCAGGAGAAAGACAATAAAGCTGATACCAAGAAGGGCGAGTTCCATGATTGTTCTATTTTTGTTTCTTGACGAAGAGCGCCAGCAGGTGCTCGAACGAGAACATTGCGATGCAGACGCTGGCAACGACCGGAATGCAATAACGCAATCCTTCGGGCAAACCGAGAATCGGAATCCGGTCTTCCATGGTGGTCTTCGCCATATCCAGGCAACCGATGAAAACCATCACGGCGAAGGTCATCAGGCAAAGATGCTGAATCCCCGCCGCAATCACCTGTCCTTTCGGCGACAACTTCTTGACCAGCGAATCGAGTCCGATGTGACCGCCTTCGCGAACCTTGAGCGCGGCGCCGAACATGGCGATCACGATCACCAGCAGCAATGCGATGGGCTCGACGAAATCGGGTGCGTCGCTGAAGACATAGCGCATCACGACGCTATAGATCACCAGCAGACAGAGCACGGCCAGACTTGTCGACGCCACGACAGTCAGCACGCGAAAGAGAAAATCATTTGGGCGTTTCAAGAAACTCATTGACCCCGTCCTTGCTCACAACAGGCCTGTCTTTAATATTCAGCAACCACGTTCGAATGCGCGAGCACGGCATGCCACGCAGCGGAAAAGCCCGCAGAGCTTCCTGCAAGGCTGTTTCCGCCGCGATTGGCCGCCGCTGCGGCCGCGAATCTTATTTGATTGCCTGGATCTCGTCGACGAGCTGCTTCATCTGCGGGGTCTTTTCATACTTCGCCCACACCGGTTGCATCGCCTTCACGAAAGCCGCACGATCGACCTGGTTGGCCGCAACGATCGTCGCGCCGCCCTTGGTGACTGTCTTGCTCGCATCGGCTTCACGCGCGGTCCACAGCTTCTCGTAGTAAGGCACCGAATCAGCCGCTGCCTTCTTGATGATCTGCTGCTGTTGCGGCGTCAGCGTGTCCCACACCTTCTTCGAGAACACCAGCACTTCCGGCGTCATCGAGTGCTGGGTTTCGGAGAACACCGGCGCGACTTCGAAGTGCTTGGTTTCTTCGTACGACGGGATGTTGTTTTCCGCTGCGTCCACCAGACCCGTCTTCAGGCCCGTATAGACTTCGGCGAACGGCATCGGGGTCGGCGTGCCGCCCATTGCGCGGATTTCGTCGACCATCAGGTCCGACGGCTGCACGCGCACCTTGAGGCCCTTCATGTCAGCCGGCGAATGGATCGGCTTCTTCGTGTAGATCGAACGCGCGCCGCTCTCGTAGAACGTCAGTGCGATCATGCCCTTCGCCGCGAACGCGTCGAGAATCTTCTGGCCTTCCGGGCCGTACATCACTTTGCGGAAATGGTCGATGTCGCGGAACAGGAACGGCAGCGACGGGATCATCGATTCAGGAACGATTTCGTTGAACGCGGCACCGTTGGCGCGCGCCATATCGAGCGCGCCGATGCGCACCTGATCGATCGTGTCGTTTTCGGAACCCAGCGCGCTGTTGCCGAAGACCTTCACGGAATCCTTGCCACCGGTTGCCTTGTTGATTTCTTCGCCCATGTACTTCACGGCCATGTTGGTCGGGTACGTGTCGCCATGCACGTCCGAAACACGGAACACGCGCGCTTCTGCCGACGCGGCGGTGAACGCCAGCGTCGCGGCAGCGACGATCATCGAAACACGGGAAGAGACAAACTTCTTGTTCATCGTGACATTCCTTGAAAAATAGACCATCCAATCGATTGCGGATGCGCCCTGGTTTTGCTGCGTCTCCCGGCTCGGCACCCGCGGCCTCGCGGTGGCGAGTGCGTTGCCGTACTGGTCTGCACAAATTCCCCGGCACAGATACTCAGTACTCCTGCCAGACAACCTCACTTCTTTTACTTTGATTACGGTGGTGCGAATCTCGTGTGCGCAAACGCCTTGCTTTCCCCAGTCATCTCAAATTAAACAGAAAGGAATCTGTTTGGGCTTATACGTTGTACGACGACATACGAAGTCTATAAAAGGCATTTTCACTTGTACAGACGGTATTTACCCGCACAATTGACAGCCTCGGTATGGATGACCTGATCGGGGTCGCGGCGAGAGCCCGCGCCAGTGGGAGAAGAAATGGGGAGGGAAGGAAGGCGTGTCGGCACGCTGGGATTTTTGTTGCCGAAACGTCGTCGGACCGTGGTCTGTACGCCACAGTGTTGTACGACGAGTGATGAATTACGAAGCAATAATGTGACTGGCGCCGGCCGGCCAAACCGCTCCGGCGCCAGCTTTCATACGGGACAGGCTTACAGTTGGCCCGCGAATTCGGGCTCCGGCAGCCCGGTCACGCCAGGGCGCACGGCGAACAGATGGCCGTCGTGCTCGCTCGCGCTCGCTCCCGGATGGATCGAGGTGACGAACAGCGTGTCCAGGTTGCTGCCGCCGAACGCGCACATCGCCGGCTTGGTCGGCGGGACCGGCACCTGCCGGTCGAGCTTGCCTTGCGGCGTGAAGCGCAGCAGCAGGCCCGCGTCGTTCGCGCAGATCCAGTAGCAGCCGTCGGCGTCGACCGCCGCGCCGTCGGGGCGCCCCGCATAGTGATGCAGGTCGGCGAACACGCGCCGGTTGCGCGGCTCGCCCGACTCGACGTCGTAGTCGAATGCCCAGATCAGCCGGTGCAGCGGATGCGAGTCGGACAGGTACATGGTCTTGCCGTCCGGCGACCAGCCCAGGCCGTTCTGTGTGATCAGCGCATCGACGACCGGCGCGGACAGCACGCCGTTAGCATCGAAGCGATACAGCGCGCCGGCCGGATTGGCCGCCGCCATGTCCATCACCATCGTGCCGGACCAGAAGCGGCCCTGGCGGTCGCAACGGCCGTCGTTGAAACGCATGCCGTCGGCGGGGAACGCCGGCGCGGCGAGCTTGCGCATCGACGCCGCGACCGGTTCGCCGCCAGCCGAAACCTGCGCAGCTTCAGTCAGCGCGACCGCAAAGAGCCCTGTCTCGCAACCGGCCAGCACGGTGCCGCGTCGATCGAACGCGATGCAGGCGACCTTCTCCGGCAATAGCCATTCAGTGCGCTCGCCCGAATCGACCCGCAGCCGCACGATTTTCTGCGCCGGGATGTCCGCCCAGTACAGCGCCTGCTCGGCCGGACGCCACACCGGGCTTTCGCCCACCGACGCTCGCCCGGCCGCGTCGAGCCGCTCCACCGGCGCATTCATCGTGACGCTCACCGTTTCGGCTCCATCGGACCCGCCAGCACGAACGGGCCACCCTGGAAACGCTGGGTCGGATCGTCGAACTCGGTGTTCGGGGCGCTGGCCGGGAACAGATGCTCGAATTGCGCCGAGCTGTCCTGCGGACGGAAGCCGAGGAACGCCGCCTTCTTGTTGTCGACCCACGAGATGCGGTTATCCGACACGCCGTAAATGATCGCGTGATCGACGCGGTTCGTGAACAGCGAGCAGCGCACCAGCTCGATGAAGTCGCGGTAGCTCAGATAGGTAACGAGCATGCGCGGGTTGCGCGGCTGTTCGAACGACGACCCGATCCGCAGACACACCGTCTCCAGACCGAAGCGGTCGAAGTAGTAGCGCGACAGCGATTCGCCGAAGCATTTGGTCACACCGTACAGGGTGTCGGGACGCAGCGGCGCGTCGATATCGACCACCGACGTCGTCGGATGAAAGCCCACCGCGTGGTTCGAGCTTGCGTAGATGATGCGTTTCACGCCCTGCTTCTGCGCCGCCGAGTACAGGTTGTACAGGCCGCGGATATTCGCTTCGAGCAGGTCTTCGAACGGCGCTTCGACGGAAATGCCGCCAAGGTGAACCACCGCGTCCACGCCTTCGAGCAGCGCGTGAACCGCGTCCGCGTTGGCGAGGTCGACGATCGACGCTTCTTCGTGCTCCGCCACTTCGCCGAGCGGCGCGATGTCGGTCACGCGCACGATGTCGGCCCATGCGGCGAGCGCGCCGCGCAATTGCTTGCCGAGGTTACCGGCAGCGCCCGTCAGCAGCAGACGGCGGAAAGGTTTCTGTGCCGCGGAGCGGTCAAGGTTCGAGTCGGTCATGTCTTTCTGTTGATGTGTTTGCGATCGGATCGGCTTCGCGGCACGGGCACACCGCGCCACCGGAAATCAGGTCACCGGCGCCGGGTTGAACAGTGTCAACGCGTTGTGCAGCTTGAGCTTTTCGGCGCAGGTCTGTTTGCGTCCGCTGGCGACGTCGAGCATCAGGCGGAACAGTTCCCAACCCACCTCTTCGATCGTCGATGCGCCGGTCGCGATCGTGCCGGCGTTGACGTCCATCAGGTCATGCCAGCGGCGCGCGAGATCCGAGCGGGTCGCGACCTTGATGACCGGAACTTCGGCGAGGCTGTACGGCGTGCCGCGGCCGGTGGTGAACACGTGCAGATTGATGCCCGCGGCGACCTGCAGCGTGCCGCAGATGAAATCGCTCGCCGGCGTGGCCGCGTAAATCAGGCCTTTCTGGCGGACCTTTTCGCCCGGCGACAGCACGCCGGAGATCGCCGAGTTGCCCGACTTGATGATCGAGCCCATCGCCTTTTCGACGATGTTCGACAGACCGCCCTTCTTGTTGCCCGGCGTCGTGTTGGCGCTGCGGTCCGCGCCGCCGCGCTTCAGATAATCGTCGTACCACTGCATCTCGCGGATGATCGCCGCCGCCACGTCCGCGTTGGCCGCGCGCGCGGTCAGCTGATCGACGCCGTCGCGCACTTCGGTGACTTCCGAGAACATCACCGTCGCGCCGGCGCGCACCAGCAGATCGGTCGCAAAGCCCACGGCGGGATTCGCGGTCAGGCCGGAGAATGCATCGCTGCCGCCGCACTGCACGCCGATCACCAGATCGGACGCGGGACAGGTTTCGCGATGGCGATTGTTCAGGCGCTTCAGATGACCGTCGGCCATCCGCATGATCGATTCGATCATCGACTGGAAGCCGACGTGCGAGTCGTCCTGCAACACCACCACGTCGCCGTTCGCATCGGCTTCGACGTCGCCGATGTCCGCGACTTCAGCGACATTCGCGGCCGCCGCGATCGGAATCGTGCCGGGCGGCATCAGGCGCTCGGGCTGCAGCTTCTCGCAGCCGAGGCTCACCATCATCACTTCGCCGCCGAAGTTCGGATTCAGGCTGATGTTGCGCACGGTGCGGATCGGCACCATCGCGTCGGGCGCGTCGATCGCGACGCCGCAGCCATACGTGTGGCCGAGGCTCACGACGTCGTCGACGTTCGGATAATTCGGCAGCAGCTCGGCCTTGATGCGCGTGACCGCATGCTGGACCACGTCGGCCACGCATTGCACGGTGGTCGTGATCGCGAGGATGTTGCGCGAGCCGACCGAGCCGTCCGCGTTGCGGTAGCCCTCGAACGTGAAGCCTTCGAGCGGCGGCATCTCCGGCGCCCTGATCGTCGCGATCGGCAGGTCTTCGAGTCCCGGCGGGCTCGGCATGCGGATCACGTGTTCGTTGATCCAGCTGCCTTTGGGCAGCGCCTTCAGCGCATAGCCGATCACCACGTTATAGCGGATGACCTCGTCGCCCTCGGCCAGATCGGCGAGCGCGACTTTGTGCCCTTGCGGCACCCGCTCGCGCAGCGTGAGGCCATCGGGGAAAACGGCGCCCTCACCCAGTCCGCCGTCGTTGACGACGATCGCGACATTGTCATTGGGGTGAACGCGAATGTAGAGCGGAGATTGTTCCATTGCATCGATCCTTATGGCGCTTTTTGGCATGATCGCCCGCTGCGCCAGCTATTCATACGTCATCCTACAACATCAAACTTTGCGTGGACGTTCCGTATTTACCCTATAGCGTGCATTATGCCGTGAAAACCCCGTTGAGTTAGCCGATTTGTTGTTGTACGATGACGTATAAGAAATCTCCATTTCGATTGAACTTCGACTAATCGACTCAAAACTGACGCCTGGATATTCACCATGACGACACCGCAGGAACTCAAGCAGATCGTTTCGGAAGGCCTGCTGTCCTTCCCCGTTACCGACTTTGACGCACAAGGCGATTTCCGCGCCGACACGTACGCAGAACGCCTCGAATGGCTCGCGCCGTACGGCGCATCGGCGCTGTTCGTCGCCGGCGGCACGGGCGAATTCTTCTCGCTGACGCACAACGACTACTCGAACGTGGTGCGTACCGCGACCGAAGTCTGCAAAGGCAAGGTACCGATCCTGGCCGGCGCAGGCGGCCCGACCCGCGTGGCGATCGACTACGCGAAGGAAGCCGAGCGTCACGGCGCGAACGGCATTCTGCTGATGCCCCACTACCTGACGGAAGCTTGCCAGGAAGGCATCGCCGCGCACGCGGAAGAAGTCTGCAAGGCCGTGCCGAACATGGGCGTGATCATCTACAACCGTGCGAACTCGAAGCTCAACGCCGACATGCTCGAAGGTCTGGCAGAGCGCTGCCCGAACCTGATCGGCTTCAAGGACGGCGTGGGCGAGATCGAAAACATGGTGACGATCCGCCGCCGTCTGGGCGATCGCTTCTCGTACCTCGGCGGCCTGCCGACCGCTGAAGTCTACGCCGCGGCCTACAAGGCGCTGGGCGTGCCGGTGTACTCGTCGGCCGTGTTCAACTTCATCCCGAAGACCGCGATGGACTTCTACCGCGCGATCGCCGCTGACGACCACGCGACGGTCGGCAAGCTGATCGACGAATTCTTCCTGCCGTACCTGAAGATCCGCAACCGTCGCGCAGGCTATGCGGTCAGCATCGTCAAGGCTGGCGCGAAGCTGGTTGGCCACGACGCAGGTCCGGTTCGCGCACCGCTGACCGACCTGACCGACGAAGAAATGAGCCAGCTCGACGCGCTGATCAAGAAGCTCGGACCGCAGTAAGCGTTGTTTCCGGCGTCACAGCCGGATCAACACCCGACGGCCATGCGAGCAAGAACCGCGTAGACGGCTCCGTCACGAGCGCCCGGGACGGCAACGTCACCGGGCGTTTTTTGTACCGCGCAGCGGCATGCGACGCATCACGCGAAGCCGCGTCGCGTGGCCTTCGGGTGCCGGACATCAGGGCCACCACCGGCCCCAGGAGCCCAGCTCCCACGCATAAATATTTCAGGAGATGACCATGGAGATGAGCCGCACGGCGAATCCCGCCGACACTGCGAAGCGCACCAAAGTGCGCTATGCGATCCTGCTGCTGATCTTTCTGATCACCACGCTCAATTACGCGGACCGCGCGACCCTTTCGGTGACCGGCTCGGCGATGCGCACCGAGTTCAGCCTCGACGCGATCCGCATGGGCTACATTTTCTCCGCGTTCAGCTGGGCCTATGTGCTGTCGCAACTGCCGGCCGGCTGGCTGCTGGACCGCTTCGGCGCGCGGCGCGTGTACGCGGCGAGCATTTTCCTGTGGTCGCTCTTCACGCTGCTGCAAAGCTCGATCGGTCTGCTCGGCAGCGCGGGCGCCGCCATCGTCGCGCTGTTCGCGCTGCGGTTCGCAATGGGCGCGGCCGAATCGCCGGCGTTTCCGGCTAACGCGAAAGTGGTGGCGAGCTGGTTCCCGACCAGCGAACGCGGCACCGCATCGGCTATTTTTAATGCTGCGCAATACTTTGCCGCAGTCGTGTTCACGCCGCTGATGGCGTGGCTTACCCACTCGTTCGGCTGGCAGGCGGTGTACGTCGTGATGGGCGCCATCGGCCTCGCGCTCGCCGTCACCTGGCTGAAGGTGATGAAGAATCCCGCCGACCATCCGCGCGTCTCGCGCGCCGAACTGGAGTACATCCAGCAGGGCGGCGGCGTCGTGACCGGGCATCAGAAAACGGCGCGCGCCGAGCGGATCGAAAACACCGGCGGCTGGTCGCTGGTGCGTCAACTGCTCGGCAACCGCATGCTGCTCGGCGTCTATCTCGCGCAGTACTGCATCAACGTGCTGACCTACTTCTTCCTGACCTGGTTTCCGATCTACCTCGTGCAGGCGCGCGGCATGACGATCCTGCAAGCGGGCCTCGTGGCGTCGCTGCCGGCGATCTGCGGCTTCTCCGGCGGCGTGCTCGGCGGCGTGCTGTCGGACGGCATGATCCGCCGCGGCCACTCGCTGACGGTGGCGCGCAAGGTGCCGATCGTCGGCGGCATGCTGCTGTCGGTGAGCATCATCGGCTGCAACTATGTGTCGACCGACTGGATCGTCGTCGCGCTGATGTCGCTCGCGTTCTTCGGCAAAGGCATCGGCGCGCTCGGCTGGGCGGTGGTCGCCGATACGTCGCCGAAAGAAGCACTGGGTTTGTCGGGCGCGATCTTCAACATGTTCGGCAACGTGGCCGGCATCGTCACGCCGATCGTGATCGGCTACCTGGTCGCCCGCACTGGCTCATTCAACGGCGCGCTGGTGTTCGTCGGCGCGAACGCGCTGCTGACGGTGTTCAGCTATCTGGTGATCGTCAAGGACATCAAACGGGTCGAACTGCGCCAGGCCTGAGCGGCGAGCGGTTATCGTACTTCCGGGCGTCTCGCGCGAGCCCTGTCCTGCCGCGCCGGGCGCCCTTCGGCATGCGTCGCCGCCACCTCAGGCAGCGGCGCTGAAAATGATCCGGCGTTTTTATAATCAGTCATCAGACGACGGTATAATGAACCGCAGAGCGTATCTGCAACTATCTGATTCAAGGGGCGTTTTCGATGGCTACTCCACTGGCATCCGCTGCACCGCCACGACGCGCTCGCAATCTTGCCGAGTTCGTCGTGAACTACGTCACCGAGCAAATCGCGACCAACGCGCTGAAGCCCGGTGACAAACTGCCGACCGAATCACAGCTGATGGTCACGCTGAGCGTGAGTCGCACGGTGATCCGCGAAGCGATTTCACGTCTGCAGGCCGGCAAGATCATCGAGACGCGGCACGGGATCGGCAGCTTCGTGCTGGAACCGCAGCGCGAAAAGCTCGGCATCGACATGGTGCCGGCCACCACGCTGCGCGACGTGCTGTCCATCCTCGAACTGCGTATCAGCCTCGAAACGGAATGCGCCGGCCTCGCCGCGCAACGCGCGAAGACGGACGATCTCGCGCGCATGCGCGCCGCGCTCGACGCGATCGAGGCGACCCGGCACAACGGGCTGGACAGTGTCGACGCCGACCTGCAGTTCCATATCTCGGTCGCGCGCGCAACAGGCAACCGCTATTTCGTCGACATCCTCACGCAAATGGGCAGCGCGCTGATTCCGCGCAACCGGCTCGACTCGGCCGGCATTGCACGGGCGGAGCCGGACGCGTATCTGTCGCTCGTCAATCTCGAACACGAGAGCATTCTCGAAGCGATCACGCGGCACGACGCGGAAGGCGCGCGCGCGGCCATGCGCATGCACCTGTCGAATAGCCGCGAGCGGTTGCGGCGCGCCAACGAGGTGACCGAGGCGAACAGCTGATTCAGCACGAGCTGCACGCAAAAAAATGGCCGGGATTTTCCCGGCCATTTTTTATCCTGCTCTTCTTTTCACCGCGTTCGCGGCCCGCTTATCTGCCGGGCCACGAACGCGATCATGTACTCAATCGCGTCAACCGCGCGTGATTTCGCCGTCGCGACGACGCCACAGGTCGAGCGGATTGCTGTCGGCCAGCGCTTCCGGCAGCAGATCCGCCGGGAAGTCCTGGTAGCACACCGGGCGCAGGAAACGCTCGATCGACGTCGTACCGACCGACGTCGCGCGGCTATCCGAGGTCGCCGGGAACGGGCCGCCGTGCACCATCGCGTGCGACACCTCGACGCCCGTCGGGTAACCGTTGACCAGAATCCGCCCTGCCTTGCGCTCGAGAATCGGCACCAGCTTCTTCGCTACGGCGAGGTCGGCGCTGTCCATTTGCAGCGTGGCGGTCAACTGGCCGGCGAAGTGCTCGGCCACCTTCAGCAACTCCTGCTCGTCCTTGCAACGCACGATCGTCGACACCGGGCCGAACACTTCGTCTTCCAGCGCCGGGTTGGCGAGGAACGTCTGCGCGTCGGTGACGAACAGCGCCGCGCGAGCCTGCGTCGGGCCGGTTGCTTCGACGCCGCGTGCCACGGCTTCGACGCCTTTGGTCGCCGCCAGCTTGCTTTCGCCGTCCTGATACGCGGCGTGAATACCCGCGGTCAGCATGGTCTGCGCCGGCTTGCCGCCCAGCGCTTCCGACGCCGTCGCGACAAAGCCCTTCAGCGCGTCGCTGTCGACGACGATCGCCAGACCCGGATTCGTACAGAACTGACCTGCGCCGAGCACGAGTGAATCGACGAAACCGCGCGCGATGCTGTCGCCGCGTTGCGCGAGTGCGTTCTGCAGAATGAACACCGGGTTGATGCTGCTCATTTCCGCGTAGACCGGAATCGGCTCGGCACGCGCCGCCGCGACGCGCATCAGCGAAGTGCCGCCTGCGCGCGAACCGGTGAAGCCGACCGCCTTGATCGCCGGGTGCGCGACCAGCGCTTCGCCGACCAGATTGCCCGCGCCGACGATCATCGAGAACACGCCTTCAGGCAGATCCATTTCCTGCGCGACACGTTGAATCACGCGGCCGACCATTTCCGACGTGCCGAGGTGGGCGCGGTGCGCCTTCACCACGACCGGGCAACCGGCCGCGAGCGCTGCCGCCGTATCGCCGCCCGCGACCGAAAACGCGAGCGGGAAGTTGCTCGCGCCGAACACAGCGACCGGGCCGAGCGCGATCTTTTGCATACGCAGATCCGAGCGCGGCAGCGGCTTGCGCTCCGGCAGCGGCGAGTCGAGCGTCGCGGAAAGCCATTGGCCGGCGCGCACGACTTGCGCGAACAGCTTGAGCTGGCCGGTCGTGCGGCCGCGCTCGCCTTCCAGACGCGTCTTCGGCAGACCGGATTCCTGATGCGCGCGCTCGATCAGCGCGTCGCCCAACGCGGTGATACCGTCGGCGATGCGTTCGAGAAACTCGGCGCGCACCGTCAGCGGCAAGGCGCGGTATTTGTCGAACGCCTGCTGCGCCAGTTCACACGCGCGCTCGACCTGAGCAACGCCGCCGCTGCCGAAAACCGGCTCGGCGATCTCGGAGCCCGTAGCGGGATTGACCGCGTGCAGTGGTTGTTCCTCGCCGCGCACCGCCTGGCGGCCGATCAGCATTTCACCGGTAATAGACATTTCGCTTTCCTTAATTGAAGGCCTTAGATATAAGTCATCCTACAACATAGCGACCCCTCAGCGCAACCTGAAACGCTTGTCTGGCGGGGAATTCGGGTTTACGTGGCCGTTACAACCTTTGAGGCCAATGCTAACCTGACGACAAGACATACGACGACTTATAACATCGCGCATCGCCGTCGTCGGACTCGCCCGATCTATTGCCGTTCGAGGAGATATCGTATGCCCGTCACGCCCTACCAGGCCTTACCCAATCGCTTCCGTCGCGCGGTTTGCGGCGGTGAAACCCAGATCGGCTGCTGGGCGTCGCTCGCCAGTCCGGTCGTCACGGAACTGCTGGGGGGCATCGGTTTCGACTGGATGCTGCTCGACGCCGAACACGCGCCGAACGACGTGCTCACGCTGATTCCGCAGCTGATGTCGCTCAAGGACAGCGCGAGCGCGCCGGTCGTGCGGCCGCCGGCCAACGATAGCGTGTTCATCAAGCGGCTGCTCGACAGCGGCTTTTCGAATTTCCTCGTGCCGTTCATCGAAAGCGCCGACGACGCGGCCCGCGCGGTCGCCGCGACGCGCTATCCGCCGCAGGGCATTCGCGGCGTGTCGGTGAGCCATCGCGGTAATCGCTTTGCGAGCGTGCCCGACTACTTCGACATCGCCAACGACAACGTCTGCGTGATCGTGCAGATCGAAAGCCGCAAAGCCGTCGACGCGATCGACGAAATCCTCGCGGTGGACGGCATCGATGCGGTCTTCGTCGGCCCGTCCGACCTCGCCGCCGGCTACGGTCACCTCGGCAACGCAAACCATCCCGACGTGCAACAGGCGATCGCGCGCGTGTTCGAGCGCGCGCAGGCGGCCGGCAAATCGAGCGGCATCCTCGCGCCCGCGCAAGCGGACGCCGAGCGCTATCTGTCGATGGGTTGCCGCATCGTCGCGGTGTGTGCGGACATGGGTCTGTTGAAAAACGCCGCGCAGACGGTTCAGAAACACTTCATGCAGAAACCGGCGGGCCAGGGCTGAGCGAGGCCCAACCAGGCGTCGACCAGACATCGGTCAGGACTGAATCAGCCGCAAGCACGGCCGCCATGACATCTTTGGAGCATTCCATGCAAAAAGCAGGCTTTATCGGACTCGGCATCATGGGCAAGCCCATGGCCGCCAACCTTCTCAAGAACGGCGTCGCGCTGGCCGCGTTCACGCGCAGCGGCGTGCCCGACGAACTCGTCCAGGCCGGCGCCGTCGCGTGCGACAGCCCCGCCGCCGTCGCCGCGCAGGCCGACGTGATCTTCATCATGGTGCCGGACACGCCGGACGTCGAACGCGTGCTGTTCGGCGAACAGGGACTGGCAAGCGCGCTGCGCGCCGGGCAGACGGTGGTCGACATGAGCTCGATCTCGCCGATGGCCACGCGCGAATTCGCGGCCCGCGTGCGCGAGCACGGCGCCGAGTACCTGGACGCGCCGGTGTCGGGCGGCGAAGTCGGCGCCAAGGCCGGCTCGCTGACCATCATGGTGGGCGGCGAACCCGCGAGCTTCGACAGCGTCAAGCCGCTGTTCGACATGATGGGCAAGAACGTCACGCTGATCGGCGCGGTGGGTGCGGGTCAGGTGTGCAAGGTGGCCAATCAGGTGATCGTCGCCGCGACGATTGAAGCGGTCGGCGAAGCGCTGCTGCTCGCGTCGAAGGCCGGCGTCGATCCGGCGCGCGTGCGCGAAGCGCTGATGGGCGGCTTCGCGTCGTCGCGCATTCTCGAAGTGCACGGCGAGCGCATGACCAAACGCACGTTCGATCCGGGCTTCCGCATCGAGCTGCACCAGAAGGACCTGAACCTCGCGCTGTCGACCGCGCAAGCGCTCGGCGTGTCGCTGCCGAACACCGCCACCTGCCAGGCGCTGTTCAACGCGTGCGTCGCGCATGGCGGCAAGGCGTGGGACCACTCCGCGATGGTGCGCGCGCTCGAAGTGCTCGCCAATCACGAAATCGGCCAGCAACTTGCTTAACGCCGCACATCGTGCCCGCCGCGTCCTTCCACCGGTTCCGTGCAGATGGAGTCGATGGAGCGACGCGTGCGGGCGCTCCCGCTCTGAAGCCTGACTCGACGACAACGGTCCCACCAGCGTCGCCGGTTCCTTACAGATATTAAGGATGACTACCTTAATGGAAAAGCACCGCTGACGCACCGTCGTCCTCACCTGTCCTCACGATCACTAACAACGCCCTCGAAGGGCAAGGAGACATCCGTGACAACGCAGCATAAAAATAACGGCCAACGGAACGCATCGAGAAGCCGCAAGCAAACCGAACTCCACTCGCCCGCACGCCGCGCATTCATCGTGCTGGCGGGCACGTCCGCGGGCGCGACGCTGCTGGGCGGCTTGTCCGCGTGCGGCAGTTCCGTCGACGAACCGTCCACCCCGGCCGCGCCCACCACCCCGCCGGTCGTGCAGGACCCGATCTGGGGCACGTCGGGCGCCGCCACGCAGATCATCGCGTCGCTGAAAGGCATCAACCAGTCGATGTTTCCCGCGCGCGACTACGTGGTCACGCAGTACGGCGCGCAGCCCTGCTCCGTGATCGCCGCGACCAATCCGTACACGGGCTCGGCATCGCTCACGAGCCCCGGCTCGGAGCAGACCAACGCCGCCGGTTCGTTCGATTCGCGGCCCGCGTTTCTGGCCGCGATCCAGGCGTGCAACACGGCCGGCGGCGGACGCGTGGTCGTGCCGGCCGGCACGTGGTATTGCGCTGGACCGATCGTCCTGCTCAGCAACGTCAACTTCCATCTGAGCGCGAACTGCACGATCTATTTCAGCCCGAATCCCGCGGACTACGCGAAGGACGGCCCGGTGAACTGCGGCGCGAACGGCAACCTGTTCTATAGCCGCTGGCAGGCAAACGATTGCCTGAACTACGGCTCGCCGGTCTACGCGCGCAACCAGACCAACATCGCGCTGACCGGCGAGGACGCGACCTCGGTGCTCAACGGACAGGCGATGACGCCGTTCGCCGGCACGGGCAACACCGCGACCTGCTGGTGGACCTTCAAGGGATCGAACGGCGCGTACGGCTGCGCGGGTTCGACGACGCCGTCGCAGGTGTCGCTCAACCCCAACAACGTCGATTTGCGCACCGCCGCGCCGGGCATTTCCGACGCGCTGTATGCGCAGCTCACGAGCCCCACCACGCCATGGCAAGAGGACGCGAACTACCTGCCCGCGCTGTCCGAAGCGGGCGTGCCGGTCGCGCAACGCATCTTCGGCGTCGGCCATTACCTGCGTCCGTGCATGGTCGAATTCCTCGGCTGTACCAACGTGCTGATGGAGAACTACGCGACCAACAACACGCCGTTCTGGCAGCATCATCCGACCGATTGCAAGAACGTCGTGATTCGCGGCGTGACGACCAACAGCATCGGCCCGAACAACGACGGCTTCGACCCGGACGCATGCGACAACGTGCTGTGCGACGGCGTGACCTTCAACACCGGCGACGATTGCATCGCGATCAAATCGGGCAAGGACCTCGACACGCAGTACGGCCCCGCGCAGAACCACGTGATCCAGAACTGCACGATGAACAGCGGCCACGGCGGCATCACGCTCGGCAGCGAGATGGGCGGCGGCGTGCAGAACATCTACGCGCGCAATCTGCAGATGCTCAATCAGAACTGGGCAACCAATCCGCTGAACATCGCGATCCGGATCAAGACAAACATGAATCGCGGCGGCTTCGTGAAGAACTTCTACGTCGATACGGTCACGCTGCCTAACGGCGTCGCGCTGAAAGGCTCGGGCTACGGCAGCGCGTTGCTGCCCGGCAGTCCGATCAACGGCACGGTGCCGCTCGGCGTGGTCACGCCGACGGCGGCCAATCCGTCGGCGGCCCAGGGCGGCCTGATCACGTTCGACTGCGACTACCAGCCGGCCAACGACGCGATTCGCACGCGTCCGGCGGTCGTGCAAAACGTCAACATCTCGAACGTGCAGGCGAGCAACGTGACGCTCAACGGCGTGACGGGTTCGTGCTTCCAGGCAATCGTCGCGCAAGGGCCGGTCGCGTTCGACTACAACGGCGCGAGCCCGGCGCCGGCGATTCCGGCGATCACCGGCGTCACGATCAAGAATTGCAATCTGGGCACCGCGGTGTGCGCAGGACCGGCGAGCGCGAGCACGCCGGGGCCGATCTACGCGTACAACGTCAACGGCATCGCGCTGGACAATGTGGTGATTGGGTCGACGACCTATAACACGACGGTGGTCGATCAGCGGTAAGCGGGAATCGTCGGGGGATGGCCAGCGGCCGCGAGACTCGCCGGTCTTTGCCCTGTCGCGGCGAATGCTGTGCATGCGTCAATGTTCAGCGTTCGTCGCGCACGCAGCAGCCCGAGGTGTCTGTTCGAAAAAAAAGCCGCTCGAAAGAGCGGCTTTTTTACTTGCATGCAACCGGGCGCAAAGCCCGTCACACGATCAGTCCTCCAGCAGCGACAGGTCGCGCACCGCACCCTTATCGGCCGACATGACCAGCTTCGCATACGCCTTGAGCGCCGCCGACACCTTGCGCGGACGCGGCTTCGCAGGCTTCCACCCTTTCGCGTTCTGCGCTTCGCGGCGGCTCGCCAGTTCCTCATCGGACAGCAGCACGTCGATCGTGCGATTCGGAATGTCGATGCGGATCTTGTCGCCGTCGCGCACGAGGCCGATCGCGCCGCCCGCTGCCGCTTCCGGCGAGCAGTGACCGATCGACAGGCCCGAGGTGCCGCCCGAGAAGCGGCCATCCGTCAACAGCGCGCAGGCTTTGCCGAGACCCTGAGACTTGATGTAGCTCGTCGGATAGAGCATTTCCTGCATGCCGGGGCCGCCCTTCGGGCCTTCATAACGCACGATCACCACGTCGCCCGCCTTGACCTTGCCGGCGAGGATGTTCTCCACCGCCTCGTCCTGCGACTCGGTGACGTGAGCCGTCCCCTCGAACACGAGGATGCTCTCGTCGACGCCCGCGGTCTTCACCACGCAACCGTCGAGCGCGATGTTGCCGGTCAGCACAGCGAGGCCGCCTTCCTTCGAGAACGCGTGTTCGTACGAACGGATGCAGCCTTCCGCGCGATCGAGATCGAGGCTCGGCCAGCGCGTGTTCTGGCTGAACGCGACCTGAGTCGGCACGCCTGCCGGACCCGCCATGTAGAAGGTCCGCACCGCGTCGTCCTCGGTGCGCACGATGTCCCACTGATCCAGCGCGTCCTTCAGCGTCGGCGCGTGCACCGTGGGCACGTCGGTGTGCAGCTTGCCGGCGCGGTCCAGTTCGCCGAGGATCGCCATGATGCCGCCCGCGCGATGCACGTCTTCGATGTGGTACTTGTTCGTGTTGGGCGCCACTTTGCACAACTGCGGCACGATGCGCGACAGACGGTCGATGTCGGTCATCGTGAAGTCGATCTCCGCTTCAAGCGCGATCGCCAGCAGGTGCAGGATCGTGTTGGTCGAGCCGCCCATCGCGATGTCGAGCGTCATCGCGTTTTCAAAGGCCTTGAAGCCCACCGCGCGCGGCAGGATGCTCGCGTCTTCCTGCTCGTAGTACTGGCGGGCCAGTTCGACGATGCGACGGCCGGCGCGCTTGAAGAGCTGCTCGCGGTCCGCGTGCGTGGCGACCACCGTGCCGTTGCCAGGCAGCGACAGACCCAGCGCTTCGGTCAGGCAGTTCATCGAGTTCGCCGTGAACATGCCCGAGCACGAACCGCAGGTCGGGCACGCGGAGCGTTCCACTTCGGCGACGTCGGCGTCGGAGTAAGCCTTGTCGGCGGCGATCACCATCGCGTCCACCAGGTCGAGCTTCTTGAACTCGATGGTGCCGGTTTTCGGATTCGCGAGGCGCGTCTTGCCGGCTTCCATCGGGCCGCCGGACACGAAGATCACCGGGATGTTCAGGCGCATCGCGGCCATCAGCATGCCGGGGGTGATCTTGTCGCAGTTGGAGATGCACACCATCGCATCGGCGCAGTGCGCATTGACCATGTATTCGACCGAGTCGGCGATGATGTCGCGGCTCGGCAGCGAATACAGCATGCCGTCGTGGCCCATCGCGATGCCGTCGTCGACCGCGATGGTGTTGAATTCCTTGGCGACGCCGCCGGCGGCTTCGATCTCGCGCGCGACGAGCTGGCCCAGGTCCTTCAGATGCACGTGGCCGGGCACGAACTGGGTGAACGAATTGACCACCGCAATGATCGGCTTCGAGAAGTCTTCGTCTTTCATGCCGGTGGCGCGCCACAGGGAGCGCGCCCCCGCCATGTTGCGGCCGGCGGTGGAGGTTTTGGAACGGTATGCGGGCATCGTGGTTGTTGAAGAAATATCGCTGAAAAGAAGCGGGCCACGGGAGTAAGGCCCCTCGCGCGCCCGTGCGAACAACCTTTTGAGCCGCGCTCCGGGCAAACCGCGCAATTATCCCACAGCACTCGATGGCGTGCGGGTGAGGTCGGCTCCGCCGTTAGCGCCGCCAGGGTCGACGCATGGAGCCGCGCATTCGCACAAGCGGCGTCATGTTCGTCATCCCAGGCCGGCGTGAAGAAGCTAAAAAAAGCGGCGCCTCATCGACGAGGCGCCGCTTCCCTATTTGCAAGTCACGCTGGAGGTCCCGCGAATCACGCTCGCGGGACTCACCGAGTCAGTTACTTCGCGGCAACCGCACCCGCGCCGGACCAGCGCGGCTCGGGCGCCTTGTCGTTGCTCTTCGCCAGCAGGCAGACCACGGCGGCGGCGATCAGATCGAACACGGCCAGCACGACGAACAGCGGGCTATAACCGATCTGCGTGACCAGCACGCCGAACAGCATCGTGAACGCGGCAGCGCCCAGATAACCGGCCATGCCGCCCATGCCCGTCGCGGTCGCGACTTCGTTCTTGCCGAACATGTCGGACGTGATCGCGTACAACGCACCCGACAGGGTCTGGTGCGCAAAGCCGCCGATGCACAGCAGCGCCACCGCCACGTACGCACTTTGCACGAGGCCGACACACGCCGGTCCGATCATGAACAGCGCGCCGACGACGAACACCATCTTGCGCGACGTGAACAGCGACACCTTCGCGTACTTGTGAAACAGCGGGCTCAGGTAGCCGCCGAGCACGCAGCCGATGTCGGCGGCGAGGAACGGCATCCATGCGAACAGCGCAACTTCCTTCAGGTTCATGTGACGCTCGGTCATCATGTACAACGGAATCCACGCGTTGAAGGTCTGCCAGGCCGGCTCGGACAGCATGCGCGGAATACCGATTGCCCAGAAATCGCGGCTGCCCAGCATCGCGCGCCAGCTGCGCTTCGGCGCGCTGGGGTCCGCGTGCTTCGCTTCCTGGCCGCTCAGGATGTAGTCGCGCTCGGTGTCGCTCAACATCTTCTGCTTGCGCGGATGCTTGTACATCACCATCCACAGCGCGCTCCACACGATGCCCGCCACGCCGACGATCACGAACGCCAGTTGCCACTGTCCGCGCAACAGCGCCCAGACCACCAGCGGCGGCGCCAGCAATGCGCCGATCGACGAGCCGATGTTGAACCAGCCGATCGCGACCGAGCGTTCCTTCGCCGGAAACCATTCGCTGGTTGCCTTCACGCCGGCCGGAATGCCGGCCGCTTCAGCGAGACCCAGCAGCCCGCGGAAGAACGCGAGGCTGCGCCAGCCGGTCGACCACGCCGCCGCCGCACAGGCCAGCGACCACGCGAGCGCGAACGCCGCGAAGCCCATCTTGGTGCCGACCGTGTCGAGCACGAAGCCCGCGACCGGCTGCATGAACGCATAGCAAAGCTGCCACGCGACGACCACGTGAGCGTACTGCTCGGTGGTGATATTGAGGTCCTTCATCAGCGTCGGCGCGGCGACCGACAGCGTATTGCGCGCAAGGTAATTGATGATGAGCCCGGCCGCGACCAGACTGACCATCCACCAGCGGATGCCCTTGATTTTCATGACTGCGTCTCCTCGTGATGCTGCGCCAGTCAGACCGGCCGTGCCGCCGTGGCGGCCGGTGCGTCCGGACCGCCGTCTTCGCGCGAATAATCGATGCCGACGAAACCGCCGCCCTGGAAGCGCTGGCCCAGCGCGTCGAGCGGGTTCGGCCGCGCCAGGATTTCGGCGGCGTAGTCCTCGGAATTCTGGGTCGGCTGATAACCGAAGCGCGCGGCGCCGCTGTTGTCCCACCAGCTGCGCGTATTGGCCGACACGCCCCAGATGGTCAGGAAGCCGACGTCCTCGGCTTCGACGCAGCGGTCGAGGAAGTGCATCAGATCGCGATGGCCGAACCACGTCGCGAGATGCCGCGGTTCGGTCGGGCGTTCGAGGCAGCTGCCGATGCGCACGCACACGCTCTCGATGCCGTGCTTGTCCCAGTACATGCGGGCGAGCGCTTCGCCCCACACCTTGCTCAGGCCGTAGAAGCCGTCCGGGCGCAGTTCGCAATCGAGCGACAGACGCTCCGTGACCGGGTACATGCCGATCGCGTGATTCGAGCTCGCGAACACGATGCGCTTCACGCCGTGACGGCGCGCGCCTTCGTAGACTTCGACAAGACCGCGCAGATTGTTCTCGATGATTTCGGGCAGCGGGCGCTCGACGCTCGTGCCGGCGAAGTGGATCAGCACGTCCACGCCTTCGAGCAGGCGATCGACAACCACCGGATCGCGCAGGTCGCCATGCATCACGTCCTCGCCTTCGACGAGAGGCGTCAGCGCTTTCGAGCCGGCCGCCGAACGCAACGGCGTGCCGCGCGCAATCATGGCAGCGCGTACCACGGAGCCGAGCTGGCCGCCGGCGCCACTGAGAGCAATCTTCTTCATAGGGGTTCCTTTACTGCGTCTTGCCGCGTTTTGACTGCGCCGCGCGCGATCGAACTGGGGGATACAACTGGCGGGCCGGCGTGGGTAATGCCACCTGCATAACACACGCTAGTTGTACGATAACGTACTATCGGCGATGCTCAAGCGGAATTCAACCAGGCATTTACCCCTATAAGCCTCGTGATAGAAACGGCTTTCCCTTCAGAAACAAGAAGCTAGCCGCACTGAATTTATAAGATGTCGTATAACTTAATCTAAACTTTTTCCTTGTGTTGCCGTTATACGCGCAGCGCATCGCCTTCCGTCGACGCAGCCGCGCGCAAGCACGCGTAGACTTGTCCGCTTGTTTGACCCGCCCGTTCGTCGCGTTCGTCGCGCTTGTGCCTCCGCGAAACGGCGAACCGCCGCGCCGCCGCAGTCGTCATTGTCGTCAGTTGCCGACGCGCCCTTCGAGCCCGCTTCACTTTCAGCGCAGCACGTCACCATGACCCACGCCGACTCCTCCGTGCAATCCGTCGCCCTGCCGTCCGAATCGGCGGTGACCCGCCTGTACCACGCGCCGGATCTCGCGGACGCGTACGCGGTCCGCCTGCCCGACAATGCGATCGACGATCCGGAATTGCTCGCGCGCTTCCTGTTCGCGCATCAGGCGGGATGGGTGGCGAAACTGCTGGCGCTGCGCGATGCGCTGGTCGCCCGCTTCGGGCTCAAGACGACCCGGCAGTTGCGCGCGGAAGGCTCGGCCGGACCGCGCGAGCGCGTCGACATCTTCAGGATCTACACGCGCAGCGCGCACGAGATCGTCCTCGGCGAGAACGACAGTCATCTGGACTTCCGGCTGTCGGTGCTGCAGCAGACCCGGCGCACGCGCGATGGGCATTCGCGTTATCTGGTGCTGTCGACGGTCGTGCATTGCCACAATGGGCTCGGGCGTTTTTATATCTTCGCGATCGCGCCGTTCCACCGGATGGTGGTGCGCTCGGCATTGCGGCGCGCAGCGCGGATGGGGTGGCCGACTGCGTGAGGGGGCGGGCGTCCCTGAGTTTGAAGCGCCCGCGCTTTATCGCGCGAGGTGCGAGGCCGAGACAAGCACGAGTACGGCCACGAAGCCGGCGACCGCCACGGGACGACGCGGCGCGGCCTTCACCGCTGCCCGCCCGCGCCGGCCGCCTCGAACACGCCCGCACTCCGCACTCGCGCGGATTACCGCATCACCGCATCACGACCCGATGAACTCCAGCAAATCGGCATTCACCTTGTCGGCCTCGACGGTGCACATCCCGTGCTGCCCACCCGGATAGACCTTCAACGTCGCGTCCTTGACGATCTTCGCGGTCTGCCGCCCCGCCGCGTCGATCGGCACGATCTGGTCGTCGTCGCCGTGCAGCACCAGCGTCGGCACGTCGATCTTCTTCAGGTCTTCCGTGTAGTCGACTTCCGAGAACTGCTTGATGCAGTCGTACAGCCCTTTGATCGAGCCGGCCATCCCCTGCACCCAGAACGAATCGATCACCCCTTGCGACACCTTCGCGTTCGGCCGGTTGTAGCCGTAAAACGGCAGCGCGAGGTCCTTGAAGAACTGCGAGCGGTCGTCGACCACGCCCTTGCGGATGCCGTCGAACACGTCGATCGGCAGGCCGCCCGGATTGGCGTCGGTCTTCAACATCAGCGGCGGCACCGCGCCGATCAGCACGGCCTTCGCGACGCGTTGCGTGCCATGCCGGCCGATGTAATGCGCAACTTCCCCGCCGCCGGTCGAATGGCCAACCAGCGTCGCGTCCTGCAGGTCGAGATGCTCGATCAGCGCGGCGAGATCGTCGGCATAGGTGTCCATGTCGTTGCCGTCCCACGGCTGCTCCGAGCGGCCGTGCCCGCGGCGGTCGTGCGCGATCACGCGAAAGCCCTTGCTGCCGAGAAACAGCATCTGCGCATCCCACGCATCCGCGGTCAACGGCCAGCCGTGCGAGAACACGACGGGGCGGCCCTTGCCCCAGTCCTTGTAGAAAATCGAGGTACCGTCTTTCGTCTTGATCGTGCTCATCTGCTGACTCCTTGTGGATGAAGTCTGCCGTCGCCGGCAGGTGGATGAAGCTGGCTTGCGGACCATTCGCGGACGCATGACAGGACGCGCGTTCGAGCACGGCCTGCGCTGCATTGCACTGCATATCGATGACGGATTCGCGACGCGCGCCGGAGTTTCGCTCACGGTGCGTCGGCATGACTATTCGAAACGAATAACGGGAATAAACGACTTGATGGCTACACGGCGCGCGTGCCGCTCGAGCGTGCACTCGTCCGGGAACGCCGACAACTGGCTGCATGCATGGTAGAGGCAAACTTATTTGTCCGCTAGCCGACAAAACGGCGGAAGTCGGTTCGGATCGGCGAATTGTCGGTTGACGACGGGCGTAGGGTTTCGTTCGCCATGGGCCGCATGCGGCGTGGGTGAGCGAAGCCGCCTGAAGCGCGCTCATCGCGCGGCGTGCGCTTTCCAATCCGCCCTTGGATGCGCGCCGTCGACATCACCACCGACTGCCCGCTATGGCCCGCCACAGCCCTCATCGCCCGCGTTGCTGCAGCGCGGTCTATTGACGCAGTTTCGATTGGTCCGCATGGAATCCGCTGCCGAAAACAATCAGAAAAACTTGATACTCATCAACGGTTTGCTGCTTAAAAAGGCAAGAACGGCGTAAAACAAGGCGGTTTTTTGACGCACGTCGCAGCGCAGCAAACTTTCCCCTGTTCCCCTACTCTTGCGCCACTGCCCGCCGCAGTGCGCACCGACAACGGTCGACGCGCGTAGTCCGCTCTCGCGGCCATCACGCACACCACGCTCATGAACTCCGCAATATCGGCATTCGATCTCGCCCGCATCCAGTTTGCGTTCACCGTCTCCTTTCACATCGTGTTTCCGGCGCTCAGCATCGGCCTCGCCAGCTTTATCGCGGTGCTCGAATGGCGCTGGCTGAAAACCGGAAAGGCGTACTACAAAGATCTTTGCCTGTTCTGGTCGAAGATCTTCGCAGTGGCCTTCGGCATGGGCGTCGTCTCCGGCGTCGTGATGAGCTATCAGTTCGGCACCAACTGGTCCGGCTTCTCGTCGTTCGCCGGACCTGTGACAGGTCCGCTGCTGATGTACGAGGTGATGACCGCATTCTTCCTCGAAGCGGGCTTCCTCGGCATCATGCTGTTCGGCTGGCAGCGCGTGAGTCCGCGCGCGCACTTCGGCGCCACGCTGATGGTGGCGATCGGCACGCTGATCTCGACCTTCTGGATTCTCGCGTCCAATAGCTGGATGCAAACGCCGCAAGGCTTCGAAGTCGTGAACGGCCACGTCGTGCCGCTCGACTGGTTCAAGATCATCTTCAATCCGTCGTTCCCGTACCGGCTCGCGCATATGGCGCTCGCGGCGTTCATCGTCGCGGGGCTGGTGGTGTCGGCGGTGGGCGCATGGCATCTGCTGCGCGGACGGCGCGATCCGGCCGTGAAGAAAATGTTCTCGATGGCGCTGTGGCTGCTGCTGATCCTCACGCCGATCCAGGCATTCGTCGGCGATCAGCACGGTCTGAACACGCGCGAATATCAGCCGGCCAAGATCGCCGCGATCGAAGGCCTGTGGGACACCGAGAAAGGCGGCACCGCGCTGAACCTGTTCGGCATCCCCGACATGAAGGCCGAAACCACGCGCTACGCCGTGTCGATTCCTCACCTGGGCAGCCTGATCCTCACGCATAGCTGGGACGGCGAGATTCGCGGCCTGAAGGAATTCCCGCCGCAGGACCGCCCGAATTCGACGGTGGTGTTCTGGAGCTTCCGCATCATGGCGGGGCTCGGCGTGCTGATGATCGTGATGTCGCTCGCCGCGTGGGCGCTGCGCCGCCGCGAACGCCTGTTCGAATCGAAGTGGTTCCAGCGCTTCGCGGTGGCGATGGGCCCGACCGGCTTCATCACGCTGCTGGCCGGCTGGGTCACGACCGAAGCGGGCCGCCAGCCGTGGGTCGTCTACGGCGTGATGCGCACCTCGCAGGCGGTGTCGCCGCTGACGTCGCAACAGGTCGGCATTTCGCTGATGGCCTTCGTGGTCGTCTACTTCCTCGTGTTCGGCACAGGCATCTACTACATGCTCAAGCTGATGCGCTCGGGTCCGGCGCTGCCGGGCCACACGCCGCACGGTGTGCCGCGACGCGAGCCGAATCAGACCGCGCGCCGTCCGCTGTCGGCCGCCGATCAGATGATCGACGCCGCGTAAGCGCAACCCCTCACCCCAACCACTTGCGAGAAAGAAAATGGACGTAACCGTCGTGTGGGCCGCGATCATCGCGTTGGGCCTTTTCATGTACGTCGTGCTGGACGGCTTCGATCTGGGCATCGGCATCGTGTTCCCGTTCTTCCCTGATGAGAAAGAACGCGACCTGATGATGAACACCGTCGCGCCCGTGTGGGACGGCAACGAGACCTGGCTCGTGCTCGGCGGCGCCGCATTGTTCGCGGTGTTCCCCGTGGTGTACTCGACCGTGCTGTCCGCGTTGTATTTACCGCTGATCTTCATGTTGGTGTGCCTGATCTTTCGCGGCGTGTCGTTCGAGATCCGCGCCAAGGCCAATCGCACGAAACATCTGTGGGATCTGGCGTTCATCGGCGGCTCGGCGGGCGCGACGTTCTTCCAGGGCATCGTGCTGGGCGCGTTCCTGCAAGGCATTCCGGTGATCGACGGCGGCTATGCCGGCGACGCGTTCGGCTGGCTCACGCCGTTCAGCCTGCTCACGGGTCTGGGGCTCGTCGTCACGTATGCGCTGCTCGGCTGCTGCTGGCTGGTGGCGAAGACCGAAGGCGATCTGCAACGCCGGCTGCATCGCGTAGTCTGGCCGCTGACGCTGGTGCTGCTCGGCTTCATCGCGATGGTCAGCCTGTGGACGCCGCTGCAGGACCCGACGATCGCGCAGCGCTGGTTCCACGACAACCTCTTCTACCGCCTGCTGCCGGTGCCGTTCCTCGTCGCGATCTGCGCGTTCCTGATGCATCGCGCGGTGCGGGCGCGACATCACAACACGCCGTTCGTGCTCGCGCTGCTGCTGGTGCTGCTCGGCTACGCGGGACTGCTGGTGAGCCTGTGGCCCTACGCCATTCCGTCGAGCATGACGCTGTGGGAAGCGGCCGCGCCGCGTTCGAGCCAGACCTTCACGCTGGTCGGCGCGGCGGTGATTCTGCCGATCATCATCGCCTATACGACGATGGGTTACTGGGTATTCCGAGGCAAGGTGCGTCATGACGACCAACATCACTATCACTGAGCAGAGCGGCTCGGCCCGCTCGCACGGCTCGCCCGACGCGGCCCCGATGCAACGCCGCAAGCTGCCGGGCTGGCTGTGGTTCATCGCGCTATGGTGCTTCGGCGTGGCCTCGGCGATGTCGCTCGGGTTCGTCTTCAAGCTGCTGATGAATGCAACGTTATTTGCAGTCAAATAAACGCGCGGCGCACCGTCCCATACGCCGCGCATAACATGCGCGAGCCCCCCACGGACGGCTTCAAAAAAGGCTCGCGCGGCTCGTCTACGTAGCAAGCCGGAACCTATGCGCGGGAGACCTGCCTTACCCATGACATGCGCCCCGAACCTGCCGGCGAGTACTCGTAGCGCGTCACCCGCGCGGCCGGCCGCAACGCGTGCCGCGCCACGAATCGACGCAGAAAACGCGGGGTAGCCGGCCATGCTGCGGTTCACGAGGACAGAAGTCAAACGAGACCCCACCACGGCGGTAGTCCACAACGGGCAGGCCCGACTCGCGGAGACATCATGAAGTTTCTTGTGGCCGACGACCATGAACTGATCCGGCAAGGCGTGAAGGGGATGCTGCGCGGTCTCGATCCCGACGCCCAGTTCGACGAAGCCGATAGCTGGGAAACCCTCGCCACCGCCGCGCGGCCCGACGCCGATCACGATCTCGCGATCGTCGATCTGCATATGCCGGGGATGACCGGCGCATCGTCGCTGGAAGTGCTGCTGAAGGCCAATCCGGCGCTGCCGGTGGTGGTGCTGTCCGCGGAGGAATCGCCCGACGAGATGCGCGCGGTGCTGGCCGCCGGCGCGCTCGGCTTCGTGCCGAAGCGGCAGCCCGCCAGCGTGATGCTCAAGGCGATCGAACTCGTGCTGTCCGGCGGCGCTTATGTGCCGATGGAGGCGCTCAGTCTGCTCGGCTCGCGCGATGCGCAAGGCGCGTCGGCGGGCGGCGCAGCGGCAGGCGCGGGTTCATCCATTCAGGGCGCGGCCGCGCTCTCCGCCGCGCAAACGGGCGCCGCTCAGAGCGGCGCCACGCTCACGGAACCGATCACGCAGTTGCCCGCATTGCAGCCGCATCAGCAGCATCTGCTAGAAAATCTGTCGCCGCGTCAGCAGGACATCATGCGGCTCGTGCATCGCGGCTGGACCAACAAGATGATCGCGCGCGAGCTCGGCGTCGCGGAAGGGACGGTCAAGGTGCATCTATCGGTGATCTTCCGGGCGCTCGGCGTGCATAACCGGTCGACGGCGATCGCGGTGATCAACGGATGGCTGGAGGCGGGGAAGACATTGTAGGGCGGTGGCGGCCTTCTCAACGTCATCCGCACCAGCGCTTGCGGCAGGTAGCGGCGACGGCCTGCCTTTCGCCCGCGCCGCCGCTATTTGTGCGATTCGCTTTGCGACCGCGTCGGCGAACTGGCATCAACCGCGCGCGGCGTCGCACTCGCGGCGTTCCCGGCCGTGCCATGCGGCGTGCCACTATCCGCATCGCTGCTCGCGCCACTTCTCTCACCGCTACCCGCGTCATCCGCCGCCCCGCCCTCGCGCAACGCCGGCGACGTTCCCGCTCGCCCCTTGTCCAGTTCCGCCTGCTGCCACAGCATTTCCAGCGTGCGCCGCAAGCGTGCGGGCGTCACCGGCTTATGCAGCACCGGAATCCCCTGCAACGCCAGCGCCGCCAATTCCGCCGACGCCATGTCGCCGGTAATCAGCAGCGTCACCACGTTATCGTGCCCCGCGCGCGCGAGCACGCCGCGCACCGCCGTCAGCGCCTGTGCGCCGGTCCGGTGATGCGCCAGCTGGTAATCGCACAACACCGCGTCCGGCATGAAACCGCCGGCAAGCGCCGCGAGCGCCTCGGCCTCGTCGCGCGCGCACTGCACGCTGCAACCCCAGCGGCCCAGCAGACTCGCGAGGCCTTCGAGAATCGACGGATCGTCGTCGATGCACAGCACGCGCCGACCCTGGGCCGACGGACCGCCCGCCACCGCTTCGTTCAGGCTCGCGACGATCCCGCCCGCGTCGCCCGCCTGCACCGGAAAGCGGAACACCGACCCGCGCCCCGGGGCCGAATGAAGTTGCAGTTCGCCGCCGAGCATCTCAACGAGCCGCTTCACGGTCGGCAATCCGAGGCCGTGACCCTGGCGCGCGTCGCGTTGCGGATTGGCGACCTGATAGAACTCTTCGAAGATGCGCTCGTGCTCGTCGGCCGGAATGCCGATGCCCGAATCGCGCACTTCGATATAGCCGCCCGCCTGCCGTCCGGCGCGACGAAAGCCGAGCCAGATCGCGCCTTCCTCGGTGTACCGCACGGCGTTCGACAGCAGATTGCTCAGCACGCGTTCGAGCAGCACCGGATCGTCGTGGACGACCATCGCGGTCGGCGCGATGCGCAGTGCGAGCCCTTTCGCGGCGGCCTGCGGACGGTACTGGCTGCCGACCCGCTCGAACAGTTCGGAGAGCCGGAAGTGCAGCCGGATCACCTGGGTCACGCCGCTTTCGAGTCGCGCGAGATCGAGCACCTGGTTGAACAGCTGGTTCAACGCCTCGACGTTGTAGACGATGTGCTCGGCGGTCTTCGCGTGCTGCGCGGGCGTCGCCGCGGTGTCGTTGAGCGACGCCGCCAGCAGGCCGATCGCATGCAACGGCTGGCGCAGATCGTGGCTGGCGGCCGCGAAAAAACGTGTCTTCGCGAGGCTCGCCTCTTCGGCGACTTGCTTCTGCGCGGCCAGCGATTCCGCCAGGTACTGCTGATCGACGCGCGCCTGCACGACCTGGCGAAACAGCTTGCGATAGCTCATCGCGTACACGTTGATCGCACAGAAGAAAAACGCGAGGACGATCGCGAGTATCGTGCGGTCGAACGTATGCGAGCCGAAGTGAAGAATGATCGACGGAAACAGTAGAAACGGAATCGCGGTCGAAAAGTTCAGGAGGTCGAAACCATTCGACATGAACACGCCGGCCGCGAGCGTGACGAGCATCACGGTATGCAGCAGCGGCAGATCGCTTTGTGGAACCTGGAACGCAAACCACACCGCAATGCCGGGCGCGCTGTACAGCAGCACGCCGCGCAACGCATGCAGATAGACCCAATCGCGCGGCGACAGCAGGTGCGGATAGCGGCGATTGAAAATCCACAGCGCGAGGCCGCCGCAATTGGCCGCCGCGTAAAACCCGAAACACGCGATGAACAGCGGCGGCGACGGTATGCGCGGCCAGTAGATCGCCACCAGCACCGCAATCGAAAACCAGTGCGAAAAGAAAGCGATCGGATCTTGCGCATACAGCACGCGCACCAGGTCTTCGTCGATGGCACGCTGGATCGGGTCGGCCCGCATTGCGCGGTCTCCTTGTCGGGCACGGCAACTTCGGTGAGGTGGCGCGCCGGCCGGGCGACGCGGGCGACCGCAGCGATGCGGGCCGGGCGGGATGCGCCGCGGAACCGCAAAGGGCGCGGCGGGATCGTGCAACGGTCCCGGCAACGACGAAGCGAAGATGCGGGGCGGCGTTCCGATACTGGCGGCGCCCTCTCCTCAGACGAATGTCGCTTTTCTCGTCAGAAGGTTTACCCGGCAGTTTACCCATCAGCTACCACTTAATCCATATAGGCGAGGCGATGGCCGCCAACCATACTGAACTCACGTTCCAGCGCGGCTTCAAAGCTCCACCATCGATTCGCCGGCTCGCAGCCCGGCTCACCGCGCTCATTGCCTTACCCCTCACGGAGGTTTTCATGGGCGCCGTTCCGAGCTACGAGTTCGTCCGCAATCTCGACGATGCGATCCTGCCCGATCTGTGGCGCCGGCGCACCCGCCTGTCCGCGGACGAAATGGTGTCGATGGTCGAACTGGTCAAGCGGGCGCTGCGCACCTATCACCCGCTCGAATTGCAGGCGCTCGGCGAGGACAAGGAAGAGCTGGTCGCGCAGTTCATCTACGCGAAAGTGCTGCGCCTCGCGCCAGGCCACACCGAAACCCATGCGTGCGCCGATAGCGCGCCATCCAACAGCTACGCGGTGTGCGCGTACTTCCGCCGCTATCTGATCGACTGCCTGCGCAGCGCGGGCCATCAACGCAACGTGTCGATGGAAACCGAAGGCATGGCGCAGGAAATCGATCTGCACGCCCAGGCGCTCGAAGACCCGGTCGAAAGCGTGCTGCTGCAATACGGCCTCGATGAACAGCGCGTGCGGCTCGCGGCGCGCGAGTTCATCGAAGGCCTCGACGAGCCCGAGCGCATCGTGCTGGCCGGCAGCCTCGGCTGGTGCTCGGAAGGCAAAGGCGGGCTGTCGGCGGTCGCGGCTCAGCATCGGGTGCCCTCGTATCACTATCGCGCCGTCAAACTCGGCGTCACCATGAAAAAGACGGCCTGCGCCGAGGATTTTTGCAATACGAAGATCGGACGCTGGCTCACCGGCGTGCTCGGCATCGCAATCGACATCGACAATCGCGCGGTCATTCTGCTCGTGCTGAACCTGCTCGCCGCCGAATCGAGCGACAGCGAAATGAATGAAGCGGCCGCCTAAAACGACCTGCCACAACCTGCCCGTGGAGCAGCGTTGCCGACACGCCGCGCGCCTCGCGCCGCATCGTGTCCGTGTATCGCGCACGCGGCACGGCACGCTTTGTTTGTGACCGCGCACCGCCTACGATAAAAAAGCCGCGGCCGCGCACCGTCTTCCTTCCGAAGTCCAGCATCTCCTTCCCCGCATTCGATTCCCTACGAGGTGGTCCTGATGAACCGCTTATCGAGCGCGCCGACGGCGCTGAAAGGTCATTACGACGTGGTCGTGGTGGGCTCCGGTTACGGCGGTGCGATTGCCGCGAGCCGCATGGCGCGCGCCGGCCGCAGCGTCTGCGTGCTCGAACGCGGGCGCGAATTCATGGCGGGCGAGTTTCCGCGCACGCCGATCCAGGGCGCGGAGCAGATCCAGTACAACACCGCCATCGCGCACATCGGCTCGCCGCTCGCGCTGCTCGAAGTGCACGTGAACGACGACGTGAACGCGGTGGTCGGTTGCGGTCTGGGCGGCACTTCGCTGATCAACGCGAACGTCGCGCTCGAAGCCGACCCGCGCCTATGGGACGACCCGCGCTGGCCGGCCGCGTTGCGCACCGACACGACGGGACGCGACGAGGGCTACCAGCGAGCCAGCGCGATGCTGCAACCTCTCGCGGTGCCGTCCGACTATCCCCCGCTGCCGAAATTGCAGGCGCTCGAAAAATCGGCGCAGGCGCTCCGCATGGCCGACCGCTTCCGACGCCCGCCGATCACCGTGACCTTCAAAGCGGGCGTCAACGAAGCGGGTGTCTATCAGAAGGCCTGCGTGGGTTGCGGCGATTGCAACTCGGGTTGCAACTACGACGCGAAGAACTCGACGCACATGAACTATCTGCCCGATGCGGTCGCGCATGGCGCGCAGATTTTCACGGGTGCGGCGGTGCATTCGGTGACGCGCGAGAACGGCGGACCGCAGTGGAAAGTGAGCTTCCAGCTGGTACAGCTCGGCCGTGAAAGCTATGGCGCGCCCGATCTGTTCGTGAGCGCCGATATCGTCATCGTGGCGGCCGGCACGATCGGCTCGACGGCGCTGCTGCTGCGCTCGCGCAAAGAAGGACTCGGCACGTCGGACATGCTCGGCCGGCACTTCACCGGCAACGGCGACGTGCTCGCTTTCGCGTACAACACGGACGACCCGATCAACGGAGTCGGTTGGGGCTCGCACGACGAGGGCGAGATTCCGCCAGTCGGGCCGACCATCACCGGTCTGATCGACAACCGCAACACCGCGAACGTGAAAGACGGCTACGTGATCGAAGAAGGCTCGCTCGCGGGGGCGGTGGGGGTCGGGCTCGTCGGCCTGCTGGGCGCGGCCGCGCCGCTCGAAGGTGTGGATGTGGGGGGACCGCGCTCGCTGCATCAGAAGCTCGCCTACGACGCGCGCGTGATCGAGAGCGTGCTGCGCGGTCCTTATCACGGCGCGCTCAACCATACGCAAAGCTATCTGGTGATGGCGCATGACGACGAAAGCGGCCAGATCAGCGTCGACGACAAGGGCCGCGCGCGCATCGCGTGGGAGAACGCGGGGCGGCAGCCGATCTTTCAAACGATCGAAGACGCGCTGAAGCAGGCGACCGTGCCGCTCGGCGGCAAGTACCTGCGCAATCCGATTTCCACCGAGATCGTCGGCAACCGGACCGTCACCGTGCATCCGCTCGGCGGCTGCGGGATGGGCGAGGACGCCGAGCGCGGCGTGGTCGATCATCAGGGCCGCGTGTTCAGCGGCGCGGCGGGCAGCGCGGTGCACGACGGTCTGTACGTGATGGACGGCGCGGTGATGCCGATGTCGCTCGGCGTGAATCCGCTGCTGACCATTTCCGCGCTCGCCGAGCGCAATTGCGCGCTGCTCGCGGCCGCGCACGGCTGGTCGATCGACTATGCCGCGAAGGGCAACGCCGCGACGCCGCCTGCCGGAAAGATCGGCCTGCGTTTCACCGAAACGATGGTCGGCACGTACACGCCCGCCGGTCAACCCGTTGCGGGGGACGCCGCGACCAGCTCGATCGAATTCACGCTAACCGTCGAATCGGACGATCTCGCCGACATGCTTGGCAATCCCAATCATCTCGCGCGCACTGCCGGCACGCTCACCTGCGCCGCACTGTCCGCGCAGCCGATGACGATTACCGACGGCACGTTCAACCTGTTCGTCGTCGACGCTTCGGACGTCGACGAGCGCGACATGAACTACCGGATGACGCTGAACGCCGTCGAAGGAAAAACGTACTATCTCAGCGGACAGAAGATCATCACGCGCACTTCGGCGGTCAATCTGTGGGAGCAGACCAACACGCTCTTTGCCGAGCTCCGCGACACGCCGCCAGTCGATGCGCCCGTAATCGGCAAGGCTACGCTGATCATCACGCCGGAGAACTTCCTCAAGCAGCAACGCACGCTCGAAGTCACCAATACGCCCGACCTGAAGACGCGCCTCGAATGGACACTGAAGTTCGGCAAGTTCTTCGCGGGCGTGCTGTTTACCGAATACGGCGGCGTGGCCGCGCCGCTGCAATTCTTCGACCCGAACGCGACGCCGCGTCTGAAGCGCGCGCTGCGCGCGCCAGCGCCGCAAACCTTCTTCTTCGATACGCCGGACGGCACGACGCTTAGGCTCACGCGTTATGTCGACCCCGCGCGCACAACCACGCGCCCGGTGCTGTTGATTCACGGCTCCGGTGTATCGAGCCGCATCTTTTCGACCGATCTGATCGCGACCAACATGGTCGAGTATCTGTGCGCGGCCGGCTATGACGTCTGGCTCGTCGATCTGCGCGTGAGCATCGAGATGCCGAGCGTGCTGGTGCCGACCAACGTCGATAAAGTGGCGCGCGAGGACATCCCCGTCGCCGTCGCGAAGATTCGCGAGCTGACCGGCGCGCAGCAGATTCAGGCGGTCGGCCATTGCCTTGGCGGTCTCGCGTTGAGCATGTCGTTGCTGTCCGGACTCGAAGGGGTGCGCTCGGCGGTGATCTCGCAGGTGTCGACGCATCCGGTGCCGGGCACGTTGCAACGGATCAAGGCCGGCCTGCACATCCCCGACATCATGCAGCATCTGAACGTGCGCGATCTGACCGCGTACACGCAGGACGACTCGTGGCCGGCGAACCTGCTCGACGAAGCGCTACGGCTTTACCCGATCGATCACGACGAGGGCTGCGGCAACCCGATCTGTCATCGCGCGACCTTCCTGTATGGCCTGCTTTACGAGCATGAAAAGCTCAACGAGACGCTGCACGCGAATCTGCAGGAATTGCTCGGTGTGCATGACGTCGAGGTCTTCAAGCATCTCGCGACGATGGTGCGCAAGGGCAAGGTCGTCGACGCCGAAGGCAACGATGTCTACCTAACCGGAGCGGACGGCATGAAGGGACTGGAGGGATTGCGCCTGCCGATCGGCTTCATCCACGGCGATAGAAACGAAACCTATCTGCCGAAAAGCACCGAACTCACTTTCGACATGCTCGCCAGCGAGTTCCCCGAGCAGCCCTACGAACGGCATCTGATTCCAGGCTATGGACACATCGATTGCATCTTCGGTAAGAACGCGTCGGTGGATGTGTATCCGGTGATCGCGCGGTACCTCGACGCTCATTGACGGAGATCGCGCGCGACGCACACGCGTTGCGCGCCGTTCGCCGCATCGCCCGTGCTTGTCCCTGCCCTCTCGGCTCACGCGCGTAGCGTGCTCGTCACGCACGGGTTCTCGTGCGTCGGCCGTTCGGGTATGGTTCATCCTGCGCGGCGAAAGCCATCGCAAACCGCGCACCCGCGTTTCATTCCGCTTTCACCTTTTTCGCACTACACGCCGATCCCGATGAAAACCTTCTTTCTGTCCATGTTGACCGCCGGTCTGCTCGCCAGCACCGTCGCCGCCTCCGACGTGCAGGCGGCAGAGCTTCGCGTCATGAGTTCCGGCGGCTTCACCGCCGCCTACAAACTGCTCGGCCCGCAATTCGCAAGCTCGACCGGCAATACGCTCGACACCATCCTCGGCCCGTCGATGGGCAAAGCCCCTGAAGCCATTCCCAATCGACTCGAACGCGGCGAACCCGCGGACGTCGTCATCATGGTCGGCTATGCGCTCGACGATCTGATCAAGCAAGGCAAAGTGATCCCCAGTTCGCGCGTCGAACTCGCGGATTCGCGCATCGGCATGGTCGTGCGCGACGGTGCGCCGAAGCCCGACATCGGCTCGGTCGACGCGTTGAAAGAGACCTTGCTGCACGCGAAATCGATCGCGTACTCGGATAGCGCGAGCGGCGTCTATATCGAACGCGAGCTGTTCAAACGGCTCGCCATCGAAGACCAGGTGAAAGCCAAGGCGAAGATGGTGCCGAAGATTCCGGTTGCGTCGGTCGTCGCCAATGGCGATTACGAAGTGGGCTTCCAGCAGGTCAGCGAGTTGCTGCCGGTGCAAGGCGCCGCGTTCGTCGGCAAGATTCCGGAGTCGGTGCAATCGGTCACGCGCTTCGCCGCCGGCATTCCGGTCGGCGCGCAGCATCCGCAGGAAGCCAAGGCGTTGCTCGACTATCTCGCGTCGCCGGGTGTGCAGGCCACCGTCCGTTCGACCGGGCTCGATTCCGTCGCCACGCATTGAAGCTTTGAGCGGCGCATGCGGGGCTCGCCTTCGCTGAGCCCAACACGCGCCGCGGCCACGCCCGTGGGCGCGCTCGTCGATAGGCGCCCCGCTCTTGCTCAGAACAGCTTGCCCGGATTCAGAATGCCGTGCGGATCCAGCGCACGCCTGATCGCGACCATCGCGGCCAACTCCGCCCGCGAGCGCGAGATCGGCAGAAATTCGCGCTTGAGCAAACCGATCCCGTGTTCCGCCGACACCGAGCCGTGCAACGGCCCGAGCATCTCATAGACGAACGCGTAGACCGCGTGATGATCGACGCCGGCGATCGAATTTCCGTCGACGGTCACGTGCAGATTCGAATCGCCGATATGCCCGAAGAAATACGACGCGTTGCCGGGCCAGCGTTCATCGAGCGCTGCGCGGCAACGGTCGACGAACGCGCCGATCTCGCCGATCGGCAAGCTCACGTCGAAGTTGATCGCGTCGAGTCGCACCGGAAACTCCGCGGTGCACTCACGGATTGCCCAGAGCGCGCGTACGTCGGCCACCGATTGTGCGATCACCGCGTCGCGAATCGCACCGCCATCGAGTGCATCGGTCAGCACGGCAGAGAAGCGCTCACCGTCGTCGCTCGCATCGAAGCTCGCATGCTCGATCAACGCATAGAGCGGATGCGTTTCGGCGAATGGCGAACGCGTGCCGGTCAGCTTCACGCCGAAGTCGTAGAAGTCCGGCCACATGATCTCGAACGCGCCGATGTCGTTGCCAAAGCGCGTCGACAAACGGCGCAGCAGATTCACGGCGGCGTCGTAGCCGTCGAGCGCGACGAGCGCCGTATGACGCGCCTTGCGCTGCGGATGCAGGCGCAACACCGCGCGCGTGATGACGCCGAGCGTGCCCTCGGAGCCGATGAACCAGTGCTTCAGGTCATAGCCGGTGTTGTTCTTCACCATCTTGCCGAGCGAGTTCAGCACGTCGCCGTTGGCGAGCACGACTTCGAGACCGAGCACCTGGTCGCGCGCGGTGCCCGACTGGATCACGCGATTGCCGCCCGCGTTGGTCGCGAGATTGCCGCCGATCTGGCACGAGCCGCGCGCACCGAGATCGAGCGCGAGTTCGAAGCCGGCTTCGGCGGCGGCCTCCTGCGCAGCTTGCAACGTGGTGCCGGCAAGTACCGTCAGCGTGGCCGACGCGGCATCGACCTCTTCGACCCCCGTCAACCGTTCGAGCGACAACGCGATATCCGTGGCGCGCGCAATCGCGCCGCCCGCGAGGCCGGTCATGCCGCCTTGCGGCACCACCGGTTGATGCGCGGCGTGGCAGATCGCCAGCGCACGCGACACCTCTTCGGTGCTGCGCGGCAATAGCAGCGCAGCAGGCCGCGTCGGCTCGTGGCGCGTCCAGTCGGTTAGCGCACGTTCGCCGATCTGGTCGCCGATGCGCACCGAATCGTCGCCCAGCGCGGCGCGCAATGCGTCGAGTGTCGACGCCAGCGGCGCCGCGCCGCGTGTGGCTTCGTGCGTTGCGTCATGGGTGTTGCCGTGATCTGTCATGCAGTGGTTCCTTGCGTGCCTTCAGCGTGTTTCTTTCGATAACCCATCGAATCGTTGATACGTCCGAGGATGTAGTCGCCGGCGGCAACCGGCTGATATCGCACCTCGGCGTCGCTCGCGCCCAGCTCGCGCGGATCGACCGTTGCGCCGTAGGTCGGATCATAGAACGTCGCGATCGAATAGCGCTCGCGGCCCGATGCATTGATCACGCGATGCAGCGTGGAGCGAAAGCGGTCGTTGGTCCAGCGCGCGAGCAGATCGCCGACGTTCACGACGAAGCTGCCTTCGACCGGCGGCGCCTCCACCCACGTGTCGTTGGCGATCTCGCGCACCTGCAGGCCGCCCACCTGGTCCTGCCACAGCAACGTGATGCAGCCATAGTCGGTATGCGGCGCGACGCCGAACTGATCTTCATCCAATTGAGGCGGCTGCGGCGGATAGTAGACCATCTGGGTGCGCTGCATCCGCTTGGTATAACGCGGCGCGAAAAAATTTGCGTCGACGCCGAGACTCACCGCCACCGCGCGCAGCAGATCGGCGCCGCACGCGCCGACCGCCTCGTAGTAACCGTACAGCGCGGGACGCAGCTCCGGCATGAAGTCCGGCCAGTTGTTCGGCCCACGCAGCGCCTGACCCGCAAGCACATCGGGATCGTCTTCCGGCAGTTCGAGACCGATACTGAAGAACTCCTTGTAGTCCGGCCGCTTCGCCTGGTACATGGTGGCGTCGCCGAGCGCATTGAAGCCGCGATGCCGATGATTGACCGCCGCGCGCCGCTTGATCTCCGGGGCGAACGCGAAGAACCTGCGGGCCGCGTCGGCGGCGGCGTCGATCGAGGCTTGCGGCACGCCATGATTGACGATGTAGAAGAAGCCGATCGTCGTACACGCTTCACGAATTTCCGCCGCGGCGCGCTGCAATGCCTGCGGGTCGCCCGCACGCACGCCGGCGAAATCGATGATCGGAATGCGGGTCACGGGCATCGCGTTGCTCCCAGAAGGACGGTTGTATCGACTGACGAAACACGCGGACGCAGCACGGCGGCAAGCACATGCAACGGCGTTCGCGCAGCGTTTGCATTGCCGTTGTATATACCGCCAAAAGGACACCGGCAAGCTGCATTTGAGCCCTTCATATAAGGGCTTTTCTCTACCCGCAGGTTTATTTGTTTCGCGCGAAAAAACGCGGTATATACTGCCTCGCATGACCCGCGCCGAACCCGTCGAACGCACCGCGTTCGCGCGCCACCGCTTTGCCAACCGGAGAATCCCATGAGCATCCTTGCAGGCTGGAAGTGTCGTCTGGTCATGGTGGCGTTGTGCGCGGCCAGTGTCGCCGCGCACGCGGAAGATCAACTCGCCAAAGTCAGGAAAGCGGGTGAACTGGTAGTCGGCACCGAGATGCAGTTCGCGCCGTTCGACTTCCTCGAAAACGGTCAGCAGGCGGGCTTCAACAAGGACCTGTTCGCCGAGGTCGGCAAGGAAATGGGCGTGAAAGTACGCTTCATCGACCTTCCCTGGCCGAGCGTGCTGCCGGGTCTCGAAGCGGGCAAGTTCGACATGGTGGGCGGACCGCTAACGGTCACGAAGGCGCGCATGGAGCGCTACACATACACGCTGCCGGTCGCGGACGCCACCGACGCGCTGCTCAAACGCGCGAAAGACACGTCGCTCAAACAGTCGGCGGATATCGCGGGCAAGACGGTCGGCGCGGGCAAGGGCTCGGCGCAACTGGACCAGTTGAAGGCCTACGTCGCCACGTTGCCGAAGCCGCCGGAAATCCGCGAATACGTCGACAACAATCAGGCTTACGCCGATCTCGCCGCCGGCCGCATCGCGGCGGTCGCGAACTCGATGACCAACATCGCGTATGTCGCGAAGCAGCGTCCGGACACTTTCGCCGTGGTGCAGCCGCCGTTCGGCGCCAAGGTGTACTTCGCTTACGCGTTGCGCAAGGACGCGGACAGCAAGCCACTCGCCGACGCGTTCAACGCCGCGCTCGTCAAGATGCACAACGATGGACGCCTCGCGGCGTTGCAGAAGAAATGGTTCGGCGTCGCGATGGACGCGCCGACCACGATGCCCGCGCCGAACTACTGATCGCTTCGCGCCTCGGCCCGGCTTAACGCGTCGATGCAAATGTTTTGACGCAAGCGATGCGAGCCTTCGCGAACCGCCGCGACCCGCATCGCCCTCCTTCGTTCCAGCGAGTTTCCAGCGAGCGCCGTCCATGTTCAGCACGACCGTCTTCGTTCAGGGCTTGCCGCTGCTGCTGCACGCGGCGCTCGCCACCATCGGCATTTCGCTGACGGGGCTCGTGATCGGCTTCTTCGTCGCGATCGGCGTGTGCGCGGCGCGACTTTCGCCGAAGCGCGCGGTGCGCATGCTCGGTGGCGCCTACGTGTTCTTCTTTCGCGGCGTGCCGATGCTGGTGCAGTTGCTGCTCGTGTACTACCTGCTGCCGTTCGCGGGGATCAACGTGTCGCCGATCGTCGCCGCACTCAGCGCGGTCTCGCTCTGTTCCGCTTCGTATATCGCCGAGATTCTGCGCGGCGGTTTTCTCAGCGTTCCGCCGGGACATCTCGAAGCGGCGCGCATGCTCGGCCTTTCTCCGTTCGACATGCTGCGGCGTATCCTCGTACCGCAAGCGTTCCGTTTGACGCTGCCGTCGCTCGTCAATGAAATGGTGCTGCTGATCAAGGCTTCGTCGTTGATCTCGGTGGTCGGCGTCGCCGAGTTGACGCGCACCGCGCAGAACATCGCCGCGAGCACGTATCGGCCGCTGGAAGCCTATCTCGCGGCCGGGCTGATCTACTTCGTGATCTGCGGCACGCTCGCGCTTGTCGCACACACTGCCGAGTACCGGTTGCAGCACGCCTGATCTCCGAGACGACGCCATCTCACGCGGCCCACGCCATGCAAACCCTCGACCCCACCGTCATCACGCACAACCTGCAGCCGATCGCCGCCGGACTCGCGACGACGCTCGGCACATGGGCCGCGGGCGTCGCGATCGGCCTCGTGATCGGCTTCCTGATCGCCGTGCTGCAATTGTTCTGCGGACGCTGGGTGCGCGGCCTCCTGCGCATCTATATCGAACTGTTTCGCGGCACGCCGTTTCTCGTGCAACTCTTTCTGCTGTACTACGGCGGGCCCTCGGTCGGTCTCACGCTCGAACCGATGACGGCCGGCGTGCTCGGCCTCGGCCTTTATGGCAGCGCGTATTTCGCCGAAGCGTTCCGCTCCGGCTTCCAGTCGATTCCCACCGGCCATCTCGAAGCCGCGTCATGTCTCGGCCTCACGCGCTGGCAAGCGGTGCTGCGCATCCAGGTGCCGCAAATGCTGGTGCTGATCGTGCCCGCGCTGACCAACCTGATCATCGTGCTCAGCAAGGAGACCGCGGTGCTGTCCATCGTCACCGTGCCCGAGCTGACGTTCGTGCTGACCGGCATCGGCTCGGCCACTTTCGCTTTCGTCGAAACGCTGCTGGTGCTGTGCGTGTGCTACCTCGCGCTGGTCGAGCTGACTTCGCGCGCGGGCATGTGGGCCGAAGCCCGCATCGCACGCTTCATCGCATGAAACCGGAGCTCTTATGAACGCCATCGCCGACATGCCCTCCTCCGCGTCAACCGCTGGCGCCGCCGTATCGACGCCGCCCGGCGCACCGCTGATCGAAGTGCGCGATCTGCGCAAACGCTTCGGCGACGTCGAAGTGCTGCGCGGCGTCGATCTGCAGATCGCGCGCTCCGAAGTGGTCTGCATCATCGGGCCGTCGGGCTCGGGCAAGAGCACGCTGCTGCGCTGCCTCGCCGCGCTCGAAACGTACGATCAGGGCGACGTGCGCATCGAAGGCGAACTGCTCGGCTATAGCGAGCGCAACGGCAAACGGGTGCGGGCGTCGCCGGGCGAGATCAATCGCGTGCGGCGCAACGTCGGCATGGTGTTTCAGCAGTTTAATCTGTGGCCGCACATGAGCGCCCTCGGCAACGTGATGGAAGCGCTGCTGCGCGTGCGGCATCTGTCGCGCGATGAAGCGCGCCGCCGCGCCAACGCGATGCTCGACACCGTGGGCCTTGCGCACAAGGGCGACGCGTATCCGGCGAAACTCTCGGGCGGTCAGCAGCAACGGGTCGCGATTGCGCGGGCGCTCGCGATGGAGCCGCACATCATGCTGTTCGACGAGCCGACCTCGGCGCTCGATCCCGAACTCGTCGGCGAGGTGTTGCAGGTGATGAAGCAACTCGCGCGCGATGGCATGACGATGGCCGTGGTCACGCATGAAATGGGTTTTGCCGCGCAGGTCGCGGACAAGGTGATGTTCATCGACCAGGGGCGTATCGCGGTGCAGGGCAACCCGCGCGACGTGTTTCACGATGCCGGGCAGCCGCGTTTGCGGCAGTTCCTGCAAAACTACTTCGACCGCAACGCGTTCTGGACGCGCGAGGCCGACGACGCGCCGCCGCTATGAACACGCGCCGCTTTCCGCACGTGCATGTGCCCCCGCCCGTCTCACGCCACCGTTAGCGAGCGCCGCCAATGACCTCCACGCTTCGCAGCAAGGCTCACGACAAGCCGCCAGTCGCCGCGCCGAAAATCGCGCGCGCGGCCGACGAGGCGCCGGCCGCGCGCTACGAACAGGTCAAGCACCACATTCGCCAGATCATCGAGTCGGGCGCACGCCAGGCGGGCGACCGACTGCCGTCGGAACTTGATCTCGTCGCGACGCTCGGCGTGTCGCGCATGACGGTCAATCGCGCGCTGCGTGAGCTGGCCGACGCAGGGTTCGTCACGCGCGTGTCGGGCGTCGGCACCTTCGTCGCACAAAGCAAGCCTCAATCGACGCTGCTGATGATCGCGCATATCGGCGACGAGATCCGCTCGCGCGGTCATGAATACCGGTGCGATACGGTGCTGTCGCAACGCGAGACGGCGCCGGTGAACGTGTCGAATGCGTTGGGGCTCGCGCACGGCGCGTCGGTGTTTCATGTGACCTGCGTGCATCGGGAGAACGGGTTGCCGGTGCAGCTCGAAGACCGCTACGTGAATCCGGCCGTCGCGCCGGACTTTCTGCAGCAGGATTTCTCGGCGGTGAGGCCGTCGGAGTATCTGCTCGAGATCGTGCCCGCGCACGACGTCGAGCATGTCGTCGATGCGGCGCTGCCGACGCCCGCCGAAGCCGAGTTACTGGAAATTCGCGCGGAAGAGCCGTGCCTCACGCTGATGCGCCGCACGTGGACCAGCGGCGTGGCGGTGACGTTCGCGCGCTTCGTGCATCCGGGCTCGCGTTATCGGCTGGGTTGCCGATTTTCGCCGGATACGTCACAGCGCCAGGGCTGATGACGCGGCGCGCGCGGAGTGTGTGCGTGTGCCTGGCGATCAAACGCGCTACACGCTCCCCGCCAGATGGAAGCGCGACGCCGGATGCCAAAGGCGCACCGAAGTGGCCACGTCGTCGCCGACCCACGTGCGACGCCACAACTGCAAGCACGGCTCGCCGATGTCCATCGCGAGATGCCGCCGCACATGGGCGTCGGGCTTCTGCGCGTAGATGCGAAACTCCGCGCGCTGGATCGGCGCGAGCCGCACCATGTAGTGATTCGGCGTTTCGATCGTGAAGTCCTGTTGCAGATACTCGGGGAACACTTTCGGATTGACGTAGCGGTCCTCGTACTGGATCGGCTCGCCTTCCTCGCTGTGCACGATGCACGAATGAAACGCAGGGGCGCTCGCGAGTCCGAGCGCGTCGAGCGCGTGCGGGTCGTCGCTCGGTTCGAGCATCAGCACGTGCGCCGAATGACGATGACCGCGATCGGCGATTTCGTCGGCGATATTGCGGATTTCCAGCACCGTCGATTCATATCGCTGCGGCGCGACGAACGTGCCCGAGCCTTGCACGCGCGTCAGCACGCGCTCGGCGGTGAGTTCGCGCAACGCGCGCGACACCGTCATGCGCGCCACGCCGAACTCCTTGACCAACTCCATTTCGGATGGGATCAGTCCGCCCGGTTTCCAGGCGCCTTCGCCGATGCGCTTGAGGACGTAGCGCTTGATCTGCTCGTAGGCAGGCAGTGCCCTCGCCGGAGTTTCGTGCTGGCGGTCGGGGTGGCTGGCCGTCGGTGCGGCCGATGTAATTGATGTGTTCTGCGCGGTTTGCGCATTTGTAGTTGTATTCACTCCGACCTCGTGGGTGGTACGCGGGTACGACGCGGTTGTGCGCCGTGGCCAGCCCGCCGAGCCCCAATGTTACCCGGTTCGGCAACGGCGCAGACATGCTTGAGGGCTGCCAATGCCGCTACGGGCCCGAGATGATGTGATGGTCGCCATGCGTCGCGCGACCCGCCATGTCCGCACCGTGTCGAGCGAGAAAACGAACGCGCGCTACCAGACGAACGGCACGAACCGATAGCGCACCCGCGCCATGTACGCCGTATAACCGTCGAGTTGATCGGCAAGCACACGCTCCTCCCGCACCGCGCGCCAGCCGATGCCGATCACCATCACGGGCACGAATGCGAGTCCCCACCAGGACCCGAGCAGCAACGGCGTGCCGGCGAGCAGCAACAACGCGGCGCCATACATCGGATGGCGGACATGCGCGTAGGGACCGGTGTCGATCACCTTGTGGCCACGGCTCGTCTGGATCTTCACGACCGGTGCCGCATAGCTGTTCGCCTGGAACACGAAGCAGCATAGAAAGAGGCACAGGAACACGCACAGCGAACCGAAGCTGACCAGCCAGACCGGAAACGGCGCGGACCAGCGGAAGCGCATCGCGTCGAGTCCCATCACGATCAACCAGCCGCACCACGCCAGCGCGACGCCCATCATGAAGAGACGGTCCCAGCGGCTTTGCTGCGCCTGCACGAACGGCGCGAGACGTTCGGCGAGCAGACCGGGATCATGACGCGCGAGCCACAGCCCGAGCCACAGACTCAAGCCGCCCAGTTCGATCAGGTACCACCACGCGGCCGGCCACGCCAGGCTGCCCGCCGCGCCGAACAGCAGCGCGCCCATGGCCGTCAGCCAGATAACCGTTTGCAGGATCAGGCGCGTGATCATCGCGGCACTCCCGTGCGGTGCAGATTGCTTGTGACGCGCGACGTTCGATGCGTTACGCGCTTTGCGCCGCTGTGCGCACGCGCTCGAACACCTCGGCAATATCGATGTCGCCGGTATCCAGACCAAAACGCTCGTGCAGACACGCGGCGAGTTCACCGGCGCTCGCGAGTTGCCGCTCGCCGACGATCTGTCCGTTCCCGGCGCGTTCGTTCAGTTGATCGTTGAAGAGTGTGAGACGTGCCTGCGGCAGCACGCGGCACACGATCAGGTTGCTCGCGAAAATCGAATCCGGCGACGTCGACGTGTACCAGTTCGACGTTTCGTAATCGATCCACTCGACCGGCTGCAGATCAAAGCGATAGACGCGCGCCCAGCTTTCGTCGTGAGCCTGCACTTCGAGAAAGAGCGCATCGCGCGAGGCGTCGGCGAGGCGGAACGTGCCCAGCGGCGTGGACTGCGCGAGGCCGGGGGTCAAACGCAGCGGCGCGGTCAGCGTCACGCTGCCGAAGCCGACGTCGGCGATCCACGCATCCGCACCGATGTCGACGCGCAGCACCATGTGCGTGCGAGGCGGCACGGCATCGGACTCGCGGCCCCATAGCACGCGTCCGAGCAGCGGCGTGACGCTGAAACCCAGTTGCATCAGCACGTTGGCGAATAGCGCGTTCTGCTCGAAGCAGTAACCGCCGCGCCGCGCGGTGACGAGCTTGCTCTCGACCGATTCGAGGTCGAGCTTGACCGGCCGCCGCGTGAGCGGGTTCAGGTTCTCGAACGGGATCGCCGCGGGATGCAGCCGGTGAATCGCCTGCAGGACTTCCAGCGTTGCCGCTCGCGGGCCTTCGTAGCCGATGCGGGCGAAGTAGTTTTCCAGATTGACGGTGTAGGACATCGGCATGATCGCGATAGGGTTTGGGGCTGGACGCTGACGGACCTCCACACCTTGGCGTCGTGCTGGGGGCTCAACGCGCCGTCCGGCGGTCCGGGACACGATCATAGCCGCTTTTCCCGTCGCCCCGACCCGCCGGACATGACCGTTTTCCGTAGCCGCTTCAGGCGCCGTCCTGTCGTGGAAGCGGCGCCCGAAGCACAGGCCGCCCACCGCTTTACTGGACGCCCTTCAATGCGGAGCTTGCGATCGACGGCACGGTGATGCCGTGGCTCGACGCGAATTGCACCGCCGAACTCAGCGTCGACATCAGCGACTGCAGTTGGCCCGGCGCCGATTGCGCGATGTACGACGCGCTCTGCGCCGTCTGCGGATTCAGCCCCGACTGCAACAGCGAGGACGGGCTCATCTGACCGATGCTACCGAGCCCCGACTGCAGGCTCGAATACTGGCTCACTCCCTTGCCGAGGGACGACAGGCCTTCCGTAAACGCCTCCTTGTTGACCGGCGTGGCCGACGCGCCGCCGCTCGCATGGCTCGCGAACGCGTCCGTCAATTTTTGCGAGAGAGACTGCTGCGTGCTGCCTACCTGGGTCAACTGGCTCACCGACGGCGTGCCGCCGCTCAGGAGACCCGCTGCCTGCTGCGCCTGCCCTGCCGCGCTGCTCATGCCCATCGCCGACGCGAGGCTCGATTGGCCGCTCAGCACCTGCTGGTTCGCGCCCACATACGTTTGCAACAACTGAGACATGCCACCCGACGAAGCCGCCGGCGCAGCGCCCGCCGAGCTGTCGCCGCCGCCGATGCCGAACTGCTTCAGATTCAGTTGCGCGCTTGCGACACCGCTCAATAGCAAACCGGCGCTTGCCAGCATCGACATCAAGAGAATGCGTTTTTTCATATCCATCTCCTTACTTTGCCTTCCAGGGTTGAGTCTGCGCTTTCGACAGCGGACCTCCGCACGCGTTCGGTTCGACTACAACCCTACGTTCAGATTACATTTTCATTCGGTCCAAATTACAGGTACATGCCGATTCCTAGCAGTCCGTAACGCGCAAATTACATGTCAGTAATATTGATGAGAATCGTTCTCATTTAAATTGACTGTCACAAATCGCGTGCGTACGATTCTGCTCATCTGCTGCACGGCGTCGCGGGCTGTTACGGCAAATCGCGGGTCTGCGGAACGCGGCTCCCCGATGAATAGATCAGTCGATAAAACATTAATAAGGATTTCGATGAAGCTCGCCCACTTCGACGGCCCTGCCGCTCACCATCCACCGCGCAAGCGCGCTACGCGTTTCGGTCCGACCCATCGTACGCGCTTGCCCGCGATGCGACATGCGGCGCTTTGCACCGCGTTCGCCTGGGCATCGCTGACGGCCGGCACAGCCATGGCCGAAGCGAATCCGGACGCCACCCCCGAAGCCCCCGAAGCCGACCTGAACATCAAGGCGACCCCGACCAGCCAGTGGACCGGCTTCTGGAACCGCGAGCAGATGCTCGGCGACATCGGCGGCCTGCGGCCCTGGCTCGGCAAGTACGGCGTGACGTTCCAACTCACCGAGACCAGCGAAGTGCTCGCGAATCTGCGCGGCGGTCTTGCGCGCGGCGCGGACTACGACGGTCTGACAACCGCCACCGTGCAGATGGATACGCAAAAAGCGTTCGGCTTGCCGGGCGGCCTGTTCAACGTCAGCGCGCTGCAGATTCACGGCGCGAATTTGAGCGCCAACAAGCTCGGCACGCTGAACACGGCTAGCGGCATCGAGGCCGACGACACCACCCGGCTGTGGGAGTTGTGGTATCAGCAGTCGTTCCTGAACAAGCGGCTCGACGTGAAGATCGGTCAGCAGAGTATCGATCAGGAGTTCATCACGAGCGCGTACTCGGCGCTGTTCCTGAACACGATGTTCGGCTGGCCCGCGCTGCCTTCGTACAACATGCCGTCGGGCGGCCCGGCGTATCCGCTCGCGGGTTTGGGCGTGCGCGTACGCGGCCAGATCACGCCTTCGTTGACGGCGCTGGCGGGCGTGTTTTCCGGCGACCCGCTCGGCAACAACCCGGACAACCTGAGCGGCACCAACTTCAATCTGCACAACGGCACGTTGTGGATCGGTGAGTTGCAGTACGCGATCAATCAGCCGGCCGACGGCGAAATGGTCGGCATGGGCAACAACGGCTTGCCGGGCACCTACAAGCTTGGCGTCTGGTACAACAACAACAGCTTCGCGGACCAGCGCTACGACAACAACGGTGTGTCGCTGGCGAGTCCGGCTTCGACGGGCGTGCCCGCGAATCATCGCGGCAACTACAGCATCTACGCGGTCGCCGATCAGATGATATGGCGTCCTAATCCTGACGAGCCACGCAGCCTCGGCGTGTTCGCGCGCTTGATGGGCGGCCCCGGCGACCGCAACCTGGTGAGCATCGCGGCGAACCTGGGCGTCGTGCTGAAAGCACCGTTCGCCGGCCGCGACGACGACAGCGTCGGCCTCGCGCTCACCTACATCAAGGTCGGCAATCACGTGAACGGACTCGATCAGGATTTCCGCGCGTTCACCAATGGCCCGTACGGCGTGCGCACCAGCGAAACCACGCTCGAAGCGACCTATCAGTATCAGGTCAACGGCTGGTGGCAGTTGCAAGCCGACGCGCAATACACGTTCAACGCCGGCGCCGGCCAGAATCCGAACGACCCGACGCAGCCGCTGCGCAACACGTTCGTCATCGGCGTGCGGACCAACATCAATTTCTGATGCGGTTCGCGCCCAACCCTACGCTCGACAAACCAACACCCATGCTTTCGATCATGACCGCAACCACCGCTTTGTGCGCAGACACGGAGGCTCAATCGTGAACCATCCCATGCGCAAGTTTTCGCCGCGCACCGCGCGGGCACTGATCGGCGCCGCGGCCGGTGCTGTCGCCTTCGCGACCGCAGCCGGCGCGCACGCCGAGCCGCAAGGTTTCCTCGAAACCATCAAGCACCACACCACGCTGATCAACACCGTGCCCGACAACGGCGACCAGAACCCCTACGCGGTGGTGGTCGCGCCGGTCACGGCGGGCACTATCAAACAGGGCGACGTGCTGGTCGGCAACTTCAACAACTCGACCAATCTGCAGGGCACCGGCAGCACGATCATCAACTATCGTCCGGACACCAAACAGATGTCGGTGTTCGCGACGGTGCCGCGCGATCTGAAGGAATGCCCCGGCGGCATCGGCCTGTCGACCGCGATGACGATGCTCAAGTCGGGCTATGTGATCGTCGGCAGCACGCCGAGCAACGACGGCACGACCGGCACCAAGGGCGCCGGCTGCCTGATCGTGCTCGATCCGCAAGGCAAGGTCGCGTCGACCATCACGAGCCCGAACATCAACGACCCGTGGGGCAACATGGCCGTCGTCGACAACGGCACCAGCGCGACGCTGTTCGTGAGCAATGCGGGCTTCGGCGTCGGCGGTGCGGAAGGCACGCCGCCGGTATTCAAGCAGGCCACCGTGCTGCGTCTGGACCTCGACGTGCCGGCCGGCAAGCCGCCCGTCGTGAAGAAGGAAACCGTGGTGGGCAGCGGCTTCGGCGCGCAAGCCGACAAGGGCGTGTTCCTCGTCGGCCCGACCGGCCTCGCGCTGTCGAACGATCAGAAGCTGCTGTACGTGTCCGACGCGATCGGCAACCGCATCACCGAAATCGACGACCCGATGACGCGCGACACGAGCGCCGGCGTGGGCCGCCAGCTCACCGCCGACGGCCTGCTGCATCGTCCGCTCGCGATGGTGACCGCGCCCAACGGCCACCTGCTGGTGACCAATGCGCTGAACGGCCAGATTGTCGAAATCGATCCGGCGACCGGCAAGCAGATCTACGCGCGCTGGATCGACACCGACAAGGCGCAATCGCCGCCGGGCAACGGCGACCTGTTCGGCCTCGCGCTGACGCCCGAAGGCGATGGCTTCTACTACGTGCAGGACGATGTGAACACATTGGTGCTCGCGAAGTGAGCGGCACGGTCTAACGCGATAAAGAAGGTGAAGCAATCATGGCAAACGATCGACCGCCGCGCCCGTCACGGCGCGGCTTTCTGAAAGCGGGCGGCGCCGCGATGGCGGCCGGCGCGAGCCTCGGCGCGGCGCTCGCGCCGCAGGCCGCGCTCGCCAAAGCCCAGGCCCAGGCTCAAACACACGGCGCCGATCCGCAACTGGCCGTCGAGCCGTTCTTCGGCGTGCATCAGAGCGGCATCGTCACGCCGCAGCAGAGTCACGCGTATGTCGCCGCGCTCGATCTGACGACCGACAAGCGCGACGACGTCATCGCGCTGCTGCGCGCGTGGACCGACGCGGCCGCGCGTCTCGCACAAGGCGGCACGGCCGCCGCGCTGCCGACGGGCGAAGCCGGCGACAGCAAGTCCGCGCCCGATTCCGGCGACGTGCTCGGCCTCGGCCCCAACGGCCTGACGATCACCTTCGGCTTCGGCCCCGGCCTCTTCACGAAGGACGGCAAGGATCGCTACGGCCTCGCCGCGCGCCGCCCTGCCGCGCTCGTCGATTTGCCGCGCTTTAACGGCGATCAGCTGATCCCCGAGAAAACCGGCGGCGACCTCTTCATCCAGGCGTGCGCGAACGATCAGCAGGTCGCGTTTCATGCGGTGCGGCAACTGACGCGGCTCGCGTACGGCAACGCGACCATGCGCTGGGGCCAGGCCGGTTTCCTGTCGGGTCCGCGCGGACAGACGCCGCGCAATCTGATGGGCTTCAAGGACGGCACCAACAATCCGTCGACCGCGAAGCCGCAGTTGATGAACGAATTCGTCTGGGCCCGCGCGAGCGCCGACGCGCCATGGATGGAAGGCGGCACCTACACCGTCGTGCGGCGCATCCGCATCACGCTCGAACACTGGGACAACATGGAACTGGGCTTCCAGGAACAGGTGCTCGGGCGGCACAAGTACAGCGGCGCGCCGATCGGCAGGAAGAACGAGTTCGATCCCGTCGACCTGAAGGAAGAGGACAAGGACGGCAATCCGCTGATTCCGGAGAACTCGCACGTGCGTCTGTCGAATCAGGCGAGCAACAGCGGCGCGCAGATTCTGCGCCGCTCGTACTCGTACAACGACGGCACGAACTTCTACATCGAGCGCTGGCCGCCGTGGCGCCAGGAAACCGAGTACGACGCGGGGCTCATCTTCGTCGCGCATCAGAGCGACCCGCGCACCGGCTTCATTCCGATCAACGAGCGGCTCGCGAAGTTCGACATGATGAACCAGTTCACGACCCACGTCGGCAGCGCGATCTTCGCGGTGCCGCCAGGGGCGAAGCCGGGCTCGTATATCGGCGCGGGGCTGTTCGAGTCGTAAGCACGCCGACGCGCCGACTCAGCGAACACAAACGCATCGCTGCAACACCCGAAGCACGCACAACACGATCAACCAACCTCATCACAACGGGACTTCTGGAACATGGCTTACTCCTGGTTTGGCACCCGCCTGCGCCTGCTCGGCAGCGTCGCCGCGCTCACGTTGACCGCTTTCGCGACTGTGCCGTCGGCGGCGCACGCTGCGTCGATCACGCTGTACAACGCGCAACACGAGCAGGTCGTCAATCTGCTCGCGAAAGACTTCGAGAAGCAGTCGGGCGTGTCGGTGAGGATCCGCAACGGCGAAGGCCCGGCAATGGCCGCGCAGATCGTCGCGGAAGGCGCGGCGTCGCCCGCCGACGTGTACTTCACCGAGAACTCGCCCGAACTGATGCTGCTCGAAGAAAAAGGCCTGCTCGCCAAGGTGGACAGCGCCACGCTCGCCACCGTGCCCACGCGCTTCAACTCGCCGGGCGGCGTGTGGGTCGCCGTGACCGCGCGTGAAAACGTGCTCGCGTACAACACGGCCAAGGTGCAACCGTCGCAACTGCCGCAATCGCTGTTCGATCTCGCGAAGCCGGAGTGGAAAGGCAGGGTCGGCATCGCGCCGAGCGACGGCGACTTCCTGCCGCTCGTGAGCGCGGTGCTCGCGTTGAAGGGCGAAGAGCAAACCGTGCAATGGCTCAAAGGCCTGAAAGCCAATGCGCAGATCTTCGACGACGACGAAGGCGTGGTGGCCGCGGTGAATCGCGGCGGCGTCGCGACCGGCCTGATCAACAACTACTACTGGACGCGTCTGCATGCCGAACTCGGCGACGCGAAGACCCGCAGCGCGATCCATCACTTCGGCGACGGCGACGCCGGCGCGCTGGTGAACGTGTCGGGCGCGGCGGTGCTGAAGTCCGCGCACAACGCAGGCGACGCGCAGAAGTTTCTCGCGTATCTGGTCAGCGAACGCGCGCAACAATTGATGGCGAACAGTCACGTGATGTTCGAGTATCCGCTGCATGCGGGCGTCGCACCGGACCCGATTCTCAAGCCGTTCGCCGAATTGAGCCCGCCGCCGCTGACGATCCAGCAGCTCGGCGACGATAGCCAGGCCGGCAAGCTGCTGCGCCATGCCGGCCTGCTGTAAATGAGCGAAGCCCTGTCAGCCGCTCAACCGGCTGTCTCCCCCGCCCCGGCGCGCGCGCGTATGCGCGCGCCGCGCGGTTTGTTCGCGGCGGCGTCGCTTTGCGCTTTGCTGGTGCTGCTACCTATCGCGTTGACGTTCTGGCGCGCCGCGAGCTTCGGCGCGGTCGACGCGCTCGGGCTGGTCTTCCGGCCGCTGGTCGGCGAACTGCTCGTCAACACACTGCTGATCACGGTGGCGACGACGCTCGTGTGCGCGGTGATCGGCACGGCCGCCGCATGGTTCGTCGAACGCACGCATTTGCCGGGACGTCGCGTGTGGGCCGTGCTCAGCGCGGCGCCACTCGCGATGCCGGCCTTCATTTCGAGTTATGCGTGGGTCTCGCTCAGCGAGGATTTGCAGGACTTCAACGGTGCGTTGCTGGTGTTGAGCTGCGCGTATTTTCCGCTGGTCTATTTGCCGGTCGCAGCCGCCTTGCGCGGCATGGACCCGGCGCTCGAAGAAAGCGCGCGCGCGCTCGGCTGCAACCGCTGGAGCAGTTTCGTGCGCGTGGTGCTGCCGCAATTGCGCCCGGCGTTGCTCGGCGGCATGTTGCTGGTCGCGCTCGGCGTGCTGTCCGAGTTCGGCGCATTCACCCTGCTGCGCTTTCGCACGTTCACCACGCAGATCTACGCGGACTTCCGCACCAGTTTCGACGGCGGCGGCGCTTCGCTGCTCGCGTGCGTGCTGATCGTGATCTGCCTGATCGTGCTCGCGTTCGAGTTTCGCGTGCGTGGCGTGGCGCGCTATGAACGCGTCGATCGCGGCACGCGGCGCGCGGTGTTGCGCTATGAACTGGGCGCGTGGCGCTGGATCGTCGTCGCGGGCTTCGCACTGCTTGGCGTCACGACCCTCGGCGTACCGCTCGGCATGATCGGTTACTGGCTTACCCAACCTGGCGCGGCCGCCGTCACGCCGGCCGACGTGTCGCCCGAACTGCTGTTCAACGCGACGGTGTCGTCGCTCGGTTTCGGCTTCGCCGCCGCGTTGCTGACCACGTTGCTGGTGGTGCCGCTCGCATTCCTGCTGGTGCGTTATCCGGGCCGCTTCGCGACGCTGTTCGAGCGCACGGTGTTCCTCGCGCAGGGCGTGCCGGGTCTGGTGATCGCGCTGGCGATCGTGTCGCTCGCGGTGCGCGTGCTGCAACCGCTCTATCAAAGCGCGACGCTGCTGGTGGTCGCATATGCGATGCTGTTCATGCCGATCGCGCTGGTGAGCGTGCGCGCCGCATTCATGCAGGCGCAGCCGCGCCTCGAGGAGACCGCGCGCGCGCTCGGTCTCAACTGGTGGCAGACGCTGCTTCGCGTGATGCTGCCGCTCGCGGGGCCGGGGCTCGGCGCGGCGGCGGCGATGGTGTTCATCTCGGTCGTCACCGAGCTGAACGCGACGCTGCTGCTCTCGCCGCTCGACACGCAAACGCTCGCCACCCAGGTGTGGGCCGACACGTCGACGATGGCGTTCGCGGCCGCCGCACCGTACGCGGCACTGCTTACCGGGATATCGCTGCTCGCGTCGGGACTGCTGTTCGCGCTGCTCGGCAGATCGGCGCTGCTCGGCGAACGTTGAGCCGGCTGAGGTGCTGTTGATGCTGTTGATGCCACCTATGCCACAGACAACCGCCCTGCTTTCACGCGCTTTCACCTTCGGATTTTCATGAGCGAACTTCGTATCCGCGGACTGCGGAAATCGTTCGGCGGCCAGCCGGTGCTGCACGGCATCGACCTCTCCGTCGAGCGCGGCACGCTGCTCGCGCTGCTTGGGCCGTCGGGCAGCGGCAAGACTACGCTGCTGCGTCTGCTGTGCGGATTTGAGCGCGCCGACGGCGGCAGCGTCGAGATCGACGGCCGCCGTGTCGCCGACGACAACCTGCACGTGCCATCGGAGCAGCGGCGCATCGGCTACGTACCGCAGGAGGGCGCGCTGTTTCCGCATCTGTCCGTCGCCGACAACATCGTGTTCGGCTTGCCGCGCACGCAACGTCGCGCGCGGCATCGAGTGGCCGAACTGCTGGAGCTGGTCGGCTTGCCGGCGGAATTCGGCGCGCGTGCGCCGCAGCAGTTGTCGGGCGGTCAACAGCAGCGCGTTGCGCTGGCTCGCGCGCTGGCACCGGCGCCGACGCTCGTGATGCTCGACGAGCCGTTCTCGTCGCTCGATGCCGCGCTGCGGCTCGAAACCCGCCAGGCGGTGGCGAGCGCACTGGCCGCCGCCGGCGCGACCGCCGTGCTGGTCACGCACGATCAGTCCGAAGCGTTGTCGCTGGGGCATGAAGTGGCGGTGCTGTGGAACGGGCGGCTGATCCAGACCGCGACGCCGCAGACGCTGTATCAGCGGCCGGTGACGTGCGCGCTGGCGTCGTTCGTCGGCGAGGCGGTGCTGTTGCCCGGAACGGCCGAGCACGAGCGCGTGCGCTGCGAACTCGGCGAGCTGGCGCTGGCTGCGCCGATGGGTGCCGGCGCGGTCGATGTGATGCTGCGGCCCGAACAGATCCGCGTGCTGCGCCCCGATGAAACGATCGCCGATGGGAGCGCGTATGAGGCTGTCGTCACCGACGTGATCTTTCAGGGGCAGGACGCCGGCGTCGCGCTGCAATTGCAGTCTGCTTCGCGGACGATGGTGCGGGCGCGCGTGCCTGGTTATCTGTGTCCGCGGCCCGGAGAACAGGTGCGGGTGACGGTGGATGGGAAAGTGACGGCTTATCCGCGGGGATGAAATCAGGAGATGGCGCGGCCCCTACCCCGCCGCTCCCCGCCCTGGCGCCCGCAACGACAGATCCTGCACCATCTGCGCGGCCAGATAATCGCAGGTCGGCCGATCCGATTTGGCGCTGCGCGCCACCACGATTTCCAGCGGTGCGATCTTCGGCAGGCCTTGCGCTTCGCCGAGAATCGCGAGGCGCGCCGGCACGCTGCAACGCGTGAGCGCGATCACCGACAGCCCGGCATCCACGGTCGCCACCAATCCCATCAGACTCGCGCTGCTGAACGCCGCCCGATAGCGAATCCGCGCGCCGTCCAGCGCGGCCAGCGTATGCTGGCGCGCGACGCAACCGGGCTCGTACAGTCCCACCGGCAGCGGCGACGCCGCCAGCACCGGCGTATCCACCGACGCCCCCACCCACACCATCGGCTCGCTGCGCACGAATTCGCCGCGCAGTTTGCGGTCGCGCGTGACGAACGCGAGATCGATCTTGTTGTCGGCGAGCATCGGCGCGAGCGACGTGCTTTGCGCGCAGACGATCTCGATCTCCACATGCGGATACAGATTCGAAAAGCGCCGCAACACTGGCGACAGCAGCGACGACACGTAATCGTCCGGAGCGCCGAGCACCACGCGCCCGGTCACCTCGGGCCGCACGATCGCCGACCACGCCTCCTCGTGCAGCGCCAGCACGCGCCGTGCGTACTCGAGCAGCGTGTTGCCGGGCCGCGTGAGCGACAGATTGCGCGTATTGCGCGCGAACAGCGTGGTGCCGAGCATGGTTTCGAGCCGCTTGATCTGCATGCTGACGGCCGCCTGCGACCGATGCACCGTGGTCGCCGCCTTCGTGAAGCTGCCCGTCTCCACCACGGCGACGAAGCTGCGCAACAGATCGACGTCGAATTCGGGGTGCATGATTTATCAATCCGGCTGATGGAATTGCTCAATTTAATTCGTTTGTGAGCGCCCCGCAAGCCGCGCAATACTTGGGACATCCCGTCACGGAGCCGCTTCGCATGTCCCTCACCCAACGTCAACAAGGCGCGATCACGCTTGCCAGCGGCGGGCTTCTGATGGGCACGCTGGGCGTCTTCGTGGAGGAGGCGCGGCTCGGCGCGCTAACGCTGGTTTTCTTTCGCTGCCTGTTCGGCTTCCTGTCGCTCGCCGCGTATTGCGCGTGGAAGGGCTTCTTCACGCGAGCGCATTTCACGCGCCGCACGGTCGCGCTCGCGGTGCTCTCGGGCGTGCTGATGGTCACGCAGTGGGTCGGTTTCTTCGACGCGATTCATCGCACCAGCATTGCGGTGGCGACAGTGGTGTTTCATGTGCAGCCGTTCTGGGTCGTGCTGATCGGCGCGGCGCTCTTCAACGAGCGCCTCGGCATGGACCGGCTCGGCTGGATCGCGACCGCGTTCGTCGGACTCGTGCTCGCGTCGGGCGTCGCGGCGACGAACAATTTTCACGGACATACGAGCTATCTGATCGGGATCGGCGAAGCGCTGGTGGGATCGCTGCTCTATGCGAGCGTCACGTTGATTGCCAAAGGGCTCGGCAACCTGCGGCCGCATCTGCTGACGCTCGCGCAGTGCGCGGTGGGTGTGGTGTGCCTGCCGTTCATCGCGCCACTCACCGCCGTCCATATCGGCCCGATGCAATGGTTTTGGCTGGTCGGCATGGGTGTGCTGCATACGGGGCTGTCGTACGTGTTGATCTATGGCGCGCTGCCGAAGCTGAGCACGCCGGTGATCGCGGTGCTGCTGTTCGTCTACCCGCTTACCGCGATCGTGGTGGATGCGGTGGTGTATGGCCGGGCATTGGCGCTGCCGCAACTCGCGGGCATGGGGTTGATCGTGATGGCGAGTTTGGGGGTCAATCTCGGCTGGCCGTTGCTGTCGTTGCTGCACGCGGGCAGGCGGGCGCGGCGGCATGCGGAGTGAGGGCGCCCGCCCTCGCCCTCGCGTATGCCGGCGTGGGCCTGATTCGCGACTGCGCGAAACAGGAACTGTAGCCCGCTTTTTTTCAGCGGTCGTAGTGAAAGCGGCAGGCAATCACGTAGATCTTGCCGTCTCTCGGCAGATAGACCAGCCGATCGGCGAGCGTGATACGGCGCGACCACAAGCCGCTCAAGCTGCCAATCAATGCCTCTGGTTTTCCGGTCCCCCGATAAGGGTCGCGCCGGCACTCTTCCAGTAATGTATTGATCTTGCGCAGGACCTTCCGGTCGGTCTCCTGCCAATACAGATAATCGTCCCACGCGTCGTCAGTGAACATAAAAACACTGTCAGCCTGTGCGGCCTCCTCGTTGCGGCTTTTTTGTCGGTTCATCGGTCAGCAGTTTGCGCGCGGTCGCACTGCCGGCGTTCAATTGCGCGATGGATCTGGCGAGCCGCTGAGCATTCTTCGACGAACTCAATAAATACAAGGTTTCCTGCATTGCATTGAAATCGTCGAGAGACACCATGACCACGTTTTCGCCGCTCTGCCTCGTGATGAGCATAGGCGTGTGATCCCGGCAGACGTCGTCCATCGCTTGCTTAAAGCCGGCACGCGCCTCGCTGTAAGTAAGGACGTTCATTCGCTATCTCGATCTGAGAGGTTGCCCTCCAGTCGCTCCTGTCAAAAGTTAGAGACGATTCCCTCGCCGGGCGGGTTCTCCACACGGCCGGGGACAGCACGGCGAGCACGGTAGAAACCGTGCATGTCCGAACGTGAAAACGCGTTCGACCCCGGCGATCATTGTACATATCGCTGTACAAATCAGCAAACCACAAACAGCGGAGAAATGCGTCGTCCAACAGGTGAAAAGAATGCCCGCTCGCGACCGCGCGCGCCACTCGTCCAAACGGCCAACCTCACTGCGGCAACACCTCCCCCTTCGTCTCCGGCGCGAACGGAATCACGAACAGACCGACCACGAACGCGAGCGACGTCAACGCGACCGGCACGCCGAGCGTATGCATATGCAGCACCGCCGCGCCGAGCAGAAAGTTGACGCCCGCGCCGACGAACCGCCCGAACGACGTGCAGAACGCGAACGCCGTGGCTCGCACGCGGGTCTCGAACTGCTCCGGCAGCCACAGGCTGAACAACGCGAAATTACCGCCGAAGAAACCCAGCACGACGAGCCACGCGATGAACGGCGCGAGTCCGTTCGGCAGATAGAACGCCCACCCGAAACTGCCGACGATCGACACCGCCATGCCCGCGAAGTAAATCGCCAGCGTCTTCTTGCGGCCGATGCGCTCGGCGAGCGGCGGCAACGCGAGACAGCCGAGTATCGTCGCGATGGACAGCAGCCCCGTGGCCACGGACGCCATCCTGATCGAATCGGCCTTCGCCATGCCGGCGCGAGTCGCCAGTTGAATCACGGCGGACGGCTCATACACCGCGCCCGCCCACAAGCCGATGATCGCGATCGTCAACAGGATGCACGCGACCCAGGTCCGCCGCCGATAGGTCGGCCCGAGGATTTCGCGCAGCGGCTTGGTCCGCACCGTATTCGCTTCGGCCTTCTGCCATTTCTCCGGCTCCTTCACGCGCAGCAGGATCAGAATCGCGACCACCACCGGCACCGCGCCGGTGAGGAACATCGCGCGCCAGCCGAAATGCACGCCGATCGTGTAGTTGAGCGCAGCGGCGAGGAAGAAGCCGGCGTAGTAGCCGGTTTGCAGATAGCCCGCGCCCATCTTGCGACGATCCTCCGGCCACGCTTCGGCCACATAAGTGCCCGCCAACGCCCACTCGCCGCCGATGCCGACGCCCGCGATGAAGCGATAGATGCCGAGCTGCCACACATTGGTCGAAGTCGCGGCGAGCCCCGTGAAGATCGCAAACGTGAAGATGGTGGCGGCCAGCACCTTGGTCCGCCCGAAGCGGTCGGCGAGCGGCCCCCAGATGAACGACAGCCCCCAGCCGACGAGGAACAGCGCAAACAGGATCGATCCGGCAAGCCCGACGTTCGCCGGCGTCGCGGCAATGCCGGAGCGCGGCAGCAGTTCGGTCAGCGCCGGCGTCAACACCAGCGCGTAGATGAACGAGTCCATCCCGTCGAGCGTCCAGCCGGCCCATGCACCCCAGAAACCTACGATCTGCGAACGATTGAGCGGCGTGCGGCGCCGCGCGACCGGCGTACGGTCGGTCAGTGAATTCATCATGCTCCTCCGGCCCTGCGATGGGCGTACGTAACGGGACAATCGGAAACGACGGGATGGATGCGCGCGCGGGTGGACGGATTCGGGCCGCCCTCCTACAACGAAGGAGCGGCCCGCGCGGTCGGCCCGGCGAAAACTTTCCGGGTTTGTCCGCGTGTAAAGCGCGTCTTTTTATATATAATATTTGATACTATGAGCGACGCAACAGATGGTTTTCCCCTGGACGCCCCGGCGCGCAATCCGTTTTTGCCCGCGGCGGCACCGCGCGAGAGCACCTCGCGTGTGATCGCGGAGGCGCTGCGCGCGGCGATTGTCGACGGCACGCTGGCGCCCGGCGCGCCGCTGCGTCAGGACGCGATCGCGCGGCACTTCTCGGTCAGCGCGATTCCGGTGCGCGAGGCGCTGCGCCAGATCGAGAGCGAGGGCTGGGCGAGAGCCGCGGTGCATAAAGGCGTGACGGTCGCGCCGTTGTCGGCGGATGAAGCGCGCGAGATCTACGAAATCCGCTCCGCGCTGGAGAGCCTCGCGATCGGCCTCGCAATTCCCAATCACAGCGCCGCGACGCTGCGCGAAGCCGCGGACCTGTGCCGCGCCGCCGAACGCGAGCCGGACCCGTCGCTGTACGTCGCGCGCAATGTCGCGTTTCACATGAGCCTGTATGCGCCCGCCGCGCGTCCGCAGCTCGCGGACATGATCGGCATGCTGCATCGGCGCGGCGAACGCTATCTGCGCCTGAAGTTCGGCTTGCCGCTGTACAAGGGCGAGTCCGACAATGAGCACGCCGCGCTGCTCGACGCCGTTCAGCGCGGCGACATCGCCGCGGCTCAGTCGCAAGTCGTCGCGCATCTGCTCGGCACCGGCGAATTGCTGCATCGTTTCTTGACCGAACGCGCGCAGGCGGAAGCTGCGCTTGCGCATCAACCGAAGCCGCGCGGCAGACGCCCGCGCACCACCACCGGGAGTTGACCGAGCCGATGAACCGCCCCGCCGAAGCCGCCCCGTCACCAGCCCCCGCCCGCTCATGGACCACGCGCCGCGACGAGAAGAACCGTCGCCTCGCGGCCATCGCGCCGTGGCTCGAAGACGGCATCCTGCCGACCCATCGCATCGTCGATGCGCTCGAAACATTGATCCAGCCCGGCGACCGCGTCGCGCTCGAAGGCGACAACCAGAAGCAGGCCGACTTTCTGTCCCGCTCTTTCGCCAAGGTCGATCCGCAAAAACTGCACGACGTGCATCTGCTGATTTCGAGCATCAGTCGTCCTGAACATCTGACGCTGTTCGAGCGCGGCATTGCGCACAAGGTCGACTTTTCGTTTGCCGGGCCGCAGAGCTTGCGGGTCGCGCAACTGCTCGAAGACGGCCAGCTCGAAATCGGCGCGATCTATACGTACGTCGAACTGTATGCGCGCATGTTCGTCGATCTGACGCCACACGTCGCGCTGCTGTGCGCGGAAAAAGCCGATCGTCACGGCAACCTGTACACCGGCCCGAATACCGAGGACACGCCCACCATCGCCGAGGCCGCCGCGTTCCGGCACGGCATCGTGATCGTGCAGGTCAACGAGATCGTCGACGAGTTGCCGCGCGTCGACATTCCCGGCTCGTGGGTCGACGTGATCGTGCAGGCGGACCGGCCGTTCGCGGTCGAGCCGCTGTTCACGCGCGATCCGCGTCACATCGGCGACCTGCAGGTGCTCACCGCGATGATGGTGATTCGCGGCATCTACGAGCCGTACGGGGTGACGTCGCTCAATCACGGCATCGGCTTCGACACCGCGGCGATCGAATTGCTGCTGCCCACTTACGGCGAGTCGCTCGGCCTGAAGGGCAAGATCTGCCGCAACTGGACGCTCAATCCGCATCCCACGATGATTCCCGCGATCGAATCGGGCTGGGTCGACAGCATCCATTGCTTCGGCAGCGAGGTCGGCATGGAGGCGTACATCGAAGCGCGCCCCGACGTGTTCTTCACCGGCAACGACGGCAGCCTGCGCTCGAACCGCGTGCTGTGCCAACTCGCCGGGCAATACGGCGTCGACCTGTTCATCGGCTCCACGTTGCAGATCGACGCCGACGCGAATTCGTCGACCGTCACGCGCGGGCGACTCGCCGGTTTCGGCGGCGCGCCGAACATGGGCCACGATCCGCGCGGACGGCGTCATTCGAGCGAAGCGTGGCTCAAGTTGCTGAAGGACCAGGGGCCGGTGTCGCGCGGTCAGAAGCTGGTCGTGCAACTGGCCGAGACGTACAAGAAAGGCGGCGAGCCGACCTTCGTCGATGAACTCGACGCCGTCGCGGTCGGCGCAAAAAACGGCATGCCGATCGCGCCCGTGATGATTTACGGCGATGACGTCAGCCATGTCGTCACCGAGGAAGGCATTGCGCATCTGCACAAGGCCGAGGGCGTCGACGAGCGGCGCGCGGCCGTGGCCGCCGTGGCCGGCGTCACGCCGATCGGCTTGCGCGCGAAGCCGGAGAAGACGGCCGAGTTGCGCCGGCGCGGCATCGTTGCGTATCCGGAGGACCTCGGCATCCGGCGCGGCGAAGCGAAGCGCTCGCTGCTGGCCGCGCGCAGCATCGACGATCTGGTGACGTGGTCGGGCGGTCTGTATGCGCCGCCGGCGCGCTTCAGGAGCTGGTGACGATGGCGACCGCTGCAGTGTTGAAGCGTTTGGCACGGGGGGCTGCGCAAACGGTGAGTGTCGGCGCGCGCGGCACCACCTCGCCCACCGACGCGCAACTGGCCCATTACGCCGTCACCGCGCTGATCGAAGAAGCGCGGCTCACGCCCAAGCCCGCGCTGGTCGACCGGCGCGGCAGCGGCGCGCATCGCGACCTCGATCTCGCGACGATGCTGCGTTCCGCGCAGGCGCTCGAACCGACCTTCTTGGCGCTCGCACGCGCGGCGCGCCGCCGGGGCGAACCGTCCGCGTTACTGCGCACCGAACTCGCGCAGATCGGCCGCGTCGGCGAGCAGGACATGCTGTGCGCGACCAGCGGCAGCAACGCGCATCGCGGCGCTATCTGGATTGTTGGCTTGCTGGTAGCGGGGGCGGCGGTGGATGCGTCCGCTGTCTCAACTGCGGCTCCATCGATACCTGGCATTACTACACATCCAGCTGCCTTGCACATCTGCACACGCGCCGCGCAGATCGCCTGCTTCCCCGACCGTTTCGCCGCGCCGTCCGACAGTCACGGCGAACGCGCACGGCAGCGCTATCAGGTCGGCGGCGCGCGACGCGAAGCGCAAGACGGCTTCCCGCACGTCGTCGACGTCGGCCTGCCCGCACTGCTCGCCGCGCGCGCTGGAGGGGTCGACGAAAACGCCGCGCGCGTCGACGCGTTGCTCGCGATCATGGCCTCGCTCGACGACACCTGCCTGTTGCATCGCGCGGGCCTCGCCGGTTTGCACGCTGGGCAACATGGCGCGCGCCGCGTGCTGCAAGCCGGCGGCAGTTCGACGCCAGCGGGCCGCGCCGCTTTGGCCGCGCTCGAACACGCATTGCTGTCGCTCAACGCATCGCCCGGCGGCGCAGCCGACCTGCTCGCCGCCACCCTCTTCCTCGACATGCTGGCGCACCACGACGCCGGCCGGAGCCCAGACCCATGGAACATCTGACCTTCGACTATCCGGCGCAACGCGCCGTCACGACCCGCGCGCATGTCGGCGTAGTGGGCTCGGGCGATCTTGAAGTGCTGCTGTCGCCCTCCGATCCCGCCGCCTCGCTCGCCGCGCACGTGGTCGTGCGCACCAGCGTCGACGGCTACGGCCACATCTGGAAGAGCGTGCTGGACCGCTTCTTCACGCGCTACGACGGCGCCGCGCAAATCGAAATCAACGACTTCGGCGCGACGCCCGGCGTGGTCGCGTTGCGGCTCGCCGAAGCGGTCGAAGCCGCCGAAGAGGGAGACGACGCATGAACGCCACCACAACCGCCGGCGCCCATTCCCCGCCGCTGCTGCGCGACAGTTTCATCGAACTGCCCGCGCGCGAACGCGCCCGCTCGCTGCTGGACCCTGGGAGCTTCCGCGAACTGCTTGGGCCCTTCGATCGGATCGAGTCGCCGTGGCTACCGCTGCAAGGTGTCGTCTGCCAGGCCGATGACGGCTGCGTGATCGCGCGCGGCACCATCGACGGCGAACCCGCTGTGATCGCCGCGATCGAGTCCGCGTTCCAGGGCGGCAGTATCGGCGAAGTGTCGGGCAGCAAGATTGCCGCGGCGCTCGAGATGGCGCTGCGCGACTGCGAACGCGGCAAGCTGGTGCGCCCTGTCGTACTGTTCGAAACCGGCGGCGTGCGGTTGCAGGAAGCCAACCTCGGACTCGCGGTGATCGCGGAGATGCAGGCGGCGATCGTCGCGTTGCGTCGGCATGTGCCGGTGGTCGGCGTGATCGCGGGCATGGTCGGCTGCTTCGGCGGCATGTCGCTCGCGGCCGCGCTGTGCTCGTATCTGATCGTGACGAAACAGGGACGGCTCGGCATGAACGGCCCCGAAGTGATCGAGCAGGAAGCGGGCATCGACGAACTCGATGCGAGCGACCGCCGCCGCGTGTGGCAACTGATCGGCGGTGAACAACGCGCGGCGACCGTGCTTGCCGATCAGTTGATCGACGACGATGCCGGCGCGCTGCGCGCCGCCGTGCGTGCCGCGTTCGCGCAAGGCGTGCCGGCCGCGCATCGCAGCGAACAGGTCGACGTGTTTCTGCAGCGGCTCGCGCAGATCGATCCCGCCAGCGTGACGCCGGAGAGTATGCGCGACGTGTACAACCGCCCTTTCCAGAACGCCGGGCACAAGGAGCAGGCATGAGCGATACCCAACTGAGTCGCGGCGCGCGCTGGTTCCACGCGCTCGCCGGCGAAGCTTCCGGCGAGGCGCCTGTATGGAGCGGCGACGCGCTGCTCGGCGGCGAGACCGCGCGCTTCATCACGGTCGTGCCCGATCCCGCCAACCGCTTCCCGCGCGCGACCGACAACGTGGTCGGCCTCGAACAGGGCTGGCGGCTCGCGCGCGCCGTGCGCGAAGTCATCGCGCAGGACGACGCGAGCGGCGCGCGTCGTCCGATCGTCGCGATCGTCGATGTGAAAAGTCAGGCCTATGGCTATCGCGAGGAAATGCTCGGCATTCACCTCGCGTGCGCGGCCGCCGTCGATGCGTATGCGTCGGCGCGCGACGCGGGTCATCCGGTGATCGCGCTGATCGTCGGGCCGGCGATGTCGGGGGCGTTCCTGGCGCACGGCTATCAGGCGAACCGCATCGTCGCGCTCGACGCGCCCGGCACGATGGTCCACGCGATGGGCAAGGAAGCCGCCGCGCGCGTCACGCGCCGCACGGTCGAAGCACTCGACGCGCTCGGCGAAACCATCGTGCCGATGTCGTATTCGATGGCGTCGTTCGCGAAGCTCGGGCTGCTCGACCAGTTGATCGACGGCGTCGATGCCGATGCGCCGGACGCGGCGCAGATCGAGCGTGTGCGTCAGGTGTTGTGCGAGCAGATTCGCAGTGCGCGTACCGGGGAGCGCACGCTCGCGCATCGGCTGGAATCGGCGGCGGCGCAGAAGAACCGCGCGGCGTCGATCAAGGTGCGCCGGCGGCTCGCCGAACAGTGGGATGCGGTGTGATGCGGGTCCGCGCGGCGCCGCCGTTCGACACGACGCATGCGCTGTCATGCGATGCGCGATGGCGTCCGCACGACTTGCTGCGTTTGCGACGCCTGCCCGCTTTCGATGACGAACCGGCATGGGTCCGTGCGGCTGTCGAGCGCACGCCGTATGCGGTCGTCAGACGCGCGCTGGCTGCGGAGGACTTCGTGGCGATCGGCGTGCGCGGTGCGGGGCGGGCGCAGCGCTACGGCACGTGGGTTCATGCAGAAGATATCGTGGCCGCCGTGCCGCCCGAGACGTTGGTGCGAACCGCGCCACCGGCCGGGCGCGATGCGTTATCGGCTTTCGTCGCCCTGCACGCTTTGCAAGGCGACACGGCCGGTCCGCTCGCTGGATTCGTCTGGGGCCCGACGGGCAGCACGGGCTTTGAACTCGCTGCACGCGTGCCGACCGTGAATGAGTCGAGCGATCTCGATCTGCTGATCCGGACGCCCGAACCGCTCGCGCGAGACTGCGCGCTTGCGTTGCTCGATCAGCTGCGAGCGCTCGCGCAACGCATCGGCATTCGTGTCGATGCGCAACTCGAAACGCCTGCGGGCGGCGTTGCGCTCGCCGAATGGGCTGCGGACAAAGCGCGCGTGATGGCGCGCAATGCTCGCGGCCCGCAATTGATCGCCGACCCGTGGGAGCGGGATACCGCTCGCATCGATCACAACGACGACACCTGATGCTCGCGCTGCTATTTCCCGGCCAGGGCGCGCAGACCGATGGCTTTCTGCATCGTCTGCCGCAGCATCGCGCGGTGCGTGACACGCTCGACGAAGCGTCACACGTGCTCGGCGTCGATGCGCTGACACTCGACACGCCGGATGCGCTGCACTCGACCGTCGCCGTGCAGGTCGGCTTGACGATCGCGGGCGTGGCTGTCACACGCGCGTTGGCTGATGAACAGTTGACGCCGGAAATCAGCGCGGGCTTGTCGGTCGGCGCTTATGCGGCGGCGGTGAGTTGCGGCGCGTTGCCATTCGCCGACGCGTTGAAGATGGTGCGGCGCCGGGCCGAGTTGATGGAAGCGGCGTATCCGGCGGGATATGGCCTTGCGGCGGTGTCGGGGCTGACCGAGCATCAATTGGAAACGCTCGCCGCGCAGCATGCGGACGAGGAGCGGCAGCGCGTCTATATCGGCAATGTGAATGCGCCGCGCCAGATCGTGATGGCGGGTGCTGATGACGCGCTGGATGCATTCATCGCGCGTGCGTCGGCGGCGGGCGCGCGCAAGGCTACGCGACTTGCGGTGAGCGTGCCGTCGCATTGTGAATTGCTCGCGCAGGCATCGGATGAACTACTGGCCTACGCGCGCGAAGTGCCCTTTCATGCGCCGCGCAGCACTTACATTGGCAATCGCGGCGGCCGGCCGTTGTATACGGCGGACGCTATCCGCGACGATCTCGCGACCAACATGCGCTACACCGTGCGTTGGTTCGATGCGCTGACGGCAATGCAGGAGATGGGCGCACGCGTGTTGATCGAAGCGCCGCCGGGGCAGGTGTTGACCGATATCGCTCGTGAGAACTTTCCGGACACCAGCGCGCTCGCCGCCAGCACGTTCCCGTTTGAGAGGCTTGTGGCGACGGCGCATCGGCGTCTTGCGATCGACTGACGGCGGCATAACGGTTAGGCCCGCCGCCTTCAGCACGCTGCCGCCACTGAACCCACTCAATACATCGCCATATCGACCGACGACCCTCACCGCGCGCACCGCAAACGCACAAACCACTCAGCACTTCAAGCCTGCTCCGGCGCGCGCCCCAACACCTGCGAATCCGCAGCCGTCGCCGACTTCTCATCATGCGCATGTCCACGTCCCGCCGTCGCCACCGCGCCAGTACCACCCGGCCGCCGCACCGACTTCGCATGCCGCTCGATCAACCGTTGCAGCAGACAGAACGCGCACAGCAACGCACCGATCACGATACGGGTCCACCACGAACTCAGCGTGCCGTCGAATGTAATCAGCGTCTGGATCGTGCCGAGAATGCCGACGCCGAATAGTGAGCCGATCACATAGCCGACACCGCCTGTCAACAGCGTCCCGCCGATCACCGTCGCCGCGATTGCATCGAGTTCCATCCCCTGGCCCTGCAAGCCGTAGCCCGATAGCACATAGAACGTGAACACCGCGCCGCCGAGCGCGGAGCAGAAGCCGCTCAACGCATACACACCAATGCGCGTATGCGCGACCGGCAGCCCCATCAACAGCGCGGAACGCGGATTGCCGCCCACCGCATACGCATTGCGGCCGAAGCGCGTGAAGTGCGCGACGAAGATCGCGGCGACGAGCGTCACCAGCGCGATCAGCACGTTCGCCGTGACCGAGCCGACGCCGATATCGAGGCGGAACGCCGAGATCTTCTGGAACGTCGGATCGGTGATCGTGATCGATTGCGTCGTGATCAGAAAACACAGGCCGCGCGCGAAGAACATGCCGGCCAGCGTCACGATGAACGCCTGCAAACGGAAGAAGTGAATCAGCGCGCCCTGCACCGCGCCAAACACCGTGCCCATCACCAGCACGGTCGGGATAATGATCCACACCGGCCAGTGCATGTGCTCGGACAGCACCGCCTCGACGATGGTCGTCAGCGCGACGACCGAGCCCACCGACAGATCGATCCCGCCCGACACGATCACGAACGTCATGCCGATCGCAACGATCAGCAGGAACGCGTTGTCGACCAGCAAGTCGAGCAGCACCTGCCACGAGAAGAAACCGGTGTACATCACCGAGCCGAAACCGAACAGCGCGCAGAACAGCAGGATCGTGACGGCGATCGGCAGGGTGCGCGGATCGACCACGCGAGCCAGTGCTTCGAAGAGTCGTCTCATCGTGCCACCCCGCGTTGCTTGAAGACCGATGCGCCGAACGACATCGCCAGCGAGCGCGCCGCCGGCGACTGGATCACGCTGACCGCAAGCACCACGGCCGCCTTGACGACGAGCGTCGCCTCGGGCGGGACGCCGATCGAATACGTGGTGTAGGTCAGCGTCTGGATGATCAACGCGCCCAGCACCGTGCCCGCGAAGCTGAAGCGGCCGCCGAGCAGCGACGTGCCGCCGAGCGTCACCGCGAGAATCGCGTCGAGTTCGAGCAGCAGGCCGGCGTTGTTGCCGTCGGCGCTGCGCACGTTCGAGCTGATCAGAATGCCCGCCATCGACGCGGTCAAACCCGAGAAGCCATACACCGCGAACACGAGCGCCTTGGAGCGCAAGCCGACGAGTCGCGTGGCAACCGGATTGACGCCGATCGCGCGAATGAAGAGCCCGAGCGCCGTGCCTTCGACGAGCGCGGCGGTTGCCAGCACGACCACCGTCGCGATCCACACCGAGCACGGCAGGCCGAGCCAGTAGCCGCCGCCGACGAACAGATAGCCGGGCGCGCCGATCGGAATGATCTGCCCGGCCGTGAGCAACTGCGCGATACCTCGGCCGGCGACCATCAGGATCAACGTCGCGATGATCGGCTGCATACCGACAAAGGACACCAGCACGCCGTTCCACATGCCGCTCAGCACGCCGACGATCAACGCCGCGATCAGCGCCTGCGCGACCAGCCCCGCGCCCGGCACCGGCTGCGTCGCGAGGATCGTCGCCGCGGCGGCGCCCGCGATCGCCACCACTGCACCGACCGAGATGTCGATGCCGCGCGTCGCGATCACCAGCGTCATGCCGATCGCGACGAGCACCAGCGGCGCGGCGCGATTGAGCACGTCGATCGGCGCGCCGAACAGATGGCCGTCGAGCATGCGCAGCGACAGGAAATGCGGATTGACCCACAGGTTCAGTCCGCACAGCAACGCGAGCGTGACGCACGGCCAGATCAACGGCCGCTCGACGCCGTCGCGCACGAACCAGTTCGATAGCTTCATTCGCCGCTCCCCGCGATGAGTCGATAGATGTTGTCCTCGGTCGACGCCTTGCCCGCGACTTCGGCGATCTTGCGGCGGTCGCGCAGCACCGCGACGCGATGGCTCACGCGCAGCACCTCGCTGATCTCCGACGAAATGAACAGGATGCTCAGACCGTTCGCGCACAGCGCCAGCAGGCGATCCATGATGTCGAACTTCGCGGCGACGTCGATGCCGCGCGTGGGTTCGTCGAGGATCAGCAGCTTGGGGTCGGTGGCGAGCCAGCGCGCGAGCAGCGCTTTCTGCTGGTTGCCGCCGGATAGCAGACCGATCGGCTGTTCGGCGTCCGACGCCTTGATGCCGAGCCGCTCGATCCACAGATCGGCCAGCTCGCGCGCGCGCTGCCGGCTGATCTTGCGCCACCAGCCGCGCCGCGCCTGCAGCGCCAGCAGAATGTTTTCGCGGATCGACAGTTCGGCGACGATGCCCTCTTTCTTGCGATCTTCCGCGCAATAGCCGATGCCGTGGCGCACCGCGTCGCGCGGCGAGCGCAGCCGCACCGCCTTTCCATTGACGAGGATCGTGCCGCTGTCCGCGCGGTCCGCGCCGAACAGCAGGCGCGCGGTTTCCGTGCGGCCCGAGCCGAGCAGGCCGGCCAGACCCAGGATCTGGCCGGGCTGGACGTCGAGGTCGATCGGCTGCAGCGTGCCGCGCCGCCCGACGCCGCGCAGTTCGATGAACGGCTGCGCGCCTTGCGGTGCTTGCGCGGGCTCGTCGGACTCCTGCGCCGCCTGCGCTTCATGCGCGGCTTCGCGCAAACGGGCGCTCATGCGCTCGTGACCCACCATCTTCGACACCAGTTGATCCGCCGACAGATCGCGCGCGAGGTATTCGCCTTCGCGCTCGCCATTGCGCATCACCGTGATACGGTCGGAGATCGCGTAAGTCTGTTCGATGAAATGCGTGACGAACAGAATCGCGATACCCGATTGTTTAAGATGCCGAAGTATTTTGAAAAGCTGCGCGACTTCGCTGTCGTCGAGACTCGAAGTCGGTTCGTCGAGAATCAGCACGCGCGCGTCGACGGATAGCGCGCGTGCGATCGCCACCATCTGCTGCACGGCGATCGGATACGCGTCGAGCGAGCGCGTGACGTCGAGCGACACGTCGAGGCGCGCCAGCGCGGCCTGCGCGCGGCGCTTGATGTCGGGCCAGTCGATCGCGCCGAAGCGGCGCGGCTGCCGCCCCGCGAAAATGTTCTCGGCCACCGACAGGTTCGGGCACAGATTCACTTCCTGATACAGCGTGCGCACGCCGGCCGCTTCGGCCTCCTGCGGCGACGCGAACGCCACCACTTCGCCGCCGAGGCGGATCGTGCCGGCATCCGGCGCAACCACGCCGGTCAGCACGTTGATCAAGGTGGATTTGCCGGCGCCGTTCTGCCCCATCAGCGTGTGAACCTCGCCGGGAAAAAGACGAAAATCGACGCCTTGCAGCGCCTTCACGCCGGGGAAGGTCTTGCTGACGCCAGCGGTGGCCAGAATGGGTTCAGGCGCAAGCGCGGCATCCGTGGCGCTCTTCGCGCCGTGAACGCCGGCGGTGTCGAGGGCCGGCTGATTCGGTTCGGAAGCGGGATGAGTCATGGACCTCGCTCGATCGTCTATGCGTGGTTCGGCAGGCTCCAGCGGCATCCCTGTGAAAAGAGACCGCCCGCTGCCGAAGCAGCCCGGGCGGTCAGGCACCACTGGAGAAACCTGTTCGATCTATCCGTACTGCTCGTCTCCTCTGCGCCGCCACGCGGCGCATTTCATCAGGATGACTGAGTACTTCGCTTCAGTACTTGCGCGTCGGCAGAGTCTGCGCGGCGACGCTCATCGGGAAGACGGTCTCTTCCGTGAGAATGCGCTTGGGCAGCGGCTTGCCGGCCACGACGTCCTTCACCGCCGACATCAGTTGCGGCCCGAGCAGCGGACTGCATTCCACATCGACGTTCATCTTGCCCGCCGCCATCGCCTGGAAGCCGCCCTTGGTCGCATCGAACGACACGACGATCACGTCTTTGCCCGGATGCATGCCGGCTTCTTCCATCGCCTGGATTGCGCCGAGGGCCATGTCGTCGTTATGCGCATAAACTACATTAATTTTATTTCCGTAAGTCTTGATGAACGCTTCCATGACCTGCTTGCCGCCGGCCAGCGTAAAGTCGCCGCTTTGCGAAGCGATGATCTTGAATTTGGGATCGTTCTTGATGACTTCCAGCAGACCGCCATGCCGGTCATTGGCGGGCGCGGAGCCAACCGTTCCCTGCAGTTCGGCGATGTTCACCGGACCCTGGCTGCCTTTATAGTGATCTTCGAGCCAGTGGCCGCCACGACGCCCTTCTTCCAGGAAGTCGGAGCCGATCATCGTCACGTAGAGCGACGTGTCTTTCACGTCGATGTTGCGGTCAGTGAGAATCACCGGAATCTTCGCGGCCTTGGCTTCACGCAGCACGGGTTCCCAGCCGGATTCGACGACCGGCGAAAACGCGATCACATCGACTTTCTGCGCGATGTACGAGCGGATCGCCTTGATCTGGTTTTCCTGCTTCTGCTGGGCATCGGAGAATTTGAGCTTGATCTTCGCGTCCGCGGCGGCGGACTTGACCGACTCGGTGTTGGCGGTTCGCCATGCGCTTTCCGCGCCGACTTGCGCGAAACCGAGCGTAATCTGTTTGTCCTGCGCGTATGCCCTGGGCGCGGCCAGCGTCAGCGCGCCGATGCCTGCGGAAAGTGCGAGCGCGCCCAACGCACGACATGCGGCACGTCGTGTATTCGCCATGACTGTCTCCTGATGTTGTTGTGTAGACGACCCAGCGAACCTGCCCAGCCCTCGCGGCCCTCACGGTGCGTGGATCGTGATGTAGCGTACTGTGCCGCGCGTTAACCGTCCAATCATATGATTCGCGCCAGCGATATCAATTTTGGTATAACGGGCGCGATCGACGTTCGCCGACCTCGTGTGCCGCAATGACTCGGCGAATGGCGGACCGGACTAGCGCGCGGCCGCTCGCGGCGTGACCCAGCGGAACGTCAGATTGACACGCTCACCGGCGACGCGCGGCTCCTTCGGCACCCGATGCCGCCACTCGGCCTGCGTGTTGCCCTTCATCACCAGCAGGCTGCCGCCCTTCAACGAAAAAGACTGCACGACGCCGCTCTTGTTGTGGCGCAAATCGAAAGTGCGCGCGACGCCGAGGCTCACCGACGCGATCACCGGTTGCGCGCCCAGTTCCGGCTCGCGGTCCGCATGCCAGCCCATGCTGTCGGTGCCGCTGCGATAGCGGTTGAGCAGCACGCTGTTGAAACGCGCACCGCAGACCGCCTCGGCGGCGGCCTTCAATTGCGCGACGGCCGGTGTCCACGGTTGCGGCACGTTGCGAATGCCCGAATAGACGTACACCGCATCCGGCTCGCCTTGCCACGCGGTCAGACGCGGCAGCGCGACGCGGCCGCCGGGCGTGCCTATCGTGTCCTGACGCCACTGCACTTCGTCGATCAGTTGCGTCAAAATCTGCGCGGCCTTCGCGGGCGCCAGCCAGTCGGGATACCAGTCGACGTCGGGCGTCGGCAGGTCGTCAAAAAGATCGGTCATGCTGTTACCTGGTACCTGTATGCGATCGCGCGGACAAAACATGCGCGGGTGAACCCTGGCTATTATGGCGGCAACGACGCCGACGCTCACACCCGCGCGTTGCGCTGTCATGCCAATCGCTCACGCGCTATCCACTCTTCACGTTCAACGGATCCTCATCATGACTCTCTCCGATCAGGCGCTCGACCAGCTCTTTCGCGAAGCGCGCACGCATAACGGCTGGCAGCCGAAACCCGTCGACGATGCCGTGCTCGAACAACTCATCGAACTGACGCTGCTCGGCCCGACCTCGGCCAATTCGAGCCCGGGCCGTTTCGTCTTCGTCAAGACGGCGGAGGGTAAGGAGAAGCTGCGCCCGGCGTTGTCGGCGGGCAATCTCGACAAGACGATGGCCGCGCCGGTCACGGTGATCGTCGGGATGGACATGGCGTTTTACGAGCACCTGCCGAAGCTGTTTCCGCATGCGGACGCGCGCAGCTGGTTCGCCGGCAATGACAAGCTGATCGCGGATACGGCATTTCGCAATTCGACGCTGCAAGGCGGCTATCTGATTCTCGCCGCCCGCGCGCTCGGTCTGGACACGGGTCCGATGTCGGGCTTCGACGCCGCCAAAGTCGACGCAGCGTTCTTCGCCGGCACGTCCGTGAAGGCGAACTTCCTGATCAATCTCGGCTACGGCGACGCGTCGAAACTGTTCGCGCGCAGCCCGCGCTTCTCGTTCGACGAAGCCGCGCGGATTGTCTGATTCGCCGATGAACGCGCGGCGCGTCGCGCGCCGGCGCGTTCCTTCCGATCGTGCGTTCAGGTGAGCAGCGCGACGTAAAACACCACCGTGCCGATCAACGCGCCAATGAAGCAAAAGCCCTCGTTGGCGTCGTCGTCATTCGTACTCGAACGCAGCCATGCACCGACGACGCCGAATAGTCCCGCGATGCCCAGCGCGACGCACAGCATCACCACGCCGAATAGCGCGCTCTTGCCGAGCTCGGAAAAATCGATGTTGCGCACGCCGAAGTAGAGGCCGAGCGCCATTAGCGAAATGACCACGAGCGGCAGCATCACATGACTGCCCTCGTGTCCGACATGATGCGCATGATGCGTGTGGCGCAATGGATGGTCTGATCTGAGCAGCTTCATGATGTGTCTCCCCCTTCGCCTTCGGCCGGCGACAAAACCCATCGCTACCGAACCGCTGCGACCCCAATGCGACCGCAAAACGAGCCGGTTGCTTTGAGCATAGTGCACGCGCGAACACAATTCAAAGACCATTTAATTAGGCTGTGCAGCGCGCATCGGCGCGCTTGCGTCAGTCGCGCGGAATGCTGCATTGCACGACGCCGGCGGCGCCTTCGCACATCAGGATGGAGCGCGTGGGCTTACTAATTTACGGCTTCGGCAAGCGCCGACACATGCCGGTAGAATGAGTCGCCCGCCGTCGCGAACGGCAAAGTTGCCGCCGACGATCCGCCGCCGCGCTTGCGCTGCGTGCGGGCCCCTTCCCGCCCTGATCCTCTTTATGCGCCGCTCATCGTTCCTTGTTCGCATCATCCTGATTGGCATCCTGCTGCATATCTACGTTGGCTTGCGTCTGATTCCGGACATGCCGATCAATACCGCCGGCCGCTGGTTGAGCGGGCTGTGGCTCATGCTGTCGATCTTCGTGATTCCGCTGGGGATGATGGCGCGCAGTATCAAGCGGCAGCCGCTCGGCGACCGGCTCGCGTGGATCGGGCTGCTGGCGATGGGCTTCTTCTCGTCGCTGCTGGTGCTGACGTTCGCGCGCGATCTCATGCTTGTGTCGCTGCTGACCGTCGATGCGATCCGGCCGCACACGCTTGCGATCGGCTCATGGCGGACCGGCTCGGCGGCGGCGGTGCCGTTGCTCGCGCTGCTCTCGACGCTTGTGGGTCTGTTCAATGCGCGGCGCCGTGCGAAGGTGGTGACCATCGAGGTGCCGATCGACGACCTGCCGCCCGCGCTCGACGGCTTCACGATCGTGCAGATCAGCGACATCCACGTTGGCCCGACGATCAAAGGCCGCTACGTGGATGCGATCGTCGACGCGGTGAACCGGCTGAAGCCGGATCTGATTGCGGTGACCGGCGACGTGGTGGACGGCACCGTGCCGCAGTTGACCCGGCACACGCAGCCGCTGTCACGGCTCAGCGCGCGTCACGGCGCATTTCTCGTGACGGGCAACCACGAGTACTACGCCGGCGCGAACGCGTGGATCGCCGAGTTCCGCCGCCTCGGATTGAACGTGCTGCTTAACGAGCACGTGATTGTCGATCACGACGGCGCACGCGCGGTGATTGCCGGCGTGACCGATTATTCCGCCGGTCATCACGACCCGTTGCATCGCAGTGATCCCGCTGCTGCACTCGCGGGCGCACCCGGCGACGTGTTGATCAAGGTGCTGCTCGCCCATCAGCCGCGCTCCGCCCCCGCGGCTGCCGCGGCGGGCTTCACGCTGCAGTTATCCGGCCACACGCACGGCGGCCAATTCTTCCCGTGGAATTTCTTCGTGCGGTTTCAGCAACCGTTCACCGCCGGTCTGGCGCGCCTGAACGGCTTGTGGGTGTACACGAGCCGGGGCACCGGTTACTGGGGACCGCCGAAACGCCTCGGCGCGCCCTCCGAAATCACACGCGTGCGGCTCGTCGCGAGCGAGCCGAACTAAGCCGACCGTGCGTCCGTTACCGGGTTGCACGTTACTGCGCGGGCGCCACGGACATGCTGACCTGCGGCGAGTACGTCACCGACACCTGCATGCCAGGCGTCACGCTGGCGACCGCCGCCGGCTCGCGGCCCTGAATATGGAACACCGAGCCGGTCGCGCCCTTCAGCTCCAGTACGCCGGTGGCGCGATCGACCGCCGTGACCTCGGCGGTCACGTTCTGCGCCGTGTCGCGCGACGCCGCCGAAGCCAGTTTGCCTGCTCCCTCCACGCCATGCGTCACTCGAACCACGGCGTTGCGGACCATGCGAAGATGGACCTTGCTGCCCAGCCTGATTTGCGCGAGATTGCGCACATCCGGGACCGTGATCGAGCCTTGACCGCCGTGCGCGTCGAGTACGGTCAGGGATTGCCTCGTCGGGTCGATCGATTTGACGATGCCATCTGCCTGCAACGTGCTGCTGCCTTCGAACGGCGCGGGCAGAACTGCGGCGAACGCAACGAGCGGAGCGACCGCCAACCATGCGCCGACAATGATGCCGGAAGCTGTGATTTTCATACATTCCTCAATTGGGCTGAACGGCGGAAGAGCGGCGATGTCGTGCTGATGAATGGCGCGTGACGCAACGCGTCAGCACATATGAACCGCGCGGGAGCGAAACACCCGCGAAGCGCGAGGCAGACACGAACGAAGCACAAAGCGCGAACGTGATTTGAACCCCGCAAACAGCACGACACGTTCCGAAGTATTCAGTCAGTGTGTTTTCCGGGATGAAGACCGTCAAGTTTCGGAGTCCGTATTTGAACGAGGATTGGTCTATCGAGTGATCGGAAATTTCCGAAATAACGTGACCATGCATTCGGCGCGTCGTTCGATCCCGGTTTGACTTGCCTTTGCACAGCCGCCTAAAATTCGCCCACTTCTTTTAACCGGAATCACGATCTTGGACAGTAGCAGTCGTCCCCGTCGAGCTTCGCTTCGCCCGATCGCCTGATCGGCAAGATTTCCGCGTCAGCCTTCCTGCTGTCGCCGTCTTGCCTTCGGGCCGGATGGCGCACGTCGTTCACCACCTTCGCCACCTATTCCACCTATTGCCAGTGAAGCCCCGCATGGCGCGTTGCCATGCCACGGCTCCACGCCTTGACGCATCGCGAGCCCTCGTTCGCGTACGTCGTCATGCGTGACTCGCGCGCGTCCATACGGACGACGCGCCGTTGTCACGCGCCGGGTTCACACTGCGCGAACACTCGCGCCCCAATCTTACTGAACGATGACATTCGAATTCATCTGGCGGCTGCTTGCCGCTTTCGCCTGCGGCGTTGCCATCGGCCTCGAACGGCAGGTGCGTCAGCGCAATGCGGGCCTGCGCACCATCACGCTGGTCGCGAGCGGCGCGTGCCTGTTCGTCACGCTCGGCGTGCTGACCGGCACCGGCACGGCCGGCGTCACGCAGATCGCCGCGTACGTGGTGTCTGGCGTCGGCTTTCTCGGCGGCGGCGTGATCATGCGCGACAAAGGCTCCATTCAGGGGATCAACACCGCGGCCACGCTATGGTGCTCGGCGGCGGTGGGCGTATTGTGCGGCGCGGGTCATTACGGCCCGGCGCTCGCCGGCACCGCCGTCGTGTTGCTGACCAATACGGTGCTGCGCGAAGTGAGCCGGACGATCAACGCGGCGCCGGTTTCAAATGCCGATCTGATCCGCGAGTACGTGCTGACGATCGTCTGCCGCGAGGCCGACGAGATCCACATTCGCACCGCCATCTCCAACTCGATGTATTCGACGCCGCTGTCGTTTCAGAGCCTGACGAGCGAGGACGTCGAGAACGATCCTGGACGTATTCGTGTGACGGCGACACTCAAGCTGCATCCGAAGGATCAATCGAAGCTCGAACAGATGGCCAGCCGCCTGAGCATGGAGAAGAGCGTGTCGAGCGTCAGCTGGACCGCGCGCGAAGCGGAGCCGACGCCGGAGTGATGCGGGGGTGATGCCGGCGTGCGGTGCCGCGTCGGATTGCGTCAGTCCCCCAGGGCCCGCGCGCATCGTCTACACTTAGCTGGCAATAGATTCAGATAATGTTAATTCCGTGTCCTCAACATGGACTGCCCCATAACCTTCGACTAAGCTCTAGCACCGTGAATTTCTTTCACTCAACTATGGAGTCTCGAATATGGAACACGGCATCATTGCATGGCTCATCATCGGCGCGATCGCGGGCTGGCTGGCAGGCGTGCTGGTCAAAGGCGGCGGCTTCGGCCTGATCGTCGATATTATCGTCGGGATTGTCGGTGCGTTCATCGGCGGCTGGCTCGCCGGCGTGCTGCACATCTCGCTGGGTGGCGGCTGGATCGGCTCGATCATCACCGCTGTGATCGGCGCAGTCATTCTTCTGTTTCTTATCCGGCTGGTCCGACGAGGTAGCTGAGCGCAGCACCTGATGTCGAAGCGAAGGCGTCAGGGGCAACCGCCGCCTGACGCCACGCTGGCTTAAGCCACTGCTTCCAGTGGCCGGCAGCATCGAGCCGGTATCACGCAGCCGCATATGCCAGGCGAACGCCTGGTCCAACCGATGCGGCGTCTGCCCTCCTCCCCGCAATGCGTCCCGATAGTAGTCGCGCAGCTGATCGCGATACAGCGGGTGCGTGCAGTTCTCGATGATCAACGTCGCGCGCTCGCGCGGCGCCAGCCCTCGCAGATCGGCAAGTCCCTGCTCCGTCACGACCACGTCGACGTCGTGCTCGTTGTGATCGCAATGCGGCACCATCGGCACGACGCTCGAAATGCGACCGTCCTTCGCGATCGACTTGGTGGCGAAGATCGCGCACGACGCGTTGCGCGCAAAATCGCCCGAGCCGCCGATGCCGTTCATCATGTGCGTGCCGCCCACGTGCGTCGAATTCACGTTGCCGTAGATGTCCAGTTCGAGCGCGGTATTCAACGCGATCAAACCGAGCCGGCGAATCACTTCCGGATGGTTGCTGACTTCCTGCGGACGCAGCACGAGCCGGTCGCGGTAGCGTTCGAGTTCGCCGAACACCTGCGCCTGACGCGCGGCCGACAACGTGATCGACGCACCCGAGGCGAACGTCACCTTGCCGGCGTCCATCAGATCGAAGGTCGAGTCCTGCAGCACCTCCGAGTAAATTTCGAAGGCGTCGAAAGGCGAATCGGCGAAGCCCGCCAGCACCGCGTTCGCAATCGTGCCGATGCCGGCCTGCAACGGCGGCAACCGCGCAGGCATGCGTCCGCGCGACACTTCGTGCTGGAAGAATTCGATCAGATGCCCGGCGATCAACTCGGTCTCGTGGTCCGCCGGGAGCACCGTCGACGAACTGTCGGCCATATTCGTGATCACGATTGCCGCGATTTTTTCGAGCGGAATTTCGATGGCCGGCGTGCCGACGCGATCTTGCGCGCGCACGATCGGCAGCGGCTCGCGGTTCGGTCTGCGGCCCGGAATCCAGATGTCGTGCAACCCTTCGAGCGCGAGCGGCTGCGCCAGATTGATTTCGACGATCACCTTGTCCGCGAGGATCGCAAAGCTCGCCGAATTGCCGACCGAGGTGGTCGGCACAATGCCGCCGGTCTCGGTGATCGCGGCGGCTTCGATGATGGCGATGTCGAGTTTGCCGAGCTGATTTGCGCGCAGCATCTCGACGGTTTCGGACAGATGCTGATCGACGAACATGACTTCGCCGCGATTGATCGCGTCGCGCAAGGTCTTGTCCACCTGGAACGGCAGACGGCGCGCGAGCACGTGCGCCTCGGTGAGCATGCGGTCCACGTCATGGCCGAGCGACGCGCCGGTCATCAACGTGATGCGCAGGGGCTTGCCTTCCGCGCGTGCGCGCTCGGCCAGTGCAACAGGGACGGCCTTCGCATCGCCCGCGCGCGTGAAGCCGCTGGCGCCGACGCGCATGCCGTCCTGGATCAGAAGCGCCGCTTCGGCGGCCGAGGTGATTTTTCCGCGCAGCGCGGCACAACGAATCCGGTCTTCGTACATGAAACTAAGTCTCTCCATAGTCATCGGTCCAGTCTACCGGGGCGCACGTCTGCGGTGTGCTTCGTTCAGTAGCCGGAATGTCACACCCGCCGCGCCAGCGCCTTGAGGGGCAACGTCGCGGCCAGGCGTTTCATCGCGTGCGCAATGCTCGCGACAGGTCTTGCTTCATTTCAGGTGTTGCGCGCAGCGCTGTTCAGCTGCCGAAATAAATGTTGCAGAAGCTCACAGGACCGACGCACTCTTCGACCTTGGCCTTCGGCGCCGCGCGGCGCTCCTGTGCGGCGCCGTTGTCGGCGCGCGTCGCATTCGCTTGGGCAACCTGTTGCTCCGGCGCGGCCGGTGCCGTTTGCGCATGAGCGACGGCAGCGGACAAAGAGCAGGCAATCAGGACCATCTTCAACACTTTCATTTCGTTCTCCAGGGCTTACGGTGACTGCGTGGCAGTGATGAAACTATATGACCGCCACCTGCGCGGATAAACGGGGCTGGCCGGAACTGATCCTTCCATCCGATGGAAGGATCGCGAGAATTCGCGCGCACACGGGTAGCTTGGACACCGCGTTCAACGCGCGTTGAACGGCGCGTCCTTGTCGAGCAACGCGGTGCGGATGAAGTGCAGGCAGCTCAGGATGCGCTGCAGATCGTGGCGTCTGTCGCGATCCGCGTGCACCGTTTGCAGCAGGTCCTGGGCGATCCAGGTGGCCGAGCGCACGGACGTCAGCGCGCGTTCGAGCGCGCGCGTGCCGGGCCGCTCGAAGAGTTGCGCGAGGTCATCGCAGGTACGCTCGATCGCGCTCCCCCAACGCGGATGCAGCGCATTCGCATACGTCGCGCGCGCCGTTTCGTTGCGCAGATCGATCACGGCGCGGCCGGCCTCGAGTGTCGCGAGCATCCAGCGCAATGCGTCCCGGCGACGGCGTGAGCGTCGCGTCAACAGCATGCGCAATTGCGAGGTCAGGTCGTGCGTGATCGATTGGAAGCGCTGGCTGAGTCCGGGCAACTCGTCCTTGCATGCGGACACCGCTTGCGCGCGCAAGTCGCCCATGATTCGCTCGATGAGCCAGGGCATGTCGGCTGGGAAAACCACCGCGAAGACAAGCGCCGCGAGCAGCATCGACGCGGTGAGCGCGATGCCGTTGTTGATCAGCAGATCCGGTGCGTAGGTGACGACATTGTCCGGTCCCGCGAGCAGGCAGAAGAACACGGAGAAGCCGATCCCGTATCCGGCTGCATGCTTGCGCGTCGCGATGAACGCGCCGAACGCGAGCACCGGTGCGAGCATCGTGCAAAGCAACGGGAAGCCGTCGATGTTCGGATAGACGTAGCACGTGAACAGGTAGCCGGTCATCGTCGCGAACACGGCGCCGACCGCCATCTGCACGGCCATCTTCGTCGCGTTTGGCGCGGTCGAGGTCAGCGCGCACACCAGTGCCGCGCCGATTACCGCAAGGCCGCCGCTGGGCCAGTCGGTTGCAATCCAGAACCACCCGACGATCGCCATCACCACCGCGGAACGCACGAACGCAAACGCGACGACGAAGCTGTTGGTGCGGCTTATATAGCGGCTGGCGTCGCGCTGCGGGCTTGCTGTTTTACGCCGTGATAGCGACGCGTAGGTCTCCGAGTAGCGAAGCCACTCGTCGACGAAGCGGTATAGCAGTTCCGCTGCGGTATCGAAGTCCGCGAGCGATTCAGCGAGGACAGGTTCCAGTGGCCGCCTCGTTTCGCGTACGCGTCGGGGCAAGTTCGCCTGAAAAAGACGCAACCGGGCCGCGATTTGCGGCGCGTCGAGCACCGCTTCAGGTTGCGACGTCAATAGCGCGGCCAGCTCGTCGAGGTATGGCTTGATAGCGGCGAGCGTCGACACCGATCCATTTGCACGCAGGCGTTTGAGCAGTTGATGCAACGCGTGCAGACGCGCGCACGCATCCATGAATTCGCCGTTCAGACGGCCGAGATGCTGACTGCGCGAACGCATCGCGGGATCTTCGAAGGCGGCGAACGTGCGCGTCGCTTCGAAGCCCACGATTTCGTCGACGAGGTCCGCGAAGCGCCGCTCAAACTGACCTCGTTCGATGCCGCGGCCTAACACCTGCGCAGCGAAGGCAGTAAAATTCGCATACCGAATCTGCAATGCGTGCCGCAGTGCGAGGCTCGCGCGTTGCGGCATGATCAGCGCACTCACCGCGCTCGAGCAGACAATGCCAACCGCGACTTCCGCCGCGCGCGTGAGCGCCGCGAGAAACAGACCGTCTGGCGCGGTGACGTTCGGGATGCCGATCAGCGCGGCGGTGTAACCGGCCAGCACGAACCCGTACCATCTGAAATGTCGATACCGGACTGCAGCGGCAATGCACGCGCTCACCCAGACGATCATACCGAGCATGTACAACTCGGGCTGCTGGACGAACAACGCGCCGAGCACGATGGCGGCGACCGTGCCCACCGCCGTCCCGAGTATCCGGTAGAAGCTTTTGGCGAGCACCATCCCGCTGAACGGTTGCATCAGCACGAACACCGTGGTCATCGCGATGCGCGGCTGCGGCAGATCGAGCAGCATCGCAATGCCCAGCGTCAGCAGACCCGCTATCACGGTTTTCAACAGATGCAGCCAGATCAGGCCGCCACTGTTAGCCCAGTCGCGTACGGCGGCGCTGAGGGTCGGTTGGCTCGTATGCCGACTAGTCTGCCGGCTGAGCGCTTGCCACATGATGCTCAACGAGCGGAAGGAGTCCGTCGCCGGTTTGATCGCATGTTGGCGTTTCATCTGGAGGCAATGCGCAACGTTGGTCGCTGAAAAAAGCGCCGGCGAAGACTGTGCTGTGTGCACCGGCAGGCAAGGCGCCGATTTTAGGAGCATGCTATGGGTGCATTAAGGGGAGCGGCACGGAACGTCCCTTCCAGAACGAACAACAATGCAGGTTCGCGACAGGCGGACAATACGGCTTCTGCCGTGAAATAGAAGGATCGATGGATACGTTACAAAATATGCGGGTGTTCGTGCGCGTGGTTGAAGCCGGTAGCTTTACCGGCGCCGCGCAGTCGCTCAATTCGACGACGGGCGCCATGTCCCGCGCCGTCTCCGAACTCGAAGCGCACCTGCGCACGCGCCTGCTGAATCGCTCGACGAGACGGCTTGCGCTGACCACCGCCGGTGAGCGCTATCTGAAGCGTTCGCAACAAATACTTGCCGATATCGACACTGCGGAAGAAGAAGCCAGTTGCGCTCATGAATGCCCGACCGGCGCTTTGCGGATGCATAGCTTTGCTAGCATCGGTCAGCACTATGTTTTGCCGGCTATTTCGCGTTATCGCGCGCTTTATCCGGAAGTGACTGTCGAGCTGAACTTGTCGCAACGCATGCCGGATCTCTTCGAAGGTAGCGCCGATGTCGCCGTGATCAGCGCGTCGACTCTGCCAAATTCAGATCTCGTATCGCTGCCGCTGGGGACGACTTTCAGCATCCTGTGTGCGTCGCCCGCCTATGTGCGCACGCATAGCGCGCCTCAAAAGCCAGCCGATCTGGCGCATCACGAATGTCTGATCCTGCATACGCCGGCTTTTCCGCCGCACGAATGGGTGCTCGACGGCCCGAATGGCAGTGAGACGATGGAAGTGAACGGCCCTGTGCACGTGAACATCGCGGAATCGTTGATCGTGGCGATTCGCGAAGGAATGGGCATCGGCATGGTGCCGCTTTACGCGGCCATTTCCGGGTTGCGAGACGGCACGTTAGTGCGCGTATTGCCGGAATATACGCTACAGAAGACGAACGTTTATGCGCTGTATCCATCGCGCAAGTTCATCGATGCCAAGACGCGGACCTGGGTCGAGTTTCTGCGCACGCATCTGCCGAAGGTGATTGCACGCGATGAGGCGTTGCTCGCTGAAGTCGCACGAGCGGGTACCGCCGATGATGACGCTGAGGTGCCGGTTGGTGGAAGCGGCGGCGGGGATATTGCCACGCGCTGATTTGGATTGATGATGAGCGCCGTCGGCTGTGTTTGATGCGGCGGCGCTGGCTGAGAGTAGAAATGTTCATCGCCGGGTGCTGCGCGAGTGGGATTCGCGGTAGTCAACGGGGGCGGTGTACTGGGAAGGTGCGGTGCGGGTGAATCGCGAAGGGGCTGAGGTGGGACGGGGTTATCTGGAGCTGACGGGTTACGCGGACGCGTTGCGGACCGGCAGGCGCTGAAGTGCCGATGCGGAGAGCGTTGGGTATCAGCGTCCGCGGCTCGTGGCCGCATTCCTGCGCGTGTAAACGCAGAAACCCCACCTTTTCGGGGTGGGGTTTCTGGTTGCTGCAGGGGAGCCTGACGATTACCTACTTTCACACGGGCAATCCGCACTATCATCGGCGTGGAGTCGTTTCACGGTCCTGTTCGGGATGGGAAGGGGTGGTACCGACTCGCTATGGTCATCAGGCATAAGGGGTTGCTGCGTCGCAAGGATGTGCGCCACAGCCAATCGGGAAGAAGTAGTTTCTGGTGAGGCTCACCAGAGGCGGGTTGTGCTGTATCTGGCACAACACTGATCTCAACCGTGC
>NZ_BBJF01000015.1 GCF_000739735.1 Paraburkholderia ginsengisoli NBRC 100965 | reverse complement strand
CCACCGGCCTGAGCACGACCAACAGCAACGTCACAAGCCTGTCGAGCTCAACGTCGACGGGACTCAGCACGGCACAGAGCGGTGTGAACTCGCTGTCGACTGGCCTGAGCACGACCAACAGCAGCGTCGCCAGCTTGTCGACTTCCACCTCGACGGGCCTGAGCACGGCACAGAGCGGCGTCAGCTCGCTGTCCACGGGCGTGAGTTCTCTTTCGACGGGTCTGGCCAACGCAGTCCAGTATGACAATCCTGAGCACACCAGCGTGACACTCGGTGGCGCGAGTGCGACGGCACCCGTGACGCTGACGAACGTGGCCGACGGTGTGAATCCGACCGACGCGGTGAACTTCGGTCAGTTGACGTCGCTGTCGACGTCGACGTCGACTGGACTTGGTTCGTTGTCGACGGGCGTTAGCTCCCTGTCGACCGGCCTGAGCACGACTAACAGCAATGTCACGAGCCTGTCGAGTTCTACCTCGACTGGGCTCAGCACCGCGCAGAGCGGTGTGAACTCGCTGTCGACGGGTCTGAGCACGACCAACAGCAATGTCACGAGCCTGTCGAGTTCTACCTCGACTGGGCTCAGCACCGCGCAGAGCGGCGTGAACTCGCTGTCGACGGGCCTGAGCACGACCAACAGCAACGTCACGAGCCTGTCGACCTCAACCTCGACGGGCCTCAGCACCGCACAAAGTGGTGTGAACTCGCTGTCGACCGGCTTGAGCACGACCAACAGCAACGTCACGAGCCTGTCGACCTCCA
>NZ_BBJF01000016.1 GCF_000739735.1 Paraburkholderia ginsengisoli NBRC 100965 | reverse complement strand
TCGTCCACGTCGACGGGCATCAGCACCGCGCAAAGCGGCGTGACGTCGTTGTCGACGGGACTGAGCACGACCAACAGCAGCGTGACGTCGCTGTCGACAGGCTTGAGCACGACCAACAGCACGGTGGGTAGCCTGTCGACCGGCTTGAGCTCGCTGTCCACTTCGACGTCGACCGGACTCAGCACGGCGGTGAGCCGTGAGAACAGTTTGTCGACGGGCCTCAGCACCGCGCAGAGCGGTGTGACTTCGCTGTCGACGGGCCTGAGCACAACCAACAGCAGCGTGACCAGCCTGTCCAGTTCCACATCGACAGGCCTCAGCACCGCGCAAAGCAGCGTGACATCGCTGTCGACCGGCCTCAGCACGGCAACCAGCGGCATTACCAGTCTGTCGACGGGCATCAGCACCGTGCGGACCAACGTCGATGCGCTGGGTAACAGCACGGCATCGGCGTTGGGCGCCGGCGCGACCTATAACTCGACGACCGGCGCAATCAGCGCGCCGTCGTACACGACTTACAACGCGAACGGCAGCACCAGCACGGTCAATAACGTGGGCGCCGCGCTGGCCAGCGTGAACAGCCAGGGCATCAAGTATTTCCACGCAAACTCGACGCTCGCAGATTCGGAGGCACTCGGTGCGAACAGCGTCGCGATCGGCCCGAACGCGGTGGCCAATCTCCCCGGCGATGTCGCGCTCGGCTACGGTGCGGTTACCGCTGCCGCCAACCCGACCAGCAGCGCGACGGTCGGCTCGACGACTTTCGGCACCTTCGCGGGTGCTACGCCGACCAGCGTCGTTAGCGTCGGTGCGGTGGGAACGGAGCGACAGATCACCAACGTGGCTGCGGGACGCATCACCGCAAGCAGCACGGACGCTGTCAACGGCAGCGAAGTGTATGCGATCGCAAGCCAGGTCAATACGGTGAGCAACTCGGTGACTTCGCTGTCGACGGGTTTGAGCACGACCAATAGCAACGTCACCAGCCTGTCGACTTCCACCTCGACGGGTCTCAGCACGGCACAGAGCAGCGTGAACTCGCTGTCGACGGGTGTCAGCTCGCTGTCCACCGGCCTGAGCACGACCAACAGCAACGTCACGAGCCTGTCGAGTTCCACGTCGACGGGCCTTAGCACCGCACAGAGCGGTGTGAACTCGCTGT
>NZ_BBJF01000017.1 GCF_000739735.1 Paraburkholderia ginsengisoli NBRC 100965 | reverse complement strand
GCGACGCAGGCGCTGGAACCCGGTGCTACGAAACCGAGCTCTGAAGGCGCTGGCTTACGGCGGCGCGTGGCTACGCTGATCACTGCCATTACAGCGTTTACCTCGGCTATTACAGCGCCGCTCCCTCAGCTACAGGCAAAAGCGTTCTGGCCAATTGTTCGGTGGAAACAGAAAGTACTGCAATGGTGAGCATCGATCACGATACCGCTTCGATATTTGGAGTCGTCGGCTCGGCCGTATCGATTCTCGCAGCCATTCCCTATGGGCTGGCGATTCTCAGGCGGACCGTTCGTCCTCATCTGTTCACGTGGCTGATCTGGTCGATCGTCACGACGATAGCCGCTGCCGGTCAATTCGTTGCGGGGGCCGGCCCTTCCGCGTGGTGCACGGCGGCGATCGCCTTGACATGCATTCTGATTTTCGTGGCGAGCATCTTTAGAGGGGAGAGAAGCTGGACACGAGCCGACTGGATGTTTCTTGGCGCAGCGCTGTTAGCCATCCCCCTTTGGATGCTGACTGACGACCCGACCCTCTCGGTCTGTCTGGTGACGCTCATCGAACTGGCAGGTCTCGGTCCGACGATCCGCAAGACGGCTCGAGATCCCTGGAGCGAAAGCCTTGCCTATTTCGTGTTGTGTGTCGTCAAATACGCTCTTGCAATACTGGCCTTGAGACAGTGGACGATGGCGGTCGCATTCTATCCAGTCGTCAATATCGCGGCGTCGCTCGGCATTTGCATGCTGATGGTTGTTCAGCGCTATCGTATCCGCTCTGGTAGCGCCTTTGATTGAGCGGGAACGCTGCGAAATTGATTGGGCACTTTAGCGCCGCCAGCGACGCGCGGCGACACGACGTGGATCGTTTCAGTGTGAGTGTGTCGTCTGCAGAAGCGCAGTGGATCGGTTAAGCTCGACCGTCTCACGGTCCCGCTCACAATCAAGAGCGAACCGTCTTCAACCAGGAGGCTCCATGGCAGAAGCGTTATTCGATATCCCGCTGAAAACGATCGACGGCAACGCAAGCAGTCTTGCCGATTATCGCGGCAAGGTGCTGCTGGTCGTGAACGTCGCGTCGAAATGCGGACTCACGCCGCAATACAGCGGCCTCGAAAAGCTGTATCAGGACAAGCGCGCGTCGGGTCTGGAAGTGCTCGGCTTTCCCGCCAACAACTTCAAGGGCCAGGAGCCGGGCAGCGACAGCGACATCGCCGCGTTTTGCAGCACGAGTTATGACGTGCATTTCCCGCTGTTTTCGAAAATCTCCGTGCTCGGCGAAGATCAACATCCGCTGTACGCGCGACTGACGGAAGCGCAACCGGCCGCGACCGGCGAAGGACCGTTCCGCGAAAGACTGAAGGGCTATGGTGTCGATCCGACGAATCGCGTGGACGTGTTGTGGAATTTCGAAAAATTCCTTATCGGCCGCAATGGTGAAGTGGTCGGACGTTTTTCGCCCGATGTCGCCGCCGACGATCCGCGTCTGGTTGCCGCGATCGACGCCGAGCTGGCAAAAGCGGCTTAAAAAAAATGGCGTGAGCATGAGTACGGCGCGAGCCTCTCGCCCTCCGCGCTCATGCCTATCCTTACCGTACGTTCAATGCGTGGCCGCGATTTCGGAACCGTTCTGAAATCGCAGCCGCGGCCCCTCACTCGACACAGATCGCATCCACCGCATTCAGCACGAGCCCAAAGAACTCGTTAGCCGCGGCCGGATTCAACCAGCGCACGATCACCGTCATCCTGCGCTCGGGCTCGATCCACGTAAAAGAACTCCCCGCACCCACGCCGAAGTAGCTCGACGCCGGCACGCTCGGGAACACCTTGCGGTCGGTATTGAGCCACACCAGATAGCCGTAGAACGGCGCGATCGCACAGGGTGTGCGCATCTGCGCGATCCACTCGCTCGACAGAATCCGCGTGCCGTTCGCCACGCCATCGTTCAGCAGCATCTGCGCGACCTTCAACTGATCGTTCGCGCTGACCGACATGCCGCCGCCCCAATGCGTGCCGCCCGGAACCGACTGCATGCGCCGGCCGTCGATTTCGACCCACGCATGGTCATAGCCGACCCATTGCCAGTCTTCGCTCGCACCGGCCGGGCGCATGATCGCTTCGCGGAACACCTCGGGCAACGGTTGCCGGAACAGATGCAGCAGCGCCAGCGAAAGCTGGTTGATCCGCACGTCGTTGTATTCCCAATACGTACCGGGGGTGTGCAGCGGACGCAGGTCGCCCTTTTTGCCATCCGGCGGCGTGGCGAAATTGACGGCCCGGTAGTGGTCCGCCTGATCCGACAGGCCGAAATACGAGCCTTGCCATTCGCTCGTCTGTTGCAGCAGATGCGCCCACGTGATCGACGCGTTGTGGTCGTCGTCGAAACCGATGCCGGGTACCCGCACGCGCACCGGTTCGTCGACGTCGGGCAACAAACCGCGATCGTGCGCGACGCCGGCGAGCAGCGCGAGGTACATCTTCGCGACGCTGAAGGTCAGGTCGGCGCGATCGGGCTCGCCCCACGAGGTCAACACACGGCCGTCGACCGCGATCGTGCCCGACACGGGACCACGATCGTGCACCGGACCGAGCAGCCGGTTCCACGGCGGCGGGTCGTTCACATGCACGCCCCACGCGCCATCCACGTGGCGGTCCCACAGCGATTCATGATCCACCGCGAACTGCACTGCCTGTTGCAAATCTTCTTGCATGAATAGAGTCCTGTCGTTTCAACGTGCGTTCAGACGCACGCGTGCCCATACGATAGTGAAGAGACTGATGACGGCCGCGAGCATCAGGTAGAGCCCGGGCGCGAGATTGTTGCCGGTTGCCGCGATCAGCGCGGCAACCGCGAGCGGCGTGAAGCCGCCGAATACCGTCGTGCCGATGTTATAGCCGAGCGCCATGCCCGTGGTACGCGTGCGAGTCGGAAAGAGTTCGGACATCAACGCGGGGATCGGCGCGAAGTAGGTGGCCTTCAGGATCGCGACCCACACGACGGCGGCCAGCAGCGTCGCGAGCGACGGATGCGCGTTCATGAACATGAACGCCGGATAGACCGTCAGGAAGAACAGCACGCCCGCACCGAGCATGATGCGGATGCGGCCCACCTTGTCGGACCAATGACCGACGATCGGCGTCAACACCATCATGATGCAGCCGGCCAGCAACGTTGCGATGAAACCGGACGACGGCGAGAGGCCGAGTTGCCGCGCCGCGTAAGTCGGCATGTAGAGCAGCATATAGTTGGCGGTGGTCGTGAGCACGAGCGAGCCGATCGAAACCAGCACGCGTTCCTTTTGCGTCGCCAGCAACTCGCGCACCGGCGACGCGGATTTCTCGGCGCGCTCGAACTCCGGCGTTTCGTCGATACGGCGGCGAATGTAGAGTCCCACCGGACCGATCAGCATGCCGAACAGGAACGGAATGCGCCAGCCCCAGTCGTCGAGTTGCGATTGCGTGAGCGCGCCGGTCAGCACCGCGCCGAACGCAGACGCGATCAGCGTGCTCGCGCCCTGGCTGGAGAACTGCCAACTCGCCATGAAGCCTTTGCGGGCCGGTGCATGCTCGATCAGAAACGCCGTCGAGCTGCCGAATTCGCCGCCGGCCGAAAAGCCCTGCAACAGCCGCGACGCGAAAATGCCGATTGGCGCGAGCAAACCGATCGACGCATACGACGGCATCAATGCGACCATGCCGGTGCCGAGCGTCATCAACGCGATCGACAACGTGAGCGACGCCTTGCGGCCCTTGCGGTCGCTGAACGAACCGAGCGCGAGCGCCCCGATCGGCCGCGCCAGATACGACAGCGCGAAGGTGCCGAGCGTGAGCAGCAGCGACACGGTTTTGTCGTGGACCGGAAAGAAGGTCCGCGACAACGTGGTGGCGAAGTAGCCGTACACGATCAGGTCGTAGAACTCGAGCGCATTGCCGATCGACGTCGCGAGGATCAGGCGCGATACGCTCGAACGTGACTCGGGTTTGGCGATCGCGCCGTCGACGGTAGCGGAATCGATGCTCATGACGGGACTCCCTGGCGGCGTTGCGTGGGAAGGGCGGCTGCGCTGTTCGGGGCATCGGCATCGCGCACGCCGAGGTCCCAGAAGAGGCCCGACATGATGCGCAACCCTTCGCGCACGACCGGGCCGAGCAGGTGCTCGTCCGGCGCGTGCTGCGAGCAGCCGGGGTATGAATGCGGGACCCACAGCGTCGGCATGCCGAGCACGTCGGCGAATACGTCGTTGGGCAACGTGCCGCCGAGGTTCGGCAGCAGCACGGGTTGCACACCGGTCGTCTGTTGCAGCGAGCGCAGGGCCCACTGCACCCATGCGTTGTCGGGATCGACACGGGTCGCGGGCACGCCGCGTTCGACGTCGATCTCGATCATGCCGAAGCCGTGCTCGTCGAGATGGCGGCGCACGATCTGTTCGAGATTCAGCCAGTCGGTGCCGACCACGAAGCGGATCTGCATGCACGCGAACGCATGCGGCGGAATCGCGTTGACCGGCTTCTCCGGATTGCCGGTGCGAAACGCGAGCACTTCGAGGCTGTTCCAGCCGAACACGCGCTCGGCCGGCGTCAGGCCTGGTTCGCCGTAGTCCGCGTCCACCGCCGGCTCACCCGGATTGCCGCCGACCGAGAGGCCGGCCAGCGCGCGGCGCACCGAGTCGGGCATCGGCGGCGGGCGCAGTCCTTCGATCATCACGCGGCCGTTGGCATCGACCATCGACGCGATTGCGCTGGCCAGCACCACGCCCGGATTGCGCAGCAAGCCGCCCCAGTTGCCGGAATGATGGCCGCCGTCGCGCAGCTTCACGTCGAGCCGGAAGTTCACGAGGCCGCGCGAGCCGAGAAACACGGTCGGACGTTGCGCGGAAAGACGCGGGCCGTCCGATGCGATCAGCACGTCGGCGGCCAGTTCGTCGCGCAATTGCGCGCACAGTTCGTGCAGGCCCGGCGAACCGACTTCCTCGCCGGTTTCGAACAGCAGCTTCAGATTGAAGCCGAGCTTGCCGCCGCGCGCGTCGAGCACCGCTTTCAGCGCAGCCAGGTTGATGCTGTGCTGCCCTTTGTTGTCGGCCGTGCCACGGCCGTACCAGCGTTCGCCGTCGACGGTGACGCGCCACGGCGCGAGACCTTCGCGCCACTGCGCGTCGTAGCCGCGCACGACGTCGCCGTGGCCGTACGACAGCACCGTCGGCAACGCATCGTCCTCGTGCCGGTGGGCGACCAGAAACGGCCCCGCGCCCGCTACCGGGTTGTCGAGGATGCGGCAGGTGAAGCCCCATTGCGTCAACGTCGGCGTGATTTCGTCGCTCAGGTACGCATGCAGGCGCGCGCCGCTGTCGGCTTCCTGGCTTTCCGTGCGGAAAGCGACGCGGCGCTGGAGGTCTTCGAGGAAGCGGCCCGAATCGTACTGGTCCGTCGCGAGTTGAATAGCCGAGTCACGTGTCAACGTTGTTCTCCGGTGGGGGCGCGCCGCTAGCGCGAGCGCTGGATTCGAAGCGATGTCGCGATCTTGCGGTGGACGATATTTGTGGACAATTACAATATTTGGCAGATATCGTTGCCGAAACGGCAAAGCGGAAGAGAAATGAGCCAGTTGGATAACACCGCGCTGCGCTACTTTCTCGAAGTGGCGCGCAGCGGTTCGTTGAGCAAGGCGTCGGGGCGCCTGTACGTCGCGGTGTCGGCGTTGAGCCGGCAGATTGCGAAGCTGGAGGAGGACGTCGGCACGGCGCTGTTCGAGCGGCGCCCGCGCGGTATGGTGTTGAGCGACGCGGGGCGCCTGCTCGCCGAGCACGCGCGGCGCAGCCTGCTGGACGCGGAGCGCGTCACCGAGGAAATTCGCGGACTGAGCAACGGCGGCCGCGCGACGATTCGCGTCGCGAGTTCGGAGGGCGTTGCGCCGCATTTTCTACCGCAGGTTTTTGCGCGCTTTCTGAAGACGCATCCGGCCACGCATTTTCAACTGGAGGTGTCGGCGCCGTCGGTGGCGACGCAGCGCGTGCGCGATGGCACCGTCGATATCGCGGTGTGCTTCAGCATCGCGCCGGAGCCGGACATCAACGTGGTGTACTCGCAGCGCGCGCCGATCTTCGCGCTGCTCAGGCGGGGTCATCCACTCGCGACGCGCGATTCGGTCACGCTCGCGGACCTGCTGCCGTGGCCGCTCGCAATCGACAATCAGGGCGTGACGATCCGGCAACTCTTCGACATTTCGTGCAGCCTCGAAGGCCTGGTGTTCGATCCGGTGTTCGTCAGCAACTATCATGCGGCGCTGCAAAGCTTCGTGCTGCATACCGATGCGGTCACGGTGACGGGCTTTCTCACTGTGCGCAGCCGCCTGGCTGTGGATGGGCTCGTCGCGATACCGATCAGTAATCCTGAACTGCATCAGCGCACGCTGCAGGTTCAGACGATGGCCGGCCGCACGTTGCCGCGCGCAGTGCAGGCGTTCGTCGAGCTGCTGAGCGGCGCGATCGACAACCCGGCGCTCCTCGATTGAATCGCTGCAAAAGCGCGCTATAAAAAGAAAAACGCCCCGCAGGGCGTTTTCCTCGAATCGGCGATTCCGCAACGGCGGAGAACGCACGCGCTCCCGCCGTCAAAGCGTCGCTTAGAACTTGTGACGGATGCCGACGCGGAACGCGAGCTGGTTGTCCGCGCCCGTGCCAGACGTGTTGAAGTAGCTCGTGCTCGAACCGATCTGCGCTTGCAGATCCTGCGTGCCGTTGTGGCCCGACGCGATCTGATAGATGCCCAACGCGTACACGTCCGTGCGCTTGGAGAGCGCGTAGTCGGCGCTCAGGTTCACCTGGTTCCAGTGGCCCGTGTTCGCGTTGCTCAGGTGCATGTACGTGTAGCCCGCGCCTGCCGTCAGTGCCGGCGTGAACGCGTACTTCGCGCCTGCTTCGTATGCGGCGAACGTCGTCGAGCTGCCCGACAGCGGTTCGAGGCGCGTATTCGTGTACAACGCCCACAGCGTCGCCGCGCCGATCGAGTAGCGGCCGCCCACGCCGAACGTGCGCAGATCGCGGATGGTGCCCGGGTTCACGTTCGCGATGGCGGTCGTGAAGGCCGGCGTCGATTGGTTCGGATAGCTGATGTCCGTGTACGCCGCGCCGATGCCGAACGGACCGTTCGCGTAGTTCAGCCCGAAGCTGTATGCGCGCGACGAACCCGCCACCGGTGCCGCGGTCGTGCCGCTTGCGGGTGCGCCGGCGAATGCGCCCGCCTGGTTCGAGAAGCCGTACATCGCGCCGAAGGTCAGGCCCGCGAAATTCGCGCTGCTGAACTTGACCGCGTTGTTGATACGGCTCGACGTCAACTGGTCGATGTCGTTGATGTGGTAAGCGTAGTTACCCGCAACGGTCTGGCCGCCGGTCGAGTAGTTGCCGCCCAGGTAGTCGGTCGAAAACGAGTACTGGCGACCGAACGTCAGCGAGCCGACATTGTTCTGCGACAGACCAACGTACGCCTGACGGCCGAACATCGCACCGCCCTGGCCGGCCGTGCCGTTCGCGCTGCTGAAGCCGTTTTCCAACACGAACAGCGCCTTCAGGCCGTTGCCCAGATCTTCCGTGCCACGCAGGCCCCAACGGCTGCCTTGCGAAACGCCGTCGTCGTACTTGAAGAGCTTGTCGCTGCCGGTGGCCGTCTTCGAGTTGTTCACGTAGCTGATACCGGCATCGATCAGGCCGTACAGCGTGACGCTGCTTTGTGCGTGTGCGGCGGTGGCGAAGACGGCGAGGGTAGCGGCGGTCAATACTTTCTTGTTCAAGACTTTCTCCGATTAAAAATTAAGCGATCGCAATGCCAGGCTCTTGTGGTCAGGTCGTGCGATGGCCCGCAATTTAAGGGAACGCTGAGTAAGGTATGTGACAGCGCCGTTATTTTTCCAATCTGTCGTGCTGGCGCGACAACCGCATGGCTTCGCAAGATGAAATCGCGCAAGGCAGGGTCTGTATAAGCTTTCCTCGAATCGCGGATATAAGCGTGTGAAAAACGATTGGTTTTACGACGCGAGACGGCATGCGAAGATGCACGCTCATTCAGTTTTTTACATTCGCTTCAATCGCATACGGGGAATAGCATGCAACGCCGGACACTCATCCAGAACCTGCTCGCCGTCGCCGCGTTTTCGCTGACGGCAACGTTCGCTCACGCGGACGACAAACGCATCACGGTCGGCACGATGAGCGGCCCGGATGCGCAGATCTGGTCGGTCGTCACCAAGGTGGCGGCGCGCGACGGTCTCAACCTCAAGGTCATCGAGTTCAACGACTACGTGCAGCCGAATGCCGCGCTCGACGCCGGCGATCTCGACGCCAACGGCTTTCAGCATCAGCCGTTTCTCGACAGCCAGATCAAGCAGCGCGGCTACAAGATCGTCAATGTGGGCCTGACCTACGTCTCGCCGATGGGCTTCTATTCGAAGAAGTTCAAGTCGCTGAAGGATCTGCCGGAAGGCGCGAAGGTCGGCATCCAGAACGATCCGTCCAACGGCAATCGCGCGCTGCTGCTGTTGCAGAAATACGGCGCGATCAAACTGAAGCCGGGCGTCGGAACGAACGGTGTCAACGCGACGCCGCTCGACGTGGTCGAGAATCCGAAGAAACTCAAGCTGATCGAACTCGACGCCGCGCAATTGCCGCGCTCGCTCGACGATCTGGACGCCGCATCGATCAACACCGACTACGCGGTGAAGGCTGGTCTGCAGCCCACTAAAGACGCGATCGCGATCGAGGACATCAAAGGTCCGTACGCGAATCTGATCGCGGTGCGTGTGCAGGATCGCAATCAGCCGTGGGTGAAGAAGCTGGTCGCGGCGTACGAGTCCGACGAGGTGCGCAAGTACATCGACGCGCAGTTCAAAGGCGCGATCATTCCGGCGTTTTGAACGCAGTGAGCGGGCCATGCGCGGCTCGGGTTCGAGCATGCGGGCCTGCTGAATTGCCCGCCTGAAACGGCCGGCGCCCACTGGCTCCATCGACACGTAAACGCAAATCACCCGCTATCTGGCGGGCGATTTGCTTTGTGCTGCTCGCGCGTCAATTGCTCAGCAACGCCCCGCTTCTAAATGCCTTCGCGCCGGCGATTCGCGCGAATTCCAGCCCGGCCGTCGCAAAGCGCGTCATATGTCGCGCGTATAGCACACCGGCCACGCTGCTCTTCACGGTGACGACGCGGTCCGTCAACGGGTCGACGATATCGGCGATTTCATGGCCGACGTCCACCCACTTGCCGACTTCGCAGCGGTACACCAGCACGCCGCTGATCGGCGCGAGGAGCGGCTCGGTGCCGGCAAGCGGCGTGGCCGCGAATTCGAGCGGCGGCAGTGGGGCGGCCGTGCCGTCGATCACGCCACGCGAGGTCAGGTACTCGATGATCGCCTGCGCGTCTTTCTCGGCATACTCGTACGACACTTCGCGCTGGCCGCGCAGTTCGACGGTGACCGAGATCGAGCCGTTCGGAATCGGGAAGCGGTCGCCGTAACGGCCGCGCAGATCCGACCAGCAGAAGCTGTGAATTTCGTCGAACGGGTTGCCCACCGAGTTGAGCGCCAGCAGCGACGCCTTCGCGTCGAGATAGCACGCGAGCGGCTCGACTTCCGGCCACAGGTCCGGGTTCGTGTACAGGTGCATCGCGGCTTCCCAGTCGCAATGCAGATCGAGCACGATGTCCGCGTCGTACGAGAGCTTTTGCAGAGCGAGACGTTGCGATGCAAGCTCGGTGGTCGGCTGTTGCGCGTCCAACGCCTCGCGCATCGCGGTGCGGATCGCCGTGCGGTTCGCGTCGATGTCGTCGGTGAGACGCGCCTCGATGACCGGCTGCACCAGCGCCGACAGGTCATGAAAATTGCGGTTGAAGTTCTGAGCGGTGTTGGTTTCGAAGCGCCCGGTCAGATGGCCGAGGAAGTGCTGGTTCAGGCCGATCGGATTGGCCACCGGCACCACCACGATTTCGCCGCGCAGCTTGCCGGCGGTTTCGAGCGCGGCCAGCTTGCGGCGCAGCGCCCACGACACCAGCATGCCGGGCAGCTCGTCGGCGTGCAGCGATGACTGGATATAAATCTTCTGCCCGCCGCCGGGACCGTAGTGGAAACTTGTCAGGTTGCGGGCGGTGCCGAGCGTCGGCGCAATCAGCGGATGGGTTTGGGTTTGCATGTTTTCGGATCCGCGGCCCAACGGCGTGCCGCGCTATGTCGTTGATTACAGTATGAAAGCGTGCTTCGAGGTCAGGCCAGGGCGGGCCGCTTCGCGGCGCCGCGACCGCACGATCTTAGCCGATATACGTGTCGTGTGGTCGGATGCGGCGGCACAAACGAAACGGGCCCCGCTGTGCGGAGCCCGTGCGTGCCAGCCGGCCGGCGCGCCGTCAGGCGCGCGTGGCGGGTTTAGCCGCCGTACACGTCGAAGTCGAAATACTTCTTCTCGAGCTTCTTGTACGTACCGTCCTTGATGATGTCGGCAATTGCCTTGTCGACCTTCGTCTTCAGATCGGTGTCTTCCTTGCGCATGCCGATGCCCGCGCCGTTGCCGAGGATCTTCGCGTCCACGAGGTCCTTGCCGACGAAGTCGAAGCCCGCGCCGCGCGGCGTCTTCAGGAAGCCGATCTCAGCTTGCACCGCGTCTTGCAGCGCCGCGTCCAGACGGCCCGACAGCAGGTCGGCGTAGACCTGATCCTGGTTCTGATACGGCACGACCTTCGCGCCCTTCGGTTCCCAGTACGTCTTCGCGTAGGTTTCCTGGATCGTGCCCTGTTCGACGCCGATCGTCTTGCCCTTCAGCGAGTCGGCGGTCGGCAGGATGCCCGAACCCTTCTTCGCGACCAGACGCGTCGGCGTGTTGAACAGCTTCGACGAGAACGCGACCTGTTCGGCGCGTTGCGGCGTCATCGACATCGACGACAGCACGCCGTCGAACTTCTTCGCCTTCAGCGCCGGGATCATGCCGTCGAAGTCGTTTTCGACCCACACGCACTTGGCATCCAGGCGTTTGCAGATCTCATTGCCGAGGTCGATATCGAAGCCAACGAGCTTGCCATCCGAACCCTTGGACTCGAACGGGGGGTAGCTGGCATCAACGCCAAAACGGATCGTCGACCAATCTTTAGCGTGTGCGCCAATCGAGACGGTGGCAAGCAGAGCAACCGTCAAAGCCGCTAGCAGTTTTTTCACTGTTTAACTCCTCGGTGTAGTTCAAATGCTCCCGCGTGCGGTTGTATCGCTGCGGGACACCCGTCGTGACTCACGGCGGGCTTTGGGGTGAAGCTGCCGGCCGGGGCGGCCAGCAGCGCGCGCCAAGCTTATCAGGTCAAAAAGATTGGGAAGTCAGTAAAACACCGGATGGTGCGCGAGGATGGCTTCTAAAGCGCGAATGGGTGGGGCGGGCGCGCGTCGGCAAGGGTTTTGGAGCGGGGCGCGCGGACATGGCCGCACGCCGCGCGTTGTGTCGGACTGTCATGAGCCGCATGACGCGCAGGGCGCGTCGCGGCGCGGCGTAATCGCGCAGTAATGAAGTTGTCTAATTTGCGGTTGTGCTTTTACGGCTTGCCCAGCGGCTCCGCGCTGATCGTGCCGCACCACAATTCGCCTTTGCCCCGCATTTCGGCTTCGCGCGCGCTCATTCCTGCGCAGGCGCCATGCGAGTCCGGCATGTCGCGCTGCAAGCGTGCGGACGCCGCGCGGGCCATTTCGCTTTGCAGCCAGCCGCCGAAGCAGGCTATCGATCCGGCCACGACGGCCACTCCCATCCACTCGGTTTTTCTCAGGCGCATCGTCTGTTTGCTTTTGACTCATCGTCGACCCGACCGGCGCGGGCGGGTCGGGACAAGTCATCGTTATCGGCAGCGGTGCGGCGCTTCTTTAGGTGTGGAGCGGCTAGCGGCGGGCATTTCTCGACCCGGCATTCCGAATCGCGCCGCGCGTGCGGGGTTCGACCGGCGCTATTTATCCCGGCTTATGACGAGCGATGGCGGTCACAGCACGTTTTGAATCGAACGCTGTGACTAAAGAATGGTGCGCCAGATGTCGTTAAATCCTGATGGGCAGATCGGTTAGTTCCCTCGGTCGGATTCTTTTACCGAGGGCAGCCAGTACAGCGGCAAAAAATATTGCTTTAGCGCTATTATCGGTGCTCCCCGGATGTGTGATCGATAACGGCGCAACGGGCGTATCTGTCTGGAGAACGTCACCGAGTCCCTCGTTCGCGGATCAACCGCCGCGCGTTCGCGCTCGTCCAACGGCCTTCTGCTAAACGGTGTTGTATATGCAAATGATGTCGATGGCGGACGGATTGCGCTGTTGGAAACAGTCTTTTCCGCGGCGCATGGCAGCCGCGTCTGCCTTGGCACGCGCGCATCTGCGACAGCGCGGCGTTTCTCGCCGCTCGTTCACGGTTTTGCTCGGGGTGGTCTGCGCCGTGACGTTGTGGCCGGCCGCGCCCGCCCGGGCTGCGGAGAAAGTCCTGCACGTGCTCGCGTGGCCCGGCTACGCAGACGCCGACATCGTGAAGGCATTCGAGCAGCGCTATCAGGTGAAGGTCGAAGTCACGCTGGTCGATTCCGACGAAGCGCTGTGGGCGCAGATGCACGCGAAAGACGCCCCGTCGTTCGACGTGCTCGCCGCGAACACGGCCGAAATCCGCCGCTACACGCAAGCGAATCTGCTGGCGCCGCTCGATCTGGCCAGCCTGCCGAACACCCGAAAACAGTTGCCGCGTTTTCAGGCTCTCGACTCGATCGAAGGACTGACCTCGGCCGGCAAGGTGTACGCGATCCCGTTCACGTATTCGTCGATGGGACTCATCTACGACCGCAAGCAGATTCCGGTCGCGCCGCATTCGATGCGTGAGTTGTGGAATCCGCAGTACCGCGGCAAGGTGCTCGATTTCAACAGCGCGCAGCACAACTTCTCGTTCACCGCGCTGGCGCTCGGCTACCCGCATCCGTTTCAGCTCGACGCCGCGCAGATGCGCACGATCGCGCACAAGCTCGTCGATTTGCGTCGCAACCTGTTGACCTATTACACACTGCCCGAAGAGGCGACCGCGTTCTTTATCCACCATAACGTGGCGTTGATGTTCGGCAACTACGGCACCCAGCAGGTCGAATTGCTGCGCCGCGCGGGCGCCGACGTCGGCTATGTGATTCCCGACGAAGGCGCGCTCGCGTGGCTCGATTGCTGGTCGATGACGCGCGCGGCGAGTGACCGGCCGCTTGCGCTCGCGTGGATCAACTACATGCTCGAACCGAACGTGAGCGCCTTGCTCACACAACGCCAGGGGCTCGCCAACACGTTGACGGCGCCCCTGGAAAGCGGCGGCGACAAGCACATCGTGTGGATCGGCCCGGTGGAAGACATCCAGCGGCGCGAGGAGCTGTGGACCCGCATCGTGTCGGGCGACCGCTCGGAGCGGTTCTGATGATACGGCCCGGCTTGACCTTCAAGCTATCGGTGCTCCTTGCGTGCATCGGCGTGCTCGCGTCGGGCGCGACCGGTTACTACGCGTATCACGCCAATCGCACGATGCTGGTCAACGAAGCCGAGCGCAGCCTGCTCACGTCGACGGAATTGCTGGGGCAACGCTTCGCCGCGTCGATCGACGACGTCGGCGCCGACGCGCTGGTGCTCGCGACGATGCCGTCGTCGGCGGGTGTCGTGCAGAGCGACGACGGTTTCGGCGCGAACCCCGGGCGCGAACGGCTCGCGCAGGTGTATTCGAGCTTCATGGTGCAGCACCACGAGTACCTGCAGATCCGGCTCATCACGCGGCGGCATTACGGGCTCGAACTGATCCGTTTCGATCGCGACGCGGATGGCCTCGTGCGCGTCGAAGGCAGCAAGCTGCAGGAGAAAGGCCAGTTCGCGTATGTGTTCGAGACGCTGGCCTTTGCACCCGGCCGCGTTTATACGTCGCCGATCTCGGTCAATCACGAGTTCGGCACGCACGGCGCCGAAGGCAAACCGACGCTGCGGCTCGGCACGCCGGTCGCGGATGCCAGCGGCAACGTGGTGGGCGTCGTCGTGATCGACGTCGATCTGGCCGGCATGCTAAAGCGCTTGCAGAGCGATTTGCCGAGCGACTATCAGGTCTATCTCGCCAACGAATGGGGCGACTTCCTCGTTCATCCCGATGCGTCGAAGACGTTCGGCTTCGATCGCGGCCGGCGGGTGCTGATGCAGGACAGCTTCTCCGTGACCAGGCCGCTCTTCGAACTGACGCAAAGCGAAGTGCTCGTGAACGGCCTCGCGCGGCCGAGGCAGGCGGCCGGCCAGGTGCTCGCATTCGTGCGCCGGCCGTTCGGCGGCTCCGAGGGCAGCCGCTTTATCGTGCTGGGTCTTGCGAAGCCGCTCGACAATGTGTTGTCGGGCGCGCATCTGCTCGGCAACGAGATCATCCGCATGGTGCTGATCTTCAGCGGCCTCGCGGTGCTGCTGGCGATCCTGTTCGCGCGCGCCGTGACCAAGCCTTTGCAACTGCTCGCGCACGCGGCGACGCACCTGTTCGCCGACCACGCGATGAACACGCTGCCGGTCAAACGTACCGACGAAATCGGCGTGCTCGCGCGTTGCTTCGAGCGGATGCGGCGCGAAATCAAGGCGCAAATGGATGCGCTGCATGCGAAGCAGCGAGAGCTCGTGCACCTCGCCACGCATGACGTGCTGACCGGATTGCCGAACCGCATGCTGTTCATGCAGAAACTCGAAAGCGCGATCGACGACGCGAAGCTGCATGACGAAGGACTGGCGGTGCTGTTCGTCGACCTCGACCGCTTCAAACAGATCAACGACCAGTTCGGTCACTCGGTCGGCGACAAGGTGCTGGTCGCGGTTGCACGGCGGCTCAAGCAGGTGCTCTGTGCCGCAGATGTGGTCGCGCGGCTGGGTGGCGACGAGTTCATCGTGTTGATCGAAGGGCCGCATGTCGCCCAGGACGCGCCCGGCATCGCGGCGCGCATGATGGGCGCGCTGAACGAAACGCTGCTGATGGACGGGCATAGCATGACGGTGGGCGCGAGCATCGGCATCAGCCAGTTCCCCGACGACAGCGGCACGGCCGAGGAACTGCTGCTCAACGCCGACGCGGCGATGTACGCGGCCAAATCCGGCGGACGTTGCGCGTTTCTGCGCTATCAGGATGTGCTCGAAGTGCGTCGGCGTGAGCAGGCCGAGCGCGCCGCGTTCGCGCGGGCGCGGGTCGACGCGGGCGCAACCGAAGGGCGTGAGGCCGAGCCGACCGCATGAGGTGGTCGAGGTGCGCCGGTGCGCTGCTGCTTACCTTGCACGCTGCGCGCGGCAGCCCCGCTGCACGTCGCCATCAACCCAACCCCGTCAAACGACCCGCATCCCGTTGCGATAAGTCGCGCGCGGCACCGGCAGCGTGTCGAGCATCGTCACGCGGACGAAGTCCGCGCGCAGACCCGTTTCGATCGCGCCGCGATCGTGCAGGCCAGCGGTGCGCGCCGGTTCGGCGGAGACCGTCGCCATCGCGCGGGGCAGCGTCCAGCCTGCTTTGTCGACCAGCTCGAACACGGCGGTCAGCAGGCTCGACGGCACGTAATCCGACGACAGGATATCGAGCAGATCGGCGCTCGCCAGTTCGAGCGCCGACACGTTGCCCGAATGCGAGCCGCCGCGCACGATGTTCGGCGCGCCCATGACGGTCGAGATGCCATGTGCGCGCGCGGCTTCGGCGGCAATGCGGGTGGTCGGGAACTCGGCCAGCACGATGCCTTCGGCCTTCGCCTGTTCGACGTGTTCGATCAGCGTGTCGTCATGGCTCGCCACCGGTATGCCGAGCCGCCGGCAACGCGCGACGATCTCCCCGCGGTGCGCGTCGGCATAGCGCTCCTGTTCGACCGACAGCTGGACCAACGCGGTCGCGACATGTTCGTCGCTCAGCTTGCCGTTGCGCTCCTGGAAGCGGCGCCATTGCTCGCGATCGTGCCATTGCCGCTGACCTGGCGTGTGATCCATCACCGACGCGAGCCGCAACAGCGGATGCGCGCAGAGCGAATCGAATATGTCGACCACGTCGGCGGTGGCGATCTCGCAGCGCAGATGCAGGAAGTGTTCGGCGCGCAACAGCTTGCGCGTGGAGAAGCGCAGCAGCGATTCGGCGCATTGCGTTTGCAGCTCGCGGCCGCGCAGCCCGGCGTTCACACGCGAGCCGATCGCGAGCGCGTCGAACACGGTGGTGATGCCCGCGGCCGCCACCTGCGCGTCGTGAATCACGAATGCGGCGTCGGTATTCCATTGCACGCCGGGGCGCGGCGCGAGATGCTTCTCCAGATTGTCCGTATGCAGCTCGATCAAGCCGGGCAGCAGATAATCGCCGTCCCAGTCTTCCGCTTCACGCGCCTCGGTCGTGCCGCGCGCGACGTCGCGAATCACGCCGTCTTCGACGCGCAGCACGCCGGTGAATACTTCGTCTCGCGTCACGATGCGAGCGTTCCTGATCAACATCGACTGGCTCCGTTTTTATGGCCTGGGCGGGGTGCGGTATGAGGATTAGTCTTGCGCCGTGGTTCGCCGGTTCATGCGGGTTCATTCTAGTGCGGTTTGCGCGTCGCCTGCTTGCTCGCAACTGGCGCGATCTGTGATTCGGCTGATCGGTGACGTCGGCGTGACTGGGCATTTGACCACCGCATCATCTAAACGTCTAGACGTTTAGAGGTAGGCTTGGTGCCGTCGTTGCGCGGGGCCGCCATTTCATATTCTCATCGCGGCTGGCGCACTACAATGCACGTCAGACGGCATATTTGACCCAGGGGAATGACGGCACCATGACATCGAACGACAACGCGACGCCGGGCACGACGCTCGAACGCGGCGCGGGCGTTGCCGTGTGGCGGCAGATCGAACAGATTCTGACGGCCGAAATCGCCGCCAGCGGCTTCGGCGAGGAAGGGCGTCTGCCGAGCGAGGGCGAACTCGCTAAACGCTTCGACGTGAACCGGCACACCGTGCGTCGCGCGATGCTGGGGCTGGCCGCGTCGGGGCTGGTGAGCGTCGAGCAGGGCCGGGGCACCTTCGTGCAGGCCGGCGCGATCGACTACACGATCGGCCGCCGCACGCGCTTCACCGAGAACCTGCGCCAGCAGCATCACGCTGCGGTGGGCACGATGCTGTCGGCTGCGCGCGTGAAGGCCGAGCCCAGTGTCGCGAAGGCGTTGAGTCTGCGGGCAGGGACGGCGGTGTATCGGATCGAATCGCTGCACGAGTCCGACGGCGTGCCGCTCACGTTCGCGCGCAGCTGGTATCCCGCGACGCGTTTCGCGGGCCTGCCCGATGTGCTGCAGCGTACCGGCAGCATCACGAAGTCGATGGCCGAGTTCGGCGTCGGCGACTATCTGCGCAAGTGGAGCCGCATCGGCAGCGTGCTGCCAGAGCCGGACGTGGCGCGGCGTCTGAACATCAACCGTCAGCAGCCGGTGCTGTGGGTCGAGCACGTCGATGTCGATCCGCAACGCACGCCGGTCAAATACGGTTTCACGCATTTCGCGGCGGACCGCGTGCAACTGCTAGTGGAGCACGACCTGTGAGCGGCGCCGCGTGGAACGCCGGCGCACGCTTTGCCGTGTATTACGCGCCGTCGCGCGAGTCCGCATGGTGGCGAGCCGGCTCGACCTGGCTCGGCCGCGATGCGCAAAGCGGCGAGCACTGCGAGCCGCCGCAACCGCCCGGCTTGAAGCGTGCGCTGAAGGAGCTGACCGAAGCGCCGCACCGCTATGGTTGGCACGGCACGCTGGTCGCGCCGTTTCGTCTCGCGCAAGGCGTCACGCAGGACGACGTGCTGGCCGCGACGCGCGCCTGGGCACTCATGCAACGCGGCTTCGAACTGCCGGTGGAAGCCGCGACGCTCGGCGATTTCGTCGCGCTGCGTCCCGCGAATCAGCAGGGAGAAGCCGCCATTCGCGCGGTGGCGAGCAGTGCGTTGCAATCGCTCGGCGCATTGCGCGCGCGGCCGTCGGCGGCCGATCTGGCGCGCCGGCTCGCCGCGCCGTTGAGCGAACGGCAGCGCGCGCTGCTGATCGAATGGGGCTATCCGTACGTGTTCGACGAATTCCGTTTTCACATGACGCTGTCGAGTTCGCTAGCCGACGCCGACGAGCGCGCGGCGCTGGTCGCGTGGTGGCGGCAGCAAACGCCGTTGCTCGGGCCGTTGAGCATCGATCACGCCGCGCTCTTCGTCGAACCGGCGCCGGGCGAGCCGTTCATCCTGTGGGAGCGTGTGCCGTTCCAGACTCGCGAGGTGGAATAAGCATGACAGGTCGTTTGATCTATGTGATGGGGCCGTCCGGCGCGGGCAAGGACGCGCTGCTGGAGTTCGCGCGCAAGCGCCTCGCGGGCGAGCCGATTCTGTTCGCGCATCGTTACATCACGCGGCCGAGCGGCCACGGCGAAGTGCATGTCGCGCTGAGTGTCGAAGAGTTCGCGGCGCGCTCGGTGCTTGGTCTGTTCGCGCTCGAATGGTCGAGTCATTCGCTGCGCTATGGCATCGGCATCGAACTCGACGCGTGGCTTGCGCGCGGTTGCACGGTGGTCGTCAACGGTTCGCGTCAGCATGTGCAGCACACGTTGGCGCGCTATCCGCACACCGAGGTCGTGCACGTGGACGCCGCGCCGCATATTCTCGAAGCGCGTCTCGGCGCGCGCGCGCGTGAGTCGGCCGAGCAGGTCGCGGCGCGGCTCGCGCGGCGCGCGCCGTTCTCGTTGCCGCACGGCGTTCGCTGCGCGACGATCGACAACTCCGGCCGTCTCGAAGACGCGGGACATGCGTTGATCGAGCTTCTCAAGGCGCACGCCAGCGCGCACTGAAACGTTTATTCGATCGCCGCCAGCCTCTCCCGCGTCGCCTGCTGCAAACACGACACGAACTGCTGCACCGCCGGCGTCGGCAGCAGATCGCGCCGCGAGATGATGCTGAGATCGTAGTTCGGCAGCGCGTCTTCGATCTGCGCGACGCGAATGCCGAGCGGCGCGACCATCTGCGCGAGCGGCCGCGTGAAGCAGCCGATCACGTCGGTTTGCGACACGAGCCCCAGCGTCACCGCGAACGACGACGGCGCCCGCAGCAGCCGCTTCGGCACCGGCAAGCCGTGCGTGTTGAACATCGCCATCATCACGCTGTGCGGAAAGTGATCGGCGCCGACGGTCGCGATCCACTCCGCGTCGAGCAACTCGGAGAGCCGCGTGACGTTCGCGAGCGGATGCCCGGCGCGCAGCGCGACCACGAACTGCGTCGAGTAGAGCGGCGCCTGCACCAGATCGCTGTCGAGCGCCTGCACGTGATGAAGCGCGGCGATGTCGAGCGCGCCGTTGCGCAAACGCGCGAGCGCATCCGGAATCGTCACCTCTTCCAGATGCAGATTCACCAGCGGCATCTTCTGGCGAAAGCTCGACACCGCATGCGGCAGCGCGGTCAGCGCGATCGACGGCATGGTCCCCACGCTGACCTTGCCGGCCAGTTCCCCCTTCACCTGCTCGACGGCTTCGACCGTGCGCCGCATGTCGCCCAGCAATTGCTCGGCGCGCGGCAGCAGCGCGAGTCCGCATGCGGTCAGTTCGATGCCGCGCACGCTGCGCATCATCAGTTCCGCATTCAGCGCGCTTTCGAGCTCGCGGATCGTATGCGTGACGGCCGGTTGCGTGACGCCGAGTTCGCGCGCGGCCGCGCGCAAGCTGCGGTGATGCGCGGCCGCGACGAAAGCCTGCAACTGCTGCAGTTTCATGAGGGTAATCCTCTATATAAGGCTTGTTAATCGGGGTGAAAAAAATAGCATCTTATTCGAACAAAACGGCGTGGCTATAGTGGCGGGCTGTTTGCCGCGTATTGCCACGTATTGCTGAGTTTGCGCGGCGTGAGCCCATGGAGCCCTCGAAATGAAAGAAGCCGCGCGTTTTACCGAAGTGTCCGACCTGGAATCCGCCGCACAGAGCCTGCGCGAGATTCGCCATCACATCCATCACCATCCCGAACTGGCCTACGAGGAACTGCAAACCAGCGCGCTGGTCGCGGAGAAGCTTGAGCAATGGGGTTGGCAGGTCACGCGCGCAGTCGGTCAGACAGGCGTGGTCGGCACGCTGAAGGTGGGCGACGGCAAGCGCAGCATCGGTATTCGCGCGGACATGGACGCGCTGCCGATCATCGAGCAAACCGGTCTTCCCTATGCGAGCGGCACGCACGGCAAGATGCACGCGTGCGGCCACGACGGTCACACGACGATGCTGCTTGGCGCCGCGCAACACCTCGCGGCCACGCGCAATTTTTCGGGCACCGTGCATTTGTACTTTCAGCCGGCGGAAGAAAGCGGGATCGACAGCGGCGCGCTGAAGATGATCGAAGACGGCCTGTTCGAGCGCTTTCCGTGCGACGCCGTGTTCGGCGTGCACAACCATCCGGGCGCGGAACCGGGCGTGCTGCTGTTTCGCAAGGGCCCGTTCATGTCGGCGGGGGACAAGGCGATCATCACGATCGAAGGTGTCGGCGGTCACGCGGCGCGTCCGCATCTGACGGTCGATCCGGTCGTGGTCGCGGCGAGCATCGTGATGGCGTTGCAGACGATCGTCGCGCGCAACGTCGACCCGTCGCAGCCGGCGGTGGTGACGGTGGGCTCGATGCACGCGGGCACCGCGAACAACGTGATTTCGAGCAGCGCGAAACTGGAACTGAGCGTGCGTTCGTTCAGCCCCGAAGTGCGCGCGCTGCTGAAGAAGCGCATTACCGAGCTCGCCGAAACCCAGGCCGCGAGCTATGGCGGCAAGGCGGTGGTCGAGTACATCGAAGGCTATCCGGTGGTGGTTAATTCGGATGCCGAAACGGATTTCGCGGTGCAGGTGGCGCGCGAACTGGTCGGCGACGACAAGGTGGTCGCGCAGACCGACATCCTGATGGGCAGCGAAGACTTCGCGTTCATGCTGCAAAAGCGGCCCGGCACGTTCCTGCGGATCGGCAACGGCGTGGGCGAGGACGCCTGCATGGTGCACAACCCGCACTACGATTTCAACGATCGCAATCTGCCGGTCGGCGCGGCATTCTGGACGCGGCTGGTGGAGCGATACCTGGGGCAGTGATCCTGACCAGGCGCTACCTGCTGACATAACGACGAAAGAGACCACACGATGAACACCACCACCGAGGCGGCGCGCACTGTCAACGCCGCGGGCAAGAACCGCATCTCCAGCCGCGGCGCGGTCGCCGCGGCGGTGATCGGCAACTGGCTCGAATTCTTCGACTTCACCGTGTACGGCTTTTTCGCGGTGATTATCGGCAGGCTGTTTTTTCCGTCGACGGACCCGACCACGTCGTTGTTGCTCTCCGTCGCGACGTTCGCGGCGGGCTTCATCACGCGGCCGCTCGGCAGCGTGCTGCTCGGCGTGTACGCGGACCGCAAGGGCCGCAAGGCCGCGCTCAATCTGACCATCATGCTGATGGCGGCGAGCACCGGTCTGATTGCGCTCACGCCGACCTACGCGCGGATCGGTCTCGCCGCGCCGTTGCTGATCGTGTTCGCGCGTCTCGTGCAAGGCTTCTCGCAAGGCGGCGAGTTCGGCGCGGCCACGTCGACGCTGCTCGAACAGGGCGGTGGCACGCGGCGCGGTTTTCGCGCGAGCTGGCAACTGGCGACGCAAGGCGGCGCGGCGCTGATGGGCGCGGGGATTGCGGCCGCGCTGTCGGCGGCGTTGTCGAAGGAAGCGCTGGAAAGCTGGGGCTGGCGCGTGCCGTTTCTGCTCGGCGTGCTGATCGCGCCGGTCGGCATCTACCTGCGCCGCCGTCTCGCCGACGACACGTCCAGCGCGCACGGCCACGCGATCGAGCGCGGCGTGCTGCACGAACTCTTCACCGCGCATCTGCGCCCGCTCGTGCTGATCACGCTGACGGTGATGGGCGGCACGGTCTCGACCTACATCCTCACGTTCTACATGCCGACCTACGCGATCCACACGCTCGGCCTGCCGATGTCGCTGTCGATGCTGGTCGGCGTCGCGTCGGGCTTCGTGATGCTAATCACGTGTCCGCTGTTCGGCCTCGTGTCCGACCGCATCGGCAGCCGCAAGCGGCCGATCCTCATCGGCCGTGGCGTGCTGGTCGTGCTGCTGTTTCCGGCCTTCATGCTGATGAACCGCTTCCCGCAACTGTCCGTCGTGATGTCGCTGACGGCGCTGATGCTGGTGTTCTATTCGATGGGCTCGGCGTCGGAATTCGCGTTGATGTGCGAGTCGTTTCCGCGGCGCGTGCGCGCCACCGGCATTTCGATCGCGTACGCGGTGAGCGTGTGCCTGTTCGGCGGGACCGCGCAGCTGGTCGCGACGTGGCTGATCCGGCTGACCGGCAGCAAGCTGGCGCCCGCCGGTTATGTGGCCGCGTGCGTGGTGGTGTCGCTGATTGCGGTGTCGATGCTCAAGGAGACGGCGAACGAAGCGATTGATTGATCGACGAGAGGCGCGCGCCAGTAACGCGCGCCTTCATCACGCTCCGCCACACCAAAAGGCCACCCCTAGCCCCGCCGCGCCACCATCTCAGACACCGTTTGCGCGGCCTGCTGCAACGGCTCCAGAAACGCCTTCACCATCTGCTTCGCCGAATTGCGCTGCGCGTTGCCGCTGATGTTCATCGCCGCGATCACGCGCCCCTGACGATTGCGGATCGGCGCGGACAGCGAGATCAACCCGCCTTCCAGTTCCTGATCGACGATCGCCCATCCCTGGCGGCGCACCTGCGCGATCAATCTCTTCAGCTCTTCCTTGTCGGTCACCGTACGCGGCGTGTGCGCGTAGAGCGGCGTCGAGCCGAGCGTCGCGTCGAGCGCTTCGTCGTCGAGCGCGGACAGCAGCACGCGGCCCATCGACGTGCAATACGCGGGCAGCCGGCTGCCGATCGACAGGTTGATCGTCATGATCTTGTGGGTCGGCACGCGCAGCACGTAGACGATCTCGGTGCGGTCGAGCACGGCCGCCGAGCAGCTCTCGTGCACTTGCGCCGACAGGCTCTCCATCACCGGCTCGGCGAGATTCCAGAACGGCATCGACGTCAGATACGCGAAGCCGAGGTCGAGAATTTTCGGCGTGAGACGGAACAGGCGCCCCTCGGCCTCCACGTAGCCGAGCGTTTGCAGCGTCAGCAGAATGCGGCGCGCGCCGGCGCGCGTGAGGCCGGTCGCGGCGGCGACGTCGGTGAGCGTCTGTTCGGGGCGCGTCGCGTCGAACGCGCGGATGACCGCGAGGCCCCGCGCGAACGACTGCACATACGAGTCGCCCGGTTTGTCCGGGGCCGGTTCGGCGCTGGCGGGCACGGCGGAAGACGGCGGCAGGGCTTTGCTCATGGGCCTTGAAGGATGCGTTCGAGGAAACTGCGCCGGCGCCGCGACGGTTCACGCGGCGTGCGGTTGCGCAAAGGCGTGACGATAGCTTAAGCCTTTGCGATTCGCCAAATCGACGCGGATTTGACCGGCAATACCAGGGTTTGCGCGGATGCAGTCTGCATGCAAAATTTGTATGATGACCCGATAACATGATCAATCGAGGCTTCGATGTTCGACAAGATTCCTGCTCGCGCGATGAGCGACACGGTCGCCCAGCAGCTTCTGAAGCAGATCGACAAAGGCACGTTCGAGCGCGGCGGCAAGTTGCCGACCGAGGCCGTGCTGGCGCAGCAGTTTGGCGTGAGCCGCACGGTGATCCGCGAGGCGATCTCGCGGCTGAAGAACGAGGGCGTGGTCGAGCCGCGCCAAGGCAGTGGCGTATTCGTCGCGGCGCATGGCACGGTGCGGCCGCTGCGCATCGATTTCGCGGAAGCGGCCGAACCCGGCTCGGTGGTGCAGATTCTCGCGCTGCGTCGCGCGATCGAGGCCGAAGTCGCCTCGGAAGCCGCGATGCGCCGCAGTGACGCCGAGATGGCGGCGATCGACGCGGCGCTCGCCCGCATCGAGCAGGCGGTGGCCGAAGGCGAGGAGGGTGTCGCCGAAGACGTCGCGTTCCATCGCGCGATCGCGGCGGCCACCGGCAACCCGTATTTCCTCAAGACGCTCACGTTTCTCAATCAATACCTGGAAGCCGGCACGGTCGTGACGCGCCGCAACGAAGCGTTGCGCGAGGACTTCTCGCGTCAGGTGCGCGAAGAGCACGCGGCCATCGCGGCCGCGATTCGCGCGGGCGATCCGATGGCGGCGCGCAACGCGGCGCGCACGCATATGTACAACGCCGCCCGGCGGCTCGCCGAAGCGGGTATTTGCTGAGTTCGCCGGCCTGCGGGCCGGAATGGGTCCGGGGCGCGCCGCGTCGCCGGGCACGCACGCATAACGAATTGGTAGAGGTCAAGCATGTCCAGAAATGTCGGTGTCATCGGTCTTGGTGCAATGGGCCTGGGTGTCGCGCGCTCGCTGTTGCGCGCGGGTTTTCGGGTCCACGCATGCGATCTGCGCAGCGAGGTGTTGCAGGCGTTCGTCGCCGAAGGCGGCGTGGGTTGCGCGACGCCCGCCGAGCTTGGCGCGCAGTGTGAATTGGTCGTCACGCTGGTCGTGAATGCCGCCCAAACTGAAGCCGTGCTGTTCGGCGAACAGGGTGCGGTGACAGCCATGAAGAAGGGCGGCGTGGTGATCGCGAGCGCGACGGTCGCGCCGGACTTCGCGATCGACCTCGGCAAGCGGATCGAAGCAGCCGGTTTGCAGATGCTCGACGCGCCGGTGTCGGGCGGCGCGGCGCGCGCCGCGTCCGGCGAGATGACGATGATGACCTCCGGGCCCGCTGCCGCCTATGCCGCGTGCGAGGACGTGCTCGCGGCGATGGCCGGCAAGGTGTATCGCCTCGGTTCGGCGCATGGCGCCGGATCGAAAGTGAAGATCATCAACCAGTTGCTGGCCGGCGTGCATATCGCGGTGGCCGCCGAGGCGATGGCGCTCGGTTTGCGCGAAGGCGTCGATCCCGACGCGCTGTATGAGGTGATCACGCACAGCGCGGGCAATTCGTGGATGTTCGAGAACCGCGTGCCGCACATTCTCAACGGCGATTACACGCCGTTGTCGGCGGTCGATATTTTCGTCAAGGATCTCGGGCTTGTGCTCGATACCGCGCGCCGCTCGAAATTCCCGCTGCCGTTGTCGGCGGCGGCGCACCAGATGTTCATGATGGCGTCCACGGCCGGCCACGGCGGCGAGGACGATTCCGCGGTGATCAAGATTTTCCCCGGCATCGACGTGCCGGCGGCGAAGTAAGCAGGAGAGCGAATCATGACGGCTACCACTCAACGCGCGCTGCTCGGCTGCATCGCCGACGACTTCACCGGCGCGACCGATCTCGCCAACATGCTGGTGCGCGGCGGCATGCGCACGGTGCAGACGATCGGCGTGCCGGAGTCGAACGACACGATCGAGGCCGACGCGCTGGTGGTCGCGCTGAAGTCGCGCACCATTCCCGCCGCCGATGCGGTCGCGCAATCGCTCGCCGCGCTGCAATGGCTGCGCGCGCAGGGCTGCCGCCAGTTCTTCTTCAAGTATTGCTCGACGTTCGATTCGACCGACGCGGGCAACATCGGCCAGGTAACCGATGCGTTGCTCGACGCGCTGAGCGCCGACGGTGCTAACGCCGGCGCCTTTACGATTGCCTGCCCGGCGTTTCCGGAGAACGGCCGCACAATCTTTCGCGGCCATCTGTTCGTCGGCGACGTGCTGCTCAACGAGTCGGGCATGGAAAACCATCCGCTCACGCCGATGCGCGACGCGAACCTCGTGCGCGTGCTGCAACGACAGACGCAATCGAAAGTGGGCCTCGTGCGTTACGACGCGGTGGCCAAAGGCGTGGCGAGCGTGCGCGCTTCGTTCGACGCGCTACGCAACGACGGCGTGCGCATGGCGATTGCCGATGCGGTGTCCGACGCCGATCTGCACGTGCTCGGCGAAGCGTGTGCGGACCTCACTCTGATCACCGGCGGCTCGGGCGTCGCGCTCGGCTTGCCGGCCAACTTCCGGCGCGCGGGCCTGCTCGCGGAGCAGGCCGACGCCGCGCAGCTGCCGCGTGTCGAAGGCTTGTCGGCGGTGCTGGCGGGCAGCGCGTCGAAAGCGACCAACGCGCAGGTCGCTGAATGGCGCGCGAGCCGGCCGGCGTTCCGTATCGATCCGCTGGCGGTGGCGCGCGGCGAAGCCGTCGTCGAACAGGCACTCGCATTTGCGCAGACGCATCTGGAGCGCGCCGAGCCGATGCTGATCTACGCAACCGCGACGCCCGACGAAGTCAAGGCGGTGCAGCGCGAACTCGGCGTCAACGAAGCGGGGCATCTGGTCGAAGCGACGCTGGCGGCGATCGCGCGCGGCCTGCACGAGCGCGGCGTGCGCAAGTTCGTCGTGGCGGGCGGCGAGACCTCGGGCGCGGTCGTGCAGGCACTCGACGTGCACACGTTGCGCATCGGCGCGCAGATCGATCCCGGCGTGCCGGCCACAGCGACGACCGGCGCCGAGCCGCTCGCGCTTGCGCTCAAATCCGGCAACTTCGGCACGACCGATTTCTTCGAGAAGGCGCTGCGCCAACTCGACAGTCTCGACGGAGCCGCGCAATGACCGGCACGCCCGCCCTCCACACGAGCAACGAAGCCCGCGTGCGCGAGGAAATCTGCGTGAGCGGCGCGAGCCTCTATCAACGGGGCTATACGGTGGGCACCGCCGGCAATATCAGCGCGCGGCTCGACGACGGCTGGCTGATCACGCCGACCGATGCGTGCCTCGGCCGGCTCGATCCCGCCGATATCGCGAAGGTCGATTTCGACGGTAACGCGGTGTCGGGCGGCAAGCCGTCGAAGACACTGGCGCTGCATCGCGGCATCTATGCGCGCAACCACGAAGCGCGCGGCGTCGTCCATACGCATTCGACGCATCTCGTCGCGCTGACGCTCGCGGGCGTGTGGAGCGAGGCGGACGTTCTGCCGCCGCTCACGCCGTACTACGTGATGAAAGTGGGCCACGTCCCGCTGATTCGCTACCGCCGTCCCGGCGATCCGCAAGTGGCCGCGCAGATCGCGGCGCTCGCCGATTCGGTTCGCGCCGTGTTGCTCGAACGACTCGGCCCGGTGGTGTGGGAGCGTTCGGTTGCGCAGGCCTCGTATGCGCTCGAAGAACTCGAAGAGACCGCGCGCCTGTGGCTGATGACCAATCCGCGACCCGCGCCGCTCGACGAAGCCGCGCTCGAAGAATTGCGCGCCGTGTTCAACGCACGCTGGTAGCAGCGGCACGAAGCACCCGCACGACAACAACGTCACGCCGTCCACGGCGACGCATCAGGCTATTAATTGGAAGGAGAAACATGCATGAGTTCGTATCAGGCTGCAAGCAGCCGCCCCATCGCCGCTGAGGCGAACCAGCCCGGCGCGGCCGAAGTGGAGCGCACCTACAGGAAGGTGTTCTGGCGCATCGTGCCATTTCTGATGCTGTGCTATGTGGTCGCTTATCTGGACCGCGTGAACGTCGGCTTCGCGAAGCTGCAGATGTCGCAGGATCTCGCGTTCAGCGAAACGGTGTTCGGTCTCGGCGCGGGCGTGTTCTTCATCGGCTACTTCCTGTTCGAGTTGCCGAGCAACATTCTGATGCACAGGATCGGCGCGAAGATCTGGATCGCGCGGATCATGATTACGTGGGGTCTGCTGTCCGCGCTGTTCGTGTTCGTGAAGACGCCGATGCAGTTCTATCTGCTGCGTTTCCTGCTCGGTCTCGCGGAAGCCGGTTTTTATCCGGGCGTGATCCTGTATCTGACCTACTGGTTTCCGTCGCATCGGCGCGCGAAGATCATCGCGGTGTTCATGTCGGCGATTCCCGTGTCGGGCATCTTCGGCAACCCGCTGTCCGGCTGGATCATGCAGGCGTTCCACAATAGCTCGGGTTTCGCGGGCTGGCAATGGATGTTCCTGATCGAAGCGGTTCCGGCGGTCGTGATCGGTATCGCGACGATCCTCTATCTCGACAACGGCATCGCCAGCGCGAAGTGGTTGAACGATCGCGAGAAGCGCCTGCTCACCGATGAAATCGCCGCCGCGCAGCCGCAGGAAAGCACGCAGAAGCACTCGCTCGGCGCGGTGTTCCGCGATCCGCGCACGTGGTGGATGTCGTTGATTTACTTCGCGTTCGTCACCGGCCAATACGGCCTGACGTTCTGGATGCCGACGCTCGTCAAATCGACAGGCGTGACCGGCGCGTTCAATATTGGTCTGCTGAGCGCGATTCCGTTCCTGTGCGCGATCGTCGTGATGAACCTGATGGGGCATAGCGCCGACAAGCGTCGCGAGCGCCGCTGGCATCTGATCGTGCCGGCGCTGTTCGGCGCAATCGGTTTCACGGTGGCGGCTTCGTTCGCGGACAACACGGTGGTGTCGATCGCGTTCCTGTCGCTGGCCGCGGCCGGTGTGCTGACCTGCGCGCCGCTGTTCTGGTCGCTGCCGACCGCGTTCATGTCGGGCGCGAGTGCGGCGGCCGGCATCGCGATCATCAATTCGATCGGCAATCTCGCGGGCTTCGCGAGCCCTTACATGATCGGCTATCTGAAGGACCTGACGCACAGCACGCAGACCGGCATGTATGTGCTGGCCGGCATGCTGGTGATCGGCGCCGTCGCCACGTGGCTCACGCCGGCGAAGCTGGTCAACCGCTAATCGACATCTGGCGCGCGGTGCACGCATCGATCGCCTGCGCCGCGCGACGTATCACACTGTTTTCAAGGAGTTGCCGCCATGCCTCGTTTTGCCGCCAACCTGACGATGATGTACAACGAGCACGCTTTCCTCGACCGTTTCGCGGCCGCCGCGAAAGATGGCTTCGAAGCGGTCGAATATCTGTTTCCATATGATTTCCGCGCCGGCGAACTCAAGGCGCGGCTCGACGCGAACGGTCTGACGCAAGCGCTTTTCAATGCGCCGCCCGGCGACTGGGCCGCGGGCGAACGCGGCATCGCGTCGCTGCCGGGCCGTGAAGACGAATTCCGTCGCGGCTTCGACACCGCGCTCGAGTACGCACGCGTGCTCGGCAATCGCAAGGTGCATGTGATGGCCGGCCTGATCGGCGCGGATCAGCCGCGCGCGCAGCATCGGGACGTGTACCTGAAAAATCTCGCGTATGCGGCGCAGGCCGCGCGAGCTGACGACATCATGGTCGTGATCGAGCCGATCAATACGCGCGACATGCCAGGCTTTTTCCTGAACCGTCAGGACGACGCGCAAGCGATTTGCGCGGAAGTCGGCGCGCCGAATCTGAAGGTGCAGTTCGACTGCTACCACTGTCAAATCGTCGAAGGCGATCTGGCCGTGAAGCTCAAACGCGATATGGCCGGCATCGGCCACATTCAGATCGCGGGCGTGCCCGAGCGGCACGAGCCCGACCTCGGCGAATTGAACTACCCGTATCTGCTGGAGCTGATCGACTCGCTCGGCTACGACGGCTACATCGGCTGCGAATACCGGCCGCGTGCAGGCACGTCCGCAGGCCTCGGCTGGTTGAAGCCGTATCTGCCCGCCGCCCGCTAACCTTCATCCAACCAAAGACGACCCATCATGAAAGTACTGATTACCGGCGGCGCGGGTTTTCTCGGCCAGCGACTCGCACGTGAACTGCTGTCGCGCGGCTCGCTGAAAGACCAGAACGGCGCGTCGCAAGCGATTACCGAACTGGTGCTGCTCGACGTCGTGCGTGCGGGCGATTTCGGCGACGCGCGTGTCCGAACGGAGGTAGGCGACATCGCGGAGCGCAGCGTGCTGGAACGCGCGATCGACGACAAGACCGCGGCGATCTTCCATCTCGCCGCGATCGTCAGCGGCCAGGCCGAAGCGGATTTCGATCTCGGCATGCGCATCAATCTGGATGCGTCGCGTCTGCTGCTCGAAGTGTGCCGGCAGCGCGGGCATCGGCCGCGCGTGGTGTTCACGAGCTCGGTCGCGGTCTATGGCGGCGACCTGCCGGACGTCGTGCAGAACGACACCGCGTTGAATCCGCAGTCGTCGTACGGCGCGCAGAAGGCGATTGCGGAACTGCTGCTCAACGATTACGCGCGGCGCGGTTTCGTCGACGGCCGCGTGTTGCGGCTGCCGACCATCAGCGTGCGTCCGGGGCGGCCGAATGCGGCGGCGTCGTCGTTCGCGAGCGGCATCATCCGCGAGCCGCTGAACGGTGAAGCGGCGGTATGCCCGGTCGCGGGCTCGACGCGGCTGTGGCTGTTGTCGCCGCGCAAGGCAATCGAGAGCCTGATCGCCGGGCTGGAGATCGACGCGAGCGCGCTCGGCATCCAGCGCGTGCTGAACCTGCCGGGGATTTCGGTGAGCGTCGACGAGATGATCGCCGCGCTGCGCGAAGTCGCGGGCGATGAGGTCGCGAATCGGATCGTGCGTGAGCCGGATGCGCGTGTGGAGAAGATCGTCGGCAGCTGGCCGGGGCAGTGGGACACATCGCGCGCCGAAGGGCTGGGTTTGAGCGGCGACCGCAGCTTCGCGGACGTGATCCGCGCGTACATCGCGGATGAGCAGATCCAGGCCCGCTAAGAGCCGGCTTCACTTCGCTGCAACGCTTCAAAACACCCGGGCCGACTCCGCGACAGCGCGTTCGGCGGCCCGGGCCCGCCTTCTTCTGATCCTCGCCACTCCCGCAGCGGCCTGCACGTATTCCCTGGTGCGGGCCTGGCCGCGCTTGACATGGTTTCGCGCACGCGCCTATCATCGAGTCTGGTTGTTCGATATATGACCTTGTGTTCGTATAAAGAACAAATGGCAAATTCGAGACCGTCGTTCACCATCCTGCGCTAAGCTGCCTTGACGTGACGGCTGCCGTGCCGCCGCTTCCCATGCGTTCGCCGGATTTGCCGGGCCGATGCTTCGACGCATCCCGCTCACGCCGGTGCCGCCTGCCGGGCACGGCGTGGCGCACGCAGCACATCAACTGGAGACATCACATGACCGAAGCATTCCTGTGCGACGCGATTCGCACCCCCATTGGCCGCTATGCGGGTTCGCTGTCGTCGGTGCGCGCCGACGATCTGGGCGCGGTGCCGCTCAAGGCGCTGATGGAGCGCAACAAGGACGTCGACTGGAACGCGATCGACGACGTGATCTACGGCTGCGCGAACCAGGCCGGTGACGACAACCGCAACGTCGCGCGCATGTCGCTGCTGCTCGCGGGCCTGCCACAAGGCGTGCCGGGCTCGACGGTGAACCGCCTGTGCGGCTCGGGCATGGACGCGGTCGGCATCGCCGCGCGCGCGATCAAGTCAGGCGAGGCCGCGCTGATGGTGGCGGGCGGCGTCGAAAGCATGAGCCGCGCGCCGTTCGTGATGCCCAAGGCAAGCAGCCCGTTCTCGCGCCAGGCCGAGATCTACGACACGACGATCGGCTGGCGCTTCGTCAACCCGCTGATGAAGAAGCTATACGGCGTCGATTCGATGCCGGAGACCGCCGAGAACGTCGCGACCGACTACAACATCAACCGCGCCGATCAGGACGCGTTCGCGTTGCGCAGCCAGCAGAAGGCCGCTCGCGCGCAACGCGACGGCACGTTCGCGCAGGAAATCGTCGGCGTGACGATCGCGCAGAAGAAGGGCGATCCGATCACGGTGTCGCAGGACGAGCATCCGCGTGAAACCAGCCTTGAAACGCTCGCCAAGCTCAAGGGCGTGGTGCGTCCGGACGGCACGGTCACGGCGGGCAACGCGTCGGGCGTGAACGACGGCGCGGCCGCTCTGCTGCTCGCCAACGAAGAAACGGCGAAGCGCTACGGCCTCACGCCGCGGGCTCGCGTGCTGGGCATCGCCACGGCCGGCGTCGCGCCGCGCGTGATGGGCATCGGCCCGGCGCCCGCCACGCAAAAGCTGCTGGCGCGTCTGAACATGACCATCGACCAGTTCGACGTGATCGAGCTGAACGAGGCGTTCGCTTCGCAAGGTCTCGCGGTGCTGCGCGCGCTCGGCGTCGCTGACGACGACGCTCGCGTGAATCCGAACGGCGGCGCGATTGCGCTCGGTCATCCGCTCGGCATGAGCGGCGCGCGTCTGGTGACGACCGCGATGTATCAACTGCATCGCACGCAAGGCCGCTTTGCGCTGTGCACGATGTGTATCGGCGTCGGCCAGGGCATCGCGATCGCTATCGAGCGCGTGTGACGGTTTAGCGGGGCGCGGTGATAGCCGCGGCTCCGCTTCGCAAGGCATTGTCAAAAAACAGCCCCGGCGCTCGTGCGCTGGGGCTTTTTTTTGCGCCGCCGGTGCGGGCTCGCCGCTTGCTGCGCGGCAAGTAGAATCGTTCGCGCGATATCGTGTGAATCGCGTGGTCCCCAAGATGTCGGCATTCTCTGGAGGAGCGCATATGAAGGCGATGACGATGGGCGCCACGTTGCTGATCGCGGCACTGGGCGCGGCTCAGCCTGCGTGGGCGCAGGACGACATGGCGAGCGCCGCGCGCGGCGTGATCGGCGCGGTGGAGCCGGTGCACATGAAGGCGGAGATCGTCGGCATCGATGCGGGCAGCCGCTCGCTCACGCTGAAAGGGCCCGCCGGCAACGAGGTGCTCGTGCTGGTGGGCCAGCAGGTGGACGGTTTCGATCAACTGAAAGAGGGCGACCGCGTCGACGTGCTGTACAAGAACGCGCTGCTCGTGAAGTTCGAGAAGGTCGCCGGCGCAGAGAAAGGGATTCGCAAACGCGTCGACAAGGAGACCTACACGCCGGCCTCGGGCGGTTTCGACTCGGCGCGTCAGACCGAAGTGATCGCCACCGTCGAGAAGATCGATCGCAAGAAGCGGCTCGTCACGTTGCACGGCGCCTACCAGGAGCAGACGTTCGAAGCCGGTCCCGACGTCGATCTGAAGAGCGTCAAGCCGGGCGATACGATTCATGCGGTCTTCGTATCGGCCGCGGCTGTGCAGATCACGCCGGTGGGGCAGTGAGCGTGTTGCGCGCGGCGTGCTGACGACCGCGACAAGGCCGACGCGCTCCCGGCTGACCGAAGAGATTCGCACGATCGCTTCGCCTGCCTTCACGCCGCTCGACTAACGCGACGCCGGCGCGCCGACGTTCAATCCTGCGAGCCATCCCAGCCAGCGTCCGATCACGCCACGTCCGGCGGGTAGCACGCTGCTCAACGACACGCGCGCGTCATGGTCGCCGTCCGTGCTGAGCCACACGCGCTCGCCGCGTTGCAGCCGGAATTCGTCGCCGGGTGTGAGCCAGTAATCATAAGGTGAACTAACACGCGTGAGCCAGACGCGCGCGCCGTGCACCGCGAGCGTACTGTCGGCGTTGACGCGCCAGCTCAGCGTCGCGCCTGGCATCACGGAAAAATGCACCACCACCTTCGTCAGACGCTCGTCCTGCCGAGGTTGATGCTGGCATGCAGCCAGACTCGAATCGTCATCCATGCACTGCGGGCTTGCCTGATCCATCTTGCTCTCCGTCATCGAGCCGGTCGACGGAGGCGCCACAAAACAAAAGGCCCCTTCCGTTACCGGCGGGGCCTTGGGGGTCTTGTTGGCAGATTCAGACTACTAGCGCACACACGCTCCCAATGGCCAGCCAGTGATGGCTCGCATTGGGTGATTAATCGCAATGGCGATGGAGGTGTGCGTCGACATGGAATCGAGTGTGCCGTTTTGTCGCGAGGCTTGTCAATAAAAATGTGCTGCTCTGTGCGCGCACCATGCTGATTGACACGCGCGAGTCCATGCAGGCAGAGTCGTTTCCATCCATTCAATCCGGAACGACGATGAAGAGAAATCGCGATCACCGCATCGGACGATACTTGCCTTCAGTGCTGCTCATCATCGCGACGCTCGCTGCCGGTTCGGCTTGCGCCGCGGGCTTCGATTGCAATCGCGCGCGCCTGCCGGATGAGAAAGCGATCTGCGCTTCGCGGCAACTGAGCGAGCTGGATGTCGAGATGTCGGTCCGCTATCAGATGTTGACCGGCCTCGTCGCGATGGGCACGCGCGGCAACATGCAGGACGCGCAAGAGACGTGGCTGAAGTCGCGCCAGGCATGCGGGCGCGATCACGCGTGTCTGCTTGCGGCGTATCGGAGTCGCATCGGCACGCTGAAAGACGAGTACGCGCATCTCGCGAGCCGCGGGCCGTTCTGAGTTACGTCGCTCGGTTCTCGTCACTCGTTGAGCGTCGAGCGTCGGCCGCCGAACCGTCCCGCAACAATCTATGTCGGGATATGTCATGGCTCCCGCAAAACGCCCGCAAACCCTTGTCCGGCGGCCCTCCGCCACGGTGAAACAAGGTGACATAACTGCGTGGCTGATTTGCCCGGCAGGTCCTTCTATAGTCCGTTTGTCGCCACGCAGCAGTGACCCAGTCGCAGTGATGCAAGTGGCCCGAACCCAGCAAGGACCTACCGTGAAAAATCGTTCGATCATCGTCCCGCTCAGTGCCGCTCCTGCCGCTCCTGCCGCTCGCGTTGCATCATCGTCGACATCGGCTTCATCCACACGCGGCGCGTTGCGCAAGCTCGTACTCGGCGCAACGGCGGCCGTGCTCGCGCTCGGCAGCGCGTCGGCGTTCGCGTGGTCGCAGCACGGCACGGCGTACACGTCGCGTGGCACCTACAACGGCGCGCGCTACGGCTCGTGCGGCGGCAGCAGCTGTTCGCATGCGGGCGGCGTCGCCGGCCCGTACGGCGGCTTCGCCAGCAACACCGGCACCGTCACGCGCAATGCGCCGGGCCAGTTCTTGAATTCGGGCACGGCGACAGGGCGCTACGGCAACGCCGTCCAGCATGCCGGCGACACCAGTTGCGCCGGCGGCACCTGCTCGCACACCGGCACGCTGACCGGTCCCGACGGCAAAACGGCCACCACGTCCGGCGACGTGACGAAGACCGCGCCGGGTCAGTACTCGTCGTCGGGGTCGATCACGGGCTCGAATGGCAACACGGTCGATCATTCGGCATCGACCAGCTGCGCCGGCTCGACCTGCTCGCGCTCGGGCACGGCGACGGGCTGGGACGGCGGCACCGTCAATCACGCGGGCACGGCGACGCGTGTCGCGCCGGGCGTCGTGACGACTTCGACGAGCGTCACCGGCACGCACAGCAATACGGTGACGACGAGCGGCACGGTGGTCACGGGCGGCGTCGTTGCCACCGGCGGTACGACGGTCGTAGTGGCGCCGAAGCCTGTGGTGTACGCACCGCCGCCTCCGCCGCCGGTCGTGTATGTTGCGCCGAAACCGGTCGTGGTGACGCCGCCCGTCGCTTATGTTCCGCCGCCGCCGGTCGTGTACGCACCGCCGCCCCCGCCGCCGGCCGTCTATGCCGCGCCGCGTGTCGTGTATGTCGCGCCGGCGCCGCGTCCGGTCGTGTGGGTGCCGGGCCACTGGGTCGGGCGTATGTGGGTGCCGGCGCATTGGGCGTGAGGGGCGCGGCGATGCGAGTCAAGACCTGCGTGACGTCGAGGCGATTCCGTCGCGACGCGGTCGTCGAACGGGGCAGCAGTAGGACGCGCCGCGCGCGTGCCGAAACGTTATCGACATGCGCGGTTTGCAGAAACATGCTGGCGGCGGGTTTGATCGCGGGTCTGATGGCGGCGGCCGGCGGGCTCGTCACCTACGCTCATAGTCCGCGTGCGGATCGTGCGGATCCCGCGAACGAGGCATCGCGACAATGCTCGGCTCGCTACGCCGCGTTGCTCGACCTTGCCGAACTGGCGCGGCGTGACGGCAAATCATCCGAGATCGTCGTGCGCGGATTGAGCGGGCGCGGCGGCGCGCTGAGCGGATGCCCGCCGACAACCCGCAGCGAAGCCGCGCCGCGCGACTAAGCCGGCTGATCCTGCCGGCGAGTCAGATCGCACTCGAGAAAGAGCGCGCCGTCGATCGGATTAAAGACGTACGGTGGAATCGGCTCGAAGCCGAGCGACGCATACAGTCCCAGCGCGGCATGCATGGTCGGCAGCGTGTCGAGACGGATGCGGCGATAACCCGAGTCCCGCGCCGCCGCGCAAATCTGCGTGGCCAATTGCTTGCCGGCCTGCAAGCCGCGGCCTGCGGGTCGCACATAGAGCCGTTTCATCTCACAGGTGGTGTCGTCGAGCGGCCGCACGGCGACGCAGCCGATGATCTGCGCATCATGATAAGCGAGCAACACGCGGCCGCGCGGCGCCGCGAATTTGCCGGGCAGCCCGGCGAGTTCGGAGTCGAAATCCTGAAAGCAGAGATCGATGCCGAGGCTCTCCGCGTACTCGCGAAAGATGGTCCGGACGGCTTCGAGCTGTTCCGGGAAGCGGGCGGTGTGGATGTGGATCATTCGCGCGTCTTCGTTGACTGTTTCGAGGCGGCGCATGCGTGCTGCGCGTGTTGAGTCGTGTCGACGTCGAGCAGTTTAACGGAACCCGCGCTTGCCACGCCGCCGCGCAAGTGTCATTGCGTTGCGTCGAGCACGACGGGAAAGCGGATCTTGAACGTGGTCCCGACGCCCTCGCGCGACACGAACTCGATGTGCCCATTCAACGCGCGGCACAGCTCCCTGACGATTGCGAGACCGAGGCCCGTGCCGGGAATCTCCTCGCCGGCGGCGCGCTCGAATTCGTCGAACACGCGCTCCGCGTCCGATGCCGCGATCCCCACGCCGGTGTCCGACACGCGAATCGTCCAGTGTTGCGCGCCGACCATCGCGAACTGCAGTTCGACCTGTCCGGACTTCGTGTACTTGGTCGCGTTGGACAGCAGATTGACCGCGATCTGCTTCAGCTTGAGACGATTGGACGTGACCGCGTGCAACGCCGGATCGCACGACGCGTGCAACGTGAGCCCCTTGCCCTCGACCAGCGGACGCGACGACGCGACGAGTTCGTCGTAAAGCTCGCGCGCGTCCACCTGTTCGAGGGTGAGCGGCGCGGCGTCGCCGAGCACGACCGCATACTCGACCATCTGGTCGACGAGCAGCTTCATGTCGGCGGCCTGGCGATTGGCCAGCGTCAACGCCATATCGGCTTTCGACGGCGCGCGCGCGATCAGTTGCAGCGCGATGGAAAACGCGTTCAGGAAATTGCGCAGGTCGTGCACCACGCTGCGCGTGATCTGCATCCGCGATTCGTAGAGGTCGCCCACCAGCCGCTGCTTCAGAATCAGTTCGTGGTTCGCGCGTTCGAGCTGGCCGGTGTACTCGTCGATCTTGCGGTCCCGTTCGCTGACCACTTCCCTGATCGACGTGTACGCCACCATGCTGAACGCCTCGGCGATCAGCCTCCGCGCGCGGCCTTCGTGACGGCGTGTGAGCGCATTGTCCTGCTCCGCGAACGCTTCGAGCGCTTCGTCGAGCACCTGGTGAAAGAGATCGAGTTCGCGCACCAGTTCCTCGATCCGGTAGCCCTGGCGCCAGCGCACGTTGCCATGTTTTCTCGCGTTGCGTTCGATCGACGTTTCGACGCGCTCCAGATCTTCGCTGTCGAGCGCCGCGCAAAGTTCTTCGAGAATCTCCGGCAGGTGGTCGGCGAGTTGCTGATAAGTGAGCTTGTCGGCTTCGACGAGATCGACGTCGCTCGCCACGGCGTTCATCCATTGCTCGGTGAGCTGGAGTCGTTCCGCCCGGACGTAGTCGGCAAATTTGCGCAGCGGGCTCACGCGGGTATCGGTCATGATTGGGACGTGGGAAGAAGTTTCTACAACGCGCAGAGGCTTGAAGCACAACGGCCACGCAGATCGGTGGACCCGTGTCCGCGCTTTTTCGATAAACCTGCTGCCCGCTGGAATGTTTTGGACGGCTGACGGGTGGGGCGATGCGCCTGGGTGGGTTCGAAACGCGCCGCGTCGGCCGATGAGCAGGTTCGATTATCGCCGCATTTGCCCTTGGTGGAACACTTGTTGCGGCGCCGTAGGAAAACGGCAAGATAATTAACCGGCGAACCCAGATGCACTCAATTCTCCTGGTGGACGACGAGCCGGAAATTCTGGCGGCTTGGCGCCTGATTCTAGAACGCGAAGGTTATGAGGTCGGTTGCGCGAGCAACGGCGCCGAAGCTATAGCGCGCGCGGCGTCGTATGTTCCTGACCTGATTATCACCGACTGGATGATGCCGATCATGGACGGCGCCGAATTGTGCCGCCGTCTGCGAGCGATGCCGCGCTTCGCTCACGTGCCGATCCTGGTTCATACCGCGGTCCCGCCGCTCGACGCCGTCGGGAAGAACTGGAACGTCTGTGTGCGCAAGCCCGTGGGCGCGGACAAGTTTCTGGCGATGGTGGCGCAAATGTGCAAGCACGCGCACTGAGTGTTGCACTGAGCGCAGGCGGTTCAAGCCAACGAGTCGTCCGCCTGACCCGCTTTCAGAAAATCGACGAAGGCGCGTAACGGTGCAGGCAAATGACGGCGTCCGGGATAGTAGAGAAAGGGCCCCGAAAAGCGCTGCCACCACGGTTCCAGAATCGGCTCCAACGCGCCGCTGTCCAGATGCGGGCGCAGCATGTCCTCGAACAGATGGATGACGCCGACGCCGGCCACCGCGCAACTCACCGCGAGATCGATCGCGGCGCCGGGCCGCACGAGCAGCGGCCCCGACGGATTCAACTGCAGCACTTCGCCGTCGCGTTCGAAGTACCAGGTGGGCGTCGCGCCGCCGGCGAATTGGCCGCGCAGGCAAGCGTGCGCGAGCAGTTCGCGCGGATGGTCGGGGCGTCCACGAGCGTCGAGATAAGCCGGCGCTGCGGCGGTCGCGAAGCGCTGCGTGCGCGGTCCGATCGGAATCGCGATCATGTCCTGTTCGAGACGCTCGTCGTAGCGGATGCCCGCGTCGCAGCCGATCGACAACACGTCGACGAAGCCGTCCTCGACCACCACTTCGACGCGAATGTCCGGGTACAGCTTCAGGAACGATGCGATGACGTCCGGCAAGACGATGCGCGCCGCGCTCGACGGCACGTTCAGTTTGAGCGTGCCGCTCGGCTTGTCCCGGAAGCCGTTGAGCACGTCGAGCGCCGCTTCCATTTCGCCGAATAGCGGCGTCAGCTTTTCGATCAGGCGCTGCCCGGCCTCGGTCGGCGCGACGCTGCGCGTGGTGCGGTTCAGAAGACGCAAACCGAGTCTGGTTTCCAGCCGTCGCACGGCGATGCTCAGGCTCGAGGCGGACACGCCGCCGCTGCGCGCCGCGTCGCGAAAGCCGCCGGCGCGGGCGACGGAAACGAAGGCGGCCAGGTCGTTCAATTCCATGGCGACTGTTCACATTTTTAAACAACCCGTACACGTTAGACCCGTTTATTCAACAACGCAATCCCGGCGATACTGCCGCTTATCCACTCATCAAGGAGCGCGTCATGTCGAAGGTCACTGTTACCGGCACCTTTTCGCTTGCCGGCCGCCCGGTTCGGCGCATGGGCTACGGGGCGATGCAGCTTGCCGGGCCCGGCGTGTTCGGGCCGCCGAAGGACCGCGCCGCGGCGCTCGCGGTGCTGCGCGAGGCGGTAGCCTCGGGCGTCAATCACATCGATACGAGCGACTTTTACGGGCCGCACGTCACCAACCAGTTGATCCGCGAGGCGCTGCATCCGTATCCGGACGATCTCGTGATCGTCACGAAAGTCGGCGCGACGCGCGGCAGCGACGGCGCATGGCTGCCGGCGCTCGAACCCGCGGATATCGAACGCGGCGTGCACGACAACCTGCGCAATCTCGGCCTCGACGCGCTGGACGTCGTCAACATGCGGTTCATGGGCAGCATTCATGAGCCCGCCGAAGGCTCGGTCGAAAAGCAGGTGACGGCGCTCGCGGAACTTCAGCAGCGCGGACTCGTGCGCCACATCGGCCTGAGCAACGCGACCGCCGCGCAGATCGACGAGGCGCGCGGCATCGCGGAGGTGGTCTGCGTGCAGAATCACTACAACCTCGTGCATCGTGACGACGACGCGTTGCTCGACGACCTCGCGAGCAAGGGTATTGCCTACGTGCCGTTCTTTCCGCTCGGCGGATTCACGCCGATCCAATCGTCGGCGCTGTCGGACATTGCGCGGACGCTCGGCGCGACGCCGATGCAGGTGGCGCTCGCGTGGCTATTACATCGGTCACCTAACATTTTGCTGATTCCGGGGACGTCGTCGACGGTGCATCTGCACGAAAACCTGCAGGCGGCGCAATTGAATTTGACCGCCGACGTGCTCGATGAACTGGACGCGATCGGCAAGGCCCAAGGCTAAGCACGATGGCGCGGGTCGACTGACGTGTGGAAGTGCGGCGGCGCGCGCGTAGTCCGCAACGCGCCCCGATCGCATCACACCGCGCCCGCGATCTGCTCCCGCAACCACTGGTGCGCCGGATCGCGATGCGAGCGCTCGTGCCACAGCATCGCCATCTCGTAGCCCGGCACCTCGACGGGCGGCTCGACCATTCGCACCGCGCCGACGCCGCGCACCAACCGTTCGGGCAGCATGCCGACGAGGTCGGTGCTGGCGAGCACCGACAGCATGAAGAGGAAATGCGGCACCGACAGCGCCACCTTGCGCGTGAGTCCCCTTTGCGCGAGCACCTCGTCGGTGACGCCGACAAAACCGCCGCCCACCGGCGACACGATCACGTGTTCGAGCTTGCAGAATTGCGCGAGCGTGGGCCGGCGCCTGAGTCGCGGATGATTCGTGCGACCCGCCAGAACATAGCGCTCCGCGAATAGCACGCGGCGGCGCAAACCTTCGGGCGAGCCTTCGCTGGTGTGGAACGCGAGATCGATCTCGCCGCGTTCCGCTTGCCTCGCAATGCGCGGCGGCGCCGCTTCGACGAGGGCGAGCCGCGTGCCCGGCGCCGTCGCGCGCAGGCCGGCCAGCGCGGGCAGGATGATGGTCGACTCAGCGTAATCGCTCGCGGCGACCCGCCACGTGTGAGTCGCCATGGCCGGATCGAACGGGCTCGACGGGGCCACCGCGCGTTCGAGCGCGGCGAGCGCGTCGCGCAACGGTTCGCGCAACGCCTCGGCGCGCGCGGTGGGCCGCATGCCGCGCGGCCCGGGCAGCAACAGCGGGTCGCCGAACACGTCGCGCAGTTTGGCGAGATGCACGCTGACCGACGGCTGCGAGAAGTTCAGCCGTTCGGCAGCGCGCGTCACGTTGTGCTCGGAGAGCACCACGTCGAGCGTGACCAGCAGGTTGAGGTCGAGCGTCCTGAGATTAACCATCGCAATACCTGACATATCGGGAATTCATTTCCAATATACCGGAGCGGCGCCTATCGTGATGTCATCCAATGACGAAGAAAGGCATGGTCATGAATGTTCTGATTGTTTATGCGCACCCCGAACCGAAATCGCTGAACGGCTCGCTCAAGGACTTCGCGCTCAAGCGTCTCCAGGACGCGGGACACGCCGTGCAGGTTTCCGACCTGTACGCGATGCAATGGAAGGCGTCGCTCGATGCGAACGACAGCATCGAGCGTCAGGCCAACGAGCGTTTTTTTCCGTCGCGCGAGTCGAAGCATGCGTTCGAGAACGGCTTGCAGAGCGCGGATATCGCCCGTGAGCAGGGGAAGCTCATGTGGGCCGACGCGGTGATTTTGCAGTTCCCGCTCTGGTGGTTCTCGATGCCGGCGATTCTGAAGGGCTGGGTGGAGCGCGTTTATGCGTATGGTCTCGCGTATGGCGTCGGCGAGCATTCGGACGCGCGTTGGGGCGAGCGCTACGGAGAGGGCAAGTTCGCCGGCAAGCGCGCGATGCTGATGGTGACGACCGGCGGCTGGGAGTCGCACTACAGTCCGCGAGGCATCAATGGCCCGATGGACGACGTGTTGTTTCCGATCCAGCACGGCATTCTGTATTACCCCGGCTTCGACGTGTTGCCGCCGTTCGTGGTGTACCGGACGAGCAGGATCGATGAAGAAAATTACGGCGCGGTGCGCGACGCCCTCGGGCAACGGCTCGACGACCTGTGGACGACAAAGCCGATACCGTTCCGGCAGCAGAACGGCGGCGCGTATGCGATTCCGGCGCTGACGTTGCGGGACGATCTCGTGCCGGACCGGGTCGGCTTCGCTGCGCATGTCGAATAGGCGATTGCTGGGGCGTGGCGCTTGAATCCGAGGCCACGCGCAGCGCGCGGATAGACGCGCGACCGTTCGCACGTCTATCCGCCTGACCAGATCGTATGTTTCGCTGAAATTTGGTTGTAAGTCGCCATTGCTAGAGTCATCGACGGAAGTTGGCCGCCGCATGACGGAAGTGTTCTTTGGACACCTACAGGAGAGCGACACACCATGAATTCAGTTCGTGCGTTCTGGCTCATTCTGACGTTGCTCGTCGCGGCGCCCGCGTGGGCGTTCCAGTCGCGCGTCGTCACCATTCCCAGCGCGGCGATGCACGAATCGTTCGACGCGACCGTCGTGCTGCCCGACCAATATGCGCAAGGCAATAGCGCCGAGCGCTTTCCCGTCATCTATCTGCTGCATGGCTCCGGTGGTGACTACACCGACTGGACCGCGAATTCGCACATCGGCAAACTGGCCGACCGCTATCACGTGATTCTCGTGATGCCGGACGGTGGTCACGAAAGCTGGTACATCGACAGTCCGGTCAATCCGCGCAGCCGCTACGAGACCTACGTGGGCACGGAAGTGGTGGCCTACGTCGACGCGCATTTCCGCACGCTCGCGACCAAAGAGGCACGCGCGATTACCGGCCTGAGCATGGGCGGATTCGGCGCGCTGCATATCGCGCTCGACCGGCCGGACGAATTCGGCGCGGCGGGCAGCATCAGCGGCGCGGTGGATCCGCGCGGCAGCGAGGACGAGCCCGGCATCGAGCAGGTGTTCGGCGATCCGGGCCGCGATGCCGGCTTCTGGAACAGCGAGGCGATCGTCGAGAACGCGCGCGGCTTTGGCAACGCGCATATCGCGCTGACGATCGATTGCGGCGTGAACGACTCGCTGGTCGAATCGAACCGCACACTGCACGAACGGCTCGTCGAACTCGGCGTGCCGCATGCCTACACCGAGCGGCCAGGCGGCCACACGTGGAAGTACTGGGCCAACGCGGTGCAGTATCAGGTGCTGTTCTTTGCCGGCGCGTTCAGGCGCGCGCACGTGGCGAGCCACCTGGCAGACAACCCCACCAGCGCCGCGAGCTGAACGCCGCGCGCCAGTTGCCGCGTGTTGAAACCGCGCTCCGCGCCGTTCAGTCGATGCCGTGAAACACCGCGTCGTCCGGGCCGAGATAGGCGGGCGGGCGCCACGCGGCATCGCGCATCGAATGCTGAACCAGTTTTTCGACACCCAGCAGTACCGCGAAAATCGCCATCCGCACCGGAATGCCGTTGTCGGTCTGACGGAAAATCGCGAGCCGCGCATCGTGGTTCAGGTCCACGCTCAGGTCGTTCGCGCCCGGCCGGCTGTCACGCGGCAGCGGGTGCATGATCAGCGTGTCGGCGCCGCACACGCTGTCCACTAGCGCCTGATTGATCTGGAAATCGGGCGTGTAGCCCTCGAACGATTCGTCCGTGAAGCGCTCTTTCTGGATGCGCGTCGCGTACACCACGTCGGCGCCGCGCAAGCCGTTGGGCAGATCGTGCGTCTGCTCGATCACGTGGCCGTTGCGCGAAATCTGCTCGATGATGTAGCCGGGCATTTCGAGCATCGGCGGCGAGATCAGCGTGAATTTGATGCCGCGATACAGCGCCAGCAGCTTCACGAGCGAATGCACGGTGCGCCCGTACTTCAGGTCGCCGACCAAGGCGATGTGCGCGCCGTCGACGATCTTGCCGAGCCGCGAGAACTCGCGCTGGATCGTGTACAGGTCGAGCAGCGCCTGGCTCGGATGCTCGCCGGGGCCGTCGCCGCCGTTGATCACCGGCACGTTGGTGGCGCGCGCGAATTCGGCCACCGAGCCTTGCTCCGGATGGCGGATCACCAGCGCGTCGACGTAGCCGCTCATCACGCGGCTGGTGTCGTAGATCGACTCGCCCTTGGCCATCGACGAAAACGTGAAGCCGGTGGTGTCGCACACCGAGCCGCCCAGCCGGCAGAACGCCGCGCCGAAACTCACGCGGGTGCGCGTGCTGGCCTCGAAGAACAGATTGCCGAGGACCGCGCCTTCGAGCACGCGGGAGATTTTCCGGCGCCGGGCGATCGGCTGCATGATGTCCGCCACCCGGAACAGCGCCTCCACCGAGTCGCGCGAAAACTGATCGACCGACAGCAACTGCGGCCGGCCTTCGAACAGCACCTGGCTCGCGAGCGATTGTGAATCTACGCTCTGCGTATATTTTTCGGCGGGGTCGCCGTTCACGACAATCTCCGACACGAACCGCTCGACGATTTCCGGCATGGCCCGCGATTCCTGCGAGTCGTCCGGCAGCAGCCACGTGTCGAGCGCCCGGCGCGACACGCCGATGCGGCTCGCGAACGTATCGCGCGTCATGTTCATGCGACGCATCGCATCGCGTAGGAAGGCTTGTTGCGGAACGCTCATGGCGGCACCTGTCGGGAAGGGGTGGGCGGTTAATGTACGCGGTGCGTATATTAGTTCGCTGGCGGGAGAAGTCAAGCGCTTTTCGGGACGCGCTTTGCCAGACGGCGTCGCAGCCGGTTACACTGCGGCTCATGCACTCCGGCCCCACGTTCCGACTCCGCCCGTCGACCCTCGCCGATGACGCTTCGTCAAGCGTCGCGGTGGCGCGCGCGGACGAGTCGCGCGTTCGCAGCAGCACGAACGACAGTTCGAGCCACCGCTCGAACCGCCCGAACGTCGGCGCCAAAGCCAAAAAACAGCCGCTCATCTGACCGGAGCACGCTGTTCCGTCGTCAGATGTGCGACGGAATAGCCGGTCAACCGCCCGCCTGCGGCCTGTCCTGAGTTTTCCCTCGTACCGCTGAACGGAATCGATACGGTCGCGTCATCGAGGTAGAAACATGTCTGATTTTTCGGGTATCTGGATTCCGCTCATTACGCCGTTCGCCGACGGCGCGGTCGATCACGCCGCGCTGCGCTCGCTGGTGCGCCGTTATGCCGATGCGGGCGCCGCCGGGCTGGTCGCGCTGGGAACGACCGGCGAGCCCGCTGCGCTCGATGCCGCCGAACAGGATGCGGTGCTGGCGACGATCCTCGACGCTGCTCGCGGCGAACCGGGGGCAACCGGCGCGCGGCCGCTGCCCGTGCTCGTCGGCGTATCGGGCAATCACACCGCGAGCATGCTGGAGCGCATCGAGCAATTGAACGCGCTGCCGATCGCCGGCGTGCTGATCGCCGCGCCGTACTACATCCGGCCCTCGCAAGCAGGCATCATCGGCCACTTCACCGCACTGGCCGATGCCAGCGACAAGCCGGTCGTGCTCTACGACATCCCGTACCGAACCGGCGTGCGACTCGAACTGGACACGCTGCTCACGCTCGCCGCGCATCCGCGAATCCAGGCCGTGAAGGATTGCGCGGGGTCGCTCGATACCACGCTCGCGCTGATCCGCGACGGGCGCTTGCAAGTGCTCGCCGGCGAGGACGTGGCGATCTTCACCACCTTGTGTCTGGGCGGCAGTGGGGCGATCGCGGCGTCCGCGCATCTGCGGCCCGAGCGCTTCGTTGCGCTGTATCGCGCGTTGACCCATGGCCGGCTCGACGACGGGCGGCGTCTTTTTCATGCGCTCGCGCCGCTGATCCAGGCGGCGTTCGCCGAACCGAACCCCGCGCCGGTGAAGGCGCTGCTCGCCGCGCAAGGGCTGATCCGCAACGAACTGCGCATGCCGATGACGCGCGCCAGCGACGCGCTCGTGGCGAGGCTCAAGGCGCTGGATGAGCCCAATGAAATCGCGAAGGATGCCGAAATGTCGGCCTGATCGTGACGTGACGCGGTGCATGCAAAACACGGCCGACGGCCTGTGTTTTGCATGTCTAAGCATCGTCCAGTATTTGAGATGAGGCTTAGCGCAGCCGGGCGATAATCGACGCCCCCTGGTTCCGATCGACGCCGGTCCGTCTCCGGCCGATGCCCTATGCAGTCAGTCCTGTCCCGTTTCTCCACGCGTCGCATGCCGGGCGCGTCGAACGCTCCGATGTTCGTCGACCTGTGCCGCAGCGCGTACCCCCGGCTTCGAGGAGCGGGTCGAGCGCGCGCGAGGAGTCGCTGATGGCTTCCGTGTTTAGCGTCGGCAGCCGGATTTCCAGCGGCTCGGTCAGTTTCGTCACGCGCCGCACCGCGCTGTCGATCGCGCTGGGCGCGGCATGCGGTGCGGCCGTATTGGCGCTCGCCGGGGGCGTTGCGATCGGCAGGCACTGGCCCGCGCACGACGCGGGCGGCGCGCAAACCGCGAACCGCGTCGAGCACGATTACGCGATCGATCAACTGGGCAAGCTGAGCGCGTCGGTCGCGCAGATCGAGCCGCGCATCGCGCGGCTAACAGCGCAGGTCGGCGCGCTGCGCGATTTCGAAGCGCGTCTGAATACGCCACGGCCGGCGCCGCGCGCGGCGGCCGCGCCGGCCATGCCGGCGGCGTCGACTGCCGAGCTGTCCGCCACCGACGGCGCGGGCGGTCCCGCGCTGCCGCCCCGGCATTGCAGCGAGCTCGTGCCGCAAGCGCGCGGCCAGGCCGATACCGAACGCACACGCCGGCAACTCGATTGCCTCGCCGCGACGCTGTCGGCGCTCGAACAGCAAACCGCCGATCACGCGCTCGCCTATGCCGCCTTTCCCGGCCGCATGCCCGCCGACGGCGCGCGCTTCGGCTCGCCGTTCGGCAACCGCACCGATCCGTTCACGCATCGCTTGAGCTTCCACCCGGGCATCGACCTGGTCGCGAGAACCGGCACGCCGATTCTGGCGGCGGCGGGCGGCCGCGTGGTGTTCGCCGGCGAAAAAGGGGGCTATGGCAACGCGGTCGAAATCGATCATGGCAACGGGCTGATGACCCGTTACGGGCACGCGTCGCGGATCGTCGCCCACGTCGGCGATCTGGTGCTGCCGCGCCAGTATCTGGCCGACGTCGGCTCGACCGGCCGGTCCACCGGTCCGCATCTGCATTTCGAAGTGCTGGTCAACGGCGCGCCGGTCAATCCGGTCGACTATCTCGCGCTATTCGCGCCCGCGCCTCATGGCTAACCGATGGCTCGGCCGGCGGATCACCCGCGCCGGGGACGCGCTGAGCCGGCGCGCCTACACGCTGCAGCCCGCGCGGCCGCTGGCCGTGCGCGCACTCATGTGGGCCGGGGCGTGCGTGCTCGGCGCGCTGGTCGGCGCGGCGTCGCTGGCCGCGTGGCATGCACAGCGCGGCGGCGCGGCGGCGGGGCAGTGCGCGTCTGAACCCGTCGACGAAAGCCAGCAGCAGACCGAACTCGCCCGCACGCGGCTCGCGCTGGAGCAGGAGTCGGCCGCGCGCGCCGCCGTGCAGAAGACGGCCGACAGCGCGGCCGCCGATGTCGCCCGGCTCGACGCCGAGGTGCGGTTTCTGCGCGGGCAGAGCAAGGCGCAACCGGCGTCGCGCCGTTGAGCCGAAGCCCAACCATCACGCGACGACTCTTTCATTTTCGAGGATAGATAAACCGTTATGTTCAGCAAGAGAAAACGCGCGGGCATCGAACAGACCAAGCTCGCCACCCTGATCGCCCACGACGTGCGGATCACCGGCGACCTTCAGTTCAGCGAAGGTCTGCGCATGGACGGCCACGTGCAGGGCAACGTCAGCGGCGCGCCCGGCACCCAGACACTGCTGGTGCTGAGCGAGCGCGGCTCGATCGAAGGCAACGTGCACGGTTACGACGTGGTGGTCAACGGCAGGATCGTCGGCGATCTGATCGCCGATCACTTCGTCGAGTTGCAGGCCAACGCGCATGTGACCGGCAACATCTACTACCAGCAACTGAGGATGGATTGCGGCGCGTCTGTCGACGGCAAGCTCACGAGGCGCGAAGCGGCGCAGGCCATGCAGGCCGCGCCGCCGTTGCTGGTCGCGGTGGATGAGTCGTCGCGCGACGAGCGCAAGGAACGCAAGGCCGGCTAGGCGGCCGCGTGGTGCGTCGAACGGTGCTTCGCGTTGTGCGTCAGACGGCGTGCGGCAGCGAGGTGGCGTGCGGCGCGATGTCCTGGTGGCCGCCCAGGTCGCCCCATGTCGTGCGCGCGGTATGCCGCGTGCGGATTGCGCGGCTCGTCGCGAGGTGCACGGATGTGCGGCGATCGAGCGTCGCGAGCATGTCGCGCTCGACAGTCACCAGTTTGAACGCCAGCACGATCAATCCGCTCGCCAGCAGCAGGTCGCCCGCGAACACCACCGCGTAAAGCGCCGAGGTGGTCTGCGGATTGCCGAGCAGCAGCGACAGATTGGTGCGGTCGAGCAGCACGAGACTCAGCGGCACGATCGCGTTGAGCGACGTGATCGTCCCGCCGATCACCACCATCACGCGCGCCGCGCCGAGATGCGGACGGCGCCGGCGGCACACTTCATAGAGCGTGGCGACCCGGACCGGCAGGAAGAACAGCGCGAGCAGCGACGCGCGCAGCGCGACCGGCGCCTTGAGCATCAGCGCGGCGCCGTACAGCACGCAGAACACCACGGTCACGCCGAGCCCGGCGCGCCATGGCGCACTCGCGCCGAACAGTTCGCGCGTGCCGGCCCACAGCAGAATGCGACTTTGCAGCGCGAGCGTCGCGGTGACGAGCAACAGCAGATCGAAGCGCCACGTGCGGTGCAGTGCGAAACACACCGACGACGTCGCGAGCAGAAAGAAGCCGGCTGCCCAGAAGCGCAGCGCGGCGGTCTGCTTGAACATCCGCGACAACGCGGCCGTGATCAGCGCGCAGCATACGAATGTAATCAGGCACAACGAGGTGAACGTCGCTACGTCGAATTGCATGAATTCTCCACCACCGGATGTGTTTGTTCTGGATTGTTCGTCGTCAACGGGGTCGTGCGGTGGGTCGCTACTCGGCTGACCACGGCGCTGCGTGGTTCACAGGACAGGCATGCTCACGCAGCCATCATTCTTCCCCTGAGCAGTTCGCCGAAGTCGTCGGCGCTGACGGGTTTGCCGAGCAGGAAGCCTTGCATCTCGTCGCACATCATCGACCTGAGCTTGTCGAGTTGCGATTCGGTTTCGACGCCTTCGGCCACCACGTCCATTTCCAGCGAGTGCGCGAGCGCGATGATCGCCGAGACGATCGCGCTGCCTTCCGCGCCGTGCTCGTCGAGTCCGTTGGTGAAGAAGCGGTCGATCTTCAACTGCTTCACGCGAAAACGCTGCAGATAGGCGAGGCTCGAATAGCCGGTGCCGAAATCGTCGATCGCGATCTCGAAGCCGCTCGCCTGGAACGCGCGGATCATTTCGATGGTGCGCGGAGCGTCCTGCATCGCCACGGTCTCGGTGATCTCGAACATGATCTGCTCGCACGCGACGCCTTCGGCCTTGACGATATCGAGCATGGTCGCGACGAGATTCGGCTGCAGCAACTGGCGCGGCGACAGGTTGACCGCGATTTTCATCGGCGGCAGACCCTGGTCGATCCAGCCGCGAATTTGGCGGCAGGTCTCGCGCACGACCCAGTAGCCGATCTGCACGATCTGCCCCGAGCGCTCGGCGACCGGAATGAATTCGAGCGGCGTCAATGCGCCGAGCTGCGGGTCATGCAAACGGATCAACGCCTCGGCGCCCGCCAGCGAGTCGCCGCCGCCGTGAAACTTGGGCTGGAAATGCAGCGAGAAATGGCCGGCGACGAGTCCGTCGTGCAGCGCGTTCTGAATCTGCAGCGTGCGCGTGGCCGCCTCGTTCATGCTGCGCTCGAAGAAGCGATAGGTGCTGCGGCCCGCGCGCTTGGCTTCGTACATCGCCGCGTCCGCGTGTTTCAGCAGCGTTTCGACCGAATCGCCGTCGTGCGGATAGAGCGCGATGCCGATGCTCGGCATCACCTGCAGCGGCTGCGAGTCGGTCCACGTGCCGCGGCGCATCCGTTCGAGCACGCCTTCGGCCAGCGCGCCCGCGTCCTCGCGCGAGCCGAGGTGTTCGGCCAGCACGACGAACTCGTCGCCGCCCAGTCGCGCGACGGTGTCGTGCGCGCGCACGCATTGCTGCAGGCGTTGCGCGAACGCGGTCAGCACGGCGTCGCCCGCCGAGTGGCCGAGCGAATCGTTGATGGTCTTGAAGCCGTCCAGATCCATGAAGAGGATCGCGAACGTCGAGCGCTGCCGGCGCGCGCCGCTCAGCGCGCGTTCGATGCGTTCGGTCAGCGTGCTGCGGTTCGGCAGGCCGGTGAGGGTATCGAATCTGGCGAGCCGTACGATCTGTCCGTTCAGCCTCGCGATCGCGCTCGCAAGGAACGTGGCGCGCGCGCCGAAACGCGACAGCATCAGCGTGACGATCAGGATGGCGAACGTCAGCAGGATCACCGAGGTAGCGAGCCACGAGGCGTCCACGCCTTTGGCCGCGCCGCACACGGCGCCGGGCGCAAAGCCGGCGGCGGCCATGCCCGTGTAGTGCATGCCGCTGATCGCGACGCCCATCACCAGCGCCGCACCGAAACGTTTGCGGACGACGTGGCGCTGCGCGTCGTTACTCAGTGCGCGCGCCATATACAGCGCGGCGCTCGACGCGCCGATCGCGATCGCCAGCGATCCCGCGAACCAGCCCGGCTGATAGCGGATGCCCGGCGCCATCTGCAACGCTGCCATGCCGGTGTAGTGCATGCCGGCGATGCCCAGTCCCATCAGCACGCCGCCGGCCAGCAGGCGGCGCGGCGTGAGGCGCGAGCGTGTCGTCGCGAACAGCGCGAGATACGACGCGCCGATCGCCAGCCCGAGCGAACAGGCGGTGGTCGCGGCATCGTAGCCGAGCGGGATCGGCAGCGAAAACGCGAGCATCGCGATGAAGTGCATCGACCAGATGCCGACCCCGAGCGCCGCCGCGCCGCCCAGCCGCCACGCGTGCCGCTGCCGCGCCGACGCCAGCAGGAAGATGCGGCCGGTCAGATCGAGCGCCGTGTACGACGCCAGTGTCGCAACGACGAACGAAATGGCCACGAGCCAAAGGTTATAAGAACTCTGCATGTTAGGTCCAACCGCTGGGAGGGAAGCGGCTGGACATGTTATCGACAGTTCGCGGCTTTTATTTAGCTCATTTCCAGTCGGCCGAGGGGCGCCCGCACCGCTGCCCGGCGATGAGGTTCGATATGCGGCGTGAGACACGCCGGGCTTCACTTTCCGGATGCCGGCAGATCTTCCTCCAGAAAATGCAGAATCGCCTCCGTCAGCGCCTCACGGGGGTAAGCGTTCTGCGTGACGAACAGCGCGCCGATAGTCGCGTGAGAGCGGGCGATCGGCACCGCCAGGGCCCAATGGTCCGCGTTGACGTAGCCGAGCAACGAACTTCCGGGCACGACCTGATCGTAGAAGATCACCTGGCTGTCGTTACGCGTATCGATGCGCGAGAGCTTGTCGTAACTCGACTCGAGTATCGACGATATACGCTGCGGCTCAGGGAACGTCACGAGCGAGTAGTAACGCAGCTCGCCCGGCAGCGGATGCTGCGCGAGCCACGCCTTGCGGGTGGCGGGGCGCAGGCTCTGCACCGCGCCGCCGTCTCCCGAGGTGCAGGTCGCCCCAGGAAAGTGCCGCAGCCAATCGGCCTGATACTGCTCCGCGTCGTTCGCTAGCGGCGAGCCGCCGACGGCACCGGCCGCACTGACGACGGCCGCCACGCGGCTACGGATCTCCGGATAGGCGACGACAGCCTCGAGGATGTCGGGCGCCCCCTTCGAGTAACCGATCAGCACGATTCGCGCGGGTCCGTCCGGCAGCGGCATCGCCATGACGGCATCGCGTATCTGGCGGGCATTGTGGGCGGAACTCGACAAGCCGTCGACGTCGAGCATGAACCCGTCGTAGCCCGCTTGCCGTAACTGGGTCGTGACGGTGCCCGGTGCGTTGAGCCACGGTTTGAAGCAGTCGTATCCGATGCCGGCAACCACCGCCGCCACGAGGTGCCGTGTGGATTGTCCCAGCACGACCGGCGCGCCGGTGCCGGGCGGTTCGGTGCCGACGCGTGTGAGTGCGCTTTCGCAAGGCCGGTAATCGGGGAGCGCCGCGCCGTGCGCTTCGAGTACCGCGCAGTAGATTTCACGGAATCGCGCCCGCTTGTCCTGGACGCCGGCCTGGGATGCGGGAACGAGTATCAGCGGCGGTGTGTCCGTTGCGTAGGGCACGAGCGGCTTCGCGGCGCACGCTGCGAGCGCTACGCAGACGGCCAGGACGGCGAGAGCCGCTCGGCCCTCGCTCCATGCATGCGCCTGCGTGAGCGTTCGCAGCGCAACGCGGCCACGCCGCGCGCAGACCGGGTTATTTGCCGGCATCGCCGCTCTCCTCGTGCGTGGTGGGCTCGCGCTGTTCCAGATACGGGACCCAGTCGAGAATGGTCACGTTCGTGAAACTTAGGGGGCGCGTTGCGAAGAACATCACGGCGCGCAGCCCGTCGGTGTGATAACGCGCGCCGTTCAGCGTCGTGCGCGAGTGTTCCTGGGGTGATGGGCCGACGCCGTACACGAAGCCGAGCTTATCCAGACCGCCCGAATACATCATGTCCTGAATCAGATAATTTCTTGCCTCGTCGACGTCTTCATGGAGCGCGCCGCCGTCCGCGTCGCGGTGTGCGAAGCGGCCGCCGACAGGCCGTCCGACCTGCACCAGATACACCGGCGTGCCGTTGAAGCGCATGGGCGTGAGCCACGCGCGCAATGACGTGGAGGGCGCGCCCGTTTGCGCTTCCTTGCGCAGGACGATGTCGGGCGGGCGACCGAACACCCGTTGCGCGAGGTCGTTTTTCCGCATGTCGCGACGGTAGCTGCGACGCACCAAAGCCGCCCCCATGTCGCTTAGCGTACCGATGGCAACCGCGTTCAACGGATCGGCCGCCGTTGCCGCGTGCTCGTCGGTCGCGCAGCACGGCAGCCGTTCTAGCGCGGCGCGCAATGAAGCCAGGTCGTGATAGTCGGTGACGTCGGCGTCGGGGTACAGGAACGGCGTTAGAACGAGATGCGCGTCGGCGACATCGTCGGGCACGGGCAGGAACAGCGAGAAGGGGATCAGCGTCCTGTTGCCGAGCAGATCGATATTGACGAGTTTGATCTGCCGGTCCGGGTTGGTGAACAGAATCCCCGTGCGGGTTTCGCCGGCGGGAACAGGATTTCTGAAGCCGAGCCTGTTCAGATGACTGTCGATGTCCGCATTCGTCGCGCCGCCCAGCAGCGTGTGCATGGACCACGCGACTTCGAGCGGCGAGAAGTAGTTGGGATCGGTGCCGGAATGCAGCAACCATAAGGTCTGCGAAGTATGGTTCTCCACTTCGATCCACAGCGGCTGGACGTTGTGTCTGTTGAGATCGGCGCCGAAGATGCGCTTGCTGTCATCCGATCCCAACACCGCGACGCTCACGCGCGTGTTCTGCTTCGACTCGCTCACCGCGCGCTCGCGCAGCGGCGCATCGTCGATAGCGGCCGGCGCGGTCCACGTCGTGCAGCCCGCGAGAACGAGCACGAGGACAACGCTGCCCGCCGCCTGCTTCCATATCCGACGCGGCGATCGCGAGTCACTCATCATTTTGCTCCCGCGGGCAGCGTGTTGAGTTTCGCGGCCGCCTCCCACGGCAGGAATTCGATCCCCGAGAGCGAGGTCGGTTGACGGTCGAATACGAGCACCTGGCGATAGCCGTCGGTGAAATACGGATCGGTAGTGAGGTTCTCGCCCGGAGCGCTTTGCGACGCGACGCCCACGCCCTTGACGAAGCCGATCTTCTGAAGGTTCTGCGAATAGGCCATGTCTTCCGTCAGCGCGGTGCGCGCTTCGTCGACGTCAGGGTCGATCTTGTGCGTGGTGAACGTCGGCGAATGAAACGTGAGACGCACGCCGATATCCCGGCTGATCTGGCCGACCCAGACGGGCTTGTCGTGGTAGCGCATCGGGCTTAGCCAGAGTCGCAGGTGATTGCGCTGGTGAATGGTGTCGCGCGCTTTCTGCAAGGCCAGGTCCTGGGCGCGGCCGAACAGGTAGAGATCGCTGACAGGCGCATTGACGTAGCGGTCGCCGGAGAGCGCGGACGTGACCGTCTTCATGATCGCGCCGGACCATTTCTGTTCGGTTGGACTCCAGCCGCGACGGACCAACGCAGGAAACGCATCGTCCAGCCCGCCCACGATGACGAGATTGATAGGATCGCCGTTCTTCGAACCGCTTTGGTTAGTTGTGCAACAGGGGAGCGCTTCGAGTGCGGCGCGAAAAGCGTCGTCGTCCGTGTAGTTGACGATTTTGTCCGGCGGATAGATATCGCGCCGAAACACCTCGCTGACGTGGTAGTCGGCGTAGAAGCCGGGCACGACTATCAGGAACGAAAAGGTGCGCGCCTGTTCGCTTGCCACCAGGTCCAGTTGCACGAGCTTCGCGCCCTCGCTGAGGTTGGTCAGCACATAGCCCGATACGGTTTGCCCCGGCCGGACCGGGTTGCGAAAGGCGAGCGCGCGAAAGCGCTGCTCGAGTTCGGCGCCGCCGCCACGCAGGGTGCTGTCGCCGAATGCCTCGGCGGCCTCGGAAGCGGGAAAGAAATCTGGATCGAGACCCGGCGACATCAGGAAGTAGCTGGCGGTGTCGTCGTCCTGCACTTCGACCCATACGGGCTGAATGCCTTTTTCGGCGAGCGGCACGCCATACACGGCGGCGCTTTCCCGCGCGGAAAGGACTGCCGCGGAAACGCGGACGCCGCCTTCGAAACGACTCACGGCGCGGCTCTTATAGCCGCTTTCATCCGCGCTTTGCAGCGTGGCGGCCGTGCAACCGCACAATGCGAAGGCGATGACCCATGCAGCCAGCCGTCGATTCACGATGCAGTCCATCGCGTAACCTTTTGCCCCGAGCCAGGACGGCATTCCTGTCGATGGGGCCGATATCAAGCGAGCTTGACGGCAAATGCAGGCCGTTCCCTGTCGTACCTTCCACGCCATGCGAGTGGAATTATAGTGTGCGGCTTCGAGCGTGCCATCGTCAAAAATCGACAAGATCGAGGCCTCGCACAGTGTCGAACGGCCGACGTTTGCCGCGTAGGACCAAAGGCCGATTTTCACATCGGCCGATAACCGTCATTGTGATGAGATCGGCAGGCCGAGCATCCGGTTGGAGACGGGCTCAGCGGCGCACGTTGCTTTCATCGACGGCATGCTCGAACAGCGACAGCCGTCCACCTTGCCGCGGGTCTCGCTCCGTGCGGCTCGTTCAGGTTCGATCACCGCCAGTCGTTACCGAAAAGTGCTTTAAGCAACGCATGTCATGAAAGGTTCGAGTGATGCGAATCGTTCGAGGCCGGAGCACATGCTCCCCGGACGTAGCATCCACCGATAGAAACGAGGATCCAAGTGAGGGATGAAAAAATGAAATCGTTACCACTTCTCGTCGTGACTGCCGCTACCTTGACCGCCTGTGCGAACGCACCGATGCCGCCGAACGCGCAAACGGTCGGCGAAAGTCAGCAGCCGGTCTCCGCGGTCTGGCAATGTATCGCCCAGAGATGGGCGGACCGCTCGCAACAGCAAGTCATATCGCAGGTAATCGTGGCGAACAATCAGGCGATGGACGTCTATGTTCCGGGGCAGCAGCCTCCGAATGGCGCGGCCGCGCTCGTGCGGCCTTCGTGGTCGGGCAACAGCAAGACGTGGGTTGGCTTTCGTCCAGGGGCCGGCGGCGGTGGCGATGCCAGCGCGGGCGCGGCTGACATTAACGCCTGCCTGTAAGGCGGCCACCCTCAGCGTTTCTGACCACGCGGGCTTTCGTTCGCAGCGAAGCCGGCGGGCCATCGGCATGTCCGCGCGCGGCGGCGATGGCGAAACGAATGCCGCCGTCGCGAGAAACGCACCGGCATTTCGGTTCCAGGGAGGCCATTTGAGGCGCGGACGCGAATCGCCCGGGCTGCGCTGCGCTATGGCGTGATGTTGCCGGAAACTGTCGATTGCGCCAGTGGTCGATCTCGCATGAGAACGGGACAATCCTTCGCGACACCCCACGCACAAGGAGCTTCATATGTCCCCGGTCTCAGCCGTTCCGGCCGCCGATAGCGCTGCCGCGCTCGAGCATTTCAGTACGCTACTGTCCTTTGAAACAGATTGCGCCGACGTCCACGCGGCACTGGCGAGCGACGATCCGCTGTCGGTCGATTTCGTCCTGCTCGACGTGCGTGGCCCGGCGCTTTTCGGCGGCGGCCATGTGCCCGGCGCCGTGAACCTTCCGCACGGCAAGATCGTGGCGTCGAAGCTCGCCGACTACCCGCCCGATACGCTGTTCGTCACCTATTGCGCGGGCCCTCACTGCAACGGCGCAACGCGTGCCGCGATAAGACTCGCTCGACTCGGCCGCCCGGTCAAGATCATGACCGGCGGTGTGACAGGCTGGCTCGATGAGGGTTTTCCGCTAACCACGGCCTTTGGCGAGTGAGCGACGGCGCGAGTCTCGACCCCGTCCATGAAGCATTGCGGTCGCAGTCGTCCCGCCGAATCGCTCCGCGCTACGCCCCCGGTGCGACCGACGCGCCAACGATCCCATGCCGGGTCAGCGCGTCGGCCACGAATCCCGACGCCTTCATCGCTTCGACAAACTGGCTCAGCACATTCGCCGCAGCGGCCCCGCGACTCTTTGGGGTGCCCATCGCCTGCTGGATCACCATGAATCGCTCGTCGAGCAACCGCAGCCCGGTGGTTTGTCGCGCATCGGCTTCGAGCTGTTGCTTGACGCCCGCAGCCACTTCCAGCGTCTGGTCGAGGAACGTTTGCACGACAGCCGGCGACGTCGGTGCGCGGACGATTTGCGCCGCCTTCAGCTCGCGCGTGAGGAACAGGTCGTAAGCGCTGCCCTTGCCGACGGCGACGCGGTTATGCGCCTGATCGACATGCTGGTTCGCTCTGACGGGCGAATCGTCGCGTACGAGATAGAAGCCTTCGATCAACACGTACGGCGCCGTGAAAGCGATGGCCTCCGCGCGCAACGGATCGACGGCGAAGAAGCCGATATCGGCGCGCTCCTCGCTCACAGCCTGGACCGATTTGCCTGCCGCATCGAAGACCACCAGCTCCAGGTCGACGCCGAGCTTCGCGGCGAACGCCCGCGCCAGGTCGACCGACACGCCGAACGGCTCGCCGGAGTCGGGACGCCGGTTGGCCAGGATCGGATTGCCGAGATTGATCGACGCGCGCAGCCTGCCGCTCGGCGTGAAGGCGGCGACAACGGACGCTGGGATGTTCATGACTGCTCCGGTCGCGACCGCCATTCTCGATGCGGTCTGAGGGTTCAGGAAGCTCGCTAATGCGGGACAGCATAACGGCTCCGCCGCCCACGGTGGCGGGCCGCGCTCGTCTCGTCGGCCCACTCCCTTTCTGTTACGCTGACGCGATTCTTACGAAAGCAATGAAATGCCGGCTCCAGTGAAAGAAGTCAGGTGGCATAAAGTAAGGAGTCAGGAACACCATCGTTTCCAGATTGTATGGTTAACACCAATTTATCCGTAAACGAACAAAAAGGAACATCGATTCTGTTGTTTTGATTTCCTTTCAGAAAAAACCGGCCGCGCTCGCTGCGCGCCCGAACGCCAGGGAATCACGCAGGACCAGGCAACGAAACCACGGCGCCAGGAACCCGCAACACGATCACGCACCACGCCTGTTTGCCGCGACAGGCATCCGCAGCACCGGAGACGCACTTAGAACAAGGAGAGCGATTTGGTCTTGGAACTGGAGCGGGTGACAGTCGTTTCGGGCGCCCAGACGCATCTGTACGGCGTCGATCTGCGGCTCGTCCCCGGCGCGATCAACGTGCTGCTCGGGCCGACGCAAGCCGGCAAGACCACCCTGATGCGCGTGATGGCCGGACTCGACCGCCCGGCGTCGGGACGCGTGCTGGCCGACGGCCACGACGTGACCGGCGTCAGCGTGAGGCAGCGCAACCTCGCGATGGTCTATCAGCAGTTCATCAACTATCCGGCGATGACGGTGTTCGACAACATCGCGTCCCCGCTGCAACTGCAAAAGCTGCCCGCCGACGAAGTCAAACGGCGCGTGCACGAAGTCGCCGCCAAACTCCATATCGATCACCTGCTGCAACGGCGCCCAAGCGAACTGTCCGGCGGCCAGCAGCAGCGTTGCGCGCTGGCGCGGGCGCTGGTCAAGCGCTCGTCGCTGGTGCTGCTCGATGAGCCGCTCGTCAATCTCGACTACAAGCTGCGCGAGGAACTGCGCGTCGAACTGGCGACGCTGTTCGCGGACGGCAAGACCACCGTGGTCTACGCGACCACCGAGCCGCTCGAAGCGCTACTGCTCGGCGGCTATACGGCGATCGTCGACAAGGGCCGCGTGTTGCAGCACGGCCCGACGCTCGACGTGTACAACGCGCCCGCCAACGTCGACGTCGCGGCAGTGTTTAACGATCCGCCGATGAACATGCTGGTGAGCGACCTCACCGGCGACGGCACCGCGCGCCTGCCGATCGGCATCGACGTGCCGCTCGAACGGGCCAGCATGCACGCGGTGCGCGGCGACGACACGTTCCGCATCGGCATCCGGCCCGGCCATCTGCGGCTCGCGCCGCGCACCGAGCGCTCGGTGGCGGTGCCGTGCCGGCTCGAACTGGCCGAACTGAGCGGCTCCGAAACTTACCTGCATCTGCACACGCAACAGGGCGGCGTCGATCTGGTCGCGCAACTGCAAGGCGTGCATCAGATCGATCTCGGCACGCAACTGAACGTGTACATCGACCCCGACGAGCTGTTCGTGTTCGGCGCGGACACGAAGCTGCTGTCCGGCCCGGAGGCAGCTCATGGCGCGCATTGAGTTCCAGAATCTCGCGCACGCGTACGCCCCCCACCCCGCGACGCTCGACGACTACGCATTGCAGCCGATGAGCATGGTCTGGGAAGACGGCGGCGCGTATGCGCTGCTCGGGCCGTCCGGTTGCGGCAAGTCCACGCTGTTGAACATCGTGTCGGGCCTCGTCAAGCCGTCGGAGGGCAAGGTGCTGTTCGACGGACGCGACATCACCGCGCTGAGTCCGCGGGAGCGCAACATCGCCCAGGTGTTCCAGTTCCCGGTGATCTACGACACGATGAGCGTGTTCGACAACCTCGCGTTTCCGCTGCGCAACCGCAAGATGGCGGCGCGCGACGTCGAGCGGCGCGTGCATGAAGTGGCGGAGATTCTCGACATGACGCGCGAATTGCCGCGCAAGGCGAACAATCTGTCGGCGGACGCGAAGCAGAAGATCTCGCTCGGGCGCGGCCTCGTGCGCAAGGACGTCGCCGCGATCCTGTTCGACGAACCGTTGACGGTGATCGATCCGCACATGAAGTGGATTTTGCGTCGTCAGTTGAAGAAGATCCATCAGCAACTGAAGCTCACGCTGATCTACGTGACGCACGATCAGGTCGAGGCGCTGACCTTCGCCGATGAAGTCGTCGTGATGACGAACGGCCGCGTCGTGCAGAAGGGCGGGCCGGACGCGCTGTTCCTGCGGCCCGACCATACCTTCGTCGGCTATTTCATCGGCAGTCCGGGGATGAACCTCTGTCCGGTCGATCTCGACGCGGACGGCATCCGGGTCGGCGCGCAGCATCTGCGGCTCGATCCGCACACGCTCGATACGCTGAAGCACGCGAACGGCACGCTGACGCTCGGGATTCGCCCGGAGTTCGTGCGCGTGGTCAGCGACGGCGAGCCGGGCGCGGTGAAGGCGCAGGTGCTGCGCGTGCAGCAGCTCGGCAATTACCAACTGGTCACCGCGCAATGCGACGGCCACACGTTCAGGGCCAAGCTCGAACCGCATTTGCGCGTGGATGAAGCCGCGGTCTGGTTGAAGCTGGCCGCGCCGGAAACGGTCTTCTTCAGCAACGACGAAAGGATCGTGCGATGAACAAGCCCGTCAACCAGAAGGCCTGGCTGCTGGTGGTGCCGGTGTTCATCTGCGTCGCGTTCTCCGCGATCCTGCCGCTGATGACGGTGGTCAATTATTCGGTGCAGGACATCATCAGTCCGACGCAGCATGTGTTCGTCGGCACCGAGTGGTTTCGCGCGATCATCAACGACGCCGATCTGCGTGGCGCGCTCGGGCGGCAGATTATTTTTTCCGCGTGCGTGCTGCTGTTCGAGATTCCGCTCGGCGTGGGTCTCGCGCTGGCGATGCCGGCGTCCGGCTGGCGCGCATCGGCGTCGCTGGTCGTGCTGGCCATGCCGCTGCTGATTCCCTGGAACGTGGTCGGCACGATCTGGCAGATTTTCGGGCGTCCGGATATCGGTCTGCTCGGTTATGCGTTGAATCGCGCGGGCATCGAATACAACTACACGGCCAGTCCCGCCGCCGCGTGGATCACGGTGCTCGTGATGGACATCTGGCACTGGACGCCGCTCGTCGCGCTGCTCTGCTATGCGGGTTTGCGCGCGATTCCCGATGCGTTCTACCAGGCCGCCGAAATCGACGGCGCCAGCCGCTTCGCGGTGTTCCGCTACATCGAATTGCCGAAGATGCGCGGCGTGCTGATGATCGCGGTGCTGCTGCGCTTCATGGACAGCTTCATGATCTATACCGAACCGTTCGTGCTGACAGGCGGCGGACCGGGCGACTCGACCACGTTTCTCTCGCAGTACCTGACCCAAAAGGCGGTCGGCCAGTTCGACCTCGGTCCGGCGGCCGCGTTCTCGCTGATCTACTTTTTGATCATCCTGTTGCTGTGCTTCATTCTCTACAACTGGATGGAGCGTGTGGGCAAGGGCGGACCGGCCACGACTGGAGACGACCATGCGCAATAACCGCTGGATGCGCGTCGTCGTGCTTTCGGTGTACATCCTGTTCGCGCTGATCCCACTCTACTGGATGCTGTCCATCTCGCTGCGCACGAACGAAGAGACGATGTCGGCATTCGCGATCTGGCCGCATCACGTGACCTTCGACAACTACAAGGTCATCTTCACCGACCCGTCGTGGTACTGGGGCTATATCAACTCGATCATCTACGTGCTGATGAACACGGTGATGTCGGTGCTGGTCGCGCTGCCGGCAGCGTACGCGTTTTCGCGCTATCGCTTTCTCGGCGACAAGCACATGTTCTTCTGGCTGCTCACCAACCGGATGACACCGCCCGCCGTGTTCCTGCTGCCGTTCTTTCAGCTCTATTCGAGCGTCGGGCTGATGGACACGTATATCGCGGTGGCGCTCGCGCACATGCTGTTCAACGTGCCGCTCGCGGTGTGGATTCTCGAAGGCTTCATGTCGGGGGTGCCGCGCGAAATCGACGAAACCGCATACATCGACGGTTATACGTTCCCCGCGTTCTTCGTGAAGATCTTCCTGCCGCTGATCAAGTCGGGCGTCGGCGTCACCGCGTTCTTCTGCTTCATGTTCAGCTGGGTCGAGCTGCTGCTCGCGCGCACGCTCACGACCGTCAACGCGAAGCCGATTGCCGCCGTGATGACGCGCACGGTGTCGGCGGCGGGGATGGACTGGGGCGTGCTGTCGGCGGCGGGCGTGCTGACCATCGTGCCGGGCGCGCTCGTCATCTACTTCGTGCGCAATTACATCGCGAAGGGCTTTGCGATGGGGAGAGTCTGATGCTCACGTGGATGTACTGGACGCCCGAGGTCGCGATATTTTTCGGCTGCATCGTGCTGATGCTGGCGGGTATGACCGTTTGGGAACTCCGCTCGCCGACCATCGAAAGGAAAGGATTCCTGCCGATAGCCACCACGCGCGGCGACCGGCTGTTCATCGGGCTGCTGATCGCCGCTTACATCAATCTTGCGTGGATCGGCGTCAGCGCGGAAAACGCGAGCGCGTGGCCGGGCTTCGCGGTATCGATGCTCGTGCTGCTGATCGTCATGTGGAAGGGTTGAGCGGCGTTGGGTTCCGAAGACTTGCGTATCTGGACAGACCGGTTCCGTTGATGCCCCGGGCGGACGCCGGCAGTTGATGCAAGGGGTGCTCAGAGAACTGGAGACAGCCATGCAACAGAGGAGACGGATCGTCACGCTCGCCGTGGCAGGCGTCGTCGCGACAGGCTTCACGAGCCACGCCGCGATTGCCGGCACGACCGAAGCGCAGAAGTGGGTGGATAGCGAGTTCCAGCCGAGCACGCTGTCGAAGCAGCAGCAGATGGACGAGATGAAGTGGTTCATCGACACCGGCGCGAAGCTGAAAGCAGCGGGCGTGAAGGAAGTGCACGTGGTGTCCGAAACGCTCGACACGCACATGTACGAATCGAAGACGCTCGCGAAGGCGTTCACCGAGATCACCGGCATTCCAGTCAAGCACGACATCATTCAGGAAGGCGACGTCGTCGAGAAATTGCAGACGTCGATGCAGTCCGGCCAGAGCATTTACGACGGCTGGATTTCGGACTCCGATCTGATCGGCACGCACTACCGCTACGGCGTGATCATGCCGCTGTCCGACTATATGGCGGGCGAAGGCAAGCAGTACACGAATCCGGGGCTCGATGTGAAGGATTTCATCGGCACGAGTTTCACGACCGCGCCGGACAAGAAGCTCTATCAGTTGCCCGACCAGCAGTTCGCGAATCTCTACTGGTTCCGCGCCGACTGGTTCGCGCGCAAGGACCTGCAGGACAAGTTCAAGGCGAAGTACGGCTACGATCTCGGCGTGCCGGTGAACTGGTCCGCGTATGAGGACATTGCCGAGTTCTTCACGAACGACGTGAAGAATATCGACGGCGAGAAGGTCTACGGCCATATGGACTACGGCAAGAAAGACCCGTCGCTCGGATGGCGCTTTACCGATGCGTGGCTGTCGATGGCGGGCGAGGCCGACAAGGGCATCCCTAACGGCATGCCGGTCGACGAATGGGGCATTCGCGTGACGCCCGACGGCTGCCATGCGGTGGGCGCGTCGGTCAGCCGTGGCGGCGGCACCAACAGTCCGGCCGCGGTCTTCGCGACCACCAAGTACATCGACTGGCTGAAGAAGTACGCGCCGCCCGAAGCGTCGGGGATGACCTTCAACGAAGCGGGGCCGGTGCCCGCGCAAGGCCGGATCGCGCAGCAGATCTTCTGGTACAGCGCGTTCACTGCGTCAATGCTCAAGCCCGGCAACGTCACCAACGCGGACGGCACGCCGAAGTGGCGGATGGCGCCGTCGCCGCACGGCCCGTACTGGAAGGACGGCATGCAGAACGGCTATCAGGACGTCGGCTCGTGGACGTTCTTCAAGTCGACGCCGCCGAACCAGCGCGCCGCCGCGTGGTTGTACGCGCAGTTCGTCACGTCGAAGACGGTGTCGCTGAAGAAGTCGATTGTCGGGCTCACGTTCATTCGCGACTCGGACATTCATAGCGACTTCTTCACGAAGAACGCAGACAAGTACGGCGGCCTGATCGAGTTTTATCGCAGCCCGGCGCGCGTCGCGTGGACGCCAACCGGCAACAACGTGCCTGACTATCCGAAGATGGCGCAACTCTGGTGGAAGAACGTCGCGACGGCGGTGGCCGGCGAAAAGACCCCGCAGGCCGCGATGGACAATCTGGCGAAGGAAATGGACCAGGTGCTCGGCCGCTTGCAGCGCGCGGGGATGAAGGTCTGCGCGCCGGAGTTGAATGCGGAAAGCGATGCGGCGAAGTGGCTGTCGGATCAGCACGCACCGTGGAAGAAGCTGGGCAACGAAAAGCCGAAGGGCGAGACGGTCAAGTACGACCAGTTGCTGACGGCGTGGAAGCAGGGGAAGGTGCGGTAATCGACGCGGTAACGCAAGAGGGTTTGAAGCGGGCGGCCTGTGCAGGCCGCCCGTTTTTTATTCGGTCACGCGCGTCGATCTAGAAGCGGTTGATCATGCCGAACTGCACGCCGCGCACACTCGCGCCCGGCCACGACGGCGTGAGGCCCGTGACGTTCACGCCTTTGAGCGTGAATTCGGCGTCGCCGTGATTTCGCAACCAGCCCGCGCTTGCGTACAGCAGCACGCGTTTGGACAGGTCGTATTCGCAGGCCGCGCTGAACTGATCGGCATTGTCGTCACCGCCCGAGCGGTCGCGCAAATAGGTGTAACCGAGCGACGCGCGCAGGCGTCCACTGACCGCGTAGCGCGCCGACACCGATACACCGTCGTTGTGATAGCGCGGCGTGCCGCCGTCGCCATTGAAGAACGACAGGAAGCCGGTGACCGGTCCGTACACGTACGACACGCCGCCGAGGTTGGCGCGCAACGCGCCGTCGCCGTGCGTCTGCTGATGCGCGTAGGAAATGCGGAACGGCCCGTTGCGCCACGCGACGGTTTCGATGTGGCCGGCAAGGCCGTTGCCGTCGCCGTCGGCCGCGTCGCGCAGCGAGGCCATTAACGTCGTCGAGAAGCCGTGGAATTCGGGCGACAGATACGTGATCGCGTTGCTCTCGTACGGCGTAATCTTCGAGAGATTGTCGAGCCCCGAGGCGATCGTACCCGCGCCGAACGCGTCGAGCTGGCCCTTGAACGGGATGTAGATCGGTGAGTATTGACGGCCGACGCGCACAGTGCCGTAGGGCGTCGACGCGCCGATCCACGCCTGGCGATTGAAGATCGTATCGGCGACGGCGAGCGTGCCGTTGCCCGAGCTGAAACCGTTCTCCAGGTCGAACAGGATCTTGACGCCGTTGCCGATGTCTTCCGCGCCACGCAAGCCGAAGCGCGAGCCGCGATAGGCGCCGGAGTCCATGCGCGCCACGTAGCCCGCACCGGGGTTGGTGATTTCGATGCTGGTGTCGAGCGCGCCGTACAGTGTGACCGAGCTCTGCGCGTGGGCCGTCACGGCGTGCGCCGCGAACACGGCCAGCATCGCCGACGTGCGCCGCGCGAGCCGGCCCAATGAGTTCGGCGCGTTGCGTGAGGATTCGCGTTCGCGAGAGCCGCGCGATGCGCCGTAGCGTACCGGGAGCGCCAGTGGTGAATGTTTCATATGGGCAGAGAGAATACCGCATGCGATGCGACGCTGGGATCGCACGAGAAGCTCGCATGAAAAACGGCATGCCCGACTTGTAGCTTGGTCGGCGGCATGCCGTTGACAGGGTTGCACGCGCTGAAGCGCCAGAGAATGTACCGCGCTTCAGGCTCTCGCGCCGCGCGTTATCGCGGCAGCGCGTAGGCGATCACGTAATCGCCGCGATCCGGCGACTGACGCGCGCCGCCCGCCGAGATCACGATGTACTGCCGGCCATTGAGCTCGTAGCTCATCGGCGTGCCCTGGCTACCCACCGGCAGGCGGGCCTTCCAGACTTCCTTGCCGGTCGAACTGTCGAACGCGCGCAGGTAGTAATCCTGGGTCGCGGCGAAGAACACGAGACCGCCGCCGGTGCTCAGCGAGCCGCCGATCGTCGGCATCCCGATCGGGGTCGGCATGTGCATCTGCACGCCGGCGAGGCGCGTGTCGCGCACCGTGCCGAGCGGCACTTGCCACGCGATGCTGCGCGTCTTCAGGTCGATGGCCGTCAGGCTGCCGAACGGCGGCTTCTGGCAAGGGATGCCGAGCGGCGAGAAGAAGCGGTCCTTGGTCACCGAGTACGGCGTGCCGCCGAGCGGCACCGCGCCCATGCCCGCGTTCACCGCTTCGTTGCCGTCCGACTTGCCGCCGCGATTCTCTTCCTTGACGAGGTGCACCCACAGACCGAGTCGCATGTCGTTCACGAAGATCATGCCCGCGTCCGGATCGTACGACAGGCCGCCCCAGTTCATCCCGCCGAGCGAGCCGGGGAAGCTCAGCGACGTGTCGGTATCGGGCGCGGTGAACAGTCCGTCATAACGCATGCCGTGGAAAGCGATCCGGCACATCATCTGGTCGACCGGCGTCATCCCCCACATGTCGGCGCCCTTCAGCACTTCCGCGCCGATCTGCGGCATGCCGACCGACACCGGCTGGGTCTTCGCATACGGCTCGCCCGGGATCGTCGCGGTCTTCACCGGCTGTTCGATCACCTTCGTCAGCGGCTTGCCGGTCAGACGGTCGAGCACGAACAACTGGCCCATCTTCGTGCCGACGACGAGCGCCGGCACCGTCTTGCCGTCGACCGGGAAGTCGATCAGCGTCGGTTGCATCGGCACGTCGTAGTCCCACAGATCGTGGTGGACGGTCTGGTAATGCCACTTCTCGGCGCCCGTCGTCGCGTCGAGCGCGAGAATCGACGCGCCGTACGACTCGTCGAGCGCGGTGCGCTTCGCGCCCCACAGATCGATCGCCGCATTGCCGACCGGCATGTACACCGTGTTCGACGCCGCGTCATAGGACATCGGCGCCCACACGTTGGGCGTCGAGCGCACGAACGTCTTGCCCGCTGACGGAGCCTGCTTGTCCTGCGGATTGCCCGGATCGAACGCCCACTTCATCGCGCCCGTGATCACGTCGAAGCCGCGGATCACGCCGCCCGGCATGTCGAGCGACACGTTGTCGGCGACGCGGCCGCCCACGACGATGGTCGTGCCCGCGACGGTCGGCGGCGAGGTCAGCTCATAGAGCGGATCCGCTGCGTTGCCCAGGCCGGCCTTCAGGTCGATCACGCCGTTCTCGCCGAAGTCCGCGCACAGCTTGCCCGTGTCCGCGTCGAGCGCGACGAGCTTCGCGTCGATCGTGTTCATGAAGATGCGGCGACGGCACGCGGCCTGATCGGCCGGCAGCGCAACCGGCGTGACCGGTGTCGAACCGCTGACGCCCGGCTGCTGCACCGGCTTCGTCGTATCGAAGTACGCGAGGCCGCGGCAACGCACCCACACGGTCGTCTTGCTCGGGAATTCATGACGCCACTTCTCGTGACCGCTCGCGGCGTCGAGCGCGATCACCGTGTTGTGCGGCGAGCACACGAACAGCGTGTCGCCGATCTGCAACGGCGTTTCCTGGTCTTCCGCGCCGCCGCCGGCCGGGCTGAGCGGCACGTCGCCGGTGTGGAAGGTCCACGCGACCTGCAGGTCCTTCACGTTGTCGCGATTGATTTGCGGCAGACCCACGAAACGGTCGCCGCCGGCCGAGTGTCCGTATGCGGACCAGTCGCCGGCGCCGGCGTGGTTCCTCGCGAGCGGGGTGTTCGACTCGGTGCCGAACGTCCCGTGCGGAATGAACATGCCGTACACGAACAGCGCGTTGCAGGCCAGCAGCACAAGGCCGACCGTCCACGCCGCGGCCTTCGCGGGGCTCTTGCCCTCGAAGCGGCGCAGTGCCGGATAGACGGGCGCGAGCAGCATGGCGATCATCGTGAACATGAAGATGCGCGTCTGCAGCGGCCAGAAGTCGATACCGCTTTCCCACACGGCCCACAGCGCGGTTGCGATGACCGCGATCATGAGGATCACGTAGGCGTTCGAGCGGCGTCGCGCAAACTGGATGCCGGTCACGCAGAGAGCGAGGCCTATCAGCAGGTAATACCAGGAGCCGCCGCGGGCGATGAGCACGCCGCCGCCAATTGCGAAATACAGGCCGAGCAGGAGGCCCAGCGCACCCACGACGGACAGACCGACGCGGGCCGCCGTCGATGGTGGCTTAGTTTGAGTTTGCTTGGACATTGCTTGTCTTCATAAATACGCAAAAATGAGCGCATGCAAACGGCCGCCTGAAGTGGGCGGCGTGCATGGGCCTGGTCGTGAAGCCGGGGCGCTGGGCTCCGGCGGTGATGAATCGGCTCGTGCAGGAAACCGGTCAGGGCTTCCGGAGTGGTCTAGCTAGTTCATCGCGCGCGGCAACGAATACCTTGGGCTAGGAGAGCGCCCGTCCGCGCCGTGGCACCGGATCGAGGCGAGCCACCGCCTGTGATTTCGTGGATGCCTGGGCGCGCATTGCTTTGCGTCGCACGCCGGATCGGACACGTGGGTTGCTCGCGGAGAACAACCGAAGCCGGGTGTGGGCGCGGTCTCCGCAACCAGTGACACGTTGACGCGAGTCAATCACCCCGGCGGCGTTTTGTGCTAGCAACTAACTAGTTCGTACATTTTAATACAAACGGAGAATTGACGTCTGCCAACGCGGCCGGACCGTTTGTTGAGGGACGTGAAGCCTATTCTCGGCGTTATCTGTCTGAAATTTTTATCTGAAATTGCAAGCATCGATTCCATATTTTTAACGATCTGGTTAGCCTGGCACTCCGCGTGTCATGGTCCAGTCGATCAACTCCCGCCACCTTCCGGCGCGATTTCCGATCTCCGGTAACATCGCGCCATGCACAATCACCTTGTCGTCGCGCTGGCTTACGACCGGCTCTGCACCTTCGAATTCGGCTGCGTGACCGAACTGTTCGCGCTCGAACGTCCCGAACTCGGCATCGACTGGTATCGCTTCGCGGTCTGTGCGGGCGAAGCCGGTCCGATCCGCGCGGCGGGCGGTATCACGATCGCCGCGCCGTACACGCTCGAACTGCTGGAACAGGCCGACACCATCGTCGTCCCCGGCTGGCGCGACGCGGACGAAGTGCCGCCCGAACCGCTGCTAGAAAAGATTCGCGCCGCCTACGAGCGCGGCGCGCGTTTGTGTTCGATCTGTTCCGGCGTGTTCGTGCTCGCGGCCGCGGGCGTGCTCGACGGCAAGACCGTCACGACCCACTGGCGCTACGCTGAAAAATTGCAGCAGCGCTATCCGCAGTTGAGCGTGCGGCCGGATGCGCTCTATGTCGACGCAGGGCGGATCATCACGTCGGCGGGATCGGCGGCGGGGCTCGATATGCTGCTGCATCTGGTGCGCCGCGATCATGGCGGCGCGGTGGCGAATCGGGTCGCGCAGCGCCTCGTGGTGCCGCCGCATCGCGAGGGCGGGCAGGCGCAGTTCGTGCCGCGTCCGATGCCGCAGGACGACAGCGGCCGTCTCGCGAAGCTGATGGACTGGGTGCGCGGTCATCCGGCTGCGCCGCACACGCTGCGCTCGCTCGCCGAGCGCGCGGCGATGAGTCCACGCACATTGCAGCGCCAGTTTCGCGACGCCACCGGCATGGCGCCGTATGAATGGGTCGTGCGCGAACGGGTGGCGATCGCGCGCGAACTGCTCGAAGCGCCGACGCCGTTGCCGATGGCGCGCGTCGCGGAGCTGGCCGGCTTCGGTTCCGAGGAATCGTTGCGGCGGCATTTCCGGCGGATCGCGCTGACGAGCCCCGGCGCGTATCGCAGGAAGTTCGGCACGCAGGACGCGGCCTGACGGTGGGCTCGCGGGGTGTGCGAGTTCACGCCGAAGCGCGTCGCGTCGCGGCTTCCCGGCCATTTGTTTGCTTCTGCGACGGTGGGTGGCGTTCGGCCTGGTTCGCGCAAGCGCCGCTTTTCTGTCAGCATCACGGCCAGCGTCCGCGCCGGCGCGCGTCGAGCGTGTCGCGCATCCGACCGTACAACGCTATATTCGAAGCGGCCCGTCGACACGCATGACCCATCGTATGCTTTGCCCATGAACGTCAGAACCGTGTTCGCCTTCGCCGTGGTTGCCGTACTGGGCGCGAGTGCCGCGCTGCTGCCGGCGTTCGCCGCGGCGCAGACGCAGCCTGCGGAATCGCGCGCCGAGCTGTATCGACGCAACCTGCTCGCGGGCAAGGACGTCGCGTGCCGCACTAACGCGTCGTGCGCGGCGCTCGGCGTGGCCGCGCTCGAAGCGGGCCGCGTGAAGGACGCGCAGTCGCTGGTCGCGATGGAAGCCGCGCTCGCCGAAGCCACGGCGATGCGGGCCGCCGAGGAGAACTCGCCGAAAGCGACCAGCTCCGCGCGGGCGCGCGTGGCGATGGCACTCGTTCATCAGGGCGACGTGCAGCAGAAGCTGGGCGCCTACTCCGACGCGCGCGCCTACTACCGGAGCGCGGTGAGCCGTGGCGACGACTATCCGAACGACGCGTTGCTCGGCCGCGCGGTGGCCGCCGCGCGTCAGCGTCTGGAGGCGATCGCGCACAAGGCCGAGGTGACGGGTATCCCGCCGGGCGGCGCACGCTTTAGCCGCTACATGTTCTTCGGCGCGTGGAACAGCATCGACGTGAAGCCGGTGAAAGGGCGGCGCGGCGTCTACCGGATCGACGGCGATTTCGTTTATCCGACCGTCAGCCCGGACGGCTTGCCGAGTGCGAACATGGGCAGCATGTCGGCGCATGTGCGTTTCTTCGACGGCGTGGCGCGCGTGCCGATGACCGATGCCGGCGGCGACGCGCCGATCGATGCCACCGCGAAGATCGCTAGCCTCGCGCCGTACGAGCAGCGCAACGACAAATGCCTGATCGAGTTCCGGCTCGCCGCGCCGGAAACGCTCGATGTGCTCACGCGGGGCTCGCCGACGGCGTGCGGTTTCGGCTTCAACGTGAGCGCCGACGGACGTTACTATCTGATGACGGGGCGGTAGCCGATGGCGGACGCTTCGCGTGCGTCGCCGTGCCGAACCGCAGCGAACCGCACCGACCCGCATCGCGCACATTGAACGGAACGCCCATGTCCGACATCGACCAGATCATCGCCAGTTTCAACGCCGGTCGCGATCCCGAACGGCTCGCGATGAAATACAAAGCCATGCGTACTTCGCCGTTCGTGTTTTTGCGCGGCACCTGTCATCTGTTCTATCAACGTTTGCCGCGCGCGCAGGTGCTCGACGACTCGCCGCCGGTGTGGATTTGCGGCGACATGCACCTCGAAAATTTCGGCAGCTACAAGGCCGACAATCGCCTGATCTACTTCGACAACAACGACTTCGACGAAGCGTGTCTCGCGCCCGCCCTGTGCGAACTGGTGCGGCTGCTCACGAGCGTGCTGGTCGGCGCGGCCGATCTCAAGCTGAGCCGCGCGCAGGCGCTGGCGCTGTGCCACACGGCGGTGGATGCGTATGGCGCGGCGCTCGCGTTCGGCAAGTCGCGCTGGATCGAAACAGAGACCGCGCTCGGCATGGTGCGCGATCTGTTCGACGCGCTCGCGAGCCGCACCCGCGCGGCGCACCTGGACCGGCGCACGGTGCTCAAGGGCAAGTCGCGCGCACTGAAAGTGGACGGCAAGAAAGCGCTGCCCGTGAACGACGAACAGCGCGCGGCCGTCACGCAGTTCATGCAGCGCTTCGCGGCGGGCGAGCCGAACCCCGACTTCTATCGCATCCTCGACGTCGCGCGGCGAATCGCGGGCACGGGCAGTCTCGGCGTGGACCGCTATGTGATTCTCGTCGAAGGCAAGGGCTCGCCGGACGGCAATTATCTGATCGACCTGAAAGAGGCGCTGCCTTCGTCGGTCGCGCCGCATCTGCGTACGCCGCAGCCGCAATGGCAGAGCGAGGCGCAGCGCGTCGTCGAAGTTCAGCGGCGCAATCAGGCGGTCTCGCAGGCGTTTTTGCATGCGGTCGATTTCAATCAGCGCTCGTACGTGCTGCGCAGTTTGCAGCCCTCCGAAGACCGCGTCGCGTTGAGCGACTGGAACGGCAAACTGCCGCGGCTCGAAGCGGTGATCAACAGCATGGCCGAGTTGAGCGCGTGGGCGCACCTGCGCAGCGGCGGCCGGCAGAGGTCGTCGATCGCCGACGAGCTGATCGCCTTCGGCAATCGCACGGACTGGCAGATGCCGCTGATCGAACTCGCGACGCAATCCGCGACGCAGGTCGCGGCGGACTGGAAAGCGTATTGCGAGGCTTACGATCGCGGTGCGTTCGACTTGCCGTTGGCGCAGAAACGCTAAGCGGCGGCGACCACGCCGACCGCGTCCAATCCCACATCCATGCGCCTCGCATCACCGCGCCGCGCATGCCAGCCGCGCTCCAGACAAACCCTGATTGCTGCGGTGAATCAGCCGCTGCTATCGTTCGCTGGTCCGTGTGGAAGCGCTTCCACTCAAGCGTTTAAGAAGCTGAAGCGACGCTTTCCGACACCGGTTCAACGAACTCAGCGCAGGAGAATCCGTGGCAAACGACGCATCCGCAGTACTCGATCCCATTTCCGCCGACTCGCTCGCCGATCCCTTCACGCCGCCGGCGGATTCGTCGCTGTGGCGCAAGAACTTTCTGCTCGGCGCGGCCACCGCCGCCTATCAGATCGAAGGCGCGGTGCAGGAAGACGGCCGCCTGCCGTCCATCTGGGACACCTTCTCCGCGATGCCCGGCAAGGTGCTGGCCGGTGACACGGGCGCCGTTGCCTGCGACCACTACCATCGCTGGGAAGCGGACGTCGATCTGCTCGCGGGGCTCGGCCTCGAAGGCTACCGGCTGTCGATCGCATGGCCGCGCGTGATGGACGCGGCGGGCGTGCCGAACCGCAAAGGCATCGACTTCTACAAGCGTCTGCTCGCGCGTCTGAAAGAGAAGGGCATCACGACGTTCGTCACGCTGTATCACTGGGATTTGCCGCAGCACCTGGAAGACCGCGGCGGCTGGCTCAACCGCGACACCGCCTACCGTTTCGCCGACTACGCCGACCTGATGAGCCGCGAACTGGCCGGCTCGGTCGACGCATGGGCGACGCTGAACGAGCCGTGGTGCTCCGCGTATCTCGGCTACGGCAACGGCCACCACGCGCCGGGCCTCGCGAACGGCCGCTTCGCGACCCAGGCGATGCACCATCTGCTGCTCGCGCACGGTCTCGCGGTGCCGGCGTTGCGCGCCAACGACCCGCGCTCGCAAAAGGGCATCGTCGCGAACATCGGGCGCGGCACGGCCAACAGCGACAGCGCCGCCGATCAACGCGCCGCGCATCTGTTCGAGGTGCAGCACAACGCGTGGATTCTCGATCCGCTGCTCAAGGGCGAGTACCCGCGCGAGCTGTTCGAACTGTGGCCGGGCACCGAGCCGCTTGTGCTCGACGGCGATCTGAAGACGATTTCCGCGCCGCTCGACTTCCTCGGCATCAACTATTATTTCCGCACCAACGTCGCGAGCGACGGCGCGCATGGCTTCACGGAAGTGCCGCTCGAAGGCGTCGAGCGCACGCAGATGGGCTGGGAGGTGTACCCCGAAGGCTTGCGCGATCTGCTGACCGGTTTCAAGGAGACCTACGCAAATCTGCCGCCGGTCTACATCACCGAGAACGGCATGGCCTCGGACGATCAGGTCACCGATGGCCGTGTCGACGACAGCCAGCGCATCTCGTTCCTCAAACGTCATCTCGCGGCGGTCGACGAGGCGATCAAGGCGGGCGTCGAGATTCGCGGCTATTTCCTGTGGTCGCTGATGGACAACTTCGAGTGGGCGTTCGGCTACGAGCGGCGCTTCGGCATCGTGCATGTCGATTACGCGACGCAGAAGCGCACGATCAAACGCAGCGCGGAACTGGTCGCGAAGTTTTTGAAGGAGCGTAAGGCAAGGGCGTAGCGATAAGGAAATAGCGGATTGACGGGACAGCGGATAAAGCTGGTTGGCATTCGACTTGAAACACGGGCGCACAGCCTGGAGGAGACGGAATGAACAGCAGCAAAATGGTCTTGCGAGGCGTGGTTGCGGCACTGGCGCTATACGGCGTCGTCGCGCAGGCGGAGCCCCTGAAGGCCAACGTGATTCACTGGTGGACCTCGGGCGGCGAATCGGCCGCGATTCGCCAGTTTGCCGATGCGTACAACAAGGCCGGCGGCCAATGGGTCGACAATGCGGTCGCGGGCGCCGACCAGGCGCGCTCCACGGCGATCAACCGGATCGTCGGCGGCGATCCACCCACGGCCGCGCAATTCAATACGTCCAAGCAGTTTCACGACCTGATCGATCAGGGTCTGCTGAACAACATCGACGACGTCGCCACGAAAGAGAACTGGAGCGCCATCCTCCCGCCGTCGATCGTCGACAGCATCAGGGTGAAGGGCCATTACTACGCGGCGCCGGTCGACATCCACATGCTGGCCTGGTTCTTCTATTCGAAGCCGGTGTTCCAGAAGGCCGGCATCACCGCCGAGCCGAAGACCTACGACGAGTTCATCGCCGATCTCGGCAAGCTGAAGGCCGCCGGCGTGATTCCGCTCGCGCTCGGCGGCCAGCCGTGGCAGGAGAAGATCACGTTCGACGCGGTGCTCGCCGAAGTGGGCGGCACCGATCTGTACATGAAGGTGTACCGCGACCGCGACATGAAGGCGGTGAATTCGGACGCGTTCAAGAAGGTGCTCGTGTCGTTCAAGCGTCTGCACGATTTCGTCGATCCGGGTTCGCCGGGGCGCAACTGGAACGACGCAACCGCGCTGGTGATTTCCGGCAAAGCGGGCGTGCAGATCATGGGCGACTGGGCCAAGGGCGAATTCTCGGCGGCCAATCAGAGCCCGGGCAAGGACTTCGGCTGCTTCCCCGGCTTCGGTCCGCATTCGCCGTATCTGGTGACGGGCGACGTGTTCGTGTTCCCGAAGACCGACAACCCGTCGGCGATCAAGGCGCAGAATCTGCTCGCCACGGTGATGACCTCACCGTCCGCGCAGGTCGCGTTCAGCGCGAAGAAAGGCTCGATTCCGATTCGTCCCGACGTGGACGCCAGCAGTCTCGACATCTGTGCGAAGGAGGGCATCGCGATCATGAAGGATAAGTCGCGCCAGCTGCCGAATGCGGAAATGCTGATCTCGCCCGACACGCAAGGCGCGCTGATCGACGTCGTGACGAACTTCTGGAACAAGAACCAGTCGGTCGACGACGCGCAGAAGGCGTTTGCCAGCGCGTTGAAGAGCTAGGGGCCGGCGATGCACGCGCTCAAGCTGCCGGCCGCCGGCTCCGGCGAGAAGCCACGCCGCAAGCCGCTCAGGAAGCGGTTTTCCGTCGCGGCGTGGCTCGCGCTGCTGCCGATGATCCTGACCGTCGTGTTCGCGTATCTCGGCACGATGGTCTGGACCGCGCGTGTGTCGCTCAGCAATTCGCGCACGTTTCCTTCCGACACCTTCGTGGGCTTCGCGCAGTACGTGCGGCTCTTTCATAACGACCGCTGGCTGCTGTCGCTGCAGAACATCGTGATCTACGGCGCGTGCTTTATCGTCGCGTGCATGGTGATCGGTCTGCTGCTGGCGATTTTCATCGATCAGCGCGTAGTCGCGGAAGGCGCGCTGCGCACGGTGTTTCTCTATCCGTATGCGATGTCATTCGTCGCGACGGGGCTCGTGTGGCAATGGATCCTGAATCCGGAACTCGGCGCGCAGGCCGTGCTGCACAAGCTCGGCTTCGCGCACGCGCGCTTCGACTGGATCGTCGATCAGGACTGGGTGATCTACACGGTCGTCATCGCGACGGTGTGGCAGGCCTCGGGTCTGGTGATGGCGCTGCTGCTCGCGGGCTTGCGCGGCATCGACGACGAACTGTGGAAGGCCGCGCGCATCGACGGTATTCCGCGTTGGCGCGTGTATGCGAGCATCGTCGTGCCGATGCTCGGGCCGTCGATCTCCACCGCGTTCGTGCTGCTGTTCGTGATGGTCGTGAAGCTCTACGACGCGGTCGTCGCGATGACGCAAGGCGGCCCCGGCACCGCGAGCGAAGTGCCGGCCAAGTTCATCATGGATTATCTGTTCGGACGCGCCAACATCGGCCTTGCGTCAGCGGCGTCGATCGTCCTGCTGGCGACCGTGCTCGCGATTCTCGCGCCGTTCTTCTATGCCCGCAGCCGCGCGGCGCTGCGCAAGGAGGTGTGATGAACACGCTCAGTACTCCGCTCAAAAGCGGCACGCCGAGCCGCGCACACAAGCGGCGGCGTAGCGCATTCACGCCCGCGCGCATCGGCGTCTACGCGTTCCTGCTGACGGCGGCGCTGTTTTTCCTGCTGCCGCTCTACGTGATGCTGGTGACGTCGGTCAAGCCGATGAGCGAGATCCGGCTCGGCAATCTGCTGGCGTTCCCCGCGCATTTCACGCTCGACGCCTGGAGCGCCGCGTGGCAATCCGCGTGTACGGGGCTCGATTGCACCGGCATCCGCGTCGGCTTCTGGAATTCGGTGCGCATCGTCGTGCCGAGCACGGTTCTGTCGATCGCAATCGGCGCGCTGAACGGCTACGCGCTGTCGTTCTGGCGGCCGCGCGGCGCGGGCCTGCTGTTCGGCGTGCTGCTGATGGGCGCGTTCATTCCGGTGCAGGTGATGGTCTATCCGCTCGTGCGGGTGCTGGCGAGCGTGCATCTGTTCAGCTCGCTGCCGGGCATCGTCGTGATTCACACAATCTTCGGCATGCCGGTGATGACGCTGCTGTTCCGCAACTACTACGTGTCGATTCCGCAGGAGCTGTTCAAGGCGGCGCGCATCGACGGCGGCGGCTTCTGGCGCATCTTCGTGCAACTGATGCTGCCGATGTCCACGCCGATCATCGTGGTCGCGGTCATCATGCAGGTGACCGGCATCTGGAACGACTTCATTCTCGGCCTCGTGTTCGCGGGCACCAAAAATCTGCCGATGACGGTGCAGCTGAACAACATCATCAACACGACGACCGGCGAGCGCCTCTATAACGTCAATATGGCGGCGACCATTCTGACGTCGATGGTGCCGCTCGCGGTCTACTTTCTTTCGGGTCGCTGGTTCGTGCGCGGCATTGCGTCCGGCGCGGTCAAGGGATAGGGCAACAGCATGACAAACGTGGCTGATATGGGAAATGCGATGGGCGACGCGCTGGGCGATCCTTCGGTGGATGCGCGCGCCGCGGCCGACGCGGCGGGGCTCACGAATCCGGCCAACGTGGCGGTGCGCAATCTGACCATCCGGCTCGGCGCGAACACCGTGATCGAGAATCTCGACCTCGACGTGCGGGCCGGCGAGTTCGTCGTGCTGCTCGGCCCGTCGGGTTGCGGCAAGTCCACGTTGCTGCACAGCATCGCCGGCTTGATCGACGTGAGCGACGGCAGCATCGAGATCGCGGGCGAAGACATGACCTGGGCCGACCCGAAAGACCGCCGCATCGCGCTGGTGTTCCAGTCGTATGCGCTATATCCGACGATGAGCGTCGAGCGCAATCTGTCGTTCGCGTTGCGCATCAACGGCACGCCGAAGGCGGAGATCGCGCGGCGCGTCGCGCGCGCCTCCGAGATGCTGCAACTCGGGCCGCTGCTCAAGCGCAAACCGGCGCAACTGTCGGGCGGGCAACGGCAGCGCGTCGCGATCGGCCGCGCGATCGTGCGCGAAGCCGACGTGTTCCTGTTCGACGAACCGCTGTCGAATCTCGATGCCAAACTGCGCACCGAACTGCGCCGCGAACTCAAGCAGCTGCATCAGCGCCTCGGCGCAACGATGATCTACGTGACGCACGACCAGGTCGAAGCGATGACGCTCGCGACCCGCATGGCGGTGATGCGCGGCGGCGTGATCCAGCAGTTCGGCACGCCCGCCGAAGTCTACGCACGCCCCGACAATCTGTTCGTCGCGACTTTCCTCGGCACGCCCGCGATGAATCTGCTCAAAGGCACGCTGGAAACGCGCGACGGCTCGGTCGAGTTTTGCACCGCGCACTGGCGGCTCGACGTCTCGGCGTATCCGTTCAAAAGCGCGCCCGCGCAAGGGTTGCCGTGCGTGCTCGGGGTGCGCGCCGAAGACGTGCGGGTCGGCGAGGGGCTCGCACAGCAGGCAAAAGTTTCGCTGGTGGAGCCGATGGGCAACCACCGCGTCGTCTGGCTCGACTATCATGGCGAGCAGGTCGCGTCGATCGACCAGAGCAAGACGCCGGTCGGGGTTGGCGACAGCGTGGCGTTCTCGTTCGACGCCGCGCATGCCTCGCTGTTCGACGACGCGGGAGGCGCGCGTCTGTAGCGTTGGCCGGGAGAGCTGACGGCGTCGTTGGAATCAACATGGTTTGACGGAGAACCGCGTGGCTACTCTCAAGGATGTCGCGGCATTGGCCGGCGTGGGCATGTCGACTGCGTCGCGGGCCATTTCCGGTAAAGGGCCGATCTCGGCCGACGCCGCCGCCCGCGTGCAGGCGGCGATCGAGGCGTTGAACTTCCGGCCGTCGTCGATCGGCCGCGCGATGGCGACGCAGTCGCTCGGCATGATCGGCATTTTCGTGCCGACCTTCTTCGGTTCCTACTACGGCACGATTCTCAAGCAGACCGACACGGAACTGCGCGCGGTGCGCCGTCACGTGGTGGTTGCGACCGGCTGCGGAGAAGTGTCGCCGCGCGAGCAGGCCATTGAGGCGGTGCGCTTTCTGATCGGCCGCGATTGCGACGGCGTGGTGGTGATCAGTCACGATCTGCACGACGACGACCTGATCATGCTGCATCGCATGCACCCGAAGATGGTGTTTCTCAACCGGGCGTTCGAGCAGTTGCCGGAAGCGTCGTTCTGCGCCGATCATCGGCGCGGCGGCGAACTCGCGGCGCGCACGCTGCTCGATCACGGGCATCGCGATATCGCGGTGATTTCGGGGCCGTTCACCGCGTCGGACAACCAGTTGCGTCTCGAAGGTTTTTTCGCCGAGCTCGCGCGTGCAGGGATTGCGCGCGACGACGTCACGCTGGTCGAATCGGACTTCTCGCCGGAGGGCGGCTATACCGCCGCGCAGAAGGTGCTCGACTCGAAGCGGCGCGTGACGGGCCTCTTCTGCGCGAACGACACGATGGCGGTCAGCGCGCTCGCGCGTTTGCACCAGGCGGGCGTCGCGGTGCCGGACGACATGTCGGTGATCGGCTACGACGACGACTACTCGGCCGCTTATACGGCGCCGGGGTTGACGTCGGTGCGGATTCCGACGGCGGACCTGACGCAGAACGCGGTGCGCTGGCTCGTCAACCAGTGCTACCGGACCACGTGGGAGATCTTCCGCGAGTTTCCGGTGAGCGTGACGATGCGGGAGTCGGTGGGGCCGGCGCCGGGAACGGTGAAGGCGGCGCGAGGCGGGCGCGCTTCGTAGCCGGGGCGTAGCTGGCGTGTTCGTGTTTGCCGCTTGGGGTTGCCGGAGCAACCCTCGCGCTCACGCGCCGCTGCGCAGCGACTCCTCATGACGCAGCCGCGCTTCCTGATCGAGCCGCGTATCTTCGAGTTCCTGCAGCACGGCGTCCAGGTCGACCGGCGTGGTGTCCTGTTCGACATGGCCCGTCAGTTTCGCATCGACGTGCAGCGCGCCCGCTTCGTACAGCGCCCAGATTTCCTTGCCATAACCGGTATCGAGCAGCGCCGGCGCGAAGCGGCCGAAATAGGTGGCGAGGTTGTCGACGTCGCGCTCGAGCATCGCGGGCGCTTCGAGATTGCCGGCCGCATTCACCGCTTGCGGCAGATCGATGATCACCGGGCCGTCGGCGGCCAGCAGGATGTTGTACTCGGACAGGTCGCCGTGAATCATCCCGGCGCACAGCATCCGCACCACTTCCTTGAGCAGTTGCGCGTGCAGTTCGAGCGCGCGTGCCTCGCTCATATCGACGTCGTTCAGACGCGGCGCAACGTTGCCGTCGGCGTCCGTCACCAGCTCCATCAGCAACACGCCGTCGGTGCAGATGAAGGGCTGCGGTACGCGCACGCCCGCGTTCGCGAGCTGGAACAGCGCGTCGACTTCGGCGTTCTGCCACGCCTGCTCCTGGACTTCGCGGCCGTAGCGGCTGCCTTTTTCCATCGCGCGTTGCTCGCGGCTGTTCTTGACCTTGCGGCCTTCGCGATAGGACGCGGCCTGGCGGAAACTGCGCTGCTTCGCGTCCTTATAGACCTTCGCGCAACGCGTTGAATCGCCGCTGCGCACCACGTAGACGGTGGCTTCCTTGCCGCTCATCAACTGCGAGATGACTTCGTCGATCAGGCCTTCCTCGACCAGCGGGAGTAGACGTTTCGGGGTTTTCATGCGGCCGCCGGCGAGCGATGGGCGGTGTGGCGGCGCTGGGCGGCCGTGTGCGAGGGAATTCGGATCATGCCGGATTATAAGGGAGACCGACGACCCAGCCGGCCGACGTGCGTGCGACGTTCGCGAGCCGTTGTCCGGCGACGTGGGTTTGATGGCGGCATGTCCGACCGGGTTTGATCGCCTCGTGCTTCTCGACACTGACGTCAGTCAGGCGAGTGGAACGGGAAGCGACACCTGTGTGACTCGGACGAATCGCTAGAAGCGCCAATCTAATTGCCCTCGATGACCGCTCTGAGGGACGCTGCGAAGGCGACCCAGTCATTGTCCGCACCCACGCGCTCGCCGTACAAAAAACACGGCTTTTTCCGATGTTTTTGCGCGCGTATCCCCAAATCCCATGCGTCACGCTTCGCGCTTTTGTCAAAAATTGTTGTAATTCTTGGCAACGGAGCTTTGCGGTTTTCCCCCATTCAATCCGTATGCAAATCGCTTACACTCGCCGGTAACAATATGTTACGGGGTGCGTGATGTTGGCCGTCTTCCTGGTCGCCTGTCCAATTTGCATCGTCGCGTTGTTCGGTTTCGCGCGGCACGTGGATCCGCAGACAGGTCAGTTCAAGCGTTAATTTTTGAGTTGCCTAAGCGGGGCCCTGGCCGCGAGCGTTGCCGGATGCGTCCCGCTTCCGGCTGTCTGACTCCGGTTGTTCGTCGATCCGCCTGCCGTTGGCGCTTGCCTTCGCATGCCGAGTCACGGCACGATGCGCGATAACCTGCGTTTGGAACGGCATCACGTATGCGAGATTTTCTGGCGAGTATCACGGCGCGCGCCGGCGTGCTGAAGGGGGTCCTTCCGTTGAGCCGCGCCGCGGCGGCGCGCGATGCGCTGGCCGGCGTGCAACTCGCGTCGATGGATATTCCGCAAGTGCTCGGCTATGCGCGCATTGCCGGCATGCCCGCCGTTACGGGGCTTTACACCGTCTTTCTTCCGCTTGTCGCGTTCGCGTTGTTCGGCGCGTCGCGGCACCTGGTCGTGGCCGCCGATTCCGCCACCGCGACGATCTTCGCGAGCCGCCTCTCGACGATGGCGCCGGCGTCGAGCGCCGAGTATGCGGCGCTTGCCGCGATGGTCGCGCTGCTCACTGCGGCTTTGCTGCTGATCGCGCGGATTTTCAAACTCGGTTTTCTCGCCGATTTTCTGTCGCGCACCGTGCTGGTCGGCTTTCTCGCCGGGGTCGGCGTGCAGGTGGGCATCGCGATGCTGGGCGACATGTCCGGCGTGCCGGGTCACGCGGCGCGCAGCATCGATCAACTGATGCTCGTCGCGCGCGAATCGGCGTTGATTCATGCGCCGACGCTCGCCATTTCGCTGCTGGTGGTCGGCGCGATTCTGGCGTGCAAGCGCTTCTTGCCGCGCGCGCCGGTGCCGTTGATCGCGGTCGTCGCGGGCATCGCGGCGAGCGACGTCTACGGTTTCGCGGCCCACGGCATCGCCGTGCTCGGACCCGTCGCGGGCGGACTGCCGCCGCTGCGCCTGCCCTCGGTGACGTGGCAACAGGTGCTCGATCTGCTGCCGGTCGCGGCCTCGTGCTTCGTGATGATCGTCGCGCAAAGCGCCGCCGCGAGCCGCGTGTTCGCCGAGCGTTATCACGAATCCGTCGACGCCAACGCCGACCTGCTCGGGATTGCCGCAGCCAACGCGGCGGCCGCGGTGTCGGGTGCGTTCGTCGTCAACGGCAGTCCGACGCAGACCGCGATGGCCGATCTCGCCGGCACGCGCAGCCAGTTTGCACAGCTTGCGTTCGCGCTGGTGGTGGTCGTGGTGCTGCTGTTTTTCAGCCGCTATCTGCAGTATCTGCCGCACTGCATTCTTGCCAGTATCGTGTTCACGATCGCGATCGGTCTGATCGATGTGAAGACCCTGTTCGCGATCCGCCGCGAAAGTCCCGGCGAATTCGCACTGGCCTTGTTCACGGCGGCGGCGGTGGTGCTGATCGGCGTCGAGCACGGCATTCTGGTGGCGGTGGCGTTATCGTTGCTGCGTCACGTGCGCCACAGCTACCGCCCGCACACGATGGTTCTCGCTCCCGGCGACGACGGCATGTGGGTGCCGGTGCCGGCCGTGCCCGGCATGCAGACCGCGCCGGGGCTGATCGTCTATCGCTTCGGCGCCGACCTGTTTTACGCGAACGATCATTTTTTCGTCGACGATACGCGCCGTCTGATCGACCGGGCGCCGAGCGCGGTGCGCTGGTTCGTGATCGACGCGAGTGCGATCACCGACCTCGACTATTCGGCGGCGCGCTCGGTGGGCGAGTTGTGCGTGGCGCTCAAGCGCGGCGGCATCGAGGTGATCTTCGCGCGCGTGAACCGTTATCTGCGCGCGGACATGGACCGGCATGGCATCACGCCGCTCGTCGAGGAGCGCTGCATCTTCGGCACGTTGCATGAGGCGCTGCGCTCGGCTGGGGTCGAGAAGCCGCACGAGCAGGTGAAGGGCGCGCCGTAGCGCGAAGCGCGGCGGTCAGTCGTCGGCGAAAAAATGGCCGATGAAAAAGCATGCGCCGGCCGCCGCGAGGCCCAGCACCGCCACCGTACCCGCGAGCGCGGTGCCGTGCCACAGGCCGTCGAACCATTGATGAAGCTGCGCCATCAGCACCGCCGCATTGCCGCCGATACGCTGCAATTCGATCTGATAGCGCGGATCGACGGCGCTGTAGCGGGAGACGGCGTCGTCGGGCGGGGCGGCGGTTGCGTAGATCAGCGCGGCGGCAATCAGCGCGGCGATCAGTATGGCCGCGCCGCTCAGGTACAGGCGCTTCTGCCACGGCGTATGCCTGGCGGCCGGGTTGACTTCGTTGCTGCCGTTCATCGGTTGGGCTGGTTCGCTGGAGTCGTCACGGCGACAGTATCGCAGAGCGGCCGCGCGTCTCCACGCGAGCTAGCCTTTCGACGTCAGCAGCTTGAGGCCGGCAATCCCGAACATGATCGCGAGCGAGCCGTCGAGCCAGCGCCGGATCGACGCGTAGATGCGCCGCGCGGACGCGGTCGAAAACAGCACCGCGTAGCTGCTGAACACCGTGACGCCGATCGCCATGCAGCCGAGCACCACCGGCAGCGTGTGCGATGGACCGCCGGTCGGCGACATGGCGAGCGAGACGATCGACAGCCACACCAGCACCGCTTTCGGATTGGTGAGATGCAGCAGCAAGCCGCGCAGATAGAGGCGCTTGAGCGGCTCGTCGGGCCGCGCGGCAGCGGCGGGCAACTTGCCGGCGCCGAACGCGGAGCGCGCGGACTTGAAACCGAGCCACAGCAGATAAAGTCCGCCGGCGATCCTGATCGCCGTCAGACATTCCGAGCAGGTGGCGAGCACCGCCGACAAACCGAGCGACGCCAGCAGCGCCCACGAGAACGAGCCTGATACGACGCCGAGCGCGAAGGTCAGCGCAGAGCGGCGGCCCGAGCTCATTGCCAGCGACATGATCGCGAGATTGCTGGGCCCCGGGCTCGCGGTGCCGACGAAGTAGGCGCTATAGGCGATCAGGACATCGGCGCTGAGCAGGGGGCTGGCGATCATGGTCGGACACTCGGAGGCGGGCGGTTGAGCGCGCGGGACGATACGCGATTCGATTCGTGAGTCACGGCTCGATTCGCTCCTTCAGCGCGCGCGAGTGATGATTCTGCGCGCCGTCGTGCGAGTCTCACAGATACAGTTGGCGGTTCGTGGGGCAGGACAATCCCCGACACCGCACCACTCAATTCCCCGCGGCCGCCGCCTCCACACACTCCGCCAACGCATCCGCCACCGCCTGCCGGCTATGCCGCGGCCGCTGCACAAGTCCGATCTCGCGATGAAACGTCGCGTCGCCGAGTTCGAGCGCGGCGACGTTCGCCGGCCACTTGCCGAGGCCCGCCGTATTCGGGATCAGCGCCACGCCGATTCCGCGTGCGACCAGTTGCACGATCGCCTGCAATTCGTCGAGCTCGATCGCGTCGTGCACGTTCAGCCGCGAGCGCCGCAAAAACCGGTCGACCAGCCGGCCGCCGAACGATGTGCGGTCGTAGCGGATGAACGGCTCGCTCTTCAGCAGTTCACGCCACGAGCGCGCCGCGCGCGCGAGCTTCTTCGGCACGAGCAGCACGAACGGCTCGCTGACGAGCGTGCGCCATTCGAGCTCGGATGGCAGCGCGAACGGCGGCTTGATGATGACGGCCAGATCGAGTTCGCCGGAATCCACCTGGCCGAGCAGCCCCAGCGACACGCCCGGCACCACGCGAATTCGCCAGCCGGGCCGGTCGTCGCGAAAGCGCGCGAGCGCGTCGGCGAGAAACGACACCTGCGCGGACGCGATCGCGCCGACCCGCAGCATGCCGCTTTCCGCCGCGACCGCGCCGCGTTCGGAGAGCCGCGCGTACAGCGTCATCATTTCCTCGGCGAGCGCGAGCGTTTCGCGGCCGGCATCGTTGAGCGTCGCGGAGCGGCCGGTGCGGTCGAACAGCGCGAAGCCGAGTTCCTCTTCGAGTCGCTGCATCTGCGCGCTGACCGCCGATTGCGTCAGTCCGATGCGCGCGCCCGCGCCGGAAAACGTGCCGTGCTGACTCACGGCGATGAAGGTCTTGAGCTCGCTGAGCATAGGCTGGCTAATCGAAATTGGTGATGGTGAGGTCAAATATATATCGTTTTCCACCATTTTTAGTCATGGTTAAAATGGGTCCCACGCTTCGCCACAGGCGTGCGGCCCGAGCGCTGCCCACGCCGAACACATCGATCATTCACTCCACTTCAAATCAGCGAGTCCCCATCATGAGCGTTGCCGAAAACGTTTTGCCGCCGTTCCATCTGGCGTTTCCTGTTCATAGCCTCGCCGCCGCCCGCGAGTTCTACGGCGAACTGCTGGGCTGTCCGGAAGGGCGCAGCTCGGACGCGTGGGTCGATTTCAACTTCTACGGCCATCAGATCGTCGCGCACCTCGCGCCCGACGAGATCGGCCACCGTCAGACCAGCAAGGTCGACGGCGATGCAGTGCCGGTGCGCCACTTCGGCGCGGTGCTGTCGATGGAGCAATGGCAGGCCGCCGCCGATAAGCTGAAGCAGGCGGGCATCGACTTCATCATCGAGCCGCATGTGCGCTTCAAGGGCGAGGTCGGCGAGCAGGCGACGATGTTCTTCCTCGATCCGTCGGGCAATGCGCTGGAGTTCAAGGCGTTTGCGGATATGTCGTCGTTGTTCGCGAAGTAAGTACATGCCGCGAAGCCGCCACGCGGCGCTTCGATACGCAAAGACAGCCGACCTTCGAGGTCGGCTTTTTTATTCAATGCCCGGTCGAACAGATTTGCTTTGCACAAATCAATCTGAAAGCATGTTTCCTAATATTTCTGGACGTACTCACGCATCGCGCGAAGCAACCTACCCGCAACGGCGCGTATCTTTTCTCAACAAACGTTTGCTCGCCGCCAAACGCTGCCGCGCGTGAATCGACGCATCGGCTTACGGTTTTCTTCCTGACATTTCCGCCATTTTCGCGCCATGCAGGCGTTGGGGCTACCGATCTAGCATAAGCGCTGATTCACCCATCCCCTTTTACCTGCATTCTCTCGGGCGCGTTTCAATGTGGATCGTCAACGTAGCGCTTAAGCGGCCATACACGTTTATCGTGATGGCCATTCTGATCTTGCTGGCGACGCCATTCGTGCTGTTCACCACGCCGGTCGACGTGCTGCCGGAAATCAACATTCCGGTGGTCAGCATCATCTGGACGTACACGGGTTTGTCGGCCGAGGACATGGCCAACCGCATTACGTCGGTCAACGAGCGCAGTCTGACCACCACGGTCAACGACATCGAGCACATCGAATCGCAATCGCTGGCGGGCATCACGATCCTGAAGGTGTTCCTGCAACCGAATGCGAACATCCAGACCGCGATCGCGCAGACCGTGGCCGTCGAACAGGCGCAGCTCAAGCAGATGCCGCCGGGTGCAACGCCGCCGCTTGTTATCAGCTATTCGGCCTCCAGCATTCCGGTGATCCAGCTCGGCCTGTCGAGCCCGAAGCTCTCCGAGCAATCGCTGAACGACACCGCGCTGAACTTCCTGCGCCCGCAACTCGTGACGATTCCCGGCGCGGCCGTGCCGTACCCATACGGCGGCAAATCGCGGCTGATCTCGGTCGACCTCGACACGCGCGCGCTGCTCGCCAAAGGCCTGACGCCGTCGGACGTGGTCAGCGCGTTCAACGCGCAAAACCTGATTCTGCCGACCGGCACGGCCAAGATCGGACCGAAGGAATACACGATCAACATGAACGGCTCGCCCGCCACGGTGGAAGGGCTCAACGACATTCCGGTGCGCACGCTCAACGGTGCGACGACGTATCTGCGCGAAGTCGCTCACGTGCGCGACGGCTTCTCGCCGCAGACCAACATCGTGCGGGAGAACGGCCATCGCGGCGTGCTGATGTCGGTGCTGAAGAACGGCAGCGCGTCGACGCTGTCGATCGTCGATACGCTGAAGGGGCTGTTGCCCGCCGCGCGTGCCGCGTTGCCGCCGGACCTGAACATCACCCCGCTGTTCGATCAGTCGGTGTTCGTCAAGGCGGCGGTGCAGGGCGTGGTGCGCGAGGCGCTGATCGCCGCCGCGCTGACCGCCGCGATGATCCTGCTGTTTCTCGGCAACTGGCGCAGCACCTGCATCATCGCGATTTCGATTCCGCTGTCGATCCTCTCGTCGCTGATCGTGCTGCACGCACTCGGCCAGACCATCAACATCATGACGCTCGGCGGCCTCGCGCTCGCGGTCGGGATTCTGGTCGACGACGCGACGGTGACGATCGAGAACATCGAGCGGCATCTGCATATGGGCACCAATCTGCACGATGCAATTCTCGACGGCGCGGGCGAGATCGCGATTCCCGCGCTCGTGTCGACGCTGTGCATCTGTATCGTGTTCGTGCCGATGTTCTTCCTGACCGGCGTCGCGCGCTATCTGTTCGTGCCGCTCGCCGAAGCGGTGGTGTTCGCGATGCTCGCGTCGTACATCCTGTCGCGCACGCTGGTGCCGACGCTCGCGATGCTGCTGATGGGCCACGCGCACAAGCCGAAGGAAGGCGCGAAGCCGAATCTGTTCATGCGCGCCTACCATCGTTTCGATCGCGGCTTCGAGCGGATGCGGGCTGGCTACATCATGATTCTGAGCAGCCTGCTGGTGCGCCGCGGCCTGTTCGGCAGCGTGTTTCTCGGCTTCTGTATCGTGTCGATGGGCCTTGTTTTCGTGCTCGGCGAAGACTTTTTCCCGAGCGTCGACGCGGGCGACATCCGCTTGCACATGCGTGCGCCGACCGGCACGCGTATCGAGGAAACCGCGCGTCTCGCCGACGAAGTCGAGAAGGTGATTCGCGAGGTCGTGCCCGCGAAGGAACTGGGCACGATCCTCGACAACCTCGGTTTGCCGTATAGCGGCATCAACCTCTCGTACAGCAACTCCGGCACGATCGGCACGCTCGACGGCGAGATCCAGGTCGCGCTGAACGAAGACCACAAGCCGACGCAGATCTACATGGACAAGTTGCGCACGATCCTGCCGCAACGCTTCCCGGGCGTCGAATTCTTCTTTCAGCCCGCCGACATCGTCACGCAGATTCTCAACTTCGGTTTGCCCGCCGCCGTCGACGTGCAGATTTCCGGCGCGAATCAGGAGGGCAACTTCGACGTCGCGCGCAAGCTGCTCAAGCAGGTGCGGCTGATTCCCGGCACCGTCGATACGCACATCCAGCAGAAGCTCGATGAACCCGCGATCAATCTGCAGATGGACCGCACGCGTTTGCAGCAACTCAATCTGAGCGCGAGCAACGTCGCGCAGAACGTGCTCATTTCGCTGTCCGGCAGCTCGCAGACTTCGCCGGGATTCTGGTTCAACAAGAACAACGGTGTCGAATACAACGTCGCGGTACAGACGCCGCAGTACCAGGTGTCGTCGATCGACGAGTTGCTGCGCACGCCGGTGTCGGGCTCGGCCAACGGCCCGACCCAATTGCTCGGCAACCTGGTGCGGGTGTCGCCGCAAACCCAGTTCGCCGAAGTGAATCACTACAACATCCGGCCGGTGATCGACCTGTACGTGAGCGTCGAGAAGCGCGACCTCGGCAGCGTCGCGAACCAGGTCGACAAGCTCGTGAACAACGTGCGCGCGTCGCTGCCGCGCGGCAGTCAGATCACCGTGCGCGGCCAGGTGCAGACCATGCGCAGTTCGTTCTTCGGGCTCGGGCTCGGCGTCGCGATGGCGATCGTGCTGGTCTATCTGCTGATCGTGGTGAACTTCCAGTCGTGGGTCGATCCGCTGATCATCGTCAGCGCCTTGCCGGCGGCGCTCGCGGGCATCGTGTGGATGCTGTTTCTGACCGGCACGCATCTGAGCGTGCCGGCGCTGACCGGCGCGATCATGACGATGGGCGTCGCCACCGCCAACAGTATTCTGATGGTCGCGTTCGCGCGCCAGCGCCTGCTCGCCGGAGCGCCGCCCCTCACCGCCGCGCTCGAAGCCGGCGCGAGCCGGATTCGTCCGGTGCTGATGACCGCGTTCGCGATGATCATCGGCATGATCCCGATGGCGCTCGGGCTCGGCGAAGGCGCCGAGCAGAATGCGCCGCTCGGCCGCGCGGTGATCGGCGGCCTGCTGTTCGCGACGGTGTCCACGCTGTTCTTCGTGCCGATCGTGTTCGCGGGCATTCATAGCCGCCTCGCGCGCCGTCATCGCGATGACGGCTCCGGCAAAGGCGGCGACGACAACCACGGCGGCAGCGGCAACGACCACCCCGACGGACCCGCGCCGGACCACGGCGGCGCTGCGACGCCCGCATAAAGTTAAATGACGGCTGACTGAGATGGCTGACTGAGATGACCGAAAAAACACATGCATCGCTGGCGATCCCCTCGCGAGAGACTGAAGGGGGGCACGTGCTGCCGCCGCGCCACCGCGAATGGAAGCGCGCGAAGATCGCCGTCTGGATCGTGCTGGCGCTGCTCGCACTGGGCGCGTTGCGCACCGTGATCGCGAACGTGCTGCAAAGCCGTTCGGTCGAAGCGACCACGCAGCACAACGCCACCCAGTACGTGAACGTGGTGAGCCCGACGCAGACCGAAGGCGGCGGCAACACGCTGCTGCCGGGCACTTTGCGCGGCTACGTCGAATCGCCGATCTACGCGCGCTCGACCGGTTATCTGCTGCACTGGTACGCCGACATCGGCGCACGCGTGAAGCAGGGCCAGCTGCTCGCCGAACTCGACACGCCCGAAATCGATCAGGAACTAGCGCAGGCCCTGGCGCAGCGCCAGCAAACGAGTTCGAGTTTGGGCCTCGCGAAAAGCTCGCTGGAACGCTGGCAGCAATTGCGTCAGCGCGATGCGGTCTCGCAGCAGGAACTCGACGAACGGCAAAGCACCTACACACAGGACGTCGCCAACCTCGCCGCCGCCGATGCCAACGTCAAGCGCCTGCAACAACTCGAATCGTTCAAGCGGATCGTCGCGCCGTTCGCGGGCGTGGTCACGCAGCGCAATGTCGACGTCGGTGATCTGATCGACGCGGGCAGCGGCACGAGCCGCGCGCTGTTCGCGCTCGCGCAGTCGGACCCGTTGCGTGTCTACGTGCAATTGCCGCAGGCGTATGCGCAGAACGTGTCGGTGGGACAGAAGGTGGTGGTCACGCAGGCGGAATTGCCGGGCCAGCAGTTTCACGGGACCGTCACGCATATTTCCGGCGCGATCGACGTGCCGACCCGCTCGCTGCAGATCGAAGTGACGCTGCCCAATCCCGACGACAAGCTGCGCCCCGGCGCGTACGTGCAGGTCGCGGTCCCGGCGGTCGCGCACGCACAACTGATGGTGCCGGGCAATGCGCTGCTGTTTCGCGCGGAAGGTCCGCGCGTCGCGGTGGTCGATGCGAAGGGCAACGTGGCGCTGCGCAAGATCGTGATTGCGCGCGACCTCGGGCAGTCGCTCGAAATCGAAAGCGGGATCGAGCTGAACGACCGGATCATCATCAACCCGAGCGATTCGATCGCGGACGGCGATCGCGTGCAGGTCACGCAGCCGCAGAAAAGCGGCAAGGGGGCGTCGTGAAGCGCGTGGGTTCATGCCGGGCGCTCACCGCTATCGCCGGCGCGGCAAGTTACGCGAGCGTCACGTTGCTGGCCGCATGCACGGTCGGCCCCGACTACCAACGCCCGCAGGCCGACGTGCCGCCCGCCTGGCACACCGATTCGTTCTGGCGCGTCGCCGCGCCGTCGCACGCGCCGATCTCGCCGGACTGGTGGAGCGCATTCGGCGACCCGACGCTCGCCACGCTCGAAACCCAGGCGCTCGCGCAGAATCAGACGCTGGTCGCGGCGAGCGCGCATTACGAGCAGGCCCGCGCGACGCTCGCGAACACCAGCGCGCAGCGCGTGCCGGAAGTCGATCTGGGCGCAACGGCTTCGCGCTTCCGGATTTCGCAGGACCGGCCGCTGACGAACTACGCGACGCCGACCGAATCGACGGTGCAGAACAATATCCAGCTCGGACCGACGATCAGCTACGACACCGATCTATTCGGCCGGATACGTCGCGAAGTGGAAGGCGCGACGGCTTCAGCCGAGCAATCGGCGGACGATCTCGCGAACGCGCGGCTCGTCCTCACCACCGATCTCGCCACCGACTACTTCTCGCTGCGCGAACTCGACGCCGAGATCGACGTGCTGAACCAGTCGGTGAAACTGCAGCAGAAGGCGCTCGATTACGTCACGACCGAGCACGACCTCGGCTCGGTGTCGGGCCTCGACGTATTGCAGCAGAAGTCGCTGCTCGACTCGACGCGCGTGCAGGCGCAACTGCTGCTGAATCAGCGCGCGCAATTCGAACATGCGATCGCCGCGCTGGTCGGCGTGCCGGCCCCGCAGTTCGCGATCGACGCGAAGGTACTTGACGCGAAGGCGCCCGCGATTCCGCTCGGCGTGCCGAGCGACGTGCTGCAACGGCGCCCTGACATCGCGTCGGCCGAACGCGCGATGGCGGCGGCCAACGCGCAGATCGGCGTGGCCAAGGCGGCGTTCTTTCCGAGCCTGACGCTCACGCCGGGCATTGGTTGGGAGAGCACGCAGTTCGCCAGTTTGCTGAGCGCGCCCACGCTGATGTGGACGCTCGGCGCGACGGTCGGCCAGGTGCTGTTCGACGGCGGTCGGCGCGCGGCCAACGTCAAGTACGCGAGCGCGGGCTATCAGGCCACCGAGGCGACCTATCGGCAGACCGTGCTCAACGCGTTCCAGCAGGTGCAGGACGGCATCACGGGGCTATCGGTGCTGGACGGCGCGGCGAAGCAGTCGCACGAGGCGGTGGGCGATGCGCAGCGTTTGCTGTCGCTCGCGAGCGACCGTTATTCGGGCGGCCTCGTCGCGTATCTCGACGTGATCACCGCGCAGCAATCGCTGCTCAACAGCGAGCGCCAGGACGTGCAGATTCACGGCCAGCAGATGACCTTGTCGGTTGCATTGGTGAAGGCGCTCGGTGGCGGCTGGGACGCGAGTGCCGACCTCGCGAATGCGCGTCACGACGCACAGCCGGGCGCACAACAGGACGCCACGCAGGAGGCGCAGGCTCCCGCCCGGTGAGCCGCGCGCTCATGATGCAGCCACACGCACAGGAGGGCAGCAGGGATTCGAAGGCGTTTCGTATAATGCACACTCAAGGGGACGCGCATGAAATTGCTGATTGTTGAAGACGAGCACAAGGTGGTGGATTACCTGCGCTCCGGTTTGACAGAGCAGGGCTGGGTCGTCGACGTGGCGCTCGACGGTGAGGAAGGCATGCACCTCGCCACCGAATTCGATTACGACGTAATCGTCCTCGACGTGATGCTGCCCAAACGCGACGGCTTCAGCGTGCTGAAAGCGCTGCGCATGCGCAAGTCGACGCCGGTCATCATGCTGACCGCGCGCGACCACGTGAACGACCGCGTGCGGGGCTTGCGCGAAGGCGCGGACGACTATCTCACCAAACCGTTCTCTTTCCTCGAACTGGTGGAGCGCCTGCATGCGCTGGCGCGCCGCACGCGTTCGCAGGAGTCGACGCTGATTTCGGTCGGCGATCTGTTCGTCGATCTGATCGGGCGGCGCGCGACGCGCGACGGCGTGCGCCTCGACCTCACCGCGAAGGAATTCCAGCTGCTCAGCGTGCTCGCGCGGCGGCAAGGCGACATCCTGTCGAAGACGGCAATCACCGAACTCGTCTGGGACGTCAATTTCGACAGTCACACCAACGTGGTCGAGACCGCGATCAAACGATTGCGCGCGAAGCTCGACGGCCCGTTCCCGTCGAAGCTGCTGCATACCGTGCGCGGCATGGGCTACGTGCTGGAAGTGCGCGAAGAGGCGGAGTCGTCATGAACCGGTCCATTGCCCGCCGCCTCGCGCTGATGTTCGCGCTGGTCGCGCTGTTCGTGTTCACGCTGATCGGCACCGGGCTCTTTTTGGTGCTGCGCACGCAGCTCGAACATCACCTGCGCGAGTCGCTCGACGATCGCACGCAGATCGCGCGCATCATCGTCTATCACGCGGTGACGCCGGAAAAATGGCGGATGGCCCGCGAAAAGCTCACCGACATGACGCCGCACGACGGCAGCACCGTGTACTCCGTGTCGAGCATGGAGCCGGCGTTCAACTACGGCAAACCGGTCGACGGCCCGGTCGTGAAGGACTGGCCCGGCGGCTACGCGCGCGTGAGCCCGCCCGGCGGCGGCCAGGACATGCTCACGGTGACGCAGACCATTCCCGCGTACGGCACGCGTCCGCCGGTGCAATTGCAGGTGGCGTCCAGCTATTCGCCGAACGTGCGCACGATGCGCGTGTTCGGCTCGGCGCTCGCCGCGCTGTCCGCGCTGGGCAGTCTCGCCGTGCTGCTGCTCAGCTATTCGGTGACGCGCCTCGGCCTTCAGCCGCTCACGCGTCTCACGCGCGACGCGTCCGCCGTGAGCCCGAACAATCGCTCGCAACGTTTGAACACCGCGTCGCTGCCGCTCGAACTGAACGATCTCGCGAACTCGTTCAATGGCGCGCTCGAACGCCTGGACGGCGCGTACGGCCGCCTCGAATCGTTCAACGCCGACGTCGCGCACGAGCTGCGCACGCCGGTGACGATCCTGATCGGCCAGACCGAGGTGGCATTGACCCGTAACCGTTCGGTCGACGATCTGCGCCATACGCTGCAATCGAATCTCGAAGAGTTCGAGCGCATGCGCGCGATCATCAACGACATGCTGTTCCTCGCCCGCGCCGATCAGGGCGAACGCGCGACGGGCCTGATCGAGCTGTCGCTCGCCGCGGAAGTCGCGCATACGCTGGAGTTTCTGGAGATTCCGCTCGAAGAAGCGCGCGTGGAAGCGACCTTGCACGGCGACGCGCAGGCGCGCGTGAACCGCTCGCTGTTCGGCCGCGCGTGCGCGAATCTGTTGATGAACGCGATCCAGCATTGCGAGCCGGGCGCGACGATCAGCGTGACGATCGCGCGCGACGACGAGCAGGTGCGCGTCGCGGTGGCCAACCCTGGCGAGCCGATCGCGCCGGACGTGCTCGAACATCTGTTCGACCGCTTCTATCGCGCGGAAGTCTCGCGCACCAATAGCCGTGAAAACCACGGGCTGGGTCTCGCCATCGTGAAGGCGATTGCGGAGATGCATCGCGGCACCGTGTCGGCGCAGAGTGAGCGGGGGATCAACACGTTTGCGTTTTCGGTCGCCGTGGCGCAGACCGGCAACGGTGCGCAGAGGGAGATGACGCGCGTGAATGCGGGCACGACGGCTGCCGGTGGCGACGCCGCTTACTCGTCGCTCGCGAAGGGCAAGTCAGCCTGAACCGGCAGACGCGGCTTGAGCGCCTGCGCGTTGGCCGGCGTCAATGCGCTTACACGCACGCCGAGCAGTCGCAGCTTGCGGTTCAATTCCACGCGCCGCAGACACTCGGTCGCCGCGCGGCGGATTTCGACGGCGTCCGCAGTCGGCTCGTCGAGCGTCAGGTCGCGTGTGACCGTGCGGAAATCGTCGTAGCGCAGTTTGATGCCCACCGTCTTGCCCACATAGCCCTTGCGCACCAGATCTTCGGCGACCCGCACGCACAAGCCGGTAAACGAACTCGACAACGCGGGGCGGTCGTGGCGTGGATGCAGATCGCGCTCGAAGGTGGTCTCGCGGCTCATCGACTTCGGTTCCGATTCGACCACCACCGGCCGTTCGTCGTGACCTTGCGCGACCTCCATCAACCAGGCCGAATAACTGCGCCCGAAGTTGTCCTGCAACAGACCCGCGTCCGCCGCCGCCAGATCGCCGACCGTCGCGAGCCCGAGCGCGGTCAGCTTTTCGGCGGCCTTCGGGCCGATGCCGTTGACCTTGCGCACCGGCAGCGGCCAGACGCGCAACGGCACGTCGGCCGGCGTGAGGATCGTGAGGCCGTCGGGTTTGTCGAGCTCGGAACCGATCTTCGCGAGCAGCTTGTTCGGGGCGACGCAAATCGAGCACGTCAGGCCGGTCGCTTGATGCACCGCCTGCTTGATGCGCGCGCCGATCTCGTGCGGCTCGCCTGGCAACTCGGTCAGATCGATATAGATTTCGTCGATGCCGCGATCTTCGATGCGGTCCGTGAACGTCGCGACCGCCGCCTTGAACAGGCGCGAGTAGTGGCGGTACGAATCGAAGTCGGTCGGCAGCAGCACCGCGTCGGGCGCGAGCGCGGCCGCCTTCATCATGCCCATCGCCGAGAACACGCCGAGCGCGCGGGCTTCGTAAGTGGACGTGGTGACGACGCCGCGGCCCGCATAGTCGCGCAGCTTCGCGAAGCGCAGGGTGCCGTCTTCGAGCGTTTGCGGCACAGCGTTGCGGCCGCCGCCGATCACCACCGCGTGGCCGCGCAATTGCGGATAGCGCAGCAGTTCGACGGACGCGTAGAACGCGTCCATGTCGAGGTGCGCGATGCGGCGGACGGGAGAACTCATGAGCGGTAAGAACGGATGACGGCCACGGCAGCGGACGGTCGATTCGATGCGCGTGCCGTGCTGCCGTGCGGTATGGCCTGCTGCGTCGGGCAGCGGCGCGCACGGATAAAGATTCGCCGCGTGCTGTGCTGCCAAACCGTCATAGTACCTTGCTCCGTCGCCGCCGGCGTGGCCCGGAAGCGGCAACTCAGACCGATCTGCACCGCCGGATCTAGCCGGAAGCGCGAGACCTTGTCGCTCTCCCGACAACCCTCGACGCCGTGCTGAAGACTTTACGCTCGGGCGGCGTGATTCAAAAGGGAGAAAAGCGGGCGCTCGACGTGGCTCCTCGCGCTCAGGTTCCGGCGCGCGGCACAAGCGGGATTGATGAGCGGCAAGTCCTGCCGAAGAGCCGCTTCAGTTTCGCGTTCGAATCGGATTGCCCCGTGTTTGAAGGGCTATTCTGTCTGGAAGAAGATCCGGCGCCAGTCGCGCATGGTGGGTGTGTCAAGCGTGCCGGCCGGCGTCGAAAAGCAGGCGCGCGAGACGCGCCTGCGTTGCGCGAGTCGTGCGCTTACTGCTTGATGCCTTCAGCCTGGATGTGCAGCGTGGTCTGCATCTTGAAGCCGTAGGCCTTACCGAAGTCGATGCCGAAATCGTCGCGATTGAACGTCGCGGTCGATTCCGTGCCGCACACTTCGCGCTTGAGCATCGGGTTCACGAAGCACTTGAACGATTCGATCTTCAGGTTGACCGGCTTCGTGATGCCGCGCATCGTCAGCGTGCCGATCACTTCCACGGGCTTGTCGCCGTCGAAGCGGATCTGCGTGCCCTTGTAGGTCGCGGTCGGGAACTTCGCGGCGTCGAAGAACTTGTCGGTGACGAGTTCCGCGTCGAGCTTGTCGTTGCCGATGTCGACCGAGTTCATGTCGATCGTCACGTCGACCGTGCCGGTCTTTGCCGCGCGATCCAGCACGACGGTGCCGCTGCTCTTCTTGAACTTGCCGCGCCACGTCGAAATGCCGCCGAAGTGATCGGTCTCGAAGCTCGGGTACGTGTGGGTCGGATCCAGTTGATAGGTGTCGGCGGCCATCGCGTTGAACGAAAAGGCAGCGGCCAGCGCGCCCGTGGCGAGCAGAAATTGTTTCTTCAAGGTGTTTCTCCAGGTTCAGAAAAGTGCTGCGATGCTGCGGGGTTGTGCGTCACTTCTTTGCAGCAACGAGGTGAAATTTGATGACGACTTCGTCGGCGACCACCGACGTGTCTTTCCATTCGCCCGTGCCGACGTCGAACTGCGAGCGCTTGATCGGCAACGAGCCGTCGAAGGTTTGCGTGGCGCCCTGGCTCGCGATGACGACCGGCACCACAACGGTTTGCGACTTGCCCTTGATGGTCAGCTTGCCGGTGATCCTGTACTGGTTGCCGCCGGCCGGCGCGATAGCGCTCGATACGAAGGTCGCGGCGGGGAAGGCCGCGCTGTCGAACCATTCCTTGCCTTGCGCCTGCTTGTTGTAGTCGTCGGCGCCGAGGTCGTAGCTGCCGGTGTCGATCGACACGGTCGCGCTGCCGGCGGTCGGTTTGGCCGGATCGAACGTCAATTGCGCGGAGAACTTCCTGAACTTGCCGTCGACCGGCACGTTCATCTGCTTCGTCGTCGCGATGACGCTGCTCTTGCTCAGGTCCACGTCGGCATGCGCGAGGCCCGCGCTGAACAGCGACAGCGCGGCGAGGCCGGCGAGCGTAATGTGACGAACGGTTTGAAGACGCATGGTGTGGTGGATGGTTTGAAAAGCGGTTGATTTCATGGTGGTACGCATCCTATCGAACCCGCGTGCGTTGATTGCGCACCGCTGGGAATTTGATTACCAATGAGACATTGCCAATGAGTTGTCGCGCATCATGGGCACACGGGCGCGGCGCGTGCTCGACCCGGAGCGTCGTGTTCGTCACTTGAGGAACGGGATCATCCGGCCGAGCAGTCCGTCGCGGTCGACGAACTGATGCTTGAGCGCGGCCAGCACGTGCATCGCGACGAGCGCCAGCAACGTGTAGTTGAGCAGCACGTGGACCGTGCGCAGCGTGGCCTTGAGCGCCTGATCCGGGCCGATGAGGGTGGGCAGCGGCAAGACGCCGAGGTACACCACCTGGATGCCGGCCGCCGAGCTGTAGAAGTAGCCGGACAGCGGAATCGCCAGCATCAGCAGATACAGCAGGCCGTGCACCAGATGCGCGGCCGCTTTCTGCCACGCGGGCGTGGCGGCGTCGAGCGGCGGCGCGCGGTGGCTGGCGCGCCACAGCACGCGGAGCACGGCGAGCACGAACACGGTCACGCCGATCCACTTGTGCCACGAGAAGTACTTCAGCTTGGTCGGCGTGAAGCCGGGGATATCGGTCATGATCCAGCCGATATAGAAGCCGCAGACGATCAGCGCCGCGATCAGCCAGTGCAGTGCGATGGCCGCGCCGTTGTAGCGTTCAGAGCCGGAAGGACGTGAGGGCATGTTGTTGTGCTCGTGGATTGCGAGGTATTGCCTGCGGTTGCCTCGATGTTGCCAGGCGTATTGCCGGGGCAATGCATGTGAATGCGGATGGTAGGGATGCCGATGAAAACTGAATAGGCGGGTGCGAGGGAACAGATTGTTGTAGCGGTGACGCTAATGTGATTGAAATACGCGCGCGCTGTGGTAATTTCCGGCTGACCCGCCAGAAGGAACCACACCCATGACCGGCACTGGAAAGCAATCTGTCGCCCTCAGCGCGAATTTTTTGCGGCACGATCTGCATGAAGCAGCGCCTCGCGCCGCACGCGTCGAAGGCTACATGGAACACGACGCCGCCGTCTATCGCACGCTGCTCGAATCGACCGAAGCGATCCTGTGGAAGATCGACTGGGCCACGATGGAGTTCGCCTATGTCGGCTCGCAGATCGAAGCGTCGCGAGCGGCGGCGACCGCACGGGCATGCTACGTGCGATGCGGCTTGCTCGAGGCATCCGTTTGTCGTCGACGCTTACCAGCGCCAACGCGCGCGCATACGACCATCCATCCAGGGCCCATGCTGTGAATTCCGTTTTTCTGTCTTGGGGCATCGCCGCCATCGCCACGGCCGGCGTCATCACGCGGCCATTCAAGTGGCCCGAAGCCGTGTGGGCCGTCGCGGGCGCGCTATTGCTGGTGTCGCTCGGACTGCTGCCGGCGCACCTCGCGTTCGAGGCGATCGGCAAGGGCACCGACGTCTATCTGTTTCTGTTCGGCATGATGCTGCTGTCGGAAGTCGGCCGTCGTGAAGGACTGTTCGACTGGGTCGCGGTGCTCGCGGTCAATCATGCAAAGGGTTCGCCGCGCCGGCTGTTCGTGCTGGTGTACCTGGTCGGCGTGGTGATCACCGCGTTTCTGTCGAACGATGCCACCGCCGTCGTGCTCACGCCGGCCGTGTTCGCCGCCGCGAAGAAAGCGAAGACGCCGCCGCTGCCGTTGCTGTTCGTCTGCGCGTTCGTCGCCAACGCGGCGAGCTTCGTGCTGCCGATTTCGAACCCGGCCAACATCGTGCTGTACGGCAACCACACGCCCGCGCTGGGCGCGTGGATGATGCGCTTCGCGTTGCCGTCGGTGCTGTCGATCGTCGCGACCTACGCGATGCTGCGCTGGACCCAGCGCGACGCGCTTGCCGGCGTCTGCGAGGCGAATCTCGAAGCGGTCGAACTGTCATCGAGCGGCCGGGTCGCGTTGGCCGGCATCGCGGTGACGGCGGGCGTGCTGCTGACGGTCTCCGCGTACGATGTCCCGCTCGGCATGCCCACCGCGATCCTCGGCGCGCTGACCGCGCTGCTAGTGCTGCTGATTGAGCGCAAGTCGCCGCTGCCGATGATCCGCGAGATTTCGTGGAGCGTGCTGCCGCTGGTCGCGGCGTTGTTCGTGCTGGTCGAGATGCTGGATCACACGGGTGTCATTTCGACACTCGCCACCACACTTCGGCGCGCGACCGAACACAACGAACTGGCGACGGCGGGTTGGGCGGGCGCGATCGTCGCGTTCGGCAGCAACCTGATGAACAATCTGCCGGCCGGATTGATCGCAAGTTCGACGGTGATGCAGGCGCACAGCCCGGAGCGCGTGATCGACGCGCTGCTGATCGGCGTCGATCTCGGACCGAACCTGTCGATCACCGGTTCGCTCGCGACGATTCTCTGGCTCAACGCGATTCGGCGTGAAGGCGAGGACGTGAGCTTCATGAAATTCCTGAAGGTCGGCGTGCTCGTGATGGTACCGGCGCTGGTGCTGGCGCTCGGCGCGCGGCTGCTGACGGGCTGAGCGGGGGAAGGCGGAAGCACTGCGGGTCGATGGGTCGTGCGCGCCGACCTTGGCGCTGCGGCGCGGCGAATCGCGCTGCTCGCGCGCTACCGTTCGGCGCAGACCGTTTGCTTCGCTTCGCCCAGCATGCGCAGTGTCGCTTCGAGCCGCGCGACGCGCGCGCGTTGCGACGGCATCATCGACGCATCGTGCAACGCGCGCAGCCGTCGATGCCAGTACGACAGCGGAAAGCGATCGCGCGTCGAGATCCGCCCGAAGACGACTTCAAGGTGCGCGATTTCCCTGTCTATGTCCTGATAGCCCATCTGCTGTTTCCGCAAAGTGTGGAGTGGTCCGACGCTAGTCAAGATCAGACAGCAAGCGCCATTCCACCGCGCCGCGATGCCCGCGATGCTCACGCGGGCGCGGTCTCGCTTTGGGTCGGATACGGATCGAATGCGCGTGGAAGCCCGGCCGTTCCGATGGTGTGCTCGTGACGCTGAAGTGCCGTGACGCAGGAAGCGCTGCTTGCGCAGGCCCGCTGTGCCGGCAGACGAAAGTTACGCCAGGTGCCGTCGCGACGGCACGACAAACTCATTTCATTCAATGTCACGACGAGGCTGCGTGCAGGCAGGCGCGGGCGTATCCGCGCGTGCGCGTATGTATGAAGCACATGCTGCGCGCGAACGGCGAAGCCGCAGGACGGCCTTCGCTGGCACTCACGCAAACCCGTGACATAAGTCGACATGATTGCGCGATTGCCAGCCGGCGACGCATCCCCAAGAATTCGGCCTGTCATCGAAGCGGATCGCGGCATGAGCAGGCGACGCAAGATGGCTCAACCGCAATCGAAGGAGTCAGTCATGAAAAAAATGCTCGCCGCCATGCTGCTGTGCTGCGCGTCCACCGTCACGTTCGCACAGAGCGCCGCGCCCGAAGCCGGCAACCCGCAGCGCATGGAGCGCATGGCGCAGCAGTTGCAAACGCGCTTTGCAAATGCCAACACCACGCGCGACGGCAAGCTCACGAAGCAGCAGGCCGACGCGGGCATGCCGATGGTCGCCCGGCATTTCGACGAGATCGACACGCAGAAAGCGGGCTACGTCACGTTGCCGCAAATCGCGGCATTCATGCAGGAACGCGGGGCAGCGCACTGAGCGGCGCAGGTATCGGCGGGATCGTAGAAGCGTGGAGCGACCCGACGTGCTCGATGCGCGTCACGTGCCGCACGGAATGCGCGAGCCACAGGTGTGCGAATCCGCAGCCGACGCGCAATGCCACGAGACTTGCCGTGCCGCTTATTCAGCTTTGTCCTGCTTCGTCTGGCGTCGTGCCGCGCGCGCCGCTAGCCCTTCAGTCGAACTGTCAGCCGTACGTTGACGCCAGAAAACCGCGCGATGAAACCTGCCACGTCCCGCCGCCTGCGCCTCGTCAGCACGTCGCTGATCGTCACGCTCGGCGCGGCGCTAACGGGCTGCATCACAGTCGGCCCGGACTTCAGACAGCCGGACGTGACACTCGAAGATCAGTGGTTCGAAACATTGCCGGCCGGCATTCCGAACGCGCCCGACGCGCAAGCGGCATGGTGGACCGCATTCAACGACCCCGTGCTCACCGCGCTCGAACAGCGCGCGTATGAACGCAACCTGACGCTGCAGGTGGCCGGCCTGCACATCTTCAAAGCGCGCGCGCAACTCGCGATCAGCGAACAGAACCTGCTGCCGCAATCGGGCAGCGTGTCCGTGGGTGCGAGCCATATCGACACGAGCGGCGTCGGTCCGATTCCGCCGGCTCATTTGTGGGCCGGGCATCTGCATGTGAACGCGGGCTGGGAAATCGATTTCTGGGGCAAATATCGCCGGCAGATCGAATCGGATCGCGCGCAGTTGCGCGTGTCGGAAGCCGCGTACGACAACGCGCTGGTGTCGCTGTTCGCCGACGTCGCCAACGCGTACATCGATCTGCGCGCGCTCGAACAGCGCATCGCGGTCGCGCGCGAGAACCTGAAGTCGGTGCAGCAGAGCCTCACGCTGACCCAGGCGCGCTACCGGAGCGGCGCGTCGAGCCAGCTCGATGTCGAGCAGGCCGCCACGCTGGTGGCCGAAACCGAGGCGCAGATTCCGCCGCTCATCAAGGCGCGCGCGCAGGACCGCGACACGCTGGCGGTGCTGCTCGCCGATCCGCCCCACGCCGTCGACGCGCAGCTCAAGGCCAGCACGTCGATCCCGGTGCCGCCGACGCAGATCGACGTCGGCATTCCCGCCGATCTGCTGCGGCGCCGCCCCGACGTACGGCAAGCGGCGCTCAACGCGGCCGCGCAGTCGGCGCTGATCGGCGCGGCGAAGGCGAAGCTGTACCCGTCGTTGTCGTTGACCGGATTGTTCGGCCTGTCGTCGGGCGAACAGCATGGCATCGGTCTGACGCAATGGGGCAGCAAGACGATCGGGCTGTTTTCGGCAGGCATCACATTGCCGATCCTCGATCGCACCCAGTTGCAAAACGCGGTGCGGATTCAGGACGCGGCGTTCCAGGAGGCGGTGTTCGATTATCAGAACACGGTGCTGCAAGCGCAGAAGGAAGTGGAGGACGCGATCTCGGGGCTGCGCACCACGCTCGATGCGCTGGCCGCGTCGGCGCGTGCCGCCGATGCATCGCAGCGCGCGTTGAAGCTCGCCAATGCGCAGTATCGCTCGGGCTCGGTCACCTACGACACGGTGCTCGACGCATCGCGTTCGGCATTGCGCGACGGCGATTCGCTCGCGCAGAACCAGGGGCTCGCCGCGCTCGCGGCGGTGTCGCTGTACCGCGCGCTCGGCGGCGGATGGGAGGTCGCGCAGGGTCAGCAAGTGGTCAGCGAGCAGGTTGCCGAACAGATGGCGCGGCGCACGGACTGGGGGCGGCTGTTGAATCCGCCCGCGAATTCGCCGCTGGCGCGCGCGAGTGGAGGGCAGCCTGAGAATGGGAAATAAGAACATGGCGAAGAACGACATGAGGCAGCGGGGCGGGGCAACCGAGCGTTGCGGGGCACAGGCTGAAACGGAGCCTCGCGCGCAATGCGAAGCGGGACGCTGGGCGGCAGCAGGCGCACGGTTGCGAGCGGCATTAGGAGTGGCATTGGGAGCAGCATTACGCGCGGCACTGCGAGGGGGATTGCAAACGGAGTTGCAAGCAGGACCCAATGCGAAACGTAGCGCTGGACTCGACGCGCGATCCAACGCGCCGCTCAACGCAACGCTAGCAGCACCCGCCACGAGACTCGCCGCCGCCCTCTGTCTCGCCCTCGCGATGACGCTCGCCGCCTGCCGCGATCGCAACGCGGCTGCATCACAAAGCGCGTTGCCGCAAGTCAGCGTGACGCGGCCGCTCGCGCGAGAGGTACGCGAGCAGATCGATCTGAGCGGCACCGTCGCGCCGTCGGCGACGGTTACGCTGGTGGCACGCGTGCAAGGCACGTTGAAGGAAATCGGCTTCACCGACGGGGCTTACGTCAAACAGGGGCAACTGCTCTTTCGCATCGAGCCGGACACGTACCGCGCGCAACTCGTGTACGACCAGGCCGCGCTCGATAACGCCGAGCAGGAACTGAAGCGCCAGAAACAGCTCACAACCGACAACGCGACCTCCGAGTCGACGTTGCAGAAAGCGCAGACCACGCGTGACCAGGCGGTGGCAAAACGCGACATGTCGCGCATCAATCTCGGCTACACGGACATCCGTGCGCCGTTCGCGGGCCGCATCGGCGCGCGCGCGTTCGACGTCGGCAATGTGGTCGGCGCGTCGGACGCCGCGAAGCTCGCCACGCTCGATCGCGTCCAGCCGGTTTATGTGAACTTCACACTGAACGAGCGCGACGCGACCCGCATTGGCCTCTTCACGCGGCCGCCGCGCACGGTGCGCGTGAACGTGCTCGGCGTGCCCGCCGCGCAGGGCGAGGACGCCGCGCTCGAATTCGTCGATACCCGGGTGGACCCGGACAGTGGCGCGCTCAGGTTGCGTGCCGACATCGCGAATCCGGACGCGCATCTGATTCCGGGCATGTCGGTCGAGGTGCATGTTCCCGCCGGCGCGCCGCATAACGTGCTGCTGATTCCCGATACCGCGTTGCTGCGCGAACAGGCCGGCGCGTTCGTGCTGGTCGTCAACGGCGCGGGCGTGATCGAGCGGCGCGCGGTGACGACCGGCGGGCTGTTCGGCGGGCAGCGCGCGATTTCCGCAGGCCTTACCGCCGAAGACCAGGTTGTGACTGGCGGCGCGCTGGCCGTGTCGCCGGGCGTCAAGGTGCGGGTGGTCTCAGGCGTCGCGCAGGGCCGTTCATGATCCGCTTCTTCGTCGAGCGTCCGGTTTTCGCCAATGTGATCGCGTTGATCGTGATGCTGCTGGGCGCGGTCGCGCTCATCAATCTGCCGATCGCGCAATATCCGCCGATCACGCCGCCGACCGTGCAGGTGGTCGCGCGCTTCCCCGGCGCGAGCGCCTCGACGCTGATCAATCGCGTCGCGCTGCCGATCGAGTCGCAGGTGAACGGCGTCGAAAACGCGCTGTACATGCAGTCGACCAGCACCAACGACGGTACCTACACGCTCACCGTCACCTTCGCGGTCGGCACCGATGTCGATAAGGCCCAGGTGCTGGTGCAGAACCGCGTGTCGGCCGCCACCGCGCAACTGCCGCAAGCGGTGCAGCAGCAGGGCGTGACCGTGCGCAAGCGCTCGACCGCGATCCTGCAGCTGTACACGCTCGAATCGCCCGACCCGGGCTATGACTCGCTGTTCCTCAGCAATTACGCGGTGATCAATCTGCGCGATACGCTCGCGCGTTTGCCTGGCGTCGGCGACGTGACTGTGTTCGGCACCGGGCAGTACAGCATGCGCGTGTGGCTCGATCCGCGCAAACTGAGTCAGCGCAGTCTGAGCGCCGCCGACGTGATGCAGGCGATCCAGAGCCAGAGCCGGGACGTGAGCGCGGGCCAGCTCGGTTCCGAGCCGAACGCGGGCGGCTCGGCGTTCCAGCTCACGGTGACGATGCAAGGCGCGCTCTCCACGCCGCGCGAATTCGACAACATCATCATCAAGGCCGATCCGAACGACGGCGGCCGCTTCGTGCGGATTCGCGACGTCGGGCATAGCGAACTCGGCTCGTCGAGCTATGGACAGTTCTTCAATCTCGACGGCAAGCCGGCGGCGGGCATCGCGATTTATCAGTTACCCGAAGCCAATGCGCTGCAGGTCGGCAATGCGGTGAAGTCGACCATGGCCCGTCTCGCGAAGAACATGCCGAAGGGCATCAGCTACCAGCTGCCGTTCGACACGACCGTGTTCGTTCGGCAATCGGTGATCGACGTGTACAAGACGCTGTTCGAAGCGGCGCTGCTGGTGCTCGCGGTGATCCTGCTGTTCCTGCAGAACTGGCGCGCGATGCTGGTGCCCGCCACGACGATTCCGGTGACGATCGTCGGCACGTTCGGCGCGATCTACCTGATGGGTTTCTCGATCAACCTGCTGACGCTGTTCGCGATCGTGCTGGCAATCGGCATCGTGGTCGACGACGCGATCGTGGTGGTCGAAGGGATCACCCAGCACATCGAGCGGGGCAAGACGCCGAAGCAGGCCGCGATCGACGCGATGCACGAACTGCTCGGACCGATCGTCGGCATCACGCTGGTGCTGATCTCGGTGTTTCTGCCGTCGGCGTTTCTCGGCGGCGTCACCGGCCAGATGTACCGGCAGTTCGCGCTCGTCGTGGTGGCGACCACGGTGATCAGCGCGATCAACGCGGTCACGCTCAAGCCGGTGCAAAGCGTGCGCTGGTTGCGCCACGCGCGGCCCGGCAAGCCGAACGTCGTGTATCGGGTGTTCGACAAAGGCTATGCACGCGTCGAAGGCGTCTATGTGCGCATCGTGTCGTGGTTCGTGCAGCGCTGCGGTCTCGCGCTCGCGATGGCGCTCGTGCTCGGCGCGGCATCCGCGTTTCTGCTCACGCGCGTGCCGACCAGCTTCATTCCGCTCGAAGATCAGGGCTATCTGCTGATCGCCGTGCAACTGGCCGATGCGGCGTCGCTCGAACGCACGCGCGAGGCGAGCACGCAGATCGAAAAGCGCATAGGCGCGATTCCGGGCGTGAGTCACGTGGTGTCGATCGGCGGCATCTCGCCGCTCGATAACAACGCGTCGCTGCCGAATTCCGCGCTGATCTACGTGACGCTCGACGACTGGAGCAAGCGCGGCAAAGGCGCGGACCTGCGCGCGTTATATCTGCGCATGAATGACGAACTCGCGAAGCTGCCCGATATCCGCTCGGTCGTAATCGTGCCGCCGCCGATCCAGGGCCTCGGCAATAGCGGCGGCGTGCAGATGCAGGTGATGCTCACCGACGGCACGCAGAACTATCGGCGTCTGCAGGAAGCCACCGACACGCTGATCGCGAGCGTGTCGAAACGCCCCGAATTGCAGCGCGTGTTCAGCCCGTTCCGCGCGGCGGTGCCGACCGTCGACCTCACGCTCGATCGCGCGAAGGCCGAGTCGTTGCAGGTGCCGGTCGGCAATGTGTTCGATCTGCTGCAGGATTACGTGGGGTCGAGTTACGTGAATCAGTTCACCGCGTTCAACCATACGTTCCCCGTGTTCGTGCAGGCCGACGGCGCGTTTCGCCGTCAGACCGACGACATCCGCCGTCTGCAGATTCGCAGCAACAGCGGGCATATGGTCGAGCTGGGCACCTTCATCGACGCGCGGCCGGGCGTCGGCCCGGCGGTGGCGACGCTCTACAACCTCGCGCCGGCCGCGGCGATCAACGGCAATCCGGCCGCCGGCTTCAGTACCGGCGACGCGATCGCCGCGTTCGAGCAGGAAGCCGCGCGCATCCTGCCGGCCAGCATCGGCTACGAATGGACCGCGATGTCGTATCAGGAGAAGCTGGTCGGTCATTCGGCGTACTGGATATTCGCGGTAGGCGTGCTGCTGGTGTTCTGCGTGTTGGCCGCGCAATACGAAAGCTGGCTGCTGCCGGTGGCCGTGGTGCTCGCGGTGCCGCTCGCGTTGCTCGGCACGGCCGGCACGCTCGCGCTGCTCGGCGCGGCGAACAACCTGTACACGCAGATCGGGCTCGTGCTGCTGATCGCGCTGTCGGCGAAAAACGCGATTCTGATCGTCGAATTCGCGCGGCATCTGCGCGCGCGGGGCGTGGGTATCGCCGAGGCTGCCGTGGAAGCGGCGCGGCTGCGTTTTCGGCCCATCATGATGACCTCGTTCGCGTTCATACTCGGCGTGGTGCCGCTCGTGCTCGCAACCGGCGCCAGCGCGAGCGCGCGCCGCTCGCTCGGAATTGCGGTATTTTCGGGGATGCTCGCATCGACCTGCATCGCCGTGCTGTTCATTCCGTCGTTCTACGTGCTGTTGCAGCGGCTTTCCGAACGGCACGCGGCGCGGGCGGGCTCACCCCGGATGTCATCCGGCATGCCGCCCGACGCTTAACCGAGGAGCTTTCGCATGGATCGCCCCGCCAAAATCATCGTGCTCGACGACGAAGTCGAACTGCGCAACATGCTGCAGCGGTTCTTGCGAGGACACGGCTTCGACGTGCGCGTCGCCGAGGACAGCAAGCGTCTGGACCGCTACCTGGAGCGCGAGCCGTTCGATCTGCTGGTGCTCGATCTGATGATCGGCGAAGAGGACGGCCTGCAGATCTGCGCGCGTTTGCGCGAGCAGGGCCAGACCTTGCCAATCCTGATGCTGACCGCGAAGGGCGATCCGCTCGACCGCGTGCTGGGCCTCGAAACCGGCGCCGACGATTACCTCGCCAAACCGTTCCTGCCGCGCGAACTGGTCGCGCGGATCAACGCGCTGCTGCGCCGCCAGAAGATCGCGTCGGGCGAGGTCACCGTGACGTCGCAAAGCGTGCGGTTTGGCGACTTCTCGCTCGATGTCGGCAAGCAGGAACTGTCGCGCGCGGGTACGCCGTTGGACATTCACTCGGCGCAGATGCTGTTGCTGGTCGCGCTGGCGTCGTCGCCGAACCGGCCCGTGAGCCGCGACAACCTGTTGGCGCGCGCGCGGGGCCGCGATCACGATGCGCTCGATCGCAGCATCGACGTGCAGGTGTTGCGTCTGCGGCAGATCGTCGAGGACGATCCGTCGAAGCCGCGCTTCATCAAGACCGTGTGGGGCATCGGTTACATGCTGGCCGCGGACGTCGAGTGATGGCGCGCTCGCTGCTGCAAAAGATGCTGCCGCGCACGCTGCTCGCGCGCAACATCGCGCTCCTGATCGTGCTCGTGATGCTGAGCCAGGCGTGCGCGCTCGGCGTGTTGCTGCACTACGTGCAGCGGCCTCGCGTGGAGCGCGCGGCGGCCGTGTTCGCCACCTACGTGAGCACGCTCGACAACCTGCTCGCAGCCACGCCGCCTGCCACGCGCAGCGCGCTGACCGCGCGGCTCGATGCGCGCGCGCAACTGCCGCCCGAAAGCGCCGAAACGCCGAAGCGCAGTCTGGTGCACGCGTATCGGACCTATCAGCGCAACGTGTTTCTCGACAGTCTGCGCGCGCATCTGCCCGCCGACATGCCGGCGCGCTGGCAGACCGAAGGCGGCCAGCGCTTGTGGATTCGCATGCACGCGCCGGCCGACGCGCCGCACGCGCCGTACTGGATTGCGTTGCCGATTCCCGAGGACGCGCAGGGCAACGGACTCGAAGCGGCCATTCTGTTGTCGCTCGGTCTGGGCGTGCTGGCCGCGCTGGCCGGCTACGCGATCCAGTTGCACCTGAACGAACCGCTTCAGGAATTGACGCGCGCCGCGCGCCGCGTGAGCGCCGGCGAAACCCCCGCGCCATTGCCGACCGACGGCCCGACCGAAATCGCCGCGGTGAGCGGCGCGTTCAATCAGATGACGCACGCGTTGCACGAAGCCGAAGCGACGCGCGCGTTGATGCTGGCCGGCATCTCGCACGATATCCGCACGCCGCTCACGAAGCTGCGCCTGTCGATGGCGATGGCGATGCCGCACGGCAGCGATAGCAGTTTCGTGGTCGCCGCCGAGTCGTATCTGGACCAGATCGAAACGATCCTGCAGCAGTTCATGGATTACGCGGGCAGCGGCGAGCGCGAGGCGCCGCAACCCGGTGATCTGAATGCGCTGATCGAGCGGCTTGCCGGCGATTTCGCGGGACTCGGGCACGAGTTCGAGTTGTCGCTCGCGACGTTGCCGACGCTCGCGTACCGGCCGATCAGCATGATGCGGCTGCTGATGAACCTGATGCAGAACGCGATCGTGTACGGCGGCAGCGGCCTCGCCGTGCGGACGTGGGCCAGCGGCGACACGGTGACGGTCGCGGTCGGCGATCGGGGCAAGGGGTTGTCGGCCCAGGAACTGGAGGCGCTGAAGGCGCCGTTTCAGCGCGGCCGCAATGCTCGCGCGCATAGCGGCGGCACGGGGCTCGGTTTGTCGATCGTCGAGCGGATCGCGCGGCTCCATGGCGGCAGCCTGCAGTTTCATCCGCGCGATGGGGGTGGGCTCGAAGTGTGGGTGGTGTTGCCCGTGGCGTTGGTCTGACGCCGGCGGGTGTGTGCTACGCGCTCACTGAGTGTTGGCGTCGCCGCACGTGCGGGCCTTGCGCGGCCGCTCACCCGCGATCGATCCACGCATCCAGTCCGACGCGAAACGCGACGCCCGCGATCACCGGTACCGTCAACATCAGGATGATGCCGAAGTTCGGAATCGGGTCGCCGTACATGAACGTGCTGTAGAGCACCACCGTGGCCACGATCGCGAACACCGCGACGCCCACGGCGATCATCAGCAGATTGCGCACGGTAATCGACATCGGCTTGCGTTTGGCCTTGCCCGGCGTGGTGCTGGCGGTGGGGGTTTCGTCGTGTTGGGCAGGCATGATGATTCTCGTGACCAGGAAGTGCGTGGTAAGGAGCGATGCTGTGCGCCGCTCCGGTGAAAGCGCATCCGGCATCATACCCGCCGCCTGTGCCAGCACGCGAATCAGGCCGCGCCGACCAGCAATCCCACGGCGACGATCGCCAGCACGAGCGCGGCAATCGCGCCGAACCGGTAGTCGCGTTGATGCAGGAACACCCCTAACATCAATATAAGCCGCATTATCGGCAGCAGGATGAAAAGCGCGATGCCGACGGTCATGATCGGCATGCCGGCCGTGGCCGGATGCGCGCCGCCGTGCGTGCGCAGCGCGAGCAACGCGAGGGCCAGGCCGGTTGCGATCGTGCCGGTGGCGATCCACGTCCCGTAGTGCAGCAGGGCCGCGAGCCAGTGTTCGAGCCGCGCGGCGGTTCTCGCAACGTCGTGAGTAGGGTTAGCTGGGTTCACGTCGTTCATGTGGACGCGCCGAACAGGTGGACACCGAACGCTTCGAGCAGCATCTGCACGGCCAGCACCGCGAGCATCGCGACGAACAGCACGCGCAGCTTATCGTTCGACACGCGCATCAGCACCCGCGCGCCGAGCACCGCGCCGGCGACCGAACCCAACGCCACAGGACCCGCGATCGCCGGCACGATTTCGCCGCGCAGAAAGTAGGCGCCCGCGCTGGCCGTCGCCGTGACGCCGATCATGAAGTTGGACGTGGCCGACGAGACCTTGATCGGCAGGCGCAGTGCGGTGTCCATCGCGGGGATCTTCAGCACGCCGCTGCCAATGCCGAGCAGCGCCGAGATCAGACCGGCGCCGACCATCAACGAGAGGCCGAGCGGGAGGCGCTGCACGCGGTACGCGACGTCGCGGCCCAGCGCCCGGTCCGGATAGCTCGAATCGAGTTGCAGCGACGCGCCCCATGAACGGGCGTGCGCATCGCCGACGCTGGACGCCGCGAGCGCCGGATCGGCGCGGCGCGCGAGCATTTGCTGCGCCGACAGAACCAGGACCACGGCGAAGATGAAATAGAGCAGGGGCACCGGTACGAAGCCGCTCAGCAGCACGCCGGACAATGCGCCGAACGTGGTCGCCGTTTCCAGCAGCACGGCGAGCCGGACGTTGGTCAGCCGGCCGCGCAGGAAAGGCGCGGCGCCGCCGCACGAACAGGCGATCACCGACACGATGCTCGCGCCGATCGCGACATGGATGTCGAGGTGGCCGAACATCGTCAGGATCGGCACGATGAAGATGCCGCTCGCCATGCCGAGCATGCCGCCCAACGCGCTCGCGCCCAGCGACACCGCGAAGAGCCACAGCGTGTAATGCAGATCCATGACCGCCGCCGCGCCGTTCATGCGCCGCCCGGTTTGCGCCGTGCGAGGCGCGTGACGAACTGGATCTGATCGCCGCGGTAGTACAGCTTTTCATAATCGACCGGCCGATTGCCTTCGCAATACGACGTGCGCTCGATCAGAAAGATCGGACTGCCCGGCGCGATTTCGAGCGCGCGGGCGACGGCCTTGCTGGCGGCGACCGCTTCTAGCCGGTATTCGGCTTCGATCAGTGGCAGTCCGTATTTTTCTTCGAGCAGCGCGAAGATCGGCTCCGCCTCCAGATCGTTTTTGATGATCTTCTCGCCGATGTCTTTCGGCAACCAGGTTTCGTCGAACGAGAGCGGGGTGCCGTCGGCGATGCGCACGCGCTGGATGTGTACGACCTGTGCGCCCGGCTTCAGCGCGAGCTTCGCGGCGACGGTGTCGCCTGCGCGTTCGATTCGCTTCGCAAGCACGCGCGCGCTCGGTTTGCGGCCGTGCGTCTGCATGTCTTCGACGAAGCCGCTGAGTTCGGTGAGCGGCTGGGTCAAACGCGGTTGCGTGACGAACGTGCCTTTGCCGCGGCGGATTTCGATCAGCCCGCGTGCAATCAGGTTCTGCACCGTCTTTTGCAGCGTGGTGCGGCTGATGCCGAAACTCGCCAGCAGGCTCGCTTCCGGGGGCAATTGCGCGCCCGGCGGGTAGGTGCCATCGGCAATGCGGGCGGCGAGCGTCGCTTCGACTTGCGCGTAGAGCGGGAGCTGGGTGGGTAGATCTGCGGGCATAGTGGACATCATGACGTCATGATGTCTTGGCGTCAAGCTGTCGGGCCGTCAGCGGTCATGCCGGCTTTACGGTCGCCGCATTGCAGGAGATGCATTCCGGGTTGGCCGGGCGATTGTCGTCGATCACGCGAGAAGATTCGCTCACCCGGCCTGACTCGGCGGCTCGTAGAAAATTTGTGAATCGTACGAAAAACAACCTAGACTGAACACTTGAGCCTTCAGCCTGCGGAGAACCAATCGTGGATCGCGATTCTCGTCGCTGCACCTGCACGGATTCCCTTCATTCCGTGGAAAAAGGCCGACGTACAGCACTGAAATCAGGCATCGGCATCGCACTTGCCGGAGCGGTCGGCACCGTTGGGCTCTCGGTGTCTCCGGTCTCTCTGGCTGCGGCGCTCACACGAAAAGAGCGTGACAGTCTCACGCCTGACCAGATCATCGAAAGCATGAAGAAAGGCAATGAGCGTTTTCGTTCAGGAAACGCGCACCAGCACGACTATCTCGCCCAGAAGCGGGCAAGTGCCGCTGGCCAGTTCCCCGCCGCTGTCATTCTCAGTTGCATCGACTCCCGCGCTCCCGCCGAACTCATTCTCGATTCCGGTATCGGCGATACCTTCAATGCACGTATAGCGGGCAACGTCGCGAATGAAGATCTCGCCGGAAGCCTCGAATTCGCTTGCGCCGCAGCCGGCGCGAAAGTCGTGTTAGTCATGGGACACACGGATTGCGGCGCGATCAAAGGCGCTATCGACAACGTGCAACTCGGCAATCTGACCGGCTTGCTTGCGAAGATAAAGCCCGCCGTCGATGCCACGCAATATGAAGGCAAACGCACTGGCAGCAACATCGAATTCGCGGACAAGGTAGCAAGAGTCAATGTCCAGAACACGATCGACGACTTGCGCAAGCGCAGCGACATCCTTGCTTCAATGGAAAAGGATGGAAAGATAAAGATGGTGGGCGCGATGTATCACCTGAGCAACGGCAAAGTCGAATTTTTATCCTGATGCAGTTTCTGGGCGGGTTGCATCGAAAGCTCTGAGAGCGGATGCATGGCCGGCGATCCATTGTCGGTCACGGGAGGTGTGCTGCCGATTCGCTTACCTCAACCCACGTAAGCGCCGCCACCTAATGCAGCGCGCCCATCCGCACCGCTGCAAATACCGCCGCCAGCACCACCACAACGACCCCGGTAACAACAGCCAAACGATCAGCTAAAAGTCGGCGCATCGCAACTCTCCAGGACTGGAAGCTCTTCAAAACTAAACAAAGCTATACCGCTCCGAGTGATACCGGGCAAGCGGCACTTTCATCTCGCCGAGCGCGGTCTCAATCGCATCCATCATCACATCCGGGCCGCAAATAAAGTACTCGTGCTCCGCATACTCAGGCGGCAAATGCCGCCTGAACACTTCGGCATTAATACGTCCACGTTCTCCGCTCCACCCATCGGGCGGCTCGGAAAGCACATAAACGACTTTGAGATCGAGCCGCGTTTTCAAAGTCTCCAACTCTTCACGAAAGGTCAGCGACTCCCATGTCTTGCTGCCATACAAAAGAACAAGCGGCCGCCGATCTCCGCGATCGGCTAACGTACGGATCATGCTCATCATCGGCGTGATACCGATGCCGCCTGCGATCAGCACGTGCATGTCGGTCGGATGCCCAATCGTGAAAGCGCCATACGGTCCGTCGAGATAAACCCGCTGCCCGACCGACACCGTCTTCACGGCACTCGTGAAATCGCCGAGATCGCGGATCGTCATTTCAACGCGGCCGTCCGCCGCTTCCGCGCTCGACGAAAACGAAAACGGATGCCCGGTGATGCGAAACGGACTCGCCCATAACGTCAGCCAGCCGAACTGCCCCGGCTTGAAACGAAAACCCGCATGCCCGTCGGGCTGCATCACGAGCGTCGTGGTGTCGCCGCGCTCGGCGCGTACCTCGGCGACGCGATAAGGACGCCGCAGCATGAACAGGGGCTTGAACAGTCGCACATAAAGCAGCAGGCCGATCCAGAAGATCGTCATGCCGATCCACAACGCGCGCTTGAGCGGATCGACCAGATAAAAGCCCCAGCCGACCATATGCAGCATGCCGGCGGCGATCGCGAGCAACGCGAGCACGATATGCGACAGATGCCAGAGTTCGTAGCGCAGCCTCAGCTGCTTGCGCCACAGCGCCATGATCACGAGAAGAATCAGCGAGCCGATCGACAGTACCGCGAAGCGTGCGCCCCACGGAATGTCCCACACCGAATCGGGCAGCGCGAGCGACGGCGAGCGGATCGCGATCAGTATCAGCGGATGCGCGACGACGAGCCCGACCGCCAGCAGCGAGATGCGTCGATGAAAGTGATAGATGACGTCTTCGCCCCACGGTTCGGTCACGTGCCGGAAGCGCGCGGTGAGACCGAATTGCAGGCCCATCATCGCGAGGCCGGAATAGCCGAGCGCGACCGAGAACTCGGTGGCGAAATTGCGCGCGGGCGGCAGATTGCCCGCGAGCAGCGCGAACAGCGGCGCGAGAATGAACAGCAGATAGATGGCGGACCAGACGGCCTTGCGCAGGAGATCGCGACTCTGCATGAAATCCCTCTCTGTTCGAGCATTCAGGCATGTCAACCAAAGCGCCCACGCATCACGCGCGCAGCAGCACTTGCGTCACCCGCAGCGTCGAGCGTCGCGGCTGGCCGCTTTCATATGCAGGTAGTCAGCAGAAGTGCGGGCCCAAACGTAATCACCGTAGCCACCAGCGCCGCGATCAGAGTCCAGATGACCACGGTATGCATGAACGTGCTGATGCGTTCCGGACCGGGATCGCGAATCGCGGCGGCACGATAGCGCCACAGCCAGCCAATCGCGACCAGATGCAGCAGCAAAATGATCGCAAGGCTCACGCGCAGTGGACCGGTCGGCCACCCGAACGCGCAGCCGATTGCGTGCAGCGCGTACAGAATCACCAGCGCGACGCACCAGATCGTGAAGCCCACGGCGAGCCACCACAACCGCCGTGGTGCGAGCGGCCGCCCGTTCATGGCCGTGCTCCGAGCATCGCGACGAGTCCCGGCAACGCGAGCACGAGGCCCAGCGCGATGATGCCCGTCGCCAGCGTGTAATCGACCCATAAGCGCGTGAGACGCAGATCCGTGAGTCGTCGCGGGGAAATGAAGCCGGCCCCGACGCGCAGCACATTGCTGATCAGGAACAGCAGCCCGATGCCAGCATGAATGCCGACGTACGTGAGCAACGCCGCGGCCGTTGCGCCGAGCGCGTGCTCACGCGGATGCGGCATGACCCCGCCGATCAGCGCGACGTCGGCGCCGATCGCGGCGACCAGCGCGAGTACCGCGATGCCGATCCAGCCATGCACGCCACGGTTCGAGGCGGCGGCGCGCAACGAACCGCGCGCGGCAACCGCCGCCACGGCCAGCGCCACGACGGTGACGAGCGCGAGCAGGCGGCTCGGTTCGGGCGTCACCGCCGCCGGCCAGTTCGGCGCGGCGATCCATAGATAGAACGTGCCGAACACCAGCGACGTGAACAGTGTGCCGTTGGCCACCAGCGTGCAGATCAGCGCGAGCCACGCGGGCGCGCCGGCCACTTCGGTATGCGGCGGCACGCTGACGCCGCGGCCCACCGGCAGCGGGCCGTAGTCGCGCGCATGACCGGCGCTTTGACCGGCGTAGATGAACAGCCCGAAGGTCACGAACGCAAAAGCGAGCGACAGCAGATAGAACTTGAACAGCATCGCGAGCACCGCCGCGCAGGTCACGAGCGCGGTGACGAGCGGCAGATAGGTCGCGTTCGGCAGCACGATCAGCTGCTCGGGCTCGCCCGAAGTCATATGCACGCCGAGCGTTTCCTGCCAGCCGTTACGCGTGAAGCCGAGATAGCCGTCGCCGCGCGCGAGCAGTGCCGCAAGCTTGCCTGGCGCGACGCCGTCCGTTTCGGCGCCCACGCGCGGGATCGACGCGAACGCATACGGCGCGGGCGGAATCGGCATTGCCCATTCGAGCGTGGTCGAGTCCCACGGATTGCGCCGCACGCGCCGCCCGAAACGCACTTGCACGATGATGTCGATCGCCACCAGCGCGAACCCGATCGTCATCACGAAGCTGCCGACCGACGACAGCAGATTCAGCCAGTTCCAGCCCTCGTCGCCGCGATAGGTAAAGATGCGTCGCGGCATGCCGAGCAGGCCGGTCAGATGCATCATGAAGAACGTCATGTTGAAGCCGATGAACACCAGCCAGAACGCCGGCAGCGACAACTTATGCACGGCGCTGCGCCCGGTCAGCAACGGCAGCCAGTAGTAGAACGCGGCCAGCATCGGGAACGCGAGCGCGCCGGCCACCACGTAGTGCATGTGCGCGACGACGAAGTAGGTGTCGTGCGCCTGCCAGTCGAACGGGACCATCGCGAGCATCACGCCGGTGAGACCGCCCGCCGTGAACACGAAGAAGAAGCCGAACACGTACAGCATCGGCACGTCCCAGCGCGGGCGTCCGTGCGAGAGCGTCGCGAGCCACGCGAAGAACTGGATCGCCGTCGGCACCGCGACGATCGCCGAGCCGGCCGAGAAGAACGCGAGCGCGAGATGCGGAATGCCCACCGTGAACATGTGGTGGACCCAGATGCCGAAGCTCAGGAACGCAAGCGCGATGATCGCGACCACGATCGCGCGGTAGCCGACCAGCGGCCGCCGCGCGAACACGGGGATGATGGTCGAGAGCACCCCGGCCATCGGCAGGAAGATGATGTACACGTCCGGGTGGCCGAACAGCCAGAACAGGTGCTGCCACAGCAGCGGATCGCCGCCGCGTCGCGGGTCGAAGAAGGGCAGGCCGAACGCGCGCTCCACTTCGAGCAGGATCGAGCCGAGTATCAGCGGCGGAAACGCGACGATCATCATCATCGCGGTGACGAGGATGTACCACGCGAAGATCGGCATGCGATCGAGCGACATGCCCGGCGCGCGCATCTTCAGGATCGACACGACGATCTCCATCGCGAGCGACAGCGCCGAGATTTCGACGAAGGTGATGCCGAGCAGCCACACGTCGGCGTTGATGCCCGGCGTGTAGACGTTCGAGCTGAGCGGCGTGTACATGAACCAGCCGCCGTCGGGCGCGGCGCGCAGGATCAGCGAGACGGTGAGGATCGTGCCGCCCAGCAGATAGCACCAGTAGCCGTATGCGGTGAGGCGCGGAAACGCGAAGTCGCGCGTGCCGAGGATCTTCGGCGTGAGGTAGACCGCGAAGCTCTCCACCATCGGAATGGCGAACAGGAAGAGCATCATCGAGCCGTGCATCGTGAAGACCTGGTTGTAGGTCTCGGCGTCCATGAAGGCTGCGTGCGGCGTCGCGAGTTGCACGCGCGTGAGCATGCCGAGCACGCCCGCGATCGCGAAGAACATGAACGACGTGATCATCATGCGCATGCCGAGGACCGTGTGGTTCACGGCGGCGAGCCGCTGCACGCCGGGTCCGGTGGCCCAGATCGCGGCAAGCTGACGGTGCAGCCGCAACGCGCTCACGCCCTCTGACGGCGGCTCGACGGGCACACTCATTTCTTCACCTCCCCGGTGGCGGCCGCCTGCTTGACGGCGGCGGCATAGTCTTCCGGACGATCGACGATCACCGTGAAGTGCATCCCCGCATGTCCCAGTCCGCAGAACTGGTTGCATTGGCCTTCGTATCGACCGGGCTGATCGGCCTGGACGCGCAGACGCGTGGCGTGCCCCGGTATCGCGTCGATCTTGCCGGCGAAGCGCGGAATCCAGAACGAATGCACGACGTCCTCGCTGGTGACGACGATGTCGACCGGCGTGCCCGCCGGCAGGTGCAGCACGTCATGCGTTTCGAGGCCGCCCTGGTCCGGATAGCGGAAGGTCCAGTTCCATTGCTTTCCGATTGCGTCGACTCGCGTGGGCGCGTGGCCCGGCAGCGGCAGCAGCCGTTCGCCGGCAAGTAGCGCATAGCAGATCAGCGGGATCAGAACGACGGCGGGCAGCACGAGGCCGCCCAGTACGATCCAGCGCGCGGGCGACACGCGCGAACCCCAGCCCGGCCGACGCGTCACCAGCGCGAATAGCACGAGCACCAATACGAACAGCACGGCTGAGCCGGCCAGCATCGTCCACCATAGACCGGCGATCGACGCCGCCGCGGGACCGGACGGCGCGAGCGTCGACAGCGGACCGGCGCAGCCGCTCAGCGCCGCGCCGAGGCCCGCCGTCAATGCAGCTTGGACCGGTCCACGCAAGCGACTATGATGATTCGCACGATCACGCATTCGACGCGAGGAACAGCGACCATGGCAAAGAAAGGCGAAGCCGGATTCAAAGGCAAGAGCGAGGTGCTGCTGGAACTGTTGCGGCTCGATGCGGGTTCGGCCGTCGCCTTCGTCGGTCATCCGATTCACGTGATGATGGTGCACTTTCCGATCGCGTTCGTCGTCGCGACGCTGGGCATCGACGTTCTCTACTGGTGGTCGGGCGATCCGTTCTGGGTGAGGGCGGGTCTGTGGTCCGCCGGCTTCGCTTTCTGGAGCGGCGTGGGCGCAAGCCTCGTCGGCACCGCCGAGATTGTGCTCGTGCCAGGCATCCGCCTCAGGGAAGCGAGCTGGTCCCACGCGGTGGCCGCGATGACACTGGTCGCGATCGCGGGCGCCAACTGGGGCGTGCGCCTCTACTATCCCGAACAGATCCTGCCGCACGGGCTCGCCTTGTCGGCGCTCGCGTCGGTGATGACGGGCTTCGCCGGCTGGCATGGAGGCAAGCTCGTGTTCGATCATGGCGTCGGCATTCTGGTGTCGCCGAAGGACTGATGCAGCCAGCGGGCGAGTCCACCCGGCTCGAACAGATGCGGGGCGAACAGGGTTGAGTCGAGATGCGGCTTGGCCAGCACGATCCAGATGATCGCGACGATCACCAGTACATACGCGCTCGTCAGCGCGATCGAAGACAGCCGCCCGAAGTGTCCGTCGGGCAGGAACAGATGCAGCATCACGAGGCCGGCCACCACGTGCAGCATCGCCATGATGCCGACCAATACCATCTTCAGCGAGAACCATTCGACGAAGGTCGCTTGCAAAAAAATCAGCGCGGTGCCGCTCGCAATCGCGACGAAGGCAGCGGGAGAAGTCAGTTCCACATAAACCAGCCGCGTGATGCGATGCAGGCGGTCGAGGTCGGCGCCGGGCGTCAACCCGAGGCGCTGCCGGAACAGAAACGGCAAGACGATCAGTCCACCTGACCAGATGGCGATCGCGCCGAGATGGATGAACTTCAGCAGGGTCGTCACAGGGCGGGCTCTCTGACGCGCAGGCTCGACCACGCGAGCCACAGTCCCACCGCGAGATAAGGGATCATCGCGAGCACCCACATCAGCAGTCCGGCCAGTTGCTGATCGGCGAGCGGCGTGAGCCGCCACGCGGCGGTGCTGGCGAAATGCACGACGTACAGCGGCGCGGGAGCGAACACGATCAACGCGCCGAGCAGACCCATTTGCCCGATCGTCGCGACGAGCGCCATCAGGGCGGCGGCGGTGGGCACCGCAGGCGCGAAGACGCCGCGCCACATCAGCCATGCGCTGCCGAGCAGCGTCGTCTGCATCAACCAGTAAGCGGGCACCGTGGCGAGTCCCCACGTGTACGGACCCGGCGCATGCCAGAGCCACACGACGACCGCGTGCGCGGCAACCACGGGAACGAGCGGCGCATGACCGAGGCGCGGCAGCGGAAAGGCGCGCGCGAGCAGCGGCGCGACAGCCGCGATGAGAATGATGTGATGCGTGACGCGCGCCGAGAACAGGGCCGACGACAACGCGCACAACGGAGAGACGAACACGACGGCCATCAGCGCCAGCGCGGTCCAGCCCGCGCGCGCATCGGCGCTGCGGCCGCTCGCGATGACAAACGCGAGCGCGGCAAGCGCGGCGAGCAGCAGCGGGTCGGTGTTCCAGCGCAGCCATAGATCGGCGGGGATCGCGGCCGGCCCGCAGTACGCGATCAGATAGGGCATCGCGCGATGTGTTCCGATGGTCCGGCTTCAATCGCGCTACACGCGGCCTGTTTTCTTTTTCGTGACTCGCGCCCGTTGGTCTTGTGGGACACGTGAGCGTCTGAATGCGCGCTCACCGGGACACTTTCCGCATCTGTCATTTCCGTCACCTCGACGTTGTATCGAACGCGTTGGAAGAACCTGGAAAATTATCGAAACGGCTCGCGATCCAATTGACCGCCAATCTACTGTAGCGCAATTAACGCGCTTTAGGGACAGCTAGTCGGGAATAGGCGAGTCGCCCGGTTGACAACGAGCTTTCAAAGGACGCGCGATTCAGGCTTCCGGCGCTTTGCCGGTACTGTCCTGATCGGCTTGCCGGGCTTGCGCGCGGACGGCTTCCAGACGGTTCTGTTCCTGCTGGTGGAGCAACGCGGGGGACAGGAAGCAGCCCATCACCGCCGACAGAATGATGAAGATCGCGGCCGCATCGACCAGTAGTCCGAAGCGCACGAAGATATAGAAGCAGCACAGCAGATTCAGCAGGTGCAGCAACAGACCGATCACCGTCGCGCCCTTCGGGACCGCGCGGATCAGCACTGCGAGCCGCGATTGCCGGCGCGGCACATACCAGATGATCAGCAGGCCGACGCCCATGATGAAAGCGCTTTCGACCCACTTGAGCCAGGTCGGCCGGCGCAGGAAACGTCCCTCGACGATCGTCTCGATCACCTGCGCCTGAATCTCGATGCCCGGCACCAGTTCTCCCAAAGGGGTGGTGCGCATGTCGGTGACGCCGGCGCCGGTCAGTCCGACCAGCACCAGCTTGTCGTGGAAGCGGTCCGGATCGACCTTGCCTTGCAGCACGTCGCGTGCGGACACATAGCGGCCCAGTGTGGAGCGGATCGACGCGAAATGCAGCCAGATGTCGCCGCCGGGTTGCGTGGGCACCTGCACGTCCGCGACGCCGACGGCTTGCACGCCCGCCGCGTCCGTCAGCACCTCCAGTGCCGCCGAACCGGTGGCGACGCGCAGCATCTCCATCGGCAGGCTTGGCACCAACTCGTCGCGCAGACCCATGATGAGCGGAATATGCCGGACCACGCCCTGTTCGAGCGCGACGCTCAGCATCGCCTGGCCGTGCGCCGCCGCTTGCAGTTGCGGCAGGCTGGCGAGCACGTAGTCGTAGCGCAGCACGCGCGGCAGCGGGTCCGCGCCATGCACGAGGATCGGCGCGCTGCGCAGCATGATGCTGGTGGCGAAGGCGGCGTGATCGAGCGCGGCCGCGCCGAGGATGGTCGGCGCCGCGCGCAGCGAGCCGGCGAGAATCGCGTCGTGACTCGGCAGCGCGCGCAACCCGGCGGCGAGCGCCGCGGTGCTTGCCGTCTCCGGCAGATTGTCCGCGACCTTGTCGGGCGACGTTTGATCCGGCTCCGGCATGTAGAGATCGAGTCCGATCGCCAGCGGTTTGCTTGCGGCGATCGCGTCGATTAGCGCCGCGAGCCGGTTGCGCGGCCAAGGCCATTGACCGACGCTCGCGAGCGTCTCCTCGTCGATCTCGACGATCGTCACCGGCTGCGCGGTCGGTACGCGCGGGTGGTGGCGCTGATATTGATCGAACAGCAGTTGCCGCGCGGATTTGAACGAGTCGGGCAGGGTGTCGTCGAGCGTGGTCACGAAGGCGGGGCGCGCGAGGTTGCTCGGCCATTCGCTCGACAGGTTCAGCAGGCTCAGCGCGAACAGCACCGCGAGTGCCACCGGCCGCCCCTGGGCCGTCTTCAGCAGCGGCTTGATGCGGGCGAGCCAGAGGTCGTAATAGCGTTTCATCGAAGCGCGGGCCATTCAGCGCCGACGGCCGGTGCGAGTCATTGAATGGTGATGACGACTCGCCGGTTCATGCGATTGGGCACGCCGTCCTGCGTGGGCACCAGCGGCTCGCGTTTGCCCCGGCCCGCTGTTTCGATTTTGTCGACGGGGATGCCTTCCTTGACCAGAAACGCAGCCGCGCTCTCGGCGCGCCGCAGCGACAGCCGGTCGTTGAATTGTTGCGAGCCGGCCAGATCCGTGTGACCGATCACGACGACCTGCGGCGCGGGCCAGTTCGCGAGGACGGCCTTTATCTTCCTGACCGTGGCCGGCGATTCGGGCGCGAGTTCGGTGGCCGAGTCGAACAGGAAGAAAAGGGTGAAAGTCATCGGACGAGGCGGCCGGGCGGCGAGCAATTCGCCATAACGGGCTTGCACGGCGGACTGGCTGTCCATGGTCTTTTCGATCGCGCCGTTCTTTGTCACGTCGACGCCGGCGTAGGCCTTGTCGATGGTCTGCTCCGAGTTCGCGCTATGGACGATCACCGCGCCGACTTTGCCTTCGGGATCCGGCAGTAGAACGATGCGATCGGGCGGCGTGCTGCATCCGGCGAGCAAGGCCAGCATGACGAATGTGATGACGGCTGCCGCTGTCGAGGCCGCTGGCCGGGGATGGCGGAGGATCGCCTTCAACGGGAGTTCTCCCCCTGGTCGCCGACTTCGATGATGAACTCGGTGCCGCGCACACCGAGCGTGGTGGTCGGCGTGCTGAAGCGCACGGCATCCGGATTCGCCTTGGCCAGCTTGCCGGAGATCACCGCGAGCGAGCCGCGTTTGACGCTCGCGTTCAGCACGCCGTCGTGGGTCGTGCTGTTGAACGCGAACTGGTTGAGCTCGAGCGTGGTGTTGGCGCCCGCCGACAGCAAAGTCGCGTCGCGCAGCGTGACGCCGACCGACGACTCCGGCCCGGTCACGATGCGGTCGCTGCTGTACACGTCGCTGCCGATCGACGCGCCCGAGCTCGCGCCCGCGTGCTCGATCCGCACCGTGCCTTTGACGGTCTTGACGACGCCGGCGGCATCGGCGGGCTCGCCGGCAAGCGCGCCGGTGACGCTCACGCATCCGCATCCGCAGGCAAGAATCAACGCATAGGCGATGGATCGGAGAGGCATCGGCGGCACCTGCTGGCTGCTGGCGGAAACGCTAAGGTCCACGGGGCAGCGCGGCCTGCCGATGTCGACGTGGTGTGGCGGCCGGTTATGGCCCGACTGCTCGTGGAGCTGGGAGTGGCGAAGGACGGCAGAAAGGCGGGTCCAGGAGGGGCCGGGGAGGCGTTTCTGCGGTATCCAGCAGCGTAGGGCGGGTGTTGCGCGCGGCTCTGTGCGGTGGCGCGCATATGGGTGAGGGATGGGGGCCGCGGGGCGAGGTTCGGGCGCGCCTGCCAGGCTAACACCCGCCGAACGGGCGGTCTGGCGCGATGTCGTCGACAGTTTCCCCGGCTGACAGTTCAGGCCATGCGACCGACCACTGCCGATGGCCGCCCACTGCTGATGGCGAGCGGTGTCGCGGCGGTGCCTCGCCCGGAAGAAACAGGTAAAACACCTGAAATCACGCGCAACCTGGTAGCTCAACAATAAGCCATCATCCCCTCGACGCGCCCGGTTCAATCTCAAATCAACGCCGCACACATCCGAAGCCGAACAAACCAACCTCATTACGCTACCGCCCCACCGGGCGTAAGATAGCCGGACCTTGTGGCGGAGGCCCTCATGTTCCACGACCCGATTCAGATCCCCGCGTTTATCGAATTGGCCTTGCTGGCGATCGTGCTAGTTGTCGTCAGTGTGGTACGCGCCCGGCGGTACAGGGAGCGGCAACGCAACCGGGCCACCGCCAGGACGAACGTCGGCCGATAGCGCGCGCCGGGTGTCGGCTCGCATCGCTTCGATGGCGAGTGACAATGCGCTTTGAGCGCAGCTGCGCGGCTGGGTCGCTGGGTCGCTGGGTCGGTTTACGCAGCGCGGCGCCCGACGCTCGTGACTGCATACGCACGACCTGACCACAACGGTCAAACCAAACGCATCAGACTTCGACGTCGGCACCCGCAACCGCATTCCACCGCCAAACCCCAACCTCCACACCCACGTCAATTCGACAACGACAAATATGGCGAACCGAGCGGCGTCGGCGGGAACGGCTGCGCGCCCGTCTGTTTGCTGAAGCTGTAGCGCACGTACACCGCCGCGAGCCACTCGCGATACTCATAAGCATTCCCGAGCGAAGCGGTCGCCCCGAACGCCAGCTGCGGCGCGAGTTGATATTCACCCACCGCGCTGAGCGAGTACGACACGCCGGTCTTGCTTTGACCGGGATACACCGCGCCGCTATCCACGCCGCTGCCGACGAACGCCGCGTTCGCCGCCGCCGCGCCCTGGCGGCCCGAATTGTCGTTCAGCGGGAAGTAATTCGACGCATCCTGCCGGTAGTGCTGCACGCCGATCGACCCCTTCAGGTCATAGGTGAACAAACCGTTGCGGCCGGTCCATTCCACCGGCAGGTTCAGGATCAGGTACTGTTGCGGGCTGAAGTAGCCGCCCTGGCCATACGTGAAGTACGACAGGTTATTGTTGTAGCGCATCAGCGTCGTATTCACGCCGACCGTGAGCGTCTGGTCCGCGTCTTTCAGCAGGCGTGTGTAGACGCCGCCGCCGCCCTTGACCGCGTTGTTGCTCGCGACGTTATGGCCGCCGTAGTACTGAAACGAAGCGTTCACGTACAGGCCGCTCGTGCCGTCGTCCCAGGCGAGACTGCCGAGGCCGCCGGTCGACGTGACGCCGCCCCATTCGAGCCCGGCGCCCGAGTCGCGCGCGCCCGCATACGACAGCAGGCTGTCCGTCACCGCGCGCCGCGCGACGGCGAGCGAATACGTCACCTTGTCGGTAATGCCGCCGTTGTACTGCGCGCCGCCGACGATGTTGGTCTCGCGGAAGCCGAGCGGCGTCACGCCGATATCGGCGCTCACGGCGCGGCTGTCGTAGCCGACCGACAGTCCCACACCGCTCGCCGTCTGGCTGCCGTAGGTGTTGTTGCCCGCGATCGCCGCGCTCTCCGACGTGCTGTTGGACAGCCCGGCACCGAAACGCGCGAGCGTCGATACATTGCCGGACGCGGAGCCGGCATCGAGCGTGACGGGCGTCGCCGTCACGACGACGTGACCGTTGCCCGCCTTGATGCGCCCCTGGATCGGCGCTTCGATGTCGGTGAGCGTGGACAGGCCGTCTTCGCCGCTGCGGTTGCGGAACACGATCCCGCCCGACACGGTGCTGGCCTGCTCGCGATTGACCTGCGCGAGTTCTTCCGCGACGCCCAGCGTCTGTGTGTTGGCGACGTTCGACGGCGCGTAGCTGCCGCTATTGGCATCCGGCTGCTGCGGGTAATAGGGCTGCGCATAGCCGGTCGGCGGCTGCGGAATGTAGGGCTGCTGCTGCGCGTAGTAGCCCTGATTCGGATACGCCTGCTGCTGCGGCGGATACGGCTGATAAGGCTGCGCGTAGCCTTGCTGCTGCTGCGGATAAGCCTGCTGGCCGTAATACGGTTGCTGCTGCGCATAGGGCTGCTGCTGCGGATACGGCGCCTGAGCTTGCGCATAAGCAGGCGCGCCGCGGCTGGTCTTCGACGCGCTTTGCTTCTTGCTGCCGGTCGTACGCCTGGCGTTTGCAGCGGACGTGGTGTAGGGCTGCGGTTGCACCGAACCGGCATTGGCTTGCGCCTGGCGCGCGGCCGGCGACATCGGCCACGGCGTGGCGGCATAGCCATCCGGCGCGCCGTAGTGCGCCTGCTGCGGATAGGGCGCCTGCTGCGGATACCCCGGGTTGTACTGCTGCTGTTGCACCGGCGCCGCCTGCATTTGCGCCTGCGCTTGCCCTTGCCCCGGATACGCCTGCAAAGGCGCACCCGACTGGCTCGACCCGTAGGCCTCCTGTCCATAGCCGCCCGAGTCGGCGCCCGGGCGGGGCGCGTTGTACGGCAACGCGGCGGGCGCGGCAGGAGCACCGTTCGGCGCATAGGGCTGGGCGGGCGCGGTATAAGGCGCGACATACGGCGCGGGCTGCGTGGGCGGCGGATAGTTCGGCACGGTTTGCGTCGGCAAGGAGGACTGCGAATACGGAAGGGCAGCGCGCGCGGCATTGAAGCTGCCGCCGGCAGGCGCGGCAGTGTCGGCGCTGGTCGATGTCACCGTGGCCGTCTTGCCTTCGAATGGATTGGTGCCGGGCAGCGGCGTCGCGCCGATCTGGCGCATCGCCGTTTCCCAGCCGCGCGGCACGTTGCTGTGCGGGTTGCCGCGCGGTGCGGCGCCGATTGGCGTATTGGCCGCGACCAGCGAGCGCTGCAGATACGTCGACGCGAGCGACAACTTGCCCTGCGCGCGATACATGCGGCCGACCGTCGCCAGCACGGCGGGATCGTTGGGCGCCTGGTTCAGCGCCTGCTGCGCGAGCGCTTCGGCGTAGCTGTTCTGCTTCGCGCCGACTGCGGCCGGGATCGCCGCCTGCAGCAGGCTCAGGTCGTCGGGGCGGCGCTGCAGCGCGACGCGATAACTGGCGAGCGCATTGCGATCGTCGCCGGCGCTCGAATACAGGCGGCCGAGCGCGGCCTGCAGATCGGGGTTGTCGGGCATCGCCGCGAGCCACGGGGCGATCACGTCGTAAGCGCTTGCGAGATCGCCGCGCTGCCGCACCGCATCGGCCTGCTTTATGACGATGCCGAGATTCAGGTTGCCGAAATCGGTGCGCTGCTGCGGCGTCAACTGCATCGACGCGAGCCGGCGCATCACCATGCCGAGTTCGCCTTCCTGCCCGGTCGCGGACAGAATGCCCGCGTATTCCAGCAGCAGATCGGTATTGCCGGGCGCGGCGTTCATCGCGCCGCGCACGAGGCCGAGCGCGCGGTTCGGATCGCCGGCCTGCTGATACGCGCCGGCGATCACGCCGATCAACTCGGGACTGTTGCCGGCCACCGGCTCGGCGGCGCGCAGGGTCGCAAGCGCCTGTTGCGTCTGACCGTTGCGCGCCATTCGTGTAGCGAGATCGGCCTGCTGATGCACCCACAGCCGATGCTGCAACGTGGTCATCGCGTCGGTGCGTTGCGCGACCGGAATGCGGTCGAGTTGCGCGAGACCCGCGCTCCAGTCCTGCGTTTCCGCCGACAGCAACGCGCTCGCATACAACGCGTCGGTCATGTCGGGATGCGCCGCGAGCAGGCCGTCCATCATGCTGCGTGCGTTCGCGACCGCGCCCTGGCGCACGTAGATGCGCGCGAGGTCGAGGCGCAGCCACGGATCGTCGGGCGTGTTCAGCAGCGCGTCTTCGAACAGGCTGCGTGCGCTGCCGAGGTCGCCGCGCGCTTCGGCGGCGCGCGCCTGGGCGGCCTGCGCCTCGCCGCGCAGACGGTTGATGCCGCCAGCCTTCGACTGCTGTTCGGTGTTCAGCTGATTGGCGAACTGCAGCGCCTCGTCGCCGCGGCCTTGCGCGGCGAGCGCGCCGACGAGTCCGCGAATCGCGTCGGGATTGTCGGCCTGGCGGCGCAGCGCCATCCGGTATGCCTGTTCCGCGCCGGGCGCGTCGTGGTTAGCGAGCAGCATTTCGCCGAGCAGCACCTGCGCGGTGACGTCGGACGGGTTCATCGCGATCGCGCGTTCGAACAGCGACTTCGCTTTCGCGAACTCGCCGTTGCTGCGCGCGCCGATCGCGTCGCTGGTGTACGTCCAGTAGGTTGCGCTGTCGAGCGCGGTCTTCCAGCGCGCCGGATTGCCGCCGCGCGACGCGCGCTCGAGATAGTTGCGCGCCTCCGCGAAGTGCTCCTGCTTCAACGCGGCGATGCCCATGCCGCCGAGCGCGTCGGTATCGTTCGGACTACTGGCGAGCACCGACGAGAACTTCGCGCGCGCGGTGCCGATGTCGTTGCGGTCGAGCGCGGCGAAACCGTCGGCGATCACGCGGCCGCGCGCATCGACGGCGGCGTTTTCCTGCGAGCGTGTGCGCGCCGTGCTGTCTTGCTGCACCATCGAATCGAAGCGCGCCTTGACGGCGGCGTCGTCGGAGGCGGTTTGCAGATAGGCCTGGTACAGCGCCGCGTCGGAGGGCCGCGCATCCAGCCACAACAGCGCCTGACGCCAGCTCTTTTTCGCGGCCGCACCGACCGTGCCGTCGCCGGCAAGCTTCTGCAAACGCGCAATGCCGTCGCGCCGCGTGACGTCGCGATAGGTCAGATGCTGCGCGTAGGCGAGCGCGTAACGCGGGTCGTCGGGGTTGTCGCGCGCGAGCTGTTCGAGCCCGCGACGTGCCTGATCCCAGCCTTGCGGCGTCGCCGACAGCGCCTGGTAGTACTCGAGCTGCAATTGCGGCGTCGCCGGTTTGCCCTGCAGCGCGCGTTGATACTCCTGCACCGCGCTCGCGCTCTGGCCGCTTTGCGCGAGGCGTCGCGCGTCGTTCACGGTCTGGTCGCGCGGACTCGTTTCGCCGAGACGCCGGCCCAGTTCGTCCAGATTCGGATAGCCCGGTGCGACCGCCTTCAGGCGCGCCAGATACTGCTGCGCGCCGGCGCCGTCCTTGCGGTCGGCGAGCACCATGCCCATGCCGTACAGCGCGTCGGGCTGCTTCGGATCGATGCGCAGCACCTTCAGCCACGCCTGTTCGGCGAGGTCGCCGCGTTGATGCGACTGCCAGTACTTGCCCTGATCGATCAGCACGCTCAGCGGATCTTTCGCCGCCTGCGCCAACGCGTCGGGCGCGGCCGTCGCCACATAGCAGGCGGCCGTGACGCTCAGCGCGAAGCGCAATGACAATGCGAGGGCGCTCAATCGCATGCGTTTCTCCAACTCGGCACGAGACGGCCGGCTTCGTCGAAGCGATAGCGGCCGTCGATGAAACCCGTGCCGAACAAGCCCAGCACACGATCGTAATAAACCGGTTCGCGGCCCGGCACGCCGCCGTCGAGCGCGGCCAGATGCGTGCGCGCGAGGCCCAGGCCGTGCTCGTCGCCGAGCGACCTGAAGTACGGCGCGAGCGCGCCCCAGTAGCTGAGCGGGCCTTCGCCGCTGGCCGCGCCGGTGGTCGATGAAACCTTCTCCGGCGGGAAGCCGTTTTGCGCGACCTTCGCGCGCATGCCGCCGAGCGCCGCGAGCCACGGCTTCGCGAGCGGATCGGCGGACGACGCGAGACCGGCCCACAGATACACGCGGATCGCGTCGTAGCTGCCGACGTCGCCGTTCTTTGGATCGACTACGAACTGGCCGTTCTGCCAGGCTGCCCAGTCGGGCGCGAAGCCTTGCGGCGAGGTGGTTTTGACGAGCTTGTACGCGCTGTCCGCGAGCTTGCTCCACGGACCGTTAGGCAAATCGTGCGCGAGTCCGCGCAGCACCGGCAGCGGCAGATAGCTCGGATTCAGGCGCGTCACGCCTGCGTTCTGGAAGCCTTGCGGTCCGGGCAGCAGCATCGGTCCGACGCCCGGCAGCGTGGTGAGTTCCTCGCGCGCGATCCGCGCGGCCAGCGCTTCGCCGAGTTGTGTGTAGCTCGCGTCGCGCCACAGGCGTCCGGCTTGCAGCAGGTCGTAGGCGATCCACAGGTCCGAGTCGGAAGCGGAATTCGGATCGAGCACGCCGTACGAGCCGTCCGGTTTTTTGCCCCACTGCCATGCGGGCAGCCGCACGTTGCGCGCGTCGAACTGATTGCCCGCGAGGTTGGTGCGGGTCCACGCGAGCAGCCGGTCGAAGGTCGCGCGGTCGTTCGCCACGAGCGCGAAGAACATGCCGTACGACTGGCCTTCCGAAGTGGTCTGCTGGGCCGGCGTCGAGTAGTCGATCACGCGGCCGTCGGCCTGCACGAAGCGTTCGACGAAACTGCGATAACTGCTCCATTCGCCGCATGCGCCCAGCGCGGCGTTCGCCTGCGCAACTTTCACGATCCCGCCAGAACTCGCCGACGCAGCGAGGCCGAGCGTCAGCGCAACGGCTATTTTCTTGTTGAGTCGAAGAACCTGCATAACAGTCCTATCAGTCCTTCAGGCGGCGCGCGGCGATCGAGCGCAGCGTCCGGTAGAACAGGGCCGCGACGATCAGCGCGGCGAGCACGCCGCCCAGCATCAACAGCAGCGGATGCGATGACAGCGCCCAGCGCAGATACTCCTGCGGCGATAGATGGCCGACGTAGTACGCGTCGCCGTTCGACGTGATAGTGACGTCGCGGCCGTGCACGACAGCCATCGCGCCTTGAATCTTCGGCAGCACATCGGCGTCGAGCAGCGCGCTCGACAGGTCCGCGTCCGACTGGCCCGCCGCGCTCACCAGCGCCACCGCGCTGCGGTTCTTCTGCAGCGGCGATTCGAAGCCGGTCAGCAACGCGGCGCCGTTCGAGCTGACCAGCGTCAGGTCGGCGCGCGCCGGTGTGCGCTCGACGCCGCGTTCGCCATGCCACCAGTCTTCGAGCTTGAAGACGATGTCGGAGATCTGGAAGGTGCGCGCGTCGCCGTCGCTGGAGAACGGCATCGACTTCGACCAGCGCTGCAACAGCGGCTGTTTGCCGGGCGCGCCGAAAACCAGCAGGTCCTTGTTCGCGTACTTGTCGGCGTCGTCGGCGTTGCCCACCGTCACGCCTGTGGCCGGATAGCCGGTCGACGCACCCATGCGGCCCATCGTCAGCAGATACAGGCTGTAGTCGCTCGAATCGGCGTCGTTCGGCAGGATCACGGCGGTCTCGGAGAGGTCCGCCATGCGCGTGAACGGGAAGCCGCTATTGGCGAACGCGGCCAGATCGGGCAGCGCCATGTAATGCGGGAACGACGACAGGTCGATGGTCGAGTTCGGATCGATCGCGCCGACCACGTTGTCGAGCACACGGCCGTGACATTCGCCGGTGTTCGGAATGTCGTAGTAGAAATGCAGGCGCACCTGTGCGCGCGGCGTGAGCAACAGCGGCGGAATGTTGATGGTGCGGCGCGCTTCGGCGGTCCTGTCGGGCAGCACGCGCCCGAAGTAATGGCTCAGCTCGAATACCGATGCGGACTCCGCCGGAATCGGCAGCGCCTGCACGAAGCCGTTGTTCACGCTCACGTTCAGCGACGAGCGGTCGCGCAGCGGACGCACCGTGTAGCGGTAGCGCAGATCGATCGGCGCGCCCTTCGTGTGCCACATGAACAGATCGGGCGGCACGCGCAGATTCACGTGCACCGCGTCGGCGTCGTAACCGGACACGCTCAGGTCGCGCGGGTCGGCCAGTTCGCCGAAGCGCACCGGACGGTTGGTCGGCAGCCAGTTCGGTGCGTCGTACGGCTCGCGCGGCGCGAGTTCGGTCAGCTGCGTAATGGTCGCGCTCTGGCCAGACAGCGAGTTCTGGCCGATGCCGAGCGACTTCGCGGCGGTCTTCAGCTCCGCTTCGGTACGGCCCAGCACGAGCAGCAGCTTGCCGTGCGCGGGCGCTTCGCGATCGACCACCGCGATGGTCGGCCCGGAGATCGCCGGCAGCGTGACGCCGGCCGGGCGTTGATCGTCGGTCGCGAATACGACCGCGTTGCCCGACAGCGGCGCGTTGTCCAGTTGCGTCGGAAACATCGCGCCGCGATAGCCGGCGAGCGCGCCGAACCACGACGCGACAATGCCGCCCGCTTCGAGCGTGCCCGCGCCGGGCTTTTGCGGAAACACGAACGGCAGTTCGAGGCGGCGCACGTCGCGCCGGTCGAAGAAGGGCGCCGGCAGCGCGGCCAGATCCGGCTTGCTGGCGAGCGACGCGTAGGTCAGATCGAGCGAACTCGCATTGCTGACGGTGGCCCACAGCGACGAATTCGCCGGGTCTTCGCAGTTCGTCGTGTAATGGCCGATCAACTGCACGTTCAGATGGTTGAACTCGGTGATGAAGCGCGGATCGATCGACACGTCGCGCGCCACCAGCATGCCGGCCTGTTCCTTCGGCACAGGCAGCGTCGCGGCGACTTCGCCATTCACCAGCACCTTGAGCTGCGAGATGTTCCCGAGCAGAGCGGGCGAGTAGCTGTAGATCAGATGCAGCATCGCGCCGGTGACGACTTCATCGCCGGGCACCGAAAACGCGACGCCGTTCTGGCCGTCGACGCCGCGCAGTTGCAGCGGGTCGAGCGCGCCGAGGTCGGCGAACGTGAGGGTTTGACGGCGGCCGCCCGGCACCAGCGTGCCCGGGTCGGCGGTGGTCGGCGTCCTGACGCCCAGCGCTTTTGCCGCCGTCGGGGCGAGCGCGGGTGTCGGCGTGGCGAGTTGCGGCTGCGGGATCGCGTTGGGGTCGAACGGCAAGGCGGGGCCGGGGGCGGGCACGCTGCCCACCCCGGTGGCGGTGCGGACAGCGCCTGCCTGAGTGGCTGCACGAGTCGCGCTTGTGCCGCCGCTCGACGCGGCCGCCGCCGCTTCAGCCGCCGCAGCCAACGGAGCCAGCGGCGCCGCCAGCGCGGTCTGCAACGCGAGCCAGCACGCGAGGCCGCGCATCAGCCGCGTCGACGCTGTGCGTGCGACGCGTCGCGCCGGCAACGCCGGCAACGTTTGCAATCGGGTCCTGCCGCGCTCGTGAGTCGAGCGTTCGATCTTGTCCTTCGCCATCCTCTTGCCCATTGATCAGTCTTTGGTTTTTAGCTTCTTCACGTCCACCGGACGGCTTTTCATCGAAGTGCGAAGGTCGGCGTAGAGATGTTCGAACAGCCCGCCGATGCCGCGTGCGCCGACCGTCAGCACATGCGACAGACCGCGCAGCGGCGTGTCCTGCTGGCGGCCTTCGGCCCAGCCGGTCCAGGCGTCCGCGCGCGCGAAAGTGGTCTTGACGAACTCGTACTCCTGCTCGCGCGTCATCGCCGAAAAACGCAGGCCCACGCGTCCCGGCGCGGTGAAGCCGACGGTCGCCGGGAACGCGAATTCCTCGTCGCCGCGAAACAGCGACACGGTCACGCGCTCGTGCATCGGCACCTCGATCGCGGCGGGCAGCGCGACGCCGACGCCGCCTTCCGAGTAGTCGATGGTCTCGCAGGCGAGCGTGCGGCCGGTCGAGAACTTGAGCATCACCGGCATCTTCATCGCCACGCGGTGCACCGCGCGAATCTGCCGACGCTCGCTCGCGGCGGCCACGCTCGCGCCGAGAATCAGCATGTTGTAGCCGGTCCACGCCAGATTCAGAACGGTGGTCTGCACCACGCTGCGCACATGCCAGTTCAGATAGATATGCGCGATGCCGACGCAGAAGCCGATCAGGTTCAGCAGCAGCAGGAACAGATACGGGCGCGAGATCGCCCAGTCGAAATAGTTCTTCTCGATCTGGCCGCCCTTGGCCGTCACGTTGAACTTGCCGAGCTTCGGGTTGATGAGCGCGAGCAGCGTCGGCGCGGTGATGTACGACGCGAGCACCGACTCGTAGACCTCGGCCCAGAACGAATGGCGGAACGAGCGCTGCATCCGCGAGTTGGTGATGCTCGCGTGCATCATGTGCGGCAGCGCGTAGATCGCGATCGTGCTGGCGGCGGCCTCGATCACGTGCGCGCCGAAGAACAGATACGACAGCGGCGCGGTGAGGAACACCAGGCGCGGGATGCCGTAGAAGAAGTGCATCATCGCGTTCAGATAGCACAACCGCTGGCCCAGTTTCAGCCCTTTGCCGGTCAGCGGGTTGTCGATCCGGAAGATCTGCGTCATGCCGCGCGCCCAGCGAATTCGCTGGCCGATGTGGCCGGACAGGCTTTCGGTGGCGAGCCCGGCGGCTTGCGGAATCGCGAGATACGCGGTGGTGTAGCCGAGGCGGTGCAGCTTCAGCGCGGTGTGCGCGTCTTCGGTCACGGTCTCGACCGCGATCCCGCCGATTTCCTCGACCATGGTCCGGCGCAGCAGCGCGCACGAGCCGCAGAAGAAGGTCGCGTTCCACAGATCGTTGCCGTCCTGCACGAGTCCGTAGAACAGTTCGCCTTCGTTCGGCACCTTGCGGAACGTGCCGAGGTTGCGCTCGAACGGATCGGCGTTGAAGAAGTGGTGCGGCGTTTGCAGCATCGACAGCAGCTTGTCGCGCAGGAACCAGCCGAGACCGACCTGCAGGAACGAGCGGGTCGGGATGTGATCGCAGTCGAAGATCGCGATGTACTCGCCGCTCGTGATCTTCAGCGCTTCGTTGATGTTGCCGGCCTTCGCGTGGCGGTTGTGCGTGCGGATCGTCCAGTTGACGCCGACTTCCTCGCAGAACGCCTTGAACTCGGGACGGCGGCCGTCGTCGAGCACGTGAATCGAAATCTTCTCGGGCGGATAGTCGAGCGCGAGCGCGGCGTAGATGGTCGGCTTCACCACCGTGAGCGGCTCGTTGTAGGTCGGAATGAACACGTCGACGCTCGGCCATTCGTCGCGCGACGCGGGCAGCGGCATCGGCGTGCGCTTGAGCGGCCACGCGGTCTGGAAGTAGCCGAGCAGCAGCACGATCGTCGAATACACTTCGGCCGACACCAGCAGCAGACCCCACGCGGCGTCGAGCGGATGTTCCCAGTAAGTGGTCTCGGTCAGCCGCCAGTACATGTAGCGGCCCGACGTGACCACCGACAGCATGATCATCACCATCGTCGCGTAACGGCCTTGCAGACGGCGGAACAGCAGCGCAATCAGAAAGCAGCAGGTGGCGAAAGCGAGTTGCTCGTAGAACTCGAGCGGCACCGTGAACACGAAGTACAGCATACCCAGCGCGAACGCCGTGACGAACACGGTGACGATGCGGCTGTTCCAGAAGCGCGCGTCGACGAAGCGCTCGAAGCGCGACGGGTTGGCGCCTTCGCCGCCTGTCGCCGGCTGGGCTTGCTGCGATTCCGGCGTGCTCATGCGACGTTCCTCGGCGAGACGGCGATCGCGTCGAGCGCCGCCATCAGCCACGTGCCGCACGCGCGGAAATCGGCGGCCGCCTGGCTGAGCGGATCGTAGTGAATCAGCGTGGTGTCGCACGCGAGCGCTTCGCTCACGCCTTCGTCCAGATGGATCACGCCGGGGAATACCTTTGCCCCGAGCATCTGGCGCAGCACCTTCAGCACGTCCTTGGTGAGCTGGCGCGACTGGTCGATCTGGTTGATCACATAGCCCTCGCCGCCGAACTCGGCGCGTGGCGCGGCGTAAGTGGCGATCAGACGCTCCATCTGCGGAATCGCCGCGTACGACGCGGCGTCGGCCAGCACCACGTTCAGTGCGAAGGTGGCCGCGCACAACGCGGTGCGCACATACGCGGACGAACCCGGCGGCGTGTCGATGATGACGATGTCGGTCGGGTCGAGCCGCAGGTTCTGCAGCGACTGCGCGAGCCAGCGCGGTTCGTGGTCGATATACGCCTCGAAGCGGCGGCGGTCGTCTTCGAGCACCGCGCCGTACGGCAACACGGTCACGCCGTCGACGCCGTCGAACATCACCGATTGCCACGGGTCGCCGCTCAGCGTCGCGCGCGACAGGCCGTCGATGCTGTCGAGCGGCACGCCGAAGTGCAGACGCAGCGCGTTCTGCGGGTCGAGGTCGAGGGCGATCACGCGCCGGCCGCTGGTGGCCAGCACGGAAGCGAGGTTGGCGGCGAGGGTGGTCTTGCCGACCCCGCCCTTGGCGGACACCACCGCAATGACTTTCATGAGCGACGCGGGCCGTTGACCAGCCATGAATTGGCGACGCCGGCCGTCGTGGCGGCAGTGGGAGCGGGTGCGCCCCGCAGACGGTCGAAGACCGATTGCAGCGGCGCGGATTCGCTGGCGGCCGCGGCGGGTTGCGGCGCTGCGGCTTGCGGGTCCGTAGCGAACAGTTTGCCGAGGATGGAGGCGGGCTGTGCTGGTTGCGCCGGCTGTGCGGACGCAGTGGGAGTTGCCGGGGCATACGCGTGAGCGTAGGCGTGCGCCGGTGCTGTGGCCGGTGCCGGCGCGAATGCGGGCGACGCCGCAGGCGCGGATGCTTGTGCCCACGTGGGCGCGGCGGCCTGGGCGGGCGCCTGCGTTTGCATGGCCGGCGTGCGGAACAGGAACGCAGGCGGCGCACTGGGGGGCGGGCTTGCCGGTGGCATCGATGCGGCCGGCGGCACGGCGGAGACCGGCGCAAGCCGGTGCGACGTAGCGAGAGGCGGTATGGCGGCCGGCGCGGCAGCGGGCACGGACGAAGCCGCATCGACTACCGGAGCAGAAGCGGAAGCTGCGGAAGCAACAGGCGCGACAGAAGCGAACGGTGCCGAAGCACCGGCTGCAACAGGTGCAACGGGAGCCGACCCAGTCGACTGCGTCCCTTGCGCCGACCCACCGATCCGACCGCTCGCGGACGCCGCGCTGTCCTCTTCGGCTTCGAGCGAGCCGAAACGCGACGCGCCGCTCGGCGCGGCGGGTTGCGGCGCAGCCACCGCCACCGGCGGAATATCCCGCCGCGGCGAGCGCGCGAACAGCGGCGCCTTGGCGCGCGTGACCGCGGCAACATCCTTCGGCGTCGTGTCCTGGCGATCGACCGCCAGCGGCGTCGCGCTTACCGGCGCCTGAGGCTTCGGCTCGCGCGGTTGCCCGATCGCCGGAATCGCCGGTTGCGTCAGATCCAGCGTCACCAGAAGCGGCCAGCGCGTGCGCGCCGAACGCGCTTCGTTTTCGCGGCCGATTTCCTGGTACGCGTTGGCGTCGCCGCCAAAGTGATCGAATAGTTTTTCGATGTCGCTCGATGAACTCATAATGCCGCCGTCTTGTTCATGACTTGCCTTGCCTCGATCCTTAGTTCTCGCGGCGCTAAAACCCTTGTCTTGCCACTGCACGCGCTCCGGTCCGGCGCGTTTGCTCTACTGCGTCGCTACCTTGCCTGATGCTGATGCCGGTGCCGCTGCGCCGTGCGCTGCGCTTGATCGGTTGCGAGCCGCCGCGAGCCGTTTGCGAGCGCGTGTTGCACGACGCATGCCCGGCGCATGCGTGCCTGATTCGCGAGCCATCGCGTCGCGCGCCATGCGCCGCCTATCACGCGGGATGACGCCCCAGACGAAACTCGAGCGCGGTGTCCTCACCGTACGCACTCGTCTGCGCGACCGACAGGCCTTGCGCGCCCAGCGCGCTCAACCAGGTCTGATAGACGCCTTCGAGAAACGCCGGGGTCCAGCTCAGCGCGGTATCGCCGAAAGCCTGCAGCGGTGCGCAGTAGTGAACGATGCGCAGCGACTCGGCTTCGTCGGCCAGTTCGACGTAGCCCCAATCCATCTGCTGCCAGTAAAAATTCAACGCCTGCGCAAGCTCAGCCGTCGATCCGCATGCGGGCAGCGGATGCGCCGCCGCGAACCGGCTGCCCACACGGTGCATCAACTGGCGCAACTCCGCGCGACCGATCTGTGCTTCGAACTCGGCGGCCAACGCGCTCAGCATGCCGCGCCACTGCGGCGAGATCTGGCGTTCCAGCAGGTAATCGAGAATTGGGACCATGGTTTCCGGGAAATGGCCGCTGCTTCAAGCCGCATAAAAAAACGGGTGCGACGGCCGGGTGAATATCAAAGTGCTTCGGGAAAATCGCGCGTTGCACGCGTCCTAAGTGACTCTTGCCAGGATGTCTAGTCGGTCCGACACACTTCGGGGGAAGTCTACTTAAGAGATTAAGTTTTAGCCACTTAACATTCGTCAGCTTATACGCAGAATCGCCTGCGATGGATGCACGGTGATTACGTAATTTTTGCTGATGCGGATGCACAGGACGCTTTTCCACCGTCGATGCGGAACGTAAAGTCGTCCGCCATAGGTGGTTTAACGGATAATTCCGCCGATCTTTTAGCTTTTACGTTTCGTGCTAAATGCAACGTTTTCGGGAGCCGCGCCGGTTGGTCGTGACGGCTGCCTTGCAAAATCTTGCGCGCAGCGTGATGCCGCAATTTTTACGTGGTCCGGATAAGCTTACGAGTTTGCAACAAACCGCCGCGTAGACAATGGCTCACGAGTTGGTGTGAGTTTGCGTATTAATCGCGCGTATAAAGCGCTCGCCCAGGCACACGCAATCAGTACCGTGTCGTAGTCACGTCGTTCGATTCACTCAAATGCCATGCTCAATCCACTCAGTATTCTGCTGGTCACCGTTTTATCCAGCGCGATGGCGATGGCCGTGCTCGGCTCATTGTGGCGCGCGGCGATCCCCGGCGTCGGCTACTGGATCGCCGCCAACGCGGTCGCGATCGTCGCGCTGCTCGCGTTCGCGATGCAAGGGCATGCGTCGCGCTGGCTGACCTTCGTCGCGGCGAACGTGTTGCTGGCTCTTTCGCTACTGCTGGTGATCGAAGGCTGTCTGCGGTTTCTCGGCCGTCGCACGCGGCCGTGGGTCGCGTATGCGGGCCTCGTCGCGGTGCTGATCGGCATTTCGTACTGGACCTTCGCGGCGCCCGATTTCAATGCGCGCGTCGCGCTGGTGTCGACGTATCACGCGGCCCTCTATGCGACGCTCGCCGCGCTGATGCTGCGCGGCCGTCCGTCGAACCGGCCGCGCTACAGCTATTACTTCCTCGCGGTGGCGGCGCTGCTGTTGTGCGCGGGACATGCGTCGCGCGGTGTGATGTACGGCTTCGGCATGTTGAAACAGTCCGGTCTGATGGAGGTCTCGCCGTCCAACATCATCTTTCTCGCGCTGGGCATCCTCGCGCCGCCGTGTCTGTCGATCGGCGTCGTGATGCTTGCGCACGACCGTCTCGCCGAGCGGCTGGAGCGGCTGGCGAACGTCGACGACCTGACCGGCGCGCTGTCGCGCCGCGCTTTTCTCGCGATCGGCGACGCGCTGCTGAAGGCGTCGCTGCGCAGTCGCTCGCCGCTGACGCTGGCGATCATCGATATCGATTCGTTCAAGGCCGTCAACGATACCCACGGCCACGCGGCCGGCGATCAGGTGCTGGTGCACTTCGCGGCGTTCGTCGCGGACAACCTGCGGGTCGGCGACGTGTTCGGCCGGCTGGGCGGCGAGGAGTTCGGCGTGCTGTGCCCGGCGACCACCATCGCCGACGCGGTCGCGCTGCTGGATCGTTTGCGCGGCCGGCTTGCCGCGCAAACGCCGGCCGAATTGCCGCGCGGGCTGCGCTACACGTTCAGCGTCGGCGTGGACCAGCATCGGCGCGCTGAATCGCTCGCGCAGTTGATGGCCCGCGCCGACGGCGCGTTGTACTCGGCCAAGGAGGCGGGCCGAAATCGCGTGATGGCGGCTGCATGAGGGCGAGCGGGTAGCGGGCGAAGGGAGAAAGGCGACGACGCGAAGGGCGAGAGGCGAAGCACGACCGCAGCCCGCATGAAATTTTTACCTCATTGCGCGGCAGGCATAAATATTGGTAAGACATTTGCCGATAACCATTGGCGGAGTGACTGGAACCAGCCTGATAACCCATCAATATGTCTGCCACCTCAACGCAGCACCTGCCCGATCCCGGTGTGCGCGAGCGCTTTCACCAGCGCTCGCTGGAACACCAGCGGCCGCTCTCCACAGTGACGATGGCGTTCACGGTGGTCGCGTTCCTCTGTATGGTCGGGGCGCGCAACCTGGTCGACGGCCCGGCAACACCGCTCGCCTACCGGCTGCTCTGTGCGCTGTTGCTCGTGCTGCTGGTGCTGGCGATTCCGACCGCGAAGTCGACCTGGGCGTTCGGCGCGATCGGCGTCGCGTACATGCAGGTGTTGCTGGCGGGCCTCGCGCTGAATACCGCCGGCGTTGCGCAACCTCTGCTGTGGGTACTGCCCGCGCTGGTGGTGGTGCCGATCTGCGCCGCGCCGCTATGGCTCACGCCGACGCATTTTTTCACCGGCAGCGCGCTGTTTTACGCGGCGGCGTTCGCGCTGCTGCTCGGCGAGCCGTTCGCGCATGACGTCGACGTCGTACTGTGGATGTGGATCGTGGCGATCGGCATGCCGACTTCCACGGTGTTTCACTTCGGCTTTTACCGCTTCAGGCGCAGCCACTTCCTGCTCGAAAACCAGCTCGCGCAACTCGCTGCGACCGATCCGCTGACCGGCCTGCAAAACCGCCGCGCATTCGTCAAGCAGGCGGAGCGCCGGCTCGGCGCGAGCGCGCCCGACGCGCGCATCAGCGCGATCTTCGTCGACATCGACAACTTCAAGTCTTTGAACGACCGCTTCGGCCATGCGCTCGGCGACCATGCGTTGCATCGGGTCGCCCAGGTGCTGATGGACGAAACCACTGCCAACGACAGCGTGAGCCGGATCGGCGGCGAGGAGTTCGCGGTGCTGCTGCACGACGGCCTCGCGGGCGCGCTGCAACTGGCCGAGCGGCTGCGCGGCGCAATCGCGGCGATCGAGCGCCCGGACGGCAACCTGACCGCGAGCTTCGGCGTGGCCGAACATCGGCGCGGCGAAAGCATCATGGTGCTGCTCGACCGCGCCGACGAAGCGCTGCTGCGCGCGAAGCAATCGGGCCGCAACCGCGTGTGCGCCGAGCGCGCGCTGCCGCTCGACGCGCTGCAATCGCCCGGCGCCGATGCGCCCGCTGCGGAGCGCGATGGGCAACGGCGGTATCGGTGGGACGATTTTTATCTGATCTCGCACTTCCAGCCGCTTTACAGCCTGTCGCATCAGAAGCAGGTGGGGTTCGAGGCGCTGCTGCGCGGCGAGCAGGACGATGGCACGCTGGTACCGCCCGTGGTGATGTTCGCGCCGAAGCCGTCGCACGACGAAGGCGCGCTCGATCGCGCGAGTCACGCAGTGCACGTGGGCAACGCCTGCCGATCGCTGCCGGACGACGCGTGGCTGTTCCTCAACATCCTGCCGGCCACGTTCATCGCCGAGGGTTACGCCGACCAGCTCGCGACGATCGTACGGACCTCGGGACTCGACACCGAGCGCGTGATTCTGGAGATTCTCGAATCGCACGGCGGCAGTGTCGACGACATGTCGCGCGCGGCGGCCGTGTACCGCGAGCACGGCTTCCTGATCGCCGTCGACGATTTCGGCGCGGGGCAGTCGAATCTCGACCGGCTGCTGCGGATTCGCCCGGACCTCGTCAAGCTCGACGGCGAACTGATTCGCGCGACCACGCACGGCACCGGCCAGCCGATCCTGCCCAAGCTCGTGTCGCTGCTGCACCAGGCGGGGATGCTGGTGGTCGTCGAAGGGGTGGAGACCACCGAGGAGCTGATACTCGCGGTCGAATCGAACGTGGATTTCGCGCAGGGCTATCTGCTCGGCCGGCCGGCGGTGGAGATTGCGCCGCCGGAGTCGATGCACCAGCAGATCGACGACGCGTTCGACGTGATTGCGCAGGGGCGCGCGCATCAGCACGCGCTGTTCGAATCCGAAGTCGAGCCGTACCGGCTCGCGTTGCGGCGTGCCGCCGATGCGTTGCTGGCGGGCGTCGTGATGGACGAAGCGTTTGCGACGCTCGCGACGTTCGAGCGTTGCATCAGCTGCTTTATTCTCGACGATTCGGGCCGGCAGATCGGGCACGAGGTGCCGGGGCCGGCGTGGAGCAAGGAGGGCGCGTCGCTGCATCCGGTGGCGAATCCGCGCGATGCGCGCTGGGATCATCGGCCGTATTTCCGCAATGCGGTGCTGTTGCCGGGCGTTGCAATCGCCAGTAATCCTTATCTTTCGCTGGCAAGCGGACGGCCTTGCATCGCGGTGACGCTTGCCGTGCAGTTCGCGGCGGAGCGATCGGTGATTGGGGTGGAGTTGGACTGGTCGGAGTTGGGGTTGCCGTGGCCGGCGGGGGAATGAGGCGTGGCGGGGCGCGCGGGGCACGAGGAGTCACAAGCCGCGCGCGGCTCATGGCCCGTAGCTGTTAACTCGCGGCTCAGATCAATAACCGCCTTTGTCTTTGGCCGACGCAGCCGCTGCGGCCGTGTTCTTATACGACGCGGCAAGCTCCGCCGCCGCGCGGCTCAACAGGCCCGTGTCCGTGCCGACTGCGACGAAGCTCGCGCCCGCCGCGAGATATTCAGCGGCGATCGCCGGGTCCGGTGCGAGCACGCCCGCCGCCTTACCCGCGCCGCGCACGGTGTCGATGCCGTGGCGAATCGCGGCGCGCACGCTCGCGTCGCCCGGCTTGCCGAGCAGGCCCATCGACGCGCTCAAATCCGACGGCCCGAAAAACACACCGTCGACACCATCGACGCGCGCAATCGCCGACAGATTCTCCATGCTCTGCACGGTTTCCGCCTGCACCAGCACGCACAACTCGTGGGCCGCCGTGTTCAGATAATCGGGGATCCTGTTCCAGCGTGATGCGCGCGCCAACGCACTGCCCACGCCGCGAATGCCCTGCGGCGGATAGCGCGTCGCGGCCACCGCATCCACCGCCTGCGCGGCCGTGTCGATCATCGGCAGCAGCAGCGTTTGCGCGCCGATGTCGAGCAACTGCTTGATTAACGCCGCGTCGCTGCGCACCGGACGCACCACCGGATGCGACGCATAGGCGGCCACCGCCTGCAATTGCGACAACGTGCTGCGTACGTCGTTCGGCGCGTGCTCGTTGTCGATCAGCAGCCAGTCGAAGCCGGCGGTGGCCAGCAACTCGGTCACGTACGCGTCGGCGAGTGCGGCCCACAGGCCGAATTGCGGCTGGCCTTCGGCGAGCGCGCGCTTGAATGTGTTGTGCGGTATGGACATGTCGCTCCACTCAGATGAAATTCAAACCGATGCCGCCCAGCGGACCATAGTCGACGTGGAACGTGTCGCCCGCGCGCGCGGCGATCGGGCTCGTGAACGAGCCGCTCAGGATCACATCGTTTGCGTTCAGCATTTCGTCGTACGGCGCGATCTTGTTGGCGAGCCACGCGACGCCCGTCGCCGGATGATTCAGCACCGCCGCCGCGAGGCCGCTTTCTTCGACGGTGCCGTTTTTGTAAAGCAATGCGCCGACCCAGCGCAGATCGATATCGAGCGGACGCACCGGACGGCCGCCGAGCACGATGCCCGCATTCGCGGCGAAGTCCGAGATCGTGTCGTAGACCTTGCGCGGCGCTTTGGTATCGCGGTCGAACTGTTCGATGCGCGCGTCGATGATTTCTACTGCCGGGCTCACGTAAGCGGTGGCGTCGAGCACGTCGAACAACGTGACGCCCGGCCCTTTCAGTGGCTTGCCCAGCACGAACGCCAGTTCCACTTCCACGCGCGGCGCGATGAAGCGGTCCGCGCGAATGTCCTGGCCGCTTTCGATGAACATGCTGTCGAGCAGCGGCGCGTAGTCGGGTTCGTCGATCTGCGACGAACGCTGCATCGCGCGCGAGGTCAGCCCGATCTTGCGACCCTTGATCACGTGGCCTTCGGCCAGTTTGAGCTTGACCCACTGGCGCTGGATTGCGTAGCCGTCCTCGATGGTCATCTGCGGATATAGCGCGGAGAAATGGCGCAGTTGCGTGCGCGTCTTCTCGGCGCGATCGAGTTGCGCCGCGAGGTCGCGGATAATCTTTTCGTCTAGCATGATGGATTCTCGGTGGACCGCGTGATCGATGGACGGTCTTCGGGTGTCGTCTCGCGAGTTAAGCCGCTTTTTTTAGCCCCGCTTTCAGCCTTTGAGCCGCGCGTGCAAATTGTTGTGCTTCCACGTGCCCGCTTCGCTGAACTCGCCGATCTCCAGCGACAACGCCAAACCCTGTCGCTCGAATTCGGCGGCGAAGTACTGCTTGATCAACGCGAACAGCGCGTCGCCGGTGGCGCGTTTGACGGCCTCGGAGCGCCCTGCGCCGATCTTCAGATTCGCATGCAGGAACGCGGCGTCGGGGCGTCCGTCGGCGATGCAATACTGCTCGCAGCGCAACGCACGCACACGGATGCCGCCGAGCGGATAGACCTTTTGCTCATTGTCGCGCTGTGCGTCGAGGCATTGCGCGAGCGCGTTGCACAATTCGCCGATGCGTTCCGCGCCGGTGAGATTGGCGCTGTATTCGAGTGTCAGATGGGGCACGTTGTCTCCTCAAAACTCAGACGGGCAGCGGGGTGACTGGGAAGATCGCGTTGATCTGGCCGGTGCCGGAACTGCCGAAGTACGGCGTGACGACCTCGACCTTGCCGTCGTATCGATCCCAACCAAGCGCGCCGAGCAGCATCGCGGTGTCGTGCATGCCGCCTTCGCCCCAGCATTTCTCGTTGTAGAGCGGCAGCATTTCGCAGAAGGTCTTCCAGTCGCCGGCTTTCCACAACTCGACGACGCTACGGTCCATCTGTTCGAGAAACGGGTTCCACACCTTGTGCATGAACTGCTCGGCCGTGCCGTTATTGGCGAAATGATGACTGAGCGAGCCGCTCGCCAGAATCGCGACAGTGCCGTCGTAGCGCTCCTCGATCGCCTTGCGCACCGCGAGGCCGAAGCGTGCGCTCGTGCCGAGGTCATGCCACATGCACCAGCCCGACACCGACACCGCCTTGAAGTGCTGGTCACCGTTCATATAACGCATCGGCACCAGCGTGCCGTATTCGAGGCCGAGCGTGGTCTCGCTGTGTGCGCGGCTTTTCACGCCCATTTCGTTGGCGACGCCGGCGATCAGATGACCGAGTTCGACATTGCCCGGATACGCGTACGGCATGTTGCGAATGAAATGCGGCAGTTCGTTGCTCGTGTACACGCCTTCGAAATGGGGCGCGCAATTGATGTGATATTCGCTATTCACGAGCCAGTGGACGTCGAACACGACGATCGTATCCACGCCGAGTTCGCGGCAGCGCCTGCCGATTTCATGATGGCCGTCGATGGCCGGCTGACGGCAACCCTTGTGCGGACCGTCGAGTTCGGACAAATATAACGACGGGACGTGCGTCACTTTTGCGGCCAAGGCGAGTTTGCCCATCGCAGTCTCCTGTTCATGTTGCGTCGCCGCGTGCGAGGCATTCCGCTCGCTTGCGTCGCTTTCTAACGTAAGTGTCACACGCCCCAGCGCGGAATATGATGCGAACCGAGCGATACGCAAACGTTCTTCGGTTCGAGAAACACTTCGTAGCTCCACGTGCCACCTTCGCGGCCCACACCTGAAGCCTTGGTGCCGCCGAACGGCTGACGCAGATCGCGCACGTTCTGGCTGTTGACGAAGCACATGCCCGCTTCGACGGCGGCAGCGACCCGATGCGCGCGGCCCGTGTTCTCGGTCCAGATGTAGCTCGACAGGCCGTATGAGATGTCGTTGGCGAGCCGGACCGCATCGGCTTCGTCGTCGAACGGAATCAGGCACGCGACCGGACCGAAGATCTCTTCCTGCGCGATGCGCATGCGATTGTCGACGTCGACGAACACGGTCGGCACGACGAAGTTGCCCTTGCGCATCGCGTCAGGCAAATCGGGCGTATCGAGCCCGCCGCACGCGAGCGTGGCGCCTTCCTTCGGACCCAGTTCGATGTAGCCGCGCACCTTGGCCAGATGCGCCTGACTGATCATCGGACCGACGATGGTGCTGTCGGCAAGCGGATCTCCCACGGTCAAACGCTTCGCGCGTTCGATGAAGCGCTCGGCGAAGCGCGCGTAAATCGAGCGCTGCACCAGAATGCGCGAACCGGCAGTGCAGCGTTCGCCGTTGTTCGAGAAGATCATGAACACGGCGGCGTCGAGCGCGCGTTCGAAATCGGCGTCGTCGAAAATCACGAATGGCGACTTGCCGCCGAGTTCCATCGAAAACTTCTTGAGCCCCGCCGTTTGCACGATGCGATTGCCGGTCGCCGTCGAGCCGGTGAACGACACCGCGTGCACGTCGGGATGCGCGACCAGCGGCTCGCCGGTTTCCTTGCCGAAGCCATGCACGACATTCAGCACGCCGGCCGGAATGCCGGCTTCGAGTGCGAGCCGGCCGAGCATCGACGCGGTGAGCGGCGACAGCTCGCTCATCTTCAGCACGGCCGTGTTGCCGAACGCGAGGCAGGGTGCGACTTTCCACGTGGCCGTCATGAACGGCACGTTCCACGGCGAGATCAGCGCGCAGACCCCGACCGGATGAAACAGCGTGTAGTTCAGGTGCGTATCGGTGGGGTACGTGTGCCCGTCGACGCGCGTGCACATCTCGGCGAAGTAGCTGAAGTTGTCGGCGGCGCGCGGCACGAACTGCTTGCGCGTTTGCGAAATGGTCTGGCCGGTGTCCTTCGTTTCGGTTTCCGAAATTTCCGGCACATGCTTCGCGATCAGTTCGCCGAGCTTGCGGACCAGCTTCGCGCGCTCTGCCGCGGGCTTCGCGGCCCAGGCGGGAAACGCGTCTTTGGCCGCGCGCACGGCGGCGTCCACGTCCTGCGCGCCGCCTCGGGCGACTTCCGCGAGCACCTCCTGCGTAGCCGGATTGACCGTTTCGAAGTAGTCTTTCGCGGCGCACGCCTCGCCGTTGATCAGATGGTCGATTCGCATTGCGTTGTCCTTTCTTTTTCGTCGGCCGAAGTTAGTCGTGCTTCTGGCACGTACTCCGGGCTCATGCGGGGCAGTCACTCAGGCGCGGCCGAAGTCCGCGTCCGATCCAATCGTGTTGACGAGACGCCCCAGCCCGTCGATTTCGCAGACCACTTCGTCGCCGGCATTCACGTTGACGATGCCTTCCGGCGTGCCGGTGAGGATGACGTCGCCGGGGGCGAGCGTCATGAAGCCGCTCAGGTATTCGATCAGCGCGGGGATATCGGTGACGAGGTCGCGCGTGTTGCCATGCTGTTGCAGCGTACCGTTCACGAACGTGCGCAATTCCAGTCGCGTGACGTCCGCGATGTCGGCGGCGTCGACGAACCAGGGACCGAGCACCGTGCCGCCGTCGCGATTCTTCACGCGCAGGTTGGGGCGGTAGTAGTTCTCCAGGTAGTCGCGGATCGCGTAGTCGTTGGCGATCATGTAGCCGGCCACGTGCCGCATCGCGTTTTCGCGTGTGACGTTGCGCGCGGTCTGGCCAATCACGACCGCCAGTTCGCACTCGTAGTGCATGAACGTGACATCGGCGGGGCGGCGCGTGACGCCGCGATGACCGAGCACCGTGCCCGGTCCCTTGAGAAAGACGAGCGGCTCTTCCTGCTTGCCGAACTGCAATTCCTTCGCGTGCTCGGCGTAATTCAGGCCGAGCGCGAAGATCGTGCCGACTTCGATCGGCGCGAGCCAGACCACTTCATCGTCGCGCCGCACGCGACCGTCCGCGAAGCGCACGCCGTGGGCGTCCGGATAGGCTTCGTGAATCGCTCCCGCGTAGGCAACCCGGCCGCGCATCATCGTTGTTCTCCCTCTTGTTCCTGTGCGCCAACGAACGACACCGTGAGCGATGGCAATGCACCAATCGTCAGCGTGGCCGTGTCGCCGACATGCGCGACCGGCGAGCCGTGACGCACGCCGAGCGTGATGACGTCGCCTGCGCTCAATGTCATGAAATCGGTGACGTCGGCGAGCAGTTGCGCGACCTTGCGCACCGACGACGCAGTGCTTGCTGTGAAGACCTTTGCGCCGTTGAGCGCGACCTCGATGGCGAGGTCGTCCGGGGTTGCAACGTGGCATGCCGCGACCACAGCCGGGCCGATCACGCAGAAGCCGTCGCGCGCGCGCAGGCGCACCGAAGGCCGGTACACGTTCGCATGCGGGACGCTCAGATCGGCCACGAGCGTATACCCGGCGATGTATTCGGCCGCGCGGTTCGCGTCGATGCGTGTTGCAGTGCGGCCGATCACGATGCCCAGCGACGCGCCGACTTCGACACCCGACGCGTCGTCCGGCACGACGACCCGCGCGCGATGCCCGGCGAGCGTGTTGCGCGGCTTCAGATAAAGCACCGGCGCTTTCGGGGGCGCTTTATACGGAGCCGCATGCACCGCGTCGCCTAACGCCTCCAGCGCGGCACGGTCGTTCAGCAAGGTGCCGTACACCGCGCCGCGCACCGGCGCATGGCAGGCGACACCGCGCGCGAGCAACGCGGCCGCGGTGCGCGCGTCCACGTCGCGAGGCAGCGGGTCGCCTTCTGGATGCAGCAGGTGATCGGCAAGGACCAACATGGGTGAACGGTCTCCTGGAAAAATCCCGGTGAAAACACTAACATGTTAGTAGTATTGCGCTTGATATGATTCACGGTCAATAGGCTGTCGATTGATCGCGGGTTTTCCCTTAAGCTTCGACCGCTGCTTTTAAACTTTCTCCGACATGTCCGCTGCCACCCGAGTTTTGCACCGCAACCTGCCGATGCTGCTGTTGCGCGCCAGAGAAAAAATGATGGAGCGTTTCCGTCCGTTGATTACCGCGCATGGACTGACCGAACAGCAATGGCGCGTCATTCGCGCGCTCGACGAACACGGCCCGATGGAGCCGCGTCACATCTCCGACATCTGCACGATTTCGAGTCCAAGTATGGCCGGCGTGCTCGCGCGAATGGAGAGCATGGACCTGGTAATCAAGGAGCGTTTCGCGGAGGATCAGCGCCGCGTGCTCGTGTCGCTGACGGACACGAGCGTGGAACTGGTGCGCGTGATTTCGAAGGACCTCGAAGCGCACTATCGCGCGCTGGAGCGCAAGGTGGGGCCGGAGATCGTCGAGCGCGTCTATCGCGCGGTCGACGATCTGTTGGCCGGGCTGGGCGAAGAGGACGAATAACCTGGGCGCCTGGAACGGCGCATGTGCTTACCAGCCCTGAAAGCGCCGCCACTCCACGCTATTGCCGTCCGGCATCACCGCGTGATACTCGGGGAACTGGGCGCCGGTCGCGCATGCGTGATTCGGCAGAATGCGCAGCTTCATGCCAATCGGAAAGCGCTGCTCGATGTCGGTGACCTGTGTGTCCGCGTCGGTCGACGAGAGAATGCCGTGCTCCTGATTCGCGCCGCTCACCACGTAGCCGGGTAGCAGAGTACCGTTCAGCAGACACGGCTGGCCATAGCCGAAATCGTGCGCTTGCTTCGACGTGCCTCGATCGCGGCTCATCGCCATCCAGCCTGCGTCGAGAATCGCCCAGCCCTTGTCCGCCTGATGGCCGATCACGGTGGCGAGCACGCTGAGCGCGATGTCGTCGAGCGCGCATACGCCGACGTTGTGCATGACGAGATCGAACAGAACGTAGACGCCGGCCCGCACTTCGGTGACGCCGTCCAGTTGCGCGGCGGCGAGCGCGGTCGGCGTCGAGCCGACGCTGACCGCCGGGCACGCAATGCCGGCTTCGCGCAACCGTTGCGCCGCGCGCACGCAGCCGGCGCGCTCCTGCTCGGCGAGCGCGACAAGCGCTTCCTGCGTGTTGAGCTCGTAGCTCGAACCCGCATGGGTCATCACGCCGCCGACCTTCACGCCGTTCTCATGCAGAATCCGCCCGACTTCGAGCAGCGTGTCCTGTTCCGGCGTGATGCCAGAGCGATGCCCGTCGGTGTCCACCTCGATCCACACTTCGAAGGTCGCGCCGTGCTGCTCGCCGAATGCGGCGATCGCCGATGCGGCGATCGGGTTGTCCACCACCAGCTTCAGATCGCAGCCCTGGCGGCGCAGCGCCAACGCTCGCGGCAACTTCGACGGTGCGATGCTGACCGCGTAGAGAATGTCATCGACGCCGGCGGCAAAGAACGCTTCCGCTTCCTTCAACGTCGACACGGTGATGCCGCGCGCGCCGGCGGCGATCTGCGCGCGCACCACGTCGATACATTTGGTGGTCTTTACGTGCGGGCGGAACGCGACGCCCAGCGTGTTCATGTGCGCCTGCATGCGCGCGATGTTCTTCTGCATCCGCGCGATGTCGATCAACGCGGCCGGGGTTTCGATCTGTTCGAGTTTCATGCTGTCACCGGGAATTGAAGTGGTGTGGCTCACAGGCGGAAGCGGGCGAGCCACGGAATGAGCGCATCGAGCGTCGGCGCTTCGAACTCGGGCGGCTGCGCCCCCGCGACAAGCGGCAGGCCCACGTGGTTGTGCCAGTATGTACGCAAGCCGACGGCGGCGGTGCCGAACATGTCGTAGCTGGAGCCGGCGACGAACGCGGCCTGATCGGCTTCTATGCCGAGTTTCGCGAGCGCGAGCCGGTACGGTCGAGGGTCCGGTTTGTAGACGCCGGCTTCTTCGGCGGTCACGATCGCGTCCCAGCGGACCGGCAACAGTTCGGCGGCCTGGGTGCCGAGGCGGGTCGAGCAATTGGTGACGACCGCGAGCTTGCAGTGCGGTTCGAGTGCGCGCAACGCGTCGAGTGCGCCGCGCCACGGCGTCAGATTCAGCCAGTCCGCCTCAAGTGCGAGCGCGGCGGATTCGGGCAGGCCGACTTGCGCAGCGGCCTCGCGCACGAGCTGTTCATACGCAATGTAGCGGCCGCAGCCATACGTCAGACGCAAATAGGCGGCGCGCCATGCCCGGCCCGCTGCTTCGGAGCCTGCCGCGCGGTTCCATGAGGTCCACGAATCGAGCAGCGCGGTCAGCAGGTCGAACAGAACGGCATGCGGGTAGGCGGCGGAGACGGATGCGGAAGTCATGATGTAACCGGCTGTGGCGGTGAGTCGATTATAGAGTCTGGTCCGCGGCCAGGCGTTTAGACGAAGCAACTCATAGATTCAGGGAAACTGAATGGCCGCGTGGCGCCTAGCGCCGCCATGGTGGCAACGGCCTGAATCGACTCTGCAAATACTGCATGAAATGACGCGTGCGCGCCGGCAGACCCGTGCGTTGATGCGTCAGCGCGATCACGTTGGCATCGGGCGCTTTCCATCCGGGCAGCAAACGCACGAGCTTTCCTTTCGCGATGTCGTCGGCGACGTCCCATTCGGAACGCAGGATCACGCCGCGGCCTTCGCAGGCCCACTGGCGGATCACATCGCCATCGTTGCAACTGAGGTGGGCGGAGACGCGCACGCTACGGCGCGCGCGGCCCTTGCTGAACTGCCACAACGACACGTCTTCGTTGTTCTCTCGCAGCAGGATGCAGGGGAGCCGATTCAATTCGTCCGGCGACTCCGGCGCGCCGCCCAGCCGCTTGACCAGCGCGGGCGCCGCGCAGACGAAGCGCGCATTCGGCGCGATCGTATAGCCGACCAGATTCGATAGCGGCAAGTCGCCGATATGCACGACGATGTCGAATCGATCCAACGTCTCGGTCAACGGCCGGTCGGAGAGCGTGAGCGCGACGTCGATATCCGGGTTCTGCTGCTGGAAGTCGCCGATCGCGGGCGCGAGGTGGCGTCGTCCGAATCCCAGCGGCGCATTGATTTTCAGCGTGCCGACCAGACCGCCGCGGCGCATCTGCAAGTCTTCAAACAGCGCGTCGAACTGCTCGACGAGCTCGGCGCCGCGTTCGCACAGCAGCATGCCTTCGTCGGTGAAGTGCAGGCGGCGCGCGGTGCGGTTCACCAGTTGCGCGCCGAGCTTCTTTTCGAGTTGCTGGAGGCGCTGCGTGATGGCCGACGGCGACAGCCCCAGTTTGCGCGCCGCGGCGATCAGACTGCCGCTTTCGCGCAGAGTCAGCAGGAGGCGGATATCGGCCGAATCGTTCATGTGAGCAAGCGGTGAGGGCGGGATCTGGCAGCATAATGCGTTTGGCCGCGCGGTTCCATCGCGGCTCGCGCAGGAGGCGGACGAACGCGGCGCTGCGTCGCAAGGTAAAGTGGCATTTCCTTAACGAAGCCGACGGATCGACCCGCTGAAGTAGCGGCCTCCATAAGGTGGCGCAGGTGGCGCGGGCCGCGCGCTTTCCCAAGTTTTCACAAGAGATGTGTTATGCCGTCGTCAAAAGAGCCATCGAGCGGTCCGTCAAGCGCCGCTGACCATGCAGGGCCAAAAAACGCCTTGAAACAGGCGGTATTTCTGCACACCGGCTGGCGCAGCGCGGGGACGTGGGTCTGGTCGCGTCTGCGTGAACTCGACTCGGCAACGGGTTTTTATGAACCGCTCAGCAACGTGCTGGCCGAACTGAGCCTCGCCGACGTGGCCGCCTCCCGTCCGACGCTGACCTCGGGCCACCCGCCACTCGCCGCGCCGTACTTCGACGAGTACCGGCCGTTTCTTCAGGACAGCGCGCGCGGTGTCGCCGGCTATCGCAAGCGCTTTAGCATCGACCGGTTCGCGAGCGCGCCGGATGCGGAGTTTCCCGCTTTGCAGGCCTATTTGCGCAATCTGTGCGATCGCACCGTCGAACAGGGCCGCGTGCCAGTGTTCAAATTTTGCCGCTCGTCGGGGCGGCTGCCCTGGCTGAAGCAGGCATTTGCGCAGGCGATGCACGTGGGCGTGCTGCGCAATCCGGCGTCGCAATTCGCGTCGGGATGGCTGCTCAGTCAGCAATGGAGCAATCCGTTTTTTGTCGCCGCGCCGTTTCGTGTGCTCGGCCTGAATCAATCGGACCCGCTGGTCAGGCAAGCCGTCGAGGTCTGCGGCGTGAGCTTGCCACCCGTCGGGTCGATGACGGAAGACGCCTATGCGATGACGTGCGAGCAATACGCGCGCACGGCTGAGGGCAACAATGCTTATCGCGCGTTCATTGCATTGTGGATTCTCTGCGCGTTGCGAATCGCGCAGGGCGTCGATTTGCTGGTGGACATCGACCGGCTAGGGCAGTCGCGCGATTACGCAGCCGCATTGCGCGCCGCGTTCGACGCGCAATGCGGACTGTCGCCGGACTTCGGCAGCGCGCGCGATCTGGTCGAAGAGACGCGGCGCAGCGCGGCGCGCATGGCGGGGATCGACGGCCGGGCCATGCGCACAGTGCACTCCGCGGCGCTGAAGTTCCTCAAAGCGCAAGTCGGCATCGACGCCGCGTTGGTCGACGTGGTGCGCGAGAAGATGGTGCTGGCCAACGAACTGACCGAGCCGTGGCGTTAAGCGTAAAACGCGGGCCCGGCCACGCAGCGTGCGTGAAATAATCGTCACGCTGCCGGCACCGCGAGCCGCTGTTTAGCCTGCCGCCGACACCGCCGCCCGCAGCGCGAGCAGATAACTGTCGACGCCAAAGCCGCAAATCTGCCCTTTGACGATCTCCGCGAATACCGACTGATGCCGGAACGCTTCCCGCGCGTGGATGTTCGACATGTGCAGTTCGACCACGGGCACAGTGAGAATCGCGAGCGCATCGCGAATCCCGTAGCTGTAATGAGTCCACGCGCCCGCGTTGATGAGCACGCCGTCGACGTCGTCCGTGAACGCCTGGTGAATGCGTTCGCACATCTCGGCTTCGCTGTTGGTCTGAAAGCTCTCCACCTGAACGCCGAGCTCCTTGCCCAACGCCTGCAACTTGCCGTCGATTTCGGCGAGCGTGATGGTGCCGTATTGCGCCGGGTCGCGCTTGCCGAACATATTGTGGTTGATGCCGTGCAGCATCACGAAGGTTTTCATCGGGCTTCCCTGGAAAATGAAACGGGCCGGCGCGGCGAGCGCCGCGCGGACCTAGTGAGCCGACGCGACGGCCGGCATGGTATCGACAACCGAGCCCGCGTTCGCGGCTTCGGCGATGGCCTCGGTAATGCGCAAGTTCTGCAAACCGTCGCGCGCGCTGACGAGCGGCGCCACTTCACGGCGAATCACGCGTTCGAAATGGGCGAGCTGCAGCTTGAGCGGGTCGTCTCGCGTCATTGCGGCGACGCTCACCTCGAACGGCTTCCACCACGAACGGTCTTCGGCTTTGCCGTACGTTTTCAGACGCATCGTCGGCACCGACAGCGAGCCGAAGGTGCCCGCGATCACGTAGCAATCTTCGTCCGGGTACGATGGATACGCCTTGTTTTCCTGCGAGGTCTGTTCCCAACTGCGCGCACTTGCGGCGGTGTCCGAGAGCATGAAGCTGCCGAGCGCGCCGCTCGCGAAACGCAGATTGATCGCCACCGTGTCTTCGACCGGAAAGCCGCGCGTCGCATGCGATGAGAAAGCCTGCACGGCGACGATGTCGCCGCACAGCATGCGCAGGTTGTGCACCTCGTGAATCATGTTCAGCAGAATCGGGCCGCCGCCTGGCTTCCTGCGCCATTCGGCGTCCGAGAAGTACTGGTCCGGCTTGAAAAACACCGCACTGCCCATCACCGCGACCAGTTTGCCGAGCCGGCCTTCGTCGATCAGTTGCCGCGCCCGCGCCATGATCGGGCTGTGCGCGCGGTGATGGCCGATCAGCAACGGCACGCCGCTGCGTTCGACTTCGCCGACCAGCGTCTCGGCTTCGGCGACGCTCGGCGCGATCGGCTTTTCGAGCAGCGTCGGCACGCCGGCCGCGAGGCAGGTCAGCGCGTGCTCCACATGCAACTGGTTCGGCGTCGCGAGAATCACGCCGTCCGGACGGTCCCGTTCGAGTAGCTCGTCGAGCGTGCGGTAAAGCGGCACGCCGGCCTCGGCGGCGATCGCCCCGGCCGCCGGCGACGGATCGACGATCGCCGACAGCGTGCACGTGCCGCTCTGTTGCGCGACGGCCATGTGAGCGCGGCCGATGTAGCCTGCACCGGCCACGGCGATCCGGGTCCTGTTCATGAATCGGGTCCTTTGCGGTTGCGATCGGATGCGTAAGCGTCGGCGCTTACGCGACGGCTTTTTTTGCGTCGGCCATCGTCTGCGCGCGCAGTGCCTCGTAGCTGGTCTTGTCGATCGGGACCGCGTTCGGCTGGCCGAGATCGCTCAGCTTGACGCGGAAGTTTTCGCGCGCGCTCCATGCCGTCACCGCCGCGATCACGGTGATGCCGAACGTGATCGCGCCGATGGTCATCGGGATGTTGTTCGATCCCGGCGGCGCGACGTAGGCGAACAGGGCCGGCAGGAGCGCGGTGATCGTCGTGCCGATGTTCTGGCCGATCGCCATCGCCGAGACGCGCGAGCGGGTCGGGAACAGTTCCGGATAGAAGCTTGGGAAGATCGCGTTATAGCCCTGATACACGATGCCCCACATGAGGATCGACATGACCATCGCGAGCGGCACGTTCCGGATGCTGATCGCGTAGAGGTACCCGAACGACAGCAGCCCCGCGCCGAGTGCGCCGACGATGATCGGCAGACGCCGGCCGATGCGGTCCGACAGATTGCCCACGAACGGAATCACGAGCACGGCGACGATGTTGCCCACCACCGGGATCCACAGATAGACGCTCTTCGAAAAACCGATCCCGTAGGATTGCTGCACCGCATACGCCGCGCCGAAGATCGTCGCGACCACGGGAATCACGTTCATCAGCGAGCAGCCGATCACGCGCAGCATATCCCCCCAGTTGTAGCGGAAGGCCTCGACGATCGGCGACTTCGGCACGCCGCCGGTCGCGTCTTCCTTCTCGAACGCGGGCGTTTCGTGCACTTCGCGGCGAATGATGTAGCCGGCGATCAGCACGACCGCGCTGAGCAGGAACGGAATCCGCCAACCCCACGAATTGAACGAGCCTTCGTCCATGAAGTAGGCGAGCGGCAGGAACACGGCCGCGGCGAGAATCTGGCCGGCCTGCACGCCTTGCAGCGTGAAGCTCGCGTAATAGCCGCGTCGTCCGAATGGCGCGTGTTCGAGAATCATCGAACTCGCGCCCGAGATTTCACCGGCGACGGCGAAGCCTTGAATCAGACGCAGGATCACCAGCAATGTCGGAGCGAGCATGCCGACGGAATGGTAGGTGGGCAGAAAGCCGACGGCCATCGTGGAAAAGCCCATCAGAAACATGCAGACGAGCAACACGTTTTTGCGGCCGTGGGTGTCGCCCCAGTGCCCGAGCACGACCGCGCCGATCGGCCGCGCGACGTAACCGACACCATAGGTTGCGAGCGACGCGACGATCGCGATCTTGGGATTGCCCGATGGAAAGAACAACTGAGGGAAGATGAGCGCAGCCGCCTGAGCGTAGATGAAGAAATCGTAGTACTCGAGCGCCGAGCCGATCCAGCCGCTGGCGGTTGCTTTGCGAGCCTGCGATTGATGCTCCTGGGCGCTCGCCGATGCATTCGTTTCCATATCGTCTCCTGAACAGAAATGTTTTTGTCAGCTTCTATGGCTGACTTATTGGCGCGCTGAAAGCAAAACATTGCAAGCCAGGACTTTCCTGGGCACGCTGCCTGCATCCATTGCCGCTTGCCATTAGCGCTTGCCGCGCTGCGGCATCGAACGGGTTGGCGGGTTGGCCACGACACAGGGTTAACCAGTGCCTGGGTGTCCCGAGCATTGAGTCCGGTCCGCCCGCGCTTGCCCGATCAATCCGTTACGGCTAGGGTAATGTGCTTCTGCACCGACACAATGCGACCAGATGGAAAATCAGAATGCGCTCACAGCCAGCAATGAGTCTTTCCTGCGCGATCTGCAACTGTTCTGCAATATCGCGCGTCGGGGCAGCTTCGTTGCCGCATCGACCGAGATGGGTTTGTCGCCGTCGCATGTGAGCAAGCGGATCGCGATGCTGGAAGCCAGTCTCGGCGTCAAGCTGTTTCAACGCACCACACGCCGGGTCAGCGTGACGAGCGATGGCGAAGCCGCTTTGCAGTGGGCGCAGAAAATACTCGACGACGTGCAGGGCATGGCCGACGCATTCGCGGACCGGCGCACGGAGTTGCGCGGGCTGCTGCGAATCAGCACGAGTCTGCGGCTCGGCCGCAAACACGTGTCGCCGATTCTCGCGATGCTGCGCGAGCGTCATCCGAATCTTGAGATCTGGCTGGAGTTGCTTGACCGGCGTGCGGATCTGGTCGGCGAGAACTTCGACATCGACGTGCGCGTGGGCGAAGTGAACGAGCCGCATCTGATCGCGCACAAGATGGTGGAGAGCACGCGGATTCTCTGCGCGTCGCCGGCCTATCTCGAACGGCGCGGCATGCCGGCCGATCTGGGCGAACTGACGCAGCACGACTGCCTGCTGTTTCGCGGCCGCGACGATCGCTTCGGCGTCTGGCGCTTGAGCGGGCCGAATGGCGAAAAGAGCGTGAAGGTGACGGGTACGGTCGCGTCGAATCTCAGCGACATCGTCGTGCAGTGGGCGAAGGACGGCTACGGCGTGGTGATGGTGTCGATCTGGGATGTCGCCGAGAGTTTGCGCGCCGGTGAACTGGTGCGCGTGCTGCCGGACTATCAGCAGTCCGCCGATGTGTGGGCGGTGACGGCGGAGCGGTTGTCGTCGTCGGCGAAGATCCAGGTGTGCATCGAGTTCTTGCGCGAGCAGTTGACATGCGGGCCGTATGCGCTCGTGACGCGAGGCGTCGGCGGGTTTTGACCGAAACGAAACCCCGAGCCGCGCGCACGACATCGCCAATACAGTTGCGACGCAAAAAACAACACAGTGAGGCGCGGTTCTATCGCGCTGTATCGGGAATATGACCGGCGCCGTCGATACAGTTGGCGGGTCTCGAAGTAGCCAGCCCGCAAGCGGACCGCTGCGCGCGCTGCATGACGTAGCCGATATTTTTGCTCACGGCCCGGTGGCGATGCACCGCGGCCTATCCCGAACACGAGGTCAGGACATGAATGTAGCGAACGAACAAGCGAAGCTGTCGGTGCGGCAGTTGGGCCATTACATCGGCGGTGCGTCGGTTGCGCCGGCGAGCGGCCGCTTCAAGGACGTGTTCAATCCGGCGACCGGCAAGGTGACCGGTTCGGTCGCGCTAGCCTCGGTTGAGGAAGTCGATGCGGCAGTCCGGGCGGCGAAGGCCGCGTTTGCCGCGTGGAGCGAAACCGCGCCGATCAAACGGGCGCGCATCCTGTTCAAATTCAAGGAGCTGCTGAACCAGCATCACGACGAACTCGCGATGCTGATCACTCGCGAGCACGGCAAGGTGTTCACGGACGCGCAAGGCGAAGTGGTGCGCGGCATCGAAGTGGTCGAGTTCGCGTGCGGTATTCCGAACCTGTTGAAGACCGACTTCACCGATCAGATCGGCGGCGGCATCGACAACTGGAATCTGCGCCAGCCGCTCGGCGTGGTCGCGGGAATCACGCCGTTCAATTTCCCGGTGATGGTGCCGATGTGGATGTTCCCGGTCGCCCTCGCGTGCGGCAACACGTTCGTGCTGAAGCCGTCGGAACGTGATCCTTCGGCGTCGCTGCGGATCGCCGAATTGCTGAAGGAAGCGGGATTGCCGGACGGCGTGTTCAACGTCGTGAACGGCGACAAGGTGGCCGTCGATGCGTTGATCGAGCATCCGGACGTCGCGGCGCTGTCGTTCGTGGGCTCCACGCCGATTGCCGAATACATTCACACCGAAGCGTCGAAGCATGGCAAGCGCGTGCAGGCGTTGGGCGGCGCGAAGAACCATCTGGTGGTGATGCCGGACGCCGATCTCGACCAGGCCGTCGATGCGTTGATCGGCGCCGCGTACGGCTCGGCGGGCGAGCGTTGCATGGCGATCTCGGTCGCGGTCGCGGTGGGCGACGTTGCCGATCGGCTGATCGAGAAGCTGGTGCCGCGCGTCAAATCGCTTGTCATCAAGAATGGCGAACACCTGGACGCCGAGATGGGACCGTTGGTTACAGCGGAACATAAGGCCAAGGTGACCGGCTATATCGCATCGGGCGAAGCGGAAGGCGCGAAGCTGATCGTCGACGGCCGCGCGCATCCGGTGGCGGCGGAAGAGGGCTTTTTCATCGGCGGCACGTTGTTCGACAACGTCGGCACGCAGATGAAGATCTATAAGGAAGAGATCTTCGGCCCGGTGCTCGCGGTCGTGCGTGTGCCCGATTTCGCGAGCGCCGTCGAACTGATCAACGCGCACGAGTTCGGCAACGGCGTGTCGCTATTCACGTCCGATGGCGGCGTCGCGCGTGCGTTTGGCCGGCAGATTCAGGTGGGCATGGTCGGCATCAACGTGCCGATTCCGGTGCCGATGGCATGGCACTCGTTCGGCGGCTGGAAGCGTTCGCTGTTCGGCGATCACCATGCGTACGGCGAAGAGGGCGTGCGCTTCTATACACGCTACAAGAGCATCATGCAGCGCTGGCCGGACAGCATCGCGAAGGGTGCCGAGTTTACGATGCCGGTCGCGAAGTAAGCCGTAATGAACCGCAGGTGGCACAAGTAGCACGAGCACTGCGGTAAAAACAAAGCCGCGTCTGATCGATTCAGGCGCGGCTTTTTTGCATCGAGTGGGCCGTGGTGCTAGACGCTTGACGACGCGTCTTCTTCCGCTTCATTCACGGCGGCATTTTGCACGGCCGTGACGGGACCGACATAAGAGGTTGCCGCGCTGGCGGCCGGACGTGGATCGTCGATGCTGTAGCGCAGCCGCCGGCCTTCTACATAGACGCGCAACTGGCGGTACTTCACCAGATAAAGCAGCCCGACGAGCGCCGCCGCGAAGCCCGACGCGGCGCCCACGCCGAGCGCCCAGCGCGGGCCGAAGCGGTCCGCGACCCAACCCACGACCGGCGCGCCGAGCGGCGTGCCGCCCAGCGCGATCGCCAGCAGGATCGCGATCACGCGGCCACGCATCGCCGGTTCGGTGGTGAGTTGCACGAGGCTGTTGGTGGACGTGGTGAAGGTTTGAGTCGATACGCCGATCACGACGAGCGCCATGCCGAACAGCACGTAATTCGGCATCAGCGACGCGACCGTGCAGCCCACGCCGAATACGGCCGCCGCGCCGAGCAGCAGCGCCATCCGGGGGCGCGCGCGGCGCGCCGTGAGCAATGCACCGGTAACCGAGCCGATCGCCATCGTCGAACTCAGCACGCCGTATTGCCCGGCGCCCGCATGAAAGGCGGTGACCGACATCGTCGAGATGAAGATCGGGAAGTTCAGCCCGAACGTGCCGATCAGGAACAGCATCAGCAACGCGGCTTTCAGATCGGGCCGCGTCCACACATACTTGAAGCCTTCGACGAAGCTGCCGCGCGAGCGCACCGCGCGCGGCTTCAGATGCAGTTCGTGCAGCCGCAGCAGGCGCAGCGAGCCGAGTACCGCGACGAACGACAGCGCGTTGATCAGGAACACCCAGCCGGTGCCCACCGACGCGATCAGCAGGCCCGCCACCGCGGGCCCGATCATTCGTGCCGCGTTGAACGACGTGGAGTTGAGTCCGACCGCGTTCGCCAGATCGCTTTCGCCGACCAGATCGGACACGAAGGTCTGACGCGCCGGCGAATCGAAGGCGGTGACGCAGCCGAGCAGCCCCGCGAAAACATAGACCTGCCAGAGCTGCACGAGCCCGGTGACGGTGAGAATGCCAAGGGCCAATGCCAGCGAGCCCATCGCCGCCTGCGTGGCGAACAGCAGCTTGCGGCGGTCAAAGTGATCGGCCGCGTAGCCGGTGAGCGGCAGCAGTAGCATCTGCGGCCCGAACTGCAATGACATGACGATACCCACGGAAGTCGCATTGTGATGCGTGAGTTCCGTGAGTACGAGCCAGTCTTGCGCCGTGCGCTGCATCCACGTACCGACATTCGAGACGATCGCGCCACTCGCCCAGACCCGGTAATTGAAATTTCGCAGCGAACGGAATGTGCCTGTCACAGCACGGTTCCTGTCTGAACGACGAACCAGGTGGCGAGCACGCGCGAGCTTGCGCTCAGGCGCATAGTCATGCGCGCGTGCTGTCGAGCAGCGCCAGGAGTTCCTGCGTCGTGCCGGTTTCGCCGAGACGCGGGAAGATGCGCGTGACGCTGTTGGTGTGCGCGTCCGCATTCAGATCGGTCATGGCGTCGACGACGAGCGTGACGTTCAGGCCGAGTTCGCTCGCGTAGCGCGCGGTGGATTCGACGCCGATGCTGGTCGCGATACCCACCAGCACGACTTGCGTGACGCCTTCCTTGCGCAGATACGCTTCGAGGTCCGTGTTCGTGAACGCGCCCCAGGTGCGCTTGGTGACCACATGATCCGACGGCTGCTGCTTCAGTTCGGGCAGCAGGTCGGCGAAACCGGCGGGGAAGTCGCCGACGTGTGTGCCCTGGTCGGTGCGGCCCGGCGCGCCGGCCGCGACGTTCACGAGCACCACGGGCAGGCCGTGGCGACGAAACGCGTCGAGCACGGTGACCGAGCGTTGAACGATTTCGCTCGACGGCTGAACGGTGGGCAGTGCGACGATGCCGCGCTGCAAATCGATGACGATCAGTGCGGTTTTTGCGTCGAGAGTGGTGAGTGCCATGCTGTGCTCCTGGGTGGTACGAGTCGTTACGAGTCGATGAGTCGTTTGAGCAAGTCGACGCCGATTGCGAGTTGTTGCTGTTCGGTCGCCGAGAACTGGCTCTGGATGGTGCGAAACAGCCAGTCTTCGCGGGCGGCCCGGCTGGCCTTGATTTTCTTGCGAAAGGCCGGTGTCAGCGAGAGAACCGTCTGCCGGCCGTCATTCGGATCGGGCGCGCCGTTGACGAACCCCGCGGCTTTCAGCGCTGCAAGCATTTCGCCCATCGATTGCGGGCGCATGCCCTGAGCACGAGCCAGCGCGGTGACCGTGGCCGGACCGTCGCGTTCGAGCAGAGTGAGAACCTGTGCTTGCGAAGGCGTGAAGTCGCCCACGTTCGACTCTTCGCGCAGACGGCGGCGCAGCTTCACGCCCACTACGCGCAGGTTTTCAGCCAGTGCGTGCAGCGCCTCGGGCGCAAGCGGAGGGGCGTTCTTGCTCATGCGATGACAACCGGATGTGAAGGTTACCTGCGAAGGTTACCTTCGTATCTCGTTCGAGTCAAGTTGGGATGTGGGCGCGCATTCCGGCAACGGGGCCGCGCCGTGTCGGCAGGCTGCTGCCGGAACGCTCACGGAGCGCGCAAGCGACGATGGACCACACGCCACACCGTCCCGCCGAGCAGCATCACGCCGCCGAGCGCGATGCCCAGCAGCACCAGCGAGCTCATATGCTCGCGCACCATCGGCATGTTGCCGAACAGCGCGCCGGCGGCCATCAGCGACACGACCCACAGCGCCGCGCCGGCGGTTACCAGCCACACGAAACGCGAGAGCGTCATGCGCGAGACGCCGGCGACGAACGGCGCGAACGTGCGCACGACGGCGATGAACGGCGACAGCAGGAAGGTCAGGCCGCCGCGCGCCTCGCTGAAATCGTGCGCTTTACGCAGCGCGCGCTTGTTCAGCCATCGATAGTTGGCGGTATAGACCTTGTCACCGACCGCATGGCCGATTCCATAACCGACGATGCTGCCCCCCACCGTCGCGACGAACAGCACAGGCGCGACGATCCACGGATTCAGCGCGCCCGTGGCCGCGAGCGCGCCGCAAATGAAAATCAGCGGATCGCCGGGCAGGAAGAACAGCGGCAGGAAGCCGTACTCGACGAACACGACGACAAACAGCAGCACGTACACTCTGTCGCCGAATTGCGTGATCAGAGCGCTCAGGTGCTGGTCGAGATGCAGGGCGACCTGCAACACATTCAGGAGATCCATCGTGGGCCGGGGGAGAGTAGATGTCACGAGTTTAGTCCCGTGGCGGCGCGTGCACTTGTGTATTTGTCGCGTGGGATGTCAATATCCCGCGATATCTTCGGCAATCGCGGCCCGTGCGCAGTGCTCACGCGGCCGCCGCCTACAACGACTCCCTTCGACACGCCATGCAGCCCTTACCCGATATCACGTTCCGTTTTGCCGCGCCGCGCGAGGCGAATGCGATTCGCGCGATCGAATTCGAAGCCGGCCAGCGCTTCGTCAGCGTCGGCATGACCGGCATTGCCGATGCGCCGCCCATGGCGCCGGAACTCGCCGAACGCAAGATTGCGGCGGGCGAGATCATCGTCGCGGTGGACGCCGATGCGATCTGCGCGGGTTTCGTGATGTTCGAGCCGCAACCCACGCGCATCTATGTGCAGGAACTGGACGTGCTCACCTCGCACGCCGGGCGGCGCATCGGCGCGGCCTTGATCGAGCAGGTCGCGCAACTCGCGCAGACGCGCGGCTTGGCGCAACTCGTTCTGTCGACGTATCGCGAGGTGCCGTGGAATGCACCGTACTATCGGCGGCTGGGGTTTCGGGAGATCGAATTCGCCGAACTCGACGCGGCGCTGATCGAGCGGCGCAACGCGCATATCGCGCGAGGACTCGACGAATCGAAGCGTGTGTTCATGCAGCGCGATCTTGTGTGACGGGTGCGGTTTGCGGGTGGGCGCGGATCGTAACGAACGTGACGAGCGCGTTGAACCAAGCAAACACGGTTGAACGCGCGGCGCAAAAAAACGCGGCGGGTATGAGCTGAACATTGTTCGCTCATACCCGCCGCGCGGTTTTACAACGCTCTGCGATTCACGCGCCGCTTCACCGGAGCGGAGCGGCTCTGCGTCAGCCGACCACGCGGTGCATCGCAACGCGTCGCTCAGCACACACGGCCGTTTATTCCACCGCTTCCAGCGCCGGATAATCGACGTAGCCGGTTTCGCCGCGAGCATAATAGGTCGACGGATTCGGCTTGTTCAACGGCGCATTCGTCTCGAAGCGGCGCACCAGATCCGGATTGGCGATGAACAGTTGACCCCATGCCACCGCGTCCGCTTCGCCCGCGTCGAGCACCTGCTGCGCGGTCTCTTTGGTGAACTTCTCATTCGCGATGTAGGGGCCGCCGAATGCCTTCTTCAGTTGCGGGCCGAGGCGGTCTTCGCCGAGCGATTCGCGTGCGGCGATGAACGCGATCTTGCGCTTGCCGAGTTCGCGGGCCACGTAACCGAACGTGCCGATCGGATCGGAATCGCCCATCGTGTGCGAGTCGCGGCGCGGTGCGAGATGCACGCCGACGCGGTTCGCACCCCACACGTCGATACACGCGTCAGTGACTTCGAGCAGCAGACGCGCGCGGTTTTCGATCGGGCCGCCGTAGGTGTCGGTACGCTTGTTGGTGCTGTCCTGCAGGAACTGGTCGAGCAGATAGCCATTCGCGCCATGCACTTCGACGCCGTCGAAACCTGCCGCCTTCGCGTTTTCCGCGCCCTTGCGGAACGCTTCGACCACGCCGGCGATTTCATCGAGTTCCAGCGCGCGCGGCGTCACGTACGGACGCTCCGGACGCACGAGGCTCACATGGCCTTGTGCCGGGATCGCGCTCGGCGCGACCGGCAATTCGCCGTTCAGGAACAGCGGGTCCGAAATGCGGCCGACGTGCCACAACTGCAGGAAGATCTTGCCGCCAGCCGCGTGCACGGCGTGGGTGACGAGCTTCCAGCCTTCGACTTGCTCCTGCGACCAGATGCCCGGCGTGTCGGCATAGCCGACGCCTTGCGGCGTGACCGAGGTGGCTTCGCTGATGATCAGACCGGCCGTTGCGCGCTCGGCGTAATAGCGCGCCATCAGCGCGTTCGGCACGCGGATTTCTTCAGCGCGTTGACGCGTGAGCGGCGCCATGATGATGCGGTTCGACAACGTGATATCGCCAATTTGCAGCGGATCGAAAAGAGTCGGCATAAGAGTTCACCTTTGGCGGCGGGTGCGAGCCCGAGCCTGAAAAAAACTGCGTGATGAAAGTAGCGCGGCGACGCGAACGAAGCGTTCAGAGCCGGGAGTTCATATGTTCGAGGAACGCCTGGATGACGGGCTCGTTGCGCTTGAAAAAGACCCATTGACCGACCCGCTTCGACGTGACGAGCCCCGCGCGCTGCAAGGCCGCGAGGTGCGCCGACACGGTGGACTGCGAGAGGCCGCAGCGCGCGTCGATCTTGCCCGCGCACACGCCGTGATCGAGCGGCAAATCCTGATCGGCGAAATGCGCGTGCGGTTCCCGCAGCCAGCCAAGAATCTCCCGGCGGACCGGGTTGGCAAGGGCTTTGTGAATCGCGTCGATATCGGGCTTCATCTGGGTTCGTTCAAGGTATTCGACAACGGGCAGCCGGGACGCCGGGGGCGCCCACGCATCTGCATCGCTACATGACGAATCATATATCGGAAATTGACGATATATGGGGAAGCACTACTGCGTGTGGGGCGATCGTTTCGCACTTCGGCCCGCGCTTTATGAAAGGTCGTTCTAAGTAAGGGATTTATTAATCCAGATTTTTCGAATGCGCGATGAGGCATCGCCCCGGAATATATTGTTCGGAAAACTAACGGAGGGGCGTATTTGCTTTGAGTGATTCGGCACCGTGAAAATGCCATCAATTTAGTTTCGGAATCCGCCACCCCGCTTCAGGCGGCAGCCCCATCGGGAGCAAGCTTTTCAAGCCGATACCCGTAGCCGTAGACGGGTGCCAGCCGGTAGCCGCTTTCCGGGCGCAGGCCGAGTTTCGTTCGCAACAACGAAACATGAGTGTCCATTGTGCGGGAGGAAACGTCGGGCGCCTGCTTCCACACCCGCTCGGCGATGTGTGCGCGTGACAGCGGACGTCCAAGATTCTGGAACAGCAGCAAGGCCAGCGCGAATTCGCGTTGCGTGAGTGTCGTCGGCATCCCCTTTTTCAAAACCTGCTCGGAAGGCAGATCGAACTCGAAATCGCCGAAGACCTCCCGCGTTGCCGTGGAATTGATTCCATAGACACGACGCAGTAATGCCGAAACTCGCGCGAGGAGCACGCCGGAACTGACAGGTTTGATGAGATAGTCATCGGCCCCGGCGTTCAGCATGGACATGATGTCGTTTTCACGGCCGTATGAGGTGATGAAGATGATCGGCAGGCGTTGCGGTCCGTTCTGCTTGACCCATTCCAGTACCGCCTTTCCCGTCATGTCGGGAATCTCCCAGTCGAGGACCAGGAGATCGAAGGTTTCCCGCCGGAGGGTGCGAACCAGCGCCTGCCCTCGCGCGAATTCATGACAACTGTGCCCTGCGACTGAGAGCGCTTCAATCGCGAACGCAGCCTGAGCCGGATCGTCCTCAAGTACCGCAATTCTCATCATTTCTCCCCAATTCGCTGGACACAGCGACTCACATCAGATGTTTTTTTATTGTCGGCGCTGGAGGACACGCGGATTTTTATAGTGATTGTAGGCAATTTTTCGAACTCCAATCGCTTGTTACAACTCTCCGGCGGGTCCCGGACGGCGGACGGTGCGGCGCCCGGTGGCTACGCGATCGGCACGTTCACGAACTGGACGGTCAGTTCCCGCGCGATCAAGGACGGAGTCATCTCGGCCTCGGTAGTTGTCCTGGGTTTGAGTGGTCCATCTGCACCTCGAGCTTCCTTTTACGCGTTAGACACGACACTTACGACGGGCCAGATTCAGGAAGCCTAAAAAGGCAAAGGGCGAGAGTAAGGCTGCCAGGGTCTCCCGCGCCCATGGAAGCCGACGAGAAGGCAGGAGGGCCGAGGGTCGATCAGAAGGATCTTGGCGTGCATGGTTTGTATAAAGCCTTCCGCGTTTCGTTCGGCGTGCTCCAGACGCCTTGCCATGCAGATCGAACGCAGGATGGCACGCTGCACCGACTGAATTGACAAACGACTCAGTTATCGTTGGCGAAACGTGTCAGCTATCCGGCGCGTCACGAGCTCTCTTTTGGAGGGGACAGGCGCGAGCTTTAGGGCGTTTCTCTTTGGTGCGCATCGAACTCATTCCGTGCGCTAAGCCGGCCATGGTCTGTGGAATTGCATTGGCTTTGCGAGGATTCCTGATATCGAATTCCAGCGCTTCGATTGCTGCTGTTACGTACGGCCCTCGCCACTACCCGCCCATTTTATGGCGTGACGCCGATGGGTTCTATTAGGAGCAGATCGAGTTTCACGCCTACTGATTTCAAGAGGTGAGCGCATACGGTTCCCCGATAAGGGCGCCTTCGCAAGAATGTCCGTATGGGTTTCATCGCGTTCTCGGAACGGGTAAAGTGGCACCCCCAATCTAGGCTCCGGTCACATTGGACGTTTTCCATATGCAGCGATATGGCGAGAGAGGGTGGTGCGGCATGGCGCTTTGGACGGCGAATCTCTACTTTCGGCGTGGCACTTGTTCTCCGGCTTACCGGTGAAATTCGACGGCGGCTAATGTCGTTGCTATACAAATTTCTTTAATCGACGACGCGCAAGATAAGGGCCGGCGAATTGCAATAGCCCACGCGAACACTATGAAAAAATTATTCTGGACTGCATTGGTGACTTTTGGGATCAGCGTCGCTGCATGTGGAGGCGGTGGCGGCAGTAGCAGCAGTGGCGGCAATATTCCGTCCCACCCATCGGCCACTGGCAATCCCGTCGGCCTAACGCCGGAGGACAATCCAGGCAGCGCGTCGACCAACGCTCCGACAAGCACGTCACTCTCGACGGGTACGTCAGTTCCGACGAGCGCGCCGTCCTCCGCAGGCGGGCCCACGATCTCCGACGCTACCGTGCTCCCCGCCGCCGACGGCAGCGATCAGGCCGACTCGCTTCAACGGGCACTCGACGGATTGCAAGCGGGGCAGCGTCTGGTGTTTGCGCCAGGGCAATATGTCGTCACTCATTCGCTTGCAGTGAAGAACCCGCAAGTGGTGATCTCGGGCTATGGCGCAACGCTGCTCGCAACCAACGTGAGCGATCAGACAATTGTGATGAGCGGTAGTAACTCGACGCTTGTGGGTCTTACTCTGATCGGGATCGGATCAACTCGACTCAGCACGCCTGGCTCGACAAAAATCGAAGTAACCGGCACGGGTGTTCAGGTGCTCGATATCACAATCCGAGGCGGGGCCAGTGCGGGCATCTTCGTGTTCGGCGGAAAGGATATCGCGATCGTGGGGAACCGGGTGCAGGACACGCTCGCCGACGGTATCCACACGACCTATGGTTCGCGGAACGTGCTCGTGCAGGGCAACACCGTCACGGGAACGGGCGACGACATGATCGCCGTGGTGAGCTATCAGGGCGACGGCGCGTTGAGCAGCAACATCCTGATTACGGGTAACGCCTTGTCGAGTAACTACTGGGGACGAGGCATCTCGGTGGTCGGCGGCTCGGACGTGACGATCACCGGCAATACCGTGCAAGGCGTGCAGAAGGCCGCCGGCGTGCTGATATCCCAGGAAGACAGTTGGCACACCTACAATGCGACGAACGTCCTCGTCACGAACAACCAGATCTCGGACATACAGAACTCGACGAGCGCGAATAACAGTCGCCTTCCAAGTCAGCAAGCCGCCATCGAGCTCGACACGGGATCAGGCACGGTGACACTCGTGTCCGTCACGAACAACCAGGTCTCCCGCTCGGCCTACGCCGGTTTCCGCGCGTTAGGCAATGTGTGTCAGTTTCTCGTCACCGGTAACGTATTCGCGTCGATAGCAGGCACGGTCACCTCTCTGCTATCGACCGGTTGCTCGGCGAGCCAGAGCGTCATCAATTCGAACATGCTGGACGGCAGCGCGCTGTTCAACCCGGTCGGAAGTTCGGCAGCAGGCGCGCTTAAGATCACGGGCGCGAATGCGACCCTTCTGCCGCAGATCCGGGATTACCTGAGGCAGACGTCGGACTGAGGCTGTTTCCAACCTGCGTTGTGTATTGCGCTGTCACGGACTCACAGCGCAACACGATGAATAAGCTTGATAGCGGCGCCCATCTGCTCAGATCGCTTGGCTCTGCAGAAGGGGCCGCTATGTTGACTGAGCGTCGCGTTTCGGCCAATCTCGCGCGAAGAAAGTCAACTTGGGTGATTCCACTACTCAAGACAGGCTTCATCTGAACGTCGCCGATGCTGAAGAATACATTTCGTGGCCGCAGACATACAGTTGACCAGAGAAAGCACTGTCGGATCTGAATTGATTGAGGCGACGAGAGCAGGATCTCGTTGCAGTACGCAATTTGTACTTCTTTCCCAACTGCCCGCGGTAGTCAGAGGAATGTTTAACATTTGACAGGCGCTAGCTTGCAATATTTAACGTTCCAAGCGGAGACAAACGGCTACCATTGTTCGGTCGACGTACGGCGTTCGTTGTATCGGAGCGCTATTTCTCCCGGTTTTTTTCCGAGTACATGTGTCAGCAACGGCCAACACGATCCTGATTGAGACTGCGAAATAGCTTGCGCCCGTTTGCAGGTCGATCGATTCGTACGATCGCAAGGTTTGGAACTGAATGGTCACATTCTCGGGATTGCAACAATGCAGGAGTCTCTCGCAACTTGGGACGGCCGCAGCGATGCGGCTTTGCCTCCATACCGGCAGCTTGCGGAACCGAAGGGCGATAGAACGCTTTCGGCTTCTGTTGGAGCGCCGCGGACTTGTGGTCCATGTGTTCGCGCCGATAGTCGAGACAAGTTGCCAAAGAAATTCAATGTTCAAGTCTGGGTAGTTGACCCTACGCTGATTCTGCTGCCACTCCCCACAAAGAATGTTTTCAGCAAGCAGAACACGGAAATGCGTTCGACTCGAGAAGCGGAATTGCGTACTTTGACAGTATGGAATGGATATAGAGTCCCAAAGCGTATCGTGGTCGACTCGGCAGTGGAAATCCGCATTATCGAGGCAGCGTACGTTGTTGTACGTGCTGAATAGGATGCCCATGTTGCCTACCTGACAACGTGGCGATCCGCAGAAGACGCGTTGCCCAGAGTTGCCCAAAAAAGAAGACAGATGGTTACACCCTGCACGCGGCACGACCCGCGAATGTTGCTCATGGTTTGGTCGAAGATGGAACCATGTTTTTTGAACTGGTACTACGAGGCTACAGTCTACGTAAGGACGTCGTAGTCGCCCCGACTCACGATCGAGACATCTGGACATCCCAGACACTGTGCGCTCATTGCTGGCCACAGTACCAACCGAGGTGTGTAGACATTCCTTAACACCCGCTGCAGGTTAAAGATCTCTCTGGGAGACTTGAAACCTGTTTTTGAGATAACCGGAAGGTGGAATAGGGAGTCAATGATGACGAAACTGATGATGAGCTGGACTATGGGGAGCCTGTGTTGAGAACCCCTCAACAGCGCCCGCTGATCTACCTGACGCAAACGCCGCTGCGCGGTCTGTGCGAACAGTTGAAACGCCGCGACTGGAATGTGCAGGTCGTTGCGGATGTGGGCAGGATCTACACCGCTAGTGGCGAAATAAGGGGAGGAGTGCTCGATCTGAGCACCGTCCGGACAGAAGCCCTGCATGAGATATCCGCGGCGTGCGCAAGATTGCGTGACGTGGCATGGGTCGCGCTCGTCGATGCTAACCAGGCTCAGATGCCGGCAGTGCGATCGTTACTCAGGGACTACTGCTTCGATTACATCACATTGCCCTCGGCGGAAGAACGGATTGCGGATGCGGTAGGACACGCGTACGGAATGGCAAGCCTGTCAGGTCAGCCGTTGGAAAAGGTTCCTGCTGTCGAGAAAAGCATGATTGGCACCTGCGACGCGATGTTGGAACTGTTTGAGGCAATACGCCGGGTCGCGCGTACAGACGCACCGGTTCTGGTCTCGGGAGAAACGGGCACAGGCAAGGAACTGACGGCAGTCGCAATTCACGAGAGCTCGCCGCGACGGGCCGGCGCTTTCGTTGCGATCAATTGCGCCGCAATTCCTCATAACCTGTTGCAGTCAGAATTGTTCGGTTATGAACGCGGCGCGTTTACCGGCGCCAACACACGGAAGATCGGGCACATTGAAGCGGCCGACGGCGGCACGCTGTTTCTTGACGAGATAGGCGATCTCCCGATGGATAGCCAGGCGAGCCTGTTGCGGTTTTTGCAGGAACGCACGATTCGTCGGCTCGGCGGCAATGAACCGGTGGCCGTCGATTGCCGCATCGTATCCGCTACTCACGTCGATCTACTTGGCGCAATACCCGAAGGGCGCTTTCGCGCGGACCTGTTTCACCGCCTCTGCGTATTGCGCGTCGACCAGCCGCCATTAAGATCGCGCGGCAAGGATATCGAACTGCTTGCCTTGCACATGTTCGAGCGCTTCAGGTCGGATGCGCCACATCGTGTCCGCGGATTTGCGGCGGACGCGATTGACGCCATGTACAAGCATGACTGGCCGGGCAATGTTCGAGAACTGATCAATCGAGTGCGGCGCGCGCTGGTAATGGCGAAAGGGCGACTCGTGACCGCTGAAGATCTGGAGTTGCAACGTAGCTCGGAGGCTGCGCCATTGTCGATTGCGGCTGCGAGGCAAGCGATCGAGCGGGAGACGATCGAGTTGGCACTGGCCCGCAATCGCGGACGCCTCGCGGGGGTTGCGCGCGAATTGGGCGTATCTCGCGCGACGGTCTATCGGTGGATGGACGCGTATGGGATTCCGCGGCCACGAAATGCGGCTTCCCAATCACCGGACGCCGGTTAGCTCAAGCCTTTCGCATCGACGAAGCTTTGGTCAGGCTGCTTACTTCTTACGCGAAGGGTTTTGCTTGAGTTGACCGCCCGGACCTCAATCACGGAAGGCTTTGTATCGGCGTCAGGCGCTTGCGCGGTGGACTGAGCGAAAGGATGTGAGCGTGGAGCGCTGTCGCTTACAAGTTCTACCCGGACAGTAGCCCCAGGCGCGAGATGAAACCAGTTGTCGGATGGCACGAAGCCCGGCGCTGAAATCTGCACGTGACGCGCAAGTCTGCTGGTCTGGAGAGTGACCCACCATCGCCCATCGCTCGGCTCCGCGTGTGCTTCGAGGCCGATATCTCCACGCTCGAATATGCCAGCCTGAGTGCGTTCGGGGAAATAGAATGCCTGAGACAGGAGGACACCGTTAGTGGAGTACATCGAGGCAATCACCGTATCGTGCTCTCGCGGGCCAAACCGGTATGCGTAGGTGAAGTCAAAAAATCGCCCCAACAATTCGGCTGCGTTGAATACGGCTGCGCCATGTGCGGCGATCCGCACTTCGTGGCGAGCGCGGGCGAGCGGGATACTGCCGTCGCGCATCGCCACGATTTCAACGTGTGCGTCGAGCCTCTGCTGGCTGTCATTGAATACATGGATATCGAGACCGTTGAGGCCTTCATCCGTGAGCAGAATCTGTCGCGGCTGCAGCGACTGTTTCATCGCATACCAGAAGGACTTCGGGCGGCGGTACGCATCAACTATGCCCCAGCCCGCGCCTGGCAAGACGTCCTGCAATTGCCAGACGAGCGCGCCCGAGCAAACGGAGCCGATGCGCCGCCACTCCGCGAATGTCTCGCCGACAACTTCGGCGACCACGGCACGTGAGAGCTCCAGGTAACGTGCCGGGTCCTCATTACGCAGGCGGGCCGCATCGACACCATAAAGTTCATGCAGATAGTGATCGCGAACATCGTCAAAGTCCCACGATGCTCCGGGGTCACGCGGCACCGCGCGCTTCCAGCGCGGCTCTTGCGGTGCGGGTGAGCCGATTGCCTCGAGTGTCGCATCGCATGGCACGTTGGCAAAGGCCAGACATTCGCTCGCAAATCGCACACCCGCGCGACGGGCATCGTCGAGCGGCCGACGATAGGCTCCCACGCCGTAGTAGTGCGACGCGCCTTCATTCGGGTAGAAAGGCAGGACGCCACCATGCGGCGAATCGCTGATATAGATAGCGTCCGGGCGGTAGGTTGCAGCGATATCGGCGAGCGTACTTTCGGTGAGTTCGACGCCGCGCTGCGGTGGCGACAGTCCGACCATCGCGGCTTGCTGCGCGATCTCGCTACCGCCGCAGAAAACCACGAGCGATGGGTTGCCAGCGGTACGCGTCATGAACTGAATCGCTTCGCGCTCGACCCGTTCGACAAAGCCCGCGTCAAGCGACGGATAGTCGAAGTTGGCAAACATGAAGTCCTGCCATACCAACAGTCCCAACTCATCGCAGAGCGCGTAGAACGCATCCGCTTCATAGGTCATCGTGCCGCCGAGCCGAATCATGTTGAGACCGGCGGTCTTTGCCAGATGCAGATAGTGCTCGTAAATGGACGTGTCAGCGTGCAGGCTCAACGGAGCCGCGCTACTCCAGCAGGCACCGCGTGCGAAGACCGGCGTGCCGTTAACCGATAGCCCGAAGTCGCGCCCTTCAGGACCGCGTTCGAGAGTTATCGTCCGAAAGCCGGTCCGCCCTAGTGACAGCGTGACTCCGTCGATATCGGCCGTGACTTCGTACAGGGACGGCTCGCCGTGGGTGTGCGGCCACCATAGCTCGACCTCGGGCAAAGTGAGACGCGCGCTGAACGAGGACGGCGCGAGTTGCGTGAGCGGTGCTTCGTGCTCGCCGCATCGCAGCCATGCGTTGCGTCCTTCCTCGACAGGCGCGGCCAGTTTGATTTCGACTTCGAGCAGGCCATCATGGCCACGCACCGATGAGCGCAGAGAATGTTGCCAGAGGCGAGGGGGGCCGTGCGGATCGACGATTTCGATAGCACGCCACGGGCCAATCGGTTCGATCGAAGGGAACCAGCCGGGCATGTGTCCGAGCAGTGTAGTGCGAACTTCACGCAACGACGGTGTATCGACCAGACGTGTACGCCAGCGTGCCCGTTTGGACGGCGGGCAAGTACTCAGATGATGTTCGAGCGAGCGAAAGCATACATAGAGCGTGCTCGCGTCGGGGCCGATGTCGACAGCAGTCTCATGAGAGACGAACATGCTGTCCGATCGAAGCAGAAGCGTCTCGTCCAACCAGACCTCAGCGATGGTTGCGAGACCGTGAAGCCGGATCAATCGTCGGCCTGTGCCGGACAGCCGCAACCGGTACCAGTAGTCTTGCCGACCCAGAGGCGTGGGGGTGAGCGGATCGAACACGCCATGGACAGCAAGAGCTTGCGCTACCGTACCGGGCACCAGTGCTTCGAACCATGCCGCGGAATTGATTGTTGCCAATGCTTCCGGTCGAGTGGCCGCGCCAGCAGGCGTGCTACACATCTTCCAACCGTCGGATTGCGGCGAGGGCGGTGTTTCGACTGCGGTGCCGTTGTCCGCTTGCGCCACGGCCGGAGGTTTCATCATCGAACAGTCGTAGAGCTGGGCGGTTAATTCATGAGAACTTCATCCGGCTGGCTGGCCGGTTGGGTTCGGGAGAACACGCGATCAATGCCACTCATCAGCGACGCGTAGGCGCGCTCCAGTATCTCGATGCTGCCTTCGCCATGATCCGCCTTGCCCTTTGAACACGCGCGTGCGAGGCGAAACTCCAGCACCATCGACTCCGACGCGATCGTGTCGCACGCCGCAATCAAGGTATCGAGCGAGTCCGCGTAGTCCGCACCGGTCGCATTCAGCCAGCGAAAGTACTGACCCAGCAATTCGAAGTTTGCCCCGAGCTGTCGGAGCGTATTGAACGAGTAAGCGTGAAAATGCGCCATGGGACGGCAAGCGAGTTCGCTCGCGTCACGGGCGAGGGCTTCTCCAAACGCTGTGATCGGGTTCCCGGCCGGCCGTCGTAGAAGATGTCGCCGCAGCAGTGACAGCGAAGTCTCCCGCAGTTGCTCTGCCGCTAAAGGCGCAAAACGACGCCGCGCGCATTCCACATAGGGGGGCAACACGGCGGAGCAGGATGTGTCCAGCAAGCCGTCGTAGTCAGCACCTTCGGCGAAGTAGTAGCCCGAATTGTGGAAGTAACCGAGTTGACGGCTACTGCTGTCTATCGCGTGAATGCCGATGGTGGTCTTTGTGTGTTGCTGCTGATACGCAACGCCGCGCGTGTCCGGCAAGTGCCACGCGTCGACTTCGACCAGCATGACACCGCCACGTCGCAGCTGATTGGCGACGTGGACTTCAAGCGGTTCGAAAATCGCGTGTTCCTGGATCAGCACACCATAGAGCCGCTCGATGTCTTCCGGAGGGAACTTGAAGAACGTGAACTCATCCCCTTCGAAATCCAGCGCGACAGTGAAGGGCAACGCCGCATGCGGGTCCAACCCCCACCACGCCAGCAGTTCGATCCAGAGGTCGACATAGCAATTGGTTTGCTTGCGGACCATGGTCGGACCATGCAACGGATGGGCACGCCAGGTCTTCATGCGATCTTGCGCCTCGCGCAGCAGATCTCTCGACGCGCGGGTGACAAATGCGGCTTCAGTGGTCATGCATTGCCCCACAGCGCATCCCGGACTTTCTGCGGCCACTTCTCGATGTCAAATCCGTGGTGCCTGAAAAGACCGAGTGTGAGTCGCTCCAGTCCGAAGCCGACGCAGCCTGTGTGGGCAACGCCGCCGTCCTGCGTCTTGATTCCCCACAACAAACCGAAATGGTCCATGTGATAGTTGAAGCTCAGGCAAGCGGTCAGCCTGTCTTCACTCTCGATCGGAATCAGCAACTCGAACTTGAGGTTCTGTTCACGCTGGCTGCGCGCAACGATTTTGCCGCCTCGGCCAAAGAACGGATCATTGGCGAGATCGATGCTGTTCGGCAACTCGAGCATGTCGATCATCCGCGTACCGCGTTCGATCCATTCGCTGCGGAACGCCTGAATCTGCTCCGCAGTGCCAAGCCTGATGTACTCGCGCATGCGGAACAGTTGCATCCGCGTCGGGTCGAGCGAGGGCTCGTGCCGGAAGCAATACGAAAAGGCATCGACGATGCGGCCTTCCTCCGGCAAATGTCCTCGTTGTGCAATGACCGGGTAGACCGGATAGCACGCAGCGGGTGTCAAAACCACATAGGTGGGCTTCTGGTGCTCGGTCCAGTCTTCGCCGCGCTCCAGACATTGCAGTACGCGTTGCTGCTCGTGTTCACCGCCGCAAAAGCTGTGTACCGTGCCGGCGAGTTGGGGAAAGCCTTTGAGGTATTCGCTACGCTCGAATTCGGTGCGGCTCATGGCTGGCGGGAAGCGCAGAACTTCAGCGTTCTGGTCGGCGCCCAGACGTGTGATCAGTGCATCGAGCCCATCGACTACACGCTCGAATTGTCCGCTTCGACCGAATAGGCCTTGCACGCCCGTCGGTATCAACAGACCCGCATCGACGAGCGCGTCGCGGAACGGATTGACACCCGCGCGGTCGACGATGGCGTTGGAGGTTTCAATGGATTGCTTCTGGATCGTAGCTGAATCGCTCATCACTCTTCTTCCTAGGAGGCGGGACGCTGGGCAAGCATCAGGTTCGCGGTATTGGCGTCGATGCGGTCGTTGTTGATCATCAGCGGCGCGGAGTAGAGGTCGCGGAGATGTCGGCTGAGGGTGAATGGCGTGCCGTTTTTGTAGGCCGCCATGCCACAGATCATCATTGCGTGGTGGACGATCTGTAGGCCGGTCGTGGAGACAAACGTTTTCAACGTATTGATCTCGGCGGCGTCGGCCATCGACTCCGACCATGTGCGCTCACCACGCGGTCTCGCCTGAAGGCGTAACGCGCACGCAATCCGTCCGTCGATCGCCTGCATCAGGCCCAGTGCTTCGGCAATGCGTCGACCGGCCGGCGTGTTGCCGTTGGCATTGCTTTGCGCCTGGCTACGGAAATAGCGGTTGGCGCGCTGAAACGCATCGTTTGCGATACCCGCCCACAGCGCGGCCCAGAGAATGTGAGAGACAGGCACCATGGTCTGTTCGGCGATCTGCGCGAAGGGCATCGGGAAAATCTGCTCCAGTTGACCTTGCGCATCGAGAACGAAGCCCTCGCTGCACGTACCACGCATTCCGAAGGTGTCCCAGTCGCTACGCCGGGTCAGCGTCGCGTCTGATTTCAGCAGCGTGACGAGAACCTGCTCCGCGGGCGCCGCCGCCGAATCGCGTCGCGCCGTGGCAAGAATGGCATCGGCGTGGGCGCCATATGAAATCGTCGGCGTGAGCTTGTGAAGCGTGAACGCGCCGCCTTGAGCGTCGATTGCGCATTTGCTGCGGCGCAGGTTGCCACCCACTTCGTCTTCGGACGTTGCCGAGGCGAGCAGCCATTGACGCTCGACCAGCTGTTCGATGAAGACGTTGTGCCACGTACCTCCTTGCGCATGTGCGACGATGCACGCGACCTGAATCTGATGCATGGCGAACACCATTCCTGCAGATGAGCAGGACTGGCCAATAATCCGGCAAGCCGATGCGATATCCGCAAGCGTTGCACCGAGTCCGCCGAATTCGCGGGGAATCATCGCACCGAGCAGACGTTGCTCGCGCATGGCGTCGATCGCTTCAGTGGGAAACCGCGCATCGCGATCCACCGCGTCGGCAAAGTGCGCCGCGATTTGGGCGACGCTATGAGCGGCCTTGTCTACTGCGTTGCCGTCGTGCTCGGCAGGGTGTCGAGGCGATATCGAGGGCGGCACGCCGACGGCACGCGGGGTGTCGTGATTGATTTTAGGTGCGTTCATACTGAAGACACACCGCACTGCAGCGTGGTGACGGCATCGGCGAGCGAATTCAGGCTCTGGAACAGGTGACGGTTGAGCATCTGGTCCGGGATTTCGATGTTGAAGTGCCGTTCGATCGCCAGCATCAACTGGATCGTGTTCAACGAAGAAAGTCCGGCTTCGTAGAGATCGTCATCGTCCGAGATGCTGTCCATCGACACTTCGAAATGCGCAGTGTCTTTGATGATTTGCCTGAGTTCGTTCTTCACCTGATGCTCCGCGATAAATAGTGGTTCAGACGTCGGCGGGGAAAAATGGACATAAAGCCCACGCGGCGTATGTATGTTAGTAAACCACTCAGTGCAGGCTAGCTCTGTGCGCGAGGTTACAAGTAGTTACAGTGGTAGGGGGCGGAACGAGTTCAGATCAAAGGACGAGTGGAAATACAACACTTCTCACATGATGTATCGGTCGAGTACTTTTCTGTCTGCAACTCGGATGCCGCCACTTTCGTGAGGCCGTGATCAGCACTGGCCAGCGCTGTTCAAGATGTAAAAATCGACGTTCGTGCCGGCGTTGACGGCAGCGCGGGCCTGTTGCCTAACAACGCATTTCTAACCGAACTATGCGGGGGTTTCGCCGGCAAGACGTCCCGCCGGAATTCGCACGCTGTCTGGAAAGATTCGGTTCATTTCCTTGCGGATTGCTCTGTGGCAATCGCAGGCCTGCATATCGAGTCCCTGCAAATCGGCGAGGATGATCGATCTGCGATGTTGATGTATCAGCCCCATCTTCTGTAAGTCACCCGCTGCATCGGAGATGCTCTCGCGCCAGACCCCCAACATTTGCGCGAGCATGCTGTGAGTCACCTTGATCTCTACGCTGCGGGATCGGTCATAGGCAAGGATGAGCCAGCGGCACAACTGTTTCTTTAGCAGGTGATGTCGACTGCAAAAAGAGATTTGCGCGATCTGCGCCATCAGAAACTGAATGCAGCCCAGGACCAGGCTACGAAGCTCTGCCGAACCACTCAGTACTTTGAATAGCGCGTCTGTGCTCACTCGATATGCAAACCCGTCGCGGCAAGTCACAAGCCGATAGGGCGTGACGCTGTTCGTACCCACCAGGTGCTGGCCGAAAAGACCTTCACTGCCGATCTCGGCCACCTCGAGCATCATCCCGTTGGAGAGGACGTATTGGAGCGAGAGGACCGTCGTGGTCGGCAGATAGATGTGCTCGAAGTTATCTCCCGGTTCGCAGAGCACCTGTCCTGATTGCAGATGAACCAGTTGCAGCTGACTTAACAGCGCGTTGCGCTGAAGTGAGTCAAGTGCATCGAGCTTGCCGAGCAGGCGGTTCGCGTCGTATCGATGGGGCAGTTCGATGATCTTGCCGGACTGCTTCGGCATGCAATCGTACTCGCGATTGATCACGGTAATTCTCGAATGAGGTGTAGGAGAAAGCCTGCGGATTTAGGCAACCACTCACGATAAATGAGGATTGTCTGTTAAGGGGTGAGGCGATTTATGGGGTTCGAAATATTCTATTGTTTTTAATAGTCGCCAATATAACCATCTTAATAAGATAGCATGGATTGTCCGGCTTGCATTCGAGCCTTTCCAAATCTGACAAAGGTTGACAGTTGGGCGGCACATTGGATTTGGTCCGTAAGTCGGGGTCTCGACGACAGACCGGTTTGAAATTTAACGATTTATATATTGAAATGTCAAAAACCGGCAAATAATTCGCGCTGCGGTAATTGTGTCAGGGCAACTTTTCGATCCAGTAAAACTTGCTCTCGTGAATTTGAATGGTCGCATAGGGGGCTCGAATGAATTGTTCAAGAAACATTAAATTGTTATAAATCAGACTGTTGTGCTCTATCTGTTGGGTAGATTACATAATGGATGGCGCAGTGAGAGTTCGCCCCTGAGACATTTTCTATCTGCTGAATCCGTTTTATAGCCTGCGTGGTGTGCGCTATGGCGGGACTGAAAATACGTTCGGCAAATAGCGGGTCCGCTAATGAGATGGCGCTGCGAGCGATAATCTCCGGCGCGCGCGCAGAATTCATTAACGCGTGCCTGCGCATTGCGCAGCTTATTCCAGATGCAATGTTCGAAGATGAGACGGTTTTGAGGCGGTAAATGGGCCGTTTCGTCTGGGTCGAATCCTATCGGGTTATCCAGCAGGCTCTTTACGGATGGTGGCACGCAATTCGCTTTTAGAGGCCTCGCTGGTCCGGGCTTCAGACTTAAAGCTGCGAAAGGACGCGTGAAGACGTGCATAAAGCCGCCGACGCGATCATGACGTAGAGAATGGCGACTCCCGTCTCGGGGTATCGGCTCTGGCGGATCAGCTCCCGCGCGAACAATCGCGCTAACGCCAAATCTGGATACGAACATGTCTTGTCTCGATCGTGACCTTTGCTCGAATCATCTCCTTGGTGCTCTCGCCGAAGAAGATCTGCGGGCCCTCGAACCGCACCTCGAACTCGTACGTGTCAAAAGCTTGCAACTACTCTGCGACGCGGATGCGCCCGCGACGTATATGTACTTTCCGACCACGGCGGTGATGTCATTGCTCTATCTGATGGAGGACGGGGCCATCGTCGAAGTTGCCGCTATCGGCAAGGAGGGACTGGTTGGTGTCGAAACGTTGACAGGGGGCGGTACTACACCTAGCCGGGTTGAAGTACGTAGCGGCGGGCTGGCGTATCGCATCCCCGTGAACGCGATCAGGAAAGAGTCGGAGAAGTCTTTTGGAATCTACCAGGTGATGGTGTTGTACATGCAGGCGCTGATGACACAAATTGCCCAGAGCGCACTTTGCACACGCCATCATTCAATACGTCAGCAGCTCTGCCGATGGTTGCTGGTCGCCCACGATCAGCTCGAGAGCGATGAGCTCACCATCACGCAACAGATGATCGCGAACCTGCTTGGCGTGCGCCGCGAAGGTGTGACCGACGCTGCGGGACAGCTTCAGGAAGCGGGATTGATCCGGCAGCGCCGTGGCCGGATCAATGTGCTCGACAGAGAGGGTTTGGAGGAGCGCGCGTGTGAATGCTACAGCATGATCCGCCGCGAATTCGACAGACTGCTGCCGCAAATGGACGATGCGGTTTCCACCGACGAAGTACTGCAAGTTTCTCCTTCGGGTGGAAGGCCGTTGCGTATCGACCGTCGCGCAGCTGTGTTGCGCTCGGCCTGACATCCTGGAGAGTCGATCATGTTCGGAATTGTTTCCAGGCTTTGCGATGTCCTGTTGATTGCGGCGGGAGCCTGGCTTGCGCATGGAATGCGTTATGACGGCTCGTTCGTCCTGACTAACGCAGAGCGTTTTCTGGTCGTGCAGTCGTGTGTGTTCGCGCTGCTCGTGTTTCCGCCCCTAGGCGTTTACCGCTCGTGGCGAGGCCAGACGCTATACCGCCTGCTGTCACGCGTGACGCTAGCCTGGTTGGCCGTCGTCGTGCTGGGGCTGTGCGTGGTCTTTTCGCTGCATCTGACCAATGACATATCGCGACTCTGGTTCGGACAAGCGGTACTGACCTCGGGTGCACTATTGCTGGTCGAAAGGGTGATCGTGCGCGCCTTCCAACGCCATTGGCGAAAGAGCGGAAAGGACCAGCGCAATGTGGTGATCGTGGGCGCCGGCAGTTATGGTCGCGCGGTCCTCGCTCAGTTGCAGGCCGCCGCGCCCGCCGGTTTCACGCCGATCTACGTATTCGATGATGCCGCCGAGGCCACAGGTTTTCGCCGCAGTGTGAGCGGCGTACCGGTCATGACCGACTTTCGCGAGTTGAAGCGGCGAGTGCGTGCGCGCGAGGTTGATGAAATGTGGCTGGCTTTGCCGTTATCGCACGAACGCACGATTCAGCGCATCGTCCGGGATTTCCGCAACGATTTCGTGAACCTGCGCTTCTTGCCGGATGTTCGCAGCATGACGTTGCTGAACCGCTCGGTCACCGAAGTACTGAACATGCCCGCAATCAATCTCGCCACCAGTCCGGAGCCGGATCCGCAGCTCTGGCCAAAATTTCTGTTCGATCGCGTCTTCGCGCTCGCCGTTCTGATTCCGCTTTTACCGCTTTTTATTTTTCTGGGCATTGCGGTGAAGCTGTCTTCTCCGGGGCCGATATTGTTCCGTCAGAAGCGCAAGGGAATCGATGGGCGCGAATTCAATATTTTCAAATTCCGGACGATGAAGGTGCATAGCAACGGCGCCGGGACTGTACGCCAGGCTTCTCGAAACGATCCACGGATCACGAAAGTGGGGGCGTTTCTGCGCCGAACTTCACTCGACGAACTACCGCAATTCCTGAATGTTCTGTTCGGACAGATGTCGGTTGTCGGCCCGCGCCCGCATGCCATCGAGCATGACGATTTGTATAAGGATGTGGTGGACGGCTACATGTACCGCTACCGGATTCGTCCAGGAATAACCGGCTGGGCTCAGGTGAACGGCTACCGGGGTGAAACGCTCAAAGTCGAGAAGATGGAAGCACGCGTGAAGTTCGATCTGTTCTACATCCAGAACTGGACCTTCTGGTTCGACATCAAGATCATCCTGATCACCCTGGTGAAGGGGTTCGTGGGGCGCAACGCGTTTTGAGGGACGGTGCGAGTCATTACCACGATACAGATTCCGTTTGCTCGCGTCGGGACGGCGCGGCGCCATACATTCCTGAGTTCAGGACCATGAAACCTGGAGAAACAAAGATGTTGAAGTCCCCCATCGGCGTGACCATCGCAATGGCGGTCGCATTGTCGGGTTGCTCGCTAGCGCCGGGGCCGGCACTCGACGCGAGCCGGATGAACGACGATCTAAGCCGGCCGACGGATACGGCCGTGTACGACGTCAAGCTGATCACGCCGCAACTCGTTTATCAGCTCAAGGAATCGGATGAAGCCGATGCGCATGCTCGGGAGAACGGCATTCAACCCGGTGTGCCGGAGAAGCAAACCGACTACCACGTCGGATTCAACGACGTACTCGGCATTACGGTTTGGCGGCATCCGGAGTTGACGTTAGGCGGTGGCGGTCAGTCGACCACGACGGATTCGAGCGCTCTGCAGGGCATGGGCGTGCTCGGAAGCGCCCAGACATCGCAAAGTGCGTTTGCCACTAACGGCGCCGGGGATCTCGACGCTCAGGGGCAACGTGTGGCGGCCGACGGCACGATTTTCTTTCCGTCGCTTGGACGTGTGCGCGTCGAGGGGATGAGCACTGTAGAGATTTCGAAGTCGCTCTACAACAAGCTGAAAGATCGACTCAAGGACCCGCAGATAGACGTGCGCGTGATTCAGTATCGCAGTCAGCACGTGCAGGTGACCGGCGACATCAAGAGCCCGGGACAACTGCCGCTGATTGGCACACCGACGCGTGTGGTCGATGCGATCAGCCGTGCGGGCGGTGCGAATCCGGATGCGGATTTGCAGCGCGTGCTGGTGTCGCGCGGTGGCCGGGTCACGACGATCGACGTCACCCGGATATTGAATCGGGGCGACATGCGCCAGAACATCGTTTTACAGGCGGGCGACATCGTGAACGTGCCGGATCACACGCAGAACCGTGTGTTCGTGATGGGGGAGGTCTCCAAGCCGCAGACCCTGTATATGAATCAGGGGCAAATGTCGTTGGCCGACGCGCTCACGACGGCCGGCAGTATCGACGTGAACGGCGCCAACCCGCGTCAGATCATCGTCATCCGTCACCCCGATCCGCCGCTCACACAGGCAGCCAATGCGCAGGGTGCGCTCGAAGAAGGATTCAAGAAGGCGAGCTATAAGCCGTCAATGAACAAGCCGGAAATCTTCCGCCTCGACATGACTCAGGTGGACGCAATCATGCTCGCGACGGAGTTCGACATGAAGCCGCTCGACGTCGTGTATGTCGGAACGGCACCCGCCGCGCGCTTCAATCGTCTTCTTGCGCAGATCTTGCCCTCTGCTGAGTCTTTCTACCTGCTGTGGTCGGTGGCGCGTAACTGAAGGCCGCATGCGCCAGGAGAATGACAAACAACTTTAAATTTAGGATCGCAAAGTAATGAACCATTGCGGATTTTTCGGTGACCGGTGCGGGTGTGTGGGCGGGCGCGGTCACGGCAGCGAAACCTGTAGCGGAGGGCGTTATAAGCAAGGGTCGCCCATCCAGTTGGCGAGGTCGTATGCGTGAGAATCTGAAGGGGGATGAGGCGGCAGACGTAGCCGCGATGGCGTCGGCCGCCGAATCAGGCGGTGCGGCTTCCGTAGCGGCCATTGTCGACAACAGAAGCGCCGTAGGCGAATTGCCGATGATGATCGCCATCAACGGAAAGTTTACTTCGCAGCGTCTGACCGGCGTGCAGCGTGTCGCGCATGAGCTTACCTATGCATTGTGCCGCCTGCTGCCTACTCACGAAAGCCCGATGTTACTCGTGCCTCGCGACTATCTCGACGATCAGGTATCGCCGTGGGTCTCCCGTCGTGTGGTGCCGCGCTTTCGTGGCGTGCTGTGGGAGCAGCTTGCCCTCCCGTTCGCGGCAAACGGACGAACGCTGTTGAGCTTGTGCAATGTTGGTCCGATGCTCATGCGTCGACAGGTGCTGATGATTCATGATGCCGCGATCTTCGACTTACCGGAGGGATACTCGGCGAAATTCCGGCTCTGGTACCGCTTTTCGTTTGCGTTGCTCAAGCGCAATGTTCGGCACATCCTGACCGTATCTGCATTTTCAAAGGCTCGTATTGCCGCGCAACTGGGTGTGTCCCCGGACAACATCTCGGTGATCAGAAACGGAGTGGATCATCTTGATCGAGTCGTCAGCGATTATTCGATATTGAACCGGCTAAATGTGGAGCCGGACGGTTTCGTATTGATCGTGGGGTCGCTTGCGCCGGGCAAGAACCTTGCGCGCGTCCTGGACGCAATTGCGCTGCTCGCGCGTGATCGAAGTGGCCCGAAGTTCGTGATTGCGGGCGGCAAGAACGTCAAGATATTCGGCACGGAGGCACGAGATGACGGAGCCGCTCCGGAGAACATCGTTTGGGCTGGCTACGTTACCGATGGCGAGTTGAAGGCGCTCTACGAGCGTGCTGCGTGTTTTGTCTTCCCCTCGCTGTATGAGGGCTTCGGCTTGCCTCCCCTTGAGGCCATGTATTGCGGGTGTCCGGTGATTGCTTCGCGGGAAGGCGCGTTACCGGAAGTGTGTGGCGATTTCGCGCTGTATTGCGATGCACGCTCGGCCGAAGATATCGCAGCGAAGATTGCGCATTTGATGGGCGATGCGGACGCTCGCCAGACCATGCGCGTGAGAGGCCGCGAGCACGCGCAGAAGTTTCGCTGGAAAGAGGCAGCTACCGATTTGCTACGTGTGCTTCGAGGGCTCGAATAGGAAGCTTCAGCGCGGCGAAGGAACGATTGATCCGCGGTTGAGGCAGTTTGATACGCGTGACACGGTCGTGTTTATTTTCTAATCCACTAGTGGACGATGGTGTGATCTAGCCGCAGTCTCCGACGGAAGCCGCCACCAATCACCGGGGAAACATGCTCGTGAATGAAGAGCAGATACACCTAATGTTAAATTGGAATTTCACATGAAAACGCGACAAGTCCACACCGGCTACGTGAATTCGCCGCGCGTCAGCGATGGTTTCGTGCTGCGGGATCTGGTTCGCCTGATCATCGATAACCTGTGGGTTGTGATCGGCATCACCGTGGCGACCGTCGTGCTTGCTGGGGCGTATGCCATTTTTGCAGCACCGCTGTACTCGGCCGACGCATTGGTTCAGGTCGAAGTACCAAAGCAGAATGAGCTGGCCCAGTTGGTGAGCAAGCAGATGCAGAGTAGTCCGTCGCCGAACGCACCACCCACCAACACCGAAATGGCGATCATCAGAAGTCGGGCGGTGCTCGCTCCGGTCATCTCGCAGAACGGTCTGGATATCGTGGTGACGCCACGCAGATTCCCCGTGCTCGGCAAGCTCGCTGCGAGTTTCGCCACGCCGGGGACGCCGTCGCGGGCCTGGCTCGGACTGTCCTCGTTTGCGTGGGGCGGGGAAGAACTCGGCATCGCGCAGTTGAATGTGCCGATTGCGTTGCAGGACAAGAAACTGGAACTGAAGGTACTCGACAACCGGCACTTCCAGCTATTCGACCCTGATGGCAAGCTGTTGGCCGAAGGGGAGGAAGGACAACTGGCGCAGGCAGGCGACGTGTCCATTCTGGTGAACAGGCTGGTTGCGCCTGCGGGAGTGCGTTTTACGGTTGAGCGTCTGAACGAGGTGACTGCGGTCGATCTATTTGCGCCGCATCTGAAAATCGCCGAAATCGGCAAGGAAACCGGCATCGTGCAGATCAGCTTTGAGGATCGCGATTCTGCGGTTGCAACCGCAGTGACGAATTCGATTGCCAGGAACTACGTTGCGGCACATCTCACGCGGGATCAGCAGGAAGCGAGCAAGATGCTCGCGTTCATTAACGGAGAACTGCCGAGCTTGCGAGACAATCTGAAGCGTGCCGAAGGCGAGCTTCAGAAGCATCGAATTACCTCCAGCTCGATGCAGGCGAGCACAGAAAGTCAGAGCTACCTGCAAGGCAGCATCGAGTTTTCAAAACAGATTGCGGCACTGAACCTGCAACGCACGGAGTTGCTCGATCGCTTCACCGCTCACAGCCCCGAAGTGAAGACAGTGGATGCGCAACTCGCCGAATTGCATGCCGCACAAGACAAATTCGAAGGGCGTTTCAATGCAATGCCTGAGGCCGACCGGGAGTCGGCCGATCTGACACGCGACGCAAAAGTGGCCGAGGATATTTACGTCGCGATGCTCAACAAGGCGCACGAACTCTCCGTGTCACGCGCGGGCACGGTGGGCAACGTGAACGTGATCGATACGGCGGTGGAGCCCTCGACACCGGTGAAGCCGCAGCGCGGCATGGCAATCGCGGTGGCGCCTGTGCCCGGATTTTTCCTCGGGGTGCTATTCGTGATCGCGCGTCGATATCTGTCGCAATCCGTGAGCGAGCCCGAGCAGATCGAGACACGTCTGCGGTTGAAGATGTTGGGCGCGGTGCCGTTCAGCAGCGAACAGGCGAATCTGGAACTCACGCCGGCATTGCTTGGCGCGCCGGCGGCGCTTGCTCAACGGGCAGGCGGCAGGCGCGCGCTTGCGCCTCCGTACCGCCCGAACGCCGACGCACTGCTGGCGGTGAAGTGTCCAAACGATCCGGCGATCGAGGGCTTGCGTCGTATCCGAACGATGCTCGACTCGACGCTCGTTACGACGCAGGACCGCGTGGTGATGGTCACCGGCGCAACGCCGTCCACGGGCAAGACGTTCGTTGCCGCCAATCTCGCCGTGTTGTGCGCGCAAGCGGGCAAGCGCGTGTTGCTGATCGATAGCGATCTGAGGCGCGGGCGGCTCGGCGCTCTTTTCGGGTTGCCGCACGCGACAGGGCTGGCCGAGTTGCTGACGGGCGATGCGTCGCTGGAAAACACCGTCTATCGAACCAGTGTCCCGCATCTGTCGTTGTTGCCCGCGGGCATGCATCCGGATAACCCCTCCGAACTGCTTGCAATGGAGCAGATGCGAAAACTGCTCGATCACTTTAACGAGCACTACGACCTGGTGCTATTCGACACGCCGCCAGTACTCGCAGTAACGGACGCGCTGATTGTTACCCGTCACGCCGGCGCGACTGTGCTCGTGTTGCGGGAGAACGCGCAGACTGAACAGGAAGTCGAGGAAACGCTGAAGCATCTGGATAGCGCAGGCGCATTGATCGCGGGCGCGGTATTCAATGGCATGTCGCCGCGTCGGAGCGACCGGCGCAGCTATGAGTACATTCACGCCTATGCGAATGAAACGAAAGCGTCGGTGATCTGAGCGACGCTTACCGAGGCCAACTGCTGCTGACAATAGCTGTTGCATTCGCATTCGATGCATGACAGGGGCCGTCGCGGACGGCGGCCTTTTGACATGAATGGCCACGTCGACGGTAAGTCGCGGCGAACTGCTCCAACGGACATGATCGCCTTGCGGCGCAAACGGTGGCCCGGCCGGCCAAAATGTTCCGCACGATGACCCACGCAAGCTGACGACGACGCCGACAGCTCTTAGCTCCGTCATTTGAATACGCGCACGACAGCGACCGCTGATCGCTATTCAGGTTTAAAAAATTGAAGTCGCGGCACATCAAGATTCGAAATTGGCTTTCTATTAAACGGCGAGCTATTCGAGTCGCGTCTGTTCGTGTGATTACATTGCCGATCACTATTTTATTTTAACAAAATCGCGGCGCCATTTTTCAATAGTTGATGATCGTATCGCGACGTGTCAGCTAAATTTCATTTTAATTTCAATTGGATGCATCAGGTGCTGATGCGAGGCGTGGAAGAAGTCACAGCACGCCATTGAGAGCCATTGTTTGTCGTATAGACGCAGCCTGCGGTATTGGCAGGTCGGACAATTGATTATTCAAAATAGGACGGGCCGTGAATAAGTCTTTTCGCTCAATATGGAATGAAGCTCTTGGCAGTTGGGTCGCCGTTTCGGAAACCACCATGGCGCGCGGCAAGCGTTCCGGCGGAACTGTCGTGGAAAGCGGGAATGACGCCCGGCCACCGGTACGGCGCCAGCGTCGCCTGATTACCGCGCTGGGTTTCTCCGTTGCAGCCGTGTCGACGATGGGCACCGCCTATGCGTCCACTTGCGGCGACGGCTCCACGGTCTCGACCGGCGGCACGTGTGCGCTGGGGGCTTTCAGTCCCACGGCGAATGACAACCTCGCCGGGTCCGTGACCGTTTCTGGCGCCGATGTGGTCCATCTGTCTGGCGCGTGGACTGGCGCCCAAAGCGATGCGGGCTACACCATCATGCCGCTGGGCAGCACGACGATCGTCTCAGGCACTGCCAACCAGCCGCGCCTTGCTCTTGGTGCCGAGGCGCAGAGCGTCAGTACGCCTGATCCGATCACCGGCGGCAACATTACCGTTGCCACCTATAACTCGGGCAACTTCGTCGCGTCGAGTTGGGACACGGCAAACGTGCCGGTTTTCCATAACGTCGATGGGAGTCAGTATGTCGATACGCGGATCGGGACGATTTCCAACACAGGGGGCACCCTTGACGTCGCCATTGGAGTTCCGGCCAACGCTCCGGCGTCGGCCGGCAATAGCATCGCAATGGCAGCCAAGGAGACCGACCTGGTCTACGCCGATGGCACCGGCGCTGCGCCGAGCGCGGTCAATTGGAACTCGCGCAATCAGGTTGATTTCGCGGCGCTCGCCCCAGGCGGAAGCGCCAGCAGCTATACCATTCGCGTGCCATCGTACGCCGGCACTTTTCAGGCTTTCAATGGCAGCACGTGGAGCGTCACCGACGCAACCTCTCTGGCCGCCTACAACGATTTCCTGGTGCAGTCGCTTCAGAGCGGCGCATTGAGTTCGCAGTCGGCCTACGACTCCGCGTTCAATCAGGCCGTCAGCTTCACGCAGCAAACCGTTCAATACACCAACAACGTTTCCGCAGCCGACGAAGTCTCCCTCGCGACCGCGAACCTGTCGGTCATTCATGGCACGGGCGCCAACGCCATGCTCCATATCGCTGCCGGTGGGCAGATCGACGTTCGTAGCGACAGCGGCCAGAGTTTCGCCGTCCTCGCGGAAAACGGCGCGCACGTCGTCAACGATGGACAGATCTCCGGCGGCTTCACGCTGGTCGGCCTGCGAAGTGGCGCACAAGGTGTCAACAATGGCGTGATCTCATCCGGCTACGCCTCGGGCAACAACTTCAACACCGGCACGGCGGCTCAGCCCGACAATTTCGGCTTTAACGCCTATACCGAAGGCTTCGGTGTATCGGCCAATGGACCGGGCACCAGCTTCGTCAACAACGGCATCATGAATGTCGCTGCGTGGAACTACAACGGGAGTAACAACCGCTCCCTGCAAAATTATGCCGTTGCCGTATCGGGTGGCGCGGTGGCGTCGAATGCCGGTGTCATCAACGTGGGCATCAACGCGACGAACCTGAATAGCCAGGTGATCGGCGGGCTCGTGTCCGACGGTAGTTTCACCAATCTGGCGGGCGGCACGATCTACGTTGGGCGCGCGGCGCAGTATGACGCTGCTGCCCCAGAAGCCACGGCAGACGTGGCGCTGTCCACGCGATCGTACGGCGTGCTGCTCGGCAGTTCGGGGAGCGCGAAGAATTTCGGCGATATCGTTATCGGCAGCCAGACGCAAAATGCCGCCGCAATGGCTAGCATCCAGTCAACGTCAGGCATCCTGAATAATGGTGGGAGCATCATCGTGAACGGCGCGGCGTCGGGACTGCCGCTTGCAAATGTCGGGATGCTCGCCGACAACACGGCCGCAACCGTCAGCAATACTGGCACGATTGCTTTGAACGGCGTGAACGGTGTCGGCATCGAAGTCATCGGGACCGGCTCGACGCCGACGGCCGCAACGTCGACCGGTACGATCACCGTCGCCGGCGGTGCCGATCCGGCCTCGGGCACACGCAATTATGGCGTGTGGGCACAAGGCTCGAATGCCACCGCAACGGTCGACGGCGCCGTCAACCTCACCGGCACCGGCGCGATCGGCGTGCATGCGCGTTCGGGCGCGACGATCAAGGTCGACGCCAACGCGGTCCCCAACTTCATCTCCGGCAGCAGCCAGATCGGCTTCTTTGCCTATGGCGCCAACTCGAAGATCAACGTAGCCGCGCAGCAACTTGCCGTCGGCACCGCTGACTCGACGCTGTTCCGCGTCGCCGGTGGCGCGGCGTTCACGGGGTCTTCGACGGCAGGCACGTTGACGATGAATATCAATGGTCAGAATGCGCGCGGGGTCGTGGCAACGGATTCCGGCTCCACGCTTTCGACCGGCAATTCGGTCTACAACGTCAATGGACCGAGCGGCGTCGCCATCACCGATCAGGGCGGCGCGACCGGCACCATCGATGCGGCGACCGTCATCCATCTGAACGCGGCCGGAGCGATCGCGGGCGTCGTGGATGGACAGGCGTATGACCTGTCCAACGCGACGAGCGGCGTGCCGACGGCGACCATGCTGACCAACAATGCGGCCGTGCGTTCGAACACCGCCGGCGTGACCGGCTTTGTCGCACAGAACCTCGGCACGCTCGCGAACAACAACTCCGTCATGTTGACGGGCGCCGGTTCGACCGGTGTCGTCGTCGGTCCGCAAGGAACGGTCAACAATGCGTCGACGATCCGGGTGTCTAACGGTACGGGCGCTTTGGTTCAGGGCGCGACGGCCACCTTGATCAACACCGGCACCATCGAAGCGGATGACGGCATCGCGGCCATCCGCTTAGCCGGCGCGGGCGCGTCCGTTGCACTGCCCAGCAGCGGAACTGTCATCGCTGGCGGAACGGCGGATGGTATCCAGATCGACTCGACCGATTCGGGCGGCGGCGTCACGGCGGGTGCGGCGTCGATTACGGCGAGCGGCTCAGGAAAGGGTGTCGATAACCTCGGCGCGAATTCGACCATCGCGTTGACCGGCACCCGAATCGACACGATCGGTGCCGGGGGCGATGGCGTATCGTCGACCGGCGCCAGCGCAATGATTTCCGCTGACGCGGCAACGACCATCAAGACCGCGGGCGACAACGCGATCGGTCTGTTTGTTTCCGGGGCCGGTTCGACGTTGACGAATTCGAGCGCCGCGGTCACCACCACTGGTCAGAACGCCGTCGGGATCGAGATGAGCAACGGCGCCAGCGCGGCGCTCGCAGCGGGCGTCGTGTCCACTGCGGGGCAGGCCGCGCATGGTGTCGAAGCATTGGGCGCCGGATCGTCCATCGTGTCGAACAACGAAACGATCATCCGTACCACGGGCGCCGGCGCGATCGGCGCCGACGCGACCAATGGGGGATCGCTGACGCTCACCGCTGCGCAGATCTCGACCGCAGGCGCCTCTGCGCACGGCGTCGTGGCTTCCGCTGGCGGCGTGGCCAACCTCGCATCGACCGCCGTCAAAACGACGGGCACGCTGGCGGACGGCGTGGTTGCGCAGAACGGCGGCACGGTGACCGATTCAGGATCGTCGATCACCAGCGCCGCAGCGAATGGCGCGACGGCGGATAGCGGCGGCGTGCTGACGTTGAATGCCTCGACGCTGAAGGGTGCCGCATCCGGCATCGTCACGTCGGATTCGCTCGCCGGCGGCGCGACCAGCAGCGTGGCCGTGACCGGCGGCAGTGTGACATCGACGACCGGACCGGCTTTCCTCGCGAACGGTGGCATCGCTGACATCACCGTGCAAAACGGAGCAACGGTCACTGCGGGCAACGGCACGCTGCTGAACCTGACCAACGGCAGCAACGTTACGTTCACCGCGTCGAACGAGAACCTCACCGGCAATATTTTTTCGGACGCGGCCAGCATCGGCAATGTGTTCCTGACGAACCATACGACGCTCACCGGCCAGATCGATCCGGTCGGCGTGACGATCGACGACACGAGTGCGTGGAATGTCACCGGCAGTTCCACGCTGAGCAGCCTGAACAATGCGGGCAACGTGGCCTTCGTCGCGCCGACCGGGGACCCGACGGCGGCGGCCAGCTACAAAACCGTGACCACGGGCAGCTATGTCGGCAACGGCGGCACGATCGCGTTGAACACGTACCTCGGCGCGGACGCATCGCCAACGGATCGACTGATTCTGAACGGTGGCAACACCAGCGGCACGAGCGCACTGAAGATCACCAACACGACCGGCTCCGGGGCGCAAACCACCACCGATGGGATTGGCGTGGTCGTCGCGACGAATGGCGCGTCGACTGCCACTTCCGCGTTCCATCTCGCAGGGCCCGTGCAGGCCGGCGCGTACGAATACCTGTTGTATCGCGGCGGCCAAAGCAACGCGAATAGCTGGTACTTGCGCTCCGACCTGCTTCCGACTTCGGCGACTACACCGCCTGGCCCGTCGGCCGACGCGACCCAGGCTCCGGCTGCGGCACCTGCCGCGTACCGGCCGGGCGTGGTGGGCTACACGATGACGCCGTCGCTGAATGTCGACTACGGCTTCGCCACGCTGGACAGGCTGCATGAGCGGGTCGGCGATATCGCGAACGTCGAGAAGAAGCAGCCTGGCAATCATGACGGAGTGTGGGGACGCATCGGCGGCCAAACGCTCGACGCGGACGCCAGCAGCCGTTTCGCCGCCGACGAGAAAACGTTCTTCGCGCAGTTCGGCAAGGACTGGACGCTCGACCAGGCAGCAAGCGGTGGCAGCACGCATGCGGGCGCGATGGTGACCTTCGGAACGGCGGACGCCAGCTTCAGCGACATGGCGCGCAGCATCAATCCGGCTCTGTCGACGTCGACCGGCTCGATGGAGATGCATGCGCAAAGCGTGGGCGGCTACTGGACCCGTTACCTGGCGGATGGCACCTACTTCGACAGCGTCGGACAACTGACCCACTACAACAACCGCTATAGCGACGCGTATGGCAGCAGCGGCTCGCAGAACGGCTTCGGCGTGGCGTTGTCTCAGGAGGTCGGCAAGCCGTTCAGTGTGGGCGGCAGTGCGGTCGCGATCGAACCGCAGGCACAGCTGATGTATCAGTACCTGAAGCTCAATGGGTTCGACGACAACATCTCGGCAATTTCCGGCACGACCACCAACGCGCTGCGCGGCCGCCTCGGCGTGCGCGTGTTCCGGGCCAACATGGAGAACGACACTCGCACGAGCGCCGCGACGCCCTATTTCACCGCCGACGTGCTGCACGACTTTTTCTCACCCGGTCAGACAACGGTCGGCGGAACGTCGTTTGATTCGGGCCTCGGTCGAAGCTGGTACGAGCTGGGCGTGGGCGTGACCACGAGCTTCGGAAAGTCGGGCGAGTTCTACGCCAACGTGAAATACGCACGCAATCTGGGAGGGCAGTACCGTCAAGGGGTGATCGGCAAGGCGGGCTATCGTTATAGCTGGTAAGCGGAACGGCGTATGATCGCCAGGACGCGAGGCGGTTGCGGTAATCTCGCGAACAGAGACCCGAGAGGCGCACGGTTAAGCTTGCGCGTGCTGGTTGCGGTTCCGCAGCCGTACCCGAAGCGGGCACGCTGCGCAACCGGAACGACGCCGCGCGGGCGACCGAATCCGCTGGCTCCGCGGATAACCGCCATACTCCCAGAGACAGATGATCGCGTACGCGCTCATCCGTCCTGCCCCCTCCCGGCAATATCGCAAGATGCGATGATATTGCTCCTGTGATCGATGCCTTCTCCATTGCAACAGAGACATGAAGTCTGTCACCATCGCCATCTGCAACTACAACTATGAGCGCTTCCTTGCCGATGCTATCGATTCGGCGCTGGCTCAGAACTATCCCGCGACGAAAGTGCTGGTCGTGGACGACGGCTCGACCGATGGTTCGCGGGCACTGATCGAGCGATACGGCTCACGTATTTCGACCGCGTTCAAGGAAAATGGCGGACAGGTGTCGGCCTACAACCGGGCGATTGAAGAGATCGACAGCGATGTCGTCATCCTGCTGGACGCGGACGACATTCTCTATCCGGACGCGGTGTCGGCCGTCATGCAGAAGTTCGGGCCGGGCGGATATGAAAAGGTGCAGTTCCGCCTCGACGTCATGACGGGCGATGGTGAATTCACGGGCACGCACGTCCCGCATTCGGATGCTCCCGTCGACAGCGGTTCGTTGCTGCGCGACGGCTGGCTTTATCCGTCGCCGCCCGCGTCCGGCAACGCATATAGCACGAAAGCGCTGCGCAGTCTTTTTCCGATTCCCGAAACGGCCGAAACGCGCTACGGAGCGGATTTCTTCGCCATCTACGGTGCCGCATTGCTCGGACCGGTTGCTTCGATTGCCTGCTCGTTGGGCGGTTATCGGGTGCATCAATCGGCAACCTCGACTGTTTCGTTTGCGAACTCCGAGGACACCGAGAAGGTGCCAAAGGCACTCTTCGCGCGATGGAACATCCTGCGTCAGATAGCGCACGACCGGCTCGGCGTCGAATTGCCGGCCAAGTTTCACGACTTCTCCTACGAGAAGGCAATTTTCTGCACCCAGCTCCACGGTGCGTCGCTCGTCAAGCGCTATCGATGGTTTGCGCTGAAGTCCCGCAACTATTTGCACTCGATCGTCGCCAATCCTTTCTGGGGGATGAAGAAGAAGATCGGCGTGCTTGCATTGTCGAGTCTGTGCCTGTTCCCGTACTCGCCCGTATCGGACTACGCGGTTCGATATATCGCCAACCCGCTGTCGCGCCGCAGCCGCGCGGCACGCTGACGCCGCTTCCGCATTCGGGGCAGGCTCTAGAGAAATCGTTATGAACAGGCAGGAGAACATCCGGGTACTCGCATTCGTCTACGGCGGTTACATCATGAGGTATCTGTACCTCATCGTCGTGATTCCTTTCTATGGACGCGTGCTCGGTGTAGCGGAATATGGCCGCGTACTCGCGGCCATGTCGCTGATGAACGTCATCTGGATGCTCGTGAGTTACGGCTTCACCTATGTCGGCATGCGAGAAATTTCGAATACGCAGACGCCCGGTGAACACCATGCGATCTTCTCATTGCACCTGAGCGCACGCTTGTTGATGGGATTGCTCGGTGGCGCGGTCGGCGTGATCGCCACGTTCTGCTCGCCGGCTCTTGCGGAACGCCCGGCCATCGGCATTCTCGCGACGGCGCTGGGCATCGTATCGGGTTGGAACCTCGGCTGGCTTTTTCAGGGGCGTCAACGGTTCCGCACTCCGATCATGCTCGAGGTGCTCGGCTTCGCCGTGAGCCTGGTGTTGATACTCTCGCTGGTTAGCGGCCCGGCGGATTCGTCATGGGTGTTGGGCAGCCTGTTGATTGCCGGCATGATTTCGTCCGTGATCGCCTATGGCCTGACGATCTTCGAGATCGGATTGCCGGTGATTCGCTGGCGCGGCGTACCTCAATTGTTCCGCAGCTCGACGATGCTGTTTTGCTACTCGACCGGATCGGCGGTTCTCACGGCTTCGTCGACATACCTTCTTACGCTGCTGTCGACGTCCTCCCAAGTCGGATACTTCGGCGCGGCGGAGCGCTTCGCGACGATCGGACTGAGTCTCATGGGGCCGGCGGGGCAGGTCTTCATCCCGACCATCTCGCGGCAACTGTCGCAAGGCGATCACGCCGGCGCGCGCGCAACGACTCGCCGGGGCGCTGCCTTACTGATCGGCTACGGACTGCTCGCGCTTGGCGGCGCGCTCGTCCTTTCGCCGTTGCTGTTGCCGCTGATACTCGGTAAGGCATTTACGCCGAGTGCTGCGGTCCTGCAATGTCTCGCGTGGATGTTTCCGTTCGCGGCGTTCAATCAGTTCGTCGGCTTTTATATTCTCGTTCCGCGCAAAAAGGACCGCGTGCTTGCTGTCGCCGGGGTGATGTCGGGGCTCGCCAATCTGGCGGCCGCACTTATTCTTGCACCTCGACACGGTGCGATGGGCATGGCCCTTGCGCGAGTGGTCGGTGAAACGACGCTTTCGTTTATCCTGCTGTGTTTTACCGTGCGCGCGGGCTTGCTGGACGATAGCGTGCCGCGGGCCGTGCGGAAGATGCTCGTCAAGGCCCGCCTTGGGGCGGTATCGGACGAGTGATCGGAGAGGGTTGCAGGAAGACTGAATCGCGTTCCGCAGTTACTCTCTCGTGTGGATTCTTATTCGCCCTCGTGCGTCGCAAGCCATTGCGACTGTGCGACGGGATTCGGCCTGAAGGTGAGCAGGCTTGTTACCTGCCGAATGATCGAAGTTCGCAGATCGAGTAGATGGATTTCAGCGCGCATTCTGGATCGATGAGTATGCGGCGGTGACAGCGATCCTGCGGTCGATCGTCGACAGAGGTCTTGTCAGGCGGAGAGAGAGGGGCGGAATTGCAGCGTGAGTGGCGGGGCAGGCGCTCCAGCCGCGATCGCGAGAAGAGAGGTCGAGAATTGCGCTTCGCAGATGCGCGCACGCAGCTCGGTAGTTTTCAGCATGCGTCACCCGCGCTCTAGTGCAGGGCTTTCGTGTCACACCGTGTGCGATGCAGACAGGCCTGAGCCGATATCAGGCGTATCGGCGGCGACAGAGAGCCTTGATGGGGCGCCGACGCTAGCATCCGTCGTCCGACCTGGAAGCTAGCGCCCGCGCTCTCCCGCCACCTGCAATACGCCGCTTTATCCCGTCACCGAAGGTACAACCGGTGCCGGTGCCGCGGTACTATCCACCGCGGGCGTACCTGCGCGTCCATATTGATCGTCGAAGCGCACGATGTCGTCTTCGCCGAGATAGTGCCCGGACTGTACTTCGATCATTTCCAGCGGCGTCTTGCCTGGGTTCTCCAGACGATGCACCATGCCAACGGCAATGTATGTCGACTCGTTCTCGCTGAGCAGGAAGGTCCGCTCACCGCAGGTCACCCGTGCAGTGCCACGCACGACGATCCAGTGTTCGGCGCGATGGTAATGCATCTGCAACGACAACTGTTTGCCCGGATCGACGACGATGCGCTTGACCTGAAAGCGCTCGCCGCGATCGATCGAATCATAGTGTCCCCATGGCCGGTGAACCTTGCGATGGTCCTGCGCTTCGGCATGGTGTTCGGACTTGAGCCGCCCAACGATCGCCTTGACCTGCTGCACGTCGTTCTTGTTGGCGACAAGCACCGCGTCGGCGGTTTCGATCACCACGACATCCTTCAGGCCGACGCAGGCAACGAGGCGTCCTTCCGAATGCACGAAGCTGTCTTCCGTTCCCTCGAACATCACACGGCCGCGCGCGACGTTGCCTTCCGGACTCTTCGGCATGATTTCCCACACCGCGTCCCACGATCCCACGTCGGACCAGCCGGCGGCGAGCGGCATCACGATACCTCGCGGCGTGTTGTCTTGCGAGGTCGAGGTGAGATGCTCCATCACGGCATAGTCGATCGAATCTGACGGACACGCCGCGAACTTTGCCGCGTCTGCCTTGAAGAAGCCGCCCTCGGTCGTGCCGTTGCTCCATGCTGCATCGCAGGCGGCGAACATTTCGGGCTGGAGTGCTTCGATAGCGCGAAGCCACGTCGACGCCCGCACGACGAAGATGCCGCTGTTCCACCAGTACTCGCCGGATTCAAGGTATCGCTGCGCCAGTTCCTGATGGGGCTTCTCCACGAAGCGTTCAATCAGGTGAGCGCCCGACGTACCGCGCACGCCGGCCAGCGGCGCGCCGAGTTTGATATACCCATAGCCGGTTTCGGCGTGACGCGGCAATACACCGAGCGCGACGATCGCGTTTTCCTGCGCGTAGGTGGCCGCTTGCGCAACCGCGAGTTGGAAGGCCCGGTTGTCCGATACCGCGTGGTCGGCAGGCATCACGACTAGCACCGGGTCGCCATGGCGGGCGCGAGCATCGAGTGCCGCGAGCGTGAGGGCGGGTGCGGTGTTTCGCGCAGCGGGTTCGAGCAGAATACGGGCAGGCTTGCCACTCACGCGAACCTGCGTAGCGCTCATGAATTTGTGATGCTCGCCGCAGACCACCAGCAACTCGTTGGCGAGTTCAACTTCATTCAGGCCGTCCAGTCGTCCGGCGGTCGAACTCAGCAGCGATTCGTCGGCGATCAGCCCGATCAACTGCTTCGGATGGTGTTCGCGCGACAGTGGCCACAAGCGGGTGCCTGATCCGCCGGCGAGGATCACGGGCAGGATGAGGGGAGCCGCTTCAGTGGGATGGCGATTCGGTTCGCCGGACGTGACCTGTTTCATTGACTAACTCCGGGGATGGTGTTGAAGCGGGACGACAGGCTGGGCTTGCCTTCTGCGCGCCGCGCCGCGTGTTCGGATTCGGCTGTCTGTGCGGCCGCTTCTGCGCTGCGTTCTGGCGAAGCGCGGTTCTTACCCGACGGGTTGTTGAACGACTTCTGTGTGTCGGTGGCAGGGCGGATCATGCCGATAAAGGGCATGCCGTGTTGCAGGAATGGTCCGTCGGCCTTGCGAAAGCCGAAGCGCTTATAGAACGTCTCGCGATGAACGGGCGAGTGGGTTCTCACCGGCGCTTGTGGCCAGCGCTCATGAGCGGCTGCCAGCGTGCGCTCGATCAACCGGTCGGCGGTGTCGTCGTCACGGCGCGTGGTGTGCGTTAGCGACTTGTCGATCATCGCTTCCGGGTCGACTTCGTCGCCGGGACGCAGACGCGCATAGGCCACGACCAGTGATTCGCCGCCGACCGTGTCGACAGCGAAGACGTGCACGGCGCTAGCGTCCTTGCCGTCGATGTCCTGATGCATGTGAGCATCCTCGACGACCAGGATAGCGTTGCGCGCGCGCAGAATCTGATAGATCTCCGCTGAACTCAATTGACCGAATTCGCAGCATTTCCAGTCCATGATGTGTACCTCGTTCGATTGCCGGTCGAATAAGCCGGTCCGCAATTCGCAATCCCTTGCGAGGTCGCGATGCGAAGCACAGCCTCTTCATAGGGAGATGATATTAACGAGCACGACTTTGGGTCTCTGTTCGACAGAATACCGATCGGCGATTCGTTCGAATTGGATCGTTGTCCAAAGTGTCGTGCTATCGGGGATGCTTGCTGTCAGCAGCATGACTTATGCGAAGCGGACGAAAAAAGCGGCAGTGGAATCGCGCCGTTATCGTTGCGTCGATGACGTCTGAAATCGGGCTAAAGAGGATGTGGGTCAACGCGGCTCGTTGCCTTACGTGGCGGCCAATTCGGCCACTTTCTGTGCGATGTCGAAGGTCCACGCACCAAGCTGCGCGACGGGGCCATGACACGACAGGGGGATGACGATAAGCGCGATAAAATTATCACGGTGCCGTGTGGCGTACCAACGGATGGTCCAGGCGCTGGCGCTGTGCAACTGCCAAAGTCGCAGAGGAGAGAAAGAAACTGCATGGCCGGCTAGCTGGAGCGTGCGCAATCAAAGCGCCCGTACCAGTTCAGCTTCGCTGCGCAGGCCACGGCTATGGTCTTCTGCCTCTGCGTTTTCATCGTTGCCGAGCAGGAAGTTGGTCACGCCGGCAGTCTCGGTAAGTGACGGTGTCGACGAGACGCTTTCGTGTTCCGGCACCGATAGCGAGCCGTCTTCATCCACAGGCATGGTCAATTGCGCGTGCAGTTCGCGATGGCCGTCTTCAACTAATTGCAAAAGCGCGCTGCGAAACCGCTCGGCGCCGAAGCGTTCCGCGTTCGTGCGACAGGCATTGGCATCGAATGTACCTGACGGCATCGTTTCGAAGAGCGCCAACGTCGCGAGCAGCGCCTCGGGCGTTTGTGTGTCGAAGAACATCCCCGTCGGACGCGGATGGGGCGCGACCCTGACCGATTCGCACACGCCGCCCTTGCCATACGCGATCACCGGCGTTCCGCACGCCTGAGCCTCGACGGGCGAGATGCCAAAGTCTTCCTCTGCGGCAAAGACGAATCCTTTGGCTCGCTGCAGATGATCGTGCAGCACATCGAATGGCTGATATCCGAGCAGCGTGACATTGGGCCCGGCCAGTGCACGGATCTTCGCCATGTCCGGGCCGTCTCCGATCACCACGAGCTTGCGTTCCGGTGTGCGGGAGAACGCTTCGACGATCATGTCGATACGCTTGTACGGCACCATGCGCGAAGCGGTCAGATAGAAGTCGTCCTTCACTGTGCACAGGTTCAGGTGATCGACGTCGACGGGCGGATAGATCACCGTCGATTCGCGTCGGTACACCTTCCGGATGCGCCGGGCGATGAAGCGCGAATTCGCCGCGATCAAATCCACACCGTTCGCGGAGCGCGCGTCCCAGTTGCGGATGTAGTGCAGCAGCGTGCGCGCGAGCAGCGATTTGAAGCCACGCGCCAACCCCGCCTCGTTCAGATACTGATGCTGCAAGTCCCACGCGTAACGCACCGGTGAGTGCACGTAGCTCACATGCAGTTGGTCCGGTCCGTTGAGTACGCCCTTCGCGACAGCGTACGAGCTCGAAAGGATGACGTCGTAATCCGACAGATCGAATTGCTCGATGGCGAGCGGAAATAGCGGCAGATACGCGCGATATTTTGTTTTCGCACGCGGCAACTTCTGGATGAAGGACGTTTTAACCGGGCGTCCGCGCAAGCAGGAGCGGTCCTCGAGAAAATCGACGAGGCTGAAGACGTCGGCCTGCGGAAAGCAGTCGATCATCTGCGCGAGCACGCGCTCCGCCCCTCCGTTGACAACCAGCCAGTCGTGAACGATCGCTACTTTCAAAACGTGATTCCTTTCGAGTTTGATCGCCAGCCAAACTTTCACCTGGCAGAGATTGCGCAGTGAGCCCGCGAGAGGGGACCACGCTTCTGTCGCCAGATTATCCGTGCATAGGTCCTGTTGCTATGTACGAGACCTTACCGTAGCGTCGCATCCGGTTAAAAGTCGGAGTGCCAACAATTGGTCAAGAGTACTTTCCGACAGACATCACGTAGCGACAGGTTCGGTTTGACAATGTATGACTTTGTACGGCGAGAAAGCCGTTAGTCTTGAAGTCGAATGTGATGGGCTTGGCCATGGGATGAGTGCAGCAATGACTCGTGGCCGCGCAGAGAATCAGGTACAGAAGAAATAGGCGCGGATGCCTCATATCGTGACAGAGAGAGCACTGAACACCGTCGTACATCAGTTAAAGTCGGGACAGAGGTTTTGTGAAAATTTCCTGACCTTCATCGGTATATGTGGCGCGGTTTTATGCGTGCTAATGCCGGTGGAATCCGCCTTCGCGGAGCGCCTGAGTCCCGGCGATATCGACGCGCCCGCGAACATTGCGCGCGCGGTGCTGGACATTATCAGCTACGCTCATTGGCCAGTTCAGCCCGAGGTGTATCGACTGTGCGTAGCGGGAGGTACGGCGTATCTGCGTGATATGTCTGTCCAGGCGAATGTCGTCGCCGGTCGGCCCGTGCAAATGCGGGATCTCGAGATGCGTGGCGAGCCGTCGTTGTCGAGCTGTGATGTGGTCTATATCGGCGCGCTTCCGGGCGAGGCGCGTAAGAACCTGTTGACCGGTTCACAGCGGTTGCAGATTCTGACCATTGAAGAGCAGGGCGAAGATTGTACCGACGGTGCGATGTTCTCTCTGCGCGCACTCGGCAATCGCTTTTCGCTGAAAGTGAATCTCGATGCGATTTCCCGTAGCGGGATAAGAATCAGCCCGAACGTATTGTTGCTCGGGCGTCGTAAGCCTGTTCAACCATGAGCAAGCCCGATGCCATCGACCGGCGCTCGCCACTGACGCTCAACGCTGTGCTGAGGCGCGCGCACCTGAGCGTAGCGTTGATTACCGTTCTGCTCGTTGGGGTGTCGTTTATCATCGCGGGCCTGGTCATGCTGCGCATGTATATCAACTACAACCTCGAACTTGTGGCCCGTGCCGCGAGCTATACCGTGGAAGCCGCATTGGTCTTCGACGACCAGGGCGCGGCAGTCGATTCGCTGACGCTGGTGGTATCGCGTGAACGCGTCGAGAAGGCGGAGGTATTGACAGCCGATGGTCAACTGTTCGCCGGATGGATGCGTAGCGAACCTGGCCCGAGGTTTCTGGCCGAACAGCAGCTTGCGAAGCTTATCCTGCCGGCGCCTGTGATCAGGTCCATCGTGCACGATGGCATACCCGTCGGCGAAATCAGGCTGTACGGATCAGGCGAGGACCTGCTGAAGTTTTTGAGCTTGAGTATTGCCGGTGCTGCCCTGTGTCTCGCGCTAAGCGGTGCGGGCGCGCTTTACCTTTCACATCGAACCCGCTCGGAGATCGTGTTGCCCCTGCAACAGCTGGCGCAAACGGCGTACACCGTGAGACGCGAGCGCATGTTTGACAAACGTGTCGCGCCGACCGCGATCCTTGAACTGAACCGGTTGGGAGACGACTTCAATGCGCTGCTCGACGAAATGGAATCGTGGCAGAAGCAGGTGGAACTCGAAAACGCTTCTCTCGCGCATCAGGCTAGCCACGATCCTCTGACCGGCGTTAGAAATCGCGCTTTCTTTGAAGCACAACTTCAGCGATGCCTGAGAAGCGGGCTCGAATCCGGCGAGCGGGTGGCGGTGCTCTTTATCGACGTCGACCGTTTCAAAGCGGTTAACGACGAACTCGGGCACGAAGCGGGCGACGCGGTGCTATGTGGCATTGCGGCCCGGCTCAAGTCGAGTGTCCGCGAGAGCGACCTGGTCGCTAGGCTTGGCGGAGACGAATTCGCGATTGTCATGAAACCCTTGGGGGAAGCAAAGCACGCGGTCGCCCTTGCCGAGAACATCCGGCTCAGAATTGCGGAGCCGATTTCGCTGCCGTCAGAAGAACATCTGACCGCGTCCTTGAGTATCGGTATTGCGATCTTTCCGGATCATGCAATCGACGCCGCATCGCTTTTACGTAGTGCGGACGCTGCGATGTATAAAGCCAAGCGGCACGAGCGTGGCACCTATTGCGTCGCTGGCGGCGGCCGGGATGTGCAAGTCAGAAATGGTTGGAGAAGCCCTTGAGCGAATTTATAAGGAAGATCACGGAAAGAGCCGTGCATGGCTTTTTCAGTCTCACGCCGATGCTGGCTTTGCTGACAGGTTGTCAGTCGTGGCACCCCGCGCACCATTTTACCGACACCCAAGTGGCTGCACTCGAGCGCACGGGATTCAGCCGGATGGCCGACGGTAACGCGATGGAGTTCGACGGGGCAGACCGATTGCTCTTTGCCAGCGGCGAGGCGACTTTAGGACCGGAAGCCCGGCACGCGCTCGAACGCGTTGGTTACGTGCTGATCGCGATGAACGTCGAGCATATCTGCGTGAATGGTTACACCGATGCAGACGGCGGCGCGAACTATAACCAGCAATTGTCAGTGCGTCGCGCAAAGACCGTCGCGCATCTATTGGTGGACATTGGCATCCCCGCCAAGAACATTCGGACGCGTGGTTATGGCGAGTCGAGTCCAGTGGCGGATAACGGCACAAAGTCCGGTCGGAGCCAGAACAGACGGGTCGCGGTGGTCGTTTCATCGGAATAGTTATCGGTGAGAGGCGGCGAAGTGCCTGCCCGAAAAGTAGCGCGACCGGCGGGCTCGAGAAGTCCGGAATAACGGTGCGTTGTGATGTGAAAACAGTGCGAAGAAATTAAAATATTGTCAATTGAATGTATTGTTCAGATACGTCCGGATAGACTGACCATGTAGTCTGAATAGTTCGGATAACGTAGAGAAAAGCGGCAAGAGTAGAGATCGCGAACGGGATCGGGATCGGTAGATATGATATCCGGCGTGTGACATTTCACTGCTAACGATGCCGTCGACTATGCTTCATCGCTGCATTGCTTTTTTTCTATCCAAAAAGCACTAGCCCTTTCATCATAATTCTAATTAGCTGACACTTTTTGCGCGCATCGATGATTGCCTATGGATAGTGTCTTGAAAAACCCGTCGAAATACCTGAACGCGCAACTGTTGCGGATCACAGGACCATTCCTCCTCGCTGTACTTGCCGTGTTGATTCTTGCCACGGTCAGCATCCGGGTCATGTCTTCCGCTCGTACTTATATTGTTGGTGAGAGTCTGTGGTCGAAGGAGCAGAAAGACGCAATTTTTTACGCGCAAGTCTATGCGGAGACCGGCAGCGAAGATGCATACAAACAGTATCTCGCCACCGCCGACAATTTGCGCAAGCTAAGAAGCGTCCGACTGGAGTTTGCGCGAGGTGCGCCCGATCCGGCGTTTGCGCGTACCGCACTGATTGACAGTGGAATAGCGCCGGAGGATGTCGGCGACGTAATCTGGGTTTCGAGAATCTTTCGCCATACCGGCTACTTTAGTGAAGCAATGAGCTACTGGTCGCGGGGCGATTTGGAACTGGAGCAGCTTGACCAGATAGTGCGGACTTTGCGCGAAAAGTTGCAGAGCGGGACGCAAGTGGGCGGCGTGACGGACTATCTGAAACAACGGATTTGGCAGATCAACGTCGAGATCCGACCGCTCGCGAGCAAGTTTTCGGATGTGATCAGTGCGGCATTTCGTAGAACGGCCACGCTCCTGTTGGCCACCGATCTTTACGCTTCGATCCTGCTGATGCTTCTGTCCACGTTACACGTGAGACGTTCGATATTGGAGCGTAGGCAGATTGAGATTGCGCTTCGTGAAAGTGAGGCGCGAGCGAAGGCGACGCTTGGCTCGATAGGCGAGGCGGTGATCGTCACAGGATCGTCGGGCTATGTTGAATTCATCAATGCCGCGGCCGAACGGATATCGGGCCGTCCTGCGGCTGATTGTGTCGGCAAGCGCTTGCACGAGACACTTCGGCTGGTGCACGAAGGGAGCCGGGAGCCGGTCAACCCTGTATCGAACAAATTGACCGAGCCGGGTGAGGCCGGCTTAGCCGCAGACATGCTGCTTCTGCGTGGTGACGGTAAGGAGATATTCGTACAGGCAGTGACGTCGCCGATTAGTGACGATGCCAGTGACTCGGATACGAATGGCTACGTCCTCATACTTCGCAACATGACACGAGAGCGCGAATACCGCGAGAACGTCGCGTGGCAGGCGTTGCACGATGCATTGACCGGGCTCGTGAATCGCGCTGAGTTCGAGCGCCGCCTGCGTGTCGCGCTTCAGACGCCCCGCGAAGATCCGCTGGCGAAGGAAACGTCGGCGCTGCTATTTCTTGATCTCGATCGCTTCAGGGTTGTCAACGATACCTGTGGGCACGCGGCGGGAGATTCGATGCTCCGCGAAGTGGCGAAACGGTTCCAGCAGTGCCTGCGCGCCAACGACACCCTCGCACGATTTGGGGGTGATGAATTCGGCGTGTTGTTGCAGAACTATTGCTCGTCGGACATCGAGCGGGTCACAGAAGAACTCCGGACCTGCCTGAATGAATTCGTATTTATGTGGGAAGCTCAGCCGTGCACGACCAGTGTCAGTGTCGGCGTGTTGAAGATTGTGGATATTGACGGCGGCATGACCGTGGAACAGGCGCTCAGACTAGCCGACGTCGCTTGCTACATGGCGAAGGAGAGAGGTCGCAACCGGGTGCAACTGGCGGACCTGTGCGATAGCGAATTGCTGCACTACGTGGACGAAGCCTCGTGGGGTCGACGAGTCAAACAGGCGATGGAGGCCGATGAGTTCTGCCTTTACGTCCAGCCGATTGTGGAGATCAACGAAGCGAGTTCGCTCGGCGCCCCGCGTGGATATCACGCGGAACTCCTGTTACGGATGAATGCGAGAAGCTCTGGAGGCGGCGTGGTGGCGCCGGGCCTCTTCATTCCCGCGGCGGAGCGGTACGGGCTCATGCCGGCGATCGACCGCTGGGTGATTCGGACGGCGCTGGAACGGTTGTCTCGCATCGAGACGCCGTACTTCGCTCAATACGGCATCAATCTGTCGGGTTCGTCGATCGGGGATGAACGCTTCCTTGATTTCGTCCGTGAGCAGTTCGTCCGTACAGGTGTTGCGCCAAGTCTCATCTGCTTTGAGATTACGGAGACAGCGGCGATTGCCAATCTCACTCCCGCCGTCCGTTTCATGCGTGAGCTAACCAGAATGGGCTGCCGCTTCGCGCTGGACGACTTCGGTGCCGGGATGTCCTCTTTCGGCTATCTGAAGCAATTGCCGGTTGAATATCTGAAGATCGATGGGAGCTTCGTCAGGGACATCAGTCATGACGCTGTCAGTTGCGACATCGTTGCCGCAATCAACGATATGGGACACGCGATGAAGTGCAAGACGATTGCCGAGTACGTGGGGAGCGCAGAAGTTTTGGAGGCGCTGCGCCGACTGGGTGTGGATTGCGCGCAGGGTTACTACTTGGGGCAGCCCGCCCCTTGGATCGAGGCCGAGGTGTGTACGCAGGAGGTGTAATGGTTGAGTCGTTCTGCAGGGAAGGGGATCTGAAGGACATCGCGAGCTATCCACGCTGGGTGCAGGATGTGGTGGGTGAAACGCTGGCGGTAAGACAGGAAGTGACCGGGCATCCGCTATTTGCAGCGATGCGTGATAACCGGCTCAATGAACGGGAAATGCGTGCATTTCTCGTGAACGGTTGGCCCGTTATCGATCAGTTCCCGCAGTATATGGGTATGAATCTGCGGAAGCTTGGCCCGCATGAGACACCCGGGACAAGAATGGCTCGCCGGTACCTCACGCGCAATATTCGAATCGAGCAGAATCACGCCGACTACTGGGTTGATTGGGCCGCTGCGCACGACGTGTCGCGTGAGGCAATGCAGAATGCGACGGGGCCTTCGCTCGCTTATGCATTAAGCCACTGGTGCTGGAAAAGCAGCAGCAGCGATTCATTGCCGGCAGCAATCGCCGCGACCAATTTCGCCATTGAAGGCGTCACCGGCGACTGGTCGACGCTTGTCTGCAGTAGCGGCGTACTCGAGAGTAGCTATCCGGAGGAAATCCGTAAGCGTGCGATGCGGTGGCTGAAAATGCACGCGCATTACGACGATGCGCATCCGTGGGAAGCACTGGATATCGTCGCTACGCTGCTCGGGCGTGCACCACAAGCGCAGGATGTGCGCGACGTCAAGCGTAGCATCACGTATAGCTATGAGTACTTCAAGGTCAGTCTCGATTGCTGCTGTTAGGCTACTTCTTTCGAATTTGAAGGCGCTGGCTGGCTTCAGGAGTGATGGAAGAGGGGATTGTAAAGGCCGGGTGTGCGTCGCTATACCGAGTGCCTGCACGCCTATGCGTGCAAGCGCGCTGCAGCCAACACCATCTCTTTCTGATGGTGTAATTGCCACGCGGAAACACCGATGAACCGAATTTCGATGATGAGGATATAGAGGGGCTATGGGCTTGCCTGCGCGACAGAGGTGACCGGTCCATCAATGAAGTACAACTTGCGATCCAATTGCTAGAAGAGAGGGCGAAGGATGGCGGTACGCGTGGCACTGCGCCATTCGAAATGGGCATGGATGGCTTTGATCTGGGCATCGATCCCGGTCGCTATTGGCGCCGTATGGTTAGCAGAATCCGTATCGACGCCTCCCAGCCAGCAGATATCCGAAGCGGCCGAGTTGCGCATGATTGAGCTATTCAAGCAGGGGCGATTCGGCGAAATCTATGACCGGGCAGACAATGCGTTCAGGACCGCACAGCGACGCGAGAGTAGCATCGAAGCGATGAGGATGGTGTTCGCAACACGTGGGGTGATTATCGACGATCGCAATCTCGCGACAACATGCTTTCTTCGTCAGGTGAGGATGGTGCGCTTGCTAAGAATGTCGACTGGGATGGATTTGACTGCTACAAGTGTATGGTACGTCTTCGATGACCAGGCGACGTTGCTGTTCCTGCAGCTAGGCGCGGGTGAGGAGCGCTCCGAACGGGAAACGACACAATTTCACGCGTGTACGACGCTACCGTCGGCAGCGTCCCACCAATAACGGTTGCTCACTTTCCTGCGGGCCACTTCCCTGGAGACGCCGTTTCGCACGGGCGTCTCATAGCTTCTCCGGCTCGGTCGCGCGCTGGCTCACTGCCGGTTTTGCCCAGTCTTCGATATGAAGTCCCCGCACGTGTCGGAATTCCCGCGCGTTGTTGGTCACGAGAATGGCGCCCACCGCGAGCGCGTGACCTGCAATCGCCGCATCGTTCTCACTGATTGGGGCACCCAGATGGGCGAGCTCGACGCGCACTCGTATGGTTCGGTCCGCAGCCATCGCATCCCACGGCAAAACGCCGTCGAGGCGCGCGACGAAAGCCGACACCAGTTGCGCGTGCGTGGGGGAGTCTATTTTCCCCGCTGAGGCAAAGCGCATTTCCGCGTACGTGATGGCGGAGATGACAATGCGCTGCTGGGCGTTGCAGGCCTGCAGCCTGGCCAGAATGCACTGAGGCCGCTCGCGCACGACCAATGAGCAGATGCTGGTGTCCAGCATATAGAGCTGGGTCACGATGCTGACTCCTGAGCGTCGACTGCATCGGGCAGGTCATACCGGCCTGCCCGAAAGACGGCGGCGCGCCCGGACATGAAGTCGGCATCGGCACGGGGCTCATCGGCGAAAGAAATCCAGCTCGGACGTGCGGGCCGCAGCAGGATGGTGTCGCCTTCACGCCGGATCTCGAGCTCGGTCACACCTTCGAACCGCATATCCTTCGGAATGCGAACTGCCTGGCTGGTGCTATTCTTGAAGATGGAAACAGTACGCATGCGAGTGTGCTTGTAGCAGATTAACGTTTATATGCGCCGTGGTATTCTGTTTTATACGTGACGACTCGTGTTTGCTCAATACGAGGAAACACGAGCAAATGAATGCGACGGCGGTGGCGTTTTCACTGAGCCTGCGTGCGTCGCTTGTGCCGCTTGTGCCACGACGCGAGAGTGTCGACCAAAGGGGAGCCGCCCCGGTCGACGAGGCGGCTCTGACTGTTAAGCCACGCAGGTTGCCAGCGCCGCGTTCAACGTCTTGCTCGGGCGCATGACGTCCGCCAGCTTTTCGGCGTCGGGCTTGTAATAGCCGCCAATGTCGACCGGCTTGCCTTGTACTTCCGATAACTCGGCCACAATGATCTGCTCGTTGTCGGTCAACTGCTTCGCCAGCGGGGCGAACCGTGCGGCGAGCGCGGCGTTTTCGGTCTGCGCTGCCAGCTCCTGAGCCCAGTACATGGCCAGATAGAACTGGCTTCCGCGGTTGTCCAATTGACCCGTTTTCGGCGATGGATTCTTGTTGTTGTCCAACAGCTTGCCGGTCGCTGCGTCGAGGGTTTTGGCCAGAATTCTCGCCTCGTCATTGGCGGTTTTGATTCCCAGCTCTTCGAGCGACACGGCCAACGCGAGGAATTCGCCGAGAGAATCCCAGCGCAGGTGATTTTCTTCGATGAGTTGCTTGACGTGCTTCGGCGCGGAGCCGCCGGCGCCTGTTTCGTACATACCGCCGCCGGCCATCAGCGGAACGATGGAGAGCATCTTCGCACTGGTGCCCAATTCCATGATCGGGAAGAGGTCCGTGAGGTAGTCGCGCAGGATGTTACCCGTGACCGAAATGGTATCGAGACCGCGGATGACACGCTCCAGCGTGTAACGCATCGCGCGGACTTGCGACATGATCTGGATGTCGAGGCCGGTGGTGTCGTGGTCCTTCAGGTAGGTCTCGACCTTCCTGATCATTTCCGCTTCGTGCGGGCGATACGGGTCCAGCCAGAAAATAGCCGGCATCCCGGAGTTGCGCGCGCGTGTAACGGCCAGCTTGACCCAGTCGCGGATCGGCGCGTCCTTGACCTGGCACATGCGCCATATGTCGCCTTCTTCAACGTTTTGGGTGAGCAGCACTTCGCCGCTATCCAGATCGACGATGCGCGCCTCGCCGGCTTCGGGCACTTCGAAGGTCTTGTCGTGCGAGCCGTATTCTTCGGCCTGCTGCGCCATCAGTCCAACGTTGGGCACGGTGCCCATCGTGACCGGATCGAAGTTGCCGTTGGTTTTACAGAAGTTGATGATCTCCTGATAGATGCGGGCAAACGTGCTCTCCGGAATCACGGCCTTGGTGTCCTTCGGACGCCCGTCGGCGCCCCACATCTTGCCGCCGATGCGGATCATGGCCGGCATCGATGCGTCCACGATTACGTCGTTAGGGGCGTGCAGGTTGGAGATGCCTTTGGCCGAATCCACCATCGCCAGTTCGGGGCGGTGCTCGTGGCAGGCATGCAGGTCGCGGATAATCTCTTCACGCTTTGACGTGGGCAGGCTTTCCAGCTTGTCGTACAGATTGACGAGACCGTTGTTGACGTTCACCCCAAGTTCTTCGAACAGCTCGCCGTGCTTCTCGAAGGCATCCTTGTAGAAGATCTTCACCGCGTGTCCGAAGACGATGGGGTGCGAGACCTTCATCATCGTGGCCTTGACGTGCAGCGACAGCATCACCCCGGTTTTGCGGGCGTCCTCCATTTGCTCTTCATAGAAGTCGCAAAGCGCCTTCTTGCTCATGAACATGCTGTCGATGATTTCGCCATCCAGCAGCGCCACCTTGGGCTTAAGCACAATGGTCTTGCCGTCGGCGGTGAGCAACTCCATTTTCACGTTGCGGGCATGGTCCACGGTCATGGACTTTTCGCCATGGTAGAAGTCGCCGTGCTTCATGTGGGCCACGTGAGTGCGCGAGGCCATGCTCCACTCGCCCATGCTGTGCGGGTTCTTACGCGCGTAGTTCTTCACGGCGGCAGGTGCGCGGCGATCCGAATTACCTTCGCGTAGAACCGGGTTGACAGCGCTGCCCAAACATTTGGAGTAGCGCTGGCGGATCGCTTTCTCGGCATCGGTCTTCGGTTCTTCCGGGAAGTCCGGTACTGCGTAACCCTTCGCCTGCAGTTCCTTGATCGCGGCAACCAGTTGATGGACCGAAGCGCTGATGTTGGGCAGCTTGATAATGTTGGTGTCGGGCAGCAGTGTCAGCCGGCCGAGTTCGGCGAGGCTGTCGGGCACCTGCTGCGCGTCGGTCAGGAATTCGGGGAATTCGCCGAGTATGCGGCCGGCCACGGAGATGTCGCTGGTGGTCACCTGGATTCCGGCCGGCGCGGTGAACGTGCGAACGATGGGTAGGAAGGCACTCGTCGCTAGCAGCGGGGCCTCATCGGTCAGGGTGTAGATGATCGTGGGTTGCTCGGTACTCATCGCTTGCCTCAAAAGGGGGACACGGGTTGTGGGCGCGTGCGGCTGCTTCGCAAGCCGGCTTGGGTGTTGGTGTTCGTGTTCGAATTCTGCGGGATTTCGCTTTGGTGCGGACTCGACAGGCCGGGATTGAATGTTGTGCCATTTCCTTGCTCTGGTCGAGCAACGCGGTTTCAACCGGTTCTCCGTACGATGGCGCAAACGCTTACTTTAAGCCTTCCTCGCTTTTTTCATGAAGAGTGGATGGAAAGTTTTTCGTTTCTTGACGTTCGCGGTTTCCAGGGCTCTTACCAGGGCAATGCGGCACCTAGGGCGTCAACGCCTCTGCCCAATCTTTTTGACACTCACTCGATGCTCGATAACGCGGCCTCAGGACTCGGGAGGGCGGCCGTCGCGAATCTGTTCGGAGCGCTTAACAAACATCGGTGGTCCTGATCTGACATTTCCTCGTGGAGCGCCGCACTTCTAATCCTCCTGTTTCAATCGGTGCACACGCGCTCGCCCAACGCGCGCTAAAGCGCGTTAAGCACACACTGAACTGCCATCCGACGCTCGACTCTGGTGAAGCGAGGCGGCGGCCACAGGCCCTGGTGTGCCTGGCCGGAACGTCCGTACGCCGCGCTCTCTCGAGACTTCTTTGCGCTAGATCGTCACCGAGCCATCTCATTGCGACGATTGGCCCGCGTGGCCATTTCGGCTGCCTGCCAGAATTGACGGTTTTGTCACATTCCATTTCGCTATTTGTAAACGTAAGCAAACGATTGGCATCGGCTGCCGATTCTCGAATTGCCACTTTTCACGTTCTTCCGGAAAGTGACAATCACCCATGCATTTTGTTAAATCGCTGTCGAGTGCTTTAAATTGTTCTTATTTTTCAAAGACTTGAGAGTATTGAAGGAATTAACAATTATTAACAAACCACTCATCTCAAATTTGCATTGTTTAGCAGTTTGTGAACTGTGCGCGCCCTAGAATCCACCATCCGAAATATAAGCACGCCGAATTTCCGCTTATTCGGGCAGCCAGAATGACTCTGGTCCCTGCCCTGATGGCGTGCGCTCCCTGATAGGGCTTTACGATGAATAAGACATATCGATCGATTTGGAATGAAGCCCTCGGGGCATGGGTAGCGGCTTCGGAAATCGTTGCGGCGAGAGGCAAGCGCAGCCGGTCGGCGACCGTCGCTGCGGGCGGTAACGATGGCGGCTCGGCGAACGGTGTCGGCGGCAAGCGGGTGAATGTCCAGGTGTTGCGATCCGTCAGTGCGGCAGTGCTCGGTATTGCCGCGACATCGGCACATGCCGGCCCCGGCATTTTCATCAACGACGGTACGGACGCCGCCTGTCTCTGGACTTTCGACACCGCAGGTGTGTCCGTGATGGGCAATTACGGTGGCGGTAATCCCACGCCTTCCGGAGCGAACTCGATGGCTCTCGGGTCGCTCGGTGCGGCGACGCCAGTCCCGTCGGTCGCCGCCCTCGGTGCGGCAAGTTCAACGTGCACGACGACCGACAAGGGAACGCAAACCAACCGCGCATTGTTCTATGGTCCGTCGAGCGGCGCCGGTTCCAATTCGCTGTCGCTGGGCGGTGAGCTTTATGTGAACTCGGGTCTTCTCGGGTTGGGTGGCGGAACGGCCGCGGGCTCGATGCGTATCGGTAGCGCGGCCACGCTGGCTGCCACGATCGGTACCGCTTCGATTGCGATTGGCGAGGGCGCCGTCGGAGCGAGCGCCGCCGGCGATAACGCGATAGCTCTGGGGAGCGGCACGAAGGCGGTCACGAGCGGCGACGTTGCTATTGGGCAAAATGCGTCGGCCAATGGCGCCAGCGGCACCGGATTGTCTGCGACCGCGATCGGATATTCTGCCCGCGCCGCTGGCAGTGATGCGTCGGCCTTCGGCAATACTGCAAATGCGACCGCCAACTTCGCGACCGCCGTGGGCAATTACGCATCGGCAAGCGGAGCGAATTCAGTTGCCACAGGTAATTCGGCTACTGCAAGCAACACAGGGGCGTCTGCTTACGGCAATTTTGCTACCGCGTCGGGAATTAATGCCACGGCACTGGGCGGTGGTGGCGTTTCAGGCTCTTTTTCGGGTGCTCGGGCGGCTGGTGATGGCTCGGTAGCCATCGGCGGTAACGCGACGGCCGGCGCTTCCGCTGCGGCTGCGAATTCCGTCGCGATTGGCGGTCAATCGAACGCCTATGGCGCCAATTCCGTTGCGATGGGTCTGAATGCGACCGCCGGCGTGAGCGGCAATGCGGCCAACATCAACAGCATCGCTATCGGCAACGGCGCGAAAGCCACCGGCTCGCAGGCGATCAGCATTGGCACGGGCAACGTGGTCAGCGGGGCGAGCTCCGGCGCGATCGGCGATCCGACCACCATTACGGGCGCCGGCTCGTATTCGCTTGGTAACAACAACAGCATCAGCTCGAATAACGCGTTCGCGGTGGGCAACAACATCACGGTGCCGACCGGGCTGGATGGCGCCGTGGTCCTCGGCAATAGTTCCACCGTTGCAGCGTCCAATCCGACGCCGAGCGCGACCATCGGCGGCACGTCGTACACGTTTGCCGGAGGCGCTCCGGCTGCTGGCGGCGTGGTGAGCGTTGGCGCTGCCGGCGCCGAACGCCAGATCACGAACGTCGCTGCCGGCCGCATCAGCGCCGCGAGCACGGACGCTATCAACGGCAGTCAGTTGTATGCGGCTACGACGGCGATCAACACATTGTCGACCTCGACGTCGACTGGCCTGAGTTCGTTGTCGACGGGCCTGAGCACGACCAACAGCAGCTTGACCAGCCTGTCGTCGTCCACGTCAACGGGCATCAGTACTGCGCAGAGCGGTGTGAACTCGTTGTCCACGGGACTGAGCACGACCAACAGCACGGTGGGTAGCCTGTCGACCGGGTTGAGCTCGCTGTCGACCTCGACGTCGACCGGACTCAGCACGGCGGTGAGCCGTGAGAATAGT
>NZ_BBJF01000018.1 GCF_000739735.1 Paraburkholderia ginsengisoli NBRC 100965 | reverse complement strand
TGAGTTCGCTGTCGACCTCGACCGCAACGGGTCTGAGCTCGTTGTCGACGGGCCTGAGTACGGTAGACGGTCGCGTGGCGAACGTTGAAAGTTCGGTGACGAACCTGACCACGCAGCTCAGCAGCGGCGAAGTGGGTCTGGTGAAGCAGGATGCGGATACGAACGCGATCACGGTGGCGTCGGACAAGGCGGGTACGTCGGTAAACATCAGCGGCACGGGAGGTGCCCGCACGTTGGGCGGGGTTGCCGCGGGCGCGCTGTCGTCGACGAGCACGGAAGCGGTGAACGGTTCGCAGCTGTTCGCGACCGACGCACGGGTGACGACGGCGGAAGGCGCCATTGCGCAGAACACAACTGACATCACGAACGTGCAGGAACAGATCAATAGCGGCTCGATTGGCCTGGTACAGCAAGATCCGGATTCGCGTGCGATCACGGTGGGCGCCACCACGGACGGTGCGATAGTGAGAATGGCGGGCAAGGACAGCGACGGCAACGCGATCAACCGCACGGTGACGGGCGTGGCCGCGGGTGCGGTGAACGCATCGAGCGTCGATGCGATCAACGGTAGCCAGCTATACGCAACGGCGTCGACCGCAGCGGCAGCGCTGGGTGGTGACGCGAAGGTGAACGCCGACGGCACGATCAGCGCGCCGAGCTACAGCGTGGGCGGCACGACGGTGCACAACGTCGGTGATGCGGTCGCCAACCTCGACGGCCGCGTGACGCAGAACACGTCGGACATCACGACGATGCAGAACCAGCTCACCGGTGTCGGCACCCAACTGTCGGGCGCGGTGCAGTACGACCGCAACAACGATGGTTCGGTGAACCTCAATTCGGTCAAGCTGGGCAACGGTCAGAGCACGGGGCCGGTGGTCCTGACGAATGTCGCAAACGGCACGAGTCAGTACGACGCGGTGAACTTCGGCCAGCTGTCGGCGTTGCAGAACCAGGTATCGGACCTCGACACGAAGGTGGGGAACCTGCTGCCCGGAAGCCCGTTCGTCAGCGCAACCGGTCTTCCGGATAAGTCGGGCGTCGTGAACAATGCGGCAAGTTCCGCCACCGGCGAGGGCGGCACGGCCGTTGGCGTGGATGCGGTCGCCTCCGGCAACCATGCAACCGCGATCGGTGCGGGCGCTCAGGCGACCCACTCCAACTCGGTCGCTCTCGGCACGGATTCTGTGACCGACCGCGATAACTCGGTGTCGGTCGGTTCGAGCACGCAGCAACGTCAGATCACCAACGTCGCGGCCGGTACGGCGGATACGGACGCGGTCAACGTCGGCCAGTTGAACAGTTCGGTATCGAACGCGGTGTCGCAAGGGGTTCAGCAGGCTAACAGCTACACGGACCAGCGTTTCAACGACGCGAACCGCGCGATCAACGACGTCGCCAAAAACGCGTACGCCGGTATCGCCGCGGCGATGGCCATGCCGAACATGACGCCGTCCGGTCCCGGCCGTACGATCGTCGCAGCCGGCGCCGCGAACTACAAAGGCGGCAACGCGGTGGCGGCAGGTGCGACGTATCGCTCGCGCAATGGCAACTGGCTGGTCAACGGCGCCGTATCGGTGACGAATACGGGTGACGCCGGTGTTCGTGCGCAGGTCGGCTACGAGTTCTGATGCCGGTGTAAAAGCTGACGGTGTGAGCCGGACGAAGGAGTTTGCACGGTCTCGCCTTGCCAGGCGGACCGTGTCCTTTCAGAGGTGACACCGTAGTCGCGGACAGACGCGAATGTTGTCCGGTTCTGAGCGAACAAATCGTTGGTAGGTATATGTGGCGGCAAATCGGCATGGGGCCTGGCCCGATGTCGGTTTTGTCGCCACACTGCCATTTGCAGGACACATCATCCGGCGTGGCGAAGGTTGGTTCTCCGCGCGCCGCTAACGTCACACAAGTTCGCGCGCTTCAAACTCAGCAATGCGCATCGCGAACGTGCTGTTCCAACTCAATCAGCTGCGCAAATGCGTCAGCGCATCCCTCAGCGGCAAACTGGAGATGACGATCGGCCCCGAAAACGGCGTATCCAGATCGACGATCACGTAGACGGCCGAGGCAATCGACACCGCCCCCAACGAAATGGTCACGAGCGCGAGCGTATTGCGCGGCGCGATCAACCCGAAGCTCAGAAAGATCACGCCCAGCCAGAACGTCAGCGTCTTGAAGAACGGCTGTGAGATCGAACTGTGCGCTTCTTCGATGATCTTCCACCGCGCATCGACGACACGCCGGTATTGCGTCAGCGCGTCTTCGAGCGCGCGCTGTTGTAACGAGTCACGCGGTTGCAGTTTTCGCAACTGCCGCCCCACCGAGGTCAGCATGTCGCCGAGACGCACATTCTCCAGGTTCTGCGAATTGTTCTGCGGGCTGGTGACCTTCGGATAATCACCGCTCGGCGCCGGCTCGCGAGGCCAGGTCGACGCTATAGCCGCAGCCGTGTATTGCCGCAACAGGCGCCGCGATTCATCGGCATCGCTGCCTAGCTCGCGCATCGTCGTGTCGAATTCGATCAGGTCGGCCGCATAAGTGCGCAAATCGTTCGCCGCGGTATCGAAGCTCGACTTCGCGGAGGCCGTCAGCAGCCCAAGCACCAGCGCGGCAAATGTCACCAGCATGCCGATCACCAACTGAATGAGCTGCACGGTCTCGTGCGCCTTGTGCTCTTCGGGCAGAAGCGGCCTTACCCACACGCCGATTCCGGTCGCCATCAGCAACAGCGCGAACACCAGGAAAGCCGAACTGACTTCTGACATTGAAATGCTCCGAAGGCCCACGCTCGCCACTTTCCATCAAATGCCGCGCGGCGCAAACCCGGATAGTCCCGCAAAGGGTGCACTGCGTAAATGGCCGCGCGGTCTCGCCCAAATGTTGATGTATCGCAAACGTATGCGCGATCAACCATAAAGTTTTCCGCTATCGCGCCGTAGTCCCTCTATGTGGTGATCGCTTAAATTCTAGACAAAAGTTGCGGACCTGGCCGAATGGCTTTGGGCGCAGCATGCGTGGCCGAGGCTATTACTGAACATCGGTCAGGCAGCCCAATGGAGACAAGTCCGATGTTGAGAAATCTGTCGATTCGCGCCAGCCTGACCTTGATGATCGTCTTTTTCGGCGTCGTGCTGCTGCTCGGCGCCGCCGCCGGGCTGCTGTCGCTGCGCGCGAGCAACGCATCGCTGCAGCAGATGTACACCGTCGACACGCCCGCCGTCGCCGATCTCGAAGGCAGCGCCGGGCAGCTGTTGCGCCTGCGGCTCGCGCTGGCCACCTACGCATCGTTGGTCGAACTGAACGATCAGGACGGCGCGAACGCGGTGCTCAAGCGTTTCGATCAGTACCAGAAAGCATCCAACGATCGGCTTGCCCATTATGTGAGCCGCGCAAGCACGGATGACGACGAACAGCGTCTGATCAAGGACATGCAGACCAGGCGCGACACCTTCCTGCACGACGGTGTCGAGCCGGCGCTCGCCGCGCTCAAGTCGGGTGACCGCAACGCATTCCAGCAATTGCAGGCGCACAAGCTGCCGTCGCTCTATAGCGCGTACGAGAAGGCGATGCTCGCGCTCGAACAGTTGCAGCTCGATCATGGCGCGCAGCGCTATCAGGATGCGCAGGACCTGTTCTACGCCATCTCGATTGCCGTCGCGGTCGGCATCGTCGTGTCGCTGCTCGGTTCGTGGATCGGCCGTGTGGTGCTGGTGCGCGCGATCGTCAGTCCGGTCGACGCGACCATCGCGCAGTTCCAGCGAATCGCCAACGGCGACCTGACGACCCGCATCGACGTCACCAGCAACAATGAAATGGGCCGTCTCGCGGCCGCGCTGCGCAAGATGCAGGAGTCGCTGATCGCGACGGTGAGCGCGGTGCGTCAGGGCACCGAATCGATCGACACCGGCGTCAGCGAGATTGCGGCGGGCAACACCGATCTGTCGCAACGCACCGAGGAACAGGCCGCATCGCTCGAAGAAACGGCGGCGAGCATCGAGCAACTCACGTCGACGGTCAAACAGACGGCGGACAACGCGAAGCAGGCTAGCTCGCTCGCGCAGGGCGCATCGAGTCTCGCCGCGCAAGGCGGGGATCTCACCGAACAGGTGGTGGGCACGATGCACGGCATCGTCGACGACTCGCGGCGGATTGCCGACATCGTCGGCGTGATCGAAGGGATCGCGTTTCAGACCAATATTCTCGCGCTGAACGCGGCGGTCGAAGCGGCGCGCGCGGGCGAGCAGGGACGTGGCTTCGCGGTGGTCGCGAGCGAGGTGCGCTCGCTCGCACAGCGCAGCGCGGCGGCGGCCAAGGAGATCAAGGGTTTGATCGATGCGTCGACCGCGCGGGTGCAGGCCGGCTCGCAACTGGTAGAACGGTCGGGTTCGACGATGGGCGAGATCGTCGACGCAATCGCGCGCGTAAGTTCGATCATGAGCGAGATCGCGGCTGCCGCGATCGAGCAGAGCACCGGCATCGATCAGGTCAATCTCGCGGTCGCGCAGATGGACGAGGTCACGCAGCAGAACGCCGCGCTGGTCGAGCAGGCCGCGGCGGCGGCGAGTTCGCTGGAGGATCAGGCGCGACGTTTGTCCGCGGCGGTGGCGGTGTTTCAGACGGGCAGCGGTTCCAACGGACACGCGGCTTCGTTCGCGGGGCGGCGCAACGCCAACGGCGCTGCGCCGAAGATGGACGACGCGGGCGAGTTCGCGCCGGCCTGATGTGAGCGCATGGTTCGCGCGGCGGCGCTGCAGGTCTTCGATACGGCAGGCCCCGCGCACGCGAGCGGTCCGCTAGTCCATTGCCGCGTAATACTTAGCCAAACTATCTATTTCCGCCGGCGTCAACTGTCGGGCCACGTTGCGCATCTGTTCATTGATGTCGTTGTGCCGCGCGCCGGAAGCGAACGCGCGCATCTGCACCGCGAGATAAGTCGACGACTGTCCGCCCAGCCACGGCGCCGCGCCCTTGCGATCGAGCTCGCCATGACAGGCCGCGCAAGGCGCGATGTTGCGCTGCGGATCGCCCTGCATGGCCAGCTTCACGGCGTTCGCGTCGGGCTCCTCGCCGGTGCGTCGAATCTCGGTCGCGGGGCCTCTCGTCAGCGACGTGTAGTAAGCCGCGAGATCCTGCAGATCCTGGTCGCTGCGCCCCGCGATGATCGCCTGCATCACCGCGTTCTGGCGTCGGCCGCTCTGGTAGTCGCGCAATTCCTTGTAGACCGCGTCTGTGTATTGCCCGGCGAGCGCGGGCGCGGTGACCTGCGACGTGCCCAGCACGCCATGGCACATCGAGCAGTGTTGCGTTGCGATCGTCGCGCCGCGCCCGATCGAGTCCGCTGCGGAGCGCGTCGGATGCCCCGGCGGCAGCACCACCACTTCGCTCGGCACCGGACTGCTCGCACTGGCGCCGTTGTACCAGTTCGACGGCGTGCCGGCCGCGCCGCAGATCGTCGCCCACAAGCCGCGGTCGCCGAATGCGCTGCTGGCCGAAGGCAGCCAGATGAAGCCGATCAGTATCCCGACGATCGCAATCGCGATCGTGCCGCCCACGCTCCAGGTGAACCACGGGTTACGCAAGCTGAAGACGCGTTCCTCACTCATCGCTGCGCTCCGATGACGACCGCCGGCACCGACGTCTGCGGCAGCCTGAGCAACTGCACGATCGGCACGCTGTAGTTGACGACTGTCAGCCCGATCATCAACGCGACCCACAAGCCGAAGCTGTTGAGCGCGGCGGGCACGCGTTCGGTCGGATGCACCGCGGTCGCGAAACGGAACGCCTGCGGCTGCACCACCGGGCCGAACTGCGACTTCGCGAGGATGTAGACGAACAGCACGCCCGACACGACGAGCACGAGCCCACCCACCGCCGACATGCCGACCCAGAAGGCCTGATCCTGCATGCCCGACATCGTGTAGTCGTAAAAGGCCATGCGGCGCGGCGCGCCGAGCAGGCCGACGTAATGCCACGGCAGCGTCACCATCATCATGCCGATGAACCACAGCCACAATTGCATGCGCACCAGCTTCTCGGAGATGATCGCGCGACCGGTCAACTGCGGCCACAGTTCATACGCGATTGCGAAGTACATGATGACGATCGCGCCGCCGAATATCAGATGGAAGTGGCCGGTCACCCATTGCGTGTTGTGCACCGTCGAGTTCAACTGATAGCTCATGTTGATCAGCCCGCCCGCGCCGCCAAAGCCGAGCATCACGAACGAAAACGCGATCACGAGCATCATCGGATTGCGCCACGGCAACGCGGTGAGCCAGCCGAACGCGCCTTTGCCGCCGCGCAACCTGCCGGCGATTTCCACCGACGCGCAGATCGTGAACACGGTCAGCAGCGTCGGCACCGACACCATGCCGGTGAACACCGCGTGCAGGAACTTGAAGCCGGAGCCGACTTGCGGATCGGCGAACAGATGGTGGATGCCGATCGGCATCGCGAACACGAGGAACAGGATGAACGACACGCGCGCCATCGCATCGCTGTAGAGACGTCCGCCGATCGCGCGCGGCACCAGCGTGTAGTACGCGATGTACGCCGGGACCAGCCAGAAGTAGACGATCGCGTGCAGCGTCCACGAGAACAGGATGCGCGAGAGGCCGGCATCGATCGTGCGCGTGAGGCCGAACGCGACCGGCAGAATCTGGAACAGGATCTCGGCCGCCGCGCCGACAGCGGTCCACGCCCACAGATATGCGCCCGCCACGTTGGCAAACATCGCGAGCGGCACGGCCTTGCCAGGATTCGCGCGCTTCCAGATGCGCAGGTTCACGTGCATCAGCGCGACCCAGATCCACGAGCCGACCACCACCAGCACCACGCCGAGGTAATAGAACGGACTGCCGATCATCGGCGGATAGAAGGTGTAGAGCACCGACGCGGTGCCGAGCGCGACCGGCACCATCGCCATGACCGCGCCGACTGCCAGCATGATGAACGCGGCCCACGCCCACTTGATGCCGGCGAGTCGCTGCGCGAGCGCGAGTTCGACGATCGCGTAGCCGAAGCCCATCGACACCAGCGTGGGCATCACATAAGCCATCACGGAACCGTGCGCGGTCACCGAGCGGTAGTACAACTCGGGATCGCCGATCCATGGCACCAGCGGACTGCGCACCAGCATTTGCCATGCGCCGAGCAGCAGCGCGATCAGAAACGTGCTGAAGGCGAGCCAGAAATGCGCGAGAACGAGTCGCTTAGCGTGAAACACAGCTCAGCCTCCGTGATTGTCGGGCCTGCTCGAAGAAAGCGGCTTTGTCGATCACTTTCACGTGCGCCCACATGGTCTGATGGCCGAAGCCGCAGAACTCGTGACACGGCATCGTGTGATCGGCGGGGCGGTCGAACTGCGTGTTCAGCGTGGCGACGTAGCCCGGCACGACCATCGTGTTGATGTTGGTGTCGGTGACGAGCAGGCCGTGCACGACGTCGGCACTGGTGGTGCGGATCGTGATCGGCGTGTCGGCGGGCACCAGCAGGCATTGCGGCGTGAACGAGTACTGCTGCGCGATGAAGCGCACGATCACCGAGCCGTCCGGCTGCACCGCGCTGCCGAGATTGTCCTCGACGAATTCGCCCGAAAGTTGCAGACGCGCCGGGTCGACGGTCTCGACGCGCGACGGCGGCATCATCGCCCAGTGCAGGCCGGAGAAGACGATCACGGCCAGCATCAGCACGATCAGCCCGACCGCGAAAATCGCCCAGCGCCGTTCGGCGCGCAACGCGACCGCGTGGCCGCTATCCGGTTGATGATTGGATTTGGTCGACATGGTCAGTGAATGACGCCGCGCGGCAGAAACGCGAGAAAGTAGAAGCCGAACCAGATTGCCATCACGATCAGCGTGGCGACGCCGGCCAGCGCAACCGCGCCATGCGGACCGGCCGCGACGACGCGTTCCACTTCGTCATCGGTGGGCGGGGCCGCGCTGTGGGTGTCGTTCGCTTCCATCTGAATGGTTCTCCGGTGCGGCGCTTCAATGCAGCGGCGCCTTGCGCAACTCGTTGACCTGACGGGCCGTCACCGGCTGGCCGTGATTGCCCCACGCCGTGCGGATAAAGGTGACGACGGCCGCCGCTTCGACGTCGTTCAGTTCCTGCCCGAACGGCGGCATGCCGTACGGCTGCGGATTGCGTTTCGTGCCGGGCGGAAAGCCGCCGTTGAGCACGATCCGGATCGGGTTGACCGCCGAATCCATTTCGATCGACTGGTTGCCCGCGAGCGGCGGGTAATGCGGCACGTTGCCTTCGCCGTTGGCGCCGTGGCACAGCGCGCACTTGTCGGCATAGATCTGTTTGCCGAGCGCGAACGTCTTGGGATCGACTTTCGCGGACGGCCCGGTCTTGCGGCCGCTTTGGTCCGGCAGCGATTTCAGATAGACGGCCATCGCGCGGATGTCATCGTCGCTCAGGTGCTGCAGGCTGTGATAAGTGACCTCGGCCATCGGGCCGTACACGGCGCCGCGTGCGGAGACGCCTGTCTGCAGCAGATCCATGATGTCCTGGATGCTCCAGTCGCCGAGACCGCCGTCCTTGTCGGAGGTCAGCGACGGCGCGTACCAGTTCTGCACCGGAATCAGACCGCCGGCGAACTGATCGCGCGCCGACGAGCCGCCGAGCATGTTGATCTTCGTGTGGCACATCGAGCAGTGCCCGAGCCCTTCGACCAGATACGCGCCGCGATTCCACTCGACCGATCTGGTCGGGTCCGGCTGGAACTCGCCCTCGCGAAAGTACAGCGTGCGCCATCCGTACAGCAGCTCGCGCTTGTTGTACGGGAAGCGCAGCGTGTGCTTGCGATTCGGCTGGCGCACGGGTTCGACGGTGCGCAGGAACGCGAAGATCGCGTCCGAATCTTCGCGCGTGACCTTCGTGTACTGGGCGATCGGCATCGCGGGATAGAGCAGCGTGCCGTCCGGTTTGCGGCCGGTGCGCATCATCTTGAAGAACGCTTCCTCGCTCCAGGCGCCGATGCCGTATTGCGCATCCGGCGTGATGTTCGGCGAGAACAGTGTGCCGAATGGCGTTTCCATCGCGAGGCCGCCGGCGAACAGCTTGCCGCGCGGCGCGGTGTGACAGGCGATGCAGTCGCCGGCGCGCGCCAGATATTCGCCGCGTTTGACGATGTCGGGGCGGGTGTCGTTGGGGTCGCTGTGCGCGGGGGTGATGGTGGTGAAGGGGCTCGCCGGGGTTTGTCCGGGCGTTGGCGTCGCTGGCGTCGTGGCGTCGGCGGCGTGGGCTTCGGCGATCAGCGGCGCGTGCAGCGCGTGAAGGAGCGCAGTGCCGCCCGTCGCGATGACGCACGCGCTCAGCGAGCCCGAAACGAGCGATGCAACCCTACGCCATGCCAGGCGCGTTCCAGCGTGTGCAGCGCCTGACATCGCTCCCCCACTGCGCAACCAGAGTATCGGCTTCATTGTGGTTGGCTCCCGCAGGCTAGAGGCAGTCGCTCAGCGGACGCCGGCGCGGGGCGCGGATCGGCCGGACGCGGTTGGCGCGCGAGCCAGCTCGATACCGCGGTGATGTCGCGGTCGTTCAACTTGACCGCGATCGAGTGCATGCAGTCCGGTTCGAGCGCGCGCCGCGTGCCTGCGCGCCACGTGCCCATCTGCCCGGCGATATAGCTCGCATGCAGCCCGAGCAGGCCGGGAATGCCTGGCTGCGTGCCGGTCATGCGCGCGCCGTGGCACGCGATGCACGCCGGTATCTTGCGCGCCGGGTCGCCATGCAGGACGAGTTGCTCGCCGGCCGCGAGCACTTTAGGAGCGACCGGGGTGCTATCGGGTTCGGGGAAAGGCGGTTGCAGATCGGCGAAGTATTGGCTGATCTGGCGCAGATACTCGTCGGGCAGGAAGGCGAGCAGAAAGCCCATCGGCGGATACGTTCGGCCGCCGTCGCGGAAGGCGGTCAACTGGTTGAACAGATAGTCGGCCGGTTTACCGGCGATGCGTGGAAAGTAGTCGTTGTTGCGGCCCTGACCCTGCACGCCATGACACGAGGTGCACGCGCGCATGCGCTCGGCCATGCCTGAGGGCAGCGTAACGGGCGCGTCGCTGGCCGCGAGCGCCGCGCCGCTGCACAGCGCGTAAAGCACGAACAGAACCGAAGATCCGATAGTTCTACGATGCACGCCAGGCCTCGTTGGGGAACGTTCTTCTTCTCGATTTATTTGTCACGCGTTCATTCGTGGATTCGCTGGTGAATCCGACGGACGACGCATCGCGGGTCTGCCAGTTTTCTTCTTGTGACGACTGCGTTACAGCGAATCGAAACGGACTTATTCCGGAGGACGAAATGTCGATGCGGTACGGCGATGCCATTGCCTGGCTAAAACAATGATCTGCCTGAATGCGCCAATGGGCGGCGGCTTTCGGGCTGCGGGAAACGGTGCTTCAAACGTTCGGCGGCGTGTAGCAGGTTGCAGGAATTCAATCGACGCGTCAACAGATCACAAACCATCGGATGGGCGCGGCTCTGTCCATCATAGGCGTCCGTTAGAGCGCATTCAAATGCGATTGCGCAAAATCCCCACGCGCCTGACGTGCATGCGGTCGTTGACGTGAGGCTATGCGTGTCACGCGAACAGGCGCATCAACGCGGTACGCGCGTTGCTGACGCGCTCGCTTTCGCCGAGCCGTCCCGGCAACAGATGAAACTCCACGGCGGGCAGTGCCGGCAGCCCGACGCTCGGGCCACAGGCGACGAGGCCGCCGCCAATCGACGATTCATTCAGGCAGGAAATGCCGAGCCCTGCCTTCAGCGCCAACTGCAAGCCCGCTACGCCGGACGCGGAATGCGAGATCAGGTAAGGCACCTTGTGCTCGTCGAGCAGTTTCACAACGAAACGCTGCAGCTGGCAACTCGACGGCAACAGCACCAATTGATACGGCGCGGCCGGTCGCTGCGCGGCATCGGCGGCGCTCACCCACAGCAGTTTCTCGCGCCGCACCACGGTGCTCGCCGCGCCGGGGCGCCGTGCGGCGGAGCGCGGGCTGCCCGTGACCAGCCGCAATGAAAGACCGATGTCGAAAGACGCGTCGTCGTCGGCCTTGCTGTCGATCACCGCGCTCGGCAACACGGTGACGTGCAGCTTCAGGCGCGGGTGCTGTTCGGAGAACGTTTTGAGAATGCGCGCGATGTCGTGCGGACGGTAGTAGTCCGTGATCGCGATGCGCAACTCGCCGTCGAGCGAGCGGCCTTGCAGGTCTTCGAACGCCGCCTCGCTCATCGCGATGATGCGCCGCGCGTGGTCGAGGAGACGGCTGCCGGCGGGCGTCGCGCTGACGCCCTGCTTGCTGCGCACGAAGAGCGGCTGACCGGCGCGCTCCTCGAGCTTCTTCAACTGCTCGCTCACCGACGACTGCGACAGGAAAACGCGTTCCGCACCCGCCGACACGCTACCCGATTCGGCGACGGCGACGAAGGTGCGCAACTGCGTGAGGTCAAATCCGCGCTGGCTCATGATTCGGTATATCCGATGGAAGTCATCTGAAATTCCGGCTTTTCCGATGGAAAGCACGACCGTAGGATACCTCCAGAATCAATCGCGGAGGGTGTCATGGGAAATAAGGCGGTTGCAGTTTCGGGCGGTGCGGGTGAGCGCACGGCGAGCCATCGGTGGAAGGTGCTGGGGGTGGGGTTCGCCGCGAACGCGAGCTTTTCCGCGGCATTCTCCGGGATTCCGACGACGGCGGTATTTCTGCGCTCAGGCTATCACCTCGGCAACGACGGGCTCGGCCTGGTCCTCGGGATGCTCGGCCTCGGCATTGCGGTCAGCGAGTTGCCGTGGGGCCTGTTGACCGATCGTTGGGGCGACCGACGGGTGCTGCTGCTCGGCTTGCTATCGACCGCCGCGGCACTCGCGGGTCTCGCGCTGTTCGTGGCGCCGAGTGGCGCGCATGTGCCCAGCGTGACGATGCTCGCGGCGGGTCTGCTGCTGGTGGGACTGCTTGGCGGCAGCGTCAACGGATCGAGCGGCCGGGCGGTGATGGCGTGGTTTCGCGAGGGCGAGCGCGGCCTCGCGATGAGCATCCGGCAAACTGCGGTGCCTGCCGGCGGCGGGCTCGGGGCGTTGCTGCTGCCGGCACTCGCGTCCAGATTCGGCTTTGCGAGTGCTTATACCCTGCTGGCGCTGGCCTGTGCGATTACCGCGCTGTTCGCGTGGCGCTGGCTGCACGAGCCGACGCACGCCGGCGCGGACGATGCACGTGCGGTGCGACCGGTTCGCGGCGCCGCGACGGGCGGGGCTGGCGCGCCTGGCACATCTGGTCAACCCGCGAAGGTCTCACCCTTGCGCGACATCGGCATCTGGCGCGTGGCGCTTGCGGCCGGCGCGTTGTGTGTGCCGCAACTCGCGGTCGTCACGTTCGGCACTGTGTTCCTACACGATTTCGGCCGTGCCGGCGTGCTGGCGATCAGCGCGACGATGGCTGCAGTGCAAGCGGGCGCCGCGATCGCGCGGGTCTGGAGCGGCAGTTGGACCGATCGGCGCGGCAATCGCCGGGCTTATATGCGTGCCTGCAGTCTGCTGACCGCCGTGCTGTTCGCGTTGCTGGCGTTGGCGACCGCACTCGCGGGATCGCATCACGCGGCGTTGACGGCGCTGTTCGCGGCGATGGTCGTGCTGGGCGGCGTGAGCGCGTCGGCATGGCACGGCGTCGCCTTCACGGAACTCGCGACGCTGGCGGGGACGAGCCGCGCGGGGACCGCGCTGGCGATCGGCAATACCTGCGTGTTTCTCACGCTCTTCCTGACGCCGCTCGCGATTCCGCCGCTGTTGTCCGTGGGCTCGTGGCCGCTGGTATGGGCGGTGGCGAGCGCGTGTGCGTTGCTCGCGTTGCCGGTGTTTCCGCGCGCGCCGCTGAAGGGCAAGGTGCGGACGGCGGGCGTGTGCGATGCGGCTTGATGTGGCTTAACGCAACCTGGTCGATACGGCGGCGAAGGCCGGCGATGCAGCGGTTCGACGATGCGACTTTCCGATACCACGCACACAACTTCGCCGCCGTTTTTGCCGCTGCATCGACTCATTTGCGTCTGATCCAGCAATGAAATTAAGGCGATATGAGAACGGCGCAACTATTCAATTCGGATAATTAATTTTTTATCTTTTGATAGAGCCGAAATTAAGCCATTAGTTTTTCACCGGATTCGGAACACTCCGATTTTCGTGCAATTGGAGCGATGATTTTATGGCCGCCTCCGCATGCGGGTCTGCTTCCCGCGCGCGCCATTCATCCCTACAACAAGCGAGACAAATTCCGGTGCCTCTTCGAATCATTCTGGCGGACGATCACCCGTTCGTTCTGCTCGGCTTTCGCGCGATGCTGGCCACGCGCGTCGGCGTCTCTATCGTCGGGCAGGCGCTCACGCCGCGTGCGCTGCTCGAACTGTTGCAGCACACTCCATGCGACGTGCTCGTCACCGATCTCTGCATGCCGGACCCCCACGACGTGATCGGCGATGGACTCGGCCTCGTGCGGTTTTTGCGTCGCGAATGGCCGTTGTTGCGCGTGGTCGTAATCACGGCGCTGACGAACCCGTCGATTCTTCGCGCCGTGGTGGCCGACGGCGCGGTCAGCGCGCTCGGCAAGGCGGAGTCGATGGACTCGCTCTGGCATGCGATCAAGGCCAGTGTGAACGGCGCGCGCTACCTTGGCCGCTCCATCGCCGAAGCGCTCGCGCAGCCGCGCCACGACGAGCGTCCGGCTCTGCCGGCGCCGCGTCTGTCGGCACGCCACGCGGAGATCGTCGAACGCTTCGTGAGCGGCCAATCGGTTGCCGAGATCGCGGCGGAGCTCGGCTGTCATCGCCGCACGATCAGCCGGCAAAAGCGCGAAGCAATGGTCATGCTCGGCGTCACTAACAATCCCGGTCTTTTTTCACGCGTGTACGCGGCCGGTATTCCTAAAATTGATTCGTATATCTGAGTATTATTGTTACGATTTTTTTGGCCTATTTAAGACCGATCTTATGTTTATTGGAAAAATATTATTCAACTATCGCGATGGAGCCGGTTGCGCTGGAGAGGGCGGCGGGAAGACGAAAGACTGAGGGAGCAGGAGACGATGAACGACACCGCCGAGATGGGCACACCGGTCCGCACGATCATTGCGGACGACCATCCACTGGTCCTGCTGGCCATCGAAAGCGTGATAGGCACGTATCCGAATATGCAGATCGTCGGCCGCGCCGCGGACGCCACCGAGCTCTTCATGCAGATCGACCGCGCGCCATGCGACCTGGTGCTGATGGACCTCTACATGCCGGGCGGTTTCGACGGCTGCGGGCTGGACGCCGTCAGGCAGTTCAAGACGCGTTATCCACATGTCGCGCTGATCGTCCTCACGATGGAAACCGAGGCGGCCGCGTTGCAGAAGGTCATCTCGCTAGGGGTCGAAGGACTTGTGAGCAAGCGCGACCGCGTCGACCTGATTCACGTGGCGGTCATCACCGCGCTCGCGCGCGAATGCTATGTCGGGCCGGCGGTGCGCACGTTGATCGCTGACGCAACGGCGGCCGAGCGGCTCGATCTCATTCGCAGCACGCTGTCGCGCCGCGAACTCGAAGTGTTCACGCAATATGCGTCAGGGTTCGGCGTCAGCGAGATCGCCGCGCGTCTGGGGCGCAGCGTCAAAACGATCAGCGCGCAGAAGTGCACCGCGATGCGCAAGCTCTCGTTGCGCAGCGACGCGGAACTGTTTCGCTTCGCCGCCGAACACGGCGTGATTGCCGAGCGGCGTCTTCATAGCCGCTGACGAGCCGGCGACGTGTCGCGCCGCCGCGCGACGAATAGCACGAGTATTGGCACAGCCCGGGGAAGCACACTGCGTGCGGGGTCGTGTCAGTTGACAAGACAATGACAAATGACACACAAGATCCGCGTCATCGTGGCCGACGATCACGAATGCGTTCGCGCCGGCGTCAGGTATTTGCTGGAAGCGCGGCCGAACATCGAAATAGTCGGCGAGGCGGCCGACACGCATGGGCTCGCCGTTCTGCTCGACGCCCATGCGTGCGACGTCGTCGTTTCGGATATCGGCATGCCGGGGCTCGACGGCGGCAGCAACGCCGTGCCTTTTTTGCGGCGTCTGTTGCGGCGCCGCCCGCATCCGTACGTCGTCGCGCTCACGATGATCTGTCACGGGCCCATGCTGTCCGGACTGCGTAACATCGGGGTGACCGGAATCATCGATAAACGCGACGCCGCCGATGCATTGAGCGATGCCATCGCCGTGGTGGTCTCCGGGCGCGTGCATCTGTCGGAACAGGTGCGCGCCGCACTGGATGCGCGGGAGCCAGCGCCGCACCTTCACGCGGCAACGCTGAGCGCACGCGAATGGGAAGTCTTCCAGCTCTACGTGCAAGGCCTCGCGGTTCATGAAATCGCCGAACGTCTGCAACGCAGCGGCAAGACCATCAGCACACAGAAGCGCAGCGCGATGCGTAAGCTCGGATTGGAAACGGAAAACGATTTAATTGAGTACGCAAGACAAATCGGATTGGCATGACAATTTTTAACTTTCTAATGAGTCATTTAAATTCGTTGATAACTATTAAAATTAATTCATTTAAGACTTTTCTGATTCGTATAAAGATGTGCCGATTCCATACTTCCGAATTGACTGCGGTGCTATTCCTACTTGCCTGACGGCGACCCACGTTTCACCGTCCCGGCGGTAGTCGGCCGACAGTATTCAGGGCGGAGGTTTCGGTGCAATCACGCAGTGCGTCTGCCTCGTACATACAAAAAAATGGGAGGGCGGATGGTCACGCTAGGTAAGCGGTTGTGGGTGGAAGGGGCTGGAACGGCGTGGCTGGTGTTCGTTGGATGCGGCAGTACCGTGCTGGATACCACCGTGATCCTGCAGGGGTACGGCGGGCTGGAAGTGTCGCTCGCGTTCGGCCTCGCATTCGTCACGGCCGGCTATGCGTTCGGCTCGATCTCCGGCGCGCATTTCAATCCTGCCGTCACCGTCGGCTTCACGGTCGCGCAGCGCTTTCCGGTGCGCGACCTGCTGCCCTACATTGCCGCCCAGATTTCCGGCGCGATCGTCGCCGCCGCGCTCCTCGTCTACGTGGCGAGCGGCCGTCCCGGCTTCGAGCTGGGCGCCAGCGAATTCGCCGCAAACGGTTTCGGCGCGCACTCTCCCGCCGACTATCAAATGCATTCGGCGCTGCTCATCGAGTTCGTGCTGTCGTTCGCGTTCGTTATGGTGTGCCTGTTGATCGCCGCCCGGAAAAGCCTGGTGCCGCTCGGTCCGCTGATCGTCGGTGCGTGTCTGACGCTCGTCTATCTGGTGTCCATGCCGGTCACCAACGGCTCGGTCAACCCCGCCCGCTCCACCGCCCAGGCGCTGTTCGTCGGCAACTGGGCGCTGGATCAACTCTGGTTGTTCTGGGCCGCGCCGCTGGCGGGCGGTGTCGCGGCCGGCGTGCTGTTTTCGTTTTTGAATGGCGATGCCGGTTTGCCCGAGGACGCGCTGGCCGATGGCCAAGGCGACGTCGCATGAGTGCGTCTCCGTACCGGTCCTCACGTTCGCCATGGGTCTGCCGCAGCGCACGGCGATGACGCGCGCGCTGCGACACCTGCCGCTGTGCCTGCTCGCGCTTTTCCTGTCGGTGGCCGTGGCGACGTCCTTCGCCGAGGCGTTCGGCGGCAACGCCCACGCGCCGGCGGCACGCGCGTTTCCCGCCAAACTGACTGTCGGCATGCTCGCGGGCGGCCGGCCGCCGTACGACATGTTGCAGGACGGCCGGCTCACCGGCATCAGCGGCGACTATCTGCGCGCGCTGGTGGGGCCGAGCGTCATCATCGAGGCGAAGGCGTTTCCGGATATGCCGCAACTGCTCGCCGCTGCCTGCGCGGGCAATGTCGATCTGCTGATGAGCCTGTCCCGCACGCCCGAGCGTGAACAGTGCCTCGATTTCACCGTGCCGTATTTCCGCACGTCGATGTCGGCTGTAGTGCGGCGCGACGGTGAACGGTACGCGAGCCGAGGCGAACTGGCCGGCGCGCGCATCGCGATCGAGCGGGGCTTCGCGCTCGAGCGTCCGATCCGCGACAGCTTTCCGCGTGCCACGATCAAGGCGTTCGCCACCACGGAGGCGGCGCTCTCCGCGGTGGCCACGGGCGAAGCCGATGCCTATTTCGGCCTCACCACGGTCGTGCAGTTTGAATTGGCCACCGAGCAATTCCACGATCTGCACGTCGCGTTCGAGGAGGGCAGAAAAAACGCCGAACTGCGCTTTGCTGTGCCTCGCGACCGGATAGCGTTGCGCGATCAGCTCGATCGCGCGCTCGCGTCGATGAGCCCGGCCGAAGGCGCGGCGATCCGCGTGCGCTGGCTGTCCGGCAACTTCAACGCGGAGCCGGCCGCCGCCACACGTCATTTCACGCTGACACCGGAGGAGCGGGCGTGGCTTCGCTCATTGCCGCCGCTGGAAATCGGCTTCGACAGCAACTGGCCGCCGTTCAGCTTTATCGACGACACCGGTCGTGCCGCCGGCATGACCGCCGACTATCTGGCTTATCTGACCCGCACCCTCGGCATCGTGTTCAACCGGGCGCGCCTGTCCGACTGGCCCACCACGGTCGAGGCATTCCAGCGCGGCGAGCTGGCGATCCTGTCCACGGCGTCCAGCAACGGTCAGAAGCTGACGAACGCCGTGCACACACGAGCGTACGAAAGCTATCCGATGGTGGTGGTCGGGCGCGCCGGCGAACCGGTCGCGCGCTCGTTCGACAACTTCACGTTGCGCCGCATCGTCATCCCCGCGCACGTGGCCGGTTCGGTTCCGCATGCGTTCGACGCCGTCGCGCCCGACCACATCGTCGTCGCGCCCAGCATGGCCGACGCGTTGCGCATGGTCGCCGCCGGCGAAGCGGACCTGACGGTCGGCAACATGGCCGCTGTCGAGAGCCAGTTGAAGCGCCGCTATGGCAGCACCCTCAAGATTCTCGGCACGCTCGGCGAAACCGACTCGCTCGACATCGCGGTGCGCTCGGACCTGAAGCCGCTCGTCCCGATCATCGACCGCGCGTTGCTCGCGATGCCCGCGGCGGAGAAGCAGCGCATCCGCCAGCGCTGGGCCGGCGGCGCGATGCCGGACGCCGGCATCTGGAGCGTGTCGGCGGTGCGTCTGCTGCCGCTGCTGATCGGCGTCGGCGTCGTGCTGCTGGTCACGTTGCGCGCCTATCTGCTGCTGCAACGCGAAGTCCGCCTGCGCAAGACGACCGAGCGTGAACTCGCGCTGCAACTGAACTTCCAGGAAGCGATGATGCAAACGGTGCCCTATGCGCTCGTCGCGAAAGACTTGGAGGGGCGCTACATCGCCGTCAACCGCGCCTATGAAGAAGCGTGCGGCATCGACCGCGAGGCCGTCCTCGGGCGCACGACGATGGACGTGCAGACATGGGGCGAAACGAACAGCCGCATTCTCGACGACATGACGCGCAAGGTGCTCCAGGGCGGTGGCATCGACGAAGTGGAGTTGCAGTTCAGCAGCCGCGCGGGCGGCAGGCGGCATGGCCTGTTCTGGAACAGCGTGTGCCACGGCAGCGACGGACAACCTGTTTGCCTCGTGGGCACGATGGTCGACATCACCACGATCCGGCGCGCCGAAATGCTCGCGCACGACACCGAGCGGCGCCTCTTCGACGTCACGCGCTCGTTGCCGGCCGTGGTGTTCCAATTGCGCCGCACGGCGAGCGGGGCGTATTCGTTTCCGTATATCGGCGGCGACACGCGGCACCTGCTGGGCGGCAAAGACGTGTCGCGCAGCCACCGCGCTCAGGTCGACTTTCATCGCGTCGCGGACGACGACCGGGAGTTCGTGCGAGCCGAACTGGAGCGTTCCGCGCACTGCGAAACACCGGTGCACATGGAATTTCGGCTGAAGGGCGGCCAGCAGCCCAAGTGGGTGCGCGCTGAACTGGTGCCGCGCCGCGAAGCGGATGGCAGCGTCGTGTGGAGCGGCTTCTGGGTGGACGCGAGCGTGGAGCGTGCCCGCTCCGAGGAACTCGCGCGGGCGCGCGACATGGCCGAAGCGGCGTCGCGCGCGAAAGACGATTTCTTCGCGATGATGAGCCACGAAATCCGCACGCCGATGAACGGCGTGCTGGGGCTCGTCGAAGTGCTGGAGCGCACGCCGCTCAATACGGATCAAGGCGAGATGCTGAGCATGATTCACGAGTCGGCGGGCGCGCTGCTGCAGATTCTCGACGACCTGCTCGACTACTCGAAGATCGAAGCGGGGCGCCTCACGCTCGAAGCCGAGCCCATCGACATACGTGAAATGGTCGACAACGCGGTCGGCCTGCTCGCGGGCCGCGCGCACGAAAAAGGGCTGAAGGTGCGCGTGGATATCGCGTCGGACGTCGCCGCCATGTTGCGCGGCGACAGCGTGCGCCTGCGGCAGATTCTGTTCAACCTGCTGGGCAACGCGATCAAGTTCACGCCGAAGGGCGAGGTCGACGTGGGCGTCGCGGTCGTCGAGCAGAACGGCGCTCACCAGACGCTCGAAATGACCGTGGAGGACACCGGCATCGGCATCGCGCCGGAAGTGCAGGCGAGTCTGTTCGAGCCGTTCGTGCAGGCGGAGTCGTCTACCACGCGGCGCTTCGGCGGCACCGGCCTCGGCTTGACGATCTGCCGCAAGCTGATCGAACTAATGGACGGCACGCTCGCGTTGCGCAGCGAACCGGGTCTCGGCACCTGCATGATCGTGCGTCTCACGATGCCGGTCGAGGCGCAGTCCTATTCCGTCAGCGGCTTGCGCGGTAAGCGCGGGATCGTCGCGACCGGCGACAGGCGGGTCGGCTGCGCGCTGCTGCATTTCGGCGCGGCGCTGGGACTCGAGTTGCGCAGCGTCGCGCCGGGCGCGGCGGAACTGCGCGATCGCGCCGTGCTCGACGAGGTGGATTTGCTGTTCGTAAGCGAGGAGGTGCAATTGCCCGCGACACTTGGACCCGGCACACGCATCATCAGCTTGACCGAAAAGCCGAAGCCGACCGGTTACCGCATTCTCGACGACAAGGTGCGCGTGAGCGTCAATCCCATTTCTTGGCGCGGCCTCGGCGCCGCGTGCGCCGCCGCGATGACGGGGCTGCCTTCGGTGGCGCGGCCCGCGGCGGGCCTCGCGCAGACGGCCGAAGGCATCACGACGCCGCCGGACCGCGAGCGGGCCATCGCGAGCGGGCGGCTGATTCTTGTCGCGGAGGATCATCCGGTCAATCAGGAGTTGATCCGACATCAGCTGGCTTTGCTCGGTTTCGCGTGCGACGTCGCGAACGACGGCGTGGAGGCGCTGACCGCGCTGGAGCGCACGAGCTACGGTTGTCTGATCACGGATTGCCATATGCCGAATCTGTCCGGTTACGAACTCACGCGACGTATCCGCGAGAGAGAGTCGGGCGGCGCGCAGCGTCTGCCGATTCTGGGCATCACGGCGAACACCGCGCCCGACGATCTGAATCTATGCCGCGATGCCGGTATGGACGACAGCCTCGTGAAGCCGACCCGGCTTGCCACGTTGCGCGAATACCTGAGCCGCTGGTTCGGCACCGACAGCACGTCGCAGGCCGCGCCTGTGGAAACGGAGCGCGAGCCGGAGGTAGCCGGGCCGGTGATGCCGGGTGGCGAGGGGCCTTTCGTTCCGGTCGACCTGACGCACATGACGCAACTGTGGGGCAGCGAGTCGACCGTCAAGGCATTGCTCGACGCGTTCGTTTCGTCGGTGCGTGAGGACGTGCAGTCGTTGTCGCCGTTGCTGGAGCGTGTCGAGGTCGTGCGTTTGCGCGAGTGGCTGCATCGGGTGGAGGGGGCCGCGGGCGTGCTGCAATATCCGCCGCTGCTCACCGCGCTCGACGAGTATCGTCGCGATATCGTCAACAAGTCGCCGGACCGGTTGCGCAGCGAGGGACACGCGTTGATCGACAAATGCAACGCGATGCTAGACGGTATCGAACAGCAGGCAGCGTTGCTGGCTTAGCGCGTTGTCGCGCCGAGGTGCTGCGCAGTGCCGTGCAATGATGCAGTGTGCACATAGCCACCGCTGCAATGCGTGACAAGAAAGTGCAAGCGAGTGCAGACGGCTGCAGGAAAATGCAGGTAAGCGCGTAACAAGCCGCTGGATAGGGCGAAAAAAAACGCGGCCGAAGCCGCGTTAAAAGGTTTGGAGACTTCCCTCGATGAAGGAGTCACTTCTCGCAGGCGGAAGCATAACCGGATGCCGCGATTTGATTCACTCCAAAATTCGCAAATAATTGTTCGGATAAATCGTGCAAAGCGTGGCAAAGACAATGCAGGTCGACGGCTAATTTGATTACACGTGATGCCCTGGAATGCGTCGACGTCCAGCGTTTTGCGCTCTCCTTTGCGAACGCATAGGCACCGACGGACCAGCACGAATCGCTACGGACAACTACGAATCCGGCCCACGCTGCAAACACCAGGGCAAAAGCATCGCGCGATTCGCATGAACTCCACGGCTCGTCCGCGCCGCCGCGCGCAGACATGCCCGAAGGATTTGCACTAGTATGTGGTGGCTCCGCACGCGGCCGAATCGTCGGTGCGGCGGCGCATCAAAAAAGTCCGGAGAAGACCATGATTTCGCTGCGAAAATTGAATGTGGCCGTGGTGTTGTGCGCGTTGGCGTCGGGCGCCGCGTTTGCGGACACGGTGGCGTTGAAGGCGGACCTTCAGCCGTCGAGCGAAGTGCCGCCGCGAGTGAGTCACGGGCACGGCATGGTGAATGCCACCTTCGATACGAAGACCCAATCGCTGCAATGGACCGTCACCTACGAAGGTTTGAGCGGCCCACCCACCGCCGCGCATTTCCACGGCCCCGCGCCGGTCGGTCAGAACGCGAAGGTCCAGGTGCCGATCGACAAAGGCGCGCTCGCGAGCCCGATCAAGGGATCGGCGGCGCTCACCGAGCAGCAGGTCACCGATCTGATGGCGGGGCAGTGGTACTTCAACGTGCACACCGCACAGAATCCGACGGGCGAGATTCGCGGCCAGGTTTTGCCGGCGAACTAGACGACGCGCCAAGCCGGTCCGGTCCGGCCCGGCGCAGCGTTCGCCGCGCATTAGAAGCCGCCGCCCACCGGCGTAGCGGCGAACGCAAGTACGATGACGGGACATTATCGAAGGAGCGTGTCCTGATGAGTTGGCAAAGCGCACTCGCATGCTGGTATCTGCGCAGGCAGTTTCGACCGGAAACCCTCAAGCCTCGTATCGATGTCGCGAAAGCGCGTGCGCTGACCGCGAAGCGCGTCTGGTCGCCGCGTGTGCCGCGCGACTGGCGTCTGCGCGAAACATATCGCGTGCACGATGCGCCACTGCGCGGCGAGTGGCTGGAGCGCGTCGATCACGCGTCGACACGCAACGCGACGCCGACCGTGCTGTACTGCCATGGCGGCGGCTACTATTTCTGCTCGCCGGCCACGCACCGCTCGCTTGTGTTTCCACTGGCGACGCGCGCCGATGCGCGGGTCTTTTCCCTCGACTACCGTCTTGCGCCCGAGCATCGCTATCCGGCGGCGCTGGAGGATGCGCTCGCCGCATATCGGCAGTTGCTGGCGATGGGCATCGCACCCCAGTCCATCGTGATTGCGGGCGATTCGGCCGGCGGCGGCCTCGCGCTCGCGACGCTGGTGGCGCTGCGCGACGCCGGCGATCCGCTGCCGGCCGGCGGCCTGCTGTTCTCGCCGTGGACCGATCTGGCCGTGGCCGGCGCGAGCATCCGCGACAACGACAGCGCCGATCCGATGTTCTGCGGCGCGTCGATCGCGCGGGCCGCGAAGGTCTATCTCGGCGACGCGCCGGCCACCGATCCGTACGCGTCGCCGGTCTATGCCGACCTGCGCGGTTTGCCGCCGCTCTTCATCATGGCGGGCAGCACCGAAGTGTTGCTCGACGACTCGCAACGCGTCGCCGACAACGCGCGCGCGGCGGGCGTCGACTGCGAATTCGAAGTGTGGAAGAAGATGCCGCACGTGTGGCCGATGTTCGCGCCGTTCATCCCCGAAGCGAACCGCGCGCTCGATCACGCGGCCGCTTTCGTGCGCCGCGTGACGAGCCGAGTTGTGAACGCGGCACACGCGTCGGCGGAACCGGCCGCTTAGCTGTCGAGCGCAACGTCGAGAGTCTGATACACGGCCTCGATCGTTTCCTGGCCGTATTGCCGTTCCAGCCGCCGCACGGTGAAGTGGCCGTGCGCGACCTGCTGGAAGTGATCGATGAACACCGTGTTGACCATGGCGCCGAGCACCGCGCCGATCGCCGGGATCGATTTGGCGGCGATCTGCTCGCTCACCTGCACCGAGAAGCGCGCGGCGATCGCGTGCAACAGCCGCAGCAGCGCCGCCGAGCCGTGCGAGCTAAAGCCCTTGGTCGCGATCTCGGACGATGCTTTCGACACCGCCTGCGCAAGCGCGCCGCGCATGAAGAAATAGCCGAGCTCGGCGTCGTCGTCCTCGCTCGACGTGCCGCCCATGCCGAGCACCGTCAGACACTGCAATTGCGTGTCGATCGACGACAGATCCTCGCCCTCGCTGCGCGCGATATCGCAGATCGAGCGGAACATCAGCGTGGTCGTGACCGGCAACTCGACCGGCAGCGCGAACAGGCCGAAGGCGCCGCCGGCCGCGCCAGTGGTGGCCACCGCGAACTTGTGCAGCAGATTGCTCGGCTTGTCGGGCGCGATCAGGGACGTGGCGTCGCGCCGGCCCAGCGTGCGCAGTGCGATCGACAGGCATTTGCGCAACGCCAGTTCCGTCGCGTCGGCGACCTTGGTATTGGCGAACGCCGGTAGCCGCGACATCAGTTTCTCCAGCGGCGCACCGACGACGCTTGCCAGCTTCATCGCCAGCGCGGGGCTTTCGAGCTGGTGTTTCGCGCGCCGCAGCGCGTTCAGGTCCTGCTCCGATAAGGATGGTGCTGTGAGCGAACTCGGCTGCATGTGCCTCCCTGGCGTCATGTCGTGTGCATTCTTCGGTCGATTGCCGCCGTGCCGAAGCGTGGCGGCGCGTCCGGATTAGAGCGCCCGACCGTGGTATGATTCCCGATCATTTGACGAGTCAACTGTTGCTTTAGCAAAAGCTCCATTAAAAAAATGGCTGTCCATACCGCGGCCCACCACTCGAGTGGGCAAGTTTTACCTTTTCGTGAATCCTTGCTGGCGATGCTCGGCATCTCGTTCGTCACGATGCTGGTCGCACTCGACCAGACCGTAGTCGGCACGGCGTTGCCCACCATCGTGTCAGAACTGCGAGGCTTCGAGTTGTACGCGTGGGTCGCCACGTCGTATCTGCTGACCTCAGTGATCACTGTGCCGGTCTTCGGCCGCCTCGGCGACTACTACGGGCGAAAGCCGTTCGTGATCGCGTCGATCGTCGTGTTCACCGCGGCGTCGGTGCTGTGCGGCGCGGCCAACAACATGCTGTTTCTGGTGCTTGCGCGCGGTTTGCAGGGCATCGGCGGCGGGATGCTGGTCGGCACCGCGTTCGCCTGCATTCCCGATCTGTTCCCCGACTCGGTCGTGCGGCTGCGCTGGCAGGTGCTGATGAGTTCGGCGTTCGGCATTGCGAACGCCGTGGGGCCGTCGCTCGGTGGCTTTCTCACGCAGTACTACGGCTGGCGTTCGGTGTTCTATGTGAATCTGCCGGTCGGCTTGTTGTCGCTGTTCTTCGTCTGGCGCTTCCTGCCGCATTTGCGCCACGTGGAGCACAAGGGCAAGATGCGGCTCGACTGGCCCGGCGCGTTGCTGATCGCGGTGGCGCTTGGCTCGCTGCAATTGTTCGTCGAGTTGCTGCCCAAACATGGCGTGACCCTGGGCGCGTTCGCGCTGCTCGCGCTGAGCATCGCATCGGCTTACGCGCTCTGGCAGTGGGAAAAGCGTTGCCCGACGGCGATCCTGCCGGTCGACATGTTCCGCAACCGCAGCCTCGCCGCGCTCTTCACGCTCGCCGTGCTGGGCGGCTTCACGATGTTCTCGCTGCTGTTCTACGCGCCGCTGCTGTTCCAGGGCGGCTTCGGGATGTCGCCGAAAGAAGCGGGGCTCGTCATCACGCCGCTGGTCGTGTTCATCACGATCGGCAGCATCGCCAACGGGCGCATCGTGTCGCGCGTGAGCAATCCGAATCTGATGCTGTACATCGGCTTTTCACTGGTGGCGTTGTCGTGCCTCGGCATTGTCGTCGCCACGCGTTCGATGCAGCAGTGGGTGCTGATGTCGTTCATGGTGGTCGGCGGGCTGGGGCTCGGATTCGTGATGCCGAACCTGACGATCTTTGCGCAGCAGACGGCCGGCCGCGAACACCTCGGCATCGCAACCGCGCTGCTGCAATCGCTGCGGATGATCGGCGGGATGATCGGCACGGCGCTGACCGGCACGCTGGTCAGCCACATGTACGCGAGCGGCGTGCGCAGCGCACTCGACAGCGCGAATGCGTCGCACTGGTTCGCCGATCTCGGCGATCCGCAAATCCTGATCAATCGGGAAGCGCAGACCACCCTCGTCGAACAGTTGACGCATGCGGGCCACAACGGCGCGATGCTGCTCGAAAGCGCGCGCGAGTCGCTCGTCGGCGCGATTCATCTGGGTCTCGCGATGGCGGCGATCATCGCCGTGGTGTCCGTGTGGCAAAGCCGCCGCGTGCCGCCGATCAAGCTCCAGCGCAAGCTCGAGCCCGTGATTCACGCGGACTGATTTTAGACTCACCGTATTACCGGGTACATCATGGAAGAACAGGATCGCGTCGCCGTCATGCAGCAATTTGGCCGCACTTATCGGGCGTTCATGTCGGCATTCGAGGCGCACGTCGGCCATCCGTTGCCGCGCTGGCGCATTCTGCTTGCGCTGCACGAGCAGGCGGGCGAGTCGTCGCAGAAGCGGCTGGTGGAGCGTCTGCGGGTCGATCCGGGTGCGCTCACGCGGCAGTTGAAAACGCTCGAAGGATTGGGCTGGATTGCGCGCAGCATGGATACGCGCGATAACCGCGTGACGAATGTGCGGCTGACGGAAGCGGGGCAATCGGCGACTGAAGCGAGCTTGCCGCGTCGCAATGCGTTCTTGCACGACACGATGGCTGGATTGCCGGATGAAGCGTTGGGGGCGTTGTCCGGCGCGTTGAAGATGCTTGAGGTGAGGATCGGCGAAGTGGCGGCTGCGGCGAATGCGGCCAACTCGACTAGCGCCGAAGTGGCGCAACAGGCTGAAGCGACGGAGAGCCGGGCGCGCGCTAATCGTGAGTCCTGAGTCCTGATCCACCGCCGCGCGCTTCAAGCCGTCGAACTGGAAACGGCGCGCCCCATCACTTCCAGGCGCGCCGCTTACGGCCACATCAAAAGAACGTTTCGATCACTTCCGTCACGCGATACGCCGGATCGACCACCAGCACCTGACGCCACTTATCGAACGTCAGGCACGGATGCGAGATGTCGAACGCGATCATGTCGCCCACTTTCAGATCGGCGCCTGCGGGAATCCGCAGATACGCGTGCTGATCCATCAAGCCGAAGATCTCCCAGCCTTCGCTCGCCGCGACATCGCGCGGCGCCTCGTTACCCGGACGATAGTGGCGCGCCGGTTCCGGCATACCCGCGTCGAACGCGGAGTCGCGTTTGCCGAGACCGATGATCGCGCGATCCGGCTCGGGAATCGACTGCACGTAGGCCCACAATTGCAGCGCCGGCAGCAGGCCTTCGCCCATTTTCTTCGCGACCGGATTGCGCGCGAAGATATCCGTCTGCGCCTTGCGATAAATGCCGACATCGTGCGTCAGATAGCAACCGGGGCGCAGCACGACCTCGACCTTGCCGGTTTCCGACGCCTTCACGAATTCTTCGGCCACCACGTCGTACCACGCCGAGCCCGCGCCCGACAGCACCGCCGGCGTACGCGCGAAACGCCCTTCCTCGACGAGCGCACGCGTGACCGCGACCGCGTTTTGCAGGAACTCGCGCACCTCGTGCTCTTCCTTCAGCACGCCCTCGTACAACTCGACGCCCGCGAGCTTCAGCACGTCCGGATAGCGTGCGATCGCGTCGAGCACCGCGTTGCGTTGCGCTTCGTCGCGCACGCCTGTGCGGCCGCCCGGCACGCCGAGTTCGAGCAGCACTTGCAGCGGCTTTTTCACCGACGTGAAGAACTCGCCCAACTGCTCGACGCCTTCGACCGAATCGACGAGACAGAAGAATTCGAAGTCCGGGTCGCTCAACAACTCCGCGACCATCATCATGTTGCGACGGCCGACCAGCTGGTTGGCCATCAGGATTCGCGACACGCCGCCGTGATAAGCCGCGCGCACCTGATGCGCGGTGGCGAGCGTGATGCCCCACGCGCCGGTTTCGAGTTGACGGCGAAACAGTTGCGGCGCCATCGTGGTCTTGCCGTGCGGCGCAAGCTTGACGCCGTATTCCGCGACGAACGCCTGCATCCATTTCAGGTTGTGCTCCACGCGATCCGCATACAGCACGGCGGCCGGCAGGCTCACGTCTTCATTGAGCAGGTTCCATTCGAGGCGCGCGGCATCCGTGAGCTGAATGCTGGTGCCCGGAACCATGCCCAAGCCCTTGCTATAAGGATCAATCGTTGCGCCCTGATAGTTTGTAACTTTCATGTCTCCTTGCTCCATCGTCCAGTTAAATTGAATCAAATTTGACTTTACCATGTTACCGAAAGTACGATGTTCGGAGAAATGTTATTTAGTACCACGGCGCCGCGGAGGCGCGTTGCAGACCTCCGCGCGGCCGCCCATCGTGCGCCATGAACTCAACCGCCGAACCGCTGGCTTTCGACATCGTCGCACGCATCGCCGAATGCGCGCCGGACCTGCGCTCGGCCGAACGCAAGGTCGCCGCGCTGATTCTCGACGATCTGACGGGTGCGTCGCGCGCCAGCATCGGCGCGCTCGCGCAGCAGGCCGAGGTAAGCGTCGCGACCGTCACGCGTTTCGCGAAGGCGGTCGGTTGCCGCGACGTGCGCGAGCTGAAGCTGCGGCTCGCGCAGGCCGCTGCGGTCGGTCAGCGCTTCCTGCAACCGGGCGGTGCGAGCGACGCGCCCGAGCCGATCGCGACCCGTGTGTTCGACGAACTGCAAACCGCACTGGCCCATAACCATCAACTGTTGCGCCAGGCGCCGCTCGGCGCCGCCGCGGCCGCGTTGCGCGCGGCGCGCATGATCTACGTGTTCGGCATGGGCGGCGGCTCGACCGCGCTCGCCGATGAGATGCGCTTTCGGCTCGTGCGCCTCGGCCGTCCGGTCGCCACTTATCAGGACGGCCTGCTGCAGCGCATGGTGGCGAGCACGGTGTCGCGCGAATGCGTGGTGATCGCGTTGTCCACCACCGGGCGCGTGCCCGAGATGATCGAGAACTGCAAGATCGCGCGCAGCTATGGCGCAACCGTGATCGCGCTGACCGCGCCCACGTCGCCGCTGGCGAAACTCGCCGACTGGGTGATCCCGATCGTCGCATTCGAAACCGATTTCATTTACAAGCCGTCGTCGTCTCGTTACGCGATGATGATGGCGCTCGATGTGCTCGTCACCGAACTTGCCGTCAGTCAGGGTGACGAGAGCCGCGAATTGCTGCGCCGCATGAAGCACGCGCTCGACGCGCACCGCGGCGGCGGCGATCGACAACCGTTAGGAGACTGATCCATGCACTCGCATCCCGAAGCCGCCGATACGCTGATCGTCGGCGCGCAACTGTATGACGGCACGGGCGCGCCGCCTGTCGAACGCGACGTCGCGGTCCGCGACGGCCGCATCGTCGCAATCGGCAATCTGTCGAACTGGCTCGCCGAAGAGGTGATCGAGGCCGAGGGGCGCGCGCTCGCGCCGGGCTTCATCGACGTGCACACGCATGACGACACGCATGTGATCCGCTCGCCGCAAATGCTGCCGAAGATTACGCAGGGCGTGACGACGGTGATCGTCGGCAATTGCGGCATCAGCGCGTCGCCGGTGGCGCTGAAGGGCGATCCGCCCGATCCGATGAACCTGCTCGGCGAGCGCGACGCGTTCCAGTATCCGACCTTCGCCGAGTACGTGAAAGCGGTGAACGCGGCTCGGCCGGCAGTGAATGTCGGCGCGTTGATCGGGCACACGGCGTTGCGCAGCAATCAGATGGACCGGCTCGATCGCGCGGCGACGCCGCAGGAAATCGACGGCATGCGCACGCAATTGGAAGAGGCGTTGGCCAACGGCGCGCTCGGTCTGAGTTCCGGGCTCGCGTATGGCTCGGCGTTCGCCGCGCCGACCGAGGAAGTGATGGCGTTGGCCGAGCCGCTCGCCGCGGCCGGCGCGTTGTACACGACGCACATGCGCACCGAGTTCGACGCGATTCTCGACGCGATGGACGAGGCATATCGCGTCGGCCGTCACGCGCACGTGCCGGTGGTGATCTCGCATCTGAAGTGCGCGGGGCCGTCGAACTGGGGGCGCAGCGAGGAAGTGCTGAAGTCGCTCGAAGGCGCGCGTCGGATGCAGCCGATCGGTTGCGACTGCTATCCGTACAACCGCAGTTCGTCGACGCTCGACCTGAAGCAGGTGACGGGCGATATCGACATCACGATCACGTGGTCCGAGCCGCATCCGGAGATGGCGGGCAAGCTCGTGAAAGAGATCGCCGCCGAGTGGGGCGTCACGCAACAGGAAGCGGGCAAGCGCCTGCAACCGGCGGGCGCGGTGTATCACAACATGTCCGAAGAGGACGTGCGGCGCATCCTGTCGCATCCGGCGACGATGGTCGGCTCGGACGGCTTGCCGAACGATCCGCTGCCACATCCGCGTTTGTGGGGCGCGTTTCCGCGCGTGCTCGGCCATTACGCGCGCGATGCCGCTCTGTTGCCGCTCGAAGAGGCGGTGCGCAAGATGACGAGCCTGTCGGCGCGTCGTTTCGGCCTGGCGCAGCGTGGCGAAGTGCATATCGGCTACCACGCCGACCTGGTGTTGTTCAGCCCGGACAAGGTGCTCGACGCAGCGACCTTTGAAAAGCCGCAGCAGGCGGCCCACGGTATCGACGCGGTCTGGGTGAACGGCGTGCTGTCGTATCGCGATGGCGAAGTCACCGGCGAGCGTGCCGGTCACTTCGTCGCGCGCGGTGCGGCGTCGAAGGGTGACGCGCACGGCGCGTTCTGATTTATTTTTGTTCGATCGATGACGGTGCGCGCGGCGCTGGTGCCGGGCACGCGCCGAACTTTTTAAGGAGTGTGATGATGAAGCGTTATGGCGTTGAAGGCGGAAAGGGAACGGGCGGCCAACATATGCCGTTTTCGCGTGCGGTCGAAGCGGACGGGTGGCTCTTCGTGTCCGGTCAGACGCCGATGGAAAACGGCGAAGTGATCAACGGCGGCATCGTCGAGCAATCGCACAAGGCGATTCAGAACGTGTTCGCGATCCTGAAGGAAGCCGGTTATGGCGCGGAGCATGTGGTCCGCTGCGGCGTGTGGCTCGACGATCCGCGTGACTTCGCGTCGTTCAACAAGGTGTTTCGCGAGTACTTCGGCGAGAATCCGCCGGCGCGCGCCTGTGTCGTTTCGTCGATGGTGATCGACTGCAAGGTAGAAGTGGATTGCGTCGCTTATAAGAAGCCGGCGGCTTGAAGCGTGGCGTTCGCCGTGCGTTGACTGATCGCGCGGCGAACGACCTTGTTGTTACTGCCGGGCCAGGCGCATGTTGTCCGGCATCGGCAGGTTGTAGTTGGTGCGGAACGGGTTGATGTCCAGCCCGCCGCGCCGCGTATAGCGCGCATACACCGCGAGCTTGACCGGTTTGCAGGCCTTCAGCACGTCGATAAAAATCCGCTCGACGCACTGCTCGTGAAAGCCCGTGTGATTGCGGTACGAGATGATATAGCGCAGCAGCCCCGCGTGATCGATCTGCGGGCCGACGTAATGAATCTGCACGCTGCCCCAATCGGGCTGCCCCGTCACCGGACAGTTCGACTTCAGCAGATTCGAGAACAGCGTTTCCTCGACCGGCGCTTCATCGTGCGCGGCCTTCAATAGCGAAGCGTCCGGATGATAAACGTCGGTATCCAGATCCAGCCGATCCAGCGACAAACCTTCGAATTCTTCCATCTGCAGCTTGCCGAATTCATACGGCGCGGCCAGATGAACCGACACCGTCGCGCCGCAGGAAGCGGACACGTCGCGCTTGATCGTGTCGCGCACCGCGTCCATCGATTCGAACGCGGTCTGCGCGAACGAGCCCAGATACAGCTTGAACGACTTCGACTCGACGATATTCGGCGAGTCGGCCGGCACGAAAAACGTCGCCACCGCGATCTGCGGCTTGCCGCGCGCGTTCAGCCACGACAGCTCGTAAGCATTCCAGATGTCCGTGCCGAAGAACGGCAACTGCGCGCCAATGCCGATTGCCTCGCGCGCATTTTTCCGCGCGATCGGGAAAAGGAGCGACGCGTCGTACTGTTCGGTGTAAGTGGAGGCTTTGCCCAGCGGTGATTGTTCGGGTGTCATGATGCGTTCACTATGCCACTCATCACATGCCCGGTCGCCGTCACGACGCGGGCCGATTCGCAGTGGCCAATTTGGTCGTCGAAGAAAAAGTCCGGCTCGAATTCGCGCAGGAATGCGCTCTTGTCGAGGCCGCCGAGGAACATCGCTTCGTCGATTTCGATGTTCCACGCCATCAGGGTGCGGATCGCGCGCTCGTGCGCGGGCGCCGAGCGCGCCGTCACCAATGCCGTACGAATATGCATCGGAGCGGCTTCGTCCGCGAGTTTTTGCAGCCGGTGCAGCGCTTCCAGCAGCGGCTTCAAAGGACCGTCCGCGAGCGGCAGGTCCTTGTTGTGAATCTCGTGGCCGACGAAGGCACGCAGGCCGTCTTTCTGGAACACGCGCTCGGCTTCATCGGAGAACAGCACGGCGTCGCCGTCGAACGCGATGCGGATTTCGTCCGGATACGTGCTCGCCATTTTCGCCGATTCGGGCAACACGCGTGCGGCCGGGAATCCGGCAGCCAGAGCGTCGCGCACGTCCTGCTGATTCGCGGACAGAAACAGCGACGCGTTCAGCGGCTTCAGATAACCGAACGGTGCGCGTCCCCGCGTGAAGACGCCTCGCTCGATTGCGAGCCCATGTTCGCGGCACGAATGAAACGCGCGCAGTCCGCTGATTGGATCGCTGCGCGACAGGATCACCACTTCGACGCGATGACCGCCGGTGTTCAACGCCAGCAGCTTGCGGATCAGCGGAAAAGCGACGCCCGGTTTGGCGGGCACTGTCAGCCGGTCGCGCTGCAACGCTTCATATTGCCGGAGGTTGCCATCCTCGTAGACGCGGTTCTCTTCCTCGAAGTCGAACAGCGCGCGCGACGAGATTGCCACCACCAGTTTGTCGACGAGCGAAAGAGCCATCTGCGCGTTTCAATCCTTGATAGATCGGTTTGCTATGCAAGAAACAACCGGTACACCGGGTTCCGCGTCTCTTCCCAGTTCGGATAGCCGAGCGTCGCGAGAAAACGTTCGAACGCGTCGTTCTCGCTCGCGGGCACCTGGATGCCGACCAGGATCGAACTGTAGTCCGCGCCCTGGTTGCGATAGTGGAACAGGCTGATGTTCCAGTTCGGCGCCATCGACGACAAAAACTTCATCAACGCACCCGGCCGCTCCGGAAACTCGAAGCGGAACAAACGTTCGTCATGCGCGAGCGGCGAGCGCCCGCCGACCATGTAGCGGATGTGCTGCTTCGAGAGTTCGTCGAAAGTGAGGTCGACAGTCGCGAAGCCGTGCGCTTCGAACGCGCCCGCGATCTGCGCCGACTCGCTGCGATTCCTGATCTGCACGCCGACAAAGATATGCGCCGAATTCGCGTCCGCGATCCGGTAATTGAACTCGGTGACGCTGCGCGTGCCGACCAGTTCGCAGAAGCGCCGGAAGCTGCCACGCTCTTCGGGGATCGTCACCGCGAACACCGCTTCGCGTGCTTCACCGACTTCGGCCCGCTCGGCAACGAAGCGCATGCGGTCGAAGTTCATGTTCGCGCCCGATGTGATCGCGATCAGCGTCTGGTTCTCGATGCCTTCGCGTTCGGCATACTGCTTCGCGCCGGCTACCGCGAGCGAGCCCGCCGGTTCGAGCACGCTGCGTGTGTCCTGGAACACGTCCTTGATCGCGGCGCACAGCGCATCGGTATTCACGAGCAGCACGTCGTCGAGATATTCGCTGCACAAGCGGAAGGTTTCTTCACCGACCAGCTTCACTGCGGTGCCGTCCGAGAACAGACCCACTTCATTCAGCGTGACGCGCTCGCCCGCTTTGAGCGACGCGGCCATCGCGCACGAGTCGTCGGTCTGCACGCCGATCACCTTGATCTCCGGCCGCACGGACTTCACGTACGCGGCCACGCCGGCCGCGAGTCCACCGCCGCCGATCGGCACGAAGATCGCGTGAATCGGGCCCTGATGCTGACTGAGAATCTCCATCGCGACGGTGCCCTGGCCGGCGATCACGTACGGGTCGTCGAACGGGTGCACGAAGGTCAGCCCGCGCTCTTCCTGCAACTTGACGGCGTGGCCGTAAGCGTCGCTATACGACTCGCCGAACTGCACGACCTCGACCGTCGGGCCACCGTGCGCGCGCACTGCATCGACCTTCACCTGCGGAGTCGTGACCGGCACGACGATGATCGCCTTCACGCCCATCCGTGCCGCCGACAACGCGACACCCTGCGCGTGATTGCCCGCCGACGCGGTAATCACCCCGCGCTCCAGCGCCTCCGCCGGAATATGCGCCATCTTGTTGTACGCGCCGCGCAGCTTGAACGAGAACACCGGCTGGTTGTCCTCGCGCTTCAGATACACCGGATTGCGCAGCCGTGCCGACAGATTCGGCGCGCGCTCCAGTTCGGTCTCACGGGCCACGTCGTAGACGCGCGCGGTCAGGGTTTTTTTCAGGTAGTCGTGGGAAGCCATGCGGGTGGCGCGGTGCGCTTTGTGAGACGGGAAAGGATCAATGATAGCCTCAATGATCTGGGGCAGGCCCTTCCTATTGCTCCGGGCGAGCAGTGTCGTAAGCGTGGTCCGAGCGTGTCGACACGCAGTCAGGCAGACCCGCCCGACCGACCGGTCGGCAAATTCGCCGTATGCCCGCAGCAGGACGCTTCGGCGTGAACACGCCCGAAGCCCCGCCGCTGCTCCGATTGCAGCCGTCAACGCGTAGCGGAATCATGCGGTAGAATTCCGTTTTGGAATAAGGATCGGAAGATGCACTGGCAGCCTCGGATCGCCCACCTGATGCCCGTCCCGCGCGAATCCTGTCCCGCGGCGGAGCGTCACGTCCGCCACGCACGATCGTGTAGTTATATCTGAGCGCCGCGAAGCGACCGATGTGGGTAAGCCGTCGGTCGGGCTTCGCTTCCCCTTAAGAAAAGATTTCCAGGCATTGCGCCCCACGCGCACCGTCAGCCGACGCCTCCCGAAGAGCGCGTCAGGTTGATCTACCGAGTCGTCCGAACATGAACGCACCTCAAGTTTTCGATCCGCACGGGGCCGCCGCTGCGGTGGCCGCCGATCCCGAAGCGCGCCTGCGCGAAATTCCCTATAACTACACGTCGTTTTCCGACCGCGAAATCGTCATCCGTCTGCTCGGCGACGACGCCTGGGCGGTGCTCGCCGAACTGCGCGCGGAACGCCGCACCGGTCGCTCGGCACGGATGCTGTACGAGGTGCTTGGCGATATCTGGGTCGTGCGCCGCAATCCGTATCTGCAGGACGACCTGCTCGACAATCCGAAGCGCCGCGCGCTGTTGATCGAAGCGCTGCATCACCGTCTGTCGGAGATCGAGAAGCGCCGCCGCGCCGATCTGGTCGAACATGGCGATGATGCGGGCGTCGATCGCGCCGCTCGCGTCGAGACGCTGGTCCAGGCCGCGCGCCGCGCGGTCGACGATTTCGCGAGCGAATTCCAGAAGACCTATGATCTGCGCCGTCGCGCGACCAAGGTGCTGGGCAAGGTCACCGAAAAGGACAACATCAAGTTCGACGGTTTGTCCCGCGTGTCGCACGTGACCGACGCGACCGACTGGCGCGTCGAATACCCGTTCGTCGTGCTCACGCCGGATACCGAAGCCGAGATCGCCGGCATGATCAAGGCGTGTTTCGAACTCGGGCTCACCGTGATTCCGCGGGGCGGCGGCACGGGTTATACGGGCGGCGCGGTGCCGCTCACGCCGTTCTCGGCCGTCATCAATACCGAGAAGCTCGAACAGCTCGGTGCGGTCGAGATGACCCAACTGCCGGGCCTCGATCGCAAGGTCGCGACGATTTTCTCCGGCGCGGGCGTAGTCACCCGTCGCGTGACCGAAGCGGCCGAGCAGGCCGGCTTCGTGTTCGCGGTCGATCCGACCTCGCTGGATGCTTCTTGCGTCGGCGGCAACGTCGCGATGAACGCGGGCGGCAAGAAGGCAGTGTTGTGGGGCACGGCGCTCGACAACCTCGCGTGGTGGCGCATGGTCGACCCGGAAGGGAACTGGCTCGAAGTCACGCGCCTCGACCACAACATGGGCAAGATTCACGACATCGAAGTCGCGCGTTTCGAACTCAAGTGGTTCGACGGCAACTACGCGCCGGGCGAAAAGCTGCTGCGCACCGAAGCGCTCGACATCAAGGGCCGCGTGTTCCGCAAGGAAGGCTTGGGTAAGGACGTTACCGACAAATTCCTCGCCGGTCTGCCGGGCGTGCAGAAGGAAGGCTGCGACGGGCTGATCACGTCCGCGCGCTGGGTGCTGCACAAGATGCCCGCGCACACGCGCACCGTCTGCCTCGAATTCTTCGGCCAGGCGCGCGAGGCGATTCCGAGCATCGTCGAAATCAAGGACTATCTGTTCGAGACGTCGCGCCAGGGCGGCGCGATTCTCGCGGGCCTCGAACATCTGGACGAGCGCTATCTTCGCGCGGTCGGCTACGCGACCAAGAGCAAGCGCAACGCGTTTCCGAAGATGGTGCTGATCGGCGATATCGTCGGCGACGACGCGGACGCTGTCGCGCAAGCGACCTCGGAAGTCGTGCGGATGGCCAACGGCAAGAGCGGCGAAGGCTTCGTCGCGGTCAACGCCGAGGCGCGCAAACGCTTCTGGCTCGATCGCAGCCGCACCGCCGCGATCGCGAAGCACACCAACGCGTTCAAGATCAACGAAGACGTGGTGATCCCGCTTGACCGCATGGGCGAGTACACCGACGGCATCGAGCGCATCAACATCGAACTGTCGATCAAGAACAAGCTGCAACTGGTCGACGCGCTCGAAGCTTTCTTCAAGGGCGGCAAGCTGCCGCTCGGCAAGAGCGACGACGCGAACGAAATCCCCAGCGCCGAGCTGCTCGAAGACCGCGTGCAACAGGCGCTCGATCTGCTCGTGCGCGTACGCACGCGCTGGGAATTCCTGCGCGACAAGCTCGACCTGTCGGTGCGCGAGGCACAGCACTATCTGGTCGGCCTCGGCTACGAAGGTCTGGCGGAAAAATTCGCGGATCGCGCCGACGCGCAGCCGGACGCGACCGTGTTTCACATCACGCAGGACCGCACGATCCGTGTGTCGTGGAAGCAGGAAATCCGCGCCGAGTTGCGGCAGATTTTCAACGGCGGCGAGTTCAAGCCGATCCTCGACGAAGCCCAGGCGATCCACAAGCAGGTGCTGCGCGGGCGCGTGTTCGTCGCGCTGCACATGCACGCGGGCGACGGCAACGTGCACACGAACCTGCCGGTCAACTCCGACAACTACGAGATGCTGCAGGACGCGCACACCGCTGTGGCGCGCATCATGAAGCTCGCGCGCTCGCTCGACGGCGTGATTTCCGGCGAGCACGGCATCGGCATCACCAAGCTCGAATTCCTGACCGACGAAGAGATCGGCGAATTCCGTGCGTACAAGCAGCGCGTCGATCCGCATGGCCGCTTCAACGCGGGCAAGCTGCTCGACGGCGCGGACCTGCGCAACGCGTACACGCCGAGCTTCGGCCTGATGGGCTATGAATCGCTGATCATGCAGCAGTCCGACATCGGCGCGATTTCCGAGTCGATCAAGGACTGCCTGCGCTGCGGCAAGTGCAAGCCGGTGTGCGCGACCCACGTGCCGCGCGCCAACCTGTTGTACAGCCCCCGCAATAAGATTCTCGCCACCTCGCTGCTGGTCGAGGCGTTCCTGTACGAAGAGCAGACGCGCCGCGGCGTGTCGATCAAGCACTGGGACGAGTTCAACGATGTCGCCGATCACTGCACCGTCTGTCACAAGTGCGTGACGCCGTGCCCGGTGAAGATCGACTTCGGCGACGTCACGATGAACATGCGCAACCTGCTGCGCAAGATGGGCAAAAAGAAATTCAACCCGGGCAACGCGGCGGGCATGTTCTTCCTGAACGCGACCAACCCGCAGACCATCAACCTCGCGCGCACCGCGATGATGGGCGTCGGCTACAAGGCACAGCGCCTCGGCAACGAAGTGCTGAAGAAGTTCACGAAGAAGCAGACGGCGCATCCGCCGGCGACAGTCGGCAAGCCGCCGGTCACGCAGCAGGTGATCCACTTCATGAACAAGAAGATGCCGGGCAACCTGCCGAAGAAAACCGCACGCGCGTTGCTCGACATCGAGGACAACAAGATCGTCCCGATCATCCGTAACCCGAAGACGACCACCGCCGACACGGAAGCGGTGTTCTACTTCCCGGGCTGCGGCTCCGAGCGGTTGTTCTCGCAGGTGGGGCTTGCCACGCAAGCGATGCTGTGGGAAGCGGGCGTGCAAACCGTGCTGCCGCCGGGCTATCTGTGCTGCGGCTATCCGCAGCGCGGCTCGGGTCAATACGACAAGGCCGAGCAGATCGTCACGGATAACCGCGTGCTGTTCCACCGCGTCGCCAATACGCTGAACTACCTCGATATCAAGACCGTGGTCGTGTCGTGCGGCACGTGTTACGACCAGCTCGCCGGCTACGAATTCGAGAAGATTTTCCCGGGCTGCCGGATCATCGACATCCACGAGTTCCTGCTGGAGAAGGGCATCAAGCTCGAAGGCGTCAACGGCGTGCGCTACATGTATCACGACCCGTGCCACTCGCCGATCAAGACGATGGACCCGGTCAAGCTGGTCAATCAACTGATGGGTTCGGAGAAGGACGGCTACCAGATCGAGAAGAACGATCGTTGCTGCGGCGAATCCGGCACGCTCGCGGTTACGCGTCCTGACATTTCGACACAGGTCCGCTTCCGCAAGGAAGAGGAGATGCGCAAGGGCGCGGCCAAGCTGCGCGGCATTCCTCTTGTGGCCGAAGCCGGCGCGAACGCGATCAATCCGGCCAACGCATCGGCCGGGTCGGCGGGTGCGCCGAACGGCTCCGTGCTCAAGGCCGGCGACGGTCCGCAGCCGAACGGCGCCACCGACGTGAAGATCCTGACGAGCTGCCCGTCCTGCCTGCAAGGGCTGTCGCGTTACAACGAAGATGCGGGCACCGAGGCGGACTACATCGTCGTCGAGATGGCGCGCCACGTGCTGGGCGAAGACTGGATGGCGGATTACGTCCAGCGGGCGAACAATGGCGGAATCGAGCGCGTGCTGGTTTAATGGCACGACTGACGATTTTTGCCTGAGGACGACGATGGACTGCGTTTTTTGCCGTGAAGATGGCGGCGATGTGCTGTGGCACGACGACACGCTGCGTGTCGTCCTCGCCGACGAACACGATTACCCGGGCTTTTGCCGGGTCATCTGGAACAACCACGTGGCCGAGTTTTCCGATCTCGCCGAGAGCGAGCGCGATCGCGTGATGCAGGCCGTGTATGCGGTCGAGCGCGCAATGCGGCGCGTGATGCAACCGGTCAAGGTCAATCTGGCGAGCCTCGGCAACCAGGTGCCGCACGTGCATTGGCACGTAATTCCGCGTTTTTCGAACGACGCTCATTTTCCGTTGCCCATCTGGGCGCCGCGCCAGCGCACAGTGTCCGAAGCGATGCTGTCGTCGCGCCGCGCGCAGGCCACCTTGCTGCGCGAAGCCGTGCGGCAGGAAATCGAACAAGCTCTGAGCTGAGGCCACTATGAGCGGACTGACCCCCGAGACCCCGGTGCCGACCGGTGTGGTCGTGCATTCAAAATCGCGTGTGCTCGAATTGCAGTACGCGAACGGCGAATCGTATCGCCTGCCGTTCGAACTGCTGCGGGTGTATTCGCCGTCGGCGGAAGTGCAAGGCCACGGCCCCGGCCAGGAAACACTGCAGACCGGCAAGCGCGAGGTCACGATCACGATGATCGAAGGCGTCGGCAACTATGCGGTGCAGCCGACTTTCTCCGATGGCCACGCCACCGGCATCTATTCGTGGGACCTGCTATACGACATGGCCCTCCGCCAGGATGAACTCTGGCGCGACTACCTCGCCAAACTGCAAGCGGCCGGCGTCGACCGCGATACGCCGATGGTGCCAGCCGGCGCTGCGCACGGCCACTGTCACTGATACGATTCGCCCCGATCGCCGCACCGATGCGGCGCAACATTTCAGAATACGCGAAAGGACGAGCGCGATGAGCAAAACCCACTTCGGCTTTCAATCGGTCGACGAACAGGAAAAAGCGCAGAAGGTGGCGGGCGTATTCCACTCGGTTGCCGCTAACTACGACTTGATGAACGACCTGATGTCTGGCGGGTTGCACCGGGCGTGGAAGATGTTCACGATCGCCCAGGCGAACGTCCGGCCGGGCTACAAGGTGCTCGACATTGCGGGCGGCACCGGCGATCTATCCAAGGCTTTCGCGAAACAGGCCGGCCAGACCGGCGAAGTCTGGCACACCGACATCAACGAATCGATGCTGCGCGTGGGCCGTGACCGGTTGCTGGACAAGGGCGTCATCACCCCGGCGCTGCTCTGCGACGCCGAGAAAATTCCGTTTCCGGACAACTACTTCGACGTAGTCACCGTGGCATTCGGCTTGCGCAACATGACGCATAAGGATGTCGCGCTGGCGGAGATGCGCCGCGTGCTGAAGCCGGCGGGGCGTCTGCTCGTGCTGGAATTTTCGAAGGTGTGGGATCCGCTCAAGAAGGTCTACGACGTCTATTCTTTTAAAGTGCTGCCTTGGCTCGGCGAGCGCTTTGCGAAAGATGCCGAGAGCTACCAGTACCTCGCGGAATCGATCCGGATGCATCCGGACCAGGAAACTTTAAAAACAATGATGGAACAAGCGGGTCTCGACGGCGTCAAATATTACAATTTGTCAGCTGGCGTGGTAGCTTTACACGTGGGGACCAAATACTAGGGTCCCTAACCCATCGATTTTTAAAGGAAAGTACGAAAATGTCCGATTCAGGTGTGTTATCTCTCCGTAAGGTTAAGCGGTCGCTGGTGAGAAGAATCGGACTGATCGCGATGGTCGGTCTGATCATGGCCGGCTCCCTCGCTTCGCTCGATGCGGAAGCTCGCCGCATGGGCGGTGGCCGCAGTTTCGGCCGTCAGTCGAACACCGTTCAACAGCAACATCAGGCGACGCCGTCGCAACCTTCCCAAAGCAATCAGGCGATGCAGCAGCAACGCGCGCAACCGACGCCGACGCCGACGCCGCCTGCCGCGCCTAACCGCAATCGCTGGCTCGGACCAATCGCGGGCCTCGCCGCCGGTCTCGGCATCGCTGCGTTGCTGTCGCATTTCGGTATGGGTGAAGCGTTTGCCGGCATGATGGCCAACGTGATCATCATCGCGGTGATCGCGATGGTCGTGATCTGGCTGATCCGCCGCTTCATGGGCCGCAAGCGCGATACGGCGCAACCGGCGTACGCTGGCGCGTCGCCGTCGCTGAACACGGGCGGCACCGGCTATACGCAGGAGCCGCGCTATACCGCGCCGCCGTCGGGCTCGTACCTCGAACCGCAGGGCAACCCGCTGACCACGCCGGCCATCAACGCCGCGCCGGCGGTGCCGGCCGGCTTCGATTCGGAAGCGTTCCTGCGTAACGCGAAGGTGTATTTCGTGCGTTTGCAAGCCGCGTGGGACGTCGGCAACATCGACGACATCCGCGAATTCACCACGCCGGAAATGTTCGCCGAAGTGCGCGTGGATCTGGCTTCGCGCGGGTCCGAGACTAACCAGACGGACGTCGTGCAACTGAACGCCGAACTGCTGGGCGTCGAAGAGCGTGCAAGCGAATACTTCGCGAGCGTGCGCTTCTCCGGCTTGATCCGCGAGGCGCCGGGTGCGGCCGCCGAGCCGTTCGTCGAAGTCTGGAACCTGTCGAAAGCGAACCGCGACGGCGAAGGCTGGTTGCTGGCCGGCATCCAGCAAGTCACGCAACACTAAGCTGCGAGCAGGACAGAGCCGTGCGGTGTGGCTCCTCCTGATTTTGCTCATAACGTTGGCCGTTCGGCATAGCAGGCCGCGAAGCGAACGGACGTTACAATAGGAACCCGCGCGAGCACCTCGTTCGCGCGGGTTTTTTCTTGCCCACTTTCGATGACCCTCGCCGCCAAGCCCTTCGCTGCTGCTGTCAATCATCTGCTCGCCCGTGAATCGTGGGCTCGTGAGCGCCTCGTCCCCTACGCGGGCAAGACTGCACGCCTTTCGTGTCCGCCGGTCGTGTTGACGTTGCTAGTGCAACCGGACGGTTATCTGGCCGCGGTCGGCGAAACCGAAACGCATCAGTTCGACGTGACCGTCTCGGTGCCGTCCGACGCGCTGCCGGCCTTTGTGCAAGGCGGCCAGGCCGCCGTCATGAAGCACGTGAAAATCGAAGGCGACGCCGAGTTCGCCACCGTGATCGCGAAACTCGCCGAGCATTTGCGCTGGGAGCCGGAGGAAGATCTGGCGAAGCTGATCGGCGACGGTCCGGCGTGGCGGGTTGCGTCGGTAGTGCGCACGGTCGGTGAGCATGTGCAGCGCACCGGTCGCAACCTGCTCGACACGGCCGCCGAATATCTGCTCGACGAGAACCCGCAGCTGGTGCGCCGCACCGCGCTCGAAGACTTCAACGTCGAACTCGCCCGCGCGCGTGACGCGTTGGCGCGCGTGGAAAAACGCATCGAGCGTCTTGAACAGAAGGTCGAAGCCCGCGGCGCGAATGCGCCGGGCGGCGCCGCCACGTTGCGCGGCACGCGCTAGTCACCGGGCACAACTATGCGTTTTCTGCGCTTCCTCAAGATTTTTTTCACGGTCATCCGTTTCGGCCTCGATGAAATGATGCTGAGCCGCGTCAACGACCGGCGCGTGCGTCTGCTGCTGCGTATCACCACGATCGGCCGCAAGTTCGACGCGCCGCCGGGCGTGCGTCTGCGGCTCGCGCTCGAGAGCCTCGGGCCGATCTTCGTCAAGTTCGGCCAGGTGTTGTCGACCCGGCGCGATCTGCTACCGGTGGACATCGCCAACGAACTGGCGAAGCTCCAGGATCAGGTGCCGCCGTTCGATTCGGCGGTCGCGATCGGGCTGGTGGAGAAGTCGCTCGGCGCGCCGGTCGACGTACTTTTCGACGATTTCGAACGGGTGCCGGTGGCGAGCGCGTCGATCGCGCAGGTGCACTTCGCGAAGGTGAAGGCCGGCCAGCACGCGGGCAAGGCAGTCGCGGTGAAGGTGCTACGCCCGAACATGCTGCCGGTGATCGACTCCGACCTCGCGCTACTGCGCGACATCGCCGTGTGGGCCGAGCGCCTGTGGGCCGACGGCAAGCGCCTGAAGCCGCGCGAAGTGGTCGCCGAATTCGACAAATACCTGCACGACGAACTCGACCTGATGCGCGAGGCGGCCAACGGCAGCCAGTTGCGGCGCAACTTCGTCGGACTCGATCTGCTGCTGGTGCCGGAGATGTACTGGGAGTTCTGCACGCCCACGGTGCTGGTGATGGAGCGCATGGTCGGCGTGCCGATCAGCCAGGTCGAAACGCTGCGCGCGGCCGGCGTCGACATTCCGAAGCTGGCGCGCGAAGGCGTCGAGATTTTCTTCACCCAGGTGTTCCGCGACGGTTTCTTCCACGCCGACATGCACCCGGGCAACATTCAGGTGAGCCTCGATCCAGCGCACTTCGGCCGCTATATCGCGCTGGACTTCGGGATCATCGGCGCGCTGTCGGACTTCGACAAGAACTATCTCGCGCAGAACTTCCTCGCGTTCTTCAAGCGCGATTACCATCGCGTCGCCACGCTGCATCTGGAGTCGGGCTGGGTGCCGCCGACCACTCGCGTCGAGGAACTCGAAAGCGCGATCCGCGCAGTGTGCGAGCCGTATTTCGACCGCGCGCTGAAAGACATTTCGCTCGGCCAGGTGCTGATGCGCCTGTTCTCGACCTCGCGCCGTTTCAATGTCGAAATCCAGCCGCAACTGGTGCTGCTGCAAAAAACCATGCTGAACGTGGAAGGGCTGGGTCGCTCGCTCGATCCGGAGCTGGACCTGTGGAAGACCGCGAAGCCTTATCTCGAACGCTGGATGAACGAGCAGATCGGCGTGCGCGGCTGGTACGAGCGCCTGAAGATCGAGGCGCCGCAGTGGAGCAAGACGCTGCCGCAGCTGCCGCGCCTGATTCATCGCGTGCTTGCCGAGCGGCATGACAACACGCGCGGCGCGAACGACGAGATGATTCGCCAGATCCTGCTCGAGCAGAAACGCACCAACCGGCTGCTGCAAGGGCTGTTGTTGTTCGGCGTCGCGATCGGGGTCGGCGCGGTGCTGGCGCGCGCGTTTCTGGCGCTGGCCTACGGCGGTTGATTGCGACCATCCGCGCGACTTCCGCAACCCCTGCGAGGCATCTGATGAGCGACCCGACCCAACCCACCACGCCCGATTTCACGACACGCGACCCCAACTCACCGGCGTTCTGGGACGAGCGCTTCGAGCGCGGCTTCATGCCGTGGGATCAGGCGGGCGTGCCGTCCGCGTTCCGCGCGTTCGCCGAGCGGCATCGCGGCGCAGCGGTGCTGATTCCGGGGTGCGGCAGCGCGTACGAGGCCGTCTGGCTCGCCGGGCAGGGCAACCCGGTCCGCGCGATCGATTTCTCGTCGGCCGCCGTCGCGGCGGCGCACGAGCAACTCGGCGCGCAACACGCGCACTTGGTGGAGCAGGCGGATTTCTTCACCTATGAGCCGCCTTTCACGCCCGCATGGATTTACGAGCGCGCGTTCCTCTGCGCATTGCCGCCGGCACGTCGCACCGACTATGCGCGCCGGATGGCCGAACTGCTGCCCGGCGGCGCGCTGCTCGCGGGCTTCTATTTCATCGGCGCGACGCCCAAGGGGCCGCCGTTCGGTATCGAGCGAGCCGAACTCGACGCGCTGCTCACGCCATACTTCGAGCTGATCGAAGACGAAGCCGTGAACGATTCGATCGCCGTGTTCGCCGGACGCGAGCGCTGGCTCAGCTGGCGCCGCCGCATGTGACAGCGCGCGCCGCCGCACACTTGATTCGACCGCGTGCCGCCCCCATTTACCGCAACGGCGGTCGCGTCGAGCATCGGTTCCCGAAAACCACGGGGCGGATATCGTTTGCGGCTATAATTCAAGGCTTTGCAAGCGTTTACAAGATTTCAGTAGGGAAAAGTTCATGCCGATCTACGCTTATCGTTGCGAGTCATGCGGCTTCGGGAAGGACGTGCTTCAGAAGATGAGCGACCCCCAGTTGACGCAGTGTCCCGAATGCGGGAAAGACACCTTTCGCAAGCAGGTCACTGCCGCCGGTTTCCAGTTGAAGGGCTCCGGCTGGTACGTGACCGATTTCCGCGGCGGCAATGGCGGCACCAGTGCGCCGGCCAAGCCCGACGCGAACGGCGCGTCGAATGGCGCGAGCGAGAACGCCGCGGCCGCCGGTAACGGCGCCGCCAATTCCGATGCGGGTTCGGCCAGCGGTACGGCCGCAGCCGGTTCATCGAGCGCAGCCGCTACGCCGGCCGCGCCTGCTGCCGCACCGGCCGCCTCGGCTAACTCGAGCGGTCCCGGCAGCGCCTAGTGGACTGCCGCCCTCACGGGCGGCGCACACGCCGCGCGTTGAGCCTCGGCTCGCGCGGCTTTCTGGCGGTACACATGACGACGAAAAAAACGACGCTCAAATCGGTGTTCCTGACCGGCCTGCTGGTGCTGGTGCCTTTGGCTATCACACTGTGGGTGCTCGGTCTGATCATCGGCACGATGGACCAGACGCTGTTGCTGCTGCCGACTTCCTGGCAGCCTGAGCGCGCCATCGGCTATCGGCTGCCCGGCCTCGGCGCGGTGCTGACGCTCGCGTTCATCTTTGTCGTCGGGCTGTTGACGCAGAACTTCATTGGGCAGAAGCTCGTGAAGTGGTGGGAACTGCTGGTCGCCCACATTCCGGTGGTCGGCCCGCTCTACACCAGCGTCAAGCAGGTGTCCGACACGTTGCTGTCGAGCAGCGGCAATGCGTTCCGCAAGGCGCTGCTGATCGAATACCCGCGCCGTGGCTCCTATACGATCGCGTTTCTGACCGGCATTCCGGGCGGCGACGTGGTCAACCACCTGAAAGAAGATTACGTCAGCGTCTATGTGCCGACTACGCCGAACCCCACGTCCGGCTTCTTCCTGATGGTGCCCAGGAGCGAAGTGATCGAACTCGACATGACCGTCGACGCTGCGCTCAAGTACATCGTCTCGATGGGCGTCGTGGCGCCGTCCGCGCCTCCGGCGCCGGTGCGCCGCACGACAGTCGAGCCTCCGCTGTAATGCCGGTGCGCAAAGTTTCACGCAGTGTTCAACTGCGGCGCGCCGATCAATCAATGCAAAACGAAAGACAAACATCATGTCGATGAGAACTGAATACTGCGGTCTAGTGACCGAAGAACGGCTGGGCCAAACTGTCTCGCTGTGCGGCTGGGTGAGCCGCCGCCGCGACCATGGCGGCGTCATCTTCATCGACCTGCGCGATCGCGAAGGGCTCGTCCAGGTCGTCTGCGACCCGGATCGCGCGGAGATGTTCAAGGCCGCCGAAGGCGTGCGCAACGAGTTCTGCCTGCAGATCAAGGGTGTCGTGCGCAGCCGTCCGGAAGGCACGACCAACGCCGCGCTGAAGAGCGGCAAGATCGAAGTGCTGTGCCACGAGCTGATCGTGCTGAACGCGTCGATCACGCCGCCGTTTCAGCTCGACGACGACAACCTGTCGGAAACCACGCGCCTCACGCACCGTGTGCTCGACCTGCGCCGTCCGCAGATGCAGCACAACCTGCGTCTGCGTTACCGCGTCGCGATCGAAGCGCGCAAGTATCTCGACTCGCTGGGCTTCATCGACATCGAAACGCCGATGCTCACGAAGAGCACGCCGGAAGGCGCGCGCGACTACCTCGTGCCGTCGCGTACGAACCCGGGTCAGTTCTTCGCGCTGCCGCAGTCGCCGCAGCTGTTCAAGCAACTGCTGATGGTGGCGAACTTCGATCGCTACTACCAGATCGTCAAGTGCTTCCGCGACGAAGACCTGCGCGCCGACCGTCAACCGGAATTCACGCAGATCGACTGCGAAACCTCGTTCCTGTCGGAACAGGAAATCCGCGATCTGTTCGAAGACATGATCCGTCACGTGTTCAAGGAAACGATCGGCGTTTCGCTGGACGAAAAATTCCCGGTCATGCTGTATTCGGAAGCGATGCGCCGCTTCGGTTCGGACAAGCCGGACCTGCGCGTGAAGCTCGAATTCACGGACCTGACGGATGCGGTCAAGGACGTCGACTTCAAGGTGTTCAGCACGCCGGCCAACACGAAGGACGGCCGCGTCGCGGCGATCCGCGTACCGAAGGGCGGCGAACTTTCGCGCGGCGACATCGACAGCTACACGGAATTCGTGCGCATCTACGGCGCGAAGGGTCTCGCGTGGATCAAGGTCAACGAAGTCGCGAAGGGCCGTGACGGTCTGCAAAGCCCGATCGTCAAGAACCTGCACGACGAAGCGGTCAAGGCGATCATCGAGCGCACTGGCGCGCAAGACGGCGACATCATTTTCTTCGCGGCGGATCGCGCGAAGGTGGTGAACGACAGCCTCGGCGCGCTGCGTCTGAAGATCGGTCACTCGGAATTCGGCAAGGCCAACGGCCTCGTCGAATCCGGCTGGAAGCCGCTGTGGGTGGTCGACTTCCCGATGTTCGAATACGACGAGGAAGACAACCGCTACGTGGCCGCGCATCACCCGTTCACGAGCCCGAAGGACGAGCACCTCGAGTACCTCGAAACGGACCCGGCGCGCTGCCTCGCGAAGGCCTACGACATGGTGCTGAACGGCTGGGAAATCGGCGGCGGTTCGGTGCGTATCCATCGTGAAGAAGTGCAGAGCAAGGTGTTCCGCGCGCTGAAGATCAACGCGGAAGAAGCGCAAGCCAAGTTCGGTTTCCTGCTCGACGCGCTGCAATACGGCGCGCCGCCGCACGGCGGTATCGCATTCGGTCTGGACCGCATCGTCACGATGATGGCCGGCGCCGATTCGATCCGCGACGTGATCGCGTTCCCGAAGACGCAACGCGCACAGTGTTTGCTCACGCAGGCACCGAGCGAAGTGGACGAGCGCCAGTTGCGCGAACTGCACATCCGTCTGCGTACGCCGGAACCGAAGGCTTGAGTCAAGTGCAAGTGATTGCTGTCTGAAAACGACAGCACGAGCAAACGAAAAGGCGCAGGAGGAAACTCCAGGCGCCTTTTTCTTTTTTTGCGTTACAGTCGAAGCAACCGCTTTCGACCGCTCACGCTCTCGACCGCTCATTCGACCACTCGCCGACATGTATCGCGCACGCGTTGCGCCCAGTTTTTACGCCATGCCGAAACCGCCGAAGATTCCGCAATCTGTCCTCGTCATCATCCATACGCCCGCGCTCGACGTGCTGCTGATCGAGCGCGCCGACCATGCGGGTTTCTGGCAATCGGTGACCGGTTCCAAAGACCGGCTCGATGAACCGCTCGTCGAGACGGCCACGCGCGAAGTCGCCGAGGAGACTGGCATCGTGATCGGCGGAACACGGGTGCCGCAGAGCGCGTTGTTCGACTGGCAATACTCGATCGAATACGAGATCTATCCGGAGTTCCGCCATCGCTACGCCGAAGGCGTGATCCACAACACCGAACACTGGTTCAGCGTGCAGGTGCCCGAGCAACTCGAAGTGACGCTCGCGCCGCGCGAGCACACCGCGTTTCTGTGGTTGCCGTACGAGGAAGCGGCGTCGCGCTGCTTCTCGTCGTCGAATGCGGATGCGATCTTGCAATTGCCGAGGCGGCTCGCCGCGCGTTCGGCGAACGCCCATGTCGCGGGGCGCAGCCGGTGAGCGCGGGTGGTCGTTTCTCCCGGCTGCGTCACGCGCTGCTTGGCCGCCGTTATTGGCAGCGTTATCGCTTCACCAGCGGCAACGAAGTCAGGTTGCTGCGCTCGGGTGACGCTTTTTTCGACGCGCTGATCGAACGGATCGATGCCGCGCAGCACGACGTCGTTCTGGAAACCTATATCTTCTGCGGCGACGCCGCCGGGAAGGAAGTCAGCGCGGCATTGCTGCGCGCGGCGTCGCGCGGCGTGAAGGTGCGCGTGATCACCGACGGCATCGGCACCGCGCGTCTGCCGATGTTCAACGAGTGGCCGCTTGCCGGCGTCGATCATCGCATCTACAACCCGCATCTGTTCGGGCGCTTCGGCTTTTCGCGCACGCACCGCAAGCTCGCCGTGATCGACGATCAGTTTGCGTATTGCGGTGGGATCAACATCGTCGACGACTATGAGAACAACGGCGAGACATTGCCCTACCGGCGCTGGGATTTCGCGGTCGAGTTGCACGGGCCAGTGGTCGCCGACGTCCGTCAGGCGTTCGAGGTGCAGTGGCGGCGGATTCAACTCGGGCATCGGCCGATCGAGGCGATGGAACCGGATCTGGGAACGCATACCCCCGCGTCGCTCGGCAGCTTGCGGCGGCGTCGGCGCCGCCGCAACGAGGAGCTGTGGGCCGGCGGGCAGCCATGCGTGGCGTTCGTCGCGCGCGATAACCTGATCAATCGCCGCGCGATCGAAAAGGCGTATCTGGCCGCGATCGGCCAGGCGCGTCACGAAATACTGCTGGCCAATCCGTACTTCATGCCGGGGCGCAAGCTGCGGCGCGCGCTGGTGTTCGCGGCACGACGCGGTGTGGTGGTGAAGCTGATCATCGGGCGCAAGGAGTTCAAGGCGCTTGATTACGCGGTGCCGTTTCTTTACCATGCGCTGCTCAAGGCCGGCGTGCAGATCGCCGAGTATGAGAAGACGCTGCTGCACGGCAAGGTCGCCGTGGTGGATTCGTCCTGGGGGACCGTGGGTTCGTCGAACCTCGATGCGCTGAGTTTGATGCTCAACAACGAAGCGAACGTCGTGCTGGTGAACGACCCGTCGATCGACGCATTGCGCGAGGCGATACTCGATGCGTTCAAGGATTCACGCCGTATCGACGAAGCGCACTACGAGTCGCGTCCGGCCGGCGAGCGTGCGCTGAACTGGCTGGCTTATACGAGCTATCGCGTGGCGATGAAGCTGTTGACGGTGGGTGGGTACGACTAGGCGGTCGTCGTGTGCTTGTGACGATGGTGGCCGGATGCGCGGCAGGCGCGCGCAATCCGCAACGACAACCTCCGCTCCGTTCACTCGCGAGCCAGTCATACGGTGTGCCGCACTGACGCGAAGCGTAGCGCCCGACACCCACGCGTTTCAGAACGCTCCTAAAGACGCCCCCCCGCACCTCACACATAATTTCCGTTCAATAGAAATCGAGCGACCGGTGCGTCATGGACGCTCGGTCGCCAACCATGCCCGTTTCTCAGCCAGCAGATTCCATCGACACATCGAGCCTCCACGACGAAGCCATAGCGGCCTATCAAGCCGGCCGCTTTGACGCGGTGCAAGCGCTCGCCGATCGAATCCTCGCGCATGACAGCGAGCATGTCGGCGCGATCCATCTGCAAGGTTTGCTCGCCCTGGTGGGTGGTCACACACAAAGCGCGCGGGACTGGCTCGAACGTGCGATCCGCATTCGCCCCGAACCGATTCTGTACAACACGCTTTACGCGATTCAACTCAAACTCGGCGACTATCCGCGAGCGGTCGGCAGCCTGCGGCAAGGCCTCGCGCTACAACCGGATTTCGTCGCGCTGCACTACAACCTCGGGCTAACGCTGCAACACCTCGAGCGTCTCGAAGACGCCGAAATCAGCTACCGTCGAACGCTCGAAATCGACCCGCAACACTCGGCGGCGCACAACAATCTGGGGCGCATCCACGCGGATCTCGGTGCGACGGAAGACGCCGAGCGGTACTATCGGCGCGCGCTCGAACTGGCGCCGACGAACCTCGTCGCCCGCAACAACCTCGCAATGGTTTTGCTCGCCACCGGCCGCTACGAAGAGGGATGGCCGTATTTCGAAGACCGCTGGGTCAGCTTCAAACAAGCTGATGGCCGGCCCGCACCGCAGCCCGTGCAAGTCGCGCTGCCGCGATGGTTGGGCGACGGAGCGTTCATTGCCGAAGGCGTGCGCCCCGAGCGCGCATCCGATGAACGTCTGCTCGTCCTCGACGAGCAAGGCTATGGCGACAGTCTGCAGTTCGTACGCTACTTGCCGTTAGCGCTCGGGGATTTTTCCCGAGTGGGGTACGTGTGCCCGCCGCCGTTGCGTCGCCTGTACGAGCAGTCGTTGTGCGCGCGCTGGCCGGGCCTCGTGCTGCTCGACGCGGTGCCGGCCGATCTGAGCCACTGGGATCGTTACTGCCCGCTGATGTCCCTGCCGATGGCTTTCGGCACCCGCGTCGCCACGATCCCGGCCGCGCGTCCCTATCTGCATGCCGACGCCGCGCGCGCCGGCGACTGGCGTGCGCGGCTCGAAGCGCTGCCTGCCGCGCATTTGCCGCGCGTCGGCATCGTGTGGGCGGGCGGCCATTCAGGCATTGCGGTGGACCGCCGCCGCAGCCTCGTGGCCACGCAGATCGCGCCGCTGCTCGCGCTGCGCCACGTGCGCTGGATCAGTCTGCAAAAGACCGACGATCCCACGAAACTCGCCGACGCCGTCAGCCAGGCGCGTTTAACCGACTGGACTGATGAACTCTCGGATTTCGCAGATACCGCCGCGTTGATCGACAACCTCGATCTGGTGATTTCCGTCGATACCTCAGTGGCGCATCTTGCTGCCGCGCTGGGCAAACCAGTCTGGTTGCTGAACCGTTTCGCGGGCTGCTGGCGCTGGCTGCGCGGCCGCGACGACAGTCCCTGGTATCCCGGCCTGCGTCTTTTCACGCAGACACAGCGAGGCGATTGGGACGACGTGCTGGCGCGGGTCGGCGTCGCGTTGAAGCAGGAATTTCCACCGGGCGAATGACTCCGTTCCGCGCAAGCGCGCGAGCATGCGGGCTCGCGCTAGCGCCGCTCCTCGGCCGTCGCCGTGGTTCTGCTCACGCACGCGAAGGCGTTGCAACGATCGCGTCCCACGGCCCGCAAGCCCATCGCAGACCATCACAATCCCCGCAATAAACCGGCTGCCCATCCGCGCATCTCATCAAACCCTTCTTGATTCCCCCCGGCTTGCTGCATCATGTCGGCCGGTTGAAACAAGTCAGAGAAGCACGCACGCTGAATGGCAATGGCTGTCTCAAGGCAAACGCCTCTAAAAAATCTCATTCCTCTGATTGACGAATGTCGCAGAATTGAAACTCGGTTAGAAACCGGTTTCTAATAAAGTCCTTGTTTCGCGGACGGCGGGACTCAATAATAGTACGGCCGTTCGATTTTCTTTCGGTCACATTAGAACGGTAAAAAACAGCTATGCGAAAAGGCGAACAAACGCGGGTCGCGATTCTCGACGCAGCACTCGATCTGGCAAGCCGCGACGGACTGGAAGGTCTGACCATCGGCCTGCTGGCCGAACGCATGCAGATGAGCAAAAGCGGTGTGTTCGCGCATTTCGGGTCGCGCGAGGATTTGCAGGTCGAAGTCGTGCGCGAATATCACCGTCGTTTTGAAGACGAGGTGTTTTTCCCGAGCTTGCGCGAGCCGCGTGGCTTGCCGCGCTTGCGCGCGATGATCTCCCGTTGGATCGAGAAGCGCATTCAGGAAGTCACCACCGGGTGCATCTACATCAGCGGCGCCGTCGAATACGACGACCGCGCCGACAACCCGGTGCGCGAGCAACTGGTGTCGAGCGTGACGATCTGGCGTGCGGCGCTCACGCGCGCGATTTCGCAGGCGATGGAAGAAGGGCATTTGCGCGCCGACACCGACCCGCAGCTGATGCTCTTCGAACTTTACAGCTTCACGCTCGGCCTGCATCACGATGCGCGCTTCCTGCACCTCCCGGATGCCGTGCGTCTCACGTGGGCTGCGCTGGAAAAATTGATTATTTCGTATCAGAGCGAAAGCCGTTAGCAGCGTCGTCGAAACCAACCGGATTCAGCGGCGCAGAAAGTTCCGATCAACGGACTCGGCTAACAGCCTGGCTTCTTGTCAAACTTTGGAGAGAGTCATGGGACAGTACGCCGCGCCGCTGCGCGACATGCAATTCGTGTTGCACGAACTGCTCAACGTGGAAGCCGAGATCAAGCAGATGCCGAAGCACGCGGATCTCGACGCCGACACGATCAACGCCGTGCTCGAAGAAGCCGGCAAGTTCTGCTCCGAAGTGTTGTTCCCGCTCAACCACAGCGGCGATCAGGAAGGCTGCACGTACGTCGGCGACGGCGTCGTGACCACGCCGAAGGGTTTCAAGGAAGCGTATCAACAGTATGTCGAAGCCGGCTGGCCCGCGCTCGGCTGCGATCCGGAATACGGCGGCCAGGGGCTGCCCGCGTTCGTCAACAACGCGCTGTATGAAATGCTGAACTCGGCCAATCAGGCGTGGACGATGTATCCGGGCCTCTCGCACGGCGCGTACGAATGTCTGCACGCGCACGGCACACCCGAACTTCAGAAGGCTTATCTGCCGAAGCTCGTCGCGGGCGTGTGGACCGGCACGATGTGCCTGACCGAGCCGCATTGCGGCACCGATCTCGGCATCCTCCGCACCAAAGCCGAACCGAACAGCGACGGCTCGTATGCGATCAGCGGCACGAAGATCTTCATCTCCAGCGGCGAACACGATCTCGCGGAGAACATCGTTCACCTGGTGCTCGCGCGTCTGCCGGATGCGCCGAAGGGCACCAAGGGCATTTCGCTGTTCATCGTGCCGAAGTTCGTGCCGAACGAAGCGGGCGAGCCCGGCGAGCGCAACGGCGTGAAGTGCGGCTCGATCGAACACAAGATGGGCATTCACGGCAACGCGACCTGCGTGATCAATCTCGACAACGCGAAGGGCTGGCTCGTCGGCGAGCCGAACAAGGGCCTCAACGCGATGTTCGTGATGATGAACGCCGCGCGTCTCGGCGTCGGCATGCAAAGCCTCGGCTTGACCGAAGTCGCGTATCAGAACTCGCTCACGTATGCGAAAGAGCGTCTGCAGATGCGTTCGCTGACCGGCCCGAAGGCGCCCGAAAAAGCCGCCGACCCGATCATCGTGCATCCGGACGTGCGCCGCATGCTGCTCACGCAAAAGGCCTACGCGGAAGGTGCGCGCGCGTTCTCGTACTGGTCCGCGCTGCATATCGACAAGGAACTGTCGCACGGCGACGAAGCCGTCCGCAAGGAAGCCGCCGACCTCGTCGCGCTGCTCACGCCGATCCTGAAAGCGTTCCTGTCGGACAACGCGTTCGAAGGCACCAATCACGCGATGCAGATTTACGGCGGCCACGGCTTCATTGCCGAGTGGGGCATGGAGCAGTACGTGCGCGACGCGCGCATCAACATGATCTACGAAGGCACCAACGCGATTCAGGCGCTCGACCTGCTCGGCCGCAAGATTCTCGGCGACATGGGCGCGAAGATGAAGAAGTTCGGCAAGCTGGTGACGGACTTCGTCGAAGCCGAAGGCATCAAGCCGGAGATGCAGGAGTTCGTGAACCCGCTCGCCGACATCGGCGACAAGGTGCAGAAGCTGACGATGGAAATCGGTATGAAGGCGATGCAGAACCCGGACGAAGTCGGCGCCGCGGCCGTGCCGTATCTGCGCACCGTCGGCCATCTGGTGTTCTCGTACTTCTGGGCGCGCATGGCGCGTATCGCGCTGGACAAGGAGTCGTCGGGTGATCCGTTCTACAAGGCCAAGCTCGCCACCGCGCGCTTCTACTTCGCGAAGCTGCTGCCGGAAACCGCAATGACGATCCGTCAGGCGCGCGCGGGTTCGAAGTCGCTGATGGACGTCGAAGAAGCGCTGTTCTAAGTCCGACGCAAACACTTCGAAGCAGGCGCCGCACGTATCGAAAGCGCGGCGCCTGCTTCCATCCTGTCCAGCCACACATCGCGAAGCATCCTGAAGCTTCGCGACATCCGCATAACTCCACCGGAGGAACGACGTGAGCAATCTGATCATTCGCAAGGTAGCCGTGCTCGGCGCCGGCGTGATGGGCGCACAGATCGCCGCGCACCTGATCAACGCCAAGGTGCCCGTGCTGCTGTTCGACCTGCCCGCAAAAGAAGGCCCGAAGAACGCGATCGCGCTGAAGGCGATCGAGAATCTGAAGAAGCTGTCGCCGGCGCCGTTCGGCGTGAAGGACGACGCGCAATACATTCAGCCCGCCAATTACGACGACGACATCGCGAAACTCGCCGAATGCGACGTCGTAATCGAAGCGATCGCCGAACGGATGGACTGGAAGCACGACCTGTACAAGAAGGTCGCACCGCACATCGGGCCGAACGCGATCTTCGCGACCAACACGTCGGGCCTGTCGATCACGGCTTTGTCGGAAGGCTTTCCCGCTGAGTTGAAAGAGCGCTTCTGCGGCGTGCACTTCTTCAATCCGCCGCGCTACATGCACCTGGTCGAACTGATCCCGACCGCGACGACGCGTCCCGAGATTCTCGATCAACTCGAAACGTTCCTGACGAGCGTGGTCGGCAAGGGCGTCGTGCGCGCGAAAGATACGCCGAACTTCATCGCCAACCGCGTCGGCATCTTCTCCATCCTTGCGGTCATCACGGAAGCCGCGAAGTTCGGTCTGCGTTTCGACGAAGTGGACGATCTGACCGGCTCGCGTCTGGGCCGCGCGAAGTCGGCCACGTTCCGCACCGCCGACGTCGTCGGTCTCGACACGATGGCGCACGTCATCAAGACGATGCAGGACACGCTGAAGGACGACCCGTTCTTCCCGGTCTACGAAACGCCGGCCGTGCTGGCCGAACTGGTGAAGAAGGGCGCGCTGGGTCAGAAGACCGGCGGCGGTTTCTACAAGAAGGAAGGCAAGGCGATCAAGGTGCTCGACCCGAAGACGGGCGAGTACGTCGACGGCGGTGCGAAGGCGGACGAGCTGGTCGGCCGTATTCTGAAGCGTCCGGCGGCTGAGCGTCTGAAGCTGCTGCGCGAATCGGAGCATCCTCAGGCGCAGTTCCTGTGGGCGATTTTCCGCGACGTGTACCAGTACATCGGCGTGCATCTGGAGTCGATTGCCGACAACGCGCGCGACGTCGACCTCGCGATCCGCTGGGGCTTCGGCTGGAACGAAGGCCCGTTCGAAGGCTGGCAGACGGCCGGCTGGAAGCAGGTCGCCGAGTGGGTGCAGGAAGATATCGCGGCGGGCAAGGCGCTGTCGAACGCGCCGTTGCCGTCGTGGGTGCTGGAAGGCGTGGTCGCGGAGAAGGGCGGCGTGCATACGAACGAAGGTTCGTGGTCACCGGCTTCGAAGACGTTCGTGCCGCGCTCGTCGCTGTCCGTCTACGACAAGCAGGTATTCCGCGCACCGCTGGTCGGCGAAACGTCGGCCGATCCGAAGACCTACGGCAAGACGTTGTTCGAGACCGACGCCGTACGCGCCTGGGTCGATGATCGCGCGGGCGAGAACGATGTGCTGATCGTGTCGTTCAAGAGCAAGATGAACACGATCGGACCGTCGGTGATCGACGGCCTGACGCAGGCGATCGAACTGGCCGAGAAGGACTACAAGGGCCTCGTCGTGTGGCAGCCGACGTCACTGAAACTCGGCACGCCTGGCGGCCCGTTCTCCGCGGGCGCGAATCTCGAAGAAGCGATGCCCGCGTTCATGATGGGCGGCGCGAAAGGCATCGAGCCGTTCGTGAAGAAGTTCCAGCAAGGGATGCTGCGTGTGAAGTACGCGAGCGTGCCGGTGATCTCGGCGGTGTCGGGCATCGCGCTCGGCGGCGGCTGCGAACTGGCGCTGCATAGCGCGAAGCGGGTCGCGCACATCGAGAGCTACATGGGCCTCGTGGAAGTGGGCGTAGGTCTCGTGCCGGCGGGCGGCGGCCTGAAGGAAGCGGCATTGCGCGCGGCGGAAGCCGCGACGCAGGTCGGCGCGACCAGCGACCTGCTGAAGTTCGTGCAGAAGTCGTTCGAGAATGCGGCGATGGCGAAGGTCTCGGCGTCCGCGCTCGACGCCCGCGCGATGGGTTATCTGAAGCCGTCCGACACGATCGTCTTCAACGTGTTCGAACTGCTCGACGTCGCGAAGAAGGAAGCGCGCGCGTTGACGGCGGCGGGTTACCGTCCGCCGCTGCGGGTGACGCAGGTGCCAGTCGCCGGGCGCTCGGCTATTTCGACGATCAAGGCGTCGCTCGTCAATATGCGCGACGGGCGCTTCATCAGCGAGCATGACTTCCTGATCGCGAGCCGCATCGCGGAAGCGGTGTGCGGCGGCGACGTGGAAGCGGGCAGTCTGGTCGACGAAGAATGGCTGCTGCAACTCGAGCGTCGTGCGTTCGTTGACCTGCTCGGCACGCAGAAGACGCAGGAACGGATCATGGGCATGCTGCAGACCGGTAAGCCGGTGCGCAATTAAGCGACGACCGCAAACTTATGCATGGGGTGGGAGTAGGCGCTAAAGCGCCAACTCCCACCGACCGCGATAAAACTGCATGGGGTGGGAGTAGGCGCTAAAGCGCCAACTCCCACCGACCGCGATAAAACTGCATGGGGCGGGAGTAGGCACTAAAGCGCCAACTCCCACCGACCGCGATAAAACTGCATGGGGCGGGAGTAGGCACTAAAGCGCCAACTCCCGCCGACCGCGATAAAACTGCATGGGGCGGGAGTAGGCGCTAAAGCGCCAACTCCCGCCGACACAGGAGCTTCAAATGGCAAAGCAATTGCAAGACGCATACATCGTCGCCGCGAGCCGTACGCCGATCGGCAAGGCGCCGCGCGGGATGTTCAAGAACACGCGCCCGGACGAGTTGCTGGTGCACGCGATCAAATCGGCCGTGGCGCAAGTGCCCGGCCTCGACACCAAGGTGATCGAAGACGCGATCGTCGGCTGCGCGATTCCGGAAGCGGAACAGGGGCTCAACGTAGCGCGGATCGGCGCGCTGCTGGCCGGCCTGCCGAATACGGTCGGCGGCGTCACGGTGAACCGCTTCTGCGCATCGGGCCTGACCGCGCTCGCGATGGCCGCTGACCGCATCCGCGTCGGCGAATCGGACGCGATGATCGCGGGCGGCTGCGAATCGATGAGCATGGTGCCGATGATGGGCAACAAGCCGTCGCTGTCGCCGCATATCTTCGATCGCAACGAAGACATCGGCATCGCGTACGGGATGGGCCTGACTGCGGAGAAAGTCGCCGAGCGCTGGAAGATCAGCCGCGAAGCGCAGGACGCGTTCTCGGTCGAATCGCACCGCCGCGCGATCGCCGCGCAACAGGCCGGCGAGTTCAACGACGAAATCGCCGCGTACACGATCACCGAGCGCTTCCCCGATCTCGCGACCGGCGAAGTACGCGTGCAGACGCGTGAAGTGTCGCTCGACGAAGGCCCGCGCGCGGAAACGTCGCTCGAAGGTCTCGCGAAACTGCGCGCGGTGTTTGCGAACAAAGGTTCGGTGACGGCGGGCAACAGCTCGCAGACGTCGGACGGCGCGGGCGCGTTGATCGTCGTGTCGGAGAAGATACTCAAGCAGTTCAACCTGACGCCGCTCGCGCGCTTCGTCAGCTTCGCGGTGCGCGGCGTGCCGCCGGAAATCATGGGCATCGGTCCGAAGGAAGCGATTCCGGCCGCGCTGAAGGCAGCAGGTCTGAAGCAGGACGACCTCGACTGGATCGAACTGAACGAAGCGTTCGCCGCGCAATCGCTGGCGGTGATCCAGGACCTCGGTCTGGATCCGTCGAAGATCAACCCGCTCGGCGGCGCGATCGCACTCGGCCACCCGCTCGGCGCGACGGGCGCGATTCGTGCGTCGACGGTGGTGCACGGCCTGCGCCGCCGCAACTACAAGTACGGCATGGTGACGATGTGCGTCGGCACCGGCATGGGCGCGGCGGGCATCATCGAGCGTCTGTAAGCGTGACCGCCCCGGTCCTTGCGAGGAACACCTAAGGACCGCAGAACGGTTCGCAGGCCGCGTGGCTTGCGAACCGTTTTTACATTCTCAGCAGGAATACGAGGAGATGAAGGAGATGACGATGGATATCCTGGTCGAGCGCGCCGACGGCGTGCTGACGATTGCCTTCAACCGGCCCGGCAAGAAGAACGCGATTACCGCCGCGATGTACCAGACGATGGCCGACGCGCTCGTCGAAGCACACGGCGACGCGTCGGTGCGCGCAATCCTGATCCGCGGCAGCGCAGGTATTTTCAGCGCCGGCAACGATCTCGACGATTTCATGAAGACGCCGCCGATGGGCGAAAGCGCGCCGGTGTTCCAGTTCCTGCGCGCGATCAGCTCGGCGGAGAAGCCGGTGGTGGCGTCGGTGGCGGGGCCGGCGGTGGGAATCGGCACGACCTTGCTGCTGCATTGCGATCTGGTCTATGCGGCCGACACGGCGAGCTTTTCGTTGCCGTTCGCGCAACTCGGCCTGTGTCCGGAGGCGGCGTCGAGTTTGCTGTTGCAGCGGGTCGGCGGCTATCAGGCGGCGGCGGAAAAGCTGCTGCTCGGCGAAGCGTTCGACGTCGCCGAAGCCCAGCGCATGGGCTTCGTAAATCGCGTGCTGCCGGCCGCCGAGGTCGATGCGTTCGCGGCCGCGCAGGCTGCGAAGCTGGCCGCATTGCCGGCGTCGTCGCTGCGCGTGACGAAGAGCTTGATGAAGCGCGCGAGCCATCAGGAATTGCAAACGCAGATGGCGGAAGAGGCGGTGCACTTCGGCAAGATGCTGCTCGCGCCCGAAGCGCGCGAGGCGTTCAAGGCGTTCTTCGAGAAGCGCAAGCCGGATTTTCGGCAGTTCGATTGACGTGGGGTGCCTGAGCGCCGGAGGTTTTGGCGCTCGGGTGTTGGGGGCTCAGACGCTCAAGCCCTCGGATTTCCCACTACCCACGCGCTTCAGTCCTCAAGGCTGCGTCGCTTGCCAGGTGTCGTAATCGACGTAGCTGCCTTCGCGGCAGAAGCTCACCAGCCGCACGCCCGCCTTGCGGGCAATCGCAATCGCCAGCGACGACGGCGCCGAGATCGTCGCGACCATCGGCACGTCGACGCGCGCGGCCTTGCGCACCAGTTCGTAGCTCGCGCGGCTCGACAGAAACACGAAGCCGTCGCGGGTATCCGCGCGATCGAGCACCAGCTGGCCGATCAGTTTGTCGAGCGCGTTGTGACGGCCGACGTCCTCGAACGCATAGCGGATCGCGCCCGCAGCGTCGCACCATGCGGCCGCGTGCAGGCCGCCGGTCAAGCGCGTGAGCGCCTGGTGCTCCGGCAGCTCGCGGGCGGCGCGGGCGATGGCATCGGGCGCGAGCCGTTGCAGAAAGCCGGTGTCGGGCACGCGCTCCGGCTTCAGATCGAGCAGATCGATGCTTTCGATTCCGCAGACGCCGCAACCGGTGCGCCCGGCGAGCGCGCGGCGCTTCTCCTTCAGCGCAACGAACGCCTGTTGCACGACCTGCAATTGCACTTCGGCGTGCGGCAGTTCATCGTCGTCGTGCAGTTCGACCTCGATGTCCTGGATATCGCTGCCGCGCTCGACGATGCCTTCCGAAATCGCAAAGCCCACCGCGAAGGCTTCGAGATCGCGCGGCGTGCACATCATCACCGCATGCGAAATGCCGTTGAAGACGAGCGCGACCGGCCATTCCTGACCGACGTGATCGGTGACGGTTTCGACCGCCGAGCCGCGATGCCGATGCACCTGGCGCTCCACCGCGCCTGGCTGTCCGGCTGTTTCCTGTTCGTTCAATGCTTCACTCCTGTGCGATGCTGCGCGCGCGGGCACGGCTCTCAGCGTTCTTGCTGCGCCGCCGGGCGGCGGCCGTCCATGCCGCCATCGCGCGAATAAGGTTCTAAAATACCTCAAGCCGCGCTCGCACGTTGTGCGCCATTCACGAGGAGCCTTGTCATGGGACTCAACGAAGCACCGCTTCTGTTCGACTTCGAAGTCGCGTCTTCGGAGAATTTCACCTACATCCCGATGTCGGTGCGCTTCAATCTCGACCGTTTCGGGCTGCGCATCACGCTGGCGCAGTGGCAGTTGCTGCCGCTCGAAGACCGCAAGCTGCTGGCGCGTTTCCCGGTCGAGGACGACGCGGAAATCGAGCCGAATTTCGATCACGCGCTGTTCGAGATGCTGCGCACGCACGCGAACGTCGAGCCGGAGTGGTTCACGCCGGAAGAGTCGCCCGCGTGGCGCCGTACCGATAGCGTGCCGGAGGGCGTCGCGTTGCAGGCGGGACGGGCGGGCCTCGTCACGCCGAGCGTCACCCGCTGGGCCGAACTCGATCCCTTCAAGCGCTACGTGCTCGCGAAGCTGTCGCGCAAGCCGGAGGCCAACCACGACTTCGTCCCGGCGATGAAGGAGTTTGGCGCGGCCGGCTAGGCGCGGCCTGCAAGCTGCCGCGCCCAATCCAATCCCACCCACACACCCCTCAATATTTTTCACCCCCACCCTCAACCCTCTGCTGAACGCTGCCGTTATCCATGGGTTGGCGCGTAAAAAGACTCGCATCGATGCGGCCCGACGCACCGAGAACGACCGCGCGCTCCCGCCCTCGGAACGATTGACGTTCGGAATCCATGACTCCTTTTTTATCGAAGCGGCTGCTGATCAACATAGCGGTGGTCGTTGCCGCGGTCGGTGCGAACGCGTTCGTCGCCTACACGCAGATTGGCAGTCAACGCGACGCCGACGCGCTCATGCTGCGTTCGACGAGCGTGCGTGAGAACCTCGACGCGTATCACACGGCGCTCGACAGCGCGCTGGCCGCGCTAGGCCGTTTCGAGGCCTCGGGCGCACCGGCGCCGGTGGGCGCGGCCGCCACGACAGGCACGACGCTCGCCAGCCTGGAGCGCGAGTTGCGTGAGGAACTGGCCGGCGAGCCGCCGATGCTCGACGCGCTCGCCAAACTGAGCGCGGAGAGCCACGCGTTGCAGCACGATATCGACGACGCGCTGCTCAAGAGCGCCAGCGCGGAGCCGGATGCGTCGCGCGCGTGGGCGGCGTCGACGTATACGCATCTCGGGCTCGGGCTCGATCGCGTGGAAGCCGCGCTGGCCAAGCTGCGCAGCGAGGAGAACCGCGCGTTGCAGAAGGCGCTCGCGGTCTCGGCGGGCGAGACCCAGCGCGCGATGTTTCTGCTGATTCTGACGATGCTCACCGGCAGCACGGTCCTGATCTTCACGTTCGGCGCCCGCGAGAGCAGCGCGCGCGAAAAACTGCGCAGCGCTCGCGCGCTTGGCCGCAACGACGAACGTTTTCGCGGGCTGTTCGACGATCATCCGGTGCCGATGTATATCTTCGATCGCGAGACGCTGCGCTTTCTCGCCGTCAACGCGGCCGCGATCCAGCAATACGGCTACTCGGAAAACGAGTTTCTCGGCATGACGATTCGCGCGATCCGTACGCACACCGAGATCGCGCGGCTCGAATCGCATCTGCAACGCAGCGACGCGGTCCCGCACGGCCGCACGATGGCGGGCGTCTGGCATCACCGGCGCAAGGACGGCTCGATCATCAGCGCCGACATTTCGTATCACGCGCTGAACTTCATGGGCCGCGCGGCGCTCTTCGTGCTCGCCGACGACGTCACCGATCAGATCAACGCCGAAGCCGAAGCGCAGCGTTCGAACCAGATGCTCGAAGCGGTGATCGACAACATCCCGCAGCGCATCTTCTGGAAGGACCTGAGCTCGCGCTACCTCGGCTGCAATATGGCGTTCGCGCGCGATGCGGGGCTCGCGTATCCCGAGCAGGTGGTGGGCAAGAGCGACGCCGACATGCCGTGGCGCGCGTTCGCCGAACTGTTGAACGAGCACGACAGGGAAGTGGCGAGCACCGGCGTGCCGAAGATGAACTTCGAAGTCGACGTGGTGATCGACGGCGTGCATCGCACCACGGTCACGAGCAAACTGCCGTTCACCGATGGCGAGGGGCAGGTGATCGGCGTGCTCGGTTCGTACACGGACATCACCGAGCGCAAGCGCGCGGATCTCGCACTGCGTCTGCAAAGCCGCGCGCTCGACGCGAGCGTCAACGCGATTCTGATCACCGCGCCGTCGCCGACCGGCAATCTGATCGAATACGTGAACCCGGCGTTCATGCGTATCACCGGCTACGATCCCGCCGAGGTGATCGGTCACGACTGCCGCGTGCTGCAACGCGACGACCGCGACCAGGAAGGCGTCGCGCTGATCCGCCAGGCGCTCGCCGCGAACCGCGAGGTCAGCGCGGTGGTGCGCAACTATCGCAAGGACGGCGCGCTGTTCTGGAATCAGCTGTTCATCGCGCCGGTGCCGAACGCGGAAGGCGCGATCACGCATCACATCGGCGTGATCAACGACGTGACCGATCTGATCCGCTATCAGGAACAGCTCGAATATCAGGCCAACTACGACAGCCTCACGCGCCTGCCGAACCGCAATCTGCTGCGCGACCGTCTGGAGCATGCGCTGATCGTCGCACAGCGGCATCACAACGGCGTCGCGGTCGTGTTCCTCGATCTCGACGGCTTCAAGAACGTCAACGACACGCTCGGCCATAGCGTCGGCGACCGGCTGCTGCGCGTGGTCGCCGAGCGCCTCGCGCGCTGCTCGCGCACCAGCGATACCGTCGCGCGGCACGGCGGCGACGAGTTCGTGATCGTGATGACCGACACCGTCGACGAACAGTCGTTGATCGCGTGGATGGAGCGCGTGCGCGCGTCGATCGCCGAGCCGGTGTGGCTCGACGGCACCGAGTTGTACGTGGGTTGCAGCATGGGCGCGAGCCTGTTCCCGCAAGACGGCGACGACGCCGAAGCGCTAATGAAAAAGGCCGACCTCGCGATGTATCGCGCGAAGGACATGGGCCGCAACACGTTCCAGTTCTATCAGCCGGAGATGAACGCGAGCGCGGGCGCGCGGCTGAACCTCGAACGGCGTTTGCGCCGCGCGTTGCGCGACGACGAATTCCTGCTGCACTACCAGCCGCAGGTGGATATCGGCAGCGGGCAGATTGTCGGCATCGAGGCGCTGGTGCGCTGGAGCGATCCGGAAGACGGGCTGGTGCTGCCGTCGGCGTTCATTCCGCTGGCGGAGGAGAGCGGACTGATCGGGCCGCTGTCCGAATGGGTGCTGCGTGAAGCGTGCCGCCAGAACAAGGCCTGGCAGGATGCGGGATTGCCGCCGACGCGGGTGTCGGTGAATCTGTCGGCGCGCGTGTTCCAGCAGCGCGATATCGCGAAGCTGGTGATGCAGGTGCTGGCCGAGACCGGACTCGAACCGAAATACCTCGAACTGGAACTGACCGAGAGCACCATCATGCGCAACGCCGAAGAAGCGGTGTCGATGCTCAACGAACTGCGCGCGCTCGGCATCGGCCTCGCAATCGACGACTTCGGCACCGGCTATTCGAGCCTCAGCTATCTGAAGCGTTTTCCGGTGGACCGGCTGAAGATCGACCGCTCGTTCGTGTCGGACATCGGCGTGTCGGGCGACGACGAGACCATCACGTCGGCGATCATCGCGCTCGCGCATTCGCTGAAGCTGCATGTGATCGCGGAAGGCGTCGAGACGTCGGCGCAACTCGACTTCCTGAAAGAGCGCGCGTGCGACGAGATGCAGGGGTTTTACTTCGCGAAGCCGTTGTCGACCGCTGCGATTTCCGAGTTGCTCCAAGGGGGCGTGGGCCGGGAGCGGGAGCTGGAGCCGGCTTGATTCGGTTGGGCCGGCGGCCGTGGGCGTTTTAGCGACGCGTGCCGCCAGGCTCGCCCCCGCTCCGCCAGTCCGCCCGCCATCCTCAAACCGCTGGCGTAGCCACGAAAACCGGCAGGTTCTCCGCCAACGCCGAAAACGCCTGCAAGTGCGGATACGCGGCTTTATCGACGACCTCCGGCAGCATCATCTGCGTGAAGTGCCAGCTCACCGCGACGGTAACGTCCGCCGCGTCGAACTGCTCCTGCTCGGTCGGCAGCGTCGCCGTCGCCACGTCGCGTTCGAGCTCGCCATAAGCCGCGAGCAGTTGCGCGCGCACGCGCTCGAGCCAGGGCTCGTGCCGCTTCTCCTCAGGCCGCAGATTGCATTCGTAGACGATCTGGATGCTCTTTTCGCACGCCGCGAGCGCGAGACCCGAGAGACGGGCGGCGCGCAACGCGTCGTCCGGGCGAGTGGGGAAGAGACGGTGCCCGGGCCCGGCAAGCGTCGCAAGATACTGGAGAATCACCGACGACTCCATCACGACGCGGCCGCTGTCGGTGATCAGCGTCGGCGCTTTCACGACCGGGTTGAGCTTCGCGAACTGGTCGTAGGTGCTGAACACGGAGATCGATTGATGCTCGAAGTCGAGCTCAAGCAGCTTGAGGCAAATGGCGACCCGGCGCACATAGGGTGAGTCGAGCATTCCGATCAGTTTCATTTGATTCCCGTTAGAAGTTCTATCATCGCGCGCCCGAGTCGGCTGCGCAGCGGCGTTTCCCGCCCGGCGCAATTCGTCGCGCACCCAGCCGATAGATTAAGCATCTACGCGCGCCAAAAAAAGCGACAATTAACGACGATTCCCGTCACAATTTCTAACATGAAGCCGATCCCGCCTTTTACCGCGCTCCGCTGTTTCGAGGCCGTCGCCCGCCTGGGTGGCGTCACCCAGGCCGCGCGCGAATTGCACGTCACGCACTCGGCGGTAAGCCAGCAGATCAAGGTGCTCGAAGATGCGATGGGCGTCGCGCTGTTCATCCGCGAGGCGCGCGGGCTGCGGCTCACCGACGAAGGGCGCCTGTATGCGCTCGACATCCGCGCCGCGCTGCGCGATATCACCCACGCGACGCGCCGCGCGCAGGCGCGTCCGCACGAAAGCGAACTGGTGATCTCGACGCTGCCGTCGTTCGCGCAGCATTGGCTCGTGCCGCGCCTCGCGAGCTTTCGCGACGCGCATCCGTACTATCGGGTGCGTCTCATGACCACTCTGCAGGTCGAGGATTTTCGCCAGAGCGCGAGCGACATCGGTATCCGCATGGGACAGGGGCACTGGCCGGGCGTCGCGCAACAGAAACTGTTCGACGACGACATGGTGGTGGTCGCCGCACCGCATTTCGCGCTCGCGCCGAGCGGCCGCTTTCCGCTCACCGCCGACGAGGTGGTCGCCTGTCCGCTGATCTCCAGCCCAGACGCGCCGTGGAGCGACTGGTGCGAGGCGGCGCAGGTGGCGCCGCCGCCCGCCGAAGCCGTGGTGTTGTCGGCCAACGATTCGAACATCGCGATCGGCGCGGTGCTGCAGGGCTTGGGCGTCGCACTCGAACGGCGCAGCCTGGTCGCGCATGCGTTGGCGCAAGGGGCGTTGGTGCAGATCACCGGGATCCGCGTGCCGTACCGCTACCCGTACTGGCTGGTGTGGCAGCAGCGCGAAATCCTGAACGTCCGCCAGGCGCATTTCGCGCAGTGGATCGAAGCGCAGGTCGACGCCTATTTGCGCGGCGACGCCGCGTCCGCGCCAGCGAGCCGGGTGGCCTAGCGCCGCTCGTGCGGGCGACAGCGATTTGCGCACGAATTTCGGTCGGATATATTCGTGGTTCCCATCGGCGACCTTGCCGGGGAATCAGAAATACCCAGGAAGCACCGACGAAGCATCGATCCACGCAGCGCCGCGCCCGTTCGCCCGATTGCCGTTTTCGCTGCTCGTACTTCGTGCCGGACGTTGTGCTGCCGACTTTCCGCCAATCCGAATGGAGAAAACAATGACGTCTTCACCTGCAAAGAAACTGGCTGTGCTGTTGGCAACGGTTGTATTGAGCGTGGCGGCCGCCGCGCCGGCATTCGCGCAAAGCGGCGGCGGAGGGTCGGCGGGCGAAGGCTCGGATGCGGCCAAGGCCGACACCGGCGCGAAGCCGCACACCACGAAGGCGGAGCGCAAGGCCGCGCGCAAACAGGCGCGGGCGAAGAAGAACGCCGAGTTGAAACAACTGGAGGCGCACGGGTATCAGCCGTCGCGCAACGATCCGAACTATCCGGCCGACATCCAGAACGCGCAGAAGAAAGCCGGCATCGGTACGGCGGCCAGCCAGTAAGTCGTAGCGAAGCGGACCGGTTCACCCGGTCCGAAGCGAGTCACGGCGCGTACCACGACGACGTGTGAAACAGAACGAGGCGCCCGGGGCGCCTCGTTCTGTTTGTGCTTCAGCGGCTCGGTTCAGCGTCTCAATCGACTACCGGCAAGGCGCGCGGGCGACGATCGCTGTCGGTGGCGACGTAGGTGAGGATCGCCTCGGTGACCTTCACGAGGTCTTCGGTCAGGCTCATGCGCTGCGCGTAGACCTCGACCGATACCGTCACCGACGTATTGCCGGTCTTGACGATATCCGCGTAAAAGCTCAGCAGATCGCCGACGAACACCGGCTGCTTGAACACGAACGAATTGACCGCGATGGTCGCCACGCGCCCGTTGGCGCGGCGGCTCGCCGGGATCGAACCGGCAATGTCCACCTGAGCCATGATCCAGCCGCCGAACACGTCGCCGTGGACGTTCGCGTCCGACGGTTGCGGCATCACGCGCAGCGCGCAGGGCTTTTGCGGGAGTTGAAGAAGATCGGTCATCGGGGCACCCTTGAGAAACGTATTGGCTCGGTCGGCTCGACCGGCAGGCGGGGATTTCACGACGACTGCACTCATCGGCGGATCGATCCGGCCAGACGAGGCGGCCGCGCGGCCAGCGTGCAACCGGTGGCCGGACAGCCCATGAAAAGCGGCGCCAGCCGGCTTCTGCGACAATAGAAAGATCAGGAATTGTACGGGAAAGCGTTCAGCGAGGTCGTGCGTCAATAAGCGGTGTGCCGGTCGGCATGGCGCGTTCGGCGCGCCGCTTGTGTCGCGGGAGCTCCGGCAGTTCCACACTCTCCCCCTTGCAGATCCCCATGCGCCGCGCTTCCTCGTCCGAACCCTCGCCGATTTCCACCCAGCCTCGCAACGACTGGCAGACGATCCTGTCGCTGCTGCCCTACCTCGCCACGTACAAGTGGCGCGTCGGCTTCGCGCTGAGCTGCCTGATCGGCGCGAAGGTCGCCAATCTCGGCGTGCCGATCGTGATGAAGCGCATCGTCGACAGCCTCGCGTCGGTGCAGCATCTGACCGCGCTCGGCCGCGCGCACGATTCGCCGGCCATTGTGCTGCTGGGCGGCGTCGGTTTGCTGGTGGTTGCGTATGCGGTGGTGCGGCTCTCCACGTCGCTCTTCACCGAGTTGCGCGAGATCCTGTTTTCGAAGGTGACCGAGAGCGCGGTGCGGCAACTCGCGCTGAAAGTGTTTCGCCATCTGCATGCGCTGTCGTTGCGGTTTCATCTCGAACGGCAGACGGGCGGCATGTCGCGCGATATCGAACGCGGCACGCGCGGTATCACGCAACTGATCTCCTATTCGCTGTACAGCATCCTGCCGACGCTGGTCGAGGTCGGCCTCGTGCTCGGCTTTTTCGTCGTCAAATACGAGGCGTACTACGCGATCGTCACGTTCATCGCGCTCGCGGTGTACATCGTGTTCACGGTGAAAGTCACCGAGTGGCGCACGCATTTTCGCCGTACGATGAACGATCTCGATTCGAAGGCGAATTCACGTGCGATCGATTCGCTGCTCAACTACGAGACCGTCAAGTACTTCGGCAACGAAGAGTGGGAAGCGAGCCGTTATGACGAAAATCTCAAGCGCTATCGCACGGCGGCCATCAAGTCGCAGCGCTCGCTGTCAGCGCTGAACTTCGGCCAGCAGGCGATCATTGGTACGGGGCTTGTGTTCATCCTGTGGCGCGCGACGCAAGGTGTGATGGCCGGGCGTCTCACGCTCGGCGATCTCGTGTTGATCAACACGTTCATGCTGCAGCTTTATATTCCGCTGAATTTTCTCGGCGTCGTGTATCGCGAGCTGAAGCAGAGTCTCACCGACATGGACCGCATGTTCACGCTGCTCGGCGCGGCCCAGGAAGTGCCCGACCTGCCCGATGCGCCGGCGCTGCGCGTGAGCGGTGCGCAGGTGCGCTTCGAGCACGTGAACTTTTCGTACGAGCCGGCGCGCCAGATTCTGCACGACGTGAGCTTCACGATTCCCGCGGGGACCACGACGGCGGTGGTCGGCCATAGCGGCTCGGGCAAGTCGACGCTCGCGCGGCTGATGTTCCGCTTCTACGATCTGGACCGTGCCAGCGGCGGCGCGATCACGATCGACGCTCAGGATATCCGCGACGTCACGCAGGATTCGCTGCGCGCGTCGATCGGCATCGTGCCGCAGGACACGGTGCTGTTCAATGATTCGATCTACTACAACATCGCGTACGGCCGGCCGTCGGCGACGCGCGACGAAGTGATCGCGGCGGCGCGCGCGGCGCACATTCACGAGTTCATCGAAGGGCTGCCGAACGGCTATGACACGGCGGTCGGCGAGCGTGGGCTGAAGTTGTCGGGCGGCGAAAAGCAGCGCGTGGCGATTGCGCGGACCATCCTGAAGAATCCGCCGATCCTGCTGTTCGACGAAGCGACCTCCGCGCTCGATTCGCGCTCCGAGCGCGCGATTCAGCACGAACTCGATCAGATCGCTCGCGAGCGCACGACGCTGATCATCGCGCATCGGCTGTCGACGGTGGTGCACGCGCAGCAGATCATCGTGATGGACAAGGGGCGCATCGTCGAGCGCGGCACGCATGTGGAATTGCTGCGCGCGAACGGCCTGTTCGCGCAGATGTGGGCGTTGCAGCAGCGCGCGGCCGCTGCGCCCGAGGTGGCGGAAACGGTTGGGGCGGGCGACGGCGGACGCTGAGCGCGCGGTGCGTCGTTGCTTCAGCCTACCGCTTGCTCTCCGCGCGCCCCCAGCCGTTGATCCAGCGCCTGCAACTGCGCCGGCGTTCCGACGTTCTCCCACAACCCCTCATACAACTCGCCGCTCGCGAGTCCGCGCGCAATCGTCTCGCGGTAATACGGCGTGAGCGCGCGCCGCGTGCCGCGCGGCAGATCGCGGAACATGCGCGTGTCGTAAAGCCCGATGTTGCCGAACGTGAAGCGCGGCTGCGCATCGAGCGACAACACGCCGTCGACCAGACCGAAATCGCCGTTCGGATGAAACGCCGGATTCGGCACCATCACCAGATGCATGCCCGGCTCGGGCAGCGCGCGCAATTGGTCGGCGCGCACAGTCAGCGCGGTGTAATCGAAGTCGGCATACACGTCGCCGCTCACCGCGACGAACACCTCGCTCGCGCCGTCATCTTCGAGCAACGGCAACGCCTGCACGATGCCGCCCGCCGTCTCCAGCGCCTCGCGCTCCGGCGAGTAACGCAACTCGACCTGCCAGCGTGAACCGTCGCCGAGCGCGGCTTCGATCCGCGCGCCGAGCCACGCGTGGTTGATCACGATGGTCGTGAAGCCGGCCCGCGCGAGCCGTTCGATCTGCCGGACGATCAGCGGCTTGCCGCCCACTTCGAGCAGGGGCTTGGGGCACGCGTCAGTCAACGGACGCATGCGTTCGCCGCGGCCCGCGGCGAAAATCATCGCTTTCTTCAAGGACATATGGATGGGTCAGAAGGTGTAGCCGACTTCGTTCGCTCGGCCTTCGAGCTCGTCGAGCAGCTTCGCGAACGGGCGCAGCGGCGCATAGCGGTCGGCCACCTTGCGCGCATAGCCGATGAAGCGCGGCAGATCCTTCATGTAGTGCGGCTTGCCATCCCGGTAGTTGATCCGGCAGAACAGCCCTAGCACCTTGATGTGCCGTTGCAGCCCCATCCATTCGAGCTGCCGGTAGAACTCGCCGAAATCGGCATCGACCGGCAGGCCCGCCTTCTTCGCGCGCTCCCAGTAGTACACGAAGCAATCCAGCTCGAACTCCTCGTCCCAGCCGATGAACGCGTCGCGCAGCAGCGACGCGACGTCGTACGTGATCGGGCCGTACACGGCGTCCTGGAAGTCCAGCACGCCAGGGTTGGCGGCGGGGTGCTGCGCATCCGGCGCGGCAACCATCAGGTTGCGCGGCATGAAATCGCGCAGCATGAACACCTGCGGTTGCGCGCGCGCGCTCGCGATCAGCAACGCAAAGGTGCGATCGAGCATGCCGCGCGTCTTGTCGTCGACCTCGCGACCCAGATGCCGGCCAATGAACCACTCCGGCATCAATTCCATCTCGCGGCGCAGGAACGCTTCGTCGAACGGTGGCAGCACGTTGTCGCGCGAACTCAGTTGCCAGCGGATCAGCGCGTCGAGCGCGTCGCGCATCAGCGTGCGGGCGCGGCGCGCGTCGCCGGATCGTTGAGCCTCATGTTGCGCTTCCGTCAGCGCGCCGAGGTAGGACGCGGTGCCGAGATCGGTGACGAGCATCAGCCCGGCGTCGAAATCCGCCTCCAGCACACGCGGCACGTGCACGCCGGCGGCGTCGAGCAAGCCGGCGATCTGCACGAATTCGCGGCACTTTTCGGGCGGCGGGGCGTCGACGGCGATCAGCGTGGCTGCGCTTTCGCCTTCCGCCGCCTTACCGGCGAGCCGGAAATAACGGCGAAAACTGGCGTCGGATGAAGCCGGGACCAGCGTGTCGAGCTCGAGCGCATAGCGCGCCGCATGGCTTTGCAGCCACGCTTTGAGCAGGGCGAGACGGCTGTCGGCGGAGTCTTGAATGGTGTCTTGGGAAGAGGGGGGCGTCATGAAAACCGGCAGCAAATTCAGAGGGGCAACGTCTTGCCATATAATACCCCACGACTTTTTTGACGCGACTCACGCCGGCTTTCGCGTGGTCCGCTTTACCGCCCGCCTCATCGTTCGACAGATTGTAATTATTGATGTGCAGCCGACTGTCACGGTCGGGGTGTGCAGGCGGTGGATCGTGACTGCAGGAGCTGACGGACGGGCCGATTCGCCAAACGATACATGCCGCCTAGAAAGCTTTCCCAAACGACTCCCTCTTGTGCCGTAGTGCCGCGCAAAAGGCGGCTCGTCGCGGCGTTGATCGCCGCTCCGGGCCTGATGCCCGCGCTCGCGCACGCCCAGTTGGTGGGGGAAGCCGCGCAGCCGCAATCCATCGACATCCCCTGGGGCATGCGGCTTGCCCCGCAACTCGAAGAGCGTCCACTGCAGGCGGGCCAGAGGCCGGCCACGTTCGTGCTCGGCGACAGCGCCGCCGGCACCATCGACCAGGATCTGGCGGTCAAGGGCTCGGGCGAGCTGCGCCGTAATACGGCCGTCATCAAGGCCGACGCGCTGCACTACGATCAGGACACGGACATGGCCGACGCGTACGGCCAGGTCCACGTGATCAATAGCGGCAATACGTTCATCGGTCCGGAAGCGCACCTTCGCGTGGATTCGACCGAAGGCTTCATGACCGCGCCGAAGTATCACTTCAACCTGACGGGCGGCTCGGGCAGCGCGGAGCGCGTCGACCTGCTCGACTACGAGCGCTCGGTGTTCACGCGCGGCACGTACACGGCCTGCGCGTGCGAGGACAACCCGGCCTGGTACATCAAGGGCAGCGAGTTCGACTTCGACACCGGCGCGGACGAAGGCGTCGCGTACAACAGCGTGCTGTTCTTCCAGGGCGTGCCGGTGTTCGCATCGCCGTGGCTGTCGTTCCCGTTGTCGGGCGAGCGGCGCAGCGGGCTGCTGCCGCCCACGTTCTCGCTGAGTTCGAGCAATGGCTTCGAACTGTCGGTGCCGTATTACTTCAACATCGCGCCGAATCGCGATCTGACGGTGACGCCGCGTCTGATCTCCAAGCGCGGTGTGCAGTTGCAGAGTACGTTCCGCTATCTGTCGCCCACGTACTCCGGCTCGATCACTGGCGAGTTCCTGCCGGACGATCACCTGACCAAGACCAACCGCTACGCGCTGTACATCCAGCACAACCAGAACTTCGGCAACGGGTTCGGCGGCTACATCTACTACAACAGGGTTTCGGACAATACGTATCCGGAAGATCTGTCGTCGTCGGTCAATCAGTTCATGAACGGCACCCAGCTCCTGTATCAGCAGGAAGCCGGGTTGACCTATAACAATGGGCCGTGGTCGGTGCTTGCGCGCGAACAGCACTGGCAAACGCTGGAGCCGTCCGTTGCGCCGTATGGCCGCGAGCCGCAGTTGAACGTGAAGTACGCGAAGTACAACGTCGGCGGCTTCGACTTTGGCGCCGAGGCCGACTACACGAACTTCCGCATCACCACGGCCGACGTGACCGAAGGTCAGCGGGTTCTGTTCAACCCGTACATATCGTATTCGGTCGTCGGTCCCGGGTACTTCGTCACGCCGAAGGTGCAGTGGCACTTCGCGTCGTACAACCTGAACAACATCGGCACGGATCTGCCGCCCGGGTCGGCGAAGAACTTCACCGAATCGATCCCGACGTTCAGCTTCGACACCGGGCTGATCTTCGAGCGCTCGGTGCGCGTGTTCGGCGCGGATTACATACAGACGCTGGAGCCGCGCCTGTACTACGTGTACACGCCGTATCGCAACCAGGACAACGCGCCGCTGTTCGACACCGCTGATTCCGACTTCGGTCTCGCGGAAATCTTCACGCCGAACACCTTCGTCGGCAACGACCGGATCGCCGACGCGAACCGTCTGACCGCGGCGATCACCACGCGCTTCATCAACCCGGCCACGGGCGACGAGCGCGCGCGTTTCGTGCTGGCGCAGCAGTACTATTTCCAGGATCAGCGCGTCACGCTGCAGCCGAGCCAGACCAGCACGCAGGCCACGCATTCGGACCTGATCGCGGGTGCGTCGTTCAAGCTCGGCGCCGGTTTCGCCTCGGAAACGGCGTTCCAATATAATGCCGACAACAACCAGCTGGTGAAGACGAGCGTGGGCTTCGGGTTCAGTCCGGCCAGCGGCAAGGTGATCAACGTCGCATATCGCTACACGCGCGCGAACACCACGCTGGACAACCAGCCGATCAACCAGGTGCTGGTGTCCGGACAGTGGCCGCTGACGCACCGGATGTACGGGGTCGCGCGCTTCAATTACGACCTGGGCGGCCATCGGATCGTCGACGGTCTGATCGGCATGCAATACGACGCCGACTGCTGGACGCTCGGCGCGGGTATCCAGCGCTACGCGAACGGCCTGAACACCTCGGGACAGAATCAGTCGAGCACGCGGTTCCTTGCGCAGTTGACGTTCAAGGGCCTGTCGAGCGTGGACAACGGGCTGATGACCGCGTTCCGCAGCAGCGTGGCGGGCTATACGCCGTTGCCGCCGCCGCCGCCGCCGGAATCGCGCTTCACCAATTACGAATGACGTTCGCCCGATCATTTATGGCATGCGAAAAGACGGGCCAGGCGTGCCCGACATCATTGGAGTATCTGTGGCAATCATGAAAAAGCTTCGCTTGGCAACGCTTGCGGCCGGTCTCGTCGCCGGGGCGTCTTTCCTGTCGGTTGCGCCGGTTCAGGCGCAGGCGCTGGGTGGCAGTAACGGCCAGACGGTCGACACGATCGCCGCAGTGGTCAACAACGGTGTCATCACGCGGCGTGAGCTCGACGAGCGCATCAGCCTGATCACGCGCCGGCTGAACCAGCAGAACGCGCCGGTCCCGCCGCTGGACCAGTTGCGCCAGCAGGTGCTCAACCAGATGGTGCTGGAGCGCATCCAGCTGCAGAAGGCGAAGGAAGACAACATCAACATCGACGACGCCACCGTGCAGAAAACGCTCGCGCGGCTTGCGCAGGCGAACAACATGTCGCTCGAGATGTACCGCGCGCGCATCGAGGCGCAAGGGGTGCCCTGGACCACGTTCACCAGCGACGCGCGCACCGAACTCACGCTGTCGCGTCTGCGTGAGAAGGAAGTGGACAGCAAGATCACGGTGTCGGACGCTGAGGTCGCGAACTACATCGCGAGCCAGCGCGGTCCGAACGCCGGCCAGACGAGCGACCTGCATCTGCAGCACATTTTCGTCGCGGCGCCGCTGAACGCGTCGCAAACGGACATCGAAGCGGCGCAGCGCAAAGCGCAGGCATTGCTGACCGAAGCGCAGGGCGGCGCCAATTTCGAAAAGCTCGCGAAGTCCAATTCGCAGGCGCCGAACGCGGCGAAGGACAGCGGCGATCTCGGTTTCCTCCCGCCGTCCAAGCTGCCGCCTGAATTCGTCAAGGCAGCGTCGACGCTGCGTCCCGGCCAGGTCAATCCGGAACTGATCCGCACCAACGACGGCTTCGAGATCGTGCGTCTGGTCGATCGCCGTGCGGGTCAGGGCGCGAGCGCCGATGCGCCGAAGCTCGTGCAGACGCACGTGCGCCACATCCTGCTGCGCGTCGGCGACGGCATGTCGGAACCGCAAGCGCGCCAGAAGCTGCTCGACATCAAGAGCCAGATCGCGGCGGGCGGCGACTTCTCGAAGTTCGCGCACACGTACTCGCAGGACGGTTCGTCGTCGCAAGGCGGTGACCTCGGCTGGATCAGCCCGGGCGAGACGGTGCCGGAATTCGAGCGCGCGATGAATTCGCTGCAGGACAACCAGATCAGCGACCCGGTCCGCAGCGAATATGGCTACCACCTGATCCAGGTGCTGGGCCGCCGCGACGCGGAAGGCTCGGTTTCGCAGCAGATGGATCTGGCGCGTCAGGCGATCGGTCAGCGCAAGGCGGAGCAGGCCTACGCCGACTGGCTGCGCGAACTGCGCGACACCGCGTACGTGGAAGTGAAGCCGACGCTGTCGAGCGTGCAATAACCCCCCCATAGCCATCATGACGAGCGCCGCCCAGTCCACCAGCTTGCCGTTGCAGATCGCGATCACGACCGGCGAGCCCGCCGGCGTCGGCCCCGAACTGACCGCGCAGGCGTTGGCCGGCGCATCGGCGCACTGGCCCGCCGCACAGTTCACCGTGCTCGGCGACGCGGACCTGCTCGCCGAACGCGCGCGCGCCGTCGGCGTCGATTGGGCCGCGCTGCTGGCGCAGGGCCAGCGCGTGCGGGTGCAGCACCAGGCGCTCGGCGCGCCATCGCGCGCGGGCAAGCTGGACGCCGCCAATGGCCGCTACGTGCTCGATCTGCTCGATCAGGCGATCGACGGAGCGGTGGCCGGCACGTTCGACGCGATCGTCACCGCGCCGCTGCAAAAGAGCACCATCAACGACGCCGGCGTGCCGTTCACCGGCCACACCGAATATCTGGCCGAGCGCACCCACACGCCGCGTGTGGTGATGATGCTGGCCGGCACCGGCAAGCGTCCGCTGCGCGTCGCGCTCGCGACCACGCATCTGCCGCTGAAGGACGTGTCGGCCGCGCTATCGGTCGACGGTATTGTCGAGACGCTGCGCATCATCGATCATGATCTGCGGCATCACTTCGGCTTGCCGGCGCCGCGCATCCTCGTGACGGGCCTGAACCCGCACGCGGGCGAGAACGGCTATCTGGGCCGCGAGGAAATCGAGGTCATCACGCCGGCGCTCAAACTCGCGAACGATCAGGGCATCGACGCGCGTGGTCCCTATCCGGCCGACACGCTGTTCCAGCCGCGTTATCTGGAAGAGGCGGACTGCGTGCTGGCGATGTTCCACGATCAGGGCCTGCCGGTGTTGAAGTACGCGACGTTCGGCGAAGGCATCAACGTCACGCTCGGCTTGCCGATCATCCGCACGTCGGTCGATCACGGCACCGCTCTCGATCTGGCCGGCACCGGCCGCGCCGACGCGGGCAGCCTGATTGCCGCGATCGATACGGCGGTGTCGATGGCGCAACATCGTCGCGCGGGTTGAACGCGCGCTATTGCGCTGCGTGAGGTTACGCGGGTCGCGGTTGCCGGACCTGGCAGCGGGCAGGGCGATGCAGTGCAGGCAGCAAGCGTTCGTGCGTGTTCGTAGGTAACTGGCATGTAGCCGATACGTAACCGATACGTGCCCGGCACGTGAGCCATGAGCGATTCCGGCGCGCGCCACATTGCACGTGTGACACGCATGCCGCGTGTTCCTTTTTCTCAAGCAGTTCTCTTTCTTAGCGTTTCTTCGATGTCCACCAGCAGACAGCAACAGGGCCGGCACCAAGGTCATCTCGCGCGCAAGCGTTTCGGTCAGAACTTTCTGGTCGACATGGGCGTGATCGATTCGATCGTCGACGTGATCCGGCCGCAGCGCGGCGAGCGCATGGTCGAAATCGGGCCGGGGCTCGGCGCGCTCACCGAACCGCTGATCGAACGGCTCGCGACGCCCGACGCGCCGTTGCACGCGGTCGAGTTGGATCGCGATCTGATCGGCCGTCTGAAGACCAAATTCGGCGACCTGCTCGAACTGCACGCGGGCGACGCGCTCGCGTTCGACTTCGGCTCGCTCGCCGCGCCGGGCGAGAAGGCGTCACTGCGCATCGTCGGCAATCTGCCGTACAACATTTCGAGCCCGCTGCTGTTTCATCTGGCGTCGTTCGCGGATCGCGTGATCGATCAGCACTTCATGCTGCAGAACGAGGTGGTTGATCGGATGGTGGCCGAGCCGGGCACCAAGGCGTTCAGCCGACTGTCGGTGATGCTGCAGTACCGCTATGTGATCGACAAGCAGCTCGACGTGCCGCCCGAATCGTTCAACCCGCCGCCGAAGGTCGATTCGGCGATCGTGCGGATGATCCCGTACGAGCTGCACGAACTCGCGCCGGTCGACCAGCGCGTGCTCGGCGAAGTGGTGACGGCGGCGTTCTCGCAGCGTCGCAAGATGTTGCGCAATACGCTGGCCGCGTTCCGCGATTCGGTGGATTTCGACGCGCTCGGCTTCGATCTGCAACGCCGTGCGGAAGACGTGCCGGTGGACGAATACGTGCGCGTCGCGCAGATCGTGGCGGGCGCGGGCAAGGCGTCGTGATTCGCGATTGGCGCGCCGCGTCAAGTGTGTTGCGGCCCGCCCGCGGGCCACTAGTTCCTAACCAGCCACTCGCCGCTTCGCCGGCGCATTCACCAGCGCAATACCCGTCAGCACCAGCATCGCGGCCATCAGAAAGCGCAGGCTGAACGACTCGCCGAGCAGCAGCACGCCGAAGGTCACGCCGAACAGCGGCGTGAGAAACGAGAACACCGACAGGCGCGACGCGATATAACGCGTCAGCAGCCAGAACCACACCAGATAGCTGACGAACGCGACGACCACCGCCTGGTACGCGAGGCTCGCGAGTGCCAGCGGTGTGACGGTTTCCACGTGCGCCTGGCCGAGCCCGACGGCAAGCGCGAGCAGCACCACCGCCGACACCATCAGTTGATAGAACAGCGTCTTGCTGGCGCTCGATTGCGCGAGGCGCGTCGCGCGCACCACCACGGTCGTCGCGGCCCACGCGATGCCGGCCAGCACGCCGAGCGCGTCGCCGGCCACACCGGCTAGCGCCGGGCCGTGCGAGGCGGGGCCATGCAGGAAGCCGTCCGCGAAGGCCAGCGTCATCCCCGCGAACGCGACGAAAATGCCGAGCCATTGAATGCGCCGCATCCTCTCGCCGTCGACAAACCAGTGCAGCCCGAGCGCCGTGAAGCACGGCGCCGTGTAGAGAAACACCGCCATGCGCGACGCGCTGGTCAGCGTCAGGCCCAGAAAGATGCAGACGAACTCGCCCGCGAACAGCACGCCCGCGAGCAGGCCTGCGCCCAGCGTGCCGTCGTCGCGAAAGAGCGGCGTGCCGCGTGCGCGCGCCCAGCCCCACACCAGCACCGCCGCGATCGCCGAACGCAAGCCCGCCTGAAAGACCGGCGGCAATGCCGAGTTGGTGCTTTTGATCGCGACTTGCTGGAGTCCCCAGATCGCGCACAAGCCGATCATCAGCAGGATCGCGAAGCTATCCGGGGCGCGGCGTGCGGGCAGGGCGGTGGTGCTCATGGGCAGTGGTGGTGGCGAGGTCGGCGAAGCGGTGAGAGGGCGGAGCACAGTATCGGATGCGGCCGCGCAGCGGGTAATCGGTAATCGGCCGGATAGACCTGCTGCGCACGCGCGACTGCCGCCTGGGTAATAAGCGTGGTCCATACGGCTGGCTCGTACGATAGCAAACCCCACGCGCCGGTCAGCCGAAGCCCCTACCTTCTACGCGTGCTTCCTGGCGGCTGCAAGTTTTTTGTGCACTTAACAACACCGTCATCAGACTAATTTCTTGCCGCTGCCGTTTCGCGCTAAGGTGCGAACACACGTGTTTCGTCAGGACATTCGGAAGGCCGGGTGAACCGATGGACCGACGAACCGCGACAAACGCAGTGCAGCGTTCCGCCATGAAGAACGCGCTGACCGCGCGCCGGCTCGAGGCGCGCCACCCACGCCGACGAACCCCTCCGCGCAACGCGGAGCCGGTACGAGGAGCCGACATGAAGAACGCAACCAGGTGGGTGGCGGCGGTGATGGCGTCGATCGGATGCCAGGTCGTGCACGCGCAATCGAGCGTGACGCTCTATGGCGTGGTCGACGAGAGCGTGCGTTATCTGACCAACGTGAACAAGGCCGGCGACTCGTCGGTCGGGCTCGGCCCAGGCGGTCTCACGCAGAGCCGCTGGGGAATGAAGGGCGTCGAGGATCTCGGCGGCGGCTGGTCCACCTTCTTCAAACTCGAAAACCGCTTCTACATCAACAGCGGCCAGAGCGATCCCACCTTGCCGTTCTTCAACGAAGCGCAGGTGGGCGTGCGTTCGGACGCGTTCGGCCAGGTCATTCTCGGCCGGCAATACAATGTGATGATCGAGGGCATCACAGCGGGCGGCTACGGCAGCAACTGGTGGATTCCATACGACTTCAGCTTCCAGCCCGAAGTGACGATGACGGGCGGCATCTGGACCAGCAACCAGGTGCAGTATCAGGCGAGATATAACGGCATCACCTTCGCGGCCGGCTACGCGTTCGGCGGCAATGCGGGCAATTCGTACGGCAGCCAGATCGGCGCGGCGCTCGCTTATAAGCCGGTGGGCGGACCGTTCAGTGTCGGCGGCGCGTACGAAGAGTCGAAGGATTCGGTCAACGGCGCGGCGGCGAAAGCGTGGACCTTTGGCGCTTCGTACACGTGGAATCTCACGCGTTTTTCGGCGGGCTATATCGTCAATCAGAACGATGCCGGCTTTTCGAACTTCGCCAACGGTCCGTTCACCGCGCCCGTGCTCGCCGCACTGAAGTACACGGATTTCGCGCGGCGCCGGATGATCATGGGCGGCATCACGCAGCAGGTCGGCAACGCCTGGCACTTCGCCGCCAACATCTGGCGCACGCTGCAGGACGGCAAGACCGCGAAGCAGGATGGCTCGGCCTGGCAGTATCAACTGGTCGCCGACTACAACCTGTCGAGGCGCACCGACATCTATCTCGAAGGCGATTACGCGCAATACCGCGGCGGTCTGATCGGCGCGCAATTGCAGGGCGTCAACAGCATTGGACTCGCGCAGAAGGGTACGCAACTCGGTCTGATGGCGGGACTTCGGCATCAGTTCTGAAGGCCGCGCCGCGCGCGCCGCGCCCTGCAGCGACGCGTGATTCCGGGTACATTTACGGTCTCGTTTTATTACGCAACAGGGAGTGCACAATGCGCCTGCTTCACACCATGCTCCGGGTCGGCGACCTGGATCGCTCAATTGCCTTCTACACCGAAATGCTCGGCATGAAGCTGCTGCGCCGCGAAGACTATCCGGACGGCAAATTCACGCTGGCCTTCGTCGGCTATACGGACGAACGCGACGGCGCTGTCATCGAACTGACGCACAACTGGGACACGCCGTCGTACGATCTCGGCACCGGCTTCGGCCACCTCGCGGTCGAAGTCGACGACGCGTATGCCGCGTGCGACAAGATCAAGGCGCAAGGCGGCACGGTCGTGCGCGAAGCCGGCCCGATGAAACACGGCACCACCGTGATTGCTTTCGTCACGGACCCGGACGGCTACAAGATCGAATTCATCCAGAAGAAAAAGTGATACGGGCAGCGGGGCGGCGCGAACAATGAACAACGATAATCCCTACTTCAAAGAACTCGGCGACCTCCACGCTGAAATCCAGGCATTGTTCGACGGCTCCGCTGATGACGGCGCGCTACAACGGATCGTCGCGCGCTTCGCACCGCACTTCACGATGGTGACGCCTTCCGGCGTCGCGCTGGATCACGCCGGCGTGCGCGACGTTTTCACGAAGCTGCGCGGCGCGCGTCCGGGCTTGCAGATCACGATCCGCGATAGGGAGATCGTCGCCGACTATGTGTGGGGCGCGGTGGTGAAGTACCGGGAGTATCAGCGCGACGGCGCGGGCAATGCGAACGTGCGGCACTCGACAGCGGTGCTGGATCTCGACGCGCACGGCAAGGTCACGTGGCGTCATCTGCACGAGACGTTCTGCGCGGAGTGACGCGCGAGTCGTCGCGGCTGGCGACCTGAAAGCGACCTCGAAGCAACGTCAACGCAACCTCGAAGTACCTTCAAAAACAGGCTCAAAGCGTCGGCAGCAATTCCGGCGGATGCGACTTCAGCGTTTGCCGCGCTTCGCGGAATTCCGGGAAAATCGATTCGACCGTTTGCCAGAAGCGCGGGCTGTGATTCATTTCTCGCAGATGCGCGAGTTCGTGCGCGACGACGTAATCGATGATGGACAGCGGAAAGTGAATCAGCCGCCAGTTCAAACGAATCTTCCCGTCGCTCGAACAACTGCCCCAGCGCGTGGCCGCCGACGACAGCGCGTACGCGCGATAGTTGACGCCGAGCTTGTCCGCGTAAATCGCGAGGCGCTCGCCGAACAGACGCTTCGCTTCGCCTTGCAGCCAGCCTTGCACGCGGTCCTTGATCTGCTGCGGATCGGCCTGCAATGGCAGCGGCACCTGCAGTGCGGCATCGTGCGCGCTGAACGCGAGCGTGCCGTGCGGCGAGCCGAGTTTCACGCGCACAGGCTGACCGAGGTACGGCACTTCGGCGCCGTCTTTCCAGTCGACCTTCGGCAACGCGCGCTGTTCGACACGCGTTTGCCATTCGATCAGCTTCGTGAAAATCCAGCGCTGCTTTTCGGTGATCGCGGTTTCGATATCGGCGAGCGTGACCCAGCGCGGCGCGGTGATCGTCAAGCCGGTGCTGTCGATCGCAAAGCCAATTGAACGGCGCGCCGAACGCTTGAGCACGTAATGCAGCGTGCGCGAACCGATGGTCACGCTGCGCAGCTTGCTGCCGTCCGGTGCGAGCGGCACGGCCGGCTGCTGCCCGACGGGCGAGCCGGACAAAGGCGCGGACGGTGAAGGGGACGACGACGTCGACCCCGGCTCGGCGAAGAGCGGGAGGTCGAGCTGCCGGTTATCGAGCGCCTCAGCGGGCTGCGACGTAGGAGACTTCTGCATCGGATTCGCTTCGCGCAATACGCCTTCGAGGGCGTGGGCGCGTCAGATTGGTGCGGCGGCGGAACTGCTGTCCGCCGCGCGGTACGCGGTGGGATCGATGCGACGCATTTCAGCTTCGATCCACTGTTCGACGCGCGTGTTCACTTCGTCGGGCGTGAGCCCCGTTGTCTCGATCGGCTTGCCGATCGACACTGTGACTATACCCGCATATTTAAGGAACGAGTTGCGCGGCCACACGCGTCCCGCGTTGTGCGCGATCGGCACGACCGGCGCGCCGGTGGCGATCGCGAAGCGCGCGCCGCCGGTCTTGTACTTGCCCTGCTTGCCGGTCGGCGTGCGCGTGCCTTCCGGAAACATGATGACCCATGCGCCTTCGGCCATGCGCGCCTTGCCTTGCTTGATGACGGATTCGAACGCGTACTTGCCTTCCTTGCGATCGATATGAACCATCTTCAGCATGCCGAGCGCCCAGCCGAAGAACGGCACGTACAGCAGCTCGCGCTTGAACACGTAGCACAGCGGACGCGGCATCAAAGCCGGAAACGCCAGCGTTTCCCACGCCGATTGATGCTTGGAGAGCAGCACTGCGGGACCGTCGGGCAGGTTCTCGTAGCCTTCGATCTTATAGCGGATGCCGTTGAGCCACCGCACCGTGTGGAGCGTCGCACGGCACCAGCCGGCCGCCATCCAGTAGCGGTTGTCGGCGCGCAGGAACGGGAACGCGATGAAGCACGCGGTCGCGTACGGCACCGTGAACAGAACGAAGTAGATCAGCAGCAGCAGGGAACGGTTGAAGCGCATCGGCGTGGTCAGTGAGGGTTGGGGACGCGCATGACGCGCGTCACTCTTGGGCGTCGGCGAGGAAGTCGAGCGCGAACGCGCGCAGGTCGTCGTGCACGATCGTGCCTTCGGGCAAGCCGCCGGCCGCGAGTGTCTTCTTGCCTTTGCCGGTCAGCACCAGATGCACCGGATGACCGAGCGCGGCGCCCGCTTGCAGATCGCGCATCGCGTCGCCGACGACCGGCGTATGCACCGGGTCGACTTCGAAACGCTCGGCGATCATCTTCAACATGCCGGGCTTCGGCTTGCGGCACTCGCAGTGATCCTCCGCCGTATGCGGGCAGAAGAACACCGCTTCGATGCGTCCGCCGACCGTCGCCGCCATCCGGTGCATCTTCAGATGCATCGCATTGAGCGCGTTCATGTCGAAGAGACCTCGACCGATGCCCGACTGGTTGGTCGCGATCGCCACGCGATACCCGGCCTGGTTCAGACGTGCGATCGCTTCGAGCGAACCAGGCAGGGCGACCCATTCGTCCGGCGACTTGATGAACGCATCGGAGTCGACGTTGATCACGCCGTCGCGGTCGAGGATCACCACTTTCTTGTTCGGCATGGCGCGGGGCTCAGGCGGCGAGTCGGGAAATGTCGGCGACGCAGTTCATCTGCTGATGCAGCGCGCCGAGCAAGGCCAGACGGTTGGCGCGCAACGCCGGATCTTCGGCGTTGACCATCACGTCGTTGAAGAACGTGTCGACCGGTTCGCGCAGGGCGGCGAGCGCGGTCAGTGCACCCGTATAGTCACGCGCGGCCAGTTGCGTCTGCACGCGCGGCGCGACCTGTTCGAGCTGCGCATGCAAGGCCTTTTCCGCCCCTTCGACGAGCAGCGTGACCTGCACGCCGCCGGTCGCCGCGCCTTCCGACTTCTTCAGGATGTTCGAGATGCGCTTGTTGGCTGCCGCGAGCGATGCCGCTTCGGCCAGCGTCGCGAACTCGCGCACGGCATCGAGACGCGCGACGATGTCGTCGAGCCGCGTCGGGTTCAGCGCCAGCACCGCGTCGATTTCGCCGGCCGCATAGCCGCGTTCGCGCAGCAGGCCGCGCAGGCGGTCCATGCTGAAGTCGTAGATGGCTTGCGTCGAATCGGCGACGTTCGGCACCGCGGCGAATTGCGCGTAAGCGGTGCGCAGCAGTTCGACGAAGTCGACCGGCAGTTGCTTCTCGACCAGAATGCGCAGCACGCCAAGCGCGTGACGGCGCAGCGCGAACGGGTCTTTCTCGCCGGTCGGTTGCAGGCCGATGCCCCAGATGCCGACCAGCGTTTCGAGCTTGTCGGCGAGCGCGACGACGGTGCCCGTTGCGGTCGCGGGCAATGCATCGCCAGAAAAGCGCGGCTGATAGTGCTCCGAGCACGCGAGCGCGACTTCTTCCGGCTCGCCGTCGTGGCGCGCGTAGTACGTGCCCATCGTGCCTTGCAGCTCGGGGAATTCGCCGACCATGTCGGTGATCAGGTCGGCCTTCGCGAGACGTGCGGCGCGCTTGGCGAGCGTGGCATCCGCGCCGATCAGGCCGGCAATCGCGCCGGCCAGCGCTTCCACGCGCTCGACGCGTTGCAGCGCCGAACCGAGCTTGTTGTGATAGACGACGTTCGCGAGCAGCGGCACACGATCCGCGAGCGGCTTCTTCTTGTCCTGCTCGAAGAAGAACTTCGCGTCGGCCAGACGCGGGCGCACCACGCGCTCATTGCCTTCGACGATATCGCCTGGCGTCGTCGTTTCGATGTTCGACACGATCAGGAAGCGCGAGCGCAGCTTGCCGTTCGCGTCGGTCAATGCGAAGTACTTCTGGTTCGTCTGCATCGTGAGGATCAGGCATTCCTGCGGCACTTGCAGGAACTCGTCCTCGAAACGGCACGAGTAGACCACCGGCCATTCGACCAGCGACGTCACTTCGTCGAGCAGCGCTTCGGGCATCACCACCTGGTCGCCGTTGGCTTGCGCGAGCAGATGCGTGCGGATGACTTCCTTTCGGTCGGCGAAGTTCGCGACCACTCGGCCCTTGTGCATCAACGTCTCGGAGTACGCGTCCGCGTGCTGGATCTGCACGAAACCTTCGGACAGGAAGCGGTGGCCGAGCGTGGTGTCGTCGGCGTCGATGCCGAGCGCGCTGACCGGCACGACCTGGTCGTTATGCAGTGCGGTCAGACGATGCGCCGGACGCACGAACTTCACATTGGTGCCGTCCGGACGCTGATAGGTCATGAACTTGGGGATCGGCAGCTTGGCCAGCGTTTCGTCGAGCGCGCTTTGCAGGCCGTCGGCGAGCGTCGCGCCGGGCGCTGCATAGCGCAGGAAGAACGCCTCGGCCTTGCCGTCCTGTGCGCGCTCCAGGTCGTTCACCGAAAAATCGGGGAAGCCGAGCGCCGCGAGTTTCTTCGCGAGCGGCGCGGTGGGCTGGCCGTCTTTGTCCAGCGCGACGGAAACCGGCAGCACTTTTTCGCGCACGTGTTTTTCCGGCGCAACCGAGCGCACATTTTTAATCGTGACCGCGAGGCGGCGCGGCGTTGCGTAACGTTCGAACGTCAGTTCGCCTTCGATCAGATCGAGCGCCGCGAGGCGCTGTGCAATGCCTTCGGCGAACGCATCACCGAGACGGGCGAGCGCTTTCGGCGGCAGCTCTTCAGTCAACAGCTCGACGAGCAGGGTAGCTTGATGGGGTTGAGTCATGAGGTGATGTTCTCGTCAGTCCTGGTCGATCTTGCGTTCGACTTTCAGCGGCGGCGCCCACGCGGGCATTGCGGCATCTTGCGCGTCGGTGGTGAGGCCGGGCACGCCGTGCACCGGATTGCCGAGCATTGGGAAGCCGAGCTTTTCGCGCGAATCGTAGTAAGCCTGCGCGACCAGACGCGACAGCGCGCGAATCCGGCCGATGTACGCAGCGCGTTCGGTGACCGAAATGGCGCCGCGCGCGTCGAGCAGATTGAACGTGTGGCCCGCTTTCAACACGAGTTCGTAAGCGGGCAGCGCGATCTGCGCTTCGATCATGCGCTTCGCTTCCGCTTCGTAGCTGTTGAAGAACGTGAACAGCAGATCGACGTTCGCGTGCTCGAAGTTATACGTGGACTGTTCGACTTCGTTCTGGTGGTACACGTCGCCATATGTGAGGCGGCGGATTTCCGGGCCGTTCGGGCCTTGCTCTTCCCACTCGGTCCACACGAGGTCATAGACGTTTTCGACCTTCTGCAAGTACATGGCGAGGCGTTCGAGCCCGTACGTGATTTCGCCGAGCACCGGCTTGCAGGCCAGACCGCCCACTTCCTGGAAGTAGGTGAACTGGGTCACTTCCATGCCGTTCAGCCACACTTCCCAGCCGAGGCCCCACGCGCCGAGCGTCGGGTTTTCCCAGTCGTCTTCGACGAAGCGCACGTCGTTCTGCTTCAGGTCGAAGCCGAGTGCTTCGAGCGAGCCGAGGTACAGGTCGAGGATGTTTTCCGGTGCGGGCTTGAGCACCACCTGGTACTGGTAGTAGTGCTGCAGACGGTTCGGATTCTCGCCGTAACGGCCGTCTTTCGGACGACGCGACGGTTGCACGTAGGCGGCGCGCCACGGCTCCGGACCGATCGCGCGCAGGAACGTATGGACGTGGGACGTGCCCGCGCCGACTTCCATGTCGATCGGCTGGAGCAACGCGCAACCCTGCTTGTCCCAATAGGACTGCAGCGTCAGGATGATTTGCTGAAACGTGAGCATGAAGTGCCTTTCGGGCATGGGGCCGGCTCGCGATGCGCCGAAGCGCGCGAGGAGGCCGTGGAGCGAAGTGCTAAACCGGAGATTTTAACGGAAAGGCAGGGGGGTGTCCGTTTTGCGGGGTCGGGCACGAGCGGATGCGATGTTTGCACGACACAGCGCCGCGAGATGCGGCCCTGTGTGGTTGTGCGGGCAGTCGGCGCCGGGTCTGCGCTTACGTCGCCGCCAGCTCGACCTTCGGCGAAAACGAATCGCTTTGCGCGACCGGCCAGTACTTCTCGAACAGCGAATAGCGATACTTGCCATTGAGCAGATCGTTCGGTTCGAGATACTTGAGCAACTCCGACATCAGTTGCACCTCATGCGACGACACGCGCCGCACGATGTGATGCGCACGCAACTCCGCCGGATGCTTGAGCCCTGCGGCCTGAATGATTTCCTTAAGCGCATGCAGTGTGTTGTGGTGGAAGTTGAACACGCGGTCGGCCTTGTCCGGCACTACCAGCGCGCGCTGGCGCATCGGGTCCTGGGTCGCGACGCCGGTCGGGCAGCGGCCGGTGTGGCAGGTCTGCGCCTGGATGCAGCCCACCGCGAACATGAAGCCGCGCGCCGCGTTGACCCAATCCGCGCCGATCGCGAGCGTCTTCGTGATATCGAACGCGGTGATCATCTTGCCGCTCGCGCCGATGCGGATGCGCTGCCGCAAGCCGATCCCGACCAGCGTGTTGTGCACCAGCAGCAGTCCTTCCTGCAACGGCACGCCGACGTGATCGGTAAATTCGAGCGGCGCGGCGCCGGTGCCGCCTTCCGCGCCGTCCACGACGATGAAGTCCGGCAGGATGCCCGTCTCCAGCATCGCCTTCGCAATGCCGAAGAACTCCCACGGATGCCCGATGCACAGCTTGAAGCCGGTCGGCTTGCCGCCCGACAGCGTGCGCAAACGGTCGACGAATTCGAGCAGGCCGCGCGGCGTCGAGAACTCCGAGTGGGTGGCTGGAGAGATGCAGTCGCGGCCCATCGGCACGCCACGCGTCTCGGCGATTTCCGGCGTGATCTTCGCGGCCGGCAGCACGCCGCCGTGACCCGGCTTCGCGCCTTGCGACAGCTTCACTTCGATCATCTTCACTTGCGGCTCGGCGGCCTGCTTCGCGAACTTCTCCGCGCTGAAGGTGCCGTCGTCGTTGCGGCAGCCGAAGTAGCCCGATGCGATTTCCCAGATGATGTCGCCGCCATGCTCGCGGTGATACTTCGACATCGAGCCTTCGCCGGTGTCGTGCGCGAAGTTGCCTTTCTTCGCGCCGAGGTTCAGCGCCATGATCGCGTTCGCCGACAGCGAGCCGAAGCTCATCGCGGACACGTTGAAGATCGACATCGAATAAGGCTGCGCGCGCTCGGGGCCGACCACGATGCGGAAGTCGTGATTGTCCAGCGTGGTCGGTGCAAGCGAGTGGCTGATCCATTCGTGCGCGACGGCCTTGACGTCGACCTCGGTGCCGTACGGTCGGCTGTCCACGTCATTCTTCGCGCGCTGGTAGACGATGCTGCGCTGTGCGCGCGAAAACGGTTTTTCGTCGGTATCGTTTTCAACGAAATACTGGCGGATTTCCGGGCGAATGAATTCGAACAGAAAGCGGAAATGCCCCCACAGCGGATAGTTACGCAGAATCGCGTGGCGTTGCTGCGTCAGGTCGAACAGGCCGAGCGCGACGAGCGCGAGTGGCACGACGAGCCAGAACCACGAGAGGTGATGCGTGGCGGCGAGCGTCGCGCAGACGATGAGCAGCGCGGCTGCGCACCACATGGCCAGATAGCGTCGAGAAAACATGGGGACTCCAGTGCAGTGAAGATCGTCGCGGGGGGATCGCCCAGACCGAAAAGACGGACGGAATCCTCCGCGAAGGAAAGCTGAGGGTTGCGGGGCAGCGTGAAGCGGGCGTTAGCCTGGAGCGGCCTCGCGCGCAGGCCCGGGCGGACGGGATAATCGGCGGGGCAGCGGGCGAAGCCAGGCGCAATGCAATGGCCCGGCAAATCTGACGATGAGGCATGCGAACGATTTGCAAGAGTCGCACGCGAAAGTGAAGCAGGTGTGAACGGAGAGGGCGAGGGAGCGGGAAGCGCAGCGGCGGGCGCGAACGACGCAAACACGGTAAGTGTGTCGGACCTGCGCCGCTTGCCCGCGAGCATCGACTAGCGCGCGCCCAGCAGCGCCGCTTTCTGCCGCCGTTTCTTTGGCCGCTCTTGCGTCTGATCTGGCGGCAGGACAGCCGGCTGTCCGGTCATCGCATGTTCGATGATGCCGCCGCCGAGACACACGTCGCCGTCATAAAGCACCGCCGATTGCCCCGGCGTGACGGCCCATTGCGCGTTGTCGAACGTGAGTTCGAACAGGGCTTCGCCGCCGTTCGCGTTGATGTTCGCCGCACTGAACGTGCACGGCGCATCCGCTTGCCGGTAACGCGTTTTCGCGCCGCACGCGAAGCCTTCCGCCGGCGGCTCGCCCGCGACCCAGCTCGTGTTGCCCGCGCTCAGCGTATGACTGAGCAGCCACGGATGATCGTGGCCTTGCGCGACGTACAGCGAGTTCGAAGGAATGTCCTTGCCCGCCACGAACCACGGTTCGCCGCTGCCGTCCTTGCTGCCGCCGAGGCCGATGCCTTTGCGCTGGCCGAACGTGTAGAACGCGAGGCCGATGTGTTCGCCGATCACTTTGCCGTCGGTGGTTTTCATCGGGCCCGGTTTGGTCGGCAGATAGCGGTTCAGGAAGTCGCGGAACGGCCGCTCGCCGATGAAGCAGATGCCGGTCGAGTCCTTCTTCTTCGCGTTCGGCAACGCAATCCGTTCGGCGATTTCGCGCACTTTCGTTTTGGGAATCTCGCCCAACGGAAACAGCGTCTTCGACAGTTGCGCCTGGTTCAGCCGGTGCAGGAAGTACGACTGGTCCTTGGTATGGTCGAACGCCTTCAGCAGTTCAAAGCGGCCGTCGTTCTCGCGCACGCGCGCATAGTGGCCGGTCGCGATGGTTTCCGCGCCGAGCGACATCGCGTGATCGAGGAAGGCCTTGAACTTGATCTCGGCGTTGCACAGCACGTCCGGGTTAGGCGTGCGGCCGGCCGAGTATTCGCGCAGGAATTCGGCGAACACGCGGTCCTTGTATTCGGACGCGAAGTTGACCGCTTCGACGTCGATGCCGATCAGGTCCGCCACCGATACCACGTCGATCCAGTCCTGCCTTGTCGAGCAGTACTCGCTGTCGTCGTCGTCTTCCCAGTTCTTCATGAACAGGCCGACCACGTCGTAGCCCTGTTCCTTCAGCAGCCACGCGGTGACCGACGAATCGACGCCGCCCGACATGCCTACTACGACTTTCTGCTTGCTCATAAGATGCTCACTGGGTGCTGCATGACTGCATGGATCGTGGAATCGCGAGATAGCCGCTCGTGACGGCCGCCGCGATATTTACCGTTTGGGCCCGACCGAATGCGTTTGCACGAAGTCGAGCGGGAAACGCCGGCCGGCCAGGTAATCGTCGACGCATTGCATGACGAGCGGCGTGCGATGCCGTTCGGGACAGGCGCGCAGTTCGTCGGCGCTCATCCACAAGGTACGGACGATGTCGGGGTCGAGCGAACGCGCCGCGTCCGGCTGGCCGCCCGCGCCACAATAGGTGAAGCGCAAATAGGTTACGCCGCCGTTGTCGTGGTCGGTGCCGCGCCGCTCGAAGTGGGTCATGTACATGCCGACCAGCGCCTCGGGCGCGAACGGATGGGCCGTTTCCTCCAGCGTTTCGCGGATCACCGCCTGCTGCAGCGTTTCGCCCGCCTCCAGATGGCCGGCGGGCTGATTCAGGCGCAAGCCGTCGGCGGTATGTTCCTCGACGAGGAGGAAGCGCCCGTCACGCTCGACGATCGCCGCGACGGTGACGTGCGGCAGCCAGGTTTCCGGTTTCATGGCTGCGCATTTTACCGGTTATGGGCGTGGGCTGCCGGGAGGCGGCCCACATCGGCCCGCGCCGGACCGCACGGACACCCCCGGATTGTCCCCGATTTCTGCGCACCCCCCTGTTTCGGTTACAGTGAGGCGTTAGCCGTTGCACTTGCAAGCCGGCGTGCCTCGTCGGCCGATCTGTCGTCAAACAGGAAGTCGAGGAGGAACACGATGCATATCGGAGTGCCAGCCGAGACGCGCGCGCACGAAACCCGCGTTGCCGCGACGCCCGAAACGGTCAAAAAGTACGTGAGCCAAGGCCATCGGGTCACGATCCAGAGCGGCGCGGGCACCCCCGCGAGCTTTCCTGACGACGCCTTTACGGCCGCCGGCGCGGAAATCGTCGATGCGGCCACCGCCTTCGGCGCCGATCTCCTCCTCAAAGTCCAGTCCCCCACCGACTCCGAGCTGCCGCTTCTGAAGCGCGGCGCGACGCTGGTCGGCATGCTCGACCCGTTCAACGCCGACAACGCGCAGAAGCTCGCCGACGCCGGCGTCACCGCGTTCGCGCTCGAAGCCGCGCCGCGCACCACGCGCGCGCAGAGCCTCGACGTGCTGTCGTCGCAGGCGAACATCGCCGGGTACAAGGCGGTGCTGCTGGCGGCGACGCTCTATCCGCGCTTCATGCCGATGCTGATGACGGCGGCGGGCACCGTGAAAGCCGCGCGTGTGCTGATTCTCGGCGCGGGCGTGGCCGGCTTGCAGGCGATCGCGACCGCCAAGCGCCTCGGCGCGGTGATCGAGGCGTCGGACGTGCGGCCGGCCGTGAAAGAGCAGATCGAATCGCTCGGCGCGAAGTTTCTCGACGTGCCCTACGAAACCGACGAGGAGCGCGAAGCCGCGCAAGGCGTCGGCGGCTATGCGCGGCCGATGCCGCCGTCCTGGCTCACGCGACAGTCGGCGCTGGTCCACGAGCGGGCGAAGCAGGCGGACGTGGTGATCTCCACCGCGCTGATTCCGGGCCGCCCCGCCCCGACGCTGATCTCGGTCGACACCGTGCAGGCAATGAAACCGGGCTCGGTGCTGGTCGACCTCGCGGCCGGGCGCGGTCCGGAGTACGAAGGGCGGCGCGGCGGCAACTGTCCGTTGACCGAAGCCGATCAGGTGGTGGTCAGGCATGGCGTGCAGATCGTCGGCTATACGAACCTGGCGTCGATGGTGCCCGCCGACGCGTCGTCGCTCTACGCACGCAACCTGCTCGACTTCCTGAAGCTGATCATCACGAAGGACGGCGCCCTGAACATCGATCTCGCGGACGATATCGTCGCGGCCACGCTGCTGGCCCGCGACGGCGCAGTCACGCGCAAGGCATAGAGGAGAACGGCGATGGAAGTCATCAACCACACCGTCATCAACCTGATCATCTTCGTGCTGGCGATCTACGTCGGCTACCACGTGGTCTGGAACGTCACGCCCGCGCTGCACACGCCGCTGATGGCCGTGACCAATGCGATCTCGGCGATCGTGATCGTCGGCGCGATGCTGGCCGCCGGTCTCACGCTCGGCGCGCCCGGCAAGTTCTTCGGCACGCTCGCGGTCGCGCTCGCGGCAGTCAACGTGTTCGGCGGCTTTCTCGTCACGAGGCGAATGCTGGAGATGTTCCGCAAGAAAGAGCCGAAGAAGCTCGTTACCGACAAGACCGCCAAGGAGAACGCGTAATGAGCCTGAACGTCGTCACGCTGCTTTATCTGATCGCGTCGGTCTGCTTCATTCAGGCGCTCAAGGGGCTGTCGAATCCGAAGACGGCGCGCATCGGCAATACCTTCGGCATGGTCGGGATGGCGATCGCGATCCTCACGACCGTCGCGCTGATCGCCAGGCAGGCGAGCGAGCTCGGCTCGAATCTCGGCCTCGGGCTCGGCCTGGTGCTGGTCGCGCTGGTGATCGGCGGGGCGGTCGGCGCATTCGTCGCGGCGCGCGTCGAGATGACCAAGATGCCCGAACTGGTCGCGGCAATGCACTCGCTGATCGGTCTCGCGGCGGTCTGCATCGCGTATGCGGTGGTGTCGGAGCCGGCCGCGTTCGGCCTCGTCGATCCCGAGTATCCGATCCCGGGCTTTCTGCCGTTCGGCAATCGCATCGAGCTGTTCATCGGCACGTTCGTCGGCGCGATCACGTTCTCCGGGTCGGTGATCGCGTTCGGCAAGCTGTCGGGCAAGTACAAGTTCCGGCTCTTCCAGGGAGCGCCGGTCGTGTACAGCGGCCAGCATCTGATCAACCTGATGCTCGCGATCGCGATGCTCGGCTTCGGCATCATCTTCTTTCTCACGCAAGCCTGGCTGCCGTTCATCATCATGACGATCATCGCGTTCGTGCTCGGCGTGCTGATCATCATCCCGATCGGCGGAGCGGACATGCCGGTGGTGGTGTCGATGCTCAACTCGTATTCGGGCTGGGCGGCGGCGGGCATCGGCTTCTCGCTGAACAATCCGATGCTGATCATCGCGGGCTCGCTGGTCGGCTCGTCGGGCGCGATTCTGTCGTACATCATGTGCCGCGCGATGAACCGTTCGTTCTTCAACGTGATTCTCGGCGGTTTCGGCAACGAGCCGGGCGCGGCGGTGGCGGGCGGTGCGGCGGAGCAGCGTCCGGTGAAATCCGGATCGGCCGACGATGCGGCATTCATGCTCGGCAACGCCGAAACCGTGGTGATCGTGCCGGGTTATGGGCTTGCCGTGGCGCGTGCACAGCACGCGCTGAAGGAGCTCACCGACAAGCTGGTCGAGAAGGGCATCGAGGTGAAGTACGCGATTCACCCGGTGGCCGGACGCATGCCGGGGCACATGAACGTGCTGCTCGCCGAAGCCGAGGTCGCCTACGACATGGTCTACGAAATGGACGACATCAACGGCGAGTTCGGCCAGGTCGACGTGGTGCTGGTGCTCGGCGCGAACGACGTGGTGAATCCGGCCGCGAAAAACGATCCGAAGTCGCCGATCGCGGGCATGCCGATCATCGAGGCATACAAGGCGAGGACGGTGATCGTCAACAAGCGGTCGATGGCGGCGGGCTACGCCGGGCTCGACAACGATCTGTTCTACATGGACAAGACGATGATGGTGTTCGGAGACGCGAAGAAGGTGATCGAGGACATGGTGAAGGCAGTGGAGTGAGTGCTTTCTGAAGATCACGGGCTGCGTGGCGATGGGCCCGTGATTCTCTCGTTGGTGTGACAGTGGCAGTGGCCTTCACCTTTACCTTTACCTTCCTCTTCGCGTGATGCGGCCGGCTCACTTCGGCTTCGCGTTCACATGCCGCAACAGGTCCGCGAGCCGTCTACCTTCCTGGTCCGGGTACGGTTCGAGCACCTGAAGATCCCCGATCTTCTCCAGACTGAAATTGCGGAAGTCGCCGCGCAATTCGCACCACGCGCCGAGCGTCCAGCGTGCGCCCCAATAGGCTAGCGCGAGCGGCCAGACGCGGCGCTCGCTCGCCGCGCCGATCGCGTCGATGTACGCGAAGCGCACCACGTGGCGGGTGTCGATCGCGCGATGCAACGCATCCAGTTGCGCCGAGAAATCCCCTTTGATGTGAAACGACGGCGCGAAGATCGCCAGCCTTTCGAGCGTCGCGCGTTTGTCGGCGGGCATTGCCGAAGCGATCTTCGCGAGAGCTCCGCGCGCGCCGCTCGCGAAGCCCGCGCCGCCCCACGATTCGAGCATGCGCGCGCCGGCGGCGAGCGCGGCCAACTCGTCGGCGGTGAAGGTGAGCGGCGGCAGACTCGCCGCGCGGCTCAAGCGGTAGCCGATGCCCGCCTCGCCTTCGATCGGGACCCCTGACAATTGCAGATCGCGCACGTCGCGATAGACGGTGCGCAGCGAAATGTTGAGCCAGTCGGCGAGTTGTTGCGCGGTGGTGAGACGCCGGCCGCGCAACAGTTCGGCGATCTGGAACAGGCGGTCGGCGCGGCGCGTCATCGTGGGCGTCTGGTGGAGGAGGACGGGAACGGTCCCGCGATGATAGCGCCGCATGCCGCGCTCCGCTCGTGGTTCGCCGCGTCGCGCGCGGCCGTGGCGCGCGACGCGTTGCGGGTGTGTTGCGTGGTACTGCCGCTCGCATGGCGAGGTGCGCGTTGCGCTGCGCTGTGTCGCTTTTTTTTCGTTGCGCTGCGCGGTCTCGCGGCTTAGCCGTTGGTAAGCGAATGCAGGCCGAGGCGATTGCCTTCCGTGTCGGTGAAGAACGCGATGTAGCCGATGTCCTGCGGCAGCTTGATCACGGGGCCGTCGGTTTTGCCGCCGGCTTTCTCGACGCGCGCGAGCGTAGCGTCGACGGTCGGCTGGGCGTTCAGGTAGACGAGCACGCCGTCGCCGTTCGGCGTCATCGACGGGCTCTGGATGATCGCGCCGCCGGTGGCGGGCTCTTCATACGGAAACACCGCGATCGGCTGACCGCCGAATTCCTGGCGATTGAGTTCGATGTCGAGCGCGGCTTCGTAAAAACGGACGGCGCGATCGAAATCGACGGACGGAATCTCGAACCAGGCAACAACTTTGGATGACGTGGACATGACACTCTCCTGTGGATGGCGGGTAAGCCGTGCAAAGCGCCGGATGGCGTGAGAAGGAGTGTGCGGGGGTGCTGCTGACAGCGTGGTGTCAGTAGGGTATGGCAGGAGACACGAGCGGGTTGTCAGGAGAGCGGGGATGAGGTGCTGCGGCGGGCGGTAATGCGAAAGCACGCGACGTGTGCCGGCGAGTTGCAACGGGCGAAGGGCAGATGGGGGGCGCTGTGATAGGCGGCAGTACTGGGCGGCGAGGCGCGATGGTGGAGCCAGGTGTCGCAGTGGGAAATGCAGCGCTGCAAAAAAACGCCAGCACCACATCGCGTCAGCGAAAAAAAACCGCGGAGCACAAAGGTCCGCGGTTTTCGTAGCCATACCACAAGCGCGCTAAGCAGCATTACCTCAGCCGCCTTCGCTCTTCGCCGCCGGCGTCTCACTCTGCTGCGGCCGTTGACGCACGCTGCCCGCGATCAGATCGAAGCGGAACAGGCGGCACTCCAGAGCGCCGTTAAAGAGCGGCGTCTTGGTCGACTCGCGCAGGCGCAGTTGCCCCGGCAGCTTGCGATCCGAAGTCAGGATGAACGCATGCCAGCCCGTGAAGCGCTGCTTCAACGCATCGCCGAGCGAGTGGAAGAATTCGCTGTCGGGCGCTTCTTCCTGGACGCGGCGGAAACCGTCGTCCTCGCGGCTCTCACGATTGCCGCGGCCTTCGCGCAGTTCGCCGCGCGCGTTGCGGCCGCGCACTTCGATCCGCTCGCCATACGGCGGATTCGCGACGAGGATGCCCGCCGCCGACGAAGGCGGCGTCATGCCGCGCGCGTCCACCTGCTTAAGTGGAATCGACGGCAAGCCGGCGCGCTGGAAGTTCGCGCGCGCCTTGTCGAGCATGTCGCCGGAAATATCGCTGCCGAAAATCTGCAGATCGGCGCGTGAGCTGCGCGCGGCATGCTTCGCGTCGAGCGCGGCCGCCTTCAGCGTCTGCCAGGTCTTGGCGTCGAACTGCTTGAGCTTCTCGAAGCCGAAGCGGCGTTCCGCACCCGGCGCGATGTTCAGCGCGACTTGCGCGGCTTCCGCGAGGAACGTGCCGCTGCCGCACATCGGATCGTACAGCGGCGTGCCGGCGGTCCAGCCGGTCAGGCGCAGAATGCCCGCCGCGAGATTTTCGCGCAGCGGCGCCGCGCCCTTGTCCAGACGCCAGCCGCGTTTAAAGAGCGGGTCGCCGGACGTGTCGAGGTAGAGCGTGCAATCGGTGGCGGTGAGAAACGCGAACACGCGCACGTCGGGCATCCCGGTGTCGATGCTCGGCCGCGCGCCGCTGACTTCGCGCAGACGGTCGCAGATCGCGTCCTTCACGCGCAGCGTCGTGAACTCCAGGCTGCGCAGCGGCGACTTGATCGCGGTGACGTCCACCCGCAGCGTTTCATTCGCGGAGAACCACTGCTCCCAACGCTGTTCGACCGCGAGCGCGTAAATGTCTTGCTCGCTGCGATACGGCCGGTGCGCGATCTTCAGCAGCACGCGGCTCGCGAGACGCGAATGCAGGTTGGCGGCCATGCCGGCGGCCCAGCCTCCGCGAAAATGCACGCCGCCGGGCACTTGCGCGCCGGCCGTGAACGGCGCGCCGTTCAGATGTTTCGCAGCAATTTCGGCGAGTTCGGCCGCGAGCGAGGCTTCAAGGCCGCGTGGGCAAGGGAGGAAGAAATCGAAGGACATTGAGGTTGCCGGAAGGCGTTGGATAAGGCGCTATTGTACGCGGTCGGGGTGGGCCGCCCGGCGCGATGGCGAGGCGGGTCGTTCGCGCAGGTTTGCAGCCCAGCGCGACAAGCACCGTCAATCCGCTTTCCGTGCCGTTTTCGCCGGCCACACCAGCTCCAGCGGATGGCGGCGCAGCCGCTGCCAGATCGCGCCGCGCAGCGAGCGCACCGCGTTGCGCCGCAAGTCGCGCGACCTCGCGGCCATGTAGAAGGCGAGCGCGAAACTCACGGCCACATTGAGTATCGCCATGCTCCCGACCCCCGCCACCGCCCACCACAGTTCCGGCCACTTCAACGCGCTCTTGCCGAGCACGCCGAGCGCGACGCCGATGGAGCCCGCGCTCAGCGTCACGTGCCGCACTTCGAAACTGAACGCGAGCGCGGTGACGATCGCCGGCACGAGTCCGAGCATCAGACCGAGCGAGATGTTGCCGACCACCCCCGCCACGTTCGCGCGACACCAGTGCGCGAAGCGGTCCGCCGTCGCCGCGCCGAGCGTGAGGCGCAGGCGGCGATTGTAGGCGAGCGCATCGGCGACGCGATGCAGTACGAACCAGTTGTCCGCCCAGCCCGCGAGCAGACTCGACGACCACAGCAGCACGCCGGTCAGCGCCGCGTAAAACGGCGTCGGCCCGATGAGCGAGAACGACAGCAGCGTGGCGTGCGCCTTCTGCGGCGAGATGATGTCGGCGTGAAAGAGCGCGTGCCACAACAGCTGCACGGCGAGGCACACCGGAAACACCACCAGCACGTTGCCGAGCACCGCGGCGGCCTGGGTGCGCATCAGCGCGGTCACCGAACTCACGAAACTGTCGACGCCCGCCGGCGTGCCGACGCCGTCGAGTTCGCGGGCGAGCGTGGGCGCGGTCATCGCCGGCTGCTTGGTGGCGAGCGAGAAGTGCAGGAAGTGCATCAGCAGGAAGCTGGCCGCGTAGTTGATGCCGGCAAGCAGGCCCTCCAGCATCGCCTGCAGATGCGCGCCGGTGATCGCGAACTTCACGCAGACCGTGACGACCGTGACGAGTCCGCCGCCGGCCGCCATACGCATCATCTTCAGATACTCGGTGCGATCGCGGGCGATGTAGTGCTCGCCGGTATCCGCGCTGTACTCGACGACCTTGCGCGCGAGCAGCGAGAAATTGCTGCGCATCAGGTGTGCGATGCTCTGGCTCGCGTGATTCGCGTTGACGAGTTCGGCGGTGAGGCGTGCGCTCGCGTGCGGATCGTCGTGCGCCATCCACGCGTTCAGCAGATGCTCGGCGCGCACGATGCGCATGCGCATCCGTTCGACCTGGAACACGATGTCGACGCTCACGCCGTTGCGATAGAGATGGGCGAAGACGTCGTCGGTCGCGCTGCGGCAATCGTCGAGCAGCAGCCGCAGGTAGTTCACTTCGCGCAGCAGCCGCTCTTGCGGCTCGCCGGCCATGACCGCGTGATGCGCGGCTTCGACGGCGAGCATCGCGCGGGTGAGCCGGTAGAACGGCTGCTTTTCCATCGCGACGCGCATGTCGCTGGTGTCGTGCGCACCGGGCGTATCGCGGTCGTCGGGGTCGACCGCGACGAGGCGGCTGCGCACGGTTTGCGACAGACCCGTCGAGCTGATCTGGCAGGTGAGGTTGTGCAGCGCGGCCAGCAGGTCGAGCGAGAACGGCGTGCTGTCGCGCGGTTCGTCCTGGTCTTCGGCGTAGTCGAACAGCGCGTGGATGCGGATCAGCAGATCGGTGGGCAGCGTCGCAATCCACGCGACGTCGCGCTCCGAGCCGAACATCAGCGTGACGATCGCGGTGAGGTCGCGCCGATTCGGCGCGGGCGGGATCAGCGACGCTTCGAGGCGCCCAAGCACCGCGCCGACGAAGCCGGAATGCACCGGCATGCCCGCGTCGCACAGCAGCGAGAGACCGTCGCTCTCACGCAGCAGCGCGCGCAGAATGCCGGCGACGTTCGCCTTCCACGCGGGGTTGCGATCGAGCACGTGGAGCAGATAGCGGATGCGCGTATGCGCCGGGATCGTGCGAGAGGCTTCGGTGTTGGCGTCGGGGTTGAGCGCGCCGGGTTGCACGGCTCGGCCACGGCGAATCCAGTGTGCGAGTTCGATCAGCCACTCGCTGCGTTCGGGATAGGGCGCGTTGCGGTCGGCGATCGCCAGCAGCGCATCGAGCTGATGGCCGCCGTCGCGCGACGCGCGCCATTTCTTGATAAATCGTTTGAGCGGGTCGAACATGGTTTGCCTGCGGGATGTGTGCGACGGGTCAAAGGATCGGTGATTTTTCGCTGGCTTTCCTTGATAGCGCCAGTCCGTGCGTCGATTATGACCGGAGCCCGGTTTCGGGCGTGACGTTGTTGTCCCGGAGGAAGAGAAAAGTGGTCAACGTGAAAATCGAGAAGTTCATCGACGGCAAACGTGCAACGTCGTTCAGCGTGCCGGTTGCGGTTCTGCGAATCGCCGGTGCGGTGTTGCCGGGCGCGGCCCTTGAGTCGCTGGCCAGACGTGGGTTGAACGTGCGGCAGCTTCTCGAAGCGAAACGCACCGGCGCCAGCTATACGACGACGATGAGCGTGCGGGAGCGGGGTGTCTGGACGGAGGTCGTGGTGTCGTTGAAGTAGCGCGGGGGGTGCGTGATGCGGGTCGCTGGTCGGGCACGCTGTCGATGTCGACGCATGCTGTCGTGCGCGACACCGCTCACGTGGGCAACGAGGCTGTCGGTCAACGATGGTGATGAGGCGAGTGCCGGCGCATGTCCCGATACGGTTCCGCGCCGCCGAAATTGCCGACCTTGCTCACGCGCTCCTGATGTGCTGCTAACGTGCTCAGCACCGCGAAAGTATCGATGCGGCCCACGCAAAATCGCGCAGACCGCCCAGCCTGAAGCGCCGAGCCCTCTACTTCAACCGCCAGCCGCCGTCGTAGTCGCCCCGGCGACCGGACACGCCGGCACCGCCACCGCCGCCTCCTTGCCCGAAGATGACGACGTACTGGTCGCCCCACGCGGAGCCGCCGCAGCCATCGCCTGCACGGCCGTCGCAATTTGACCGGTGATCTGCTGCAACGCGCGCCGGTGTCCATCGACCAGCGCGTCATACCCGCCACTGACCGTTTCGTTCACCACGCTGCGGCACGTCATCACCGCGTTGCTGCGCACGGCCCGCACGCTCCACACCGCGTCGATCAATGCATGCGAGCCGGGCCACGACTCGAAGCGCTGCACGTTCATGCTGACGCGATAGACCGGCGTCGCATCCGGATGCGCGGTGCCATAGACGTCGATGGTGCCGAGCTGCTGCGTGAGACTCGTCGACAGCGCCCGGCGGATTTCGTCGCCCGGCAGCGACGCCCAGCGTTCCTCTTCGAGCACCTTGACCTGAGTCGGACCGGTCTGCACGACCAGCTGACTCTTCGCCACTTGCGGCGGCACGTCGATCGGCGCGACCTCGATCAGCAAGGCCGGCGCCGCCGAAGTACGCGCAACAACCGGCGCGGCGGAGCCGGACGCATCGGCGCCGAGCGTATAGAAGCGGCTCGACGGCGACGCGCACGCCGCGAGAGCCAGCACCGCGGCCAGTGCGCCGGCGGTCACGGCGCCGCGCACGAGCGCGCGCGGCGGGCGGGGGAGCCGGGCAAACATCATGGTTTATCTCCTGATTTACCGCGCAACAGCGATTCGGGATGACGCTCCAGGTAATCCGACAGCGCGTTCAACGACTGCAACGTGCGCGTCAGTTCCTGCAACGCCTGATGAACATCCGACTGCAACGGCGAGTCCTGCTGCAACGTCGCCTGCGCCGAGCCGAAGGTCTGCTTCGCGGCCGCGAGCGTGTCGCGGGCCTGCGGCACGACTTCCTTGTCCAGACGCGTGAACAGTTGATCGGCGTTCTTCAGCGCGCTGTTCAGGTTGCTGCCGATCTGGTCGAACGGCACCTTGTCGAGCTTCTTCGCGATGTCCGCGACCTGGAGCTGCAACTCATCGAGCGTGTTCGGGATCGTCGGCAGTTCGAGCGGGTCGCTCGCGACATCGACGGTAGCCGGCGGCGCCTTCGGGAAGATATCCAGCGCAACGTACAACTGGCTCGTGATCAGATTGCCGGTGCGCAACTGGCCGCGCAGTCCGTGCTTGACGAGTTGTTGCAACATCTGCTGACCGGCGAGGCTGCCCGGCGCCGGCGCGGTTTCGCGGAAGCGCTTGCCGAGGCGGTCGGGGAACACGTTCATCGTCACCGGCATTGTGAAGCTGCGCGTCTTGGGATCGTAGTCGATGCCGATGTTGGTCACCTGGCCCAGCACGATGCCGCGGAAATCGACCGGCGCGCCGATCGACAGCCCGCGCAGCGACTGGTTGAAGTTCATTACCACGCGCAGCGGCACGCCGTCCGGATCGCGCATGGCGTCCGCTTCATCCGATGCGAGGCGGAACGTCATGTTGTTCGGCGCCTGCGCGCCCACACCCTGGCCGGGCGGCGACTGGAACGACAGGCCGCCGACGATTACCGTCGCGAGCGACTGCGTGTTCAGCTTGAAGCCGCTCGAATCGAGCCGCAGATCGACGCCGCTCGCATGCCACCAGCGCGAGTTGGTGCCGACGTACTGATCGAACGGCGCGGACACGAACACCTGCATGGTCACGCCGGTGCCGTCCTTGTCGAGCGAGAAGCCGACCACCTGACCGACCTGCACGCGCCGGTAGAAGATCGGCGAGCCGATGTCGATCGAGCCGAGCGAGTCGCCGTGCAGCACGAACTGATGGCCCTTCTGGTCGCCGGTGATCGGCGGCGGCGTTTCGAGGCCGACGAAGTCCTTCTCGGTGTCCGTCGAGCGGCCGGCATCCGCGCCGATGTAGGCGCCCGAAAGCAGCGTGGTCAGACCCGACACGCCGCTCGCGCCGACCCGTGGCCGCACCACCCAGAAGCGCGAGTCCTTGACCGCGAATTTCCCGCCTTCCTTGGTCAGCTGCACCTGCACCAGCACGTGCGACAAATCCTGCGACAGTGTGATGGTCTTCACCGAACCGACGTCGACGTCCTTGAACTTGACCTTGGTCTTGCCCGGTTCGAGCCCCTCGGCGCTGATGAAGCTGATCGTGATGGTCGGGCCTTTCTCGGTCACCGACTTGATCACGAGCGCGATGCCGATCAGTGCGGCGATCAGCGGAATCACCCAGACGAGCGAAGGCAGCCAGCGGCTGCGCGGCTCGATGTCGGGGTCCGGGAGTTGCGGCGGTAGCCTGGGTCCGTTCGAATCGCTGCGCGGCGCATCATCGGAGGCGGGCGTCGGTCCTTGCGGGCTAGTCATGGTCGAGATCCTGAGGTGTTTTAGTATTGCCGTCCACGTGGTCCCAGATGAGCCGTGGATCGAATTGCATGGATGCCAGCATGGTCAGAATCACCACCGAGCCGAACGCGATCGCGCCCGGTCCGGCCGTGATCACGGCAAGCGATTTGAAGCGGACCAGCGCGACGGTCAGCGTGACGACGAACACGTCGAGCATCGACCAGCGGCCGATCCGTTCGACCATCCGGTACAGCGTGGTGCGCTGCTCCGGCCGCCAGCGAGAGCGGCGCTGAGCGCTGACAGTGAGCAGCACCAGCACGCTCAGCTTGAGCATCGGCACCATGATGCTGGCGATGAACACGATCACCGCGAGCGGCCAGTCGCCCGAGGTCCAGAAGTACACGACGCCGCTCATGATGGTGTCGTCTTCGGAGCCGAGCAGCGACGCGGTGTGCATCACCGGCAACAGGTTCGCGGGAATATACAGCAGCGCGGCGGCGATCAGCAGCGCCCACGTACGCATCAGGCTGTCGGGGTTGCGCGAGTGCAGGTGCGCGCCGCAGCGTGCGCAGTGCTGCGGCGTGACCGAGCGGATGCGCGGTTCGACGCGTCCGCACGCGTGACAGGAGACGAGACCCGCGCGCTTCGCGGTGACGTATTTCATCGTGGACTCATCCCTGATGCGGCGCGGGCGGCACGCCGGGCGGCAACGACGCTTGCGTCGTTTGTGCTCGAGGTTGCGCGATGTCCGGCTCGCCGGCCGGCGGCGCGTTGGGCGCCGCCGCCTGGAGATCGGCGGGCGCGGGCGGTCCTGCCTGCGAGCTGACGGCGACCGCCGCGCTGTCGGCTGAGGTGCGCGGCAGCGGCCGCTGGCTGCGGTCGCCGAGTTCGTCGGCGAGGTCCCACAGCACGCGCGGATCGAACGTGACGACCACCGCGAACATCAGCGTCAGCGTGCCAAACGCGAACAGCGCGGCTTCGGGGATCACGCGCGCGAGGCTGACCATCTTCACGATCGTGATCAGCACGCCGAGCATGAACACTTCGATCATTCCCCACGGGCGCACGAACTGGATCGCGCGCAGCACGCGGTTGAACGCGGGCGGCACGTAGCCGGCGCGCAGCGGCACCAGCACGTAGAGCAGCGCGACCAGTTCGGTCAGCGGAAACAGGATGGTCGAGCAGAACACCATCACCGCGACGATCTGCATGTCCTCGTCCCACAGCGCGATGAGCGCGCCGAACAGCGTAGTCTGCGATGTGATGCCGTTGGTCTCGAGTTCGACGATCGGAAAGCCCTGCGCGATCACGAAGGTGATCAGCGCGGCCAGCGTCATTGCGCAGATGCTGTCGAGCTTGCGCGACACGCCGCGATAGAGCGTCGCGCCGCAGCGCGGACAGCGCGCGCTCGTGCGGCCCACAAGCCGTGGCTTGCGGAACAGCGTATCGCATTCATGGCACGCGATCAGGTTGTCATGGTCCATACGGCAGAAGGGCTAACGACATGAAGGGCAGCGTGCAGGCCGGTTCTTATGGCAGGCCGGGAGTGCAGCAATAGTACCAAACGTGGCTTTGCCGCCGCACCGGCCGTTGCAGCGGCGCGGCGCGCGTACCCGAGGCGGTGCGGCATCCCTCGACATCCTCCGCATCCCGGTCCCGAATCGCCGGACAACGGATCGCGTTGCAGCAAAATTCGAACCCGGCCCGGCCGAATCGTTCAGCCGGCTTCTTTTGCATGGGGTAGCATGGCGGCCTTGGCGTGTATCGCAGCGGGCATGTCCCTGGCCACACACACCGATGCCATCCGCATCGACGCAGGGAATAGCAGGGCAAGCTGCGCCGTTAACCTCTCTTAGCTTGCGTTGATCTGTCATGGCACTCAATCCTTCATTCGGCAGCCGGGAGTCCTACACGCGGACCGCCATCGCCTTTCACTGGTTGATCGCGCTACTGATCGTGTGCGGCTTCGCGCTCGGCTGGGTGATGACCGACATTCTGGGCTTCACGCCCACCAAGCTGCGCTACTTCTCCTGGCACAAATGGATCGGCGTCACGGTATTCGCGCTCGCGATTCTGCGCATCCTGTGGCGCGCGACTCATGCAGCCCCGCCGATGCCGCGCCGCATGCCCGCCTGGCAGCGCGGCGCGGCGCATCTCACGCATCTGCTGTTGTACCTGCTGATGATCGCGATTCCCGCCTCGGGCTACCTGTACAGCTCGGCGGCGAACGTGCCGGTGGTGTACCTCGGGCTGATCCCGCTGCCGCGTCTGATCGCGCCGGACCCGCACCTGAAGGAACTCCTGAAGACCGTACATATCACGCTGAATTACACGTTGCTCGTGCTGGTCGCGCTGCACGTCGCGGCCGCGCTCAAGCATCAATGGCTCGATCGCGACGGCCTGCTGTCGCGCATGCTCCCTTTCCTCAAATAAGGACAACCATGAAGGTCTCGTTTCATCGCTACATGCTCGCCGCGTTCGCCGCGGCCTCGCTGACCGCGGCCGGCAGCGCGCTCGCGCAGGTGGACCTCGCGAAGAGTTCGGTGACGGCCATCTCACGGCAGATGAACGTGCCGGTGGAAGGCAAGTTCAACAAGTTCACCGCGCAGGTCAAGTTCGATCCGGCCAAACCCGCCGACGGCAGCGCGCAACTGAACATCGACGTGGCCAGCTACGATCTCGGCGACGAGAGCTACAACGAGCAGGTGCGCGGCAAGGAATGGTTCGACGCGAAGACTTACCCGAGCGCGACCTTCGTGTCGAGCGCGATCGCGCCGGCCGGCGGCAACCAGTTCAAGGTGACCGGCAAGCTGACCATCAAGGGCAAATCGCAGACCGTGGTGGTGCCGGTCACGGTGAGCCAGCAAGGGGCGGCGCAAACCTTCGACGGCTCGCTGCCGATCAAACGCTCGCAATTCGACATCGGCACCGGCGAATGGAAGGACACGTCGGTGGTCGCCGATGATGTCGTGATCAAGTTTCATATCGTCGCGGCGCATAAGTGAAGCGTGCGATGCGCGTGATGTCTGCTGCGCTCGTCGCCGGGCGCGGCTGTTTTTTTCACCGCTTTTTTCACCGTACTCCAGGAGCATGAATTGAAAACATCCATGTTGATCGCCGTCGGCGCGCTGGCTTCTTCCGTCTCGCTCGGCGCGTTCGCCGCCGATACCTATCAGCTCGACCCGACCCACACGTATCCGAGTTTCGAAGCGGATCACTTCGGCGGGCTATCGGTGTGGCGCGGCAAGTTCACGAAGAGCTCCGGCACGGTGACGCTCGACCGCGCGGCTAAAACCGGCACGGTGGACGTGACCGTCGATCCCGCTTCGATCGACACCGGCAACGCCAAGCTCGACGAACATCTGAAATCGGATGCGTTCTTCGACATCGCCAAATATCCGGCGGTGACCTACAAAGGCACCGCGATCAAGTTCGACGGCGACAAGCCGGCCGAAGTGGTCGGCAATCTGACGCTCCACGGCGTGACCAAGCCCGTGAATCTGAAGATCGAGTCGTTCAAGTGCATGCAGCATCCGGTGCTCAAGCGCGAGGTGTGCGGCGTCGAAGCGAGCGCGCAATTCAACCGCGCCGATTTCGGCATGGACTTCGGCACCAAGTACGGCTTCAGCATGGAGACCCGACTGCATATCCAGTCGGAAGGGATCAAGCAATAGGCGCTTCGACCCACGCTTCGACGCAGCGTCGCGCATCGTTTTTGCGGCATGTCCTCGGACCGCGCCGCTGAATCGCGCAACCGTTGCACGGCAACACAAAAAACCGCTTCATTCGCTTTGCGACGAAGCGGTTTTTTGTTGCCTGTCCGCGCCTGATCCGATGCTTGTGCGCTGCGGCTCGATGCGTTATGCGGCGCTGCATCCAATTTGTTGCTCGCCTTCGATTTTTTTTCCAGTTAAATAGAGCGCTGGCACCGTGCCGGTGATGCGCGTATCCGGTGCGGCAATATTGGGCCAGCGAGCCCACATCGATAATATTTCGCGCGAACTGGAGATCTGGATGAATGCAACAACGGCAGCAAGCATGGCGGGGAGTCGGCAGAGCTCGTGGCGCGCGGTGGTCGCCGCGTCGATCGGCAATGCGCTCGAATGGTTCGACCTGGTGGTGTATGGCTTCTTTGCGGTGACGATCGCGAAGCTGTTTTTTCCGGCCGGCAACGACACGGTCTCGCTGCTGTTGACGCTCGGCACTTTCGGCGTGTCGTTCTTCATGCGCCCGCTCGGGGCTATCGTGATCGGCGCTTATGCGGATCGCGCCGGGCGCAAAGCCGCGCTCACGCTGTCGATCCTGCTGATGATGTGCGGCACGCTGATCATCGCGATCCTGCCGACGTATCAGAGCATCGGCCTCGCCGCGCCGTTGATTCTCGTGATCGCGCGTCTGATGCAGGGCTTCTCGGCGGGCGGCGAGTTCGGCAGCGCGACCGCTTTTCTCGCGGAGCATGTGCCGGGGCGGCGCGGTTTCTTCGCGAGCTGGCAGGTGGCGAGCCAGGGGCTCACGACGCTGCTCGCGGCCGGCTTCGGCGTGCTGCTGACCGGCTCGCTGACGCCGGAGCAGATGGCGTCGTGGGGCTGGCGCGTACCGTTCTTCTTCGGGCTGCTGATCGGGCCGGTCGCCTGGTACATTCGCACGAAGCTCGACGAGACGCCGGAATTCCTCGCCGCCGAGACCACCACGACGCCGTTGCGCGACACCTTCGCGACCCAGAAGCAGCGGCTCGTGATCGCCATCGGCGTGGTGGTGCTCGGTACTGTGTCGACGTATCTGGTGCTGTTCATGCCCACCTACGGCGTGAAGCAGTTGGGGCTGGCGCCGTCGGTCGCGTTTTCGGCGATCGCGCTGACCGGTGTGATCCAGATGGTGTTCTCGCCGCTGATCGGTCACCTGTCGGACCGGCATGGACGCACGACGATCATGCTGGTCCCGGCGCTGCTGCTTCTCGTGCTGATCTATCCGGCGTTTCTGTATCTGGTCGCGCATCCGACCTTCGGCACGTTGATGGTGATGCAGATCGTGTTCGGCTTTCTGATGACCGGCTACTTCGCGGCGCTGCCGGGTTTGCTGTCGGAGATGTTCCCGGTGCAGACGCGCACGACGGGCATGTCGCTCGCATATAACATCGCGGTGACGATCTTCGGCGGCTTCGGGCCGTTCATCATCGCGTGGTTGATCAGCGCGACGGGGTCGAAGGCGGCGCCGAGCTACTACATGATTTTTGCCGCGGCGGTGAGCCTCGTGGCGTTGATGGCGGCGCGTCGCAAGCTCGGGTTTCGCTGACGCACCGAGGTGGCGATAAACGCAAAAGGCCGGTTCAATCCTGAACCGGCCTTTTGATTTGCGAAGTCTGCGGCTACAGGAGCATCATACTTGCGCGCCTGCGTTCGGGTCGTTCGGATCGGTGCGTTCCTTCTTGTCCTTCACCAGGTCTTCACGCTTCACGCCGAGCCACATCGCGAGCGCGGCGGCGACGAACACCGACGAGTAGATACCGAACAGAATACCGACCGTCAGCGCAAGCGCGAAGTAGTGCAGTGTCGGGCCGCCGAACAGGAACATCGACAGCACCATCATCTGCGTACAGCCGTGCGTGATGATGGTTCGCGACATCGTGCTGGTGATCGCGTGGTTGATCACTTCGATCACGGTCATCTTGCGTTCGCGGCGGAAGGTCTCGCGAATCCGGTCGAAGATAACGACCGACTCGTTGACCGAATAGCCGAGCACCGCGAGCACGGCAGCCAGCACCGACAGCGAAAACTCCCACTGGAAGAACGCGAAGAAGCCGAGAATGATGATCACGTCGTGCAGGTTCGCGATCACGCCGGCCACCGCGTACTTCCATTCGAAGCGGAACGACAGGTAGATCACGATGCCGATCACCACGCACGCGAGCGCGAGCAAGCCGTCGGTGGCGAGTTCCTTGCCGACCTGCGGACCGACGAACTCGACACGCTGTAACTGCACCTGCGGCGTTTCGGCCTTCAGCGCGCTCATCACCTGATCGCTCTGTTGCGCCGACGTATAGCCTTGCTTGAGCGGCAGACGGATCAGCACGTCGCGCGAGGTGCCGAAGTTCTGCACCTGAGCGTCCGCATAACCGAGCTTGGCCAGCGTGCCACGCACGGGATCGAGCGGCGCGGCGCCCGGATACTGCACTTCGATCACGGTGCCGCCGGTGAACTCCACCGACAGATGCAGCCCGCGATGCGCGAGGAAGAACACAGCGGCAAGGAACGTCAGCAGCGAGATTGCGTTGAAGAGCAACGCACGCTGCATGAACGGAATATCTTTGCGAAAACGGAAAAATTCCATGGTCTTGTTCTCCGGGACTCAGCGGGATGAACCCGGTTTCTGCGGCGTGTTCGAGGAACCCGGCGACGAACCCGACGCGTCGCGGCGGCGCACGGTCGGCTTGCCGGTGCGCGCCTGCGCGCTGGCGGCCGGGGCCTTCGGCCTGGCCGCGGCCTTGGCGACGGCTTGTGCGGTGTCGGTGGCGGCGTCGTTAGCGCCGAGGTAGGCGCCGGCGCCCGCGGGCGCGGTTTCCGGACGCCACACCTGGCCGATCGCCAGCGACTTCAGCTTCTTCTTGCCGCCGTACCAGAGGTTGACCACGCCGCGCGAGAAGAACACCGCCGAGAACATCGACGTCAGGATGCCGATACAGTGGACCATCGCGAATCCGCGCACCGGGCCGGAGCCGAAGGCGAGAAGCGCGAGGCCGGCGATCAGCGTGGTGACGTTCGAGTCGAGAATCGTCGCCCATGCATGCGCGTAGCCGTTCTGGATGGCCAGTTGCGGCGGCGCGCCGTGGCGCAGTTCTTCACGTACCCGCTCGTTGATCAGCACGTTCGCGTCGATCGCCATACCGAGCGCGAGCGCGATAGCGGCGATACCCGGCAGCGTGAGGGTCGCCTGCAGCATCGACAACACCGCGATCAGCAGCAGCAGGTTCACCGACAGGCCGATCATCGAGATCACGCCGAACAGCATGTAGTACGCGATCATGAACACCGCGATCGCCGCGAAGCCCCACACCACCGAATGGAAGCCCTTCTTGATGTTGTCCGCGCCGAGGCTCGGGCCGATCGTACGTTCTTCGATGATTTCCATCGGTGCCGCGAGCGAACCGGCGCGCAGCAGCAGCGCGAGGTCGGCGGCGGCTTGCGGCGTCGGCTGGCCGGTGATCTGGAAGCGGTCGCCCAGTTCCGACTGGATGGTTGCCACCGTCAGCACTTCACCCTTGCCGCGTTCGAACAGCACCATCGCCATCGGCTTGCCGATGTTGTCGCGCGACACGCTGCGCAGCGCGCGGCCGCCGGCCGAGTCGAGACGCAGGTTGACGGACGGACGCTGATGTTCGTCGAAGCCCGCCGATGCGTCGATGATCCGGTCGCCCGTGAAGATGACCTGCTTGCGCAGCAGCACCGGCGTCTGGTTGCCTTGCGTGAACAGCTCGTCGCCCGGCGGCACCGGGTCGGACGGATTCGGGTGCGTGTTGACCGGATCGGCGAGGCGCGCTTCGAGCGTCGCCGTGCGGCCGATGATGTCCTTCGCCTTCGCCGTGTCCTGCACGCCCGGCAGTTCGACCACGATGCGGTCGGTGCCTTGCTGCTGGATCACCGGCTCGGCCACGCCGAGTTCGTTCACGCGGTTATGCAGCGTGGTGATGTTCTGCTTGAGCGCGGCGTCCTGCACTGCGCGTTGCACGGCCGGCGTGAACGTGCCGACCAGTTGCAGACCGCCGTCCTGGCCAGGTTGCGTCGCCCACTGGAGTTCGCTGATGCTACGGTTGAGCAGCTTGAGCGCCGCGTCCGCCGTGGCCTGGTCCGCCACATTGACCAGCACCGATTGACCCACGCGATTCACGCCGCCGTCGCGCACGTTGTTGTCGCGCAGCAGCGTGCGCACGTCCGAGGCGTCGGAGTCGAGCTTTTTGTTGAGCGCGCCGGCCATGTCCACTTGCAGCAGGAAGTGCACACCGCCGCGCAGATCGAGACCGAGGTACATCGGCAGCGCGTGCAGTGCCGACAGCCAGGTGGGCGATGCGCTTTGCAGGTTCAGCGCGACGATGAACTGCGGATCGGTCGGATCGCTGTTCAGCGTTTTCTGCAGCAGGTCCTTGACGCGCAATTGCGTGTCGGTGTCCGGCAGACGCACGCGGATGTTCGCGTTGGTCGTCGAGTTGTCGAACGTGACGGCGGTCGGCTTGATCTGATTGGCGGCGAGCGTGGCCTCGACTGCGGCCAGCGTGGTCGAGTCGAGCCTGACCGTTGCCTTGCCGCTCGACACCTGCACCGCCGGCGCTTCGCCGAAAAGATTGGGCAGCGTGTACACGAGGCCGATGACCAGAGCCACCAGCATCACGGCGTATTTCCAGAGGGGGTAACGATTCATGAGTGGTCCAACGGGAAGGTTGGCTTGGAAGCGATGCGTCCGGCGATGAGCGCGGGCGATTCGGCGCGGTTGGCGTGAATCGCCGGCGAGGCCGCGCCGGACGCGAGAGAGCAGGCCTTACAGCGACTTGATCGTGCCCTTCGGGAGAATCGTCGTGACCGACGCCTTTTGCACGGTGATTTCCGTGCCTTCCGAGATTTCGACGCCGACGTAAGCCTCACCCACCTTGGTCACCTTGCCGACGATGCCGCCGTTCGTCACCACTTCGTCGCCCTTGGCCATGGCCGCGAGCATGTTGCGATGCTCTTTCTGGCGCTTCATTTGCGGGCGAATCATGATGAAGTACAGCACGCCGAACATCAGGATCAGCGGCAGGAAGCTCATCAGGTTCGATTCAATGCCACCTGTTGCTGTGCCTTGGGCAAAGGCATTGGAAATGAACGACACGTTGGTCTCTCCGTTATCAGTCAAACGATCAAAAAAATCAGCCGATTATTCTACCACCGGCCTGACGCGCGTCGGCGCGGCGAATCGGCTTTGCGATCAACCGTTTAAAGCCTTTTACGCCGTCCGCGAAAGTAGATTGTAAGGTTTTCCCCGCGAGGCGCGCGGATTCTTCGGTCGAATCCGCGTGCCGCACGGCTTATGGCGCCTGTTCGACGCCGCGCGCGCGGTTCTCGTGGAAGCGTTTGCGGAACGGCTCGAACATCTTCGCGTCGATCGCGTCGCGCATTTCCTGCATCAGTTCGAGGTAGTAATGCAGGTTGTGGATCGTGTTCAACTGCGCGCCGAGGATTTCGCCGACACGATGCAGATGATGCAGGTAGCCGCGCGTGAAATTGCGGCAGGTGTAGCAGCCGCATTGCTCGTCGAGCGGGCGCAGCGAATTCTTGTGCACGGCGTTGCGGATCTTGATGTCGCCGAAACGCGTGAACAGCCAGCCGTTGCGCGCGTTGCGGGTCGGCATCACGCAGTCGAACATGTCGACGCCGGCCGCGACGCCCGCCACCAGGTCTTCCGGCGTGCCGACGCCCATCAGGTAGTGCGGCTTGTTGGCCGGCAGCTTCGGGCCGATGTGATTCAGCACGCGCATCATGTCTTCCTTCGGCTCGCCGACCGACAGTCCGCCGATCGCGAGGCCGTGAAAGTCCATCTCCGCGAGGCCCGCGAGCGACTCGTCGCGCAGGTCCTCGAACATGCCGCCCTGGACGATGCCGAACAGCGCGTTCGGATTGCCTAGCCGCTTGAACTCGTCGATCGAGCGCTGCGCCCAGCGCATCGACATGCGCATCGAATCGGCCGCTTCCTGGTGCGAGGTCGGAATGTTGTTGGTCGCGTACGGCGTGCATTCGTCGAACTGCATCACGATGTCCGAGTTCAGCACCTTCTGGATCTGCATCGACACTTCCGGCGACAGGAACAGCTTGTCGCCGTTGATCGGCGACGCGAACGTGACGCCGTCCTCGGTGATCTTGCGCAGCTCGCCGAGCGAGAACACCTGAAAGCCGCCGGAGTCGGTCAGGATCGGCTTCTTCCAGCCCATGAACGCGTGCAGGCCGCCGTGGGCTTCGATCGTTTCGAGACCGGGGCGCAGCCACAGGTGGAAGGTGTTGCCGAGGATGATCTGCGCGTGCATTTCCTCCAGCTCGCGCGGCTGGACCGCCTTCACCGTGCCGTAGGTGCCGACCGGCATGAAGATCGGCGTTTCGACCACGCCGTGATTGAGCGTGACGCGGCCGCGCCGCGCCTGGCCGTCGGTGCCGAGCAGTTCGAATTTGAGGCCGCCGAGATCGGTCTCGGGGCGCTCGGCGGCAGTCGTTTGTTGCGGTTGATGACCGAGGGTCATTGAGTCACTCCTGGGCAACCGGAGAACAGTCCGGCGCAAATGTTGAAACGCCGCCGGAAGAGTTCGCGGCGGCTGAGGGAACTGCAAAAAAGTTGAAGCGGCTATTCAGTTGGCGAGGCAATCGGCCCGGCCAGCTCGGCTCAGACGTCGCGGCGCGTCAACAGCATTGCATCGCCATAACTGAAGAACCGGTAACGCTCTTCGATCGCATGACGATACGTCGCGCGAATCGTTTCGATGCCGGCGAACGCCGACACCAGCATCAGCAACGTCGACTTCGGCAAGTGAAAATTCGTCACCAGCCGGTCGACCACGCGGAATTTGTAGCCCGGCGTGATGAAAATGTCGGTTTCCGTGCTGGCCGCGCCAAGCGGACGGCCGGCGGCTTCGGCGTCGCGCGCGGCGGCTTCGAGCGCGCGCATCGAGGTCGTGCCCACCGCGATCACGCGATTGCCGCGTGCCTTGGTTGCCGCGATCTTGTCGGCGAGCGACTGCGGCAGGTGATACCACTCGCTGTGCATCTTGTGCTCGGCGAGATTCTCGACCCGCACCGGCTGGAACGTGCCCGCGCCGACGTGCAGCGTGAGCGTCGCGCGCTCCACGCCGCGAGCGTCGAGTTGCGCGAGCAGCGCGTCGTCGAAATGCAGGCCGGCGGTGGGCGCCGCGACCGCGCCGGGATTCTGCGCGAACACGGTCTGGTAGCGGGTCTCGTCGGTCGAGTCGGGATCGTGTTCGATGTACGGTGGCAGCGGCAGGCGGCCAAACTGCTCGATCAGCGTCAGGCAGTCGTCGGGGAAATGCAGCGTGTAGAACGGCTCGACCCGTTCGCCGATCGTGACGTCGAACGCATCCGCGAGACGGATCGTCGTGCCCGGCTGCGGGCTCTTGCTCGCGCGGATCTGCGCGAGCGCCGTGCGCTCGCCGGTGAGACGCTCCACCAGCACCTCGATCTTGCCGCCACTGGCCTTCTGGCCGAGGAAGCGCGCCTTCAGGACCTTGGTATCGTTGAAGACCAGCAGATCGCCCGGCGCGATGCATTCGGGCAACTCGGCGAAGCGGCGGTCGATCAGCCGCGCGGCGTCGGCGTGGCCCGTGTTGTCCACTTCGAGCAGACGGCTGGCACTGCGCTCGGGCAGTGCAACTTGCGCGATCAGCTCGGGCGGCAGATCGAAATCGAAATCGGAAAGCGTAAACATGCGGACGACTGGAAGCGAATTGGGACTGAATTGAGCCGAAGCCGGAGCCGGGCGGCTATGATTGCGGGACGCCGGAGCGGCCCGCGAGTCCGCGCGCACGCAGCGAACCCCGCCGGCGGCGAACCCTTTGACAGCCGATATTGTACTTGCGAAGCAGCCCATGCCTTTGTCCGACCGCCGATTGCCCTCCGCTACCGACGAAGTGAGCGCCGAACCGAAGCGCCGCGTCGCGCGAGGCAAGGCGGCGGAGCAGGCGGGCGACGTGCCCGCGGACGCGTCGCTGGAGCGCGAAATGGCCGCGCCGGCAGACGGCCGGGCCCACGACAGACCAACGGGATCACCCGGCGCGGCGGAACCATCTGACGCGGCCGACCCATTCGGCGACAAGCCCACTGGCAGGTCTGTGCCAAAGTCCGCCGCCAGGTCCGCCGCGAAGTCCGTTGACAAAGCCGCCGCGAAGGGCGCCGAGAAAGGTCCCGACGAAGGCACGGAAAAACGCGCCGCCAAGCCTCCCGCGAAACCTGCCGACAAGCTCGCCAAACTCGGCCTCACGCGCGCGATCGACCTCGTGCTGCATCTGCCGATGCGCTACGAGGACGAAACTTCGCTGACGCCGATCGGCCATCTGTTGCCGGGCGGCATCGCGCAAACCGAGGGCGTGGTGTTCGACAACGAGATCGCCTATCGGCCGCGCCGTCAGTTGCTGGTGAAGCTGCATGACGACGCCGGCGACGAACTCGTGCTGCGCTTTCTGAACTTCTACGGGTCGCAGGTCAAGCAAATGGCGATCGGCGCGCGGCTGCGCGTGCGCGGCGACGTGCGCGGTGGTTTCTTCGGTATAGAGATGGTGCACCCGGCGGTGCGCGTCGTCGACGAAGACACGCCGTTGCCGCAGGCGCTGACGCCGGTCTACCCGAGTACCGCGGGCGTCACGCAGGCGTATCTGCGCAAGGCGATCGACAACGCGCTGTCGCGCACGTCGTTGCCGGAATTGCTGCCCGAGTCGGTCGCGCGGACTTATCTGCAACCGCTCGGCGTGCCGTCGCTGATGGACGCCGTGCGCACGCTGCATCATCCGGGCGTGCAGTCCGACGAGACCGCGCTGATCGACGGCACGCATCCGGCGTGGGTGCGCATCAAGTTCGAGGAACTGCTCGCGCAGCAGATGTCGCTCAAGCGCGCGCACGACGAGCGTCGCACCCGCGCCGCGCCTGCCATGCCGCGCCGCAAGCAGGGCGACGAGTCGGCGCTGGTGGCGCGGCTGCTGGCGGCGCTGCCGTTTTCGCTGACCAGGGCGCAGGAGCGCGTGGGCGGCGAGATTGCGCTCGATCTGACCCAGCCGCATCCGATGCAGCGGCTTCTGCAAGGCGACGTCGGCAGCGGCAAGACGATCGTCGCCGCGCTGGCCGCCGCACAGGCCATCGACGCCGGCTACCAGGCCGCGCTGATGGCGCCGACCGAAATCCTCGCCGAACAGCACGCGCGCAAACTGCGCGGCTGGCTGGAGCCGCTCGGCGTGAGTGTCGCGTGGCTCGCGGGCAGTCTGAAGACCAGGGAAAAGCGCGCCGCGATCGAAGCGGCCGCGCTCGGCACCGCGCAACTCGTGATCGGCACGCACGCGATCATTCAGGACGCGGTGGAGTTCGCACGCCTCGGGCTCGTGATCGTCGACGAACAGCATCGTTTCGGCGTCGCGCAACGACTGGCGCTGCGCGCCAAAGCCCAGAACGCCGCCGACGGCGCGCACGACTTCCAGCCGCATCAACTGATGATGTCCGCGACGCCAATTCCCCGCACGTTGGCGATGACCTATTACGCCGACCTCGACGTGTCGACCATCGACGAATTGCCGCCCGGCCGCACGCCGATCCTGACCAAGCTCGTCTCCGACGCACGCCGCGACGAAGTGATCGCCCGCGTGCGCGAGGCGGCGCTGACCGGGCGTCAGGTGTACTGGGTGTGTCCGCTGATCGAGGAAAGCGAGACGCTGCAGTTGCAGACCGCCGTCGAGACCTACGAGACGCTGGTGGCCGCGCTGCCGGAGCTGAACGTCGGCCTCGTGCACGGGCGTCTCGCGCCCGCCGAAAAGGCCGCCGTAATGGACGCGTTCACCCGCAACGACGTGCAGTTGCTGGTCGCGACGACGGTGATCGAAGTGGGAGTCGACGTGCCGAACGCGTCGCTGATGGTGATCGAGCATGCGGAGCGCTTCGGCCTCGCGCAGCTGCACCAGTTGCGCGGACGGGTGGGGCGCGGCAGCGCGGCGTCGGTGTGTGTGCTGTTGTACACCGGCCCGTTGTCGATGACCGCGCGTGCGCGCCTGCAGACCATGCGCGAAACGACCGATGGCTTCGAGATCGCCCGGCGCGACCTCGAGATTCGCGGACCGGGGGAGTTTCTCGGCGCCCGTCAGTCGGGCGCGGCCATGCTGCGGTTCGCCGATCTGGAAAACGATCAGTGGCTGATCGAGCCCGCGCGCGAGGCCGCCGCAGTGTTGCTCGAACAGTATCCGGACGTGGTGCTGCAGCACCTGGCGCGCTGGCTCGGCGCGCGTGAGCATTACCTGAAGGCGTAAGAAGGCTTGAATGAAGCGTGGCGGGTTTGACTTCGCTCGCTACGCGCGCGGCGATCGGAAAATTCCGTCGACGCATGGCGCGCACGCCGGGAAACCAGAGGTTGGCGAACCGACCCTATAGGTGTATAACTAGAACCTATCGAATTCACCGCACTGATTGGTCCCCTAATGACGCTCACCGAACTGAAATACATCGTGGCGGTTGCCCGCGAGCGGCACTTCGGCCGGGCCGCCGAAGCGTGTTTCGTCAGCCAGCCGACGTTGTCGGTCGCGATCAAGAAGCTTGAAGACGAGTTGAACGTGCAGATTTTCGAGCGCGGCACCAGTGAAGTTAGCGTCACGCCGATCGGCGAACAGATCGTCACGCAGGCTCAGCGCGTGCTCGAACAGACGCTCGCGATCAAGGAAATCGCCAAGCAGGGCAAGGACCCGCTGGTCGGGCCGCTGCGCCTGGGCGTGATCTACACGATCGGGCCGTACCTGCTGCCCACGCTCGTCAAGCAGATGATCAAGCGCGTCCCGCAGATGCCGCTGATGCTGCAGGAAAATTACACGCTCAAGCTGATCGAACTGCTCAAGCAGGGCGAAATCGACGTGGCCATCATGGCGCTGCCTTTTCCCGAAACGGGTCTGATGCTGCGCCCGCTGTACGACGAGCCGTTCGTCGTCGCGCTGCCGTCCGGCCACGCGTGGGAGAACCGCAAGAAAATCGACGCCGACGATCTGAAGCAGGAAACCATGCTGCTGCTCGGCAGCGGCCATTGCTTCCGTGACCACGTGCTGGGCGTATGCCCGGAGCTGATGCGTTTTTCGCAGAACGCGGACGGTATCCAGAAGACCTTCGAAGGCTCGTCGCTGGAGACCATTCGCCATATGGTCGCGAGCGGCGTCGGCATTACCGTGCTGCCGCGCATGTCGGTGCACGAGGTCAAGCCGCATGCGGCCGGCATCGACGCCGGCCTGCTCAGCTACGTCGCGTTCGACGAACCCGTGCCGGATCGGCGCGTCGTGCTCGCGTGGCGCAAGAGCTTCACGCGCATGCCAGCGATCGACGCCATTTGCGACGCGATCGCCGCCTGCGATCTGCCGGGCGTGAAGAAGCTCGATCTGCCGGTCGCGCTTAACTAGGCAACGCCGCGCCTTTTCTACTTCTCCCGCTTCTTCGGCTCTATCTCCGTCCGCTAGCTGGCGCCGCATCATGCGCCGGCTGCCGGGCGCATCGGCGCGCGCGCGCGTGGCGTCGGGGAAGTCCAAGCGCCTATTGAATAGATATAATTAATCAAACACTATATTTCAATAGTATTGATATAGTTTCCTCCATGGATCGCTCGATCCCTTATTCGATAAGGCTCAGGAGGAAATCATGACGCAGCCGAACCCGCAGCAAATCCACGCGCTCGTCGCGCAATCGGTCGGCGCTGGCGCTGTCCGCGTGAGCGCGCCGGCGCCGAGCATGCGCACCGTCGCGTTGTCGTTGCTGGTCGATCGGGCCTTGTCCGCATGACGCACGGCTCCCGGCATCTATGCCGCGCTGCCCCCTCGATCACTCACGATAAAAAACCACGCAGGAGTTACGCATGTCCGAACGCACGCTCACCAACGCTGCCGGCGCACCCGTCGTCGATAACCAGAATTCGATGACCGCCGGCGCGCGCGGCCCGGTCGTTCTGCAAGACGTCTGGCTGCTCGAAAAGCTCGCTCACTTCGATCGCGAAGTGATTCCCGAGCGCCGCGTTCACGCCAAAGGCTCGGGCGCCTTCGGCACGCTGAAGGTCACGCACGACATCTCGCGCTACACGAAGGCGAAAGTGTTTGCGGCAGTCGGCAAGGAAACGGCGCTGTTCATGCGCTTTTCGACGGTGGCGGGCGAGCGCGGCGCGGCCGACGCGGAACGCGACGTGCGCGGCTTCTCGATCAAGTTCTATACGGAAGAGGGCAACTGGGACGTGGTCGGCAATAACACACCGGTGTTCTTCATTCGCGATCCGCTGAAGTTTCCGGACTTCATCCACACGCAAAAGCGCGACCCGTACACGAACATGCGCAGCAACGTCGCCGCGTGGGACTTCTGGTCGCGTCATCCGGAGTCGTTGCATCAGGTGACGATTCTGATGAGCGACCGTGGCATCCCGAAGAACTACCGGCAGATGCATGGCTTCGGCTCGCACACGTACTCGTTCATCAACGCGAACAACGAACGCTTCTGGGTGAAGTTCCACTTCAAGTCGATGCAGGGCATCGAGAACTTCACCGATGCCGAAGCGGCGCAGGTCGTCGCGCAAGACCGTGAAAGCGCGCAGCGCGATCTGATCGGCAACATCGACGCCGGCAATTTCCCGAAGTGGCGCTTCGCGATTCAGGTGATGCCGGAGGCGGACGCGGCGAAGTATCGCTTCAATCCGTTCGACATCACGAAGGTGTGGTCGCAGAAGGACTATCCGCTGATCGACGTCGGCACGATCGAACTCAACCGCAACGCGGCGAACTATTTCGCGGACGTCGAACAGGCCGCGTTCACGCCGGCGAATGTGGTGCCGGGCATCGGCTTCTCGCCGGACCGTCTGTTGCAAGGGCGCCTGTTCTCGTACGGCGACACGCAACGCTACCGCCTCGGCATCAATCACCATCAGATTCCGGTGAACGCGTCGCGCGTGCCGAACCCGCATTCGTTCCATCGCGACGGCGCGATGCGCACGGATGGCAATCTCGGCGGCAACGTGAACTACGAGCCAAACCGTTTCGGCGATTTCGCGCAGGACCCGAGCGCGTCGGAGCCACCGCTGGCGGCGGGCACGGTGGACCGCTACGACCATCGCGCGGACGACGACTACTACACGCAGCCGGGCATGCTGTTCGCGCTGTTCGACGCGGCACAGCGTGAGCGTCTGTTCGGCAACATCGCGCGGCATATCAACGGCGTGCCGCAGGAGATCGTCGCGCGTCAGATCGAGCATTTCCGCCGCGCCGACCCGGCGTATGCGGAAGGCGTGATCGCCGCGCTGGCCGAACTCGCGGAAACCAGCAGAAAGTGAGCAACGGTGGTTGAAGCAATGCAGCAGAGCGGGGCGCATCGGCGTCCCGCTGGTATCGATATGAATCGCGGGAGTACGATCATGATTCAGATGATGATGGCCACGCTGGGCGGCTCGCCGGCCGCACGCGGCGCGCAATGGCAGCAGGCATTCAGAATGCGCAAGGCAATGGGTTTCGTGATCGTCGCGAGCGGGTGGGCGGTGATCGTCGCGCAGGCGTTGCAGCACACGCTGGGCGGCTGATCGCAGCCTGGCCGTCGCTGCGGCAAGTGGCCATGCGTCACGCGAACGCAGCGAATTTCCAGGCTAAACTGTCGAGCGTTCGATGTTTCGCGTTTGCCTCGCGCAAACCGTCACTTTGCCGACCGGTTCGTATCACTCTTCGAAGGAGTCATCATGGCCAAGAAAGAACCCGCAGCCGTACAGCACGTCAATATCGGAATCAGCGACAAGGATCGCAAGAAAATTGCAGATGGTCTGTCGCGTTTGCTCGCCGACACCTACACGTTGTACCTGAAGACCCACAACTTCCACTGGAACGTGACGGGCCCGATGTTCAACACGCTGCACCTGATGTTCGAAACGCAATACACCGAACTGGCGCTCGCGGTCGATTCGATCGCTGAACGGATTCGCGCGCTGGGCGTGCATGCGCCGGGCAGCTACAAGGATTTCGCGAAACTGTCGTCGATTCCGGAAGCGGACGGCGTGCCGGCCGCGGAAGAAATGATCCGCCAACTGGTGGAAGGCCAGGAAGCCGTGGTGCGTACCGCACGCGCGATCTTCCCGTCGACGGAAGCCGCGAACGACGAACCGACCGCCGACCTGCTGACGCAACGCATGCAAACGCACGAAAAGACCGCGTGGATGCTGCGCTCGATGCTCGCCTGAGCGTTGCCACGTCGCTAACGAGTCGCTTCATGCAGGCGCCGGCGTTGCATCGGCAGCACTGAAATGAAATGACACAGAGCCTCCCTTTGCGGGAGGCTTTTTTGTTTGTGTCGCCGGTGACGACCGGTGCGAATGAGTGGCGTGGTCGACGCCGCGCCCGCGCGCAAGCTGTCTCCCGCGCACATCCCGTAAAATAGCCGCACCGTCTTCGCCCATCATCGACTTCACCGAATCCGCCCATGTTTGCCCGACTTCCGTTGTATCTGCGCCTCGTGCGCATGGACAAGCCGATCGGCAGCCTGCTGCTGTTGTGGCCGACGCTCAACGCGCTGTGGATCGCCTCCGACGGTCATCCGTCCTGGCCGTTACTGGTGATCTTCACCTTGGGCACGGTGCTGATGCGCTCGGCGGGCTGCGCGATCAACGACTATGCGGATCGCGATTTCGATCGCTTCGTGAAGCGCACCGAGAACCGGCCGATCACGTCGGGCAAGATCAAGGCATGGGAAGCAGTCGCGCTGGCCGCGGGTTTGTCGTTGCTGGCGTTTCTGCTGATCCTGCCGCTCAATACGTTGACCAAGGAGCTGTCGGTGGCGGCGCTATTCGTCGCCGGATCGTATCCGTTCACCAAGCGTTTCTTTGCAATTCCGCAGGCGTATCTCGGCATTGCGTTCGGCTTCGGCATTCCGATGGCGTTCGCCGCGATTCAGGATCACGTGCCGATGCTCGCCTGGGTGATGCTGCTGGCCAATGTGTTCTGGTCGGTCGCATACGACACCGAATATGCGATGGTCGATCGCGACGACGACATCAAGATCGGCATCCGCACCTCGGCGCTGACGTTCGGCCGCTTCGATGTGGCCGCGATCATGCTGTGCTATGCGGTGACGCTGGGGATTTATGTCGGCATCGGCGTGATGCTCGGTTTCGGCGTGCTGTACTGGCTGGGATGGGCAGCCGCGGCGGGCTGCGCGATCTATCACTACACGCTGATCCGCAACCGCGACCGGATGGCGTGCTTCGCCGCGTTCCGGCATAACAACTGGCTCGGCGGCGCGTTGTTTGTCGGGATTGCCGCGCATTACGCGGTGGCTTCGTTCTGATTTCGGCGCAAGACCTGCCTGGGGCGCGGCCTGTTGGTACCGCACTGCCGCGGCTTTTTTCAGCGGCGCGCCGCGTCGTTTCAATGCCGTCGCGCTACTTGGGCACGCCTTCAGATAGCGTGGACGCAGCCTCGATTCACACCCTGGCGCCGCGTCCTGCGGCGTAATTCCTTTCTCGCTCGCTGAGAGTTTGACGTCGCAAGCGCAAGCGAGCGCCGCGCCGTCAAACGACCCTCACTGCTTGCCGAACTCGTCGCCCATTTCCTTCGCGCGCGCATCGGCGGCGAGCGCGCCGCGCACGATCGCGTCCTTGATGCCGCTCGCGTCGAACGACGTCAGCGCGGCCGCAGTCGTGCCTCCCTTCGATGTCACGCGTTCGCGCAGCACGCTCGGCGGCTCGTCGGAATTCGCCGCGAGTTGCGCCGCGCCGGTGAAGGTCGCGACGGCCAGCGCGCGGCCTTGCGCTTCATCCATGCCGAGCTGGCGCGCGGCTTCCTGCAACGCTTCGATGAAATAGAACACGTAGGCCGGGCCGCTGCCCGAAATCGCGGTGACCGCGTCGATCTTCGCTTCGTCGTCGAACCAGACCGTTTCGCCGACCGCGCCGAGCACCTGCGACGCGAGCGCGCGGCCCGCTTCGTCGACGGTAGGGGTGGCGACGAGACCGGTCACGCCCATGCCGATCAGCGCTGGCGTATTCGGCATCACGCGCACGATGCGGCCGTGGCCGTTCAGCCAGCGCGACATGTCGCCCATACGGATGCCCGCGACGATGCTGATCGCCAGTTGCGACGCCTGCAGATGCGGCGCGAGCGCCTCGGCGACACTCTTCAGAATCTGCGGCTTCACTGCCAGCACGACCGCGTCGTATTCGGCGAGCGCGCTGTCAGCGGCCGCACCCGTGCGGATGCCGAATCGCTGCTCATTGCGCTTGCGCGCGTCTTCGTTGGGATCGATCGCGTAGAGGTCCGTAGGGGCGATGCCGCGCTTGATGAGGCCGCCGATCAACGCTGCGGCCATATTGCCGCCGCCGATAAAAGCAATTTTCATGATGTTCGGATGAGTTTCGATGAAGAGCCCGTACGGGCTCGGAAAAAATCAGCGAGCGTAATCCCGCGCGCCGAAGATCGCGGTGCCGACGCGCACGATCGTCGCGCCTTCGAGCACAGCCGCTTCGAGGTCGCTCGACATGCCCATCGACAGCGTATCGAGTTCGAGACCGTCGTTGCACAGCCGCTCGAACAACTCGCGCAACTGACGATGCGGCGCACGTTGTGCGTCGAGGTCGCCGGCCGGTTCGGGAATCGACATGAGTCCGCGCAGATTCAGTTTCGGCAGCGCGGCGATCTGCTGCGCGACTTCGACCGCCTCGGGAATGCTGACGCCGCTCTTGGAGGTCTCGCCGCTGACGTTCACCTGCAGGCAAACGTTCAGCGGCGGCAGATGGTCGGGGCGTTGCTCGGAAAGCCGCTGCGCGATCTTCAGGCGATCGACCGAATGCACCCAGTCAAACTGCTCGGCGACCGGCCGCGTCTTGTTCGATTGCAACGGCCCGATGAAATGCCATTCGAGCGACGCGCGCAAATCGGCGAGCGACTCGATCTTGGCAAGCGACTCCTGCACGTAGTTCTCGCCGAATGCGCGCTGGCCGGCGGCGTGCGCGGCGCGCACGTCGTCGGCGGGGAAGGTCTTCGAGACCGCGAGCAGCGTGACCGAACGCGCATCGCGTCCGGCCGCCTGCGCCGCCGCGGCGATGCGCTGCCGCACCGCTTCGAGGTTGTGAATCAGATCGGGCATGGAACGGAACCGGTGGTTCAGAAAAGCGATGGCCCGATTATACGGACAGCATGTGCTCGACCAATTCGATCCAATGCGCGACCGGCGTCGACGTGCCGCTTTGCAGATGCGCAATGCAGCCGACGTTCGCCGACACGATGACCTGCGGCTCCTGAGCCTGCAATCGTTCGAGCTTCTGATCGCGCAGCGCGTAAGAGAGCTTGGGCTGCGTCAGCGAGTAAGTGCCGGCCGAGCCGCAGCAAAGATGACTGTCGGCGGGCAGGCGCACTTCGACGCCGAGCGCGGCGAGCAGATGTTCGACCTTGCCGCGCACCTGCTGGCCATGCTGCAGCGTGCAGGGCGGATGAAACGCCACGGTATGCACCGAGCGGCGTCGCGTGACGGCGGTGAGCGCTTCCTCGAACTCGGGCAGGATCTCCGAAATGTCGCGCGTCAATTCGACGATGCGGCGCGCCTTCTCCGCATATGCCGGATCGTGGCGCAACAGGTGGGCATATTCCTTGACGGTCGCGCCGCAGCCGGACGCGTTCATCACGATCGCCTCGGCGCCCTGTTCGACGTAGGGCCACCATGCGTCGATGTTGGCGCGCAGATCGTCCAGCGCCTCGTCGTTGTAGCCCAGGTGCAAACGGATCGCGCCGCAGCAGCCGGCATCCGGTGCGACTACCGTTTCGATGCCGAGCGCATCGAGCACACGCGCGGTCGCGATGTTCACGTTCGGCATCATCGACGGTTGCACGCAACCCGCGAGCATCAGCATCTTGCGCTCATGTTTCGCGCTCGGCCATTCGAGCGGACGCTGCCGCGCGGGCACCTTGTCGCGCAGTTTCTTCGGCAGCACGCGGCGGAAATGCTGACCGAGACGCATGGTCGGCGTGAAGATCGCGCTGTTCGGGACGACGCTCGCCAGCAGCCGCCGCACCAGACGCTGACCGAGCGGGCGCGTGACTTTTTCTTCGGTGAGCTTACGACCGATTTCGACCAGTCGGCCGTATTGCACGCCGGAAGGGCAGGTCGATTCGCAATTGCGGCAGGTGAGGCAGCGGTCGAGGTGAATCTGGGTACTGCGCGTGACCGGCGCGCCTTCCACCATCTGCTTGATCAGATAGATGCGCCCGCGCGGACCGTCGAGTTCGTCGCCGAGCAACTGGTAGGTCGGGCAGGTGGCCGTGCAGAAACCGCAATGCACGCAATTGCGCAGAATGGCGTCGGCCTCGTCGCCATCGGGCGTATTGCGAATGAAGTCCGCGAGGTTGGTTTGCATCGCGTCGCTCAGAAGTCGGAGTAGAGACGGCCGCGATTGAAGATGCGGGCCGGGTCGAAAGCGCTTTTCAGGCCGCGATGAATTTTCATCAGCGGCGCGGGCAGCGGCGTGAACACACCGGCGCTGCGGTCGTAACCGTGGCCCGTGCGGAAGATCGTGGCATGACCGCCGGCCTGCTTCGCGCTGATGCGCACGGTTTGCGCGTCGGTGTCGGTGATCCACCAGCGCTGGCCGCCGCCCCATTCCATCAGCTGCGCGCCGGGCAGTTGCAGCGGCTCGGTGATCGATGGCAACGCTAGACGCCAGAGCGCGGCCTTCGGCGGAATCGCGGCGAAGAACGAATCGGTCTGCTCGCGCAGGCCGGCCCAGAAACGTTCGGCTTCAACCGCATCGACGACTTCGCCGCCGAGCGACGTGCGTGCCGACTTGACCGCCGCTTCGGCGCCCGCGAGGCGCACCGCGAGCGTGCCGTGACGCCACGCGCTCGCGGTGATCGGCAGCGGCCGGCCGCCCCATTCATTGAGCTTACGGACCGCGTCCGTGCCGTTCATGTCGAACTTCAGCGTGGCTTCGGCCTGCGGCAGAGGCAGCACTTTGACGGACAGTTCGAGGATCAAGCCGAGCGTGCCGAGCGAGCCGGCCATCAAACGCGAGACGTCATAACCGGCGACGTTCTTCACCACCTGACCGCCGAAATGCAGCTTCTGTCCCTGACCGTTCATGATGACCGCGCCGAGCACGAAGTCGCGCGCCGCGCCTGCGGCAGGGCGGCGCGGCCCGGCGATGCCCGCCGCGATGCAGCCGCCGAAGGTGGCCTGCGGCCCGAAGTGAGGCGGCTCGAAGGCGAGCATCTGATGATGTTCGGCGAGCGCGGCTTCGATCTCCAGCAGGGGCGTGCCCGCGCGCGCCGTGATGACCAGTTCCGCCGGATCGTACGCGATGATGCCGCGATAAGCGCGCGTGTCGAGGATGTCACCTTCCAGCGTCTGACCATACCAGTCTTTGGTGCCGCCGCCACGGATGCGCAACGCGCGTCCCTCGGCGCTGGCGGAACGCACGCGTTCCGACCATACGGCGACGATGTCGTCCTCTTCCATGGTGTCCTGCTTCGTTGTGTTTCGTTTGATTGTACCGGGCGGGGGCTCGCTGGCAACCCGGAGCGGACCCGCATCCGACAATCAGGGTGAGGAAGGACAAGCGCTGCCGCAGCGGCGTGGCCAGGCGGCGCCGTGCGGGGCTAGAAGCGCGGCAGCTCGGGGTGCGGCAGCAGGCCGCCGCGTATGTGCATCTTGCCGTACTCGGCGCAGCGCGCTCGCGTGGGAATGCCCTTGTCCGGATTGAGGAGGCCGGGCGCGTCGAAGGCTCGCTTGACCGCGTGGAACGTGTCGCGCTCTTCCGGCGAAAACTGCACGCACATCGAGTTGATCTTCTCGATGCCGACGCCATGCTCGCCCGTCACCGTGCCGCCCAGTTCGACGCACGCTTCGAGGATGTCGGAACCAAATGCTTCCGCGCGATGCCACTCATCCTGATCGTTGCCGTTGAAGAGGATCAGCGGATGCATGTTGCCGTCGCCCGCATGGAACACGTTGATGCAGCGCAGGCGGTAGGTTTGCTCCATCGCTTCGATGCGCGCGAGCAGCGGGCCGATACTGCGGCGCGGCACGGTGCCGTCCATGCAGTAGTAGTCGGGCGAGATGCGGCCGGCGGCCGGAAACGCGTTCTTGCGGCCGGACCAGAAGCGCAGCCGTTCGGCTTCCGAGCGTGAAATCTGGATGCGCGTCGCGCCCTGTTCGCGCAGCACCGCGGTCATGCGTACGATTTCGTCGGCGACTTCCTCGGGCGTACCGTCCGATTCGCACAGCAGGATCGCCGCCGCGTCGAGGTCGTAGCCCGCTTTGACGAATTCCTCGACGGCGCGCGTGGCCGGTTTGTCCATCATCTCCAGGCCCGCCGGAATGATGCCCGCCGCGATGATGCCGGCGACCGCTTCGCCGCCTTTCACGACGTCGTCGAAACTGGCCATGATGACCTGCGCGGTTTGCGGCTTCGGAATCAGCTTGACGGTGACTTCGGTGACGATCGCGAACATGCCCTCGCTGCCGATCAGCACCGCGAGCAGATCGAGGCCAGGCGCATCCGGCGCGAGCGAGCCGAATTCGACGATCTCGCCTTCCATCGTCACCGCGCGCACGCGCAACACGTTGTGCACGGTGAGGCCGTATTTGAGGCAATGCACGCCGCCGGAATTCTCCGACACGTTGCCGCCGATCGTGCATGCGATCTGCGACGACGGGTCCGGCGCGTAGTACAGACCATACGGCGCTGCGGCTTCGGAGATCGACAGGTTGCGCACGCCCGGCTGCACCGTGGCGGTTCGCGCGTACGAGTCGACTTCGACGATCTTCCTGAAACGCGCGAGCGACACCACCACGCCGTGCCGGATCGGCATTGCGCCGCCGGACAGACCGGTGCCCGCGCCGCGCGGCACGATCGGCACGTCGAGCCGATGGCAGATCTGCACGATGCGCTGCACCTGGGACTCGGTCTCCGGCAACGCGACCGCGAGCGGCAAACGCCGGTACGCGGCGAGTCCGTCGCATTCGTAGGCGACGGTGTCTTCCTCGCGATACAACAGACAGTGGGTCGGCAACACGGCCATCAGCGCCTGCACGACTTCGCGCTGGCGCTGGGCGAGTACTTCAGCCGTCAGTTCAGCGGGTGCGTTCATGTGACTTGTCTCCTCGTGCCTTTCGCCAAACTTGCTCGTATTTCGAGCAGTGCTGTTTCCGAAGCCGGCGCGGCGGCCGTTGCCGATGTCGTTGACTTTGCTGTTGCAGCGTGGCCGCGCTGGATCATGGCTATGTCGTCACTCAAGCAGCCCAGGAAAAGATCTTGCCCGGGTTCATCAGGTTGTGTGGATCGAGCGCGTGCTTGATCGAACGCATCGTGTCGACGGCGACGTCGCCATGTTCTTCGAGCAGGAAGCCCATCTTGTGCAGGCCGACGCCGTGCTCGCCGGTGCAGGTGCCGTCCATGCGCAGCGCGCGTTGCACGATGCGATGGTTCAGACGCTCGGCCTCGGCGAGTTCTTCCGGCTTGTCCGGGTCGATCAGGATCGCGACGTGGAAGTTGCCGTCGCCGACGTGGCCGACGATCGGGCAGGGCAGCGGCGACGCCTTCAGGTCCTGCTCCGTTTCCACCACGCATTCGGCGAGGCGGGAGATCGGCACGCAGACGTCGGTGGTGACCGCGCGGCTGCCGGGCTTCAATTGCAGCATCGCGAAATAGGCGTTGTGACGCGCGTTCCACAGACGGCTGCGGTCTTCCGGGCGGGTCGCCCATTCGAAGCCTTCGCCGGCATTTTGCGCGGCGATCTCCTGGACCAGTTCGGCCTGCTCTTTCACGCCGGCCTCGGTGCCGTGGAATTCGAAGAACAGCGTGGGCGCCTCGCGCAGCGTCAGATTCGAATGGCGGTTGATCGAGCGGATCGCGAGCGAGTCGACGAATTCGACGCGCGCAATCGGCACGCCGATCTGGATCGTTTCGATGACCGCGCGCACCGCATCGCCCATCGACGGAAAAGTACAGACCGCCGCCGACACCGCTTCCGGTTGCGGATAAAGGCGCACGGTGATTTCGGTGATCACGCCGAGCGTGCCCTCCGAGCCGACGAACAGACGCGTCAGGTCATAACCCGCCGACGACTTACGCGCCCGCGTACCGGTCTTGATGACTCGGCCGTCCGCCAGCACGACGGTCAGGCCGAGCACGTTCTCGCGCATCGTGCCGTAACGCACGGCGTTGGTGCCCGACGCGCGCGTGGCCGACATGCCGCCGATGCTCGCGTCCGCGCCCGGGTCGATCGGAAAGAACAGGCCCGTGTCGCGCAGCGCTTCGTTCAGTTGCTTGCGCGAGATGCCGGGCTCGACGGTGACGGTGAGGTCTTCGGCGTTGATCGACAACACACGGTTCGTTTCCGACAGGTCGATCGACACGCCGCCTTGCACGGCGAGCAGATGTCCTTCGAGCGACGAGCCGTTGCCGTATGGAATGATCGGCACGTTGTACTGGCCGCACAGTTTGACGACGGCCTGCACGTCTTCCGTGGTGCGCGCGAAGACGACGGCGTCAGGCAGTTGAGGGTCGAACGGCGATTCGTCGCGGCCATGATGGGCGCGCACGGCTTCGGCAACCGACACGCGTTCGCCGAAGGTGGCTTTGAGCGCGTCCAGCAGCTCGGCGGGAAACGGCCGGCGCAGCGGGGCCGGTGGCACGGGATGGTTCACGCTTGTCTCCAGATATTTTGGGGCAGAGCTGGTTTGCAGCAGGTGTTTCATTTTACGCCGATCGCCCGCGAGCCGGCGTCAGGACGGCCACCGCTCCTATAATGGCGGCGACTTCACGATGCGCGCAATATGGATAAACGCGGTGGCCCGACGGCTTGTTCGCACCATGCTGCAGCGACGCATCGCCACCAATGGACGGGAGACATCATGGGCAACCGCTTGAGCAAGATCGCGACTCGTACGGGCGACGACGGCACCACCGGTCTCGGCGACGGGCGCCGTGTGCGCAAAGACAGCGCGCGCATTGCCGCGATCGGCGACGTCGACGAACTCAATTCGAACCTCGGCGTGCTGTTGTGCGAAACGCTGCCCGAGAGCGTGCGCGCGGCGCTGGTTGCGATTCAGCATGACCTGTTCGATCTCGGCGGCGAACTCTGCATTCCCGGCCACACGATGATCACCGACCGGCATCTCGCGCAGCTCGACGACTGGCTCGCCGACTACAACGCGGCATTGCCGCCGCTGAAAGAATTCATTCTGCCGGGCGGCTCTCGTGCGGCGGCGCTTGCGCATGTGTGCCGCACCATTTGCCGCCGTGCCGAGCGGGCGATCGTGGCGTTGGGAGAACATGAAGCGATTAACGCGGCGCCGCGTCAATACGTGAACCGGTTATCCGACCTGCTGTTCGTGCTCGCGCGTGTGCTCAATCGCGCTGACGGCGGCACCGACGTGCTGTGGCAGCACGATCGCAACGCAAGCTAGCGCGCGTTAGCCTACGGCCAGCGTGACCGGCTTGCCGATGCGGCTCATCATTTCGACCAGCGTGTCGATGGTGAACTTGGCGGTTTTCTTGTTGACCACGTCGGATACGCGCGGACGCGACACCATCAGAATTTCTGCCGCTTCGGCCTGCTTCAGATGATGTTGTTCGATCCAGGTGGAGAGCTCGGTCATCAGTTGCTCTTTCAGCAGCCGCGTGTCGTTGATCTGCTTTTGCGAGGCGGCGTGCAGACGCTTCGCCTCGGCGGCTGAAAAGCCCAGTTCGAGGAACAGATTGGCGCCAGGCTTCGTTACGTGACGAATTTTGGTGTCGATCGTCATTTGTTAAGGTTTCCTATCATTGATGATGGCGCGGTAACGCGTCTCGGCAATCTTTCTGTCGTGCGGCCCAAGCTTCTGGGTTTTCTTCTGGAAGCAATGCAGCACGTACAGCGCTTCGACGTACTTGGTCACATACATCACGCGAAAAATGCCGTCAGGGTCTCTGATGCGAATTTCGCGCGTTCCGGCGCCGATAGAGTCAAACGGTTTCCAGTCGTCAGGGTCGAGCCCTGCCTGAATCTTGCCGAGTTGAAACCCTGCGCAACGACGTGGTTCTTCGGGAAAGGCGAGTAAATCGCGATAGCTGGAACCCAACCAGCGAATTTCTTTTTCCTGCTCCATGACTGCCTTTCGTGTACAAAATCTTATACGTAACATTCCGCCCGGTCAAGTCGTACACGACAGGGCGATGAGTTGTTACGTTACAGAGGCGGCTCATGAAGCACCATTCGTCCGTTCGGCTAAAAAAAACCCGGCTCGAATTGAGCCGGGTTTTTTTGCGGACCTGCCTGAAGCAATCGGGCAGCGCTTTAGTTGCCGCTGCCGCGCGCAACGCGTCGTTGCTTGACCGACTCGGCGAGACCTTCGAGCACGGCGACGCTTTCGTCCCAGCCGATGCACGCGTCGGTGATGCTCTGGCCGTACGTCAGCGCGCAACCTTCCTGCAGATCCTGGCGGCCCGCCACCAGGTGCGATTCCACCATCACGCCGACAATCCGTTCGTCGCCCGAAGCAATCTGGCGGCCGATGTCCGCGCACACCGGAATCTGATTCTCGTGCTTCTTCGAGCTGTTCGCGTGGCTTGCGTCGATCATCAGCCGCGCCGCGAGACCGGCCTTGCCGATATCCGCGCAGGCAGCGTTGACGCTGTCCGCGTCGTAGTTCGGCGTTTTGCCGCCACGCAGGATGATGTGGCAGTCTTCATTGCCGGCCGTCGACACGATCGCCGAATGACCGCCCTTGGTGACCGACAGGAAATGGTGCGGCTGCGACGCGGCTTTGATAGCGTCGACCGCGATCTTCACGTTGCCATCCGTGCCGTTCTTGAAGCCGACCGGGCACGACAGCCCCGAAGCCAGTTCGCGGTGGACCTGCGATTCGGTGGTGCGCGCGCCGATCGCACCCCACGAGATCAGATCGGCGATGTATTGCGGGCTGATCATGTCGAGGTATTCGGTGCCGGCCGGCAGGCCCAGTTCGTTGATACGCAACAGCAGCTCGCGTGCGGTGCGCAGGCCGTCGTTGATCTTGAAGCTGTTGTCCATGTGCGGGTCGTTGATGAGACCCTTCCAGCCGACCGTCGTGCGCGGCTTTTCGAAGTACACGCGCATCACGATTTCGAGTTCGCCGGCGAAACGCTTGCGTTGCTCGATCAGGCGCCCGGCGTATTCCATCGCCGCTTTCGGATCGTGAATCGAGCACGGCCCGATGATGACGATCAGACGGTCTTCCATGCCGTGCAGAATGCGATGCATCGCGTTGCGCGAGTTGTAGATCACGTCGGACACCGATTCGTCGCAGGCGAATTCGCGGATCAGGTGAGCGGGCGGCGTGAGTTCTTTCAATTCGCGAATGCGGACATCGTCGGTATTGTGCGGGGGCATGTTGTTCTCCTGAATCGGTTCGTAGCGTGTTCGCGCGGGCAACGAAGGTTGCGATGCCAGAGCGCGCGACAATCAATAAATGTTCAACGGCGAAAGTGTCGGATGAGGTTCAAAAGCGTGAGGCGAAAAAAAACCGCCAGGCTGGGCTGGCGGTTTTTCGGGAATTCCTGGTGTCCTGCGTGCACTAACACCCCTCTCGATCCGCCAGCGGTCTGAGATACCAAAAAAAGTAAAAGTAAAACTTGGCGGACATGACGAAATGAGGTCGCTGGTCAAAAAGGGTGAGTGACTTTATAACCCGCTCAGGCTCGGTTGACAAGCGGAGGGGTGCAAAAATGCGGAAAATCCGCATACTTCGCGCATATTGCGCACGAAGTATGCGTTTGCTGCAAAATCAGGCAGTGCCGCCCACGGTCATCCGGTCGATGCGCAGCGTCGGCTGGCCGACGCCCACCGGCACGCTCTGGCCTTCCTTGCCGCACACGCCGACGCCCGAGTCGAGCTTCATGTCGTTGCCGATCATGCTGACGTACTTGAGCGATTCCGGACCGCTGCCGATCAGCGTCGCGCCCTTGACCGGGTATGTGATCTTGCCGTTTTCGATCATGTACGCCTCGGAGGCCGAGAACACGAACTTGCCGTTCGTGATGTCGACCTGGCCGCCGCCGAAGTTCACCGCGTACAAGCCGTTCTTCACCGACGCGAGAATTTCCTGCGGGTCCTTGTCGCCGTTGAGCATGTACGTGTTGGTCATGCGCGGCATTGGCAGCGCCGCGTACGACTCGCGACGCGCGTTGCCGGTGACGGGCATCTTCATCAGGCGCGCGTTCAGCGTGTCCTGGATGTAGCCCTTCAGGATGCCGTCCTCGATCAGGGTCGTGCACTGGGTCGGGTTGCCTTCGTCGTCGATATTGAGCGAGCCGCGACGGTTCGGCAGCGTGCCGTCGTCGACCACCGTGACGCCCTTAGCGGCGACCTGTTCGCCGATACGTCCCGCGAACGCCGACGAGCCCTTGCGGTTGAAGTCGCCTTCGAGGCCGTGGCCGATTGCTTCGTGCAGCAGCACGCCGGGCCAGCCCGGTCCGAGCACGACGGTCATCGCGCCGGCCGGCGCCGGACGCGCGTCGAGATTCACCAGCGCCGCGTGCACGGCGTCGTCGACGTAGCGCGACAGCACTTCGTCGGTGAAATAGCCATAGTCGAAACGCCCGCCGCCGCCGCCGCTGCCGATTTCGCGGCGGCCGTTCTGCTCGGCGATCACCGTGACCGACACACGTACGAGCGGACGGATGTCGGCCGCGAGGGCGCCGTCGCTGCGCGCCACCAGCACCACGTCGTACTCGCCGGCGAGGCCCGCCATCACCTGCTGGATGCGCGGATCGCGCCCGCGCGCCATCTTTTCGATGCGCTCGAGCAGCTTGACCTTGGCGGTTGCGTCGAGCGAATGGAGCGGATCGGAGGGCAGATACAGATCGCGCCCGGCGATGCCGGTCAGCGAAGTGGCCGCCTTGATCTTCTGCTTGCCGCCGCCCGCCTTGGCGATCGAACGGGTGGCGAGCGCCGCCTGACGAATCGCCTCGGGCGACAGATCGTCCGAGTACGCGAAAGCGGTGCGATCGCCCGACACGGCGCGCACGCCGACGCCCTGGTCGATGCTGAAGCTGCCCGATTTCACGATGCCTTCTTCGAGACTCCACGCTTCGCTGCGCGTGTACTGGAAGTACAGGTCCGCGTAGTCGATCTTGTGCGTGAAGATTTCGGCGAGCGTGCGGGTGAGCAGGGATTCGTCGAGACCGTAGGGCGTCAGGAGGATGTCCTTGGCGGTGGCGAGATTACGGATACCGGGTTCGATGATGTTCATGCGAAGTATGTTCTGCTCGATACGGAGGATTCGGTTAGCGCCCGAGTCACGCTAGGTGCGTGCGGGGCGCCGCAGTTTCAATGTCGTTTCAACTGAGCACACGATGACGCCAGGCGGGCAGGCTCTGTCGCACTTCGTCGATGCGCGCACGCTCGAGATTGCCGGCGACCACGCCGGCGCCTTCATCGCGCACCGCGACGACTTCGCCCCACGGGTCGATCAGCATGCTGTGGCCCCAGGTCCGGCGGCCGTTTTCGTGTTTGCCGCCTTGCGCCGCGGCCAGCACGTAACACTGGTTTTCGACCGCCCGGGCGCGCAACAGCATTTCCCAATGCGCGCGGCCGGTGGTGTAAGTGAAGGCGGACGGCACCACGATCAGCGCGCAATCGCCCATGCGCCGGTACAGCTCCGGAAAGCGCAGATCGTAGCAGACCGACAGACCCACGCGGCCGAACGGTGCCTCGAAGCTGCGGACCTCGCCGCCGGGGCGGATGGTGCGCGCCTCGTCGAACGACTCCTCGCCCTTCTCGAAGTTGAACAGGTGAATCTTGTCGTAGCGCGCGGCTTCGTTGCCTTGCGGATCGAACACCAGCGTGGTGTTCAACACGCGCGACGCTTCCGGCGCGGTGATCGGCAGCGTGCCGCCGATCACCCAGATTTTGTGGCGGCGCGCGGCATCGGCGAGAAAACGCTGGATCGGGCCGTCCCGATAGGCTTCGCGCACGGCCAGCTTGTCCGTGTCTTTGAATCCCATGAAGCAGAAGTATTCGGGCAGCAGGACGAGTTGCGCGCCGTCGGCGGCGGCTTCGGCGATCAGGCGCCCGGCTTCGGCGAGATTGCGCTCGCGGTCCGGCGTGCTCACCATCTGCAGCGCGGCGATCCGGAAAATGCTGGCGAGGGAACCGCTGGAGTGCGCGGCGGACGGCGATGGAGAGACGTGTGTTTCGCTCATGAGCGTTTCGAAGAACTCCCGGCAAGGCGGGCGGCGCGAACCGCTGACGCCAATTACGTCGATAACGTCGTTCAGGGCTGGCTGGAGCCGCCGTCGCGGCACTGGGGCGTTCGGCCGGCCGAACGGGCAAACAGAACGCCGGAAAAACTCAGTGCGCTTCCACGGTCGAAGCCGGAGCGTCCATCTTACCGCGATCGCCCGTCACCCGCTCGACGTGCGGTTTCGACCACGAACCGGTGATCGCATACTCGCGCGCGAACACGTGCGAGACCGAGTGGGTGAGCGCCAGATCGGCCACCAGCGCGCCGAGGCCGAACAGTGGGTTGATGACCGCCGCGGCGATCACCGCGGCGCCCGCGCTGACGGTCGGCGTGACATGCAGATGCATGTCCTGGGTCTTCTGCGCGAGGTCGACGGAGCCCTTCATGTCGACGCGCGCCGGCGCGGTCACCATCCTGAAGTTGTCCGTGCGGCCGATGCCGTTGTGAATCTGCGCGGTGGCCGTGACGCTCGAGAACGGCAGCCCCTCGCCGATTACATCGCGGAAATCCAGCGTGGCGATGCGCGCAAGGCTTTGCAGGCTGAGCACGCCCAGCAGCGTGGCGACACCTGGGTCGATCTTGAGGATCTGGCCGTGGCGCAGGTCCCCGGCCAGATTGCCGTTGAGCGTCGGAAAGTCGATCGCGGCTGGCGCGCCGAGCCACATCATCTTGCCCGACAGCGAACCGGTGCCGCCCTTGATCGTGCGCGGCAGGCCGAAGCGTTCGACCAGCCCGCCGGCGTCCTTCACGTCCAGCTTGAAATCGACCACGGTGCGGCGCGGCAACGCTTCGTCGGCGACGCTGCCCAGCTCCGTCGAGGTGCGCCAGTTCGCGGTGGCGGTGAGCGTCGCGGCGGGATTCGTGATGTCGAGTTTGTCGAGCTGCCAGACCGGCACGCCGTCTTCCTCGAAGTTGTGCGCGTCCACTTCGAGGCGGCCGATGTCGCGGTCGCGCACGATCAGCTCGTTGACCACCAGATCGATCGATGGCATGTTCTGCGCCGGCGCCGACATCGCCGGGCCGAGCATATCCTTGTCCTCGACCGACGGAATCACGACGCGCGCAAAGCGCGCCTGCAGCGCGCCCGGCGAATCGCGGGTGACGCCCGGCAGCCACGACACGTGGCCGGACACCTGGTTCGACGCGATGTTCGCCTGCCATTTGCCGTCCGCATGCGACGCGCCGACCACCACGCTGTCCCAGTGGCGCTTGAGCAGCGTCAACGTGTCGATGTGCAGCGCGAAGCGGTTCGGCAGGAATTGCGTGACGGCCGGATTCGGCGGGGCGGGGGCGGCCGCCGGGGCCGGCGGCGTCGCGGACGCGGCGGGCGCGCTCTGGGTGCGCATCTGCGCGGCGAGCGCTCGCCACGCGTCGGCGTCGAACACCGGCACGTCGACGGCGGCGACCACGCCTTCCGACGGCAGGTCGGCGGGCCGGTTCACGCCGATCGCGCCGCGCACCACCGTCGGCATCGCTTTCGGCTGATAGCGCAGCAGATACGCGGCGGCGACCGGTCCGAAGGTCAGGTCGGCGCGCTCCAGTCCGGCCTCGCCCGGCGTCGCGGACGGCCTGACGGCGAAGTGCAGCGGCATCGGCGTGCCGGCCTCCTTGTTGAAGGGCGCGGGGAAGTCGAGCGCGAGGCCGGTCAGGTCCGAGTTCGCGCTCACTTCCGGCAAGCTGCCTTTAGCGCCGCGCACGTTCAGCGCGTACGGCGCGGTGCCGCTCAGGCGCGCCAGCACCTGCGCGGCCGGGCCATGCAGATCGAGGCCGCGCGCGGCATCGACGGCGATATGGCCGCCCAGCGCCAGCGCGTAGGTGCCGTCCTGCCGCAGGCCGCCGTTCGCGTGCACGTCGCCGCCGAGGAATTGCCCCGAAAGCCGGTCGACCTGCGCCGTGCGCTCGGTGAAGCGCACCCGGCCGTTCAGCTGTGACAGCGGCGGCACGTGCGGCACGCTCAGCCGGTTGTTCATGAAGCCGACCGCGCCTTCCACGCCGATATGCGGCTTCGGCGTACGCGGCACCGTCAGCTTGAGCGCGAGCGACGCGGGCCCTTCGGCGCGAATCTTCTCGGTCTGGTGGCGGGCCATGATGCCGAGTGAACTGCCGTTCACGTAGTCGAGCATGTCGGCGAGCGGCCCGCGGCCGTTGCCCTGGATGATGAGTTTCGACTCGCGGGTGCCGAGGTCGTCGATCCGGCCGTTGACGCCGGTCAGCGCGACGCGCCGGTAGCGTCCGCGCTCGATATCGAAGCGCATCACGTTCTGCTTGAGTTCGAACACGCCGTCGATGCCGTCGAGCGGCGGCCACACGTTCGGCGTGCCGTTCCTCATGTTGCGCGGCGGGTAGGGCGAAGGATCGAACTTGCCGCCCCTGAACGGCGCGACGATATGAAAGATGCCGGCGTCGGGATCGCGCGAATAGGGGAATTTGGTCAGGTCGCCGTGCACTTCGATCGTCGCACCGTGCGACACGCCGGCCTGCAGCCCGTGGCCGAGGTAGATGCGCAGCTTCTCGCTGATGCTGGTCGGCAGATAGCGGACGATGCGCGTCACCTGGGCGCGCTGGAAGTCGGCCTTCAGGTCCAGCGAGCCGCGGCCGTGGCCGGGGTTGCTGTAGTTGGCGCTTGCGGTGGCCGCGACGTCCGCGTTCGAGACGGCGAAATCGGCCAGCTTCACGGCGAACCCCGGGCGCGCCTCGCCGGGCGCCTTCGGCGTGATGGTCCAGTCGGCTCGGCCGTGCAGACGATCGAGCTTCAGGCGCGGATCGTCGAACACGCCTGGCAACGTAATCGCCACGTTGGACGTGTCGAGGAGCGCGCTGCCGTGGTTTTCGTCGGCGTCGACGCTGCCCCACAGATTTTCGATGCCCGGGATGCCCGCGCGCGGGTGATTGCGCGGGGTGAGCCCCGGCCCCGGTTCCTGAGCGGCCACGCTGATGCCCTGCAGATCGCCCTTGAAGCGATAACGCTCGATCGGCTCCGCGCCGTTCGAGCGGCGATCGCCGCCCACTTGACCGGACTCCGGCTTGCCGCGCTCGACTTCGATCACGTAGTTGGCCATCAGACCGCGCGGATTGAAGCGCACCAGATTATTCAGCAGCTGTCGCGGCAGCGGCAGCGCACGGCTGAATTCCGCGAGAATGCCCAGGTCGACGCGGTCGCCGGTGACGCTCACGAGTTGCCCATGCTGCTGCGACGCCGTCCGGTAGCGCCCATCAAGCTTCGCGAACGCGAGCGTGCGGGTGAGCGGCGTGCCGTCGTCGAGCGGCGGCTGGCCAAGTTCGGCGCGCAGGTCGGTGAGTTGCAGCCGGTAGTCGCCCTGCTCGGCGACGTCGAGATGCCACGAGAAATGAGCGACCGGCAGCAGCAGCTTCGGCTGAGTCGGCCGCACGCGCAGCGCGACGTCGGTGCCGTTCAGTCTGCCGCTCGCCGTCTTCATCCGGCCATCGGCGAAGTCGGCCCAGATCGCGTTGTCGACGCGGCCAGCAAATGTCTCGATCGGGAAATTGATGTAGCGCGCGAGCGTCGGCAGATCGACCGGACCCGTCGACATATACACCTGGCCGGTCCAGTTGATCGGCTTGCCGATGGCGCTGAGCGGCGCGTGCCGGAAATGCGAGCGGAAGTCGATTGGGCCGTGCAGCACCTGGCCGTCGGCGGGCGCCTGCAGTGCGAGCCGGTGGTCGTAGCCGTCGTTCAGGATCGCGATGCGGATGTCGCGCAGCGCGAGTTCGGGCGCCGTGTGTTGCGCGTCGCGCCAGCGCAGCACGCCGCCGCGCAGCACGATCGCCTGCTGGCGCAGGAGCCAGGTGGACAGTGTGTCGTTGCCGCTATGGCGGGTCGGCACCGGCACGCCCGCGACCGACAGCACGCCGTCCGCGTTGCGCGAGACCAGCACGTCGGGCTGCTCGACGATCAGGCTGGAAAGCGCCGGATGAAACTGCCAGAGGGATTTCCATGACACCGTGGCGGTGGCGCGCGGAATCGTCAGCGCGGCGTTGCCTTCATGGTCGCGGATGACGAGGTTGGTGACGTCGACGCCCGGCTGAAAACCGCTCCAATGCGGCGCCAGCTTGCCGATGGTGAACTGCGTGCGCAGCTTCTCGGAAACGATGGCTTCGATGCGCGGGCGGAACGAGTCGACCCGCGGCAGCACCACGTAGCGCAAGCCGAGAAACAGAGCCGTCGCGATGAAATAGAGGACGAGCGCGAGCGTGAGGACCACGCGCAAGGTCCGACGCAGCACGATGTGGTCGTTTCCGCTCACAGGCCGGACCTGCCCGGTTTCGTGCGGGTCGGCGGATTCGTTTCGCTCGGACATGCTGCGGCGGGTGGGCGATATGGTAGTTTTGCGAATTAACGACGAAATGTAACACACGGCAAAGGGTCGGCGGACTTCCGGCAAACCCTGTCTGCACGCCGTTCCGGCGCTTGCGCCGAAGCGCCGGGCCGCAGTGTTACAGCGAATTGAACCACGCTATCCAAGCAATGAGCGAGCCAGACCTTTGATGACTGACGCCACACTCCCGAGTTCCAGCTATTCACATTACGCCGCGCGCGCTGCGGCGGCCCGTCCGTCGCTCGTGACGCACGTGGCAGCACTGGCGGCCGCGCCGCTGACCCGCGCGCGCATCGATGCGCGTTTCGACGCGTTGTGCGCCGACGCGGCTGGCACGCCATTGAACGAGGATGCACTCAAACGGGCCTTGCGCCAACTGCGCACCGAGGTGTTCTGTGCGGTGATGGAGCGTGATCTGGCGGGCAAGGCGGACATCGCCGAAGTCACCGGCGCGATGACCGATCTGGCGGAGACGACGATCCAGCGCGCGCTCACGGTGCTGTCCGCCGAGCTGGAAACGCTGTACGGCGAGCCGCGCGGTCCGCAGGGCGAGCGCCTCGCACTCGGCGTCGTGGGAATGGGCAAGCTGGGCGGGCGCGAGCTGAACGTGTCGTCGGACATCGATCTGATCTTCGTCTATGAAGAGGACGGCGAGACGGCGGGCGGCCAGCGTTCGCCGATCGCGACGCAGGACTTCTTCACGCGCCTCGGCAAGCGTCTGATCGGCGCGCTCGCCGAAGTGACCGCCGACGGCTACGTGTTCCGCGTCGACATGCGCCTGCGGCCGAACGGCGACTCGGGGCCGCTCGTGTGCAGCCTCGGCATGCTCGAAGAGTATTTCTACGTGCAGGGCCGCGAGTGGGAGCGCTATGCGTGGATCAAGGGCCGGCTCGTGTCGGAAGGCATGAGCGATGCCGCGCAGCGCTTGCAGAAGCAGCTCGACGCGATCGTCACGCCGTTCGTCTATCGCCGCTATCTCGACTTTGGCGTGATCAGCGCGATTCGTGCGCTGCATTTGCAGATTCGCCAGGAGGCGCAGCGTCGCGCGTCGATGCGGCCCGACAAGGCCGACGACATCAAGCTCGGACGTGGCGGCATCCGTGAAATCGAATTCAGCGCGCAGGTGTTCCAGCTGATTCGCGGCGGCCAGGACGCGGGCTTTCGCGTTCGGCTGACGCTCGCCGTATTGCGCCACGCAGCCGCGCATGGGCTGCTGGACACATCGGTGTGCGAGAGGCTCTCGGCCGCCTACCGTTTTCTGCGCGAACTCGAACACCGTCTGCAATACCGCAACGACGCGCAGACCCACGCGATGCCGGTCGACCCGGAAGAGCGCGCAGCACTCGCCCGCACGATGGGTTGCGACGACTACACGGTGCTGATGGCGAAGCTCGATGCGCATCGCGAATTCGTCGAACAGCAGTTCGACCAGATTTTCGCCGACAAGGTGAGCGGCCGCGACGGCTGCGGCGCCCCCGAAGACGGCGCCGCCGCATGGGTATGGAGCAGCGCGCTTGCCGACGACAGCGCCGACGAAGCATTGCGCGCGCGCCTGATCGAACTCGGCGTGGCCGAGCCGGGCGAGCTGCTCGCGCGTCTGCGCGCGGTGTGGCAGTCGTCGCGTTACGCGGGGCTCGCCGAGCGCAGCCGGCAACGCTTCGACATCGTCGCGCAGCGCGCGCTGGAAGCCGCGCGTACGCTCGAACCGGCCGAGCGACGCGGCGATACGGTCGCGCGCTTCTTCGATCTGCTCGAAGCGGTGAGCCGACGCGGCGCGTACCTCGCGCTGCTGACCGAATATCCGCAGGCGTTGCATCAGGTGCTCTCGGTGCTGGGCGGCTCGCGCTGGGCGGCCGGCTACCTGATTCGCCATCCGCAATTGCTCGACGAGCTGCTGGACGCCGAAGCGATCAACAGTCCGTTCGACTGGCCCGAGTTCAAGCGCACGCTGCGCCTGCGGCTCGCGGCCGCCGATGGTGTCGAGCAGCAGATGGATCTGCTGCGCCACGCGCACCAGGCCGAGGTGTTCCGCATTCTGCTGATCGATCTCGCCGGCAAGCTGAGCGTCGAGCACGTGAGCGACCGGCTGTCCGAACTCGCCGACGCGGTGCTCGACGTCACGCTCCAGGCCGTCTGGAACCAGTTGCCGAAGCGCCACCGCGACGTGCCGCGCTTCGCGGTGATCGCGTACGGCAAGCTGGGCGGCAAGGAACTGGGCTACGCGTCCGACCTCGACGTGATCTTCCTGTACGACGATCCCGACGACGCCGCTGCCGATGTCTACGCGACCTACACCCGCCGCCTGATTACCTGGCTGACCACCGCGACCGGCGCGGGCACGCTGTTCGACGTCGACCTGCGCTTGCGGCCGAACGGCGAGTCGGGTCTGCTCGTCACCGATCTGGACGCGTTCCGCCGCTACCAGCTGCGTGAAGGCGACGCGGCCAACACCGCATGGGTCTGGGAGCACCAGGCGCTGAGCCGTGCGCGTTACTGCGCGGGCGATGCCGAGATCGGCGCGAAATTCGAGGCCATCCGCGAGCAGGTGCTGACCACGCCGCGCGAAGCGGCGCCGCTCGCGAAGGAGATCGTCGAGATGCGCGCACGCGTCGAGGCGGGGCATCCGAACCATACGCCCGCGCTGTTCGATCTGAAGCACGATCGCGGCGGCATGGTCGATATCGAATTCACCGTGCAGTACTGGGTGCTGTTGCACGCGGCGAGCGATCCAGAGCTGATCCGCAATACCGGCAACATCGCGTTGCTGCGCGAAGTGTCGCGCTTCGGACTGATGAGCGAGGAGGAAGCGGAGACGGTCGGCGCGGCGTATCGCACGTACCGCAAGTTGCAGCACAAGCTGCGCCTGGACGGGATGGAGAAGGCACGGGTCGATCCGGCGCTGGTCGTCACCGAGCGGCAAGCGGTGCTGGCGTTGTGGAAGCGGGTGTTCGGGTGAGGCGTCGTTGCGTGACCTGAGAGCGGGGCGACGCGGGTTGTGTTGCCTTTTGCCCGTGTTGCGCCGCGTTGTTCTGATCGCCCGCGCTATCCGCGCTGCACGCGCGAGTAGGGCAAACGGCCGGGATGAGCGCTAGGTGAGCGCTTTCCCGGCCGCGTCGTTTCAGGCGGCCAGCATTTCCTTCGCATGCTTGCGGGTGGTCGCGGTGATTTCCAGTCCGCCGAGCATCCGCGCGACTTCCTCGACGCGGCTCGCCTTGTCGAGCGAGGTCACGCTGCTCACCGTGCCGCCCTGGCCGTTGCCGGCCTTCGCCACCTGGAAGTGGTGATCGCCGCGCGCGGCGACTTGCGGCAAGTGCGTCACGCACAGCACCTGGCGCGCTTGTCCGAGTTGATGCAACAGCCGCCCGACCACCTCGGCGACGCCGCCGCCGATGCCCGTATCCACTTCGTCGAAGATCAGTGTGGGCGTCGGACTCGCAGCGCTGGCGATGACCGCGAGCGCCAGGCTGATACGCGCGAGTTCGCCGCCCGAGGCGACCTTGGCGAGCGGCCGCAGCGGCACGCCGGCATGACCGGCGACCCGGAACTCGACCTGCTCCAGGCCATGCGCGCCGCCTTCGGGCAGCGGCACCAGCGCGACTTCGAAGCTGCCGCCCTTCATCGACAGCTCCTGCATGCCGGTGGTGACCGCCGCGCCCAGCGCGCTGCCGGCTTTGGCGCGCGCCTTCGAGAGCTTTTTCGCCTCGCTCAGGAACGCCTCTTTGGCCTTGGCTTCGGCGGCGTGCAGGCTGTCGAGATCGGCGGCGGCGTCGAGCGCGGCCAGTTGTGCGCGCCGTGCTTCGTGTTCCTCCGGCAGCGTTTCCGGCTGCAGGCGGAATTTGCGCGCGGCCGAGTGCAGCGCGTCGAGGCGCTTTTCGACTTGCGCGAGCCGGTCCGGATCGAGTTCGAGCTTCTGCGCGTAATGACTCAGCGAATAGGCCGCTTCCTGCAGCTGGATTTCGGCGGGTTCGAGCGCGGCCAGCACGTCGTTCAGCGCCGGGTCGATCTCGGCGAGGTCGCGCACCTTCGACACGATCGCAGCAAGGTGCGTGATCATCGCCTCGTCGGATTCGGACAGCGCGCCGAGCGCGCCTTGCACGCCGTCGATCAGATTCGCGGAGTGCGACAGACGACGGTGCTCGCTATTGACCTCTTCCCATTCGCCAGGCTGCGGCGCGAGCTTGTCGAGTTCGGTGAGCTGCCACGCGAGGCGCTCGCGTTCGAGTTGCAACTCGCGGTCGCGCGTCTGAGCGTGCTCGACCGCCTGCACCTTCTCGCGCCACGTGCGCCACGCACGCGTGACGGCGGCCGCGGTGTCGGACAGGCCAGCATGGGTATCGAACAGTTCGCGCTGCGCATCGGGGCGCATCAGCAATTGGTGAGCGTGCTGGCCGTGAATGTCCACCAGCATCTCGCCGACCTCGCGCAATTGCGTAAGCGTCGCCGCCGTGCCGTTGATGAACGCGCGCGAGCGGCCATTGGCGTCCACCACGCGCCGCAGCATCACGGTGCCGTCGTGCTCGTCGCTGTTGGCGGTCGCGCCGAGCGCCTGCTCGTCGAGCCATTGCTCGACCTGCGCATGGGTCTCGAACTCGGCGGTGATGTCGGCGCGGCTCTCGCCGGTGCGCACGACGTTCGCGTCGGCGCGCGCGCCGAGCGCGAGCGCCAGCGCGTCGATCAGGATCGACTTGCCGGCGCCGGTTTCGCCCGAGAAAACAGTAAAGCCGCTGTCGAATTCGAGGTCGAGCGCGGCGACGATGACGAAGTCGCGTATCGAGAGGTGGCGAAGCATGGAGGTCGTCTGATGAGCTTGAAGTTCAGGTTTCGGCAGCGGCGGTCGCTTGGGCTTGGGCGTTCCAGCGTGACTTCGCCGCTCAGGGCTTGGGATCTTCTTCGTGCGACGGATACTCGTTCCAGTGCAGCTTCTTGCGCAGCGTCGCGTAATAGCTGTAGCCGACCGGATGCAGCATCGGCACCGTGTGACGCGAGCGGCGCACTTCGATCGTGTCGCTCAACTCCAGCGACGTGAACGACTGCATGTCGAAATTGACGTTCACTTCGCGCCCGGAAACGATCTGGATGCTCACCTTCGAGTCGTCCGGGAGCACGATCGGCCGGTTCGACAGCGCGTGCGGCGCGATTGGCACGAGTACGATGCCCTGCAGTTGCGGATGCAGGATAGGCCCCTGCGACGACAACGCGTAAGCGGTCGAGCCGGTCGGCGTGGCGACGATCAGGCCGTCCGAGCGCTGGTTGTACATGAAGCGCCCGTCCACCGAGACGTGCAGTTCCGCCATGCCGGAAAAGCCGCTCCGGTTGACCACCACGTCGTTGAAGGCCAGCGCGTGGTAGATCGGATTGCCATCGCGCATGATCCGCGCTTCGAGCAGCACGCGTTCTTCGCGTTCGAAATTGCCGGCCAGCATTTGCGGCACGATCTCGCGCATGTCGGAGATCGGGATGTCGGTGATGAAGCCCAGCCGCCCGTGATTGATGCCGATGAGCGGCGTGCGGTACGGCGCCAGTTGCCGGCCGATGCCGAGCATCGTGCCGTCGCCGCCCAGCACCACCGCGACGTCGGCGCGCGCGCCGATCTCGGCGGGACGCAGCGCCGGGTAGTCGGTGACGCCGATTTCGGCGGCGGTTTCGGCTTCGAACACGACTTCGAACCCGCGCTTCGCGATGCACGAAGCGAGCGCGGTCAACGGCTCGCCGATGCCTGGCGTATTGTTGCGCCCGACGAGCGCGACGGTCTTGAACTGGCTGGTCACTTGCATGCCGGCATTACACCATAGGTGGGGCCTGAAAAGAACCGCAGACAGACCCGGTGGCGGACCGGCTCGTGGGGGTGGCCGGCGCATGCCGCGATTATCGTTAGAATGGTGAAGCCTTGATGACAGGCGCGCCGCTCGAAGTGGGGCGGCGGGCTGCCGGTCGACGCGCGCCGACGGTGGCCGGAAATTGGGCGCAAACGGAGACCGGCGTGGCGCCCGGCTGGGTGCGCGGCTCCGTGCTGGAGCGTCGAGCACGCCGTACCGAGGCAGACAGTGGCGCATTCGTCACGGATGGGCGCCGTTAGCGCTCGCGGTCGTCCCGGCATTAAGCTAAAATTTTTCGTCATGCTAGATCCTCGCGCACAAACCCTCCTCAAAACGCTGATTGAGCGATATATCGCCGAAGGTCAGCCGGTCGGCTCGCGCACGTTGTCGCGTTACTCGGGCCTCGAACTGAGCCCGGCAACGATCCGCAACGTGATGTCCGATCTCGAGGACCTGGGGCTCGTGATCAGTCCGCACACTTCCGCGGGCCGCATTCCCACGCCGCGCGGCTACCGCCTGTTCGTCGACACGATGCTGACGGTGGAGTCCGCGGCCGACGAAGAAGCGGTGATGCGCGCCGTCAAGACCACGCTGCAGGCGGGCGAGCCGCAGAAGATCGTCGCGGCGGCGGCCAGCGTGCTGTCCAACCTGTCGCAGTTCGCCGGCGTCGTGCTCACGCCGCGGCGCAGCCACGTGTTCAAGCAGATCGAGTTCATGCGTTTGTCCGACAAGCGCATCCTGCTGATCATCGTGACGCCCGAAGGCGACGTGCAGAACCGCATCATGGCGACCCAGCGCGACTTCTCGCCGTCGCAGCTGGTGGAAGCCTCCAATTACATCAACGCGCACTTCGCCGGCCTTTCGTTCGACGACGTGCGCCGCCGCCTGCGCGAAGAGATCGACGAACTGCGTGGCGACATGACCACGCTGATGCACGCGGCCGTCACGGCCAGCACCGACGAATCCGACACCGGTGAGACCGTGCTGATTTCCGGCGAGCGCAACCTGCTCGAAGTCGCCGACCTCTCGTCGGACATGGCGCGCCTGCGCAAGCTGTTCGACGTGTTCGACCAGAAGACCAGCCTCCTTCAATTGCTCGACGTGTCGAGTCACGCGGCGGGCGTGCAGATTTTCATCGGCGGCGAGTCGAACCTCGTGCCGATCGAAGAGATGAGCGTCGTCACCGCGCCGTACGAGGTGAACGGCAAGATCGTCGGCACGCTCGGCGTGATCGGGCCGACCCGCATGGCCTACAACCGCGTGATTCCAATCGTCGACATCACCGCGCGTCTGCTTTCGCTGACCCTGAGCCAGCAATAGCGGGCCGCCGTTTCTCGTCATTTCTTGCCACTCCCTTCAGTTACGCCGCGGCGGACCTTGTTGCCCATGATGCGTGAGCGCGCGCCGCTTGCCAATCGGCCGAACGGCCAGGGGCGGCGGCGGACCTGACAAGAGACCGCGCCGCTATAATGAATCTCCACTGAATCGACTCTCCGCGTAAAGCGGTGACTTCCGCTGCCTATGCGCTTCGACCTCGAGCGGCCTTCCCAGAACGCCACCTCACATCGCGTCGCCGTGCTGCTGATCAATCTCGGCACGCCCGACGCGCCGACGCCGCGCGCGGTGCGCCGCTATCTCGCGCAGTTCCTGTCCGATCCGCGAGTGGTCGAAATTCCGGCGTTGCTGTGGCAGATCATCCTGCGGCTACTGATCCTGCCGTTGCGCGGGCGTAGCTCCGCGAAGAAGTACGCGGCGGTCTGGATGCCCGAAGGCTCGCCTCTGCGCGTGTACACGGAAAAGCAGGTGGAGGGATTGCGTCATCTGCTGCATCTGAACGACTACACGGTGCTGGTCGACTACGCGATGCGCTACGGGACGCCGGGTATTCCGGCCATGCTGAACCAGTTGAAGCTGGCGGGCGCGGAGCGGGTGCTGCTGGTGCCGATGTATCCGCAATACTCGTCGTCGACCACGGCCACCGCGTTCGACGACGCCTTTTCCGCCCTCAAGCGCATGCGCAATCAGCCGGAAATCCGCACGGTGCGCCAGTACGCGGACCATCCGGCGTACATCGCGGCGCTGGCCGCCCAGGTGCATCAGTATTGGCATCAGCACGGCCGGCCAGACTTCGCGGCGGGCGACAAGCTGGTGCTGAGTTTTCACGGCGTGCCCAAGCGAACGCTGGATCTGGGCGACCCGTACCACGAGCAGTGCCAGCAGACCGGCGCGCTGTTGATGCAGGCTCTTGGGTTGACGCCGGTGGAATGCCGGATCACGTTCCAGTCGCGTTTCGGCAAGGCCGAATGGCTGCAGCCGTACACGGCGCCTACGTTGAAGGAGTTGGGTGCGGCGGGCGTGCGGCGCGCGGACGTGTTCTGTCCGGGCTTTACCGCCGACTGCCTTGAAACGATTGAAGAAATCGGCATGGAAGTGCGCGACGAGTTCCTGCATGCGGGCGGCAAGGAGTTTCACCGGATTGCCTGCGTGAACGCTTCGCAGCCGTGGATTGCCGCGCTCGGCGAGATCGTCGCGCAGAATCTGCAGGGCTGGCCGGTGCAGGCGGTGCCGGTGCCGCAAACCGCGGGAGTTTGAACAGGCTCATGAACTACAAGATTTCCACCGACGCCGGCGCGAAGCTGCGCATCGACAAGTGGCTATGGGCGGCGCGCTTTTTCAAGACGCGCTCGCTCGCGGCGGACGCGGTCGACAAAGGGCATGTGCGCATCGGCGGGGCCGGCGTCAAGCCGGCCAAGGACGTGCGGGTCGGCGACCTCGTCGAGATCGAAATCGAGCGGATCGTCTGGCAGGTGCAAGTGCTGGGCGTATGCGACGTGCGCGGTCCCGCGAGCGTCGCGCAGACGCTCTATGCGGAGACCGAGGAAAGCAAGGTGAAACGACAGGTCGAGCAGGAGCGGCGCAGGACGTATCGCGAGCCGGCCGCCGAGTTGCACGGCCGGCCGACCAAGCGCGACCGGCGCACTATCGACAGATTTTCAGGTGGGGATTGTTCAGGTGGGGATTGAACAGTTGGTGCACGCCGCCATACTCGGTCGTGTGGTCATTAACCGCGCCGGACATGCAGATGGTCGTGGTGCCCGCAACCAGTACCAATGCGACCACCCCAATTGCAACGGTCAGTTTCACGGTACTCCCCCTTCGGACGATTCGATACTTGAAAACGGGCGAATCGGGTTGAATTGAAAATGTCGGTAAGGCTTTCGTTAGATTAGGGTTAACGTGTCTTTTCCGATGCTTTATTGGAGCATAGGCCACTTGTCGGCCGCACTCAATCTCAATCTGATCGCCCTGCATTGATCGTTGTTACGGCGCATTTCGGCCGTGCGTAGACGGCGCGAAAAGAACGTGCAGAGCCGCTTGAAACGGGTGCTTCCGGCCCCATCTGCCGTGTTGATATGCGGTTGCGAGTCGAGCCGCCTGTCGCGATTTTGCAACGTATAAATTGCGATAAGTTTCACCCGCTCCCGCCACCGTTGGTTTTTACTTTTTAACGACTTTCAGCGACATGGAAAACACGCAAGAGAACCCGACGAGCCAGACCCCCACGCCCGCCGACGAAACCGCGCGCCAGGCCGCCGAGGCCGCGGCCTCCCAGGATTCGGCTGCGAACGCCGCAGCGGACGCGCCGGCAACCGCCGAGCAGGCCGCGCTGGCCGAAGCGCAGGCAAAGATCGCCGATCTGCAGGAAAGCTTCCTGCGCGCGAAGGCCGAGACCGAGAACGTGCGCCGTCGCGCTCAGGAAGACGTGGCCAAGGCGCACAAGTTTGCGATCGAAAGTTTCGCCGAGCATCTGCTGCCGGTGATCGACAGCCTCGAAGCGGCCGTCGCTCACTCGTCCGACGATCTACAGAAAGTGCGCGAAGGCGTCGAGCTGACGCTGCGTCAGTTGACCGGCGCGCTTGAGAAGGGCCGCGTCGTCGCCCTGAACCCGGTCGGCGAGAAGTTCGACCCGCATCGCCATCAGGCCATTTCGATGGTGCCGGCCGATCAGGAGCCGAACACTGTCGTCGCCGTGCTGCAAAAAGGCTTCGTGATCGCCGACCGCGTGCTGCGTCCCGCACTCGTGACGGTCGCGGCGCCGAAGTAAGCGACACAGAGCGTCGCAAGCCTTTCCATCTGGCAGGCACCGCGATGGCCAATATTCCCGTCGACGCAACCGCGTTTGGCGTCTTCGACATGCAGGAGCTCAGCGCCGACTCGTTCGATGCTGAGCTCGCCGAAGCCGGGGATGAGCCTGCCGTGGTGTTTTTCTGGGGTCTCGACTGCTTCAACTGCGAGATCGCCAAGAAGGCGATGCTGGCGCAGCCGGACGCGATCCGCGCGCTGGACCTCAAATGGTTTCACAGCAATGTCTACGAGCATCGCGAGCTGGGCCGGCGCTTCATGCTGCACGGAGTGCCCACCTGGTTCTTCTTCTACCGTGGCAAGCGGCTCGGGCGGGCAACCGGCTGGCACGGCCTCGGGCAGTTCGAGGCGGCGGTTGCGGCGGCGCGGGACAAGATTCGGGCCGCCGATGCCGCACGTGGCACCCAGGTCGATGGAACGGATTCGGACAAAAGTTCGCCCGATTGAAAAAAATTAAAGACCGCATCGTAAAAGAGGTCTTGAAAACGATGCGGACGCACTTATGTTGAGTGCAGGTATGAATTGAGAGCGGATCGCCTGACCGCCGGATGGGCAAACAGGGCGATTCCCGCAGCGATCAAAGTTAGGAGATTAGAAAAAATGGGCAAAATCATCGGCATCGACCTCGGCACGACCAACTCGTGCGTGGCGATCATGGAAGGCAATTCGGTCAAGGTGATCGAGAACTCGGAAGGTGCGCGCACCACGCCGTCGATCATCGCTTACATGGAAGACGGCGAGATTCTGGTCGGCGCACCTGCGAAGCGTCAGTCGGTCACGAACCCGAAGAACACGCTGTACGCGGTCAAGCGTCTGATCGGCCGCCGCTTCGAAGAAAAAGAAGTGCAGAAAGACATCGGCCTGATGCCGTACAAGATCATAAAGGCCGACAACGGCGACGCATGGGTCGAAGTGCGCGATCAGAAGCTGGCGCCGCCGCAAATCTCCGCGGAAGTCCTGCGCAAGATGAAGAAGACCGCTGAAGACTACCTCGGCGAGCCGGTCACCGAAGCAGTGATTACGGTTCCCGCGTACTTCAACGACAGCCAGCGTCAGGCAACCAAAGATGCTGGCCGCATCGCCGGGCTGGAAGTGAAGCGGATCATCAACGAACCGACCGCAGCGGCTCTGGCGTTCGGTCTGGACAAAGCCGAAAAGGGCGACCGCAAGATCGCGGTGTATGACCTGGGCGGCGGTACGTTCGACGTGTCGATCATCGAAATCGCGGACGTCGACGGTGAAATGCAGTTCGAAGTGCTGTCCACGAACGGCGATACGTTCCTCGGCGGTGAAGACTTCGACCAGCGCATCATCGACTACATCATCGGCGAGTTCAAGAAAGAGCAGGGCGTCGATCTGTCGAAGGACGTGCTCGCGCTGCAACGCCTGAAGGAATCGGCTGAAAAGGCAAAGATCGAACTGTCGTCGAGCCAGCAGACCGAAATCAACCTGCCGTACATCACGGCCGACGCATCGGGTCCGAAGCATTTGAACCTGAAGATCACGCGTGCGAAGCTGGAAGCGCTGGTTGAAGAGCTGATCGAACGCACGATCGAGCCGTGCCGCGTCGCGATCAAGGACGCAGGCGTGAAGGTCGGCGAAATCGACGACGTGATTCTGGTCGGCGGTATGACTCGCATGCCGAAGGTGCAGGAAAAGGTTAAGGAATTCTTCGGCAAGGATCCGCGCCGTGACGTGAACCCGGACGAAGCCGTCGCCGTTGGCGCCGCGATTCAAGGCCAGGTTCTGTCGGGCGACCGCAAGGACGTTCTGCTGCTCGACGTGACCCCGCTGTCGCTCGGCATCGAAACGCTCGGCGGCGTGATGACGAAGATGATCAACAAGAACACCACGATCCCGACCAAGCACGCACAGGTCTACTCGACGGCTGACGACAATCAGGGCGCCGTGACGATCAAGGTGTTCCAGGGCGAACGCGAAATGGCGGCGGGCAACAAGCTGCTGGGCGAGTTCAACCTCGAAGGCATTCCGCCGGCACCGCGCGGCACGCCGCAGATCGAAGTGAGCTTCGACATCGACGCGAACGGCATCTTGCACGTCGGCGCGAAGGACAAGGCGACCGGCAAGGAAAACCGCATCACGATCAAGGCGAACTCGGGTCTGTCCGAAGCTGAAATCGAGAAGATGGTGAAGGACGCCGAAGCGAACGCTGAAGAAGATCACAAGCTGCGTGAATTGGCCGATGCCCGCAATCAGGGCGACGCGCTGGTCCACAGCACGAAGAAGGCGCTCACCGAATACGGCGACAAGCTGGAAGCGGGCGAGAAGGAAAAGATCGAAGCCGCGCTGAAGGACCTCGAAGAAACGCTGAAGAGCGGTTCGAGCGACAAGGCCGCGATCGAAGCGAAGATCGAAGTGGTCGCAACCGCCTCGCAGAAGATGGGCGAGAAGATGTACGCCGACATGCAGGCTGCGCAAGGCGCGGAAGCTGCGGCAGCGGGCGCGGCGGGTGCGGGCGCATCGGCAGCAGGTGGCGCGAGCCAGCAGCAGGACGATGTGGTCGACGCCGAGTTCAAGGAAGTGAAGAAGGACTAAAGCCAGGTCGTATTTCGACCGTAAAGCCGTGCACAGCGATGTGCGCGGCCCGGCTGCACAAGGCCGCGTCCATCCGGACGACCGACGTGCAAGAGCGGTTATCACGCCTGGCGAGCCTTTTGGGGCTCTCCGGGCACATTTGTTTTATGGAGGGCGTTGTTTTGAGCCGTATCAAAGCGGGTAAAAACAGCGGCCGGACGAGTCGTGAGACTCCAGCATTCAAGAGGAGCCACCGCGTCGCATTGCGCGAGTGGCGTTGAACCGATATGGCGAAACGGGATTACTACGAGGTTCTGGGCGTCGCAAAGAACGCGAGCGACGACGAAATCAAGAAGGCTTATCGCAAGCTCGCGATGAAGCACCACCCCGACCGCAATCCGGGCAACAAGGATGCGGAAGAGCATTTCAAAGAGGTGAAGGAAGCCTATGAAATGCTGTCGGACTCGCAAAAGCGTGCCGCGTACGATCAGTACGGCCACGCGGGCGTCGATCCGAATATGGGCGCAGGCGGTGCGCAAGGCTTCGGCGGCTTTGCCGATGCGTTCGGCGATATTTTCGGCGACATCTTCGGCCAGGCGGCCGGTGGCGCCGCGCGCGGCGGCGGCCGTGCGGGCCCGCAGGTGTACCGCGGCGCCGATCTGCGCTACAGCATGGAAATCACGCTTGAGCAGGCCGCTCACGGCTACGACACGCAGATTCGCGTGCCGAGCTGGGTCTCGTGCGAAGTCTGTCACGGCTCGGGCGCGAAGCCCGGCACCAAGCCGGAAACCTGCCCGACCTGTAGCGGTTCGGGTTCGGTGCGGATGTCGCAAGGCTTTTTCAGCATCCAGCAGACCTGTCCGAAGTGTCACGGCACCGGCACCTATATCCCCGATCCGTGCGGCCACTGCCACGGCGCGGGCAAGGTGAAGGAAACCAAGACGCTCGAAGTGAAGATCCCGGCAGGTATCGACGACGGCATGCGCATTCGCTCGGCCGGCAACGGCGAGCCGGGCATCAATGGCGGTCCGTCGGGCGATCTGTACGTCGAAATTCACATCAAGCAGCACTCGGTGTTCGAGCGTGACGGCGACGATCTGCATTGCCAGATGCCGATTCCGTTCACCACAGCGGCGCTCGGCGGTGAAATCGAAGTGCCGACGCTCGCCGGCCGCGCCAGCTTCACGGTGCCGGAAGGCACGCAGTCGGGCAAGACGTTCCGTCTGCGCGGCAAGGGCATCAAGGGGCTGCGATCGAGCATTGCCGGCGATCTGTACGTGCACGTGCAGGTCGAGACGCCGGTCAAGCTCAACGACACGCAGCGCGAGTTGTTGCAGCAGTTCGAAAAAGCGCTGGTGGAAGGCGGCTCGCGGCATAGCCCGCAAAGCAAGAGCTGGTTCGATCGGGTGAAGAGCTTCTTCGATTAATGGCGGTTTGAAGTTGGCGGTAAGCATGACGGCAGATGAACGCGACGCGGTGTTCGCACTGCTCGACGATTGCGACGCGACGGCCGTGCGCCGTTCGAGTCGCCTGTACACGGGGTTTGTGCATGAACGGGTTTGCGCGGACGCCGCGCAACTCGACGCCGTGTGTGAGAGCGTCGTTGCCGATACGCGGGCGGGTCTGCATGCCGTCGTGCTCGCCGACTATGAGTTTGGCCGGACGCTTCTCCTCGGCGCAGAAGTGAGCCGGCCTCTGAAAACGCAGCGTGGCGATGCCTCGCTGCGTTTTTTATTGTTCGAACGCTGCGTGCCACGTTCGCGTGAAGAGGTCGACGCGTGGCTCATGGAGCGCGACGGCGGAGCGGTGCAGCCGTCGATAGCGGGTACGGCCAACGTGCGCGCGAGCGTCGATCCCACGCAATTCGACGCGGCGATCGACGCGATCCATGCCGCCTTGTGCGCGGGCGATTCGTATCAGGTCAACTACACGTACCGGCTCGGCTTCGACGTGTTCGGCTCGCCTACCGCGCTTTATCGGCGGTTGAGGGCGCGTCAGCCGGTTCCGTTTGGCGCGTTCATCGCGTTGCCGGATGATCGCTGGGTGTTGTCGTGCTCGCCGGAACTCTTTGTCGAGAAGCACGGCGCCCGGTTGCGCGCGCGCCCGATGAAAGGCACCGCGCCGCGTTCGGACGAACCGGCCGCCGATCGGCACGCCGCCGAGTTCCTCGGCCACGATCCGAAAAACCGCGCCGAAAACGTGATGATCGTGGATCTGTTGCGCAACGACCTGTCGCGCGTCGCGCAGACGGGTTCGGTCAAGGTGCCGGCGCTGTTTTCGGTGGAACCGTACGCGTCGGTCTGGCAGATGACTTCGACCGTCGAAGCGACGTTGCTGGCCGGTACATCGTTCGCCGGCGTCCTGCGCGCGCTGTTTCCGTGCGGCTCGATCACCGGCGCGCCGAAGCATCGCACGATGCAGCTGATCGATGAGCTCGAGAGCACGCCGCGCGGTCTTTATACCGGCGCGATCGGGTGGCTGGATGCGCCCTCGGGCGCGACTCGTGCGGATGCCGATGCCGTTGCCGCTGGCGCATCAACCATTGCCGGCCCGGCCTCCACGAACGACTCCGCTTGCGGCGACTTCTGCCTGTCCGTCGCCATCCGTACCCTGACGTTGAAGCGGTCCGCGCAAACGGGCGGTCTGCAAGGCACGATGGGCATCGGCGCGGGGATCGTCCTCGACAGCGTGGCTGCCGATGAATACGCGGAGTGTCGATTGAAAGCCAGATTCCTGACCGGCGCCGACCCGGGCTTCGAACTGTTCGAAACGATGTACGCGACGCGGGAAGAGGGCGTGCGGCATCTAACGCGTCACCTCGAACGGCTCGCGTCGAGCGCCGCAGCGCTTGGCTTCAGACTGGACGACATCGACGCGATTCGCGCGCAGATCGCCGCGCAGTGCGCGTCGCTGCCGGCGCAGATTCCGCATCGCATGCGACTGGCGCTGAGCAAGGACGGCACGGTGCACGTCGGCGCCGCGGTCCTGATGCCGCTGGCCGACTCGACAGTCGGCGTACTGCTCGGCCCTGACCACGCGTTTCTCGCGACCGAAGCCGGCGACCCGCTGCTGCACTACAAGACCACCCGTCGCGCCGACTACGACCGCGGCTGGCGCGAAGCCGAGGCGAAAGGCGCGTTCGATACGCTGTTCTTCAACGACCGGGGCGAACTGACCGAAGGCGGTCGGTCGAACGTGTTCGTAAAGCTGGCGGGACGATGGTGGACGCCCCCGCTCGCGTCGGGCGTGCTGCCCGGTGTGATGCGAAGCGTATTGCTCGAAGAAGCGTCGGGCCTGCAAGCGGCGGAAAAAATCCTGACCCAGGCGGACGTGCTGAACGCTGAAGCACTGCTGATCTGCAATGCATTGCGCGGCGCGCTAGAGGCGCGGCTAGTCCGCTAGAACACGGACGAAGAAGGGGAACGAAGCCGCACGCGTGCATCAAAAAATGCGCCGCGTGCGCACCGACAAAAAACCAATGACCCAAACGCACCAGCGCCCCGCCGTTCGGCGAGGCGACGCACGCATCAGAACGTGTGCTCAGGGCTAGGGAACGAACCGTCCTTCACCGCGCGCACATACGCTTCCACAGCGGCCTGAATGCTGACTTGCCCCTGCATGAAATCCTTCACGAAGCGCGGCCGTTTGCCGGGGAAAATCCCCAGCATGTCGTGCAGCACCAGCACCTGACCCGAGCAGTCGAGCCCCGCGCCAATTCCGATCGTCGGAATACGCAACTGCTTCGTGACTTCGCTCGCGAGCTGTGTCGGAATCGCCTCCATCACGATCAGCTGCGCGCCTGCTGCCTGCACGGCGAGCGAGTCGCGCAGCAGCTGGCTGGCACCCGCCTCGGTCTTGCCTTGCACCTTGAAGCCGCCGAACGCATGCACCGACTGGGGCGTGAGGCCGACGTGCGCGCACACCGGAATCGAGCGCTCGACCAGAAAGCGCACCGTTTCCGCGAGCCACTCGCCGCCTTCGAGCTTTACCATCTGCGCGCCGGCGCGCATCAATTCCACCGAGCTACGGAACGCGTCTTCCGGCGTGCCGTAGGTGCCGAACGGCAGATCGGCGACCACCAGTGCCGCGGGCCGCGCCCGCGCCACGCTGGCCGTGTGATAGGCGATGTCCGCGAGCGATACCGGCAGCGTGGTCGTCTGCCCTTGCAGCACGTTGCCGAGCGAATCGCCGATCAACAGCACGTCGACGCCGGCGCGATCCAGCAGCGCCGCGAAGCTCGCGTCGTAACAGGTGAGCATCGCGATTTTTTCGCCGGCGTCGCGCATCGCCTGCAGTTTCGGCACGGTGACCGCGTTCCGGCTCGCTTCCTGCAAATAGGTCATGGGTCAATCCAATGGAAAAAAGAGGTGGCCGCGCCGCTTAGAGCGACGTGCCTTTGACAAAGAATTCCTTGCGACCGCGCATGGTTTCGATGCGTTCGGCGAGTAGCGCAAGGTCCGCGTCGGAATCGAGCGGATTCAGATGTTCGGCGTTGACCGTCAGCACGGGCGTGCGGTCGTAGTGATAGAAGAATTCGTTGTACGCGTCACATAGCGCGCGCAGATACGCGTCGGAGATCTGCAGCTCCATCGGCACCGCGCGCTTCTGGATGCGCGCGAACAGCACCTCGGGACTGGCCTGCAGGTACACCACGAAATCCGGCGCCGGCGCGCTGACGTTGAGCTGCGCCGCGAGCGCGCGATACAACTGCCACTCGTCTTCCTGCAACGTCAGACGCGCGAAGATGTCGTTCTTCTGCGTCATGAAATCGGCGATGAGCGGCGTGCCCGAGCCGTGCGCCGCGTTCACTTCCTGCGCCTGCTGCGCGCGCTGCAATGCGAAGTGCAATTGCGTGGGCAACGCGTAACGCGCGGTGTCGCGATAAAAGCGTTCGAGAAACGGATTGTCCTGCGGTCGCTCGAACAATTCCTGCATCGACCAGCGCTGTGCGAGCCGTCGCGCGAGCGAAGTCTTGCCGACGCCGATCGGCCCTTCGATTGCGAGATAACCGAACGGAGGACGCAGTTGCGGCGCGGTGACCGTAAGTGGAGGTGAACTCATTCGCAGCGGCCTTTGTCGGCGGTGGCGCCGCCAGTCAATGCATTGAGCATCGGGCACTGACACGGGCCCTTCACTTTCTCGATGCGTTGATCGCTGACGCCGGCGAGCAGCGCATCGGCACGGCCGTGTTGCGGAATGACCAGCGCCGCGTCGATTTCGATGAGCGGGACCAGCGCGAACGCGCGTTCGGTCAAGCGGGGATGCGGCACGATCAGATCGGCTTCGTCGATCGACTGGTCGCCATAAAGCAGGATGTCCAGATCGAGCGTTCGCGGCGCGTTGCGAAACGGCCGCTCGCGGCCGAACTGATGCTCGATCTTGTGGCACAGCGCGAGCAGATGCCGCACGGGGAGAGTCGTCTCGACTTTCACGACGCAGTTGAAATAGTCGTCACCGCCCGCGTCGATCGGGGCAGTGCGATACAGGCTCGACTTGGCGAGCACGGAGATGGTGTGCTGTTGTGCGAGGCACACCACTGCGTCTTTCAGGGTCTGGCGCGCGTCCCCGAGATTCGCGCCGAGGCCAAGATAAGCAACCGTCATGGCATAACTTCCTGCAACTATCGTTCGACGGCTTCAGCGAACGCCGCGTCAGTCTTCGTGCGAGCCGTCGTGGCCCGCGTCGTTGTCTGTGCGTTCGGCTGGCGTGCCGCCCTCCATTCCGTCGCCCGGTTTGCGGCTTCTGGCGCCACTGCTGCGCCGCCGTCGTTTTCTGGGACTCCGGTCCTTCCCGCCTTGCGTGAGCAACGTCTCGCGTGCGGCGACGTCTCCTTCGATGAACTCCGTCCACCACGCACCGACCGACTCATCGAGTTCGCCCGATTCGCAGCGCAACAGGAGGAAATCATACCCCGCTCTAAATCTTTGGTGTTCCAGCAGCTTCAGCGCGCTTCTTCCCGAACGTTTTTCGAGGCGCAACTGCAGGCCCCAGATCTCGCGCATATCCGACGAGAAGCGCTTGTGGATCGCGAGTTTCTCGGTCTGCATGTCGAGAACTTCGTCCATCGCGCGATGCAGCGCGGGCACCGGATACTCGCCGTTCGCCTCGAACTTCTGCCAGCGTTGCTGCACGTCGTGCCACAGCAGCGTGGCGAACAGGAAGCCCGGCGACACCGGCTTGCCGGCACGCACGCGCGCATCGGTGTTGGAGAGCGCGAGCGTGATGAATTTTTCGCCGATCGGCTGCTCGAGCACCACGTCGAGCAGCGGCAGCAGACCGTGATGCAGACCTTCCTGGCGCAGGCGCTTCAGGCAGGCGAGCGCGTGACCGGACAGCATCAGCTTGAGCATCTCGTCGAACAGACGCGCGGCGGGCACGTTGTTGATCAGATCGGCCATCTTTGCGATCGGCTCGCGCGTGCTGTCTTCGATCTCGAAATCGAGCTTTGCGGCGAAACGCACCACGCGCAGCATCCGGACCGGGTCTTCGCGATAGCGCGTGGCCGGGTCGCCGATCATGCGCAGCAGGCGCGCGCGCATGTCGGCCATGCCGTTGTGATAGTCCAGCACGGTTTGCGTGGCCGGATCGTAGTACATCGCGTTGATCGTGAAGTCGCGGCGCGTGGCGTCTTCGTGCTGCTCGCCCCACACATTGTCGCGCAGCACGCGGCCGCTCGCGTCCACCGCGTGGGTGCGGCGGTCGAGCTCGTCGCGCTTCAGACGGCGCGGCGGCGCGGCGTCCGCGGCGGGCGGATCGACCAGCGCGCGGAACGTCGACGTCTCGATGATCTCCTGGCCGAACTGCACGTGCACGATCTGAAACCGCCGGCCGATGATGCGCGCGCGGCGGAACAGCTTCTGCACCTGTTCTGGCGTGGCGTCGGTGGCGACGTCGAAGTCTTTCGGCTTGATGCCGAGCAACAGATCGCGCACCGCTCCGCCGACGATGAACGCGCGGTGGCCCGCCTGCTGCAGCCCCTCGGTCACGCGAATCGCGTTCCGCGAGATCAGCGAGGGATCGATGCCGTGCACGTCATGCGGAATGATGACCGGCACGTCCGGGTCGCGCACGGCCTTGACGGCGGCGCCAGGCGCGCGGATGGTTTTGCGGCGCGGCTTGGCCGCGCCTTCGGTAGTGGAGGTCTTGCGCGCGGATTCGCGGCCCGATGCGTCTGCTTCGGCTTCGGCGGGCAGGGTGTCGTCAGCGGGCGCCGCGTCCTGGCCGAATAGCTTGCGGATAAGTTTTTTGATCACGAGGGTTGAAAGAGTTCGAGGATGCGCCAGCCTTTGGCTTGCGCATGGGCGCGCAATGTGTCGTCCGGATTGGTCGCGATGGGGTCGGTGACTTTTTCGAGCAGCGGGATGTCGTTGTGCGAATCGCTGTAGAAATAGCTGTGCTCGAAGTCGCTCCACGTTTTGCCGAGCGAGGCGAGCCACGCTTCGGTGCGGACGATCTTGCCTTCCTTGTAGCTCGGCGTGCCGGTGGGGCGACCGGTGTAGGCGCCGTGCGGATCGCCGTCGACGGTTTCCACTTCGCACGCGATCAGCGTGTCGACGCCGAAGGCCTGCGCGATCGGGCGCGTGATGAATTCGTTGGTGGCGGTGACCACGCAGCAGAGGTCGCCGGCTTCGCGGTGCTGCTTCACGAGGTCCAGCGCGACCGGAAAGATGGCCGGCGTGATGACTTCGTGCATGTACTGCGCGTGGATGTCGGCCAGCTGGGCCCGCGTGTACTTCGCGAGCGGCGTGAGCATGGCGATCAGATAGGCGTGAATGTCGAGCTTGCCGGCCTTGTAGTCGGCGAAGAAGCGGTCGTTTTCACGGGCGAAATTTTCGGCGTCGACCATGCCTTGTTTCACCATGAAGCGGCCCCATTCGTGGTCGCTGTCGGTGGGAATGAGCGTGTGGTCGAGATCGAAGAGTGCGAGGTTAGCCATGGGGGCCTATTTTACTTGAAGCGGATGAAGCGGCGTGCGAACCCGCGGGCGAGGCCGTTTGCGAGCCGGCGGGTGAGCCCGACGAACCGGGCGCGGCGCGCTGTTCGTCCAGCATGATGCGCAACAGTGGCAGCGTGACCGCGCGCTTCTGTTCGAGTGAGAAGCGGTCGAGCGCGTCGAGCAGCGCCATCAGGCTCGGCATGTCGCGGCGAAAGTGCGTGAGCAGGTAGGCGGGGACGTCGTCGGCGAGCATGATGCCGCGCTCGCGCGCCGCCATTTTCAGCACCGCCGCCTTGCCTTCGTCGGGCAGCGGCGCGAGATGGAACACGAGTCCCCAGCCGAGGCGGGTGCGCAAATCCTCGCGCACGGTCATGCCGATCGGCGGCGCGTTGCCCGCGGCGACCAGCGCGCTGGTGGGATGCGCGCGCACTTCGTTGAACAGGTTGAACACGGCGATCTGCTGCGCGGCCGACAGCGCGTCGCAGTCGTCGATCGCGTAGAGCGCCACGCGCGGATCGAAGCTGAACGCGGCGAGGCTGCTCTGCGGCCCGGCGAAGCGCGCATGCCCCGGCGGCGCTTCGTGCACCAGCGCCTGCAACAGATGCGTGCGGCCGCTGCCGGATTCGCCCCAGACGTAGAAGGTGCGATCGGCGACCGGCCCGGCCGAGAGCGCGTTGTCGAGCTCACGCAGCCGCGTGACCAGCTCCGCGTTCGCGCCGGCGAAGAAATTGTCGAATGTCGATGGCGGCGGGGTGCCGAGATCGAGCGTCAGTTGACGAAGCACAGTAGGTGAATGCCGAAAATGAGGCTAAGGCCGCAGTGGCCCGGATATCGGGCCGAAAACAGTCAGTGTCAGTTGTTGTAAAGGGTGCTCGACAGATAGCTTTGTCGCAACTCGCGGATCGCCACCGACAGGATCGCGCTGACTGGCAACGCGAGCAACACGCCGAAAAAGCCGAACAGTTGGCCGAACGCCAGCAACGCGAAGATCACCGCGAGCGGATGCAGCCCGATCCGTTCGCCGACGAGACGCGGCGTGAGATAGAAACTCTCGACGATCTGCGCGACGCCGTAAATCAGCGCGACCATGCCGAAGCCGTACCAGTCGCCGAACTGTAGCAGCGCCGCCAGCAGCGCCAACGCCAGACCGGTCGCAAAACCGATGTACGGGATGAATACCGCGAGTCCCGTAAAAATACCGACCGGCAACGCGATCTCGAAACCGGCGAGGCTCAGCGCGATCGAGTAATACGCGGCCAGCACCGCCATCACCAGCAACTGGCCGCGCAGATATTGCGACAGCATTTGGTCCATGTCGCGGGCAAGCTGCAGCGTCTTGTCGAGCCAGCGGCGCGGCACCACGATCTGCGCGCGCGCGAGCATGCGGTTCCAGTCGAACAGCAGATAGAACAGCACGAGCGGCACCAGCACGAGGTTGCCGATCACAGCCATCATCAGGTTGCCGCTGGTGCGAATCGAGGTCCACGCGTACAGCGCGACGGTCTGCGCGCTGCCTTCCAGTTGCCCCATCACGAGGTCGCGAACGCTGGCGAAATCGAGCGAGTCGGCGAGACCGAGCAGCGCTAGCTTGGGTTGCAGCCACGCGCTCGCATGCGCGAACAGCAAGGGCACCTGCTGACGCAATTGCGGGCCTTCCTTCTGAACCACCGCGAGCACCAGCAGCACGAGCAGGGTCATCAGCAGCGTGAAAAACAGCATCATCAGCAACGCGGCGAGTCCGCGCGGCACACGCCGGCGCACCATCCACGCGACGCCCGGTTGCAGAATGTACGCGAGAATCGCGCCGAGCAGAAACGGCGTGAGGACCGGACTGAGTAGCCACAGCAGGATGCCGACGCCCAGCGCGATGGCCACCCAGATGACGGCGCGGCGCTGAACGGGAGTCGGGATCGAGGAGTTTTGTTGCAAAGTGGTTTCCCAGGTGTTGTCGGGACCGGATGATCAAATTCCAGCCAGTCGGCCAGCATCGGGTAAAATCGCATTTTACCGACCTTCGAGCTCTTCCCCATGAATCACCCGAAATCCGCCCAGCCTTCAACTGATTCGGCCCAAGGTTTGTCGTATCGCGACGCCGGCGTGGACATCGACGCGGGCGACGCCCTTGTCGACGCGATCAAGCCCTTTGCCAAAAAGACGATGCGCGACGGTGTGCTGGGCGGCATCGGCGGATTCGGCGCGCTGTTCGAAGTGCCGAAGAAATACAAGGAGCCGGTGCTCGTGTCCGGCACCGACGGCGTCGGCACAAAGCTGCGCCTCGCGTTCCAACTGAACAAGCACGACACCGTGGGCCAGGATCTGGTCGCGATGAGCGTGAACGACATTCTCGTGCAAGGCGCCGAGCCGCTGTTCTTCCTCGACTACTTCGCGTGCGGCAAGCTGGACGTCGGCACGGCGGCCACCGTCGTGAAGGGCATCGCGCACGGTTGCGAACTGTCGGGTTGCGCGCTGATCGGTGGCGAAACGGCGGAAATGCCGGGCATGTATCCGGACGGCGAGTATGACCTGGCCGGTTTCGCGGTCGGCGCGGTGGAAAAGAGCAAGATCATCGACGGCAGCACGATCGCCCCGGGCGACGTGGTGCTGGGCCTCGCATCGAGCGGCATTCACTCGAACGGTTTTTCGCTGGTGCGCAAGATTATCGAGCGCGCGCAGCCGGATCTGAACGCGGACTTCGACGGCCGCTCGCTTGCCGACGCGCTGATGGCGCCGACGCACATCTACGTGAAGCCGTTGCTGTCGCTGATGCAGCAGATCGCCGTCAAGGGCATGGCGCACATCACCGGCGGCGGCCTGGTCGAAAATATTCCGCGCGTGCTGCGCGAAGGCCTGACGGCTGAGCTGGATCATCGCGCGTGGCCACTGCCGCCGCTGTTCTCGTGGCTGCAAAAGCACGGCGGCGTCGCCGATGCGGAAATGCACCGCGTGTTTAACTGCGGCATTGGTATGGCAGTCGTGGTTTCCGCAGCGGATGCGGAGGCGGCGATCGGCTTGCTGTCGGCAGCCGGCGAGCAGGTCTGGAAGATCGGCACGATTCGCGAAAGCGCGGCTGGCGAAGCACAGACCGTCGTCGTCTAAGAGATAGTCTTGCCCGCGCGGCGGGTGCGCGGTTCGTGCACACGCCGCGCGGGTTCAGTATTTCAAAACGCGTCCGCTTCCGGACGCATCAGCCCGTCCGCAGCAAAGCTTCAAATTAGCGCCTCGACCTCATCGAGCACCCGCGCGGTAGCGTGCGGATCGCAGCAGTCCACCACCACCCGTTCTGTCATGCTCCGCAGCCACGTGAGCTGCCGCTTGCATAACTGCCGGGTCGCAAAGATTCCCTTGTCGCGCATCGTCGAATAATCGACCGCGCCGTCCAGATATTCCCAGACCTGCCGATAGCCGACGCAGCGCATCGACGGCATCTCGGGCAGCAGATCGCCGCGTTCGCGCAGCTTCACCACTTCATCGATGAAACCGCCGGCCAGCATCGCGTCGAAGCGCTGCTCGATGCGCGCGTGCAAGATGCTGCGATCGGACGGCTCCAGCGCGATCGGCACGAAGCGCCAAGCAGCGGCGGCTTCATCCTGCCGCGTGGGTGCGGCCAGTAACGCCGACATCGCCTGGCCCGACAGCATGAACACTTCGAGCGCGCGCTGAATCCGCTGCGAATCGTTCAGCGCGAGGCGCGCGGCCGTCACCGGGTCCACCGCCGCAAGCCGCGCGTGCATCGCCGGCCAGCCTTCGCGCGCGGCGTCGGCGTCGAGCGTGGCGCGCACGTCGGCGTCGGCGGAGGGCAGATCGTTGAGCCCCTGCGTGAGCGCCTTGTAGTACAGCGTCGTGCCTCCGACCAGCAGCGGCAGCCGGCCGCGCGCATGGATGTCGGCGGTCAGCCGCAACGTGTCGGCGCGAAACTGTGCGGCCGAATAGACATCGGTCGGATCGACGATGTCGATCAGATGATGCGGTGCGACCGCGCGTTCTTCGGCGGTTGGCTTCGCAGTGCCGATATCCATCTCGCGATACACCAGTGCCGAATCGACGCTGATGATTTCCACCGGCCGCCGCGCGGCGAGCGCCAGCGCCGCGGCGGTTTTACCGGAGGCGGTGGGCCCGAGCAGGCAGGGAATCGGCGTGGGAGAACCCGATGCGTGTGACGTCATGAGTGAACCCGCACGCGTCCAGACAAAATCAGCGAGCGCACCGTCACTGCCCGCGCATGAACAGCCGATCGAGGTCGGACAGCGTCAGTTGATACCACGTCGGACGTCCGTGGTTGCATTGATCGGCGCGTTCGGTCGCTTCCATCTGGCGCAGCAGCGCGTTCATTTCGTCGAGCGTCAGACGCCGGTTCGCGCGCACCGCGTGATGGCAGGCGAGCGTGCCGAGCAGTTCGTGCTGACGCTCGGTCAACACGCGCGAGCCGCCGAACGCATGCAGATCGGCGAGCACCGCGCGCGCCAGCGCCTGCAGATCGGCGTCCTTGAGCAGCGCGGGCACCGCGCGGATCGCCAGCGTGGTCGGCGACAGCACGGCGAGGTCGAAGCCGAGCGCGTCGAGCGTGTCGCGCTCTTCTTCCACCGTGCCGATTTCGATCGGATCGGCCTGCATCGTCTGCGGGATCAGCAGCGGTTGCACGGCGATCGCGCGATCGGCCAACGCGTTCTTGAACTGCTCGTACAGGATGCGTTCGTGCGCAGCGTGCATGTCGACGATCACGAGGCCGTGTGCGTTCTGCGCAAGCACGTAGATGCCGTGAATCTGACCGAGTGCGAAGCCGAGCGGTTGCTCGTCGGCGGCGTTGAACCCGGGCGATGCGTAGGGCGCTGACGCGTTATACGGCGACGGCGTTTCGGCGGCTGAGTCGCGCGCTTCCAGCAGCGTCGCGCCCTCCGCCGTGCCGACATTGTTGTCTTTGCGGCCAAACAGCGCGTCGTAGAACGCCAGCGGTTGCGCGACCGGCAACGTCCCCTGCGTCATACGCGCCTGGCGCATCCACGTGTTGCCGGGTGGCGGCGACGAACCGAAGCCGCCGCCGGGCCGGCCAGCACCGAACCCGCTCGAAGCGCCTCCGATACCCGCAGCGGAGCCGAAATTGCCGCCACCGATGCCACCGCCCATGCCCGCCGCGCCACCCAACGGTGTCGCGCCGAACGAAGCCGGGCCGCCCGCCGCAGGCTCCAGATGCGCGGCGTGTCCGCCCGCAGTCGTTTCCGGCGACGCGCCCGCATGTCGTGCCAGCGCGCGTTGCACCGCGTGGAACACGAACTGGTGGATCGAGCGCGAGTCGCGGAACCGCACTTCGATCTTCGATGGATGCACATTCACATCGACGCCTTCAGGCGGCAGATCGAGGAACAGCACATAGGACGGATAGCGGTCGCCATGCAGCACGTCTTCATACGCGGCGCGCACCGCGTGCGTGAGCAGCTTGTCGCGCACGAAACGGCCGTTGACGAAGAAGTACTGCTGATCGGCGCGCCCGCGGCTTGCGGTCGGCAGACCGGCGCAACCGTAGACGGCCAGCGGCCCGGCGGATTCGTCGAGCGGCAGATGCGCCGTCGCGAACGTCTCGCCGAGAATCTTCGCGACCCGCACGGGCGGCTCGCTCGCGTTCCAGTGTTCGACCGCCTTGCCGTTATGTAGCACCGAAATCGCGACGTCCGGCCGTGCCAGCGCCGCGCGACGAATCTGTTCGAGGCAATGGCCGAGTTCGGTCTGTTCGCTTTTCAGGAATTTGCGACGCGCGGGTGTGTTGTAGTACAGATCGCGCACTTCGATCGTCGTACCTTGGGTACCGGCCGCGGGGCTCAGCACGCCGGTTTGCGCGTCGACGCGCACGGCATGGGGCGCCTCGGCCGTGCGGCTCGTGATGGTCATCTGCGCGACCGACGCGATCGACGCCAGCGCCTCGCCGCGAAAACCGAGCGTGGCGACCGCTTCCAGTTCGGCGAGCGAGCGGATCTTGCTGGTCGCGTGACGCATCAACGCGAGGGCCAGTTCGCCTTCGGGGATGCCGCAGCCGTCGTCGGTGATCGAGATGCGTTTGACGCCGCCTTCGTCGAGCAGGATGCGCAGCGTTTGCGCGCCGGCGTCGAGCGCATTTTCCAGCAACTCCTTGACCACTGACGCCGGCCGCTCCACCACTTCACCGGCGGCGATCTGGCTGATCAGCTGATCGGGAAGGGGCTGGATCGCGCGCAACGGGCGCAGTGCGGGCGCGGCGGTGGCGGACACTGCGGCCGCCGCGGAGTCGGCAGGCGTTTCGGAGAATTCTGACATGGCGAAATTATAGCGATTCGGCAAGCGAGCCCGCTGGCACTGCAAAGGGCGACGGATTTTTATTCGGCGCCGGGCACTTTCTGTATCATGACGCGGTCAATTTCGGGCGGTGAGCATGCGCTTGCCACTTTCGTTCGCAGGCCTGCCGGCAAGGCTCTTTTCACCACCTTCATATTCGTTTAACAGACAGAGGACGCTCCTTGGACACGCTGCTACATTTCGTCAACCTCGTCCTGCACATCGACAAGTTCCTCGGAGACTTCATTCATGTGTACGGCGCCTGGGTCTACGCGGTGCTGTTCCTGATCGTGTTCGCCGAAACCGGCCTCGTGATTCTGCCGTTTCTGCCGGGCGATTCGTTGCTGTTCATCGGCGGCGCGTTCTGTGCGACCGGCCAGATGAACCTCGGACTGCTGATCGTGCTGCTGCTGGTTGCGGCGGTCGCCGGCAATACCGTCAACTACATGATCGGTCGGGCCATCGGGCCACGCGTGTTCGATTCGCACATTCCTTTTCTCGAACGCTTCCTCGATCGCAGCGCGCTGCAAAAGACGCACAACTTCTATGAAAAGCACGGCGGCAAGACCATTGTGCTCGCGCGTTTCATTCCGGTGGTGCGGACCTTCGCGCCTTTCGTGGCCGGTGCTTCGTCGATGACGGTGAGCCGCTTCCAGTTGTTCAACGTGCTCGGCGCGCTGCTGTGGGTGTTGCTGCTCGTGCTGCTCGGTTATTTCTTCGGCAACATTCCGTTCATCCGTCAGTATCTGAATGTGATCGTGCTGGTGGGTATCGGCGCGGCTATCGTGCCGGTGCTGCTCGGCGCGTTGTGGAAGATGCTGCGCAAGGATGCCGCCAAGGCGCCTACCCGCTGACGTGTCATTGCAAACGTAGGTCGCCTATGGACAAAAGGCGTCGCGAACTTCGCGACGCCTTTTTCTTTGTGCGGTGCCGAAGGTGCGGTGCCGATGCGTTGTGCCGTTCACGACGCAGCGCAACCTTCGCTTCAACCGGCAGCAGCGCCCGTTGCACCTGGGCCGATCACGCGCGGCGCAAGCGGAGTTTCCGGCGTCGGATAGCCCGCCTCCTTGAAGGTCTGGACGATCGCGCGATTCGTGTCGAAATAGACCTGCCAATAATGATCGTTGCCGGTGTAGGGACGCACGCAGAGTAACGGTCCTTCCGGCGTGAAGCTCAACACTTCGATGTCGGGTGCGGGGCTCTCGGAGACATTCGGAATCTGCACGATGGCCGCCCGCAAGCGGTTCATCGCGTCGGTCGGATCGACGCCGTTGGCAATCTTCGCGGTCAACTCGACGCGGCGCACCGGCAACACGCTGAAGTTCGAGATCGTGTCGGAGAAGATCTTGTTGTTGCCGACGATGGTGGTCACGTTGTCCGGCGTCACGATAGTTGTGCCGAATAGACCCAGCTCCGAGACCGTGCCGGTGACGCCTCCTGCGGTGACGAAGTCGCCGACCTTGAACGGCCGCAGCACCTGCATGAAGATGCCGGCCGCGAAGTGCGCGAGCAGGCCGCCCCAGGCTGTGCCGATCGCGAGGCCGAGACCGGCGAGCAACGCGGCGAACGAAGTCGTCTGGACACCGAACACCTGCAGGATCGCGAGGATCAGCAGCAGGTTCAGCAACGCGCCGAGAATCGAGCCGAGATAGTGAGCGAGGGTGGGGTCGACCCGGCCATTGCGGCCAAGCACTTTGCGCAGCAAGCCGGTGATCAGGCCGATGACCCAGCGGCCGACGATCCACAGAACGATCGCGCCGAGAACCTTGGTGCCGAGGTCGATGCCCCGGGTCATGATGAACACGCGTACGGTATCGAGATCCAAGATGTCCCTCGTTGGATAAGTTGCCTTCGACTGATTGAACGACGGTGGCGCAATACAGCGGCAAATCCCCGGCGACGGCGCAAACGGTAACACCCGGTCTTCGGGAGTTATAGGCGACGGCGCTCGCATACGCAAGGACCGTTCCCGTTGGCCGAGCGAGCGGCTTGGCGGGAAAGAGCGGGCGGCGAGGTGGCTGCGATTTAAGAGATGACGGCTGGCCGGGCGCGAGCTTGCGCAGCGCTGTCGGCGAGGCGTGTGATGTCAGTTCGTGTCGCGACCCGGTGCCTCGCTAACGAGCCGTGTCGATGCGAGCCGGCCTACATGTGGAGATGCGATTCCGAATACGGAGAGGTGTGAACGACGAGCGTTGCGTCGGCTCTGTTTTTCGCGGCACGCTTGCGGCGTGCTACGTGATGCCACGCGAAAGCGGCGACGAGGGCAAGCACGTAAGCGGCGGCACGCGTGCAAAACGCAGACGGTGTGCTGAACTTGCCGTAGCGGTTTTGCGCGTCGGCGAACACGAGAAAGGTAAGTGCCGCATCGAGCAGCAACGCCACCAGTATCAGTGCGGCGAACACATGCGCGCCATTGATTGCCGGGCCCGGCGTGAACCGGTTGTAAAGACGGCATGCGATCACGACGATCGCAAGTAAAGCGAGGTTCGACACGAGGTCGAACATAAAATTGGCCATATCGATTCAATGAAGCGCGGGGCGTTGTGGCGTTGCCGAAGCGTCTGTCGACGCAAGGTTTCAGCGGGTTACGCCGGAACGGCCGCGATCATTGCATAACTTTCCATCTCGATAAATGACGGGGTTGGACTCAGTTGATGTTGTGCGTGCGGGGCGAGAAAGTATCGGAAAAGCCTTATTTTTCTTGGCGTAATGGCCGGTTGCGTTGTGGGAGGAATGCAGTAGAACTGAATGATCAGAAACGATACGACACGCCGATTTGCACCGTGGGATACCAGCGGTAGCGAGACGCCTTCTCGCTCAGTTGCTGCAGCCCGGTCGCAATGATCTGCTGACTCAACGCGGGACCGGCGGCCTGAGCAAGCGCGGGCGATAGCGTGTACGAAGAGCGGGGGATGCCGTAAGCGACGCCCAGGTCGAACACGAGGCCGAAGCCTTTTCTCGAGGGCTGCAGACCGTAGCCGATACCCAGGTACGGCATCACGGGCGGATGCTTGGCTGTTGCCGTCGCATATTCGCCCGGGAAGGCCGGCAAGGTTTGACCTTGAAACTGGTAGGTGCCGTTGGTGGGAACGGAATCACCGCTGACTTCGTTGTCGGTAAAACGCACGCCGGCCGTGATGCGAAAGCCGCTGTTCGACCACGGGAAAAAATCGCCGTAGAGACCGCCCTGGCGCAGACGCACATCGTCCTTGTAGCGATTGCCTCCCACGGTGAAGTCGTGCGAGAACTTGATCGCATTGAAGTCCGCATGCACGCCGAACCACGACGTGACGCTCAGTGCCGCGCCGACTCCCACGCCAAGCGTGCCGCCCTGTACGAATATTTCCTGAGCGTGTGCTGTTTCGATCGAGCAGGCCAAACCGACTACCCAGATTACTTTTATCGTTTTCACGGGTGCCCCCTAAGCGATAGGGCGGCGCGCGGTCATTGCCTCGGCGGGCCCTGTCTTATGGTCTTTTCCAGAGCGCTCCAAGGCGCCGTGAAGCGATCATGCGTGGGCAGGCCGTAAGCGGTCTGTGGGGTGTCGAACTATTTTGGGGAATGAACGAGGAGCGCTTAAAACGCGAAGCAAAAGAAAAGGGCCTACATGCGTTTGCATGTAGGCCCTCGAATCTTTTGGTAGGCCGTACGGGATTCGAACCTGTGACCAACGGATTAAAAGTCCGCTGCTCTACCAGCTGAGCTAACGACCCAAAAGAGAAGCGAGATTATATCGATAGCCTCAGCAGGCGTCAACCCGTTGTGACCACTCGAACTATCGACACTTCAGTTTGTGGAAAACCCGGGCATCGCTACCCGGGCTTTCCAGCGAGAGGCGCGCGTGACTATAGCTTCGGACACTGCGCGTTACTGCCAACAACTCAACTGATTGCGACTACTTGATCTGCGACAGCTTGCTCTGAGCCGACTGCGCGACGTCCGAGCCGGCGTATTGCGCGACGATCTGCTCGAGTGTCTTCTTGGCCGCAGCCTTCTGACCTTGCTCGAGCTGATTGTTCGCAATGGCCAGCAATGCTTCCGGCGCACGCGGATGTTGCGGGTACTTGGCCACCACACCTTGCCAGGTCGCCGTCGAACCCTTGTAGTCGCGCAGTGCATACAACGCGTTGCCGAGCCAGTACTGCGCGGTCGGCTGATAAGGGCTGTTCGGATACTTGGAGATGAAGCTGCGGAACGACGCCGCCGCATTCTTGAAATCGCCGCTGCGGAACTGCTGTGAAGCCGCATTGAACGACTCGGTTTCGCCCGGCTGCACCTCGCCCTGAACGCCGTCCACCGTCTGTTGCTGCGGCTCGAATTTCTTCAGGCGCGTGTCCAGATCGGTGTAGTAGTCCTTCTGCTGCTTTTGCAGCGTGGACAGCTGATTCGCCATGTCCTCGTTCTGCCCGCGCAGTGTCGCGACCTGCTGGTTCAACTGGTCGAGACGGTTGGACTGATCGAGGATCGTGCGTTGTGCGGCCGACAGCTGGCTCGACAAGCTATCGGTCTTCGAGCGCAGATCGAGAATGGCCTGGCGGGCCTGATCGTCGTCGAAGATGCCCGCATGCGCGGGCACGGCCGCGAAGGCCGTGCCCGCGATGCAGGCCGCTGCGGCGAACCGCAGCCAGGAGAAACGTTGCGTCATTCGGCTCATCACCCGTTGACTTACTGTTGATACACGAGGTCGGCGCGGCGGTTCTGTGCCCACGACGCTTCGTCATGACCCGTAGCGACCGGCTTTTCCTTGCCGAGGCTCACGGCTTCCATTTGCGAGTCCGTCACGCCCATCAGCGACAGCGAACGGCGCACGGCTTCAGCACGCTTCTGGCCGAGTGCCAGGTTGTATTCGCTGGTGCCGCGTTCGTCGGTGTTACCCTGGATCAGGACGTGACGTTGCGGATGGCTCTTCAGGTATTGCGCGTGTTGTTGCAGCAGCGACTGGTAGTCGTCCTTCACCGAATAGCTGTCGAAGTCGAAGTAGATGCTGCGCTTGGCGAGCGGGCTGTTCGGATCGTTCAGCGGGTCGACGTTGACCTGTGCGACGTCGTTGGGGTTCGGCTGGGTCGACACTGCACCGCCCTTGCCGGCGTTCTCGTCGAGCTTGACGCCCGAGTGACATGCGGCCAGCGCGCCGACCATCAGTACAGCAAATACATAGCGAAGTTTGGACATCATTTTGGTTACTCTCCTTGTGTTATTGCATCAACGTTATTGCATAAACGGGCCCCAGGACGGCTCGCGTACGCTGCCCCCCTGAACGGACAGGACCTGCCGAGTGCGACCGTCGGTCGATACTGCGGCCAACACGCCACGGCCGTTCACCTGTGTGGCGTAAAGAATGTACTGACCGTTCGCCGCGAAGCTCGGCGATTCGTCATGTGTCGTGTCCGTCAGGCCCGTAGCGGATCCGCCTTGCAGGTCCTGGATGTAGAGCTTGAACCCGCCGCCGACGCGCGAGATATACGCGAGCTGCTTGCCGTCCGGGCTCACGCGCGGGCTGGTGTTGTAGCTGCCCGTGAACGTGACGCGCTGCGCCGAGCCGGAGCTTTCGCCCTGGACCGGCATCTTGTAGATCTGCGGTGCGCCGCCACGGTCGCTGGTGAAATAGATCGACTGGCCGTCAGGAGAGAAGGTCGGCTCGGTGTCGATCGAGCTGCCTTGCGTGAGACGACGCAGGCCGCTGCCGTCCGCGTTGACGGCGAAAATCTGCGTGTTGCCGGTGCGCGAGAGCGCCACGGCGAGCGTGCGTCCATCCGGCGACCACGCCGGCGCACTGTTGTTGCCCTTCTGATCCGACACGACCACGCGACGGCCCGTGGGCAGGTCGTGGATGTAGACGATCGGCTTCTTCTTTTCGAACGAGACGTAAGCGACCTTGGTGCCGTCAGGCGACCACGCCGGCGAGATGATCGGCTCGGGGCTCGACAGCGCGATGCGCGCGTCCTGGCCGTCCGAATCGGAGATCTGCAACTGGTAGCGGCCGCCCGTCTTGATGACGTACGACAGGCGCGTGGCGAACACGCCGCGACCACCCATCAGCTTCGCGTAGATGTAGTCCGCGACCTTGTGCGCGCTCATGCGCAAGCCGCTTTCGGGGCTCACCAGGACGAGGCCGCCGAGGCTTTCGCCCTTGACCGTGTCGTACAGCTTGAAGCGCACTTCGTACTGGCCGTTCGGCAGGCGGTTCACGCTGCCCGAGACGAACGCGTTGGCGCCCTTGGCCTTCCACGCGCCGAGGTCGACGGAATCCGTCTCCGACACAGGCGTGGAGCCCGCATCGATGTTCGTGAATTTGCCGCTGCGTTGCAGATCCTGACGCACGATCGTGCTGACCTGCTGCGGCGAGTTCGCCTCATTGGCGAAGTTCGCCGTGGCGATTGGAAACTGGGTGGACCCGACGCCCGTCACGAGGACGTTGAGTTGCGCATTGGCGGCGCCGCCAACGGCGATCAGGCACGATGCTACGAGTGTCCGCAGGCCTAGCTTGGTCATCAAACTCATGCTGTATGGATTCCCCAAAAACGGTTTTACTACACTTCACGACAGCAGACAGACCGGAAAAAGACTAATTCGTTCCCGAGCGCGCCCCGCCGGGCGGGGTGTCGCGTCTGCTATCAACTGACTGTCTGTCCTGGTGCTGCAATCAACTTGCCGGGCGCAGCGTAATCAGGAAACTCTCGGGCGTCTTGCCGTTGGTATCCAGCGGCATCGGATCGGTGCGATGGACCGCCCGCAGTGCGGCGGCGTCCCACGCGGCGTTGCCGCTGCTACGCGAGACCGTTGCGCTCAGCAAAGTACCGGTCGGCGAACAACGCACCGAGATCACGGTTTCCAAACCTTCTGTTTCTCCGCCCCACGAGACGTTCGGGAGCACCGCGCGGCGCACCTTGTCCGCATAACCCGGCGATGCCGCCGTGCCACCGGAGCCGCTGCCCGTGCCGCTCTTGCCCAGCCCGTTGCTCGACGAACCCGTGCCACCGACCGCGCCCTGCATCTGCGCAAGACGTGCGCGCCGTTCTGCATCGAGCTTCTTCGCCTGCGCCGCTGTATCGGCCTGCGCCTTGGCCTTCGCCGCTTTCTGCGCGTCGGCCTTCTTCTGCGCTTCAGCTTCGGCCTGCTTCTGTTGCTGTTCCTGCTGCTGTTCTTTCAGTTGCTGCTGCTTCTGCTGTTCGGCCAGTTGCTGTTGCTTCAGCTTGTCGGCCTGCTGTTGCTGCTGCAATTGCTGCTGCTTCAGTTTGACTGTTGCGGCTTTCTGCGCGGCCTGGTCGGCGGCCAGTTGCTGCTGGCGTTTCGCCTCGGCTTCCTGCTGCGCCTGCAGTTTCTGCTGACGCTGCTGTTCAGCCAGTTGCGCTTCGCGGGCCGCTTGCTGTTGCTGGCGCTTCTTTTCCTGCAGCGCGATATCGGCCTGCTCGTCCCGCACGGGCGGGGCAGGGGCGACCGGCACGGGCGGCGGCGGAACGGGACGCGGGATCGCCGTGTCTGGCACCTCGGTCCACAACTCGGCTTCCGCGCCTTCGGGCGTACTGTTTTGCCACTGGATGCCGTGATACAGGAAGAACCCGAGCAGCGCGTGCATCACCAGCGCGAACGCAAAGGCTCGCCCGGTGCCGCGTTCACGCGGTGGCTGGAGCGGGTATTCGGAGTTCTTGCGGATCATTGCGATTTGACGAGCAATCCAACGCGCTTGACGCCCCGGGCTTTCAGCTCGGACATCACGTTCATCACGACTTCGTACTTCACGGTCTTGTCGGCGGCGATGACGACGGGCTGGTCAGGATGCGACTCCGCCCGGTCGGCGATGAAGCCGTTCAGGTCGGCCTTCGACATGTTTTCCTGCTGCTGCGCGCCGGAATCGTCCTTGTACTTGACGCTCATGTTGCCGTCCGCGCGAATGTTCACGATCACGGGCGGCGTTTGCTGCTGCGGCGCGGCGCCGCCGACGGTCGGCAGATTGACGATCGACGGAGCGACGAGCGGCGCGGTCACCATGAAGATGACGAGCAGCACGAGCATCACGTCGATGTACGGCACGACGTTGATGTCGGCCATCGCGCGGCGTGAGCGCGAGCCGCGCATGCTGGAGGAGCGGGAGCCTGCCATCGTGGCCTCCTTACTGAGCCTGGCGCTGCAGGATGTTCGAGAACTCTTCGATGAAGGTCTCGAAGCGGATCGCCAGGCGGTCGATGTCGTGCGCGTAGCGGTTGTAGGCGACTACGGCCGGAATCGCGGCGAACAGGCCAATCGCGGTGGCGGTCAGCGCTTCGGCGATACCCGGCGCGACGTTCGCCAGCGTGGCCTGCTGCACGTTGGCGAGGCCGCGGAACGCGTTCATGATCCCCCACACCGTGCCGAACAGACCGATGTACGGGCTGACCGAGCCGACCGACGCAAGAAACGCGAGATTGGCTTCGAGCACGTCCATTTCACGCTGGAAGGCGGCCCGCATTGCGCGCCGTGCGCCGTCGAGAATCGCGCCCGGATCGTTCAGGCGTTTCTCCTTGCCCTTCAGGAATTCGCGCATGCCGGACTCGAAAATCCGTTCCAGCGCGCCGATGGTGTGACGGTTATTCGCGGCGCTCTGGTAGAGCGCCTGCAGGTCGCCGCCCGACCAGAAATCGCGTTCGAAGCGTTCAGTTTGCGCGCGCGCCCGGCGGATCGCAAACCACTTGCGGAAGATGAAAGTCCACGACAGCAGCGACAGCAACAGCAGCAGGGCCATCACGGCCTGAGCCAGCAAGCTCGCATTGAGTACTAGGGAAACGATCGACAGATCTTGTGTAGTGTTCATAAAGGTTCGTTTTAACGTCCCGGGAAGGGGGCGTCCGGCTGCAAGGCCGCTCGAAGCTTACCGTGGGCAAAACGGAGGCTTCGGCGATATCGCAAGCCGAACCGTGCTTGTGTTGCTTGATCGGTATGAATTCACTGGCCCCGAAACAACGGGGTTCAGACATTGTTCGTTGACAGACCGTCGTCGTCCTGACCCGGCCCGCGCCGCAAAGCGGCCAGAACCGGAGGAGGAATCGCGGCCGGTCGCAGCGCAATGCGGTCGACGCAGCCGACCCGGATCGAACCGGTAGCAAGCAGCGTGCCTTCGCGCCACGCTTCCTGCGCGAAGTCTACCGAAGCCCGGCCCAGACGCTCGATCCGGCTGACGATCTTGATGACGTCGTCAAGTCTGGCTGGCGCCCGATAGTCCAGTGCGGTACTGCGCACGATAAAAATTGCGCCCGTTTCTTCCGCGAGCCGGCTCTGGTCGACGCCGCACGCGCGCAGCCATTCGGTGCGCGCCCGTTCGAAAAATTTCAGGTAGTTGGCGTAAAACACGATGCCGCCGGCATCGGTATCTTCGTAGTACACGCGGATCGGCCACGTGTAGCCGATTTCCGCGCCAGGCTGGCTGGTCGACATATTCATGCGGCGCATTTTACCGGAACGCACACTCCACGGTCTGTTTCAAAGTGTGCGCCCCGTCTGGCGGGCTTCAGCCGCGATGAATCGACAAACCGGCGAACGATTGTGCCACCGGCATCAGCTCGATCGTGTTGATGTTGACGTGAGCCGGGCGGGTGGCGATCCAGTAGATCGAATCCGCGATGTCTTCGGCCGTCAGCGGCTGGACGTTTTCGTACACCTTGCCGGCTTTTTCGTCATCGCCGCGAAAGCGCACGTTCGAGAACTCCGTGCCGCCGCACAGGCCCGGCTCGATGTCAGTGACGCGCAGCGCGGTGCCGGCCAGATCGGCGCGCAGGTTCAGGCTGAACTGGCGCACGAACGCCTTGGTCGCGCCGTACACGTTTCCGCCTGGGTACGGCCAGCGGCCGGCCACCGAGCCCAGGTTGAAAATATGTCCGCGATTACGCTCGATCATGCCGGGCAGCAGCGCATGCGTGACCTGCACGAGGCCCGTGCAGTTGGTCTCGATCATGGTGTTCCATTCATCGAGGCTGGCCTTTTGGGCCGGCTCGACGCCGAGCGCGAGGCCGGCGTTGTTGACCAGCACGTCGATGGCGGCGAACTCGGCCGGCAGCGCGGCCGGCGCCGCTTCGACGGCGGCGCGGTCGCGCACGTCGAGCTCGTACGGCAGCAGCGCGTCGCCGAGCTCGTCGGCGAGCGCTTGCAGGCGGTCTTTGCGGCGCGCGGTGGCGACGACGCGATGGCCGCCTTTTACGAAGGCGCGAGCGATGGCGGCGCCGAATCCCGCGGACGCTCCGGTGACGAACACGATCATTGCAGTTCCCTGGTCGGTAAGAGAGAAAGGCCCCAAGCCTACTTCCAATGCGGCGCTGCGGCAAGGATGAACCAGCCGGATGAGCGGCTGTGGCAGGGGCGCAAAGCGGGTTCCCGGCTCGCTCGCCCGAGCCGGTTGCGCACTGCACGAGACGCCGTGGCGGCCCGTCCCGCCGGCCTGCGCCGCCGTGTCGGCGAGCCGGTTGCCTATTCGATCCTCTTCCAATAAACTAACGCGCTCGACCCTGCGTGACTGGCGATAGAACCGATTCAACCAATCGGGTTCAAGGTGGAACAACCCACCGTGAAGCGCAGGGTGCCGTTTTGCCGTTCGCCTGGGCAGCCGTGATCCGCGCGCATTAATCTGCGCTGACGGTGGCTGCCCTGCCTCGCGTGTGCGGCGACTCTCCGTTCGCCACGTCAGGGCTGGCCCAGCCGCCAGCAGCGCTGCGTACCCTCTACGCAAGATTCGGCGCATGATCCGGTCAACCTGAACACACTCAACGGAATCCGTATGTTTGATAGAGCCCAAAGCACCATCGCCAACGTCGATCCTGAACTCTGGAAGGTCATCGAGCAGGAAAACCGCCGTCAGGAAGAGCACATCGAACTGATCGCGTCGGAAAACTACACGAGCCCGGCTGTCATGGCTGCGCAAGGCTCGCAACTCACCAACAAATACGCCGAAGGGTATCCGGGCAAGCGCTACTACGGCGGCTGCGAATACGTCGACATCGCCGAGCAACTGGCGATTGACCGCGTGAAGCAACTGTTCGGCGCCGAAGCCGCCAACGTGCAGCCGAATTCCGGTTCGCAGGCGAACCAAGGCGTGTTCTTCGCGATGCTCAAGCCGGGCGACACGATCATGGGCATGAGCCTCGCGCACGGCGGCCACCTGACCCACGGTTCGCCCGTCAACATGTCGGGCAAATGGTTCAACGTGGTGAGCTACGGCCTGAACGAAGCCGAAGACATCGACTACGATGCCGCCGAAAAGCTGGCGCAGGAACACAAGCCGAAGCTGATCGTCGCGGGCGCGTCCGCCTTCGCGCTGCGTATCGATTTCGAACGTCTGTCGAAGATCGCCAAGTCGGTCGGCGCGTACTTCATGGTCGACATGGCGCACTACGCCGGTCTGATCGCCGCAGGCGTCTACCCGAACCCGGTGCCGCATGCGGACTTCGTCACCACGACCACGCACAAGAGCCTGCGCGGCCCGCGCGGTGGCGTGATCCTGATGAAGGCCGAGTTCGAAAAGCAGATCAACTCGGCCATCTTCCCGGGCATCCAGGGTGGTCCGCTGATGCATGTGATCGCCGGCAAGGCAGTCGCGTTCAAGGAAGCGCTGTCGCCGGAATTCAAGGTGTACCAGCAGCAGGTGGTCGAAAACGCGCGCGTGCTGGCGGAAACGCTGGTCAAGCGCGGTCTGCGGATCGTGTCGGGCCGCACCGAAAGCCATGTGATGCTGGTCGACCTGCGCGCGAAGAAGATCACCGGCAAGGCAGCGGAAGCAGCCCTCGGCGCGGCGCACATCACCGTCAACAAGAACGCGATTCCGAACGATCCGGAAAAGCCGTTCGTGACGAGCGGCGTGCGTCTCGGCTCGCCGGCCATGACCACGCGCGGCTTCGGCGTCAAGGAAGCCGAGTTGGTGGGCAACCTGATTGCCGACGTGCTGGACAACCCGGAAGATGCCGCCACGATCGACCGTGTGCGTGGCCAGGTCGCCGAGCTGACCCAACGTTTCCCGGTCTACAAGTAAGCCGTCATGCATTGTCCCTTCTGCCGCCACGCCGATACGCAGGTCGTCGACTCGCGCGTATCCGAAGACGGCGCGACGATTCGCCGGCGCCGCCGCTGCCCGGCCTGCGACAAACGTTTCACGACGTATGAGCGGGTCGAGCTGGCGTTGCCGTCGGTCGTCAAGAAGGATGGCAGCCGCACTGAATTCGATCGCCGCAAGATCGTCGCGAGCATGCAACTGGCGCTGCGCAAGCGTCCGGTTGCAGCGGATGCGATCGACGCGGCCGTCGCCCGCATCGAGTATCAGTTGCTCGGCAGCGGCGAGCGCGAGGTGCGCAGCGAGCGCCTCGGTGAACTCGTGATGAACGAATTGCGCGCGCTCGACACGATTGCCTACGTTCGTTTCGCGTCCGTCTACCGGCGCTTCGAAGACGTCTCCGAATTCGAAGACGTGATCGAAGAATTCCGCCGCGCCTCTTCTCCTCCCAAGCCCGCGCGCAAGCGCTGAGTGCAATCGCGCTGCGCGTTGTCTTTGCGTAGCCGTGGTCCCACGCGTTAATTCGCGCATCAGTCTCTCCCGCTCGATGATGGTCGTCGCGTGCATTTTTGCGCGGGATGGCGTCTGAGTGCCACCTGGCCATCCGGCCGATTGTCGAGCCATCCGCGAATCGCTAGATTGGCTGCATTCTTCGTAACCGTCAGGAATGCAGATGAAATGCGATGCGCTTTGCTGGCCGTCTCACGGCGGCTTCACGCTGATCGAAACGTTGGCCGTGGTCGCGCTGCTCGCGGTGATCGCGGTGCTGGCGACGCCGTCGTTCGTGGCCTGGCACGTGCGCGATCAGGTCGACGCACGTGCGAAAGCGCTTGCGTCGACGCTCGCCTATGCGCGCAGCGAAGCGCTGCGGCGCGGCGCGCGCGTCACCGTGTGCCGGATCGATGCGGCGCGGACCTGCCTCGCCGCCGGACAGCCATGTGGCGACGGCATCACCGATTGGTCCTGCGGCTGGGCCGTGCTGGCGGAGCGCGGCGGCACGCTCTCGCTGCTGCGCGCGCAACCGCTGCTTGCCGCCGTAAGCATCACCGGTGTGCAGACCAATCTCACGTTCACGCCGCCGGCGGGCCAATTGATCGGCACGTTCCGCAGCTTTGAGGTCGCCCCGCGAACGCCGGGCAAAGCGACGCAAGGGGACAAGTGGCGGCGCTGTATCCGGATCGCGGCGGGAGGGCGCGCGCGGATCGCCGAGGGCGGGTGCGGAGCGGCGTCATGATGGGCGCTTCACCGAAGGCAGGTTCGCGCCGTTGCGTAGTGAAGTGCTGCGGCAGCTCGCTGATCGAAGTCATGCTGGCCGTCGCGTTGATGGCGGTCACCGCGCTCGGCCTGATCGCTGGCCAATTGTGGACTGCTCGCGAAGGCCGGGCGATGGCGCTGCGTGAACACGCGTCGTGGATTGCCGATTCGGTCGCTGAAGCGATGTGCGCGCCGGCGACGAGCGATACCGCGACCCGGCAATGGAGCGCTCGGGCCAACGTGCTTCTGCCGCAAGGTGCGGCGTCGGTGGGCGCGAGCGGAGGACTCTCCGCGGCTCTCGTAACGTGGTCGTCCCTGCACGACATGCCGCATGCCGATGAAGTGATCGACAAGCCGGAGTCTTGCGGCGGCGCGGATGTTCCTGCCGGCTCGTCGTGTGTCGCGTTGGCGTTCGCGCAATGACGCGGCGCTGGCATCCCCTCTGCGGTCACACGCTGCTCGAGTTCGTAATCGCCATGGCGCTGGGGCTCGTGGTGACGGCGGGCGCCGTGTCGCTTTATACCGCGCAACGACGTGCGTTCGAGTACGCGAGCAATGCGATGCGAATCCGCGATGCGGGTTTGACCGCGCTGACGCTGATTGGCCAACAGATGCAAATGGCCGGCTTCGCGCCCGCCGACCTTGCGCGTTACGACGGGCCGCCCGCGCTCTTTGGATGTTCCGGCGGCCGTCCGACGGGGGCGGACGACAGCCTCGCGTGCACGAAGCTGTCGAGTGGCTCCGATGGCGTCGCGCTCCGCTACGTGGGCGACAGCGTGTCCACATGGCCGTCGACGGGCGGGCAGGTGACCGACTGCCTTGGGCAAGCGGTAACCGCCGACACAGCGGCACTGGCCGACCAGGGGGCGCTGGTGGTCAACCGCTATTTCGCGAGCGTCAGCACGTCGAGCGGCGAGCCGGAGCTTTACTGCGAAGGCAACGGCAACGGGGCGTCTGCGCAGCCGCTGGTCGAAGGCGTCGAACGCGTGCGGATCAAATACTGGCTGGCCGGCGCTCTTGATGCGACAGATGCGTCGGCGGTGTTGGCCGATCAATGGCCGCAGATCGTTGCGGTCGATCTCTGCGTACTGGTACGTGGTGCGCCGCAAGGTCAGCGTTCGCGTTATGTCGATTGCGACGGCGTGAGCACGCTCGGCGCCGACTTGCGGCCGCGGCAGGCGTTTTCGCGGCGCGTGGCGTTACGCAATCACGCGGAGGCTTCGCTGTGATGCTTATGAGGCGAGCAACGGCAGAACGCCTGCGCATGCGTGGGCAGCACTGCTGGCGTAGCAAGGAGGCGCAGCGCTCAGGTGGCCTCAGTCGCAAGCGCAATGGCTGTCGCAGCCATCATGCTTCGCTGGGCCGGCAAAGCGGCGTCGTTCTGCCGATCGTATTGCTGATCTCAGCGATGATGCTGGCGACTTCGGCGATCTGGTTCGAAACGTCGATCGCGGCTGCCCGCGCGGCGTCCAATGTGCGCGACTATTTACAGGCTTTCCATGCCGCCGATTCAGCGCTGAACCTGTGCGCTCGCAGCGTCGTCGCAGCGGGTGAGGATGCGCCGGGAGCGCCGCAGATCGCATCCGGCGAACCGGCCCAATGGAAACTCGAAAGCGCGTTCGAGGCCGGCGCCATCACACCCGTCGCGCAATGGCCCGGCTCGCTGCACGCGCCGCAGTGTCTGATCGAGCCGTGGCGTCTCGCCACCCGCGCCAACGCCCAGGCGTATTTGCTGACGTCGCGCGGCTTCGGCCGCACGAGCGAGTCGCAGGTCTGGCTGCAGATGGAACTGGTGATCGACGGCGAAACGATCGAGCGTCATTGGCGACGCGTCGCCGCCCGGCCATTTTGATGGGGAGGTTCATGAGGAGAACGTACACATCCGCATTCACGCTGCTCGAACTGATGATCGCGTTGGCGATAGCCGCCACGCTAGCCGCGTTTGCCGTGCCTTCGTATCGCAATCATGTCGCGCGAACGCATCGTATCGACGCGGCGTCCGCGCTCTTTCGGGCAGCGCAATTCGTCGAAGGCGCGGCAAGCGATGGCGTGGCGACGCTGCCCGCCGGCTTGGATCAGGCGCCGCAATTCGGCACGCCGATTTATCGCCTGCATGTATTGCCGGCGGACGATGCAAATGGCGGTTATTCGATCGAGGCGTCGCCGGGCGAATCCGGGCCGATGCGCGATGACCCGTGCGGCACCTTTACGCTCGATGCGACGGGGCAGCGAGGCAATCGCATTGATGGAGGCGCTGGAGGCGGGACGAGCGTAGCCAGCAGTGAATGCTGGAATACGACCTAGAAGCTTGGAGAAGAAGCGACGAGCCTCCGCCGCCGCAATTGCTCGCTCAATACCCGCTATCCGTCGACTCAGCCTTCTCGCGAGCGGAAGGCGTCGCGGATTCGCGTTTCATCTGCTGCCAGATTCGATACGCTTCCCACGCCGCAAGTCCCAGGCTGCCCCATTTGAGGGCGGGTTTTGCACCGGCGACGACGGTCGCGCGAAGCGGTTTGGCGAGCAGCATCGAAACGATCGAGCTGACGAACGGATACTGCTTGAGCAAGGCGCCGATGGTCCCCGCATTGATGAAGCTGGCCTTCGGCCCGCTGCCGGTCCGCATGCCGCCAAAGCCCGGCACGATGAACTTGAGCCAGCTGAAGTGCGTGACCGCCTGCCGCAATTCGATGGTCGCCTGGGCGAGTTCCATGCGCTCGACGTCCGCTCGCACCAGCAGCAATTCCTTGCGCAGCGCTCGCAAGTGCGGAGCGCTCAGCTCTTTGGCCTGGTGGCGCTTGTTACGGAAGGCGGTATCGGAATGGCTCTGGTTCATGGCGTGTCGGCGGCAGTGGAGGTGGGACAGTCAACGACGCTGCAAAACGGCGCTGCAAGTTGCTCGAGATTCTCGGCGAAGGCGTAGGGCGCCTGAAGCCGCGCCCGGTGCGTCTTCGATGTCACGGCTTGCGGAACACGTCGCGGTCTTTTTCGAACTCGGCGATGGTCGCTTCGAATACCAGCGGCGCATTGCGCAAGCCGCTGCGTGCTTTCAGCGCGCACGCGAGGCCTGCGATCGCATAGACCGCGGTGATGCCGGCGAGCGCCTGCCATCGGTAGGTATCCCAGAACGCAATGGCGATCAGCGCGGTCAACGCGATCAGCGCCATCGTGGCAAGCATCATCGCGGCGAGGCCGAGGAACAGCACGGCGAGCAGGCGATCTTTCTCTTCGGCGAGTTCGATGCCGACCAGTTCAAGCCGTGTCTGCAGAATGGCAAACACGGAACCGATAATACGGCGCAACGGACTATGTTCTCCGCGCGATTGTGTTTCGATCGTCATGGCTGTGGGCGTTGCGCGTGAAGGCACGTGCGAGACGTACGCGCCAAGAGAAGCGGACCGGCCAGGCATGCGCCGGTCAATTCGGTTCACTGATGCGCCGGACCTGTACCGTCCGACGGCCGCACCAGTGCTGTTACTTGCGGTTGATCAGCAGCCCCAGCAGCACGCCGGCGCCCGCGGCAATACCGATGGACGCCCACGGATGCTCATGCACGTAGTCGTCGGTAGCACGGGCAGCTTTTTTGCCTTTCTCGACCACCACGACCTGCACGTCAGCCGCCTTTTCCTTAGCCTGTTTCAGGCGCGTCAGCGCCGTTTCACGCAATTCCGAAGCGCGCTCGCCGGTCGCGCTCGCGGCCTGTTTCAGCAAATCTTCTGCGTCCGCGAGGACGGTTTTGATATCCGACATCAATCTCTCCTTGTTGATTTCCGACATTGACAGCTCCCCTTTGTCTCACGCCACGCGTGAATCGTAACCAAAGAAACGGCCGCTGGCGAGCGCAGTGCCCGATCGCTCCCAGCTAACGCACAAACCGTTCCTGGTTACGCAAAGTATGAAAAACACGCTTTGTAGGATAGCCCAGCCAAAGTTTGCCTAGGATGGAGTTGATCTGTCCCGCAAAGTTTCAAACAAATCGGCGAAAATTACAAAAACGCATAAAGTAGTGACGCAATGTTCCTTCGTCATGTACGGTCGCTGCCTTATGCTTTATGTTTGCGGGGCGCCGCGGGCGAAGGTCCGTGCCGAACTTCCAATACTTTAAGGAGATGCACCATGAGTCTACGGCTGGGCGATATTGCACCGGATTTCGAACAGGAATCGAGCGTTGGCCGCATCAAGTTTCATGAGTGGCTGGGCGATAGCTGGGGCGTGCTGTTCTCGCATCCTGCTGACTTCACGCCGGTCTGCACAACCGAACTCGGCCTGACCGCCAAGCTCGCCGACGAATTCGAGAAGCGCGGTGTGAAGACGATTGCGTTGTCGGTGGACAGCGCCGAATCGCACAAGGAGTGGATCAAGGACATCAACGAGACTCAAGCCGCCAATGTCGGCTTCCCGATTCTCGCCGACGGCGATCGCAAGGTTGCCGAGCTGTACGACATGATTCACCCGAACGCAAACGAAACCCTGACGGTGCGTTCGCTGTTCGTGATCGATCCAAAGAAGAAGGTGCGTCTGATCATCACGTATCCGGCCAGCACTGGCCGCAACTTCGACGAAGTGCTGCGCGTGATCGACTCGCTGCAATTGACCGACAACCACTCGGTCGCGACGCCGGGCAACTGGAAGCAGGGCGATGACGTGGTGATCGTCCCGTCGCTGAAGGACGAGGAAGTCATCAAGCAGAAATTCCCGAAGGGCTACAAGGCGCTGCGTCCGTACCTGCGCATGACGCCGCAGCCGAACAAATAAGCGGCTGACGCGTCGCACCGTGGCGCTGTGGTAATCACATGGCGCTGCATAGAAAAAGGCCGGTTCGACAGAACCGGCCTTTTTTCAATGGGCGGCGAGATTATGTCGCAGGCAATGCAATCGCCGCTTCAGCCAGCCCGCAGCCAACCGTCAGAAAAACGCCTGAATACCCGTTTGCGCCCGGCCGAGAATCAGCGCATGAATGTCGTGCGTGCCTTCGTAGGTGTTCACCACCTCGAGGTTCACCAGATGACGCGCGATGCCGAATTCATCCGAGATACCGTTGCCGCCGAGCATGTCACGCGCGAGCCGCGCAATGTCCAGCGCCTTGCCGCATGAATTACGCTTCATGATCGACGTGATCTCGACGGCGGCCGTGCCTTCGTCCTTCATGCGGCCGAGGCGCAGCACACCCTGCAGGCCGAGCGTGATTTCGGTCTGCATGTCGGCGAGCTTCTTCTGGATTAACTGGTTCGCGGCGAGCGGCCGGCCGAACTGTTTGCGGTCCAGCACGTATTGACGCGCGGTGTGCCAGCAGGCCTCGGCGGCGCCGAGCGCACCCCACGCGATGCCGTAGCGCGCCGAATTCAGACACGTGAACGGGCCGCGCAGCCCGCCGACGTTCGGCAAGCGGTTCTCTTCCGGCACGAACACTTCGTCCATCACGATCTCGCCGGTGATCGACGCGCGCAGGCCCACCTTGCTGTGGATGGTCGGCGCCGACAGCCCCTTCCAGCCTTTCTCCAGGATGAAGCCGCGGATCGTGTCCTTGCCGTCTTCCTCGAGCTTCGCCCACACGACGAACACGTCGGCGATCGGCGAATTGGTGATCCACATCTTCGAGCCCGACAGCGAATAGCCGCCGTCGACTTTCTTTGCCCGCGTGACCATGCTGCCCGGATCGGAGCCGTGGTTCGGCTCGGTCAGGCCGAAGCAGCCGATCCATTCGCCGGTGGCGAGCTTCGGCAGGTACTTCTGCTTCTGCGCGTCGGAGCCAAATTCGTTGATCGGCACCATCACCAGCGACGACTGCACCGACATCATCGAGCGATAGCCGGAATCAACACGCTCCACCTCACGCGCGATCAGACCGTACGCGACATAGTTCAGGCCGGGGCCGCCGTATTGCTCGGGAATCGTCGGGCCGAGCAGGCCGAGTTCGCCCATCTCGCGAAAAATCTCGATGTCGGTTTTCTCGTGACGGAACGCTTCGAGCACGCGCGGCTGCAGCTTGTCCTGCGAGTAGGCAGCGGCGGCGTCGCGCACCATGCGTTCGTCTTCGGTGAGCTGCTGATCCAGCAGCAGCGGGTCTTCCCAGTGAAACTGCGCGGCTTCGGCCATGACGTATCTCCTGATTTCTTGCTCGATCCAAGCTTGACTTGTGTTCCGCTATGCGAAACAATGTTTTGCAAACAACGCCCGAGTGTACCACCCGATGACGCACACATCCACTCTCTCCGAACCCGTCGACGAGCGCAAATTTGTCGTCGCCCTTGCACGCGGGCTGGATCTGCTGCGCGCGTTCAAGCCCGGCGAAACGATGCTCGGCAACCGCGATTTCGTCGAACGCACGGGTTTGCCGAAGGCGACCGTCAACCGTCTCGCGTACACGCTGACGGTGCTCGGCTATTTGCGGCTCGACGAAGCCCTCGGTAAATATGCGCTCGACGCCGGTGTCTTGTCGCTCGGTTTCGCGCTGCTCTCGGGCACCGACACGCTCGAACTGGCGCGTGCGCACATGCGGACGTTTGCGCGCGAAGTGGGCGCGGCGGTGTCGCTCGGTTGCCGCGATGGACTCGATATGATTTATCTCGACACGATCCGCAGCGAAACCGCGCTGACGCTCGGGCTCGCGTCCGGCTCGAAACTGTCGATGCTGACGAGTTCGATGGGCCGCGCGTACCTGGCCGTGCAGCCGCTCGACACGCGCGCCGCGCTACTGGCCGAACTGAAAAAAGCCGCCGGCAAAGTCGGCGCGACGCTGGTCGCCGACGCCGAAGCGGAAATCGCCGCGTTCGCCAAAGAGCGTTGCTGCTATTCGTTTCGCGCGTGGCACGACGATGTGAACGCGGTCGCTGTGCCGTTTCGCGAGCCGCGCGAAGGGCGTTGGCTGGTGCTCAGTTGCAGCGGACCGGCGTCGTCCATGGGAGAGGAGGTGTTTCGCGACAAGGTCGCGCCGCGTTTGAAGGCGCTCGCGCGGCGGCTGGGCGAACCGGGCTGAAGCGGGGCCGCATTTGGAGCGTCTTGCGCACGCGACGTCCTCGCGCTTTCAGGCCACCGGGTGAAGGGGCTGGCAGTAGCGGCGCCTTGGCGATACGGGTTAAGCGGCAGACGCACACGAGCGGTTCCCCACCCACCACCGCACCAGATCGCGTTGCACCGTACTACACCGCACGCCAGCGCTCCCGCGCAATCACTCCGCCCGGTCGTGATAATGCGCAGTGAATAACGGCCCCTGCACGAAGCGCACGTCGTACTGCTGCAAAGCGAGAAACTGCGCTTCATCTATCACGCGATTGAAAATCAACGGAATCCGCAGCCGCCCCGCATAGCCGACGAGCGGCTTCACCGTCGCATCGCGCAACGCGATCGCGGCATCCATCTTGATGAAGTCGAGCCGCGCCGTCTCCGACACCGACAGAATCTGCCCCGCGTTCGACAGATTGCCCGCCACCTTGAAGCCGTAGTGCTGATAGCTGCGCGTCAGATAGCCGAGAAAGGTTTTGTGCGCGACCGCCGCCGCCGGCAACTCGATTACCACCCGCGACGGGTTCAGCCCGAACGAGATCAGCACGGTCGAAAAATGCCGTCCATGGTCGTACTTCACGCTCTTGAGCAGCCGCTCGTGCACGCGCAGAAAGAGCAGCCCATGCCGCTGCGCGCCGAAGAAATTGATCGCATGCAACGCGCGTGACATGCGGTCGAGCGCGACCAGTTGCTGGTCGTCGCCGATGCGGTCGAACGGATCGAACACGTCGAACGGCGCCGCGCCGAGCGGACAGGTGACGGCCTGGAAGCCGAGTTCGTCGCCGAAACGGTCCACCCCCTCGGCACCCGACGACAACGACTGCGCCAGCGCATGCACGCTGATATCGAAGATCGGTTCATACGCGCTCGCGAGCTGCGTGTCGTCGAAGTTCGCCAGCGCGACGTCGCTGTGCGCGCCTCGTCCCATCACCAGATGTTCGCCGAGAAATGGGTGAGCGGCGGCGCGGGTAACGAGATCGGAGATGGTCGGCGGAATCATGGAGGCGGATGGATGGCGACGGGGGACGCGCACTGGGCGCTCGGCAACGCGACGCGATTGCCGCATCCGTTGATGGTAGCAGTCCGCAATCCGCGCACATGAACAAAATGCTCATAACGTTATCGGCCGATCATCCGTGTGCATTCGCTGGGCCCGTGGCAGCCGTCGAATTTCAGGGTATACGTTAATTTCACTATTCATAATTCGTTTTACTATTCGTAACTCTCGGCGCGGGCGTGCGACAACCTGTCCTCGCGGCTGACGAGCAGCGAGTCGGCCCCGGCGCTACAGACCAATGCAGTGAGGATGAGGAGACTTTCCATGAACGCGATCCCCGCCGCGGGCGCCAACGCCCCTAACGTGCTCGACGTCGAGCAGGTGCTGCGCGAAACGCATCAGCCGGGCTTTCAGACGATGCTGTTTGCACTGTGCGGACTTTGCCTGCTGATCGACGGGTTCGACGCGCAGGCGATGGGCTACGTCGCGCCCAGCGTGATCGGCGAATGGCATGTGTCGAAAGCGGCGCTCGGGCCGGTGTTCAGCGCCAGCCTGTTCGGCATGTTGCTGGGCGCGCTTGGGCTGTCGGTGCTGGCCGACCGCATCGGCCGCCGCCCGGTGCTGATCGGCGCGACCTTTTTCTTTGCGCTGTCGATGCTGGCCACGCCGTTCGTCTCGACGATTCCCGCGTTGATCGCGCTGCGTTTCATCACCGGTCTCGGACTCGGCTGCATCATGCCCAACGCGATGGCGCTGGTCGGCGAATTCTCGACGCCGGCGCATCGCGTCAAGCGCATGATGCTGGTGTCGTGCGGCTTCACGCTGGGGGCGGCGCTCGGCGGCTTCGTCAGCGCCGCGCTGATTCCGGCGTACGGCTGGCGCGCGGTGTTCTGGGTTGGCGGCACGGTGCCGTTGCTGCTTGCGTTCGCGATGCTCGCCGCGTTGCCGGAGTCGCTGCAATTTCTTGTGCTCAAGGGCCGCGGCGCGCAAGCTTTGCGCTGGCTCGCGAAATTCAATCCGGTCTTGCCGATCGACGCCAACACGCGTCTGGTCGTGCGTGAAAAGGGCAACGGCGGAGCGCCGGTCGCCGAGTTGTTCCGCGCGGGCCGTCGGCCGGTGACGCTGATTCTGTGGGCGATCAGCTTCATGAACCTGATCGACCTGTACTTCCTGTCGAACTGGCTGCCGACCGTCATGCGCGACGCCGGCTATTCGGCGGGCACGGCGGTGATCGTCGGCACCGTGTTGCAGACCGGCGGCGTGGTCGGCACGTTGTTGCTCGGCTGGTTCATCGAGCGCTTCGGATTCGTGCGCGTGCTGATTCCGTGTTTCTTCGGCGCGGCGCTGGCGGTCGGCGTGATCGGCGCGGTCGCGCATGCGCTGCCGTGGCTGCTGATCGTGGTATTCGCCGGCGGCTTCTGCGTGGTGGGTGGACAGCCCGCGGTCAACGCGCTGGCCGGCCATTTCTATCCGACCACGCTGCGCTCGACCGGCATCGGCTGGAGCCTCGGCATCGGGCGGATCGGCTCGGTGATCGGGCCGTTGGTCGGCGGCCAGCTGATTGCGCTGAACTGGTCGAACGCCGCGCTGTTCCAGGCGGCCGCGGTGCCGGTGCTGTGCTCCGCGCTGCTGGTGATCGTGCTGGCGGGCGTGACACGGCAACGCGCCGGCTGGTCCGCGCCGCAGTCGACGTGAGACGGACAGACTCGAGTATCAACGGAGAATCTTGCATGGACACCCCAACACGTACGCCGCTTCGTACCCCGCCCGCGGCCAGCTCGCGGCTTGAAATCGAACCCGGCTATCAATCGGGCTTCGCGAACGAATTCGCGACGGAAGCTTTGCCCGGCGCGTTGCCGGAAGGCCGCAATTCGCCGCAGCGCGCGGCGTATGGTCTGTATGCCGAACAGGTGTCGGGCACCGCGTTCACCGCGCCGCGCGGTCATAACCGCCGCTCGTGGCTCTACCGGATTCGTCCGGCGGCCGTGCATAAGCCGTTCACCCCGCTGCCGTCGGAGCGGCTCGTCGCCAATTTCGCCGACGTACCGCCGACGCCGCCGAACCAGTTGCGCTGGGACCCGTTGCCGATGCCCACCGAGCCGACCGATTTCATCGACGGCTGGGTCACGATGGCCGGCAACGGCGCGGCCGAAGCGATGAACGGCTGCGCGATTCATCTGTACGCGGCGAACCGCTCGATGCAGGACCGCTTCTTCTATACCGCCGACGGCGAATTGCTGATCGTGCCGCAGGCAGGGCGCCTCGACATCGCGACCGAAATGGGCCGCATCGAACTCGCGCCGTTCGAGATCGCAGTGATCCCGCGCGGCGTGCGCTTCGCGGTGAGCCTGCCGGACGGTGCGGCGCGCGGCTACATCTGCGAGAACTTCGGCGCGTTGCTGCGCTTGCCGGATCTCGGCCCGATCGGCTCGAACGGCCTCGCCAATCCGCGCGATTTCCTCACGCCGCATGCCGCTTACGAAGACCGCGAAGGCGACTTCGAACTCGTCGCGAAGCTCAATGGCAATCTGTGGCGCGCGGACATCGGTCATTCGCCGCTCGACGTGGTCGCGTGGCATGGCAACTATGCGCCGTACAAATACGACTTGCGGCGCTTCAACACCATCGGCTCGATCAGCTTCGATCATCCGGACCCGTCGATTTTTCTGGTGCTGCAATCGCAAAGCGACACGCCGGGCGTCGATTCGATCGACTTCGTGATCTTCCCGCCGCGCTGGCTCGCCGCCGAAGATACGTTCCGCCCGCCGTGGTTCCATCGCAACGTCGCGAGCGAGTTCATGGGCCTCGTGCACGGTGTGTACGACGCGAAGGCCGAGGGCTTCGTGCCGGGCGGCGCGAGTCTGCACAACTGCATGTCGGGTCACGGCCCGGACGCGGACACGTTCGAGAAAGCGTCGCATAGCGATACGTCGACGCCGAAGAAAGTCGGCGACACGATGGCCTTCATGTTCGAGACGCGCACGCTGATCAAGCCGACCCGCTTCGCGCTCGAAACCGCGCAATTGCAGGCGCATTACTACGAGTGCTGGCAAGGTCTCAAGAAACACTTCAACCCGGAGCAACGATGAATGCATTGAGCGATCTTCACGCGACGCTCGATCCGTCGCGCAAAAGCTGGGTCGAGTCGGCCAACGATTCGGCCAGCGACTTCTCGATTCAGAACCTGCCGTTCGGCATTTTCAGCGACCGGCGCCATGGTCAGCAAGACGACGCGCGCCGTGTGGGCGTAGCGATCGGCGATCAGATCGTCGATCTGGCCGCGTTGCAGGCGGCGGGCTTGCTGAACGTGCCGTCACGTGCGGACGTTTTTGCCAGCGCGCTTGCCCGCGACACGTTGAACGATTTCATCGCGCTCGGCCGCGATGCATGGCGTAGCGTGCGCATCCAGTTGAGCACGCTGCTCGCACGCGACACCGCGACCTTGCGCGACGACGCCGCGTTGCGCGCAAAGGCGCTGGTGCGCCAGGCCGATGCGCAACTGCATCTGCCGGTGCAGATTCCGGGCTACACCGACTTCTATTCGTCGAAAGAGCACGCGACGAATGTCGGCTCGATGTTTCGGGATCCGAAGAATGCGCTGCTGCCGAACTGGTCGGAGATGCCGATCGGCTATAACGGACGCGCGTCGTCGGTGGTGGTGAGCGGCACGCCGGTGAGCCGTCCCAACGGTCAACTGAAGCTGCCGGATCAGGAGCGTCCGGTGTTCGGCGCGTGCCGCAAGCTGGATATCGAACTGGAAATGGGCTTCGTGATCGGCGCGGGCAATGCGTTGGGCGAGCCGGTCGCGTGTGCGGATGCCGAAGCGCATATCTTCGGCATGGTGCTGCTGAACGACTGGAGCGCACGCGACATCCAGCAATGGGAATACGTGCCGCTCGGTCCGTTCAATGCGAAGACCTTCGCGACCACGATCTCCCCGTGGATCGTCACGCTCGACGCGCTCGAACGGTTTCGCGTCGCGCAGCCGGTGCAGGAGCCGCAGCCGCTCGCGTATCTGCGTCACGACGGCGAGCATGCGTTCGACATTCATCTCGAAGTGACGCTTCGTCCACAACAGGCGAAGCAGGCGAGCACGATCGCGCGGACCAACTTCCGGCACATGTACTGGACGATGGCGCAGCAACTCGCGCATCACACGGTGTCGGGCTGCAATACGCGAGTGGGCGACCTGATGGGTTCGGGCACGATCAGCGGCCCGACCGAGGATTCGTACGGCAGCCTGCTCGAATTGACGTGGAACGGCAAGAAGCCGCTTGAGTTGCGCGAAGGCGGCACGCGCACGTTTATCGAGGACGGCGACGAACTGACGCTTGCGGGCTGGTGCCAGGGTGACGGGTACCGCGTGGGCTTCGGCGCGTGCGCCGGTCAAATTCTGCCGGCGCGGCGTGAGGGCTAAAGTTGGCCCTGGCGGCGAATTGAGCGGTTAAGCCGGCACGAGTGCCGGCTTAACCGTTCGACGTGGCGGGAGCGTGGGCGATGAGTGCGCCGTCCGCTCACCCCTTCAACAACCCGAACACCGCGACGCCGTTCGTCGTCCCGACATACACCTTGCCGTTGGCGATCATCGGCGTGATGAACTTGTTGCCCGCGCCGAACTGATCGCGCGTTCCCTTCCGGTTGCTGTTGTACAGCTCGACGGCGAGATTGGCCGGGTCGAACGCATGCAGCGCCGCAATGGTGCCGTTTTCCGCCGCCCACACGATGCCGTTCGCCGAACCGTTGGCGGAGATGCTCGGCGTCGTGCCGGGATAAGCGAACGTCATTGTGGTTTGCGTGGTCGGCGCGGTCGACAGCCGCGCATTGGTCACCGTGAACGCCTTGAGATTGTCGCCGACCGAGCCGAAATAAATGCGGCCGTTGAAGTACGCGGGCATACCGAACTCTCCGCCGCGCAGCGTCCCCTGAATCTCCTGATAGATGTTGTTGCTCGCGGCATTGAATTTGCCCATCGAGTCGCGATTCAGCACGTAGATGATGTCGTCCTTGCCGGTGCCGAGCGTGAGGTGCTGGACGGCGCCGTTCGCATCGGTGACATCGGGCAGCACGATCGCGCCGCCAGAGCCGAGGTCTTCGTCGGCGTTGGACTCGGCAACGGTGTTCGACATCGCGAAATAATCCGCGACGGCAAGACCGCCTGCCGCGCGCAGTTTCAGATACGAATTGCCGAAGTTGCCTTGCGCGGGAAAGCCGCTCGCGGTCAACGAGGTGTCGAACGTGCCATTGCCGCCGAGCAGATAGATCGACGAGCCATCCGACGCCGGCCCGGCGCCGCTCATCCAGATCGCGCCGCCCGCACCGTTCGGCGTGACGTTGAGCACGGAGGTCTGCTGCAAGGTGTCGGCGCTATAGGCCATGATCCAGCCGGTGTAAGCGCCGGCATCGCAATGCGAGGTCCATGTCGTATAGATCACGCCGCCTATCTGCAGCAGGGCCGCGCGCTCCGCATACAACGACGGCGCGAACAGCACGCTGCCGTTGAAGCTGTTAGAGCCGCTGCCGGGGTAGGTGGCGCTGACTTCGGTCGGGCCGTTCAGCAGTTCCGCACCGCTCGCGAGATCGAGCGCGTGCACGCGCTGATGGTAGCCGCCGTTCGTGTCCTTCGACATCGCGACCAGGTAGATCGTGCCGTGCGCGCCGCGTGAGCGGTCGATGACCGGCGTCGACGTGATGCCGATCTCCTTCGTGATCTGGCCGCAGCCGCGGTCGTCGCTCGGCGTTTCGCCGCTGCCGAGCGTGCTGACCTGCCAGAGCTGCGCGCCGCTGTCGGCGTCGAGCGCGTACACGCTGTCGTGTTCGGTCACGACGACCAGCACGTTGTGCGTGCCGCCCGCGATCGCGAGCGCTTCGACGAAGAGCGGCTGCGCATCGACCTTGCCGTCGACGGTGAAAAAGCCGACCTTGCCGAACGACGTCGCGTTGACGTTGGCGGGCGTCAGAATCGTCTCGTTGAGAGTCTGGCCGGTGCGGCCGATGTCGTTGTGATAGGTGAGCACGTCGTGCCTGGCGGCCATCGCCGTGCCG
>NZ_BBJF01000019.1 GCF_000739735.1 Paraburkholderia ginsengisoli NBRC 100965 | reverse complement strand
TTTCAGTGCCCGCCCGTCCGCAACGCGTCCGCGTAACCCGTCAGTTCTGAGAGCCCGTGTTGCGAGCGCCGCCGCGATTCGCTCACACAGTGCCACGCAGCCAGGCAACAGCCAGCGCGGCTTGGCTCGTAGTGCCGACGGATATGCAACGCATCTCCCCGCTCAACGCTTTCAAATCCAGCTAAGCCCGCTTACGCGCGGGCGTCTGATCAGGCACACCAGCGATAAAGCGATCGAGCCGTTCGCTCGCCTCCGTGACGGCCCAAAGAGGCACGCTGCGCAGTTGCCGGTCATAACTCCTCGCGATTAACGCAAAAAGCTCAAACCCCTCGCCGTCCAATTGCCACTCGCCGGTCTGTCGGCCAATATCGAACACCGCCGACACAGCACGATCCGCCGCGCCGAGTTCCTCGCTGCTCAGCGAGCCGAAGCCCGCTTCCACCAGAAAGCCGGTCAGCAGCATGGTCTGCGTGAGCGTCTGTGCGTCGGTTTTCGTACCGACGCCGCGGCGCAACGCGTCGAGTGCCAGGTGCACTCGCAACGCGAGGTCGTCGGCGATTTGCCGGGCGATCGGCAACAGCATAGTCTTGGCATGCCGTGCGCGCGCCGCGCCAGCGTTGCGCGAAAAGGGGATAGGTTGTGCCATGAAGGTCCAAAGTTATGCCTGTGCAGATGCAATAACGGCTCGCCCTGGAAAAGGTTGAGCCTTTCTTGTGCAAACTGCAGATCGACCGACGAAAACGTTTGCTGGCGGCTGTTTTCGCATCAATCGCCTTTGCTCGACGTCATCTTGTCAATTCAATCGGGCAACGCATTCGGCCTCCTTCATGGAGCGGGCCGGTTCATCAAGAGACCTTCCGCCATCCTCCGCCAATAAAATTGCAGCAAAGGTCGCTACGGTGACCGTGCCCGCGTCTGCGAACGCGAGATGCCGGGGGTATTCGAACCGTTCCCGAAACCCCGCACCCATCGGCCACCCCAACCTACCGTCACCCCAACCACATCACTCCTCGCCACTCTCCTCCGACGACGCCACACTCCGCGCCCGAATCCGTCGCCGAATCTCCGAATCCAGAATCAGACGCCCTCGCAGTTTTCCTTTCATCCGCTTCACGTAACGTGGCGCTTCGGTCATGTGGATCACCATCAACTCCCGCACCTTCTCCACGTCACGCTCACGTGCCGCTTTCGTAATCGCCTTGTGAATCTTGACGTTCGCCTGACCGAACCGTTCATGCTCCGCTGGGGGCGTGTCGTTACGAAATTCGATGAGCTGCCGGATCATTTCATTGATCAGTTCGCAGCTGAAGCGCAGAAACGGATTGGGATTCGCCGCTGCCAGAATGTCATGAAAGTTCACGTCTTCCTGACGTTGCCGCACGATGTCCTGACCGCCATGCGAAGACGCGGGTCGATCGCAACACGCAATGCTCGCTTCGAGCGCGTCGAAGTCCTGTTCCGTCAGATGCGGCACGGCTCCCGCCGCGAGCTCCGGCTCCAGCAATTTGCGCACGGTGTAGATATCGTCGATCGATACGTCCTTGAAGAATAGATAGTTCTGCAGAAGTTGTAGCGTGCGATCCAGCGGCACTTCCACGACCATGCCGCCGCCACTCGGTCCGGTCGTCACCTTGATCAGCCCTTGTACTTCGAGCGACTTCAACGCCTCGCGGATCGTGCTCTTGCTCACCGAGAAGAGTTGCTGCAACTCCCCCTCGCGCGGCAGGCGATCGCCTGGCTTGAGGTCCTTCTCCGTGATGAGCCGCTTGATTTCCTCCGCGACCAGATCGCCGCGCTTCTGCTGTTTGATCTCTATCGCGGCGCCAGCCTTGGCTCGGTCCATGGCCATATTCGATTCTCCCTGTTGTCCCGCACGATCCTCGATCGATTCGCCGGCCACTCGCGGTCGCAAACGACGCCCGGATACGCCCAGGAATATTGCCTTATTGACACCCGAATTTATTGTACCTACGATCAAGTCCAACCTATTTATCATGATAAATAGAACAAAGCCGAAGAGGTGGAAAACTTCACGGCGGCCAGCAGGCTCGACACGTCGTCGCGTCGTGCATGCAGTTTCGTAGCCGGTCAGTGCGTGTCTCTATCAAGGAGCGTCATTTTGAATCGCCGAAATATGTTGAAGCTGGCCGCGCTGTCGGCCGTTCCGGGGACGTTGGGCTCGCTCGCCGCGCGCAGCGCGTTTGCGCAGGCCGGCACCGTGCAATTCGCGTGTCCGGTGCCGATGTCGGGGCCGTTCGCCGCGAACGGCAAATACGCCGATCTCGGCATGAAGCTCGCAATCGAGCAATACGGCAAGGTCCTCGGTCAACCGCTCGCATATACGGTGCTCGACACGGAAGGCAAGCCTGCGACTGCCGTGCGTCGCGTGCAGGAAATCGCGCAGCAAAAGAATGCGCGCTTCTTTGCGGGCGGTATTTTGTCATCCGAAGCATTGGCGATGGGCAAGGAAGTGCAGAAGGCCGGCGGCATTTTTATCACAACCGCAGGCGCCGACGAAATCACCGGCAAGGACTGCAACGCCGCTACGTTCCGCTGGTCGGTGCCAACCTACGGCGCGATCGAACAGACTGTGCGTCCGCTGATCCAGACGTTACCCAAAGCAAAACGCTGGTACACCATTACGCCGCAATACGTATTCGGCGACGGTTTGTTGTCGGCGGCCAAGGCGATCTTCAAGGAGAAGGGCATCGAGCATGTGGGCAACAGCTACCACTCTCTCAATGAGAAGGAATTCAGCGGCTATCTGACGAATGCAGTCGCTGCGAAGCCCGACGTACTGCTGATTCTGAACTTCGGCTCGCAATCGTCCGATACGTTGCGCCAGGCGGTCAGCTTCGGCATGAAGAACAATTGCACGATCCTGATGGCGTGGGCATCCGGCCTCGAGCAATTCGAATCGCTCGGCGCGGACTTGTGCGAAGGCGTTTATTTCGGCGCACAGTATTGGCATGGCATCGATTCACCGCTCAATCGCGATCTCGTCAAACGCGCCAATGCCGCGTTCAAGGCGAACCCCAACTACAGCCTCGCCGGCTCCTATATCTGCACGAAGATTCTGCTCGACGGCATCATCAAGGCGGGGACGGTCGATCCGAAGAAAGTCGTCGCCGCGCTCGAAGGCATGAAATACGACGGTTTGACCGGCCCGGAAGAAGTCCGCGCAGGCGACCATCAAGTTCTGAAGAACTACTATCTGTTGAAGGGCAAGGCGAAGAACAAGATGAAGAACGCCGACGACTACGCGGACATCGTGAGTTCCGGCCAATCCTTCCTGCCGCTCGACAAGACCGGCTGCAAGATGACGTGATGCCTGCGTGCCGCCGCACACGAGCGCGGCACGTTTATCGCGAGCCGGAATCGCGACACCTCTTCGCCACACCCATCAGACGGACGCCATGAACGTTTATCTTCTGCAGATCGTCAACGGCATCGGAGTGGGGATGCTGTATTTCCTGCTCGCGGTCGGTTTGTCGATCGTCTTCGGCCTGCTGCGTTTCGTCAATTTCGCGCACGGTGCGTTCTATCTGCTCGGCGCGTACTTCTGCTATCAGGCGATGCAATGGTCGATGAGTTTCTGGACCGCGCTCATCGTCGTGCCGATCGTGGTCGGCGCATTGGCGTGGGTCGTCGAGAAGCTGATTCTGCGGCACGTCTATGCACAACAACACGAGTTTCATATTCTCGTGACCGTCGGCCTCGCGCTCGTCGTGCAGGAATGCGCGATCCTGATCTGGGGGCCGCTCGGCGATAACGTCGCGGTGCCCGACGTTCTGAACGGTGTGGTGATCTGGGGCAGCTTCGTCTATCCGAAGTACCGTCTGTTCGTGATTGGCTTTACGGCCGTGCTGGCCGCGCTGTTGTGGTGGGTGCTGGAAGGCACGCGACTCGGCAGCGCCGTGCGTGCCGGCAGCGAATCGACCGAAATGGTGTCGCTGCTCGGCATCAACGTGCTGCGCGTCTTCAGTCTCGTGTTCGCGCTCGGCGCAGCGACCGCTGCACTCGCGGGTGTGCTGGCCGCACCGATTCGCGGCGTCGATCCGTTCATGGGCATCGAAGCGCTCGGCGTTGCCTTCGTCGTGGTCGTGGTTGGTGGGATGGGCAATTTTCTGGGTGCGCTCGTCGGCGGTCTGCTGGTGGGGATCGTGCAAAGCGTGATGAGCACTTTGTGGCCCGAAGGCGCGCGGCTGATGATCTACGTCGCGATGGCCGCGGTTCTGCTACTGCGTCCGAACGGTTTGCTCGGGAGAGCGGCATGATCGATACCTCGAAGCCTGCCGTGCAAAGCATTCGCTCCTCATCGACGCCGCAAGGCATGAAGCATTCGCTGCATCGCTACCGTTTTCTGCTGCTTGCGTTGCTGGTCGTGTGCATCTTGCCGCTGACACTGCGCTCCGGATCGCTCGCGACAGAAGTACTGGTTTTCGCGCTCGCCGCACTTGGCTGCAATCTGCTGCTCGGCCACACGGGATTGCTCTCGTTCGGACAAGGCATTTTCTTCGGGCTCGGCAGCTATGGCGCGGGACTGGTGCTGACTAGAACCGCGTTGCCGGTGCCCGTGGCGTTGCTCGCGGCGGTTGTGATCGGCGCAGCGGCGGCCGCGCTCGTCGGCTGGTTTTCGATTCGCCAGCGCGGCACGTACTTCGTAATGTTGACGCTCGCATTCGGCCAACTGTTTTATTTTCTGGCATACACGACGCCTGATCTGACCGGCGGCGACAACGGCCTGCTCGACATTCCGCGCCCCGCGCTGAGCGTGTTCGGCAAAGCCGTCGTTCCGCTGACTTCACCCTGGCAATACTACGGCTTCGTCGCGGTGCTGTTTCTGGTGGTGTTCTGGTTGCTGATGCGCGTGTCGCATTCGGTATTCGGCCGAACCCTGCTCGCAATTCGCGACAACGAGGCGCGCGCGGCCGCGGTCGGCTACGACGTCAAGCGCTTCAAGCTGATGGCCTTCGTGATCTCCGGCGCGGTGACCGGGCTCGCCGGTGCGCTGCATGCGTTGATGACCGGCATCGCGCCGCTCTCCAACATCGACTATCACACGAGCGAGATGATCCTCGTAATGACGGTGATCGGCGGCACGGGCAATCTGTTCGCGTCCGTATTGGGTGCCGCTTTCTACGTGCTGTTCGCCGACTGGCTCTCGACGTTATGGCCGCGCTGGCTGTTGCTGCTCGGCATCGTATTGATCGCAGTGAGCCTGTTCATGCAGCGCGGACTGTGGGGGCTGGGCGAACGCATCTGGCAAGCACTGCGCCGCAAGCCATCGTCTGACCACGACAAGGGCGCGGGTAACGGCACCGATAACGGCACCGAGCAGGAGACCGCATGAACGAAACCATTCTGCAAGCGAGCGGCATAGTGAAGCGCTACGGCAAATTCACCGCGCTCTCCGACGTGAATCTGAGCATCAAACCGCGCACCGTGCATTCGGTCATCGGCCCGAACGGCGCGGGCAAGACCACGCTCTTTCATGTCCTGACCGGCACGCTGCCGATTACCGAAGGCAAGATCGTCTTCGACGGCCATGACGTCACGCATGAACCGGACCATAAGCGCGTGCGCCGCGGCGTCGCGCGATCGTTTCAGGTCACGAGCCTGTTTGCCAATCTGAGCGTGCGCGAGAATCTGCGGCTCGCGGCGCAGGGTGTCGACGCAGTGCGAGCGTTGAATGCGTGGACGCCCCCGCACGGTGCGCTCACGCATGCGGACACGGTCGACAGCGTGCTCGAACGGCTCGCGTTGCAGCGCTTCAGCGATGTCCTGGCAGGCGCACTCTCACACGGTCAGCAGCGCCGCCTCGAAGTCGGCATGGCGCTCGCGGCGCGGCCCAAAGCGATCTTTCTCGACGAGCCGACGTCGGGCATGGGTATCGACGATCTCGACGACATGAAGCAACTGATTCGCGGCCTGCGCGACGAGTACACAGTCGTGCTGATCGAACACAACATGGGCATCGTGATGGATATCTCCGACACGATCACCGTGATGCAGCAGGGCCGCGTGCTCGTGGAAGGGCGGCCGGACGATATCCGCGGCGACGAGCGCGTACGTAGCGCGTATCTTGGCAACATGATCACCGGAGGCCGCGCATGATTCTCGACGTGCAGCAGATTCACGGCTTCTACGGCAAGAGCCACATTCTGCAAGGCGTGTCCCTGCAGATCGGCGACGGCGACGGCGAAACCGTCACGCTACTCGGCCGCAACGGCGCGGGCAAGTCGACTACGCTCAAGGCGATCGCCGGCGTCGTCGCGCCACAGCGTGGGTCGGTGACGTTCAACGGCACGCAGATCGGCGGCTTGCCGCCGCACAAGATCGCCGCGCGCGGCGTGTGCTTCGTGCCCGAACATCGCGGCATCTTCCGTTTGCTGACCGTCGAAGAAAACTTGCGGCTCGGCGCGCGCAAAGATTCGCCGTGGCAACTGGACGACATCTACCGTATTTTTCCGCGGCTGAAGGAACGGCGTACGAATGGTGGCGCGCAACTGTCCGGCGGCGAACAGCAGATGCTCGCGATCGGCCGTGCGTTGATGAACCACCCGCGTTTGCTGATGCTCGACGAGCCGGTCGAAGGACTAGCACCGGTGATCGTCGAAGAGATCGTCGCGCAACTCAAGCTGATTCGCGAAGCGGGCGTGGCCATTCTGCTGGTCGAGCAGAACCTCGAAGTCTGCACGCAACTCGCGGACCGTCACTACATCATCGAACAGGGCGTGATCGTCTATTCGGGCGACAACGCGTCGTTCGCCGCGGACGAGTCGATCAAGGACCGTTATCTCGGTGTGGGCGTCGTTTGACGCTAGCGCCGTCTTCAATACGAGGAAGCATCGATGCAAGTTCATGAATCAACGATCGTGGCGACACCCGCCGATTTGCGAATCGACGGCGCGCGGCTGTGGGACAGTCTGATGCAACTCGCGCAGATCGGCGCCACCGACAAAGGCGGCGTGTGCCGGCTCGCATTGACGGAGTTGGACCGGCAGGCGCGCGAGCTTTTCATCGCGTGGGCGAAAGAGATCGGCTGCAGCGTGCGGGTCGATGCGATCGGCAATATCTTTGTGCGTCGCGCCGGTTTGCGCGACGACCTGCCGCCGGTGATGACCGGCAGCCACATCGACACGCAACCGACCGGCGGCAAGTTCGACGGCAATTACGGCGTGCTCGCGGGGCTCGAAGTGCTGCGTACGCTGGCCGATGCCAACGTGCAAACCGTCGCGCCGCTGGAAGTCGCGGTGTGGACCAACGAGGAAGGCTCGCGCTTCGTGCCGGTGATGATGGGCTCGGGCGTGTTCGCCGGCGCGTTCACGCTGGAGCATGCGCTCGCGCAACGCGATCGCGAGGGCGTGTCGGTGCGCGACGCGTTGACGGCGATCGGTTACGCCGGTGAGAGCGGAAAGCCGCACACCGTCGGTGCGTATTTCGAAGCGCATATCGAACAGGGCCCAGTGCTGGAGGCGCACGATAAAACCATCGGCGTGGTGCAGGGCGCGCTCGGACAACGCTGGTACGACGTGACCGTGCACGGCATGGAAGCGCACGCGGGGCCGACTCCGATGGAGTTGCGTCGTGACGCGCTGCTCGTCGCGGCCGATCTGATTCACGCGGTCAACCGTATCGCGCTCGATCACGCGCCGCACGGCCGTGGCACGGTCGGCTGGCTCGACGTGCATCCGAACTCGCGCAACGTGATTCCTGGCCGCGTGACGCTCACGGTCGATCTGCGCGCCGCCGACGATACGACGCTCACTGCGATGGACGCCGCGTTACGCGCCACGTGTTCCACAGCGAGCGAGAAGAACGGCATTGCCGTCGACGTCGAACAGGTGGTGTACTTCCCACCGCAGCCGTTCGCGGCGGAACTGGTCGGCGCGGTAAAGCAGGGCGCGGACAGGCTCGGCTTGTCGTCGATGGACGTGATCAGCGGCGCCGGTCACGACGCCGTTTATCTGGCGCGCGTCGCGCCCGCTGCGATGATCTTCGTGCCGTGCAAGGACGGCATCAGCCACAACGAAATCGAAGACGCGCGCGCCGATCATCTCGAAGCCGGTTGCAACGTGCTGTTGCAGGCCATGCTGGACGCCGCGCTGAAGCTCGGGAGCGCACCCGCATGAAGATTCTCATCGCGCGAATGAATCACGAGACCAACACGTTCTCGCCGGTAGCGACACCGCTTGCCGCGTTCGGCCGCAACGGTCCGAGTTATGGCGAGGACGCGTTCAACGACAACAAAGGCATGCAGACGGCGATGGCCGCGTTCATCGACGCCGCCGAGCGCGAGCAGGCCGAGATCGTCACGCCGGTGTCCGCATCGGCGAATCCGAGCGGGCCGGTCGAGGCCGCCGCGTACGATGCGATCTGCGACGCGATCGTGGCGGCTGCTGGCGGCTGCGACGCGGTGATGCTCGATCTGCACGGCGCGATGGTCGCCGAGAATTCGAACGATGGCGAAGGCGATCTGCTCGAACGTGTGCGTGCCTTGCTACCCAATGCGCCGATCGCGGTTGCACTCGATCTGCACGGCAACGTCACGCAGAAGATGATCGACAACGCCGACGTGATCGTCAGCTTCAAGACCTATCCGCACGTCGACATGTACGAGACGGGCGCCCACGCGGCGCGTCTGCTGTTCGATCTCGTGCATGGCAGAACGAAGCCGGTGATCGCATGGCGTCAGCCGCCGCTGCTCACGCACACGTTGCGCAGCGCGACCGCCGAGGGTGCGATGAAGCGCGCGGTGGACGCCGCGCGTGCCGCCGAGGCCGACGGCATGCTCGCGGTGTCGGTGTTGTCCGGCTTCTCGCTGGCGGATATCGCCGCGCCGTGCATCAGTGTCATCGTGGTCGGCAATGGCGAACGCGCCGAGGCCGACGCGGTGGCGGAACGCATCGCGCGGCAGATCTGGGACGAGCGCGAAAATTTCGTCTATCGCAGCGCGCCGCTTGCGGAGTCGGTCGCGCAAGCGGCGTCGTTCGCGCAGGGCGCGGACAAGCCCGTGCTGTTGCTCGACCACGGCGACAACTGCATGTCGGGCGGCACCTGCGACACGATGGACCTGCTCGAAGAAGCGTTGCAGCAGAAGCTCGAAGGCATCGTCAGTGGGCCGTTGTGCGATCCGCAAGCGGTGGCGGCGTTGATGTCGGCGGGCGTCGGCAGCACGGTGACGGTGACGATCGGCAACAAGGTCGCGAGCGATGCATTGACGCCGCGCCCGCCGCTTGCGATGACCGGTGTAGTGCGCGCGCTGACCGACGGCGAATACGTGATCAGCGGCCCGACCTACACTGGCCAGCGAGCGTTCATGGGACGCGCGGCGGTGCTCGACACGGGCACCGTGAAGCTCGTGATGACCGAGCGCACGCACGAACCGTGGGACCTCGGCGTGTTCGAGAGTGTCGGCATCGATCCGCGCCGCGCGCGTTTCCTGCTGCTCAAATCGCGCATGTACTGCCGGCCGGTCTTCGTGCCGATTGCCGCCGCGTTGATCGAATGCGATAGTCGCGGCGTGACGAGTTCGGATTACGGGCTGTTCGCATTCGAGCATGTACAACGGCCGGTTTATCCGCTGGATACGCAGACCGAGTGGGTGGCGACGAATTGAACTGCTCATCCGTGTCGGCATAAATAGCGATTGGGGCTTGTGCTACGCGAGAGGAGTCTCTATAATTCGCGCTCTCTAAAGGCTCGTAGCTCAGTTGGTTAGAGCACCACCTTGACATGGTGGGGGTCGTTGGTTCGAATCCAATCGAGCCTACCAACGCATCGGTGACGTAGACGAAAGCGGTTCCGCTTTCGTCTACGTCACTGTCAGTTTCTCTATTCTGCATCGCTCCCGTTCGTTACTATCCGATTGCTTCGCGAGTGCTTTTGCGCGCGCAGGGCCGCCGTATCGCCTCGTCTTTCGTGAATGCGCGGTACAGTTGAGCCTTCCCCTGTTCTTCCCGTTTTCGCAACTGAATAAACTGCCGTCAGCGCGCATTGCTGCACGGGCAGCTTGAAAGGAAGCCGACGCAATGAAGAAGCTCATCAACGACGTCTCCGCCGTGGTCCCCGACATGCTCGACGGACTCGCGGCGCTCAATCCCAATCTCTCGCTCCTGCAGGGCGGCACGATCGTCGTGCGGGCCGATGCGGAGGCCGTTGCCGCGCGCGGCGAAGTCGCGCTGATCTCGGGCGGCGGCTCGGGTCACGAGCCCGCGCATGGTGGGTACGTGGGCCACGGCATGCTGAGCGCGGCGGTGGCGGGCGAGGTCTTCACATCGCCGTCCACGGATGCCGTGCTCGATGCGATCCGCGCGGTGGCCGGCCCGGCCGGCGCGTTGCTGATCGTGAAGAACTACACGGGCGACCGCTTCAACTTTGGCCTGGCTGCGGAGATCGCGCGCGCCGAAGGCATTCCGACCGACATGGTGATCGTCGCCGACGACGTCGCGCTCACGGCGAGCGGCGATCACGCCGGCCGTCGCGGACTCGCGGGCACCGTGCTGGTCCATAAGATCGCGGGCGCGGCGGCGGCCACGGGCCGGCCGTTGACCGAGGTCGCGCGCATTGCACGCGAGGTCGCCGCGTCGCTCGGCACGATGGGCGTTGCGCTTACGCCTTGCACGGTGCCGGCAGCGGGTAAGCCAGGGTTCGAGCTGGCCGATGACGAGATCGAATGGGGTCTAGGTATTCATGGTGAACCGGGTGTCGAACGCGGCGCGCTGGAGCCGGCCGATGCGATCGTCGAGAGGCTGCTGGCGAAGATCGCCGGCGACCTTGGGTTGCGGCGCGGTGAGCGTGTCGCGCTGCTCGTGAACAACCTCGGCGGTACGCCGTCGAGCGAATTGAACGTGGTGGCCGGGTCCGCGTTGCGCAATCTGGCGGAGCGCGGCATCAAGGTGGAGCGCGCGTGGGCCGGCACGTTCCTGAGCGCGCTGGAAATGGCGGGCGTTTCGTTGACGTTGCTGCGCGTGGACGACGAGCGGCTTGGCTGGCTCGATGCCGTCGCGCACACGAGCGCATGGCCCGCGTTGAGCGGCCGCGTCGCACAGGTGTCGGTGCGGGCCGCGCCGGTGATGCCGGAGCGTGCCAGCGGCGCGACGCTCGCGCATGACGCGACGTTGCGTCGTGTGATCGAAGCGGTGTGCGCGTGTTTGCTGAAAGCCGAGCCGACGCTGACCGACATGGATCAACGCGTCGGCGATGGCGATCTCGGCATCAGCCTGTCGCGCGGCGCACGCGCCGTGCTGCATGAGATCGACGGCTATCCTTCCGAAGCGACGCCGGGCGCCGTGTTGCGCAGCGTGTCGGCGACGCTGAGGCGAGTGGTCGGCGGCACCTCGGGTCCGCTATACGCGGTGATGCTGTTGCGTGCGGCCGCTGCGCTTGAGGAACAGTCGGGTGAGGCTACCGCGCAGCAATGGGCGGCGGCATTCAGTGCGGGTGTCGACGGCTTGATGGAGTTGGGCGGGGCGAAGCCCGGCGATCGCACGATGGTCGATGCGTTGAAGCCCGCCACCGATGCGTTGCAATTGGCGCTCGCGGGCTCGCCGCAAATCGATGCCGCGTTGCAGGCCGCCGTCGACGCGGCCACCGAAGGCACCGCGAAAACAGCGTCGATGCATCCACGGCGCGGACGTTCGAGTTATGTCGGCGATCGCGCGCTAGGTCATGCGGATCCAGGCGCGCATGCGGTGGCGTTGTGGCTTGCCGCGATTCGGGATGCGTTGGCGGAGTGAGGCGATGGTGGGCTTTCGCTTGCGGGGTTGCGACGCCGCGCACGCTCATGTTCTTTCGCGCTCACGCATGGACGCATTGACGCCTACGCACAAAAGAAAACGGCTAACAGCCGCAACACTGTTAACCGTGCGACGCAGACTAACTCGCCTGCGCTGACGTCGACAGGCCTCGCTATAAATAACACTCGCCATCAAGATAAGCCTTGCGCCAACGCGTAATCGTCACGCGCTCGAACAGGCCGACCAACGCAAACGGATCGCCCGCGATGAATCGTTCGGCTTCCTCGCGCGTGTCGAGATCGACCACATACAAACCGCCGCCCGCGCCGCTGCCGTCGTCGTTCAGCTTCGCGCCGCATGCCAGCAGCAGCGCCTTGTTCTTCTCCAGAAACGCCAGATGCGTATCGCGCTCGCGCGCGCGGACATCGGCGTGGCCGGGCTTGTCGAATGTTTCGATGATGTAGGGCATGGGCTCTCCGCTTCAGTTCGGTGCGATTGCGGACGGATGCTGCGCGAGCGGCGTCACGTTCACGACCATGTACGGAAAGAGCGGCAACGAACTGAGCAGCGTATGCAGCTCGTCATTCGACTCGACGTCGAACACGCTGTAATTCGCGTACTGTCCGGCCACGCGCCACAGATGGCGCCATTTACCGTCGTGCTGCAGCTTCTGCGAGAACGCTTTTTCTTCGGCCTTCAGACGATCGGTCAACGCCTTGTCGGCGTCGGCGGGAATCTGCACCTGCATATGAACCAGATATAGCATTCGAAACCTCTTCATCAATGAGGCCGCCACGTTGCGGCCGGATCTTTGCTCAACCCCAGGCGAGAATCGCCACCGTGTACACGATACCGATCCAGAACATCATGATGACGGTATAGCCCATGATGTCCTTCAGTTTCAGTTTCGACAACGCGAGCGCCGGCAGAATCCAGAACGGCTGGATCAGATCGTTCCATGCGTTGCCGAGCATCACGGCGGTCGCGGTGTGGCCCACCGATGCGCCGATCGACTTGGCCGCCTCGATCATGAACGGCCCCTGAATCACCCAGTGCCCGCCGCCCGACGGCGCGAAGAAGTTGATGAAGAACGAACTGATCAAACCCCAGAACGGCAGCGTTGCTGGCGTCGCAATGTTCACGAAGAAATGCGAGAACGTATTGACCAGACCCGACGACGCCATGATCGCCATGATCCCCGCATAGAACGGGTACTGCAGGATGATGCCGCTGATCGTGCGAATGCCTTCGTTCAGCTTCTCGACGTAGCGGATCGGCGTGCCGAGCAGGATGATGCCGAGAAACAGAATGATGAAGTTGATCAGGTTCAGGTCCATCGAACCGCCGCCGTGGAAATACAGCACGACGTAGATTACGCCGATCGCGCCGATCAGATAGCTCAGCAGGCGGCTGTTGTTCAGGCGGTTGGCGATCGTGTTGCTTTCGTCGATATCGAGCGCGGGCGTCGCGGCTTTCGGCGTTTCGTACAGCGCCGGGTCGATTTCCGTGACCGGCTGGCCCGGCTTCGGATGCAGCCACGCGTTGAGCAGCGGCAACGTAATGATGACGACGAGGCTCGTGATCAGCATGGTCGGCGAGAAGATCGTTTCCGCGAGCGGAATCACGCCCATCTGCGCTTCCATCGGATGACCTTTGGTCGAGATCAGCACCGGAATACTCGCCGACAACCCCAGCCCGTACATCGTGAAGCCGCTATACGCGGACGCGATGATCAGCGGATAGTGCACGCCCTTGATGCTCATCGCGAGTTTGCGCGCGACGATGCCGCCGATCACTAGACCGAAGCCCCAGTTCAGATAGCTGCCGATGCCGCCGACCAGCGTCGCGACGATCACCGCCATGCGCGGGTCGTGCACCCGCGCAACCAGCCGGTCGAGCAGCCGTTCGGTGAGCGGCGCGGTGGCGAGCACGTAGCCCATCGCGAGAATCACCGCCATCTGCGTGGTGAACGCGAGCAGCGCCCAGAAGCCCTTGCCCCAGCTCAGCGTGAGCGCGGTGACCGCCTGGCCCTGCACGAGCACGGCGAGAATCATCGTGAGCAGCGTGAGGCCGATGGCGAACACGAACGGGTCGGGCAGATACTTGCGCATCAGCTCGGTAAAGAAAGCGGTGATTTTCTGCATGGGACTGTCTCTAGCTTTGGTCGAATAGTAGTTATCGGGTCATGCGGCGGATACGGCCGGATATAACGGACGCGGCTATGAATCGTTCGATACGGATTCCTTGCGATATTGGGCCAGCTTCATCAACGCGCGATCGCGCCAGGCGACGCGCGCTTCCCATTGGTCGAGCGGCAACGCGCTGCGGCGCGCGGCGGCGACACCTTCGACGAGTTCCGGCGTCCACGGATCGTGCTGACCGCGCTCGGCTCCCATGCGTGCATACGAGGGACCCATCTTCTGCGCGTGCGAAGCGATGCCGCCGCGCGTATTCAGATCGGCGGTCTCGAATGGGCCGATCACCGACCAGCGCAAACCGAGCGCTTCACGCACGACGGTGTCGATGTCGTCCACCGATGCGACGCCGTCGCGCACGAGGCAATACGCTTCGCGCAGCAACGCGCCTTGCAGCCGGTTGAAGACGAAGCCCTCGACTTCCTTCGCGACGCGCACGGGTTTGAGACCGGCGTTGGTGAAGAGGTCGATGGCGCGCGTGACAGCGTCGTCGTGGGTGAACGGCGCGGGCACGATCTCGACGACCGGAATCAGATAGGGCGGATTGCCCGGATGCGCGACCAGGCAGCGGCCGCGGCCCGGCAACGAGGCGTCGATAAAACGCGAGGCCGCGAGAAACGACGACGCGCTCGCGAGAATCGCTTTTGCGGGCGCGACGCGATCGAGTTGCGCGAACAGATCGCGCTTGATGTCCTCGCGCTCGGGCGCGCATTCCTCGACGAGATCGGCTTCTGCTGCGGCAGCGTCGAGCGTCTCGACGATTTCGACGCGCGCGGCGATCGCGTCAGCCGTTTCATCGAGCAGACCGAAGCGTGTCAGTTCGTCGAGCCGTTGCCGGATTTCCAGCGGCGCCAACTCACGCCGCTCGGCCGCCGGATCGAACAGACGCACTTGCCAGCCGGCACGCGCGAACACCACCGCGAACGCAATGCCGATGCTGCCGCCGCCGACAATGCCCGCACGCCGTGTCGTCTGGGCGTGCATGCTCAGACTCCCGCAACGCCGACGGTCATCCCGCCGCACACGTACAGCACCTGACCGGTGACGAAGCCGCTGCGCGCATCGAGCAGATACGACGCGGCGTGCGCGACGTCGTCCGGTGTGCCGACGCGTTTGACCGGCACGCTGTCGATGATCGCCCGCGTGCGCGGCGCATCGGGCGGATTCGCGCGGTCGAACAGTTCGGTGCGAATCGGGCCCGGGCCGATCGCGTTCGCGGTCACGCCGAACGCGCCGAGTTCGAGCGCCCACACGCGCGTCATGCCGAGCAACGCGGCCTTGGTCGCCGAATAGGCGGTGCGCAATTCCTTGCCGAGCGCCGCACGCGACGACATGTTGACGATGCGCCCGAAGCCCGCCGCCTTCATCCCCGGCAACAGCGCCTGCATACACTGCAGCGAGCAACGCACGTTGAGCGCCCACGCGCGTTCGAGTTCTTCGAGCGATTGCTCTTCGGCATTCGCCGGCACCACGATGCCGACGTTATTGACGAGCCGGGTGATCGGCCCGTCCGCGAGCGCGCGTTCGAGCGCGCTTGCCGTCGCCTGCGGGTCCGACAGATCGGCGATCAATCCGTCGCCCACACGGTCGATCACGACCACGTCATAACCATCCGCCTCGCAGCGTGCGGCACATGCCGCCCCGATGCCGGCGGCGCCGCCGGTAATCAACACTCGTTCTTTGGCCATGTTTCAGATTCAAAAGGAAAGAGGAAAAGCTCAGACGGTCGCGATCGGCGTGACGGGCGAACCCATCGCGCCCGGTAAGCGCAACGGTGGCGCGGTCAGCATGAAATGCGAGCGGCCGTTCGCGCGCAGCCATGCGGCGAGATCGCGCAAGTACCAGAGTTCGCCGAGGGGCAAACCGAGTTTGAACAGGCAGTGGTGATGCAGCGGCATCAGCGGATGCTCGCCCGGCGTGGCAGGTGCGCGTGCCGGATAGCGTTCGACCGCGTAGTTGTCGGCGGCGAGCGCGGCGATGCCCGAATCGGTGAGCCATTGCAGCAGGCGTTCGTCGCGGCCGTCGAGCGCGCAGCACTGACGATCGAGCACGCTTTCGTCAGGATGACGGTTCATTTCCAGCACCATCTCGGCGAAGCCGGTGCGCAGCACGAGCATGTCGCCGCGTTCGATCTGCACGCGGTCGGCGTCGATCGCGAACATCAGGTCGTCGTAGCCGACCGTGCGATGCTCGCGTGCGTAGTGCGCGACCAGGTCGACCAGCACGCCGCGACCTTGCATGCCTTTGACGGCGAGGTTCTCGATGCCGAGCACGTCCGCGTGACTGTGTTCGCCGCCGCATGCGTGCGGCGCGAAGCCATCGTCCGCCCGATACTCGATCGGCCCGACGACGTCCGCGTGCGCGCGATACCCGTTGTAGTAGACGCTCTCGGGAACGCCGTCGCCGTCCGCGTCGAAGCGCGCGCCGACATGCGCGAGCGAATCCCATTGCGTCGAGTATTGCAGGCTCAACAGCACCTGATCGTCGCTGACCACATCCGTGGCGCCCGGCTCGTTGCGCGCGAACGGGAAGTTCACGTAGGGCAGGCCGTCCCTGAACGTCGGCCGCAACACGGGCGGATGACGGCGCACGTTCAGCTTGTTGTCGCCGGGAAAGTCGAGCGGCAATGACAAACAGAAGCTCAGGCCCGCGCGGATTTCGCGCGCGCCCTTGAGCACCTGTTCCGTGCCGATCAGATTCGGCCTGCCGAGTTGGTCGTCGGCGCCGAACTCACCCCAGTTCGAGCCTTCCGGTCTGTTCTTCCAGCGCATTGCAAATCCTTTTGATCTGGCCTGCGCGCTGCACAGTTCGGATACCGAACGAACCGTGGCGGCGCGCCGTCACGCGAGCAAAGCTGGCGGGATCTGGCCGTAAATGTCGAGCAGCGCTTCGATCGCCTGCTGCTCGTTCTTGAGGAGCCGTGCCTTCGGGCCGCCGATCACCAGCGCGAACGCCTCGCCGTGAATCAGGAAGCCGCGCGCGAGACCGGCGACGTCTTCGACGTTTTCGCCCGTCGAGCGATGCCAGCCGTTTTTCACGCCTTGCTCGACTTCGATTTCGAGCGTCTTGCGATCGATCACCGAACCGTCGGTCGACGCGGTCCACGGCTCGCAACTGTCGAGCAGCTTGCGGCGCGCCTCCACCGACAACGCGCCGAGCAACGCCTTGCCCGCAGCGCTCGCATGCACGTACATGAAGCCGCCGGGCTCGTCGCTGTAGCGAATCTTCTGGCGCGACTCCATCACGTCGAGATAGACAACGCGATTGCCGGCCAGCGTGGCGAGCGCGGCGGTCTCGCCGGTCGCGTCGCGCAGCGAACTGAGCAGCGGCTGGAACAGCAGCGTGAGCGGGTCTTCGCTGCAGATGTCGCGGGCGACGTGCAGCAGCCGCTGGGTCGGGTAGTAGCCGGCCTTCACGCCCGGTGCGTACAGGTAGCCCTTGGCCACCATCGTTTGCAGAAGCGCGTGGCAACTCGACAGCGGGATCTCGGTTCGACGCGCGATCTCGCTATAGATCATGGGTTGCCGCACTTCGGCAAAGAGGTTTATCACGTCGAAGACGCGTACTGCTGTTTTCACATCCATGAGAACATTATCGACAGATCGACAGCCAGCTGGCAATAGGGGGCGGGGTATACACCTAGCCGACAGGAGCATTGCCCGCCGTTGTCACAGGGTAATCCCTTGATTGACGCCGATCGCCGACGATCCCTATAGTCCGCTTCCTGTTCGCTACCGGAAACGGAGTTCGTTAATCGAACATCGCCGCGAGCGGGCGCGAAGTTCGTTCGCCGCATTCGCGACACAACATGGAGACGTAGATCGATGGCGCTCACGCTGGAAATGCAACACCGCAACGCCCGTAAAGCGGGTATCGCCTCATTCGTCGGGACCACGATCGAGTGGTATGACTTCTACGCGTACAGCACGGCGGCGGCGCTCGTGCTCGGCAAAATCTTCTTTCCGCACACGTCGGCGCTGGCCGGTACGCTCGCCGCGTTCGCGACCTTCTGGGTGGGCTTTCTCGCGCGGCCGATCGGCGGGATCATCTTCGGCCACCTCGGCGACAAGGTAGGCCGCAAGAAAACACTGATCATCACGTTGATGCTGATGGGTTGCTGCACGACTGGCATGGGGCTGCTGCCGACCTACAACCAGATCGGCCTGGCCGCGCCCGCGCTACTGATCGTGCTGCGACTCATGCAAGGCATCGCGATGGGCGGCGAGTGGGGCGGCGCGGTGGTGCTGTCATCCGAACACGCGCCGAAGGGCAAGGAGATTCTCTATTCGGCGTTCGCGCAGCAAGGCTCGCCCGCCGGCAACCTGCTCGCGACGGTGGCGTTTTTGCTGACCTCGACGCTGCCCGATCACCAGTTCATGACGTGGGGCTGGCGGGTGCCGTTCCTGTTCTCCGCGCTGCTCGTGGTGGTCGGCATGTTCATCCGGATGAGCGTCGACGAGTCGCCGGCGATGCAGCAATTGAAGGACCGCAACAAGGTCGCCAAGCTGCCGATCGGCGAAGTGCTGCGCAACCACAAAGGGCTCGTGGCGATGGGCGTGGGGGCGTGCGTGATCGGCCTGTCGGCGACCTACTTCAAGACGACGTTCGCGCTGTCGTGGGCCGTGACGAGCATCGGCTTCGACCGTACGCAATTTCTCACGGTGATCACCGGAGCGATCGTCGTGCAGCTGATCGTGCAACCGTTCGGCGCATTGCTGGCGACGAAAATGGACCTGAAAAAAGCGGTGATTTACATGCTGGTGCCGGAAATCGTCGCGCTGCCGCTGATGTTTTCGTTGATCGCAACGGGCTCGACGAAACTCGCGATGCTCGGCATGGCGCTCGCGTCGATTCCGCACTCGCTGTATTACGCGGCGATGGCCGGCATACTGGCGAAGTCGTTTCCGGTGCAGGTGCGCTACACGGGTATTTCGCTTTCCTATCAAATCTGCGGGATGGTGTTCGCGGGCACGACGCCGATTCTCGGGCAATACCTGCTCGGCGCGACCGGGTCGATTCTGTCGGTGGTCGCGCTCGGCGTGCTGCATGTGTTGATTACGTTGTTCTGCGCGCTCGGTCTGATCACGCGGATGCATCAGGAAGGCGCACGCGATGCGGCGCGTGAAGCAATGCTGGCGCAGAACTGAAGGTTCGCGCCGAAGGGGAAAGATAGCGCCGTCGAGGCGCGCAAGCCCGCGTCGCTGTCGACGCGGGCTTGGTTGTCAGGGACGCAGCAGATCGAAGCCGGCCAGCGCGACGACGCCGCTGATCACGATCAGCGCCACCGAATGCTGTCCGACATATAGCAGCCCGGCGGCCGACCAGCTTGTCAGAGTGAATGCGGCGATTCGTTTCATACGCGGGAAAGCAGTTAATCAGAAGCCCAAAGCAACGGCTAACAAGCCGCTCACCACCCCGCACGCCACCACCGCCACAGCAACCACGGTCAGCACGCGACGCGGGAACGAGCGTCCGAGCATCGCCATCGACGGCACGCTGATCAGCGGCAGCGTCATCAGCAACGCACCGGCCGGGCCGACGCCCATGCCGAACGACAGCATCGCCTGGATGATCGGCACTTCGCCCGCGGTCGGAATCACGAACAACGTGCCCGCGATTGCCAACGCGACGATCCATAGCAGGCTGTTGTCGATGTTCGGTCCGATGTGCGGGAACAGCCACGCGCGCGCCGCGCCGAGAATCAGCACCAGCACGATGTATTCGGGCACGAGGCGCAGCGTCATGCTCGCGAGAATTTTCAGCCAGCGCGTGAAGGCAGTGCCGGGGTTGTCGGTGGTGATCAGTTGCGAGAGCGCCTCGCGCGACGTTTCGGCTTCTTTCGGCGTGACCATGCGGTTCACCAGATAGCCGAGGCCGAACACCATCACGATGGCGAGTGCGAGCCGCAAGCCCATCCACTGCCAGCCGAGCACGAAGCCCATGAAGATCAGCGTGGCCGGATTCAGCGCGGTGTTGCCGAGCCAGAATGCGATCGCCGCGCCCGGCGCCGCCTGACGCGCGCGCAAACCGGCGACGACCGGCGCGGCGCAGCACGTGCACATCATGCCCGGCAACGACATCAGGCCGCCCTTTACGACGCTGCTGAAATCGCTGCGGCCGAGCGCGCGCGCGACCCATTGCGGCGGAATCAGCGCCTGCACCGCCGAGCCGAGCAGAAGCCCGAGCACCATCGCTTGCCAGATGGCCTTGCCGTACGCGAACGCGTAGTCGATCGCGGCTTGCCATGACGCGGCGGGCGCGCTCGCCGACGTGCCCATCAGGATCGATTTGCCGATCGAGTGCTGGCTCGCCGCGACGAACGCGCGGTTGTAATAGGGGAACCACTTCACGTAGAAGAGGCCGACGACGGCGATCAGCAGGAATACGATCCAGCCGAGCGCGACGCGAGGTTGTCGAAGCGTTGATTGCATGGGTGGTCTCAAGCGTGGTTTTTAATCAGGTCACGGCAGCCGGCGCGCGGCTGTCGAGCCTCGCCAGCAGCGTTTTCGCCTGGTCGACGACGTCGGCGTCGTTGGGGCGGAAAGTCATTTGCACCGCCTGCGGTAACTGCACGAAATGCTGATGGCTGCTGCGCGCGTAGGCGGGATCGTAATGTTTTTCGATCAACTCGTGTGCGAGCTCGGCGCGCCGGTTGGCGTCGACAAGCTGCTCCCAGCCGGTCACGCGCTCGCGGCTATGCAAACCGATCAGCCGTTGCAGTTGCCCTTTCAGCGCGCCGGGGTCGTCGAACAGGTGCGCGTAGTCGTGCAGCAGGAACTCGGCGCGATCTTCGTGGCTCGACACCACTTCGACGCACGCGCCGCGGTGAAACGTTTCGAGCAGCGCGAGCGGCAACGCAACCGAGCCGATGCGCCGGCTCTCGGCTTCGACGAACACCGGCCGGCGCGCATCGAACTCGCGCAACGCGCTAACGAGCAGCGTGTCGAATCGTTTCTGCGACGGCTGCGGCACGCCCGCCCATGCGCCGAGCAGCGAGCCGCGATGCGAGGCCAGCGCTTCAAGGTCGAGCGTTTGCGCGCCCGCCTGGTTCAGCGCGGCCAGCAGGCGCGTCTTGCCGCTGCCGGTCGGGCCAACCAGCGCGATGTAGGAGAAGGTCTTCGGGAGACTTTCGAGCGTTTCGAGCGTGAAGCGCCGATAGCTCTTGTAGCCGCCGTCCAGTTGACGCGCCCCCCAGCCGATCATGTTGAACAGCGTCGTGACCGAGCCCGAGCGCTTGCCGCCGCGCCAGCAATAGATCAGCGGCCGCCAGTTGCGCGGCCGGTCGGCGAAGGTCGTTTCCAGATGATGCGCGATGTTGCGCGCGACCAGCGCGGCGCCGATGCGGGTGCCTTCGAACGGCGACACCTGCTTGTACGTCGTCCCAACCAGCACCCGCTCTTCGTTGCTCAGCACGGGTGCGTTGAGCGCGCCGGGAATATGGTCTTCCGCAAACTCGAGAGGCGTGCGGACATCGATGATTTCATCGAAATCACGGGCTTTATCGAGGCTGACGAGAAGGTTTTTCAAGGGTAGGGACGCAACGGGCCGGCGGGAGAGGGGAATTATCGCATGCGGTGTCAGGGCGGCTGGCGAGGCCGCCCCGCGCGTTAATCAAACGCGCCACATGCGCCAAACGCGTCAGACCACTTCGACGCGCCGTTCTCCACTGACCATTTCGCCGATCACGCGCGCGTCGCCGAAGCCGTCGGCATGGAACAGCGCGAGCACTTCGTCGACCGATTCCGGCGTGCACGACACGAGCAGGCCGCCCGAGGTTTGCGGGTCGGTCAGGAGCGCGCGGGCGGTCGACGGCAACGTCGCGGGCAAGACGATGTCCTTGCCGTACGCGTCCCAGTTGCGTCCCGAGGCGCCGGTGAAAATCCCGGCTTCCGCGAGGCCGACCACGTCCGGCAGCCACGGCAGATCCGCGTATCGTACGCGGGCGGTGAGATTCGAGCCGCGCGCCAGCTCCAGCGTGTGGCCAAGCAGACCGAAGCCCGTGATGTCCGTGAGCGCATGCACGCCGTCCAGCCGCGCCAGCTCCGCGCCCGGGCGATTCAGCTTGGTGGTCGCGCCGATCATCGCGGCGTAGCCGGCGGCGTCGAGCCGGTCTTTCTTCAGCGCCGCCGACAGAATGCCGACGCCGAGCGGCTTGCCGAGAATCAGCACGTCGCCGGCCTGGGCGCCCGCATTGCGCTTGACGCGCTTCGGATCGACCACGCCGATCGCGACGAGACCGTAGATCGGCTCGACCGAGTCGATGGAATGGCCGCCAGCGAGCGGAATGCCGGCCTCGGCGCACACCGACTCGCCACCCTTCAGCACGGCTGCGATCACGTCGTGCGGCAGCACGTTGATCGGCATGCCGACGATCGCCAGCGCCATGATCGGCTTGCCGCCCATCGCGTACACGTCCGACAACGCGTTGGTCGCGGCGATCCGGCCAAAGTCGAACGGGTCATCGACGATCGGCATGAAGAAATCGGTGGTGGCGACGATCGCCTGCTCGTCGTTGAGGCGGTAGACGGCGGCATCGTCGGCGGTGTCGTTGCCGACCAGCAGGTCGGGGAAAAAGGGCAGCGGCGCGCTGCGCTTGAGCAGGTCGGCGAGCAGGCCGGGGGCGATCTTGCAGCCGCAGCCGCCGCCGTGCGACAGGCTGGTGAGGCGGGGTGACGGGCTGGTCTGGGTGTGGATGTCGGTCATGGTGCGCGAGTCTCGGGCTGCGAATGACCGCAATTATGCGGGTTGTTCGCGCACCGCGCTGCGGCGGCGCCCCTCGCGCATGCGTTTGCGCCGGGAAATAAGGGAACGTGCCGCGCACCGCCCGTCGTCTCAATAACGCTCGCTTAGACGACGAAAACGTGAGCAAAAAAGCGACGAAAAATCTGCCTGAAAACGCAAAATGTATTCCGTTCAGCTGCGACAAATTGACTCGCCGCGACGGCTATTTGTTGCTGCCGGCTCCGGTGCCGTACAAGCCATTGTCAAAACCACCCGCCCCCTGCGTTTTGTGATCTTTCTTACCCGTCTTGCCGCGCGAGGTCGCCGAGCCGCCGTCCTTCGCCTGCGGTTTTTGCGACTCGTGAACCATCGACGCGCTCGGGTCGGGCGTGGTGCCCATTGCGGACGTGCGATTGTCCTGCTGGGCCGAGCCGCTGTTCTGCGGGATTTGCGCGTTCGCGGATGACCCTGCGACGAGCAACACGCCACCTAGCGCGGCGGCCGCGACCGACGCCCCGCTCGCCGCCGCCTGCCGCTTCGCGAGGTTGTAAAAATTGCTTGCACAAAAAGAGATAAGAGATCGGCGTGTCATAGGAGCGTACAGATCCAGAGTAGGAAGTTAATGCAGCTCAATCAACGCAGCACGAATAATGCCCGGCGCGGTTCAAACCGGCTGAGAAAGTTCATATTTCCGGCGTTGTCTAAACGCGCAAGTCTGGCTGCAGGACTGAATGTCGCACCCTATAATCCTTTCAGTACCCCAAAGAGCCGAGGCCATTCAATGACCCATATGTCCCGGCGACAATTCCTGAAAGTCTCCGCCACTACGCTAGCCGGATCGAGTCTCGCCCTGATGGGCTTCTCGCCGGAACCCGCGCTCGCGGAAGTCCGCCAGTACAAATTGTCGCGCACAACTGAAACTCGCAATACCTGCCCGTACTGCTCGGTAGGCTGCGGCATCCTGATGTATGGACTTGGCGACAACGCCAAGAATGCGAAGTCGAGCATCATCCATATCGAAGGCGATCCCGATCATCCGGTCAATCGCGGCACGCTGTGCCCGAAGGGCGCGAGCCTGATCGATTTCATTCATAGCGAGAGCCGTCTGAAGTACCCCGAGTACCGCGCGGCCGGCTCCAATGAGTGGAAGCGCATTTCGTGGGAAGACGCGCTCGACCGCATCGCGAAGCTGATGAAGGAAGACCGCGACGCCAACTTCGTCGAGACGACCGAAGACGGCAAGAAGGTCAACCGCTGGCTGACCACCGGCATGCTGGCCGCATCCGCCGGTAGCAATGAAGTAGGTTATTTGACGCACAAGACTATCCGTAGTCTTGGCATGCTCGCATTCGACAATCAAGCACGTGTCTGACACGGCCCGACGGTGGCAGGTCTTGCCCCGACGTTTGGCCGTGGAGCGATGACGAACCATTGGGTCGACATCAAGAACGCGGATGTGATTCTCGTGATGGGCGGCAATGCGGCCGAGGCGCACCCGTGCGGTTTCAAGTGGGTCACGGAAGCCAAGGCGCACCGCAAGGCAAGATTGATCGTGGTCGACCCGCGCTTTACGCGCACGGCGTCGGTGGCGGACTATTACGCGCAAATCCGGACCGGCTCGGACATCGTGTTTTTGGGCGGCGTGATCAATTACCTGCTCACCAACGACAAGATCCAGCACGAGTACGTGAAGAACTACACGGACATGTCGTTCATCGTTCGTGAGGATTTTTCGTTTACGGATGGTCTGTACTCCGGCTACAACGCCGAGAAGCGCAGCTACGACAAGAGTTCGTGGGACTACGAGCGCGGCGACGACGGCTTCGTCAAGGTCGACCCGACGCTCCAGAACCCGCGCTGCGTCTATCAGTTGTTGAAGCAGCACTACTCGCGCTATACGCCAGAGCAGGTCGAGAAAGTCTGCGGCACGCCGAAAGAGAAGTTCCTGCACGTGTGCGAAATGCTGGCATCGACGGCCGTCCCTGGACGCGCCGGCACGATCCTGTACGCGCTCGGCTGGACGCATCACTCGGTCGGTTCGCAGATCATCCGCACCGGCGCGATGGTGCAGTTGCTGCTGGGTAACATCGGCATCGCGGGCGGCGGCATGAATGCGCTGCGCGGCCACTCGAACATCCAGGGCTTGACCGACCTCGGCCTGATGTCGAACCTGTTACCGGGCTACATGACGTTGCCGCTCGAAGCGGAGCAGGACTTCGACGCGTACATCACCAAGCGCGCGACGCAACCGCTGCGGCCGAACCAGTTGAGCTACTGGCGCAACTATCGCGCGTTCCACGTGAGCTTCATGAAGTCGTGGTGGGGCGATAACGCGACGGCCGAGAACAACTTCGGCTTCGACTATCTGCCCAAGCTCGACAAGTCGTACGACATGCTGCAGGTCTTCGAGCTGATGAATCAAGGCAAGATGACCGGCTATATCGCGCAGGGCTTCAACCCGCTCGCCGCGGCCCCGAACAAGGCGAAGATCGGCGCGAGTCTGGCCAAGCTGAAGTGGCTCGTCATCATGGACCCGCTCGCCACGGAAACGTCGGAGTTCTGGAAGAACCACGGCGCTTTCAACGACGTCGACACGGCATCGATCCAGACCGAAGTGTTCCGTCTGCCGACCACCTGTTTCGCGGAAGAGCGCGGCTCGCTGGTCAGTTCGAGCCGCGTGCTGCAGTGGCACTGGCAGGGCGCGGACGGCCCGGGCGAATCGCGCAGCGACCTGGAGATCATGTCGGGGCTGTGGCTGCGCATCCGCGATGCTTATCGAAAGGACGGCGGCAAGTATCCCGATCCGATCCTCAACATGAGCTGGCCGTATTCGAATCCGGAGAGCCCGACGCCCGAAGAGATCGCGATGGAGTTCAACGGCAAGGCGCTCGCCGACGTCACCGATCCGACCGACAAAACCAAGGTGCTCGCGAAGAAGGGCGAACAGCTGGCGAGCTTCGCGCAGTTGCGCGACGACGGCAGCACCGCGAGCGGCTGCTGGATCTTCTGCGGATCGTGGACCCAGGCGGGCAATCAGATGGGCCGCCGCGACAACTCCGACCCGACCGGCATCGGCAACACGTTGAACTGGGCGTGGGCGTGGCCCGCGAACCGGCGGATTCTGTACAACCGTGCGTCGTGCGACGTGGCCGGCAAGCCGTTCGATCCGAAGCGCAAGCTGATCGCGTGGAACGGCAAGACGTGGTCGGGCGCCGATATCCCTGACTTCAAGGTCGACGAGCCGCCTGAAAACGGCATGAATCCGTTCATCATGAATCCGGAGGGAGTCGCGCGCTTCTTCTCGCGCGACGGGCTGGTCGAAGGGCCGTTCCCCGAGCACTACGAGCCGTTCGAAACGCCGCTCGGCTACAACCCGCTGCATCCGGACAACAAGGCGGTCGTCAGCAATCCGGCGGCGCGCGTGTTCCCGGGCGACCGGGCGGCCTTCGGCACGCACGAGAACTTCCCGCATACGGCCACTACCTATCGTCTGACCGAGCATTTCCACTACTGGACCAAGCATGCGCATCTGAATGCAATCGTGCAGCCGCAGCAGTTCGTGGAGATCGGCGAGGACCTGGCGAAGGAAGTCGGCGTGGTGGCGGGCGATCGCATCAAGGTGTCCTCCAATCGCGGGCACATCATCGCCGTCGCGCTCGTCACCAAGAGGATCAAGACACTGACGATCGAAGGCAAGAAAATCCAGACGGTCGGATTGCCGTTGCACTGGGGCTTCAAGGGTGTCACGCAACCGGGCTATCTCGTCAATACGCTAACGCCCTCCGTGGGCGATGGGAATTCGCAAACACCGGAATTCAAGTCGTTCCTCGTCAAGGTCGAAAAGGCATAAGGAAAAGAGATGGCACTGCAATCACTGGATATCAGACGCATGTCGGCCACGACCTTGCCTCCGCCGCAAGTGCGTGAGCCGGTCACGGGCACGGTCGCCAAGCTCATCGACGTGTCGAAATGTATTGGCTGCAAGGCGTGTCAGACCGCCTGCATGGAATGGAACGATCTGCGCGATGAAGTGGGCGTGAACGTCGGCGTCTACGACAACCCCGCCGATCTGACCGAACACTCGTGGACCGTCATGCGGTTCTCCGAGTACGAGAACCAGCAGGGCGATCTGGAGTGGCTGATCCGCAAGGACGGCTGCATGCACTGCGAGGACCCGGGCTGTCTGAAGGCCTGTCCGTCGCCTGGCGCGATCGTGCAGTACACGAACGGCATCGTCGATTTTCACGAGGAAAACTGCATCGGCTGCGGCTACTGCGTGACCGGTTGCCCGTTCAACGTGCCGCGCATTTCGCAGAAAGACAACCGCGCGTACAAGTGCACGCTGTGCTCGGATCGCGTGGCGGTCGGCCAGGAACCGGCTTGCGTGAAGACCTGTCCGACCGGTGCGATCATGTTCGGCACCAAGGAAGACATGCACCATCAGGCGGCGGAACGGATCGTGGATCTGAAGGAGCGCGGTTTCCAGAACGCCGGTCTGTACGATCCCGCCGGCGTGGGCGGCACGCACGTGATGTACGTGCTGCATCACGCGGACCGGCCGAGCCTGTATCACGGCTTGCCGGACAATCCGAAGATCAGTGTGATGGTCTCGTTGTGGAAGGGGCTGGCCAAGCCGCTGGCGCTCGCGGGTATCGCGTTCGCGGCCGTGGCTGGGTTCTTCCATTACACGCGGGTCGGTCCGAACGAGGTGACGGTGGAGGAAGAAGCCGAAGCCCAGCGCGAAGCCGACGAAGCACGCCGTTCGAGGGAGGCATCCAATGAAGCATCCTGAGCAAACCGGGCTGAAGGACGTGAAGGGCAATAGCCTGATCGTGCGCTATACGCCGAACGAGCGCACCAATCACTGGATCACCGCGATCACGTTCGTGTTGCTGGCGCTCTCCGGCCTCGCGATGTTTCATCCGGCGATGTCCTGGCTCTACGCGATCTTCGGCGGCGGGCAATGGACACGGATTCTGCATCCGTTCGTCGGCTGCGTGATGTTCGTGTCGTTCCTGATTCTTGCGTTGCGCTTCTGGCATCACAACTATCTGGATAAAGCCGACATTCAGTGGATGAGGCAGATCGACGACGTGCTGAACAATCGCGAGGAAAAGCTTCCCGCGATCGGCAAGTACAACGCCGGTCAGAAGCTGCTGTTCTTCACGATGGTGGTCTGCCTCGTGCTGTTGCTGGCGAGCGGCATCGTGATCTGGCGGCGCTACTTCTCGTTCTATTTCCCGATCGAGATCATCCGTCTCGCGGCGGTCGTGCATGCGGCCGCGGCGTTCGTGCTGATCGTCGGCATCGTCGTGCATATTTACGCGGCGTTGTGGGTGAAGGGCTCGATCGGCGCGATGACGCGCGGCACCGTCACGTACGGCTGGGCGCGCAAGCATCATCCGAACTGGTTCAAGGAAATCATCGGCAAGTGACCAGTCGATAAGGCGGCGCGCGTTCTCGCGCGCTGCGCACCGAGCCGCCGCCTTCGTTCGACGAAACGCGGCGGCTCTTCAGTTTTTAGAGGTCGATACTGTGGTTCAACGCATTCTTGAAGCGGGCGATATCGAGTCGCTCGATCACACGGCGATTCCCCGCATCCGCATGCCGGAACGGCTCGCGGTATTCGCGCCGCGCGCCGCGCGTCTGCGTCAGCTGGCGGCCCTCAACAATCCGATCGCCGGCTATCTGCGGCTGATGTCCGTGCTTGCCGACGCGCAGCAGGAGGTGATCGCGGGCTTCAAGGCGCAGCCGCCCAGCGCCGAGCTGATCGCGAGCGCGCAACAGCATTCGATGCCACTGATCCCTGCGCTTTCCGGCGTACGCGATCCCGCATGGCATGATGTGCTGCGCCAACTGCTGGAAAAAATCGAAGCCGCCGGCCCGCTCACGCCGCCGCTCGTCGAGCTGATCGCGCGCTTGCGCACGTTCGACCCGGCGACGCTCGACGCCCAGGCCGACGCGATCTTCGCGCAGCGTTTCGACGAAGTCGACCCGGCCGCCGCGCCGTTCGTCATGGCCGCGCTGCAGGTTGTGTGGACCGATCTCGCCGCCGACATCGACAAGCGCGAAGTGCCGTACCTCGAAACGCTCGGGCTGTGCCCTGTGTGCGGTTCGCATCCGGTGGCGAGCATCGTGCGAGTCGGAGGCGCGTCCGACAACTACCGCTACCTGCAATGCGGCCTGTGCTCGACCGAGTGGCACATGGTCCGCTCGAAATGCTCGAACTGCGATTCGACGAAGGGCATCGCCTATCACGCGGTCGGCTCGCCGGACGCCGACGAAGCGACACGCGAAGCCGAATCGAAAAACGCCGTCCTGAAGGCGGAGTCGTGCGACGAATGCCATACTTACCGCAAGATCGGCATTCAGTCGAAGGACTACGATTTCGAGCCGTTCGCGGACGATCTCGCCAGCCTCACGCTGGATCTGCTGATGGGGGCGGAGGGTTACCGGCGCGCGTCGCCGCATCCGTGGCTGTGGCCCGAGCAGGCAGGCGGCGCGGATGAGCCCGCCGGCGACTCCGCGTCCGACTAGAATCCGCGGGACACACCACTTCAAAGGGATTGCTTCGTGAGCGATGTGAGCGGCTCGGAATTGCGTGCGCTGATGGCGCGCGTGCCGTCGGTGGAAAAGGTGATGGCGTCGGCGGAATTCGCGGCGCTGGTTAGCGATTACGGCCGCACGCAGGTGCTGGTCGCGGTGCGCGCCGCGCTCGACGCCTGGCGCGCCAGCGCGCAGGCGGGCGATGTGTCGGTCAGCGCGCTCGACATCGCGCGGCTGCACGCGGCGGTGGAAGCCGCGCTGCGCCGACGCAACGAATCGCGCTTGCGCAGCGTGTTCAATCTGACCGGCACCGTGCTGCATACCAACCTGGGCCGCGCGCTATTGCCCGACGAAGCGGTGCAGGCGGTGATGAAAGCGCTCACGCAACCCGCCAACCTCGAATTCGATCTCGGCACCGGCAAGCGCGGCGACCGCGACGATCTGATCGACGAACTCATCTGCGAGCTGACCGGCGCCGAAGCGGCCACCGTTGTCAACAACAACGCCGCCGCGGTGCTGCTCACGCTGTCCGCGCTGGCGTCGAAGAAAGAAGTCGTGGTGTCGCGCGGCGAGTTGGTGGAGATTGGCGGCGCGTTTCGCATTCCTGACATCATGAGCCGCGCGGGCGCGAAACTGCGCGAAGTCGGCACGACCAATCGCACGCATCTGAAGGACTACGCCGAAGCCATCGGACCGCAAACTGCGCTGCTGATGAAGGTCCACGCAAGCAACTACGCGATCAATGGCTTCACCAAAGAGGTCGGCCTCGACGAAATCGCGCCGCTCGCGCATGAGCACGGTCTCGCGGTCGCGGTGGATCTCGGCAGCGGCACGCTGGTCGATCTGAGTCAATGGGGCTTGCCGCGCGAGCCGACCGTGCGCGAAACCGTCGAAGCCGGCGCGGACCTCGTCACGTTCAGCGGCGACAAGCTGCTCGGCGGTCCGCAAGCGGGGTTGATCGTCGGGCGGCGCGATCTGATCGCGAAGATCAAGAAGCATCCGCTCAAGCGCGCGCTGCGCGTCGGCAAGCTGACGCTCGCGGCGCTGGAGCCGGTGCTGCAGCTGTATCGCGCGCCGGAGAAACTGGTGGAGCGGCTGACTACGCTGCGCCTGCTCACGCGTCCCGCCAATGACATCCGTCTCGCCGCGGAGCGCGTGCAGCCGGCGTTGCAGCGCGCGCTCGGCGAGCGCTACGCGGTGGCTGCCGAGCCGATGTTCAGCCAGATCGGCAGCGGCGCGCTGCCGGTCGACGTGCTGCCGAGCTACGGGCTCGTCGTTCGGATGGGCGACGGCAAGCGCGGCGGCCGTCATCTGCTCGCGCTGGAAAAGCTGCTGCGCGAGATGGCGCGGCCGGTGATCGGCCGGATCGCGGACGACGCGCTACGCCTCGACCTGCGCTGCCTCGAAGCCGCCGATGAAGCGCAGCTGATCGCGCAGTTCAACGAGCAACCGCACGAACCACTGAAGGGCGTGAGCGCATGATCGTCGGCACGGCGGGGCATATCGACCACGGCAAGACGAGTCTGGTGAAGGCGTTGTCGGGCGTCGATACGGATCGGTTGAAGGAAGAAAAGGCGCGCGGCATTTCGATCGAACTGGGTTACGCCTACGTGCCGCTCGACAACGGCGACGTGCTCGGCCTGATCGACGTACCCGGCCACGAAAAACTCGTGCACACGATGACCGCCGGCGCGAGCGGCATCGATTTCGCGCTGCTCGTGATTGCCGCCGACGACGGCGTGATGCCGCAAACGCGCGAGCATCTGGCGATCGTCGAACTGCTCGGGATCGGACGTGGCGCGATTGCGCTGACCAAGGTGGATCGCGTGGACGCGCAGCGCTTGCGCGAAGTGCGCGACGAGGTGGCCGCGTTCGTGAGCGGTGGCGTGCTGCACGATGCGCCCATGTTCGAGACCTGCGCGACGCGCGCCGACGATCCCGGCGTGGCCGCGCTGAAGACCCATCTGCATGCGGCTGCCGCGGCGTGGCATATGAAGCGCGCCGACGGCCTGTTCCGGCTTGCCGTCGATCGCGTGTTTACGCTCGCGGGGCAAGGGACCATCGTTACCGGGACGGTGGTTTCGGGCAGCGTCACGGTCGGCGACACGATGCTGCTTGCGCCGAAGAATCAAGCGGTGCGCGTGCGCAGCATTCATGCGCAGAATCGCCCGGCCGAAACGGGGCGCGCGGGCGAACGCTGCGCGCTGAATCTGGCGGGCATAGAGAAGAGCGCGATCGAGCGCGGCGACTGGATCGTCGATCCACGGCTGTCGCAGGCGTCGGAACGGATCGACGTGATGCTGACGCTGCTTGCCGATGCGCCGCTCACACTGGAGCATTGGGCGCCGCTGCATGTGCATCTCGGCACGCAGCATCAGGTGGCGCATGTCGCGTTGCTCGAAGGCGAAACGCTCGGCGCGGGGCGGTGCGCTCGCGTTCAGCTCGTGTTCGAGCGGCCGATGTGCGCGGTGCCGGGCGACCGCTTCGTCGTGCGCAATGCACAGGCCGATCGCACGGTGGGCGGCGGCCATGTGCTCGATCCGTTCGCTCCGTCGCGCAAACGGCGCTCGGCGGAGCGCCTCGCGTGGCTCGATGCGATTCAGACGATGCTCGACACCGGCGCGCTCGACGCGATGTTCGCGCGGGCGCCGCATGGCGTGTCGCGTGCGTTGCTGGAACGGCTGACGGGCATGCCGGCGGCTGCGCTCGCGTTGCCGCCCGGCACGCGCGTGATCGAGTTGCCGGGTCACGACGCGTTGCTCGTCGCCGAGGCGTCTTGGCAGGCGTTGAGCAATCGGCTGACGGCGACACTCGCGCAATATCACGAGCGCTCGCCGGACGAGCTGGGTCCGGACGTGTCGCGTTTGCGGCGGATCGCGGCGCCGCTGGTGGACGATGCGTTGTGGCGCGCGCTCGTCGACGATGCCGCGGCGCATGGCGCGATTGCCAAGCGCGGGCCGTGGCTGCATCTACCGGGTCACACGGTGACGCTCGACGACGCCGACCGCGCGCTCGCGGCGGCGCTGCTGCCCGAAGTGAAGGTGGGGCGCTTCGATCCGCCGTGGGTGCGCGATCTCGCGACGGCGCATGGTGTGCCCGAGGAACGCATGCGCCAGTTGCTGCGCAAACTCGCGCGCCAGGGCGAGCTATTCCAGGTCGTGCACGACCTGTTCTATCACCAGGAGGTGATTCGCGAACTGGCGACGATCGCGGCCGCCGAGGCGCGGAAGAACGCGGGCACGGTGGCGGCGGCGCCTTTTCGCGACGTCACCGGACTGGGCCGCAAGCGCGCAATTCAGCTTTTGGAGTTCTTCGATCGGGTTGGTTATACTCGCTTCCACCGTGGGCTACACCTGTTGCGCACGGATAGTCGTTGGCTCGATCTGTTCTGATCGGCAACGCGTTGTTCAATCACCGTAGGAAGGCATTCGTATCCGGTGGTGCGGCTGGGCTTCAAACCCAGTTGAGGGCGTCAGACGTTCTCAGGTCGGTTCGACTCCGGCTGCCTTCCGCCATGAGCCCTCATTCCCCCTAAACACGCGCCAATCCACGCGAGAAAGCCGCCGGAGCCAGGAGCGCTTGAGTCGGCCGCTTCGCTGCACGGGGCGGTAAAGCGCCGCCGCAAGGCACGCAGCTTGCGGCGATCACCATGTGCGCGGCTGATGGTGCATGAGATGTCTCTTTCGGAGGTGAGCATGAAACCTATAACCAGGCTATTTTTCGCTTCGGCTCTCGCCACGGCCTTATCGGCGATGGCATACGGGCAAGCCGTCAACGTGGCGGGTGGAATCGCAAAGCCCGGCGCGAGCACCGGTTCGACAAAGACCTTGAACGAAGCGGGTTACGGTTCGCCGGGCGACACGCGCACTGATGCCGGAACCGCTATCGGCGTTGGCGCGGCGGGTAACGGCCCGACGACGCCGCGCTCCCATAGCGCGAAAACCAACGGACTGAATAAAGGTACAAACAGCGGCGCGAACAGCGACGTCAACGGCCGGCCCGGCGGCTTGCGAAACGACCACTAGTCCCCGCATTTTCAGCGCTTGCGCCGGGGGGCGCCTGGAGTGCCGAAACGGTCCCGCCCTTCGCAAGCCCCGCGTCGGCGCCGCCGTCGAACATATCCGGGAGACGCATCGAAGACTTCGAGATGTCCCCGAAGTAAAGCGGCAGTTGTCGATATCAAGCGGGCCATCCAGGATCCGGACCGGCGGCACAATCCCACTCCCGCATGGAGCGAACATGGCGATGTGCGTGCGAAGCGCGACCGGGCGCGCGAGACAGCCAGAACCAACGCCAACTCCCGTCTCGTCGCCTGATTCGAAGCGGCTCGCTGATAGATTGAATGCAGCGACATCCGGTCGGTGCCGTACATACGACAGCAGTCCAACGCGCGACGATTTCAACATCCCATCTACGCTTGGGATTCAGCTGTCCAGTCTCGCTCAATCAGGTGCCCACTGCTTTTGTCAGGCTGAAGAGGAGTGGTCGATGAAAAATGGTCTTCATACCGCAGAGAATCGGCGACCTGGCGTTTTCGCCAAAGCGGAATTGGTGCGTGTGAAAACCCGGTGGCTACCGTTTGGGATGACACCGGAATTTCCGATGTACGAATCTGGCGGCGACTTCGACCCCACCCGTTTATGGCCCGGCCGAAAACGCGAACTTCGGACGTTCCTGTTTCTGATCCTGTCGTGCTGCCTGAGCGCCGCGCTTGCGGCGCAAAAGGCGGAATCCACCGATGCCACGCAGGCGCGCCCTAAGGCCGCTCACCACGCGGGTCTTGATCGCTCCGGCAAGACGCGCAAAGGCAAGGCCTCGTACTACGGCCGGAAGTTCTACTCGAAAAAGATGGCCGACGGTTCGCGCATGGATCCGCAATCCAACGCGGCCGCGAGCAAGACTCTGCCGCTTGGCACCAAGGCCCGGGTCACGAATCTGGAAAACGGCAACAACGAGGTGGTCGAAATCAAGGATCGCGGCCCTTACGTCAAGGATCGCATCGTCGATGTGTCGCCCCAAACCGCCGACAAGCTCGGATTGAAAGAAAATGGCACCGCCCCCGTCGAAGTCAAGCCGCTGGCAGTTCCGCAGTCCGACGGCAGCGTGAAGCCCGGCGCAGGCGCCGCGGAAACGCCGCGTGGCAAGCCGTCGGCCGACTCGCGCGATCGCCGTTCGTCGAATTGATATGGCGTCACGATGACGGCGGGACGTTTCTCGTGCGGACAACGTCTCCGTTGTGCGTCCTTCGAAAAAGCAAAACCGCCGCTCGCTGAAGCCGCGTTGCATCAGTGCCCGCTGCAGAAAATAGCCGTGAGAAAGAGCGGGACGACCTGCCGGATGACAGCGTCGCTGCCGGTCTCGCGGGCGCGCGCTTCGACCGCCTCGACAGAGCCGATTACGACAGCGCCATACGACGACTCCTTAATGGGCTCGCCGCTTCCTTCCTTGAACATTGCGTCGTCGGGCTCATAGCCGAGAACGGCGTAGACACGAAACCCGAAAGCCGTCAGGTCGCTGCCTTGCGCCGGTCGAAACGCATTGACCGAGTTCGCTTCGACGCGCATCGGATTCGGATCGATTGATCGGGCGCTTACCAACGGCGCGATGAACGCATGCGCGTTCGATTTGCAGTCGAGTTGGGCATCCAGCGCCTGGGCGCGGCACACGCCTGGATCGAGCCCCAGGCCGAGTACCGCAAGCACGGTTAGCGTGTTGAGAGCGATGCGGGTCATGATCGAGGTACCGCCGATACTGTCCATCGAACCCTCTCATGTCGGGCAGGAAATGTCTGTACGGTAGCGACCATGACCGGTAGCTCACGTCCCTGCTGCCGCTTCCGCACCACGGCGGTGCCGGTTGCAGCAATGTGAACCCGGTGTCCTCGACGCGGTTGCCTTCGACGGGTCCGAACGTCAGCTTACAGACTTACGCCGTTGTCCGTGTGACGCGGCTGTTGCAGGCCGCGTTCAGTTCTTCGACTGTTCGCCGAACGTCGAGAGCGTCGTGGAACGCCTGGTGATCCTTGAGATCAACTCGTCCAGCCGCGACAGGAACAGTCTGACGATCGGCGCCGTATTGCCTGGGCTGTAGCCCACGACGAGTTCGATGGTCGGCGCTTCGCTTTCCAGCGGCCGGCTGACGACGGACCACGGCATCAGGTTTTGCACATAGGCCGGTATCAACGTGACCGCACGCATCGAAGCAATCAGCGACATCACCATCGCCGGGTTGTCCACCCTTTGCACGACGTCCACTTCGACGCCCGACTTCGCCAGATAAGCGTCGATCACCTGTCTCAGCACCTTGGCTTTGTCCGCCATCGCGATGAACGGCTCGTGGCGTAGCTCCTCCGGGCGCACCGTTTTGCGCGCGGTCAACGGATGATCGCTCGGCATCAACACGACGAGCGGCTCGTCGCCGACGACCTTGTACTCGAGACCGTATCCGGGCTCAGCCCGCATGAACGCCACGTCGAGCTTGCCGTGCGCCAAAGCGTCGGCCAGTACCGTCGAATAGTCGCTGGAGACCGTCACCTCGATGTTCGGCAACTCCTCACGCAACAGGTGCATCGCGTCGGTGAGCCAGGTCATTTCCTGGCCGGTCAGAAAGCCCACGGCAAAGCGCGGCTTGGCCGGCAGGGCGGCGCGCCGTGCCGCTTCGACCGCTGCGTCGACCTGGGCCATCGCGAGCCGCGCATGATCGAGGAAGGCCTTGCCTGCCTCGGTCAGTTCGACGCCGCGCGCACTGCGAAGCAGCAGCTCCGCGCCAACCTGATCCTCCAGATCGCGGATTTGCCGGCTCAGCGACGGTTGTGACGTGTGCAATCGGTTCGCAGCCGCTTCCGTAAGGCTGCCGGTTTCGGCGACCGCAATGAAATACCGCAAGTGACGCAGTTCCATAGTGTCTCACCCCATGCCTGTCAGGCATGCGCCCAAGCTTCGAAAGTCTTTTTCATCGACGCGTGAAGCTCCTAGATTAACTCCTGTAGCCACTTTTCTCCGCTGTGAACGCCGAAAGCCTCATGCGCCGCAGCGATACCCTACAGGAGTTTCTCATGAACAGCCCCGTCGTTCTCATCACCGGCGCGCTGACCGGCATCGGCCGCGCCACCGCCATCGCTTTCGCTCGCTCCGGAGCCCGGCTCGTCGTTTCCGGCCGTCGTCCAACCGAAGGTGCCGCCCTCGAAGCCGAACTGCGCGAACTGGGCGCCGAAGCCTTCTTCGTGCAGGCCGACGTGCGTCATGACGACGAGGTCCGCAGCCTCGTCGATCAGGCCGTTTCCCGCTTTGGCCGGCTGGATGTCGCCGTCAACAATGCCGGCACCGAAGGCACGCCTGGCCCGATAACCGAGGTGTCGGCAGATAGCTATGCCGCTACTTTCGACACCAACGTGCTCGGCGTGCTATTGAGCCTCAAGCACGAACTGCGGGTCATGACGGCCCAACGCTCAGGCAGCGTGATCAACATCTCGTCGACCTATGGCCACGAAGGTGCAGCGTATGCCGCCATCTACGCGGGCAGCAAGCACGCGGTCGAAGGGCTCACCAAATCGACGGCGCTCGAAGTTGCTGGCACGGGCGTGCGCGTCAATGCGGTCGCGCCAGGGCCAACGGACACCGGCATGCTCGATCGCTTCACCGGCACGCCGGAGAGGAAAGCGAAGCTGGTGGGCGCCGTTCCGCTCGCGCGCATCGGCAATCCATCGGACATCGCGGCGGCCGTGCTTTATCTGGCGTCCGAAGGCGCGGCTTTCGTGACCGGGCAGATCGTCACGGTCGATGGCGGCAAGACCGCGGGCTGATCCGCACTTTCCTAATCCCAAACGTGCGAAGCGAGGAGCAGCAGATCATGAGTACATTGACTGGCAAGACCGCGTTGGTGACCGGCGCATCGCGCGGCATCGGCCGCGCTAGCGCGCTGGCGCTGGCGAAGGCAGGCGCGCAGGTGCTCGTGCACTACGGCCGGGGTGCGCAGGAAGCCGACGCCGTAGTCGCCGAGATACGGCAAGCGGGAGGCACATCCGAGAAGATCGCCGCGGACCTGCGCGCGGCCGACGGTCCTCACGTCCTCGCACAGCGCACGCGCGCAATCGTCGGCGGCCGCCTCGACATACTGGTTGCGAATGCCGGCATCTCGGGCGCGGTGGCGATCGAAGAAACGACGGTCGAACATTTCGACAACCTGTTCGCAGTCAATGTGCGCGCGCCGTTCTTCCTGGTTCAGCAACTGCTGCCGGTGATGTGCAAAGGCAGCAGCATCGTGCTGCTCTCGTCGCTGGCTGCGCACGCGGCACTCGGCACGCTGGCGGCGTACGCGGCCACCAAGGGCGCGATCGACACGCTGGTCAAACACTTCGCCGCCACGCTCGGCGAACGGGGCATTCGCGTCAACGCCGTCGCACCCGGCGTCGTGCCGACCGATATGTCCAGCTTCGCGAAGACTGAGGCAGGGCGCGATTTCGCGATCGGTATGCAGGCGCTCAAGCGTATGGCGGAACCCGACGATATCGCCGCGGCGGTGGCATTTCTTGCGTCCGACGAAGCCCGCTGGATCACCGGCGATACCTTGCACGTGGACGGCGGATCGAAGCTTTGATCCGCCAACGCGTCCCAGTCTCTTATGGAGAGAACTCATGAAGCTTTATCACGCCAGCGGCTCGCCTAACTCGCGCCGCGTTCGCATCCTGATCGCGGAGAAGGGGCTCGACATCGAGCTTGTTCCCGTCGATCTCGGGACCAGGGAGCAGTTCTCCGACGCCTACCGCGCCGTCAACCCGCGGGCGGTCGTACCGACGCTCGTGCTGGACGACGGCACGGCAATCGGCGAGACGCCCGTCATCATGCGCTACCTCGACGACGCATTCGAGCAGGTGCCGTTGTTTGGCATGACGGCCGAGGAAAAGGCCGTCGTCGCCATGTGGGAGCGGCGTGCGGAAATTGAAGGATTTGCAGCGGTGATGGAAGGTGTGCGCAACGCGGCAGCCGGGCTAAAAGGCCGCGCCGTTTCCGGGCCCCACGGATACGAACAGATTCCCGAACTGGTTGAACGCAGCAAGCGGCGCGTGGCGAACTTCTACGACGATCTCGATGCAAGACTGTCGAGCGTCCCGTTCGTCGCCGGCGAGCACTACACGGCCGCCGACATCACGGCGTTGGTTGCAGTGGACTTCGCTATCCGCGCATTCGCAATGCCGATCGTTGATCAACATGCCGCCATCAGGCGATGGTACGAGCGGGTTTCAGTCCGCCCGAGCGCGATGGCTTGACGTGTCCTTTGCTCTGCCGGGTCGAGCTTCCCGGACATGGGGAACCTACGCGCAGATGATCTTCTCAAGGCTTCATCGCATGGGCTTCTCGAAGCGGCTCGACGATCAACGCGCCTCGCCGCACTCTGCTGATTTGCGTACTTCTCTAACGCTGGGGGGCGTGTATCGGCCAGGCTGTCGAGAAAAATGCGCTGATTTCCGGACGAACGTTGATTCACCCTGCCATTAGCGATACCCTGAATCGTTCGTGGTCGTCGAATGCTGGTTCAACCCGGAGACAACCGTTTCGTGAAGCGAGCATGGGCTTTCTCCTGCATCCTCGCCTTGAGCGCGATCCTCGGGGGATGCGGCAAGGGCGGATCGCAGAACGCTACTCAGGAAGCGGGCGCGTCCGCGGCTCAGCCAGGGCAGGCGGCGAGCGAGACACCTGTTGCATCGGGCGCGCAGGGGCGGAGCGCGCCGGTCGCCATCACCAGGGCGCAGTTGCCGGGGGAAGCGGTGGAAACACTGCGCCTGATCAAAGCGGGCGGCCCATTCCCTTTTAGCGAGGACGGTGTCCTGTTCCGCAACAGCGCGGCGTTGCTGCCGGAGCATCCGCGCGGCTACTACCACACCTACACAGTACGCACGCCTGGCTCGACGGATCGCGGGCTGCGCCGCATCGTATGTGGTGGACCGCGCAAGCAGACCGGCGACTGCTACTACACCGACGATTACTACGTCAGCTTCAAACGCATTACTGAATAACTTGAGGCAATGAAAAAAAAGCCCCGGGCCTCCAGTCAAGGAGGTGCCGGGGCGTCGTGTTTTGAGAGACCGTGCCGCGATGGCACGATCAGTGGCAGAGGGTAGTGAGCATTCCCATGGCGATTCCCGCCAGGCACATAATCGTGTCCCTGTTTCGTCATGCGAAGTATTTCAAATTGCCTCGCTCATTAGCACGCCTCGCTCCGGCCATTGGAAGTCGGGACCATCGTCGCGCTTCCGTTGGCGCTGCGCGTGCAACCCGGTTCTCGACGCTCGCAGGGCGTGCCCGCGACCACGCGTGCTTTTCATCCTGCCCCGGCAAGCAACGCAAGCCGCTTGCCGGTGCACGACTCAGCCTACCGTCAGGCCATCATGAGGCCACGTCGAAACGGTCCAGGTTCATCACCTTGGTCCAGGCCGCAACGAAGTCCTCGACGAACTTCTGTTTGGCATCGCTGCTGGCATAGACCTCGGCCAGCGCGCGCAGCACGGCGTTGGAACCGAACACCAGGTCGACACGGGTGCCGGTGTACTTCACTTCGCCGCTCCTGCGGTCACGTCCCTCGAACAATTCGGCCGTCGCGTCGGTGGCCTTCCACTCGTTGCGCATGTCGAGCAGGTTGACGAAGAAGTCGTTGCTGAGCACGCCGACCCGGTCGGTCAACACGCCGTGACGGCTGCCGTCGAAATTGGCTCCCAGCACACGCAAGCCGCCGATCAACACGGTCATTTCCGGCGCAGTCAGCGTGAGCTGCTGGGCCTTGTCGATCAACCGGGTCTCGGTGGTGGGGCCGCCCTGCTCCTGGCGGTAGTTGCGGAAACCATCGGCGGAAGGTTCGAGGAGCTCGATCGCTTCGACATCCGTCTGGTCCTGACGGGCATCGACCCGGCCCGCCGCAAACGGCACCGCGATTTCGACACCCGCCGCTGCGGCAGCCTGCTCGATGCCGACCACGCCCGCCAGCACGATCACGTCGGCCAGCGAAATCTTGCCGGACGCTTGCTGGATGGCTTGCAGCTTCGGCAGCACGGCGGCGGCGATCCGGTTGACTTCCCAATCCTTCTGCGGCGCCAGCGCGACCCGCGCGCCATTGGCGCCGCCGCGTTTGTCGCCGCCGCGGAAAGTCGCGGCCGATGCCCACGCCACCGAGACCAGTTCGCTCACCGACAGTCCCGCCCCGGCGATCTTCGCCTTCACGTCGGCGATGTCGGCCGCGCTTGGATTGTGAGTCGGCGCCGGCAGCGGATCTTGCCAGAGCAGGTCTTCCTTCGGCACTTCCGGGCCGAGGTAGCGCGCCTTCGGTCCCATGTCGCGGTGCGTCAGCTTGAACCAGGCGCGCGCGAACGCTTCACTGAAAGCCTGCGGGTCCGCGAGGAAGCGGCGCGAAATCTTTTCGAACTCGGGATCGAAACGCAGCGTGAGGTCGGTGACCAGCATGGTCGGCTTGCGCTTTTTCGACGGATCGAACGGGTCGGGGATGATCTCCGGCGCGTCCTTCGCTTCGAACTGGATCGCGCCGGCCGGGCTGCGCGTCTGCACCCATTCGAACTTGAACAGATTTTCGAAGAAGTGGTTGCTCCACTGCGTGGGCGTTTGTGTCCAGATCACTTCGAGGCCGGACGTGATCGCATCGGCGCCGGCGCCCTTGCCGAGGCTGCTGGCCCAGCCGAGGCCTTGTGCTTCGAGCAGCGAGGCTTCCGGATCGGCCCCCACGTGGTCGGCCGAACCCGCGCCGTGGGTCTTGCCGAGCGTGTGGCCGCCGGCGATCAGCGCGACGATTTCCTCGTCGTCCATTGCCATGTTGCCGAACGTCGCGCGGATGGCCGGCGCGGCCGACACCGGATCACCGCTCGCATTCGGGCCTTCCGGGTTGACGTAGATCAGGCCCATCTCGGTGGCGGACAGCGGGTTCTTCGCCAGCGTCTCCGGGTTGCGGTGGGTGAGCCACTTGCTTTCGTCGCCCCAGTTCACATCCTGATCCGGTTCCCACACGTCTTCGCGGCCCGCGCCGAAACCGAAGGTGCGAAAACCCGCGTTTTCCAGCGCCACGTTGCCGGCCAGCACGATCAGGTCGGCCCACGAAATCTTCTGGCCGTATTTCTGCTTGATCGGCCACAGCAGACGGCGCGCCTTGTCGAGGCTGACATTGTCCGGCCACGAGTTCAGCGGGGCGAAGCGCTGCTGGCCGCGACCCGCACCGCCGCGACCGTCGACCATGCGATAGGTGCCGGCGCTATGCCATGCCATGCGGATAAACAGACCGGCGTAGCTGCCCCAGTCGGCCGGCCACCACTCCTGCGAGTCGGTCAGCAGGGCCTTGATGTCGCCCTTGAGCGCGCTGTAGTCGAGCTTCTTGAACTCGTCGCGATAGCTGAAGCTTTCGCCCAGAGGATTGGAGCGGTTGGAATGCTGGTTCAACAGGTCGACGCGCAACTGATTGGGCCACCAGTCGCGGTTTCCGGTGCCGCCGCCGGCGACCGGCCGGGGCGCCGCGTGAAACGGGCATTTGGCTTCTTCGGGGGTGGGCGTGTCGATTGGTGTGCTCATGGTTACTCCATTCGCTGTGGGGATCTGGCTAATATAACTGTTACCGGTGACACGCCCGATTGAGCGTGCCAATGCGGCCGATAGTGGGCTGCGGTTAACCAGGCGCGGCCTCGATTACGAACCGGACAGCATCAACTCTCCACTCCCATAGCGCCTTTGCGGACGATGTTCATCAAATGGCCACAATGCGGCGAACTGTGTCTTCGAGGTGCCGACCGATGGTTGCAAACTCAGGATGCAATTGACCTGGCGCGTTGAGATGATAACTCCGGTTATCGCTGCAATGTCGGTTGGGAAGGCAGGCAGGAGCGGCGATTGCTAAGGGCAATTTTCAAAGGGTAGGATATTGCCGCCTGAATTGCCACGGGGTGTTTGTTGGCATTAGCGATCGCTGATCCGCTCATTATGTGGTGAATGAATGAGCGGCACGGAAGGGAAACTTCCGAAGCCTGGCAAAGGGAATGCGGCTTAATCAAACGTGAAGCGACTCTCGCGTGAATGCGAAAAATGCGACGCGTGATTTCCTGAAACCCGACCCGCCGCAGATCAGCGGCGTTACTCAAAAGTCTTCTGCACGGCACGCCGTTTGCGCATCCTCAGTACCGGCCCCTCTGCGCCGGTGCGCGCGTGACGGCATGCAACGCATCCGGTCCGCGGCGCCCATCCTCCCCGACATTGGAGCGACAGATGAAAGCGCTTTGCTGGCATGGTAAGAAAGACATTCGCTACGACACGGTCGCCGACCCGACGATCGAGCATCCGCGAGACGCGGTGATCAAAGTATCGAGTTGCGCAATCTGCGGCTCCGACCTGCATCTGTTCGATGGCTTCATGCCGACCATGGAGTCCGGCGACGTGATGGGCCACGAGTTCATGGGCGAGGTCGTCGAAGTGGGGGCGGAGAACAGAAAGCTGAAAGTTGGGGACCGCGTGGTGGTGCCGTTCACCATCGCGTGCGGTGAATGCGAGCAGTGCAGGCGAGGCCTGTTCTCCGTATGCGAGCGGTCGAACCGCAACAAGGAAAAAGCCGACAAGGTGTTTGGTCACGCGACTGCCGGCCTGTTCGGCTACTCGCATCTGACGGGCGGCTATCCCGGCGGACAGGCCGAATACGTACGCGTCCCCTATGCGGACGTGACGCCCGTCAAGGTCCCAGATGGACTGACGGACGAACAGGTGCTGTTTCTCGGCGACATCTTCCCGACCGGCTGGCAGGCCGCGATGCAATGCGATATCCAGCCGACAGACACGGTCGCGATATGGGGCGCGGGACCTGTCGGCCAGTTTGCGATTCGCAGTGCGATATTGCTTGGCGCAAAACAGGTCGTGGTAATCGATCGTGTGCCGGAGCGCCTGGCCATGGCGACGCTTGCGGGTGCGATTACGATCAACTTCCAGGACGAGAGCGTCGTCGAGCGGTTGAACGAACTGACCCAGGGCAAGGGGCCCGAAAAGTGCATCGACGCGGTGGGCATGGAATCGCATGCGAGCAGCTCGCTCGATGCCATCTACGACCGCGCGAAGCAGGCCGTGATGCTCGAGACCGACCGTCCTCATGTTCTGCGCGAAATGATTTATGTGTGCAGGCCGGCGGGAACACTGTCCATTCCCGGTGTCTACGGCGGATTGATCGACAAGATTCCGTTCGGCGCCGCGATGAACAAAGGGCTCACTTTCAGAATGGGCCAAACGCACGTCAATCGATGGACGGACGATCTGCTTCGACGCATCGTCGAAGGTCAGATCGATCCTTCGTTTGTCATCACCCATAGCGTGCCGCTCGAAAAGGGCCCGGATATGTACAAGACGTTCCGCGACAAGGAAGACGGTTGCATCAAGGTGGTCTTGAAACCTTGACGACGTCGCGGGCCGATAGAGCCACGCCGGTGATGCCTTTCCATTTCAGATCATCCTCGTAACACGAATGGCGCTATGCGCGCCCAACTATAGGCGGAGCTTCCATGTACTCTGATATCGCAGATCAGTTTTCCTCGCGTCAACGTGACACCGTCGTCGAAACCGCCTTCGATTGCAACACCGAAATCTTTTCGGGGGTCGCAAGGTTTGTCGAACTCAACCTGCAAACGGTAAAGACATCGTTGTCCGAGCAGCAGGCATTGGCCGACGCGGCACTTTCCGCCCAATCGCTCAGTGAGGTGATCGATCTCCAGTCCCAACGATTCCCGGCCGCCATTAAAAAGAGCTTTGCCTACTGGCGTCACGTCGAAGACATTGCCGCGCAAACTCGAATCGGGCTATTCACCGCGATGCAGTCGCACTTCGACAACTCTCTGAACACGTTCACGGACATTGTCGAGACGGCATCCGCAGAAACGGTCGCTCAGGAGCAGAGCGCCGAGTCGAGCCTGCTTGTCACGTCGGAACCCGTTGTCGCGGCCGCCGAGCAGGTGGCGATCGTCGACAGCTCAGGCAAGGTGGTTTCATCGGGCGACGGTCATAGCGACTTGCACTAAAGCCGGCTCGGCGCGCCCACGAACGGGCGCGCCGAATGCCCTTCATTGGAGTTGACGCCGGCGTTCAGGCCGCCGTGTGATGAAGCGATTCCCTCACCATCGCTGACGACTCAACGCGTTGGCGACGCATGGGAACGATTGTTGCGCTTGCTCCGTAGCCGTCCTACGCCAACGCTACCAGTGAGAGAAAACCCATGACCGCCGAATCAGAAAACCGCCACCGTCCGGACGATTCGACCGGCAGCCAGAGCGAACGTCTTTTCAACGGAGCGCCAATACGCGTGCTCGTGGTGGACGATTCACGTGCGTCCGCCGATGCGCTGAGCGCCTACCTGCAAGCCGGCGGGATGAGCGTACGGACCGTCTATCACGGCTCGGACGCATTGCGGGAAGCCAAAGCGTGGATACCCGACTGCATCGTTCTGGACGTCGCGATGCCCGGACTATCGGGCATAGGCGTGGCGGCCGCGCTCAGGCGAATCGAGACGACCGGAAAAATCCCGCTGCTGGCCTATACCGCATTCGATACCGCCGACCGCATCCGCGAAATGAAGGAGGTCGGTTTCGATGTCGTCTGCCGCAAGCCTGCTGAATTGACTCAGCTCGAAGGCATGATTTTCAAGCTGGTCAGTCATGAGGCCGTGGATGACTTTCGGGTTGCGTCATCTCCAGCGGAATTCGTGCCGCCGGATGCAGGGCTGGACACGCTCGATCGACACTAGCGCGGCAGAGAACGGGCAAAGGCATGGGTCCGCGACCGGGCATAGCGGTTGCTGGCTGGAGAGAGTCAGCCGTGGCAAACAAAGCCAACGGCATCACCGAGGAGATCAGCATGGAAGCGACGAAACAAGGCAACACAGAAACGGGCTCCGGCCCGCAGGATGCACTGGTCATTCTCGAGGCCGACCATCGCGCGGTTGAAAAATTGTTCAAGGCGTTCGAAAAAGCCGAGGACGACGATCTCGACGCCAAAGCAACACTCGCGCAGCGCGCATGCGAGGAGCTGACGATTCACGCGATGATCGAAGAGGAGCTGCTGTATCCCGCGGCCAAAGAAGCCCTGCCGGATAGCGACCTGATCGACGTCGAGGAAGCCTATATCGAGCACTTCCTTGTCAAGACCCTGATCGCGAAGTTCGAGACGATGAAGGCAGGCGACAAGGGCTTCGACGCGACCTTCAAGGTGATGAGCGAGATGGTGGGCCACCACGTCGAGGAAGAAGAGGACGAACTCTTTCCGGAACTTCGCAAATCCAAATGCGATCTGCGCGCGCTCGGCGTCAAGATTGCGAAGCGCAAGGAGGAGTTGCAAAGCAAGCTCGATGCGGTGGGCAGCAAATTGGTCGGCGACAAGACCGCGATACTTTGAGCATCACATCGCTACGGTATATCGCGGACGCTAACCGGAAATAGAAAAATCCATGACGCTAGAGCAGCGGCTGCGCAGCATGCGCAAGACGATGCGTGACATGTTCGGGATCACCCGCTTGCGCGCTGGTCAGGAAGACATCATTCGCAGCGTGCTGGAACGGCGCGACACGCTGGCGACGATGCCGACAGGTGCCGGCAAATCTCTGTGCTACCAGTTGCCGGCATTGCATCTCGACGGGACGACGCTGGTGGTGTCGCCGCTGATCGCGTTGATGAAGGATCAGGCGGACAAACTGTTGGCAGCGGGTATCGACTGTACGCTGGTCAACAGCACGTTGCGCCGCCGTGAAGAACGGGACGCGTTGCAACGCATCGTCGATGGCAGGAGCGGTATCGTTTTCGTCACGCCGGAACGGTTGGCGCAGCCCGCGTTCATGAAGGTGTTGCAGGCGGGGGGAGAACACAGCGTGGGTCTGGTCGTGGTCGACGAAGCGCATTGCGTGTCGCAATGGGGCCACGACTTTCGGCCGGCGTTCCTGCAGATTGCCGGCGCCGTCAAGGCGCTCGGCCAACCGCCGGTGCTCGCGCTCACCGCGACCGCGACCCAGCCGGTGCTCGACGACGTCACGCGTTCGCTGGGACTGCGCGATCCACGCATCGTTCGCACGGGGACGTTGCGCGAGAATCTGCGTTATCGCGTCGTGCAGGTCAGCGTGGGTGGCGGCAAGGACGGCGCCGAGCGGGCTGCGCAAACCAAGCGCGAGCAGTTGCGAGAGGTAATCGCGGCGAACGCGGGTAGCGGCATTATCTACACGGCGACGGTACGCGACGCCGAGGACATTTACGCGTGGCTCGCGGAAGCAGGCGAATCGGTGTCGCGTTATCACGGCAAGCTGAGTCCGGGCGCTCGCGACGCGGCCCAGGAAGCGTTCATGTCGGGCGCCACAAGGCTGATGGTCGCGACCAACGCGTTCGGCATGGGCATCGATAAAGCCGACATCCGTTTCGTTATCCACTACCAGATGCCGGGCAGTCTCGACGCTTACTACCAGGAGACGGGCCGGGCCGGCCGCGATGGTGAACCGGCCGACTGCGTGTTGCTGTTCGATCTGAACGACCGCCGCATCCAGCAGTTCTTTCTCGCGGGCAGGTATCCGAGCGTCGAACTGGCGCAGCGTTTGTATGACACGCTCGCGGCGCGCTGCAAAGACGCGCCGGAAGGCACCACATTCGTCGAACTGAAGGACGCGCTGCCCGACGTGGGCCGCGGCAAACTGGAGGTGGCGCTCGGCATGCTGGTCGACGCGCGAATAGCGAGGCGTGACAGGCAGCGGCGCTATCATCCGCGCGCACGCGATGGCGCGCACGAAAGCGCGCATGATGCCGTGACGAAAGCCGCCGCACAATTCGAGGCCATGAGCGTTCATGACAAGGAAACGCTGCAACAGATGATCGACTACGCGCAGAGCGGCCAATGCCGTTGGCGCACGATACTCGCGTACTACGGCGACACACCTTCGATGCAACGCTGCGGCGTTTGCGATAACTGCGTGAGTCCACCGCAAATCGCGCCGGTGGAGCGGTCGATCGCTGTCGGCGATACCTTGTTCGACGCGGAGGTAGCGAGCGGGTTATCGAAGCCGCAACCGTGGTCGCCGGGCGACGCGGTGCGTGTGCCGAGGTTCGGCGCCGGCGAGGTGGCATTGGCGAGCGGCGAGCAGGTTGCGATCGTGTTTCCCGACGGCAGAACCCGGACATTCATGTCGAGCTATGTGAAGGCGGCTCGCCGCGCGGCTTAGCGAAATGACAGCGAGTCGATTACCGGACCTGGCTAAAGCAGCGCAACCGCACTGTCTTTGAACGGGCCGCGCTCACACACCTTTCGCGATGGCTTTGCGCGCGGCGACACCTAACCACGCGGTGATCCCCGAGCGGCTGACAATGCCGACCGTCCGGCGCGGCCCCAGCACAATCGCTCCGACACATAACGCTAACAGCAGCGTTACGCGCGGCGTTTCTGCGAGCGATGCCATCACGCTGGTCACGCTCGACTGCGCCTGCCCGCGCACGACAGGGACCGAAGGTGGAGGGCGGTTCGCTGCGAGCAAGGCCTCGCGCGATTCCGCCATGCGTAGGAGGATAGCCGCCTGGGCCTCTCCGTTGTTGCGTCCATGATTCATCGCAGCGCCTCCTTCAGCGTGTCGAGGTCATCGCGCAGCTCTCTCTGCAGAACATGGAACGATCGTCCGGGCTTCTGCGAGCGTACGACGAGCAACGAGATGATGGAGAGACCCAGCCACATCGCGGCAACGCCCCACACGACGGGCAGGAAGTAAGGCGTTCCCCACGCCGTTGCGATCACCGCAATGCACACGAATGAAAGCGTGAAAAGACCGGCGACGGCGAGGGCGACAAGTGCGCTCAATTCGCGCACGAGCCGTTTCCTCGTTTCCTCCAGCTCGACGCCGAGGAGTTCGCCATAATCGGTGGCCCGTTCGACACAGAATCTGCCGACGTTCCGCCACTGTGTGACTTTCGAACGCATGGACATTCCGGACTCCTCGAGATGGCTTGTTCTGCAAACGTACGGCGCGGTGACACGTGTCGGGGCGATCGTCTGTACCTCGGCGGGTCTTGCCGAAGGACAGACGTGCACGGCCTTAGTCCCGATCTCTCCAGTCGCTCCGTCCGTTATCGGGGCGCGCGCGATTCGTTGCACGTAACGCGCCGAGAATAAAGCCGACGCCCGCGGCAATCGCCAATGCTGCAAACGGCCGCTCCAGCGTCGATTCGCGAACCACGTCGGCGAGATCGGCATAGAGTTGCTGCGCCTTGCCGCTCAACTCTTTTGCCTTGCCGCTGACTTGCGCGCCAGCGTCGCCGAGCAGATCGCCGGCGGCTTGCTGCACGTCGCCAACAGCCTCGCGTAGAGCGCCTTCCCCTTTCGTCGTTTCCATTGTCTGCTCCTCAAGTAAATGCGATCAGGCTGCATAGGAAATGCACCTGCGTGAATGTCGAGCCCCTGCCGTGATGTAAAGGCGTTGGCTCGACGGGCGGGTCGCCGTGCCGAATACTGCGCAAATGTCGGGCCCGGCGTGCCCGTTGGTTGAAACGGTTGAAACGAACGCGCTCGACGAATCACTTGCGGTTTTGCGTTCACCTCTTTGCTGTCAAATCAACCACCTATGCTGAGCGTCGTTTCCGACGCTGCCGGCTCGCTCTTGAGCCGCAGCACTGCACCGGTGCCTTGCAACTCACTGCGTCCTATTACATCGTCCGGACTCAGACTGCGGCCGCACGTCGGGCAACCGGGCGTCATTTCGGCAAACAGTTCGTCTTCTCCGTCATATGTGCCGTCGCGAGTCAGTTTGCGTAGCCACGCCCGGTGCCAACCGGTTCGAAACGCGCCCGCGTCGATGGTCTGGATGAGGGCGCCGCGATGTCCGCATGGGCATTCGACGTAAGTGAAAATCCGGGTTTTCATGGCGGCCTCCTGCCGGTTTTCATCGACGCCGCATGAACCGGGCCACGAACCGGATCAGCCAACCGCTTTTCAGCGCGGAACAGGCACGAGTCATGCGGTATATCTGGTGGCAGTGCCTGACAAACCGCACGGAAGATTGCTTCACGCGCGATGAATCGGCCACGTCAAGGCGACCGCACTCCAGACATTGAGCGGTCGAAGCGAAGAAGAAGAGGGAGAGGAACCATGCTCGGCGTCGTTATTCCGGCCCATAACGAGGCTGCCTTTATTGGCTCGTGCGTGCGCTCGGTCATCCGCGCGGCGAAGCATCCGGCGCTTGCCGGTGAAGAGGTCAGGATCTTCGTCGTGCTCGATAGCTGCACCGACGGAACCGGCGACGTCGCCAGCGCGCTCGACGCACACGTCCTGCTCGTCGAGACTCGCAACGTGGGTGTGGCGCGCGCGACCGGCGCCGCCGCCGCGCTGGCTCAAAAGGCACGGTGGCTCGCATTTACCGACGCCGACACCATCGTCGCGCCGGACTGGCTGGTCGAACAACTACGCTGCAACGCCGACGCGGTCTGTGGCGTCATCAGCGTAGGCGACTGGAGCGGCCATAGCGATGCCGTGCGCGAGAACTTCGTGACCACGTATCACGACGTCGACGGACATCGCCATATTCACGGCGCCAACCTCGGCGTGTCCGCGAAAGCCTATGCGCTGGTGAAGGGCTTCCAGCCCCTCGCATCGAACGAAGATGTCGCGTTGGTGAAGGCGTTGATTGCCGCCGGCGCGACGATTGCATGGAGCGCCGCGCCGCGCGTGACCACGAGTGCCCGACTGGATTCGCGGGCACCGGGCGGATTCGGCGACGCATTGCGCAAGGTCAGCCGCCGCCTCGCGACGACAGGGCTGCCCGCAGCGGCGCTCACAGACTGCGGAAAGTGAAAGCGGAAATGAAAAAAGTAGCCGTGCGTGAATCGCGCGGCAATTGTCGAGTGTGGATCAACCACTAAATTTCACACGCTCTGGGGAAGAAACGCTATGGCGCAGAAAGCGGTTAGCAACAGGAAGGTGCCTGACTTCAAAAGTCGGCAGACCGTGCTTACGGCACTCCGTAATACGAAGATGGCCCGATCGGCGCATGCGTATGTACGCGGCAACACGATGCAATTCTACGAATGGCTCGAAACCAGTCACAGCCAGCTACTGCCCGAAGGTCCCGCAATCTGGATATGTGGAGACTGCCACACGGGCAATCTCGGCCCTGTAGCCGATGCGCAGGGTCGCGTCGAAATTCAGATCCGCGATCTGGATCAGACGGTCATCGGCAACCCGGCACACGATCTGATCCGGCTTGGCCTGTCGCTGGCCACTGCGGCGCGCGGCTCCGACTTGCCCGGCCTCACGACGGTTCACATGATGGAAGCGCTCGCCGATGGATATGAACGCGCGCTCGAACGCGAGTTGAAGGGAAAGGAAGTCGATCTGGCAAAAAAGCCGGAAACGGTGCGCGTCGTCATGCAGGAAGCGGTGCGTCGTTCGTGGAAGCACCTGGCAGTCGAGCGCCTCGAAGACACCACGCCGACGATACCGCTAGGCAAGCGCTTCTGGCCGCTCACGAAAGAGGAAGCGACCGGCATAGCGGCGTTGTTCGAGAAGGGTTCGATAAGCCAGCTCGCGACCAGTCTGCGCGGGCGCAAGGATGACGGCCGGGTGTCGGTGCTCGATGCCGCCTATTGGGTCAAAGGGTGCAGCTCGCTCGGCCGCCTGCGTTATGCGGTTCTGCTGGACGTCGACGGTGGAGTCGTTGAAGGAGACGATCTCTGCCTGATCGACATCAAGGAGGGATTGAAGGCAGCCGCGCCGCGCTATGCGGGCACGCGCATGCCGAAGGACAATGCCGAACGTGTGGTGGAAGGTGCACGGCATCTATCGCCGTTTCTCGGCGAGCGGATGCGCGCGGACCGGCTGCAGGATCGTTCGGTGGTGATCCGCGAGTTGCTGCCTCAGGACATCAAACTCGAGATCGATCAACTGAGTCAGACCGAAGCGATGGAGGTCGCGCGCTATCTGGCGCAGGTGGTCGGTAAAGCGCATGGACGGCAGATGGATCACGGCACGCGTGCCGCGTGGCTCAAGGAAGTACGGCGGGGTCGTTCGAAAACCATCGACACGCCGTCCTGGCTCTGGAAAAGCGTGGTCGAACTTCTCGGCAGTCATGAGGCTGCCTATCTGGAGCACTGTCGCCGTTACGCGTTGGAGGCGGCCTAGAGTCACCACCGCTGTACGTTCGCGGCACTCGGCGTCTTCAACGCTTCAACGAGAAGGCGCGCGCTTGAGTTGCTTCGCGGCATGTCCGCGTCGCTCAACGTCGCGCTTTCTTTCTCTTCGGCTTCGGCTTCGGATTCGGCGGCGTCAGTGCCGCCGTCCAGAATGCCGAGGTGCCGCGCTTCGCCGCTGCCGTTGCGTGACCTCTGGCGGAGCCGGCTACCGCGTTGGCTCCGCTTAGCCACATGCTGAGAAAGGGATTCTTCTTGGTCCATGGATTTTTCATGTTCGGCTCCATCGAGTAAGCATTGCCAGGGCCGCGCCGTCAGCAGCGAGATGTTGACGACGCGCGGCCAGCGACTTCAGTTAGGGACGCGTGTCCGGAAGCGGGCCTGTCCGCTCGCCGGGCAAGGACGACGGTGCGCCTTCCACGCGCTCGACTTCGACTTCCGTGCCTTTCAACGTTTCATTGACCGTCTCCACGCGCTCCGACGCTTCCTTCCCGACCGTCACTTCCTCGACCACGTGAGCGGTCTTGGACACGACCGCGTGTTCCGCCGTTTCGCGCACTTCGACCGATGCGGCCTTGAGATCTTCGGCTGTCGCAATACGGTCCACTGGGTGCCGTTCGATCGTGGCATGTTCTTCGCGCAAAGTGACCGCCTCGCTGACGGGGGTGGCCGTGGCGCGTGAATAGACCCGCACGCCGCCGGTCTGTACCTCGCGTTTGCCCACTTCGAGCGACTCGCGTACTACGGCGAACGACTGGCGCTCTGCTGCCGTTTCGTCGGCGGAGTATTGCGCGGCACTCGGGTCGTATCCCTTATAGCCCGTGTTTTTCCATTCGGAGACGCGCTCTTCGATATCCACCGCGCCGGCTTCATGCAATGTGGACCGAACCGCTCTCATCTGCGCTTCGTCGAGCACCGTCACCGTCAGGACAGCGCCGCCACGGCGCACGGCTTCCTGGTAGTGGCCGACCTCCTCCGGTTGCTCGTCGTTGCCGAACAGGTTGCTGAAGAAGCGCGCGATTTTGCTCGCCGGACCTTCGTCCGTGTGCAGCGCGGGTTGCTCGACCGCCGGGTCTTCCACGAGCGGGTCGCTGATCCGGCCGTTCGCGTGAACTTCCATATGGCTTCGGTCGATGCCGCTTTGCGTCAGCTTTTCAACCGCCCGATCGGCCTGCTCAAATGAATCGAATACACCTACAAGGACTTCCGACATTTTTAGTACTCCAAGAGTGTGAGTGGCTTGACCTCAGCCAGAATGACCTGCTGTTCTTCAAAACGCCGACTGCTCACCATCTTCGGAGGACGGTGCCGCGGGTTGCGCGATCCAGTCTCCATCGGTTCCGGTTCGCCGCTCCACGACGAGCTCCTGCCGTTGCACTTCGGCCTCGTGCACGCTCGCTACTTCAGTTGTTTCGAGGCCGATGCGGACTTCTTCCTTCAGCATCAATTTCATTTCGGTCACCGGAACATATTCGAAGACCGGGACGATCAGAACATCGCCTTGACGGAACGGTTCGAACTCGGAATCGACAAACCGGTTGACGGGCACACGCTCGATCGTGACGGCGCGGCGCTGCAGTACCACCGGTATTTCCGTCAGCTCCTTGTGGACAATGGTTCGAACGCGGACCGTTGCCGTTTCCTGTTCCGCGACATCGACCCGCAGCCGCTGCTCGACGGCGGTGACGCTCGTCGGCGCAGCGGTCTGTGTGGCGGCGCGGTTGGCTGCTTCCTTGCTGTCGGTCATCGCAGCTCCATGGGTCGCCAATAGCGCCGATCAACGGGCCGGTTGCGCCGGCGTCGCGCGGACCGGTTGGCGGCGCGCGACGACGTCATCGCTCGATCCGCCGCCGGCTTCTTCGAACGGCGGTTGATGGCGAAAGCCTGCATGACCCGAAACGATGGAGATGATCGCGCCGACCAGCAGTGCGGCAAACGAAAACCACGACGCGCGCGCTACGCCGCGTGCCGCGGTGTCGGCGGCCTGACGTGCATCGGCTTGCGCTTGCGGACTCGACGCTTCAGCGGTGGCAGAGGCAATCGCGCCCTGCGCCCGTTGCGTCAACGAGTTGGTCATCGCGCCCACGGAACCCGACGGACTGGCCGCCGCGCCGACTGTCGCGCCGGTCGACGCGAGGCTTCCCGCGGCGCTGACAGCGCTTCCGATCAACGACGTGGCGCTATACACCACGAGGAGAATCATGACGGCCCACGCCAGCAGGCCGTGAAGCCAACCGAGCACGGGCGCGCAGCGACCCGCGAAGTAGGAGCCGATAAACACCGCGATGACCGTCATCACGATCAGATAGGCGCCGGACCCGAAACCAAAACCTTGCAGCGGGTTGGGGCGGGACAGTGGAGAAAGCGCGGACATTCCGATCGCCGCGCCGAGCACACTGAGGATGAGATAGACGGTCAGGGAAAGAATGACGCCCGCGATGACGGAACCCCATGACACACGGGGTAGACCGCCCTGGATAGTGAGGAGTCTCATAGATATACCTGCAAGGTTGCAATGCGTGGAATGACAGGAGCGAAGGCTCCGTTTAGTGGCAATCTGATAGCGCAACGGGTGTACCTGGCTGTGCGGGCGCCGTACCTCAGTTCAATTGAGGAGAAGAGATCACGTCGACGGCTACCGATGGGAAAATCTCGCGCGTGCGCTCGCAGGCTTCGCGAGGAAATCACCTTGCGCTTCAACGGTGCATGCAGGGGGGAATCGCACGTTTGACAACGCGCGGGTCAATCCGGCGGGATTGCACCCGCCCCTACTCAGAATCGCTCAATGACATACTTGAACGGATAATCCGGCTCCTGATAGCCGTGAGCTTTCTGCCGCTTCGGCAGCGTCACCTTCTTGCGGGGCATCTGCTCGTACGGAATCCTGCTCAGCACATCGCTAATGATGTTCAACCGCACGCGCCGCTTGTCGTTCGAGTTCGCCACATACCACGACGCGATCTCCGTGTCCGACGCTTCGAACATCGCGTCGCGCGCACGCGAGTACTCATACCAGCGGCTATAGGATTTCAAATCCATATCCGTGAGCTTCCACACTTTGCGACCGTCGTGAATGCGCGCTTCGAGACGGCGCGTCTGTTCCTCGGGACTGACCTCCAGCCAGTATTTGAGGAGGATCACGCCGGACTCGACGATCGCCTGCTCGACGAGCGGTACGGCTGCGAGGAAACTCTGCGCTTCCTCATCGGTACAGAAGCCCATCACCCGTTCGACGCCCGCGCGGTTGTACCAGCTGCGGTCGAAGATCACGACTTCCCCGGCCGCTGGTAAATGCGGCAGATAGCGCTGCACGTACATCTGGCTTTTTTCGCGCTCGCTCGGTGCGGGCAGCGCGACGACGCGAAACACGCGCGGACTCACGCGCTCGGTGAGCGCCTTGATCGTGCCGCCTTTGCCCGCGCCATCGCGTCCTTCGAAAACGATGCAGACCTTGCTGCCCGTTTGCACCACCCATTCCTGAAGCTTGACCAGTTCGACGTGCAACTGGAACAACGCCTTCCGGTACTCCTTGTACGACAGTGATTTGTTTTCGACGGGTGGGTCGCCTGTCGCCTCGGTCTTCGCCATTACCATGTCTCCGCGCGTACGTGAACGGGATCGCTATCCAACGATCTTTTCGCAATGTAGGGCGCGGCACGCGCGAAGGCCATACGACCTTGGTCCAATACCGGCGGCGGTTGGTGGACCTTATGCTGTACGAGTCTGCCAGTGGATCGTCGATTCGGCGATCGTCGCCGGATCGACTGCAACGCACTGGCCCGATCGCGGCCATCGCCACGGACTCAGACGTCGGTCATCGCGGCGGGAGATCTCATGGACGTTACCGGTCTAACGGATCAGCAAGGCAACGACGCTCGCGAGCCGGTTCTCGATACCGTCGACCGGGTGTCGGAATTGTGCTTTGGTCTCTTCATGGCGCTCACGTTCGTCGGCGCGGTGTCGGCCGCGACCGCCGGCGAAGGCGCCGGGCGAAAAATGTTCTACACGGCGCTGGGTTGCAACCTCGCGTGGGGTCTCGCCGACGCGGTGATGTTTCTCGTCCGCACGTTGACCAATCGCGGTCGGCGGTTGACGCTCGCGTGGACTATCAAGCATCAGTCGGACGCGGCCGCCGGCGTTCGCGCGCTGCGCAAGGCATTGCCTCCCTGGATTACACCGCTGATCGCCGATACGGAGCTCGAGCTCATCCGTGCGCGCGTGGCCACGCTACCGGATTTGCCGCGACGCCCGGTCTTCGTGCGCGACGACGTGATCGGCGCGGTGGGCATCTTCGTGATCGTGGTGGCGTCGACGTTTCCGGTTGCATTGCCCTTCGTGCTGTTTAGCGACGTCCCCACGGCGTTGATCGTTTCGCGAGTGCTGACCATCGCCATGTTGTTCGGCAGTGGGATGGCGCTCGGTTATCACGCCGGGTTCAGCGGCTGGAAAGCGGGGCTGGCGATGGCCGCGCTGGGCGTCGCGCTGACCGTCGCGATCATTTCGCTCGGCGGATGATCCGCGGACGGCTGTCGCGCCTGGCGTCGTCGCTAGCTGTCTGTAAGACCAAGGTCCGATTTCCCAATTGCCTCGCCGTGACATCATGGAAGCGGAGATGTTGCCGCCGCCGTTGCCACCCGCCGAAGACTTTCCGGTTCGACAGGTCCGGCGGAATACGGCCATCCGTGCTGTGCGAAGCAGAAGCGGCGACGCGCTTCACGGCTCCGCGCATGAAGCGGGCGATGGACCGGCAACACGAGCAGCACTGCAACTTACTGCCGGATTGTGACAGAGCAAGGGACCGAAGCGGCCGGACCTCGGGGACTGGCGATTCGCACTGTAACCACAATGGAGGTCGATAATGAACAGACGGAACTTTGTGCAAACGATCGCGATTTCAGGTGTTACTGCGAGCGCGGCCCTGGCGGGTTGCACCATGACATCCGGCAGCGGCAAGAGTCCGGAAACCAACGCATCGAAGCGGCAGGAGATCGATGCGGCCGTGAACGGAACGTTGTCGCGATTGACGTCGACGGTAAAGGGTTCGAATGAACTCATGTCGAAGGCCCAAGGCGTGCTGGTTTTCCCGTCGGTGAAAAAAGCGGCCTTCATTGTCGGTGGCGAGTACGGCGAGGGGGCGTTGCGGGTCGGCGGCGCGACGGTCGGCTACTACAGTACGACCGCCGCTTCATTCGGATTTCAGGCCGGCGTCCAGTCGACCGCGATCATCTTCCTGTTCATGACGAAGGACGCGCTGGACAAGTTCCGTAACTCGTCGGGCTGGTCGGCCGGCGCGGACATGGGGGTGTCGGTCGCGAAAGTGGGCGCCAATGGCGCAATCGACACGACGTCGGCGACTTCGCAAGTCGTGGCACTCGTATTGACCAACGCGGGTTTGATGGCGGATTTGTCGCTCGCCGGCACGAAGGTGACGAGGCTCGACATATAACGCGCGAGACTGTGCCGCCATGCCGGATCGAGCGTGGTTGTCACCGACCGTGTAATCGTTTCGCTACTCTGCAATGGCGGATGGCGGGGAGCCCACTGCGAGGCTCCCGGCTATTCCGCCAGACCGACGCAAACGCGAGGCTCGGCAAGCCGCCCGTGTTCTTCTCGACGCGCGTGCCTGTTCGACGCCGCAAACAACGCACACTGCGATGAAGCCTCTCGCTCCGCTGCGCTGCGTCTCTCTGCAAAGCAGCTTCGCTGAATTTCGACGCCGACTTTTCCGTTAATAGGTATGACGGCGTCCCACTCCATTTGAAAACCTGGCGCCGAATTGGCGCGCGGCGTCGGCGACTTTTAGTGCCGGATCGAAGCGACCGCTTCAATATCAATTACACGGCGTTGAGAGTTGCTCGAAAGCGCCGCATGCGAGTTAATGGTCCCCCTATACATGTTGGATTGGGCCAAGGGGTTAACCACGAGCGTAGCTCAAGTCGTTCGAGATTTTTGACACGCTATTCCTCGCGAGGACGTATGTATGCACACACGGAAAACGTGATTGACGCCACTCGAATGCCGCCGCGAAATCGTTTCCTGAAAAAACATAAAGCATGCGGTACCCCTGAAAGGCGGACCAGGAGATGATTCCAGCGAGGAGTCGCCGAACGCTCTCCGGAAAAATACAAAGGACCGTGCGGTCGGTTTATCGAACCTCTCGAAAGGCGAATCGATAATTGACCAGCTATGGAATCAAATTGCCGATACTCCGGCAATGCTGATGTATGTCAGAAAATACCGGATACCTTAGCCTACAGTAACAGGCGAACCCGTAAAAGTTGCGCCTATTTATTCTGAAAACGACGCTTGATGATCCTATACTGTTTCCAGATTACCGACGTACGACGCAATCGGCCACGGAATAGGACCGGGTGGTGTAATCCGGCAGGCCCGATGTTGCGGGAGTGTTGACCTGATACATGCACTAAGCATTGGTGACGGAGATACCGATGATCAATCTGATTGTGCATGGAAAAGGCCTGATGCAAGGCGTGGCCGGATTGGCTATGGCCTGCTATGTGCAACAGCGCCGTCTGCCTCAGAGCCCGCAGCGGGACGCATCGCTCTTAAGCTCCAGCCCTCACTCGATTCGTGCTCCGGAACATCGGAGTCCGGCAGCGCCGGAGCCTGGGTCCGGCATGCGCGTCGCTGCCGCTGAAACCGCGCTTGTCCGTTCGACGCCGCGCTGGCGCAGATACGCAGGCGCATGCGTGGCATGGCTGCGCGCAAGCGCACGTCCGCGACGTGGGATGACGTTGGACGAGAAAATGTCGTTGAAGGACGCGCTGGAAATCTTGCCCGTCTGCACTCTCGCGGTCGATTCGCAGAACCGGATAGCTTTCGCGAACGCCAGCACCACGCAACTATTCGGCTACACCAGAAAAGAATTGATTGGCGCGTCGACCGAGCTGCTATTTCCGATCCGTGGCTTGCGCGATTTCCGTTCGCCGGCGGCCGTGAACGATGGCGTCGGAAACAGCATCGCCGAAGACGCACGCACGCAAATGCGCTTCGCGCGGCGCAGTGACGGTGAGGGTTTCCACGTGGAAACCGCGACGACCCAATATCGCGCGTCCAACGAGATCTTGCAGATCGTCACGGTATCGAGCCGCAATGCGTGTCGCGAAGTGGATCGGAACCACAAGGAACTCACGCATCTGGCGCGAGTGGCGTCGTTGGGGGAACTGGCGAGTTCGCTTGCACACGAACTGAACCAGCCGCTTACCGCGATTCTGAGCAACGCGCAGGCCGCGCAGAAATTCATCGATTCGAAGAACATCAACAGGGAGGAACTGCGCGAAGCGGTGGACGACATCATTCTGGATAACTGTCGCGCGAGCGAAGTGATCCGGAAGATCCGCACGATGGTGCGAAAAGGCGACGTGGAGCTGCAGCCGGTGAACGTGGGCGGCGTAGTCCGCGACATTGCTCTGCTCGTGCATGGCGATGCGACCGCGCGACGGGTCCGCACGCAATTCGACATTGCCGAGTCTCTGTCGATGGTATTCGGCGACAAGGTTCAACTGCAGCAGGTCGTACTCAATCTGCTGCTTAACGCCTTCGATGCGGTAAAGGAATGCGAGCCGAAGGATCGCGTGATCGAGACGACGGTACGGGAAGAACCGGCGGGCGGCGTACGGATCACGGTGAAAGACCGGGGTCCGGGGTTGAGCGCCGAGAAGATGAGCAAAATATTCAGGCCATTTTTCACCACCAAACCTCAGGGACTAGGACTGGGTCTGTCTATCAGCCGCACGATCGTGACGGCGCACGGAGGCCAGCTATGGGCGGAGAACAACGAGGACAAGGGAGCGTCATTTCACATAGCATTGCCACAGGGTGCGGACCTGCGACGAGACCACCACCGGCCGTCGTGAGTCCGGGCGCCGCCCGTGTCTTTATCGTCGACGACGATGAGCGGGTGCGATGCGCGCTCGCCCGGCTGCTACGCGCTTCGGGTTATCACGTCGAATCTTTCGAGAGTGCGGAAGCCTTTCTGGACGAGGCCGATCTGGTCAGTACACCTGCATGCGTCGTTCTCGATCTGCAGATGCCGGGCATGACCGGACTGGACGTGCAGCGCAATCTCAACCAGCGCGTCCCCATCGTTTTTCTGACCGGGCGTGGCGACGTCAGTTCGAGCGTCGAGGCCATGAAGGGCGGCGCGCTCGATTTTCTGCCCAAGCCAGTGTGCGAATCGTTGTTGCTCGCCGCGATAGATCGTGCGCTCGAACGCGCCTGCATCGAGTTTGCGAAAAGAAGCGAAACGGCGGAGCTGCAGGAGCGCGTCAATCATCTCACGCGCCGCGAGCGCGAAGTCATGGCGCTCGTTCTAACGGGGCGTCTGAACAAGCAGGTCGCGAGCGATCTTGGCGCGGCCGAAAAGACCATCAAGATTCATCGGGCGCGCGTGATGGAGAAGATGAAGGCGCGCTCGATCGTCGAACTCGTCCGGCTTGCGGAAAAAGTCGGACTCTACGCGGCCAACGACAAGTAGTCCCGCATGGTCCGAGCGGCGCGCCCCGAGCGTCGCCCGGACTCATTCGTTGCGACCGGCGCCGCTAGTGGACCAAAGTCCTATATCTCGTTCGCGTCTGTCCCGTTAGGCTGAAAGCTCCAATGGTCTACTCATGGAGCGACCGCGTGTTCGCGCCGTCATATGGTCAACCTCAACCCAATCGTTGCTGTGGTCGACGATGACGAATCGGTTTGCCGGGCCATCAAGCGTCTGCTGCGCGCCGCTGGAATCGACGCGGAGACGTTTTCAGGTGGCGACGAGTTTCTGAATGCGCTGTCGACAGATCCGTCATACCGGCCCGCGTGCGTCGTTCTGGACGTTCAGATGCCGGGCACCGGCGGACTGGAAGTTCAGCGTCGGCTCGTGCCGCTGGGTTTGCCGGTCGTCATGATCACCGCGCACGACGAGCCTTCCGTTCGCGTTGCCGCGCTTGCGTCGGGCGCAGTGGCGTATCTGCGCAAACCGTTCGATGCGGCCAGTCTGATCGAGGTGGTGCAGGCCGCGATAGGCGGCGCGCCGCGCGCCTGAAGCACGCGTACCCCACCGCGCGATATGGGACTAAGGTCCGATTGCCGCGCGGTATTGCAGCTACCAAACTGAGCTACGTCAGCGTGTCGATCGGACACTTCGAAGCGGATGCGCGGCTACCTGATCTGACGCGTGCGCCGGTTGTCCACGCACGCGCCGGTTCACTGCGCGCGCAGCGTTCAAAGAAAATGCGGGAGTACGCGATGAAATCCGGGTCCGTTTTACTCACGATTTTACTGAGCATTGTCGCACTGGATACGTCGGCCGCCGACTTCGACGGCAGCAAGCCGCTGCTGTGCGCGACGATCGACGCGCACGCATGCGATCCCGGACTCACCTGCACCCGCTCGTTGCCCGCGGATGTCGGCGCGCCCCGATTTCTCTCTCTCGACTTCAACAAGCAGGTCATCACCGGACCGACGCGCACGACGCCGATGCATATCGCCAGCAAGGACGCCAACGAAATCATCATGAACGGCGTCGAGATGGGGTACGGATGGACCCTCATCCTCGATTCGACGGACGGATCGATGACGTTGACGATCGGCAATTACTCGGAAGCGCTCGTGCTGTTCGGCAACTGTACGGTCTTGTGATGGAGCGGGTCTCGCAATGAAAACCCTCCCCATCCTCCCCACCGCGCCGTGTTCGTCATCGCGCGGGCCCGCCGACACGTCCGGCGGTTTGCGTCGCTCGGGGCGCGCGCTGCTGCTGCTGATCGCGGCGACGGCGCTGCTCGCCGGTTGCAAGAAGCAGCCCGCCGCGCCGGCGGCGAGCGCGCCGGAAGTGACCGTCACCACCGTCGTCCAGCAGGACACCCCGGTCGATTTCGAATTTACCGCTCAAACGCAGAGCTCTCGCGAGGTCGAGATTCGCGCGCGGGTGGACGGCTTTCTCGACAAACGCCTGTATGTCGAAGGGGCGGTGGTGAAGGCGGGACAGACGATGTTCCAGATGGACAGCAAGCCGTTTGAGGCCGCGCTGCAAACCGCCAAGGGACAGCTCGCGCAGCAGCAGGCGCGCTTGCAGGTTGCGCGGGCGAATCTCGCGCGCGTGGAGCCGCTCGCCGCTCAGAACGCGTTGAGCAAGAAAGATCTCGACGACGCGATCGGCAACGAGAAGCAGTCGGCCGCCGCTGTCATCGCCGCGCAAGGGGAAGTGCAGACCGCGCAACTGAATCTCGGCTACACGACGATCAAGTCTCCGCTCATGGGTCTATCGAGCTTCGCGCGTCAACAGGATGGCAGTTATGTGACGGCCACCGCGAACGGCCTGCTGACCTACGTCTATCAACTCGACCCGATGTGGGTGAACTTCAGCATCTCCGAGAACGAGATGCTGAAGTACCGGGACCAGATTGCAGCGGGTCAGTTGAAATTCCCGGCGCACAACGATTTCATCGTCAACCTGATTCTGGCCGATGGTTCGGTGTTCTCACAGTCGGGGCGCATCGACTTTGCGAATCCTGCGTTCAACACCGAGACGGGGACCTTCTTGGTGCGCGCCGTTTTCGCCAATCCGAAGGGGATGTTGCGCCCCGGCCAGTTCGTGAAGGCGCGTGTTTCCGGCGCGATCCGGCCCAGCTCGATTCTTGTGCCCCAGCGCGCCGTCCTGCAAGGCTCGAAGAGCCACTTCGTCTGGGTCGTCGACGATCAGTCGAAAGCACGGCAGCGCGTCATCGAAGTGGGCGATTGGCACGGCGAGGACTGGTTCGTGTCGGACGGTCTCAAGCCGGGCGAGCGCATCGTGGTGGACGGCGCGCTGCGGGTCTCGCCGGGGAGCTCGCTGAAGATCGTCAAAGGACCGGCTCCCGCATCCGGCGCGGCGGCGCCCGCGGCGGCAGCCGGATCTGAAAGCTCGACGCCCGCGCCCTCCACGCAAGCTCAGGGGGCGGCGCAGGGAACCCGCAACGGTGCGACCCAATGACAGGGCGGCCGATATGAGCATCTCGCACTACTGCATCGATCGTCCGATTTTCGCATCGGTCATTTCGATCGTCATTACGCTGGGCGGCGCGTTGGCCATGTTCTCGTTGCCGGTCGCGCAATACCCGGACATCACGCCGCCGCAGATCACCATCTCGGCCACCTATCCGGGCGCCAACGCCGAGGTCGTGGCGAACAACGTCGCCGCGCCGATCGAGCAGCAGGTCAACGGCGCGGACAACATGATCTATATGAACTCGTCGAGTTCATCCACCGGCAACCTGACCATCAATGCTTTCTTCGAGATCGGCACGAATCCGGAACTGGCTCAGGTCGACGTGCAGAACCGCGTGAATCTCGCGTTGCCGCAGCTTCCGCAATCGGTTCAGTCGCAAGGCATTCAGGTGCAGAAGAAGTCCTCCGCGTTCATGATGGTGATCGCGGTTTATTCGCCTACCGACCGCTACGATTCGGTCTACATCGCGAACTTCACGAACATCTACGTGCTGGACGCGATCAAGCGCGTGCCGGGCGCGAACCAGTCCAGCATTTTCGGCAATCCGGATTACGCGATGCGTATCTGGCTCAAGCCAGACCGGATGGCGCAACTCGGCGTGACCGCCGCCGACGTGCAGAAGGTGGTGGCGAACCAGAACCAGCAGTTCGCGGTGGGCAGCATCGGGCAATCGCCGACGGGCCAGTCGGTCGAGCAGTCGTTCGCCGTGACGACGACCGGCCGCCTGGCCGAGCCGTCGCAGTTCGAGAACATCATCGTGCGCGCGGCCAGCGGCGGCGCGGCGATCGTGCGCATCAGGGACATCGGGCGCGCCGAACTGGGGCAGAAGGACTACTCGATTCGCAGCCGGTTTCAGGGCAAACCCGCGACCGTGCTCGCCGTTTATCAGCAGCCGGGCGCCAATGCGCTCGAAGTCTCGAAGAAGGTTCGCGCGACGCTGGAGGAGCTGAACAAGTCTTTCCCCGAAGGGCTGAAGTATGAAATAGCGATGGATACGACCGAGTTCACCCGGGCTTCGATCTCCGACGTCATTCACACGTTCTTCGAAGCGCTGGTGCTCGTCGTCATTGTCGTGTTCGTGTTTCTGCAAAGCCTTCGCGCGACGCTGATTCCGGTCGTGGCGGTACCGGTTTCGATTGTCGGCACCTGCATGTTCATGCTGCTGCTGGGCTTCTCGATCAACATGCTGACCCTGTTCGGGATGGTGCTCGCGATCGGGATCGTCGTGGACGATGCGATCGTCGTGATCGAGAACGTCGAGCGAAACATGACGGTGTTCAAACTGAGTCCCAAAGACGCCGCTAAAAAGGCGATGGATGAGGTCGCGGGACCGGTCGTCGCGATCGTGCTGGTGTTGTGCGCGGTGTTCGTGCCGGTGGCCTTTCTCGGCGGCATCACGGGGCAGATGTACAAGCAGTTCGCCATTACGATCGCGATCTCGGTGGTGTTGTCCGGCATTGTCGCGCTGACCTTGTCGCCGGCGCTCGCCGCGTTGCTGCTGAAGAACACGCATCACGAGAAGAAGGGCTTTTTCCGCTGGTTCGACAACAAGTTCGCGCAGATGACCTCGGGCTACTCGCGCGCGGTCAGACTGCTGATCAAGCGCTTCATTTTTGCGCTGCTGTTTTTCGTGGGCATGATCGTCCTCTCGGTACTCATGGTGCGGTCGATTCCGTCGGCGTTCCTGCCGCCGGAAGATCAGGGCTATCTGCTCGGCGCGGTGATCATGCCCGACGCGGCGAGCCTCGATCGCACCGGCGAGGTCTCGCAGAAGGTGACCGACTACTTCATGAAACAGGAGGCGGTCGGCAGCATCACGGTGGTCGACGGTTTCAGCCTCCTCGACAGCCAGAACAAGAACAATTCGAGCACGTTCTTCGTCGGTCTGAAGAGTTTCGAAGACCGCTACACGTCCGCGAACATCAGGACGCAGAACGCCCGCACGGTGCTGCTCGACGCGTACCGTCACTTCGCTGATGTGAAGGAGGGCGTGGTGTTTCCGGTCAACCCGCCGTCGATTCCCGGTCTCGGCACGACCGGCGGCACGGAAGTGTGGATTCAGAGCAAGGGCGACGCGAGCATCGCGCAACTCGCGGAGGTCGCGCAGGAGTTCGTGCAGAAAGCGCGGCAGCGTCCGGAGCTGACCGGCGTGACGATGACGTTCAACGCGTCGTCGCGGCAATTGCTGGTGGAGGTGGACCGCGACAAGTCCGAGACGCTCGGCGTGCCGGTCGAAGACGCATATAGCTCGATGCAGACGATGTTCGGCTCGCTCTACGTGTCGCAGTTCAACCGTTCGAGCCGGCTGTGGCAGGTGATCCTGCAAGCGGAGCCGTCGTACCGGTTGAAGCCCGCCGACCTCGATCAGATCTTCGTGCGCAGCAAGACCGGCGCGATGCTGCCGATCACGTCGGTGGCGACCTACCGGTTCGTCGTCGGTCCCGATCTGGTCACGCGCTTCAATAATTTCCCGGCCATCAAGATTACGGCGAATGCCGCGCCCGGATTCAGTTCCGGCCAGGTGATCTCGACCCTGGAGGAACTGGCCGCGCAAATGCCGTCCGGCTATGACGTTGCGTGGAGCGGCGAGGCGTATGAGGAACGGCAATCGGGCGGCACGTCGGGACTCGTGTTCGTGTTCGGCCTCGTGATGGTGTTCCTGATCCTCGCCGCGCAGTACGAGAAATGGAGCCTGCCGGTCGGCGTGCTGATGGCGGTGCCGTTCGCACTCTTCGGTGCACTGCTCGCGATTCTGCTACGCGGCCTGAACAACGACGTGTACTTCCAGATCGGCCTGACCATGCTGGTCGCGCTCGCCGCCAAGAACGCGATCCTGATCTTCGAATTCGCGGTGCTGAACCGCGAGACCGGCGCGTCGGTGCTCGACTCGACGATGACGGCGGCCGAAGAGCGGCTGCGTCCGATCGTGATGACATCGCTCGCGTTCATTCTCGGCTGCGTGCCGCTCGCGATCGCGACCGGCGCGTCGGCCAACAGCCGCCATTCGATCGGTACGGGTGTGATCGGCGGCATGCTCGGCGCGACCGCTATCGCTGTGTTCTTCATTCCGATGTTCTATTACCTGCTCGAATCGATGTCGTCGCGCTCGCGCGGCGGCAAGCCGACACCGGACAAGGGCGCGGCCGCGGCAGGGCCGGATTCGACCGCGGCGGAGCCCGGCTTGCCGCCGCGCGCGCCATCGCAAGAGAGCAATTGACATGGACGGGACGGTACTGGCGCGTTTGCTCGCTTCCGCCGCGCTGCTCGCGCTGGGCGGCTGCCTGCTCGGGCCCGACTACGCGCGGCCCAAGGTCGACGTGCCGGCGACCTATCGCTTCACGCAGGGCGAGGCCGCCGAGATCGCCAACGTCGCATGGTGGGAGCAGTTTCAGGACCCCGTGCTCGACGAGCTGATTGCAAGCGCGCTGCAGGAGAACCGCGATGTAAAGATCGCGGCCGCGCGGGTCGACGAATTCCAGGCGCAGTTCGTGACGACGCGCTCCGCGCTCTTTCCGCAGATCGGCGCGGGCGCCGATGCGTCGCGCCAGCGTGCGTCGGCGGCGGCCGGAATACCGATACCGAACGGTATCAGCCCGATCTACAACCAGTTCGATGCGACGGTTTCGGTCGCGTGGGAAATCGATCTGTTCGGCAAGGTGCGCCGTCAGACCGAAGCGGCGCGCGCGAATCTGCTGGCGAGCGAAGAAGGCCGCCGCGCGACCATTCTGACGCTGGTCAGCAACGTCGCTTCCGCGTACATCAACTTGCGCAGTCTCGACCGGCAACTGGAGATCGCGAAGGAAACGGTGGAAAGCCGCGGTGACTCGGTGCGGGTCTTCACGCTGCGTTTCAAGGGCGGCGAAGTCTCGCAGATGGAACTGGCGCAAAGCCAGTCTGAATACGAGGCCGCGAAAGCGACCGTCCCGCAGATCGAATTGCAGATCGGCCAGCAGGAAAACGCGCTGTCCGTGCTGCTCGGCAAGAATCCCGGCGCGATTCTGCGCGGCCGCGAACTGTCGACGATGGGCACACCGCAGATTCCGAACGGACTGCCTTCGGACCTGCTCGAACGCCGTCCGGATCTGCTGCAGGCCGAGCAGACGCTGGTGTCGGAGAACGCGCTGATCGGCGCGGCCAAGGCGCTGTACTTTCCGTCGATCTCGCTGACAGGACTGTTCGGCACGGTCAGCTCGCAGTTCTCGAATCTGTTCACCGGGCCGGCGCGAGTGTGGTCGTTCGCGGGCAGCGTGACGCAGCCGATCTTCACGGCGGGCAATATCTCCGGCCAGGTGCGCCAGGCCGAGGCGCGTCAGCAGGAAGCGCTGTTCTCGTACGAGAAGTCGATTCAGGTGGCGTTCCAGGAAGTCGAGGACTCGCTTCTCGCCGTGCAGAAGACGCATGAGCAACTCGCCGTGGTGGGCAACCAGGTCGAGTCACTGCACACCTACGCGCATCTCGCGCGACTGCGTTACGAAGGCGGTTACACGAGCTACATCGAAGTGCTCGACGCCGAACGCAGCCTCTTCAACGCGCAACTGAGCTACACGCAGACACAAGGGGCCGAGCTGACGTCGTTCGTCACGCTCTACAAAGCGATGGGCGGCGGCTGGGTGCTCGCCGCGGAGAAGCTGTCGGTGCCGCAGCTGCCTGGATCGGCGACACCGGCGACACCGGCAGTACCCACAACACCCGCAGCACCCGTGACACCGACAGACACCGCTCCCGTCGCACACAACGCCGCTCCAATGGGCGAGCCGGTCGCATTGGAGGCGAGATGACACGCCGCGAACTCATCGCCTGCGAGGAGTGCGATCTGCTGCAGCTTGCCGCGCCTCTCGAACCCGGCAGCTCGCTGCGTTGCCGGCGCTGTCACGCGGAGTTGCGAAGAGGGCGCACCAACGGGCCCGAATATGCGCTCGCTTTCACGCTCGCGTCCGCAATGCTGCTCGTCATCTCGAACGTGTTTCCGATCGTCGGCTTATCGATCAACGGCAACCACGTGCAGACGACGCTGGCCGGCTCGGTCCGCATGCTGTACACGCACGGCACCTGGCCGCTCGCGGTGCTGGTGTTCCTGACGACGATCCTCATGCCGGTGCTGCAGACCGTGTCGATGCTGTGGCTGCTCGTGCCGCTGAAACTGGGACGCGTGCCGTGGCATGCGGTCGAGGGCTTCCGGCTGTTTCAACTGGCGCGGCCCTGGGGCATGACCGAGGTGCTGATCCTCGGCCTGCTGGTCGCGCTCGTGAAGCTCGCGCATATCGCCAAAGTCGTGCCGGGCACCGCATTGTGGTCGTTCATCGTGCTGATGCTGTTGCTCGCGGCAGCGTCGGCGGCATTCGATCCGCGCGAGATATGGTCGCGCATCTGCGCAATGAAAAATGCCGGCGGGGTGTGGCGCTCGCCGCCGCTGAAGCCGCGGCGCATGGCGGTGACGGCCTCCGATTACGGGCTCGTGCTCTGCGAAGAGTGCGGGCTGCTGGTGCGTGATCCGGCGCGCGATCCGGCACGCTTGGGCGTGCACGGTTGCCCGCGCTGCAAGGCCCACTTGCATATGCGCAAGCCCGCGAGTCTGTCGCGAACGTGGGCCTATCTGAGTGCCGCGATGGTGCTGTATATCCCCGCCAATGTACTGCCGGTGATGAACACGAGTTCGCTGTTCGGCGCGCAGAAAGACACGATCATGAGCGGCGTCGTCTATCTGTGGGTCTCCGGTTCATGGCCGCTCGCCGTGCTGGTGTTCATCGCGAGCATCGTGGTGCCGATGCTGAAGATCCTCGGCCTCGCGTATCTCGCGGTGTCGACCCAGCTTCGTTCGCAATGGCTTCCCGTGCAGCGCACGCGCATCTATCGCGCGATCGAACTGGTTGGGCGCTGGTCCATGCTCGACATCTATGTGATCACGATGCTGGTGGCGCTGGTGCAGTTCCAGGCCCTGGCGACGATCGAGGCCGGGCCGGCGTCGATCGCGTTCGGGGCGGTCGTCGTGTTGACGCTGCTGGCAGCGATGGCTTTCGATCCACGTCTCATCTGGGACGCAGCGGAGAGAGATCATGTCCGCGCCCAATGACGAGCCTGATGTTCCCGATCTGCCGCCGGCGGACACGATTCCGCGTTCGCGCTGGCGCATGCAGCTGGTGTGGCTCGTGCCGATCGTGGCGGTGCTGATCGGCGGATGGCTCGCGACCAAGGCGATCCTCGAACGCGGCGAGAAGATCACCATCAGCTTCAAGACCGGCGAAGGTCTCGAAGCGGGCAAGACGAAGCTCAAGTTCAAGGACGTCGACATTGGCGTGGTCGAGGCCGTGGCGCTGTCGCCGGATCACAGGAACGTGGTGGCGAAGGCGGAGGTCGCGCGCGACGTGGCGAATCTGCTCGTCGACAACACGCGGTTCTGGGTGGTTCGCCCGCGCATTTCGGGCGGCACGGTGTCGGGGCTCGGCACGCTGCTGTCCGGGTCGTATATCGACGTCGACGTCGGCAATGCGGCGAAAGCGCGCCGCAACTTCGTCGGGCTCGAAGAGCCGCCCGTGTTTGCGAGCGACGTGCCGGGACGCGAGTTCACGTTGAAGGGCTCGGGACTCGGCTCGCTGGACGTGGGGACGCCCGTCTACTTCCGCCGGCTGCGGGTCGGCCAGATCGCCTCCTACAAGCTGGACCCGGACGGCCGCGGCGTGACGCTGAAGGTGTTCGTCAATGCGCCCTACGACCGCTTCGTCAAAACCGATACGCGCTTCTGGCACGCGAGCGGAGTCGACATGGCGTTCGACAGCAACGGTCTGCGCGTCGAAACCCAGTCGATCGTGTCCATCATCATCGGCGGCGTGGCGTTCGAGTCGCCGCCGGATTCGGACGAAGTCGCCGACGCCGCGCCCAACACGCAGTTCGAACTGTATGCAACACGAACCGACGCGATGAAACAGCACGACCGGATCGCCGATAAGTACATCGTGAACTTCATGGAGTCGGTGCGCGGCTTGACGGTCGGCGCGCCGGTCGATTTCCGCGGCGTCGTGATCGGCGAGGTGACCGCCATCTATACACGCTTCGATCGCGCGAACAATCGCTTCAGCATTCCCGTCGAGATACAGCTCTATCCGGAGCGCTTCACGTCGCGCTACCAGCGGGGCCGCGCCGAGGGGCGCATAAGCGAGGACCCGCGCGGCATGGCGAACTATCTGGTCGACCATGGCTTCCGCTTCCAGCTGAGGAGCGGCAATATTCTGACCGGCCAGCTTTACATCGCGCTGGACTATTTCCCGGATGCGCCGAAGGCGTCGATCGACTGGAGCAAGACGCCGCCCGAATTGCCGCCGATACCGCGCACGCTGCAGTCGCTGCAGGACTCCGTCACACGTTTGCTGGCCAAGATCAACAATGTTCCATTCGAGGCAATCGGCAACGATGCGCGCACGACGCTGCGCACCACCAACTCGCTGATCGCGCAACTCAACAACGAGGTCGTGCCCAAGGCGCGCGACACGCTGACGTCCGCGCAAACCACGCTCGATTCCGCGAATAGCGCGCTGCAACCGGATTCGTCGCTGCAGCAATCCACGGAAGAAGCGATGCACGAGATGACCCGCACCGCCGCCACGCTTCGCACGCTGGCCGACTATCTGTCGCGGCATCCGGAAGCGCTCGTGCGCGGCAAGCCGGAGGACAAACGATGAGGCACGCGAGCGCCTGTCTGCTTCTTGCCCTTGCAGTCGCCGGACTCGGCGGCTGCAAGTCGCCCTCGGCCAGTTTCTACACGCTGAGTCCCGACCGTTCGCTCGCCAGTTCCGGCGCAACGCGGTCGATTGCGGTGGTAATCGGTCCCGTGACGATTCCGGACATCGTGGATCGGCCGCAAATCGTGACCCGCGTCGGCGACAACCAGGTCGAGGTCAATGAGTTCGCACGATGGGCGCAACCGTTGAGCGGCGACATTGGCCGCGTGATCGCCGCCGACCTGGCGGTGCTGCTGAACTCGCCGCAGATTTCGGTGTACGACCTGACGCACGATCCGCTGGGCGTCTGGCATGTGCGTATCGACGTGATGCGCTTCGAGTCGGCGCCGGGCCGCGACGTGACCGTCGACGTGCTGTGGGCCGTGCGGCCGCCCGGCAAAGCGCGCGCCGTCACCACCGGCCGCTCCGTTGCGCGCGAGGCGGTGTCCGGTCCGGGCTACGAGTCGCTCGTGGCCGCTCACGATCGCGCGCTGGCGTCGGTCAGCCGCGACATAGCGTCCGCGTTGCAGGCGAGTCCGGGTCAGTGACGCGGCGCGCGCCGCGATCGCGCTGCGCGCAGGGCAATAGTCGAGGAGCAATCATCATGGCTGAACTGATGCTGGGCAATGTGGAGGAGAGCGTCACCGATGAGGAAATCGGCGAGTTCCTGACACGCTATGGATTTCCGCCGTTCAGTTCGATCCAGCGGATTCCGGGCGCGGGCTCGCGGCCGGCGGCGCTGGTGGTGTTCGACGACGTGACGGCCGACGGGCTGCGAACGTTGCAGCCGCGCGTTCACAACCTGTTCTGGAAGGGCCGCACGATCACCGCGCTGCTGCTTCCCGAGCGTGACGAATCGTAGGCCGCGAGGAGTCGGGCATGGGTCTGCTGTCGTGGTGGTCGGGCAGGCGCCGCGCGGCGGACGCAGACGATCTTCGGCAGGCCGCGCAGATCGTCGAGCGCATTGTCCGGCTCAGTCCGCAACTGCGCCTTGCGTGCGATTACGAGGCGCGCCTCGGCCCCGTCGCGCGCGACGCGCTACGCTATCTGCGCGGCCTCGTCGGGCAGGTGCCGGCGGCGCGTGAAGCGAGCGCGGCGGCATGGGCGGCGGACCCCTACATTCATGCATTTTTTGCTACGCCTGAAGAGGTGAGCCCGGTGTTCAGTCACTCGGAGGCGGTACGCAGCTGCTTTTACGATCATCCCGAGGCGACCGAGGTTTTCGCGGTGCTCGGGATGGCGGTCGGCGAGCGCCGCACGTTGGGCGTCGCGTTGCACGGCACGACGACGCGCACCGACGTAGCACAAACGACGGTCAGCTTCAGCGACCACCAGGTGCGCGTGTGCGCCGTGTCGGAGGCGGCGCTGCGGGAGGAAATCATCGTACGGGCCGTCGATCAGCTTGCGCTCGAAGGACTCGCGGCGATCGAGGCGGACACGCAACGGCGCGAGTCGCTGGAACACGAGCGGGCGCTGCTGAAGACGCGCTTGAAGATCCTCGAACGGCAGGGCACGGGGGTACGGTCGCTGCTGGGAAGCGACGCGTCGAACAGCTTCGCGGAAGTGGCGCGTCTGCAGGCGCAGATCGACGAGAACGATCGGGCGCTGGCGAATCTGGGCCTGAAGACCGAGTCGCTGGAGCGCGCGCTGGAAGCGGTATGCGGCGTGCTCGCGTCGGCGGAGAAACATGTGTACGTGCAGGCGAGAAAGTTTTTGCTCGACCGGATGAATGTGGTCGTCAACGACGGCGACGCGCGCGCGGCGCAGGAAGTTGAAATCCGGATCGCCCATCTGCCGGCGACGCCGAATGCAATACGCGCCTTCTCGCTGGTGCGCTTCAAACGTGGCGATCTTCTGCCCGCGCGCGACATGTTGAAGGAAGCCGGACGCCTGCTGATTTGACCGCAACCGGTTCGCTCATGGTGGAGGCCGCGGCGTGAGTATCATCGGCGGTGAGAATGCGCTGGACACGACGTTCATACGGATCGGCCGGCCGTTTTTCGACCGCGACCACGGGCTGTGTTTTTCCGCGTATGCGGTGGGCTGGGGATACGGCGCATTTTCGCTGGAGGCCGCCATCGCACATGAAGTGCTGGGAAGCGTCGACCTGTCGCCGAGGCAGATCCTGCTGGCGTTTCTTATCGAACAGGCCAGCGTCCGCGCAGCCGTGCAGCGAGCCGCGCGGCCAGGCTGCGGCGAGCGCCGGCTCGCCGCGGGCGATTTTCACTGCCCCGCCCGCCATGGCTCATGACGTTGCGCTTTTTTCGCGGCGCACCGTTCGCGTCAATCGGTGCGGGGAGACACGATGTCGGGATTGGCTTGCGCCGCCGCCCTGTTCGGCTGATCGATCCACGCCAGCAGCAGATGGTAGGTGACGGCCAGAATCACCGGGCCGATGAACAGGCCGACCGCGCCGATCGCGATGAGGCCGCCCAGCACGCCCGTGAGAATGAGCACCAGCGGCAGCGCAACCGCGCGGCGGATCAGTATCGGCCGCAGGATGTTGTCGAGCGTCGAGACGCCGATGCTCCAGATCAGCAGCACGATCGCCGTCAACTGCGAGTCGTGCATGAATAGCCAGATCACACAGCCGAGCAGCGGCAGGAGCGGCCCCAGTTGTACGAGGCACATGACGAGCATCAGCGCGCTCAGCACGCCCGCGAACGGAATGCCCGCCAGCCACACGCCCAGCGCCCCGAGCGAAGCCTGTACCAGTGCCGTCACCACGACGCCGAGCGCGATCGCGCGGATCGACTGGCCCGTGAGATGCACGATGTTCGCGCCGTTGTCCGGCGCGACGCGCAAGGCCAACGCTATCACGAGCGCAACCGTGGCTTCGCCTTTGCCGTACAGCAGGCCGCACACGATCAGCATCAGGATCAGGTGCACGGCGAACGCGCCCACCAGGCCCATCTGAACCAGCAGCCATTTCGCGACCACGGCGGCATAGGGCTCCACCTTGGCGAGGATGCCGCCGGGTCCCGCATCGGAGAGGCGCTGCCACTCCTGCGTGATGCGTTCGGTCAACGGCACGCTGTCGAGCCAGCGAGGCGGCGAGGGAAGCGCATAGTCGGGCAGGCGTTCGACGAACTTCATGATCTCGGCCGAATGATCGGCCAGCGTCGACACCGCGCCGTAGGTCGGGATGCAGATCACCACGATTTCGAGCAGCAGCATCACGGCGACGGCGAGCCCGCGTCGTCCGCCGAGCCGCTGCTGGATCGCGAGCATCAGCGGCCACGTCGTGACGACGATCGTGCCGCCCCAGATCAACGCGGGCACGAACGGATGCACGATGTAGAGGCTGCCGCCGATGAGCAGGATCAGCGCGCCGACCGCGAGCACGATCCGCGCGAGATCGACAGCGGGCCGAGGGGGCGGGCGCGCCGGCGCGGGCCCGGATTCCGGCTCGGGCCCCGGCTTGGGGGCAGGTGGGGCGATGTCGTCCATCGTCTGTGCGGCTCCAGTGGAACGACGCAGTCATGCGCAATCACCGAAGCCATGCGAGCGAGCGGCGGCAAACCGGCGCTCGCGCCGATGACGACGATGATTGGCCGACCTTCTTCCTGTGCCGCGCGCGCGGCTATTTAGCCTGCGGTTCGACGGAAATTGCCACAGCCTCGGTATAGACCACTTCCATCTGATCGCCCTTCCTGATCAGCTTGAGCTGGCTGGGATCCTGCACGATCAGATCCACCGAATTACCCTGCGGACCCTTCAACGTCACCACGCCGCTCTGATGGTTGACGGCGGTGACATTGGCCATGATCGTCACTTCTCTGCTGGCGGTGCCGCCGGGTTTGGCGCCCATCGGCGCGCGCTCCAGAGTCTGATTTTCGTTGGCCGCAAGTGGCGCGCCGCCTTTCTTGAGCGTGACGGTCATCGCTTGCGAGTACTCCGCCGTGACGACGTCGCCGATCTTCAACTGATCGAAGTTGCGCGCTTCCTCGCCCACCACGACCTGCACGACCTTGCCTTTGGCGTCCTTGAGCCAGACGGTTCGCGTGCTGGGTTCGATACCCACGACAGTCGAAGTCGTCTTCACCGTGCCGGTCACGGAAACTTTGCCCGGCGCGCTCTGCACGCCCACTTTCGGTTCCGTCTGCGCGAGACCCGCAGTCGCGAACGACACGAGTGCCGCCGCGACGATGATCTTTCTGCTTCTCATGCTGTTCTCCTTGAACGCCTGCGCGCACGTTGTTTCACGGCCTCGCCGACGGTCCTTCATGATGGAAGCGCGTTGCCGCGCCTGTGCGCTGCGGGTCATTTGATCGAGTAGCCACGGCCTTCCATGCACGCGGCGTAGGCGCGGTTGAAGGTATCCATTGCACCCTGTGTCTGCGACTGTGACGATGCCGCGGCCGCGCGCCGGTTCTGGCGCGCGCGCGATCCGCCGACCATCGTGCCCGTCGCCGCGCCGATTGCCGCGCCTTTGCCCGCGTCGCCCGCTATCGCGCCGATGACCGCTCCGCCGGCCGCGCCGCGCGCGGCGCCCTGCACGCGCTCGCCACCGCCCACCGCGGGCCCGGAAGGCGGGGGCGGGGCGTTGGCCACCACGGTCGGGTCCACGCCGGTGTTGCTCTTGGCCCACGAATAACAGGCACCGTCGTCCTGCTGCTGCTTTTGCGGGCTTTGCCCCTTGGCGGGATAGGCGATGGGTTTGCCTTGCGCCATGCCATCGAGCGGCAGCGACCCAACTAAAGCGGCGAGAACGAAGTACTTGATCAATGTAGTCATGGCAACTCCTTGTGAGCTCACGCCCATGCAGATTGCCGGTCGTCTGTTCGCGCGAACGTGAAGCGATAACCGGCACCGGTCGTTGCGGTCCTGTCAGAGTCGGGCGCTGGGCGGTGTGCGTGCATCAATGGCAGTTTCGCTTTCATCATTGCGTCCCGGCATCACGTGCGCAATCGGACCAAGGTCGTATTTGCAATGGGGCACATCCGCGGTCCAAACTGTATCTGTGCATCGTCACGTGTGGGTCTCGTTTCCATTGCTTCGGATAACTGTCTTTTGAAGCGTGAAGCCCGAGTCGGATGATGAAGCGTGAGGGGAAGTTTCAATGGACCGCGTTACGCGTGCTTTTGAACGGATCATCCCATTAGCATGGGCGGCGAAGGCCGTCGACTTGCGGCGTCGCGCGGCGATGGTTCACGCGCTGGCTGCCGCGATGCTGGCGCTCTGCGTTGCGTTGTCCGCGACGCCTTCGATCGCGCAGGCGCCCGCCGCGGACGGTGGCGCACCCGCCGCGGTTCCCGCCGCGACCCTCGACAAACTCGTCGGCCCGATCGCGCTCTATCCGGACGACCTTATCGCCATCATTCTGCCCGCCGCGACTTATCCGGTGGAGATCGTGCAGGCGGATCGCTTCATCGAACAGAAGAAGAACGACAAAACACTCAAGGTCAACGAAAACTGGCACGACCCGGTGAAGGCGTTGCTGAATTACCCCGAGGTCGTCAGGAAGATGAGTGCTGATCTCGACTGGACGATCGCTGTCGGCGAAGCGGTCGTCACCGATCAGGGCGCGGTGCTCGAAGCGGTTCAGCGCTTCCGGCGTCAGACGCAGTCGGCGGGACAACTCAAGTCCGACGACAAGCAGGTCGTGGTCGTCGAAAAAGAAGTGATCAAGATCGTCCCCGCCGATCCGCAAGTGATTTACGTGCCGCAATACAACCCGTCGACGGTCGTGGTGAGCGGCGCACCGCCGTCCTACGGCTACCTGCCCGCTCCTTATCCGGTCTACTACTATCCGTACGCGCCGGGCGCGGCACTCGCGACGGGTCTGGTGTGGGGCGCGGCGATGTCCGCGGTCTGGCACGGCGGACACTATGAGGCGCATTACGGAGGCGGCGGCAATAACAACATCAACATCAACCGGGAGAGGAACGTCGAACGGGGCAATATCAACACCGGCGACGTCAACCGCACGCGATCCCAGACAGGGCAATCGTCCGCATGGCGATCCGACAAGAAACCCGGCCAGGTCAGCGGCACGACGGGCCGGTCCGCGAACACGGCGCGGGTCGGCGATCTGCCGGCTCGCGGTGGTGCGGGAGGCGCCGGCAATGTGGGAGGAGGCGGCAATGTGGGAGGAGGCGCCAATGTTGGCGCAGGCGGCAACGGGGCGTCAGGCGGACGGCAGCAGGCCGCGCAGCGCCCCGCGTCGCCGACCACACGTGACACCGGTGCGCGCGCCTCGCAAACGCCCAGGGGAGATGCATTCAGCGGCTATGGCTCCGCGCGTCACGCGCAAGCGAATAGTTCGCGAGGCGCGGCCAGTCGTCAGTCCATCTCCAACACGCACGGCCGGACCGCTCCAACCGCCGCGCATACCGGAGGAGGATTTTCAGGCGGAGGCGGCCGCGCCGGTGGTGGTGGTTTTTCAGGCGGTGGCGGCGGTGGCGGCGGTGGCGGCGGTCGCGGTGGACGGCGTTAGGGGGATGATCATGACTGCCCGCAGCATGACTGGCAAGAACCCGCGCGCCGACTGGAGGCACCGCTTCGCTTTACGGTGCGGGTGGTGCGTGATGGTCGCCGCGCTGACGATTCCGCTGGGCGTCCTTGCCGCAGCGCAACGAACCTTCGACACACCGGAGGACGCGGTTGCCGCGCTCGCCACCGCGTTGAAGGCGCGCGACGAGGCGACGCTGGTCGCCATCTTCGGCGAGACGCACAAGGACCTCGTGGTGTCGCCGGATCAGGCAGAGAACGCGCAGAACTGGGCCAAGGCGAGCGCGGAGCTCGATGCCTATCACGTGCTGGAGGACGCGGGCCCGGATCGGCGGATTCTGCTGGTCGGCGACGAGGCCTGGCCGATGCCGATCCCCGTCGTGAAAGAGGGCGGCCATTGGCGCTTCGCGACCGAACAGGGCGAAGAAGAAATCACGAATCGCCGGATCGGCGCCAACGAGCGCGAAGCGATCGCGGTGCTGCGCGCGTATCTCGACGCGCAGCGCGACTACGCATCGCGAGATCGAAACAACGACGGCCTGCTCGAATACGCGCAGAAGCTGGCCAGTACGCCCGGCAAGCAGGACGGCCTCTACTGGAGCACGGCTGAGGACAGCGATGAGGAAGCCAGTCCATTCGGACCGCTGATCGCCGCGAGCTCCGGGTACCTGAAGGGCCACAAGGCCGGCGACGCCTATCGCGGCTATCACTTCCGCATCCTGACGAGACAAGGCAAGCATGCCCCGGGTGGCGCGTTCAGCTACATCATCAACGGACACATGATCGCGGGCTTCGCGATGGTCGCCTACCCGGCCCGATACGGCACGAGCGGCGTGATGACGTTCGTGGTCAACAACAACGGCGTGATCTACCAGAAGAATCGCGGCGAGAATGCGGCGCCGCTCACCGTGTTCGATCCGGACGACAGCTGGCAGCGCGTCAAGGAACCGTTCTGAAACGATTTCGGCAGGCTGCGTCGGCACGGACGGCGCCCCTGGGACCAAGGTCCGATAGGGATCGCTCCGGGCACCGGCTACGCTTGAGAATCGGAACGGGCCGCCGGGGCATCGTCATGCGCTGGATCGTAGCGCGGAGTGCGCGCGCGTTTCCATCGAGTCGGCTTCTGCACACGAGGCGCTACGTTGAGCAACGAATCCCGCGTCACCGATCCGGAGGCGGCCAGGCTGCCCGCGCGCGGTTGGCGCCAGGCGTTTCCCCCCGCGCAGTGGCTGCGAAACTATCAGCCTCGATGGCTCGCGAACGACGCGATTGCCGGCGTGACGCTCGCGGCCTACGGGATTCCGGTCTCGCTCGCGTACGCATCGCTTGCCGGCCTGCCGCCGCAATACGGCATCTACGGGTATCTCGTCGGCGGACTCTGCTACGCGCTGTTCGGCTCGTCGCGGCAACTCGCGATCGGACCGACCTCGGCGATCTCGATGCTGGTCGGCGTCACGGTCGCGACGATGGCCGACGGCGATCCGGCGCGCTGGGCATCGATCGCGGCGCTCACGGCGGTGCTGATCGCCGTCATGTGTCTGATCGCCTGGCTGCTGCGGTTGAGTTCGCTGGTCAATTTCATCAGCGAGACGATTCTGCTCGGCTTCAAGGCGGGCGCGGCGCTCACGATCGCGATGACCCAATTGCCCAAACTCTTCGGCGTCAGCGGAGGCGGCGAGTCTTTCTTCGAGCGGATCGCGGTGCTCGCCGGCCAGCTTTCGCACACCAATCTCGCGGTGCTCGCGTTTGGTCTCGTCTGCATAGCGTTGCTGCTGCTCGGCGAACAATTCTTGCCGGGCCGTCCGGTTGCGCTCGCCGTCGTGGCCGCTTCGATCGTCGTGTTGTCCGTCACGCCGCTGGCCAGTTTCGGATTCAGGATCGTCGGCGCGCTGCCGCAAGGTCTGCCGGAATTTCATCTGCCGGGGCTGCGGCTGCGCGATGTCGACGGCGTGATCCCGCTCGCCTTCGCGTGTCTGCTGCTGGCGTATGTCGAGAGCGTGTCGGCGGCGCGCGCGTTGGCTCAGCAAAACGGCTATGAGATCGACGCGCGCCAGGAACTGCTCGGTCTGGGCGCGGCGAATCTGGCGGCGGGACTGTTCCAGGCTTACCCGATCGCGGGCGGGCTCTCTCAATCGTCGGTGAACGACAAGGCCGGGGCGAAGACGCCGCTTGCACTCGTCGTCGCGTCGATCGCCATCGGACTCTGTCTGATGTTCCTCACCGGCCTGCTCGCCAACCTGCCCAATGTCGTGCTGGCCGCGATCGTGCTGGTGGCCGTGAAGGGACTCGTCGATCTCCGTGAATTGCGCCATGTGTGGCGTGTCAGCCGCTTCGAGTTCGCGATCTCGATGGTCGCGTTGGCGGCCGTGCTCATGTTGGGAATACTGAACGGGGTCATCGCGGCGGTGCTCGTGTCGATGCTGCTGATCATCCGGCGCGCCGCGCATCCGCATGTGGCGATTCTCGGACGCATTCCCGGCACGCGCATTTTCTCGGACATCGAGCGGCACGCCGAGAACGAGGCGATTGCGCATGTGCTGGCCGTGCGCGTCGAGGCGTCGCTGCTTCACTTCAATGTCGAGCATGTGCGCGAGACGATCTGGCGGAAGATCCGCTCGGCAACCGAGCCGGTCCGGCTGGTGATCTGCGACCTGTCCGCATCGCCAGTCGTCGACCTCGCGGGCGCGCGGATGCTGAAGTCGTTGCACGACGCGCTGCAGGCGTCCGGCACGGCGATGAAAGTCGTCGCGGCACACGCGGGCGTGCGCGACATGCTGCGTGCCGAGGGTCTGGAAGATCGCTTTGGCCACATCGGCCGACGCGGCTCGGTGGCGGACCTCGTCGACGAGTTCCAGACGCACGGGCGCGTCGCCGACGACCCCGATGCGACGCCGCGGGCCGCGACGTAGCGTGCCGCCTCAGCTATCCACGGAGATGACCTATGCCAGTCCAATTTCGCATGACCGTCCGCCTGTTACCGCATTGGCTCGCGGGCGCCGCGCTGCTGGCCGGCGCGACCCCCGGCCATGCCGCGAACCTCAACTTCCTGAAGGACACGCCGGTCAGCTACATGAAAGAAGCTGACCGTAAGGCGCTTAACGACGCGGCGCAAGTCGCGCTCGAAAAAAAGCAGGATGGCGAATCATTGAAGTGGAGTAATGCGGGCACCGGCAACTCCGTTTCGATCACCGGCACGATTACGCCGCACGATACGTCGAAACAGGGCGACAGAACCTGCCGCAAAGCGACGCTCGTGGCGATGGCCAAAGGCCAGACGCAAAGCTGGACGCCTACGGTCTGCAAGAACGGGAGTGGACCCTGGAAGATCCTCAAGCAATGAGAAAAAGTTCTGCATGCCTTAATGAGTCGGATGCAAGGCCGCCGCGGTTACACGCGCACGCGTCGGGAATCGCGACGCCGACTAAATGTTGAGGGTCGCGATTCCCGAGCCGTACTTCGCTATGCCCGTGACGATCAGTCGACCAGGCACCAGCGGCCGGACTCCGGACACACAGTCGCGTGCGCGCCGTTCAGCAGGACTTGCTCGTCTTCCGGTTGCAACGAACCTGTGGGAGCGACATCGAAATCGACTTTTAGTGCGCGCGCGACATGCGCGTCTTCGATGGGCAGTTCCCAGGTCAGGAATAGCTGAACATGATCGTGGTCCGGCGGAAACTCGGCCGCATTGAAGCCGCTGCTGCCGCGCTGAATCACACCATGTGGCTGGGCGGTATCGAAGAGCATCACCGTCCCGCGGGTCAACGGAATGCGACGGCCCGCGGCGGGGAAATGCACGTCGAGTCCCTTGTCCTCGCTGAGGAAAAGATTGCAGAAGGCCGCACCGCCGTATTGCTCGCCATCGTGGTGATATCTCGCGCCGCGGCAGGCCATCAGGGCTACGTCACGGATCGCAAGCGCGTCGGGGAGACCCAGCGCCGACGTCCAGCCGGACGCCGCCTGCACGCAGCGCGTGTAGTCGGGCCAACGCATCAGCGCCCGCGCCAACGGCATGACCTCGACGTCGCCGGGTTCCAGAACCATGCGCGACGATATTTCCCTTTGCCAGTCCGCGAGCAGACGCGCAGGGGGAGCAGGGATATCGACCGTGCCTGAGAGCACGACGTCACTCACGCTTCGAGTGCGGATGACATCTCCACTCCAGAAGTAGGACGTCAGCATGTCGCGCATTTGTTGCTCGGGGAGGGCGGGGAGTTCATCGGGAGCATTGTAACGACTTCGGGGCTTCGCTCTGGTCGCCAGCCGGTCGGTTGAAGGCACGCGGCCTGCCCGCGCTCGCCTTGACGTGTGGGTTAGCGGTCCTCTTACCTCTGACCAATGCGGCTCACATCAAACGGGCCTTTACCCAGGGTAATCACCTAGAAAAGAGCACGCCAGCTACGCATTTAACAAAGTTAGAATGAATCATCTAATGCTGCATTGCGGAACGTGCCGAGCCTTGACGGACGGCCGTCTGAGCGGCGTTCAGTTCGATGCCCGGCGGATTTTGTTGCCGTCGGCGTGAGCGAATTAATACGTATGACTAAAGGAGTGAGCGGTGTACTTTTCGACGAACGAACATCCCGGCACGTTGCAAAGCGAGAGCGTTGCCGCCGCGTTTTCGTTGACGCAACGAGCATTCCAGTGTTTCGAAGAACTCGTCCGCTTCAATCAGCAAATGATCAAGGCGACGCTCGTCGAGAGCGAAAAGGCCTGGCAGGTCGCGACGTCCGGCAAAGCGCCGGGCGAACTATGGGTCGAGCAAACCCGTGCCGCGCGATCGCTCGCGGAGAAGGCTCTCTCGTACAACCATCAGATGCTTGCACTTGCGACTCACACACAAGTCGAGTTGATGAAGTTCACCAAGGCTGGCTTCGAGTATCACAACGGCAAACTGCAAGTGCTGGTCGACGGCGTCGCCACCCATGCTCCCGCGGGTTCCGACGCGGCCGTCACCGCGTTGAAGTCGACTGTTTCCAGTGCCGCTGCTGCCTATGACGCCGTGTTGAAGGCCACCGCGCAAGCCATCGCCGTGGCGCAGCGAAATCAGCCAGCGGCTCCGGCGCCGGAACCGGGCGCGGAAAAAGTCGGACTCTAAAAACTCGCTCGACCCAGCTCACGGACGAGTCGAGCGCTGCTGGGTCATTCAAACTTTTTTCACGGAAGCAGGACGGATCGCATGATCCGGACCGGCGTGGTGTCGCATTGCCTGTTGGCTTGTTCGTGAGCGGGATTGAAGGCCGTATGAGTGCGATCACTTCTCTTCTCCGTTCATTCGTCGGAATCGCTGAATAACGTTGTTTTCTTTCAGACGAGGTTGCAATGATCGAACGATGGATGGGTTTGACGATCGGCGTCGCTGCATTGCTGATCGCGATACCGCTGGTAATCAGCCATTATCGGCGGGAATACCGGCGTGGACAGCTTCTTCGGAGCCTCGATCATGTGGACTGGTGGTATCGCACGCGCGGACCGAAATAGAAATGACACAACGCATTGATAAAAGCAGGCAGCCCCGGAGTGCAATGGGCACTGACGCTTCTTACAAGAGCGATCTCTTGCATATTGAATCGAGCGTCGTTGCGCTCGAACGAATAACGAACAGCGGCGACTCGATTGCTTCCACCTCGCTGATCAACGAGCCGGGCTATTGGCGCCGGCGCATCGAAACGCTGCTCAGCCAGCGCGATATCTCGCAGGTCGATCGGGACCATGCGCAGGCTTTATTGAACAGATTGCGCGGCATTGCCAGAAGTCAGGCAGAGAGCCAACGGATCTAATAACGGTCCGGGCATGACAAAAACGTGGTTAGACACACGCTAGGGGAACGCATGACGAGTGGACACTTCGAACCGGAATTCCAATCGCCGATAACCGGCGATATGGAACGTCAGCGGCTGGTGGTCCGCGCACAGGTTCAAGGGACGCGCATCGCGGCGATCTGGCAGGTGTTGCTGCCGTTCTCGCGCCACGTCGAGCACGTGGATATCAAAACGTTTCCGGAACGCGGCTTCGAGGAAGTGGAGATAGCGCTCGTTCAGGCACGACGTGAGTTGCTGGATGCGATCCTCGCGCGGTTCAACAGCATGTCCTGGGTGATGAGTACGAGGATTTATTGAGGGCGTAGCGCCCTCATCGCCGGGGCTCGACGCTGCGCGGATCACAGCACACCGAGCACCGACCTAGGTTCGAGAAACGCCTCCAGCCCGAACGTGCCGTACTCGCGCCCGATGCCGGATTGCTTGAAGCCGCCAAACGGCGCGGCGGGGTCATGCGCGAGTGTGTTGACGAGCACGCGTCCCGCTTCGATTCGCGACGCGACGGCGTGCGCGCGCTGGATATCGCCAGACAGCACATACGCTTGCAAGCCGTAAGGCGTATCGTTGGCGATCCTGATCGATTCCTCGGTATCGTGATACGCGATGATCGAAAGCACAGGGCCGAAAATTTCTTCGCGCGCAATCGTCATCTCGTTCGTAACGTCGCCGAATATAGTCGGACGGACGAACCAGCCTGCGTCGACGCCTTCCGGCCGCCCCTCGCCGCCGGCGATCAGCCGCGCGCCTTCGTCTATGCCGATGCGGATATAACGCTGCACGCGGTCCCATTGCTTGCGGCTGACCATGGGGCCGATGGTCGTTTGCGGATCGCGCGGGTCACCCGCGTGGACCTGTTCCATCTCCTGCTTCACCCGCGCTTCGAATTCAGCGAGCCGCGTGTGCGGCACGAGAATTCGCGTGCCCGCAATGCACGCTTGCCCGCTGTTCATGAAGCCGGCCTGCAGCGCGAGCGGCACGGCCTGCTCGAAGTCCGCGTCGTCCAGCACGATCACCGGCGACTTGCCGCCGAGTTCCAGCGTCACCCGTTTCAGCGTCTCGGCTCCGGTGCGCAAGATCGTCTTGCCGACGGCGGTGGAACCGGTGAAAGACAGTTTGGCGACGTCCGGATGCGCACTGATTTCCGCGCCGACCGTGTCGCCCCGGCCGGTCACGATGTTGAACACGCCCGGCGGCAACCCGGCATCGTGCAGCGCTTCGGTGACGATGTGCGTCTGCATTGCGCTCATCTCGCTCGGCTTGACGACGGCGGTACAACCGGCTGCGAGCGCCGCCGCGAGCTTGCCGCAGATGAAACCCGCGTCGCTGTTCCATGGCGTGATCAAACCGGCGACGCCGAGCGGCTGCATCGTCACCTCCGCTGTGCCGGCGCGCCGGGTGAACGGATAGTCGCGCAGGAGTTGCGCGGCATCCAGCAGCACACTGCTCGCGTGGCGCGCCATCCATCGTCCGCGCGACACGGGCGCGCCGTATTCGACGGTGATCGCTTCGTACAGCGCGTCTTCGCGAGCGATGACGGCGGCGTGCATGCGCTCGAGCATGTCGATTCGCTCGCGCTTGTCGGTGCGCGAGAATGCTGGAAAGGCGCGCTTCGCCGCTGCGATCGCGGCGCGCGCATCCTCGGCATCGGCAAGACGCACGCGGCCGATCACCTGCTCCGTCGCGGGATTGAACAGGTCGAACATTTCGTCGCCGTGCGGCGTGACGAACGCGCCGTCGATATAAATCGTGTCAATGATCTGCATTGCCCTTCTCCTGAATTGCGTTACCGCTCAAGATAGCCCCACGGCATTGTGCTGACTAGCCGTACAATCGTGGATGACGTATTGAGCGATCCAGGACAATGAAGACATCGGGTTTGGGAGAACTGGAAGCGGTGCTCGCGGTATCGCGCCGTCGCAGCTTTCGGGCGGCGGCGATAGAACTGGGCGTGTCGACGTCAGCACTCAGTCATGCGGTCGCGGCGCTCGAAGCGCGTATCGGCGTGCGGCTATTCAATCGCACGACGCGCAGCGTGTCCTTGTCCGAAGCCGGTGAGCAGTTCGTCGCCAGCGTCGCGCCCGCGCTCGCGACGATCCGCGACGCGATCGAGCAGGCCGGCAGCTTTCGCGACACGCCGTCGGGAACATTGCGCATCAACACCTCCACCGGCGCCGCGAACCAGGTGATGCCGCTCTTTATCGCATTCCTGCAACGCTATCCGGAGATGAAGATCGATCTCGTCACCGAGGGCCGCCTGATCGATATCGTCGTCGACGGATTCGATGCGGGCATTCGACTCGCGGACAGCGTGCCGCAGGACATGATCGCGGTGCCGTTCGGCGACGCTCAGCGTTTTGCGGTGGTCGGCAGTCCGGCGTATTTCGCGGAACACAAACGGCCTCGCACGCCCGCCGAGTTGAATGCGCACCGTTGTATCCGTACGCGCATGCCGAGCGGTGCGATCTATCAATGGGAATTCGAGCGACACGGCGAGACCGTGCGCTTCGACGGCAACGGTGCGTTGACGCTCGACGAACCGGGGCTGATGCTGACCGCCGCGCGTGCCGGCCTCGGGCTCACCTATCTGACGGAGTGGAATGTGGCCGCGGACCTGAAAGCCGGCACGCTGGTGCGCGTGTTGGAAGACTGGACGCCGCCGCTCGACAGGCTATGTCTGTACTATCCGGGACGTCGCAATGTGCCGGCCGGGTTGCGCGCGTTGATCGAGATGATCCGCGAGGCAGCGAGTGCGCAAAGCAAGCCGAAGCCGAAGCCGAAGGTGATACAGAAACCGAAGGCGCGCAAATAACGGGCTCTACTATATGAGCCCGAGGGTGGGGTCCGGGTTGCGAGTCGGCGCGAGAAATCACGCCGAACCCAGCCGCGCAGTTGCAGGCGCCCCACACAGCAGCGCCTCCAACCAGGGGATTCCGCGCGCAACCTCTCACCCCAGCCAGCCCTTGATCGCTTCCGACATCGTTTCGGTCGAAATCCCATACCGGTCATGCAACGTCGGCAGCGCGCCGGCGTCGAGGAACGCGTCCGGCAACCCAATCTGTCTGAAGCGGCACGCGACACCCTCGCGCATCAACTCCGCGGCAACCGCTTCGCCGAGCCCGCCGATCACCGTATGGTTCTCCGCCACCACCACGAGCCGCCCCGAGCGCTTCGCTTCGCGCACGATCGTCTCCGTGTCGAGCGGCTTGATGGTCGGCACATGCAGCACGGCCACGCCGACGCGATCGCGTTCGAGCGCTTTCGCCACTTCGAGCGCGCGCATCGTCATGATGCCCGACGAAATCACCAGCACTTCCGCGCCGTCGCGCAGCAGCTTCGCTTTGCCGAGTTCGAACTGATAGTCGTATTCGTCGAGCACCGCCGGCACGTTGCCGCGCAGCAGGCGGGCATACACCGGGCCCTTGTGCGCGGCGATGGCGGGCACCATCTGCTCGATGTCGAGCGCGTCGCACGGATCGATCACGGTCATGTTCGGCATCGCGCGCATCAACGCAAGATCTTCGGCGGCCTGGTGGCTGGGACCATAGCCGGTCGTCAGGCCCGGCAGCGCGCAGACGATCTTCACGTCGAGATTGTCTTCGGCAATCGTCTGGTGCATGAAGTCGTAAGCGCGGCGCGTCGCGAACACCGCGTACGTGGTGACGAACGGTTGCGCGCCTTCGTGCGCGAAGCCCGAGGCCGCGCCCATGAGCAATTGCTCGGCCATGCCCATCTGATAGAAGCGCTCGGGAAACTCCTTCGCGAAGATGTGCAGGTCCGTGTACTTGCCGAGGTCGGCGGTCATGCCGATCACGTTCTGCTTCTGTCGCGCGAGTTCGACCAGCGCGTGACCGAAGGGCGCGGAACGCGTGAGCTGTCCTTCGCCGGCGATCGACGCGATCATCGCCGAGGTCTTCAGGCGCGGCTTGCTGGTGGTGGTATTGCTCATGCTTGTCTCCCTGCTTCGAGTGCTTGCAGCGCCAGTTGCCACTCATGGGCATCGACGCGGATAAAGTGGTTTTTCTCGCGCTGTTCGAGAAACGGCACACCGCAGCCCATGCGCGTATCGGCGACGATCATGCGCGGTTGCTCGCCTGGATGCTTGCGGGCCGCGTCGAACGCGGCGGCCACGGCGGCGATGTCGTTGCCGTCGACACGTTGCGTGAACCAGCCGAACGCTTCCAGCTTGTCGACGAGCGGCTCGAACGCCATGATTTGTGTCGAGGGACCGTCCGCCTGCTGATTGTTCACGTCGACAATCGCGATCAGGTTGTCGAGCTTCCAGTGACTCGCTGACATCAGCCCCTCCCAGATCGCGCCTTCGTCGAGTTCGCCGTCGGAGAACAGCGTGTACACGAAGGACTTCGAACCTTTGCGCTTCAGGCCGAGGCAACGGCCGACCGCGATCGTCAGACCCTGGCCGAGCGAGCCGCCGGACATCTCCATGCCGGGCGTGTAGCTCGCCATCCCCGACATCGGCAAGCGGCTGTCGTCGCTGCCGTACGTTTCGAGTTCTTCGGGCGGCAAAAAGCCCGCTGCGAATAGCGCCGCATAGAGTGCAATCGCGTAGTGGCCGTTGGAGAGCAGGAAGCGGTCGCGTTCTTCCCAATCCGGGTCTTCGGGGCGGTAGTTCATCGCACCGAAGTAGGCGACGGCCAGTACGTCGGCGATGTCGAGCGCTTGCCCGATGTAGCCCTGGCCCTGCACCTCGCCCATCAATAGAGCGTTCTTGCGGATTCGGTACGCGTGATCGGCGAGCGTCGCCGTGGATGGTTGGTTCATGTCGTCTCCAATGATGGGTCGTAAAAGCATGAGTTCAGCGGTTCACCGACTTCGCGGGCACCAGGAACACCAGCGCGGCGCCGAGCGCGATGGCCAGTGAGATGAAGATCAGCCCGGCGGTCGATTTGCCGGTCAGGTCGTTCAGCCAGCCGACGATCGCCGGAGAGAAGAAGCCCGCGAGATTGGCGAAGCAATTCACCGCCGCGATGCCGGCCGCAGCCGACATGCCGCCAAGCAGCGCGGTCGGCAAAGACCAGAATTGGGAGGACGACGCGAGGATGCCGGCGGCCGCCACGCTCAGGCAGACGATCGAGGCCGGCACGCTGCCGAGGGTGGGCAGCACGATGAAGGCGGCTGCGGCGATCAGCATCGGAATGGCCAGATGCAGGCGGCGTTCGCGGCGACGGTCCGCGCTCATGCCGATCAACGGCAGCGCGATGATTGCGCACAGATACGGACTCGCGGTGAACACGCCGATCCACAGCGGGTCGGCGACGCCCGACTTGCGGATGATGGTCGGCAGCCAGAACGTCAGGCCGTACTGGCCGAGCACCACGCAGAAGTAGATCGACGCCATCAGCCACAAGCGGCGGTCGCCGATGAACGATCTGATCGACACGTGCGCGATCTTGTGCGCGTTGTCATTGGCAACGTTGCGGGCGAGCAGATTCTTTTCGGAGTCCGTGAGCCACTTCGCTTTGGCGATGCTGTCGTCGAGGTAGAGCAGGATCGCGACGCCGAGCACGAGCGACGGCAGTGCTTCGAGCATGAACAGCCACTTCCAGCCGGCCAGATCGAACGTGCCTTGCAGCGAGTGCATGATCCAGCCGGACAGCGGTCCACCGACCATGCCCGCGAGCGGAATCGCCATGAAGAACAGCGACAGCGCCTTGGCGCGGCGTGCAGCCGGAAACCAGTACGTCAGATAGAGAATCACACCGGGCGCGAAGCCCGCTTCCGCGACGCCGAGCAGAAAGCGCAGCACGTAAAAGGCGGTCGGCGATTTTACGAACACGAAGCTCGCGGAGATCACCGCCCAGGTCAGCATGATGCGCGCGAGCCAGCGGCGCGCGCCGACGCGATGCAGAATCAGGTTGCTCGGCACTTCGAACAGGAAGTAGCCGAGAAAGAAAATGCCCGCGCCCATGCCGTAGACGGTTTCGCTAAAGCGCAGGTCGCTGAGCATCTGCAACTTCGCGAAGCCGACGTTGACGCGGTCGAGATAGGCGCCGAGATAGCACAGCATCAGAAACGGGATCAGCCGGCGACTGACTTTCGCGTAGGTTTTCGACTCGAAGCTGGCCGAGTCAGTAGGGGGCGCGAGATCGGCGGGAACGGGTAAAGCCGTGGACTTCGATTTCATGTCTGTCTCCTTCCATGCCCCGGGTGGGCCCGGGTGCCTTGCACGTGACTGCTGCTGATGCGTGGCTAGTGAATGAGCATGCCGCCGTTCACGTCGAGCGTGATACCCGTGAGATACGTCGACAGGTCGCTGACGAGGAACAGACACGCGTTCGCCACATCGCTTGCATCGCCGAGCCGGCCGAGCGGAATGCCCTTGATGATGTCCGCGCGCATGGTCGGCGTGAGCTTGTCGCCGGTGATGTCGGTCTGGATCAGGCCCGGCGTGATCGAGTTCACGCGAATGCTGTCGGCGCCGAACTCGCGTGCCATCGCCCGTGAAAGGCCGAGCACGCCGGCTTTCGCCGCGCTGTAGTGAGGGCCGCCGAAAATGCCGCCGCCGCGTTGCGCGGAGACCGACGACATGCAGACGATGCTGCCGCTCTTGCGCTCTTTCATTGCCGGCAGAACCGCCTGCGACATGTAGAGCGTGCCGCGCAGATTGACGTCGACGATCGCGTCGAAGCCCGCAGCGGTGATGTCGAGCGTGCGGACCGGCTGCGTGATGCCGGCATTGTTGATGAGGCCGTCGATGCGGCCGTAGCGTTCGAGCGTCGCCTTCGCGGCCGACTCGCATGCGAGCTTGTCGGTGACGTCGCAGGCGAGACCTAGATGCGCGTCGCCGAGATCGGCGGCGGCCCGCTTCGCCTCTTCATCGCGCAGATCGAGGATCACGATGCGCGCGCCCTGTTCCGCGAGCGCTTTGGCGGCTGCCTTGCCGATACCGCGCGGCGACGCCGCTCCGGTGATGATGATGACTTTGTTCTCGAGCAGCATGGTTGTCTCCTGAGTGTTGATCTGATGGCGCAAGTGTCTACCGCGCGCCCGGTCCTATCAACGACGTCCGGCTCAACTATGTTTGAGAAATTTTCAGGTGACGTGCTGCGCGAACGCATCGCGTGCATGGTGCGACGCGGCATCGGCGCACGGGCCGCGATGCAGGCAAGCATGCGGGTCAATGCGTGCTGGAAAACCCTGGTGAAAAGTTCGGCGCGACGCGCGGGTGTTACGCGTGGACTTATGCGCGGCTTCAGGTGTTGTTGCGATCCATGCGCCCGACCTCGCGCTCGATCCACGCGATAAAGCGCGCGACCCGTGGCAACTCCGCGTTCTGCGGCGGATACACCAGATGATGCGCACCGACTTCGACCGCATGTGTGTCGTCGAAGACCGGCACGAGCGCGCCTTCCTTCATTCGCACCGACGCGAGCATCATGCTTTCGAGCGCGATGCCGAGACCGAGCGCGGCTGTTTCCAGCGACATGTACGAGCGGTCGAACGAAAAGTCGAAGGTCTTGTGGGCAGCCGACACGCCGGTGCGCCCGAACCATTGCTTCCACTGCACGAGCGGCGTTTCCGAATAGATCAGCCGATGTTTCAGCAGGTCTTCGGGCGCGCTGACCGGATGGCTTTCCAGATATTTCGGCGACGCGAGCGGCGTGATGTATTCGCCGCGCAGCGTGCGCACTTCCAGGTCGCGCCAGTTCGCGTAGCCGTGGCGCAGGTCGACGTCGTAGTAACCGCTGGTGAACGACACGTCCTCATACGAGCAGGCGAGGTTCAACTGGATATCGTCGTTGGCTTCCTGAAACGACGCGAGCCGCGGCAGCAGCCACATGAGCCCGAAGCTCGGACTCGAATGCACGCGCAGGATATCGACGTCGGTACGGCTCGACGCGCGCTCGGTGGCGCGGCTCAGGTCGGCGAGCGACCCCGTTACGTCGGACAGATAACGCTCGCCAGTCGGCGTAAGAACGAGCCCTCGGCCCGAGCGGTAAAAGAGCGGCTGGCCGATGACCGACTCGAGATTGCTGATCTGATGACTCACTGCGGAGGCGGTTAGTCCGAGTTCTTCGGACGCCCGGTTGACGCTCTTTGTTCTGGCCACGCTCTCGAACGCAACGATGGCCTTCACCGGTGGAATGCGCATAGTGAAATTTTTTTCAACTGCAGTTGAATGAAACCGCCTTGTTCGCACGCTGCTCGTACTGCCATTCTGTCGACAAGCCGGGCAATCCTTGGGCAGGCAGTCCTCTCGATACCGATCCGGCAGCTTCAATGCCGCACACAGCGGCCAATCATAAACACAGGTTGCGCAGTGCAACAACTGCGCCGGAGACAGCAATGAATTATCCAACTTTCCGCTCGAGTGCGCGATCCGTCGATGCCCGAGCGCACGTTCCCCGTTCTGTTCCTTCCCGGCCTGGCTTGCGGTCCCCGGTCGTCGCGTAAGCGAGCCGCGTTGACCCAATTCGTTGGCATCGCCAAACAAACGCGCGGCGCCGCACGGAATTCGTCGAAGGAGACGGAACATGACAGAGCAGCGTTACCTGTTGACGGCGCGTTCGATCGTCAAGAGCTTTGGGCCGACGAGCGTGCTGAGGGGCTTCGATCTGTCGATCGCGCCCGGCGAAGTGCACGCGTTTCTCGGCGGCAATGGTGCGGGCAAGTCGACGCTGATCAAGATCATCTCCGGCCAGTTCGATCGCGATAGCGGCACGCTCGAATTCGATGGCCAGGAGATTGGCGCATCGGTCGGCGCGCACGTCGCGGCCGGCACCATTGCGGTCGTCAATCAGGAACTCGCGCTGCTGCCGCATCTGTCCGTCGCCGAGAACATCGCGATGCCGCGCCTGCGTCGCGGCACGGCTCGATATAGCGAACGCGCGTCGATGGAGATTGCGATCGAAGCGTTGTCGCTGATCGATCCGCAGTTCGCGCACGAATCGTCGGGACGGCTGGTCGGCGGCTTGACGCTGCACGAGCGCCAACTGGTGGAGATTGCCCGCGCACTCGGCTCGGGCGCGAAGCTGTTGCTGCTCGACGAGCCGACCGCCAATCTGACCGCTGCGGAAACCCTTCGGCTCTTTACGGTGATTCGCCGGCTGATTGCCGATACGGGTCTCGCGGTGCTGTTCGTCTCGCACCGGATGCGTGAGATTCGCCAGATCGCGGATGTCTGCACGATCATCCGCGACGGCAAGACGGCGGTGGATCGCGTCGCGCTCGATGCGATCACGGACCGCGAGATTATCGAGTGCATGGGGCAGAGCGTGGTGGTCGACGAGGCGGCGGCCAGCGTCGCGGAATCGGCGGAACTGGAGCATGCCGCCCAGCCGTCGACGCAAACGAGCGCGGTCGCCGCGCATGGCGGCGCGCTGCGCATCGAACGCGACGGCGTGGCGATCGAGGTGCCGGCCGGCGCGATCATCGGCCTTGCGGGTGCACCGGTCGGCCCGTCGTCACTGATCGACGCGCTGACCGGCATCGCGCCAGCGGGCTCATGGGCGATCACGCGCGATGGCACGCGCGTCAGCTATCCGCACCCGTCTGCCGGCGCGCGCGACGGCGTCGGCTTCGTATCGGGCGACCGTTCGAACAAGGGCGTGCTCGCCACGCTGCCAATCGTCGACAACCTCGTCGCGGCGGCGCGTGTCGTCAAGCGGCGCAGTGTCGTGAAGCGCGACGAAGTCAAGCAGAGCTCTGCACTGCTCGACGCGCTGAAAATCCGCGCGGGCTCGCTGTGGGACCTGCCAGCCACCTTGAGCGGCGGCACCCAGCAGAAGCTGCTGATCGCGCGCTGGCTGTTGCTGCGGCCCAGGCTGCTGGTGCTCGAAGAGCCGACGCGCGGCGTGGACATTCGCACCAAGCGCGAGATCTACGCGCTGATTCGCAAGATGGCGCAGCAGGGCACGACGATCGTCTGGTGGTCGACCGAATACATCGAACTCGTTGAACTGTGCGACACCGTGCTCGCGTTCGATCTGGACGGCAAGCCGACCGAAGTCCTGCGCCACGCCGACGTCAACGAAACCCAACTGGCGGCCGCCACCGGCATGGCGGCATAGACCTCATACCCGATTGCGCCAGCACGCATTCACCCGGAGACACTCATGAAAACAGCCACTCATTCGCTCGCGGACGGACGCCCGCAACGCGCCGGCGCGGGACGCCGTCTGCTGTCGGCGTATCGCACCGAGATCGCGATTGCAATTGCGATCATCGTGATCGAACTCGCGGTCGGCATGGTCGTGCCGGCGGCGCTGTCCGGCGGCAATCTGTCGAACGTCACGCAGGCGGCCGCGCCGCTCGTCATCATGGCGTTCGGCGTGCTGCTCGTGATCATCACCGGCGGCATCGATCTGTCGGTCGGTTCGGTGTTCTCGCTGACCGGCATGGTCACCGGCCTCGCGATGACGCACGGCTATGGCGCTATCGCGAGCAGTCTCGCGGGACTGTCCGTCGGCGTCGTGATCGGCGCGCTCAACGGCGCACTCGTCACCTTCGTCGGCCTCGCGCCGTTCGTCGTCACGCTGAGCACGTATGCGATTGCGGGCAGCCTGTCGTTCATCGTCACGGACGGCCATTCGCTGCCGATCTCCGATCCCGATTACTGGATGCTCGATTCGGGCACGCTAATTCCAGGGATCCCGAACTATGTGCTGTGGTGCGTGCTGCTTCTCATCGCAATCGAGTTCTGTCTGCGCAAGGTGGTCGCGGGACGCTGGCTGTATGCGATCGGCAGCAGCAGTTCGTCGGCGCGCGTGATCGGCATTCCGGTCAATCGCGTGCGGCTCGGCGCGTATCTGCTGTCAGGACTGCTGGCTTCGTTCGCGAGCATCGTCAGCGTCTCGTACATCAGCAATGCGGAAGCCACGGCGGGGTCGAGCCTGATGTTGCAGGCGATCGCGGCGGTGGTGATCGGCGGCGCGAGTCTGTTCGGCGGCACCGGCTCGGCGATCGGCGCACTGCTCGGCGCGCTGATGATCACGATCATTCAGAACGGCGCGAACCTCATCGGCGTGAACAGTTTCTGGCAAGGCACTGTTACCGGCGTCGTCATTCTCATCGCGGTCCTCGTGGACCGTGTTACCAAAGCCCGGCCTTGAGCACGGGTTCGCTAAAGCAGGCAGCCAGGAGACACATGATGGACAAGCGCGCGTCAAAAGCAGTCAAGGGATTCACGGGCCGGCCGGCCGCACGGGTCGTCGCGGCGTCGTTGGTGGCGCTCGCAGCGGCATTCGCGTCGCACACGACGCTCGCGGCGGGCAAACAGACGGTTGCCTATATCGCGCCGTCGCTCGACATTTCGTACTGGCAGTGGGTCGCATACGGCGTCAAGCAACGGGCGCAGGAACTCGGCATGGACTACGTCGAGTTCACGTCCGAGAATTCGCCGGCCAAGCAGATGGACAACGTGCGCACGGCGATGACGCGCGGCGTCAACGCGATCGTGATCGGGCCGGTCAGTTCGACCAGCACGCCGCCGGTGCTGCGTCTGCTGAAGTCGAAGTCCGTGCCGGTTGCGTTCACGGGCATCGGACCGCAGGCCGGGCAGACCGACTACACGTCGGCGGTGACCGCGAACAATTACGACACCGGCAAGGCGCAGGGCACGTACGTCTGCAAGCTGGCAAAGGAGCGCGGCAGCAACAAGGTGGCGATGCTGTCGTTGCCGCAGGATCGCGAGAATGCGCAGAAGTACATGAAGGGCGCGAAGGAGTCGTTCCAGGCCGATGGCTGCGAACTCGTGCAGGTGCTCGAAACGCACGGACTCACGGTGAACGAGGCGGTCCAGCAGGCCAACGACGTGCTGACGGCACACCCCGACGTCAAGGCGATCTACGGCATGTACGACGAAGCGGCGACCGGCGCGGCGAAGGCGTTGCAAACGCGCGGCATGGTCGGCAAGGTGGCGGTCGTGACGGCCGACGGCAGCCCGACGACGATCAAGCTGCTGCGCGACGGCGCGATCCAGGGCATCTTTTTGCAGGAGGCGGTCGGGCAGGGCATCGACGCGACCACTCAGGTGTTCAATGCGCTGAACAGCAAGCCGACCACGCAGGAACTCGCGCTGAAGGAGCCGCTCGTGACCAGGGAGACGATCGATCATCCGGACGCGCAGGCGACCGTCAAGCGGGTGTATCCGCCGTCGGCCGGGAAGTACTGATCGCAGGTGCGCGTAACCGGAGCCGCTCCGCTTGCGCGTGCGCGCCCGTTCACTGCGAACGGCGCCGCGCGCCGGCTCAATTTATAAGGAGGCAATGTGGACAATCTGCCCATCATCGATCCGCATCATCACCTGTTCGATCTGAAGACCGGCAACTACCCGTGGTTGCAGGGGCCGATGCTGAAACGCGTTTTCGGCGATTACACGGCGATTCGCAAGGACTATCTGATCGATGACTTTCTCGCCGACATCAAGAACCAGAACGTGGTGAAGACGGTTCATCTGCAGGTCGAATACGATCATAACGATCCTGTTGCCGAAACGCGCTGGCTGCAAGGCGTCGCCGACGCGCACGGCTATCCGCATGGGATCGTCGGCTTCGCGGACCTGGCCGCGCCCAATGTGCAGGCCGTGATCGAAGAGCATTGCCAGTATCCGAACGTGCGCGGCATCCGCCAGTGCCTGAACTTCCATCGCGACCCGGTGAAGACGTTCATCGACAGTCCGCATCTGATGAGTGACCCGCAATGGCGGCGCGGCTACGCGTTGCTCAAGCGCCATGATTTGTCGTTCGATTTGCAGCTTTACTACACGCAGATGGAAGAGGCGCTCGCGCTCGCCCGCGAGTTTCCCGATACGCCGATGGTGCTCAACCATACTGGCATGCCGGTCGATCGCGCGCCCGAAGAAATCGACGCGTGGAAAAAGAGCATGACGCTGCTGGCGTCGGCGGACAACGTGTTCTGCAAGATCTCTGGGCTCGGAATGGGCGACTGGCACTGGAGCGTGGACAGCATTCGCCCGTTCGTGCTGCATGCGATCGAAGCGTTCGGCGTGAATCGCTGCATGTTCGCGAGCAATTTCCCGGTCGATAAACTGTTCAGCAGCTACGACGCCGTGTTCGACGCATTCAAGGAAATCACCCGGCAGTTCTCGCCGGCGGAGCGCGCGGCGCTGTTTCATGACAATGCGCAGAGGGTGTATCGGCTGTGATGCTGAAGCCGGCTCGGGGACACGGCCGGTCGTCGTTCGAGGGGTGTTTCGCCGGTGGACCTTTACTCGGGGCCTGTGGCGGACCCCCTTTTTTTATCGGCGCGTCGTATGAACTCGCGAGGCGGTTGCGCGATTTCTTAATGAATAACAGGGCGAGACTTGCATTAATTTCATCAAATTAAAAGCAGATTTATTTGGAGATAAAGGCGGTTTTTGCAAATCTTGTCGATTTATCTGTCCGATGCGTGCTAGCGTGCCAAAGCGGGACGCGGCAGGCGGACGGCGAAGTGGCGATGAACGCAAACTGCGCATGATCCGCTTGAGCAGCTTATTCATTCAGCGACACCGATAAACCGCCAAAGCCTTGCGCGAGCCCGGCGCGAGCGGCCCAAGCCACGGGCGTTCGCGAGGTTCGAGACGCTAATTCGTAGTTCGCGCGCGCGGAGCCGATGCCGTCGAAGCCTTTTGCGATCGCCGGTTTTGCGTTATTGTCCTGCACCTAAAATCCGACGACGCGGGGCAGTTTGCCCTAAAGTCGCCGAAATGGATTCCCGTAACGGATATCCGCCGGATCAGCCGTCTTGATAGTCGCATAACCAATTGATTTGGAAAACAAAGAGGAGATTTTGAATGTCGTTCAAGCTTCACACGCTGCTGCCGATCAGCGCGGCAGTCGTAGCATTCGCAGCCATGACGGGCACGGCATCGGCTGACCAGGTCGTCAAGATCGGTCACGTCGGCCCGCTGACGGGCGGCTCCGCCCACCTCGGCAAGGACAATGAAAACGGCGCGCGCCTCGCGATTGAGGAAATCAACGCGAAGGGCCTGACGATCAACGGTCAGAAGGTCACGCTCGCGCTCGACGCGCAGGACGACGCCGCCGACCCGCGCCAGGCCACCCAGGTCGCGCAGAAACTGGTCGACGACAAGGTCGTGGCGGTGGTCGGCCACCTGAACTCGGGCGCATCGATCCCGGCGTCGAAGATCTATAGCGATGCGGGCATCGTGCAGATCTCGCCGTCGTCGACCAATCCTGCGTACACGCAGCAGGGCTTCAAGACGACGTATCGTGTCGTCGCGACCGACGCGCAACAAGGTCCGGCACTGGCGAACTATGCGGCGAAGAATCTGAAAGTGAAGACCGTGGCGGTCGTCGACGATTCGACGGCATACGGCCAGGGTCTCGCGAACGAATTCGAAAAGACCGCCAAGGCGCTCGGCCTGAAGGTCATGTCGCACGACGCGACCAACGACAAGGCGGTCGACTTCCGCGCGATTCTCACGAAGATCAAGGGCGAGAATCCGGACGCGATCATGTACGGCGGCATGGACGCGACCGGCGGTCCGTTCGCGAAGCAGGCGCGCCAACTCGGCGTGCGCGCGAAGGTGCTGTCGGGCGACGGCGTCTGTACCGAAAGCCTCGCGCAACTGGCCGGCGCGGCAGCCGGCAACGTGGTGTGCTCGCAGGCGGGTATGGCCGTCGAGCGCATGGACGGCGGCGCGCAGTTCGCCGAGAAGTACACGAAGCGCTTTGGCCATCCGATCGAATTCGACGCGCCGTTCACGTACGACGCGGTGTATATCGTCGTCGACGCGATGAAGCGCGCGAACTCGACGGAGCCGTCGAAGGTTCTCGCGAAGATTCCGGGTACGAACTTCAAGGGTGTGACCGGTCAGACGGCGTTCGATGCGAAGGGCGATCTTCAGCATGGCGTGATCTCGCTGTATGACTATCAGGATGGCAAGAAGACGCTGGTTGATGTGGTGAAGATGTAATCTGCTGTAGAGACTGAACTGGGGCTTCGATGGGGTGTGTGCACTTCATCGGAGCCTTTTTGTTTTTTGGCGTGATGCAATCTGGAATGGCGGCCTGAACGGCCGCTTTTTTACGCCGATGTCCCGCCCAAAAGACGGCGCCCCCCACGCCGAAGCCACCGCGAACCGCCGTCAGCAACAGACAACCCTCGGTCCGCCGGCCAACCCGCCATTCCCCTGTGCGCCGGAAAGAACACATCGCCGCTCCCGCGCTATAATCGCGCCCCATGCCGAAAAGCAAGCATGTTTCCCGGCGCCGGTGTATCAGGACTTTTACTTACAAATGACTCAACCTCACGAGCCCGATACGGGCCACGCCGCACCGAATGCCGGTCGGCGACTTCTGCTCGCCAGCATCCTGGCGAGCTACGCAAGTTCCTTCATCCCCTGGTCGTTGGCCAGAGCTCAAACCGCAGCCCCCGCGCAAGCCAATGCGCCGGAAGCGTTTCTGAGCGTGTCGCGCGTGATCACCGGCCGTGCGGCGCTCGACCCGACCCAGGCAAACCGTCTGTATGCCGGTCTCGTCGCCACGGTTCCGTCGTTTGCCGGACAGCTGGATGCGCTGGCGGCGTTCATCGCCGCTAATCCGTCCGCGGCACCGCAGTTGCAGGCCGCGCTCGATGCCGCCAACGCGCCGTTCGCCAAACTGCCGCGTCAGATCGCGACCGCCTGGTATGTCGGCGTGGTCGGCGCGGGTCCGGTTGCGCGTTGCGTCACGTACGAAACGAGTCTGATGAACGTCGTCGTAGCGGACCGGCTGAAGCCGCCGAGCTACGCATACGGACCCTACGGAGCCTGGAGCCGCAACCCTCTCACGGCCGCCTGACGCTTCAGCGGTAATTCAAGGAACACAGCAATGTCTGACCAGTTGTCAGCCGATATCGTTGTTATCGGCTCGGGTATCGTCGGCTCGCTCGCAGCCCATCGTCTCGTCTCGCAAGGCGCCTCGGTGTTGATACTCGAAGCGGGACCGCGTGTGGATCGCGGCCGCATCGTCGCGAATTTCCGCAATTCGCCGCGTAAGAACGACTTCATGTCGCCTTACCCTTTTTCATCGTGGGCGCCGCATCCGGTCTACCAGCCCGTCGATAACAACTATCTCGTGCAGGCGGGTCCGTATCCGTACAAGGCCGAGTACATCCGCATGGTGGGCGGCACGACCTGGCACTGGGCCGCGCAGGCGTGGCGCATCCTGCCGAGCGACCTTCGCCTGCAAACGCTGTACGGCGTGGGCCGCGACTGGCCGATCTCCTACGAAGATATCGAACCCTTCTACTACGAAGCGGAAGTGAAGATGGGCGTGTCCGGCGCGCCGAACAACGGTTCGCCGCGCAGCAAGCCGTTTCCGATGCAGCCGGTCGCCGAATCGTTTCTCGAACAGCGCTTCCGTGAACGGCTCGCGCCGGGCGGCTACGAGGTCATCACCAATACGACCGCGCGCAACAGCCGCAACTACGACGGCCGTCCGGCCTGCTGCGGCAACAACAACTGCATGCCGATCTGCCCGATCGACGCGCAATATCACGGCGGCCTCGCAGCGGACGCAGCCGAGAAGGCCGGCGCGAAGCTGGTCGAAAACGCGGTGGTGTACCGCATCGAGCACGATGAGCGCGGCCGCATTGCGGCGGTGCATTACTACGATCGGAACAAGGTCTCGCACCGCGTGACGGGCAAGACCTTCATTCTGGCCGCGAACGGGATCGAGAGTCCGAAGCTGTTGCTGCTGTCCGCGAGCGACAAGTATAAGAACGGCCTCGCGAACAACTCGGACATGGTGGGCCGTCATCTGATGGATCACCCGAGCAATGGTCTCGTGTTCGACGCCGATGAAGAACTGTGGCCCGGTCGTGGCCCGATGAGCCCGAGTTCGATCAACTCGCTGCGCGACGGTGCGTTCCGTTCGGAGCATGCGGCGTTCCGTATCGACATCTCGAACGCGTCGCAAGTGCTGTCGGTCACGCAGGCGCTGATCGCGAAGGGCGTGTATGGCGATGAGCTCGAACAGCAGATCCGCTATCACGCGGCGCGTCAGTGCAGCCTGAAGAACGTGCTGGAAATCCTGCCCGATCCGAACAATCGCGTGACGCTCAGCGACCGCAAGGACGCGCTCGGCATTCCGACGCCGCAGATGCACTACGCGATGAGCGACTACGTCCACAAGGGCATGGCCGCCGCGCGCGAAGAGTACACGCGCATCGCGAAGCTGATGGGCGGCACGAACCTGCGCTACAGCCCGGACGGCGTGTATGGCAACAACCAGCACATCACCGGGACCATGAGCATGGGCCACGATCCGAAGGACTCGGTCGTCGACGCATTCGGGCGCACGCACGATCACGAGAACCTGTATATCGCGAGTACCGGTGTGATGCCCACGGCCGCCACGGTCAACTCGACGCTCACCGCCGTCGCGCTCGCGCTGCGCTCGGCAGAACACATCCACGCCAACGCCTGAAGATGACTTATTTACCGTTCACGGCGTTCACACGCCGTTTGTGCGCGGCCCTGCTCGCGTCGGCAGGTTTCGCGGCCACGGCCCACGCGGCCGGGGATGACCTGGTCAAGCGCGGCGAGTATCTCGCCAGGGCCGGCGATTGCATCGCGTGTCACAGCGCGCCGCAAGGCAAGCCGTTCGCGGGTGGCCTGTCGCTCGCGACGCCGCTCGGCGAGATCGTCTCGACCAACATCACGCCGTCGAAAACGCATGGCATCGGCAACTACACGCTCGACCAGTTCAGCGCGGCGCTGCGGCGCGGCGTGCGGGCCGACGGCCAGCATCTGTATCCGGCGATGCCCTACACGTCGTACGCGCAGGTCAGCGACGACGACGTGAAGGCGCTGTACGCGTACTTCATGCAGGGCGTTGCGCCGGTCGACACGTCGCCACCGCCGACCGCTTTGCCGTTCCCGTTCAACGTGCGTCTGTCGATGGCTGCGTGGAATCTGCTGTTCCTCGATCGCGAACCGTTCAAGGCTGATCCGGCGAAGAGCGTCGAGTGGAATCGCGGCGCGTATCTGGTGCGTGGGCTCGCGCATTGCAGCACCTGTCATACGCCGCGCAATGCGCTGATGGCCGAGGACATATCGGCGAGTCTCGGCGGCAGCGTGGTCGGCACGTGGTACGCGCCGAACATTTCGTCGGACGCGCTGAGCGGGATCGGCTCGTGGAGCGAAGAGGAACTCGCCGCGTATCTGCGCACCGGTCACGTGGAGGATCGCGCGCAGGCGGCGGGGCCGATGGCCGAAGCCGTGGACAACAGCTTCCAGCATCTGGATGCGAGCGATCTGCGCGCGATGGCGGTCTACCTCAAGTCGACGCCGCCGGTGCGCAATGCCGGCGACCGCCAACCCGCTCATACGTGGGGCGGCGCGCGTTCGAGCCTCGACGAGATTCGCGGCGTGCCGCTGCCCGACGACGCGAACCGGATGAGCGGTCCGCAACTTTACGACGCGTATTGCGCGAGCTGCCACCAGGCGCAGGGTGAAGGGACTGGACAAGGTATCGACGGTCCGGGGCTGCCGTCGCTCTTTCACAATACGGCGCTCGGTCACACGAACAGCAATAACCTCGTGATGGTGATGCTCGAAGGCGTGCATCGTCAGGACAGCGCGCCGGATGTGCTGATGCCCGCGTTCGGCCGCCTGCTATCCGATCAGCAGATCACGACGCTCGGCAACTATCTGCTCAAGCAGTACGGGAATCCGGCTGCATCGGTGACCGTGGAGCAGGTGAAGACCTTGCGCGCGGGCGGCGCGGCATCGCCGCTGATTACGATTGCGCGCGTGGGGATGGCTGTCGGGGCGCTGGTCGTGCTGGGCCTGCTGTTCCTGCTGCTACGCAAACGCCGGTGAACCGAGCGTCGCGATTGCGCTCATGCGGATGAAAGAAAAATGGCGGCTCAATTTGAGCCGCCATTTTTTCATTGAGGTCCGCCATGCATCGGCGGGATTTTGCTTACCTGAAAACAGACTCGCTGCTTACGGCGCCGCGACACCCTGCGACTTCAACGCATACGGCTTGTAGAAGCTGGAGCCGGCCCATGCAGGCGTCTTCGCGGTATACACGGCTGCGGCTTGCGTGTAGTTGCTGCCGCTGTGCCAGTCGCCGGAGCCGGTGTACTTCGCGATGGCCGGATACGGGTACACCGGACGCGACGCGGTCACCGCGTTGTTCGAGTCGGTCTGATACGTCATGACCGAATTCGGCGCCTTCGCCTGCTCGACCCAACCGGTCACCTGCGAGACCAGGTCGATGTTCGGGAAGCCTTCGCCGCCGCCGCAGTGACCCACGCCCGGCACGACATACAGTCGCGCGAAGTCGTTCACGTTCGACTCGCCCATCGTGCTTTGCATCGCTTCGTAGTATGCGATCGTGAAGAGCGGCGAGATGTGCTGGTCAGCCCAGCCGTGCCACAGAATCAGCTTGCCGCCAGCACTCTTGAATGCGGACAGGTCCGGGTTGGTGGCATCGTTGAGCGGGTGGTTGGCCTGCAGGAAGTTCGTGTAGAAGCTTGCGTCGTGATAGCCGAATGTGTCGATGTTCGGCATGCTCGGCGAACCCGTGAAGATCAGGTTGTACGCGCCGGTCACGATGTTGTAGCTGAACAGACCCTTCGTCGGCACCGGTGCATCCGTCGAGTTCGTCGTCGGTACTTCGACACCGACCCAGTTGGCTTCCGAACCGTACTGCGGCGAACCGGCCAGCATGCGTTCACCGGTCGTGGCATCCGTCGGGCCACTGTAGATCCTGGTGGCGGTGGTGACTTCGGCTGCGGTCAGGCAGTTGGCGGTGCTCGTCGCGCCGTTCGCGCACTGGATCGTCGCCGGATCGAAGTGGCAGGTGCGCGGATCGGTCAGCAGGCCGTCGGGCGCGCCGCTCGTGCCGCCGCAAGCAGCGACGACAGCTTTGTGCAGCACTTGCGCCTTGTCGGCGTAAAGCACGGCGTTGCCGAGGCTGGTGCCGGTGGTGCTGTTCGATTCCACACTCCAGCCGTGATACAGCGAGTTCTGGATCTGGAAGTGAGCAGCCGGCGCGCCAGCGACGATGCCGTTGTAGTCGGTCGGGTAGCGTTGCGCGGCCATCAGCGCTTCGCGGCCGCCGTCCGAGCAGCCAATGAAGTACGAGTACTTCTGCGCCTGCCCGTAGTAGGCTTTGATGAGCTTCTTCGCCGCGAGCGTCGTGATGTGCTGACCGCGGTATGCAAAGTCAGCCTGCTTTTGCGGGTCCGACGCCCAGCTCGTATCCTGGCCCGAGTGGCCCATGTCGGTCGCCGCCGTCACGAAGCCACCTTGCTGCACCAACGGGCAGGTGTAGCTGAAGCTGAACGAGCTTTGCTTGGTCGGATCGCTCAGGTTGCCGCACAGGCCGCCGCAGCCGAGTTCCGCAAAGCGTTGGGTCCACGTGCCGACTGGCAGCGCGACCTCGAACGTGTTCGACGGCGCGAGCGTGCCTTTCACCGTGCAGAAGTTGACGGTGGCGCCGTTGACCGTAGCGGCCGTGACGGTAGCCGACGTAATCGAGCTGCCTGCGCCGCCGATATCGGTGATATCGACCGAGGCGAGCTTCGAACAATCGACGACCGGATTGACGACAGCCAGCGGTGTGGGGCTGAGACCGCCGCTGCCGCCGTTGCCGCCGCACGCGGCGACGATCGTGGCGCTCACGCACACGACGAGCAGGGTCAGCAGCGAGGCCGTGCGCGTATGAGCGCGCGCGAGCAGCCCGACGGGATGTAGCGTTCTCATGCCTGTCTCCTTGAGTGATTGTCTTCATCGAGCATCAGAACTACGCATGTGCGTCCGGACCGCATGACGCGCGCGCGATTTGCGCATTGCCTACTTAGCTTCATGGATTCACATCTCCTCTTTTAATACTTCGTTTTTAATACTTCGTTTCCCACTGATGTCTTTCCGGGCGTCGGCATAGTTGCCGGCGCTGTGCTTATTCGTCACGACCCGCCAGGGCGCGCGGAACAAATCGAGTGAGCCGCACTCCGTTCTTCAAGATGCCTAACTTGTTTTGAATGGCCGCTTCGAAGGCGCTCTTCACGTAGTCCTGTCTCTATTCGAAATGCCGGAGCGCGTGGCCGTGCCCGCTGAGTTTTGTCGCGACGTTAGCTGTGCGGGAAGTGGGGCGAAATCGGGGGTTAACCAGAATCTTGCGCAAGCGGCGAGGCCGGTGACGTGCTAATAGAGCCGCCGCCGTTTCAATCGATCCCTGCCGGCAGGCCGACCGCACAAGGATTGGCGTGTCGCTCACGAACTCGCCTCACGCTCTCGGGAGCGGTCCGCGCGACGACACGCAATAATTTTTTTAGATGGGGAAAGAGATCGAAAGAGATTGAAATTGAAAGTGCAATCGATGGACGCCGCGATGCTCGCACTTTGTTGAAGACGACGCTCCGCGCGTCATGAGGAAGACGATGCGAGTCGCGGCCGCCGTGTGAGTTCGAAGCAGAGCCGACACGTCGTCCACGCCAACCAGTTTGCGTTCCTATAGATCGCGCATTGACGGGTATCAATCGGCGTCGTCAGGCCCGAATCGACGCAACGGCGAAAAGCATCGGTCTATCGTCCACGTTCTATGCGACTTCGTTCCCGAGTCATCTGATCTGCTTATCGAGGTGCGCTTTGGAGGACGCTTGCCGAACCCGCCACCGAGGGCGTCCGGATTGCGCTCGCGCCTTATCCGATGGGCAGAACGAGGTGTTTTTCGACCGCCGGCGCTGCTATGCGGAACAGCAAAAATGCGGATACTCCGTGCACACATCTGGTTAACCCGCCCTTTTGGAGCCGGAGGCCGAACCGCTACCTTCAGTCCGGATCATTTGGGAAAGGTATGCGAGTCGCCATCGGCATGACCGGAAGCGGGACCAACGAGAGCGTGAAGCTACGAGCTTCGGCCGCGCGATAAAACCAGTAAAGGAGACAGGAGAAATCTGATGACAAGTGGAATGACGAGCGGTAAGAGAATTGATATCAAGGCGTTCATCGACGAACGGTCGATCTCGGCCTATCAGTGGCTGCTGGTGGCGCTGTGCTTCCTGATCGTGACGGCCGACGGCATGGACGTCGCCATCATGGGCTTCGTCGCGCCTTCCATCATTCACGACTGGGGCATTTCGCGGCCCGCGTTCGGCCTCGTGATGAGCGCGGCGCCGATCGGTCTGGTGATCGGCGCGCTGACGGCGGGACCGGCGTCGGACCGCATCGGACGCAAGTGGGTGCTGATTACGTCGGTCTTCCTCTTCGGCGTGTTCACGATTGCGACCGCCTTCACGCAGACGCCGACCGCGATGGCCGTGCTGCGCTTGCTGACCGGTATCGGCCTGGGCGCCGCGATGCCCAACTCGACGACGCTGTTGTCCGAGTACGCGCCGCAGCGCAAACGCGCATTGCTGATCACCATCATGTTCACCGGCTTCAACCTCGGTTCGGCGCTGATCGGCTTTGCTGCCGGCTGGCTGATTCCGGTTCATGGCTGGCGCTCGGTGCTGATCTTCGGCGGCGCGCTGCCGTTGCTGTTGATCCCGTTCCAGATCTGGCTGCTGCCTGAATCGGCCCGTTTGCTGGCCGTGCGTGGCGCATCGCCCAAGCGTATCGGCGCGGTGCTCGGCCGCGTGTGCGGCGCGCGCTTTGCCGGCGACGAAGTGTTCGTCTCCAGCGAACCGCCACTGCCGACGCGCAAGCCGATCGGCGTGCTCTTCTCGCAAGGCTATGGCTCGATGACGCTCGCGCTGTGGGTCACGTATTTCATGGGCCTGCTCGTGATCTATCTGCTGACCGGCTGGCTGCCGACGCTGATGAAAGACGCCGGCCTGACGGTCACCGCGGCCGCCAACATTACCGCGATGTTCCAGATTGGCGGCACAGTCGGCGCAGTGCTGGTCGGCTGGGTGATGGACAAGGTCCGCCCCGCGCCGGTGATCAGCGCGGCCTATTTGGGCGGCGGTCTGTGCGTGCTCGCATTGGGTTATATCGGCGCGTTGTCGTCGTCGCTGGCCTTGCTGGTGTTTGCCGCGGGCTTCTGCATGAGCGGCGCGCAAACCGGTCTGAACGCGTATGCGCCTGGCCGTTATCCGACGGTGGCGCGTGCGACCGGTGTGAGCTGGATGCTCGGCATGGGCCGCTTCGGCAGCATCTTCGGTTCGGCAATCGGCGGCGCGCTGCTCGGCTTCGGCTGGCAGTTCGGCGCGATCCTCGCGATGCTGGCGATCCCCGCTACACTGGCTGCGATTGCTATTCTCGTGAGTCAGCGCGTGAGCGCGGGTGAGGCGACGGTCAGCGCCAATGCGGCGCATTGAGCTGCATATCGAGCTGCACATTGATATGCGCAGAGAGCGGCACACGCAGCCGCTCGAGCAGGAACGCGGCGCGCGCGAGTCGTATCGCAACGCGTCGCTGGTCAAATCATTTTCTGAGGAGAGACCGTGATTATCGACATTCACGGCCACTACACTACCGCGCCGAAAGCGTTGGAGTCGTGGCGCAACCGCCAGATCGCGGGCATCAAGAATCCGTCGGAGATGCCGAAGGCGTCGGAATTGCAGATCAGCGACGACGAACTGCGCGAATCGATCGAAAGTAATCAATTGAAGTTGATGCGCGAGCGCGGCCTCGATCTGACGATCTTCAGTCCGCGCGCGAGCTTCATGGCGCATCACATTGGCGACGCGCAAATCTCCAGCACGTGGGCCGCTATTTGCAACGAGCTGTGCTACCGGGTGAGCCAGTTGTTCCCCGACAGTTTCGTGCCGGCCGCGATGCTGCCGCAAAGTCCCGGCGTGGACACCGCAACATGCATTCCGGAACTGGTCAAGTGTGTCGAACAGTACGGCAACGTGGCGATCAATCTGAACCCCGACCCGTCGGGCGGTCACTGGACCAGCCCGCCGCTGTCCGATCGCTACTGGTATCCGATCTACGAGAAGATGGTCGAGTACGACATTCCGGCGATGGTGCATGTGAGCACGAGCTGCAACGCGTGCTTCCACACCACCGGCTCGCATTACCTGAATGCGGATACGACCGCGTTCATGCAGTGCCTGACGTCGGACCTGTTCCGCGATTTCCCGACGCTGCGCTTCGTGATTCCGCATGGCGGCGGCGCGGTGCCGTATCACTGGGGACGTTTCCGCGGACTCGCGCAGGAATTGAAAAAGCCGTTGCTGAAGGACCATCTGCTCAACAACATCTTCTTCGACACGTGCGTCTATCATCAGCCGGGTATCGATTTGCTGACGCGCGTGATCCCGGTCGACAACATTCTGTTCGCGAGCGAAATGATTGGCGCGGTCCGTGGCATCGATCCGGAGACCGGCCACTATTTCGACGACACGAAGCGCTATATCGAAGCAGCGCACGTCGATGCCGAAGAACGTCAGAAGATCTACGAAGGAAATGCGCGGCGTGTCTATCCGCGTCTGGGCGCATTGCTTAAATCGAAGGGGCGGTAATCATGTATGAACTTGGAGTCGTCTATCGCAACATCCAGCGCGCCAACGCCGACGTCGCCGCAAAACTCGGTGCGCTCGGCTCGGCGACCGTGCACGAGGCGATGGGGCGCACGGGTCTGCTGAAGCCGTACATGCGTCCGATCTACGTCGGCGCGCGCGCGAGCGGCACGGCGGTCACCGTGCTGCTGCAACCGGGCGACAACTGGATGCTGCACGTGGCGGCCGAGCAGATCCGCCCCGGCGACGTGGTCGTGGCGGGGGTCACTGCCGATTGCACCGATGGCTATTTCGGCGACCTGCTGGCGACGAGCTTTAAAGCGCGCGGCGCTCACGCATTGATCATCGACGCCGGCGTGCGCGACGTGAGTGTGCTCACGGAGATGAACTTCCCGGTGTGGAGCAAGGCGATCTCCGCGAAGGGCACGGTCAAGGCGACGCTCGGTTCGGTGAACATCCCCGTGGTGTGCGCGGGCGCGTTGGTTACGCCGGGCGATGTCGTCGTCGCGGATGACGATGGCGTTGTCGTGGTGCCGGCGGCGGCAGCGCAAGCGGTGCTCGAAAAAGCGGCCGCACGCGAAGCGAACGAAGGCGAAAAGCGCGCGAAGCTGGCGACCGGCGTGCTGGGCCTGGATATGTACAACATGCGCGGGCCGCTGGAACAGGCCGGACTCCGCTACAAAGACTGAAGAGGGCGGCGAACATGGTCAGCGGTCACACCGTGCGCACGCCGATCACCGGCATTTCGTCGATGGCCACGCGCCAGGTGCTGGCCGAACTCGCCGCGACCTACGAGCGTTTGTCGGGACAACCGGTCGCGATCGAGTCGGTCGGCGGCGTTGATGCGGCTCGGCGCATTCAGGATGGCGAAGCATTCGATATCGTCGTGCTGGCTGCGGACGCGCTCGATCGCCTGGCCGCTGCCGGTTGCGTCGATCCGGCCAGCCGGGTCGCGCTCGCGCGCTCGGGCATTGCCATGGCCGTCGCTGCGGGGCAACCGCATCCTGACGTCAGGACCGAAGCGGCGCTGCGCGATGCGGTCCTCGGCGCGCGTAGCATTGGCTATTCGACCGGTCCTAGCGGCACGCATCTGACCCGCCTGTTCGAGCGTTGGGGCATCGCGGAAACGATCGCGTCACGGATCGTGCAGGCGCCGCCCGGTGTGCCGGTCGGCGCACTGGTCGCACGCGGCGACGTCGCACTGGGTTTCCAGCAACTGAGCGAACTGATCCATTTGCCGGGCATCGATGTGATCGGTGCGCTGCCGCCCGAGGCGCAGTCGATGACGGTCTTTGCGGCCGCGATCTGCACGCTGTCGAATCAGCGCGAAGCCGCGCAGGCGCTGCTGGCGTTTCTGACCTCGCGCGAGGCCGATGGCGTCAAGTCCGGAAATGGAATGGAGCCGGCGTGAGCGCAGTACACCGCGTGCTGCACCGGCACTTTAATGCTTCAATGCAAATACGTCCGACCTGGCGGATTAATGCGGTGAACTGTCTGAAACAGTCCGCGTTGTTGTGATTGGCTTTTTGCGGCTAATTGGCGCGGTGCCGGCTCCGTCTTTGCGATCCTCTCACGCCCGGCCTCGCGCCGGTTAGCATCGTTATTCGCGAACGTTGGCGGAATAACGACGCTTGTTCCGTACTCTCGCACTCCGGCCAATTCTGAATTCATTGGCGCATGTTTGAATGCGGATGAAAAAGATAAAAGCGCCGAAAAAGACGTCGAAAATCAGAGCGCAGTGGCGCGCGTGAACCCTCACGACGCAGGCCTAAAACCAACTTATTCGGGCACGCCACTGCTGCCCTGGCATTCGCGCCAGCTTCCGTTCCTACCGGTAATGCGCTCCAACGGTGCATGACGCACCGACCTGCGGCGGTCGTTTCGGACGCTTTCGGCAAAAGTACCCGAATCTATAAGGGTCGAAGTCGCAAAGTTTGCGCGTATCCAATCCTCTGATCATCCGCAGAAAGTCTGATTTTTTGCGAAGCTATAAATTATTAGCAATATTTATACTTTTTCTTTAAAAAGTACCGTTTCTTCTGTGCCTGTCCGGTCAATGCGGGTACGATTCACCCCGGTCAAGGCGTTTGCAGGAAGAATTTGCTGACAGAGGCAGGGCGCGCACCCGCGAAGTGAAACGTTTGCGCGGCGCGCGACGGCCGATTTTTGGCAGCAGTGGCCTTTTGTTCCGGACCGTCGTCCTTGGTTATCAAACACGAGTGACGCACGCATGGGCTCATCCTGGACGGTGGGTCATGCCCGTCCGTTGGATTGCCGCGTTTCATCGAACTCCGCGTTCGGAAGTTAATCGAGCTATCAGGCTCTGCTCGACATGCACTGGAAGGACTCTTATTAACCAGTGACGCGAATTGGAGATGCATTTCCAATTCGACGACCCATTAGAACCTCCAAAAATTGATCTTTTGGATTTTGATCGAGATATTTCTCGACAGTGGAAATAATTTGCCATGCTAAAACGACGTCGGTTTATTGGTTGCCTGACAGCACTCGGTGGGAGTTATCTTTTGAGCGCCTGCGGTGGCGGCGGCTCTGAAGACGGTAATAGCGGCAGTACGTCGGCATCGGCCGACAGCAAGGCGACGGCGCATTCGAGCGCCGCCTCCGCGAGCGGTACGGCGATTCCGCCGGCGGCTTCCATTACGGATAGCGCGGGCGTCGTATGGACTCTCTCGCAAGGTTCGGTCTGCAAGAACGGGGTGAAGGACACCGGCACGTACAACGTGTCGATGGTGTTGTGGTACAACGGGACCATCTATCACGAAGGGACCGGCGGGCAGTTCTATTCATGGAACGGCTCACACTGGGCGGGCTGCAACGACCCGCGTCTGGGCGGTACTTCCGCGGACGGCACGACGCTCCCCTCGTCGCCGTACATCATCGACAAGACCGGCGCAATCTGGACGCTCGTCAACGGCGTCATCTACAAGAACGGCGCGACCGTCGGCAACACGTATAACGTGTCGCTCGTTCTCTGGTACGGCGGCAAGATCTGGCATTGCGGCACGGGTGGACAGTACTACGTCAACGCCGGTGTGGCCGCTCAATGGCTGCCGTGCAGCGATCCGCGCATTGCCGTAGCGCCAGGCGCGGGGATGTTCTACGGTATCAACGGCCACTACGATTACACCTACACGCCCGAACAACTCGTGTCGATCCTGAAGGGTATGGGTTGCACGAGCTACCGCGTCGGCTGCACGGACGACCCGAACCAGTTGAATGCCGTGGTCAAACTGGCGCAAGCATTCCAGGCGGCGGGACTCAAGCTGCTTGTCCTGATCGATCAGGGCGTCTATCAATCCGGCACTACTCTGTTTGCCAGCGAATCCGCTGCGTATAGCCGCGGTTTCACGGTCGGCAAGGCGGTGGCGGGCGCGTTGCAGCCGTACGGCGTGACGATCTACGAATGCGGCAATGAGTTGACCCGGCAAGGCGCGACCGTGATGGACTTCACGTATGCGGGTACAAAAGCGATCGACTTCAACAATGCGAACTGGCCGATCATGCGAGGCGTGATGCGCGGGATGATCGACGGCGTGAAGTCGGTGCAGGCTTCCGCGAAGTGCGGTATCAATTTCTGCGTGGCGGATATCGGCGCGTCCGACGCGTTGTGGGACGGCATGCAGCCCGACGGCAGCGGCGGCTATCCGAAGGTGCGCTGGGACATCACGACATGGCACAACTATGAGGTGTATGGCGACATCTTCAACGTCGGGTCCGACGGTGCAGGTCCGGGCTTCGATCTGCCGACCTATTGCAAGGCGCGCTATGGCGTGCCGTTCATCATCACCGAGTGGAATACGGGCCCTGAGCAGACCGAGGCCTATCGCGGCACTTACATCACCGGCAGATTGGGCGCTTTCTATCAGGCGCGAAAGACCCACAACATCCAGTCGGTGATGTACTACGTACTCGACAGTGGCGACAATACCTACGGCATTATGACGAACGGTGTCGCGTTGAATCCGTCCTACAGTGCTTTCACGAGCTTCACGGCGGCCAATCCGGACAACTAGCCCGGTGGGTTCTCCAGGCGGAAGCGCGAGCCTTTCCTTGGCATTGCCGAGGGAAGGCTCGCATGCTCACGTGAGCAGCTTTCCCCATTCGTAGTCGATACGGTCCGGCGTGAATGGCAATACGCCCGCGCCGGGCGTGAACGTCAATTCGCCGAAGTAGACGTGGTTGTCCGGTGCGTATAAGTCCACGCGGACATAGTCGAAGTCTTCGGAGAGGGCGGCGGCGGCATCTAGCACCGACTCCAGGTTCGCGGGGCGAGGAGCCGGTTTGGCGCTGCGCTTGTAGAAGCCGATCGCGATGTCGAGATGATTCCAGTTGGCGTCATATACGTCGCCATGCGTCGCGCTTCCAAATCTGTCCGATATCACGAGTATGTAGAGGATCGGCGGTCCCGCTTGTCCACCAAAGCAGTGCACCTTGAAGTCCGCCGGTATCTGGCCGCGTGCGTCGAGCAGCAGGTGCTCGAAGAAGATGCGCGGCTTGATGGTGCAGTAGTGCCGCTCCCGCGCAATGTCGTAGAAATCGATAGCCAGCCATTGCTCGGCGCGACGCTTCAGCTTCTCGAAAGAAGTGTCGGATTTGTCTCTCACCACTTCGACGAAACTGCTGCCGTGATTCGCCTTCATGACGAAAGCATTCGGGAGCGCATCGAAGACTTCGCGCGTGAAGACCTCCGGCGTCGCGACGAGCGGTATGAGATGCTCCGCGCCTATCTTCGCGGCGATGTATTCGCGGACCCGAAGCTTATCGGTCAATTCGATGTAGCGGGGATCGGGCCTGAGATTGCGCTGCAGGATCTTCTCATTGAAGGTCACGGGGCGAACCAGATTCGGATAGCGGCCGATGCACTTATGATGCAACAGACTCAGGAAAAGAGAGTCCGGTAGCAGTGTTTTCGCCGCCTCCTTGATCCGTTTGATCGTGGGGACCGACCGCTGCGGTAGCTGGTAAGGATCGATCGCTACGCGGCTCGCCTCGGCGGGTACCCTATCTTCAGACAACGTGGCTTCCTTATGCCTCGGAGCGGATGCGGGGGCATCCCCGTCGAACGGAGCGGACTTGATAGTCGTCATTTTTCATCCCTGACTGGGCGGCATCGCGAAGCTGTAGTGAGAGTCTCAAGGAGCTTCTCGCACGGTCTCAGTTGCGGCATTCCAGCTTTCCTCGGGAGCCGCGTATCGCTCTTCGGGCTCGAAGTGTTGCCGAGCTCGAAACTGCGTGGGCGACATGCCGTACCGCTCCTTGAACAGCCGCCCCAAGCGATTGCCATCGCCCATCCCGCATCGCCGTGCAATCTTGTCGACGGGCAGATCGGTATTCCTGAGCATCGCGGAGACAACCTCAAACCGCGTACGCAATAGATATTCGAGTGGGGTCATACCGAACTCGCATTTGAAGCGGCGCTGAAAATTGCGCTTGCTCATCGCGGCGGACTCCGCTGCCTGAGCGACCGAGATCGCCTTGCTGTAGTTCTCCTTGATCCAGCGTGCCGACTCGCGGACTTTTTCGGTCGTCGTGGTCACGTTTGCGTCGTCCAGTTCCGACTTGTTTTGCTCAACGTGACTTGCTTGCAGAACGCGCGCTACCTTTCGCGCCGTTTCGGAACTCAGATCGCGCTCGATCTGCGAAAGTGCCAGGTCGGTCGGTGTTACATTGCTGCCGGAGCGGATCGCATTACTGCTGTCATCAAAAAGAAAGATAGGCACGGTCGATTGCAAGGGGTTCCTGCATACCACCGCGAGGTTCGCACCTTGCTGAACACGAAAGGACGCAATGGACCCCTGCAGTGAAATCCATGCGAGAAAGCGATCGTTGGATTCCGCAATTTCTGTCGCGTCACGACACGCGACGAAGAAGGCGTGGAAATCGGCGAGGCTATAGCGTTGGAGACTTTGCGTCCAGATCGAAATGCTGGACGAGCTGGTGACCAGGCCCCCTGCATCCGACAGCACCGAAAGTCGATAAGGCGGCTCTTCGCCTTCGGCTTTCTCGAACTCGTTAGCAAGACGAAATGCGTCGCCGATAGCTCCTGTGGTTGCCATCGAACATTCCTGGAAAACCAGAAGACCAATGTGTTTCATCGCTGTCAGTCCATTCCGACGCTATTCACGTCCGACGTAAGCAAATCGGTGGAAGTCATCAGGCTGAGTTCCCGGACAAGCTAATCACTCTAGTAGCGAGATTAACGCATCGAAATTGACTGAGCGAACTTGGCCGGTGTTCGCGGGTGTTTTGGCGTAATCGTCATGATCGGAGAAATTCTTACCTCGCATTCTGTGAAAAAGCGTTCTAACATGTATTTCCACCAGAAACTTTTTCCGTAGCTAAAGCGCAGGATTGTTGTGAATGGTGCCTCGTGCGAGTACCTTTCATTCGATCCGGTAAGGGCTGTAGCCGGATAAGCGCTATTAAATCGGCATTTCGCGTAGAAGAGGCCATACGGCGATCGGCTTATCGTATTTGGCCTGACCCGTATAATTCTGTTACATCAATTGCAGAAAGCAACAAGGCTTTCTGCAAGCCGCTGCATGCGTAATCGCCTCCACATAATCGGCCATTAACACCCGAATTTATGCCGACGTTGTATTGATGCTTTTTCAACGGGCTATGCTTCACCGCAACATCGAGAGAGAAATAGGCGAGTTGAATTGGACTATTTCCGACTCCGCATTATGAGTAATGCTCTTTAACGCGCCATCGCCCGGCTTTGGCGACGAGATGTCAAATTGTTGTCCTCCCGGATCGCCGGATTTGTATTTGTCAGGTTGAATGCGTTGCGCGAGATGACTGGTGCGCGTTCACGTGAAGGCTTGCCCACAGCGGCGTGCGGGGCTTGCGTCGAGCGTGTCGCGTCGGGCATTCCCGGCGTAAGGCTGGACCGTCCGGCGTTCGCATACATAGAGATCGACCTACGGGGCTAGCGTCTGACTGGCGAATGGATAGCCATGTCGGACGCGAGCGATTGACCGCGGGCTTTTCTGTCGAACTACCTGTGCAGTGATAGGGCGGCGTCATCAATGCCACCGAGATCCCAATTCGTTACTTCTGCTTTTGCGGTGGGGGCCAGCAATTACATAACAGTCAATACGTCGCAATTTTCTTCGCGAAATGATGAAAGCTTTTCGTAGCACGAATGATCGAGCAGTCTGAATTTGTCGAGGTCGTCGGTGGAAGGAAGTTGCGTTGCTGGCGATGTAGTCATGGTGTGGAAGACAGGCAATTGGCCGTAGCGTCCTCCGTCGTTCACGCGGTCCCGAACGCGGTTCTCCGACCCACTCTAACCCAGCACGTCGCTCCGAGGTGCTGCCGGTCAATGCCATACCCACCCTGGCCGGCGGCGGTTGCAGATCGCGAACTGGTGGTGCAGCAGAGCAGTATCGAATCGCTACTCTGCCCATCGAACATGGAAGGATCAACCGGTGGATTACTACCCTCTAAATTCGCTCTCTCCGGCTGCCGGTATCGAGCGTGGTCAACTCAGCGTGAGGGGGATGCTCACGCTGATGCGCGATCACATCTGGGAAATCATTGTCACGATGGCGGTTGTTCTGACGCTGGCGGTAGCCTATCTACTCATCGCCACGCCGATCTATTCCGCCGACGTCCTCGTGCGCGTGGACCCGCCCGAGCCGAATGCGCTTGGTCTCGCGTTGCAGAGCCAGGACATGCTGCCGCAGCCTGCGCCGTCTTCTGTGACTGAAATGGCCGTGATGCAAAGTCGCTCGGTACTCGATCCGGTGATCGACAGATACCGCTTCGATGTATCGGTGAAGCCGCACAAGGTGCCGATTCTGGGCGACATTGCCGAGAAGTTCGCCACGCCCGGAGAGCCGTCGGCTGCGTGGCTGGGATTGAAGTCTTTTGCGTGGGGCGGAGAGCGCGTTCAGATTGGCTCTCTGGAAGTACCGCGAGAACTCGAGGAAGAGAAGCTGACCCTCGTGGCTCTGGAGAACGGCGCATACGAATTGCTCGGACCGTCGGATCAGTTGCTCGTCAGAGGCGTGGTGGGTACCCCGGCCGTGGAGAACGGCGTGTCCATGCTCGTGAAGGAGCTGGATGCGCGGCCCGGGACGAAGTTCCAGGTCATTCGCTGGAACGAGCTCGACGCGATCAAGCGCTTTGGCGAACTGGTGAAAGTCAGCGACAAAGTGAAAGACTCGGGTCTTCTGCAAATAGAGTACGCGGACAAGAGTCCGGATAAGGCGACCGAAGTCGCCAATGCGTTGGCGCAGCAGTACCTCGCCACAGCAATTGCCGGCCGGCAACTTAACGACACGACCACGCTCGCGTTCATCAAAGGCGAACTTCCGCGGCTGCTCGCGGATCTGCGCAAGACGGAGGACGATCTCAAACACTTCCGCGCGAATTCGCAGTCGATGCAACCGACGACCGAAGCGCAAGCCTATCTGCAGGGCGGCCTGGATATCGACCGGCAGATTGCCACCCTGCAATTGCAGCGCACGCAACTGCTCGAACGCTATACGGCGAACAGCCGCTGGGTGCAGAGTATCGACACGCAACTGACGCAATTGCAGGACGCGAAGGCGAAATTCGACAGCCATTTCAGTGGCATGCCGTCGTCCGAGCGCGAGAGCGTCGATCTGCTTCGGGCGCAGAAAGTGGCGGAAGCGATTTACCTCGGGATGGTGCAGAAGGCCGAGCAATTGCAGGTGCGGCGCGCCAGCACCACGGGGGGCGCGCATATCATCGACCGGGCAATCAGGCCTCACCGTCCGGTCAAGCCGCAACCGGCCATCGTGCTTTCGGGAGCCTTGCTGCTAGGTCTCGTTTCCGGCGTCACGCTGGTGTTCATGCGCCGCCATGTGATGACTGGCGTCACCGACCCCAAGTACGTGGAGCGCCGCATGAGCGTGCCTGTCTTTGGGGAGATTCTGTTCAGTCAACAGCAACTGCTGCTCGACCGGGTTTCCGCTGGTGTGGTCCGAAAATCGCTGCCCGGTTTGGGAGGGCGAAGCACGCTGCCATTGCAGAAGGCGTCGCCCGAACTCCAGTTTCGCGCCGATGCGGCCGCAATCGGTAATGCGGGTTCTTTGGATGGCGACAACAGCCTGATTCTGGCCTCGCGTTTTCCGCACGACACGTCGGTCGAGGCGCTTCGTGCCGTACGTACCGCGATGACGCGCGATCTCACGCACGCGCGCAACAACATCCTGATGGTTATCGGGCCGACGCCTTCGGCGGGTAAGAGTTTCGTGGCCGCCAACCTCGCGATCCTGCACGCGGAAATCGGCTCGCGGGTCGTGCTGATCGACGCCGATATGCGCCGCGGCCATCTCGCGTTGCTGTTCCACGGCAGCAATCGTGGCGGACTGTCCGAAGTGCTCGCGGAGCGCATGCCTTTGCGTAACGCATTGCGCCCGACCCACCTCGAAGGCTTGACGTTCCTGTCTTGCGGCATGCGCCCGGAAAACCCCGCGGCACTGCTCATGAAGCCCCGGTTCAAGGAGGTACTGGATCGGCTTGCTGAGCAGTTCGATCTGGTGATCATCGATACGCCTCCGTTTCTCGCGGTCACGGACGCATCGATCATCGCGAGTGAGGCGGGCGCATCCCTGCTCGTCCTGCGTTCGGGAATGCAGAGCGAGGAAGAAATCGCGGATACGATCAAGAAGATGGAACGCGCCGAAGGGCGCATTGCAGGCGCGGTCTTCAACGGCATTCCGTTGAGGCGAAGTACACGCAATTACGGCTACTCGACGAACTACGCGAGCGATATCGGCGATCTGGAAACCGCGCATTGATCTTGTCCTGACGTGAGCGAGTGCAGTCCGTGCTGTTTCGTGACGGTGTTCAACGGAGAACCCGATGACCTTTGCAATCAACGGAAAGTTCACATCGCAACCCGTCACAGGTGTTCAACGGGTTGCGTATGAACTCACGAGAGCCATGCAGATGCGCGCCATTCCCGGCGATGAACTGGAGGTTTTCGTCCCGCAGAATGCGGTCGAACCGGGCGTGCTGCTCAAGCGGCAGCGGCGTTTTCCGTGGCTGCGCGGCACGCTGTGGGAACAGATCACCCTGCCGATTGCGGCGCGGGGCATGACGCTCCTGAATCTGTGCAACACCAACCCGCTGTTCAAGCGCGGACAGGTCGTGATGGTTCATGACATGGCGATCTACGACGTCCCGCAAGCCTTCTCACGGAAATTTCTGCTCTGGTACCGGGTTTGCTTTGCGGTGCTGCCACACACCCGGCCGATGATCCTGACGGTTTCTTCGTTCTCGAAGTCGCGCATTTGCCATCACCTGAAAATCGATGAATCGCGCGTCACGGTGGTGACGCCCGGCGCGGATCATCTCGATCGGGTCGCATCGAATCCGGAGGTATTGAACCGCCTTGGGCTCGTGAAAGACACGTACTGTGTGATCGTCGGCAGTCTCGATCCGAGAAAGAACCTGCACCGGGCTCTGAAAGCGATCGACAAACTCGGCCATCTCACCGACGTGAAGTTCGTCATCGTGGGTGGCCGGAATCCGCGCATCTTCAGTAGCGAAGGCGACGGGAAGCCGGCATCGTCGAAGCAGGTCCTGTGGGCCGGTTTCGTCTCGGACGGCGAATTGAAGTCCTTGTACGAGAACGCGGGTTGCCTCATTTTTCCATCGTTGTATGAGGGCTTCGGACTGCCGCCGCTTGAGGCGATGTACTGCGGCTGCCCGGTCATTGCCTCTTCGCACGCATCGATACCGGAAGCGTGCGGCGATGCCGCGATGTATTGCGACGCGACTTCGGCTGACGACATCGCCGCAAAGATCGCGCAGATGATGAGCGACGCGGAATTGCGCCAGCGTCATCGCGCGCTGGGCTTGCTCCACGCTCACGAGTTTCGCTGGGAACAGTCGGCGCAGAAAGTGCTCGAGATTCTCTACGGCCACACCGGTGACCGCTTGCCGGATCTGACGCCGCGCGCGTCGACGAGTTAGGCATGTTTCTGGGTCGGCGGATGGATCGCGTCGTGAGGAGTGCCGGCAGACGGCATGCGTTGCGCACACTTGCGGCGCTCGCCGGCGCGACGATACCGCTGGCGCGCGCGAAGAGCGTGCTCGCGTTGGCGTCCGATGCGCGGCCCGCAGGCGCGGGCACTCGCAGGATTACCGATTTGATCGGCTCGAACGGCTGGCCTGGATCGGCGGGCGATGTCCAGATGTGGCGCGCGATGGGCATCAGTTGGGGACGAGATTCAGTGGGACCTGGCCAGCCGCACGGGCCGGGAGACGCGATGCGCGTCGACAGGACCGGCTTCGCATTCGATAGCGATCTGCCGTCGGTACTGCTTCGAAATGATCGCAATGGGATTGGCTCGCTGCTGCTGCTCGGTTACACGCCGAAGTGGAATGCCAGTGTGCCGGGAGATTCGAATTCGGCGCCTGTGGATGAGAAGGCGTGGACGAGCTATGTCGACGCGGTAGTGCGGAAGTACTCCGCACCGCCGTTCAACCTGCGCCATTTTCAGATCTGGAACGAGGCGGCCGGCAAGTTGTCCGGCGGTTTGCAGCAATCCACGTTCTGGCATGGCCCGGACTTCGACACCGACCAGAAGCGTGCGAAGCCGTACGAGCGTGCGATGCAGGACTACGTGGAGCGCATTCATATTCCGGCGGCGCGCATCATCCGCAGTTACCGCGCGTATGTCGTGTATGGCGGCTGGCCGGATCAGGGCGGGCTCGGCAACTTCCGGAAGTGGCTGGAGTACAGGAGTCCCGTGTTAAAGGAGCGCATGCTCGATTGGGTCGATTACCTCGACACGCACTACCTGTCGGTTGCCGATCTCGATCCTTTGTATCAGCAGTACGTGAAGAACGGTCCCGCGCGAGGAATCTGGCAAACGGAAATCGGTAACGAGTACATGAAGGATCCGCATTACGTGGCGCGCTATTTCTTCGACTTCGCCGTGTGGGCATTGGGTAGGAACTGGGACGAGCCGGACAAGTACCTCTCGATGATCTATCACTGGGACGGCTATGAACCTTTTCGTCTCACGCATCGAGGACCGCCCGAGCGGACTTACAACGTATCGGGCCAGAGTCTGATCGTGCTTCGGCAAACCGTCAGCGGCTCGCTTGCCGGTTTTTCGAAGCCGTTGCAGTTCGGTTCTGGCGCCTCGGGAACCGCCTTGCTGTCCGGCAACGACGTCGTGATGCAGGTCAGGGCGGACCCGGGCTGGCAAACAGTGTTCGTGCCGGGACTCCTGCCGCTGTCGTCGCGCGTGACGCAGGTCGAGGTGATCGATGCACTGACCGGCGCGTCAAGTGCTCGCGACGACGTTGCGTTGACGTGGGACGACAGGTTGCTGAAGGTTCGATTCAAGGTGCCGGAACGAGTCAACGGTGCCGGCAACAATCCGCCGAAACACCTGGCTTATGTCGTCATTCGGCGAGCCGCGTAGCAAGGCGATCGGGCGGGGTGGCGCTCGATCCGGTTGACGCGGGCGGGTTGGCTGTGTGTGTCGTCAGTTTCACGGTTGCCGGATGCCGGCGGACCGAACTTTTGAATAGCGCCGGGAAATTATGAACCACGTCACTGTCGTGATTTGCAATTACAACTACGAGCACTATCTGGCCGAGGCGATCGATTCGGCGCTCGCACAGGACTATCCGGGAACGGAGGTGATGGTCATCGACGATGGCTCGACCGATGGTTCGCGAGCCATCATCGAAACGTACGGCACGCGCATTTCCGCCATCTTCAAGAAGAATGGCGGTCAGGTGTCGGCGTACAACTACGCGATCGCGGTACTCGAAACGGAATACGCGATCTTCCTCGATTCGGACGACGTGCTTTACCCGAGCGCGGTTTCCGAAGTGATGCGGCTCTTCGCGGACGGCGCATGGGCGAAGGTGCAATTCCAGCTCGACGTGATGGACAGTGTCGGCAGGTCGATCGGCGCGTATGTGCCCCATAGCGAACCGCCGCACGATTGCGGAAAGCTGCTGCGCGGCGGTTGGCTGTATCCGTCGCCTCCCGCGTCGGGGAACGCCTATCGTGTGAGTGGGCTCCGGCGTGTTTTCCCGGTGCCGGAGGAGGGCATTAACCGCTATGGCGCGGACTTCTATGCAATCTACGGTGCGGCATTGACGGGTCCCATTGCGACGGTGCCGAAGGCGCTCGGCGGCTACCGCGTACACAACGCCGACAGCGAGACCGTCTCGTTCGCCAACTCGGAGCAGCTCAACAAGGCGCCGAGGGCTTTCAACCTGCGCTGGGAGATCCTGCGCAATATCGCTCGTGCACGACTGCAGATCGAACTGCCGCCCGCCTTTCACGACTTTTCGCACGAGAAGGCGACCTTCTGCTCGAGCGTTTATCAGGCGACGCTTTTGAGCCGCTGGCGCTGGATGATGCGCGACTCTCGCGGCTACTTGCATACGATCGTCGCGAATCCGTTCTGGAGCGTCAAGAAAAAACTGGGCACGCTCGCGCTTTCAGGTTTGTGTCTCTTCCCTTACTCGCCGCTGTCCGACTTTGCGGTGCGTTATATCTCCAACCCGCTTGCGCGCCGTCGCGTGGCTGGGCGCTAATGTCCAGTCACGCGAGCACAAGGGGGCAGTATGGATAGACGAGCGAGCGCGAACGTTATTGCGTTTGTCTACGGCGGGTATTTGATGAGGTACGTGTACCTCCTCATCGTCGTGCCGTTTTACGGGAGGATTCTCGGTGTCGCCGAGTACGGCCGCGTACTGGCGTCGATGTCGCTGATGAACGTGATCTGGATGCTCGCGAGCTATGGGTTCACGTTCGTCGGCATGCGCGAAGTGTCGAAAGCGCAATCGGCGGCGGAGTGCAACACCATCTACTCGTTGCACGTGAGCGCTCGTCTTCTGATGGGACTGCTGGGCGGGGCGATCGGCATCATCGCCACGATGATGTCGCCCTTGTTGTCGGAGCGGCCGGTGATCGGCTTGCTCGCGACGCTGCTGGGTGTCGTGTCGGCGTTGAATCTCGGCTGGCTCTTTCAGGGGCGTCAGCATTTTCGCACTCCGATCATGATCGAGGTGTTCGGCTTTGCGTTGAGCCTCGTGCTGGTTTTGAATCTCGTCAACGGACCCGACGACGCCGTGTGGGTGCTCGCGAGTCTGCTGATTGCAGGCATCGCGTCTTCGATGATTTCGTATGGCTTGACGACTTATCAATTGGGCTTGCCGCGGCTGAAGTTCGCGGGTGTCGTGCCGCTCGTGAGAGGCTCGACGATGCTGTTCTGCTATTCGTCGGGCTCGGTCGTGCTCACGGCGTCGTCCACTTACCTGTTGACGCTGCTGTCCACGCCCGCCCAGGTGGGCTATTTCGGCGCGGCCGAGCGCTTCGCGACGATCGGGCTCAGTCTGATGGGGCCGGCATCGCAGGTGTTCATTCCCACGATTTCGCGGCAACTCGCGCAGGGTGACAAGGACGGCGCGCATGTGACGACCCGGCGAGGCGCCACCTTGCTGCTGGGTTTCGGACTACTGATTCTGTGCGGCGCGCTGACGCTTTCGCCTTTCGTGCTGCCTTTGATACTCGGACCCGCATTCGAACCCAGCGCGCACGTGCTGCAGATCTTTGCGTGGATGTTTCCATTCGCCGCGTTCAACGAATTCGTCGCGTTCTATGTATTCGTGCCGCGTAAGAAAGACAGGCTGCTGGCGATCGCAGGCGTCGTCGCCGGATTGATCAATTTCGCGGCGGCGCTTTTTCTTGCCTCCCGATACGGTGCGGCGGGCATGGCATCTGCGCGGGTAATCGGCGAGGCGACGCTGGCCGCGACGCTGATGGGAATCATGATTCGCCTGGAGCTGATCAGTCTGCTTCCGGGCGCCGAGCGCGCGCTTGGAATGGTACGAATGGCGTGTGGCCTTCGACCTCAGGCGGGCGCTGCAAAGGATGAATGAAACAGGATGCCGGACACGCAGGTCCCGGTTGCAATCTCACAGGAGGTCGAAGTGAAAGTCGCTATTGTTCACGATTGGTTAGTGGTTTCGGGTGGCGCGGAGAAGGTATTGAAAAATATCATCGAGTGCTTCCCGAGCGCGGACATCTTCTCGATTGTCGATTTTCTCGAAGATCGCGAATGCGTGAAGGGAAAGTCCGTCCAGACGTCGTTCATTCAGCGGCTGCCTTTCGCCCGCCGGCGTTACCGCGCCTACCTGCCGCTCATGCCGCTCGCGATCGAACAGGTCGACCTGTCGGGCTACGACCTCGTCATCTCGAGTTCGCATGCGGTCGCCAAAGGCGTGCTGACCGGCCCGAACCAGGTCCACGTCAGTTACGTTCATTCGCCGATTCGCTACGCGTGGGACTTGCAGCATCAATATCTCAGGGAATCGCATCTGAGCACGGGCATCAAGTCCGCGATGGCCCGTGTGCTGCTGCACTACATTCGGGGATGGGATGCGCGCTCGGCCAACGGCGTCGATCATATGGTCGCGAATTCGTACTTCATTGCGCGACGGATCAAGAAGGCCTATCAACGTGAATCGACGGTCATCTATCCGCCGGTCGATCTCGCCAATATGAAGGTGTGCACGCAGAAGGAAGACTTCTATGTGACGGCGTCGCGGATGGTGCCATATAAACGCATCGATCTGATCGTACGAGCCTTTTCGCAAACGCCGGAACGGCGGCTCGTGGTGATCGGCGACGGTCCCGAGATGAAGCGGATCAAAGCATTGGCCGCAGAGAACGTCGTGATCCTCGGTCATCAACCGTCGGACGTTCTCGTCGATTATTTGCGGCGCGCCCGCGCGTTCGTGTTTGCGGCGGAAGAGGACTTTGGTATCTCGGTTGTGGAAGCGCAGGCATGCGGGACGCCGGTGATCGCCTTCGGCAGAGGTGGCGCGCTCGAGTCGGTCATCGGTTTGCCGCTCGAACGGCCGACCGGCGTTTTCTTCGGCGAGCAGACATTGGAGTCGCTGCTGGAAGCAGTAAGCCGGTTCGAAGACAATGCGGCCCTGTTCGACCCCCGGCAATGCCGCCGGAACGCCGAACGTTTTTCATCGGAGAACTTCAAGGCGGCGCTGACACATTTCATCGACTCGCGGCTTCCGTACGCCTGCGTCGAACAGTTTCTTCCGTATCCCGTCCGCGACCCGCTATCGGTCGAAGAACGTCATCTCGCCGACGTGGCGTCGTGAGACTGAACGCGATAGCGGATTCGCCCAAGCACGGCCATCACGGATGGCACGTGGCTGCGAAGTTGCGGCGAACGGGTTTCGATCAGGTGCTCGAATGGCGCCTTGTGTCCATAGGCGAGCGTGGAGACAAGCAGAATGCTGAGCGTCGGCCAGATGGCGCTGAAGCGCTCGAGCTCGACGTTGACGGCGGCTCGCAGAAAAAATAGGCCCGCGATTGCGCCGAGACTCCAGCCTGCGATGACTTCAGGCACCGAGTGCGAGTGGTCGATGATGCGGGAAAAGCCGGTCAACGCACCGATGACCAGGCCGGCGACGATGCCGGGAAACGCCGGTTGCCGCCACCACTTCAGTAGAAGCGTGATGGCGACCATCCAGATGGACGTTGACAGCATCGCATGGCCGCTAATGACGCGGAAATCCTCGGCCGGAATGGAAAGGCCCCAGCCGGCGTAGACCACCTTGGTCACGCCCACCAGCGCAGCGCCGAGCGCGAGCACGCCGACAAGGCGCAATGCCAGGCGCACATTGAATAACGCAATCCAGCCGGCGCAAATCGCTGCCACGGGCAACGTAATGGCGGCGTCGCCCAGATTGGCGAACACTTTCCACATAGAATTCTCTCGTCGTCGTTTTTTGCCGGCGTGCGGCTGAAAAGGCGGCCCGTTTGGGACAGATCGGTGCGATCAGTCCGTATTATCGCTCACGACGGTGTGCGGCTGTCCGAGGCGCGGGGTTGCCGCTCGAACATGCCGGCGCTGATCGATTGTGCCGCGAGCAACATCGAGACGATGTTCAGTGGCCGCCATCAAAAGCAGACGGATCGACGAAATCGGCTTGATAATCGGCGGGTAACTTCTGCCGAAAAAACGCCGTGAACAAAGCAGAGGCAGAAAGAATCCCACTTCGCTCAGATGGACGAGATTCGTCGCCGTCAGAGATAACGCAAGTAACGCTATGTAAGCCATTGCGACTCAATGAAAACGAAATGGCATATCTTCGAAGCGTAATGCATCGAGACGTTCAATGAACGGTACCACGTGTCGTCATTGATTTCGAAGTTCGTGCCTTCTTCGATCAGCCAGAATTGGCCTCATTCAAGTCGTTAAGAAAGCCAGTCAGACGAGCAGGGCCAAAACCTCAACTGTTCGCGCCACCGATGCTGTGGTGCAGCGTGGTCTGACTATGATTGACCACATCGAGTACTGCACTTATCGCAACAGCCGGCGTCAGCCTGCTGGTACGACGCAGATCTGTTTTCGTTGCCATGCCGCGCCATGCGGCGACCCGAACACGATGATGCCTTCTGTATTCAGGCCGAATGAACCATTGGCCGAGCGTGCATCTTCTGTCGTTGCGAACTGAACGGTTGGCTCGGTCTGTCAATTGCGGATGTCCTGTCATTAATCACATAAGAGACCTTGGTGCGATTCACGTCGCTACGCGTTATGCGTGGGCGCCTGGCGAGTCGTTCTCGAGTCGGCATCAAGGTAAGGGAGCTTTATATGGGCAAGGTCACGGTGGTGGCGGACGGGACGGCGGATATCGAATCGATCGACGAAGCATTGGCGGACTATCCGCCGCTCGTCCAGGTGATTCTCGCCGGCGGCTCGGGAACACGCCTATGGCCGATGTCGCGCGAACAGTTTCCAAAGCAGTTGATCGACCTGATCGGCAACCAGACGCTATTGCAGGCCACGATGGGGCGTATGGCAGGCTTCAGCAGCACGTGGGACGTCTCGCCGGACCCGGTCGTCGTTTGCGGTGCCGAGCATTACTTTGCTACTTACGAACAGGCGCGGGAAGTTGGCGTGAACGCGCGCATCGTGGTGGAGCCCGCTCGCCGCGATACCGCACCGGCACTGACACTCGCCGCGCTGGCCGCCTGCGCCGACGGACGGGATGTCATTCTGGTCGTGATGCCCGCCGATCACGCAATAGCGAATCTCGATGCGCTTCATCAGTCAATTGAAATCGCCGCGCGCTACGCACTGTCCGGTTCGATCGCCACGCTCGGGATTCCGCCTGACCGTGCAGACACTGGCTTCGGCTATATCCGGCTTGGCAGCGAATTGCGTCATGGCGCGCGTCGCATCGAGCGCTTCGTCGAAAAGCCCGCGGAACTCGCGGCTCAATATGTCGAGTCGGGCAATTACTGGTGGAACAGCGGGATGGTGGTGGTCCGTTCATCCGTATGGCTCGCCATGATCGAGCGGTTCCAGCCGGAGATTCACGCGGCGTGTGTTCACGCCTATCAGGGTGCGAAGAAAACGACAGAATGCGTCATTCCCGATGCGACGGAATTCCTGCGCTCGCCGTCGGATTCGATCGACTACGCGGTGATGGAGGAGTTGGGCAAACCGGATTCGCCGTTCTCCGGCGTGGTGGTGCCGCTCGAAGCGGGTTGGTCCGATCTCGGCTCGTGGGACGCGGTCTGGCAGGCAATGGAAAAAGACGAGTGCGGCAACGCATCGAATGGACGCGTGCTGTTCGAAGGCGCGACAGCGACTTATGCGCGTTCGCAAGGCGGCCGATTGCTGGCCTGTGTCGGCACGAACAATCTGATCGTGATCGAGACCGACGACGCCGTGCTGGTGGCGGACCGCTCGCACGTGCAGGACATCAAGGGGCTGGTGTCGCGCATCAAGCGGGAGAAGTCGCCGGAAGCCGACGCGCACAGAAAGGTTCGCCGGCCGTGGGGCTTTTACGATTCGATCGATCACGGCGACCGCTTTCAGGTCAAGCGCATCGTCGTGATGCCCGGTGGGCGGCTGTCTTTGCAGATGCATCACCACCGCGCGGAGCATTGGGTCGTCGTGAGCGGAACGGCGCTCGTCACGCGTGGAGAAGAACAGTTCCTTCTCGGCGAGAACGAGTCGACCTATATCCCGTTGGGCGTGCGCCATCGTTTGGAAAATCCGGGCCGGGTGCCGCTGCAGATCATCGAGGTTCAGTCCGGAACCTATCTCGGCGAGGACGACATCGTCAGATTCGACGACAAGTATGGGCGTTGCAACTGAGTCAATTGTGTGGAATGTCGGCGTGCTCTTAGGGGGCTGCAATGCGATTGATTACTGGTCTGTTGGCGAGATTGTTCGACGTCGCGATGATTCTGGGCGGCGCCTTCGCGGCCTCCCAGATTCGCTTCGACTCGGGCTCGCAGCGGAGTTTCTATCTGGCGTTCGTGGCATTTGCCGCCGCATTCTCACTTGCCGTGTTTCCCGCGCTCGGAGTTTATGAATCATGGCGCGGCCGCTCCAAGCGAGCGCTCGCGGGACATGTCGCGCTCGGCTGGCTGGTCGTGCAGGCGTGTGCAATGGCATTGATGTTCTCGTTGCATCGCATCGATTTCGTGTCGCGTCTGTGGTTCGTGTACTGGACGGGAATTTCGGGCGCCGCGATGATGGCCGGCCGGCTGGTGACGCATGCGCTGCTCGGCCGGGTTCGCCATGCCGGTTTGAACTTGCAGCAGGTGGCGGTGGCCGCTTGCGGAGATCATTGCGACGAGATCATTCGCAAGATGGAAATGTCGCCTGCTGCGGGCTTTCGCGCCAACGCGCTATACAACTTGCGCCCCGGCACGAGGGACGCGGGCACGTCGTCCGTGCGCGTGTTCGAGGAGCATGCCGCTTTTGTCCAGTATGTGCGCGAACAGAACATCGGCGAAGTCTGGCTGGCGTTGCCGCTCACCGAAGAGCGTTCGATTCTTCGGCTCGTCGACGAGTTTCGCAACGACCTGATCAATATACGATTCATGCCTGACGTGCGCACGCTTGCGCTCTTCGAAGGCAGCATGACCGACTTGCTGGGTTTGCCGACGATCAATCTGGCCGCGTCGCCGCTGCCGCCCAATGCGATGGTGCAGAAGGAACTGTTCGACCGCCTCTTTGCATTGAGCGCGCTGATCGCGGTGTCGCCGATTCTGCTGGCTTGCGCCATTGCGGTGAAACTGAGTTCTCCCGGACCGGTCTTCTTCAGACAGGCTCGAAAAGGCGCTGACGGACGGGTCTTCAAAATCTACAAGTTTCGCACCATGCGGCTGCACGAACAGAAACCGGGTGTACTGGAGCAGGCGACACGCGGCGATCCACGCGTTACCGCGGTGGGCCGATTCCTGCGCCGCACGAGTCTCGATGAGCTGCCGCAGTTCTTCAATGTGCTGCGCGGCGACATGTCGGTGGTGGGACCGCGTCCTCATGCGCTCGAACACGACGATCTCTACCAGAACATTGTTTCCGGCTATATCCACCGCTACCGCATCAAACCCGGCATTACCGGATGGGCGCAGATCAACGGCTTTCGTGGCGAAACGGATCGCATCGAAAAGATGGAAGGCCGCGTCGCGCACGATTTGTATTATTTGCGAAACTGGTCATTCAGACTGGACGTAAAAATCATTTTCGCGACTGTATTCAAGGGGCTTCATCATCCTAATGCCTATTGATCTTAGATCGTGGCTCCAGTAATACGGTACAGGAAGTCGTCAGTCGGTTTCAAAACCAGCAACCTGGAAGGACCCGGCAAGCGAGCGACCGGATAGACGAGTTGGACGGAACGAGATGTCATTAGACGTTGAGAGCATAGCGAGACAATCGGCGAAGGGGGTAGCGCGCTACATGTTTCACCGGGATCATGGCGTCCGGGTGAAGCGCGCGCCGCACATGCTGGAGAAGCGATACGGCAGGCCCGACTCCGCCAGGCTGAGGCTGGCGGAAGCGTATGCGCGCGAAGTATCCGGCGAAGTATCCGGCGAAGCGCGCAACGCGCCGTGGCTGCGCGTCTATATCGGAGACAGGACGTGAACGAACGGCTATGGTGCGTCCATATCGAAGGACTGAACGATTTTATTGCCACCGATTCCCACGACTCGGCAAGGCAGGAAGCGTTAGCGATCAACGCGTATATCGACAAGGCCGAGAAGGGACCGCGTGCGGCCATTCTGCGAGCGGTGGTGATCGAGTGGCCGTTCACGCCGGCGAGTCATGCGCGCGCGCTTCACGACGACTCCCGCGATCTGCAAACGATGCCGCACCGAAGGCCGCCGTCTTCCGACGCACACGACAGCATGCTGACGAGTATCGCGCGGCGTGTGAAAGAGATCGTGTCGGTGGCGCGCGGCAAATGACGCGCATCGGCGCGGCGGGTGGCCGTAGTCGTCGCGAGCTGTAATTCGGTAATTTTACGCAACACAACCGTAGTCTGAATGTCGGGCTACGCATCTACGATGTCGGCATGTCCTCTATTCACCGACGAGGTAGCCGATGCTCACCCATCACGAAGTCGCGACCCTGCTGCGTCTCAGCGACGCCGAAAGGCGTCTGCAAGAACTCGATGCCGAAGTGCTCGCGCTGAGCCGCTACGAACTGGTCGAGATCGCCTGGCACGACGACGGCGATATCTCGACGCTCAAGCTGACTGGCCGCGGCCGCGAACTCGCGCGGCGTTTGAGCCAGGCGAGCGACGGTTCCGGGCTGCTTTAACCGGCGGCGGGTCCGGCGTGCGATGTGCTTGCGCCGAAGCGCGAGCGCACGGCTTACGCCGCGTCGCCGCCCTGTGCCACGATCAGTTCGAGCGACGCGGAGAGAATCGATTTCGCCAGTTGCCTGTCGTCGACGGCACGCGCCAGTGTCACCGCGCCGATGATGGTCGCGACGATCCCCAGCGCCGCGCTCTCGCTGTGGTCCGCCAAAGTCTCGGCGATTTGCGCCGCCAGCGTATGCACATAGGCCGTCAACCGCTCGCGAATCTCCGGGCTGGCATGACGCGCTTCCCCGGCCAGCGCGCACAACGCGCAGCCGCTGCCGGGATTGCGGATATGGCGCTCGCCGAGGAACGTCTCTGCAATCGCCCGCAACGGCTCTTTCGCCTTCGACCCGCCGGCGCCCGTCTTCAGCGCCTCGATCCTTTTCCTGCTCTGCGCGACCGCGTATTCGAGCGCCTCGACAATCAACGCATCGCGCGAATCGAAATGGCCGTAGAACGCGCCGTGCGTGAGTCCGGCGCTGCGCATGCAGTCCGCGACGCCGAGCGCGGCGATGCCGTCTTCGCGAATCTGCCGTGCCGCCGTTTCCAGAACACGCTGCCTGCTTTCAGCCTTCTGTGCCTGCGAGTAGCCCATTTTCCGTTCTCCGCTGCTTGACAATTCTATATGACGAGCATAATACTGAAAATGTGCATGATAATCAACATGCAGATTGAAGGGGCGGGTGCCCTTCGGGATACGTCGTTTATCAGCGGCGGCACGAAGCCGCTTAACCGTTTAACGCGTCGCGCGGCCGTGGCTTGCCGGTCATGTCGGCGGCGCGATCAAGGAGAAGGATGATGCGTTTCACAGGAAAAACAGCGTTGGTCACGGGCGGGAATAGCGGAATCGGCTTTGTCACGGCGAAACTGCTGATTGCCGAAGGCGCGCGAGTGGTGATCACCGGCCGCGACCGTGCGAAGCTCGACCAGGCGGTGACCGAGTTGGGCGATAACGCGCTGGGCGTGGCAGCTAATCTCGATGACGAGGCGGCCATCGACGCGTTGTTCAAACAGATCGGAACGAAGTTCGGTTCGCTGGACATCGTGTTCGCCAACGCCGGCATTTCCGGGCCGACGCCGCTCGGCGGCACGTCGGCGGCGGCGTTCGAGGCGATTCTTCGCACGAACCTGACCGCCGTGTTTCTGACCGTGCAGGCGGCGCTCCCGTTGATGAGCGCGGGTGGCTCGATCGTGCTGAACGGCTCGGTGATGCGCGAACTCGGCTCACCGGGTTCGGCGGCGTATTCCGCCACGAAGGCCGGCATCACGGGAATGGCGAAGGTCTTCGCATCCGAACTCGTGCAGCGCGGCATTCGCGTGAACACGGTGATTCCGGGCGGCACGCGCACGCCGATCTGGACACGTGGCGCGCGCGAGGGCGCGACGCTCGACGGAGCCGAACAGGCGCTCGCACCGCGCATTCCGATGGGCCGTCTCGCTGCGCCGGAAGAAGTGGCGGCGGCAGTGCTGTTTCTCGCATCGGCGGACGCGTCCGGCGTGACTGCCGCCGAGATCGTCGTGGACGGCGGCACGATCGGCGCGCCGTGGGGCGCGCAAATGTACCGCGCGGCCTGAGCGGCGGTGACAACGGGTGCCGATGCCCGCGTAGAAAATGCGAAAACGGCACCCCGTCGGGCACTTTCTCTCAGTACGCCCCCTGCACCAGATTGCTCGGTGTACCGTTCACGAAGTTTTCGATGTTGTCCATCAACTGATCGGCGAGACGCTGCTGTGCCTCGTCCGATGCCCACGCGACATGCGGCGTCAGAATGACATTGGGCCGGCCCGCCGCGCGCAATAGCGGATTGTCGTCGGCGGGCGGCTCACCGGCGGTCACGTCGAAGCCCGCGCCGCTGATGAGGCCTTCGTCGAGCGCCTGCACCAGCGCGCTTTCGTCGACGAGGCCGCCGCGCGCCGTGTTGATGATCAACGGCTTGCGGCGCATCGCGCGGAACTCGGGCATCGCCAGCATGTTGCGCGTGTTCGGCGTGAGCGGACTGTGCACGGTGATGATGTCGCTGGTCGCCAGCACCTCGTCCCACGGCGTGTACAACGGACCGAGACCTTCGCGTCCCTTGTGCGCGGCGAACATCGGCTGCATGCCGAACGCCTTGCCGAGTTCCGCGACGCGCTGTCCGAGCACGCCCTCGCCGATGATGCCCAGACGCGCGCCGGCCAGATCGTGAATCGGGTGCGTGAAGAAACAGAATTGCCCGGACTTTTGCCACTCGCCGGCCAGCACGTCGTCGCGATAGGCGACCAGATTGCGCCGCAATGCGAGGATCAGCGCGAACGTATGCTCGGGCACCGTGTTGATCGCGTAGCCGCGAATATTGCTCACAGCAATGCCCAAACGCTGGCAGGCCGCCTTGTCGATGCAGTCGGTGCCGGTCGCGGCAATGGCGATCAGCTTCAGTTCCGGCAGCTGTACGAGTACTTCGGCCGTCAGCGGCACCTTGTTGGTAATGGCAATCGAAGCGCCGGCGAGGCGCTTGAGCAATTGATCCGGCGTGGTGCGTTCATGTTCGATCAACTGATGGTCGAAACGCGGCTCGCGCAAAACGATTTGCGGCGCGAGGGTAGTGCGGTCGAGGAAAACGATCTTGTGCATGTCCATGTCCCGATGATTTACAGATGCCGCTTCGCTTCGGCGACGATGTGCTGCGCCGTGATGCCGAAGTGTTCGTATAGCGTTTCCGCAGAAGCGGATGCACCGAAGCCCGTCATGCCGACAAAGCCGCCACGCTCGCCGAGATAGCCGTCCCAGCCGAAACGCAGCGCTGCTTCGACGCCGACCCGCACGGTGCCCGGGCCGAGCACTTCCGCGCGATAGGCCGCGTCCTGTTCGTCGAAGATCTCCCAGCATGGCATCGACACGACCGCGGTCGCAATGCCTTCGTCCTGCAACTGGCGGCGCGCCTGCAAGGCGAGCGCGACTTCGGAACCGGTTGCGAGCAACGTGACGGCGCGCGGTCCGTGTTCCGCCTCGGCCAGCACGTACGCGCCGCGTTGCGACAACGGCTCGGCGCTATGTTCGCGGCGAACCAGCGGCAGCAGCTGGCGCGCGAATATCAGCGTGCTCGGACCGCGCCGATGTTCGAGCGCGAGCGCCCAGCATTCGGCGGCCTCGACCGCATCGGCGGGACGCAGCACGCGCATGTTCGGCATCGCGCGCAACGACGCGAGGATTTCGACGGGCTGATGTGTGGGCCCGTTCTTGCCGACGCCGATCGAATCGTGGCTGAACACGAAGTGCACGGGCAAGCTCATCAATGCGGCCATGCGCATGGCGGGGCGCTGATAGTCGGAGAAGGCCAGATAGGTGACGCTGGTGGCGATCACGCCGCCGTGCGCGGCCATGCCGTTGGCCATCGCGCCCATCAGATGTTCGCGCACGCCGCAATGGACATATGCGCCGCGATGGTCGGCAGCGGTGAAGGCGACGAGCTGGCGCTTGTGGCCGGTGGGCGCTTCGAGGTCGGCGCAACCGACCATGCGCTCCGGCAGCAACGGCGCGAGGAGATCACTGATTTCGCCCGATACCGCGATGCCGGCTTGCCCTTCGTCGCGCTCGACGGCGCGCTTGCGGTAGTCGTCGAGTACGTCGCGCCAGCCTTCGGGCAGATGGCCGGCGTGGACGCGTTCGAATTCCGCGCGCTGCGCCGCCGGCAACGCGGCGACGCGCGCCTGCCACGCGGCATGCTGCGCGTCGCTGCGGTGCCCAGCCGCGCGCCACGCGCTCAGGATGTCCGCCGGCACGTCGAAGGCGGCATGCGGCCAGCCGAGTTGCGCACGCGCCGCGTCGGCGTCCGCCTGGAACAGCTTGCCGCTATGGCCGCCGCGTTGCCCTTGCAGACGCGCAATGCCGCGGCCGATCACCGTCTTGCACGCGATCATCGAAGGTCGCGGATCCGCACGCGCGATCGTCAATGCCGCCGAAACCGCTTCGAGATCGTGACCGTCGACTTCGATCACTTGCCAGCCACCCACACGGAATCGCGCACACACGTCTTCGCTGATCGACAGCGAGGTGCTGCCGTCGTCGGTGATCTGGTTGTCGTCCCAGCAGAGGATCAGCTTGCCGAGTCGAAGATGCCCGGCCAGCGAAATCATTTCCTGGCCGATGCCTTCCTGCAGACAGCCGTCGCCGACGAACGTGTACGTGTAGTGATCGACGAGTTCGCTGCCGAATTTCGCCGCGAGATACGCTTCGGCAATCGCCATCCCGAACGCGTTGGCGATCCCCTGGCCGAGCGGGCCGGTGGTGGCTTCGATACCGTGCGCCGGTTCGTACTCGGGGTGGCCCGCGCAATGCGAGCCGAGTTCGCGGAAACTCTGGATCTGCTCCAGCCCGATCGCGTTATATCCGCTCAGATAGAGCAGCGAATACAACAGCAGCGAGCCGTGGCCGTTCGACAGCACGAAGCGGTCGCGGTCGGCCCAGGTGGGATCGGCGGGATTGAATTTCAGATGCCGCGTGAACAGCGCGGTCGCGATTTCGGCCATGCCGAGCGGCACGCCCTGATGACCTTCGCCGGCGCGCAGGATTGCATCGATCGACAGAAAGCGGATCGCGTCGGCGAGTGGCAGTGGCGACGTCGGCGCAAGAGAGGGCGAAGCGGGCGAAGCGGTCGATGCAAGCGCCGCGGCAGGCTGTGCTTCGGTGGTGGACATGGCAAAAGGCTCCTCTACGCCGCCCGGAAAAACAGGCGGCGGCAATCATACGGATGGAACGGACCGGTACGCGGCGATTCACGGCGAACCGGGGCAAGCGGAAAGAACATCACGCGAGAGACGGGAGCGGCCTGCTATGCACGGCGTCCGTCTCACGCATTGGCGACTCGATGCTGGCTCAATGCAGGAAGCCGATTGAAATCCACGGCACGGCCGCCACGACGATCAACCCGACCAGCAACGCCGCGATATAGCCGAGGATCGGCTTCATGCCTTCGTCGGGATGAATGCGGCTCACCGCGCAGGCGGAGTAGTAGCCCACACCGAACGGCGGCGCGAACAGGCCCACGCCCATCGACAGAATCACGACCATCGCGTAGTGCACGTCGTGGATGTGCATGGCCCGCGCGATCGGGAACATCAACGGCCCGAACAGCACGATCGCCGGAATGCCTTCGAGCACGCTGCCGAGAATCACGAACATGCAGATCGACGCCGCCATGAACATCGCCGCGCCGCCCGGCAGACCGCCGAGTGTCTGTGCAAGCTGGCCCGAGAAGCCGGACTGCGTCAGCGCCCACGCCATTGCGGTCGCCGCGCCGATGATCAGCAGAATCGCGCCGGACAACGTCGCGGTATCGATCAGCATCGGCTTGAGCCGCGTCCATTCGAATCGGCGATAGATCAGCAGGCCTGCCACCACCGCATACGCGATACCGATGGTGGACACTTCCGTGGCGGTCGCGATGCCTTCGACCACCGCCGCGCGAATCACGAACGGCAGCGCGAGCGCGGGGAACGCGATCAGCAGTTTGCGCAGAATCTCGCCACGCGTTGCGCGTTTGACGCTCGACATATCCTCGCGCCGGTAGCGCCACTGCACGACCATGCACAGCGTGATCGCCAGCACGATCCCAGGCAGCATGCCGCCCGTGAAGAGTGCGGAGATCGACACGCCCGTGACCGAGCCGAGCGTGATGAGCACGAGGCTCGGCGGAATCGTCTCGGTCTGTGCGCCGGTCGCGGCGAGCAGCGCGACGAGGTCGCCGGGCTTCGCACCGCGCGCTTTCATCTCGGGGAACAGCACCGGCGCGACCGCTGCCATGTCCGCGGCTTTCGATCCAGAGATGCCGGACACCAGATACATCGCGCCGACCAGCACGTACGAGAGGCCGCCGCGCACGTGACCCAGCAGGCTCGCGAGGAACGCGATCATCGCCGCGGCCATGCCGGTCATCTCTATCAACTGGCCGAGAAACACGAAGAGCGGTACGGAAAGGAGGATCAGATGCGACATGCCTTCGTCCATCCGCCCAACGACCACCGGCATCGGCGTATTGGTGGTCAGCGCGAGATAGCCGAAAGTTGCGAGTCCGAATGAAAAGGCGATCGGCACGCCGCTCAGTACACCGAGCGCTACCAGTCCGACGAAGAAGATCAGCAGATTGATGTTGCCGAGGTCGCGCAGCACCGGCCCGAGCGCGATGAAGATGCCGACCAGCGCGCCGACCGTTGCGACTGCGGCGAGCACGAGCCGCCAGTTCGACATTCGCGCGAGCCGCACCACGGCGACCAGCAGCATCAGCGCGCAACCGATCGGCAACGCGGCGGCGCGCCACGAGTTCGACAGTTCTAGTGCGGGCGTGGTGATGAACGACTCGTCCTGCGCGAAGCTGATCGCCGGGCCGATCACCATCGCGAGAAACGCGATCGGAGCGGCGACCGCCACCACGTCGAGAAAAGCGCGCACGCCCGGCGGCGCCATACCCACCAGCGCCGTCATCCGCATGTGTTCGCCGCGCCGCAACGCGATGACCGCGCCGAGCATCGCGAGCCACAGGAACAGCATCGACGCGAGTTCGTCGGACCACACGAGCGGCGCGTGCAGCACGTAGCGGCTCAGCACGCCGGCCAGCAGCACGACAATTTCGGCGAGCACCAGCAACGCGGCGGGAATCTCCACCAGATGCCCGAGCGCGGAATCGAGCGCGCAGGCGAACCGATGCTGCGCCTCGTGTGAATAGGAGATCGAGATCATCGCATTACCCCAGTTTTCCGACGGACTTCTCGAGCAGGCCCCATGCTTCGTCGCCGTATTTGCTGCGCCAGTCGTGATAGAAGCTGGTCTTGGCGAGCGCGCCGCGGAACGCCTCACGATCGACGTCGATAAAAGTGATGCCTTTCGTCTTCAGATCGGCTCGCAACGAGGTGCTGAGCTTGGCGATGTCCGCGCGTTGCAGCATCGCGGCCTTTTCGAATTCGCGCGTGACGATGGCGCGGATGTCCGCCGGCAAGCGCTCCCACGCGGCGCGGTTGCCGAGAATCCAGTAACCGTCCCACACGTGCGACGTAAGGCTGATGTACTTCTGCACTTCGTATAGCTTCGCGGTCGCGATGATCGGCAGCGGATTCTCCTGGCCTTCGACCACGCCGGTCTGCAGCGCCGAATAGAGTTCGTTGAAGTTGATCGGCGCCGGGCCCGCTTCGAGCGCCTTGAATAGCGAGGTCAGCATCGGCGCTTGCGGCACGCGGATCTTGAAGCCTCTCAGATCGGCCGGCGCACGCAGCGCGCGCGTCGACGAACTGATCTGCCGGAAGCCGTTGTCCCACACCTTGCTGACCGACACGATGCCCGATTTCGCGATCTGCGCGCGGATATAGTTGCCGAGGTCGCCGTCCATCGCTTTCCAGACCGAGTCGTAGTCCTTGAATGCGAAGCCCGTGTTGACGATGCCGGCGGCGGGCGTGAGCGTCGCGAGAATCGACGACGCCTGATTGAAGAACTCGACGCCGCCATTGCGCACCTGCGAGAGCAGGTCGGTATCGGAGCCGAGCTGGTTCTGCGGAAACAGCTTGATGTCGAGGCGGCCGTTGGTCGCCTCGCGAATGTGATTGATCGCCTCCTGCGCACGGATGTTGACCGGGTGAGTCGGGTCCTGCCCGGTGGCGAGCTTGTACGAGAACTCGGGTGCTGCCAGCGCGTGCCGCGAGACGCTCCAGAGCGGTGCGGCGGCGGACAGCGTCGCGCCGGCCTTCAGGAACGTGCGGCGACTGATGCCCTTCGGGGCGTTTGAACGGGTAGTCATGGTGTCTTCCTCCAATATGGCGTGTCGTTATAGTTGTCGAGTGTGTTGCGCGGCGGCTGCACGTGTCGCGCGCCGCGCCGGTCTGTTCTCTGCTACGGGTCTTGCCGGTCTCCATCGCCGCCGCCGGCCTCCCGCCAGACGGCCCGTCCTGCCAGATCAGCCGTGAATCAGCATGCCGCCGTTCACGTCGATCACGGCGCCCGTGATATACGACGACAGGTCCGACGCAAGGAACAGGAATGCGCCGGCCACATCGTCAGGGACACCTAAACGATTCAGCGGAATGCCCGCGAGAATTTCGCCGCGTTTGTCGTCGCTGATCTTGCCCGCGTTGATGTCGGTCTGAATCAGGCCGGGCGTCACGCAGTTCACGCGAATGCCGTCGTTGCCGAGTTCGCGGGCCATCGCTTTCGCGAGTCCCAGCACGCCGGCCTTGGCCGCCGAGTAGTGCGGACCGCCGAGAATGCCGCCGCCGCGTTGCGCGGAAACCGACGACATGCAGCCAATCGAGCCGCTCTTCTGCTTCTTCATCTGCGGGACGACGGCTTGCGACAGATACAACACGCCGCGCAGATTGACGTCGAGAATGCGATCCCAGCTTTGCGGATCGATCTCGAGCAGCTTGGCCGCCTGCGTGATGCCCGCGTTATTGATCAGGATGTCGATCGAACCGAAATCGGCGACGGTGCGCTCGACGGCCGCCTGACAGGCTTCGCGATCGGTGACGTTGCATACGTAGCCGCGATGCTCGGGGCCGATCGACGCGGCGGCTTCCACGGCGGCTGTTTCGTCGAGATCGAAAATGGCGATGCGTGCGCCTTGTGCCGCGAACTTGCGCGCGGTCGCCATGCCGATGCCGCGCGGTGATGCACCGCCGGATATAACGGCGACCTTGCCGTCGAGAAGACGTGAGTCGGACATGATGCGTATCTCCTGAGTGTGATGGTTATGGTTTGCTGCGGGTCTGGCTATCGGTGACTACGCGTGGCAGCGCGCTTCAGCGCAGCCAGCCCTTGATCGTGTCGCACATCGCGTCGGTCGAAATGCCGTAGCGGTCGTGCAGCGTCGGCAGTGCACCCGCGTCGAGAAATGCGTCGGGCAGACCGATTTGCCGGAATGGCGGCGTGACGCCGTTGGTGAGCAGCACGGCGGCCACGGCTTCGCCGAGCCCGCCGATCACCGTATGGTTCTCCGCGACGATCACGAGCCGCCCAGGGCGGCGCGCTTCGCGCAGCAGCGTGACGGTGTCGAGCGGCTTGAGGGTCGGCACATGCAGCACGCCGACGTCGATTCGATCGGCGGCAAGCGCTTTGGCCGTTTCGAGCGCGCGCATCGTCATGATTCCGGACGAGACGATCAGCACTTCGGCGCCGTCGCGCAGCAGCTTCGCTTTGCCGAGTTCGAAGCGGTAGCCGTATTCGTCGAGCACGACCGGCACGTTGCCGCGCAATAGCCGTGCGTATACAGGGCCGCGATGATCGGCGATCGCGGGCACCATCTGCTCGATGTCGATCGCGTCGCACGGATCGATCACCGTGAGGTTCGGCATGGCGCGAAACAGCGCGAGGTCTTCGGCTGCCTGATGGCTCGGACCGTAGCCGGTCGTGAGGCCCGGCAACGCGCAGACGATCTTCACGTCGAGGTTGTCCTCGGCAATTGCCTGATGGATGAAGTCGTACGCGCGTCGCGCGGCGAACACCGCGTAGGTGGTCACGAACGGCTGCGGGCCTTCGTGCGCGATGCCGGCCGCCGCGCCCATCAGCAACTGCTCGGCCATGCCCATCTGGTAGTAGCGCTCGGGGTACGCCTTCGCGAACAGATGCAGGTCGGTGTATTTGCCGAGATCGGCCGTCATGCCGACCACTTCGGGCCGCTGGCGCGCGAGTTCGACCAGTGCATGACCGAACGGAGCGGAACGCGTGACCTGCCCTTCGCCCGCGATCGACGCGATCATCGCCGAAGTTTTCAGGCGCGGTTTCGGTGCGGCGGCGCTCATGCGTTTCTCCCGGCTTCGAGCGCTTGCAGCGCGAGTTGCCACTCGTTCGCGTCGACGCGGATAAAGTGGTTCTTCTCGCGCGCTTCGAGAAACGGCACGCCGCAACCCATGCGCGTATCGCAAACGATGATGCGCGGCTGCGCTTCGGGATGCGCATGCTCCGCGTCGAACGCCGCGACCACCGCCGCCAGATCGTTGCCGTCCACGCGCTGCACGAACCAGCCGAACGCCAATAGCTTGTCGACCAGCGGCTCGAACGCCATCACGGTCGACGACGGACCATCGGCCTGCTGATTATTCACGTCGACCATCGCGATCAGGTTGTCCAGTTGCCAGTGCGCAGCGGACATCAGGCCTTCCCACACCGCGCCTTCGTCGAGTTCGCCATCGGAGAAGAGCGTGTAGACACGTGCACCCGAGCCTTTGCGTTTCAGGCCGAGGCAGCGGCCTACCGCGATCGTTAGCCCTTGCCCGAGCGAGCCGCCGGACATCTCCATGCCGGGCGTATAGCTCGCCATGCCGGACATCGGCAGGCGGCTGTCGTCGCTGCCGTAGGTCTCCAGTTCTTCGTCGGCGATGATGCGGGCTTCGATCAGCGCCGCGTACAGCGCGATCGCGTAGTGGCCGTTCGAGAGCAGGAAGCGGTCGCGGCCTTCCCATTCGGGGTCGTCGGCGCGATAACGCATTGCGCGAAAGTAGGCGACCGCGAGCACGTCGGCGATATCGAGCGCCTGGCCGATATAGCCTTGCCCCTGCACTTCGCCCATGCGCAGCGCGTTGCGGCGGATCTGATACGCGTGCTCCGCCAGTTCGGCAAGGTCGGCGGGTTTGGCATGTTTAGCGCGTTTGGCGCGTTCGACAGACGGCGCGGTTTGGCTGCTGTTCACTGTTGTCTCCTCGTGTCTTTTGCGTGGACCGCATCGACACCGCGGCCAGTGACTCAAGCGTAATCTCGTGCCCGCACGCGCTCAAACGAATTAACATGGTCGATGGATGAATTGAATTCACGTGGGTGCTGCCATGCACAATCGCGTTACTCTCAAGTCGATACAGGCTTTCGAAGCGGCCGCGCGGCTCTCGTCGTTTGCGCTTGCAGCAGAAGAACTGTTCGTGACACCGTCGGCGATCAGCCATCAAATCAAGCTGCTCGAAGAGCAATTGAGTATTCGTCTGTTCCATCGATTGCATCGCACGGTGCTGCTGACGGACTCGGGGCGGCAATACGCAGAGGAAATCACGTCGGCGTTCGCGCGTATCGACGCGGCCACGCGCGAGATCGGCCGCGTCGCAAAGAGCGACATCCTCACGATTCATTGCACGCCGAGCTTCGCGACGCAGTGGTTGATGCCGCGCATCGCGCGCTTCAGCGCGGCGCATCCGGATATCGACGTGCGGCTGAACGCATCGTCGGAGGCGGCGGATCTGATCTCGGGCGCGGTCGATATCGACATCCGCTACGGTCCGCGCAAGCTGCAACCGGCGGGCACGATGGTGCTGGAGTTGCCGCCTGAAACGATCGTGCCGCTATGCTCGCCCGCGCTGATGGCCGGCGACTCGCCGTTGCGCAGCGTCGCCGATCTGCCGCAGCATCCGTTGATTCATAGCGAGGGTTGCCTGGTCAGCTGGCGTGACTGGATGCGGCAGCATCGCAAGACGCGGCTCGATATCGGGCGCGGGCCACGCTTCGATCGTTCGTTCATGGCATTGAGCGCGGCAGTCGATGGCCTCGGCGTGTGCCTGGAAAGTCTGCTGCTGGCGCAGCGCGAACTGGAGACGGGGCGGCTGGTTGCGCCATTCGGACTGGAGGGGCTCAACGTACAGGGCTACACGCTCAATCTGCTGAAGTCGCGTGCCGAGTTGCCGAAGCTGCGCAGCTTTCAGGACTGGCTATTTGCGGAGTTGGAAAGGTAAGGGCAGGACACGTCGATTCGATCGGCTTACGTCCTGATGCCTTGAAGCGCCAATAGCTGAAGCCGTGCTCGCGTTGCGGCCCTCACGCCGCGCGGCTGAACGCGCGATCGCCATCCGCCATTGCGCAAGATACTCGACGGGCGCGCTGCCCACTTGCCGGCGAAAGCGCGCGGCAAACGCGGTGCGCGACATACCTACCGCACACGCGCGGCTCTCGACGGTCCAATGTTCGCCAGGCTGCGCGCAGCATCGAAAGTACGTCGGAAAGAGCGTCCATAAATGTACGGTCTGATAGGAATAAAGGCTTTTCAATTGTAGGCACGGTGATTTTTTGGCGCGATCATAGCGCCATTCACGCGTATCGACGCACACTCACGGAGGACTTCGTCGATGAAAGCATGGCAACTCGAACGGCTCGGCGGCGCGCTGAGCCTGAACGACATTCCCGTCCCGCAGGCGCGCGCGGGAGGCGTCGTGGTGCGCGTCGAAGCGTCCTCGCTGATGTCGTATATGAAGGCCTATGTGGCCGGCAAGCTGCCGAACTCGATCTATCACGCGCCGTCGCAGCCGTTCGTTCCTGGCGGAAACGGCGTGGGCGTCGTGCACGCGGTGGGCGAGGGTGTGTGGCATTTGCAGGCGGGGCAGCGGGTCGTGCTGTCGTCGTATTTCGTCGCACAGGAAAACGTGCGCGAGCCCGCGCAGATTCTGCTGGGCGTGACGGCGAGCGGCGCGATCGCTGAGCGCATGCAGGCCGACTGGCCGGACGGCACGTTGGCCGAATACGCGTCGTATCCCGCGAGTGCGGTCACGCCGGTCGATGATCTGCCGCTTCTGAGCGCCGTGCAGCTCGCGATGACCACCCGCTGCATCGTGCCGTTTGGCGGCCTGTTACGCGGCCGGCTGGCAGCAGGGGAAACGCTGATCGTGTCCGGCGCAACGGGCGCCTATGGCACTGGCGCCGTGCTGCTCGCATTGGCGATGGGAGCGAGCCGGATCGTCGCGATCGGCAGGAATGCGCGCACGCTCGAGGCGATCGCGACGCTCGGACGTGGACGTGTCGTCACGGTCACGGCGAGCGGCGACGTGGCTGCCGATACCCATGCGCTGCGCGACGCCGCGCACGGCGGCGCGCATATGGCGTTCGACATGGTGGGCAATGCAGACGACCCCAGTCTCACGCTGGCCGCGCTCCGCGCCCTCGCGCCAGGCGGCCGGCTGGTTCTGATGGGTAGCATGGCCGTGCCATTGCCGGTTCCCTACACCGAAGTCATGTTGAATGGCTGGGAGATCCTCGGCCAGTTCATGTATCCGCGTGAGTCGTATCGCCGTTTGCTCGACCTGGCTTGCAGCGGGCAACTCGATCTCACGGCGTTGCGTCCGCGTGTTTATCCGCTCGCCGCGCTGCCGGAAGCGATGGACGCGGCGGCTGCGGCGACCAGCTTCGAATGTGTCGTTATCGATCACGCGCAATGATATTCACGCCGCGAGCATCACCCCGGAAGCGGCACGTCCTCGATCAACTCCGCGCGCAGCGCGCGGATTCTGCGGTCGACGAAATACCCGCCGCCTTCGACATAGCGCAGATACAGTCGCGTGCACAACGAGCACTGCCACACAGCGCAGCGGTTGTACGGGAAGTAGCGCGGCGCGATCGGGGCGTCGGCCGAACAGTAGTTCGTCTTGCCCGGCAGATACTCGCTGAACGTCGGCTCGGGATCGTCTTCCGGCGTCAGCGTGCCGATGTCCTCGAATTGCGTTTCGTCGAGCGACAACGGCTGCGATTGCCAGCCGTCCAGCGGTGTCTTCGTGCACGCGCAAGGCGCGGTGGCGCGCGCTTGCGCAGCGCGCGCGAGGTCAAGCAGAGTCGCAGCGTTCAGGTATTGCGCCATGTGGATCACAGTCAGGTGTTCATCATCCGGTCCCGCTGGGGAGCGACCCATGCGCGGTCGAAACTACCGTCGGCGATCGACGCCAGCGCAGCCGCTTCTTTCGCCTGCTGCCGCCGCGCTCCTTCGATCACTGCGTCGACGTCGGCGGGTGCGATAGCGAGCATGCCGTCTTCGTCGCCGACAATGATATCGCCTGGATGCACGATCATGCCGCCAACCGTGACCGGCACGTTGATCTCGCCCGGTCCGTTCTTGTACGGCCCGCGATGCGTGACGCCGCGTGCGTACACCGGAAAATCGCGCTGGCGCAGCGCGCCGACGTCGCGAATCGCGCCGTCGATCACGAGGCCGCGCACGCCGAGACTTTCGGCGAAGGTCGCCATGATCTCGCCCATCAACGCCTGCGTGAGATCGCCCGCGCCGTCGATCACCAGCACATCGCCGGGCCGGCACAGTTCGAACGCGCGATGAATCGCGAGATTATCACCGGGTCGCGTGCGGATCGTGAGCGCGCTGCCCGCCAGCGGCTTCGGCCGGTGATACGGGAGCAAGCCGACCGCGCCGCTCGCGCGTGCCATGTTGTCGCTAAGCAGCGAGACCGCGAGTTCACGCAATGCGTCGAGTGTGGCCGATGCGGCCTGCGGCGCGCATTCGTATTCACGCCATCCGATTGGATTCATACCGTTGCCCCCTGGGTGCCCAATTGTCGATCGAGTTGTCGCGTGAGTCGCGCATAGACGCGGCGCGCGTTGTCTTCGTAGATGCGCTTCCGGTCCGCGTCGCTCAGCCATTCGATCGCGTCGATATAGCGGCGCGTATCGTCATAGTGGTGGCCCGTGCGCGGATCGATGCCTTGCACCGCGCCGATGGTCTCCGACGCGAACAGGATGTTCTCGACCGGAATGACCTTGGCGAGCAATTCGGCGCCCGGCTGGTGATAGACGCACGTGTCGAAGAACACGTTCTTTAGCAGATAGTCGTCGAGCAGCGGACGCTTCATGTCCTGCGCGAGTCCGCGATAACGTCCCCAGTGATAGGGCACTGCGCCGCCGCCGTGCGGAATGATGAAGCGCAGTGTGGGGAAGTCCGCGAACAGATCGCCCTGCAGCAACTGCATGAACGCCGACGTGTCGCCATTGATGTAATGCGCGCCGGTGGCATGGAAGTTCGGATTGCACGACGACGATACGTGAATCATTGCCGGGACATCGAGTTCCACCATCGCTTCATAGAGCGGATACCACGAGCGGTCCGTGAGCGGCAGGCCGCTCCAGTGACCGCCCGACGGATCGGGATTCAGATTGCAGCCGATGAAGCCGAGCTGTTCGACACAGCGCCGCAATTCGGCGATGCAGTTGGCGGGCGGGACGCCCGGCGATTGCGGCAACTGGCACACCCCCACGAAATTGCGCGGAAACAGTTCGCACACGCGGTGCACGAGGTCGTTGCATTCGCTCGACCAGGTTGCGTTCGCGTCGGCGTCGCCGAGATGATGGCCCATGCCGGCGGCGCGTGGCGAAAAGATCGTGAGATCGGTGCCGCGCTCGCGCTGGCTACGCAACTGGCCGTGTTCGATGCTCTCGCGGATCTCGTCGTCGCTGATCGCGGGACGGGGCGGCGGCATGGCGCCGTCCTTCAGCGCGGCGATCTGTTGTTCGCGCCAGGCTTCGTGCTGTCGCGGGGAAGTCGTGTAGTGACCGTGGCAATCGATGATCATGGTGTGCAGTACCTTTTGATGTCCCTGCAGGTCGACGTGTGGAAGTGTCGGCGACCCGGCTTTGCGCGCGCTGTGCGCAGTTTCAGATCGGTTATTAGGCTTACGGCGCGCCGTCGCCGGTGGCGAGCGAAGCGGCTTCGTCTTCGGCCGGCGTGACGCGCATCACCAGTGCGATGATCGTCGCAACGACCAGGAACGCGGCGATGGTCAGCAACGCGAGCTTGAAGTTGCCGGTCGCGTTGCGCACCAGCCCGATGCTCCATGGGCCGACCAGTCCGCCGAACTGCGCGATCGTGTTGATCAGCGCGATCGTTGCCGCGCCCGCCGCGCCGGTTCTGAATGACGACGCCAGACTCCAGAACAGCGGATTGCCCGCATAGATGAACAGGCCGGTCACGCACAGCAGCGCATACGCGATCACGGGGCTCGGCGCATACGCGCTGCCGGCGATGGCCAGCGCGCTCATCCCATAGACGAATGCGAGGTGTTTCTTGCGATCGCCCGTGCGGTCCGAACTGCGGCTGATCAGGAACGTGCCCAACACACCGAGCAGCGGCGGCGCGGCCGATAGAAAGCCGACTTCGATGTTGCTCAACTCGCCGAGACTCTTGACGATCTGCGGCAGCCACAGAAAGAGGCCGTAGATGCCGACCAGCGCGCAACCGAACAGACACGCGAGACTCCATACCCGAACGTCGCTCGCCACGCGCAGCAGCGGAAAATGCCGGCTGCCGCCGACCGCCTCGCGTTCGGCGGCGAGCGTCGTTTCGAGCCAGCGCTTTTCGTCGGCGGAGAGCCAGTTTGCGTCGGCCGGGCGCTCGGTCATGATGCGCAGCGTCAGCAGGCCCAGCAGCATCGCGGGGACGCCTTCGAGAATGAACATCCATTGCCAGCCTTGCAGACCGAGGATGCCGTCCGCGTAGGTCATCAATGCAGTCGAGATGGGGCCGCCCAGCACCGCCGAAAACGACCCGGCGATGATGTAGCCGCCCACTGCCCGTGCGCGGTAGCGCTCCGGAAACCATTTGGTCAGATAGACCGCGATACCCGGCAGAAAGCCCGCTTCCATCACGCCGAGCAGAAAACGCAGCACGTAGAAGCTCGTATCGTTGAAGACGAACGCGGTGGCCGCGGCCACCGCGCCCCACGTCAACAGAATGCGCGCAATCCAGATACGCGCGCCGACGCGGTGCAGCAGCAGATTGCTAGGTACTTCGAGCAGCATGTAGCCGACGAAGAAGATGCTGCCCGCGAACCCGAACACAGCGGGACTGAAGCCCAACTGCTTGTTCATGTCCAGCGCGGCGAAGCCGATATTGATCCGGTCGAGATAGTTGATAAACATCATCGCGAAGAGCAGGGGCATCAGCCGCCCGTACACTTTTCGCATCGTTGCCGTTTCATTGAATGCGGTCATGCTGTCTCCTGCCATGCAGCGACGACCGTAGCCGTCGTTGCGTTTTTGTCGTGTACGCATCCCAATGATAAGAACGCGCCGACGAGGAGTCCAAGACCGCTTGCTTATGCTTGTATAGATTTTTACTTATAGTGCAGCGACTTTCAGCGGTCTTTCAGCGGTGTCGGCAGGCACGCGAGAAAGGCCCGCAGGTGCGGGGACGCATCGTCGGTGCGGAAGGTGGCCGCGAGGGTCGAACGATACGACGAGCCCGGCCCCGTCAGATGACGGAACACGACGTCGGTGCGTCCGTGCCTCGCCACCGATTCGCCGATGAACGTCACGCCCAGGCCCGCGGCCACCAGCGCAATCGCCGTCTGAATTTCGTAAGCCTCATGCGCGACGAGCGGCGTGACTCCCGCATCGCGATAGAGCGACTGCACCGAGCGCTTGAACTGCGCGTTCTGATGCTTAGGATAAAGAATCAATGGTATGTCGGCGAGATCGGCAATACGCAGGGTCTTGCGCTCGGCCAGCGGATGGCCGGCTTCGAGCGCGACCATGACCCGCTCGCGTAGCAATGAGCAGGATGTGCAGCCTTCCACCGTCAGCGGTTGCCGGCCGATGCCGATGTGAATGCGCATGTCGCGCAGCGCGTCGGTCTGTTCCTCGGTGAGCATTTCGAAGAGCTTGAGTTCGACCTGCGGGAAGGCCTTATGAAAGGCCTTCAGCGCGGGCGGCAGCACGCTGTACATCGACGAGCGCGTGAAGCCGATGCTCAGCCACCCACGCCGGCCAATGCCGATTTCCTGGGCGGCAAGCGTCATCTGTTCCAGCGAACCGAGTAGCTGACGCGCCTCGGTGCACAAGTAGTGGCCGGCTTCGGTCAGCATCAGCGGACGTCTTGCCCGATCCACGAGTTGCGTGCCGAGCCGTTCTTCGAGCGAACGGATCTGCTGACTGAGCGCGGGCTGCGCGATGTGCAGCCGCTCGGCGGCGCGGCTGAAATTGAGTTCCTCCGCGAGAATCACGAAGCACTGTAAGGCCCTAAGGTTCATATCGGTGTTCCAGGTCTCCAGACAGCAATGTAAAAAGGGATGGCTCGCCGACGAGCGTGCAGGCGACATGCCTGCACGCCCACCGGCACGAAGCCGCGCGCAGCAGCGATAACCACGAGTGATCGCAGTATCGAAACAATTCATTGGTCAATTATCGCCGCGGTCCAGATAATGGCCGCACAAAGCTGAGCGCCGCGCCTCGTATGAGTCCGGTTGAAGGCATCAGTCCGCCCGCATCCCGAGACATATCGGGCACCGAGGCCATAAATCCGGAGGAGACAATGTTGCATCGACCCAAAGTCAGTCGGGCGATTCTCGCGATCATGTGCGCGATGTCGTTCATCATGTACCTCGATCGCGTCAACCTGTCGGCTGCGGCGGGGCTGATCCGCGACGACCTGCATCTGAGCAATACCAACGTCGGTCTCGTGTTCGCGGCGTTCGCCTATACATACACGATCTGTCAAGTGATCGGCGGCTGGGTCAGCGACCGCTTCGGCGCGAAGCTCACCTTGATCGTCTGCGCGAGTATCTGGATCGTCGCGACGGTCGCGACCGGCCTCGCGGGCGGTATCGTCTCGCTGTTCTGCGCGCGCATGCTGCTCGGCATCGGCGAAGGGGCGGCATTGCCGGCCCAGGCCCGAGCGTTGACCAACTGGTTTCCCTCCAGCAAGCGCGGCTTCGTGCAAGGGCTGACCCATTCGTTCTCACGGCTCGGCAATGCAATCACGCCGCCGTTCGTCGCGTTGCTGGTCGCGTATTCGTCGTGGCGCGCGTCGTTTCTCGTGGTCGGCGCGTTGACCTTCGTATGGGTCGTGGTCTACGCATGGTATTTCACCGACAATCCGCGCAAACATCGTCATATGACGGCGCAAGAGGAAGCCGAGCTGCCGCCGGCCGGCAAAGTGGTGGTCGAGAAGACGCGCGAGCCGACGCCGTGGCGGCGTCTCATCAAACGCATCGGGCCGACCATGCTCGTGTACTTCTGCTATGGCTGGACAGGCTGGCTCTTCTTCACCTGGCTGCCGACTTTCTTCATGCACGGCCGCGGTCTCGACCTGAAAAGCTCGGCGATGTTCTCGGCCGGCGTGTTTCTCTCCGGCGTAGTCGGCAACACGGCGGGCGGCGTGATCAGCGACCGCGTGTTGAAGCGCACCCGCAATGTCGTGACCGCGCGGCGCAACGTGATCATCGGGGCCTTTCTCGGCGCGCTGGTGTTCCTTGCGCCGGTGATGGTGGTGAAGTCGTTGCCGGTGATGGCGGCGTGCATGAGCCTGTCGTTCTTCTTCCTCGAAATGACGATCGGACCGATCTGGGCCGTGCCGATGGACATCACGCCAAAACACGTCGGCGTCGCCAGCGGTCTGGTGAATGCAGGCTCGGCGGTGGCGGGGATTTTCACGCCGATCGTGTTCGGCCTTGTGGTGGATCGCACGGGAAGCTGGACCTTGCCGTTCGCCGGCTCGCTCGGGCTGCTCGCAGTGGGGATCGTCGCGACCTTTTTCATGCGGCCGGATATTCCGCTCGACGCGGCGCTCGCCTCGGACGATCTCGCGAGTCGCGGCGAGCTTGAATTCGCCGGACGATCGGAACGCTGAAGCGCGATTCACCCCGCGCGAATCGAATCGATCACCAGTTGCGTGGCGGGCGTGATGCGCCGGTTCTTTCGCAGAATCAAACCGTAGGGCGCGAGCCGTCCGCGCAGCGGCGTGGCGACCGCCGCAATCGCGGCGAGCTCGACGTAATATTGCGCGACCGAACTAGGCAGCACCGCGAGCATGTCCGAGTCGCGCAGCAGCGACAGCGTGGTCAAAATCGACGACGTTTCCACCGTGCTGACCGGCGGCGCAACCCGCGATTCGCGAAAAGTCTGGTCGATCACTTGCCGCATCGGACTCGGATGCGGCTGGATGATCCACGGATAGCGCGCGAGCTCCGCCAGCTTAGGCCGCACGGTCGCCAGCGCGGCCGGATGATCGGGGCGCACGACGATCGACAGCGCCTCTTCCGACAAGGTCTCGAAGCTCAGATCGAGCGCCGGAAAGCCATCCGGAATCCGGCCGATCACGATATCGAGCTGGTCCTGCTGCAACGATTGCACGAGCACGTCGCTGGTGTCGATCGTGACCGCCATCTGCAGACGCGGATGCGCTTCCTTCAGCTTGACGATGGTGTGCGTCAGCAATTCCGGCGACGGCGCCATCACCGCGCCGATGCGCACCTTGCCGACATCGCCGGCCTCGATAGCTGCCAGTTCCTCACGCAACTCGTCGAGATCTTCGAACACCACGCGCGCATAGCGCATCACGGCCTCGCCGAACACGGTCGGCTCCATGCCGCGCGCGTGCCTCACGAACAGCGATACGCCGATCGTGTCTTCGAGTTCCTGCAACGCTTTGGTGGCCGCGGGCTGGGTCATCGCCATTTCGTCGGCGGCGCGGCGCAACGATTCCGTCTCCGAGAGCGCGACCATCAGTTGCAAATGGCGCAGACGCAGGCGTTTACGAATGGCGGAGGCGGGCGCGATCATGTGAGTGATAACTCCAGGGAATCAGCTGATTCGATTTATTCAATGGTCAGTTATTGGATAGTTTCGCACACTAGCGGCTATCGAACGACTCGCGCATCACACTGACAAGCCGGGTCGATGACAAAATCCAGGAGACGACACATGACGACGACCGCCAGCACGGCGCTCGACAGCGCGATTGCGAAAGCGCGCACGAGGCTGCTGCCCTTTCTGATCCTGATGTACGTGCTGGCCTTTATCGACCGCGCGAACGTCGGCTTCGCAAAGAACGTGCTGCAGGCCGACACCGGTTTGAGCGACGCGGCCTTTGCATTCGGCGCAGGGATCTTCTTCGTCGGCTACGCGGTCTTCGAGGTGCCGAGCAATCTGCTGATGTACCGCTTCGGCGCGCGTATCTGGATGAGCCGCATCATGGTCACGTGGGGCATCGTGTCCGCGTGCACCGCGCTGGTCCACGACGCGACGAGCTTCTACGTGCTGCGCACACTGCTCGGAATCGCCGAAGCGGGCTTTTTCCCCGGCATCATTCTGTTCCTGTCGAACTGGTTTCCCGCAAAGATCCGCTCGCAGACGATGGGCATGTTCTATTTCGGCTTTCCGCTCGCGCTGCTGCTCGGCAGTCCGGTCTCGGGTCTGTTACTCGACTCGGGCAATCCGTTCGGCCTGCTGCCGTGGCAATGGCTGTTCGTCGTCGAGGGGCTGGCGGCGTCGGTGGTGGGTGTCGTCGCGTACTTCTATCTGACCGACCGGCCCGCCAAAGCCGCGTGGCTCGATGCCTCACAACGTGAGGCTTTGGATCGCGCGCTGCGTGACGAAGACGAGCACAAGCTTGCGCATGGCCCCGCTTCGGTGCTTGCCGCGTTGCGCGACTCGCGCGTGTTGTTCTGCGCACTGATCTACTTCGCGGTGCAGATGAGCGTGTACGGCGTGGTGTTCTATCTGCCCACGCGCATCGCCGGACTCACCGGCGGCCACGTCGGCACGAAGGTTGGCCTGCTGACTGCGATTCCGTGGATCGCGGCGATCGTGGGCACCTTCTGCGTGACGCGCGTGGCCGACCGCCACGGCCATCATCGGACGTGGGCAGCGGCGATGCTCGCACTCGCGGCGCTCGGCATCGGCGCGTCTGCGCTCACCTCGTCGGTCACGCTCGCGCTCGCGGCGTTCTGCGTCGCCGGGATCGGTTTTGTTTCCGTGCAACCGCTGTTCTGGACGTTGCCGACCAGTTATCTCGGCGGCGCCGCAGCAGCGGGCGGCATCGCGCTGATCAATTCGATCGGCAATCTCGGCGGCTTCGTCGCACCCAATCTGAAAGGAATCGCCGAGCACGTTTTCGGCTCGCCGCAAGCCGGGATGCTGTCGCTGTCGGCGGTCGGTCTGGTCGGCGCGGCGTTGCTGCTCACGTTCCGGCGCGCTCCGCGCTCGTCCGCTTCGGTTTCTCCTCATCCTGTACCGCTCGGCGAACGGCCGGGCCATTAACTCTTCCGAACTCTTTCGAGGAATCATCGACATGAAAATCAAGCACATCCGCACGCGCGTCTTTGAATGGAAAGGCAAGGTCGTGCCGCCGCAAGCACATTTCTGCACGAACGCGGTGGACATTCTCTACGAACGCGGCGATGCGATGGGCTCGTTCCGTTTCCACGGCTGGCTGGTGGTGGAAATCGAATGCGACGACGGCACGGTGGGCATTGGCAATTGCGCGCTCGCGCCGCGCATCGCCAAGCAGATCATCGACGAGTACCTCGCGCCGATCGCGATCGGCGAGGATCCGTTCGACAACGAGTACATCTGGCAGAAGATGTATCGCCGCACGCTTGCATGGGGCCGCAAAGGCATCGGCATGGCGGCGATCTCGGCGGTCGATATCGCGCTGTGGGACATCATGGGCAAGGCGGTGAAGAAGCCGGTGTTCAAATTGCTCGGCGGCCGCACCAAGGAAAAGATCTGGTGCTACGCGTCGAAGCTTTATAACAACGACGACCGCGACGCATTTCTCGGCGAGGCGCAAGGCTACCTCGAAGACGGTTTCACCGCGATGAAGATGCGCTTCGGCTACGGGCCGAAGGACGGCCCGAAGGGCATGGCGAAAAATATCGAACAGGTGCGGCTGTTGCGCGAGCTGGTCGGCGACGAGGTCGATATCATGCTCGAATGCTACATGGGCTGGACGCTCGAATACGCGCGCCGGATGCTGCCGCGTCTGGCCGAATTCAATCCGCGCTGGATCGAGGAGCCGGTGATCGGCGATGACGTCGAGGGTTATCAGGAACTGAAGAAGATGAACATCATGCCGGTGTCGGGCGGTGAGCACGAGTTCACCAGCTATGGTTTCAAGGACCTGCTCGAACGCCGCGCGCTCGACGTGATCCAGTACGACACGAACCGCGTGGGCGGCATCACGGCGGCGCGCAAGATCAATGCGATGGCCGAAGCGTGGTCGGTGCCGGTGATTCCGCACGCGGGGCAGATGCACAACTATCACCTGACGATGGCGAGCACCGCGAGCCCGATGTCCGAATTCTTTCCGGTGTTCGACGTGGAAGTCGGCAACGAGCTGTTCTACTACATCTTCGAAGGCGAGCCGCGTCCGGAGAAAGGCTTCCTGCAACTTTCCGACGACACGCCAGGCCTCGGCATCACGTTGAGCGACAAGTATCTCGCCGATTTCAATATCGTCGAGTAACACGCGTCGTCATTCGGGCTGCCGTATCTTCCGAATTCGCATTGCCTGACAACAGAGACAGGAACAGGATAGCAACATGAAACCACGCATTGCAGTGCTGCTCGGCGATCCTGCCGGCATCGGTCCCGAACTGATCGCGCGTTTGCTCGCGCAGGCCGCGAACCGTGCGCGCGCCGACTTGCTGATCATCGGCGACCGGCGTGAGCTGGACGCCGGCATGCAGATCGCGGATCAGCGCTTCGACTACGAAGTCGTCGAGAGCGCGGACGCCGCGTTCCGGCACGCGGGCGTGCCTGCGCTGATCGACTTCCGCCTGCCTGACGAGCAGCCTTACGAACGCGCGGTGTCCACCGAGCGCGGCGGCCGCTACAGCCTGGAAGCATTCAGGCAGGCGCTCGCGCTCACGCAGCGCAACGTCACGCAAGGGATGCTGTTCGCGCCGGTCAACAAGACCTCGCTGCACATGGCCGGCATGGAAACCGGCGACGAGATGGAATGGTTCGCGCGGCAACTCGGCTACACGGGCAGCTTCTGCGAGTTCAACGTGCTCGACGAACTGTGGACGTCGCGCGTCACGTCGCATATCGCGTTGAAGGACGTCAGCGAGAAACTGTCGGAGCAGCGTATCGTCGGCGCGGTGCAGTTGATTCACGACGGCCTGAAGCGTGCCGGCAATCCGGCGCCGCGCATCGCGGTGTGCGGTTTCAATCCGCACAACGGCGACAACGGCGCGTTCGGACGCGAGGAGATCGACGTGATCGCGCCGGCGGTCGAAGCGGCGCGCAAGCTCGGCTACGACGCGCAAGGCCCGTTCCCCGCCGATACGATCTTCGTGCGGGCGCGCGACCAGAAAGCGTTCGACGGCGTGGTCACGATGTATCACGATCAAGGGCAGATCGCGATGAAGCTGATGGGTTTCTGGCGCGGCGTCACCGTGCACGGCGGCTTGCCGATTCCGATTGCGACGCCCGCGCACGGCACGGCGTTCGATATTCATGGCCAGGGCAAGGCCGATGTCGGCGCGACGCAGAAGGCCTTCGACATCGTGACGCGAATGGCGATGGACCGCGTGGGGTGAGCGCTTTATCGCCTATGATGGGATGAGCCGTCAATCCGTCGAGGAACTCCTATGCAATTGACTGACTTCGATACGCTGACCTTCGACTGCTACGGCACGTTGATCAACTGGGAGACCGGCATCTTCGACGGCTTGCGGCCGCTAATCGAACGCGCCGGGCCGCAACTCACGCCCGATCAGGTGCTCGAAGCGCATGCGCGGCACGAGTCGTCGCAGCAGAGGTACACGCCGCATCTGCGGTATCAGGAACTGTTGGCCATCGTCTATAAGCGGCTCGCGGAAGAATGGCGAGTGCCGGCCACGCTCGCGGATTGCATCGCGTATGGCAAGTCGATCCGCAACTGGCCGGCGTTCGACGACTCCGCAGCCGCGTTGCAATACCTGAAGCAGTACTACAAGCTCGTCATTCTGTCGAACGTCGACAACGAGAGCTTCACTCACAGCAACGCAAAACTGCAGGTCGAATTCGACGCGATCATCACGGCCGAAGATGTCGGCTCATACAAACCGTCGCCGCGCAATTTCGAGTACATGCTGGAAAAACTCGGCGAGCGGGGCGTGGCTAAAGCAAAGATTTTGCACACCGCCGAGAGCCTGTTTCACGATCACAAGCCGGCGAACGATTTCAGTCTGGCGTCGTGCTGGATTCATCGCCGGCATGCGAAGCAGGGCTTCGGCGCGACGATGGACCCCGGCTCGCAGCCCAGGTTCGACTTTCGCTTCAACAGCATGGCCGAATTCGTGCAGGCGCATCAGGACGCGTTGCGGCAGAAACTCTGACTAGCGCCTCCGGGGTCCGGTCGATGCCCGCACCACCAGTTGCGGCGGTGGCGCGAGCACCATCGATGGTTGCTGCTCCGGTGCCTGGATCAGACGGATCAAACTCTCTATCGACAACTCCGCGACCGCCGCCGTCTGGATCGCGACGGTCGTGAGCGCAGGGTGCACCTGATGCGCGAGCTGGATGTCGGTGATGCCGATCACCGACACGTCGTCCGGCACCGCGCGGCCGAGCGTGATCAACGCCTGCGCCGCGCCGATCGCGAGCAGGTCATTAGTCGCGAAGATCGCGCTCACTTGCGGTCGGTTCGACATCAACTGCATGCAGGCGGCGTAGCCGGCGTCGATCGAGTCGCGAATCTGCAGCACCGCGGCGACATCCGCTTCGATGCCGGCCGCGCGCATCGCCGCGCGAAAGCCGTTCGAGCGCGCATCCTGCAAACCGCCGCAACCGTCGCCGATCAACAGACCGATCTCACGGTGGCCGAGTTCGAGCAAATGCCGCGCGGCGAGCTCGCCCGCCAGCGCGAAGTCCACGGCGATACACGGCAGCGCGGGCGGCGACTCGGGATGCTCCCACATCGCCAGCAGAATCGGCGCGCTGTGCGTGGCCGACGCGCACAGATCGTTGATCGCGATGTCGGTGTTCATCACGAGCACACCGTCGGCCAGCGTGCCCGCGATCTGGTTCAAATACGCGCGCCCGATCTCGGCATCATCGTCAGTATTGCAAACCATCAGGAAGTAGCCGGTCTTGCGCGCGGCGCGCTCGGCGGCCAGCACGAACTCCGGATAGAACGGGTTCGAGATGTTCCCCAGCATCAGCGCGAGCGTCGACGAGCGGCCCTCGGCCAACGCGCGCGCATTCAGGTTGGGCCGGTAGCCGAGATCGGCGATCGCCTTCAGCACGCGCTCGGCCGTTTCCGGACGAACCTTGTCGCGATTGCGCAGCACATTGGAGACGGTGGCGGCGGTAACGTGCGCGCGCTTCGCCACTTCGGACAGCGTGACCATGGACAGTTATCCCATATTTAGGGAATGCGATTCAAATGTTGCAGGCAGCCGGCGAGATTGATAAGTTTCTGAAAAACCCAAGGAGACACCCGCCATGACTTTTCCTCTCGAACTCGAATTTAAGCGATTAAATGCTGACTGCACAAGGGTCGGCCGTTTATTTTTCGTGAAAATTTAAGCGGTTAAATCCGACGGAGGCAGCATGGCGAGTATTCGTTTGACGGACGTGCAGAAGTCATACGGCGATCATCCGCCGGTGATCCGGCGCGTCAACCTGGACATCGCGCAGCACGAGTTCTGTGTGTTTCTGGGCCCTTCGGGTTGCGGCAAGTCGACCCTGCTGCGAATGATCGCCGGGCTCGAAGACCTGAGCGAAGGTGAGCTGCATATTGGCGGACGTCTCGTGAACGACGTGCCTTCCGCGCAGCGCGGCGTCGCGATGGTGTTCCAGAGTTATGCGCTGTTCCCGCACATGACCGTGTTCGACAACATGGCGTTCGGCCTGAAGCTCGCGAAGCAACCCAAGGACGTGATCGACCGCAAGGTGCGTGAAGCCGCGCGCATTCTGCAGCTGGAGAGCTTGCTGGAGCGCTATCCGAAAGCGCTGTCGGGCGGGCAGCGGCAGCGCGTCGCGATTGGCCGGGCCATCGTGCGCGAGCCGGGCGTGTTCCTGTTCGACGAGCCGCTGTCGAATCTGGACGCCGCGTTGCGCGGCCAGACGCGTGTCGAAATCGCGCGTCTGCATCAGCGCTTTGCGAACGCGAGCGTGGTCTACGTGACTCACGATCAGGTCGAAGCGATGACGCTCGCCGACCGCATCGTGTTGCTACACGCAGGTGCGGATGCCGAGCGTTACGGCAGCATCGCGCAAACCGGTGCGCCGCTCGAGCTGTATCACCATCCGAAGTCGCGCTTCGTGGCGGGTTTCATCGGCTCGCCGCGAATGAACTTCATCGACGCGACCGTCGATTCGATCGCGCCGGGCAGCGTAACGGTGTCGCTGGCAAAGAGCGGCGAGAAGCTGATCGCTCACGTGGACGGCGAGCGCCTGCAGCGCGGCCAGCAGGTCACGCTCGGCGTGCGTCCGGAACATTTGCGGCTCGACGGCGACGAGCAGTTCATTCAGTGCACGACGGTGCTGTCGGAACGCCTCGGCGAGCACAGCTACATTCACGCGGACCATGCAACCGGCACGCTGATCGCGAAGGCGGCCGGAGACGCGCTGATCGGCTCCGGTGAGTCCATCCGCATTCACGTGCCGCCGTCCGCGTGTCATCTGTTCGACGCGGAAGGCATCGCGTTGCGGCGTAGCACGTTCGAGCCCGAGCGCATCGCGGCCTGAAGATGGATAGTCAGGATGCCAAAACAGGATGAAGCCGCCGGTTTCATCAAACCGAATTCCGCCACAGAGCGGGTTACTTCGCTGACAGCCGTCCGCTGTCAGTCAACAAGGTAGTCAAGGAGACACAAGATGATTGCTCTTCGCCTTCGCCGTCTTGCCCAGATGTCGATTGCAGCCGCTGTGGTCGTCGGCACGCTCGGCAGCGTCACGGCCGACGCCGCCACGCTCAACGTCAACGTTTCGGCGCGCGGAAATCAACGCTCGACGTGGCAGGACGCGTTCGACAAGTTCAAGAAAGCTAATCCCGACGTCGACCTCAAGGTGACCTACATCACCGAGGAAGCGTACAAGGTGCAAATGGGCGGCTGGCTCGCCACCGATCCGCCGGATGTGGTGTCGTGGCACGACGGCGAACGGATGGCCTATTACGCGCAACGCGGGCTGCTCGAAGACCTGTCGTCGGACTGGAGCAAGAACGGCTGGTCGCAACAGTACGCGTCGGTCAAGGAAGCGTCGACGTATAAGGGCAAGCAGTACGCGGCGCCGCTCGGCTATGACGCGTACGGCTTCTTCTATCGCAAGGATCTGTTCGAGAAGGCCGGCATCAAGAGCGAGCCGAAAACCTGGGACGAGTTTCTCGAAGCGAACAGGAAGCTGAAGGCGATCGGCGTCGCGCCGATCGCGGTCGCCGCTCGCGATAGCTGGACGCTCGCCGCGTGGTTCGATTACCTGAATCTGCGCATCAACGGCAACGAGTTCCATCAGAAGCTGATGGCTGGCGAAATTCCGTACACCGATCCGCGCGTGAAGAAGGTCTACACGACGTGGAAGACGCTGATCGACGATCACTACTTCATCGACAACGCGCTCTCGTACGATCTCGATTCAATCGCGCCGTTCCTCGCGAGCGGCAAGGCGTCGATGATGCTGATGGGCACGTTCTTCTCGGCGGGCCTGCCGCCGTCGATCAAGCCGCAGATCGGCTTCTTCCGCTTCCCGGTGATCGATGCCAATGTGCCGATGGCAGAAGACGGCCCGGTGAACGTGCTGCTGATTCCGGCGAAGGCGAAGAACAAGGCCGACGCGCGCAAGCTGCTCGCTTTCATGGAACAGCCGCAGATCAATGCCGAACTCGCGAAGGGCTGGGGACAGCTGCCGTCGAACAGCCAGGCGGCCGAGCCTGAGGACGCGATCTCGAAGGTCGGCTTCCAGACGCTCGCGAACACGAAGGGCGGCATCGCGCAGTTCTACGACCGCGACATGCAGAAGGAAATGGCCGACGAAGGCATGAAGGCCATGCAGCAGTTCTACAGCGATCCGTCGCAACTCGACGCCGTGCTCGCCCGCCTCGAAGCGACGCGCAAGCGCATCTACCAGAAGTAAGTCCCGCAGCGCCGGCGGCGTAGCAGACGCCGGCGCTCGCCTTCGATTCCCGACGAGGCTCGATCCATGTCTCAATCCGCAGCGAGCCGCTTACCCGCGGCCCGGCGCCGTCACGTCTCGACGACGCGCCGTCATCAGCACCGCGCGGCATTTTTCTTTCTGTTGCCGGGTTGCGTGCTGTTTTGCCTGTGCGTGGTCTACCCGATTATCAGCAGCATCTCGCTCAGTTTCTACAACTGGGACGGCATGACGCCGAAGACCTTCGTGGGTCTCGGCAATTACGTCGAACTGTTCCAGTCGGACACGTTTTATACGGCGCTGAAGAACAACCTGATCTGGCTCGCGCTGTTCCTGCTCGCTCCGCCGCTCGGTCTGATGTTCGCGTTGTATCTGAACCAGCACGTGCGCGGCATGCGTGTCGTGAAGTCGCTGTTCTTCGCGCCGTTCGTGTTGTCGGGCGTGGTGGTGGGCCTCGTGTTCAGCTGGTTTTACGACCCTGGCTTCGGCTTGCTGCGGTTGATCGTCGGTCACGGCATTCCGGTGCTCGGCGATCCGCACACGGTGACGTTCGGCATCATCTTCGCCGCGCTGTGGCCGCAAACGCCGTTCTGCATGGTGCTGTATCTCACCGGGCTCACGGGCATCAATCCGGAAGTGGTCGAGGCGGCACGCATGGAAGGCGCGAAAGGTCTGCGTCTGCTGTGGCACGTGATCCTGCCGCAATTGCGGCCCGCCACGTTCATGGCCGTCGTGCTGACCGTGATCGGCGCGTTGCGCAGCTTCGATCTGATCGCGGTGATGAGCGGCGGCGGTCCGTTCGACAGCTCGACCGTGCTCGCTTACTACATGTACGACCAGGCCATTAAATATTATCGCGAAGGCTATTCGGCGGCGATCGCCGTCGTGCTGTTCGCGATCATGCTGGTCTACATCGTGTTCCATCTGCGCCGCATGCTGCGTGAAGAACGCTGATTCGTCGTCTGCCTTTTTTGCCGCCTGCTTATTGCCGCTTGCCAGGAGTTACGTGTCATGTATCCGCTTCCCGTCGAACGCTGGAAACCCGTCAATCGCGCGCTCTATAAAGCGTCGTTGCCGCTGGCCTTGCTGATCTGGCTGTTGCCGATGCTCGCCGTGCTCGTCACGTCGATCCGCTCATCGGAAGAGCTTTCGCTGGGCGATTACTGGACCTGGCCGAAGCACTTCGCGCTACTCGAAAACTACGGCGCCGCGCTCACGCAGACGCCGATGCTGCATTACTTCGCCAACAGCGTGTTGATCACGGTGCCGTCGGTGCTCGGCGCGATCGTGCTGGCGTCGATGGCCGGCTTCGCGTTGGCCACGTACCGTTTTCCCGGCAACACGGCGGTGCTGTTCGCGTTCGTCGCCGGCAACTTCGTGCCGATCCAGATTCTGATGATTCCGGTGCGCGACATGGCGCTGAAATTCGGCCTCTTCAATACCGTGTGGGCGCTGGTGATTTTCCACGTGTCGTTCCAGACCGGCTTTTGCACGCTGTTTCTGCGCAACTTCATCAAGCAGTTGCCGTTCGAGATGATCGAAGCGGCGCGCGTGGAGGGCGCGAGCGAATGGACCGTCTATCTGCGCATCGTGCTGCCGCTGATTCGCCCGGCGCTCGCCGCGCTCGGCATTCTCGTGTTCACGTTCGTGTGGAACGACTACTTCTGGGCGCTGTGCCTCACGCAAGGCGACGAGGCCGCGCCGATCACCGTGGGCGTCGCCGCGCTCAAGGGGCAATGGACGACCGCATGGAACCTGGTCGCGGCGGGCTCGGTGCTGGCCGCGTTGCCTTCCGTGCTGATGTTCTTCGCGATGCAAAGGCACTTCGTCGCCGGCCTGACCTTCGGCGCAAGCAAAGGCTGAGCACACGCTTGACGTCAATTCTTCTACTCGTCAACTCATAACGAGACTTCTCTCATGCAACTTGGTGTCTGTTATTACCCGGAACAATGGCCGCGCGCGATGTGGGCCGACGATGCAAAGCGTATGGTCGAACTCGGCATCACGCACGTGCGGATCGCCGAATTCGCGTGGAGCCGCATGGAGCCGCGCGCGGGCGTATTCGAATGGCAATGGCTCGACGAAGCCGTCGAAACGCTCGCGGCTGCCGGCCTGAAACTCGTGCTCGGCACGCCGACCGCGTCGCCGCCGAAGTGGTTGATCGACGCGCATCCGGACGTGTTGCCGGTGCGCGTCGACGGCACCCGCTGGAACTTCGGCTCGCGCCGTCACTACGACATTTCGAGCGAGACGTACCGGCGCGAATGCGTGCGCATCGTCGCCGCGATGGCGCAGCGTTACGGACGGCATCCGTCGATCGTCGCGTGGCAAACCGATAACGAACTCGGCTGTCACGAGACCGTGCCGAGCTATTCGCCCGCTGCGCTCACACGCTTCCAGGCGTGGCTGCAACAGCGCTACGAAACCGTCGCGATGCTTAACGACGTGTGGGGCAACGTGTTCTGGAGCATGGAGTACCCGTCGTTCGACGCGATCGGCCTGCCGAATCTCACACCGACCGACGCGAACCCGATCCATCTGCTCGACTTCCGCCGTTTCATGTCCGACGAAGTGGCGAGCTTCCATCGCGAGCAGATCGAGGTGCTGCGCGAGCATGCACCGACGGCGGATCTGCTGCACAACTTCATGGGCTTCTTCACGACCTTCGACCACTACCGTTTCGCCGACGACAACGCGCTCGACGTCGCCGCATGGGACAGCTATCCGATCGCGCGCACCGAGTCGATCGCGCTACCGGAAGAGCAGAAGGCGCGCTTTGCCCGCACCGCGCATCCCGACGTGTCCGCGTTCGACCACGACCGCTATCGCGCGATCGGCAAGGGACGCTTCTGGGTGATGGAACAGCAGGCCGGCCCGGTGAACTGGGCGCCGTGGAATCCGGTGCCCGCGAAGGGCATGGTCAGGCTGTGGGCCTACGAGGCGTTCGCGCACGGCGCGGAGTTGGTGTCGTATTTCCGCTGGCGTCAGTGTCCGTATGCGCAGGAGCAGATGCACTCGGGCCTCAATCTGCCGAACAACGAGCTGTCGCCGGGCGGCCTCGAAGTGCGCCAGGCGGCGCGCGAGATTGCGGAGTCCAGCGCGTTGTCGAGTTTGGGTGCGCCGTCGCGCGCGGCCGTCGCGATCGTGTTCGACTACGAAACGCAATGGATGTTCGAGATTCAGCGTCACGGCAAGACCTTCGACTATCAGACGCTGGTGTTCGACTACTACGAAGCGCTGCGCGAACTCGGGCTCGACGTGGATATCGTGTCCAGCCGCGCGGACCTGTCGGCGTATCGCCTCGTGGTTGTGCCGAGCCTCGCCGTGATCGACGACGCGCTGGTCGCGCAGATCGAACGCAGTGGCGCGCAATGGGTGTTCGGCCCGCGTAGCGGCTCGAAGACGGACGCGTTCGCAATTCCCGGCAAGCTGCCGCCGGGCGCGTTGCAACGCGTGCTGCCGATGCAGGTGCTCGAAGTCGAATCGCTGCGGCCGACGCTCACGCCCGCGCTGTCGCTCGACGGCACGCAGGGCAGCGCCGTGTACTGGCGCGAGCATGTGCGGGCCAACGCAGACACGCGGGTCGCCGCGCAATTCGACGACACGTGGCCGGCGCTTCTCACGCGCGGCAAGGTTCGCTACGTGGCGGGCTGGCTGTCTCATGCACTGCATCGCACGGTGTTGCAGCAGGCCGCACGCGACGCGGGCATCGATACGCAACTGCTGGCAGACGGGCTGCGCATTCGCCGGCGCAGCGGACTGACCTTCGCGTTCAATTTCGGTGACCAGCCGGTGAACGCGCCGGCGCCGTCCCACGCGACATTCGTGCTCGGCGAGCCGCGCCTGAACACTGGCGACGTCTGCGTATGGAAAGACGCCTGAGAAGGCCGACCGTAGGAACCGGATGAGTGGGCAGAGGGTGCAGTCGAAGAAGCAGCAAACCGGAGGTTGAAACACAGGCGCATCAAACCGGACCAGGCGGCCTTTCAAAAGAGCCGCCATTCAATAGATGGAGGATGACGAATGAACCGAAGAGAAATGCTGGGATGGCTGGCGTCGGCCGCTGCGGCGGGCATGGGCGCGACGGTGGGCATGCCCGCCGTCGCGGGCGAACGCGAGTCGTCGGCGCACGGCGGCGGCCGTTTTGCGATGGGCGCGGACGTGTCGACGCTGCTCGAACTGGAAGCGAACGGCGCGAAGTTCTACGAGCATGGCGAGCGGCTCGACTGTCTGCGGATTCTGAAGGATCACGGCGTCGACTCGATTCGTATCAAGGTCTGGAATGATCCTGGCAATCCGAACTATTTCCCGGCCAACCAGAGTCCCGCAGCAGGCTACAACAATGCCGAACACGTGCGCGTGCTGGCGCGCCGCGCCACCGCGCTCGGCCTGCGCGTGCTGATCGACTTCCACTACAGCGACTGGTGGGCCGATCCGGGCAAGCAGTATCCGCCGCACGAGTGGGAAGGCAAGGACATCGCGCAGACCTGTGCGCTGCTGTCGGCGTACACGTCGGATGTGCTGAGGATGCTCAAGCACGACGGCGTGCATCCGGAGTGGGTGCAGATCGGCAATGAGATCACCGGCGGCATGCTGTGGCCGCTCGGCAAGTACGATCAGTTGGACAACCTCGCGCTGCTGTTGAAGGCGGGGCACGACGCGGTCAAATCCGTCGACCCGCGCACCAAGGTCATGCTGCATATCGACAGCGGCGGCAACAACGCGACGAGCCGCTGGTGGTTCGACAGCGCGACGCAGCGCGGCGTGACGTTCGACGTGATCGGGCTGTCCTACTACCCGCAATGGCAAGGTTCGCTGAGCGATTTGCAGAACAACGCGAACGATCTGGCGACGCGCTACGGCAAGGACGTGATGGTGGTCGAGACCGCGTATCCGTGGACGACCAGCGACGGTGATTCCGAACCCAACTCGATGACCAATGTCGGCACGTCGACCTTTCCGCAGACGCCGGCGGGCCAGGCGCAGTTTCTCGGCGCGGTCACGGACATCGTCAAGGCGATCCCGGACGGTCACGGCAAGGGCGTGTTCTGGTGGGAGCCCGAATGGATTCCGACGCCGAACGTCGGCTGGGAAAACGGCGCGGGCGATCAGTGGGACAACAACACGTTGTTCGATTTTCACGGCAACGCGTTGCCGTCGCTGGATGCGTTTCGCCGGCGCTAGCGTGTGTGTGTGCCGGCGGCGCAAGCGCCGCGTAACGCAGGCATCACTGCGCGGGTGCCTGCCCCTTCTTCTTCAGACAGTCCGACGTGATCGCCATGCTCGCCTGATCGGGCGTCATGCGCGGCGCGTCCGGGCTGAAAATCTTCTCGATGATCGCGTCGACCGCCTCGCGGTCGGCCGGGTCCTTGTAGTACCTGGCCGCCTGCTCGAGCGCCTGGGCCCGGGTTTTCCTGTGCGCGCGCCACGACACGACCTGGCCGGCGATATCGCCGAGTGCAAAACATTGATCGCTGACGGTCTGTGCAACGGCCTGGGCGGCCGGTTGCGCGAGACACACCGCCAGCAGCGCGGATACGACTACGCGTTTCATTACCGGAATCCTGACTTGAGATGAGCGGCGCGGCGGCGATGGCGTCGGCCATCGCGGCGGCCGCGCGGGTGAGCAACGGCGTAGTTTATCGGGAAGTGACGCGCCTCGCTTTTTTGCCGGCTCGCTCAGCGTCTCGTCCGTGTTCCGCGGCAACAAAAAAGCCGCCCCTGCGGGGGCGGCTTCGGGAGAGACCTGCGGACCATCCGGCGCGCCCGTCACCGGGCGCCACACGCGGCGCGTTCGCTCAATGCCCGAACGATTCCGCCTTCGAGGTCGGCGCCGTCGCCACATGCGGCCGCGCCGCCTGCTTGATCAGCAGGGCCACGCACGACAGCAGACCCGCCACCGCAACGGTCGCGAAGATGCCGCCGAACGTGAAGTGACGGCGCGTCAGTTCGGCCACGAGGAACGAACCCGCGATCCCGCCGAAGCGGCCCACGCCGAGCATCCACGCGACGCCCGTGCCGCGGCCTTCGGTCGGATAGAACGCGGCGGCGAGCGCCGGCATCGACGATTGCGCGGTATTCATCAGCACGCCCGCGACGAACACGATGAACACGAGCGCGCCCACGTTGCCCGCCGCCTGGCCGATGAAATACACGCTCACGGCAGTCAGCGCATAGCAGGCAGCGATGATCCGGTTCGCGTTGAAGCGGTCCATCAGCACGCCGCAGACCACCGCGCCGACGCCGCCGAGCGGGAACAGCGCGGAGATCAGCGTCGCGCGTTGCGGCGTGAGTCCGGCATCCTTCAGCAGGATCGGCATCCAGTTGATCGACGCGTAGAAGATCACGAGGCCCATGAAGTAGGCAACCCACAGCATCACCGAGCCGATGATGTACGAGCGCGACAACACCACGCCCAGGCCCTTGCTGCCCGTTTGCGGCGCCGTTTCGGTCATCGTGAAGGCGCTGGCTTGAACGGCGTCGCCGGAAATGCGCGAGAGCGCCGCGCGAATCCGTTCGACCGGCCGATTGTTCGCCACCATGTAGCGCACCGACTCCGGCATTTTGGTCAGCAGCAGAATCATCAGCAGCAGCGGCGTGATGCCGCCGAGCAGCAGCACGCTGCGCCAGCCGAAATGCGGGATCATCCACGCGGCGAGGAAACCGCCGAACGCGGCGCCCAGCGGAAAACCGCAGAACATCAGATTGATCACCGTCGCGCGGCGGCGGTCCGGGCAGTATTCGCCCATCATCGTGACGGCGTTCGGCATCGCCGCGCCGAGGCCGACGCCCGTGATGAAGCGCAGCGCGGTCAATTGTTCGATGCTGTTCGAGAACGCCGAGGCGAGGCACGCGACGCCGAACAGCAGCACCGAGCCGAGCAGCATCACGCGCCGGCCGAGTCGGTCGGACAGCGGGCCCGAGCCGAGCGCGCCGCACGCGAGGCCGAACAGCGCAGCGCTCAGCACCGGCGCGAGCGCCGGCTTGGAGATGCCCCATTCAGCGATCAGCGAAGGCGCGATGAAGCCGATCGCGGCCGTGTCGAAACCGTCCAGCAGGACGATGACGAAGCACATGAAAAAAACCAGCCACTGGAACGGCGAGAAGGGATGTTCGTTGATGAAGGTTTGAACGTTCACAGCGGTGCTGCGGCTCATGATGGTCTCCTGATTGCAAAAGGCGCTTTGCAACGCGCTTGCTTTTCTTACGATCGTACGCCGATTGTCAGCGCTGCACGATGCCCGCGTTCGCCGCAAACCAGGTTGCCCGCGACGACGGCGATGCACCGTGCCGGGTGTATCTTGCCGCCGATGCGTGCGAATGCCTTGACGTTTTGAACGCAGACACGCCTGAACGCCGGAGCGTACCGGGACAGCCTGGCCTGACGACCGTGCGCCGGGCTCTCTGCTTATGCGTGTGATGCGTATGACGTGGTGTCGCGCAGGCCGGGGCGGGCGCGAGGCCCGCGTGACTGCCAGAAACCCCCCCCGGCTGCCAATCTCCCTTCGCGGCGAATTTGTTCGTATATAGAACTGTGATTCTTTATCCGAACATGGAACTGTAAGTAATCCGCTAGTGGCGGGTCAACGCGGGATTACCCGACGCTGGTCCGCCGGCGGAGCAGCAGACTCACGCGGCGGCGAGCTTTGCCGCGATTGCCTGACCGACCTCGGTCGTGTTCGCCTTGCCGCCGAGGTCACCCGTATGCGGACCTTCGAGCAGCGTCGCTTCGATCGCCGCGAGCATCGCGTCGTGCGCTGCGCGTTCCTTGCCGGTCGAGTTGCCGAGGAAGTCGAGCATCATCGCCGCCGACCAGATCATTGCGATCGGATTGGCGATGTTCTTGCCGGCGATATCGGGCGCCGAGCCGTGCACCGGTTCGAACAGCGACGGAAACTTGCGGTCCGGGTTCAGGTTGCCCGACGGCGCGAGGCCGATCGTGCCGGTGCAAGCCGGACCGAGATCGGACAGAATGTCGCCGAACAGGTTGGTCGCCACCACCACGTCGAAGCGATCCGGGTTCAGCACGAAGCGCGCGCACAGTATGTCGATGTGCTGCTTGTCCCACTTCACGTCCGGGTACTGCGCCGCGATGCCGGCCGCGCATTTGTCCCACCACGGCATGCTGATCGCGATGCCGTTGCTCTTGGTGGCGACCGTGATCTGCTTGCGTTCGCGGCGCTGCGCGAGATCGAACGCGAACTTCAGCACGCGTTCGCTGCCGTGCCGCGTGAACACCGATTCCTGCAGCACGAACTCGCGCTCGGTGCCTTCGAACATCACGCCGCCCACCGACGAATATTCGCCTTCGGTGTTCTCGCGCACGATCCAGAAATCGATGTCGCCGGCTTTGCGGCCCGCGAGCGGGGACGGCACGCCGGCAAAGAGGCGCGCCGGTCGCAGGTTGATGTACTGATCGAACTCGCGCCGAAATTTCAGCAGCGACCCCCACAACGAGATGTGATCGGGCACGGTGTCGGGCCAGCCGACCGCGCCGAACAGAATCGCATCGGCCGATTGCAACTGCGTCTTCCAGTCGTCCGGCATCATCTTGCCGTGCTTCGCGTAGTACTCGCAGCTTGCCCATTCGATGTGCTGGTACTCGATCTCGATGCCGAAGCGCTGCTGCACCACGTCCAGCGCGCGAATGGCTTCGGGCATGACTTCGACGCCGATGCCGTCGCCGGGTATGACGGCAATCCGATATTTGTTCGACATGCTGTGCTTCTCCTTTGGGGCTCTGGATCAGAGCTTTCGATGATTCAACGGCGCTTATTCTATTCCTGTCGTTTGCATCTGAAAGGGGGCGCCTGGTCGAGCCACCGTGCAGGACTCGTGTGCTACTCACGTATCGGCACACAGCGAGTCACGCACGCCGTCCCGCTAGCCGATCCCGCTGCGTTACGCGTGGTTTGCGAAGTCGCCTGGAGCGCCGCGCCCGCGCTAACGCGCCGCGTTCAGCTTGCGCCATAGCGTCGTCTTGCTGATGCCGAGCGCGTCGCAGGCCGCGTCGCGGTCGCCATCGTGGGCCGCGAGTGCGGCGCGAATCTGATCGGCTTCCACATGACGGCTGCGCTCGCGCAGCGTGAGCGCGGCGGACTTCGTCGGCCGCGCGTGGGCGTCGACGATTTCAGGCGCGACAGTGCGCAGCATTTCGCGGGTGACGACGGCGGTGTTGTCGCTAACAGATTGCTGCGCACCGTTGCTCGTCTCCACATCCACGCCGATGTCCGCATCCGCGAGTTCGACCGCGATCCGTTCGATCACGTTCTGCAACTCACGCACGTTGCCCGGCCACGCATAACGCTTCAGCGACCCGCCGAGACCGGCAAGCACACGCTCTGCCGTTGCGGCGTCCGGCACGCGTGCCGCAAGCCTCGGTTCGCGCGCGGCGGCCTGGCGCAGCAATTCGGCGGCGAGCGGCAGCAGATCGTTGGGTCGCTCGCGCAGCGGCGGCAACGCGATGCTCAGAATGTTCAGCCGATAGTAGAGATCGGCGCGAAAGCTGCCGGACGCGACGCCTTCGGTCAGCGCGCGATGCGTCGCCGCGACGACGCGGATATCGACGCGTGTCGGCTCCGTCGATCCCAGCCGCACTACCTCGCGTTCCTGCAGCACGCGCAGCAGGCGGCTTTGCAACGACAGCGGCATTTCGCCGATCTCATCGAGAAACAGCGTGCCGCGATGCGCGACTTCGATCAGCCCCGCCTTGCCGCCCTTGCGGGCGCCGGTGAACGCGCCTTCCTCGTAGCCGAACAGCTCGCTCTCCAGCAACGCCTCGGGAAACGCGCCGCAATTGATCGCGACGAACGCGAAGTCGCGCCGCGCGCTCAACTGATGCATGCTCTGCGCGACCATCTCCTTGCCGGTGCCGCTTTCGCCGAGAATCAGCACCGTCGCGTCCGACTTCGCGTAGCGCCGCACGAGCGCGCGCACCCGCTCGATCGATTCCGATGCGCCGACGATATCGTCGAGCCGGTAACGCGCGGTGAACTGCTGCACGCGTTGCCGCGCGCGCAATGTTCGATCGAGCCGCTCGACCGCGCGCGATTCCTGAAACGTCAGTACGGTGCCCGCCGCCGCGCTGTTGCTGGCCAGCGGGCCGCGATGCACGACATAGCTCGCACCGCGCAGCGTGCAGAAGTTGTCGCCGTCCGCGTCGGGCAGACTGCCCGCGAGATCGGGTGCGAGGTCGAGCAATGCGCGGCCCACGGCTTTCGCCGCGTCGATGCCGAGCACGCTGGCGAGGCGCTGATTCATCACTTCGACGTGGCCTTGCGCATCGAGCGCGACGACGCCGTCGCGCAGATGTTGCAGCAGATTGTCGAGCCGTTGACGGCGCACGGTTTCGCGGCGCGTGGCTTGCGCGACTTCGAGCGCAGTGTCGAAGCCCGCACGCACCGACGCGCGCGAATAGAGGAACACCGCCCCCATCCCGGCGTTCGCGGCGAGATCGGTGACGAGGCCGGGGCCGACCACCACGTCGATGCCGCGATCGCTCAGGTCGAGCACGACGCTCTCCGCGTCCTGCACGGACTGATACGACGCGAACGTGACGTCGAGCGCGTAGGCCGCCGTGAAGCGCCGCACTTCGTCGGGCGTGTCGCCGTGCGTGACGAGCGCGACGCGCGCGCCGTCGCGCCGCGCGCGGGCGAGCGCGTGCATCACGTCGAAGCCGGTCGGGTTGATTCGCACGACCGGCACCGACACGCGCGTTTTCAGATACGCGCCGTTCGAGCCGCCCGCGATCACCACATCGGGACGACCCGCGCCCGCGCTCTCGATCTCGCGCACCGCGTCCTCGAAACCGTGCGAGACGATGCGCAGGTCCGCGCGTTCGACGTATTCGCCGGCGATGTCGAAAAACAGATCGCGCAGGCGGCTGATGCTGAGCGCCCAGATGCGCGGACGCGGCGATGGTTCGAACAGAGGTGTGCTCACGGCGGGAGGCTCTCGCGGCGGGTGGGTGAAGTCCGCCTATTATGCGCGCACCGATTCCCGAACTGAAATGCCGATTTCATTTGTGAAATGAGCCGGTGGCGGCGCGCGGCGAGTGTTTTCCGTGAAATCAGGCACTTAGGTGGCGGCATCGCGGCTGGCCCGTTCTTTGCGTTTAACGAGGCCAGTCAAAAACCCCACCATGCCTCAGGAGACAACCGATGAGCGAAGCAGACAACAGCACGCCGAACACGGGCGCA
>NZ_BBJF01000020.1 GCF_000739735.1 Paraburkholderia ginsengisoli NBRC 100965 | reverse complement strand
CCCGCCTCGACCCAATGCCGGTACCAGCCGTCTTTCGCGTCGTCGTCGACACGCAGCGTGTGCTTCAGATACTTCAGCACGCGCAGATTGTTCAGCGGATGAATCTCGCACGCGACCTGCAACGCCACCGACCGCACATACGCGCGGTCGGCCGGCGCCTTGGGCAGCAACGGCGGTTGCGGGTGCGTCTCCTCCAGATACTCGATGATCGCGAGCGACTGCGGCATCACCTCGTTGCCGTCGACGAGCGTCGGCACGATGCCGTCCACGTTCACCTTGCGGTATTCGGGCTTCAGTTGCTCGCCGCCCTCGCGCACCAGGTGTACGGGCACGTAGTCGTACGGCAACTGCTTCACGTTGAGCGCAATGCGCACGCGATATGACGCCGAACTCCGGAAATAGCTGTAGAGCTTCATGTTGTCTGTCTCCTCCACGCCACCGCCTGTCAGACGACGCGCACGCTAAACTCGCCGAGCCCGTCCACGCCGCCCTTCATCAGATCGCCCTGCACCACCGCGCCGACGCCTTCCGGCGTGCCGGTGAAAATCAGGTCGCCGGGTTGCAGTTCGAACAGCGTCGACAGATAGGCGACCGTCTCGGCCACCGACCAGATCAGTTGCGACACGTCCGAGCTCTGCTTCTCCTCGCCGTTCACCGACAGCCAGATTGCGCCCTTGCCGATATGGCCGACCGTCGTCGCCGGATGGATCGGGCCGAGCGGCGCCGAGTGGTCGAAGCCCTTGGCGGTATCCCACGGCCGGCCCAGCTTCTTCGCTTCGCCTTGCAGATCGCGGCGCGTCATGTCGAGACCGAGCGCATAACCGTAGACGTGGTCGAGCGCGCTGTCGGCCGGAATGTTCTTGCCGCCCTTGCCGATCGCCGCGACCATTTCCATTTCGAAGTGGACGTTTTTGGACTGCGACGGATACGGGAATTCGCCGGTCGCGCCGGGCGCGACGTACAGCACGGCATCCGCCGGCTTGGTGAAGAAGAACGGCGGCTCGCGGTCGGGATCGTGGCCCATCTCGCGCGCGTGCGCCTCGTAATTGCGCCCCACGCAGTAGATGCGCCGCACCGCGAACTGCTCACTGGACCCCACAACCGGCACCGCCACCTGCGGTGCGGGTGCAAATACGTAACTCATCCCGTTCTCCGTTTCTTGATTTGTGCCGACGACGCGGCGAGAAAACATCGAGTTTAACGCGCAGCAAAGCGCGGTGCGCGGCAGACGGGCAGGCACTCCCTTGGACGGGCCAGCGCGCGACGCGTCTCGCCGGATCGCCATAGATGCGATACTCACACCGAACAGCGATCCAACAGCGTCCCTTGAATACCGTGGTGCGCCGCCTGAGCGCGGCGCGCAACCAAGTCCCCTTGCGCCCGATGACCCATTCCGCCGACACCGCCACCGACACCCCGTTCCCCTGCGCCCGATTCATCAAGGAGATTGGCCGCGGGCCGAACGGCGCACGCGCGCTGACCGCCGACGATACGCGCGCGCTCTACACCGCGATGCTCGACGGCCGCGTGGCCGAGCTCGAACTCGGTGCGGTGCTGCTTGCGTATCGCGTGAAGGGCGAGACCGCCGACGAACTCGCCGCGATGCTGGCCGGCGCGCACGCGTCGTTCGAGCCGATCCGGTTGCCGCATGGCGCGTTCCGGCCGGTGTCGATTCCCTCGTACAACGGCGCGCGCAAACAGCCGAACCTGGTGCCGCTGCTTGCCCTGCTGCTGGCGCGCGAAGGCGTGCCGGTGCTGGTGCACGGCGTCACCGAAGATCCGGGCCGCGTGACGAGCGCCGAGATCTTCACGCATCTGCAGATTGCGCACGTGCGCTCGCACGCCGATATCGAAGACGGTCTGGCCGAACACCGTCTCGCGTTCGCATCGATCGACGTGCTCGCGCCGAAGCTCGCGCGCCTGCTCGCGTTGCGGCGGCGCATGGGCGTGCGCAATTCGACGCACACGCTCGTGAAGATTCTGCAGCCGTTCGCGCCGGCGGGCCTGCGCCTCGTGAACTACACGCATCCGCCGTATCGCGACAGTCTCACGCAGTTGTTCAACACGCACCCGGACGCGGCCGCCGGTGGCGCGCTGCTGGCGCGCGGCACCGAAGGCGAAGCGGTGGCGGACACGCGGCGTCAGGTTCAGGTCGACTGGCTGCACGACGGCGTGTGCGAGACGCGAGTGCCGCACGAGCGCTCGTCGCCCGATGCGCCGGAAGTCGATCTGCCCGAAGCGCGCGACGCGCTCACCACGGCCGCGTGGATCGGCGCCGTGCTGCGCGGCGAAGCGCCGGTGCCGAGCGCGATCGAACGGCAGGTCGAGCTGATCGTGGACGTCGCGAAGATACCGGTTTGACGCGTGAAAAATGCGGTTGAATGTGAAGCCCACGTGCAACGCATGAGCCTTCATCGCGCACGTCCACGGCATGAGTCAGCGCAAGGAAGCGGCGAGCATAGGTTGACAGGCCGCTTCATACCGTCATACATTTAGCCCCATGCGTTCCCTTCCGAACACCCTCCGAATTACCTCTGGCCGCCTGGCGCGGCCGCTATCGCTACGTCTAGCGTAAGTCAGGCGTAGCGCCGCGCGCTGGCAACCGTGTTGCCGTCGAGCGGTCCTCCAAGCAGTTTCGCGGTTCCTGTTTCACCCCCACTCGCCGTTCTTCACAACCAGTAGTCGTTTGCATTCGTCCGTTTACCGTGCGGACGAAGCGCGAGGGTCAAATGCACATCGCATGGGCATCATCCACGTTCGTTTTCGTCGTCAGCACGACGCTGTTCGTTCGCGCCCGTTCGTTGTTGCCGCTAGCCACCGGCTGGCGGGCCGTGCATCCGTGGCAGTCCGCCAACCGCTCAATGCCACACCCTTTCGCATTCGACACAACGAACAAGGCACATCATGTTGCGCAATCCCGCTGAGAAATATCGTCCCTTCCCAACCGTGCGCGTCACTGGCCGCAAATGGCCCAGCCGCACGATCGACCGCGCACCCGTCTGGATGAGCACCGATCTGCGCGACGGCAACCAGGCGCTGATCGAGCCGATGAACGCCGCGCAAAAGCTCGAATTCTTCGAGATGCTGGTCGCAATCGGCTTCAAGGAGATCGAGGTCGGCTTTCCGTCGGCGTCGCAAACCGACTTCGATTTCGTGCGCAAGCTGATCGACGAAAAGCGCATTCCCGACGACGTGACCATCGAGGTCTTCATGCCGTCGCGCGCCGAGTTGATCGCGCGCACGTTCGAAGCGCTCGAAGGCGCCCCGCGCGCGATCGTGCACCTGTACAACGCGATCTGCCCGTCGTTCCGGCGCATCGTCTACAACCAGTCGAAGGCGCAGATCAAGGCGCTGGCCGTGGACGGCACGCGCATCATCAAGGAACACGTCGAGGCGCGGCCCGGCACGCACTGGACCTTTCAGTATTCGCCCGAAACCTTCAATACGGCCGAGCTGCCGTTCGCGCGCGAAGTCTGCGACGCCGTCGCGCAAACATGGCGGCCCACGCGCGATCACAAGATGATTCTCAACCTGCCGGCGAGCGTCGAGGCGGCGACGCCGAACGTATTCGCCGATCAGATCGAATGGATGGACCGCCATCTTGCTTATCGCGACAGCATCGTGCTGTCGGTGCATCCGCATAACGACCGCGGCACTGCGGTGGCTGCGGCGGAACTGGCGCTGCTCGCAGGCGCGGACCGCGTAGAAGGATGCCTGTTCGGCAATGGCGAGCGCACGGGCAATCTCGATCTCGTCGCGCTCGCGATGAATCTCGACGCGCAGGGTATCGACAGCGGGCTGGATTTCTCCGATATCGCGGCAGTGCGGCGCGTGGTCGAGCGTTGCAATCAGCTTCCGGTGCATGCGCGGCATCCGTATGCGGGCGACGCGGTGATGCGGGCCGCAGAGGCGGCGCGCTGCGAACATATGGCGGCGGATCAGGAAGGTTGCTCGGCGGATCGTCCCGCCGACGAAGAAACGGAGCGGCAGCAGGTCGCCGCCTGAGATTCAAACGAGAAATTCGAGTGAGAAGAGCGTGTACCCCGCGCTCTCAACCTACCGGCGCGTTCACGAGACGCAACCGGCCAGACAAACGACGTGAGCCCACGAGGCTCACTCCAGCGCGCAACGTGTCGCCTGCCACGCAATCAGGCGCCACTGCCCGTCTTCCTGTGTGTGAATCGCGGTGTAAGCAATCGGAAACAGCAACGCGCCGTTATTCGCTTCCATTTCGATCAACGCGCGGCCGGTGACGACATACGTCTCCCGCCCAGCCGGCAACACCTCCTGCGACTGCACTTCGATCTGCCGATAGCGGCGGCGTCCTCCGGTGATCCCGTCGATGAACTGCCGCTTCGTTTCGCGCTTGCCGTTGGTGTGGACATAGCTCACGTTGTCCGCGAGCAGCGTGTCGAGCGAATGTCCATCGCCGTCGACCATCGCACGGAAGCGCTCTCGCTCAAGCCCGCGAATCGCTTCGATCGTCTTTGCCGCCATTGCTCAGCCCTCGCACCGGTAAGCCGAACGCGGCCTCGGTCGTCAGAAGTTATATTGCAAATATAGCTGGCTGAAATTTATACCAGGATTCGGCTCATTGATACCGCCGTTGGAAATATGCTGGAAGCGGTAGCCCGCGAGGTACCGCTTGCGGTTGCCGAACTGCACGCCAACGCCCGCCATGTCGGCGAACTGGAACGCGGTGCCGAGCGTGAAGTCCGAAGAAATCCGGGGGCTCGACAGCAGCCGGATGCCCGCGCCCACCTCGATGAAGGGACGCACCACTCCCGATATCTTGATGTAGCGGATCACCGGCGTCACGCCGATTTCGCCGATGTCGTTGTGCACATTCCCTTCGTTGGTGTGCCACCAGGCCGCGTGTGCCTCGCCGATCAGCGAGAAGTGCCAGTCGCCGATCTGCCACCACGTCAGCCCCGGATTCCACGCGACGGCAAGATCGAATTTTTTGACGTGGTGATCGCCGACGCCGCCGGCTACCTGCAGGCCGAACTGGTCCGCCGAGGCCAACGCAGGCACGCCGAGAACAGTGCCAGCAGTACGCTTTTAGAGCCAGATCACGCAGAACATTCTTTTTGTTGCTCATCTAACACCTGAGCCCGTCGAACGTTAACGATGCATAACTGTTTTGCTTATTCTAAAGACGACGCCCGATTGGTGGATCATATGAAGAAGACTTCATTATCGCAATTAGTCACTTCACATTTGGCAGATACTGGGTATTTATGAGAGCGAATGGCCATGAATGGGTGAATTCTACGTCCTGCGCGAGGGCGGCGGTTCGTGTACTCTATGGCTATTGAAACCTCGATTTCAATAGCAAATTATGGAACTTCGATGCCCCTACTGCCTCTAAGTATTAGCACTCGGTAAATCAGAGTGCTAACATCCACCGCTGGAGTCGTTTAACTGAGTACGCTTTTGTCTGATTCCAAAGGAGTTTCCTACGTGAGCCATGCAATGACCCTTCCGAGTACTTTGAGCCCGTCGTCGGCTAAGGCCGCTTCGGCAGGTGCACTGGCGCTCTCGCATTCCTCGTTGCTGCCCGGTCAACTGGGCAATATCGACGCCTACATCCAGGCCGTTAATCGGATTCCGATGCTGACGCCGGCGGAAGAACGCCAGTTCGCCACCGAATTTCGCGAGCAGGACAACCTGGAGTCCGCGCGCCGTCTCGTGCTGTCGCACCTGCGACTGGTCGTGTCGATCGCGCGTAACTATCTGGGTTACGGATTGCCGCATGCCGACCTGATCCAGGAAGGCAATATCGGCCTGATGAAGGCCGTGAAGCGCTTCGATCCGGAGCAGAACGTGCGCCTCGTGTCGTACGCAATGCACTGGATCAAGGCCGAGATCCACGAATACATTCTGCGCAACTGGCGGATGGTGAAGGTCGCCACCACCAAGGCGCAGCGCAAGCTGTTCTTCAACCTGCGCAGCCACAAGCAAGGCCTGGGCGCGTTCACGCCGGACGAGATCGAAGGTCTCGCGAAGGAACTGAATGTGAAGCGCGAGGAAGTCGCCGAAATGGAAACGCGTTTGTCCGGCGGCGACATCGCGCTGGAAGGCCAGGTCGAGGACGGCGAAGAGTCGTACGCGCCGATCGCCTATCTGGCCGATTCGCATAGCGAACCGACGGCCGTGCTGGCTTCGCGTCAGCGCGACCGGCTGCAAAGCGACGGTATCGCCAGTGCGCTGGACGCGCTGGACGCCCGCAGCCGCCGCATCATCGAAGCACGCTGGCTGAAGGTGGAAGACGACGGTTCGGGCGGCTCGACGCTGCACGAGCTGGCTGACGAATTCGGTGTGTCCGCCGAGCGTATCCGGCAGATCGAAGCAAGCGCCATGAAGAAAATGCGCGGCGCGCTGACCGAATATGCGTAAGGTCTGAAAGCCATCGGCACGAGCCGGTTCACTCGGCTCGCACCACCCGGCCCCAAGCCCCGCCCTCGCAAGACGGCGGGGCTTTTTTTGTCCGCGCGGCGGCGCGTTCGCGCACGCCCACGTCCGATTAAAGAGATGGCCTCTAGCCACAGCTTTCTTGACGTATCACAAGGCAGATAGCAATACTGGATAAACGCGGCGAGTTTAGCGACTCAATGCCGCACTGCCGAATCGAATCGCGCGAGGTTCCGCTCCTAAAATCGGGATGCACTCGCCAGGCCGCCTCGAGCGACCTGGATCCAGCCGGACTCACCGGTGTGAAGTCGCTTTCGACCGACCATGACCATAGCCCTCAATCGCAATACCACCCTCCGGTCACGCTGGCGCATGCGGCTTACCAGGTGGGTCCGCGGTCCAACGCTGGCGCGGGATATCGCCATCGTCCTCGCCATCAAATTCGCACTGCTGATGGTACTTAAATACACATTCTTCAATCATCCGCAGGCGGAGCATATGTCGCTGCCGCCTGAACAAGTTGCGCAGGCGCTGCTGTCCGCGTCTGCCTCGCATTCGTCTCAAGGTGATCAACATGCCCGTTAGCGAAGTCGTAGAACTGTCGCGCCTCCAGTTCGCCATCACGGCGCTCTATCACTTTCTGTTCGTGCCGCTTACGCTCGGCCTCGCATGGTTGCTCGTCATCATGGAGTCGGTCTATGTGATGACCGGCAAACAGATTTACAAGGACATGACCCAGTTCTGGGGCAAGCTGTTCGGTATCAATTTTGCAATGGGGGTCACCACAGGTCTCACGCTGGAATTCCAGTTCGGCACGAACTGGGCGTACTACTCGCATTACGTCGGCGATATTTTCGGCGTGCCGCTCGCCGTCGAAGGGCTAATGGCCTTCTTCCTGGAATCGACCTTCGTCGGCCTGTTCTTCTTCGGCTGGAACCGGCTGTCGAAGGTGCAGCATCTGATCGTCACGTTCCTCGTCGCGCTCGGCTCGAACCTGTCGGCGCTGTGGATTCTGGTGGCCAACGGCTGGATGAACAATCCGGTCGGCGCGGTCTTCAACTACCAGACCATGCGCATGGAACTCGACAGCATCTTCTCCGTGCTGTTCAATCCTGTCGCCCAGGTGAAGTTCGTGCACACCGTGTCGGCCGGTTACGTGACGGCGGCGATGTTCGTGCTCGGCGTGTCGTCGTGGTATCTGCTCAAGCGCCGCGACACCGAATTCGCGTTGCGCTCGTTCGCGATCGCGGCGGGTTTCGGCCTCGCGTCGACGCTGTGCGTGATCGTGCTCGGCGACGAATCCGGCTATCGCACGGGTGAAGTTCAGCAGGTGAAGCTGGCCGCGATCGAATCCGAATGGGAAACCGCACCGGCACCCGCACCGTTCACGATCTTCGGCATTCCGAACCAGGAAGAACAGCGCACGGACTACGCGATCCGGGTTCCGTACGCGCTCGGCATCATCGCCACGCGCTCGCTCGACGAACCGGTGGTCGGTCTGCGTGACCTGATCGCGCGGAACGAGGTGCGCATCAAGAACGGCATGCTGGCGTACGCCGCGCTGCAAAAGCTGAAGCAAGGCGACGCAACGGACGAAGCCCACGCCGAGTTCGAAGCGCACAAAGCCGACCTCGGCTACGGCCTGATGCTCAAGCAGTTCACCGCGAACGTCACCGACGCCACGCCGGACCAGATCGAGCAAGCCGCGAAGAAGACGATTCCCCCGGTCGCGCCGTTGTTCTTCTCGTTCCGTCTGATGGTCGGCCTCGGCATCCTGTTCCTCGCGACCTTCGTGCTGGCGTTCTGGTTCTGCGCGCAACGTTCGCTGCTGCTGGAAAAGCGTCGCTGGTTCCTGCGTTGGGCCGTGTGGGCGATTCCGTTGCCATGGCTCGCGGCCGAATTCGGCTGGATCGTCGCTGAAGTGGGTCGTCAACCGTGGAGCATCGCCGGCATTCTGCCGACCAACCTCGCCGCGTCGAATCTGACGCCACGCGATCTGTATCTGAGTATCGCCGGCTTCGTGCTGTTCTACACGGTGCTGTTCATCATCGAAATCATGCTGATGTTCAAGTACGCGCGGCTCGGCCCTTCGTCGCTGCATACGGGCCGTTACCACCACGAAGAGAAGCAGCCGCTGGAACAGCCGCTGTCGACCAACCCGGCCGCATGATTCGCCGCCACACTGTTCCCAGGGAAAGATCATCATGGATTACGCAACCCTCAAACTGATCTGGTGGGTGTTGATCGGCGTACTGCTGATCGGCTTCGCGCTCACCGACGGCTTCGACATGGGCGCGGCGATTCTGCTGCCGTTCATCGGCAAGACCGACGCCGAGCGGCGCATCGTCGTGAACACGGTCGGCGCGACGTGGGAAGGCAATCAGGTCTGGTTCGTCACCGCGGGCGGCGCGATGTTCGCCGCATGGCCGCTCGCCTACGCGGCGTCGTTCTCCGGCTTCTACTTCGCGATGCTGCTGGTGTTGTTCGCGCTGTTCTTCCGGCCGGTCGGCTTCGACTACCGCAGCAAGCGTGAAGACCCGCGCTGGCGCAGCGCATGGGACTGGGCGCTGTTCGTCGGCGGTTTCGTGCCGACGCTGGTGTTCGGCGTCGCGTTCGGCAACCTGCTGCAAGGCGTGCCGTTCTCGTTCGACACCGACCTGCGCGTCACGTATCACGGCGGCTTCTTCGGCCTGCTCAATCCGTTCGCGCTGCTGTGCGGCCTCGTCAGCGTAGCGATGCTGGCTGCGCACGGCGCCGCCTTCGTCAAGATGAAGACGGACGGCGTGGTCGCAAAGCGCGCGGCGCTGGCGCTGCGGATTGCGTCGCTCGTCGGCGTGGTGCTGTTCCTTATCGGCGGCGCGCTGGTCGCCACGATGATCGGCGGCTACCAGATCGTCGACGCTCCGCCGCTCGACGCGGTTGCCAATCCGTTGATGAAGACCGTGATCGGCGCACCGGGCCTATGGCTCACCAACTATTCGCTGTATCCGTGGACGGTGGCCGCGCCCGTGTTGGGTCTCGTCGGCGGCGTGCTGGCTGTGCTGCTCGCGCGCTCGCGCTTCGAGAAGAGCGCGTTCCTGTCGACCGGGCTGATGATCATCGGCGTGATTCTGACGGCGGGCTTCTCGATGTTCCCGTTCATCATGCCCTCGTCGCTCGACGGCCGCAGCAGCCTGACCATGTGGGATTCGACCTCGAGCCGCATGACGCTGGAGATCATGCTGTTCGCCGTGATCGTCTTCCTGCCGATCGTCCTGCTGTACACGAGCTGGGTGTATCGCGTGCTGCGCGGCAAGGTGACCGCCGCGGCTCTGAAGGAAAATCACCATACGATGTATTGATCGGCACTACGCTTAACAGGAGTTTGTGATGTGGTATTTCAGTTGGCTGCTCGGTATCGGCGTCGCGTTGGCGTTCGGCATCATTAACGTGATGTGGCTCGAATCGCGCAGGCCGTCGGAAGTGGCGGCAAAGACCAAAGCGCACTAATGCGGCACCCACCGGCCGCGAGCCGGTAAGCGCAAAAGCGGCACCTTGAATTCAAGGTGCCGCTTTTTTATTGCCGTGTCATCGCGTTTGCCGAACGTCAGCCTGCGCAGGCCGCCAGTGCAGCAGACTTGCATGCGGCGTGCGGGCGACGGCGTTGGCGTTGGCGCCGCCGCTTCAGGTTTCCGCGTCGCCAGACGTGGCAAAGACCAAAGCGCACTAAGCGGCGCCCGCTGAGCGCGAGTCGGTAAACGCAAAAGCGGCACCTTGAATCAAGGTGCCGCTCTTTTATTGCCGCGTTATCGCGTTTGCCGAACGTCAGCCTGCGCAGGCCGCCCGCTCAGCAGGCTCGCATGCGTCAGGCGGGCAACGGCGTTGCGCCGCCGCTCTCCGACATGCGCGTCGCCAGCCGCGCGGCGTAACGCTGCGCCGCTTCGCCGACGACGATATGGAACGTGTCGCCGGAGACCCACGCGGTATCGAGCGTCGCCAGACGCTGACGATCGACCGCCGACGCATCGCGCACGACGACACGCAGACGCGTCGACGCCACCGCATCCAGCGAGACCACGTTGCCCGCGCCGCCGAACACCGCGAGCCAGCGCAGCGGATCCGGGTCGAGCGGGCCGCCTTGCGCGTTCGTCGCCGCCGCTACCGGTGCGCTTGCCGCAGGCGCGGCAGCGGCTACAGCAGCAGCCGGCTTCACCGCCTCGCCGCCGCCCTGCGCGATCACCGTGCGCATTTCATCGGCGATGATGTCCGCTTCCGGCCCGATGATCACCTGCACGTTGTTCGAGCCGCGCTTGAGCACGCCACGCGCGCCGATCGTCTTCAGCTCGCTCTCGGAGACCTTGTTCGCATCGACCACCGACAACCGCAGGCGCGTCGTGCACGCATCCACCACCGACAGATTCGCCGCGCCGCCCAGCGCCGCGATATAGCGCTGCGCGCGCGGCACGGCCGCACCCGCTGCCGGCGAAACGAAACCGCCTGCGCTGAACGAATCGACCTGTTCGTCGGCGGCAGCGGGTTCGCGGCCCGGCGTCGCCATGTTGAATTTACGGATGAAGAAGCGGAACAGCCCGTAGTACGCAACCGAATACACGAGGCCGATCGGAATCGCCCACCAGCCCTTCGTCGACAGGCCGAAGTTCAGCACGTAGTCGATGAACCCCGCCGAGAACGTGAAGCCGAGGTGAATACCGAGCGCCGAGCAGATCGCGAGCGACAGCCCGGTCAACAGCGCATGGATCACGTACAGCACCGGCGCGAGGAACATGAAGCTGAATTCGATCGGCTCGGTGACGCCCGTCAGGAACGAGGTCAGCGCCATAGAGAACAGCAGGCCGCCGACCACCGCGCGGCGCTCCTTCGGTGCTTCATGGAACATCGCGAGACACGCCGCCGGCAGGCCGAACATCATCACCGGGAAGAAGCCCGTCATGAACGTGCCCGCGGTCGGGTCGCCCGCGAAAAAGCGATGCAGGTCGCCCGTCACAGCGACACCGCCCGGCGGCGTGAAGGTGCCGAACACGAACCACGTCAGCGAATTGAGGATGTGATGCAAGCCCGTGACCAGCAGCAGACGATTCAGCACGCCGAACACGAATGCGCCGAGCGCGCCCGCCGTGGTCAGCCAGTGGCCAGCCGTGTCGATCACGGCCTGCACCGGCTGCCACACGTAGCCGAATGCTATGCCGAGTCCAAGACAGACCACCCCGGTGGCAATCGGCACGAAGCGTTTCCCTCCGAAGAACGCGAGGTAATCGGGCAGCTTGATGTCCTTGTATCTGTTGTACAGGAGGCCCGCGACGATACCGGCGACGATACCGGACAACACGCCCATGTTGAGCTTGTCGTTGATGTCCTTCATCACCGCGATCTGCACCAGATAGCCGATCGCCCCCGCAAGACCCGCCACGCCGTTGTTGTCCTTCGCGAAGCCGACCGCCACGCCGATCGCGAACAGCAGCGGCAGATTGTCGAAGATCGCACCGCCGGCGTCGGCGATCATCTTGATGTTGAACACATCGGGCTGGCCCAGGCGCAGCAGCAGGCCGGCAACCGGCAGCACCGCGATCGGCAGCATCAGCGCGCGTCCCAGGCGCTGAATCTTCAGAAACGGATTTCCATCCATTGATATCTCCAATCCTTAACTCGTGGTCGAGTGTCGTCGTCAGGTTTTATTGCTATACGTAGTCACGATGCGAAGCTGGTTGCGGACCGCGTGGGGTTCAGTCCAAAGGCCAGGTTTCGCGGCTTGCTGCTCTCACCGCCTGCGCCGATTCGAGCGCCAGAGCATCCTGGGCGCGCTGACGGCACAGCTGATAATCGAGGTTGCGCACACGCGCCTTGATGCCCGGCACCGACACCGGGTCCACCGACAACTCGGTCACGCCGAGGCCGACGAGCAGCGGCATCGCGAGCGGATCGCCGGCCAGCGCGCCGCACACGCCGACCCATTTGCCATGCTTGTCAGCGCCTTGCACGGCCGCCGCGATCAGCCGCAGTACCGCCGGGTGCAGGCCGTCGGCTTGCGCGGCGAGATCGGCCTGGCAGCGGTCCATCGCGAGCGTGTATTGCGTCAGATCGTTGGTGCCGATCGACAGGAAATCCGCGTGTTGCGCGAGTTGATCGGCAAGCAGCGCCGCCGACGGCACTTCGATCATCACGCCGACTTCGATCGGTTCCGTGCGACCCGCTTCGCTAGCCAGTTCGTCAATGCGTTTGCGGATGCGGACCAGCTCGCCGACATCGGTGACCATCGGCAGCAGGATGCGCACCGCGCCGAGCGGCTGCACCGCGAGCAGGCCACGCAACTGATCGTCGAGCAGATCCGGGCGCACTTGCGCGAGGCGAATGCCGCGCAGGCCGAGCGCCGGATTCGGTTCGGGCGGCAGCGTCAGATAGTCGACTTCCTTGTCCGCGCCGACATCCAGCGTGCGGATGATCGCGGTGCGTCCGCTCAATGCATCGACAATTGCCTGGTAGCTCTGACGATGTTCGTCGGTGGTGGGCGCCGCCGCGCGATGAATGAACAGCAGTTCGGTGCGCAACAGGCCAACAGCATCGGCGCCATTGTCGACGGCGGCTTTCGCGTCGTCGAGCGTGGCGATGTTCGCGGCCACTTCGATTGCGCGGCCATCGGCCGTCACTGCCGCTTGCTGCGACGTGCGGCGATTGGCTTCGCGCACGTCGGCGAGACGGCTGCGTTCCAGACGCGCGCGTTCGACGTCGAGTTCGGTCGGTGCGAATTCGAGGCGGCCGGTGTTCGCGTTGACCACCACCTGCGTGCCCGGCGGAATCGCGTGCAACGCATCGCCGACCGCGACCAGCGCGGGAATGCCCGCCTGGCGCGCGAGAATCGCCGCATGCGAGGTCGCACCGCCGCGTGCCATCACCAGCGCGGTGACGCGCGAGCGATCCAGCGACGATAGATCGGACGGCGTGAACTCTTCAGCCGCGAGCACGGCTTCTTCGGGCAGCGTACGCGCCGCCGCGTTCGTATAGCCGAGCGCGCGCAGCACGCGCTTGTCGATGTCGCGCAGATCGGCGGCACGTTCCGCGAGCAGCGCGTCTTCCACTTTGCTTAGGATGCCGATCTGTGCGCGGATCGCCTCGCGCCACGCAAAGCCGGCGCTCTTGCCGAGACTGATCAGATCGCGCGCGGCGTCGAGCAGCGTCGGATCTTCGAGCAGCACGCGATGCACCGCGAAAATCCCCGCTTCGCCGACCGCGCCGCGTTGCGACGCATCGCGCACGGTCGTGTCGAGATCGGCATCGACAGTGGCGATCGCCTTGTCGAGCAGACGACTTTCGGCGGCGGACGTGCCGCTCGCCTGCTCCGGCGGATCGATGTCCGCGTCGTCCCAGCGCACCAGCTTGCCCACCGCGATGCCCGGCGCCGCGCTAACACCCGCGAGCGTGTTCGGCGCGAGCGCTTCGCCCGCCGGGCGCGCCACCGCTTGCGGCGCCGGCGAGCTTTGACGCGCCGGCTTCTCTTCGACTTCGCCGTGCGTTTCGCGCGTCAGTTCGCGAGCGATCGCATCGACCGCGGCCTGCGCTTGCGGGCCGACACCGAGCAACTCGACGGTCGCGCCTTCACCCGCGCCGAGGCCGAGCAGTCCGACCACGCTTTCGATCGCCGCCTTGCGTCCTTCGTAACGCACTTCGACGCGCGCATCGAAGCCGCGCGCCGCTTCGCGCGCACGCGCGGCAGGCCGAGCATGCAGACCGCCCGCGTGAATCAGCGTGACCTGCTGACGCGCTTCTTCCATCACCTTCGTCGCGCTCAGTTGGCGCGATGCGTCGGCGGCCGCGCCGTCGCGCGCACGCAGCACCAGCAGCGGCGTCTCGCCCGCCTTCAGCAGACCGCCTTGCGCGCGCTCGACGACCTCGAACGCATCCGAATTGGCAATCGCGATCACCGACACGAGGCTCGGTGCATTCAACGCGATCTGATCCTGATCGAACTCGATCAGGACGTCGCCGGCACGCACGTGCGCGCCCTGCTCGACCATCGGCGCAAAGCCTTTGCCGTTCAGCTCGACCGTGTCGATACCGATGTGCAGCAAGATCTCCGCGCCTTCGGCGCTCGTCAGCGTGACCGCATGGCCGGTACGCGCGAGATGGGTAACGACACCGTCGCACGGCGCGACGAGTCGGCCCTCGAGCGGATCGACGCCGATGCCGTCGCCGAACATGCCGCCCGAAAACACCGGGTCGGGCACGTTCGCGAGCGGCACGACCGGACCGGTCAGCGGCGCAAGCAAAACAATATGGCCTTCAGATTGGCTCATCAAGCGGGACTCCTCGACACGTCGCATCTGATTTCTCGTCAGTGAGTTTCGGTGACTTTGTTGAGATGGCGCGGCGCATCGGGATTGCGCCCGCGCGCGGCCGCAAGGCCGGCGGCCATCACGTAAAAGGACAGGATGGCGGCGATCGGATCGAGCGCCGCGTGAGCGGTGGATGCCAGCGGCAACGTGGCGTCGGACACGTCGTCCGGCGCGGCGAGCAGCACGCGCGCGCCGCGCGCGCGCATGTCGTGCGCGAGTTGCAGCAGGCCCGCCTGTTCGGGGCCGCGCGGCGCGAACACCAGCAGCGGGTAGTCGCGGTCGATCAGTTCCATTGGACCGTGACGCACTTCCGCGCTGGAAAACGCTTCGGCCTGAATGCCGGAGGTTTCCTTCAGCTTTAGCGCGGCTTCCTGCGCGATCGCCAGACCCAGACCGCGGCCGATCACGATCATGCGTTCGACCCCGCGCAGTTCGTCGACGGCGTTCGACCAGTCGAGCTTGCCCGCGCGTTGCAGCGCCTCGGGCAGCGTGTTGAGCGCGCCGAGCAGTTTGGCGTCGTTCTGCCAATGCGCGACCAGTTGCGCGGAAATCGACAGCATCGCGATGTAGCTCTTGGTGGCCGCGACGCTCAGTTCAGGACCGGCGACGAGCGGCAGTTGCCATTCGCACGCATCGGCGAGCGGCGAGCCCGGCGCGTTCACGGCGGCCACGGTCAACGCGCCCGCGTTGCGCAGAGCCTGCATCGTGCCGACCAGATCCGGGCTCTTACCCGATTGCGAGAACGCCAGCGCGAGCTGATCGCGCACCTGCAGCGGCGCCTGTTGCAGCGTCGCGACCGACATCGGCAGCGACGCGACCGGCACGCCGAGGCGGCTCATCGTTAGTGATGCGAAGTAACTCGCCGCATGATCCGAGCTGCCGCGCGCGACTGTCAGCGCGACATGGCGCGGCTGCTCCGCCAGCTTCGCCGCGAGCGCGGCGACGCGCGAGGTGTCCGTGAGTTGCGCGGCGACCGTTTCAGCGGACGCCAGCGCCTCTTTAAGCATATTCGACAATTGCTTCTCCTTCGACGTAAGTCGCGGTCAATGCCAGTTCACGATCGAACACGACCACATCGGCCCAGGCGCCGCGCGCGATACGGCCGCGGTCCTCGATACCGAGATAGTCGGCGGCATAGCGCGACAAACGGTTTGATACATCGGCGATCGGCAGACCGATCGACACAAGGTTGCGCAGCGCCTGATCCATCGTCAGGGTGCTGCCGGCGAGCGTGCCGTCGGCGAGACGCACGCCGCCCAGGCACTTCGTCACGTGCTGGCTGCCGAGGCGGTATTCGCCGTCGGGCATGCCGGTGGCCGACGTGCTGTCCGTCACCACATACAGGCGCGGAATCGCGCGCAACGCGGCGCGGATCGCGCCCGGATGAACGTGCAGCAGGTCGGGAATGATTTCGGCGAATTCGGCATGCGCGAGCGCCGCGCCCACCAGTCCAGGATTGCGGTGATGCAGCGGCGACATCGCGTTGAACAGGTGCGTGAAGCCGCACGCGCCATGCTTGAGCGCGGCGACCGCGTCGTCGTAGGTGCCGAGCGAATGGCCGAGCTGCACGCGCACGCCGCGCGCCGCCATCGCGGAGATGATCTCCATATGACCGGCGATTTCCGGCGCCAGCGTGACCACGCGGATCGGCGCGATCGACAGATACTTCAGCACTTCGTCCATCACCGCCGAGACCGCCGCGTCAGGTTGCGCACCGAGCTTGCCGGGGTTGATGTACGGCCCTTCCAGGTGCACGCCGAGCACGCGCGCGCCGCCCGGCGTGCGCACCTTCGCGTTGTTGCCGAGGCCGGCGACCACGTTCATCAGCTCGTCGCGCGGTGCGGTCATCGTGGTGGCGAGCAGGCTCGTCGTGCCGTAACGCGCATGCGTGCGGGCGATCACTTCGATCGCGTCACCGGCTTCCATCACGTCGGAACCGCCGCCGCCGTGCACGTGCAGATCGATGAAGCCGGGCAGGATGTACGGCGCGTCGTTCGTCGACGGATCGACGCGCTCGCCGGTGAGCGCCGTGATGCGGCCGTTTTCGTATTCGAGCGTGCCGTGAATCCACCCATCGGTGGTCAGTATGTTTCCGGTCAGCATGAGTCTTCCTGGTGAGGCGTGATACGGGTGTGACTGAATCGCGCTTGCGGGCGCCGCGTCCGGCGGCTGGCCGCGCGGGCCGCCCGGCGGCTCAGGTGCGCAATTCAGCGACGAAGTCGTAGTAGTCGTCGCGGCAATAGGTGTCGGTCAGTTCGATCGCACGCTGGTCCGCGCTATAGCCGATACGGGTAATGACCAGCAGCGCCGTGCGCGGTTCGATGTCCATCAGCGAAGCGATCTCGCTCGATGCGTTGACCGCCCGGAAGTGCTGCAACGCGCGCACGACCGCCGCGCCGCGCTGCTCCAGATAGCTGTAAAGCGACACCCCGATGGCCTGCGGATCGGGCACGATCGACGCCGGCAGCGCCGAATGTTCGACCGCCATCACGATGCCGTCCGCGCGCCGCAGCCGCCGCAGACTCGCGACCGCCGCGCCCGGCGACAGTCCGAGGTGCACCAGCTCGTCGCGGTTGGCGGCGCGGATATCGCGCTCGAGCCACACCGAATCCGGCCGGAAGCCGCGCTGCTGCATCTTCTTCGTGAAACCGGTGAGCCGCGACAGCGGATCTTCGACGCGCGGTGTGATGAAGCTGCCCGCGCCGCGCGCGCGCCGGATCAAACCTTGCTCGACCAGCAACTCGATCGCTTTGCGTGCGGTGATGCGCGACACGCCGATCGCGTCCGACAGCGTGCGCTCGGACGGCAGCGCCTCGCCGGCCGACCACACGCCGCAATGGATCGCCGTCGCCAGATTGCGCGCGAGCTGCAAATAGAGCGGCGTGACGTTGCGGGCGTCAGGCATCAGTGCGGACCAGCGAGTTTCCATGGGGCTCCGGCGGCCAGCGCGAATAGTTTGGCCTACGAAAAATGAGAGCCCATTATATAACCAACATAATACCAGTCAACCGAATGGTTCCATGCTGGTATGAATGCGCGCAAAGCCTTGCCGGATAAGGCTCAGCGGGGCGTGAGAGGGCGTCGGCTGCGGCATTTTTGCGCTAAGGATTTACCCGTATGCGTGCCCCGGACGAGGCCAGGACGGCTCCCGCCTGTCTCCCGACCAAACCGATGAGAGAGCCTGATTGATACCTCTTCAATACCAGTTCAGCGCGTCCTCGTCTGGCGCGGCTTTGCGCACGCCAGGCGTTCAAATATAGTGCGGGATATCAATCCTAGAAAATTCCCCGGGGAGCAGCACTTGACTGATTCCGAGGCGCGGCGGCGCGCTCAGGTCGTCCGCCATTTCAACCGCTTCTATACCCAGCACATCGGCGCGTTGCATGAGCATCTGGCGAAGAGCGCGTTCTCGCTGACAGAGGTGCGCGTGCTGCGCGAGCTCGCACGCGGCGATGCGCAGACGGCCTCCGTGCTGGGACGCTCGCTCGGGCTCGACAGCGGCTATCTCAGCCGCCTGCTAACCAGTTTCGAACGACGCGATCTGATCACGCGCCGCCCATCCGAATCGGACGCGCGCCAGTCGCTGATCGCCCTCACCGGTCAGGGCCACGCGGCCTACGAGCCACTCGATGCCGCCGCCATCGACGAAGTGTCGGCGCTGCTCGGCCGCCTCACCGTGCTGTCGCAGGAACAGCTGATTACCGCGATGAAACTCATCGAGCGGCTACTGCGCGACCAACCCAACCACGACCTCGTGACGCTGCGGCCGCCGCGCGCGGGCGAGTGTAGCTGGCTCGTGCATCGGCAGGCGCAGTGGTTTGCCGCGCAATACGGCTGGGATCGAACGTTCGAGGGATTGCTGGCGCGGGTCGTCGCCGACTACACGCAGCGCGACGATCCGCTGCGCGAGATGTGCTGGGTCGCCGAACAGGATGGCATGGTGGTCGGCTCGGTGTGCATCGTCGGCGTATCGACGACGATGGCCAGCGTGCGCCTGCTATGGGTCGAGCCAGACGTGCAGCGCCTGGGCATCGGCACTCAGTTGCTCAGCGAAGGCGTGCGGTTTGCGCGGCGGGCGGGTTATACGAGGCTCACGCTGACGACGGCCAGCTCGCTCGGGGAACCGCGGCGGCTCTGCGAGCGCGCCGGTTTCAAGCTTGCCGGCACGACGGCTGAGCGCCGTTTCGGCAAGGATCTGAACATCGAAAGATGGGAACTGGGACTGTAGCGGCAGGCGCTGCGGGCGTCGCCGCCTGCGCCTGCCCGGCGCGCGTCGGTTAGAACGACGGAACCATCGAACCCTTGAACTGGGTCTTGATGAACTGGCGCACGTCTTCGGACTGATACGCGGCGACCAGCTTCTTCACCCACGGCTTGTCCTTGTCCTGCGCACGCACCGCGATCAGGTTTGCGTACGGGCTGTGGATGTCTTCCAGCGCAATGGCGTCCTTGGTCGGCTGCAGGCCGGCGGCCAACGCGAAGTTCGTGTTGATCACGGCGGCGTCGACGTCGGACAGCGAGCGCGGCAGTTGCGCGGCGTCGAGTTCGACGAACTTGATCTTCTTCGGATTCTCGGCGATATCGAGCGGCGTGGCGTTATTGCCGCCCGTGCCCGCGCCGGCCTTCAGCTTGATCAGTCCTTGCGCCTGCAGCAACAGCAGTGCGCGGTTTTCGTTCGACGGATCGTTCGGCACCGCGACCTTCGCGCCTTGCGGCAGGTCCTTCAGCGACTTCAGCTTTTTCGAATAGACGCCGAGCGGCGAGATGTACGTGAGGCCGGCGTTGGCGAGCTTGTAGCCGCGCTGCTTGATCTGGCTGTCGAGATACGGCTGGTGCTGGAAGCTGTTTGCGTCGAGGTCGCCGGCGTCGAGCGCGGCGTTCGGTTGCACATAGTCGTTGAACTCGACGACCTTGACGTTCAAGCCTTCACGCTTCGCCACTTTGGTGACGACTTCCCAGATTTGCGCATCCGGGCCGCCGATGGTGCCGACCTTGATCACCTTGTCGTCGGCATGGGCGCCGAAGCTGGTGAAGATCGCCGCGCCGGCGACGACTGCGGAGAGGGCTTTGAGGAGGTTTCTGCGCTGCATGTGATTCTCGCTGTTTCTAATCGACTGTTTCTTACCGATGCTCTGCTCGGTATCGAATTCGGGTGGAAGCCGGCGGCGGCACGCGCCGATGCGCGCGCGCCGCCAACTGAGCCCTAAATGGTCTCATATGCGCGGCAGGATGGGAAATATCGGGATCGCATATTGGTATGCGTATGAACGACGCGGGACCGCGTGCGCGGAAGACGGGCACGCGGTCGGCGTGGTGATTAGAAGGTGGTCCAGTCGCTGTCCGCGGCGGCGGTGGTTGTGGAAGTGTGTCTGGTCGTGTCGGTGGACGGGCGCGCTGACGCGGGCCGGGCGGTCGCCGCCGAAGCAGCCGGGGCGGCCCGCGTCGAGGCCGCGGCCGACACAGGCGCAGGCAGCTTCGGCTCGGCGCGCGTGGCCCCTTCTTTGTTCTGAGCCGCCGCGCTGCCATCGCGCGTTGCCGCCGGAAGCGCCGCCAACGCCGCGCCACGCGCCGCCCGAGCCCCAGCCCCAGCCACCGCGCGTTCAACCGCTGCCCCGTTCGCAGCGCCGCTCACCCGAAAAGCGCTCACCGTGTCGCGCAAACGCGCCGCCTGATCCTGCAGCGAGGCCGCCGCAGCCGCCGCCTGCTCGACCAGCGCGGCGTTCTGTTGCGTGACTTCGTCCATCTGCGTGACCGCGCGGCCGACCTGCGAGATGCCGCTGCTCTGCTCCTCCGATGCCGCCGCGATCTCGCCCATGATGTCGGTCACGCGCTGCACCGCCTGGAGAATCTCGCCCATCGTCGCGCCGGCCTGCTGGACCAGCGTCGACCCATTGTTCACGCGCTCGACCGACGCGCCGATCAACAGCTTGATCTCCTTGGCCGCCGTGGCCGAACGCTGCGCGAGGCTGCGCACCTCGCCGGCGACGACCGCGAAGCCGCGCCCCTGCTCGCCAGCGCGCGCGGCTTCCACCGCCGCGTTCAACGCCAGGATGTTGGTCTGAAACGCGATCCCCTCGATCACGCCGATGATGTCCGCGATTTGCCGCGAGCTGTCGTTGATCTCACCCATCGTGCCGATCACGCGGCTCACCACGTCGTTGCCACGCGTCGCGATTTCGGACGCGTTGTGCGCAAGGCCGCTCGCCTGACGGGCATTGTCGGCGTTCTGCTTCACCGTCGCGGTGAGCTGCTCCATGCTCGCCGCGGTCTCCTGCAATGACGCCGCCTGCTGTTCGGTACGCTGCGACAGATCGCCGTTGCCGGCGGCAATCTGCTGGGTCGCCGACGCAATCGATTCCGCTGAGCGCCGGATCTCGCCGATCGTCCGCTGCAAACGGTTCTGCATGTCGCGCATCGCGGCCAGCATGCTCGTGGTGTCCTGCTGGCGGACCTCGACGATGTGCGTGAGATCGCCCTGCGCGATACTCGCCGCGAGCCGCGCCGCCTGGTCCGGCTCGCCGCCGAGACTCGCGCGCACGTTGCGGATGATCAGCACCATCGCCAGCGAAATGACCGCGCCGATCACCAGCACGACCACGAGGTGGCCGAGCAGCGTTTCGTAGTACACCGTGTCGATGTCCTTGATGAAGACGCCGCTCGTGATGTTCCAGTCCCACGGCGCGAAACGCACCACGTAGCTGATTTTGGGCACCGCCGTTTCACTGTGCGGCAGACGTCCGCGATACTGCGCGAAGCCGCGCCCGCTCGCCTTGGCCGCGTCGACGATCGCCACGTACAGCAGCTTGCCGTCCGGGTCCTTGAAATCGCCGACCGGCTTTCCGGTCATTTGCGGCAGCGTCGGGTGCATCAGCACGACCGGCTTCGAGTCCATCACGAACAGATAGCCGGAGTCGCCGTAGCGCATCGTCGCGAGACGGGCGAGCGCTTCGCGCTGCGCGTCGGCCTCGCTCAACTTGCCGCTCTGCGACTGCGCGTAGTAACCGCTCACGATGCCCTGCGCCGCGTCGACGAGGTTCACCATACCCGCCTTGCGCTCCGCCAGCATCGTGCTGCGTGTTTCGACCGCGCTCCACAGGCCGACGCCCAGCAGCCCGAGCCATACGAGCGCGAGCGACAGCCATAGTTTGCGATTCAAACTCATCCTGCTCATTGTTGTGATCTCTCTCGTGTGATTCGTCCTCGATTCGCGGCGCGAGCGTGCGGCCTCGCGCTACGCGCAAACGATTGCCTTAGAGATATCGGCATGGCGGACGGCCAACTTGAGGGATCCGGCGGCGCGGCGCAGCGAATCGCGGGCGGGTCTTACGCGCAATAAATCGTGCGCTCCCCGATAATTCAAGTCCGTAGCCGCTCGCGCCCATGCGCGCGGCTCGTCCAATTGCCTGCGAGACGCTTATGTATGTGATCAACCTTATCTACACCGCATCGCTTGAACGCATTGACGACGCGCTCGAAGCACACCGCGCGTTTCTGGCGAAGCAGTTCGAAGCCGGGGTGTTCGTGGCCGCCGGGCCGAAAGTGCCGCGCGACGGCGGCATCATCCTGGCGGTGCGCATCGAGCGCGAGAAGCTAGACCGGATCCTCGCCAGCGACCCGTTCGCCGAGCAGAATCTCGCGCGCTACGAGGTGACGGAGTTCAAGACGACGCGGCTTCCGCCGGGATTGAATCTGCCGATACCGGCCTGAGGCTCAGTCGGCATTTTCTGCAGTTGCAGCGAGGGGAGTTGAAAAATGGGCGCGTGATCCGCTCACGCGCCCATGTTTATTTGCCGCGTATCAGTCGAGCAGCAGCTTGATATCGTGGACCCACGGCGTGGCGCCCTGGCCGTCGCGCGCGAACAGACGCAACTTGCCTTGCGTGTCGAACACATAACTCGCCGCGGTGTGATCCATCGTGTAGCTGTCGGGTGTCTTGCCCGGCACCTTCGCGTAATAGACGCGGAAGCTTTTCGCGAGTTGGGCGAGTTGTGCCTCGTCGGCGGGACGCAAGCCGACGAAGGTCGGATTGAACGCTGGCACGTATTGCCCTAGCAGCTCCGGCGTGTCGCGCGCGGGGTCGACTGTGACGAACAGCACCTGCACGCGCTTCGCGTCTTCCGGGCCGAGTTGCTGCAAGGCCTGCGAGAGCTCGGCCATCGTGGTCGGGCAAACGTCCGGGCAATGTGTGTAGCCGAAGAACAGCACCACCACTTTGCCCTTGTAGTCCGCCATCGTGCGGATTTTGCCGGACGTGTCGGGTAGCGAGAAATCGCTCGCGAATTGGGTATTGCCGGTGATATCGAGATTGGTGAACGCCGGCGGCTGCTTGCCGCAGCCCGCCACCAGCATCGCGCCGCCCAGCGCGCAAGCGATCACGGCAGCACGCGCCACGCGCGCGAAGCGGTTTTTGAGCATGGGTATTACGCGCCGATCAGGACGCGCGCATAGTGGTCGATCAGCAGCGCGGCGAACAGCAGCGACAGATAGACGATCGAATAACGGAAGGTGCGGCGCGCCAGATCGTCCGAGTATTCCCGATAGATCTTCCACGCATACGCGAGAAATACGGCGCCCAGCAGCACCGCTGCGACGAGGTACACCACGCCGCTCATGCCGGAGACGAACGGCATCAGTGTGACCGCGAACAGGATCACCGTGTACAGCAGGATATGCAGGCGCGTGTACTTCTCGCCGTGCGTGTTCGGCAGCATCGGCAGGCCGGCGTTTTCGTAGTCCTTGCGGCGATACAGCGCGAGCGCCCAGAAATGCGGCGGCGTCCACACGAAGATGATCAGCACCAGAATCCACGCGTCGCCCGGTACATGGCCCGTGACCGCGGCCCAGCCGAGCGCCGGCGGCATTGCGCCCGACGCGCCGCCGATCACGATGTTCTGCGGCGTGGCCGGCTTGAGCAACAGCGTATAGATCACCGCATAGCCGACGAACGTGGCCAGCGTCAGCCACATGGTCAGCGGATTGGCAAACGTGTAGAGCGTCCACATGCCGAGGCCGCCGAGCACGGCCGAGAACAACAGAATTTGCGTAGTGGTGATTTCGCCGCGCGCGGACGGACGCCACGACGTGCGGCGCATCTTCGCGTCAATTTTCTGTTCGACGAGGCAATTGATCGCGAACGCGGCGCCGGCCAGCAGCCAGATGCCGACGGTGCCGCCGATCAGCACGGTCCACGGCACCATGCCGGGCGTCGACAGGAACATGCCGATGACGGCGCAGAACACGGCAAGTTGCGTGACGCGCGGCTTCGTCAGGGCGATGTACTGGGAGACCCGGCTACCGGGCGTTTGGGAGAGTGTTGTGCTGTCCATGTGGAGTCACGCTGGCGCGGCATCGCGCGCTGGGAGCACGGCGCGGCCGGGACGGCTATAAGCGATCCGAAAGTTTAACATAACGAGCAAAAGCAGCAGGATCGCGGCCCCGCCGTTATGGGCGACTGCAATCGGCAAAGGCCATTGCAGGACGATGTTCGACAGCCCGGTGATGAACTGGATCAGCACCACCAGCAGCACGCCGTTCGCCGGCGTACGCAGCGATTCGAAGCGGCGCAGCTTCGCCGCGAACCACAGCAGATACGCGATCACCACGAACGCAAACGTGCGATGCGTCCAGTGGATCGCCACCAGCGCGTCCTGGGTGATCACGTCGCCGTCGCCGGTCATGCCGAGCGCACGCCACAGATGGAAGCCGTGCGCGAAGTCCATCGGCGGAATCCATTGGCCGTTGCAGGTCGGAAAGTCCGTGCACGCGAGCACCGCGTAGTTCGTGCTCACCCAGCCGCCCAACGCGATCTGCGCGACCAGCAGCGCCAGACCCGCCAGCGCCGCCGCGCGCCAGCGCGCGGCTTCGGGCTCGTAAGCCGGCAAGGGCGTGAGCCGAGCCGCCAGCCAGCCGAGCGTGCCGAGCAGCGCAAGGCCGAGCAGCAGGTGTGTCGTCACGATGACCGGCTGCAGTTTCATCGTCACGGTCCACGCACCGAACGCACCCTGCACGAGAATTAGCAGTAGCAGCGAAGTCGGCCACCACGGCGACACATGCAGCGGGCGGCGCTTGATGCGTGCGGTCCACGCAATGACCGTTTGCGCGATGATCAGCACGCCGATCGCCATCGCAAAGTAACGGTGGATCATTTCGATCCAGGCCTTCGTCATGCTCACGGGCCCAGTGGGCATCGCCTGATGCGCGGCGGCAATCGCAGCGTGGGCGATGAATGGCGACGATGTGCCGTAGCAGCCCGGCCAGTCAGGGCAGCCGAGGCCGGAGTCGGTGAGGCGCGTGAAGCCGCCGAACATCACGAGGTCGAGCGTGAGGAAGGTGGTCAGCCAGACCAGCTTGCGGAATTTGTTGTCGTCGGCCTTGACCCACACGTAGGACAGCGGCAGCAACGCGATACACAAACCGATCAGGGCCAGTTGCAATACGAACATCTTTTTTACTCTGTCTCTTACCCAGGTTGCGGCATCAGCCGATGCTCGACCATTTGAGCAGCTTGGTCACGTCGCCCTTGATCTTGCTCGGGTTCGGATCTTTGGGGAAACGCATCATCAGATTGCCGTTCGGATCGACCATGTAGAGGTGGTCGGTGATCTGGGTGCCCGTGTCGGCGGGCAGCCATGCAGACACCTGCGCCGGATCGGCGATCATCATGCTGGTGTCGGGATAGGCGGTTTGTATCACGTCGGCGACCTTGCCTGCATCGGTGCGCAGCCACACTTCCACGACCCGCTCGCGTTCCGGCCCCTGAGCTGCGCGGATTTGTCGCATGAAGTAGAGCTTGGTGACGCACGCTTTGTCGCAGGCGCTGTTGTCGACCGAGATCATCAGCCAGTGGCCGCGCAGCGTCGCGAGCTTCACCGGCTTGCCGTCTTCGCCAGTGACTACGAGCGAGTCCGGAATCGGCCGTTGCGGGTCGATCAGCGTGCCGTAGCTGGTACTGCCACCGCTCGGCTTGATCACGTAGTACATGAAATACGACACGGCGATCGGCGCGGCGCAGATGATCGTCAGCAGCAGCAGCATCCAGCGGCCGCGCTGCCAGGAACCTTTGCCGTTGGGTTGGCCGGGCATCGCTTTCGATGCGGCGGGTTTGCCGCCTTGCGGCGAACGGGGAGATTGCGTCGACACTACAGGACCTCTTTCAATGAATGCGCGGCTTGCCGGTCGGTAAGCGGACCGGTCTCAGCCGAATGTGTTGCGTCATAGGCGCTGCGCGCGCCGTGGGTGTGCTGCATGCGTGCATGCGTAATTTCCCGCTCGCGGATAGCGCGTGCGCTTCCGCTTACGCGCCGGGCGCGTGCTCTTTTCTCGCGGCGCGGCGTGCGGCATACAGACCAAAGCCCAAGGCCGCGGCCGCCATGCCCCACCACTGGAACATGTAGCCGTAATTACGCTCGACGCCGCTAGTCGGCGCGGGCCAGTCGCGCACCAGTTGGTCGCCGTCGTCGCTCAATTGCTGGATCACGAACGATTGCAGCGGCAGCCCGGTTTCCGCGGCGTACGCGGCGATATCGAGATTCTGACGAATCGCCTGATGCGCAGCCGAACCGCCCTGCCCCAGTTCGAACGCGCGCGACGCGTCGGCCCGCGCGATCCCTTCGATTTCGATTTCGCCTTGTGGCGTCGTGTACGGCGCGATGGTCTCGCGATTGCTCATGTTGCGCGGCAGCCAGCCGCGATTGACCAGCACGTAACCGCCGCCGGCCAGTTTAAAAGGCATCACGACGTAAAAACCCGGCTGGTCGTTATACGGACGATTATCCAGATACACGACCCTGTCCGCGACGAAACTGCCGCGCGCCTTCACGCGATGAAATTCGATGTCCTTCAGTTCGACCGGCGCGGCACTCACCGGCTGCGCGGGCGCATTTTCGAACTGCGAGATGTGCGCTTCGAGCGCTTCCTTCTGATGCGCGCGATCACGCTGCCAGAAGCCGAGCCGCACCGTCACGACGATCACTAGCAGAATCAGCAGCGCGGGAATCAGCCGGAATTTCATCGAACGCACTCCGGCATCGCATGCGACACCGCCCGGACCCCGCGGCAAACGCCTGCGCGCGGTGCGATAATAAACCTCTTGCCTCTGCGCTTCCGGGTTTCAGCTGGTTCCATGCACATTCTCGTTCCCATCGCCTTCGTCCTGATCATCGCCAGCATGGTGTCGGCGCTGTATTTCATGATGCACGACAAGGGCAAAACCAAGCGGATGGTCTGGTCGCTCGCCACGCGGGTGGGCCTGTCGATCTCGCTGTTCCTGTTCATCCTGTTCGCGCACTGGATGGGCTGGATTCAGTCGACCGGTATTCCTTACGGGCGTTAAGCTCGCCAAAAAATTCAGGTGGAGCGGACCTCACGCGACCTGTTGCAGACAAACAAACGCCGCCCTGACAGGTCGAGGGCGGCGCTCCTTGCGTGCTTGCATACTGCTCGTGCGCTCCGCCGGAAGGACGTCGCGCGAATGGCCCGCACCCATTCCGGCTAGCCGGTCGGCGCGGGCCGGATTCCGTTACAGCCAGTACACGACGACGTACAGCCCAAGCCACACGACGTCCACGAAGTGCCAGTACCAGGCGGCGCCTTCGAACGCGAAGTGATGCTCCGCCGTGAAGTGTCCGCGGATCAGGCGCGCCAGCACCACCGCCAGCATCGTGCCGCCAAGGAACACGTGGAAACCGTGGAAGCCCGTCAGCAGGAAGAACGTCGAACCATACACGCCCGACGCCAGCGTCAGATTCAGTTCGTTGTACGCGTGGAAATATTCGAAGCCTTGCAGGAACAGGAAGCAGACGCCGAGCACGAGCGTCGCCGCCAGCCAGATGATCGCCTTCTTGCGATGATTTTCACGCAGCGCGTGGTGCGAGACCGTCAGCGTGGCGCCCGAGGACAACAGCAACGCCGTGTTGATGGTCGGCACCGGCCACGGCTGCATCGACTTGTAGGTCGACACGAGCGCTGCCGGACCATTGTTCGGCCACACTGCCGAGAAATCCGGCCAGATCAGCTTGTAGTCGAGACTGCCGAGCTGGTGCATCGCGATTTCACGCGCATAAAACAGCGCGCCGAAGAACGCGCCGAAGAACATCACTTCGGAGAAGATGAACCAGCTCATGCTCCAGCGATACGACTTGTCGACATTCTTGCCGTACATGCCGCCTTCCGACTCGGCGATCGCGTCGCCGAACCAGTGCCACAGCGTAAAGAGCAGCCACAACAAGCCCGCGAAGACGCCGATCGGCGCCCAGCTCTGCTCGTTGATCCAGGCCGCAAGCGATCCGAGCATGACGAGCAAGCCGGCAGCGGCGCTGATCGGATGCCGCGACGGATGCGGTACGAAATAGTACGGGCTCTCGTTTTGACCGCTCATTTCTTGATTCTCCACTTCAGTCCAGTTGTTCCGGAATCACCGGCTGTATCTTCGGCGGCGCGTCGATACCGCACCGCTTCACTCTAATTCTTGGGCTCTGCTTCACGTTGCCCTGTTCGCTGCTCGCCGCTCATGCACCTGAAGGTCCACGTGAACGCCTACCCCACCACGACGCGCACGACCAGGATCAGCACGCCAATCAGGATTGCGGTGGCAATCAGCGCCGCCGCGATCACATGCAGCGGGTTCAACTGCGTCGCATCCGCTTCCAGATCGCGGCGCTTGCGCACGCCGAAAAACGACCACAGCACGGCACGCATCGACTGGCCAAAACTACTTTTGCGCGGACTGCCGCCGTTCTCGCTCATCGTGTCTCGTCTTCCTTCGCCCTCGGCTCACGCCGTCAGGCGGGATTGGCGGCGGTCGCCGCCGTGTTGGCCGTGGGCCCCGCGCTCCCGGCCTTCGCCGCTGCCGGCGTGTTCAACTCGAAGAACGTGTACGACAACGTGATGGTCTTCACATCCTTCGGCAACTTCGGATCGACCACGAACACCACCGGCAGGCGCTTGGTCTGATTCGCCGTCAACGTCTGCTGCGTAAAGCAGAAACACTCGATCTTCTTGAAGTACTCGGTGGCCTGCTTCGGCGCGTAGCTCGGAATGGCCTGCGCCTGAATCGTGCGCGCCTGTTCGTTGCTCACTTCGTACATTACTGTCGTCACTTCGCCCGGATGCACGTCGAGGCTACGCTGCTCCGGCTTGAAACCCAACGGGCCGCGCGCGTTCGCATCGAGCTCGATCGAAATCGTGCGGCTCATGTCGACCTGCGTATTCTTCGCCTCGCGCGCCGTGGCATCGCGCTGCACGAGGTTGTTGATGCCGGTGATCTGGCAGATCGCGCGATACATCGGTATCAGCGCGAAGCCAAAGCCGAACATCATCAAGGCGACGATGAACAGCTTGATCAACATCGAACGGTTGAAAGAGCGGTCGGCCTGGGCCGGCGGTTGCGTCGACATCTCAATCCTCAACAAACCTGCAAACAGACTGGAACAGCTACGGCTGTCTCAGGCAAACCAGCACTGCTTGATGATGACGCTCGCGAAAAAGATCGCTGCGACGGCCAGCATCACGAGACCGATCCGCCTGTTGCCCGCGCGGATCTGTTCCGGTGTACGTCGTTCCTGTGGATTGCGCGTCATGCTCGACTTTCTGGATACTTTCCGTGACTGGCGGATTGCAACCGCCGCCTGGCGGCTGCCCGGTTCCACGCGACGTTAACATCACACGCCGCCGGAGCCGGGCATCGCGCCGAAGCCCGCTTACTCGACGGTCGGCGGATGTTCGAACGTGTGGAACGGAGCCGGGCTCGGCACGGTCCACTCGAGGCCCGTCGCGCCGTCCCACGGCTTATCGCCGGCTTCTTCGTGCTCGCCGCCGCCACGGTAGGCCGGCAGCGCAACCGCGAACAGGAAGTAGACTTGCGCCAGACCGAAGCCGAACGCACCGATCGAAATAACCTGGTTCCAGTCGGTGAACTGAGCCGGGTAGTCGGCATAACGACGCGGCATGCCTGCGAGACCGACGAAGTGCATCGGCAGGAACGCGAGGTTGAAGAAGAACATCGACGCCCAGAAGTGAATCTTGCCGCGCGTTTCGTTGTACATCCAGCCGGTCCACTTCGGCGCCCAGTAGTACCAGCCCGAGAACAGCGCGAACAGAGAACCCGCCACCAGCACGTAGTGGAAGTGCGCCACCACGAAGTAGGTGCCGTGATACTGGATGTCGAGCGGCGCCATGGCCAGCATCAGACCCGACAGGCCGCCAAACGTGAAGACCAGCAGGAAGCCGACTGCGAACAGCATCGGCGTTTCGAAGCTGAGCGAACCGCGCCACATCGTTGCGACCCAGTTGAACACCTTCACGCCGGTCGGCACTGCGATCAGCATCGTCGCGTACATGAAGAACAGCTGGCCCGTGACCGGCATGCCGGTGGCGAACATGTGGTGCGCCCAGACCATGAACGACAGAATCGCGATCGACGAAGTCGCATACACCATCGAGCTATAGCCGAACAGCGGCTTGCGCGAGAACGCCGGGATCACCTGGGACACGATGCCGAACGCCGGCAAGATCATGATGTACACCTCGGGGTGCCCGAAGAACCAGAAAATGTGCTGGTACATCACCGGGTCGCCGCCGCCGGCCGCGTTGAAGAACGACGTGCCGAAGTGACGGTCGAACAGCACCATCGTGATCGCGCCTGCCAGCACCGGCATCACGGCGATCAGCAGGTACGCGGTGATCAGCCACGTCCACACGAACATCGGCATCTTCATCAGCGTGAGCCCGGGTGCGCGCATGTTCAGGATCGTCACGACGATGTTGATGCCGCCCATGATCGACGACGCACCCATCAAGTGGACCGCGAAAATCGCGAAGTCCATGCCCGGGCCCATCTGCGTGGACAACGGCGCGTAGAGCGTCCAGCCCGCGGCGGTGGCACCGCCCGGCGAGAAGAACGAACCGACCAGCAGAACAGCCGCTACCGGCAGCAGCCAGAAGCTGAAGTTGTTCATCCGCGCGAAAGCCATGTCCGATGCGCCGATCTGCAGCGGCACCATCCAGTTCGCGAAACCGACGAAGGCCGGCATGATCGCGCCGAACACCATGATCAGGCCGTGCATGGTGGTCAACTGGTTGAAGAACTCGGGACGCATGATCTGCAGGCCCGGCTCGAACAGCTCGGCACGGATCATCAGCGCCATCACGCCCCCGGACAGGAACATGGTGAACGAGAAGATCAGGTACAGCGTACCGATGTCCTTGTGATTGGTTGCGAACAGCCAACGGCGCCAGCCATGCGGCGTTTCGTGGGCATGGTCGCCGTGCACGTGCTCGTGGCCCGCTACTACATCGTGTCCGATGCTAGACATGACAATCTCCTAAAGCGAATACTGCGGTGCTGACCATGAACACGTCAGGCAGCCGGGCTGATCTGAACACGCCGGGCTTCTTTCGCGTCGGTGCCGCCCGTGATCGTTTCCGGCTTCTTCAAAATGATGTGGTCTTCGGCAATGCCGGCTGCTTTCAGTGCGTCGCGCACGGCTTCCGCACGGCTCTTCGCGAGTTTCGCGTTGACGTCGGCGGAACCGGTCGCGTCGGTGAAGCCCGACAGCGTGAATTTCGCGTCCGGATGTGCCTTCGCATAGGCGGCGGCCGCGTCGACCGCCGCTTGCGCGTCGGCCGGCAGCGTGCTCTTGCCCGTGTCGAAGTAGATGCTCGCCGGCAGCGCAGCCGACGTTGCCGCCGCGCTGTCCGAACCTGCCGCAGCAGCTTCCGCTCCTGAAGCTGCGCCCGAAGCCGCCGTTGCACCGCTTGCTGCGGCAGCCGCGTCGGCCAGATGGTTGCCGCCTTCCGGCAGCTTGCCGTTACGGGCGTCCGCGACCTGCTTCGGCTGGAGAATGTCGCCGGTGTGATTGCCCCACGAGTTGCGTTCGAACGTGACCACCGACGCGATTTCGACGTCGTTCAACGTCGGCGCCCATGAAGGCATCGCGTTCTTGCCCTTCAACACCAGGCTGACGTGCTCGGCGATCGCGCCGTTCGCGATCTTGCTGCCGTCGAGCGCCGGGAATGCGCCTGCGCCCTTGCCGGTCGGCTGGTGGCAGACCGCGCAGTTCGCCGCGTACACCTTGCCGCCGCGCTCCATCAGCTCGGCCATCGTGTAGGTCTTGTTCGGGTCGTCCTGGCCGGCGGCCATTTTCTTCTTTTGTGCGTCGACCCACTTCGCGTAGTCGTCGGCGGACAGCACTTCGACCACGACCGGCATGAACGCGTGTTCCTTGCCGCACAGCTCGGTACAGAAGCCGCGGAACGTGCCGACCCGGTTAGCCTTGAACCACGTGTCGCGCACGAAGCCCGGAATCGCATCCTGCTTCACGCCGAAGGCCGGCACGTACCAGGAGTGGACCACGTCGTTCGCGGTGGTGATGATGCGGATTTTCTTGTCGACCGGGACGACCAGCGGATTGTCGACTTCCTGCAGATACAGCGTGGAAATCGGCTTGTGGCCGTCGGTCTCGGCGCGCGGCGTGGCCAGCGTGGACAGGAAGTTGATGCCTTCGCCCGGACCCTTCACGTAGTCGTAGCCCCACTTCCACTGGTAGCCGGTGACCTTGACGGTGAGGTCCGCGTTGGTGGTGTCCTTCATCGCGACGACGGTGCGGGTGGCAGGCAGCGCCATCAGCACGACGATGACGAACGGCACAATCGTCCAGATGATTTCGACGGTGGTGCTTTCGTGGAAATTCGAAGCCTTGTGACCCTTCGATTTGCGGTGCGCGAAGATCGAATAGAACATGACGGCGAACACGCCGACAAAGATCACCGTGCAAAGAGCCAGCATGAACATGTGGAGGCTGAAGAGCTCCTCGGCGATTCTCGTCGCAGGCGGCTGGAGATTGATCGCGTTGACGGCAGGGCCGCCCGGAGCATCGCCCACTGCCAGGGCGGCACCGGCGAAAAGCAGTCCGCTCATCGCCAGCACGCTCATGAGCGCTCGCTTGATTGTTTTCATAGCTTCCTTACCCAAATTTTCCATTCAAACCCTCGACCCCGCTGACAGCCTCCCTCGCACTCCCCTTGAACGCCGCGTGTCTCGCCCCACCTAACAGCGGGAGAGCCACATACGCAATTCGCCTGCGAATTGCGCGCGCCGATACTGCGCGAGGTGTTGCCCGATCATGATCGTCTGGCCGCGCGAGACCAGTTTGATCTGGTCACGCGGCGTTGCGCCCGGCTCGATCCGCACCCAGCGCGGATTGAATTCAAACTGCGTGCGCTGCTCGGCGCTGACCTGCTCGATCACCAGCCGGTTCTGAAACAGGCTGATGCGTTCGTAATCGACAGCATGACGCGCGTAAATGGCAAACGCGATGCCCACCGCAAGCAATTCGATACCGGTGAACGGCAACACCAGCCATGCGCCGACCAGCACCAGCATGAAAGCAATTGCCAACGAGAACAACGCCAGCGAAACGTAGAGACAGATGAACTGACGGGGCGACATAGAACAGTTGCGCTTCATCGTCCAGTCTTTGAGGACCGGTTCTGAATCCGCCAGCAGATCTGATGCGCCCACCGCTGCCTCCTGCGAATCGCCGCCTTCGGCTATTCCCTGCGGCCAACGATGCCGGCCGCGCGAACCCACTACCGCGTCACCTCGTATTCCAGCCCTGCGCCTCGGGTCTGCCGCCCCAAATGTGGGAACTCCGGGCGACAAACTGACGCATTATAGGCGCGATCCATAGCATCCACAAGCAAGCCCGGATCGGCCCACAAGCCAGGCGTGACAAGCCTCTGCGCCATTTTCACAGGGCTTTTACGGGTCTATCGAAGCGCAAATTTCAGACATAACGGATGCCATCTTTACCGCTTCAACGATTCCTCGACGAACCTCGTCCGATATCCTCGATGCGCACGATGCCATGCCCTTCGGCCGTTGTGCGCGGCACTGCTTTCCATGCATGCCCATAGATCACCTCGAAGGTCAGCGCGATCGTGCCGTCGGCCCGGCGACGCGCTTCGAGCGCCGCCAGCAGCGCCTTGTGCAACCGGCGAGCGGTCGCGCCCGACGCCGCCTCGCGCTCGAACGGGTACGCGCCCCAGCGACGCACATCGGCAAGCAATGACTCCGGCGACTTGTAGGTGATCGTCAGCACTTCCTGGTCCATCACCGGAATTTCGAAGCCACTTTCGACCAGCATGTCGCCGAGGTCGTGCATATCGACAAAGTCGATCACATGCTTGCGCGACGCGACACCGTGCGCGGCCTCGACCTCCGCATACGCGCCGCGCAATTCCTTGAGCGTGTCAGGGCCGAGCGTGCTGAACATCAGCAGCCCGTTGACCTTCAGCACGCGCTGCCACTCGGGGAATACGAGATCGGGCCGCGAGTGCCAATGCAACGCGAGATTGGACCAGATGAATTCGAAAGCGCCGCCCGCGAAAGGCAACGCGGAGAAGTCGGCCTGCGCGAAGCGCGGACCGCGGGCGCCGAGTGCCTTACCGAGCGAGGCCGGCAGGAAGCGCCGCCAGCTGGTGTCGCCGGCATCGTGGTGCAGCGCGCGGGTCAACATGCCGTGCGACAGATCGGAACCGAACACGGGCGCCTCGGGGAAGCGCTCACGCAATGCTGGGATGTCTTCGCCTGCGCCGCAACCGGCATCAAGCACGCTCGACGGCGCGACCTTGATGTAATCGAGACGCTCGCGCATGCGTTGCGCGATCTCGCGCGGCAGGAACGCAACCTCGCCGAAGCTGGCGGCGCGGCGGTCGAAAATACGCCTGAGGCGCCGGGAATCATAGGCCGGACGGCCTGATTGAGCGGGAGTTGGGGGCATGAGTGTCGTGCTGGCGTAGAGCACGAAGTATACTCGTTCGCTTCTTTGTATTCAGCGTGAAAGGCCTTCGCGGGTGTCCACTCGTGTCATTCCGATTATTTTCTTCGTCTTCAGGCGGCAGATTCACGCGCTTCACATGCGGCTTGCATTCGGCATGGCCGCGCATGATGCAAGCGGCCATGCCGAACCTCTGCGCACTGTGCGGCAATATGTCGCATAAGACGCTGTGCGCCGGTTGCGACGAAGCCTACTGGAACGAAAGCCGGTTGCGTTGCACGGTATGCGCGGTCCCGTTGCCGGCAACGCGCTGGGCCACTCATACGCGATACCGCTGTGCGGATTGCCTCGCCGATCCGCCTCCGTTCGACGCGACCTTCGCGCTGGCCGACTACCGCGCACCGCTCGATACGCTGGCGGTCGGTCTGAAATTCCGCGCCCGGCTGATGCTCGCGCGCGAGTTCGCACAGCGCCTCGCGCGGCTCGCGCAAGACTCGTGGCAGGACTTTGGCGACCAGCCCGACGTGATCGTGCCGGTGCCGCTGGCCGGCCGGCGGCTGACCGAGCGCGGCTATAACCAGGCATGGCAGATCGCAAAGCCGTTGGCCAGTGCGCTCAACGTGTGCAGCGACGCCACCTTGCTGCAACGGGTCATTCATACTGCGCCGCAGTCGCGGCTTGATCTCGACGCGCGTCGGCTGAACGTTGGCCGCGCGTTCCGGGTCGCGCACACGGTGCGTAGACTGCATGTCGGCGTGGTCGACGATGTCATGACGACCGGCGCGACACTCGAAGCACTGGCCCATACGCTGAAGGCTGCCGGCGCGCGAAGGATCACGAACTTCGTCGCGCTGCGCACACCGAAAAACTAGTTTCCACCTGATCTCATCATGTTCAATGTCGTTCTCGTAGAACCGGAAATCCCGCCGAACACCGGCAACGTGATTCGCCTGTGCGCGAACACCGGCGCACGCCTGCATCTGATCGAACCGCTCGGTTTCCCGCTCGACGACGCCAAGCTGCGCCGCGCCGGCCTCGACTATCACGAGTACGCGCAAATGAACGTGCACGCCGACTGGGCCGCGTTCGTCGCCAAGGAAACGCCGGACCCGGCGCGCATGTTTGCATTCACCACGCGCGGCTCGGGCCGTTTTCACGAGCACGCGTTTCAGGACGGTGACTGGTTCGTGTTCGGCGCCGAAACGCGCGGCCTGCCCGACTCGGTGCTCGACCAGTTCGCCAACGAACAACGCGTGCGTCTGCCGATGCGCCCGGGCAACCGCAGCCTGAATCTGTCGAATACCGTCGCGATCGTGGTGTTCGAGGCGTGGCGTCAGACCGGCTTTGATGGCGGCGCCTGACGGCGCTTCAACTCCACGTCGTAGCGCGCAGACATCGCGTCGTCGAAACAGGCGAACACCACGCGTTCAACGTGCGGCGCGCGCGGCAACGTGTCGAGCGCAAGGGCAGCCGTTCAACGCGTGAGTCGCGCTAAACGGCTGAGAGACAATGCTTATTCAGCTTTGGAATCGCGCCGCAGCAGGGCGCTGACGGCGTCGCGAGGCGCTACACCGTCGAACAGCACGGCGCAAACCGCCTGCGTGATCGGCATCTCGATCGCGTGAGCGCGAGCGATCGCGAGAACCGCTTGCGCACAACGAACGCCTTCGGCCACGTGACCCAGGGCGCCGAGAATATCGTCGAGCGTGCGGCCCGCGGCGAGTTGCACGCCGACTGTACGATTGCGCGACAGGTCGCCGGTGGCGGTCAGGATCAGATCGCCGAGACCGGTCAGCCCGGTGAACGTCTCAGCCCGTCCGCCTAGCGTCACGCCGAGGCGCGTCATTTCAGCCAGCCCACGTGTGACCAGCGCCGCGCGCGCATTGAGACCGAGGCCGAGACCGTCTGCAATACCCGTGGCAATGGCCAGCACGTTTTTCACCGCACCCCCCACCTCCACGCCGACGATGTCGTCGCCGGTATAGATGCGCATGGCGCCGTGATGAAACGCCGCGACCGTGCGTTCGCGGCACGCCGCCGATGCGCTCGCGATCGTCAACGCGACCGGCAAGCCCTGGCCGACTTCGCGCGCGAAGCTCGGACCGGACAGCACGCCATTGCTACGATGTCCCGGCAATTCGGCCGCGACCACCTGATGCGGCAACAACTGCGAATCGGCCTCGAAACCCTTGCACAGCCACACCACGTGCGCCGGCACTTTGCCCGCATCGCGCATCGCCCGGAACAGACCGCGCAGGCCGGCCACGGGCGTCGCCACGACGCACAGAGCGTCGTCGGCGAGCGCGTGCTCGAGCGCCGCGCTCAGGTCCGCTTCGTACTGAAGCGCCGACGGCAAAGCAACGCCCGCCAGATAGCGGGCGTTTTCGTGTGCAGTGGAGAGATCGGCAATGAGCGCGGGCTCGCGCGCCCACAACAGCGTGTCGTGCCGTAAGGCGAGATGGCCGGCGAGGGCCGTGCCCCATGCGCCGGCGCCGAGGACAGCAACCTTCATGGCCGGCACTGCTTGCGACACCTTAGTGCGTGACGCCGTTTTGCGCCGCGCCTTCCTGGCTACCCAACTGCGCGAGGCGTTGCTCGTACAGCGCCTGGAAGTTGATTTCGGCGAGGTGGATCGGCGGGAAGCCGGCGCGGGTGATTGCGTCGGCGATGTTCGAACGCAGGTACGGGAACAGGATCGTCGGGCAGGCGATGCCGACCAGCGGATCGATCTGCTCTGCGGGAATGTTGCGGATGTCGAAAATACCGGCTTGCTTGGCTTCGATCAGGAACGCGACCTTGTCCGACACCTTGGCCGTGACGGTGCCCGTGACGAGGATCTCGAACACAGTGTCGGCGAGGCGCTCGGCCTTCACGTCGACTTCGACTTCGACCGACGGCATTTCCTGCTCGAGGAAAATGGCCGGCGAATTCGGCTGCTCGAGCGACATGTCCTTCAGGTAGATGCGCTGGATGTTGAAGAACGGCTGATTATTCTCGTCGGACATGATGAAGTGATTCCTGATAGGTATGCATGGTGGCGGCCCATGATTGCATGGGTCGCCGGATCGTTGCGGCGCGCCGCCCACCCTCGCGGGGCAGGCGCGCGCCAGCCTGTTTCTTACCCGCCCGTTCGCGCGAACCGCGCAGGGCGGAGCGCGTGTACTCAGGCGGCTTCGAGCAGCGGCATCAAACCGCCCGCGCGATCGAGCGCGGACAGATCATCGTAACCGCCGACATGCGTCTCGCCGATGAACACCTGCGGCACCGTGCGACGACCGGTCCGGGTCATCATCTCCTCACGACGGGCCGGGTCCTTGTCGATCAGTACCTTCTCAACGTGCTCGACGCCGCGCGACTTTAAAAGACGTTCGGCCATCTGGCAATACGGGCACACCTGGGTGCTGTACATGATCACTTTGTTCACTTGGCTGCTCCTTGTTTCACAACCGGCATACCGGCTTTCTGCCACGCGTCGACACCGCCGTCGAGAACGTGGACTTCCGCATATCCCGCATCCTGCACGATACGCGCTGCCTTGTTCGACTGCTGGCCGGTCTGGCAAACCAGCAGCACCGGGTTGCTCTTGTTCTTCACGAGTTGCGCGACCTTCGCCTGCAATTCCGCAAATTCAAGGTGCCGCGCCGAGGGCAGATGACCCTGAGCAAAGTCGGCGGACGAACGAAGATCGATGACCGCCGCATTGCGCCGGTTGATCAGTTGGGTAGCTTCCGCGGCCGACAGGCCACCGCGGCCGCGCCGGCTGATCGTCGGCCACAGCAGCAACCCACCGGAGATGAGGACAATCGCGATCAGTACAAGGTTTGTGTAATCAGTGAAAAACTTCACGGAAAATCCGCCGAAAAAGAGAGAAATCGAAAAGGGCAATCCGCCCATTATAAAATAACCGTCTGACGCGATGGCGGCGCTCCGCTAGAGGAACCTCGCTGCGCTTTACCGCTTCCTTACTACCGACCGGCAATCTCATGTACAAACTCGTTCTCATCCGCCACGGCGAATCGACGTGGAACAAGGAAAACCGCTTCACCGGCTGGGTCGACGTCGACCTTACCGAACAGGGCAACAGTGAAGCGCAGCAGGCGGGCGTGCTGCTGAAGGAATCCGGCTACACGTTCGACATCGCCTACACGTCGGTGCTCAAGCGCGCGATTCGCACGCTGTGGCACGTGCAGGACAAGATGGATCTGATGTACCTGCCAGTGGTGCATTCGTGGCGCCTGAACGAACGCCATTACGGCGCGCTGTCGGGTCTGAACAAGGCGGAAACTGCTGCGAAGTTCGGCGACGAGCAGGTGCTGGTCTGGCGCCGCAGCTACGATACGCCGCCGCCCGCGCTGGAACCGACCGACGAACGCGCGCCGTATGCCGATCCGCGTTACGCCAAGGTGCCGCGCGAACAGCTGCCGCTCACCGAGTGTCTGAAAGACACGGTCGCACGCGTGCTGCCGTTGTGGAACGAGTCGATCGCGCCGGCTATCAAGTCGGGCCGCAAGGTCGTCATCGCCGCGCACGGCAACTCGATCCGCGCGCTGGTCAAGTACCTCGACAATATTTCCGACGACGACATCGTCGGCCTGAATATTCCGAACGGCGTGCCCCTCGTCTATGAGCTCGACGAGAACCTGAAGCCGATCAAGCACTACTATCTGGGCGACCAGGAAGCGATCGCGAAGGCGCAAGCCGCGGTCGCCAAGCAGGGCAAGGCGGGCTGATTCCGCCGAGCCGGCCCCGCGGCCCGTCCGCATCGAACCTGCGGCAACGCCACGGCGCACGGGCCGCGCCATCCGGCAACACGTACCGGTTGGCGTGGCCCGCTTCACTCAACAGCGTCGTTCTGGCCGCCTCTGCGTGTTACGGCACATTACTTCGCTGCCGCGCGCACAATCCCCCGAACCAGCTCTGGTCCGGGCTGTCGAATCACGATTGCCCGCCCTGCCCCCTGAGTAGGCAGGTGTGCAGTTATACTTGTCCGTCCAATTCCTATCGACGCTGCCACGCGCTTCCGACCGCAACAGACTCTATGCGAAAGAACCTGAAAAATATCGGCCTGATTGCCGCGGGCCTTGCTACCGGTGCATTTGCCACCCTGCAACTTTCCGCTTCGGCCCAGCAACCCGCTAGTGCCGCCGCTGCACCCCTGCCGCTAGACCAGCTCAGGCTCTTTGCCGAAGTGTTCGGGCAAATCAAGCACGAATACGTCGAACCGGTTGACGACAAGAAGCTCCTCACCTCCGCGATCAAGGGCATGGTGTCGAGCCTTGACCCGCACTCGTCGTACCTCGACAAGACCGATTACGAAGAACTGCAGGAGCAGACCAAGGGTCGCTTCGCGGGTCTGGGCATCGAGATTTCGTCGGAAGATGGCCTGATCAAGGTGATTTCGCCGATCGAAGACACGCCCGCGTTTCGCGCCGGCATCCGTCCGGGCGACCTGATCACGCGTATCAATGACAAGCCCGTGCGCGGCATGACGCTCGACCAGGCGGTCAAGCAGATGCGCGGCGAGCCGGGCACCAAGGTCACGCTCACGATCTTCCGCAAGTCCGACGACCGCACGTTCCCGCTCACAGTCACGCGCGCGATCATCAAGGTCCAGTCGGTGAAGGGCAAGGTCATTGCGCCGGGATTCGCGTATGTGCGCGTCACCAGCTTCCAGGAACGCACCACGCCTGATCTCGCCGCGAAACTGCAGGACATCGCGCGTCAGGAGCCGAACCTGAAGGGCCTTGTGCTCGATCTGCGCAACAACGGCGGCGGTCTGCTGCAAAGCGCAGTCGGCGTGGCCGGCGCGTTCCTGCCGCCGAATTCGGTGGTGGTGTCGACCAACGGCCAGATTCCCGATTCGAAGCAGGTCTATCGCGACACCTACGACAACTACCGTCTGCAATCCTTCGACAGCGATCCGCTGAAGGACATCCCGGCCATCTTCAAGACCGTGCCGATGGTCGTGCTGACCAACGCGTACTCGGCGTCGGCGTCGGAAATCGTCGCGGGCGCGCTGCAGGACCAGCATCGTGCGTTGATCGTCGGCAAGACCACCTTCGGCAAGGGCTCCGTGCAGACCGTGCGCCCGATGACTGCGGAGACCGCGCTGCGTCTGACCACCGCGTACTACTACACGCCGAGCGGCCGATCGATCCAGAACAAGGGCATCCGTCCTGACATCGCAGTCGATCAATACGCGGAAGGCGATCCGGACGACGCACTCGTGACCCGTGAAGTCGACTACTCGAACCACCTTGCAAACACGCAGGACCCGAACGAGAAGAAGGAAGCGGAACAGCGCGAACAGGAACGCATGGACCAGTTGCGCCAGCTCGAAGAAGCGAACGACAAGAAGACGCCGGAACAGCGTCAGAAGGATCGTGAGCGCAAGCCGGTGGAATTCGGTTCGGCCGACGACTTCATGCTGCAACAGGCGCTCGCCAAGCTCCAGGGCAAGACCGTGCAGGAATCGAAGTCGCTGACCGAGCGCCGTCTCGCGCAGAACAAGCCGGCCACGTCGGCGTCCGCGCCGGTCGCGGTGAAACCGACGCAACCGGTTCCGGGTGCATCGGGCGTGGCGCCCGCCTCGGCACCGGCTCCGGCTACGCAAGGCAAGTAAGCAGCCAGCCCCTGGCGTGTCTTCGCAGCGCCATGCTGCGAAGACACGCTGCAAGACCCGCAACGTGCCCCACCCTTCGCGCGATTAAAATAAGAACACGAAACGCGCGCTGCAGACCGCAAGTCTGCCTCCATTGCGCGACACACTCACGCGCCCCGCCATGAATGACGATCAACTCCTCCGCTACTCCCGCCACATTCTCGTCGACGAAATCGGCATCGAGGCGCAGCAGCGCTTTATCGACGCGCACGCGATCATCGTCGGCGCGGGCGGCTTGGGATCGCCCGCCGCGATGTATCTTGCGGCGGCCGGCGTCGGCCGCCTGACGCTGGTCGATGCCGATACGGTCGACCTGACCAATCTCCAGCGGCAGATCCTGCATGTGAGCGCATCGGTCGGACGCAGGAAGGTGGACTCGGGGCGCGATGCGATCGCGCAGATCAATCCCGAGGTGACAGTAAACGCGGTGGCCGAACGCGTCGACGACGCGTGGCTCGATCGCGAAGTCCCGCATGCGAGCGTCGTGCTCGACTGCACCGATAACTTCGCGACCCGTCACGCGATCAATCGCGCGTGCGTGAAGCACGGCGTGCCGCTGGTATCCGGCGCGGCGTTACGTTTCGACGGTCAGATCAGCACGTTCGATTTCCGTGACGAAACATCGCCCTGCTATGCGTGCGTGTTTCCCGAAGACCAGCCGTTCGAAGAAGTCGCGTGCTCGACGATGGGCGTGTTCGCGCCGACGGTCGGCATCATCGGCTCGATGCAGGCCGCCGAAGCGCTCAAGGTGATCGGGGCAATCGGCACCGCCCTAACGGGCCGCCTGGTGATGCTCGATTCGCTGCGGATGGAATGGAACACGATGCGCATCGCGCGCCAGCCGGATTGCCCGGTGTGCGGGCAATCGCATCGCGCTTGAGGTCGGTGCCCAGCAACAGACGCTGAACGAAGAAACGCCGCACATGTGCGGCGTTTTTTTCATACAAAGAAGCCCGCCACGCGCTCGGCGTTCAAGCCAGCGCGACCCGCTTCAGCGCGGCCTGCACTTCTTCCGGTTCAAACGAAGCGAGCACGTCGGCTACCGGCTTCTCCAGCGTCTTCAGATGCGAGCGCAGCACCTCCTGCTTGACCACCAGCAGTTGGCTCGGGTGCATCGAAAACTCGGTGAGACCCATGCCGAGCAGCAGACGCGTCAACGTCGGATCCCCCGCCATCTCGCCGCACACCGACACCGGCACGCCCGCGCGCTTCGCCTCGCGCAGCGTAAAGGCGATCAGATGCAGCACCGCGGGATGCAACGGGTCGTACAAATGCGCGACCGCATTGTCCGCGCGATCGATTGCCAGCGTGTACTGGATCAGATCGTTGGTGCCGATCGACAGAAAGTCGAGCCGCTTCAGGAACAGCGGCAATGCGATGGCGGCCGCCGGAATCTCGATCATCGCGCCGACCTGCACGTTCGGATCGTAGGCGATGCCCGCGTCGTCAAGTTGACGCTTGGCCTCGCGAATCAGATCGAGCGTCTGGTCGATTTCCTGCGCGTGCGCGAGCATCGGAATCAGAATCTTCACCGTGCCGAACACCGACGCGCGCAAAATCGCGCGCAACTGCGTCAGGAACATCTGCGGCTCAGACAGACTCCAGCGAATCGCTCGAAGTCCCAACGCGGGATTTGCAGCGGTCTCGTAGCCGTCGCCGCCGTTCATCGAATCGAGCGGCTTGTCCGCGCCGACGTCGATGGTGCGGATCGTGACCGGCAAGCCATTCATCAACTCGACCGCCCGGCGGTACGCAGCGAACTGCTCCTCCTCTTCGGGCAAGCGGTCCTTGTGATTCATGAACAGGAACTCGGTACGGAACAGGCCCACGCCGGCCGCACCGGAGTTGACCGCCGCGCGAGCGTCTTCCGGCAACTCGATGTTTGCGCACAGCTCGATGCGCGTGCCGCACAGGGTTTGCGTCGGCGAAAACTTCAGGCGCTGCAGCTTGCGCTGCTCCAGCTCTTTTTCGCTTTGCCGGTACGAGTATTCCTCCAGCACGATCGGCGCGGGATCGACGATCACGATGCCGTGATCGCCGTCGACGATGATCAGGTCGTCCTGACGGATCAACGCGCTCGCATGCTGCACGCCGACCGCGGCCGGAATGCCCAAGCTGCGCGCGACGATCGCCGTGTGCGACGTGCGGCCGCCCAGGTCCGTGACGAAACCTTGAAACGTCTGTGTCTTGAACTGCATCATGTCGGCCGGCGCGATGTCGTGCGCGACCACGATCATCTCGTCGCACGCGCCGTGCACGCCATCCACCAGCGCCGCCGACGCACCCGCAAGCGCCTTCAGCACGCGCTCCACCACCTGCTCGATGTCGGCTTTGCGTTCGCGCAGGTACTCGTCTTCGATGTCGTCGAAATGGCGCGACAGGCGCTCGAGCTGTTCGGTCAGCGCCCACTCCACGTTGTAGCGGCGCGTGCGGATCAGGTCGATGGTTTCCTGCACGAGCATTGCATCGTTCAGGATCATTGAATGAACATTGATGAACGCGCCCATTTCGCTGGGCGCGTCCGCGGCGAGATCGGCGCGCAGCGTGTCGAGCTCCCGATGCACGTGTTGCTGAGCCGCGCGAAAACGCTCCACCTCGCCCTCGATCTGGGCGGGTTCGATCAGATAGTGGTCTACGTCAAGTGCTGCCGGGGCGATCAGATAGGCCCGCCCGATGGCGATACCGCGTGACACGGGAATTCCATGCAGCGTGAAGGACACGCGCACCTCCTCTAGTTGTGTGATGCCGCGGCAAACCGCTGCAATGCTCTCAGACTCTGTTCGTCATTATAAATTCCGCGCCCTCCGCGGATACGTCAGGACTATGTGCAGCGCAGCACGAATTGTCGTAATCAACACGACAATGCGCCTTCAGCATGCTTGCGTTCCGGCGACATCGCTCACGTTTCTATGCGCCCGACAGCACATCGGCTCCCGCGTGCCTCGCTGTCCATTGTTGCGCGCTAAAAAAAACGCCGCGGACAACCGCGGCGTTGATGCTCACTGAAACGTGCGCGCGCTACTTCACTGGCCCTCGCCGAATTTATCGGCAATCAGTTTCAACAATGCGTCCATCGCTTCTTTTTCGTCGGCGCCTTCCGTTTCGATCAGCACCGTGCTGCCGATGCCCGCGGCCAGCATCATCACGCCCATGATGCTCTTCGCATTGATGCGGCGGCCATTGCGGCTCATCCAGATTTCCGCCTGGTAGTTGCCCGCGAGTTGCGTCAACTTGGCCGACGCGCGTGCGTGCAGCCCCAGCTTGTTCACAATAGTCGTTTCCTGTTGCAGCATGATGGTCCGAAGCGCGGGTAAATGTGGTTGTGAAAGGTGAAACTGCAAACCAGTTGCACTGCGTTTGAGGCCCTGGGTTTGAAGCCCCAGGCCTTCTTGAGCTTGAACGTCGAGCCGCCTGCGCGCAGCCTACAAACCGGCGGCGTCGGTCTTCTGGGTCAGATCGGCGTCGGCAGGCAGCGCGGGCAGACAGTCGCCGGGCGCCGCATCGGGCGGCAATGCCGGCAAGCACTCGCTGACGGCCGCCGCACATGCCGCCGGCGCGGGCGTTGCGGGTCCGATTGCATGCACGCCCTTGGTCGCGCCCGCGAGCGCCTTGTCGACCAGCGTGTCGAGCGGCGTCGCGCGATAACAGACCGCGCGCACCAGCATCGGCAAATTGACGCCGCACAGCACGCGCACATTCGGCAGCGTGGCGAGCCGGCCCGCGATATTCGCGGGGGTCGCGCCGAACATATCCGTGAGCACGAGCGCGCCGTTGTCTTCCTTCAGACGCTCGATTTCCGAGTTCGCGAACTCGACCTGTTGCACGGGATCGCAATCGGGCGATACGTCGATCACCCCGATGCGAGCCGGCAAGCCACCGTAGATGTGCGAAATGCAATCGCGCAACGCGGTGGCGAACGGAGCGTGCGCAATGATCAGAATGCCTGCCATGTCAGCCTTACTGCAAAAGAACGGCCCTGAACCGTGGACCGGGACGAAGCCCGGTTCGTCAGCGCCCTCGACCGGCCGTAGGTCATGAGAGCCGGAACGCATCATTTGACGAGCGGCTCTCCCGGCGCCATGCCGGCGCCACCGGGGAAATTGCTCGCTCACCGTCCGCCATCCGTGCCGAAAACCTCTGCGGGAGGCCACCGAACCGGCTTGGCGCGGAAGAGCGGGCATTGTATCAGGCTCATTTTCGCGCCAAAGCCGGCGCTGCGCTTGATGCGGATTTACTACACAGGTTGGGGGGTATGGCAGGCATTCAAGGGCTGCACGTCAGGCCGCCGCGCGCTCCAGCGCGTCGATGAACATCGCGGCGACGTCAAAGCCGGTCTGGTCCATGATCTCGCGAAAACACGTCGGGCTCGTCACGTTGACTTCGGTCAGCCAGTCGCCGATCGCGTCCAGCCCGACCAGCAGCAAACCGCGCGCGGCCAGCACCGGCGCGAGCGTGTCGGCGATCTTGCGATCGTGCTCGCTGAGCGGACGCGCGACGCCAAGCCCACCGGCCGCCAGATTGCCGCGCACTTCGTTGCCCTGAGGAATACGCGCGAGCGAAAAAGGCACAGCTTCGCCGCCGATCAGCAAGATGCGTTTGTCACCGTCCTTGATTTCGGGGATGAACTTTTGCGCCATCACCGAGCGCGCACCGTCGTGGCTCAGCATTTCGATGATCGAGCCGAGGTTCATGCCATCGGCTTTCACACGGAACACGCCCATGCCGCCCATGCCGTCGAGCGGCTTGAGGATCACGTCGCCGTGCTGTTCATGGAACGCACGCAGACGCGACGCGTCGCGCGTGACCAGCGTGGGCGTGACGAACTGCGCGAACTCGCCGATCGCGAGCTTCTCCGAATGGTCGCGAATCGCCTGCGGCTTGTTGAAGATGCGCGCGCCGCCGCGCTCGGCCATTTCGAGCAGCCACGTCGACGTCACGTATTCCATGTCGAACGGCGGGTCCTTGCGCATCACGACCGCGCTGAAGCTCTTCAGCGCGCGGGGCGCGGCCGCGTCGGCGGCGTGCCACTCGTCGCGATGCAGATCGGTCACGTCGCCGGTGATTGCAATCCGCTGCACGTTCGCTTCGACGTCGCCGCCCGTCCACGCCAGATGCTTCGGCTCGCATGTGTACACCACATGCCCGCGACGCGCGGCTTCGGCCATCATCGCGTAAGTCGAATCTTTGTAGATCTTGAACTGGGAAAGCGGATCGGCGATGAAAAGAATGTCCATGAGGGTCCCGGTGCGCCCTGAAGCGCTTGGCATTGATCGTCAATAGTGTGGTTAAAAATGGCGATGGCGGCACGTGTGCCGCCATCGACCACCCTGGGTGGCTTAAACCTGGATCGCTTCCGGATCGGTCTTTTCCAGTTCGACCGATGCGGCCAGCAGCCCGAGCCGCGCCACCACGCCATACATGTAGAAGCGGTTCGGCGGCGCCGCGCCGGGCTTCGCGTGCGCATCCGGCAGCGCCGTGTGCTCGAAGCCGAGCGGCACGAAGTGCATGCCGGGCGCGTTCAGGTTCTGGTCGCGCTCGCGACTGCCATGCACACGGTAAAAGCCGCCGACTACATAGCGGTCGATCATGTAGACGACCGGCTCGGCGACTTCCTCACCGATGCGCTCGAACGTGTACACGCCTTCCTGCACGATCACGTCATGGACTTCGAGGCCGTCCTTCGTGGCCGCCATCTTCGCGCGTTCGCGCTTGGTAAGCGCGGCCACTTCCGACGCGTCGTGCACGGTCATCACACCCATGCCATAAGTGCCCGCGTCCGACTTGATGACGACATACGGCTTCTCGGAGATGCCGTACTCGCGGTACTTCTTCGCGATCTTCTTGAGCACGCCGTCGATCGCGTCCGCCAGCGCTTCCTCGCCGGTGCGCTCCTGGAAATCGACGCCTTCGACGTGCGCGAAGTACGGATTGATCATCCACGGATCGATTTCGACCATCTTCGCGAACTTCTTCGCGACGTCGTCATAGCAGGAAAAGTGTGTCGATTTGCGGCGCACCGCCCAGCCCGCATGCAACGGCGGCAGCAGATACTGCTCATGCAGATTTTCGAGTATCGGCGGAATGCCACCCGACAGATCGTTGTTCAGCAGGATCGAGCACGGGTCGAAATTCTTCAGGCCGAGACGGCGCTGCGAGCGTTCGAGCGGTTCGAGCACCAGCTTCTGGCCGTCCGACAGTGCGATCGTAACCGGGCCGTTGATGCTTTCGTCGAGCGTGCCGAAACGCACGTTCAGGCCAGCCTGGCGCATGATCGCGGCGAGACGGGCGACGTTCTCGAGATAAAACGCGTTGCGCGTGTGGCGCTCGGGAATCACCAGCAGATTTTTCGCGTCCGGGCAGATCTTCTCGATCGACGCCATCGCGGCCTGCACGGCGAGCGGCAGCACTTCCTGCGGCAAATTGTTGAATGCGCCGGGGAACAGATTGGTGTCGACCGGCGCGAGCTTGAAACCCGCATTACGCAGATCGACGGAACAGTAGAACGGCGGCGTGTGCTCCTGCCATTCGAGCCGGAACCAGCGTTCGATGGCGGGCGTGGCGTCGAGGATCTTCCGCTCGAGGTCGAGCAGCGGGCCGTTTAACGCCGTAACTAGGTGCGGAACCATTGATCACTCGCAGACTGGAGAAAAAAGATTGTAGAGCAAATGCTTTGCCCATTTGGGGACGGTTTCTCCATTCGCAAGCATGCGCGAATGCATTCTCGCTATTTCGATCATAGGCGGGGGAAACTGCCGTTTTCAAGATAGCCCGCAAGAAAAAAGCCCGCCATGAAGGCGGGCCAAATCGCTGCGCTTAATCGTGATCCAGCGAGCCCGGGAGCGCGGGCTCGCCAAACTTCCCTTATTCGACGTGCTCGCCGTGCAGGCTCACGTCCAGACCTTCGCGTTCCTGTTCTTCCGTCACGCGGATGCCCATCACCATGTCGATGATCTTCAGCAGGACGTAGCTCACCACACCGCTGTAGATCAGCGTCGTCAGCACGCCCTTGGCTTGCACGATGATGCTGCCGTCCGCGCCGCCGATGTCCTTCACTGCGAACACGCCGGTCAGGAGCGCACCCACGATACCGCCGATGCAGTGCACGCCGAACGCGTCGAGCGAGTCGTCGTAACCGAGCTTGTGCTTGAGCCACGTGGCCGACCAGAAGCAGACCACGCCTGCGACGATGCCGATCACCAGCGCGCCGAGCGTGCCGACGAAGCCCGAAGCCGGCGTAATCGCGACCAGCCCCGCCACTGCGCCCGACACGATGCCGAGCACCGACGGCTTACCCTTTGCCGCCCATTCGGCGAACATCCACGCGAGCGCCGCTGCCGCGGTCGCCACTTGCGTGGCGAACATCGCGAAACCGGCACGGCCGTCAGCCGCCACCGCCGAACCCGCGTTGAAGCCGAACCAGCCCACCCACAGCATTGCGCCACCGATCAGCGTGAGCGTGAGGTTGTGCGGAGCCATCGCTTCCTTGCCGTAGCCGACACGCTTGCCGAGCACTAGCGCGCAAACCAGCGCCGCGATACCGGCGTTGATGTGCACCACCGTGCCGCCCGCGAAGTCGAGGATGCCTGCGCTAGCCAGCCAGCCGGTCGGTTCCCAGACCATGTGAGCGATCGGCGAGTAGACGATGATCGACCACAGCGTCATGAACACCAGCATCGCGGAGAACTTCATACGGTCGGCAAACGCGCCCGTAATCAGCGCCGGCGTGATGATCGCGAACGTCATCTGATAGACGAAATAGACCGTTTCCGGGATCGTCGGGGCCAGGTGGCTGACGGTCAGCGTCGTGGCCTTGTCGCCCTTGATGTAGTTCATGCCGGCCATGAAGACGCGCGAGAAGCCGCCGATGAACGAGCCGCCCGGCGTGAAGGCGAGGCTGTAGCCCACCACAGTCCAGATGATCGTCACGAGGCAGGTGATCGCGAAGCTTTGCATCAGCGTCGCGAGCACGTTCTTCTTGCGGACCATGCCGCCGTAGAACAGCGCGAGACCCGGAATCGTCATGAACAGCACGAGCGCCGTGGAGGTCAGCATCCAGGCGGTGTCGCCCGAGTTGATCTTCGACGAATCGACCGAGAACGGCGCAGTCGGGGCTGCCGGTGCGGCGGCGGCCGCAGCCGATGCATCAGCCGGTGCCGAAGCTGCTGCGTTCGCGGTTCCTGCGGTGGCATCCGGGGCCGACGCGGCGGCTGCGGGGGCCGACGCATCTGGCGCCGGGGCGCTGGCCGTCGTATCGGGCGCCGAGGCGGCGGCGGGAGCGGAAGCGTCGTCCGCGAGGGCGGAGCCGACACCGCCCGCGAGCAGCGAACCGGCCATCAGCAGGGACATCAATAATTTGCGCATCTTTCGTTTCCTCTTATCGCTATCTGTGTCGCTATCTTTTCGTATTACAGAGCGTCCGCGCCGGTTTCCCCGGTGCGAATCCGGATCACCTGTTCGATCGGCGTGACGAAGATCTTGCCGTCGCCGATCTTGCCGGTGCGCGCCGCGCGTTCGAGCGCCTCGATCGCCTGGTCGACGATATCGTCTGAGACGGCCGCCTCGATCTTCACTTTCGGCAGGAAGTCGACGACATATTCAGCACCCCGATACAGTTCCGTGTGGCCCTTCTGCCGGCCGAAGCCCTTGACTTCGGTCACCGTGATGCCCGAGACGCCGATGGCCGACAAGGCTTCGCGTGCCTCATCGAGCTTGAACGGCTTGATGATTGCGGTAATGAGCTTCATGAAATCCCTCGCTAAGTTGCGTAACCCGTTGCGTAACCCGTTTTGCGTACCCGTAACCCGTTCGCGTGGTCTCGTCCCTCTGCCGGTGAAAATGCGTCCGACAGTGCGCGCGGGGCAGTAACAGCAACTCGCATGCCATGTTGTGTCAGACTGCGCACCGCGCGCGTCACGAAAGGCGCTCAAGCGACCTTGGCCGGATGGCTAACGTTGCCGGGGCACGCTGGCGCGGCGTATGGATCGTTGCTAGAGTGTTCGAAGGTTTTGAACGCGAAGCCGCGCACCAAAGGCGCCCATGCCGTAGCGGCGCGCAGGCGGGCACGCACCAAGAGAGCCCATGCGCGGCGACAAGGCACAGGCGTAACGAAATATGCACATTTTTTGTGCACAAAGGGGAACACCATGAGACAACCCAACGATGTTTTTAACGACTTCCAGGCTCGCATGAGCGAGTTGTTCAAGAACTCGCCGGCCAAAGATGTCGAACGCAACGTCAAAGCCATGCTATCGCAGGGCTTTTCGAAACTCGACCTGGTCACGCGCGAGGAATTCGATACGCAGACCCAGGTCCTGGTGCGGACCCGCGCGCGCCTTGAAGAGCTGGAGCGCCGCGTCGCTGAGCTCGAACAGAAGCTGCCGGTCGCCACGACGACGCCGTAACGCGCCGGTCGCCGCGCACTAGCCGCGCAGTGCTGCACATCACAGGCAAGCGAGCCGTGACGTCATCAGCGTTTTAGGGGACTCGCGCGCGCCCGAGCGCGCGGTCCGACGGGAGAAAACATGTCGCTTGCCGTGGTGCGCAGTCGCGCGCCGGCCTCTGGCCGCGCGCCCGAAGTAACCGTCGAGGTTCACCTCGCGAACGGATTACCCTCTTTTTCGATCGTCGGCCTTCCTGATCTGGAAGTGCGCGAAAGCCGCGAGCGCGTGCGCGCGGCGCTGCAAAATTGCGGCTTCGATTTCCCCGTCCGACGCATCACCGTCAATCTCGCGCCCGCCGACCTGCCGAAGGAATCCGGCCGCTTCGACCTGCCGATCGCATTGGGCATCCTCGCGGCGAGCGGGCAGATTCCCGCGGAATCCTTGCTGCATCGGGAGTTTGCTGGGGAGCTCTCGTTGACCGGCGCGCTGCGGCCCATGCGCGGCGCTTTCGCGATGGCGTGCGGAACGGCGCGCAGTGCTACGCCTCGGAGCGGTGAAGGTGGCGGCGATGGTGGAGGCGCCACGGTGGCCACGACCCATGGCGTACTTGCGGCGGCCGACCCGATCCCCCCCGAGCGTACGCCGCAGCTCTATCTTCCCGCCGCCAGCGCGGCGGAAGCGGCGCTCGTGCCGGGCGTCGACGTCTACGGCGCCGCCGATCTACCGTCGCTCTGCGCTCACCTGGCCGGAACTCCGGACGCAAAGCTGGCCCCAGTCGCCGCGCCGGACCTTGCCGACAGCGCGCCCGCCGCCGTGCCCGATATGGCCGATGTGATCGGCCAGCGCGCCGCGCGTCGTGCTCTTGAAGTTGCCGCGGCCGGTGGCCATCACGTGTTGCTGATCGGTCCGCCCGGCGCGGGCAAATCGATGCTCGCCGCTCGCTTGCCAAGCCTGTTGCCGCCAATGACCGACGACGAGGCGCTCAGCTCCGCCGCTCTGCTGTCCGCCAGTCGGGCGGGCTTCACTCCGTCGCAGTGGCGGCAGCGCCCGTTTCGTGCGCCACATCACTCATCGAGCGCGGCGGCGCTGGTCGGTGGGCGCAATCCGCCGCAACCCGGCGAGATCACGTTGGCACATCTGGGCGTACTGTTTTTGGACGAATTGCCCGAATTCGATCGCGATGTCCTGGAAACGCTGCGCGAACCGCTCGAAGCCGGTCGCATCACGATCTCGCGCGCCGCCTTGCAGGCGGATTTTCCGGCCGCCTGCCAATTGATCGCCGCGATGAACCCGTGCCCGTGTGGATGGCGTGGTGACCCCGGCGGACGCTGCCGCTGTACGCCGGAGATCGCGGCGCGCTATCTGCGCAAGCTATCCGGTCCATTGCTCGACCGGATCGATATTCAGTTGGAGATTCCCGCACTTACGCCGGCCGAACTGGCGGCTCGATCGGCGACCACCGGCGAAACGAGCGCGGCGATCGCCCGACGCGTTAGCGCCGCCCGCGAGCGGCAATTGCTGCGCCAAGGCAAAACCAATCGCGAACTGGGTGGACGGGAGGCGGACGAGGTCTGCCGCCCTGACGCCGCGGGAGAAGCGCTACTGCGCGAAGCCGGCGAGCGCTTCGGCTGGTCAGCGCGTGCTTACTATCGGGTGTTGAAGGTCGCGCGCAGCATCGCCGATCTTGCCGGCGCCGCCATGCCAAGCGCCGCGCAGATCGCCGAAGCGATCCAATATCGGCGCGCTTTTGGCTCGTTGTGAGGAGAAAAATATGCTGTCAAGACTTGACTTATGCACATGCGCGAGCTCCTGATAGATTTTGATACATCTGAAAGCCGCATCGAAGGCCACGCCGCAAAGCCATTGATTTAATTGATATTTTTAAAATCTGCGGCGCCCATGGGAACTGACAGAATGCCCACGGGACGGGCCTCTGCGGCAAAACGAAGCGAGTTCTCAACAGAGTTATCCACAGGCGCTATGAAGAAACGAAAAACCTCAACGTAAACCGGGGATTAGCGCGTGATGCTACGAAGGAACTTTCACTGCTAACAATGATCGCTAGCGCACAGAACCGGGCAAAAATACCGGTTATCAAAACAATTTAAACGACGAAAAAAACTGGTCGACCTGTTCCGGCGGCAGCGGCTTATCGGCAATGATCGCCGCCTGATAGACGTGCCGCCCTCGCGCGACCAGCCGGGCGTAGACGGTGCGCCTTTCGTGTTGCGAGCCGGCCTCGCCGTTCAATTTCATTTCCAGGCCCAGCACCTGCCCGCCGGCGGCGAGCGGGATTTGCACCGCGCGCGCGTCGGGCGCGGCACCGACGTTGCGAGCCAGCCCGTCGCGAAGGAAAGCGAGCGCGGCCCGCTGCGTCGAATCGTGGTCGTCCGGGAGCATGACGGTGCCGACTGCGAACACCGCGTTGCCGGCTTCGGCCGTTTGCATCGCCATCTGCATCGGCGTGCCGTCGATCTGCACCGGGCGCTGATCGTTGCCCGGCTTGGCCGGAAGATCGACGGTATAGCCGTTGTCGTTATTCATGACGGTACGCCAGTCGAAGGTCGGCGAGCAGGCGCTCAGCGCGACGCCGAGCGTCAGCGCGCCAGCAACCATGCCGAGCGCCGCACGCAGCCGCCGCGAAGCATTGGCAGGGGAGCCGGCGCGCCGGTCGCCGTCAGCCGGCGCGCTGCCACGGAAACGGCCATAGAAGAACAAGGAGGAAGGAATTCGGGCGAGAAAACGGCTAACGCGAAAATCAGTTCGGAGCATGGGGGGCAGAAGATCGGACCGACCGGAACGTAAAACCCTATTATCCGCTGCCGCCCGGCGTCCTGCCGCGCCGACGGAATGGGGCTACAATAGCGACGCTGTTCAGCACCGGGCATCACGCCCAACCGACCCAATGTCCGGCGCGATCCGCGCGACTCCCGAGGTTCCGTTCATGAACTCCAATTCATCCACCGCCGCCCGGCGCGCGAGCCCGCTTCGTTACATCATCGTGGCTACCGTGGTCGTCGTGCTGGCCGTTGCCGGCTACTTCGCATTTGCTGGCCAGCAACGCGCGCCCGACGCGACCTTCACACTGCTGTCCGGCCAGAAAATCACGACCGCCGACCTGAAGGGCAAGGTGTACCTCGTCAACTTCTGGGCGACGAACTGCGATACGTGCATGAAGGAAATGCCGCAGATGGTCGAGACCTATAACCGCTTCAAGGGTCAGGGGCTCGAATTCGTCGCCGTCGCGATGAACTACGACGCGCCGATGTACGTGACCAACTACACGCAAACGCGCCAGTTGCCGTTCAAGGTGGCGATGGACGACGGCTCGGCCGCCAAGCAGTTCGGCAACGTGCAACTCACGCCGACCACGTTCCTGATCGACAAGGACGGCAAGATTCTGAAGCGCTATGTCGGCGAGCCACAGTTCGCCGAACTCGACCAGTTGCTGGAAAAGGCGCTGAAAGCGTGACCCCTTCGTCCCAGAAGCAACTCCGCCTCACCAGTTCCAGGCAGATTCAGTCAGATTAAAACGCGCCGGCCGCGCCTCGCGCCGCCGGCGCCGTCACTCTCAGCGCTCCCCTTCCCCTTTGGCCGCGAGGCCATATCGCTTGATCTTCTCGTAGAGCGTGGCCTTGCCGAGTTGCAGCCTGTCCGCCGCGACCGCAACGACGCCGCCGGCCTGCTCCAGCGCCTCGGCGATCATCGCCCGTTCGAATTGCTCGACGCGCTCTTTCAATGGCTGGGCGGCCGCGGTGTCGGCGGAGAAAGACATCACCGGGTCCTCGGCGACGCCGAGCACGAAACGGTCGGCGGCATTGCGCAGCTCCCGTACGTTGCCCGGCCAGTCGCGCTGCATCAGGCTCGCGCGCTGACGATCGGTGAGAATCGGCGCCGGCCGCTGATAGCGCACCGCCGCATCCAGCAGGAAATGTTCGAAGAGCGGCACGATGTCCTCGCGACGCTCGCCCAACGGGGGCAGCGCGATCGTCACCACGTTCAGCCGGTACAGCAGATCGCGCCGGAATGAGCCGTCCGCGACGTGCTCGGCCATGTCGCCCTTCGCCGCCGCGACCACGCGGCAATTCACGCGAATCGGCTGATTCGAGCCGAGCCGCTCCAGCACGCCATCCTGCAGCACGCGCAGCAGCTTGACCTGCAACGCGAGCGGCATGCTCTCGATCTCGTCGAGAAACAGCGTGCCGCCCGACGCATGTTCGAGCTTGCCGATCCGCCGTTTCGCCGCGCCGGTGAACGCGCCAGGCTCGTAGCCGAACATCTCCGACTCGAACATCGGCTCCGGCAACGCGCCGCAGTTCACTGCGATAAACGGCTTATCGCGGCGCGGCGAGAGCTCGTGCAGACTGCGCGCGATCAACTCCTTGCCGGCGCCGGTGTCGCCGTTGATCAGTACGGACGCATCGGTCGGCGCGACATTCGCAATCAGCCGCCGCACCTGTTCGATCGCCGGACTGCGGCCGATGATCCGCGGCGCCACCGAATTCTGCTCCGCCAGTTCGCGACGCAGCGCGAGGTTCTCCAGCACCAGCTTGCGGCGCTCCAACGCGCGCCGCACGGTTTCGATCAGGCGTTCGGACGCGAACGGCTTTTCGATGAAGTCATACGCGCCGTCGCGCATCGCCTGCACGGCCATCGAGATATCGCCGTGGCCCGTGACCAGGATCACCGGCACATCGGGCGCACGTTCGTGGCATTGCGCGAGCAGTTCGAGACCGCTCGCGCCAGGCAGCCGAATATCGCTGACGATCACGCCGGAGAAATCCGCGCTGATCATCTTCGCCGCGGACTCCGCCGACGCGTGACCGATCACGTCGAAGCCCGCGAGTTGCAGGCTCTGCACGCTGGCGCGGCGCACCAGTTCGTCATCTTCGATATACAGCACTTGCAGGCCGTGGTTCAGCATCGTGTTATCCATCTTGAGTCACGAACCCGTGGTCAGCGGGTCCGCCGGGTGGCTCGTCTGCACGCGCGCGCGGCGCAGCGTCAACACGAATAATGCGCCGCCGTCCGGCGCGTTGCGCGCGACCAGTGTGCCGCCGCAATCTCGCGCGATCGACGACGAGATCGCGAGGCCCAGCCCCAGTCCCTGGCCCATCTCCTTGGTCGTGAAGAACGGCTCGAACAGACGCGGCAGCACGTCGTCGGGAATGCCAGGGCCGTTGTCGCTCACCGCGCACGAGAGGTTCGCGTCGGCGACTTCGATCTCGATCGCGATGCACGGCGCACTCATGCCGGCCGTCGCGTCGAGCGCGTTGCCTAGCAGGTTGATCAGCACCTGCTCGAGCCGCAGATCGTCACAATGCGCGACCAGTTCGGGGTGATCGTCGGCGAGACTGAGCTGCGTGCGTGTGCTGCTCGCCGCGTCGAACAACGTGAACACGACTTCGACGCCCTGCAAGCGCTTCTGCAGCAAGCCGACGACATTGCGCAGCGCCCGCACGATCGGCGCGCGCGCACTGCGCGGCCGCGCGCGCCCGACGAACAGCTTCAACTGATTGGTGATCTTGCCCATGCGCTCGGTGAGCGCGGCGATCGCTTCGAGATTTTCGCGCGCCGACGCCTGGTCGCCGCGTTCGAGCAGCACGCGCGTGTTGTCCGAGAAGCCGCGCAGCGCGGCGAGCGGCTGATTCAGCTCATGCGTGATGCCGGCCGCCATCTGCCCGAGTGCCGCGAGCTTGCTCGCCTGAATCAGCTCGTCGTGCGCGGCGCGCAGTTCCTGTTCGGCGCGCGTGCGCTCGGTCACTTCCTTCTGCAACTGCTCGTTGGCCTGAGACAGGTCAAGGGTGCGCTCGGCGACGCGCTGGTTCAGTTCCGCGTAAGCCTTTTGCAGCAGCGCGCGGCTGCGCATCATTTCGCGCACGCGGGCGCGGCGCATGCGCCAGTAGAACGCGAGCAGCACGATCGAGATATAGCCGAAGCCGGTGACGATGGTCGCCTTGCGCGCGTCGGCGTCGACCGGGTCGACGGGAGACATCGTGATCAGATGCCAGTCGGGCACGCCCATGCTGCGCCGCGACGCGAGAAAGCGTGGCGCATAGCGGCCGCCGCCGATGCGCACGATCTGCGCATACCCTTCGAGCGTGCGCTGGATCGTCACCGGCAGCGGTGCGATCGGCTGCTGCGCATATTGCCGCGCCTGGTAGATCGAATCGGCGACCGGTCCCGACAACGGCCGGATCGTGTGATATTTCCACGCCGGCACCGAGGACAGAAAGATCACGCCGTGATCGTCGGTGACGACCAACGGCTCGGACGCATCCGCGCCCTGAAACCATTCCAGATCGAGTTTGACCACCGCCACGCCGACAATCTTGCCGTCGCGCCGCACCGGTTGCGAGATGTAGTAGCCCGGCGCCTGCGAAATCGTGCCGATGCCGAAGAAGCGGCCCACGCCGCCATTGATCGCATCGAGAAAATACGGACGGAACTGGTAGCCCGCGCCGATGAAACTGCCCGGCCCGCGCCAGTTGCTCGCGGCGACGCAATAGCCGTCGAGCGGAATGATGTATGTGACCGTGGCCCGCGCGTGGCGGTTGAGGTCTTCGAGATAGAGGTTCGCGCGTTTGACGTTGGCCGGACTGGGATCGACCAGCACGTCTTGCACAATGGGATGCTCGGCAAGCAGATACGGCAGCGATTCGTAGCGTTCGAGCGTGCTTTTCAGCGCGCTGGCGGTGCGCTCGGCGCGCACGGCAGCGTTGCGCCGCAGGTTGTCGATGCCGCTTTGCCACGCGATGCTGTAGGTCAGTCCGCACGCCGCCACGAGCCCGGCAATGAGCGCGAAGAGGATCAACAGGCGGCGCGTCACGTTGGCAATGTCCGATCGGTCAGGATCGGACATTGTGGCATAAGGCGGCGCGGCGCCGTCGCCAGTCTGGCTGGCTGACGGCGCCGTCGACCGGCGCGCGGTTCCCGGCTTCATACGCGGGCGTCCGCGGCCGTTACGGTGGGGGCTAAGCCGGAGCCCGGCTCAAACGCCGGCCGGTTCTTTGACCGCCACGTCGCCGCGCAACGCGGCATTCAGCTTGTTGCGGTCCAGCTCCTTCTCCCATGCCGACACCACGACCGTCGCCACGCCGTTGCCGACGATGTTGGTCAGCGCGCGGCATTCGCTCATGAAGCGGTCGATACCGAGAATCAGCACCATGCCCGACAGCGGAATGGTCGGCACCACCGCCAGCGTCGCGGCCAGCGTGATGAAGCCCGCACCCGTCACACCGCTCGCGCCCTTCGAGGTCAGCATCGTCACCGCCAGCAGCGTGAGCTGCTGCGCCCACGTGAGTTCGGTGTTGGTCGCCTGGGCGATGAACAGCACGGCCATCGTCATGTAGATGTTGGTGCCGTCGAGGTTGAACGAGTAGCCGGTCGGCACTACGAGGCCCACCACCGAGCGCGAGCAGCCGAGCTTTTCGAGCTTCAGCATCAGTTGCGGCAGCGCGGCTTCGGACGAGCTCGTACCGAGCACGATCAGCATCTCTTCCTTGATGTACGCGACGAAGCGCAGGATGTTGAAACCCACGAGGCGCGCGATGATGCCGAGCACGACCACCACGAACACGATCGAGGTCAGATAGAACGTGCCGATCAGCTTGAGCATCGGCAGCAGCGAGCCGATGCCGTACTTGCCGATGGTGAACGCCATCGCGCCGAACGCGCCGATCGGCGCCAGCTTCGTGATGATGCGCACGATGCCGAACAGGATGTGCGACAGACCGTCGATGAAATTCGTGACGACCTTGCCCTTTTCACCGGCCGTCGCGAGCACCGCGCCGAACAGCAGCGCGATCAGCAGGATCTGCAGGATTTCGCCTTGCGCGAAAGCCGACGACAGCGTGTCCGGGATGATGTGCATCAGGAAGTCGACGGTCGTCTGCCCGTGCGCTTTCGCGGCATACGACGCGACCGCCTTGCTGTCGAGCGTAGCCGGGTCGATGTTGAAGCCCGCGCCCGGTCGCAGCAGGTGGGTGGCGAACAGGCCGAGCACCAGTGCGAACGTCGAGACGATTTCGAAGTACAGCAGCGCCTTGCCGCCGACGCGCCCGACCTTCTTCATGTCCTCCATGCCGGCGATGCCCGTGACCACCGTGCAGAAGATGATCGGCCCGATCACCATCTTGATCAGTTTGATGAAGCCGTCGCCGAGCGGCTTCATATCGACGGCGAGGTTCGGGTAGAAATGCCCGAGTGCGATACCGATGATGATTGCCACGATCACCTGGACGTACAGCACTTTATAAAAAGGTTTCTTCACGATGGTTCCTGCTAGGGGGATGAGCTCATAGCCTGTCACTGCGCATCACGCGAACGAATAATCGTCACGCTCGTGCACGGCATTAGGCCGCGACAAGACGACGAATTCAGAAATACCGGGAAGGGAAATCAGACATCGTTGTCTCCTTGCTTTAGTTGTCGGACCGTTGCGGCCGCGTCATCTGTTTTGCAAGGTCGATGCCAGGCGGATAAAAAACCTAATGCCTTGATTTGCATTGGTTTTTTATCTCATTAACAACATCGCCGTCCGGGATTCTGGAAATCCGGACAAGGGCTGTCGGGGAATCCGGAATTCGTCGACGAGACGCGCGCGGGGAAACCCGTAGACTTTCTGAGCGTGCGTGCGGTCCGCGCGGCGCGGGCGCGCCGGCGGCATTCGGTCGATCCGGATGGGCGTTAATTCAGGCCGGGCTCGCCGGCGTGGACAGCATGTCGTGCCGCAGCGTGTCGATACGATCCGTGCAGATCATATCGACGCCCCATTGCGCGAGCAGTTGCGCCCGCGCGGGGTCGTTGACCGTATAGGCGAGCACACGCAGTCCGGCCGCGCGGATCTGCGCGACCAGCGGCTCGCTCAGGTACCGGTGGCTCGCGTGCAACGACACGCAGTCCAACTCGCGCACGATGCGCAGCCAATCCGCCTGCACCTGTTCGAACAGCATCCCGCGTGGCAGCGATGGCGCGGCGTCGCGCGCGGCGGCCAGCGCCTCGAAAGAAAACGACGACAACAGCGGCGGCGTCTGCCCTTGCCACAACGTCAGCGCGCCGCCTGCCACCAGCGTGCCGGTGAGCGCTTCGCGCCCCGGACATGGTTTGATTTCGATGTTGGCGGCGATGCCGTCGCGCGCGCAACGCTGCGCCGCGTCGGCCAGCGTCGGCAGGCGCGTGCCGGCGAATTGCGGTCCGCGCCATGCGCCGGCGTCGAGCGCGGCCAGTTGCTGCCACGTGTGGTCGGCGGCGGCGCCGTGGCCGTTGGTGGTGCGATCGAGATCGTCGTCGTGGAGCAGAAAGAGCTGGTTGTCGGCGGACAGCTTCGCGTCGAATTCGACCATGCGGTAGCCGTAGCGTACGCAGGCGTCGAAGCCGGCCAGCGTGTTCTCCGGTGCCAGCGTGCCGCCGCAGCGATGCGCGACCAGGCGCGGATAAGGCCAGTCTGCGGATAAACCGCGATCAATCCCGTTTGCCACGTCTCGTTACCTTTCAGATAGAGCGGTTGGTCGGCTCGCGGCGTGCAGCATCATGCGCGAGTCCCGCGCGTAGTATCGCGCCTGTGCGAAGCAGGCGATAGTCCGGCGTATCGCGCGGGCGTCGATTGCGCCTGGAGTCGTAACAACGTTGTCAGGATGACGAAGCGTGCGGCGAGGCACTTTGCAGCGGTCGAACTGAAATACACAAAGTTGCAAGTTGCCAAAGAACTGCAACACGAACGGGCTAAAGTAGTACGCTTGGCATGCGTCCGGACACCCTCCGTGCCCAGCATGTCCGCGTGCATCGCGGCAATCCATGCGCGCTCTCGTCCCAGGATAAAGCATGTGGCAGGAAGACCGTCATCAGCGAATTCGCGCGTTGCTGTCCACGCTGCAACGTGTGTCGACCGAGCGGATCATGGCGGACCTCGGCGTGTCGCGCGAAACCGTGCGGCGCGATCTGCTCGACCTCGAAGCGCTCGGTGAGCTGCGGCGCGTGCACGGCGGCGCGCTCAAGCCCGCCGAAGAAGCGCCGATCGCCGAGCGCGCCCAGACGCGCGTCAAATCCAAAACGGCGATCGCGAAAGCCGCTGTCGGTTTGATCGCGAGCGGCCAGACGCTTTTCGTCGACGCGGGCACCACCACCGCGGCGCTCGCCGAACAGCTGGCGAAACTGGCGAATCTGACCATCATTACGAATTCGATCGACGTTGCGCTGAAAATGCGCGGCGCGCACGAGCAAGCCGAAGCCGCCAACGAAGTCATCCTGCTCGGCGGTACGATCAGCGACCGCGCGATGGCGACCACCGGCGCGACCACCGTGCTCGACATCCAGCGCTATCGCGCGGACCTGGCGCTGCTGTCGCCGGTCGGCATCGATCACCGGCATGGCGCGACCAATTACGATCGCGCGGAAACCGAAGTGGCGCGCGCGATGGTCGCCAACGCCGACCGCGTCGCAATCCTCGCCGATTACAGCAAGATCGGGCAGCGCAGCCGCATCTCGTACTGTCCGGCGGAGCGGATCGACGTGCTCGTGACCAACAAAAAAGCGGCCGAAGCGGCCGGCTTCGCCACGTTGAAAAAGAAGCTCGCGCACATCGTTCTCGCTTAGGTCGCGCCTATTCCTTCACGTACATCGTATCGAGCGAGCGCTTGCGCAAGCGCGTGTCGTGCAGCGCGCCGGCGGCATCGAGCACCGGATAGGCGGTCGAGCAAAACAGCGAATTGAGCCGCTTCATGTCGCTGATCAGATCCAGATGCAATGCGCTGGTTTCGATGCTCCGCAAGCTTTGCCCGGCAAGCCTGTCCAGATGCCGGTACGAATACGCGCGCTCCAGATCGCGGAAGCGCTCCTTCTCGGCGAGGAGCCGTTCGGCGCAACGCAGATCATTGTTCAGAAACACCGACAGCCCCAGTTGCAGATTGCTGACGAGGCGTGCCTGCAAGTCGTCCAGTTCTCCGAGCCCTTCCTCCGAGAACGACAGACGGTGCGCGATCTTCTTTTCCTCGATGTCCCCGACGATCCGCTCGATAATGTCGCCTGCGTGCTCGAGATTGATCGTCAGCGAAATGATGTCGGTCCAGCGGCGGCTGTCGGCTTCGTCGAGCTGTTCGCGCGAGATCAGCGTCAGATAGTTTTTGACCGCGGCGTACAGCTCGTCCACGTCATCGTCCATGCGGACGGTTTCGCGCGCCTTCTCCAGGTTGTTGTGATGGATGAGGTCCGCGACATTGTCGAGCATCGTGCGCACGATATCTCCGATGCGCAGCACCTCGCGCGCGGCATGCGCGAGCGCCAGCGCCGGCGTGGACAATGCGGCGGTGTCCAGATGCAGCGGCCGCAGCTCGCCGTTCGGCTGCGGCCGGTCGGGCAGCACGCGTGCGCAAATGCGCGCCACCGGATCGACCAGCGACAGACACGCACAGCAGCGCAGCGTGTTGTAGATCAGGTGGAAGCCCACGGTGGCTTCACGCGGATTCGCGATCAGCACCGGCAGGCCGCGCGCGAGCAGCGGCGCAAACGGCAGAATCAGCAACGCGCCGGCCAGCTTGAACGCGAAGCTGCCTAGCGCGAGCCGCCGCGCGGCGGCGTTCTGCGCGATGGTGCCGAACAGCGCCAGCAAGCCGCTGCCCAGATTCGCGCCGATCACGAGGCACAACGCGACCTTTAGCGAAATCACGCCGGAAGACGCGAGCGTCGCCGTCAGCAGAACCGCGGCGAGGCTCGAATAGGAGACGATCGCGAAGGCCGCGCCGACCAGCGCGTCGAGCATCGTGTCGCCGGTCAACGCGCCGAACATCACGCGTACGCCGGCGCCTTGCATCATCGGCTGCGCGGCTTCGACAATCAGATGCAACGCCAGCAGGATCAGGCCGAGTCCGATCAGCGTACGGCCGGCCTGGCCAACGCGCGTCTGCTTTCGCGACAGGAACAGCGGCACACCGACCAAGATCAGGATCGGTGACAGCCACGAGAGATCGAGGGTGAGGACTCGCGCCATCAGCGCGGTGCCGACGTCGGCACCGAGCATGATCGTGAGACCGCTGGTGAGCGGCAGGAGCCCTTGAGCCGCGAACGACGTGACGATCACCGCGGTCGCATTGCTACTCTGCACGAGACTCGTCACGCCAACGCCCGACAGGAACGCTCGCCACCGACTACTGGTGCTACGCCCCAGCACGCCGCGCAGATCGGCGCCGAGCACCCGCAGGATGCCGGTGCGCACAATGTGCGAGCCCCACACGAGGAGCGCGACGCCGGCCAGAAGATTAAGGAGAATCAACATAAAGCACTGCGCATCCGTTCCTGCTGCCATAACCCGAACCGCATGCCGCGCGAATTGGCACCGGGGCGTATATGACAGTAGTGTTGCACATTTCTGCCTTATTGTAATTTTGTGCTTTTAAATATGGGCCTTGTAATCTGCCGGCTGCGGTTGTGTGGTCGCGGTTGTAGTTGCGGCGGAGGTATCTTCAAATGGGCCGCGACGTGGGTCACGCTCTTGCTGAAGCGCTGGAGAGCGAAGCTGCTTCAGCAAATGATGCCCGGCCGCGATGCCCTTGCGCAAGCTGGCCATTCGGCAGACTGACCGCGACCTGTCCACAACCGGATGATCTCCGTGTTGCCCACGCTTTGCATCCCCTATGGTCGCCCTTCTCAGCCGCCTGAGCTGGTTACTCTTTAACGTCGGTGTGCCGGTGTTCGCACCGATTGCACTGCTGCCTCTGCTAAAGCTGTCGCGCTTTTCCCGGCCCGTGTCGAAAGGCATCACGAAGCGCTCGCTGCAAGACGGCCAGCTTCTCCGGGTCGTCATTTCGATGTGCGCTAGCGCGTGTTATGAGATCGGCGCCGCCCTGGGCGACGCGTCGTCCGACGGCGCACGGGCGTTGATGCTGGCCGGGCTGCTCTGCCATGGCATTGTGATCGTGGCCGCGTCCGTGGTCGTCTCGCTCGGCGCCGCCGATCCGACGCTTCGCTCGCCCAGTCCATACGCCGACGAAGCGCCCGACAGAAAACCGATGTGGGCATCCGCGATCATGACCGCGATCATCGCCGCGACATACTCCGTATCTCACTATTCGTTAACCTAATTAATTGATAGACACGGCGCCATACTTTTCGACACACAGATTCTCACAGGGAGACCGTCATGCCTAATCTGATTGACTACGTCATCGAGAACCCGGCGGTGCGCGACCGCATCATCGACGCCATGATTCCGTTCTCGATTATCGGCGGCACCATTTCGTCGATCTGCATGCTGCTCGCTCGGTATCTGCGCTAGATAGCATGCCGCGAAAGCGCTGGCATCGGCAGCGGCGCGCCGTAGTGCCCGCATTGCCCGACCTACGTTCAATTCACGCGTGCAGATGTCCGACCGCAGCGGCCACATGTCAGCGTGCTTCGCCCCCATCCGGACATCCGCGCGCAACGCTCATGCAGCCGCTAACGCACCTGCGACACCGCCCGCGCATCCATCCTGCCGCCGCCGGTTTGTGGCAGCAGCAGCGTGCTCACCACGCCGATCAACAGGCTGAACAGCACGTAGTACAGCGGCGCGGCATTGCTGCCCGTCACTTTGACGAGCCACGTGTTGACGAAGGGCGCCAGCCCGCCGAACAGCAGCACGGCCAGGTTGTACGTGAGCGCCGCGCCAGTCGAGCGCACGCCGACCGGAAACACTTCGGTTAGCACGATCGGCACAGGCGCCCAGATAAAGCTCATGAAGAACGACACACCCACTTGCAGGAGCAACAGCGACTGGAACGACGGCGCAGCGATGAAGTAATGGAAGAAGAACCACGCGGCCACGCCATAGCCGAACATCCCCGGGAGCAGCACCGCCTTGCGTCCGTAGCGGTCGGACAGATGACCGGCCAGCGGACAGACCAGCAGGATCACGGCGGTTCCGACGAAGGTGGCAAGATTGGCGTCCGCCGCCGCAATGCCGAGCCGCTGCTTCGCGAAGATCGGCAGGAAGAACACGAACACGTACGCGGAGACCGTGCCCACCACGCAAATGCCCGTGCTGGAGATCATCTCGCGTGGATACTTGCGCAGCAGGTCGCGCAACGGCGTGCGCGCGGCTTTCTCCGACGTGCTCGCGGCGCTGCGTCGATACGCAAGAAACTCCGGCGACTCATCCACCTTCGAGCGGATGATCCAGCCCACCGGACCAATCAGGATGCCGAACAGAAACGGCAGACGCCAGCCCCACGTTTCCAGTTGGGCGGCGTTCAGCTGCGTCGTCAGCAGGTACGCCACCGCCGCACCGAGCGAAAATGCCAGCGCCTGTGAGCACATCTGGAAACTGCCGAAGAAGCCGCGGCGTTGAGCGGGCGCGAACTCGACCAGCATCGTGGTCGCGCCGCTAAACTCGCCGCCCGCGGAAATGCCCTGAATCATCCGCGCCAGCACCATCAGAATCGGCGCGGCAACGCCGATCGCGGCGTAGGTCGGCAATAGACCGATCATGCCGGTGCCGAGCGCCATCAACACAATCGTGACCGACAGCGCCTTCTTGCGCCCGACCCGGTCGCCGTACAAGCCGAGCAGCACGCCGCCGAGCGGACGCACGGCGAACCCGATCCCGAAGGTCGCCAGTGTCAGCATCAGCGACGCAAGCGGGTTGTCGGCGGGGAAATACAGGCGCGCGATCGTCGCCGCGAACAGCCCGTAGATCGCGAAGTCAAACCACTCGAAAGCATTGCCGAGAATGGAGGCAATCACCACCTTTCTCACCATCGCCGGCGATGGCTGGGGGTTAGCGGACATTGCTGCTCTCCTTGAGGATGTGATAAGCGCGCGCGTTCAACCCAGCCGACGCCGCACGATCTCGACGAACACCGCCGCGCCCGCAGGCGCCGTGTCGTCGTCGAAATCGAATTCCGGGTGATGGCACGTCAAGCCGTCGTGACCGAGGAAGAAGTACGAACCCGGGCGCTGCTGCAGCATGAACGCGAAGTCTTCGGACGCCATCAGCGGCGCCACCTCGGCAATTACGTTGTCGGCGCCGAGCACGTGTTCCGCAGCCACCCGCACGACCTCGGTCTGCTCGGGCGTGTTGACGGTGGGCGGCGAGCTCTGCAAGTGCTCGAACTCGACCGTGCATCCATACATGCGCGCCGCGCCGTCGCAAATATCGCGCAGGCGCTTCAGCGTCAGTTCCTGCGCGGCGACCGACAGTGTGCGCACGGTGCCTTCCAGCAACGCAGTGTCCGGGATCACGTTGATCGCGGTCCCGGCGATGAACTTGCAGACGCTGACGACTGCCGTATCGAGCGGATCGATATTACGGCTGACGATGCTCTGGATCGATTGCACGATGGCCGCGCCGATCATCAGCGGATCGACCGAACGGTGCGGCATCGCGGCGTGGCTGCCGACGCCCTGAATGTTGATCCGAAATAGATCGCAGGCCGACAGGATCGCGCCGCTACGCACGCCGACCTTGCCCGCGGGCAACGCGTTGTTGTTATGCAGTGCGTAGATTTCGTCGCAATGAAAGCGCTCGAAAAGACCGTCGCGGATCATCTCCGAGCCGCCGCGCAGCGTTTCCTCGGCAGGCTGGAAGATCAGGTGGACGGTACCGCGAAACGCGCGATGCGCCGACAGATGCTGCGCGACGCCCAACAGGATCGCCGTGTGGCCATCGTGACCGCAGCCGTGGAATACGTTGTCATGCGTCGAGCGATGCTCGACGGTGCCCTTCTCCTGCATCGGCAGCGCATCCATGTCGGCGCGCAAGCCGATCGACGGCCCCGCGCCCTGCGTGCCCCGGATCGTGCCGACCACGCCGGTGCCGCCCACGCCGGTATGAACTTCGATGTCCCAACCGCTCAGTAGCCCGGCGACCAGTTCGGCCGTGCGATGCTCGTGAAATCCCAGCTCCGGATGCCGGTGAATGTCCCGCCGCCACGTCCGCATCGATTCCGCGAGCGCACCCCACTCCACATTTGTCTGCATGCCAGCATCCCTAGAAACATGATGAACGTGGAATCCTCTCGCCGCCGCGAGCCGGATCTCATTACCGGAAGATACTTCAATAGTTGCAAATTTCAACTAGTGGTTTTACGGACGGATGCACGCGGATAGTGTCGTGGCCAGGCTTCGTCTATCATCCAGGTGACCTGGGCGGCCTTGCGCGCCACCCGGGTAACGCCTTTTGCCCAACCTGAGCGGAAAATCCGAAGCGGTATGCCACCTGCAAAGCCCAAATCCAGCGCCGTCGCCGAAGACATGAAGTTCGCGCGCTACCTCACGTTCAAGCTGGATCTGATCAAGAGCGAGATGATCAGCCGTGCCAATGCGGTGTACAAACCGGCGTGCGGCTTCGACGTGCGTTCGCTGCGCGTGTTGCGGATCATCTGCGATGCGCCGGGAATCACGGCGACTGCCGTGCGGGAGCAGACCTTGATCGAGAAGACGCTGCTCTCGAAGCTTTTGGCGGATCTGATCGAGCGTAAACAGGTACGGCGAACCATCCATCCGGGCGATGCGCGTCACTTCCAGCTCTGGCCGACGACGGCCGGCAAGCGCACGCGCGCGAGCAGCGACGAACTGGGGCAGGCTTTGGAAGCGGAATTGTTATCGGTGCTGAGCGACGACGAGCACGCGGCGCTCGATCGTATCGTCGACAAACTGGTCGATGCGTTTCGCGCGTCTGCCCAGCGCGAGGGCACGAAGTCCGGCGAGTGACGCGTTGATCTAGTGGCGTGCCCAAAAAAAAGCCCGCAGCACGTGCGGGCTTTTTTTGAACACTTGAGAAGCAGCGGACTAAAACTCTCAGACCACGCCCGCTCCATGCGCCTGCAAATCGGCGTGGTAGCTCGAACGGACCATCGCGCCAACCGCCGCATGCGTGAAGCCCATCTTGTACGCTTCTTCCTCGTACATCTTGAAGGTGTCCGGATGCACGTACGAGCGCACCGGCAGATGATGCTCCGACGGCTGCAAGTACTGGCCAATCGTCAGCATATCCACGTTGTGCTCGCGCAGATCGCGCATCACTTGCAGAATCTCTTCCTCGGTTTCGCCGAGGCCGACCATCAGGCCGGACTTGGTGGCGACATCAGGATGCAGCGCCTTGAAGTCCTTCAGCAGCTTCAGCGAATGCGCGTAGTCCGAGCCCGGACGCGCTTCCTTGTACAGACGCGGCACCGTTTCGAGGTTGTGGTTCATCACATCGGGCGGCGCGGCGTTCAGAATGCCGATCGCGCGATCCAGACGGCCGCGGAAGTCCGGCGTCAGAATTTCGATGCGCGTTTCCGGCGACAACTCGCGCGTCTGCCGAATACATTCGACGAAGTGCGCAGCGCCGCCATCGCGCAGATCGTCACGGTCGACGCTCGTGATCACCACGTACTTCAGCTTCAGCGCGGCGATGGTGCGCGCGAGGTTGCCCGGTTCTTCCGGATCGAGCGGGTCGGGACGGCCGTGGCCGACGTCGCAGAACGGGCAGCGGCGCGTGCACTTGTCGCCCATGATCATGAAGGTCGCGGTGCCCTTGCCGAAGCACTCGCCGATGTTCGGGCAGCTCGCTTCCTCACATACCGTGTGCAGGTTGTGTTCGCGCAGGATCTGCTTGATTTCGTAGAAACGCGAATTGCCGGTGGCCGCCTTGACGCGAATCCAGTCCGGCTTCTTCAGCTTTTCAATCGGGACGATCTTGATCGGGATGCGGGCAGTCTTGGCTTGCGCCTTCTGCTTCGCGGTGGCGTCGTAAGCGGCGGCGGAAGCCGGCACGCCTTCGGGCGCGGGGGAAGCTGCGAGGTTCGCGGTAACGTCAGTCATTCGTTCGGTCCAGTCAGGCGGTGAGCGCACCGGCCTGTGGTTGGGCGACGGCCGCGGGACTGCCGTCGAGGTTTGCGGTGAGGCGTGCTGCAAGGGTACGGGCCACGTCGTCCCAGCCGGCGGCGACGCCGAGCGTTGCCATGTCGACCGTTTCGAGCCCCGCGTAGCCGCACGGATTGATGGCCAGAAACGGCCGCAGATCCATCTTCACATTCAGGCTCACGCCGTGATAGCTGCAGCCGTTGCGGATTTTCAAACCGAGCGCCGCAATCTTGGCGCCGGCGTGTAGCCCAGCGTTGGGACCCGGCGCCACGTAAATGCCGGGGGCGCCCGCCTTGCGTTCTCCGGCGAGATTATACGCCGCCAGGGTGTCGATCACGGCCTGCTCGATCCGCGTGACCATCTCGCGCACCATCAGCTTGCGACGCCGTAAATCGAGGAGCAGATAGGCGACCACCTGACCGGGGCCGTGATACGTGATCTGCCCGCCGCGATCGACCTTGACCAGCGGGATGCCACTGTCGGCGGCCAGCAGGTGCGACGGATCGCCGGCCTGGCCAAGGGTGAAGACGGGGGGATGTTCGACCAGCCAGATTTCGTCGGGGGTGTCGACCGTGCGCGCGTCGGTGAATGCGCGCATCGCGTCGAAACTGGCTTCGTAGGATTCGTTGCCGAGCCAGCGCAGCGTTAGCGATGCCGAAGCAGGCGTGGGGGAAGGGGAAACCGGGGTGGTGCTCATGGTCCCGGCAGTTTACCGAAATACGGCGATCCGCGCCGGGCGCGAGTGCGGCGGCCAAACATCGGTGCCTTGATCGGCGGCGCGGAGGCCGGGCGGGTTGCGCCTGCAGAGACGCCTTTCAGGACCGCATCGGGACGGGAGCAACGGTGCGCGCGTGCTGGCGCGCGGATCTTATAAATAAGCATCGGTCGGCGCGCCAGCCTGTCCGCGTCGGCGGCGCAACCAAACTCGCGCGCCGCCACGCCCGCCGACGACCCTCACCCTCAAACCGTCCGCCAGCCGCCGCGCAACCGCATCACCAACCGTTCACTGACCCGCGCGAGCCAGTTCAGCGCGCGCTCGTCGCAACGCGTCGGCACGGAAAACGCCACTTTCGCGTGCGTGGTGCCCTCGGCGCTCAGCCAGAGCCGCTCGCCGCGCCGCAGCCGCAGCGTGTGGCCAGGTTGCAGCCAGTAGTCTTCGGTATCGTCGCTGCGCGTAACCCAGATCGCGCCGCCATGGACGACCAGCTTGGTGCTGCGTGCGACCTTCATCGGCAGCGTTTCGCCGTTACGGATTTCAAACGCAATGCTAGAGGAAATTTCTCGCATGATGCCCTCGCCAAAAATCGTTTCATGGCTACAATCGTAGGCGTAGCAAGGGTTTACGCAAAACGATCTATTTTCACCTCTATGTGAGAAATATTGCGATGGACCTCCGTCAATTGCCTGGACTGAACGCGATCAAGGCCTTCGAAGCCGCCGCCCGCCACGAGAGCTTCTCGCGCGCCGCCGACGAGTTGTTCGTCACGCACGGCGCCGTCAGCCACCAGATTCGCGCGCTCGAAGCCGAGCTGGGCGTCTCGCTGTTCGCCCGCGACGGCAAGCGCGTGCGCCTCACCGAAACCGGCCGCCGCTACGCAACGCACGTGCGCACCGCGCTGATGGCGCTCGCCGACGCCACCCGCCAGATTCGCGCCGGCGACCGCGAGCGGCGCCTCGTGGTGTCAATGCTGTCGTCGTTCGCGGCGCGCTGGGTGACGCCGCGCATCGGCAGCTTCATCGAGGCGCATCCGCAATGGGACCTCGAACTGCTGTCCACCAATGCGCTGACGGATTTCGCGCGCGACGACGTCGACGTGGCGATCCGCTTCGGCTTCGGCAAATATTCGGGGCTGCATGCGGAACTGTTGCTGGAGGAGATTTTCTTTCCCGCCTGCGCCCCGAATTTCAACGGCGGCAATCTGCCAAAAACCCCGGCGGACCTGGCCAAAGTCCCGCTGCTGCGTTCCGACGACGAACTCTGGCGCCCGTGGTTCGACGCCGCCGGCCTCGCCGACTGGCCGGAGCCCAAGCGCGGCGTGCTGTACCAGGATTCGTCGAATCTGCTGCAGGCGGCGATCGACGGACAAGGCGTCGCGCTCACGCGCCGCTCGCTGGCGATGCACGAGATCGCCGCGGGCCGCCTCGTGCGGCTATTCGATGTGGATGGGCCGAGCCCGTGGCAGTACTACTTCATCTGCCCGCCGCAGATGATGGAAACCGCGCGGGTCAAGGCGTTTCGCGATTGGGTGTTCGACGAGGTGGGACGGTTCAAGCAGTTGTTCGACCGGGCTTGCGAGGCGGGGCCCGCCGCAAGCGCCGGTCTGGCGGCGGACGCATTGCGCGCCGCGGCCGTGACACGTTAAGGCGCGTGGTGCGTCAGAGCACCACTTTGACCATCGGATGGCCGGTCAGCGCGAGATAGATGCTATCGAGATGCTCGCGGCTGGTGGCGCGCACCGTGACCGTCAGCCCCGTGTAGTTGCCGCCGCTGGACGGCCGCGTTTCGACGCGCGACGCGTCGACTTCGTTGTCGAACTGGCGGACTACCGTGACGATGGTTTCGGCGAACTCCGGATGCGATTTGCCCATGATCTTGATCGGGAAATCGCAGGGGAAATCAAACAGTGAGTCGTTCGCGGGATTCATTCTCTACTCCTTGCTGCGCGTGTTGCGCCACTTGCGCTTCCTTGTCCTTGGCGCGCTGGTATGCCGCGTACAGCGCCGCAAACACCGCGCCCGGCTTGCCGTCGCCGACCGGCTGGCCGTCGAGCAGCGTGACTGGCAGCACCTCCTTGGTCGCCGAACTGACGATGATCTCGTCGGCCGCGCGCAGCTCGGCTTCGCTGATCTCACGCGCTTCGAAGCGAATGCCGCACCCGGCCGTCAACTCTTCGATCAGACCGTAGCGAATCCCTTCGAGGATCTTGTGGCTGCGCGGCGGCGCCGACAACACGCCGTCCTTCACCATCCACACGTTCGACGACGACCCTTCGGTCAACATGCCGTCGCGAAACTGGATCGTCTCGAACGCGTCGTTTTCCGCCGCGAATTGCGCCATCAGCACATTGCCGAGCAACGACACCGACTTGATGTCGCAATTGAGCCAGCGACGGTCCTCGGCGCTCACGCAACGCACGCCTTGCGCGCGCTGCGCGGCGTCCGGCAGATGCAACGGCGTGACCATCACGAAAACGGTCGGCCGAATGCCGGCCGGGAACGCATGACCGCGCTTCGCGACGCCGCGCGTTACCTGAATATAGGCAATCGCGTCCTGATCGGCAGGCAAACCGCCGTCGGCTTCGTTGGCCGCGACTACGCGGTCGATCAGTTCACGCCAGCCGGCGTCGTCGAACGGATTGGCGATGCCGATCTTGCCGACCGAGCGGGCGAGCCGCGCCAGATGCTGCGGGAAGCGGAACGCGGTGCGGCCGCTCTCACGCGCATACAGCGGCGCGACTTCGTAAATACCGTCGCCGAAAATAAAGCCGCGGTCGAGAACCGGCACGCGCGCTTCGGACAACGGCACCAGCTCGCCATTCAGATAAACGATCGGATCCAGCGAAACAGCGCAAACATCGGTCATTGCGGTCGGGCTCTTATTTCTTCTTGTTGAACATCAGCATCAGCGAATCCCACACGCGGCCCACCACGCCGGCTTGCGGCACGGCCTGCAACGCGACCACCGGGAATTGCGCGAGCACCTTGCCGTCGGCCATCAGCTTTGCGGTGCCGACCTGCTGACCGTTCGCGATCGGCGCGATCAGCGTGTCGTTAAGCTCGATCTGCGGCTTCGCCTTGTCGGCCGCGCCCTTCGGCAGCGTGATGTACTGATCGCTCTTCACGCCGACCTGCACGCTGTCCTGCGCACCCTTGTACACGCGCGGCGTAGCCACAACCTGGTTCGCCTTGTACAGACGCGTCGTGTCATACGCGGTGTAGCCGTAATTCAGCATCTTCAGGCTGTCCTGCACGCGGTCGTGTTCCTTGGTCTCGCCCATCATCACCGAGACGAGACGGCGCGACGCATCGGTCGCGCCCGGCAGCGGACGCTTCGCGCTCGCGATCAGGCAGTAGCCCGCCGCTTGCGTGTGACCGGTCTTCAGGCCGTCGACGGTCGGATCGATCCACAGCAGGCGGTTGCGGTTCGGCTGCTTGATCTTGTTGTACGTGAAGTCCTTGACCGAGAAGATGTTGTAGTAGTCGGGGAAGTCGCGGATCAGACGCGCCGACAGCACCGCGAGGTCGCCCGCAGTGGTGTAGTGCTGCGGGTCGGGCATGCCGTTCACGTCGGCGAAATGGGTGTGCGTCATGCCGAGCTTTTGCGCTTCGGTGTTCATCATGTTGACGAACTGCGCTTCGCTGCCGCCGACCAGTTCGGCCAGCGCAATCGCCGCGTCGTTACCCGACTGGATGATCATGCCGTACACCAGATCGTGCACGGTGACCGGCTTGTTCGCTTCGATGAACATGCGCGATTCGTCGGTGCGCACGCGGCGCACCGCTTCGCTCGGCATCACGGTCTGGTCCATCGTGATCTTCTTCGTCTGCAGTGCTTCGAAGACGAGGTACGCGGTCATCAGCTTGGTGAGCGATGCCGGTTCCACGCGCTCGTCGGCATTGCCGGAGGCGAGCACCTGGTTGCTGGTGGCGTCGACGAGGACCCACGAGCGCGCGTTCACCGCCGGCGGCGGCACTTGCGCGAACGCGGTGCCGGCGACGAGGGTCGCCGGCAATACGATGCCGAGGGTGACGGCGCGGCTAAGCTTGACGGGAACGAAAGAAGCAACTGACGGGAAAGACGTGCGGCCGGTGGTGGAGAAACGCATAGGGTCGATTCGTGCGGAAAATACATCGCGCGCAGGGCGCATAGTTTGGAAGAGCCGGTCGGCGGGCGTCTGGCCGTAAAACGGCGCGGCGCCCATTGGACTTCCGGCGACGCGATCGGTTCGCGCAGCGCGCCCGCACCGGCACCGCTGCGCGCGAAAATGACGCTCCGCGACGCGCGAACTGCCGGATGGACGGCGCTGCGCCCAAAAAAGAGCGCTCATTATACGCGCGCAATCCGGTCAACTTTGCGCAACGCGCGGCGATCACGCTACGTTTTCGCGCACCTGTACCCCGGAAAACGCACCGCGCGTGCAATTCAGCGCCAGGCGTCGACGATGATCCGCTTCAACACATGCAGCTTGCGATGCAGGAAATGCTCCGCTCCCGGAATCACGACCACCGGCAATTCCTGCGGACGCGCCCAGTCGTAAACGGATTGAATGGGAACGGTCTCGTCGGTCTCGCCGTGAATCACGAGCGTGTTTTCCGGCACAGGTGCGACGTCCCAACGGCTTGCCGCGGTGCCGACCAGCACCATTCGCTCGATCTCCTGACCTTCTTCGCGGAGCTTCGCGGCCACATGCGACAGCACGAACGTGCCGAACGAAAAGCCCGCGAGCACGAGCGGCAAGTCGCGCTGCCCGGCTTCGGCGCGCATGTGGTCGAGCACGGCACGCAGATCGTCGCGCTCGCCGATGCCCGCATCGTGTTCGCCCTGCGTCTCGCCTACGCCACGAAAATTCGAGCGATACGTTACGTAGTTCAACTGCACGAGCGTGCGCGCGAGCGTCTGCGCGACCTTGTTGTCCATCGTGCCGCCAAAGAGCGGATGCGGATGCGCGACCAGCGCGATGCCGCGCGGCGCGGCGCCGTTCTCGCGCATCTCGTCGGGCAGATCCAGCGCGACCTCGATCTTGCCGACCGGGCCGTCGATCAGATACTTCTTCGTGTGTACGTTCATGGCAATGCTTATTGATCGATTTTCAGACGCTCGACGACCTTGCCGTTAAGCAGGTGCGAGTCGACGATCTCGTCGATGTCGCTCTCGTCGACGTACGTGTACCAGACACCTTCCGGATACACGACCAACGCCGGGCCGAGCTCGCAGCGATCGAGGCAGCCGGCCTTGTTGATACGCACCTGGCCGGGGCCGGCGAGGCCGAGTTTCTTCACGCGCTTTTTCGCGTACTCCTGCATCTCCTGCGCGTTGCAGTTCGCGCAACTCGGTCGCTCGGCGCCGGGGTCGCGCTGATTGAGGCAGAAGAAGACGTGGTACTTGTAGAAGGAGTCCATGATGTCCGGGGGAGACTGTGAGGGAGGGCCAGGGCGCTGTCGGCGCGCTTCGTGTGCGGACGATTATAGCGAGCGGGGCTTGGAGCCGTCGGCGCGGGTCTGGGGTGAAGTGCGAGCCGGGTGTGGTTGCTGACTGCCCTCTGCGTGCGCTCACGTAAGTTATGCGAGTGTCCGCAGGCCCCGTGTGCATCAAGCGCCTCTCTCGCCGGCCTCTTTCCTGCACCTCCCCTTGCGCCAACCTCACCTGCCCCTCACGCCCGCGTCGTCCGCCGCTTGAGCCACACCTGTTCGACGGCAAACGCCAGCCACACCAGCGCCGCATACGGCCAGATCCACGCGAGCCAATGCGCCAGCCCGTTGAAGTGCAGATAACGCCCTTGCCGCCAGTCGGCCAGGACGACATCGAAATACGGATTCACCGGCAGCAGATTGACGAACACCAGCGCGATCGCCAGCGCCACACCCGCCATCGCCGCGCGCGAGCGCCGCCGCAAACGCAGCGCGAGCAACGCCGCAGCGGTGCCGAACACGAGCCCCGCTAGCGCGCCGGGCGTCGCCCAGTCGAACGCAAGGCCCGACTGCGACTGCAAAAACGTCGCGCCCGCCTTCACGCACAAGGTCATGACGATGAACAGCAGCAGTAGACGCACACGCGGCGCATGACGGCGCACCGGCAGCGAAGCCAGCGCGAGCGCGGCGAACAGGTTCAGCGTGGTGATCGCGGCTTCCCACACGTCGTCCGGCAGCCACGCGGCGGCCAATGCCGGCCATGCGCCGACGTGCCAACCCGGCGGCGTCCACGCGAGCAGCGCATCCTGCGTCGTCGAATCGAAGCGCAGCCAGAGCGCGCGCGGCCAGTTGCCGAGGCCGAACAGGCGAGGCGCCGGGTACATCGTTGCAAACGGCCACGCGGCGACCAGGCACGCGAGCGCCGCGCGATCGCGCTCGAACCACAGCAGCCGCACCCGCCGCAGCAGGCCGCGATCGAGCAGCGCGCCGGTCGCGGGCGACATCATCGCCGCGCCGAGCAACGCGCCGAGTGCGTTGGCGGCCAGATCGAGGTTGGACGCGACGCGCGTCGGCAGATAGGTTTGCACCGCCTCCATCGCGCCCGACAGCAGCCCGCCTAGCACGAACGCCAGCGCGACCGCGAGCGGCCCTCGCCAGCGCGGATATACCGCGAGCACCACCAGCGCGCCGAACGGCATATAGCCGAGCACGTTGGTGACGACGTCGAACGCCGTCAGGTACTGCGGCATGGGATCGAACAGGTAGGCAAACGGCGCGAGGCCGAGCGAGCGCCAGCCTGAAAACGGATACCACGAACCGTAGACGATCAGCGCGGCGTACAGCACCAGCGCTTGCCGGGCCAGCACCGACGGGCGGCGCAGCCAGGGTCGATGGCTCATGCAGCGCTCCGTTGCGTGCGCTGCGGGCCCGTCATTGCGACGCGACCAGCGCCTGCGCGCCGAGCCATGCGGCGATCTGCGCGACCAGATCGTCGCTGGCCGTGGCGAGCGCGCGCGCGCCGCCGGCGGCGTCCGCGGAACTGGCCGGCGCACTCGCGACGAACGTGCGCTGGCCGATCACCTTGCCGCTCTTCGTGAGCGTGGCGCGCGCGGTGATCGCCGCATGGCTTTCCGTCTGGCTGTCGAAAACCTGCTCGAACTGGCTCAGGTCGACCTTCAGCACCGGCGCGGCGACACCGTCGGCGCCCGTGAGCACGGTGCCGCTCGAACTGAGCGCGCCGCGCAGACGCTGGGTCAGCAGTTGCGAAGGCATCATGGTCCAGTGGCTGTTCGCGTACGACGCGATCTGCTGCGCGTCGGCATAGCTGAGGCGGTACAGCAGCCGGTTGGATTCGAGCCCCTCGGGCGCGTTCACATCGAGCACCTTCACGGGCGGTAACGTGGCCGCCGACGCCGCCGCAACCGGCGGCCCGAAGTCGTAGCGAACGTCCGACCGTGCCGCCGGTGCGCTCATGCAGCCCGCGGCCAGCACGCCGAACGCGAACAGCACCGTCAGCGCGGCGCTCGAGGACAACAATCGGTGAATCGGACGTGACATGACAGAGTTCCTTTCTTCAAACCTGCGGATTCATCGGGCGGTGCGGGCGGCGGGCCAGCTGAAACCGGACTCGCCGGGTCCGGGCGCCGCGGGCGGCGCGCCGAACAGCACACTGCGCGGACTGGTGCTGAACGTGTCCGCCGCGCGATCCACCGAGCGCGCCGCGGACCGCACGTCGTCGGCGAGCGAACTGACGCGCGGCAGCGTGTCGTAGCCGACGCGCGACGACAGCTCCTGCAACGTGCCGTTCATCGACGTCAGCGCGTCGCCCGCCTGTTGCGCCGCCGTGCCGACCTTGTTGAGGTTCATTTCGAACGGACCGTTCGGGCGGTTCAGGTTGCTGACCAGTTGATTGGTCGACGCCAGCGTGCGGTCCAACTGGTCGATCGTCCCGGGCAACTTGCCGGTGACCGGCGCGATCTGCTGGGTCAGCGTCGCGATGCCGTCGGCGGCCTTCTGGATGCTGGCCGCCGTGCCGTGCAACTGGTCGGCCATTTCCGGCGACAGGATGTTGTTCACGTCGTCCGCGACTTTTTCGAGCTTGCGCAGCAGGATGTCACCGCGTTGCTGCAATTGATCGAGCAGGCCGGGCCGCATCGGCAACTGCGCGACCGCGTGCACCGACGACGGCAGCGGCCGCGGATCGCGCCCGGTGTCATCGAGTTGAATGAAGGCGATGCCGGTCACGCCCTGAAAGCCGAGGCTGCCGAAAGTCGAATGGGTGATCGGCGCGCGCGTGTCGACGAGGATGCGCACCAGAATCTGCCCCGGATGGCTCGGATCGAATTTGATCGACTGGACCTTGCCGACGTCGAGCCCGCGATAGCGCACCGCGGCATCGGCAAACAGGCCCGTCACGTTGGTGCGCGCAATCAGGTCGTACGGCACGCGCACCGAACGGTCGACGTTGAACAGAAAGGCCGCCGCCGCGATAGCCAGCAGCAGGACGATCGTGAAGAGTCCGGCCCAGAAGGCGTGCGATTTGTTTTCCATTGTCAGGTTTCCTGGTTCACAGCGGCAATTCGGACGACGCCGACGCGAGTGCCGCGCGCGGCAGCTTCGCGCGGCGCTCCGGCGGCAGCGCCTGCAACGCGCGGCGCCCGCGCAGGCCGAGGAAATATTCGCGGATAAACGGATGGTCGACGCCCGCCGCCTCCTCGACCGGCGCGGCGACCAGCACCTTGCGATCCGCGAGCACCGCCACGCGAGTGGACAGCGCGATCATCGTGTCGAGGTCGTGCGTGACCATCACCACCGTCAAGCCCAGCGCGCGATGCAGCGCGGAGATCAGTTCGACGAATTCGTCGGACGCCTGAGGATCGAGCCCGGCGGTCGGTTCGTCGAGGAACAGCAGTTCGGGTTCGAGCGCGATCGCGCGCGCAATGCCGACCCGCTTGATCATCCCGCCCGACAGCGCCGACGGCATCTTCGACGCGTGCTTGCAAGGCAGCCCGACCATTTCGAGCTTGAGCATCACGATGTCGCGCAGCAGGTCCTCGGGCACCACGCCGAGTTCGCGCACCGGCTGCGCGATGTTGTCGAACACCGACAGCGACGAGAACAGCGCGCCGCGCTGGAACAGCATGCCGGAGCGGCTACGCATCAGCAGCGCGGTTTCCGGCGAGACGGTCGCGAGGTCCTCGCCGAACAGCTTGATGGTGCCGGACGACGGTCGCTCCAGACCGAGAATCTGCCGCACCAGCGTGGTCTTGCCCGAACCCGACCCGCCGACGATCGACACGATCTCGCCGCGCCGCACGTCCAGGTTCAGATGCTGGTGCACGATGTTGCGGCCGTAGCGCTTGGTGATGTCGATCACCTCGATCACCGGCTCGGCGATCGACGGCACGGGCTGGCCGCGCACGGCCTGGGTGAGTGGCGCGATCATCCGAGCCCCACGTTCTGAAAGAGGATCGCGAACACCGCGTCCGCGAGAATCACGATGGTGATCGAAGTCACCACCGAGGTCGTCGTGCCTTCGCCGAGACTCTGCGAATTGGCCTTGATACGGAAGCCGAAGTGACAGCCGACGATCGCGATCAGCATGCCGAACGCGACGCCTTTGCCGAGGCCGATCCACAGGTTCGCGATCGGCACCACACCCGGCAACGCACGCGCGAAGTAGCTCATGTCGATGCCGAGCACGACCTTGGCGGCGAGCGCGCCGCCGGTCAGCGCGATGATATTGGTCCACATCACGAGCAGCGGCATCGCCACGCCGAGCGCGATCACGCGCGGCAGGATCAGGCGCAGGCCGTGCGGAATGCCCATCACGCGCATCGCGTCGAGTTCCTCGGTCACGCGCATCACGCCGATCTGCGCGGTGATCGCCGAGCCCGAGCGACCCGCCACCAGAATCGCCGACAGCACCGGACCCAGTTCGCGGATCACCGCGAGCCCCAGAATATTGACGATGAACTGGTTCGCGCCGAAAAGCCGCAACTGTTGCGCCGACAGATAGCTGAGCACGATGCCGATCAGGAACGCGACGAGCGCGGTGATCGGCAGCGCGCGGGCGCCCGCGTTGTAGATGTTCGCCGAAATTTCGGTCCACGGCGTGATTTTTGGCTTGCGCACGATTGCCAGCAGATCGAGCACGACGCGCCCGAGCATGCTCACGCCGCCGTACAGATGCTCGAAGAACGAGAAGATCGCGAGACCGAGCCGCGTAAACGGGTCGAACTTGATCACCGGTTCGGCCTTCTCGCGCACCGTGTCGAGCAATGCAATGCGCTCGAAAATGTCGCGCTGCGTGTCGGTGAGCGTGGTGACGGCGGGCATCTTGTGGCCCCACACGCGCCACAGCGCCTGGCCACCGACGTGGTCCATCCTGTCGATGCGCGACAGGTCCCACTCGCCGATGCCTTCAGCGCCGGTCAGCGAGCGCAACAGAGGAATCACGTGACCGGTGGCGCGGTCGCGCGCGAGCGCGAGCGCCGTCCACTGGCCCGAGAGCCGGACGATCTTGCCTTGGCTGCCTGCCGCGACTTCAAGGCCGGGCGGAGTGTCGTAGTTCAAGGATCGCGAGAATCTGGTTATCGGATTAGGGGCCATTGTAGCGAAGGCGCGGCAGATGGGCCGTGCTCAAAACCCCATGGAGTTTCCTGTCGCTACAATATGCGGCATGAACGCTTCCAAGACCCCACCCCAAGCCGCCGGCGCGGCTGCAAACGGAACCGACTGGCGCATCGACCGTGAGCGCGCGGTCGCGCTGTTCGGCGCGCATGCGCATGACTGGCCGATCGAAATCGTCGAGGAAACCGGCTCGACCAACGCCGACCTGATGACCCGCGTCAAGGCGCTGCCGCGTAAAGCCGGCGCGCTGCCGCGGCCGATCGTGCGGGTCGCGTATCTGCAAACCGCCGGGCGCGGCCGCCGTGGTCGTCCGTGGTATGCGGAGCCCGGCAATGCGCTGCTGTTTTCGGTCGCGTGTGTGCTGCCGCGTCCGCTCGAAGGGCTAGCGGGCTTAAGCCTCGCGGTCGGCGTCGCACTGGTCGACGGGCTACGCTCGCTGCCGGTCGCCGGTCCCGGCCAGATCGCGCTGAAGTGGCCGAACGACGTGCTGCTCGAAGGCGACAAGCTGGCCGGCATCCTGATCGAAACCGCGTGGAGCACCGACGACGCCAGCGCCGTCGTGATCGGCATCGGCACCAATGTGAAGGGCGCCGACGAATTGGCGGCGCGAGTCGGCGCGCTCCATGCCGACGTGCCGCCGCAGGCGCGCGGCACGGTGCCGACCGCGCTGCAACGCGCGCTGCCCAACGCCAACCTCACCGACACGCTCGCCGCCGAGCTGAACGCGCTCGAACCGGCGCTGCAACGCTTCGGCGCCGAAGGCTTCGCGCCGTTCCAGGCGCGCTGGAACGCGGTGCATGCGTACGCGGGCCGTGAAGTCGTGCTGCTGGAACAAGGCGTGGAACAGACGCGCGGTGTGGCAGCGGGCGTCGACGAGCGCGGCCAGTTGCTGCTCGACACCGCCTCCGGCCGTCAGACCATCGCGACTGGCGACGTCTCGCTGCGTCTGGCCGACGGTGCTGCATGACGAGCGGCGCGCCTTATCTGCTGGTCGACGCGGGCAATAGCCGGATCAAGTGGGCATTGGTGCAGGCGGACGGCTCGCAGCTGGCGGCCGGCGCGCTGAATCATGCGACCGATGGTGCGCACGGCGCTGTCGATCAGCCCGACTGGTCCGGTTTGCCGGCGCCCGGGAGCGCGTGGTTATCCAATGTCGCCGGTGACGGTGTCGCCGCGCGGGTCGCGGCACTGCTCGACGCGCGCTGGCCGCAACTGCCACTCACGACGATCCGCGCCCGCGCGCAGCAGTGCGGCGTGACCAATCGCTACACCACGCCCGGCGCACTCGGTAGCGATCGCTGGGCCGGGATGATCGGCGCGCACGCGGCGTTTCCTGGCGAGCATCTGCTGCTCGCGACGTTCGGCACGGCGACCACGCTCGAAGCGTTGCGTGCGGACGGCTGTTTTGTCGGCGGTTTGATTGCGCCCGGCTGGACCCTGATGATGCGTTCGCTCGGCGAGCACACGGCGCAATTGCCGACGCTCGACGCCGCCGCCGCGCGCGGCCTGCTCGATACGGACAGCGCGCCGGAAACGGAAAAGGCTCGCCGCGGCCCATTCTTCGCGACGGACACGCCGCGTTCGCTGTCGGCCGGTTGCACGCTGGCGCAAGCCGGTTTGATCGAACGCGTGTGGCGTGACTTGCAGGACGAATGGCAGGTGCCGGTGCGGCTGGTGGTCAGCGGCGGCGCCGTGGATGAAGTAGCGAATGCGCTCAAAGTGCCGCATACTCGCCACGATTCGCTCGTGCTGTCCGGCCTCGCGCTGATTGCCGCCGAGTGCGCGGCGGAACCGGGCGTCTGACGCGCGGCGCTGCAAATAACAACGACTCAACCTATCTGCACGGGACCCTCCGCCATGCTTCGCTGGCCGATCGCCATCTTGCTTCTTGCCAATATTCTGGCATTCGTCGCGGTGCGCGGCGTATTCGGCCCGGCGCCCACGGCCGGCGGCCGCGAGCCTAATCATCTGAATCGCGAGATTCATCCGGACTGGCTGAAAGTGCGGCCGGTCACGGCTGCCGAAGCCGCCGATCAGCCGGTGGTCGGCGGTCCGGCGCCGGCGGCGCCGATTGCGGCATCGGCGTTGCCGCAGTAAGTGGCGTCAGTTGGAGGCGCGGCAAGCGCGCATTCACGCACAGCTTCGCGCCATTTGGGCAAATACGACCGATGTGGCCGCGTTACGTCCCGCCCTCACCCGCAACCGCAACCGCAACAGTAGCAACCGCACTTAGCCCTGCGTGCGAACTTTCTTCAGCAATGCGGTGGTCGAGCGATCGTGCTCGAAAGGAATCGCCAGCGCCTTGCCGCCCCACCCGCGCACGATCGCCGATTCGGGCAACGCATCCATATCGTAGTCGCCGCCTTTGACGAGCACGTCCGGTCGAACCGCCGTAATCAGCTCGACCGGCGTCTTCTCGCCGAAGCACACCACGTAGTCGACGCTCTCCAGCGCCGCCAGCAGCGCCATGCGGTCGGCTTCGTTGTTGATCGGGCGGTCATCGCCCTTGCCGAGCAGGCGCACCGACGCATCGCTATTCACACCGACGATCAGACACGCGCCCAACGCCTTCGCATCGGCGAGATAGGTCACGTGGCCGCGATGCAGGATGTCGAACACCCCGTTGGTGAATACGACCGGCGCACTCAACGAGGGGCGCAGCTTCACCAGTGCGTCGCGCGTCAGAATCTTGCGTTCGAAAATAGCAGCCATGAAAAAGTCGGAAAGAGAAAAATGCCGTCACGATACACGGTGCGCGTGCTGAAGCAAAACGGCCCGGCAAGCTCACGCGTGCCGGGCCGTTCCTGAAACCAATCGAACCTGTCCGCGGCACGGGCGCCGAAGCGCGCCTGGATCCGCGAACTTTGCTCACATACTCATCGCATCAAGCCGGTTGTTCAGCGGACTTCTGGTCCGCCTGCAAACGCGCCACCACTTCCTTGCGATAGCGGTTCAGTTCCTGCGCCGTATTGAACGTGCGCTCGAACAGAATCGACAGGTTGTGCAGAATGCGCTCGACCACCTTCTTTTCCCAGCCGTCGTCGAAACGGATCTGCTCGTCGAGCCAGCGCTCCAGCCATTCCGGATCCGGCAGACGCGATTGAATCGTGTCGCGCGGGAACAGCGCCTGATTGACGTGCAGATTGGTGGGATGCAGCGGCTTTTCCGTGCGGCGCGCCGACGCCATCAGCACACCGATCTTCGCAAATGCCGCACGCGCGATGTCGCCAGTTTGCGCCATCGCCTTCTTCATGTAGCGCAGATACGCGCCGCCATGACGCGCTTCGTCGCGCGAAATAGTTTCGTAGATCTGCTTGATGACCGGCTCGGTGTGCCATTCGGCAGCGCGGCGATACCAGTGATTCAAACGGATTTCGCCGCAAAAGTGCAGCATCAGCGTTTCGAGCGGCGGCGCCGGATCGAATTCGAAGCGCACCGCGTGCAGTTCCTCTTCGGTCGGGCACATTTCCGGCTTGAAGCGGCGCAGATATTCCATCAGCACCAGCGAGTGCTTCTGTTCTTCGAAGAACCACACGCTCATGAACGCGGAGAAATCGCTGTCGTGATGGTTGTCACGCAGAAACATTTCCGTGGCGGGCAACGCCGACCATTCGGTGATCGCGTTCATCTTGATCGTCGCGGCCTGCTCGTCGGTCAGGAGCGATGCATCGAACTTGTCCCAGGGAATGTCTTTCTCCATGTCCCATCGAACGGATTCGAGCGATTTATAAAGTTCCGGATAAAGCATGGTGTTCATAGTCCCACCCCTGTTCTGCGCATACTGTCTATGTCTGTAACTACTACGTGTAGCACTTTTGCTCACGACGAACGAATTTGCACCGTTTGTCGGCCAAGCATTCAATTTTACGCGGTAATCGACTGCCCAGATCACCGGGCAGCAAAGAAGTGCGGGCGTTTTGCGCCAGCGCTGCCACCAACTTACGCGCTGTGCGGCCAACCGTGGGTGAGGGATACCCTGTGCCTGAGGTCGAGCCAGTATGCGATGAATCCGCACCGTCCAGCCCTGTACCGGTTATACCGGCGGCGAATGACGCGAGGGCGGCTGGATTGGTTCTTTTCAACGCACGCCCAAAAGCCAAAATGAAGCTTACACAATGATAGCACGCGCACTTTACCGATTTACCATCGGTAAAAGACGCAATTCCGGTGCCTGATTGACCTCTGGCAACAAAGCGCGCGATCCGCGCAGTGTGACCGGCAGCCAGCGGCAAAACCATGACAGGCGGCGAATTCATCTATCGGGTCGTGCCGGTCCGTGAGGCATTGATCCGGCGGCGCACCGCATGCGCCGCCGTCTTTCGTTCCTGCCTTTAAATTGACTTTTTCGCCGTCGAACCGCTCGCGCGTTTTGCGGACGTCGACGCCCGCTTTGCCGCCGGCCGCTTCGTCGCGGGACTGGCGGTTGGCTTTGACGCGGCGGCATGACCCGTTGCTCCGCCCGCCGCCGATGCCTTCATCGTCTCCTGCGCGGAGTCGGTCGCCGCTTCGCCCCCTGCGGCGGCCGGTTGCGTCATCGCGAACTGGGCGATCTGGTTGAACTGCGATTGCAGCAGATTCCACCAGGCTGACGCGTCGAACGGCGGCGTCGCGGGCGTGTCTTCTTCGGCGTTGTCCGCGGAAGCCGCGTTCTCCGAAGGCGCGGCGCTTTGCGCAGCCGGCGCGGGCGTGGGCGCGGCCGGATGCGGCCAGCCGCTCGCCGGCGCGGGACTCGGCGCTGCGGACGCCGTCGGCTGAGCCATCGACGACTGCGCGAACGCGCCGAACGCGCGCAGTGTCGCGAGCGTCGCGCGCTGCACTTCGAGCGCCTGAATCGCGGACTGCAGCATGCTCAGATTCAGCTTCAGCCATTGCTCGACCGCGCGCATGTCGGTGATGCGCTTGTCGAGTTCTTCGACGTTGGTGAGCGGCGCCATCATGTCGGACATCATCGACAGCGACGGCCCGAGGGCGCCGCCCGCTTGCGCGCCGGGCAGCGCGGAGCCGAACGGCGAGAGCCGCATCATGCCCCACATGCGTTCGAGCATTTCAGCGGGCGGAAAACCAGGAAAGCCGGGAAAGGGCGGCGTGGAATCGGTCGTATCGGTCATGCTTGTCGCCTCGATGCATTGGAGGAAGGAGGAGCGCCGTCCCGCGCGCGTCTGATTCGATCATACCGTGCGCGGCACGCGGTCAGGACCGCTCGTCGCCCGCCGCGCGATCGTCCGACGGCGGCTGCGGCTGGCCGCGCCACGGGTCGCTGGCGCCGAAATCGGGCGCCCGCCGCTCACGCAGCGAGTTCACGCCTTCGCGCACGTCCGGCCCGGCAAAGCCCATGAATTCCAGCGCGAGCGAGGTATCGAACGCGGGCCCCGCCGAGCGCAGCCAGTTGTTCAACGCGTACTTGGTCCAGCGGATTGCCGTCTGCGAGCCGTTCGCGAGTTTCTGCGCGACTTCGAATGCCTTGGGCAGCAGCTCGGGCTCATCGACGGCGAGCGATACGAGGCCGATGCGCTCCGCCTCTTCGCCGCTCACCGGCTCGCACAGCATCAGGTAGTACTTGGCCTTGGCCATCCCGCACAGAAGCGGCCACACGATCGCCGCGTGATCGCCGGCGGCGACGCCGAGGCGCGTATGGCCGTCGATGATGCGCGCCGTCTTCGTCGCGATCGAGATATCGGCGAGCAGTCCCGCGACGAGTCCCGCGCCGACCGCTGGACCGTGCATCGCCGAAACGATCGGTTTGCTGCAATTGATCACGTTGTAGACGAGGTCGCGCGCCTCGCGCCAGACCCGCGCGCGCACGTCGAAATCGGTCGCCATGTCTTCGACCAGTTGCAGGTCGCCGCCGGCCGAAAAGCCCTTGCCCTCGCCGCGAATGATCGCGACGCGCGTGTCGGGATCGCGGTCGATGTCGCGCCAGATTTCGGCGAGTTCGAAGTGCATCCGCGCGTTGGCGGTGGCGAGTGCGCTTCGGTTCGCGCCCTCGCCGCTCATCACGACTTCGAGCACGCCGTGCGGATGGCGATGCAACTGCAGCGATTGGTAGTGCGCGTAATACGCGTCGTTGCTGTGTTCGTTACTGCCTGGTGCGTGAGACATGATGAGCAATCCGTATATCGCTGTGTCTGTTGAACCGGGGCCGCGTGAATGGCCAATGCGGCGGCATGCGCCGCACACTCAACGCGGCTGATAAACCCACTTCGCGTTCCTGATTTCGACCATCACGCGCGCCCGTTGATCGAGCCCGAGGTGATCGGTGGCGCTCATGTTGACTACGCCGTTGGTGTCCGCGAGACCGTGCGTCGCTTCGAGCGCATCACGCAGCGCGCGGCGAAATTCCGGCGTGCCCGGCGCGCCCGCCTTCAGCGCGATCGGCACCGCGTGGTCGAGCAAGGTGCCCGCGTCCGCCGTGTACGAGCCGAATGCCGACACGCTGCCCGCTCCGCGCAACGCCTCGAAGCGCGCGATGTAGTCGAGCGCGAGGCGTTTGGCCGGATGGTCCGCCGGCAGTTGCGCGGCGACCAGCACCGGACTCGCGGGCAGGAAAGTGCCGTTGCAATCGGCGCCGCACACGCGCAGGAAATCGTTATTGCCGACCCCGTGATTGTGATAGATCAGCCCTTTGTAGCCGCGTTCCCGGAGCGTCTTCGGCGGCAACGCGGCGGGCGTGCCGGCCGCGCCGACCACCACCGCATCGGGATGGGTCGCGAGGATCTTGAGGACCTGGCCGGTCACGCTCGGATCGGTGCGATTGAAGCGCTCGCTCGCCACCATGTTGATGTGATGCAGCTGCGCGAACTTCGCGACTTCGGCGTAAAAGGTCTCGCCGAGCGCGTCCGCCTGGCCGATGAACGCGATGCTTTTGACGCCATGCGTGCTCGCGTGCTCGGCGATGGCCGACGCCATCATCGCGTCGGTCTGCGGGGTCTTGAAGACCCAGTGGCGTTTCGCATCGACGGGCTCGATGATTTTCGCCGACGACGCCAGCGAGATCATCGGCGTTTCGCCAGCGGCGACCACGTCGATCATCGCTAGCGAGTTCGGCGTGATCGACGAACCGATGATCGCGTCGACGCGATTCTCGGAGATCAGCTTCTTGGTGTCCTGCACCGCCTGGGTGGTGTCGGATGCGTCGTCGAGCACGATGTATTCGACTGTCTGGCCGCCGATCTGTTTGGGCAGCAGCGCGACCGTGTCGCGCGCGGGAATGCCGAGCGACGCGGCGGGGCCGGTCAGCGACAACACGAGGCCGATCTTGACCTGCGCGAGCGCCAGCGTGGGCATTGCGCCGGCGAGTGCCGCGCATAACGCGGCGGCGCGGCGCGCGAACCGGTTGCGCGCGTGGCTCGCGCCCACACCGGCAGTCACGTTCGACGCGCGAGCGCGCCGGCTTCCACGCTCAATTCCAGATTCAAGGGATTCGAATCGCTCCAATCGCGGCATGCTGTCTCCTCATGTCGGTTTTTCGTTTTGATGTGCTGCCGATGCGCTGCTTATGCGCCGCCGAGCGGGCTTCCGCGCAGCGTTTCTCACAAGACTTCCGATGAACCCACGGCCCGCCACCCCGGGCAGGCCCTCGCGCCAGTCAGTGTAGCCGCGCGTCGTGGCGGCGGCATCGGGCGAAACCCTTTCGTCCGTGCAAGGTTGGCGCGAACGCGGCCCTGGGTGACATACCGCGCTCTGCGAGACATAACCGGCTTCAATCCAGCGGCGCGATGCCCTGATCGATCGAACCGAAAATCGACTTGCCCGCTTCGTCGAACATTTCGATCTTCACCGTATCGCCGAACTTCATGAACTCGGTTTGCGGCGCGCCGTTCTCGATGGTTTCGAGGCAGCGCTTCTCGGCGATACAGCAGTAGCCGCGCTTCGCGTCCTTGTTCGACACCGTGCCCGATCCCACGATCGCCCCGGCGCGCAGGTTGCGCGTCTTCGCCGCATGCGCGATCAGTTGACCGAAGTGAAACACCATGTCGGTGCCGGCGTCCGGCTGGCCGACTTTCTTGCCGTTCCAGTGGACGATCATCGGCCGATGCACGCGGCCTTCGCGCCAGTGTTCGCCGAGTTCGTCGGGCGTGACCGCGACCGGCGCGAACGACGTGGCCGGCTTGCTCTGGAAAAAGCCGAAGCCCTTCGCGAGTTCGGCGGGGATCAGGTTGCGCAGCGACACATCGTTGACGAGCGTGATCAGGCGCACGCTTCTGAGGGCCTGGTCGGGCGTGACGCCCATCGGCACGTCGGCGGTGATGACTGCAACCTCTGCTTCGAAGTCGATGCCGAATGCTTCCGACGCGCACACCACGTCGTCTTTGGGGCCGATGAAGTCGTCGCTGCCGCCCTGGTACATCAGCGGATCGGTCCAGAACTCTGGCGGCATGTCCGCGCCGCGCGCGCGTCGCACCAGTTCGACATGGTTGACGTACGACGAGCCGTCGGCCCATTGAAACGCGCGCGGCAGCGGCGCCATGCACTCCCTCGCGTCGAAGGAGAAGGTGTTGCGCGCGCGGCCCTGATTGAGCGCGTCGTACAACTCGTGCAGTTGCGGCGCGTAGAAGGACCAGTCGTCGAGCACGCGCTGCATGGTGGGCGCGATCGCGTCGGCGATCGCCGCAGTGTGCAGGTCGCGGGACACGACGATCAGTTGGCCGTCGCGCGTGCCGTCCTTCAGCGTGGCAAGTTTCATAGAGGAGTGAACCGTGTTAGTGACGATGGAGGGAATCTATTCTACGATGGTGAATCGGCGTGTCCCAAGTGGACGGGGTTGTCCGGGTCGCGGTGGGTTGCGGGTTGCGGGTTGCTGATTGCCGGTTGCCTCGCACGAGCCGGGGCTGAGAATAAGCGCGATCACCGGCCTCGCCACCTGACGCCTCTCCCAGTCCATTGCTACACCTGCCGCCGCTCATTTCTTTTCATCATCTTTTGAACGCGCTCGATGCGCCCCGCTCATGTCTCCAACTACCCGCTCCGGCGCGATCCGCACCGACAACGCCTCGGCTGAACCACTCGACGTCCCCGATGCCGACGACGAAGGCAGCGAGGGTGGCGAGGAGAAACTGCGCTCGGGCATCCAGTCGATCGAAGTCGGCTTTCGCCTGCTCGACGTGCTGACCCAGGAACCGCGCGCGATGATGCTGCGCGATCTCGCGCAGCGCGCCGGCATGAGTCCGGCGAAAGCGCATCGTTACCTGGTGAGTTTTCTGCGTCTCGGCGTCGTCGCACAGGATCCGCTGTCGGGCCGTTACGAGCTTGGCGGCTTCGCGTTGCAGCTTGGGCTCGCGCGGCTTGCGCGCGTCGACGGCGTGAAGCTCGCGCGGATCGCGCTGGCCGAATTGCGCGACCGGCTCGATCTCACGGTGGGCATCGCGGTGTGGGGCAATCAGGGGCCGACCATGGTTCACTGGATGGAGTCGAGCCATCCGGCCAAAGCCTCGCTGAAACTCGGCGACGTGATGCCGCTGCTCAGTTCCGCCACCGGCCTGCTGTTCGCCGCCTATCTGCCCGCGAGCAAAACCGCCGCGATGCTCGAACGCGAACTCGCCGACTCGCATCGCTCGTCGTACAGGAGCGGCCCGCGCACGCGCGACGAAGTCGACGCGGTGCTGGCCGAGGTGCGAAAGCACGAAGCGGCGCGCGTGGAAGGCATGTTGCTGCCGACCATCCACGCGTTCTGCATGCCGGTGTTCGACTCGACCGGCGAACTCGCGCTCGGCCTCGTCACGCTCGGTCAGGAAGGCGTGTTCGATATCCGCTGGGGCGGCGAAATCGATACGGCACTGCGCGAATGCGCGCAAAAGCTCTCGTACGAGCTGGGGTATAGTGCCGCGCCACGTGACGAAAACTGAAGCGCCGGTGCGCGATTGTGAGCGTCGGCGTTTGAGTTTGACGTCGGCGCCGACGGCGCTACGTGCGGTTCGTTAAACACGTCCGGCTCGTGCATGTTTTCGTCATCGGGGAACATCGCGCGCGTCGATGCGGTCGAATTCGTTCGCCGCTTGTCATACGCGCACGAGATAGCGCCCTCACCCACCCCGACGCTTTCCGCCCACACACATTCGATCGCCGATGGCCACAGCTCCCGCCACACGCCGCGCCAGTCGCCTGCTGCCCAACGGGCCGCGCGGCGGCTCGCGCGCATGGCGTTGGCTTGCGGTGCTCGTCGCGGTGGCCGTGTTGCACTGGATCGCCGCGCAGTGGTTCGAGCGCAACCGCGCGACGCTGAATCCCACCGATCACGAGCGTGTGCCGGTGCAGGTCGCATTGCTGACGCCTGAGCGCGTCGAACGTCAACCCACGGCCGCGGCGTCACCCGCGCCTGCGCCGGCTCCCGCCGCGCACAAGCCCGCCGCGAGTCCGCCGCGCGAGCACGTGTTGACTGCATTGCAACCGGCCACGCAAGCCCCGCCGCCCGCTGCGGCTGCGTCGGACGTCACAGCGAGCGCGCCCGCCGCTGCGGCCAATCCCAATGCCAACGCCGATGCCAGCGCGAGCCCCGCCGGCACGGCCAGCGCACCCGCTGCCGCGAGCGCGCCGCAAGCCGCGCCCGGCGTGAAGTTCTCAGTCCCACCCTCCGCCGAACTGCAGTACGACACGTTCTACAACGGCGTGCGCAACCAGCCCGGCACGATCCATTGGACCAGCAACGCGCAAGGCTACGAGATGATCGTTTCCGTGCCGCTGCCGTTCGTCGGCCCATTCGTCTATTCGAGCCATGGCCGCATCGATGCGTTTGGTCTCGCGCCCGATCAGTACAGCGAAAAGCGCGGGCGTCGGGCGGAGGACATCGCGATCTTCAATCGCACCGACAAGAAGATCGGCTTCACGCGCACGCCGGCCACCTTGCCGCTGCCCGACGGCGCGCAGGACCGTTTCAGCATGGTGATGCAGCTTGCGAGCCTCGTGCGCGGCGACCCGTCCGCGTATAAGCCCGGCGTGACGCGGCAGTTTTTCGTCGTCGATAACGACAGCGGCGAGAACTGGCCAGTCGAAACGATCGGCGATGAAACGATCCGCACGACCGAGGGCTACCTCGATACGCGCCATTTCAAACGCTTGCCGCGCCATGACGGCGACCTTCGACGTATCGACGTGTGGCTCGCGCCGTCGCTCGGCTGGCTGCCCGCGCGGATCGTTCAAACGGAACCGAACGGCACGCAATTCGAACTGGTGTGGCGCGGCAAGCTCTCGCTCGATGACGCGGGTTCGACAGGCGGCGACGGCAATGACGGCAGCGCCGCTGCCACGCCTTCGCCTTCGCCTTCGCCTTCGCCTTCGCCTTCGCCTTCGCCTTCGCCTTCGCCTTCGCCTTCGCCTTCGCCTTCGCCTGACAATTCGACCACTGCCGCGCCCGCGGACGCATCGGCACTTACACCCGCACCCGCGCCCGCCTCGCACGTCGATTCGACCGCTCCCGGTATCGTCAAACCCTGACATCCCCACCATCAGAGCAGGGTCTCCAGTAAATCGCCGAACTTCCGCGACAACGCCGACTCGCACAACTTGCTGCAACCGTTCGCGCGTGCGCTGCGTATATAGACGAGCCTCGTCACTGAGGCAAGGGGCAAACAGCGCGCACGCAAATGGATCCTTCCACTGCGTTCCCTTCAAGGAGCCCGCATGCAAGTGAACATTAACGGCATCGAAACGCGCTACGTGCTGAGCAACGAGGGCGGCGGCCCGTGGCTGACGTTCATCCATCAACTCGGCGGCGATCTGTCCGTGTGGGACCAGCTTGCCGGCTATTTCCGCGATGACTACACCGTGCTGCGTTACGACGTGCGCGGCCACGGCAAGACGTCGGTATCCGACAGGCCATTCAGCGTCAACGATCTTTCAGACGATCTCGCCGCGTTGCTCGACGCACTCGGCGCGCCCACGACGCATCTGGTCGGCATGTCGATGGGCGGCATGATTGCGCAGCAATTCGCGCTGGACCACCCTGCGCGCGTCGACACGTTGACCCTTGCCGACAGCACCGGCGGCACGCCGCCCGAGGGGCGCGCGGTGTGGGAGCAACGCGCGCACACCGCACGCAGCGACGGCCTCGCGGCCCTCGTGCCCACCACTTTGAACCGTTGGCTCACGCCCGACTTCCAAGCCGCTCATCCGGAAGCGGTCGAACAGATTCGCGAGGTGCTCGCACATACGTTGCCAGAAGGCTACGCCGTGGCATGCGAAGCGCTGCGCGATTTCGATGTACGCAGTAAGCTGGGAGACATCCGTTGTCCAACCTTGACCGTGGCGGGCCGCCACGATGCGGGCACGCCACCTGCTACAACGCGTGCAGTAGCAGACGCCATCGAAGGCGCACAGTTCGAACTCCTCGACGCCGCTCATCTCGCGCCCATCGAGCAATCTCACCGTTTTGCTGCACTGCTTGAAACGTTTCTTGAAAGGCCGGTCTAACCGGTAGGTTCGGGACTTTACAAGCGTCAATCCGGACCCACCCCTTGAATTCCATCACATACGCTCCACCTACGGTGCAGAAACGGCCAGGAGCCAACGGAAATAAGGAGTGTCGCCATGCAAATGATCTACAACAGCCCCAACTACTGTGTCGTCGAGTTTCCGCCGCAGGAAGGTCCGCTGGCCATGAAGTCGGGTGGCTACGAGATCGTCGACAAGAACATGCAGCGCGAAATCTACATCGACGGTGCCATGGCGGCGCGTTTTCGCGAGCACGTGCAGAAGCTGATCGAAGAGGAACCGTCGCTGGATGAGGTCGACGAATTCCTCGGGCAGTTCGACAGCCTGATGCACCAACCGGTGATCCTCCACTAAGCGCAGGACTTCGCTCAACGTCTTTGGCGACATCATTGACCGCGCCGTCCAGTTCATCGGCGGCCTTGATAAGGCGGTCAGCATTCGTGAAACGGCCCAGCAGGCTTTTGCCTCGCTGGGCCGTTTTCTATCCAGCCCGCTTGCCGGGGCCAGCGGATTGCCGCGCGCCGGCTTCGCACCTCGAGTTTTCGCTTGTCGGCCAGCCTCGAGCGTCGAGGCCGCCACCAGGCCCGCGCCGGGCGGATCCGCCCGGCAGCGGCTACAATGACAGGTTTTCCGCAAAAGCCGGCGCAAGCCCTCGTCCGCCATGAACCAGCCTGCTCAAACCGCCACGCCAGTCCGTTCCGAGCCCGCCTACACGCGCGGCACGGCGCTTCCCGCGCTGCTCAAGTCGCGCATCCTGATCCTGGACGGCGCAACGGGCACGATGATCCAGCGCTACAAACTCGACGAAGCCCGCTATCGCGGCGAACGCTTCAAGGACTACGAGCGCGACATCAAAGGCAACAACGAGTTGCTGTCGATCACGCAGCCGAAGATCATCGCCGAGATTCACGAGCAGTATCTGGCGGCGGGCGCGGACATCATCGAAACGAACACGTTCGGCGCGACCACGGTCGCACAGGCGGACTACGGGATGGAAGCGCTGGCCGTCGAGATGAATCTCGAATCGGCGAAACTCGCGCGCGCCGCGTGCGACAAGTATTCGACGCCGGACAAGCCGCGCTTCGTCGCCGGCGCAATCGGACCGACGCCGAAGACCGCGAGCATCTCACCCGACGTGAACGATCCGGGCGCGCGCAACGTGACCTTCGACGAACTGCGCACCGCCTACTACGAGCAGGCCAAGGCGCTGCTCGACGGCGGCGTGGATCTGTTCCTCGTCGAAACGATCTTCGACACGCTCAACGCGAAAGCCGCGCTGTTCGCGCTCGACGAGCTGTTCGAAGACACCGGCGAACGTCTGCCGATCATGATCTCGGGCACCGTCACCGACGCGTCCGGACGCATTCTGTCGGGGCAAACCGTCGAAGCGTTCTGGAACTCGCTGCGTCACGCGAAGCCGCTCACGTTCGGTTTGAACTGCGCGTTGGGCGCGGCGCTGATGCGTCCGTACATCGCCGAACTGGCGAAGCTCTGCGATACCTACGTATCGTGCTACCCGAACGCCGGCTTGCCGAATCCGATGAGCGACACCGGCTTCGACGAATTGCCGGCGGATACCTCGGGCCTGCTCAAGGAATTCGCGCAGGCGGGTCTGGTGAATATCGCGGGCGGCTGCTGCGGCACGACGCCAGAGCACATCGCGGCGATTGCGCAGGCGCTCGCCGAAGTGAAGCCGCGCCAATGGCCGACCCAGTATCGCGACGCCGCGTGAGCTTCATGAGGGTGGTGGCCTGCACGCAGGCCGCCGCTCCCGCGCCATCGCAACAGATGCACTTAAGCTGCAACCAAGACGCAACCCCGCCGCATCTCAACGCAAGCAATCGATTCGCACATACGCCATGACCGATCACACCATGCGCCTTGCCGGCCTCGAGCCGTTCAACGTCACGTCCGCGACGCTCTTCATCAACGTCGGTGAACGCACCAACGTGACCGGCTCGAAAGCGTTCGCACGAATGATCCTGAACGACCAGTTCGACGATGCGATCGCCGTCGCGCGCCAGCAGGTCGAAAACGGCGCACAGGTCATCGACGTCAACATGGACGAAGCGATGCTCGATTCGAAAGCGGCGATGGTGCGCTTCATGAATCTGATCGCGTCGGAGCCGGATATCGCGCGCGTGCCGATCATGATCGACTCGTCGAAGTGGGAAGTGATCGAAGCGGGCCTGAAGTGCGTGCAAGGCAAGGCGATCGTCAACTCGATCTCGCTGAAGGAAGGCGAAGAGGCGTTCCGTCATCACGCGAACCTGATTCGCCGCTACGGCGCCGCCGCCGTCGTGATGGCGTTCGACGAGCAGGGCCAGGCCGACACCTTCGAGCGCAAGACGCAGATCTGCAAACGCTCGTATGACTTCCTCGTGAACGAAGTGGGCTTCCCGCCGGAAGACATCATCTTCGATCCGAACATCTTCGCGATCGCCACCGGCATCGAAGAACACAACAACTACGCGGTCGACTTCATCAACGCGACGCGCTGGATCAAGCAGAACCTGCCGTACGCGAAGGTGAGCGGCGGCGTGTCGAACGTGTCGTTCTCGTTCCGCGGCAACGACCCGGTACGCGAGGCAATCCACACCGTGTTCCTCTATCACGCGATTCAGGCGGGGATGGATATGGGCATCGTCAACGCGGGCCAGCTCGGCGTGTATGCGGACCTCGACCCGGAGTTGCGCGAGCGCGTGGAAGACGTGGTGTTGAATCGTCGTGAAGACGGCACCGACCGCCTGCTCGAAATCGCCGACAAGTTCAAGACCGGCGCCGCGAAGAAGGAAGAGAGCCTGGAGTGGCGCAACCAGCCGGTCGAGAAGCGCCTGTCGCATGCGCTCGTGCATGGCATCACCAACTTCATCGTCGACGACACCGAGGAAGTGCGCGCGAAGATCGCCGCAGCCGGCGGCCGCCCGATCAACGTGATCGAAGGGCCGCTGATGGACGGCATGAACATCGTCGGCGACCTGTTCGGCCAGGGCAAGATGTTCCTGCCGCAAGTCGTGAAGTCGGCGCGCGTGATGAAGCAGGCGGTCGCGCATCTGATCCCGTTCATCGAAGAAGAGAAGAAGCAGGCGGCCGCCGCCGGCGGCGACGTGCGCGCGAAGGGCAAGATCGTCATCGCGACCGTCAAGGGCGACGTGCACGACATCGGCAAGAACATCGTGTCGGTGGTGCTTCAGTGCAATAACTTCGAAGTGGTCAACATGGGCGTGATGGTCTCGTGCAACGACATTCTCGCGAAGGCGAAAGTCGAAGGCGCGGACATCATCGGCCTGTCGGGGCTGATCACGCCGAGCCTTGAAGAGATGGCCTATGTCGCGTCGGAAATGCAGCGCGACGACTATTTCCGCGTGAAGAAGATTCCGCTGCTGATCGGCGGCGCGACCACCTCGCGCGTGCATACGGCCGTGAAGATCGCGCCGCATTATGAAGGTCCGGTGGTGTACGTGCCGGACGCGTCGCGTTCGGTGTCGGTGGCGTCGAGCCTGTTGTCCGACGAAGGCGCGGCGAAATACGTCGACGAACTCAAGGCCGACTACGACCGCATCCGCGATCAGCACGCCAACAAGAAAGCGCAGCCGATGGTCACGCTCGCCGAAGCCCGCGCGAACAAGACCAAGGTCGACTGGGCGAGCTACCAGCCGGTCAAGCCGAAGTTCATCGGCCGCCGCGTGTTCAGGAACTTCGATCTGAGCGACCTCGCGAACTACATCGACTGGGGTCCGTTCTTCCAGACGTGGGACCTGGCGGGTCCGTATCCGGCGATCCTGAACGACGAGATCGTCGGCGAATCGGCGCGCCGCGTGTTCTCGGACGGCAAGTCGATGCTCGCGCGTCTGATCCAGGGGCGCTGGCTGCAGGCCAACGGCGTGATCGCGCTGTTGCCGGCCAACACGGTGAACGACGACGACATCGAGATCTATACGGACGAGTCGCGCTCGGAAGTCGCGCTCACGTGGCGCAATCTGCGCCAGCAAAGCGTGCGGCCGGTGGTCGACGGCGTGATGCGGCCGAACCGGTCGCTCGCCGACTTCATCGCGCCGAAGGAGTCGGGCGTGGCCGACTACATCGGCATGTTCGCGGTGACGGCGGGTCTCGGCGTCGACGTGAAGGAAAAGCAGTTCGAAAAGGATAATGACGACTACAGCGCGATCATGCTGAAGGCGCTCGCCGACCGCTTCGCCGAAGCGTTCGCCGAAGCGCTGCACGCACGCGTGCGGCGCGACCTGTGGGGCTACGCGAACACCGAAACCCTCGCCAACGACGAGCTGATCGCCGAAAAGTATCGCGGCATTCGTCCGGCACCGGGCTACCCGGCCTGCCCGGATCACCTGGTGAAGCGCGACATGTTCGACGTGCTGCACGCCACCGAGATCGGCATGAGCGTGACCGAGTCCCTCGCGATGCTGCCTGCGGCCAGCGTGTCGGGCTTCTATCTCGCGCATCCGGAAAGCACGTATTTCTCGGTCGGCAAGATCGGCCAGGACCAGCTCGAAGACTACGCGCAGCGCATGTCGCTGTCGAAGCAGGATGCCGAGCGGGCGTTGGCGCCGTTGCTTTGAATGAGCCCTGTGGCGGGAAACCCACTATATCGGGTCTGAAAGACTGAATATTTGCGGCAACGTAATTTTCGGCTTTGTAGACTGGGTCGGTTCCATCCCGCCAGGCGCGGCCAAAACGCGTCGGCTTATCTAATTGCAATCGTCAACGGAGAAAATCGTATGAAAAAGCTGGCGCTGTTATTGACTGCTGTTTCGCTTGCCGTGGGCGCCTCGGCGGCGCTGGCCCAGCCCGCTGCGCCGGGCGGCTCCAGCGCGGTCAGTTCGTATTCGCCGCCGGTCGTGAAGCACGTCAAGAAGCCGAAGAAGCAGAAGACGAAGAAAGGCGCATCGGCTCCCGCCGCCGCGCCGGCGAACGCCGCCAGCTAGTAAGCCGCACGGCCGCTTCGACCGTTGCAAAGACAAAGAGCCCGCGTTGAGCGGGCTCTTTTCATTGGTGCGCAGCTTTTACGCGGCCGGGCGTTGTTGCTGCCTCGGCACTCGCGCTAACGCGGCATGCGGGGAATCACAGACCCCAAACAATGTCTGCGTTTACCTTCTGCGCCGCGCGCAGCATGTCGAGGAACGGATACGCGCGCTGCGCGAGCCCCGGCGGAATCTCGTGATGCTCGTAGCCTTCTTCGTTTTCGTGGAAGTGACCGTCGTGCTCGGCGCGTTCCTGTTTATCGAAGGTGATCGCGGCTTCAAGTTTCTGGATGGCCGGGGCCAGTTCGTCGTGAGTGATGACGCCCCGCTCCCCAAGGCGCTTGCCGACAATGCCGACCAGATACTGAGCCAGGTTCTCCAGCATCATCACGTCTGGGCAGGCGCGGCATTTGAAAGTAATCAGCATGACTGTTCCCTTTTTCGTTATGTTGGATCGACGCGCGAGCAGCCCGAACGCGGCTGCCGGCGCGCGTTACGCGATCGTCACGGCAACGCGCCGGTCAGTCGCGGCGGCCACGGCCCTTGCTGGGCATCTCATTGAACATATTAGCACCTGCTAAAATCCGTCTGGACGGAAAAGCGCGCCGCCCTGCGCCGCGCGAGGCGAAGCGCAAGCAGCGCGGCCGGGCCGGTCGGCCGCAACCGCGCATGCCGTGGCAGCCAAGGCCGCTGCAAGTTGCCGTGCACCGCTTACCGCGTTGCAGACAACGTGCCCGATGCGCTCACGCTGCGCCCGGCGCACCGAAAAGCCGCGCCAGGCGCCTCGCCGCTTTCCACGCTTCTGACGAATCGGCCGCGCCAGCCGCGCGGCCGGCGCCTCTTCCGCATCACCGGATTGCCTCACTGGACTCGCAACAAGCATGCTGCCCGCACATAAACATACCCTCGAAACCCTGCTCGCCGACACCGTGAAGCAGGTCGCGCTCGCCACGCAAGGCGCAAGCGAAGCCGCCTTCGTGTCGCCCACCATCACGCTGGAACGCCCGAAGGTCGCCGCGCACGGCGATGTCGCGTGCAATGTGGCGATGCAACTCGCGAAGCCGCTGCGCGCCAATCCGCGCCAGTTGGCCCAGCAGATCGTCGACGCGCTGCTCGCGCAGCCGCAAGCCCAGGGTCTCGTCGAAGCCGCCGAAGTCGCCGGCCCCGGCTTCATCAACCTGCGCCTCACCGCTGCGGCCAAGCAGGCGGTGATCGCCGCCGTGTTCGCCGAGAAAGAGACCTTCGGCCGCTCGCAACGCGACGCCGGCAAGCACGTGCTGATCGAATTCGTGTCGGCCAATCCGACCGGTCCGCTGCACGTCGGCCACGGCCGTCAGGCCGCGCTCGGCGACGCGCTGTCGAACGTGCTCGCTTCGCAAGGCTGGGACGTGCACCGCGAGTTCTACTACAACGACGCGGGCGTGCAGATCCACACGCTCGCGCTGTCCACGCAGGCACGCGCGCGCGGCCTCGCTCCCGGCGACGAAGGCTGGCCGGCTTCGGCCTACAACGGTGAGTACATCGCCGACATCGCGAAAGATTATCTGAACGGCGCCACGGTGGCCGCGAGCGACGGCGAGCCGGTCACCGGCGCGGGCGATGTCGAGAATCTTGAGGCGATCCGCCGCTTCGCGGTCGCGTATCTGCGCCGCGAGCAGGACATGGACCTGCAGGCGTTCGGCGTGAAGTTCGACCAGTACTATCTGGAGTCGTCGTTGTACTCGGAAGGCCGGGTCGAGAAGACCGTCGCGGCGCTGATCGCCGCCGGCAAGACCTACGAGCAGGAAGGCGCACTGTGGCTGCGCACTACCGACGACGGCGACGACAAGGACCGCGTGATGCGCAAGACCGACGGCACCTACACGTACTTCGTGCCGGACGTCGCCTATCACGTCGCGAAGTGGGAACGCGGCTTCACCAAGGTCATCAACGTCCAGGGCTCGGACCACCACGGCACGATCGCGCGGGTGCGCGCCGGCCTGCAAGGTCTCGGCATCGGCATCCCGAAGGGCTATCCCGACTACATCCTGCACAAGATGGTCACGGTGATGCGCAACGGCGAAGAGGTGAAGATCTCCAAGCGTGCCGGCAGCTACGTGACGGTGCGTGATCTGATCGAATGGTCGGGCGGCGCGACGCCGGGTTCGGAAGCGGCCGTCGATCTGATCGACGAGGAAACAATTCGCCGCGGCCGCGACGCCGTGCGCTTCTTCCTGATCTCGCGCAAAGCGGACACGGAATTCGTGTTCGACATCGACCTCGCGCTGAAGCAGAACGACGAAAATCCGGTGCACTACGTGCAGTATGCGCACGCCCGGATCTGCTCGGTGATCGCCGAATGCAAGACGCGCTACAGCACGGACGAGAGCACGCTCGCCAGCGTGGACGTGGCGCCGCTCACCAGCGAACGCGCGATGGCCCTGCTGAACAAGCTCGCCGAATTCCCGGACATGCTGCAACACGCGGCCGACGAACTCGCGCCGCACGCGGTCGCTTTCTACCTGCGCGACCTCGCGGGCGAATTCCACTCGTTCTACAATGACCGGGCCGAACGCGTGCTGGTCGACGATGCGGCCGAACGCAATGCACGCGTTGCGCTGCTCGCGGCCACGCGCCAGGTGCTGGCCAACGGTCTCGCGACGATCGGCGTCTCCGCTCCCGTCAAGATGTAACTCCTCCGGCGCAACATGCACGCGGCCGTCGTTATAATCGACGGCCGTTCCTGGATTCTTTTTGCAGGTGATTCGTACGATGGCAAAACCACGCCGCACAACAAAGCAATCGAAACAAACCGGGGGGACTTTTCTCGGCATCGTGCTGGGCCTGATCGTCGGCCTTGCGATCGCGGTAGTGGTGGCGCTGTATATCACCCGTGCACCTACGCCGTTCGTGTCGAAGGTGGCGCCGCCCGCGGCGTCCGACGCCGGCGCGAGCGCCGCGCAATACGATCCGAACCGTCCGTTGCAGGGCAAGACGCCGGGCCAGCCGGTGCCGCAGGCCGCGCAACCGGCGCCGCCGAACACCGCGCCGGGCCAGACCAATTCGCAGACCCAGTCGGGCATGCTCGAAGAACCGCAGATCGTCGAAGTGCCGCCGTCGGCGGGCAATGCGAACGGCACCGCCGTCGCGCCGAAGCCTGCGCAGGATAACGGCACCGGCACGGCAGCCGTGCCCGCTCCGGCGAAGAAGCCACAAGCCACGAGCGCGCCGGCCGCGACCGCGGCGGGCTCCGCGCCGAAGAGCACCTCGGCCCCGGCCACCGCCAACGCCGCCAAGCCGGGCGCAAGCGCGGCACCGGCGCCGGGCGACGCGAACACCGGCTACTTCCTGCAAGTGGGCGCATACAAGACGGCAGCGGATGCCGAACAGCAGCGCGCGCGTCTCGCGTTCCAGGGCTTCGAGTCGAAGGTCACCCAGCGGGACGCGGGCGGCGTGACGTACTATCGCGTGCGCATCGGTCCGTTCTCGAAGTTCGAGGACATGAATTCGAGCCGTCAGCGTCTGTCGGACGCGGGCGTGGATACCGCCGTGATCCGCTTCACCAAACAATAAACAAACGGTAATCGTTGCCACGCGCGGTCATCGAAACTATCGATGCGCGGCGCGTGTCACAACACGTCGGACAGCTGCAACGTTCAATGCCGAATCTGCGCAACGGTGACGGGCATTTGCGTGGCGCCACCGTTTTACGCCTACCTGGGTCAACACAACATGAAAAAACTGCTGAGCATTCTGTTCCTCTCGCTGGGCCTCATTGCCGCCACGGCGCAGGCAACGCCGGCCGCGCCCGTCTCGGGCAAGGACTACACCGTGCTGGCCTCGGCGCAGCCGACCGACGTGCCGGCCGGCAAGATCGAAGTCATCGAGTTCTTCTGGTACGGCTGCCCGCACTGCAACGAATTCAACCCGTACCTCGAAGCATGGGCGAAGAAGCAGGGTCCGGACGTCGTGTTCAAGCGCGTGCCGGTCGCTTTCCGCGACGACTTCATTCCGCACTCGAAGATGTTCCACGCGCTCGACGCACTCGGCGTCGTGAACGAACTCACGCCGAAGATCTTCAACGAAATCCACGTCAACAAGAACTACCTGCTGACGCCGGAAGACCAGAGCAAATTCCTCGCGAAGCTCGGCGTCGATCCGAAGAAGTACATGGAAGCGTACAACTCGTTCTCGACGCAAAGCGCGTTGCAGAAGGACAAGAAGATGCTCGACTCGTACAAGATCGACGGTGTGCCGACGCTCGCCGTGCAGGGCAAGTATGAAACCGGCCCGGCCGCGACCAACAGCCTGCCGGGCACGATCCAGGTGCTCGACTACCTGGTGCAGCAAGTCCGCGCCAAGAAGATGTAAAGACGAGGCGCCGGAATGAGTTCACCGCTGAAGGTTTTCATTACCGGCGCTTCGAGCGGCATCGGCCTCGCGCTCGCCGACGAGTACGCCCGGCGCGGCGCGATTATCGGCCTCATTGCCCGCCGCGGTGACGCGCTCGCCGCGTTCCAGCAGTCCCATCCGCACACCACCGTCTCTCTTTATTCCGTCGACGTTCGCGACGCCGAAGCGCTCGCCGAGGCGGCCGCGCAATTCATCGCGCAGCACGGCTTGCCCGACGTCGTGATCGCCAACGCCGGCATCAGTCGCGGCGCGGTCACCGGACAGGGCGATCTGCGCACCTTCCGCGAAGTGATGGACGTCAATTACTTCGGCATGGTCGCCACCTTCGAGCCGTTCGCCGCCGCGATGATCGCCGCGAAGCGCGGCACGCTGGTCGGCATCGCCAGCGTCGCCAGTGTGCGCGGCTTGCCGGGCTCGGGCGCATACAGCGCGTCGAAGTCGGCCGCATTGAAGTATCTCGAAGCGTTGCGTGTCGAGATGCGGCCGCTGGGCGTCGGTGTCGTCACCATTGCGCCGGGTTACATCCGCACGCCGATGACCGAGCACAACCCGTACAGCATGCCGTTCCTGATGGACGCCGACCGGTTCGCCACGAAAGTGGCGCAAGCGATCGAGCGGCAGACGGCGTTCGCGGTGTTCCCGTGGCAAATGCGCATCGTCGCGATGCTGCTGCACGTGCTGCCGCGCTGGCTCTACGACCGCGCGTTCGAACGCGCGCCGCGCAAGCCGCGCGTCGCTGCCGAATAAATCATGCAGCCCCGTGCGGTCGATGCAGCCGGCGTCGCGCACGAAACAGCGGGCGCCGACGCGCGCATCGTGTCGCTGGTGCCGAGCGTCACCGAAACGCTTTTTGCGCTTGGACTCGACAAACAGATCGTCGGACGCACTGGCTTCTGTGTGCATCCGCACGACAAGGTGCGCGAGATTCGCAAGGTCGGCGGCACCAAGGCCGTCAAGCTGGACGCGATTCGCGCTCTGCGCCCTACTCATCTGATCGTCAATATCGACGAAAACGAACGCGACACCGTCGAGCAATTGCGCGCGTTCGTGCCGCACATCGTCGTCACCCATCCGCAGACCCCGCAGGACAATCTCGCGCTGTACGCGCTGCTCGGCGCAATCTTCGACCACACACAGGAAGCTGAAAGTCTCAACGAGCGACTCGAAGCGCGGCTGCGCGAAGCCATGGAGCGGGCGCACACGCTCGCCGCGCAAAACGTGCTGTATCTGATCTGGCGCGAGCCGTGGATGACGGTCGCGCGCGACACCTACATCGCCGCGATGCTGCGGCTCGTGAACTGGCATACGCTGCCCGATACGCGCGGAGGTGTGGCGGGCGCAGCGCGCTATCCGATGCTCGACTTCGATGACGCGCCGTGGCTGGCGCAAGTCGATCGCATCCTGCTCTCAAGCGAACCGTACCGCTTCACGCCGACGCATCGCGATGCGCTCGCCCGCGATCCGCGGCTGGCGGGCAAGCGCATCGAGTTGATCGATGGAGAAATGGCGTCGTGGTACGGCGTGCGCGCCATCGACGGAGTCGCCTATCTGCTGCGGCGCGCGTCGTCGGCATGAACACGGGCGGCGAGGCTCCATATGAATATGCGGATTATGTTGTTGTCGCCGTAATCTCCCTTCGATAAGCTTTCGCCAAGGCGCACGGCGCACGTGGGCGCGGACCCTCCGCCCCATGCGCGAGCGCCGGAAACGTATCACAATCAGGGCGGCGTCGACGCCCGTCCCTCGTCAACGGAATAACACAACCAGACGCACCGACTGACTGCGCTCGTTATGGGAGAACCTATGCGCTTCAAACTGCTCGCAGCCGCCCTACTGTTCACGGCGCCCGCGCTCGTGCTCGCCAAACCGCTGACCGTCTGTACCGAATCGAGCCCGGACGGCTTCGACGTGGTGCAGTTCAATTCGCTCGTCACGACCAATGCGTCGGCCGACGTGATCTTCAGCTCGCTGGTCTCGTACGACGAGGCCGCGAAGAAAGTGGTGCCGGCGCTGGCCGAGAAGTGGGACGTGAGCGCCGACGGCCTCACCTACACGTTCCATCTGCGCCCGAACGTGCAGTTCCAGACCACCGATTACTTCAAGCCCAGCCGCGCACTGAACGCCGACGACGTCGTCTTCACGTTCGACCGCATGCTCAACGACGGCAATCCGTGGCACAAGGTGGCGGGCGCGAGCGGCTTCCCGCATGCACAGTCGATGGGTCTGCCGAAGCTGATCAAGTCGATCAGCAAGGTAGACGAGAACACCGTCAAGTTCGAACTGAACACACCGGACGCGACCTTCGTGCCGATCCTGACGATGGGTTTCGCGTCGATCTATTCGGCCGAATACGCCGACCAGTTGCTCAAGGCCGGCAAGCAGACCGATCTGAACGCGAAGCCGATCGGCACCGGCCCGTTCGTGCTGAAGAGCTACACGAAAGACGCGGTGATCCGCTACGACGTGAACCCGACCTTCTGGGGGCCCAAGCCGAAGATCGACCGCCTGATCTACGCGATCACGCCGGACGCCACCGTGCGCGCGCAGAAAGTGAAAGCGGGCGAATGCCAGATCGCGCTGTCGCCGAAGCCGCAGGATCTCGCCGACGCGAAGAACGACAAGTCGCTCGCGATCGTGCAGACGCCGGCCTTCATGACCGCGTTCGTCGCGTTGAACACGCAGAAGAAGCCGCTCGACAACCAGAAGGTGCGGGCCGCGCTGAACATGGCGTTCGATCGCAGCACGTATCTGAAGACCGTGTTCGACAACACCGCGACGCCCGCCACGAACCCCTATCCGCCGAACACGTGGAGCTATAACAGGTCGATCAAGGGCTGGCCGTACGATCCGGCGAAGGCGAAGAAACTGCTCGCCGACGCGGGCTATCCGAACGGCTTCGAAACGACCATCTGGGTGCGTCCGAACGGCAGTGTGCTGAACCCGAATCCGAAGGCCGGCGCCGAATTGCTGCAGGCCGACTTCGCGAAGATCGGCGTGAAGGCGGACGTGAAGGTGATCGAATGGGGCGAGCTGATCAAGCAGGCCAAGCAGGGTCAGCACGACTCGCTGTTCATGGGCTGGGCCGGCGACAACGGCGATCCGGACAACTATCTGTCGCCGCTCTTCAGTTGCAACGCGGTGAAGTCAGGGATCAACTTCGCGCGCTTTTGCGATCAGGATCTGGACAAGCTGATTGCGGACGGCAAGGCCACGCCGGACCAGGCCAAGCGCACCAAGACGTATGAGCAGGCGCAGCAGATCATCCACGATCAGGCGCTGTGGATTCCGCTGGGTTATCCGACCGCCTCGGCGATCACCCGCACGAACGTGAGCGGTTATCACGTGAGCCCGTTTGGGCGGGTGAACTTTGGGACGGTCGCAGTGCAGTAATTCACGGCTCGCCCGAAGGTACACAGAAAAAAGCCCGGTTCGTATGACCGGGCTTTTTTTATTTAAAGATCAAAACGATCTCTTCTCTCATCACGCGGAAAACCGGATCACACCGTCCGCATCCTCGGTGCGCTTCAACTCGCCCGCGAGCCACAGCAGATGCAAATGCGCGAGCGCTTCACCCAGCGCGAACGTCATCTGATGGATGTCGAGCTGGCGCTTGAACATTAGCGGGACGATGTCGGCGGCGCTCTGCGGTTTGGCCGCGCATGCTTCGCGGACTTCGGCGAGCCGCGCGTCGTGATGCTCGCGCAATTGCCGGATGCGCGTGTGCATGCCGCGAAACGGCTTGCCATGCGACGGCAGCACCAGCGTGTCCTCGGGCATCGTCTCGTAGCGGCCGAGCGACTCCAGATACAACGCGAGCGGCGTGCCTTCCGGCTCGATGTCGAACACCGACACGTTGGTCGAGATGCGCGGCAGCACCATGTCGCCGGAGATCAGCACGCCGGTCTGTTCGCAATGCAACGCGCAGTGTTCCGGCGAATGGCCGAAGCCCGTCACCACCGTCCACGTCTGACCGCCGATCTTCACGCCGTCGGCTTCGCGCAGGCGCCGGTATTGCCCCGGAATCGCCGGCACCAAGCTCGAGTAATAGCTGTTGCGATTGCGCAGTTTTTCGAGCGAGTCCTGATCGTTCAGACCGTGCCGCGCGAAGTGCCGCGCCGCCGCCTCGCCGCCTGCATTCGAACCGTCACCGGCGGCCATCACGCGGGCCTGCATGTACTCGCCGAGCGTCATCCACAGCCGCGCGTCCCAGCGCTTCTTGTCACCACCGCTGCACACCCAGTGCGCGAGGCCAATGTGATCCGGATGGCAATGCGTGACGATCACGCGCAGCACCGGCAGGCCGTCGAGCAGCGAGTCGAACACGCTCTCCCAGTTCTGCTTGGTCGTGTCCGACGTGATGCCGCAATCCACCACCGTCCAACCTTGCTTGCCGTCGATCTCGTCGCGCAGCAGCCACAGGTTGATGTGGTCGAGCGCGAACGGCAGCGGCATGCGCAGCCAGAACACGCCGGGCGCGACTTCCATCGTGTGGCCCGGCTCCGGCAGGCTGTCGTTGAATGGGTATTGAAGCTGATGTTCGAGTGCATTCATGGGGCGTGTCTTCCTCCGTCGGCCGACCGGCATGGCGAGGTGTGCGATGCCGATCAGCGCGGTTGTGGCGTGGTTATGGTGCGGTTATGGCATCGTCGTGTGACGCGTGTTCCTGCCGTCTCGCGCCATGTCTACAGCAACGGTTGCGCTCAACTCAGGTTGACGATAACGTAAACGTCGATTCTATCGTTCAATCCGATTTTCTGCCCGGCCACGGGATGCACCGATGAATACGCAATACACAATCACCGAGCTCGCGCGGGAATTCGACGTCACGCCGCGCGCGATCCGCTTCTACGAAGATCAGGGTTTACTCTCGCCGAGCCGCGAAGGGTCGAGCGGCTTGCGGCGCGTTTATTCGGGCCGCGACCGGACGCGCCTGAAACTCACGCTGCGCGGCAAACGGCTCGGCTTCACGCTGTCGGAAATCCGCGAGTTGCTGGACGTGTATGAATCGCCGACCGATACCGTGCCGCAATTGCACGCGTTCCTCGCCACGGTGGCGCGTCATCGCGAAGTGCTGGAGCGTCAACTGGAAGACCTCAACGCGACGCTCGAAGACCTCGCGCAGTACGAGGCGCAGGCGCGCGCGCTGCTCGATGGCGGCGAGCGAGAAGCCAGGCCTGCCTGAGCGCCGATCCCCACGTGGCGCAGCGTGCGTGACGCCACGCGAGGCAGATGTTTTTGCTGCAAATTGTGTCGCCCAATCATGCCGGATGAACTGCCAAGCCGGCGCATTGAGCGAAGATAGCCGGAAAGTCGGCGAACGCCTGACAACGCTCACGAGGCGGTCAGGCGCGAACCGAGCGGCGCGATGCGTCGCGAGCCCACCCGGACGATACAATCACGGGTGTCTTCACGACATGAGGCGAATGCACGGTCGACATGAATCACTTCCCCAAACTGCTGTCGTCGCAAATCGGCTTTGACGTCGCCCAGACGATGCTCGAAGGATTCGACCGGCATTACCGCATCTTTCGGGACGCCGCGATCCACGCGAAAACGCTCTTCGAAGCCGGCGACTGGCACGGCCTGCAAAAGCTCGCGCGCGATCGCATCACTTCGTACGACGAACGCGTCGACGAATGCGTCGAACTGCTCGAAGACGAATACGACGCGGAGAACATCGACGGCGAAGTGTGGCAGCAGATCAAGCTGCACTACATCGGCCTGTTGACCACGCACCGTCAGCCCGAGTGCGCGGAAACCTTTTTCAATTCGGTGTGCTGCAAGATTCTGCACCGCTCGTATTTCAACAACGACTTCATTTTCGTGCGCCCGGCGATCTCGACCGAATACATCGAGAACGACGAGCCCGCCGCGAAGCCGACTTATCGCGCGTACTATCCCGGCAAGGATGGACTCGCCGCGACGCTCGAACGCATCGTCACGAACTTCCAGCTCGATCCGCCGTTCGAGGACCTGACGCGTGATGTCAGCTGCGTGATGCAGACGATTCACGACGCGTTCGGCGTGTTCGACGAAGCGCCGAACTTCCAGATTCACGTGCTCTCGTCGCTGTTCTACCGCAACAAGTCGGCGTATATCGTCGGGCGCATCATCAACGGCGACGCGCTGCTGCCGTTCGCCGTGCCGCTGCGTCACGTGAAGCCGGGCGTGCTTGCGCTCGACACGGTGCTGCTGCGGCGCGAGCAACTGCTGATCATCTTCAGCTTCTCGCATTCGTACTTCCTCGTGGACATGGAAGTGCCGTCCGCTTACGTCGAATTTCTCGGCACCATCATGCCGGGCAAACCGAAGGCGGAGATCTATACGTCGGTCGGTTTGCAGAAGCAGGGCAAGAATCTGTTCTACCGCGATCTGCTGCATCACCTGTCGCATTCCAGCGACCCGTTCATCATCGCGCCCGGCATCAAGGGGCTCGTGATGCTGGTATTCACGCTGCCGTCGTTCCCGTACGTGTTCAAGCTCATCAAGGACAACTTCCCGCCGCCGAAAGAAACCACGCGCGCGCAGATCCAGTCGAAGTATCAGCTCGTCAAACGGCACGATCGGCTGGGCCGCATGGCCGACACGCTCGAATATTCGAGCGTTGCGTTGCCGGTGGCGCGGCTTGACGAAGCGCTCGTACGCGAACTCGAAAAGGAAGTGCCGTCGCTGCTCGAATACGAGGGCGACAATCTGGTGATCCGTCACATGTACATCGAGCGCCGCATGGTGCCGCTCAACCTGTTCCTGCAAAACGGCAACGACGACGACGTCGAACACGGCATCAAGGAATACGGCAACGCGGTGAAAGAGTTGATGCAGGCGAACATCTTCCCCGGCGACATGCTGTACAAGAACTTCGGCGTGACGCGTCATGGCCGTGTGGTGTTCTACGACTACGACGAAATCGAATATCTGACCGACTGCAACGTGCGCGCGGTGCCGGCGCCACGTAACGAGGAGGACGAAATGTCGGGCGAGCCGTGGTACTCGGTCGGCCCGCACGACATTTTCCCGGAGACGTACGGCACGTTTCTGCTCGGCGACCCACGCGTGCGCCGCTCCTTCATGCAGCATCACGCGGACTTCTTCGATCCTGCGCTATGGCAACGGCACAAAGATCATCTATTGAAAGGCGAACTGCCCGACTTTTTCCCGTACGACAGCAACGAACGCTTTTGCATCCGTTATCCGGAACGCTTTGCCGATGCAGCGTCGTCGGCATCGGCTTCACCGGATGCACCGAATGCACCCGACGCGCCGACCGACGAGCGCAGCGTGCGCGCGGCGTGAAGCGCCTGCGCCACCCGCTTCGTTGAACGCATCGTCCCCAACCTTATGTCACGACATCGACCGCTTAACGGTCGAGCCACTACCCGACGCACCATGAACACAAACGCTTCCAACTCTTCCCACCCGCTCTCGCATCTGTTCGACAACAACGACGCGTGGGTCGCCCGCAAGCTGTCCGAAGACCCCGAGTTCTTCTCGCGCCTCGCGCATCAGCAGGCGCCGGAATATCTGTGGATCGGCTGCTCCGATTCGCGCGTTCCGGCCAACCAGATCATCGGCTTGCCGCCGGGCGAAGTGTTCGTGCACAGAAACATCGCCAACGTGGTCGTGCATACCGATCTGAACTGTCTGTCGGTGATCCAGTTCGCCGTCGATCTTTTGAAGGTCAAGCACATCATGGTGGTCGGCCACTACGGCTGCTCGGGCGTTGCCGCGGCGCTGCACGGCCGCCGCGTGGGCCTCGCCGACAACTGGCTCGCGCACGTGCAGGACGTGCGCGCGAAGCACGCCGCGCTGATCGAGGAATGGCCGCTCGGTGAAGCGCGCCATCGGCGGCTGGTGGAACTGAATACGATCGAACAGGTGGTGAACGTGTGTCGCACCACCATCGTCAACGACGCGTGGGCGCGCGGCCAGGAACTGACCGTGCACGGCTGGGCGTACGGCGTGCATGACGGCAAGGTGCGCAACCTCGGCATGACGATCGGCGACGCGGCCGCGCTCGACGCGACTTACAGGGAGTGCGTGGCGGCCGTGTCGGCGGGCGGTGTGCACAAGGCGGACAACGACGTGATCGCCGCCGATGCGGCGCAGCTCGGCGACGTGCCGGCGATCGTCGAAGGTGTGATCAAGGAGCTTAAACATGAGTGAGACAAACATGAACGCCAGTAACGTCGATCCGATTGTCATCGTGAGTGCCGCGCGCACGCCGATGGCGGCCTTTCAAGGCGACTTCGCGTCGCTCACCGCGCCGCAACTCGGCTCGGCGGCAATCGAAGCCGCGGTGCAGCGCGCGGGCCTCAAGCCCGAGCAGATCGACGAAGTCGTGATGGGCTGCGTGCTGCCCGCCGGCCTCGGCCAGGCGCCCGCGCGCCAGGCAGCGCTCGGCGCGGGCTTGCCTCTGAGCACCGGCAGCACGACGGTCAACAAGATGTGCGGCTCCGGCATGCGCGCGGCGATGTTCGCGCACGACATGCTGGCTGCGGGGTCGGTCGACGTGATCGTCGCGGGCGGCATGGAGAGCATGACGAACGCGCCGTATCTGCTGCCGAAGGCGCGCGGCGGCATGCGCATGGGTCACGGCCAGGTGATCGACCACATGTTCTACGACGGCCTCGAAGACGCGTATGAAAAAGGCCGGCTGATGGGCACGTTTGCCGAGGAATGCGCGGCGTCGTTCGACTTCACGCGTGAGGCGCAAGACGCGTTCGCGGTCGAGTCGCTGAACCGGGCGAAGCGCGCAAACGAAGACGGTTCGTTCGCGTGGGAAATCGCGCCGGTCAAAGTGGCGAGCCGCAAGGGCGACGTGACGATCGATCACGACGAGCAGCCGTTCAAGGCGAACCTCGACAAGATCCCGACGCTCAAGCCCGCGTTCAGCAAAACCGGCACGGTGACGGCGGCGAACTCGTCGTCGATTTCCGATGGTGCCGCCGCGCTCGTGATGATGCGCGAATCGACGGCGAAGCGGCTCGGCGTCGAACCGATCGCGCGTGTGGTCGGCCACTCGACCTTCGCACAGGAGCCGGCGAAGTTCACCACTGCGCCGGTCGGCGCGATTCGCAAGCTGTTCGAGAAGAACGGCTGGCGCGCCGACGAGGTCGATCTGTATGAGGTCAACGAAGCGTTCGCGGTCGTGACGATGGCCGCAATGAAGGAACACCACCTGCCCCACGAAAAGGTCAACGTGAACGGCGGCGCTTGCGCACTCGGCCATCCGATCGGCGCATCGGGCGCGCGCATTCTCGTCACGCTGATCGGCGCGCTGAAAAAGCGCGGCCTGAAACGCGGTGTCGCGACGCTGTGCATCGGCGGCGGCGAAGCGACCGCGATGGGCGTCGAAATGGTTTGACGCGCAAGTCATCGCCAACAGTGCATCTGGGGCAGCGTTCAAAGGATTGAGGTATTCGATGAAGACAGTGTTGATCGTCGGTGCGTCGCGCGGCATCGGCCAGGAATTCGTACGGCAGTACCGGCATAGCGGCTGGCGGGTGCTCGCCACCGCGCGCGACGGCGCCGCGCTCGATGCGCTGAACGAACTCGGCGCGGAAACCTTCGCGGTCGACGTGACCGCGCCCGAGGAAATCGCCGCGCTCGGCTGGAAGCTCGACGGCGAGCGGCTCGACGCGGCGATTCTGGTGTCGGGCGTGTACGGCCCGCGCACCGACAGCATCGAGACGATCACCGCCGAAGACTTCGATCACGTGATGCACACCAACGTGCGCGGTCCGATGCAGTTGATGCCGATTCTGCTGCCGCTCGTCGAAGAAGCGGGCGGCGTGTTCGCGGTGATCTCCAGCAAGATGGGCAGCATCGCCGAGCCGGGCGGCACGAGCGGCTGGTTGTATCGCGCGAGCAAGGCGGCGCTGAACGACGCGCTGAAGCTCGCGTCGCTCGAAGCGCGGCGCGCGACCTGCGTGTCGCTGCATCCGGGCTGGGTGCGCACCGACATGGGGGGCGCCCAGGCGGCGATCGACCCCGCGCGCAGCGTCACCGGCATGCGTAACGTGCTCGCGCAGGCCGCGGCCGCGCGCGACGCGTTCAACGGCCGCTTCTATCAATACGACGGCACGCAGCTCGACTGGTGAGGAGAGACGTCCATGGTGCTTGATCAGGATCACGTCATGGTTCGCGACGCGCTGCGCATCTTCGTGCGCGACGCGATTACGCCAAATGCGGCGGCGTGGGACCGCGAGCGCACCTTTCCGCGCGACGTGCACCGGCAACTCGCCGAGCTTGGCGCGTATGGCGTGCTGGTGCCCGAAGCGTACGGCGGCGCCGGCATGGACGCGCTGGCGCTCGCGCTGATCCTCGAAGAGATCGCGGCGGGCGATGGCGGCACGTCGACGGCAATCTCCGTGAACAACTGCCCGGTGTGCAGCATCCTGCTGACCTACGGCAACGACGCGCAGAAACGCGACTGGCTCACGCCGCTCGCGCGCGGCGACATGCTCGGCGCGTTCTGCCTGACCGAACCGCAGGCCGGCTCCGACGCGTCCGCGCTGCGCACCACCGCCACCCGCGACGGCGACGCGTACGTGTTGAACGGCGTCAAGCAGTTCATCACGAGCGGCAAGAACGGCGATGTTGCCATCGTGATGGCCGTCACCGACAAAGCTGCGGGCAAGCGCGGCATCAGCGCATTCATCGTGCCGACCAGCACGAAGGGCTATGTCGTTGCGCGCGTCGAAGAAAAGCTCGGTCAGCATTCGTCGGATACCGCGCAGATCGTTTTCGAAGACTGCCGCGTGCCGGCCGCGAACCTGATCGGCGCGGAAGGCGAAGGTTATCGGATTGCGCTATCGGGACTTGAAGGCGGCCGCATCGGTATCGCCGCGCAAAGCGTCGGCATGGCGCGCGCCGCGTTCGAGGCCGCGTTGAGTTATGCGAAGGAACGCGAGAGCTTCGGTGTGCCGCTCTTTTCGCACCAGGCCGTGCAGTTCCGTCTCGCCGACATGGCGACGCAACTCGAAGCCGCGCGTCAATTGATCTGGCACGCCGCATCATTGAAGGATGCCGGCCAGCCATGCCTCACCGAAGCCGCGATGGCCAAGTTGTTCGCGTCCGAAGCGGCCGAGCGGATCTGTTCGGCGGCTTTGCAGATTCATGGCGGCTATGGGTATCTGAGCGACTTCCCGGTCGAGCGGATTTACCGCGACGTGCGCGTGTGCCAGATCTACGAAGGCACCAGCGACATCCAGAAAATTTTGATCGCACGCGGTCTTCGGTGAACGCTTAATGAATAAGCCATTGTTATCGATGCAAAGACCTTCCGCCTGCCCCTGCGGCGGCGCCGCGCCAGGGCAGCGCAGCGGCGCCAAAGCGCCTCGCTTCGCGCAATGCTGCGGCCGTTATATCGACGGCGGCGAAGCGGCGCCGCGTGCACTCGAACTGATGCGCTCGCGTTACAGCGCGTATGTGGTCGGTGCAACGGATTATCTGCGCGCCACCTGGGCTCCGCACACCTGCCCCGCCGATCTCGACGCGGACCCCGCGGCGCCCGACGCGCCGCGTTGGCTCGGACTGCAGATCAAAGCCTTCGCTGAAACCGACGCGAATCACGCGAGCGTCGAATTCGTTGCGCGATACAAGGTGGGCGGGCGGGCGCACCGGCTGCACGAACTCAGCCGCTTCGCGCGCGGCGACGACGGCCGCTGGCGCTATATCGACGGCGACGTCAGCGAGTAGAGGATAGCGAACCGCACGCAACGCGCGAACCTTTCCAGACCTTTCACGACGCAGCGGCGCGGATTGCGTCGCGATCATATAAGGCCCTCATTGCAGGGCCTTTTTTTCGTGTTGGCTCGGCACCACAGCACGCATGCGAAGCGCGCGTCGCTTGATCCGGCACTCATCCGGTCCTTCTCCTGCCACCACGTAGCCATGCGGTAGCCGAGGCCTTTCCAGCGGCGCCGCACTAGCCTGAAACGCAGGCGGCAATTTTTTCGGCGCGGGTTCTCCTTGATTGCACAAAACAAAATTGTCGTGCCAGGATGAGGCCGTAGCTTCATGACGTCACGTTGCGAGAGCGGGTCGACACCGGCTCCGCAAAATGCGCAGGAAGCCCTGCCGCGTACCAGACAGTGTGGATGCGGCGGCGGCTCCGGCAGCAGGTGTGGCGCTCATCATCGGCGCGTGGGGTCGCGTCGGCCGTTTGGGTTCATCCCGTGCGATCTCGATTGCGTGCGTGCGCTTGGCGCATTGCGTACGCGAGTGTGTTTTTGTTTGTCGAAAATGCGGACGAAAGGAAAACGTCAGCGATTAATCCGGCAAGCAGACATCACGGTGTTCAGGGCAGGTCTTTGAGGCAGGTGCGTCAATGGTGTTCAGCAAGGTTCTGACGAAGTGTGCGGTGATCTGTGCAGCGGCTGCATGCGCTGTCGCAATCGCGCACGCCGATCCGCTCGCGCCGACTTATGCCGAACCGCAGGCGGGACCGCTGGCACGCGCACACGTGCCGCGCATTGCGCTCGACGACGACGTCTACCTGCCCACCGCGCGTCTGAACGAACGGATCATTCGCGTGCCGGTCGACTCCGCCGGCACCGTCACGCTCGAAACGACGATCTATAAGCCGGACGGCGCTGGCCCGTTCCCGATGATCGTGTTCAACCACGGCAAGATTCCCGGCGATCCGCGTACGCAGGAGCGCAGCAACCCGCTGCCGCTCGCACGCGAATTCGTACGACGCGGCTACGTGGTGGTCGCGCCGAACCGCCAGGGCTTCGGCCGCTCGGACGGCGTGTACGAGCAGGACGGTTGCGACGTCGAACGCAACGGCATGGGCCAGGCCGGCGACGTCGCGGCCACGATCGATTACATGTCGAAGCAGCCTTATGTGGACGCGACACATATTGTCGTGGCCGGCACTTCGCACGGCGGTCTCGCGACGATCGCGTACGGCACCGAAGCGGCGCCGGGCGTGCGCGCGCTGATCAATTTCTCGGGCGGCTTGCGTCAGGATGCCTGCACCGACTGGCAGGGCAACCTGACGCGCGCATTCGGCGCGTATGGTGAGAAGACCACCGTGCCGTCGCTGTGGATGTACGGCGATAACGATTCGGTCTGGAACACGCCGCTGGTGGCCGGCATGTACGCGGCGTATGGCGCGCACGGCGCGAGCGCGAAGATGGTGGATTTCGGCAACTACAAGAACGACGCGCATCGGCTGGTCGGCGATCGCGATGGTGTGCATGTGTGGTGGCCGGCCGTCGAGGCGTTCCTCGCTCGTGTGGGGATGCCGACCGGCGTGCAGTACCGGGTGGCCGATCCGTCGCTGCCGAAGGCGAGCGGCTTCGCTGCCGTCGACGCGGTGGATGCCGTACCGTTCGTCGATGAAGCCGGGCGCAATGGGTATCGTAATTTTTTGCATCAGTATCCGAGTCGCGCGTTTGCGGTGTCGGACTCGGGGGCGTGGTCCTGGGCTGAAGGCGGGGATGATCCGATGTCGGTGGCGGTTGCTAATTGCCAGAAGCAAAGTTCGGATCCTTGTCGCTTGTATGCGGTTGATAATGCGGTGGTTTGGGGGACGCAGGGGTCGCAGACGGCGGATGGCGGGGAAGGTTCTGCTGCCGGCGGCGATGAAGGGCGGCGGGCTATTGCTAGTCGGGAGTGAGGTTTTTTTGCCTGTGCGGCGCCTATTGTCTGGGTTCTCCCGGTGTTGGCCTTTCCTTGATTTCACGGTGGTCTGTTAGCGTTGCCCCTGTGCGGGGCGGCA
>NZ_BBJF01000021.1 GCF_000739735.1 Paraburkholderia ginsengisoli NBRC 100965 | reverse complement strand
CAACGGGTTCAAATCGCCCGCCGCGACGTTCAGGACCTTCTTGCCCTTAACGTCAACCGCGTTATCCGTGCCGTTGAACTGCACCGCCGCCGCATCCAATGCCGACAGCGCGCCGCCGACGCTGATCTGCGTAGTGCCCGCCACCTTGTAGCTCGGTGCGCTGACCGTGCCGTTTTCAGCCACGGTCGAACTACCGCCCAATGCGCTCGCGACCGATTGGCTTGCACCATACAACTGGCTGCCATTCACCGCGTCAGTGCTGCTCGACGACAAGGTACCCGCTGCAAGGCCGGTAATCTTGTTGGAGTTCATCTGCACCGTACCCAGCATCGAAATACCGGCCGTGCCCAACAACTCGAGCGTGCCGTTCTTGTAACCGGTTACGCGGGCTGTCGCCAAAGAGAAGCCGGCGCCACCGGTATCCGCGCCCGCGTTGTTAAGCGAAAAGGAGTAAGTCCCGGTACTACAGTTCAATCCCGTACCACCGCCCGTGCCCGTGCCAGGCCCCCAACTCGTTCCGGACATAGAGCCGGTACTCGAATTACACAACTGCAGCCCGGCGCCGGTGGTGTCAGCCGCCTGCGCGCTGGACGCCCCCCAAAGCCCTGATAGCGCTGCGATGGCCACGACGGCCTCAACCACGACGCGTGATTTGCTCCGCTTGCCGCGTGCAGAGGTGTTTTCGGATGCTGCCACCCATGACCCAAGCGCTTCATTCCATATACTGATATACGACTTGTTCATCAAATAACTTCATTTAAATTAAATGGATCTTTTACTAATAACTGAATTGGCCGCGCATCGACTTCTCACAGGCTGGCGAAATTTCGCTACCACACTGCCGACCATGCGGGGTCCGCGTATGTACCTTCAGCCCAAGGCATGCCGCGAGAAGGAGCGCGCAATAAATTCTGAAAAACCAAAACCCTTAATAGTGACGCCAAATATTCCAGAACTCTTAATTTCGTTTGTTTTCCAGGCATCGAGCCCTGAGGTCGATTTGAATTCAAGAAGCTGATCAAATAGCTATGGCGGTATAACGCCAAATAACTCTGAACGCGATGAGACAGAAGACGGATCATGTGGATACGCGACTCGACACGTGCTCACAACCCAAGTGCATCAATTCGCCACGCTCGATTTCCACGTTTGCTCGTGGCGCCGCAAAAAAATAGAACAAGACAATCTGCCTAACCTTCATTGCCCCCTCATAAGCAGAATAGCGGAGGCGCCATACGCCAGATATAAAACAAATTAGATTCTTGTCGCATGCCGCAGTTGAATTCTCGACGTGCCCAGAATTTTAAAAATACCGAACATCTGGACGTCTTTTTTCCGCGCCGCCAAGCAGTGGCCGCGTCGATTCGTCGCATTTTGAATTTAAAATGATCGGCCACAGCACACCAACAAGCTATTCAGCGCCAAGTTTTTATTTTTAAGAAAATTCGACGATGAAATATAGCGTGGACAACGATAGGCGACTATCGATTAGATTCGATTTTTCTGGACGGGACTTTGACTTGACTTTATTTAACTTTCTCCTCGCGGAAAGCGTCCGCCAAATAGGATTTCCGAGGGAGGCGCGCTCGGCCAGCCTTCGAATAGTCGGATTTAACAGGGGAGAGACGTGGTGCGATCTTTTAGCTGCGCGGTCAGAGCCTGAGCGATTCAAGGGTGGTGCCCCTCGTCGGGTCTTATGAAGAGCCAATCACGAGGCGTGCCGTCGAATGAACTTGTTTGTGTTTAGACGACGCCTTCGCTCGTCGCAAGAAATGACAAAGCGAGAGGAAACTTGCGTTTCACTCTCGCCCGGAAAATCATCCTGAACCAGTCTTCTGCATGAGAATCCGCCCACTAGACTTGCGGATCTCAGCTCACTCGACCTTAGAACGGAATATCGTCGTCCATCTCATCAAAGCCGCCGCCCGCCGGCGCGCTCGGACGGCTGGAACCGCCGCCACCACTGCCGCTGCCGCCACGCGAAGCGCCGCCGCCCGACATTGCCCGACCACCACCGCCGCTACGCTCCGACGGCTCACCGCGGCTATAACCGCCGCCTTCGTCGCCGCCGCCCATCGAGGAGCCGCCGCGGCCGCCCAGCATTTGCATCTGCTCGGCGACGATTTCGGTCGAGTAACGATCGGTGCCGTCCTGCGCCTGCCACTTACGGGTGCGGATGCGCCCTTCCAGGTACACCGACGAGCCCTTCTTCAGATATTCCGAAACGATTTCCGCGAGACGGCCGAAGAACGACACGCGGTGCCATTCGGTGGCTTCCTTCATCTCGCCGGACGCCTTGTCCTTGTACCGGTCCGTCGTCGCAAGGCGGATGTTCGCCACTGCGTCGCCGCTCGGAAGATAGCGGACTTCCGGATCGGCTCCGAGATTGCCGACGAGAATGACCTTGTTCACGGATGCCATGAGTTTCTCCTGTTGATTCCGTTGCGGGCGGCGCGGCACTGCGCGGTTCGCGTCTCATGGCTGGCAGGCCGAGATCGGAACAGCGCCTCTGCCCGCCGCCGGGTGAGTTCTGGGTGAGTTCGGGATGTGCCCCCGAGTACGCAGCCGTATTACGCTTTGCGCGGCGGCTGCTTCATCTTTGCGGCGATTATAAGCCAGCAAAAGACGAGCCCCGAGCAGGTGAAAAACACTGCGCTTTGTCCGTCCACTTTCAGCAGCCAGCCGCCGATCATTCCGCCCAGTGCAAGACCAATCGACTGCGTGGTGTTGTACACGCCGGCAGCCGCGCCCTTGCGGGTGCCGGGTGCCAGTTTCGACACCAGCGAAGGCTGCGATGCCTCGAGAATATTGAACCCCAGAAAGTATACAAAGAGGATCGCCGCCACACTCAGAATCGTATGCGGAGCGACGCCCAATAACAACTGGCCAATCAGGATAAGACCGATCGCGGACAGCAGCACGATCTTCATCTTGCCGCGCTTCTCGGCGGCGATGATCGCCGGCACCATCATCACGAACGACAGGCCCATCACCGGCAAATACACCTTCCAGTGCGAAGCGACCGGCAGGCCGCCCGCTTCGAGAATGCGCGGCACGACGAGGAACAGCGCGGTTTGCGTCGCGTGCAGCACGAGCACGCCGAAGTTCAGGCGCAGCAATTCGACGTTGTGCAGCACTTCGGCGAATGGCGCGCGCACGTGCACGGGCTTCGGCGCGTCGGGCACGATCCACAGCACCACGCCGATCGCGAGGATCGAGAAGATGCCGACGAGCGTGAACAGCCCGCTCATGCCGATCCACTGGAACACGATCGGCGCACCGACGATTGCCACCGCGAACGACACGCCGATACTGCCGCCGACCATCGCCATCGCCTTGGTGCGATGCTCCTCGGACGTGAGGTCGGCGATGAACGCGATCACCGCGGACGACACCGCGCCCATGCCCTGGATCACCCGGCCGACGATGATCCACGTCATGTCGTGCGCGCCCGCCGCGACGAAGCTGCCGAGCGCGAAGATCAGAAGGCCGGTTGCAATGACCGGCTTGCGGCCGATCTTGTCCGAGATCCAGCCGTAGAAGATGTAGAGCATCGACTGCGTGACGCCGTACGCGCCGAGCGCGATGCCGACCAGCAGCACGTTGTCGCCGCCGGGGATGGTCTTCGCGTAGATCGAGAACACCGGCATGATCATGAAGAGACCGAGCATGCGCAGCGCGAAGATGGCGGCAAGCGACACGGTCGCGCGCAATTCAGGCGCGCTCATGCGTGTGGAAGTGGCGGACGGATTGGACATCGGGAGCGTTCTTTGAATGAGCTGGGCGGCACACCGCGGGCGACCGGCCGCGGGCAGCCGGTCCGTCGGGACGGCCACGCCAGCCGGCTTATCACGGATGACGGGATGCCCTGCGGCGCGACGTTGGAGCCGGCGGCCTGGGCACCTCCGCCGACGCCTCGCGGTGCCTTGTACTCGCGGAAAACGGCCCCAGTTAGCCCTCTTCCCCGCGGCGCTGAACCGCAGCCTTACAGCTTGCCTCGCGCGTTGTTCGCGCTGTCAGGAAGCCGTAACGGCGACCTTGAAAAGTCGTTATAGTAGCAGGTTTAGCCTCTTCCTCTTTCCGCCAGTTCATGGAATAAATCCGTGGAACAAATCCGTATTCGTGGGGCTCGCACCCACAACCTGAAGAACGTCAATCTCGACTTACCCCGTCACAAGCTCGTCGTCATTACGGGCCTTTCCGGCTCGGGAAAATCGTCGCTTGCGTTCGACACGCTCTATGCGGAAGGACAGCGGCGCTACGTCGAAAGTCTCTCCGCCTATGCGCGCCAGTTCCTCCAGTTAATGGAGAAACCGGACGTCGATCTGATCGAAGGTTTATCGCCGGCAATCTCGATCGAACAGAAAGCGACCTCGCACAATCCGCGCTCCACGGTCGGCACCGTCACCGAGATTCACGACTATCTGCGCCTGCTGTTCGCGCGGGTCGGCACGCCCTATTGCCCCGATCACGAGATCCCGCTCGAAGCGCAAAGCGTGTCGCAAATGGTCGACGCGGCGCTCGCGTTGCCGGAAGAAACGAAGCTGATGATCCTTGCGCCTGTGGTGGCAAACCGCAAAGGCGAGCACGTCGAGCTGTTCGAGGAAATGCAGGCGCAGGGCTTCATCCGTTTTCGCGTGCGCTCGGGCGGCGGCACCGCCAACGAAGGCGTCGCGAAGATCTATGAAGTCGACTCGCTGCCGAAGCTGAAGAAGAACGACAAGCACACGATCGACGTCGTCGTCGACCGTTTGAAAGTGCGTCCGGACATGAAGCAGCGTCTCGCGGAATCGTTCGAAACGGCGTTGCGTCTCGCCGACGGCCGCGCGATCGCGCTCGAAATGGATACGGACAAGGAGAAGCTGTTCAGCTCGAAGTTCGCCTGCCCGATCTGCTCGTATTCGCTGCAGGAGCTGGAGCCGCGCCTCTTCTCGTTCAACAACCCGATGGGCGCCTGCCCGGAATGCGACGGCCTCGGCCAGATCACTTTCTTCGATCCGAAGCGGGTGGTCGCGCATCCGTCGCTGTCACTCGCGGCGGGCGCGGTGAAGGGCTGGGACCGACGCAACCAGTTCTACTTCCAGATGCTGCAAAGTCTCGCGGCATTCTACGAGTTCGACATCGACACGGCCGTCGAAGATCTGCCGGAGAAGGTCCGCAAGATCCTGCTGTTCGGTTCGGGCAAGCAGGAGATTCCGTTCTCGTATATCAACGAGCGCGGCCGCACTTCGGTGCGCGAGCATGTGTTCGAAGGGATCATCCCGAATCTGGAGCGGCGTTACCGCGAGACCGACTCGGTCGCGGTGCGCGAAGAGCTCGCCAAGTATCAGAACAACCAGCCGTGTCCGGCTTGCGCCGGCACGCGCTTGCGCCGCGAAGCGCGCTTCGTGCGGATTGGCGCGGACGGCGACGCGCGCGGCATCTTCGAAATCAGCGGCTGGCCGTTGCGCGACGCGCTCGGCTATTTCCAGACGCTGCGGCTGGAAGGCTCGAAGCGCGAAATCGCCGACAAGGTCGTGAAGGAGATCGTCGCGCGGCTGATGTTCCTGAATAACGTCGGGCTCGATTACCTGTCGCTCGAACGCAGCGCGGAAACGCTGTCGGGCGGCGAAGCGCAGCGCATTCGCCTTGCGTCGCAGATCGGCTCGGGCCTCACCGGCGTGATGTACGTGCTGGACGAACCGTCGATCGGCCTGCATCAGCGCGACAACGACCGGCTCATCGCTACGCTCAAACATCTGCGGGATCTCGGCAACTCGGTGATCGTCGTCGAGCACGACGAGGACATGATCCGCATGGCCGACTACGTGGTCGACATGGGTCCGGGCGCCGGCGAACATGGCGGCATGGTGATCGCCGAGGGCACGCCCAAACAGGTGCAGGCGAACGCGGCGTCGATGACCGGGCAGTACATGTCCGGCGCGCGCAACATCGAATTCCCCGACGAACGCAAGGCGCCGGACGAGCGGCGTCTGCGTATCGTCGAGGCATACGGCAACAATCTGCAGCGCGTGTCGCTGGACCTGCCGGTCGGGCTGCTCACCTGCGTGACCGGTGTGTCCGGTTCGGGCAAGTCGACGCTGATCAACGACACGCTGTATCACGCAGTCGCGCATCACCTGTACGGCTCGGCCACCGAGCCGGCGCCGTACGAATCGATCGAGGGCCTCGAACATTTCGACAAGGTCATCAACGTCGACCAGTCGCCGATCGGCCGCACGCCGCGCTCGAACCCGGCCACCTACACGGGCCTCTTCACGCCGATCCGCGAGCTGTTCGCGGGCGTGCCCGCCGCCAAGGAACGCGGCTACGATCCGGGCCGCTTCTCGTTCAACGTGAAGGGCGGCCGCTGCGAATCGTGTCAAGGTGACGGTGTGCTCAAGGTGGAGATGCACTTTTTGCCGGACGTGTACGTGCCGTGCGATGTCTGTCACGGCAAGCGCTACAACCGCGAAACGCTCGACGTCCAGTACAAAGGCAAGAACATCAGCGAAGTGCTCGACATGACGGTGGAGAAAGCCTACGAGTTCTTCAAGCCCGTTCCGGTCGTCGCGCGCAAGCTGAAGACCTTGCTGGACGTGGGTCTGGGCTATATCCGGCTGGGCCAGTCAGCCACTACACTGTCGGGCGGCGAGGCGCAGCGCGTCAAACTATCTTTGGAACTGAGCAAGCGTGATACGGGTCGCACGCTATACATCCTCGACGAGCCGACTACCGGGCTGCACTTTCACGACATCGCGCTGCTGCTGGAAGTGATCCATCGGTTACGCGACCAGGGTAATACCGTCGTGATCATCGAGCATAATCTCGATGTAATCAAAACCGCCGACTGGGTCATCGACCTCGGTCCCGAAGGCGGTGCGGGCGGCGGGCAGATCATCGCTCAAGGCACGCCGGAGCAGGTGGCGAAGTCGAAGGCAAGTTTTACCGGCAAGTATCTGGCGCCGCTACTCAAGCGCGCTGCCAGCAAAAAGTAACGCTGCACAACACGGGTGGGAGACGGGATAAGCCATGGCCAAGCGGAATCAGGCGCGCGACGACGGGCAGGTGCAGGACCTACGCCCACGCCCGGTCAGGCTGACTAGCGACATGAGCCTGCCGAAGTTGTCGGCAGTCGAAATCGGCAGTTATGTTCTGATGCTGGCCGGCATGTGGGCGGTCATTGCATTGAAGCTGCTCGGCGCGCTGCTCGCCGGGCTGCTGGTGTTTCAGCTCGTGCATACGATCGCGCCGCGCATCGAGCGCCACATGTCGAGCATGCGGGCGCGCTGGCTCGCGGTGGTGCTGCTGTCGGTGGTGATCGTGGGGGCGCTGACCGGGCTTACGCTCGGCATCATCGAGCATTTCGAAAACGACGTGCCGAGCGTGCAAAACCTGCTCGATCAGGCCATGCAGTTGATCCACCAGGCGCGCGGGCGGATTCCGCAATTCATCGCCAATTCGCTGCCGGTCGACACCGAGCAGATGAAGGCCAAGGCGGAAGAGCTGATGCACACGCACGCCAACATGCTGCAGCAAAGCGGCACGATCGCGGCGCGTGGCTTCACGCACATCCTGATCGGCATGATCATCGGCGCGATCATCGCGATCGGCGCGCAAAAGCATATCCACCGGCTGCCGCTGTCCACCGCCTTTATCACGCGCGTGAGCCGTTTCGCCGACGCGTTCCGCCGCATCGTGTTCGCCCAGGTGAAGATTTCCGCGCTCAACGCGGTCTTCACCGCGATCTTCCTGCTGGTGGTCCTGCCCATCTTCCACGACCAGTTGCCGCTATCCAAAACGCTGGTGCTGGTGACGTTCATCGTCGGCTTGCTGCCGGTCATCGGCAACCTGATCTCGAATACGATCATCGTCGCGGTGGCCTTGTCGGTGAGTTTTCCAGCGGCGGTCATGTCGCTCGTGTTCCTGATCCTGATTCACAAGCTCGAATACTTCCTGAACGCGCGCATCGTCGGCGGGCAGATCGAAGCGCGCGCTTGGGAACTGCTGATCGCGATGCTCGTGATGGAAGCGGCGTTCGGCATCCCCGGCGTGATCGCTGCGCCGATCTTCTACGCGTACATCAAGCGGGAACTGATCTATCTGCGGCTGGTGTAACTCTCCGACGCGTTGGCAGTCAGGCAAAAGCGGCACTTCGGTGCCGTTTTTTTTCGTCTTCCGCCCTTTGACCCCATAAAACGCCGACCGCTACCGCGGCACGGGACGCTTGCGGTAGTTCGCGCAAGCCCCTAAGATGCGAACAATTCCCATTTACAGACAGCTTACGCCGTGAGACTCGCCCAGCCTTTCCGCTCCCTCCTGCCGGCCCGCGCATGAGACGCCAGCTCGTTCGACTGCATCGCTGGTTCGGTGTTGCCACCGCGCTCTTTCTGTTCGTTGCCGGCCTCACGGGCGCGATCATCGCGTGGGATCACGAACTCGATGCGGCGTTGAATCCGTCGTTCTTCAAGGCCCGCACCGACGCTCCGGCGCTGTCAGGTCTGGAACTCGCGCGCCGCGTGGAAGCCGCCGACCCGCGGGTTCAGGTGACCTATTTGCCGCTGACCGCGGAGCCTGGCCATACGCTGCAGATGATGGTGCTGCCGCGCACCGACCCCGTCACGAAGCAGCCCTACCCGCTCGATTTCAACCAGATCGCCGTCGATCCCGCCACCGGCGAGATCCAGGGACGCCGCGAGTGGGGCGCCGTCTCGCTCGCGCGGCTCAATCTGATTCCGTTCATCTACAAGCTGCACTACACGCTGCATCTGCCGTTTGCCGGCGGCATCGATACGGGCACGTGGCTGATGGGCATCGTCGGCATCGTGTGGCTGTTCGACAGCGTGATTGCAATCGTGCTGTCGTTCCCGAGCGTCAAGGCGTGGCGCAAGTCGTTCGCGTTTCGTCTGAAGCGCGGCGGCTATGCGCTCACCTTTGACCTGCACCGCTCCGGCGGCGTGTGGATCTGGGGCCTGCTGATGATCGTCGCGCTGACATCGATATCGATGAATCTGTCGGGCCCGGTGGTGCGGCCAGTCGTTTCAGTGTTCTCGAAACTCACGCCGGACCCGATCAACAACCCGGAAATCCTGCGGGCTCCGCAGCCCGGCGACAAGGTGTTGAGCCGCGACCAGATCTTCCAGCTGGCCGAGCAGGCCGGCAAGGACATGCATCTCGCCGCGCCGCCGGGCGGCATCTACTACGCGGAATTCCTGCACGCGTATGGCGTGGGCTTCTACGTGCCCGGCAACGATCACGGCGACATCGGCCTTGGCAACCCGTGGATGTATTGGGACGCGGCCACTGGCAAGCTGCTAGGTAAAACGATTCCCGGCCAGGGCACGGCGGGCGACATCTTCATGCAGCTGCAATTCCCGCTGCACTCGGGGCGCATCCTCGGCCTCGGCGGACGGATTCTGCTCAGTGCGATGGGCGTCGCGGTTGCCGTGTTGAGCGCGACCGGCCTGCTGATCTGGCTGAAGAAGTTGAATGCGCGCCGCCGTTCGGCGCAGAACGCCGGGCTCGCGCGCGAGGCGGGCGGGTCGGCGGCGCGGTCGTAAAAAAGGGCTGCGTCGCGAAATCTCGCCGCAGCCCTTGTGTGCAGGTGCCGGGCGCCTCAAGCGCCCTCGCCTGCTTCAACCACTCCTACCGAAACACCACCGTCTTACTACCGTTCAACACGACGCGATGCTCGACGTGCCACTTCACCGCACGCGCGAGCGTCACGCATTCGACGTCCCGGCCAATCGCCGTCAACTGCTCCGGCGTCATGCTGTGGTCTACACGCTCCACTTCCTGCTCGATGATCGGACCTTCGTCGAGATCCGTCGTCACGTAATGGGCGGTCGCGCCGATCAGCTTCACGCCACGGTCGAACGCCTGGTAATACGGCTTCGCGCCCTTGAAGCTCGGCAGGAACGAGTGGTGGATGTTGATCGCGCGGCCGGTCAGCGCTTCGCACAGTTTCGGCGACAGAATCTGCATGTAGCGCGCGAGCACCACCAGATCCGCCTGATGCTCGTCGATCACTTCGAGCACGCGCGCTTCCTGCGCGGCCTTCGCGTCGGGCGTGCCGCCCAGCAGCGGGAAGTGATGGAACGGAATGTCATAGCTCGCGGCGAGCTGATAGAACTCCTTGTGGTTCGAGATGATCGCGGCAATCTCGATGTTCAACTGGCCGGTGCGGTAGCGGAACAGCAGATCGTTCAGGCAGTGGCCGATCTTCGACACCATGATCACGACGCGCGGCTTCACCGACGCATCGTGCAACTCCCAGCGCATGCCGAACTGCTCGGCGAGCGTCGAGAACGACGTGCGCAACATCTCCAGGCCCGGATCGCCGCCCACCTGCTGAAAATGCACGCGCATGAAGAACTCGCCGGTGCCGCTATCGCCGAACTGCGCGGAGTCGAGAATGTTGCTGCCACGCTCGAACAGAAAGCCCGACACGGCGTGAACGATGCCGGGCCGGTCGGCGCACGACAGTTTGAGGATAAAGCTGTGATCGGTCGACATGACCTGGGTGACTCCCTTCTTCAATGCGTGGTTGATTCAGTCAATACGGCTCGATGCTGCGTACTGCGGGATGTTCGTCGGCGCGCGCGCTGAAGCTGCGGCGCTGAGACGAGGCGTTCAGGCGAGCGGCGGCGGCGGCGCGAACAACGCTTCGATGCCGGGGCACGCGTCCTCGTCGAGCCAACGGCGACGCAGCAGGCAATCCAGCGTGGCGAGACTCGCGTCCACCGTCATCGCGCCCTCCTCGATCCAGCGCGCCACTTCGTCGATGCGCGCGAGCCGGTGCTCACCCACTTCGCCGTCCTGATTGCGCGGCGCGAAATCGGCCGGCAGCGCGAGGTCGTAGATGAAAATCTGTTCGGCCTGCGTGCCTTCCGGCAAAGATTGCAGCACATGCGCGGTGCGTCCTGCGACGGCGCGCGCGGCGATCTCCTCGGGGATGCCGGCTTCTTCCCAGCACTCCTTGACGATCGTCGCCTCGATGCCGAAGCCCCAGCCGATCCCGCCCGCGACGACATTGTCGAGCATGCCCGGATCGGTCGCCTTGGAGTCGCTGCGGCGCGCGATCCACAATTGCGGCGCGCCATCCGCGTATTCTACGACGCCGTTCACATGCACCGCGTAGGTCATCGTGCCGAAGAAGCGCGACGCCGCGCGTTCGATGTACGCGAGCGGCGGCGCGTCGAACGCATTGCGGATTGCGTAGGTCTCGTTGCGCCAGCCGGGAATGCGCCCTTCGGCGGCGAGCGCGCCGATCACGGAGCCGAGCGCCGCGCTGCGCAGATCGACGGTGTTGAACGTGGGCGCGAGCGTTACGCGGGCGTTGCGGTGCCCGCTGTCAACGTCGCTGTCGATGTCGATGTCGAACACATCGGGCCAGCGTTCGAGCAACGGCACGTCGCTCGAACGAATCCAGCCGACCTGTTCGGCGCCGATCCAGAACGGCCGATGCGCAGCGGCATCGAAGCAGCGCGCGGCGGTGATGCAAGGCAAGGTCATTCCAAACTCCAGACTCAACGGTGCGCAAGACGCGGCCGGCGAGCCGCGAGCGCGTAGGCGGTCATGAGGTCACGCGGTCACGTGTTCGCGTCAGTCACGCAACGCGACGCGAATCCCGATGGCGATGAATGTCGCGCCGGCAAGGCGATCGAGCCACACGCCCGCGCGCGGCCGACGCTTGAGCCAGCCTCCGATAATCCCCGCGCACACGCCGAACAGCGAAAACACCACGACCGTCTGCAGCATGAACAGCGCGCCGAGTTCGAGCATCTGCAGCGTGACGGTTTGCCCGCCGTGCGGCTGCACGAACTGCGGCAGGAACACGACGAAGAACAGCGTCACCTTCGGGTTCAGCAGATTGCCGAGCACGCTCTGGCGAAACACTGTCATCAAAGGTTGCGGCGCGCGTTGATGCGCGGTCGCGAGGCCCTGGCTGCGCAGCGCCTTGATGCCGATCCAGATCAGATAGGCGGCGCCAGCCAGCTTGATCGCCTCGAACGCCAGCGGCGACGAGCGCAGCAACGCGGCCACGCCGAGCGCGGCGAGCGTCGTGTGAAACGTGATGCCGGCCGCGAAGCCGAGCGCGGCGACCAGCCCCGCCGCGCGCCCCTGCGAGATGCCACGCGCGAGCACCTGCAGATTGTCCGGACCGGGCGCCACGGTGATCGCGATCGACGTGGCGAGAAACAGCAGGAAGTTGGGCATCGTCGTGACCTTCTCGTTGTGTGCGAAGCGGCGAAGTTCAGAAAAAAAACGGCGGCTACGCGCGCTTCAGTGGCCGTCGAAACTCGTCGCCGTGTAGAGCGCGAGGCCACTCTCGCGCAGCAGCTTCGAGCCGCCGAGCTCGGGCAGATCAATGATCGCCGCGCCTTCCACGACAACCGCGCCGAGCCGCTCGAGCAGCATCTTGCCGGCCATCATCGTGCCGCCTGTAGCGATCAGATCGTCCATGATTACGACCCGGTCGCCCGGCTTGCAGGCATCTTCGTGAATCTCGACGGTCGCGGTGCCGTATTCGAGTTCGTACGACTGCGCGAGCCGCTTATACGGCAGCTTGCCCGCCTTGCGGATCGGAATGAAGCCGATGTTCAACTCGTACGCGAGAATCGGCCCGATGATGAAGCCGCGCGCATCGAGCCCCGCCACGTAATCGAGCTGCGCGTCGAAGTAACGCTGCACGAACAGATCGATCAGCACGCGCAGCGACTTCGGCTCCTGCAACAGCGGCGTGATGTCGCGAAACTGCACGCCCGGCTGCGGCCAGTCGGGCACCGTGCGAATGTGGCTTTTGATGTAATCGGCCGCATCGAGCGGCGCGCTCACAAGCGCGTTGGACATGATGTCTCCGGATGGACCTCGACAGGCCCGATGAAAATCTGAATCAGAGCGGCGTGCGTCAGGGCGAGCGGCGAGCGCACGCGCCGTACGACGCGCTCACGTGGCGCCGCGTCCGCTACGCCGCGGCAGCACCCGCGCGACGATGCTTCGAGAGCCGTTCCTCTGCTTCCGACAGTTGTTCGGGCAAGCCGCGCAGCACCACGATGTCGCTCGCGCGCAGCTTGGTGGACGGGTCCGGCTCGACGCCGCGAATGCCATGCCGGCGGATCGCCGTCACTTCCACGCCCAGCTCGAACAGGCCCAGGTCGGCCAGCGTGCGACCCACCGCGTCCGCGTTGGGGTCGACCGGGACCGATTGTAGCCGCACCTGTTCGTGACCGTCGTCGTCGTCCACGTCGTCGGCGCCGTGGAAATAGCCGCGCAAAAGCGCATAGCGTTCGTCGCGCATTTCCTCGACCCGTCGCACCACGCGCCGCATCGGCACGCCCATCACCACCAGCGTGTGCGACGCGAGCATCAGACTGCCCTCGACGATCTCCGGTATCACCTCGGTGGCGCCGGCGGCCAGCAGCTTCTCCAGATCGGCGTCGTCGACGGTACGCACGATCACCGGCAGCGTCGGCTCTTCCTCGTGGATGTTGTGCAGCACGCGCAAGGCCGACGGCGTGTTCGCATACGTGATCGCGATCGCGGCCGCGCGATGGAGACCCGCGGCGAGCAGCGACTCGCGCCGCCCGGCGTCGCCGAACACGACCGACTCGCCCGCTGCGGCGGCTGCGGCGACGCGATCGGGGTCGAGGTCAAGCGCGACGTACGACAGGCCTTCGTGCTCCAGCATGCGCGCCAGATTCTGCCCAGCGCGGCCGTAGCCGCAGATGATCACGTGGCCGCTCTGCTTCAGGCTTTGCGTCGCGATGCGCGTCATCTGCAACGACTGCATCATCCATTCAGTCGACGACAGGCGCAGCACGATCCGGTCCGCATTCTGGATCATGAACGGCGCGGCGAGCATCGACAGCAGCATCGCGGCGAGAATCGCCTGCAACAGCGTCGCGTCGACCAGATGCCGGTCGAGAATCAGGTTCAGGAGCACGAAGCCGAACTCGCCCGCTTGCGCGAGGCCGATACCGGTACGCATCGCGACGCCCGGAGTCGCGCCGAACAGCCGCGCGAGCGCCGTGATCATCACCGCCTTCAGCAGCAGCGGCCCGATCAGGAAGCCCAGCACGATCAGCGGATGCTGCCAGATCACGGTCGGATTCAGCAGCATGCCGGTGGTGATGAAGAAGAGACCGAGCAGCACGTCGCGAAACGGCTTGATGTCCTCTTCCACCTGATGGCGGTAAGGCGTTTCGGCGATCAGCATGCCCGCGATGAACGCGCCGAGCGCGAGCGACAGGCCGAACTTGTCGGTGATGAACGCCGCGCCCAGCGTCACCAGCAGCACGTTGAGAATGAACAGTTCTTGCGAGCGGCGCCGCGCGACTACGTTGAACCAGCGCGTCATGAAGCGCTGTCCGACGATCAGCAGCAGCGCCAATGCGATGACGATCTTGATCGCGGCAACTCCGAGCGAGCTGATCAGCTCTTCCGACTTGCCGCCGAGCGCGGTGATGATGATGAGGAGCGGCACCACCGCCAGATCCTGGAACAGCAACACGCCGAAGATGTTGCGTCCGTGCTCCGTTTCGATTTCGAGCCGCTCCGCCAGCATCTTGCTGACGATCGCCGTCGACGACATCGCCAGCGCGCCGCCCAGCGCCACGCTCGCCTGCCACGTGATATGCACCCAGCGCTCGAGGATCATGCCGAGCGACACCGCGACGGCAATGGTGCCGAGCACCTGCAACAGGCCGAGGCCGAACACGAGCCGGTGCATCGAGCGCAGCTTGGCAAGCGAAAACTCCAGCCCGATCGAGAACATCAGGAACACGACGCCGAATTCGGCGAGGTTCTGCGCGCCCGCCGAATCGGGGATCAGACCGAACGCGTTCGGCCCGACCACGATGCCGACAGTCAGATAGCCGAGCATCGGCGGAAGATTCAGAAAGCGAAACAGCACCACGCCCGCCACCGATGCCAGCAGCAGGAACAGCGTCATTTCGAGCGGGGAGATCATCGGCAAAAACGCATGGGTGAAGAGTCCTCGTTCGTCAGCGGAACCGCGCACGCGAAACGCCGTGCGGCGAGGTTGAGGGGCCGGTAAAAAGGCTGGTGAAAGCAGCCGCTTGGCACAGCAGGCCCGGCGCGGCGAACAGGCGCCTTTGCTATACTCCGCGAATGATAGCGAAAATCAATGGCGACCGGGCACTGACGCTCGCTCGTGACGTGCTCGACATCGAAGCGGACGCCGTGCGCGCCCTTCGCGACCAACTCGACGATGGTTTCGTAGGGGCGGTCGATTTCATCCTGGGTTGCCGTGGGCGCGTGGTCGTCTCTGGTATCGGCAAATCCGGCCATGTGGCCCGCAAGCTTGCGGCCACCCTCGCCAGTACCGGCACCCCCGCGTTCTTCGTGCATCCTGCCGAAGCCAGTCATGGCGACCTCGGCATGGTCACCTCGGACGACGTGTTCCTCGCGTTGTCCAATTCCGGCGAGACTGAAGAACTCGTGGCGATCCTGCCGCTCATCAAACGGATCGGCGCGAAGCTGATTGCGATGACGGGCCGCCCGTCGTCGAGTCTCGCACAACTGGCCGACGTACACCTGAATTCCGGCGTCGCGAAAGAAGCCTGCCCGATGAATCTCGCGCCGACCGCCAGCACCACCGCCGCGCTCGCGCTCGGCGACGCGCTCGCGGTCGCGGTACTCGACGCACGCGGCTTCGGCCGCGACGACTTCGCGCGCTCGCATCCGGGCGGCGCGCTCGGCCGGCGTCTGCTCACCTATGTGCGCGACGTGATGCGCACCGGCGACCAGGTGCCGCAAGTCACACCCGACGCCACCGTGCGCGACGCGCTGTTCCAGTTGACCGCGAAGCGCATGGGCATGACCGCGATCGTCGACCACGAAGGCCGCGTCGCGGGCATTTTCACCGACGGCGACTTGCGCCGCGTGCTCGAACGCGACGGCGATTTCCGCCAGTTGTCGATCGCCTCGGTGATGACCGCCGGCCCGCGCACCATCGGTCCGGACCGGCTCGCCGTCGAAGCCGTGGAACTGATGGAGCGCCACCGCATCAATCAGATGCTGGTCGTCGACGAAGCAGGCAAGCTGATCGGCGCACTCAACATGCACGACCTGTTCTCGAAGAAGGTGATCTGATGGCCATTGCTCCGCCTACCGCTACCGAACGCGCAAGCCGCGTGAAGCTGATGATTTTCGACGTCGACGGCGTGCTGACCGACGGCGGCCTGCTGTTTACGGCGGAAGGCGACACGATGAAGGGCTTCAACTCGATGGACGGCCACGGCATGAAGCTGCTGCGCCAGGCCGGCATCGAGACGGCGATCATCACGGGACGCAAGTCGGGCATCGTCGCGGCGCGCGCGAAGGAAATGAACATCGCGCACGTCTATCAGGGCGTGCAGGACAAACCTCAGGCGTTTGCGGACCTTTTGCAGCAGACTGGCCTCAGCGCGGAAGAATGCGGCTACATGGGCGACGACTGGGTCGACCTCGCGGTGATGCTGAAGGTCGGCTTCGCGGCCGCGCCGGCCAACTCGCATCCGGAAGTGATCGCGCGGGCTCATTGGGTCAGCGAGGCACGCGGCGGCCACGGTGCGGCGCGCGAAGTCTGCGACACGCTGCTGCGCGCGCAGCACAAGTATGAAGCGTTGCTCGCAGCCGCCTGCAGCGGCGAACAGCGAGGCCTCGTCGGATGAACCAGTTCCGTTTGACTTCGCTGATTCCGTTGGTCGCGATGGCCGCGCTCGCCGGTATCACGTGGTGGCTGCTGCAAGCCACGCTGCCGCGCCAGAACGAAGGCGCACCGCGTCCCAAGGAACACACGCCGGACTACTTCGCGGACAACTTCTCGGTGTCCGAACTCGATCAGTCGGGCGCGACGCAATACCGGCTGACCGCCCAGTCGCTGATCCACTATGAAGACGACGAACTAAGCGACCTGGTCAAACCGGCCATGCGCGCGTTCCAGCCCGGCAAGCCGATCGTCACCGCAACCGGCGACACCGGCAAGGTGAACGCCGACGCGTCGATCGTCGATCTGTACGGCAACGCGCGCATTCTGCGGGCGCCCGGCTACGGCGATCCGCAGATGCAGGCAGATTCGGAGCATTTTAGGGTGCTGGTCAACGACGATGTGATCGAGACCGAAAAGCCGGTTAAACTTCAGCGCGGCATGTCGGTGATGACTGCCAGCGGCATGAACTACAACAACGTCACCCGGGTGATGCAGCTGTTCGGCAACGTGAGAGGCGCGATCACCTCGTCCGACGCCGGTGGCAGCTCGCCCAAGTAACCCGGGTAATCCATTCCAGGCGTGACTGCATGAACGAATCGTTCCCCCGTTTTTTTACCGGCCGCTCGCGTACCCTGTCCGCGTGCCGCGCCGGACTCGCTGCGCTCATCGTCGCGTTGCCGCTCGCCGGCTTCGCGCCGCTTGCGCACGCCGACCGAGCCGATAAGGACAAGCCGCTGAACATCGAAGCGGACAACATGACTTACGACGACCTCAAGCAGGTCAATATCTTCACCGGCCACGTGGTCGCCACCAAAGGGACGATCGTGATCAAGGCCGATCGTGTCGAAGTGACTCAGGACCCGCAGGGCTATCAGTACGCCACCGGCACGTCGAGCGGCGGCAATCTGTCGTATTTCCGCCAGAAGCGTGAAGGCCTCGACGAATACATCGAAGGCACGGCCATCCGCATCGACTACGACGGCAAGCAGGATCTGACCACGCTCACCACGAACGCCACGGTCAAACGTCTGCAGGGTCTGTCCACGGTGATCGACCAGGTGCGCGGCAGCGTCATCACCTATGACGGCCAGAACGACTTCTATACCGCGAAGGCAGGCAAGGATGTCGCCGGCCCGGGCAACCCGACCGGCCGCGTGCGCGCCATGCTGTCGCCGCGCAACGGCGGCGCCGCGCCGCTGACCGGCGCGTCGGCCACGCTCGCGCCGTCCACCACGATCCAGGGAGCGCCGAATCAGTGAGCACCTCCGCGTCCCTCCCCAATCGCAAGCCGGCCGGCACCAGCAGCTCGCTGGTCGTGCGTAATCTGAAAAAACGTTACGGTTCGCGCACGGTCGTCAAAGATGTGTCGCTCGACGTGAAAAGCGGCGAAGTGGTCGGTCTGCTCGGCCCCAACGGCGCCGGCAAGACGACTTCGTTCTATATGATCGTCGGCCTCGTGCCGCTCGATGCAGGTGAAATCGATCTGGACGGCAAGTCGATCAGTCTGCTGCCGATCCACAAGCGCGCGTCGCTCGGCCTGTCGTATCTGCCGCAGGAAGCGTCGGTGTTCCGCAAGCTCACCGTCGAGCAGAATATTCGCGCGGTGCTGGAATTGCAGCACGAAGACAACGGCAAGCGGCTCAGCAAAGAGACCATCACTTCGCGTACCGAAGCATTGCTGGACGAACTGCAAATTGCGCACTTGCGCGAGAATCCGGCGCTGTCGCTGTCGGGCGGCGAACGTCGCCGGGTCGAAATTGCCCGCGCGCTGGCCACCAATCCGAGCTTCATTCTGCTCGACGAACCGTTCGCGGGCGTCGACCCGATCGCGGTGCTGGAAATCCAGAAGATCGTCAAGTTTCTGAAGCAGCGCAATATCGGCGTCCTGATCACCGACCATAACGTGCGCGAGACGCTCGGCATCTGCGATCACGCGTACATCATCAGCGACGGCAGCGTGCTGGCCGCCGGGGCGCCGAGCGAAATCATCGAGAACGAAAGCGTGCGGCGCGTCTATCTGGGCGAGCACTTCCGCATGTAAGCGCACAAGGGATTGCTGGCGCGGCGAGCCCGCATGCGCCGGCCCTTTTGCGGCAACCGCACATCAGCTTCCTCACCTGGGCCGTCCGCGCCCAGCGCCGCCGAAAACGGGCGCACGCGTAATTGCGAATGTCGCAAGGTATCGCGGTCGTGGCAAACTCTCTACAATGAATCTCAACTTGCCATGAAAGCCAGCCTCCAACTCCGCCTATCGCAGCATCTTGCGCTGACGCCCCAACTGCAGCAGTCCATCCGGCTGCTCCAGTTGTCCACGCTCGAACTGCAGCAGGAAGTCGCAATGGCGATCTCGCAGAATCCGCTCCTCGAAAATGAGGACGACTGGATCGCGAGCCCGTTGCGGGTAGCGGCTGACGGTTCGCTGATCGCCCAGGCGCCCAACTCGTCGGCGCCGTCCGACCAGATGGGCGGCAACGGCTCGTCTTCGTCCACCAGCAGCAGCGAGCGCTCCGAAAACGGCGAGCCGCAAGGTGTCGACGAATACAACGGCATGTCGGGCGATAGCAACGGCGACGCGTCGCAATGGAATCTCGACGACTACGGCCGCTCCGGCAACGCGTCCGACGACGACGATCTGCCGCCGCTGCAAATCCACGAATCGAGCACGTCGCTGCGTGATCATCTGATGGCGCAATTGCGCGTCACCCAGGCGGGTCAACGCGACCGGGCGCTGATCACGTTCCTGATCGAATCGCTCGACGACGATGGCTATCTCGCCGCGACGCTCGACGAAGTGCAAGCCGATCTGCCCGAAGAGCTCGAAGTCGATCTCGACGAATTGAACGCGGCGCTCGCGTTGCTGCATAGCTTCGACCCGGCGGGGGTGGGCGCGCGTTCCGCATCCGAGTGTCTGAAGCTGCAACTGCTGCGGCTCGATCCTTCGCCTACGCGAACGCTCGCACTCGACATCGTCAGTCACTACCTCGAACTGCTCGCGGCACGCGATTTCACGCGTTTGCGCAAACACCTGAAGGCGAACGACGACGATCTGCGCGATGCGCACATGCTGATCCGCTCGCTCGAACCGTTTCCCGGCGCCGCCTACGGCAAGGCCGAAGCGGACTATGTGGTGCCGGACATCATGGTGCGCAAAACGGCCCAGGGCTGGCAGGCGGAACTGAATCCGGAGGTGGTGCCGAAGCTGCGCATCAACCACTTGTACGCGAATATTCTGCGCAATAACCGGGGCGATCCGGGGAGCGGTTCGTTGCGCCAGCAACTGCAGGAAGCACGCTGGCTGATCAAGAATATCCAGCAGCGTTTCGAGACGATCCTCCGTGTCGCGCAAGCCATTGTCGAGCGTCAAAAGAGCTTTTTCGTGCACGGCGAAATTGCCATGCGCCCCTTGGTTTTGCGGGAAATTGCTGATACGCTGGGCCTACACGAGTCGACTGTCTCGCGTGTGACAACCGGTAAATACATGCTGACCCCATTCGGGACGCTGGAATTTAAGTACTTTTTCGGATCACACGTTTCGACGGACACAGGCGGCGCGGCCTCTTCCACGGCCATTCGCGCGCTGATCAAACAACTGATAGGAGCGGAAAACCCGAAATCGCCTCTCTCAGACAGTCGCATAGCCGAACTGCTGGCGGAACAGGGCTTCGTGGTCGCACGGCGTACCGTTGCGAAGTACCGCGAAGCGCTCAAAATCCCGGCAGTCAACCTGCGCAAGTCTCTGTAGCCCGTCGCCTTCCGTGGCGGGCATTTACCGGCCGCTCCGCAGTTGGCGGACAGGCCGGCCGATGCGACCTGCCAGATGTCAGTCACCGGGGGACGACTCAGGCAAGCCGACAGATCGACCGGACCTTTGTCATCGTGCGGAACAAGCGGCCACTAGCTTGGAGAAGCACTATGAATCTGCAGATCAGTGGACACCACCTCGAAGTAACGCCTGCGTTGCGCGAATACGTGATCACCAAACTGGATAGGGTGCTAAGACATTTCGATCAGGTAATCGACGGCAGTGTGGTCCTCTCGGTCGACAACCACAAGGAAAAGGACAAGCGTCAAAAGGTTGAAATCAACCTGCATCTGAAGGGCAAAGATATCTTTGTCGAGAGTTGCGACAGCGACCTTTACGCTGCGATCGATCTGATGATCGACAAGCTCGACCGGCAAGTGATACGCCACAAGGATCGCCTGCAGGGTCATCAGCATGATGCGATCAAGTATCAACCGGCACCGCAACTGGACGTGCCGCCGCAGTAAGGGAAATTAGAGGGCTTACCTCATTTTTCTTACTTGTCAAAACCGCCCTGAATCGGGCGGTTTTTCGTTTCTGGACGCCTTTTTCGCACGCTGGCGCAGCTCGTGGACTAAATCGTTAAAAACCCATCGCGCATCGATGGCGCGCCGCACCATCCATAGCTACCCTGTTCTATAATGTTCCGGTTACCATCGGGGTCAAGCTAGCTCATACGGAAATCGGCCGGCCGGAGTTTTGCACTTTCCGACTCCAACGCACGTCTTCGCGAGCATCGAACGAATGGAACGCCACTCAAACGCCCCAGCGAGGAGAACCCAGGCCACGTTTTCGCCTGTCAACATGAATCGTTTAGCCAAATTTCTTCCCCTCGAGAACGTCGTCGTCGGACTATCGGTCACCAGCAAGAAACGCGTGTTCGAGCAAGCGGGCCTGATCTTCGAGAACCAGAACGGCATCGCCCGCAGCACGGTCACTGACAATCTGTTTGCGCGCGAGCGCCTCGGATCGACGGGGCTGGGCGAAGGCGTCGCGATTCCGCATGGTCGGATCAAAGGCCTGAAGCAGCCGCTCGCCGCATTTGTGCGCCTTGCCGAACCCATCCCCTTCGAATCGCCCGACGACCAGCCGGTCTCGCTGCTGATCTTCCTGCTCGTACCTGAACAGGCCACACAGCAGCATCTCGAAATCCTTTCGGAAATCGCCCAGTTGCTGTCCGATCGCGAGGCCCGCGAGCGCCTGCACACGGAAGAAGACCGCGAATCGTTGCATCGCCTGCTCACTCAGTGGCAACCTTGATGCATCGGCGGTTATCCGCCCGCATGCGATTACCGGCTGGCGACGCACACGGCCCGCGTTAGCGCGTCCGCCTCTTTGCCCGGCAAGCGGCCCACACTGGAGTCACTGACTCATGGATACGTCCAGCATCAACGCCCAAAGCATTTTCGACGACAACGCCGCCATGCTGAAGCTCAGCTGGCTGACGGGGCATGAAGGCTGGGAACGCGGCTTTTCTTCGGAATCGGTCGCGAATGCCACGTCGAGCGCCGACCTCGTCGGCCACTTGAACCTGATCCACCCGAACCGGATCCAGGTGCTCGGCGACGCCGAAATCGACTACTACAAACGCCAGACCGACGAAGACCGCTCGCGCCACATGGCCGAGCTGATCGCGCTGGAGCCGCCGTTTCTGGTGGTGGCGGGCGGCGTCGCCGCGCCGCCGGAACTGGTGCTGCGCTGCACGCGCTCGTCCACGCCACTCTTCACCACGCCGATGTCCGCCGCGGCGGTGATCGACAGCCTGCGTCTGTACATGTCGCGCATTCTCGCGCCGCGCGCCACATTGCACGGCGTGTTTCTCGACATCCTCGGCATGGGCGTGCTGCTGACCGGCGACTCGGGCCTCGGCAAGAGCGAACTCGGGCTGGAGCTGATAAGCCGCGGCCACGGGCTCGTTGCCGACGACGCGGTGGACTTCGTGCGCCTCGGTCCGGACTTCGTCGAAGGGCGCTGCCCGCCGCTGCTGCAAAACCTGCTCGAAGTGCGCGGCCTCGGCCTGCTCGACATCAAGACGATCTTCGGTGAAACGGCGGTGCGCCGGAAAATGAAGCTGAAACTGATCGTGCAACTGGTGCGTCGTCCCGACGGTGAATTCCAGCGGCTGCCGCTGGAAAGTCAAACCGTCGACGTGCTCGGCCTGCCGATCAGCAAGGTCACGATTCAGGTGGCCGCGGGCCGCAACCTCGCGGTGCTGGTCGAAGCGGCGGTGCGCAACACGATCCTGCAACTGCGCGGCATCGATACGCTGCGCGACTTCATGGATCGCCAGCGCCTCGCGATGCAGGACCCCGACAGCCAGTTTCCCGGCAAGCTGATCTGAGTCGGCCACGGCATGACGCGCCCGCAGCCTAAGCCCGGCTGCGGGTACACGCATGGGGACCAGATGCTATGATGAAATGTACGGTTTCGACGACTCCATGCGCATAATTCTGATCACTGGTATATCCGGCTCCGGCAAGTCAGTTGCCCTGAACGCGCTCGAAGACGCAGGCTATTACTGCGTCGACAATCTGCCGCCGCGCTTTCTCCCGCAACTCGCTTCCTACCTCGCGGACGACGGGCAAGATCGCCTCGCGGTCGCCATCGACGCGCGCTCGAGCGCGTCGCTCGACGAAATGCCCGCGATGATCCGCGATCTGTCGCGCGCTCACGACGTGCGCGTGCTCTTCCTGAGCGCAAGCACGCAGTCGCTGATTCAGCGCTTCTCCGAAACGCGCCGCCGTCATCCGCTGTCTGGTTCCACCGCGCACGACGCGGACGTCGGCCTGCTCACCTCGCTTGCGGAAGCCATCGAACGGGAGCGCGAACTCGTCGCGGGACTCGCCGAATTCGGCCATCAGATCGACACCAGCAATCTGCGCGCGAACGTGTTGCGCGCATGGGTCAAACGTTTTATCGAGCAGAAAGAAGCGGGACTCGTGCTGATGTTCGAGTCGTTCGGTTTCAAGCGCGGCGTGCCGCTCGACGCGGATTTCGTTTTCGACGTGCGCACTCTGCCGAACCCGTACTACGATCATGAATTGAGGCCGCTCACCGGTCTCGACAAACCGGTAATGGATTTTCTCGATGCGCTGCCGGTCGTGCATGAAATGATCGACGACATCGAGAAGTTTCTCTCCAAGTGGTTGCCGCATTTCCGCGACGACAATCGCAGTTATCTCACCGTCGCGATTGGTTGCACGGGCGGTCAGCACCGCTCGGTGTTTATTGCGGAGACGCTCGCCGCGCGTCTCGCAAAGTCGGCGAATGTGATTGTGCGGCACCGCGATGCGCCGGTCGATGTCGGCGAATCATCGAAGCTAGTGGCTTAACCGGCCGCATCGCGCGGCCTCAACCGAAGCGTTGCGCCATGTCTTCTACTTCTACTGTGCTTGCCGATGTGCCGCTGTTTCCGCTGCACACGGTGCTGTTTCCCGACGGACTCCTGCCGCTGAAGATCTTCGAAGCGCGCTATCTCGACATGGCGCGCGACTGTCTGCGTGAAAAAACGCCGTTCGGCGTGTGCATGCTGAAAAGCGGCGCGGAAGTGGCGCGCGCGGAAGAACCTTCGGTGCCCGAAGCAATCGGCTGTCTCGCCGAGATCGAAGAGTGCGACGTCGAAGCGTTCGGCATGCTGCTGATCCGCGCACGTGGCACGCGGCGGTTTCGCCTGCTGTCGCATCGTGTGGAAAGCAGCGGGCTGCTGGTTGGCATGGCGGAACCGATCGGCGACGACATGCCGCTCGAAGGCAATGAGTTGCTGGCCAAATTCGGCGCGTGTGCGGAGGTGCTCGAACGGATCATCGCGACGATCCGCGAACGCGATCCGGACAGTCTGCCGTTCGCGGAGCCTTTCAGGCTCGACGATCCGTCGTGGGTGTCGAACCGCCTCGCCGAAGTGCTGCCGATTGCGTTGCGGGCGCGCCAGAAACTGATGGAATTGCAGGACGCCGGCGCGCGGATCGACGTGGTTCATCACTACATGCAGCAGCATCAACTGCTTTGAAGCTTCGCCGCAACGCCCGGCGAATCAGGCGGATCGTTAGATCAACGAACCCTGCAAACTGTCCAGCAGTTTGCGCACCGGCGCGGGCACGCCGAACGAATCGAGATCGCTGAGCGCGACCCATGCGGTGTCCGCATCGTCCAGCGCTGCCAGTGCGCCCACGCCGCGATCCAGTTCCGCGATCCGCGGCTCGATGTCCAGCTTGAAATGCGTGAACACGTGCGTGAGCGGCGCGAGCGGCGACACCGCGCCGTCGCCGCCGAAGGCGCGCGCGCGCTCGGCGAGCGCGGCTTCGTCGGCGGCTTCGGGCAGACTCCACAAGCCGCCCCAGATGCCCGACGGCGGACGCTTTTCCAGCATCACCGCATTGCCGTCGCGGAGCACCAGCATCCACGTGCGGCGCGTCGGCACGAGCTTCTTCGGACGCGACGTCGGAAGTTCGCGCTGACGTCCCGTCACGTTGGCGACGCAGTCGACGGCGAACGGACAACGCAGGCAGTCCGGCTTGCCGCGCACACAGAGGGTCGCGCCGAGATCCATCAGGCCTTGCGTGTACGAACTCACTTCGTCGTCCGATGCATTCGAGGGCAGCAACGACTCCGCCAACGTCCACATCGCATTTTCGACTTTCTTCTCGCCCGGAAAACCTTCGACGCCGAATACGCGTGCGAGCACGCGCTTCACGTTGCCGTCGAGGATCGTCGCGCGCGCGCCGAACGCGAACGACGCGATCGCCGCCGCGGTAGAGCGGCCGATGCCCGGCAACTCCGCAAGTGCGTCGACCGATGCAGGAAACGCGCCACCGTGCTGCTCGACCACAACCTGCGCGCAACGGTGCAGATTGCGCGCACGCGTGTAGTAGCCGAGACCGGCCCACAGCGCCATCACGTCGTCGGACGGCGCGGCGGCGAGCGCGGCGACATCGGGAAAGCGCGCGAGGAATCTGGCGTAGTACGGGATCACCGTCGACACCTGGGTTTGCTGCAGCATGATTTCCGACAGCCAGATGCGATACGGATCTCGCGTGTTCTGCCACGGCAGGTCATGACGCCCATGCCGCTGCTGCCACGCGATCAGCCGCGCGGAGAAATCGGGCATCGTGGGAAAAGCGGGCGCGGCGGACGCGTCCGCCGAAGCTGAACGCGTGGCGACGCGCGGAGTTATACGTGAAGGCATTGACGGTTTAGCGCTGGCAGGTGGGACAGAAATACGTAGAACGCTGCCCCTGCACGATCTGTTTGATCGGCGTTCCACACACGCGGCATGGCAGGCCCGCGCGATCATAGACGAAATAGTCGAGCTGGAAATAGCCGCTTTCGCCGTCGCTGCCGACGAAATCGCGCAGCGTACTGCCGCCCTTCTCGATCGCTGCGGCCAGCGTCACGCGCACGGCGTCCGCGAGCAGTTCGTAGCGCACGAGCGAGACGCGGCCCGCCGCGGTGGTCGGCCGGATGCCGGCGCGAAACAGGCTCTCCGACGCATAGATATTGCCCACGCCCACGACGATTTCACCGGCCAGCAGCGCTTGCTTCACCGACACCTTGCGCCCGCGTGTGAGCCGGTGCATCAGCGCACCGGAGAACGCCGGCGAGAACGGTTCGACGCCGAGTCCCGCGAGCAGCGGATGGTCGAGGATGTCGCCGGCTTCACGCGGATGCCACAACACCGCACCGAAGCGGCGTGGATCGCGATAACGCAAGATGAAGTCGTCGAAGATCCAGTCGATGTGGTCGTGCTTCGCCGCTGCCGGCGGATGCGGCACATGCCGCAGCACCCGCAGCGTACCAGTCATGCCAAGATGCACGATAAACCAGCCCGCGTCGATCTCGAACAGCAGATACTTGCCGCGCCGCTCGACTTTGCGCACCACGTGGCCGCGCAAGGTTTTCGCAAGGTCAGCCGGAATCGGCCAGCGCAGCGCGGGCGTACGTACGTCGACGCGCTCAACCTTGCGGCCGGACACATACGGTTCGATACCCCGTCGGGTAACCTCGACTTCTGGCAACTCTGGCATTTCTAACTGGTGTGCAACTTGCGTGAGTGGTTGTGCGCGTATTGTAGCGAGCGCGTTACAATCGTCCGAAACATTGAACGGATTTCCATGAACTTGTCCTTCGTGAAGCTGTTTTCGAAGCGCCCGGCTCGCGCCTCCCGCGTGCCGCACGCCGTGTCCGCTCGCCGGATGCTCGGCGCCGCCGCGCTCGCCGCCTGGGCGCTGGCTGCCGTACCCGCGCACGCGCAGGACCCAGTGGGCGATCCGGACGACAACGCGGTGACGCTGCAGGACCCGCTCGGGCCCCCTTCGGCGGAAGATCAGAAGTCACTACCGGACGTGCCGCTGTCGAGCCAGATCGTCTTCCAGGTGCTCGCCGCCGAAGTCGCGCTGCAGCGCGACCAGCCCGCGCCCGCCTATCAGACCTACCTCGCTCTCGCGCGCGACACGCATGACCCGCGCATGGCGCAGCGCGCCACCGAGATTGCGCTGGCCGCGCAAAGCCCGTCGGACGCGTTGGCCGCCGCGCAATTGTGGCAGCAGTATGCGCCGAATTCGGAGCGCGCCGCGCAACTCGACGCGTCGCTGCTCGTGCTGTCCGGCAGACCGGACGACGCGGCGCCGATCCTCTCCCGCGAACTCGCGAAGGTGCCCGCGGACAATCGCGGCAACGCGATTCTCGCGTTGCAACTGCTGCTGTCGCGCGGCCCGAACCGGATCGGCGGCTTGCACGTGCTGCAGGACCTCCTGAAGAACGACATGAACCGGCCGGAAGCGCAATTGGCGATCGCGCGCCAACAGCTTCTGTCGGACGACGCGCCCGGCGCGCGCAAATCGCTCGAACAGGCGCTCACGCTGAAACCCGACTATCTGCCGGCGGCGCTGCTGCTGTCGCAGATGGGCCCGGAAGAGCGCAAGGAAGGCATTGCGTCGCTCGAAAAATATGTGCAGCAGAATCCGAAGTCGCATGACGCGCGTCTCGCGCTCGCGCAGCTGTATCTCGCGAGCGACCGTCTGGACGACGCGCAGAAGCAGTTCGAGATCATGCGCAAGGCCAACGCGAACGACCTGACGCCGCTGATGGCGCTCGGGCTGATCAAGATCCAGCAGAAGAATTTCCCCGAAGCGCAGAACTATCTGACCCAATACGCGCAACTGGCCGAAAAAACGCCGGGCGCCGATGCGGGCCAGGCGTACATCTACCTGGCGCAACTGTCGCTCGAACAGAAGAACGAAGCGGCGGCGAGCGACTGGCTCAACAAGATCTCGCCGTCGAGCCAGCAATACCTGGCCGCGCAGATCACGCGCGCGCAGTTGCTCGCCAAGCAGGGCAAGACCGACGACGCGCGCAAGCTGCTCGCCAACCTGCAGGTGTCCGATCCGCGTGACCTGGCGTTGATCTCCCGTACCGACGCGGCGATCCTGTTCGACGCGAAGCGCTACCCGGAAGCGGAAAGCCGTCTGCAACAAGCTACCGCCGCGTTCCCCAACGACCCCGATCTCGCCTACGACTACGCGATGGCCGCCGAAAAGACCGGGCATTTCGACGTGATGGAAGCGCAGTTACGCAAGCTCATCCAGACGCAGCCCGACAATCCACAGGCGTACAACGCGCTCGGCTATTCGCTGGCCGATCGCAATCAGCGGCTTCCGGAAGCGGACAAGCTGGTCGAGAAGGCATCGTCGCTTGCGCCGAACGACGCGTTCATCATGGACAGCGTCGGCTGGGTCAAATTCCGGATGGGCGATACGTCGGACGCGATCAAGCTGCTGCGCAAAGCCTACGACCTTCAGCCGAACGCCGAGATCGGCGCGCACCTCGGCGAAGTGCTGTGGAAAAGCGGTCAGCAGGATCAGGCCCGCGCCGCGTTCCGCGAGGCGCGCAAGCTCGAACCGGACAACGACACGCTTGTCAAAACGCTCCAACGTCTTCAGGTGAACGATCTTTGATGCGCCTTTCCCGTTTGATTTCTTTTCCCCGGGCGCCGCGCGGCGCGGCGCTCGGCTTCGCTGCGGCAGCGGTTGTCGCGTTGGCCGGCTGTGCGTCGGTGAAACCACAGGGGCCGTCGACGTCGAATGCCGCCACTTCCGTCACCGCGCAGACTTCCCGCGCTTACCAGGGCCGCTTCGCGATCCAGTACAACGATCAGAACGGCCAGCAGCGCAACGCTTACGGCAACTTCACGTGGCAGGAAACGGGCGATACCGTGACGCTGCAATTGCGTAACCCGCTCGGGCAAACGCTGGCGATCGTAACTTCGTCGCCGGCCACGGCCACGCTCGAATTGCCGAACCGTGAGCCGCTCACCGCGGACAACGTCTCCACGCTGATGCAGAATGCGCTCGGTTTTGCGCTGCCTGTCGAAGGTCTGCGCTATTGGCTGCAACCTTCGCCGGCGCCGACTTCGCGCGCGAAGACCGAGAAGGATCCGGAACAGCCGTCGCGTCTGAAGCAAATCACGCAAGACGGCTGGACGATCGACTATCTCGCGTATGCCGACGCGCCCGCCACCGGCGTGAAGCGTCTGAACCTGAGCCGTTCGGAGCCGCCGCTCGACATCAAACTCGTGCTGGATCAGTGACCCGCGTCCGTTTGCGCAACCTTGCCGCTTCTTCAGCGCCGCTTTGGCGCATGTAGCCCGACTCATGATTGAAACGACCGATTCGCTGCGCGATTGCCTCGCGCCAGCGAAACTCAACCTCTTCCTGCACATCACCGGTCGCCGGCCGGATGGTTATCACACACTGCAAACGGTTTTCCAGTTGCTCGACTGGGGCGACACGCTGCACTTCACGCGACGCGATGACGGCCTGATCACGCGTAGCACCGAGATTGCCGACGTGCCGCCGGAACACGATCTCACCGTGCGCGCGGCGACGCTACTCAAGGCACATACGGGCGCGACCGCAGGCGTCGATATCGAAATAGAGAAGCGCCTGCCGATGGGCGCGGGCCTCGGCGGCGGGAGTTCGGACGCGGCGACCACGCTGCTCGCGCTGAACCGTCTATGGAAGCTCGACTTGCCGCGGCTGGAGTTACAGGCGTTGGCATTGAAGCTGGGCGCGGATGTGCCGTTTTTCGTTTTTGGGAAAAATGCGTTCGCACAGGGTGTCGGAGAAGCTTTAGACGTTGTACAATTGCCGCCGCGCCACTTCCTAGTGGTGACACCGAGGGTGCAGGTTCCGACTGCAGCGATTTTTTCCGAAAAAACGTTGACAAGAGATTCAAAGCCCCTCATAATTACGGACTTTCCTGCAGAACTTAGCTGCAACATTGAATGGCCAGAAAGTTTTGGCCGCAATGACATGCAGCAGGTTGTCGTAGGAAAGTACGCGGAAGTAGCGCAAGTGTTGCGATGGTTTGAAAACGTCGCGCCGGCGCGGATGTCTGGATCAGGTGCAAGTGTCTTTGCAGCGTTCCGTAGTAAAGCTGAAGCAGAGGCGGTGCAAGCCAAGCTGCCAGCCGAATGGAACAGCGCAGTGGCCGCCGGTCTGGATCAGCATCCACTCTTTACTTTCGCGTCATAAGTTTTGCATCGTCGAACGAAACTCCACGTTCGGCGGAGCTCAGAGTTAGTGTAGGGGAGTCGCCAAGCTGGTTAAGGCACCGGATTTTGATTCCGGCATGCAAAGGTTCGAATCCTTTCTCCCCTGCCAAAAATTTCTCGCATTTCCCCTCGCCCCCAGCCTGAAGCAGGTGCATGATGAGCAGCCATGACGGCCTGATGGTTTTTACTGGCAACGCGAATCCCGCGCTTGCCCAGGAAGTCGTCAAAATCCTCGGTATTCCCCTCGGCAAAGCAATGGTTAGCCGTTTCTCGGACGGTGAAATCCAGGTCGAGATTCAGGAAAACGTGCGTGGCAAGGACGTGTTCGTCCTGCAATCCACGTGCGCACCGGCGAATGACAACCTGATGGAATTGATGATCATGGTCGATGCGCTCAAGCGCGCATCCGCTGGCAGGATCACCGCAGCCATCCCCTACTTCGGTTATGCCCGTCAAGATCGTCGCCCGCGTTCCGCGCGCGTCGCCATTTCGGCGAAGATCGTGGCGAACATGCTGGAAATCGCCGGCGTCGAGCGGATCATCACGATGGATCTGCACGCTGACCAGATTCAAGGCTTCTTCGACATCCCGGTCGACAATATCTATGCTACGCCCGTGCTGCTCGGCGATCTGCGCAAGCAGAACTACGAGAACCTGCTGGTCGTTTCGCCGGACGTCGGCGGCGTGGTGCGTGCCCGTGCATTGGCGAAGCAGCTCAATTGCGATCTCGCGATCATCGACAAGCGTCGCCCGAAGGCGAACGTCGCCGAAGTGATGAACATCATCGGCGAAGTCGAAGGCCGCACCTGCGTGATCATGGACGACATGGTCGACACCGCCGGCACGCTCTGCAAGGCAGCACAGGTTTTGAAGGAACGCGGCGCGAAGCAAGTGTTCGCTTACGCTACCCACCCGGTTCTGTCGGGCGGTGCAGGCGAGCGTATCGCAGCTTCCGCGCTCGACGAACTCGTTGTCACGGACACGATCCCGCTCGGCGAAGAAGCCCGCTCGTGCGCAAAGATCCGTTCGTTGACCAGCGCCGGCCTGCTCGCCGAAACGTTCTCGCGGATTCGCCGCGGCGATTCGGTGATGTCGCTGTTTGCTGAAAGTTAAGTATTTGCGAAGGCGCAGCGTATCGCTTTATGCGGCACGCTGCGCTTTTGCACAATCGGCATGAGCGAACGAAGGTTCGTGCCGCAGCTCTGGGGCCTCAGCCATATTGGCTTGGAGGCCCCGTTTTTACTGCCTGGTCGCGGGCAGTGCATTGGAGATTCAACATGAAAGTAGTCGCTTTCGAGCGTTCTTTGCAAGGTACGGGTGCGAGCCGCCGCCTGCGTAACTCGGGCAAGACCCCGGGCATCGTATATGGCGCTGGTGCTGAAACGCAATTGGTCGAACTGGACCACAACGCGCTGTGGCACGCGCTGAAGAAAGAAGTTTTCCATTCGTCGATTCTCGACCTGGAAGTGGCAGGCAAGTCGCAACAGGTTCTGCTGCGCGACGTGCAATACCACCCGTTCCGTCAGCTCGTGCTGCACGTGGACTTCCAACGTGTCGACGCATCGAAGAAGCTGCACACCAAGGTGCCGCTGCACTTCATGAACCAGGAATCGAACCCGGCAGTGAAGCTGTCGAGCGCGGTGATCTCGCACGTTCTCAATGAACTGGAAGTCGAGTGCCTGCCGTCGGCACTGCCGGAATTCATCGAAGTCGACCTGGCGAAGATCGAAGCAGGTCAATCGGTTCACGCTAAAGACATCGCACTGCCGGCAGGTGTTGCGCTGGTTGCTCACCTCGACGCAGAAAACCCGGTGGTCGCAGCTGCAACGATCCCGGCTGGCGCAATCGCTGAAGGCGACGCTGCCGCTGCTGCTGAAGGCGAAACGCCGGCTGCTTAAGGACCTTTCGGGTTCTAGCCAAGCAATCCTCTCGATCCGTTTTCAATGAAACGGTCGATGTGACCCGCCGAGGTTCGCCCCGGCGGGTTTTTTTTCGGTTTTTTTCTACCCGGCTGAGTTCGGCTCCCGGGCCAGATGGACCTACGCAATCATGATCAAGCTGATCGTCGGGCTCGGCAATCCGGGCGCCGAATACACCGCGACGCGCCACAACGCCGGCTTCTGGCTGGTCGATCAACTGGCGCGCGAAGCAGGCACGACGCTGCGCGACGAGCGGCGCTTCCACGGCTTCTATGCGAAAGCGCGACTGCACGGCGAAGAAGTGCACCTGCTGGAACCCCAAACGTATATGAACCGATCCGGCCAGTCGGTCGTGGCGGTTGCGCAGTTCTTCAAGATTCTTCCCGACGAGATTCTGGTCGCGCACGACGAACTCGACATGCCACCCGGCAGCGTCAAGCTGAAGCTCGGCGGCGGCAGCGGCGGCCATAACGGGTTGAAGGACATCACCTCGCATCTGTCGTCGCAACAATACTGGCGGCTGCGGATCGGCATCGGCCATCCGCGCGACCTGATTCCCGAAAGCGCGCGCGCCGGCGCCAAACCGGATGTCGCCAACTACGTGCTGAAGCCGCCGCGGCGGGAAGAGCAGGAAGTGATCGATGCATCGGTTGAGAGGGCGCTCGCGGTGATGCCGAAGATCATCGCGGGCGAGTTGGAGCGCGCGATGATGCAGCTGCATCGCAATCCCTGAGCAGTGCCCTGAGCAGCCGGATCGCTCGCCGAATCGCAATTGACATCGCCATGGACAGGAGGATCGCTTGAGCCGCTATTGGAGTGACATCGTTCATCGTCTGACGCCGTATGTGCCGGGCGAGCAACCCGTGCTCGCACATCCGGTGAAGCTGAACACCAACGAAAATCCTTATCCGCCGTCGCCGCGCGTGGTCGAGGCGATCCGCCGCGAACTGGGCGACGCCGGCGAGTCGCTGCGGCGCTATCCCGATCCGACCGCGCTCAAGCTGCGCGAAACGGTGGCTGCGCACCACGGCATCCGCGCCGAGCAGGTGTTCGCGGGCAACGGCTCGGACGAGGTGCTGGCGCTCGCGTTCCAGGCCCTGCTGAAGCACGACAAGCCGCTGTTATTCCCGGACATCACGTACAGCTTCTATCCGACCTACGCGCGGCTTTTCGAAGTCGACTATCGGACCATTCCGCTCGACGACAGCTTCGCGATCCATGTCGACGACTACACAGCGCCGAACGGCGGCGTGCTGTTCCCGAATCCGAACGCGCCGACCGGCCGCCCTCTGCCGCTTGCGGAGATCGAGCGTCTGGTGGCGCGCAATACTGAATCCATCGTCGTGATCGACGAGGCCTACGTGGATTTCGGTGCTGAATCGGCGATCGCGCTGATCGACCGCTATCCGAATCTGCTGGTCGTGCAGACGGTGTCGAAGTCGCGCTCGCTGGCCGGCATGCGCGTCGGTTTCGCGTTCGGCCATCCCGCGCTGATCGACGCGCTGAACCGCGTGAAGGACAGTTTCAACTCTTATCCGCTAGACCGGCTCGCGCAAGCCGCCGCCACCGCCGCCTACGAAGACGACGCGTGGTTCCGCGACACCTGCGCGAAGGTGGTGGCCAGTCGTGAACGACTGGCGGCGGGATTGACGGCGCTCGGCTTCGAGGTCGTGCCGTCGGCGGCCAATCTGCTGTTCGCGCGCCATGAAGGTTATGACGCGGCCACCCTCGTACTGCGGCTCAGGGAAAAGGAGATTTTCGTGCGGCACTTCAAAGCGCCGCGCATCGACCAGCATCTGCGGATCTCGGTCGGCACCGACGCCGAATGCGACATTCTGCTGGACGCGCTGCGCGACATCTTCAGCGCTTACGTCGGATAGCCCGGCGTGGCACGAAAACCACCGCGGCAAAAAAAACGGCGAGGTTAGAGCCTCGCCGTCTTTTTATTCACACCTCAAAATGTCACGCGCCCTTCGCGGCCTGCAACGCGTGGTACTTCGCCATCAAGCCGTCGGGCGTTTCCAGGTGGTCGGGGTCGCGCGGAATGCACTCGACCGGGCACACCTGAATGCACTGCGGCTCGTCGAAATGGCCGACACACTCGGTGCATTTCTTCGGGTCGATCACGTAGATTTCCGGGCCCATCGAAATCGCGTCGTTCGGGCACTCGGGCTCGCACACATCGCAATTGATGCACTCGTCGGTAATCATCAAGGCCATACTTCTCTCACTTCACGCCGGCTGAAGCCGACTTTGATCCGTCAAACCGACAGTTTACGCCGGTTACGGCTGCGACGCCGAAGCGCCGTCGTTCGGGTCGAGCGCGGCGACCTTTTCCTGCAGCCATTTTTCGACCGACGGAAACACGAACTTGCTGACGTCGCCGCCCAGTTGCGCGATCTCGCGCACGATCGTGCCCGAGATGAACTGGTACTGGTCGGACGGCGTCATGAACATGGTCTCGACGTCGGGCAGCAGATAGCGGTTCATGCCCGCCATCTGAAACTCGTATTCGAAGTCTGATACGGCGCGCAGGCCACGCACGATCACCCGCGCGTTATTGCTGCGCACGAAGTCCTTGAGCAACCCCTTGAAGCTCATCACCTGGACGTTCGGGTAGTGCCCGAGCACCTCGTGAGCGATATCGAGGCGCTCTTCCAGCGTAAAGAACGGCTTCTTGTTGCGGCTGTCGGCAACGCCCACCACCAGCGTGTCGAAAATGCTCGACGCGCGCCGAACGAGGTCTTCGTGACCGCGCGTCAGCGGGTCGAACGTGCCCGGGTACACGGCGACTACCATGAGACTTCTCCTCTCTTCAGACAATGGGGCACGTCAAAGCGTCCACGCGACGCATTTGGCACCGACCGCGCGCGTGACGTCAAACCGCCCGGCGCCTGTTTTCGAACGCGCATTATTCCTTATTTTCGCGCTGCAGCAAATGAAAGTGGACCGCGCCCGCTTTCCCCTGTCGCACGATTTCCCAGCCGGCGAGCGTCTCGTTACCGTCGAGTTCGAGCGCGTCGCCTGCTTCCACGTACAGAAAACCTTCCGCGCCGACGAGCGGCACGGCCAGCGCGAGCGCCTTGCCGAGCAGGTCGCCATCGAACGGCGGATCGAGGAACACGACGTCGAACGAGCCGGGCGCGAGACTCGCGGCAAGCCGCAATCCGTCCGCTTCGGCAATCTCGATCGTGCGCGCCGCCAGCCGTTCCTGATTCGCGCGCAACTGGGCGGCGGCGCGCGCGTTGCGCTCCACCATCAACACCCGCGCCGCGCCGCGCGACGCGGCCTCGAAGCCGAGCGCGCCGCTGCCGGCAAACAGGTCGAGGCAGCGCTGTCCATCGAGGTTCTGGCCGAGCCAGTTGAACAGCGTTTCGCGCACGCGGTCGGGCGTGGGGCGCAAGCCGTCGAGATCGAGCACGGGCAACGGCGTGCGCTTCCAGTCGCCGCCGATAATTCGGATGGCGTGCGGCTTGCCGCCTTTGGACGAAGCGCCATGGGCGCGTGAGGGTGCGGAACGAGGCATGCAGTTTCAATAACGAGATTAATGCACCCGGGACGTCGATACGCGCGGGCTGGAGCGCCAACGTTACCACAGCGACGCGCCGCGTCCAGCCTGGCCGAACGGCCGATACGACGGGCGGCGGCGCGCCTGATAAAATGTGCGGCTTCCAGCGCCTTGCATCCCGCGCTGTCTACCCCTGCAACGCTGCCTGCCGCTCCCGCCGGTCCTTTACCGGATGCGCGCATCGGCGCGCGCTCTCACCACGCCAGATCATGTTCAGCTTTTTCAAACGATTCAAGGGTTCGAAAGAGTCCGATACCGCGGCAGACGAGTCGCAGACGGCGCCCGAAGGCTCGATGCCCGAAATCGCTGCCGAGGCGCCCGTCGCGCAGCCGGCTCCGCGTCCCGCTGCGCCGCTCGGCGTCGGCACACCGACAGCCGTCCCGGCCGCAATTGAGCCGGAGCCCGAGCCGGAGCCGGAGCCGGAAGAAGCCGCGTTCGAAGCCGTCGAAATCGTCCCGCCGCCCGCGCAGGACGCGGGCGCGAAGCGCTCGTGGCTCACGCGCCTGAAGACCGGCCTGTCGAAAACCAGTTCCAACCTGACCGGGATTTTCGTCGGCACGAAGATCGATGAAGATCTGTACGAAGAGCTCGAAACCGCACTGCTGATGTCCGACGCGGGTGTCGAGGCCACCGAATTCCTGCTCGAATCGCTGCGCGAGAAAGTGCGCAGCGAGCGCCTCACCGATCCGCAACAGGTCAAAGCCGCGCTGCGCACGCTGCTGGTCGAGCTGCTCAAGCCGCTCGAAAAATCGCTGATGCTCGGCCGCGCGCAGCCGCTCGTGATGATGATCGCCGGCGTCAACGGCGCGGGCAAAACCACCAGCATCGGCAAGCTTGCCAAGCATCTGCAGAGTTTCAATCAATCGGTGCTGCTGGCCGCGGGCGACACGTTCCGCGCCGCCGCCCGCGAGCAGTTGGCCATCTGGGGTCAGCGCAACAACGTGACCGTGGTGTCTCAGGAAAGCGGCGACCCAGCGGCGGTAATCTTCGACGCGGTCGGTGCCGCGCGCGCGCGCAAGATCGACGTGATGATGGCGGACACGGCCGGCCGTCTGCCAACCCAGCTGCATCTGATGGAAGAGCTGCGCAAAGTGAAGCGCGTGATCGGCAAGGCGCACGACGGCGCGCCGCACGAAGTGCTGCTGGTGATCGACGCGAATACCGGCCAGAACGCGCTCGCGCAAGTGAAGGCCTTCGACGACGCGCTCGGTCTCACCGGCCTGATCGTCACCAAGCTGGACGGCACCGCGAAGGGCGGCATTCTCGCGGCGATCGCGCGGCAGCGTCCGATTCCGGTGTACTTCATCGGCGTCGGCGAAAAGGTCGAAGACTTGCAGCCGTTCAGCGCGGAAGAGTTCTCGGACGCGTTGCTGGGCGGTTGAACGGCAGCGCGACGTTCGCACACGAGCCAGCAAGCCAGCAAAAAGGGCACTCCGCGGAGTGCCCTTTTTGCATTTCGAAACCATCACGCTAACGCGAAGAAGAAACCACCCGCGCGCGGCTCCTCGCGTCATTCAGCGTCATTCGGCGTCATTCGGCGTCGGGCTGCACGGCGGG
>NZ_BBJF01000022.1 GCF_000739735.1 Paraburkholderia ginsengisoli NBRC 100965 | reverse complement strand
GCCGCTTTGTGGTGGTTCGTTGCCGCTTTGTGCACCAGCGGCTTGCGTCGTCTCGCTCATTTCCCGCCTTCTCCAATGTCGACCGAAGTTAGCGCTTCAGCGCTCATTCCGGTCCCATGCAAGATACTTGCAGCGTGTGTGCTCATCGCTGCTACCTGAGCCATCGCGTTCATGATGCCGACAGTCCGTTAGCGCCTACTTGCGCGAACAGCGGCGCGGCTTCTTGCGCAAGCGCGCGACCCGTGGATTGCGCGCGGCGCAGCACCGACCAGTAATAGCGGTAGCTCGCGCGGTCGTGCAACGTGTCGTGATGACGCGTCGGTCCCCACTGCGCGGATTGCGCGGCCAGCAGGATCTCGGTTGCCGTGGCGATCTCTTCGTCGCGCGGCGCAAACGCGGCGACGATCGCCTCGATCTGCGCCGGGTGGATGCTCCACATCCGCGTGTAGCCGAACTCGTTGCGGGCGCGCGCGGCGTCGTTGGCGACCACGCTCATGTCGCGCACTTCCGTGCTGACGTTGTGCGACGGTACCTTGCCGAACGCATGGCAAGCTGCCGAAATTTCCAGCTTCGCGCGTCGCACCAGCGGATGATCGAACTGGCCCGGCGAGCGCATCGCGGTATCGGGAATTGCTCCGTCGTGCGCGGAGACGAAATCCATCAGGCCGAAGCTCAGCGCTTCGACGCCCGGCAGCGCGGCCAGATCGAATACGCGCGTGAGCGCGCCGTGCGTTTCGACCAGCAGTTGCACCGGCACCGGCTGCGCGATGCCGAGTTCGCGCCGCGTCGCCTCGATAAACGCGACCATTTCGGCGGCGTCGGGCACGTTGCGGACTTTCGGCAGGGTGATGTAAGCGGGGGCTCGCTTCGCGGCACGCAGAATGACGCGCACGTCGTCGCGCCAGTGCGCGTGATCGAAGTCGTGAATGCGCACACCGACGCGGCCAAAGCGGTCATGTTCGCTACCCAGCAGCGACGCGACCAGCTCGGCGTGTTCCGCTTCGCGACCGACTTGCGCACCGTCTTCGCAATCGAGCGTGATATCGAACACCGGCCCCAGTTGCTGCTGCAACGCGAGCGATTTCAGCATCAGCTTTTCGCTGCCGGCGTAGTGATCGCAGGCAGGCAGCACGGCGGGCGGCGCTTCGCCGTCAAACAGCACTTCGGCGGGTGTGAGGGCGCGCATCTTCGGCGTCAGGGGCGTGGGTGTGATTGGAGAAAATCCGATTCGGGCGCGTTCTGTCTGGCCACGGCGACATGGTGACAAAACGCGTTCGAATCAGCTGCGAACCACTGCATTCGCACGAAAAAAACCGGAACCCGCCGCGGTGACGCTTCGGAGTTCCGGTTCATCGGCATCTAGTGCTTAGCCGAGCAGGTGCTGAACGCCTTCGCGCTCTTCCAGCAGTTCCTGCAGCGTGCCGTCCATCTTTTCGCGCGAGAACGCGTCGATTTCCAGACCTTCGACGCGCTTGTACTCGCCGTTTTCGCACGTGACCGGCACACCGTAGATGATGTCTTCCGGAATGCCGTACGAGCCGTCCGACGGAATGCCCATCGTGACCCACTTGCCGTTCGTGCCGAGGACCCAGTCACGCACGTGGTCGATCGCAGCGTTAGCCGCCGATGCCGCCGACGACAGGCCGCGTGCTTCGATGATCGCCGCGCCGCGCTTGCCAACCGTCGGGATGAACGTGTTGCGGTTCCATTCGTCGTCGTTGATCAGCTTCGTCAGATTCTGACCTTCTGCGGTCGCGAAACGGAAGTCCGGGTACATGGTCGGCGAGTGGTTGCCCCACACAGCCAGCTTTTCGATCGACGCGACCGGCTTGCCCGACTTGGCGGCCAGTTGCGACAGCGCGCGGTTGTGGTCCAGACGCAGCATCGCGGTGAAGTTTTTCTTCGGCAGATCCGGCGCCGACTTCATTGCGATGTACGCGTTCGTGTTGGCCGGATTGCCAACCACCAGCACCTTCACGTCGCGGCTCGCAACGTCGTTCAGCGCCTTGCCCTGAACGGTGAAGATCTCGGCGTTGGCCGACAGCAGGTCCTTACGCTCCATGCCCTTCGAACGCGGACGCGCGCCGACCAGCAGGGCCACGTCGGCATCCTTGAATGCGACCTTCGGGTCGTCCGTGATCACGACGCCCGACAGCAGCGGGAATGCGCAATCATCCAGTTCCATCACGACGCCTTTGACGGCGCCTTGCGCTTGCGGCAGGTCGAGCAGTTGCAGGATAACCGGTTGATCCTTGCCGAGCAGGTCGCCATTGGCGATGCGGAACAGCAGGGAGTAAGCGATTTGACCTGCGGCGCCGGTGACGGCAACGCGCTTTGCGGGCTTAGCCATTGAGAAATCTCCAGGACGATGCGTTAGACGCTAGGGAAAACGCCATTCTATATGCGCGTTCAGCGAAGCGTTATGAAACACGGCGGAATTCACTGTTCGCGTGCGGACTCGGAATCTGACGAGGCCGGGCGGCGCGTTGCGGCAAGACCGCCATGCCGGAAACCTGTACTGCCAGAGCTACGGGACGCTCTCTGCCGGCGCTTCACGCCAGGCTCTGGAAGGGTAATCCCTGGGGACTTCCTTCGAGCGGGAAAACCCGGGATGACCCGGCGTTTTCCTGAGAGAGCGGGAGCGGACAGCGAGGCGCCGGGTAGCCGCTGCACGGTGCGGGCTCCTGCAAACAGCGCGTTTCGGCAAGCGGCTGACCAACGGATGGCGGCGAATCGAAACCTGAACTGCGAGGGAACAGCATGGTGCAGAGTGGCTGCCGGCGCGTTGCGGCGCTGCATCGAACAGCTGCCGAAAAACCCGCAAACCCTTGCTCGACAAGGAGTGTAGGAGTCGACAGGCACAAAGTCAACATTATCTTATGTCTTATATAAGACACATCTATTGCGGGGAAAACCCTAGACGCGCCCCAGCCCTTTATGATGAAATGCGCGGATGAATTCGAACCCGGCGAATACCACGAACCCGAACGGCCAAGGGGCCGCAGGCGAGGGTGTATCCGCTGCCGCTCCCGCTGCGTCGCCCACTTTCAGTCCCTTGTATCAGCAGATCAAGGGCTTGATTACGCAGAGCCTCGAAAGCGGCGAATGGAAGCCCGGCGAGATCATTCCTAGTGAAGTCGAATTGGCGGCCAGATACAAGGTCAGCCAGGGAACGGTGCGCAAAGCGATCGACGAACTTGCCGCCGACAACCTGCTGGTGCGTCGTCAGGGCAAGGGCACGTTCGTTGCGACGCACAATGAGGACCGCGCCCAGTTCCGCTTCCTGAGACTCCTGGCCGACGACGGCGCCGAGCATCCGCACGTGAGTCGCCTGCTCGAATGCCGGCGGTTGCGCGCTTCGGCGGACATCGCCCGGCAACTCGATCTGAAACCGGCCGATCCGGTCGTGTTGATCAAGCGTTTGCTGCAGTTCGACGGCGAAGTTACCGTGCTCGACGAAATCTGGCTGCCCGGCGCCGTGTTCCGCGGACTCACGCTCGAACGGCTGTCGGAGTTCAAGGGTCCCCTCTACGCGATGTTCGAGACGGAATTCGGCACCCGCATGATCCGCGCGACTGAGAAAATCCGCGCGGTCGCGGCCGAGCCTTCGGTGGCCGATCTGCTGAATGTGCCGGCGGGTTTTCCGCTGCTGTCGGTCGAGCGCGTGTCCTACACGTATGGGGACCGGCCGGTCGAAGTCCGGCGAGGTTGGTATGTCACAACCGGGTATTACTATCAGAACGATCTGAGCTGAATCGGGCTGAATCCAGGCGCGGCGTCCCACACGCGCGCCTGTTTGACGGCGCTTTATCGCGCGTGCTGTAACGGACCTGTCGTGGTTTTCGCTGCAGCGCGATATAAAAAGGCGCTAAAATTGCGGATTAGTGTGACTACATAGTAGGGGTCTAGCATGGCTGAAGCCGTAAAAAAACCGAGGCCGGAATTCCGGAACATCGGTATTGGGCAAATATTGACGGCATACCGTCTCCCGCTAGCGGGGCGTGTGTCGATTCTGCACCGCGTGAGCGGTGGTCTGCTGTTTGTTTTTCTTCCGTTCCTGCTGTACCTCTTTGATCAGAGCCTGACTTCCGAATTGAGTTTCGAAGTCTTCAAAGGTTTCCTCTCCAACATCATCGTCAAGCTCATCACGCTCGTTCTCGCGTGGGCTTTCCTGTTTCACTTCTGCGCCGGCGTCCGTCACCTCGTGATGGATACGAACCACAACGCGGTGACGAAGGAAAAAGGCAAGCAGACCTCTATCGTGGTCCTCGTGGTGTCGTCGCTGCTCACCATTGCATTCGCGGCAAAACTGTTCGGAGCATTCTAAAAAATGTCAGCTAATAACCGAATCGGTTCGAAGCGTCTCGTCGTCGGTGCGCATTACGGTCTGCGCGACTGGCTCGCACAGCGCCTCACCGCCGCCGTAATGGCGATCTACACGGTGATCCTGCTTGCGTGGTTCTTCGGCGCGCACGATTTCTCGTACGAAGGCTGGGCGTCGATCTTTGCGACGCAATGGATGAAGCTCGCCACGTTTGTCACGCTGCTGTCGCTGTTCTATCACGCGTGGGTTGGTATCCGCGACATCTGGATGGACTATGTGAAGCCCGTTGGCGTGCGCCTGACGCTTCAGGCGCTGACGATCGTCTGGCTGCTCGCATGTGCGGGCTACGCTGCGCAGATTCTCTGGAGAGTGTAAAAGAATGGCTGCAATCAAGAATTCTCTGCCGCGTCGCAAGTTTGACGTGGTCATCGTCGGCGCAGGCGGCTCGGGGATGCGCGCTTCGCTGCAACTCGCGCGCGCCGGTCTGTCGGTTTGCGTGCTGTCCAAAGTGTTCCCGACGCGCTCGCACACGGTCGCTGCTCAAGGCGGCATCGGCGCATCGCTCGGCAACATGAGCGAAGACAACTGGCACTACCACTTCTACGACACGATCAAGGGTTCCGACTGGCTCGGCGACCAGGACGCGATCGAATTCATGTGCCGTGAAGCACCGAACGCCGTCTACGAACTCGAACACTTCGGCATGCCGTTCGACCGCAACGCGGACGGCACGATCTATCAGCGCCCGTTCGGCGGCCACACGGCGAACTACGGCGAAAAGCCGGTGCAACGCGCTTGCGCGGCCGCTGACCGTACCGGTCACGCTCTGCTGCACACGCTGTACCAGCAAAACGTGGCTGCCAAAACGCAATTCTTCGTCGAATGGATGGCGCTGGACCTGATCCGCGACGCCGACGGCGACGTGCTCGGCGTGACCGCGCTGGAAATGGAAACCGGCGACGTCTATATCCTTGAAGGCAAGACCACGCTGTTCGCCACGGGCGGCGCGGGCCGGATCTTCGCGGCATCCACGAATGCATTCATCAACACGGGTGACGGTCTGGGCATGGCCGCGCGTTCGGGCATCGCACTGCAAGACATGGAGTTCTGGCAATTCCACCCGACCGGCGTGGCCGGCGCGGGCGTGCTGATTACCGAAGGCGTGCGCGGCGAAGGCGGCATTCTGCGTAACTCGAACGGCGAGCGTTTCATGGAACGCTACGCGCCGACGCTGAAGGATCTGGCGCCGCGCGACTTCGTTTCGCGTTCGATGGACCAGGAAATCAAGGAAGGCCGCGGCGTGGGTCCGAACAAGGATCACGTGCTGCTCGACCTGTCGCACATCGGCGCCGAGACGATCATGAAGCGTCTGCCGTCGATCCGCGAAATCGCGATGAAGTTCGCGAACGTCGATTGCATTAAAGAGCCGATTCCGGTTGTGCCGACCATTCACTATCAGATGGGCGGTATCCCGACGAACATCAACGGTCAGGTCGTCGGCACGGCGCGTGGTCACGAAGAAGTCGTCAACGGTTTCTACGCTGTGGGCGAATGCTCGTGCGTGTCGGTGCACGGTGCGAACCGTCTCGGCACGAACTCGCTGCTCGACCTGGTGGTGTTCGGCCGCGCAGCCGGCAACCACATCGTCAAGCACGTGAAGGACTTGAAGGAACACAAGCCGCTGCCGGCCGACGCCGCCGACTTCGCGCTGTCGCGTCTGGACAAGCTCGAGAAGTCGTCGTCGGGCGAGTACACGCAATCGGTCGCGAACGACATCCGCAGCACGATGCAGGCGCACGCCGGCGTGTTCCGCACGTCGAAGCTGCTGGCTGAAGGCGTCGAGCGTATCCGTGAAGTGGCTGAACGTGTCGACAACATCCATCTGAAGGACAAGTCGAAGGTGTTCAACACGGCCCGCATCGAAGCGCTGGAAGTGGCGAACCTGATCGAAGTGGCACGCGCCACGATGGTCTCCGCCGAAGCGCGCAAGGAAAGCCGTGGCGCGCATGCGCAGAACGACTTCGAACATCGCGACGACGAAAACTGGCTGCGCCATACGCTGTGGTTCAGCGAAGGCGATCGCCTCGACTACAAGCCGGTTCACATGCAACCGCTGACCGTCGAATCGGTGCCGCCGAAAGCGCGTACCTTCTAAGGCACAAGTCAAAGGAATTCAGAAATGGCTAAGCGTACATTTGAAATTTACCGCTACGATCCGGACAAGGACGCGGCACCGCGCATGCAAACGTACGAGATCGAAATCGACTCGCACGAACGCATGCTGCTCGACGCGCTGCTCAAGCTGAAAGCAGTGGACGAGACGTTGTCGTTCCGCCGCTCGTGCCGCGAAGGCGTGTGCGGTTCGGACGCGATGAACATCAACGGCAAGAACGGTCTCGCCTGCTTGCAGAACATGAACGACCTGCCGCAAAAGATCGTGCTGCGTCCGCTGCCGGGCCTGCCCGTCGTGCGCGACCTGATCTGCGACTTCACGCAGTTCTTCAACCAGTATCACTCGATCAAGCCGTACCTGATCAACGATACGCCGCCGCCGGAAAAGGAACGTCTGCAGTCGCCGGAAGAACGCGACGAACTGGACGGCCTGTACGAATGTATTCTGTGCGCCAGCTGCTCGACGTCGTGCCCGAGCTTCTGGTGGAATCCGGACAAGTTCGTGGGCCCGGCCGGCCTGTTGCAAGCCTACCGTTTCATCGCGGACAGCCGCGACGAAGCGACGGGTGAACGCCTCGACAACCTGGAAGATCCGTACCGTCTGTTCCGTTGCCATACCATCATGAATTGCGTCGACGTTTGCCCGAAGGGCCTGAACCCGACCAAGGCGATTGGCAAGATCAAGGAATTGATGGTTCGCCGCGCTGTCTGAGATGGACGAAACATCGCATCAGTCCGACCCTCTCCGCCGCGCGCGCCTTCGCTGGCGCGCGCGGCGGGGCCTGCTGGAAAACGATCTGATCTTTGAACGTTTTTTCGGCCGATATGAGCATGACCTCAGCGATGCCGACGTGGGCGCTCTCACGCGCCTGCTCGAGCTGAGCGATAACGACCTGATGGACTTGCTGCTCGTACGCAAGGAACCGGAAGGCGAGCTTGCCGACCCGGATGTGATTCGGGTGCTGGAGCTGCTGCGCAACGCTTGAGTGCCGCCAGTCCGCGGCCAGTCCGTTGTCCAGGCGTGCGATTATCGAAACCCTGTATCCATACTTCGATTGAGGATGTGCTATGACCCCGTCAGATGTTAAAGCCACGCTATCGTTCAGCGACAATTCGCCGAGCGTTGAAATGCCGATTTACAAGGGCACCCTCGGCCCGGACGTAATCGACATTCGCAAACTGTACGGCCAGACTGGCAAGTTCACGTACGACCCGGGCTTCATGTCGACGGCGGCGTGCAATTCGGCGATCACCTACATCGACGGCGACAAGGGCGAGCTGCTGTACCGCGGCTACCCGATCGACAACCTCGCGGAAAACGCCGACTTCCTCGAAACCTGCTATCTGCTGCTGAAGGGCGAACTGCCGAACGCGCAACAGAACGAAGAGTTCGTGAACACCGTCACGAAGCACACGATGGTGCACGAGCAGATGCACTTCTTCTTCCGCGGTTTCCGTCGCGACGCGCACCCGATGGCGATTCTGGTCGCAGCAGTCGGCGCCCTGTCGGCGTTCTATCACGACTCGCTCGACATCACCAATCCGCGTCACCGTGAAGTGTCGGCGATCCGCATGATCGCGAAGCTGCCGACGCTGGTCGCAATGGCGTACAAGTACAGCATCGGCCAGCCGTTTGCGTACCCGAAGAACAACCTGTCGTACAGCGCGAACTTCATGCACATGATGTTCTCGAACCCGTGCGAAGACTACAAGGTCAACGACGTGCTGGTGCGGGCGTTGGACCGTATCCTGATCCTGCACGCGGACCACGAGCAGAATGCGTCGACCTCGACCGTGCGTCTCGCCGGTTCGTCGGGCGCTAACCCGTTCGCGTGTATCGCAGCAGGTATCGCGTGTCTGTGGGGCCCGGCGCACGGCGGCGCGAACGAAGCCGCGCTGAACATGCTGGAAGAAATCGGCTCGGTCGACAACATTCCTGAGTTCATCAAGCAAGTGAAGGACAAGAACTCGGGCGTGAAGCTGATGGGCTTCGGTCACCGCGTCTACAAGAACTACGATCCGCGTGCGAAGCTGATGCGCGAAACCTGCCACGAAGTGCTGGAAGAGCTGGGCCTGCACGACGACCCGCTGTTCAAGCTGGCCATGGCGCTGGAAAAGATCGCACTGGAAGACGAATACTTCGTGTCGCGCAAGCTGTATCCGAACGTCGATTTCTACTCGGGCATCGTGCAGCGCGCGCTGGGCATCCCGACCTCGATGTTCACGTGTATCTTCGCGATGGCACGCACGGTCGGCTGGATTGCGCAGTGGAACGAAATGATCGCCGATCCGGAACAGAAGATTGGCCGTCCGCGTCAGCTGTTCATCGGCGACACGCAGCGTGAAGCGAAGCCGCTCGCGCAACGTTGATCGGTTGTGAGTCTGCTTCGTTTGTAGCGATCGGTTGAATCGATTGATTGCGAGCGAGCGCGGAGTCTGCTGAAGCTAAAACGCCCCAACGGGTTCACCGTTGGGGCGTTTTCTTTTTGCTGACCTACGCTCGCCGCCATGCCGCACGTGCGCGGAAAGCGTCGCTGAGAATCGCGCACCCGCTTGCCGGGTAACGTCGATACAGGTATCGGTACTACCACCCAACTCCCTGTTTTTTATCGGTTTTTCCGCTGATTGAGGCGCCCACGGCGCGTTGCTGCGTGGCATAATCGACCGACACAGTCAGCCCGCAGTCATTACTACCCCGCATACCATGGCACAGACTCTCTACGACAAATTGTGGAACACGCACGTGGTCCACACGGAAGACGACGGTACGACGATTCTCTATATCGACCGTCACCTGCTGCACGAAGTGACCAGCCCGCAGGCGTTCGAAGGCCTGAAGCTGGCTGAGCGTCCGGTGTGGCGCATCAGCGCGAACCTGGCGGTCTCGGACCACAACGTGCCGACTACGGACCGCACGCACGGTATCGCCGATCCGGTCTCGAAGCTGCAAGTCGACACGCTCGATTCGAATTGCGACGCCTACGGCATCACGCAGTTCAAGATGAACGATCTGCGCCAGGGCATCGTGCACATCATCGGGCCGGAGCAGGGCGCTACGCTGCCGGGCATGACGATCGTCTGCGGCGACTCGCACACGTCCACGCACGGCGCGTTCGGCGCGCTCGCACATGGCATCGGCACCTCGGAAGTGGAGCACGTGCTGGCCACGCAAACGCTCTTGCAGAAGAAGAGCAAGAACATGCTGGTGAAGGTCGAAGGCCAGCTGCCGCGCGGCTGTACCGCGAAAGACATCGTGCTCGCGATCATCGGCAAGATCGGCACCGCAGGCGGCACGGGTTACGCGATCGAATTCGGTGGTTCGACGATTCGCGCGTTGTCCATGGAAGGCCGCATGACGGTCTGCAACATGGCGATCGAAGCGGGCGCACGTGCCGGCATGGTCGCGGTCGACGACACCACCATCGAATACCTGAAGGGCCGTCCGTTCTCGCCGGAAGGCGTCGAGTGGAATCACGCGGTCGAGTACTGGAAGCAGTTCAAGTCCGACGACGGCGCGCATTTCGATCGCGTAGTCGAACTGAACGCCGCGGAAATCGTGCCGCAAGTTACGTGGGGCACGTCGCCGGAAATGGTCACCGCCGTGGACGGCCGCGTGCCGGACCCGGAACGCGAAAAAGACCCGGTCAAGCGCGATGCAATGGAACGCGCGCTGAAGTACATGGCGCTCGAACCGAATGCGCCGATCGAGTCGATCAAGCCGGATAAAATCTTCATCGGGTCATGCACCAACGCGCGCATTGAAGACATTCGCGCTGCTGCCTACGTCGTGAAGAAGCTGGGCCGCCGCGTCGCGCCGAATATCCGTCTGGCCATGGTCGTGCCGGGTTCGGGGCTGGTGAAGGCGCAGGCTGAACGTGAAGGCCTCGACAAGGTCTTCACCGACGCCGGTTTCGAATGGCGCGAGCCGGGCTGCTCGATGTGTCTCGCGATGAACGCCGACCGGTTGGATCCAGGCGAGCGTTGCGCGTCCACGTCGAATCGTAATTTCGAAGGTCGTCAAGGCGCCGGTGGCCGTACCCACCTGGTGAGCCCCGCGATGGCTGCGGCTGCGGCGATCGAAGGGCATTTCGTCGATATTCGCAAGCTTGGATAAATCGCATGATGAAGAACATGAATCGCACCACTCTCTTGCGCCGCTTCGCACTCGGTTCGCTGGCCGGGCTACTGCTCGGTCTGGCCGGTTGCAACACGGTGCACGGATTTGGCCAGGACATGTCGCACCTCGGCAATTCGATCAGCAATCACGCTGAGAAATAAGCGGTTTTTGATTTTTGCCGGCGATGCGGCTGGCGGCTTTCCGGCTGTTGCTCGCATCGCCCGGTCTTGAAACAGGCGCAAGCGTCATGGATAAATTCATCGTACACACCGGCGTCGTGGCGCCGCTCGATCGCGAGAACGTCGACACGGACGCGATCATTCCGAAGCAATTCCTGAAGTCGATCAAGCGCACGGGTTTCGGTCCGAACGCGTTCGACGAATGGCGTTATCTCGACCACGGCGAACCGGGCCAGGACAATTCGAAGCGTCCGCTGAATCCGGATTTCGTGCTGAACCAGCCGCGTTATCAAGGCGCTTCGGTGCTGCTGGCGCGTAAGAACTTCGGCTGCGGCAGCTCGCGTGAGCACGCACCGTGGGCGTTGCAGCAATACGGCTTTCGCGCGCTGATCGCGCCGAGCTTCGCCGACATTTTCTACAACAACTGCTTCAAGAACGGCGTGCTGCCGATCGTGCTGACCGAACAGCAAGTCGACCACCTGTTCAACGAAACGTATGCGTTCAACGGCTTCAAGCTGACCGTCGATCTCGAAGCGCAAGTCGTGCGCACGTCGGACGGCGGCACCGAGTATCCGTTCGACGTCGCGGCGTTCCGCAAGTACTGCCTGCTGAATGGTTTCGACGACATCGGCCTGACGCTGCGTCACGCGGACAAGATTCGCCAGTTCGAGGCCGAGCGCCTCGCGAAGCAGCCGTGGCTGAATCACCGTATCGTCGGTTGATGCATGCTCGATGTGCGTGAGGGCCCGAGGCCCTCGCGCTGATTCACGCTCAACAGTTTCGAAGAAAATCATCAAGGAATTCGCATGAAGATCGCAGTGTTGCCGGGCGACGGCATCGGTCCCGAAATCGTCAAGGAGGCCGTCAAGGTCCTGAACGTGCTCGGCGAAAAGTTCGAACTCGAAGAAGCGCCGGTGGGCGGCGCGGGCTACGAAGCGAAGGGCCACCCGCTGCCCGATTCGACGCTGGCACTGGCGAAGGAAGCCGATGCGATCTTGTTCGGCGCAGTCGGCGATTGGAAGTACGACAAGCTCGAACGCGCGCTGCGCCCGGAGCAGGCGATTCTCGGCCTGCGCAAGCACCTGCAACTGTTCGCGAACTTCCGTCCGGCGATCTGCTATCCGCAATTGACCGGTGCGTCGTCGTTGAAGGAAGAGATCGTCTCGGGTCTCGACATCCTGATCGTGCGCGAGCTGAACGGCGACATCTACTTCGGCGCGCCGCGCGGCGTGCGCGAAGCACCGGACGGCCTGTTTGCCGGCGCGAAGGAAGGCTTTGACACGATGCGTTATTCGGAACCCGAAGTGCGCCGCATCGCGCACGTCGCCTTCCAGGCGGCGCAAAAGCGCGGCAAGAAGCTGACTTCAGTCGACAAAGCCAACGTGCTCGAAACGTCGCAGTTCTGGAAAGACGTGATGATCGACGTGTCGAAGGAATACGCAGACGTCGAGCTGTCGCATATGTACGTCGATAACGCCGCGATGCAACTGGTGAAGGCGCCGAAGTCGTTCGACGTGATCGTCACCGGCAACATGTTCGGCGACATTCTGTCCGACGAAGCGGCCATGCTGACGGGTTCGATCGGCATGCTGCCGTCGGCGTCGCTCGACAAGAACAACAAGGGCTTGTACGAGCCGTCGCACGGTTCCGCACCGGATATCGCTGGCAAGGGCGTGGCCAATCCGCTGGCGACGATCCTGTCGGCAGCGATGATGCTGCGCTATTCGCTCAACAAGGCTGAGCAGGCCGATCGCATTGAAAACGCGGTGAAGAAGGTGCTCGAGCAGGGCTACCGCACCGGCGACATTCTCACGCCGGGTTGCAAGCAGGTTGGCACGGTCGCAATGGGCGACGCCGTCGTTGCAGCGCTGTAAGGCGCGGTAGGTTTAAAGCGGTAGGCAGGTCGTCAAACGGCCTTTAAAGCGCGAATCGGCCTCGAAACAGGCCGATTTCGCGCGTAATGCAGTCGGACGGCAGCGAAGGACGTCGCCAGATTCCGGTTTTCGTGTATATTGTGACGATGGCGCAGATCTCCCAAATCTCCTCGATTTCCAAATCGCACGGCACAACGGCCCGTGTGGTTGAGCGCGCCATTACCATCAAAACGCTCATTAAAACGATTACCCCGAAAACGATCACGAAACGCTGATCGTCCGTCGTGCCCGCTCATCTTCCCCGCGCGGTCACTGCGGGCAAAGATGCGGGGAAGTTTCCATTCGAAGGGTATGAAGTCATGAACGTAGGTCTCGTAGGTTGGCGCGGCATGGTCGGCAGCGTCCTGATGCAACGTATGCAACAGGAAGGCGATTTCGACTTGATCGAACCGGTGTTTTTCAGCACCAGCAACGCGGGCGGCAACGCGCCGTCGTTCGCCAAAAACGAGACCAAGCTCAAAGATGCGACAAGCATCGAAGACCTGAAGAAGTGCGAAGCGATCATTTCCTGCCAGGGCGGCGACTACACGAACGACGTGTTCCCGAAGCTGCGCGCAGCAGGTTGGAACGGCTACTGGATTGACGCGGCTTCGTCGCTGCGCATGAAGGACGACGCGGTCATCATTCTCGATCCGGTCAACCTCGACGTGATCAAGAACGCGCTGGTCAAGGGCCAGAAGAATTTCATCGGCGGCAATTGCACGGTCAGCCTGATGCTGATGGCGCTGGGCGGCCTTTTCCGCGAAAACCTCGTCGACTGGATGACGGCCATGACGTATCAGGCCGCTTCGGGCGCGGGCGCGCAAAACATGCGCGAGCTGCTGCAGCAAATGGGCACGCTGTACGGTGCGGCCAAGGAAGACCTCGCTGATCCGTCGTCGGCGATTCTCGACATTGACCGCCGCGTGCTGGGCGCAATGAACAGCGACCGGATGCCGACCGACAACTTCGGCGTGCCGCTCGCCGGCTCGCTGATTCCATGGATCGACAAGGATCTCGGCAACGGCATGTCGAAGGAAGAATGGAAGGGCGGGGCCGAAACCAACAAGATTCTCGGCAAGCCGGCCATGGGCACGCCGGGCTCGATCCCGGTCGACGGTTTGTGCGTGCGCATCGGCGCGATGCGCTGCCACTCGCAGGCGCTGACCATCAAGCTGAACAAGGACGTGCCGCTGGATGAGGTGAACAGCATCCTCGCGTCGGGCAACGACTGGGTCAAGGTCGTGCCGAACGAACGCGAAGCGTCGATGCGCGATCTGTCGCCGGCGGTGGTGACGGGCACGCTGACGGTGCCGGTCGGCCGGGTGCGCAAGCTCGCGATGGGCGGCGAATATCTGTCGGCCTTCACGGTCGGCGATCAGCTGCTGTGGGGCGCGGCCGAACCGCTGCGTCGCATGCTTCGCATTGTGCTCGACAAGTAAAGTAAACTACGCGCTCACGACGCGTAGAAAACTCTAGAAGCGTCGCGCTTGCGCGGCGCTTTTTTCATTGTGTGCTCCGATTATCTTGTCTCCTTCCAACCGCAAAAAAGGGCTGCGCGCTGACGCGCCAGGAGTCCCGATGATCCTTCGACTCTCGTCCATTCGGGCTATGTTCATTCATCAGGATAAGGTTTGTTCGACGCACCGCCCGGCGGCCGCGGCCGTTCTGGCATTGGCGCTGATCAGCGCGGGCACGGTCAGCGCGGTGGCCGCGCCCGGCGATGCCGCGAGCGCGCCGGACGCCGCCGCCGTTTCGTATGCTGCCGGCAGTCAATACACGGTGCGGCCAGGGCAGTCGCTGAACGACGTGGCGATCGCCGTCACGCAATCACACGACCGCGCGACGCTCGTGCGCGCGTCGCGCGCGCTGTTCGATACGAATCCAAACGCGTTCATGGGCCATGATCCGAGCCGGATGCGCGTCGGAGCGGTGTTGACGGTGCCGGCGCTGGATGCGTCCGGGGCTTTGGCGGCGTCAGCAGCGGCGGCTGCTTCGGCACCGAATGCTGCGGTCGCGGCCAACGCGACGAGCGGCGCCGCGCAGGTCAATGCGGCCGCTACTAGTGCGGTGAGTGCGACAAGTGCCGCAGCACCCGCAGCGACGCCTGCCGCGCCCACCGTTTCGGCCACGGCCAGCGCCGTGGCTGGAGCAAGCTCGGCTGCGTCAGGTAGCACGGCGGTGAGCGGTGACGGGGCGGCTGCACCGGGAGCGGGTTCGCAGGCGGCCGCGGCGCCGGTCAGCGACGCGCATGAGTGGTCCGGGTCGATACAAGCGCCGGCGAGTGCGCCTGCCGGAAGCGCCCAAACGCCAGCCGCAGGAACGGCTCAGGCGCCTGGTGCTGCGCAGTCGGCCTCGCAACCGCGTGCGCAGGTGTCCAGCTTGCAGCAATTGCTCGCGCTGAAAAATCGTGTGCTGATGGAGTTGCAGAAGCACGGAATTGGCGGTGCGCCGGTCGCTACCAGCGGAACGCCGGCGGGAGCCCCGCAGCCTGTGGCGGGAGCGTCGTCGGCTGCACCGACGGCGTCTGGGCAAGGGACGGCGGCCGCTCCTGCGTCGAATGGCGGCGGGATGTCGCAAAAGGATCTGAGCATCGCGGCGGCGGTTGGCGCGGCATTGGTGGTGCTGCTGGCAGCGTTGCGGATGAGTCGGCGTAAGCGAGAGGGTAGCGCGGCGGCGGAAGCGGCGTCGAATGACGGTGCGGTGGCGGCGTCGGCGCGCGCAAGTGACTTGCAGGATAGCGTTGCGGCGAGCGGGGAGATGCCTGGGCGCGATGTGCCGGGAGCGGACGACGGCGAGGCAGTGCGGCAAGCGGCGGCGCTGGCGGTAGCTGAACGTGAAGCGGCGGAACGTGAAGCGGCGGAACGTGCAGCAGCAGACCGTGCAGCTGCCGAACGTTCGGCAGCAGAAAAGGCAGCAGCCGAACACTCAGCAGCCCAACAATCGGCCGACCGCGCGGCCGCCGACCACTCGGCACAACACACGTCAGCCGAGCGAGCCGCGGCAGAACAACAATCTCCTATCCAGGAATCCCAACCCGACGGCCAGGTACAAAACTCCAACCCACTTCAGCCCATCGACATAGGGCAAGAACACAACGCATCGCCGGCAATGTTCGAACCGGCCCGGCCGGCCGCACACGATGTCCCGCACGCCGAAAGCGCCTTCGCCGCCGAACCGCTCCCGGCAGCGCATCCGGACCACATCGACAGCGCGACCACTGCGGCAAGCCTCGCCGCTGCGGCGGAGCTCGGCGCCGAAGCCTTGCCGCTGACATCGCTCGAACCGGTCGACGAAGCGTTGCCGTCAGAGGAATCCGTTCACCATTTGCCACTGAACGACGACCCCGCGACCGCACCGGCCACACAGCAAGACCCGCAAGACCCGCAAGAACCGGCCACCGAGCCGCAGAATCATCTGAACGTCCCTTCACCTGTGATCGATTTCACGCAACAACAGCACATCGAGCCGCGCGCGACTTCGCCGTTCGGCCAGCCCTACCTCGATACGTCGACGCCCGCCGAACTCTCGCCCGCCGCGCCGACCGAGTTCCCGCGCGACGCCGTCGATGCGTTCAGCAGTCTCGACATGCCGCTGCCGCCGCGCATCGAAGCTTCCGCCGACGGCGTGCAGAGCCCCGTCTCGCTGGTCACGCAGCCGGTCGCCTCGCCTGAAACGACCTTGCAGCAAGCCTTCGCGCCGCACGAGCCGGACGACGCCCCGCATATCGCCGATGAAATCACCGCCGGCACCGCCGGTCACGCGGCTGTCGCGGGCCTCGGCGCGGCCGGTTTCGGCGCACTGAAGCTCAACTTCGACCTCGAATTGCCGCCGAGCGCGGCTCAGCCGTTGCCGGCGTTTACGCAGGTCGATCTCGTCCGCATCGCGCGCAACAAGCTCGACCTCGCGTCCGAATACATCGAACTCGGCGACCTGGCCGGCGCACGCTCGCTCATCAACGAAGTGATCGAGGCGAACGATCCGGCAACTCGCACCGAGGCTCGCGCGTTGCTCTCGACGCTGGCGCCGTTGTCGTGACGCGAATTGCATTGGGCGTCCAGTACGACGGCGCGGCGTTCGGCGGTTGGCAGTCGCAGCCGCACGGCAATACCGTGCAGAACGAACTCGAACGGGCACTGCGCGAATTCGCGCAAACGCCGGTGCACACCGTCGTGGCGGGCCGCACGGATGCAGGTGTGCACGGCCTCGGGCAAGTCGTGCATTTCGACACCGAACTCGACCGCGCGGACGTCTCGTGGGTGCGCGGCCCCAACTCGTTTCTGCCGAAGACAATCGGCGTGCAGTGGGCCAAGCAGATGCCGGACGAGTTTCACGCGCGGTTTTCAGCGTTCGAGCGGACCTATTACTACGTCCTTTACGTCAATCCGGTGCGCTCGCCGATGCTGGCGACGCGAGCCGGCTGGGTGCATACGCCGCTCGACGTCGACGCGATGCGGACTGGCGCCGCTCATCTGATCGGCGAGCACGATTTTTCATCGTTCCGCTCGTCGCAATGCCAATCGAAAACGCCCATCAAGCATCTGTATCAGATCGACGTTCTACAGCAGGGCAACTTCATCCATTTCCGCTTTCGGGCGAATGCGTTTCTGCACCACATGGTGCGTAACCTGATGGGCTGCCTGATCGAGATCGGCCGCGGCCGTCGGCCGGCCGAATGGATGATGGACGTGCTCGCGAGCCGCAGCCGCGACTGCGCCGCGCCGACCTTCATGCCGGACGGCTTGTATCTCGCGCAAGTGGGCTATCCTGAGCAATTCGCCGTGCCCGCGCCGCAAACAGGCAGCGTGCCGTGGAGTACCGTATGGACCGAGCAACCGCAAACATGACAGCTAGCGAAAATTCGCCGAATCCGGCCGGCACCGATGCCGGCGCCGCCGCGCAACAGCAACACGTGCCGCATCGCACGCGCATCAAGCTCTGCGGGCTGTCGAAGGCCGAGGATGTCGCGCACGCGATCGACCTCGGCGCCGACGCAATCGGCCTCGTGTTCTATCCGCCGAGCCCGCGCTCGGTCAGCGTCGCCCAGGCCGTCGAGCTCGTGCACGACGTGCCGCCGTTTGTGTCGGTGGTTGGCCTGTTCGTCAATGCGACGCCGGATTGGATCCGCGAAGTGGTGAGCAATGTCGGACTTACGCTGTTGCAATTTCACGGCGACGAGACCGCGGAGCAGTGCGAAACGCTCGCCGGCGTTGCGGGTTTGCCTTGGTTGCGTGCATTGCGCGTTGCGGCGGATACTCAGCCGGCCGATTTGGTAAAATCGGCTCTCAACTATTCAGCGGCCAGTGGTCTTCTGTTCGACACCCATGTCGAAGGCTATGGCGGCGGCGGGAAGGTTTTCGATTGGTCACTTATTCCAGCAGAGCTCGCGCGTCGGGCCGTTTTGAGTGGTGGGTTGAGCGCGCAAAACGTCAGTGATGCGATCCATCGCGTGCGCCCCTACGCGGTCGATGTCTCGAGCGGCATCGAAGTTGCGGGCGCCAAGGGCGTGAAAGATCACGCCCGGATGGCGGCATTCGTACGCGCGGTGCGCGCGGCGGACGCCGAATGATTCAGGCGGGCGGTTTTCTCAACGGAAAGCCGCGCGCCACACTGAGAAGAGTGATCACAATGTATAACTTGCCTGACGAAAGAGGCCATTTCGGCCAATTTGGCGGTGTGTTCGTCGCCGAAACGCTGGTGCACGCACTCGACGAGCTGCGTGAAGCGTATGAGAAATTCCAGAAAGATCCCGACTTCGTCGCCGAATATGAGCGCGAGTTGAAGTATTTCGTCGGTCGTCCGTCGCCGATTTATCACGCTCAACGCTGGAGCGAACTGCTCGGCGGCGCGCAGGTTTTTCTTAAGCGCGAGGATCTGAATCACACCGGCGCGCACAAGATCAACAACGTGATCGGTCAGGCGCTGCTGGCCAAGCGCATGGGCAAGCCGCGTGTGATCGCGGAAACCGGCGCCGGGCAGCACGGCGTCGCGACCGCAACGATCGCAGCGCGCTTCGGTATGGAGTGCGTGGTCTACATGGGTGCGGAGGACGTGCGCCGTCAAGCCGCCAACGTGTATCGCATGAAGCTGCTCGGCGCGACCGTCGTGCCGGTGGAGTCGGGTTCGCGCACGCTCAAGGACGCGCTGAACGAAGCGATGCGGGATTGGGTGACCAATGTCGAAAATACGTTCTATATCATCGGCACTGTGGCTGGGCCGCATCCCTATCCGATGATGGTGCGCGACTTCCAGCGCGTGATCGGCGATGAATGCAAGGTGCAGATGCCCGAGCTAGTCGGTCGCCAGCCGGACGCCGTCATCGCGTGTGTTGGCGGCGGTTCGAACGCGATGGGCATCTTTTATCCGTATATCGACGACAGTTCAGTGCAGTTGATTGGCGTCGAAGCCGCCGGCGACGGTCTTGAAACCGGTCGTCACGCAGCGTCGTTGATCGGCGGCAGCCCGGGTGTTCTGCACGGTAATCGCACGTATCTGCTCCAGGACGACAATGGCCAGATCATCGAGACGCATTCGGTGTCGGCGGGTCTCGACTATCCGGGCGTCGGTCCCGAGCACGCGTGGCTAAAAGACAGTAATCGTGCGCAATATGTCGGGATCACCGACGAAGAAGCGCTCAAGGCGTTCCACGACTGCTGCCGCATCGAAGGCATCATCCCGGCTCTGGAATCCAGCCACGCGCTGGCCTACGCCGCGAAGCTCGCGCCGACACTCCCGAAGGATAAGGTCCTACTGGTCAATTTGTCGGGCCGCGGCGACAAGGACATGCATACGGTCGCCGAGCGATCGGGCATTCAGTTCTGAGCGCCGCGACGATGCGCGACGAGTTCGACGAGCCGCACCGGGCGATTGAAACGACGCAGCCGGCCGCCGAGGTAGCGGCGGCTGCGGGACCAGCACCGTTGCTGGCGCAGGTCCCGGCCGGTATCCAGCTGTTGAATCGCGATTTTCTGACCGATGTGGCGAATATTCCTGACGCGTCGATCGACCTGATCGTCTGCGATCCGCCTTACGGGCTGGGCAAGGATTATGGCAATGACTCCGACATGCGTACAGGCGAGGAATTTCTCGCCTGGACGCGTGGCTGGCTCGAACTCGCCATTCCTAAACTCAAGCCGTCGGGTTCGCTCTACATATTCTGTACCTGGCAGTACTCGCCGGAAATCTTCAGCTTCCTGAAGACAAAGCTCACGATGATCAACGAAATCATCTGGGACCGGCGTGTACCGAGCATGGGCGGAACCGTGCGCCGCTTTACCTCGGTGCACGACAACATCGGCTTTTTCGCGGTATCGAAGGATTATTTTTTCGATCTCGATCCCGTCCGCATCCCGTACGATGCAGTCACGAAGAAGGCGCGTTCGCGTAAGTTGTTCGAGGGCAGCAAGTGGTTGGAGCTTGGCTATAATCCAAAGGATGTCTGGTCGGTTTCGCGGCTGCATCGGCAACACGCCGAACGCGTCGCGCATCCGACCCAGAAACCGCTGGAAATCGTTGAGCGCATGGTGCTGGCCAGTTGTCCCAAGGGCGGCCGAGTGCTCGACCCGTTTATGGGCAGCGGCACCACCGCAGTCGCTTGCGCCCGTCAGCAGCGCGAATTCGTCGGCTATGAGATCAATGAAAGTTACTGCGCGATAGCGCGTGAGCGCGTTAGCGCCGCCGCTTCGCCGCCCATACCTCGTCGGCCTAAAGCCAAAGCCAAGGCGCAGCGGCAGACCGAAGTGCAATGAACGACGTGCGATGCGCGCAGTAGCCAAAAAATTCGAGAATATTCCATGTCCCGTATCAAGAACACGTTTGCCGCGCTGTCCGCCCAAGGTAAGAAAGGCCTGATTCCGTTCATGACGGCTGGCGACCCGGACCCGAAGCGCACCGTTGAATTCATGCACGCGCTCGCTGCTGGCGGCGCCGATGTGATCGAACTCGGTGTGCCGTTTTCCGACCCGATGGCCGATGGTCCGGTGATCCAGCAGTCCTCTGAACGTGCGCTCGCGCAGGGCGTATCGCTGCGTCATGTTCTCGCGGACGTCAAGCGCTTCCGCGAAACGAACGACAAGACGCCCGTGGTGCTGATGGGCTATGCCAATCCGATCGAGCGCATGGGCACTGAAGCCTTCGCGGCGGCCGCAAAGGAAGCAGGCGTGGACGGCGTGCTGGTTGTCGACTACCCGCCTGAAGAGTGCGCGAACTTCGCTGAACAGATGCGATCGGCCGGTATCGATCCGATTTTTCTGCTGGCGCCCACGTCTACCGAAGAACGCATCGCGGAAGTCGGAAAGATTGCCAGCGGCTACGTCTACTATGTGTCGTTGAAAGGGGTGACCGGAGCGGCAAATCTGGACGTTTCCAGCATCGCGAGTAAAATCCCGGCCATCAAGTCGCGCGTGCCCCTGCCGGTGGGCGTCGGTTTCGGTATCCGCGACGCGCAAACCGCGCGTTCGGTAGCCGAGGTGTCCGATGCCGTCGTGATCGGCAGCCGTATCGTTCAATTGCTCGAACAGACAGCACCCGACACCGCTGCCGAAACGCTCACGCGGTTCATTGCCGAAGTGCGCGAGGCGCTCGATAGCGTCGCGACTGCCCGATAACAGTTATTTTTGTCGCTGTAGTGTGAACGGCGGGTTCGTCCCGCCGTTTGCGCGACCGCTGACCCAGAAGGATTCAATATGAGCTGGCTCGATAAGCTGCTGCCGCCGAAAATCAAGCAAACCGACCCGAAGAACCGCAAGGGGATTCCGGAAGGTCTGTGGATCAAGTGCCCGTCGTGCGAAGCCGTGCTGTATCGCAACGACGTCGAGGCCAATCTGCATGTTTGCCCGAAGTGCGACCATCACATGCGCATCGGCGCGCGTGAGCGGCTAGACGGCCTGCTCGATCCGGAAGGCCGCTACGAAATCGGCCAGGAAATCGTCCCGGTCGACGCGCTGAAGTTCAAGGACAGCCGCAAGTACCCGGATCGCCTGAAAGAGGCGATGGACGACACTGACGAAACCGACGCCATGGTCGTGATGGGCGGCGCGATTCATACGCTGCCGGTGGTCGTCGCCTGCTTCGAGTTCTCGTTCATGGGTGGCTCGATGGGTTCGGTGGTCGGCGAGCGCTTTGCGCGCGGCGCGCAGAACGCGCTCGAACAGAAAGTGCCGTTCATCTGCTTTACCGCTTCGGGCGGCGCGCGGATGCAGGAAAGCCTGCTGTCGCTGATGCAGATGGCAAAGACCACCGCAATGCTGACCAAGCTCGCCGAAGCCAAGCTGCCGTTCATCTCCGTGCTGACCGACCCGACCATGGGCGGTGTGTCCGCGAGTTTCGCGTTTCTCGGCGACGTCGTAATCGCCGAGCCAAAGGCGCTGATCGGTTTCGCCGGTCCGCGCGTGATCGAACAGACTGTGCGCGAAAAGCTGCCGGAAGGCTTCCAGCGCGCCGAGTTCCTGCTGACGAAGGGCGCGGTCGACATGATCGTCGACCGTCGCAAGTTGCGTGAAGAGATCGCGCAATTGTTGGCGCTGTTGAGCCATCAGCCGGCGGATGCCGTCGCGTAAGTCTGGGACTGCAACCCAATAGGGCGGTTGACTGCCGCCCCGGCGTGTCGAGTCGAACCGATGTCGAACGCGCGGCTGCAGTTGCAAGGCGGTCAAAGTCAAAAAATAGCGCGCCGCGTGAGTGATCAAGCGGCGCGCTGTCATTTCCGGGATAATCACGGTCTCGCAACGCGGCGACGCTTGCGCAGGACCGTCTCCAAGCGGCTTTCTGCGCATAAATCGGCCGCCGCGCTACGCTCTGGCAGCCGCAGCCATCCGCACCACTGCTTAACCGATTCACTCGATGACCACATTCCCCACCCTCGACGCGTGGCTCACGCACCTTGAATCCGCGCATCCGGTCGGCATCGACATGGGTTTGGGCCGCATCTCTCAGGTACGCGACGCGATGAAGTTGTCGTTTGCCTGTCCGGTCATCACGGTGGGCGGTACGAATGGGAAAGGCTCGACCTGCGCGATCCTCGAATCCATTTTGTTGCGCGCCGGCTTCACGGTCGGCTGCCACACGTCGCCGCACCTGTTGGCGTTCAACGAGCGCGCGCGGGTCAACGGCGAAATGGCAAGCGACGCGGATCTGCTGCCGCACTTCGAAGCCGTCGAAGCCGCGCGCCTAAGCCTCGCCGAACCGGTCTCGTTGACATATTTCGAATTCACGACCCTGGCGATCATGAGCCTGTTCGCCTCGCGCGGCCTGGACGCGGTGATTTTCGAAGTCGGCCTGGGAGGCCGCCTCGACGCCGTGAACATCCTCGATACGGACTGCGCGGTCATCACGAGCATCGATATCGATCACACGGATTATCTCGGCGACACGCGCGAGAAAATCGCTCTCGAAAAGGCCGGCATTTTCCGCCCGGGCAAGCCGGCGATTTGCGCCGACCCGGTGGCGCCGCAATCGCTGATCGATCACGCAGAGAAGATCGGCGCCGAACTGTGGCTCTTCGGCCGCGATTTCCGCTACGAAGGTCAGGCGGGCAGCGAGCGTCAGCAATGGAGCTACGTGGGCCCGGGCATGCGGCGCTCGGCCCTCGCCTATCCGGCATTGCGCGGCGCGAATCAGTTGATCAACACGTCCGCGGCGCTGGCCGCTCTCGAAGCGCTGCGCGACCGTTTGCCGGTGTCGGCGCAGGATATCCGCCTCGGTCTGGCCAACGTGGAACTGCCGGGGCGTTTCCAGGTGTTGCCCGGCAAGCCCGCCATCGTGCTGGACGTCGGTCACAATCCGCATGCGGCCGCCGTGCTGACGCAAAACCTTGGCAACATGGGCTTCTTCCCGTACACCTACGCGGTGTTCGGCGCGATGCGCGACAAGGACATCGCTGGCGTTCTGAGTCACCTGAAAGGCGAGATCGACCATTGGTGCGTGACCGATTTGCCGACTCCGCGGGCGGCATCGGCGGAACAGCTCGAAGCGGCATTGCGCGAGCAGGGCGTGGGCGACGGTGCCGATAGCAGCGTGACACGCTATGCGACACCCGCCGAGGCTTTCCAAGACGCGCTAAAACGAGCGTCAGAGAATGATAGAATCGTGGTTTTCGGCAGCTTCTACACGGTAGCGGGCGTTATGGCCTACCGTAAATCGCAGCAACACTGAACGGGCGCCAGGCTCGAACCAAGCGATTCATGGGAATTTTCTCGTTCGGCAAGAAAGACGACGCGCCCACCCGGCGCGGCGCAAACACCAGTTCCACCCGGGCTGCCCGTGGCGAGCGCGTGGAGCGGCGAACCCGCCGCACGGAGCGCACCGTCGATGCCGACGCGATGCTGCTCGACCCCACGTTGCCGGAAAAGCAGCGCGCGCGGCGCCGCCTGGTTGGTGCCATCGCGCTTGTCGTGGCGGCGGTCATCGTCCTGCCGATGGTGTTGGACTCGCATCCGAAGCCCGTCACCGACGACATCTCCATCGACATTCCAAGCCGTCCCGCGCCGCGCGTTGCCCGCAAGAGCACCGAAAAGAGCGCTGAAGACACGCAGGCCGGTGTAGCACCTGACAATCCGACGCCCGATTCCGCGCTTGCCGCATCCAGCCTCGCGCCGGCCGCAACCGTGAAGCCGGAGCAGTCCGCCACCGCGAAGCCGGGCGCGAACGCACCCGCTAACTCAACGACGAACGCAAACGCAACGCCCGCGGCGAAGCCACAGACGACGGCACCCGCGCCGGCCGTCGCTGCGAACACCGGCCCGGCCGCGCCCGCAGCGTCGACCAAACCGGCTGCCCGCACGCCGGCCCCGCGCGCCGCGGCGCCGAGCGACGACGAGATCAACAACGCTGCCGCCAGCGCCGACGCGAATTCCGGCACGCCGGCATCGCCGCCGGGCAGCCGTTTCGCGGTTCAACTCGGCGCGTTCGCGAACGACGCCAACGCGCGCAGTTGGGCGTCCAAGTTGAAAGCGGCGGGCGTGCCCGCATATACCGAACATCGCAAGCAGGCAGACGGGACGACGCTCACGCTGTTGCGCGCCGGCCCATTCGCCGACCGGGCGGCTGCAAGCGCCGCGATCGCGAAGGTTCGCGAGGCCGGCCTGACGTCGGGCGCGAACAACGGCGCAGCACAGTAAGCGAGCGATGTTCACTGCCTTCGACTACGCTGTAATGGCGGTGATCGGTTTGTCGGCGTTGCGCGGTACGTGGCGCGGTTTTTTGTCGGAGATATTCGGACTGATCGGCTGGATCGCGGCGTTCTTCATTGCCTGCGAATTCGTCGGATACGTCGTGCCGTATATCCCGTCTCACTGGCCCGGCGGCGCATTGACCCAGTGGCTGCTGGCGTTTTCGCTGGTGGTGATCGGCGTGGTGCTGGTGGCGAGCGTGGTGAGCGCGCTGCTGAGCCGCCTCGTGCAGGCCACGGGCCTCGGCGGCGTAGACCGCTCACTCGGTTTGATGTTCGGCCTCGTACGCGGGGTCATTCTGGTGCTGATTCTGGTCGCCCTCGCAGGCTTGACCGAACTGCCCGAACAGGAATTCTGGCGCAACGCTCTGCTACGGCCCTACGCGGTCGAGGGCGTGCACGTAATGAAACCGCTGCTTCCAGAGACACTTGCCGCTTACGTCCGCGTGTGACGATCAGGCGAGCGTTAAAGGAACACAGCAGGACTCCGGCGTAGCCGGCTGCCTTTGCGTAACAGCGCGCACCGTCGCCCAACGGCGCGTACGCCCCGAAGGAACTCCCCTAGGGGACGCTATCGCAGGCACCGGCCGCCACGACGAATTTCGTACCTTTGAAGGACATGCCATGTGCGGCATCGTAGGCGTAGTTTCCCACTCTCCGGTCAATCAGCTGATCTATGACAGCCTGCTGCTGCTGCAGCATCGCGGTCAGGACGCCGCCGGTATCGCGACAGCGAACGGCAGCAACTTCCACATGCACAAGGCCAACGGCATGGTGCGCGACGTGTTCCGCACGCGCAACATGCGCAGCCTGCCCGGCACGACCGGTATCGGCCAGGTCCGTTACCCGACCGCGGGTTCGGCGTCGAGCGAAGAAGAAGCCCAGCCGTTCTACGTGAACGCGCCGTTCGGCATCATCCTCGCCCACAACGGCAACCTGACCAACTGGCAGCAACTGAAAGATGAGATGTTCCGCATCGATCGCCGCCACATCAACACCAATTCCGACACGGAAGTCATGCTCAACGTGCTGGCGCACGAACTGCAGCTGGCCAGCTCCGGTCTGCAACTCGATCCGGCCGCGCTGTTCAACGCCGTGTCAGGCGTGCATCGCCGGGTGCGGGGTTCGTACGCGATCGTGTCGCTGATCGCCGGCTACGGGCTGCTCGGTTTCCGCGACCCGTTCGGCATCCGTCCGCTGTGCCTCGGCAAGCTGGAAACGGCTGAAGGCGTCGAATGGATGCTGGCGTCGGAATCGGTGGCGATCGAAGGCATCGGCTTCGAGTTCGTGCGCGACGTGGCGCCGGGCGAGGCGATTTTCATCGACATCGACGGCAAGCTGCATTCGCAGCAATGTGCGACGGCCCCGAGCCTGAACCCCTGCATTTTCGAACTCGTGTACCTCGCGCGTCCGGACTCGGTGCTCGACGGCGTGCCGGTCTACAACGTGCGTCTGCGCATGGGCGATTACCTCGCCGAGAAGATCAAGCGCGAACTGCCCGATGTCGCGATCGACGTCGTGATGCCGATTCCCGATTCGTCGCGTCCGGCCGCGATGCAGGTCGCGAAGAAGCTGGGCGTCGAGTATCGCGAAGGCTTCTTCAAGAACCGCTATGTGGGCCGTACCTTCATCATGCCGGGCCAGGCGGTGCGCAAGAAGTCGGTGCGCCAGAAGCTGAACGCGATGGGCATCGAGTTCAAGGGCAAGAATGTGCTGATCGTCGACGACTCGATCGTGCGCGGCACCACCTCGCACGAAATCGTGCAGATGGCGCGCGATGCGGGCGCCAATAAGGTGATCTTCGCGTCGGCGGCGCCGCCGGTGAAATTCCCGAACGTGTACGGCATCGACATGCCGACGCGCGGTGAACTCGTCGCTCACGGCCGCACGGACGACGAAGTCGCGCGCATGATCGGCGCGGACCACCTCGTGTATCAGGACGTCGATGCGCTGAAGCAGGCGGTGCGCGACATCAACCCGGCGCTGCATGAGTTCGAGGCCTCGTGCTTCGACGGCAACTACGTGACCGGCGACGTCACCACCGAGTACCTCGACCGTATCGAAACGGCTCGTCTCGCACCGTCGTCGCAATCGGATCGCGACGCCGCGAGCGAAGCGATCGACGGCGGCACCCCGGCGCGCTCGCAATTGCATCTGCAACTGTCGGTAGGTTGAGCGTGGCGTGCTGCACGCCGCGCTACACGCGTGTTAGCATGTCGACTTGCGTCGATTTGATCTCAGCTTGCGGACGCGGGGCAACCCGAAACAGCTAAAGCGAATGGTGGAAACGCCGCATTCATCCACCTCCGCTCCAGCTTTCCCCGCACATGAAGCCCGCTTATGCCGACGCAAAAGCGGGCTTTTTTGTTGCTGTCGTTTGGCGTCGCGCCTGGTTTCACAACGAGCCGCGCCGAACGCAGCCATCGAACATTGGAAACCAGAACCAACATGGACGACTCCCTGAACTTCGATACGCTGGCAGTCCGCTCGGGCACGGTGCGCAGCGACTTCAACGAGCATTCGGAAGCCATCTTCCTGACCTCGAGCTTCGTGTTCGCGAGTGCCGCGGACGCCGCCGAGCGCTTCAAGAATTCCGAGGACAACTACACCTACTCGCGTTTCACGAACCCGACCGTGTCGATGTTCCAGGACCGCCTCGCCGCACTTGAAGGCGGAGAAGCGTGCATGGCGACGGCGTCGGGCATGGCCGCGATCATGTCCGTGGTGATGTCCGCGCTGCAGGCCGGCGACCACCTCGTGAGTTCGCAGGCGCTGTTCGGCTCGACGCTCGGCATGTTCTCGCAGATCTTCAGCAAGTTCGGCATTGCGACCACCTTCGTCGATCCGACCGATCTCGACGCCTGGAAGAATGCCGTGCGCCCCGAGACGAAGATGTTCTTCCTCGAAACGCCGTCGAATCCGCTGACCGAAGTCGCCGATATCGCAGCGATCAGCAAGATCGCGAAGGCGGCGGACGCGCTGTTCGTGGTCGACAACTGCTTCTGCAGCCCGGCCCTGCAGCAGCCGCTGAAGCTCGGCGCGGACGTCGTGATGCACTCGGCCACCAAGTTCCTCGATGGCCAGGGTCGCGTGCTCGGTGGCGCGCTGGTCGGCTCGAAGAAATTCATCATGGAGAAGGTGTTTCCGTTCGTGCGCAGCGCGGGGCCGACGCTCTCCGCGTTCAACGCATGGGTGCTGCTCAAGGGGATGGAAACGCTGTCGCTGCGGGTTGAAAAGCAGTCGGCGAACGCGCTCGAAATTGCGCGCTGGCTGGAGACGCATGCGGCCGTGAATCGCGTGTTCTATCCGGGACTCGAATCGCACCCGCAGCATGCGCTGGCGATGCGTCAGCAGAAGTCGGGCGGCGCGATCCTGTCGTTCGAACTGAAGGGCGACACGCCGGAGCAGATGCGTGAGAACGCGTGGCGCGTGATCGACAACACGAAGATCTGCTCGATCACCGGCAACCTCGGCGATACGCGTACGACCATCACGCATCCGGCGACCACCACGCACGGTCGCGTGACGCCGGAAGCGCGCGCGGCGGCGGGCATCAGCGAAGGCTTGATCCGTCTTGCCGTGGGTCTGGAAAACGCCGGCGATATTCGCGGCGATCTGGAGCGGGGTCTGGCCGGTTGAGCCGCGCCTGACTGATCGACTGCCATTGAAGCGGGCAAGGGTGCCGGCTTCAGCGGCGCTCCAGTAGTGCAAGTTGTACAAGCGGGCCGTCCTCGCATGGCGGCTCGCGCAACGAATCCCGCAACGAAACCCGCAATAAAACTCAGTGGCGCAGTGCGCGCCATTGCCCGGGCGCCAGCCCGAAGCGTCGCGTGAAGGCGTGTGTGTACGCGCTCTGATCGCCGAAGCCGATGTCCAGCGCGATGTCGGTCAACGAAAGACGCGGGTCCGCGAGCAACGTGATCGATGTATCGAGCCGTAGCCGCTGTAAATAGCGATGTGGCGTTTCGCCGAACGCATCGATAAAAAGCTGGTGAAAACGCCGCATGCCGAAACCGCAATGCGCGGCGAGATCGGCGATCCGCAACGGCTCCGACAGATGCGCGCGCAGCCAGCGATCGATTCGCGCAAAGTCGAGTCCCGCGCTGATAGCCTGCGCACCGGCCGTCGTGCCGGTATCGGCCACCAACGCCGCGCCGAGGCGCGCGGCCGCATCCCAATGGAAACGCCGGCTGTCCAGATCGTCGCCCTGCGCGCCACCGGTCGCGTGCGCCGCGATCCGATGCACGAGCTGCGTGAGCGATGCGTCGACCGTCACGGCCCGCGCGCGGTCGAACAACCGCTCCGGCACGGCGAGCGAGCTGGCCGGCAAATCCAGCACCAACTGCCGGTTTTCGCCGACGCCCGCGTAGTCGTGCCGCGCACCGGCCGGGATCAACCACGCGGAGCCGGCGTCGATCTGTTGCGCGACACCGTCGACCGCCATCACCATCGCGCCGTCGAGCCCGAGCACGACCTGATGAAAGTCGTGCACGTCCGACGCCTCGATCGCACCGTAGCGGCGCAACGAAACGCTGGGAGCGGTGACGGCGGCGTGACTCATGGCGATAACCGGTCGATGATGCTGACGCGCAATAACAAAAAACAGCGAGCCGCTTAAACGCCGAGCAGTTCGACTTCGAACACGAGCGTCGCATTCGGCGGAATCACGCCGCCTGCGCCGCGCACGCCGTAGCCGAGTTGCGGCGGGATGGTCAGCTTGCGCGTGCCGCCGACTTTCATGCCTTGCACGCCTTCGTCCCAACCCTTGATGACCATGCCGCCGCCCAGCACGAATGCGAACGGGTCGTTGCGGTCCTTGCTCGAGTCGAACTTCTGGCCGTCGGTCAGCCAGCCGGTGTAATGCACGCTGACGGTCTTGCCAGCCACCGCTTCGGCGCCGGTGCCTTCAACGATGTCTTCGTACTTCAGGCCGGATTCGGTAGTCACAGTCGACATGTGTCGCTCCTTGGTCAAATCGTAAAAACCGACATTGTAGGCGTGTTGAAGCCGCATCGCGCAGGATTGCCGCGTGGCACGCGGATTGCGTCGCAGTTGGCCGTCCGGCCAGGCTGGTCGCGCCGGGCAGCTTGCCTATAATGGGGCTTTTTTCAATCACCCAGCATTGCCTAGAGGGCTCGATCGTGACAACGTCTTCAACCGGGACTGCCGGCACATCCCCGGTTCCTTCCGGGTTCGCCGTATCCGAACGCACTGCGCGTCTGCGCGCCGAAACCGCGCTCTTCATGCGCGATCACGTGCTGTCGCTGGTGTCGCACGATCTACGTGGTCCGTTGAATGCCATTCATAGCTGGGCGTACGTGCTGGAGCGCAAGCTCGACGCGAACGATCCCAACGCGCAGCGCGCCGTCGCCGGTATCCGCAGCGGCGTGGATCAGCAGGTGAAGCTGCTCGAAACGATCGTCGACGCGACGCGCGCCGAAACCAAATCGCTGGCGCTTTCCTATGCGCCATTCCCGCTGCACCCGCTGCTCGACGAAACCGTCGACGAAGTCCGCACGAACCTCGCGCGCACGCGCGGCGTGGAGATCACGCTCGACTCGCAACTCTCGACCGACCAGCTCAACGGCGACCGCGAACGCCTCGCCGCCGCGTTGTGGGTGATGCTCACGTTCGCCGTCGAAGCGAGCGCGGAAGGCGCCGCGCTCACGCTGGCCACGCGCGCGGAGTCGGGCATGTGGCACGCCACCGTCAGCTACGCGACGAACGAAGCCGCGTTGAACGATCCCGCGTTGCCGCATGTGCTGGAAGCATTCGCTCGCAAGCAGGCCGGCGAGCCGCGTGAAGCGAAGCGGATTGCCTGGGTGTTCGCGCTTTGCAAGCGCGTCGCCGAAGCGCACGGCGGCAGTTTCGAGCAAAGCGATGCAAGCGCGGACGCCGGCGAAACCGCCACGCTCGCACTCCGCATACCATTGAGCGCGACGGCGCCGAGGTAAGCGCATCGTCCCGCTTCTTGCGCTTGATTAACTTTTCACCGAGCTTTCACCCTCTATACTGACAACTTTTGTTGCCGGAGCCCCTAGCTTTGATCCAGGTCGTCGCCCTTATCGGTGCGTTGTTTCTCGTTGCCCTCAACGGTTTTTTTGTCGCCGCTGAATTCGGTCTGGTCAAACTGCGGCAAACGCGCGTGCAAAGCCTCGCGACCCGGCATGGCCTGCGCGGACGTCTGCTGGCCAAGGTGCATGGGCGGCTCGACGCCTACCTGTCCGCGTGTCAGCTCGGCATTACGCTCGCATCGCTCGGGCTCGGCTGGATCGGCGAGCCCGCGTTCGCGGAACTGCTCTCGCCGCTGCTGACCCTGCTCGGCGTGGAATCGGAGCGGATGGTTCACGGCATTTCGCTGTTCTTCGCGTTCTCGTGCATTTCGTTCCTGCATATCGTGGTGGGCGAACTCGCGCCGAAGTCGCTGGCGATTCGCGAGGCGGAGAAGGTGTCGCTATGGGCCGCCATGCCGCTGTACGGCTTTTACTGGGCGATGTATCCGGCGATCTGGGTGCTTAATTCGAGCGCCAACGCGGTGCTGAAGCTCACGGGGCTCGACGCCGATCACGGGCACGACTCGCATTACTCCACCGACGAACTCAAGCTCATCCTGCGCGGGCGCCGCGCCAACGTTGCGACTGAATTGGGTTCGCCGGACGGCGCGTATAGCCAGGACGAGTGGAACACCATCGCGCATTCGCTGGACTTCTCGCGCATGACCGTATCGGACCTGATGCGCCCGGCCTACGAAATGGTCGGCTTGCGGCGCGATCTGCCGATTCGCGAAAACATGCAGGTGGTGGCGCGGCATCGTTTCAGCCGTTATCCGCTGTTCGAAGATGCATCGGGCGAGCGCGTGGTCGGCATGATCCATTTGAAGGACCTGCTGCTCGCGCGCCAGGCGGGCAGCACGCTCGAGGATCTCTCCCACTACATGCGGCCCGTGCAATACGTGAAGCCGGATATGCCGGCGCTCGAACTGTTTCGGCGCTTCCGCAAGGGCGCGCCGCATCTTGCGCTGGTCGGTCACAAGAACTCGAAGCCGATCGGTTTCCTCACGCTCGACAATCTGCTGGGCGCGCTGGTCGGGCAGATTCACGACGAATTCCGTCAGGGCGACGCCGATTGGACCCGCATGGACGACGGCACGTTGATGGGCAAGGGCAGCTTGCCGGTGGTGTCGCTGGAGCGCGCGCTGGGGATCGACATCGACGAGGGCCAGGCCGAGTCGGTCGGCGGCCTCGTGATCCAGGCGCTGAACGATCTGCCCAGCGAAGGGCAGCGTGTGGAGTTCGACCGCTTCGATGTGGTGGTCAAGAAGATGAAGGGGCCGCGCATCGTGCTCGTGCGTGTCTATCCAAAGAGCTTCGACGACGAAGGCGGTTGAAGCAACAGACGCTTCAACCGCTCGCACTTCGCACACAAACACGGTATCAACTGCGCGGCACCCCATCCTCGACCAGCACCGCAATCGGCATCGCCGCCAACGCATCGCGCAGATACAGCAGGCCGTTTTCATCGACCTTCGGCGCGGCCGGACTCAGCCAGTCGAACAACGCTCGCGCGGAAAGATCGGACGGCACCTCGACCGCTGTATCTTCCCATCGTGCCGGATCGACCATCGGCAGATCGCCGTCATCGCCGAGCAGCGCGGCCGCGAGCCGGCTCGCCACCACCACCGCCCACGCGTTGCCATGCCGCCGCGCAAACGCAATCACGCTCGACGCCTGCGCGCCGCGCACCGCGAGCGGCAGATACGTGCTCTGACTCAGCAACTCCGGCAGATGCGCGCGCAACGCGAGCACCCGTTGTATAACCGCTAGCTTCACGCGACCATCGCGCCACTCCGGCAGAAATTCCGACGGCGGCGTTTGTGCGAGCCATGCCTCTCGTTTGGCGAAATCGACGGGGCGCCGATTGTCCGGATCGACGAGGCTGAAGTCCCACAACTCGGTGCCTTGATAGAGATCGGGAATCCCAGGCGATGCCAGCCGCAACACCGTCTGCTGCAAACTGTTGAGCGCGCCCGCTCGGCCGATTCGCGCGACGAACGCGGACAGTTCCTTCAGGAAGCCGTCGCGTCGCTGCGTCGCGAGAATGTCGAACAGAAAATCGCGGCAGCCGGCTTCGTACGCTTCGTCGGGAGCGAGCCAGTTGGTTTGCAGCTTCGCTTCGCGCAGCGCCTTCAATTGCCATTGCGCGACGCGCTCGGCCAGCTCCTTCACGCCCGCTTCGTCGTCCGCTTGCAGCCCGGGCGGCCAGCAGCCCACCAGCGTCTGATACAGCATCGCTTCGGCGGCGGGGCCGGGCGCCCACGCGTCGTTGCCACTTTGGGCGACGTCGCTGATCGGCTTGCCGTCGAGCGAGCGCCGATGCGGCGCGTTCAATGTGGACCACGCGCGCAAGGTCGCGCCCCAGTCGTCGGGTATTTCGCTCAGCACCGCGAGCCGCGCACGCACGTCTTCGCCGCGCTTGTGATCGTGCGTGGCCGTTGCGAGCATCGCGTGCGGAAAGCGTTGCGAACGCTCAAGATTGGCCGCGTGAAACTGCTCGACCGACAACGCAAATTCGGCCGGGTTCGAGCCGACTTCGTTGCGCGACAACAACCGGCCGTAGCGATAGCACGCGGTATCTTCGATCGCCTTCGCGGCGACCGGCGCGGTCAACTGCGAGAACAGCGTCTGCGCGGTGCGTCGCGACGCATTCGCATGACTCGGCGGCACGCCGCTCTGCGCCTGCTGCTGCGTCGTGGTAGGCCGCACTGCCGGCGTGTCGTCAGCACTGCCGCCGAGCCACGCGTTCACGCGCTCGAGCGCGACATGGTCCGCACGCGAGAGCGTCGCTCGCGCACCGGCTAACGCTTGCTCGAAATCGCGGTTGTCGGCGGCGCTGCGCAAACCGTTCTGCGGATAGATTCGATACACCGGGAAATGCACGACCAGTTCGGTCAGCACGCGGCGCAGCGTGGTGAAGGTGAAGTCGCGCGTGGTCAACGAATCGCGGGCGATGCGATGCAATGCGCGCGCCGCGCGGTCCAGTTCCGCCGACAGGTTCTCCGCGAGAATCTTGCGTCGCGCGACGATCGCTTCGTCGGCGAAATTCGGACTGCGGCCCGTGAGTTCGGTCCACGTGCGCGCGAGCGGCTCGGCGCCGGCCGGATCGTGCAGCAACGCGCCCACGTCGTTCATGAAGTCGTAGCCTGTCGTTCCGTCGACGGGCCAGTCGTCGCGCAACGGCTCGCCCCGGCCGAGAATCTTTTCGACCACCACGTACGGCGCGGTATCGCGCAACTCGGTGAGCCGCTGCCGCAAGCGCTGGCAGTATTCGCGCGGCTCGGCGAGACCGTCGATATGGTCGATCCGCAAACCATCCACCACGCCTTCCTGATACAGCCGGAAAACCAGCGCATGCACGGCGTCGAATACGTCGGGCCGCTCCACGCGCACGCCGGCCAGTGTCGAGATATCGAAGAAGCGCCGCCAGTTCACCTCATCGGACGCGGTGCGCCACCACGCGAGGCGAAAGTGTTGCCGCTCGATCAGCCGATGCAAACGGTCGCGCGTCACCGGATCGTCAGGCGCGTACGCCTGCAGCACGATCTCGATGGCGGACTCGCCGTTCTGCGCGACGAACTCGCGCAGCTCGTCGCGTCCTTCGGCGGCGCGCGGCTGATCGGTGGGCTGCGTCGTCAGTCCGTGAAAGCGCTCGGCGAGCGCGCTGAGATCGGCGCGGTCCGCGCTTTGCAGGATCGACGCGTAGTCGATCGGGCATACCGGGAAAACGTGCGGGCCGTAGCCGATGTAAAAGCGCCCGCTGTCGGCCGCGAAATGCAGCGCGATGCGGCCCGCCGCGAGTTCGTCGCCGTAAGGCGCGCCGAGCGTGGGCAGCAGCACCTTGCCGCGCAAAGCCGGATCGGGCGAATGCCAGTCGACGTCGAAGTGTCTCGCATAGGCGCTATGGCGGCCCCATTCGAGAATGTCGAGCCACCAGGCGTTGCTCGATCCGCCGACGCCCATATGGTTCGGCACCATGTCGACGATCAGCCCCATGTCGTGTGCGCGCAGTTTGTCGACGAGGCGTTTCAGGGCCGCCTCGCCGCCGCATTCGGCGTTGACCTGGGTGTAGTCGACGGTATCGTAGCCGTGCGTCGAGCCCGGCTCGGCCGTCGTGATCGGCGACGCGTACAGGTGGCTGATACCGAGCGCGGCGAAGTAGTCGACGTGCTGCGCGGCGTCGTCGAACGTGAAGCCTCGATGGAACTGGAGGCGCAGCGTGGAGCGCGGGGCGGTCATGGCGTATCAGGGTCCGGGGAAGCGGTGGAGGGAGCAGAAGAAGGCGTAGCAGAAACGGACGCGGCGGCGCGGCGCGCGCGATCGACCGCCAGCAGGCGATCGTTGAGCGTGCCGTCGTCGAACATCTCGTCGATCGGCACACTCATGCGACGGCGCCAGTTCGGGTGTTCGTCGATCGAGCCGGGCAGGTTCGGCTGATCGACCAGCGCGAGCAGATCTTCGAGCGGGAACGTGACGAGCGGTCCGGGCGTCGCCGCGACGAAGGCCAGCGCTTCGTCGACCGGCGCGCTGTCGGGCGGCGGCGCGGCGACGTGCGGCGCGGCCACGCCGGCTTGCTGGAACGCGCGCCACAACGCGGCGCGGTCGTTCGCGCGTTCCTCCTGCGCGGCTTCCTCGGGGTCGCGGCCGTCGGCGCGCGCCATCGTCTGCCCGATCCGGTTGCGCCACGTGATGTCGCTGCCGCGCCACCAGCCGGCCACGGTCGGCAGATCGTGCGTGGTGGTCGTGCCCACCGCATTGCGGTCCCACTCGCGCGGTGGCTTGAAACCCTTGCCGTCGGTCGCGCCTTCGAACCACAGCACGCGAATCCCGGCGATGCCGTGCTCGTCGAGCCGCTCGCGAAAACCCGGTGGCACGGTGCCGAGATCCTCGCCGATCACGATCGCGCGATGCCGCCACGATTCGAGCGCGATCAGACGCAGCAGGTCTTCGAGCGGATAGCGCAGATACGCGCCGTTGCGCGCGCTCTCGCCTTCGGGCACGAGCCACAGACGCCGCAAGCCGAGAATGTGATCGATGCGGATGCCGCCCGCGTGCGCGAACGCGGCGCGCAGCATGTCGATAAACGCGGAGAAGCCCTGCGTGCGCATCGCGCGCGGCGAGAAAGTGGTCAAGCCCCACGCCTGGCCGGCCTGGTTGAACAGGTCCGGCGGCGCGCCGACCGACACGCCTTGCAGCATGTCGTCGCGATACGACCAGGCGTGACTGCCGGCGCTGTCGCAACCCACGGCCAGATCGGCAATGAGGCCGACGGCCATGCCCGCTTCGTTCGCCACATGTTGCGCGTGCGACAAGCCCTTCGCGGCGAGCCATTGCAGAAACAGATGGAAGTCGACTTCGTCGCGATGCGCTTCGGCGAAAGCCTCCACTTCCGGGCTGCGCGGATCGCGCAACGCATCGGGCCAGTTGCGCCAGTGCCCGTCGCCGCCCTGCGCGAGTTGCGCCGCTTGCAGCGCTTCGAAACGCGCGTGATCTTCGAGCGCGCGTCCGGCGCGCTCGCAGAAGCCGTGAAATTCCAGCGCGCGCGGCGTGTCGTGCGCCCGATCATGCGCGCGGAAATGCTCGTACAGTGCGCGCAACACCTTCAGCTTCAACGCGACGGCGTTCGGCCAGTCGATCAGCGACAGGTCTTCGAGCGCCGACCATGCGTCCGCGCCTTTTACCGATTCGAGTGCGGCGCGCGCGGCTTCCGCGCCGAACACCGCGGCGGGATCGATATGCGTGACGTTCAGCCACAAACGCGAGGACGGCGAATACGGGCTGAAGCGATGCGGCTCCGCGCTGAACATTGCGTGCGTCGGACTGACGGCGAGCGCATGTGCGCCACGCTGCGCGCTTTCTACGGCGATCCGCGCGAGCGCCGAGTAATCGCCAATGCCGCCGTCGCCGCTGCGCCGCAAGCCGTACAGTTGCGCGGCGACGCCCCACAGCGGGGGCGTTCGCGCGGCGGCGCTCGCGTCGTCGCGATGCAGCGTGCGCCACGCGTCGTCGACGGTGTAGCAGCGCGACGGCGCGACGGCCAGCGTCACGCGTTGCTCGTTGATGACGAGCGTGTGATAGCCGGGTTCGTCAATCGGCGCGAGCAACGCCTCCTCGCCTTTGGGCGACGTAAAGCGGCCGTCGATGATCGAGCCGCTTTCGAGTTCGATCCGGTAGTGGCTGCCCGATTTCACCGCGGCAAGCGGCAGCGCAATGCCGCGCCCGACTTCGGCGGTCATCAGCGGCAGCATTTTGCGGCCCGATGTTTCGGCGTCCAAAGCAGCGATGCTGTGGCGGATTTGCGTAGCGTTAGCGCACTGCAAGCCCATCCGTTCGAGCAGCACCGCGAGCGTCTTCTCGGGCACATGCTGGGTCGTATGGTGCGCGTCCTGCCACTCCACTTCGAAGCCGGCGCGGGTGGCGAGCGTGGCGATCGTGTCGCCGGGGCGTCGGGTAGTCACGCGTTGCGCTCCTGTTGGCCCGCGATGCGGGCATCGTGGCCGATCGCGTAGTCGCTGACATCGCCGCTTAGCCACGCGACGAACGTGTTCGCCGGCAACACGCCGGTGTCGATCTGCTCGCGCACGCGCGGCGGCGTTTCGAAAACGATCTTGCCGGCGGGCACATCGTCGAACGCGACGCTCTCCTTCGACAGATTCAGCGCGACCGACAACGTCTCGCCGTCGCCGAGTTTCCAGCGCGCGACCAGCGCGTTCGCATCGCCGCCGTTCGCCGCGCCCAGCACACTCGCGCCGAGCGCCTTGCTGTGCTTCAGACGCGGTGTGATCAGCTTGGCCCGTACCGCGAGCGCTGACTTGTAGAAGTGCATCCAGTCGAGACGGTCTTTCGCGTCCGCATCGTTTTGCGCAGCCGCCTCGGCGGCTTCCAACGCCGATGCCGATGGCGACGACGCGGCGAACGTTTTCACGTCGTTCGGATCGGGAATCTGCGCGCGCTTCTTCTCATCGGTGAACGACGAAAAGCGCGCGAATTCGCGACGCCGTCCTTCGCGCACGGCGTCGGCGAGTTCGCCGGTGTAGTCGGTGAAGAACAGGAATGGCTGCGTTGAGCCGTATTCCTCGTCCATGAACAGCAGCGGGATTTGCGGCGACAGCAACAGCAGACCGGTGGCGGCGCGCAACGCGTCGTCCGAGGTCAGCTTGCGCAGCCGCTCGCCGAATGCTCGGTTGCCGACCTGATCGTGGTTCTGCAAAAACATCACGAACGACGTGGGCGGCAAATGCCCGCTCGGTTCGCCACGCGGTTTGCCGTCGTGAATCGGCGACGGGTCGCCCTGATACGCGAAGCCTTCCGACAGCACGCGCGCGAGACGCCGGATCGGTTGCTCTTCGTACGCGTGGTAATAGCCTTCCGTTTCGCCGGTCAGCAGAACGTGCAGCGTGTTGTGCGCGTCGTCGTTCCATTGCGCGTCGAAATGCGATTCCAGCAGACTCGCGCTGTTGTGCTCGTTTTCCAGCACCAGATGCACATGCCGCCCATGCTGAACCTTCGCGCGAATATGCTCGGACAGGTCGCGCAGCCACGCGTGGTTGTCGATCGCATGCACCGCGTCGAAACGCAGCCCGTCGATCCGGTATTCGTTGATCCAGTACACCGCGTTGTCCGTGAAGAAGTCGCTCACTTCACTGCGGTCGAAATCGATCGCCGGGCCCCACGGCGTATGCGTGCCTTCGCGGAAAAACGAGCGTGCGTATGCATGCAGATAATTGCCGTCCGGACCGAAGTGGTTGTAGACCACGTCGAGAAACACCATCAGGCCGTGACCGTGCGCGGCGTCGATCAGCGCCTTCAGTTCTTCGGGACGGCCGTATGCGGAGTCGGGTGCGTACGGCAGCACGCCGTCATAGCCCCAGTTGTGTTTGCCGGGGAAATCGTTCAGCGGCATCAATTCGATTGCGGTGACGCCGAGCGCGGCGAGCGCCGGCAAGCGTTTTTGCACGCCTGCGTAGCCGCCCATTGCGCCCACGTGCAGTTCGTACAGCACGGTTTCTTCCCACGGCCGGCCGTGCCAGTTCGTATGTTCCCAACGGTACGCGCGGGGATCGATGACTTCGCTGGGTCCATGCACGTCCTGCGGCTGAAAACGTGACGCCGGATCGGGCACCGCCTGCTCGCCGTCGAGTCGGAAGCGGTACAGCGTGCCCGCGCCGCTGTCGACGGTGGCTTCGAACCAGCCGTTGCCGGCGGGCGTCATTTCGTGGACGCCCTGCGCCGGGCCGTTTTCGATCGCGACTTGCACACTCTTGCACGACGGCGCCCAGAAACGGAACCGCGTGCGCGGCTTCGCGCCCGCGGCGCCGAGCAATTGCGCGCTGAAGGGCAGGCAATGCGCGTGATGATGCGCATGGGGATCAATCGGGCATTCGGACATAATTCTTCATCCTTCGGATCTACTGTCGAGCTACGCCTTGCGTCTGGCGTGTTGCGCGCGGAGCGCGTTTGCAACGCGGTACGCGTAACGCCGTGCCGCATTGCCTGCTGTTCGTGTCGCGAGGCGCTTGCCATCGCGCTGCTTCAAGTGCCGCCATCAAGTGCTCGGCGACGTATCGTCGCTGGGCGGATGCGCACCGGGATCGGGCGGCAGCGCCGTCAGAAGTCGCGGCCCATGCTGCGGGCCGGCCTTCCAGCCCGCTTGCCAGTCCGCTTCGCCGACCGGTCGCGCGGCCAGCATCACGAGGCCGTGCGCGGCCACCTCGACTTCGCCGGCCGCCAACCGGTGCGGTGCGCTATCCGGCTTGGCAGTGTCTAACAGCACGTGCCATTCCAGGTGGGGGGCGGGCGGCAGAAATCGCAGCGTTTCCTCGTTGGCGTTAAGCATCATCAACAATACTTCGGTTTCGCCATTCAAACCTGGGCCCGCGCGTCGCAGCGTGAACGCGCGCCCTTCGGGGTCTTGCCATGCTTCGATCGTGAGCGGATCGCCGTGCTCGTCGAACCAGCCGACATCGAACAGACCCGGCAACACTTCGCGGTCGCCGAACAGAAAACGCGTTTCGCGTAGCAGGGGATGATGTTTGCGCAGCGCGATCACCCGCGCGACGAATTCGGTCATCTGGCGGCCGTCCGCCGACGCCGCGCGTTCCCAGTCAAGCCACGATATTTCGTTGTCCTGGCAGTACGCGTTGTTGTTGCCGTTCTGCGTGCGCAGCGATTCGTCGCCGGCCAGCATCATCGGCGTGCCGAGCGCCATCAGCAGCGTGGCGATCAGCGAGCGCGCCACGCGTTTGCGCGTGTCGAGAATCGCGGGATCGTCGGTCGGACCTTCGGCGCCCCAGTTGCGGCTGCAATTCTCGTTGTGGCCGTCGTTATTGTCTTCGCGATTCGCTTCGTTGTGCTTGTGTTCGTAGGCGGTGACGTCGGCCAAAGTGAAGCCGTCATGCGACGTGACGAAATTGATCGACGCCCACGGTTTTCTGAAGCGCCGGTTGAAGAGGTCGGCCGAACCGGTCAGGCGCGCGGCGAGATCGGGCCGCAAGCCGGCATCGCCGCGCCAGAAACGGCGCACGGTGTCGCGAAAACGATCGTTCCATTCGCCGAAACCCGGCGGATGATTGCCGAGCTGATAGCCGCCGGGGCCGATGTCCCACGGCTCGGAAATCAGCTTGCGTTGCGACAGGATCGGGTCCTGGCGCAACGCGTCGAAAAAGCCGGAGCCGGGATCGAAGCCGTGTTGCTCCCGTCCGAGCGTCACGCCGAGATCGAAACGGAAGCCGTCGATATTGAACGCCGTCGACCAGTAGCGCAGCGAATCCATCACCATCTGCAGCACGCGCGGATGCGTGATGTTCAGCGTGTTGCCGCAGCCGGTGTCGTTGATATGGTGCCGCTCGTCGCCGGGAATCAGGCGGTAGTAGCTGGCGTTGTCGAGGCCGCGCCACGACACGGTCGGGCCCATCTCGTTGCCTTCGCAGGTGTGGTTGTAGACCACGTCGAGAATCACCTCGATGCCCGCCGCGTGCAACTGACGCACGGCAATGCGCATTTCGTCGAGCCGGTGCGTGCTCAGATACGACGGCTCCGGCGCGAAGAACGCCGCGCTGTTGTAGCCCCAGTAGTTGCGCAGGCCGCGCTCCACCAGGAAGCGATCGTTGAGAAACGCGTGGACCGGCAGCAACTCGACCGCGGTCACACCGAGCTTCAACAGATGCTCGATGAACTCCGGCGACGCCAGCGCCGCGAACGTGCCGCGTTCGTGCTGCCGCAGGTCGGCGCGCAACATCGACGCGCCGCGTACATGCGTTTCGTAGACGATGGTCTCGCCCCACGGCACGTTCGGGCGCTTGTCGTGCGACCAGTCGAACGCCTCGTCGATCACCACGCACTTCGGCATGGCGGGCGCCGAATCGCGCCGATCGATCGACAGGTCCGCGCGATTCGAATGCACGCGATAACCGAACAGCGCATCCGACCAGCGAAACTGTCCGACCAGTTTGCGCGCGTAGGGATCGAGCAGCAGCTTGTGCGGATTGAAGCGATGCCCCTGCTGCGGCTGATACGGGCCATGCGCGCGAAAGCCGTAAGCGGTGCCCGGATGCGCGTTCGGCAGATAGCCGTGCCAGACTTCGTCGGTGCATTCGGGCAGCGTGTAGCGACGGATTTCCTTGCGGCCGGTGGGATCGAACAGGCAGAGCTCGATTTTTTGCGCATTGGCCGAGAACACTGCAAAGTTGACACCGAGGCCATCCCAACTCGCACCGAGCGGATACGGCGAGCCGGGCAGAAGCCGGTCGGGCATTGCATGCGACATGATTCCCCTTCTCTGTTCTGATTTATGAACGCCAGCTTGGGTCTTCATGCAACGAGCGCGCGGCGCAAAAAATCTGCACGCCGCGCGCCCGGGTTACGGCAAGTCGATCACTCCGCGCGCAAGACGATCGTCGCGAGCGGCGGCAACACCAGTGAAGCGGAATGCGGCCAGCCGTGGCTGGGGATGGCGTCGGTATGAATCAGCCCGCCGTTGCCCATGTTCGAGCCGCCATACACGCTGGCATCCGTGTTCAGCACTTCCGCCCAGCGTCCGTCGCGCGGCAGGCCGATCCGATAGCCGACGCGCGGCACCGGCGTCATGTTGCAGACCACCACCAGTTCCTGGCCGGCGCCGTCGGTGCGTCGATAGGCGAACACGCTGTTGCCGTTATCGTCGCCGATCAGCCAGCCGAAGCCGCCCGGCTCGCTGTCCAGCAGATGCAGCGCGGGCTCGTTGCGGTACAGATGGTTCAGATCGCGCACCAGCATTTGCACGCCGTGGTGGTTCGGATCGTCGAGCAGATGCCAATGCGGCGACGTGTCGTGATCGAACTCGGCGAGCTGGCCGAACTCGCCGCCCATGAACAGCAGCTTCTTGCCAGGATGTGTCCACATGAAGCCGAAGTACGCGCGCAGGTTGGCGAACTTCTGCCAGCGGTCGCCCGGCATCTTGCCGAGCAGCGACCCTTTGCCGTGCACCACTTCGTCGTGCGAGAGCGGCAGCACGAAGCGCTCCGAGTACGCGTACACCATCCCGAACGTCATGTTGTGATGATGGTATTGGCGATAGACCGGGTCTTCCTCCATGTAGTGCAGCGAGTCGTGCATCCAGCCCATGTTCCACTTGAACTGGAAGCCGAGGCCGCCGTCCGCGACGGGCGCGGTCACGCCAGGCCACGCGGTCGATTCCTCGGCGATCGTGATCGCGCCCGGCACGCCCGGCACATAGCCGACTTCGTGATTGAGGCGCTTCAGGAACGCAATCGATTCGAGGTTCTCGCGCCCGCCGTAGATATTCGGCACCCACTCGCCGGCCGCGCGCGAATAGTCGCGATACAGCATCGACGCGACCGCGTCGACGCGCAGCCCGTCGACGTGATAGCGCTTCAACCACGCGAGCCCGGACGCGACCAGGAACGCGCTCACCTCGTTGCGGCCGAGGTTGTAGATCATCGTGTTCCAGTCCTGGTGATAGCCTTCGCGCGGATCGGCGTGCTCGTAGAGCGGCGTGCCGTCGAAGTCGATGAGACCGTGCGCGTCGTTCGGAAAATGCGCGGGCACCCAGTCGAGTATCACGCCGAGTCCCATTTCGTGCGCGCGGTCGACGAAGCGCGCGAACTGCTCCGGCTTGCCGAAGCGCGCGGACGGCGCGAACTGGCCGAGCGGCTGATAGCCCCACGAACCGCCGAACGGATGCTCCGCGATCGGCATGAACTCCAGATGCGTGAAGCCCATGCTCTTCACGTACGGCAGCAGCCGCTCCGCGAGCTCGTCCCAGTCGAGGCCGCGTTGGCCTTCCTCGGCGACGCGCAGCCACGATTCCGCGTGCACTTCGTAGATCGTGATCGGCGCGCGCGCAGTCTGCCTGTCGGCGCGCGACTGAATCCACGCGTGATCGGTCCACGGAAACTGCTCGACCTCGTCGACGTGCGCCACCACCGACGCGGTGCCCGGCGGCTTCTCCGTCTGCATCGCGCACGGATCGGCTTTCAGCGGCAGCGGATGGCCGTCGCGCGACAGCAGCTCGTATTTGTAGCGCGTGCCGGCGCCGACGCGCGGCACGAACAGCTCCCACACGCCGGCCTGATGACGCAGCCGCATCGGATGACGGCGGCCGTCCCACGCGTTGAAGTCGCCGACCACCGACACGCGCCGCGCATTCGGCGCCCACACGGCGAAGCGCACGCCGGGCACGCCGTCCACTTCCATCGGCCGCGCGCCGAGACATTCGAGCACCGCGTACGGATCGCCGTGGGCGAGGCGGCCCAACGGCTCGTCGCCGAGCACGGGGCCGAACGAATAGGTGTCCTCGATTTCCTGCACCACGCCATGCCAGTCGATCCGCAAGCGATACGGCGCCGCCGACGTGACGCGACCCGCGAACAGCCCCGGACGCAATTGTTCGAGTTCGCCGAGCATTGCGCCGTCGGCGCGCGCAATCACGGTGACGTGCGCGGCATTCGGCAACAGCGCGCGCACGACGGGACCCGCATCCGTGTGATGCAGCCCGAGCTGCGAGAACGGGTCGGGGTGACGCGCTTCGACGAGCGCGTCGATGTCGACGGGTTGGAGGCCAGCGGCCGGATCATGCTCACTCATAGTCGCCCTCGGCCGGATTAGGCGGTGTGGCGGCGCCTGGCGCCTGGGTGGATGGATCGTGATGAACGGGTGTGCCGGTGTCGCCCAGCAAACGGCTGGTGAGCGCGGCGAGGCCGCGTACCGGCAGGCTCAGCCACGTCGGACGGTTGGCCGCCTCGTAGCGGATTTCATACGCCGCCTTTTCGATCAGGAACAGATCGAGCAACGCCTGTTCGGCCTCGGGCGCGACCAGCGGCGTCGCCGCGTCCGCGACCGCCGCGCGATATTCGGCGAGGAAGGTCGAGGTGGCATGCGCGCGGAAACGGTCGAACAATGCGCGCTTGCGATCGGCGGTCTGCTGCGGCGCGCTTTCCATCGTGGACTGCGCGGCCGCGCTCGCATACGACAACGAGCGCATCAAACCGGCCACGTCGCGCAACGGGCTCGACTTCTGCCGACGCTCTTCGAGCGAACGCGCGGGCTCGCCTTCGAAGTCGATCAGATACGCGTCGCCCTGCGCGACCAGCACCTGGCCCAGATGGAAGTCGCCGTGAATGCGGATGCGCAATGCGCCCGCATCGGCGGAGACCAGCTTGCCGACTGCTTCGACGAGCGCGGCGCGGCGGTCGATCAGGCTCTGCGCGAGCGCCTTGGTTTCCGGATCGCTCATCTGTTCGATGCGCGGCGCGAGCAGATCGAGCGCGCCGGCGAGCATCGACTGCGTGCCGTCGACCCAGGCCTTCACCTGCGCGGCGTCGGCCGGCTCCGGCGCGAACGCCGGGTCGTCGGTCGGCGACGCGAGCGCCACGTGCAACTCGCCCAGCCGCCTGCCGATGATGCCGGCCAGCTCGCTGTAGCCTTCCACCAGGATCGCTTCGTTGGCGCGGTCCGGCCCGGACGGCGCTTCCGTATCGACGGCAATCGCCAGTTCGTCGACCGAGCGGCGCAGATAGTCGAGCGACCAGTTCCACGCATCGCCCTGGTTGTCGATGAAGCCCTGCAGGATGCACAACGTATGCGGCACGCCTTCGGGATCGACACGCACCACTTCGCCATACAGCGGCGCGGTGTTCGCGTAGCCGAGCTGGGTCAGATAGCGGCTGATTTCCGCTTCCGGATGAATGCCGCTGACGAGCCGGCGCACCAGCTTCAACACGGCCGCATCCGCGATGATCAGCGAACTGTTGCTCTGCTCGGCCGCGAGCCAGCGAATCTCCGGCCGATCGCCGAGATTGTCCAGTTCGGCGAAACGTTCGGTGGGCAGGAACTTGATCTCGCTCTTCTGCACGGTCGGCACCACCGCGCGTTCGCGCAGCTTGCGCATCACGTTGTGCGCGAAGATCGGCAGCGAGAACGCGTCCGTCAGATGGCCGACGTTGCGGCCGCGCCGCACGCGCGCCAGCGCGAGCTGCATGAACAGCGGCGTGGTGGTTTCGCCGCCCCACGTGATCGCGATCGGCACCACGTAGCGTTCGGTGTGGTTGCCCACGTCCACTTCGATTTCGGTGAACGCGAAGCCACCGTTCGGGATCGTGGTCAACGCGGCGAGCCGCACCGCATGCATCTTCTGATCCTTCGACGCGAACCAGCGGCGCCGGGAGAGCCACGAAGGCAACACTTCCGATTCGAGCAGGCGCACGTTCTCCGGCGTCGGACCCGCTTGTCCTTCGCGGATCACGATCGTGACGAATTCCGGCAGCGGCTCCGAATGCGCCTGCGCCCACGTCGGACGCTGGCCGCCCGCACACAGCATGAACCACAGGAAGCCGTAGGGCGGGAATGTCAGCAGATAGGTCAGTTGGCCGATTGCGGGGAACACGGAATCGGCGGTCATTTCGATCGGCACCGCGCCGTTGAATTCGGACAGGTCGAGTTCGACGGCTTGCGGCGCGCGCGACAGATTCGCGACGCACAGGATCGGCGGCTCGCCGGGCATCTCGCGCAGATACGCGAGAATCTTGCGATTTTCCGGCTTCAGGAAGCGGATCGTGCCGCGCCCGAAGGTCTGCTTCGCGCGCCGCGTGGCGAGCATGCGGCGGGTCCAGTTCAGCAGCGAATGCGGATCGCGGCTTTGCGCTTCGACGTTGACCGCGTCGAAGCCGTACAGTGAACCCATCACCGGCGGCAGCACCAGTTGCTCGGGATCCGCGCGTGAGAAACCGCCGTTGCGGTCCGACGACCACTGCATCGGTGTGCGCACGCCATCACGGTCGCCCAGGTGGATGTTGTCGCCCATGCCGAGTTCGTCGCCGTAATAGATCACGGGCGTGCCGGGCATCGACAGCAGCAGCGAATTGATCAACTCGATGCGGCGGCGGTCGCGCTCCATCAACGGTGCGAGACGGCGGCGAATGCCGAGGTTCAAACGAGCGCGACGGTCGCTCGCATAGGTGTTCCACAGATAATCGCGCTCGGAGTCGGTGACCATTTCGAGCGTCAGTTCATCGTGATTGCGCAGGAAGATCGCCCACTGATTCGACTCGGCGAGGTCCGGCGTTTGCCGCATGATGTCGGTGATCGGGAAGCGGTCCTCGCTCGCAATCGACATGTAGATGCGCGGCATCAGCGGGAAGTGGAACGCCATGTGGCATTCGTCTTCGTCGCCAAAATACTCCTTCACGTCTTCCGGCCACTGGTTCGCTTCGGCGAGCAGCATCCGGTTCGGATACTCGGCGTCGATCGTTGCGCGGATCTTCTTGAGCACCGCGTGCGTTTCCGGCAGGTTCTCGTTGTTGGTGCCTTCGCGTTCGACCAGATACGGCACCGCGTCCAGCCGCAACCCGTCGATGCCCATGTCGAGCCAGAAGCGCATCACCTGCAATACCTCTTTCAACACCGCCGGATTGTCGAAGTTCAGATCGGGCTGGTGCGAATAGAAGCGGTGCCAGTAGTACGCGCCCGCAACAGGATCATGAGTCCAGTTGGAAGGCTCCGAGTCGATGAAGATGATCCGCGTTTCCTGGTACTTCTGATCGGTATCGGACCACACGTAGAAGTTGCGATGATTGGAGCCCGGCTTCGCGCGGCGCGCGCGCTGAAACCATGGGTGCTGATCCGACGTGTGGTTGATCACCAGTTCGGTAATCACGCGGATGCCGCGTGCGTGCGCTTCCTGAATGAAGCGCTTCACGTCCGAAAGCTGGCCGTAGTCCGGGTGCACGTTGCGGTAGTCGGCGATGTCGTAGCCATCGTCGCGCCGGGGCGACGGATAGAACGGCAGCAGCCAGATCGCGTTCACACCGAGTTCGGCGATGTAGTCGAGCTTCGCGATCAGGCCTGGGAAGTCGCCGACGCCGTCGTTGTTCGCATCGAAGAACGACTTGATGTGCACCTGATAGATGATCGCGTCCTTGTACCAGAGCGGATCGTTGCTCAGGGCCGCGGGTTTGCCGCGCCGATTCGAGCGCGGCCTCGCCGTGTTGCCCGAGGCTGTGCCGACGGGCGCCTGCACCGTGGATTGGGCTGAGTCGTCACGCTTCATATCGCACCTTCCGTTGGGGTTGGGTTGCCTGCGTCTGCGTGATAGGCGCTATCAGAGTCGCTGTCGGCTTCATCGGGGCGTTCGGCGGGCAGCCCGCCGAGCGGCGCGATGTGCCAGATCGAGAACGGCTGGCCCGAGCCGAGTTGCACGTGCTGCCAGCGGCCATGCCATTCGAAACGGGCGCCGGTCATCTGGTCGGTCACTTCGAGCGGGCCGTGATCGTGCAGATGCCAGCGTTGGAACGTGTCCCACGACAGTTCGATATCCGCGCCCTGTTCGTTGAACGGATCGAGATTGATCGCGACGACGATCACGTTGTCGCGCGCCTCGGTCGCTTTTTCGAACAGCAGGATGTGGTCATTGTGCGCGGTGAGGAACGTGAGGCCGAGATGCGTTTGCAGCGCCGGGTTCGCGCGGCGAATCCGGTTCAACGCAGTGATCTCGCCGGTGATGTTGCCCGGCCGGTTCCAGTCCCACGCGCGCAACTGGTACTTCTCGGAGTCGAGATACTCTTCGCTGTTGGGCAGCGCGGCGGCCTCGCACAACTCGAAGCCGCTGTACACGCCCCACAGACCCGAGAGCGTCGCCGCGAGCGCCGCGCGAATCAGAAAGCCCGAGCGTCCCTGCGATTGCAGATGGCGCGGGTTGATGTCCGGCGTATTGACGAAGAAGTTCGGCCGGTAGAAATCGCGCTGCGCGGTTTGCGTCAGCTCGGTCATGTACTCGATGAAATCGCGCTTCGACTCGCGCCACGTGAAGTACGTGTACGACTGCGAGAAGCCGATCTTGCCGAGCCGGCTCATCATGCGCGGCCGCGTGAACGCTTCGGCGAGGAAGATCGTGTCGGGATAGCGCGCGCGCACGTCGCCGATCATCCATTCCCAGAACGGCAGCGGCTTGGTGTGCGGATTGTCGACGCGGAAAATCTTCACGCCCGCTTCGATCCAGAACAGGATCACGTCGCGCAGCGCGAGCCACAACGCGGGCTTTGCATCGTGCGCATAGAAGTCGGGATTGACGATGTCCTGGTACTTTTTCGGCGGATTTTCCGCGTAGCGCAAGGTGCCGTCCGGACGCCATGCGAACCACGTCGGATGCTCCTTGAGCCACGGATGATCCGGCGAGCACTGAATCGCGAAGTCGAGCGCGATTTCGAGGCCGTGCGCATGCGCGGCGGCGAGCATCGCCTTGAAGTCGTCGAGCGTGCCGAGTTGCGGATGCACGGCGGTGTGGCCGCCTTCGGCCGCGCCGATCGCATATGGACTGCCGACGTCGCCGGGTTGCGCGGTCAGCGTGTTGTTGCGACCTTTGCGATTGGCGAGGCCGATCGGATGGATCGGCGGGAAATACAGCACGTCGAAACCCATGTCGCGGATGCGCGGCAGCTTCGTCGTCACGTCGGCGAAGGTGCCGTGGCGCGATTCGTCGTCGCTCATCGAACGCGGGAAGATCTCGTACCAGCTCGCGAAGCGCGCGGCGGTGCGGTCCGCGTCGATCTTGTAGATCACCGGATCGCGGCTCAGGAACGGCCGGTGGCGCGCGGCGGTCATCGCCTTCGCGGTGGTCGGCGAGAGAATCAGCGCGAGCTTCGTTTCCGCGTCGGCCTTCGTGAACAGCTTGACGATGTGTTCGAGCGGCTCCTTCAGCGCCCCTTCCGTCGTTTCCACTTCGGCGAGCACCAGCGCGAACAGATGCGCGGCTTCATCGAGTTCGAGCTCGACGGTTTGGCCCGCCTTCAGCTTCTTCTGGATGTGCTCGACGAGCGACGCGAAGTCGTCGCGCCATGCGATCACCGTGAACTCGTGTCGGCCCAGCCGTTCGAGCGGAATGCGCGCCTGCCAGATGTCGAGACCGGCGGGTTGCGCCGGGGACATCGGCACTTCGTGCCACGCGGTTTCGTCGGCGGCGCGCCAGATTACGGCGGCGGCGATCTTGTCGTGACCTTCGGCGAAAATCGCGGCGGTGATTTCGGCGCGCTCGCCCACCGTGCGCTTGGCCGGGAAGCGGCCGTGGTCCACCGACGGCGTCACGTCCTCGATCGCCACGCGCGGCGCGTTGAGCGCTTCGAGCACGGTCTTGCGACCGCTGCGCTTGCTGTTCGCTTTGTCGATGGGCGGCGCGAGGCGGATCGGCTTCTCGGTGACCGCGCGGAACAGGCGTACCGCGCCGGGGCCGAGCGTGAACGGCGTCAGGCCGGCGGGCTCGGCGCGGCGCGGTGTATCCAGCGGCACGAAGCGTGTGAAGTTGCCCGGCACGCCCGCGAGAAAGCGCGCCGGATCGACGCGCACCGGCGCGCCGAGTTCGGGATTGATGGCAATCAGGATCGCTTCCGCCGCGTCGCGCAGATCAGGCCGATCCGCGCGCAACAGTACCGCCGCGGGGGCGCCGGGCCCGCTCAGCGGGCGCAATTCCCCATTCGCGTGCAGCGTCTGGGTGTGGCGCGCGATCTCGTTCGCCTGCGTGACCGGTTCGCTGAGATCGAATTTCTTCGCCTGGACCGCGAGCGCAAATTGCGAAGCGTCGCCGCGCGTTTGCGACATCGGCTCGGCGATGCCGTATTCGAAACCCATCGGCATCAGCCAGCCGGCGCCGAGCGCGGCCGCCGTGTAAAGCGCGCGCCGGTAAGCGCGTTCGACGATCGCCGCGTCGTGGACGTCGCTCAGTTCGGCGGCGAGGCGCGTGCCGTACGGCGCTTCGGGAAACGCGATCGGCGCGCCGATGCGCGCGAGCGCCGCGTGCTCCTCGACCATCCAGCTCGAGCGGAAGTCCCACCAGCGCACCGACGAGAACACGCTGTCGAAGCCCGCGTCCGCGAGGCCGAGCAGATCGCTGCGTGCGAGACCGGGCGTGGCGGCGAGGAAGCGCACCTCGGGATGCCTGGCGCGCACTGCGTCGCCGAGTTGCCGCCACACGGCGGCCGGCACGCGGTGCGGCGAGTCGAACCGGAAGCCGCCGACGCCCGCGTCGGCCAGCGCCAGCAACTGCTGCGTCCACCAGTCGACGAGCGCGCTGCGGCTGGCCTCGTCGTCGAAATTCGCGTACGCGACGTTGTCCTCGCGATGCACGTGGCGCGGATCGAGCCGCGCCTCTTCGGACTCGAACGGGCGGAACCAGTCCGCATGCTCGGCGTACAGCGCGCCATCGGCGGCCATCCGGTCGATCACCAGATCGACCAGCAGCGTCAGGCCGTGCTGGCGCGCGGCGCTCGCGAGCGTGCGCAGCGCGTCGGGCGCCGCTTGCTCGGCCTCGAACACAGGATGCAGCCTGGCATGATTGCCGACCACTTGCCCGTGGCCCGCTTGTCCCGGCTCGAACAGGCCGCCGATCAGCGCGTGATCGAAGCCCAGCGCGGCCGCATTAGCGAACTGCGCGGGCCATGCGTCGAGCGGCCCAACCAGGAGTGAATGAAAAAAGTAAATCCGTGGCGCGTACCCGCTTGGAGATTCCATCGGTCGTTTCCAGATTCGTCCTGCTGCGGTGTGGATGCAATTGGCATGCGATCACAGCGCTCATTGGGCTTCCAGAGCCGAATACCGCGCGATGCAACGCGAGGGCGCGTACTGGTCAATGTAGTGCAAAGATCGTCACGCCGCTGGCCAGTCGAGGGTGCTTTGACGCCAGACGCCAGTCGCATGAGGCTGGTCAGAACTATTCGCAGGACGCAGCAAACGCTGTGCCAGTCGGCGCGGGAGCGAAGCGGGGGAAGGGAAGGCGGGCGCCATGAAGGAAGCCGCGCCGACGCGCGGGGCGACACGAACGCGGCGATGCGTGGCACACGTGTAAAACCGGCGGACGGCGGGCGGCTTTTTACACGCGGCCCATTAGAGGCCGCGCGCTGACCGCAAAAGGCGAACTTGTGACGGTCTTGTGCCTGTCAATCACGTGACTTTCACAGAAGGTCACGCGAATCGCGTCAGGAGCCAAGCAGGCCCGCGGCGATATTCACGCACAAGCCCAGCACGGCCACGTTGAAGTAGAACGACAGGATCGATTGCGCGAGCGCGGCGCGGCGAATCGTACGTGAGCGCAGCACGACGTCGGACGTTTGCGAAGCCACCGCGATCGTGAACGAGAAATACAGGAAGTCCCAGTAGTTCGGTTCGAGCTTGTGGTCAGGAAACAGCAGCGCGGTCTCTTTGGCGGTGGTGTCGTAATAGAGCCGCGCGTAATGCTGCGTGAAGATGGTCGGAATCAGCAGCCATGCGCCGATCAGCGTGAGGCCGGTCAGCAGGTAGTGCCAGGCGCTCGATCCATTGGCGGTTCCTTTCACCGACGCCAGCTCCATCACGATCGCGGCGATGCTCGCAACGGTCGCCATGCAGATCACGAACAGCACGACGCCCGCGTTTTCGTCATCGCGCACGGCGGTTTCGCGGACGCGGCGTTCGTCGGCGACGGCCATGTGCACCCAGATCATCAGCAGGTAACTCCAGATCGCGGCGTCCCAGCCGATGAGCGCGCGTGCCATCGCACTGGTGTGCACGGGCACCGCCAGCGCGACCGCGACGCCGATGACGAGGCCGATCATCGTTCTGGGTCGATTGCGAAGAACCTGCGGATAGTATTTGGTGAGCATGGAGTCAGAGCCGAGAGCCGTGGGTGTCGCGGATTCTACTCGCGCATCGGCACGCATTTGTCGAAACGCACGGTCACGGCTATAGTCTTTCGCAGCAGGCTTGCATGCCGCTTTCAGTTGAAAGGCGACTCGCAGGCAACGCCGCAGGTTGAAAAAAATGACTCACCATCTGGAGTCCCCATGACAGATGTTCCAGAGGACACCGATGCGCACCACGCGGTGACGCATCCGGCCGGGTTGTCGTCATCCGCTTGCGCTTCGTGTTCGCCGTCCTCTTCGGTCGTCGGTTCCTTTTCAAGCTCGCGCAGGGCATGGGTGCTCGGCGTTTGCGCCGCCGCCGCGACGCTCGCGTTTGGCGGCGCGGGCCGTTCGTTCCGTGCGCTCTCGTGGATCGCCCCGGCATTCGCCGACGCGCCCCCCGCCGGCGGCGGACTCGACGCCTTCCTCGCGCTCTCGCAACGTCTCACCGGCCGCACCGCCTTCGACGTCGTGCTCGGCCAACGCGTCTACGGCGCGCTCGTCAAAGCCGACAGCCAGTTCACGCAGAACGTCGCCGCGCTCAACACGTGGCTGCAAGGTCATGGCGGCGTGCCGTCCGACACCGTTACGCAGGCCCTGCAGGTCAAGCAGCCGGCGCTCGCGAAATCCGTGAGCGCGATCATGCGCGCGTGGTATCTCGGCCTCGTCGGTGAGCTGCCGCACGTGGAGGTGGTCGCGTATGAAAAAGCGCTGATGTTCGACCCCGTCAAGGACGTGCTGACCGTGCCGTCGTATTGCCGCGACGTGCCGTTCTATTGGACCCGCAAGCCGTTGAGCGCGTGAGCGCGGTTGCTCGCGCGCCGCATCGTTTGAACGAGCCGTTCGACGCAGCGCGGGCCCACGCCGCCGCAAGCAACGCCAAGCCGGCACGACCATCGTGGATGGGACCGGGGTCACGCGCAAAAGCGCGAACTCTCGTCGACACAGAAGAGGGCAGCCATGGCAAACACACATTCCGCCGATGTCGTCGTGGTCGGATCGGGCGTCGCGGGCGGACTGGTTGCGCATCAGTTAGCGCTGGCCGGCGCGTCGGTGATTCTGCTCGAAGCCGGGCCGCGCATTGCACGCTGGCAGATCGTCGAGAACTTCCGCAATTCGCCGGCCAAGTGGGACTTCGCGACCCCGTATCCGTCGACGCCGTACGCACCGCATCCCGAGTACGCGCCCGCCAACAACTATCTGATCCAGAAGGGCGATCATCCGTACAACTCACAATATGTGCGGCTGGTCGGCGGCACGACCTGGCACTGGGCGGCCGCCACGTGGCGACTGTTGCCGTCGGACTTCCAGTTGCACAAGCTGTACGGCGTGGGACGCGACTGGCCGTATCCGTATGAAACGCTGGAGCCGTGGTATGCGGCGGCCGAGGCGCAGCTCGGCGTGTCCGGCCCGGACAGCTCGATCGATCTCGGTTCGCCGCGCTCGACGCCGTACCTGATGAAGGCGCTACCGCTGTCCTACATGGATCAGCGTTTCAGCGACGTCCTCAACGCACAGGGCTTCAAGGTCGTGCCGGAGCCGGTCGCGCGCAACAGCCGTCCGTACGATGCGCGGCCGACCTGCTGCGGCAACAACAACTGCATGCCGATCTGCCCGATCGCCGCGATGTACAACGGCGTGATCCATGCGGAGAAGGCGGAGCAGGCCGGCGCGACGCTGATTCCCGAAGCGGTGGTGTATCGCGTCGAGGCGGACGACAAAGGGCTCATCACGGCGGTCCATTACAAGGACCCGAGCGGCAACAGCACGCGCGTGAGCGGGAAGCTGTTCGTGCTCGCCGCCAACGGCATCGAAACGCCGAAGCTGATGCTGATGTCGACCTCCGACAAATTCCCGCGCGGCGTCGGCAACAGCTCCGACCAGGTGGGCCGCAACCTGATGGACCATCCTGGCACCAACGTGATATTCCTCGCCAACGAGCCGCTATGGCCAGGCCGTGGCCCGATGGAGATGACGTCGATCGTCAACTTCCGCGACGGCGCGTTCCGCTCCGATTACGCGGCGAAGAAGCTGCATCTGTCGAACGGTGTACCGACCTTGGGCGTGACCGCCGATCTGCTAAAAAAAGGCCTCACCGGCGCGGAGCTGGACCGGCAGATTCGCGACCGCGCGTCGCGCACGCTGACCATCGGCAGCTTCCACGAACATTTGCCTGAGCCGCACAACCGCGTCGTGCCGTCGGCGGATCACAAGGACGCGCTCGGCATTCCGCAGCCGGAGATCTACTACTCGATCAACGACTACGTGAAGAAGAGCGCCGCCAACACGCACGAAGTGTATGCGCAGATCGCCGCGCTGTTCGGCGGCATCGAGGTCGCGTTCGACGACACCTTCTCGCCTAACAGCCATCTCATGGGCACCACGATCATGGGCAGCAACCCGGCGGATTCGGTCGTCGACGCGGACTGCCGCACGCACGATCACCAGAATCTGTTCATCGCCAGCAGCGGCGTGATGCCGAGCGCCGCCTCGGTGAATTGCACGCTGACGATCGCGGCCTTGTCGATGAAACTGGCCGACAAGCTCAAGCGCGAAATCTGAGCCCGATCGGAGAGCCGCCATGACGAAGAACACCTTTCGCGGGCCGCCGGACGTGACGCTCGTGCAACGGGCGCATCGTCGCCGTTTCAACGGCGCGTTGCTGGCGGGAGCGTTTTCGCTGTTCGCGCTGGGCGTCGCCTGGTACGAGGTGCACGGACCCAAAGCGCGGCCCGCCGACGAACTGCCGATCATGCAGGCCCGCGCCGACGACGCATCGCAACCGGCGCATGGTGCAATGATGCCGGCGGTCGCGGCGGCCGCCGGTGTCGGCGGCAACGAACTGGTCAGGCGTGGCGAGTACCTGACGCGCGTCGGCGATTGCGCCGCCTGCCACACGGCGGACAAGTCGCGTCCGTTCGCCGGCGGCCTGCCGATCGACACGCCGTTCGGCACCATCGTGACGCCGAACATCACGCCGGACGCCGACACCGGCATCGGCCAATGGAGCGACGCCGATTTTCTGCGCGCGATGCACGAGGGCATCGGCAAAGGCGGCGAGCGGCTGTACCCGGCGTTTCCCTACGCGGAGTACACGCGCGTCACCGAGCAGGACGTGCTGGCGATTCGCGCGTACCTGAACACGCTCGCGCCGATCCACTTCACGCCGCCGGCCAACAACCTGAAATTCCCGTTCAATCAGCGCTGGCTGATGACGTTCTGGAACATGTTCAATTTCACCGAAGGCCGCTTCGTGCCGGATCCGAAGCAAAGCGCCGAGTGGAATCGCGGCGCGTATCTGGTGCAAGGTCTCGCGCATTGCGAGGAGTGCCACACGCCGCGCAATGTCACGCAAGGGTTGAAGTCGAGCGCGCGTTTCTCGGGCGCGGTGCAGGCCGGCTGGCATGCGTTCAACATCACGCCGGACAAGATCAGCGGCGTGGGCGAATGGCGCGATGACGAACTGGTCGCGTATCTGTCGACCGGCGCGGCCGCGGGCCGCGCGAATGCCGCCGGGCCGATGGGTGAAGTGGTGGCCGACAGTACGCAGTATCTGACGCCCGTCGATCTGCGGTCGATCGTCGTCTATCTGCGCTCGGTGCCGCCGGTCAGCGGCGGCGAAGCGCGTCCGCGTCACCAGTGGGGCAATCCCGCCGACGACGTCACCGCGCTGCGCGGCGCGGCGATCAGCGGCGTGAACGGCGCGCAACTGTTCGTCGCCAATTGCGCGAGCTGCCATAGCTGGACCGGGCAGGGCGTGGGGGCGAGCGCGCCGGGAGCGTATCCGTCGCTGATTCACAACTCGACGGTCGGCGCGAGCAGTGCCGACAATCTGGCGCAGATCATCCTGCACGGCGTCAGGCGCACGACGACGCATGCGGACGTGCTGATGCCCGCCTTCGGCAAGCAACTGACCGACGCGCAGGTGGCCGCGATCGCCAACTACGTGACCCGGCAGTTCGGCAATCCGGAGTCGACGGTGACGGCCGAGCGGGTTGCCGGACTGCGGCCCTAACCTGGTCGGCAGCGGCGCTCACCTCGCGGTAAAAACATCGCGACGGCGGCGCGTTTCCGGTAAGGGCTCCCGGAAACGCGCCGTTTTCGCGTCGTTTTGCGTCAGTTTTGCCCGCCGAGGCGCCAGGATACGATAGGCACCGCGCATACGCACTCGCGGATGCAGCATTATCATGAGCACATGTCTTCCGTACTCGTTAACCCAGTTCAGCATCATGCAGCCAATGCGAGCGGCCGCGATTTCGTGGTCGGCGACGTGCACGGCTGCGTCGATGCGCTGCGCTATCTGCTGCGCATGATCGCGTTCGACCCGGCGTGTGACCGGCTCTTTTCGGTCGGCGATCTGGTCGATCGCGGCGAACATTCGGAGCAGGCGCTCACGCTGCTCGACAAGCCGTGGTTCTTCGCCGTGCTCGGCAATCACGAAGACACGCTGTGCGCCGTCGCCGAAGGACGTTTGCGGCGTCAGTGGTGGTATGGAATCGGCGGCGCGTGGGCCGCGACACTGCCCGAAGAGCGCTTGCAGCACTACGCGGAACGTCTGCGGACGCTGCCGCTCGTGCGCGTGGTCGGCAGCGGCAAGGAGCGCTTCAATGTTCTGCACGCCGAATTTTTTGGCACCGACGCCGATCTCGACGCCGGCAATTTCTCCCCCGACACCCGCCAGCAGTTGCTGTGGGGACGCGACCTCGCGGTGGGCAACGCCGATCCGCTGCGGCAACGCGGACTCTCGCTGACCTACTGCGGCCACACGCCGATGCGCGACATCACGCAGATCGGCTCGCAGGTGTTCATCGATACCGGCGCGTTCGGCCCCGGCGGCAAGCTGACGATCGTGCAGCCGCAGGCGCTGATGCGCTGGTCGATTTCGGTCGAAGAAGCGCGCGCCGAGGGGGCCGCGGCGCTCGCTCTGCCCTGAGCTGGTCCTGACTCGCCCGCGTCCGGCGCAGCACCGGGACGCGACGCGAGGGTAGGGCGATCCGTTCGTCAGCCGACCTGACTGAGCTCGAACACGATATCCACGCTCGTGCCGTTCCAGTTGTATTCCAGATACGCCGCGTGATGGCAGTCGCGCAGCAGCGTGGTGCGGAACGCCGCGAGGCATTCGCCGCCGTTGTCCCGCACCGACGGATACACGATGCCCGGCGCACCCGCCTCGCGCACCGCGCGGCCGAGCGACTGGCCGGCCAGATAATCGCCGGGCGACAGCACCGCGAGATCGAGCGACGCGTCGTTGCGCAGATCGACCACGCTGCCTTGCGCCGCCACCGTGTAGAGCCGCATCTGCTGGCGCATCGGCGGCTCGGCGGTCGCCTCCAGAAACTTTCCCGTGTGATAACGCGTTTCGGCGATCGCGGTGGCGCGCGAGCGCGCGCAGTAAAACACGCCGTAGGTGCCGTCGGAGAAGCGGCTGCCGAGTGGATTCAGATGCGTCAGCGCGGCCATAATCGGTCCGTAGCCGGGGCCGAAGCGGCGTTCTTCGCGCGGCACCAGATCGAGTTCGCCGACTTCGGTGCGCAGGCGATCGTTGGTCATCGCTTCGAGTGCGTAGAGCGCGTCGAAATCTTCGGGAGAGGCGACCCGGTCGAACAGGTTCACAGCCGGGAAACGTGTCGGGATCACCCGGTACGCGGGCGTCCAGTCGAGCGGCGCGGTAGGCCAGCGGTCCTGCCAATGCGGTTGTGTCACGCCCAACCGCCTCGCATCGCATCGAGATACTGGCGCACGGCCACGAGATCGCTGATGTTGCCCGCCAGCATGCGGTCCAGCGCGCGGCGGCCGCCGAACGGCGGCGCGCTGTTGGGGCGTTTGATCCAGGTGTCGGCGGCGCTGGGTTGCGGCAGCAGAATTTGCAGCGCCTTGTAGATGCCGAGCAGCAGCGACAAACGCTCTAACGTATCGCGCCCGAGTCGCGCCGTTTCAGGCGTCGCTTTCCATTTGAAGAAGGTCGAACGGCCCGGCGAGCCGAGCAAAACGATCTGCTCGTCGGCGTTCAGGTCCCAGTCGCGCGCGATGTTGAAGAACGCGCGCAGACCCGCCGCCGACATCTCCGTGAGCGTGGGCGCCGAAACGGGCCGACGAATCGGCTCTTCGGGCGGGTTGAGGCGGGCAGCGTGAGCCATGAGCGGGTAAGTCCCTATATGTACTTGGAATTGATATTAGTCTAAATATGGATTTTTGCAAGAGAATATAATCCCCGCTCGTCATGCAGTCAAAGATCAGGAGAAGCAGGAGATGTGGGTTCGAGCAGTAGTAGCGGCGCTCGCCGTGTGGTGTGTGTCGGAGGCGGCCCTGGCTGCGGGTTATACGGAAGTCTGGAATCCGCCCGAGGCGAGCGGGCATGCCGCGAAATCGGCGGCGAAGAAGGCCGCGGCGGGTAAGGGCAAAGGTGTTGTGAAGGCCGACTCGAAAGCGGGTTCGAAGCACGTGGCGGGTGCGGCCCGGCACACGGGGCCGCGTGTGGCGACAGCCGCAGGCGCCGGCACGGCACACGGCGGTAAGCTCGCGGCGCACGGCGGCGTGAAAAAGGTCGCGGCCAAAGGCGCGGCGAAAGATATGGCCAAGGGCATGCCGAAAAGCGGCGCGAGAATGCCGGCCGTGGGCAAGCCCAAAATGACAGCCGTCGTGACGGCGCAGGCCGGAAAGCCGCATGCTCCGCTCGCTCAGGCGAAGTTGGGGCAGGGCAAGATCGTGCATGCCAACCTGGTTCAAAGCCGCAACGCGCGTCCTCATGCGCTCAAAGTCTCGGCGAAACCAGCGACCTCTCAGATGAACGCGTCGGCCGCTTCCGCAAACGTTGGCGCGGCTCCGCTGGAAGCTGCCACCAATCCCGCGACCGCCAGCAGCGGTTCGCTGCCGCCGATCCTTCACTGATCCCGGCTCACGCGACGCGTTTGCGTCGTGGCTTGCCGCCCGGCGGCCCCAGCGCCGCGCGACCCAGCTCGACGATTCGCGCCGACAGCTTTTCGAGGCGCGGCGACTGGACCTTCCACGCGTGCCAGTACAGCTCGACGTCGGTGGGTTGCTTCGGCGCGAGGTCGATCAGCTCGCCACGCTCGAGCGCATCGCCGAATTCCAGCTCGGGCACCATGCCGTACGCGAGTCCGCGCTGGATCGCCATGTAGCGCGGCACGGGCGCGGGCACGTAGTGGCACGGATACGCTTCCGGTGGCAGCCCAAAGCGCGTTTCGAGAAACCGCGCCTGCAACGCGTCCTTGCGCGAGGACAGAATCACCGGCGCGCGCCGTGCGCTCTCGCGCGTCAACCCGTTCGGAAACCACCGCTCGACGAACGCAGCCGACGCCACCAGCCGGTAACGCATCGCGCCGAGCCGTTCGGCGAAACAGCCGCGCATCGGCGCCGGTTCTGTGGTGATGCAGCCGATCGCGAGGCCCGACGCGAGCAACGCGTGCGTGTGGTCCTGATCGTCGACGGTCAGGTCCAGCAGCACGTTTTCCTGCAGCAGTACATTGGACAGCGCGGGGAAAAACCACGTCGACAAGGTGTCCGCGTTGACGGCGGCGACGACGCTCAGCAACGCGTCGTTGGCGCCCGCCAGATCGCTCGCGAAATCGTCTTCGAGCAGCGCGGCGCGTCGCAGATATTGCAGCAGCCGCTGGCCCGTCTGGGTCGCGCGGCACGGCCGCGTGCGCACGATCAGCGGATTGCCGAGGCGCGTTTCGAGCGCCCGCACCCGCTGCGATACCGCCGACGACGTCAGGTTGAGCCGCAGCGCGGCCTGCTCGAAGCTGCCGGTTTCGATGACCGCACGGACGGCGGCGGTTTGTCGGGGGTCGAGGTCCACGGGTCTGCTTTGCACGAGTTGTTTTTCCAGCTTAAGCGAAAAGGCAGTGAGTTCTAGCCATGAGCGGGCGCGGCGCGGGGTGTCGTCATGACGCGGCCAAACCGTTCGCCACGAGGCGCAACGTTTCGACCGAGCGCGGGTCCCGCACCCGCGAATGCAGCGTGACGCGCGATTCTGGCAGCGACGGCAAGCCGAGCCGCTCACCGACATCGACCAATCCGCGCGGCGCCACCCGGCGCGCCAGCGGCGACACGGCCAGTCCCGCCGCCACCGCCGCGCCGACCGCCGCCACCCCGCCGCCGACGAACACTTCCTGCCACCCCATCCCCGCCTGCGTCAGCGCGCGCAGCGCCACATCGCGCACATTGCACGGCGCACTTAGCAACGCCAGCGCCAACGGCTCGCCGGCCCTCGGCAGCCACGCCGGCGTCGCGAGCCAGCCGAGCGGTTCGCTGAACAGCGCCTGGGCATCGTCGCGCGGCGGTTCGTCGGCGCCGTAGCGAACGATCACCGCGTCGAGCCGGCGTTCGTCGAATTGCGCGAGCAGCGCCGCCGACTGGCCCATATGCAATTCGACCACGAGGCCTGGGTCGTGTGCATTGAGCCGGGCGAGCAGCAGCGGCAGATCGGGCCCCGCGACGTGCTCGCTGAGCCCCAGTACGAGCCGTCGGCGCTCCACCGACAGCGAGCCCAGCGCGCGCTCGTGCGCATTCAGCAACTCGCGCGCGGCAGCGAGAAACGCGTGGCCGTCGGCGGACAGGCGCACCACGCGCGGCGTGCGCTCCAGCAACTGCTTGCCCAGATGCGCTTCCAATCGCTTGAGCTTCAGACTGACCGCCGATTGCGTCGTGTCGAGCGCGTCGGCCGCACGCGTGAAGCTGTGCAGATCGGCAACCAGGACGAACGCGCGCACCGCATCGAGATCGAGAACTTTCATTTCCAATGAATATAGATGAAATAGCCGATGATGTCTGTTTATTATGACTGGACGCGCCTAAGCTGTGTTCATCCAACACAGAAACAAGGAGTTCGATCATGCCGCTCACCCGAATCGCTTTGCGCGCCGGCAAGCCGGCCGAATACCGGAAGGCGCTGACCGACGGCATTCAGCGCTCGCTGGTCGACACGTTCAACGTGCCGAAGGACGACCAGTTCGTGCTGATCACCGAGCACGAGGCCAGCAATTTCGTCTACGACCGGCAGTATCTGAACATCGAGCGCAGCGACGATTTCGTTGTGATTCAGCTGACCGTGAGCAACACGCGTTCGATCGAGCAGAAGAAGGCGCTATATCGGCGGATTGTCGATGAACTGGCGGAATCGCCGGGGGTGCGACGAGAGGATGTGTTTATCAATCTCGTCGAGGTGGAGAAGGAGAATTGGTCGTTTGGGAACGGGATCGCGCAGTACGCGGTGTGACGCGAGGCTGTGTTGCGCGGCGGGGCGGGAAACATCGCCCCAACCGAAAGTCTGGACACCGCGAGCCGCACGCGGTGTGACAGACGCCAAAACCGAAGACTAGAACGTGTCCCAGTCGCTATCCGCAGTTGCGACCGCGCGCTTAGGCTCCGCGACCACAGCCTTCGGCGACACCGCGACAACAGCCTTCGGCAGCGCGGCCCGCATCGCGGGCTTCGCGATGGCGCCGGAACTTGCCATGTCACCGATGCGGAACACCGACACCGTCTGCTTCATCTTGTCTGCCTGCGCGTCGAGCGATTGTGCCGCCGCCGCAGCCTCTTCGACGAGAGCAGCATTTTGCTGCGTGGTCTCATCCATCTGCGTCACGGCCTGGCTAACCTGCTGGATGCTGCGGGTCTGTTCCTCGGAGGCCGTGGCGATCTCGCCGACGATATCCGACACGCGCCGAATCGCTTCCTTGATGTCGGCCATCGTCGTGCTGACTTCCGAAGCCTGCTGCGTGCCGCCCTGAATCGTTGCAACCGACGTCGAGATCATTTCCTTGATCTCCTTGGCCGCGCTCGCCGAGCGTTGCGCGAGGCTGCGCACTTCGCTCGCGACCACTGCAAACCCCCGGCCCTGCTCACCGGCGCGCGCGGCCTCGACCGCCGCGTTCAGCGCCAGGATGTTGGTCTGAAACGCGATGCCTTCGATCACGCCGGTGATCTCGGAGATTTTCGTCGAACTGCCGCTAATCTGCCCGATGGTCTGCACCATCCCTTCGACGGCGGTATTGCCCATGTCGACGACGCTGGCCGCTTTCAGCGCGAGGGTATTCGCATTGCGCGCGTTGTCGCTGTTCTGGCTGACGGTTTGCGTCAGTTCCAGCATGCTGGACGCGGTCTGTTCGAGCGACGCCGCCTGCTCTTCGGTCCGCGCGGACAGGTCGAGGTTGCCGCTGGCAATCTGTTTCGACGCCACGCTGACCGACTCGGCACTTTCGCGAATCGAGCCGATGGTCGTCGCGAGACGCTCCTGCATGCGCGCGACCGCGACCAGGATGCTGCGCCGGTCCGCGCCGCGAGCGTCGACGGGTTTGCTCAGATCGCCGCCGGCAATCTGTTCGACGACCTGCGCGACCGCCGCCGGTTCGCCGCCGATCTGCTGCACGACCGCACGTGTCACCACGAGCCCGAGGCCGATCGCAACCGCCACGCCGGCGAGCGCGCAGATCGCGATCCACCACGTCACCGATGCGACCAGCGTGGTGCCTTGCGCGACGCGCTGCTTCGCGAGTTCGTCACGCACGTCGGACAACTTGATCATCAGCGTGCGCAGCTTGACGTGCAGCGGGTCGGTGGTGGCTTTCAACTCGGCCAGCGCGCCGGTCTGGTCGCCCTGGTCGGCGAGCGCTTCGACCTTTTCGACCGACTTCATGTAGGCGGGCCACGTGGCGTCGAAATCGCCGAGCAGCTGTTTTTGCGCATCGGTGGTCGCGTGCGTGCGTTCGTAGTCGAACGCGGCGAGGATCGACGCTTCGCCGCCGTGGTTCAGTCTGACCGTGTCGGCCCGGCCGGCAGCATCGGCGTTCAGGATGTACGAATACAGTCGGCGGAAATGCGAAGCGGCTTGCCACGCGGCGGTGCCGTCCTGGCGCACCGGAACGAATTCGCGTTCGTACATTTCGGTCTGCATCGTCGCGACGGCGCGCACCTTGAGTACACCCACCGTGCCGACGACGGCGGTAACGAGCGCGCACAGCATCAACGAGCCCACAAGCTTGTGGCTAAGCTTGAGATTGGAAAGCCATTGCATCTTGGATTAAGTCTCTCGAACGGAACATGAAGACGCCGACCTCACGGGGTCGGACGTGAGTCCGGGATAACGGCAGTCAGGGGCCGCTTCTTAAGCCTGACGTGCCGATCCCGTGGCTGCCTCGGGTTCGCGTCGGATGCGTGCGCGCTCAGGCGATTGTTCGGGCCCTGCGCTTATGGCTATCCGCTGAGGCCGTCATCATGCAATCGTATCGATCACCCCGCCGTCCACGCGCAGCGCCGCGCCCGTCGTCGCCGACGCTTGCGGCGAGCAGACGTAGACGACCATGTTCGCCACTTCCTCGGTGGTGGCCGCGCGCTGGATGATCGAGCTGCTGCGATGCTCGCGCACGAACTCGGTGGCGACCTGTTCGACGCTTTTGCCTTGCTCCTTCGCGGTGTCTTCGACCATCGCGCGGAAGCCGTCCGACAGCGTCGGTCCCGGCAACACGGAATTCACGGTGACGCCGCTGCCGGCCGCCTGTTTGGCGATGCCGCGCGCAATGCTCAACTGCGCGGTCTTCGAGAAGCCGTACGCGAGCATGTCCGGCGGAATATTCAGCGCCGACTCCGACGAGATGAACACCACGCGGCCCCACTTGCGCGCCATCATCCCGTTCAGGTAGTGGCGCGTGAGCCGCACGCCCGACATCACGTTGACCTGGAAGTAGCGCTCCCAGTCGTCGTCGCCGGTGCTGAACAGGTCGCCGGGTCCGAAGATGCCGAGGCTGTTCACCAGGATGTCCGCTTGCGGCACGGCTTGCGCGAGCGCATCGCAGCCCTCGCGCGTGCCGAGGTCGGCGGCGAAGCCTTGGAGTTTCGCTTGCGGCGCTGTCTTACGAATGCTGTCGAGCGCGCGGTCCACCGCGTCCTGCTTGCGTCCGTTGACGATCGTCAGTGCGCCTGACGCGGCAATGCCGGTTGCGATAGCGAGGCCGATGCCCGCCGTGGATGCGCTGACAATCGCGGTCTTGCCCGATAGATCGATGTTCACTGAGTGGCTCCTTGTGGAAGTTGCGGCGAGCGGGCCGAGGTGTGCCGTGCCGAAAAACGTGAAGGGCGGCGTGGTCGAAACGTCGAGCGCAAAGTATCCCATCTATCCGTTTTCGCGGCCGGCCATGCGCGAGGCGTCAGCCGCGCAGGCGGTGGCGCACGTGTGCGTGGCTATAATGATTTGCCGCCTTTTCCCGGACCCTTCACCGCTTTCCGCCATGACATCCGACCGCACCGATCCTCGTCACGAATCTCTCGAACTCGGCGGCTCCGTCTGGTTTCAGGCCGGCGCGCAAACGCTCGGCGGCGCGTCGCGAATCGCGCTGCTCGCAGCGATCGGCGAAACCGGTTCGATCACCAGTGCGGCGAAAGCCGTCAGCATGAGCTACAAAGGCGCGTGGGATGCCGTCGACACGATGAACAACCTCGCCGGCGAGCCGCTCGTCGTGCGCCTGACCGGCGGCAAGGGCGGTGGCGGCACCACGCTCACGCCGCGTGCGGTGAAGCTGATCGAGACGTTTCGCGCGGTCGAACGCGAGCATCGGCGCTTTCTCGAACGCGCGGGCGCGGCGATCGACGGTTTCGCGACGGATTGGGATCTGATCGGCCGCATCGGCGTGAAGACGAGCGCGCGCAATCAGTTCTATGGCACGGTGTCGGCGATCACGCGCGGCACGGTCAACGACGAAGTGTCGCTGGCGCTGCCCGGCGCTCACACGATCGTCGCCGTGCTCACGCATGAGAGCACCGAGACGCTGGGTCTGGCCGAAGGCGTCGCGGCGTTCGCGTTGATCAAGGCGTCGTGGGTCGTGCTGCTCGTCGAAGATGAAAGCGGCGCGCCGCTCAAGCTGTCGGCGCGCAATCAGTTGCACGGCGTCGTGCAGAGCGTGAAGCGCGGCGCGGTGAATGCGGAGGTGTCGCTTGCGCTCGAAGGTGGCGCGGTCATTACGGCGGTCGTCACGAATGAAAGCGTCGACGCGCTCGGTTTCGCGGAAGGCTCGAATGCCGTTGCGGCGTTCAAGGCGTCGAGCGTGATACTTGGAGTGAAGGATTGAGAGCCGCAAAGCCGCGAGCGGCGTAAGCGACACAGACGGCGCGAGCCGCGCAAATGGACGCCGGCCGGCGCCGCGTCCCTGGCTGAATCAAGGCTCGCTACGCGCGTAACCCGCAAACGGATGATTCTCGCGCACGCAGCCGTCGCTGACTTGCACGACCTGATCGCCGAATGCGGCGACGTCGTCGGGGTCGTGCGTGATCAACACCATCGGAATATCGAGCCGCGTTTGCAGGTCCGACAGCTCGCGCCGCATGCGCTGGCGCAGCGCGCTGTCGAGCGCGGAAAAGGGCTCGTCCAGCAACAGCAGGCGCGGTTGCGCAACCAGCGCCCGCGCCAGCGCCACGCGCTGCTTCTGTCCACCCGACAACTGCACCGGATGATTGCCCGCGACGCTTTTCAGCTCCAGCGCGTCGAGCCAGTAGTCGACCTGCGGATGCGCATGCCGCGCGCGCGGATTGAGCCAGCCCTGCCGCAAGCCGAAGCCGATGTTCTGGCGCACGTTCAGATGCGGAAACAGCGCGTAGTCCTGAAACAGGTAGGCGATCTTGCGTGCTTGCGGTTTCAGATCGACGCCGCGCGCGCTGTCGAACAGCGCATCGCCATGCAGTGTGATCGCGCCTTCGTCGGGACGCAGCAGCCCCGCGATCGCCTGCAAGGTCAGGCTCTTGCCCGCGCCCGATGGTCCGAACAGCACCACGCGCTGGGTGGTCGCCCGGAACGACACGTCGAGCGTGAAGCGGCGCTCGGCGCTCTCGAAGGTCTTGCGGATGTCGACGGCGAGCGGCATGTCAGCGCGAACTCAGAAGCGTGTGCTGCGGCACCAGGCGGCCCGCGAGCAACAGGATCACGACGCACGTCACCGAGGTCACGAGCACGAGGAAATTCGCGGTGCCGTCGTCGCCGGCTTGCACGGCCGAATACACCGCCACCGACAGCGTCTGCGTGCGCCCCGGCAAGTTGCCCGCGATCATCAGCGTTGCGCCGAATTCGCCGAGCGCGCGCGCGAACGCCAGCAGGCCGCCGGCGAGAATGCCGCGCGCGGCGAGCGGCAGCGTCACGCGAAAAAACACCGCCGTTTCGCTGACGCCGAGCGTGCGCGCGGCGCGTTCGAGTTGCGGATCGACAGACTCGAACGCGGCGCGCGCCGACTTCAGCACGAGCGGAAACGCCACGACCGTCGACGCGATCACCGCCCCCTGCCACGTGAACACCAGCTGGATGTCGAAGCGGTCGAGCCACGCGCCGATCACGCCACGTCGTCCGAGCAGCACGAGCAGGTAATAGCCGAGCACGGTGGGCGGCAACACGAGCGGCAGCATCAGCAGCGAATCGATCACGTCGCGCACGCCCGAGCGCCAGCGCGATAAACCGAAGGCCGCGGCGACGCCGAACACCAGATTGAGCGCGGTGGCCCAGCCCGCCACTTTCAAAGACAGCAGGAGCGGAATCCAGACCTGTTGCATGAGCGCGCGTGTCCGGTGAGATTAATGGGCGGGCCTGAAGCCGTACTTCGCCAGCACGCTCTGACCGGCCGGCGACAGCACGAAGTCGATGAAGGCCTGGGCATCGGCCGCGTGGCGGCTGCCTTCGACTTGCGCGATCGGATAGGTGACCGGCGTTTGCGTCGGCACGCTCAGCGCGACCTTGACCTTGCCGGGCATGATCGCGGCGTCGGTGCCGAACACGAAGCCCGCGTCGACTTCGCCGCGCGCCACATAGTCGAGGCTTTGACGCACGTTCGACGCCAGCACGGCTTTCGCACTCACCGCATCCCACACGCCGGCGGCCTGCAACGCGCCCTGCGTATAGCGGCCGACCGGCACGGAGGCCGGATCGCCGAACGCGATCCGCTTCACGTTCGCGGCGGTCAGATCGTTCAGCGCGGCCGGCGCAAAGTGGCTGTCGGCCGGCACGATCAGTACCAGCGAGTTGGCCGCGAAGTCGCGGCGCGTGGCCGGCACGATCACTTTTTCCGCGGCGGCGTTGTCCATCGCTTTCTGATCCGCGGACGCGAACACGTCGGCGGGCGCGCCTTTGACGATCTGCTGCATCAGCACGTCGGAGGCGCCGAAGTTCAGCAACACCTTCGTGCCCGGATGCTGCTGCTCGAAGACTTCGCTGACCGCCTTGAACGCGTTGGTCAGGCTGGCGGCGGCGGAGACCACCAGTTCGTCGGCGCGGGCGTTGGCGCTGATCGCGACGGAGACGGCGCTGGCAACGCACAGCGCGTGTTTCAGAAAGCGGCGGGCGAATGTCATGGAGACGTGGATGTCCGGCGCGGACCGGATCGGTGGATTAAAACGCTATCGTAATATGCGAAAGGATATAACGGTACTCGCGACAACGATTCGTCACGCGCTTAACGCATTTTGTGAAGCGGCAGGGGCGCGCTCAGACGCGGGGCTCACGCGGCGGCGCGAGCGTGTTGAGCGTTTGCGAGAGCGGCGCGGTGGCCGGGCGCGGATCGCGGATGGACCTCCACTTGGCGCGGATGAACGGCCGGTCGTGCCCGGACACCTTCAGCGCGATATGCGTGACCCAGCGCTGCGTCGGCACGTGCACGCCGTGCATCAGCACGGCCAGCGCCAGCATGCTGAGTGCGACCGGCAATGCCGACAGACGGCCCGGCTCGGCATTCCACGCGATGCGCACGAACACCAGCGCGGCCAGCGCGCCGACCATACAGCCGGTGACGGCCTCGGACGGCGAGTGAGCACTCAGCACGACCCGCGACAGACCCACCGCGATTCCGGCAGCCAGTCCCAGTACGACGCCGATCAGCCGGATCGCGGGGCGCGCGGGCAGCAGCATGAGGAACAGGACGACCGGATAGACGGCGGTGGAGAGCATCGCGTGGCCGCTGACGCCGGTGAAATTCAGTTCGCGCACGCCGACACCCCAGCCGAGGAACGCCAGCTTGGTCACGGTCACCACGCCGATCGCCGCGCCGAGCAGCAACAGCCAGCCCGCCGCCAGCCGCCACGTGTAGCCGAGCCCAAGCCAGAGCGCGATGGCGAACGCGAGCGGCAGCGTCATGCCGGCACCGCCCAGACTGGTGATCGAATACCACAGATGAAGAGGTAAATCGGGCATGGCAGGAGTGCGGCGGAGGCCGCGTAAAATCGGGTCAGTGGGACAAATCGACGCGCGAACGGCGCGAAACGCCGAGGCGGCGCCAGCCCGCAGATCAATTGATTTAGCCGCCAGTATAGACGGGTGCTGCATCGCGGTCTTGCCGCGCGTCGCGCATCTGACCGCCGAACGTTAGGCGCCCAACAGGCGTGGCAGCAATTCGACGCCGGCCCGCAGTCGAGGTTCGCCGCGAGGAAATTCGACCTTGGCGGGTGTCGCCGGACTCCAGCATCGCATGAGGATTGGTGTTATTGTGCATTGCACAACGAAATATCGTTCGAGGTTTTGTCGAGCGAATCCTGTCCCTTTTTGCGAGGTTTTCCGCCGATGGCAAAAAGTCTATCGAAAGTCTGGCTGCGCGGTTTGAAGCGGCTGCTCGCGATCCAGACCGAGCACGCCAAAAAAACCACCAAGCGCCTGACGGCATGGCCCGCGCGGCCCGCCACCGCCAAGCCGTCCAGCAAGGTTCGCCCGGCCAAGCCGGCGGCCGCGCTGCGCGTGCCGGCGAAGCGCGAGGTGTCGCGCGCCAATGCGCGCGAGTCGCGGGTGCGGCCGCGCGCGTCGGCATGGGCGAGCGGCGCATGGACGCGTTCGTTCCATTCCGCGCCTGCCGCGCCGGGACGGCTCGTCAATCACCTGCAGTACGGCTTGTATATCCCGTCGGGACATGCGCTCGAGGCAATGCCGCTGGTCGTGATGCTGCACGGCTGCACCCAGTCGATCGACGAATTCGCCGAAGGCACGCGGATGAACGTGCTGGCGGATCGCTTCGGTTTTGCCGTCGTGTATCCGGAGCAATCGAAACATGTGCATTCGCATCGCTGCTGGCACTGGTACGACGCGGGCGAAAGCGCCGGCGGGGCCGAGGCGCGTGCCGTGGTGTCGCTGGTCGATGCGCTCGTCGCGCAGCACGGTTTTGATGGCGAACGCGTGTATGTCGCCGGGATTTCCGCCGGCGCGGGCCTGACGGCGCTGCTCGCACTCAAATATCCGCAGCATTTTGCCGCCGTCGCGTTGCATTCCGGCCCCGCTTTCGGCGAGGCCCGCTCGGGCATTGCGGCGATGGACGTGATGCGGCGCGGCGCGCGTCGCGAGCCGGCCGCGCTCGCCGACGAAATGACCGATGTGGCCAATTACCCGGGCATGCCGGCGATTGTCATTCACGGCGACGCCGATCACGTCGTGGCGCCCGTCAATGGCGATCAATTGGCGGAGCAGTTCCTCCGCCTGAACCGGATCGTCGACGCCAACGGCGCCCGCAAAGTCGGCGAAGTCCGCGAAGAGCGCAAGGGCGGCGTAGTGACGCGCGATTATGTACGCGGTGGGCGGCGCGTCGTGCGGCTGTGCCGTGTGCAAGGGCTCGCCCACGCGTGGAGCGGCGGCGACGACGCCGTGCCGTTCCATTCGGCGAAAGGCCCAGACGCGAGCGCCATGGTGTGGGAATTCTTTAAGCATCAACGCCGGACCGGCGGCGGCCGTATCGCGGAAAGCGCCGCCACAGCCGCCTCGTCGGCCGGGCGGTGACCCGAAAGCAACGCTTCGAAAATGAGCAGTGGCGCGAACCTAGGGTTTTCCCTATAATACGGGTTATCCCTTAAGCCTTAACGCCAAAACCCATTGACGAGGTTGATCATGTACCTGCTTAGCCGACTGTTCCTGTTCCTGACCAAATCACCGGACCAACTCGCGAAAGAGCGCGCTGACGCGTTCCTCGCCGAAGCTACCGATCTGTACGATCTCGAATTCCGCATGCGCAAGCTCGACCGTGAGGCGAACGTTCGCCAACCGTCGTGGATGAGCCAGCACTAAGCTGAGCGAGTCGAAGCATCGGCGCGCAGTGAAACGCCGATGCCAGGGGCGAGGCGCTCGAGTCGCCATCCACCCGACGCTCCGCAGGCTGCCGCACGGTTCAAACAGCCGGATTCAACTGCCATAGCGCGTAGTTCAACAGCGTCGCGAACGCCACCCAGGCGACATACGGCAGCAGCAGCACTCCCGCCCAGCGGTCCCGTCGCCAGAAGACGAAGGTCAGCGCGACGATCAGGATCAACAGAATTGCGATATCGGCCAGCGCCAGATCCGGTCGATGCAGGCCAAAAAACAGCCACATCCACGCTGCGTTGAACAGCAACTGCACCACCCATAAGACGATCGCCGAGTTCGACCCGTCGCGCTTCCACACGCGCCACGCGGCAATCGCCATCAGCACATAGAGCGTCGTCCACGCTGGCGGGAACACCCAGTTCGGTGGATTGAACGCGGGTTTTTGCAGCGACGCGTACCACGCATCGGGCAGAAACTGGCTCGCTACCAGCCCGGCAGCCAGCGTCAAAATCAGAAATACGAGCAGCGACGGCAAACGGCGCATCCTTCACCTCCCCAGCAATTCTCGATCAAGCGACGTAAGCGGGTGCTCACTTGCCGAAACGTGCTAGCGTGCGCGCGCGCGCTTCGGCATGGTCGACGATGGGCGCCGGGTAGTCCTTGCCCAACTCCACGCCGAATTCCGCGAGCCGCTGCGCGCCGGCGAGCCACGGAGCATGAATCCATTTCGCGGGCAGCTTCGCCAGTTGCGGCAAATAGCGTTTGATGAAGCGCCCCTCGGCGTCGAATTTTTCCGACTGCGTGACCGGATTGAAGATCCGGAAGTACGGCTGCGCGTCGCAACCCGTTGACGCCGCCCACTGCCAGCCGCCATTGTTCGCCGAGAAATCGAAGTCGTTCAGTTGTTCGGCGAAATAGCGCTCGCCGAGCCGCCAGTCCACGCCCAGATCTTTGACCAGAAAACTCGCCGTCACCATTCGCAGGCGATTGTGCATGTAGCCGGTTCGGTTCAGTTGCAGCATCGCGGCGTCGACCAGTGGATAGCCGGTGCGGCCGTCGCACCACGCGGCGAAGGCTTCGTCGGCCGCCGGGCCGCGCTCCCAGCGCAGGCGATCGTACTCCACCTTGAACGACGCGCCGCTCGCAAGCCGCGGATGATGCGCGAGGATCATGAAGTAGAAGTCCCGCCAGGTCAATTCCGACAGCCACGTGGCCGAGCCTTGACCGTCGGGTTGCAACGACATCTCGTGGGCGAGGCGGGCGAGCGTGCGGATCGAGACCGTGCCGAAGCGCAGATGAACCGACAGATAGCTCGGCCCCTTGGCGGCCGGAAAATCGCGCCGGTCCGCATAGCTGTCGATGCGGCTCAGGAAGTCGTCGAGCAGGCGCTGCGCGCCGCTCATGCCCGTGGGCAGTTCCAGTTCCGCGAGGTTGCTCGGTGCGAAGCCGAGTTGGTCGAGCGTCGGCAATGAGCGGTCGAGCTTCGGCGGCGGCGCCAGATGCGCCGCGTAAGTTTCCACGGGATACGGCTTCAGATCGAACGCCGTCAGTTGCCTGAGCCACGCGTTCCTGTATGGCGTGAAGACGGTGAACGGCTTGCTCTGGCCGGTCAACACCTCGTCGCGCTCGAAAATCACCTGGTCCTTGAACGTCAACCACTGCCGCCCGGCTTCGGCCAGATGCTCGCGCACCGTCTCATCGCGTTCGAGCGCGACCGGCTCGTAATCGTGATTCGCGAACACCGCCTCGACGCCGAGTTCGGCGGCGAGCTTCGGCACGAGATCGGCCGGATCGCCGTACAGCACGATCAGGCCGCCGCCTTTCGCACGCAACGCATCGTCCAGTTCGCGCAGCGCGGCGAGGATGAACTCGATGCGGCGGTCCTGCACCCGCGTGTCCGGATGACGAGCCTGCCATGCGTCGACGAGCGGTTGCAGGATCGTCGTATCGAACACGAACGCGCACCAGACCCGCTCGCAATGCTTGAGCGCGTAGTAGAGGGCGGCGTTGTCGGTGTTGCGCAGGTCGCGGCGGAACCAGACCAGACCGGTGTCGAAGGAGTCGTTCAGTCGTCGGGCTCGGGTCATCGGATCGTCGATCTTTGCTCAGAGGGAAGGAGACGCCATGGCAAACAGCAAGCAGCAAGCGAGGGCCCCGGCCGGCGTCGCAGATTGCGTGCCGAGTCCACCAATGAACCAGCGCCCGCCCCTATTGTGCAGGGTGCGGGCGCTGTTGACCGCCGCGCGCGGGTGGCGTGCCGTCTCGTCGATTCGGTGGCGACTCAGCCGCCATTCATCGACGTCGCAGCTTACGCGACTTGCAGACGGACCGCGACGTTGTTGCGGGTGGCGTTCGAGTACGGGCAGACCTGATGCGCCGCGTCGACCAGTTCCTTCGCCGCATCCGCGGGCAGGCCCGGCAGCGAGATGCGCAGATCGATATCGAGCGCGAAGCCGCCTTTGTCGTTCGGACCGATGCCCACTTCGGCGGTCACTTGCGTGTCGGCTGGCAAAGTCTGCTTTTTCTGGCCCGCGACGAACTTCATCGCGCTCAGGAAACACGCCGAGTAGCCGGCTGCGAACAGTTGTTCCGGGTTCGTGCCTGCCGCGCCGTTGCCGCCCAGTTCACGCGGTGCGGCCAGCTTCACGTCCAGCGCATTGTCCGACGACACAGCACGGCCGTCGCGGCCACCGGTACTCGTTGCACTTGCCTTGTAGAGGATGTTCATGGTGTTGCTCCTTGTCTGGGTTGTCTTTCAGGGTCTGCATGGGTGCCGTTGTCTGCTGGGCCGCCGTTCTGGCGGAGCGCTAGCGAAGCGGCATGTGGTTAAGATAGTACACAAATTATTTGTGTGCAAACTAAATTTTGCATCGTCCCGATAGTGGGCGTTTTACGGGAGCGGACGGCTACTGATCCATGTAGTCGTGGAGCGTGGCGCGCAGGCGGGTCAGGTCGTCACGCAGACGCAGCAGGAATTCCGGCGCCTGCTGCGTCGCGCAGAGAATCTCCGCGGGCACTTCGCGCGCCTGGCGCTTGAGGGCCGCGCCGGCTTTGGTGAGCCGAATATACACGAGCCGTTCGTCGTCGACGCCGCGTGCGCGTTCCAGCAAGCCTTGCGCTTCGAGGCGTTTCAGCAGTGGCGTGACCGTCGCCGAATCGAGATTCAGACGCGCGGCCATGTCCTTGACGGTGACGTCGTCGTTCTCCCACAGCACCAGCATCGTCAGATACTGCGGATACGTGAGGCCTAGTTTCTCGAGCAAAGGCTTGTACGCTTTCGTCATCGCAAGCGAGGTCGAGTAGAGGGCGAAGCAGAGTTGCTCGTCGAGCGTGAAGGGCAATGCGGGGCGCTGGGTCATGATGCATCTCGTGTGAAGTAGCGTGCAAATCGATTGCCCACAAACCATTGTGCCGCAATTTCATGCAGCGTGACGAGTGCGGCGGGGATAGAACAGCGGGAATGAGAGCGGGCGCCGCGTGACAGCGGCAGGTGGGTGGGCGCCGGAATAGCGCCCGCGCCCGAAGGCAATAGAAGCCGGCGTCTTAAGCTGCCGGCGTGGTCGGCAGGTCCGGCGCTTCGGGCGTTTGCACGCCGAAGCAGCCGCGATAAGTCGCGTAGAACGAGCAGTACAGCATGGTCGTGACGATCATCGTGGCGGGCATCAGGATCGCGAACGCGAAGTCGGCTGCGCCCAGCGCCTGCATCAGCGCGGACAGTCCGAGCGACACCGTCATCGCGACGGCGAACCACAGCGCGCCGAACACGACGAACGCGCCGCGATTGCGCCAGCAACTGACAATGCTGAAGAACATCGCCTTCGCGGGCGGCACGTCATGCCAGGCGACGAGAATCGGCGAGAACCAGAAGATCATCGCCACCGGAATGTAGAACGCGAAGGCTGTGATCACCGCGAGCGGAATATTGCTGTTGGCGATGGCGTCCTGATCGAGCGCGCCGCCGCCGAGCATCACTTTCAGCAACATGCCGCCGTCGGCGAGTGCGGAGCCCGCCAGCACGAGGCCCATCGCGACGACATACAGCACGCCGAGCACCAGCAGGCGCCTCGCGACCACCGGGCCATACGAATGAAAGCCGTCCACCAGAATGGTCGGGAACACCGGCTTGCCGGCGATCGTATTGCGGCACGCGGCCATGAAGCCGACCGCGACGCCCGGAATGAACGCGAGCGGCAGCACGCCGCCGACCACCGGAATCTGCGAGACGAGCGTCATCACCAGCAGGTAGGTGAAGAACAGCGTCAGGAATGCGAGCGGGTTCTTGCGGAACAGCCAGATACCCTGCCGGAACCACACATAGCCGGTTTTCGCGGGGACTTCGATCAGTTGCATGGAGTATGGATGCCTGGATGTGCAACGCCGGACAGGCGTTCGCGCAGAATGCGCTCGAAATGGCCGGGGTCGTGCGGCTTGAGCAACTCGGCCGCGCGCGGCAGGTGAAAATCATACAGGCGCGAGACCCAGAAGCGGTACGCACCCGCCCGTAACATGTCGCCCCAATGACGATTTTCCTCGGCGGTGAATGGACGCACGGTCTGGTAGGCGCGCAGCATCGCTTCGGTGCGCGCGTCGTCCAGCTTGCCGGTGGCGAGGTCGACGCACCAGTCGTTGACCGTCACCGCGACGTCGAACAGCCACTTGTCGCAACCGGCGAAATAGAAATCGAAGAAGCCGCCGAGGCGCACTTCATGGCCGGTGTCCGGCGCTGCATGCGCGAACATCGCATTATCGCGGAACAGATCGGCGTGGCAGGGGCCTTCGGGCAGCGCGGCATAATCGGCCGACGCGAAGAACGCCTCCTGATGCGCGAGTTCGGACGACAGCAGCTCGCGTTGCTCGCCTTCCAGAAACGGCAGGATGGTCGGCACGGTTTCGCGCCACCACGGCAGGCTGCGCAGATTCGGCTGATAGCCGGTGTAGTCGCGCCCCGCGAGGTGCATGCGCGCGAGCATCTGCCCGACTTCGATGCAGTGCTCGACGCCCGGCGCCAGTTCCGGCGCGCCTTCGAGCTTGGTGACGATGGCCGCGGGCTTGCCGAGCAGCAGGCCGAACAGCGCGCCGTCCTCGCGAGGCATCGGGTCCGGTACGGGCACGCGGTGCGCGGCCAGGTGGCGCATGAGGTCGAGGTAGAAGGGCAGTTGTTCGGCCGTCAGCTTTTCGAAAATCGTCAGGACGTATTCGCCGCGCGTCGTCGTCAGAAAGAAATTACTGTTTTCAATACCGGACGAGATGCCGCGAAACTCGACGACATCGCCGAGATCGTAGTGACGCATCCATTCTGCTAGTTGGGGTTCGTTGACAGCGGTGAAGACAGCCATGCGGGAAACGTCGGATCAGGTTGGTCGGGCTGGCGCGGTGCGGCCAGTGCGATGTGTGGCAATTGCGGTGCTGAAAGGGTGAGCAGCGTGGGCCATCATCGGCCCCGTGTAGCGAACGCGGCACGCCAGCGCCCTATCGCGAGGATGAAGCGCGGCGACGAAGCCGAAGCTGCTCGCGCCGCGTCGCGAAGCGCGCGGCCACCGCAGCGCCGGGCCGCCGCCCGGCCCATTAATAACGCAGATTCACCGACGGCAGACGCGTGCTGGCGCGGCCGTTGTCGCGCACGGCGGGCGACGTGTCGAGCGGCGCGCTCATCTGATAGCGCGTGCCGAGGTTCGAATGCACGTTGATTTCGACCGGCTTGCCCTTGTCGCGGTATTCGGTGATTTCCGTGCCGTTGGCGCTGCGCTCGTGGAAGCTCGGCGTGCGCGGAACGTTGATTTCGACCTTCGAGCTGACCTCGGCGGCCGGACGATTGATCTTCTCCAGGTCGGGTAGACCGGCCCGTTCGTTGGCGGACTGAGGCGCGCCGACGGGCGGAGTGTCATCGACAGGCTGGGCAGCCATCGCGGCGTTGCCAAAGGCGAGGGCCAGTGCAACGGCGACGGGAAGGAGCGGCTTCATGGTGATTCTCCAATATGGTGCCCCGATTCTAGCAAATCCAGCCTGTCGATCGGCGCGATCGCCTTATTTTGCGCCGCTTTCGCGCGATGCGCGCGCAATCTTGCAGACAGCGTGGTGGCATGTGTTGCAGCCAACGCCAGGTGATTTGGCGAAGCGGTGTTCCGTGGTAATGTCGGCTCATCAATAGGGGCGAATGAAGATGAACAACGATACCAATCAACGTGCGGTGCAGACTCCCGTCAACAGCTTCCCAACCGAATCCTTCGACGACGCGACCGAGGCCGTCACCCGTCTCTCTGCGATCTACGAAGCGAACACCTCGTTCCTGCGCGACGCGTTCGCGCGCTATCGCCGCAACGAAAAGTTCGAGCGCCGCGTGCGCGCCTGCTATCCGTTCGTGCGCGTGTGCACCGAAGTCAACACGCACATCGACTCGCGCCGCTCGTATGGTTTCGTCGCGGGTCCGGGCGTGTTCGAAACGACCGTGACGCGGCCCGACCTGTTCGGCGACTACTATCGCGAGCAGTTGCGTTTGCTGGCGAAGAACCACCATGTGCAGATCGAAGTCGGCGTGTCGGACCAGCCGATTCCGATTCACTTCGCGTTCGCCGAGGGCATTCACCTCGAAGGCGATCTGGATCGCGAGCGCCTGTTCCTGATGCGTGACGTGTTCGATACGCCGGACCTCGCGCTACTCGACGACCGTATCGTCAACGGCACGTATGAGCCGCTGCCTGGCGAGCCGCATCCGCTCGCGCTGTTCACGGCGGCGCGGGTCGATTTCTCGCTGCATCGGCTGAAGCACTACACGGCTACGTCGCCCACGCATTGCCAGAACTATGTGCTGTACACCAATTACCAGTTCTATATCGACGAGTTCGTCAAGCTCGGCCGCACGATGATGGCTCACACCGACGACGAGGAGCTGCGCGCTTATCGCAGCGAATACACGTCGTTCGTCGAGCCCGGCGACGTGGTCACGTACAACGAGAATCTCGGCGAGCAGTCGCAGGAAGGCACCGCGCCGCCGCGTCTGCCGCAGATGCCCGCGTATCACCTGAAGCGCGCGGACGGCAGCGGCATCACGATGATCAACATTGGCGTCGGGCCGTCGAACGCGAAGACCATCACCGATCACATTGCCGTGCTGCGTCCGCATGCGTGGATCATGCTCGGCCACTGCGCGGGTCTGCGCAACACGCAGCGCCTCGGCGACTACGTGCTCGCGCACGGCTATGTGCGTGAGGATCACGTGCTCGACGCCGACCTGCCGCTGTGGGTGCCGATTCCGGCGCTCGCCGAAGTGCAGGTCGCGCTGGAACGCGCGGTCGCGCAGGTCACGCAACTGGACGGCGTCGAGTTGAAGCGGGTGATGCGCACGGGCACGGTGGCGAGCGTGGACAATCGTAACTGGGAGTTGCGCGACCATCGCGAACCGGTGCAGCGGCTGTCGCAAAGCCGCGCGATCGCGCTCGACATGGAGAGCGCGACCATCGCCGCGAACGGCTTCCGTTTCCGGGTGCCTTACGGCACCTTGCTGTGCGTATCGGACAAGCCTTTGCACGGCGAGCTGAAGCTGCCCGGCATGGCGGATCAGTTCTATCGCGCGCAAGTCGATCAGCATCTGCAGATCGGCGTGATGGCGATGGAGATCTTGCGCACGAACGGCCTGCATCGTTTGCATAGCCGCAAGTTGCGCAGCTTCGCGGAAGTGGCGTTTCAGTAAGCGCGGTTCTGAAGGCTGGCATGGACGAGCGGAAGTGCCGCGCGTTCGTGCCGGCGCTATAGGCGTGCGTGTTTTCAGCCACGTCCCTCGCGGCATTCAAGTGTGTCTCCCGGCAGTTAGAACTGCCCGAACCCCGTCAGCCCGATCAAACTACCCGCGGCCAGCAGCCATAGCGGATGTATCCGCGTCTTCAGCGCCATGACCGCGGTGAATGCGGTGATGGCCCATGCGATCGCGGTCGGGTTCGACGCCTCCGCGATCAAGGCCGCGCTCGCCGCGACGATGCCCGCTGTTACCGGCACCAGTCCGAGCTGCGCGTAGCGCCGCCACGGACGGTCCTTGAAGCGGTCCCACGCATGCAGCGCGAGGATCGTCACCAGCGACGACGGCCCGAACTTCGCCACCGACGTCACCAGCATGCCCGCCCAGCCGGCCACATGCCAACCGATCAGCGTGACGATCATCAGGTTCGGGCCCGGTGCGGCTTGCGCGAGCGCGAACAGCGCGCTGAATTCGCTGGCCGGCATCCAGTGATGCACGTCCACCACCTGCCGCTGCATCTCCGGAAGAATCGTATTGCCGCCGCCGAACGCGAGCAGCGAAAGCTGGCTGAAAATCACCGCGAGCGAAATGAGCGTGTCGTTCATCGTGCGCTCCTCGATGCGATGTAGATGCTGAGGGGCGTCAGCACGAGCATGGTCGGCAGAAGCGGCAGTCGCAGAATCGCAATGGCGACGAAACCGATTGCGGCGATCAACGCGGCGAGCGGTTTGCGGCGTAACGGCAGCACGATTTTGACGGCCATCGAGATCAGCAGACCGGCTGCGGCAGCGGCGAGTCCGGCGAACAGATGACGCACGTGCGGGTCGGTCTGCGTATGTTCGTACAGCACCCCGAGGCCGATCACCACCAGCGAGGGTCCCGCGATCAAGCCGAGCAGCCCGGCGAGCGCGCCGGGCACGCCGCGAAAGCGCATGCCCATCGCCACCGAAAGATTGATCACGTTGCCGCCCGGCAGAAATTGGCACAGGCCGAGCAGATCGGTGAATTCGTCGGCACTGAGCCAGCGGCGCTGTTCGACCAACGCGCGGCGCGCGAGCGGCAACGCGCCGCCGAACGAGATCAGACCCAGGCCGAGAAAGCCGCCGAAGATTTCGCGCAGCGTCGGCGTGGGCGCGAGTGCGGGTTGAGGTTGGGGTTCGGAGGAGGAGAGATTGTGGTTCATGTCGCTAACCGGCTTGCAGATCAAGCTCAGGAGATTAGCGCCGAACCGGCGGCGAGCAAAACCATTTTTGCGTGGGGTGTGCCGCACACGCGAGGCTATATGACCGCTCAAACGAACGGAGCGGCGAACGAAGTGGAAACAGCAAGCGAAACGAAAACGGGCAGCCCGAAAGCTGCCCGCAAGAACCAGCGTGCCGTGTGCATTGCCTTGCGGCCGTACGCGCTTCGCGTCAGCGTGCGAAACGGATACGCTGCATCACCTCACAGATAGAACATCCGGTCTTCATCCGACTTGGTCGGCTGCGGCTCGGCTCCTTCACGGTCTTCGTAGAACTTCAGCACCGCTTCGAGGACCTGATCCGGATCGTCGATCACCTGCATCAGATCGATGTCGTTTGGATTGATGAGGCCCATCGGAATGAGCGAGCTCTTGAACCACGCGAGCAGACCTTCCCAGAACTCGGCGCCCACCAGAATGATCGGCACGTGGCGCGACTTCTTGGTTTGAATCAGCGTGAGCACTTCGGCTAATTCATCCAGCGTGCCGAAGCCGCCCGGCATGACGATGACCGCGTCCGAATTCTTCACGAACGTGACCTTGCGCGTGAAGAAATGACGGAAGCGCAGCGAGATGTCCTGCCACTGGTTGCCCGATTGCTCGTGCGGCAGTTCGATGTTCAGACCGACCGACGGCGCCTTGCCCGCATGGGCGCCTTTGTTGGCCGCTTCCATGATGCCGGGGCCGCCGCCGGAGATCACCGCGAAGCCCGCGTCCGACAGCTTGCGCGCGATTTGCGTGGCGAGCTTGTAGTACGGCGAGTTCGGTTTCAGGCGCGCAGAACCATAGATGCTGACAGCCGGGCGAATCTCCGAGAGGTACTCGGTCGCCTCGATAAACTCTGCCATAATCGTGAACATCTGCCACGATGCGCGGGCCTTCTTGGCCGTTGCGCGCTCTTGATCTGCGAGCGATCGCAGACTCGGAATCACTTTTCTCTTAGTCATAATGCCTGAAGAACGAAGCCTTGAAGGTAAGACCCTGCTATTGGTCGACGGTTCGAGTTATCTGTACCGGGCCTACCATGCGATGCCTGATCTGCGCGGGCCCGAAGGTGGTCCGACGGGTGCGCTCTACGGGATGATCAACATGCTGCGGCGCATGCGCAAGGAAGTCACAGCAGAGTATAGCGCGTGCGTGTTCGACGCCAAGGGCAAAACATTTCGTGACGACTGGTATCCCGACTATAAGGCGAACCGCCCGTCGATGCCGGACGACCTGTCGCGCCAGATCGAGCCGATTCATGTGGCCGTGCGCGCGCTCGGCTGGCCGCTGCTGATGATCGAAGGCGTCGAGGCCGACGACGTGATCGGCACGCTCAGCACCGCGGCGGAGCAGCGCGGCATGAACGTGATCGTGTCGACTGGGGACAAGGATCTGGCGCAGCTTGTGTCGGATCATGTCACCCTCATCAATACGATGACCAACGAAAAGCTCGACCGCGCCGGCGTGATCGCCAAGTTCGGCGTGCCGCCGGAGCGCATCATCGACTACCTGTCGCTGATCGGCGATACCGTCGACAACGTGCCGGGCGTCGAGAAATGCGGGCCGAAAACCGCGCTCAAATGGCTCACGCAATTCGACTCGCTGGATGGCATCGTCGCACATGCGGACGAGATCAAAGGTGCGGTAGGAGACAATCTGCGACGTGCGCTCGATTTTCTGCCGATGGCGAAGAAACTCGTCACCGTCGAGCGGCATTGCGATCTGACCGACCATATCGTGTCAATTGAAGATAGCCTGCAAAGCCGGCCCGAATCGCGCGAGGAATTGCGCGACGTGTTCACGCGCCACGGTTTCAAGACGTGGCTGCGCGAAGTGGAAATCGCGGACGCGGTGGAAGGCCCGGAAACGGATGTGCCGCCGGCGCTGTCGGTGGATCACGAGCGGCACTACGACACGGTGCAGACTTGGGAGCAGTTCGATGCGTGGCTCGACAAGATCAACGCGGCCGAGCTGACCTCGTTCGATACCGAGACCACCGCGCTCGATCCGATGCTCGCGCAGATCGTGGGCCTGTCGTTCTCGGTGGAAGCCGGCCGCGCCGCGTATGTGCCGGTCGCGCATCGCGGCCCGGACGCACCCGTGCAATTGCCGCGCGATGAAGTCCTCGCGAAGCTCAAGCCGTGGCTCGAGAGCGCCGATCACAAGAAGGTCGGTCAGCATCTGAAATACGACGAGCAGGTGCTGGCGAACTACGGCATCGAAATGCGCGGCATCGAACACGACACGCTGCTCGAATCGTACGTGCTCGAATCGCATCGTCCGCACGACATGGACAACCTCGCGCTGCGCCATCTGGGCATCAAGACGATCAAGTACGAGGAGGTCGCGGGCAAGGGTGCATCGCAGATCGGCTTCGACGAAGTCGCGCTGGAGCAGGCTGCCGAATACGCAGCCGAAGACGCCGACGTCACGCTGCGTTTGCATCAGGCCATGTACCCTCAGGTGGCCGTGGAGAAAACGCTCGATCACGTCTACCGCACGATCGAAGTGCCGACGTCGCGCGTATTGCGCAAGATGGAGCGCACCGGCGTGCTGATCGACGCAGAAAAGCTGCGCCAGCAAAGCAGTGAAATCGCCACGCGTCTGATCCAGTTGGAAGGCGAGGCGTACGTGCTGGCCGGCGGCGAATTCAATCTGGGTTCGCCCAAGCAGATCGGCCAGATCTTCTTCGAAAAGCTGGAGCTGCCGGTGGTCAAGAAGACCCCGAGCGGCGCGCCGTCCACCGACGAAGAAGTGCTGCAGAAACTCGCCGAAGACTATCCGCTGCCGAAGATCCTGCTCGAACACCGTGGCTTGTCGAAGCTGAAGTCCACCTACACCGACAAGCTGCCGCGCATGGTCAACGCGCAAACGGGCCGCGTGCACACGAACTACGCGCAGGCTGTCGCGGTCACGGGCCGTCTCGCGTCGAACGATCCGAACCTGCAGAACATCCCCGTGCGTACCGGCGAGGGCCGTCGCATTCGCGAGGCGTTCATCGCGCCGCCGGGGCACAAGCTCGTGTCAGCGGATTACTCGCAGATCGAGTTGCGCATCATGGCGCACATTTCCGGCGACGAATCGTTGCTGCGCGCATTCTCGCAGGGCGAGGACATTCACCGCGCCACCGCGGCGGAAATTTTCAGCGTGACGCCGCTCGAAGTGTCGAGCGATCAGCGGCGCGTGGCCAAGGTCATCAACTTCGGCCTGATCTACGGGATGAGTTCGTTCGGCCTTGCCTCGAACCTCGGCATCACGCGGGACGCCGCCAAGATGTATATCGACCGTTATTTCGCGCGTTATCCGGGCGTGGCTCGCTACATGGAAGAGACGCGTCTGAGCGCGAAGGCGAAGGGTTACGTCGAAACGGTGTTCGGCCGCCGCCTGTGGTTGCCCGAGATCAACGGCGGCAATGGTCCGCGTCGTCAGGGCGCCGAGCGCGCCGCGATCAACGCGCCGATGCAAGGCACGGCCGCCGACCTGATCAAGCTGTCGATGATCGCGGTGCAGCAGTGGATCGAAGACTCGAAGATCGGCACGCGCATGATCATGCAGGTGCACGATGAACTGATTCTCGAAGTGCCGGACGCGGAATTGTCGGACGTGCGCAAGCGACTGCCCGAGTTGATGTGCGGTGTCGCCGAGCTGAAAGTCCCGCTGGTCGCCGAAGTGGGCGCCGGTCTGAACTGGGAAGAAGCGCATTGATGCATGGGTGGCGGCGCGCGATATCGTCGTGCGCATGTCACACATGCAAATTGATGGCTTGTGACAACCCGTGCTGCTCGCGGACAATCGCTGAAAGACGGTGCGTGGCTACGCGCCGTCGCGACGCATAATTCATCGGCAAACACGGAGAGTGCAATGCATCGATTTATCGTCGTTGGCGGGGGCGCGGGAGGGTTGGAACTGGCGACGCGTCTGGGCGATCGCTATGGCGCGCAGAAGAAAGGTGGCGCGCGCGCGCAGGTCACGCTCGTCGACCGTTACCCCACGCATATCTGGAAGCCGCTGCTGCACGAAGTGGCGGCGGGCAGCATGGACCCGTTCACGCAGGAACTCGAATACGCGGCGCAAGCGCGCTGGCACGACTTCGAGTTTCAGCAGGGCGAACTGACCGGTCTCGACCGCGCCAATAAACGCATCACGCTAGGCACCGTGGTCGACGACGACGGCGCTGAACTGCTGCCCGCACGCGAGCTCGAATACGACACGCTGGTCGTCGCGATCGGCAGCACGACCGCGTTCTTCGGCGTGAAGGGCGCGGCGGAATTCTCCCTCGCGCTCGACACGGTCGGCCAGGCCGAGCGCTTCCGCAAACGCCTGATCGCCGCCTGCATGCGCGCCGAGCATCAGGTGCATGAGCCGGTCGAATCGAGGCCGGGGCCGGGCACGTCGCCGACCAGCGAGCCGCGCATTCAGGTGGCGATCGTCGGCGGCGGCGCGACGGGGGTCGAACTGTCGGCGGAATTGCGCAACACCGCGCAGGTGCTGTCCGCGTATGGGCTGCATAAGCTCGATCCGCGGCATGACGTCGGCATCGTGTTGATCGAGGCCGGCCCGCGCATTTTGCCGGCCTTGCAGGAGCGCGTTTCGACGGCCACCGCCGAGCTGCTCACCAAGCTCGGCGTGAAGCTGCTGATCGGCGAGACGGTGGCGGAAGTCGCGCCCGGCATTATCCGCACGGCGAGCGGGCATACCGTGCGCGCGGACCTGACGGTGTGGGCGGCGGGCATCAGGGCGCCGGCGATCCTCGGCCAGCTCGACGGCCTGACGGTGAACCGGCTGGGCCAGCTCAACGTGCGCCGTACGCTGCAAACCGAAATCGACGACAACATCTTCGCGCTCGGCGACTGCGCGGCATGTCCGTGGCCGGGCAACGAGCGCAACGTGCCGCCGCGCGCGCAGGCCGCGCATCAGCAGGCGAGCTTTCTGCTGAAGGCGCTGGCGGCGCGGCTCGACAGCAAGCCGCTGCCGGAATTCACTTATCGCGACTTCGGCTCGCTGGTGTCGCTCGGGCACTTCAGCGCGGTCGGCAATCTGATGGGCGGGGTGATCGGCGGCAACATGCTGATCGAGGGGCTGTTCGCGCGCTTCATGTACATGTCGCTGTACCGGCTGCATATCGCGGCGCTGCACGGCTACGCGCGGATGGTGCTCGATACGTTCGCGCACTGGCTGCGCCGCTCCACGCTGCCGCGCGTCAAGCTGCACTGACGTCGCGAGCAGCGGTTGAACCTGCAACAGGATGCGCGCAAGGCGTATCCTGTTGCCTCTAACAATCAACCGAGGAGCGCGCATGCTGAAACCCGAAATCGATAGTCTGGTCCCCCACGTTCCCTTCAATCGACGCACGTTCATCAAAGCCGCGCTCGGCACCGGTTTCGCGGCGGCGGTGCTGCCGGTCTCGGCACAAACCATCCATACCGATAGCGACGGGCTCGAAGCCGGCGAAGTGGCCGTGCGCTCGAACGGCACGCTGGTGCCGGCGTATCGCGCGCAACCCAAAGGCAAGACGCACTTGCCGGTGATCATCGTCGTGCATGAGATTTTCGGCGTGCACGAGCATATCGCCGACGTATGCCGCCGCTTCGCCAAGCAGGGTTATCTGGCGATCGCGCCCGATCTGTATCAACGGCAGGGCGACCCGACCGTATTTCCGAGCATGCAGCAGCTCAACGAGCAACTGGTCAGCAAGGTGCCGGACGAACAGGTGATGGGCGACCTCGACGCGACCGTCGCGTGGGCCGGCGAGCATGGCGGCGATCTGAACCGGGTCGGCGTGAACGGCTTTTGCTGGGGTGGGCGAATTGCGTGGCTGTATGCCGAGCACAATCCGCGGCTCAAGGCGGGAGTGGCCTGGTATGGCCGCGTGACGGGCGCCAAAACCGCGACCACTCCGGCCAATCCGCTCGATCAGGTCGCCCAGCTGCATGCGCCGGTGTTGGGGCTTTACGGCTTGCAGGACCAGAGTATTCCGCAAGACACGCTGGAACAGATGAAGCAGGCCATCGCGCAGGGCCCCGAAGCGGGCCGCGGCTCGCAGTTCGTCGTGTATGACGATGCGGGCCACGCGTTTTTCGCCGACTACCGGCCGAGCTACAAGAAGGCCGATGCCGAAGATGGCTGGCGTCGCGCGCTGCTGTGGTTCAAGCAGCATGGGGTGGCTTGACGCTGTCGCCGGGCCGTTTGGTTCGTGCGATTAGAAAGGCCGTTGCCGCCGGTGGGCGGCAACGGCCTTTGTACTTCTGCTTGTTGCCGACGACGGCGCTTGCTCAGGGGTTCTCGCCGGTTGCAACCGGCCGCTTAGGATCGGCACTCCATTCGCTCCACGAGCCCGCATACAACGCCGCGCCATGCAGGCCGGCGATCTCCATCGCCAAAGCGTTCACGCAGGCGGTCACGCCCGAGCCGCATTGCAGTACCACGTGCTCCGGCGACGTGTCGCCCAGCAGCGTGTGGAACTCCTCGCGCAACGTGTGGGCCGATTTGAAGCGGTTGTCGGTGGTGAGGTTGTCCTTGAAGAAGCGGTTCAGCGCGCCGGGGATGTGGCCGCCGACCCGGTCCAGCGTTTCGTTTTCGCCGCGATAACGATCCGCGGCGCGTGCGTCGACCACCACCCGCTCCTTCGAGCCGAGATTGCGCTCGACCGTCTGCGCGTCCACCGTCACGGAGAGCGGCGCGCCGGCCTTGAAGTCGCCGGTGTTCTGTGCCGGGGCGTCCTGCGTCAACGGCTGACCGGCGGCTTCCCAAGCCGGCAGACCGCCGTCGAGCAGCGCCACCGCGTCGTGGCCGAGCCATCGCAGCAACCACCAGACGCGAGCGGCGTACATGCCGCCTTGCGCGTCATACGCGACGACCTGCTGCCCTTGCTTGAGCCCACGCGACTCCAGCGTCTCGACCAGCCGTGCGCGATCCGGCAACGGATGCCGGCCGTTCGCACCGTTCTTCGGCCCGGACAGATCGCGATCGAGATGCAGATAATGCGCGCCCGGCAGATGGCCAGCCAGATAGGCTTTCTCGCCCGCTTCCGTATCGGTCAGGTCGAACCGGCAATCGATGACGAACACGCTGCCCGGCGCCGCGGCAAGCCGTTCCGCGAGATTGGTCGCGGAGATCAGAGTGGTGTAGTGAGTGTGGGGCATGACGTCTCCTCGATACAGGCGATGGCGGCTTCGGGCCGGACGCTTTGGCGGCGCGGGTGAATGGCCGAGCTATCTTGTAAGTCTAAACAAAAAAAGACGGGCCGAAGCCCGTCTTTCCATGTGTCGATGCGGCTGGCGCAAGCGTCGGTTCGAACGCAACCGGATAAGGATCAGGCGCGAACCGAGCGCGCTCAGATCGGGCCGAGCTCGCGCCGCAAAAACTCGTGGAAGTGCTGCATGCCGTCTTCCATCGGGCTCTGATACGGGCCGACCTGCGATTCGCCGCGTTCCATCAGCGCGCGGCGGCCGGCGTCCATGCGTTCGGCGATCTCGTCGTCTTCGCGGGCCGTTTCCATATAGGCGGCGCGCTCGGCTTCGACGAAGTCACGCTCGAACAGCGCAATTTCCTCAGGATAATAAAACTCGACCACGTTCGTGGTTTTTTGCGGACCGCGCGGAATCAGCCACGACACCACCAGCACATGCGGATACCACTCGATCATGATGCCGGGGTAGTACACCATCCAGATCGCGCCGAAGTCGGGCGGATTGCCGCCGCGAAAACGCAGCACTTCGTCGTGCCATTTGCGATACGTCGGACTGCCCGGCTGCTCCAGATCTTTGTGCACGCCCACCGTCTGCACGCTGTACCACTCGCCGAACTCCCACGTCAGGTCGTCGCAATTGACGAAGCTGCCGAGGCCCGGATGGAACGGCGCAACGTGATAGTCCTCCAGATAGACCTCGATGAAGGTCTTCCAGTTGTAGTTGCACTCGTGCACTTCGACGTGATCGAACATGAAGCCCGAAAAATCGAAGTGTTCCTTGGTGCCAAGGCGCGCCAGATCGCGCGCGACATTGCGCCCCTGCGCTTCGAACAGCAGACCTTGCCAGTTCTGCAGCGGCGTGGCGCCGAGATTCAGGCAAGGGTTATCCGCGAAATGCGGCGCGCCGAGCAGCTGGCCGTTCAGATCGTAGGTCCAGCGATGCAGCGGGCAGACGATGTTCTCCGTCTGGCCGCGGCCGTTGAGCATGATGGCTTGCCGGTGGCGGCACACGTTCGACAGCAGTTCGACTTGCGACTGCTGGTTACGGACAAGCACACGCCCCTCGCTCTCGCTGGGCAAGGCAAAATAATTCCCCGCTTCGGGCACCATGAGATCGTGGCCGATGTAACGAGGACCTTTCTTGAAAAGGGTGTCGATTTCGCGCGTTAGAAGCGCTTCGTCAAAGTAAGCCGTGACTGGCAGCTGGCTGTGGACAGACCGCAACTGCAATGCATTGCTCAGATTGGACATTCCCACTCCCGTGAAGACGTGAAAGCAGTGAACAACCCAACCATCGATAGATTCGATTTAGGGAGCCCGCGATTATACCCGTTTCCCCTTCTTGGGGGCGCTTAAGTGCCTGATTTGGGTCAAAAATGCCAGGAAAGTTCGGGATTTTCGCCGCAGACCAATCGATTTTTTTCTGCGAGACTTCAGGGGCGGCGCCGAATGCGCACGCGTGACGCAGGCCGGCGAGCGGATCGGAATTGTCGCTTTTGCCGTAGAATGTCCGACTTGTTTTAATTTTGCGACTATTCATGGCGAAGACTGCGTCGAAAGAGAGTGCTGCCGGGTCAGCCGAAGGCGTCGATAGCACGCCGCTGCCGGAGAACTACGAAGCCGCTCAGGCAGAACTGGAAGAGCTGGTTGCGCGCATGGAAGGCGGCAGCCTGAGTCTCGAGGAATCGTTGAGCGCATATCGGCGCGGCGCGGCCCTCGTGGCGTTTTGCCAGCAGCAGCTCGAAAAGGTCGAGCAGCAGGTGCGTGTGCTCGACGGCGAAACGCTCAAACCGCTGCCCATGAATACCGCAGGCACAGCCGCTACTGAAAGCGGGGACGACCTATGACATTCGAACAATGGACGCGCTCGGTACTCGAACGCGTCGAAACGGCGCTGGAACACTATCTGCCGGGCGAGGCCACGGAGCCCGCCAAGCTGCATGAAGCGATGCGTTATGCGGTGCTGGGCGGCGGCAAGCGGGTTCGTCCGCTGCTGTGCCACGCGGCCGGCGAATTGACCGGCGCGCGTGCCGAATGCCTCGATGCGGCGGCGGCGGCGCTGGAAATGATCCACGTGTACTCGCTCGTGCACGACGACATGCCCTGCATGGACGACGATGCGCTGCGTCGCGGCAAGCCCACGGTGCACGTTCAATATGACGAAGCCACGGCGCTGCTGGTCGGCGACGCGCTGCAATCGCAGGCGTTCGTCGCGCTGACCTCGGACGTACTGGCCGCGCCGCAGCAGGCGTCGCTCGTGCGTGAACTGGCGCTGGCGAGCGGCTCGATCGGCATGTGCGGCGGCCAGGCGATCGACCTCGCGAGCGTCGGCCACACGCTGACACGCACGCAGCTCGAAACCATGCACCGGATGAAAACCGGCGCGTTGCTGCGCGCCGCGGTGCGCATGGGCGCGCTGGCAGGCGAGACGCCGGATGCGAACGCGATGCGTTCGCTCGACGCTTATGCGGCCGCCGTGGGCCTCGCGTTTCAGGTCGTCGACGATATTCTCGATGTCACGACCGATTCCGCGACGCTTGGCAAGACCGCTGGCAAAGATGCGAAGGACGGCAAGCCGACCTACGTGTCGATTATCGGGCTCGACGCGTCGCGTTCGCTCGCAGCGCAGTTGCGCAGCGACGCGCATGCCGCGCTGGCGCCGTTCGGCGCGCGCGCGCAGCGTCTTGCCGAATTGGCCGACCTGGTGGTGAACCGGGTTAGCTGAACGCGAAAGCCCGCCGCCGCGCACCTTTTATCCCCGGGGTGCATGTATGAAGTGCGGGCGCGTAAGTTTTCCTACAATGGAACGACGATGTACGACTTGCTGAAAACCATCGACGACCCGGCAGCCCTGCGCCGCCTCGATCGCCGCCAATTGCAACCGCTTGCCGACGAGTTGCGTGCCTTCGTGCTCGACAGCGTATCGCAGACGGGCGGCCATCTTTCGTCCAACCTCGGCACGGTCGAGTTGACCATTGCTCTGCACTATGTGTTCGACACGCCGCGCGACCGGATCGTGTGGGACGTCGGCCATCAAACCTATCCACACAAGATCCTGACGGGCCGCCGCGACGAGATGCACACGCTGCGTCAGCTCGGCGGCATCTCGGGCTTCCCGAAACGGGACGAATCCGAATACGACACCTTCGGCACGGCTCACTCCAGCACCTCGATCTCGGCCGCGCTCGGTATGGCGGTTGCGAGCAAGCTGCAGGGCGATAACCGCATGGGCATCGCCGTGATCGGCGACGGCGCGATGACGGCCGGCATGGCCTTCGAGGCGATGAACAACGCCGGCGTCGAAGACGACGTGCCGCTGCTGGTCATCCTGAACGACAACGACATGTCGATCTCGCCGCCGGTCGGCGCGCTCAATCGCCATCTCGCGCGCCTGATGTCGGGCCGTTTCTATGCCGCCGCGCGCGCCGGTGTCGAACGCGTGCTGCGCGTCGCGCCGCCGATGCTCGACCTCGCGCGCAAACTCGAAGAGCACGCGAAGGGCATGATCGTGCCGGCCACGCTGTTCGAAGAGTTCGGCTTCAACTACATCGGGCCGATCGACGGTCACGACCTCGATTCGCTGATCCCGACGCTGCAGAACATCAAGGAACTGCGCGGTCCGCAATTCCTGCACGTCGTGACGAAGAAAGGCCAGGGCTACAAGCTGGCCGAAGCCGATCCGGTGCTGTATCACGGCCCCGGCAAGTTCAATCCGGCCGAAGGCATCAAGCCGGCCACCACGCCGTCGAAGAAGACCTACACGCAGGTGTTCGGCGAATGGCTGTGCGACGCGGCCGAGCTGGACGCGCGCGTGGTCGGCATCACGCCGGCGATGCGCGAAGGCTCGGGCATGGTCGAGTTCGAGAAGCGCTTCCCGGACCGTTACTTCGATGTCGGCATTGCCGAGCAGCACGCGGTGACGTTCGCGGGCGGTCTCGCCGCGGACGGCATGAAGCCGGTGGTCGCAATCTACTCGACGTTCCTGCAACGCGCGTACGACCAGTTGATCCACGATGTCGCGCTGCAAAACCTGCCGGTGGTGTTCGCGATCGACCGCGCGGGTCTGGTCGGCGCGGACGGTGCAACGCACGCGGGCGCATACGATCTCGCGTTCATGCGCTGCGTCCCGAACATGACCGTGATGGCGCCGTCGGACGAGAACGAATGCCGGCAGATGCTGTACACCGCGCTGCAACAGCCGAACCCGACGGCGGTGCGTTATCCGCGCGGTGCCGGCACGGGTGTCGCGACCGTCAAGCAGATGGCGGCGTTGCCGATCGGCAAGGGCGAGGTGCGTCGCGAAACTTCGCAACCTGCGGGCAAGCGCATCGCTATTCTCGCGTTCGGCACGATGGTCGCGCCGTCGCTGGCGGCGGCCGAGCAACTGGACGCCACGGTGGCGAACATGCGCTTCGTGAAGCCGCTCGACGCCGAGCTGGTCCGTCAACTCGCTGAGACGCACGACGCCATCGTCACCGTCGAAGAAGGCTGCGTGATGGGCGGCGCGGGCTCGGCCTGCGTCGAGGCCCTGCTCGAAAGCGGCGTGATGCGGCCAGTGCTGCAGTTGGGTCTGCCCGACCGCTTCATCGATCATGGCGATCCCGCCAAGCTGCTCGCCGCTTGCGGTCTCGACGCCGCGGGTATCGCGAAGTCGATCCGCGAGCGCTATCTGTCGAACGGCGCGCTCGGCGTTCAATCGTCGGTGAAGCGCGTCGCGTAAGGCATTGCCGCCAAGCGTGTCTTCACGCGATGGCAGCTAACGTCATCGCCGACACAATCTCCAACTTGAATCGATGGACCTTCGGGTCCATCTTCCAACGCCGGCCGAGGCCGGCGTTCGCCGTTGCGGGCCGCTGAGCGCCGCTGAATCTGTCGCCCGCGACGGCCTCCGCAGGCGCAATCTCCAGTCTTATGGAGATTTCCTGCGGAGCGTAAAGCTCGGGACGGCCCGGCGCCTCTTGAAAGGACAACAAAATGAACCAGATGAATCCCGCCTTTGTAATGCCCGACGTGCAAAGCACGCCCGATACGCGTCAAATCCCGATCCAGCGAGTCGGCGTCAAGGGCGTGCGCCATCCGATGACGGTGCGCACACAAAGTGGCGACGTGCAGCCGACGGTCGGCACATGGAATCTCGACGTGCATCTGCCGGCCGAGCAGAAAGGCACGCACATGTCGCGTTTCGTCGCGTTGCTCGAAGAGAACAAGGCGCCGCTCGAACCGGCCACGTTCCGCACGATGCTCGCCGCGATGCTCGAAAAGCTCGAAGCCGAGGCGGGTCGTATCGAGGTGTCCTTTCCGTACTTCGTGAACAAGACTGCGCCGGTTTCAGGCGTGCAGAGCCTGCTCGACTACGAAGTCACGTTGATGGGCGACACCCGCAATGGCACGACGCGTCTGTTTTTGAAGGTCTTGGTGCCGGTCACGAGTCTGTGCCCGTGCTCGAAAAAGATCTCGCAGTACGGCGCGCATAACCAGCGCTCGCACGTCACGATCAATGCCGAACTGGCCGGCGACGTCGCGGTGGAAGAACTGGTCCGCATCGCCGAGGAAGAAGCGTCGTGCGAACTGTGGGGCTTACTCAAGCGCCCCGATGAAAAGTTCGTCACCGAGCGTGCGTATGAGAATCCGAAGTTCGTCGAAGACCTGGTGCGCGACGTCGCACAGCGTCTGAACGCGGACGAGCGGATCGTCTCGTATGTGCTCGAAGCCGAGAACTTCGAGTCGATTCACAATCACAGCGCGTATGCGGTGATCGAACAGGATAAACGGGCGGGTTGATATAGATGCCGATGTGCGCGTTGGCCTGCTGCATTGAATTGAAAAAGCCGCTTTTTAAAGCGGCTTTTTTACGGCGGAGCAATCTTCAGTTCAGCGTGCAAGCGAGGTCAGATCCCAGCGCGGCTTGACCGTGAACGCGTAGTCCTTATCCGACTGATCGGGCCAGCGCTGCAATCGCAACGCGCCGGCCAGCGCGATCATCGCGCCGTTGTCCGTGCACAGCGACAGGTCCGGGTAGTGCACGAAGAAATTGCGCTTCTTCGCGGCGGCGGAAAGCGCTTCGCGCAATTGCCGGTTCGCGCCCACACCGCCCGCGACGACCAGCCGGTTGAGCTTGGTCTTTTTCAGCGCAGCCAAAGATTTCGCCGCCAGCACTTCCACTGCGGCGTCGACGAAACCGCGCGCCAGATCCGCTTTCGCCTGCTCGCAGATATTCGCGCCGCCGAGTTTTTTCGCGTGCGTGAGGACGGCGGTCTTCAAGCCGCTGAAGCTGAAGTCGAGGTCGCCGGAGTGCAGCATCGGACGCGGCAGGACCACCGCGCCGGGCGTGCCGAACTCCGCCATGCGCGACACTTCCGGGCCGCCCGGGTAACCGAGGCCGAGCAGCTTGGCGGTTTTGTCGAACGCTTCGCCGGCGGCGTCGTCGAGCGTTTCGCCGAGCGTCTCGTAGACGCCCACGTCGGTCACGCGCATCAGTTGCGTGTGACCGCCCGACACCAGCAGCGCGACGAACGGGAACGGCGGCGGCTCATCCACCAGCAGCGGTGACAGCAAGTGCCCTTCGAGGTGGTGAATGCCGATGGTCGGCTTGTCCCACGCCATCGCCAGCGAATTGGCGACGCTCGCGCCGACCAGCAGCGCGCCCGCGAGCCCCGGTCCTTGCGTGTAGGCGATCGCGTCGATGTCGCTGCGCGCCGCGCCGGCGCGCTCCATCACTTCTTCGAGCAACGGCAGCGCGCGGCGGATGTGATCGCGCGACGCCAGCTCGGGCACGACGCCGCCATACTCCCGATGCATCGCGATCTGCGAATGCAGCGCGTGCGCGAGCAGGCCGCGCTCCGTGTCGTAGAGCGCGAGACCGGTTTCGTCGCAGGAGCTTTCGATGCCGAGAACAAGCATGATGAGTTGCTTTGAACGGACGCATTCACGCGCGTCCGAAAGTGAAAGGTAGGCCTGAAAGTATAGCAGCGCGGCCAAAGCGCCGCAGACGGCCACGGACGGCCGCAAACGCGCAGGTACAATGCGGCCCCATGGAATCCTTCGATATCGCGGTGATCGGCGCAGGCGCGGCCGGCATGATGTGCGCAGCCGTGGCCGGGCAACTCGGCCGGCGCGTGGTGCTGATCGACCACTCGCAGCGTCTCGCGGAAAAAATCCGCATCTCCGGCGGCGGCCGGTGCAACTTCACGAACCTGTACGCCGGGCCGGCCAATTACCTGTCGGCGAATCCGCATTTCTGCCGCTCGGCGCTCGCGCGTTACACGCCGCGCGACTTCATGGCGCTGCTCAAGCGCCATCACGTGACGTGGCACGAGAAGCACAAGGGGCAACTGTTTTGCGACCAGTCGAGCGACGCGATCATCGACGTGTTGAAGCGCGAGTGCGACGCGGGCCACGTCGCGTGGCGCACGCCGCTGTCGGTCGAAGGTGTGCGGCAGGACGCGCAAGGCCGCTATACGCTGGACACGCAGTCGGGGCCGATCACCGCCCGCGCGCTCGTGATCGCGACCGGCGGCCTGTCGATCCCCAAGATCGGCGCCACCGATTTCGCCTACCGGCTCGCCAAGCAGTTCGGTCACAAGCTGATCGACACCCGTCCCGCGCTGGTTCCGCTGACCTTTGCCCCGGCCGACTGGGAGCCGTTCTCGGCGCTGTCCGGCGTGTCGCTCGAAGTGCAACTGGCGACCGGCAACAAGAAAACCGGCGCCGAATTCACCGAGGATCTGCTGCTGACCCACCGCGGCCTGTCGGGTCCGGGCGTGCTGCAAATATCGAGCTACTGGCAGCCCGGCGAGCCGATCCACATCAATCTGCTGCCGGAGCGCGACGCGACCACCGCACTGCTGGAAGCGAAGACCGGCACGAAGCGGCAGATCGCCAATCTGCTGTCCGAATGGGTGCCGCAACGGCTCGCTCACGTCTGGCTGGAAACCCACCAGATTTCGGCCGAAGCCCGCGTGGCCGATCTGCCGGACAAGGCGCTGCGGCGCATCGGCGACGCGCTGTCGCGCTGGACGCTCACGCCGAACGGCACCGAAGGCTATCGCAAGGCCGAAGTGACGCGCGGCGGCATCGACACGCGCGACCTGTCGTCGGCAACGATGATGAGCGCGAAGGCGCCGGGGTTGTACTTTATCGGCGAGGCGGTGGACGTAACCGGCTGGCTCGGCGGCTACAATTTTCAGTGGGCGTGGGCCTCGGGCGTGGCGGCCGGCCAGGCGGCCGCGGAGTACGTCAAGGGGGCTTGACGGCGCAGTAGCTTTGTGAGAAAGCTCTGCTATACTCCTGAACCTTTACAAAGTTCCGTTATTGAAAAATGACGACCATCCGCGTAAAAGACAACGAGCCGTTTGAAGTTGCCATGCGCCGGTTCAAGCGCACCATGGAGAAAACCGGCTTGCTGACGGAACTTCGCGCTCGCGAGTTTTACGAAAAGCCTACGGCTGAGCGCAAGCGCAAGAAGGCGGCTGCGGTGAAGCGTCATTTCAAGCGTCTGCGTGGCCAGATGCTGCCAAAAAAGTTCTACTGATTCTGGCGTTGCCGCGGTTCCGGTCGATCGGAGCGGCGACATCCAACCGGTGACGGCACGCGAGGTGCCATCACGGACAACACGGTCCATCGGACCAGCCGGCAGGGTCGCATCCACTACGCAAAATTGCGCCAACCCGCTTGAGGAAGCAGTCCCAAGCGGGTATTCGTGTTGATGTTCCGACCCGGCCGCTTTTTCAACTTTCAACGCATTCAGGTGAGTGATGAGCCTCAAGGACCGGATCAACGACGATATGAAAGCTGCCATGCGGGCGCGTGAGACCGAGCGTCTCGGCACGATCCGCCTGCTGCTCGCCGCGATCAAGCAGCGCGAAGTCGACGAGCGCGTGACGCTCGACGATGCAGCGATCACCGCGGTCGTCGACAAGATGATCAAGCAGCGCAAGGATTCGATCAGCCAGTTCGAAGCTGCTGGCCGCACGGATCTCGCCGACAAGGAAAAGGCCGAGCTGGCCATCCTGTCCGCCTATATGCCGGAACAGATGTCGGAAGCGGAAATCGTTGCCGAAGTCCAGGCCGCGGTTGCGCAAACCGGCGCTGCCGGTCCGCAGGACATGGGCAAGGTGATGGGCGTGCTCAAGCCGAAGCTGGCCGGCCGCGCCGACATGACCGCGGTGTCGGCACAAGTCAAAGCCGCGCTCGCGAAGTAATTCAGATTGTCCGGCCTGCGCGCGCCGTCGTCTGACGGCGCGCGCAGCGTTGAGCTTTTTAGGTAGCGTCATTTACTGTGATTCCACCGTCATTCCTGCAGGATCTGCTCAACCGCGTTGATATCGTCGACGTGGTCGGCCGGTATGTGCAGCTAAAAAAGGGCGGCGCGAACTTCATGGGGCTTTGTCCGTTTCACAACGAGAAGAGCCCTTCGTTTACGGTTAGTCCGACTAAACAGTTTTATCACTGCTTTGGATGCGGCGCGCATGGCACGGCCATCGGTTTCCTGATGGAGCACGTGGGCTCCTCGTTTCCCGAGGCGGTCAACGACCTGGCGCAATCGGTAGGTTTGACCGTGCCGAACGAGCCATCGCCGGGATATGGCGGAGGCGGCTCCGGCGGTTATGCGCCGGCGGCGTCCAAGGCCGTCACCACGGCGCTGTCCGATGTCATGCAGACCGCTTGCGACTTCTACCGCAAGCAGCTGCGCGGCGCGCCCGCCGCGATTCAGTATCTGAAGAAGCGTGGCTTGACCGGCGAGATCGCCGCGCGTTTCGGCCTCGGCTACGCGCCCGAGGGCTGGCAGAACCTCGAAGCGACGTTCCCGAATTATCGCGACGACGCGCTGGTCGAATCAGGCCTCGTGATCGTCAGCGAGAAGTCCGACGCGCAGGGGCAGAACCGCCGCTACGACCGCTTTCGCGAGCGGATCATGTTTCCGATACGCAATGTTAAGGGGCAGGTGATCGGCTTCGGCGGGCGGGTGCTGGACGGCGGCGAACCGAAATATTTGAATTCGCCCGAAACGCCTCTATTTAACAAAGGCAGCGAGCTGTACGGGCTGTTCGAAGCGCGTCTGGCGATTCGCGAACAGCACTACGTGCTGGTGGTGGAAGGCTATATGGACGTGGTCGCGCTGGCCCAGTTGGGGTTTCAGAACGCGGTCGCCACGCTCGGTACGGCCTGCACGCCGATTCATGTGCAGAAACTGATGCGCCAGACCGATACGGTCATTTTCAGTTTCGACGGCGATTCGGCGGGGCGGCGTGCCGCTCGCCGGGCGCTGGATGCCTGCCTGCCGCACGCGGCGGACAACCGCACCATCCGCTTCCTGTTCCTGCCGTCCGAGCACGACCCCGATAGCTACGTGCGCGAATTCGGCACCGAGGCGTTCGCCGACCAGGTCGAGCGTGCGATGCCGCTGTCACAGTTCATGCTCAACGAGGTGTTGACCGGCAAGGAGCTGGATCAGCCGGAAGGCAGGGCCCGCGCGCTGTTCGACGCGAAGCCGTTGCTCCAGGCGCTGCCGGCTAACGCGCTGCGTGCGCAGATCATGCATATGTTCGCCGACCGGCTCGATGTGCCGTTCGACGAAGTCGCGGCCCTCTGTGAGGTCGACTCACGGATCGCCGCGGCGGCGCGCCTCGCACCGGCCCGCAAGGACCGGCGCAGCGTGACCGGCATCGAAGAAAAAACCCTGCGCAATCTTGTGATGTATCCGCGCACGGTGGCGGTGCTCGACGAGGACGCCGAACAGGCGCTCCTGAGCGTGACCCGGCATGGCGAACTGTTCGAAGAGGTGACGACGCACGCGCGGGCGCTGGGTGATTCGGCGGAGTTTCAGTTGCTGTCCGACCTATTGCGAAATGGCGCAAACGCCCCAACTTTCGAGGAAATCTTTCGCAAAATTCTAGACTATGATGAAAATGTCCGGGATTTGCTGCTGAAAGACCCGCAGGACGCGGCGGTTATCGAGGAACGGCGCGAGCAGGAACGGATCGTCAGCGAGGAGCTGAAAGCGGCGATCCTGAAGATGCGGTACGACGCTTATTGCGACCGTCTCGAGCAGCTTTCGCGACAATCCCGGCACACACCGGAGGAGTTTGCGGAGCTTTCGGAATTGAATCGGAAACGGGCTGATATGAAGCGTCAGCTAGGTCTGTAAGGGAGAGGCGGAAACCTTGGGTGGTATAATAAAAGGTTTCTAGCGGTTTGTTTTTCAAGGGTTTTCCTAGCAAAGGCGAAAAGGCGATGCGATGGCAAAGACTACAGGCGGAAATCAAGCGAACACGGGCACACGCTCCAAGGAGCCGACCAGAAAGGTCACCGAGGCCAGGTTAGTTTCTTCCGCCAGAAAAACGTCTGCTGTCAGTGTTGCACCGGCTGCCGGGAAGAAATCCTCGACTGGTTCGGCTGCGCGCGCTGATCCGGTCAGGGTGTCGAAAGCTGTGCCGGCTGCGAAGCGGCCGGGTGTCAGAAGCGCAAGGGAAGCGGCTGCCGCGCAGGACGATGCGGTAGTGCGCGAGACTTCAGGATCCACGGTTCTACCGGCTGTTGTCCACCAGCCGCGAGTCGAGACTACAGCCGGTACGGCGAACTCCATGACGAAAAAGCTGAACGAAGTACCCGTCGATGACGATGCAACCCAGACCGAAGAAACCCCTGCCGCCGCACCGGGCAAGGTGGAAAAGGTCAAGGCTCGTGACCGTCGCGCCAAGGAAAAGGCGCTGCTGAAGGATGCGTTCGCGTCGTCGCAGCCTGGCACGGTGGAGGAACTCGAAGAACGCCGCTCCAAACTGCGCGCGCTGATCAAGCTCGGCAAGGAGCGCGGCTTCCTCACCTACGCTGAAATCAACGACCACCTCCCGGACAACTTCACCGAAACCGAGGCGATCGAAGGCATCATCAGCACGTTCAACGACATGGGCGTGGCGGTCTACGAGCAGGCCCCGGACGCTGAAACGCTGCTGCTGAACGACAACGCGCCCGCCGCTTCGTCGGATGACGAAGTGGAAGAGGAAGCGGAAGTCGCGCTGTCCACCGTAGACTCCGAATTCGGCCGCACCACCGACCCGGTCCGCATGTACATGCGCGAGATGGGCACGGTCGAGCTGCTCACGCGTGAAGGCGAAATCGAGATCGCGAAGCGGATCGAAGACGGCCTGAAGCACATGGTGATAGCCATTTCCGCGTGCCCGACCACGATCGCCGACATCCTGGCGATGGCCGAGCGCGTCGCGAATGAAGAGATTCGTATCGACGAGCTGGTCGACGGTCTGATCGACGCCAACGCGGAAGACGCGGACGGCTTCTCCGCGCAGGAAGCGGAAGCGATCGAGAGCGAAGACGAGGAAGCTGAGGAAGAGGACGCCGAAGACGAGGAAGAAGACGACGGCACCGCGCAGGCCACCGCCAATGCGGCGCAGATGGAAGCGCTCAAGCGCGCGTCGCTCGAAAAATTCGCGATGATCAGCGAATGGTTCGACAAGATGCGTCGCGCGTTCGAGAAGGAAGGCTACAAATCCAAGTCGTACCTGAAAGCGCAGGAAACGATCCAGAACGAATTGATGACGATCCGCTTCACCGCGCGCACGGTCGAGCGTCTGTGCGACACGCTGCGCGCGCAGGTGGACGAGGTACGTCAGGTCGAGCGTCAGATTCTGCACACGGTGGTCGACAAGTGCGGCATGCCGCGTGCGGAATTCATCGCGCGGTTCCCGGGTAGCGAAACGGATCTGGAGTGGGCCGACAAGATCGTCGCCGAAGGTCATGCATATAGCGCGATCCTCACCCGTAACATCCCGGCGATCCGCGAACAGCAGCAACGTCTGCTGGATCTGCAGGCGCGTGTTGTGCTGCCGCTGAAGGACCTGAAGGAAACCAACCGTCAGATGGCGGCCGGCGAACTGAAGGCGCGTCAGGCGAAGCGCGAAATGACCGAGGCGAATCTGCGTCTCGTGATCTCGATTGCGAAGAAATACACGAACCGTGGTCTGCAATTCCTCGACCTGATTCAGGAAGGCAATATCGGCCTGATGAAGGCGGTCGACAAGTTCGAATATCGTCGCGGGTACAAGTTCTCCACGTATGCGACGTGGTGGATCCGCCAGGCCATTACGCGTTCGATCGCCGACCAGGCGCGCACGATCCGGATTCCGGTTCACATGATCGAAACGATCAACAAGATGAACCGCATCTCGCGGCAGATTCTGCAGGAAACCGGCCTCGAGCCCGATCCGGCGACGCTGGCCGAGAAGATGGAGATGCCGGAAGACAAGATCCGCAAAATCATGAAGATCGCGAAGGAGCCGATCTCGATGGAAACGCCGATCGGTGACGACGACGATTCGCATCTGGGCGACTTCATCGAAGATAACAACACGGTTGCGCCGGCCGATGCCGCGTTGCACGCCAGCATGCGCGATGTCGTGAAGGACGTGCTCGACTCGCTGACGCCGCGCGAAGCGAAGGTGCTGCGTATGCGTTTCGGCATCGAGATGAGCACCGACCACACGCTTGAAGAAGTCGGCAAGCAGTTCGACGTGACGCGTGAGCGGATCCGTCAGATCGAAGCGAAGGCGCTGCGCAAGCTGCGTCATCCGAGCCGGTCTGACAAGCTGAAGTCGTTCCTCGAGGGGAATTGATCGACGCGGGCGTTCGCATGCGGACGATCTAGCGGTTGAGGGGGCCTCCCGGCTGTTTCGCCCGAGCGAAGCGGTTGCGGAGGCCCCTTTTTCGTGTAGTATGTCGGCCAATCGACGAATAGGCCCGGCCTTCAAGACCGGGTCTTTTTCTTGGGCTGGACGCCGTGCTGGTTGCAGGCAGTGGACTCATAATCCACCGGAGAAATCCCACCGTGGGTTCGAATCCCACCCGGCCCACCAAAGCATGAAAAAGGGTTCCGAGTTTTCGGAACCCTTTTTGTTTTGCATGAAGTCGAGGTGTCCAGTGTGCAACGTCGCGGTGCTTGCGTGGTCTGATTCAACCGAATTGAAGGATTTCCGATTCGGCTGTTGTATGGCCAGTATTCGCCGCTGAACTGGCGAATTCGAAGGCGCCTCGTGGTTATTTTTGTCTCGCGTGTGCGGCGGTTTATTAATCGGCTGATTATGTGTAAAGCAATATCACCTTCCTTTTTGCGCGCCGCTGAATAACGCTCGTCATTGAAACCTGTGGGCTGGGTATCGTCACCACCGCGGTCTAGTCGCCGCCAAGCCTGAGCGGTCTGCCGCACAGACGCGTTTGCAGTGTGCCGGCAATCTTACCCATAGTCGGTCCGAACTTCGTTCCGCGGAGGTGGCACGTCATTTGCAGCAGGTCGGCTTCCACGCCATATCAATAACGAGAAACATCATGCGCTCCGACCACACCGCTACCGAATTGGCCCAGTCTCAACCACCGCTGGCACCGCTACCACCGCTAGCCATGCCGCTCGACGGCGCCGGGGACACCGGGTCGCGAAAGCAGGTTGGCGCGCTGGCGCGCGTCACCTTTTGCTTTGCCTGGCTGTTTGGTTTGGAGCCGTTCCTGACGGGACAGCCCGACGACCGGGCGCGCTCGCCGCTCGATCGCCACTAATCCCGATGGCGCGAGATGACCCTCGCACTGTGGGAAGGCTCACCCAGGGCGGGCGTTGAAAGTTTCGTTGTGATCTAAAGGCAATTTCTACAGTCCGCGTCGACAGCGGCGGGCACTGTATCGCGCTGCGCGATGTCCGAGAGTGGCGAGATTCGAGCGAGCAGGCCTATTGGAGAACTGCTCACGTCGCGCTGCTCCGAAATCAGGGGAACTCCGCGTGAAAAAGAGATCGGCTCGGCCGTTAAATTTAAGGAAGGCTGTTCGACGTTTGCCATCCGCTTTCAGCACGGACCGTGTTACGCGGCGGTCGGCGCCGCAATTCATCTCCGGGCAACGCCCGTGCTGAAGGCTTCTCCCTTTTGACGCACGCACGCTCGGCAGAGGCGCTGACGCGGAGGGGGCGTCGCCCCTCCGGGCGAGAAGGAAGAATCCGGGGGTTCCCAAGCGCCTGGCATCGCATCGCAAGGACGTAGTTGCGGCGTGCCGCATCAACTATTCACAAGCATTAATTCGAAACGCTGTGAAACGAATTAATCGTTCAGCAATAAAGTCGTCTAATTGGACGACCGACGCAGAGACAGCATTAACTCAATTAAGTTCCCGGCCTTTCAAAATAAATTTTCAGCGGCCTTCCAATGCGGCCACCCAATTGCCTTATTTTCGGGCATCGCATCGAAGTGAATCTTTAATCGTTCCGACCCGATTACGTCGAGCGTATTAAAACGTGTTGCATATGCACAACTTCGAATATTGAGAGGTTGTGAATTACTTATGGCTAGAGCAGCCATCTTCCGCGACGGAGATTGCGATAAATGCCTAAAAAACAACAACTTAATGCCGTCCGCTCAAGGATTGTTGCGGATTTTGAAAAATCCTGTTGTGTAAATTGCCCGCGCCGCTACTAGGGTGTCCCCCTACACTCACGCTTCGTTTGAAGGGTGCCCGGCCAATCGGAAGCGGTTTGGCCAACAGGGCGGCAGCACATGCGACCCATGCGCTGCTGAGGCAGGTCCCGCTCCCCGCGTAAATTTATCGAACTTGGAGTCCCACATGAAGAAGAGTCTCATCGTCGTTGCGGTTGCCGCATCGTTCGCATCCGTCGCTCACGCACAAAGCAGCGTGACCCTGTATGGTCTGTTGGACGCGGGCCTGACGTACACCAGCAACGTTGACCACAACTCCAAGTGGGCAGCAGGTAGCGGCGGCATCAACCAAAGCATGTTCGGCCTGCGTGGTTCGGAAGACCTGGGCAACGGTCTGAAGGCAATCTTCACGCTGGAAAGCGGCTTCGGCATCAACAACGGCCGCTTCGGTAACAACGGCGGCATGTTCAACCGTCAGGCATTCGTCGGTCTGTCGAGCTCGCAATTCGGTACGGTTACCCTGGGCCGTCAATACGACGCAGCTCAAGACTACCTGGCACCGCTGACCGCAACGGGCAGCTGGGGCGGCACGTACTTCGCGCACCCGTTCAACAACGACAACCTGAACACGAACGGCGGCCTGTCGGTCAACAACTCGATCAAGTACTCGAGCGCTAACTACGCTGGCTTCACGTTCGGCGGCACGTACGGCTTCTCGAACCAGGCTGGTGCATTCGCCAACAACCGCCAGTACAGCGTTGGTGCTGCATACCAGTGGCAAGGCCTGCATCTGGGCGCTGCTTACGCACAGCAGAACAACCCGGCTGGCAACACCACCGGCGCATCTGACGGCGTCGTGGCGAACACCGCAGGCCCGATCGACGGTCAGTTCCGTCAACGTCAATTCGGCGCAGCTGCTTCGTACGCATTCGGCCCGGCAACGGTCGGTGCTGCGTTCACGCAGTCGCGTATCGACAACCTGGTTGGCGCAGCAGCCGGCCAACGTCAAGGTCGTTCGAACAACTACGAAGTCAACGCCAAGTACAACGTGACCCCGGCTCTGGGCCTGGGCGTTGCATACACGTTCACCGACGCACGTGGCTACGGCGAAAACGCTGACGGCAACGACATGAAGACCCGTTACCACCAGATCGGCCTGCAAGCTGACTACTCGCTGTCGCGTCGTACGGACGTCTACGCTCAAGCCGTGTACCAGCACGCAATGGGCGACGGCGGTGTCGCTTCGATCTACAGCGGCGACAACACGGTTCCGACGTCGTCGTCGAAGAACCAGACGGCTGCTACGGTCGGTCTGCGTCACCGCTTCTAAGCTTCAGCAGAAGCTGGTTGCAGGACAAAAAGGTGCCGTTCGCGGCACCTTTTTTTATGCGCGCGGCAAGCTGAATGCCGCGCGCCTCGAGGTCCTCACGGACCTCGAGGCGCGATTTAGAAAATCGTGCGCAGACCGAGCGCAACGCCGGTCTGATTGCTGCGGCCCGGCAACTCGACTGACGCCGCGCCCGACACCTTGTCGAAATCGACCGTACCGTACACCTCGGTGCGCTTCGACAATGCATATTCAGCCAGTGCCACGAACGTATAGCGATAGCCGCTGCCCACCTGACCGTTGCCGATCGCCGCATTGGACATGTGGTCGTAGTACGCCGCGCCGGTCAGCGTGAGTGCGGGCGTGGCCTGCCACGCGAGCCCGGCGAACGGACCGTTGTCGATACGACCCGATCCCTTCACGATATCGACGCCCGGCACCAGTGTCTGCTGCGCGAGCGCGCTGTCGACGAAGCCGGTGTCGTCCTTCGAATGCAGATAGCCGACATACACCTTCGCCGAGCTGAATGCGTACACTGCATTGGCGTTGAAGATAGTCTGCTTGTGATTGCTGTTGTCGCTGTTCTGCTGCACGCCCGCCGCGACGCTCAGCGGCCCCGCCGCGTACGACAATGTGAAGCCGTACATATTGCCCGCGCCGAGATGGCCCGGGATCTGGCCGGAGAAGCCGTCCTCGCCCGTCGACTGCGAGTTGGTGCCGAACGAGTACATTGCGGCGAGAGTCAGCCCTTTGTACGTGCCCGTGTATTTGACCGCGTTGTCCGCGTAGAGCCCCGCGCCGAGCGCGCCGGGCAGCCAGGAATTCTCAGCGTAATTGCCGACTGTGAGCGGGTCGTAGGTATCGCCGAGCAGATCGAACAAGGGTGTCTTCTGACGGCCCAACGTGAGCGTGCCGTACGGGCTGCTCAGGCCCACGTACGCGTTGCGGTTGAAGATCCGCTGGCTGTCCGAGGCGGAGCCGTCCTGCAGATTGATACCGCTTTCCAGATCGAAGATCGCCTTCAGTCCGCTGCCGAGATCTTCCGAGCCGCGCAGACCCCAGCGGCTATTGGTGATCGCGCCGTTCGTCATGTACAGGCGGTTGTCGTTCTTCGCGTTGGAGTTCGTCAGATACCGCACGCTTACGTCGGCGACACCGTATAGCGTGATTGAACTTTGCGCGACGGCCTGTTCGGATGTCACGGCGAGGGCAGCCCCGCCTACGAGTGCGGCAGTTTTGAGGAGTCTTATTTGTCTCACTGGAATTCCTGCAGATGCGGTTATGGATTTTTAATTCAAACGCGGCGCGCGCAGTCAGCCTCGCGCCGGGCGCGCCGATGATAGACCACGGCCTTCGCCGCGCCATCGGCGCTTTGATGCAATAACGTATTGTGCTTTTTGGCAATTGCGCGGACGGGTCTGACAAGAATTAACTTTCGCGAATGCAGGCTTCGGTTAATCTCAAATTAACTGATCTCATAGACCCTAATTCGCGGCGACGCCAGCACGTGGGCGGCATGTGCGCGTTCTTACTGCATGAATACTCTCCCTGCGAACCTTCCGGATTATTGGCCGGCCTTTCAGGATCTGACCGACGAGCAGTGGCAAAGCATCGCGCCGCTGCTGCCTGAAATGCTGGACCACGGACCCCGTCGCGGGCGTCCGACGATCGATATTCGTCGGGTGCTGAACAGTGTGATGTGGGTGTTGCACACACGCGAGCCTTGGAGCGCGATGCCCGACCGGTACGTGGCGTATCAGACCGCGCATCGTTATTACCTGCGTTGGAAGCGCTCCGGCGTGCTAAGAGCCGTCGCTTTGGCGCTCTTCGAGACCGATGCGATTCTGGAGCGACGCATCGTGCGCAAGAGCAGTGTGCGTGAAGCTTAGATCGTTCAGGGCTGCGTCTCTTTGCGCGGCGATAAATGCAAGCCGTCACATGGGCAACCAGTGACGGTTTTTTTTTCCGGCCCGGTGTCCGCGAACTCCGCGCCGTTGCCGCTAGATCTGCTCCCGACCGAACGCGCTGAGGCGATCGAGATCCAGCACGTCGATCTGGTTGTACGAGAGGCGCAAGATCTGCAGCTTCTCGAGGTTCTGTAGCGCCTGATTGATCCGCTGCCGCGAGACGCCCGCCAGCAGGCCCACTTCTTCCTGTGAAATGGCGAGCGTGCGCCCCGCATCAGGGTAAAGATCCGGATTGAACAATTGAGCGAGCGATTGCGCGAGGCGCGCATCCACATCCAGCAGCCGGCTATTCTGAATCGACGCGATGAATTCGCCCATGCGGTTGTTCAACTGCCGGATCACGAAGCCGGTAAACGGCAGGCTGGACTCCAGTAGCGCATGGAACGTCGCGGACGGCACGAACATGACGAGCGACGGCTGGATCGCCGCCACGTCGTACTTGCGCAGTTCCCGCTTGATCACGCTACCTTCGCCGAACCAGCCGCCGGGCGGCACGCCCGACAGCGTGCAACTGCGCCCGGAAGCGTTGTAGATTGCGAGCTTGATGAGTCCGGAATGCACGCCGATCCAGTAATCCGACGGCTCCTGACGGCGCGCGATCCACGCGCCGCCTTCCAGATGCTCGGCGTGCGCGGTGGCGAGGACCAGCACCTGATGCTCGGCGGCAAGCGCCCGAAACCACGCGCAGGTGGCAAACAGCCGCGCCAGGTCGGCGCGCGCCAGCCGCTCGGGCCGGTTCGGGCGGGCGTCTGCGAGGGCGGGGAACGTGGCGTCGTTCATAAGCGGCTTAAGAGCGGGTCCTGCTGAAGTGGGTTCGGGAAAGCCACAGCCGGACTACTCTGTCATTTGAATGACAGACAGTTCACCATGGCACTTGCTAGGCTAGCTTACCAATCAGAAGAATTAGCGGCGCCACCCGCGCCTCAGGAGACGATGCAATGAAGCACATGTTCGAAGAAGGTCTTGAGCAGCGCGAGGCCAATTATGTCCCGCTGACGCCCATCGATTTCATCGTGCGCGCAGCGGAAGTCTACGGGGACCGGCCGGCGGTCGTCCATGGGGAGATTCGCCGCAGTTGGCGCGAGACCTACGAGCGCGCGCGGCGACTCGCCAGCGCGCTACGGCAGGCCGGTATCGAACGCGGCGATACGGTCGCCGCCTTGCTGCCCAACATTCCGCCGATGGTGGAGGCGCACTTTGGCGTGCCGATGGCCGGCGCCGTGCTCAACACGCTCAATACGCGGCTCGACGTGTCGTCGCTGCTGTTCATGCTGCGGCATGGCGAGGCCAAGGCGCTGATCGTCGACACCGAGTACGGCGAACTCGCGCGCCGCGCTACGCTGGAATTCCCGGCATTGCGCGTGATCAGCGTCGCCGATGCGATGCCCGCCGACGCCGCGCAATTCACCCGCGCGACGGACTACGAAGCGTTCCTGCAATCCGGCGACCCGGCTTTCGCGTGGACCCAGCCCGCCGACGAATGGGACGCCATCGCGCTGAACTACACGTCGGGCACGACCGGCGATCCGAAGGGCGTGGTCTACCATCACCGTGGCGCGTACCTGAACGCGCTTAGCAATATCCTCGAATGGGACATGCCGAAGCACGCGGTCTATCTGTGGACGCTGCCTATGTTCCACTGCAACGGCTGGTGCTTCCCGTGGACCGTCGCCGCGCGCGCGGGCGTCAACGTCTGCCTGCGCAAATTCGACGCGAAGACGGTGTTCGAGCTGATTCGCCACGAGGGCATCACCCATTATTGCGGCGCGCCGATCGTGCAGAGTGCGCTCGCCAACGCGCCAGCCGAATGGCGCGAGGGCATCACGCATCGCGTGTCGACAATGGTGGCGGGCGCGGCGCCCGCGCCGGCGGTGATCGCGAAGATGAAGGAGATCGGCTTCGACCTGACGCACGTGTACGGGCTGACCGAAACCTACGGGCCGGCCGCGGTCTGTGCGAAGCAGGACGCGTGGGAGACGCTCGACGATAGCGCCCGCGCCGAACTGAACGCGCGCCAAGGCGTGCGCTATCACTTGCAGGCGGCGGTGACCGTGCTCGATCCGGACACGCTCGAACCGGTGCCCGGCGACGGTGAAACGATCGGCGAGATCATGTTTCGCGGCAATATCTGCATGAAGGGCTATCTGAAGAACGAGCGCGCGACCGAAGCGACGTTCCGCGGCGGCTGGTTCCATACCGGCGATCTCGGGGTGCGGATGCCCGACGGCTATATCCGCATTCGCGATCGCAGCAAGGACATCATCATTTCAGGCGGGGAGAATATCTCGAGCATCGAGGTCGAGGACACGCTGTACCGCCACCCGGCGGTATCGGTTGCCGCCGTGGTGGCGATGGCCGATCCGAAGTGGGGAGAGGTGCCGTGCGCCTTCGTCGAGCTCAAGGAGGGCGCTCAGGTGACCGAGGAGGAGATCATCGCGCACTGCCGGTTGTTTCTCGCCAGCTACAAGCTGCCGAAAGCAGTGCGCTTCGGCGAGTTGCCGAAAACATCGACGGGGAAAATCCAGAAGTTCGAATTGCGCGCGCGGGTCAAGGCGGAGACCGGCGAATAGCGCGATCGCGCGGTCAGCCGCGCGTGTCGACCCAATGATGTGCCCAGCGTGCCGAGTGCTGCAAAGCCTGTTCTTCGTTCGTGAAATAGTCGAGCGAATAGAACTGGTAGCGCCCTTCGGTACGCGCGCTGTCGGCACGTTCGAGCAACAGGTTGGATGAAAAGCTACCGTCGGGCAAACGATGCGCCGAGGGTTGGACGGCATAGCCGTTGTAATGATGAATATGTTGGTTTTGCATTTTATATTTTAATAATGTTCGAGTGCGCGCCGGCCGTACGAACCCGAAAGACGAGTTGCGCGGACGAGCCGATTCGAAGCCATTGCGGGCCGAATTCTGACGCAGTCGGAGAAGCGAAAAAAGGGCGTTGAAGCCGGAGGGGAGAATGAGGGGCAACGAGGCGTTTGGCGCTTAGGCAAGCCGCTTGATAAACGCAGCTAAAAAAGCGATCGCGCCAACTGTGGGAGACAAATGCTCCGCGAGGGTGTCGCTGCAGCCCGATGTCCGTTGCCGGACACCGAGCCCTTCAAACTTACAGCGGCGTGATGTTAGCCGCTTGCAGACCCTTCGGGCCTTGCTTCGTTTCGAAGCTCACCTTCTGATTTTCAGCCAGCGTCTTGAAGCCGTCGCTGCGAATTTCCGAGAAGTGCGCGAACAGGTCGTCGCCGCCCTTGTCCGGGGTGATGAAGCCAAAGCCTTTGCTGTCGTTGAACCACTTAACGATACCGGTATCCATAACGAATCCTTGGGAAAAAATAAAAAAATTTGCTCTGGTGAAGAGCGCGTGAAGCGTCAAGGAGGGAGAGGACAACGAATACCGCTGAGGAGCGAGACATTGATGAACAGCAATCGAACTTCTTGAACTTCGGGTGCCACATTAACCGCCGAGGCATATCGGCGTCAACACATAACTTGTAACTGTTTTGGTGGAAGAGGGAAATTGCTAGCGAGGGGCGGCTGGCGGCAAGGTCCTGCTGCGTCCCCGTCATGCCGCGTCGATCGAGGCGGCATGACGGTTCGAGCCATTAGCGTAGCAGCGCGACGAAGGCCTCGTCAGATGCCGACCTTATGTGCGTTCAGAATCAGGCGCAGTCCGAGCGCGGCCACGGCACTCGCGGCGACACGATCGATCCAGGCCTTCCACTGCAAATAGACTTCGCGCGGTCGCTTGCTGGAAAAGCACAGCGCGACGATCGTGTACCAGCCGGCCTCGATCGCGAAGATCGCGGGCGGCAGCGCGAAGTAGCACCACAGAGGCGGATGCTGCGGCAGCAGCGCCGCGAAAATACTGCCGTAGTAGACGGCCGTTTTCGGATTGCTGAGTTGCGTGCTCAGGCCGATCCAGAAAGATTTCCGCGGATTGGTGGAGGCGGCTTGCGCCGCGTCGAACGCGAGCGGTTTAGCCGCGCCGCGCCAGATTTTCGACGCGAGGTAGATCAGATAGACGCCACCGGCGACCTTCAGGCCGACATAGAGCCATTCGACAGTGGCCAGCAACGTGTAGAGGCCGAGCAACGCAATGCCGCTGAAAAACACGCCGCCGATACCCATGCCGAGCGCCGTCGCGAGACCGTCGCTGCGCGACAGCCCGATCGCATTGCGAGCGACGATGACGAAGCTCGGCCCCGGGCTCATGGCGCCGAGCAGCAGCGCGGCCAAAATCGTGAGGATGGCGGTTGAGGCGGGCATGGTCGGGTCTCCTGTGCGCGGTATTAATCGGTGAAACATAGCACGACACGCGTTGGTTGGTCTCTGGCGAGCTTGTATTTCGGCCTCGGCAGACAGCTCGATACAAGACTAGGAAAAGAAATGCGCGGTACGCGTATAAGTCCTTCGTCGCGGCAAGCCAGATAAATCGGATGCTGGAATCGGCTTCAATACGCTGACGCTCCTTCCTTCACAACACTGGAGCGACACACGGGCGCAATTCGAACCGTTCACCGAAAAATTCTCTTTCATCCAGGATTTAAAGGCATGACTTCCCGATGTGGCTTTCACGCATCGGGACAATTGTCGTGGATTCGAATTGCACTCTGTTCATCTGAATCACGCATTGGCTCGCGTTGTTTCGCGGAGTGTGTATCTGTTTAACGCGAGCATGGTTAGCAGCGACATCGGTACGTTATGAAAGAGCGAGAAGAACAACGCCTGATCGCCCGGATACGCCGGTGCATAGACGAATACAGCATTGCGATGGAAGCGCTCGCCGACTCGCTCGAAGCCGACGCGAACGCAGTTCTGCCGGTGAAGTATAGCGATGCCTATCGCCGTACATGGGACGGTCACGGCGACAAACCGGACTGGCGCGCACGCGCGATTTACGCCGGACAGAACATCGATCACTTCCGCTGCTAACCGCTTTTTGATGCGCGCGTGCCGTCTATCCAGTGGACAGTGTGTGCCTTGGCCGTTGATAGCATGTGCGATCTGCCTTAACATCGGCGGGTCGTTGCCGCTTCCGTGACCTTTCCATTCGGACTCACGCGGCACAGAACTGGAAGCTGCATGCCGTACGGTCGTCGAACATTTTCATCTGCACTCCCTGCTTATCCTTTTCTTGCGTGTCTGCGCTATGCCGTGGTGTTCGGCCTGCTGTGGCTGAATATCGGCTGGTCGTTCGGCGCGGCCCATGAGCCCGCAAGGTATTCGGCCGCCCGCGTGAACCGACGAGTTACGCCGTCCGCGCCGCACACGTCCATAGCGAAAAAGCCGGCCACCGGCAAAGCCCGGCGCCGCGTCGCACGCAAACGCAAGCACATGGCGTGCGTCGAGCGGCCCATGCATTTCAGCAAGCTCTCATCCAGACATCGCAGGCAGGCTGCACGCAACGCGAAAGACAATACGAAAGCGAGAGTGCCACGAGACGCGAAGCGTTCCCCCATGTTGGCGACGCAGCGCAACGCCGGACACTCGCCGGCGTTGCGCGCGTCCGCGCACGCCGGGCCGCGTCTGTTGGCTCGCTGTGGCTATACGCCCAGATCACGCGCACTGCTTCGTGCGAGGGCCGTGTATGTCGTCGATGAACGCACGCACACGGTACTCACCGAAAAGCAGGCCGACCAGGTGATGCCAATTGCTTCGGTATCCAAACTGATGACCGCGGTCGTATCGCTCGATGCAAAGCACGCACTAAACAAGCCGCTTGACGTCACGGTGCAGGATCAGGATTTCGACAAGTTCACCGGCTCGCGTTTGAGCGTCGGCTCGCGACTGTCGCGCGACGACATGCTGCACATTGCGCTGATGTCGTCGGAGAACCGGGCGGCCGCCGCGCTCAGCCGCGACTACACCGGTGGCCGGCCAGGTTTTGTCGCTGCGATGAACGCGAAGGCGCGCGCGCTCGGCATGTCGCATACGTCGTTCGTCAACGGCACGGGTTTGTCGCCGCAGAACGTGTCGACTGCGCGGGACTTGTCGCGGCTCGTCGAGGCAGCCAGCCGCTATCCGCTGATTCGCGCTTATTCAACGGATCGCGCACAAATCGTTTTCCCTGGCGACGGCCGGGCCCAACTGAGTTATCACAACTCGAATGCGCTGGTGAGAGGCGGCGACCGCTCGATCGTTCTGCAGAAGACGGGTTTCATCAACGAGGCGGGACATTGCGTCGTCGTGCGGATGATGGTGCACGGCCGGCCTGTCGATACCATCGTGCTGGGCGCGCCCGGTCCGCACGATCACATGGCCGACGTGGCCAGAATCAGCCGCTGGCTGCACTGCTCGCTGAAGTGAACCGCTCTTCAGCGGCCACGAAATAAGCAAAAAAAAGCCCGCGCGAGGCGGGCTCAACTACCTGGAGTTTCGCGATCCAGTCGCTAGACGGATCATGCGCAGTGTATGTGAAAGCTATATGAAAGTGTTAAACATGCGCTTCACAGCCGGCTTCCACAGCTTGCTTCGCATCCAGCATCACAGGTCGAAAAACACCGTTTCCTTGTCGCCCTGAACGTGGATGTCGAAGCGGTACACGTTCGCGCTATTCGGCTCGCGACGCGCGATCAGCGTGCCACGGCGATCGGCCGGCACGGTTGCCAGCACGGCATCGCTGTCATTCGCCTGCGCTTCGTCTTCGAAATAGATGCGCGTGAAGGTGTGCAGCAGCATGCCGCGCATCGTCAGGATCACGTTCACGTGCGGCGCTTCATCTGGGCTCGCGCGCCCCGGCTTGACCGTTTCCACGATAAAGCGCTTGTGCGGGTCCGTGCCGGTGCCGACGCGCGCAAAGCCGTGAAAGCCGGTCTTGAGGATTTCCTCGCGCGACTCCGGATAGCGGCCATTCGAGTCCACTTGCGACATCTCGACCATGGCATCGCCGACCACCTTGCCGTCGCCGTCGAACACCTGACCGACGATCGTGATGTGCTCGCCGGCCGCTTCGCGGTCGGCCAGAACGTGCGTGAACAGGCTCTTGTAGTCGAAGTCGTATTGCTGCGGGCACAGACCGTAGGCGAAGTAAGGTCCAACGGTTTGCGAAGGCGTTTGCTTCAGAGTGGTCATGGCTTAGCGCTCCATCGGGGTTTCGTTGGGGCCGCGCAGCACGATGTCGAAATCGTAGCCGAGTGCATAGGCCTCTTGCGTCGTGTCGAGCGAGAAGCTCGAGATCATGCGTTCGCGTGCATGCTCCGGCGTGCCTTGGTAAATCGGGTCGAAGGCAAGCAGTGGGTCGCCGGGGAAGTACATCTGCGTAACGAGACGCGAGCCGAAGTGGTCGCCGAACAGCGAGAAGTGGATGTGCTGCGGACGCCAGGCGTTCGGGTGATTGCCCCACGGATACGCGCCCGGCTTGATCGTCAGGAAACGGTAGCGGCCTTCGTTGTCGGTGATGCAGCGACCTGCGCCGAGGAAGTTCGGGTCGAGCGGCGCGTCGTGCTGGTCGGCCTTGTGCACATAGCGGCCGGCGGCGTTGGCCTGCCAAATTTCGACCAGCGTATTGCGCACCGGACGGCCGCCTTCGTCGAGCACCCGGCCTGTCACGACGATGCGCTCGCCGAGCGGCTCGCCGTTGCGCGCCGCGTTGCGCGTCAGATCGTGATCGAGCGCGCCGAGGTCTTCCGTACCGTAGACCGGCACGCGCTGGTCGCGCAGTTTTTCCTTCAGCGGGATCAGCGGACGCGTCGGGCCGCGTTTGACCGAGGAACCGTAACCGGGATAGACGTACGACGGGTGGGACGCGAAGTCCCGCGGGGTAAGAAGGGAATCTTCCATCAGTGTCTCCTTCGAGGAATTGTGGGGTGCGACGTTATGAAGCGACTTTATCTAACCGAAGCGGTTATGCAAAATGACGTTTTCGCCCTTTTCGTATAACCTTCCGTTATGCAACGCAGCCTCGCGGACAGCCGCGTCAAATTCCGTCATCTCCAGTGTTTCCTGGCCGTCGCCCAGTTCGGCAGCGTCCAGCGAGCCGCCGACAGCCTGTCAATCACCCAGCCCGCCGTCTCCAAAACAGTCGCCGAACTCGAAGCGATTCTCGGCGTGAAGCTGTTCGAGCGCGGCCGCCACGGGGCGGTGCCGACCCGCGAGGGCCAGCTCTTCATGCCGCATGCGAGCGCGTGCGTCAGCGCGCTGCGCCAGGGCGTCGACCTGCTGGCGCGTGCGGAAGGCGCGGCGGCGGCCACGCTGGAAATAGGCATTCTGCCTACGGTCGCCGCGGCGCTGATCCCGCCGGTGCTGAAGGGGTTCGCGGCGCTCTGGCCGCGCGTGATCGTGCGTCTTGCGACCGGTGCGAACCCCGAATTGCTCGAGCGGCTGAAAGCGGGCACGATCGAATTTGCGATCGGACGTCTCGCCGATCCCGAGCGGATGGTCGGCCTCAGTTTCGAGCAACTGTTCACCGAGCCGCTGGTCGCGGTGGTGCGGGCGGGGCATCCGCTGGCGCTGGGTCCGGGTTTGCCGGCAATGTCGCTTGAGGATTATCCGGTGGTGCTGCCGCCGTTCGGCACGCTGATCCGGCAATCGGCGGACAGTCTGTTGAGCGCGTGGGGCGTGCAGCCGCTGTCGGCGTTCGTCGAGGTGTTGTCGGTGTCGACGGGGCGCGCGTTGGCGCTTGAGAACGGCGCCGTCTGGTTCGTGCCGCTGAGCGCGGTGGAATACGAGCTGGCGCATGGCATGCTGGTGCGTTTGCCGCTGCCATTCGCGGGCACCGGCGAGCCGGTCGGCTTGATCCGGCGCTCGGACACGCAACCGTCGCCGGTGGGGCGGGCATTTATCGAGGCGGTGCGCGAGGTCGCGCAGCAACGAATGGCAGCGACGGCGGATAAGGCTAAGGTTGCGCCGAAGCGGCGCCGCAGCAGAGTGTCGAAGACTTGAGACGGGCCATCCGCGGGCGTGGGCAGTGCGAGCTGGTACGGGCGGTGACGGCAGTTGCCCCGACGCTCGCGCGGTGCGGCTCGCAGCAAACAGCGCGCCGATCCGCGCCGCCTGCCGCCTATGAACCATCCAGTACAAAATGAAGGTTGCGAACGCCCTGCCACCCGGTGTACAAACACGGTGCAAAAGCCGTCAAGGGGCCGCGTTTGCTGCGGTACACCACGCAGCCGGCGCCGTCCGCGAGTCGTCGGCGGTTTGCACGGAACATCTGAAACACCGGACACCGCGTCGAAAGACTGTACAAGGAGATTGCCATGCCCAGCGACTTGCCCACTCCAGACGCCGCGCTGCGCGCCGTGTCGGCGCCTGAGCACAATCCGCTCGGCACCGCCGGCCTCGAATTCGTGGAGTTCGCCGCGCGCGACCCGCAAGCGCTCGGCGATACCTTCACCAAACTCGGCTTCAAGGCGATCGCGCGTCATATCAGCAAGGACGTCACGCTGTATCGGCAAGGCGAGATGCAATTCCTGATCAACGCCGAGCCCGATTCATTCGCCGCGCGCTACGCTGAAGAGTACGGCGCGGGCATTTGTGCAATCGGCATTCGCGTGGCCGACGCGCAGCGCGCGTTCGATCGCGCGATCGAACTCGGCGCATGGGCGTTTGAAGGCGAGAAGATCGGCGCGGGCGAATTGCTGATTCCGGCGATCCAGGGCATCGGCGATTCGCACATCTACTTCGTCGATCGTTGGCGCGGACGCGGCGGCCAGCGCGGCGGCCTCGGCGACATCTCGATCTTCGACATCGACTTCCGGCCCGTCGAGATCGACACGGCGCACGCCGATCTGAGCCATACGGGCATCGGCCTCGTCGCGGTCGACCATCTGACGCAGACGGTCGGCGAAGGACGGATGCAGGAGTGGCTCGACTTCTATCGCGACCTGCTCAACTTCCGCGAGATTCACGAGTTGCACGCGAACTGGCACGTGTCGGCGGAATCGCGCGTGATGGTGTCGCCGTGCGGCGCGATCCGCGTGCCGCTGTATGAAGAGGGCACGCGCCGAACCAATCTGATGCACGAATATTTGCCGGACCATCCGGGCGAAGGCGTGCAGCACATCGCGCTTGCCACCGACGATATCTTCGCGTGCGTCGAGCGGCTGCTCGCGAACGGCGTCGAATTCGTCGAGCCGCCGCCGCGCTATTACGATCAACTCGACGTACGTCTGCCGGGTCATGGGCTCGATGTCGAGCGGCTCAAGCGCACGCGCGTGCTCGTGGATGGTGAGATCGGCGCCGACGGCGTGCCGCTGCTGTTTTTCCAGACCTTCGTGCGCCGCCGCACCGGCGAGATCTTCTTCGAGATCGTGCAGCGCCAAGGGCACCACGGTTTCGGCGAAGGCAATCTGAGCGCGCTCGCGCAGGCACGCCAGGCCGGCGCTCAATAACCGGCGGCGCGCTTGCGCGAATGCCCGCTCAAACGGTATCCGGCTTGCCCGCCAACTCGGGATAAATCGCGCTGTAGGCCGCGGCTTCCTGTAACAGCCATTCGCGGAAACTCGCGAGCGGCTTGCCGTGACTGAGTTCGGTCGGATAGACGAGGTAGTACGCGGAGTCCGCGACGGCGGGCGTGTCGAGCGGAATCACGAGGCCCAACTGTTCGAGCTGTGTATCGACGAAAAAGCGCGGCACCAGCGCAATGCCGAGACCGGCCGCGGCGGCGCTGATCAACATCGTGTGGAGTTCGTAACGCACGCCCTGCATCGTGCGGTTGTCGTCGACGTCCAGGCTCGCGAACCAGGTTGCCCAGCCGTCCGGCCGCGTGGTGGAATGCAGCAGCGGATAATCCAGCAGATCGGCGGCCTCGCGCACGGGCCGCTTCAGCAGGCTTGCCGCGCACACCGGCACCACTTCCTCGCAGAACAGAAAATCCGCCGACGTACCTGGCCAGGTCGGCTTGCCATAGTGAATCGCCGCTTCGAAATGGGTGTCCGCGAACGGGAACGTGCCGGTGCGCACGCCCATGTTCACCCGCACATCCGGGTACTGTTCGTTGAACGCGGCGAGGCGCGGAATCAGCCATTGCGACGCGAACGTCGGTAGCACCGCGAGTTCCAGGTAACCGCCGCCGCTGCCATGCGCGATGATCGACAGCGTGTCGCGATCAAGTTGTTCCAGCGAGCGCCGCACTTGCGCGCTATACACCTTGCCCGCTTTCGTCAGCACCACGCGCTGTTTGACGCGCACGAACAGCCGCACGCCGAGATTGCTCTCCAGCGTATTGATCTGCCGCGACACCGCGCTCTCGGTCAGAAACAGCTCGCGCGCCGCATGCGTGAAGCTTTCGTGCCGGGCGGCGGCTTCGAAGGCGAGCAGCGCGCCCATGTTGGGGATCTTGAACTTTCGCACGTTGATTCCGAAAACGCATTAAGTGGCGATTTTATCTCGCTTTACGGCGGTGCTGCGGATTTGAATAATCTCGCCTTCAGGATGCCGTGCCGCCTTTTTTGCGCCGGGGCCGCTCGGTCCGTCGGAGCGCACTGGCGAGCGCGCGAAGCGCTACGTGGAGAACCGCTATGCAAAAGATCAAGAATGCGAATGTCGAACAACTGCTGCTGAAACTGCTAGGCGCCGGCAAGACCGCGCGGCTCTTCGCGACGCTGAACCATCCGCGCATTCTCGACGAGTGGGAAAACGGCAGCGTCACCCGTGCGGAACTCGCGCAGGCGATGAACATGGCGCTCTTCGAGGACCTGCTCGCGCGTTCGGCAAACGGCCGCCAGTACACCGAGGAGACGATTGCGGGCGGCGGCAGCGTGTACTTCGATCACGGCGCGTTGCGCACGGTGCGCTGGCCGCACAGCGGCGCGCTGCCGCCAGGCGAAGCGGCGTTCGCGCGCATTCTGCGGCCGCTCGGCTTCAGCATCAACGGCCGCTATCCGCTCGACCGTCTCGGCATGACCGGCCGCGCGTGGGCGCATGACGACGCGCCCGATGAGATCGCGCAGTTCTTCGTCAGCGAACTGCATCCGGAGCGGTTCTCGGCAGCATTTCAACAGGCGGTGACGAACGTGATCGGCGCATCACGCGATCCGCTGACGCCGCGTGCTGCAGGCCAGTTGTGGGAGCTCGAACGCGATGGCGTGCTCCCGCTCGAAGCGGCGCATGAGTTGCTGCCGGTGATCGTCGGCGCCTTCGCGCGCCAACACGAGACACCATGCGAAGCCGATTACGAAGTATTGTTGAAGGAGTCGGCGGAAATGGCGTGGATCGCCACCGAAGGCAACGCGTTCAATCACGCGACCGATCGCGTCGAAGACGTGTTCAAGCTGTCCGACGACGAAAAGGCCAAAGGTCGTCCGATGAAACCGGAAGTCGAGCGTTCGCGTTCGGGCCGCGTGTTTCAGACCGCGTATCGCGCGGACGTCGTGCGGCGCGAATTCCGCACGGCTGACGGCAGCGTCGTGACGCGCGAGGTCCCGGGCTCGTTCTACGAGTTCATCACGCGCAAACGCAGTTTCGATCAGGACGCGCGACGCTGGGAAACGGACCTGCGTTTCGACGCGGGCAATGCACAGGGTATCTTCAAGATGACCGCGAGCCAGGCAGCCTGAACGCAAACGCAGCGTGTGCGGACGCGTTGAGGGCTTGCAGCATCGGAAACGAGGGGCGCAGTGGGAACGTCATTGGATGAAGAGCAGCGCGTGAAGGCGTTGGACGCGCACGGGCCGCAATTGTCGAGCGAGCGGCGCGTCGCCAGAGCTTTCACGGGCACCGCCGCTGTGATGCAGGCGCTCGAAAGCGACCTGCGCCGGCACGTGCGCGGCGAAGTGCGGTTTGATCAGGGATCCAAAGCATTGTATGCGTCGGACGCGTCGAACTACCGGCAGATTCCGCTCGCCGTCGTCGTGCCCGCGGATGTCGACGATCTGCTCGCCACGCTCGCCGCGTGCCGCCGCAACGACGTGCCGTTTCTCGCACGCGGCGGCGGCACTTCGCAGAACGGCCAATGCGTGAACGTCGCGGTCGTGGCCGACGCGAGCAAGTACGTGAACCGCGTCGTGTCGGTCGATCCTGTCGCGCGCGTGGCGATCGTCGAACCGGGCGTGGTGTGCGATACGTTGCGCGATGCCGCCGAACAGCACGGCCTCACGTTCGCGCCCGATCCGGCGACGCACAGCCGCTGCACGCTCGGCGGCATGATCGCCAACAACTCGTGCGGCGCGCATTCGGTAATGGCCGGCAAGACCGTCGAGAACGTCGAGGCGCTGGAAATCGCGACCTTCGACGGCGCGCGCTTCTGGGTCGGTCCCACCTCCGACGACGAACTCGAACGCATCATCGCGGCCGGTGGCCGTCAGGGCGAAATCTACGCCGCGCTCAAGCGTTTGCGCGATACCTACGCCGAGCAGATTCGCGCGAAATTCCCGCAGATCAAACGGCGCGTGTCGGGCTTCAATCTCGATCAACTGCTGCCGGAAAACGGCTTTAACGTTGCGCGTGCGCTGGTCGGCACCGAGGGCACGTGCGCGGTGACGTTGCAGGCGAAAGTGCGGCTCGTGAAGAGTCCGGCGAAGCGCGTGATCGTCGTGGTCGGGTTCAGCGACATCTACACGGCGGCGGATGCCGTGCCGCATTTCATGCGCTGCGGGCCGATCGCGATCGAAGGACTCGACCGCGCGATCATTCGCGGGCTGCAGGCGCGCGGCTTGAAGAAGGACGAGATCGCATTGCTGCCGCCTGGCGACGCGTGGGTGGTGCTCGAATTCGGCGCGGACACGCAGGACATGGTGCTGCGCGACGCGCAGGCGGCGGCCGCGTATTTCGCGTCGGGTGACGCGGGGCCGAACGTGTCGGCGCTGCTGGTGGAAGATCGCGCGTTGCAGGCGAAGGTGTGGTCGATCCGCGAGACGGGTGCGTCGGCGGTGGCACTGTCGATCGATTCGAATACGCCGGATCCGGTGGTCGGCTGGGAAGATGCGGCGGTCGATCCGCTGCGCCTCGGCGACTATCTGCGCGCGTTCCAGGCGCTGGTGGATCGCTATGGCTACGAGACGAGTCTCTACGGCCATTTCGGCGACGGCTGCGTGCACGCGCGCATCACCTTCGATCTGCGCAGCGCGCAAGGCGTGTCGACGTGGCGCGAGTTTCTGCGCGAGGCGGCGGAACTGGTGGTCCAATTCGGCGGCTCGTTGTCGGGCGAACACGGCGACGGCCAGGCCAAGGCCGAGTTTCTGCCGATCATGTACGGCCCCGAACTGATGCAGGCGATGGAGCAGTTCAAGGCGATCTGGGACCCGGCCAACCGCTTGAACCCCGGCAAGGTGGTGCATGCGTATCGCGCCGACGAGAACCTGCGGATGGGACCGGCCTACAAGCCGGTGATGTTGCAAACGAAGCTCGCGTTCGCGAGCCCGGAAGGCGACGGCTTCCGGCGCGAGATCGAGCGATGCATCGGCATGGGCAAGTGCCGCTCGCTCGACGGCGGCACGATGTGCCCGAGTTATCGCGCGACGCGCGAGGAGAAGTATTCGACGCGCGGCCGTGCGCATCTGTTCTGGGAAATGCTGCAAGGCGACGTGATCGCCGACGGCTGGCAAAGTCGCGAAGTGAAAGAAGCGCTCGATACGTGCCTCGCTTGCAAGGGCTGCAAATCGGATTGCCCCACGCATACGGACATGGCGTCGTACAAAGCGGAATTTCTTTCGCATTACTACGAAAAAAATCGCCGGCCGCGTCAGGCGCTGTTCATGGGGCGGATCGGCGAATGGGCACCGTGGGCGGCGCGCCTGCCGCGCCTGACGAACTTCGTGACGACGGCGCCTGGGCTCGGCGCGCTCGGCAAGTGGATTGCGGGCGTCGCGCAAGCACGCGCATTGCCGAAGTTCGCCGAGTCCACTTACAGACAGATTGCGCGGCGCTCGCCGCAAGCAGAGCAAGCGGCGCGCGGCGAGACGAAGCAAGTCATCCTGTGGGTAGATACGTTCAACGATCACTTCACGCCCGAAATCGCGCAGGCCGCCGCCGATGTGCTCACGCAACTAGGCTGGCACGTCGTGTTGCCGAAGAACCGTTTGTGCTGCGGACGCCCGCTGTACGACTTCGGTCTGCTCGAACGCGCGCGTGAACTGCTCACGCACATTCTCGATGACCTCGCCGACGATATCGCGGCCGGTGTGCCGCTCGTCGGTCTCGAACCGGGGTGTCTGTCGGTGTTCAAGGACGAACTGCTGAGGCAACTGCCCGGTCACGCGTTGGCGAAAAAACTATCGGCGCAAACTTTTCTGTTCTCCGATTTCGTCGCGCGTCAGCCGTTCGAGTGGCCAACGCTGGCCGCCGACGTGATCGTTCACGGGCACTGTCATCAGAAGGCGCTGTTCGGCATGCAAGGCGATACCGCGCTGCTGAACAAGCTCGGCGTAAAGTGGAAGCTGCTCGACACAGGATGCTGCGGGATGGCGGGATCGTTCGGCTTCAACGCGGAGCATCATGCGTTGTCAGAGAAGATCGGCGAGGACACGCTGTTTCCTGCGGTGCGTGCAGCGACCGCCGCGAATCACGAGACGATCGTGCTGACCAACGGTTTCAGTTGCCGCGAGCAGATCGAACAGGGAACGGGGCGTCACGCGTTGCATATCGCGCAACTCGCGCAGCGGGCATTGGCGGCGCGATAGGCTCGCACCGAAAGCGCCGCGCATGTGAACGCGCATCCACGCGACGCCCGCACACCCGCGTTATTTCTTCGTCGATTCGATCGTGACCGGTGTCTGCGGAATGTCCGCGCTGGTCGCCATCCACAATACTTCGGCGTCTTCTTCGCTGGTGGAGACCGCGGCGTGGCCGGTGCGGCTGTCGAAGTACAGGCTGTCGCCGGCGTTCAGATGCGTCGGCGCGTACAGCTCCGAATAGAGGCACACGCTGCCGCTGATCACGTACAGGAATTCTTCGCCTTCGTGGCGGCCCCAGTCGTCGAACGCGTCGAGTGTGTGCGCGGAGATGCGGATGCGAAACGGCAGCATCGCTTTGTGAGCGAGGTCGGTGGCGAGCAGCTCCATCTGATAGCCGCGATACGCGTGGCGCTGGCCTTCGTTTTTGCGGGTCAGCGCGCGGCGGCCGCTTGCGCTCACCTTCGGCGTCGAGCCGAACAGTTCGCCGATTTCGATCTTCAGGCCAAGGACGATTTTTTGCAGCACGTCGAAAGTGGGGGACATCAGGCCGTTTTCGACTTTGGAGAGCGTCGAGCGGGATACGCCGCACAGGCGGCTCGCGGTCTCCAGCGTCAGGTCCTGCGCCTGACGAGCGGCGCGCACGCGCCGGCCGAGGTCGGTGGTTGACGGGTCGGCGGGTTTGCTGAGATGGGTGTCCATGGGGTTGCTGCTTCTTCGAGTACGCGCTTTACGATGGCGGGTTGTGTTTCCGATAATAACATTTGGCGCGGCGCGCAAATTTGAAGGGAGCAGATGGCCTGGGGCGGCCGCATTCTAACCGGCCGGCGGCGGGCTCGCGCATGGCCTCGGCTGCGCAAGGTCCGGGAAGGCGTGGAGCATTGCGAATGTCCACGCGCTTTTCTCATCGGAAACCTGGGGGCTTTGCCACACACGGCGCATGCGTGTGCGTTGCTCTGTCCTCGGGGCTGCTATTTAACGGCCGCCACGCAATCGATCTCGATGTCGAAATGACCCGGCCACGCGGGCACGTTCACAAAAATCCGCGCTGGTGGATCGACCGGAAAGTAGCGTTTGTAGACAGCGTTGACGGCCGCGAACTTCTCGACCGACGTGCAGTAGACGTTGCACTTCAGCACATGCTCCAGCGATGAACCGGCCGTCTCCAGACAGAGCTTCATCTGCTCGAGAACGAGTTCGGTCTGACGCTCGATCGGTGCGTCGATCACTTCGCCGGTGGCAGGATCGAACGGCGGAAAGCCCGACACGTACACCGTGTCGCCGTGGCGCGTCACCGCGGAAGTGGGCGCTTTCCAGTTATCGAGGTAGGTCGACAAAGGTTCGACGCGAATGATTTCACGAGCCATGTTTATCCCCATCTGAAGAAATGAGCGCAGTGCGATTGCCGGGTGTCATGCGCGGTCCTTGAAAAGGTCGTTGAGTTGCGAGCCGGGCGCCGCGCCTTCGAAGCCGTCGAAGCGGCCATCGGCCAGCGCTTGCGCGGCATGCATGAAGCCGCCCCACGCGGCGCGCGCCAACGCACCGCCGACGCTGATGCGCCGCACGCCGAGCGCGGCCACCTCTTGCAGCGTGAAACTCGACGTCGAGCCGATCAGCAGGTTGACGGGCTTCGGCGCGACGGCGGCGACCACCGCCTCGATCTGCTCGCGCGTCTGAATGCCCGGCGCGTACAGGCAATCGGCGCCGGCTTCGGCGTAGGCCTTCAGACGCGCAATCGCATCGTCGAGATCGGGCTTGCCGGCGAAGAAGTTCTCCGCCCGGCCGATCAGCAACGTATCGCCACCCGTTTCGTCGATCGCCCGGCGCGCCGCGCTGAGTCGCTGAACGGCGACGTCGATCGGGAACAGCGGGGCGGCGGGATCGCCGGTGGAGTCTTCGATCGACAGGCCCGCGACGCCCGTCTCGACCGCCAGCTTGACGCTTTCGGCGACGCCCGCCGGATCGCGGCCGAAGCCGTTCTCGAAGTCCGCGTTGACCGGCAGGTCGGTCGCTTCGACGATCTCGCGCAGGTGCGCGAGGATCGCAGCGCGCGGCAACGTGTTGTCGGCGTGCCCGGTGGACCACGCTAAACCGGAACTCGTGGTGGCGACCGCCTTGAAGCCGAGGGTCTGCAGATAGCGGGCGCTACCCGCATCCCAAGGATTGGGCAGCACGAAACAACCGGACGTATGCAGGGCACGGAAGGCGGCGCGTTTCTCGGCGATGGTGCGGGACATGGTGTGTCTCCTGGAATGAGGGGAGTCGAAGCTCCCGTGTGGGTCAGGCAACTTCGGAATCGACCACGGGGAAGTCTATTTCCGTATCGAACGTATTGTTGATGAAATTCGTCAACATGTACTGTGCGCTCAACGCGATGATCTCGACGATGTTCGCATCGCTGAACCCTGCCGCGCGCACTGTCCGCAGATCGTCTTCGGACACCTTGCCGCGCGTTTGCATCAGTGTTCTGGCAAACGCCACGGCGGCCGCGGTGCGCGGATTGTCGGCGTGTCCGAGCCGGTTGCGGCGTATTTCGTCGTCCGCAATATTCGCCATATTGCCAGCGACGTAGGTGTGAGCGGACAAACAATACTGGCAGCCGTTGACCTGCGAGACCGCGAGCGCGATGCCGTCGCGGATCTTCACGTCGAACGTCTTCATCAACGCGCCTTGCAGGCCGGCCCAGCCGTTCAACGCGTTCGGGCTTAGCGCCATGATACGAAACAGGTTCGGCGTCATCTTCAGTTGCCGGGTGACGGCGTCGAGTACCGGCCGCGAGGCTTCGGGCGTCTGGTCGATTGCGGGTAGGACGATGCGTGACATGGTGGGCTTCCTGATCGATTGAGAGAATGAATTCGGCTTGTTCGCATGCGGCGTTGACGCTGCTGCATGACAATGAAGTCTAGGTCTGGAGCCTTTGCACGGGGTCCGTCAAATGATCCGGAAAGTCCGGCTGCGAGTTTCGGAAGCCCAAAGAAAAACCGGCGCCTTGTGTCGACCTGAAGCGGTCGATACAAGGCGCCGGTGGGCGTGTGTAGAGAAGCAGTACTGTGGTGAGGCTATGCCCCGCGCCGACGACGTGCGCTGCCTTCGATCTCCATGAGCGCGGCTTTTCTATGCAGTCCGCCCGCAAAACCAGTGAGGTCGCCGGAAGAACCGATCACGCGATGACAGGGCGCGACGATGGAAAGCGGATTGCGCCCGTTCGCCGCGCCGACCGCGCGAGTGGCGCGGCTATTGCCGATTTGCGTCGCGATATCGCGGTAGCTGCGCGTTTCTCCGAAGGGAATGGTGAGCAACGCATTCCAGACTTTCTTCTGGAATGCCGTGCCGACGAACTCCGTATCGAGTTCGAAGCGCGTGCGCGTACCGCGAAAGTACTCGTCCAGTTGACGTGCTGCTTCCATGAGCACGGGATTGTCGTCGGCCTCGCGCATCTCGCCGAGTCTGACACGATTGGGCCGGTCGTTCTCCCACAGAACCGCGACCAGCTTGCCATCCGACGCGACCAGTTTGAGCTCGCCTACCGGCGACGCGATCACCTTGAACTCGTAAGCCATCCTGCACCTCCTTGCGGGTTGATCCGGTACAGGAAGAATAGGCGGGGCAACTTTGCAGAGGGTCCGCCGGAGAGTGCGGATCGTCCGACTTTGCTAGTCAGGCGGCCGGGGTGTCGGTACGGTAATCGGCGGGGCTCGTGCCGTACACGTCGCGAAACGCCCGCACGAAGGTGCCGCGGCTGGCATAGCCCGCGTTGCGGGCCACCTGGTCGAGCGTCACGTCGCCGGTACGCAACTGCGCAGCCGCCTGCCGCATGCGAATGTCGCGCAACACCTGCATCGGCGACTCGCCGAGCGCGTCGGAGAAGCGCGCCATGAACGCGGAGCGGCTCAGGAACGCAGTCGCGGCGAGACTTGCGACCGTATGCGGCGCGGCCGGGCGCGCCACCATCTCGGCGAAGGCGCGCGCAATCTGCGGATCGCCGAGCAGCGCGAAGCGCTCCATCCACAGCGCGTTGGATTTCAACGAGCGCCGCACGAGGGCCACGATGACCTGCTTCAGCAACGCGCCGGACATCGCGCCCGCGCCGACTTCCTGTGCAGCCAATTCGTCGAATGCCGAGCGCAGGTACACGTCGAGGCGGTCCGCTGCATCGAAACATTCGACGATCGGTGTCGACAGCGTCTGGAACAGATCGATCGACGCGCCGTAGGTCGCGCGAAAGTACCCACAGATCATCATGGTCATCGGCTCCTCGTTGCCCGCGCGAAAGCGGCTGACGGAGTCGACCACCTTCTTGTGCTCGCGTCCGAGGACGGTGGTCGGCGCAATGCCCGCGTGATGGCTGGGCACCTCGAGTCGCAGAGGATGACGCGGCGGCACGATCAACAACGTGTGCGGCGTGAGTTCGACCGGCTCGGCGCCTTCGATATGCAGTCTGCCGGTGCCGGAAAGAATGTAATGAATACCCGGCGCCGCGTTGCCGTCGAGTTCGAGAATGAAGCCCGGGCTGACCAGGCATTCGGACAGGCCGAGGACCTGGATTTCGAGCAGTGTCATCAGCTCGTTGAGGTCTTTGGGAGCGATGCGAGGGGCGTTGGATGTGGGCACTGGGTGCGTACCTGGGTTGAATCCGTGCTCGGGACAGGGGCCGCGCGCTAGCTGACTTGCGCTCATGTTCACGCGCATTCTCTCACTTCCTTTCGACGTGATGAAGCGCCACGCGCCGGCAAGGAATCTTGCCGGGCATGCGCGGCAGAGCTTATTGAAGAAGCGGGATAGACGATGGATTTAACGCAGGAGTGAGGCGATTTCGTGGCGGGGGTACTTGGAGAGCGATAGCCGGGGACGGTGCGTCTGCACTTCATCCCGACGCAATGGCAAGCAGGGAAAAACAAAAGCGAGTCATGCCCCAACCAGCACGACCCGCTTCACACCAACCGCAAAACCGATGCGCGAATCACTGCGCCGGACTCGCACCACCCGCATTCCCACCCGCTTGCGACGACCCCGTCGCTGTCGGCCCATAGCCGGTCGTATCGGCCTGAGCCGTCGCATTCTGCGCGGCGACGCGCGCTTCGGCCGCCTGAATGTCGGCGGGATAACTGGAGTCGGTGGATTTGCCCGGCTGGTATCCCGCCTGCTCGATCTGCTTCAACTGCGCCTGGACCTCCGCACGCGTGAGCGGCTGCTCGGACTGCGCGAACGATGCCACCGGCGCAGCAAGAACGACCACTAACGCCACTGCCTTGACTAGCGATTTCATGATGCTTCCCTCCGGGATTGTCTATAGGGCACCGCGATCTTCGGCACCATTGACGGAGTCTAGGAAGCAAGCGCTCCAAGGGAAACCACCAGGACGTTAATTCAGTATTGCAGCATTCAGTAAGTCGGCGCGATGTAATGTCCCGCGTAAGAGGCGCGAAAACTCGTCAAACCCCTTTGCGAACATCGACCCGATACGCGGTCACTTGACGGTACGTGTCGCCGGGTCGCACGATCACGTCGTCCTGCCCCGCCATATTGACCTGATTCGGAAAGCCGCCTGCTTCGAGGCATAGGCCCGCATACCGTTGATACCTGACACCGCCGCGTCCTGAGTCGCCATTCAGAAAGTTGCCGGTATAGAACTGTAAGCCGCGCTGATCGGTCGACACCGTCAATTCGCGTCCGCTGCCGGGGTCGTACGCGCAGGCCACCTGACGCAGCGGCGACGCGCCCTCGCTCTCATCCGCGCCGGACGCATCGCGCAGCATGTAGCAGTGATCGAAGCCGCCGGCCTTCGCCAGTTGCGAGTGGGGCCAGTCCAGACGCGCGCCGATCGGTGCACTTTGCCTGAAGTCGAACGCGTTGCCCGCGACCTCGGCGAGATTGCACGGAATCATCGCGGTGTCGACTTCGAAGAACTGCTCGGCATCGATCGACAACACATGACCGCGAATGTCCGTTCCCGGCCGCCCGGTCAGATTGAAGTACGGATGACTCGTGAGATTGAGGGGCGTCGCCGCGTCGGTGATCGCCTCGTACTCGATGGTCAACGTGCCGTCGTCGTCGAGCGAATAGCGCACTTGCGTGGTGACGTTGCCCGGAAAACCGGCATCGCCTTCGGGCGACTCCAGCCGCATCAGCAACGCGCCATTGTCTTCGCTCACGTCCCACAGCGTGCGATGAAAACCCACGCTGCCGCCATGCAGCAGGTTCGCGCCTTCGTTGCGATCGAGCGTGTACTCGATACCGTCGAGCGTGAAGCGCGCATCGGCGATGCGGTTCGCCCAGCGGCCAATCAGACCGCCCATGTAAGTGGTGGCCGCCACGTATTCGGCGGGCGTGTCGTGGCCGAGCAGGATATCGCCGAGGCGTCCGGCGCGATCCGGCGCGTGCCACGAGACCAGCGTCGCGCCGAGGTCGCTGATGGCGACTTTCATACCGTGCGCGTTGCGCAGCGTATAGAGCCGTACCCGATCGCCGCCATGCAGTGCGCCCCACGGCTCGGAAGAAAGTTGTGCGATGCTGATCATGTCGTCGGTGGAAGAAAAGGGAAAAGGCATGTTCAGCCGGGCGCGGCCGTCGAATTCGCGCGCTCCTGGTATTCGCGCGGCGTGCAGCCGAGCTCACGACGAAATACCGCATACATGTATTGCAGCGAAGTAAAGCCGCAACGAATCGCCACTTCCGCGCTCGACGCATCGCGTTTGACGAGCAGCGCCTTCGCGACGTCGAGCTTATGGCGCAAGATTTCCTGATGCACGGTGCACTTGCGTTCGCGCCGGAAGTACTCTTCGAGCGATGAACGCGACACGCCTACATAGTCGGCCACCTGTTCGGTGCGAATGCCCTGGCACGCGTACTGGCGAATGAAGTGCCGCGCGCGCATCACATACGGACTCGCGAGCGGTTGATGCCGCGTCGACTCGAGCACGTTGATGCCGACCGGCGGCACGAGAATGCGCCGCCCCGGAAAACGCGCGCCGTGCAGCATCTGATGCAAAAGGTGCGCGGCGGTGCGGCCCATTTCTTCGGTGCCCTGAATCACCGACGAAAGCGGAATACGCGTCAACGTGCGCGTGAGCGGATCGTTGTCGATGCCGATGATCGCCACTTCCTCCGGCACCGGAATGCCGGCGATCAGACACGCTTGCAGCAGATGCCGCGCACGCGCATCGGTCACGGCGATGATGCCGACCGGCTTCGGCAATTGCCGAAGCCACGCGGTGAGTTGCTCGGTGGCCTGGTTCCATGAAGGCGCGCTGGTCGACAGGCCGCGATAGACCTCGCTGTCGATCTGCGCGGCGCTGCGTCCGTCGGCCTGACGCAAATGCGCGAACGCGAGTTCACGCTGTTGCGCCCAGCGGTTCTCCTGCGCTTGCGGCAGGCTGTACAACGCGAAGTGTTCAAGGCCCGAGCCGATCAGATGCGTATAGGCGAGCGACACCAGCTTGCTGTTGTCGGTCGCGATATAGGGTAAATCCGGAGGGTAGTGCGCCGGATCTTCGAACGACGAACCGACGGCGACCACCGGCAACGCACAATCACGCAGCGCTTCGCCAACAGCGGGGTCGTCGAAATCGGCGATGATGCCGTCGCCGTCGAAACGCTCGATGCCCGTCAGCCGGCAGCGAAAATCTTCTTCGAGGAAAAGATCCCATGCGACCCGCGTCGACAGCAGGTAATTGCCGATACCGGTGATGATCTCGCGGTCGTAGACCTTGTTCGCGTTGAACAGCAGCGCGATCCGATGGGTCGTCTGTGGTGTTGGCGGACGTGGCATGGCGGTGAGCGGCGCGGCGGATCGCTGAATCCGGCGTGCCTTTGTCTCCAGTTTGGCGGGCGTTTTAATGTGCACTTCAGTTTGCAATCAAGGCCGCGCCGTTTTTAAGCGTCCGGTTATTCTAGGCTGCGAATCGCGCGCCGGTGCGAAACAAACGTGCGGACGGTAAGAAACATCAAGCGAGCTGCGCAATTTCGCAATTGCCGATGCCTCGCGCACGCGGCAGCATGGCGTCACCCTGGTCGACCGGCATCGCGGCGGCAAGGGTTGCGGTGCAACATAAAACTGGAGACGCCGATGTCTTACTTCGAACACATCCCTGAGATCCGCTATGAAGGCCCGCAATCGGATAATCCGCTCGCGTACCGCCATTACGACAAAAGCAAACGGGTACTCGGCAAGACGCTCGAAGAACATCTGCGTATCGCGGTGTGCTACTGGCATACCTTCGTCTGGCCGGGCGTCGACATTTTCGGGCAGGGCACCTTCAGGCGTCCGTGGCAGCAACCCGGCGACGCGATGGAGCGCGCGCTGCAAAAAGCCGATGCCGCGTTCGAGTTCTTCACGAAGCTGGGCACGCCGTACTACACGTTTCACGATACCGACGTTGCGCCCGAAGGCGCGAGCCTGAAGGAATACAGCGAGAACTTCCTGCGCGTCACCGACTATCTGGCGCGCAAGCAGCAGGACAGCGGCATCAAACTGCTGTGGGGCACGGCCAATCTGTTCTCGCATCCACGTTACGCGGCGGGCGCGGCGACGAGTCCCCATCCGGAGATCTTCGCGTTTGCCGCGACCCAGGTGCGCCACGCGCTCGATGCGACGCAACGGCTCGGTGGAGAAAACTACGTGCTGTGGGGCGGCCGCGAGGGCTACGACACACTGCTCAACACCGACCTCGTGCGGGAGCGCGAACAGCTCGCGCGCTTCCTGCGCATGGTGGTCGATCATGCTCAGAAGATCGGCTTCAAGGGCTCGCTGCTGATCGAGCCGAAGCCGCAGGAGCCGACCAAGCATCAATACGACTACGACGTCGCGACCGTGCACGGCTTCCTGCTGCAATACGGTTTGGAGAAAGACATTCGCGTGAACATCGAGGCCAATCACGCGACGCTCGCGGGCCACTCGTTTCATCACGAGATCGCGACGGCGTATGCGCTCGGTATCTTCGGCAGCGTCGACGCGAATCGCGGCGATCCGCAAAACGGCTGGGATACCGACCAGTTTCCGAATAGCGTCGAAGAACTGACGCTCGCGTTCTATGAGATCCTGCGGCACGGCGGCTTCACGACCGGCGGCATGAACTTCGATTCGAAAGTGCGGCGCCAGAGCGTCGATCCGGAAGATCTGTTCCACGGCCACATCGGCGCGATCGACAACCTCGCGCTCGCCGTCGAGCGCGCGGCCGTACTGATCGAAAACGAGCGCCTCGAACAGTTCAAGCGTCGCCGGCTACGTGGGCTGGGACGCGGAGTTCGGCCGCAAGATTCTCTCGGGCGATCATTCGCTGGCGACGCTGGCCGCCGAGGCGCTGGCGCGAGACCTCAATCCGCAACATGCGAGCGGTCAGCAGGAACGCATGGAGAACATCGTGAATCAGGCGATTTACAGCGGACGCTGAAAAAGTATCAAAGTGTGAGCCATCGAAGCAGAGACGTTTCATAAAAATCGCGCGGCCACGTCGACCGCGTGCAACAGGAAGCTTTGGGTTGTCGCTTATCCGGTCTTGTCGCTCGCAGCGCAAGCCGACGAATCCGGTATTCCGGGTAATACAACGAACCATTTTTCATGGCACCGGAGTAAGTGCTGAAGCACTCACCTCGGTCGACATAGGAGACAGTCATGCAATTCAAAACGCGTCGTAATGTACTGAGTTCGCTCGTGTGTGGAGCGGTGCTCGCCAGCCTGTCGCTCGCCGCGCCGCTCGCGCATGCCAGCAAGGATCATCCGGAAATCGGCTTCTGTATCGACGATCTGCGCGTCGAACGCTGGTCGCGCGATCGCGATTATTTCGTCGCCGCAGCGGAAAAGCTCGGTGCGAAAGTCTCGGTGCAATCGGCTGACGCCAGCGAGGCCCGGCAAATTTCGCAGATCGAAAACCTGATCTCGCGCGGCGTCGATGTGATCGTGATCGTGCCGTTCAATTCGAAGACGCTCGGCAACGTGGTCGCCGAAGCGCGCAAAGCGGGCATCAAGGTGGTGTCGTACGACCGCCTGATTCTCGATGCCGATATCGATGCCTACATCTCGTTCGACAACGAGAAGGTCGGCGAGATGCAGGCCCAGGGCGTCTATGACGTGCGGCCGAAGGGCAACTACTTCCTGCTCGGCGGTGCGCCGACCGACAACAACGCGAAGATGCTGCGCGAAGGCCAGCTCAAGGTGCTCAAGCCCGCCATCGACAAGGGCGACATCAAGGTGGTCGGCCAGCAGTGGGTGCCGGAGTGGAGCGCCTCGACGGCGCTGCGCATCATGGAGGACGCGCTGACGGCGAACAACAACAAGATCGACGCAGTGGTCGCGTCGAATGACGGCACCGCCGGCGGCGCGATCCAGGCGCTGGCCGCGCAGAACCTCGCGGGCAAGGTACCGATCTCCGGCCAGGATGCCGACCTCGCCGCCATCAAGCGCGTGGTGGCCGGCACGCAGACCATGACGGTCTACAAGCCGCTCAAGCTGATCGCGGGCGAAGCCGCGAAGCTGTCGGTGGCGCTGGCGAAGGGCGACAAGCCGGCGTTCAATGCGCAATACGACAACGGCAAGAAGAAGGTCGACACAGTGCTGCTGCAGCCGACCAAGCTGACGAAGGCCAATGTCAACCTCGTCGTGACGGATGGCTTCTACACGCAGGCGCAGCTCGCGAGCCAATAAGAAGGAAGACGGGTTCGGTGTGAGTCCCACGCGTTCCGGGCATGATGCCCGGGCGCGTGATCGACCACCGGCCCACTTGCAGCGAGGCATAGCGAATGACGCAACCACTACTGACGATGCGCGGCATCGTCAAGTCGTTTTCAGGCGTGAAGGCACTCGACGGCATCGACCTGACGGTCTCGCCGGGCGAGTGCGTCGGTTTGTGCGGCGAGAACGGCGCCGGCAAATCGACACTGATGAAAGTGCTCTCTGGCGTGTATCCGCACGGTACCTGGGACGGCGAAATAACCTGGGGAGGCGCGCCGCTGAAAGCGACCGGCGTGCGCGACACCGAACGCGCCGGCATCATCATCATTCACCAGGAGTTGATGCTGGTGCCGGAGTTGTCGGTGGCGGAGAACATCTTTCTCGGCAACGAGATCACGCTGCCCGGCGGCCGCATGAACTACGCCGCGATGTACCAGCGCGCCGACGAACTGCTGCGCGACCTCGGTATCAGCGGCATCAACGCCGCGCAGCCGGTGATGAATTACGGCGGCGGCCATCAGCAGTTGATCGAGATCGCCAAGGCGCTGAACAAGCGCGCGAAGCTGCTGATTCTCGATGAGCCGTCGTCGTCGCTGACCTCGTCGGAAATCAGCATTCTGCTCGACATCGTGCGCGATCTGAAAAAGCGCGGCATTGCCTGCGTGTACATCTCGCACAAGCTCGACGAAGTGGCGGCGGTATGCGACACGATCAGCGTGATCCGCGACGGCCGCCATGTGGCCACCGAGCCGATGCACGCGCTCACCACCGACCGCATCATCTCGCTGATGGTGGGTCGCGAGATCAAGAACCTGTTTCCGCGCGAGCCGCATCCGATCGGCGACGTGATCTTCGAAGCGCGCAACGTCACCTGTTTCGATGTCACCAATCCACGCCGCAAACGCGTGAACGACGTGTCGTTCGCGCTGCGGCGCGGCGAGATTCTCGGCGTGGCGGGGCTGGTGGGCGCGGGCCGTACGGAACTGATGCAGGCAATCTTCGGAGCGTATCCCGGCGTGAGCGAGGCGAGCGTGCTGATGGACGGCAAGCCGCTGAAAATCCGCGCGCCCGACGACGCGATTCGCGCCGGCATCGCGATGGTGCCGGAGGATCGCAAGCGCCACGGCATCGTGCCGGGGCTGAGCGTCGGCCACAACATCACGCTCGCGGTGCTGGGGCGTTTCGCCTCCGGTGGACGGATCGACTCCGCCGCCGAACTCGACACGATTCACACCGAGATGAAGCGGCTCTCGGTGCGCGCCGCGCATCCTATGCTGTCGATCGCGAGTCTGTCGGGCGGCAATCAGCAGAAGGCCGTGCTCACCCGGATGCTGCTGACCGAGCCGAAGGTGCTGATCCTCGACGAACCGACGCGCGGCGTCGACGTCGGTGCGAAATACGAAATCTACAAGCTGATCTTTCAACTGGCGCAACGCGGCATGTCGATCGTGATGGTGTCGTCCGAAATGCCAGAGGTGCTCGGCATCAGCGATCGCGTGCTGGTGATCGGCGAAGGCGAATTGCGCGGCGACTTCATCAACGACGGCCTCACCCAGGAGGACGTCCTCAGTGCCGCGATCCGTCCCGTGCAGCGATTAACGAACCCTACCGCAGCGAGTGCAGCATGACGCCTGACGTTACTTCCCAACGCGCCGACAACCCCGCGCCGCGAGGCGCCTTCGGCGGTCCGCAGCGCATTCAGCAACTGTTCGCGCGCTACAAGATTCTCGCGTTGCTGATCGCGGTGGCCGTGATCTGGATTTTCTTCTCAACGCTCACGCATGGCGCGTTCGTCACGCCGCGCAATCTGTCGAACCTGCTGCGGCAGATGTCGATCACCGGCATGCTCGCGTGCGGGATGGTGTTCGTGATCATCGCCGGCGAGATCGATCTGTCGGTCGGCTCGCTGCTTGGCTTGCTCGGCGGCGTCGCGGCGATTCTCGACGTCAACCGGCACTGGCCGATTGCCGTCACGTTGCCGGTGGTGATGCTGCTCGGCGTGCTGGTCGGCATGTTCAACGGCTGGTGGTCGACCTACCGGCGCGTGCCTTCGTTTATCGTCGGGCTCGGCGGCATGCTCGCGTATCGCGGCATTCTGCTCGGCGTAACCGGCGGCTCGACGATCGCCCCGGTGTCGGACGGCTTCGTGTTCGTCGGCCAGGGTTACCTGCCGCGGCTCGCAGGCGACTCGCTCGCAGTCGTGCTGTTCGTGCTGCTCGCATTCCTGACGATTCGCCAGCGCGCCAATCGCCAACGCTATCAATTGCGAGTCGTGCCGATCTGGCAGGACGTCGTCAAGGTGGTCGGCGCGGGCGCGATTCTGGCCGGCTTCGTCGCCACGCTGGATCGCTACGGCGGCATTCCGGTGCCGGTTCTGCTGCTGCTCGCGCTGCTCGGCGTGTTCACCTGGATCGCGACGCAGACCGTGTTCGGCCGACGCATCTACGCGGTCGGTTCGAATCTCGAAGCGACGCGTCTCTCGGGCGTCAACACGAACCGCGTGAAACTCGCGATCTTCGCGCTGATGGGCTTGATGTGCGCGTTCGCGGGGATCGTCAACACCGCGCGGCTCGCGGCCGGCTCACCGTCGGCGGGCTCGATGGGCGAACTCGACGCGATCGCCGCGTGCTTCATCGGCGGTACGTCGATGCGCGGCGGCTCCGGCACGGTGTACGGCGCTTTGATCGGCGCACTGGTGATGGCGAGTCTCGACAACGGCATGTCGATGCTCGACGTCGACGCGTACTGGCAGATGATCGTGAAGGGCGGCATTCTCGTGCTGGCGGTGTGGATCGACGTCGTGTCGGGTTCGAACCGGCGCTGAACGAGTCGAAGTCGAAGTGCACGCAGGGTGCGCCGGCGTCAGGTTGGCGCACCGCATGCTCCATTTAATGAAGCGCCCCACGATTAACGCTTCCCCGCATCAACCGCCTGATCCCCCGCCCCGCATCCCTCTACATTGATCGCGCGTATTTAAGTCTCCCGCCCGCCGCCCCGTCTTATTACTATTCCGCAGAAACACAGGCGGGCGCGCAGCCGCGCTTTCGCAGCTTCCCTGTCATCGAGCAAGCTGATCGAGCCATGTCATGTTAAAGCGCAGAACCTTCCTGCTCGGCGGCGCCGGCGCGGTGGGCGCGTTGCTGGTCGGCTGGTCGGTGCTGCCGCCGCGTCAGCGTCTGATCACGGCGACGCCGCTGCCGGCACAGGGCTCGCAGGTCGCGCTCAACGGCTGGGTCAAGATCGCAGCCGACAACAGCGTGACAATCATGATGAGCAAGGCGGAGATGGGGCAGGGCATTCACACCGGCCTCGCGATGCTGCTTGCCGAAGAACTCGACGCCGACTGGTCGCAGGTGCGAGTCGAAGAAGCACCGATCGACAAGATCTATAACAGCGTGCAGAGCATCATCGACGACCTGCCGTTTCGTCCCGACGACGACAGCGCGGTCAAGCGCACGACGATCTGGTTCACCCGCAAACTGGTGCGCGAGGGCGGCACGATGATGACGGGCGGCTCGTCGAGCATCAACGATCTGTGGACGCCGATGCGCGAAGCCGGCGCGTCGGCGCGCGCGATGCTGATCGGCGCGGCGGCCGAGCAATGGAAGGTCCCGCCCGGCGAATGCCGCGCGGAAAACGGTTACGTGCTGCACGCGTCGGGCCATAAGGCGAGCTTCGGCGAGTTGTCGTCGCTCGCGGCGCAGCAGGCGCTGCCGCGCAAGGCGACGCTGAAAAATCCCGCTGACTTCAAGCTGATCGGCCAACCTGTGCGCCGCATCGAAGTGGCATCGAAGATCAACGGCACGGCGCGCTTCGGCATCGACGCGCTGCCCGACGGACTGCTGTACGCGGGCGTCGTGATGTGCCCGACGCTCGGCGGCACGGTCGCGCATTTCGACGCGGCGGCCGCGCAGACAATGCCGGGCTTCATCAAGGCGCTGTCCTTCGCGCCGTATAGCGGCGGCAGCGGCGGTGTCGCGGTGATCGCGGACAATCCGTTTCGCGCGATGAACGCGGTCGACAAGCTCGACGTGACGTGGGACTGCGGCGGCGGCGCGACGTTATCGAGCGCGGACGTGGACCGCCGGCTCGCGCAGGCACTCGACGACAGCGACGGCCACGCGTATTTTCATCGCGGCGACATCGATGCGGCGTTGCGGGGCGCGGCGCGCGTCGTCGACGGCGAGTATCACGCGCCGTATCTCGCGCACGGCGCGGTCGAGCCGGTCAACTGCACCGTGCAGGTCGCGGACGGCTCGGCTACCGTGTGGGTCTCCACGCAAATGCCCGCGCTCGCGCGGCAGCACGTCGCGAAAGTGCTCGACATCGACGCCGACAAGGTCGACCTGCAAACGCAACTGCTTGGCGGCGCGTTCGGCCGTCGGCTGGAGCTCGACTTCATCGTGCAGGCCACGGTGATCGCGCGCGAAGCCGGCGGCCATCCGGTGCAGACCATCTGGTCGCGCGCGCAGGATTTCACCCACGATTTCTATCGCCCCGCGTGCGTGTCGCGGCTCATGGCCGGCCTCGATGCGCACGGCAAGGTGGTCGCGTGGCGCAGCACGTCGGCGAGCCAGGCGATCGTGCCGGAAGCGCTCGCACGCTACTACGGCGTGCCGCGCATTCCGATCGACAAGACCACCGTCGAAGGCGCGTTCGATCAGCCCTACGAATGGCCCACCGCGCGCGTCGCGCACAAGATCGTCGAGTTGCCGGTGCCGGTCGGCTTCTGGCGCTCGGTCGGCCATTCGCACCAGGCGTTCTTCACCGAGAGCTTCACCGACGAACTCGCGGCCGCTACCGGACAGGACCCGATTGCGTTCCGCGCGGCGCTGCTCGCGCAGCATCCGCGGCACCTCGCGGTGTTGAAGCGCGTTGCCGTGTTGTCGGATTGGGGGCGCCCGTTGAAGCCCGCCGCCGACGGCGCGCCGTGCGCTCGCGGTATCGCGTTGCACGAGGCGTTCGGCAGCGTGGTCGCGCAGGTGGCAGAGGTGTCGCTCGGGCCGCAGCGGCAGATTCGCGTGCATCGCGTGGTGTGCGTGATCGATTGCGGATTGCCGGTGAATCCAAACCTGATCCGCCAGCAGATGGAGAGCGGAATCGTGTTCGGACTGTCGGCCGCTTTGCAGGATGAGATCGTGATCGACAAGGGGCAGGTGCAGCAGAAGAACTTCGTCGATTTCCCGGTCGTGCGGATGAACGATTGCCCGGTGATCGAAACCGACATCATGCCGAGCAGCATGCACCCGCAAGGCGTCGGCGAACCGGCCGTGCCGCCGGTCGCGCCCGCGGTCGCCAACGCGGTGTTCACGCTGACCGGCACGCGTTTGCGAACGCTGCCGCTGCGGCTCGAAAAACTGCCCGTCGTGCCGTCGACTCCGCCGGGATGCAAGGCCGCGCCGGGTCAGCCGGCAAGCAAGGGATCACTGAACATCAACGGACGCCCGGTGGCGGTGCGCGCCGACCCGGACATGCCGCTACTGTGGGTGTTGCGCTGCGAGCTCGGCATGACCGGCACCAAGTTCGGGTGTGGCGTGGGAATTTGCGGCGCGTGCACGATCCATCTGGACGGCGCGGCTTGCCTCGCGTGTCAGACGACGATGTCGTGCGTGAGCATCACGCAGAAGATCACGACCATCGAAGGCGTGCAAGGCGCTGAAGCGCAAGCGCTGAAGGCGGCGTGGATCGATCTCGATGTGGTGCAATGCGGCTACTGCCAGAGCGCGCAATTGATGGCGGCTTGCGCGCTGCTCAAGCGCAAACCCAATCCGAGCGACGCGGATATCGACGCGGCGATGTCGAACATCGTGTGCCGTTGCGGCACGTATCCGCGAGTGCGGGCGGCGATTCACCAGGCGGCCGCGAAGCGCCGGCCCGCTTAGCGGCGCCGGCGTGTCTTCGACAAAGCCCGAACCGCCCGTGCTGATGCTGCTAGGGATCGCGCGGACTCAATTCGCGAGCATCTCGACCACGGCGACCACCGCCGTGAAGATGCCGATGCATCCGCCCAATGTGACTGCGCCTTGCATGAATGGCGACATACGTGACCCCGTAACGTGTTATTGGTGTCACGTATTTAACCGCAAATGAAAGGCAAAAGAAAGCAAGTCAAAAATAATTCGTAAGCCTTCAGGGTGCTTTTATCGTGGTTGCCGTGGTGCTCGTGGTTGTCGTCGCCGTCGCCGCTGTCGGCACGGCCTTCGCTGGTGCGGCAGCGCCAGGCGCCGTCGCGACGGGCGCGCCTTGCCCCTCCATTTCCCAGCCGCCGCCGAGCGCGAGGAACAGGTTGACCTGATCGATCGCCACTTGGCCTTCCGCGGTCGCGACCTGAGACTTCACCGAGGTCAGCGTGCGCGTCGCGTCGAGGTCCGAGATGAACGACTCGCGCCCCGCGCGATACAGCCGATGCGTTTCATCCGCCGACTCGCTCGCCGACTTCAACGCGGCGCGCAAGGATTCGGCGCGCGCGTAGTCGGACGCGTAGGTCGCGAGATTGGTCTCGGTCTCGCGCAGCGCGGTCAGCACCACGCCGTCGAATTTCGCGAGCGCCACATCGCTCGACGCCTCTGCCTCACGCACGCGACCACGCGCGCCATTGGTGGGGAAGTTCCAGTTGATCAGCGGACCGAAAGCCCAGCGCGCCGTGGGCAACGTGGGGATGTCTTCAAGAATCCCGGTATAGCCCGCTGACGCACCGAGGCTGATCGTCGGATAGAGCGCTCCCGTGGCAACACCAATACGTGCCGTCGACGCCGCCAGTTGACGCTCGGCCTCGCGCACGTCCGGACGGCGCTTGAGCAGCGCGGCACCGTCGCCGATCGGAATCGGCTGGCGGATTTGCGGCAGCCGCTCGCAAGCCAGCACAGCTGGCGGAAGGTCGGACGGTGCACGGGCGAGCAGCGCGGCGAGCCGGTATTGCGCGATCTTGCGGCGCGCCGTGTAGCGCGGAATATCGGCCGACAACGTATCCACTTGCGTTTGCCCGCGCGTCACGTCGGGCTGATTGCCACGGCCCGCGTCGCGCAACCGCCGGGACACGTCCACGCGCTGCTTCTGCAATACGAGCGACTGCTGCGCGATCCGCAGTTCTTCGGCGGCCGAGCATTGCTCGACGTACGAGCGCACCACGTCTGCCACCACGGTGATCCGCGCGAGATCGCCGGCGGCCTGCACGGATTCGGTGTCCGCTTGCGCCGCTTCCACGCCGCGCCGCAGCTTGCCGAACAGATCGAATTCATACGAGATGCTGATGCCGAAGTTGCCCTCGTTGGCGACCGGCAGTTTCTCGAACAGCAGGTACTGTTCGGCCGATTCCTGCGCGCGCTGGACCTCCGCCGACGCTTTGCCGGAGAAGCCGCCCTGCGCTTGCGCGACGCCGAGCGCCTGACGCGAGCGCGCGAGATTCGCCGCCGCGACGCGCAGGTCGGTGTTCGAGTGCAGCGCTTCGTCGACGAGACCGTTCAGCACCGGATCGTCGTACAGCTTCCACCACACGGTGGGCACGTTGCGGGTCGAGGTGAGCGTGGCATCCGCGCCTTCGAGCGGCGCATTCGCGAGCGGCGCGTTGACGAGCGCCTGTTGCGGCAGCGCGTAGTTCGGGCCGACGGTCATGCAGCCGCCGAGTGCGACGGCCAGCGGCAACAAGGGCAGTAGCGGCAGCAGGGACCACTGCGGCAGGGAGGGCAGGTTTGGCGACAGCTTCATTGCGAGGCGCCCGACGAAACCGTTGCCGACGCCGGCTGTGCAGCCGAGCCGCCCGTCACGGATGCGGCCGGCGCCGAAGCCGCCGACGCGCTCGCTACACCCGAAGCACTCACAGCCCCACGCCGTCTCACCGGCGACAGATCGCGCACCGACACCGTCGCGGTGCGGCCCGCGATCATGCGGAAGTCGGCCGGTACTTCGTCGAGCGCGACGCGCACCGGAATCCGCTGCGCGAGCCGCACCCAACTGAATGCCGGATTCACGTTCGGCAGCAGATTCGAGCCTTGCGTGCGGTCACGGTCCTCGATACCGGCGACGATGCTTTGCACGTGCCCGCGCAACGCGGTCGGCTCGCCCATCACCGTGATGACGACCGGCTGGCCGATGTCGATGCCGCGCAGTTTGGTTTCCTCGAAATAGCCGTCGACGCGGAACGAATGCATGTCCACCACCGCGACCACCGGGCGTCCCGCCGCGACGAATTCGCCGGCGCGTGGCGCGCGGTCGTTCAGATAGCCGTCGACCGGGCTCACGATCGTCGCGCGTTGCAGATTCAGTTTCGCGGTGTCGATCGCGACGTTCGCATCGGCGAGCGCGGCTTCGCCCGCCTCGACGCGCGAGCGGCTTTCTTCCGAGATCTCGGCGGCGACCAGGTTGCCCAGCTTGCGATTGCGCGCATCTTCGCGGCGCGCCTGATCGAGCGTCGCGCGGCGCTGCTGCGCGGTGGCCTGCGCCTGACGCAGCGCGAGCGTGTAGCGCGCCTGATCGATCACGAACAGCACCTGGCCTTGCTTGACCTGCTGGTTGTCCACCACGTCGACCGACGAGATCAGCCCCGAGATATCCGGCGCGACCTGGATCACGTCGGCGCGTACGTGTCCGTCGCGGGTCCACGGCGCGAACATGTAATAGGCGACGAGTTTCCACAGCACGAGCGCTGCCACGACGACCACGATCAGGGTCAGCAGAATCTGACCGACGGAGAACCAGGTTTTTTTCACGTTATTAGTCTGTGCGAAACGACAACGACAAGGCCCAGCACCAGCACATAGATGCCGAGATCGAAGATGGAGCGATGCCAGACGAAACGGTAGAAGCCGACGCGTCCGAGCACCGTGCGAATCACGAGGTTGATCAGATAGGCGATGAACATCAGCACGAGCACGGCCGGTACGAACACGCCGAAGATATCGATTTCACCGATCATCGCGGAAAGTAAAAGAGGGGGAACGGGTTGCGAGTGGGTGCATCAGGCAGCGGCCTCCGGTTCGGGCGGCGTCGGTGACGTGAGCGTCGCCGGAAACAGCGAAAGACGCAAGCCGATCAACGCGTGCAGCGCTTCGCGCAACTGGCGCGCCGAGGTCTGCGAGGTCGCGGTGGGCGCCGCGGCGTTGGCGAGCCCTTGCGCGGTCACACGCGCGACGGCGGCATCGATCGACGACATCAGGCTCTCGGGCACCGGCTCGCGCTTGCGGCGGTTGACGCAGTCTTCGTAGTAAATACGCACTCCGTCGAGAACGTTGGCGATCGCGGCCGGCGCTTCGCCGCCGAGCTTGTGTGTCAGGCGGCGCAAATCGAGCGCGTTGAACGCGATGCGCAGATCGCGGAAGCTTTCGATCGACGGATGACGATGATCGTCAGTCGCCGCGAGGCGCGGGATCAGTTGCATCAGGCGGTCGAGCATGCGCGCGGCGAGATTGCGCGGATCTTCGATCGGCCGTGTCGAGGCCGTGAGCGCGACGTCGGCCCAACTCGAACGCAACAGGCGCGACGCCGCGAGTTCGGCGCCGAACGGGCGCGTCACGCGCGTCCACAGATACGCGTAGAGCAGACCTGCGAGGCCCGCGAAATTGGCGTTCAGGAAGGTCAGGAAGTTCGCGTCGTACGCGTCCTGAATGCTGATGAACGTGGCCGTATTCACGGCGACCAGCACCGTCACCATGTTGAACTGCGGGCGCGGAATCAGCGTGCCGACCAGGATGAACGGCGCGGCGAACAGGATCACCAGCATCGGAAAGTCGTGCACGTGCGGCAGCACCGCGAACAGATAGACGCCCGCCGCTACCACGCTGATCGCGGTCGCGAGGAAGAAGCGGAACACCATCGGCGCGGGTTCGTCGAGCGCCGCGAAGAAGCAGCAGGCCACCGCCGCGAGCGTCACCGCGCTCGCGCCGTCGTTCCAGCCGGAGCTGATCCAGAGGCTGCACGCGAGCACCACGGCGAGTCCCGCCGACACGGTGGCGAACAGCATGATGCCGCGGTCGTAGAAGCGCTCGGTGCCACCGAGGCGCCAGTGGCGGAAATGCGGCCGCCACGACCCTTCTTCACGCGTGATGATGATGCGCAGCGAACGGCAGTCCTGCCACACGTCGATCACCTGCTTCATGCGCCACAGCGCGTTGGACAGCAGCGCCCCGTTCCAATTCGCGAGCGCGTCGGCGGGCGGGCGCATCGCCGCGATGCGCTCGCGCAGCGCGTCGGCGGTGGCGTCGCGGTGATAGCCCTCGCTAACGGCGGGCAGCGGCTCGTTGAACCACTTGATCACATCGGCGAGCAGCGCTTCCAGCCCTTCGGGCCAGGTGTGACGGCTGCTGTTGTAGAGCGCGATCAGCGGATCGGCGAGCGACGACATGATCGGCAGCAGCAGTTGCATGCGGCCGCGCAGTTCGTGCGCGCGCGCCAGCACGTCCGGCCGCGTGTGATCGTAGGCGAGCTGGCTCAACAGCAATTCCAGACCGTTGATGGTGCTGGCGAGCCGCTGGCGCGCGCCCGAGATCGCCGAGCCGGCGATGCGTCCCGACAGCGTTTCGGTCGCATAGAACGCGGCGTCGCGAAACCACGCGTCGGTGCGCTCGATGATGGTCGGCGCGAGCCGGCTCGGAAACAGCGCACTGCCGACGATGCTCGCGCAGATGATGCCGAGCAGGATTTCCTCGGTGCGGCTGACCGCCAGATCGAACACGCCGGCCGGGTTGGTCACAGACGGCAGCGCGATGATCGGCATCGTATAGGCGGCCAGCATGAACACGTAGCTGCGCGCGGTGCGGTCGGACACCGCGAGGTACAGCAGCGTGCCGGTCCACGTCGCGACGATCACGCTGAACAGATACGGCGACTCGACGAACGGCGGCACCAGCAGCACCGCCGCCGAGGCGCCGAGCGCGGTGCCGAGCGCCCGGTACAGCGCCTTCGAGCGGGTTGCGCCGACGAACGGATTCGACACGATGTAGACCGTGGCCATCGCCCAGTAAGGCCGCGGCAGTTCGAACGCGAGACCGATGTAGAGCGCGAGCATGGCCGCGGCAAAGGTCTTGACCGAGAACAGCCAGTCGCGAAGAGAGGGATAGACCATGAGCCGTTATGCCGGGTCGCCGGAGTGATGCGGCGCCGCTGCGTCTGCTTTGCCTTTGTTGGATTTGGACGCCTTGGCGGCTTTGGCGGTTTTGCGGGTTTTACCGGTGGCCGGCGTGGGCTTGCCAGGCGCTTGTTGTGCTTGTGCTTGTGATTTTTGCTGCGGGCGTTGCGCTGGCCGGCTGGGTTGCGCGCCTGGCGGGCGCCGCGCCGGTTGCATCGGTTGGCCAGCCTGGGCGCGTTCGGCGCCGCCTTGTTCGGCCCGTTCGACGGCGTCCGTCGTAAACGCGTCGAGCACGCGCAAGGCTGCTTCGAGATCGCTGCGCGAGACGCCTTTGAGCGCCTGCGCTCGCAACGTGACCAGTTCTTCTTCCATTTTCGCGGTGACGGCGCGGCCTTCTTCGGTCAGCGCCACGGTATTCGCGCGACGGTCTTCGGGGTCTTCTTCGCGGCGCATCAGACCCGCCGCGCACAGTTGATCGAGCAGCCGCACGAGCGACGGCCCTTCGATACCGATGTGATCGGCCAGCGTGACCTGGCGCACCGCCGAGCCTAGCCGGCTGGCGGTCAGTAGCGGCGTGGCGCACGCCTCGGATACGTTGAAGGCCGCCAGCACGCCGTGGCTCGTGCGCCGCCACTTCCTGGCAGCGACAACCAGGGTGCTGCTGACGGTGCGGCGCAAGGTGTCGAGATTCGGCATGGGCGGTATTGTATTTCCAAAACATTCGTTAGCAACCTATTGAATTGGAAATTTTTCCACGCCGGAAGAATCTGTGTCGGCATTGCGACAATGCGCGCTGGAGAAGGGGATGGGAGGCGTCAACCTCGCTGTAAGTCGCTCGGTCAGCGCATCATATGGAGGCCGTATGACGGGTCGCGACGGCGAGTTGGATCGAGACGGCCGGTCCGTTGCATGCACACTGCATGCGGATGCGCGACGCGCCGGTCACGTCACGCGCACGCCTCGCTCGCGTCGTGTTCACGCCGCCAATCCGAGCCGTACAGTCCGCGCCAGATCGTCGAGCTGAAACGGTTTGCGCAGAATCGTGCAGCGCTTTACCGCGAGCCCCGAAATATCCACGTCCGCATAACCGGTCGCCAGAATCACAGGCAGGTCCTCGCGCATCTTGCGCGCGGCGGCAATCACGTCGATACCGTTCATGCCCGGCATCGCGAAGTCGACCATCAACAGGTCGGGCTTGTCGTCCTCCAGGCGGTTCAGGCCGGCTTGCCCGTCGGCGGCTTCGGTCACGGTATAGCCGAGCATGCGCAGCGACTCGACCAGCATGGCCCGCACCTCGCCGTCGTCCTCGACCACCAGCACGCGTTTTTCGCCGACCGCGTTCGCTTCGGCATCGGACGCCGCTTCAGTATGCGGAGCCTCGCGCTCGCGCAACGGCAGCCAGATTTCTACCGTGGTGCCCGCGCCTTCCTCGCTAAAGAGCCGCGCAGTGCCGCCCGCCTGTCGCGCGATTCCGTAGACCTGGCTCAGACCGAGTCCGGTGCCCTTGCCGATCGGCTTGGTGGTGAAGAACGGATCGAACACGCGCGACACGACCTCGGGGGGCACGCCCGATCCGGTATCGATCACTTCGACCACCACATAACGGCCGTCTTCGAGCGTCTGATCGGGCGCCCCGCGCTCGCGCACGCGGATCTTGAGTTGACCGCCCGCAGGCATCGCATCGCGCGCGTTGATCGCCAGATTGAGGATCGCCAGTTCGAGCTGATTGGCGTCGGCCTGCGTCCACATCTCTTCGCTGTCGAACTCGTTCGCATAGCGGATGCTCGAACCGAGCGACACCGTGATGATGTCGCGCATGCCATGCAGCAACGCGACCACGTCGACCGCTTTCAGATCAAGGTTGCTGTTGCGCGAGAAAGTCAGCAACTGGCCCGTCAGTTTCGCGCCGCGCTCGGTCGCGCGTTTGACGGTGGCGGCCATACCCCGAATACGTTCGTCGCTGCTGACCCGCGCGATCAACTCGGCGTTGACCATGATCACGTTCAGCAGATTGTTGAAGTCGTGCGCGATGCCGCCGGTGAGCTGCCCGAGCGCTTCCATCTTCTGCGATTGCACCAGCACCGCCTGCACCTTGGCGCGCTCGTGAATCTCCATCATCAGCCGGTTGTTGGCGGACGCGAGCTCCTGCGTGCGTTCGGCGATGCGGCTTTCCAGCGAATCGTTCAACTGCACCAGCGCCGCTTGCGCCTCGATCCGCTCGGCCAGATGGCGGCGCGACTCATACTGCCGCGCGCGTGCCCGCAGCGACGATGCCACCGCGCGCCGCAACGTCTCCGAATTCAACGGCCGTTCGAGCACGACCACGTTGCCGAGCCGTTCGAGTATTTCGAGCCCGCGCGCGGAGCGATGCCCGACGCGCGACGCGGCGAGCAGGATGAACGGAAAGTCGGACCACGCCGGCTGCTTTTCGAGCCACGCGAACAGGCGCGACGCGTGGCCGCCCGCGAGCGCTTCCTCGGCGATCAGTGCGGCGCCCGCGCCGACATCGAGCGCGGCGGTGAGCGTGTCGGCATCGCGGCACGCGACGCACACGCGCTCGTCTTTGTGCAGGACTTCGGCGATCACCTCGGCGTCGCGGCCGAACGGCGCCAGGATGAGGACGCGTTGCTCCATGACCTTATTGCCTGGACGTGTCGATGACGCGATCCGTCGCGCCGAGCAGGGTGGTGCTGCCGCGATACGACGGCAGGCCGGACAACACGCCCTCGAAGTCGCGGAGCGCTTCGCCCACTTGCACCCCCTTGCCGCCGAGCCGGAATTGGCGGATCGAGCGTTCGTGCGCATTCGCGCGGCTCTTCACGGCGGTCACGGCGGTCAGTACTTCGCCATGATGCTCGAAGTAGCGGAACAGCACCACGATGTCGCTGAGATAGCTGATGTCGATATCGTTCTGCACTTCGCCGATGATGCCGTGCTGCCCCAGCACCAGCATCGTGATGACGCCTTGCTGGTTCAGATAGCCGAGCAGTTCGTGCATTTGCAGCAGCAGGTAGCGCTCGCCGGGCATCGCCTGCAGATAGGCGTTCAGGCTGTCGATCGCGACATAGCGCACGCCCCGGTTCTCGACCGCGTCGCGCACGTCGGCGGCGAATTCGCCCGGCGAGATTTCCGCCGGATCGATCTGGCGCAGCGTCAGCAGCCCGCTCTCGACGTGCGGCGTGAGGTGCATGCCGAGCGTCGCGCAGCGGATCGTCAGCGTGGTCAGCGTTTCGTCGAATACGTAATAGACGCAGCGCTCGCCGCGTTCGAGCGCCGCCATCAGGCACGACACCACCGTGGTGGTCTTGCCGACCCCCGACGGGCCGATCATCAGCGCATTGGTGCCGGGAATCAGGCCGCCGCCGAGCAGCGCGTCGAAACCGGCGGTGCCGGTGCTGACCGCTTGCGCGTCGAATGCCGCGTGGTGCTCGGCCGCGACGAGGCGCGGATAGACGTGGATGCCGCCCGTGTCGAGCGTGAAGTCGTGAAAGCCCTCGCGGAATTTGATGCCGCGCATCTTCAGGACGCGCGCGCGCCGGCGGTTGCCGCCGTAATCGCGCGCGAGATTTTCGAGGGTGATCACGCCGTGCGCGATGCTGTGCAGTTGCACGTCGCCGGGGTCGGACGAATTGTCGTCGAGCAGCAGCACCGTGCATTCACGCGTCGCGAAGTAGCGTTTGAGCGCGAGAATCTGCCGGCGATAGCGTAACGGGTTCTGCGAGAGCAGCCGCAGTTCGGAGAGACTGTCGAGCACGATGCGCGCGGGCTTGAGTTCGTCGACCTGCTGGATCACGTTGCGCACGGTCTCGCCCAGTTCGACCTCGGCCGGATGCAGCACGGTCTGCTCGTATTGCGGGTCGAGGCCTTCGTCGGAGAGCAGTTCGAGAATCTTGAAGCGGCTCACGTCCCAGCCGTGACTTTCGCCGACCGAGATCAGCTCGGAGCGCGTTTCGGACAGCGTGATGTACAAACCGACCTGGCCTTCCTCAACCCCTTTGAGTAGGAATTGCAAGGCCAGGGTGGTTTTACCTGTACCCGGTGCGCCCTCCACCAGATACATGCGGTGAGCCGTGAGGCCCCCGCCCAGGACGTTGTCGATTCCTTCGATTCCGCAGGAAAGGCGGGCCGGCGTTTCGGCGGCAGGTTTGTTTGACATGGCGTAGCGGTGTGCGTCGATTTAGGTGGCGGGCGTTTTCGGAGCCGGTACGGCGGGAATGCAATTTGTGTGCCATTAAGGCGGGCGGCGCGGGCTTCGCGAGAGATGGCAAGGCGAGTTCTGGTCGCGCGGTTCGCCCGGCCTCCGGCCGCCGCGGCGATGTAAGCGCATGGGCACAGAGCGTGCTGCCGCGTGGAAGACGACGCACGGCGTCAGTTGCCGTCCCGTGAGGCCTCTTTTGAAGGACCGCGCCCGACATGAACAACACCCGATTACTCGCCGTTGTATTCGCGGCCGCCTCGCTTGGCGCTGTACTGCCATGCAGCGCCTATGCCGACGACACGCCGAGCCCATGTGCTTCGCTCAAACGGATCGTGGCGGCCGCGCCGGACGGCCTCGCGTCGTGGACACCCGAAGACGGGAAGGGCGTCGCGCAACCCTATGGCGACGATGCGCAATGTTCCGCGAGCCATCGCAGTTTCCAATGCACGTGGACGCCGCATGGCGATGGCGGCTCGAAGCTCGACGCACTGCAAGCGGTGGCGGCGGATATCGCGTCATGTTTGCCGGACGCGACGCACGATCAGAATTCGCCGGGACGTCAGCACTTCTATTTAGGGGCGAAGGGCCGGCGCACCGATATCACGCTGACGCCTGCGGGGGCGAACCAGTTGCGGCTGGTCGTGACGGGTAAGTGAAGCGACGGCGCCTGGCGCGCCGCACCGATTAGAGCGCGCCGGGCCACCACGTCCAGACGCGCTGTGAACACCGCAACTCGACCACTGACAGCGGCGCGATCTCGATGCGCGGAAACACCGTGGGCGATGCGCCCGTTGCATGGACGATCGCCGCACGCAGCAGCGGCGCGTGTGTCACTGCGATCACCCCATGCGCGCGTCGCGATGCGCCGCTGGTCGTACCTAGCGCGTCGAGCCATTGCCCCATCCGCCGGACGAGTTGACTGAACGACTCGCCGCCGGGCGGCGCGGCGTCGGGATCGTGCGTCCACGCGGCGAGTTCCTGCGGCGCGTCAATCGCGAGGTCAGCGAGGCGCCGTCCTTGCCAGTTGCCGTAATTCATGTCCGCCAGCGCATCGTCGGGTGTTGCATCGAGGCCTAGCACGAATGCTGTTTCGCGTGCGCAAACGGCGGGACTGACGAAGGCCGAGGCGTCGCCGGGAAGCGCGCCACGCAGGCGCGCGGCGGCCGCTTCGGTTTCGGCGCGGCCGCGGGCGTCGAGCGGATCGTCGGCGGGAAAGCGGCCCGCGCGCTGCGCGGCGGTCGATGCGTGGCTCACCAGGAGCAGTCGCGTATCCATGCTGTTTGTCGGTTTCCCTCGATGCACTCCTGGCGCAACGCCGGCCCGCGTCATGCGGCCTCCGACGTTCACGAAGGCCGAAGTTTAGCGCGTAGAATAGCGAGACTGCGAAGCACGGAAGCCGGTGAGAGCCCGGCGCGGTCGCGCCACTGTAATCGGCATCACAAGCCGAAAGCCAGACCTGAGCTTCGCATCATTCCTCTGCACTCTACTTTCGGGGCGCGCTACCCCCAGGAGATGTCCTCATGACTGAAGCTGTTTACGATCCCGCGAGCCAGCCCGCCGCTCAACCCACGCCGATTCCGCTGCGCGAATTGCTGCCTTGGGTTGTGTTCGGCGGTTTGCTGCTGTTGCTCGCGCTTTACTTCGTTGGTGCGGAACAGGGCGCCACATCGCTGGTGCCCGGCATGTACGTGCATGAGTTCGTGCACGACGGCCGCCATCTGCTCGGCTTTCCCTGCCACTAACGGAGTCGAACATGGTGGGTAAATTGTTGGTACGCGGGATGCTCGCCGGCATCGCCGCGGGACTCCTCACGTTCGGCTTCGCCAGAGTAGTCGGCGAGCCGCAGGTCGACCAGGCGATTTCATTCGAAGAAAAGGCCGAGGCGACGCATGGCGACGCACATGAGCATGAGCCCGAACTCGTGAGTCGCGACACGCAAGCGGGCCTTGGCTTGCTGACCGGCGTGGTGACTTATGGCGCGGCGTTCGGCGGTCTGTTCTCGCTGGTGTTCGCTTACGCGTATGGGCGAGCGGGCGCATTGAGCGCGCGCGCGTTGTCCGCATGGCTCGCGCTTGGCGCGTTCATTGCACTGGTGATCGTGCCGAACATCAAGTACCCGGCGAATCCGCCGTCGGTCGGCGATCCCGACACGATCGGCATGCGCACCGGGCTGTTCTTTCTGATGATCGCCATCTCGCTGACCGCGCTGGTGTTCTCGCTGAAGGTGCGGCGACGCGCGGTGCTGAAGCTCGGTGCATGGAACGGCTCGATTGTCGCGGGGCTGGTGTTCGTCGCGATCATCGCGGCGGTGCAATGGTCGATGCCGGTCATCGACGAAGTGCCGGCGGCTTTCCCCGCCGTGCTGCTGTGGAAGTTCCGCGTCGCGGCGATCGGCATGCAGGCGATCATGTGGACGACCATCGGCTTGCTGTTCGGCGCGCTGGTCGAGCGGGGCGCTTTCATGCGCGTGAGTGGGCGCGCGGCGGCCAAGTCGGCGTGACGTCGAGCGGGTGCGCGTGACCACGAAGGTGGCCGCGCTCCGCGCGCAATCCGCGAGAAGGGTTTTGCGTCAAGGACTTGGCGCGGTTGTGGGAAGGTTATCCACAGGCTTGCGCACTTTTTCTGTGGACAAGTTTTGCGGTAAGGTTTGCGGCGTGATTTCGGCGGGTAGTCCCGCACGGCGCGTTGCTTCACGCAATGTGCTCAATACAGTACGGCGCCGCGCAAGGGCTGGGCTCTATATAGGCGGCTCCTTCATCTTCCTTGCTTCTCTGTTCCTGAGTCGCTCGTCGGCGCGATTCTCATCTGACCATTCCACGAAGAGCTCGCTATCAATCACTGCCTGCCGCTGCAGTGCAAATATGGCAGCGCGGGGAGAGACCTGGATCGATCGGATACCTAAATAATTTGTGTGCCTCCTCTCGGCGCCTCATTTTTGCGCATCCCAACTTTTTGAAAATAATTGCGTGAAGGGGGTTGACGGGGTGCGGGTCGCATCGCATAATTCGCCTCCCGTTAGATGACGGACGCGAAGAAAGCAGAGCTTCTGAGCGAATGATCTTTAAAAATTAACAGCCGATAAGTGTGGGCGCTTGATGCGAGACGCGACGGTGGATCTTC
>NZ_BBJF01000023.1 GCF_000739735.1 Paraburkholderia ginsengisoli NBRC 100965 | reverse complement strand
AATCGCGGATTGAATTTGCAGTAAGTGGTGCCCGGAGCCGGGCGCCGGCCCCAAGCGGGCTCCCGGCTCTACGTTCTTTTACTATCGGCGGCGCAATACCGCCTCGCTCTTTCAAAGGAATTGTCATGCAGAACCAGAAAATCCGCATTCGCCTGAAGGCTTTCGACTATCGCCTGATCGATCAATCGGCAGCTGAAATCGTTGACACGGCTAAGCGGACTGGCGCAATCGTTCGTGGTCCGGTGCCCCTGCCGACCCGCATTCAACGCTTCGACATCCTGCGTTCGCCGCACGTCAACAAGACCTCGCGCGATCAGCTCGAAATCCGTACGCACCAACGCCTGATGGACATCGTCGATCCGACGGACAAGACCGTTGACGCACTGATGAAGCTCGATCTGCCGGCTGGCGTGGACGTTGAAATCAAGCTGCAATAAGGCTTCCAGAGCTTGTCCGGCTTGCCGGGCAGCGCTAAGTCATTGATTGCTTGCGGAAAACGAAAAGCCTCGCTATAATGCAAGGCTTTTCGCGCATTTGCGCAAAAAAGTCGGTGTGCTGCAGCGTGATTTCACGCCCGAAACGGCACCGGCATTTTGTAAATTAGCCCCGACCAATCGCAGTCGGGAATGGAGAAAACGATGAGCCTTGGACTCGTAGGTCGCAAGGTTGGCATGACCCGTATCTTCACGGCAGAAGGGGATTCGATTCCCGTTACCGTGCTGGACGTGTCCGACAACCGCGTGACGCAGATCAAGACTGTTGAAACCGACGGCTACACGGCCGTGCAGGTTGCATTCGGTACGCGCCGTGCATCGCGCGTGACGAAGCCGTTGGCCGGTCATCTCGCCAAAGCCGGTGTTCAAGCCGGTGAAATCCTCAAAGAATTCCAGATCGATGCTGCCAAGGCTGCCGAGTTGTCGAACGGCACCGTGGTCGGTCCCGACCTGTTCGAAGTAGGCCAGAAGGTCGACGTGCAAGGCGTGTCGATCGGTAAGGGCTACGCCGGTACCATCAAGCGTTACAACTTCGCATCCGGCCGTGCATCGCATGGTAACTCGCGCTCGCACAACGTGCCGGGTTCGATCGGTATGGCGCAGGACCCGGGTCGTGTTTTCCCGGGTAAGCGCATGACCGGTCACATGGGTGACGACACGGTAACGGTGCAAAACCTCGAAATCGCTCGTATCGACGCTGACCGCAAGCTGTTGCTGGTCAAGGGCGCCGTTCCGGGTGCGAAGGGTGGCAAGGTATTCGTTACGCCGGCCGTGAAGACGCGTGCCGTGAAAGGAGCGAAATAATGGAACTTAAGCTCCTGAATGCCAATGGTCAGGAAGGTGCAGGCGTTAGCGCGTCGGACGTCGTGTTCGGCCGCGATTACAACGAAGCCCTGATTCACCAGGTAGTGGTGGCGTATCAAGCGAATGCCCGTAGCGGCAACCGCGCGCAGAAGGATCGTGAGCAAGTCAAGCACACAACCAAGAAGCCGTGGCGCCAGAAGGGTACGGGCCGCGCCCGTGCCGGTATGTCGTCGAGCCCGTTGTGGCGCGGCGGTGGCCGGATCTTCCCGAATTCGCCGGAAGAAAACTTTTCGCACAAGGTCAACAAGAAGATGCATCGCGCAGGTCTCTGCTCGATCTTCTCGCAGCTGGCCCGCGAAGGCCGCATCTCGGTGGTCGACGAGCTGACGCTCGAAGCGCCGAAGACGAAGCTGCTGGCCGAAAAATTCAAGGCGATGGGTCTCGATTCCGTGCTGGTGATTACCGACACGGTTGACGAAAACCTGTACCTCGCGTCGCGCAACCTCGCCCATGTGGCAGTTGTCGAGCCGCGTTACGCCGACCCGCTGTCGCTGATCTACTTCAAGAAGATCCTGATCACGAAGGCTGCGGTCGCCCAGATCGAGGAGTTGCTGTCATGAGCGAGATTCGCAAGAACGATCATCGTTTGATGCAGGTCCTGCTCGCGCCGGTGATCTCCGAAAAGGCGACGCTGGTGGCCGACAAGAACGAGCAGGTTGTGTTCGAAGTCGCGCCCGATGCCACGAAGCAGGAAGTGAAAGCTGCAGTCGAGCTGCTGTTCAAGGTGGAAGTCAATTCCGTCAACGTGCTGGTCTCGAAGGGCAAAGCCAAGCGCTTTGGCCGCTTCATGGGCAAGCGCAAGGACGTGAAGAAGGCGTACGTCTGCCTGAAGCCCGGCCAGGAAATCAACTTTGAAGCGGAGGCCAAGTAATCATGGCAATCGTTAAAGTTAAGCCGACTTCGCCGGGTCGCCGCGCGATGGTCAAGGTGGTCAACAAGGAACTGCATAAGGGCAAGCCGTACGCACCGCTGCTCGATTCGCAATCCTCGACCGCCGGCCGTAACAACAACGGTCACATCACCACGCGTCATAAGGGTGGTGGTCACAAGCATCACTACCGTGTCGTCGATTTCCGTCGTAACAAGGACGGTATCGCAGCGAAGGTGGAACGTCTCGAGTACGACCCGAACCGCAGCGCGAACATCGCGCTGGTTCTGTACGCAGACGGCGAGCGTCGTTACATCATTGCACCGAAGGGCGTTACCGTCGGTCAGCAACTGATGTCGGGTTCGGAAGCGCCGATCCGCGCAGGTAACACGCTGCCGATCCGCAACATTCCGGTCGGTACGACGATCCACTGCATCGAAATGTTGCCGGGCAAGGGCGCGCAAATGGCGCGTTCGGCTGGCACTTCGGCGATGCTGCTGGCTCGTGAAGGCATCTACGCACAGGTCCGCCTGCGCTCGGGTGAAATCCGCCGCGTTCACGTTGAGTGCCGCGCGACGATTGGTGAAGTTGGCAACGAAGAGCATAGCCTCCGTCAAATCGGTAAGGCTGGCGCGAACCGCTGGCGCGGTATCCGCCCGACGGTGCGTGGCGTTGCAATGAACCCGGTCGATCACCCGCACGGTGGTGGTGAAGGCAAGACGGCTGCAGGTCGCGATCCGGTGAGCCCGTGGGGCACGCCTGCTAAGGGTTATCGCACCCGCAGCAACAAGCGCACGACGAGCATGATCGTCCAGCGCCGTCACAAGCGTTAAGGAGTAGGCAATGGCACGTTCTGTAAAAAAAGGTCCGTTCTGCGACGCCCATTTGCTGAAGAAAGTTGAGGCGGCAGCAGCTTCGCGGGATAAGAAGCCGATCAAAACCTGGTCGCGTCGCTCGACGATCCTCCCGGATTTCATCGGTCTGACGATCGCCGTTCACAACGGCCGTCAACACGTTCCGGTGTACATCTCGGAAAACATGGTCGGCCACAAGCTTGGCGAGTTTGCATTGACCCGTACGTTCAAGGGTCACGCAGCCGACAAGAAGGCTAAGAAATAAGGGGCTCATGATGGAAGTGAAAGCAATTCATCGCGGTGCCCGCATCTCGGCGCAGAAAACGCGCCTTGTGGCTGACCAGATCCGCGGTTTGCCGGTCGACAAGGCGCTGAACGTTCTGACGTTCTCGCCGAAGAAGGCTGCGGGAATCGTGAAAAAGGTCGTGCTGTCGGCGATCGCGAATGCGGAGCATAACGAAGGCGCCGATATCGATGAGCTCAAGATCACGAGCATCTACATCGACAAGGCTGCATCGCTCAAGCGTTTCACCGCGCGCGCTAAAGGCCGTGGTAACCGCATCGAGAAGCAATCCTGTCACATCACTGTGACGGTCGGGAATTAAGGGGTCATACGATGGGACAGAAAATTCATCCGACTGGCTTCCGTTTGGCCGTCAGCCGCAATTGGGCGTCGCGTTGGTACGCGAACAACAACAATTTCGCGGCGATGTTGCAGGAAGACATCGGTGTTCGTGAATACCTGAAGAAGAAGCTGAAGAACGCGTCCGTCGGCCGCGTTGTCATCGAGCGTCCTGCAAAGAACGCACGCATCACGATTTTCAGCTCGCGTCCGGGTGTCGTGATCGGTAAGAAGGGTGAAGACATTGAACTGCTGAAGTCCGAGCTGCAAAAGCGCATGGGCGTTCCGGTTCACGTCAACATCGAAGAAATCCGCAAGCCGGAAACCGATGCGCAACTGATCGCTGATTCGATCACGCAGCAGCTCGAGCGCCGGATCATGTTCCGCCGCGCGATGAAGCGCGCGATGCAAAACGCAATGCGTCTGGGTGCTCAAGGTATCAAGATCATGAGCGCGGGTCGTCTGAACGGTATCGAAATCGCTCGTACGGAATGGTATCGCGAAGGTCGCGTGCCGCTTCATACGCTGCGTGCTGATATCGACTACGCAACTTCGGAAGCGAAGACGACGTACGGCATCATCGGCGTGAAGGTGTGGGTCTACAAGGGCGATACGCTCGGCCGCAACGACGCACCGGTGGTTGAAGAAGTCGCCGAAGAAAAGCGTCCGCGCCGCAACGCACGTCCGGGTGGCGATCGCCGTCCGCGTCGCGATGGTGAAGGTGGTGGCCCGGCAGGTGCACGCCGTGGCGCTCCCCGTCGTGCTGGCGGTGCCGGCGGCGACGGGAAGACTGGAGAATAACGATGCTGCAACCGAAACGCAGAAAGTATCGCAAAGAGCAGAAAGGTCGTAACACCGGTATTGCTACCCGCGGCAACGCGGTGTCGTTCGGTGAGTTCGGCCTGAAGGCTGTCGGTCGTGGTCGCTTGACCGCGCGCCAGATTGAAGCGGCACGTCGTGCAATGACGCGTCACATCAAGCGTGGCGGTCGTATCTGGATCCGCATCTTCCCGGACAAGCCAATCTCGCACAAGCCGGCTGAAGTACGTATGGGTAACGGTAAAGGTAACCCTGAGTACTACGTCGCAGAGATTCAACCGGGCAAGATGCTGTACGAAATGGACGGCGTAACCGAAGAGCTGGCACGCGAAGCGTTCCGTCTGGCTGCAGCTAAGCTGCCGCTCAAGACGACGTTTATCGTGCGTCAGCTCGGCGCCTAAGGAGCAAATGATGAAGGCTTCCGAACTTCACCAGAAAGATCAGGCCGCGCTCAACAAGGAGCTGTCGGACCTGTTGAAGGCGCAATTCGGCCTGCGCATGCAACTCGCGACCCAGCAGCTCACGAACACGAGCCAGCTGAAGAAGGTCCGTCGCGACATCGCACGTGTGCGGACCGTCCTGACTGAGAAGGCGAACCAGAAATGAACGATAGCGTAAAAACCTCGCTCAAGCGGACGCTGGTCGGCAAGGTCGTCAGCAACAAGATGGACAAGACGGTCACCGTGCTGGTCGAGCACCGCGTGAAGCACCCGATCTACGGCAAGTACGTTGTGCGTTCGAAGAAGTACCACGCGCACGACGATGCGAACACGTACAACGAGGGTGACCTCGTTGAAATCCAGGAAACGCGTCCGATTTCGAAGACGAAAGCTTGGGTTGTGGCTCGCCTGGTCGAGGCTGCTCGCGTCATCTGACGCCGCAAAGTTGTAGAAGTAATTGAAATCGCAGTAAGTTTCGCTTGCAAGGCCGGGATTATGTGATATGATCTCGGTCTTCCCTCTTTATGGGAGCCCCGTCGCGGGCGAAGTTGGTGGGGGAAGCGGTTCGGGCGCCAGCCTGTGCCGAAGGATTCACCGGATTGCGATGGCGGGTTTCGTTTGCCGTCGCTGCTGTTCATACCCAAGCAGCCGATTGGCTGACGGGACCAAGACTGACCGGGTACGCCATGGTGGTGTGACCGGATTAAGTTGGGAAAGATAAACCATGATCCAGACCGAAACTCGGCTTGAAGTGGCCGACAACACGGGTGCGCGTGAAGTCATGTGCATCAAGGTGCTCGGCGGCTCGAAGCGTCGTTATGCCAGCATTGGCGACATCATTAAGGTGACCGTCAAAGAAGCAACGCCGCGCGGGCGCGTGAAGAAAGGCGAAATTTATAACGCCGTGGTGGTTCGCACCGCCAAGGGCGTGCGCCGTCAGGACGGCTCGCTGATCAAGTTCGATGGCAACGCCGCCGTGTTGTTGAATGCCAAGCTCGAACCTATTGGCACCCGTATTTTCGGGCCTGTCACGCGCGAGTTGCGTAGCGAACGATTCATGAAGATCGTTTCGCTGGCACCTGAAGTGCTGTAAGGAGTCGCGATGAACAAGATTCGCAAAGGTGACGAAGTTATCGTCATCACCGGCAAAGATAAAGGCAAGCGCGGCGTCGTGCTGTCCGTTGGCGAAGGCAAGGTTGTTGTCGAGGGTATTAACCTCGTCAAGAAGCATGTCAAGCCGAACCCGATGAAGGGTACGACGGGTGGTGTGGAAGCCAAGACGATGCCGCTGCAAATTTCGAACGTCGCATTGGTCGACGCGAATGGCAAGGCGTCGCGTGTAGGCATCAAGGTCGAAGGAGACAAGAAAGTCCGTTTCCTTAAAACGACCGGTGCCGAGCTGAGCGCCTGACGCTGCGGAGTAAAAAAATGGCTCGTTTGCAAGAGTTTTACAAAGAGAAGGTTGTACCCGGCCTCATCGAGAAGTTCGGTTACAAGTCCGTGATGGAAGTGCCGCGCATCACCAAGATCACCCTGAACATGGGCCTTGGCGAAGCGGTCGCTGACAAGAAGATCATCGAGAACGCCGTTGGCGACCTGACGAAGATTGCAGGCCAGAAGCCGGTGATCACGAAGGCACGCAAGGCAATCGCTGGCTTCAAGATCCGTCAGGGCTATCCGATCGGTGCAATGGTCACGTTGCGTGGTCAGGCAATGTACGAATTTCTGGACCGTTTCGTTACGGTCGCGCTCCCGCGTGTGCGTGACTTCCGTGGCGTGTCGGGTCGTGCGTTCGATGGTCGCGGCAACTACAACATCGGTGTGAAAGAGCAGATCATTTTCCCCGAAATCGACTACGACAAGATCGACGCACTGCGTGGGCTGAACATCAGCATCACGACGACTGCGAAGACCGACGACGAAGCAAAGGCTCTGCTCGCCAGCTTCAAGTTCCCGTTCAGAAACTGAGGTTACCGTGGCTAAACTGGCACTGATCGAACGTGAAAAGAAGCGTGCTCGCCTGGCCGCTAAGTACGCTCCCAAGCGTGCTGAGCTGAAAGCGATCATCGGCGATATGAGCAAGTCGGACGAAGAGCATTACGCAGCACGTCTGGAACTGCAACAACTGCCGCGCAACTCTAACCCGACCCGTAAGCGCAACCGTTGCGCAATTACCGGTCGCCCGCGTGGCACGTTCCGTAAATTCGGGCTGGCGCGTAACAAGATTCGCGAAATCGCGTTCCGCGGCGAGATCCCTGGCCTGACCAAGGCGAGCTGGTAATAGGAGAAACGTAAATGAGCATGAGTGATCCTATCGCCGATATGCTGACTCGCATCCGCAATGCGCAGATGGTTGAGAAAGTCTCGGTGACTATGCCCTCGTCGAAAGTCAAGGTTGCGATTGCGCAGGTCCTGAAGGACGAAGGCTATATCGATGATTTCGCAGTGAAGTCCGAAGGTGCGAAGTCTGAATTGAACATCGTGTTGAAGTACTACGCTGGCCGTCCGGTTATCGAGCGCATTGAGCGCGTTTCGAAGCCTGGTCTGCGTGTGTACCGCGGCCGTAACGACATCCCCGTGGTCATGAATGGCCTCGGCGTGGCAATCGTGTCGACGCCGAAGGGCGTGATGACGGACCGCAAGGCGCGTGCAACGGGCGTTGGCGGCGAAGTCATCTGCTACGTCGCTTAAGGCCGAAAGGAGAGAAACATGTCTCGAGTAGGTAAAAGCCCGATCGCGCTGCAAGGCGCAGAAGTGGCCCTTAGCGACGAACGCATTACCGTCAAGGGTCCGCTGGGTACGATTTCGCAGGCTGCCAACAGTCTGGTGAAAGTGGTGAACGACAACGGCACGCTGAAGGTCGAGCCGGTTGGCGAAAGCCGCGAAGCGAATGCGATGTCGGGCACGATGCGCGCACTGGTTGCGAACATGGTGCACGGCGTGACGAAGGGTTTCGAGCGCAAGCTGACGCTGGTTGGCGTCGGTTACCGCGCACAAGCGCAAGGCGACAAGCTGAACCTGTCGCTGGGTTTCTCGCACCCCGTGGTGCACCAGATGCCGGAAGGCGTCAAGGCTGAAACCCCGACGCAAACCGAAATCGTGATCAAGGGGATCAGTAAGCAACAAGTTGGCCAAGTCGCTGCAGAAGTGCGCGGCTATCGCCCGCCGGAGCCCTACAAGGGCAAGGGTGTGCGTTACGCCAATGAGGTTGTGATCCTCAAAGAAACGAAGAAGAAGTAAGGGTGCGCAATCATGGATAAGACTCAATCTCGCCTGCGCCGCGCTCGTCAGACGCGTATCAAGATCGCTGAGCTGCAGGTCGCGCGTCTCGCCGTGCATCGCACGAACACGCACATCTATGCGCAAGTGTTCTCGCCGTGTGGCACCAAGGTGCTCGCCAGCGCGTCGACGCTCGAAGCCGAAGTGCGTGCGCAACTGGCTGATCAGACGGGCAAGGGCGGCAACGTCGCTGCAGCGACCCTGATCGGTAAGCGCATTGCAGAAAAGGCTAAGGCTGCCGGCATCGAATCCGTCGCCTTCGACCGTTCGGGTTTCCGTTACCACGGCCGCGTGAAAGCGCTGGCTGATGCGGCGCGCGAAGCCGGACTCAAGTTCTAAGGGAAGAATTCGTCATGGCAAAGATGCAAGCGAAAGTTCAGGCTGACGAACGCGACGACGGCCTTCGTGAAAAAATGATTTCGGTCAACCGCGTGACCAAGGTCGTGAAGGGTGGCCGGATTCTCGGTTTCGCCGCACTGACCGTGGTTGGTGACGGTGATGGCCGCGTCGGTATGGGCAAGGGCAAGGCGAAGGAAGTGCCGGTCGCTGTTCAGAAGGCGATGGAACAGGCTCGCCGCAACATGTTCAAGGTTCCGCTCAAGAACGGTACCCTGCAACACGAAGTGCACGGTAAGCACGGCGCATCGATGGTCCTCCTGGCTCCGGCTAAGGACGGTACCGGCGTGATCGCTGGCGGCCCGATGCGCGCAGTGTTCGACGTGATGGGCGTGCAGAACGTTGTGGCCAAGAGCCACGGTTCGACGAACCCGTACAACCTCGTTCGTGCAACCCTCGACGGCCTGCGCAAGCAGTCGACGCCGGGTGACATCGCGGCGAAGCGCGGCAAGTCCGTCGAAGATATTCTGGGCTAAGGTGGACACCATGTCTGATAAAACTGTCAAGGTCCAGCTCGTCAAGAGCCTGATCGGCACCCGTGAAACGCATCGTGCAACGGTGCGTGGCTTGGGCCTGCGCCGACTCAACTCGGTTAGCGAGTTGCAGGACACGCCGGCTGTGCGCGGCATGATCAACAAGGTTTCGTACCTCGTTAAGGTCATCAGCTAAGCGGCTGACCAGGACTCAAGGAGTTGATAATGGAATTGAATAACCTGAAGCCGGCTGAAGGCGCGAAGCACGCAAAGCGTCGCGTTGGTCGCGGCATCGGCTCCGGCCTCGGCAAGACCGCTGGCCGTGGTCACAAAGGTCAGAAGTCGCGTTCGGGCGGCTTTCACAAGGTTGGCTTCGAAGGCGGTCAAATGCCGCTGCAACGTCGCCTGCCAAAGCGTGGCTTCACCTCGCTGACGAAGGAATTCGTTGGTGAAGTGCGTCTCTCGGATCTGGAAAAGCTGCCGGTCGACGAAATCGACCTGCTGGCTCTGAAGCAAGCCGGCCTGGTTGGCGAGCTGATCAAGAGCGCCAAGATCATCGCGACGGGCGAGCTCAAGCGCAAGGTCGTTGTGAAGGGTCTGGGTGCGACGAAGGGTGCGCGCGCTGCTATCGAAGCAGCCGGCGGCTCTTTTGCCGAGTAACGCGCAACCTATTTGCCGTCACTAGCATTTGCATCGGAGAAGGTACTTGGCTAACAGCCCGAGTCTCGCAAAACCCGGTCGCAGCGCGGCGAAGTTTGGCGATCTGCGTCGGCGTGCAGTGTTCCTGCTGCTGGCGTTGATCGTCTACCGTATCGGCGCGCACATTCCGGTGCCGGGTATTGACCCGGACCAGCTGGCAAAGTTGTTCCAAAGTCAGTCGGGCGGCATCCTTGGCATGTTCAACATGTTCTCGGGTGGCGCGCTTTCGCGGTTCACGATTTTTGCGCTGGGGATCATGCCGTACATTTCGGCGTCGATCATCATGCAGTTGCTGGCGATTGTTTCGCCGCAGCTCGAAGCGCTGAAAAAGGAAGGGCAGGCGGGTCAACGGAAGATTACGCAGTACACGCGTATCTTTACGGTCCTGCTGGCGACGTTCCAGGCGTTCGGCATTGCCGTCGCACTGGAAAATCAGCCGGGCCTGGTGATCGATCCGGGGATGGTGTTTCGGTTGACGACGGTCGTGACGCTGGTGACCGGCACGATGTTCCTGATGTGGCTGGGTGAGCAGATCACGGAGCGCGGGCTTGGCAACGGTATCTCGATCATCATTTTCGGCGGTATTGCGGCGGGTTTCCCGAACGCAATCGGTGGTCTTTTCGAACTGGTGCGAACTGGCTCGATGAGCATCATCTCGGCGATTATTGTGGTCGCGCTGATTGCTGCTGTGACGTATCTGGTGGTGTTCATCGAACGCGGCCAGCGCAAGATTCTTGTGAACTACGCCAAGCGGCAAGTCGGTAACAAGATTTACGGCGGACAGTCTTCGCATCTGCCGCTGAAGCTGAACATGTCGGGCGTGATTCCGCCGATCTTCGCATCGTCGATCATTCTCTTCCCGGCAACTATCCTGAACTGGTTTAGTTCGGGGTCGCGTACCAGCTGGTTCGCAGACACGTTGCACAACGTGGCCGAAGCCCTTAAGCCCGGTCAACCCGTGTACGTGTTGCTGTACGCGTTGGCGATCGTTTTCTTCTGCTTTTTCTACACCGCACTGGTGTTCAATAGCAGGGAAACGGCCGACAACCTGAAAAAGAGTGGCGCTTTCGTCCCAGGCATCCGCCCGGGCGATCAAACGGCGCGATATATCGACCGCATCTTGACGCGTCTGACGCTGGCGGGTGCGATCTACATCGTGTTCGTTTGTCTGCTGCCCGAATTTCTGGTGCTGCGCTGGAACGTGCCGTTTTATTTTGGTGGAACGTCGCTGCTGATCATTGTCGTCGTCACAATGGATTTCATGGCGCAGGTGCAGTCGTACGTTATGTCGCAACAGTATGAATCGCTGCTGAAGAAAGCTAATTTCAAAGGCGGCGGCGTCCCGATGCGTTGAAAGGACTTATGGCCAAAGACGATGTTATCCAGATGCAGGGTGAAGTCATCGAAAACCTGCCTAACGCTACCTTCAGGGTGAAGCTGGAAAACGGCCATGTCGTATTGGGACACATATCCGGCAAGATGCGGATGCACTACATCCGAATCTTGCCGGGCGACAAGGTAACGGTTGAATTGACGCCTTACGATCTGTCGCGTGCGCGGATCGTGTTCCGGGCGAAGTGATTTGAAAAAAGGGTAATATCATGAAAGTGATGGCATCGGTTAAGCGCATTTGCCGCAATTGCAAGATCATCAAGCGCAAAGGCGTTGTGCGCGTGATTTGCAGCTCTGATCCGCGCCACAAACAGCGTCAAGGCTGAACGCCGCGCTTTTTGCTGCGCTTTTTGTTTGAGGAAAAACAATGGCTCGTATCGCAGGGGTTAACATCCCGAATCACCAGCATACCGAAATCGGCCTGACGGCTATTTACGGTGTCGGCCGCACGCGCTCGCGCGACATTTGCGTCGCTGCTGGTGTGGCATTTTCGAAGAAGGTCAAAGACCTGAACGACGCAGACCTCGAAAAGCTGCGTGAAGAAGTCGGCAAGTTCATCGTTGAAGGCGATCTGCGCCGTGAAACGACGATGAACATCAAGCGCCTGATGGATCTCGGCTGCTACCGTGGCGTTCGGCATCGTAAGGGCTTGCCCCTGCGCGGCCAACGTACGCGTACGAATGCCCGTACGCGCAAGGGTCCGCGTCGTGCAGCGCAATCGCTGAAGAAGTAAGCGGAACTGACAGTTACAGGAAAACGTAATGGCTAAGGCTTCGAACAACTCCGCGGCGCAACGCGTTCGCAAGAAGGTCAAGAAGAACGTCGCCGAGGGCGTGGTTCACGTTCACGCGTCGTTCAACAACACCATCATCACGATCACCGATCGTCAAGGCAATGCACTTGCTTGGGCAACGTCGGGTGGTCAGGGCTTCAAGGGTTCGCGTAAATCGACCCCGTTTGCAGCTCAGGTGGCAGCCGAATCGGCAGGCCGCGTGGCGATGGAATACGGCGTCAAGAACCTCGAAGTGCGGATCAAGGGCCCTGGTCCTGGCCGTGAGTCGGCGGTGCGCGCGTTGCATGGTCTTGGCATCAAGATCACCGCGATCTCCGACGTGACTCCGGTGCCGCACAACGGCTGCCGTCCGCCGAAGCGTCGTCGTATCTAAGACGCTGGTTTTGCTAGCGCCTGTTGCCGCCCTGTGCGGCGGCAGGCTGCTTGCGCTATTGAATTGACTAAGCCCACCGTTCGACCCAAAGGGTTCGGACTAGCGCGAATGCATGCCGTTTGCGTGATTAATCAACGAAGGAATCAACGTGGCACGTTATATCGGCCCTAAGGCCAAGCTGTCCCGCCGTGAAGGCACTGACCTCTTCCTGAAGAGCGCCCGTCGTTCGCTCGCTGACAAGTGCAAGCTTGACAGCAAGCCTGGCCAACATGGCCGCACCTCGGGTGCACGTACGTCCGACTACGGCACGCAGCTGCGCGAGAAGCAAAAAGTCAAGCGCATCTACGGTGTGCTCGAGCGTCAATTCCGCCGTTACTTCGCTGAAGCCGACCGCCTGAAGGGCAACACGGGTGAAAACCTGCTGCAATTGCTCGAATCGCGTCTGGACAACGTCGTGTATCGCATGGGCTTCGGCTCGACGCGCGCTGAAGCACGTCAGCTCGTTAGCCACAAGGCGATCACGGTGAACGGCGTCGTGTCGAACATCCCGTCGATGCAAGTGAAGGCAGGCGACGTCGTCGCAGTGCGCGAACAGAAGAAGAAGCAGGCGCGTATTCTCGAAGCGCTGTCGCTGGCCGAGCAAGGCGGTCTGCCGAGCTGGGTCGCTGTCGATTCGAAGAATTTCGAAGGCACGTTCAAGTCGAAGCCGGAACGCAGCGACATCGCTGGCGATATCAACGAAAGCCTGATCGTCGAATTGTATTCGCGGTAATCGGATTAACGGCCGGGGCACCCCGATTGCGTTGCGCAAGGGGGCGTCTCGGCTGTTTATTTTCAGGTTGTTACCGGTCAGCCTTATCGGTGTAACGAGCCGAGGGTATTGAAAAGGAAAACCTATGCAAACCAGTTTGTTGAAGCCCAAGATCATCGCAGTTGAATCGCTTGGCGAGAGCCACGCGAAAGTGGTCATGGAACCGTTTGAACGCGGTTACGGCCACACCTTGGGTAACGCGCTCCGGCGCGTGCTGCTGTCGTCGATGGTGGGCTACGCGCCGACCGAAGTGACGATCGCAGGCGTCGTACATGAATATTCGACGCTCGACGGTGTGCAAGAGGATGTGGTCAACCTGCTGTTGAACCTGAAGGGCGTCGTGTTCAAGCTGCATAACCGTGATGAAGTCACGGTTACGCTGCGCAAGGACGGCGAAGGCGTTGTCACCGCTGGCGACATCGAACTCGCGCACGATTGCGAAGTGATCAACCCGGATCACGTGATTGCGCATCTGTCGAAGGGCGGCAAGCTCGACGTGCAGATCAAGGTTGAAAAGGGCCGCGGCTACGTGCCCGGCAATGTGCGTCGTTATGGCGAAGAGTCGGCCAAGATCATCGGCCGTATCGTGCTGGACGCGTCGTTCTCGCCGGTTCGCCGTGTGAGCTACGCCGTTGAAAGCGCTCGCGTCGAACAGCGTACCGACCTCGACAAGCTCGTGATGAACATCGAAACCAACGGTGTGATCTCGCCGGAAGAAGCGATCCGTCAATCGGCTCGTATTCTGGTGGACCAACTGTCGGTGTTCGCTGCACTGGAAGGTACCGAAGCAACGGCTGAAGCGCCGTCGCGTGCGCCGCAGATCGATCCGATCCTGCTGCGTCCGGTCGATGATCTCGAACTGACGGTTCGTTCCGCGAACTGCCTGAAGGCCGAGAACATCTACTACATCGGCGACCTGATCCAGCGCACGGAAAACGAGTTGCTCAAGACGCCGAATCTGGGTCGCAAGTCGCTGAACGAAATCAAGGAAGTATTGGCGTCGCGTGGTTTGACGCTCGGCATGAAGCTCGAAAACTGGCCACCCGCAGGGCTGGACAAATAAGTCGAGTGGCAATCCCGGGCCAGAGCCCGACCGCTGCACTGGCAAAGACGCGGATTTTCCTTTAAAATCCGCGTCTTGTCTTTTTTCACTACCGGCCCGTGCACTCGCTACTTTCGGGTAGACCGAGCGCGATAGAAGAGCTGGACCAAAACTTTGAATTGAAGGAATTAACATGCGTCACCGTCATGGTCTGCGGAAACTGAACCGCACGAGCAGCCACCGCCTGGCAATGCTCCGTAATATGTCCAACTCGCTGATCGAGCACGAAGTCATCAAGACCACGCTGCCGAAGGCGAAAGAACTCCGTAAAGTCGTCGAGCCGCTGATCACGCTCGGCAAGAAGCCGTCGCTGGCAAATCGTCGTCTGGCGTTCAACCGCCTGCGCGATCGTGACTCGGTCACGAAGCTGTTCGAAGTTCTCGGCCCGCGTTACGCTACCCGTCCGGGCGGCTACCTGCGCGTCCTGAAGTTCGGCTTCCGCGTCGGCGACAACGCACCGATGGCACTTGTCGAACTGCTCGACCGTCCGGAAGTTGAAGAAGTTGAAGTGCAAGAAGCTGAGTAAGCTTTTTAGCATCGAGAAAAGCCAGGCGAATAGCCTGGCTTTTTTCTTTTATGGCGGGTCATTCGCTGCGGCCATCCGCTTCTTGGCGGCCAAACGCGGCCGCGCACGCTGCGGCACCGTCAGCGGCGCCACAGGGTCAGGTGATACGATATCGGCACCTGAATCGTGCGTCGCCGGAGCTTTTTGTGAGTGTGAATGTGATCCTGATTCTGACCACGGTGCCGGATGCAGCCGTCGCTCAGAAGCTCGCCGCAGATGCGCTGGCTGCGCGGTTGTGCGCCTGCGTCACGCAATTAGGCAGCGTGCAGTCGAGCTATCACTGGCAGGGCAAAATCGAATCCGCGGAGGAGATCCAGTTGCTGTTCAAAACGAGCGCCGCGCGCGCGCTGGAGCTCGAGCATTTCATTCAGGCTCACCATCCCTACGACACGCCGGAAATCCTCTTGTGGCAAGCGACGGCATCAGCCGCGTACGGCCAATGGATCACTGCTGAAACCCAACGTCCTCTCCATGTTTAACGGTCTCGACCGGCGCGCGCGTCACGCGCTGCGCATCGTATTCTTCCTGCTCGGCTGTGCAGTTCTCGCGCAGTTCGCCCCGCTGGCCCGCGCTGCGGACGATTTTCTCGATCCGGCCGTCGCGTTCAAATTCAGCGCCACCGAGAAACCCGGCGAAGTTGTCGTAACCTACAAGATCGCCGACGGCTACTACATGTACCGCGAGCGCTTCGCATTTGCGACTCGCAACGGCACGGCCATGCTGGGCGAGCCGCAATTGCCGGCCGGCCATGTGAAGTTCGATCAGACCTTCAACAAGAACGTCGAGACTTATCGCAACGAGCTGACGATCCGCATACCAGTCAAACAGGCGGGGGGACCATTCGATCTGGCGGTGACGTCGCAGGGGTGCGCCGACGCCGGTATCTGTTATCCGCCGATGGAGCGCGTCTACCATGTGAGCGGCGAAGCCTTGCAGCCCGCCGGCAGCGCGGCGGCCGCCGCGGCGACGCAACAATCCCCAGCGGCCGACGAGCCTTGGTACGAGCGCGCCACCAGCGCCGACTACGCCCAGTCGCTACTGCAGCGCGGCGGCTTCTTCGCGATCGTCGGGCTCTATTTCATCGCCGGCGCTGTGCTCAGTCTGCTGCCGTGCTCGTATCCGATGATTCCGATCTTGTCGGCAATCATCATCGGTGAAGGCGCGCGGGTAACGCGGGCGCGTGGCTTCGCGTTGTCGCTGGCTTACGTGATTGGGATGGCGCTCGTGTACACCGCGCTCGGTGTGGCGGCGGCGCTCGTCGGACAGAGCCTCGGCGCGTGGCTGCAAAATCCGTGGGTGCTCGGCGCGTTTGCCGTGCTGCTGACGATTTTCGCGCTGACGCTGATCGCGGGCTTCGATATCGCGCTGCCTCAGCGCTGGCAGGACGGCGTTTCGAGCGCGTCGAAAGGACGCTCAGGCGGCAAGTTTGCCGCGGTCGCCATGATGGGCGCACTCTCGGCGCTGGTGGTCGGCGCCTGCATGACCGCTCCGCTCTTTGCCGTACTGGCCTTCATCGCGCATACCGGCGATGCGGTCCTCGGCGGCGCGGCACTGTTTTCGATGGGACTCGGACTCGGCGTGCCGCTCCTCATCGTCGGACTGGGCGCTGGCACCCTGCTGCCGCGCGCGGGTGCATGGATGGACGGCGTCAAGGTGTTTTTCGGCGTCGTGCTGCTGGCTGCGGCACTGTGGATCGTCTGGCCGGTGCTCGGCGCCACTGCGACGATGCTGTTGAGCGCCCTGTGGCTGCTGGTGGCCGCGGCTTCGCTTGGGTTGTTCTCGGCACCGGTCGTCGGCGGGTCGGTGTGGCGCGGGCTGGGGCGGGGGATCGGTGCTGCGTTGGCAGTCTGGGCTGCGGTGTTGCTGGTCGGTTTGGCTGCCGGCTCGTCCGATCCGCTGAGGCCCCTCGCCGTGCTGGCGTTGCGCGGCGCGGAGCCCGGCACTGTCGCCGCGAACGTCTCCAGCAAACCGGGAGCGGCCTCGCAGGGCGATCTGACGTTTGCTTCGGTCCGCTCGTCGAGTGAACTCGACCAGGCCGTCAAAACGGCTGCACAGCCCGCTATGCTCGATTTTTATGCGGACTGGTGCGTCAGCTGCAAGGAAATGGAGAAGTTCACCTTCAGCGATCCGCGCGTTCAAGCGAAATTGAAGCAAATGAACTTGCTACGGGCCGACGTTACTGCGAACAACACTGACGATCAGGCGCTGCTCAAGCGTTTCGGCCTGTTTGGGCCACCGGGGATCATTTTCTTCGATCAGGGCGGGAAGGAAGTGCTGCGCGTCGTAGGGTATGAATCTGCGGATAAATTCTTGCGCACGCTGGACCGGGCGGGCGCGTCGGGAGTGTGACGGGGCGAATCGCTGTGAGGTAACGGGCCGGTCAAGCGTCAATGACCATGGGTTCGCTCACTAGGGCGACAGTACCTTAGTCACGCAGGTGCCTGGTCAAGGACACGACGGAGTCCGTTTAGCGCGGTGACGTGCAGGCATGCTGGAACGGGAGAGGACTTGGGCGTTACTCGACACACGTCGGCTGCCTCATCGCTCGTGAGCGCAGGGGGCATGCATCAAACTTTGGTCTGGTAACAAGTCAAACCGAATAGCGCACGCGAGACATAAAGCCGGACGCAAAGCCCGTCACAAACCGCAACTGGGCAAATCCACCGCGCCGAGCCCCGCAAAGCCTCCATAAAAAAACGGAGGCGGCCCCAAGGTCCACCCCCGTTTCTCTCAATCGCCAAAATCTAGAGCCACCCGCAAAGGCGGCCAATCAGCTACTTCTGCGAACGCAAAATCCGCGCGGCATCCAGCGCGAAATACGTCAGCACCCCATCCGCACCGGCCCGCTTGAACGCGAGCAGCGATTCCATCATGACCTTGTCGTGATCGAGCCAGCCGTTCTGCGCGGCCGCCTTCAGCATCGCGTATTCGCCGCTGACCTGGTACACGTAGGTCGGGAACTGGAACTCGTCCTTTACGCGACGCACGATATCCAGATACGGCATGCCCGGCTTGACCATTACCATGTCGGCGCCTTCGTTGATGTCCGCTTGCACTTCACGCAGCGCTTCATTCGAATTGGCCGGGTCCATCTGATACGTCATCTTGTTGCTCTTGCCGAGGTTCGTCGCGGACCCCACAGCATCGCGGAACGGGCCGTAGAACGCCGACGCAAACTTGGCCGCGTAGGCCATGATGCGCGTATGGACGTGATCCTCGCTCTCGAGCATTTCGCGGATCGCGCCGATGCGGCCGTCCATCATGTCCGAAGGCGCGACGATGTCGACACCCGCTTCAGCCTGCGCGCGCGCCTGCTCGACAAGTATCTCGACGGTTTCGTCGTTGATCACATAGCCCGCTTCGTCGAGCACGCCGTCCTGACCGTGGCTCGTGTACGGATCGAGCGCGACGTCGGTGAGCACGCCCAGTTCGGGGAAATTCTTCTTCAGCTCGCGCACGGCACGCGGGATCAGGCCGGCCGGGTTGGCCGCTTCGCGGCCATCGGGCGTTTTGAGCGATGGCTCGATCGCGGGGAACAGCGACAGCACAGGCACGCCCAATTCGACGCATTGCTCGGCGACGCCCATCAGCAGATCGACCGACACGCGTTCTACGCCCGGCATCGACGGTACGGCCTGCCGCACGTTGGTGCCCTCGACGATGAACACAGGGTAAATCAGATCGTTGGTGGTGAGGATGTTTTCCCGCATCATGCGACGCGAGAAGTCGTCACGGCGCATGCGGCGCGGACGGTAGTGCGGGTAGAAGCTCATATCGAATCGAAGATCGTGGATGTGTGGAGTGAACAAGTAACGCCTGCCTCCGCTCCCGGAAACTTTTCGAGACAATGGTATATCATACCGATCGAGCAAGGCGCCTTGCGCTGACCTCCCCGCTTCTCCTCCCTGAGCGGGTGCCTGTCGTTTTTTCGATTAGGCTGTTTGACCCGCCGTTTAAGCGGCGGGTTTTTTTATGGGCGGCCGGAAATGGCACTTTGGCCCGTCCGAGCCGGGTCGCTGAACTTACTGCGCCGCGTCCGTTTCGCCCTTCGCCTCGGGAATCAGCCAGCTTTCGATCAACCCGTGCGCTTCATCGATTCCGACACGCTTGAGCGCCGAAAACAGCTGCGCGGTGAGTTCGCCCTGGTAGCCGGCGGTGCGATATTCCGCCAGACCTTTCTGCGTGGCGCGCAACGCGTTCACGCTTTCCTGGCGCGTCAATTTGTCGCATTTGGTAAGCAGCGTGTGGATCGGCTTGCCGGTCGGCGCGAACCACTCGATCATGCGCCGGTCCAGATCGGTCAGCGGGCGGCGCGAGTCCATCATCAGGATCATGCCGCGCAGTTGCGAGCGCGATTGCAGATATGTGGACAGCAACGCTTCCCAGTGAGCCTTGGCCGCGCCCGGCACCTCTGCATAGCCGTAGCCCGGCAGGTCGACCAGATGGGCGGTCGGCTCATCCGCCTTGCCTACCGAAAAATAATTGATGTGCTGCGTGCGTCCCGGCGTCTTACTGGCGAAGGCGAGCCGCTTCTGATTGCACAGGATATTGATGGCCGTTGACTTGCCCGCGTTCGAACGTCCCGCGAAGGCGATCTCGGGTTGCGAGGTGGCCGGCAGATCGCGCAGATGATTGACGGTCGTGAAAAAGCGGGATTGGTGGAGCAGGAAGGACATGATCAGGCCAGGATTCGAGACGCCGGGGAACCCGGAGTGGGGACGGGTCAAGCCCGACTGGCGTCTTAGCGATTAGCGAGTTATTGTACAATACGATGGTTTACTGAAAACCTGAGGGGGCCAGCCCGCGTGCCTTGGCGGCTCCTGGCGGTCACTCGGTCGCCGTCGTATTTTGCAAAACCTCTAAAATCCCACAAGACGAGACAGGGTGTGCGAATGAATCGACTGAGCAAGACTCTGATGGTGCTTCATGTAGCGGCAGGTCTTTCAGGTTTGGCAATTCAGGCACGAGCAGCAGATCCGGTAAAGCCGGACGTCAATCGGGGGCAGGCAATCGCGGTTCAGGTATGCGCGTCATGTCACGGCGCAGACGGCAACAGTGCCGGCGGTGCCTATCCGAAGCTGGCGGGCCAGCATCCCGAATATCTCGTCAAGCAGCTGCACGATTTCAAGATTCAGCCGGGCGCCAAGCAGCCCGCGCGCAACAATGCGATCATGGCGGGCATGGCCGCGGCGCTATCCGATCAGGACATGGTCAACGTCGCCGCCTATTTCGCGACGCAGACTCCGAAGCCCGGCTACGCGCACAACAAGGACACCGTCGCGCTCGGTCAGAAGATCTATCGCGGTGGGATCGCCGACAAGGGCGTGCCGGCCTGCGCGAGCTGTCACGGCCCGACCGGTCAGGGGATTCCGTCGCAGTTCCCGCTTCTGTCGGGGCAATGGGCGGAATACTCGGTGGCGCAGTTGGCCGCGTTCACGCAGGGTCCAGGCGCACGCAACAACAACGAGGCGATGCATGCCATTGCATCGCGTCTGTCGGACAGCGAGATCAAGGCTGTTGCCGATTACATCGCGGGCTTGCGTTAAGCAGTCCGCTCGCAAGTGCAACCGGTCCGGCGAGGCCGGTACCAACAAGAAAAGGGTGAGGGCGTCGCGCGTACGACAGCCCTTCACCCTTTTTTGCTGTTCAGTCGGAGTTTGAATGAGCGTTACCACGTCGGGTTTGCAGTCGAAGTCGGGCAATCGCGTCTTGCGCAGCGTCGTCGAAGTCTTGAGTTCGATGCGTTTCGCCATTGCGCTGCTCGTGATCCTGTCGATCGCCAGCATCATCGGCACCGTCCTCACGCAGGACGATCCGTATCCCAACTACGTCAATCAGTTCGGCCCCTTCTGGGCGGACATCTTCCGCTCGTTGAGCCTGTACACCGTGTACAGCTCGTGGTGGTTCATGCTGATTCTCGGCTTCCTGATGGTGTCCGTGTCGCTGTGTGTGATCCGCAACGCGCCGAAGATGGTCGCCGACGCGAAGAGCTGGAAGGACAAGGTCCGCGAAGGCAGCTTGCGCGCGTTCCATCACAAGGGCGAGTTCGCGGTGCACGGCACGCGCGCGCACACCTCGGCGCTGCTCGCCAAACTCTCGGCGAGACTCGGCTACAAGTTCGTCACGCGTGAGTCGGAAGGCGCGACGCTGATCGCCGCAAAGCGCGGCGCGCTGACCAAATTCGGCTACATCTCCGCCCATCTTGCGATCGTCATCATCTGCCTCGGCGGCCTGCTCGACAGCAATCTGCCGATCAAGCTGCAAATGTGGCTGTTCGACAAATCGCCGATCCGCGCGAACACGGTGATCAACGAGATCCCGCCGGAACATCGCCTGTCCGAATCGAACCCGACGTTCCGCGGCTACGCGTGGGTGCCGGAAGGGCAGCATGTGTCGACCGCGATCCTGAACCAGCCCGATGGCTCGCTGATCCAGGACCTGCCGTTCTCGATCGAGCTGAACAAGTTCATCGTCGATTACTACTCGACCGGCATGCCGAAGCTGTTCGCGAGCGACATCGTCGTGGTCGATCACAAGACCGGCGCGCGCGTGCCGGCGCGCATCGAAGTGAACAAGCCGTTCACTTACGATGGAGTGTCGATCTACCAGTCGAGCTTCCAGGACGGCGGCTCGCAGATGCAGATGACCGCTTACCCGATGACCGGCGCAAGCGCGAAGACCGCGCCGTTCGGCGGTGCGATCGGCGGCAATGCGCCGCTCAGCACGGCCACGCCGCTCGCCGACGGCCAGACCGTCGAATTTACCGACTTCCGCGCGATCAACGTCGAAAACGTTTCGAACGGCAGCGGCCAGAACGATGCCCGCGGCGTCGCCGCGCATCGCTCGCTGAAAGAGGCGTTCGACGAGCGCCTCGGCTCCGGCGCGAAGACGTCGAAGCCGCTCGATCTGCACAACGTCGGCCCGTCGGTGCAGTACAAGGTGCGCGACAAGGACGGCCAGGCGCGCGAATACAACAACTACATGCTGCCGGTCGACGTCTCGGGCGAGAAGATGTTCCTCGCCGGCATGCGCCTGAATCCGGACGATCCGTTCCGCTATCTGCGCATCCCCGCCGACACGGGCGGCACGGTCAAGGAATGGATGAACCTGCGCGCAACGCTCGCCGATCCGGCCATGCGCGCGAAGGCCGCGCACCGTTTCGCGCTGCGCTCGGTGCCGGGTTCGAACGCCGAGTTGCAGCAGCATCTCGAAGAAAGCGCGCTGCGCGTGCTGACCCTTTTCGCCGGCGCCGACAGCGCGATCAAGCTGCCGAACGGCCAGCCGGTCGGCGGCTTCCAGGCGATCGCCGGTTTTATCGACCATTCGGTGCCAAAGGGCGAGCAGGAAAAGGCAGCGGGCCTGCTGCTGCGCATGCTGGAAGGCGCGACTTGGGATCTATGGCAATTGTCGCGCGAACGGCTCGGCGAGCCCGAGGCGCAAGCGAACGCGGAGGCGAGCCGCTTCGTGCAAAGCTCGATCAACGCGATATCCGACAGCTTTCTGTATGGATCGCCGGTCTACTTGCAGCTTGACTCCTTCAAGCAGGTGCAAGCTTCGGTATTTCAGTTGACGCGCGCGCCGGGCAAAAAAGTCGTGTATCTTGGCAGCCTGCTTCTCGTGTTAGGCATCTTTTCGATGTTCTACGTCCGCGAACGGCGCCTCTGGTTCTGGCTCAAAGATACCGATCACGGCACCCAGGTCGTGATGGCGATGTCGAGCGCGCGCAAAACGCTCGACTTCGAAAAAGAATTCGTCCAGACGCGCGACGCCGTAGGCGCGGCGCTGGGCGCGAAGCTCACCGAAGCACCTGGCGCCTCCGGCCAGCCCGGCAGTGCAGGCGACCCGCCCGCAAGCTCACAAGATTCGACCCGGTAAGATCATGGACTTGACTCAGGTTTCCTCATCCTCCTCTTCCGCCTCGCGGCCCGACAAGTCGTTCGCGGGCGAGACGCTGAACGTCGCGCAGTACGACGAGCGGCCGTTTCTGAAACGGCTGGGCATCGTTGACTGGCTGTTTGCCGTCGCGATGGTCGCGGGCGCCGGGTTCGCGCTGTCGCGCTATTACCCGTTCATGAATTACTACGACAAGCTGGTGCTGGTGTGCGCGGTGCCGGTCTTCGTCGTGCTCGGCTGGCGCTGGAAGCCGGTGCGTCCGCTGATGGTCGGAATCGCGGCGCTGTCGCTGCTGGCGATCCAGATATATCAAGGCGATCTCGGCCGCGCGGACACCGCGTTCTTCCTCAAGTACTTCCTGTCGAGTCAGTCCGCGATTCTGTGGATGAGCGCGCTCTTCGTGTTCGCCACCGTGTTCTATTGGATCGGCCTGCTGTCGCGCTCGGCGACCGGCGCGGCGATCGGCTCAAAGATGACATGGGCGGCTGTCGTGATGGGCTTCGTCGGCCTGATGGTGCGCTGGTACGAGTCGTACCTGATCGGCGCGGACGTCGGCCATATTCCCATCTCGAACCTGTACGAAGTGTTCGTGCTGTTCAGCCTGATCACGGCGCTCTTCTATCTGTACTACGAGCAGCACTACAACACCCGCGCGCTCGGCGCGTTCGTGCTGCTGGTGATCAGCGCCGCCGTGGGTTTCCTGATGTGGTACTCGGTTTCGCGCGACGCGCAGCAGATCCAGCCACTGGTTCCGGCGCTGCAAAGCTGGTGGATGAAGATTCACGTGCCGGCGAACTTCATCGGCTATGGCAGCTTTGCGTTGTCGGCGATGGTCGCGGTCGCGTATCTCGCGAAGGAGCGCGGCGTCCTGGCGGACCGCCTGCCGGCGCTCGACGTGCTCGACGACGTGATGTACAAGTCGATCGCCGTCGGCTTCGCGTTCTTCACGATCGCGACGATTCTCGGCGCGCTGTGGGCTGCGGAAGCATGGGGCGGCTACTGGAGCTGGGACCCGAAGGAAACGTGGGCGCTGATCGTCTGGCTGAACTATGCGGCCTGGCTGCACATGCGCCTGATGAAGGGCCTGCGCGGCGCGGTTGCGGCATGGTGGGCGCTGACCGGCCTGCTGGTGACGACCTTCGCGTTCCTCGGCGTCAACATGTTCCTGTCGGGCCTGCATAGCTACGGCAAGCTGTAAGCGGTACCGGTCCGAACCGGGCAAGAACCGCCGTGTGCTTCGCACCGGCGGTTTTTTTTCGGCTGACGGAATATCGGCTGCATCCAATGTGTTCGTCCTCACAGTACCTATGGGATCAGCGGACGCACGTCCGGACGAGCGATCATCACTATGCCCCGTAAGATGCACAGACCGATGGGGTGGCAAGGAGCGGCACGATGTGGATCAAACGAAGCGACAGAACGCGACTGATCGGCGACGACATCGCCCGCAGCGAAATCACGCCGCAGCGCGTCTTCGAGAACCGGCGGCGCGTGCTGCAAGCGGCTGGCGCGGTGGCGCTCGGCGGTTTGATCGGCGCGAGCGGCGAGGCGCTCGCCGCGTACTCGGCGCAGGACCCGAAAGCGCAGAAGCTCGCGGCGAAGACCAACAGCAGATTCGTCGCGCTCGACCGGATCACGCCGTACAAGGACATCACCACGTACAACAACTTCTACGAGTTCGGCACCGACAAAGCCGATCCCGCGCACAACGCCGGGACGCTGCGGCCGCATCCGTGGAAGGTGAGCGTCGAGGGCGAGATCAGGAATCCGAAGGTGTACGACATCGACGAACTGCTCAAGCTCGCGCCGCTCGAAGAGCGCGTGTACCGGCTGCGCTGCGTCGAAGGGTGGTCGATGGTGATTCCGTGGATCGGCGTGCCGCTGTCGGAGTTGATCAAACGCGTGCAGCCGACCGGCAACGCGAAGTACGTGCAGTTCATCACGCTGGCTGACCCGTCGCAGATGCCGGGGCTGTCGACGCCCGTGCTCGACTGGCCGTATTCCGAAGGCCTGCGCATGGACGAAGCGATGAACCCGCTGACGCTGCTGACGATGGGTCTCTACGGCCAGGTGCTGCCGAATCAGAACGGCGCGCCGGTGCGTGTCGTCGTGCCATGGAAATACGGTTTCAAGAGCGCGAAGTCGCTGGTGAAGATTCGCTTTCTCGACAAACAGCCGCCGACCAGTTGGAACACGTACGCATCGAGCGAGTACGGTTTTTATTCGAACGTGAATCCGAATGTCGATCATCCGCGCTGGAGCCAGGCGACCGAGCGGCGCATCGGTGAAGACGGCTTCTTCACGCCCAAGCGCAAGACGCTGATATTCAATGGTTACGGCGATCAGGTCGCGTCGCTCTATCAGGGCATGGACCTGAAGAAAAATTTCTGAGGCGCAACGATGGCTTCCGATACGCAACCAGCTGTCCCGACCGAGCGCAATGCGGGGCGTGCGTCAACGGCTGCGCCCACAGCAACGGGAAAGACAGCGGCGAACGCGGCCGCGACAGCGAAGCGTCCCGCAGGCGGCGCGCACTGGATCGTGCCGGTGAAAATCGCGGTGTTTATCGCGGCGTGGTACCCGCTCGCGCGCATCGTGTTGTTCGGCATGACCGACCGGCTCGGTGCGAATCCGATCGAGTTCATCACGCGCTCGACGGGTTTGTGGACGCTCGTGTTTCTCTGCATCACGCTGGCCGTGACGCCGTTGCGCCGGCTCACCGGCGTTGCAGCGGTCGTGCGCTTTCGGCGCATGCTCGGCCTCTACGCGTTCTTTTACGCGGCCCTGCATTTCACCACGTACCTCTGGTTCGACAAATGGTTCAACGTGGCGGCCATTCTGAAGGACATCGGCAAGCGGCCGTTCATCACGGTGGGTTTCGCCGCGTTCGTGTTGCTGATCGCGTTGGCCGTGACGTCGCCGCGCGCGATGGTGCGCAAACTCGGGCGTCGTTGGCAGACGCTGCATCGCGCGATCTATGCAATCGGCGCGCTCGCGATCCTGCATTTCTGGTGGATGAAGGCGGGCAAGCACGATCTGCTGTTGCCGAAGATCTACGGCGCAATCATGGTCGTGCTGCTGGGATGGCGATTGATTGTCTGGCTACGCGACCGCAAGCCGAAGCTGAAGACGCGTTGAAGATCACCGCGCGTTGCAGCGCAAAGCACAGCGCACAAATAGAAAAAGGCGATGCCAACGCGGCATCGCCTTTTTTTCGTGTTGCCGCTGCGCACGGTTAGCGCGCGCCAAACTACCGTTTACACCGGCAAGATCGTTTCACCCGCAAACAGCTGCTTGACCTCTTCGCGTGCGCGAACCACATGCGCCTGTGTACCATCGACCATCACCTCGGCCGCACGCGGGCGCGTGTTGTAGTTCGAGCTCATCACGAAGCCGTAAGCGCCGGCCGAGCGGATCGCCAGCAGATCGCCCGGTTCGACGGCCAGCAGGCGTTCGCGGCCGAGCCAGTCGCCGCTTTCGCAGACCGGGCCGACCACGTCGTACACATGAGCCGGCACGTCGCGCTTCACGACCGGGTCGATCGCGTGATACGCCTCGTACATCGCGGGGCGCGCGAGATCGGTCATCGCCGCGTCGACGATGGCGAAGTTTTTCTCCGCGCCCGGCTTCAGAAACTCGAGGCGCGTGAGCAGCACGCCCGCATTGCCGACCAGCGAGCGGCCCGGCTCGAAATACACTTCGCGATGACCGTGACCGCGCGCTTCGATGCGATCGAGCACGGTGCGCACAAACTCGCCGATCTCCGGCGGAGTTTCGTCGTCATACGTAATGCCGAGACCGCCGCCCACGTCGATGTGGCGAATCTTCACGCCGTCCTGTTCGATCTGCTCTACCAGTTCCAGCACCTTGTCGACCGCGTCGAGATACGGCGCGACTTCAGTGATCTGCGAGCCGATATGGCAGTCGATGCCGACCACGTCGAGATTAGCCATCGCAGCAGCTGCCTGATACGTGGCGCGCGCGTCCTCGAAGGCAACGCCGAACTTGTTCGACTTCAGCCCGGTGGAAATATACGGATGCGTTTTGGCATCGACATCGGGATTCACGCGCAGCGACACCGGCGCCTTCTTGCCCATTTCGGCGGCGACCGCGTTCAGGCGATCGAGCTCCGGAATCGATTCGACGTTGAAGCACTTGACGCCGGCCGCGAGTGCGTCGCGCATCTCGTCCGCATGCTTGCCGACGCCGGAAAACACAGTGTTTTCCGCTTTGCCGCCGGCCGCCAGCACGCGCGCCAGTTCGCCGCCCGACACGATGTCGAAGCCGGCGCCGAGACGCGCGAACACGTTCAGCACCGCGAGATTGCTGTTGGCCTTGACGGCCACGTGCACACTCGCGCGACGGCCGGCGCAGGCACCCGCATACGCGTTCCACGCTGCGGTGAGCGCGGCGCGCGAATACACGTACAGCGGCGTGCCGAACTGTTCGGCGAGAGAGACGGCGGACACGCCTTCGGCGTGCAATACGCCGTCGACGTAGTCAAATGCGGATCGAGTCATGCGAAAGTCTATTGAACGGGGGTGACGGCAGAAGCAGGCAGCGGAGCGGCAGTGCCGGATGCGGCGGAAGCGGGCGGCGTGGCGAGTTCGGTTTCCGGCGCCAGCGAGAGCGGCGTGCCCGAGGTATCCGGCACGGAACTCTGGTCGGTGGCGGTGTCCGGCGTGGCTTGCGTCTCGTCCGGCGGCGGCGTTTGCGTGCGGGAGGCCGGCGGAGCCGGCAGCGGCGGCACGGTCGGCAAATAGAGCGAACCGCGTTGACCGCAACCGGCGAGCGAGCCACCGAGTGCGCAACCTGCGAGAATGGCCAAACCCGCTACAATCGCGCGGCCGGGCACCGCCGCGCGCATCCGAGATACGACTCGCATGACTGTCCCTGAATAAATAATCGATGGAGTTTAGCATGTCCGATAGTGATTACCTGACCCGCGCGGAGGCTGCGCTAGCCGCCATCGAACGTGCGCTGGACGACACCGACGTCGACATCGAACTGGAGCGCAGCGGCAACGTGCTGACGCTCGAATTCGAGAATCGCTCGAAGATTATCGTCAACCTGCAACCGCCTATGAGCGAGATCTGGATCGCGGCGAAAGCGGGCGGTTTTCACTTCCGTTTCGTCGATGGCGAATGGCGCGATACGCGTAGCGGCAACGAGTTTTTTGCCGCGCTGTCGGAATATGCGACGCAGCAGGCCGGCGAGCCGGTGCGCTTCGCAGCGTAATTTGAGCCGCCGTCGTGCGCGCTCGCGCGCGTCAGCGCTTGAATGAGCGCCCGCGCGCAGCCAATCGACCGCCCAAAACAAAACCGCCGCGCATCGGAAGATGTGCGGCGGTTTTGTTTTTCTCAGCGGCGTGAGACGAACCGTCAGTGTCCGCGGAACAGATTCATGATGTCCTGCTTCTCCTGCTCGCCAACCTGCTCGGGCGCAGCCGCTGCCGCGCTCGCCTGAGCGTCGAGTGTCGCCTGACTGACGCCGACCGTCGACACGAACCCGTGCCCCGGCGTGAAGTCGTCGAAGTAAAGCTCCGAGCCGATCTCGGTCACGTCGTCGGGGCGAGCCATCTTGTATTCGGGCACGCCTTTGAGCGCGCGACCCATGTACTCGATCCACACCGGCAACGCGAGGCCGCCGCCGGTTTCCTTGTCGCCGAGACTGCGCGGGTTGTCGTAGCCGATCCACGCAATTGCCGTGAGCGTGTGCTGATAACCGGCGAACCACGCGTCGCGTGAATCGTTGGTCGTGCCCGTCTTGCCGCCGAGATCGGTGCGCTTGAGCACATTGGTTTTCGCGCCCGTGCCGCGCTGCGCGACGCTTTGCAGCAAGCTGTTCATCACGTACGCGTTGCGCGGTTCGATCGCGTGCGGCGCGCTTTGCGCAGCTACCAACGGCTGCGCGTGCGCGACCACAATGCCGCGCTGATCGGTGACTTCGGCGATCAGATACGGATTGATGCGATAGCCGCCGTTCGCAAACACCGAGAACGCGCCGGCCATCTGCAACGGCGTGACGAGACCCGCGCCGAGCGCCATCGGCAGATACGCCGGGTGCCGTTCCGCGTCGAAGCCAAAGCGCGTGATGTACTGCTGCGCGTACTTCGTGCCGATCTGGTTCAGGATGCGGATCGACACGAGGTTCTTCGACTTCTGCAGCGCGGTGCGCATCGTCATCGGACCGTCGAAGCCGCCGCCATAGTTCTTCGGCTCCCACGCCTGGCCGCCGGTTTCGGCGGCGCTGAAAAAGAGCGGCGCATCGTTGATCACCGTGGCCGGCCCGAGTCCTTTTTCGAGCGACGCCGAATAGATGAACGGCTTGAAGCTCGAACCCGGCTGACGCCACGCCTGGGTCACGTGGTTGAACTTGTTCTTGTTGAAGTCGAAGCCGCCGACCAGCGCGCGAATCGCGCCGTCCTGCGGAATCACCGAAATGAACGCGCCTTCGACTTGCGGCAGTTGCGTGATCGACCAGTCGCCATCGTCGTTCTTCACGAGACGGATAATCGCGCCGGGCCGCACACGTTGATTCGGCTGCGCGCGCGCACCGAGCGCGAACTGCGCGAAGCGCAGGCCGTCGCCCTGGATGGTCGCGACGTTGCCGTCGATGAACGTGGCCTGCACCTGCTTCGGACTCGCCGCGGTAACGACCGCGGCGATGATCTCGCCGTTGTCCGGATGTTCGAGCAACGCGTCGTCGATTGCCTGTTCGCGGTCCTCCTGATCGGACGGCAGATCGATGAACGCCTCCGGTCCGCGATAGCCGTGGCGTCGCTCGTAGTCCATCAGCCCTTTGCGCAGCGCGCGGTAGGCGACGTCCTGATCGGCGGAGTCGATCGTGGTCACGACGTTCAGGCCGCGCGTGTACGCTTCTTCGCGATACTGCGCGTACATCATCTGCCGCACCATTTCCGCGACGTACTCCGCGTGCACGCTGAACTCCTTGCCCGCGCCCTTGACGACGAGCGCCTGTCTGCTTGCCTCGTCGTATTGTTCCTGCGTGATGTAGTGCAACTCGTACATGCGCTCCAGGATGTACTCCTGACGCACCTTCGCGCGCTTCGGATTGACCACCGGGTTATACGCGGACGGCGCCTTCGGCAGACCGGCCAGCATCGCCGACTCCGCCAGCGTCAGATCTTTCAGGTCCTTGCCGAAGTACACGCGCGCCGCGCTGGCGAAACCGTACGCGCGCTGGCCGAGATAGATCTGATTCATGTACACCTCGAGAATCTGATCTTTGGTCAGCTTCGACTCGATCTTGTACGCGAGCAGCATCTCGTAAATCTTGCGCGTGTAGGTCTTCTCGCTCGACAGGAAGAAGTTGCGCGCCACCTGCATCGTGATCGTGCTGGCGCCCTGGGTGGCGTGGCCGTTCGTCAGCGCGACGAAGCCCGCGCGGGCGATGCCGGTGAGGTCGACGCCGCCGTGATCGTAGAAGCGCGCGTCTTCGATCGCGAGGATCGCCTTCTTCAAACTATCGGGCACATCCTGGATATGCACGATGTCGCGCCGCTCCTCGCCGAATTCGCCGATCAACACATGGTCCGCCGTATAGATGCGCAACGGCACCTTGGGCCGATAGTCGGTCAGCGCATCGAGCGAAGGCAGATTCGGCGTGGCGACGACCAGCGCATAACCGAGCACCAGCAGTACGCACAGAATGCCCGCGACGATCAGACCGACGAAGCCCAGGATCAGCTTGAGCCATAGCGGAGTTTTGCGCTTCTGAGGCGCGGGCGGCGGGGACGTAGGAGACGTGGATTGCATATGTGCACCAAAAAACAGTCCCGCGATTATAGCCGCCTCGCTTTTCAGCTTTCGGCGCGCTTACGAAGCGTGCTGTCGGGTTGGCGCGCGCGGCGCGGAAGTGACTTCACTGTAGTCGTTTTGATCGCGCGCGGGGTGTGCGCCACTCAACGTTAGCCATTCGGCTGAGTGTCGCGCGGCGGCGCGGCTACGCACAATTCTCCTTCGTTACTCGCGTTCGAATGGTTCGTCGCGTGAGTCAGAGGGAGGGCGTGATGGGGTTCAGAAATTCGTGGCTTCAAGCAGTGCGTTCGGGTCGGCAGCGTTTCGCCGCCGGTATCGATGTGGGTTCGCAAAACGTGCGTCTGGTCGTGCTGAGTCAGCGTTCGCGCGCACGCGGCGCGCTGTATCTCGAATACGTCAGCACCGTGCCGCTGGCCTGTGGTGCGATGGCCGGCACCGAGATCGCCGACCGTCAGGCGGTGGCGCGTGCGTTGCGCGATGCGTTCGCCAGCTTGCCGCGCGCGTGTGCGACGCACGCATTGCGATGTGCGATGGCCGTGCCCGCGTCAGCGACGTCGACGACGACCGTGCCGTTCGCGCGACTTGCCGCGCAAAGCCACTGCGCGGAAGACGGCGGGCATGATCTGGCCGAACTGGAGCCGGCGGTGATGGGCGAGGCGGAGCGCATCGCGGGAATCGAGCGGCACGCGCTGGCGGTCGACTGGTTCGTCGATGAAGCGCCGTCGCCGATCCGCTCGGTGAAGATCGCCGCCACCGCGCGCCAGCATCTCGAAGCGCGCATGGAATGCGCGGCAACTGCCGGCATCTCGCTGAGCGCGATCGACGGCGAGCCGCATGCGGCGTTGCGCGCGATGCGCTACGCGGCGAGCCGCGAGCTCGATCCGCTCGAGCCGTATGTGGCGCTATGGATCGGCTCGGATGGCGTGTACGGCTGGCGCATCGTCGACGACAGCATTGCCAGCGAAATGCGTTATCCGGCGCCCGAGCACACGGACCTCGCCGACGCGTTGCGCGATCTCGCCTACGGCCCCGAACTCGACTGCGCGTTGGTGAGCGGCGAAGTCGATCTGCTCGACGGCGTGGGCTTCTCGCTCGCGGATATCGGGGACGTGTTGGGCTGCACGGTGCTGCCGTTCGAATGCGCGCCGCTGGCCGGCCTCATGCGGCCGCTGAGCGACGACCTGTTGCACGAGCCGGCCGGCGCGGTTGCGTTCGGGCTCGCGTTGCGCGGGGTGATCGAATGATGCGCGAACCTGTGCTGTTGAATGCGGCGGGCTCGCGGGTGGCGGGTTCGTCGCGCTTCGTTCGGCCGTGGCTCGGCGGTTTCAATCTGCTGCCTTACCGGCAACGCAATGCGCGGCTCGCGCGGCGTCTTCGCGTGTGCGAATGGATCGCCGCCGTGTTCGCGGGCTGTGTCGCGCTCCTCGCGTTGGCCGGGTGGCAGACATTCGAGAAAGCGCGCCTCGATGCGCAACGCGCGTCGATCGAACATGTCCTCACACAACTAGCCACGCCGCTCGCGGAGCACGCCAGCTTGCTGCGCGCGCAGGACGAGATGCGCAAGCACGCGGCGCGCGCGACGAGCGTGTCCGAGCCGCTCGCGCATCTGCTCGATCTGCTCGAGGCGCTGAGTTTCGAACCGGGCGATGGCGTGCTGCTGCGGCAAATGCGTCATCGCGAGCACGAGACCGAGTTGCTGGCGACGTCGCGCGGAAATCTCGCGTCGGCGGAATGGCTCAAGCGGCTCGGTGCGATCCGCGGAGTGAAGGGCGCGGAGATGAGCGACCTGCATCGCCCGACAACGCGCGGCAGTTCGCCCGTGGATGAAAGCGTGAGCGGTCCGGTCGAGTTCGGCGCACATCTGCGCTGGGACGAACCGGCGCCCAAAGCCGCCCGCCCAGCTGCTGCCGCTGCGCGTCCTGTGAAGTCCAAACCATCGGGAGGTGTGAAATGAGTACGATCTTTGTCGAATCGGGCGGCGCGGCGAGCGCGCCATTCTCTCCCGCCTATTGGCTCAGGCGGTTGCGTGTGCCGCTCGCGGCCTGGAGCCTGCGCCGCCGCTGGCTGGCTGCGCTGCTGATCGGTGTGCTGGTGTTTGGGCTGGGCGCGCATGGCTGGATCGTTGCCGATCTCAGCGGGGTCGAGGCGAGCCGCGTGGCGTTGGCCGCCGGGGTTCAGCGGCTTGCGAAAGCGCGGCGCTCGCTCGCGCAATTGCCTTTGTTGCGTCGCGCGGCCACGGGCAGGCCGGTCGTCGCGCCGGCCGCTTCGTGGAGTTCCGCCGACGACGTGCGCATCGTGTCCGAATTGGCAGCCGAGAATCGCGTCGCGTTGCTCGCGCTCGAACCGGGCGCCGCCAGCGGCGAAGGCATCGAACGCATGCGTCCTTTGCAACTCACCGCGCACACGGATTTCGTTCATCTGATGGCGTTTTTGCACGGCCTGTCGGACCTGCCGGTGCTGATCGTCCCCGTCGATGTGACCGTCAAACAGGAAGCGACGGCGTTGTCGGTGAGCGCGACGCTGCGCGTGTTCAGTGCGCTGCGGCCCGCTGCGTCGAATGACGCCGCGCACGCGTTCGACGACGCGAGCCTCGATGCGGACGACGACGAAGACATCGTGTTCTTCGATCCGTTCGCGCATCCACAGATGCAGGCCGCCGGCGAGCTCCCCGAGTTGTCGCAATTGCGCCTGGTCGGCGTGCTGCGCGATCGCACACGTGGGCTGGCCCTGCTCGACACACCGGATGGCGCGACGACCGTCGCGTCCGGGCAGCAGCTTGGCGCGGAGCGCGTCACGCGGCTCGACGCGCTCGGCATTACGCTCGCCAAAGGCGGCACGACGCGCACGCTCGCGCTGGCGGAGGCTTCATGACGGAAAGATTGGCGAAGCCTTTGCTCGCGAACTGCGCGGGCGCCCGCTCCAAGCGTGCATCTCTTCATGGCCGCGTGCGTCCCTGGTTGCGAACGTGCATCGGCCTTTGCGTCAGTGCCGCGCTAAGCGGCGGGGTCGCGCAGGCTTCGGCGCCACCGCTGCCACTACTGCCGCCGTTGCCGGACTCGATGCCGCTCGACGACGCGGTCGCGCCCGCCGATCCCGCGTATGGCGCAGCGCCGTTGCCGCGCGGGGTATCCGCCGACGTGCCGAACCCGTTTCGCGACGAGACAGCCGAGGACTCCGGCGTAGCACGAACGGCCGCGCAGTCGGCCAATGCCAACGCCAATCCGGACGACTTCGCCGCGGCGGCCGAAGGCTCCGTGCCGCTGGGCGCAAAGCAGGCGGCGGCCGCGACGCGCGACGATGCCGGGGGCGGCGCCGCTGCGCTCGAAGGTCCGCCCGTACCGCTGCCGCCGCGTGTGCGCCTGAGCGACGCGCCGCGAACCTCCGCCGACGCCGGACTGGCCGCCGACGACAAACCGATCTCGCTGAACTTCCAGCGCGCCGAACTCGGCGCCGTGCTCAAGGCGTTCGCCGAGTTCACGGGCTTGAACATCGTCGCGAGCGAAAGAGTGCGGGGCGCCGTGTCGCTGCGGCTCGACAAGGTGCCTTGGCGCACCGCATTCGATACCTTGCTCGACGTCAACAATCTGGCGATGGAGCGTCACGGCAATGTAATCTGGGTCGCGCCGGTTGCGGATCTCGCCGCGCGCGAGCGTCAGCGTTTCGAAGCGCACGCGCGAGCCGCCGATCTCGAGCCGCTCGCAAGCCGCACCTTCGAGCTGCACTACGCGCACGCCGAGGACGTGCGGCGTCTGTTGACCGGCTCGGGCGCGCAGCGCGTGCTGTCCAAACGCGGCGCCGTGACCGCCGATCCGCGCACCAATCTGCTGTTCATCACCGATCTCGCGGGGCGGCTCGAACAGATCGCGGCGCTGCTCGTTTCCCTCGACCGGCCGACCCGCCAGGTGTTGATCGAAGCGCGCATCGTCGAGGGCGATCACGGCTTTTCACGCAATCTCGGCGTGCGGCTCTCACTGGCCGCCACCAGCACCGACGGTACGGCGAAAGGCCTGAGCGGCGGCACGGACGGCACCGTCTACGATTTGTCGGCTCGCCCGATCTCCGGTTTCGATGTCGCCACCGCCGGGCTCACGTTGTTCGCGGCCGGGGCGACGCGGCTCCTGAACATCGAATTGAGCGCGCTCGAAGCCGAGGGGCGCGGGAAAATCATCTCGAGCCCGCGGGTGGTCACGGCGGACCGGATGAAAGCGGTAGTCGAACAGGGCACCGAGCTGCCGTATCAGGCCAAGGTAGGGCAAGGCGTGTCGGGCGTGCAGTTCCGGCGGGCCACGCTCAAACTGGAGGTCGAGCCGCAAATCATGCCCGACGGCCGTGTGGTGCTGGACCTCGATGTCGCCAAGGACAGCGTCGGCGAGCAGACCGATGCCGGGCCCGCGATCAACACCAAACACGTGCAAACGCGCGTCGAAGTCGAGGATGGTGGTACGGTGTCGATCGGCGGAATTTACGCGTCCGATGACCGGGACGATGTGACTCGGGTGCCTGTCCTGGGCAAAATACCGGTTTTGGGCGCGCTTTTCCGCAATCGGGCGCATCGCGATCAGCGCAGCGAACTGGCTGTATTCATCACGCCGCGCGTCGTCCCGATAAATTAGGGGCGGGCCGCCGCCGCGCGCCAGCGGCGGCGCGCAGGCTCGACAAGGCAGCCGCTTTGCCAGTAAGCTGCGGCACGAACCATACCGGATTAGCCAGAGGACACCGTTGCAAGCGCGGGACGCACACGCCAATGTATTTTTTGTAGGTCTCATGGGGGCAGGGAAAACCACCGTGGGCCGGGCCATTGCGCGCCGTCTCGATCGCCCGTTCTTCGATTCCGATCATGAAATCGAGGCGCGCACGGGCGCGCGTATTCCGGTGATCTTCGAGCTGGAGGGCGAAGCGGGCTTCCGCGAGCGCGAGGCGAGTGTGATTTCCGACCTCACGGGGCGCGACAATATCGTGCTGGCCACCGGCGGTGGTGCGGTGCTGCGGCCGGAAAACCGCGCGGCGCTGCGGAATAACGGCGTGGTGATCTATCTGCGCGCCAATCCTCATGACCTGTGGCTGCGCACGCGGCGCGACAAGAACCGTCCGCTTTTGCAGACCGAAGATCCCAAAGCGCGCCTCGAAGCGCTCTACGAAGTGCGTGATCCGCTGTACCGCGAATGCGCACATTTCGTGATTGAAACCGGCCGGCCTTCGGTCAACGGACTCGTCAACATGGTTCTGATGCAGCTCGAGATGGCCGGCGTCGCCAAACATCCTGCGTCATAATGGACCATATGATTACCGTCAACGTCGAACTGGGCGAGCGCGCCTACCCCATCCATATCGGTGCCGACCTGATCGGCCGGACCGCGCTGTTCGCGCCGCATATCGCCGGCAGCTCGGTCACCATCGTCACGAACACGACGGTCGACCCGCTCTATGGCGACACGCTGCGCGCGGCGCTGGCGCCGCTCGGCAAACAGGTGTCGACGGTCGTTTTGCCGGATGGCGAAGCGCACAAGAATCTCGAAACACTGAACCTGATCTTCGACGCGCTGCTCGGCTCGCGCGCCGATCGCAAGACGACGTTGATCGCGTTGGGCGGCGGCGTGATCGGCGACATGACGGGGTTTGCCGCGGCCTGCTACATGCGCGGCGTGCCGTTCATCCAGGTGCCGACCACATTGCTGTCGCAAGTGGATTCGTCGGTGGGCGGCAAGACCGGCATCAATCACCCGCTCGGCAAGAACATGATCGGCGCGTTCTACCAGCCGCAAGCCGTGATCGCCGATATCGGCGCGCTGCGCACGCTGCCCGCGCGGGAACTGGCGGCGGGTGTCGCCGAAGTGATCAAGACCGGTGCGATCGCCGACGCCAGTTTCTTCGACTGGATCGAAGCCAATGTCGACGCGTTGAATCGCTGCGAACCCGCGGCGCTCACCGAAGCGGTCAAGCGCTCGTGCGAGATCAAGGCGTCGGTGGTGGCCAAGGACGAGCGCGAAGGCGGACTGCGCGCCATCCTTAACTTTGGCCACACGTTCGGTCACGCGATCGAGGCCGGCCTCGGCTACGGCGAGTGGCTGCATGGCGAGGCGGTCGGCTGCGGAATGGCGATGGCGGCGGATCTGTCCGTGCGCCTCGGTTATCTCGACGATGCGGCGCGTCGCCGTCTGGTCGACGTGATCGTCGCCGCGCATTTGCCGACCAAAGCGCCTGCGCTCGGCGAAGCGCGTTACGTCGAACTGATGCAGGTCGACAAGAAGGCGGAAGCGGGCGCGATCAAATTCATTCTGCTCAAGCGTTTCGGTGAGACGCTGATCACCCAGGCACCCGACGCCGAGGTGCACGCCACGCTGGCCGCCGCCGTCTAGACAAGACACAGCGCCAAGCCACGCATCGCGCACCAGCGTCACGAGGCGCCGCCCATGTTTCGGAGAACCCGGTGACTGACAGGCGCAGCGACGTTGTACAGCATGACCCGGCAGACATGGCGACGATCGCCGTGCCGACCCAGGACGCACTCGAAGCGCATCTCGCGCCGTACGCGGCGCATTCCGCCCAGTCGAGGGGCCGCCGTTATCCCGAAGCCGCGCCCAGCGCGCGTACCGAATTCCAGCGCGACCGCGACCGCATCGTCCATTCGACGGCGTTTCGCCGGCTCGAGTACAAGACTCAAGTGTTCGTGAATCACGAGGGCGATCTCTTCCGCACGCGTCTCACGCACAGTCTCGAAGTCGCGCAGATCGCGCGTTCGGTGGCGCGCAATCTGCGCGTCAACGAAGATCTCGTCGAAGCGATTTCGCTTGCTCATGATCTCGGGCATACGCCATTCGGCCATGCCGGCCAGGACGCGCTCAACGAATGCATGCGCGAGCATGGCGGCTTCGAGCACAACCTGCAGAGCCTCGCCGTGGTCGACGATCTCGAGGAGCACTACGGCGCGTTCAACGGTCTGAACCTGTGCTTCGAAACGCGCGAGGGCATCCTCAAGCATTGCTCGCGCGAAAACGCGCGACGGCTCGGCGCGTTGGGCGAGCGTTTTCTCGAAGGGCGGCAGCCGTCCATCGAAGCGCAGATCGCGAATGTCGCCGATGAAATCGCGTACAACAACCACGACGTCGACGACGGTCTTCGCTCAGGCCTGCTCACGGTCGAGCAGCTCGCCGAAGTGGAGTTGTGGCAGACGCATTACGAAACGTCGCGGCGCGATTATCCGCAGATCGAAGGGCGCAGATTGATCCATGAAACGGTGCGCCGGATCATCAATACGCTGGTCGTCGATCTGATCGATACGACGCGGCAAAACGTGGCCCGCCACGCGCCCGCCTCGCTGGACGCCGTGCGCGCCGCGCCCCCGCTCGTCGCGCACAGCGACGCGATTGCCGCGCAGGCCGCGGCGCTCAAGCGCTTCCTGTTCAAGAACCTGTATCGCCACTACCGCGTGATGCGCATGGCCAACAAGGCGCGGCGCGTCGTGGTCGGACTGTTCGACGCGTTCACGGATGACCCGCGGCTGTTGCCGCCGAGCTATCAATCGGCGGACGTGACGCAGCAGTCGCGCCTGATTGCCCACTACATCGCGGGCATGACGGATCGCTATGCTGTGAAGGAGTATCAGCGGCTGTTCGTGATCGACGACAACTAGGAAGAGACGCTAGTGCGCGTCGGCGCCAGGCGCGCGCCGGTGGTGCAATCGCGCACCCGTCATCCTGGTCGATCAACGGAGGTCGAGGCCGCCAAAAAACACGGCGACTCGACTCTCACTCAGCGCAGCGTCAACGAGTGCAACTCGAACGCGCGCTGAAGTGCATCTCAGCGCAACCGCGACGCGAACAGCGCGCCCGCGATCAGCGCCACTCCGCCGACGATCGCAATCGTCTGCCACGGATTTTCATGCACGTACTCGTCGGCGTCGGAGATCGCGACTTCGGCGCGTTCGCGTACGGCGTCGCGGGTGTCGTTCAGGCGGGCGCGCGCGGCGTCCAGCTGTTTGCGCAACTTGCCGCGCAATGCCGCGGCGTCGGCCTGGGTACCGTCCGCCAGCGTGGATTCGAGTTCGCCCAACAGCGTGCGCAACTCGCCTGCGATGTCTTCAGCCGCATGGCGGCTGTGGCGGGCGATGCGCCGCGCGCGGCGGCTCGTGCTGGTCCAGGATTCGCCGAGGGCGTCTCTCGTATTCGGAAGTGCTGTCATGGTCGCTCCGTCGATGAGGGTGAAAAGGTTCACGCGTTGTCACCGAGACGCAATCGCGTCACGACGCGGAAACACCGTGAGAACGCAACTTCAATGCCAAACCCGTAGAAGCCTTGTGGGCGTGGCGCGGATCAACAAACCTCAGCAGATATTGCACGAGCCGGGCCGATTCCGGGTCAAATTTACAAATGCTCACGCGTGTCAACGAGCAACCTGCGACAGACGGCTCGCTACTCGTCGCTATAGGCGCCAAATAAAAAACGCCGTCATCGGATAGGTGACGGCGTTTGTCCAAGCCACGAAAATTCGACTACCCTAGCTCTACGGTCCCTCAATTTCACGAGGCGTTAGAAACGGTAACCGATGTTGACGTAGCTAACGATCGGGTTCAGCTTGATCTTGGTTTGCGACTGCACGTTCAGCGTGCCGACCGGCGTGTTCGCGGCAGTGTTCAGCTTGGCCGTGGTGCTGAGCGGCAGATACGAGATCGAGACGCCCGCGAACCAGTGCTGGTTGAACGCGTAGGTAAAGCCGGCATTAAACACCGGCTCCCACGAACTATCCGTTGAGACGCTGGTCGGACCATGCAGGACGTTGGCTTCGAATGCGCCGTTGGTGATCTTTTCGTCCGTGAACCAGATCCGGCTCACACCGACGCCGAGATACGGACGGAATGCGGCGGTCGGCGCGTTGAAGTAGTACTTGAACAGCAGAGTCGGGCTCCACTGTTTTGCCTGGCCCAGTTTGCCGAATTGTTCGAGGCTGCCCGTGCCGTTCAGATCGAAAGAAGGCGGATAGCCGATCACGAATTCGGTTGCGATGTGATCGGTGACGAAGTAACCGGCAGTGAAGCCGATAGTGTCGGCTGAACTGAGCGATGCGCCGGTGTTGGGTTCAGTGATGTTGGTTGGGCTGCCTCCGATGCTTGTCACTCTCAACGGGTCGCTGCTCGATTGAGGCGCAAGATGGAACCAACCCGTCGTGACGTAAAAGCTGCCGGCCGATTGCGCGTGCGCTGCCGTTGTCATGCAGGCTAGCGCCGCCATCCCCGTTACGGCCTGTTTTAATTTCATATGTGCTCCTCCAAAAAAGGCCCGCTCATTATGACGAGAACGTTTGAAACAAACCATACGCGGCGGTTAGAGCTTTCTCCCTAAGCACCGCGCGGTTTCTGGCTTAGCCGCGCCGCGCCGAACCTTGAGCGCATGCGGTTCTTCGGACCTTCGGGTATGTACCAACGCGACTATTGGATACTCCAGCATGGCACGGCTTGCACGTCTTTATGTCCCTGACCAGCCGCAGCACGTCATCCTTCGCGGGCTCGACCAGCAGCCCGCCTTCGTCGACGACCAGGACTACGAACTCTTCATCGACTGTCTGAAAGCGGCTTCTCGCGACCATCACCTTTCGATCCACGCGTACGCATTGATGCCGGGCGCCGTGCAACTGCTCGTCACGCCGACCGAGGAGTCGAGTTTGCCCAAGGCAATGCAGGCGGTGGGGCGTCGCTACGTCGCGCACTTCAACCGGCGCTACGCGCGCCGCGGCACACTCTGGGAAGGCCGCTACCGGGCCACGGTGATCGAAGGCGAGCGCTACTTCCTGCTCGCGAGCCGCGTCGTCGAAATGTGCCCGGTGCGCGCGCAGCTCGTCAGCGCGCCGGAGGACTATCGCTGGTCGAGCTACCGCCACCACATCGGGCTCACGCTGGACAGCCTGATCACCGACCATCCGTTGTACTGGTCGCTAGGCAATACGCCGTTCGAGCGGCAGCGCGCGTATCGCGAATTGTGCGAACAGCCGCTCGACGAGCGCGAAGCCAGCCAGCTTCAGCAGGCCACGCTAAAAGGCTGGGTGTTGGGCAGCGACACGTACCGGGAATGGGCCGCGCGGGCGGCAAATCGGCGCGTGTCGCCGCTGCCGCGCGGCCGGCCGCGCAAGGTGCGCGAGACGCCGCATACGCAATAAAGCGTTTCGCATCAAGGAGCTACACGGAAACGGCATCGTGCATGCCGTTTTCTTTTGCCCCATTTTGATATGGCACCAATAAAAAATGACCGCAATGCACCAATTTGATAATTGGGGATCGAACATCACGTTTTATTTGCTATTCCTTTGATTCGTCGCGTATATTCCGAATTCCGGCGCTTTTCGATACGCGTGTCATCCAGCGTAGAGAGCGCCGTCGCGGGTGCGCTGCCAGCCGCGGCAATAGAAAAACGGTTTTAACGGCCTGTTCGGCCCCTCACAGACGGTGTCCCCATGAACGACCACCAGCAACCGATTCACCCGGTTCCCGCCGCGCAAGGTCTTTACGACCCGCAAAACGAGCACGACGCCTGCGGCGTCGGCTTCGTCGCTCACATCAAGGGCCAGAAGAGCCACGAAATCATCGAGCAAGGTCTGAAGATTCTCGAGAACCTCGACCACCGGGGTGCTGTCGGCGCCGATCCGCTGATGGGCGACGGCGCAGGCATCCTGATCCAGATTCCGGACGGTTTCTATCGTGAGGAAATGGCGAAGCAGGGCGTGACGCTGCCGCCGCACGGCGAGTACGGCGTCGGCATGGTGTTCCTGCCGAAGGAACACGCATCGCGCCTCGCTTGCGAGCAGGAGCTGGAGCGTACGGTTAAGGCCGAGGGCCAGGTCGTGCTGGGCTGGCGCGACGTGCCGGTCGACCACACGATGCCGATTTCGCCGACCGTGAAGGCGAGCGAGCCGCTGATCCGTCAGATCTTCATCGGCCGCGGCAAGGACATCATGGTGACCGACGCGCTCGAGCGGAAGCTGTACGTGATCCGCAAGACCGCGAGCCACCGCATTCAGGCGCTCAAGCTGCAGCACGGCAAGGAATACTTCGTGCCGTCGATGTCCGCACGCACGGTCGTCTACAAGGGCCTGCTGCTGGCCGGCCAGGTCGGCGTGTACTACCGCGACCTGCAGGACGAGCGCACCGTCTCGGCTCTCGCGCTGGTGCACCAACGCTTCTCGACCAACACGTTCCCGGCGTGGGAACTGGCTCACCCGTACCGCATGATCGCCCACAACGGCGAAATCAACACGGTGAAGGGCAATGTCAACTGGCTGAACGCCCGTACCGGCGCGATCGCGTCGCACGTGCTCGGCGACGACCTGCCGAAGCTGTGGCCGCTGATCTATCCGGGCCAATCGGACACCGCGTCGTTCGACAACTGTCTCGAACTGCTCGTGATGGCCGGCTACCCGCTCGTCCACGCCATGATGATGATGATCCCGGAAGCGTGGGAACAGCACACGCTGATGGACGACAATCGCCGCGCGTTCTACGAATACCACGCCGCGATGATGGAGCCGTGGGACGGCCCCGCCGCGATCGCCTTCACCGACGGTCGTCAGATCGGCGCGACGCTCGACCGTAACGGTCTGCGTCCGGCGCGCTACATCGTCACGGATGACGACCTCGTCATCATGGCGTCGGAAGCGGGCACACTGCCGATCCCCGAGTCGAAGATCGTCAAGAAGTGGCGTCTGCAGCCGGGCAAGATGTTCCTGATCGACATGGAGCACGGCCGCATCATCGACGACAAGGAATTGAAGGACAACCTCGCGAACGCCAAGCCGTACAAGAGCTGGATCGACGCGGTCCGGATCAAGCTCGACGAAATCGAGCCGAAGGCCGAAGACGTCGCGACGGAACGCCGCGAAGCCGCTGCTTTGCTGGATCGTCAGCAGGCGTTCGGCTACACGCAGGAAGACCTCAAGTTCCTGATGGCACCGATGGCGCAAGCCGGCGAAGAAGCGGTCGGCTCGATGGGCAACGACTCGCCGCTGGCGGTCATGTCCAACAAGAACAAGACGCTGTATCACTACTTCAAGCAGCTGTTCGCGCAAGTGACGAACCCGCCGATCGACCCGATCCGTGAAAACATGGTGATGTCGCTGGTGTCGTTCGTCGGTCCGAAGCCGAACCTGCTGGACACGAACAACATCAACCCGCCGATGCGTCTCGAAGTGTCGCAGCCGGTGCTCGACTTCAAGGACATCGCGAAGATCCGCGCGATCGATCAGTACACGGGCGGCAAGTTCAGCTCGTACGAACTGAACATCTGCTATCCGGTGGCTTGGGGCAAGGAAGGCATCGAGGCTCGTCTCGCATCGCTGTGCGCGGAAGCCGTCGATGCGGTCAAGTCCGGCTACAACATGCTGATCGTGTCGGACCGCAAGACCGACCGCGACAACGTCGCGATTCCGGCGCTGCTCGCCACCGCCGCGATCCACACGCACCTCGTGCAGCAAGGTCTGCGCACGAGCACGGGTCTGGTCGTCGAAACCGGCTCGGCGCGTGAAACGCACCACTTCGCGCTGCTCGCGGGCTACGGCGCGGAAGCCGTGCACCCGTACCTCGCGATGGAAACGCTCGGCCAGCTCGCCAGCGGGCTGAAGGGCGACCTGTCGGCGGAGAAGGCGGTCTACAACTTCACGAAGGCAGTCGGCAAGGGCCTGATGAAGGTCATGTCGAAGATGGGCATTTCGACCTACATGTCGTACACCGGCGCGCAGATTTTCGAAGCGGTCGGTCTCGCTGAAGACCTCGTGCAGAAGTACTTCAAGGGCACGTCGTCGAAGGTCGGCGGCATCGGGCTGTTCGACGTCGCGGAAGAAGCGATCCGTCTGCATCGCGACGCGTTCGGCGACAACCCGGTCCTCGCGAACATGCTCGACGCGGGCGGCGAGTACGCGTATCGCGTGCGCGGCGAAGAACACATGTGGACACCGGATGCGATCGCCAAGCTGCAACACTCGGCACGCAGCAACTCGTACCAGACGTACAAGGAATACGCGCATCTGATCAACGATCAGACCAAGCGGCACATGACGTTCCGCGGCCTGTTCGAATTCAAGTTCGATCCGACCAAGGCGATCCCGCTCGACGAAGTCGAATCGGCGAAGGATATCGTCAAGCGTTTCGCGACCGGCGCGATGTCGATGGGCTCGATCAGCACCGAAGCGCACGCCACGCTGGCCGTTGCGATGAACCGCATCGGCGGCAAGTCGAACACCGGCGAAGGCGGCGAGGACGCGAACCGTTATCGCAACGAACTGCGCGGCATTCCGATCAAGAACGGCGACACGATGAAGTCCGTGATCGGCGACGAAGTGATCGTCGACATTCCATTGAAGGAAGGCGATTCGCTGCGCTCGCGCATCAAGCAGGTGGCGTCTGGCCGTTTCGGCGTGACGGCGGAATACCTCGCGTCGGCCGATCAGATCCAGATCAAGATGGCGCAGGGCGCGAAGCCGGGCGAAGGCGGTCAGCTGCCGGGTCACAAGGTGTCCGAGTACATCGGCAAGCTGCGTTACTCGGTGCCGGGCGTCGGCCTGATTTCGCCGCCGCCGCACCACGACATCTACTCGATCGAAGATCTGGCGCAGCTGATTCACGACCTGAAGAATGCCAACTCGGCAGCCAGCGTGTCGGTGAAGCTGGTGTCGGAATCGGGCGTCGGCACGGTTGCCGCGGGTGTCGCGAAGGCGAAGGCCGATCACGTCGTGATCGCCGGCCATGATGGCGGCACGGGCGCATCGCCGCTGTCGTCGGTGAAGCATGCCGGCACGCCGTGGGAACTCGGTCTCGCCGAAACGCAGCAAACGCTGGTGCTGAACCAGTTGCGCGGTCGTATCCGCGTGCAGGCTGACGGTCAGATGAAGACCGGCCGCGACGTCGTGATCGGCGCGCTGCTCGGCGCGGACGAGTTCGGTTTCGCGACGGCGCCGCTCGTCGTCGAAGGCTGCATCATGATGCGCAAGTGCCACCTGAACACGTGCCCGGTCGGCGTCGCGACGCAAGATCCGGTGCTGCGTGCGAAGTTCAAGGGCCAGCCGGAACACGTTGTGAACTTCTTCTTCTTCGTTGCGGAAGAAGCGCGCGAAATCATGGCGCAACTCGGCATCCGCAAGTTCGACGACCTGATCGGCCGCGCCGAGCTGCTCGACACGAAGAAGGGCATCGAGCACTGGAAGGCGAAGGGTCTCGACTTCTCGCGCGTGTTCTATCTGCCGCAAGTGCCGGCTGAAGTGGCGCGCAAGCACGTCGACGTGCAGGACCACGGCCTCGACAAGGCCCTCGACCACACGCTGATCGAGAAGGCGAAGGCGGCAATCGAGAAGGGCGAGCACGTGTCGTTCATCCAGCCGGTGCGCAACGTAAACCGCACGGTCGGCGCGATGCTGTCCGGCACGATCGCGAAGAAGTACGGCCACGACGGTCTCGCCGACGACACGGTGCACATCCAGTTGAAAGGCACCGCGGGTCAGAGCTTCGGCGCGTTCCTCGCGAAGGGCGTGACGCTGGATCTGGTCGGCGACGGCAACGACTACGTGGGCAAGGGCCTGTCGGGTGGCCGCATCATCATCCGTCCGACCAACGATTTCCGCGGCAAGTCGGAAGAGAACATCATCTGCGGCAACACGGTGATGTACGGCGCGATCGAAGGCGAAGCATTCTTCCGCGGCGTCGCGGGCGAGCGCTTCTGCGTGCGTAACTCGGGCGCGACGGCGATCGTCGAAGGCACCGGCGATCACGGTTGCGAATACATGACGGGCGGCACGGTGGTCGTGCTCGGCGAAACGGGCCGTAACTTCGCGGCCGGCATGTCGGGCGGCATCGCTTATGTGTTCGATCCGGACGGCACGTTCGCGGGCAAGTGCAACAAGTCGATGGTCGCGCTCGAGCCGGTTCTGCAACAGGCCGAACAGGAGCGCACGGTCGACAAGGGTCTGTGGCACTGCGCGACGACCGACGAAGCGCTGCTCAAGGGCCTCATCGAACGTCACTTCCAGTTCACCGGTTCGCCGCGTGCGAAAGCGCTGCTCGAAAACTGGGACGCGTCGCGCCGTCAATTCGTGAAGGTGTTCCCGACCGAATACAAGCGCGCGCTGGGCGAACTCGCAGCGAAGAAGGCGAACAAGGAAGTGCTCGCCGCCTGATCCGCCGCGCTGTTCATCAGCAGGACGTCACCTTTAGCCGTACCCGCCGCCGCTCGGCAAGCCGATGCGCGGCGGGACCAGATCACCCCTAGATACAGATAGAGAAGAGAACCACATGGGCAAGGCAACCGGTTTTCTCGAGTTCGAACGCCGCCACGAGGCGTACGAAGCTCCGCTCACGCGTGTGAAGCACTACAAGGAATTCGTCGCGGCACTCACCGACGACGAAGCGAAGATTCAAGGCGCGCGTTGCATGGACTGCGGCATTCCGTTCTGCAACAACGGCTGCCCGGTGAACAACATCATCCCGGACTTCAACGACCTGGTGTTCCATCAGGACTGGAAGAACGCGATCGAAGTGCTGCACTCGACGAACAACTTCCCCGAGTTCACGGGCCGCATCTGCCCGGCACCGTGCGAAGCGGCGTGCACGCTCGGCATCAACGACGACCCGGTTGGCATCAAGTCGATCGAACACGCGATCATCGACAAAGCGTGGGCCGAAGGCTGGGTTGCGCCGCAGCCGCCGAAGCACAAGACCGGCAAGAAGGTCGCGGTGGTCGGCTCTGGCCCCGCCGGTTTGGCCGTCGCGCAGCAACTCGCGCGCGCGGGGCACGATGTCACTATATTCGAGAAGAACGACCGAATCGGCGGCCTGCTGCGTTATGGCATTCCCGACTTCAAGCTGGAGAAGTGGCTGATCGATCGCCGCATGCGCCAGATGGAAGCCGAAGGCGTGACGTTCCGCGCGAACGTGTTCGTCGGCAAGGCGGATTCGCTGCCGGCCTACATCGGTAACACGGCGAAGGAAACCATCACGCCGGCCGAGCTGAAGGAACAGTTCGACGCGGTCGTGATTGCCGGCGGCTCGGAAACGCCGCGCGATCTGCCGGTGCCGGGCCGTGAGCTGGAAGGCGTGCACTACGCAATGGACTTCCTGCCGCAGCAGAACAAGGTCAATGCTGGCGATAAGGTCACGAACCAGCTGCTCGCGAAGGGCAAGCACGTCGTCGTGATCGGCGGCGGCGATACGGGTTCGGACTGTGTGGGCACGTCGAATCGTCATGGCGCGAAGAGCGTCACGCAATTCGAACTGCTGCCGCAACCGCCGGAAGAAGAGAACAAGCCGCTCGTGTGGCCGTACTGGCCGATCAAGCTGCGCACGTCGTCGTCGCATGACGAAGGCTGCGAGCGCGATTGGGCGGTTGCGACCAAGCGCCTCGAAGGCAAGAACGGCAAGGTCGAGAAGCTGATTGCCGCGCGCGTCGAATGGAAGGACGGCAAGATGCAGGAAGTGCCGAACTCGGAATTCGAAATGAAGGCCGATCTGGTGCTGCTCGCGATGGGTTTCACGCAGCCGGTGTCGCCAGTGCTCGAAGCGTTCGGCGTCGACAAGGATGCGCGCGGCAACGTGCGCGCCGCGACCGAAGGCGACAAGTCGTATTACACGTCGGTGGACAAGGTGTTCACCGCGGGCGATATGCGTCGTGGTCAGTCGCTGGTGGTGTGGGCGATCCGCGAAGGTCGTCAGTGCGCGCGCTCGGTCGATGCGTTCCTGATGGGTCATTCGGAGCTGCCGCGTTAAGTTAAACGTCTCTCGGGCTGGTTTCGCCGCTGAAGCGCGAAAGCCAGCCACCCGTTTGCAGGAAGAGGTGGAGACGACAATGTGCTACATAAGCGGCACATAAAGCGGTACAGCAAGCGGTAAAAAAACAAAGCCGGGCCACCTGCGAAGGTGGACCCGGCTTTTCAACATCTGGGCGCTTCCTGCCGCCCGCTGGCGCGATGGAAATGCGCCGCTACTTCCGATACCGTGCCAATGTCAGCCCGTCGAGATCGATCTCCGGCTTGCGCCGCGCGATCAGGTCCGCGACCACGCGTCCCGAACCCATCGACATCGCCCAGCCGGTCGAGCCGTGTCCAAGGTTCAGCCACAGATTCTCCACGCCCGACGGACCGAGCAGCGGCGCGCCGTCGGGCGTCATCGGCCGGCGGCCTACCCAGAAATGCGCGGAGGTCGGATTGGCCGCGTGCGGGAACCAGTCGCCGAGTACTTTCAGCAACGTCTGCAACGCCTGCTCGCGCAAGGTCGTTCGGCTGTCGCCGAGTTCCGCCGTGCCGGCCACGCGCAGATTGTTGCCGAAGCGCGTGATCGCCGTTTTCAGCGACTCGTCCATCAGCGCCGCGCGCGGCGCTTTTTCTTCGTCGATGACGGGCAGCGTCGCCGAATAGCCCTTCACCGGATAGAGCGGCACCTTCACGCCGAGCGGCGCGAGCAGCGCCGCGCTATCCACGCCGAGTGCGACCACCACGGCCTCGGCCTGCACCGTCTCCTCGCCGCGCTCGCTGTCGATATGCACACCACGCACCTTGCAGCCGCGTACATCGAGCGACGCGACTCTCGTGTCGAAACGAAAGCGCACACCGTTGCGCTCGCAGATCGCCCGCAACTCGCGGGTGAAGCGCGCGCAGTCGCCGGCTTCGTCGTCGGGCAGATAGAGACCCGCGAGTGGCGTCTGGCGCGCCCAGCGCAAACCCGGTTCGATCTCGACACACTGCGCCGCGCCGATCTCCCGATGCACGATGCCCGCATCGCGCAGCACCGCGAGCGCCGGTTGCGCAAGTTCGAGGTCGTACTCGCTGCGGAACAGTTGCAGATAGCCCTGGCTGCGGCCGTAGTCAAACGGATGGCGGCCGCGAAATTCGTGCAGGCAATCGCGGCTGTAGTAGGCGATGCGCTGCATCCGCTGCTTGTTGACGCGAAAGCGTTCGAGATCGCATTCGCGCAGCCAGCGCGCGATCCAGCGCCATTGCGCGGGATCGAAGGTCGGCCGGAAGATCAGCGGCGAGGCTGGCTTGAACAGGTACTTGAGAATCTTCGCCGGCATGCCCGGCGCGGCCCACGGCGTCACGTAGCCCGGCGCGATGACGCCCGCGTTGCCGAAGCTGGTGGAGAGCGCGACGTCGGGTTCGCGCTCGATCACCGTGACGTCGCAGCCCTGCTGGCACAGGTAAAAAGCGCTGGCGACGCCGATCACGCCGCCGCCGAGAACGATCGTTTTCATGTGTGTGTACTGCGCGAATTCGGGCGAATGCTGGCGACTTCAGGAAGCGGTGCGGGTCGCCCCAAGCACCTTGCCCTTGGTTTCAGGCAGACACAACGCGGCGACGATCACGAGCAGGTAGCCCGAGCCGGCCACGATGCCCATCGCCTTCACGAGCGTCATGGTTTGCGACAGTGTACCGACGAGGATCGGAAAGAACGAGCCGAGTCCGCGCCCAAGGTTGTAGCAGAAGCCCTGGCCCGAACCGCGTATTTCGTTCGGATAAAGCTCCGACAGATACGCGCCCACGCCAGCGAAAATCCCTTGCACGACGATGCCGAGCGGAAAGCCGAGCGCGAGCATCATCAGGTCGGTGATCGGCAGCATCGTGTAGACCATGCCGAGCACGAACGAGCCGATCGCGAACAGCACGAACGACGGACGCCGGCCTATCCGGTCGCACAGGATGGCTCCGACGATATAGCCGGTGAACGAACCGACGATCAGCACGATCAGATAGCCGCTGGTGTTGAACACCGACAGATGGCGCACGGTCTTCAGATAAGTCGGCAGCCACGTGGTGATCGCGTAATAGCCGCCGAGCATGCCGGTGCACAACACGCTGCCGAGCAGCGTGGTCTTCACATGCGCGGCCGAGAAGATCTGCATGAAATGCGAGGTGTCGAAACCGCTTTCGCGGGCGCGGCGCGTCTCCAGGTAAATCTCCGGGTCGCTCACATTGCGGCGGATGTAGATGATCCACGCCGCGGGCAGCAGGCCGATCCAGAAGCACGCGCGCCAGGCGTACTGTTCCGGCAGCAGGGCGAAGGCTGCCCAGTAGACGATCGCCGCCGCGGCCCAGCCGAACGACCAGCTGCTTTGCACGGTGCCGACCGCTTTGGCGCGATGCTGCGGCGAGCGGATCGTCTCGGCCATCATGATCGTCACCACCGACCACTCACCGCCGAAGCCGATGCCCTGCAGCGTGCGCGTCGTGAGCAGTTGCCAGAACGAATTGGTGAAGCCGGAGAGGAAGGTGAAGATCGCGAAGGTGGCGATGGTCCATTGCAGCACGCGGATGCGCCCATAGCGGTCGGCGAGAATGCCTGCGAGCCAGCCGCCGATGGCCGACGAGATCAGCGAACTGGTGGCGATCATGCCAGCTTCGCTTTTGGTCATCCCCCATGTCGCGATCAGCGTCGGGATGAGGAACGAGTAAATCATGAAGTCGAAGGCATCGACCGCATAGCCGCCGAAACCGGCGTAAAGCGTGCGACGTTCGCGCGTGGTCAGCTCGGTGAACCATTGGAGAGAAGGCATGTTTTGTTGTGGTCTCCAGGTCTTTCTGCCGGCGGCGGCTTGATAGAAGGGTGTTTGTATTCTACGGGGATGAGGCGTCGTGCGGCCAGTTGTGGTCAAAAATGGCGGGCTCGGTAATCGCGGATAAGCGTCGCTAACCGTCGCTAATCGCCGATAAGAAAGCAGGCCACTGGAAACGGCTCCGCACGCAGCGCAACGTCTTGCAGGCTGGCCGATCATGCCGCCGCCAGTGGCCCAACCCGCACCTCGCCTTCCCTTACCAACTACTACCGTGTAACGCAAAAGATATTGACCACCGTTAAACTGCGCGCGCAGCGTCGATGCTGCGAACCCCCTCCTCACGTCCGCGTCACCCACGCCTAATGCCCGCAACCGCGAAAAACCGCTCGCCGTCCCGCCGCTTCGCGAGTTCGATCGTGAGGGCCCAGTACGGCATGCGCGACTCGGTATCGCTGTCGCGCAGGGGCTTCCTGAAGGGCTCCGCGAATGTGGTGCTGGCCTCCGGTTTCGGCGGCGCGCTGCTGTCGGCGTGCGGCGGCGGCAATCTCGACGCCGAGTTGCCGGAAACGCCGCGTCTTGCGTCGGTCAGCAACTTTCGCGATCTGGCGGGTGTCGGCGCGGGCTACATGACCGTCGACGGCAAGCGGATGCGGCGCGGTGCGTTCTATCGCGCGAATGTGCTGACACTGAGCAGCGCCGACGAAGCGTCGATCGACAAACTCGGCATCGCATCGGTCTACGATCTGCGCACGCCCGGCGAAGTCGCGCGGGACGACGATGTGCTGCCGGCCGGCGCGACGGCGCAGACGTTCAACGTGCTCGGCAGCAGCGACTTCGTGGTGCCCCCGCTGGACACGGCGGCGGCCGCCGCCGCATTCATGGAAGCACAAGCGCGCGGCTATGTGACCGGCGCCGCGCAACGCGCGGCATACGGCACGCTGCTGACGCATCTGGCCGACGGCGCCGGCGCGCAACTGTTTCATTCGAACGCGGGTAAGGATCGCGCGGGCTGGGTCGCGGCGCTGCTGCTGAGCATCTCCAACGTGCCGCTCGACGTGATCATGCAGGACTATCTGCTCAGCAACATCTATCTGGCGACGTCGATCAATGCGCAGGCCGACACGCTGCGCGCGCAGGACGGCGAGGCCGTCGCCGCGATCCAGTTGCCGTTGCTGGAAGTTCAGGAGAGTTATCTGCAAGCCGGCTTCGATCAGGTGCAGTCGAGCTACGGCACGATGGCGAACTATCTGACGCGCGGCCTCGGCATGTCGCAAACCACGATCGACACGTTGCGCGCCCGGCTCGTGAGCTGAACCGCGCGAGCGTCGCGGGCAAAAAAAAGTCCGCCCCAGGTAGGCGGGCGGACAGAGAAGGGCGGCATCGAGGTTGCAGTCGATGACTATACGGCCGCGATTATCGCGAAGGTCCATCCGGTAAGGGCACGTAAGCGCCCCGTACGCCGATCCGCTCCTCGGCGCTTTCCGATTACGCCGGAGCCGCCGCAACCGGCAATTCGATCCGCACGTCCAGCCCGCCTTGCGCGTGATTGCGCACATGACAACGTCCGCCGCGATCATGCGCGAGCCGCGCGACGATCGCGAGGCCAAGTCCGCAATGGCCTTCGCCGCCACGCGCCGCGTCGAGTCGCACGAATGGTTTCATCGCGGCGGCGATGCGCTCGTCGGGAATGCCGGGACCGTGGTCCCGCACGCTGATCACCCAGTGGCGATCGTCACGCGCGGTGGCGATGTCGACTGGCGGCGTGCCGTGTTCGAGCGCGTTGTCGACGAGGTTCGTCACGAGCCGGTCGAGCAGCGTGCGCGGCAACGTGAACGATGGGCCTGCCTGCAGATCGAGCCTGAACAGCGGCGCTTCCGCGCTGTCGCCCGACGTCTCGCCGATAGCGTCGCCGGACGAGAACTGCTCGCGCAGAAACTCTTCGACTTCGATCGGCGGACCGGCGTCGGCGGATTGACCGGCGAATTCGAGAAACTGCTGGACGATGTTGGTCAGCGAATCGACGTCGCGGATCAGACCGGCGCGCTCGCTCTCCGCCACCAGCACGCTCGCGCGCAACTTCAGCCGCGTGAGCGGCGCTTTCAGGTCGTGTGCGACGCCGGCCAGCATCACCGCCTGGTCGTCGCCGGCTTCGTTCAGACGCCGCATCATGTCGTTAAACGAGCCGATCAGATCGCGCAGTTCGCGCGGACCTTGCACGGTCACCGGCTCGGGCCGCCCGCCCGAGCCGAATGCGCGCGCGGCGTCGGCAACACGCGACAGCGGCCGCTGCATCTGCCACACGGCGAACAGCGAAAGTATCAGCGCGGCGAGCAGCATCGACGCGCCTTCGATCAGAAAGCGCGGGCGCGGCGGCACGTCGACCGGCACGACGACCCAGTTCGACTTGCCCGGGAACAGCACCCAGAGTTGCGGCGGATGCACGTCGTCGACGGCGATCTGCGTGCCGGGCGGCAGGTTCTCTCGCAGATGCCGGGTCAGTTCAACGAGCGGATGAGTGGTCGGCGTGCGCAGATGCACGCTGGCCGGCATGTTCCAGGTGGGGACCAGATGCACGCGCAACGCGGGCGCGAGCGCGGCGCCCTTGAGCGGCTCGCCGTTGATCGCTTGCAGCACCAGCAGAATGCCGCGTGCAAAGCCGTCGACTTCATGGCGCGGCGGCTGCATCACCACCAGCACGAACCAGCCGGCCTGAATCGCGAACAACACCGCCGCCGACAGCAACGCCATTCTGCCGAACAGCGTGTTCAGCGGATTTTTCATGCGCCTGGTGTGGCCTCGTCGGCGAAGGGTGTGCCGTCGGCGTCGGGCACGAACACGTAGCCTTTGCCGCGCACCGTCTGCACGTAGCAGGGATTGGACGGGTCGTCCTCGATCACGCGGCGCAGGCGCCAGATCGGCACGTCTAGACTGCGGTCGCGGAACGCGAGGTCGTCACGATGCACGAGGTCGTGAATCAGCACGCGCGACAACACCTTGTACGGGTTGTTGACGAAAATCTTCAGGAGCGCGAATTCACTGTCGCGCAACGGCAGCTTCGAATCGTCGCGCGATAACGAACGGGTCGCGAAGTCGAGTTCGAACGGGCCGAAACGATAGCGCTTGCGGGCTTCCGGAGCACTCGTCGTGGACGGCCCGCGACGGCGCAGCACGGTCTGGATGCGCGCGAGCAATTCGCGCGGATCGAACGGCTTGGTGAGGTAGTCGTCCGCGCCGAGCGACAGCCCGACGATGCGGTCGGCCACGGTGCCGCGCGCGGTCACGAAGATCACCGGAATGTCGTCGCCGGCGGCGCGCAGCGCGGTGAGCGCACGCAGGCCGTCGGTGTTCGGCATCATGATGTCGAGTACGACGACCGACGGCCGCTCACGTTCGAGCCGCCGCTGGAGATGGGTGCCGTCGTGCAGCACGGACGCGTCGAAGCCGTTCGATTGCAGAAACTTGCATAGCAGATCGCGTACGACCGGATCGTCGTCGACGATAAGGACCTGTGGATTCATGGCGAAATTCTAGACTGGCGCACGCGACGCGCGCCCCGCTGTTTTCTTACCAATGCTTACGATGCGCCGCGTGGCCCCGGTCGACTAGCGCGTGAGGCCCGCCACGCAAGGCTGACGGCATATTTCAATGCGGCTCGCAGCATGCCGGCGCGCGCAGTTTCGCGGAATTCGTGCCGTATCGCCGCTCTCCGTCCGGTCAAAAATGACGGTCCGCATTCGCAGCCGTCGAAGCCGTTGGAACCAATGGCAACCACTCGGAACGCCTCGTAAGCAGCGCCGGAAAGCGCGCTTTGCTTCGCGCATCGCCGCCGCCAATGCGGCGCGATGATTCGCCGTGAAGTACGTTGCGTCGCGTGCCGCAGACAGCCTCGATGCGCTGGATCGCGGCCGCGGCGTGAAATCGAAACCCGTGCCACGCGAGGCTCATCATGACCATTCCCAGCAACCTCAGTTCGACCCACTTTCCGTCACCGGCGTCCACGCCGGCGACGGCCAAACCCGCGACCGCCAACGGCCCGGCCGCGAGTGCGCAGCCGCAGGAGAGCGCGGTTCGCACGCAGCCGTCGCCGCCCACGGGGCTCGTCGGACATAACGTCAATACGACAGCCTGATCCCACGAGGCCCGTGTGTCGATTCCGAGAATTCTCAACCGCTCCCTGCGTGTCGCCGCGTGCCTCGGGTTCGGCGCGGCGCTGCTGCCGCTCGGCGGCTGTGCCGCCGCCGCGCTGCCGTGCCGGCTGACTTCGGCCACGCTGAAAATCATCCCGGTCGTCGGCCATGCCGCGGCCACGCCGTTCGATATGTGTGCCTCCGCGATCGACTGAACCATGACTCTCACACGGATTGTCTGCGCATTGACGCTGCTGGGCGGCGTCGTTTCGCTGACCGCTCACGCACAGCCCGCCGCGCGCGAAGCGAAGGCGTCCGGCGGCGCGTCGAACAACGCGTCCGCCGACGCACGGCGGCGCTCGCAGGACGCGCCGTTTGCTTTTCGCGGCGTCGCGCTCGGCATCACGCTCGACGAATTCCGCGCGAGCTCGACCGTGCGCGCGACGCCGCTCGGCAGCGTGCCGGTCTGCGAGACCGATGTGCAGGCGGGCACGCTCGGCATGCGGCTGAAGTCGCGCGAGAGCCTGACGGTCGCGTGCCGTTGGGCGCATCGCGTGGATGATCGTTGGGCGATGTCGCAAGCGGTGGTCGACGGCGCGCCGGCGCTCGAGCACGTGCTGCGCTTCGCACGCACCGATGCGCAAAGCGCGCTGCGCCTGTACGAGATTTCGTTCGTGATCGACGAACTCACCGCCGAGGACTTGCGTGAAGCGCTCGCGGATCGCTACGGGCCGCCGCGTCTCGCGACGCACAGCGTGGCGTCGTCGAGCGCGTTGCCGATGTATGTGTGGGAAAACGCGGTCAGCTCGATCACGTTGTGCTTTTTGCCCGGCAGTCGCAACGGCACGCTCACGTATCTGCTGAAGGGTTCGGACGCGTGGGTGAAATCGGTCGTGCGGCAATGGCAGGCAAGCGGCGCCGAGGCGGGGTGATGAGTCGCCTTGGTGCCTGGCGTGATGTCGCTTGTGGCTCTTGTCGTGCGCGTTTATCCCACGTGCGCCAAGCCCATTTATAACCCGGCCTGTCCGGCCGATCCGCTTCAGGGAGCACGCATGACCGCGCTACGTTTCACGGTCGCATTAAGCGTCGCGGCTTGTCTCGCTGCTTGCGCGAGCCATCAGCAGAACTCGATCGTCGAGACGCCGATGGCGCCGCCGCTCGCGTCGGCGCCGCTGAACGTCAACACGCAAGGCGCGATCTACCAGGCGGGCACGCCGTTATTGTTGTACGAGACGCCGCGCGCTCAACATATCGGCGATGTGCTGACGATCCGTCTCGCGGAATCGTATAGCGGCAACAACAGCTCGACCGCCGCGGCGAGCCGCGCGAGCAGCATCACCGCCGATGCCGCCGATCACTCCACCAACGCCGCCGCGCGTCTCGCGAGGCTTTTCAACATCGGCTCGGCGAGCACCGACAACAAAGGGCAGGGCAGCCTCACCGACGTCAGCGGCATGACCGGCACGTTGGCCGTCACCGTGATCGGCACGATGCCGACGGGCAACCTGGTGGTATCGGGCGAGAAAGTGATCGCGATGGGCGGCAACCGCGACCGTCTGCGGTTGTCGGGCATCGTCAATCCGAAGGACATCGAAGCAGGCAACTACGTGGCGTCGAGCAAGGTCGCGAACGCGCGCATCGAGCAGGCCGGCGTGGGCATGGTGTCCGACGCCACTACGATGGGCTGGTTGCAGAGAATGTTCCTGAGCGTGCTGACTTTCTGACGCTGTGTGCGTGATGGTGAGGCGAGGCCGCGCGCTCCGAGCGGCACGCCGCGCGCCGCGTCAGGCAAGCGCCGCGCTGCGTTCCGCCGCGCCAATCTCGCCGTCCGGCACGAACACATAGCCGCGTCCCCACACGGTCTGCACATAGCGTGGCTCCGACGGGTCCACTTCGATCAACCGGCGCAACCGCCAGATCGACACGTCCAGACTGCGATTGCGATGCGCCTCGCTATTGCCGTGCAGTTTCTCCAGCAGTTGCGCGCGCGTGAGCACGGTCATCGCGTGTGTGACAAACACCTTCAGCATTGCGAATTCGCTTGAACGCAGCGTGATGCGCTCGCCGTCGCGACGCAATTCGCGCGCCGGGAAATTCACTTCGAAACGCCCGAAATGATATGGCGCACGCTGTTCCGGCGCGCTCGGCGCAATCGCGCCGCGCCGGCGCAGCACGGTGCGAATTCGCGCGACCAGTTCGCCGGGTTCGAACGGCTTGCCGAGATAATCGTCGGCGCCGAGTTCGAGACCGATCACACGGTCGATCGGATCGGCACGCGCGGTCAGCAGGATCACGGGAATATCGTCGCCGGCGACGCGCAATGCGCGCAGTGCGCTGATGCCGTCGAGTTCCGGCATCATGATGTCGAGCACGATCAGCGCGGGACGCTCTTCCTGCAATTTACGCTGCAGCGCCATGCCGTGTTCGAGCGTGACGACCTTGAAGCCGCGTCCCTGAAGATATTCGCTGACGAGCTCTCGGACGACGGGGTCGTCGTCGACGACAAGAATGGTTTGGTTCATTCAGGTCATCTTAGTGATACGCGCGTGCGGAGCAAAGCGCGCGACACTTTCGAATCCTTTCTCGGGTAAGACAAAGCAAGGAGGCCGCGCTCAATTTGCCTGCGACGTTTGAATGGTTTGCAGCGGCTGGCGCGCGAAATCGGTTTGATCGACCACCATCCGGTCGATCAAACCGCTGAGCTTGGTCGACGCGGAAGAGAAGCGGTCGGTGTTGAGGCCGCCGGTTTGATAGCGAGCCGTGACGAGAATGCGGCCGTCGTGGATCAGCGTCAGATCGATGATCGACAGGTACTGGATCGACTCGTCGCTGAACGAGCGGCGGCCGTAGTCGATTGCCGCGTTGTAGACGAGCCGCGCCTCGCAGCCCGCCGGCGAGGTGCCCGGATTATAGACGTCCGAACGAATGCCTCGACGGTCGAGCGCGAGTTGCAGCGCCGGCACGAAATCGCCAACCGACACCGTCTGATTCACTTCGATGCAGACGTGATGCAGGTCGGCGGGCCTGCCGTTGACGAAGGTCGGCGATGAATAGTTCGCCGCGATCGCGTAGCCCGCCTGGATCACGGAGCCGGTGGCGTCGGCCGCCGAGATCAGCGTCCACGCGCAGCCGTTCAGCCCGAATGCGAGCGGCGCGGCGACGGTCAGCCACGCGCACGGCCGCCACAACCTGACCCACGCGGCTCGGGATGCTTGCATGAAAGCGTCGGCGCATAGGCTCGGCGTGAAGGTCATGAGGCGATGCCTGGTGGCGTTCGGGGAAGGCGGCGACGGCTCGCCACGAAGAACGGCGCGCGGACGCACGCTCAGCGCGTGACGCGCAGGCGCAATTCGTTCTGCCCTTGCACGCTCGCCGTGACGCTGACGCGCCGCTCGGCGGTCGTCACGATGAAATGCTGACGCGTCGGTGTGTTGACGTCGTGCACGAGGTTCGGGAAACACGCGGCGATGTCGGCGCCGAATTCTTCGAGCGGATCGTTGATCACGCCGTCGGCTTGCCAGTGCGCGCGCCAGTGGCAATCGTACGCGTGCGTGCTGGCGCGGCAGTCGTCGGCGTTCGACACGCCCGGCAGTTGCGCGGCGGGCTGACTGTGCAACTGCCGGAAATCGGCGGCGTCGACGATGTGTTGGAGCGCGGGGCAAACGTCTGCCGGCTCGTTCGGTTGAGTGGCTTGCGCTGCGTGCGCGGTGCTCGCGAGCAGCAAGGCTGCGCCGAAAGCGAGCGCGACGCGTTGGGGCAAAGGATGGGAGCGGCGAGCGAATGACATAGGCGGAGAGTCCGTTAGCAGTGAATGACGTTGGGGCCAGGACGGGTTGGCCCGCACGACTATCGTCGCTGCCGGGAAGCATTTTCAAAGCGAGGAACAGCTTGCCCGCTTCGCAAATGCTTTCGAACTCTTCTCGCGTGTTTCAGGATGTTGCGTCGTGTTGCGGAGCGGAGGCGCCGTCGCGTGATGCCGCTCAGCCCAGCGTGAGTCCGCCATCGATATGAATCACCTGCCCGGTGATATGACGCGCTTCGTCGGACAGCAGAAACGCGATCAGCGCAGCGACATCAGCGGGCTCGGCGACGTGGCCGAGCGGCGTCGCTTCGGCGGCGCGCGTCCACACCGACGCATTCTCGGCGCTGGGGCCGCGATCTTTGCGGGTGTAGCCGGGCGCGACGCAATTGACGGTCACGCCGTGCCGCGCGAGTTCGGCGGCGGCGGTTTTGGCCAGCGATTCGAGCGCCGCTTTCGCCGCCGCCGTCGCGGCAAACGGCGCGTCCGCGCGGTAGCGGTGCGCCACGAACGAGCTCAGCGCGATCACGCGGCCGCGCTTCGACGTTTCCAATGCTGCGGTTGCGCGTTTGACGAGGGCAGCGAACGCGGCCGGCATCGCGGCGAAGGCGGCGCTGAAGGTGTCGGGGTGGAGCGCGTTGAGGGTCTGACGTTGCGCGTGGCCCGCGTTCGCGACCAGTTGATCGAGCGCACCGAAGTGCGCGAGCGTTGCGTGGACCACGTGATCCGCGGCGCCGCGTTCGGCAAGATCGCCGAACACCGTCGCGCAACTTGCGCCGCTGGCGCTGCACTCGGCGGCGACTTCGGCGAGACGGTCACGGGCCGCGCTATCGGCGCCACGTGCATGCAACATCAGCGCGACGCGCGGCGCGGCGAGGCGCCGGGCGAGCGCCGCGCCGATGCCGGAGCCCGCGCCGGTGATCAGCACGACGCGCTCGGGACCGGCGCCGCTTACGTGACGGCTCATATCGAATTTATCGCTCACGATGCTCACGCCGCGACCGCTTCGCCCGCACGCTCGACGTCGAGCGTTTCGTCGTGGAACGCAGCGAGGGATTCGCGATGCGCGACGCTGACGATCGCCGCCTTCGGCAGCTTCTCGGTGAACAGGCGATACAGACGCGCTTCGTTTTCCGCGTCGAGCGCGCTGGTCGCTTCGTCGAGGAACAGGTAGTCGGGCTTGTGCAGCAGCACGCGTGCGCCGGCGAGGCGTTGCTGTTCGCCCGGCGACAGAATGCGCGTCCAGTGCCCCGATTCCTGCAGGCGGTCGGCGTACTCCGACAGGTGACAGGTGATGAGCGCTTCGCGGCATTCGTCGTCGGTGTAGGCGTTCGCCGAGGACGGATAGGCGAGCGCCGCCTTCAGCGTGCCGATCGGCATGTAGCTGACCTGCGGGATGAACATCATGCGCGCGTTGACCGGCGCGTCGATCGAGCCGTCGCCGAACGGCCACAGTCCGGCGAGCGCGCGCATCAGCGTGCTCTTGCCCGAACCGGACGGACCGCGCACCAGCCAGCGCGAACCCGGTTGAATCGCGATATCGCGGATGCGCGACAGCGGGTTGCCGTTCGGCAGCGCGAGTGTGAGGCCGTCGGTGGAAAGCTGATCGGCGTCAACGAAATGCAGGTTGATGCCGCCATGCTCGGTGGCCGGCGAGACCGATTCCTTCAGACGCGGCGCGTGCACGACGCGTTTGAATTCGCGCAGCCGGTTCACGGTGGCGCGCCATTCGACGAGGCTCGCATAACTGTTGATGAACCACGAGAACGAATCGCTGACGGTGCCGAACGCGCTTGAAATCTGCATCAGCACGCCGAAGGTGAAGGCGCCCGCGAAGTAGCGGGGCGCGGCGACCACCAGTGGAAAGATGATCGCGATCTGGCCGTAGAAGCTCAGCACGAAGGTGAGCCGCTTGGTGTACTTCATCACCTGCCACCAGTTGTCGCGGATGCGGCCGAACAGCGAGTGCGCGTTCGATTTCTCAGTGTCCATGCCGTTGTAGAACGCGATCTGCTCGGCGTTCTCACGCAGGCGAATCAGGCCGAAACGGAAATCCGCCTCGACTTTCTGCGCCTGGTAGTTGATCGACACGAGCGGATGGCCGACCTTCTGGATGATCAGCGAACCGACCACCGCGTACAGTGCCGCGGCCCACACCATGTAGCCGGGAATTTGCAGCGGCATGCCGCCGAGCGAGATGGTCAGCGCGCCGGCTAGTGACCACAGGATAGTGATGAACGACACCAGCGTGACGACGGTGGACAGCAGGTCGAGCGTCAGCGACAGCGTGGTGGTGGCGAACGACTGCAGGTCGTCGCTGATCCGCTGGTCGGGGTTGTCGGCGAGCCGGTCGCGTTCGATCCGGTAGAAGGCGCTGTCTTTCAGCCACTCGTTCAGGTAGCGCGTGGTCAACCACTGGCGCCAGCGGAAGCCGAGCATCTGGCGCAGATAACGTCCGTACACCGCGAGGATGATGAAGCCGAACGCGAGTCCCGAGAACACCATCAGCAGATGCGGGAAATCGCGCACATTCTTGGTTTGCAGCGCGTTGTAGAAGTCGGCGCTCCAACGATTCAGGCGCACGTTGATCCACACGACGAGCAGGTTCATCACGATGATCGCAATGAGCAGACCCCACGCCATCTTGCGTTCTTCGGAAACCCAGTAAGGTTTGATCAGGCTCCAGGCGGAGACTTTTTCGTCGGGCGGCAGCGCGGGGCTGGCAGAAGTATTGGGTGTCATGAGCGTCCTGAAGAAGTGCAGGCCCGAAGTGCTGATCCGAAGCGCCGGCCCGGTTCCGGCCGGCCCATGTCGGGCTATGCCGCCGCGGACCGGCCCAAGCTTCGGGCCGCTCTGCGACGGTGGTGCGATACCTGCCCGGACGCCGTGTTCGGCGAACGCGCGTCCGGGCGAGCGCCCGATTCTGGCGGCAGGCCCTTAAGCGAAAATTAATTTTCGCCGCCGGTCCTCGCCCCGAGGCCGCCCGTCGCGCGTCGCGCCGAGCGTGCTCGCTGCATCCGGTTCCGGCATTGTGCCAGAGCGCGGAGTCCGCTCGCATCGACGCAAAAAACAGGGTGCCGGATCAAACTTTGGCTGGGCGCGCACGGCGCTGGTTTGCGGGCGTCCAGCCTTTTATGGTCTAATGACCTGCGACGAAACAGGGGTGCTTCGCCCACAGGCGGCTTGATTTTCAGGCTGCGGCGGCGAGGCTGAGAGAGACCCTTTGCACCCGATCCGGGTAATACCGGCGCGGGAAGTTTCCGGAAGCATCCAGTCTTCCATTCCCCGCCGGGCGGCGTCCGTACATGGGTACGCGCGCAGTGCCCGGCCGGCTTCACCCGCCGGTTTCGTCCTGGGTACGTGCGTTTTTTTGTGCCGTACGGAAAGGACTCGATGACCGCCAATTCTTCAGATATGTGTTTTGCTCTTCGCCACGTCGCCGTCGGCGCGCCGTGCTTTAGCCTTGCCGCTTGCCGCTGTGAAACGGAACTCGCGGAGCGCGCGCGGGGGTGCCTGCAATGAACCGTCCCGCACAACCCGATTTCGCCGTCCTCGGCGGCGGTCTTTGCGGCCGGCTGGTCGCGTGGCGTCTGGCGGGGCAAGGGCATCGCGTGGCGCTGTATGAGCGCGGTGACGCCGCCGGCTCGCAGGCCGCCGCGTGGGTCGCCGCGGCGATGCTCGCGCCGCTTGCCGAAGCCGCGAGCGCCGAACTGCTGATCACGCGCCTAGGCGCGAGTTCGCTCGATACCTGGCCGCAAGTGCTGGCCGAATTGCCCGAGCCGGTGTTCTTCCAGCGCAATGGCACGCTGGTTGTCTGGCATCACGCGGACCGTACCGAAGCGCCGCTGTTCGAGCGCCGCGTGCGCTCGAACGCGCCCGCAGACCTGCTCGACGGCGGTTTCGTGACGCTCGCGGGCGCGCAGGTCGGCGCCGCCGAGCCCGCGTTGGCGGGCCGCTTCAACCAGGGTTGGCTGTTGCCGCGCGAAGGCCAGCTGGACAACCGCCAGGTGCTGGCCGCGCTGGCCGCGGGCCTTGCGCAACGCGGCGTCGAAATTCACTGGAACACGCCCGTCGACGAACGCTCGCTGCCGCCCGCGCGCATCACGATCGACTGCCGGGGGCTCGGCGCGAAGGCCGTGCTGCCCACGCTGCGCGGCATTCGCGGCGAAGTCGCGCGCGTGCACGCGCCGGGAATCAACCTGACGCGCCCGGTGCGTCTGCTGCATCCCCGCTATCCGCTGTATATCGCGCCGAAGCAGAACGACCTCTACGTGATCGGCGCCACCGAAGTCGAAGGCGAGGACATGTCTCCCGTCAGCGTGCGTTCGGCACTCGAACTGCTGAGCGCGGCGTTTTCCGTGCATCCGGGCTTCGGCGAGGCGCGCATCCTCGAACTGAATTCGCAGTGCCGCCCGACCCTGCCGGATCATCGGCCCGCCTTGCTGTGGGACGGCGCACGGACGCTGCGCGTGAACGGCCTGTACCGGCACGGCTACATGATCGTGCCCGAAGTCGCCGACGAAGCCGCACGCTTCGCGTCGGCGCTGCTCGACGGCCGCGTTGCCGACGCCGACGCGTTCGCCGACTGGCGCCACGACGCGCGCTGGAGCGAGCTTTTCCAACTGGATTGCACGCGGGAGCCGGCATGAGCATTGCGCGCTTCATTGCCGCTCGCCACACCGCTTTCGCCATCGATTGAACCGTATTCGAACACCATGGACATTCATATCAATCAGAAGCCGTTGTCGCTGCCCGAAGGCGCGACCGTCGCCGATGCGCTCGCCGCGTACGGCGCGCGCCCGCCGTTCGCGGTCGCGCTGAACGGCGATTTCGTCGCGCGCACCCAGCACACGGCGCGCGCGCTGCAACCGGGCGACCGGCTCGACGTCGTGCAACCCGTGGCCGGCGGTTGAACATCGCCCCGCCACGCTTTGCCGGAGACCAGATGATGCAAATGACTTCCCCCCCGACCGCCGACGCGCTCACGCTGTACGGCCAGACCTTCGCGAGCCGAGTGCTGCTCGGCACCTCGCGCTATCCGTCGCTGCAGTCGCTGTCCGATTCGATCGACGCGGCGCGCCCCGGCATGGTGACCGTCGCGCTGCGCCGGCAGATGAACGAGGGCGGCGCTGAAGCCGGCTTCTTCGACCTGCTCAAGCGTCACGGCGTGCCGCTCCTGCCGAACACGGCGGGTTGCCTGACGGTCGGCGAAGCGGTGACCACCGCGCACATGGCGCGCGAAATCTTCGAAACCGACTGGATCAAGCTCGAACTGATCGGCGACGACTACACGTTGCAGCCCGACCCGATCGGCCTGATCGAAGCGGCCGCGCAGTTGATCAAGGACGGCTTCAAGGTGCTGCCGTATTGCACCGAAGACCTGGTGATCGGCCGCCGTCTGCTGGACGCCGGTTGTGAAGCGCTGATGCCGTGGGGCGCGCCGATCGGCACCGGTAAGGGCGTGATCAATCCATACGGGCTGCGCGTGTTGCGCGAGCGGCTGCCGGACGTGCCGCTGATCGTCGACGCCGGGCTCGGCGTGCCGTCGCATGCAGCGCAGGTGATGGAGTGGGGCTTCGACGGCGTGCTGCTGAACACCGCGGTGTCGCAGGCGACCCACCCCGATGCGATGGCGCGCGCGTTCGCGCTGGGTGCCGAAGCGGGCCGCCAGGCTTTTCTGGCGGGGCCGATGGCCGAGCGCGAAAGCGCGCACGCGAGCACGCCGGTGGTCGGCATGCCGTTCTGGCATCAAGACGGGAGCGCCGCATGACGCAGACACTGGCATTGAAGGATCGCGACCTGTTCTGGCCACCCGCCGACGAACTCACCGAGACCACCGAGCGCATTCGCGCGCGCCTCGGCGACTGGCCGCCGACGCATGCGCCGTGGCGCATCTGCCTCACCGCGCCGGACGAGCCGAACGGCGGCGATCTGATCGTGATCGCGGACGCGCAGCAGCATGGCGAGCAGGTGGCGCGCTGGCAGGTGCAGGGCGCCGGCGTGATCGAGGCGGCAGAGGACAAGGCCACGCTGCATCTGGGCGGTGAAAAGTACCGCCTCGAAGGCCACCTGCCGGAAGACTGGATTCCCGCGCTGGCCGCGTTTCTCGACTGCGGTTTCGATCCGCACGATGCGCTGGTGCTTGCGCTCGCGTGGCGCGACGGCGACGAAACCCGCGCGGACGACGCCTTCCCGACCGATCTCGCGCGCTTCCCACGCCTCGCCGGTTTGCCGGGCGCGCCGGCGCAAGCGTTCGCGCGCTGCCCGGACCGGCTCGGCCTGTACCCGGTGCTGCCGACCGCCGAGTGGGTCGAGCGGGTAGTGGGCTTCGGCGTGAAGACGGTGCAGTTGCGTCGCAAATCGGCGGAGCCCGCTGACGAACTGAAGCGCGAAATCGCCCGCTGCGTGGCGGCCGGGCGCGCGCACGACGCCCAGGTGTTCATCAACGACCACTGGCAGGCCGCGCTCGAGGCGGGTGCGTACGGCGTCCACCTCGGTCAGGAGGACGTGTATACCGCCGATCTGTCCGCGCTGGCGGCGGCAGGTGTCCGGCTGGGTCTGTCCACGCACGGTTTCTACGAGATTCTGAAGGCGCTGCATTTTCGGCCGAGCTACATTGCATTAGGCGCGGTGTTTCCGACTACGACCAAGGTCATGCCGACCGCGCCGCAGGGCCTGAAGCGGCTGGCGCGCTACGTGCGCTTGCTCGACGGTGTCGTGCCACTGGTCGCGATCGGCGGGATCGATCTGCAGGTGCTGCCCGATGTGCTGGCGACGGGCGTCGGCTGTGCGGCCGTGGTGCGCGCGGTGACGGAAGCTTCCGATCCGGCGGCCGCCGTTTCTGCGCTGCAACAAGCGTTTACGCAATAATCGTCAGACTTCGTCAACGGACAGGGCACCTCACGGCAGCTTTTGCATGATGGCCCTATAATTCGGCCTTCCGTGTAAAAGGACTGTCAGTTTCGTGTCTTCCTCCCCCGAGACCTTACTCGAGCTGCGCGACGTCGACTTCGGTTACGGCGACCGGCTCGTCCTGTCGAACCTGAATCTGCGCTTCAAGCGCGGTCAGGTCGTCGCGGTCATGGGCGGCTCGGGTTGCGGCAAGACCACGGTGCTGCGGCTGATCGGCGGCCTCGTGCGTGCGCAACGCGGCCAGATCCTTTTTCATGGCCAGGACGTCGGCCAGCAGACGCGTGACGGCCTGTACGCGCTGCGCCGCAAAATGGGCATGCTGTTCCAGTTCGGGGCGCTGTTCACCGACATGTCGGTGTTTGACAACGTCGCCTTCGCGCTGCGCGAGCACACCGATCTTCCGGACGAACTGCTGCGCGACCTCGTGTTGATGAAGCTCAACGCGGTTGGCTTGCGCGGCGCGCGCGACCTGATGCCGTCGGAGATTTCGGGCGGCATGGCGCGGCGCGTGGCGCTCGCGCGCGCGATCGCGCTCGACCCCGAACTAATGATGTACGACGAGCCATTCGCGGGTCTCGACCCGATCTCGCTCGGCATCACCGCGAACCTGATTCGCGCGCTGAATCAGGCGCTGGGCGCGACCTCGATCCTGGTCACGCACGACGTGCCGGAATCGTTCGCCATCGCCGATTATGTCTACTTCCTCGCCAACGGCGGAGTTCATGCCGAGGGCACGCCGGCCGAGCTGCGCGCATCGACCGATCCGACGGTGCGGCAGTTCATCGATGGCGCGCCGGATGGTCCGTTCAAATTCCACTACCCGAGCAAGACGCCGCTGGCGGCGGACTTCGGCATCGGCGGAGGCCAGCCATGATTAGTGCGATCGGTCGCTCGGTGATCGGCGGCTTGGGCACGGCCGGCTACGCCACGCGTTTTTTCCTCCGGCTGCTGCTCGAATTTTTCCCGCTGCTGCGCCGCCCGCGTCTTGTCACGAAGCAGATCCACTTCGTGGGTAATTATTCGCTGGTGATCATTGCCGTGTCGGGGCTGTTCGTCGGCTTCGTACTGGGATTGCAGGGCTATTACACGCTGAACCGCTATGGCTCCGAGCAGGCGCTCGGGCTGCTGGTCGCGTTGTCACTCGTGCGCGAACTCGGGCCGGTGGTCACGGCGCTGCTGTTCGCCGGCCGCGCCGGCACGTCGCTGACGGCCGAGATCGGTTTGATGAAGGCGGGCGAGCAACTCACCGCGATGGAAATGATGGCCGTCGACCCGGTCAAGGTCGTGGTCGCGCCGCGGCTGTGGGCCGGCATTATCTCGATGCCGATCCTCGCCGCGATTTTCAGCGCGGTCGGCGTGTTGGGCGGTTATGTGGTGGGCGTGCTGCTGATCGGCGTCGACCCCGGCGCGTTCTGGTCGCAGATGCAAGGCGGCGTGGACGTCTGGCGCGATGTCGGCGCCGGGGTCGTCAAGAGCGTGGTGTTCGGCCTCGCGGTGACCTTTGTCGCGCTGTTTCAGGGCTACGAAGCCAAGCCAACGCCGGAAGGCGTGTCGCGCGCGACCACCAGGACGGTCGTGTACGCGTCGCTCGCGGTGCTCGGACTCGATTTTCTGCTGACCGCACTGATGTTCAGCTAAGACTGCGCGGCACGTTGGCCGCCGGCGGCGCGTCACTGACTGACGCGCGCTGCGGAAAGCGTCGGCGGCGTGGCGGATTCACTTTGGGATGACGATGAAAAAGACTGCTCTCGACTTCTGGGTCGGCCTGTTCGTGGTGCTGGGTTTCGTGGCGTTGCTGTTTCTCGCGCTGAAGGCCGGCAACATGAGCTCGTTGTCTTTCCAGGCAACTTACCCGGTCAAGCTCAAGTTCGACAATATCGGCGGGCTGAAGGCGCGCGCACCGGTGAAGAGCGCGGGCGTGACGGTGGGCCGGGTCGGTTCGATCGGCTTCGACAGCAATGCGTATCAGGCTGTCGTCGTGATCGATCTCGACAAGCAATATCAGTTTCCGAAGGACACCTCGGCGAAGATCCTGACCTCGGGTCTGCTCGGCGAACAGTACATCGGGCTCGAACCCGGAGGCGACAGCGAAATGCTCAAGGCCGGCGACACGATCTCGATGACGCAATCGGCGATCGTGCTGGAAAACCTGATCGGCCAGTTCCTGTATAGCAAGGCCGCCGATTCGGGCGCGTCGAAGCCCGCCGCGGCCACGCCCGCTCCGGCGGCCGCGGTACCGGGTTCGCCTGCCGCCAGCGCGGCCGGTCAATAAGGAGAACAACAATGCAGACCACACGCTTCGGAGGCGCGCACGCCTTCCAGTTGGGCAAAGTGGTGGTGGCGGCGGCGCTGCTGGCCGGCTGCACCACGGTCCAGACGCCGACCAAGGGCGACCCGTTCGAAGGCCTGAACCGTACCATCTTCACCGTCAACGACAAGATCGACCAGTACGCGCTGAAGCCGGTCGCCAAGGGCTACGTGTGGGCGACCCCGCAGCCGGTGCGCGACAGTGTGACGAACTTCTTTTCGAACATCGGCGACGTCTACATCGCGGCGAACAACCTGCTGCAGTTGAAGATCACCGACGGCGTGCAGGACATCATGCGGATCGTGATCAACACGGTATTCGGCGTGGGCGGCCTGTTCGACGTGGCGACGCTCGCGAAGCTGCCGAAGCACGAGAACGACCTCGGTCTGACGCTCGGTCATTACGGCGTGCCGCCGGGGCCGTATCTGGTGCTGCCGCTGTTCGGGCCGAGCACCGTGCGCGACGCGGTCGGCTCGGTCGGCAACTACTATGTGAACCCGCTGAGCTACATCGATCCGCCGGGTCTGAGCTGGGCGCTGTACGGCCTGAACGTCGTCAACACGCGCGCGAATCTGCTGAATGCGAGCGACGTGCTGGAAGGCGCGGCGCTCGACAAATACTCGTTCGTGCGTAACGCGTATCTGCAACGCCGCCAGTATCTGCTATCGGACGGCCGGCGCCGTCCGTCGGCGTTGCCGAACTACGATGAAGAAGCGCCGCTGCCGCAGTACGAAGACGTCGACGGAGCGGCTGCCGCGCCGGCCGGCGCGGCGCCTGGCACGCAGGGTGCTGCTGCGAAGACGGCTCCGGCATCCGGTACGGCCGGCGCGACACCGCCGCATGCTGCGTCCGAAGCGGCACCGAGCGACGGAGAGACGCCGCCGCTCGATCTGAACGGCGGTCCCGAAACGACGCAGATCCCGGCAGGCCAACTGGTCCCGCCTTCGCGTTTCAACTTTCCGTCATTCAAATTGCGCTGAACGTGCGGCGGTAACAGATCGATACGACTCTCGCAGTTTGCGCATGGATTGGCGTCGAACTCGCGTGTTAAGGTCGGCTCAAACGCTTGCACTACTTTTAAGGCTAGGCTCGATATGAAAAAGTTTTTCCTGATTCCGTTGTTCGCCGCATTGTTTTCGTTCGCTAGTGTCGGTGCATCGGCACAAACCGTCGACACGAATTCGCCGGACGGCATGATCAAAACCGTCACCCAGCAGGTGATCGACGCGATCCGCGCCGACAAGTCGATTCAGCAAGGCGACATCTCGCACATCACGCGTCTCGTCAACGAGAAGATCCTGCCGTACACGGACTTCCGCCGCACCACGCAACTGGCGATGGGCCGCAACTGGCGCACCGCTTCGCCCGAACAGCAGAACCAGGTGGTCGAGCAGTTCAAGATGCTGCTGATCCGCACGTACTCGGGCGCGCTTGCGCAAGTGCGCGACCAGCAGATCCAGTACAAGCCGTTCCGCATGAATCCGGACGACACCGACACGGTGGTGCGCTCGGTCGTGATGAACAACGGCTCGCCGATCGAACTCGACTACCGTCTCTACAAGACGCCGCAAGGCTGGCGCGTGTATGACATCAACGTGCTCGGCGCATGGTTGATCCAGGCGTATCAGCAGCAGTTCAACGAGCAGATCCAGCAGAAGGGCGTGGACGGACTGATCCAGTTCCTCACGCAGCGCAATCAGCAACTGGCCGCGGGCAAGCAGTCGTGAGCGAAGTGCTGAGCCCCGTCGCTAATCGCTTTGAAAGCGCAGCGACGTTGACCCACGAGAGCGCGAAGGCCGCGCTCTCGGCGGGTTTGCAACGCATCGCGGCAGGCGCGACCGGCGTGGACTGCGCGCCGCTCGCGCAATTCGACTCGTCCGCATTGGCCGTGCTGCTCGCGTGGCAGCGTGCCGCCCAGGCGCGGGGCGCCACGTTCGAAATCGTCAATCTGCCGGCTGGTCTCGCCAGTCTCGCGCAAGCCTACGGCGTCGATATCCTTATATCGGCGCGACATTGACGCTCAATCCCGCGTCACTCCCAATCCTCCCGGTCGAGCCGGGGCTGCTGATTTTTGCCCTATAATCAAACGTTTTTTGGGGCGTCTAACCGGCCCCAATTCCGTTTCTTTCCAGCATTTGTGAGCCCGCTCCAGGGCTCCCTCAGGGCTCTTTCAGGCGCCGCGACCCACGCGGCCCATAGTCATGTCAGCCATAGAAATTCGTAACGTCAAGAAGCGCTACAAGGACTTGCAGGCGCTCAAGGGCGTCAGCCTCACGGTCGAAGAAGGCGAGTTCTTCGGACTGCTCGGTCCGAACGGCGCGGGCAAGACAACGCTCATCAGCATCCTCGCCGGTCTCGCGCGCGCCGATGAAGGCAGCATCGCGGTGCGCGGTCATGACGTCGTGACCGACTTCCGCGACGCGCGCCGCGCGCTCGGCGTGGTGCCGCAAGAACTCGTGTTCGACCCGTTCTTCACCGTCCGCGAGACCTTGCGCATTCAGTCCGGCTATTACGGGCTGCGCAACAACGACGCGTGGATCGACGAAATCATGGCCAATCTCGACCTCACCGACAAAGCCGACGCCAATATGCGCGCGCTGTCGGGCGGCATGAAGCGACGCGTGCTGGTCGCGCAGGCGCTGGTGCATCGGCCGCCGGTGATCGTGCTCGACGAGCCGACCGCGGGCGTCGACGTCGAATTGCGTCAAACGCTTTGGAAATTCATCTCGCGCCTGAACCGCGAGGGCCACACGATCGTGCTGACCACGCATTATCTGGAAGAAGCCGAGTCGCTGTGCGACCGCATCGCGATGTTGCGGCGTGGCGAGGTGGTTGCGCTGGAGCGCACCAGCACGCTGTTGCAGCGCTTTGCCGGCATGCAGTTGTTCGTGCGTTTCGCGCAGGGCGTGCTGCCTGCCGAACTGCGCCCGCTCGAAGCGGAAAGCGGCGCGGGCAACGGCAATGGCCGCCAGCATCTGCTGCGACTCACGAGCTACGACGACGTCGAGCGGATTCTCGCGCAGTGCCGCGCAGCGGGCTGTACATTCGAAGAAATCGAGGTCCGCAAGGCCGACCTCGAAGATGTGTTCGTTCAGGTGATGAACGGTCCGGAAGTGATCGAGGGGCTTGCATGAGCGGCTACAGTGGATTCAGTACGCTGTTTTACAAGGAATTGCTGCGGTTCTGGAAAGTGTCGTTCCAGACCGTGCTCGCGCCGATCATCACCGCGCTTCTTTATCTGACCATCTTCGGCCACGCGTTGCGCGATCACGTGGAGGTCTACCCGGGCGTCGCATACACGAGCTTCCTGATTCCGGGCCTCGTGATGATGAGCGTGTTGCAGAACGCGTTCGCGAACAGTTCGTCGTCGCTGATTCAATCGAAGATCACCGGCAATCTCGTGTTCGTGCTGCTGCCGCCGCTGTCGCACTACGAAATGTTCGCGGCCTATGTGCTCGCGGCCGTCGCGCGCGGATTGGCGGTCGGCTTCGGCGTGTTCATCGTGACGATCTGGTTCGTGCCGGTCAGCTTCACCGCGCCGCTCTACATCATTGCGTTCGCGATTTTCGGCGCGGGGATTCTCGGCACGCTCGGCTTGATCGCTGGCATCTGGGCCGAGAAGTTCGACCAGCTCGCCGCGTTCCAGAACTTTCTGATCATGCCGCTCACGTTCCTGTCGGGCGTGTTCTACTCGACGCACACGCTGCCGCCGGTGTGGCGCGAAGTGTCGCGGCTCAATCCTTTTTTCTACATGATCGACGGCTTTCGCTACGGGTTCTTCGGGATGTCGGATATCAATCCGCTCGCGAGCCTCGCGATCGTCGCCGGTTTCTTCGTGGTGCTGGCGGTGGTCGCGATGCGCATGCTCGCGACCGGCTACAAACTGCGCCACTGATCAGGAGCTTCTCTCATGCTGCCGACACCTGAACAGGTCAAGCAATACATTGCGGCTGGGCTCGCCTGCCAGCATCTCGAAGTCGAAGGCGACGGCCAGCACTTCTTCGCGACTATCGTGTCGCCGAGCTTCGAAGGCAAGCGTTTGATCCAGCGTCATCAACTCGTGTATGCGGCGCTCGGCGACCGCATGCGCGAAGAAATCCACGCGCTCAGCATGAAGACGCTGACGCCCGCCGAATGGCAGAACGCGTAATCTGGAAATTTAGTGCGAATTACTCAAGAAGGACGCGACGCCGGTAGCGGCGCGTCGAACACGGTCAATGCAGCCCCGGCCGAAGTCCGGGTCAATCAGGAACTGACAGGCATGGATAAACTCGTCATTGAAGGTGGCTACCCGCTGTCGGGTGAAGTGGTCGTCTCGGGTGCGAAGAACGCGGCGTTGCCGATCCTGTGTGCGGGTCTGCTCAGCGCGGAGCCGGTGCATCTGGACAACGTGCCCGATCTGCAGGACGTGCGCACGATGCTCAAGCTGCTCGGTCAGATGGGCGTGCGCATCGAAAGCGGCGAAGGCCGCGTGACGCTGAACGCGTCGAAGGTCGACAACGTCGTCGCGCCGTACGAAATGGTCAAGACCATGCGCGCGTCGATCCTCGTGCTCGGCCCGCTGGTCGCGCGCTTCGGTCATGCGCGGGTGTCGCTGCCAGGCGGCTGCGCGATCGGCGCGCGTCCGGTGGATCAGCACATCAAGGGCCTGCAGGCGATGGGCGCCGAGATCACGATCGAGCACGGCTTCATCGAAGCGCGCGCGAAGCGTCTGAAGGGCGCGCGCATCGTGACCGACATGATCACCGTGACCGGCACCGAAAACCTGCTGATGGCGGCCGTGCTGGCCGACGGCGAGACAGTCATCGAGAACGCCGCGCGCGAGCCGGAAGTCGGCGACCTCGCGCATCTGCTGGTCGCGATGGGCGCGCAGATCGAAGGCATCGGCACGGACCGCCTCGTCATCCAGGGCGTCGACAAGCTGCACGGCGCGAAGCACACGGTGATTCCGGACCGCATCGAAGCGGGCACGTTCCTGTGCGCGGTCGCAGCGGCCGGCGGTGATGTGACGTTGCGCAAGGTGCGTCCGTTGATTCTCGAAGCCGTGACCGAAAAGCTGCGCGAAGCGGGCGTCACGATCGAAGAGGGCGACGACTGGATGCGCGTGCGCATGGACAAGCGTCCGGCCGCGGTGACGTTCCGCACCTCCGAATACCCGGCGTTCCCGACCGACATGCAAGCGCAGTTCATGGCGCTGAATACGATCGCGGAAGGCACCTCGCAGGTCGTCGAAACGATCTTCGAGAACCGCTTCATGCACGTGCAGGAACTGAACCGTCTCGGCGCGAGCATCACGATCGACGGCAACACCGCGCTCGTGAACGGCGTCGACAAGCTGTCCGGCGCGATGGTGATGGCCACCGATCTGCGCGCGTCCGCGAGTCTCGTGATCGCCGCGCTGCGTGCCGAAGGCGAAACGCTGATCGACCGCATTTATCACCTGGATCGTGGCTACGACCGGATGGAAACCAAGCTCAACGCGATCGGCGCGAAGGTACGCCGCATCTCCGGGAGCCAGGCATGAGTTCGATGCCGCAGACGTCGTCGTCGCCGGCGGTGAGCGCGCCGCTCACGCTGGCGTTGTCGAAAGGGCGTATCTTCGAGGAAACGCTGCCGCTGCTCGCGGCGGCCGGTATCGAAGTGGCCGAAGACCCGGAAACGTCGCGCAAGCTGATCCTGCCGACCACCGACGCGAACCTGCGCGTGATCATCGTGCGCGCGACCGACGTGCCGACTTATGTCGAATACGGCGCGGCCGATTTCGGCGTGGCGGGCAAGGACGTGCTGCTCGAACACGGCGGCAGCGGTCTGTATCAGCCGGTGGACCTCGATATCGCGCGTTGCCGTATGTCGGTCGCGGTCGCGGCGGGTTTCGATTATGCGAAGGCGGTGCGCCAGGGCGCCCGCTTGCGCGTGGCGACCAAGTACGTCGAGACCGCACGTGAGCATTTTGCCGCCAAGGGTGTACACGTCGACCTGATCAAGCTGTACGGTTCGATGGAGTTGGCGCCGCTGGTCGGCCTCGCCGATGCGATCGTCGACCTCGTGAGTTCGGGCAATACCTTGCGCGCCAACAATCTTGTCGAGGTGGAGGAGATCATGGAGATTTCGTCGCGCCTCGTCGTGAACCAGGCGGCGCTCAAACTCAAGCGCGCCGCGTTGCGGCCGATTCTCGACGCGTTCGAACGCGCATCGAAGGCCGGCTGAACGGCAGCCTGAAAACTGTGTGGTGTGACCACGCTGTAGCCTTACCGGAACGGATACCCGTATGTCTATCAAGATTCGCAAACTCGATTCCACCGCTCCCGACTTCCAGAAGTCGCTGCACGCGGTGCTCGCGTTCGAGGCGAGCGAAGACGAAGCAATCGAGCGCTCGGTCGCGCAGATTCTGAACGACGTGAAGGCGCGCGGCGACGAGGCGGTGCTCGAGTACACGAACCGCTTCGACCGTCTCGACGCGAAGAGCGTCGCGGCGCTCGAACTGCCGATGTCCGAGCTGGAGGCGGCGCTCGAAAGCCTGGAGCCGAAGCGCCGCGCGGCGCTCGAAGCGGCGGCGGCGCGCGTGCGTGGCTATCACGAGAAGCAGAAGATCGAGTGCGGCAGCCATAGCTGGCAGTACACGGAAGCCGACGGCACGGTGCTCGGCCAGAAGGTCACGCCGCTCGATCGCGCGGGTATCTACGTGCCGGGCGGCAAGGCGGCGTATCCGTCGTCGGTGCTGATGAACGCGATTCCGGCGCGCGTCGCCGGCGTGCGCGAAATCGTCATGGTCGTGCCCACGCCGGACGGCGTGAAGAATCCGCTGGTGCTGGCGGCCGCGCTGCTGGGCGGCGTGGACCGCGTGTTCACGATCGGCGGCGCGCAGGCGGTGGCCGCATTGGCCTACGGCACGCAGAGCGTGCCCGCGGTCGACAAGATCTGCGGTCCTGGCAACGCGTATGTCGCGTCGGCCAAGCGCCGCGTGTTTGGCACGGTCGGCATCGACATGATCGCCGGACCGTCGGAAATCCTCGTGCTGTGCGACGGCACCACCGACCCGCGGTGGGTCGCGATGGACCTGTTCTCGCAAGCCGAGCACGACGAACTCGCGCAATCCATCCTGTTGTGTCCGGACGACGCGTTCATCGCGCGCGTGCACGATGCCATCAACGAACTGCTGCCGACCATACCGCGCCGCGACGTGATCCAGGCGTCGCTCGAAGGGCGCGGTGCGCTCGTCAAGGTGCGCGACATGGCGGAAGCCTGCGCGATCGCCAACGACATCGCGCCGGAACACCTCGAAATCTCCGCGCTGGAGCCGCATCAGTGGGGCCAACTGATCCGCCATGCCGGCGCGATCTTCCTCGGCCGCTACACCAGCGAGAGCTTGGGCGACTACTGCGCGGGACCGAATCACGTGCTGCCCACGTCGCGTACCGCACGCTTCTCGTCACCGCTGGGCGTCTACGATTTCTTCAAGCGTTCCAGTGTGATCGAGGTCAGCGCGGAAGGCGCGCAGACGCTCGGCGAGATCGCGGCCGAACTCGCGTACGGCGAAGGCCTGCAGGCTCATGCCCGCAGCGCCGAATACCGGATGCGGCAGAACAACAACGATCGCGGCTAGGAGCGGCGCGGCGAGTCCGATAGAGAAGCGACGCTGGCGCTGCCCGCAACCTTCGGCGACGGATTGCGCGCGCCCGTTCACTTTCCTGTTCATAACGACATTAGAGACCAACCAGGGCGGCCCGTGTGCCGCCAATGCCCGGCCGGCATCTTCCTCACGGCCGGTCCACAAAGCTATGACGACACCTCAAGACATCATCCGCCGCGACGTGCTCGCGATGACGAGCTATCCGGTTCCGGACGCGACGGGCTTCATCAAGCTCGACGCGATGGAAAACCCATTTCCGCTGCCGCCGGTACTCGCCGCGCATCTCGGCGAGCATCTTGCCGGTGTCGCGCTGAACCGCTATCCGGCGCCGCGCCCGGACGCGCTGATCGAAAAGCTCAAGCGCGTGATGAGCGTGCCGGCCAGCTGCGACGTGCTGCTCGGCAACGGCTCGGATGAAATCATCAGCATGGTGTCGGTCGCGTGCGCGAAGCCGGGCGCGAAGGTGCTCGCGCCGGTGCCGGGTTTCGTGATGTACGAGATGTCCGCGAAGCTGGCGAACCTCAAGTTCGTCGGCGTGCCGTTGAAGCCGGACTTCACGCTCGACACCGACGCGATGCTCGCCGCGATCGCCGAGCACGAACCTGCCATCGTGTACCTCGCCTATCCGAACAACCCGACCGGCACGCTGTTCGACGACGCGGACATGGAGCGCATCATCGCCGCGGCGACGAAGAGCCTCGTGGTGATCGACGAGGCGTATCAGCCGTTCGCCCAGCAAAGCTGGCTGCCGCGCGCCGACGCGTTCGACAACGTCGTCGTGATGCGCACGGTGTCCAAACTCGGCCTCGCCGGCATCCGTCTCGGCTACCTGGTCGGCAAGCCCGCATGGCTGACCGAATTCGACAAGGTACGCCCGCCGTACAACACCAACGTGCTGACGCAAGCCGCCGCCGACTTCCTGCTCGACCACGTCGACGTGCTCGACGCGCAGGCCGCGCAATTGCGCGAGGAGCGCACGAAACTCGCGCAGGCAGTGGCCGCGTTGCCGGGCGCCGAAGTGTTCCCGAGCGCGGGCAACTTCCTGCTGGTGCGGGTGCCCGACGCGTCCGTGATGTTCGAAACGCTGCTTACGGCGCGGGTTCTGATCAAAAACGTGAGTAAAATGCACCCATTGCTGGCCAATTGCGTGCGTTTGACCGTCGGTTCGCCGGAGGAAAACGCGCAATTGCTCGCCGGACTGAAGCTCGTGCTGCACTGAACGGCGCTGCCGTTTTCCCACCCCACACTACTATCGCTTTCTAGCTCGATTCGAGGAATTACCATGCGCCTTGCGGAAGTCGTTCGCAACACCAGCGAAACGCAGATCCGTGTGAAGATCAATCTGGACGGCACCGGTCAGCAGAAGCTGGCCACCGGCGTGCCGTTTCTGGACCACATGCTCGACCAGATCGCACGACACGGTCTGTTCGACCTCGAGATCGAAGCGCATGGCGACCTGCATATCGACGACCACCACACGGTCGAAGACACCGGCATCACGCTCGGCCAGGCGGTCGCGAAAGCCATCGGCGATCGCAAGGGCATCCGCCGTTACGGCCATTCCTACGTGCCGCTCGACGAAGCGCTGTCGCGCGTCGTGATCGATTTTTCCGGCCGTCCGGGTCTCGAGTTTCATGTCCCGTTCACGCGTGCGCGCATCGGCACGTTCGACGTCGATCTGTCGATCGAGTTTTTCCGCGGCTTCGTCAATCACGCCGGCGTCACGCTGCACATCGACAACCTGCGCGGCCTGAATGCTCACCATCAGATGGAAACGGTGTTCAAGGCATTCGGCCGGGCATTGCGCATGGCCACGGAAATGGACGAACGCGCGGCCGGGCAGATTCCGTCCACTAAGGGCAGCCTTTAAGCGGAATCAGGCCATTCAACTTTAGACGACTCATTGACCAGCACCGGGCGTCGGCAAACCGTCGTTCGGCGCGGGACATCACCGTCGGATTGGCGGCATTGCCGCCAAACTTGAAATGAAAACTTCGATAGCGATTGTGGATTACGGAATGGGCAACCTGCGCTCGGTGGCCCAGGCATTGCGCAAGGCTGCGCCGGAAGCGGACGTGGCGATCGTCGACCAGCCGGAAGCGATTCGCGCGGCCGACCGCGTGGTGCTGCCGGGTCAGGGGGCGATGCCCGATTGCATGCGCAGTCTCGGCGAGTCCGGCCTGCAGGAAGCGGTGATGGAGGCGTCGCGCAGCAAGCCGCTGATGGGCGTGTGCGTCGGCGAGCAGATGCTGTTCGACTGGAGCGCCGAGGGCAACACGCCGGGTTTAGGCCTGCTGCCCGGCAAGGTGCTGCGCTTCGATCTCGAAGGCCAGGTCCAGGACGACGGGTCGCGCTTCAAGGTGCCGCAAATGGGCTGGAACCGCGTGCGCCAGGCGCAGCCGCATCCGTTGTGGGACGGGGTCGCCGATAACGCGTTCTTCTATTTCGTGCACAGCTATTACGTGCAGCCGGACAACGCCGCGCACACCGCGGGCGAAACGGTGTACGGTGTGCCCTTTACCTCGGCGGTGGCGCGGGATAACATCTTCGCCACCCAATTTCACCCGGAAAAGAGCGCCGACGCGGGGCTGCGCGTGTATCGCAACTTCGTGCACTGGAACCCGTGAACGCCTTTTTTCATCCGGTCGTCGCACGCCGTCCCGCCGCGAGCGGGGCGGGCGCCGCGTGCCACCGCAACACAACGATTTCGCTTCCACAGGGCGCTCCGCAAGGGCGCCGAAAGAGTTGTACTAAACTAGCGAAACGGCGTTTGGGCGGACTGGCTCACCAGCCGCTCGCGTCGACCTTCAACCCCTTCCCAGACAACACCCGATTGCTATGCTGCTGATTCCCGCCATCGACCTGAAAGACGGTCAGTGTGTACGCCTCAAACAAGGCGATATGGACCAGGCGACGATATTTTCCGAGGAACCGGCGGCGATGGCCCGACATTGGGTCGACCGTGGCGCCCGTCGTCTGCACCTCGTCGACCTGAATGGCGCGTTCGCCGGCAAGCCGAAGAACGAAGACGCGATCCGGGCGATCATCGAGGAAGTGGGCGGCGAGATTCCCGTGCAGCTGGGCGGCGGTATCCGCGACCTGAACACGATCGAGCGCTATCTGGACGACGGGCTGTCGTACGTGATCATCGGCACGGCGGCGGTGAAGAATCCGGGCTTTCTGCAGGACGCGTGCACGGCGTTCGGCGGCCATATCATCGTCGGGCTGGATGCGAAAGACGGCAAGGTCGCGACCGACGGCTGGAGCAAGCTGACCGGCCACGAAGTCGCCGACCTCGCGCGCAAGTTCGAGGACTACGGCTGCGAGTCGATCATCTACACCGACATCGGCCGCGACGGGATGCTGCAAGGCATCAACATCGAAGCCACGGTGCGCCTCGCGCGCGCGGTGAAGATTCCGGTGATCGCGAGCGGCGGTCTGTCGAACCTCGCGGACATCGAGTCGCTGTGCGAAGTCGAAGACGAGGGCATCGAAGGCGTGATCTGCGGCCGGGCGATCTACTCGGGCGATCTCGATTTCGCGGCGGCGCAGACGCTGGCGGACCGCCTGCGCGAATCGGACGACGCGTAAAGCCGGTCGGTTTCGGAACCGGATGTCGGGTCCGGCGCCGTCGCGCTGGACCGGTCGCGCGACGTTCGCAGCAGACGCGGCGCTTCGTCCAGGATAACGCGTCGCCGCACGGCCGCGCTTCACTCGCGGCGTGACGCAGCCGAGCGTGGCTGGTCGCGCCGGCACCGTGCCGCAAGCCTCAGGCAAGCGGCCTCATCAGCGGTATTGGCAGAATTGCAAGATCATGGCTCTAGCTAAACGCATCATCCCCTGTCTCGACGTCACGGCTGGACGCGTGGTCAAGGGCGTCAACTTCGTCGAACTGCGCGATGCGGGCGACCCGGTCGAAATCGCCCGACGCTACGACGATCAGGGCGCCGATGAACTCACCTTCCTCGACATCACGGCCACCTCCGACCAGCGCGATCTGATCCTGCCGATCATCGAGGCGGTCGCCTCGCAGGTCTTCATTCCGCTGACGGTCGGCGGCGGCGTGCGCGCCGTCGAAGACGTGCGGCGTCTGCTGAACGCGGGCGCGGACAAGATCAGCATGAACTCGTCAGCGGTCGCGAATCCGCAGCTCGTGAAAGATGCCACCGACAAATACGGCTCGCAGTGCATCGTCGTCGCGATCGACGCGAAGCGCGTGTCCGCGGACGGCGAGACGCCACGCTGGGAAGTCTTCACGCACGGTGGGCGCAAGGCCACCGGTCTCGAAGCGGTCGAATGGGCTCGCAAGATGGCCGAACTCGGCGCCGGCGAAATCCTCCTGACCAGCATGGACCGCGACGGCACTAAAAGCGGCTTCGATCTCGCACTCACGCGCGCAGTATCGGACGCGGTGCCGATTCCGGTGATCGCGTCGGGCGGCGTGGGCAACCTGCAGCATCTCGCGGACGGCATCAAGAACGGCCACGCGGACGCGGTCTTGGCCGCGAGCATTTTCCACTACGGCGAGCACACCGTGGGCGAGGCCAAGCGCTTCATGGCCGATCAAGGCATTTCGGTGAGGTTGTGACGTGGTGAATCCCTCTGCAGTGAATTGGCTCGACAAGGTCAGGTGGGACGCGAACGGGCTCGTGCCCGTAATCGCGCAGGAAGCGTCCACCAACGACGTGCTGATGTTCGCGTGGATGAACCGTGAAGCATTGGCGAAGACCATCGAACTGGGTCGCGCGGTGTACTTCTCGCGTTCGCGCCAGCGCCTGTGGTTCAAGGGCGAGGAGTCCGGCCACGTGCAGCAGGTGCACGAAGTGCGGCTCGATTGCGACGAAGACGTCGTGCTGCTGAAGGTGGAGCAGGTGTCGGGCATCGCGTGCCACACCGGCCGCCACTCGTGCTTTTTCCAGAAATTCGAAGGCTCGGTGGACGACGGCGATTGGGTCGCCGTCGATCCCGTGCTGAAAGACCCCGAACACATCTACAAATGACGCAATCCACGCACACCACGTCCACCGCCGATACCCTGCTGCGCCTCGCGGCGATCATCGACAGCCGCAAGGGCGGCGATCCGGACGTCTCCTACGTGTCGCGCCTGTTCCACAAGGGCGATGACGCGGTGCTCAAGAAGATCGGCGAAGAGGCCACCGAAGTCGTGCTGGCCGCCAAGGACACGCGCCACGGCGGCGCGCCGAAGGCGTTGGTCGGTGAGGTCGCGGACCTGTGGTTCCACTGCCTCGTGATGCTGTCGCACTTCGATCTGAGCCCGGCGGATGTACTCGCCGAACTCGAGCGCCGCGAAGGTTTGTCGGGCATCGAGGAAAAGGCGCTGCGCAAGAGCCGCGAACGCGAGCAGAACGGCGATTGATCGCCTGGCCCGGCTTGAAGTCGCGAGCATCGGCGCCCACATTGCACGGAACGCAACTGAGCGCATCTTCGGGAGGACGCAAGCATGGAACAATCGCACGAGAGCTATCCGCCGCCGGTCTATCGCAATGCGATGGAGCCGGAGCGCGAACGCAGCCTGCGCACGCTCACCCACGTGCTGTATGCGCTGTACGCGGTCCACTGGCTGACGGGCGGCCTGACGATTCTGATCGCGATCATCATCAACTACGTGAAGCGGCCCGATGTGGTGGGCACGCCGTACGAAGCCCACTTCGAGTGGCAGATCCGTTCTTTCTGGCTGTGCCTGCTCGGCTATGCGATCGGCGGCCTGCTGCTGCTGGTGGTGATCGGCATTCCGGTCCTGTGGGCCGTCAGCATCTGGATGTTGTACCGTATTATCAAGGGCTGGCTGTATCTGTACGATAACAAGCCGCTCGCGAATCCGCGCAGCTGGGTCTGAGCGCAGTCGGCCCGTTCGTCGGGCCCGGCTCGAACCTCGCCGCGTCACGTTTCGCGCTCCAGTTATACCGCGTCAGGAATACGATGAGTCACGATCCGAACTGCCTTTTCTGCAAGATCGCCTCCGGCGAGATCCCGTCGACCAAAGTCCACGAAGACGAAGAGTTTGTTGCCTTCCGCGACATCCGTCCGGCGGCCGAAACGCACGTGCTGGTGATTCCGCGCAAGCACGTTGCCACGCTGTCGAATTGCACCGAAAGCGATGCGCCTCTGCTTGGTAGAATGCTTGTCCTGGTAGCGCGTCTGGCGGATCAGCTTGGCGTGGCGTACACCGGCGGCGAAACGGGTTTTCGCACGGTAATCAATACCGGTCCGGGCGGCGGCCAGGAGGTGTATCACCTGCACGCGCACATTCTCGCGGGACCGCGCCCCTGGCAACGGATGGGCTGACGGAAAAGCGCGGGTCATGGGCCCGCAGCGAGTTTTGGTCGAGGACAATAGCGCGGCCGTCGTTTTTAAGCACTGTAATAACGACGACGCGTTCAGCCGGCCACAATGGCATTTCGTCGTGCCGCCGGTTGAGTCGGAACACGCATAGAGGAAGCGCAAGCGCGGCAGAAGAAGCGCGAGTGCTTCGGTCACGCCGCAAGGCGCACGAATTTTTACCGCATCGCGGTGCGGTGTCGGGGTTAAGGAGAGTAGTCATGGGTTCGTTGAGCATTTGGCATTGGCTGATCGTGTTGCTGATCGTGGCGCTCGTGTTCGGCACGAAGAAGCTGCGCAACATGGGCAGCGATCTGGGCGGCGCGGTGAAGGGTTTCAAGGAAGGCATGAAGGAAGCCGAAACGCCGGCAGGCGAAGCGCAGCAGCGCGAGTTGCCGCGCAACGGCGCGGTGGATGTGGATGCGAAGGAAAAAGCGCCGCGTTCCGGCGATTACCGCTAAGCCGCGGCTGACCCGCGTTACTGACGGACATCCCACTTCATGCTGGACCTCGGTCTAACCAAGATGGCGCTGATCGGCGTCGTCGCGCTGGTCGTCCTCGGACCCGAGCGCCTGCCGCGCGTCGCTCGCACGGCAGGCGCGCTGTTCGGCCGCGCGCAGCGGTATATCAACGACGTGAAGTCGGAAGTCACGCGCGAAATCGAACTCGACGAATTGCGGCGCATGAAGACCGAGTTCGAAACGGCCGCGAGCAATGTCGAAACGTCCGTCCAGGACAATCTGCGCAAGCACGAAAGCGAACTGAACGACGCGTGGAACAGCGGGACGTCGGTGTCGCCGAGTATTGCCGGCGGTGCGCTCGAAGACGTCGGCAATACGTCGTGGCCGACCAGCACGCCGGCCGCAGCGCCAAAGCGCAAAAACTGGCGCGTCAAGCAGACCGCCATGCCCACGTGGTACAAGCGCGCCACCACGCGTCGCACGCGCGTGCAGTCGGGAGCGGCGCGCGTCGCGCGGCACACGCCCGCCACCCTGCGTCGCCCGACGCGGTTCTTCTGATGACCACAACGACAATCTCTAACCGAGGGCCGGTGTGAGCGACCCCCAGCATACCCAGGACGAAGGCACTGAAGAGACCTTCATTTCACACCTCGTTGAACTGCGCGACCGCATCATCCGCGCGGGCCTTGCTGTCATCGTGGTGTTCATCGGGCTCGTGTATTGGGCGCCGGACATTTTCCGGCTGCTGGCACGCCCGCTGATGCAGAACCTGCCGAAGGACGGCAAGATGATCGTCACCGACGTCACCGGCTCGTTCTTCGTGCCGATGAAGGTGACGATGCTGGTCGCGTTCGTGATCGCTCTGCCCATCGTGCTGTACCAGATCTGGGCATTCGTCGCGCCGGGGCTTTATCAGCACGAGAAGAAGCTGGTCGCGCCGCTGGTCGCGAGCAGCTACACGCTGTTTCTGTGCGGCATGGCGTTCGCGTACTTCGTGGTGTTCCCGACCATCTTCCGCGTGATGGCGCACTACAACGCGCCGCTCGGCGCGGAAATGACCACGGATATCGACAACTACCTGAGCTTCGTCCTGACGATGTTCATCGCGTTCGGCGTGACGTTCGAAGTACCGATCGTCGTCGTGCTGCTGGTCCGCATGAACATGGTCACGCTGAAGAAGCTCAAGGAGATCCGGCCGTATGTGATCGTCGGCGCGTTCGTGATCTCGGCCGTGGTGACGCCGCCGGACGTGTTCTCGCAACTGATCCTGGCGATTCCGTTGATCGTGCTGTACGAGGCGGGGATCATTGCGGCGCGGCTGATTGTCGGCAAGCAGCCGGCGGTGGTCGAGGACGCGAGTTCGCCGCCGGGTTGATTGAAGGCGCCGGGCGTTTGCGCGGCGGAGCGCGGAGCCGGCAGGCCACCAGACAAAAGGGCAGTCCATTGCGGGCTGCCCTTTTTGTTTCTGCTTCTGTTTCGACGACGGCAGGTCTCGCTCGCTAATGGTCCTGCGCGACCCGCTTCGTACTTTCTTGCGGCCTTAACCGGCGTCGTCGTCCTGCTGATCGCCGCCGTTATCTTCGACCGGCTGCTTCGGCGGGGGCGGCCGCTTGCCGATGGTGACGTCCAGATCGATCTCGCGGCCCTTGCGCACCAGGTGCACCTTCGCAGCCGTACCTGGTTTGATCTGCGCGATGACGTTCAGCAGGCGCGTGGTGTCGGTGATCTCCTGGCCGTTCACGCTCACCAGAATGTCGCCGGGCTTCACGCCCGCGCGGTCGGCGGGACCGTTCTTCAGCACGCCGGCGACGATCGCCCCCGACTTCTGCTCGAGCCCGAACGACTCCGCGATCTCCGGCGTCACATCCTGCGGCTCGACGCCGATCCAGCCGCGCGTCACCGTGCCGGTGGTGATGATGCTCTCCAGCACGCTGCGCGCGGTCGACACCGGAATCGCGAAGCCGATACCGAGCGAGCCACCGGAGCGCGAATAGATCGCGGTGTTGATGCCGAGCAGGTTGCCGTTTTCGTCGACCAGCGCGCCACCCGAGTTGCCGGGGTTGATCGCCGCGTCGGTCTGGATGAAGTTTTCGAACGTGTTGATGCCGAGGTGGTTGCGTCCGAGTGCGCTGACGATGCCCATCGTCACCGTCTGCCCGACGCCGAACGGATTGCCGATCGCGAGCACCACGTCGCCGACGCGTGTCTGGTCCATGCGGCCCAGCGTGATGGTGGGCAAATTGGTCATGTTGACCTTGAGCACCGCCAGATCCGTTTCGGGATCGACGCCAATCACTTTCGCATTGGTGGTGCGACCATCGGCCAGCGCGATTTCGATCTGATCGGCGCCGTCCACGACGTGCTGGTTCGTTAGAATGTACCCTTCCGAACTCACTATCACCCCGGAGCCGAGATTGGATGCCGGTTGCTCCTGCTGCTTGCCCTTGTTCCTGTCGCCGAAGAAGTAGCGGAACAGCGGATCTTTCGCGCGTGGATCGGGCGGCAGCGAGCCATCCTTGCTGGAGAACACATTGACGACCGCGGGCATGGCCTTTTGCGCGGCATCCGCGTAGGACGCCTGAGCGGGCCCGCTGCCGATGCCTGGCGCCACTTCCCGCAGGGCGACGATCGGTTCGGCGAGTTGCTTGCCGAATTGCCCTTGACGCTGGAGCCACTGCGGTTTGAGGGTCGCAATGATGAACATCAGCGCCAACAGCACAGTCACCGCTTGGGCAAAGAACAGCCAAAAGCGTCTAAGCATCTGAAGACTAGAGGTTTATATGGATCGGATCGAACTTGAATTGTACTTGAACAATCTTCTTGAAACCGCGCGCTTCAAGGACTATTGCCCCAATGGATTGCAGGTCGAAGGGCGTCGCCGGATCAATAAGCTCGCGACCGGCGTGACCGCGTCGGTGGCCTTTCTCGAAGCCGCGCTCGACTGGGGCGCGGACGCCGTGCTGGTCCATCACGGCTACTTCTGGCGCAATGAAGCGCCGCAGATCACCGGCCGCAAACATGCGCGCCTGAAACTGCTGATCGGCAACGACCTGAGCCTGTTCGCGTATCACCTGCCGCTCGACGACCACCCGGATTTCGGCAACAACGCGCAGATCGGCGCGAAGATGGGCTGGATCAGCGACGCGCGTTTCGGCGAGAACGACCTCGGCTGGCTCGCTACCTTTCCGATGCCGATCACGCTCGCGCACTTCACCGCGGAAATCGAACAGACACTCGGCCGCACGCCGCTCGTGTTCGGCGATCCGGATCGCGAACTGCGTCGCGTGGGCTGGTGCACGGGCGCCGCGCAAAACATGTTCGACGCGGCGATCAACGCGGGCGCCGACGTCTACCTGACCGGCGAAGTGTCGGAGTCGGTGATGCACACGTCGGCGGAGAGCGGCGTCGCGTTTCTTGCAGCCGGACATCACGCGACCGAACGCTTCGGCGTGCAGGCGGTGGGCAAACATCTGTCCGAGCAATTCGATATCGAACACCTCTTTATCGATATCCCTAATCCGGTTTGAATTGCGAATTGCATTAAAGAAGAAAAAGGCACGAATAACGCAGAGGGCGCTTAAAAGGAGGTGCAAAAAAGTTTGCGATTCGTACGGAGAAACCCTGATTTATCAAGGGCTTCGCACGGTTTTTGGTGCGCGGCCCTTGTAAATGGCGACTCCATTCGCGCAAACTAGCGGCGGTAGAAGAGACGTGAAGGAAAAATCCAACTCAGAAGTGGGGCGTGTGATGCGAGACAAAGAAGATGAGCGCGTCGACGGCAGCCGCCGGAACTGGCTGGTAGCGACGACCGTAGCAGGTGGCATAGGAGGCGTTGCCATTGTCGTACCCTTTGTTAGTTCGTTTGCACCATCTGAAAAGGCCAAGGCAGCAGGCGCCCCGGTCGAAGTCGATTTCAGCAGTCTCAAGCCCGGCGACATGATGACGGTCGCCTGGCGCGGCAAACCGGTGTGGATCATCAACCGCACCGACCAGATGCTCGCCGATGTCCAGAAAGCCGATAACCAGGTAGCGGACCCCCTCACCAAGAATCCCTTTTCGATGCCGTTGCCGGAGTACTGCAACAACGAATTCCGTTCACGCGCCGAGAACAAGCATCTTCTAGTTGCCGTCGCCGTGTGCACCCATCTGGGCTGCACGCCGACGCCGCGCTTCCAGGCGGGCGCGCAGCCCAATCTTCCGGACGACTGGCCAGGCGGTTTCCTGTGCCCGTGCCACGGCTCGACCTACGACATGGCCGGCCGCGTCTTCAAGAACAAACCTGCGCCGCAGAACCTCGACATCCCGCGCTTCATGTTCACGTCGGCCACCGGCCTCGTGATCGGGAAGGACGAGAAAGGAGAAGCGTAATGGCGATGGACCACGAAGTAGAGACGACCGGGCTGGTCGGCTGGATCGATCGGCGCTTTCCTCTGACGTCCACCTGGAAGAAGCACGTTTCCGAGTACTACGCGCCGAAGAACTTCAACTTCTGGTACTTCTTCGGTTCGCTCGCGTTGCTGGTGCTGGTCAATCAGATCGTCACCGGCATCTTCCTCACGATGAACTACAAGCCCGACGCGACGCTCGCGTTCTCATCGGTCGAGTACATCATGCGCGAGGTGCCGTGGGGCTGGCTGATCCGCTATATGCACTCCACGGGCGCGTCGATGTTTTTCGTCGTCGTGTATCTGCATATGTTCCGCGGGCTGATGTATGGCTCGTACCGCAAGCCGCGCGAACTGGTGTGGATCTTCGGTTGCCTGATCTTCCTGTGCCTGATGGCCGAGGCGTTCTTCGGCTACCTGTTGCCGTGGGGGCAGATGTCGTTCTGGGGCGCGCAGGTGATCGTCAACCTGTTCTCGGCGATTCCGTTCATCGGGCCGGACCTGTCACTGTGGATTCGCGGCGACTATGTGGTGTCGGACGTCACGCTCAATCGCTTCTTCGCGTTTCACGTGATTGCGATTCCGCTGGTGCTGGTCGGCCTCGTCGTCGCGCACCTCGTGGCGCTGCATGAAGTCGGCTCGAACAATCCGGATGGCATCGAGATCAAGGCGAAGAAGGGCCCGGACGGCGTGCCACTCGACGGCATTCCGTTCCACCCGTTCTACTCCGTACACGATTTCATGGGCGTCACGGTGTTCCTGCTGATCTTCGCGGCGATCATTTTCTTCGCGCCGGAAATGGGCGGCTACTTCCTCGAAGCCAATAACTTCGTGCCGGCTAATCCGCTGCAGACGCCGCCTGAAATCGCGCCGGTGTGGTACTTCACGGCGTTTTACGCGATGCTGCGCGCCACCACCGATCCGTTCAAGATCGTGCTGATGATCGTGATCGCGCTGCTCGGCCTGCTCGCGCTGGTGCGCGCGCGCGGCAAGTGGAAGCTCGGCCTGCCGGTGCTCGCGGTGCTGGTGATTCTGGCGATGGCCTTCACCGAATCGAAGTTCTGGGGCGTGGTGGTGATGGGCAGCGCGGTGATCTCGCTGTTCTTCCTGCCGTGGCTGGACCGCTCGCCGGTGAAGTCGATCCGCTACCGACCGTTTTTTCACAAGGTGTTCTACGGGATCTTCGTGATCGCTTTCCTGACGCTGGGCTTCCTCGGCACTAAACCGCCGTCGCCAGCCTCGACGTTGATCGCCCAGGTGTGTGCGCTGATCTACTTCGCGTTTTTCCTCGGCATGCCGTTCTGGACGCGGCTTGGCACGTTCAAGCAGCCGCCCGAACGGGTGCGGTTCACGCCTCACTAATCGCGAGCCAGGAGAACACGAAATGAAGAAACTGCTTTCGATGTGCGCGCTGGTCGGCGCGACACTGCTCTCGGTGCTGGCCGCTCCGGCCCACGCGGACGAGAATTTCCATCTCGACCGCGCGCCGGATAACGCGGAGAATTTCGCTTCTTTGCAGCACGGCGCGCAATTGTTTGTAAACTACTGCCTGAATTGCCACAGTGCGAACCTGATGCGCTACAACCGCCTGACCGACATCGGCATTTCGCCGAGCGAAATTCAGGCGAACCTGCTGTTCACCACCGATAAGGTCGGCAACACGATGACCGTGGCGATGCGACCGGAAGACGCGAAAGCGTGGTTCGGGGCGGCGCCGCCGGATCTGTCGGTGGAGGCGCGGGCGCGCGGCAAGGACTGGCTGTACACGTATCTCCGCAGCTTTTATCGCGACAATACGCGGCCCACCGGCTGGAACAATCTGGTGTACGAGAACGTGAGCATGCCTCACGTGCTGTGGCAGCTTCAGGGGCAACGTGCAGCGAAGTTCAGTGACGAAACCGACGAAAAAACGGGCGAAACGGTACACAAATTTGTCGGCTTCCAGCAGCTCACTCCGGGGACGATGTCGCCGGTAGATTATGATTCTGCTGTGGCCGACCTCGTGTCGTACCTGTCATGGATGTCCGAACCGACGCAGCAGACCCGCAAACAGCTTGGCGTGTGGGTGCTTCTGTTCCTCGGTATCCTGAGCTTTTTCGCCTGGCGACTGAACGCCGCGTACTGGAAACATATCAAATAATCACGCCGTCACCCGGCGTGGGGCCGGCGCCAGGAAAAACCTGCTGAACGGTTTTTCCGCGCGCTGGCCTTTCAGCTTTTTGAGGAAACGTAAATATGATGGTTCTGTATTCCGGCACAACTTGCCCGTTCTCCCAGCGCTGCCGGCTGGTGTTGTTCGAAAAGGGCATGGACTTCGAGATCCGCGACGTCGACCTGTTTAACAAGCCGGAAGACATCGCCGTGATGAATCCGTATGGTCAGGTGCCGATTCTCGTCGAACGGGACCTGATTCTGTACGAATCGAACATCATCAACGAGTACATCGACGAGCGCTTCCCGCATCCGCAACTGATGCCGGCCGATCCGGTGCAGCGCGCCCGCGCCCGCCTGTTCCTGCTGAACTTCGAGAAGGAACTGTTCGTGCACGTCGGCACGCTCGAAAACGAGAAGGGCAAGGCCGCCGAGAAGAATCACGAGAAGGCACGCCTCGCGATCCGCGATCGCCTGACGCAGCTCGCGCCGATCTTCCTGAAGAACAAGTACATGCTCGGCGAAGAATTCTCGATGCTCGACGTCGCGATCGCGCCGCTCCTATGGCGTCTGGATCACTACGGCATCGAACTGTCGAAGAACGCCGCGCCGCTGATGAAGTACGCCGAGCGCATTTTCAGCCGCCCGGCTTATATCGAAGCGCTGACGCCTTCGGAAAAGGTGATGCGTCGTTGAGTTTGGCTCGGGGCGAGGGCGCCGCGCAGCTCGTTGCGCGGACCCGCGCCCGGTAAGAGGACTGTTGATGCAAGAGATTTCCACGAAGCCTTACCTGCTGCGCGCGCTGTACGAGTGGTGCACGGATAACGGCTATACGCCGCACATCGCGGTCCGGGTCGACAATCAGACGCGCGTTCCGCGTCAGTTTGTGCGCGACAACGAAATCGTGTTGAACATCAGCTTCGAGGCGACCAGCCAGTTGCAGATGGGCAACGAGTGGATCGAGTTCAGCGCGCGTTTCTCCGGCAAGTCGCACAAGATCGAGGTGCCGATCGCCAATATTCTCGCGATTTACGCGCGTGAAAATGGCCAGGGCATGGCGTTCCCGGTCGAATCGGCGGGCGGCGAAGCGCAGGATTCCGGCGCTGACGCGGTGCCAGCGGACGAGGCCGATGCGCCAGCGCCGCGCGCGGTCGAAAGCTCGCCGGCGGGCGATGCAGCCGCCGCGAAAACGGATAGCGCGGCGACCGGCCCGCAACCTGACGACGATGGTTCAAAAGGTGGCGGAAGGGCTCGCCTCAAGATCGTAAAATGAAGTAGAATCACGGCCTCATGCCGGCTTAGCTCATCAGGTAGAGCGCTTGACTTGTAATCATGAGGTGGCGGGTTCGAGTCCTGCAGCCGGCACCAGTAGTATGAAACGGGGTTTCTGTTCAATCAGAAACCCCGTTTTTTATTTACCGGTCCAGAAGTCGTTTCATTTGGCGCGATTAATTAAATGATACCGAGAAAGGCAATCTCGCGTATTGCTGGCGGAAAAGAGCCCGAATGCGTTAAACGCAAACGTTGCACCAATGGCGATTAAAGGATTAAAAGAAAAAGATGAGTTGCGAACACCGATGGTGTCCGCAACCGAAAAGTCTATTTATTGGATTTGGACGCTACACGGGCTGACGCCCCGGGCCACTTGTGATCTCTCAGGTTCTTTTGTACAACCTTATTCGGCTGTCGAGAACTATACCGAGTGGATTGGCGTCTGTCTATTTTCTAGTGGTGCGCCGTGATAAAACATGACGTCGCGCAATAGCTAAGTCTGTGTCTATTTATCCATTTAGCATATTTTCGCGTTGATTAAAGTTTTCACGTCCAGCAGGCGTCGGCGGGTTCTCGATGCGGCGATGATTTTTCGAGCAACGAGCACGGCGGCCAGTCGGTGGGCCGATAGCGCCAATGACGGCGATAGACCGGCATACATCAGCCGGAGCCAATCTGCGACCGCGCCCGCCAAGCGGCATCGAGCCGCTCGCAAACCGCATCGGTGAGACTACAAGGCGCTCAAAATCGCCATATCTCTTTCACCTTGTCGATTGTGGACTATAAAGTCTACGAAAGTATCCCGACCCCGCTCCAGCCAGCCCGTCCGAAGAATTGCGCACCGCGAACCTGCGCGACAGAGGTACTATTCGGGCGTCAGTCGGCATCGCTATCTACAAGTACACCGGCGGGCCACGCCCCCCGACGACGCAACGTCTCACCCGCGTCACTCCCGCAACACCGATCCCACCTCACCATGACCAGCCCTGCAACCATTACCTGGCCCGAAGCCGACGGCCCCCGCACCGCGCGTTGGCGCTCCGAAGCGGCCGTGCCGCCGCCCAAACGTGTCGTCGTCGCGGATGACCGCACCACCGCCGACTCGGCCTACCGCCTCGCCTGCGAAGGGACCGCGCTGCTGTGGAACGGCGACTTCCAGAACGCTCGCCAATTGCTGCAGGCGGTCACCCGCCGGCTCGAGCGCAAGCCGCGCAAGCAGGGCGCAACGCCGATCGACGCGTTCAACCTGCATCGGCAGGCGCAGTCGCAGCGCGCGCGCACGCTCGGCATGATCCTGATTCCGCTCGACGCCGCCTACGGCATTCCGCTTCGCCGCGCGCCCGACGTGCAGCACGCGTGCATCGAAACCTACGGCCCGGCCACCGACGAAGCGTCGGTCGTGTCGTTGCGCGAACTGCTCGGTCTGATCGGTGCCCACGAGTGGCGCAAGAAGGGCGTCGAAATTCCCGCGCTCGGCGAGCGCATTCATCCGCACTACGGCGTGTTTTCGCCGGTGCGCGGCGAGTACGTCGATCTGGTCGCGCGCATGCCGCTGCCGTCGCTGAACAAGGCGTTCGATATCGGCACCGGCACCGGCGTGCTGGCCGCGCTGCTCGCCAAACGCGGTGTGAAGAAAATCGTCGCCACCGATCAGGATCCGCGCGCGCTTGCCTGCGCGCGTGAGAACCTCGCGCGCCTCGGCTACGACCAGCAGGTCGAGGTCGTTCAGGCGGACCTTTTTCCGGACGGCCGGGCGCCGCTCGTCGTCTGCAATCCGCCGTGGGTGCCGGCGCGGCCCGCGTCGCCGGTCGAATATGCGGTCTACGACCCGGAAAGCCGCATGCTGCTCGGGTTCCTGAACGGGCTCGCGGAGCATTTGTCGCCGGGCGGGGAAGGCTGGCTGATCCTGTCGGATTTCGCCGAGCACCTCGGCTTGCGTACGCGCGAGTCGTTACTGGCGGAGATCGAAAAGGCCGGTTTGACGGTGGTGGGTCGCGAGGACATTCGTCCGCGGCACCCGAAGTCGACGGATGAAACCGATGCACTGCACGAGGCGCGTGTGGCGGAAGTGACATCGCTGTGGCGTCTTAAGGCGCGTTGAGCGGGGACGGTGTGGCGCTCGGACGGGAAGCCGTGTGGTGGGGGACGTCGAGCCACGCGTCGTGCGTCCTGAGAATTGCGCGCTGCGCTCGAGCCCAAGCGCGAGCGCAGCGGCGCCGAAAGCGCGCTAGTCAGTCAAACGTCGGCGGCAAAAAACGCGTTGCCGCGCAGTCCGAAAGCCGCGCGGCAACGCACATCACGCCGACGCGCCGCGCTCCCCAAGTGCGTCGAGATAGTCCGCCGCGCCTCTGCCCGCCACCAACCCGCTGGCGAAACACGCGGTGAGCAGATAGCCGCCGGTCGGCGCTTCCCAGTCGAGCATTTCTCCCGCGCAGAAGATGCCCGGCAGCCGCTCGATCATCAGCTGCGCGTCGAGCGCTTCGAACGGAATCCCGCCGGCGGTGCTGATCGCTTCGTCGATTGGCCGGGCTCGCGTGAGTCGCACCGGCAGCGCCTTGATGGCATGCGCAAGGCCGAGCGCGTCAGCAAACGCCTCCTTCGACAAAACCTCGTGCAGCAACGCCAGTTTTACCCCGCTAATCCCGATCCTTCCGTGCAGATGACTCGCGATCGAACGTGACCCGCGCGGTCGCGTCACTTCCGCGACGACCCGCTCGAGCGCCAAGCCTGGCGCCAGATCCAGTGAAATCGTGAGGTTGCCGTCGGCCAGAATCCGCTCGCGGATCGGCGCCGACAATGCGTAAATCAGGCTCCCTTCGAGGCCCGTTTCGGTCAGAAGTATTTCACCTTGTCGATTGTGGACTTTATTGTCCACATCGGTGAGAGAGATGGCCACCGGCTTGATCGGCTGGCCGGCGAAACGCTCGCGCAGATATGGGCTCCAGTCCGCGTCGAAGCCACAGTTCGCGGGCCGCAGTGGCGCCACCGGCACTCGCTGTTCGACCATCAGCGGCACCCAGGCGGCATCGGAACCGAGGCGCGGCCAGCTTGCGCCGCCAAGCGCGAGCACGAGGGCGTCGCAGGTCACCGTCCGCTCGCCGTCGGGCGTCGCGAAGCGGAGCGTGTGCGTCGCCGCGTCATCGGTGTCGGAGCTCCAACCGCTCCACTTGTGCCGCATGTGGAACTGCACGCCTGCTTCCCGCAGCCGATGCAGCCACGCCCGCAGCATCGGCGCGGCTTTCATGTCGGACGGAAAAACGCGCCCCGAACTGCCGACGAACGTCTCGACGCCGAGTTCCTGCAACCACGCCCGCAATGCGTCGGGCCCGAATGCGTCGAGCAGCGGCGCGATTTGCCCGCGACGCGCGCCGTAGCGGCCGAGAAACGGTTCGAGCGGTTCCGAATGCGTGATGTTCATGCCGCCTTTGCCCGCCATTAAAAACTTGCGACCGACCGACGGCATCGCGTCATAGACGTCGACTTGCACGCCGCGCCGGGCGAGCGCCTCGGCGGCCATCAGGCCGGCGGGGCCGCCGCCAATCACGGCGACACGGGCGGAATCGAAGGAAGATGGCATGGGGACCTGCGGGTGAGCGGAACGAAGAGGCGGCGCGCCGGCCGGATCGGGCGATTCAGGACGGCGCGAAGGGCGCTATTTTCACACCGCGGACAGCACAGGGCAAACGCGCGGCCCGGCCGCCGGGCTGAAAAAAGCCGGATTCCGGCGTGCCGGTGACCGCCCGCCGTGTGTGCGCGTCCTTGCTCCCGACTCGCGCGAAACTATACTTTTGATACCCCTCCCTCGGACGCCGCGCGCGTCTTCTCGCGTCAAACCAGCCCACCGACTGCTTACCGCCCGACGCGGCCCGTCTCCCGCCATTCCACCATGGCGGCCGTCGCCGCCGCGCCGCGCCGTGGCCGGTGGCGATGTGGCTCGCGCGTCCGTTGCACGCGTGGAGGGTCGACAGTCTGGATCAAGGAGTGAGCCATGAGCCGCAAATACATCGATTGCCGCGAGTTCCCAAGTGAAACGAACTGCACCGTCGCGCTATCCGCCGACAACGAGAGCGAATTGCTCGAAGCGGCCGTGCAGCACGCGGTCGCCGTCCACAAACACACGGATTCACCGGAACTGCGTTCGCAACTCAAGACGCTGTTTCATGACGGCACGCCGCCGGTCGAAACACCGCGCGCGTGAGGGATCGTCCTTGCGGACGGGAGGGGGGGCGGTACGGCCCAGGCGAGCGGCGCAAGCCGCCCGCGGGTCGCGGTGTTGTCGGCGCGTGACGGGACTCCTTAAGCGCTAGCCAGGGTAAGCCTCGTCCACCTTCAGTCCGGCGAGCTTGAAGATGACCCGCAGCGTTTGCGGTTTGATATCGCGCCGCGACGCGAGCGTGGTCATCACGAAGTCGAGCACTTTGGCGTACTTGAGCATGGTCAGACACGTTTCCATGTCGACGCTGCCATCGCGCATGACTTCGGCCAGGCGCAGCATTTCGGTGGAGATGTCGCGCGCCATCTCGAGTTCGAGTTGCTGTTTCTCCGACCAGGCCGGCGTCGCGGTGAGCTTCGCCAGCATTTCCTGAAATTTCTGTTCTACGTTTCCGTTGGGTACCGTATCCATTGCCGCCTCTTCTATCATCCGAGCGCGCGTCCGCTTGAAGTCTCGGCACGCTGCTGGTTACGTAACGTTCGGCCCATATTCCTGGACCGTCCTCCCCACATGCATTCGGTCCCGTGATCGATGCCACGGCCGACAGCCTCTTGTTATGGGCGACACGGCTTGCGCTATCAGGCCACAAGCTTTTTTCGGTCACTCCGGAGACGTCCCGCGTGATGCTTTTCGAGCAGGAAGCGTTCCAGGTTGACGCGTTTTTCGCATGGTTTGCATGGGTCCTTCGGTGAGTGAACCGCACTTTGGGTAAACTGGCATCAACTTTTCCCTTTTTCCGTCATCTGTCGCACGTTCGCGTTGCAATTGATGACGGTCCACACGATGTCCAGCAAAACCCACGAAATCCGTCCGAACCAATCCGTCGAGTTGCTGAAGGAGCTCCACATCCTCACGCGCGACGGCAAGATGAATCAGGACAGCCGCCGCAAGCTGAAGCAGGTGTACCACCTGTTCCAGTTCATCGAACCGTTGCTCAAAGACCTGAAGGACAAACAGGGCGCCTTGACGCTCGTCGACCACGGCGCGGGCAAGTCATATCTAGGTTTTATTCTTTACGATCTTTTCTTCAAGGAGTTTCAGGGCGCGGCGGGTGGGGCGTCGCACATTTACGGCATTGAAACCCGTGAGGAACTCGTGACGAAGTCCGAAGAACTGGCCGCCCGGCTGGGCTTTTCGGGGATGTCGTTCCTGAATCTGTCGGTGGCGGAGTCGATCACGTCGGCGCGCTTGCCCGCGGAAATCGACATCGTCACGGCACTGCACGCCTGCAATACAGCGACCGACGACGCAATCCGTTTCGCGCTGGAAAAACGGGCCAAATACATCGTGGTGGTGCCGTGCTGCCAGGCCGAGGTGGCCGGCGTGCTAAGGCAGAACAAGGGCAAGTCGCTCGCGAACGCGCTGACCGAAATCTGGCGGCACCCGCTGCACACGCGGGAATTCGGCAGCCAGATAACGAACGTGCTGCGCTGCCTGCAGCTGGAGGCTCACGGGTATCAGGTCAGCGTGACCGAACTGGTCGGCTGGGAGCATTCGATGAAGAACGAACTCATCATCGCGCAGTACAAGGATCTGCCGGGACGCCGGCCGGCCGAGCGGCTCAACGAAGTGATGGAAACGCTCGGGATTCAGGAGTTGAAAGAGCGCTTTTTCGTTGCCGCCTGATTCTGCTTAAGCGAGGCGGAGCCGAAGCTTCTTCCCCGTTTCATCAACTCGTCCCAGCCGGCGAGACCGATTCGCCGTAGCGTCGCCTGATTGCGCTCATAGATAGCTTCCGCGTCGGGAAAGGCCTGAACGGCCCGCTCGATGCTGTCTTCGCGCAGCAAATGCAGGATCGGATAGGGCGCCCGGTTCGTATAGTTCTCGATATCGTCCGGCTCGCTGCCTTCGAACTGATAACACGGATGGAAGCTCGCGATCTGCACGATCCCTTCGAGCCGAAGCTGCTTGATGAGCCGGTCGGCGAAGAACACGCAATCGTTGAAGTCGAGAAAGTCGCCGAGCGCGCGGGGCAGGATCAACAGCGTCGTGTCGACGGCGGCCGGATCGGCGGCGACCAGCGTTTGCAGCTCGGCTTCGAGATCCGTCAACACGCCTTCCATGTCCACTGCGTCGCTCACGACGTAGCGAATCTGTCCCTTCACGTGCACTGCCTTCGCAAACGGACACAAATTGAGTCCGATCACGGCCTCCGTCAACCAGTGACGAGTGGCGGCAACAACGGCATCGTGGGATTCGACAGGCAGCGACATGGCAGACGATACGATGGGTAAAAGCGCCATTCTAACGGCGCGAACCCGCGCCGCTTCGCATCTGGCGCAAACCGCGGCGTCAAAAAGCGCAGCCGGATCCGGCTTCGCTCGATCCGCGGCATTATCTCAAGTCGGGCGTTTTCCGCCGCAGGCCGCGGCAATCAATTGCGCGGCAGCTTTCGGCGCGGCCAGAATCGGCCCGCATCCGGGCCCGTAGGTCTGACTCGCCGCATACACGCCTTCGATCATCAGACCGAGCGCATTCGCGAGAGCCTCGGGATCGTCGGCGCCGGCAGCCGTCGACAGTTCGACGAGGCGCGCCATCAAACGCTCCTTGTTGCGGAAGACGAACTGCCGTGCCGGATGCGCGGTGTCCGAAAATTCCACCGACACGTTCACGAACGGACAGCCGCGATAGTCGCTGACGGATGCGCGCACCGCGAGGTCGTCGAAATACTGCTGAAGCTGCTTCGCCGGTTCGCCCGGATGTTGGGCGAAACTGCGCTCCACGTAGCCGAAGAACCGCTCGTCCTGCTGTTCCAGATAAGCCATCACCAGCTCGTCCTTCGACGAAAACTGGCGGTACAGACTCATCTTGTTCACGCCGGCGCGCTCAACCACGGCATCGACGCCGACCGTGCGCACGCCTTCGCGATAAAACAGCTCGCTCGCCGCGCGCAGCAGATTGCGCTGCGCCTGCGGGCCGGCCGTCTGCACAGCGCGCGCACGCCGCGCGCGGGCTTTACCGGTCGGCTTCGGGGTTTCGCTGTCGGACATGATGGCCACCTGAGTTGAACTGAATTGATGCCTTGACATGTTACCGACCAGTAACTAATATCGCAACACCAATTGTGACCGATCTGTCACAAGTCATTTACTGAACCCGTAATAATACGAACGACGCAGCCCGCGAAAGGCGCTGCGTAGACTGGAGGTCCAATGAACTGGGCAGCGAGACTGATTGGCGGGCGGTTCCACTATGGCTGGCTGACGGTCGCGGTGGTGTTTCTGGTATTGCTGGCGGCGGCCGGCACACGCGCGACGCCGAGCGTGATGATGGTGCCGCTGGAGCATCAATTCGGCTGGAGCCGCGCAACGATTTCGCTGGCGATCTCGGTGAACATCGCGCTTTACGGCCTGATGGGGCCGTTCGCGGCGGCGGCGATGCAGCGTTTCGGCGTACGTCCCACGCTGCTCGTCGCGCTCGGCACGATGGCCGGGGGGGTGGCGTTGTCGTCGCTGATGACGCATCCGTGGCAGATGGTGCTGGTCTGGGGCGTGATGGTCGGAGGCTCGACGGGCGTGGCGGCGCTGTCGTTGTCGGCGACCGTGGTGACGCGCTGGTTCACCACGCGCCGCGGCCTCGTCATGGGCATTCTCACGGCCAGTTCGGCCACCGGCCAGTTGGTGTTCCTGCCGATGCTCGCGGCCATCGCCGAGCATTATGGCTGGCGCCAGGTGGTGTGGGTCGTCGCGCTCGCGGCGGCCGTGGTGATTCCACTGGTCGCGTTTCTGCTGCCCGAACGCCCGGACGACATGCAGTTGCGCCCCTACGGCGAGCCGCACGACGCGCCGGTCGCCAGCACCGTCACGAAGCAGAATCCGCTCGCCATCGCGTTCGGCACGCTCGGCATGGCGAGCAAGACCCGCGACTTCTGGCTGCTGTTCTTCAGCTTCTTCATTTGCGGCGCGAGCACCAACGGCTACGTCGGCACCCATCTGATCGCGATGTGCGGCGACTATGGGATGACCGAGGTGCAGGGCGCGTCGCTGCTCGCCGCGATGGGCATCTTCGATCTGTTCGGCACGACGCTGTCGGGCTGGCTGTCGGACCGCTTCAATAGTCGCGTGCTGCTCTTCTGGTATTACGGTCTGCGCGGCCTGTCGCTGATGTACCTGCCGCACGCGTTCGGTATCGACTTCTTCGGTCTGCCGATATTCGCTGTGTTCTACGGGCTCGACTGGATCGCCACCGTTCCGCCGACCGTGCGTCTCGCGACCGACGTGTACGGCAAGGAAGCGGCGCCGGTGGTGTTTGGTTGGGTGGTCGCGGGCCACCAGCTCGGGGCGGCGTTCGCGGCGCTCGGCGCGGGCATGCTGCGCGCGAGCCTCGGCACTTATACCGTGGCGTCGATGATTTCAGGTGGCCTCTGTCTAATCGCCGCCGTGATCGTATTGCGGATCAACCGGCCGGCAAAGGTGCCGCAGCCGCAGGCGGTGTGAAGCCGCACGGCGCGAGCGCGCCAAAGCAATGAGGCAACCGGCGACGGCCCCACTCGGGGCCGTTTTCTTTTGCAGCCGGCGTGGAAACAAACTGAGTGCTTGTTGGAGCGCACGCGGCGAAGCCCGGTTATGCTATGTGGCCCCGGGCAGCCGCCCGACGATCATGAATTTCGACCGAGAGAGCGCATGACCACGAAACCCGCCCCTACCGAAGTTGCCATTCACGAGCTGATTGCAGGCCGCTGGAGCCCGCGCGCGTATTCGAGCGAGCCGGTGAGCCGTGAGCATCTGCGTGCCGTGCTCGAAGCAGCGCGCTGGGCGCCGTCTGCCTACAACGCGCAGCCGTGGCGGTTTCTGGTATTCGATCGCAGCGTCGATGAAGTCTCGTTCAAGCAGGCGTTCACGACGCTGGTGCCGTTCAATCAGGGCTGGAATACGCGCGCGCCGGTGCTGATCGCCGTGACCGCGCACACGCTGACGAGCAAGGGCGAAGTGAATCGCTGCGCGCCGTACGATGCCGGCGCCGCCGCAATGGCGCTCGTGTTGCAGGCGCATGCGCTCGGGCTCGCCGCGCATCAGATGAGCGGTTTCGACCCGAACGCGTTCCGCACGACCTTCGCGCTGCCGGCCGACGTCGACGTGTTCGCGATCATTTCGCTCGGCCATTACGGTGAGGTCGACAAGCTGGATCCGGTGCTGCGCGAGCGCGAGAAGTCGGTGCGCCAGCGTCTGCCGCTGGCCGACGTCGCCTACGGCGGCGGCTGGAAGAAGGCCCTCTAAGCAGCGAGTCTCGCTCGATCCCCAAAACGCGCGGCGCCGTCCGCGCGTTTTTTATTGCACGTCGTCCGCGACGCTTGAGAGCGGCGTTGCCACGTGCTCCAGCGATTTGCGCTCCGCATCCACGCCCCAGATTGCGGCGACCACCGCCGCCGCGAGCATCAGCGCCGAGCCCACCAGATAGCCTGAGAACACCGCGCTGCGTTCATGCGTGTCGATCAGTCGGCCGAAGAACGCTGGCCCGACGATACCGCCAAGCGCCGTGCCGAACGCGTAGAAGACCGCGATCGCCAGCGCGCGGATTTCGAGCGGAAACGATTCGCTGACCGTCAGATACGCCGAACTCGCCGCCGCCGACGCGAAGAAGAAAATCACCATCCAGGCGATCGTCTGCGTGACGACGGTGAGCATCTGCTGCTCGAACAGATAGCCGCTCAGCGTCAGCAGGATCGCGGACAGCCCGTAAGTCGTCGCGATCATCTTGCGCCGTCCGATCACGTCGAAAAGCCGGCCGAGCAGCAGCGGTCCGAGAAAATTGCCGAGTGCGAACGGCAGCAGATACCAACCGATGTGTTCGCCCGGTACTTGATAGAAGTCGGTAAGGACCAGCGCGTACGTGAAGAAGATCGCGTTGTAGAAGAAGGCCTGCGCGGTCATCAGCGTCAGGCCGACCAGCGCGCGGCGGCGGTGCACGTTGAAGAGCGTGTGAAACACCTCGCGCAGCGGCGTATGGTTGCGGGCGCGCAGCCGCAGTCGAGTGAGGGTGTCGTCGGAAAGCGCGTGACCTTCGTCGCGAAAGCGCGTCTCGATGCCTTCGACGATTGCGCGCGCGTCGCGCTCGTCGCCGTGTGTAAGCAGCCAGCGCGGGCTTTCGGGCACCCAGATGCGCATCGGCAGGATCGCCAGCGCCAGCACCGCGCCGATGAAGAAGCACGCGCGCCAGCCCCAGTCGGCCGGCAGCAGACCTGGGTCGAGCAGCACTAGCGAGCCGGCCGCGCCGAGCCCCGCGCCGACCCAGAACGTGCCGTTGATGCCGAGATCGGTCCAGCCGCGCACCCGCGCCGGGGTGAATTCCTGGATGGTCGAATTGATCGCCGTGTATTCGCCGCCGATGCCCGCGCCGGTCAGAAAGCGAAACAGCAGGAAACTGGCGAGATTCCACGACAACGCGGTCGCCGCGGTGGCGACCAGGTAGACGGCGAGCGTGATAAAAAACAGCTTGCGGCGGCCTAGCCGGTCGGTCAGCCAGCCGAAGCCGAGCGCCCCGAGCACCGCGCCGGCGATGTACGCGCTGCCCGCGAGCCCCACGTCGGCGTTGGAAAAGCGCAACGACGGACTGGATTTCAGCGCACTCGCCACCGCGCCCGCCAACGTCACTTCGAGACCGTCGAGCAGCCACGTCACGCCCAGCGCCACCACGATCAGCGAATGAAAGCGGCCCCACGGCAGGCGGTCGAGCCGCGACGGCAGGTCCGTTTCAATCAGCGTGGCGGTTTTTTCGTGGACAGCGGCAGTCGGCGGCGCGCTCATTGCTTGAGGTCTCCTCAATCTGGAAATTTGGCGGCGTATCCTGTCGCAAAGAGCAAAATTCATTCCGTCGAACGAAGCTTTGCAATACTGCGGCCACGCTGGAAAGCGTTAGTTGATGCTCATCGAGCTTTCGTGATACAAAGCCGCTCCCCTTTCTGTCCGCGCCAGCTGAGCGGCGATGCCTGCCATGAACTATTGCGCGATTGACTTCGGTACTTCCAACTCGGCTGTGGCCGTGCCTGACGGCGCTTCGCTCAAGCTCGCGCCGGTCGAAGGCGCCTACACGACGCTGCCGACCTCCGTCTTTTTCAATACCGACGAAGACACCCGCGAATTCGGGCGGGCGGCGCTGGCGGCGTACATCGACGGCTTCGACGGCCGTCTGATGCGCTCGATGAAAAGCATTCTCGGCTCGCCGCTCGCCGAGAACTCGACGGATCTCGGCGACGGCTCCGCGATCAAGTACACGGAGGTGATCGCGATTTTCGTCGATCATCTGAAACGCTCGGCCGAACGGAGCGCCGGCGGCCCGATCGAGCGCGCGGTGCTGGGCCGCCCGGTGTTTTTCGTCGACGACGATCCGCGCGCCGACCGGATGGCGCAGCAGCAGCTCGAAGCTGCCGCGCGCTCGGTCGGTTTGCGCGAGATCCACTTTCAGTATGAGCCGATCGCGGCCGCGTTCGACTACGAATCGCATCTGACGGAAGAAGGGCTCGTGCTGGTGGCCGACATTGGCGGCGGCACGTCGGACTTTTCGCTGGTGCGGGTCGGGCCGGAGCGGATGAAACGCGTCGAACGCAAGGACGACGTGCTGGCTCACCACGGCGTCCACGTGGCGGGCACGGACTTCGACCGCCGCGTCGAGCTGGCGACCATCCTGCGCGAGCTGGGCTATCAGACGCTCGATCCTGAAGGGCGCGAAATCCCGAACCGGGTCTATTTCGATCTGGCGACCTGGCACCTGATCAATACCGTCTACGCGCCCAAACGCGTCAGTGAACTCGCGCTGATGCGGCATCTGTTCACCGAGGTCCGGCACCACGACCGCCTGATGCGCGTCGTGGAGCGCCGCCTTGGGCACGCGCTGGCGGCGCATGCGGAAGAGGCGAAAATCGGCGTGGCGGCGGGCGGCGAGACCCTGATCGATCTGGATGAAGTGGAAGGCGACCTGCGCCTCGCTTTCGACGAAGCGCAGCTCATCAAGGCCGGCCACGAAGAAACGCAGCGCATCGTGCAGGCGGCGCGCGACACGGTGCAGGCGGCGGGCATTGCGCCGCGCGACGTCGGTGCGATTTATTTCACGGGTGGGTCAACCGGACTCGCGTTTCTATCGGGTGCATTGGCTTCGGCATTCCCGGATGCTAAAGCGGTATTCGGCGATCGACTCGCCAGCGTCGCAACGGGACTCGGTATTCACGCCCGGCGTTTGTTCGGATAACCAACAAACTAATCCGTCGCATACTGCGAAGATAATCAGCGCATTCAGTTTGCGACGGATATAAGAAAACCCCGCCGAGGCGGGGTTTTCTGCGTCCAGAAGGAAGCGTGTCGCTTACACCGGCTTGATGTTAGCGGCTTGCTTGCCCTTCGGGCCCGTCTTCACTTCAAACGTAACCTTTTGGTTTTCTTGCAGCGTTTTGAAGCCTTCCGTGCGGATTTCCGAGAAATGCGCGAACAGATCTTCGCCACCGCCGTCCGGCGTGATGAAGCCAAAGCCCTTTGCGTCATTGAACCACTTGACGGTACCGGTTTCCATATTACTTGTTCCTAAAGATGGTAAATAAGGCCGAAGCCCAGAGGGTGCATGAAAATCAAGGAAGGGGGTAATGGGACCAACCGGAGTACCGTTGATGGGCGAACTACGAAAGACCAATTCACTCGCCGCTTGAAATCCTGCCCGAACGTTATACGGCCATTTCGAGCGAAGGTCAACAGTATCGTCAAATCTTTACGAATTTGTGCCCGATGGGCGCAAATTTTGCTTACAAAGCTTGCTGCGCATCGGATCTTTTTGCCAGGGAGAACCCTTAGTTTCGCTGCAGCAAGCCGGTGCAACCGTTAAACTACGCGCCGCGCGTCGGTTGCACCTGCCAGAATGGCTCCGTCGCGCATGCATGCGCGTCACCCGTCTCCAGCGCCACAAGCGATTGTCACGCGGTGCCGACATGGTTCTGATACAGGAGAAGACGTGAAAAGTTCTATACAACGGAACATCGGGCCGTTCGCACTACTGCTGACCGGCCTGGGTTCGATCATCGGGTCGGGCTGGCTGTTCGGCGCGTGGAAGGCGGCCAAAATTGCCGGCCCCGCTGCCATTTGTGCCTGGGTCATCGGCGCGGTCGTGATTCTCGCGATTGCCTTGACCTATGCGGAACTCGGCGCGATGTTCCCGGAGTCCGGCGGGATGGTGCGTTACGCGCGCTATTCGCACGGCGCGCTGGTCGGTTTCATCAGCGCGTGGGCCAACTGGATCGCAATCGTTTCGGTGATTCCGATCGAGGCCGAAGCCTCCATTCAATATATGAGCACGTGGCCCTATGCGTGGGCGCATGCGTTATTCGTCGACGGGTCATTAACCACAAACGGGTTATTGCTGTCCGCCGGCCTCGTGATCATTTACTTCCTGCTGAACTACTGGGGCGTCAAACTGTTCGCGCGCGCCAATTCGGCGATCACGATCTTCAAGTTCGTGATCCCCGGCGCGACGATCCTCGGCTTGATGCTGACGGGCTTCCATAAGGAAAACTTCGGCGAAGTGAGCACGTTCGCGCCGTACGGCTGGTCGTCTGTGCTGACGGCGGTGGCGACGAGCGGCATCGTGTTCGCGTTCAACGGTTTCCAGAGCCCGATCAACCTCGCCGGTGAGGCGCGTAATCCGGCCAAGAGCGTGCCGTTCGCGGTGATCGGCTCGATCTTGCTGGCGCTGGTGATCTATGTGCTGCTGCAGATCGCGTACATCGGCGCGGTGAGCCCGGGCGACGTGATGAAGGGCTGGAGCCACTTCAACTTCGCATCGCCGTTCGCGGAACTCGCGATCGCGCTGAACCTGAACTGGTTGGCGATCCTGCTGTACGTCGACGCGTTCGTCAGCCCGAGCGGCACCGGTACGACGTATATGGCGACCACCACCCGCATGATCTACGCAATGGAGCGCAACAACACGATGCCGAAGATGTTCGGCAACGTGCACCCGTTCTACGGCGTGCCGCGTCAGGCAATGTGGTTCAACCTGTTCGTGTCGTTCATTTTCCTGTTCTTCTTCCGCGGCTGGAGCTCGCTGGCGGCGGTCATTTCGGTCGCGACCGTGATCTCGTACCTGACGGGTCCGATCAGCCTGATGGCGCTGCGCCGCGCGGCGACTGATCTGGAGCGTCCGCTGCACATCGTCGGCATGAAGGTGATCGCGCCGTTCGCGTTCGTGTGCGCGTCGCTGATCCTGTACTGGGCCAAGTGGCCGCTCACCGGCGAAATTATTCTGCTGATGGTCGTTGCACTGCCGGTGTACTTCTACTTCCAGGCGAAGTCGGGCTTTGCCGGCTGGGGCCGCGACCTGAAGGCCGCATGGTGGCTGGTCGCTTACCTGCCGATCATGGCGGTATTGTCGCTGATCGGCAGCAAAGAGTTCGGCGGTTACGGCGTCCTGCCTTACGGCTGGGACATGCTGGTCGTGATCGGCTTCTCGCTGGTGTTTTATTACTGGGGCGTCCACAGCGGCTATCGCTCGGAATATCTGGAAGAGCGTCAGACGCACGACGAAGTGCTCGAAGGCATGGGCGCGCATTAAGCCGCGTTTCAGCCTGTCTACTGGATCGCTCGTTCGAGATTCCGGGACGAAAAAAGCCCGCCTGAGTTGCTCAGGCGGGCTTTTTGTTGGGCGTCTGATCCCGACGCCAGGCTCAGGCGGTGCCGAAGACGTAGTTCGTCATCGCGAGCGAGCGCTGATAGGTGCCGAGCGATTGGATCGCCAGCGAATAGTCGTCGTCGGCCGCGCCCAGAGCGGCGAAGACGGGCAGCAGATGTTCGTCGGTCGGATGCATGAGTACCGCGTGCGGCGCCTGACGACGGTAGTCGAGCAGCGCGTCGATGTCGTGCGCGGCGAGCTTTGCTTCGAACCAGTCGGTGAATTCGGTGACGCGCGGATCGGCGTCCTCCGGGCTCGCGGAGAAATCGGCGGCGCGCAGGTTGTGCGTGATCTGACCGGAGCCGATCACCATTACGCCGTCGTCTTTCAGCGAGCGCAGCGCGCGGCCCACGCGGAAGTGGTGCGCGGCGTCCTTATGCGGCTGGATCGACAATTGGGCGACCGGCACGTCGGCGTGCGGGAACATCAGTAGCATCGGCACCCACGCGCCGTGGTCGAGGCCGTGCGGCTGGACATCCGCGCGAATACCGCTGTCGCCGAGCAGCACGGCGGCGCGCCGCGCGACATCGGGTGCGCCCGGCGCCGGGTACTGAATTTCGTACAGCTGACGCGGAAAGCCGTAAAAGTCGTGGATGGTTTCTGGCGCCGTGGCGATGCTTGCCAGCGGTTCGGCGGTGCCCCAATGGGCCGACAGCATCAGCACGGCTTCGGGACGTGGCAGTTGCGCGCCCAGCACGCCGAATTCCGCGGACGGCATGGACGGGTCGATCGGCAGCGTAGGCGCGCCGTGGGACAGGAAAAGCGAGGGTAGGCGGTTCATGGCAGCCGCGAGGGCGCGGCGCAGAGGTTGGGTTACTAGCAATATAGGCCCGCACTGCCGTTTGATAAACGGTCGAAAACAGAATTGATTGTGTCGCTGCTGTTGGCAATTAACCGGCGGCGCCGCTCGGGTCAGATGCGCGGGAAACCGAGCGCTATTCCTGACCGCCGCGCAATCCCGCCCATGCAGGCGACAATGCCGGCCCGAGCGCAAACAGATCGAGCACGCGCGCCACGGTGTGATCGACCATTTCGTCGATCGACGCGGGCTGGTTGTAGAACGCCGGCAGCGGCGGAAAGATCACGCCGCCCATTTCGGTGACCGCGCTCATATTGCGCAGATGCGCGAGATTGAACGGCGTTTCGCGCACGAGCAGCACGAGTCGACGACGCTCCTTGAGCGTGACGTCGGCAGCGCGGGTGATGAGGTTGTCGGAGAAGCCGTGCGCGACGCTCGCGAGCGTCCTCATCGAGCAGGGGGCGACCACCATGCCGTCGGTGGCGAACGAGCCGGACGCGATGCTCGCGCCGACATCGCGCACCGAATGGACGACATCCGCGAGCGGATGAACGTCTTCTTTGCTCAACTGGAGTTCGTGCTGGATATTGAGCCAGCCTGCGCTCGAAATCAGCAAATGGCTCTCGACGCCGCCGAGCCTGCGCAGCGTTTCGAGCAGCCGGATGCCGTAGATGGCGCCGGTCGCGCCGGTGATCGCGACGATCAGTCGGCGGGGCGCCGCAGCGCGTGTTTCCATGGCTCGCGGCGCCTTGTCGGGAAAACTGGGGAGAGAGGGAGGGGGCCGTTCAGGCCGCGGCGAACAATTGCTGCAGTTCGCCCGATTCGTACATTTCCATCATGATGTCCGAGCCGCCGATGAACTCGCCCTTCACGTAGAGCTGCGGAATGGTCGGCCAGTTGGAGAATGTCTTGATGCCCTGGCGGACTTCGTCGTCTTCGAGGACGTTGACGGTTTTGATCTCGCCGACACCGCACGCCTTCAGGATCTGGATGGCGCGGCCGGAAAAGCCGCACATCGGGAACTGGGCTGTGCCCTTCATGAAGAGGACGACATTGTTGTCGTCGACGATTTGCTTGATGCGTTGTTGCGTATCCATGACTGACCTTGCGGTTCCGTGATGTGTAGGGAATAGGCTGAAATGATAGCGGATTTCGGTACGGCCGGCCGAGGGTTGCTTTGGCCGCGCGCCGACTGTGGGTATTTGGCCCCAGCCGACGGTCGGCTAGCCGCCGCGCCGGCCGCCGCTGATTCGCTCGATACCGGCAAGGTCCCGCTCCGAGCGCACTTGGGCGAAACCTTGCGCGCTCAGCAATCCGCGCACGGCTTCGGCTTGATCGTAGCCGTGCTCGATCCACAATGCGCCGCCGGCGGCCAGCCGAGCGGGCGCGCCGGCGACGATCACGCGGATCGCGCTCAGGCCGTCGGCTTCGTCGGTGAGCGCGCCGCGTGGCTCGAAACGCAGATCGCCTTCCGACAGATGTGGATCGCCGCTCGCAATGTACGGCGGGTTGCTGACCATCACGTCGAAGCGCAGCGCCGGATCGAGCGAGCCGTACCAGTCGCTTTGCTGGAGTGCCACGGCGCCGCCCAGGCGTTTTGCGTCCAGCAGGCGAGTCGAGTTGCGTGTAGCCACCGCCAGCGCTTCGGCCGAGCGGTCGAGCGCCCAAACCTGCGCGTCGGGCCGCGTCGACGCAATCGCCACCGCAATCGCGCCCGTGCCGGTGCCGAGGTCGAGCACGCGTGGCCGCGAGATGTTTTCGATGGCCGCCAGCGCGGTTTCGACCAGCAACTCGGTTTCGGGACGCGGGATCAGCACGTCCGGCGTGACTTCGAAATCCAGCCCGAAAAATTCCCGCGCACCGACCAGTTGCGCGACCGGCTCCCCGGCCACACGCCGCGCTTCCAGCGCCTGGTAATGCGCGATGCTCGCGTCGTCCAGCGGCTCGTCGCCGCGCGTAATCAACTGCGTGCGCTGCCAGCCGAGCACGTGCGTCAGCAGAATCCGCGCTTCGAGCGGCGGCAGCGACGAAGCGCGCAGCAGCGCGGCGGGGGTGAGTGGGGTGGCCGGTGTGGCGGGCATCATCGGCACGTCAGTCCGCATCGCCCAGCGAAGCCAGCAACTCCGCCTGATGTTCGCTGACGAGCGCCGCGATCAGTTCGTCGAGGTCGCCGTCCATAATCGCGTCGAGCCGATACAGCGTCAGGTTGATCCGGTGATCGGTCAACCGACCTTGCGGGAAGTTGTACGTGCGGATTCGCTCCGAACGGTCGCCCGAGCCGATAAGGCTCTTGCGCGTGGCGGCTTCCTTCGCCTGCTGTTCGTGCGACTGTTTGTCCTTGATGCGCGCGGCGAGCACTTTCAGCGCGCGGTCCTTGTTCTTGTGCTGCGAGCGGTCGTCCTGACACTCGACGACGATGCCGGTCGGCAAGTGCGTGACGCGCACCGCGGAGTCGGTCTTGTTGATGTGCTGACCGCCCGCGCCCGACGCCCGGAACGTGTCGATCCGCAGATCGGCAGGATTGATCTCGACTTCACCGATTTCGTCCGCTTCCGGCATCACGGCGACCGTGCACGCGGACGTGTGAATGCGGCCCTGCGTTTCGGTGGCCGGCACGCGCTGCACGCGGTGGCCGCCGGATTCGAACTTGAGCTTCGAATACGCGGCTTCGCCGGCGATCCGCACAATCACTTCCTTGTAGCCGCCGAGGTCGGACTCGCTCGCCGACATCATCTCGACTTGCCAGCGATTGCGCTCGGCATAGCGCAGGTACATACGCAGCAAATCGCCGGCGAACAGCGCGGACTCATCGCCGCCGGTCCCCGCGCGGATTTCGACGAAGATGTTGCGGTCGTCGTTCGGGTCTTTCGGCAGCAGCATTTTCTGCAGCCCGGCGCCGAGGTGCTCCATCCGGTCGCGCGCCGCGCGAATTTCTTCCTCCGCGAAATCGCGCATCGACGCGTCCGTCAGCAGTTCCTGCGCGGTTTGCTCGTCGCTGCGCGCTTCGCGCCACAGCGCGTAGTGTTCGACCACCGGCCCAAGCTCCGCATGTTCGCGCGTGAGTTTGCGATATTGATCGAGATTCGAGGTGATGTCCTCGCGGCTCAACAGGTCGTTCAGTTCGGCCAGCCGGGTGGTGAGCTGGTCGAGCTTGCGTTGCATGCTCGTTTTCATCGGACGGGTATCGGAGCGAACTCCGGCAAGGACGGCGACTAGGGGAGTGGGCAGATGCCCTGATCGGAAGCACGTCGCGCGCCACTTGCGGCGGCGCGGACAAGCGCGGCGGCAGTTGCGCCGCTAACGCTCGGTGGAACCGGAGTGTTTGTAGAAGCCGCTCATCAGTTCGATGAGCGTGTCACGGTTTTCGCCACTCGCGCGATTGAGCGCGTGCGTGGGGCCGTGGATCAGCTTGTTGGTCAGCGCCTGCGACAGCGCTTCGAGCACGGCGGCGGGGTCTTCGCCGCGCGCGAGCATTTTCTGCGCGCGTTCGACTTCGGCGCGGCGCAGCACGTCGGCCTGCGTGTGCATGTGGCGGATCACCGGCACGATGCTGCGTGCGTCGAGCCACTGCATGAAATTCTGCACGCGCGTTTCGATGATCGCTTCAGCTTGCGCGACGGCGGCTTGCCGCGACGCATTGCCTTCGCGGACGATCGCGCCGAGGTCGTCGACGGTGTACAGGAACACGTCTTCGAGCTGGCCGGCTTCGGGTTCGATATCGCGCGGAACGGCGAGATCGACCATGAAAATCGGCCGGTGACGACGCGCTTTGACCGCCCGCTCGACCGCGCCCAGACCGATGATCGGCAACGTGGACGCGGTGCACGACACGATGATGTCGAATTCGTGCATTCGCGCCGGCAATTCCGACAGCGGAATGGCCCGGCCGTTGAAGCGCTCGGCGAGCCGCGAGCCGCGCTCGGCGGTGCGGTTGGCAACGACGAGTTCACGCGGATGTTGCGCGGCGAAGTGCGTCGCGCACAATTCGATCATCTCGCCCGCGCCGATGAACAGCACGCGCTGGTTCGAGATCTTGTCGAAAATGCGCTGGGCGAGCCGAACGGCGGCCGCCGCCATGGAAACCGACTGCGCGCCGATCTCCGTCGTGCTGCGCACTTCCTTCGCGACGGCGAACGTGCGCTGGAACAACTGGTTCAGATAGGTGCCGAGCGCGCCGGCTTCGGACGCGGTGCGCACCGCATCCTTCATCTGTCCGACGATCTGCGTTTCGCCCAGCACCATGGAATCGAGCCCCGACGCGACGCGGAACGCATGGCGCACCGCTTCCGACTGCGGCAGCGCGTAGACGTGCGGCGCGAGTTCGTCGATAGGCAGGTTGTGATACTTCGAAAACCACTGGATCGCGGCCTCACGGGCGGCCTGGTCGTCGGTCGCGCAGTAGAGTTCAGTGCGGTTGCAGGTCGACAGAATCGCCGCTTCCGGCGCCGTGCGGGCCGTGCGGCCGAGCCAGACGCTCTTGAAGGTGTCCAATGCGGGCTTGATCTGTTCGAGCGGAAACGCCACGCGTTCGCGCAAGGCGACAGGCGCAGTGTGGTGATTGATTCCGATCGTTAGAAGCTGCATTTTGGGGAGCTATGGTTTAGCGCAATATTATAGCGTTTCCACGATTCGTACATCCTGAGCCTGTCAACCCGCTTCGACGGCGGCTTCCTGCGGGATCGCGTCGAGTTGATAACCGTAGCCGTACACGGGCGTCAGCGAGTAGCCCAACTCGGGGCGCAGTTGCAATTTGCTTCGGACACGCGACGCGTGGGTGTCGATGGTGCGCGACTTTACGTCGCGGCGGCGCGCCCAGACGGTTTCGAGGATGTGCGCGCGCGATACCGGTCGCGCGAGGTTATTGAACAGCAGCAGCGCGAGGCGGAATTCTTTCGGGGTCAGGATGACCGTCAGATTGCGGAAGGTGACGGCGAAGTGCGCGGCATCGAACGCATAGCCGCCGATGATGTCCCGCCGCCGGTTAGCTGGCCGCCGCAGGCCCGCGCGGCGCAGCAGCGCATCCACCCGCGCCAGCATCTCGGGGCCGCGCACCGGCTTGCTCAGGCAGTCGTCGGCGCCGGCGTGCAAGGCGGCGACGATCTGGCTTTCGCGCGGCGCCGACATCAGCACGATGACCGGCAGGCTCGGCAGGATGCAACGGGCGCTCGCGATTACGTCTTCGGCGGAATGATCGCCGGCCCAGCTTTCGGTGATCAGAAGGTCGAAGAATTCGTCGGTGGCGCGATGCAGGAATGGTGCGCTCGCAGTGAAGTGCTGGCACACATGCCCGCCGGCGAAGATCAGCCGGTCGACCAGTTTAGCGTGTTGCACATCCGGTTCGATAAGGGCGATTCGCATGGGGCGGCTTCAGCTGGCAACGACCGGGCATTGGACTTTTCCGCAAGGCTTGCGGCTTGCCTAACCTCACCCCGACCCCTAAACTCAACCGCTATGCGGAAAGCGCCGTGCTGAACTTCTAAAGTTAATGAGACAAAAATGCTAGTCGTCTTGCCCCCTTGCGCCTATCAGATAAATCTGAAAGTGCGCGAGGCCAGCCAATAATGGGCTGGCCCGGCATCATCGTGTTGGGGGTGGCGATCGGTCTTGTGGGCTGGTGGCTGCATCCGTTGCGCGGCGCGAGCCGCGCCCGCTGGTGGGTGGCGTTGCTGGCCGGCGTGCTCGGCACGAGCGTCGCCCGAATGGCCGGCAACGTGACCGGTCTCTTTCATGACGGCGACACGCTCGAATGGCCGGTCTGCACCGCCGTCGCGATGATCGCTGTGGCCGCGACGGTCGGCTTGCTTTCCCGTCGATGAATCTTTGCAGGTGACTCCGATGAATGCCCGACACCCCGACACTTCCTCCATTCCCGAACGGCTCGCGAGCTTGCGCGGCGCGATGGCGCGCGAAGGCGTCGCCGCCTATCTGGTGCCGTCCGCCGACCCGCATCTGTCCGAATATCTGCCGGAGCGCTGGCAGGGCCGTCAGTGGCTGTCCGGCTTCACCGGTTCGGCCGGCACGCTGATCGTCACCGCCGACTTCGCCGGCGTGTGGACCGACAGCCGCTACTGGGAGCAGGCCAACGCGCAACTCGCCGGCACCGGCGTGCAATTGATGAAGATGACCGGCGGCCAGCAGACCTCGCCGCATTTCGAATGGCTCGCGCAGAACGTGGCGACGGGCGGCACGGTGGGCGTGGACGGCGCGGTGCTCGGCGTGGCGGCGGCGCGGGCCTTGAGCCAGGCGCTCAACGCGCGTGGCGTGCAACTGCGCACCGACGTCGATCTGTTCGACGCGATCTGGCCGCAACGTCCGTCGCTGCCCGCCGCCGCCGTGTTCGAACACGCCGCGCCGCACGCGAGCGTCGAGCGCGCGGAAAAGCTCGTGCGGATTCGTCGCGCGATGGCGGAGCAGGGCGCGCAATGGCATTTCGTCTCCACGCTCGACGACCTCGCGTGGCTGCTGAATCTGCGCGGCGCCGACGTCAGCTATAACCCGGTGTTTGTCGCCCATGCGCTGATCGGCGTGGATCGCGTGTCGCTGTTCGTCGCGGACGGCAAGGTGTCGAACGAGCTGGCCGACTCGCTCGCGCGCGACGGCATCAGTGTCGAGCCATACGCGAAGGCGGCGGATGCGCTCGCCGAGCTGCCCGCCGGCAGCACGCTGCTGATCGACCCGCGCCGCATCACCTACGGTTCACTGCAGGCGGTGCCGTCGACGGTCAAGGTGGTCGAGTCGGTCAACCCGTCCACTTTCTTCAAGTCGTGCAAGACCGCAGCCGAAGCCGGGCACGTGCGCGCGACGATGGAGCAGGACGGCGCCGCGCTGGCCGAATTCTTCGCGTGGTTCGAAAGCGCGTTGGGCCGCGAGACGATCACCGAGCTGACCATCGACGAACGCCTGACGGCTGCGCGCGCGCGTCGGCCGGGCTTCGTATCGCTGAGCTTCGCGACGATCGCGGGCTTCAACGCGAACGGTGCGATGCCGCACTACCGCGCCACCGATGAAGCGCACGCGGTGATCGAAGGCAACGGCCTATTGCTGATCGACTCCGGCGCGCAATACCTGAGCGGCACCACCGACATCACGCGCGTCGTGCCGATCGGCACACCGAGCGAAGCCCAGCGGCGCGATTTCACGATTGTGCTCAAGGGCACGATGGCGCTGTCGCGTGCGCAGTTCCCGCGCGGCATCCGTTCACCGATGCTCGACGCGATCGCTCGCGCGCCGATCTGGGAAGCCGGCGCCGATTACGGTCACGGCACCGGTCACGGCGTGGGCTACTTCCTGAACGTGCACGAAGGCCCGCAGGTGATCTCGCACTACGCGCCGGCCGAGCCGTGGACCGCGATGGAAGAAGGCATGATCACGTCGGTCGAGCCCGGCATCTACCGGCCGGGCAAGTGGGGCGTGCGGATCGAAAATCTCGTGCTGAACGTGCCGGCCGGCAAAACCGAGTTCGGCGATTTCCTCAAGTTCGAGACATTGACGCTGTGCCCGATCGACACCCGCTGCCTCGAGCTGTCGCTGCTGCGCGACGACGAACGCGCGTGGCTCAACGCGTATCACGCAACCGTGCGCGAGCGTCTGTCGCCGCACGTGTCGGGTGACGCGAAGGCGTGGCTCGAGTTGCGCACGCAACCCGTCTGAACGTCCCAACGAGTCGGCTAACGGAGAACGCATGGCGATCAAGGCAGTGGTGTTCGATTTCGGCGGCGTGCTGATCGACTGGAGTCCGGAGTATCTGTATCGCGAGCTGATCCCCGACGAAACCGAGCGCCGCTGGTTTCTGACGCACGTGTGCTCGATGGACTGGGTGATCCGACAGGACGGCGGCCAGCCGATCGTCGAGGCCACCGACGAGCTGATCGCGAAGTTTCCCGATCACGAAGCGTTGATCCGCGCGTTCTACGAGCGCTGGCACGTGATGGTGGCCGGTGTGCTGGACGACGGCGTCGCGTTGATGGAAAAGCTCGAAGCCGCCAACGTGCCGCTGTTCGGCTTGACCAACTGGTCGGCGGAGACCTTTCCGTATGCGTGGGAGCATTACCCGGTGCTGCAGCGGTTCCGCGACATCGTCGTGTCGGGGCGGGTGAGGCTGGTGAAGCCCGATCCGGCGATCTTCGCCGCCATGCGCGAGCGGATCGAGGTGCAGATGCCCGGCATCGAGCCCCGCGAACTGGTTTTCATCGACGACAATCTGAAGAACGCGCAAGCCGCGACGGCGCTCGGCTGGCACGGCGTGCATCACGTCAGCGCCGCGCAGACCGAAGCGAAGCTGCGCGAATTGGGGTTGCCGGTTTAAGGCGGTGAGGAGGGCGCTCGCGTCTTATGCGCGGCGCCGGTTTCGCTTTTGCAGGCTGGCTCACCGGGCTTCGCTTATCTTCATCGCTCTTCGGCGACCGCGCGTCCCGACCTACTGACCCAGCAGATTCTTCAACGCGTTCCCCAGTCCCTTCACCGTCTCTCCCGCACCTTTCGCCACGCCCTCGACGCTCACGCCCAACGCTTTCGCAAAGCCCGCGCCGAGTCGCATCATGATCCCGTCCCGCACCGAGAATTTCGGATCGCGCAAATCGCCGTCCAGCACGAAATGCAACGTGATGTCGCCGTTGTGCGACTTGAGCGCGGCGACGACTGCCTTGGTCGGAATCGACAGGAAGGTGTCGAACGGATTGTCGCTATCGGCGAGCCGCAGATTGTGGACCGTCACCGTGCCGGGTGCATGCAACCGATAGTTGCGCACCGTCGATTCGACCGTCAGGTCGACCGTGCCGCCCGTCACCTGCGCCCTCGCGCCGGCCTTTTTCAGCAGATACGGGTCGAGCATCACGAGATCGACGCCGCGCAGCGTGCTGGTGGTCTGCGAATCCCGGCTGGCGATCTTGATCCAGCCGCCGAACGACACGGTGCCCGTGTGCGCCGGTCCCTTGATCGAGCCGCTCACGCTGACGTTGGTCGGCTCGCTGAGCGCGGGCAATTGCAGATTGTCGACGCTCGCGTTCGCGTTGCTGACCGTCACCTTGAACGGCGGCGGCCCGACCGTCATGTCGTAGAAGTGGAAGTTGCCCTGCTCGAAGCTGATGTGATCGACCTGCTTCTCGCGCGAGGCGGGCGTCATCACGCCACCGGCTTCGCCGTCGGAGCGGTTCACCGCTTCACGCAGATTCGGCAGCAGGTTGATCGACCCGTCCTTCGTGCGCAGCACGGCCATGTCGAAGCCGCGCACCACCACGCTGCGGATGTGCATACGCCGCGCGAGCAGATCGTGGATGTCGGGAGTAATGGTGATTTCGTCGGCTCGGAGCGGGTCGCCGGCCGGCCAGCCCGGCGGTGCCTTGATGAGCACGTGGGTCAGATGAACCGCGGTGAGGCCGACGTCGACGCTTTCGGCGCTACCGAGCGGGCCCAGCGCCGCGACCACGCGATTCTTGACCTCCTGCTGCGCGAACCGCAACGCGCCGAACGCGAGGACGACCAGCACCAGCAACACGCCGCCCACGCCGACCAACCAGCGCTTGCCCTTCGACATCGCCATGCTTGCCTCCTCGTCACCGCGTCGCACGTGGTGTGGCTATGACTTGCTTTTCTTTACGTACGCAGATCGCGTAGAGCACGCCTATCCCGGTGCAGGGGTCTGCGTCCCGCCAGAACGACGACATGTATCACGTTGCGGCTCGCAATGCGTGTGCCCTACCGCCCATTTCGCCGCTGCGATACAGGCGCGTCGCGCCTGGGCACGGGGCCGCTACCCGCGACGACGCGCGGCGATAAGCAAAGCGGGTGCGAGCGAAACCGCCGCCGACATGACCCGCGCAACGACGGAGTGAACGGGCAAAGCGAAACGGCAGCGCGGAACCGCGAAGTAAAACAGCGAAGCAAAAACAGCGAAGCAAAAACAGCGAAGCGGCCCGCCCCGAACCCACCGGGCGGGCCGCCGATCTTCGCGTTACCGCGTGATCGGCTTGTAACGCAGACGCTTCGGCCGCGCAGCCTCTTCACCGAGACGCGCGCGCTTGTCCGCTTCGTATTCCTGGTAGTTGCCGTCGAAGAACGTGACTTGCGAATCGCCTTCGAACGCGAGGATGTGTGTCGCGATCCGGTCGAGGAACCAGCGATCGTGCGAGATCACCATCACCGAGCCGGCGAATTCGAGCAAGGCGTCTTCGAGCGCGCGCAGCGTTTCGACGTCGAGGTCGTTCGACGGTTCGTCGAGTAGCAGCACGTTGCCGCCCGCTATCAGCGTCTTCGCCAGATGCAGCCGGCCGCGCTCGCCGCCCGACAGGTTGCCGACGATCTTCTGCTGATCGCCACCCTTGAAGTTGAAGCGGCCGATGTACGCACGCGACGGCGTTTCGTACTTGCCGACCGTGAGCACGTCCGCGCCGCCGGAGATTTCCTCGAACACGGTCTTGGAGCCTTCCAGCGCGTCGCGGCTCTGGTCCACGTACGCGAGCTTGACGGTCGGGCCTTGGACGATCTCGCCCGAGTCCGGCTGTTCACGGCCGGTCAGCATGCGGAACAGCGTCGACTTGCCGGCGCCGTTCGGTCCAATGATGCCGACGATCGCGCCCGCCGGAATCTTGAAGCTGACGTTATCGAGCAGCAAACGGTCGCCATACGACTTGCTGACGTTCTTGAACTCGATCACTTCATTGCCGAGACGATCGCCGACCGGGATGAAGATTTCCGAAGTTTCGTTGCGCTTCTGGTAGTCCTGGCTGTTCAGTTCCTCGAAGCGGGCGATACGCGCCTTCGACTTCGCCTGACGGCCCTTCGGGTTCTGGCGCACCCATTCCAGTTCCTTCTTGATCGCCTTCTGACGCGCGGATTCCGACGACTCTTCCTGCTTCAGACGCTCTTCCTTCTGATCGAGCCAACTGCTGTAGTTGCCCTTCCACGGAATGCCGTGGCCGCGGTCGAGTTCGAGAATCCACTCGGCGGCGTTGTCGAGGAAGTAGCGGTCGTGGGTCACCGCGACCACGGTGCCCGGGAAGCGCGTCAGGAACTGTTCGAGCCAGTCGACCGATTCCGCGTCCAGGTGGTTGGTCGGCTCGTCGAGCAGGAGCATGTCCGGCTTTTCGAGCAGCAGCTTGCAGAGTGCGACGCGGCGCTTTTCGCCGCCCGACAGATGCTCGATCTTCGCGTCCCAGGCCGGCAGGCGCAGCGCGTCGGCGGCGATTTCAATCTGCTGCTCGGCGCTGCCGCCATCCGACGTCGCGAGGATCGCTTCGTACTTCGCCTGCTCGGCGGCGAGCGCGTCGAAGTCGGCGTCCGGTTCCGCGTAGGCCGCGTAGATTTCGTCGAGCTTCTTCTGCGCGTTGAAGACGTCGCCGAGACCTTCCTCGACCGCTTCACGCACCGTCTTGGTCGGGTCGAGCTGCGGTTCCTGCGGCAGATAGCCGATGTTCAGGTTCGGCATCGGCGTGGCTTCGCCTTCGATGTCCTTGTCCACACCGGCCATGATGCGGATCAGCGTCGACTTGCCCGAGCCGTTCAGGCCGAGCAGGCCGATCTTCGCGCCGGGGAAAAACGACAGCGAGATGTCCTTCAGGATTTGACGCTTGGGCGGCACGATCTTGCCGACCCGGTTCATGGTGAAGACGTATTGGGCCATTTGCTTGCAATAGACGTTGACGACGCCGGCCGCGTGGGGCGGGCAGTCGTGGGGTGGATGGGTAATCGGTCTTAGCGGTGTTGAGGCCGGGCGAGTGCCCGGCGCCGGCCGGCGCGGCATAGCGTGCGGCGTCGAACTGCGCGACGCCCCGCGCGCGGGCGGGTGGTTCAGTGGCATTGTACTTCGCGGCGCGGGTGGGGCGGCAGGGGGCAGCGGTCGGCTCGTGTGGCGATGCGCGGAGCCGCAGCGATGCCGCCGTGTGGCGAGCAGGTGCGGTCATGGTCTCGGCCAGAGCGGCGGGTGCCGCGACAACAATGCGCGCCTGCCGGATGCAGGCTCATGCGCCGCTGCGCGCGGCGGCGTGGACGCTCAGAGCCAGTCGGCGACGCCGCCGTGTCGCGAGCAGGTGCCGCTGTGATGCTTGCTGAAACTGTAGGTGCCGTCGCGGCAGCGCGCGCTCGCGCCTTGCGGCGCGTTGCCGGATAGCGAGCGCGCTGGCGCGTGGACGATGTTGCCGTCGCGATTGGTGTAGGTGTTGTGATTGCTGAGGTGCGCTTCGTCCGGCGTGCTGCCGGGCGCGGCGGGCGCTACATAGGCAAACACCGGCGCCGCCGACACCCCGAACAACAGCGCCACGGCCACCGCCGCGTGGCGGCCGATGCGCTTGAGGGCAATGCTCGTCATGGTCTTTCGCGTGGTGGTTGTTCTGGTTCCGGTCGGGCGCGTGCTTCGCGGGGCCTTAGTTCGCGCGCTGTCCCGTCGCCGCATCGAAGAAGTGCAGATGCTGCGCCGGCAGCGCCACCTGCAGCGCATCGCCCGCCGCGGGCCGATGCGTGTGCGGCAAACGCACCGTCACATCGTGCTTGCCCCAGCGGCCGTGCGCGAGATTGTCCGCGCCGAGCAGTTCGCAGGAATCGACGGTGAGCGTCGCGTGCGAGACGTCCGGCTGGCCCGGGCTCATGTGCTCGGGGCGAATGCCGAGCGTCCATTCGCGGCCTTTGGCGACTTCGCGGCCGATCGACGCCACGCCCGCGAGCGGCAGCTTCGGCCCGTTGCCCGCGACCTCGAACGTGGCGCCGTCATCGGACACGCGACCTTCGAGCAGATTCATCCCCGGCGAGCCGATGAAGCTCGCGACGAACACGGTGGCCGGCCGTTCATAGACTTCGGTCGGCGCGCCGATCTGTTCGGCGTGGCCCTTGTTCATCACGATTACGCGTTGCGCGAGCGTCATCGCTTCGATCTGATCGTGCGTGACGTACAGGCTCGTGGTGGCAAGGCGCGCATGCAGCCGCTGGATTTCGAGGCGCATCTGCACGCGCAAACGCGCGTCGAGATTCGACAGCGGTTCGTCGAACAGAAACACCGCCGGCTCGCGCACGATCGCGCGGCCCATCGCGACGCGCTGCCGCTGCCCGCCGGACAATTCGCGCGGCTTGCGCTGCAGCAGCGCTTCGAGTTCGAGAATCTGCGCGGCGGCCTGCACGCGCTTCGCGATCTGCGCGCGGTCCACGCCGGCAATCTTCAGCGCGTAGCCCATGTTCTCGGCCACGCTCATATGCGGGTAGAGCGCGTAGTTCTGGAACACCATCGCGATGTTGCGATCCTTCGGCTCCAGTTCGTTGACTACTTTGCCCGCGATCGAGATGCGGCCATCCGAGATGCGTTCGAGTCCGGCCACCATCCGCAGCAACGTGGACTTGCCGCAGCCGGACGGCCCGACCATCACGACGAACTCGCCGTCGGCCACGTCGACGTCGATGCCGTGCAGCACGAACTGTTTGCCGTCGTAGGTTTTTTTAACGCCTTGCAGAGTCAGTGCAGCCATGCCGTTTTAGCCTTTCGTTGCTTGCCGCGCCCCGCGCGGTGTTTTCTGTTCAATGCCATCGTCGTGTCCGGGTGTCGCCATGCCACGCCGCGTCGATCACTTCTCCGAATCCACCAGCCCGCGCACGAACCAGCGCTGCATCGTCAGCACGACGGCGAGCGGCGGCAGCATCGCGAGCAGCGTCGCGGTCATCACGAGGTGCCATTCGGTTGCGGTGTCGCCGGATGCGATCATGCTGCGGATGCCGACCACCGCGGTCATCAGCGATTGCTGGCTCGTGATCAGGATCGGCCACAAGTATTGATTCCAGCCATAGATGAACGTGATCACGAAGAGCGCGGCCATGTTCGTCTTCGACAACGGCAGCACCACGTCCCAGAAGAAACGCATCGCGCCCGCGCCGTCGATGCGCGCCGCTTCCATCAGCTCGTCGGGCAGCGTCATGAAGAACTGGCGGAACAGGAACGTCGCGGTGGCCGATGCGATCAGCGGCAACGTCAAACCGCTGTACGTGTTGCTCAGGTGCATCGACGACACGACCTGCACGGTCGGGAAGATCCGCACTTCGACCGGCAGCATCAGCGTCATGAAGATCAGCCAGAACGACAGCGTGCGAAACGGAAAGCGGAAGAACACGATCGCGTACGCGGAGATCATCGACACCGCGATCTTGCCGATCGAGATCGCCAGCGCCATCACGAGGCTGTTGAACAGCATGCGGCCGAACGGCGCCGCCGCGTTGCCGCTGCCGCGCGACCAGATGGTCGCGACGTTCTCGAATAGATGGGTGCTCGGCACGAGCGACAGCGGCACGCTGAACACTTCGTGCTCGCTCATGGTCGCCGCGCAAAACGCGACGTACACCGGAAATACCACCAGCACGACGCCGAGAATCAGCACCGCGTGGCAGAAGAGGTCGAAACCGCGGCGGTTCTCGATCATGAGTATTGAACCCTGCGTTCGATGAAGCGGAATTGCACGACGGTCAACGTGACGACGATCGCCATCAGGATCACCGACTGCGCGCCCGAGCTGCCGATGTCGAGCCCCTGGAAGCCTTCGGCGAAGATCTTGTAGATCAGCGTGCGGGTCGCTTGCGCGGGGCCGCCGCCGGTGGCCGCGTCGATAACCGGAAAAGTGTCGAAGAACGCGTAGGTGATGTTGATCACCAGCAGGAAGAAACTGGTCGGCGACAGGAGCGGCAGCGCGATGCCGAAGAAGCGCCGCACGGGACCGGCGCCGTCGATCGCCGCTGCTTCGATCAGCGAGCGCGGAATCGCCTGCAAGCCCGCATAGAAGAACAGAAAGTTGTAGCTGATCTGTTTCCACACCGACGCGAGCACCACCAGGAACATCGCCTGGCCCGCGTTCAGCGCGTGATTCCACACGATGCCGTACTTCGCCAGCGCGTAGGTGATGAGGCCGATGCTCGGGTTGAACAGGAACGTCCACAGCACCGCGGCGATGGCGGGCGCGACCGCATACGGCCAGATCAGCAGCGTCTGATAGGTCTTCGCGGCGCGCGTCACGCGATCGGCACAGACCGCGAGCAACAGCGAGATCACGAGCCCCGACACCGTGACGAGCGCGCAGAAGATCAGCGTCGTATTGAACGACGACAGATAGAGCGGATCGGAAAGCAGTTGCCTGAAGTTCGCGAGCCCGACAAACTCGCTCGACGTGCCGAACGCATCCTGGCTCTGCGTGGATTGCCAGAGCGCTTCGCCCGCTGGCCACAGAAAGAACAGCACCGTGATCGCGAGTTGCGGCGCGACGAGCAGATAGGGCAGCAGGCTGGTGCCGAAGCTGGAGCGCTTTTCCATCGAGGATTCCAAAGTTGGCTGCACTACGGATTCCGGTGCGAGCGCACCGGAATCCGTACCGACGAACGCCTTATGCGTCCCGGTTGTCTCTTGGTTGCCGCCTTAGTTGCCGGCTTTTTCGAAACGGCGCAGCAACTCGTTGCCACGCGAGACCGACGAGTCGAGCGCCTGTTGCGGCGTCTTCTTCTGCGCCCACACCTGTTCGAGTTCCTCATCGATCACCGTGCGGATCTGCGGCATGTTGCCCAGCCGCAAGCCCTTCGTGAACGGCAGCGGCGGCTTGTTGAGCATCTGGCGGATCGCGGTGTCGCTGCCGGGGTTCTTCTCGTAGAAGCCCTGCTGGCGCGTCAGATCATAGGCGGCGGTCGTGATCGGCAGATAGCCGGTGTCCTGGTGCCACTTCGCGGCCACCGGCGCCGAACTCAGATACGCGAGGAACTTCGCGACGCCCTTGTAGACGGCCGGGTCCTTGCCCGACAACACCCACAGGCTCGCCCCGCCGATGATCGCGTTCTGCGGCGCGCCCTTCACGTTCGCGTCGTACGGCATCATGCCGGTGCCGAAGCTGAACTTCGCGTACTTCTTGATCGTGGCGAGCGAACCCGACGAGTTCGTGATGATCCCGCAGTCGCCGCTATAGAACTTCGACACCGGTTCGTCCTTGCGGCCGACATAGGTGAAGGTGCCGTCCTTCTGCATGTTCTGCAGGAACTGGATGTGCGCGACCTGCAACGGCTTGTTGAATTCGAGCTGCGCGTCGAGGCCGTCGAAACCGTTGTTCTTCGACGCAAACGGCGCGGCATGCCACGCGCTGTAGTTCTCGAGCTGAATCCAGCTCTGCCAGCCCGACGAATAGCCGCACGACATGCCCGACGCCTTCAGCTTCTGCGCGGCGGTCTGCAGCTCGGCCCAGGTCTTCGGCGGCTGGTTCGGATCGAGCCCGGCCTTCTTGAACGCGTCCTTGTTGTAGTACAGCACCGGCGTCGAGCTGTTGAAGGGCATCGAGATCAGCTGACCGGTTTTCGCGTCGCTGTAATAGCTCGCGATGGTCGGCACGAACGCCTTCTGGTCGAGCGGCACGCCCGCCTGCTTGAACACGTCGGTGACGGGGATCACGGCCTTCTTCGCCTGCATCATCGTGGCGGTGCCGACTTCGTAGACCTGCAGAATGGCCGGCGCGTTGCCGCTGCGATACGCGGCGATGCCGGCGGCGAGCGTCTGGTCGTAGGTGCCCTTGAACACCGGCACGATCTTGTAGTCGCTTTGCGATGCGTTGAAGTCGGTGGCGATGTCGCCCAGACGTTCGCCCAACGCGGCTTCCATCGCGTGCCAGAACTGAATTTCAGTCGCGGCGTGGGCCGCCTGGCTGAAGCCGATGCTCAACGCGGCGGCAATGGATAGCGAACGGAACAGCGGCTTGCAATTCATCGATTTTGTCTCCGTGAATGGGCGCAGAAGTGAATCGCGCGATTCTATTTGTGTTCGATGACAGTCCGGCGTCGGACGTGGCGTCGGTAGCCGGGCGGCGCGGCCTGCGGTCGACGGCGCGCCGGAAGCCGCAATTTAACACCGGCTGTCACGAAACGGAAACAATCGAAAAAGAACGCACCACTGGATTCGATGCGGCCAGGGGCCGCTGCCGCAGATCCGCACCGATCTCGCGCGCGCGGTCGGCGCCTCGCTGCAATCGGCCGGCGGCAATAAAAAAAGCCCGCGGAAAGCGGGCTTTTCTGAACGCGCAGGCTGCGCGGTCGAACGTCGACTCAGACGTTGAACAGGAAGTTCATCACGTCGCCGTCGTGCACGACGTATTCCTTGCCTTCCGCGCGCATCTTGCCGGCTTCCTTCGCGCCTTGCTCACCCTTGTACGTGATGTAGTCGTTGAACGAGATCGTCTGCGCACGGATGAAGCCGCGCTCGAAGTCGGTGTGAATCGCGCCCGCCGCTTGCGGCGCGGTGTCGCCGACGTGGATCGTCCACGCGCGCACTTCCTTCACGCCGGCCGTGAAGTAGGTTTGCAGGCCGAGCAGCTTGAAGCCCGCGCGGATCACGCGGTTCAGGCCCGGCTCTTCCATGCCCATGTCGGCGAGGAACACTTCCATGTCGGCTTCGTCGAGGTCGGCGATTTCCGCTTCGATCGCCGCGCACACGGCCACCACCGGCGCATTCTCGGCCGCCGCGAATTTCGTCACCGCGTCAAGGTGCGGGTTGTTGTGGAAGCCGTCGTCCTTCACGTTCGCCACGTACATGGTCGGCTTCGCGGTGATCAGGCAGAACGGCTTGAGCGTGGCCTTTTCGTCGTCCGACAGATCGAGCGCGCGGACCGGCTTGGCCTGGTCGAGTTGCGCACGCACCTTTTCCAGCACGGCGGCGTTCTTCGCGGCTTCCTTGTCGTTGCCCGACTTGGCGGCCTTCGAATAGCGCGACAGCGCCTTTTCCACGGTCGCGAGGTCGGCCAGCGCGAGTTCGGTGTTGATCACTTCGATGTCCGACAGCGGATCGACCTTGTTCGCAACGTGAATCACGTTGTCATCTTCGAAGCAGCGCACCACGTGCGTGATCGCGTCGGTTTCGCGGATGTTCGCGAGGAACTGGTTGCCGAGGCCTTCGCCCTTGCTCGCGCCCGCCACCAGACCGGCGATGTCGACGAACTCCACCACTGCCGGCAGGATGCGCTCCGGCTTGACGATGTCGGCGAGCGCCTTCAGACGCGCATCCGGCACCTCGACCACGCCGACGTTCGGCTCGATCGTGCAGAACGGATAGTTTTCGGCGGCGATGCCCGCCTTGGTCAGCGCGTTGAACAGGGTGGACTTGCCGACGTTAGGCAGGCCGACGATGCCGCATTTGAGGCTCATGGAAATCCTTCAGTGAATCAGTAAGTTGCGTGATGCGCTCGACGCTGCGTGCGGGTTCGGAAGCCTACGCGTGGGGCGTGGCGGGCAAACGCAGCGGAGCGGGACAGGTCACCGAATCGGGGCGTTGGCTCAATGGTCGAGTGCGCGATCGAGGGCGAGTTTCACGGAAAGCGCAATTGTAACCCGTTCGCGCTGGCTTACCGCTGCGGCGGCGGGAGAGGCGGGCGGGGCAGAGAAGGGTAGCGAAGAGCAGCACGAGCAGGAAGGACGGCCAGCTAATCGGGCCGCGCGGCAACCGCGATCCCGGCCTATTTTTCTGCGCCCGCTGTAGAATCGTCGGCTCAGAGCCGCCAGAGCTCTTTCCGGGGGAACAATGTGCGAGTAGTCAGATGGCTGGGAACAGGCGTGGGGGTGGTGCTGGTCGGGGGCGCGGTCGCGACCTGGTTATCACAGAATTTCGACGACGCGCAGGCCAACACGGACCGGCAGACGGTCGATTGCCTGACGAACCGCCTGTCGCAGGACGATCGGCTGCGCATCGCGCAATTCGCCGATAAAAACGACTTCGATTCGCTCTGGCGCGTGTACGACCAGGTCTTTCCGGATTGCGCGGTGCGGGGCGACCAGCGCGAGCGCAAAGGCCAGCTCGAAGCGAGCGCGTGGCGCATCCTCCAGGCCGATCGCCGCTTCATGCGACTGCGCGAGGCGAACGCGGCGCTGGCGGCGGGTTCACAACACTAGCGGCCAGCCGTCAAAGGCGGCTTGTTCAGGCGCAAATGCCGCACGCGCCGATCCGTCCCCCGCAACCCCCGCAGCTATAATGCGCGGATGAACGCACATCACCAGACCTTTGATGCCGCCGTGATCGGCGGCGGGCTCGTCGGCAAGACCGCGGCGCTCGCGCTCACGCAAGGCGGACTGCGCGTGGCGCTGCTCGCGCAACCGTGCGCGGCATTGCCCGCCGGCGCCGCCTTCGACTCGCGGGTCTATGCGTTGTCGTCGAGTTCGCAGGCGCTGCTCGAACGCCTGCGGGTCTGGCAGGCGCTCGACATGGCGCGGCTCGGCCCCGTCTACGACATGCGTGTCTACGGCGACGCGCATGCTGAACTGCACTTCTCCGCGTTTCAGGCTTCGGTGCCGCAACTCGCGTGGATCGTCGAGTCGTCGGTGATCGAGCGCGCGCTGGATGCGGCGCTGCGCTTCCAGCCGAATCTCACGTGGATCGACACGCGCGCTCAGGCGCTGGACTTCACCGCCGACAGCGCGAGCGTCGGTCTCGCCAACGGCAACGTCGTCGAGGCCGATCTGGTGGTCGGCGCGGACGGCGCGCATTCGTGGGTGCGCGCGCAGATCGGCTCGAAGATGAACCGGCGCGACTACCGGCAAACCGGCGTCGTCGCCAATTTCAAAGCGGAAAAACCGCACGGCGAGACCGCCTACCAGTGGTTCCGCGACGGCGAGATCATCGCGTTGCTGCCAATGCCTGACGGTCACGTGTCGCTAGTCTGGTCGGCGCGCACCGAGCATGCCGAACAGCTTCTCGCGCTCGATCCGGCGCAGCTCGCCGCCGAAGTGGAGCGCGCGACCGGCGGCCAGTTCGGCGCGCTCGACTGCGTGACCCCCGCGCAGGGCTTCCCGCTCGCGTTGCAAACGGTGGACCGGCTGGTCGCGCCGCGCGTCGCGCTGGTCGGCGATGCCGCGCATCTGATTCATCCGTTGGCGGGCCAAGGCATGAACCTCGGGCTGCGCGACGTCGCCGCGCTCGCCGACACCGTCGCGGGCAAGGAATCGTTCCGCAATCTCGGCGACATGGTGCTGCTGCGCCGCTACGAACGCGCGCGCCGCGAAGACATCCGCGCGCTGATGATCGCCACCGACGGGCTGCAAAAACTGTTCTCCGTGCCCGGCCCGTTCGCCAAGGCGCTGCGCAACACCGGTATGGCCTTCGTGGGCGCGCAGCCGTTCATCAAGCGCTGGCTGGTGTCGGCCGCGCTCGGCTAAAGCGCGCACACACGCGCGCACCGGCAGCCACGGCCGGCAACACAGGTATCATGAGCGGATTGACGGCGTTCCGGTCCGACCGGGCACGTGACACACCGCGCAGCACGCGCGATCGAAACCCAGGAATTCAGCATGAAAAAAACCTTCCGCATGGTGGCCGGCGCGCTTGCGATCGCCGCCTTCACGATCGGTTGCTCGGCGCAGGCCGACCAGACGACCGACAAGCTCAAAGCCACCCTGCAAACGCGTCTGGCCGACGTGACGATCAAGAGCATCACGAAGTCGCCGATCGCTGGCTTGTACGAAGTGAACCTCGGCACGCAGATCGTCTATAGCGACGCGAACGGCGATTACCTGATGCTCGGCGACATGGTCGACGCGAAGACCCGCAAGAATCTGACGGAAGCGCGTCTGTCCGAAACCAACCGCATCGACTTCGCGAGCCTGCCGTTCGCGAACGCGGTGAAGGTCGTACGCGGCAACGGCGCGCGCAAGATCGCCGTGTTCTCCGATCCGAACTGCCCGTACTGCAAGCAGCTCGAAACGTCGCTGAAGTCGCTCGACAACGTCACGGTCTACACGTTCCTGTACCCGGTGCTGTCGCCGGATTCGACGGCCAAGTCGAAGTCGATCTGGTGCTCGACGGATCGCGCGAAGGCCTGGGAATCGTGGATGCAGAACCATCAGGCGCCCACCGCCGCCGGCACCTGCGACACCGCCGCGATCGACAAGAACCTGGCGCTCGGCCACGCGATGAACGTCGAGGGCACGCCCACGGTGTTCCTCGCCGACGGCCGCCGCCTGCCGGGCGCCGTGCCGGCCGACCGGCTGGACCGCGAAATGTCCGCAGTGCACTGAACCGCGCGGCACAGGCAGAAGCAAGGAGGCGCACAAGGCGCCTCCTTTCGCATCCAGACTCGCCGCATCCATGCCGCCGCGTCGATCCCGTTGCATCGATTCGACGCATCGATCAAATTTCCCGCCTCACCTCTCCTGATCCCCGCCGATGAAGCCGATCCGCTACACCATCGTTCCGAAGCAACCCGCCGCCCATCTGTTTGAAGTCACCGTAACCGTCGCAGATCCCGATCCGGCCGGCCAGCGTTTCATGCTGCCGGTGTGGATTCCGGGCAGCTACATGGTGCGCGAGTTCGCGCGCAACATCGTCACACTGCGCGCGACGAACGACGCGGGCCGCAAGGTGCGCGTGGAAAAAACCGACAAGCACACGTGGCAGGTCGCGCCGGTTAAAGGCGCGCTGACGCTGCGCTACGAGGTATATGCGTGGGACCTGTCGGTGCGCGCCGCGCATCTCGACGATACGACCGGCTTTTTCAACGGCACGAGCGTATTCGTGTCGCCGCTCGGTCACGAGGAAGCGCAGTGCGTGGTGGATATCCAGAAGCCGCAAGGCGCCGCGTATCGCAACTGGCGCGTCGCGACCGCGCTGCCGGAAGCGCGCGGCACGAAGCGCTACGGCTTCGGCGAATATCGCGCGCAGAACTACGACGAGTTGATCGATCATCCGGTCACGCTCGGCGAATTCCAGCTGGCGACTTTCGACGCGCATGGCGTGCCGCACGACATCGTGATCGCCGGGCGGGTGATCGGGCTGGACATGGCTCGCTTGTCCGCTGACCTGAAGCGCATCTGCGAAGCGCAGATCGCGTTGTTCGAACCGAAGACGAAGAAAGCGCCGGTCGACCGCTACGTGTTCATGACCCAAGCCGTCACCGACGGTTACGGCGGGCTGGAGCACCGCGCATCCACCGCGCTGATCTGCAATCGTGGCGATCTGCCAGTGCAGGGCCGCGACGCAATGAGCGAAGGCTACCGAACCTACCTCGGCCTGTGCAGCCACGAATACTTCCACACGTGGAACGTCAAGCGCATCAAGCCGGCGGTGTTTGCGCCGTATGACCTGAGCGTCGAAAACTACACGTCGCTGCTGTGGCTGTTCGAGGGCTTCACGTCCTACTACGACGACCTGATCCTCGTGCGCAGCGGCCTGATTTCGCAGGACGACTATTTCGGCCTGCTCGGCAAGGTGGTCGGCGGCGTGCAGCGCGGTAGCGGGCGGCTCAAGCAAACCGTCGCCGAAAGCTCGTTTGATGCGTGGGTCAAGTACTACCGGCAGGACGAGAACGCGCCGAACGCGATCGTCAGCTACTACACGAAGGGCTCGCTGGTCGCACTCGCGTTCGATCTGACGATCCGCGCACAGACCGGCAACCGCAAATCGCTCGACGACGTGATGCGTCTGTTGTGGCAGCGCTTCGGCCGTGACTTTTATCGCGGCAAACCGGCCGGCGTGCAGGAAAGCGAGATCGAGACGATTTTCGCGGAAGCGACCGGTGCGGAATTGGGCGAACTGTTCGCCGAAGCCGTGCACGGTACGCGCGATCTGCCGCTCGGCCCGCTGCTCGCGCCGTTCGGCGTCGCGCTCGCGCCCGAGCTGGACAAGAACGGCAAGCCGTCGCTCGGCGCGCGTCTGCGCGGCGGCGCGGATTGCACGCTGGCGGCGGTCCACGAAGGCAGCGCCGCGCAGAAAGCGGGGCTGTCGGCCGGCGACGTGCTGATCGCGCTCGACGGCCTGCGCATTACCGGCGCGAATCTCGACGGCCTGCTCGCCCGCTACCAGCCGGGCGCGAAGGTCGAAATCCATGCGTTCCGGCGCGACGAGCTGCGCACCACCCAGCTCAAGCTGGACGGGCCGGAGGTGGCGCGCTACAAACTCGCGGTCACAGACAAACGGGCCGCCGCGCGTAAGGCGCGCGAATGCTGGCTGGCAAGCTGATCGTAGGCAGCGGCGGCATCAATTGACGGTCGTGCCCGGCGGATTGTTCTACCAGTGCAACAATCCGTCGCCGCCGGATGGCTTTTTCCCGGGTCGGTAAAAAAACACAATGCCTCCACTCGCGCAACATTGCGCGCCCCTACTGGAGTCAACCATGACCACGATCCTGCAAATCAACTCGGCAGCCCGCTCGCAAGGCGCGAATTCGACGCTGCTCGTCAACGAGCTGACCGAAAAGCTGCAACAGTCGAATCCGGGCGCGCAAGTCGTCGTCCGCAATCTGCAAGCCGAACCGCTGCCGCACCTGGACGACGCCGTCCTCGGCGCGTTCTTCACCCCGGCCGACCAGCGCACCGCCGAGCAAGCCGCGATCGCCGCGCGCAGCGAAGCGCTGATCGCCGAACTGCAAGCCGCCGACATCGTCGTGATCGGCGCGCCGATGTACAACTTCGGCATCTCGTCGCAACTCAAGACGTACTTCGACTTCATCGCCCGCGCCGGCATCACGTTCCAGTACACGGCGAACGGCCCCGAAGGTCTCGTGAAGGGCAAGAAGGTGTATGTCGTGTCGGCACGCGGCGGCAAGTATCTGGGCACGCCGAACGACAGCCAGACGCCGTATCTGAAGAGCTTCCTCGGCTTCCTCGGCATGACCGACGTGAACTTCATCTACGCGGAAGGCCTGAACATGGGTGCGGACGCAGCCACCGCCGCGCTGGCTGCGGCGCGCGAAGCGATCGCCGCTGCGTAAGGGGTTGGCCGCTTCACTGCGGCGCATGAAGGTTCAAAGCGAAACGCCACGGACGAGAGTCCGTGGCGTTTTCTATTGGCGAGCTGGCTGTGTGAGTCGCGGTGTCACGCCAGCATTTGCGCGTCATCCGGCAGGCGCCAGTCGATCGGTGCGCGGCCGTGCTTCACCAGGTATTCGTTGGCCTTCATGAAGTGCCCGCAGCCGAGAAAGCCGCGATGCGCCGACAGCGGCGACGGATGCGGCGCCTCCAGCACGTAGTGCGACTTGCCGCCGAGCAGCGCGCGCTTGGCTTGCGCATGGGCGCCCCACAGCATGAACACGAGGCCGTCGTGGCGCATCGCCAGTTCATGGATCAGCGTGTCCGTGCATTTTTCCCAGCCGCGTTTTGCGTGACTCGCCGCGCTGTCACGTTCGACTGTGAGCACCGTGTTCAGCAGCAGCACGCCTTGCTTCGCCCAGGTATCGAGGCACCCGTGACGCGGCGGCTCGTGGCCGAGACTCGCGGCGATCTCCTTGAAAATGTTGCGCAGCGACGGTGGCGTGCGCACATTCGGCGCGACGGAAAACGCGAGCCCGTGCGCTTGCGGCGTGCCGCGGTCCTCGCCGTGATACGGGTCCTGGCCGAGGATCACCACTTTGACTTCGTCGGGGCTCGTCAGGCGCAGCGCGCGGAACACGTCGGCGGGGTAGACGGTTTTGCCGGCGGCGCGTTCACCGTCGACGAAACGGCACAGCGGCGCGTAGGCGTCGCTGTCGATGAACGGCTTCAGATGCGCGCGCCATGCCGAGGGGAGCGCGGCGAATTGGGCTTCGAGCGTCGGCGGAACGGCGGTGCTCGATGGCTCCGGTTGCGACTTTGGCGGGCTAGTCACGTCGCTGGCCGGTGTGGAGACGGCGTCGCCGAACAGGGAAGCCTGCGACGGGTTGGAGCGGGTTCGGGATGCGGAGGTCATGGCGGGGGAGTGTCGCAGCAAACGCGCTTCGGCTCAAGGTGCGGCGGCGCGTTCATCACCGCTCAACCCGAACGCAACCGATACCCGCGCTGCGCTTTGCTGACGTTATCCGGCGCGAGGCCGCTTACGCGCTTGCCGAGTTCCACCGCGAGCGCGTGCAGCGCGGCTTCGTCGCCGGACTTCAGTTCGAGTTCGACTTCCGAGATCGGCGCACGGCGCTTGTCGCCGTCGACCTCCGCGAGCACGTCGCCCTGATCGATCGCCGCTTCGATTTCCGCGCCGTCTGTTTCGACGTGCCACAGCGTGCGCGTGAAATTCGTGCGGAACAGGTCGATCAACGTCGGGGCTGCATCGCGCAACGCGGCGGCCGCTGACGGCTCGTCGCAGGCGCGCAGCAACGCGTCGATCTCCAGCTTCGCGCCCGCCACCGGCATCTCCCACTCGTGCCGGCTATGCAGACCGTCCTTCGCTTCGCCGACCGTCTTGAAGGTTTGCAGCCAGCCGTCGGGCGTTTGGCGCAGACGCAGCGCGCTCTTCGAGCCGGCCAACGCAAGCTGCGGCGTGTCGAAGTAGATGTTCACCAGCTCGACCGGGCGTCCCTGCTCGCCGGTGCGTGCGACGAACCACTGCGTCGCCGCCTGCACCTGCCCAGCCGGCAGCGCCAGCTTGATTTCGCGTTCCATGCCCATGATGCGTGTCCTTGCGCTTACCGACGGTGTTTAGAAAAACATCCGCGCAAGTTCCACACCCGGCTCGTCCGCACGCATGAACGCTTCGCCGACGAGGAACGTGTGCACGTCCATCGCGCGCAGGCTTTCGACATCGGCGCGCGCGAGAATGCCCGATTCGGTGACGACGATGCGGTCGTCGGGAATCGCATCGAGCATGCCGATGGTGGTCTCGATCGAGGTTTCGAAGGTGCGCAGATTGCGGTTGTTGATGCCGATCAGCGGCGTCTTCAGCGTCAAGGCTTCTTTCAGTTCGTTGCTGTCGTGCACTTCGACCAGCACCGCGAGTCCCAGCGAATGCGCGAGCGCTTCGAGGTCCTGCATTTCCGACGTTTCAAGCGCGGCGGCAATCAGTAGGATCGCGTCGGCGCCCATCGCGCGCGCTTCGACGATCTGGTACGGATCGACGATGAAGTCCTTGCGCAGCACCGGCAACTGGCACGCGGCGCGCGCCTGCTGCAGATACGCGACGCTGCCCTGGAAGAACTGCACGTCGGTCAGCACGGACAGACAGGCGGCGCCGTGCTTCTCATACGACCGCGCGATCTCGGCCGGGTCGAAGTTCTCGCGCAGCACGCCTTTGGACGGGCTCGCTTTCTTCACTTCGGAGATCACCGCGGCCAGACCGGCCGCGTGCTTGGCGCGCAACGCGCCGACGAAATCGCGGATATCGCGCGACGACGCTTCGAGGCGCAGCTCTTCCAGCGGCGCGCTCTGTTCGGCCGCGCGAACTTCTTCGCGTTTGACCGCGATGATGCGGTCGAGGATGTCGCTCATAAGTGTCTCGCTACGTTGATTGCTACTGGGTCACTGCTTGAATTGCTGGGTGAAGCGGATCAGGTCGTCGACCTTCGCGCGGGCCTTGCCGCTCGCGATCGCTTCGCGCGCGAGTTGAATGCCGTCCGCGATCGACGACGCCACGTTCGCCGAGTACAGCGCCGTGCCCGCGTTCAGCGTGACGATTTCGCGCGCGACGCCTGGCTTGTTGTCGAGCGCCTCGAGCAGCATCGCTTTGGATTCGCTCGCGTCGGCCACTTTCAGCGTGCGGTTCGACACCATCTGCATGCCGAAATCTTCTGGATGGATCTCGTACTCGCGCACTTCGCCGTCGCGCAACTCGCCGACCAGGGTCGCCGCGCCGAGCGACACTTCGTCCATGCCGTCCATCCCGTACACCACCAGCACGTGTTTCGCGCCGAGGCGCTGCATCACGCGCACCTGAATGCCGACGAGGTCGCCGTGGAACACGCCCATCAACTGGTTCGGCGCGCCGGCCGGATTGGTCAGCGGCCCGAGAATGTTGAAGATGGTCCGCACGCCGAGTTCGCGGCGCACGGCCGCGATGTTCTTCATGGCCGGGTGATGGTTCGGCGCGAACATGAAGCCCATGCCGGTTTCCGCGATCGACGCCGCCACCTGGTCCGGCTGCAGATCGATGTTCACGCCGAGCGCTTCGAGCACGTCCGCGCTGCCCGACTTGCTCGACACGCCGCGATTGCCGTGCTTCGCGACCTTCGCGCCAGCCGCCGCTGACACGAACATCGTCGCGGTGGAAATGTTGAAGGTGTGCGCGCCGTCGCCGCCGGTGCCGACGATGTCGACGAAGTTCGAGTTGTCCTGCACGTCGACGTGGCGCGCGAATTCACGCATCACGGTGGCGGCGGCGGTGATCTCGCCGATCGTCTCTTTCTTGACGCGCAAGCCGGTGATGATCGCGGCGGCCATCACGGGCGAGAGTTCGCCACGCATGATGAGCCGCATCAGATGCAGCATTTCGTCGTGGAAAATCTCGCGGTGCTCGATGGTCCGTTGCAGCGCTTCCTGGGGCGTAATCGACATGATCTCGTCTCTCTGTTTTTATCAGGCGTTGCGTTGGGACGTCTTGCCGTGTGCGAGCTTCGACTGCTTCACGAAGTTTTCGAGCAGCGCGTGGCCGTGTTCGGACAGGATCGATTCAGGATGGAACTGCACCCCTTCGACGGCCAATTCCTTGTGACGCACGCCCATGATCTCGCCGTCTTCGGTCCAGGCCGACACTTCGAGGCAGTCGGGCAGCGACTCGCGTTCGATCGCGAGCGAATGATAGCGGGTCACGACGAAATGCTTCGGCAGATCCGCGAACACGCCTTTGCAGTCCGTTTCGATCGTGCTCACCTTGCCGTGCATGATGGTTTGTGCGCGCACCACGCGGCCGCCGAACGCTTCGCCGATCGCCTGGTGGCCGAGGCACACGCCGAGAATCGGCGTCTTGCCGGCGAATTGGCGCAGCACGTCGAGCGTGATGCCCGCATGTTGCGGATTGCTGGGACCTGGCGACAGGCAGATGCGCTCGGGGTTGAGCTTCGCGATGTCGTCCAGCGTGATTTCGTCGTTCCGATAGGTGCGCACGTCTTCGCCGAGTTCGCCGAAGTACTGCACCAGGTTGTAGGTGAACGAGTCGTAGTTGTCGATCATGAGCAGCATGGTGTGTCTCCGGTCAGAAGTCGCTATCGAGGCCGTCTTGAACCTGTTCGGCGGCGCGCAACACGGCGCGCGCCTTGTTCTCGGTCTCTTGCCATTCGGATTCCGGCACCGAATCCGCGACCACGCCCGCGGCCGCCTGCACATACAGATTGCCGTTCGCGATCACGCCCGTGCGGATCGTGATGGCCAGATCCATCTCGCCGGTGAACGACAGATAGCCGACCGCACCGCCATACAGCCCGCGCTTCACGGGTTCGAGTTCGTCGATCAGTTCCATCGCGCGGACCTTCGGCGCGCCCGACAACGTGCCGGCCGGGAACGTCGCGCGCAGCACGTCGAAATTGGTGGTGCCCGGCTTCAGCTTGCCTTCCACCGAACTCACGATGTGCTGCACGTGCGAGTACTTTTCGATCACCATCTTGTCGGTCACCACCACCGAGCCGATCTGCGCGATTCGGCCCACGTCGTTGCGCGCGAGGTCGATCAGCATCACGTGCTCGGCGATTTCCTTCGGGTCGTTCAGCAGTTCGGTCGCGAGTTCGGCGTCGCGTTCCGGCGTGTTGCCGCGCGGACGCGTACCGGCGAGCGGACGGATCGTCACGATTCGATCTTCGCCGCGCTTTTCCTGGCGCACCAGAATTTCCGGCGACGCGCCGACCACGTGGAATTCGCCGAAGTTGTAGTAGTACATGTACGGCGAAGGATTCAGCGACCGCAGCGCGCGATAGAGCGACAACGGATTGTCGCGATACGGCTTGGTCAGACGCTGGCCGACCTGCACCTGCATCAGTTCGCCGGCGGCGATGTATTCCTTCGCCTTGCGCACGGCGGCGAGGTAATCGTCCTTCGCGAATTCGCGATAGGTCTCGGTGCGCACGCTCGCTGACGTGACCGGCGGCTGCACGGTCGTACGCAAACGCTGACGGAGTTCACGCAGACGGTGTTTCGCCTTCGTGTACGCCTCGGGCTGGGTCGAATCGGCGTACACCACCAGATAGAGCTTGCCCGCGAGGTTGTCGATTACCGCGACTTCTTCGGTCAGCAGCAACTGGATGTCGGGCAGATTCAGATCGTCCTTCGGCGCGCTGTGCGCGAGCTTTTTCTCGATGTAGCGCACCGCGTCGTAGCCGAAATACCCGGCGAGACCGCCCGCGAAACGCGGCAGCCCAGGACGCTGCGCCACTTTGAAGCGCCCCTGGAATTGCTGGATGAACTCGAGCGGATCGCCCTCATGCGTTTCGACGACCTTGCCGTCGCGCACCACTTCCGACACGCCGTTGCGGGTGCGCAAAAGCGTGCGCGCCGGCAGTCCGATGAACGAATAGCGGCCGAAGCGTTCGCCGCCCACCACCGATTCCAGCAGGAACGAGTTGGCGCCGTTGCGCTCGGTCTGCGCGAGCTTCAGGTACAGCGAGAGCGGCGTTTCGAGGTCGGCGAGCGCTTCGGCGATCAGCGGAATGCGATTGAAACCCTCATTGGCGAGGGACTGGAATTCGAGTTCGGTCATGTTCCGATCCTGTACGGTGGTCCGGCGGCGGCGTGCGTCGGACAAAGCGGGGCGTTGCGCGACCGGTCGGGACGTGCGTCGGGTTGTCGACACGATGAGTCCGATCGGCGCGAGTTTCCCATCGACGCGTGCAAAGGGTTTCAGCGCACGGATGTACTTTGCGGGTACACGCAGGCCGAATCAACCGATGCAGCGAAACAGAACGATGGAAAAAACGCGTGAGCGCAGCGAAGTAAAAAACGGTTGCCGAAGACGAGCTTCAGCGTACCTCAGGCGAGGTTAGCGCGACCAGCGACGCCAGGGCCAGGCTCCCCGGTCGATGCTAATCAGACTCCGTTTTTTATTCAGAAACATGAGGATGAAGGACTTTTCAAGTCGTGGATTGGTGCGCTGCGATCGCCTTGGCGGCGTCGAGCAGCGAGGCAACTATACCATCGGATTTTATTGTTTGTATAGCTTGGCCGTGGTTGTAGCCGTACGGCACGGTGAGCGTCGCCATGCCCGCCGCGCGGCCTGCGAGCGCGTCGTTTTCCGAATCGCCGATCGCGACGACGGCCTGCGCGTCGACGCCGAGTTGCGCGGCGGCGGTAAGCATCGGCAGCGGGTCGGGCTTCTTTTTCGCGAGGCTGTCGCCGCCGAGCACGACGCTGAAATACTGCGCGAGTCCGTACTGTTGCAGCAGCTCCGTCGCGAACCGGTGCGGCTTGTTGGTCACGCACGCAAGCTTGAGGCCGGCATCGCGCATCGCGATCAGACCGGCTTCCACATCGGGGTAAAGCCGCGTGTGCAAACCGTTGATCTTCGCGTATTCCTCTTGATAGATCGCGAGCGCTTCGTCGAAGCGGTCCTGCGCGTGATCCGCTTCGAAGCGCGGCGCGAGCACGCTGCGGATCAGATGCTCCGAACCCTTGCCGACATAGCCGACCACTTCCTCGCGCGACGTTTCCTCCGCGTCGAGTTGCGCGAGCATCCCGTTCAGGCCGGCGGTGAAATCGTCGGCGGTGTCGATCATCGTGCCGTCGAGGTCGATGATCGCGGCTTGCAGGCGTGGGCCGGTGAAGGTTGGGGCAGGGAACGGAGCGGTCATAGGGCGGATGCGTGGTTAGTGCTGGATGTTGGCGAGTGCCGCGCGCATCTTGTCGATCACGACCTTGTGGTCCGGCTGGCCGAAGATCGCCGAGCCGGCCACGAACGTGTCCGCGCCGGCCGCCGCGATTTCCGCGATGTTGTCGACCTTCACGCCGCCGTCCACTTCCAGATGAATCTCGCGGCCGGTGCGCTCCTTGTACGCGTCGATGCGCTTGCGGGCTTCGCGCAGCTTGTTGAGCGCTTCGGGAATGAACGACTGGCCGCCGAAGCCCGGATTCACGGACATGATCAGCACGAGGTCCAGCTTGTCCATCACATGATCCAGATAGTTCAGCGACGTGGCCGGGTTGAACACCAGGCCGGCCTTGCAGCCGTGATCGCGGATCAGCGACAGCGTGCGGTCGATATGGTCCGAGCCTTCCGGGTGGAAGCTGATCAGGTTCGCGCCGGCCTTGGCGAAGTCCGGCACGATGCGGTCGACCGGGCGCACCATCAGGTGCACGTCGATCGGCACGTCGACGTGCGGGCGGATCGCTTCGCAGACGAGCGGGCCGATGGTCAGGTTCGGCACATAGTGGTTGTCCATCACGTCGAAGTGAATCCAGTCGGCGCCGGCGGCGACAACGTTGCGGACTTCTTCACCGAGGCGCGCGAAGTCGGCGGACAGAATGCTGGGGGCGATGCGAAATTGCGTCATGGCGGGGAGCGGATGCAAGCGGGAAAGCGTCATTTTACCGGTTTGTGCAGCTCAGGACCGGCGCGCGGACGGTTCGATGCCGGCCAACGTTCGCCGCAACGGCTGGATTGGTGACAAGCTCCTTAACCGCAGCCTGGCCGAAAGATATGTCCGGTTGCGGGCGTGCCGCGCATCAAGCAGAATGCCACACCAGAAGCGCCGCTTCGCCGATGCACCGAAAACCATTGGCGTTCGGGCCTTTTCGCGATTTTTCACAGCCCGTTTCATCAGATCGGAATCAGGATGAGCCAGTACGAATTCAGCGTCTCGGCGCAGGTGCAATATCTGCCCGAAGAGTCGGACCCGGAGCGCCGCCAGTATGCGTTCGCATACACGCTGACCATCCGTAACACCGGTCAGGTGCCCGCGCAGTTGATCGCGCGTCACTGGGTGATCACCGACAGCGAGAACAACGTTCAGGAAGTCAAAGGCCTGGGCGTGGTGGGACATCAGCCGCTGCTCAAACCGGGCGAGCATTTCGAATACACGAGCTGGGCGGTTATCGCGACGCCGGTCGGCACCATGCGTGGCGATTACTTCTGCGTGGCAGAGGATGGTGAGCGTTTCGACGCACCGGTGCCGGAATTCATCTTGCGCATGCCGCGCACGTTGCATTGAACCGGAACGCGCGCCTGCGGTCTTTAAACAGTCAAACGCGCAGTCAATCGCGCCGTTGAACGCGCGGTTGAGCGCATAGCGTCACTGCGGCTTTTGCTGCCTGGGTTGTTCGCTTTTAGAGGCACGCGCGGCCTTCTTCCTGCCGGACGACGTCCACACAACGATGAAGACGAGCAGGAAGAGCGCGAGGAGCGCTTCCAGCGCGAAGATGAGCATCGGGTATTCGTCGAACAGATCAGACATGGCGGTTTCCATCAAGAACGAACATTGTATGCGTTTTGTCCGCAACGCCGGAGCATGGCTCGGCGCGCTTTCGGTTGCAGTGCTGCTGGCGTCCTGCGGCGGTGGCGGGGCGGTCCGGCCTTCGGTTGCGCCACCCTCGGGTGCCGCGATCATACCCGGCCAGATTGCCGCGACGCGACTCACGGCAGTGGCCTGGCGGCAGGTGCCGGGCTGGCAGGACGACTCGCTGATCGGCGCGACGGCCGCGCTGCGGCAGAACTGCGCGAGGCTTGCGCGTCAACCGAACTGGTCGCGCGCCTGTGCGGCGGCTTCGCAGATCGACGATCTCGACGTCACCAGTGCGCGGGCTTTTTTCGAAGCCTATTTCACGCCTTTCCAGCTAGCGAATACCGACGGCACGCTCGACGGTCTCGTCACCGGTTACTACGAGCCTTTGCTGCGCGGCTCGCGGACGCGCCACGGCGTGTATCAGACGGCTTTGTATCGCTGGCCCGCCGCTTATCGCGCGGGTTCGGCGCTGCCGGCGCGCGCGCAGCTCGAACGCGCGGGTGTGCTCAACGGCAACGAACTCGTCTGGGTCGACGATCCGATCGAAGCGTTCTTTCTGCAGGTGCAGGGGTCCGGGCGGATCGTGATGGAAGATGGCAGCGTGATGCGCGTCGGCTTCGGCGGTACCAACAATCAGCCGTACAAATCGATTGGGCGCTGGCTGCTGGATCGCGGCGAGATCACGCCCGCGCAAGCGACCATGCAAGGCATCAAGGCATGGGCACGTGCGAACCCGACGCGGGTCGACATGCTGCTCGATACAAATCCGCGCTTCGTGTTCTTCCGTGAGATGCCGTCCGGCGAAAGCATGCCGAGCGCCGGCGCGGACGGTCCGATCGGTGCGCTCGGCGTGCCGTTGACGCCGGAGCGTTCGATCGCGGTCGATCCCACGTCGATTCCGCTCGGCACGCCAGTGTTCCTGCAGACCACGCGTCCGTTGACGAACTCGCCGATGAACCGCCTCGTGTTCGCGCAGGACACGGGCTCCGCGATCAAGGGCGGCGTGCGCGCCGACTATTTCTGGGGCCTCGGTGACGACGCCGGCGATCTCGCCGGCAAGATGAAGCAGGGCGGCCGGATGTGGTTGTTGCTGCCGAATTCGTGAGCGTACGGGTGAGTGAAGCGGCGGCTTGGGGGAGCGAAGGCGCCGCCGCGTGATTGGCGAATCACGTGGGCCGCGCGCGTTGTCAACTTAATGCCGCGCTTCGGAGAGCCACGCTGAGCAATTGAAAACGGCGTCACGTCCGGATACAGATCCGTAGTGACGCCGTTTTTTTTCCGCGAGTTTTTTACAGCCCGGCCTTGCGTTTGTCCACCACGCGCCGCGCCTTGCCCACCGAACGTTCGATGCCGTTCACCGCCAGCACGTTCACCACCGCGCTGACGCCGATCAGCGCCTTGATGTCGTAGGCCAGAGCCTGTTTCGCCGTGCTCAGCGCAGCCGTATCCGGCGCGGTTTCCGGGCAGGGCTCGACGTTCAGCGTCAACACGTCGAGCGGGCCTTCTTTGGTCAGCACGATCTGATAGTGCGGCGCGAGCGCACGCTGCTTGAGCAGCAGTTCTTCGATCTGCGTCGGGAATACGTTCACGCCGCGCACGATCATCATGTCGTCCGAGCGGCCGGTGATCTTTTCCATCCGCCGCATCGTGCGCGCGCTGCCCGGCAACAGACGCGTGAGGTCGCGCGTGCGGTAGCGGATGATCGGCAAGGCTTCCTTGGTCAACGACGTGAACACCAGCTCGCCGAGCTCACCATCCGGCAGCACCTCGCCCGTTTCGGGGTCGATGATCTCCGGATAGAAATGATCTTCCCAGATGGTCGGGCCGTCCTTCGTTTCCACGCACTCCGACGCGACGCCCGGGCCCATCACCTCGGACAGTCCATAGATGTCGACGGCATCGATGCCCATGCGCTTTTCGATCGCCTGACGCATGTCGTTTGTCCACGGCTCCGCGCCGAAGATGCCGAGGCGTAGCGAACAGCTGGCCGGATTGATGCCTTGACGCTCGAGTTCGTCGGCGATCGACAGCATGTAGCTCGGCGTCACCATGATGATGTCCGGCCGGAAGTCCTGGATCAGTTGCACCTGCTTCTCGGTCTGGCCGCCGCCGAACGGAATCACGGTCAAGCCGGCGCGCTCAGCGCCGTAATGCGCGCCGAGGCCGCCGGTGAACAGGCCGTAGCCGTAGCTCACGTGAACCTTGTCGCCGCGCTTCGCGCCGGCGGCGCGGATCGAGCGCGCGACGAGATTCGCCCACGTGTCGATGTCGCGCGCGGTGTAGCCCACGACGGTCGGCTTGCCGGTCGTGCCGGACGACGCGTGGATACGTGAGATCTGCTCCTGCGGTACGGCGAACATCCCGAACGGATAGCTGTCGCGCAGATCTTTCTTGGTGGTGAACGGAAAGCGCGCCAGGTCCGCGAGCGTTGTGACTTCGCTCGGATGAACGCCGGCTTCGTCGAACTTGCGTCGATAGACCGGCGAATTCTCATACGCATGGTTCAGCGACCATTTGAGCCGTTCAAGTTGAAGCGCGGCAAGTTCGTCGCGGCTGGCGGTCTCGATCGGGTCGAGCGGAAGGGCGGTCGTCATGAATGTCTCCTTGCTGCCTCAATGCTTGAGTCTGATGTGCGGTGCGCTTCTCGCGCGAAAACCGGGGACGGGCTGCTACTTTTTGAGATGTCGCGCCGGTCACCCGACGCTGTTGCGAATCGGATGCGCGCTGCGGCGAATCGAGCGCCGCTTTGCCGGCGGTCGACGCGCGCTGGCCTTTCAGTCGCCCGTGGGAATCAGGTTGCCTTTAATTTGCGCCGATTTTCCGCGAAACATGGCGACGGTTTCGTCGGCGCGATTGGTGACGCGAATATCGTAGATGCCAGTGCGGCCGCTGAGTGTCTGTTCGACCGCTTCAGCCGTCAACACGTCGCCGCCTCGCACAGGCTTCAGGAATTCGATCGAACAACCGGCTGCGACCGTGTTGATGTTGTACGTGTTGCAGGCGAACGCGAAGGTCGAATCGGCCAGCGTGAAAATCAGGCCGCCGTGGCAAATCTGGTGGCCGTTCAGAAAGTCGTCGCGCACTGCCATGCGCAAGCGGGCATAGCCTGGACGGACTTCCACGATTTCGAGCCCGAGCGTCTGGCTGCATGCGTCGTTTTCGTACATCGCAACAGCCGTTGCGCGAGCGAGTTCGTCTGGCGTCATCTGATTGGCGTAAGTGGTTTGAGTGGACATATCAGCGGCCCTCGAAGCGCGGCGCGCGCTTTTCCACAAAGGCTTGCACACCCTCCGCGTAATCGTGAGACGCGCCGAGTTCGCGTTGCAGATCGCGTTCGAGATCGAGTTGCTGGTCGAGGGTCTGCGTCGCGCCCGCGCGCATGGCCTGCTTGATCGCCGCGATGGCGCGTGTGGGTTGCTGCGCGAGTTGGGCTGCGAGTTTGGCGGCAACGGCGGGGAGTTCCGCGTCGTCAAAGGTCTGCCAGATCAAGCCCCAGCTTTCGGCTTTTTCCGCGCCGAGTTTGTCGCCGGTGATGGCCAGCCCCAACGCGCGCGCCATGCCGACGCGCTGCGGCAGCAACCATGTGCCGCCGGAATCGGGCACGAGGCCGATTTTCACGAACGCCTGAATGAAGCTGGCCGAGCGAGCCGCGAGCACGAGGTCGCAAGCCAGCGCGAGATTGGCGCCGGCGCCGGCGGCCGTGCCGTTGACCGCGGCGATCACCGGCAACGGCAGTGCTTGCAGACGGCGAATCAGCGGGTTGAAATGCTCGTCGATCAGTTCGCCGAGATCCGTCATTGCGCCGGGCGTGAAGTCGAGATCGGCGAGATCCTGACCGGCACAGAAGCCGCGTCCCGCACCTGTCAGCACGAGCGCGCGTGCGCCTGACGCTTCGACCTGATCGAGCGCGTCGCTCAGTTCCCTGTGCATCGCGCGCGTGAAGCTGTTGAGCTTGTCAGGGCGGTTCAGCGTGATGGTTGCGACATGGCTCGATGCGTCGAGATCCAGGCGAATCGCTTCATATGACATTGGGTGTCTCCTCAAAGTCTCTTAGCCGACGGGTGCTGCGGCGCAATTCAAAGCCGCTCGATGACGAGCGCAATGCCCTGGCCTACGCCGATGCACATCGTGCACAGCGCAAAGCGGCCGTTGATCCGTTCCAGCTGATACAGCGCGGTCGTGATCAGACGCGCGCCCGATGCGCCCAGCGGATGGCCGAGCGCAATGGCGCCGCCGTTCGGATTGACGCGCGGATCGTCGTCGCGCAGACCGAGCGTGCGCAGCACGGCGAGTCCTTGCGACGCGAACGCTTCGTTCAACTCGATCACGTCGAACTGTTCGAGCGTCATGCCGAGTTGCCTGAGCAGCTTTTGCGTCGCTGGCGCGGGACCGATGCCCATGATGCGCGGCTCGACGCCAGCGGTTGCCATACCCACCACGCGTGCGCGGCGGCGCAGGCCGTACAGGTCGGCTGCCTGCTGGTTCGCGAGCAACAGCGCGCAGGCGCCGTCGTTGACGCCGGACGCGTTGCCGGCCGTCACGCTGCCGTCCGGACGAACCACACCCTTGAGTTTGCCCAGGCTTTCGAGCGAAGTTTCCCGCGGATGCTCGTCGAGCAGGACGCGCACGGGGTCACCCTTCTTCTGCGCGATATCGACGCCAACGATTTCTTCGGCCAATGTGCCGTCGCGTTGCGCGCGGGCTGCTTTTTGCTGGCTCGCGAGCGCGAACTCGTCCTGGTCAGCACGACTGACACCGAACTCGACCGCGACGTTTTCCGCGGTCTCCGGCATCGAGTCGACGCCGTACTGACGCTTCATTAGCGGATTGATGAAACGCCAGCCGATGGTCGTGTCGTGTATGTCGGCTTGACGCGAGAACGCGCTCGTTGCCTTGCCCATCACGAACGGCGCGCGCGTCATGCTTTCTACGCCGCCGGCAATCATCAGACGCGCTTCGCCCGCCTTGATCGCGCGCGCGGCGGTGCCGACCGCGTCCATGCCCGAGCCGCACAGGCGGTTGATCGTCGCGCCCGGCGCATCCGTGGGCAGACCGGCCAGCAATGCCGACATGCGAGCGACATTGCGATTGTCTTCACCGGCCTGATTAGCGCAGCCGTAAATCACGTCGTCGACAGCGCGCCAGTCGACGCCCGGATTGCGCTCCATCAGCGCCTTGATCGGCACGGCGCCGAGGTCGTCCGCGCGGACATCTTTCAGTGCGCCGCCGTAGCGGCCGAGGGGTGTGCGAATCGCATCGCAGATGAAGGCGTCGTTCATTGGAGTTTCCGCTGGACGGAGCGGCGCGCAATGCCGATCCGATGTCTCATATTAGGTGCGGCGCACGGCCCGGTCCATTCGGCCAAACGGCATAGGAACGGAGCCGTGCGCTTTCTTATGGCTAGTCTTATGCCATTCAGCCAGCTACCGCCGGCGCCGCTTTCGGTTCAACATGAACGCGGCTTTGAACGACGCGGAAGCGGTTCGCGACGAAGGCTGCATCGGCCAGCGCGGCGTTGGCCGCCGGGTTTGCGCCCGTGCCGTGGAAGTCGGAGAACGCCGCGGACTGATTGACGAACACGCCGCCGGTCAGGTTGATCGACAGGGCAACGCCGCCGCGGATCGATGCCTCGTGCGCTTCATCGAGCACTGCTTCGTCGGTGCTGTATACCGACAGCGTCAGCGCGCCGTGCTCGGCGGCGATCGCACCAGCGAGTTCGAGCGACTGCGCGGTCGAGTCCGTTGCGACGACGAACGAGATCGGGCCGAACCATTCTTTGGCGAACTGCGCGTTGTCGGTGGCGGCGTCCAGTTGCAGCACAAGCGGGGTGCGGACGCGGGCGCCGGCAAACGCCGGATGTTCTAGCGTTTGGCTTTCGACCAGAACTCGGCCGAGTTTGGCGGCTTCGTCGATACGCTGAGTGACGCCTTCGTTCTGAATCGCGCCGAGCAGTTCGACTGCACGAGCCGGGTCGGCGACTAGCTTTTGCACTGCGCCGGCAATGGCCTGAGCGACTTCGTCGAAGCTGAGCGTGCCGTCGGCGGTGCGGATACCCGCTCGCGGCACATAAATGTTCTGCGGCGCGGTGCACATCTGGCCGGAGTACAGCGCCAGTGAAAAGGCAATGTTGCGCGCGGCGGCTTTGATGTCGTCGACGGAGTCGATCACGATCTGGTTGACGCCCGCTTTTTCGGTATAGACCTGAGCCTGGTGTGCATGGCGCTCGAGCCACGTGCCATTCTGGCTGCTGCCGGTGAAGTCGATCAGCTTGATTTCCGGGCGCAGGGCCAGGTCCTGGACGAGCGCGCCGTCGTTCGGTTCGGTCGCCAGCAACGTGACGACGTTCGGGTCGAAGCCGGCTTCGCGCAACACGGCACGTGCGATTCGCACGGTCAGCGCGAGCGGCAGGATAGCGCCCGGATGCGGCTTGACGATGACCGTGTTGCCGGTGGCCAGATCGGCAAAGAGGCCCGGGTAGCCGTTCCACGTCGGGAACGTGCAGCAGCCGAGTACGAGGCCGGTGCCGCGCGGCACGACGGTATAGCGCTTGTGCATCGCAAGCGGCGGATTCTTGCCTTGCGGTTTTTCCCAGTGCGCATCGGCGGGAATGCGGCGCAGTTGGTCCCACGCGTACACGACCGCCTCGAGCGCGCGGTCTTGCGCATGCGGGCCGCCGGCCTGGAAAGCCATCATGAATGCCTGGCCGGTCGTGTGCATCACGCTGTAGCCAATTTCGAAGCTGGCGCGATTCACCCGCGCGAGGATTTCGAGGCACACGCCGATCCACGCCTGCGGGCCTGCCGCGCGCCAGTCACGCTGCGCGACGGCGGCGGCTGCGATCAGCGCCTCAGGATCGGCCTTCGGATACTGCACGCCGAGTGGGAAGCCGAACGGCGAAACTTCGGCGCCGACCGTTTCGCCCGTCGACGGCTGGTCCAGTTCGAACGTCGTGTTGAGCAGCGCTTTGAAGGCGGCTTCACCGTCCGCGTTGGCTGTTTCCCCGTACACTTTCGGACTGGGCATTTCAACGAAAGGGCTCCAGTAACCGCGCGTTTCAGTCGCGGTGAGTGCCTTTTGCAGCGTGTCTTCGTGCTTGGTGAATAGCGGATGTGTCATGGCAGAGGGCTTGGCTGTGCGTTGGGGAAAAGCCTGTCTAATAATTGACCGACCGGTTGGTTGGCGAATGGTAGCATTATTAAGAGAGCTGCGCGAAGCGTTTCGCGCGTGGGATTAACCATTAGAAGGAGGCGGCATGGCTTACGAGAACATTCTGGTTGAGACGCGGGGACGGGTCGGTTTGATCACGTTGAATCGTCCGAAGGCGTTGAACGCCTTGAATGACGCATTGATGGACGAACTGGGAGCCGCGCTGCGCGAGTTCGACGCCGACGACGCGATCGGTGCAATGGTGGTGACGGGAAGCGAGAAGGCGTTTGCCGCCGGCGCCGACATCGGCATGATGTCGACTTACACCTATATGGATGTGTACAAAGGCGACTACATCACTCGCAACTGGGAGACGGTTCGCTCGATCCGCAAGCCGATCATCGCCGCGGTCGCGGGCTTCGCGCTTGGTGGCGGCTGCGAACTGGCGATGATGTGCGACATCATTTTTGCTGCCGACAGTGCCAGGTTCGGCCAGCCGGAAATCAAGCTCGGCATCATGCCGGGGGCAGGCGGCACGCAGCGACTGCCGCGCGCCGTCTCGAAAGCGAAGGCGATGGATCTCTGTTTGACCGCCCGTTTCATGGACGCGGCGGAAGCCGAGCGTGCCGGATTGGTTTCGCGCGTTATTCCGGCTGAGTCGCTACTTGACGAATCGATCGTTGCGGCCGCGACCATTGCGGAATTCCCGCTGCCGGCGGTGATGATGGTGAAGGAGTCGATCAACCGCGCATATGAAACGACGCTCGCGGAAGGCGTGCATTTCGAGCGACGCCTGTTCCATTCGCTTTTTGCGACGGAAGATCAGAAGGAAGGCATGGCTGCGTTCGTGGAGAAACGCAAACCGGTTTTCAAGCATCGGTAATACGCTT
>NZ_BBJF01000024.1 GCF_000739735.1 Paraburkholderia ginsengisoli NBRC 100965 | reverse complement strand
CCCGACGATCTGCCGTTCGTGCCGCTCGCGAAGCGCGTCTGACGGAGCATCTGTCTAGCTGTTGAACGCGTAGCAGCGAAGCCGCCGCGCAAGCGTTTCTCCTCCGTTGCGTCTGCGAGCGCGATGCAATGAAGTTGGGCCTTGACTCGCCAACATCCCGGGTCAAGGCCGTTTTTTGCAGCGGTTTGGCGCGCAACGCATTCGAACTTACGGCTGCAATCCAGCGAGCTACACTACATCCATTGCCTGACCGGCCGCCAGCGAAGCGCCACCTGAAAAGACGCCGCGGATCGTGAGCGACGCCGCCATCGTCCCCGGCTCATTACTGTTTCTGTTCCCTACGCCATGAATACTGCAAACCGCAAACGCCTTCCCGGCACCCAGCTCGATTACTTCGACACGCGCGCCGCGGTCGACGCGCTCCAGCCCGGCGCCTATGACACGCTGCCGTACACGTCGCGCGTGCTGGCTGAAAATCTCGTGCGCCGCTGCGATCCGGCGATGCTCACCGCGTCGCTCGAACAGATCATCGAGCGCAAGCGCGAACTGGATTTTCCGTGGTTCCCGGCGCGCGTGGTCTGCCATGACATTCTTGGCCAGACCGCGCTGGTCGACCTGGCCGGCCTGCGCGATGCGATTGCCGCGCAAGGCGGCGACCCCGCGCTGGTCAATCCGGTCGTGCCGACGCAACTCGTGGTTGACCATTCGCTCGCGGTCGAATGCGGCGGCTTCGATCCGGATGCGTTCGCGAAGAACCGCGCGATCGAGGATCGCCGCAATGAAGACCGCTTCGATTTCATCAACTGGACCAAGCGCGCATTCAAGAACGTCGACGTAATTCCGCCGGGCAACGGCATCCTGCATCAGATCAACCTCGAACGCATGAGCCCGGTGGTGCAGGTGAAAGACGGCGTCGCGTTCCCCGACACGCTGGTCGGTACCGACTCGCATACGCCGATGGTGGACGCGCTCGGCGTGATCGCGATCGGCGTGGGCGGGCTCGAAGCGGAAAGCGTGATGCTGGGCCGCGCGTCGTATATGCGGCTGCCCGATATCGTTGGCGTGGAACTGACGGGCAAGCCGGCCGAGGGCATCACGGCGACCGACGTGGTGTTGTCGCTGACCGAATTCCTGCGCAAGGAAAAGGTGGTCGGCGCGTACCTCGAATTCTATGGCGAGGGCACGAGCAAGCTGACGCTCGGCGACCGCGCGACCATCGCCAACATGGCGCCCGAATTCGGCGCGACCGCCGCGATGTTCTACATCGACGAGCAGACCATCAAGTACCTGAAGCTCACGGGCCGTGACGACGAACTCGTGAAGCTGGTGGAAACATATGCGAAGCAAACCGGCTTGTGGGCCGATACGCTGAAGCGCGCGGAGTATGAACGCGTGCTGAAGTTCGATCTGTCCAGCGTCGTGCGCACATTGGCCGGGCCGTCGAATCCGCATCGCCGTCTGCCGGTTTCGGAACTGGCGGCGCGCGGCATCAGCGGCAAAGTGGAGAACGAGCCGGGGCTGATGCCCGACGGCGCGGTGATCATCGCCGCGATCACCAGCTGTACGAACACCAACAATCCGCGCAACATGATCGCCGCCGGGCTGATCGCGCGCAATGCGAACCGGCGCGGACTGACCCGCAAGCCGTGGGCGAAAACCTCGCTCGCGCCGGGCTCAAAGGCGGTCACGCTGTATCTGGAAGAAGCGGGGCTGCTGCCCGAGTTGGAGCAGCTCGGCTTCGGCGTGGTCGCGTATGCGTGCACGTCGTGCAACGGCATGTCCGGCGCGCTCGATCCAGTGATCCAGAAGGAAGTGGTCGAGCGCGACCTGTATGCGACCGCCGTGCTGTCGGGTAACCGCAACTTCGACGGCCGCATTCATCCGTACGCGAAGCAGGCGTTTCTCGCGTCGCCGCCGCTGGTGGTCGCGTACGCGATTGCGGGCACGATCCGTTTCGACATTGAGAAGGACGTGCTCGGCATCGACGCCGACGGCCACGCGGTCACCCTGAAGGACATCTGGCCCACGGACGAAGAGATCGATGCGATCGTCGCGTCGAGCGTGAAGCCGGAGCAATTCCGCAAGGTGTACGAACCGATGTTCGCGGTGTCTGTCGACACCGGCGAGCGAGCCAATCCGCTGTACGACTGGCGTGAGATGAGCACCTACATTCGCCGTCCGCCGTATTGGGAAGGCGCGCTTGCCGGCGAACGTACGCTCAAGGGGATGCGGCCGCTCGCCGTGCTCGGCGACAACATCACGACCGACCACCTGTCGCCGTCCAACGCGATCCTGCCGGACAGCGCATCGGGTGAATACCTCGCGAAAATGGGCCTGCCGGAAGAGGATTTCAATTCCTACGCGACGCATCGCGGCGATCACCTGACCGCGCAGCGCGCGACCTTCGCGAACCCCACGTTGAAGAACGAGATGGTGCTCGAAAACGGCAACGTGAAGGCCGGGTCGCTCGCGCGTATCGAGCCCGAGGGCAAGGTCACGCGCATGTGGGAAGCGATCGAAACGTATATGGAACGCAAGCAGCCGCTGATCGTGATTGCCGGTGCCGATTACGGCCAGGGGTCGTCGCGTGACTGGGCCGCCAAGGGAGTGCGGTTGGCGGGCGCGGAAGCGATCGTCGCGGAAGGCTTCGAGCGGATTCACCGAACGAACCTGGTGGGCATGGGCGTGTTGCCGCTGGAATTCAAACCGGGGGTGAATCGTCTCACGCTCGGTATCGACGGCACCGAGACGTTCGATGTGATCGGCGAACGCAAGCCGCGTGCGGATCTCACGCTGGTGATTCAGCGCAAGGACGGCGAGCGCGTCGAGGTGCCGGTGACGTGCCGGCTCGATACCGCCGAAGAGGTTTCCATCTACGAAGCCGGCGGCGTGTTGCAACGTTTTGCGCAGGACTTTCTGGAGTCGGCGAAGACGGCGGCTTGATTCAAATCGATGCGGCTTTGATTCACCCGGTTCGATCAACTGATTGATCAATCTAATGCAGCATCGGGCGGTGTGGCTTCGCAAGCCATGCCGCCCGCTCACTTCAGGACACGATTCTCATGGCCCATAAACCGCAGATCAAGATTCCGGCCACGTATATGCGTGGCGGCACCAGCAAGGGCGTGTTCTTCCGCTTGCAGGATTTGCCCGACGCGGCCCAGGTGCCCGGCGCGGCGCGCGACGCGCTGCTGATGCGCGTAATCGGCAGCCCCGATCCGTATGGCAAGCAGATCGACGGGATGGGCGGCGCGACGTCGAGCACCAGCAAGACGGTGATCGTCGCGAAGAGCAGCCGCCCCGATCACGATGTGGACTACCTGTTCGGTCAGGTGTCGATCGATAAGGCCTTCGTCGACTGGAGCGGCAATTGCGGCAATCTCTCCGCCGCCGTGGGGCCGTTTGCGATCAGCGCGGGCCTCGTCGACGCAAGCCGCATTCCGCACGATGGCGTCGCGATCGTGCGCATCTGGCAGGCCAATATCGGCAAGACGATCATCGGGCACGTGCGCATGACCGATGGCGCGGTGCAGGAAACCGGCGACTTCGAACTCGACGGCGTGACCTTTCCCGCCGCGGAAGTGCAGCTCGAATTCATGGACCCGGCCGCGGAAGAAGAGGGCGCGGGCGGCTCGATGTTCCCGACCGGCAATCTGGTCGACGATCTGGAGGTGCCCGGCATCGGCACGCTGAAGGCGACGATGATCAACGCGGGCATTCCGACCATCTTCGTGGACGCGCAAGCGATCGGCTATACGGGCACCGAGTTGCAGGACGCGATCAATAGCGACGAGAAAGCGCTCGCGAGGTTCGAGACCATTCGCGCGCACGGTGCGTTGCGCATGGGCCTCATCAAGCATCTCGACGAGATCGCGACGCGCCAGCACACGCCGAAGGTCGCGTTCGTCGCGAAGCCTGCCGATTACGTGGCGTCGAGCGGCAAGCAGGTCGGTGCGGGCGATGTCGATCTGCTGGTGCGGGCGATGTCGATGGGCAAGCTGCATCACGCGATGATGGGCACGGCGGCGGTGGCGATCGGCACGGCGGCGGCAATCCCGGGCACGCTGGTGAATCTGGCGGCGGGCGGCGGCGAGCGTGAAGCGGTGCGCTTCGGGCATCCGTCGGGGACGCTGCGAGTGGGCGCGCAAGCGAGCCAGAAAGATGGCGAGTGGACGGTGACCAAGGCCGTGATGAGCCGCAGCGCGCGCGTGTTGATGGAAGGATGGGTGCGGGTGCCGCAGGAGGGGTGAGCACGCGCCACACGGACGAGGAGGGACGCATGAAGGTCAAAAGAATCGTCGCCAATATCGGCACGCAGGCCGTGGATGACGCGAAACGTTTCTATCAGCAGATATTCGGCCTCGATCTGCTGATGGATCATGGCTGGATCGCCACGTACGGGTCCGCCGAGAAGATGGACGTGCAGATCAGTTTCGCGTCAGAGGGCGGGTCGGGCACGCCAGTGCCCGATCTGTCGATCGAAGTGGACGATCTCGCCGCCGCTCTGGAGCGCGTGCGGGCGGCGGGCATTCCGCTCGAATATGGGCCGGTCGACGAGCCGTGGGGCGTGCGGCGTTTCTATGTGCGCGATCCGTTCGGCAAACTCGTCAATGTGCTTGCGCATGTTTGATGTGCTCGCTTAAAGCGCGAGTACGTCATGGTCGGTATTCAAGCCTGCATCGCAGCCGCCGCCGCAAACGCCCTGAAATTCTGCGGCGTTGCGAAGGCCAGATACTGCCGCTGCATTTCTTCGGTCAGCACTTCGATCATGATGACGTCTTCGATCCACAACTCGATCACGTCGAAGAAGTTCTGACCGCGCGTACACCGAACCGCACGCCATCCCTCGCGCTCGCCGATCGCGAGGACCTGTTCGGGAGTCAGCTTGCTTGCGACGGCCAGATGGAAGGCGGTGTACTGCGCCGCCGTACTCTCTCCCGGAACGAAAGAGTTCTGTCCACTGCCGGGGGAAATCACGCGATCGCTGGGATAGGTCTCGATGATCGAGCCGCGGTCGTCGCCGGCAATCGCCATCCACGAATCGGGAAAAGAGGGGAACGGTGCATGAAAGCCGCCCCAGAGTTCGGCAATGACGCGCGCGACGTTTTCCGGATTACGAGCGGGGATGGATGCGTGAAAAAGCATGAGTAACCTCTGTCGAAGATTTACATGGAGAGTTAGTCGGTCCTTGAATTGCGTTTTTATAGGTTGTTTTATGGGACTTCCTGCGGACGGGCCTGAAGGCGCCTCTTCCAGAAACGCTTCATTAGTAGCGGGCAGAGCCGGCGCTGCAAGCTGGGGGCAGTCAAGTCGATGGCGATGCTCGCATGCGGGAATGGCAGCGTCAAGTGGGGATACTCCACCCACTTAAGTCGGAGGGAATCAGTTGGAAGTACTGTGTTTTCCGCGAACGAAGCCGGCCGTCGATGAGATGTCCGGCGTCGAGACATCTCATCGGAGCGAGGCGTGCATCGTCGATTTACAGCGGGTGCAGCTTGCCGTCGAGGTCCATCGACCACTTCGAGCCATCGCCGAAGGTGAGGACGCCGTTGATCGCGTCGATATGAGTCGGCTTGCCGGGCGGCTCCTTTACTTTCCCGTCTCCGCCGACCACGCGCGCCATGTCGGCGGAAGTCATTTCTTCATGGCGATGCAGTTCGTCGATCCTGATTGCTTTCATGTCGGTTCTCCTGGAGGATGGTTGCCTGTCGAGCACATTTGCGGGCGCTCGTACGCTGCATTGCACGGGCTGTGCCAATCGTGCGGGGGAGGCGCCGATGGTTGATGAGCAAGGAGGGGGGAGGTAGTTGTGCACGAGAGTGGCGTAGCGCACCCAACAGTTTGAAAATGCAGTCGGGCTGAGGACGACAAGCATGAAGCATTTGACCGTTCGCGTGAGGCGGGCGAATGCACGCGATCGCACGCGTTTGCGCCCGTCGCGAAGCGCGGAAAAAATGAATCGGGCCGCGACGTTCTTCCTCCGTCGCAGCTCGAAGCCAAACCCGGCAAATCGGCGACGCTCAGTTCACATCAACCAGCACGCGTCCCTGAAACTTCCCCGCCAGCATATCCGCCGCCGCGCCGCTCACTTCCGTCAACGCGACCGTTTTCGACGTAATCCCATCGAGCACCGACAACGGCAAATCCCGCACGATCCGCTGCCACGCGCTGATCCGCTCCTTCGACGGCAACATCACCGAATCGACGCCGATCAGTTTCACGCCGCGCAGAATGAACGGCATGACGGTGGTCGGCAGATCCGCGCCACCGGCCAGGCCGCACGCCGCGACGACGCCACCGTAGTTCATCTCCGCGAGCACGCGCGCAAGCACTTTCGAGCCGACGGTGTCGATCGCCGCGGCCCAGCGCTGACCTTCCAGCGCACGCGGCGGCTCGGCCCACTCGGGACCGTCGATCACGTCCTGCGCGCCGAGATGCTTCACGTAGTCGTGCTTGGCCGGATTGCCGGTCAGGGCGCTGACGCGATAACCGAGTTTGCTCAGGATCGCGATCGCGACACTGCCCACGCCGCCGGCTGCGCCCGTCACGAGAACGGGGCCGCTTTGCGGTGTGATGCCCGCGGCTTCGAGCGCGTTCACGCAGAGCATGCCGGTGAAGCCGGCGGTGCCGATCATCATCGCTTGCCGCGTGCTCAAGCCTTCGGGCAGCGGCACGAGCCAGTCGCCGCGCACGCGTTGGTACTGGCTATAGCCGCCCCAGTACTTTTCGCCGACGCTCCAGCCGGTGAGCACGACTTTCTGCCCGGCTTGAAGATTCGGATTGGCGGTCTCGACCACGGTCCCCGCGAAATCGATGCCGGGCACGAGCGGCCACGTCTTGACGATCTTGCCGGTGCCCGTGACGGCGAGCGCATCCTTGAAGTTGATCGTCGAAAAGTCGATCTTGACGAGCGTGTCTTCGTTGGGCAGCGCGTCGAACGACAGCGTTTCGATCGTGGCCTTGGTCTTCCTGTCTTCTTCGCGAAGCAGCATTGCGTTGAAAGTCTGTGCCGACATGTGAGTCTTCTCCCGGTAGTTAAAAAGGAATGAGCTTGCGCGGTTCGCGGCGTCAGCGCGCAAAGCGCCGGTCGCGCCATTGGATGGCTTCGCGCATGCCCTGTTCGCGCGCGACCGCCATAAACGCCTTCTTGTCGGGCGAACCGGCGGATTCGATCGCGTGGTCGAGATCCAGCGCGTGTTGCAATGCGGCCTTCATGCCGCGCGCCTCGAAGCTGTGATTGATGGCGGCCTTCGTCACGCGCACGAGGTTGGGGTCGATCACCGCCATCGTGTGCGCGATCCGCAGTGCTTCGGTGACGTGCTCGCCTTCCGGCACGATACGATTGACGAGCCCCAGCTCGCGCGCGGACTCCGCGTCGATGCGGTCGAGCCCGGTCAGGATGATTTCCTTCGCCTGCTTGGGGTTGGTCATCCACGGCAGCAGCATCGCGACGATGCCCGCGCCGAACTTCAATTCGGGCTCGCCGAACGTCGCGCCCGGCGTGGCGATCGTGATATCGCAGGCCAGCGCGATTTCGAACGCGCCCGCGAGACACGCGCCATGCACGGCAGCGATGGTCGGCTTCGGCGAGTCCCAGAAGCGCATTGTGGTGTCGAAATCGCGGCCGAGAATTTCGCGCCACACGGCTTCGCCTTCGGGCCGCGCTTCCATCTGCTCCTTCAGATCGAAGCCCGACGAGAACGCTTTGCCCGCGCCGCTGATCACGATCGCCTTGACGTGGTCGTCGGTCTCGGCGAGATCGAGCGCGGCGTTGATCTCCATGAGCGACAGCTTGCCGAGCGCGTTCAGACGTTCGGGCCGGTTGAGCGTGATGTGCGCGACGTTCCGTTCAGCGGTGTAGAGCAGGGTGGAGAAGTTATTCATCGATCAGTTTCCTGGTGAACGTGACGGTTGAGCGGGACGAGCGTTCCGGTCGCCACCCTGCTGCGCAATTCGCGGCGATCCGCTTTGCCCGTGCGGCCGACCGGCAACGCGTCGGCCTCGTAGAAGAAATCGGGGACCTTGTATTTTTCGAGCTTCAGACAAAGGAACGCGCGCAACGCGGCGACGTCCAGCGCGTTGCCCGAGCATGGCACGACCAGCGCGTGAATCCGTTCGCCGAGAATCGCGTCGGGCGCGCCGACGGCCATCGCGGCGCCCACGCCTTCGAACATCGTGATGGCCTGCTCGATCTCCATCGGCGTGACCTTGTTGCCGCCGCGCACGATCAACTCTTTCTGGCGGCCCATCAGTTGCACGTCGCCGCTCCCGGTCGTGATCGCGAGGTCGCCGGTGCGAAACCACGTGTCCGCGAAAGCGGCGGCCGTCAGTTGCGGCTCGTCGAGATAGCCGCGCATCAGAAACGGGCTGCGCAACTGCAATTCGCCGATCGTGCCGGGCGGCACAGGCATTTGCATTTCATCGACGACGCGAAACTCGACGCGGCTCGACGGCAAACCGAGCGACGCGGGTTTCGCGCGTCGATAGTTCGGGAACTGGAAGAAGTCGCAAGTCGAGGTTTCGGTGAGGCCGAAGATGTTGATGAGATCGGCGTTCGGAAACAGCGCTTCGATCTGCGTGGCGAGCTGTTCGCTGAGCTGTTCGCCACCGGTGAGAATCTGCCGTAGATCGGGACACGCGAACGTGTCCGCATTGCGGCTGGCCGTGGGCACCAGCGCGAGCAGCGCACGCAGCATCGTCGGCACGACCCCGACCCGATGGATGGTCCGCTCGCGCAGTTGCGCGAGCAGCAACGTGGGGTCGAATTTTTCCGGCAGCACGAGGGTGCCGCCGCCCAGCAGCGTGAGCAGACTGACCCAGATGCCGAAGCTGAACGTGATGTTCAGCAGCAGCAACGTGCGTTCGGTTTTGCGGAAGTGGATCATCGCGTCGATCGAGAGCAGCTTCGCGGAGAACGCCTGATGCGTGACCACGACGCCCTTGGGCGCGCCCGTCGAGCCGGACGTGAAGATGATCAGCGCGGCGTCGTCGAGTTGCTCGCGTGGGGCGGGGGCGGGCGCTTGCGTGCCTGCATTTGCGCCGATGCGTTCGATCGGCGGTGCCGCCTGCGTCGCTTGTGCCGCTCGTGCGCTTTGTTGCGTCCCGCTGAACGTGCGCGGTACGTCGACCGCGAAACGCGCCTGCGTCCTGTCGAGAATCCGCGCGGTGACAGCCTCGGGCGACGTGCGATGAATCGGCACCGCGACGCAGCCAGCGAGCCACACGCCGAGCAAGCCGGCGAAATCGTGCGGCTGATTCGACACGCGTACGTGTACCGGCTCGTTCTTTTCGACGCCGAGGTCTTCGAGCATGGCCGCGACCGCCATGCCGTTTTGCAGCAGGTGATCGTAGCTGACGGTGTCGCCGGCCGCGTCGATCGCCAGCGCGCCGTGATACTGCTGGCACGCTGCTGCAACGAGCGCGCCGAGATTGCCTGTGCTGTTCATGATGACTCGTCTTCGTTAGGAATTCGATTGAACCAGGGGCCGTTCATGGGCCCTTCAATGCCCGCTCAATGGCCGAACAGAAGCAGCGTTGCGCCCATCACCGCGAACATCACGAAGAAGATGATGACCGTGAAGCCCATGACTCGCCCCATGCCGACGCCGGCGATCGCCAGCAGCGGAATGACCCACATCGGCTGGATCATGTCGGCGACGCCTTCGCCGAGCGCGACCGAAATCGCCACCGCGCTTTGCGGCACATGCAGATGTTCGGCGGCGGGCACGACGAACGGCGCCTGCACGATCCAGTGACCGCCCGCGCTCGGCACGAACATGCTGATCAGTGTGGACGACACGAAGCTCCAGAAGGGCAGCGTCTGCGTGGTGGAAAACCCTATGAACCACTGCGCGATCACGTCCGCGAGACCGGTGGCGGTCATGATCCCCATGATGCCGCCGTACAGCGGGAACTGCAGCAGGATCGGACCGGCGACGCGTGCGGCGTTGTTGATCGCGCGCAGGTAGGCCTTCGGAGTCCAGTGCGTGGCGAGGCCGAGCAGCAGGAAGATCATCACCAGCATGTTCAGATCCATCGTGAACGCGTTGCGCGCCACCTTCAGGCCGATGTACCCGAGGCCCAGCGCGACGAGCACGAGATTGAGCAGCCATGCGTTGTCGAGTTTGCCGGCGATCGTCCGCGGCGGCGTTTCATCGGCCTGGATCGTGTCCTCGGCGATCAGGCGGGCCGGGTCGGCTGCGATCGACTCGTGCTCGCGCGGCATCATGATGCGAAACACCACCGGCACCGCGACGGCGAGCACGAGCACCGGAATGTAGTTGAGCGGCGAGAACAGGAAGTCCTTCATTGGCAGCACGTCGCCGGTGACTTTCTCGATCAGGTTCATCGGCGAGCCGCGCGTTGCGCTCAGCAGCGCGATCGAACTGGACATGCCGCACACGTAGAAGGACCATCCCGCGTACGCGGCGGCGACGAGCCACGCGAAGTCGACGCGAATCCGCTTGGCGATTTCGCGCGCGAACAGCGCCGACACCACGAGGCCGACCGCCCAATTCAGCATGCCGCCCACCATCGACACGAAGAACGTGAGGGTCATTGCGCCGGCGGCGGTGGTCGGCAGGGAGGCGATGCGGCGCAACAGTTTCGACACCGGCTTCGAGGTGGACAGTGCGTGGCCGGTGACGAGCGTCAGCGCGACGAGAAAGGCGAAGCTGGCGATCTTGAACACGCCGTCGTACCAGCTCGTCAGCACCTCGGGCACGGAGGCTTTCGGCGCGATGGCGAGCGCGAGCGCGCAGGTCAGTACGGTGAGCAGGATGGCGATGACGAACGGGTCTGGCATCACGCGCTCGACAAGCACGACACACAGACGGGTGATTCTTTGCAGCCCGAAGGACCTTGGCCGGTTGTTGCTGGCGACCGTGGGCGCATCCGCATTCAACTTTTCCATGATTTGTCTCCTTGTCGACCCGAGTTAGCGCTTCAGCGCTTACTCGGGTCCCATGCAAAGCGGTCGACCGAAGTTAGCGCTTCAGCGCTTACTCGGGTCCCATGCAAAGCGGTCGACCGGAGTTGGCGCTTCAGCGCTGACTGCGGCCCCATGCAAAGCGGTCAACCGGCTTCAGCGCTTTAGCGCTTACGGTGCTCGGCAAACTCGCTGCTATCCAACGCCCCACTCCTGCCCCTCCCACCTTCCGGCCGCTTATAGTCAACCGGCCAGTCAGCGATTTATAGCCACTAGTTGACTGGTCGTCTACAAAAACCTATAGTTGCTCGGGTAAGTCCCGATCGCCCGAACGGCGGCGGGGTCGGCATAACAATGGCTCGTCGCGCAGGCCGGGCGAAGCACGAGCTGGAGGAGGCAGGATGGAGGACAGGCTGGATGCCGCGGACGCGGCGAGCACCGTGAACGCGGCCGATGCGGCGCTGCTCGCGGCACGCGCGAAGCGCGCGGTGCTGGTGATCGCGCTGGCCCAGTTGCTCGGCACCTCGTTGTGGTTCAGCGCGAACGGCGCGATGCGCGACTTGCAGATCGCGTGGCAATTGAACGCGTCGGGAATCGGCTGGCTGACGAACGCGGTGCAGGCCGGCTTTATCGTCGGCACGTTGCTCTCGGCGACGACGGGACTCGCGGACCGGGTCTCGGCGAGCAAGGTATTTGCGGTGTGCGGCGTGCTCGGCGCCACGCTGAATGCGCTGTTCGCGCTGTGCAGCAGCGGGCTCGCGTCGGCGATCGTGTTCCGCTTCGGCGTCGGTGTCGCGCTGGCGGGCATCTATCCGCTGGGGATGAAGCTACTGGTGTCGTGGGATCCGCGCCGGGCGGCGCAAACGCTGGCACTGCTCGTCGCGATGCTGACGCTCGGCACGGCATCGGTCCACGCGATCCGCGCGTTGTTCTCCACGGTGCCCTGGCAGACCGTGGTGCTGGCGTCGTCGGTGCTCGCGGTGATCGGCGCGCTGCTGGTCCTGTCGCTCGGCGAAGGGCCGCACGTGCGACGCGCCGGCAACGCGCGTGCGGGGTTGTCGGCGGGTGTGGGGCAGGTCGTGCGGATCAGTGAGTTTCGCGCGGCCGCGCTAGGCTACTTCGGGCATATGTGGGAGTTGTATGCGTTCTGGACACTGACGCCGCTGCTCGTGCAACGCGCGTTGACGGGCAGTGCGCCGGCACCCGCGAGCGCCGTCGCGCTGTGGTCGTTTCTGATCATCGCGGTCGGCGCCGTGGGTTGCCTGCTCGGCGGCAGGCTGAGCAAGTCGGTCGGCAGCGCACGGACGGCGGCCCTCGCGTTGACGATCTCGGGTACGCTGTGCGCGGTTTATCCGCTGTCGTCGGCGCTTGGCACGGCGGGGCAGCTCGCACTTCTGCTGGTGTGGGGCATCAGTGTGATCGCCGATTCGCCGCAGTTCTCCGCGTTGTCGGTCAAGGCATGTCCGGCCGATAAAATCGGCGGCGCGTTGACGTTGCAGAACAGCTTCGGCTTTTTCCTGTCGGCGTGTTCGATTCTGTGGTCGACCAGCGCCTATCATTCGCTCGACGCACGGGTCGCGTGGTTGCTGTTGCCTGGGCCGATCATCGGCCTGATCGCGATGAGGCCGCTGCTTCGCAAGCGGCCGTTCTGGTGAGCGGCGTGTGATGCACCGGCCAACTCGCACGCAGGCAACGCGCGAGATCATGAGGCCGGAAGGCCGTGCAAGCGCCGCTTCGCGCACCCCGGAAGTTCAGCAGTTTTCGGCAGTCAACGAGAGGAAAGGGACAAGAATAATGGCGACCGCTGCAACCAAACGCGACATCAAACGCGACCCGAAGCGCGACACTGGGCGACGCGCCGAACTCGTGCGCATCGGCGTGGCCATCCTCACGGAGAAGGGCTTCTACAACTTCTCGCTCGACGAACTGGTCGCGCTGGCCGGCGTGCCCAAAGGCTCGTTTCACTACTACTTCAACAGCAAGGATGCGTACGCGCTGGAAGTGATCGAGAGCTACGCCGCGTACTTCGCGCGCAAGCTCGACCGTCATCTCGGCGACACGACGCTCGATCCGATCGCGCGCATCGAAGCGTTCGCGGAGGACGCCGCGAGCGGCATGGCGCGTTTCGACTTCAAGCGCGGCTGTCTGGTGGGCAATCTTAGTCAGGAACTCGCCGCGCTCGACGAGACGTTTCGCGCGGCGCTGCTGAACGTGATTCAGGACTGGCGCCGGCGTATCCAGGCCTGTCTCGACGAAGCGAAAGAAGCCGGCCAGATTCGCGCGGATGCGGACACGGCTGCGCTCGCGCGCTACTTCTGGAATGCGTGGGAAGGGGCCGTGTTGTGCTCGAAGCTGGAGAAGTCGCGCGCGCCGCTCGATGACGCGAGCGTGGCGTTCATCGAGCATCTGAGATGCGCGGCGCCGCGTGCGGAACAGTAGGGCGTTTCTTCAGGTCCTGGCGGCGCGGGCTTCGCCGCGTGATCGTCGACGAGGAGCATTGAACGCTCGACATCGGGCGTTCAATGCAGAACGCCCAACGGTCCAGCCGCACAACGCTCGAACGACGCATTCTCGCCGCCGTCCACCCACCGCTTACTTCGCGCCGTGCTTCGCCTGCCAGCGGCGCATGAACGCGATCTCGTCGTGCTGCGCTTTGATGATGTCCCGCGCGAGCCGCTTGATTTCCGGGTCCTTGCCGTATTTCAGCTCGACCTCCGCCATTTCGATCGCCCCCTGATGATGCGGAATCATGTGCGCGACGAAGTCCTTGTCGGCGTCGCCCGTGTATTCAGGCGCGTCCATGTCCTGCATCATTTTGTCGTCGGCGGCCTTGAACGCTTGCGTCGATTCGCCCGAACCCGCGTGCTCCGAACCGGACATGTGCATGCCGTGCATCGCGGGCGCTTGCTGCGCCTCGACGGGCATGGCCGCCACGGCGAACGTCAAGCCGCTGAAGCAGCAAAGAGCACGAAAGGCGCGAAGGTTTTTCATAGTGGATGTCCGCTGGTAAATGTTTGTCTCGAATGAGCCTGCTTGCCGGGAAGCGGAAGTTTAACCAGGCTCCGCGCCTTCCCGCCTGCATGCCGGTCAATTTCCTGGAGTGGGATGAAAACCCGCTGCCTCGATGACCTCGACGACCCGCCGCACGAGCAGCGTCGACGTGACCTTGACGGTCTTGCCGGCCACGTCGATGTCGAGCTTCGCGGCGGGGTCGAGCCGCGTGACGGCGTGAGTGATGGCACGAGCGCATCCGCCGCAGGCCATATCCGGGATCGCGAATTCCATTTCCTGCTCCGATGAGAAATCAGACACGAGGATGGACCTTCCCACCGCAGTAAGGTCAAGCCTGTTCGCCAGGCGCTTTGACGTATGTCGCATGCCGGCGCGCCGAGCGGACCGCTCAACGCCCATTCACCAGCCGATCATGTCAAGCCCATCCGCGTCGCCGTTCGACGCCATCCCGATCTGGTTCAACGAAGCCGAGGAATTGCACGGTTGGAAGACTTGCCGAAGCACTGACTGAAGGTTCTGCATCTCGAACTGAATCCCGCTGCGATGCAGGCGTGAGCGAGGGCAGGCCTATAATCGGAAGCCGCGTTGCGGGCTCGTGACTCGTCACGAGTCGAACGAAGAGCCCGTTGCCTGCCAACCGTAATCGCTACTGAAAGAGGCCGACAGCATGTATATCGCCATGAACCGCTTCAAAGTGACGCCTGGGTCCGAGGCCGCCTTCGAACATCTGTGGACGTCGCGTGACACGCATCTGAAAGAGGTTCCGGGCTTCGTGGAATTTCACCTGCTCAAGGGGCCGCAGAAGGAGGATCACGTTCTGTATTCGAGCCACACGATCTGGCGCGACCACGCGGCGTTTGAAGCGTGGACGAAATCGGATGCCTTCCGCGCCGCGCATCGGAGCGCGGGCAACGAGAACCGCGTGCTTTATCTCGGACATCCGGAATTCGAGGGCTTCGAAGTCATTCAGACGGTGAAGTAGTGGCGTTGAGCCGGTGAGCGCAACGGCCCACGCACGCTGAAGGACATCGCGACCTTCACGATGAACCCTCCATGAACCTGCCGCATGCATGAGCGTTGCGCGTGTCCCGACGCGCAAAGCGTGCATGCGGTATTCTTTTGCGACTCGACCGTCAGGCCGCTCTACATTGGACGGCAGGCATCGCGCCATGCGTGCCACGCTGCCCACGCGTATTGACAGAGCGCCTGCGCAACTCGAAGTTCAACAAAGTTCACCAAGCTCCAGCTTCAAGAAAGGAATAACGACATGAAAGCCGTCAAGATCGGTTCGCCCGCCACCGTCGCGAGTCTCCAGGTGGTCGATCTCCCGGACCCTGGTCAGCCAGCCGCAGGCCAGATTCGCGTGCGCATTCACGCGAACTCGTTGAACTTCCACGACTACGGCGTGGTGACCGGCAACCTGCCTGCCGATGCGGGCCGCATTCCGATGGCGGACGGCGCGGGCATCGTCGAAGCGGTCGGCGAAGGCGTCAGCGGATTCAAGGCCGGCGATCACGTGGTGTCGTGCTTCTTCCCGTTCTGGGAGAACGGCCCGCCGGCGATCGCCGATTTCTCGACCACGCCCGGCGACGGCATCGACGGTTACGCACGCGAGGTCGTCGTGTTGCCGAGCCACTACTTCACGCACGCACCGCGCGGCTACAGTGACGCGGAAGCCGCGACGCTGACCACCGCGGGGCTGACCGCGTGGCGCGCGCTCGTCGTCGACGGGCAGTTGAAGGCGGGCAGCACGGTGCTCGTGCTCGGCACCGGCGGCGTGTCGATCTTCGGTTTGCAGATCGCGAAGGCGATGGGTGCTTCGGTGATCGCGACGTCGTCATGCGACGCGAAGCTCGCGAAGCTGCGCGAGCTCGGCGCGGACCATACGATCAACTATCGCGAGAACGCCGAGTGGGGCAAGCAGGTTCGTCAGTTGACGGGCGGGCGAGGGGTCGATCATGTGATCGAAGTGGGCGGTCCGGGTACCTTGCCGCAATCGATCACCGCTTGCCGGATCGGCGGCCATATCGCGCTGATCGGCGTGTTGACCGGACGCGCGGGGCCCGTGCCGACCGCGGCGCTGATGGCGCGGCAGCAGCGCTTGCAAGGGCTGATCGTCGGCAGCCGGCAGGATCAGCTCGACATGATTCGCGCGCTGGAAGTGACGGGCATCAAGCCGGTGATCGACAGCACGTTTGCGCTGGAGAAGCTCGGTGACGCGTTCCGGCACGAGGAGTCGGGCGCACACTTCGGCAAGATCTGCGTGTCGTTGTGACAGCGGTGCGGCCGATGGGCGCGGCGCAGAGGCTGAAGGCGTCGCGCGCTTCTAGTCGCGCCTCGCGAGATCGGCGAAGCTGATGCTCTTCGCCTCGCACGCCTGAATGAACGCCGTGTCGTAGCTCGTGAAAAACACGCTGCGGGTTCGGGCCAGCGTGATGAACAGATCGGCCAGAACCGCGCGTGCGGGCGCATCGAGTCCGCCGACCGGCTCATCCGCAATGACAACCTTGGTGTCGCCCAGCGCGGCTGCCGTCAAAAAGAACTTCTTGCGGCTGCCGAACGACATCTGCTCGAAGCGTTTATCCAGATGCGGCGTGAGACCGAAGCGCTCCGCAAGATCCAGCGTCTCGCGGCCGACCGTGGTCTTTCTCTCCGACGCCACATGCCGCAGATACTCGCGACCGGTCCGGTCCGGCGACGGCATGCAGTCCTCGGGCACATACGTGAGCACGGCTTGCGCGGCGCGCGGTGCATCGCGCAACGAATGGCCGCCGAGCCACACGTCGCCGGCGTCGGCTTCGAGCGTGCCGGCGAGCACACCGAGCAACGTCGATTTGCCGCTGCCGGATTCATCGTTCAACGCGACGCATCCCGACGCGCTGTCGTAGTGCAGCGCTTGAAAGACGACGCGATCGCCGTACTGCTTGCAGAGGTTGTCGAATCGAAGCATGGCTTGAGGCGTGAGTGGGCAGATGAGCGGGGTTGAGGTCGCGCAAGTTTAGCAGCGCCCAACCTTGGGGGCTGCGCTCGAGCTTCGCCCTTGAGTTCCGGTGTGGAATCGTGTTCTCATTCGCCAACGAAATCGAACCGAGAGTGCATCACCATGGCGGGAAATCTGGAGCGGGCGCTGGCCATCATCGAATTGCTGTCGAAGCAGGGCGGCAGCATGCAGCTCGCCGCGATCGCCGACACGCTGAACATTCCGCGCAGCGGTACGCACCGCTTGCTCGCGGAGTTGAGCGAGCAGGGCTATGTGCGTCAGGACGAACATGGCGAATACGTGCTGGCACTCAAGCTGGTGTCGCTCGCGCTGATGTGGCTGTCCACCGGCGGCGTGCTCGACATTTCGCAGCCCGTGCTCGACCGGCTGGCGGCGGCGTCAGGCGAGCTGGCGCGGCTCGGCGTGGTCGAAGACGATCACATCATTTTTGTCGACAAGGCGCAGGGCGCGAAATCCGGCTTGCGCTACGACCCGGACATGGGTAGCCAGCCGCCGCTGCATTGCACCGCGAGCGGCCAGATCTGGTTGTCGACGATGAGCGACGAGGAGGCGCTCGAACTCGTGTCGCGCCAGGGCGGCATCGGCAAGGCGGGGCCGCGCGGCCCGAAAGCGCCGAAGACGATCCAGCAGTTCCTGCAGGACCTGAACGGCGCGCGCAAACGCGGCTACGGCATCGCGAGCGAAACCTACGAAGCGGGCATGACGTCGATGGCCGCCGTGGTCCGTCATCCGGTGGCCGGGCTGGCGGTCGGCGTCATTACGCTCGCGGGGCCCACCAGCCGTCTGTCGGACGCGCGTATCGAGGAGTTGGCGCCCGCGTTGCTCGAAGCGGCGTCCGACATGGGCGCGGCCACGCTGAGTTCGCCGTATTTCAAACGCAGTCTGCGCATGATGCCGGTGGCGGCCGTGGCCGCTGTCGTGAAGCCGGTCGAGGCGAAACGCAAGGGTCGGCCGCGCACGGCTTGAGTCGTCGAGATCGCAGCATTGACGCTGCGTATGCGCACGTGCACCTGATGACACCACGGGCCGGCAGCACGGCCCGATGTCACGCGTCATCAAGTTGCGCGGGCGTGGGCCGTTAAAGACGGGAGGCTGGACGCGAGAGCCACAGAAAAACCTGTCGCTTCTTCCCTTCTTTTCTGAAACCCCCGACGCCCCCACGACCGCTACCCATGCACACTGCCATCGCCTCCCAGGTTCCGCCGTCGCGCGCCGAACTCCGGCGCATCATCGTCGCGATCGTGATCGGCAACGGCTTCGTCGCTTACGACTTCACCGTCTACAGCTTTTCGGCCGTGATCATCGGCAAGCTGTTTTTTCCATCGGACAATCCGGCGGCGTCGCTGTTGCTGTCGCTCGCCACTTTCGGCGCGGGCTTCGTGATGCGACCGCTCGGCGCGCTAATGATCGGCCACCTCGCCGACAGCCGCGGCCGCAAGGCCGGCCTCACGGCGTCGCTCACGCTGATGACGCTCGGTACGTGGCTGATCGCGTGCCTGCCGGGGTATGCATCGATCGGTCCCGCCGCGACCGCGCTGATGGTGCTCGCGCGGCTCATGCAGGGGCTCGCGGCGGGCGGCGAGATCGGCCCCGCGTCGGCCTCGCTGATGGAATCGGCCGGCTACCGGCAGCGCTGCTTCCTAGTGAGCTGGCGCGGCGCGAGCCAGGGCGCGGCCGCCTGCGTCGCCGCGCTGGTCGGCGCGAGCACCACGGCGCTGCTATCGCCCGCGGCGATGCACGACTGGGGATGGCGGGTCCCATTCGCGCTCGGCGGCCTGATCGGCCCGGTCGGCTGGTATCTGCGACGCCGCATGCCGGCGCCCGCGCCACTGCAACGCACGCGGCTCGACCCGCGACGGCTGTTCGCGGAGCATACGCGCCCGCTCGTCTGCGGGATTCTGATGATGGCCGCGCCGTCGGTGAGCATCTACATCACCGTGTTCTACATGCCGGCTTACCTGGTTCGGACGCTGCATCGGCCGCCGGCGATCAGTCTGCTGACGGCATGTCTGTCGGGCTTCGCGATTCTGGTCGTGACGCCGCTGGTCGCGCGCGCGGCCGACCGCTTCGCGAGCCGCAAGACCTTGCAATACGTGTCGCTGTGGGCGTCGCTGCTGGTCGCCTGGCTGGCGTTTCGCGCGCTCACGCACGGCGCGGGCGATCTCGTCGCGCTGGTCATCATCACCGCGTACGTCGCGCTGGCCGTCAACAATGCGGGCGCCGGCTCGGTGCTGATGATGGAGGCGTTTCCAGCGCACCGGCGCGCGGCCGGGTTGTCGGTGATCTATAGCTGCGGGGTGGTGCTGTTCGGCGGGTTCTCGCCGTTTCCCGTCACCTGGCTGATCGTGCGGACTGGGGATCCGATGGTGCCGGCGTGGTATCTGATGGGCGCAACGGTGCTGACGTTGATCGCGTTGAAGGCGTTTCCGGAGCGGGCGGCGCCGCAGGTATGCGGCGATGGGCGAGTGGGGCGGGCGGCTGGGTGAGCGGACTAAGGGTAAGGATACGGCCAAGGTGGCGGATGCGGTCGGCGAGCCGCGGGGAGTGAGGGCGACGAGGCCGGGTGGGGTCTGTTTGGCGCAGTTCTGCCAGGGACCGGCCTTTCAGGAATTGGGCGGCGTGCCTTTGGGCTGGCTGCTTCACTCCGGAAATGGACAGACAAGCTACGCGCGCAGTTCGCCCTTGGCGACGGTCACCCTTCAGGTTCGCGCGGCTGCTCGTCCCTTTGCAGTCATTGGCGGTCGGGTGGTGGTGAACGTCGGCGTCCGACAAGAGTGAATGCGTCTTCGCGACCTGTTGCAGCCGTTGAAGATTTCAAAACGCACCAGCCGTTTATCTAACTTGCGGACATCCGTCGAGGAGCAGCAGGCCTCGCTGGCTGTTGCTCGCTCGTAGCGGCCCTTCATGCTTTTTTGCCTGCGCGTGAGACGGATCGCTTGCTGGCGCCCTTTGAAAAGCGATGACGATTGCCAAGGAGCGCAACCAGCCGCGTCTCGCATTCGGAAAACAGGTACCCGCGCCGCTGCGAGATCATGAACGTGAGGGCGCGCATGTGCCATGCGCGCCGTTGAAGTTCGACAAGTATTCCGTTCGCGAGGTCTTCCGCAACCACATGATGCGGCATGTGCCCCCAGCATAAGCTGCCCCTTAGCAAATCGTGCTTCGCGCCGAGGTCATTCACCAGCCACTGGCGTTCACCGGCGACCCCCTGTTGTGTCTTTTCCGCATCGGGCTGATTGTCGGTTACGACGAGCTGGATGTGCCGGCCAAATTCCTCCCGCGGGATCGGCCCCGCGATTGCGGCCAGCGGATGCGATGGCGCACAGACGGTCACCATTTGCGCTTCACATAAATGCTGCCTTTCTATGGTACCTGGGCTCAGCTCCGGCACGTCGGTGATCGTCACCGCCAATGCGCACGTTCCTTCGAGAACCAGGCGCTCGCCGCCTTGCATGGTCGTCATGCGCAGATTGATTGCAACGGTCGGAAAGTCCGACTGCAACCTGCGCAGGCATTCAATCAGGTGCGCGCGCGGAAAATAGGTATCCACCGCAATCGAGACCTGTGGCACCCCGGCTTCAGCAATCGCAACCGCGCGCATCTTCATCTCCTCTGTGCGTGAGATCACCCCACGAGCATCAGGCAGGAGGCTGCGGCCCGCTGCCGTAAGCGTCGCTTTGCGGGCGTTGCGTTCGAACAGCAACACATCGAAGGCACTCTCGAGCGCGTTGATCGCGTGACTGATCGCTGACTGTGCACGCCTTAGCTCCCGTGCAGCCCCGGAAAAGCTTCCCTGATCACACACGGCAACGAAGGCCCGAAGTTGATTGATGGTGACGTTATCGAGCATATATCTAAAAAGTAGATGGTACTGATAGATATTCAGTCAATTGGACTCATGAATCAAGTGGTCCAGAATTGCATTTCTCGCTTTTGTTTCGAAGGACGTATGACATGAACAGACTAAATGGAAAGACCGCCGTGATCACCGGTGGCGCTACCGGCATCGGCCGGGCCGCAGCAAAGCGATTCATCCAGGAAGGCGCCTTCGTCTTCATCTTCGGCCGGCGGCAAGACGCACTCGACGCCGCTGTTGCCGACCTCGGGCCCAATGCCCGCGCGGTGAAGGGCTCGGTCTCCGATCTGGCCGACCTCGACCGACTCTACGCGGAGGTGAAGGCCGAGCGCGGAACCCTCGACATCGTTTTCGCCAATGCCGGGACGGGAGGCCAGCTTGCGCTAGGCAAGATCACCGCCGAGCACATCGACGAAACTTTCGACACCAACGTGAAGGGTACGATCTTCACGGTACAGCAGGCGCTGCCGCTGATGGGCAAGGGCGGTTCGATAATCCTGACCGGATCGAGCGCCGGCACCACGGGCGCCCCGGCAATGAGCGCCTACAGCGCGAGCAAGGCGGCAGTGCGCAACCTTGCACGGACCTGGGCGGAGGACCTGAAGGGCACCGGCATCCGGGTCAACGTGCTGTCACCCGGCGCGACGGCAACCGAACTCGCGAAGGAAGCGCTAGGCGAGGAAGGGCAGAAGGTCTTCGCCTCGATGACTCCGCTTCAGCGCATGGCCGATCCGGCGGAGATCGCAGCGGCGGCCGCCTTTCTCGCGTCGTCGGACAGCAGCTTCATGACCGCCAGCGAGGTTGCCGTTGACGGCGGCCTTGCGCAACTCTGACAGGCTACGCCCGCCGGTCACTCCATTCGATATTCGGAGCCCGTAGGGCGTCGCACACCAAAGGAAAATATATGAGCTACGCAATTATTGGCTTCGGCAAGATTGGCCAGGCGCTTGCCAGGGCGTTTGCACGAAGAGGCATCGAAGTATCCGTTGCAACCACTCGCGACCCGGAAAGCTTTGCGTCCGCTGCGGCCGCGATCGGACCTGAGATCATTCCTAAAAAACTGGCGGAAGCGGTCAAGGCGGACATCGTCTTTTTGGCTGTCGGTTACAAGTCGCACCAGGATGTCGCGAAGGCGCTGTCTACCTGGCAGGGGAAGACTATCGTCGATGTGACCAATGCCTACGGCGTGCCCCTCGAGGAACTGGGGGGACAACCTTCTTCCAGGGTTGTCGCGCAGGCGTTCACTGGCGGCAGGCTGGTCAAGGGCTTCAATCATTTGGGCGCTGCCGTCCTTGAACAGGATCCGGCGGTACATGGTGGCAGGAGAGTCGTGTTCCTGGCGAGTGACGATGATGGCGCCGCAGAGGAGATTGGTGCGCTTGCGGAAAGTCTCGGTTTCGCGCCGATCAAACTTGGCGGTCTTTCGGAAGGCGGACTTCTTGTGCAGGGGCGGGGAAATAGTTGGGGTCAACTGATCTTTAAGGATTTGGTCAAGTTCGACTGATGAATCGTGCTCGCAAATTTCGATGTGATCCTGCCTCGGGGACAAAGGGCCAACCACAGTTTGATTGAAGCGAGCGCGACGCCGGCAGTAAGCCGCGCTCCGCTCAGCTTGCGCCACGTCCTCGCCGGCAAATCCGCAAGGTAGCCGATTAGATCGGACACGATTCGATAAAAGGAAAATGGAGAGACTCAATGAGCATCGAAGAGAACATTCAGATCGTGAAGGATTTCTTTGCAGCGATAGGCGGCGGCGATAAGCAAGCTCTGCTGGCGTTGGTTGCCGAAGATATCGAGTGGATCATTCCGGGCGAAGACTGGCCACTGGCCGGCACGCACCGCGGGCACGCCGGATTGGCGAAAGTGCTTCAGAAGGCTTCCGACGAGGTGGAAATGACATATCCGAAGCCTCCCGAATTCGTGGCGCGGGGAGACCGGGTTCTGGTCGTCGGGGTCGCTATGGGGAAAATCAAAGCCACGAACAGGACGTTCAAGGACGACTGGGTATTCGCCATTACCGTTCGAAATGGCAAACTGACGAATATCCGGGAATATATCGACACGCAAGCACTGGCGCGAGCCTCCGGGACGGACGCGAGTCCCGAGCCCTGAACCATCGAGATCGATACCACGCACCGTCGAATTCGCCGCCTGAATGTCGCGATAAGACCGAAGGTCGATGTCTTTTGTTGGCCGGGAACGATGCCCAAGCGTTTTGCTTTTGGGTCATGGAGCAACCATACTGGTTCTAAATGGCAATCTTCGGAGCGGACTTCGATGAGCCGAAACGATCCTGAAAGCGACCCGCAAGAGCATGCGCATGCCGACGCTCATGACCACATCGGTAGCGTGTTGTCAGAGATGGATTTGCGTGTGCGTGCGCTGGAGTCCCTGCTAGTGGAGAAGGGGTACGTCGATCCCCGCTCCCTTGATATCCTGATCGAGACATACGAGCACCAAGTCGGGCCGCACAATGGCGCGCGCGTGGTCGCGAAGGCATGGCGCGAGACGTCGTACAGGCAATGGCTGTTAGCCGACGCGACCGCTGCGATTGCTTCACTCGGCTACACCGGCAGGCAGGGCGAACACATGGTGGTGCTGGAGAACACGCTCGCGGTGCACAACATGGTGGTCTGCACGCTGTGTTCGTGCTATCCGTGGCCGGTGCTTGGGCTTCCGCCGGTCTGGTACAAGTCGGCGCCGTACCGGTCGCGCGCGGTGATCGATCCGCGTGGCGTATTAAGGGAGTTCGGCTTCGAATTGCCTGCCGAAGTAGAGTTCCGCGTGTGGGACTCCACTGCGGAGGTGCGTTATCTCGTATTGCCCATGCAGCCAGCTGGAACCGTAGGCTTCTCTGAGGAGGCGCTGGCTGAACTGGTGACACGTGACTCGATGATCGGCACAGGATTGCCGAAGATGCCGGAATCGAAACGGGGGGCCGCATGAACGGCGCACAAGACGTTGGCGGCATGCAGGCATTCGGCCCGATACGCGCGGAAGCGGACGTCTCGCTTTTTCACGCCGACTGGGAGCGCCGCGTGCTGGCGATCACGCTGGCGATGGGCGCAACCGGCAAGTGGAACATCGACATGTCTCGTGCCGCGCGGGAGAGCTTGCCACCTGTGCAATACCTTTCCAGTAGCTACTACGAGATCTGGTTCGAAGGATTAAAGAGACTGCTGCTGAGTACGGGGCTTGCAACGGCAGAGGAAATCGGGACGGGCGAGGCGAAGGGTGCTGCGGCACCGGTCCCTCGCGTGTTGACGGCCGACGCGGTAGCCGCCGCGCTGCTCCGGGGCAGTCCGGTCAATCGCCCCACGGCCGTCGTTGCACGCTTCAAGGTCGGTGACAGGGTGCAGACCCGTCAGCTGAACCCATCCACGCATACCCGTTTGCCGCGATACTGCCGTGGCAGACGAGGGCGCATTATTGCCGTGCATGGTGCGCACGTTTTCCCCGATGCCAACTCAGTTGGGCTCGGCGAACAGCCGCAATGGCTCTATACGGTGTGCTTCGATGCCGCCGAACTCTGGGGGACCGATACGACAGCGGCATCGGTCTGCGTCGACTGCTGGGAGCCTTATCTTGACTACCCGAACGCGGGGTCTGCCTGATATGACTTTCGCCCTGCCGGATCTTCCGGAACTGCCTGCCGCTTTGTCGGCGTTGCCTTGCAACGACGCGGGACCCACTTTCGCCGCACCGTGGGAAGCCCAGGCGTTTGCCATGACCGTGGCCTTGCACAAGAGCGGCATGTTCACCTGGGCTGAGTGGGCAGAATGTCTTAATCAGGCAATCCGCGATGCGCAGGCCGTCGGCGACCCGGACCATGGCAACACGTACTACAGTCACTGGCTAACGGCGCTGGAGCGAATCAGCACCATCAAGGGACTCGTGACAGACGAGGTGCTCCGGCAGCGTCGCAATGCGTGGAATGACGCCGCACGCGATACTCCGCATGGGCAGCCGATCGAGCTCCGGCGATAGCGTCCCTCACACGCCAGTGAGAGGTCCATGTCATGCTTCCTTGCCCAGGAATAGGTTTTAGAATTTGTCGTCTGTCTTCGTGCGGCCAGCATGTGACGTTCGCTCGGGCAGGTGAGGCGACGCTCGAACGACTCTCGCATCTCAACAGCGGCCATACCGCTCACGAGATCATTGGTCAGCCGATCGGCCTTCGAGGTTTACCGGCAGCAATCTTGAGGCGATTAGTCTCGCCAATAGTTATTCGCCGCAGCGATGGTGGCGAACTCGAGCGCCACGACGTGGCCAACCTGAATGAGGTCCGAAGCATCGTTCGCATAGATTGCGCGCAACTTCGCTCGCGTGTCGTCGTCAGGTTGGGTGGCCTTGACTACAAGGCGCGCCATTTTGATCGCCAGGTGTCGACCATCCTCGGGCGTCGCCGTAATGAGGGAATTGCCGGGTACAAGCGTGATGTCCATCGAACGACTCCTTTAGTTTGGCTAATAAAACTGGCAGCGCCGCTTCGAGTTTGGGCGCTCTTTCTTCCACCACCAGATCACGGTCGACAGATCGCGCGTATCCAGGACGAGATTCACGTGGTCGATGCAGGCACGCCAGCGCTGAAGATTGCCGCTGATACGCGACGCGCGAAGATAACGGGTGCGGCAGCCCCTCGCGCGTCGCGCTGGCGTGCGTTATCCCTGCACGCAGGTAAATGAAGCCGCGCTGTTCACGTCGCCCGCGCCGTTATAGCTAGGCCACGCCGGATACTGGCATAGCGGGCGCGTGCGTCCCGGTACGCCCGCGGTATCGGTGACCACCTGATGCACCGGCTGCGTGCCGTGCTCGGCCCAGTTCTCCAAGGTCGTGAGCGAGTCCCACGACGCGTTGAACTCGGTGCCGACCCCGTGCTGCATCCCCGGAATCTCGTAGAAGCGCACGAACGAGTCGACGGCGCCAAAGCCCATCGTCAACAGTAAGCGCTGATAGTAGATCTCGGTTGCCCGCGTGCTGACGGTCTCGTCCACCGTGCCATGCGCCATCAGCAGCTTGCCGCCGCGTCGCATGAAGGACGTCAGATTTGCGTCGGTCGCGTCGAGTCCAGACAGCGTGCTGATCCGCCCAGACCATCGACCGGCAAGCGCCGGATTGAACGTCAGCGAGTTGGCGTTCGGGTTGTCCATGACCGTGTAGCGGACGAACTCGTCGCTGATCTGTCCGTCGAACATCGCGCTGCTCTGCAGCGGATACGACGGCTGCGTCGTACCGAGCGCGAGCAACGTGACCGTGTCCTCGAGCGGCGAACTGCTGCCCACTCCGAGATCGGCGCCATACACGTTAAAGCCAGGGTACTGCGTTTCGCCGCTTTCGAGCGGATACTCAAATACGAGGGGCGTGTTCATCGTGTTGAGCGCCGCGATCTGCCGGTCCGACAGACACGTGTCGTCACGTGCCGTACCGCCGGGGCAGCGCAGTCGCTTGCCGTCGACGTACGCTGTCGCCGGATTGAACGTCGCATTGCACGCCTGCACGTTACTGATCAGCCCGTCGACGACGCCGTCGAGCCCATCGCACGCCTGCATCACCGCTTTGAGGAGTAGCGCGCGCTGCGCCGTGTCGAGGTACGCGCCCGGCGCCGCGAAGCCTTCCGTCGCTCGCAACTGCTGCAGGCTCAGCGTCGTGAAGTCGTACGCGGGATAAAATGCGATCACGCCATCCCAGTCCTGCGGCCAGCGTTGCGCGACGGTCAGCGCTTCGCGTCCGCCAGTTGAGCCGCCCGCGAAATACGCCTTGTACGGATGCGTGCCGTAATGCTTGTCGATGATCTCGAGCGCGGCGTCATGCGTCTTCTTCAGCGCATCGCCCATGAAGTTCTCGTACGCCTCGGCGTTGACGGAGAACGCACCGTCCACCGAGTCCGTCCCCTCGTGCCCGGAATCACTCGCGAACACCGCGTAGCCGCGCGACAGCGGTCCCGGCAGATGGGTCGGCGCGCTTGGCACGTTATCGGTTACGTCGGGAATCGAGCCGTTGAAACCACCGCCGCCGAGCATCAGGATCTTGCCGTTCCACCGGTCCGGCAACGCGACATTGAACAGGATGTCCGGGGCGGACCGATCGACCGGATGAATCGCGCCGGCCACGAGGCAGTACGACCCTGTAGCCGTCGGCCCGTTGCCGCTCGCTGCCACCTGTATCGTTGATGTGACGACGGCGCCGGTTGTCGGCAAGTCGATCTCGCGGGCCCGGATAGTCAAGCCGTTCAATTGCGGACAGCCTGTTTTCGACGAGGGCGGCGCTTTGTGCGGTGCGCATGCCGCGCCGCGGCATGGACCGGTCGCCGGCTCCGCATACGCGCCGCTGCTCCACATGGCGCACAGGACCAGCACACGGAACGCACCCAGCCACGTTGGCACGCGTCCACACTCACGCCACAGCCTGCTGCTCGAGTTCATCGCGTTGTCTCCTTCCAAATGAGGCCTTGGAGACGGCGCCGGACATTGCGGCATTGGCCTGTACGCCGCAACGCACACATGACCGTTATCTCTTCCGGTCAACCGCGCGGCCACCGCGTGCGCGACGATCAACAGCCGTGTTGCGCGCGATACCCGCCCGACACCGCATAGCTGAACCTGCTGTCAACTCAGTAGAAGATTTTCAACGGCCCGTCGATGCAATGCTCGAAGGTCGTCGCATTCGCGCTCGTATTGACGTATGACCAAAGCCGCTGCGTTGCGCTATTGCAAGCGAAACCGCAACGGCTCAACCGGCACATTGGCCGTAACGCTCGCGAAGGAGATGGTTCGATACATCATAGTCGCTGACGCGCGTAGCAGACACCGAATCGCGCTCACGTGCACGCTTGATGTTCACACGGAGTTTTATGCTGTCAAGCGTCTGACGTTAGACGCTCGGGTCAAACGGTCGCGAGCCTGGTATTGAACGATCTTGTCCGAACATATCGGACGCATGGTCTGGACGCGCCTTCAGTTCTTCTTCGGCGCGACAGCTGTCCGATTACCATCATCCCGATCCCATGGGGGCACGCCACCGAACGCATCGACAAGGAAATCGATCATGACACGCACTCTGGCGCTCAGGTGCCGACGGCTTGGGTACATGGCGAGTATGTCGATCTCAGGCAGGCGATACTCAGGCAACACGTGAACGAGCGTGCCGGCACGGAGATCGTTGCCGATCAGGAAGGTGGGTTGCCAGATCACGCCTTGCCCGGCGAGCGCTGCTGCGCGCGCCGTATCGCCGTTATTCGTATGCATGTGACAGTCGACCTTCACCATATGAGTCTTGCCGCCATCGTCGATCAGTTGCCATTCGTCGCCAGTGGTCGCATAGGTGTACCCGATACAACGATGGCCGAGCAGGTCGATTGGCGTTGCCGGAACGCCGGCGCGAGCCAGATAGGCTGGCGACGCGCACAGAATGTTTTGCGATGTCGCGAGCTTGCGGGCTGCGTGGTTAGTCGAGCCGGCGCGCGAAATGCGAATGGCGAGATCGTAGCCTTCATCGACGATATCGACGACGCGATCAATCAGCCCAACGTCGAGTTCGATGCCAGGATATCTCGACATGAACTCGGCCCATAGCGGCGCGAGATACAGAATGCCAAAACTCACGGGCGCATTGATGCGCAGGCGTCCGCGGGGTTCGACCGATGCGGATGACACGAGCCCCTCTGTCTCGGCGACCTCGTCGAGGATGGACTTGCAGCGGGCGTAAAGCGTCTCGCCGCCCTCGGTCAGAGACAGCGTGCGTGATGTGCGATTCAGCAGGCGCGTGCCCAGGTGCGCTTCCAGTTCATTCACATAGCGGGTCACGTTCGCGGGCGACGTGCCGAGCGCATCCGCTGCGCGCGCAAAGCCACCACGGCTCACCACCGTCACGAAGACCTCGAAGGCACGCAGGCGGTCCATGCAACCCTCCCGTCATTCACAAAAAGTGAGTGATAGAACCATGTTTTAGGCCTTCCTGGCACCAGGACTGAAGCCTATATTCCTTTCACGGGCCAAGGCATAGGGCAGTGGCCGACCAGATGCATCAGGAGATAACACATGCAACGCTTGACAGGAAAAGTCGCCATCGTGACGGGTGCCAGCGCAGGAATTGGCCGCGCTACTGCAAAGCTGTTCGCGAAGGAAGGCGCCAAGGTAGTCATTGCGGCGCGCCGCGCGGCGGAACTTGAAAAGCTCGCTGCGGAGATCGTCGGCGAAGGCGGCGAAGCCGCGTATCTGGCCGGCGACGTGCAGTCGGAGGACTTTGCGAAGGCGCTGGTCGCACTCGCAGTGAGCCGCTTCGGCCGTCTGGACATCGCCTACAACAACGCCGGTACGCTGGGCGAGATGGGCCCGACCACTGGCATCTCCGAAGCTGGCTGGAACGCCGCGCTTGCGACCAATCTGACCAGTGCCTTCCTGGGAGCGAAGCACCAGATTCCTGAAATGCTGAAGCAAGGTGGTGGATCTATCATTTTCACGTCGACGTTCGTCGGTTACTCGTTTGCGTTTCCCGGCACCGCGGCTTACGCGGCGAGCAAAGCCGGACTGATCGGCTTGACGCAAGCACTCGCCGCCGAGTACGGCGCGCAAGGCGTGCGCGTCAACGCGGTGTTGCCGGGCGCGGTGGACACGGAGATGTATCGCGACATGAACGACAGCAGCGAATCGCAGGCGTTCGTCACCGGGCTGCATGCGCTCAAGCGCGTTGCCAAGCCAGAAGAACTGGCGCGTTCGGTGCTGTATCTCGCATCGGACGATTCGTCCTTCGTGACCGGTACCGCTTCCCTGGTCGATGGTGGCGCATCGATTACACGTACGTGAACCTCCTGGCGGCGTCCGACGTTCAAGACCGGTTGTCGCCATTTCTACTTTATCCATTGAAAGGACATCACTCATGGACCTGGATCTGACAGGCAAACTCGCGCTCGTGAGCGGCAGCACGGCAGGCATCGGTCACGCTATCGCCCGTACGTTGGCACAGGAGGGCGCTCGTGTGATCGTGAACGGCCGCTCCCAGTCATCTGTGGATGACGTAGTCGCGCAGCTGAAAGCGGAAACGGGCAGCGACGTGCGGGGATTTGCGGGCGATCTCAGTACGGCCGCTTCAGCAGAAGAACTCGCGCGACGCTATCCGGGCGTGGAAATTCTGGTCAACAACCTGGGCATCTTCGAGCCCAAGCCGTTCGAAGAGATTCCCGACGCGGACTGGCAGCGGTTCTTCGACGTCAATGTCTTGAGTGGGGTACGCCTCGCTCGCCTCTTTTTGCCCGCGATGAGGCAGGCCAACTGGGGGCGCATCATTTTCATTTCGAGCGAAAGCGGGGTGCAGATTCCAGCTGAAATGATCCATTACGGGATGACCAAAACCGCGCAGCTGGCGGTTTCACGGGGACTCGCCGAAGCCGTTGCCGGCACGGGCATTACAGTCAATAGCGTGCTGCCGGGGCCGACGAAATCGCGGGGAGCGAGTGAATTCGTGGAGAACCTCGCAAAGGCCGACGGCAAATCGTTTGAAGCGTTCGAAAAGGAGTTCTTCGAGAAGGCACGTCCCACGTCGCTCATCAAGCGATTTAGTTCGCCGCAGGAAATCGCGTCGCTCGTGGCCTATATCGCCAGTCCGCTTTCGTCGGCGACGACGGGAGCTGCGTTGCGGGCCGACGGAGGCGTCATAAAGAGCGCCTTCTAGACCCACGCCAGCATTGAGCCGGGCTCTCCATCTGTTTCGTCGATCGATATTCCGACGCAAACCGGCCCGGCTGAACCTTGATCCGACGATTACCCATACGTCCGTTTCTGCCCGCGCCCGCGCTCGCCGCTGCTGCTAGCGGCGCCCCCATTTCGCGTCAGGCCTACCAGTGCAGCGTCGGCAACGAACCGGCCACCCACGTGCCGGTCGCGGTGAAATCCCACGTTGGGCCGAAGCTCGCCGGGTCCCTCAACTGCGCTTCCGTGAGTCCGCTCGAGGCGGCCACCGACGTGCCCGAGCCGACGCCCGCCAACGCTCCTGACGTCTCGCTGTTCCAGAACACGTTCGCGGCAATCGAGCCGCTGTTCGTGCCCGCGATGCCGCCCGTCGTCGAGTTCGCGCCAACCGGGAGATGGGACCAGGCATACGATTCACTGATGGAGCCCGTATTGCTGCCAACTAGCCCTCCGACGGCTATCGCGCTGCCGTTCAAGGGTTCTTGCGCATACGATCGGGAGATCGCGCCGTTGTTCGTACCGACAAGGCCGCCGACTGTGCTTTGCGCGCCGGCTGTGACCGAACCGAGCGCATAAGACTTGTCGATGGAACCGTTGTTGAGGCCGGCGAGTCCGCCTATCTGGCCCGCGCCATGGATGTTCACGCCAGTCCACGACTGCTCGATGCGTCCGAAGTTCTCGCCGACGAGCCCGCCGGCCACCGTGCCCGTGTTGCCGATGGCAGTGATGGTGCCCGTTGCGCCGTCATTGACCATATACCCCCAGTTAATAGCGGCTAGCAGTCCGACCGCTCCTCCCGAGGAGGTCGCGGTGCCATCCGCGAGCGTGAAATTTCGCACGACGCCGGTTTTGCCGATTGCGCCAAAGAGGCCGGTATTGGCCGAGAGATTCAAATCCGCAGGGAGATGCCCCATGCCGTCGAACTGGCCGGTGAACGGATTCGCTGCGGTGCCGATGCCGCTGAAAGCCGGCGCAGCCGCGAATTCCAGCCCCCCGGCACCGAATGCGTAATTCCCGGCGAGGTTGTTATTCACCGCGCTCAGATCTGCCATGGAGTTCACAAGCTGATAAGCCGTGAACTGCGTCACGAGCCCGCTGAACGGCGTAGGGCTCCAGGATGGGTTGGTGCGGACGTCGCCACGCGTGTAGCTGCCGTTCCTGTCGTAAAGCGCCACGACGATACCCGTACTACGTGACCAGTCGACCGTGCCGAGATTGAGCACGCTGCCGCCGTTGTCAAATCCGTGACTATCGGCGGACAGCGTGAGAGAGCCGGCGCCCGTATTGGCGATGTTCGCCTGCGGTGCGATAGTCAGCGAGTGCGCCGCATTGAGCGTCAGCGACGCGGCCCCTTGCCAGCGCACGCTCGACTGCACCGCGATGTCTCCCTCGCCGTTCGCACCATACTTGCCGTCGGCGCCGATCGCGTCCACGGTGATCGACGCGCCACGGCTCAGACTTGCGACGAGGGCGCTGGCCGTGCTGGCATCGGCGGTTGAAATCTCCGGCGGTGATATTCCACGCTTTCGCCTGAACATCTGCGCCACCGACCTTGACGCTCCCGCCCGCCATATCAACGATGCCGCCGCTGCCGTCCGCATTGCGCGCACTGATCCGCGCCCCGCTCGCATCGACATTGCCGGCGACGAGGTTGCCGGCCTGGTCGACCGTGTTCGCGACGAGCCACACGTGGCCGTTGCGCGTCGCAGTGCCTGTGGCCCGCAGCGCGGCTGAACGGCCCGCAAGCGCGAAGATATTGCCGTCGGCCGCTTGCAGGTTGATCAGCGCCGCCTGCACGGCGCCTGAGTTCGTCACCGTGCCGCCGCTTCCCACGTCCACGAAGACCTGCTGATACTTGCCGTCGGATAACGACACCTTACGACCCACGGCGAGTTCGGCATTGCCGTTCGGCGCATCGATTTTCCCTGAGTTCTTGACCTCGTTGGCCGATATGAGAAAGACGTCCCCGCCCGACGAACTGATCTTGCCGAGATTGACCACATTCGCCGTAGAACTGCCTGTGTACGACGCTCCACCGTACAGAGGGGGATTGAGAAAATCATTGTTGGAGACATCCAGTGTCGAAGCGACGAAGCGCGTGCCCGTCGACACCACGCCGCCTGGTCCGATGAGCACGCCATTCGGATTGACAAGATAGACACTGCCGGTGCCCGTCAGCGAGCCATAGATCGCCGAGAGATCGTTACCGGTCACGCGATTGAGTGTGGCGCCCGTGCCGTTGTCGATCGACACCTTGTGGCCCGATCCGATCGAAAAACTGTTCCACTCGATGATGCCCCGCGAGCCGGATTGCGTGATGCTCAGGTTCGCACCGTGCTGGGCGATGCTTCCCGAACCCGCGACATAATGGCCGCCTTGTGGCAGGATTCCCGCCGCGAAACTTGGCTGTTCGGCAAACAGCCCTGGCAGCGAGAGGCCTACCGCGAGCCAGGTGTTTCGGATCGGGCGGCGGCGGGCCGCGCGCTTGACGCGCGCAGATCTGGCAGCATGGCTCATAGGTCACCTTTCTGCGTGAGGGCAAAACGATGGGCCAACATAGGGGAGGCAAACCGGGCCCGGCCGCGTGCGCCCGTGTAGGGAAAGTAGCACACGGCAATGTCGAGATTCGTCTAAACCTAGCGTATCCAGACCAAACACAAGCGACCCCAAAAACGGTCGCCACGCGCGGCTGCGAGCACGCAGTTCTGTAAAGGAAGCCGGGCTAGTCGGAGTTCGATCGCCTCTCAGGATTGAGTGGCCGATATGAACGACCCTTCTCGCGCAAAGCATTGATGTCCTGGTCGGACGAACCACGTTAGCGACACTGATCGGCCGGTATCCGTCCGCCATGACGATGTTGTGGGCGCCTGCTTCTCGCCGTCGAGACGCACATTCGTGGATGTCCGATCACCGATCTGCGATCAAATCGAACCGCGCGCAATTCAGTGCGACGAGACATAAGCCGTATCAGCGAATGCTGCGGGGATTGCGAAGCTCTCACGCATACGCTTAGCCTCTGCGGCCGGCGTCAAGCCAAACAGACGCTTGAATTCCCTGCTGAACTGAGACGGGCTCGTGTAACCCACCGCGTGTCCCGCGGCCTCTGCGGTCAACGCCTCGCGCACCATTAACAGGCGAGCCTGATGAAGGCGGGTCGACTTCACGTATTGCATCGGCGACACCTGCGTAATGGCCTTGAAGTGGCTGTGGAAACTCGGGATGCTCATACCCGCTTCGTGGGCCAGTTGCTTTACGTCGAGAGGCTGCGCATAGCTTGCATGAATCACGCGGAGTGAGCGGCCTATCTGCCCGAACTGTCCTCGCATCGCCAAGGCCTCGCGCAACGAGCTTCCCTGGGCGCCGGTCAGCACCCGGAAATACAGTTCACGCAGCAGCCCTGCGCCCAACACAGCGGCTTCGAGCGGCCGATGCATCGCCTCGAGAAAGCGCAGCACGGACGCTTGCATCGCGTCATCCATCGGCGTCGACATCATGCTCTGAGGTGCTGGTGCGCGCCGCGCCACGCCTTCGCGGTCGATCCGCTCCGCAAGTTCGGCGGCCAATGCGAAATCGAGGTGCAAATACAGCGCGAGCAGTGGGCGCTCCTCGGTTGCGTCGGTCTCCATGCTGAACGGCACTGGCACGGACACCGCCAGATAGTGACGCTCGTCGTACAGGTAGAGCCGATCGCCGAAATAACCTCGCTTGCGGCCCTGGCAGACGATCACGATACCTGGGTCGTACAGAACCGGGGTGCGCGATAGCGCCCGGTTCGACCGCAAGATGCGAACGCTTGGGAGTGCGGTCAGGTTGTAGCCCTCGTCGGGCGCCAACGCGTGCAGCAGGGCAACCATGCGTTTCTGGCTTTGCGAGGATAAAGCCGGAGGCTGGGTGGAAGCGCGTGACGTGTTCATAGTTTTATGCAAGAAAATCAGCGGAATTCCGCTTAGCTTGGCTCGTCCATCAGATTAGCATGCACTCTCCAATCGACATCCGGGAGAAGCTTCAATGGCATCGAGCAAAACTCTACTCATCACCGGCGTTAGCAGCGGTTTTGGCCGCGCACTCGCACAGGAAGCGCTGGCGGTGGGTCACAAGGTCGTCGGCACGGTGAGAAGCGCGCAGGCAAAGCGTGAATTCGAGTCCCTATCCGAGCATGCCGCCTGGGGGCGTGTGCTCGACGTGACCGACTTCGACGCGATCGACGGCGTCGTGGCGGAAATCGAGGCTGACATTGGACCAATCGATGTGCTGGTCAACAATGCCGGCTACGGCCACGAGGGCATCATGGAGGAATCGCCGCTCTCGGAAATGCGCCAGCAGTTCGATGTGAATGTATTTGGCGCGGTCGCCATGATGAAGGCCGTGCTGCCGTTCATGCGTCAGCGCCGCCGCGGCCACATTCTGAATATCACGTCGATGGGCGGCTACATCACCATGCCGGGAATCGCTTATTACTGTGGGAGCAAGTTTGCGTTGGAGGGCATCTCCGAGGCACTCGGCAAAGAGGTCAAGCCCTTCGGTATTGCCGTAACGGCCCTGGCGCCGGGCTCATTTCGCACCGACTGGGCAGGTCGCTCGATGACGCGCACCCCCCGCTCGATCTCGGATTACGACGATATCTTCAATCCTATCCGCCAGGCCCGCGAGGAAAAAAGCGGCAAGCAATCGGGAGATCCCCGGAAAGCGGCGCGCGCGATGCTGGCCGTCATGGCAGCGGATCATCCGCCCACACATCTATTGCTCGGTAGCGACGCGCTCGGGCTCGTTCGAGACAAGTTGTCGGCATTGAACGTTGAAATCGGTGCGTGGGAGGCGACCACCGTTTCGACGGACGGATGATGCCCGCCGGGACGGAGAATCTGTCGAGAACGGTATTCGGCGGCGTCGGCACAGGCGTTTTATCATGGCCATGCATCCCGCAGTGACAGATATAAGCCGCACGTCTTGCAGTTGACATCCCGTCTGACGTCAAACGAAAGGAGGGCATGAAATGACACGCGTCCGAGTTGAGGGCTTTACCATCTCGCTTGACGGATACGGAGCTGGTCCGGATCAGGACATCAGGAATCCGCTCGGCGTGGGCGGGACTGATTTGCATCAGTGGTTAATCCCGACACGCACGTTCCAACGGATGCTCTTTGGCGCCGACGGTGGCACAACAGGGATCGATGACGACTTCGCCGCGCGGGGCTTCAAGAATGTTGGCGCCTGGATTCTCGGAAGAAACATGTTCGGCCCGATTCGTGGTCCCTGGCCCGACATGAACTGGAAAGGATGGTGGGGGGACAGCCCGCCCTATCACGTTCCAACTTTCATCTTGACTCATCACGCGCGCGCACCTATCCAGATGGAAGGCGGAACGACGTTCTACTTCGTCACAGGCGGTATTCACGAGGCGCTTGAGCGGGCGCGCGACGCAGCCAACGGAATGGACGTGCGCATTGGCGGCGGGGCTGACACTATCCAGCAGTATCTTCGGGCGGGCCTCATCGACGAGTTGCACGTCGCTATTTCGCCGGTCCTGCTGGGCGGGGGAGAGCGACTGTTCGAGGGGATTGACGCACGCGCTCAGGGATACGAATGCGTTCAGTTCGTTGCATCGGAGAAAGCCACCCATGTTGTACTCCGGCGCAAAGGGCACGGTGAGTGACGCCTGACAACGTATTGCAGCGGAGGCGCTGCCGCGCCTCCGCTGAACTGCCCGTTAGGGGAGCTTCATTGATGGAAGCACCCACGTCTTCTGCTGGATTCCGCGGTCGCGTCACGAGACCACGCGCGGCAGATCGGCAGATCGCGATGGACACCTCTCTGTTCAACGCATCGCCAGTTCGAATTGCCACGAACGCGGCGGCCTGAACCTCCGCGACAACCGGTCAAGCGACCTCAGCGCTACATGAACCCCAACAGCTACGCCGGCTCGCGACGCTGCAAGTCCAGCGCGCAGGCGCGCAGATCCTGCGGACTCAGGTCGAACGCGCGGCGAAACGCGCGGTTGAAATCGGATGGGCTTTTGAACCCGAGTCCGTAAGCGATCTCCGCCACCTGGCGCTGCGGGAAACGGACCAGCTCGTCGGCAGCTTCGCGCAACCGGCGATTGCGGATATAAGCGCCGAGCCCGCCCTCGTGCTCGAACCAGCGATAGATCGTCGCGCGCTTCAGTTGCAGCGCCTGAACCACGCTGGTCGGCGTGAGGTCAGGCTGATGCAGGTTGGCTTCGACGTGGCGGCGCACTTGTCCCATCAGCGCGGCTTGCAGCGCGGCGCGGTCCGCGCCGCTCAGATGCGCGGCCTTGCGGAACGCGGCGACCAGCAATTGCGCGCCCGCGTGCAGCGCGTCGGTTGCGGCGGCTGGATCGAGCAGCGGGATGTCGCGCGCGAGCGCCGCCAGGTGGTCGAGCAGGAGGCCGGCCAGCGGCGCCTCTTTCTGGACGATGCGGCCGTGAATCCCGGCGCCATCGCGCAAGCCCTCGTCGACCAACGTCGCCGGCACGAAGAGGCTCAGCAGGCGGCACCTGGGGCGTTCGGCGCGAAACGGCTGGTTCAGATCGAACGCGACGATGCCTTGCACCGAGCCCGGATCGCTGCGCTTCCTGCGCATGCCGGTCACGTGGCCGACCTCGCCCTCGACGAACAACTGGAACACGTAATCGCGCCGCTGATCCGTGGACACGCGCGCCACCGAGCGTTCCAGCCGCATCTGATCGGTGCGGCAGTCCGTCAGCATCATGCCGCCGACCGCATACAGATCGATTTCCCCGTGAAAGCCGCCGGCAAGTTGCTCCTTCGACGGCGGCGCGTCGACCACATGTCCCACGCGCTGACGCCACGCGAGGAACTGCTCGCTGGCCGCGAGTCCGCGCGTGCTGAAACGGCTCGTCGACATGATCGAGCGCGAATCGGCGGCGGTTGCCGCGGCCAGATGCGGCGGGAGTGAACGATGGTTCATGAATCCGTTGCGGCAGGCAAATAGGGCGGTTCGGCGACGGAACGGCGGCGAGCGGCTGGGCAAACGGAGTTTTTTTGCGCCGCGCGGCCAATATTGAGACGTATGGTAAAGCGTCCCAGGCAACTTGGGATATCGTCGCACGATTAGATTGCAGGTCGCTTTCACCGAGGGTGCCGCCGATGGCGTCGCTTGCCCTGTCGGGAAACCGCCACTGCGCAGCAAAGCGCCGGCCAGCCAGGCATGGCGCAACGGAAGCGAAGTCCACACTTTGCCGACAGGCATACACGGGGTGTGAAAGATGAGCGGCACGAGCAAGCAACCGACCGCGCAAAGCGGCGGGCGGCGTCCGGCCAATCTGGTGGACAGCCAGTTGGAACATATCGAGAACATGGTCGAGTACGTCTCGCGAGGACACGCAGCGGACGTGCTGCATGCGTTCGACCATGAGTATTGGGAAAAGCGGGTCCGCGCATTGGAAGAGACGCACGAGCTGATCGCGAGTCAGCGAACGCGAACGGCGAGGCTGCTGGAGCGGCTGGCCAGCGATGCGCGGATCGGCGCGAAGCGGCACACGGCCGCCTGAGCCGGTGGAAGAAATGCGAGGGCCGGATAGCAAAGGAGAGCAGAGGACGGCCATCGATGGGGATCTGCATCGACAGTAAAAATCGTAGGACCTGAGAGAAGTGGCGATGATGCGAACGGGCCCCCAGAGGCCCGTCGCTCATCAGCCCTGACGTAACGACTTCCGCGGCGTGACTCCACGCCGCTGCGCCGGCGGCCTCGAAATAAGGTCGAGCCGGTCCCGCACCTTCCCCTCGTTCACAAATCGACCGGCATCGGCTGCGCCTTCCTTTGGACACAAAGAAAAATCGCACGCTCGTTTGACGGCTATTTCTTATTTAACCCGGCGCCGGTAGGCATTTAAATAAAATCATATTCAAGTAACTCTGACCGGTTTTAAATGGGGTGCGGTTAAATATAGGAATTCAAAATACGCAATGAATTTAACGCTGATAAACTGTGCGCCGGAGCAGTGGTGCAATGCCTCGCAAATCTTCGCCTGTTCGCCGCTTCCGGCAGCCTGAAACGCCGGATAGACGGCAGAAACAGGCCTTTTCCGCGAATTGGAACACGCGTTCACACCCATACTGTCCCTGGTGAATGCGGCAAAAAGGGACGCATGCCTGGTTGTCCTGTCTTCCTGGCACGCGTGGTGTTTTCGCCTCAGCCGATTTCCTCCGCCACAGTCCAGCTCTCTGATTTCGACTAGGTATCGGGGCTTGTTTTCGAGCCCGTTTTTGGAAGTGACTCATGAAGCCGGGAAATAATTCGCTTGAGAAAAGACGCACACGCAGAGTCGCCGTCGCGATGATGGCGGTGTTGATCGCGGTATTGCTCACATTGGGCGTCTGGCATTCCCGGCAGCGTGCGGCGCAGGGAGCGCCAGCGCTGACCGGCGTCGCGAGCCAGATGCGCCACGATCCGTCCGCCTGGACGCGCGAGGAGAAAGATGCGTCGGAGATGCTGCGCGACATTCACGACGCGAACGTCGCCGCGATCGGCGTGAGCCCGAGCGCGATCCTCGTGTCGACGCGCGATGGCGCGAAGTACTTCGTCACCGACCACAACGCAACGTTCTCGCACGCGCTGCTGCTTGGCGAGCCGAGGTCCGGCGAGGCCGCCCCGTATCAACTCGTGTGGCTGCCCGATGCGGACATCCGCACGGACGGCGCGCGCCTGACAGCGGCGTTCGACCATCTGCGCGACGCCATCAGCGTGTTGCTGCCGCTGCTGCTGGTCGGCGGCATGGTGTGGTTCATGCGGCGCGAAATGAAGGGTGGCGCGAAGCTGCTCAGCGAGACGCCCGCGTTGCGTTTCGACGATGTGATCGGCGCAGGCGAAGCGAAGGCCGCGCTCGCGGACATTCGCGGCTATCTGTCGGACCCGAAGCAGTTCACGTCGATGGGCGTGCGCGCGCCGTGCGGCATTTTGATGGTGGGCGGCCCGGGCGTCGGCAAGACGCGGCTCGCGCAGGCGCTGGCCGGCGAATGCGGCGCGAGTTTCATCTCGATCACGGGCAGCTATTTCAGCGCGAAGTACTACGGAGTCGGCATCCAGAAGGTCAAGCATCTGTTCGAACTGGCGCGCAAGAACGCGCCCACGGTGATCTTCATCGACGAAGCCGACGGCCTTGCGAAACGCACCGACACCGGCGGGGGTCCGGTCGAAGCCGAGAGTAACCGCATCATCAACCAGTTGCTCGCGGAAATGGATGGCTTCGCTTCGAACGAAGGCGTCATCATCGTCGCGGCGACCAATCACCCCGACAATCTCGACGAAGCGTTGCGCCGGCCGGGCCGTTTCGATCGCACCGTGCAGGTTCGTTTGCCCGATCGCGAAGACCGCGCGAAGATTTTCCGCTTCTACGCGGAGAAGCTGAAGTCGAAGGCCGCGGATATCGACTACGACCAGCTCGCGCGTCTGACCACGGGCCTCTCGCCGGCCACCGTCGCGATGGTGGTAAACCAGGCGGGGCTCGTCGCGCGTAAAGCGGGCGACACCGAAATCGCGGCGAAGCATTTCATGGAAGCGATCAAGATTGCGCGCATCGGCGATGTGAGCGGCGCCGAGCGCGCGCTCAGCGAAGACGAACGCACGCGCATCGCGGTGCATGAAGCAGGGCATGGCCTCGTCGCCGCGCTGCTGGGCACCGGCGTGCTGGAAGAGGTCACGATCCTGCCGCGCGGCGGCGCGTTGGGCGTCGCGCTCATCACCAAGGCGCAGGACAAGCACCTGTATCGCGAGACCGAAATCCGCAACGAGATTCAGGTGCTGCTCGGCGGGCGCAATGCCGAAATTCTCACGTTCTCCGAAGCATCGAGCGGCGCCGCGTCGGATTTGCAGGAAGCGTCGCGGATCAGTCTCGACATGGTGTCGAAGTTCGGCTTCAACAGCGACGGCAATCTGTTCAGCCTCGCGGCGCTGCCGTCGCAATACGCGGGTCTGCAGATGAAGAGCGCGATCGAGCATGCGAACGTGCTCCTCAAGGAGTTGAACGAGCTTTGCTACAACCTGTTGCAGGCGTATGAACCGGTGCTGCGCGCGATTGCCGACGAACTGCTCGAGCAGGAGACCGTGCCGGGCGAAACGGTTTATCGGTTGATCAAGGAACACAAGAGCACGCTCAAGATCGTTCACGAGCCGGCTGCGGCTTGAGGATTGAGCGCAGTCTTTGAACGTTCGGTTTCGACTCGGTTTCAATCCAATGAGTGCAACGCTCATTGAATGTGAATGCAGGCAGCGCAGCCAGCACAACGACGTGCACGATGAGCGCGGACCCTTTCTGGCCGCGCGCTCATCGGGACCGATTGAAGGCGGATTTCACACCGCCGCCCCGTTACGCGAAATCGGATGGCCCAGGCTCAGGCACACCCGGCGGCGTGTCGGTATCGCCTAACGGGGTGCCGTCGTCCTCGTCTTTCCTCGGGGCGGGTGTCTCGCCCTTATGCGGCAAAGGTTGATCGAGGCCCGGCTCGACCGGCGTCGGAATTGCATCGCCGAGCGGCTTGGAGACTTCGGTGGGCGGGCTGCCGGGGTCTTCGTCGGGCCGGCGCTCGGGCTCGTCATGCTGATTCGGGGAATTTGCCATGTTTGCCACGACGTTCTCCGGTGATGAGGTAGAACCAGAGAGCAGCAATGCGCGTTCCCACAGTCCATTCACCTTCGCAGCGTGCGGCGCCGTGCCAGCTAAAAACGTGTCCTTGCTTGATTGCTCACACGGTGTCCGATGCGGTGCTGTCCTCGCGCAACGTGCGCTCGCTGCGCGGCGCGAGGGTTGTGTGCGGGTGCGTCGGCATTGAAACGGAACGGGCGGCCGGCGTCGGCCGCCTTGTCTTCAGCCGAAGAATCGGCTCTTCGATCAGCCGCCACGACAGCGTCGCAATCGTCAGCGAGATCGCGAACGACGCGGCGATGCCCGCCGCGTGCGCCCACATCGGCACGGTGCCGCCGAAGAACGCCGCAGCGCGATGGTTGCGCGTCAGGTCCGGAATCAGGTTGTGATAGAGATAGAAGCCGTAGCTGATGCGTCCAAAGCTCACCAGCCAGCGCGTTTCGAGCAGCCCGATCACTACGGCGTTGCGGCAGCATGCAACCGACGCTACCAGCGCCGCGATGCAGACGCCGTATGACGCGCTGATCGCGGTGAACAGCAGCGAACTGTCCAGCTCGCTCCATCGCGGTTCGGTCGCACACAAAATCACTAGCGCGAGACTCACCGCACACAATGTGACGCCGTGGCCCAGCCACGCCCGCACGCGGCTCCGTTCGTGCGCGATCATCAGGCCGCCGATGCCGCCCAGCGCCAGCAACCAGAAGTTGCTCAACGGATGCGTGTAGATCGTGATTTCGTCCCAATGCGCGGCGCGCATCGCCAGCAGTGAGCCCAGTCCAAGCGCGACGATCGTCCAGCACACCACGCGATGCCGCTGCACGGCGACCAGCAGCAACAGCGGCGCCACCACGAGATAAAACTGCTCCTCGATCGCGAGACTCCACAAATGCGAGTAGCGCCCCGGCCAGTAACGCAGCACGGAGCCGATCCAGATGTTCGACAGATACGCGAAATGAAACGGCATGCCGCTCGCGAGTTCGGGACTCGCGAAGCCGAACGCCATCAGCACGCACATCACCACCAGCATCAGGTAGTAGATCGGAAAGATGCGCAGGGTCCGTCGAAACAGGAAGCGCTTGAGCTCGGCGCCGAAGCGGCTCGCGCCCGCTTCGATGCGCGCGCGTTGCGTCGACAGAATGCCGATGATCAGAAAGCCGCTCAGCGCGAAGAAGATCCACACGCCGAGGTGACCGATCTCGCCGATATCGCCAAACAGGCGGTGCTGAAAAAACACCATCAGCACTGCGATGGCGCGCAATCCGTCGAAGCCGGCGATCCTGTTGTTCATGTGCTTGTCTTCCAGAGCGAAGGCCGCGCGCGACGCGCAGCCGTTCAGGGCGGTAGTGGAAGGACCGGAGCGTGCCGTCGACGGCGCAGCCGGGCGCGGCAAAAAGATGGCGTCGTTATGACGCCAGGCGCGCCGGCCGATGGAGGATCGGCCGGCGGCGTGTCCGGTCCACATGAGTGGCCGCCGCCGGTAGAGCGCATCGCGCGACAGAGGCAGGCGAGCGCCGGCGGGCAAGCATGCAAACATCGTACGATGAAAAAAAGCGAAAAAAATCGCCTCGCGTGCCCAGCGATTTTTTTTCCTCGCCGATTGCCGACCGTGCTCGCCACGCCCACGCGAAAGTCGCAAAACTTGCCGACGAATGTGCCGGAAAGCGAAGACACAATGACTCAGTATTACCGCACGCCGACAGCGCGATTTCAGTCGGCCGTCGTGCGCGACGCGATTAAAGGCCGGTTGTCAGCGCGCGCCGGCGGCGCGCACGAGGCCGGCCGGAACAAATTATTCTGGGCGTGTTCCTACGAACAACGGCGCTTCATGACCGCCTCATAGCGGCTTCACGAGCGTCTCTTCCGGCGCGCCGCGCGCGCCATTCTGCGAGAACCCGAATGGAAATTCGTCGCGGTCGTCCCGAAGGAAACCCCCGTGGGGGGCGTTCGATCGAAGTGGATTTCTTCCGGGGCGTCGTGCTGATCGTCATCGTGCTGGACCACATTCCCGGCAGTACGCTGTCGCATCTGATGTTGCACGCGTATGCGCTGTGCGATTCGGCGGAAGTGTTCGTGTTCCTCGGCGGTTATGCATCGGCGGCGGCTTATACGGCCGTGCTCGCGGGCCGTGGCGAGAGCGCCGCGAAGATGCGCTTCGTCAGGCGTTGTTGGGAAATCTATCGCGCCTATCTGCTGACGGCGGTGTTGACGCTCGTATCCGGCGCATTGCTTGCGCTGCTGCATCTGAATCCGCCGATGGTCGAGCTCACCGGCTGGGCGCCTTTCGTGGATCAACCGCTGCGTTCGGCGTTCGATATCGCGGTGCTGCGGCGTCAACCGTATCTGTCGAGCGTGCTGCCGATGTACGTGATGTTCGCGCTGTGCGTGCCGTTCGCGGTGCCGCTCGCGCGCCGCTCGCCCTGGCTCGCGCTCGGTGTGAGCGCGACGATCTGGGCACTGGCCCGGCCGTTGGCCGCGTTATTCAGCATTGACGACATGGTCGACTGGGCTTTTAATCCGTTTGCATGGCAATTGATGTTCGTGCTCGGCATACTGTGCCGCGTGCAGCCCATCAGCGAGTGCTTTCACGCGAGCCGCACCGCGCGCTGGTTCACATACGCCGCGGTGGTCGCGGTGCTGGCGTTCGCCATCGTCAAACTCTTCGTGCTGATGCAACCGTTGCCCGGCACGCTTAAACAGAACCTGTCCGTGGATCGTGTGATCAACTTCGTCGTCATTGCCTGGCTCGCCGCGCAACTCGTGCGGATGGGCAGCATCGCGCGGCTCGCCCGCCGGCTGCCCGCAGTGGTCACCGTGGGCCGCACCGGGCTCGTGTGTTTCGTCGCCGGCACGCTGGTGTCGTTGATCGTCGATACGGCGACCCCGCACACGTTTCATGGATTTCGCGGCGTGTTGATCGGACTCGGCGGCGATCTGGTCGCGATCGGTGCCGTGCTGATGATCGCGCGCGGCTGGAGCGGCTGGAAAGGGCAGCAGTCGGGTGCGCCCGCCAACGGCGCGGGTTACGGATGACGGTGCGGCGGCGCGGTAGGCGTCGAACGTGGAATGCGCGCGCGCTCGCCGGCGGCGCGCTCGGTGCGTTGCTCGGGCTCGCGGCGCATGGCGCGCTGGCCGCGTCCACCGAGCCGCTCGCGCTGCGTTGCGCGGAATTCGCGGGCGCGGTGCTGCCGCCCGAACTGATCGCGTTGCCGACCGCCGGCGCGCAGATCGAGAGCGCGGTGATGGTGCGCGCGACCGCGCCTGGCAATCAGCAAGGCGGCGAGTATTGCCGCATCACCGGCCGCATCAAGGCGCTCCAGGCGAGCACGCCCGATATCCGTTTCGATCTGAATCTGCCGCGCCGCTGGAACGGCCGCGCATTGCAGATCGGTGGCGGCGGCTACAACGGCGTCGTGGTGAGCGGCACCGGCGTGATGCCGTTTTCGCCGGATCGCGCGCCGCTTGCGCAAGGCTATGCGACGTTCGGCGATGACTCGGGACATGTCGGCGATTCGTCGCTCGCGGTGTTCGGCCTCGTCGACGAAGCGGTGACGAACTTCGGCTACGCGCATCTGAAGAAGACCCACGATGCCGCGCTCGCGTTGATTGCGCGCGCGTACGGCCGGCCGCCGCAGCGCATGTATTTCGCCGGCGGTTCGACGGGCGGGCGCGAAGGCTACACCGTCATGCAGCGCTTTCCCGATGACTACGACGGCGTGATCGCCAATTCGCCCGCGCTCAATTTTTCCGGCGTGCGCCTGCTTGGCGTGAAACTCGGCCGCGCGGAATACGCGACGCCCGGCGGCTTCGTGCCGCCGCTGTTGCTCGAACGCGTGTATCAACGCACGCTCGCCGCGTGTGACCGGCTCGACGGCGCGGCGGACGGCATCGTCAGCGATGTCGCCGCGTGCCGCGGGCATGAAGCGGAGATCGTCGAATCGCTGCATTGCGCGGGCTCCGCGCGCCCGCACGACGAATGCCTGAGCGACGCGCAACTCGCTACGTTGCTGGTGATGCGCGACGGGCTCTCGTTGCCGTACCGGCTCGCCTGGGACGTCGGCGGCTATCGCGGCTACAACGTTTTTCAGGGCACGCGTCTGACCGGGCTGCTTGGGCTCGCGCATCAACCGGAGCGCCTGCCGGTGCCGACGTTCTATGCGAACGGCTATCTGTTCGCGCAAGGCGACGGCTACCTCCGCTACTTCGTCGCTCGGGACGCGGACTACGATTCGCTTCAGTTCGACCCGCAACGTCCGGGCAAATATCGCGCGCAACTGATCGCGCTCTCGCAGACGATCGGCGCGATGAACCCGGACCTGTCGCGCTACATGGCGCACGGCGGCAAGCTCATCACCGTGCAAGGCCTCGCCGACGAAGTCATCAGCCCCAATCAGACGATCGCGTATCGCGACGCGCTGATCGAACGCTTCGGCGCGCCGCGGGTCGACGGTTTCATGCGCTTGTACATGGTGCCGGGGTTTCAGCACGGCAGCGGCGTGTTCGTGCCGTCGGTGGATCTATTGGGCGCGCTCGACAACTGGGTGACACGCGGCGTGTCACCCGAAACCCTGACCGCGACCGACATCGCCGCGGCGACCAATGGGCGCTCGCGTCCGTTGTGCCGTTATCCGCTGTTTCCGCGTTATGTCGGTAAAGGCAATGCGAATCTCGCGAGCAGTTTCGAGTGCGCGACACCGTGAGGTGAGGTGGCGCTGCGTGCCATGAAGTTGAAGTGGCGCGCGGACTCTGGCTCCAGCCTGCGGTTCTTGCAAAAACTGCTATCGAGGTTGCAAGGCTAACCTTTTGCTGGAATGCGTAGCGCCTCGGTCCAAACGACACAGGGCGACGGCGCTTTATCGGCGTCGTCGCCCTGTGTCGAGGTAGGCGGCAAAGCTCGTCGCTCTATCTCGCGTTAACGCACATCACCGCTTTGTCGGCCACTTATTACTGGCCGTTGCGCATCGTGCCGCCGGTCCCGTTGTTCATCGTATCGGGGGTGCCGCCGCGCGTGCCGCCGTGGTTCATGCCCTGGGTCGCGTCGCCGTTCGAACGGTTCATCGACGGGCTATTGGGTGTTGCGCCGGTGCCGGTGCCAACGCCGCCGCCGGTGCCGGTCACGCCCGGCGAGCCGTAGCCCGAATTGTTCGGCGCCTTCATCGAGCCGGCGCCGACGCCTGGCGTAGCGGTCCCGCCCGCGCCGCCCGTGGTGCCGCCGCCCGCGCCGATGCCGTTACCGCCTCCCGCACCCGCACCGCCGGCCCCGCCCGCGCCGCCGCCACCGCCCGCTCCGCCGCCTGCCTGTGCGTAGGCGCCGCCCGACAGCGCCATCACGAGTACCGAAGCGAAAATTGTCCTGGTCATGGGTTTCATGGTTCATCTCCAAAGAATCGGGTTGATATCAGCGAGCGCTGTCTTGCACCGCGGTCTTTAACCTTTAACATTTCGCTCACGTGACTGAACCCCCGCAAGCGGTGTGCCTTCGTCATCGTCGATGCAGCGCCGTGGCGGCCTGCGTGCTCCCATTGCATCTGATGCGCCGGATTGCCCTCGCCGAATCGATACGGAACCCGAACTATTTTGCATTGCAGCGAAATAGCCGCGCCGTGCTGCCGGAGCGCTTACCCCGCCGCACCGCGCTGCACGCTTTCGCACTTTCCATTACATTGCGGGTGCGGTTGCCTGTTCGCGCCGCTCCTTCCAATCCAATAACGGTGTCTGCCATCGTCGACTCCATGCAGCCAATCGTCTCGGTCACGAATCTGTCGAAAACCTATGCCAGCGGTTTTCACGCACTCAAAAACATCAACCTGGCCATCGACCGCGGAGAAATCTTTGCATTGCTCGGCCCGAACGGCGCCGGCAAAACCACCCTCATCAGCATCATCTGCGGCATCGTCAATGCGAGCGAGGGCAGCGTGACGGTGGACGGCCGCGACATCGCGGCCGACTATCGCGGCGCGCGTTCGCTGATCGGCCTCGTGCCGCAGGAACTCACCACCGACTCATTCGAAACCGTGTGGGCGACCGTCTCGTTCAGCCGCGGCCTCTTCGGTAAGCCGAAGAACCCCGCCTACATCGAGAAGGTGCTGCGCGACCTGTCGCTATGGGAGAAGCGTGACAGCAAGATCATCACGCTGTCGGGCGGCATGAAGCGCCGCGTGCTGATCGCCAAGGCGCTCTCGCACGAACCGCGCGTGCTGTTCCTCGACGAACCGACCGCCGGCGTCGACGTCGAATTGCGGCGCGACATGTGGAAGCTGGTGCGCTCGCTCGCCGAAAGCGGCGTGACGATCATCCTCACCACGCACTACATCGACGAAGCCGAGCAGATGGCCGACCGTATTGGCGTGATCAGCGCGGGCGAGATCATGCTGGTCGAAGAGAAGACGGAGCTGATGCGCAAGCTCGGCAAGAAGCAACTGACGTTGCAACTGGAGAGCCCGCTCGCGCAGGTGCCGGCCTCTCTCGCCGGTTACGCGCTGGCCGTCGCGAAGGACGGCAATGAACTGATCTACACCTACGAAGGCGAGGGCGGCCGCACCGACATCATCGCGCTGCTCAAGGCGCTCGACGACGCCGGCATCCGCTTCAAGGACCTGCATACCACGCAGAGTTCGCTCGAAGACATTTTCGTCAGTCTGCTCCGAGGTGACCAATGAATATCTACGCAATGCGCGCGATCTACAAGTTCGAAATGGCGCGCACCTGGCGCACGCTGATGCAGAGCATCATTGCGCCGGTCATTTCCACGTCGCTGTACTTCGTCGTCTTCGGCTCGGCGATCGGCTCGCGCATCAAGGAAGTGGACGGCATCAGCTACGGCGCGTTCATCGTGCCGGGACTGATCATGCTGTCGCTGCTGTCGCAAAGCATTTCGAACGCGTCGTTCGGGATTTACTTTCCGCGCTTCACCGGCACGATCTACGAGTTGCTGTCGGCGCCGGTGTCGTATCTGGAGATCGTCGTGAGCTATGTGGGCGCGGCGGCCACCAAGTCGATCCTGCTCGGGCTGATCATTCTCGCGACCGCCGGGCTGTTCGTGCCGTTGCAAATCCAGCACCCGTTCTGGATGGTGCTGTTTCTGGTGCTGACGGCGGTCACGTTCAGTCTGCTCGGGTTCATCATCGGAATCTGGGCGGACGGCTTCGAAAAGCTGCAGATCGTGCCGTTGCTGATCGTCACGCCGCTGACCTTCCTTGGCGGCACCTTCTATTCGGTCAACATCCTGCCGCCGTTCTGGCGCGTCGTGACGTTGTTCAATCCGATCGTCTATCTGGTTAGCGGCTTTCGCTGGAGCTTCTTCGGACTCGCCGACGTGAACGTCGAGTTGAGCCTCGGCATGACCGTGCTGTTTCTGCTGGTGTTCCTGGCGATCGTCCACTGGATCTTCAGGACCGGCTACCGGCTCAAGAGCTGAGCGGCCCCTATGCGGACCGCACGCCGCTGACGAACGCGGCGTGCGAAACTCTAGGGCACCTTCACCCCGGAGCCGATAGCCACCATGTCCGTCGATTTGAGTCTGATTGAGCGCAGCGCGTGCGATGTCGTCGAGTTACTGCGCGCAGAGGAAGTGAGTCCGCATGACCTGCTCGACACCGTTGCCGCGCAGGTGGAGCGCGTTGAACCGCAGGTCAACGCGTTGCCCACGCTGTGTTTCGAGCGCGCGCACGCGCATGCCGACGCGCTGCTGAAAAAGCCGGTGAACGAACGCGGCCTGTTGTGCGGCTTGCCGGTGCCGATCAAGGACCTGACCGATGTCGCGGGCGTGCGCACCACGCGCGGCTCGCTGGTCTATCGCGACCGTATTCCCGCCGCGTCCGATGCCGGTGTGACGCTGCTCGAAGCGCACGGCGGCGTGGTCTACGCGAAATCGAACACGCCGGAGTTCGGCTCGGGCGGTCATACGTACAACAGCGTGTTCGGCATCACGCGCAATCCGTGGGACCTGTCGCGCTCGGCGGGCGGCTCGTCCGGCGGCGCGGCGGCCGCGTTGGCGTCGGGCACCGCGTGGGTCGCGCAGGGCTCCGATCTGGCGGGCTCGCTGCGCACGCCGTCGGCGTTCTGCGGCGTGGTGGGTTTGCGTCCGACACCGGGCCGTGTCGCGTACGGGCCGGCAGCCAATCCGTACGACACGCTCGGCATTCACGGCCCGATGGCGCGCAACGTCACCGACGCGGCGCTGTTGCTCGACGCGATGTGCGGTGAAGTCGCGAGCGCGCCGTTGTCGTTGAGCGCGCCGTCGAATTCGGCGGGTTCCGGGAGTGCATTCCTCGCGCACGCGCGCAGCCCGAAGCGACCGGCTCGCGTGGCGTTCAGCGCGGGGCTCGGCATCGCCACGGCGGAGCCGGAGATTCTCGCGCTCTGCCGCAAGACGATGGACCGTCTCGCGGCCGCGGGTGTCGGCGTGGACGAAAGCGATCTCGATCTGAGCGCGGCGACGCAGGCGTTCCACACGCTGCGCGGCATCGCCTACGCGACCAACTACGAAGACGTGCTCGCGCAGCACCGCGATGTGCTGAACCCCAACGTGGTTTGGAACATCGAATTCGGTCTGCAACTGGACAACCGCGCGATGCGCTCGGCGCAGCGCACGCGCGCCGAGCTGTTCCACAAGACGAATGCGTTGCTGCAACGTTACGACGTGCTGATCTGCCCGGCGTCGATTGTGCTGCCGTTTCCGGTGGAGGCGCGCGATATCCGCGAAGCGGCCGGCCAGCATTTCGACACCTACATCGACTGGCTCGCGATCACTTATGCGTTGACGCTCACCGGCCTGCCGGTCATCGCGATTCCGTGCGGGATGAGTGCGAGCGGTCTGCCAGTGGGGATTCAGATCGTGGGGAAGGTACGCGGCGAGGCGGCGTTGCTGTCGGCGGCGCGGGCGATCGAGGAGATCATCGGGCCGTGGGCGAGCGGCAAGCCGCAAGCGCGCTGAGCGTTTCCCCTTCGGCCGTGCCCGTTCGCTTCACGCTTGCGCAACGTGATGGTGTGACGGCGAAAGCCGTCACACCATCGACCGCCGGCCTTCGACTACGACACATACGCCTGCGCGACATTGATCAACTGTACGCGATTGCGCACGTTGAACAACTGCCGCAACCGCCGCAGGTGATAGTCGACGTTATGCGGCGACAGTCCGAGGAAATAGGCGATTTCCTTGTCCCGCTGACCTTGCACGACCGCCCTCAGCACCGCGTGCTGCAACTCGCTCAACGCGACGCGCTGCCGTTGCTCGGGAGCCATGCCGATCGCGCTCTTCGCGTGCGTCCAGATGAACTCGTGAATCGTGTGCGCGAACATCAGCGTTTCGGCCACGATCGATTCGGTCATCCAGCGCGGGTTGCCGATCTCCGAGTTGAAACACAGGCTCGCGTTCAGCTCCGGCTCGGGTAGCGGCATCTGCGTGAGAATCCCGCTTTTGCGGCCGGTCGCCTCCAGCATGTCGATCAGTCCCGTGAGGCGTTCGCTGCGCATCTGCGCGCGCGGCAGGTCGGCGCGCATGTCGGCGGTGTTCCAGAGGAACGGCATGCCGGTCGGCGACGCGAGCGCGACGCGCGGGTCCAGCTCGAAATAGCGCTCGCGGAAGTAGCGCGTGAGCCAGGTCTGCGACTCGTAGCTGGTCAGCACGAACATCGTCTTGTGATGCGACGACGTGCGCGTGGCCGTGTAGCTGAACGAGTCGAAGCCAAGCTGCCTGATGCGCCGCCGCACGAATTCGATGCGGTCCTGCGCGCTGCCGAATCGTCCCAGCGGACCGATGTACGGCGCGGCCCGTCTCGCGGCGGGCGACGGCGTGCCGATCTCCTCCTCGGTGAAGAGCGTGAGAAAGCCACTGGGCGCGGCACCGGTCGCGGTGCGGGTTTCTGCTCTCGATGCATCAGCCGCGTGGGCTGAGTTCACGGCCTGCCGCGCGCCGGCCGGGTAGGCCGGTTGTGCGGACACCGTTGACTTGTATGCTGCCGACGCGTGCCCGGCTTCGCCTTGCGGCGAGCCGGTCAGCCAATGCGGCAGCGTATCGCATTCGTGTTCCATGAAACGGTAGCTCCGGCGTTCGAAACGCGTGAAAGACGACAACCTGAATGATTAGCTATTTCCAGAAATTGCGGTAGCCGGTTCCTTGCTATCATTTTCGCGATCTTGCGCTGACTATTGCGCGGACTGCGACGCCGACAGCGGACCGGCTACGCGGGTATGGCGGGTTTTCTTCCTGCATACGACACCTCCCTGGGAGTGGACGTGATGTCACGAATTCCGAAGCTGACGACGACGCTTGCCTACGATCGCTACATGGCGGGCCAGAGACTCGTGTCGAGCGTGGATCGGCCGTGGCGTCACCTCGTGCTGCGCTCGTATCTCGAACCGGCCGAACAGGAACTGCTGGAAGCCCCCGGCTTGCAGGACTTCACACTGATGACGCTCGCGAGCGGCGCCGAGCATCTCGAACGCAATCTGAACGGACGCTGGGAGCACGCCGATCTGCGCGTGGGCGACGTCTGGTTCGTGCCGCCCGCGCCGATCTCATGGCGTTGGCGTGCGCTCGGCGACGAGCCGTTGTCGACCGTGCATCTGCACATCGAGCGCGGTCTGATCGACAGCGTCGCCGAGCAACTGGAGCTCGGCGGCTCGCGCGAACTCGCGCTCGGCGACGCGATGTGCTTTCACGATCCGCTGATCGCCGCGATGCTCGGCGCACTGCACCGTGCGGCCGCCGATCCGGCCGATTCGCGGCTATATGTCGACGCGCTCGCGCACGCGCTTGCGGCGCATCTGCTCCAGCACTACTCACGCGGCCGCCCGGCGCCCGGCCGATTGCCGGCGCGGCCCGAACGGCTGGTGCCGCGGCGGATTCGTCGCGTGACCGACTACATCCGCGCCAATCTCGCCGCCGATCTGAGTATCGACGAACTGGCCGGGCAGGCCGGCCTAAGCAGTTTTCATTTTGCGCGGGTGTTTCGCCGCGAGGCTGGTGAGACGCCGCATCAGTTCGTCACGCGCCTGCGGCTCGAGGAAGCGGCGAGACTGCTGCGCGCCACCGATCAGACCGTGCTGCAAATTGCGATTGCGGTTGGTTTCGAGAGTGCCAGTCATTTCTCCGTGCAGTTAAAGCGTGGCTATGGTGTGACGCCGCTCGCCTACCGGCTGCGCGGCTGAGGTGCGGATAGCGCGGCGGGATGCGGGCGGCGCGCCCGTGGGTCGGGACGGCCGTCGGCGGGGACGGCGTCGGGATGTCGTGCTGCGTCCGGCGCACCGACGCGCCAGGGCTCATCGATTGCGTTGTCGTGTCTCGTCTATGGCGTTGGCTTTCGCCGCGAAGCCGGTTCGCGCCATGGCTCGCGGCCAGCTGCGAGACCGAATCGGATACGCGGCGCGCCGACGGGAATCACGCGCAATGCGCAGTGTGCTGCGCATTGCGCGGCTTGCAAACTACGAACTTTCGTGGCGGAACCCTGGCAAGACCTGGCATGACCGTGTGGCGCGTGCTTCGCCGGCCCGTCTCGAAGCAAGCCGTGGCCGCGGTCGAACTGGCCTGACCGGCTGGGAAGCAACTGTACCTGTCGAAGCCTTGCACCGGACGACAGAATGACGTGCGCCCGGCCCTGGCCAGCCCGCGCCCGCCCGACCGCCGCTCAACTCTCAACCTTCAACCGGATATCCTGCGATGACCCGACTCCGAATCACCTCCTGCGGCCATGAGTTCGTCGCCGAAACCCATCCCGACGCGCCGCATACCGTGGCCGCGTTCCTCAAGCTGCTGCCGTATCGCCAGAAGATCATTCACGTGCGCTGGAGCGGCGAAGGCTGCTGGGTTCCGCTCGGCGACTTCAAGCTGGAAAACGACGGCGTGGCGGTCGGCTTCGAGAATCACACGAGCCATCCGTCGGTCGGCGACATTCTGTTCTACCCGGGCGGCTACAGCGAGACCGAGATCATCCTCGCGTACGGCTCGTGCTGCTTCGCGAGCAAGATGGGGCAACTGGCGGGCAACCATTTCCTGACTATCGTCGAAGGCCGCGAGAAGCTGCGCGAACTCGGCACCAAGGTGCTGTGGGAAGGTGCGCAGGACGTGCTGTTCGAGCGGATCTGAAACGGCCGCGTCGCGCACACGTCCTAAACCCTGGTTAATTTCCGGTTGCCAAATCGCGCATACTGGAGGCGCGGGAGCGGCTGGTGAAGCGCTCGCGATTGGCCTCCCGAGCGCGGTTTGCAGCCCATGCGTCGCGTCGGATTGGGGCGGTACACCTTTTTTCGCCGCGCTGCGGCGCCAGGGCTCCTAGATGACGGACTCGCACGTACCTCCGCTAACCGCCTTCGCCGCGCAGTTGCGCTCGCAACAGGTCGATTTGACCGAACGCTGGATGAAGGCCGTCTTTCACGACGCCGAACTGACCGAATCCGACCGGCTGACTTACGAGCAACTGGCCGACCATGTCCCGAACATCCTCGAAGAAATCTGCAGCGTGCTGGAGAACCAGGATCTCGACAGCGCGGAGAGCGCGATCGAGCGCGACGCACGGCTGCACGGCAAATTGCGCTGGAAACAGGGCTACCGCATCGAGGAGCTGGTACGCGAACTCGATCTGTTCCGCCAGATGCTGACTGGCGCGATCGTCGAATTCAGCGAGGCGCGACCGTATTTCACGCGGCGTCACGAGGAGCGGGCGCGGCATTTCATCGACGAAGCGGTCAGCTTTGTCACGCTGACCTCGATCCGCGAGGTCGTCAACGAGCGCGACAGGAAGATCGACGATTACACCAGCCGGCTCGAACGGGCGAATCACGAGCTCACGCTCAAACAGCGGCTGGTCGGCGATCTGTACGAGTCGCGCATGCAGATCACGCGCAGCGTCGTGCACGATCTGCGCAATTTCCTCAACGTGTTTTCGATGGCGCTGCAACTGATGAGCCGCGCGCCGGCCAGACTCGAAACCGCGCTCGCGCTGGCGAACCGGCAGGCCGCCGACATGAAGACGCTGGTGGATGAGTTGGTCGAATATTCGGTCGTCCTCGGCGACAGCAGCCCGCTCGTGCTGGAGCGTTTCGCGCTGCGCGAGCTATTCGACGAACTGGTGATCTCGTGCGCGCCCGCCATCGAAGCAAAGGGGCTGCGCCTGCGCACCGCGTTCGACGGCGCGCTGGAGGAAGTCGTATCCAACCGGCTGAAACTCAAGCAGATCGCGCTGAACCTGCTGACCAACGCGTCGAAATACACGAAGGCCGGCGAGATCGAGTTGACGATGATCGCCACGGAAGGCGATCGCTGGCGTCTGCGGGTGTCGGACACCGGCGTCGGGATCGGGCCGTCCGACCGCGAGCGCGTGTTCAAGGAGTTCGAGCGCGCCACCGACGACGACATTCCGGGCGCGGGGCTCGGGCTCGCGATCGTCAAGGAGTTGTGCCGGGTGCTCGAAGGCGACATCCGTTTCGATTCGCAGGAAGGCGCGGGGACGCTGTTCGAAATTACTTTCCCGATGCGGCTGCATGAGCCAGGCGCCTGAGCCGGCCGCTGCGTTTCTCCTTGCGCTTGCCCATGCCGGGTTCGGCGAGCCATGTCTGGCCGTACTCTGAGACAGATTAAGCTGCGACCTAAAACGAACTAGAAGAACCAAGCTCTCATTAAGAACGCTGGCAGTTTTCTTCCTGGTACTGCTATGCCGTTTGTCTCATTCGAGCAAAAATTTAGCTTTTAAGAGTAGTCGTATTCCCCCATTCGATCCCGTAAAAGAAACTGGCCACTTCGCTTTTGTCGGTCCAAGTGGAAGCGCGCCGCATTCCTAATTCACAGCCTGTCCGAGCTAATTAATTAGGATGGCGTAAGAAAAATCTTGGCGGTTGAGTTTCGATAAGAATGGGAGGCATGTTGAACAAGACATATCGCACCGTATGGAACAGAGCGACCCGCACCTATGTCGCCGTATCCGAAGTCGCAACGCGTCGTGGCGCGACCGGCACATCGGTGTGCCGCGCGCTGGTGGCCGCCAGCGCCGGGCTGTTGGGCGTGCTGGCAGTATCGCAAGCAGCCCGCGCCGACACTTGCACGTTGCAGACGCAGAACTGTCTCGACATCGCGCAGGCATTGACGACGCAAGTGGCGAGCCCGTCCACGCCGGCCGCCAACGACTCGGCGATCGCGCCGGAAACGGCCGCCGCGATCCAGAACGCCAGCGTGTTTGCCGGTACGCCGGCGGTCGCGGGTACGACGAGTCAGCCGCTCATGATGCTCGCGGCGGCGACCCCGGCGGTGACCGACTATATCTCGGTGAGCCCGAATGTCGTTCAGGGGACTCGCACGAGTGCATCGGACTCCCTGAACGCGATGGCGATCGGTCCGGCGGCCGCCGCGACGGGCATCAATGCTGTGGCTGTCGGTGGGGCGGCGGCGGCCGGAAGCGACGGCTCGACCGCGGTCGGCTCCGGAGCGGGTGCACTGTCGAACAATTCAACCGTCGTGGGGGCAGGCGCGACCGTCGGCGCAATGTCGGACAACTCGATCGCGCTCGGCTACAACGCCCGTTCGGTTGGGCTCAACAGTGCGTCGATCGGTGGATTCGGCACTGCGGCCGCAGTGGGCGGCGTAGCGATCGGCTATCAATCGTTCGTCATTCCCACGGCGACGAACGGGGTGGCACTCGGCTCGAACACCACCGCGACCGCAGTCGGTGCGGTCGCGCTCGGCGGTGGCTCGATTGCGGATCGTGAGAACGTGGTGTCGCTGGGCAACAGCACGCTGAACCGGCAGATCGGTTATCTCGCGGCGGGCACGCAAGCCACCGACGCGGTCAACGTCGGCCAGCTTGCCGGCGTCGCGGCCGCGCTCGGCGGCGGCGCATCGATCGACGCGAACGGTGCGATGGTCGCTCCGTCCTACAACGTGGGTGGCACGACTTATAGCGACGTCGGCGCGGCGCTGGCCGCGGCCACCTCGGTCGGCGTGAACGCGAGCGCCGACGCAGTGCGCTACGACACGGCAGCGCATGACATCGTCACGCTCGGCAGCTCCGGCACGCCCGTCAAGCTCACCCACGTCGCGGACGGCACGTTGAGCGCCGACAGTTCCGACGCCGTAACCGGCTCGCAGCTCTACAGCGTCAATGAGGCGGTCACGCAGAATACGTCGGCCATCACCGACATCACCAACAACATCAGCAATATCACCAACGGGAGCCTGGGTCTGCTTCAGCAAGACCCGGTTTCGCGCGACCTGAGCGTTGCGAAAGATACGGACGGCACACATGTCGACTTCACCGGCACGGCCGGGCCGCGTGAGATGATCGGCGTCGCGGCGGGTACGGCGGCGAGCTCCGCCGTCAATGTCGGACAACTCAGTCCCGTTGTCGAGTCCCTCGGTGGGGGCGCCACGGTCAATCCGGACGGCACGATCCAGAAGCCTGTCTACAGCATCGGCGGGACCACGTATAGCGACGTGGGCGCGGCGCTCGCCGCAGCGGTCACGACCAGCGTGAGCGCGGGCACCGACGCGGTCCAGTACGATTCGGCGGCGCATGACACGGTCACGCTCGGCAACACGGCCGTGCCGGTCCAGCTCACCAACGTGCGCGCCGGCAATCTCGCCACCGACAGCTCGGACGCGGTCAACGGCGCGCAGCTGTTCAGCACCGATCAGGCGGTCGCGCAGAACACCAGCAATATCTCGAACCTCGACCAGCGCGTCACCGACAACACGTCGAGCATCACCAATCTCGACGCGCGCACCACGACGATGGAAGGGGACGTGAGCAACATCACGAACCAGATCACGAACGGCGAAATCGGTCTCGTCCAGCAGGATCCGGTAACCCGCGCGTTGAGTGTTGCGAAGGACACGGACGGCGCGCGCGTCGATTTCACCGGCACGGCCGGCGCCCGCGAACTGACCGGCATTGCGGCGGCCACCACGGATTCGTCCGCGGTCAATCTCGGCCAGTTCAGACCGATGGTCGCCGCGTTGGGCGGCGGCGCGCAGATCAACGCGGACGGCTCGATGACAGCGCCGACGTATCACGTGCAGGGCGGCACGCAGGGCACCGTCGGCGACGCGCTCGGCTCGCTCGACAGCGGGCTCTCCACGTTGCAGCAGAACATGGCGACCGGCGGCATCGGCGTGGTCACGCAAGATCCGGCATCACGCACGATCAACGTCGGCGCGACGACGGATGGCCTGCTGGTCAACATGGCCGGCACGGCAGGCAACCGGGTCGTCACCGGCGTGGCGACGGGCGCGGTCAGCCCGTCCAGCAGCGACGCGGTCAACGGGTCGCAACTGTATGCGCAAGGGGCGAGCACGGCGGTGGCGCTCGGCGGCGGTTCGACCGTCAACCCGGACGGCACGGTGACGGCGCCTTCGTATAAGGTGGGCGGGACGGTGGTGAACAACATCGGCGGCGCGCTTACCAATCTGGATGGCCGCGTCACGCAGAACAGCACGGATATTGCCGGCTTGCAGAGCACCATCGGCAACCTCAACGGCGCGGTGGCGAATGCGGTGCAGTACGACAGTTCCGCGCATGACAAAGTCACGCTCGGCGGCACCGCGGCCAATGCGCCGAAGGTTCAGTTGACCAATCTTAAGGATGGCGAACTATCGGCCAGCAGCACCGACGCCGTGACCGGCGCGCAACTTTATAGCACCAACCAGCAGATCAGCAGCCTCGGTCAGGTCGTCAACAACATTCAAACCACCGGCGACGCATACGTGTCCGTCAACAGTGCCGGCAATGCGGCGCAGGCAATCGGCAACAGTTCGGTCGCGATCGGCGGCGGAGCGAAGGCGTCGGCGCCGAACTCGGTGGCGATCGGCGAGGGCTCGCTGGCCGACCAGACGGGCACCGTGTCGGTGGGTTCGTCCGGCAACGAGCGCCGCATTACCAACGTCGCGGCAGGGCAGGCGCCGACCGACGCCGTCAACATGCAGCAGTTCCAGGGCGGCATCAACGACATCGCGCGTAATGCGTACTCGGGTACCGCGTCGGCTATTGCGCTGACCATGGTGCCGGAAGTCGATGCAACGAAGAACCTCGCGCTCGGCGTTGCGACGGCCGGCTACAAGGGCTATCAGGCGATGGCGGTGGCTTTGTCGGCGCGCGTCACGCCGAATCTGAAGGTGAAAGTCGGCGCGGGCATCAGTTCGGCCACCACGACGGTCGGCGCCGGCGCGGCGTATCAGTGGTAGCGGGGAGCGGACAGGCGGCGCGAGGGATGGTGGGGGAGACTTCGCAGTGGCATCGGGCAAGCCTGACGAGGCGACGCGATGAGCGGCACATGCGCACTGCCGGCACCCCGCCGATAGAACGGGCGGGGTGCCTCGGGGAGTTACTTGAACAGCTTCGTCGCCTGCGAAATCGTATTGACCACGCCCCATGCGAGCGGCACGGTCACGTACAGCCAGAAGATCGCGAGCTTCGCTTTGCTGGTCGGATGCACGGGTTGAGTCTGAGCGGTCGACATGCGAATCTCCTTAAGCGCCCTTGGCGAGTTGTGCGTCGGTCATGTGGTGTTTGTCGTCCACACGCTTGATCAGCAGGTTGCAGACGAAGCCGATCACCAGCAGCACGGCCATGATATGAACGGTCATCGTGTAGGCGTCGGCCTTGGCGACGCCGTTGGCGACTTCGTACGCACGGATGTAGTTCACCAGAACCGGACCGGCGACGCCCGCCGCGGCCCAGGCCGTCAGCAGACGGCCGTGAATGCCGCCGACGAACGCCGTGCCGAACATGTCCGCGAGGTACGCGGGCACGGTCGCGAAGCCGCCGCCATACATCGACAGGATCACGCAATAGGCGAGCACGAACAGCGCGATCTGGCCGGAAGCCGCGAAGCCCGGCACGAGGTAGTACAGCACGGCGCCGAACGCGAAGAAGATGAAGTACGTGTTCTTGCGGCCGATCCAGTCCGACGCCGACGCCCACACAAAACGGCCGCCCATGTTGAACAGCGACAGCAGACCCACGAAGCCGGCGGCCGCGGCGGCCGTCACCGTGTTCTTGAAGCTCTCCTGGATCATCACCGAGGCCTGGCCGAGAATGCCGATGCCGGCCGTCACGTTGAGGAACAGCACCAGCCAGATCAGATAGAACTGCGGCGTCTTCAATGCCTGGTCGATATGCACGTGGTTACGCGAAATCATCTTGTTCTGCTGGGTCGCGGGCGGCGTCCAGCCGGCCGGCTTCCAGTCGGCGGCCGGCACGCGGATCGCCAGGGCGCCGATCGACATCGAGATGAAGTACGCGATGCCGAGCACGACGAAAGTCTCGGCCACGCCGACGCTGGTCGCGCTGCGGAAGTGGTTCATCAGCGCGACCGACAGCGGCGCGGCAATCATCGCGCCGCCGCCGAAACCCATGATCGCCATGCCGGTCGCCATGCCGCGGCGGTCCGGGAACCAGCGGATCAGCGTCGACACCGGCGACACGTAACCGAGCCCGAGCCCGATTCCGCCGATTACGCCATAGCCCAGATAGAGGAGCGCGATCTGATGCAGATGCACACCGAGCGCGGAGACGAGGAAGCCGCCGCCGAAGCAGCACGCGGAGGTGAACATCGTGCGGCGCGGGCCGACGTGTTCGAGCCATTTGCCGGCGAACGCCGCCGACAATCCGAGGAACACGATCGCCAGCGAAAAGATCCAGCCGAGCGCGGTGAGCGACCAGTCATCGGCGGCGGATTGGGTGATGCCGATGACCTTGGTCAGCGGGCCGTTGAACACGGAGAATGCATACGCCTGACCGATACACAGATGCACGGCGAGCGCCGCGGGCGGCACCATCCAGCGCGAAAAACCCGGCTTTGCGATCGTGGCCTGTTTCGAAAAGAAGGGGGCGGAGCCTGGCTGGCCGCCCGGCTCGGTGATGCTGCTCATGATTGGTCTCCTGTGAGAACTCTTTGTTATCGGCGTTTCGTACAGAATGCTTTAGGCGGCGCAGTGTAAGGCGTGCGGACTCTCACGTCACCGATATATGCAATTTATTTTCATGTGCCCCGAGCCGATTCGCGCCGAATTTTTCTTTGACGAACGATAGGGCGCGAGGGTGCCCTTGGCAATATGAGACGCAAAAACATAAGGCATTATCCTGGTGAAAACTGACCGTAGCCCCCGGGCGGAGGCAACGCCGTACGGCGTTGCACAACGGCTGTTGTGCGCCCAAAAGCAAACGGGCCGGCGGTGGCATCTGCGCCACGCCGGCCCGTAGGGGACGGTAATCGTCCGGTAAGTATCAGACGACGCCGCGCCCGGTCTTCATTTTTGCCGCGACGAGCACGGAGATCAGGCAGCCGATCGCCAGATACGCGGCCACCGGATGCCACGAACCGCCGGCAAAGCTGACCAGCGCCACTGCGATAAACGGCGTGAAGCCACCGCCGACCACGCTCGCCACCTGATAGCCGACGCCCGCGCCGCTATAGCGGTACTCGGTGCCGAACAACTCGGTGAACATCGGCTGCTGCACGCTGACCACCATGTCGTGCGCGATGTTCGCGAGCATCACCGCGAAGACCACGATCCACACGGTCGCGCGCGCTTCGAGCGCAAGGAAGAACGGCACCGCGCTGAACATGCCGACCAGCGCGCCGATGATGTAGACGCGCCGGCGCCCGAAACGATCCGCCGCCAGCGCAAAGCACGGAATCGTCACGCAGCTCAGCGCGCCGACCAGCAGCCCGATCGTCAGGAAGAATTCGCGCGGCATGTGCAGATTCGCCGTCGAGTAGTTCAGCGCGAATGCCGTCACGATATACATCGTGAACAGCTCGGCCAGACGCAGCGCGATGATCAGCAGGAACGCCTTCGGATGCTTCAGCAGCGCTTCGACGATCGGCAGGCGCACGCTGCGCTCACCGCGCTTGCCCACTTTTTCGACGAACTCCTTCGACTCCTCCATGCTCGAACGAATCCACAGCGCGATCAGCACCAGCACCACACTGAACAGGAACGGCAGACGCCAACCCCAGCTCAGGAACGACGTGTTGTCCATCGACCGGCTGATCAACGCGACCAGCCCGGTCGACAGAACGAGCCCCACGCCGTAGCCGACCTGCACGCCGCTGCTGTAGAACGCCTTCTTTTTTTCCGGCGCGCTTTCGACCGCCATCAACGCAGCGCCACCCCATTCGCCACCGACCGCGAAGCCTTGGATCGCGCGCAAGGTCACGAGCAGCACGGGTGCCCACCAGCCGATCGTCGAGAAGGCCGGCAGCAATCCGATCGCGGCGGTCGACAGACCCATCATCATCACCGTGAGGACCAGCATGCGCTTGCGGCCGAGGCGGTCGCCGTAGTGGCCGAACACGAAGCCGCCGAGCGGACGGAACAGGAAGCCGACGCCGAAGGTCGCGAACGCGGCGAGCGTGCCCATCGCCGGGCTGACTTTGGGGAAAAACTCGGCGTTGAAGACGAGCGCCGCGACGATGCCGTACAGCAGAAAGTCATACCAGTCGACCACGGCGCCGACGAAGCTGCCGAGCGCCGCCTTGCGCGCCTGATCGCGTGCTGTGCGGTGTTGGGCCGTCGCGGCCGACGGAAGGGTGGTGCTCATGACGTTGTCTCCTTGAAAGGCTGGAACTGCGGGGCTCTGGCGGCGTCAGCGCGGGGCGCGACCACCGCCGAGCCGTGGCAGGATGTCCGGAAGATTAAAGAGGCGAGGCTTATCTCACAATCCGCCAGGCGATGAAATTGCGCGATTATCGAACGCGACTGCGCGAATAGCGCGCGTTTTGCGCGTTTACACCAAGCAGATGTGTGAGGACCGCGACTGTCGGCGAGCGCGCCGGTTGCGTTGCGGGCGTGCTAACGTGAGTCCTGTCGATGTCACTTCAAAACAACAATCACTGATATACTACATACCGAATATTGATAAATGCGGCAATGCAGCATATGATTGAGTCATTCGTTCACTCAATCATCCGGAGTTACAAATGGAATTTGTGCCTCTCGCGCTGCTCGCCATTGGTGTTATTGGTTTGGGCGCTTCCGCCACCGTGCTGTTGACCGACTGGATTCCCCAGCGGGTCGCGCAACTTGCATCGCACCATGGCCGGTTTTTCGGCTTGGGCGAACAACGCGGCGGGGCAGCCCCCGCGCCGTACTGCGCGCATGTTCATTCCGAGGCGATGAATGTCGTCAGAACTTCAAACTGAAACAGTGGCAACACCGCTGACCTTGTCGTTGCAGCCGATCGGCGCGAGTGCGAGCTTGCGCGATCAGGCCTACGCAATGCTCCGCCAGGCGATCGCCGACGCGGATATCTATCAGAATCGCGAAGAAATCCGTCTCGACGAGCGCGTCCTCTCCGAGTCGCTCGGCGTGAGTCGCACGCCGGTGCGCGAGGCAATGACCTTGCTCGAGCAGGAAGGTTTTCTGCGCATGGTGCCGCGGCGCGGCATCTATATCGTGCGCAAGAGCAAGCGCGAGATCGTCGAGATGATCCAGATGTGGGCCGCGCTCGAAAGCATGGCCGCCCGACTCACCACGTTGCACGCAACGGATGAGGAAATCGCCCGCCTGCGTCACATGTTCGACAATTTCCGCGACGCGACGCCGGCCGAGCACATCGCCGAGTATTCCGATGCGAACATCGCGTTTCATCAGGCGATCGTCGAGCTGTCGAAATCGCAGATTATTCTCGACACGATCAAGAACATCTTCATCCACGTTCGGGCCATCCGGCGTATGACGATTTCGCAGAGCGACCGCGCGTCGCGCTCGATCGTCGACCATTTGCGTATCATCGAAGCGCTGGAGCGGCGTGACACCGAGCTGGCCGAGCGGCTCGTGCGTCAGCATTCGCTGGATCTGGCGACGTTCGTCGAGGCGAACTGCGATTTCCTGGATTAACGGCTACCTGAGCGGTTGACCGAGGTTGCGGACGAAGAAGGCCCGCGGTGTGAAAACATCGCGGGCCTTTTGTTTTGTGCGCGGATCCGAGGGGGCGGGGTAAACCGTTCTTGACGCTTTTAAAAATATGGTATGTGATATATCAACACGGACACCAGCTGAGACCCGTGAGGCGGAAAGTCAGTAGTTTCCCGGGTCCGCACAACGAATCGCGCACGTCTTTCGTCGCAAAGCCTTAAGCAGCAAGCCGCGCAGCATGCATTCAGAGGCAAAGGCATCTCCAAATTAAGCTTGATCGAACTTGATATATCACATACCGTATGTGGCACGGCCAGCGAGACGTCGATCACGACGGGTGCATGCCGAAGCGGATATGTCCATGGATCACCGTTGCACAACCAAGTGAGCAGCAACAGCTTTTGCATGGGACCTGACCAGGCGCCGAAGCGCTAACGGGTCGACACAGGAGACGACCATGTCCGCAGGTGTTTCATCCCCGAGCCCGCTCACGGGCAATACGACAGCCGACGACACGCCCAAGCAGAAGACGCGCAATGCCAGCGTCGTCTCGGGTGGCGATGTGACCGCGAAGGTGCTGAAAAACGAAGCGGTCGATACGATCTTCGCGCTGTGCGGCGGCCACATCATTGACATCTACGACGGCTGTGCCGACGGAGGAATTCGCATCGTCGATGCGCGCGATGAGCAACTCGCGGCTCACGCGGCCGACGGCTATGCCCGGCAGTCCGGCAAACTCGGCCGCGTGGTCACGGCGGCCGGCCCCGGCCCCGGCCGCACGAACGCGGACACGGGCGTCGCCACCGCATTCCGCTCCAAGCGCGCGATCCCGAATACCGGCGGACGGGGCGCACAAACGCAGCACGAGATGCGCTCGCTGCGCGACCTGCCGCACGTCGACATCATGGCGTCGATCACCAAGGTCGCCGCCAGCGCATCGAACACCGAACGGGTCGCGGACATGATTTCGATGGCCGCGCGCGAGCGCTTCAACGGCGCGCCCGGTCCGCAGATCTCTGGCGCGTTGCAGCGCGCTCGCGAAACGATGCATCGGACCGGCCGCCCGGCGATGGTCAATATCTGGGTCGACCTGCGCGAGTGCGCGCCGGGCACGAAGAACCGGACCCTGTACAAGTAAAACCTTGCCTTCAGGAGACACGACATGGGCAAAGCACTCGACGGTGTACGCATTCTCGATTTCACGCATGTGCAATCGGGTCCGACCTGCACGCAATTGCTGGCGTGGTTCGGCGCGGATGTGATCAAGGTGGAGCGGGCCGGTGCGGGGGATATCACGCGCGAGCAGTTGCGCGATATCCCCGACGTGGACAGCCTGTACTTCACGATGCTCAATCACAACAAGCGTTCGGTCACGATCGACACGAAGAACCCGGAAGGCAAGCAGGTTCTCGAAGCGCTGATCCAGAAATGCGACGTGCTGGTGGAGAACTTTGCGCCGGGCGCGCTGGATCGCATGGGCTTCACGTGGGAGCGGATTCAGGAATTGAATTCGCGCATGATCGTCGCGTCGGTGAAGGGCTTCGGTCCTGGACCGTACGAGGACTGCAAGGTCTACGAGAACGTCGCGCAATGCGCAGGCGGCGCGGCGTCGACGACCGGTTTCGACGACGGGCCGCCGGTCGTGACCGGCGCGCAGATCGGCGATAGCGGCACGGGTTTGCATCTCGCACTCGGCATCGTCACGGCGTTGTATCAGCGTACGCAGACCGGTCGCGGCCAGCGCGTGCTCGCCGCGATGCAGGACGGTGTGCTGAATCTGTGCCGCGTGAAACTGCGCGACCAGCAGCGGCTCGCTCGCACCGGCACGATGAAAGAGTACCCGCAATATCCGAACGGGAAGTTCGGTGAAGCCGTGCCGCGTGCGGGCAATGCGTCGGGCGGCGGTCAGCCGGGCTGGATTCTGAAGTGCAAAGGCTGGGAGACGGACCCGAATGCGTATATCTACTTCATCACGCAGGCGCCGGTGTGGGCGAAGATCTGCAACGTGATCGGCAAGGAAGAGTGGGCGACGGATCCCGACTATGCGACGCCCGCAGCGCGTCTGCCGCATCTGAAGGATATCTTTGCCGAGATCGAGCGCTGGACCATGACCAAGACCAAGTTCGAGGCCATGCAGATCCTCAACAAGTACGACATTCCGTGCGGGCCGATCCTGTCGATGAAGGAAATCGCCGAGGAGCCGTCACTGCGCAAAACCGGCACGATCGTCGAAGTGGATCACCCGACGCGCGGCAAATATCTGACGGTTGGCAATCCTATCAAACTGTCCGACAGCCCGACCGAGGTGAAACGCTCGCCGCTGCTCGGTGAACATACCGACGAAGTGATGGCCGAACTCGGCTATTCGCCCGAGCAGATCAGCGCGTTGCGAACCGCAGGCGCGATCTGAACGCGCTTGATCTGGTCGACGCAGGATCGTTTTGAAGCGCTGAAGGAGTGACGTATGGATACGTGGATGCGGTTCATGTCGAGCGACGGTGGCATCGTGTTCGGCCGTGTCGAAGGTGGTTATCTGCACGAGTACGAAAGTCTCGAGCAGCCGGTGCCGACCGGCGCGGTGCTGTCGGCGCGCGCGCTGACGCCGCTCGCGCCTTGCGCGCCCGGCAAGATCATCGCGTTGTGGAACAACTATCACGCGCTGGCGGCGAAGCTCGACAAACCCGTGCCCACGCATCCGCTCTTTCTGCTGAAGCCGGCGGCCTCGGTCATCGGCGCGGGTGAGCCGATCCGGCGGCCGCTCAGTTATGCCGGCAAGATCGTCTACGAGGGCGAGCTGGGCATCGTGATCGGCCGGCGTTGCCGCGACGCGAGTCTGGAAGAAGCCGCCGCTGCGATTTTCGGCTATACGCTCGTCAACGACGTGACCGCAGCGGATCTGCTGAACGAGAATCCGCATTTTCCGCAATGGTGTCGCGCTAAAGGTTTCGATACGTTCTGTTGTATCGGGCCCGCGATCGTCTCCGGGTTCGAGTGGCAGCACGCGCATCTCGTGACGACGCTCGACGGCGTGGAACGGCAGAACTATCCGCTTGCCGACATGGTCTTTTCGCCCGCGCAGCAGGTGAGTCTGATCTCGCAGGATCTCACGCTCGAACCCGGCGATGTGATTGCGTGCGGCACGTCGGTCGGCGTCGGATCGATCAAGGATGGCGCGACCGTGTCGATTACGATCGATGGGATCGGCACGCTCAGCAATACGTTGAGCGCCGCGCGTGACGCAACGATGGCACAGGTACCGCCGATCGCCGTGGCGGGATCTGTCTGAACGTGAACTGAATCTCGATTCATCGCCCCAGCGTTTTGCATCGCAACTCGAAGGAGTACGCATGCCGCAAGCGTCTGACAGTACCGCGTGGATGGGCGTGTTCGTCTCGCTGGCGGCGTTTGCAGCGGCGTTGATTTCCGTGCTGATGGTTGCGCTTGCGGCAGTCGGGCAGCGGCAACTCGAACTGCGCGTCACGCGTCGACCTTACTGGCATGCCGGCGCGTTGGCGGCCGTGTTCGCGGGACTACTCGCCGCGGGCATGGGAGCGAGCGATGTTGTGGTCGACGCAGCGGTCATTGGCGCGGTGCTTGGCGCCTGGATGGTACGCGGTTGCGATCTGACCCGGCGACCGGGTCTCGTTGCGCTATTGGGCAGCGGCATGGGACTCGCTGTGATGTCGGGCGGCATTTTGCGTTATCTGGCGGCGGATGCGCGCGAGAGTGCCGAGCGTATCGAACTCTATGCCGCGGTATTCATCGGCGCGCTCATCTTCGCGACGTCCGCGATTGCCTTCTCCAAACTGCGCGGTGCATTGCAGTTGAAAACGATCGCGCGACCAGGCCACCGCGTTGTCAATCTGCTCGCGATGCTGTTATGCGGATGGCTCGGCTACGGCTTCGCAACCGAACAGGCGCAGCCGTTCGGACTTGGCGCGCTGCTGGCGATGAGCGCGCTGGCATGTGCAATGGGCACGCATCTGATGATCAGCCGCGAGTATTCCGACGGTCACGACGATAACCACGCGTTACACATGCCCGCGTTCGCCGCGCGTTGCGATGGTGTGGCGATGTACAAGCGCGGACTGCTTGCGCGCATCGAATGGCATGGCGGAGAAGAGCAGGCGTGGACGCTCCGCGAAATAACACCGGGCGTGGTGCGTACGGCTGCATATCGGCATCGGCGAGGCGAGCAGAACAGCGGGAGTGTGAACAGGCGCCAACGTGAATGCATTCGCCATCGGTCGAGTCATTTCACGGCGCGCCATTGAACATGAGCGCACACACTCGCGCACTAGCAGGCGCAACACGCGGCGAGACCGCAATCCCGCCTATGCCTGTGCCCTCAAGCGCCTGCCGCCGCGAACTCGCTGTAGTACTGGTCCTTCTTGTGCAGGATCATTTGCGCGAGAAAGTCGGCATCGTACGCGCGGTGCAAATGACTGTGATACCGCTCGATGTACGCAGTAATGCGCGCCACTTCGCCGTTGAATTCATTCAGCAGGTCGAGCGTCGCGCGGTCCCAGCGGAACCGCAGGCCGAGGTCGCTGAACGCGGCATTGTAGGCGCTCAGATGAGCGTCGTCGGAAGCGTCCGTGGCAAGACGGATTGCGCGCGTGTTGCCGGCGTGCGATTCAACCGGAGCATGGGTCATGATCGGCCTCCTGTACTGACAAGTGAGAGAACTCGCTTGCAGCATAGAAGTACCAGTCGATTTGCAATAGTTAAAGTTTTATTGGGTCTTCATAGCTTACTGCTTATACACGCTCAATTCCTTGACGCGCGTGATCTTCTCGATCAGGTTCGCTCCTTCTTCCATCAGGAAGCGTTTGAACGCGACGGCCACCGGCGGCAGACGTTTATTCTTCCGATGCACGACATACCAGTTGAGCATGACGGGAAAGCTCTCGACATCCAGTACGACCAGATGGCCCAGCTGCAATTCGAGGCTAATCGTATGCGCGGAGAGGAACGCGATGCCCATGCCGGCGATCACCGCCTGCTTGATCGTCTCGGTGCTCTTGATCTCCATGGCGATCTTCAGATTGGCGAGACGTCCCGCGAAACCTTCTTCCATGGAATTCCACGTGTCCGATCCGCGCTCGCGCACGATGAAAGCCTCGTTCGCGAGTTGACTCATCCGGATGTTGCGCTTGTGGGCGAGCGGATGCGTGGGCGCCGCGACGATCACATACGGATGCGGCGCGAACGGCTCGTTGGTGGCGTCGGTTTCGTGCGGCGGCCGCACCATGACGGCAAGGTCGGTCTGGTTCGTCCCGAGTTGGTGCAGCAGTTCTTCGCGATTATGAACAGCGAGATTGAGCACGACGCCCGAATAGCGGCGAGTGAATTCAGCGAGCAATCGCGGAAAGAAGTAGTCGCCCGCGCTGATCACCGCGACATTCAGCTTGCCGCCCGAGACGCCCTTGAGCTGACTCATCGCCTCGTCGACTTCGTGGAACTGCTGAATGATCGCGCGGCTGTAGTGGAGCATCTCGGTGCCGGCCGGCGTCAAATAGATCTTTTTGCCGAGTTGTTCGAACAACGGCAGCCCCGCATGTTCTTCGAGTTGCCGCACCTGGGTGGAGACGGCGGGCTGCGTCAGATGCAATTCCTCCGCGGCACGCGAGAAGCTCAGATGGCGCGCCACCGTTTCGAACACTTTTAGTTGCCGCAGAGTCGCATTGCGCATCGTCATGGCCGATGTATAAGCAATTGTGAATCAACATAATAACAAACTTTAATTATTAGTAATTCAGCAATGACCCTAGCATGAAACGAAGCCGTATAAGAACGTGAAATTGCGTCGAAGTACTCGGAAAAGTACTCGGGTTAACGCGCGGATGGCCGTCGTGGCGGACGAATTGGCCGGTCAAGCTTTCCGCTTTTTCGTTTAATTGATCGGAATAAAGAAGTTTCGAAATTGCGATCAGTCAGCCCGGCTGTTTTAAAGAAGTAGATTAAAGACGCAAATGTTAAATATTCCCGAAAAGCAAGGCTTTTCGGGTCCTAACCATAAGGTGGGACACATACGGCGCGGCACGTCCTCCGAGGGAACTTCGTCGGGGCGCTGACCGGCTGCATATATAAATGGTGGAGACAAAGCTCATGGACAATATCACCCAGGAAACCACGCCCCGCTCGTTTTTGGGGAATCGTTGGTGGCAGCTTGTCATCGGTATCGTGTGCATGGCGCTGGTGGCCAATCTGCAATATGCATGGACATTGTTCGTCGGGCCGATGAACGCCAGGCATCACTGGGGCGAAGCGTCCATTCAACTTGCCTTCACGATCTTCATCCTGACCGAAACGTGGCTCGTGCCGTTCGAAGGTCTGCTCGTCGACCGGTTCGGACCGCGGCCCGTGGTCGCCGTGGGGGCGGTATTCGCGGGTTTGTCGTGGGTGATGAATTCGTATGCGACGACATTGGGCGTTCTGTACGCGTCCGCGGTCATTGGCGGCATCGGCGCAGGCGGCGTGTACGGCACGTGTGTCGGCAATGCGCTGAAGTGGTTTCCCGATCGACGTGGTCTCGCCGCTGGTCTGACAGCCGCGGGCTTCGGCGCCGGTGCGGCGATCACTGTGATTCCGATCGCCAACATGATTACGCGCTCCGGCTACCAGCACGCGTTCTTCTTCTTCGGCATTCTGCAAGGCGTCAGCATTCTGTTGCTCGCGCTCCTGTTGATCCGGCCGACGCTTCGTCAGAAGGCCGTGCGCAAGAGCAAGTTCGCCGTGTCGAAGGCCGACTTCACATCGCGCCAGATGCTCAAGACGCCGGTGTTCTGGGTGATCTATGCATCGTTCGTGGCGGTCGCGGCGGGCGGTCTGATGGCGACAGCGCAAATCGGCCCGATCGCGAGAGACTGGGGGCTCGCCCGCATTCCGATGTCGTTCTTCGGCATGACCTTGCCGCTGCTCACGATGACGCTGTCGATCGACAACATCTTCAACGGCCTCACGCGTCCGTTGTGCGGTTTCATCTCCGACAAGATCGGCCGTGAAAATACGATGTTCGTGATCTTCATCGGCGAGGGTCTGGCACTGCTCGGCCTGATGCAGTTCGGCAGCAACCCGTACGCGTTCATGACGTTCGCCGCGCTGATCTTCCTCTTCTGGGGCGAGATCTTCTCGATCTTTCCGGCAATCTGCGCCGATACGTTCGGCAGCAAATACGCCACGGCCAATGCGGGCACGTTGTACACCGCGAAGGGCACGGCGGCTTTGCTGGTGCCGATCGCGTCGGTGCTGGCGGCCACGGGTGGCTGGAACCTTGTCTTCATCGTCTCGGCGGTCATCACGATCGCGGCCGGCGTGTCGGCCAAATTCGTACTCGCGCCGATGCGTTCGCGCTGGATCGAATCGCACAACGAGCCTCAAGGCGTGCTGGCGGTCGCGGGCAATGGCAGCGCCTCGCGCTTGAGTCACTGGCCTGAGCAGACAGGGGAATAGCGTGAGCGGTCCGCGTCCGGCAGTAACGACATGAATGTTTCGTTGCAGCAACTCAAGGTGTTCGTCGCCGTCGCGCGTGAGCGCAGTTTTACGCGCGCGGCGCGCGAATTCGACCTGACACAGTCGGCAGTGAGTCGCTGCGTGCGTGAGTTCGAAGATGCGGTCGAATTGAAACTGTTCGATCGCACCACTCGCCAGGTGGAGCTGACCAAGGCAGGCGCGAGCCTCGAACGAAGAATCGGCCGACTGCTCGACGAGATCGAACTGACCCTGCTCGAAGAACGCGCCGCCTACGACGGACATACCGGCGTCGTGATGCTGGCTAGCAATCCGGTGTTGTCGTCGAGCTGGGTTGCACAAGCGCTGGCTCGTTGCGCGTCGGTCTATCCCGAGTTGGTCGTGTCCGTCCGCGATCAGCCGCAAAGCGGCGTGCTTGCAAGCGTGGAGCAGGGCGAGGTGGACTTCGGCGTGGTGTCAATGGCCGAACCGTTCGACAGCGAAGTGCTGCACGCGCAAGCCATCTTCACGACGCCGCTGCATGTGGTGATTCCGCCGGCACATCCGTTAGCCCGGCATGACAGCGTTGCATGGCGCGCCTTGCATGAGTGGCCGCTCATCACGCTGAACGCGGACACGGGCGTGCGTGCAGCGCTTGAACTCGCGTTCAGCGCGAATGAATTGAAGCGGCGCCCGTTGCAGGAACTCGGCCATGTGGCGGCGGTGTCGCGCATGGTCGAACTGGGCCTCGGCGTCGGCGTGTTACCTGTCGACGCGTATTGGCCGGCGCCGGGCGTAGCGCTGGTGAGTCGACCATTGGCGCCGGAGATGCGTGTGGCCACGTTGCTGGTGCAGCGCCGGAACCGCTCGCTACGGCCGAACGCCGCTGCGGCGTGGGCGCAGTTCGCGGCGTCCGCGAGCGCTTCTCCTCAGATGGGCGTTGCGTCGTCCGCCTCGCCATCAGTCACGCGGCCTGCCGCTGCGCAGCGCCGCACCGTTTTGCACGAGCCGTAGCGTCAGCGGCGCTTGCCAGCGCCGCACCTCATTCCATTCGCCGACGGCCAGCGACACGACAACATCCACTCAAGGAGCTTCATGATGCAAACTGACACCGACCTCAGCCAGCATGATCTGCTGATCGACGGCAAGCGTTTGCCGCCCGGCACCGGCGAGTATTCCATCGACATCAACCCGGCCACTGAAGAGCCGATCGCATTGGTGGCCCAAGGGAGCGCCGCCGACGTGGATGCAGCGGTGCACGCGGCGCGCGCCGCGCTGAAAGTGTGGAACTCGATCCGGGCCGCGGACCGTGGCCGCATTCTCGCGCGTCTCGCAGGACTGATGCGTACCAATCTCGACGAACTCGCCGCGCTCGAAAGTCTCGACGCCGGTAAGCCGATTGCCGCCGTGATGCGCCAGGACATTCCGGCCGCGATCGATACGCTCGAATACTACGCAGGCTGGTGCGACAAGATCAACGGCCAGGTCGTGCCGACGCGCCCCGACGCGTTGACGTACACGATACGTGAGCCGGTCGGCGTGGTCGCCGCGATCGTCCCGTGGAATTTCCCGCTGATGATCGGCATGTGGAAAATCGCGCCGGCGCTCGCGTGCGGTTGCACGCTGATCGTCAAGCCCGCGGAGATCACGCCGTTGACCGCGTTGCGCATCGGCGAGCTTGCGCTCGAAGCGGGGGTACCTCCCGGAGTACTGAATATCGTCACCGGCAAGGGACGTGTGGTCGGCGATGCGCTGGTCGCGCACCCCGGCGTCGATAAGGTGACGTTCACGGGCTCGCCGTCGGTTGGACGCGGCATCCTGCAAGGTGCGGCCGGCAACTTCAAGCGCGTCACGCTGGAGCTCGGCGGCAAGTCGGCGAACCTGATCTTCGCCGACGCCAATCTCGACAACGCGGTGCGCGCCGCAGCGTCGGGCATCTTCTTCAATACCGGGCAGGTGTGTTCGGCGGGCTCGCGTATCCTCGCGCATCGCGACGTCTACGATGAAGTGGTCGAGCGCCTCGCCGCGCGAGCGAAGTCGATCAAGGTTGGCGATCCGTCGGCGCGCGAAACGTCGATGGGGCCGCTCATCTCGGCCGCGCAGATGAAGACCGTGCTCGGTTACGTGGAAACGGGGCGAGCTGAAGGCGCGTCGCTCGTGACCGGCGGTGCACGCATCGGCGAACGCGGCTTCTTCGTCGAGCCGACGGTGTTCGCCAACGTCGAACACGAAATGCGCATTTCACAGGAGGAGATTTTCGGGCCGGTCGCGAGCGTGGTTCGTTTCAACGACGAAGCCGATGCGATAAGGATAGCTAACGGTACGGCGTATAGTCTTGCGGCCGGTGTGTGGAGCGGGGACATCGGCCGCGTGCATCGGGTCGCGCGGGACCTGAAGGCGGGAACTGTGTGGATCAATACCTATGGGTATACCGACGTGCGTCTGCCGTGGGGCGGGTCCGGCGATTCTGGCTTCGGGCGCGAACACGGCGACGTCGCGATCGAGAACTTCACCGAGCCGAAGGCGGTGTGGCTGGCGATCGACCAATAGCGTCGATGGTGGAAAGAGCAGCGTAAAACGAGGATCGAGTGCGCGGAGCGTTCGATCCTCGTTTCATTTTAAGGAGGCAGATAAAGAGGAAGTCAGCGACGTTCCATCAATTGCCCTGCAACGCCATCCGCTCGCGCAACTTGATCAGTGCGAGTACTACGTCGATCGTCGGTGTAGGTTCGGCGACAAGGCGCCCCATTTCCTGAACGACCGTCAGGAGCGGGTCGATTTCCATCGGACGACGATTCTCCAGATCAACCAGAGTCGATGTCTTATGCGCGCCGACCGCACCAGCGCCGTCAATCCGCTTTTCCACATCGACGCGAAAGTGCACGCCGAATTGTTCGGCAATCCGCTTTGCCTCGAGCATCATCGTGCGGGATACCGCGCGCGTACCCGGGTCGCTGGTGAGCACGTCGAGCGTGGCGTGCGTCAATGCACTGATGGGGTTAAAGCACAGATTGCCCCACAGTTTGAGCCAGATTTCGTCGCGGATGTTGTCGCGGATCGGCGCTTCGAAACCCGCTGCCTGCATGATCTCGTGCAATTGCTGAATGCGCGGCGTACGTTCGCCGCTCGGTTCGCCGATCGGGAATTTCTTGCCGTATACGTGTTTGATCACGCCCGGTTCGACGATTTCGGCAGCAGGATATAGCACGCAGCCGATTGCCCGTTCGGGACCGAGCTTCGTCCATTGACCGCCGTCCGGGTCGACGCTCGCGAGGCGTGTGCCGGCGAATCGTCCGCCATGCTGATAGAAGTACCAATAGGGAATACCGTTGACGCCTGTGACGATCGCCGTGTGCTTGCCGAGCAGAGGCTGCATCGTATCGACCACGCCGGGCAGCGAATGCGCTTTTAGCGTGATGATCACGAAGTCCTGCACGCCGAGCTCACCTGGGTCGGACGTACAGCGAACCGGCGCGCTGAACGTCTCGCCGTCCATGATCAGACGCGCGCCATGCTCGCGCATGGCTGCCAGATGGGGGCCTCGCGCGACGAAACTCACGTCCGCGCCCGCGCGTGCGAGCTGCACGCCCATCATGCCGCCAATCGCTCCCGCTCCAAAGATGCAGATCTTCATGATGCCGCTCCCTTGACTATAAAAAGTCGCTTGCCCATTGCCGATCATTGCCGTGCGCGGCAACAGGTCACTGTTCGAGCATAAAGGGGCGCGACGAATGCAGATAGTTAAAGTTTGTCGGCCGGACCATTAGCTATCGGTTATGCAAGAGAGCATCTGACCTGATCGAAACGGTTCGGATCAAATTGATAAGTGAAGCTCGCGCCTTTGGCCGATTCTGTATGGACATAAGTGGTGAGCAGGAGCGCATTCGATAGTATGAGCGGCGTGCGCGATGCCGATGCGTGCATTCCCTCATCCCCTTCGCACCAACAAAAAGCTCACCCCAATCGCCGCGAGAAATCCTCCACAAAACCGATTAAACCACCGCCTCACTTTCGCCCTCACCAGCCATTTCCCGAGATACATTCCCGCCCACGAATAGAGTGCAATCGCCACCCACTCGAGCGCCAGAAAACTCGCGCCGAGCACGGCAAACTGAGGGATGATCGGTCGCGCGACATCGACGAATTGCGGCAGGAACGCAGTGAACACAAGAATCGCTTTCGGATTACCGGCCGCCACGAGAAACTCCCGCCACGCAATCCGCCCGAGCGACGCATCCTGAGGCTGTGAAGTGTCGATGGTTGGCGCATCGCTGCGCCACAATTGAATGGCCAGCCAGATCAGATATGCAGCGCCCGCCAGTTTGATCGCGAGAAAGAACCACTCCGACGCATGCAGCACGACTGCCAGACCGGTCGCGGCGAGCACCAGCATCATCGCAAACGCGACCAGCCGACCCGTGCCGCCGACGAATGCCGTCATGAAACCATGACGCGCCGCCACATTGATCGACAACAGATTGTTAGGTCCCGGCGCGAGATTGATGGCGAAGCAGGCGGGCAAAAAGAACAGCCAGGCGGTGAGGGACATGACGGCTCGCACGATGTGGGCAGTGGATTGCGGCGCATCGCATGGCGAGAGGTCGTCCAGGCCGGCGCGCGACACATGGTCATGAATTGTAGCGAAACCGGCCTGCAACTACGCGCCAACGCAGTCTAATTCACCGCTTTGACAAAGCCCGGATCTTCAATCAACGCATCGACGCTCAGCTTGACGGTATCTTCGATTGCAATCGTGCTATTGGTAAATTTCGGCGACTTCTGTTTGACCGTCTTGATGGTGGAGAACACGACCTTCCGGCTTGCGGTATCGATGACGACGTAGCGCATCTTCAACGTCCAGCTCGCCGGCGAGCGCGTATCGTCGACGCTGAATGTCTCTATGCTGCCGCAAAGCACGCGTTTGCGATCGTTGAGATGAAAGCCCGCGATCTGCAAGCTATTCGCCACGCCGTTGCGCACAGCGCCATTGACGTCCTCTTTGAGCACGATGCCGGTCATCGCCGTATTCTCGATACGATTTGGCGAAACACGTCCGCTGCGCGCCGGCATGTAGTCGAAGTCGCGGGCAGGGGCAACGCTGAGCGAGCCAGTGGAATGCGCGCTCACGCGCGGTGCGCTGCTATTCAGGCCGAACCACGACCAGGAACACGCCGACAGCAGCAACGGCAGCGCGAAAGCGCCGCAGCCCTTGAGCAGGGCGGCGCTCAGCGTTGAATCCGCGGCACTGGCCGGGCGCGGCAGAGACGGGCTCAGTTGCGGCGACTCAGGCGCTGTGCTGGAAAAAGCGGCAGTCGAAGTCAGAGGAGTTGCCCTTTCAAATGGAGTCATCCCGATAGAGATCAGCATGGTAACAGCGCGCGACGCCTGGACCATTTTGCCGGCACCGTTTGCGGCAGAGCGCAGTGCGGTTTCTTGCCTGACCGCTCTCACAGAACCGATCTCACAAGAGAAGCCCTGGCCAGGCCGACCGTCAGAAGAACCCGGCTTTCCCCTGAGTCATATCCACCAGCGCTCGCTGAGCGTCGTCGACCGCGTTGACGGGCAAGCGGATCGTCATCCTCACCAGCATGCCGTAGGCACTATCCGCCAGCGCATATCCTTCGGCGTCGATCCATCTGCGCACCTTGGCCTCGTCGGCATAGCTCACTTCGACGATCAGCGAAACCTGAGCAATCCTCTCGATTCGAGGCGCATCCAGCAACGCGGAAGCGATTGCATCGGTGTACGCGCGCACGAGACCGCCGGCGCCGAGCTTCACGCCGCCGTAGTAGCGCACGACGGCGGCCAGCACGCCGTCCAGATCGTGATGCCGCAGCACTTCGAGAATCGGCCTTCCCGCTGTGCCGGACGGTTCGCCATCGTCGGACATGCCGGACTGGCCGCCGGCCAGCAGCGCCCAGCACACGTGCGTGGCGGCAGGATGTTCGTCACGCAGACGACGCAGCTCGGCCATCGCGGCGTCGCGGTCGGCGACCGGTATCGCGTAGGCGATGAATCGGCTCTTGCGAATCTCGAGTTCCGCGCTCAACGGCGCGGGCAAGGTATAGGTGGGCAAGGCGAAGACTTCAGTGGACAAAATATACGCGCCGGGCGCGCCTCTGTGCTCGCATGGTAACGGATCGCCGACGCTTCGCGTACGCGTGTGCTTTTTTGTTTTCGCGCTTTTTGCAGAACCCGTCCTGGGTCGCCGTCCCGCGCCAGGTGACGAAACGTTACGGCGGGTCATGTTGCGTCATGTCGTGTCATGTCACGGCATCAGCGTCCACGCCGCACGCACATCGAAGTCCCGGTGTTCGTTTACAATTGCCAGCTAAACGCGCGTCAGTCCGCTGAATCCAGCGCGTCGACAGCTTTGCATGAGACTGGCCAAGTGGCTTTGCATGGGATCAGAGTAATGCGCTAAAGCGCGAACTCTGGCCGACAGCTAAAGCGCCCACTCTGGCCAACAAGGAGACGAAATGCTTGACCTATCCACGTTGGGGACTTTCGTTGCCGTCGTACTCGGGCTTTTCCTGATTCCGGGTCCGGCGGTGCTGCTGGTTTTGACGCGCACCGTGCATGGCGGGCGCAAGGCCGGCATTCTCACCGGCCTCGGTATCGCGGTCGGCGATTTCATTCACACACTGGGCGCAGCGGTCGGCCTCTCGGCGTTGTTGATGACTTCCGCGCTCGCGTTCAACGCGGTGAAGTTCGTCGGCGCAGCCTATCTCGTCTATCTGGGCGTTCGCGCGTTGCGCGAAAAGCAGGCGAGCGCGCATCTGCCGACGGTCGCACCGGTATCGGCGTCGAAAGCGTTCTTTCAGGCGATTCCCGCCGAAGTTTTGAATCCCAAGACCGCGCTGTTCTTTCTCGCGTTCCTGCCGCAGTTTGTGCGGCCCGAGCACGGCTCCACGTTTATGCAGTTCACCACGCTCGGGCTGATCTTCGTCGCCATGAGCGCGCTTTATACGACGCTGATCGTGTTGACCATCCGGCCGCTGGGCAAATTGGTCAAGCGTTTGACGTGGCTGGCGCGTTGGCAGAACAAGATCATTGGCGTGCTGTTCATTTCGCTTGGCTTGCGCGTGGCGGCGCAAACGCGCTGAGATTCGCGCGACCGCGCTCCGTCGAGTACGCAGCGCGGCCGCATTCCAGCTAGATGTTACGGCGCTGCCGTTTCAGACGCCCTTCGCGGGCGTACTCCATCTGGCTTTGCGTGCGTACGGCGAGCCTGTCCCGTTCGGCGCGGCTCATTTGCCGCGTATCGTCGATGTCCCCGACGCGCAGCACTTCCTGCGCGATCCTGATGCGTAGCGTCATCAACGGTTCGCCGCGCTCGACCAGTGCGCGGTCCGCAGCGCGCGCCTGCTGGACGCCGCTATCGATCAGGTTACGCAATTCCAGCAGCGTGAGTCGCTGCCGCTGGATTTCGAGGATGAGCCGCTGAACGGCCTGTTCGTCGCGCGTGCGCCACCAGTAGCGCAACTCGGCCAGCGTGGGAGGTTCGAAAGGGGGAAGGCGCATTGCTCTGACGAAAAATACTGTATATATGTACAGTATAGCTCGTCTTTTTCATGCAGCCGCCTTGTGTGCGCGGGCCGGGTTTTTTCGCCGGCTGTGCGAGCGGTTTCAGTGAGGCCAGGACAACGTGAGCAGAATGGACGACGAAACGGTGATGATGAACAGACAGGCAGCGGTGAGCAGGTCGTATGGATAGTTCATGGCGGACCTTGAAGCGTGACGTGTAGGGACGGTCCATCATAGGGAGAACCGTTGCACGCGACTGTTAAGCATTGCAAGTCACCATACATCGACAGTGCGCGTTGACCGCGCACGATTCAGGAGGCAAGCATGAATGACGCCGCGTCTTCTCCGGCAAGTTCGTTCACACCGAAGATCGAGTTCTGGTTCGACTTCGGCAGTAACTACAGCTACCTCAGCGTCATGCGCATCGAAGCTCTGGCAGCGGCGCACGGCGTGCGGATCGGTTGGCGTCCGTTCTTGCTGGGCCCCGTGTTTCGCGACCTCGGTTTTGACAACTCGCCATTCGTGCTGCAGAAGGAGAAGGGCGCGTACGTATGGAAGGACATGGAACGGCAATGCCGCAAATACGGCATTGCGCTGACGCGTCCAACCACCTTTCCGCGTGCGGCGCTGCTGGCAATGCGCGTGGCGTTGCTAGGCGCGGATCGCCCATGGATCGCCGCCTACTGTCGCAAGATCATGCAACTGAATTTCGCCGACGATCGTGACATCGGTTCGATCGAAGTGGTGAGCGAAGCGCTCGATGAACTCGGCTTGCCGGCTCGGCAGATCATCGCCGACGCGCAAAGCGACGCCAACAAACTGCGTCTGCGTGAACAGACCGCGGCGGCCGCGGCTAAAGGGATCTTTGGCGCGCCGACGTTTTTCGTCGGCGAAGAAATGTTCTGGGGCAACGACCGGCTGGATGACGCGTTGGAGTACGGCGAATCGCAGCGCGCCGCGCGGCCTGCGTGATGAATGAACGAAGCGCGGCGGGTTATTCGTTGCCTTGCTGGCAGAAGCGGCGGCCGGGAACGTGTGAGACGACGGCCTGAGCGATTTCGAGCGGTGTGCTCTCGGCGGGCACGACGGCGCGGCTCGATTCGGGCGTGTGCTTCATGGTCCATTCGACAAGTCGATACGAACGTCCCCAAGGCGGCTGCAGCGGGTCGGAGACTTTGCAACTGTGGATCTGGCTGACCCAATCGTTGCCGGGCATGGCGCGCAAGTGCTCGAATACTGTCTTTTCAACCATGATTTGACTCCTTCCTTCTTCGCGGGCGGGCAGCCCGTTTTTGGCGCGTCGTCGACACCCTTAAAAAAAGGCCGCCGATAAACTGGCGGCTCAACAGGGGATGGTGGGCGCCATAGTTGCAGGGAAGAATTAAGCGAAACTTAAGAGGCGAGCAGGCCCGCGCCGTGATCCCGCCCTCAAGACCTCGCCGGATCGGCCGTTATTAGAGCGGTTGGGGCCGCCAACCCCGCTTCGCCTTCGCGCTCGCATCCTATAACGTGACGAATCTCGCCCAAACGCCGCTCTCCGACCGGCTTCGCTCGCTAGTCGACACCGTGCAACACAACGAGCGCACGTTGCGCCGCTTCCAGAACGTTGAGTTGCGTTTGATCGGCGCGCAGGATTTCGCGTCGTTTCTCGACACTTTGTTCCGTCATCTGCCGCAGGAGTTCTCGCTGGCGAGCGTGACGCTTTGGCTCGACGATCGCGCGCCGATGCTGCTCGAACTGCTCGAGCCGGTCGCGTTGCGCGCGCTCGATCATCCGGGTCTGAAGACGTCGCGTGAGGGCGGGCTCGCCGCGCAAGGTCTGTGCGACGACGGCCTGCCCTGGCTGGGCAAGCCGTGCGAACTGGACGACTTCGCGCGGCGCGCCTTCTTCGGCGCCGCGCAACCGCCAGCGAGCGCGATCCTGCTGCCGCTCGCCGCGGGCGATACCGTCAGCGGCTGTCTATGCCTTGGCAGCGACGACCCCGCGCGTTTCGGCGACGGCATGGCCACGGATATCCTGGAGCGCTTCGCGAGCATCGTGACCGCGAGTCTTGACAACGTCGCGCATCGCGAGCGGCTCAAGCAACTCGGCATGACCGACTCGCTGACCGGCCTCGCCAATCGCCGTTATTTCGACGAGCGGCTGCGCGAGGAACTGATGCGCGCGGTCCGCTATCGCGTGCCGGTGGCGTGCCTCTTCATCGATATCGACAGTTTCAAACGTATCAACGACACGTACGGTCATCAAACCGGCGACCGCGCGTTGGCGGCGGTGGCGGCGTGTGTGCGTCAGCAGGTGCGGCTGGGCGACACCGTCGCGCGTTATGGCGGCGAAGAGTTTGCCGCGCTGCTGCAAGGCGACCGGGCCGATGCGCTCACCGTCGCCGAGCGCGTGCGGCTCGCGGTCGAGCGGCTGGATTTGCAGGACGATCACGGTCAGCGCATCGCGTTGACCGTGTCGATCGGCGTCGCGGCAAGCAGGGTCGGCGGTACGGCGAGCGACGCCGTTTCGTTCGGCCGCGCGATGTTGGAGGAGGCCGATCGTGCGATGTACCAGGCCAAGCGCAATGGCCGCAATCGCATCGAGGCGTTGGTGAAGACCGGTGGCGATCACGCGGAGCATGGAGTGCTGCCGGTCGGCCAACGGGATTTTCCGCTGATTGATTGACCGTCAAGGCGCAGCGATCAATACCGTACGCTGCGCATCGAGATCACCACGCGAGACCCGCGTGCGGCGATAAAAAAAGCGGTGAAAAAAAGCCCTCACAGCTCATGTCAAGCTTTTCGCGTTGCCGGTTACGCGAGCGCTTAACCGGCAACGCAGAGCGTCGATGCTCAGAACATGCGTGATGCGCCAAGGGCATCAAACTTCGGGCGCTTCAGCCGCATCCGGCGGCACGCCGAGCAATTGCAAGGCGCCGCCGGTCACCTCGCTGAACACCGGCCCCGCCACCGTCCCGCCATAAAACGCCTTGCCGGCCGGATCGTCGATCATCACCGCGACGATCAGCCTGGGGTCGCTCATCGGCGCCATCCCGACGAAAAGCGCCCGGTAGCGGTTCTTCGCGTACGTCGCGCCGACCTGTTTTCGCGCCGTGCCGGTCTTGCCGCCGATCCGGTAGCCGGCCACCGTCGCCGCGCGTCCAGTGCCGCCGACGCCGGTCGCCATTTCCAGCATCGAACGGATTGCGCGGGCGGTCGCCGGTTTGGTCACCGCGAGGTCGGGGTCCGCGGACGGCGCGGCGGCGCTCGCCCCATTGCGCAGCAGACTCACGCGTTGCATCGTGCCGTCGCCCGCATACGCGGTGTAGACCTGCGCGATTTGCAGCAGCGACGCGGAGAGCCCGTAACCGTACGCCATGGTCGCCTGTTCGATCGGGCGCCAGCGTTTGAACGGACGCACCTTGCCGGATGCGACGCCCGGAAAGGTCAGCTCGGGCCGCAGTCCGAGCCCGTATTGCTGGTACTTGGTCCAGATCGTTTCGGCCGGCAGATTCAGCGCGAGCTTGGCGAGCGCGATATTGCTCGACTTCTGCACCGCTTCGGAGACCGTCATCATGCCGTGATTGGACGTGTCGTGAATCACGGCCGGACCGATCTTGTACCAGCCGGGCGCGGTATCGATCACGCTTTGCGGCCGCACCTTGCCCTCGTCGATCGACAGCGCGACGACCACCGGCTTGATCGTCGAACCCGGTTCGAACGTATCGACCACCGCGCGATTGCGCAGTTGCTTGCCGGTCAGACGCGCGCGGTCGTTCGGATCGAAGCTCGGATAATTGGCGAGCGCGAGAATCTCGCCGTTGCGCGCATCGAGCACGACCACGCTGCCGGCTTCGGCGTGATGTTTCGCGATCGCTGCCTTCAGTTGGCCATACGCGAGTTGCTGGATGCGCCGGTCGATCGTCAAATGGATGGTGTCGCCGTTGCGCGCGGGCACCAGCGGCCGCGTCTCGGACACCACGCGGCCGAGCCGGTCGCGGATCACTTCACGCTGGCCGGGCACGCCGAGCAAGCGCTCGTTGGCGGCCAGCTCGACGCCTTCCTGGCCGTTGTCCTCGATATCCGTGAAGCCCACCACGTGCGCCGCCGATTCGCCTTCGGGATAGAAGCGTTTCGAATCGGCGATCTGCGTGACGCCGGCGAGGCCGAGCTTCGAGAGCTTCGCGGCCGTGTCGGCATCCACCTGGCGTTTGAGCAGCACGAAGCTCTTGTCGCCGTTCAGACGGCGGCGCAATTCCGCGAGCGGCAGGTCGAGCAGCTTCGACAGCGGCGCGACGCCGGCTTCCTCGATCTGCCTTGGATTGGCCCAGATTTCGTAGGTCGCGAGACTGACGGCGAGCATCGAGCCATTGCGATCGACGATGCGCCCGCGCGTCGCGTCGAGTTCGATGGTGCGCTGATAGCGCTTTTGCCCCTGATCGACGTAAAAGTCCTGGTTCACCACCTGCACCCAGAACGCACGGCCCGCCAGCGTGGCGAACGCGCCGAATACCAGCAGGACGATGAACTTCGAACGCCACGCCGGCAGGCGCGCGGCCAGCAACGGGTTCTTCGCGGCGGGCGTGTAGGGATCGTGCGACTGCGTTTTTTTCTTCTGGATCATTGCATGCAGGTAATGAACTCGATTAACTTGCGCCGCCCGAATCGGCGGCGGACAACACCTTCAACTGCCAATGGAAGCGCACGGCCAGCATGCGCACCGCGAAGCCGACGACCAGCACCACCACCGACGCCGGTCCCGCCGCGATGCCCCACGCCTGCAGCGCCACGTACAGCGCGCCGGCGCCGAGCGCGATGCTGGCATACAGCTCCTTGCACAACACCAGCGGCATCTGGTTGCACAGCAGGTCGCGCAACATGCCGCCGCACACACCGGTGATCGCGCCGGCCAGTACGACGATCGCGGGGCTCACGTTAAGCGCGGCGGCCACGTCGCAGCCGATCACCGTGAAGGCGATCAGGCCGAGCGCGTCGACCGTGACGAACAGCCGCTGCCAGTTGCGCAACCACTTCGCGCCGGCCGCCGCGACTGCTGCCGCTTCGATTGTAATGAAAACGTAATCTGGATGCGAGATCCATGCAAGTGGATAGTGGCCGAGCAGCACGTCGCGCACGGTGCCACCACCGAGTGCCGTGACCGTGCCGACGAGGCACAGTCCGAAGCGGTCCATGCCGCGACGCATGCCCATCAGCGCGCCGGACATGGCTTCGGCGACGATGGCGAGCAGGTAGAGGGAGTGCAGCAGCATGACGGCGAGCCTCGACGAAGCGGCGCTCGCGAGCGGCTTCGTCGACGAAGGCCACCGCAGGGCGCGTGTTGCAAAACGGCGATTATCGTAAGCGCGCTGTTAGCCTGAAAACGGCTTAAGCCGAATTCGGCGATGCCAAATTCGGCTTAAGCTGGTTGCGCTTTTGCGCGGGTAAGCGTTTGTTGAACGAAAGGACGCGGAGCGCGACTCAAAGAGATGAGCGCGGCGGCGCGCACGCGCATAAAAAAACCGCGCGGACTTGCAAAATCCGCGCGGCTGGTTCGTTCGATTGATGCGTCGACTCCGACGCGGCGTGTTAAAGAGGCGCTCTCCGCCTGTCGAGCGCCTTCTTTTTTGTGCTTCTGATCGTGCCTCGCTACATGCGTGCGACCGGCACGGCGCGAGACTACAGGCGAGCTGCTGACGCGAACACGAACGCAACGCCAACGTCGAAGCCAACCCTCAACCCGGCAACGCGAAGCTCGAAATCGCCTCACGCAGCACGCCCACCTGGTCCTTCAGCGAATGCGCCGCAGCCGCTGCCTGCTCGACCAGCGCCGCGTTCTGCTGCGTGACCTGATCCATTTCGCCGACCGCGCGATTCACCTGTTCGATGCCCGCGCTTTGCTCGCGCGACGCATTGCTGATCTCCTCGAGAATCTCATTCACGCGACGCACCGACTGCACGATCTCGCCCATTGTCGAGCCCGCGTTGGCGACCTGCGACGCGCCGGTTTCGACCGTATTCGTCGAGGTTTCGATCAGCGCCTTGATCTCCTTGGCCGCAGTCGCCGAGCGCTGTGCAAGGCTGCGCACTTCGGCGGCGACCACCGCGAAGCCGCGTCCCTGTTCGCCCGCGCGCGCCGCTTCGACGGCCGCGTTGAGCGCGAGGATATTCGTCTGGAACGCGATACCGTCGATCACGCCGATGATGTCGCCGATCTGCCGCGAGCTGGCGGTGATCTCGCCCATCGTACGCACCACGTCGTCGACCACGCGGCTGCCGCGTGTCGCCACGTCGGCCGCCTGGCCGGCGAGTTGCGCGGCCTGCATCGCGCTGTCCGCGTTCTGCTTCACGTTGACCGTCATCTGGTCCATGTTCGACGCCGTTTCGACGAGCGCCGCGGCCTGTTCCTCGGTGCGCTGCGAGAGGTCCGTATTGCCGGCGGCGATTTCGGTCGCGCCGATGTTGATGTTCTCGGTGCCCAGACGCACGCGCGACACCGTTTCGACGAGACCCGCCTGCATCGTCTGCAACGCATGCAGCAGACTGCCGCTGTCCTGCGTGCCGACCGGCACGCGCGTGGCGAGATTGCCTTGCGCCATCAACTGCGCGTGTTCGACGGCCACTTCGAGATCGCCGCCGAGCGAGCGGCGGATGCTGCGCAACACCAGCAGCATGACGGCCGTGGCGATGGCGCCGAGCGTCACCGTGATCGCGAGCCAGCGCAGCAGGTTCGCGTAGAACGCGCTCTGCACGTCGTCCATGTACATGCCGGTGACGAGATACCAGTCCCACGGCGTGAAGTGCGTCGAGTAGCTGGTCTTCGCGACCGGCGCGTCGCTGCCGGGCTTGGCCCATAGATAGTCGACAAAGCCGCCGCCGTCGTGATTGCCCGCGTTGACGATCGCGACGAACAGATGGTTGCCCGCCGGGTCGGCGAACTGCGCGAGATTCTTGCCGACCAGTTCCTGCTTGAACGGGTGCATCAGCATGACCGGCTGCGAATCGTTGACGGAGATGTAGCCGTCCTTGCCGTAGCGCATCGCCGCCAGCATCGCGAGCGCCTGCTTTTTTGCGTCGCTTTCGGACAGCGTGCGTTGCTGGGCCAACGCGTAGTAATGGGCGACGATGTGGTTGCCCTGGTCGATCAGCGCGGTCAGTTGATCGCGGCGGTCCGAGATCATCGACGCGCGGTTTTGCCACGCGCCGAAGCCGCCGATCAGGATCAGGCCGATCCACAGCACGGCGATCATCGAGGCCAGTTTTTCGTTCAGTGTCATAGCAATGAGAACGGCTTTTGCAAAAGGGTCAGTCGGAGTTGAGTTCGCTTGTGGCGTTCTGGCTTGTCGCTAATGGGTTTACGGCGCAATGGCGTTTGCTGCGCAGGCAGGGGAAACCCGTTGTGTTACGTTGTTATTCGTCTGATTGATCAGCTGTTTGTTTTTTTGGGGCGGAGTTTTCAATGCCGGTCGGCGACGGCTTTAATTCCGGTGTCTATTGCCGGTTTGATTATATTTTTTGACCTGGTTAATGCGGCCGGCAAGCAGATTAAGGCGGTTGGAGCTAATTGGCGCCTGCCAATAAATTCAATATAAAAAGATGGGCCGCTATTGTTTTTCACGCGGTAAAAAGAGTTGACCGGACGCCAACCCCATACCCAGCATGCCGGTGCGTCAAACCTCCACAAAACGCCAAGCAAATCCAAGCGCGTGGCGGCAGCGTCGGAAATGCAAAAAACGACACATTTTTCCACTTAAGCGCAACAGCGGAAAATCCGCATCTTCAAAAGGACAAATAAATAAAAATTCCGCTATAGTCGCCATTTTCCAGTCGCCAGCCGGGCAAAAAAGAGCACCAATAAGCCCGCTATCAGGAGTAGAAAATGAACGCCCGCGAACCTGCCTTCGTCTCCGTATCCCGCAGCGCACGTCTGCGCCAGATGCTCCTCAGCAACGAACTCGAATTCATGATGGAGGCCCATAACGGCCTGTCCGCGCGAATCGTCCGTGAAGCCGGCTTCAAGGCGATCTGGGGCTCGGGCCTCGCGATTTCCGCGCAATTCGGCGTGCGCGACAACAACGAAGCAAGCTGGACGCAGGTCGTCGATACGCTCGAATTCATGGCCGATGCGAGCGATCTGCCGATCCTGCTCGACGGCGACACCGGCTACGGCAACTTCAACAACGTGCGCCGGCTCGTGCGCAAGCTCGAACAACGCGGCATCGCCGGCGTGTGTATCGAAGACAAGCAGTTCCCGAAGACCAACAGCTTCATCAACGGCGAAGCGCAGCCGCTCGCCGACATGGACGAGTTCTGCGGCAAGATCAAAGCCGGCAAGGACTCGCAGTCCGACGAAAATTTCTCGATCGTCGCGCGCGTCGAAGCGCTGATCGCGGGCTGGGGCATGGACGAGGCGCTGCGCCGCGCGGAAGCGTATCGGCAAGCCGGCGCGGACGCGATCCTGATTCACAGCAAGCTGTCGCGCCCCGATGAAATTCTCGAGTTCGCGCGCGAATGGGCCGGCCGCGGTCCGCTCGTGATCGTGCCGACCAAGTACTACAGCACGCCGACCGAGGTGTTCCGTGAAGCGGGCATCAGTACCGTGATCTGGGCGAACCATCTGATCCGCTCGGCGACTTCGGCGATGCAGGCCGTCGCGAAGGAAATTCATTCGAGCCAGACGCTCGTCAACGTCGAAGACAGCATTGCGGCCGTCAACGAAATATTCCGCCTGCAGGACGCCGACGAATACTCGGAAGCCGAAGACCGCTACCTGTCGAGCGGCCGCGCGGCCGGCGCCGCCGTCGTGCTCGCCGCGAGCCGTGGCAAGGGCCTCGAAGCCGTCACCGAAGACCGCCCGAAAGTGATGCTGCCGATCGCGGGCAAGCCTCTGTTGCGCTGGCTCGTCGACGCGTTCAAGAAGCAGGGCGTCAACGACATCACGGTGGTCGGCGGTTATCGCGCCGATGCGATCGAAACGGCGGGCATCAAGCTGGTGGTCAACGAACAGCATGCGCAAACCGGCGAACTCGCGTCGCTCGCGTGCGCGCTCGGCCGGGTCGCGCCAGACAAGTTGAGCGGCGACACCGTGATCTCCTACGGCGACCTGCTGTTCCGCAGCTACATCCTGCGCGATCTGGTGGAAAGCGAAGCGGCGCTCAGCGTGGTGGTCGATTCGTCGCTGACCGATACGGAGAACGCCAGCGTGCGCGATTTCGCGTGGTGCTCGGCCGCCGACGATCGTGGTTTGTTCGGCAACAAGGTCGTGCTGCGCCATGTGTCGAGCGGGCAGAACGCGTCGGCGGAGATTGCCGCGCAAGCACCGCATGGCCGCTGGGTCGGTCTGCTGAACGTGCGCGACGCGGGCCGCGAGCGTCTGCAAGCGGTGATGAGCCAGTTGCAGGCGCGCGCCGATTTCGCGTCGCTCGACATGCCCGCGCTGCTGAACGCGCTGATCGAAGCGGGTGAATCGATCGAGGTGCAATACGTGCACGGTCACTGGCGCGGCGTGAACGACCTCGACGACTTCCGTCGCGCCGGCGACTTCGCGCACGCGCAAGCGCCATTCGCGACGGCGGTCGGCAATCCGGCGAGCAATGCGAAGGACGCCGGGAACGGAGTCGCACAATGATCGAAGCCGCACAGTTTGTCGAAGCGGCGCGCGAACGCGGCTTCGACTGGTACGCGGGAGTGCCGTGTTCGTATCTGACGCCGTTCATCAACTACGTGCTGCAGGACGAGTCGTTGCATTACGTGTCGGCGGCCAACGAGGGCGACGCGGTTGCGTTGATCGCGGGCGTCACGCTCGGCGCGCAGAACGGCCGGCGCGGCATCACGATGATGCAGAACTCGGGGCTCGGCAATGCCGTGAGCCCATTGACTTCGCTCACGTGGACCTTCCGTCTGCCGCAATTGCTGATCGTCACGTGGCGCGGCCAGCCCGGTGTCGCCGACGAACCGCAGCATGCGCTGATGGGCCCCGTCACGCCCGCGATGCTCGACACGATGGAGATTCCCTGGGAGACCTTCCCGACCGAGGTCGACGCGATCGGTCCGGCGCTGGATCGCGCGATTGCGCATATGGATGAAACCGGCCGCCCGTATGCGCTCGTGATGCAGAAGGGCAGCGTGGCGCCGTACGAGTTGAAGGACGGCGGCGCGAGTGCGCGCCGAGCGCCGGTTGCGCCGCGCTCACAGTTCGAGGGCGGCGTGGCGAGCGAGCTGGCTTCGCGTCACGACGCGTTGAAGAAAGTGATCGCGCACACGCCGCTCGAATCGACGGTGGTGCTTGCATCGACCGGTTTTTGCGGACGCGAACTCTACGCGATCGACGACCGGCCCAATCAGTTGTACATGGTTGGCTCGATGGGCTGCGTGACGCCGTTCGCGCTCGGCCTCGCGCTTGCGCGTCCCGATCTGCACGTGGTCGCGCTCGACGGCGACGGCGCCGCGCTGATGCGCATGGGCGCGTTCGCGACGCTCGGCGCATACGGTCCGTCGAACCTCACGCACGTGCTGCTCGACAACGGCGCGCACGACTCGACCGGCGGTCAGGCGACGGTGTCGTCGCAGGTCTCGTTCGCGGGGGTCGCGGCGGCGTGCGGTTATGCGTCGGCCGTGGAAAGCGACGACCCGGCCGTGCTCGATCAGTTGTTCGACGCGCCGCTGCTCGACGGTCCGCGCTTCGTGCGCCTCGCGATTCGCCGTGGCACGCCGGATGGCCTGCCGCGTCCCACCATTACGCCGCCCGATGTGAAGACGCGCCTGATGCGCCACATCGGCGCCGCTTGAAGCAAAGAAAAGGAGCGCTCATGCTGCTGCTCAACCCAGGCCCGGTGACGCTCACCGAACGCGTCCGCAACAGCCTGTTGCAGACCGATCTGTGCCATCGCGAAAGCGAGTTTTTCGACTTGCAGGAAGAAGCCCGTACGCGACTCGTCGATCTGTACGGCCTCGACAAAAACGAATGGCAGGCAGTGCTGATGACCGGCTCGGGCACGGCCGCGGTCGAAAGCATGACCGCCGCGCTGGTGCCGCAAAACGGCAAGCTGCTGGTGATCGAGAACGGCGTGTACGGCGAGCGCATTTCGCAGATCGCCACGCAGTACGGCATCGCGCATGAGTCGCTGAAGCACGACTGGATGCACGCGCCGGATCTCGCGCAGATCGCCGCACGTCTCGACGCGGACCAAGCGTTCACGCATGTCGCGGTGATTCATCACGAAACGACCACCGGCCGTTTGAACGACCTCGCGTCGCTCGGTGCGCTGTGCCGCGCGCGCGGTTTGCGCTTGCTGGTGGACGGCGTGAGCAGCTTCGGCGCCGAGCCGATCGACTTCGCCAATACCAGCCTCGACGCGGTCGCGGCCACCGCCAACAAGTGTCTGCATGGCGTGCCGGGTGCGTCGTTCGTGCTGGTGCGGCGCGCGGCGCTCGCGCAGGCGGCGAGCCGCACGTACTACCTCGATCTCGGACGCCTCGCGCGTTTGCAGGATCAGCGCAACACGCCGTTCACGCCGTCGGTGCATGCGTACTACGCGCTCGTCGAAGCGCTGCGCGAACTCGCGGACGAAGGCGGTTGGCGCGCCCGTCACGCGCGTTATGCCGCGCTAGCTGAACAGGCGCGCGCGGGACTCGCGGAGCGGGGCATCGGCAGCGTGCTGGCGCCGCAGGAGTCATCGGTGGTGTTGCGCGCGTACCGGCTGCCTGATGGCATCGCGTACCCGCAACTGCACGACGCGCTGAAGGCGCGCGGCTTCGTCATCTATGCGGGGCAAGGCGGCTTGTCGGCCGAACTCTTCCGCATCTCGACGATGGGCAATATTCACGCCGCCGATATCGACCGCCTGCTGCAGGGCTTCACCGAACTGACGCGTTGATTCAGGCGCCGCATCGCGCCGCGCCGCGGGCTTTCGCAGCGTGCGGCGCGATGCGGCTACGGTCGGGTCAAACCGGGTCTTTGTCCGGCGGTCCATCGGGCCGCTGCGGCTCCTCGACGTGATGCCCCGGCGATGGCGGCACCAGCGGGTCGGCTTCCGGGTCGCGGTTCGGATCGGCGTTGGGGTCGGGAATCGGACTGGTATGCATGTCGTAGCTCATCACATCACCCTGTAGTTGAAAGCATGCGGTTCGGGCGCTTCGGACGCTGACGCTCGGACCGATGCCGGTAATCCTCTTTCAAGCGTAGGCGTTTCCCGCGCGCCTCGCCGGTCACTTTTTCGCGCGACGGCCCACGCTGAGCTGCCAGTAACGCTCGGTCGCGAAGACGTCCTCGTAATTGCCCGCGCCGAATGCGCGCAACTGGCTGGCGTACGCATTGACCGCCTCGCGTTTGAGTTGCGCGCGGCGCTGCACATCGATCGTATGCGCGGCGCTCGGATGCGCCGGCGTCGCCACGATGCCGCGCTGCGCGAGATCGGCGAGCCGCGCCTGCACGACGCCGGGCGTGCGCCGGTGAATCGCTTCCTCGTAGCCGAACCAGACCAGATGCGACAGCCTCGGCAGGATTTCGCAGCAGGCTTCGAAGACCCGCACGTGATCGTCGTGAAACAGGCCGAGCGGCATCAGCAGCGTGTTCGCGGTGCTGCGATAAATCGTTTCCTCGAGCATCGCCGCCATTTTGCCGATCGACGGCGAGTCGGCGTACTGGCTGTCGCGAAACGGCATCCGCAGCGGAATAGCGTCGAGTACCTCGAGCGCGCGGTTGTCCTCCAGCGTGCGCTCGTGGATCGCTTCATGAGCGCTCGCGAAGCCCGATTTTTGATCCCATTCGGTGTGCATCTGATGCTCGGGCGGCGCGGCGAACACTGTGCAGACCGCGGCGTCGGGGTGCGCGGCGAGCAATGCGCCGCAACTGAAGACGGCATCGTCGAAGTGGGGCGAGACGATGAAAAGGCGTGGGCTGGTTTCGCTCATGGGACGTGTGGGGTTGAGGCGCACAGGCCGGGAGTGATGCGCGAGCCGGACTGTCGAGCCGGGGCCGCGCGGGAAAACGCGGCGTGACATCAGCTTAGGCGGAATCGACGCGGCTTGCGCGGCGGTTGTGGGAACGCAAACGGTGTGCCTGGCGGTGGGGGCCGGTGTGCCTCGCGGCAGCTCCGGAAGGGTTCCCGTAGAGGCTCACCGGTTGGGGCGGCGGGCTACTGATAGGCTCACCGTTTGGTGGGTTAGGCGATATTGCGGTCGGCGGGCGCGACGTGGTTCGCGTCGGCGTAGGCCACGCGCGGTGCTCGTGTGTGCCAGGGGCCGACGTCGCGCGTTCCTGCGGCGGCCTGTTCGCTTCGGCATATCGGCGGTTCCTGCACCGTCCTCCCCACATGCACTTCATTCGCATGATCGACGCTTGCAGCGGGCAGTCTCCTGTTGTGGCCTGGTGCACGCGGTTCTGAAAGATCAACCGCCCTGCGCCGCCAGCGCCGCTGCGCGACTGAACGCCGTCACGATGCCTTCGACGATGTCCTCGCGCAACCGCGCGTCCGCCGTTCTCAGCGCATACGACGGATGCCACGTCGGCACGATCAGGCGTCCGCGATGGGCGATGGTTTGCCCAAGATATTCGGACAGGTTGACGTGCGCGCCGGTTAACGCCTTCAGCGCGGTCGCGCCCAGCGTGACGATCGCGCGAGGCTCGACGCGCGTCAGTTCCTGCTGCAGCCAATGTTCGCAAGCTTCGACTTCGCGCCGCTCGGGCATGCGATGGACGCGCTGCTGATCGAACGTTTCCCACTTGTAGTGTTTGACGGCATAGGTCAGGTACAGCGTCGCGCGTTCGAGGCCGGCGCGCGCGAGCACGGCGTCCAGCAGTTGGCCGGCGGGTCCGGTGAAGGGCTCGCCGTGCTGATTCTCGTATTCGCCCGGCTGCTCGCCGACGGCCATGATCGTCGCGTCGGCCGACCCCACGCCCGCCACGGCCTGCTTCGCATTGCGCCATAGCGCGCAGCGCCGGCAGGTGGCCAACGGGCCCGTCGGCTCGTGCAATGGCGGCGTGAGCGCCGAGTCTTCGACCGGCGCCGTCTCCGGCACGGTGATGACGGCGTCTTGCGCGCCGGCACGACTGCGCTCGCGAGCGAGTTGCGCGGGCAGCGGCGGACCGGCGGGCGGCGTGCGCCAGTAGCGCAACGGCATGGGCGTCGGGCGCGCGTTGAAGACGCTGGCGTAGTAGGCGAGCCAAAGCGCTTCGGTGGGCTCGCTGGTGATGGCTTCGCCGGTCATCGCGTCCGGTGGCAAAGCCGGTGTGGCCTGCTCTCTTTGCGCCGCGGTTTGCTTTGCAGCGGTCTGGTCGATACGCAACAGCATGCCGTTCCAGAATGCCGCGCCGTGCGGCGTGGCCAGCATCCATGTGGAATCGCCCATCGGTTTGGCGAACTTCTCGGCGGCACGCTCCAGCAGATCGTGCCGCGGCTCGTACCAGCCGACGAATTCCGGCAGGCCTATCGAAGGATCGCGGCGTCTGAACAGCGTGAAGTCCAGCAGATCGGCGGTTTCGTGTTCGATCGACTGGACGCGTTGATTGAGTTGCGCGCCGTCGGGGTCGTGCAACTCGATGACGTCGCGCTCACCGTGGGTCCACCGCCACAGGATGCGATAGAGCAGTGCCCAGCGATCCGCCGCGCGATAGCAGGCCGCGGTTTGCAACTGGCCGAGGAGTTCGCGGGGGATGGCGGGGGTGGATGGGGCGGTGGATGATGGGTGGTTTGATGCACCGGTGGCTGTGCTGGCTGCTGAGCCTGCTGAGGCTACTGCGCCCGCTGAACCCACCACATCCTTCAGCCGCGCATCCCGCTCAGCCACCACCGCCCTGTCTTCCGCCTCGTCCCGTTCAACTTCGACCCACTCGACCAGCCCCGGCTCGATGCCTTGACGCAGAAGTGCTCGCGCGGCGCGGCGCCATGCGGCAAAAGTCGGTTCGATCGGAATGCGTTTCATGCGGACGCGCGGTGGGCGCCCGCCGTGAAAAGCGTCCGCCACCGGATAAAAAAATACTGTATGGATATACAGTATGCGCCTAAACGCCCACGAGGATCAAGTCCCGCGCCGCAAGCGCTCCATACGCGCCACGCCTTCGTCGCTCCGCGCTAGACGTTGCGCAAATCCTCCGGCGTATCGACGTCGCGCAGAATCCCCGGGTCGTCGACATCGACCTTCGTCACGCGCTGGGACATCAGCAACGACCTCGCGCCGGTGTCGCCGTCGAGCGCGAGCAGTGCGTCGCGATGTTCGATGCCGAAGCCGACCGGGTGCCCGCGCTGTCCCTGGTAGAACGGGGCGACCAGCGACACGCCGTCGTCGAGCGCGCGCGCGACGGCTTCGATCGTCGTGGTAGCGATGCGTGGCATGTCAGCGAGCGCGACGATCCAACCTTCGGCGTCATCGCTCGCCTCGATCCCGGCGGCGAGGCTCGCGCCCATGCCGCGTTCCGCATCGGGCGCGAACACGACATCGCAACCGGCGTCGTTCAGCAAACGCGCGAGGGCGTCCGACCCCGGCCGCACGACGGCCAGCACGCGCGTGACGACCTGCAGCAGCCGATGCGCGGATTCGTGCGCGACCGGCGTGCCGTCGGGCATCCGCGCGAGCAGCTTGTTGTGCAGACCGTCCGGATCGAAGCGCGAACCGAAGCCGGCGGCGAGCAACACGCCAGTGGCGAGCGAGGCATAGGTCATGGACTGGGCCCCGGTGAAGAGAATGAGGCTGATTGTGCGATGCAACGGGGTCGCAGGCAAGCGGGAATCTCAGCGGCGGGGCGCTTGGCGGCTCAGCGTGCTGCGGCGCGGGCGGTCATCGTGGACGAGGCGACGGCGCGTGCATTCGGCACGCGCCACGGGAGTGCGCCTCGCGAACGCGACCGACGCCCGCAATCGGCGCAGGCGGCCCACGCGTGCAACCACCAGACGCAACCACCAGACGCAACCACCCAGCGACCCGACCTCACCCTCCAAACCTCACGCCACCCCCATCACCTTATCCAGCGTCACCGGCAAATCCCTCACCCGTACCCCCGTCGCGTGATACACCGCGTTTGCAATCGCCGCCGGCACGCCCGTAATCCCGATCTCCCCAATCCCGCGCACGCCGAGCGAGTTGATATATGGATCAGGCTGATCGATGAACGTGATGTCGAGTGCGCCGATATCCGCATTCACCGGCACGTGATACTCCGCGAGATTCGCATTCGTGAAGCGCCCATAACGCGTATCGACTGAACTCTCTTCCTGCAGCGCCGCCCCGACGCCCCACACGATGCCGCCCATCAACTGGCTGCGCGCGGTCTTCTCGTTGAGCACGCGCCCCACGTCGTACACACCGACCACGCGCGGCACGCGGATCGTCCCGAGGTCGGCGTCGACATGCACCTCGACGAACACCGCGCCGAACGAGTGAAACGAGTACTTCTGCTTCTCGTCGCCGGGCTTGACGGTCGAGGTCGCCTCGATCGGCTTGCCGCCCGCGCGCGCGATGATCGCCGCCGCCGGATCGCGTTTGCCCGGCTGCGAGCGGCTCGTCACCCAGCCGTTATCGACGGTGATGTCGTCGAGCGCGATGCCGTGCACCGGCGACGCCGGGTCGGCCAGCGCCAGCGCGATCAACTGGTTGCGCGCCTGGCTGGCCACCTCGCGCACCGCGGGCGACACGCTCGCCGCCGATTGCGAGCCGCCCGACACCGGCGCGCGCGGCAGCGTCGAATCGCCAAGCGCGAAATGGATGTTCTCCGGCGAGAAGCCGAGCGCGTCGGCGGCCACCTGGGTCATCACCGTGTAGGTGCCGGTGCCGAGATCCTGCGTGCCCGACGCGACCATCGCGGTGCCGTCCGGCAGAATCCGCGCGATCGCTGCCGCTTCGCTGCGGTTGGCCGGATAGGTCGCGGTCGCCATACCCATGCCGATCAGCGTGCCGCCGTTGCGCATGGAACGCGGCGCGGCGCTGCGCTTCGACCAGCCGAATTTCTCCGCGCCGATCCGGTAGCACTCGCGCAACGACTTGCCCGACCACGGCTTGTTCTCCTGGGGATCGGCCTCTGCGTAGTTCTTCAAACGCAGCGCGAGCGGGTCCATTTTCAATGCGGCCGCGAGTTCGTCCATCGCCGATTCGAGTGCGAACGAGCCGGTGGTTTCGCCCGGTGCGCGCATGAAGGTCGGCGTGCCGAGATTGAGCGGCACGATCCGATGCGTGGTCACCTGATTGGGCACCGCGTAGAGCATCCGCGTGACCATGCAGCAGGTCTCGGTCCAGTCTTCGATCGTCGACGTGTTGGAGATGCTGTCGTGACGCATCGCCGTCAGCGTGCCGTCGTGTCGTGCGGCAATCGCGAAGCGCTGTTCCGTGCGCGGCCGCGCGCCGACCGGGCCGAACATCTGCGGCCGTTCGAGCACGAGGCGCACCGGCCGCCCGGTCTGCTTCGCGGCCATCGCGCACAGCGACACATGCGACCACGACGAGCCCTTGCAACCAAAGCCGCCGCCGATGAACGGCGAGATCACGCGCACGTCGCCGGGCCCGATGCCGAACACTTTGGCCACCGCCTGCGCCGCGCTGCTCACGCCTTGCGTCGAGTCGTAGAGCGTGAGTTGCGGACCGTCCCAACGCGCCATCGTCGCGTGCGGCTCCATCGGATTGTGATGCTCGATCGGCGTGGTGTAGGTCGCGTTCACATGGACCGGGCCGCTTTGCATGCCGTCTTCGAAGCTGCCGCGTTGCGTATCGGTTTGCCGGCCTTGCGGTTTGTCCGGCGCATGCGCGTTCGGTTTGGCGAGCGCGAAGTCGACGGCGGCGCTGCTCTGCTGATAGACGATGCGCAACTGGCGCGCGGCATCGACGGCGCGTTCGAGCGTGTCGGCGACCACCACCGCGACCGGCTCGTTGCTGTAGTGAACCTGGTTGTCCTGCAGGAGCGACAGCCGCCTGCCCGCCGGCGGCGCCAACGCGGGCCGTCCGCCGTTCGGCAGGCGCGGCGCGTTCTGGTACGTCATCACGAGCAGCACGCCGGGCAGCGCCTGCGCGCGGCTCGCGTCGATGGACGCAATCGTGCCGCTCGCAATCGTGCTGGTGACCAGCACCGCATGCGCGAGACGCGCTTCGGGGAATTCGGCGGCATAGCGTGCTTCGCCGGTGACTTTGAGCAGACCGTCGACGCGGTCGACCGGTTGACCGATCAGATTCATGCGACACCTCCCGCGTGGCCGGCGGCCTGGTTGACTGCACGCACGATCGCGCGTTGCGCGAGCTGCACCTTGAAACGATTGTCGTGCCGCGGACGTGCGTCGCTCAACGCGGCGGCGGCGGCATTCTTCAACGCCGCCTGCGAGAGCGGCTGACCGGCGAGCATCTGTTCGGCGACGCTCGCGCGCCACGGTTTGTGCGCGACGCCGCCGAGCGCGATGCGCGCGCTCGTCACGCGCTCGCCGTCCATCTGCAACGCGGCGGCCACCGACACCAGCGCGAATGCGTAACTGGCGCGGTCACGCACTTTCAGATAGTGGGAGTGCGTGCTGAAGAGCGGCGGCGGCAGATCGACGGCGGTGATCAGTTCACCGGGCTGCAACGTGGTGTCGACGTCGGGCCGGTCGCCGGGAAGACGGTGGAAGTCGGCGAAGGCAATGGTCCGCTCGCCATTGGGACCGCTCACGCGCACGACGGCATCGAGCGCCGCCAGCGCCACGCTCATATCCGACGGATTCACCGCGATACATTGCGGACTCGCGCCGAGGATCGCGTGCGTGCGATTGTGGCCGTCGAGCGCCGCGCAGCCGCTGCCAGGCATGCGCTTGTTGCATTGCGTGAAGGCGGTGTCGTAGAAGTAGCCGCAGCGGGTACGTTGCAGCAGATTGCCGCCGACCGTCGCCATATTGCGCAATTGCGACGACGCGCCCGCGAGCAGTGCTTGCGACAGCAACGGGTATTGCTCGCGCACCAGCGCGTGATTGGCCGCGTCGCTGTTGCGCGCGAGCGCGCCGATGCGCAGGCCGCCATCGGGCAGCGTCGTCAGCGTGTCGAGTCCGTTGATGTGCGTGATGTCGACGAGCCGCACCGGCCGCGCGACACCACCCTTCATCAGATCGAGCAGGTTCGTGCCGCCGCCGATAAACACCGCGCCCGGTTGCTGAACGGCGCGCACCGCGCCGGCGACATCGCCGGCGCGTTCGTAAGAGATCGCATCCATGCTGGTCGCTCCGTCAGGCGTTGTCGGGTCGTGCGGTGTCGATGCCGGAAGCGGCGCTGCTTGCGCCTCGGCCTTCATGTACCGCACGCACCGCGGCCACGATATTCGCGTACGCACCGCAGCGGCAAATGTTGCCGCTCATGCGTTCGCGGATCTCGTCGTCGGAGAGTTGCGCGGGCCGGTGGCGCACATCGGCCGTCACGGTGCTGGCCGTGCCGCTGCGAAATTCGTTCAGCAGGGCCGTCGCGGAACACAACTGCCCCGGTGTACAGTAGCCGCACTGGAACGCATCGTGTTCGATGAACGCGCGCTGCATCGGACTCAACACGCCGTTGGCCGCGAGTCCTTCGACCGTCGTGATGTTCTCGCCTTCGTGCATTACCGCGAGCGTCAGACACGAGTTGATGCGGCGGCCGTCGGCGAGCACCGTGCAGGCGCCGCACTGGCCACGATCACAGCCTTTCTTCGTGCCCATCAGGCCGGCGTATTCGCGCAGCGCATCGAGCAAGGTCACGCGCGGTTCGAGTTGCAGCGTGTAAGCGCGACCGTTGACGGTCAGCGTGACCGGACGCGGCGGCACGCTCGGGTTGATCTGAGCCGGCGGCGCGGCCGGCGTTTGAGTTTGCGCGCGCAGATGCGGGGCCGCGCCGACGGTCGCGGCAGCGGCAGCCGATTGAAGAAAGCGGCGGCGTGCGGGTTGCTGTGGGGTGGCGTCCGGGTCGCCCGGATCCTGACATTCGTTATGCGTGGACATGACGTTCTGTTGACTCCATTGAAAGGTCAATGCAGGCTAGCGATGCGTCGGTATCCGAAGCGTCGCGTTCAAACGAATCAGACGCAGCAATTTCGGTGCCGTTGCAAATACAACGGTATTAGAAAATGACGGAGACAGCAAAGATGACTTCAACGATCAGACTCTGGCCGGCATCGCGCATTGCGTCGCCGATGCGTACCGTGGGCATCGTGATGGCTGCATCAATCGCACTGACAGCGTGCCATGGCGACGACGACAACGCTCCACCTGCACCATCGAGCAACGTGCTGCCAAGCTTCATCAAAAGCGCGGTGACCACGCAGTCCTATGACGGCAACACCGACGATCTGCTTACTGCGGGCCTCGGCAAGACCGGTCTCGCGTTGGCCACCGCGCCGGCCATCGCGAACCCCGCGCAACCCACCGCCGCCGAATTGCGGCGCGTCGCGATCTGGTCGAACTATCGCGCGCTCGTCGACATGAGCGCGAGCGGCGGGTATGGACGCTTCTGGGGACCCAATGTCGATCTGAACGGCAACGACACGCTGGGCGAGGGCAAGATCGCGGGTAAGGAGTACCTTGCGTTCGCCGACGACGGCACCGGCGCGCAGAACGTCAGCATGCTGGTGCAGATTCCGGCGAGCTTCAACGCGGATCAGCCGTGCATCGTCACGGCGACCTCGTCGGGTTCGCGCGGCGTGTACGGCGCGATTTCCGCGGCCGGCGAGTGGGGCCTCAAGCGCGGCTGCGCGGTGGCCTACACCGACAAGGGCAGCGGCAACGGCGCGCACGAACTGTCGACCAATCGCGTCACGCTGATCGACGGCACGTTGCAGGATGCGTCCGCCGCCGGCAAGGCGAGTCTCTTCACGGCGAACCTGAGCGGCGGCGCGCTCGCATCGTTCAACGCGCAGTTCCCCAATCGCTATGCGTTCAAGCACGCGCACTCGCAACAGAATCCGGAGCAGGACTGGGGCAAGAACACGCTACAGGCGATCCAGTTCGCATACTGGGCGCTCAACGATTCATACGGCTCGTTGAACGGCTCGACCCGCACCGTGCGCTATAAGAGCGGCAGCATCACGACGATCGCGGCGTCGGTGAGCAACGGCGGCGGCGCGTCGCTCGCGGCGGCGGAACAGGACACGTCGGGGCTGATCACGGCGGTGGTGGTCGGCGAGCCGCAGATCAACTTGCGGCTTGCCACGCAGGTGTCGGTGGCGCAGGGCGGCGTGCCGGTCGGCGCATTCGGCAAGCCGCTCGCCGACTACATGACGCTCGCGAATATGTTGCAGCCGTGCGCCGCGCTCGCGCCCGCCGCGACCGGCGCGCCGTATCTGACCACGTTGCCGCTCGCAACCACCACGGCGATTCGCACCGCGCGCTGCGCGTCGCTTGCGGCGAGCGGCGTGATCGCGGGAACGGACCTGACGACCCAGGCGGTCAACGCGCTCGCGTTGCTGCATCAGAACGGCTACCAGACCGACTCGGACCTGCTGCAAGCGCCGATGTGGGACTCGCAGGCCGTGCCCGCCGTTGCCTTGACGTATGCGAATGCGTACGCGCGCGCCAGTGTCGCCGACAACCTCTGCAACTTCAGCTTCGGCACCACCAGCGCGGCCGGTGCCGCGGGCGTGACACCGGCGGTGTCGCCGATGCTCACGGTATTCGGCAACGGCAACGGCGTGCCGCCGACCAACGGCATCAATCTCGTCTATAACGCGGGCGCGTCAGGCGCGGTGGATCACCGGTTGGCAACCGCCAACGCGAGCTATGCGGGGGCCGCGTGTCTGCGCGCGCAGTGGACCAACGGCGCGCTGACCGGCAGCGTCGACGCGATCCGCGTGAACGCGAATCTGCATGGCAAGCCCACGATCATCGTGCAAGGCCGCGCGGATGCGCTGGTGCCGATCAATCATGCGTCGCGGCCGTACCTGGGGATGAATCAACTGACCGAGGGCAGCGCGAGCAAGCTGTCGTTTTACGAAGTGACGAACGCGCAGCACTTCGACGCGTTTCTCAGCGTGGCCGGTTTCGATACGCGCTTCGTGCCGCTGCACTACTACAACCTGCAGGCGCTCAATCTGATGTGGAGTCATCTGAAGAGCGGCACGCCGCTGCCGCCGTCGCAGGTGATTCACACGACACCGCGTGGCGGCGAGCCGGGTGCCGCGCCTGCGTTGAGCGCCGCGAATTTGCCGGCGATTGCGGCGAGTCCTGGCGCCAATGCGATCACGGCGGGCGGCGGTGCGGTGAACGTGCCGGATTGAGCGGAGGGAGCGGTGGCGGGCGCGTATGGCTGCTGAACCTGGGCAGGCATGCGCGCCGCTGCGCCCGCGCGTTATGCCGGGCTTTGTTGCCTCCGGCCAGGTACAGCCGATGCTACCGTTGACTGGATGAAGCGCGCTCACAGGAGAGTCCATGCAGTTCGATTACAGGCATTTCCACATCGATTGCCGCGCACGCCATGCGGACGAGGGCGTCTACTACGCGAGAGCGAAAATCACGCGCGTGCCGCAAAAACACGAGCATTTTCAATCGCACGATTCGGGCGACATCGATTCGTTCGCGAACGAAGCCGACGCCATTGCGTGCGCGAGGTCGTGGGCGATCGAATGGTGCGATGGCGCAGCGGAACGAAGCGCGTGACAGGGAGAAGAGGCCCGACCAGAACCGACCCAGGGAGAGCGGACCGTGGCGAAGCTTCGAATTGCGACGTTCAACATCAACGGCATCCGGTCGCGCTTGCCGGCGCTGCTGCAATGGCTGGAGCGCGAAGCGCCCGACATCGTGTGCCTGCAGGAACTCAAGGCGGTGGACAGCGCGTTTCCCGTCGAGCAGTTACGCGATGCGGGTTACGGCGCCATCTGGCAAGGCCAGAGCGCGTGGAACGGCGTGGCGATTCTGTCGAAGGGCGAGGCGCCGCTGGAGAGCCGTAGGGGTTTGCCTGGTTTCGAGGACGACACGCATAGCCGTTATCTGGAAGCGGCAGTCGGCGGCGTGCTGGTCGCCTGTCTCTATCTGCCGAACGGCAATCCGCAGCCGGGGCCCAAGTTCGACTACAAGCTCGCATGGTTCGATCATCTGCTCGCGCATGCGGCGAAGCTCTTCAGGAGCGGTCATCCCGTGGTGCTCGCGGGCGACTTCAACGTCGTGCCCACCGACGAGGATATCTATAACCCCCGTTCGTGGCTGAAGGACGCGCTGTTGCAGCCGGAGAGCCGCGAGCGTTATCGGCGCCTGCTGGCGCAAGGCTGGACCGATGCGCTGCGAACGCATTTCGGCGACGAACGGGTTTACACGTTTTGGGACTACTTCCGCCGTCACTGGGAGACGAACTCGGGCTTGAGGATCGACCACCTGCTGTTGAGCGCCGACCTCGCGCCGCGTTTGCGCGATGCGGGCGTCGACCGCTGGGTGCGCGGCGAACCGCATGCGAGCGATCACGCGCCGACATGGGTGGAACTGGAGATGGGTGCGGGACGGAAAAAGAAGAACGGGTAGTGAGTGACGACGCGTGGTCGCGTGGTAACGCGAACCGGGCGACCCCGGCCAGCGGATCGCCCGTCAACCAACCTGCCACGCTTATCGACTACCGGCGATAGTCGCGACCCGCCGCGCCATGCGACCAGATCGCACCGGCGACAAACCCGGCAAGAGCGACCACCGCAATGGTGGTGAAGGGGCTTTCGGCCGTGGTGTCGCGAACCAGACTGGTCGTGCTCGCGCACAGTTGCTGAGCCTTGCCGCTCAGTTCCTTGGCTTTGCCGGCCAGTTGCGTGCCGGTATCGCCGAGAACATCGCCGACCGCACCCTGAACCTTACCCGCCACTTCCTTGACTGCGCCTTCTGCTGAATTGGTGTCCATACGAATGTGCTCCCGTTGTCATATTTACGTGCGAGCGCGGCGCGTTTGCAACGCCGTCACACACAAGGGTCGCGCAGGCCGCCCCGAGTCGCGAGCAGCTTGCGTCCACCACACAGCGCGCAAAAAGCGCGCCCGCACTGAAAACGAACAGGGAGCGGGACGGAAGCGTCAGCGCCGGCGCCGGAAATTGATGCCGACGAACACCGCCATCAACATCAGAAAGCCGCCGAACAGCAGCGCGGCATTGACCATCACATGCCTGACGCCGAGTTCGTCGACATTGATGAAAGGGTAGGGATAGAAGTCCGACAGACTGCCGCGCCAGAACGTGACGCCGAGATACGTCAACGGATAGATCAGCCACAGCAGACAGTGGCGCAAGCTCACATGAAAACGCGGCACGAACAGCACCCAGTAGAGCGCGGCCAGCATCGGCAGCACACTGTGCAGCGATTCGGTGAGCACCCGCCTGAGCGGCGCGGGCGACCACCAGCCGCGCAACAGCAGGTTATACGCGATCCCGACGAACACCATGTACACAACCACCGCCGTCACGACGGTGGGCTGCCGGAAAAACCGCACAAGCGGCGAGCGATGTTTGCGCAGCGCCACGCACGTGAAACAGATCGCGCAGGCCAGCACGGTCAGATTGGTGAGATAGCTGCTCATGCGGGCCAGGCCGTCGAGCACGGTCAGCCCGCGCGCGAGCGTGCGATCGATCGTGACATTGGCTTGCGCGACGAGTGCGAGCCAACTGATCACGGCGATCGTCGCCGCCAACGTCACCGACGAAACGCTGGGCGTATGCAGCGGCAGCTCGGGTTCGTGCTGCTGGGAAGGGATAGGGCGCATGCGCACGATTTTAACCACACACTTTGCGCCTTGCAGTGGCGCAGAAAAAACTATGACGCGCCGCGCGACTTGCTCACCGGCCGCAAGTGTCCGATCACGTTGGGGATAGCGGAACTCGCGGGCGCATTTTCGTCGAGCGTGGTTCGGCCGCCATCGTGGAAGAACGCCTGCTCCGCGGCCTTGTTCAGTACGAGAATACTGATGCGCCGATTGGTCGGCTCGTCGGCGACGTGGCTGTTGAGCGGCAACACGTCCGCGAGACCGCGCACCTGCAGCAGTTTTTCGCCATGCATTCCGCCCGCCACCAGCGCGCGGCGCGCCGCGTTCGCGCGTTCGGACGACAACTCCCAGTTCGAATAGCCTTCGGGGCCGGCCGTGTACGGCACCGCATCCGTATGGCCCGCAATCGAAATGCGATTCTCGACGTCGTTCAGCGCCGCGCCGATCTGCGTGAGGATCGTCACCGCGTAGGGTTGCAGCTTTGGACTGCCGGAGGCGAACATCGGCCGGTTCTGCGAATCGACGATCTCGATACGCAGTCCTTCGTTCGTGATCGAGATGCGGATCTGATCCTTGAATGCCTTCAACGCGGGACTCTGCTCGATCAGCGCGGTGAGCTTCGCCTTCAACTGCTGCAAACGCTCCGCGTCCGCGGGCGTGACGGCGGGCGTCGCGGCACGCGGCGGCGTCGGTTCGGCCTGGCTCCTCGTGCCGACGCCGGGCCGCGTATCGGAGATGTCGCGGCCGCCGCCTTGCACGACGCTCGGTCGCGCGGCGGCCGTGCCCTCGTTGCCGCCGAGCAGGCTCGACAGCGGCGTGTTGAAGTAATCCTCGATGCCCTGCTTGTCGTATTTTGATGTCGAGCCGAGCAGCCACATCAACAGGAAGAACGCCATCATCGCGGTGACGAAATCGGCGTACGCGATTTTCCATGCGCCGCCGTGATGGCCGCCATGATCGTCGCCTTTCTTCGAGCGGCGCACGATCATGGGTGCGGGCGGCGTCTCGTCCTGTGACGCGCGCGATCTTCTTTCGCTCATCATGCCGCTCCGCGTCAGGCCGACTTCGGCATTCTGGTGGCGCGCACGGCGTCGTCGAGTTCCTGGAAGCTCGGACGGTCGGCGGTGAAGAGCACCTTGCGACCGAACTCGACGGCGATCGGCGGCGCGTAGCCGGACAGCGACGCGAGCAGCACGGCCTTCACGCACTGATACGGTTTGGCTTCGGCGCGGCCCTTGGCGTTGAGCAGATCCGCCACCGGGCCGATGAAGCCGTACGCGAGCAGAATGCCAAGGAAGGTGCCGACCAGCGCGCCGGCGATCATCTCGCCGAGCACGGCGGGCGGCGCGCCGACCGAACCCATCGTGTGCACCACGCCCATCACCGCCGCGACGATGCCGAACGCGGGCAGGCCGTCGGCCATCTTCTGGATCGCGTTGGCGGCAACCGACGCTTCCGCGTGGTGCGTCGCGAGTTCCTCGTCCATCAGGTCCTGCACTTCCAGCACGTTGACATTGCCGCCCGACATCATGCGCAAGTAGTCGACGATGAAATCGAGCAGATGGTGATCCTTCAGAACGTGCGAGTACTTCTGGAAAATCACGCTTTCCTCGGGTGCGGCGACGTCGGACTCGAGCGACATCATCCCTTCCTTGCGCGCCTTCTGCAGCAACTCGTAGAGTAGCGCGATCAGTTCGAGATATTTTTCCTTCGTGTAGCCGCCGCTCTTGAAGCACGACGGAATCGCCTTGAGGGTTTTCTTCAACGTCGAAGTCGGATTGCTGACGACGAACGCGCCGATCGCCGCACCGAAAATACACAGTAGTTCGAACGGCTGAACGAGGGCCGGCAAATGGCCCCCCACACCGATGAAGCTCCCGATCACGGAAGCGATGACTACGACCCAGCCGATTGCGACAAACATACTCTCTCCCGTTTTTCTTGCGCGACGCGCGTCCGTTCAGAACGTGCCCTATTTCAAGGGCTATTCGTGCGTCATAAAAGTTCTGTATGAATGGGTAAACGGCTGGATTCGCGGTAGCTGAAGTGCAGGGATCGATCAAACATAAGAAATTCACCAGATAGTTAGTTTGGTGAGTGCGCCCCGGTAATTTTGCCCGCCCGTTGTGTGATCGATGCAGCCATCACGGTGACCCCGATCGTCGCCCACGGCGGGTAGTAACCCGAATCGAATGCGGTGGTCCATGCGGGAAATGGCGAGGGCAACATTTTTACCGATCGCCTGTCGTGAGCCGTTATGATCGCGATGCGAAGTTCGGCGCGATGTCCGCGCAGGACACCGATCGACGACGCCTCGCGTCCCTTGATGTTCCGCTTTGCCGTGCCAGTAAAAAGCAGTCTCTGGAATCGCCAGTCAAGACTCGCCAGAAACGGAGAAGAGCATGAAAGCCAGCACCATCGCCGAACGGGAGGCCCGTGGCCGTGCCGCCCGTGAACATTCGAAGCGTTCGAGCCATCGCGCGGTAGGCGAACTGCATCGCAACCCGATTGAACTGCTGAAGCAAAGCAGCGAGGGCCGGGTCGAGAATCTCGTGCCTCTGCGCTATGGGCGCATGGCTGCGTCACCGTTCACGTTTTTTCGCGGCACCGCGATCCTGCAGGCTCACGATCTCAGCAAGGTTCACGACAGCGGCCTGACCATGCCGATCTGCGGCGACGGCCACCTGATGAACTTCGGCGGCTTCGCGACGCCCGAGCGGCAACTCGTGTTCGATCTGAACGACTTCGACGAAGTGTCGGTCGGTCCATTCGAATGGGATCTGAAGCGCCTGACCGCGAGCCTCGTGGTGGCCGCGCGCCATATGCGCCTGAGTCGCGGCACCGCTGAAAGCCTGGTGATGACGGCGGTGCGCGAGTATCGGGATCGCATGGCGCAGTACGCGCAATGCGGTGCGCTCGAACTCTGGTACGACCGCATCACGTTCGACCGCATGGCCGAAACCGCGCTGACGCCCGAGCGCCGGCGTACCGTGCGGCGCGGCATGGAGAAGGCGGCGAGCCGGACGCACGAGAGCCTGCTGGAAAAAATGGCCGTGCACGACGGCGAGCACTGGACCATTCGCGATGCACCGCCGGCGCTCTTTCACGTGCTCGGCGCGAACACGCTGTTCACGCCGGAAGAAACCGAGATGTACCGCGGCGCCAACTGGCGCAAGCTGCTCGAACGCATGTGGGGCGAGTACCTGAAGACGATGTCGCATGATCGGCGTGAACTGCTCGATCATTTCACCGTGCAGGACATCGTGTTCAAAGTGGTGGGCGTCGGCAGCGTCGGCACGCGTTGCATGGTGGTGCTGCTGGTCGATCACATGGGCAAGCCGCTGTTCGTGCAACTCAAGGAAGCGCGGCCGTCGGTGATCGCGCGCTTTCACAAGTCGCCGCCGTTCGCGCACGAAGGCGAACGTGTCGTGCAGGGGCAGCGCATGCTGCAGGCCACGAGCGACATCTTCCTCGGCTGGGCGACGGGTCCGCTTGGGCGGCAGTTCTATTTTCGCCAACTGCGCGACATGAAGCTGTCCGCGAACATCGAGCTGTTCGACAACGATCTGCTGGACGGCTATGCGCGGCTATGCGGCTGGATCATGGCGCGCGCGCATGCGAAGGCGAGCGGCCAGGCGATCGAGGTCAGCGCGTATATCGGCCGCGGCGATCAGTTTGCGGAAGCGCTGACCGGCTATGCGACCAGCTACGCGGACCAGGTCGAACGCGATTATGAAGTGTTCCTGAAGGCTTGCAGGAGTGGGGAACTGCACGCGCGGACGGATGAGGATATGGCGGCGGACTTTCGGGTGTGAGGGGGCGTGGGCGGCGGATCGCGATTCGTGATCGACGCCCGCTTGCATCACGAATCGATCCGCGCTTCCCGCAACGTAACGAAGCGCAACTGCCGCTGACGAGCCGCTTCGATCACACGCGGCAGCACCGCGAGAATCAGCGGCTCGCCGTCGACCGTGAGCGCGGCATTGCCGTCGTGCAACAGCAGAATGTCGCGCGCCGCGAGGCCGTCGAGCAACCGTCGCTCGACTACATCAGGATCGCGCTCGCGCGTGTCGTAGCCGCGCCGCGTCCATGCCGCAAGCCGCAAGTCGAGCTTGCGCAGCACCGGTTCGAGAAAGATATTGCGCAGGCCTGCGGGCGCACGGAAGAACATCGGCCGCTCGCCGCTCACCTGTTCGAGCGTACGTTGCGCGGCGTCGATCTCACGCGTGAGCGCGCCCGGCAAGGTCACCGAAAACGTGTGCACGTGGACCTGCGAATGATTTTCGAGCGCATGGCCTCGCGCGACGATCTCGCGGGCGAGCGCCGGATAGCGCTGCACGTTCGCCCCGATGCAGAAGAAGGTGGCGCGCACGTGGAGTGCGTCGAGCAGATCGAGCACTTGCGGCGTGACGAGCGGGTCGGGGCCGTCGTCGATGGTCAGCGCGATCGCGTCCGCGTTGCGCGCACCGGCGGGCAGGCGCGTCCAGTTCGGACCCAGCAGCGAAGTGCGCGGCAGCAATCCGGTCACCGTGAAAATGGCGTGGTTCACGAAGATCGCGGCCAGCCACCAGGGCCACGCGGCGGGCGCGAGCAGCCAGCCGGCCAGCACGGCGACGTGCCATGCAGCGGTGGCGATGAGCATCGCGGGATAGCCGGTTTGCGGCCAGCGGCGCGGCGGCGCGGACTGGGCGCCATGCGGCGTCGTTGTGGAGAATAGGTTCATCAAAGCGTGCTTCCTGTCTGCCTTCTTCCGTCCGGGAAGGCCGTGAATCCCGCGCGTCACGCGCAGCCGCGAAAGATACCATTGATGCGCGTGTCGGCGGGTGAGCGGTCAGGAATGGTTGCAAATGAAAGGGGTGTGAAAGACGGGCGCGGTGCGCGTTGAGGTGTTGGTGGTGGTATGGTCGCGGGCAGACATAGGGAGACGAACATGACCGAAGCAGCAACGAAAAAAGTCGCGCTGATCACTGGCGCAGGCAGCGGAATCGGACGCGCTTGCGCGCTCAAACTGCTGGAACACAGCTATAGCGTGGTACTGGCCGGGCGTCGCCAGGCAGCGCTCGACGCCGTTGCACAGGAAGCGCAACACCTGAGCGGCGACGCGCTGGCCGTCGCGTGCGACGTGACCGATGCCGCCAGCGTCGCCGCGCTGTTCGACACGATCCGCGAGCGGCACGGCCGTCTCGACGTGCTGTTCAACAACGCGGGCCGCAACGGCTCGCCCGTCGATATCGATCAACTCGATATCGACGAATGGCGCTCCGTGGTCGACACAAATCTCACCGGCGTGTTCCTGTGCACGCGGGCGGCCTTCGGCCTGATGAAAACGCAGAGCCCGCGCGGCGGCCGCATTATCAACAACGGTTCGATTTCCGCGCATGCGCCGCGGCCGAACAGCATCGCTTACACAGCCACCAAGCACGCTATCACTGGCCTCACGAAAGCGGTATCGCTCGACGGCCGGCCATACGACATCGTGTGCGGGCAGATCGACATCGGCAATGCCGAAACGGAAATGGCCGCGCGGATGGCGCGCGGCGTGCGGCAAGCCAACGGCGAAATCGCGATCGAACCGCTGATGGACGTGCGGCACGTCGCCGATGCCGTGCTGCACATGGCCGGATTGCCGCTGTCGGCGAACGTGCAGTTCATGACCATCATGGCGAGCAAGATGCCGTTCGTCGGCCGGGGCTGAGCGGCGCATGACCGCCGCATGAGCGGCAGCGCGCCGCGGGTGATCAACTTATACTGGGCGCTTCCTGCTCTTACGAAACGCGTTTTTGCCGTGCCCCGAGCCACATCCAGCGACGACCCGCAGCCGCAACCGCCCGTGCAGCCCGATCTCGACGACTGTTGTCATAGCGGCTGCAATCCCTGCGTTTTCGATCTCTACGACGCGGCGCTCGAGCGCTATCGGAGCGCGCTTGCCGAATGGCAGGAGCGGCAGGCACGGCACGCGGCGCCCACGCGGCAGAACAGGCCGCGCGCGCGTCGTTGAACCGCGCGCGGGTTTCACGTCCAGCCCCAGTCCTTCACCGTGCTCTCCGTCATGACCGATCTTCAGTCCGCGCCTCTCGAACCTTTGCATGAATCGCACACGCTGGATGACCTGCATCGCTTCGTGCAGCGTTATCCGCGTCTATTCGTGCTGACCGGCGCGGGCATCAGCACCGACTCGGGCATCCCCGGCTATCGTGACGACAACGGCGCATGGAAGCGCTCGCCGCCGATCACGTTGCAGGAGTTTCTCGGCACGCTCGCGATGCGTCAGCGCTATTGGGCGCGCAGCATGGTCGGCTGGCCGGTGGTCGCGCACGCGCAGCCGAACGCCGCGCATACCGCGCTGGCCCGGCTCGAGACGGCCGGCCATGTGCCGACGCTGGTGACGCAGAACGTCGACGGCTTGCATCAGCGCGCCGGCAGCCGCGCGGTGATCGAGCTGCACGGCGGCATCGACGGCGTGACGTGTCTCGACTGCGGGACGCAGCACGCGCGCGCGTCGATCCAGCAGACCCTGGAAGCGCACAATCCCGCGTTGCTCGATGTGACCGCCGAAACCGCCGCCGATGGCGATGCGCATCTCGAGTGGCACGATCTGGGCGGCTTTCGCATTCCCGCCTGTCCGAATTGCGGCGGCCTGCTGAAGCCCGCGGTGGTGTTCTTCGGCGAAAGCGTGCCGAAGGAGCGGGTCGAAGCGGCCTCGGACGCGCTCGACGCGGCGGACGCGGTACTGGTGGTCGGCTCGTCGCTGATGGTCTATTCCGGCTACCGTTTCTGCGTGTGGGCGCAGCAAAAGGGCAAGCCGATCGCCGCGATCAACCTGGGGCGCACGCGCGCCGATCCGTTGTTGTCGTTGAAGATAGCGGCGCCGTGCGCGGATACGCTGAGCGCGCTCGCCGGACGCCTGGTGCTGGACTGAGGGGCGTGCGCGCACAGCCCCGTGGCTCGACCAATACACCCGCAGCGAAAAAAGGAACCGCGATGTTGACCACGATCGAACAGCTCGAAGCCCTCTACGGTCAGCCGCACGAGCGCGCGCTGCGCAAGGAAATCGCGCACGTCAACGAAGACTATCGTGCGTTCATCGAGGTCGCGCCGTTCGTCGTGCTGGCCACCGCCGGCCCGGACGGACTCGACTGCTCGCCGCGCGGCGACGCGCCCGGTTTCGTGCGGGTCGTCGACGAACGGACGCTCGCGTTGCCCGACCGGATCGGCAACAATCGCCTCGACAGTCTGCGCAACATCATCGCCGAGCCGCGTCTCGCGCTGCTGTTCATCATTCCCGGCGTCGGCGAAACGTTGCGCGTGAATGGCCGCGGACGGATTCCGCCGACCCCGAATGGCTGGACAGTTTCGCCGTCGAAGGTAAACTGCCGCGCACCGTGGTGCTGATCGACGTCGACTCGGTGTACTTTCATTGCTCGAAAGCGCTGGCGCGTTCGAAACTGTGGGATCCGGCGCGGCACGTCGAACGTTCGCGGCTGCCGAGCGCGGGCGAGATTCATCGGCGGCTGAACGGCGCGGACTTCGACGCCGCCGCCTACGACCGTGAACTCGCCGAGCGCGTGCGCACGACCCTGTACTGACCCATAAGCCACACCCAGGCTAACCATGACTGAATCCCATCCGGCGTTGCGGCAACGTTCGCCTTCCGCGGAGCGCAATCGCGAGCCGATTCTCGCCGTGCTGCGCGATACGTTGCCGGCCACCGGCCGCGTGCTCGAAATCGCGAGCGGCACCGGCCAGCACGCGATGTACTTCGCCGCCGCGCTGCCGGGACTCGACTGGCAGCCGAGCGACGCCGATGCCGACGCGCGCGCGTCGATTGCCGCCTGGATCGCTCACGAGGGCCTGGCGAACGTGCGCGCGCCGCTCGTTCTCGACGTGCATCAGCCGGATTGGGGCGTGGACTCGCTCGACGCGGTGGTCTGTATCAACATGATTCACATCTCGCCGTGGAGCGCGGCCGAGGCGCTGTTCGCGGGCGCGAGCCGCCGTCTCGTCGATGGCGGTGTACTGTATCTGTACGGTCCGTACAAACGCGGCGGCACGCAGACGGCGCCGAGCAACGACGCGTTCGATCAGCAGTTGCGCAGCCGCGACCCCGAGTGGGGCGTGCGCGATATGGAGGCGGTGGTCGAACTGGGCGCGTCGGTCGGATTGGTATGCGACGAGCCGATCGCGATGCCGGCCAACAATTTCAGCCTGGTGTTCAGGAAACGATCGGGCACGGTGCGGGTCTGATGAACGCAGTTTGACAAACGCGGACCGGCTTGCTTCGTGAGTCGCCGCGAAGTCGCGGCGCGCATGAAGCGGTTCATGAAACGGCTCGTGAGGCGGTTCGTGAAACAGCTTTGGAAGCAGCGCATGGGGCGACGCACGATGTGCTTCACGAAGTGGCGCCGGTCCGCCCGCATGCAGTAGACCGCGCCGCCCGTTGCCCGCCAACGAGCGGCAAGCGCGCATTTCTTTTATCCTTTCACCCTCGATGTCCCGCCGACCTTTTTCTGGCGCGACGTCACGACATTTTTGGACTCTGGAGAATTCACATGGGCAAACAGGCAATCGGCGTGGTGGGGCTGGCGGTCATGGGCCGCAATCTGGCGCTCAACATCGAGAGCCGCGGCCACGCGGTGTCGGTGTACAACCGTAGCCGCGAGAAAACCGACGAACTCATCGCCGAATATCCGGACAAGAAGCTGGTGCCGGCTTTCACGCTGGAAGACTTCGTGGAGTCGCTGGAAAAGCCGCGCCGCATTCTGCTGATGGTCAAGGCGGGCGAGGGCACCGACGCCACCATCGCGTCGCTCAAGCCGCTGCTCGATAAGGGCGACATTCTGATCGACGGCGGCAATACCCATTTCACCGACACCATCCGCCGCAATCAGGAACTGGCCAAGGCCGGTCTGCATTTCATCGGCACGGGCGTGTCGGGCGGCGAGGAAGGCGCGTTGAAAGGCCCGTCGATCATGCCGGGCGGCCAGCGCGAAGCCTACGACCTCGTTGCCCCGATCCTCACCGAAATCGCCGCCAAGGCGCCGGACGGCGAGCCGTGCGTCGCGTACATGGGACCGGACGGCGCGGGCCACTTCGTGAAGATGGTGCACAACGGTATCGAATACGGCGACATGCAACTGATCGCCGAAAGTTATGCGGTGCTCAAGCAGGTCGTCGGTTTGTCGAACGAAGAGCTGGGCAAGGTCTACACCGAGTGGAACCAGGGCGAGCTCGACAGCTACCTGATCGAAATCACGTCGAAGATCTTCGGCAAGAAGGACGAGGAAACCGGCAAGGATCTGGTCGACGTGATTCTCGACCGCGCCGCGCAAAAGGGCACCGGCAAGTGGACCAGCCAGAACGCGCTCGACCTCGGCGCGCCGCTGCCGCTGATTACGGAAGCCGTGTTCGCGCGCGTGCTGTCGTCGCTGAAGGATCAGCGGGTGGCCGCAAGCAAGGTGCTCGAAGGGCCGCAGGCCAAGCCGCTCGAAGGCGGCAAGCGCGAGGAGTTCATCGAAGCGGTGCGCCGCGCGCTGTACTTCAGCAAGGTGATTTCGTACGCGCAGGGCTTCGCGCAATTGCGCGCGGCGTCGGAAGAGTACAAGTGGGATCTGGACTTTGGCACGATCGCGAAGATTTTCCGCGCCGGCTGTATCATCCGCGCCCGCTTCCTGCAAAAGATCACGGACGCCTATACGAAGGACAAGGCGATCGCGAACCTGCTGCTCGATCCGTACTTCCGGGACATCGCGAAGAACTACCAGTCGGCGTTGCGCGAGGTGGTGGTGGCCGCGATCAATGCGGGCGTGCCGGTGCCGGCGTTTGCGTCGGCGGTGGCGTACTTCGACGCTTACCGCTCGGAACGCCTGCCGGCGAACCTGGTGCAGGCGCAGCGCGACTTCTTCGGCGCGCATACGTTCGAGCGTACCGACAAGCCGGGCAGCTTCCACGCGAACTGGAGCTGAGCGTTTGGACCGCGACCTGCCGCGTCTTTCGTGGAAAGGCGCGGCGGGCGGCGGTGTCGTGTGATGTGAAATCGGCGGCAGGGGATTATTGTTTAAATCTGCGATTCGTCTCGCATAACGGGGGTCTCTAGGACCTACTGTTGCAAAAGCAGAAACAGAGTTTCGTCATTTTAGGTGTTTACCCTTAACGACGACCCTCTTAAACTTGTTCTTAAGCGCTACGGGAAAACAGCCCAAAGTGCGCTACAAAACAAGTTATGGAGGTTTAATCATGAAGACCCTGATCTCTGCAGTTGTCGTCGCCGCCGCTCTGGTTGCTCCGGTCGCATCGTTTGCTCAATCGAATCAGCCGGTTACGCGCGCTCAAGTGCGCGCTGAACTGGTCCAGCTCGAAAAGGCCGGCTACGATCCCGTCAGCGACCATTTCGCTTACCCGGCGAACATCCAGGCGGCGCAAGCCCGCGTCGATGCGCAAAACGGCACCGCTCAAGCTGCGAACAGCGGCTACGGCGCTCCGATTGCCGGCAGCTCGCAAGCCGGCCGTCCGGTGAGCAACACCGACCGTAACTCGGTCTACTTCGGCAACTAAGTTGAGTCGAAGCTGATGAAGGCGCCGCCCGATCGACAGGACGGCGAGCAATAAAAAACGCCATCCGGTTTGCCGGATGGCGTTTTGTCGTTTACGGCGCTAGTGCGTGCGCTAATGCAAAGTGCGAGGCCGCCGGCCGATTTCATCGAAGAGCGCGCGGCTCGGTTCGAGTGCGAGCAGCCAGGATTCGTCGTAACCGCTCAGATTGTCGAGCGCCTCGCGCAGCCGCTCGATCGCCACAGCGGGAATTTCGACGCTGGCCTCGACACCGCTCGACAGCCCCGCGATGCTGGCCAGTTGCACCAGGGCGTCGGCGGCTTCGGCCACATCGGCGGCGAAAACGAGGTGCGTGTTCAGCAACTCGACCAGACCGGGCGACGCCGCAACGTCGTCGACGTTGAGTTGCACGGCCAGAAAGGTGGCTTTGTTCATCCTCAACTCCTCGCAGGGTCCAACGTTGTCGTGAGGTGCGTTCCGCGCAGCTTGACTGAGTATAGGCGAGGCCTCGAAGGTTTCAATAATCACACGAATCGGCCGCGCGGCCGTGTTCCGGCAGGCACACGCGCCGTCAGAACCTATAATGGGGCCAGCCGGAAGCCCGCTGCACCTGCCTGTGCGGTCTCGGCAGACGCAACCCAAAAGCGCCCGGCGGCCCCGTTTTCCAAACTGCCCTTCGACCATGAAGATCATTCGCAGCAAGAGCTTTACCGCGACGCGTCCGTGGGGTGCGCTCGACATTGCCAACATGGGCGGCATCACGACGCGTCTGCACTGGACCGATCAGCCGTACAAATGGCATGTCAACGACGGCGAGGAAGTGTTCGCCGTGCTCGATGGTCGCGTCGAGATGCGCTATCGCGAGAACGGCGTCGAGCAGACGGCGATTCTGGAAACGGGTGATGTGTTTTACGCGTCGGTAGGCACCGAGCATGTCGCTCATCCTATCGGCGCGGCGCGCGTGCTGGTGGTCGAAGCACAGGGCAGCGTCTGAAGAAACCTGAGCGGCTTTGAGGCCATGCCCACACCGGCGCTCGCGCGCATAGCCGCATAATGGAAAGCCATCGCCGCGCCAGCCGCGATGCGCGGGCGGCACGGCAAATGCTTGGGCATCGATTTGAATCCGATTGAAACTGGTGTCGAGGAAAATCACATGACAAGACAATGGCAATTGGCGGGGACGCGCTGGCTGGCAGTGGCCGCGCTCGGCACGATGTTCAGCGGCTGTACGACGATGCCGTGGGAGAGCACGCCGTTCTACAGCAGCGCGCCGTCCACCCCAACCACCCTCAGCACGGTCCCGGTTCCCGCCGGTTTCTACCGGGTCAACGCGGGCGATACGATCGGCGGCATCGCGTCCGCGTACGGCCGCAAGCCGCAGGAAATCGCCGCGTGGAATGGCCTCGCGGTCAACTCGCCGGTCACGCCGGGCCAGGTGCTGCGCGTATCTCCGCCGATGACCTCTGGCAGCGTGGTGACGCCGCCGGTCGGCGTGACGCCGAACGCGCCCGGCGCCGCCACGCCCGGCGTGCCGGGTGCGCCCGGCACAGCCGCCGGTCCGCAGCAAGGCGTGCTGCAATGGCCGTTGCGCGGCCCGGTGCTGAAAGCGTTCGCACAAGGCAAGTCGAACGGCATCGTGATCGGTGGGCGTCCGGGCGATCCGGTCAAGGCAGCCGCGACCGGCCGCGTCGTCTACGCCGGCTCCGGTATCGAGGCTTATGGTCCGCTCATCATCATCAAACACGACGACTCGCTGATCACCGCATACGGTCAGAACAGCACGCTGCTCGTCAAGGAAGGCGACGCGGTCGCGCAAGGGCAGACCATCGGCGAGGTCGGGGTGGATAGCCGCGGTGTCGCGTCGATCCAGTTCGAAGTCCGCTACAACGGCCAACCGGTCGACCCGCTCACCTGGTTGCCGAAGACGGGCGGGTAAATTCGCATCGCCGGCTTGCGCGCACTGAGGAGTGACGCGCAAGTTGGCTTGAACAGTGACGGTCAGCGGAGCCCGTAACCGCCGCGTGAAGATACAGGGCTCCCGTCGCTGACAGCGAAACCGTATCGACGATCCTCAAGCGCCGTTTCAGCCCGCTTTGCGAACCGGCGCAAAACGCCGCTTGCCGAGCAACGGCGTCAACCGACGGAAACGCTCCCGCTTGTGCTCTTCGTCGAAGTGGCTGAGCGAGGGCTTGACCAGATCGCTGCGCGACACGATGCCGATGAGGCGCATGCTCTTACGGTCGGCCACCACCGGCAAGCGTTCGAGATTGTGCACGGCCAATCGCGTCGCGACGAGCCGGCAGGTTTCCGACGGCAACGCAAAGGCCGGGGCCGTTTCGCCGAACACGTCGGCGAGTTTCATCGCACGCCTCGCTCCGACTTCGCCGTCTTTGCCACAGAAGCGGTCCAGCAACGCCCGCTCGACCACACCCATCACCATGCCGTCGCGAACGACCGGATACGCGCGGCGTACCTGATCGACACCGAAAAACGTCCGCAGCGCGTCGCCGACCGTGATGCCGGCATCGATCGATTCGACCGCCGCCGTCATCACCTCGTCGACGTAGTGACGCTCCAGCGGATCGACGCCGTACTCGCGATAGATGTGATAACCGCGGCGCGCGATCTTCTCGGTCATGATCGACCGACGCATCACCACCGTCGAAAAGCCGTGCGCGATCAGCGTCGCCGTCAGAAGCGGCAGCAGCGCGTTGCTGTCATGCGTGAGACCGAACGCGAACACGATCGCGGTCAACGGCGCACCAAGCGTCGCGCCGAGCGTGGCGGCCATGCAGACGAGCGGCCACAGCGCCGGCTGGTTACCCGGCAGCCAGTGCGACAGCACCGCGCCGAGCCCGGCGCCGAGCATCAGCAGCGGCGCGAGCACACCGCCCGAGGTGCCGGAGCCGAGCGCGACCACCCACATCACGGCCTTCACGGCCAGCAGCGCGAGTGCGATCTGCAACGCGATGTGCTGATGCAGCAGATCGCCGATCACGTCGTAACCGACGCCGAGCGCACGCGGTTCGAACCATCCGCCGATGCCGACCACGAGCCCGCCGAGCGCGGGCCACCACATCCAGTGGATGGGCAGTTTGCCGAACAGGTCCTCGGTCTTGTAGAGCGCCGCGGAAAGGCCGGAAGCCAGCGCGCCCGACAACAGTCCGGCAATCACGCAGGACAACAGTGACCAGCCATCGGGAGCGGCGGTTTCGAGCGGGAACAGCGGGCCGGTGCCGAAAAAGAGCGCGCGCGCGAAACCGGCGACCGCGCAGGCCACCGCCACCGGCAGGAAGCTGCGCGGCCGCCATTCGAACAGCAGCAGTTCGACCGCGAGCAGCACGGCGGCCACGGGCGTGCCGAAGACCGCGGTCATGCCGGCCGCGGCGCCCGCCACCAGCAGCGTCTTGCGTTCCGCCGACGTGACCTTCACGCACTGCGCGATCAGCGAGCCGAGCGCGCCGCCCGTCATGATGATCGGACCTTCCGCGCCGAACGGTCCGCCGCTGCCGATCACGATGCCCGACGACAGCGGTTTGAGCACCGCCACCTTCGGCGACATCCTGCTCTTGCCGAACAGGATCGCTTCGATCGCCTCGGGAATGCCGTGCCCGCGGATTTTCTCGGACCCATAGCGCGCCATCAGCCCGACGATCAGACCGCCGATCACCGGCACGCCGATGACCCACAAGCCAAGCGTGTTTTCCGCAGGCGAGCGTTCGGCGAACGACAGCGTGCCGAAGAAGAACAGATTGGTGAACAGATGAATCAGGTTCAGCAGCACGAAGGCGGCAAGCGTGCTGACCACGCCGATGCACGCAGCCAGGGCAAATATGCCGGGCAGTCGTGCGTTGGCCGAGAAGTCGCGCTTATGGGAATCCATGCTCATGATCAGTCGAGGTCGATCTGTGGAATCTGGAAAGCGCCTTCGAGCGATTTCAGTTCGGCGCGGTGCAATTCCGCGAGTCGCGCCAGCACGCGTTCGCCGGCTTTTTCAAGGTGCACTTCCACCTGGCGGCGATCGGTTTCGCTGATCTGGCGACGCACCAGGTTGAGCGCCTCGCAGCGCGACACCAGCGCGACGACGCCGTGATGCTGGGACTGCAGCCGCTCCGCGAGTTCGCCGACGGTCGCCCAGTCGCGCTCCGGATAGCCCTTGATATGCAGCAGTAACAGATACTGCAGCGGCGTGATGCCCTCGCCTTGAGCGGCCTGTTCCGAGAATCGCTCGAAGCGCCGCATCTGATAGCGAAACTCCGACAACTGCTCGAAGTCGGGCTTGGTCAGTCCACGAGTCCGGACTTTCATGTTGGGCCTGTCAATGCGAGGAAAACCGTAAATATATCACATAGTGATGTATTTAGCGTGCCGCTACGCGCTCTGTTGAGCCTTGAGCATGGTCTGCCGGTAGAGCCCGGAAATCAGGTCCACCTGCGTGATCATTCCGATCAGGTGCCCGCTGGCATCGAGCACCGGAATATGGTGGTGGCCGTGGTTGGCGAACATTGGCACGAGGTCGGTGATCGGCGCGTTGGCGTCGATGGTGCAGAGCTCGGTGCTCATCACGTTGCCGACGCTCGGCGGGCGCCGGGCATCGCCACGCAGCCAGCCGTCGATCTGCGCGGTGAGCGGCGCGAACTTGCTGAATACGCGTTTATCGACGAGATCGGCGCGCGTCACGATGCCGATCAACTGGCGGTCGGCGTCGATCACGGGGAGCGCTTTCACGTTGTGGCGTTTCAACAGGCCCCACGCGGTCGTCGCGCGAGTGGTCGCGGACACCGTCACCACCTGGCGGGACATGATGTCTTCACAACTCAGTTCGTTGAAGCTGCGCGAGAACGCCTGCAGTTGCGTCTCGCGCAGCAGCGATTCGAGATCGTCGGGATCGATGTCCAGCATTTCGCCGCGGCGCTGCAGAACGGCGTCGAGATCCGCGCGCGTGAAGCTGCCGCGCGATGCATCGTCGGCGGGAGCGCTGCGATTCTGCCGTCCCGCGTGCGGGTAGCGGTGGCCGGTGGCCGCGTGATAGGCGAGCGCCGCGGCCAGCAACGCGGCCGACTGGATCGCAATCGGTTCCAGCACGAACCGGTAGCCGAGCGCATGGATCGCCGGGCCGCCGAGCACGGCGGTCAATGCAACGGCGCCCGAAGGCGGGTGCACGCAGCGCAGCGCGAACATCCCGCAGATCGACAGCGCGACCGCCAGCGCGGCCGCGAGAGTCGGGTCCGCGATGAGGTGGGCGCAGGTCACGCCGATCGTCGCCGACACGAGATTGCCGCCGACGATCGACCACGGTTGCGCAAGCGGGCTCGCAGGCACGGCGAACAGCAGCACGGCGGAGGCGCCCATGGGCGCGACCAGCAGCGGAATGTTGGCGGCCGGCCCCAGCAGCAGATACATCGAGCCGCCCGTGAACGCGATGCCGAGCAGCGCGCCCAGGCACGAGCGAGCGCGCTCCTGCCATTTCACGGCGACCGGTGCGGGAATGAAGCTGGAAAGCCAGCGAAGGGCAGTGGAACGAAACAAGATTCGGACGGGAGAAGTAGTTGACGATGCGGGGACCGACGTTACCGGGCAACCTCCGGCGACGCGAAGACACTGTGGTCATGATTATATTTCATTGTGATATAAACGCGGAATTGGACCCATGCTGGACCGACGGCCATGTCGTTTCGTCCTGCCGATCGATTCGCGCGCTCACGACTCCGGCGGCCGCAGCCGCGCGGCCCGTATATCACAAAGTGACATACAATGAATTGACGATGTACCGCCCCGGCGGCCATGCAACCGTCGTCATCGAGCGTGGCGCATCGGTTCTCGCCTCTGTCGTTCGGAAGCGGGTTGCCGCGTTGTCTCGCGTTGTCGTCAACGCAAAGCAAAGCACAAGTGCAGGGAGAAACGACATGCCGACTTTCCACCGCATTCTTCTCTGTTACGACGGAACCCGCGAAGGGCAGCACGCGTTGAAGGACGGCGCCTGTCTCGCGCAGGAGCTGCACGCGCAAGTGCACGTGCTCTCCGTCCTCAATCATTCCGCCTGGATGCAAGGGGCCGACATTACCTCCTCGGTTTCCATCGAGTTCATCACCGAGTCGGCTAGAGGTCTGCTCGACGAAGGGCTGCAGAAGCTCGCCGCGCGCGGACTCACGGCGACCGGGCATTTCGCCGTGGGCGATCCGCTGGATCAGATTCCGCTGCTTGCCAACGAACTGAACGTCGATCTGATCGTCGTCGGGCACCGTCATTCGAGCCGGCTCGCGCGTTGGTGGGGCGGCAGGAGCGACGGCCTGCTGCTCGACCGGGTCAGTTGCAGCGTGCTCATCACGATGGGACCGGAGAGCGTCGCGGATTCGACGGTCGCCGGTGAAGCGACGCGTCCGGCCGAGCATCTTTAACGCAGCGTCGACCGCAATCGTTCGGCTTTGCTGCATCGCATCCCGGGTCAGCGGGCGCGATATCCATGTCCAACAGGCCGCCGCGATCCACCCACCGCACCTCCCAAACCTCCGGTGCTGCGCTGCACCAGTGACAAAACAAAAAGCAAAACGCAAAATGCACGGCTGAACCGCCACGCCGCGCTCTCCGTCGATGCATGGACGGGCGCGCCGACCGGCCGTCATAGGCTGTCATTCATGGACGCACAGGGACACACAATGATCGATTTGCGCAGCGATACCGTAACCCGCCCGACTCCGCCGATGCTCGCGGCCATGTCCGCCGCCGAAGTCGGCGACGACGTCTGGGGCGACGACCCCACCGTGCTGCGTCTGCAAGCCACGGTCGCCGAACGCACCGGCAAGGAAGCCGGCCTGTTCTTCCCGAGCGGCACGCAAAGCAATCTCGCGGCATTGATGGCGCACTGCGCGCGCGGCGACGAATACATCGTCGGCCAGTTGGCGCACACGTACAAATACGAAGGCGGCGGCGCGGCAGTGCTCGGCAGCATCCAGCCGCAGCCGTTGGAGAACGCCGCCGACGGCTCGATCCCGCTGGAGAAAATCGCCGCCGCGATCAAGCCCATCGACAACCACTTCGCGCGCACGCGACTGCTGGCGCTGGAAAACACCATCGGCGGCAAGGTGCTGCCGGCCGGTTATGTCGCCGAGGCGGTGCAGCTCGCGCGGCAGCGCGGTCTCTCCGCCCACCTTGACGGCGCGCGCGTCTACAACGCGGCCGTCGCGTCGGGCAAGCCGGTCGCGGCCCTGTGCGAGCCGTTCGATTCCGTGTCGATCTGTTTTTCGAAGGGGCTGGGCGCGCCGGTCGGCTCGGTGCTCGTCGGCAGCCAGGCGCTGATCGACGTGGCGCACCGCTGGCGCAAGGTGCTGGGCGGCGGCATGCGTCAGGCCGGCGTGCTGGCGGCGGCGTGTCTGTACGCGCTGGATCACAACGTCGAGCGCCTCGCCGACGACCATGCGAACGCCGCTCATCTCGCCGCGGGTCTGGAGGCGATCGAACAGGTGAAGGTGCAGTCGGTCGCGACGAACATGGTGTTCGCGCAGTTTCCGCAGCAGCATTGCGCGCCGCTCGAAACGTGGCTCAAGGAGCGCGGCATCCTCACGCAGATGCTGTACGCGTCGCGCTTCGTCACGCATAAGGACGTGTCGCGCGCGGACATCGATACGTTCCTCGCCGCCGTGAAGGAGTATTTCGCGGCGCGTTGAACGGTGCGCTTTTAAGCGGGCAAAAAAGAAGCGGGCGTGCTGTCTCTCACGACGGTACGCCCGCTTCTTTCATTTGGCCGACGCCTTCACGTGCGCACCCGCACGATGCGACGGCGCCAACAATCGCAATCCGCTCGCGAGGCTCGCCGCGCCGGCGAAGAACGCGCCGGTGCCGAGCGCGAGCGTCGGACCATGCCGGCCGGCAATCCCGAAGCTCAACGCGACCAGCGCCGCGCCGGTGGTCTGCCCGAGCAGCCGCGCGGTCGCGACAATGCCGCTTGCCCCGCCGCTGCGCTCCGGCGGCGCGCTCGCCATCAACGCCTTCAGATTCGGCGACTGGAAGAAGCCGAAGCCCGCGCCGCAAATCGCCATCCGGATGCCGATGTCGAGCACATGCGGATGCACCGGCAATAGCGCGAGCGAGGCCATCCCCGCCGACATCACCGCAAGCCCGATCGCGCCGAGCAGGCCTGGCGGATAGCGATCCGACAGACTGCCCGCGAGCGGCGCGGCCAATGCGACGACCACCGGCCACGGCGTCATCAGAAAGCCGGTTTCGACCTGACTGCGATGCAGGACGTCCTCGAAATAAAACGGCAGCGACACGAACGCGAGCCCTTGCGCGGCGAACGAGCACACGGCCGTCACCGCCGACAACGCGAACACCGGCCGCTTGAACAGGTCGACGGGCAGCATCGGCGCAGGGTGGCCCGCTTCACGGCGAATCAGCAGCAGCCCGAACAGCACGGCGATCGCCGCCGCGCTCAGCACGAGTTGCGCCGACGCGCGCTGGGCCGCCTCGCCGAGCGCGAAGATCAGCGCGGCGAAGGTGATCACGTTGAGCACTGCCGCGACCGGATCGAAATTGTGCTTGCCTCGCTCGGTGTGCGGCAGAGCCGGCAACGCAAAGCCCAACGCGAGCAGACCGAGCGGCACGTTGACCGCGAACAGCCACGGCCACGAAGCCACCGACAGGATCAGCGAAGCCACCGTCGGTCCCACCGCGAACGACACGCCGACGATCAGCGCGTTGGTGCCGAGTCCGCGTCCGAGCCGATGCGGCGGATACAGGAAGCGGATCAACGCGGTGTTCACGCTCATGATCGCGCTCGCGCCGAGGCCTTGCAGCACGCGCGCGCCGGCGAGCAGCGGCAGCGTCGACGCCATCGAGCACGCGAGCGACGCCAGCGTGAACAGCGCAATGCCGCCGATATAAATCCGCCGGTGTCCGACGATATCGCCGAGCGCCGCGAGCGGCAGCAACGTCGCGACCATCGCGAGCTGATACGCGTTGATGATCCACACCGACGCCGCGGGCGCTGCATGCAGGTCTGCTGCGATGGCGGGCAGGGCGGTGTTGGCGATCGCGGTGTCGAGGGTGGCGAGGGCGACCGCGAGCATGATCGCGGCCATCGCGCGACGGTTGGCGGCGGACATCGGACCGTCGGCGGGGAAGGAATGGGCGGCGGCGGAGCTGGGCTTATCGGACAACGCGGGGCTCGTCGGGTTGTGCATGCCGAGGCGGCGGCCGGTCGGACAACGCGGCGCGGGCGGCAGGGTTGCGTGGAATGAGGCGCGCGTCGTCTGGTCCAGCGGTCGAGGCGGTGCGCGCGGCGAAATGTAGCGATTGTTGCAGAGACGTGAGAATCCTGCTGGCGGCCGGGCAGAGTGACCGCTCCGATTGCGACGCCATAAGGCAACTAACTGTCAGCCCCGGCCCGCCTCTTCGAATCGGCGCGCGCAGCGCCGTTATCACATGCCATTCGCATAACAGTCCTGCAGACGACACAGCCCGATTCGAGCACGAAGCAAAGTGATCCACGGCGATTCATTTGCACGTCATGTGGCAAAAAAATAATGGTGGCGCGTCCGTCGAACGCTTCGCGCCGTTCGCGGCGCTTGCCTGTTTTTGCCGCCCGATGCACGCGCGCAGTGCCGCGCCCACCTGCGTCTTGCACCGCATACGTGCGCATGGCGCCAGCATGGGCGCGTGCCGGCCCGCGATGGCGGGCATGGCATGTGCGTGAACATCCGCTCGCGCTCGCCGGTGTTCGGCGGCCGTAAAATGTCCTACTCTGTTTCTTAAACCGCCTTGACCGGCACGCGCCTCCCGTCCGTCAAAATCTGCGGTCCGCGCATGCCGCGTCGCTTTTACCCGGAGGCTTCGATGACAGCCGTCGATCTGGAATTCGACCAGCTCAACAGTACCGTCGACGCGCTACGGCGCTCAATTTCCAACCGCATGATGTACGGCGTCGGCAAGGATGCCGTCACCGCGCATCCACATGACTGGCTGCATGCCGCAGCCCTCGCCGTGCGTGACCGGCTGGTCGCGCGCTGGATGAAAACCACGCGCCTGCAATACGAACAGGACGTGAAGCGCGTCTATTACCTGTCGATGGAATTCCTGATCGGCCGGACCTTTACGAATGCGTTACTCGCGCTCGGCATCCACGATCAGATGAAGGAAGCGCTCGCGAGTCTCGGCGTCGATATGGAAGCGCTGATCAACATCGAGCCCGACGCCGCGCTCGGCAACGGCGGCCTCGGCCGCCTCGCCGCATGCTTTCTCGATTCGATGGCCACGCTCGGCATTCCGGGCTTCGGCTACGGCATCCGTTACGAGTACGGGATGTTCCGTCAGGAAATCGTCAACGGCGAGCAGGTCGAAGCGCCGGACTACTGGCTGCGCGCGGGCAATCCGTGGGAGTTTCCGCGGCCCGAGATCAAGTACATGGTGCACTTCGGCGGCCGCACGGTGCAGCGTGGCGAGCAGGTCGAATGGATCGACACCGAGCATGTGAACGCGACCGCGTACGACACCGTGATTCCGGGCTACGCGACCGACGCCACCAACACGCTGCGGCTCTGGTCGGCGCGCGCCACCGAGGAACTCGATCTCGGCGCGTTCAACCGCGGCGACTATCGCAACGCGGTCGACACGAAGAACATGTCGGAGAACGTGTCGCGCCTGCTGTATCCCGACGACTCGACGCCGGCCGGCCGCGAACTGCGGCTGCGCCAGGAATACTTCTTCGTGTCGGCGACGATGCAGGATCTGATTCGCCGCTATCAGCGCACGCACAGCACGTTCGGGCGCTTCGCCGAAAAGGTCGCGGTGCATCTGAACGACACGCACCCGGTGCTGGCGATTCCCGAGCTGATGCGTCTACTGGTCGACGTTCATCATCTGCCATGGGACAAAGCATGGAAACACGTCACGCAGATATTCTCGTACACGAATCACACGTTGATGCCCGAAGCGCTCGAAACGTGGGACGTCGAGATGCTCGCGCGTCTGTTGCCGCGGCATCTCGAGATCATCTTCGAGATCAACGCGCAGTTTCTGAAGCACGTGAGCGAGCAGTCGGGTCATGACGCCGAGATGATCCGCGGCATTTCGCTGGTCGACGAATACGGGCAGCGGCGCGTGCGCATGGCGTATCTGGCGATCGTCGCGAGCCATAAGGTGAACGGCGTGTCGAAGCTGCATTCGCAACTGATGACGCGCGATATCTTCGCCGACTTCGCGCGCATCTATCCGGACCGCTTCACCAACGTGACCAACGGCATCACGCCGCGCCGCTGGCTCGCGCAGGCGAGCCCGTCGCTGTCTTCGCTGATCGATCAGCGCATCGGCAAGCACTGGCGCAGCAATCTGTTCGAGCTGGAGCAGTTGCGTAATCTGCGCACCGACAGCGCCTTCATCGACGCGTTCCGCGACGCGAAGCGGCAGAGCAAAGCGCGGCTCGTGCAGCGGCTCGCGCAGCACACCAAACTGCGCTTCGATCCGGACGCGCTGTTCGATCTGCAGGTCAAGCGCATTCACGAATACAAGCGGCAACTGCTGAACGTGTTGCACGTGATCGTGCGCTACAACCAGATTCGCGCGAACCCCGAACGCGACTGGGTGCCGCGTGTCGTGATGTTCGCGGGCAAGGCCGCATCCGCGTACCGGATGGCGAAGACGGTCATCAAGCTGATCGGCGACGTCAGCGAAAAGGTGAATCACGATCCGCTGATCGGCGACCGCCTGAAGGTGGTATTCGTGCCGAACTACGGCGTGAGCGTGGCCGAGCTGATCATTCCGGCGGCCGATCTGTCGGAGCAGATTTCGATGGCGGGCACCGAAGCGTCGGGCACCGGCAACATGAAGCTCGCGCTGAACGGCGCGTTGACGATCGGCACGATGGACGGCGCGAACATCGAGATCTGCGACGCGGTGGGGCGCGAGAACATCTTCATCTTCGGCCATACCGCCGACGAAGTGGACGACCTGCGCGCGAGCGGCTATCGGCCCCGGCAGATCTACGAAGAGAACGCGGAATTGCGCATGGCGCTCGACCAGATCCGCAGCGGTTTCTTTTCGCCGGACGATCCGCTGCGTTTCTCGGATATCTTCCACACGCTGGTCGATTGGGGCGATCACTACATGGTGCTGGCCGACTTCGCCGCGTTCGCGAAAGCGCAGGAAGAGGTGGACGCGCGTTTCATCGACAAGCGCGCGTGGGCCGAAAGCACCATCGAGAACGTCGCGGGCATGGGTCAGTTTTCGTCGGATCGTACGATCGGCGAATACGCGCGCAATATCTGGCGCGTGAATCCGCTCGACATGGAGTGAGCGCGGCGCGCTGCGGGCCACGTGCAAACGACAAGGCCGTGCGGTTCATGATTCGAACCGCACGGCCTTTTTTCATCGCGAACGAAACCTTATGGCGCGAAGCTCTCGCTCGTGTTCGCCGCGCGCAGGCCCAACTGGCCGCGCGGGAAGTCGAACAGCACGTCGATGTTCTGCATCGCCATCAGACCGACGACGATGCGGTTCGCGTCCGGCTTCGCCTTGACGATCGTGACCTGCGCATTCTCGTAGCGGTGCGTCCATGAACCCACGCCGATCGCCGCGTCATAGTTGCCCTGATTGAGCACCTTGCCGACCTCGTCGTCGCCGGTCCAGTCCGGCGTCTTGTCCGTTTCGATGCGGATCATTCCGGAACTGCCGGTGGCGAACACCAGCGGCGCGCAGAAGGTCATCTTGTCGGCGACGCGCACGCAGCCCTTGGGCCAGTGCGTCGCGCCGTCTTTCGATGCGGCCATCGGCAGCATCGTGTAGTCCTTCGTGAGCGCGTTCGACGGACTCAGCAGCAGAAACGGTCTCGCAAAGTTGGCGCGCACCACGTAGCGCTGCCCGATGCTGGCCGGCAATGCGCGCAGCGGCTGCGTGCAGCAACTGTCGCCCGGCAGGTCCGCGCCGACGCCGGCAATGCCGGAGAAGGCCCAGCCGAACTCGCCGGTGTAGCCGTCCATGGCAACGCAGCGTTTCGCATTCGGCTGGCAGCGCACGGTGTCGACCGCCTGGCTCGCGAGCGGCACCGGCTTCGTGCCGGCCACGCTGAACGGCAACGTCACGGTCGCCCCAAGCACCTCCGCTCCGTTCGCAAACGACAACGACGTCACGTCGCCGGCGCGCGCGTAGTTCGAATTCGGCAGCGCCGACTTCAGGACCCGCATGCCTTGCGTGCCGGTGTCCAACGCGACGTACAGCGACTTGCCGTCGAGCTGGACCGGCAGGCCGAGCCGCGCGTGACCTTCGTCGGTGCGCTCCACGTGCAGCGGAATCAGCAGGCCGTCGTTGCCGTCGTTGATCAGCGTGGCGCTGGCGGCGGGCGGCGTGGGAATCGGGAAGGAGGCGGCGCAGCCGGCGAGACCGACGGCCGCGAGTAGGGCCGTGCAGGCGAGACGTTGCTGAACGCTGGGCAAAATCGCATGGAGGCGAACGTGCCGACAGGCACGAAGAAGCCGGCGCGCGGCAAGAGGAGACGATAGGGGCATGGAACGCGCTTCACTAAAGGCGCGGTCCCTCTGCGACGCAGTGCGGCGCAATGCATCCCGGGCACTCGCACGATCCTGCTCGCGTCATTCGCAAGAGGGCGCACATGAGCTCACGCAAGCGGCACATCCGAGGGACACGCATCAACGGAAGCGCGACTCTACATCGCTCGCCAGGGCGAGTTGCAAAGATGTGTCAAGGTTTGCCTGGCAGCTTCAATCCGCACGCGGCGCGCGGACCATCGACGCATGTGCGCGCCCGAGTGTCGCGCGTTCGAGCGCGACGGTCAGCAGGCCGATCACCTCGTCGAGGCTGCGCGAAATCACTTCGATGCGGATCACGATGCACTCGCGCAACCGGTCGACGGTGACGACATAAAGACGCAGATCTTCGCCAAGCGCGGCATGCAATGCACGCCGCGCAAGCGCGGACGACGTGCCGGGCACGGTCACGTCGATGACGACGAGCGGGACCATCGAATGGGTAGTGGAGCGACGGCCGACGCGCGAGACGCGCGGCACGGAGATTTCAGACGTTGCGACGGACGTGAGCATCATGATTGCGCCGCTTCACGGAGGCGGCGCGTGTTGTCGATACCTGCCCGACTTTAATCCTGTGCGTCTTAACGGCCCGCAAAAGCTGCGGCGCTGCGAATCAAATTCGTGTTAACACGAAAGAGCGACGAAAGAGCGACGAAAGAGCGACGAAAGAGCGACGAAAGAGCGGACGAATGCGCTCGCAGCAGGTACAGGGTAATCAGGCCTTCTGCACGGCGGCGGCTTTTGCTTCGTCGACCGCTGCGCTCACGCGTTCGACGAACTCGCGCTCGGTACTCATGAGCGCTTCGCGTTCGCCGTCGGCGGTTCTCACTATCAGGCGATGCGTGACGTCCTGCGTGGCCCACGTCAGCCAGCCGACGACGGCCAGCATCACGCCGCACACGAGGGCCGCCGGCGAGCTGAAAATCGCGCCGGCAATCGCGAGGATCACGCCGAGCACCGAAATCGTCACCGGCAAGACCTTGTTCTTCGGGACGGTGACGACCTGCACGCCGACGATATCGCGCAGCGGAAAAACCTGTCCGGCGGCCGAGAGTGCGTTACGCGTGACCGACACGCCGCGATCGTTGAAAGGGGTTTCCATCGAATTCAATGCGAGGTTGATGAAGGGCGCAGCGTAGCAGACTTCAACGTGCGCGGTGATAAGACATGGTGTCCGGATTGTAGCGGGTCATGGAAATTGCCACTTCGAGCCGACGGATTGGCTAAGATGAAGCATGCTTGCCGACGTCGTCGTCACTCGTAAAGAACAGAAAATAAACCCGCCAGCCTGCCCGGACCGGCGGACCAGCATGCTTGCGCTTGCGGCCGGAGGTAGTCATGAATATCGGCGTATTCGGAACTCTGGTCGCGACCTCGCTCGTCCTGCTGCTTGGCGAGAAGCTGATCCAGTGGATCGCGGTACTGCGCACCTACTCGATTCCAGCGCCGGTGGCCGGCGGCCTCATCGTGGCGGTCGGCGTGCTGCTGATCCGCGTGACGGCGCATGTCGAAGTGCGCTTCGAGCCCATGCTGCAAGTTCCACTCATGCTCACGTTCTTCGCGACCATCGGTCTGAACGCGCAACTGTCCAGTCTGAAGGCGGGCGGTCCGGTGCTGATCCGTTTTCTCGCGCTGGTCAGCGGACTGCTGATCTTGCAGAACGTGGTCGGCGTGCTGCTCGCGTTCGCGCTCGGCGTCGATCCGCTCTATGGACTTCTCGGCGGCTCGGTCACGATGTCGGGCGGTCATGGCACGGGCGCGGCGTGGAGCCAGGTGTTCACGGAGCACCACGGGTTGGCCATGGCGACCGAAATCGCGATCGGTTGCGCGACGTTCGGACTGGTCATGGGCGGCGTGCTCGGCGGTCCGATCGCCCGTTTCCTGATGCGCAAAATCGGCGACGATGAAAGGCGCCGCATCGAGTCCCGCGACGACGAGACGCTGGTCTTCGAAGAGCCCAAAGCCCAGCAGCCCACCACGCCCGCGGCGATCATCACCACGCTCGCGTTGATCTCCGTTTGCCTGACCGTCGGCGAGATGGCGGCGGACTGGCTGGGCGGCACCGCGTTCGAATTGCCCACGTTCGTGTGCGTGCTGTTCGTTGGCGTGATCCTCAACAACGCGTTGTCGCTTGTGCGCGTACAACTCGATCAGCATGCGGTTGCGCTCGTCGGCAATGTCAGTCTCGCGCTGTTCCTGGCGATGGCGTTGATGCGGCTCGATCTATGGGAACTCGCCGCGCTCGCCGTGCCGGTCATCACGATTCTCGTGGCGCAGACGCTGCTCATGGCGCTGTATGCGGTGTTCATCACATTCCGGGTGATGGGGCGCAACTACGACGCCGTCGTTCTGAGCGCCGCGCATTGCGGCCTCGGCCTCGGGGCGACGCCCACCGCGATCGCCAACATGCAGGCGATCACCAGCCGCTTCGGCCATTCCCATATCGCGTTCCTGATCGTGCCGATGACCGGCGCGTTTTTCATGGACATCGTCAACGCGATCGTTATCAAGCTGTTTCTCGCGCTGCCGCTGTTTCACTGAGGCGATTGCGGCGGCCCGGCACGCAAGGAGGGTGATTCCCCATGAGCGATGGACACGACAGGAAGCAGGGCGGCGCACCGGTCGGCTTCGCGAAAGGCCTGACCAACTACGGCGACCGCGAATTCAGCGTCTATCTGCGCCGCACCTTCGCGAGTTCGATGGGTTACAGCCGCGAGATGCTGGAGCGGCCGATCGTCGGCATCGCGCATTCGGCGAGCGGTTTCAACAACTGCCACCGCCATTTCCCGGAGATGATCGACGCGGTCAAGCGTGGCGTGCTGGCCGCGGGCGGCCTGCCGATCGAATTTCCGACCATCTCGCTCGGCGAAACGTTTCTTGCGCCGACCAGCCTGAAATTCCGCAACCTGATGTCGATGGACGTCGAGGAAATGACGCGCGCGCAGCCGATGGACTCGGTCGTGCTGCTCGGCGGCTGCGACAAAACCGTGCCGGCGCAGTTGATGGGCGCGGCCTCGGCCGACATTCCCGCCGTGCAACTGGTCGCGGGTCCAATGTCCACGAGCCGTCATCGCGGCGAACGCCTTGGCGCGTGTACCGATTGCCGCCGCTTCTGGGCCAGGTTCCGCGCCGGCGACATCGACGCGCACGAGATCGATACGGTGGAACGCCGGCTCGCGTCGACCGCGGGAACCTGCGCGGTGATGGGCACGGCGAGCACCATGGCGATCATCGCCGAAACGCTCGGCATGATGCCGGCCAACAGCGCCGCTTGCCCGGCCGTCGACGCGGACCGTCTGCGTATCGCCGAAGAGACCGGGCGCGTCGCGTTCAACCTCGTGGCTCGTCCGATCCGGCCCAGCGAGATCATCACCGCGGCCTCGGTCGAGAACGCGCTGCGCGTGCTGCTCGCAATCGGCGGCTCGACCAATGCGGTGATTCATCTGACCGCGATTGCAGGGCGGCTCGGCGTGAAAGTCGATCTGCACCGGCTGAACCAGTTGAGCGATACGACGCCGGTGCTGGTCAACCTGAAGCCGACCGGCGAGCACTACATGGAAGATCTGTACGCGGCGGGCGGCGTGCCGGCGATCCTGCGGGAACTCAAGCCGTTGCTGCATCTCGACTGCCGCACGGTGACCGGCGAAACGCTCGGCGAGCGGCTGCACGAGGTGAGCTGGGTCGATCACGAGGTGGTGCGGCCCTGTTCCGAGCCGGTCCGCGGGACGGGCGGACTTGTCGCGCTGTTCGGCAATCTCGCGCCGCGCGGCGCGATCCTCAAGCGCTCGGCGGCCGACCCCGCCTTGTTCGAAAAGGAGGGGCGCGCGGTCGTGTTCGAGTCGCTGGAGGACCTGGCGAACCGCATCGACAGCGACGAACTCGACGTCAACGCCGACGACTTTCTCGTGCTGCAGAACGCCGGCCCGACCAGCAGTTCGGCCATGCCCGAAGCCGGCTATCTGCCGATTCCGGCGAAGCTCGCGCGCGCCGGCGTGAAGGATATGGTGCGCATGTCCGATGCGCGGATGAGCGGCACCGCGTACGGGACGATCGTGCTCCATATCACGCCCGACGCGGCGTCCGGCGGCCCGCTCGGGCTCGTGCGCAACGGCGATCGCATCCGCCTGAGCGTGGCGCTGCGCTCGCTCGAACTGCTCGTGCCGGACGAGGAACTGCAACAGCGCCGTGCTGCGCGTCCCGCGCAAGCGGACGGGGCGGCGCTGGCCACGCGCGGCTACGCGAAGCTCTATCAGCGAGAGATTCTGCAAGCCGACGAAGGATGCGATTTCCAGTTTCTCAAGTAGCGCACCCGCCTCGGTCCTGAGCGCAGCGACGCTGCGGGGCCGCCTGCGCGCGAGCGATACCAAAACCGATATCAATACCGCCAAAAATTTAATTGGAAAGATATCAACCCGCTCCGTACACTTCAGCAGTCCCATAAATTGAGCGACAGCCTTCGTGACCCGCATTCCTGAGCTTTGCGATGCCCGCGACGGCGCGGAACGCGCTGTCGCCATCGGCTTAATCGTCTTATCGCCGGTCGCGCCGCGCCGGTTCGGTCACACATGCCGGTGGTGTGCCCCGGCACGTGCATCAAGGAAATAGGCATGTCGGAAAACAAGCGGAAACTGCGTTCGGCTGAATGGTTCGGCACAGCCGACAAGAACGGCTTCATGTATCGAAGCTGGATGAAGAACCAGGGCATCCCCGATCACGAATTCGACGGCCGGCCAGTCATCGGCATCTGCAATACGTGGTCGGAACTCACGCCGTGCAACGCGCACTTTCGCAAGATCGCCGAGCACGTGAAGCGCGGCGTCTATGAAGCCGGCGGTTTTCCGGTCGAGTTTCCGGTGTTTTCGAATGGCGAGTCGAATCTGCGTCCGACCGCGATGCTCACGCGCAATCTCGCGGCGATGGATGTCGAGGAAGCGATCCGCGGCAATCCGATCGACGCGGTCGTGCTGCTGACCGGTTGCGACAAGACCACGCCCGCGCTGCTGATGGGCGCGGCGAGCTGCGATGTGCCGGCGATCGTCGTCACCGGCGGCCCGATGCTGAACGGCAAACTCGACGGCAAGAACATCGGCTCGGGCACGGCGGTGTGGCAACTGCACGAATCGCTGAAGGCGGGCGAGATCAACCTGCATCAGTTCCTGTCGGCCGAGGCCGGCATGTCGCGCTCGGCGGGCACCTGCAACACGATGGGCACGGCCTCGACGATGGCCTGCATGGCCGAAGCGCTCGGCACGTCGCTGCCGCACAACGCGGCGATTCCGGCCGTCGATTCGCGCCGCTACGTGCTCGCCCATATGTCAGGAATCCGTATCGTTCAGATGGCGCATGAAGACCTCAAACTGTCGAAGATCCTGACGCGCGAGGCCTTCATGAACGCGATCCGCACCAACGCCGCGATCGGCGGATCGACCAATGCGGTGATTCACCTGAAGGCGATTGCCGGGCGCATGGGCGTCGATCTCGAACTCGACGACTGGGTGCGCATCGGCCGTGATACGCCTACGATCGTCGACCTGATGCCATCGGGCCGCTTCCTGATGGAAGAGTTTTATTACGCGGGCGGTCTGCCCGCGGTGCTGCGCCGGCTTGGTGAAGCCGACCTGTTGCCGCATCCGGGTGCGCTGACTGTCAACGGCAAGTCGCTGTGGGACAACGTGAAGGACGCGCCCAACACCAACGACGAAGTCATCCGACCGCTCGACAATCCGCTCGTCGCCGATGGCGGCATCCGCGTGCTGCGCGGCAATCTCGCGCCGCGCGGCGCGGTGCTCAAGCCGTCGGCGGCCACGCCCGGACTGCTCAAGCATCGCGGACGCGCGGTGGTGTTCGAAAACCTGGAGCACTACAAGGAACGCATCGTCGACGAAGACCTGGATGTCGACGCCGACTCCGTGCTGGTGCTGAAGAACTGCGGCCCGAAGGGTTATCCGGGCATGGCCGAAGTGGGCAACATGGGACTGCCGCCGAAGCTGCTGCGCCAGGGCGTGAAGGACATGGTGCGGATTTCGGACGCGCGCATGAGCGGCACCGCGTACGGCACCGTGGTCTTGCACGTGACGCCGGAAGCGGCGGCGGGGGGCCCGCTGGCGGCCGTGCAGGACGGCGACTGGATCGAACTCGATTGCGATGCCGGCACGCTGCACCTGGACATCAGCGAGGCGGAACTGGAACGCCGCATGGCCGCACACGTGCCGCCGAAGGCGCCGGACGGTGGCGGCTACCAGCGCCTCTACGTCGACCATGTGCTGCAGGCCGACGAGGGGTGCGACCTCGACTTCCTCGTTGGTTGCCGTGGCGCTGCGGTGCCGCGCCACTCGCACTGATAGCGCCCGCGTCACGCCCCTTTTTTTTCGACGACGCACGTCGACATGCGTGGCCCGTGTTACCGCCAGAGGCGGTGACACGCGGCCCGATCAGCACCTCGAAATACAACGCTCCATAAGCGGCATGCGCGGATCGCGTTCAGCGATGCAGCGGCCGCGCCGTGCTCGCGCTGTTGCTGCACGCGGACAAGAACATCGACGCGGAGACGTAGACGGACGCCGCACACGCCGCGGTCGTGCATTTCCCGAACACAACGCCAATTACAACGATGGAGACAGTGCCATGAGCACCAAGCCGACCAGCGCGCGGCAGGTTGCCGCGCCTTCGCATGTGGAGCATGGCGACGAGCAACGCATCGTCGAGATGTTGACGCGCAGACTGATTCCGTTTCTCGCGTTGATTTACGTGGTCGCGTATATCGACCGCTCGGTAGTCGGCTTCGCAAAGCTGCACATGAACGCGGCGATCGGTCTGAGCGACGCGGCTTATGGCCTTGGCGCGGGCCTGTTCTTCATCGGCTACTTTCTATGCGAAGTGCCGAGCAATCTCGCACTGGAACGTTTCGGCGCGCGCGTGTGGTTCGCGCGCATCCTGTTCACGTGGGGCGTCATCACGATGGCGATGTCGCTTGTCGAAGGGCCGCGCAGCTTCTACGCGCTGCGCTTCCTGCTCGGCGCCGCCGAGGCCGGCCTGTACCCCGGCATTCTGTACTTCCTGACCAAATGGTTTCCGATGCGGCATCGCGCGCGCATCATCGGGCTACTTGTGCTGGCGCAGCCGATCGCCGGCATCGTGACCGGACCGATTGCGGGCATGGTGCTCTCGACGCATGGCGCGTTCGGCCTGTCGAACTGGCAGATGCTATTCGTTCTCAGCGGACTGCCCGCCGTGCTGCTGTGTCTGCCGACGCTGCGTCTGCTGCCCGAGTCGCCCGGGCGCGCGCAGTGGCTTGCACCTGCCGATCGCGCGTGGATCGAACTCGAGCTCGCGACCGATCACGCGTCCTACGCGCTCGAATCGCATCGCAATCCACTCGCGGCACTGAAGGACAAGCGCGTGCTGCTGCTGGCGCTGCTGTTTCTGCCGTTCCCGCTGAGCATCTACGGCTTGTCGTTGTGGCTGCCGACGATCATCAAGGCCTTCGGCGTGAGCGATTCGACCACGGGCCTGCTGTCGGCGGTGCCGTATCTGTTTGCGGTGGTGGGCCTCTACCTGGTGCCGCGTCATTCGGACCGTAAGGGCGAGCGCTACTGGCACATCGTCATTGTGTCCGCGCTAGCCGCGGTGACAATGGCGGCCAGCGCGTGGGCGCAAGCGCCGCTGCTGCAATTCGTCTTCATCTGCCTGACGGCGTTTTCGTTGTACTCGATTCAGGCGGTGGTGTGGGCGCTGCCGGGCCAGTTCCTGACCGGCGCGAGCGCGGCGGTCGGCATCGCGACGATCAACTCGCTCGCCAATCTCGGCGGCTACCTCGGACCGTATGGCATCGGGCTGATCAAGGACGCGACCGGCAGCCTCGCCGCCGGGCTGTACTTTCTCGCGGCGACGCTGCTGTTTGCGGTCGTGATGGCGTTCGTCGTGCGCTCGGCGCTGCATGCGCCGCGTGCTTCATAAGAAACAGAAAGACAGAAGAGCCCGCTTCGTCGATCGCCGACACCCGCGTGTCCCGCGTGCGGTCCCTACATTGCAGTTCGGTACCGGCTCGCCGGTGCCCCGACAAGAAATCTCCCGCTTCATGGCGACGTTGCCTGGCAGAACGATGTACGCAGTGGCGGGTTGCGCGGCTGGGCACTGAACGGTGGTTTGCGTCTGAGCTTCGATGAACCGCCGCGGCCAACCGCATCCTCCCTTATCGCCCCGCACCAGCCGCTGCGGTCGTGCGGCAATAGGAGCGAGTGGAGTCGATCGTTCGACAGCGCCGGCCAGATCATC
>NZ_BBJF01000025.1 GCF_000739735.1 Paraburkholderia ginsengisoli NBRC 100965 | reverse complement strand
GTGCTTGTACGCGCCGGAACAGAAGACGGCCGGGCTCGCGACCAACCGCGCGCAACCAAAACACCGCTGACTCAGGCACGCGCATCCGCATGCTTACGCATCACCCGCTCGACCAAGCCCAGATAGTGATCGAGGTCCGGCGTCGCGCGATTCTGTTCTTTCGCGCGGTCATCCCATTTACGCAGACGCAAAGCATCTTCCGCATAGGGTTTGCGCAGAAACGCCTCGGCCTCCTCCTTGCTGAAAATGCCGCCCTGCAGTTCCAGACTGCGCACAGAATCGGCGGATAGCTGGCCGAAATACGTCTCGTCGATCGCGCACAGGCAGCGCTTTGCGTCGACGTGCAAACGGATCGGCTCCAACACCGCGTCCGGCAACACCGGCCGCAAGAACGGCAGCGCGAAGTACTGATGCAGATCGTCGATACCCCGCTCGGTCGGCGTATCGCCCTGCAGATTCAGCAAATGCCCAAGGTCGTGCAGAAATGCGGCGGCGACCAGTTCGTCGGCGGCCCCCGCCTCTTCGGCCAGCGCGCCGCTTTGCAACGCATGCTCGAGTTGCGTCACCGGCTCGCCGCTATAAGCCAGCGCCCCATATTGCTCGAACAGCGAGCGGATGTCGTTCAAACTCAATGCCACGCTCTTACTCCCTCAAAATCAAAACGTCTTCAGATTGGAGAAGCTCTTCATCGCTTCCTCAATGCCTTTCCTGTGGCCAGGTCAAAGTCCTCGATCACGCTGGACGGCGTCGGTTCGACCCAGCAGTCAAGCACTTCCCGCACGTTGACCGTGCGCCCACCTGCAATTGGTTGACGAAGCGTGCAATTGCGTCCTGCCGGTTCGTCCACATGCCCAACAACGCGAACGGCCTGCCATTGCCGATGCGAACGGCGTCGCGAACGAACCGAGCGCGCCGTGATGCACGACGTACGGATCGGTGATCGGCAAGATCACGCGCGCCTCTTTCGCGCCGAGCCAGTCGTCCAGCACGTCCTGCAGATAGATCACGTTCGGCTCGCCCGTCTGTGGATCGTGCTTGGCGTTCATGCCCGTGATCAGCGGTCAGGCCAATCACCCACCCGAGCGCGTCGAGCTGCGCCAGGTAGCCGTCCATCGTCGCGAAAAACGCGTTCGCGCCGTCGGTGCCCGGCGCCCATTTGTGCTGGATATAGTCGGTGGTCGACAGATACATCAGGTCGAGCATGCGCGTCTGCGCGAGCCGCACGCCGGCCGCGAACACGAATTCGGACAGCGCCGCGCTGTACACGTCGGGCAGCGGCAAGCCGACCAGAGCAAGCACGTCGTCGATGCCGTTCTCTTCGCGCGACGCCTCGCCCGCCTTTTCCGCCGAGAAACAGACGCCCTCCAGTTGCCAGCCGAGCAGGCGGCGCAGCTTGTCCTTCGCGGTGACCGCGCCGACCGTAGCGCCCGCGTCGGCGGCGGCCGCGAGCAACGTGCCGGCGCGCAGATAAGCCGGATCGTTCATCATGACTTCGGCGCCCGCGCCGTCGTTCGCGTGCGGGTCCCAGAAGTGGTTGCCGCAGATACCGTGCACCGATGGCGGCACGCCGCAGACGATCGACACGTTGTTCGGGTTGGTGAACGACGGCATCACGCAATCACCCCTGAACGCGGCGCCGCCGTCCAGCAGCTTGCCGATGAACGGCGCGACGCCGGCCGCGACCGCCGCGTCGAGATAGGCGAACTCGCAGCCGTCGACGCACACCACGACGGTCGGTTGCGCAGGCAGCCGGTAGCGGCGGCCGTTGACTTCGATCGTGGGTTCGGCTGAGTTCGCCATCGTTGTCTTCCCTGCGTGCCCGGCACGCGTGCAGTCGTCAACGCGTTGCGGGTGCGTTCAATCGCTCGTCGCTCAATCGTGCAGAAGCGGCGTTGCCGGCAACCTCCCGCGGAGGCCGGCGGCCGACGCCGTCGCGTCGCCGGTGGCATTTCCCGCGACATCTTCCGCGCCACCTTGCAAGCACGCATGCGTGCGTTACAAACCGCCGTTCACATGCGCGAGCATCAGCGTCGCGGCATGTCCGGCATCGCGCGACGCGAGCGCCGTCAGAATGGCGCGATACTCGGCCAGCGAGCGCTCCGTCGCATCGGCATCCATCACCCGCGCCGCGCGCCGGCACAGACTTAGCTCGCTCACGAGCCGCCGATACGTCTCATACAGCTTCAGGTTGCCCGACGCCGCCACTAGCGCGTCATGAAACGCGACATCGGCGCGCGCATACGCATCGTGATCGTGCGCGTCGGCAGCGGCGCGCATCGCGTCGAGCCAGTCGCGCAACACCGCGAGCTGGCGAGCGTCGATGCGAGGCGCCAGCATCCGGCACGCCGCTTCTTCGAGTACCGCACGCACCGCATGGATTTCGTCGGCTTCGACCGGCGACACCGTGCGCACGAACACGCCGCGGTTCTTCTCGGTGCGCACGAGGCCGGCCTGCTCCAGCGCGCGAAACGCTTCGCGCACCGGTCCACGCGACACCTGCAGCCGCGTCGCCCAATCGGCCTCGTTGAGCTTGTCGCCCGGCGCGAGCCGCCCTTCGACAATGTGCCGCTCGATCTCGTCGCGCACCAGCGCGGTCAGTGAATGCTGGCGCACAACCTCGATCGGCGCGGCGGAGTCGGTGTGCATATACTCGGTCATTTCGACAACTTTTGCCATATCGATCGATAGCAACGGCATGCGGCCGCCGCACGCCAACACCAACATCGGAAAAAGTTCGTCAGTCCGCCCGGCGGCGAGGGACGCGCGCGGCGATCAACACCAGCGCGGCCAGCGAGACCAGCAGCAGAATCAGCGACAGCGCGGAGGCTGGCAGGTAATAACCGCGCTCCACCTGCCCGACCACGACGATCGGCACCGTCGCGAAACCCGGCGGATACACGGTGAGCGTCGCACCGAGTTCGCCGAGCGACAGCGCGAAGCCGAGCGCGAGACTGGCGCGGATCGCGGGCACCAGCTGCGGCAGCACCACCCGGCGCAACACCATCGACGGCGGCGCACCGAGGCTCGCCGCCGCTTCGCGCAGCACCGTCAGTTCCGGGCGCAACGCCGCGGCTGCACAGCGGTAGCAGAACGGCAGCACCAGCGCGAGCTGAACGAACACGACGATCGCCGCCGAGCTCGACAGATCCACCGGCCGCTTGTGATACGCGATCAGCACCGCGAGCCCGAGCACCACGCTCGGCACGCCGTTGGGCATCATCGCGATGGTGTCGACGATCGCGCCGAGGCCACGCCGGTCGCGTCCTTCGAGCGCCAGCGCGAGCCACAACCCGAGGATCGTGCCGAGCACCGCGACACCCATGCCGACTTCGAGACTGGTGGTGAGCGCATCGAAGTCGCTCGATCCGAGCCGCTCGAACCAGCGCATGCTGAAGCCGTCGGGCAGGATCGTGCCGGACCAATGCGCGGCCACGCTGGAAAGCGCGACCACCAGCACCGGCAGCACGAACAGCCAGAAGCACAGCAGCGCGGCGAATCCGAGAAACAGGCCGCCGAGCATGCGCACCGGCAGACTGTGGCGCACCGGCCGCGCCTTCTTGTGCATGACCGGCAACACGGTCGGGTCGAGTTCAACGGCCATGGCCCGCTCCTTTCACCTTGCGACGGTTGACCTGGCGATACAACGCGTACAGCGACAACGACATCATCAGCATCACGACCGCGCCGGCGGCGGCGGTCGGCAGGTCGAGGTCGACCGTGGCGGCGCTGTAGATCGCCACCGGCAGCGTAATCAGATGCGCGCTGCCGAGCACGAGCAGAATGCCGAACTCGTTGAGCGTCAACAGGAAACAGAGGATCGTGCCCGCCGCGATACCCGGCCACGCAAGCGGCAGAATCACCTTGAACGCGACCATCGTGCCGCTCGCGCCGAGACTGCGGGCGGCTTCGATCAGACGCCGGTCGAGCAGCGCGAACGACGCGAGCGTCGGCCGCACGACGAACGGCGCGTAGAACACCACTTCCGCGAGAATCACGCCGCCGACGCCGAACAGGAAGTCCAGCGGCGGCGCCTGCAGATTGAAGAGCCGCTGCAGGCCGATGCTGACCGAGCCCTGCGAGCCGTACAGAAAGATCAACGTGAACGCGACCAGAAACGACGGGAACGCGACGAACAGTTCGAGAAAGCGTGTGATCAGCCGCGCGCCGGGGAACGGTTTGAAGAACAGGATCGACGCGAGCGCCACGCCGAGCAGCGATGCGAGACCCGCGCTGGCGAACAGGATCCACAGCGTCGTGCCGATCACGCCGCGCGTTTCGGGATTGCCGAAGAAGCTCGCATACGCGTGCACGCTCGGGCCGTGCGCGCCGGTCAGGCTCAGCATTACGAGACGCACGAGCGGATAGACGACCAGCGGTCCGAGCACCACCACCGCGAGAAACAGCAGATGCCATTGCGCCGCGCGTTCGCGCCGCTTCACCGCGGCCGTGTGCGCGGCGGCGCTGGCGCTGCGGCGCGCGTCGGCAGCGGCGTTGGCCGCACCGAGCGCCGCGGACGTATCAGGGGTTGATAAGGACGACATCGTCAGCCTCATAACGCAGGGAAACACGCGCGCCCTTCTCCGGCATCATGCCGTGGGCGCGCTGCATGGTGACGAGCACCGGCTCGTTGGGGAGCGCGTCGAGCACGACCGAGACCGACAACACCGCGCCGTACCATTCGACCGACGCGATCGCGCCATGCAGATGCCCTTCGCCGAGCGGCACGATCCGCAGCGCCTCGGGACGCAAACACGCGACCCGCTCGCGCTCGTTGTAACGCGCGTCGTCCATGCTGAACGCGATCTGCGGCGGCAGCAGATTGGCCGCACCCAGATAACGCGCGACGAAGCCGTCGGCGGGCGTGTCGTACAACTGCTGCGGCGTGCCGAGTTGCGCGATGCGGCCGTCGCGCATCAGCAGCGTGCGGTCGGACAGCACCAGCGCGTCGTCCTGATCGTGCGTCACGCAGACGATCGTCAGATTCGGCAGGCGCTCGTGCAGCGACTTCAGTTCGGAACGCACCGACGCGCGCAGATTGGCGTCGAGTGCAGACAACGGTTCGTCGAGCAGCAGCACGTCGGGCTCGATCACGAGTGCGCGTGCGAGCGCCACCCGTTGCTGCATGCCGCCCGACAATTGCGCCGGCATTACGTGACCGGCGTCGCCGAGTTGCACGAGCTTCAACGCGTCGGCGACGCGTCGTGCGATGTCGCGCGCCGGCGTGCGGCGCGCGCGCAATCCGAACGCCACGTTCTCGAACACCGACAGATGCGGGAACAGCGCATAGCTCTGAAACAGCAGGCCGAGATTGCGCTTATGCGGCGGCACGTGCGTGAGATCGTGACCGGCGACGGTCAGCGTACCGACGAGGCCGTCCGCTTCGATGAACCCGGCGATGAACCGCAGCAACGTCGTCTTGCCGCAACCGCTGCGGCCGAGCACGGTGAGCAGTTCGCCGCGCTGGATGGTCAACGACAGATCGTCGAGCACCGTGCGCGAACCGAAGCGCACCGTCAGATGATCGATCTGCACGCCGCCCGCCGTGTCCGAACGCGCGGCGTCGAGCGCGTCGGGCGAGGCGTCGAGTGCGCCGGGGTGAGCAAGACTGGCCGTATTCACCGGGTTGATCCTCCAACAAGATTGATGCTGATGCGGCGCCTCGCGTTTTCCTGCTGCAAGGCGCCGCCTGATTCTGTGCGTCATTCGATAACCGAATGACGCGTGCCGCGCCTTACTTCGGCTTGACCACTTCGATCTGCTTGCCCGACGAACCGATCACGTCGTTCTTCCAACGCGCGGTCCAGTCCGCCTTCTTCGCCATCACCTGATTCCAGTCCACCGGAATCAGCTTCACGCCCGAGATGGCCTGCTTGACCGTTTCGCCGTTCTTGCCGGCGAGCGGCACGTCGGTGCGGCCCGGAATGCCGAAGATGTCCGGCACCTTCGCCTGCACTTCCGTCGACATCAGATAGTCGATCAGCTTCTTGCCTTCGTCCTGGTTCGGACCATTCTTGATCAGGCCGATCGCGTACGGCAACTGGAAGGTGGTCGGCTGGCCGCCGGGCGCGGCGGCGAGAAACACGGGCTTGAGCGACAGGCCGCCGTTGGCCGCGTCGTCGAGATCCATCTGCAGGTCGCCGTTGGCGACGGCGATTTCGTTGCGCGAGAGCAGCACGTCGAGATAGCCCGTGCCCTTGGTGTGGAACTTCGCGCTCTGCTCGAGCTTCTTCAGATACTCGAACGCCTTGTCTTCACCCATCAGCGACGAGGTCAGGATGATCACCGCCATGCCGTCGCCCGCCGTGGCCGGGTTCGAGTAAGCGACCTTGCCGCTGTAGTCCGGGTGCAGCAGATCGGCGAAGGTCTTCGGCTGGTTCTTCGTGACTTCCGGATTGATCGCGAACGAAAAATAGTTGTTCACGAAGGTCGCCCACGCACCGTTCGACGCCTTGGCGATCGTCGGCACGTTCTTGTAGTTGGCGCTCTGGTAAGCCTGTAGCAAGCCGGCCTGATCGGCCTGCTGGATGAACGGCGGCAGCGTGACGATCACGTCGGCCTTCGGCTGATCCTTTTCGATGGTCGCGCGATTCACCACTTCACCGCTGCCCGCCGTGACGATGTTGACCCTCACGCCTTCCTTCTTTTCGAACGCCGGCAGCACGTCCTTGTAGAGATTTTCCAGGCCGTCGGCGGTGTACAGCACCACCGCGCCGGCTGCGTGAGCCTGCATCGCCGCGCCGCCGAACGTCGCCGCGGCGACCAGCGCCGGCAGCAGCTTGCGTGCGAAGCGAGCGGTGGTGTGAAGGGAATTCGTCTTTGTCATGTCGCTTTCTCCGAAAGGCAAAAAACCAGACGGTCGGGATATCCCGATACCTGTTGTGATTGAACGGCGGCGTGCGCCGTACCGCTTGCGTGTTGCCCGCGGCCAGTCGTCGTGTCGAGATCCGCGAAATACGCGGATTGCAGATTGCCGACAACTTTGCCGCTTCTTCTCCAGCCTGACCCACAGCCCACCGACGACGCTCGCGCTGCCTGCCATGCCTGAACGGGCACGGCAAGGATCACAGGTTTCAGTGACAGCGCCATGACTATTCTGGTGAATTCCAAAAAACGACACAATTCGCCAATAATATCCAACGCGTTCCGTTTGCATTCCGCTTGCATCCCGCTTGCATCCGGTTCGCCGCCCTCGTCTGAACGACGCGCATTCGCGAAGCGCGGACGTGTGGTCGGCCCTGGGAAAACGGCGCGATCCGTTCGAGCGTCGAGCGCGCGCGTGCGCTGTATCGCCCTCGCTGGTGCGCGAAGCAATGCGGTTCAAGCGTGGTGCGTTGGACGCCGCTGGCGATCGCATGCTTCATCGCCGGAACGCCGGGGTCGCGAAATCGTACACGGCGAAAATGACGCTGTATGCATGCCGCGTCGAAGCAGCGGAAATTGCACGCCCGGAATGGCAGCGATCGGCTCGCGCGTGGCGTTGCTGGTGTGGTCCCGGACAACGGCGCGTATTGTGCCCTCCCGCTCGCGATCTTGCAGCGAATGGGCAGTGTTTATCTCGAAGGGGCGCGAGCGCGAGGACGACACGACCAGGATCGTGCCACGCGAAATGAGCCGGACTGCCTGGCCAACGTTGCGTGAGGAACGGCTTGCGCAGCGCTGCACGATTGCCACGATCACGTCAGCGACTCGACCGCGCCCGCCTCCGCACGACGAAGCACGCGGCCTCATCGCAACACCGTCACGCGATCAGAATTTCCGGCCCATGCGCGGTGATCGCCTTGCCGAGCGCGCGCTCGGGTGCCAGCTCGGTCACCAGATAACGCGCCGTTTCGATGCCGTTGATCCGTACCGGCGTCACGCGGCCGAACTTCGAATGATCGGCGACGATCACCACCATGTCCGCGGCGGCAATCATGCGGCTGCGCACTTCGGCGGCCATGCGGCTGTAGTCGGTCAGATAGCCGTCCGGCGAAATCCCGCCCGCGCCGATGAACGCGAAGTCCGCGTGGTATTGCGTGAGCTGATGGACCGTGTCGAGCCCGAAGGTCGCGTCTTCGATATCGGATAGCTCGCCACCGAGCAGCGTCACGCGATTGTCGTTGCGCCGTCCGAGCAGCAGCGCGATGCGCCAGTCGTTCGTATAGACGACGAGCCGATGCCGGTCGAGCAGCGCGCGCGCCACCGCCTGCGTGGTGCTGCCCGAATCGATGATCAGCGACGCGCCGTCGGGCACGAACTCGGCCGCACGCTCGCCGATCGCCCGCTTCGCTCCCGCGTTCGCGGCTTCGCGCGTATCGAGATCGGGTTCGCGCCGGTCGCTCGACAACGCGCCGCCGTGCGTCGTGACCAGCAGGCCACGTCCGGCCAGCGCGTTCAGATCGCGGCGGATGGTCTCGCGCGACACGTTCAGTTCGCGCACCAGCTCGGCGACCGAGAGCGCGCCGGTTTTGGCGACTTGCGCCAGGATGTATTGGTGTCGTTGTTCTGCGAGCATCTGAGGAGGGCCGGCGAGCCGGCACGCTTGAGGTTTCGCCACGGTTGGAGAAGGCCGGCGTATTGTAGTACGCGAGGCGCGGCGCTGCGCCGACCAGCGCGCTGATCGTCATGGGTCCGGCACTCATCCGCCACTCGTTGGGCACTTCCCTGCTAACCTTAGTGCCCTGGCCGCGCAGCGACGCCAAGTCGATGCCTGTCGATACTGCTGGTCCGTCAACCGAACTACCGATGCCGCCACTGTTTCGCCGTCTACTCCTGCTGTTCCACGCGCTGCGTTACGGCGCGCGCCTGATCTGGCTCGCCGCTCCGCCCGAACACAAACTGCACTGGATGATCGAGCTGGTCGGCCGCGTGCATGCATCGGGCCGCAGCCGCGAGAGTCTGCATAGCTTGCTGCCGGCGCTCGGGCCGCTCGCGAGCCGCTTCGCGCAGACCCTCGCCGAACGGCCCGAGCTCGCGAGCGCGACCATGCATGACGCGATCGACGCGATCGATCACATGGAAGTCCCGCTGCCGCCTCGCGAGTCCGAAGAAGCACTCGCGCGCGCATTCGGCCAGCCGCTCGCGACGCTCTTCAGCGCGGTCGATCTGGTGCCAGTGCGCGGCGGCTTCGCCGAGCAGACGCATTTGGCGCGGCTGCTCACGCCGGTCAAAGGCCATCGCGAAGTGGCGATCAAACTCGTGCGCGCCGAGCAGTTGCAGCAGATCGGCGACGAACTCGCGCTGTTGCGCTGGGTCGCGCGCTGGCTGGAAAAGCTTTCCGGCAGCGCGCGCCGCCTGCAACTGCGCGCGCTCGCGCAGAGCTTCACCGACGACATCCTGCGCCGCTTCGATCTGCGCGCCGAAGCCGCCAATCTGAGCCAGACCGGTCATCATTTCGACGGCGACGCACGCATCGTCGTGCCTGACGTGATCTGGGAGCTGTGCACCGCGCACACGCTGACGATGCAGCGCATCAGCACCTTGCCGGCGAACGACCTGCCCGGTCTGCACGCGCATCATGTCAAGCTCGCGCCGCTCGCCGCGCATATCGTCGAAGTCGTGTCCGAGCAGGCCTTCGAGCATGGTTTTTTTCACGCGACGCTCGACGCGCGCCGCGTGCGCGTGAGCATCGAGCCGGACACACTGGGGCGGCTCGTGCTGGCGGAGTTTTCGATCATGTCGACGCTCTCCACCGGCGAGCGCGAATTCTTCGTGCACGGCGCGAGCGCACTGTTCGAGCAGGACTACGGGCGGCTCGCCGACCTGCATCGCGATGCAGGGCACGTGCCGGACGACACGCGCACGGAGATGCTCGAAGCCGAGTTGCGCACGCGCGCCGAAGCGCACTTCGCGGCCGAGCCGCAAGATCGCTCGGCGGGTTCGCTGTTTCATCATCTGCTGCACGCGGTGCAGCCGTTCGCGGGCGCCGTGCCCGCGCGTCTCGCGACCGCGCAGCGTTCGTTCGAGCAGGCGGAGATGCTGGCGCGCGCGCTGCATCCCGGCGTCGATACGTGGAATATCACGCGCCGCGTGCTCGCGGATATCGCACGGCGCGACGTCGATCATCGCGGCTGGATCAAGCGCATCTCGCGCGAGTTGCCGCATCTCGCGCATATGCTGCCGCGCATGCCGCAACTGGCGGTCCGCTATCTTCAGCACGAGCACGCTCGCGCGCGCACGCCGCAGCAGAATGCGCAACTGATCGCGGATATCGGCCGCGAATACCGGCGCACGAGAGCGCTGCTGTGGGCGTGTGTGTTGTGCGGCGGAGTGCTCGGCGCGGGGACGATGTTGTTGATGTGGTGAGGTTGGTGGCGCGGTCAGGCGCGACGCTGGCAGGAAACCGATGTGCTGATGTGCCGACGTGCTGATGTGCTGATGTGCTGATGTGCTGATGTGCTGATGTGCTGATGTGCTGATGTGCTGATGTGCTGATGTGCTGATGTGCTGATGTGCCGACGTGCTGATGTGCTTGGGCCACCCACCGCCTGAAACACGCGACCACGCGATACGAGCCGCCCCCTCTCGCCAGGCTCCCCCCGATTGCAGCTTCGAACAAGACATGTCACCCATTTCCCGCCACGATGGCGGCTTTTCCCGTTAGCTGCTCCCATGCTCGCTTCTCTGATTGCCGCCGTCTTCGTCGTGCTGTGGTCGACCGGTTTCGTGGTCGCCCGCGCGATCACGCCCTACGCCGATCCCAATCTCTTTCTACTCGCACGCTTTGGCGGCACCGCGCTGATCTTCGCGCTCGCCGCCCTCGCCGCTCGCGCGGCGTGGCCGGGCGGCCGCGACCTCGGCAAGCATCTGGCCGCGGGCGCGCTGCTGCAAGGCGTCTATCTCGGCGCCGGTTACTGGGCCGTCGCGCAAGGTTTGAGCGCCGGCGTGATGGCCCTGCTCGGCGCGCTCCAGCCGCTTGCGACCGCCGCCGTCGCGGCCCCGCTGTTCGGCGAACGGCTGTCGCGGCGCGGCTGGACCGGCATGGCGCTGGGTCTTGTCGGCGTCGTGCTGGTGCTCGAACCGAAGCTCGCGGCAGCCGCGCCGCCGTCGCATGGCAGCGCGCCGGGATGGCTGGTCGTGCTCATCTCGATCGTCGCTGTCGGTGCGATCACGGCGGGCACGCTATTTCAGAAGACCTCGCTGGCGAAGGCCGATATCCGCAGCGCGAGCGCGGTGCAGAATTTCGGCGCGGCGCTCGTCGCGGCGGTGCTGGCGCTCGCACTCGGCGAGCATCGCTGGATCGCGTCGCCGACTTTGTGGGCGTCGCTCGCATGGGGCATCGTGATGCTGTCCGGCATCAGCGTCACCTTGCTGGTGTGGATGGTCAGACGCGGCGACGCGGCGCGCGCGACCGCGCTGATGTTCCTCGCTCCGCCGCTCGCCGCGCTCGAAGGGTATGTCGGCTTTGGGGAAACGCTGCTGCCGTTGCAGTTGGCAGGCTTCGGCTTCGCGCTGGTGGGCGTGCTGCTCGCGCGTTCGTGAGCCATGCGTGACGCGCCCGCAGCCGGGACGTTCTCGATCGCGAATCAATCGGCCGTATCCGTCTCGGCTGCCGCTGGAGATCGCCGGTTTAGTCGTCGCGCTCGCAGGCGTGTTGCCGGCGCGTTCGTGAAGCGACGTGCGACGCGCCCGCAGCCGGGACATGCCCGGCCGTGAATCAATCGCCTGTGTCGGCACCGGCCGGCACTTTCGCGCGCGCCTTGCTGCCGGGCGCCGTCGCCCACACCGCCGGCCATTGCGCGCCGAGTCCACCACGACGATATAACGCCCCGCCCACGGCGTGACCTGCCGATCACTCTTCAACACCCAGAGCGATTTACCCGACTCGACCAGCGCCACATATTCGGCATCGAGCACGCCGTAGTGATCGAGAAACGCATTGAGCGACGCGGGTATCCGCACGCAACCCTTCGAATGTCGAATGCCGAGCAGCGATTCGAGCCGGTCGGGATCGGTGGCGTGCATCTGGAAGCGCATCTGCGACACGCCGCCCTTGCCCCAGCCGCGTTCGCCCTGCGCCCAGCCGAGGTCGAAGATCCGCATGTCGCGCTTGCCGTAGCCGCGAATATGGTTTTCGTTCTGCGTGCCCTCGGAGCGGAAATCCATGTTCGCAGGCGTATGTTCGAACACGCCGAGCGGCGTGATGAAATGATCGTATTCGCCAGGCCGGCCGGTCGACACTGGCGCCGCGCCGATCATCTGCCAGTTGTCAGCCGGGGCCGCGCGGAAATAGATGAGGAGCGCCTGCACGTTCGGGTTGCGATCGACCAGCACGACATACTCGCCCGACAGATTGCCCAGCACGTTCGCACCGAGCGTCGTTTGCAGACGATCGGCGTAGGCGCGCTGCTCGGCGGCCGGCACCTTCAGCCGGCGCGTCACGTTGCGCGCGAACACGTCGCGCAGCAGAAATGCGCGGCGCGGATCGACGACGCCGGCCGCATCGGGCGCGGCGAGAGCGGACGCGTTGATGTCGGCAGGCGGAGCGCTTGCCGGTACCGACGGCGATGGCCAGGCTGTAGCTGCTGCGCTCCCGTGAACTGGCGCAGCGAGCGCGGCCGCGCATGAGACGGCGCACATGGCGGCCCCTGATGCGTGCGCGAGACGCCGCAGAGGATGCGAGACGGGAAGTGTCAGCGACGTGAAGCGGAACGTACGAGCAACGCGAGCGATACCAGCAACGCGAGCAACACGGGCGACGCCAGCAACATAAGCAACACAAGCAACGCAAGCAAAACGCCGCACGCGCGCGACGAAGCCCCCGACCGACACACGCAGCGCGTCGCACCAGCGCACGACCGATGCGCAAACCAGGCGGTCCAATACAGGCTGGCCAGGCCAATTTGGGTGGTTCATCGCGTATTAGAGCAAACCTGATTATTATTGACTGCTCGCCGGTTCATGCGGCGCTCGGAACGAGGATATTACTCAGCGCATTGCGTTCTGTCGATAAAGAAACCGTCAATTTGTCAATTCATCGTAATAGCCGGGCTTTTTAACAGTCGACATGGCGTTTAAAAAGAGTAGCAATACGGGATTTAAAGCCAATATTCGGCGATAAAACCCGCGACCGACTGGTCTTTCGTCGCAGCAGAAACTGTGCCGCGGCCACCCCGCTCGCCGTTCGCCATTTATCTGATTGGCACGCGAGCGTTCATTGCTGACAATGCGTAAGCGCGCAAGGAGCTCGACACATCATGACACAACCCGACCCAATCGCCCGCTAGGCAAGCATCGCGGCGGAAATGCATGTCGCCGCCGGGTTTGACGCAGCACGCGAAATCGAGCGCCGGGTCGCTTTTCTCGCGGACTATCTGCGCAGCAGCGGCCTGAAAACATATGTGCTCGGTATTAGTGGCGGCGTCGATTCGACAACGGCCGGGCGCCTCGCGCAACTGGCGGTCGAACGATTGCGCGCCGAGCATTACGATGCGCAATTCATTGCGATACGTTTGCCTTACGGCGAACAGAAAGATGAAGCCGATGCGCAGGAGGCATTGCGCTTCATTCGCGCCGACGAAAATCTCGCCATCGACATCAAACCCGCCGCCGATGCAATGCTCGCCGCGCTGGATGCCAGCGGCGTGTTATTCAAGGACGACGCGCATCAGGATTTCGTGCACGGCAATATCAAGGCGCGTCAGCGCATGATTGCGCAATACGCGGTGGCCGGCGCGCGGGCCGGCGTGGTGATCGGCACGGACCACGCGGCCGAATCGGTGATGGGCTTCTTCACCAAGTTCGGCGACGGCGGCGCCGACGTGCTGCCGCTCACCGGCTTGAACAAGCGCCGCGTGCGCGCGGTAGCCAAGGCGCTTGGCGCACCCGAGACGTTGGCGCACAAGGTGCCGACCGCCGACCTCGAAATGCTGCGGCCGCTGCGCCCCGATGAAGACGCCTACGGCATCCCCTACGACTCGATCGACGATTTCCTGGAGGGCAAGCCCATCAGCGATGCGGCGCGTGACATCGTGCTGCGTTTCCACGAAGCGACGCGGCACAAGCGCGCGTTGCCGTACACGCCGTTCGATTGGCCGGTGCAGGCGGACGGTGAATAAAAGCGGGAAGAAGAGCGGCGTGAAAACGGCCGAGCGTGAGCGGCGTGAACCGCTAACGAGCGCGCGATCCTGCCGCGCGCCGCATCCGGAAAATCCAGCTACGGAGCATTACTGCGCGGGCGGCTCGTCGGAGAACAGGTCGGCGCTCGCTTCGAGTGTCTGGCCGCCCAACTGCTTGCCGTGAATCTGCCGCGCGATCACGTCGCCGACGTAGGGCACGTCCGCGTCCAGTTCGACCGTGGCGTACGCGCCGGGTTTGCCGGCGTCGGTCACCTCGATGTTTTTCGCATAGTGCCCAAGCTCGTGCTTGAGGAACTCCCGCACTTCCTGCTCGCTGCACGACTCCGCAATGTTGCGCACGATCAGATTCATGCGGCCTACCCTCGACGCGAGTGGCGACCCGTGTGTCGATCCACGCTTCGTATGCGCACGGGGCGCAGCGCAGCGCGCTGTTTCGTCTGAGCGGCGGCGATTTCGCGGATCACTACGACGCCGGCGGCGCCCACAGCGACCAATGACAGATAGAAGGCAATCATTTAAATCTCCTCGGCGAATTTCGTCCTGAAATCAGGATAGCCACGGGCAATAGCAAAACGACACGACACGGTATTGAAAAACGGATTGAAAACTCCGTTAATGCACTGTACCCGAATAAGCAGGCTGAGAAAAAGTAAAACATCTGCTCATTTGGCGCAGCGCAGGTCCGCGGGATGCGTCGGCGCCACAACGCCGGTCGCAAAAGCGGCCGCTGCGCGCATCGCGACGGCATCCTGCTCGGGGACGTGCCCAAAGAGTGGGCAGATCGCGCGATCAGTCCAGCGCTTGCACCTCGGCCGCGCTCACCCACCACGCATTCTTGCCCTGCGGGAGTTGAACCAGTACCGCGGACGGATCGTCGACGCCGTCGTCGGCGATCTGACACACCGGCAGGCCGTCGGGCAGATGCCTCACTTCGCCGGCCGCCTGGAACAATGCGATGCGCTGCGCGTTCAACGGCCGCAGTTGCCGGTACACGTCGAAGCTGATGGCCGCGGGCACATCGCCGCGAATCTGCAATGCGTCGGCCTGGCCGCAGCGGATCGGATCGGCGGCGAGCGCGGCAGTACTGCCGAGCAGGCAGCCGAAAGTGAACGCCACTGCGGCAACACGTGAATGGGTCATGGTGACTCTCCGAAAAAAATGAAGGCGGCACGCTGCGAGCGAAACAGCAGCGCGCCTGAATAGGGTGAACGAACGACCGGCACGTCACGGCCGCGAACGGCTCGCCTTAACGCGCGCCGTCGCGTTCGGCGCCGCGCCCGTCGTTGTCGCCAGCGACGACATCGAGGCCGCTGACGTCGCAGGACGTCTGGCCGAAGCCGGAATAAATCGCCGACCACTTGCCGAGGATCGTGGCTTGCGCCTGCGCCAGACTCAGCTTGCCTTCGCAGACGCAGCGCTTGAGCATGACCGCCGCGCGCGCCTTGCGGCGCTCGCCTTCGCGGCCCGCCCAGGGCAGCAGATCGAGGTTGGCAGGCGCATCGGGCGAACCGCCGAGGATCAGCGGCACCCGCCGGTCGAGCGCGAAGGCCGCACCATCACCGGTATCGATACCGCGCTCGGCGAGCATCTGATCCTTCTGCGTCATCCATTCGTCGAACGGCGGCGCCACGGCGTCCGCATAGCCGGGGCGGCAAATCGTTTCGCCTATCGATTGCTGCGTGACACGTTCGTCGAGCATGCCGCTATCTTGCGCGTGCGCATCCGCGACACACAGCGCAAGCATCGCGGCGAGGCTCAGCAGGAGCGCGCGCCGCGGTGTGCGAACGACACGCGCGACGCGGCGCTCGACCATGCGTGCGACCGGCTTCGCGTCGTACGCACTGCGGGTCGGGTCGCTGGAAAAGTGGGTGAAACGCGTGTGTGCAATGCCTGCGTTCATTCGTCGGCGCACCGGCTGCGGCGCGCAATAGTTCAATTCGCAGGTCAATTAAAACACATTCAATATACATACGTACAAAAGCGGCACCGCGCGAGAAGCGTGTGGCGGGGGCGCGCAGGGGGTTGTTGGCGCAAGGGTGAGGGAGCAGTTGGCGTCGTTGGCTTTGCCCTCACCGACATCCGCGAACAACGCCCCCCTCGCCCCGCTCATCCCGCATTGGCCGTCTCACGCAGCCTCGTCTCCAACGCGCGATACTCAGCCCGCTGACGGCTTCGCCACCCGCGCCTGCAAAGCGCGAATGCGGCCAAGCGCGGGCTCGTTGGATACGGTCGAGTCATACATCTGCGCGAGGTCCGCCTTCAGCGCAGTGCGCGAATCGCCGTCGAGATAGATCATGTGCCCCGACGGATAAAACCGCGCGGACAGGTTCTGCCGCACCTGCTGGCTGAGCAGCGGCATCTGCTGCAGATCGAGCACGGTCTGATAGAACGGCGTCACGTAATCGTAGAAGCCGTTCGCCGACAGCACCTTCAGATCCGGATTGAGCGCCATCACTGCGGCAAGGTCGCCGGCCGTGTACAGGATGATGTTGCCCTGCGCATCGAGTCCCTTCTGCGCGCCGGTTGGATCGATGTGGCCGAAATCCCAGTACTTGAATGCCTGATCGTTCAGATCGGTGAACGACGAGTTCGACGTGTACTTCAACTGCTCGTTCAGATACACGTTCCACATCGTCGTATAGACGCCGGTGACCGCCGTCATGGTCGGATCGTTGCCGCCCGAGTTCGGATCGATCTTGCCGGCGATGCCCGTGCCGATCGCCGTCACGCGTCCGTCGTACTCGCCGAGCGCGAGGCCCTTCGATTTCAGCAGCGTGGTCAGGAACAGCGAATTGCCGCGGCTGTCGTACGCGGCGATATCGAGGCTCCATGCGAGCAGCGTCGTTTTGTCGATGCCGGTGTACTCGCTCAGTTTCTCGACGGTTGCCGAGTCGGTGGTCGGAAACTTGCGCAAGGCCGCCAGGTAATCGGTCCGTGCGAATTGCGCGACCTCCTCGGCGAACGCGCCGAGATCGGTCGGCCGCGGCGCGAGGCCGAGCTTCTTGTGGTACCACGCGTCCGCGGCGGCCGTCGGCAATGTGCCGACCGGATTGCCGGATTGCGTGTAATCGAGAATCGACGACTGCAGCGTGATGCCGTTCAGATCCACGCCGTCTTCGTGCAAGCGGTACGCGAGCACGCAACTGCGCGCGGTGCCATACGACTCGCCGAACAGGTACTTCGGTGAATTCCAGCGATTGTTCTTCGTGAGAAAACGCTTGATGAACTGCTTGATCGAGTCGGCGTCCTGGTCGACGCCCCAGAAGTCGCGGTTCTTCTTCGGCGCGATCGCCGCCGAGTAGCCGGTGCCGACCGGGTTGATGAACACCAGGTCGCTGCGGTCCAGCAGGCTGTCCGGGTTGTCCTCCATCGAGTACGGCGCGGGCGGCGTGAAACCTGGCATCGACGTCTTGATGCGGCGCGGCGCGAACGAGCCCAACAGCACGAACACGGACGACGACCCCGGGCCGCCGTTGTAGAAAAAGGTCAGCGGACGCGCCTCTTCCTTCTGATGGTCCTGCGTGAACGCGACATAGAACATCCGGGCTTCCGGCTGCGAACTGCTCGGGTCGACGATCACCAGATGACCCGCCGTCGCCGTGTAGTTGATCTTGCGGCCGCCGATCGTCACCGAATGATGCGTGACCGCCGCGGTTTCCGCGACTTCGGTGACGGAGTCGTCCGGCCCGTTGCCATAGGCGACCGGATCGAAGAACGGGTGATCGCCGGCCTTATGCGCGACGGCGGCCGAGGCGGCTGCGGCTTGAGAGTTGTGCGGCGACTGCGGACTAACGGAAGCTGACTCTGGGTTCGTCATGATCGCTCCATGGGTTCGTTCACGCCTGTAAGTACGTCGTACCCGAAGGCTTGCCTTCGGGGCTTGCTGCAATGGCACCTGGTTCGGTCGCCTGAAGAGGGCGTCATCGAGGCGCCCTCCAGCAAAGCCTGCTTCGGCCATCCCCACGGACCTGACTTACCTGGCGAACCTGCCGTAAGGAAGGACGTAGGGACGGCGCAAGGGGCGCGACTTGCAGACTATAGTGCGGCGGCCACCTTCTGACCATTGGGACTGCCGAGCCCCGTGCAGGCATCCCAACCCGTGGCGGCCGCGAAGCTGCCGTTGTTGCCTTGCGTGATGTCGTTGCACGCGCCCGGCGCCTTGTACAGCTTCGGGTTGACGAAGCCGGCCGGCTGCCCTTTCGCCGCGTTGATCCGCGCAATCAGCGCCGCCCACAGCGGCGCGACCGCGCTGGTGCCGCCGACCACCGTCTGCGTGCCGTCGATCAACACGCTGTAGCCGGTGATCGGCGACGCATCGCCTGCCACATCCGGCACACCGCGCCCGCCGAGCGGCTTCGTGCCGCCGCCCGACGATTTCGCCGACAATCCCTTCTGCCACACCGGCACCGGAAAGGCCTGGCTCACGCCGCCACCGCCCGCGCCGCCCTGCTCACCGTCGTTCCACACCACCTCGTGCGAGATCGACGTGCCGGACGCGGTGAGACTCGTGCCGCCGCAGGCCAGCACATAGGGACTCGACGCCGGGAAATCGACCTGGTCGCCGCTGCCCGAGCCGTCGCTGGAACCGCTATCGCCCGACGCCGCGCAGACCGTCACGCCGAGCGCCGCCGCGGTCTGCAACACGCTGTTGAACGCCTTCATCGACTGGCTGGTCCAGATCGACTCCGGGCCGCCCCAACTGATCGAGATCACCGACGGCTTGTTCGCCGTGTCGTGCACCGCGCGGCTGACCGCGTCGATGAAGCCCGCATCGCTGTTCTGCGTGAAATACACGGCGATGGTCGCGCCCGGCACGATCGCGCCGACGATCTCGATGTCGAGCGTCACCTCGCCGTCCGGCCCGTTCGGGTCGCCGCTCGGATGATTGCCGCCTTGATCCACACCGACCGCTTTCACCGTCGGCGAAGCGACGCCGAGACTCCCGAAATAGGACTTCAGATCGGCGGTGTTATAGCCGCCGCCGAGTTCGATGATGCCGACGCACTGCCCGCTGCCATCGCCTTGCGGAAACTGGTAGAGCGACGCCAGTTGCGGCGGCGTGAAGGACGCCTGATGCGCTTTGGCCGGCACGAACGGCGGCCGGATGCGAAAGTGCGGCCGGGCCTGCGGCCGGTTGTCGAGCCCGAGCACGGCTTCCACCACGCCGTGCAGATCGTCCGGCACGGTGATCGCGCCGGTGCGTCCGCGAAACTGGCCGGCCGAGGCCGTGTGATGCTGATACGTTTCCAGCTTGACCTCGAACGCGCTCTGGAATTGCGCGATCGTGCCGCTCAGCAGAACCGAGCGCGCCGCCGGATCCTCGCGCACCACCGTCAAGCCGTGCGCGGCGGCGAACGCCTTGACCTTGGCGATGTCGTCCGGCGCGGCGCCGTAATCTTTGGCGAGCGCCTCGCGCGACAACGGTTTGACGCCGGGGTCGCCGGCTTCGATACGGCTCATCAGCGCATCGAACTGCGCCTGCTGCCGACGGCGCAGCATCACGAAAACCTCGATCCGCTCCTCCGGATCGCATTGCCCAACTACCTTCGAACCCAGTTCTTCCTTTCGCTCGCTGCCCGGCAACGGGTGCTTGTTGACCATGGTGTCGACTCTCCTGTTAGCGTGACGGCGCGGACCACCCAATGGACCCAGGATGGACCCCGATGGACCGCGAGCACGTCGCGCGCCTGCATTGCCCGACTGCATGACGGACACCCGCAGGTTGCTGTTTCAAGGGTTTCGTCACATCGTCCGACCCGAGCATTCGAACACAGTTCCGGCGCATGCGGCAGTTATCCGAATGGCTAACCCGGCGTTGCATCAATGCGCATCTGGCGGCGCTCGCGCTATGATGCTGCAGCGGCAATCCAGCCGTTACATCGCCTCGCGCGCCGGGCGCGCACGATCGAAGAATCAGAGGAACCCCATGTCAATTTCGATGTATCAAGCATCCCTGCCCGTGCTGATTCGCGGCCTGACGAACCTGCAAGCCATCCTGGGCAAAGCCGAAGCGCATGCCGCCGAGAAGCAGATCGAACCCACGGTGTTCACGAATGGCCGGCTCGCGCCGGACATGCTGCCGCTCACGCGCCAGGTCTATATCGCGAGCGACACCGCCAAGGGCTGCGCCGCGCGTCTGGCCGGCGTCGAAGCGCCGAAATTCGAAGACGTCGAACAGACCTTCGACGAACTGCAGGCCCGCCTTCAAAAGACGATCGATTATCTGAAGGAATTCAATGCGGCGCAGATCGACGGCTCGGAAGAGCGCGCCATCACGCTGAAAATGCGCACGGGTCCGATCGAGTTCACGGGGCTGTCGTATCTGCTGGGTTTCGTGCTGCCGAACTTCTATTTCCACGTCACGACCGCGTACGACATTCTGCGTCACAACGGCGTCGAACTCGGCAAGCTCGACTATCTGGGCGGCATCAAGTAACGAATGGGCGTGCAGGGATCGCGATGCGTGCGAGCCCTGCAGCGCGATCCCTGAACGCTGGCTAAACGCGCGGCTGGAACGCGATGACCGCCATGCCCACCAGTGTCAATGCCACGCCGGCTGCGTCCCACAACGTGGGCCGCACCTTGTCGACGCACCACAGCCACGCAATCGCCACCGCCACGTACACCCCGCCGTAAGCCGCATACACGCGACCCGCGGCGGTGCCGTGCAAAGTCAGCAGCCATGCGAACAGCGCGAGGCTCAGTGCGGCGGGCAATAGCAGCCACACGGAGCCGCCCTCCTTCAGCCATCGCCACGGCAAATAGCAGCCGAGAATCTCGGCCACGGCGGTCACCACATACAGCAGGAAAGTTTTCATCGAGAGTGGAAGCAGGTGGTTGTGCCGCCACGCACGAATGCGTGGCGTCCTATTGGCTTTATTAACACAATCACTTTGCTACGCGGGCACGCGGCGTGCGACATTCCCGCTACCCTATTCTTGAACGGCTATTGGTCATGAGCGTCGCGTCACCCTGTATCGACATCTGCAAGTCCGACAGCAAAACCGGTTTTTGTATCGGCTGCATGCGCACGCGCGACGAATGCAAAAGCTGGAAAAAGATGAAGGACAAGCATCGCCGCAAGATCATCGAGGACCGTCCGCGCCGCGAGCACAAACTGAAAAAGTGAGCGGCTCGCGGGAGTATGGCGGATCGTTGGAGGAGCGCTGAGGGCTCCCCTGTCAGTCCAGTGAAAGCCGCAGCGCGAAGCCGATCAGCGCGGAGGAGAATGCCCACCGCTGCAAGGTCTGCGCAAGCGGATGGGCGCGCATCCAGTCGGCGATCCGCGCGGCGCCGATCGCGTACAGCACATCGAAGCACGCGCCAATCGCGAGCAGCACCACGCCGAGTTCGATCATCTGCCACGCGACCGGGCCCGCTTCCGGGCGCACGAACTGCGGCAACAGCACCGAGCAGAACAGCAGCGCCTTCGGGTTCAGCAGATTCGTCAACAGGCCTTTGACGAACGCGGCCCGCAACGGACGCGCGCCGGCGTGCGCGGTGCCCGCCGCGCCGCTTTCATTGCCGCCCTCGGGCAGCGCGAAAACCGGCGAGCGGAAGATCTGGATCCCCACCCACGCGAGATACACCGCGCCGCCATAGCGCACCACGTCGTATAGCCACGGCGCGTTGCGCAACAGCGCCGCCACGCCGCAAGCGGAGAGCGTCACGTGCGCGGCCCGCGCCAGGCCAAGACCGCCGGCGGCCGCGAAACCGCTGCGCATGCCGCGTCCAATGCTGGTTTGCAAAACCAGCGCCATGTCCGGTCCGGGCACCGCGTAGACCACGACCAACGCGGCGATGTAGACGGCCAGCAGGTGTGCGGAAATCATCGGAACCTCCTGTATTCGAGACCTCTATGTTGCTATCGTGGACGGAGGGTTTGCTGGCGAATTTCTGGGCCGCATGGAGACAATTTAGTGGAATGCGCTAATATTGGTGCCTAAGGCCACGCGTTCCCCTCACTCACCGCAAGCCGTTTCCCAGTCATGACAACCGAGCTCGACAAGACAGACCGCGCGATTCTCGCCGCGCTTCAGAACGATGGCCGCATGTCGAATGCGCGGCTCGCCGAAACGGTCGGCCTCAGCGAAACGCCGTGCGCGCGCCGGCTCAAACGCCTCGAAAGCGACGGCTACATCGACCAGTACCGCGCAATGCTGTCGCGCTCCGCGCTCGGTTTCGGCGTCGTCGCGTTCGTCTACGTGCGCTTCGCGGTGCACGACCGCACGGTGGCGACGCGCTTCGAGCGCGAAGTGCAGGCCATCCCGCGCATTCTCGCGTGCCACAACGTGTCCGGCAGCGCCGATTACATCCTGCAAGTGGTCGCGCGCGATCTCGACGATTACGGCACCTTTATGCGCGACGAGATGCGCAGCCTGCCGGGCGTGACGTCGGTGGAGTCGTCGTTGTCGTTGCGCGAGGTGAAGGCCAACGGCGGCTTGCCGCTATCCTGAACGCGGACGTGGCATAGTCACCCCTTTGAGACGGCGCAAGCCGACCAGACGAAACCAGACGATCACGGAGTTTTCATGGAACACGAGAAGGCGCGAGCCGAAGAATCAGCCGCGATGGAGCGCGTACTGACCGCGACCAAACGGGTGCAGACGGCCTTTGCTTCGCTGCAATCGCAATTCCCGCCCGCCGGCAGCGGCAAGCCCTCCCAGTTCGCGTTGCAAACGTTCGATGCCGCGTTGCAGGAACTGGAAGATGCGCAAGCCGCGTTCGACGAATTGCTCGGCGATCTGCTCGACGGCAATCGCTGAGCGCGGAAGGCGGCCGCTCGGCTGGCGGCGAGCGGGGGCTTTGACGCAATGGGCGGCGCTTGCGTGTTTGTAGCGCGTTGCTTTGCGCGGGTGCACGTGCTCTGCGCACGGCTCAGATGCTTAGCGCCAGCGGCAGCGCTGCCGCCATGAAAAAATGCTTCGTTAAACGAAGCATTCCGCTATCGAACCTCGCACGCGCATAAGCGCCACTATTGCCGAACACAGGAACAGCCGACAGCCAGCACAGCCCGAGTCAACGCGCTTGTGTTTCGATAACCGGCTCGCAGCGAATCGGAAAGTTGACCGAGTTCGCGATGTAGCACTTCTCGTGCGCCACGTGATGCAGATGCGTGGCCTGTTCGACATCGTCCCCCGCCCGAATCACGACGCGCGGGCGCAGAACGATCTGTGAAAAGCGGCCTTGCTGCGCGCTGTCGAGCATGGTGCCTTCGGCATCGTCACGATAGTCGAGCACCACGATGCCGGCATCCGCGCACAAATGCAGATACCAGAGCTTGTGACACGCGCAGGCCGACGCGACCAGCAGGTCCTCCGGGTTCCAGCGGTTGGCGTCGCCGAGAAAAGCCGCATCCGACGAACCCGGAATGGCTGGCTTGCCGCCTGCCGTAATCACATGATCGCGACCGTAATCGCGGTATCCGGATGTGCCGCTTCCGCGATTGCCCATCCATTGCACCGAGACTTTGTATTTGTGCTCGCCGTACGCCATCACCGCTCCTTAGTCGAAGAAACACCCGGCTGCCAGGACGTGCATTTTATACGCGGTGTGCGCGGCAACGAGCCGAACCTGTGCGCGCGCGACGCATTCGCTACCGACGCGGCGCCGCCCTGCCGGTCACGTTCGGCGCGCGCGGATCGGGGTTCATATCCAGGCTCGTGCCGTTTGCGCGCATGTTGTTGAGCGCCGGCCCCGAGTTGATGCGGCCGGTCGCGCCGGCCGGCGTTCCTGCCGACGTGCCGGTGCCCGGCATCGGACTATTGGGCTTCAACCCCGTGCCCGCCCCCATTCCCGGCGCGACGCCCGTCTGATTCGCGCTGCCTCCCGGTGCGCCGCCCAGGTCGACGCCGGCGTTGCCCGACTGCTGCGCATCGGCGGCGCCCGCGATACCGATCAACAGCGCCGCCATCGACATCGCAATACTGCCCGTTACGATCCTCATAGCCCACTCCGTCACATCATTGGATTGCCAGCGCGCTGCCCGCACAGCGGAGCGCTCAACACGTAAGACGGCGCGCGCGCTGCTTCGTTCACGCGCGCACAATCGGCGGCCGGCTCGCGATGCGCGATAATCGCCAGCTTTTTCTTCACTCGATCCAAGCCGATGACGACCGCCGCCTTCGCCCCCTTCCAGGACCTCGCCCGCACCCTGCAGCCGCACGCTTTCGACGACAACGGCGACGGCTCGCACGACACCTCGCATCTGCAACGCGTCTGGAAGAACGCGGCGACCATCCATGCCGAGGAAGGCGGCGATGCGCAGGTGCTGTTCGCCGCGACGCTGCTGCACGACTGCGTGGCCGTTGAGAAGAACTCGCCGTTACGCGCCCAGGCGTCGCGGCTGTCCGCCGATAAAGCGGCTGGCGTGCTGAGGTCGCTCGGCTGGCCGGAGGCCCAGGTCGAGGCCGTCGCGCATGCGATCGCGGCGCACAGTTTTTCGGCCGGCATCGCGCCGGCCACGCTCGAAGCACAAAGCTTGCAAGATGCCGACCGGCTCGACGCGATCGGCATGCTGGGCGTGGCGCGCTGCTTCTACGTAGCCGGACGGCTAGGCCGCGCGCTCTACGACCCGGCCGATCCGCACGCGACGCAACGGCCGCTCGACGATACGCGCTACACGCTCGACCATTTCCAGACCAAGCTGCTGAAACTGGCGTCCGGTTTTCAGACGGCGACCGGCGCACGGCTGGCTGCGATTCGGCACGCGCGCCTGCAGCGTTTCGTCGATGAATTCGCCGATGAGATTTGAGCTTGAGGGCCTTGAACATGTGTAGCGCAAGAGGGATGAAGCAAGCCTGACGACGCTCCGCGTTATGCGGAGGGTCACGGTTGCCAGACAATCCGCCTCGGCTCGGCATGGCCTGACCCGGCGAAAAATTTCACGCCGCCGACCCCCGGCGCGCGCATCGTCTTTCTCCAGACGACTTGCGGATGAGCCCGCCGCGATCCATACCGCACGCGCATTTACGCTGACGGGAGTCGACTTCGACATCCGCCACACGTCGGCCGATTTCTAAAAAGGAATAAGAGCGCCCCCGTGCGCGTTATGATCGATCGTTACGCCAGAACGGCCGATCGAGCACGATGGAGCACGCCTACATCCACCTCCTGCATCAGCTAGCCGGCCACTCGGCATGGATGCTCACGATCGTCTTTCTGGCGGCCTTTCTCGAAGCCATTGCGGTGATCGGCACGTTCATTCCCGGCAGCACCGCGATGTTCCTCGCCGGCGCGTTGACCGGCACCGGCTCGCTGAGCCTCGGCTGGGTATTCGTGTGGGCAATCGCGGGCGCTATCGCCGGCGATGGCATGAGCTTCTGGCTCGGCGGACGCTACAAGGAACGGATCGTCCAGCTCTGGCCATTCCGCAAGCACCCCGAACTGCTCGACGCGGGCCAGCGCTTCTTTCTCAAACATGGCGCGAAGAGCGTCGTGCTCGCGCGTTTCATCGGACCGTTGCGGGCCATCGTGCCGGTCGTCGCGGGCATGCTCGGCATGCCGCCGCTGCGCTTCTACGCGATGAACGTGTTGTCCGCGCTGCTGTGGGCGCCCGCCCATATCCTGCCCGGCGTCGTGTTCGGTGCGTCGGTGCTGCTGGCCGGCGCGGTGTCGTTCCGGCTCGTCGTGATTCTCGCGCTGCTGGTGTGCATCGTCTGGCTGAGCTTTCGCGGCGCGGGCTTCCTGCTGTCGCACGCGAATGCGTGGTCGAGCGCGGCGGGCCGCCATCTCGGCAGTTGGGCGTGCCGGCATCCCGGGCCGCTCGGCCGGGCCGCGCGCAAGATGCTCGATCCCGACACGCCCGACGCGACGCACATCCTCGTGACCTCGCTGGTGGTGCTGGTGGCCGGCGCGCTTTTCTTCGGCGTCCTTGGCGATGTCCTCAGCGGCGATCCGCTGACGACCGTCGATCAGTCCGTCTATCACTTCCTGCAATCGGTGCGCACGCCGTGGAGCGACACCGTCTTCGCGAGTCTCGCGACGCTCGGCAGCGGCATCACGCTGACAGCGCTGATCGTGATGGTCGTGGTGTGGATGCTGTGGGAGCGGCGTTGGCGCACCATCGGCTACTGGCTTGCCGCGGTGGTGTTTTCCCAATTGCTGATCTTCGCGCTGCAGTTCGCGATGCACCGTGCGCCGCCCGAGGAACTGATGACCGCGCACTATGTGTTTCCGAGCAATCACGTCGCCGCGACGGTCATCGTGTACGGCTTTCTCGCGTTCCTGCTGGCGCGCCGGGTCGGCAAGCTGGAGGGCGTGCTGGTGGCGGCGGCCAGCACGATCGTGGTGATCGTGGTCGCGCTCGCGGGGGTGTACTTCGGGCGCTACTGGCTGTCGGATGCGATCGGCGGCGCCGCGCTCGCGTATGCGTGGGTGGCGATCGTCGCGCTGACGGCGATGTGGCGCCATCCGCAAGCGCCGCCGTCGCGGACGTTCATGCCGATGGTGATGCTGGTGGTCGTGCTGGTCAGCGTGGGCGCGCAGCTCGGTGTCAATCCGGCGATGCCGCCTGTCAGCGCGCAGCGCGTGCCGCCCGTGCTGGTCACGCAGTCCGAGTGGACGCTCTCCGTGTGGAAGCGCCTACCGTGTTATCGCTCGGATATGGGCGGCGACCGCAAGGAACCGATCACGCTGCAATGGGTATCGGACCTCGATTCGATCCGTGGACGACTGCGCGCGCAGGGATGGGTCGAGGGCACCGACGTGTCCGCGCACAGCCTGCTCTCGCTCGCGTCGCCCGATGTCGCGGCTGTATCGCTGCCGGTCCTGCCGAAGCTCAACAACGGTGTGCCGTCGTCGCTGGTCTTCATGCGTCCCGGCGACACGCGGGCCGAGCGCGACGTGCTGCGCTTCTGGCCAAGCGGTTATGCGGTGGGGAATGGGACGTCCGCGACGCCGCTGTGGGTGGGTGCGCTCGCGCATGAGCGGCTTTCGCGACCATCGTGGCCGATCAATATTCTGCGGGTGGACAGGCAGGCGGCTACCTCCGCTTCGTTCGATGGGCGTGGGCCAGGGGGTGCCGAATTTGGGGCGGCGGTTCTGGCCAAGGTGGATTGTCATGGCGTACCGGTGTCGTTGCTTGCGTCGCCGGTGGAGTGAGGCGGTTGGGCAAGGCGTTTAGCGTGCCGGCAGGCACGATGCGCGTTCGTTGCATCAACTAACAATTCGCCTTGCGTTCAAGGTGTTATCGCGGTTGGCCAGGAGTTGTCCACAAGGTTATGAACGGTTTTTGTGGATAAATACGGGTTGTCCGAAGGAGTGCGGACTGGCGATAACCCAGGCTTTTCGTCGTCATCTTGACAACCTGGATGTGAGTCGTTACCTGGGTGCCCTGATGACTCATTGCTAGCGAACAGTCAGCACTTCGGAGATTGGCTCGACACCGAGGCGCCGCTACGCGCACACGCCTGACCGTCTTTGTGACGCGAACAGCAACGGCCTGGGATCGCAATTGCACACGCACCGATCGTAGCTCAGCGCTTCCTGGCGACCATTGACCCCTTTGCTGAAAACCCGCTCGCCCACACAACCGATATACCCAGTCGTGCCGCACGCCGGGCACACGACCGGATCGCCCTCGTAAGCTATCGCGCGGCCGTCCAGCTTATCGGCGCGATGTGCTATCACGGTCCCGCCGGCGGTACTCTTATCGCCGTCGCAAATGGTGTAACGCAGGGTGTAACGCAGGCTCATTTCCGTTTTCCTTAACGCAGTCTGGTGAGTAGCTCGCGGGCGTGCCCAATGGCTACGGCGCCTGTGAGAAGGGGACCCAATGCCATTGTTCAAACTCAGGATCGAACACGGCAATCTGTCTGCATGCATTAGGATCACCGTGCTTTAGCTCAATCAAACCGAGGGCGCGCCCGGCAACCTGATGCAGACGCTGACTGTCCCAGTTCAAAAGCTCCCGGTGAGTCTCCTGCCAGGCGAACAGCCCCGCAAGCTCACGTATCCGTGAATACTCCGCGAGGATGACGGGGTTCACTTCGAACGTCAGCGGAACGCGTGCCCAGTGGTGCATCAAACGGCTAACCCTGGCGGGTCTGCCCGAGGGGCGCACGAGAATACCGCTATCGAACCAAGGCCATCCCAGGTGGACGTCGGCGATGAGTCCGAGTCGGTCGGCATCGCGAAACACTCTCCAATCGACGTCGGACGCGGGCAGCACGTCATAGAACCAGCCGCATATCGCTGCGTGAGCCGCTTCGATCATTGCGTCGAAGGAGGACAGAAAGCACACGACTGCCTGACCCTGCTCCGTTTTTTCGGTGACCAGACAGGGATCGCCATCATCGTCTTCAAAAAAGAGAACGTAAACCGGCAAAGCCCTGAAGAACGAAAGTCCGCTGCGGTCATGCCGGATACCGGGAATCAGCAAGGTCGTCCTCCATTCTGTGAGTTGCTTCGCGTGCGCCGAATTCAGTAGCGGTAGAAAGTTTGCCTGGCCATGCAATCCTTCTTCTCTTCGCTGAATCGGGAAGCCGCTAACTTGCAGTTTTCCGTCACGTATGAATTCCAGTCCTGTTCATCGTCGACCAGCGCCCTGGCTGCGAGCTTGTCAATAAAGCGGCCTCTGTTGCCACTTTCATAGTATTTTGCAACCACATCGACAGCATAAAAAAAATCGTCCAAGCCAGTGCCCGACTCCAGATATTGCAACTCTCTGGTACGGTTTTTTGTTATTCCATCCAGACAGGTCCATTTATCTATTCCCGATTCTTCTCCGGGGCTAGTCACATCATAGGCACCCTGGCAGGTCTTTTCTTCGTATGCGAGCCATGCTCTTTGAGCCTTCAGCAGAGTTTGCGCGTCTCCACCCTGAAGTCTGGACGCGAGCATTTTATAAGCGCTATTCAATTGCCTGTCCGACACCTCAAAGTTACTTCTTGCGCACGTCTCAAGCTCCCGAGTTATTTTGCTGGTGCAAAGCGTGCTGGCACCAGCGAGGCTCGAAAATACCCAAAGAGCAAAGAGCATAAAAATACGCATTGTCATCTATTCATCTCCAGCAGTTGCAATTCATTCCCTTTTCAAATAGGACTGCTTCGTCCTCGCGGCGGCTGATCAGTCCTCCCTGTCCGGTTCCTGCCCAAAGTGCTTTCATCGCTCGCAGCTGAACGGGTATGTCCGCCAGGTTCTCGGACGCGACATCGCTCCTGATCGCTCTCATTTGCGCCCGAGACTTTTGATGCGGCTTGTCCTCCATGCCCGGGCCACGATTGATCACCAGATCGAGAAGTGCACCCGAGCAGTGAGGGTGGAGATTCGATGCGCCGGGAAAGGCGTCAACCGTCTGTTGCGCATATCGTCGCTTCATGACCATTGCCAACCGTAACGCCATATCCACGGTGACAGGTATATCTGCCAGCGAAGGTTGTATGTGCCGGGCATGATCTCCCTGTTTTCCAGCCGCTTCCTGGAGCCGGGTGATCTGTGCGGGCGAAAAAATGCCGTTCAGATCCGTTTCAATCTGGGCATGACTTTGTTGCCCTAAATCGTACCCATAGCCCAGCGTGACGCCACTTGACTGATCGCCGCCTGGAACATACGGGCGATCCTTATATCCTTCTTTCGAAAGAATAAAATGAAAAGCCTCGTGCGAGATCCTGAACGTACCTTCCGTCGTCTCGAACTCGACCACATCGGATTTGCACGTGGGAGGACATCCGCCGAAGTTCGCGATCAAACCGATAGGGTGAATATGATGCACGGTCGCACTGCCCGGGAAGCCCGCGACCTTACCCTTCACCTCGTTCCACCATTGCAGCTTGCGGATCCGCTGCAACTCGACCTGCCAGTTGTCCCGGGCGTTTCGCATCAGCGGCGTGATTGCGTCCCAGCGCGACATGTCACCGCCCCACTCGCTTTCGTAGCGAAGGATCACATGTGAGAGTGCCTGCGCTAGCCAGGGCGTGCGCAGCGCAGCCTGCATGGCTCTCGCCGTGACCTTGCCAGCACAATTCTGCGGTTTGGGCTTTTTACTGGCGCCGTTGTTCGGAGACGGAGCCAGCATGGCAATCGTATGTTCCAGCTTCTGCAACAGCGGACTGCCATTGACTGCCGCAACAGATGGCTCGAATTCCTTCTGTTCCCTCCAGTCGGCTGCGCCAGTGAGGACCAGGTTGCGCCTGAAGGCATCCGCGATATCGATGCCGGTGGCGTCCACCTTCTCAAAGCCGGGCCATGCCCACGGGCTCTGCCACTGTGTACCTGGATGATTCTTTTCGCAGATCCAGCCAGTGGTGGGTTGTCCATCCGAATTGCCGAATTTGACCCGCCACCAGTGCGTCCTGTCATCGTCGGCAGCCTTGTCCCCCACACTCAATCCGTCGAGTTGACTGCGCGGATACACCAGCGCAAATGCGTTCGCCGGGTCGGCGACGTTCTGCAGACTAAGCGGAAAGCGGCTCCAGGCGGGTGTTGTCGACGTCGCGGTGGCAAGCTTCTCGCGCTCGATCCAGACGGGTGGCCCATCGGGCATGAGCAGGGTCGTGGTTGAATCCCGATATCGCGGTTGCACCTTGACCCACGGACCGCTGACCGGACTGTCCGTCGTCAAATCGGCCCGGTACAGGGGATGCAGACGACACAACTTGCGATCCGCCGGCGCGATGTCTGTCACCAGCTTCGCGCCCGCGTTTATCACCAGAAGTGTCCGCTGATCGATGGGTAGCGGTGCCGCGCGCGCACGGCTTTTTTCCAGAAACGCGCTGAAGCCTTCGTCGGCGAATACTTCGAGATGCAGGAGCTGACGCTTCGGTGTAGGTGGCAGCGGGGTCGCGCGTTCGTAATCGTGATACTCGCCGATCTGCCCGAGCGGTGTCCCGGCCTTGACGAATACCGGAGTCGGCGGAATCACCACCTGCCCTACGGAGTCCGGTTCCTTGATCCCCTGCAAGTTCGGTTTGTACAGCCAGCCCCAGTCGTTTTCAGGCGTGACAGTCGCGCTATCGCCTTCAGTTTTCCACGGCACGTTCCGGCCTTCCCACCCGAACTCGCCGCCGTTGACGGGGCTGACCATATGCCCCGCCGTGATGGTCTTGATGTGTACCCACTGGCCGCGCGTCTCGCTAATGACGACTTCACAGCCTTCCGCGAGGAAGCCGGTCCGCTCACCCGCCGTGAAGCTGCCGCCTTTTTTGCTCGCCTTTGGCTCCGTCCAGACGAACGCACCAGCCGCCCCCGTTGCGCCTCCGTCTGGCGCGGCCAATTGGCGATCTCCGGGCTGAACCCGGAATGCATCAATGTTTAGCCACCACCACGGACGCTTCAGCTTCTCATCCCCCAGATAGGTTGCCCAGTCCGCCGTGTGCATGTAGAGACTGTAGATATCGTGTGACTCGTCGGCTGGCTGCGCGTCCGCGCTGTTGGGCGCAGGCGGCAGCGTCAACGTGTGGCGCACCAGCACGAAGCCTGTCGAGTACATCGCCCACTTGCCGTCTTTGAATTGCAGGTGCGGATAGGCGCCATCGATCTTGTAGGCGACGATATGCCCGTCCGCGATGCAGCGCACACCGTCCTTCGTCCCGAACATGCCCGCGGCGTCATTCAGGTGAATACCGCCGTGCGGAAAACCGTTGACCCCCAGCGGGAAAAAGCCGTCATCCATTCCGGCCAGTGCCTGATAGTAGATCTGTGGGCTTGTCACTTCCTTGTTGTCCCTATCCGGAAAGGGGTAGCGCCACGTCAGCGGGGTGGTCGCCGGGGTCGGTACCGGATGTGGATGAGCTTGTGTGGGCATGCTTGTAGGGTGGAATACTGGCAATAGTCGATAGGTACGCCGGTTGCGACGCCGCAGTGTCAGCCGGAGAATCGCGAACCATGAGCACCCGTATCCGGCAGATCGGTTGTCCGAGGGAGCCCGTCCTTGACCATTGCCGAATCCGGCTCGTTCTTCTGGAACGACAGTGCCTTCTCTATCCAGTCGCCGGTTGTGGCGTTCGTGATGCCGTGGGGAGTGATACGGACATATGAGCCGCCCGCGCCGATCCAGACCTCCTCTTTCGCCGATAGGACGAGCTTGCCGTTCGAGCTGGTTAGCTTGATATCTTTCAGCGCCGACATATCGAGTTCGTCGCTCTGTGCCTGAATCTGGACTTTCCCTCGTGCTGCAAACAGCTTGACGCCGAGCGTATGGGCGAACAGCGACACCGTGCTTTCCGCCATCATGACGATGCTCTTCAGCGCGCTCACGTTGAAGCCTGCGCCGGTTGTCACGTTCACATCATTACCCGCGCCAATCGATACGCGATCAGGCGTCGAAACAGCGATACCTTTAGGCGAAGACAGCAGCATCACGGCTTCCTTCAGGCCGTTCACGCTGTTCTTCAACCATTCGCTTTCGGCCTTCAGATCGGCGATCTCCGCCTTTGCCGTATTTGCCAGATCGGCCAATCTTCGCGCCTGGACCTGCAATTTGTGGAACTGCTGCACGGCCTCGGTCATGTCGGCATGTTTGCCGTTGGCCTGCTGCCGGATATCGCTGGACAGCATCAGCCCGCCACCCGCGCGTACCGCACCCTGCTCATCGGTGCGCAACTCAAAGCCACTGCCGCGATGCTCACGTTTGTGGTTGACGATGTGGCCGAGGGTCAACTGACTACGGCCTGAATGCTCGGTCGAGAACCTGACGTGTTCCTCGCCTTCCCAATCTTCCAGATCAAATTCATTGCCGCTCTGTGTATAAATACGATTACGCGACATCAGACGGTCCTGATTGGTAATCGGATCGACCTGCTGGCTGTTGTGATGGAATGCGCCGATATAAGGCTTGTCCGGATTGCCTTCATGGAAGCAGATGATGGCCTCTGTGCCGTCCAGCGCGGGGAAGTGAAAGCCGGTCTGCAACGCACCCGCGAACGGTTTCGCGAGCCGCAGCGGGACGCTTTCTGCGCCCGCCGGCCAATCACCAAAATCGCAATCGAAGCGCACCACGTAGTAGCCCTGCTGTGTCAGGTACGCATACTTGTAGCGGCCGGGCGAGGTGACGCGGGCGCTCAGGGTGCCGCTAATCTTCGGCCACCGGTCGTCCTCGATCTTCAGACGGAAACGCCGGTCTGAGGGAATTGCCTTATAGGTGTTGCGATAGGGCTTGTCACGCGCGCCGGTATGCGTGACCTCGACGATTAGCTGGCCGTTAGGCGCATCCGGCAGATCCGTATCCATGCGCAGAACGCGACCGACACATAAGCCATAAATATTGCTTTCGCCTTCATAGACGACCTGCCATGCAAACGCCGCTTCGTGACGCAACTGCGCTTCCCATTGCGCACCCGCATTGTCCAGATGATGCGTGCCGTAGATATACCGCTGGCCGAACGTGGTGGTGTCTTTCTTCGCGACGTTCGCGTCGGCCCTGAAGCGTTCCCATGCCTGCTCCGGGTTGTAGTCCGCAACCACGTATGACTGGGGAACCATCTCGGTATGCGTGCGCAGGATCGAGACTGATTCGTCGCCCGTCATCAGCCCCGACAGTTCCCGATTCCGCGCCGTCAAGGCCGGTTGATAGATGTAGTGATCGATGTCGTCACCGAACACCACCACATCGCCATGCTCGCCCGCCACGATGTAGCTATAGATGCCTTCCTTCTGCATCAGGATATTGATGTAATTCCAGTCGCCAATCTGGTACTGGAATCTGAATTTGTGTTGCGGATACCGACGGCGTAGCCTGAAATTGAATTGATGACCCTTCAGGCCATTACGCCGCAGGATCGTTTGGATGATGTCGGGCGCACGCTGGTTCTGATACGTCTGCGTCGTGCGCGCCGTGAGACAGCCGACATGCGGTTCAACGACAATCTCATAGCTGCTCAGATCCTTCGTCGTCTTCGTGTGCGAGAACCGCCTGATACGCCCCCGGAACCGGCGCGGCTCGCTGCCGTCGTCGGGCGTCATCGTGAATCTGGCTTCATGTCCGAGGATTACGTCCCGCGTCAACTTCAATGGGTGCGTCGCAACGATTTCGATACGATAGGGCTCACCCATTCTCTCAACGAGGCAGAAGGACAACACCGAGATACCCGTCAGTTGTTCCTCTCCCAGCACTTCCAGGAAGTACTTCTCATGGTCACCACTGCGCTGAAGCGTATTCAATTGCTCAATTGCCGAACTCACCAATGACTCTCCTCTCTTCGATCTGACTCCCATCCAATCTATTGAACATTTAAGTCCGTATTGAGGTCAACCAGATCAAATCGAGACAAGCGTGGTTTGACAATTAATTACCCATTTTTCTCGTCTTCTATTAATGCTGCATACTTCAGAGTAGTGATCTTATTTTCGATATTGAATGAAGCGATTTAGATAACTTCGATTCCGTACATCACCTAGCCCTCACACGTTCCCCAACCACCCCGCCATCCCCCCGTCAGTTTCGCGCCACCTTCGCTATGTATGCTTGGACTCATGCGATCACCGGGAGCGAGACATGCCATCCTTTCCGCTGTTCATCGTCGGCTCGCCCAGGTCCGGCACGACTTTTCTGTGCTCCGTTCTCAACGTGCACCCGCTTATTCAATTGACCAACGAATGCCGTGTCTTCGCGCTCCTCAAAGACACGCTGGAGGTCGGCAGCTATCGGCCGGACCTGCTGAGTTCCGCATGCCGCGAACGCTTCAACCGTTTCAGTCGACGCACGCTCGGCGCGTGGATCGAGCGCTTCTATCGCGAGGAACTCGAGATCACCGCGCCGATCTGGGGCGACAAGCATCCTTCCTATGCGGACCCGACCGTGCTGTCCGGCCGACTCGGTTCGATCGAGCATCTGCCGCGCTCCGGTTCCTGCCTTCGGCTGATCCGCGAGTTGCTGCCGCAGGCCCGCTTCATTCACATTCACCGCGATCCTCGCCAGGTCGCCAATTCGCTGCTCCACAAACATTGGATCGGATCGATCGACGAAGGCGTGCGCGTCTGGGGACAATACGTCGGTGAGATCATCGACTTCTTCGACGAACTCCCGGACGAATCCGCATTGACCATTCCATATCGCGGGCTGATCGAAGACCCGCTCGCGACGGGTACGAGTATCGGCCGCTTCCTCGATCTCGCGGACGCGTCACCGATCAGCGACTTTCTGATTTCCCAGCGTAAGGCACCGACGCCGTTCAGCGATCCCGTGACCGATATCGCCGATCTGTACGTGATACCCGGCGAGCCGGCCGGCGACGGCAAACTGCTGGCACTCGCAGGAAGCGCGGCGACGCATCTCGGCTATGCGGCCGCATAAACCTGGCATCCCTACATATTTTTTTCGTTATCGAGAACCGCCCCACCCCACTCGCGCGCAGCCCCCAACACCGGCATCTCCAGGAAAAAGCTAAGATAAGCACTGGCCCTCCTCGGCCCGACAACGACATCAAGGAGACAACCGTGCAACGCTTTTCCGCCGAACAGCTCGATGACTACGCAGCGACCTTCGAGCGCGACGGCATGGTCATCCTGCGGCACCACTTCCCGAAGTCGACGCTGCTGGCGTGGCGCGACGCGTTCGCCCCGCTGCTCGCCGAACGCATTGCTTCGAAAGCGACCGCCGTGCGCGGCGAAAACCGGCACTACATCACGCTGCCGTTCGCCGGCGTGTTCGCCGATCAAAGCATCTTCTGCGATCCCGATGTGCTGGGCATCGTCGAGCGGGTCGCGGGCGACGACCCGGTGATGTGCCAGCTCGCCACCGACACGCCGCTGAATGGCTCGACGTATCAGGACATTCATCGCGACACGCCGGCTCTCTTCGACGGCCTGCCGGAAACGCCTTCCTTCCAGTTGGCGGTCAACTTCCCGCTGTGCGACGTCACGCCGGAAAACGGTCCCTTCGAGACCACGCTCGGCACGCATCGGATGCGCTCCGAGGATGCGCTGAATGCGTGGCGCGAAGGTCGCCTGCCATTGCATGCGATCCCGATGGAACTCGGCGACGTGATGATCCGCGACGTGCGCGCGCTGCATCGCGGCACGCCGAACCGCACCGACGAGCCTCGTCCGATGGTCGTCATCGGCTACAGCAGGAGCTGGTATTTCCGCCCCGAGGTGCACATCGACGTGCCGGTCGACGTCGATCGGCAATTGGGGCCACGCGCGAAGCGGCTGCTACGCTACATGCCACGGGTCGGTCAACTGGACGGTGCGACCACGCCCGAGCAGTACCGCAAGTTCGCCTACTGACCTGCCCGCAACCCGCCTCGGCGCGCCGCGCAAAGCGGCGCGAAAGCGGGCGAGACAACGACAGCCATCTGGAGAAGCGTGCATGCCCCCACGCCCCGATCCGCTCTTCGCCATTGCCGAGCGGTTGATACTGAGCCTGTACGACGGCGGGGTCTTGTCCCCCGCCGTGCTGGAGCGTGTGATCGCGTCGGTCGGCGCGGCTCGCTGGGACACCGCCGCGGACTCGCGCGCGAAAGACGACCGATCGTTACGGGAAATCGTCGTCTCGGTGATGATGCCGGGTAATGCCCTCGACCAGGTCGATCAGGATTTCGCGGCGGTGATCGAACATATCGTCGGCGTGACGAAGGAAACCGCGCGGCCTTCGAGAGGCGGCGACCGGCGGACGGCGGATAAGTCGCGCAAAGCCGCTGCGCCCCCGCCAGCCGACAGCAGCGACGAGGCCGACTCAGAGCTGCTCGAACAACTGGCCGGGACGCGCGGCGCGTCGGCCAGAAAGACGAAGCCGACCCGCGCCGCCAACACTACAAGGCCTGGTGCCGGCTTTAGTCCGCTGCAAAACGCAACGCCGCCGAAGAAGCGCTGACGGCGTCGCCCGGGCGCTTTTCCGTCACCCCGACGCGCGGGCATGTCATGCCTCGCGAACATCGCGCCGTTTCATTCGTTGCAGAAATGCAACGGCGATCCAACCGGACAGCACGCGGCGGCTACCCGAGTGTCCTCCATGCCACACGATTTTTTTCCACTAGCGCAATGGACGAATCCGAATGGCAGAATGGCCCGATATCGACGGCCGGAGAAGACTCCAATAGATCAATCGATAATCGTCGCGGGAGCGGCGTCGGCGTTTACGAAGCTTCGGCGTATTGCAATTTGAAAGCGAAGCCGTCCAACATCGGCATCCATTGTCCCTTCTGTCAGCCACTACGCCCGCCCTAATTTTTTTACCCAATTGCCCGCTTTGACGTTATCGTCTCACTGCAACCTGAATTCGTAGATCAATGGGAGTTCCGCGTGTGGAATCGATTGATGTGTCGAGTAAAGAAAGGCCGCAAGTCCATCGTCGGCGGCAAAGACTCTTACGTATCCGGGTTATCTCTAGGTCTCAGCGCGCTGGTGTTGTGTGCCGGTTATCCGGCGTGCAGCTACGCCGGCGTTTCGGTCCTGCGTCCACCGCGTGAGGCGCTGTCCAGCGCGCCGCTCGAAGTCACGATCCTCTATTCCGGCGACCAGCCGGATGCTCTGGAATTCAACGTTCCCGCGCAATTGAAAGTCGCCGTCAGCAACACCGACGTCATACCGACGCCGGTGATGCTCACTCGCGATAGCGGCGCGCCCTCTCACATCAAACTCGCAACGGGCGATCTCAAGGCGGTCCGCTATAGCGGCACATGGCCGTCGTGGGCGCGCGGCGCAATGAAGATCGACGTCCCGGAACTGGATGTTTCGCCTTCGTTCGTGTTGCTCACGCGTCCGCCGAAATCCGGCAAGACGACGGAAGTGGCGTCGGCGGACGGCGCGCATGGCGACGCGTCGAGTATCCCGGATCAGTCCGCGAGCACGATTGCTGTGTCGCCGAAACCCGTTCTCACGAATGCGGCGACACCCCAGGTGAATAGCTTTCTGAGCCGTTTCTCCGCATTCGAACCGATGTATTTCGCCGATGGTTCGAATGGAGAGAACCTCGCGCGATTTCAGTTGAGCTTCAAATTCCGCGTAGTCATACCGGATGATCCCCGCTCGCGAGGCTTCGTCGATAACCTGTATTTCGGCTATACGCAAACCTCGTTGTGGGATCTCGGCGAGTACTCCGCACCGTTCCGCGACACCAGTTACATGCCTCAATTGTTTTACTCTCTGGATGACACGGGCTGGAAGAGTTCGTGGTTCAGCAAGATGGGATTGATGACCGGCTTCGGTCACGAATCGAATGGGCGCGACGGTCCGGAATCGCGTGGCATCGACATTCTCTTCGTGCGGCCCACGTGGGACTTTGGCGATCTCACGAGCTATCACCTGACCGTGTCGCCGAAGTTCTACTACTACGTGCACATCGCGGGCGAGAACCACGATATTGCGGACTATCGCGGCTATGTGGATCTCTTGCTCAAATACGGCAGTCCCGATGGCTGGCAACTGGCCGCGACGCTCAGAAAAGGGATGAAGAGCGGTAAGGGAAGTATCGATACGGAGTTCACCTATCCGCTGGCGAAGTTGATCAATAGTTCGTGGGGCGGGTACATTTGGCTCGGGTTCTTTACAGGTTATGGCGAGGATATTCTCGACTACAACCAGCATCGGTGGATTGCGCGAGTCGGGTATGCCATTACGCGGTGGTGAGTGGGTGACGGCGGCGGTGACGTCCGGTCAGTAAAAAAAGAAACGGTCGAAGCACGAATGCGACGACATGAGTGAGAGTGCGCGAACGAAGGGCCGCCAGAAGAAGCGGCCCTTCGCATATGTGCGGCAGGGATCGCCGCCGAACGCCCGTAATCCGTGCCAGCCCGGACGAATGCGTCGAGTCGGTATTACAGTGTGGGACACGCGGATCTCGCCGCCGCCCTCCGTGTCCGCGCAAACGGGACCCCCACATGATTGTCCGGTCATGCATTCCGTTTTAATCGCACTGCCGCTCGATTTGATCGCGGCGCATGTCCCGTCTCCGGCATGTGGAAAAAATGCCGACCGGCGACAGCACCGACGCGCCGCGTCTAGTCGATTCCTCTCCGCATTCCAGTTCATCGATAACGACTCCGACGAACAGGCTCACTCGACAGCCGACTCATGCTGTGTAAACGAACAGACGGGCACACACCACCACTTTTCTCTAGAGTTGAGATCGCCCGTCATTTTTCGACTGACGACACTGCGCTGTTTTTGCAGCGTAATTTCAACCAATGGGACCACCAATGAAAACTTCTCTTCTCAAGGAAGTGTCGACCCAACCCGAACAGCACGCCGCGTTGAATTTGCATCTGAATAGCGCGCCGCTGGCGCTAAAACATACCAATCACCCGGAACAGATCCGGGATAATCTGCCCGGGGGGCATGGCGGGGTGGGCTTTCTGTTTCACGCGACGGACTGGGATACGCTTTCATTTTCTTTTCATAACGTCAAACACAGAAATGCGGCGTTTGAAGAGGAGCTTTGGAACACCAGACCTTTTATTGCGTCGCCTATCTATTCGGGATCTCAGGTCATTGGGGCGAATATCGCCTGTCCGGTGCCGCTTGAAATGTGGCTCGGCAGTCCGCGCGGCATCAAGCGATTCCGCGAAACGCAATTCTTCCCGGCGCTGGAACTGGCGAGACAGGCCGGCCTGAACATGGTGGCGATGGGTGCGTCCACGCCGTATGCCTGCAACTATGGCGCCCTGCCGCGACATACGAAGCCGCCGCACATCACCACGGGTCATGCGGCCACGGCGGCAATGCTGAAGGACTGGGCCATCCATTGCTGTACCGAACTCGATCTCGACTTCGGCAAGTCCCGGCTCGCGCTCTTCGGTGCGGCCGGCCAGCTCGGCACGACGGTGGCTAAGTACCTGCTCTACAAGGACGCGCCGAAGGAGCTGATTCTGATCGACCTGCCGGACAAGGTGAACCTGCTCACCGCGCAGGCCAAGGAACTGCTGGCGTCGGATCTGCTGGGCAAGTCGCGGGTGTCGGTGCATACGTTCAGCCCGGATACCCCGTTGCCGCAATTCGACGGCGCGATCCTCGCGAGCAGCACCAGCGTGCCCTACCTCACCGCATCCGACCTGCGGCGCGCGCAGTTCTGGATCGACGACTCCCATCCGCGGGCGGCGAGCGTCGAAGCCGAACTCGCGTCGCGCGACGAGACGCTATATATTGAGTGCTTCGCCCGTGGTCCCGCCGGACTCGACACCACCTTCCCCTTCAGGCTGCCGTCCGCCCGCGATTGCTACACCTGTTTCGCCGAAGGCTATTCGGCCTGGCAGGAAGGGATCGCTTCCGATTTCATCATCGGCAGCCCGCCCGTGTGGTCGGTCTCGTATACTCACAGTCTCCTGAAGAAGTACGGGTTTTCGGTCGGTCCTTTCCACCGGAAAAACGGCTCGCCGATCAACCTCGGAACGCAACAACGCAGCAACCCCGAACTGATGGGGTCGTAATGTCAACGGAGGCCTGATGGCGGTATCGCGCGAGAGCATGCGGGATATGCTGGAACGAAGCAGGTTTGCAATTCGATGGGGCGGCGCACTCGGCCTCCTGTGCCATCCCATCTATTACTTCGTGTGGACCTATGTCCTGCCGCAGCCATACGACAATCTTCTGCTCCGATTGAGCGCGGCGCTCGTCTGTATTCCATTGCTTTTTCAGGCGTACTGGCCAAAGCGGTTCAACCATTTCCTGCTGATTTACTGGCATTGCGCGCTGATTTACGTATTGCCGTTCGTTTGCACATTTCTTACGGTCAGGAATTCATTCTCCACCATGTGGATGATGACCGAAGTCATGATGGTCTTCATTCTGGCGCTTTGTATCGACAATCCGTTTCTGCTGATGGCCTGTATCGGCATTGGTGCCTTGTCCGGGTCACTGGCCGCAATCGCAACGTCGCCCGTGCCAATCGTGCTCGACGTGGAAGACCGGTCCAATCTCGCGGTCATGCCGGTGGTCGTTCTGTGCAGCATGGCCTTCAGCCACGCGATCAGCAAGGGCCGCATCTTCGTCGAGAAAAACCGCGCTTTGCAGGCGCTCGCGGGTTCGATCGCGCACGAGATGCGCAATCCGCTCGCCCAGTTGCGGCACGTTCTGGACCGCATCGAAGACGCGCTGCCCGCCACAACCGGGGCCAATCCGGCGCCCGCGTTGTCGCATGAAAGCGCCGCGTCGCTGTACGGCCATCTCGCGCATGGCCAGTTGTCGATCGAGCGCGGCCTGCGCATCATCGCGATGACGCTGGACGAAGTAAGCGCCAAGCCGATCCGCCCGGACCGGCTGATCTATCTGAATGCGGCGGCGACCACGCGTAAGGCGCTGGAAGAATACGGCTTCGACGACGACAAGGCGCGCGCCAGAGTCCGCCTCGTGGTGAAGGAAGATTTCGTCTTCAAGGTGGACGAAACGGTTTATCTGTTCACGCTGTTCAATCTGATCAAGAACGCGCTGTATCACATCGCCATGCATCCGCAGGCGACGCTGACGCTCACGGTCGACCAGCAATCGGTGATCGTGCGCAATACGGGCGCGGGCATTGCGCCCGAAATCCTGCCGCATCTGTTCGAGCCGTTTCGCTCGGCGGGCAATCCGGGCGGCACGGGGCTCGGGCTCGCGTATTGCCAACGCGCCATGCGTGCGTTCGGCGGCAGCATTGCCTGCCAGGCGGAAGTGGGCAGCTTCACGGAGTTCACGCTGCGCTTCCCGCCCGTGTCGAAGGACGAAGTCGACGACTACGAGCGCCGGATTTTCGAGCGCGCCGCGCCGGTCTTCAAAGACAAGCGCATCCTCATCGTCGACGACGACGCCGGTCAGCGGGCCCGAACCCGTCTCGCGCTGACGAAGGCGGGCGCCTATGTGAGCGAAGCGGAAAACGGCGCGCTCGCGCTGACGACGCTGCGTGAGTCGTCGCCGTACGATCTCGTGCTGATGGACATCAGCATGCCGGTTCTCGACGGCTATGCCGCCACCGAACGCATTCGCGCCGATCACGCGTGCCCGAATCGCAGCGTGCTGATCGCCGCGTACACGGCGGAGCCCGGCAATGCGGTGCGTGTGCATGCGCGCCGCGCCGGCATGGATGAAATCATCAGCAAGTCGGCCGGCGTGCAGGCGTTGATCAGCGCGTTGCAGGCGCTCTTCGAAAACGGCAATCGGCATCATCTGAGCCAGCTCTCCGACGACTTCGCCGGCAAAGCGATCCTCGTGGCCGACGACGACACGTACAGCAGACTGGTCGCCAAGGCCTATCTGGAGCGCTGCGGAGCGACCGTGCTGGAGGCCGGGCATGCACAGGCCGTGCTGGCCTGCTTGCAGAAAGACGGCGTGATCGACGCGATCCTGATGGACATGAACATGCCGGGCATGAGCGGCATCGACACCGCCGCGTCGATACGCGCGCGGACCGACGCGTATGCCGGCGTGCCGATCATCGCGTTGACGAGCCAGTCGGATACCGAATCGGTGCACGCGTGCCGCGCCGCCGGCATGAACGAAGTCATCATCAAACCCGTGCAGGCGGGTTCGCTGTACGCGAGCCTGACGAGGCAGTTCGCGGCGCAACAGGCAGCAGACGCCGCGGCTGCGGCGGCCGCGGCGGCGGAACAGCCTTCGCCGGCGACGTTGACGCTCCCCGCCGACCAGCTTGCGCCGATCCAGGACGACGAACTGCTCGACGACGAGCACCTCGAAGAACTGGTCGCGCTCGATCTGCTCGACGAATCGTTCCTCAACGGCATCGAGCAGATTCGCGCGCTGGTGACGCGACTCACGACCAGCGTCGCCGCGCTCGACATCAAAACGACGCACGGCGCGTTGCACGTGCTGCTCGGCGTGAGCGGCAATATCGGCGCAAAGGCGCTGCATCGCTTCACGCGGCAACTCTATCCGCGTGTGATTGCCGGCGAATGGCCGACCGAGCCCGACTGGCTCGCGCAACTCGGCATGTTGAGCGGGCGTTCAGCCGACGCGCTGCACGCGTATTACGTGTCGGCCAAAGCACGTCGCGATCATCGGGATGTGCTGAGCGATTAGCTGCGTGAGCTGCAAGCACAGCATGAGCGACGCGCCGGCTTCATTGCGCGTCGTTTTGCAACCGCCCCTTCGGCGCGGGAAAGCCCATCGTGACCGTGGTCCCCTCGCCGAGCGCGGAGTCGATCCGCAAGTTGCCGCCGAACGATTGCATGATGCGGTTGCAAAAGATCATGCCCATCCCGTGACCGCCCGAGCCCGCGTAAGTCGTGACGGGGTCGAGCAGCAGACGCGCCTTGATCTCCGGCGCGATGCCGGGGCCGTTGTCGCGCATGCGGATCTCCGGCTCGGGGCTGTCCACCACTTCGAGGCGCAGCGACGGCGCGGCCGTGCCCTCCAGCGCGCGCAACGCATTCGACAGTAGCGACGACAATACGAGCGCCACGCAATTGGGCATCGCCCGCACGACGAAATCGCCCCGCACGTCGACGTCGATCCCGTCACGCTGCGACCCGACGAACGGGTACGTATCGAGCAGCGTGGCGATCAGGCGCGTCGCCCTGACCTCGCGGATGCCGGCCTCCGACACGGACTGCTGACCGCCGCTCCGGTGCACCGTCTCCCAGAACGACGAGATCAGCGTCAGGCAATACTGCGCGTTGTTCAGCATCGATCTCGCCGCGTGACCGATCTCCTGCTGACGCTGCGGATCGTATTGCTCGGCCACGTCCGTTTCGACGGAACGCGCGAACAGCGAGATCGTCGCGAGCGGCGTATTCAACTCGTGCGCGAGGAACGCCAGCGTCTCGTCCATTGCCAGCAGTCGCTGTTGACGCGTTTCCCGCTCGGCGTAGCGTGCGATCGCCTGATGCAGCACCTCGCGAACCTTCTCCGTGCGCAGCGGCTTTTCAAGGATGCGGAAGACCTCGCCGGTATTGACCGTGCGCAGCAGCATGTCCTTGTCGGCATACGCGGTCACGAGTATCCGCACGATTTGCGGATACTCGTGCGCGACCTGGCGCAGCAGGTCGTCGCCGTCGCGGCCGGGCATCCGGTAGTCGGTCACCAGCACGGCGATCTCCGCGCCGTGACGGCCCAGCACATCGATCGCCTCGTCCGCGCTCTGCGCGACGTGCACGCTGTAGTCCGCGCGGATCGCGCGCGCGAAGTGATTGCGCGACATCTCCTCGTCGTCGACGAAGAGAATGGAAAACGGGGGCTGCGGGGTATCGCTCATTGCATTCTCGGCGGATCGCGGCAGGTCGAAATTGAACCGGGCCAACTCTGCGGTAATAAACACGGCGCGCGTCAGGACCATCGGTAAAGCTCGTGCGCATCAGGGTCTCCACTGCTCATACGCACACTCGCACGGTCCGGTGACGCTGCGATTCTGGGCATTGTGCCCCAACTCCCGGCGCTTAACGCAGCTATGAATAGATGGTTAGCACCAATTCTTGCTTCGATGCCACGGACCCGCCCCTTACCATCGAACGACTATGCCCGGCGCGTCGCCGGCCAATTCATTTCTATCAGCGAGACCCGGTTGAATACTTCCCCGCCCCGCCGCCTGCATCTGAACGTCAACATCCTGCACTCCGGGTTCGTGCCGTCGGCATGGCGGCTTCCGGATGCCGATCCTCGTGCCTTCATCGACGTCGCCCACTACGTGCGCGTCGCGCAGATCGCCGAGGCGGCGAAGTTCGACGCCGTGTTCCTCGCCGACAACGCGTCGATCGCGGATCAGATCGACTTCCGCCCGATCACTGCACTGGAGCCGACCGTGCTGCTCGCCGCCATCGCCGCGGCGACGACGCATATCGGCGTGATCGGCACGGCGTCGACGAGTTACAACGAGCCATATAACATCGCGCGCCGGTTCGCGACGCTCGATCACGTCAGCGGCGGCCGCGCCGGCTGGAATGCGGTGACGACCGCCGATCTCGGCTCGGCCCGCAATTTCGGCCGCGATACGGTGCCCGTGCATGCGGAACGTTATGCACGCGCGGCCGAGTTCACGTCGCTCGTGAAGGCGCTGTGGGACAGCTGGGAAGACGACGCGTTAGTCGGCGACAAAGCGGCGGGACGCTTTATCGACACCTCGAAGGTGCATCCGGTCGCGCATCGCGGCGAGTGGTTCAGCGTCGCCGGTGCATTGAATCTGCCGCGTTCGACGCAAGGTCATCCGGTGCTGATCCAGGCGGGCGGCTCGGCGGACGGTCGCGAACTGGCCGCGCGTCATGCGGAGGCGGTGTTCTCTGCCGCGCAGTCGTTCGACGAATCGGCGGCATATGCGCGCGATCTGAAGTCGCGCGCAGCGGCTTACGGCCGGGGCCCGGAGGCGATTCGCGTATTGCCGGGACTGACGACGATCATCGGCGCGACCGAGGCCGAAGCCTTGCGTCGCCGTGACGAACTGGTCGATCTGATTCCGTGGAGTTACAGCCTCAACCGGCTCGCCGGCACGCTCGGCGTGGCAGCCGACACGCTGAAGCTCGACGAGCGCCTGCCCGACGATCTGCCGTTACCGGGTGGCGGCAACGGCAACCACACGTTCTTTCACGCGACCCTTGCGCAAGCGCGGACGCACGGCTACACCGCGCGTCAATTGATTCGAGCGCTGGCCGGCGGCGGCGGACATCGTGTGGTGGTCGGCACGCCTGAGCAGATTGCCGACGATATCGAACAGTGGTTCAAGGGCGGCGCGGCGGATGGCTTCAATCTGATGCCGGATGCGTTGCCCGACGGCTTGCAGGATTTCGTCGATGGCGTCGTGCCGATTCTGCGGCAACGTGGCATTTTCCGCAGCGAATACGAGGGACGCACGCTGCGCGATCACTTTGGATTGCAACGTCCCGTGAGCCCGCATGCGAGTGCGGACTCAGGGCTTACGGTGAACGCCTGAACGCGCTTCGGGCGTTCTGGCGAGCGAGCCTTGACGGTGGTCGTCGCCGGTTCGCTCTCAACTGCAAGCGAACCGCCGGCCCGGTGCTCGAATCGACACGGGCCGTGTGTGTGTCTTGCGTCGACTCATCCTCCGGACGCGGCCGCCGTCGTCGAACTGCCCGCCGCTTCAGCCCGCTTCGTCGTGAAGTTCCAGCGTAGCGCCGTCGTCGTATCGACCGGCGCGGGCAACAGTCCTGCGCGATAGAACGTGTCGGCGATCTTCTGCTGCTCGCCGAAATTCTGCGCATCCACCGCACGCACCGCATAGCTGCGCCGACCATTCGCACGTTCGATCGTCGGTGCGTCTAGCCCCCAGATCGGCGCGAGCAACCTGGCCGCATCGCCGGGATGAGCGCGAACCCATTCCCCTGCCGATGTCAACTGTGCAAACAGCGTGCTGATCACCTCGGGATGCGCCGCCGCGAAACTGCTCGACGCGAGGTAGTACCGCTGATACGACGCGAGCCCTTCGACGTTGGCAAGGATGCGCACGTCCGGCGTTTTATCGACCGATGCGACATACGGGTCCCACGTGATCCACGCATCCACGCTGCCGCGCTCGAACGCGGCGCGTCCATCGGCGGGCGTCAAATAGCTGATGCGCGCGTCGGCCGGCGTCAGGCCCGCTTTGGCGAGTGCGGCCAGCAACAGATAGTGGCTGCCCGCGGCCTTGGTCACCGCGATGCGTCGGTCCTTCAGATCGGCAAGCGCATGCAGCGGCCCGTCGCGTTTCACGATAATGGCCTGCGCGCCAGGCGACGGCGCTTCCTGCGCGACGTACACAAACCTTGCATGCGCGGCTTGCGCGAACACGGGCACGGTATCGGCGACGTCGGCGCTGAAGTCGACCGCGTCCGCATTGAGCGCCTCGGTCAGCGGCAGGCCGCTGGCAAACTCGTTCCACGTGATGCTCACGCCCAGCGGCGCGAGCGCCTGTTCGAGCGAGCCGCGCGCTTTCAGGACCGTGATGAGCGTCGACGACTTCTGGTAGCCGATCCGCAGTTTCACCGGCGTCGGTGCATTCGTGGCGGTTTGCGCGTGGGCAGCGCTCACGACGAGCACTGACGTCAACGCCGCACGGGCGAGCAAACGAAAGATAGAAAATGTCACGGGGCGATATTCCGGGCTGGTCAATCCGATAAGACTTCGATCGTAGCAATGCCGAACCGCACGGATAAGCGAGCGTTTTAACTATGCTTAGCAGGCAAACGCATAACGGCCGACACTGCAACCGCACCGCCGCCGCCCCGCTGCGCGCGCGTGAATTCAGAAGAACAGCAGCGAGCGCAATTCGATGCTTCGGCGCGCGGGCGCATCTGCTGGGGACATCGGATCGTCGAATGCCGAATGCGCGCTCAGTCGCGCAATCGGATCGCCGGCAGAATCGTAGATCTTCAGCAGCAGGTATTCATCGGGCGTCATGTGCGGGAAGTAGTACCAGCGGTGCCGCGGATTGAACACGAGTGCATAGGTCTCGCCGACCTTGTCCGGATAGACGAGATCCGACGCGACAAGATCGTTGAGCGCGATGCTGCGCGAGTCGCACAGCGCGAGCGGCGACGATTGCACGGTCTCGCCGATCGGCCGCCACAGGTTGACGATCGCCACGCGGCCTTGCAACAGACGCTCCGCCTCGCCCACCGGCAGATGATCGCGCACGCGGCGCGGCCCCGACACGAATGTCTGATCGTTATGGATGTACTTGACGGGTTCGCGCACGCCTTCGGCGCGTTCGGGCTTGCCGTCGCGCAGCGTGTGATCGAACACCACCACGCGCCGCGCGCCGGTGGCCTGCTTGAGCAGCGCTTCGGCCTCCGCATAGTAGACCGCTTCGATTTATGCGGCGTCGGAGAAATCGCTAAGGGCGCTCGCGTGCCGATGCAATTCGAAGCCGTTACGGTCGAGCGACAACGCGCCGGGCGGCGGCGCCACGCGCGCATTCGCAATCCGCACGCGATGCGGCCGGTACACGCCGCTGCGTTTCGGCACACCCGGCGGCGGCTCGTACTGGTAGGAAACGGGCCTCTCGCCGGTGAATTCCAGGTAGTTCAGTTCCGCCTCGATCGTCGTGGCCGACGCAGGCGTATCGATGACGATATCGCTCATGTTCACGTCCTCCTCACGTTAAAACGATTCATTGAAGGGCCGCAGGTCGATTTCCTGCGACCACGCGCTGCGACCCTGTCGATGCAACTGCCAGTAAGCCTCGGCGATATCGGCTGGATCGAGCAGGCCATCGGAACCGCGTTCGGCGACCCGCTGCGGCGACGACGTGCGCAGACGCTCGCCGTCGATGCCGCCGTCGACCACCACATGCGCGACGTGGATATTGCGCGGGCCGAACTCGCGCGCGAGGCTCTGCGTAAGAGAACGCAAGCCGGCCTTGGCCGAGGCAAACGCCGCAAATGGCGGACGGCCACGCAGCGACGCGGTCGCGCCGGTGAACAACAGTGAGCCGCGACCGTTTGCCAGCAACGGTTGCAGCGCCGCGCGAGCGAACAGAAAGCCGCCGAACGTCGTGACGCGCCACGCCGCTTCGAACTGCTCCGCGCTGAGTTCGAGCGTCGGCGCGCGCGTCGCGCCGGCCGCGTTGAAGATCGCGACTTCGAGTGTGCCGCGCTCGCCAAGCTGCCGCGTAATCGCCGCCAGATCGCTTTCGCTGGTGACATCGCCGGGCAATGCGAGCGCGTGGCCGCCGGCGCCGCGAATTGCGTCGACGAGCGCGTCAAGCCGCTCGCGCGAGCGGCCCGTCACCGCGACGGTAAAACCCTCGCGGGCGAAGCGGCGCGCGAGCGCGGCCCCGAGTCCGGCGCTCGCGCCGACACCGGCTATCCACGCAAGACGCGTGTTCTCGTGGTTCTGCTCAACGGGCTCGGTCATCGGAATCTCCATGGCATGCAGCCGCAACACGCGGCGCGTGTTTCAGCGTAGGCGATCGCCGTGCGCGATGGAAATAACGAATCGTGGAATCGAATCGCGGAAAATCTTGCGGCGAAATCAGACCGTCGTTCAGACTTTCATTCGCGTGCGATGTCGAGCGGCACGACGAACATCCCTGCTGTGTATTCCATATGAAAGTACCCACATCGCGCGTAGGCCGCGATGCGTTCGAGCCGCTCCGGCGAATTGCTGCCGTGCGCCGACGCCGCCATCGCCTCATATGAGCGCAAGCGCGCCGCCGACACATGCGTTGCCCAATGCCGCAGAAAAGTACGCGGGTGCCGGACTCCGTCCCAGATAGCTGCCGCAGAACTGGCCATGATGCGCGCTCCATCGATTCAATGCTCTCCAAACCAATCTAGTCATCAGGACAGCGAATCGCAAACAAGCTTTTCTGGAATGGTTTTCGCGCAATCGTGCAGATCGCCGCAGAGCGCCAGGCTCATCGACGTAAAGAACAAACTCCGATATCGATCCGAGGATTCGTTATTGGAGCGCATCGCGGCACGTTCCTATACTCGATCCCGGTCAGCACTCACCTGCGACGAGTGCCAAATCTTCGACAACCACCGAATTCGCCTTATGAGCCTACGTCCACTACACGACCGTCTGATCGTCAAACGTCTTGATCAGGAAACCAGAACAGCGTCGGGGATCGTGATTCCCGAAAGCGCCGCCGAAAAACCCGACCAGGGCGAAGTGATCGCCATCGGACCGGGCAAGCGCGATAGCGACGGCAAGCGTATCGAGCCCGATCTGAAAGTCGGCGAACGCGTGTTGTTCGGCAAATACGCGGGCCAGTCGGTGAAGGTGGACGGTACCGAACTGCTGGTGCTGCGCGAAGAAGACGTCGTCGCCGTCGTCACTCAATAAAGGGAGCCTGGAACATGGCAGCAAAAGGAATCATTTTCAGCGATGTCGCGCGCTCGAAACTCGTCGAAGGTGTAAACATTCTCGCTAACGCAGTCAAGGTGACGCTCGGACCGAAGGGCCGCAACGTGGTGCTGGAGCGCAGCTTCGGCTCGCCGGTCGTGACCAAGGACGGCGTATCTGTCGCGAAGGAAATCGAATTGCCGGATCGCGTGCAGAACATCGGCGCGCAACTGGTGAAGGAAGTCGCATCGCGCACCAGCGACGCGGCCGGCGACGGCACGACCACCGCGACCGTGCTCGCTCAGGCCATCGTGCGCGAAGGTCAGAAGTATGTGGCCGCCGGTCTGAATCCGCTCGACCTGAAGCGCGGTATCGACAAGGCCGTGATCGCGGCGATCGACGAATTGAAGAAGATCAGCAAGCCAACCACCACGAGCAAGGAAATCGCCCAGGTCGCGACGATCTCGGCGAATGGCGAAGAATCGATCGGCCAGCGGATTGCCGAGGCGATCGATCGGGTCGGCAAGGAAGGCGTGATCACCGTCGAAGACGGCAAGTCGCTCGACGACGAACTCGACGTGGTGGAAGGCCTGCAATTCGATCGCGGCTACCTGTCGCCGTATTTCATCAACGATCAGGAGAAGCAGGTCGCGGTGCTGGACAATCCGTTCGTTTTGCTGCACGACAAGAAAGTTTCGAACATCCGCGAGCTGCTGCCGGTGCTCGAACAGGTCGCGAAAGCGGGCCGTCCGTTGCTGATCATTGCCGAAGACGTGGAAGGTGAAGCGCTTGCGACGCTGGTGGTGAACAACATTCGCGGCATTCTGAAAACGGTGGCCGTCAAAGCGCCGGGCTTCGGCGACCGCCGCAAGGCGCTGCTCGAAGACATCGCGATCCTGACCGGCGGCCAGGTGATCGCCGAAGAGACCGGCCTGACGCTGGAAAAAGCGACGCTCGCCGAACTGGGCCAGGCCAAGCGCATCGAGGTCGGCAAGGAAAACACCACCGTGATCGACGGCGCGGGAGAGCGCGGCAATATCGAAGCGCGCGTCAAGCAGATTCGTGCGCAGATCGAAGAAGCCAGTTCCGACTACGACCGCGAGAAGCTGCAGGAACGCGTGGCCAAACTCGCCGGCGGCGTGGCGGTCATCAAGGTCGGCGGCGCGACCGAAATCGAGGTCAAGGAAAAGAAAGACCGCGTCGACGACGCGCTGCACGCGACGCGCGCGGCTGTCGAGGAAGGCATCGTGCCGGGCGGCGGCGTTGCACTGATTCGCGTGCGCAAGGCGATCAGCGGACTCAAAGGCGCGAACGCGGATCAGGACGCCGGCATCAAGATCGTGTTGCGCGCGCTCGAAGAACCGTTGCGCCAGATCGTGACCAACGCCGGTGTGGAGGCAAGCGTCGTGGTCGCGAAGGTCGCCGAGGGCAGCGGCAACTTTGGCTACAACGCTCAGACCGGCGAGTATGGCGACCTCGTCGAATCGGGCGTGCTCGATCCGACCAAGGTCACGCGCACGGCGCTGCAAAACGCGGCATCGGTCGCCGCGCTGCTGCTGACCACCGACGCCACCGTGCACGAAGCACCGAAGGATGCCGCTCCGGCGACGCCCGCGGGCGGACCGGGCGCGCCGGGCGCCGGCTTCGACTTCTGACCTTCCTGCCTGCACCGGCGTATTCATCCGAATACGCCGGTCGATCTCGTTCACCACGGAAACCATGCGCTATTTCAAGCTACTGAAGTCCCTGGCGGTCTGCGCCGCCCTGGCTACCGCGACGCTTCACGCGTATGCCGACAAGCCGTCCGTCATCCGGATCGGCGTCGCCCAGCAAGGCGCGGGCGATCCGCCCACGTTCGGCGGCTCGCCCGCTGCGACCGTGCAATTGCAGCAGTTGCTCGAAAAGGAATTCGCGGCGGACGGCATCAAGGTCCAGTGGCTTTTCTTCAAAGGCGCCGGGCCGGCCGTCAACGAAGCGATCGCCGACAAGTCGCTCGACTTCGCGTTTCAGGGCGACCTGCCCTCAGTGCTCGGGCGGGCCAACGGTTTGAAGACGCACATCCTGCTGGAGTCCGGCGTGCGTGTCGGCATCAAAATCGCCGTGCCGCCGGACTCGGACATCCGTACGATCAAGGACCTCAAGGGGCGCCGCGTCGCCCTCTTTCGCGGCACTAACCTGCAGCTCGTCGCCGACAATGCACTCGCGGCAAACCAGCTCGACGAGCGCGATCTGCGCGTGATCAACCTCGATGTGGCGAGCGCACTCGCGGCGCTGGCGTCGAAAGGGATCGACGCGTCGTTCAACGATTACCACGTCTACAAGCTGCGCGATCAGGGCCTGGCAAAGGTCGTGTACGAATCGCAGACCGACGGTCCGCAATTCACGCGGCAATCGCATCTGCTCGTGCTCGACGACTTCGAGCACGCTCATCCCGACGTCGTTCAGCGCGTGGTGAATGCTTTCGTCAAAGGCGCGCAGTGGTCGTCCGACGAAGCCAACCGCGACGCGCTCTTCAAGCTGTGGGCGCAAAGCGGCGTGAGCTACGCATCGTGGCAGGCCGAGTTCGCGCAACAGCCGCTGAAGGACCGCAACACGCCGCTGATCGACCCGTTCATCGTCGCGCGTTACAAGGCGGTCGCTCAGGATGCGCTCAGGTTGAAACTGATCCGCCAACCGGTCGACGTCGATCACTGGTTCGAACCGCGCTATCTGGACAATGCCCTGCATGCGCAAAAGCTCGATCGCTACTGGACCCGCTACGACGCGGCCGGTAAGCCGCTCAGCTAACGGAGCCCGACCATGAGCGAGACCGCGATTCCACTCGCGCCATCGTCCGCGACGTCTGCCGCCGACGACACGCACCGACTTCCCAAAGCGCGCCGTAGCGGCGAGCGGCTGCGTCATATCGCGTGGCGCCTTGCGCCGTGGCTGCTGCCGGCCGCGTTGCTCGCGCTCTGGACGATCGGCTGCGAGCGCGGCTGGATCGCGCCGCAGATTCTGCCGCCGCCCGGGCGCGTCTACGAGACGTTCGTAGAACTCGCGCAGAGCGGCGACCTCGCGCGTAACACGTTGATCAGCCTGCAGCGCGTGCTGGTCGGGTTCGGGGTCGGCACGCTGGTGGGCTTGGCGATCGGCGCGGCGCTCGGTCTGTCGCGCACGCTAGAAGCGTACGTGCTGCCCGGCTTCAACGCGCTCGTGCAGATTCCGGTGCTCGGCTGGTTGCCGTTTCTGCTGCTGCTCGTCGGAGTCGGCGAACCGCTCAAGTACATCCTGATCGCGCACGCCGCGCTCGTACCGGTGACGCTCAGCACGTTGCAGGGTTTTCGCCAGTCGCCTCCGCATCTCGAGGAAGTGGCGCGCGGCTACGGCTATACCCCGTGGCAGCGGATCGTCCACGTGGTGTTGCCGGCGGCCGTGCCGACGCTCGCGACCGGCGTGCGGCTCGGCTTCACGAAGGCCTGGCTGGCCTTGGTCGTGGTCGAACTGGTCGCGTCGTCCGAAGGGCTCGGCTACCTGATCGTGTACGGGCGGCAACTGTTTCAACTCGATCTGGTGATGGCGGCGGTGGTCGTGGTCGGCGCGATCGGCTTCATCGTGAACCGTCTGCTCGATTCTCTCGAAGCGCGTCTGCGGCGCGGGCAGCCGTCCGCGTTTCGCGAGTGAAGCCGCCGCGAGGCAAAGGAACTTCATGAGCTTTCTGTCGAAACTTCATTTACGCAGCGCACACGCGGGTTTGAAACGAGGCGGACCGCCGCCGTGCGGTTGCGAGTTGCCGCCGCGCAGGAAGACCGCCAAGGCAGTCAAGGCCGACAAGGTCGCGACGGTCGTCGATCGACGCAGGGGCGCGTGGCGCGGCGCGGTATTGCCGCTTGTCGCCATCGCGCTCTGGTCCGTCGTGTCGGCGCTGCACCTCGTGAAGAGCGGTCTGCTGGTGAGCCCGCTCGAAGTGCTGCAAACCGGCTGGCAGCAAACGATAAGCGGCGCGTTGCTGCGGGCGCTGTCCGCATCGCTCGCACGCGAGGCGAGCGGTTTTGTCATCGGCACGGCGGGCGGTTTGCTGCTCGGCAGCCTGCTTGGTTTTTCGCGGCTGGCGCGCCGGATGGTCGGACCGAGCTTCGATACGTTCAAGCAGATTTCGTTGTTTGCATGGATACCGCTGATCTCGGTGTGGTTCGGTTTGGGCGATGCGGCCAAGGTCGTGTTTCTCTCGCTGGCCGCGCTGCTGCCGGTGACCGCGCACACTTGCGACGGCATTCATGCGGTGCCGCGCAGCTACATCGAAGTGGCCCGCGCGTTCCGCTATTCGCGCCTGCAACTGATCGCCTATGTGATTTTCCCCGCTGCTTTACCGTCGATCTTCACCGGCATCTATCTCGCGCTGATCTATTCGTGGCTCGCGACGCTCGGCGCCGAATATCTATTGGTGTCGGGCAGCGGGATCGGCAATCTGCTGATCGACGGCAGCGAGCAGTTCCGGATGGATCTGGTGCTGTTCGGCATCATCGTGGTCGGCCTGACCGGCTGGGCCCTCAATGCGCTGGCTCGCGCGATCGAACGGGCCGTGTTCGCGCGCCGTCCGGCACGCACATCGTAAGGCATGCAAAACATGTCCGATCACTCTCACAGGACCCCTCCCATGACCCTTGCGACCTCGGAAGGACTCGATATTCGGCACGTCCGCAAGCGTTATGTCCAGCATGGCACGACGCTCGATGTGCTCGACGGCATCTCACTGCGCGTGCGCCCCGGCGAATTCATCAGCGTGCTCGGCGCGAGTGGTTGCGGCAAGTCCACCTTGCTGCGACTGATCGCCGGTCTCGACACCGACTACAGCGGCGAAATTCTCGTCGCCGGTGAACGGGTGCGCGACACCTCGCTGCAGCGCGGCATCGTATTTCAGGACCACCGGTTGTTTCCGTGGCTCACCGCGTCGCAGAACATTCTCGCGGCGCTGCGTAACGCACCGTTGACGACAAAACAGAAGCGCGATGCTGTCGCCGAACACATTGCGCTCGTAGGGCTGACGGGCTTCGAGAATGCGTACCCGCACCAGTTGTCGGGCGGCATGGCACAGCGCGTGGCTATCGCGCGCGGGCTGGTCAACCGGCCGCGCGTGCTGCTGCTCGACGAGCCGTTCGGCGCGCTCGACGCACTCACGCGCGCACGTCTGCAAAACGAATTGCAACGCATCTGGGAACAGGAGCGCATCACGATGATTCTCGTCACGCACGACGTGGACGAAGCCGTGTATCTCGGCGATCGTGTCGTGACGATGGCGCCGCGCCCAGGCCGCATCAAGCGCATCGTCGACGTCGCGTTGCCGCGCCCGCGAGATCGCGGCGATGCGCGCTTCATTCGCCTGCGCGATGAAATCGTCGCCGACTTCGGCGAACCCGGCGACGTACGCCATGACTCACACGATTCGCACGGCGGCCACGATGGCCTGGCGTCCGCGCCGGTCGCGCATCCCCCGATTACAGAATGGCGTCTCGCGTGGTGACGCGCGGCCCGGCCTTCGACACGAAGCATAAAAACAGCGGCATTCCACGGAGCAAACGATGAGCGAAAGCAGCGAGAGCAAGCGGCAGATCCGACTAGGCGCGTTTCTGATGGAGACCGGCCACCATATCGCCGCATGGCGCCACCCCGACGCGCATGCGGGCGGCGGCCTCGACTTCCAGCACTATGCGCAGCTCGCGCAGATTGCGGAGCGCGCGAAATTCGACGCGATCTTCTTCGCCGACAGCGTCAGCGTGCGCGACACCAACCTGCCCTCGCTCGCACGCACCGCACGCGCCGATCACTTCGAACCGCTGACACTGCTGTCCGCGCTGTCGGTGGTCACGCAGAACATCGGGTTGATCGCGACGGTGTCGACCACGTTCAATGAGCCCTACAATCTGGCGCGCAAATTTGCGTCGCTCGATCATCTGAGCGGCGGCCGCTCGGGCTGGAATCTCGTGACGTCGAGCACCGAGTCCGAGGCGCTGAACTTCAGTTTCGACCGGCATCCGGATCACAGCGAGCGCTATGAGCGCGCGAAAGAGTTCTACGACGTGGTCGCGGGACTCTGGGATAGCTGGGAAGACGACGCGTTCCTGCGCGACAAGGAAAGCGGCGTGTACTTCGATCAGGACAAGCTGCACGTGCTGAACCATCGCGGCAAGCACTTCAAGGTGCGCGGACCGCTGAATGTCGCGCGCTCGCCGCAAGGCTGGCCGGTCGTCGTGCAGGCAGGCGCGTCGGAGGCCGGCAAGGAACTCGCCGCGCAGACCGCCGAAGTCATCTTCGTCGCGCATCAGACGCTCGAAGAAGCACAGACCTTCTATCGCGACATCAAGAGCCGGCTCGCGCGCTATGGTCGTCAGCCGGAGCACCTGAAGATCATGCCGGGCATTTTCCCGGTGATCGGCAAGACCCAGCAGGAAGCACGCGACAAATTCGACGCGTTGCAGGAACTGATTCATCCGACTGTCGGCTTGTCGTTGCTCACCAACATGTCGGGCGGCATCGATCTGTCGAAGTATCCGCTCGACGGCCCGTTCCCCGAACTGCCGGAAACCAATGGCGGCAAGAGCCGGCAGCGTCTGCTGCTCGATCTCGCGCGACGCGAGAACCTGACGATCCGCGATCTATATCTGCGCATTGCGGGGGCGCGCGGGCATCAGCAGGTGATCGGCACACCCCAGAGCATTGCGGATCAATTGCAGCAGTGGTTCGAGGAAGAAGGCGCGGACGGCTTCAACATCATGTCGCCGTGGCTGCCTGGAGGCTTGAGCGAATTCGCCGAGCTGGTCGTGCCGGAATTGCAGCGACGCGGACTGTTCCGCACCGAATATGAGGGGCGCACGCTGCGTGAAAATCTCGGACTGCCGCGGCCCGTGAATCGCCATGTTCTCGCGGAACGAGAACAGGCAGCCGTGGCCGTTCGCTAGCTAGTGCGTTGCCGGTCCGCGCCGCGTTATCCGATGAGACGTAGCGCGAACGCGGCGCCCCCTGCCAGAGCGAGTATCAGCAACGCGCCGAACATGCTGCCTGCGAGCCACGCGGCGAGCGCATGTCACGGATTCAGTTCGAATCCGCCAGGTCGAAAGCCGGATCGACACGTGGTCGCATCGGGACGGGTACTATCCGCATCGATACAGCGATGCAGAGCCGGCCTGCAAGCGTCGATCCGATCACTCATCATGCGTCTCCCGCAGGCAGCGTATCGAGCAGCGGCCGCGCAAGATGGAGAACCTCGTAGCGGGTGCCGCCCTCGCTCGCAGCCGGCTCGCCTTCCGTCAGCACGATCCGCGTGAACCGCCAACGCTGCGTATCCACGCCGACGACAGCCGCGACCGTCCCAGGCTGCGCAGCGATCCGTCTGTTCCGTTCGGTTTCGCTCGCGAACGCGGCGCTCAGATCGGCGTCGACGGGAATGTCCGCTTCTTCTGCGAGGGCGAAGCGGGCCTGCTGTCCGTGTCCTCTGCACGCGTCGAGCGCGAACCGCGTCCGAATGCTTGCTCGCCCGAACATATCCGTCACGCTCCGATAGCGGCCGCTCGTCAGAAAGACGCGAAATGCTTCGTCGTCGCGCCATAAATAGAGCGACGAATAATTGTTCCCGATCGCCCCGAAGCGCCCCGCTTCGCGCAACAGAAATCCCTTGAAGTACAACTGCCCGGCGCTGTCCCACAGTGGACCTCGGGCCTTCGCCCGTGCGCGGATCGATTCGAGATCGTAGTCGGCGGGCAAGCGGTGTTCATAGTGCGCGAGGATCATGATCGGGACCTGTCTGAACGTGTTGAACGAGATCGGTCCAACGACGATAGCAAGCGGTTGATGATTTGAAAACGCCATGAAAGAATATTTCAGCGATATCAATTTCCAATGGCAAAAAAAATGAAAGCGCTCGACATGGAAGCGGTGCAGGCCTTTGTGATGGTGGCCGATCTGAGCAGTTTCACTCGCGCCGCTGAAGCCCTGGGCACGACGCAATCGGCGGTCAGTCTGAAGATCAGGCGGCTCGAAGAAGGATTGGGGCGGCGTCTGCTCGAACGTACGCCGCGACTCGTGCGTCTTTCGGCGGACGGCCACACGTTCCTGACCTCTGCCCGTTCGCTCGTGGCGGCGCATCAGCACGCGCTCGGTTCGTTCGACGCGGAACAACGGCGACTCGTAGTAGGTATCAGCCATCACATTGTCGGCGCGGAACTGCCGCGCCTGCTCAAGCAGATGAGCGCCGCCGAGCCGCATTGCGTGATGGAGATGCGCGTGTCCACATCGCGCGCGATCCTCGAAGAGTTCGACAGCGGCGCGCTCGACGCGGCAATCGTGCTACGTCACGACAAACGGCGGCGTGGCGGCGATGTCATTCTTGAAGAGAGTTTCGGCTGGATCGCATCGCCGGGCTTCGAGCATCGCACCGGCACACCGCTGCGTCTCGCGACGCAGGCCGAACCATGCAGCGTACGCAGCATGGCGATTACCGCACTCAACCAGGCGGGGATCGCCTGGACCGAGGTCTTCGTCGGCGGCGGCATCACGACAATCGGTGCCGCCGTGCTGGCGGGACTCGCCGTGGCGGCGCTCGGGCGTCGAGTGGCGCCGCCCGGCACGATCGATATCGGCTCGGCCCTCGGTCTGCCTCCGCTGCCGTCTCGCACCGTGATGTTGTATTCGAATCTGACCGATCAACAGGCGCGCCGTTCGTTGAGGACGTTGTCGGCCGCGATCCGGTCGACGGCGGGTTGATTACCGATTTATCAGCACGGCTAACGTTCAAGGTTCGACTGGCCTGAATCGTTGTCCCGCCACATGACACTATGAAGCGCCTATCGACGCGCGTCGGGACTCGCACCGGATGCACCAGCGAGCAAGCGCGTGGCGCCCCACTGAAACGCGCCGCACAACACGAGATACACCAGACCGACGAACAGGAAAATCTGCGCCGGATAGACCATCAACCGGCTATTCACCTGATTCGCGAGAAACGTGAACTCCTGCACGCCGACGATATACGCGAGCGACGTGTCCTTGATCAACGACACCCACTGATTGACGAACGACGGCGTCATCGTGCGAATCGCCTGCGGCAGCAGCACATGGCGCAATGCCTGGCCGCGCGTCATGCCGAGCGACAACGCAGCCTGCCATTGCCCATCGCCTACCGCGACGATGCCCGCCTGCACCGAATGAGACAGATACGCGCCGCCGATCAGCGCGAGCGCGCAGACCACGGTCGCGAGTCCGGGGACGTCGATGTGCAGCAGCACCGGCATCAGAAAGAACGTCCAGAAGATCAGCATCAGCACGGGAATCGCGCGAAAGAAACCCACGACCGCGAGCAACAGCATATGGACTACGCCGCGCGTCATCACGAGCGCAATGCCGCCTGCCACGCCGAACAGCGCCGACAGCAGTGCCGAGGTCAGCGTCAACACCACGGTAAGCGCAATGCCGCCAAGCGGGCCGTTGGGGAATGCGCCGGTCAGCAGATAGCGCAGAATAGGCAACCAGTCTGCTGCATTCATGAGTGCTCTCCGCGCTGGATCCGCAAGCCGCGCGCGCTAACGCCTCCGCGCCGCTGCCAGATCAGCAACGCAACTTCGATCGCGGCGATCGCCACAATATAAAGTACGGTCGCCATGCCGAACGACTGGAACGTCTTGAGCGTTTCCGTCTCGACCTGGCGCGACGAATACGAAAGCTCCGCAAGGCCGATCGCCATCGTCAGCGACGAGTTCTTGATGACGTTCATGTATTGCCCGGCAAGCGGCGGCGTCGCGATCCGCACCGCTTGCGGCAAGATCACATGGCGGAAGGTCGCGAAGCGCGTCAGACCAAGCGCGGCCGCCGCCTGATACTGGCCGTCGCGCACGCCGCGCATCCCCGCGCGGAATTCCTCGCCAATGAAAGTCGTCGAATAGCACGTGAGGCCGAACCAGCCGGCGACGAATTCGAACGTCGGCCAACTCAGCGTGAGCGGTCCAAGCGCGATCGTGTGGGGTGTATTGAGCCAGTTCATCACGCTGTCGGGCAGCAGCATGGCCGCGCCAAAATACCAGAACAGCAGTTGCACAAGCAGCGGCGAGTTGCGGAACACCAGCACGTAGCCGGAGGCCGCGCGGCGCAACGCGGCATGAGTGGCGCTGCGCGCGAGCGCCAGCGCAAAACCGAGCAGCGTCGCGCATAGGATCACCGCGACCGATAGCGCCAGTGTCATCGCGAAGCCGTGCCATATCCACGCGACATAGCGAGGTTCGAGCCACGCGTTCATCGTCATCATCCAGAAGCTATTGCACTTACAGAAACAAAACGAACCGGCCCGCCGTCACGAAGACGGCAGGCCGGACAGTGAGCGCGGGAAAACGCTCAGCTCTTTTGCGGATCGCCGATCTTGAACAGACGTGGCAACGGCGCCTTGCTCGACGGACCGAACCACTGATCGTAGATCTTCGCGGCGTTGCCATTTGCCTCGAGGCCCGTCAGCGTATCGTTGACTACGCTCAGCAGACGCGCTTCGTTCTTCGGCACGCCGACGCCCTCATAGTCGTTCGAAATCGTGAACGGCGGGATCTCGTACTTCTCCTTGTCGGGCACGTTGGCGAGCAAAGCGACCAGCTTCGGGCCGTCCTGCGTGATCGCCTGCACGTTGCCCGCACGCAGCGCGGCGAACGCGAACGGCGTGTCGTCATAGGCGACGATGGTCGCCGCCGGGAACTGCGCGCGGACCTGCTGCTCGTTTGTCGTGCCCTTGTCCGCGCCAATGCGCAAACTGCCCAGTTGCTGCGGCGAATTCAACACTCCCTTCTTCGCGATGAACTGCGTGCCCGACGCGAAATACGGCGTGCTGAAATCGATTTCCTTCTTGCGCTCGTCGGTGATCGTGAAATTCGCGAAGACCAGGTCGACCTTGCTCGACTTCAGAAACGCAATGCGATTGGCGGGATTGGTCGGCTGAATCTCGAGCTTGACGCCGAGTTTCGCGGCGACGGCGCGTGCGTAGTCGACGTCGAGCCCGACGATCTGATTCGTCTTCGGATCGACGAAGCCGAACGGCGGATTGCTGTCGAAAGTCGCGACGCGCAACACGCCGGCTTTCTTGATGTCGTCGAGTCGATCGGCGTGTGCGACGCCCGACAAGGTCAGCAGCAAGCCGACTACAGCGGCGCTGCGAGTCCAGATTTTCATATGCGAGTCCCGTGGTTATCCAGTCGATGCTTCTAATGATTCGAGCAGCTCCGTGCTCTTGGCGGCGACTGTAGCAGCGCGGGACTTCGCGCCGAACCAACGATTTGTCAGGTGCTAAGTCGGCACTGTCATAACGGCGCGGTGGCGCATCGACAAAATGCCGGACAGACCCGGGACAGTCATAGCGGATATCACCTCATACCCGAGGCTTTCAGACTTCAGCCAATGCCGCCGCCTGCGACGTACATGATTTGCCCCGTCACATACGAGGACTCCGGCGCCGCCATAAAGCAGATCGCCGCGGCGATTTCTTCCGGAAGACCGAGCCGGTTTTGTGGCGTATCGCGCATGCTTTGCGTGTAGATATCCTTCATCCACCCCTGCTCCTGCACGGAAAGCGGCAACGGGTTGCGCGGCGTCGCGCGCACTCCGTTGTCGATAGCACCGGGCGACACGCAATTGACACGCACACCGTATTCGGCCAATTCCATCGCCATGCACACGGTCGCCGCATGCACGCCACCTTTGGACGCCGAATACGGCACGCGATGAATTCCGCGCGTCGCAATCGATCCAACATTGACGATAGAGCCTGTACCTTGCGCTTTCATCACCGGAATGACGGCCCGGCATGACCAAAGGGTTGGCCAAAGAGAGCGGGCCACCTCTCTTTCCATCTCCTGCGGCGCGTATTCCCAAAACGGCTTAGCCCAGATCGTCCCACCAACGTTGTGAACGGCCACGTCTATTCGCCCATACTGCTCCAACGCGGCATCGACCATCCGGTTCGCGCCCGCGTGCGTCTCCAGATCAGCGGCAACGCTAATTGCAGCCCCGCCGTTCAGCGCGATTTCCTGCTTCACGAGTTCACATTGTTCGTGTGCCCGGTCGACCAGTATGAGTGCCGCGCCTTCTCTGGCCAGACGTAAGGCCGTGGCCCGGCCAATTCCTTGCGCCGCGCCGGTGACGAGAGCCACCTGGGCATTGAAGCGATCATTAGACATGTTGTTGATTGGAGCGTGTCGTTAAGGAGCGCGAGAAGCCAACGGAAAAGACGCGTGGCACGCGAGGGCCACGCGTCTCGAAGCGAACGACTCAATGCGCTATGGCGAGATTTCCGTCAACGACGCGAGTTGTCGTGCGAATCGCGATGACAGCCAGCAGCGCCGCAGCAAGCGGAACCGCCAATGCCAGATAGAAACCACCGGGGCCGCCGAAACCAAGCACCGTTCCACCCACCGCGGAGCCGGCAATTGCGCCGACCCGACCCATGCCGATAGCCCAGCCGGTCGCGGTGGCGCGCAACTCCGTCGGATAGGCACCGACCACCAGATAGTTCAGCGCGATCTGTTGACCGCCAATGCCGAGACCCGCTGCGCCGGCGAGCACAAAAACAAGCCCCCATTCAGTTCCCGCGTAGGCCAATCCGGTAGAAATCGCAATGCCCAGTGCGAGCAGCACAATCAACAGTTTGCGTGTGCTGACCCGCGGAAGCAGCATCGAAAGCGGAATCGCACAGACGATGAACACGGCATTCACGATTACCGTGCCCATCGGCGCCTGTGCTGCCGGCAGACCCGCTGCTTTCAACACGGTGGGCAGCCACGACAGAAACATGAACCAGGCCACCCAGTTGCACAGGTACACGGCCCAGATGGCGACCGTATTGCGCGCATTGCCGTTCGCAAACAGGGCGGCCACGCTTGCCCGCGTCACGGACTCGGGAACCTGAAATACCGCGTCTGCCGGCAATGGGACAATCAATATACGCTGCAAGATCTTGCGCACACGTGACTCGCTCTGGTTCCGCTCCCGGCTCACCAGGTAGTGAAGGGATTCAGGGAGCGTGAAGAACAGCACGACGAGGAGTACCAGCGGTGCACCTCCGCCCACGAGGAATACGCCTTGCCAGCCGATCACCGGCATCATGCGCGCGGCAAGCAGTCCGCCGAGCATTGCCCCGGCGGGCAGTCCCAACAGCACGCCGGTCATGATCGAGCCGCGATGGCGCGCCGACCCGTACTCTGCTGCGAGCGCGAGCAGAACCGGTGTGCAGCCGCCCATGCCCAGCCCCGCGACGAAGCGCAGTAGCAGGATGTGACTGGTGCTGGTTGAAAACGCGGTGAGCAACGACGCGATGCTGAAGACGGCTACGCCGCCAAGCAGGGCCGGACGACGGCCGATTCTGTCTCCGATCAGACCAAGGGTCATCGCGCCGATTGTCATGCCGAGCGTGCCCGCAATCAGGATCGGCGCAAGATCGCCAGCTCGCAAGCCAAACGCCGCGACGATTGCCGGTCCAGTGTATGCAATCGCCTGGGTATCGAACCCATCGAACAGTGCAGTCGCAAAACAAAGAATGAAAATGGCCCATTGATAAGGCTGAAGCGGCTGCCGATCAATGAGCGATGAAATGCTGAGGGGCGGGTTCAAAGATGTCTCCTGCTTGCGCGAGCGCGTAGGTTTTGCTTTTTATCGGTCGGCGACCTCGTTGCAGACTATGGGAGTTGGCATGCATCCGTCCAATACTGATTGGGATGAATTTCATACCCGCAGTGCATAGTCGCCCGGCGGCCGGCAGATGTATTGCGTTTAACCGTCTTCACTTGCAAACGCGCGAACAGGCGAATGTTCGACTTTCAATCCCGGCGTTCAACGCGTGTGCCACACCGAAGCCTTCCTCCGACACGCGATTGTTGCTGGGTTAGTCAGGCAATACGGCCACGGCCTTGATTTCGACGATGTAGCCTGGCGCACCGCCAAGCATGTGCGCGCCCACGGCCGTCCACGCCGGCAGCGGACCGGTAGTGAGGTAGCGGTCGCGTACCTGCATGAACAATGACAGGTCACGCATGTCGGTATGAAACGTGGTCAAGTCCACCACGTTGCTAAGTGATGCGCCTGCAGATGCCAGCACGAGCTGGAGATTCTCGAAGGCCTGCACCATTTGTGCTTCGCGCCCTTCGACCAGCTGCATAGCCGCGTCACGGCCAATCTGGCCGGAAACGTAAATCGTGTTGCCGACCTTGACCGCGGGTGCGTAGCGTATTTTCTCGTACACCGCTTCCATTCCGGCAGGGATAATGGCTTCCGGTCTGTTCATGCAATTCGTCTCCTGTGAAGTCTTCTTTTGATCGCTGCCCGCGCAATGGACCCGGCATTGATCGGTTAGCCGGTGTCCCCGCCTGCTACCGGCAATACCGTCCCGGTGATATAGCCCGCCTCGTCCGAAGCGAGGAAGAGGATCGGCGCGACCTGTTCGTCGATGCTGCCGTAGCGCTTAAGAAAGGTCGATTCGGTGACCTGCTTCACCGCCTCGCCCATCCACGCCTTTTCCTGCTCGCTGTCACCCGCGGTATTGCGCGGGATACGGCGCGCAGGCGCATCCGTCCCGCCCGGCGCGGTGGCGACGACACGGATGTTGTGCTCCGCGTACTCCATCGCCAGCGACTGCGTCATCGCGTTGACCCCACCCTTGGCCGCCGAATACGGTACGCGGCGAATGCCGCGCGTGGCATTCGAGGAGACATTGACGATGGTGCCGCCACCACGCGCGAGCAGGTGTGGCAACACAGCATGGCACGCGTACAGCGTAGGCATTAGCGAACGGCGTATTTCCGCATCGATCTGCGCGGGTTCGAACTCGGCGAAAGGACGCATCCGGATCGCGCCACCGACACCATTGATCAGGATGTCGATGCCGCCGAACCGCCGCACGGCAAAAGCCATCGCCGATGCCGCACCGTCGTACGTCTCGAGATCGGCGACGAAGCCTGCCGTCTCCGCACCACTCGCTTCGGCCGCCACTTCGGTGACGAAGTCAGCGCGATCGACGAACAGCACCCTGGCGCCTTCGGCAGCCGCCCGCAGCGCCACGCCGCGGCCGATGCCCTGCGCGGCGCCGGTGACGACCACCACCTTGCCGGCGAATCGTTGGGAGTTCATGCGGTCCTCGCTGCTGCGTTGGGGGTGAACTTCTCGTAGTGAAAGCAATTGGGCTTTACGCCGGTGTCGTCGAAATGCTTACGCACCGCGTCGACCATCGGCGGCGGCCCGCACAGATAGACGTCGACATCGCCATCGTTCAGCGCCTCGGCCGGCATGTGTTGCGTCACCCAGCCCTTGCGGGGATGCGTCGAATCGGCGTCGGCCACAACCGTGCTGAAGGTGAAGTGCGGCAACTTCGCCACGTACGCTTCGATGGCATCGACCTGAACCAGGTCGAGCTCTCGCGTCACGCCATAAATCAGGTGGACCCTTTGCTGCGACCCGGTGCGCGCCAGAACTTCCAGCATCGACAGAAAGGGTGCGAGGCCCGTGCCGCCGGCCAGAAACAGCAAGGGCTTGTCTCCCGCTCGCAGATAGAAGCTGCCAAGCGGCCCGGTCAGCTCCAGCTTGTTGCCCGGCTGGGCGGCATCGAGCCAGGTGCTCATCACGCCGCCGGTGATTCTCTTGATCAGAAAGCTGATTTTCGAATCACCCGGTGCCGACGAAAACGAATACGAACGATGCTGCCCGCTGCCTGGCACATCGATGTTCACGTATTGACCCGGCAAAAACACCGGCGCCGTCGCATCCACGTCCAGTTCGAGCACGACGGCCGCATCGCCGTGCGATTCGACCTTCGATACCGTCGCGGCAAACCGGGTCTGTTCAGTCTTGCACGCGCTCGACGATGCGGGCACCGCAATCACGCAATCGCTTTCCGGCACCATCTGACAGGTGAGTACGAGGCCGCTCTCCTTCTCGTCCTCGCTGAGCGCATCTTCGATGTAGTCGTCGCCCAGGTCGTAGCTGCCGCTTTCGGCGCGGCATTTGCACGTGCCGCAGACGCCATCGGAGCAATCCATCGGCAGGTTGATCTTTGCGCGAAAGGCGGCATCTAGCACCTTCTCGCCCGCCTTGCAGGTGACGAAGCGGGTCACGCCGTCTTCGAAATTCAGTGCAACGTTATAGCTGGACATCTTGCCTCCTGTACTCTCATTTCCACCGATGCTCGATATCAAACGTGATAAATGTCGAGCACCTGGCGGATGTAGTCGTCCTTGAGCACGATCTGCTTGTACGAAATGAGCAGTTCGTCGTTGATCCTGCGCAGCGTCACGAACATCGTGCCGAAAAACTGGTCGGTGGTTTTATAGCGATGACTGAGCGTGTTGAAGTTGTAGCGCACGTCCACTTCGTTCTCGCGCTCGGCCATCACTTCCACATTGGTGACGTTGTGACTGGTGCGTGGTTCCGGCATCGAAGCGCCGCTTCGCTCTGTCTTGATGCGGAACACGCGGTCTTCCAGACCACCGCGGTCCGGGTAATACATCAACGAGATCTGGCTCTCGTGGTCGTCGGTGAGCTGGTCGTCGTCATCCCACGCCGGCATCCAGTAAGTGACGTCGTCGGTGTAGCAGGCAAGCCATGCGTCCCACTGGCGGTCATCGAGCAGACGAGCCTCGCGGTACAGCACGGCGCAGATTTTCTGGTAATCGAAGCTCATACCAGCGCCTCCGCCTGTTCTTTCTTCAGTGCGTCGCGCATCACATGCGCCCAGTATTCGTGCTGACACACAAAGAGGCCTTCGTCTTCGCTACGCTCGCCCGAGATCAGCGGCTTGAGCCCCATACTTTTCGCATTCGCGTCGGGGCCTTCCACCCACAACGGCGCGCCGCGCGAAAGGTCGTTCCACAGCGCAGCGGTACCCGCATATCCCGCCTGGCAGGCGCGGAATTCTTCAAGATCATCTGCGGTGCCCATTCCCGAGACATTGAAGAAGTCCTCGTATTGGCGGATGCGGGTAGCACGGTCGGCAGCGCTCTCGCCCTTCGGTGCAAAGCAGAAAATGGTGACTTCGGTCTTGTCTACGCTGATTGGACGTACCACGCGAATCTGGGTACTGAACTGGTCCATCAGAAACACGTTCGGATACAGGCACAGGTTGCGAGTCTGATTGACGATGAAATCCGCCTTGACTTCGCCGACGCGCGCCTTGATTTCGTCGCGCCGCTCATAGACCGGGCGAACTTCCGGGTTCATCGTCTTGGTCCACAGCAGAATGTGGCCGTGCTCGAAGCCGTACACTCCGGCCACCGACTTGCTCCAGCTGTTCGCGTCCACGGCCTTGGTACCGTCGACCTTGCGCCGGTCCATCGTCGCGGCGTAGTTCCAGTGCACGGTGCTAACGTGGTAGCCGTCGCAGCCGTTCTCCATCTGCATCTTCCAGTTGCCGTCGTAGATGTACGAGGAATTGCCACGCAACACTTCGAGTCCGTCCGGCGCCTGGTCGACGATCTGATCGATGATGACCTTGGTCTCGCCGAGGTAGTCTTCCAGCGAAATCGCGTCGGCGTTGAGGCTGCCGAACAGGAACCCGCGATAGCTCTGGAAACGTGCGACTTTCTTCAGATCGTGTGAGCCGTTGGTGTTGAATTGCACCGGGTATTCAGTGGTTTTCACGTCCTTCACTTTCAGCAGCTTGCCGGTGTTGGCGAAGCTCCAGCCGTGGAATGGGCAGGTGAACGTCCCCTTGTTGCCGTGCTTTTTCCGGCACAGCATCGCGCCCTTGTGCGCGCAGGCATTGATCACTGTATGCAGTTCGCCGCTCTTGTCGCGCGTGATTACTACGGGCTGACGGCCAATCCAGGTCGTGTAGTAGTCGTTGTTGTTCGGAATCTGACTTTCATGCGCGAGATAAACCCAATTGCTTTCGAAGATATGCTTCATCTCGAACTCGAACAGATCGGCGTTCGTGAAGATATCGCGGCGGCAACGGAATACGCCGTTTTCCCTGTCATCCTGAACGGCGGTGTGCAGCAGTTCATTCAACTGCCTGGCTTTGTCGATAATTGCGGACATGTGTACTCTCCTACGCGTGCTCCAGCTATGGAGTACGCGCATCGGTGTCGAAAGAATCTTGCGGAGAAATGAGCGGCAGCAGCGGTACGACTGAGCAGCCGCGTAGCGCGATTACGCCGTGGCGGATGCGCGTAGGCGATTGACGAGTTGGTTATCCCTACCCTGAACCAGCGGAGTCAACGCGATGTTGAACTCGATTTCCTTATACGCGTCGGTCTTCATGCCCAGTGCAGTACCGCCGATCTTTTCGACCACTGGCGGAATCAGATCTTCGCGAGTGGCGTACGCAAAATCGTCCCAAATCAGAGGATCACCCTCGATGTTGATTTGCGTGGTCAGCTTGCGGTATTTGTCGGTGGTAACAAAGAAGTGGACGTGGGCGGGACGATTGCCGTGGCGACCGAGTACATCCAGCAACTGCTGGGTCGCGCCCTGCGGTGGGCAGCCGTAACCGACCGGCATGAGCGTACGGAATTCGTATTTGCCATCGACAGCCGTGCTGACCGCACCGCGCAGATTGAACTCGCTTTGCGCGCCGGTCGGGTCGAAGTGCGAATAGAAGCCTTTGGAGTTCGCGTGCCAGCATTCGACCACCGCGCCTGCAACCGGTTCGCCGTCCGGGCCAGTCACCGTGCCTCGAATGACCAGCGGCCCTGCGTCCTCGTCGGGGTTGACGTCGATTCTGGACACGGCGTCGCGCAACGGAGCACCAGCGACGTACAGCGGACCTTCAATGGTACGCGGCGTGCCGCCGGTGATTTCCGCTGCCTTATCCGCTGCGTCCATGCGAATGTCGAGAAATTTTTCCAAACCGAGACCCGCAGCAAGCAAGGCCGCTTCGCCATCCCGGCCGAGTTTGTTGAAGTAATGAACGCCGGCCCAGATTTCGTCGGGCGTTATATCGAGGTCGTCGATGGCCTTGAACAGGTCGCCCAGCAGCCGACTGACAATCTGCTGGACGCGAGCACTGCCGTCCTCGCTGCCGACGTTAGCAGCAGCCTTCAGCAGGTCTTGCGCTTCCTTCGTATCGAACACTTTGACGTTCATGTCTGCTCCTGAGTCTCTATTTTTCGTGGGGTTAACCCTTGGTTTAGCACCCCTCTAAATATGCCTGGGAGGTATAATCTGGTGTCGAAACAGGGTGTGAATGCAGAATAATGGACGCCGGAACGCGCCGTCCAACACTGATTTAGTATCGGGTTATATCCGGGAGGTATGGAAATGGAATTGCGCCATCTTCGCTATTTCGTCGCGGTAGCCGAGGAACGCAATTTCACGCGGGCGGCACAGCGACTGAACATGGCCCAGCCGCCTTTGAGTCGGCAGATACAGCAACTCGAAGAGATCCTGCAGGTGCAACTCTTCCAGCGCGACTCGCGTCCCTTGAAGCTGACAGAGACGGGCAAGTTCTTTTACTCTCATGCCGTCCAGTTGCTGGCTCAGACTTCCGAACTTGAATCGATGACACGACGCGTGGGCAATATCGAGCGCAGCCTCTCGGTCGGTTTCGTCGGCTCGACGCTGTATGGAATGCTGCCAAAAATCATTCGGCGCTTCCGCGACGAGAATACGACCGTCGAACTCAGCCTCCACGAGATGTCGACGATGGACCAGATCAGGGCGCTGAAGGATGGTCAGATCGATGTAGGGTTCGGCCGTATCCGGCACGAGGACGTCAACATCCGCCGGGTCATTCTTCGCGAGGAGAAGATGATCGTTGCGTTACCGGAGGGCCATCCGCTTTCCCTGATCAAACCCGTCCTCGGTCTCAGCGACCTGGTCAACGAGACGCTGATCATCTTCCCGAAGGCGCCACGGCCCAGTTACGCGGATCAGGTGCTATCCGCATTCGAAGACCGGGGTCTCAAGCCTCGCCGGATATATGAAGTACGGGAATTGCAGATAGCACTGGGCCTCGTAGCAGCAGGAGAAGGAATCTCTGTCGTTCCGAGTAGTGTGTATGGTCTGAAGCGGGACGATGTGAGCTACAAGGAACTCGACGACCCTACCCTCGTCTCGCCCATCATCATGAGCATGCGTGCACTGGACGAGTCGCCGGACATTCGGGAAATGCTCGAACTCATCTATCGGCTATACGAAGAAGAAAGAATAAGCTACGCACCCCGTAGCGATTCTGGACGATGAGTTCGCGATACCCGCTGTCCAAGCTCTATTCGAGTTAGCGCTGACGTTCTTTAACACTTGCGCGACCTCATCGTCGCTAGAATGACTCGCGACTTCATCGCCCCCAGCTAGAGTTATCACATCTGATTCAGGGCGTACATGTCCTGCTTTCAAGCGCTTATTTCGCTGGTGCGTTTCCCTTTTTTGCAACGGCGCATCCGTACGGTGCAAGTCGCCGCGGCCACGTGGTCGAGTCTCGTGCCCGGAGCGTTACGATTTCAGGCAATGTTGGCCTGAGAGAGCATCCATGTCATTTCACTTCGTATGCTAAAAATTACAAAAGCAGTTTTTCCAGTAGCAGGTCTTGGCACGCGGTTCCTTCCCGCAACGAAGGCGAGCCCGAAAGAAATGCTGCCGATCGTCGACAAGCCGCTAATCCAATATGCGGTCGAAGAGGCGATGGCGGCCGGCATCACCGAAATGATCTTCGTCACGGGCCGTAGCAAGCGTGCTATTGAAGATCATTTCGACAAGTCCTATGAGATCGAAGCCGAGCTGGAAGCGCGCGGCAAAGACAAGTTGCTGGAACTCGTGCGCAGCATCAAGCCGAGCCATGTCGACTGCTTCTACGTGCGTCAGGCGGAAGCGCTGGGCCTCGGTCACGCGGTGCTGTGCGCGGAAAAGATGGTGGGTAATAACCCGTTCGCCGTGATTCTCGCGGACGACCTGTTGTACGGCACGCCGCCGGTGATGGCGCAGATGATCGAGGTGTTCGACCACTATCACAGCTCGGTGATCGGCGTCGAAGAGATCCCGCCGCAGGAAACCGGGTCGTACGGCATCGTCGACGGTAAGCAATGGGAAGACTCGATCGTCAAGATGTCGGGCATCGTAGAGAAGCCGAAGCCGGACGTGGCGCCGTCGAACCTCGGTGTGGTGGGCCGCTACGTGCTCAAGCCTCGCATCTTCGACCACCTTCGCTCGCTCAGGCCGGGCGCGGGCGGCGAATTGCAGTTGACGGACGCCATCCAGTCACTGCTCGCCGACGAACAGGTGCTCGCGTACAAATACCGCGGCACGCGTTTCGATTGCGGCAGCAAGCTCGGCTATCTGAAGGCAACGGTAGAATTCGCGTTGCGCCATCCGGAAGTGGCCAAGGATTTTAGTGAGTACCTGGATGATGTCATTGAACGCGTCTGACCGAATCTGCGAGGCCTGATTAACAGTGTTTGACAACACACTTGTCCAGATACTGGTACCGTGGTCATCGATGGGGCGTCCTCCCACGCCTCATCGTAATGGTCATGTAGTTTTAGATAGCGCGCTTAACCAGCGCGCTTTTTTTACCTCTCGTCATCTGCGGAGGCATCCTCTCAATTGCACGCCCCGTTCTGGGCCGATGCCATCTTTCGTCTTGGCCCAGCATCCTTATCGCAAGAAAGGCGTGCGGCTTCAGCCTTGCGCTCAGACCAGTTAATCAAGGTCTGAACGCAAAGATCCATCACAGCAGTTCTTCCGGACATTCCGAACAGTGCATGGTCGAGTTGCGCGACCGTTTCGACGCGAACATGTCGCCATTCCTTGAATGCCTGATGCGCCAGTCCAAAGTGGCGGTGCAACTCATTGATGCCAGGATCGAATTCGCCATAGACCAGCAACGTCCCCACGCCGCGCCGATTCAGTTCGTGCATGACACCGCGTTCAGTAGCGACGCCGGGTCGCCAGCCGAGCCGTTCCGCGATCTGTATCGTCGGCAGGCGGAATCGCGCAAAGAGGCCTCTCGCCAGGGTCCTCACGATAGGACGCAGATCGCGCCGCTCGCGTAGCAACCGCGTCCATTTTTGCCAGTTGCGTGCCGAGACCAGATAACCGCGAGAAGAATTGAGCCGCTGCTTTGTCGCCTCCGCTAACGTCATTCCAGCGGGCCAGACGAAACGTGGCAGATTTATCGCGATGACCCCGCCCAGCGAGGTCGCCCTCGTAGCCGCATGCAGCGACGCATAGGCCCCGGAGCATATGCCGAAAGCGACGACCTCCTGATGCCCTCTAGCGGTTAGCCAGTTTGCCGCCGCGACGATGTCCGTGACCGTCTGATCCGAATACGGAACGCTCGACTGGTCGTCCGGCCCCTGCTCGCCACTGTCGCCGACACCGCTCACGTCGACCCGTAGCGTGACGACGCCATGGCGCGCCATCTCTCTCGCGAGACAGACGGCGAAGCGGCCATCTGCCATGCGTGGATTGGCGGCCGTATTGGCGATCAACACGGCCGGCGCGCCAGGCCGCACGGAACCCGTTTCGGCGGGACTGCACAGCGTCCCCACCAGTCGGTCGGGACCGATCAAAACCAGTTGCTCCTCCGCGCCTTCAGCGGCAGCGTTGATTGACGCATCCTGAGCGGCACACTCCGCGACTGCGTCCGGACCCGGTCGTGCGTTCAGCACAGGCCCCTGGGAACGCGCGATGATCCAACGCGTCGTTGAGTCGATTGCATCGAGCGGCAACCGCGAATGGAGGCTGTCCAACATCAGTCTCGACCATTCCGGAAGCCTGGCGGTCGCGACTTCGATGCCGCGAGCGAGCAGAGCCGCCTGGAGCGGCGGGCTCTCGCCGTAGTCGGTGTCGACGAGCAGCACAGATCTCGCCAACGAACTCGCGTTGTTTGCGACATCGCACAAATTGGCTGCTTTTATTTGGTCCACCAGATCAGGCGGGTAGCAATGGCCCAACACATTCATGTAGGGTTCCTCACCAACCGACCGTTGGACAACCGGAGGAGCGGTATCGAGCCATCCCTTCTGGACCAGCGACAATTCCCGAAGGTAGGCGCGTCCTCGCACTACGGGCGCAAGCGCTACCAATGCATCGACGTGCGGTACCGCATCGGCGCCCTTCCCCGCGGCAGCCAGCATCGCAAACATTGCGCCCGCGCGCACGCCTAGCAAAGTCACGTCGGACGTATTCGCATGCGTGCGCAGTACGTCGATTGCACTTCGAATGCTCGCCAGCGTCCGCGAAAATCGATCGTTATCACTATCGTCGCCGGCTGAGTCTCCCGCGCATGGATAGTTGAACCGCAAAACCGATATGCCTTCGCGCACCAGACGTTCCGCCAATGCACGCGACAACTTGTGGGTCCATAGGGCTTCATGCCCAAGCGGCTCACAAAGAACGACACCGTACCCGGTATGGCCTTCATACAGCCATCCCACGCAACCATCGAACTGTATCGGCTTCACCTGGTATCCCTCACACGACTGATTGTGTTTTTGCATTGACAGCGCACACCTCGATTAAAACTGGCAGAGGCGTGTCCTATTCTGGATGCGTGGATTTGTCGGAGGCTAAGGGCCGCTTTGCCTGCGCCGTCTCTTGTCGATCCCCGCACATATCGCGAATTCCTGAAGTATTTTTTTGGGGCGTCGATCGACCGAGCTTTATCAACCCGTGCTTCCCTTGTAAATGAGGAAACGAGGAAACGAGGAAATAGGTAGTTATTGCTAATGCCGGTTTTTTGGCAATGGAAACATTCGCCAAGCGAAAAGTTTTTCTAACTCAGCGCTTCCGTCCCATTGCCGTCTCCGAAAGAGAAGTCGCGACACGCATCCCAAACTTTCTCTACGACGAGCCGCTCATGGTGCGTGGCTTCGCCGTGTGCGACTGAATAATACCAACCGGCGCGAGCATCATCACCGAGATCGTTAGATTATTGTCAATTTAGTAATCTGGCGCACACAACCGTCTATAAATCGTATCCGGAATGCATTTTTCAATATAACGAATTTATCGGCAGATACGGATTTTCATCGACGATGGAGAATAAAAGTACACTTCGTTACCGCACTGCAAACAGTGGCGTTTTTTCTGGATTTCCGGCATTTATCGAAACAGAAAATCTTTTCCGCCGCTCTCCGCAATCACTCAATTTATGCAACTTTGCGGCGGTGGAACGCGCCAGGATGAAACCGTTCTCTACGAGAATCGGATTGCCAGTCCGCTTTCTCGCTTCCTGTATTCGACCCGGCTCTGTCTTGCGGCGTCCTTCTCCCTCTCCTCGCTGACAACGCTCCTCCGTCGAGGACACCCTCGCCACCAGGAGAACGCATCAAGATAAGGCTCATTTTCGGTTCTGTTCGATCAATCGAAATGCCACCTTCGAACTGACAATGGCGCAGACGCAGCGGTGCTGAGAGGCTCGACGAACTTCCTGACCGTCTGTGGAGTTTCGCACGCCGGGGGATGAGTGAAAATCAGCAGCATATTGTGGGCCGCAGTAGTGGCACCGGCACTTATGGGGACGACACTGGCGCATGCCTCGCTCGGCGGCACGCCGACATGGCCGGTCGAACCGACCAATCAGGGAACAAGACTGGTCCAGCGCGCGAGCGCAAGGTCAGTTGAATATAGCGTCAACGAAAACACGCTAGCGTATGGCACGGTGGTCCGCGAATACGTATCGCAGACAGGCACCGTATTCGCCGTCGTGTGGCATGGTCCCCGGATGCCTCCTCTAAATACGCTGCTAGGCAGCTATTTCCCCGCGTATCTGCAAGGACTTGCGGCCATCCACGCAACGCAAGGCGGTGGCTACGGTCCCGCTACTGTTCAACAGAACGAACTCGTTATTCACACCGGGGGGCATATGGGTGCCTTCACGGGTCGCGCGTATTTGCCTCAATCGCTCCCACAGGGGACGAGCGCGGAAGACTTGCAATGAAAAAAACAGACACAATGCGAAGATTCGCGTGGGCAATCGTTGCGATGCTCGGAATCAGCCTCAGCGCGTGCGGCGGTAGTGGAGGCGGCGGATCTTCCGCGTCGACAACTGGCGACACAACCACCCATGCTCCGGCAAACGCTCCCGCCGGCACGACAGGCGTCACATCGGCGAGCACACCGGAACCTTCCGCGATACCGACGGCGAATGCCGCACTTAATACGGTACCGGTTCTCGTCTCGTCCACGCCATTCGCCGTACGCAATTTCCCCATGGTGAACGTGACGATCTGCACGCCGAAAACGAACGCCACGTCGAACTGCTCGACTATCGACAACGTGCTGATCGATACAGGATCTTTTGGCTTGCGGCTTTTTGCTTCCGCGGTGCCGGCCGCCACACTTTCCACGCTGCCGACGCAGACCGGACCCTCAACCGGCAGCAGAATCGCGGAATGCACGCAGTTCGGCAGTGGTTATACCTGGGGTACCGTGCGCAATGCGGACATCGGTATGTCCGGTGAGATTGCGCAGGATGTGCCGATCCAGGTGATTTCCGACCCATCGCTTACACAGTCCGCGCCCACTGACTGTCAGCAAAGCGCCGCGCTCTCCACGCCGTTGAGCCTGGGCGCCAATGGAATACTTGGCGTTGGAGTGAATCCACGCGATTGCGGCGTCTCATGTACAAGCGGTGACCAGAGTGGCTTCTACTATGCGTGCGACAGTTCTGCGTGCACCGCGGTTACTCAGGCATTGAATCAGCAAGTTGCGAATCCAGTTCACTTCTTTGCGGTGGACAATAACGGCATCGTGTTGGAGATGCCGCAGGTGGCCGCGAACGGAAGCGCGTCGGCATCCGGCACTCTGGTGTTTGGGATCGATACGCAAAGCAACAACATGCTTGCCGGAACCGGTGCAACGGTATTGACGACCGATCAGTACGGGAATTTCAACGCAGCTTACAACGGCGCCACTTTTGCCGGGAGCGCGTTCTTCGATTCAGGCTCGACCGATCTGTTCTTTCAGGATGCGAGCATTGATTTGAATAGCCTTCGTTTCTATGTCCCCGGTAGCACCTTATCGCGCGCGGTGACCATCACGGGACAAAACAACGCCACAACGTCTATTAATTTTACTGTCGCTAATGCGCTGGCACTGCTGACTTCTGACAACTACGCGTTCAACAATCTTGCCCACTACATGGCCGGCACATTCGACTTTGGAATCCCGTTTTTCTACGGACGACATGTGTACGTCGGGATCGCGGGGACGTCTTCAAGTGGCGGCGGCACAGGACCGTACGTCGCGTACGTGTCCAATTGATAGTCGCGGCACCCCAACCCCGTACGGAGAGTTAGGGTGCCAGTCCGCCTGTCATCCTCTATTGGGTCAGATGGATTTCCACGCGGCGGTTCTGCGCGCGGCCGCCTGCGGTATTGTTTGACGCAATGGGATTGGCCGAGCCTTCGCCTCGGGTGACGTAGTCCGTGGAACGTAGACCGTGACTCTTCAGGTACTGCTCGACGCTGTCCGCGCGGCGCTTCGACAATTCCAGGTTGCCCCGGGAAGAGCCTGTCGAATCCGTATAACCTTCCACCGTCACCTTTTTGAACACTGTGTCCTTGCTGGCAGCCAGCAATGCGTCCAGCCTCTCGGTTGCCGCAGCAGTCAATGTCGCGCGGCCGGTGTCGAAGTTAGTGTCGCCGCTGAGATCGAATCTTTCCGGGACGACTGGCGCAGCTACCGGAACCGCGGCGGCAGCCGGCTTCTCCGCATCCGAACTGGCCGGCGCCTCGCATCTGAAAGTGAAAATGCGGTTGTCGCTGGAACCCAACTGATCGATTTTCTCGACCGGTTGGATCTGCTTATCGCCACAAATACGTTCGGCCTCCTTTCTGCACGTATTGGCACCTCCGAAGATACCTTGGCATTCAACCCGATACGTCCTGACGCCATCGTTCGAATCAATCGAATAAGCGTTGAACATCGGCCCGGACGCACTCGAACATCCTGCAATCAGTGAAACGGCAAGCAGCAGGCTTGGGGCAGTTAGTTTTGTCATCGCTATCCTTGGTGCGGTTCGTGTTGCTATGGTTATATCGTTCGGGAAGTTCGCGGAGGTGTTCTTTCTACAGGACGTAACTCGCCGGGTTACTCTTCTCGCAGGCATTTGCGGCATTTTCGGTTAGATAGGGGAACCACGGTTACCGGTTCCCCTTGTCTCTTCGTGAAAGCAAGATTGCGTTGACAGAACCCAAGCGTAACCGCCTAGCCCGCTGACTTTGCACCGCAGCCCGAGACTGCATCGCCCGCAAAGTTTTCGGAAGCTTGTGACAATACGCCATCGATGAAAGTATGGGCGCGATTCTCCGCGTACTCAATCGCTTCGGCCTCGGATACAAACACCAGGCGCTCGGAAAAGCGTCCGACACTTGCGTCAGCGCGACTCCCGCAACAGACAGTCCACGAAACCTTATATCGGGGCCCGACTCCGTGTAACGACAGCGTGATGGTTCGGCTAGTGCGAATTTCGATGACATAACCGCGATACGGCGTATAGGATTGGCGGGACATCGCTATTCCTCTAATTAACTGCCGGCTGTCCAGACATCTGCGTCGGCCGGAAATTCCGGAAGACGATGCAGGGGCCGAAAACATCAAGGGCCCGTACTCTTTCCTGCGCCTTGCAGTTCTAACTATCTCAGCCCGCCGCGCCGACGCCGAAAAAGTCGTCACCGTACGAATCGTCGCCGATCGCGCGAAGCACGTCGCGAGCAAAATCCTGAGCAACTTCTTCGTACTCCGGGGTTCCGGGCGACAGTGTGTTGAGATTCGGCTTCCCGCGAGCCCTGCGGATGGCAGCCACAGTCAATCTCAAAGCGTAAACTTCTGCCCACATCGGATGGGATGGCCCAAACGGGCAGTTGTCCTCGTTTTCCATGTCGATATTCTCGATCGAATAATAGAAGCCTTATAAAGCGTGCAGCATGAAACAAATCATTGCCGGCTGCCAGCGCCGTTAACAATGGTTGACCGCGATTTAACCAAATTCAACAAAGACGCCCGTTTCGCCGAATGCAGTAGCGTCAAATAGTTATCTCGTGCAGTGAAGCCGTCGGTCGATAAAAAGTACCGACCTGCGTTCACGCGACTGCGAAGCGGGCTTAGCTTCTCCGGAACGGTGCAGTCGCTTCCGCTTCTGACCTTTGTTGACAGTCTTGGCAGTCGATCATCGCTAGGATTGACACCGAGGAGACGGTCGTTCGAACGACCTTTCCCCTTCTCTCCGGAAAGGCAGGAAGGCTTCGACCGTCCCTGACCGCTCGCTGCGGCCCGCGTCTCCAAACCACTGAGTGCTCCGGCTCCTCAACAGACCTGTCGAGGACGAACAACTGACTCATCCAAAACACCGTTGGTCTTGCAATGATACGCAGCAGCCGGCCAGGTGTCCTGATGCTTTTGCTCCGTATTTCACGAGACGCGCGCGGGATTCAATCTGCTGTGCACTTTCACGAACCGCACGCGTCTGAACATCAGAAGATTTACCGGTCTGCGAAGGAAATAGAAATGAGCGAAACATTGTGGTGTGTCCACATCGTCGAACTGAATGATTTCATCGCAACTCCTTCAAAAGATGCAGCCGAGGAGGAGTCGGCCGCTATCAACGCGCACATGAACAAAGCCGCGAACCACACGAACGCTTCCAAGTGTCGAGCCGTGGCAACCAGATGGCCATTTTCTCCAGCTAGTCACATGCGATCGCTGGAGGTTGATTGGGAGGATCTGGAACGTATGCCGCACAGGCTGCGGTGATCTATCCGTCGCGTCGCAGCAGCGGCGTGGCATGCACAGAGAAATTCGATCGCCCAGCACATATTCACATGAATCGTCTCCGATCAAAACAGATGCTGCTGCCGATGAGCACAGCCATAGCGCAACGCATTTCGCTAGAGAACCACCTTTCGCTGGAAACACTTCGCTCGGGCGCGGGTGGAGAGCATCATTTCAATGGCATGTGCCAGGCGGCCTGTATCGCAAGCCTTCTGTGCGAGGCCGGCTATGGAACGGCGAGAGAAGGATTGTTCGGCGAGGCCGAAAGAGTACTGCTCGACTGTCGTAGAGCCGGCATCGAAACGGAGAACTGGCGTTTCGATGGCAAATCCTATCGCATACTTGCGGAGGTCTTGACGCTCCACGATAAGCAATTGTCTATCACGCCGGTTCGCGAGTTGATTCGGGCAAACGAGCGCCTGAAAACCTCATAGCGCAGACACCGCGCAAGAAGCAATGAACCGGCAACGAACCGCAACCGCTAGCGGATCGGCCTCGCCATCAAGTCTTCAAGCAGCGCACCATACGTCGCGACCAGTTGCCGGTCCTCGGGCAAAAAACGCGCAATCTCTGTACGCTGCCGCTCGCGATACCACGCTGCGTGCGCGTCATGCATGTCGATCGCTTCGCTCAAGCGGCGCGCGCCCTCCTCCACGTCATTGCCGTGGTAGTAGTAACCCAGGTCCGCGCAAAGATGCGCATTGTGCACCAGCGCATAGCCCTGCCAGCACACTTCGAGGTAGAAGTAGTTAAGCGGATTTTCCAGTTGATGCGAAACGACGATATCCGTGTTTTCCGCCAGAAAGATGGGCGTTTCGTGGCGTCCGAGAAAGACCGCTTTATGGTCACGCACGATATCGAGCTGGTTCATCAATGAAATGAACTCGAGACTGTCCCGCGCAATTGGCTCCGCGTTCGTCACCTGTAAAACGGCGATGCTGTCAGGCCGCCGCCGATAAGCGAGTTCAGCTATGAGCGCCGGATACAGGCAGAACTTCACGATGTTGATGTTCGGCTCCATCACGCTCAGCCGCTTTGCACCTTCATGCGACCGGTATTCGCCGGCATGAGGCATGTTCTTGACGCGCTCGTCGAGAAACATCGGGCTCCATACGAATGGCACGACCCGCCCCGTCTGCCGGCGCAAGACTTCAAAGTACGAGCGGCTAATATTGTCGACCTGTGGAATGATCCAGATATCGTCGTAGTGTTGATTGACGAACAGGTTCGCCCCCCACATCGGCTTGCGGAACAGCACCGACTCCATCGCGTGCACATACTCGAAACCACAGCAATACGACACCAGCCGCACGCCTCGCTGCTTCAGATAAGCCGTCTGCGTCCCATCGATCTGGCCGCCGAGTTCGATCAACAGGTCGATGGAATCTTTCGCGGCATCGAAAGACAACGTGGGATAACGCAGCTGGTCCCAGGGCAAAGCCGGTGTAATCGGCACTTGCGTCGTGTTGACCAGCACTACGCCGGCTACTTGCGGACAATGCCGCAACGCCTCGGCGAGAAAGGCTGCATTCTGCTTGATGCCGTTGTTCCATAGCGTTTCGGCCTCGTGATGCAGGCCGATCGTAATGCCGATGCGCAATTTGTTCATGACGTGACGATTGCGGCTGCATTGCCAGCCGCGTTTTTCAATGACCACTGCATGTAGACTGCCAGCGGGACACTCTGCGTTTCGTTAAGCGTCCAGCCGCCCTTTGGAATCCTTCACGCCTATCTATCGGCGGGCGATTACCTGATCGGCGCCGCCGCCCCCGCCGAGAACTTCACATAGCGGCGAATCACGAGACAACTCGCCTGTTGATCGATCAGCGACACCGACGAGCCCAGGTCCTTCGCGTCGGTGTAGACCATCATATGGGGGAGCAGTTTCGTTGCCTGATAGCCGACCAGTTCTTTGCGCGCGAGCGCCGGACAACTGACCGGCGCAACCGAAATACGTTCCGCCGACACCGAGCACGAACCATCGGCCTCGGGCACGCCGGTTATCGACATCGCCGCGTTGGCGCCCGGAAGTTCCAGTCCGATCAGCGAGAACACCGTACTCGCACCGGCCCGGGTCCGATCCCAGTCGAACAGCACATCGTTATTAGTGGTCCCCTGCACGCCGAGTGCGGACAGCGCAGTTAGCGCGGGCATGCATTGCCTGACCCCGACCGCATTGGCCGCATAGACCAATGAATTGCGCGGGCCCGCGCCTTCTGGCGGAGCAAGCACCCCTTGGCCAAAAGCGACCGAGGTCAGCAGCAGCGAGCCGGTCAGTGCGAGCCTACCGGTCGCGCGAGTTATGGTGCGAAACGGATTCATAGTGAAACTCGACCCTGGTGGCGATATAGGTGCAACGTCGCGTCGGAAAAGCGGCACATGCTCACGCATTCTCGTACAGCGCCGCAATCGCGTCGCTATAAATCTGCACATTGGCGTCGCTCTCGGGATCAAGTTGCGCGAGGAACGCATGCGCGTTCTGCCGGTACGCGTCGAAGTTGGCATCGTGGTCGCGGTAAGCCTGCTGCAACGCGCGCCCGCCTTCCTCGCAATCGAACTCGTGATACCGATACCCGCAATTGCCGATCAGATGTGAGTTGTGGACCAGCGGATAGCCGCCATACAGCGCCTCGTAATACACATAGTTCTGCGCATTTTCCCAATGATGGCTCACCACGACATCGACGTCCGCGGCCACGACCCGGCAAAACGGAAAGCGCCCTTCGAACGAGGTCAGCCCGTGTTTGACGATATCCAGGCTGTGCGCAAAACCGCTGAAGCCAACATGCTCCTTCATATGGAACGTGTTGTAAGCCCAGACGTGTTCGAGCATATCGGGGTCGGCGCGGTGGGCGGCTTCGCACGCCAGAAGCGGAATGAAGCCGGTCTTCACCATGCAGATATTCGGCTCGAAAATGCCCGCGCGCCAGCGCCGGCGCCCAGGCCGGTAGCCGAAACTGACGCCTTCCGGCAGCCGTGCGGCTTCGCGCTCCAGCACGAGCGGACTCCACAGATGCGGCATCACCCGCACCGGACAACGGAACGTGCTCCTGAAATAAGGCACACAGGTCGTCTCATACTCCGGCAATGTCCAGACCTCATGATAGGGTGCCCCAGTCAGCAGCAACCCGGACGACTTGTCGAACACCATCCGCTCGATGTCGATCACATAGTCATTGCCGACCCGCATCGAAACGATCTTGCCGCCGCGCTCGCGAAACGCCACCACCCACTCACGCGCAAGCTGGGCGCTCATCTCGATCATGACATCGAGCGTCGACGCGGCTTCTTTCATATCGATGAGCGGCACGGGCGAGTCGGCGAGAAAGTTCTTCGCGTCCGCGGGCTCGCCGTCACCACCGCCCGCCACGAGGAACGTCGCCTCGACGAGCGGTGAGCGCATGAGCAGCATCACGAGAAAGATGCAGTTCTGGTAGATGCCGTTCTCCCAGACGGACTGCTCGCCCTTGCGAACAAAGATCGAGACGCCGACGCGGAGTTTGCGGTGGAGGGACGACTGGCTTCGTTCAATGTTCATGTACGGCTCGCGGCGTGGCCTGCAAAGTTGGCGTTGCGGCACAGATGCAGCAACCTGGCAGCGTAAGCGTCGAGATTGTGCTGGCTGAATGGATCGACTGCATCGAAGACTCGCCGCGAACGGGCACGGTAGTCGTCAAGACCATCGTCGTGTTCGAGCGCCGCGCGTTGCAGTTGCGCCGCGCCTTGCAGTGCCTCGAAGCCCGCATAGTAATAGCCCGCCTCCTTCAGCCACGGGGAATTGTGGATCAGCGGATAGTCGCCATACAGCGCATCCATATAGCTGTAGTTCTGGTCGTTTTGCCACTGATGTGCGACCACTGCATCGGCATGCTGCACCATGAAACCGACGACGTCGTGGCGCCCGTGAAAGATCGCCTTGTGCTCTCGCACCAGATCGAGCGAGTTGGCAAAATACAGCATTGTCGGATGATCTTTCAGATGCAAGGTATTGAGCACATGCATCATCGCGACGCCAGTGCGATCCGCGCGGTACGCTTCGTCGCAAATCAACATGGGGATGCTCGACGTCTTCACCACCGAAATATTCGGCTCGAAAATCGCGACTCGCAGACTGGCGCTCGCGCCGTCCGCGTCGACGTTCCTGCCTCGGTAACCGTAGCGCAGCCCCGTCTGCTCCGCGACTTCCCGCACGCGCGTTTCAACGAAATGCGGATGCCAGATAAACGGCGCTTCATACACGTCGCAGCGATGCAGGGTGCGCATCATCGGCGCGAAGGCCGCGTCTTTCGGCAACAGCCAGATTTCGTCACAACGGTCGGGCCGCGCCGCATGAGTCGGCTTGTTGAAGACAGCCGGCTCCGCGAGGCCGACGAACGGCTGACCACAGCAGTGAAAGACTACCTTCTTGCCGCGAGCGCGCATCAGGTCGAGCCATTGGACGTCGAGCGCGCCACCCATTTCGACGATCACGTCGACTTCGTCGGTCGCTTCACGCATCGGCATGATGCGCAGATCCCTCGAACCCAGGTCGACCTGCGGCGGCATGGCGAGCTGATCGCCGACATCGATCAACACGACGGATCGCACGAACGGCAAACGCTGGAACAACTCGGCGAGAAAAATGACGTTCTGTCCCAGGCCGTTCTGCCAGATGTTCTGCCCCGTGTGAGTGACGACTGAAATTCCGATACGCATATCCTGTTTCTACCAAGCAATAAGACGGACCCCCGCTCGTCGCGAGGGTCCGTCCGTTCGCCGCCTCAAAGAAGCGGCCGGTCAGACATTCCAGATGTCCGGGTCCAAAACGTGTTACCAGGAGTAGCCCATGCCGGCGTTAAACAGGACGTGATTGCCACCGCTCGTAGCGCTGACGCCCATTTTAACGATCGTGTTCTGGGTGATCCGGGCACTACCGCCAATTGCCAAGGCCGAGTATCCACCATAGTTGCCGAGTCCGGCGCTCAACTGGAACGTCTTGCCCTGCTCCACCTGCGGCAAGCCGGCCAACGCGCCTGCCATTGCCACGCCCGAGTACGCGTTACGCGCCACGGTGTTGATATTCTGCTGAAGCCCTTGCAATTGCGCAACGTTGGCTGCATCCGTCGGATTCACGCCCGGCGCGACGTTGGTAATGGTTCTCTCATTACCCTGCGAACCGACCGACACCGTGTTGGGCTCGCTGGCAATCGAACCGGCTCCCAATGCCACCGAGTTCGCCGCCGACGCGACCGCGTTGGCGCCGATCGCCGTCGCGTTCGACGCGGTTGCCTGCGAGCTCGGACCCGTCGCGACCGCGTAATTGCCGCTTGCCTGCGAATTGCCGCCGATCGCAACAGCTTCAGTGCCCGAGGCGCTTGCCGCATTACCGGTCGAATTCACCGCCACGTACCTGGAGCTGGTCGAAATATTGGTAAAGGCCGCTTGCGTGATCTGCTTGTACTGGCTCAACTGCGAAGCGAGATCGAAAAGCTGGCTGCCATTCACGGCGTCCGTGCTGGTGGCGGTCACCGCACCCGCGGCGACGTTAGTCAGCGCGACCGCCGTGGCTGCGCCGACACCGCCGAGCGTGACGCTCGTGTGCGCCGCGTTGTCGTACTGCACGGCGTTGCTCGCCACCGACGCAACCGATTGCAGTTGGCTCACGTTCACCGCATCGGTCGGCGCGCTACCGGCTGCGACGCCAGTGAGCTGACGGGCGCCCGAGGTGCCGGTGAAATCGACGGTCGTTCCGCCGGTGCTGGCGCCGACCGTGATCGTGCCGTTGCCCGGCGCGCCGCCGACCTGTTGCACCAGACCGATCGTGCCGTTGGCGATACCCGTCGACAGCGCCGTCACGTTGCTGGTGGTCGTGATCAGGGTCGTCGACAGCGAGGCGACGTTGCTGTTCGTCGTGATCAGGCCGGTCGACAGCGACGCGACATTGCTGTTGGTCGTGTTGAGGCTGGTCGACAGCGACGTGACGTTGCTGTTGGTCGTATTCAACCCGGTCGACAGCGAACTGAGGCCCGTCGAAGTCGACGTCGACAGGACGCCCACCGTGCTGTTGGTCGTGCTCAGGCCGGTCGACAGCGACGTGATGCCGGTCGCCGCCGACGTCGACAGCGACGTCAACTGGCCGAAGTTCACCGCGTCGGTCGGATTCGCACCGTCGGCCACGTTCGTCAGCGTCACCGGCGTCGTCGCACCCGCGCCGCCGAGCGTCACGCTCGTGTGGGCCGGATTGTCGTACTGGACCGCATTGGCCAGACCCGTCGACAGCGAACTAAGGCCGGTCGCGGTCGAGGTCGACAACGAGCTGAGGCCCGTCGAGGTCGACGTGGACAGGCTGCCCACCGTGCTGTTGGTCGTGCTCAGACCGGTCGACAACGAGCTAACGCCCGTGGACAACGAACTGGCCGTCGTCGAGACCGTCGTCGAGAGGCTACCCACGGTGCTGTTGGTCGTGCTCAGGCCGGTCGACAACGAGCTCAGGCCGGTCGACGTCGAGGTCGACAACGATCCGAGGCTGGTCGAGGCCGAGGTGGAGAGGCTATCCACCGCGCTGTTCGTCGTGCTCAGGCCCGTGGACAGCGAGCTGACACCCGTCGACAACGAGTTCACACCCGTGGACAACGAGCTGGCCGTCGTCGAAGCCGATGTCGACAGGCTACCCAGCGTGCTGTTGGTCGTGCTCAAACCGGTCGACAGCGAGCTCACGCCCGTGGACAACGAGCTGGCCGTCGTCGACGTTGACGTCGACAGGCTATCCACCGCGCTGCTGGTCGTGCTCAGACCCGTCGACAGGGAGCTGACGCCCGTCGACAACGAGCTGAGACCGGTCGAAGTCGAAGTCGACAGCGACGTCAGTTGACCGAAGTTCACCGCGTCGGTCGGATTCGCGCCGGCGGCCACGTTGGTGAGCGTGACGGGCGTCGTGGCACCCGCGCCGCCGAGCGTCACGCTCGTGTGGGCCGGGTTGTCGTACTGGACCGCGTTGGACAGACCGGTCGACAGCGAGCTAAGACCCGTGGACAACGAACTGGCCGTCGTCGAGGTCGACGTCGAGAGACTATCCACCGTGCTGTTGGTCGTGCTCAGGCCGGTCGACAGCGAGCTCACGCCGGTGGACAACGAGCTGGCCGTCGTCGAGGTCGACGTCGACAGGCTGCCCACCGTGCTGTTGGTCGTGCTCAAGCCGGTCGAAAGCGAACTCACGCCTGTGGACAGCGAGCTGGCCGTCGTCGAGGTCGACGTCGACAGGCTATCCACCGTGCTGTTCGTCGTGCTCAGGCCGG
>NZ_BBJF01000026.1 GCF_000739735.1 Paraburkholderia ginsengisoli NBRC 100965 | reverse complement strand
CGGCGCAGGCATGCAATCTCGACTCACGTTTCGTGTGGCAGGAGACGCAGACAATGCAGCCACAGTCACAAATCCTCACCCACCTCTCTATCATCTGCACATCGCCTGGCCGGCGTATCGAGGCGTCAACTCGCGCAAATCGAGTCACTCAAGCAGTTGCCGCCAAGCGGCATTCGCAACTGTGAGACTTTCGATAACGCCGCGCCAAAAGTCCCCATATGACGTTCCTGTGACCATCCCGTTTCAATCGCCTGAACGTAAGCCCCTGATTAATAAACACGAAAACTATCGGGTTAACCTTCTTTCGACCGGCCGCGATATGCTCAGGCATTTCGTTCCAATTCGATCCGCGCGGCACTGAAACCTGGAATCGTGGCGCGTTCGTCGGGATTCAATCTCAGCCGGTAATGACCGGGTGCCGGTCCGACACGGGAAGCAAATGCTGAACGACCTATGAAATCTGATCTGCTATTGCAAACCTACGGTGCCGATTCGTCCGGCATGGTGTGCGGCTTCCGCTTTTCTTCGACCCGCGCGGAGCAGCTGATAGACGCGGACCAGGTCGTCGAATGGCTGCGTGAACAGGAAGCGCGCGATGACGCGACCGAGGCGAGCGAGTTTCTCTGGCTGCATTTCAATCTGGCGCATAGCGCAAGCGAACGCTGGATGAGAGCGCAACTCGATTTGCCCGAGGCGTTCTTCGATGCGTTGCGCGAGGGTTCTCACTCGACGCGTATCGAACATGCGGACGGCGCCCTACGCGCGGTCGTTAATGACGTCATGTTCAATCTCGAGTTCATCCCCTCCGAGATCGCAACGTTATGGATCTACGCGAATCAGCGAATCATTGTCACTGCGCGCCTCAAGCCGCTACGTTCAGTGGACCGCCTGCGTGCATCGGTCAGAGAAGGAGAAATATTCAGGTCACCTGCGGAATTACTCGTCCACCTGATGCGTGACCAGGCTGACTTGCTGGTGCAGATCGTTCGGCGCACCAGCGCCGATGTCGACCGGATCGAGGACCGGTTCCTTTCGCAACGGCCGACACAGAACCGGCTCGACCTCGGCGCAATGCGTCGTATGCTGACGCGGTTGCAGCGCATGCTCGCGCCGGAGCCTGGCGCAATCTTCCGTTTGCTGGCAAGGCCGCCGCGTTGGCTTCAACAGGAAGATGTCCAGGATCTGCGTGAATCGACGGAAGAGTTCTCCGTTGTTCTCTCCGATGTGGCCGGATTGATCGAACGCGTCAGGCTATTGCAGGAGGAAATCATCTCCCGCCTGGAGGAGCAGAACAACCGTACGCTGTTCACGCTGACCTTGGTGACGGTGCTGGCGATGCCGATCAATATCGTTGCGGGCTTCTTCGGCATGAACGTGGGCGGCATTCCGCTCGCCGAAAATCGTCACGGCTTCTGGGTGATGGTGCTGCTGGTGGCCGGCTTCACGGGGCTAGCCGGATGGTGGGCATTTCGCCGACGCAAGGAACGGTAGAAGCGCGGGTCGTTGGGACAGTCAATTCAGGCGATCCGGCACGGAGCCAGCGTAGGAAGCGGCAATCGGAAGCTCGATGCAGACGCACATGCTGCGTAGAGCAACGAATAACTCCGCTAACGAACACGCCGCCGGCAGGTTAATGCCAACGGCGCCCCATGTCCGCCGGAACAGGAAATCGCTTTATCTTGCGGACCGCGTTTCTACCACGACTTCACGCGTATTCCGCTGGAACTCGATTCCGGAAGCCACCCCGTCCCGACCACTAAACGCACCTAATTACCAACAGTCTTATTCAAGCGCGGAAGCCGGCCCAAAGAACTCATAACGGCTTTGCGACTCCGGCACGCCGATCGCCTTGAGATGCTTCTTCACGGCCTTCATGAACGCTGTCGGCCCGAGGAAATAGACGTCGACATCCCGCGTTACCGGCAGCCATTCGGCAAGTCGAGTCTCGTCGAGATAGCCGATGCCGTGCGCGTCGGCATCGCCCGCCCGACGTTGCTCGTAGCAATAGAAGCGCTTCAGTTGCGGATAGCGCGCGGCCATTGCTTCAATTGCGTCGCGGAACGCATGAACACCGCCATGACGCGCAGAATGGATGAAGTGCACCGGACGATCGGTGTCCAGCGCGGCTTGCAGCATTGCCAGCGTCGGCGTGATGCCGACGCCGCCGCTGATCAGCACCAGCGGCTTGTCGGTATGTTCGAGCCTGAAGTCGCCGGCCGGCGCGAACAGTTCCACCGCGTCATTCTCGTCGATGCGCGTATGCAGATAGTTCGACACCTTGCCATTCGGTTCGCGCTTCACGCTAATGCGGTACTCCCGCCCATTCGCCCTTGCGGAGAGCGAATAATTGCGGCGCACTTCTTCTCCATCAATTACCAGTCGCACACCGATGTACTGCCCAGGATGAAACGCGAGCAACTCGCCGCCGTCGTCAGGACGCAGATAGAACGACGTGATCTCATCGCTCTCACGCACTTTGCGCGCGACCCGGAACAGACGCGTGCCGCGCCATCCACCCGGCGCCGCTTCGCGTCCGGCGTAGATCTGTTCTTCGAGCCCGATCAGCAGATCGGCGAGTTGCTGATAGGCCGCGCCCCATGCTTCGATAACCGCGTCGGTGGCGATTGCTTCACCGAGTACTTCGCGGATGGAGCGCAGCAGACACTGCCCGACAATCGGATAGTGCTCCGGCAGAATATTCAGCGACGCGTGCTTGTTGATGATCTGCGAGACCAGGCCACCCAGTTGATCGAGTTGATCGATATGATGTGCGTACATCAGCACGCCGTTGGCCAACGCGCGAGGCTGCGCGCCGCTTGCCTGATTGGCCTGATTGAACAGCGGGCGCACTTCCGGATGTTCGTCCAGCATGATGTTGTAGAAGTGCGTGGTCAGTGCCTCGCCTCCGCTTTCGAGAAGAGGAACGGTTGCTTTGACAATGGCGCGGTGGTCGGCGGAAAGCATAGAAGTCCTTTGGTGATGAGTGATTGAACTGGCCTGCTCAAGACGGGACTTACTATCCATGTTCTGTGCCAGGTATAAAATGCAGTCAAATCAAAGATCTGGATACGAATATGGTCGATTCGACCCTGGTCAAAAAGACTCCTGAAGGAGTCAATCTGACTGCGAAAGCGCTACTCGACGCCCTGACGCCGCTGATCCTCGATCTGTCGCGCGAACTCTCCGACCGTGAGCGTTATCGCCGCCTGCTCAGCAGTCTGCGCACGCTGTTTCCGGGCGACGCTGCCGCTCTGTTGCGCATCGAAGGCGACACGCTGGTGCCGCTCGCGATCGACGGTTTGAGTAGCGATACGTTGGGGCGACGCTTTCGGATCAGCGAACATCCGCGCTTCGAGCAACTGCTGTCACGGCCCGAGCCGACCCGCTTCGCGGCCGACTCCGAATTGCCCGACCCTTATGACGGCCTCGTGCAAGGCATGGCCGGGCACCTCGAAGTCCATGACTGCCTTGGTTGTCCGCTCTTTATTCGCGGCCGGCCGTGGGGCCTGCTCACACTCGACGCATTGGACCCGGCGCGCTTCGACGCGATCGACATGGCCTCGCTGCGGGCGTTCCTCGGGCTTGCCGCCGCGACGGTGAGTGTCGTCGAGCGAATCGACACACTGGCTCGCAGCGGAGAAGAGGCGCGTCTTCGCGCCGAAGCGTACCGGCAGGCGAGCAGTCAGAGCCGGCGTGAGATGATCGGCAGCAGCGACGCGCATTTCCACATGATCAAGGAGATCGAGGTCGTCGCCGCGAGCGATCTGACCGTGCTGATCACCGGCGAGACCGGCGTCGGCAAGGAACTGGTGGCGAATGCGATTCATGCGTTGTCGCCGCGGGCGAATAAGCCGCTAGTGAGCCTGAACTGCGCGGCGTTGCCGGACACGCTGGTCGAAAGTGAACTGTTCGGGCACGTGCGCGGCGCGTTCTCGGGCGCGTCGTCGGATCGGCGCGGCAAATTCGAACTCGCTGACGGCGGTACGATTTTCCTCGACGAAGTGGGAGAGCTGCCGCTAACCGTGCAGGCAAAACTCTTGCGAGTGCTTCAGAACGGCCAGTTGCAGCGAATTGGTTCGGACCACGAACATAAAGTCGACGTGCGGCTGATCACGGCGACGAATCGCGATCTCGCGGAAGAGGTGCGAGCGGGCCGGTTTCGCGCGGACTTCTATCATCGTCTGAGTGTCTATCCGTTGCGCGTGCCTCCCCTGCGCGAACGAGGCCGCGACGTGCTGCTGCTGGCGGGCTTTTTCCTCGAAGAGAATCGCTCGCGGCTGGGTCTGCTGAGTCTGCGGCTCGCGGCGGACGCGCAGGCCGCGTTATTGCGCTATCCGTGGCCGGGCAATGTGCGCGAACTCGAGCATCTGATTGGCCGCAGTGCGCTCAAGGCGCTCGCAGCGAATCGTGAGCATCGCCGTATTCTCACGCTGAGCGCGGCGGACTTTGCGCTGTCCGACACGCCGGGCGAAGAAAAGAGTCAGGCATCCGCCGACACGCAGACGAGCGAGCCGAAGGATTTTCGCAGCGCAGTGACGGAGTTCGAGCGTTCCGTCGTGCTCGACGCGCTCGCACGCAACAAGCAGAATTGGGCGGCGGTTGCGCGTGAACTCGGGCTCGACCGGGCGAATCTGAATCGTCTGGCCAGGCGGCTTGGGCTTAAATGAGCCGCGGTGGTCGATGACGAGAGCGCATCGACGGCGACCTGACGTCAACGGAACACCTTCACCGCTTTTCCCCACACCCTTTAACCCCCCGAACGCAGGTCAGTAAAACTACCAGGTTAAGCCACGCCGAATCCCCACTTCGCTGAAAACAAATTGTGAGCGCCGCGCGGCTCGAACACACTGGCATCCAGTCGAGCGGCGCATTCACGCGTCGCGCAGCACAGGGGATAGGGACCATGACATTGGCTGGACCGGAGCCGCACAAGATCAGCGACATTGCGCGTCACTGGGCGGCGGCCACGCCCGACGCAATTGCGATCCGTGAAGAGGGCGCGCAGTTGAGCTTTGGACGTCTGTGGCAGAACGTCGAAGCGGCATCGCGATTCCTGCGCGAGCAGGGCGTCGACAGCGGCGACCGTGTGATGATCGTCGCGGAAAACTGCACGGCGGTTATCACGCTGCTGTTCGCGCTGTCGGAGCTGGGCGCGTGGCCTGCGATCGTCAACGCGCGCCTGTCCGAGCGCGAGATCGAGGCGATCCGCGAACACTGCACGCCGCGTCTGATGATCTTCACGCACTCGGCTTCACCCGATGCGGTACGTCACGGTGTGCGCTATCGCGCCCGCGAAATCGCACCGGAAGGGCTGGGGCCATTGATGCTCGGCGCGCATGACGCCACGGCGATACCTGAGCCGGAAGCACTGGCGCGTGAGGTGGCGTTGTTGATCTACACGTCGGGCACGACCGGTAAGCCGAAGGGCGTGATGGCCACGCATCGCGGCTTGCTGCATTTCGCACGCGTCTCGGCGAGTTCGCGCAACATGACGCCCGCCGATTGCGCGTACGCGGTCATGCCGATGTCGCACATCTTCGGCCTCGCCACATTGCTGCTGGCGACTTTCCAGGCCGGCGCGAGCCTGTTGCTCGCCGCGCGCTTCAGCGCGGAAGAAGTACTCGCCGCGCTCGCCGCCGACGAAATCTCGATCCTGCAAGGCGTGCCCACCATGTTCACGCGCATCGTCGCGCAAGTGCGCGAGCAGGGCGGTTTGCGCTTCACGTCGAAGCTGCGCTATCTGTACACCGGCGGTGGTCCGCTCGACCCGACCTTGAAGAAGGATGTCGAGGCGCTGTTCGGTCAGCCGCTGCATCACGGCTACGGGATGACCGAATACGCGGGCTCGCTGTTCATCACGCGTATGGAGCGGCCGCGCCAGGATTGCTCGTCGGGCGAGATCGTCGAGGGTGCGGAACTGCGCATCGTCGATGCCGAGCACAACGACGTCGAGCGCGGCACACCGGGTGAGTTGTGGGTGCGCGGCCCCGGCGTCATGCGCGGCTACTACCGCGCGCCGGAGCAAACCGCTGAGGCCTTGCGCCCCGGCGGCTGGCTGAACACCGGCGACATCGGCCGCCTCGGCGACGACGGCGCGCTATTCATCGTCGGCCGCACCAAGGACCTGATCATTCGCTCCGGCTTCAACGTCTATCCGATCGAAGTCGAGTCGGTCATCAACACACACGAGTCGATCAGGCAATCGGCCGTCGTGGGCCGTGCGACCAGCGACGGCAATGAGGAAGTGATTGCGTTCGTAGAACTGAAGGAAGACGCCGAGTTCGACGTCGAAGAACTGCAGGACTACCTGGCCGACCGGCTATCCGCATACAAGCGGCCCGCGCGCATCGTCCGCATCGATGCGATTCCGACCACCGCGAGCGGCAAGCTGCTCAAGCAGAAACTACGGGCGCTCGCCGGAGAATTGCAGGCGCACTAAAAGCGCACGAGCACGCCATGCCGCCGCGCCGCGCGGCATGGCGTGCTCATCGCCAACCACGGCGGCGGGAGCAGCACCTCGAAAACAGGCCAATCAAGGCTACGGAGGAGACATGAAGCAGTTCGCGTTGCGCGGCCGGATGGCCGCGAGCTTTCTCGCCAGTGCAAGCCTGTTCGCCGGCGTGTGCGCCGGGGCAAACGCTGCCGAATGGCGCGTCGGCGTCGAGTTGCCGCTGACCGGTTCGCTCGCGCAGGCCGGCACCGAAATGTATCGTGGCATCCAGGTCGCCGCCGATGTCTACAATCGCCGCAATCCGCAAAACAAGGTCACGCTGGTTGCGATCGACGACGAATCGAATCCGGCCAAGGCCGTTGCCGCCGTCGAGAAGCTCGCGTCACAAAACGTGCTCGCAATAGCAGGCGCGGCCAATTCCAATTGCGCGGGTCCGGCGTCCGAAGCGGCGAGCAAGGCCGGCATCGTCTACATGACTTCAGGCGGCACCAGTGACGACATGGTGCGCCGCGGCCTGAAGAACTTCTTTCGCGTCAGCAACACGCCCGGTTATACCAAGGGCATGCTCGGCCTGTTCCAGCAACTCGGCGTGAAGTCGGTGTCGATCGTCTACTCGACGAAGGACGCGACGAGCGACCTCGCCCAGCAACTCGACAACGCGCTCAAGGCCAAAGGCATGACGACCACGCTGCACGCGTTCGACCCGTCGATGACCGACTTCAAGCCGATCGTCAACAAGGTCAAGCTGCAGGACAAGTCGGACGCGATGGCGATGATCGGCTACGAGAACGACTACGTCGGCATTCTGCGCGCCGCGAAAGTGCTCAAGCCGAACCTGAAGGCGATCGCCGCGCCGTGGGCGTTCGCGAGCCCGAAGATGGCCGCTTCGTTTCCCGATCTGGTGCCGAACGTGTACGGCGCGACCGTGCTCGCTTCCCCGGCGGACTATCGCTCGGCTGATCAGCGCGAGTTCTCCGATACCTACAAACGGCTCTTCAACAGCGATTCGAACTATCAGTCGCAGACGTCGTTCGCTTACGCGCAGTTGCTGTTCGAAGCGATTGCCCGCGCGCAGAAGGCCGGCACGCTCGACAAAGGCGGCCTCGCGGATAGTCTGCGTCAGAGTGCCGGCGATGGGACCTTCCTCGGCAAGGTCAGCTTCGACGCGCGCGGCGACAACCCCGGCTACGTCGCGCACATGGGCCAGTTCGCCCACGACGGCAAGCTCGCCGTGGTGTGGCCCGCCGACTACGCGACCGCCAAACCCGTCTATCCAGGTGTGCCGTGGTAAGCCGCGCGCCGTCCAACACGCCATCACGAAAGAGGTAATGCAGCGATGATCCGCGATCAGGAAACCATGAACGTTCTGCTCGACAACGTTGCGCGCTTCGTGCGCGAGCGGCTCGTGCCGAACGAAGAGCGCGTCGCCGAAACCGACGAGATTCCCGCCGATATCGTCGACGACATGAAGGCGCTCGGCCTCTTCGGGCTGACGATTCCCGAGCAATACGGCGGCCTCGATCTGACGATGGAGGAAGAAGTGCTCGTCATGTTCGAACTCGGCAAGACCTCGCCCGCGTTTCGCTCGATCATCGGCACGACGGTCGGCATCGGCTCGCAAGGCATCGTGATCGATGGCACTGACGAGCAGAAAGCGAAGTGGCTGCCGAAGCTCGCGAGCGGCGCGACGATTGCGAGCTTTGCATTGACGGAGCCGGAATCGGGCTCGGACGCCGCGTCGCTGAAAACGCGCGCTGTGCGTGATGGCGATCACTACGTGGTGAACGGCACGAAGCGCTTCATCACCAACGCACCGCAAGCCGGCATTTTTACGCTGATGGCGCGCACCAATCCCGACGAGCCGCGTGCGAGCGGTATTAGCGCATTCATTGTCGAAGCGGACACGCCGGGTATCAGCTTCGGTAAGCGCGACCGCAAGATGGGTCAGAAAGGCGCGCATACCTGCGATGTGATCTTCGAGAACTGCCGCGTGCCGGCGCACAACGTGATCGGCGGCAAGGAAGGCGTCGGCTTCAAGACGGCGATGAAGGTACTCGACAAAGGCCGCATTCATATCGCGGCGATCTGCGTGGGCGTCGCGCAGCGCGTGCTCGACGATGCGTTGCGCTACGCGATGGAACGCAAGCAGTTCGGCCAGCCGATCGCCGAATTTCAGCTAATTCAGGCGATGCTCGCCGACAGTCAGACGGAGCTGTACGCGGCGCGCTGCATGGTGCTCGACGCGGCGCGCAAACGCGATGCCGGCGAGAACGTCAGCACCGAGGCATCGTGCGCGAAACTGTTCGCGTCGGAAATGTGCGGACGGGTCGCAGATCGCGCTGTGCAGATTCATGGCGGCGCGGGTTATATGGCCGACTACGGCGTTGAGCGTTTCTATCGCGACGTGAGGTTGTTTCGGATTTACGAAGGCACCAGCCAGATTCAGCAGATCGTGATCGCACGCAACATGATGCGGGCCGCGGCGCGGTAACGAAGCAAGCCACGCACAAAAAAGACAATGGAGACACGCATGAAACGCAGCACTGCCGCGCCACTGGCCGCATCGATCAAAACCGTCGCCGCCATCTCAACGCTCGCGCTCGCAGCGTGGGCACAAGCCGCCGAGTTGCCGGTCGGCGTGGAATTGCCGCTGACCGGCGGCATGGCGCGCGCCGGCAACGCGCAGCTCGAAGGCATCAAGGTCGCCGCCGACGTGTTCAACCAACGCAACGGCAAGCACACGGTCAAGCTCACGATTGTCGACGACGAAGCGCAGCCGGCCAAAGCCGTGTCGGCAGTGGAGAAGCTCGCGTCGCAAGGCGTGCTGGCGATTACCGGCGGCTACGGTTCCAATTCGGTGAGCCCCGCATCCGAAGCGGCCGACAAGGCCGGGCTCGTGTACATCACGTCGGGCGGCGTGGATAGCGCGATGACCTCGCGCGGACTGAAGAACTTCTTTCGCGTGGGCCCCGCGTCCGGCTATTCGAAAGCGATGGTCGGCTTGCTGACCGACATGAACGTGAAGTCCGTTTCGATCGTCTCGTCGACCAAGCAGGCGACCACCGATCTTTCCAAAGATGTGTCCGCCGCCCTCACCGCGAAAGGCGTCAAGGTCACGGTGCACGAGTTCGATCCGGCGATGACCGACTTCAAGCCGATCGTCAACAAGATCAAGCTGCAGGACAAGCCCGACGTGATGGTGATGATGGGCTACGAAAACGACTACATCGGCATTCTGCGCGCGGCCAAAGTGCTCAAGCCGCCATTGAAGGCTGTGGTCGGCTGCTGGTCGCTCGCCACGCCGAAGATGGTGAGCGAGTTTCCGGACCTCGTGAACAACACGGTCGGCAATGCGATGCTGCCGCATCCGGTGCAATTCGCGTCGCCGGAAGGCAAGGCATTCGTCGCCGCTTATCAGAAGGCCTATAGCAAGGACCCGGACTATCTTGCCGAGTTCTCCTATGTGCAGTCGATGGTGCTGTTCCAGGCGCTCGCGAGTGCGGCCGACAAAGGCACACTGAAGAAAGGCGGCGTGGCCACTGAACTGCGCGCGCAACCGTTCGACACACTGATCGGGACCGTGCGTTTCGACAGCAAGGGCGACAACCCCGCGTTCCTGAACAACATGGCGCAGATTCAGGACGGCAAGGTGGTCGTGATCTGGCCGAAGGACAAGGCCACCGGCAAGCTCAACTATCCGGCGCAGCCGTGGTGACGCCGCATTCGCAACGCGCCCCGCGTTTGCTCACCTCCATGCCGACCGAGGAGTTGTCATGACCGATCTGATCCTGCAATCGCTTTACTCCGGCGTGCTGGTCGGCGGCGCCTATGCGCTCGTCGCGCTCGGCCTCGCGCTGGTGTTCGGCGCGATGCGCATCATCAATCTTGCGCACGGCGAACTGGTGCTGCTGTCCGCGTATATCGCGTATTCGTTCGAAACGCGCCTCGGCATCAATCCGGTGTTCGCCATTCCGGCCGCGATTCCGGTGGTGTGCGCGGCGGCCGGCGCGGCATGGTTTCTGGTCAGCAAGATTGCGCGCGATCGCGAACTGAACTCGCTGATTCTCACCTACGGGCTCGGCATCATCCTGACTAACGGCGTGCTGCTGATCTGGGGCGCCGACGTACGCTCCACCAATTCCGCGTGGCTACAGGACAGCGTGATGCTCGGCAACGTGCTGAGCATGCGCAGTGAACTGCTGTCGTTCGGGATCAGCGTCGTGCTGATGGGCGCATTGTGGTGGTGGCTTTCGCACTCGTGGTATGGCCGCGCGGTGCGCGCCATTTCCAGCAATCGCGACGCCGCGCGGCTGATGGGCATCAATCCGAAAAAGACCGAACTCGTGTCGTTTCTCGTGGCCGGCGTGCTGGCATCGTGCGCGGGCGTGGCGATGTACGCGAGCAGCGCGATCCAGCCTTCGATCGGCGAGGCGATGACGGTGAAGGCGTTCATCATCACCGTGCTTGCGGGTGTCGGTTCGATTCCGGGCGTGCTGCTCGGCGCAATGCTGCTCGGCATCACCGAGGCGCTGACCGTCACGCTGTATAGCTCGGCGTTGCAGGAACTGGCGGGCATGCTGCTGTTTCTGCTGGTGCTGTATGTGCTGCCGAACGGTCTGTTCGGCGTTGCCTGGAGAAGAGGATGACCCGCAATCTCTCGCTAGCCGTGCTCGTGCTGGCGCTGTATTTCGGCGTGCCGTTCGCGCTCGGCCATGATCTGTATCTGATGAGTCTCGCGGTTGCCTCGCTGACGATTGCCGGCGTCGCGCTGGCCTGGGCGCTGCTCGGCAATCTCGGCGGCATGGTGAGCTTTGGGCATAGCGCGTTCTTCGGCGTCGGCTCGTATATCTCGGCGTTGCTGACGCTCAAGGCCGGTTGGCCCGTGTTCCCCGCGATGCTGGCGGGCGGTGCCGGCGCAGTGGTCGCGTCGCTCGCGATGCTGCCCGCGCTGCGCCTGAAGGGCCCCTATTTCGCGCTGGCGATTCTCGCGTATGCGCAGATCTTCCGCATTCTCGCGACGCAGTTCTCTGGTCTCACCGGTGGTTCGAGCGGCCTGTCGAGCATTCCCAGCCTGCCGAAAGTGGCGGGCTTCGACTTCGGCTCGAAGACCGGCGGTTACCTGGTGATCCTCACGCTCGTGCTGGCGTTCGCGCTTGCGTATCACTTCCTGCGGCGCAGCTACATCGGTCTCGCGTTGCGGGCGATGCACGAATCGGAAGACGCGACGCGCGTAGTCGGCGTGAACAGCGTGATGCTCAAGCTCTCCATGCTGATGCTATCCGCGCTGATGACGGGTCTTGTCGGCGCATTCAACGCGCACTACATCAACTTCCTCGAACCGGACTACGCATTCAATTCGTCGTGGGCGGTGGTGCCGATCATCGCCGCGATCTTCGGCGGCTATCGGACCATCTTCGGACCATTGGCCGGCGCGGTCGTCGTGTATCTGGTCGATCAGTTGATCCTGAAGAACTTGCTGCCCACCGGGCATCAGATCGTGCTCGGCATGCTGCTGGTGGCGATGATCATCGTCAGTCCTGGCGGGCTTACAGCGATGGCGTTTAAAAAGCCCAAGCGAGGTGCGTATGCAGCAAGCTGAACTGCAACTGCGCAACGTGACGATCCGCTTTGGCGGCATCACGGCGGTCAACGACGTGTCGATGGAAGTCGGCAAGAACGATCTCGTCGGTCTTGTCGGTCCGAACGGCGCGGGCAAGACCACGCTCTTCAATGCGATCTCGGGGCTCGTGCGGCCGACGCAAGGCTCGATCAGCTTCGAAGGCGCGGATATGCTGAAGACGTCGCTGCATCGCCGCGCGCGGTTCGGCATCGGCCGCACGTTCCAGGTGCCGCAGCCGATGCATGAGTTGACGGTGCGCGAGAATCTGATCGTCGCGCAACGCTTCGGCGCGGGACAGGTGGACCACGCGCGCATCGACGAGATTCTTTCGTTTCTCGATCTGAGCGGCAAAGCGGAACGCAACGCGGCCACCGAGCTTGCGTTGACCGAACTGAAGGCGCTCGAAGTCGCGAAGGCGCTCGCGACAGCGCCGAAACTGCTGCTGCTCGACGAAGTACTCGGTGGACTAGAAACCGCCAGCAAGCGCCGCTTCATGAAAACGTTGATGGACGTGCACGAGCGTTATCAGGTCGGAATCCTGATCATCGAGCACGACATCGAAACCGTGATGAATCTATGCCGTCGCGTGTGCGTGCTGAACTTCGGCCAATTGATCGCCGATGGTCCGCCCGCCGAAGTATTCCGCGATCCGGCGGTGGTGAAGAGCTATACCGGAGAGGTGATCGATGCTTGAAATGAACGCGGTGCGAGCCGGCTATGGTGCGATCAACGTGCTGTGGGACGTGTCGCTGAACGTGGCGCGAGGCGAAGTGACGACGATCGTCGGGCCGAACGGCGCGGGCAAGACCACGCTGCTGCGCGCGATCATGGGCTTGCTGCCGCTGCAGCGCGGACAGATCGTCTATGACGGCGCGTCATTGGCTGGCGTGCCGACGTGGGATTTGCCGGAGCGCGGCATTGCGATGGTGCCGGAAGGACGGATGATTTTCCGCGACATGTCGATCGAAGAGAACCTGATGCTCGGCGCGTTTCCCAAAGCGCGCCGCGGCGCCGCGAAGACTCAGCTCGAAGAAGTGTTCGCGCTGTTTCCGTTGCTCAAGGAGCGTCGTGCGTTGCCGGCGGGCACGTTATCCGGCGGACAGGCGCAGATGCTGGCGCTCGGGCGCGGGCTGATGTCGTCGCCGCAATTGATGTTGATCGACGAGCCGTCGCTCGGGCTCGCGCCGGTCGTGGTGCAGGAAGTGTTCGAGATTCTCGCGCGTCTGAAGGCCGAGGGGCGCACCATCGTGCTCGTGGAGCAGAACACCAATATGGCGCTGCGGGTGGCCGATCAGGTGTATCTGATGCAGGGCGGCAAGGTCACGCTGTCCGCGCGCGCGGCCGAGGTCGACGTGGACACGCTGCACGACATGTATTTCGCGCGCTGAAAGAAGCGCTCATTCGGAAGCGTCTATTCGAGGCGGCCGATTCCATCGGCCACCAGCAGGTCGACCAGCTTGCGGGCGAACAGCGGCAGCGCCTGACGATCGGCGACGCAGATTTGCAGCTTGCGCACCGCCCATTCGTCGGTGAGCGGAATGATGCGCAGCGCCATGGTTTGTGCGTGGCGTCGCGCAGTGCCTTCGGGCAGTACGCCGATGCCGATGTTCGCTTCGATCATCCGGCATGCGGCTTCGAAGTTGCTCACCTGAATGCGCCAGCGCATCGCGCGTTGCAAGTCCGCCGATGCGCGCTTGAGGAAGCCGTAGATCGCACTCGCTTCGGGCGGTCCGATGAAATCGTAGTCGAGCGTCGCGGCGAAATCGATCTTCTTGTGCTGCGCAAGTGGATGACTCAATGCCGTCGCGAGCACCAGGCGATCGCGACGGTAAGGCATCACCTCGAGTCCCTCGGTGCGCACGTTGCCCGCAACGATACCGATATCGATCGTGCCTTCCTGCACCGCTTTGACGATGTCCGGGCTCAGACGCTCGTGCATATCGACGTACACATCGGGATGATTCACGAGATACGTGCGCAATACCGCCGGCAGAAACTCGCTCATCGCAGTGGTGTTCGCGAACACGCGAACGTGACCCTTCACGCCTTGCGCGTACTCCTGCAGATCGCCGGTGAGTTTTTCGAGTTGCTGGAACACGCGCCGTGCGTGCAGCAGCAGTGTTTCGCCCGGCGCGGTTAGCGTGACGCCCTGGCTCGTGCGACTCAGCAGCTTCACCTTCACCTGCTCTTCGAGATTCTTGATCCGCGTGCTCGCCGCCGGCAACGACAGGTGTGCCCGTTCCGCACCGCGAGTCAGGCTGCTTGCTTCCGCGATGTGAATGAAGAGCTTGAGATCGACGAGATCGAAATGCATGGAGATGTCCGTTGGAGGGCAAGCCCATTATTGCGCCGTCGCGCGCTTTGCGACATTAGGCGAAGTACGGGTTAATGCTAGCCGAATTGGGGTTTCGGCATATCCAAATTGTCCTCGCGCGAACGATGCGTCAAGCTGCATCGAAACATGAGACAGCGAGGAGCGACACGCATGACGACGCAACAGATGATGGCGGGCAAGGTGGTGATCGTAACCGGCGCGGGCGGCGGCATCGGCCGCGATATCGCGCTGCTGATGGCGCGTGAGGGCGCACAGGTGGTGGTCAACGATATCGGCGCGACGCTCGAAGGCGAAGGCCGCAATGCGGGGCCGGCACAAAGCGTGGTCGACGAAATCGCGGCGTTCGGCGGCCGCGCGACCAGCAACACCGATAGCGTCGCCGATGCGCAAGGCGCGGAGCATATCGTGCAGAACGCTCTGGACGTATTCGGTCGCGTGGATTGCGTCGTGAACAACGCAGGCATTCTGCGCGACCGCTTCTTTCACAAGATGAGCAGCGACGAATGGGACGCGGTGCTCAAGGTGCATCTGTACGGCACGTACAACGTATCGCGCGCCGCGGCCACGCATTTCAAGGAACAGGGATCGGGCGCGTTCGTGCACATGACGTCGACGTCGGGGCTGATCGGCAATCTCGCGCAGGCCAACTACAGCGCGGCGAAACTCGGCATTGCGGGCCTGTCCAAATCGATTGCGCTCGACTTGCAGAAGTTCGGTGTGCGTTCCAACTGCATCGCGCCGTTCGCGTGGAGCCGCATGATCAGTTCGATCAAGGTCGATTCGGCGGAGCAGGAAGCGCGCGTCGCCAAGATCAAGCAGATGACGCCTGCGAAGATCGCGCCGCTCGCGGTCTACCTCGCGAGCGATACGGCGCGCGACGTGAATGGCCAGATTTTCGCGGTGCGCAACAACGAAATTTTCGTGATGAGCCAGCCGCGCCCGGTGCGTTCCGTGCATCGCGGCGAAGGCTGGACGCCCGCGAGCATCGCTGAGCATGGGATGCCGGCGCTGCGCTCTGCGTTCCACTCGCTCGACGTATCCGCCGACATCTTCAGTTGGGACCCGGTGTGAGCATGCGCGATGCGCTCGAACTCGACGCGGCGCAGTTCGAATTCGCACGCTATGTGCGGCCCGGCGATACGGTGTGTTGGGGGCAAGGCGGCGCCGAGCCTTGCACGCTGACCGAAGCACTGACCGCGCAACGGCACTCGATTGGCGGACGCTTCAGGGTGTTCGTCGGCGCATCATGGTCGTCTACGCTACAACCGCAGCACGCGGACGTGATCGACATGAGCGCGTATTGCGGCTCGGGGACGAATCGGCAACTGGCCGCCGCGGGCGTGCTCGATATCGTGCCCGCACACTACTCGGCGTTCGAGCGCACGTTGACTAGCGGCCCGTTCAAAGTCGACGTGCTGTTGCTGCAAGTTGCACCGGCCGATGCCGACGGCCATTACAGCCTCTCCATCGCGCACGAGTATCTTCTGCCGTTGATCGACTCGGCGCGCGTTGTGATCGCCGAAGTGAATCACGCGGCGCCCTGGACTTACGGCGAGCGTGCGCTACGCAAGGTGGATTTCGACGCACTGATTCACACCGACCGTGCGCCGCTCGACGCGCCGCGCGCGATGCCGGGCGAGATCGAAGCCCGTATCGCGCAGCACGTGGCGGCATTGGTCGAAGACGGCGCCACGCTGCAACTTGGCCTCGGTGCATTGCCGGAAACGATCCTCGCGCATCTCGCCGACCGTCGCGATCTCGGCATTCATAGCGGCACGATCGGCGACGCGGTCGCAAGCCTGATGGCGCGCGGCGTCATCACCAATGCGAAGAAGCGCAACGATCGCGGCGTGACCGTCGCGGGGACGATGATGGGCAGCCGCAAGATCTACGGTTTCGCGCATCGCAACTCCGCCGTGCAATTTCGCTCGACCGCCTATACGCACGATATCGACGTGCTGGCCGCGATCGACCGCTTTGCCGCGATCAACTCGGCGATCGAAGTGGACCTCACCGGGCAGGTCAATGCCGAAGTGGCCAACGGCCAGTACCTCGGGTCAGTGGGCGGTGCTGTCGACTTTCTGCGCGGCGCGGCCCGTTCGCGCGGCGGTTTGCCAATCGTCGCATTGCCCGCGCGTTCGCGGTATGGCAGCCGCATCGTCGCGCGACTCTCGGGGCCGGTGAGTACGCCGCGCAGCGACGTGGGCCTCGTCGTCACCGAATACGGCGTGGCCGATCTGCGCGGGCTTTCACTCGCACAACGCGTGCGGCGCATGCTCGACATCGCGCCGCCCGAAGCGCGCGACGCGCTCGCCGCCGCTTCGCATGATTGCGCGCATGGCCTGCGTGGCGTGCCGCGCGAAGCCCTCCCCTCATGACACTCCAACGCACAAGGACATTCCAGATGAAACGAGCAGCGATCGTCGCACCGGTTCGCACGCCGGTCGGTACGTTCGGCGGCAGCCTGCGGCCGGTTCCCGTCGAAGCCCTCGCGGCCTCCGCGATTCGCGCGACGCTCGCGAAGAGCGGTATCGATCCGGCGCGTATCGAAGACGTCGTGTTCGCGCAGTCGTATGCGAACAGCGAGACGCCGTGCGTCGGCCGCTGGGCCGCGCTCGAAGCGGGATTGCCGGTGCACGTGCCCGGCATGCAGCTCGACCGGCGCTGCGGCGGCGGCCTTCAGGCGATCGTCACGGCCGCGATGATGGTGCAAAGCGGCGCAGCGGATGCGGTGATTGCGGGCGGCGTCGAAAGCATGAGCAACATCGAGTACTACAGCACCGACATGCGCTGGGGTTCGCGCGCGGGCTCGGTGAAACTGCACGACCGGCTCGATCGCGGCCGCGAGCGTTCGCAGCCGGAAGCGCGCTTCGGCTACATCTCCGGAATGATCGAGACGGCCGAGAACCTCGCGAAGCAGTACGGCATCACGCGCGAAGCAGCGGACGCGTATGCACTGCGCAGCCATCAGCGCGCGAAGGCCGCATGGGAGTCGGGCAAGTTCGCCGACGAAGTCGTGTCCGTCCAGGTGCCGCAACGCAAGGGCGACTCGCTGAGTTTTTCGCGCGACGAAGGCGTGCGTGGCGACGCGACGCTCGAATCGCTCGCGAAACTGCGGCCCTTGCTGAAGGACGGCACCGTGACCGCCGGCAATGCGAGTCAGCAGAACGACGCGGCGGCGGCATGTCTGATCGTCGCGGAAGACAAGCTCGAAGAACTGGGTCTCACGCCGATCGGTTACCTGGTCGGCTGGGCCGCCACTGGTTGCGAGCCGGCGACGATGGGCATCGGCCCCGTGCCCGCCGTGCAGAAGCTGTTCCAGAAGACCGGCCTCACGTTCGATCAACTCGACCTGGTCGAACTGAACGAAGCGTTCGCCTGCCAGGTGCTGGCCGTGCTGAAGGGCTGGGGCTGGCACGACGAGTCGCGGCTGAACGTGAACGGCTCAGGTATTTCGCTGGGGCATCCGATCGGCGCAACCGGTGTGCGGATCATGACGACGCTACTGCATGAGTTGCAGCGGCGCAAAGGCCGCTATGGGCTGGAGACGATGTGCATCGGTGGCGGGCAGGGCATCGCGGCGGTGTTCGAACGGGCCTGAGCGCTTGCGCATCCAGCGCGCAGTCACAACACGCAATCAAAACAGAACAGGAGCAGGAGACATGCTCGATCGATTGAACGCGCAACTCGGGCGGCTGCGCGAGCACCCGTTCTACGCGGGACGCCTGCCGTCTCACGTAACGAGCACAGATGAGTTCGCCGCGCGCGTGCCGTTGATGTCGCGCGCGGAACTGGTCGCTGAAATGGGGCGTCCCGGCTATGGGGCGTTTGCGCCGCACGTGCCGCCTGTGCGCGTGCATCTCACGCCGATGGGCGCCGCGTTGGTGCCGATCCTGCACAGCGCCGCCGACCTGCGCGCAATCGACGCCGCGTGCGGCCAGCATCTCGACGCGTGCGGCATCGGCGCCGGCGACGTGTGCATGGTCACGTTCGGCTATCACCTGTTCGTCGCGGGGCTGTTCTATCAGAGCCAGATGGAAGCGCGCGGCGTCGCGTGCATTCCGCACGGTCCCGGCGAAACCGAACGCGCCGCCGACATCGCGCGCCGTTGCGGTGTGACGGTGCTGGCCGGCAATCCGTCGCATGCGCTCAAGCTGATCGAAGCGGGCTGTCCGCTGCCGCGCGTGTTTTTCGCGGGCGGCGAAGCATTCACCGGCAACGAAGCGTTATATCGGCGCGTGCGCGACGCAATGCCGGGCACACTGCTGATCGACAGCTTTTCGTTATCCGAATGTTTGCCGGTTGCACGGACCTTTCCGGGCGGCACCGGCGTGCATGTCTTCGATGAATTGCTGTACGCGGAAGTGATCGATCCCGAGAGCGGCACACCGGTCGCGCCAGGCGAGCGCGGCGAGCTCGTGCTCACGCATCTGAAGAAAGAACTGCAACCGCTCGTGCGCTATCGCACCGGCGACCTCACGGTACTGCGCGAGACCGAACCGCTATTCGGACGCACGGTGTCGTTGCCGCGCGTGGTGTTCGGCCGTGCCGACTCGATGCTGAAGATCAAGGGCGTCAAGGTTTATCCATCCGAGTTGCGCACGGTGCTGCTCGGCATCGACGGACTGAGCGGCGCATACCGGCTCGTGGTGTCGCGCAAGCCCAGCGGCGGCGATCACCTGAGCCTGCAGATCGAAGGCACGCCCGCGCCCGCCGCGCTCGACGCAGTCGCCGTGCGCTTCAAACAGCAGACCCTCATCAGCGCGGATGCCATCGAAGCGGTTGCGAAGCTCGACGGCACGCATCTCGTTACCGATCAAAGGAGCACAGCATGAGCAGTGAAGCGAACCGCACGCCCTGGCGTTTCATCGTCGGCCATCATAGCTATGCGGACTTTTCGATTTCGATTTCGCCGGCCGTGGAGCGCGCGGTGGCCGAAGGACTCGCGCCGCCCACCGTGTATCTGAACATCTTCAACGAAGACAGCATCACGATCGGCGTCAACGAAGATCCGCAGCAGGTGCTCGATCTCGCGTTCTGCCGCAGCAATGGTGTGCTGACGCGGCGGCGCGAGACCAGCGGCGGCGCGATCTATGCGGGCAAGGGCTCGGCGTTTCTCGCGCTCTACCTGCCCACCAGCGTGCCCGGCGTGCCACCCACCGCGGCGGTCGCGTTTCCGACGATCCTCGGCCATGTCGCGGACAGTTTGCGCGAAGTGTTCGATCTGTCTGCGTCGTATCGTCCGTTGAACGATGTCGAAATCGATGGTCGCAAACTGGTCGCGACGTCGTTGAAAATCGAAGGCGGCGTGCTGACGTTCCGCATTCTGCTGAACATCAAGGCGATCAACACCGATATCGCCGCGCAAGCGATGCCACTCGCGCCCGAGAAAACGCGCGACAAGAAGCACAAGGATATTGGCTCGCGCTACACGTTTCTGGAAAAGGAGCTGGATCGCTCGATCAGGCACGATGAATTGATCGCGTGGGTCGACGCGTGCATGCGCCGCGCGTTCGACGGCGCGCCGTTGCAGGGCGGTGGCACGCTGGTCGCGCATGAAGAAGCGTTGGCCCGGCAGTTCGCGAGCGAATTGACGAGCGATGCCTGGTTTAACGAAAAGAGCGAAGCCGTGCGTTATGGCCCGCTGATGCGCGTCGGCGACCGCATCGGGCGGGGCCGCGAAAAAGCGCCCGCGGGGTTGATCTGGCTGAGCCTGCTGGTGCGCGACGGTCTGGTGATGCGCGCGATCGTCAACGGCGACTGGCATCCACGGCCGATCCGCTCGGTCGATTGGCTCGAAGAAGGGTTCACCGGTTTGCCCGCCACGCGCGAGGCGTGCGAGCGCCACATCAACGCGTTTCTGCAACGTGAGGACGTCGAGTTCGCCGGTGTCGAAGCGGCGCATCTGTTGAAAGCGCTCGACCTTGCGCTGGCCAGTCTCGATCACGCGGAGGTCACGGCATGAGCGAGACCGCGTTGCTGTACGACGTCGATGCCGAAACCGGCATCGCGACACTGACGTTGAACCGTCCGCAGCAGAAGAACGCGCTGGACATGTCGATGCGCATCGCGTTGCGCGAGGCCGTCTACGCGATTCGCCAGGACCGCTCGATCCGCGCGGTCGTGCTATGTGGTGCAGGCCAGGACTTCTGCGCGGGCGGCGATTTGCGCGGCATGAACGTCGCGAGCGCGGAGGAGGGGCGCAATCGTCTCGACGATCTGCACGGCTGGGTCGCCATGCTGCTCGATCTGGACCGGCCGGTGATCGCCGCCGTCGACGGTGTCGCGTATGGCGCGGGTTTCAGTCTCACGCTGGCGGCGGACTTCGTGCTCGCGACGCCGCGCGCGCGTTTCTGCATGCCGTTCATGAAGGTCGGCCTTGTGCCGGATTGCGGCGCGTTCTACACGCTGCCGCGCGTCGTCGGGCTGGCTCGTGCGAAAGACCTGGTATTCACGGCGCGTGAGATTCAAGCCGAAGAGGCGCAGCGCATTGGGGCGGTATTCGAAATCGTCGAGCAGGACAGGCTGCGCGCACGAGCGACGCAGATCGCCGCCAGCCTCGCGGGCGCGTCGCCGGTTGCGTTCGGCCTCGCGAAGCGCGCGTTGAACCAGTCGCTCGGTGCGGATTTGCGCGCGATGCTCGACCTCGAATCGGCCGCGCAGGGCATCGCGTTCTCGACCGAATTTCATCGCGAAGCCGTGCAGCGCTTCAAGGACAAAACGACGCCGCTCTTCCAGTGGCCCCCCGCCTGAGCCCCTCATGACGATCGACTATCACACGCTGCGCAACTGGCCGTTCGAAGACATCGAGCAAACCTACACTCAACGCGACGCCATCCTCTATAGCCTCGGCCTCGGCTATGGCCACGATCCGCTCGATCCCGACGACCTGCCGTTCGTCTACGAGAAGGCACTGCGGGTGCCGCCGACCTTCGCCGTCGTGCTCGGCTATCCGGGCTTCTGGGCCCGGCATCCCGGCACCGGTATCGACTGGGTGAAGTTGCTGCATGGCGAGCAGCGGTTGCGGATTCACCGGCCGTTGCCGGCGGCGGCGACTATCGTCGGACGCTCGCGGGTCGCGCGCATCGTCGACAAGGGCCCGGGCAAGGGCGCGTTGGTGCTGATCGAACGCAGCGTCGTCGACAAAGCCAGCGGCGAGTTGCTCGCCACCGTCGAGCAGCTGAACTTCTGTCGCGGCGATGGCGGCTTCAGCGCGAACGGTCAGCCTTCCGACGAGCCGCTGCCCGGTCCGCCGCCGCTGCCCGAGCGCGCACCGGACGCGATCTGCGACTTGCCCACGCGGCCCGAGACGGCGTTGATCTACCGTCTTTCCGGCGACGACAATCCGCTGCACGCGGACCCGGCCGTCGCGCGCGCGGCGGGTTTCGAGCGGCCGATTCTGCACGGTCTCGCGACGTGGGGCGTGGCTGGCCACGCGGTGCTGAAGACCGCTTGCGCAGCCAAACCCGAGAAACTGGCGTCGCTGTACGCGCGTTTCACCGCGCCGGTTTATCCTGGCGAAACGATCCGCACTGAACTCTGGCTCGATGACGGCGTGGTGAATTTCCGCTCGCGCGTGCTGGAGCGCGACGTGCTCGTGCTCAACAACGGGCGCGCGGAATTGCAATGAGGCTTCGCTCAGCGTGCATTCGTCCGCGCGGGCCAGCCGCTTTTCATCGAATCGACAACCGCTCACAGGATTCACGATCATCATGTCCAGAACGCCCAAACCGCTGATTCGTTCGAATATCGCCTACAGCACGCCGGATCGCATCGTCGTGCGCGGCAAGGATTTGCCCAACGAAGTGCTTGGTCACATGAATCTCGGCGACTTCGCTTTTCTGCAACTGACCGGCAAGGCCGCGACGCGCGAGCAGTCCGCGATGTTCAACGCGATCCTGATCACACTGGTCGAGCATGGCATGACGCCGAGCGCGATTGCCGCGCGCATGACGTACGCGGGCGCGCCCGAATCGTTGCAGGCGGCCGTGGCGGCGGGATTGTGCGGGCTGGGGTCGGTATTCGTCGGCAGTATGGAGGGCGCGTGCCGGATGTTGTCGGAGGCGCTGCCTGATGCTCAGCACGACGCGCGGCAAGACGGCCAAAGCGGCGCCGCGCTAGCTGAGCTCGAACAGATCGCACGTGATACCGTCGCCGCCTATCGCGCACGCGGCGCCAGCGTGCCCGGTTTGGGGCATCCGCTGCATAAGCCGATCGATCCGCGTACGCCGCGTCTGTTCCAGCTCGCCGCGGAGAACGGCATGTCCGGCAAGTACGTGAAGTTGATGCAACTGATCGGCGCCGAGGCCGAGCGCGTGTCGGGCAAGTCGCTGCCGATCAACGCGACCGGCGCGATCGGTGCGATCTGTTGCGAGTTCGGTTTTCCGTGGCGCATCGTGCGCGGCTTCGGCGTGATGGCGCGCGCGATCGGCCTCGTCGGTCATATCATGGAAGAAGGCGAAAAGCCGATGGCGATCGAGATCTGGCAACGCATCGAGGACGAAGCGTCGGCCCATCTGCGCGAAGGCTGATCGTCAAGGGCCAATGGGCGAAACCAACCGCCCGCTCGCCCCGCGCCTTAAGCAAAACCAAAGGCCCGATTCGAAAATGCGAACTTCGCGGAACGCACCGCGTCGTTCATAGTAGGGCCTACAAGCTCAACACGCGTATCCGGAGACTTCGCCCATGTCCGCGGCCTCAGAGAAACTCGACGACTGGCTCAACAAGGAGGCGGTGACCGAAGACGACATCACCGCCTTTCCGCTGACGGCGCTGGCCGCCACGCTCGATCGCGAAGAAAGTGGCGATACGGTGCCGCCGTTGTGGCACTGGCTGTATTTTCTGCCGGTCGCGGCGATGGCCGAAGTCGGCGCCGACGGTCATCCGAAGCGCGGCGGTTTTCTGCCGCCGGTGCCGCTGCCGCGCCGCATGTGGGCGGGCGGCCGGCTGACGTTTCATGCGCCGCTCAAAGTGGGCGAGCGCGCCACGCGCACGTCGACCATCGCCAATATCGAGGACAAGACTGGCCGTTCGGGGCGCCTCGTGTTCGTCACCGTGCAGCACACGATCGAAGCGGGCGGCGAACTGAAGATCGACGAAGAGCACGACATCGTCTATCGCGACGCGCCGCAGGAAGGCGCGCGGCCGCAACAACCGCAACTCGCGCCGCAAGGCGAAACGTGGCGCCGCACGATCGACACCGACGCGGTGCTGCTGTTCCGCTATTCGGCGCTGACCTTCAACGGCCATCGCATTCACTATGACTACCCGTACGTCACGCAGGTCGAAGGCTATCCGGGGCTCATCGTTCACGGTCCGTTGATCGCGACGCTGCTCGTCGACCTCGTGCGCCGCGAACTGCCAGACGCCACGTTGCAAAGTTTCGCGTTCAGGGCGCTGCGTCCTACTTTCGCCGGGCAACCTTTCACCGTGTGCGGCCAGCCGTCGGCCGACGGCAAAACCATCGAGCTATGGGCCAAAGACCACGAAGGCTATCTGACCATGCGCGCGACGGCCGCGCTGGCCTGAACGTCGCTTGAATATCGGCTGAACTCCAAGAGATTCGACTATGCAAACCACGCAACAGGATTCGTTTCAGGACATTCGCGAAGCGGTGCGCGATCTGTGTCAGCAGTTTTCCGGCGAGTACTTCCGCAAGATCGATGAAGCACGCGGTTATCCGGAAGAGTTTGTCGACGCGCTCACGAAGGCCGGCTGGCTGGCCGCGCTGATTCCGCAGGATTTCGGCGGCTCGGGGCTGGGGCTCACGGAAGCGTCGGTCATCATGGAAGAGATCAATCGCGCCGGTGGCAACTCGGGCGCGTGTCATGGCCAGATGTACAACATGGGTACGCTGCTGCGCCACGGTTCGGAAGAGCAGAAGCGCAAGTATCTGCCGAAGATCGCATGCGGCGACTTGCGTCTGCAATCGATGGGTGTGACCGAGCCGACCACCGGTACCGACACGACGAAGATCAAGACCACCGCCGAGCGGCGCGGCGACCGTTATGTGATCAACGGACAGAAGGTGTGGATCTCGCGCGTGCAGCACTCGGACCTGATGATCCTGCTCGCGCGCACCACGCCGCTGTCCGACGTGAAGAAGAAGTCGGAAGGCATGTCGATCTTTATCGTCGATCTGCGTGAAGCAATCGGTCATGGCCTGACCGTGCAGCCGATTCTAAACATGGTCAATCACGAGACCAACGAACTGTTCTTCGACAACCTCGAAATCCCCGCTGAGAATCTGATCGGCGAGGAAGGGCAGGGCTTCAAATACATCCTCGACGGTTTGAACGCGGAGCGCACGCTGATCGCCGCGGAATGTATCGGCGACGGTTACTGGTTCGTCGACAAGGTCACCGAGTACGCGAAGGAGCGCGTGGTGTTCGGCCGTCCGATCGGCCAGAACCAGGGCGTGCAATTCCCGATCGCGCGTTCGTTCATCAACGTCGAAGCGGCCAGTCTGATGCGCTTCGAAGCGGCGCGTCGTTTCGATGCGCATCAACCGTGCGGCGCGCAGGCGAACATGGCGAAGCTGCTCGCGGCCGACGCGTCGTGGGAAGCCGCCAACGCCTGCCTGCAATTTCACGGCGGCTTCGGCTTCGCGTGCGAGTACGACGTCGAGCGCAAGTTCCGCGAAACGCGCCTGTACCAGGTCGCGCCGATTTCGACCAATCTGATTCTCTCGTACGTGGCCGAGCATATTCTCGGGCTGCCGCGTTCGTTCTGACATCCAGGCAGAAGGCTGACATGCACATGAGACCACTCGACGGTATCAAGGTCGTCACGCTCGAACACGCGATCGCCGCGCCGTTCTGCACGCGTCAACTCGCCGATCTCGGCGCGCGGGTGATCAAGATCGAACGACCCGGCGTCGGCGATTTCGCGCGCGGCTACGACGAGCGCGTGCATGGACTGTCGTCGCATTTCGTCTGGACCAATCGCTCGAAGGAAAGTCTCGCGCTCGATCTGAAGCAGCCCGAAGCAACGGAGATTCTCGACGCGCTGGTCGCCGACGCCGACGTGCTGGTGCAGAACCTCGCGCCCGGCGCGGCGGAGCGGCTCGGTCTCGGCTACGACGCGTTGAGCGCGAAGTACCCGAAGCTGATTGTTTGCGATATCTCCGGCTATGGAGCCGACGGCCCGTATCGCGACAAGAAGGCGTACGACCTGCTGATTCAGAGCGAATCCGGCTTTCTGTCGATCACCGGTTCGCCGGGCGCGCCCGCCAAGGCCGGCTGTTCGATCGCGGATATCGCGGCCGGCATGTACGCGTATTCGAACATCCTCAGCGCGTTGCTGTTGCGCGGCCGTACCGGGCGCGGCTGCCGCATCGACGTGTCGATGCTGGAGAGCATGGTCGAGTGGATGGGTTATCCGCTCTACTACGCGATCGACGGTCAGTCACCGCCCGCGCTCTCGGGCGCGGCGCACGCGACGATCTATCCGTACGGACCGTTCCCCGCCGGCGACGGCAAGACCGTGATGCTCGGACTGCAAAACGAGCGCGAATGGAAGCTCTTTTGCGAGCGCGTGCTCGAACAACCGGAACTCGCCATCGACGAGCGCTTCGCGTCGAACTCGAAACGCACGTCGGCGCGCGACGCGTTGCGCGAGGTGATCGTCGCAGCGTTTGCGAAGCTGAGCGCCGCGCAAGTGATCGAACGGCTCGATCAGGCCGGCATCGCCAACGCGCAAATGAATACGCTCGGCGACGTGTGGGCGCATCCTCAACTGAAAGCGCGCGAGCGCTGGCAGGAAATCGGCACGGCGGCGGGTAGGGTGCCCGCGTTGCTGCCGCCGGGTCTGCCCAGCGACTTCGCGCCGCGCATGGACCCGGTGCCCGCACTTGGTGAGCATACCGAAACGATCCTGCGCGAGCTCGGCTACGACAGCGCGCGCATCGACGCGCTGCGTGCGGCCGGCACGATCTGAACCTGTCTTTTCGTGCCGGCGTGTGAAGACGCCATGCCGGCAATCCGAACAAACCCCGAACGAACCCGACCCCCGCACGCTCATGAACGATCATCCCAGTCTCACGCTTGCCACCTTCGCCGCGCAGCTCGACTTCGACAGTATTCCGCACGCGGTGGTCGAGCGCACCGTCAATCTGTACGTCGACTGGCTCGGCTCGGCCCTGGCCGGTAAGGGCGCACGGCCCGTTGAAACCATTGCACGCTTCGCTCGCCAGGCGGCCGGCGCGACGCAGCAGGGGCCGTGTGAAGTGTTGATCGACCGCAGCCGCACCACGCCGTATTTCGCGGCGATGATCAACGGCGCGGCCTCGCACTTCGCCGAACAGGACGACGTGCACAACGGCTCCGTGTTTCACCCGGCGACGGTGGTGTTTCCGGTGGCGCTCGCGTTGGCTCAAGCCGCCCATGCGTCGGGGCGCGACTTCATCGCGGCGGCGGTCGCCGGTTATGAAGTCGGCATCCGCATCGGCGAATTTCTGGGCCGCTCGCACTACAAGGTATTTCACACGACGGGTACGGTCGGCACGATCGCTGCTGCGGCTACCGCCGGACGCCTGCTCGGTTTGTCGCCGACGCAGATGCTCGACGCGTTCGGTTCGGCCGGTACGCAAGCGAGCGGGCTGTGGGAGTTTCTGCGCGACGCCGCCGACTCGAAGCAATTGCACACGGCGATGGCCGCCGCCAACGGACTGATGGCCGCGCAACTCGCCGCCGATGGCTTCAAGGGCGCGACGCACATTCTCGAAGGGGCGAAGGGCATGGCGGCGGGCATGTCGAGCGACGCCGATCCGGCGCGCCTCGTCGACCGCCTGGGCAGCCGCTGGGCGACCGAGGAAACCTCGTTCAAGTATCACGCGGCGTGCCGTCACACGCACCCCGCCGCCGACGCGTTGCTCGCCGTGGTGCAGGAACATCGTCTCGCACCGCGCGACATAGCGAAGGTCGTCGCGCACGTGCACCAAGGCGCGATCGACGTGCTCGGCGCGGTCGTCACGCCGCGCACCGTGCATCAGGCGAAGTTCAACATGGGCACGGTGCTAGGGCTCGTCGCGCATCACGGCTATGCGGGCGTGACCGAATTCGAGCAGGGTTTCGACGCGGACGCCATTGCCGCGTTCCGCGACAACGTCACGATGGCTTTCGACGCCGAAGTCGATGCCGCGTATCCCGCGCGCTGGATCGGCAAGGTGACGGTGACGACCACCGATGGCCGCGTCTTCAACGGCCGCGTCGATGAACCGAAGGGCGATCCGGGCAACACGCTCTCGCGCGATGAGATCGCGACCAAGCTGCATCGGCTGGCGGCATTCGCGGGCGCGGCCACCGAAGGCGATGCGGCGCGTTTGCTCGGCAACGCATGGCATATCGCGGAGCAGACACAGGTCGGCTCGGTATTCGAAGCGACGGCGCACGCGACGGTGCCCGCATGAACGCCGCGCTGCCCCGGTCGTATCTGTTCGTGCCGGGCAACCGGTCCGAGCGCTTCGAGAAAGCGCACGCGGCCGGCGCGGACGCGGTGATCCTCGATCTCGAAGACGCCGTGCAGCCCGACGAAAAGGCGGCGGCGCGCATGGCCGTGCTGGCCGCTGTATCGGGCGGTGCATCACGGTCCGCGTGGGTGCGCACCAACGGCTCGGATACGGAGTGGTTTAGCGACGACGTTGCCGCGCTCGCGAGCCGGCCCGGCGTCGCCGGGATTGTGCTGCCGAAGGCCGAGACGCGCGAGCAGATCGACGCGGTGCTCGCGCACGCGCATCCGGCGTTGAGCGTGTTGCCGATCGTCGAGACCGCGCGAGGCTTTGCAAATCTCGCGGTGTTGTGCGGCGCGCCGCGCGTGCCGCGCATCCTGTTCGGCACGCTCGATTTTCAGATCGACCTCGGTATCGACGGCGACGGCGAGGAGTTGCATCTGTTCCGCTCGCAGATCGTGCTCGCGTCGCGGCTCGCGGGGATCGGCGCGCCGGTGGATGGCGTGTCGACCACCATCACCGACGCCGATGCTATCGAAGCCGACGCGCGGCGCGGCCGGCGCTTCGGTTTCGGCGGCAAGCTGTGCATTCATCCGAAGCAGATCGACGCGGTGCATCGCGCGTACGCGTGGACCGACGCGGAGCAGCAGTGGGCGCAGCGCGTGCTGACGGCGGTGGAGGCCAGCCATGGCGCGGCGGTGGCGGTGGACGGCAAGATGGTCGACATGCCGGTGATTCTCAAGGCTCGCAGGATCGTGGCGGGTTGATAAGCGAGTGCGATGCTTGGCGTTCGCCGGCCCGGAACGTGCAGGACAGATGTGCAAAACGGCGCAATGCATGGACATGCACTGCGCCGTTTTGCATTGGCCGTGCGTGGTCGGCGTCGTGCTTGGCCGCGTCGCCGTTAACCGCAACAAAACATCGGCTTCCAATAATGCCAATTCCCTCTCCGCGCCGGCTGTCGCACTCTTAGCGCTACACGACACGGCGACATTGACCCGTGTGATCCGGGACCCTGCGGCAGAGCCGTCGCATACAAAAAAGCGGCCACGCGACACTGTTTTGCGCAAGCGGACCACCGCGTGCGGCCTTTCAGGAAGGAGACAAAGTTTGGCAACCGTCACAGTCAATTCCGGCGCGCGGCTCGACCGCCTGCCTATCACCCGTTTCCATTGGAACATTCTCGGCCTGATCGGCGCGGGCGCTTTCCTCGACGCATTCGATATCTATCTGGCCAACGGCGCGCTCGCGGCGATGGTCAAGAGCGGCTTCACCGATTTGCGGCTCGGCTCGTTCTTCATTTCCGCGACCTTCATGGGCATGATGATCGGCGCCGGTCTGTCGGGCTATCTCGGCGACCGCTTCGGCAGGCGCTATTCGTATCAGGCGAACCTCGCGATCTTCGGCGTCGCGTCTCTTGCCGCGTGCTTTGCGCCGAACATCTACTGGCTGATCCTGCTGCGCTTCATCATGGGCGTGGGGCTGGGCGCCGAACTCGTGGTGGCGGCGGGCACGCTGTGCGAATTCGTGCCGCCCGCCACACGCGGACGCTGGACCGCGCTGCTCGCGCTGATCATCAACTCCGGTTTGCTCGGCGCGACCGCGATCGGGTACTGGGTGATTCCGCATCTCGGCTGGCGCTACATGTTCGCGATTGCGGGGCTCGGTGCGTTGATCGTCTGGTTTCTGCGGCATCGGATGCCGGAGTCGCCGCGCTGGCTCGAAACGGTCGGGCGGCTCGACGAAGCCGAGGCCACGGTGTCGGCGATCGAGCGGCAAGTCGAAGCGCGCGTCGGCAAGTTGCCGCCAGTCGCACGCGTGGTCAGTCACGAGGTGCCGGCCGCGCCGTTCTCGGCGCTGTTCGCGCGCGGGATGATTGGCCGCACGCTGGTGGCGGCGTTGACCTGCATGGCGATCAACATGTCGCTGTATGGATTCGTCGCGTGGCTGCCGACGTTCTTCGTGAAGGAAGGGCTGACGATCGTGCAGTCGCTCGGATTCGTGCTGCTGATGTCGTTCGGTGCGCCGGCCGGCGCGGTGGTCGGTTATCTCGTGACCGACCGGCTCGGGCGTCGCAATGGCATCGTGCTGTTCTCGCTCGTGACGATTCTGCTCGGCTTCGTGTACGTGCAGATGCGCTCGCCGGCGGCGATCTCGGTGGTGGGCTTCGCGTTGGTGACGGCGATCTATACGGTCTGCACGCTCGGACTGTTCGGTTATATCCCGGAGCTGTTCCCGACCGCGCATCGGTTGCGCGGAACCGGTGTCGCGGGAACGTGCGGACGCGCGGCGTCGATGTCCACGCCTTACGTCGCATTGCTGCTGTACACGCGATTCGGTGTGACCGGCGTGCTGACGATGGTCGGCGGCGTGTTGCTTCTGCTCAGCGTCGCGATTCTGGCGCTGCGGATCGAGACCAGTCAGCAGACGCTGGAGGATATCTCTCCCGATGCCGATTTGACGCCGCGTGGCGAGTTGATCGAGAAATCGGCGTAGCGGTGCGAGGGAAATGCGCGAATGCCTGAAGACGGCCTGTTGATCGGGCCGAGCCGAGCCGTCAACGGCGAGCGTCTTTCTCTGAGGAGGAAGACGCAGGCAGGAGCGCGATTCGACGCGAGCGCCGCGCAAAGCCATGCCTCGCTATCGCGCACGCGTGCCCGTTGTCTCGACTGCTTGCCCCGTTGTCGTGCGCGAGCGGCAAGGCTGTCTGTTCAGCAAATGCTTGGAGTTGCCGCACTGTTTTCGCACTCGGCGAGCAGCGACAACAGCTTATCCAGCGCAAACGGCTTGCGAAGAAAGCCCTTCATCGGCAACGAGGGTGCTTCGCCGCTGCCGCTCGTCAGGATGACGGGGACCGACGCGAGTCCGCTCGTGGCCTGCATCGATTCGATCAGCTCGGCGCCATCCATGTTAGGCATGCGCCAGTCACACACGACAGCGCTGACGCGCGTGCGCTGCAATCGTTCGAATGCTTCGACGCCGTCCGCCGCCGTGGCCACTGTGTAGCCACGGCCGACCAGTACGGCACGTAACGCGGACAATGCCTCGGGTTGATCGTCCACGAGTAAAACGCGACTCATGATGCTTATGCCTGAAAAATTGGGTTGGGGTGCGGTCGTCGCGAGCGCATCGCGTTAGCGTCGACAGAGATTGCAAACCGGACGGTCGTGCTCGTCTTGTCCGGTCGAGCCGACTGATAGAGCAAGGGATGTGCCCGATGGTCGGGATTTGAGTACGCGAGACTGGGTTGGCGTGTCGAGGGTGGGCTGTCGTTGAGTTGCTCAACGCGGCTGAGAGGGGGTGTCTGCGCGGGGAGTGCGCGCTTGCGTAGTGGACAGTGCAGCGGACCCGCGCCGTGAATCGAGCACGACGCATGGCTATGCGAGGTAAGCGATTCAACCGTTACCGGTAATCGCAGCATCTATCGCATGGGCTTTCGAACTGAGATGGGCGTAAGCCCAACGATTCATCGACCAGGCGCGACGATGAACACGCCGCGCCTGTCGCTTGCATCAGTCGACTTCGGCCGTTAGTTCCGGCACGACGGTGAACAGATCGCCCACGAGACCGTAATCGGCGACGCTGAAAATCGGCGCTTCCGGGTCCTTGTTGATCGCGACGATCACCTTCGAGTCCTTCATCCCGGCCAGATGCTGGATCGCACCCGAGATGCCGACGGCCACGTACAGTTGCGGCGCGACGATCTTGCCGGTCTGGCCGACCTGATAATCGTTCGGCACGAAGCCCGCGTCGACGGCCGCACGCGATGCGCCGAGCGCCGCGTTCAGCTTGTCGGCGAGCGGTTCCAGAACCTTCGTGTAGTTCTCGCCGTTGCCCAGACCGCGGCCACCCGAGACGATGATCTTCGCCGACGTCAGTTCCGGACGGTCCAGCTTCGTCACTTCACGGCTAACGAACTGCGAGATGCCCGAGTCTGCGGCGGCTGAGATTTTTTCCACCGTCGCGTTGCCGCCTTCGGCTGCCACTGCATCGAAGCCGGTCGAACGCACCGTGATGACCTTGATCGGATCTTGAGCTTGCACCGTTGCGATCGCATTGCCCGCGTAGATCGGACGTTCGAACGTGTCGGCCGAATCCACGGCGGTGATGTCGCTGATCTGCGCGACGTCGAGCTTCGCTGCGATACGCGGCGTGATGTTCTTGCCGTAGGCGGTCGCCGGCGCCAGGATGTGCGAGTAGTCCTTCGCGATGTTCAGCACCGTCGCTTCGACGTTCTCCGCGAGGCCCGCTTCGAGTTGCGGCGCGTCGGCCAGCAGCACCTTGCTAACGCCTGCGATCTTCGCCGCGGCATCAGCCGCAGCCTGCACGTTGTGACCCGCGACCAGCACGTGAATATCGCCGCCAATCTTCTGCGCCGCCGCGATCGTGTTCAGCGTCGCGGCCTTGATCGACGCGTTGCCCCCCGCGGGGGCTTCCTTCGGGGCGTCGAGTTCTGCAATTACCAGATTCGTCATTTCGTCGTCTCCGTGTTCTACTCAAAGCACCTTGGCTTCAGTCTTCAGCTTCTCGACCAGCGTCTTCACGTCCGGCACCTTCACACCGGCGGAGCGCTTCGGCGGCTCGGCGACTTTCAGCGTCTTCAGGCGCGGCGTGACGTCCACGCCGAGGTCTTCCGGCTTGATCACTTCCAGCGGCTTCTTCTTCGCCTTCATGATGTTGGGCAGCGTCACGTAGCGCGGCTCGTTCAGGCGAAGGTCGGTGGTGATCACGGCCGGCAGCGTCAGCGACAGCGTTTCGGCGCCGCCATCCACTTCGCGCGACACGGTTGCGTTGCCATCGGCCACGACAACCTTCGACGCAAACGTCGCTTGCGGCAGATTAGCCAACGCAGCAAGCATCTGGCCGGTCTGATTCGAATCGTCGTCAATGGCCTGCTTGCCGAGAATGACGAGCGACGGTTGCTCCTTGTCGACCAGCGCCTTCAGCAGCTTCGCCACCGCGAGCGGCTGCAACTCTTCATTCGACTCGATCAACAAAGCCCGATCCGCGCCGATCGCGAGCGCGGTCCGCAGGGTTTCCTGCGCTTGCGCAACACCGCATGACACCGCCACGACTTCGCTAGCCAGCCCGGCTTCCTTCAACCTCACGGCTTCTTCCACCGCAATCTCATCGAACGGATTCATCGACATCTTCACGTTCGCGATATCGACGCCCGTGCCATCCGACTTCACGCGGACCTTCACGTTGTAATCGACCACTCGTTTGACCGGCACCAGAATCTTCAACACGCTCTCCCCAAAATAAAACGCCTGCATCGACAGCAAGCGCGAACCGCCTCACTCTGACAGAGAGCGCCGGTGCAGGGAATTCGGTTTTTTCGAACGTGTGCTTCGCGCCCGGTTAAGATTGCCGTTTGTCTTGCGAGCGCCCAGCGGCGCTTCATCACTGGCTTTCATCATGCATTTCGATTTCGTGGATTTGCGCTTGCTCCTCCATATCGCCGACACGCAGAATCTCGCGCGCGCGGCGGAGCGCTCGCATCTGTCGGCGCCGGCCGCCAGCAACCGGGTCAAGAATCTCGAGGAACAACTGGGTTTCAAATTGCTGTACCGAACCAGTCAGGGCGTGACGCTGACGCCCGCCGGCGAAGCGTTCGTGCATCATGCGCGGCTCGTGCTCGAACGCGTCGAGCATCTGGCGGGCGATATGCAGGAGTACGGCGAAGGCATCAAGGGCCACGTGCGCATCTGGGCCAACACGACCGCGATCAGCGAGTTCATGCCGGCCGTGCTGAGCCATTTTCTGCGCGATCATCCGGACGTCAACATCGATCTGCGCGAAGTGCTGAGCGGCGAAATCGTCAAGGGTGTGGCGGATAGCGCGACGGATATCGGCATCGTCGCGGGCAATGTGCATGCGGAACATCTGGAGATGCTGCCGTATCGCGACGACCGCCTGGTCCTTGTCACAGCATGCGATCACCCGCTCGCAAAGCTGGCATCGGTCGATTTCTCGCAAGTGCTCGGCGCGAACTTCGTGAGCCTGCCCACGTCGAGCGCGATCCACGCGTTCATCACGAGTGCCGCCGATGCGCTCGGCGCGCGTCTGAAGCTGCGCATCCAGGTCGGCAACTTCGAAGCCGCGTGCCGGATGATCGAAGCGGGCGTGGGCATCGGCATCGTGCCGGAATCGGTCGCGCTGCGGCACCGGAAGACGATGCAGATCGCCATCGTCGGCTTGAATGATCCGTGGGCCGAACGCAAGCTCAAGATCTGCGTGCGCAGCCTCAAGGACTTGCCGCCGTTCGCGCGAGTGCTGGTCGACAGGTTGATAGCGGCGGTTTGAACGCGCCCTGGCGGGTTGCATGGAGGTACTCGACGCGTTGTCGAAAGCGTTGACAAGCCGGGCGCGGTATTTCCAATAAGAAACGATGTGACTGTGCGGGCGAACCCCAGCCCTATGTGTGCCAGCTGCGCGTCTTGAGCGGCGCCGTGCCTGGCTCATGCCCTGTCTATCCCATTCAGTAAGCCCGCGCGCGGTGCCCGGCGTGGCGCCTGGGGCAAATGCCCTTGCCGCCATAAAAACCCGCGTGTATAGTTTCCGAACTTACTCTTGTTTCGCATCGGAAATTAAAGGGGTTTTCATGGACGCTTCCACCATCCTCGCCGATCTCGGCATTGCGCACGCCGCGCAGGCCGGCGACCTCGCGGTTCATTCGCCGATTACCGGCGAGCTCATCGGCCGTGTGGCCGTCAACTCGGTGGCGGAAGTCGACACGGCCCTCGCCCGCGCGCAGGACGCGTACACCGCATGGCGCAACGTGCCGGCGCCGCGCCGCGGCGAACTGGTGCGGCTGCTCGGCAACCGTCTGCGCGAAAAGAAGCAGGCGCTCGGTAGCATCATCACGCTGGAAACCGGCAAGATCCTCCAGGAAGGCATGGGCGAAGTGCAGGAAATGATCGACATCTGCGACTTCGCGGTCGGTCTGTCGCGCCAGCTGTACGGCCTGACCATTGCGTCGGAGCGTCCCGGCCATCGGATGGCGGAAACGTGGCACCCGATGGGCACCTGCGTCGTGATCTCGGCGTTCAACTTCCCGGCGGCGGTGTGGTCGTGGAACGCGGCGCTCGCGCTGGTCTGCGGCAACGCGGTGATCTGGAAGCCGTCGGAAAAGACGCCGCTGACCGCGCTCGCGGTCAATCAGATTCTTAACGAAGCCTTGCAGGAATTCGGCGACGCGCCGGCCGGCCTGACCGCGTTGATCAACGGCGGTCGCGACGTGGGCGCGAAGCTGGTGGCCGACCCGCGCGCGTCGATCGTCAGCGCGACGGGCAGCACGGAAATGGGCCGCACGGTCGGCGTGGAAGTGGCGAAGCGTTTCGGCCGCTCGCTGCTCGAACTCGGCGGCAACAACGCGGGGATCGTCACGCAAACCGCCGACCACGAACTCGCGATGCGCGGCATCCTGTTCTCGGCGGTGGGCACCGCGGGTCAGCGTTGCACGTCGCTGCGGCGTCTGTTCGTGCACGAGAGCGTGTACGACAAGACCATGGAACGTCTGAAGCAGCTGTACAGCAAGGTACCGATCGGCAACCCGCTCGAAAAGGGCATGCTGATGGGACCGCTGATCGACAAGCAATCCTACGCACGCATGCAGGAAGCGTTGCAGCAGGCGACGGCCGAAGGCGGCAAGGTGTTCGGCGGCGAGCGGGTCGACGTGAAGGGTTATGAAAACGGCTACTACGTGCGTCCGGCGATCGTCGAAATGCCGTCGCAAACTTCGGTCGTGCTGAAGGAAACCTTCGCGCCGATTCTCTACGTGCTGCGCTACACGGATTTCGCCGATGCAGTCGAAGCGAACAACGCGGCGGTTCACGGTTTGTCGTCGTGCGTGTTCACCACCGACCTGCGCGAAGCGGAACGCTTCCTGTCCGACTCGGGCAGCGACTGCGGCATCGCGAACGTGAACATCGGACCGAGCGGCGCGGAAATCGGCGGCGCGTTCGGCGGCGAGAAGGAAACCGGCGGCGGCCGCGAGTCGGGCTCGGACGCGTGGAAGGCCTACATGCGCCGCGCGACCAACACGGTCAACTACTCGTCGGCATTGCCGCTCGCGCAGGGCATCGATTTCAATATCGGCTAAAGGCGGCGGCTGAGCGCGCCGCACGCGTTCATTGCATGCGCGGCGGCCGGCGCTGCCGCGCATGTCAACCAGCACGCTTCAGCAATCCGTTCGCGCCGCCCGGGGTTCGAGAGCGGCCACGCTACTCGTGGAGTAAGACGTGAGTTCCAAAGTCGTGATCGTCGGCGGTGGGGTGATCGGCAGTTCGATTGCGTATTTCTTGCGACTGTCCGATCCGACAGTCAGCGTCACGGTGATCGAGCGCGATCCGACTTACGCGCGGTCGTCGTCGGCGTTGTCGGCGGCGTCGATCCGTCAGCAATTCTCCACGCCGCTTTCCATTCAGATGTCGCTGTACGGCATCGAGTTCTTGCGTTCGATCGGCGAGCGGCTCGAAGTCGACGGCACGCGTCCGTCGATCGATCTGCACGAAGGCGGCTACCTGTTTCTCGCGACGCCCGCCGGTGAATCCACGTTGCGCGAGAATCACGCGCTGCAAAAGAAGCTCGGCGCGGATATCAGTCTGCTCGACACGAGTGCATTGCAGGCGCGCTTCCCCTGGCTCAATACCGACGACCTCGTCGCGGGCGCCTATGGCGAAAGCGGCGAGGGCTGGTTCGATGGCTACGGTCTCGTACAGGCGCTGCGCAAGAAGGCCCAGGCACTCGGCGCACGCTATATCGCCGCCGACGTCGCCGCCGTCCGGCGCACCGGCAACCGCGTCACGCAGGTGCAGACCGCGAACGGCGAAACCTACGCGTGCGATGTAGTGGTGAACGCCGCCGGTGCGTGGTCGCGCCGGGTCGCGCAGATGGTCGGCATCGATCTGCCGGTCCACGCGCGGCGCCGCAGTATTTTCAACGTGAGCTCGCCGGCGCGGCTCGAACGCTGTCCGTTGCTGATCGATCCGAGCGGCGTGTACTTCCGGCCCGAGGGCAACGCGTACATTTGCGGCACGTCGCCGGCTGCGGATCGCGATCCCGACGACCTGCCGCTCGACGAAGTCGATCACGCGCTCTTCGACGACGTTATCTGGCCGACGCTCGCGCATCGCGTGCCGCAATTCGAAGCGCTGCGCGTGCAGAACTGCTGGTCCGGCTACTACGAATACAACGTGCTCGATCAGAACGCGATCATCGGTTATCACCCGGACGTCGACAACTGCATCTTCGCGAACGGCTTCAGCGGACACGGCTTACAGCAGGGCCCGGCCACTGGCCGCGGCATCAGCGAACTGATTCTGCACGGCCGCTATACGACGCTCGATCTCGGCTCGCTGAGCTTCGCGCGCGTGCTGGACAACCGCCCGATCGTCGAGAAGAACGTGGTGTAGCCACGCGTGCGGTTGATGCGAAAAACGCAATAGGTAGTGCGTAGATATCGTTTGCCGCGCATCCGCACGATGGCCACAATCGACGCCGATCTTTCATCGACAGATACCTCGACATAAAGCGGCCCGTCACCATGTTCCCGTTCACTCCCGCATTCGAAGCACCGACCGGCTCGCCGATTCGCGAGCTGTTCAAGTACCTGGCGCAGCCCGGCATGATCTCGTTCGCGGGCGGCTATCCGGCCAGCGATCTGTTCGATCGTGAAGCGCTCGACGCCGCCGCCGCGCGTGCGTCGCAACAGACCACGCTGTGTCTGCAATACGGTCCGACCGATGGCCTCGCGGTCCTCAAGGAACAGCTCGCGCAGTTGATGACGCGCCGTGGCACGCCGTGCGCACCGCAGGATCTGCTCGTGACGACCGGTTCGCAACAGGGCTTCGATCTGCTGCTGCGCGTGATGGTCGCGCCCGGCGATGTGGTGCTGGTCGAACAGCCCGCGTATCCGGCGACCTTGCAGGCGCTGAAGTTGCAGCAGGCCGATGTGGTCACGGTGCCCGTCGATCAACACGGCCTCGACGTCGACGCGCTCGCCGCGCTGCTCGAAGCCGGCACGCTGCGCGCTACGCCGAAGCTGCTGTACACCGTGCCGACTTTCGCCAATCCGACCGGCGCGACGTTGTCGCTCGAACGCCGCGTGGCGTTGTTGAAGCTGGCGGCGCGTTATCGCTTTCTGATCGTCGAGGATGATCCTTATGGCGACTTGCGCTTTAGCGGCGCGGCGCTGCCTTCGCTGCTCGCGTTGAGCGACCAGGTGCCGGGTTCGCGCGATTGGGTGGTGCATTTTTCGAGTCTGTCGAAGATCGTCGCGCCGGGTTTGCGGGTCGGCTGGACGGTCGCGCACGCGGAGATTTTGCGCCGCTGCGTGGTCGCCAAACAGACCGTCGACCTGTGCAGTTCGCCGTGGACCCAGGCGATTGCCGCCGAGTATCTCGCGAGCGGGGCGCTGGAGCGTCACTTGCCGCGCATCGTCGATGCGTACGCGGTGAAGTGCCGCGCGCTATGCGATGCGCTCGACGCGCAATTGGCGCAACACATCGCGTTTCATCGGCCGGCGGGTGGGATGTTCGTGTGGGCGCGGTTGAAGTCGGAGCGCAATGCCGCCGATTATCTGCGTGTCTGTATCGATCACAACGTGATGTTTGTGCCGGGCGTTGCGTTCTATAAAGACAAGATAGATGTGGCGGCGTTGCGTCTTTCGTTCGCCGCGCCCGGTGTCGCGGATATCGAAAGCGGCGTGCAAAGAATGAGGCTCGCGCTTGAGCGTTGTTTGGAGTCTGAGGCAGGTTGAAGCGGCATTCACGTCAATGACGTGCGGGGCACCACTTGCCACGGCTGCGGGTGCCCCCTCTCGGCCGTCTGACACTCGGCGCGCCCGACGTCTTTTCTCCACTTACAGCGATCATTCGCCCCCTGGCCTTCCGAGCCGCGCACCGCTCGTCGGCGCCTTTGGGGCGTGGATCGTCGCCTTCGCCTAATCGAACGCCCGCTCCGAGAACCGTTCGATCCAGACGGCCAGGCGGTCGGCTGCAAAACTGGCCGCGCGCGTGCCGGCGCGGCAGACGATGGCATCGCCTTCACGCACAAACTGCAGGGCGCCGCCGGCTTCTTCCAGCCACAGCAAGCAGGCCAGCCAGGCGGCGTGCTCGGCCGATACGGCCTGACCTACCGGCCGGGTGAGGAACTCGTTCAGCGTGGCCGGCGAAGTCCAGATCAACGCCTCGCCACCGCCGCGCACTGCGGCACCGAGGACGTTAGTGAAGACCTGCACCGCATCGGCAGCGCTGCGCCCCGCATTCTGCGTGCGCAGCTCCGCGAGGCGCGTGCTGACCGCGTGGCCGAAGCTGCCGCTGCATTCGCTCTCGGCACGCACCAGGTCGGCGTAGTCCATACGCTGCCAGTCTGGCTCCACGTTGCGCGTGCCAGCCAGTTCGGTGCCGGCCAGATAGGTTTCCACCGGCTGGAAGCGGCCCGGGCCGATCAGGCTGGCGCACAGCGTGTGCACGATGCCGATGCGGGTGGCCACGGTCTGCGTTTGCAGCACGCCCAGTTTCTCGCGCACGAGCTGGTCGCGTTCCTTGCGCAGTCCCGCCAGCTCCAGCGCCTGCTTCATCTCCATGCGCAGCGCGGTGATGTCCCACGGCTTCTTGATATAGCGATGGATCTGGCCTTGATTGACGGCCTCGACGGTCTGGTCAAGTTCCGAATAGGCCGTCGTCAGGATCCGGACGATGTGGGGATAGCGCTCGCGCGCATAGCGCAGAAGTTCGTTGCCATATTCACCGGGCATGCGCTGGTCGGACACCAGCACGGCCAGGCTGGCGGCGTGCGCATCCAGCATTGCCTTGCCGTCCTCCACGGAGGCGCCCGTCACCACCGGCGCGATCGCGCCGATAGCGCGCTCGAAATATTTGAGCGCGGTGGCTTCGTCATCGACGAACAGAATCGCCGGCGGCGGTGTCTGGTTGGCAATCGTATTGCTCATTGGAAACTCCTGTGCATTCGATCCTTCAAATTTGGGATTCCAGCGTCACGGTCGTGCCGGCGCCGGGCGCGGATGCGATCCTGATACTCCGCCAACGAACTGCGTGACGCGGTTGCAGAAAATCATGCCGAAGCCGCTGACGCTCGCGTTCGTGATAACTGGGTCGACCAGCGGGCGTCGCATCACCTCGGGCGCGATACTGGGGGCGTTGTCGCTGAAGCCAGCACCTCGCGGACCGTGGCCACGCCTAGCGGCTTCTCCAGGATTCGAAACACCTCGCCACAATCGACCGCATCCAGTAGCGCGTCCTTCTCCGCGTACGCTGTCACCAGGATCCGCACGATATGCGGATACTCCTGCGAGACCTGCCGCAGCAGGTCACCGCCGTGCCGGCCCGGCATGCGGAAGTCGGTCACCAGGACCGCGACCCGCGCACCTTCGCGACGCAGGATCGACATGGCCTCGTCCGCGCCGTCGGCGAGCAGCACCTCATAGTCGCGGCCGGCCGAGCGCGCAAAGTACTTGCGGGCCAGCTCTTCATCATCGACATAGACGACGGTCCGCCGCGCTTGCTGGGTCTCGTTCATCTCGACATCACTCAACGCGCGGCAGATCGAAGTTGAAAGCGGTCCACTGGCCCAACTGGCTTTCCGCGAAGAGTGTGCCGCCGTGCCGCTCCACCACCGCATAGCTGATGGACAGGCCAAGGCCGAGCCCCTGGCCGACTTCGCGGGTAGTAAAGAATGGTTCGAACACTCGCGCCAGATTCTCCGGGGCGATCCCCGGGCCGTTGTCGCGCACGTTCACGTGCAGCCGGTCGTCGCGCCATTGCGCCGTGACATGGACCTGCGGCGATACGGTGGCGGCCTTGTGCATGGCCAGAGCGGCATTCGAGAACAGGTTGATGAGCACGCCGATGATGGCGGCTTCATCGCCCAGCACGAGGGTGTCGCCGGGCAACTCGCGCGTGACCTTCACGCCGCGCAGTTCATGCGCGCTCAGCCGGATCGACGAGTCAAGCGCCTTCTCGAACAGGAACGGCACGTCGTCGGCCACCGCGCCGGGCTTGCGGTAGGCAAAGGTCTTCAGGTCCGACACGATATGCTGGATGCGATGCATGCCCTGCTTGACATCCGTCAGGCACTCCTGCAGCGACGGGCTCTCCTTAACCTGCGGTTCCTCGAGAGCTATTTCGATGGCCATCAGGCAGAAGTTCACCGGGTTGTTGACTTCGTGGAGAAGCCCCGCGGACAACGTGCCGATTGCAGCCATCTTCTCCTGCTGCAACAACTGGCCCTTGATCTGCGCGAGGCTGTCGTTGGTGCGGGCGAGCTGGTCGTTTTTTTGCGCCAGCTCGTCCTTCAGCCGGAAAAGCTGGAAGCGGCCCTTCTCGTTGAAGAAGGTGTAAATGGAGCTGGCCAACGCGCAGAAGAAGATCAGGATTAGCTGGAACTGAAACTTGCTTGGGTCCTGTATGCCGTCCGGATGTGCGGCGCAGGCGACGTAGTAGAGCGCGACCGTGGCCAGGCCGAATGCCAGCGTCTGCCAGTAGCCCGAGGGGAACAGGATCCCGACGGCAAAGATCGTCAGCATAAGCCCGGCATAGAACAGCGACGCCTCGCCCTGCGTGACATAAATCATCCACGAGATCATTGCCTGCGGCAGCAGCAGCCAGATGAAGGTGATGACCTGCACCTGGCGTTTGCCCATTTCCGTGTAGAGCGAGAGCAATGCCAGGCCGATGGCCGCGCTGGTCAGCACCCGAACGATGGCAAAGCGCTTCTGCTCATCCGGATACACGACATAGTCCAGCGCCACGCCCATCAGCACCAGCACGATCACGGTCAGGCCGCCAGCCTTGCTGCACAGCAACCGGAAGTCGCGCAACTCCTCGCGATAGTTCGAATGGAGCCCAGCCAGAGACGCTGTCATCTCAGGCTGCTTGTTGCTGGCCGATCACCACCTCGGCAAACACATTGACCCCGGTCGAGTCCGTGTACAGCCGCGGCTCGCCGCAGTTCTCCGGCATGATTTCGGCCATCTGTGCCTCGTTGCGATAGATCAGGTACCACTCCAGCACGTGCTCCATGCTGAAGCGCTCCGGGTTGTCGGCGTGGACGTTGGTGACCAGCAGGCGGCCGCCGCGTCGGGTGCGGCTGGCGAAATGCTGGTTCAGCCGGGCACAGACCTTGTCCGATAGGTAGTCGAACAGGCCGGCGCAATAGACCGCGTCGAACTCGCGGACGTCCGATGCGTCCGCATCCATCCGGCGCTTGAGCAGGTTGTGAACCGACTCATGCGTGTAGCTGATGGTCATGCGCCTGGCCGTTTTCTGTGCGATGGACGCGAGGCGCTCGCGCGTCCAGTCGAGTGTCTCCTGGCTGAAGTCGAGCAGTTCGAACGTCAGCCACTCCGGCTCGTCGTATTCATGCATGAAGCGCTGGATTTCCTGAGCGGGGCCGCAGCCCACATTCAGCACCCGGAACGGCCGCCGCGCGGCGCGCGCTTCATTGGCGAGTCGGGTCAGGTAGTCCACCAGCAGCTCGACGCGATTGCGGTGCGCGCGTGCCACGGCCGTCTGCAGGAAGGCCGCGTTGACGATCTGGAAATACGTGCTCGGGCCCTGGCGGGGATCGTCGAGCATCTGATTGACCATCTGGTAGTCGCCGGCATAGCCCAGCGGCTTCGTGAAGGTGCGGAAGACGAAGGGCGAGCGCAGCAGCAGGGGATGTAGCGCGGCCTGCGCAAAGGCGCGATGTGCCGGCGCCAGTTCTTCGTCGACGAGGCGCGCCTCGCCTTCGAACTCGTCGAAGTAGAGCTTGGTCCTTTCCATCAGGGGCGACGCCAGTTCGAGGAAGAAGTCCTCGCGCAGGCTTTTGCCTTCCTTCGGCATGGTGTCGGCCAGGTCCGCCTGCTCGACCCAGCGCGACATGTCCGAGAGAAAGGCCCGGATCTGGTTGACCGCGATCTGGTAGTCACGGCGGATCTTGAAGCGCTCGGCCCAGTCCTGCACGAAGCGGCGGGCTTCTTCTCCCACCGTGCGTGATTCCAGCGCGCCGCCACTCAGTTCCCGCCACTCGGCGATCAGCGTCACCGAGACGATGGCGGTCAGGCCGGTGTTGACCATGCTGATGACGACCGCCTTGCCCGAATAGGCGTGTTCCACACCCATCTTGACCGACAGGTCGCTCAGTACCTCGCTGACCTGGACAATCGAGTACGGGTTATAGACCTCCATCACCAGGGACTTTCGCTGGAGATTGATGATCGTGCCCCGCGCCTGCTCGCCCTGCGAGTTGCGGAAGCTCACTACCGGATCGATTTGCGTTTTGGAATACACAGTATTGCGGCCAGGTAAGTACTCACGAGAAGCGGTTTGAAATTCGGTGCCATACCCAGGCCAGCAGGTCGGCCAGTTCAGCGCCGATGGCTTCCTGGGTCCAGGTGACGAAGCATCGCCGTCGGTATTCAGTTGTCGCCACAGCACCCCGTTCTTCCCGGGCGGCGTCCACTCACTTTCATCCAACATGCATCGGCCGGACAAGTTATGCATTTGGCTTATCCGCGTCACGTCGAGACAGCACGTGTGCTAATAGCATCACGTTTTTAACGGGATTCGTTAGCCTGAAGGCCGGTTTCGGAACACTGCGGACCGTTGCGTTTGCAGCATTCTACTGATAAAAAAGAATGCTGTCGTCTTAAGCCAATTTCATCAGTGAAACTGCCTGGAAGCACTCGACGAAAGGGCGCCAAAAGACTGCGGGCCCTACCGGTTGAGGGCAGGCTAAATCGAGTTCTTGATGGTGGTGAAGCGCCGGGAATGCAGGGGACTTGCGATCACGGCCGTAGCCGGAGATTTGGAGTATGGAAAACGAAAGCAAGGTGAGGCAGCCAACCGGGACGCGATGTTCGGAAGAAGTCCGGGGGGCGCAATCCAGATGATGTTCCAGCAGGCGCAACCACGTCTGAACTGCCAGGCGCAAGGAGCTTGAGCGTGAGAACGGCGAATTGCGCATAGCTAACGAGACTCTGCGCAAGGCAACACGATCTTCCATTCAATAGCGTCTTTCTCTTTGAATGAACGTCGGCAAGAAACTTTGGCTGCCTTCCTATAGGCCGCACTGAACCTGTTGAAAGCGCGAAGCAACTGCTCCGATCAACACAGCTTGAAGCTTTCGCTGCGCGCCATCAATGCCAGTCCGATAATAGCAATGGCCCCGAAGAACGCTGGCAGCAGGAAGACATTGGGCAGACCCAGCCATGCGACTCCGAAACCGCCCATAACGCCTCCTAACGCCGAGGCGAGCGCCGTCGAGCTCATGAAGATTGCTGACGCCGTTGCTACCGCATTGGGAAGCAGGCGTTGGGCAACGATGATGCCTAAAACCATAAATATGCCCCACACACCACCCATCAGGATCTGTCCAGCGAACACTCCTGCTGCGGACCACCACAGCGCAAAACACAGATTGGCAAATAGCCCCATCGCGGCCGCGATACACATCAACCACACGTTCCCGAGCTTGCGGCCCAACCCGATGCTAAAGGGCATGATGAGTAGCTCGATGAATGGCTGTATGCCGATGACTGCTCCCCGTACAGCCGGACTTAGCTTGAGCCGTTCTTCCATGTACATCAGCAGGTAGCCGTACTTCACCGGCTCTCCGGCGTAGACCAGGACGAAGAGTCCCGTGAATGTCAGCAGTGGAATCATGGCGCGCAGGTTCGCGTGACGTGCGGGCTCACTCGCGGATTCCGGCTTGAGCTTGACGGTTGCGTTTAGCGTTCCGAGAGGTGCGATCTGTAGAAGCATGCAGATGGCGGTCATCCAAAGCATGGGGCGCAGGCCATAGGCAGCTGCCACCCACGCTCCCAGCACCGGCCCGACGATCCACCCGCCTGTCAGCGCCATACGGATGACGGCAACAACGCTTTCATTGGCTTCGCCGGGCTTTTCGCTGAGTTCATCATGGACAGCCGCAAAAATCTGCGAGGCGGTCGCACCGGAAACGGCCAGCAAAGCGACAGCGATAATGAAGGGCATCCAGATCGAAGTGGAGAGGGCCAGCCCCGCCCAACCGACAAAGCCCGCCACGGCACACATGCGAAAAAGACCGAGGCGATTCCCCGTGCGATCGGAATAGCGGCCGACGAAATACCCCGCCACTGGAGCGGCAAGGCTCGTCAAATAATAGAATCCCGCCAACGGCAGCGAGGCGCCGAGTTCTTTCACCAGGAACAGAACGATTTGTGGTGCAGCCGCTGACGTGCCGAGACCCGATAGAAACATCGCAATCGTTGCGCCGAGAAAAAACCTCGACGCCGCGACTTGACGCAATGCAGACGGACTACCGGTTCGGTCGGGCATTGCGACAGGTTGACTACCGCTTTGGTCAGGCATCGTGAAACGAACCCCTGGTTATGTTTGCGGAACTGGGTCGGCAGTGACGGTCGATCTGACGAGCACGCTGGAGATTATCGCAACCGCTTCCCCATTGCCATGGTCAAGTTGAACTGGCCATCTGGCATGCTTGAATAAGGGGGCAAGGCTTGAGAATAGAAAACGCCTGGGTAGTGCGCGTTCTCGTCGAACGTTTTCGTGCCGGCCCAATCCATCGCCCGCCGCGATCACGCGCTCGACACGACATCGCCACGGGATCGGCTTTGCTTTCCCAGCGCGTGAACGCCCCAGTCGGGCTGCCTGGGGCCCAGCAGCGCGACGCGCACTGCCTCGGGCGCGCGGAACAGGGATTTACGAACCACGCCGCCGCCTGCAAGAATGCGAGGGCGGCCGGCGCACCGCGGTCCGATCCAGGCACGGCGCCCGCAACCTGAGCCAATCGTAGGAGAACGTCCATGGGCAGGCTTGTCAGATTCCCAGCAGGCAACCGTAACGTGCGACAGTGGCTGATGGCCGCAATACTGGCGGTGTTCTGCAGCCAGTGCCAGAGCGCCTTCGCGCAAGCGGCCGACAACGCGGCAAGCCTGCGCGACAGATACCAGAGTCTGTCCCAGCAACTCGCGCGCAACCAGTTCCAGCGACCGCTGTACCTCGAATCGCAGGAGTTGCCCTCGGCACTCAAGGGCGATATTTACGGTGTGGTCGACTATCCGTTCGCGGTCGTCAAAGGCACGCTCAACGACCCGGCTCAGGGCCCGACCAACTGGTGCGACGTGCTGATCCTGCACCTGAACACCAAGTACTGCCATGCGTCGACGAGCGAGAGCGGTACGGTCCTCGCGGTGAACATCGGCAAAAAAACCGAGGAATCGCTTTCCTCGTCCTACCGGGTGCAATTCAACTATCGCCCGGCAGTGAGCAGCCCGGATTATTTTCGCGTAGAGCTTTCCGCCGCCACGGGTCCGTTGAGCACGAAAGACTACCGTATCGTGCTGGAGGCGATACCCGTGGGCGACAACCGCACTTTTATCCATCTGACTTACGCCTACGGGTACGGCACGGCGGGACGGCTTGCAATGAAAACCTATCTGGCGACGATCGGCAGCGACAAGGTTGGCTTTTCCTCCGCGACCGATCCTTCGACGGGAGAGACGCACTACGTCGGCGGTGTGCGCGGTCTGGTGGAGCGCAATACCATGCGCTATTACCTCGCCATCGATACCTATCTGGGTGCGCTATCCAGCCCGCCCAACGCCCGCCTCGACAAATGCCTCACGGCCTGGTTCGATGCGACCGAGCAGTATTCGCGGCAATTGCATGAGGTCAGCCGCGCCGACTACCTGCAAATGAAGCACAACGAGTATCAACGTCAGCAGACCGCTCAGTAAGCCGCGCAGCAGGCGGGCGTCGCTGGGTCCGGTTGGCAGGCCTTCGGGGAGGTTCGCATCTCAACCCGATGCAACCGCCTTTCCCGTCGCGCATGGGAGCTGCCAGAATGCATTTCCGAAACCGGAGCATGCATCCTGAGAAGCGCTTTTAAGTCCAGGCAGATAAGAGGGGACCGTTTCCGTATCCTTGCCGTGCCTCTGTCGCATTCCGGCCGCATGACGTGATCGCTCTTCAAACCGGTCGATGAAACCAGGCAATCGCACACAGTAATAAGATCGTTTCGGCAGCACCCAGGAAAGAGAGGGCGTCGAGGTCATCCATATTTCGTAGTCCCCAGGGGAATTTTGGGTACCGTCCGAATGTGAGCAACTTCAACGACAACCAGCCAATGCTGGCGAATACGAAGGTCGGAAAAAGTAGTCTGAATAAGCAGAACAGAAGATTGACCATATAGTCCGTCGTTTTTGAATCCGCTGTCGCGTGGGTGCACGTGGAGATCGCCCGGTCGATTTTTATAGTGTAAAGAGAAGCGCAACAGAAATAGCATTTCGCAACGAGTGGATAGTGGCCACAATCACGAATGCTCTGGCTCTGCGCGCTTGCTCTACGACATAGACATACCCTGGCACCGGGCCGCTGGGAAACGTGACGGGTATATATTTCCAACTGTAGAAATGCAGCGATGCGAACAAGTTGGCAGACGCCGCTACGGCCATCCAGGAGCCCGAGCCTGAATAATCTGTCTTCCAGCCTTGACGGCATCGCTGCGTCCGGCATTCGCCTAGCCTCCTCGCTTATAGCTCTGCAAGGCCCGCTTCAACTCCAGTCATCCATATCGTGCTTGATCGTATGCCGATTGGCGATAAGCGTGTCGACGCTCGGCTCATTGTTCATCGCCCGATGAATGGCGAGTTGGGTTGCCTCGTAGTTGGTGCGGTACATGTCCTTCTTGTCGAGGTTCGTCGCTGTGGCGCAGCGTGGGTCGATCCACACGAGACTGATGATGCATAGCTCGTTGGCCAGATCTTTCGGCAAGATGCCCTCGATCAGGCAATCGACTATGGCATCCGCCGTCGCCGACTGCACGACGCCGCCGAATAGCTCGATGGTGGTCATATCCCTGAGCGTCACCTTGGGGACCATTATCGTGGCGGGTCGCACCATCTGATTGCAGGCGCGAATCGCGAACATGGCTGTGTGCCCCTTGCTCTGCGCCATCATGTTGGCGAACGCGTGACCGGCGGGTCCGTCGACACGGCCTATCAGGATTTCGGGCATCGCGTCGGTTACCTGTCCGGGTGCGGCGAACACCGTGGCTTCACCCACGCGGAACGTCAAATCGAGATTCATTGTCGACCCCTCCATAGTTGGACACTGAGAATTCGCGGCATGCAAGGACGATGCCATTCGATCCGACGCGCTCGGGCATGCATGGCAATGCGCAACATGTATCGTCTTCGTGACAAAGTGGCAAACGCGAGTCGCAAGCGGGTGTTCCGGAGCAAGCGGGTGTTCCGGACAGGTGACGAATGATTCCGGGTTTGCTATCGGCGTCGTCGGTGCCTATCGCGAGTGCGAATGGTCTTTCATCGGCCGCTTGAGCGTCTCACCGGCAACGCAGTCGTGCGAACTGGGGAGGAAAATGCCCCTGAACGACCTACACTGATATCCAGTGCAGCCAAGTTGCGATGCTGGCCATCACTCCGGACGGAATTCGATTGACTCCAGGAATGCATCCACTGCCGCAGCCTCACGAGGAGAGTATTCATGAAGACTCTGATAATAGTGGTGTGGATGATGCTATCGGCGAACGCGTTTGCGGAATGCGCGAAGAACGCGCGTGGCGAAACGGTCTGCGGCAACGGACAGACGGCCGGCGGTTATAACCGGAATACGGGCCGGGCGTGGACGTCCCAGACCAATCAGAACGGTGCGCGGACGACGCAGACCAGCCGGGGAGGCGAGGCGACGACGAAGAACGGCAAAGGTGTCGTTCACGGCCCGGGCGGGACCAACTGCTACCGGACGGCGAACAGTCACGGGTGCAGATGAGGACGTTGCCACCTGTTGTCGTGTTCGCCCGATGACGAGCGCGTTGCGGTACGTGAGCTTCGCCACAGCGCCGTCCGGCTACACCACGGACGCGCCAGTCACTTCGGGCCAGTCGCGTCGGGCAGGCGCTTTGCCCGGTACAACGAACTAGAACTTTGGCCCTGAGTTCGTATCGACCTTATTGCAGGCGCCATCAAAATCCTCGAACCCGCTGGCGAGGGTCAGTTGCCCCGTCATTCGATCAATCCGGACTTTAGCGCGGTTGAGCGTATTCAGTTTGAGCGTCCCGGTGATCTCCTTCTCCCCGACAAACACGTCATTGAGCGTGAACCATCCGTCATGCGCGCTGTTGATGCCCGGCATGATCTCGTGTGGCAACCGCATCCTCACGCTATTGCCCGCGATTTCGACGTTCACGGCACCATTGAAAGGCCGGCGCCCCGTGGTCGAGCTATTCGTGCTCTTGCTATAGCTGTGTGTCTTGTTCTCGTATTCCATGCCGTTCGACACTTGCGATTCAAGCACCGATCCGGACCCCTGGCACAGCAGCGCCGTGGTGCTCTGCGCATATGCAATCGTGGCTGCGCCGAATACGCAGGCAATCACGACAGCGACTGATCGTACTATCGTCATCGGACTCTCCCATAAGAGATCGTTCTACTTATTCCGACCCAACTCTGGAGCGGGTACATCGCCAGGAAGGTTACACGTTTTTCAAACGGCTTCGACAACGGACGCCCGTCGCGTGGCCGGATCCGCCCGGGGTTGCTGCAACTCGCAGACAAATCCAGCTCCTTGGCCTTAATATGTACGTCTAATTTCGCAGCCATTTCACGGAGCGGCCTTGGCGCAACGAGGCGCGAGGGCGCATCGCCCCCAAAAGAATAATCGATTAGCTGGACACCAAACGGTACCCAACCGACACATAGGGAGACGACATGCGCAAACTCCGCTCGCAAAGCTGGTTCGGCAGAAACGACAAGGACAGTTTCATTCACCGCTCATGGATGAAGAACCAGGGCATCCCGCACGACGAATTCGACGGACGCCCTGTAATCGGTATCTGCAATACGTGGTCGGAGCTGACGCCTTGCAATGCGCACTTTCGCGAGCTCGCGGAGTATGTGAAAAAAGGCGTGCACGAAGCGGGCGGCCTGCCGCTCGAATTTCCGGTGATGTCGCTCGGCGAATCGAATCTGCGTCCTACCGCGATGCTGTTTCGCAACCTCGCCTCCATGGATGTCGAGGAGTCGATTCGCGGCAATCCGATGGACGGCGTGATCCTGCTGGTCGGCTGCGACAAGACCACGCCGGCGCTACTGATGGGCGCGGCGTCATGCAATCTGCCCGCGCTGGCGGTGTCGGGTGGCCCGATGCTCAATGGCCGGTTCCGCGGCAAGAACATTGGTTCAGGGACCGGTGTATGGCAGATGTCCGAGGAAGTGCGCGCCGGCACGATGACGCAGGAAGAATTCACCGAAGCCGAGTCGTGCATGAACCGCTCGCGCGGCCATTGCATGACGATGGGCACGGCGTCGACGATGGCGTCGATGGTCGAATCGCTCGGCATGGGTTTGCCGCACAACGCGGCGATTCCGGCAGTCGATGCGCGCCGCCAGGTGCTTGCGCATCTGGCCGGGCGGCGCATCGTCGATATGGTTCGCGAGGACCTGACGATGGACAGGATCCTCACGCGTCAGGCCTTCGAAAACGCGATCCGCACGAATGCGGCGATCGGCGGCTCGACCAACGCGGTCGTGCATCTGATCGCATTGGCGAGGCGCATCGGCGTGGAGCTTTCGCTGGAAGACTGGGAGCTTGGATCGGATGTGCCGTGTCTCGTGAATCTGCAACCGTCGGGCGAATACCTGATGGAAGATTTCTATTACGCGGGCGGTCTGCCGGCGGTGCTCAGGCAACTCGGCGAGCAGGGCCTGCTGCATCGCGAAGCCCTGACAGTGAACGGCAAGACGATCTGGGACAACGTGTGCAATGCGCCGAATTACGATGAGAAGGTCGTCACGACGTTCGCCGAACCGTTCAAACCAAAGGCAGGCATCGCGGTTCTCAAGGGCAATCTCGCGCCGAACGGCGCGGTGATCAAGCCGTCGGCGGCGACACCGCACCTGCTGAAGCATCGCGGCCGCGCCGTGGTGTTCGAGAACATCGAGGAATTGCACGCGAAGATCGACGACGAATCGCTCGATATCGACGAGCACTGCGTCATGGTGCTCAAAGGCGCGGGGCCGAAGGGATATCCGGGCTTTGCGGAAGTCGGCAACATGCCGCTGCCGCGGAAGGTGCTGCAAAAAGGCATTACGGATATGGTGCGCATTTCGGATGGCCGCATGAGCGGCACGGCCTATGGCTCGGTGGTACTGCATGTATCGCCGGAAGCGGCCGCAGGCGGGCCGCTCGCGTTCGTGCAGACCGGCGACATGATCGAACTCGACGTCGCCGCACGCCGTCTGCATCTGGACGTCACCGACGAAGAACTCGCGCGTCGCCGCGCGGCCTGGCAGCCGCCGGCGCCGCCCACGCGGGGTTACTACAAGCTGTACGTCGAACACGTGCTGCAAGCGGATCAGGGTGCGGATCTCGACTTCCTGGTCGGATCGAGCGGCGCGCCGGTGCCGCGCGATTCGCACTGATCCGGAGCTGGCGGCGGATGACATCCATGACACCTGACACCCCTTCTTCACCGAGCGGAATCTGGCCCGTTCTCTATGCCTTCTTCGACTCGCGCAACCAGTTGGATCGCGAAGCACAACGAATCCAGATCAACGCGACGATCGCGGCGGGCGCGCGGAGCGTCGTCATACTCGGTCTCGCGACAGAGGTAAACCGGCTGTCGCTCGATGAGAAACATCGCCTGATCGACTGGGCCAGCGAAGACATAGCGGCACGCGTACCGCTCGTCGTCACGATCACGGGTGACACGGTGGATGCGCAAGTCGCGCTGGCTAACTACGCTGTTCAGCGCGGTGCTTCGTGGCTGATCCTTCAGCCTCCGTCGATGCGAGACAAACCGGAATCGTTCTATTTCGACTTCTTTGCCGAAGTGATGCAGCGCACAGGCACCCCGGCGGGCATTCAGAATGCGCCGGAATATCTCGGTGTCGGCCTGTCAGCGGAATCGATCGTGACGCTTGCGAGTCAATGCTCAAACTTCCGCCTGCTGAAAGGCGAGGGACCGGCGACGACGATTCGGCACACGGTCGACCGGCTGCGCGCGCTCGGTCATACGTTGCCGGTCTTCAATGGCAGGGGAGGGCAAGAACTGGTCGACAACCTGCGCGCCGGATGCGCGGGACTGATCGTTGCGCCCGACACGTTCGACCGGCAGGTCGCGATACACCGGGCGTTCGCCAGCGGACGCGATCAGGAAGCCGAAATGCTTTATGCCCAAACGTTGCCGGCTATCGTCTTTGTGATGCAGTCGCTCGACGCCCTCACGTGCTACGGCAAGCGGATCGCCGCGTGGCGCATGGGCTTCGATGTACAGCACGATCGCGGCGTCGCGCCGACGGCGTTTGGGCTGGAATGTGCACGGCGCTTCGCAATGCAACTGGGCCCGTTTCGCGTAGCTAGCGAGTCTCTGAAGTGAGCCGGACCGATGTTCTTCCTATTGTTGGGGCGCAGGTGTGTTGGTGGTCCAGATATCGCGATGCATTTTCCAATGACCATCGTTCCTCTTCCATAAAATGACATAATCGCCGGCGTCCAATACCTTGCCGCCTTCTCCCGGGACCGTGTACCTGCCCACCTCATAGGCGGTGTCGCCATGCGCCTCTACTTCCAGCGAAGTCAGTTTTATCGCTTTGAACCCTGAATCGATTGCCCCTTTCCAATACTCGGTGATCGCTTTCTGCCCACTCACGACTTTACTGTTCGGCGGGAAAAGTTTCGCCGTTCCGGTATAGAGTGAAGCGATGCCCGCCGCGTCGCCACGGCTGACAGCCTTTTCCCATCGTTTATTGCTGGCTTCGATCGACGCGCGTATATCCCCCTGCGCGGACACCGCGGTCGCAAAGCCAACGAGCACACTGACGAGAGCAAAAAGAAAAAGGAATCTTTTTAGCAGGTGAGACATATGGCCTCCTAAGATTAACCGCGATTCATGTGCTCGCGATGTTCGCGACGATGAGCCAGGACGACCGCGCCGGTGCCGGTGCCAACCGATTTCCTGGCCGCTCCATAACCGAAGCTGCCCGGAGGGAGACAGATCAATCGATCGCCGTCGATAGTGAAGGGATGTCTCTGCACATCCGTGTCCCAGACATGAAATGTGCTTCGCTTATATAGAACGATGACGAGCGGGCGGTGTCCCGGGCGAATTTCATCAGGTCGGCAGCGAACTGCGATCAACGCATAGCGGCCATCATTCCCGAACACGGGTGAGCCTTCGGGTTGTGCGCCTAGCGGTTCCTGTTCGGTTTCCGTCCGCGCGGCAACGCGTGAAAGAATACTAGTGGTTTGTAACCCAAATGATAGCTTTACTGTGGCGAGCGGCCGGACGACTCGCCGGTCACCGTTTCAGAGAGCGGCAGCATCCGACTTTGGAATGAGAACGTGAAGAGGCTCGTTATCGCTACACGGTTACAACATCCTGGTTTTTTTGGTAGCGCCGCAGCGCCGAAGCGCTGCACGTGGCTGTTCTTTCCGAACGAACGGGCAAATTTCCATTCGACCGACTATAAGTTCGACGCCGCCGCGCGCGTTCGCGATGGGATCTCCGCGACCTTGATGCTGGTGTTCAACGAACACGCCGAACGAACGGCGTGAAACGATGGTCGTGCCGCGACGCGATCCGTTGGTCGCGCTGATTCGCGGCGCCGGTAATCGGCGTGATCAGTGCGACGCTCGGCATCAATGCCGGGTTCGCAGATATGTCGTCGCTGGCCGGACGGCTGGCGGGTCTGTCGTATAGCCGGGAGGTGGAGCGCCTCGCCGATGCGAACGGCGGCGTCGCTTATCTGCAAGCGAGCGGTTTGCGCAGCGACGGGCTGGCGGTTTTTTTCGCGATGGCGGACGCATTGGCTGACAAGCGAGGCGGCAGCGCCGGCGCTCGCATTTCTGTTGGACCATCCACGGACAGCCGAGCGCGAAGAGCGCAGTCAAGGCTCGCCGCTCGGCGAAAGCGCGTTAAGCGCGCAGCAATGGGCCGCGGTTCGCGCGATGTGCGCGAAGCCGTAACGCCCGCGACTCGCCGGGAGCGCGCGCGGGAAAGCCAATGCGCTCAACGAGTTGAGTGAATCATGCGCAGGTTGTCCACAGGCTTGTGCCCAGTTTCTGTGGACAACCAGCCGGCATCGGCCGGCGCGTCAGGACGCCTCGTCAAAGGTTCGAATCGAGGTCCTGCTCTCTCACGGCGTCGCGTGTTGCCGACCAGTAGGGCGAGCGGTTGTAGTACTCGTGCACGGCCGTGCCCCATTGCGTATCCGCCATCGACGGCCAGTGGTCCTTATCGAATCCAGGCGAGTTCTTGATGCGCTCGGCGGGGGCGTCGAGCACAAAGCATTTGTCGTCCGTATCGAGCGTGAGCGCGCTCCACGGAATGGCATGCAGCGTGTCGCCCACGCCCAGAAAGCCGCCGCTGGACAGTACCGCATAGGCAATCCGTCCACCGCGCACGTCGAGCATGATGTCGGAGATTTTGCCGACATGTTCGCCATCGGCTGACATCACCTTGTTGCCGTCGAGCGTGGCTGCGGCCATCACATCCGGTCCGGGGCCGTCGCCCATGCCGGTTCCAACAATGTTCGCGCCTTGCTCGCCGGCGGGCGCCGGGCTGAGGGGATCGAGCGTAGTCATGATGTGCTCCTCGTTAAAAAGCATGTAGAGGGAGCGCGCAACGACTATGCCCGGAGGGCTGTCCGCAGCGAACGACGCGGTCGCCGCCAATGCCGCGACGTCAACGACATCCACACGGGACGACACTGTCCATATCTCCGCCGAAGGCGCAGCCGCGGCGCAGGATGGAAACGCGGGTCAGGAAGATCAGGAAAGCGCAGCAACGACGGCGGACTACGTGCCAGCTTCGGGCGCTTCGGCAGTGCAGTCGTTTGCGTACGGCACGCTCGGTCTTGAGCGGCCGGACCAGCCTCACGAAAGCGCAATGCGTTCTACACGGCTGGGCGATGGCTGACAGCGGCGATTACCGTTGGCGGAATCGTTTCGCTGCCTGCTTGAGGAGGGAGGGGCGCTTGCCGTGCAGGGCGCACGGCAAGCGCAAGCGCTGGATTAGCGGTCGAGGAACGACTTCAGTCGGTCGGCGCGGCTCGGGTGCATCAGCTTGCGCATGGCCTTGCTTTCGATCTGACGAATCCGCTCGCGCGTGACATCGAACTGCTTGCCGACTTCTTCGAGCGTATGGTCCGACTTCGTGTTGATGCCGTAGCGCATACGCAGCACCTTCGCTTCGCGCGGCGACAGCGAATCGAGCGCGTCGTCGATGGCGGCGCGCAAGTCGGCTTGCATCGCTGCATCGGCCGGCGACGAAGCCGCCGAGTCTTCGATCATGTCGCCGAGGGTGGCGTCGCCGTCGTCGCCGACCGGGGTTTCCATCGACACCGGCTGCTTGGCAATCTTCAGGATGCCGCGCACCTTCTCTTCCGACAACTCCATGCGTTCGGCGAGCACCGACGGATGCGCTTCCTGACCGGTCTGCTGCAAGATCTCGCGCGAAATGCGGTTGAGCTTGTTGATCGTTTCGATCATGTGCACCGGCACGCGGATCGTGCGAGCCTGGTCGGCGAGCGAACGCGTGACGGCCTGGCGGACCCACCACGTTGCATACGTCGAAAACTTCCAGCCGCGCCGGTATTCGAACTTGTCCACGGCCTTCATCAAGCCGATGTTGCCTTCCTGGATCAGGTCGAGGAACAGCATGCCGCGGTTCACGTACTTCTTCGCGATCGAGATCACGAGACGCAGATTCGCCTCGATCATTTCGCTCTTGGCCTTGCGCATCTTCGACTCGGCCGCGACCATCTTGCGGTTGACCTCTTTCAGATGCTTCAGCGGCAGCGAAACCGTGGCTTCGATTTCGATCAGCTTCTGCTGTTCGGACTGAATCGCCGGCAGATGGCGTTCGAGCGCCGCACCGTACGACGTGTTGCCGCGCGCTGCGCGCTCCGTCCAGCCGAGGTCGGCTTCGTGGCCGGCAAACGACTCAATGAACTTCTCGCGCGGCATGCCGCTCTTCGAGACGACGATTTGCAGAATATTGCGCTCGATCGCGCGCACTTGCGCGACCTGGTGCTGGACGTCGCCGCACAGGCGGTCGATCGTGCGGGCGGTGAAGCGGATCTTCGCGAGGTGCTGCTGGATTTCTTCGCGTGCGCGCAGATACGCTTTCGACGTGACGTCGCCGCGCGTGTGCGACGCGTTCATCTGGTCGGACAGCATGCCGACCTGCGCGAAGATTTCGAGGCAGTCGCTCGTGAGTTGCTTCAGGCGCGCTTCGTCAGCCGCCGACGAGTCGGCCGGGCCGACGTCATCGTCGCTATCGCTGTCGTCGTCTTCTTCGGAGTCCGTGTCGACGTCTGCAACCGCGTCCGTGCTGGCTTCTTCTTCCGCCGCGACCGTCTCTTCATTCAGACCGTCGACCAGTTCGTCGATGCGCAGTTCGCCGTCGGCGACCTGCTGGGCGCTGGCCAGAATCGCGGAGATCGCCAGCGGGCAGGCGGCAATCGCCTGCACCATCTCGTGGAGGCCGTCTTCGATGCGCTTCGCAATCGCGATTTCGCCCGCGCGCGTCAGCAGCTCGGTTGCGCCCATTTCGCGCATATACATACGCACCGGGTCGGTCGTGCGGCCGAATTCGGAATCGACGGTCGACAGTGCGACTTCGGTTTCCTCATCCGCCTGATCGTCCGACACCACGGCGGGGGCGTTCGAGTTGAGCAGCAGCGTTTCCGCGTCGGGGGCTTGCTCGTAGACCTGCACGCCCATGTCGCTGAACGCGCTGACGATGCTGTCGATGGCCGCCGTTTGCGCGAAGTTGTCGGGCAGGTGGTCGTTGATCTGGGCGTGGGTGAGGTAGCCTTGCTCCTTGCCCAGCTGGATCAGCGCGCGCATCTGGCGCTGACGTTCTTCGGCTTGCTGCGGCGGCAATTCGGCCGCAACGGGGATCGCTTTGCCGGCGCCCTTGCCCTTGGCCGTGCGGCCGGACGGGGTTTTGCCGCTGTAGGCGGCGGTTTCGTGTTGCGAATCTTCGCGATCAAAAGGGTTCACGTATTCTCCTCTAGAGGCTTCGCTATGAGACGCAAGACGCGACCGTCAGGCGTTTCGAGCATGGCTCAACATCACCTGAGTGACTCAACGCGGTTGTTTGGGTGTGCTCCTGGGGGAGCAAAAAGATGAGCCCGCTCGAAGCGGGCCGATAGAAATATGCGAAATTCGCGCGGCTCGCATTATATACGAGCTTGCGTCTTCGCGCTCATGGGGGCACACCAATTAATCATGCATGTTGTCGCGGTGTCACTGGCGGCCCGCCTGTGGCGCGCTGGACGAGAGTCGTGCCGGGGCGACGCATCGACGTGCGCTTTGACTGGTTGCACGTTCCTCACTATAGAGGAACTCCTTAGTCTTCACACGGCACGGATCAGTTCCGTCGTTCCCGCTCTTCTGTATCTATATATAGGGTGCACGTGTTCTGCCGTGGCGTGGCGCGTGCCCTCG
>NZ_BBJF01000027.1 GCF_000739735.1 Paraburkholderia ginsengisoli NBRC 100965 | reverse complement strand
GGTTAGACAGCGTTTCATCAGGACGGCCAGGTTTAACCAAGGCTTCGGCCGCTAAAATGAAACGGGATCGGTGAATAAGACAGCCAGTTCTACACTTCAGTATTTGATTTCTGTTGTGCGGATCTGGTGGAGAGAAGTCTGACTATCGCCTCTCTCAATTTGATGGTGGACACTGGCTTGTGCAGCACCAGCAGTTCGCGAGCCTGTGCCTCACGCAAACGGCGGGCCACGGTGTCGCCTGTGATCAGCATCGCAGGGATGCTCTCGTTGTATTCGGTGCGGAGCTTTTCGATTGCTTCAATGCCATTTTCACCGTCGCGCAGACGCAGGTCGCAAATCAAAAGATCCGGCTTCGCCGTATAGCTGGCGAGAAATTGAATTGCTTCATCCGCCGAACTGACAGCCAGAATCTCGTAACCCCAATTGGTCAGCAACGCCGACATCCCTGCACGGATTGCCTTCTCGTCGTCGATGACGACCACGTAGCCTGTTGTGGAAGTTATGCATATCTTGTCAACTGGTTCGCTCAGCGGCATCGCAGCCTCGCTTGCCTGTGGAAGCGAAATTTCGAAACACGATCCTCGCCCATGTTCCGAACGCAGGTGCAGATCGCATTCCAGCAGGTCGGCGACGCGCCGGACAATCGCGAGGCCAAGTCCGAGGCCCTTTTCGCGATCCCGCTCGGGATTGTCGACCTGGTAGTACTCCTGGAACACCTGCTGCTGCTGATCGGGCGGAATGCCCCGGCCAGTATCCCAGACCTGCATGGCGACGGATGAGCCCCTGCGTCGGCACCCGACGACAATTCTCCCGGCATCGGTGTAGCGCACCGCATTGGAAATCAGGTTACGCGCAATGCGTTCGACGAGTATCGGATCGGAGTCGACGATCGCGCGGCAACGCACGTACGAGAGCTTCAGGCCCTTGGCAGCGGCCTCGCCCGCGAAGTCGTCGTAGACGCGGATAAGCACGGCATCGATCGCGAATGGCTTGCGGAGGACTTCTACGATGCCGGCATCGAGTTTGGAAATATCCAGTAGAGCGGCAAAGAGCCTGTCCATGGCGTCCGCAGACGCTTCGATCTGATCGACCAGGCCTTGCCCTTTCGCGTCCATCGGGACGCTGCGTAGCGCGCCGATAAACAGGCTCAGTGCATGGACGGGCTGACGCAGGTCATGACTGGCTGCAGCTAGAAACCGGGATTTGGCGAGGTTGGCCTCTTCGGCTATCTCCTTTTGATGTCCTAAGTCGACGACCATTTGCGCAACGGTTTGGTGATCACGTTTTGCGACGAATTCGGAGTGAATCAGTTGAAGATGGCACTCAGCCAGATCGCGAAACTCTGCGACCAAGCGGATGTATTTCTCCGAATAAGCATTTTCTTTACAATCTAGGACACAAATCGTTCCAAACGGGCTCTGATCTGGCCATCGGATTGGAAAACCCAGATAAGAAATCATGTTGAATTCCGTATCCGGATTGTCTTTCCACCGATCCGATGCAAGTGCATTGGGAATCAATAACTCACTTCCGCTGCTTATGACCGTTTCGCAATATAGCCCTGAGCCTGCCATTGTTGTCGAACTCCCCGGAGGATATGGGTTCCCTTCTGTGTCGCTCGATACCAACACCTGAATTTCAGTTCCGACAAGCCGCATGATTAGCCCGGCTGGGACACCAATGAGTTCCGCCATGAGGTCGACAAGGCGCTGCCACTTCTCTATCACGACACCAGCGATATCAAAGGGCGTGTTGAGGCATTCGCTGGTCGGGTTTGGCATATCAAGTGACTTTGGGGAATCTGGTTGCCTTTCAATTCGACTCATGATGTTGTTCCCCAGCCTGCAAAAGGAGGCACCTGACATGACACCCGGCTCGGCCATCCCCGTGACAAAATCGAGCAGGCCAAGTCTGTCGCGAAGCTACCATCGCAAACACGCTCTAAAGAGAGTTCCCTTGGGCCAGAATGGTGATTTCCCGAGCAAAATGTCGCCCACCAAACAATTTGTCTAGACTCTTCGGCTCGATCATATTTACACCGATGTTCACGCTGCGGTCTAGATCACCAGTGTCGCAATGTATGATCAGATAATCAACCCGCATGCCAGGATGACTCAATCAGCCAATGCCCAGACGCGACGCTCGCCAGATCGGGCTCACGGGCAAACCATCCCGACCCACAATGCGTGGGAACGGCCATGCGACAGCATTCATGAGCGGCTGCTGCGGACCTATCTCCGGTGCGCCGATCGTTGCCTTGCACCCGCCACGACGTTCGGCGCCCGCAGCCTTGAGCAGGGCCTTTCGCTCGGCATCGTTTGCGGTAAGGGCCGGGCAGCCTATCATCATGCTTCCTTCTGTGCGTTGATGTCAAACGACACAAAGTTGACCGGAAAATTGGGTTCTATCGCGCTAACGCGATGAAGTAGAATTGGTCGAATCCCAAAGCATGACGAGCATGATGGCAATGACGAAAACGCCACGCAAGACGCTGCCCACCGGCATTGGCAAGGTACTGAAGCGACTGCACTATCCGCTGGATGTAATTCTGCTGTGCGTGCGCTGGTATGTGGCGTACTCGCTGAGCCTGCGCAACCTCGAGGAAATGATGGCCGAACGGGGAATCGAAGTGGATCATTCGAGCGTGCACCGCTGGGTCATCAAGCTGCTACCGGTGTTTGAAAAGGCATTCCGCAATCGCAAACGGCCTGTCGGCAAGAGCTGGCGCGTCGATGAGACTTACGTCAAGGTCAAAAGCCAATGGAAATACTTGTACCGTGCCGTCGACAAGGCGGGCAACACGGTGGATTTCCTGCTGCGCGCCCGGCGTGACAAGGCCGCTGCTCGCCGCTACTTCGAGAAGGCGATTGACTATAACGGCGAGCCCGAGACAGTTACGGTGGACAGGAGCGGCGCGAATCTGGCTGCGCTTGAAGCGCTCAATGCCGGGCGTTCAACGCCGATCAAGGTCCGGCAAAACAAATACCTGAACAACGTCGTCGAGCAGGATCACCGTGCCATCAAACGCATCATCAAACCGATGATGGGGTTCAAGGATTTCCGGTGTGCACGCATCATCCTGTCCGGCATTGAGACGATGCATATGATCAGCAAAGGCCAGATGAACGACGCTGGCGTTACCCGAAGCCCCGTCGATCAGTTCTATTCGTTGGTAGCGTAAGGATTCCTTTTCATCGCAGAAATTTTCGCTTCACCGCCTTATCGCGACACAACCGTCAGGCGAGCTCGCCGGGCTTAACTGACTTCCCTGTTCCTGTTGCTCCCCAGGCCCCATTGTCAGCCGCGCTCCGTCCGCGCACCAAGATTCGCTGGCCCTACTACTGCGCCCGTTAAAAGTTCCTACAATTGAGTTAGCTGGCGCAGGTTGTACCGGCCCTGATCTCGCGTGCATCGGAAGCTACAGGGGGAACCATGAGAATTGCTCTGCTGGAGGACGATCCCGCTCAGGCGGTATTCGCGATCGAGGCGTTGACCACGGTCGGATACATCTGTCGTCAATTTTTGAGGGGGCGTGAACTGGTCCACGAACTGCGGCGGCAGACATATGACCTGCTGATGCTGGACTGGATGCCTGACATGTCCGGAGACGAGTTACTTCGTTGGGTGCGGCAGGGGCTGCACGCGCACGTGCCCGTGATCTTTGTGACGGATCGTGGCTATGAGTACGAAGTGGCATCAATACTTGATGCTGGCGCCGATGATTACATTGTCAAACCCGTACCTGCTGTTGTGCTCGTGGCGCGCGTTGTATCCGTACTGAGGCGGGCATACCCAACCAGTCCTGCGAACGGCAGGACGACCTTCGGCGAGTACGAATTCGATTCGCGAGTAAAGCAGGTTTGGAAGAGCGGCGTACACATACCACTGACACAGCGGGAGTTCGCACTCGCGCTCCTGCTGTTCCAGAACCTGGGGCGGCCGCTGTCGCGCGAGCACATTCTCGAAGTGGTTTGGAGCCAGCGTGCAGAGGTTTTGTCGCGCACGATGGATACGCACATTTCGTGGCTGCGGACCAAACTCGAGCTCCGCCAGAAGAACGGGTACTGTCTGGCGCCCGTCTATGGCTACGGTTATCGTCTCGAGCAAACCAGCGACGCCAGTGCTGCTCGGGAAATCGAACTGGCGCAGCCGGCACGCGAAACCAATGTCCGACACATTGATCAAGGCAGGTCAAGGCGCGATACAGTATGCGCGTCTGCCTGACAAAACATACAGGTTGCGCTTAGAAAAGGTGGCAATCCCGAGAGGGACGCGTGCACTCGAAGCAATGCGGAACGCGCGATGTCTCGAAGACAGATCCGAGTCGAACACGTCTCGCCGGTGGAATGAACTTGCTTGCGCTATCGGTTGAGGCGCAACCTGCACACGCCAGTCACAAGAGTCCGGAGGTGCTCGGCCTGTGCCGCCGCTTTACGTTCACCGGCGCTCACGGAAGCCGTCGTATCCTTCCTGGATCCCGGTTTCGACGCGATGATCTAAAGGCAGTTCACGACCCAGGTTGTGTGGAAACCCGATGGCATTGCAATGCGACGCGTGACGCCGACCCCTGCGGCGCGTTTGACTGCCTTCGCAGCTATCACGACGCCAACGAGAAGGTGAACCTCTCTGATGCGTTCCAGGCGAGTCTAAGGGCTTTATTTCGGGACCTGCGGGTGCTCACGCACCCACCAGCCGCATCGCCTTCATTGTCTTCCTGAAGCCCAGGATTCTCAGCACTCGCGTGAGATTGTAGGCGAGTACGTTTAAACTCATCTCGGTACCTACATTGGGCAGCCTGCGCGTCAGGAAGTGCGTGTAGCCCATCCAGTGCTTGAACGTTCCGAAGACATGTTCTACCGTTCGCCTGCGTATCTTCATTGCGTCTGGCGTTTTGTCCAACCGACGTTGAACGCCTTCCAGCACAGACTCATGTTCCCAGCGGGTAATCCGCCGATAAGAACTTGGTGTGCATTTGGATTTCATTGGGCACTGCGGGTACGCACTGCTCCAGTAGCGGCGCAGTTGCATTCCGTGTTCCTCTCCAGTGAAGCGGTAAATTGCACGCTGACCAGCGGGGCATTTGTATTCGTCGTCCCGGGCAATGTAGACGAAGTCTGACCGATCGAACCGACCATGATGTTTAGCGCTTGATGTCGTCGGTTTCGGCAGCATTACCGCGATCCCCGCATCCGCGCACTCCTTGATCTGAGTTCCGGTGTAGTAGCCACGATCGGCGGCTGCCCGCAGCCTTGTCTTGCCCATCGCGTCGCGCGCAGCTTTTGCCATGGGGCTAAGCTGTGCCCGGTCACTGCCAGAGTTTGTGACCTCGTGAGCCACGATGAGATGGTGTTTGGCGTCAACGGCCACCTGCACGTTGTAGCCCACCATTCCCGAGCCCTTGCCGCTCGTCGCCATGGAGCGCGCGTCGGGATCAGTCATCGAGAGTTGGCCATCAGGCTGCGTCTTGAGTTGCTCCTTGATCTGATCGAGGTTCTGCATCTGCTCGCGTAAGCGCGCGATCTTATCTTGCAATCGAGTCGTCTTCGCTTCGATCTCCGCGGGTTGCGTACGATCGGCAGTCTCCAGCGCGTTCAGATACCGCTGGATGCTCTCCTCGATCTGCTTCTGGCGCTTGTCGACTTTACCCTCGGTGAAGTTGCGATCCCGCGTATTGACTGCCTTGAACTTGCTGCCGTCAATGGCGACTAGCGCTTGCGAGAACAGCTTCAGCTCACGGCACAGCATCACGAAGCGGCGACACACGTTGCGAATGCCGACGCCGTTGTCACGACGAAAGTCGGCTATGGTCTTGAAGTCTGGAGCCAGTCGGCCCGTAAGCCACATCAACTCAACATTGCGCTGGCATTCGCGTTCCAGGCGACGGCTCGATTGAACCCGGTTCAGGTAGCCGTAGATATAGATCTTCAGCAGCACTGCTGGATGATAGGACGGGCGTCCTGTAGGCGACGGCATTGCTCCATCGAAGCCCAGTGATGCGAGGTCAAGCTCTTCTACAAACGCCTCGATAATCCTGACCGGGTTGTCCTCTGCGACGAAGTCATCAAGGCACTCTGGAAGCAGCGTCACCTGCTTGCGATCTTCACCTTCTATGAATCGCTTCATCCGGTCACCCATGCTGAATGAGTTAATCCAGTTTAGGCGATCAGCGCGTTTTCACACAAGCTCGGTCGTGAACTGCCTTTAGATCATCGCGTCGAAGCCGTGATCCAGGAAGGACGCGACAGCTTCCGTGAGCGCCGGTGAATGTAAAGCGGCGGCACAGGCCGAGCACCTCCGGACTCTTGTGACTGGCGTGTGCACGTTGCGCCTCAGCCGATAGCGCAAGCAAGTTCATTCCACCGGCGAGACGTGCTCGACTCGGATCTGTCTTCGAGACATCGCGCGTTCCGCATTGCTTCGAGTGCACGCGTCCCTCTCGGGATAGCCACGGTTTCTAAGCGCAACCTCTATGTTTTGTCAGGCAGACGCGCGTACTGTATCGCGCTTTGACCTGCCTTGATCAATGTGTCGGACATTGGTTTCGCGTGCCGGCTGCTCCAGTTGGATTTCCCGGCGAGCAGCACTGGTGTCGCTGGTTTGCTCGAGACGATAACCGTAGCCATAGACGGGCGCCAGACAGTACCCGTTCTTCTGGCGGAGCTCGAGTTTGGTCCGCAGCCACGAAATGTGCGTATCCATCGTGCGCGACAAAACCTCTGCACGCTGGCTCCAAACCACTTCGAGAATGTGCTCGCGCGACAGCGGCCGCCCCAGGTTCTGGAACAGCAGGAGCGCGAGTGCGAACTCCCGCTGTGTCAGTGGTATGTGTACGCCGCTCTTCCAAACCTGCTTTACTCGCGAATCGAATTCGTACTCGGCGAAGGTCGCCCTGCCGTTCGCGGGACTGGTTCGGTATGCCCGCCTCAGTACGCATGCAACGCGCGCCACCAGCACAACAGCAGGTACGGGTTTGACGATGTAATCATCGGCGCCAGCATCAAGTATTGACGCCACTTCGTACTCATGGCCGCGATCCGTCACAAAGATCACGGGCATGTGCGCGTGCAGCCCCTGCCGCACCCAGCAAAGTAACTCGTCTCCGGACATGTCAGGCATCCAGTCCAGCATCAGCAGGTCATATGTCTGCCGCCGCAGTTCGTGGACCAGTTCACGCCCCCTCAAAAATTGGCGACAGATGTATCCGACCGTGGTCATCGCCTCGATCGCGAATGCCGCCTGAGCGGGATCGTCCTCCAGCAGAGCAATTCTCATGGTTCCCCCTTTGGCTTCCGATGCACGTGAAGCCAGGGCCGGTACAACCTGCGCCAGCTAACTTAATTGTAGGAACTTTTAACGGGCGCAGTAGTAGGGCCAGCGAATCTTGGTGCGCGGACGGAGCGCGGCTGACAATGGGGCCTGGGGAGCAACAGGAACAGGGAAGTCAGTTAAGCCCGGCGAGCTCGCCTGACGCAGAGTTCGGTACACGGCCATGAAGGGACCTTCGCCCGACGCGTCGCCCGGACGTTCAGGAGGCAGCTTCATTCAGCAAACAGTCATTCGATCGCCCAAAGCCGGCGTCGCGTCATCGGCCTTTGCCGACGTTAGTCTATCGACTCCGATATGTCCGCCCCCGAAAAGCAATCGCTCAACGCCGTTTTCGATCTCCGCAAGACGTTCCCATTTCAAATGGCTGGGCGGGGCGCTATTGCAGCCAAGATGATGGAAGTCGGGCCGGTTTAAAAAAAATTGATCAAAGCCGGCCTTGAGCGGTACCACCCGTTCGGATGTCGCACTCAATGCGGTCACCGCCAGCAACGGGTTCACGCCGCCAAATCTTCGCAACCGCGTGCAACGCTCCAATGACCAAACCCACGCTGGCGTTATCGGTTATGGTATTGGGGAAGATAGGGTTCTTGATCTATTGCCGCGGGCTTACTAAGCTGATTCGACAACGACGAAAAAGCTGATGAAAAAACGACCTGACAACAGGTACGAGCCGCCGCCCGCGGGAGGGGGATTGGCGCATTCCGTCAAGTCGAGAACCCTGATACGGACCAGCGGCGTCAGCGGCACCGTCGCGATGTCTGAAGCGCATACTGCGGCCGACTGTCGGGAATACGACGCGCAGGTTAGGCGAGCACTTGGTAGTGCTTGGGTCCCCCACACATGACGAACGGCACTTCGGTGATTGCGTCACGATCCTATGCAACATGCGGAACGGCCGCCGGGAATCGTGGTTCGAAGCGCTACGCTATCTCAACTATGGGGGCGAGGCATGCCGGTCAGCCCCGATGACGAACGACGGAAAGGTCGTAGATATTCGCCGGATAGATCCCGAAGACATCGGTGGTAAAAACCGATGGGTCACGAGGCGTTCGCGTATCTGCGGAGAACACGAATGAAGCGTACAGCTACTTGTCTAGCGATTACATGTTTGGCCGGCACGGGCCTGGCATTTGTTTCGCCCGGCGCGATGGCGGACGACACCTTGGGTCTTTCCCAAAGTCTGTATGCGCTGTCAGGCCCGGAGGGCGGCGCAGCCGCTGCGGGCGCGTCCACTCCGTGGCGTTTTTCCATGGGCATGGGGGTCGTCAACATGCCTAAATTCCCTGGCGCGAGCGGGACGAAGTGGGAAGCGGTGCCGCTAGTGAGCGCCAGTTACGATCGGTTCTTTGTTGGCGCGAATGCAGATGCCGCATCGCTGCTCTCACTCGGTGCGTATCTCTATCGTGACAACAACTGGCGTGTGGGCGCCGCCATCACCTATGACTTCATCGAACCGCGAAGGGAATCGGAGGATCCCCGGCTGAATGGGCTCGGTGACGTTAAGAGGACCGCGCACGCCGAGGTGTTCGTCGTCTACACCTACCAGTTTGTCACGGCGCGCGCGAGCGTGCTGACCGACATCGCCGGCAATGATCGCGGAACCGTCGCGACGTTCGACGTGATGGGCAAATACGAACCCACCGCTGGACTGACGCTCACCGCCGGACCCGGACTGACGTGGGCTAGTAGTAAGTACAATGAAACATATTTCGGCGTGAATTCTGAGCAAAGCGCCCGCTCCGGCTTGCCGCCCTTTTCGGCCGGATCAGGCTTGAATGAGTTTCGCCTTTCGGTCGGCGCGACATACCGGTTCGCGACCCACTGGAACGTCGGCGCGAGTATTACGGCCGCATGGCTGCATGGAGATGCAACCGACAGTCCCGTTACGGAGAAGACGAATCAGATGACTTATGGGCTATTCGCCAGTTATCTGTTTTAGTTTTGTGAGTTAGAAGCTAGTTTTATCTATTCTTCTTTCTTCCGGATCGATGAACTGCTCCTATTGTGTGTTTAGAAATCCGGGCCCACTGGAGGTTCGCAGGGTGACCAGGCTGCGCTCTTGATCAGCTACAACGTTGAGGCAAGGCATATGGCTTTTCTCGCTGAAGTGCGCACCGTACTGGTGAGCACGTTCGCGCCAATACCTTCGCTGCGTTTTTTCCTGGTTTGATCTTGTCTTAAAGGAGTCGTAGGCCGAAAACATGAAGTGGACGTTCGCTTTCTCTAATTTCGCAGAAAGTCATATACGGAGCACCGACATGGAACGGCGTAAATTTTTGAAGAGTACTGCAGCATTGGGCCTGGCCGCCGGCGCAACGGCAGGAAGCAGCGGAGTCGCTGAAGCGCAGACAGCGGATGGGGGTGGTTATCAGCCAGATCACATTGGCGCGGCACTGGCCCGTTTTCGCAAGACCATTCCAGCGAATTTTGACCGCACCTATGTTGAGAACGCTGTCGTTCCTTTCTTCCTGACCAGTCTGTTTGAAGGCGAGCGGCCACTTCTTCCAATGATCGACCTGAACTTCAGCAAGGAAAACGCGCTTCCGCACGATCTTTGGGGGTTGATCTACAAGGACTGGAAACCCACGCCGGAGGAGGGTGTCACGGTCTTCCTGCAGGGACTGGAAAAGCGTGGGGACAATAACCTTCGCAAACGCATCTACTTCTCCGCCGTCACACCGGATCTGTACCGGCCAATGTATGGCGACAAGGTCACTGCCTTTTTCGACCAGCTCATGGCGCCGAAATTCGCCGGCAAGCCTTTTATGCGGCACTATCTGGATTACTATTTCGACGTCTATTGGGATTTACACCTTGGCGTAAAGGGTGACGCCATTCCGACGGAGGTCCGGCAGATAGGTGAAGCATTCAATACGGTCCTCGCCTATCGCGACCCGTCCCAGCCGATCGTCTATAAAAACTACATGCTGGTGCGCAAGCATCTCGACTTCCTGAAACAATGGATCGACAAGCACGTTGAGGACATCGGCTCGGGGCGAGCGCCCAATGCTGAAAAGACAATGGCATGGTATTGGCTAAAAAATGCCGGCAATGGTGAGCATTTCAGCAAGAAGGATATCGTTTTTGAATGCTTCCACAACTTCGTAGCCTTCAGTCAATGGGGCAATACGATCTTCGGCATCATGTCGAGGCTGAGTGAAACCGGCGGCGATGCGGCAGTTCGGGCAGCCTTCCAGAAGACAATGTCCGGTGATTACGATAACGCGAATGGCGCACCGTACACGCCGCTGGAACTGTTCATCATGGAGCTGTTCCGTACGATCTCACCCAATGGAGGAAGCGTTTCGAGCATCACGGATGCGCGAGAATCGACCTTCTACGGCGGATCTCCCCACGCGCACTTTGGCCTGCCATTTGAGCGCAACAGCTACGTCAGCACACCGCATACAAGCACCAGTCATAGTCCGGTACATTGGACCAATCCAGACCAGTTCGATCCCGAGCGCTATCGCAGCGTACCGACAAGCGCCGAGATCAATGAGGAGACATGCAAAAAGATAGGTCTTGCCCGTTGCCCGTTCGATATCACGACGCTCGAGGTCAAGGACGGCCGGAACGTAGGCGTGACCAATAGCGGTTTCGGCACGGTATTCGGCGTGGTGGATGGCAAGCCCAAGCCAGTTTGCGACTATGCGGGCTTCGCGCCATTTGGATTCAGTTACCGGCGCTGCCCTGGCGAGCAGTTTACCATTCAGGTCTTTGAAGATTTCCTGCGCAAGGTCTGGCACGACAAAATCGTCTTCCAAAAACTTGCGTTGCCTCACCCTGGACGGGTCCCTGTGGGCCCGGGCGCGGTGATCGACGACAACATCGGCTTCAGTCGATCCTCCTGAATTCGCAATGACCGATGTGAACCCATGGGGAACAAAAGCCGTACCGTGAAGAGGACAAGTCACGCGGGATGGCGCGACCCGGCGCGTAGCCGGGAGTTTCCTTAAGAGGCGGCCTGGCGGCAACACTGCACAGCCGCCCAGCCACCGTTCGCCGTCTGCTCATGCCAACTGCCACTTACGCGGAATCCAGCCGGCAGTCTGCCGGATTTCCCGGCACAGCGCGCTTCAAAATGGCGGCTGCAGCCTGCGGACTAGCGATGCTTGCGATGCTTCCCGCCTCGGTACATGCCGGTTCAGCGCGTGACTACCTCAATGCACCGGTAGACACGTGGCTGACGTCCTACAATGCTGGTTACGCCACATCGGTGACGCCCGAGGACGGCATGGACGTGACATCGAGCACGCGCGCCAACGTCCTGTCACAGTCGGTTGTTGTCACGCGGATCATGGATTACTGGGGGCGAACGGGCGGTGTTTCGGCGATTCTTCCTTATCGCCACGTGAGTGCAAGTTCCGACGCATTCAGTGCGTCGAATCATGGGGTCTCGGATATCGCTCTGCTTTGGCAGATCAACCTATTTGGCGGCCCGGCGCTGACGAGAGAACAATTCCGGTACTTCGTTCCGCAGACTTACTCTAGCTTTCATTTTTTTGTCGGTACGCCACTCGGGGAATACGATCCGACGAACGCGTTGAATCCTAGTTCGAACCGCTGGACGTTCCGTCCGACGATTAACTACAGCTACACGCCTGACCAGGGTCGCACATGGCTCGAAACCTATGTTTCGGCCGCCATATTTACGACCAATGGGGATTACCGCGTGGGGAATGCTTCTGATCTTACACAAAAACCACTATTCGTTATCGAGGGACACGCGAGCCGGAACGTGACTTCGACGTTGTGGCTGTCGGCGGATGCTTATTACAATATCGGCGGCGAGACCCGTATCGACGGCGTCGACCAGCACAACGCTGCCAATACGCTTCGGCTTGGCGCAGGCCTGGGTTGGCGGTTTCGGCCCGGAGGTGACCTGGTGCTTAATTACGAAGGTGTAGTGGCCAAACCTGCCGGGCAACCGGAGGCGCAAACTGTCCGCCTGACCGTCAGGCAACTCTGGTGAGTTGGCTTGCCTGAGACTGCACCGGACTGTAAGCATCCGATTTGTACCGTTTCCCGCTTTGCGTAGAAGATGCACTCGTCGGCTGCGACGGACGCGAGTGACCGATTCTGTCCACAAACAACGGTAACGATCTCCGGTGTATAGACCAACAACTATCAGGACCAAGGCATGGCATTCCACTGCGTCGTTACTGGAGCCGCTCGTGTCCTCAGCGTTCCATGAAGTCACAATGGACGCCAAGTCACTATCGGCGAATTAAACGATGGGAACATGAGTCGGTGCCTGAAGCAGTCCAACGCCAAGCCCGACAAGGCAGCGGACGCGACTACGATACATAAGCGGACGGGCGAACATCTCTTCGGGACATTCAAGCACCGAACGGGCTACACACACTTTCTGACGCGTAGGCTGCCTTCGCCGAACGACCAGTCTGCAGCAGTGAGCAAGCATGTCAGCATTGAGACGTGAACGTCCGCTTAGGTCTGCGGATTCAACCGGTCGATGCAACGGCTTGCTGAAATCGTTCGGCTGGTGTGTCGAAGTCTAGTGTTTTTCGAGGACGTTCGTTGAGTCGCCTCGCCACAGCATTAAGTCTGGCCTGTGAATAACCAGAGAGATCGATACCTCTAGGGAAGTACTGTCTGAGAAGCCCATTTGTGTTTTCGTTCGAGCCACGTTGCCAGGGATGCTGCGGATCACAGAAGTAGACCTTGATGTCAGTAGCCACAGTGAAGCGCTTATGGCCAGCCATTTCTTTGCCCCGATCCCAGGTCAGCGATCTATACAGTTCCTCAGGCAGCTTGCCAGCATGTTTTATGAGAGCGTTGACGACGGTCTCTGTATCCTTGCTGGCAATCTTCACCAGCATGACGTAGCGGGTCTGACGTTCGACGAGAGTTGCAATCTGGCTGTTCGCGTTGCCAAACAGCAGATCGCCTTCCCAATGACCTGGTATCGCGCGGTCGTCAGCTGTCGCCGGGCGTTCGCTAATCGATACGGCGTCGCAGATTCTGCCGTGGTCGTCAGTCTTCATGGTGTGATGACGGGAACGACGCATCGCTCGCGTTCGGCGCAAATGCTCCAGCAATTCCTTCTTTAGCGCACCGCGGGCCTGTATATAAAGGCTCCGGTAGATCGTCTCGTGCGACACCTGATAGTCCCTGTTGACCGCGTAAGAGTGCTTGAGCCAACCGGCAATCTGTTCTGGCGACCACTGCAGCTGGAGTTTGGCCGCCACGACCCGGGTGAGTTCCCGATTCCCGACGAGCTTGCATTCCTTGGGGCGACGGGCACGATCCCACGCAAGTGCATCGGCCTGATTCGCCCGATACCCTTGAGAACCACCATTTCGCCTGATTTCCCTGCTGATAGTGGAAGGTGACCGTCCAAGCCGGCTGGCCACCGCACGAATCGAGTGGCCGGCTACCACCGCGCGCGATATCTCCTCACGCTCGGCCAACGTCAGCGCCAGTCTGGAGCGACGTCGCGGTGTCGGCTGTATTCCGCCAGTCTGCGCCAGAATTCCCTGTATCGATGAATGATTCCGGTCGAATAGCTGCGCAATATGCTGAAGCGATTCGCCTTTGCGCCAGAGTTCCCACATTAACGCTTTCTGGCTCTCGCTGTAATAAATCCGGGTTCTGTACTTCATCTGCAACACTCCCGCTGCTCGCTCAGTTCAGATTGTGTTGCATCGACCGGTTGAATCCGCAGTCGATCGGCGACATTCGAAACGCCCGTCAAACAACCCGGCGAACGAAAAAGTCCGACCCCTGAAGGTTACCCCGACACGCCCGCTTACCGGCCCGTCGCAGCGGGCGTCTCCCCGCCTGCCGAGTAATACCGTTCAGCGGCTTCCAGCATCTTCTGGCGCCCGGCGCGCGTATGGATCGAGGTGGTCTGCAGCGAGGTGTGGCCGAGAATGGCCTGCACGACGTTCACTGGCATCTGCCGGATCGCCTGGGTGCCGAAGGTGTGCCGCAACGCGTGCGCGGACGTGCTGGCCAGCTGCTGTCAAATGACACAAAGTCGTCCTCCCCCAAAAGACCAGTTTATAAGGCGCAGCGGGCAGCGCCGGTCAACTTTGCGTCAATTCTTATTGCCACAAACTTGTCCATTTTGCTGAATTTGACCCAAAGTGGACCCATATCGCTGGTCCGAAATAGTCGCCATCCACCCACCCAAATCCCTGCCAGTTTCCCGGCTGCCGAAGCAGACGCTTCATCATGTGTGGTCGCCGAAGCTGCAACGCACACTCGTACTCACTTCGGTTAAAATTCCCGTGAAATATTTCGCTGTGTCCGACAAAGCCCCTCTATTGATTAGTAGTACCAGTGATATCCCAACGCTGACTTTTGATGCACCGTTCTGGACATCGATGGCCGAACGCAGTTGGTACGTCTTGGCACAGAAAGCCGGCAGCACCACGTTGTCCGCAATCAGCAGGTGACAATCACCGTGATGATCAACAAGAAGAACACGAAACGCCGATTCTCTGGCAGGCGAAGGGCATTACCGAAGCACGCTTCACGTCTCGCCCCGAGTGGAGCACCGCCGGCGAATCCATGTGGACGCGCTTGTCGAAATTTTCGGCTCTTTTGAAAACGGAGTGGGTAATGGGGCTCATCGGGCATGCTCATTAAAGCGTGCGAAGTTGAGTTTTCCAGCGATGAGGAACAGGACCGTACGCTTGGTTTCGAAGCGAGCGTATCCGCGTGCTTTGCGTTTGGCGGCTTGAAACAGGCCGTTGATAGCCTCAATGAAACCGTTGGTTTGGCGCATCTGAGTCCGGGCAACAATGCCGTCGAAGTGTCGGCGAATCAATCGCGCGACGTCCTTCGTCGGTTCGACCTTCGAGCGCATGACGTCTCCTGCACCCGGCTCTCACGCGCCCTGCTGAACTTGCCGCGTGGCACTCAACTCAGAAGTATCGGCAAAATCGCCTCAAAAAGTCGTCATTGAAGGCATCAGCCGTCCAGCTAAATAGGACGACTTTATGTCAATTATTCGACAACGCGTTGATAAGTAACGGTTTTTCATTATCGTGCGCTCCCGAATGTGCCTATGGGACGACTTTAAGTCAATTTCCCGGTCAACTTTGTGTCGTTTGACAACATGATCATCCAGTCCGGACAGGAACGGGTCGTGTGCGCCTCCATCCGAATAGCATCGATCGCCGTCGCTGCACATTTTTCCGTGAACTTGTGTATGGGGCAAAATAGACTCCACAGAAGGTTGAAAACAGCATGAGCCAGCAGAACGCATCTTCGTTTTCCCCGTCGCTCGACGAAGGCCTTAGCGGTGCGACGCGTGTTTATTTCATTGTCGGCGACCCGATCGCGCAGGTCCGTTCGCCTGCCGGCGTCACCGGCGCGTTGCGGGCAGCCGGGCGCGATGCGCTGGTCGTGCCCGCCCACGTGGCGCCGGCCGATCTCCCCGCCTTCTTCACGGGCGTGATGCCGATGCGTAACGTCGACGGCGTGATCATCACCGTACCGCACACGTTCAGTGCGGCAGAGTACTGAACGACGCTTTCCGACGAAGCGAGCTTCCTCGGTGCGGTCGATACGGGTCTGTCGCGCTAAGGCGATCATGTAAAATTCGGCCACCGGACTTGAGACAAGCACGATGACCATGACGGGCAAGACGCCGCGCAAGATATTACCGACAGGGATCGCGAAAGTTCTGAAGCGATTGCACTATCCCTTGGATGTGATCCTGCTGTGTGTGCGGTGGTACGTTGCCTACTCGCTAAGCCTTCGCAATCTCGAAGAGATGATGGCTGAGCGCGGCTTTGAGGTTGACCGTTCGAGTGTGCATCGGTGGGTCATCAAGCTCGTACCGTTGTTCGAGAAAGCCTTTCGCAAGCACAAGCGTGCGGTGGGTAAGAGCTGGAGGATGGATGAAACCTACGTCAAGGTGCGCGGCCAGTGGAAGTACTTGTATCGCGCAGTGGACAAGGCCGCAAATACGGTCGATTTCCTGTTGCGCGCGTATCGAGACAAGGCTGCCGCGCGGCGCTACTTCGAGAAGGCCATCGATCGCAGCGGCGCGCCTGAGATCGTGACCATGGATAAAAGCGGGGCCAATCTGGCTGCCCTCCAAGCCCTCAACGCTGGACGGAAAACGCCCATCAAGATCCGGCAGGTCAAGTATTTGAATAACATCGTCGAGCAGGATCATCGAGCGATCAAACGCCGAACCAGGCCCATGATGGGCTTTAAGGATTTTCGCTGTGCCCGCATCATCCTCTCAGGCATTGAGACAATGCACATGATCAGGAAAGGCCAAATGACGGACGGCGGTGTCGCGCGAACAGCTGCCGCTCAGTTCTATTCTCTGATGACGTAGGAATCCTTACCATATAAGATTTTTTCGCCTTTTCGACCTTATCGCGACACAACCACGCAGTTAAGCCCAATGGCCAAAGCAGCGCGCGACGCGATGGGCAAGAAGAAAATCAAGGCACTGGCAGACCGTGGATACTTCAGCGCGCCAGAGATCAAGGCATGCGACGACGCGGGTATTGCGGCCCTCGTGCCCAAATCACAAACCTCCGGGGCAAAGGCTGACGGCCGCTTCGACCGGGCCGACTTCATTTACGTCGCCAGAGACGACCAGTATCTGTCCAGCGGGGCAACGCGCGATATACCGCTACACCTCATTGGAGAGTGCCAATCTGCTGAAATTGCGGACCTACTGGAGCAGTGCCTGCCCACACTGTCCACTCCGAAAACAGTGCATGCCGGCGCCGTATCGGCGCATTCGCCGATGGGACACGAAGCGGTACCCGACAGAATGCAACGCAGACTGGATCGTCAGCTTGACGCGATGACAATACGGCGACGAACAGTCGAACACGTGTTTGGCACGCTGAAGCACTGGATGGGCGCAACCCACTTCCAGATGCGCAGGCTTGGGAACGTCTCGACTGAAATGAGTTTGCATGTGCTGGCGTACAACCTCAAACGCGTCATGAAGATCCTCGGATTTGCAAAGACACTGCGAGCGATGAAGCTCGCAGGCGCGTAATCTCACACCTGCCTATGTTTGCTGGCTTGGCGCGATCAGTTCAGGCCTTGAACACATCGACTTAATTGGCGACATTCTGTAGCACAGGGGGCGGTCGCGTTCCACACCTTGTCGACTCCCAAGTCGGTCTACGTTCAATAGATAAGCAGTCGGGCGTTGGCGTCATGAGGTTGTATTGAAAGGGTGATCAACCTCCTCGGTCCGCTATCGCCTTGTCCAATGCCCAAACGATGTCCTGAATCCAGCGGCCATCTCTACCCTCTAGTGCCTCAGTTTCACCGAAGGTGGAATTCAAAACTACAGAAAATCTGGGTTTGAGGAGGGCCAGCCAAAAAATGCCGACCAGAATTGGCGCAACAGCAATCCAGATGAAGGCAGAACTGAAGGCGCCGGTAATAATCCCACCGAGGATGCACAGAATCGGACCTATTTGGCTGGGAATATCTTTGTGCATCCAAACTGTAGTGATGCCGTCCATCGCGTAGGTTTGATTACCCGGCAATATGAATTTTGCGCCGGTAACGATTACGCCTCGATTATTAAAAAACACTGGCGCGTCAGGATTGTCATTTGAAGTGGCGTTTTGCAGTGCGGCATCCACTGGCGCGCTAAATCGGGGATAACGCGTTGAGCCGGCGTTACGCATATCGCACCAGCAACACGGCAGCAACCATTAAGAGCACTGACATAACCATGACCGCGCTGTCCGCGATGCGCGAGAACTTATAAAATGAATCCATAATCTGTAACCAGATGTAACTAGAATTGCTCGCATGATAGTTGTGTCCGTCGATGGAGATATTTAGCAATTGTCAATTCCGTATCGGCGGTGGTACTGCAGATGATGCCGGCGTCGTTAGACGAGCGCGATCCGGTCTTTTCGCAGCGTCGGGCACGGTTCGTGCCGATTATTGTCGTATGCCCGTTGCATGGTTTTGCAATATCCCCGGTCAATTCAGGCCCGCTGCCCTATATCGGGAATTTTCACTATTTGTGGCACAGTGAATAGCTTATGCTCAGCCGTCCCCTTGTCCGATCCAGGTCAGCGTTGTTGCATAACCTTGATCAGTCGGGTCCAGAGGAATTCGGCGGCAGGTGACAGGCGCCGCCCCACACGGCGTATCACCTGACTACCAAATTCACGGGCGATCGGATGGTCGATTTCGAGTGCCACGAGTTTTCCGGCATCCAGATACTGTCGCGCCGCATCTGTCGACATGAACGCGACGCCGAGACCCGCGGCCGCGATCGCTTGGGCTGCCGAAAATAGATCACACCGATACGTAGGCGTGAGATTCAGCCGTTCCGCCCGGCTCAGGGAGTCGAGATAATTCTGAACCCCGAAGCGGGCCGGCATGAAGATCAACCGGTGGGCAGCCAGTTGTTCGACCCGAATCCTCCGTTCGCTCGCCAACGCATGCTGTGGACTGACGAGCGCACAGAGCGGCGCCGCGCGAAACGCGCGGGCGCGAATCGCCGGGTCACTGCTGCCACCCGCGCACAGGCCCATATCGACCTCGTCGTTTCGGACCATCACGATAATCTCGGCGGTCGCACCACTGCGTAACTCCACCACGATGTCCGGGAACTGCAAGCTGAACTGTTCGAGCACCGTGGCCAGCAGGTTCTCGACGAACCCTTCGCCAATGCCGATTTCCAGCCGGCCCCGGCGCAGGCCGCGGTAGTCCTCGAGTTGCTCCAGCATCTCCTCGTCGCGCCGCGAGCTGTCGCGAAAATGCTCGACGAGGCTCATACCGATCTCCGTAAGCGCCACGCGCCGGCCGCGCCGTTCGAGCAGTGCGACTCCGTACACGCGTTCGAGATTCGCCACCTGCCGGCTGATGACCGAGCCGTTGATCGAGAGCGCGTCTGCCGCTGCACGCACGCCACCATGCACCTCGATTTCATGCAGATAGCGCAAGCTGCGGGCGCTGAGCGCGCTGTTATACGGCGTTTTGGGAGAGCTCGGCATAACATCTTTCGTTGATGTTGAAGTCAACATTATCGGCCATCAAACGTCATTGATCGCCATTTTTTAAGGCGAAATACTGGTGTCGTTCCTGACTTCCCTCAACCCTACGACCATGGCAGCCACCGAGCCGTTTTGCTCCCTTGACGACACCCACGATCTCCGCGACGAACTGAGCGGGATTCGCCATCATTTGCATCGACACCCGGAACTCGCCTATCAGGAGTTCAAGACCTCCGACTTCATCGCGCAGAGCCTCGAAAGTTGGGGCTACGCGGTCACACGGGGCCTGGGCTGCACGGGCATGGTGGCCACGCTCAAGGCCGGAGCCGGTACGCGGGCTGTGGCGGTTCGCGCCGACATGGATGCGCTGCCCATCAACGAGGAAACCGGCCTGCCCTACGCCAGTTGCGAGCCGGGCCTGATGCATGCGTGCGGCCACGACGGACACACGACGATGCTGCTTGGCGCGGCGCGCCACCTGGCCCGCACGCGCCGCTTCGACGGCCTAGTGCACCTCGTGTTCCAGCCCGCGGAAGAAATCGGCGCGGACAGCGGTGCCAAACGCATGATCGAAGACGGCCTGTTCGAGCGCTTTCCGTGCGACGCGATCTTCGGTCTGCACAACCATCCCGGCTACCCGAGCGGTACGTTCATGTCTCGCAGCGGCCCATTCATGGCGGCTTGCGACACGGTCGAGCTGGTCATTCATGGTCGCGGCGGTCACGCGGCACGGCCGCATCTCGCGGTCGATCCGGTCGTGATCGGCGCGGGCCTCGTCACCGCCCTGCAGACAGTCGTCTCGCGCAGCGTCGACCCGATGCAGAGCGCGGTCGTCACCGTCGGGGCGTTCAATGCCGGACAAGCTGCGAACGTGATTCCCGAAAAGGCGCGGCTGCAGATCAGCGTGCGCTCGTTCGACGCGACGGTCCGCGAACTGCTCGAGTCGCGTATCCGCGCGCTCGCGCAGGCGCATGCGCAGGCCTGCGGCGCGCGCATCGAGATCAACTATGTGCCGGGCTATCCGGTGGTGGTCAATAGCGCGTCCGAGACGGAACTGGCGCTGCAGGTCGCGCGTGAGCTCGTGGGCGACGAACGGGTAATCGACGGATTCGGCCCGATCGCGGGTAGCGAGGATTTTGCTTACTACCTGCAGGAAAAGCCGGGGTGCTTCCTGCGCCTGGGCAACGGGGAAGGGGCTCCGATGCTGCATAACGCGTCCTACGATTTCAACGACGACAACCTCACGGTCGGCGCTGCTTACTGGACGCGTCTCGTTGAGCGATTCCTTGCCTTGAAGCCATAAGGCCGCATTGATGTCGTCAGCGGTGCGCCCGGTCGCTCCGCGATACCCAGCATCCGCGCACGCACTGAACACTGAATCTCTAACAAAACGAATCGAGACATGACACGCGAACCGACTCTGACACCTGAACTGCTTCCGGAACTCGTAGAGGAGTTCGGCATCGATGCGCGAGTTTTCGTCGATATCCGTCGCCAGATTCATGCTCATCCTGAACTGGGCTTCGAGGTGGGTCAAACCAGCTCGCTCGTAGCCGATCTGCTGAAGGAGTGGGGCTACGAAGTGCATACCGGGATCGGCCGCAGCGGTGTGGTGGCCCAACTCAAAGTTGGCGACGGCGGCCGCCGTCTTGGTATCCGTGCTGACATGGACGCATTGCCCATCGTCGAAAACACCGGTTTGCCGTACGCCAGCCAGCAACACGGCATGATGCACGCGTGTGGTCACGATGGCCACACCGCGATTCTGCTCGCCGCGGCGAAACGGCTGGCACAGCGCCGCGACTTCAATGGCACGCTCAACCTGATCTTCCAGCCTGACGAAGAAAACCTCTGCGGTGCCCGCGCCATGATCGAAGATGGTCTCTTCGAACGCTTTCCGTGCGACGCCGTCTACGCGCTGCACAACATTCCCGGCCTGGCCGCAGGGACGTTGCGTGTGCTGGAAGGTCCGATGAGCCTGTCGTCGGATGTAGCCGATATCACGCTGAAGGGTGTCGGCGCGCACGGCGCCACGCCGCATCGCGCGCGCGACCCGATCGCCGCCGCGGCCGCGATCGTGACCGCATTGCAGACGGTCGTCGCGCGCAATGTCGCGCCCGGGGAAATAGCGGTGGTCACGGTCGGCTTCATTCGTGGCGGCGCGACCCACAATGTGATTCCGCAAGAGGTGGTGCTGGGGTTGAACATACGCGCGGCTCGCCCGGAAGCGCGGACATTGGTCGAAACGCGGATTCGCGAGATCGTCTCGCTACAGGCGCAAAGCCTCGGCGTGGAGGCACACATCGACTACCGTCAGCTGACTCCGCCGATGATCAATACGCCGAATGAAACGCGGCTTGCGCAGCAGGTGGCGACGTCGCTGGTCGGAGCGGACAACGTCAGCACGCAGGCATCCAAAGGGCTGTCTGGCAGTGAGGATTTTGCGTGGATGCTCAACGAAGTGCCTGGCTGCTATCTGATGCTCGGCAACGGCCAGGGTGAATTCGGCGGTTGCATGGTGCACAACCCCGGGTACGACTTCAACGACCGCGTGCTGCCGCTGGGCGCTGCCTGCTGGGTGAAACTGGCGCAGACCTACCTCGTGGCCTGAGCGGCCGACATGACGATCTTGCAGGAGCCGTTGATCGCTATCCGGCGGCGCCTGGGTTCAAACTTCAGTCGCGGAAGTCTTCAGGTGAGGCAGGGGGCATCCTGCCAGGTGCTCAACACATTTTGACTGAACGGATTGTTCAACCTCTCCTATTTCTCGAAGGAGTTTGCCTGTGTCTGTCCCCTACCCTGGTTCGATCGACGCCGATCGGCTCGCGACACTCTATGGCCGGCTAAACTGGCGCCTCCTGCCCTTTCTCGCGGTCTGCTACCTGTTCGCGAGCCTTGACCGGCTGAACGTCGGCTTCGCGCAGCTTCAGATGCACGATGCACTCGGGTTCTCTGATGCAGTCTACGGGTTCGGCGCAGGCATCTTCTTCGTTGGCTACGTGCTGTTCGAGATCCCGAGCAACCTGCTGTTGCCCAAAATCGGCGTGCGCCGCACAATCAGCCGGATTCTCGTGCTGTGGGGACTGACATCCGCTGCGATGATGTTCGTGCATAACGCCACGACATTCTACGCGTTGCGTTTCCTGCTCGGCGTATTTGAGGCCGGCTTTACGCCGGGCGTGATCTTCTACCTGACTTACTGGTATGGCGAGACACGCATGGCGAGCGCCATCGGTACCGTGATGCTGGGCGGTGCACTCTCGGGTGTGGTTACTGGCCCTTTGTCCGGGTGGCTGATGACTGCTTTTCACGGCACCCTCGGCCTCGCCGGCTGGCAGTGGATGTTCCTGGTCGAAGGGCTGCCTTGCGTGGTGCTCGGTATCGTCGCATGGCGATTTCTCGTCGACCGACCGGATGAAGCACGCTGGCTCAGCGCCGACGAGCGAGACCTGCTGACCGCGAATCTCGGTGCAAAGCGTGCGCAGCACCATTCGTTCAGGCACGTGCTGCGCGATGTCCGTGTATGGCGTATGTCGTTCGCGTACTTCTGCATCATCTGTGGACTCTATACAGTCAACTTCTGGTTGCCAAGCATCCTCAAGTCCGACGGAGTGACCAGCACCGTGGATATCGGTCTGTATTCCACGATCCCCTATCTGGGGGCGATTGCTGGCATGATCGTGTTTGGCCGCAGCTCCGACAGGCACCGCGAACGACGCCTGCATAGCACGTTACCCACACTCGTCGGCGCACTCGCGCTCGCGGCCGCCGCCGCGTGGGGCGGGCATCTTGCACTCTCGCTCACGTGCGTCACCATCGCGACCATGGGAATGTGGGCCGCATACACCGTGTTCTGGGCGATTCCATCCGACTACCTGAAAGGCGACGTCGCTGCCGGCGGCATCGCGCTGATCAATACGATAGGCCTGTTCGGCGGCTTTCTGAGTCCGACAATCATCGGCTGGGCGCGGACCGCGACCGGTAGCCTTGCGGCAGGCCTGTATGTGATGGTCGGACTGCTGGTGATCGGTGCTGTCTTGCTGTTCGCGATGCGCGTGCCCAGCACAGGTTTTGTCAACTCGCGGCCGTAGCCGGATAAAATCGCGACATGAATAAGAGTACATGGCGCTGGTGCAAATAGCCCGCGGGGCCGAGATCTTTTGAATAATTAAGGATACCTTATTTAGAAAACAGGACCGCATTCCAGACATACAATGCAGCGGTATCCTTGAGCCCGAGAGCCCAGACGTCAAATTGACCCTTGCGAATGCGATGCATCAACTCGATGCCTGAAATCGTGGTCGCGGCACTCCTGAATCGTTTGAAACCGAGCATCACCTTCGTTCTGGACTTGATGGTTCGATGATCCTGTTCGATCAGGTTGTTCAGGTACTTCGAGGTCCGGACCTCCGTGTCCTCAGGCAACAGGCCATCGGGTTCTGTCAAGTTGCGACCGTAACGGGATAAAATCGCAGCATGAAGAAGAGCAAATCAACTTATCACGGCTTCCGCTTTCCGGCTGCAGTTATCAGCTGTGCGGTGCGCTGGTACCACCGCTTCAATCTGAGCCTTCGCGACATTGAGGAGCTGCTGCTGGAGCGCGGCGTAACCGTGACGTACGAGTCTGTGCGTAACTGGTGTGACCGGTTTGGTGCGCAATTTGCCCATCGCGCAAAGGCCGCACGTGGCAAACCAGGCTCGACGTGGCACCTCGACGAACTGTTCGTGAACCTGCGTGGTATGCCGTACGTGCTGTGGCGCGCGGTGGACGAACACGGCACGGAACTGGACGTGCTGCTACAGAAGCACCGTGACACGGCGGCGGCAAAACGCTTCTTCAAACGGGTGCTGCGTTCGGCACCCGTGCCGCGCACGATCGTGACTGACCAGTTGCGAAGTTATCCGGCGGCGAAGGCGGAAATTCCTGAACTCGCCGGGGTGAAGCATGTATTCGTGAAAGCCGCTGCGCGGCTGAACAACCGGGCGGAGAATAGTCATCAGCCTACGCGCGCACGTGAGCGCCAGATGCGAGGCTTTCGCGACCCGAAGCGCACGCAGGCATTCCTGTGTAGATCTGGTCCGATCCGGCAGCACTTTGCCTTGCCACGGCACCGGATGAATGCGGCCTGCCATCGCGCGGAACTGACGGCGTGTTTGTTCGCCTGGCAGGGCTGGACAGATCCAGGATCTGGTGCCATTTAATAAGGAATCCATATTTCATCTGGACCGCTCGGGTCAGTCCAATCAAGTTGACAAAACCACAGCAGACCCACCATCAGCCGCATAGGCAGGCGCGGACGTCCAGCCGCACTGACGCCACCGGCAAGTTCCAGTGAGTTCGAGCCAAACAGGTCAACCGCTTCGCTCACCCGCCCATCGCGTGAGCGTCGCTCGAACAGGGGAGCAAGCGTCGTTTCGATTGAAGCCCACGACATCTTCGTTGCCAGCACGGCCAGCGGGTGACGCAGATCAACCATCGCGTCCAGACGGCTACGAAAGAAATCAGGCGTGCTCATTGGCGACCACTCCGAAACTCCCAGAATCTTTATCAGATCGATATTCGTTCTGGGAGTTCTCTTATCCGCCAACTAACTGCATCGCCACCCCAGGCGGGGCCTCACGAACTTCTGCAAGGCCGACTATCTACGACTTTGGCGACAATTGGCAACATCGCGTCAAAGTCGAAAAAATCTTGCCGCCTGATTCCGACTTACGCTCGCCGATCTGCTTGGCCGGCCGCAACGCCTGTCCGCCCGAAGACGTCGGTGGTGGACCCGGGTACATCGAATTCTTAGAAGCTATAACCGACCCGTCTCATGAAGACCATGAGCAACTGCTCGAATGGTGTGGCGGCAGCTTCGATCCCGATGCGTTTGACCTCGCTGCCGTCAACGAACGACTATCGGAATTTGAGTTCTGACTGGTCGGCGCGGCCTCTGCATGACGCTTACACCGAACGTCCACTGGACAACGTCTCTTCGACGATCTGGCGTTTCTCGTCCACGGTACGCCGGCGATACTTCCGGGCGCCTTTGACTTCGGTGAATTCAGTCACTGTGTCCATGATTCCTTTGTGGACACAGTCACATTTGTGCCCCCGGAAAGCATGGCGTCGCCTTCATCAGGCGTCTATACGGTCAGGGTCGGACGGTTACGCTCCTGAAAAAGATCACTTATTTTATTTAAATAAAGTTAAATTTCATGCATAATCTTGTGTGACGACATACATATAAATCGCTTCTGCTATGAAAATTCTGTCGCTTTCACACGACATTTCCCTTTGAATTGCACTGGTTCAGCAGGCGCAGCCAATTGGAAGCGCCAAAAAAAATCAAATCAAAACAATATGTTAAAAAATATTCAATGATTATTCCATTAATGGAAATATATTATTTCTATTAATCGCGAAAGTGATCAAGTTGGCCCCTCTCCTATACTCTCCATCTCCAAAAGCAGGTGAAGTTAACACATTTTGCGTCCTGCAGAACCGGAGGCATCCGCCGTTCGTGCTTATGCAGTGGTCACGTGATCTGTATCCCCAGAAATGTAGAGAGGAGTTTGTTACATGAAAAAAACCATGATCATTGCGGGAGTAGCTACTTGTTTCGCTTCCGCCGTGCACGCACAAAGCAGCGTCACACTGTACGGCCTGATCGATGCCGGCATTACCTACACGAACAATCAGGGGGGGCATAGCAATGTGCAAGCCACGAGTGGTTCCGTCAGTGGTAGCCGTTGGGGGCTGCGTGGTTCTGAAGACCTTGGCGGCGGGCTGAAGGCTATTTTCACATTGGAAAACGGGTTCAACATCCAGAACGGCCAGTTGGGACAACAAAGTCGTATGTTCGGTCGGCAGGCATTTGTCGGCTTGGCAAGCGACCAGTTCGGTGCAGTAACCCTGGGCCGTCAATACGACAGCGTCGTCGATTATTTGGGCCCACTCGCTCTGACTGGCACCCAATATGGCGGCACGCAGTTCGCCCACCCGTTCGACAACGACAATCTGAACAACTCGTTCCGCGTCAATAATTCGCTCAAGTATCAGAGCGCGAACTATGGCGGTTTCAAGTTCGGTGCACAGTATGGCTTCTCGAACGAGGCTGCTGGTTTCGCGAACAATCGGCAATACAGTGCAGGCGCTTCGTACAGCTATGGCGGCCTGAGCGCCGCAGTAGCCTACATGCAACTGAACAACGATATCGCTGGACTCGTCCCGGGGGCGACGACTGTCGGCAACCTGGGTGGTGCAGTCGCAGGCGACAATACGTTCGTCGCAAAGCGTCAACGCACTTGGGGAGCGGGCCTGAACTACAACTTTGGCCCGGCAACGGCAGGGTTTGTGTTTACACAGACTCGTCTCAACCGGGCTCTCGGTATTTCGAGCAGCGCATCGGGCGTTGCCAATGCTGGGGTTGCACTTGACGGCACCTTCGCGCGCTTCAACAACTTTGAAGTTAACGGCCGCTACCACTTCACGCCGGTATGGAGCGTCGCTGGTGCGTATACGTACACCTCTGGCTATCTGAATGGGGCGCATCCGAAGTGGAACCAGTTCAACCTGCAGACTGCCTACGCGCTGTCCAAGCGAACTGACGTATATCTGCAAGGTGAGTACCAGCATGTCAGTCAGAGCGGTCTGGACCTCGGCGCCGATATCAATGGTCTGGCAGCTTCAAGCAACAACAAGCAAGTCGCAGTGACAGCGGGCCTGCGTCACCGTTTCTAAAATTGTTGCCAGCCTCGTAGCATCGAAAGTACCCCTTGCGTTCAATGCCGTTCAGCTAGCGCTGGACGGCATTTTCACTTGTAAAGCAAAATGGGTGTGGTTCAGACGACGGGTTGCCAGGGCGTTGCCCCATTGCAGAGACGATCAAATCAGATCGTGCGATGAAGAATGGAAATTGAAAATCGCCTTACCTCGGTCACTGTTTTGCGGCTGGGCTCTGTCGCGCTAAGAACCCTTAACAAAATGAACAAAGGGGCTGTTTACTCTCGATGAATCCTGTTAACCTTTTCATTGTTTCGACGACGAAAAGGACATGGCCAAACTCATACTCGACGACGAACTTTGGGCACTCATCGAACCGTTGCTGCCCCCTCCCAAACCAAGGCGAAGCCGTTATCCAGGGCGCAAACCGCTCGATGATCGTGCGCTGCTCACGGGCATCCTGTTTATCCTGCAGACGGGCCTGCGCTGGGACCTGCTGCCGCGCGAGATGGGCTGCGGCAGCGGCATGAGTTTCTGGCGCCGTCTGCGGGACTGGCAGGCGGCCGGCGTCTGGAACCGACTGCATGAAGTCCTGCTCGCAAAGCTGCGCGCGGCTGACCAGATTGACTGGTCCCGTGTCATCGTCGATTCCTCCTCGATCCGCGCGGTGGGCGCAGGTCAAAAACGGGACCGAATCCCACGGACCGCGCGCGACCCGGTTCAAAGCACCACCTCATCACTGAAGCGCAGGGCATCCCGCTCGCGGTAATCCTCACGGGCGCCAACCGTAACGACGTTCCCCAGCTTCACCCACTGGTTGACGCCATCCCGCCCATTGCTGGCAAGCGCGGCCGGCCGCTCTCGAAGCCCCGCATTGTTCAGGGCGACCGGGGCTACGATCACGACAAATATCGCCGTCCACTACACGCAGCCGGCATCGTGACTGAAATCGCCCGACGCGGCGAGCCACACGGTAGCGGACTGGGCAAAACACGCTGGGTTGTCGAGCGCACCATTTCATGGCTCCATAACTTTCGACGACTGCGCATCCGCTTCGAACGTCTTGCATTCATCCATCAAGCCTTCATGAAAATCGCCTGCTGCATCATCTGCTGGCGAAAACTGAAGAACTCATTTTGTTAACGCTTGTTAGCGGCGACAGCTTCAGCACGCCGCTTCGAGAGCCGCTGGTTATCGCCGACCTCACGTTCCATCTCACCGCCGACACGACGCGAATCGCTGTGACCTCGCACCACAATCCGCGCAACCCGACCATCGGCCTGTATCGACGAAACAAGTGCTTTTAGCGTGGTGTCAGCCTCTGGCGTGAGTTCGTACTTTGCCGTCCCAAACAGCATATCGTTCGGCAGATCAAAGCACGGATTCAGGGGAGGCCTTGCTTCAAGAACATGTACAGAGCTGGTATCGAGTCGGAGCATTGCCTCCTGCAATGGTTTCAGATCAGGCCCGAACTACCCAGGGCGCACAGGATTGTCTACTTCGAACGAAAGGTACGTGGTACTGCCGACGCCGGTCCAAAGCACATTTACATGATGGATCAGAAGCCCGTTTCCTTTGCTCGAGCGATGGCAGTCCAGAAGGGGGCGATTCAATGCATCAGAAATTCGTTCCACCGACTCCAGTTCAGTGACCGGAACTTCAACGCTAACATTCATTATCCGGATACCGAGTTGCTGAAACACCACGTGAACGAGATCCATTGCATCACGAAGTGTAATCAGCATAACAAGTGGCAGCACCACCGCGAGCAGCAGGCGAAACCATGCAGAAGTCCAGTAACCTTTCTTCGCTGGACGGTTTTGGCCCCTCCTCGCCTCTCCATTGGAAAACATGAGCGCGATGAACCCACCAACGAAAATGCCTCCCATCAATCGTTGCACAGAACTCGCACTGGCCGTCAGCGTAAGCGAGACTAAAAACAGACATAGCAGATTGACACGGCCGTGTAGACCACGCCCCTCAGCTCTGGGTGAAGGGGATGGAAGCCGCGCCTTGAAAGACGTGTGCTCCGGAATCTCACACGATGAGCGCACCTTATCTGCCATTTTTTCGGGACACCCCAGGCTCTCCATCTTGCCTTTCCGCGCCGCTGCCTCAAACGAAGGCTATTCCGAAACCAGACGATAAGATTGACCAGCCATATCGCCGATACGGCACCAAAGCCGAGCAGCACCAGGTAGACGAGGCCGAATCCCATTACCACAAAAACGAAAAAGATAACTTCCGCGGCAGTCAGACCGGCCGGGAAGAATCCTATTTCGAACAGGTAAGTAAACACAACGATTGCGCCAATCGCCGCAGAAATCTTGTAAAACAGTGACGCGATGGTGTTATACGTCTCCCACCGCTCCTTTAGTGCCTCTTCCCGCCACGCCTTATCGCGACAAAACCGGTTGGCGCGGGGACGCGCTCGCGCAGGTTGCGCGTCGGCCGAATGTCGCCTTGCACCGCGCTTTGCCGCCTCGGGCTGGCAGGCCATTTGCCTGTCGGCGTTGGATGACCCTCGCCTTGGCAAAAGGCCAGGCGCGGCCAGCTTCAGCCCATCGACGTTACCGCCTGGATCGTTCACGATCAGGGAACCAGGAATCGGGACGCCTCTTTGACATTCGTCAACTGTTACCGCGCCCTATTCAAACTGTTACCGCGTCCTATCCAAAAGTCGTATTTGATCGGCAAGCATGCCGGACATCGAGGGCGGGTGCAGTCAGCCTGACGGGAACGGCCCTCCGCTCGCGATAAGGTATCCAATATGCTCGATGAATGAGGCGTGAAAGATTAATTCCTTCGGATTCCTTCTGATTCAGCCAGCGACTCCCCGTTGCACGAAGGGAGAATCGTTAAATATTCAGCTTGCCTACATCGGGTTTACTGCAATTGAGAGACTGGGTTTGCGTGAAACATTATACGGCCTATGTTGTACGATGAAGTACATCCATATGACCTACAGGTTTACCTTATCTTTCGGGGGACAGTTCGTCGCCGGGCCGGTTGGGCGGCTTGCTCGGCACGAAAGAACAGTTCTTGACAGGAGACTAGAGATGTCACATGGAAAGAGCACTGTTATTGCCACGGCGAACTGCGCAAATTTGCTGTCAACCGGACCGTCTGTGGGCGTCAAAGCCGCAGCGTAGCAAAGAATTTCGCAAGACCTGCCTAATGTCGAAAGTCTTTCAAATCATCTTATTAGATATCTGACAACAGTTGTCGAATTCTATGAACGACCCACTGTTTTCCGCATCTTCAGATGCCGGAAGGCGGCAGCGTTGAGCACGACCCAGATCCCCACTCCCCGGAGACTTCCTATGAAGATGCGTTCAACCCGAGAGCTAGCAGTGCTCGGCCTATCGGTCCTGACCTTGGCCGCTTGCGGCGATGGCAATGGACTTGGCAGTAACACTCCTGGCGGCAATAACGGCACTGGCGGCGGCAACACCGGCACGCCCACGACCTGGACTCCGGGTCGCTACGCCGCCGACCCCAACCTGCCCGACTCCCCAGCCTTGCCGCTGGATACCCAGGTCTGCAAGGTTCTGGAGGCCAGCGACACGTTGGTCAAGAACGCCGACGGCTCCCTGCCCGCCAGCGCCGATCCGACTCCCGCGACCTATGGTGGTGCAACGACCAAGCTAAACAATCCGGACCAGGCAAGAATTCAAGCCGCGCTGGACGCATGCGGCGCAGCCGTGGACGCCGAGGTTGGCAGCCAGATTGCCCAGGCCGATCAACAGGCGGCTGCGAAACAACAGGCGGCCAATCAGCCGCTGGTGAATGTCGGCGGTGCTTCCGGCGAGACCCTGTCGAACCCGGCTTACAAGGGCAGTCACTTTGCCGTGCGGCTGGTCAAAAGCAGCAGCGGCCGTGGCAATGCTTTCCTGTCCGGGCCCCTGGTGTTGCCTTCCGGCGTCACGCTCTGGGTCGACGACGGCGTGACCCTGTTCGCCAGCCGCGACGTGGTGGTGTATGACAAGGCGCCGCAAGACCGGCCCAACCCCATCACCTGTGGCGCCGCGGTGAACAACCCAGCCGGGCTTCCAGCCCCCGCAGGGACCGTCAATGCCGGTCAAGCCACGCTGGCCGGGGTTAGCGGCATGCAGAACTGCTATCCGCTGATACGCGGCAACCACACGGTCAATGCCGCGATCATGGGTACAGGCTCGATCGACGCACGTGGCTACATGCCGCTGATCAGCTCGTCGTCGCTTTATCCGACGATCCGCTGGGCAACCGGTGCGACCGAGAAGTTCACCTATTCAGGCAACAATATCACCGGCGTCGTGACGCCCAAGTTCAGCTGCACGAACACGATTGCCGCTTATCGCGCGGGCACCCTCGCCCCCGAAGGAACGGCCTGCGACGTGGTCACCGCGATGGGCACCGCGACGCTCACCACACCGGCCGTCACCTATGTGGTCAACCGGCAGGCGACCAGTGTGCCGAGCGGCGTGACGGTCAATAGTCCTGGATGTGCCAGCGGCACGGCTGGCTGCGCGCGTTGGGTGCCGGCTAGCTGGTGGGACGTCGCGTACCACGGCAACAAGGACATTGGCGGTGGCCCGTACAGCTTCCAGGGCAATCCCGGCATGGTCTGGCTGCAGCAGTCCAAGAACCTGACCCTGTATCAGATCACGCTGCGCAACAGCACCTTCTTCACCGTCGAAGCCGACGGCGTGGACGGCCTGACCGCGTGGGGTATCAAGATCATTACGCCTCTGCTGCCCGACGCAGCTAACCTGGCCAGCGTTGGCTTGAACAATGACGGCTTTGATGGGGTTAACGGCTCGTATTCGCACCTCTATACGGGCGCCCAGATCAGTGCCAGTTCGACCGGCGTGAAAAACACCGATGGTATCGACCCCAGCGTTGCAAACGGACCGGAGCACGCGAGCCTCGGCACGGGCAGCAAGACGACCTCGGGCAGCCCGATTTACTTTGACGGCTATGTTAAGAACGTGGCGATTGTGTACAACTACCTGAGTCCTTCGGACGACAACGTTGCCTTCAAGGGTGGTTTGCCCGATCCGCGCGTCGCTGGAGCTAAAGGTGCCCAGAACGGCTCGCCTGCCGCCAACATGCTGTGGGGCATCGACGGCAACCGTGACGTTTCGTCGAACCGCACGTACGGCATTACCGTTGCGCACAACCACGACTACAACGGCCATGGCTTGTCGATCGGCAGCCCGACCAATGCGGGTGTCCGTAACATTCACTTCTACGACAACTATTTCGACAGCATCTACGACGGCACCAACGCTGCAACGGACATGGGCGTAGTCGGCCTGCGTATCAAGAGCGGCCAGGCGCGCGGCGGCGACGTCAGCAACATTTACTATGACGGCGCGTGTATGCGTGGAATCGGTAGTTTCCTAGTATTCGACATGTACTACACGGATCCTGCCGCGGATCCGATTTCGTACACCGGGCTTGGCTGGCAGCCCCCCAGCTTCCATGACATCAACGTCAGCAATGTCCGCATGATGAACATCCCGAGCAATAAGGCAGCCGGGAAGGCTGGCGCTGGCAGCCTGACGTTCCGCGGTCTGCATGCCGACACCAGCTTCGCCAATACGCAAAGCGTCATTCAACTGAGCATGAATAACGTGGTCGCGGATAACGACGTCGCGCTGAGCATTTCGAACCTGAGCAAGGGTGTGGTGAACATTGGCTCCACCGACGGCTCTTCGCAATCGAAGGCTGCCAACGCCACGTTGAACCTGGGCGCAAATGTTAGCCTGCTGGGCCAGTCATTTGCTCACGGTACGGGCGGCATCCTGACGAATACGAGCAGTGGCGCGGGGAAATATACCGCGCCCACGAATACGCTCAACCTGACCGTCAATGGCAGCGATGATGCTGGATCTGCAACCGACACGAATCCTGCGGCGACCATCGTCTCCCAGAATCCGAAGCTGTCGCTTTGCGATAACCCGGCATCCTGGCCCACCTTCCCCAACGTGAAGTAATGGCAGTTGTGGTGAAAGCACCGGACTCGTAGTTTCAAACTGCGAGTCTCTCAAAGCCCCGCACGCAAGTGCGGGGCTTTTTTTGTATCGAGTTGGTGAATACGCGCTCAGGCGGCATTGTCGAACAAAAGGCCGATGCGCTGGATTGAGGGGGAGTGCCGCAATCGTGTCAGCCTGGCGGGCACCTCGGCCTGATCCTTCAATTGCCTCTTTCGGGCGCACCGTGCCGTCGCCGGTTCTGTCGCAACAAGACGGTCTGATATGCAGAGGTCTT
>NZ_BBJF01000028.1 GCF_000739735.1 Paraburkholderia ginsengisoli NBRC 100965 | reverse complement strand
TGGTTGCTTAGAGCACTTCGAGACGGCGGTCGATCGGATTTCCGAAACGATCTTGTCTGAGCATTCGCAGGAGTTCTCTCTGGAGCCACACGTTGCCGGAGGGCTGTCGTTTCGCACCGGGAATCTGTATGACCCTCCGTTGTATCTTCGAGTCATGCCGCGCGAAGGCGACAACTCCGATGCGCCGAAGCTTGAAGATCTCGCATACCACGCAGTCCATAGGGCGATAAGGTCTGCCTTGTGGACGGGCCGGGATGCGATGGTGGGCTCTGGCGCAGTCTTCTCGAATTCTTCGATCGGCCTAGTTGGGCTTGCGTACAAAGAAGGCATCGCTCGGAGCAGCGCGGAGTTGCGGTTGCTCGACGAACGACGCAATGTAAATGTTCCGTGGGTCAGCAGTCTCGATGCAATGCAGATCGTTCAACTGCGCGAGGAGGCGTCCTCTGCGCTGCCTGCGTTCCGCGAGATGCTCGCAAAGCAACTATCCGTGCCGGTGCGCGAAGATGGCTCGTCATCCAACTTGATAGTCGAGGATCTTCGCCAACAGACCGTCGAAGTTCGAAATGAACTCGCAGACGTTCGCCGATCATTGGCGCGATTCTGGAAGGGAACCTTTGGCCTGTTGAGTTTCGGGCTGTCTGCGTACGGCGCGGCGACGCACCAAGTTGCGGCAACAATTGGGGGCTTGCTTCCGGTAAGCTCGCTCATCGTGAGCCATAAGGCGGGCTCTGAACGCGATGCAACAAAAGCAATGCGACGACCCGGCTATGTGCTCGTAAAGGCGCAAGACATACTCGCACATGACCACGAAGTGTGAGGCAGGCTCGAGGATATAGCGCGGTATTCGATCGGACCGCTGCCGCGATCCTCAGATCTTCTTCCCCCACGTGAGTCGGCCTCGGGCAGCAGCAGGCGCAGAGACGAGGCTGCAATACATCACAAAGCGGTCACTGGATTCGTTGTCTCGAACGGCTGTTTGTGGCCGCCCTCTGCCCGACGCGGTCGGCTCTGATCGATCCCAAGCTGCCGTTCGGTAGAAGCCGGCGAACGTCCGCACGCCATCGTCGACAGGACATTCGCAATTTGGCTTGCCGATACTTGGTTGTTCCCGCCGATCGCGGCATTTGAGGCGTAGAGCCTGGATGCGCCGCTATCAGCCGACAGATTTCACGAAATCAACGAGCGAGTTCGTCGTGAAGCTCCTTTGAGAGCGACACGCCGTGCTGAACACTGCGATGTCGGGCATCGAATCGTCGCTGGGAGGGCAGACGCGCGCCCTGCCCCACAATTCCGTCAAACAAAGTCTCCACGCGTTGGAGGTTACCCATAGGGTCCGAGCTGGCGAAGACTGAGGTCGGCATCGGACGCGCGATTGAACTCTGGTTCGATCGTCTCTCCGGTTGCCGCTTCGAATGCACGGATAGAACCATTCGTGCCAAGAACAGTCCTGTGGCCTATCAACATTTTCCCTTCAATTAGCATAACTAAACTCTCATGTTAAACCGCACGTCTAGCCCGGAAGCCCGGCCGCTGATACTCAATGGAATAGTCGAGGACCGGCCGGCAATGAAGCGACTAGGTCCCGGCTTCTTCCGTATTCCGACGAAGAATGCTCGCGAGCAGTGCGCCAACCCCGAACTCCCATGGCGCAATGCGATGCGAATAGTTGACCGTGTTGACGAGCGTGCCGAATCGCGGGCTCGATATGCTCACCGTATCGCCGATCTGATGCGTGAACCCTTGCCCTGGCACGTTACGATCTACGGTCGGCGCAAACAACGTCCCCAGATAAAGCATCATTCCGTCCGGGTATTGATGGTAAGAGCCCATCGCTTGCGCAACGAGTTCTGACGGGTTCCGGCTGATGCGTTTCATGGAACTTGCCCCTGTCAGAACATAACCGTCTGTTCCTTCTACGCGCAGCGAAAGCTCTGCAGCGCGAACATCATCGAGGCCGAACGTACTGTCGAAAAGGCGAATGAACGGGCCAATAGACGCCGAAGCGTTGTTATCCTTCGCCTTGCCGAGCAGCAGTGCACTCCGGCCTTCGAAATCCCGAAGGTTGACGTCGTTCCCCAGTGTGGCACCCACGATTTCCGCCCGACTGGTCACCGCCAGCACGATTTCGGGCTCCGGGTTATTCCACTGCGAATTCTCATGAATTCCGATTTCGCTGCCGGTGCCGACGGCGGACATGGGCTGCGCTTTTGTGAAGATTTCCGCATCCGGACCGATGCCGACTTCCAGATACTGCGACCACATTCCTTCGTGAATAAGTACGTGGCGCACCGCCTCGGCTTCCGCTGACCCCGGACGAACGCTTGCGAGCCGATCGCCCAGCACGGAAATGACACGCGCGCGCACTTCATCGGCCCGGCTCGCGTCACCCCCCGAGCGCTCCTCGATCACCCGCTCCAGAAGGCTTTCGACAAACGTCACACCGCTCGCCTTAACCGCCTGTAGGTCACATGGCGCGATGAGCCAGGGGGTGGACGGATCGCGTCGATCGAAGGCGGAATTGGCAAGAACCTGGTCCAGCGTCGCAAATCTCGGCAGGTTCGCAGCGGCCTCCTTCAGCCGAAGGCCAATTCCTGGTTGCTCAAGCAGCATGCTGGTCGTCAGCGCGAACGACGACACATCCACCAGTTCGCCGCCAATAACAGCGACAGGACGCGGCGCACCGATATCAGGGCACCATGCGCGCCCCACGAGCACAGCATGGTCCAGATCGTCAGGCAGCGCGGATCGGTCATTCAATGGCATCTATCTTTCTCCAACCTGGTATGGGGTATTGCTGAGCATCGGTGCGGTCCATTCTCTGTTTGTTCCGAACACTGGGGGCTCACATAATTGCGCTGATCTGCCAGGGGACGAATTCGTTTTGTCCGTAACCGTGCTGCTCGCTGCGGGAACGTCTCCCTGAGGCCACGTCAAGCAGCAGCTGGAACAGCACTGCGCCAAGTTGCTCGATCGTAGTGCTGCCTTTCAGGACTTCTCCACAGTTCAGGTCCATATCGTCGGACTGACGTTGCCAGAGGGCCGTGTTCGTCGCGAGTTTCACCGAAGGCGAGGGAGCGCAGCCATAGGCCGAACCGCGTCCCGTCGTGAAGCAGATCAGGTTTGCACCGCCCGCAACCTGGCCGGTAGCCGACACCGGGTCGTAGCCAGGCGTGTCCATGAACACCAGACCGCGCGCCCTAACTGGCTGAGCGTATTCGTACACTTCGACAAGGTTTGTCGAACCTGCCTTGGCGATGCCGCCCAATGATTTCTCAAGGACGGTCGTCAAGCCGCCGGCCTTATTGCCCGCCGACGGATTGTTATTGATCTGGGCTCCTTGTCGCTGTGCATATGCTTCCCACCACCTGATGCGATCGACCAGCTTCTGTCCCACTTCTGGCGTTGCCGCGCGACGGGTCAACAGGTGCTCCGCGCCATAAATCTCCGGTGTCTCCGAGAGAATCGCCGTGCCGCCGTGCCGCACAAGCAGATCGACGGCTGCACCCAGCACGGGATTGGCCGTAACGCCGGAATATCCGTCCGAGCCGCCACACTGAAGGCCGATGGTGAGATGACTCGCCGAAACCGTTTCCCGCTTAACATCGTTCGCGTCGGGCAACATCTGCCGGATCAGGTCGATACCCTTCGCAATTGTCAGGGTCGTGCCACCCGTGTCCTGAATCGTGAAGGTTCGCAAGCGGTCATGTTCTTTGAGCCCCTGGGTTTGAAGCAGCCGCGAAATCTGATTCGTTTCACAGCCCAGGCCGATGACCAGCACGCTCGCGAAGTTGGGGTGGCATGCATAGCCGCCAAGCGTGCGCTGGAGCATCGCGAGACCGTCGCCTTCGGAATCGATGGCGCAACCCGAACCATGGGTGAGCGCAACGACTCCATCGACATTCGGAAACGCAGCCAACGCTTCCGGACGAATGTCACGGCGGAAATAGTCGGCAATCGCACGCGCGACCGTGGCCGAGCAATTAACCGATGTAAGAATACCGATGTAATTACGCGTGGCGACATGGCCGTCTTCACGCACAATGCCCTGGAATGTCGCGGGCTCAGTTGACGGGACGGTGGCATGCACGCCCTGACTAAATGCGTAGTCACGGGCGAATTCGCCCATCGCAAGGTTATGAGTGTGAACGTGCTGCCCCGCGCGGATCGTCTGACTCGCAAAGCCGATGATCTGGCCATAACGGTGCACCGCTTCACCCTCACTGATGTCACGTGTCGCCACCTTGTGACCGGGCGGGATCAAGCCTGAGACCGTCACCGCTTCCCCATCCAGCACCGTGCCGGACATAAGCTGATCGAGGGCGATGACGACATCGTCAGTGGGATTGAGTCGAATGACGCGAACCGGCCTGAGCGCGGTGGATGCGACGGACATGCCCGCAACAGGGGACGACATGGAACTACTCCTTCGTTTCTCAATGCGTGACGACAGTTTCAGGGCCGGCTGCGCCGCGTCCCGTGACGCGTCGTGCAGCCGCGGTCAAGCGGCGTTTCAGCCAGCGCTCCACGGCGTCTTGCAGCGCGTGTACTCGAGTTGATAAAGCGTGGAGTCCGGCGCAACCGTAGCGGCCCCGGGCAAAGCAGCGAGTCCGGCAATGAAAGCGTCCACTGCTGCGCGGACATAGTCGGCACGGCATCCTTCGATCATCACGATCCATGTCGGCACCTGGGTGCCTTCCGAACGCGCCTTCTTCTCAGCAGTTTCCACCTTGCTGACAGCTTCATCGGCCAGACACAGGTGCACGCCCGTGATGCCGGGCCGGTCGGTGAGCGGCGGCAATATCCGTTGACGCAATCCCTTCACGACATCGGCACGCGCCGTGGAAGGCACGTCGAAGCGCACCGTCATGAGATTGGCGCCCTGCCCGACGCCGTCCGAATACGCCACATGGCAGATCGAACGGGCCACGCTGCGAAACGAAGCGACGACCTGCTTCGTCCACGGCGTCGGCGAATTCAGCCGAAGCAGGTAGTCTTGCGCGCCGAGCACCTCCACGGTGTCAGCTTCATACAGATTGAAGTACTCAGGGCCCGCATCCAGCGCAACGTAGCGCCGGCCGCGCCTGAACCCGGGAATCCCGGCGCGTTCCGGCATGTGTTCGCGGTTGTGCCACTCATAGAAATCATCCTTCGCTTCCGGCAGCAGGTCATGCCAGATTGCGACAACGCCCGTTCCAGCAAGGCTCATAGCTCCTCCTTCTATAGGTCGAATCGTTTTATCGTGCCAACGGATATTGGCCGCGGCCCCATGCCGCGCCAAACGAATCCACGTACTGCACGATCTTCTGGCTTTGCTCGCCGAGTCCGCTGCCGCCGAGGGTCATGGTGTCGCCGGCTTTCAGAAAGACGGGCGGCTTCTGACCGAGTCCCACACCGGGGGGCGTCCCAGTGATGATGACGTCGCCAGCCATCAGTGGCATGAAGCGGCTGAGATACGCCACGATATGCGCTACGTTGAAGATCATCGTCCGGGTGTTGCCCGTCTGCCGACGTGTGCCGTTGACGTCGAGCCACAGGTCGAGCATCTGCGGGTCGGGCACTTCATCACGCGTCACGAGCCACGGGCCGAGCGGGGCGAAAGAGAAGCCGCTTTTGCCCTTGGTCCACTGGCCTTCGCGCTCGAGCTGATATGCGCGTTCGGACACATCATTGGCAAGGCAGTAACCGGCCACATGATCGAGCGCGGTGGCTTCATCGATCTGCCACGCGGGTTTACCGATCACCACGCCCAGCTCGACCTCCCAATCGAGTTTTTGCGCGTCTGCCGGCAAGATAACCGGGTCGTTCGGGCCGCTGATCGAGCCGGTATGCTTGTTGAAAACGACAGGTTCCCGCGGGATCGGCGTATCGGTTTCAGCGGCATGATCGGAGTAGTTCAGACCGATGCACACGAGGTTACGAACATTGCCCATACAGGCGCCCAGGCGCGTGCCCGCTTCCACGACGGGCAGGCGATCCAGATCGAGTTCGCGTAGCTTCGCAAGGGCTGCAGGCGAAACAGTCGTTCCGTCGATGTCGTTGACGACGCCGGTCAGATCGCGGATCGCGCCGCTCGAATCGATGACACCGGGATGCTCCTGGCCAGGTTGGCCGAAACGGACGAGACGCATTTGAATACTCCTGTCAAGACAAAAAAAGTATGGGCAACGTGCCGAGATCACCGAAGCCGAAATGCAACTCACAGCCGATCGGCAACTCGAGCACGCCTGCGTAGGAGCCCGTGATCACAGCCTGACCGGCATGCAATCCAAGGCCGCGGACGCGGAGAAAATTGACGAGCCAAACTATCGGCGCGAGCACACTGCGATCGGGGTGGCGGCCAGCAAAACTGACTGTGTTCTGACCGGTGCGCGTCAGACTGATGGGGAATTCGACCGGGAGATTGGCCAGCGTCGTGCCATCGAGCAACTCAACGCGGGGCCCAATGACAAGACCGGCGTTGAACAGACCGTCGGCCAGCAATTCGGGAAACGTCAGCGATTCCGGATGCGCATAGCGACTGCACAACAGTTCGAGCGCGAGATGAACATTCCCGAGAGCGTCGAGCACCTCGGCCTCGCCATATGCTTGGCGCCGTGGCGGCAGATCGCAGGCCAGCAAACAGGCCAGTTCAGGCTCTGCCCTTACCCAGGACTGCCCAGGCATGGCGCGAATGCGGCATTGGGCACCCCGGTGAATGACGTTGTCATAGATTGGGGCAGCGATGATTTTGCCGGCCGGCGGCAGCGCGCATTTCCACGCGCCCGCCTGCCGCCCGAGCTGTTTGCCCACCTGTTGCTGGATCGCGAACCCCTCGTCCAGATTCACGGGCCGTAGTTCGTCGGGAAGGCGCTCCACGAGCGTGCCTTGCTGACGCGCGGCGACGAGAATGCGTGCTGCGTGTTCATCCAGCCCGAGGGGGCGCGGGAGAGATTGGGCTGCGCCCGGCGTGGTCATGCCGCCTCGCTCGCACGGGCACCGACGCTCTGTCGCGGCCATACGGCGCCCAGCTTCGCGGACGCTTCCTGCAGTAACGCGTAAAAGGCGTCGTAACGCTCCGGCTGAACCCGCATCGCAGGTCCTGCAATACTCATTGTGCCGACTACTGCACCGTCAGTTAGCGAACGCACCGGGACGGCCAGAGCCACGACGCCCGGCTCGGCCTCTTCAACGACGAGCCCGTAACCACGCTGCCTGGTCCGCTCCAACTCTGGAATTAACTGCTCGACGCTGGTGATGGCCCTAGGCGCGCATGCCCCGCTTGCGGCCGCTTTTCCGAGTCCACCGCGCAGTGCGTGCTCGATCGCCTCGTCGCTGGACATGGTCGCCAGCCATGCCTTGCCGTTAGCCGTGGCATGCAAGACGATGGGTTTGTCCATTGACGGCGAATACATCAGTCCCGGCGCCGCGCCTTGGGACGACGCAAGCCACGCGAGTGTTCCTTCGTTGACAACAGTCAACCGGACCAGCTCGCGGCACTGGGCTGCGACTTCATCGAGGATGGGCTGCACCAGACCCGGCAGACCGAGCCCATGCAGATAACGCTGACCAAGCAAAGACAACTTTAAGGTCAGTCGGTACTGGGAAGTCTGTTCATCCTGTTCCGCCCAACCCTGCTCGCACAGTTGCGCGAGCACGCGGTGAGCGGGCCCTTTTTCCAGCTCGAGCTCGGCGGCGATATCGGACATACGCATCCAGCGCGCCTCGCGTGCGAGCAACTCAATCGCCTGAAGCGACCGGTCAACTGCTCCCTTGACAACTCTCATAATTGACGTAACATGATTCTTATTGGAACGGTGTTACAACAATAGACAAAGGACACCGGAAAGTCAATCACAAATGGAGACACGCATGAATCCTAGTGCACCGGCGAGGCCCGACGGCAAGCGCCAATCGAAGATTGCAGCGGCTAGCGGCTGGATCGGCTCAGCGCTTGAGTACTATGACTTTTTTATCTACGCGACTGCTGCCTCATTGCTGTTCCCGCAGCTCTTCTTTCCCTCCAATAATCCAACGGTAGGCATCATCGCTTCACTGGCGACCTTCGGTGTGGGCTATGTCGCCCGGCCAATCGGAGCAATGGTGCTCGGACACATCGGCGACCGCCACGGTCGCAAGACAGTGCTGATCTTCTGCATGTTCCTGATGGGGTTTGCAACGATGTGTGTGGGCCTCTTGCCCACTTACAGGCAGATCGGTGTCTGGGCTCCGGTGTTGCTCGTCATCCTGAGACTCATCCAGGGGTTCGCAGTCGCAGGCGAGATGTCCGGCGCGAGTTCCATGATTCTTGAACACGCGCCGTTCGGACGGCGGGGATACTTTGCGAGCTTCACCCTCCAAGGGGTGCAGGCGGGGCAGCTCCTTGCAGCAGGTATCTTCCTGCCGCTCGCGCACTTCATGCCGAAGGCCCAGTTCGCTTCGTGGGGCTGGCGCATTCCGTTCCTGCTTAGCATCGTCGTGATCATCGTCGGCTACATCATTCGCCGTCAGGTAGAGGAAACCCCCGCGTTTTCCGAAGAGCAGACGCACGGGCAAGTTCCGGCCTCGCCGGTCATTGAGGTCCTTCGCGAGAGTTGGGGCGACGTTTTACGCGTCGTGGGCATGGCACTCGCCGCCGTCACCGCGCTCCTTGCGACTGTGTTCGGCGCGACCTATGCGGTCCAGCCGGCGTACGGTATTGGTTTTCCCGCCGGCGTCTTTCTGTGGGTGCCGGTCCTCGGCAACCTTTGCTCCGTAATACTGATCCCGCTCGTCGGCGACCTCTCGGACAAGATCGGTCGCAGGCCCCCCGTTATCGTCGGCGTTGTGAGCTCCGGGATCTTCGCTTTCGGCTACCTGTACGCCATCAGCATCCACAGTATCTGGCTCTCACTGATCTTCTCACTGCTCATGTGGGGTGTCGCTTACCAGGGCTTCAACGGCGTGTTCCCGAGTCTATTCCCCGAACTGTTCCGCACGCGCGTGCGTGTCTCCGGCATGGCAATCGGACAAAACGTAGGGACGACCTTGTGTGCCTTGCTCCCGTCGCTTTTCGTCGCAGTCGCGCCTCCGGGGTCCACCCATATCCCGTTGAAGATAGGTTCTCTTACCTTGGGCATTTGTCTGGTTGCCGCGTTTGCCGCGTTCACTACACGAGAAACGTACCGTATTCGCCTTGCCGATCTGGGCGACCGCAACGCGGTCCCCGTTCCCAAGGCTGAATATGAACGCCTGCGCGGGCAAGCTATGACAGGGACTATCAAGGATGCCGATGCAGGAGAGCTTGCCAATGAACTGCGGTCTTAGCCGCCGTGAACGCCGCACTCGTCGCGCCGAACGCGGGGCGCCAAGTCGCGCTCGGCCGGTGAGCCGCGCGATTTGCTGTCCGCAGCTACTGTGAGTACCTGAAGCAATAGAGGAGAAAGACACATGCACAACGAAGGCACGCCGCGTTACGACGGCCCACTTGAACTCGCGAAGTCCCTAAGCGCGTTGTCGCAAATCAGCGCGTCCGGAACTCCCTGGAATCGGGAGGGCCTGCGGGCCGACTCAGAGTATCGCGACCTAGGACTCGCCACCGTCACCAACGGTCGTATTGGGGCGAAGCATATTCGCGCACTTAATCCGTTCACCGAACCCACTGGCTGGCATTGGCATGATATGACCGCGCACTACCTGTACGTGCTGCGCGGATCGGTCACGTTTCGATTTGCCGGGCTGGACAGCGATGTCACGCTCAGTGCCGGTGACGGCCTGTCCCAGCCCGCTGGCGTTCCGCACAACGTGATGGCGCGCTCGGATGACCTTGAAGTGATTGAGATTAACGAGCCGGCGGTCTTCGGGACGTGGGATCTGGCGGAACCGCCTGCACCATGGAAGTGAAATAAGCGCATCAGCTTTCCCGGATGCGGGCTTTCTCCGTAAGGCACGCTGTACGTCACAAGCCCGGAAGACAGCTCAGCGCTCTACGCCGCAGCTTCAGCGACCTTCGACTTACATTAGATATCAAGCCGAAATGCAACTACATATCTCTGGCACAACACGACTCTATGGTTTGGTCGGCGACCCGCTGAGCGCGGCGAAATCGCCGCAGCTGTTAAACCGGCTGTTTATCGAGCAGCACGCCGACGCGGCTTGCGTCCCTTTCTGGGTCAAAGAAGATAACCTGCCGGCCTTCGTCGGCGGTGCGCGGGCGATGGGCAATCTGTCCGGCCTGCTGGTCACGATGCCTCATAAGGAACGGATGCTCGCATTTGTCGACGAGCTGGATTCGACTGCTGGTCAGGTGGGGGCGCTCAATGTCATTCGCTGCGAAGCAGACGGGCGCTGGATCGGCGCGATATTTGACGGTGTCGGCTGCGTCCTCGGGATGCAGTGGGAAGGCCACCATCCAGCTAATAAGTCGGTGCTCCTCGTTGGCGCGGGAGGCGCGGGCCGAGCTATCGCGTTCGCCGTCGCCTCCGCGGGCGCTAGCTCGCTGACCATATCGGATGTCGACGAGCGTCGGGCCGACGATCTTGCGGCAGCTATCGTTGCTGCGACAGGCTGCGATGCACGCTCGGCCGCCCCCGATCCACTCGGCTTCGAGGTCGTGATCAATGCAACGCCGCTTGGCATGAAGGCAAACGACGCCATGCCAGTCGATCCAGAACGGCTTGCGCCCGGTGCCATCGTCGTAGACATCGTCAATTCGGCGGAGCCGACGCCGCTTCGCCGTGCCGCGCTCGCGCGCGGGTGCCGCACGCAGGACGGTGGTCCGATGCACCGGGGACAGGCACTGTATGCCTTGCGCTTCCTTGGATTCGACTACCGTCCCGATGGACGATCACTACCGAACGGAGACCCAGGATGAACGCGGATTCAGGCGAAATAGCTGACCACCTTGCGGAACATGGGAGAAGCGCCGGGCTGACATCTTGATCAGCTGACTTCAGATGGCGAAGAGTCGTGAGATATTTCAACGGAGAACACATATGAGAGTTGCATTGCTGGAGGCCAGCCATTGGCATGTCCCGCTTTACCTTGATGCGCTTGAAGCGCCAGGGATTCAGGTTGTTGCCGTGTCTGATGCGGAGCAGGTGAAGGGTGAGGCGATTGCCGCACGATTCGGAAGCAGGTTGTACCTGTCGGCTTATGAGTTGCTTGAGCGCGAGGAAGTCGATTTCGCATTTGTATTCGGTCGGCATTCGGAAATGCCGGCGCTAGCTGAGGCGGTGATCGCACGCAACATTCCGTTCGCGCTGGAGAAGCCGTGCGGGATCAACATGTCGCAGGTCACCCGGCTCCGCGCCCTGACCGAGGGAGCCAATCTTTACTGCGCGGTACCGTTGATCTTCCGCATGAGTGAATTGCTCCGCTCACTCGAAGATGCTGAGGGCCGCGTACCGTCGGATTTCAACTACATGTCGTTCCGTTTCGTTGTGGGTCCGCCCAATCGATACGAAGCGGCCGGCGCCGGCTGGGCGCTGGATCCCGTCTATTCCGGCGGCGGTTCGACCATCAATGTTGCCACGCACTTCATCGACTTGTTCAGATTGCTCACTGGCAAGGAAATCGCTCGCGTCTCTGCCATCATGAACTCAAGAACGCATCGGGGCGCCGTGGAAGATTATTCGCTGCTGACCATGCAAACCGAGGACGGCGTGATTGGGTTGGTGGAGACAGGGTATAGCTTCCCCAGTACCGCCGAGGAGCAGCGCGAATTTTCTTTTACCCTTGCTTCCGATCGTCTGTATGTCAAATCCGGTCCGGACCGAATCGAGATTCGTGACAGGAACAACCTTTCAGCCGGCACGCGAAGCCGCCGCCTCCAACTCGAGACCGACGTCTACTACCCACTCTTCGTCAAGCGGGTGCTCGCCGAAAGCCAGAGTGGCGCCAAACCAATCGCGTCGTTGCGCGATGCGGAGCTGATGATGCAAGTCATGGACGCCGCGTACGCTTCGGCTCAGCAGGGCGGGACGCTTCAGACGTTGAAGCCAGTTTCCGTGTGACTGAGCCGTCGGACCGTAGTGTCCTTGCATTACAAGGATTGCCACCCAAGGCACAACTCAGCTCCGGGTGAACTTGGAAACAGCATGCCGCCACGTATCGTGCGTTGTCGCCTCCGTCGCCGTGCGAACGTTGCGGTTTTTTTACAATCAACAGAAGGCTGCAGCCATCAATACTCACTTTTGCGCTGGCACCTACTAGTGCCCGTAGCGCTCCTGAACTTTCGCAAAAACTGCACCTCCGAAGGTCGACGCCCCTAAAGCGGCCATTGGACATCACTGCTTGCAACGTCTGAATTGGATCGGGAGTACTCGCTGCCGGCTGGCCGCTTCCAACTGTCCAACTGCCTTTCGTGGATCGGGGGACAATGCCGCTTGTTGAACTGACGATGAGCGCGCAGCGCTCCGGCCCGTCGTCGATGGCGCTCGGGAAACTGTCCGCCCACTTCCTCCCTGCGCCCGAGATTTTTCCAGCAAAAAATCGACCAATGCACCGCGACGTTGGCGGAAGCACAGGGGAACGCGCCCTCGGCACGTATAAGGAATAAATTAGTCTTCGTGGTAAGCGGTTACCAATGCCTGAAGGCAGAAAGCATCCTTCAAGCATTTATCATCAAACGCGCGGAACGGTGCTGACCGCACTTAACGACGTGCCGTCGCCACTGGGCCCCGAATGCAAGGTCACATTCCTGGTTTTAGGATGCCAGACAGGCGTTCTCGCCCGCCTGAGACTTAATGTATCGCAATAAAAAGGCATGCGTTGTACCACGCGTGTAGACCGATTACTGGAAGCATCGCTGGGAAGAATTCCTTCATCCTGCCCAGCATCAGCGAAGGGAACACAATAAGACAAGCCAATCTCGCCCCCTGACTGGGGATGTGGCACGCGGCAAAAAACAGGCTGGTCGCGAGATTCGCGCCAGTTACCCCACAGGCATGTTTGCGGCCCAGCCGTGTCTCATTCAGTATCCCCTGGAGGAACTCGCGAAACGCTAACTCTTCAAGAACCGGCGCTATGACGAGAGACAACAGCAAACTCCAAATAGCCGAATGAGAACCGGACGAAGCGGCAGGCTGGGCATTGAGGATTGAGGCCGCGAGTAACGCACCAATCGGTCCCACGGCAATCGAAAACGCGACGAACCAGAAGCGGCGCGTGAACGCGCCGGCTTTACTTGTCCGCGTGGCGAGAGATTCGCTCATCTAACTCTTGAGACGAACTTGCTTGCGGCGCCGCATCAGACCGAATGCCGCGAACAGAGCCAAGGCTATCAACGTCGGATCAAACCGACCGTTTCCGATCGTGCAACCTCCGCCGCCCACCGTGCCTCCCGGGGTGCCCCACAAATCGTTCACGGCCGACATATCCAGAGCGACCGAACTAGGGTCCGCACCGAGTTGCTCAAGCTGGGTGATCAACTGCCCTGCATAACCGCTGAGCAGACTCGCCTGCTGCGTTGTCACATTGCCCGCACTCAACTGTGCGTTGACCTGTGACTGGTATTGCTGCAACCATTTCGCCGCTTGCGAGAACTGAGTCTTTTTGGTCGACGTATTGCTCGCGGCGTAACCCCGCGAAACCGACAACGTCGCCGCATCGACCGATTTGAGAAGCTCGTCGCCACCGTGCATATACAGAAACTTCGTGTGATCGCGTAGCAATTCAGTTGTTCCTTGAATCGGGAACTGAGCTACGTTCTTGCACAACGTGCCGCAATCAGTACCCATGCCGTAAATCGAATGCTGCGCGTCTGCCACCATATCAGCCTGGTCTGCAGGAAGCACGTAGCCCGCTTTCACGTTGGCATCCGCCGCTTGCTGAAACGCCGAGAAATAGCCAGCATGCGTTGGATAAAGTGCGTTCAGCGTGGCGGTGTCGAACGGCAGATGGTAGCCGTTCAGAAAACACGTGCCATTGCCGGTGTTGTAGCCTTGATCGAGCGCGACCGGAACGGCCAGCGGCGCCAGACGAATACCGCCCAATGCAATGCCACGACTGTCACGTTGCACAGTTACACCATCGGAACCCAACGTAATCGTCGGGGAACCGGGCGGCGTGGCGAGCCCGAGACTCCATTTCCTGAGCCAGTCGATCGCAGCCGACTGCACGAAGCGATCCGGAACGCGGCTTCGGCTAGGTAACGAACAACTATCAAACAGCGCAGCCGTTGGCTGGTCGCGCTGCAACAATGGGTACCGCGCCGCGAACGACTCCCAGTCCGAGTGAGAAGCACCGGTAATCGACCACGTGCGAATCAGATTCGTGTCGGGTTGAAGCGACGTAATCTCATTCGCTGACGATGGTGCCACGTACTCGTTCTCGGTCAGAAGCTTCATAACCGGAATCGGCAGATCGGTACGCAGCTTCTCACCTCCTATGTAGAGCAGCGCGGCATCAACCACCGGTGTGTCGCGCGGTTGTACTGCATTAAGGAACACAGACACGCGGCCAGCTGACTGAGACACGCCCGCCGCGATAATCTTCTTCAGGCCGGACTGAACCGATCCGAGTACGGCGCCGCTTCTGATCGCCTGAATACCTTGCGCATACACATCGTACGATAATGGATCACCGCTCGTAAATTTCCCGCCCGCCGTCAGATCCAGCGACCCATACCGGTCAGGGCTGAATGCCTTCAGCCCCAAGGTCGCATTCGTGATCGTGACGCTCTGTGCGGTGATCCCAACCCACGCATAACCTTCGCGCATGAGGAATTCGTGCGAACGAAGCCAAAGGGCTTCAACGTCGTAGTTGCTGGTGGCATTTAACCACTCGACAACAACGATACCGTTGAACTTCGCCGGATCGGACGGACGCCGCACAACCATGCGCGTTTTGTAGGGATTGCCAGACGTGACGATGTTGGCGGTTGTAGAAGGCGTCGCCCGCGCGCCGATCCCGCCCGCAATGGTCGCGTCGTAGCTGTTGGCGGTTCCACTATAGAAGTACTCCTGTTCAACATAGCCGCGGCTCGCGAGCCCAAGATCGCTCGCGAAGAACGTGTAGTTATGGTTGGAATTGCCGAGTACGGACGCAATCGGACCAGCGACGCTCGGAGTGGGTACCGTAGCTTCCGCCCACGCTGAAATCAGCATGCCGGTTGCCGCACATGCGGCAACGGCGTGTCGTCGCCACTTGAAACTCCCGTTGATAAGTAGATTTACCGCCACTGTCACCTCCGTCTTTGTCGTTAGAAGTCTTCGATACCTGGCGTAGCCGGTTCGCACTGCGTGCGACACGATCGTTCAAACTACATTCGAACCAGTTAGTACAAATTCTATCCAGAGTAAAAATCGGAAGGTAGAAGGTGTAAACCCTCGACGATCGCCACTGTGGCAGGCGTAGAGCGAAGTAAATTCGTCACCAAAAACGAAGTAAAGTCGTCAACACCCATTTTTGCGTATTCGCACGACAGTTTCGGGACGAAGATTAATGGAAAGCTCGTGATCTATGAAGCGTGCGCCCCTGCCACGAGACCGCGAGCTACAGGTTGCGTTCATCCTTGCCAAGGCAAAAGCTGCCTGCCATGCGATTGTGGAAATGTCGCGCGATGGCAATACGATGCTCCTTGCGCATCGCTGGTTTCGCTGCAAAGGCTGGAGGAGATTGAGTCGCGTAAAGCTCGCCGCATTGCGCACAGCGATACGGCGATCCCACAAGACTCGCGTTGAGGATGTAGGGTGTTTCCCGCCCGCAACGATGGCATTGCGTCTCGAGCTTTCGTTGGTGAGCGGGACAACGGTTTTCGCTGAACATCTGGTACGTCACGCTGTGATGACCGAGTAATACGCATTGCCTGCAATACCGGAAAGCCGGGTGATGCCTTCCCCTCTGGCCGGCATCAAGGAGTGAAGCGTGCAATACCTTGCCAGGCAATAGCAGCGTGCGCCTCAGATGCTTCACATCGACGGCATCGCGCATTGGCTCAACGCCTTCGTACGGTTCGATGTCAGCACCCATCAGCCGCACCAGCGCGTGCCCAGGAAGTCCGTTCGCACGCGCGAACTTCCACAGGATCGATACAATCGACTCGCCCGGCAACAGCCACCGCGCATCGAATATGAAGCCCAGTGCCGGGGTCAGCCGTCGCTCATCGAGGCTGAGTATCGGGAAGCGCGGGGCAATGAGCGCGGGCGCCTCTTTACGCGTGGACAAGCACGCGACCGGTTGCATGGCGCGACTGAACATAGCCGGAGTGCCGCACAGCGTGGGCCCATAACGAGGCGTCCGGACAATACCCCGGAGCATCCCTGAGTTCGCTATCCTTGAGCACGATCTCGACGGCCCGCGCAAACGATTCCATCGGTATTTCGAGACGGCCAGCCAGGGTCGCCTTGTGGTGCGCGGCCTCGAAGGCATCCCAGAGTAGGGCCGCATCGTCGACAAGTCGATAACCAGCCTCGAACGACTGTGGCAGGTAGAACCTCGTGAAGCTCCACTGCGTGCCCTCGGGATAGGCGGTCTGGTCGTAACCGTTCAAACACGTGGCGACATCTTCGGCATTGCGGATGCCATGGAAGGCAAGTTCTTCGACCATCAGGCGCGCAACAATCTGCGTCTTGCCGGCGATCTGCAGCGCGCTCTTCTGGGAGAGCAACTCCTGCTGGCCAACGAGGAACGTGAACAGCTTGATCTGCTGGCGGTCGAGTGCATCGTGTACATCCCTCAGCCACTCATATTCGTTTTCGTTGTAGCGTTGCGCCTCATCGCAAAAGAGCAGAACCGTCCCGCTGCCAGCGCGCGCAGCCGCTTCCCGGATCCGCAACGACAGTCGCATGCGTTTCGCGGGGTTGGTGCCCGCGTTCGGATCATGATCGCCAACAGCTTCCAGCAGGTTTGAAAAGAACGGCCCTTCTGCGTGCCGCGGCTTGTGCTCGCACCGGGCGTGATAGCTCGTCACTTTGGGATATTCCCTGGCAAGCAGCAGGCGCACGTATTCTATCGAACGCGTCTTGCCGATCCTCGGAGCGCCGTAAATGAGTGCGCCCGTCACGCGGTAGCGAAGACAGCTCACGACGAGTTCGTAGAATGATTCGATAGCCGGTGTGGCAATCCGGTAGTTTCCGGTGACGAGCGGGTGCAGCGACGGATCGACTGGACGCGAGACCTGAAGCAACATACCTCCTCCTGTGAGTACCACCTGTCAGAGCAACCGTAAGAACCACCTGTTAGAAAACCTGCCCCGTCCCGATACCAAGCGCGCGCGGACGAACCGGTTCGACGGGTGCTGTATTGGCGACCACGTCGGTCCCCTCCGCTGTTTCCGCTGACGGCGTTTCTGGAAATGCGTCTGGTGCTAGCGGGCCTGTCGGCGTTCTGGCAGTTGGTGCGCTTGCGAGCAGGCGCAGCGTCCGCGCTGCATCTGAGGCCGCCCTGCGTGACCTGCTTGCCGCTGCGACCTTGGTCCGTACGTATGCGTCAATCGGATTTTCAGCTGGCATGTGGCCTGAGCCCCTACTGCTTCTCGCCTTCAGTACTTCCCTCCGCAACGTCAGGTTGTGCGGCATCACGCGCCACGCACCTTGTGCATCAAGGACACCGAGCTCGCTGCCATCAGCGAGGAAAGCACGTACGCAGCGCAGATCGTCAGCGTTGATGTAGACGCGAAGCGACTGGCCAATCAGCTGCGCGCTACTGGCAAGGACAATGTTGGTATAGCGCACGCCGAACAGGTTAATGTGAGGACGGACGCCGAGCGCAAGATAGCCGCGCACACGGCAGTGCCGCGCGGTTTGCATCAGGCATAACGTACGTCGGCGCACTTCCGGTAACCAGGCCAGAAGTTGCCCCCTTCCACGAACAAAGAACTCCATCGCTTCGAGCGGCGTCGCGCCATTTAACCCGCCGTGAGGCGTGCCGTGATAGCTTGCAATCGAAAAAGTGATCAACTCATCCAGCTCATCGAGCGACACGTACAGGCGGAGATCACCTTTCGGGGCGGCCAGCGCGCGGCGCAGGTCGCGAGGATGGGAGCCCGTGTAACCTGGGAGGCGTGAGGACAGCCTGCTGGCAATTGTGCCAAAGAAACGCTCGATATACGGGCGCTCGTCCGGACTGTGCTTCGGTCCTGCACTGACGACGCAGCCAACGAACTCGCAGAGTGCAGCTAACGTTTCGCCAGCGAGGTTCGCTTTCGCATTGTCGAGTCGGATGCACTCCCAGCTGACGTAGGCAAGTTCGGGCAGGCGCTGTGACGCGAAACCATCCTGCCGCTGGCAGGCTAGTCCGGGTATGGTGAAGGCGCGCAATGGCCGGGGTTCGAGCGCGTTCTCGATCGTCTTGATCACATCGTAGCGACTGTATTCCCGGGTCAGTGCCAGGTGATAGCCAAGTACAACCCGCGTGCACACGTCGATAATCACTAGCAGCCACACGCGCTCGATTTCAAACTCATGCTCGAACCCGAGCGGATCGCGAACGACAACCTTCAGCCGCACATCGAGCCGGTGACCATCGAATTCGACAACCTGATACGGCCGCGTCGCTGCGGGAGCAGGTACATCGTCGGAACGTGGTAGTCCCTTCAGGTGCGAGGCGCCGGCAGCCGCCGCTACCATTCCAAAACCGCGCAAAAGCTCCGCCTTCACCCGCGAGGACAGCGACCGGATCGCGCGCCCCGCGGTGTTGAACGGATAATCGGCGGCGGTCAAGCCCAGTTGCTGGCACTCCTGCAGAAATCTTTCGTGCAAGGCCCGCAAACCGTGCAGCCGGATCCGGATGCCGTCGTCCGAAGGTATTTGCTTGAGGGTCACGCGGCGCTGTCTGATCTGCAGCACGAGCCACGCAGCGAGTCGCGGATACCGCTCGAACAGCAGCGAAAGCGCACCGACAGCACCGCCCCTTTCGCTATGCAAAGTAACGGGCAGCAGGCGAGTATATTCCGTCACGCGGGCATGAACGACAAGCGCACGAAAGCCGTATATCCGCCCGTCGGCATGCAGCGAGAGCGCCCTGTCGAGAAGCCGGTAGAGCTGTCTGCGGTTGACTCCAGTTGCGGCCTCAATACTGCCGACAGGCTCATCTTTGGCATAACGCTCAATGGCGTCGATATGCCTCTGGACGCGACTGCGCCCGGCGGCGTCGAGTTCTGTCCAGGCGATTGTCGGCCACGAGGCGAGATCCAGCGTCTGAAATTCGGGTCTGCGGCGGCTCATGATGTGGCCTGTATCGCAACGAAGCGCGTCAGAAACGTCAGGCTTTCAGTGTGTAACTCCAGCGCCTGGATGCGACCGCGATGCAGCAGTTCGAAAACGGCCGCCCGGACGAGTGATGGATCGCCCGTGGAGAATTCCCGCTCTACGGTCATCAGCGATTGGGGCGACGCGACAAACCGCTCGATCTCGCCGAGCATCGAAGGCTTGACGAGGCCCCGCGCGGCTACAAGTACGGGCAGCATGCGCTGCCAGTTACCGGTCCAGACACGCGCAGCTGCCCTTTCGGTTGCATCAATGTGCCGCACGACGAAGGTTTCCGGGTCGAGGTCAAGACGACTCCGCGGGCGGTCCGTCTCCGGTGTCACTTCCAATAGTACTACCAGGCATTCATGGTCATTAAACTTTGCCCAGAAATCGACGACGCAGCGTTGCCCGTCGACTGCCATGAAGCCAGGCCGTTCACAGAATGTCTTTGCCGCAGGATCCGCTTCGAGCATCAGCCATGCTTCGAAAGCGCTGCGCCTGTATAGGGTCAGACGTCGCCCCAGTTTCGGACTGAAGACGTCATAACGGTGCGCGCCGCGAGGACGCGGCAGTGTAAGTGGCTCGAAGCTTCGCAAAACGTCGACCATGTGTACCACCTGCCTGAGGATTTCATGGTCTAGGACGAACGTGAGTTGACAATTTTAATTCGCGCTAACGCGAAGTGACGACTTTACTTCGCTAGTTAACGAAGCAATCTTGTCAATTCAATGGCTAAACCGTCGCCCCCGCGAGCACAGTCCAGTGACAACATTCCTTCGTTTTACGTCTATCGAACAGACAATTTTTCTGCGTTTTAAAAACTTAAATAATAATGTTCGCATAAGACTGGCCAGAGTTATCAGAAGGGAAATCCTGTTCGAATAAGCTTGGCGGATGGTTTTGTCGCGGTAATAATCAAGCGGCGAGCAGGATAGATATGCAGTGCGGCCAATAAAAGCGAAAACACAATGAAAGCCGCCTTTAAATATCCGCAACTGGGTTTGCTATTTGCGCTGTGTTTCGCGCTGCCCCGCTCCTTCATTGTCATATTAGCTCCAAGGCGATGACCGATAGATCAATGCCTGATTGATGCATGGCAGTCGCGTGACGGGATCAAATGAGGAGAAACTCGTCGTTTGGCGAGTTGCGGACATTGGTCGTTCGCGCGTGTGATGGCAATTCTTATCCGATCGGCGGCATTTGAGCGAGTCATCGCATTTGCCGGCCAATCTGGAAAGAGCCGCTGCCTGGTGCATCGTGGATCTGCGGCGATCACCCCGTGATGAGGCGGGCCGTAGATCGCAAGATCGTGACCCAACCAATCTGTCCGTCGAACAGGTCAAGCTTAGATGGAGCACATCAGGAGTTCCCTAACCGTCAATGTCGCAGCGCGGGACCCGTGGCCCTGCGCGTATTGCCGCCTCTGTGGCGCGGTTCGGCTCACCAGGGTTCTATCGGGTCGCCGCAGCGGCATCGCAGCCGTTCACTGGGGTTTGTAGCGGGTGAACGGTATGCAGAAAATTGGTTAAAATTGTCAAATTGTTAAAAATAATTCACCGCGACGCGGTGAACGCTCATGAGAGGACGAATGAGAATTGCGATACTCGAGGACGATCCAGTCCAGGCGGCTTTAGTCATGGAAACGTTGTCAACGGCCGGGTACAGTTGCCATGAATTTTCGAAGGGGAAGGCGCTTGTTCACGCCCTACGGCGGCAAACTTTCGATCTGCTGCTGCTTGACTGGGAGGTGCCGGACCTGAGTGGCAAGGATGTATTGCAATGGGTCCGGGAAAGCCAGGCGGAGCGCACTCCGGTGATTTTCATGACCGCACGCGGTCGCGAAGACGACATCACGTCAATACTGAACGCCGGCGCGGACGACTATCTCATCAAGCCCGTCAGTTCCGGTGTGCTGCTCGCGCGTGTCTCAGCGTTGTTGCGTCGTGCGTATGCGATCAATCCCTTGTCTACGAAAGAAGTCTTTGGCGATTTCGAGTTTGATCTACCTTCAGGACAGGTCTTGAAAAACGGGATACCAGTAACTGTAACGCAGCGTGAATTCGCGCTCGCACTGTTGCTGTTCCAGAATCTCGGGCGGCCGCTGTCACGCGCGCACGTTGCCGAGCTGGTGTGGAAGCAGGTGCCCGACGTTTCGTCACGGACGATGGATACGCACGTTTCGTTGTTGCGCACGAAACTCGGCCTGCGCCCGGAAGGCGGATACCGACTGGCGCCCGTCTACGGCTACGGATATCGTCTTGAACAGCTTGCCGCGGCACTGTCAGGTTGATGGAGAGGCGGCGGTAGAATGAAGCGATGAAGAAGACAAAATCGCTTTATGAGCTAAAGTCAAATGTGGTGTACGGGCGGCTGGCATGATCAGGCGGCCAACGGTTGCTGAGCCGGTATGCTGTCGGTCACCGGCACGCCATTCTTGAAGGGGATTCCTTCAAACAGCGAGGCGATCTTCTCGGGTTGTGTCGCGATAAGATCGACAAGTTGAAAAATCCTTCATGATAAGGATTCCTTATGCCACCAGAGAATAGAACTGCGCGGCAGCTGTTCGTGTGAGGCCGTGGTCTTTCATCTGCCCCTTCCTGATCATATGCATCACTTCGATGCCTGAGAGGATGATGCGCGCACACCGGAAATCCTTGAAGCCCATCATGGGTTTAATGATGCGCTTGATGGCACGATGATCCTGTTCGACGATATTGTTCAAATACTTGACTTGTCGGACCTTGATGGGCGTTTCCCGCTCAGCGTTGATGGCCTGCAGGGCGGCCAGATTGGCCCCGCTTTTATCCATGGTCACGGTCTCAGGCGCGCCGTTACGATCGATGGCCTTTTCAAAGTAGCGGCGCGCTGCAGCCTTGTCACGATGGGCTCGAAGCAGGAAATCGACGGTGTTGCCGACCTTTCCACTGCCCGGTACAAGTACTTCCAGTGGCCGCGCACTTTGACGTAGGTTTCATCCATCCTCCAGCTCTTACCCACTGGACGTTTGTGCTTGCGAAAGGCTTTCTCGAACAACGGTACGAGCTTGATGACCCACCGATGCACACTCGAATGGTCGACCTCAAAGCCGCGCTCAGCCATCATCTCTTCGAGATTGCGAAGGCTTAGTGAGTAGGCCACGTACCATCGCACACACAGCAGGATCACATCCAGGGGATAGTGCAGTCGCTTCAGCACCTTCGCGATCCCTGGCGGTAATATCTTGCGCGGCGTCTTGCCTGTCATGGCCATCGTGGTCGTCTCAATTTCGGTCGTCGAATTTTACATGATCGCCTTAGCGCGACAGAACCCTCGCACGCGACGCCGCCGCGAGCTTGATTCCGGGCCGCAGCATCTGCGGGGTATCGTGGTCATCTTTGCGCTGATCAGTTACCTGCTCGATACCGTTCTTTATGACGTCCTCGCAAAAGGCGATGCGTGAACGGTAGTAATCCGCCTGCATCTGCGCATCGAGGATTCGCTGCTCGGCCTGGAAAAGCTCCAGACGTAATTCGCGCAGCGCTTTTTCGGCTTGTTTCTCAGGGGTAGGTGCATTGTGCATGACCCAGTTTGCGATCCACTTTAGC
>NZ_BBJF01000029.1 GCF_000739735.1 Paraburkholderia ginsengisoli NBRC 100965 | reverse complement strand
AACGAGGTGGGGAGGGTGAGGCGCGCGAGCCAGCGGTGCGCGTGGCGACGCACGCGATGCGGCGCATGATGCGTCCGACGGCGCGGCGTACAGCCGTGGCCGTGCAGGCTTGCAAAATTACAAAGGGGTGGATTTTACAGCAGTGCGGCCGAGGTCGCCGGTGACGCGAGCGGTGCGGCGGGCAAGGTCGCGGCCGCGACCTTGCAGACTTTTTGCGCGGTTTTGCGCTTCCTTCGTCACGCGGCCAACCGAACAGCCGCGTGACGAAGCGCGTGCGAAAGCCGTCAGATGATCAAACGCGAAACCTTGGTCCCTTCGAGGGACACGCCGGCCATCAGGCCGCCGTTCGTCAGCACGAATGCTTCGACCGGGCCGGTCGCCGTCGACGTATCGACCGCGCCGTTCGCGCCCACCTTCAACACGGCGACGGTTGCATCTGCACCCGCTGCCCATCCCTGGCTGTGCAGGAACGTGTCCAGCGCTTCCTGCGTCATGAACAGGAACACGAGCGCCTTCGATTGCGCGCCGATCTGCAAACCGAACGAGCCGGCGACGGTGCTGTAGAAGCCCCGCGTGTGCCCGTTCACGCGCAATGCGCCTTCGCCGTATTGGCCGCCGACCCAGAAGCCCGCCGAGATCACCGACGGGAACACCAGCACGCCGCGCGCTTTCGCGACCAGTTCGCGCGAGCCGCCGACGTTTTCGTAGAGGCGCGCGAGCGTCGCGTCGACGCCCGCGTTGATCGTGTCGCGCTTGCCGGCGTTGGCCGAAGGCGAGGCGCTCGAGGACGGCGAAGTCGTCGTGCAACCGGCGAGGCTGAAGCCAACGGAGGCCAGAGCAGCGCTGCCGGTCAGGATGAATTGTCGTCTGCGCATGTTTGTTGTCCTTTTACGTTATTGAGGGTGCGGGAGTGGCACGTACCCCGTGCCCGGTGCTTCCCGTGCGTAGCCGCGCATGTCACCGCGATGGCGACAGGGCCGTACGACGCTTGCTAGTCAGCAGAAAACGTACCCGACCCCGCGGGCCTGCGCAAGGGCGGCGGGTGGGTGTGGCGGGTCGGTGTGGTATCGCAGGGAACAGGCGGAAACGCGGCGAGGTCTTGCGCCGCGTTTCCGCCGTTCATCTCTACGCTGCCGGTCGGATGTTCTGGTTGTGGCAGAAAAGATTGTGCGGATCGTAGCGGCCTTTTACAGCAACCAGCCGTTCGTAGTTCGGCCCATACGCATCGGCGACGCGGCCGCCTTCTTCCTCTGTCATGAAGTTCACGTACACGCTGCCGAGCGCGAACGGCGCGGCCGCGTCGAAGAACGCGCGCGCCCACGCGATGCAGCGCTCGTCGTCGGCGGGGTCGTCCCAGCGGCCGTGCACATTCATCGCGTATTGCGTGTCGCGCGCGGGGTAGGCGGTGGCCGCGACCGGCACGCGCTGCGTCTGTGCGCCGATCTGGCCGAAGAAGATTTCGCACTGCGGCGACGGCAGATTGTCGATCGCGTTGAGCAGCGCGTCGATGAGGCCGTCGTCGATGCCGCTGAGATTGTGCGACTTCCAGTAATTGCGCGCGCCCGGTGTGAGCAGCGGATCGAACGCCTGTTGCCACATGGTGTACGGCATCGGGCCGAGATGTTCGCCGACCGGCGTGCCGAAACCGCGCACCGGTTCCACGACCGACGGGCCGTTATCCACCGGCCCGTTGTAGCACATCGCAAACACGCACACCGGCGTGCCGTGCACCTCGGGCGGCAGGAACGGCAACGGCGGCGCGAGCCGCAACACCGCCCACACGCTGAGTTCCTCCGGGAAGTCGGCGTGCGCGGCGCGGTACTTGACGAGCGCGTCCCGCGCCTGCGCGATCGGCAGCACGACGAGGCCGCCATACACAAGCGGTCCGACCGGATGCAACTGGAATTCGAATAGCGTGACGACGCCGAAATTGCCGCCGCCGCCGCGAATCGCCCAGAACAGGTCTTCGTGTGAATCGGCGCTGACGTGCAGCAGTTCGCCTTCGGCGGTGACGACATCGGCGGAGAGCAGGTTGTCGATCGTCATGCCGTATTTGCGGCTGAGCCAGCCGAAGCCGCCACCGAGCGTCAGTCCCGCGACGCCGGTAGTCGAGTTGATGCCGAGCGGCGTCGCGAGTCCGAACGCCTGCGCTTCATGATCGAAGTCGTGCAGCGTCGCCCCCGGTTCGACATAGGCGCGCCGCGCAGCCGGGTCGATGCGCACCGACTTCATCGACGACAGATCCAGCACGAGGCCGTCGTCGCATAACGCGCTGCCGCCGATGTTGTGACCGCCGCCGCGAATCGCGAGCGGCAGGTTGTTCGCGCGCGCGAAAGAGACGCCGTAACGCACGTCGGCGGCACCGGCGCAACGCAGGATCAGCGCCGGACGGCGGTCGATCATCCCGTTCCAGATACTGCGTGCCTGATCGTAGCTTGCATCGCCAGGCAGCAGGAGCTGGCCTCGGATCGCGGATTTCAATTCGTCGGTAGCGCTGCTGGACACATTAACCATGGCTGGCCTCATCGGAGAGTGGAAGGCGCTCTCAACGCTATTCAAATGACCAAAGTAAACAGAAAGCGGTAAATAGAAAGCGTACTGAGAGCTTTGTGTGCGTCCAGTAAACGGGCCAGTCCGGCGAAGTCAAACAAAGGTAAACCCGCGCTTGCCGACGATCGCGCGCAAGCGCTCGCACGGCAAGCGTCCGCGGGCGGCGCGCGCGACGCGAGCCGTGCAGCGGCCCGCGGATGGTGGAAATGCTTCGGGAAAAGATCGCGCGACGAAGTGTTGGTTTGCGCCGCGCTGATGGTCGCGCGGCGACACTTTGCGCGCGGCGCCGCGAGCATGCGGGCTTTCGCGGCGCCCGTTCAGCCTTTGACGAGACCGCCGTCGACGATCAGATTTTGACCCGTCACCGCGCGCGACCAGGGCGACAGGAAGAACAACACGGCGTCGGCGAATTCTTCGGGTGTCGTGACGCGCCGCAACGGCGTGGAGTTGGCGATCAGGTCGAATACGAATGCCGGCGTGGCCGCGCTGGCGTCGGTGGTGCGCAGTAGGCCGCCCGACACCATGTTCACGGTGATGCCGTCTGGGCCGAGATCGTGCGCGGCGGTGCGCGTCAACGACAGCAACGCCGCCTTGGCCGCCGTGTAGTCGTGATACGGGACCACCGGATTCTGGAGCAGATTGGTGCCGACGTTGACGATGCGGCCGAAGCCGCGCGAGCGCATGCCGGCCGCTGCCGTTTGCATCGTGTTGAGCGCGCCTTTGAGTGAGCCCTCGAGTTGCTGCTGGAAACGCGCCCAGTCGGTGGAGTCGATCGAGGGGACGCGCGTCGCCGTCGAACTGGAAGTCGGCCAGCGCATTGTTCACCACCGACACGATGGGCTGCCCGGTCTGTGCTTGCGCTGCTTCGAACAGACGCGCGACGGCGGCGCTGTCGGTGACGTCCGCCTGAAGCGGCAGCACGCGCTCGCCGAGTTCTTCCCGCAGCGCGTGCGCCAGGGTTTCGCTCTTACGGTAATTCACGATCACGCCCGCGCCTTCGCGCACCAACGCTCGCGTGATCGCCGCGCCGAGTCCGCGAGCGCCGCCCGTCACCAGTACCCATTGTTCGGAGAGAAGCATCTGTTTGTCCTGTTGTCGATGAAGTTGCGATGTTCGTATTGTCGCTTGAGTTGGGGAGCGCTTGCTGTGTGGGATAGCGCACGAAACAGGAGATTGCGTTGAGAGGCAGTCGGGCACTTCAGGTGAGGCCCGTTTTTGTGTTTTGGCGGTGACGAGGTGACGTGCCTCGGCGAGTGCGATGGTGACGAGGAGAGAAGGTCCTCCGCGTTCCTGTCTGTGGGATTGCGCTCACTCGGATTCGGCAGTCGCGTGCTTGTGTGCGGACGAACACGTAGAAAGTGCGGAGACGTACGTCATTACCCTGATTGCTTCGCGAAAACGGTATTGGAGTTTGTCGCCGGCTATTCAATTCGATGAGTAAAGCAGTCGGCATATTTAACGGCATATTAGTTTGGACTGCGTAACTAACGTCGAAAGTTGCCGCGATTTTATGGCTCTGGATTTGACCATTCTTGACACTTGGGCCATTGCAATCGACTTGAAGCGGATCCGCGATATCGCTTTGCGTGGGCTAGCGCACGGTCGCCACCTGGCGCTGCGCATACCTTCAACGTCCATCAGGACTCGCTGTGCCGTTCTCACAAAAAGGTTCGCGCGCAGCCAGTCTTTTCTCTCGGATGACGCCAAATCGGACCGGGATTTTTCGCGAGAGAGGCGCCGCACGCGATGCGTTTTTGCATCGATCGAGGCAGCGTCGACTGGGCTTTGAATTTTCGTTTTTAACGGTGAAAAAGAGATTCGCTCGTTATCTGGGCCGGTCACTCTAGGTTGATAGTTAGGAGAATGAAATGAAAAGGCAAAACGGGGACGCGCGCACATTGGGGACGCGGCAGGCGGTATTGGCAGTGGCGGTGAGTTTGTATGCGGCGATGGCGGGTGCTCAAACGAATCCGGCGACGCCGTCGACGAGTTCCGCCGGGCTGGTGGTGGCGCAGGCATCGCCGATGGGCGCTTGTTCTGGCGGTGGACCTGGCTGCGCGGGACCGGACATCGGCTTTCTGGCTCCGGGCGGAGGCGGCCTTGCGGCGGCGAGCGTGGGAGCGACGCCGAGTACGGGTTCGCAGGGCGGCAACGGAGCGCCGTCGACGGGCTCGGGCAATAGCGGCGGCAACGGTGTGACCAACTCCGGGTCGGGCGGGATCGGCTCGGGGAACACGGGCGGTAGTACCGGTGGCGGCGCCGGCGGGAAGGGCGGCACCGGCTCGGATGGTGGGACGAGCGGCGGTGGTACGGGCGGGGATGGGTCTGGTGGGGATGGTGGTGACGGTGGCGGTGATGGCGGTGATGGTGGCGATGGCGGTCATGGTCATGGGCATGGGCATGGTCATGGTGGGTATGGTCACGGTCATGGTCATGGTGATGGCGATGGCGATGGTGGCCATGGCCACGGCGACGGCGGACACGGTCACGGTGATGGTGGCCAAGGCGACGGTGGTCATGGAGACGGCGGCCACGGGGACGGTGGTCATGGCCACGGCGATGGCGGCCATGGTGATGGTGGCCAAGGCGACGGCGGTCACGGAGATGGCGGCCACGGAGACGGTGGTCATGGCCACGGCGATGGCGGCCATGGTGATGGTGGCCAAGGCGACGGCGGTCACGGAGACGGCGGCCACGGGGACGGTGGTCATGGCCACGGCGATGGCGGCCATGGTGATGGTGGCCAAGGCGACGGCGGTCATGGAGATGGCGGTCACGGAGACGGTGGTCACGGAGACGGTGGTCACGGCCACGGCGATGGCGGTCACGGCGACGGCGGACATGGCCACGGTGACGGTGGGCAAGGCGATGGTGGTCACGGTGATGGCGGCCAAGGCGGCACCGGTCACGGCGACGGCGGTCATGGAAATGGCGGCCAAGGCGGCAGCGGTCACGGCGAGGGCGGTCATGGAGATGGTGGCCAAGGTGGCACCGGTCACGGCGACGGTGGCCATGGTGATGGTGGCCAAGGCGGCACCGGTCATGGCGCTAGCGGCCATGGTGACGGTGGCACTGGTCACGGCGAGGGAGGCAACGGCCCTGGCAACGGTGGCCACGGTGGCGGTTCGGGTAACGGCGGCTCCGGCAATGGCGGCCATGGCGGTGGCTCGGGCAACGGTGGTTCCGGCAACGGAGGCAACGGTGGCGGCTCCGGCAACGGTGGTTCCGGCAACGGCGGCCATGGCGGTGGCTCGGGCAACGGTGGTTCCGGCAACGGAGGCAACGGTGGCGGCTCGGGCAACGGTGGTTCCGGCAACGGCGGCAACGGTGGYGGCKCRGGCAACGGCGGTTCCGGCAACGGCGGCAACGGTGGCGGCGCAGGCAACGGCGGTTCCGGCAGCGGCGGTCACGGTGGTGGCTCGGGCAACGGCGGTTCCGGCAATGGCGGCAATGGAGGCGGCGCAGGCAACGGCGGTTCCGGCAGCGGCGGTCACGGTGGCGGCTCGGGCAACGGTGGTTCCGGCAACGGCGGCAACGGTGGTGGCTCGGGCAACGGTGGTTCCGGCGGCGGAGGCCACGGAGGTGGCTCAGGCAACGGCGGTTCCGGCAACGGAGGCCACGGAGGCGGCTCGGGCAATGGTGGCTCCGGCAACGGAGGTAACGGCGGAGGGTCAGGCAACGGCGGCTCCGGCAACGGCGGCTCCGGCAACGGAGGTCACGGCGGCGGCTCGGGCAACGGTGGCGCCGGCAACGGCGGCAACGGCGGAGGCGCGGGTAACGGCGGCCACGGCGGCGGCTCTGGCAACGGCGGTTCCGGCAATGGTGGCAACGGCGGCCCAGGTAACGGCGGTGCCGGAGGTGCCGGCAATGGAGGGAACGGCGGCGGCGCGGGTAACGGCGGTCCGGGCAACGGCGGCAACGGAGGCAAAGGCGGTCCCGGCAACGGTGGCAACGGCGGTCCTGGCGCAGGCAACGGTGGTCCCGGCAACGGCGGCAACGGTGGCCCGGGCAACGGCGGCTTCGGCTCAGGCCGCGGTGGCTTTGGCGGTGGCTTCGGCTCGGGCCGTGGCGGGTTCGGTGGCGGCTTCGGTGGAGGTCATGGCGGCGGCTACGGCGGCGGCAATGGTGGCCACGGCGGGGGCAACCATTAAAACTGGCGGATAACTTTCCCCGCAGCGCGCGGAGGCTGGCGAGACCTCCGCGCGCGAACAGCCAAAAGCATCAGAAGCAACAGACACAACCGAAGCAAACAGAGACAACAGCAGCAACCCGAGCAACACATCCAGCAACACACCCCACGCACCATAATCACCAAAGAGTGGACGTTCGCGTCCACTCACCCCGACGCACCCCCCACCTCGATTACCCGCTCCTGCACGACGAGAAACACTCTCTCCGCAGCCGCACGTCCTTCCTCGCGCGCTCCTCCCGTAAAGCTTCCAAAAGCCGGCAACACGCCGCACTCCTTGCCGAACCGGAAACACGGCACGCGCACCGAATCGGTTCGCGTCGTGATCCGATAGACCGGATGCACATGGCCCGCAAGCGCATACGCGCCGTCGACCCGCTGCGGCTCATGACACAACGCCCAAGGCCCGACGATCCACGGTTCCCGCACATACTCGACATTCAGCGTCCCCGGCAGCGCACCCGCGTGCCGGTCGTGATTGCCCTCCACTAGCACCACCCGCAGTCGCGCATGGCGTGCGCGCCACGCATGCAGCGCATCGAGCGTTTCCGGCGCATGCGATTCGCGCGCATGCAGCAGGTCGCCGAGGAACACGAGTATCGCCGGTTCGAATTCGGCGATCAGGATATCGAGGCGCAGCAGATTGTCGGCGGTCGAGCCGATCGGCACCGGAATGCCGCGCGCACGAAACACCGCGTCCTTGCCGAAGTGCGCATCGGCGACGAACAGACAGCGCAGCGCCGGATCGAAACTCGCGCGCAAGCTCGACAGCACTAATGCATGCCCGGCGATCTGAACCGTCAACGACGTAGGCGTCATGCGCGCGCCGCCTTTTCGAGTTCAGCGAGCATTCTCTCGACACGATCCGCGAGCTTCTCGGTGCTGACCTTCTCGCGCAAGCGTCCGACGATCAACGGAAACGCAAACGGCGTCGGCTTCTTCGGTCGCGTCACCACCACCCGGCTCGCGTTCATCCGTTCGAGTGCAATACGAATGCGCCGGGCGTCGAGTTCCTGCAGTAGCACTTCGTCATCGGCCTGGTTGAGCAGCAGGTTGCCGCGATCGTGATTACGAAAGATCTCGTAGAAAAGACCGCTCGACGCCTGCAATTGCCGCGCGCTTTTCTGTTGACCCGGATGCCCCTGAAACACCAGACCCGATACCCGCGCAATCTCGCGAAAGCGCCGCATCGACAGTTCGGAAGAATTGAGACTTGCGAGAATGTCGTGCTGCAGGCCGTCGAGCGAGAGCAATCCGCCCTCCAGTTGTGCGGCCCAGTCGAAGGGTTGCGCGGACAGCAGCTCGAAACCGTAGTCGTTCATCGAAATCGAAAAGGTGCCGGGCTTCTCGCGCGCGACCCGCCATGCGAGCAGGGCGCCCACGCCGATATGCGCGGTGCGCCCCGCAAACGGATAGCAAAAGAAATGATGTCCCTCGCGCGACTTCACCAACTCCACGACCAGCACGCCCGGCTCCGGCAACGCCGACCACTTCTGCTGCAATTCGAGCAGCGGCCGTACGGCGCGCATCTCGGGTTCGTCATAGATGCCATCGGCGGCGCGCGCGAGCATCGTCAGTGTGGCGTCGGCGAGTTCGGACGAGAGCGGCATGCGGCTGCCCGCCCATTGCGGCATCGCTCCACGCGACGACGTCGCGCGCCGTACCCAGGCGGTCATGTCCTGCACGCGGATCAATTCGAGCGCACGACCGCCGAAAGTGAAAATATCCCCTGTTTTGAGCCGTGAAATGAACGACTCTTCAATCGCACCGATTCGGCCGCCCGACAGATACGCGACATTCAGCGTGCCGTTCGCGACGATCGTGCCGATGTTGTTGCGATGGCGGCGCACCAGATCCTCGCGCGGCACGCGATAGAGGCCGTCGTTTTCGCGCACCACGCGATGGTAGTCGGGATACGCACGCAGCGACGTGCCGCCGCCTTCGACGAAGCCGAGCGCCCAGTCGAACTCCGCTTGCGTCAGATCCCGGTACGCATAGGTACCGCGAATCTCACCGTACAGTTCACGCGCGTCGAAACCACCGCCGATCGCCACCGTGACGAGATGCTGGACGAGCACGTCGAACGGTTTCTCCGGCGTTTCGCGGCCTTCTATCTGACGCTTCTCGACCGCCTCGCGCGCGGCGGCGGCTTCGACCAGTTCGAGCGCATGCGTGGGCACGATCGTCACGCGCGATGGACGTCCGGGCGCGTGTCCTGAGCGGCCCGCACGCTGCATCAAACGCGCGACGCCCTTCGGCGAGCCGATCTGGAACACGCGCTCCACCGGCAGAAAATCGACGCCGAGATCGAGACTCGACGTACACACCACCACTTTCAGCAGGCCGCTCTTCAGGCCACGCTCGACCCATTCGCGCACTTCCTGATCGAGCGAACCGTGATGCAATGCAATCAGCCCGGCCCATTCGGGCCGCGCTTCGAGCAGCGCCTGATACCAGACTTCGCATTGCGAGCGGGTGTTGGTAAACACGAGCGAGGTTTGCGCTTCGCCGATCGCGTCGGCCACCGCGCCGACCTGGCGCATCCCCATGTGGCCGCCCCACGGAAAACGTTCGATGGTCTCGGGAATCACCGTGTCGACGATCAATGCTTTGGGCAGCGCGCCATGCACGCTTACGCGCGGCGTCTTCACGGGGGCGAGTAGCACGTCCGCGGCGAAGGGCAGGTTGCCGAGCGTCGCCGACAGCCCCCACACCTGCAAGTCAGGACGCCAATGCGCGAGACGCGCGAGCGCGAGTTGTGTCTGCGTGCCGCGCTTATTGCCGAGCAACTCATGCCATTCATCGACGATCGCGAGCCGCACATGCGAGAGCACTTCACGCGCGTCGGGCCGCGTGAGGATCAGCGTCAGGCTCTCGGGCGTCGTGACCAACGCCGTCGGCATGCGCCGGTTCTGCCGCGCGCGTTCCGCCGACGACGTATCGCCGGTGCGCAAGCCGACGCTCCACGGCACGGCCAACTCGGCCGCCGAACTCTGCAACGCGCGCGCGGTGTCCGCGGCGAGCGCGCGCATCGGCGTGATCCAGAGCACGGTGAGCGACTCGGGCTGCGTGCGCGGAGTACGCTTGCGCGCCGACGCTTCGGATGTTGCGAAGGCGGCCAATGCGCCGAACCATACGGCCCAGGTCTTGCCCGCGCCGGTGGTCGCGTGCAGCAAGCCGCTCGCGCCCCGACCGATTTCCGCCCACACGTCGCGCTGAAATTCGAACGGCTGCCAGCGGCGCGCTTCGAACCATTCGCGGAGTTTGTCGGCGAAGGGGCGGCGCGCGGCGGTGTCGTCGAGCGTGAAAGGGACCGGCTCGAAGGCCGGCTCGCGCGCATCGAGTCGCGCCTGCTGTTCGCGGCTGCGCGGAATGCGACGCGGGCGGGGCGCGCGGCGCCGTTCGGGCGCGACGGCGGGCGCCGGATCGAGAGGCTCGTCGGAATCAGCCGGTTCGGTCATCGAAAGTACTCTTGGGCATGGCAGTCGCTGTCGACCAATGGCTCGCGTTGAGTGTCTTATGTGGACTATGGAAGCGTGCCGGGGTTCACGTCGGCGTGCGCGTACTTTCGCTCGCGGCGCTGATCGTGATTAAATGCCGGGACTTTGCGCATTCATAGAGTGGCCGAATCCGCGTGGCGCATTGCAATGGTCCATTCATCACGGAGTTCGCGTTGAATCACAAACAGGCATCGCTGCCGCAGACGTCATTGCGAATCGCGGCTGCGCAGGCACAACCGGTTTCCGGCGACGTGGCCGCGAACATCGCGAGAACGGTCGAATTGACCGGTCTCGCCGCCGACCAGGGCTCGAGACTGGTGGTTTTTCCCGAGAAGTTCCTGAGCGGCTATGAACCCGATCTGGTTGCAGGCGACCCCGCGAAATACGCTTTCGACGCACACGACCCACGGCTCGAACCGATTTGCGCAGTGTGCAGACAGCGCGAGATCGCGGTGATCGTCGGCGCGGCGACGCGCAATGCGAATGGTGCGGGTGGTCTTCATATCTCGTCACTGATGTTCAACCGCTCCGGCGAACAGCTTGAGCCGTATCACAAGCAGTATTTATATAGCAGTGAGTCGCGTATCTATCAGCCGGGCTCGCAAGGCGGCATGCTGGAACTCGACGGATGGCGGCTTGCGCTGAGCGTGTGCTACGACGCCGGCTTCCCGGAGCATGCGCGGCTCGCGGCGGTCAACGGCGCGCATGCTTATCTGGCGAGCGCGCTCTTCAGCGCGAAGACGGGTTATCACCAGTCGCGTATCTGGTTTCCCGCGCGTGCTTTCGACAACACCCTGTACGTGCTGCTGTCGAATCACGTCGGCATGACCGGCGGCTGGGCGACGTGTGGCGCGAGCGCGATCTGGAGTCCGTACGGTGACGTCGTTGTGCAAGCGGGCCGCGATCGCGACGAAGTGATTAGCGCGCTACTCGATCCGGCAGTGCTGGCCGATGTGCGCGAACGCGAAACGGTGCTGGCCGACTTCAATGCGCTTGGCGGAGTGGCGGGTGCCCATCGCTACAACGTGCAGCGGCTCGATTGAATAACATTCAAGCGAGCGTGCAGTTGGTCCTCCCGGTTATCCCTTCGCTTCGATTCGCGCGATCACACTGGCCGGTCCGGCAACTCAACCTGTACGCAACATTGCAACGCGGCGGCATCCCACATGCGATCCGCTACAATGGCGCGCACTACCTCACTGGAGATTCGCTTTGAAATCCATCGTTGCTTTGGTTGCCGCGGCTGTTCTCTCGTCGACGGCAATGGCCGCCGCGCCCACGACTGACAAACTGCCTTCCGGCGTGATCGTGCAACACCTGACGCAAGGCACGGGCGCTCAACCGGCAGCCGACGATGTCGTCAAGGTCAACTATCGCGGCACGCTGCCGAACGGCACCGAATTCGACAGTTCCGCAAAGCACGGCGGCCCGGCGAGTTTCCCGCTCAATCGCGTGATTCCGTGCTGGACGCAAGGCGTTCAGAAGATGAAAGTCGGCGGCAAGGCCAAACTGACGTGCCCGGCGGCAACCGCTTACGGCGACCGTGGCGTCGGCCCGATTCCGCCGAATACCGACCTGACGTTCGAAATCGAACTGCTCGGCATCGGCAAATAACGCTGCCGCGCAATGCGTCGAGAATTAAGCCCCGCTCCGGATTCCCGTGGCGGGGCTTTTGTTTTTCCGGGCGTTGAAGCGCCGTTGTTGGGTATTCGTCATGAAACGTGAAAACAGTGCAGTGCGGGTCGCAACCATCGGTTTTGCCGGCAAGAGCGCGCAGAGCTTTTTCGATTTGCTGAGGAACGCTCAGGTGCGTACCGTTCTCGACATCCGCCTGAATAACACTTCGCAATTGGCCGGCTTTGCTAAAAAGCAGGATCTGCCTTACTTTCTCGACAGGTTGTGCAATGCAGCGTACGTCGAAATGCCGGAACTCGCGCCCGAGCCGGATTTGCTGAAGCGCTATCAGGCCAAACAACTCGCGTGGGACGCATTCACGGCGGAGTACGTCGAGCTGATTGCGCGGCGACGCGTGGAAAGCAATCTGGATGTCGATCTGTTTCACTCGGCTTGCCTGCTTTGCAGCGAACATTTACCACATCGCTGTCACCGGAGCCTCGCGGTCGAGTATCTGAATGCCCAATGGAATAGCCGGCTCACGATTACTCACCTTACCTGATAGGGCCGCGCCGTTCCGTACCGGCCGCTTTTTAAAGCTGCCCGGTGCTCGGTCGTCTACTATCTACTCACGCGCCGATCCTGCGTCTCGCCCCGCCGCGCAGTCGAGAACCCCCGCCGTCATTCGCCATTCGTCGAGCGTCAGGAGTGCCGCCATGAATATCGACTTTCACTATGGTGTGGTCTATATCGCCGCCCGCGTCGGCGGAATGACGGCCGGCGACGCGCTGACCGTGGCGCACGCCTGCCAATACGTCGACGATGCGACGACGCGCGGCATTCTGCGTTTCAAAGGCGGTGAGACCTTCGAGCGGTTTGCCACCGCGCACAAGCTATTCGACTACGCGAACACGGAGAACGACCAGAACCGCCTCGTGTGGACGCCGTTTCATTTTCTGCCTGCCGGCGAAGGCGAAACGCTCGAAGAAAAAGCCATTTGCCGGCCGGACAGCGAAGTGGCCCGCGAAGTCGTGCGGCGTGCAATTCGTCAACGCGGCTCGGAAACCGGTTTGCATCGCCTGGGCGTGACGCTTCACTCGTACGTGGATACATGGGCGCATCAGGGATTCGCGGGAATAGAAAGTCCGTGGAACCGCGTGCACTTGCTGGAAGCTCAGGATTGCACGCGCAAGGGTTGGATGGAAAGCCTGAAACTGGTCGCCGGACATCTACTGGAACATATCGAGGAGGACATACTGACGCTGGCATTGCCCGTCGGCCACGGCGCCGCGTTGCATTATCCCGACCAGCCGTGGGCGCGTTGGCATTACATCGACGGCAGAAACAACTTCATTTCGCGCCACAATTTGCCGGATTTCGTAGAGGCGGCCGACATGGCATGCCGTGCAGTGCGCGGCTATATGGACGGGCGGGAGGACTTTGAAACTCAACCTGGTTTGCCGGCGGACGTGAAGGAAGCGCTCACCGATCTGCTCGACACGAATCGGAATGCGGACGACAACGACCGCTTGCGGACCGTATGCGAATGGGTGAAAGCGGGCCGAGTTCCGGGATTGAAAGAGCGCGTTCCCCCTTATATCGCCAAAGGACGCGGCTCGTGGAAATGTCTCGCCACCGGTCTGGAATACGACGATGACACCGGGGACAGACCGGTATGGACGGATGCGTTCGAGAAAAGCGATTACCGGCTCTTTCACGACGCGGTCAAGCAGCACCGTTTCGTGACCACGCAGGAGATTCTGCCTGCCCGCGGATTGCGGATCGCGTGAATGAGCGCAGGAAGTAGAAGAAGGAGCGCCGCCGCGAACCGGGCCTCGGCTCGCAATTGAGTGAGTCCGGCGCCGCCGCCATTAATGACCTGCCTATTGCAGCCTGGCTTGCTGACGCTGCGCGGCCTGTTCTTCGGCATGTTTCTTCGCCATATGCCGTCCGACGATGCAGCCGCCGACTGCGCCGACGACCGCGTGATGCCCGGCATAATGACCCGCTACCCCGCCTACGACCGCGCCCTTCAGACAACCCGCCGCGTTCGCCGTGCCGGTCATTGCCGAAGTGAGTGCCGCCGCTGCGAGGGCGGCTTTGATGTAACCCGCTTTCATCTGAAAGTACCGTTCTGTTGAGATTGTCGGAAATGGTGCTATTCGAGTGCTTTTCAATAGTCACCCCAGCGTCGGTGTTCACGCGCTTCATGTTCGCGCCATTGTTCACGACGCCATTCATGTTCTCGCCACTCGCGATGCTCGCGCCACCTTCTCGCGCGCCAGTCGCCATCGTCGCGGTAGTCCACCGCCAGGGGAGCCGGACCGTAGGCAACGGGGCGGCCGATCTCGATGGGTGGCGGCGATGTCTGAACGCCGAGCGGAATGCCGACGCCGACGGCCACATCCACGTGTGCCGATGCCGCCGACGATACCGCCAGAATGACCAGACCCAATGCCGCGCCAATAATCTTCCTGTTCATTTTTCCTTCTCCCTGGACGTCGAGGTGCGCTGCTCTCCGTTGCTTTCCGCTGCTTTTATTCACAGCCGGTCGGCAGCGAGGCACGGTTCGAAGTGTAGAAGGGTGGTCGCGACACAGGTGAAACATTGCTGAGAGATCCGTAACGCCGGGTTACCGCCGTGGCCGGCTATGCATCCGGCCGTCCTCGAAGGCGGTTTTTTCATTCTCGATGGCGTTTTTTTTTAAAGCCGGCAGCCAGGAAAACTCACTTTCGAATAAAAAATGAACTGCCGTCCTTTGAATATTCCAATGCTTGCCTATAGTAGAAGCGGCTATTGCCGCGAAGCACAGCAAGCGCCATTTGGTTGATGCGGGTCACGGGGAAACAGAAATGACGCCATCGAATGCTGCGATCTATCAGTCCGGGACCTGTACGCCCGAATCTCTCCGCACGCTTGCCGGCTACCTTGAATTGGCGCTCGACGAGGGAGAAAGCGTCGTTCTGATGCGAGTCGGTACGCAGGTACGCAGTGTTTATGTCGGCGATCCTTCAGGCGCATTGGAGGATCTAACGGATTCCGGTGTAGTCGACGCTTTTCAGGCGGACGAAATGCTGATGTTGACCAGGCTGGGACTCAACCGGATAACGGCGGACGGTCAACAGTACCGTTTTGTGCGTAGTGTGCGTTACATCGCCGATCGTCAGGCTGTCGTTTTTACGCCAACCTGAGTTGTTTTTAAGAAGCGTGCTGGAACTGCAAGCCAAAAGAAGAGTCTTGGGAAAGGAAAAGAAAGAGAGACCGGCTAATTGAGTCACGGACCTGAAAGCTCCGTACTCGAACGCTATGTGATCAGATGGCGTCTCGGTGTCTGAAAAGGGCACACGGATCTGCCTTTCTTCTATTATTCATGGCATAGTTCGACGATTACCACATAGGGAGGATTCAAATGCCAACGTTAGAGCAAATCCAGGCAAAGCTGAAGAAACTGCAAGCGCAAGCGGATGTCATTATCGCCAGAAAGGCACAAGTCGCGGTCGACCGGATTCGCGATCTGATGCTTGAGCACGGTCTGACTACTGAGGATATCGAAGCCAAAGCCAAGGCGAAGCGAGTAGCGCGAGGCTTGAATGGCCATGCCGCAGGCGCCAAGGTAGAAGCGGGTGGCTCGGGCAAGCCGGCGAAATACCGCGATCATAAAACCGGTGCAACCTGGACGGGCCATGGCCGCGCGCCGGGCTGGATTGCCGGCGTCAAAGACCGCACTCAATTCCTGATCGACGGCGCAAGCGAACTGAAGTCTGCGGCAAAAGCGGTGGTCGCTCATGCCAAAGCCGGTAAAGGTCAGCCGAAAGGCGCACAGCCGCCCAAGTACCTCAATCCGAAAACCGGTGCAACCTGGAGCGGCCGTGGTCCGGCGCCCGCATGGCTCGCGACGGTTAAAGACCGTACTAAATTCCTGATCGACGGCGCCGCGGCTAAACCTGCGACTAAAGTAACAACCAAAGCGGCAACGAAAGCCGGCAAAGCCAAATCGGCGGCGACGAGCGGAGCGGTAAGCAAGAAAGCCGCGGCGAAAAAGCTCGTGGCGAAAAAAGCGGTAGCGTCCAAAAAGACCGCTGCGAAGAAAGCACCGGCAGCCGGAAAGGTAGTAGCGAAGAAAGCCGCTGCGAAAAAGACCACGGCGACCAAAGCAACCCGCGCGGCAAGAAAAGCGCCGGTTCGGAAAGCCGCCGTCAAGTCGTCGGTCGCAACAAGCGCCGCGGCAACGCCGCAAACCGCGCCGGAGCAAGCCAGCGCATGAGCGCAACGGAGTCGTGAAGTAGATGACTAGCACGATCGAGTCACCCCAGCAGGAAGACCACGTCGTCCTGCTGGACTCCGTTCCTTATCCGGCGGCCGATGCGGCCGAACCTTTTATCGTCGCGAGCGACCGCCGGGTGATACTGGCTTACCCGATTGCGGAAGCCGACTTCGAGCGGTTCGGCCCATTCGATCCCGACGACGATCCCTTCTGCACGGTGCTGTTTCCCGACGCGATGTTTCATCGGCTTGGTCCGCCGGGCGACGTCGATCTCGAGATTCACCCGCTCGCCATGCAAGGTCTGCTCGGTTACTCGGTTCACGAGGTCGTGAATTCTTCGCTGGCCGCGGAGATTGCGGCAGTCGGATCGGCACTACCGGCATTGCGCCATTTCGTCATTACGTTTCAGAGCTCGACGTTCGAATGCGTGGCGTCGGACTATACGGTGGTCGGCGTATATGGCGCCGGCGAGATTGCCAGTCGCGAGGCGTTCTCGCTAGTCAGATAAGTCAAAGAGGCGAAAAAAGCGTGGCAGAAAGGCACGCTTTCGCGACGGGCACGCGCAATGCGTCCTGTCATCGTGGTTAAAGCCGGACCCTGGGTCCGGCACGCTCCGTCCAACTGCGGGATGCGCCTCGCGTGTCCCGCCGCTCAGTATCGAGGCCACGCTTGCTGACCATTCCTCTCACCGCGTTTATCACGCTCGTCATTATTCTGCTGATCGCCAATCTGTCGAGCGGCGAGAAGAAGATCGAACACAAGATCGAACGGCTTTACGCGAGCGACGATCCGCAATTCCTTCGTTCGATGGGACTGCTGCTCGGGCCGCCGGTCATCGGCGGCAATCGCTTTGAAATGCTGCTCAATGGCGACCGCATTTTTCCTTCAATGCTCGAAGGAATCCGTTCGGCGCGCGAAACTATTACGTTTGAAACGTTCATTTACTGGTCTGGCGAAATCGGCGAGCAGATTGCCCATGCGCTCGCCGATAAAGCGCGTGAGGGCGTCGCGGTGCATGTACTGCTCGACTGGGTCGGTTCGTCGAAAATGGACAAGCGCTATCTGGATGAACTGCGCAACGCTGGCGCGGAAGTGATCCAGTATCACAAGCCGCACTGGACGGGTCTCGGCCGCATGAACGATCGCACGCACCGCAAGCTGCTGGTGATCGACGGGCAAATCGGTTTTACCGGCGGCGTCGGCATTGCACCGGAATGGACCGGTCATGCGCAGGACGAAAAGCATTGGCGCGATACCCATTTTCGCGTGGCCGGTCCGGTGGTCGGACATATGCAAGCGGTGTTCATGGACAACTGGGTCAAGGCGACCGGCAATGTACTGCATGGCGCCGGTTATTTCCCACATGTCGAGCCGCAGGGCGACGGTCTTGCGCATATGTTCAGCAGCTCGCCGTCGGGCGGCAGCGACGATATGCAGTTGATGTATCTGATGGCGATTACCGCGGCGACCCACAGCATTCATCTCGCCAGCGCCTATTTCGTGCCGGACAAGCTGACCATCAATGCGATCGTCGAGGCGGCCAAACGCGGCGTGAAAGTGCAGATCATCACGCCGGGCAAACGCATCGACACGCACACGGTGCGCGAAGCGTCGCGCGCCTGCCGGGGCGATTTGCTGAAAGCGGGCGTCGAGATATTCGAGTACCAACCGACCATGTTTCACTGCAAATTGCTGGTGGTAGACGAATATCTGGTGTCGGTCGGCTCGACCAATTTCGATAGCCGCTCTTTCAAGCTGAATGACGAAGCGAACCTGAACATCTATGACCGCGACTTCGCGAAGCAGCAAACCGCCACTTTCGCGGACGACATCATGAAGTCGCAACGTATTACGCTCGAAGCGTGGAAGCACCGCCCGCTAACCGAAAAGCTGCTTGAAAAGTGCGTATCGCTACTGGATAGACAGCTTTGAACTGAGCATGGTGAAGCGGTCTAGCTAAAAGAAAACGTTTGCGCGCCGTCGACGTGATGCATCGTCCGAGAAGATCGTGCGAGAAAGCGGCGACGGCGCGAATGCAACCGACTAACAGACCACGCCGCTCAGATAGGCTTCGACGTCGCACGGCGCTAGAGAACTGTCGCTGTCGGATAGCGGCGCGGCGAGCACCGCTTTAGCATGCCGATATGCATTCGCGAAGCCACGCAGCTCCTGAGTAACCGGCCGATCATCGAGCCGACGACGCACCAGGGCCAGCGCAATGCAACGATCGATCAAAGCGAGCTGGCTGTCGATATAGTCCACACATAACCGGCGGCAGTTTGCGGAAGCCGACGCGACCGTCAGCAACGCGGGCACGATCGAGATCGTCAGGAAACCGCCCGCTGGAATGCGCGCCAACGCGGCGGGCGAGTCGAACAGTTCTCTACGCAACGCTTCGAAAACAGCCCGGCCCCAGACCTCTCGTTCTTTTTCGAGTGCAACACGGCGGCGCTTTAACGCATCGTTCGCACTTGCATCCACAACGCGCCCGTGCTCGACCATCAACGTGGCGCCGTCGCGTGCGCCTTCCTGAATGCAGTCGGCGCCGAGATAGACGGCGCTCTGATTGCGCCCGGCCAAAACCAGATGTTGCAGCGTGTCGGGCACGAGCGGATCGAGCGGCACGACTTCACACGTCAGCGGCTTGCCTTGCAGATGAATCGCGCAACGTCCGTCGTCTTCGAGCGCGGGGCAGCGCGCGAGAGAAGGGTAGTCGTAGCCTTGCGCGGTGATGCTGAAGGTGTCGCCGGCGCGATGCAGCAGCGTGTCCGCAATCGCGTCGAACGCGGCGATGTCCGCTTCGTCGAGCACGCTTTCGTGGTGTTCGACGCGCAAGCGTTCGCCTGCACGCTTGCGCGGCACGCGACCAATCGCAATGCAGCCGACGAAGCGGTCGCGATGCCGGAACAGTTCCGCGAGCGTCATCGCAGGGGGGCTGTTGCAGCATTTGCCGCATGCCGAGCACGCGAACGAGAACGCGTTCACCATGGCCGGCGCACCGAGTCCTGATAGCGCGTGAGGATGAAATGCGCGACGTCGTCCGAGTGATAAGCGGCGACGAGTTGTGCGACCCAGGCTTGAGTGCGGTCGCTGTCGCGAACGGTCAACACGTTCGCGTAGGGCGAGCGCGCGTCTTCGAGACCGAGGCTGTCACGCGCGGGGTAGAGCCCCGCACGGGTCGCGTCGTCGCTGTCGATCACCGCGACGGCCACACTGTTCAGCGAGTCGAACAGACGCGCGCGCGGCACCTGGCGGATCTTCAGATTCAGCCGGTTGCTGGTGATGTCGCGGACTGTGGCGTGCAGCCCCGCGCGGTCCTTGAACGTCAGCAGCGTGAAGTTTTGCAGCAGGATCAGCGCGCGTGCGGCGCCGTCGCGATCGTCGGGAATCGCGATCGTCGCGCCGCGTTGCAACTGGCCGAGGCTCGTCAGTTTGCGCGAGTACAGCGCGATCGGAAACGTTACGGTCGGGGCGACGCTCGTCAGCGCATAGCCATGCTGCTTGCGCTGCGCGTCGAAGGCCGGTTCATCTTCGAAGCTAGCGGCGTCGATCCGTTTCGCGGCGAGCGCGGCGTCGATTGCGGCCGGTTTGTCGAACACCACGACGTCGAGCGCGAGTCCGCGCGTAGCCGCGACGCGCCGTACTTCGTCCATGATCTCGGCATGCGCGCCCGCACTCACGCCGACCTTGACGGCCTGATCTTGAGCGGCGGCCGCGACGTGTGCCGGTTGCAGCAACGCAGCGACAGCGACGCCCACGGCAAACAGAGCCGCCGCCACGTTGGCACGGGATGTCATGACGCGTCCCTCAGCACCGTGCGAAAGCCGATATGCGCGGCCGGCAAATCCGCTTCCTGCTGCTCGCGTGAAGCCGCGCGATAACGCACGCAATAGTCGCGCGAGCAGAGAAACGAACCGCCTTTGATGACCATCGGCGTATCGTGCCGGCGGCTGAGCGGCGCGACGGCAGCCGTATCGCCGTTGGTGTGCGATTGGTGCGGACCGCTGTAGACGTCTTTGGTCCATTCCCACGCGTTGCCGATCATGTCGTAGAGCCTGAAGTCGTTGGCCGCATAGCAGCCGACGGGTGAGAGTCCGACGTGACCGTCCTCGTTGGTGTTCAACACGGGAAACACGCCTTGCCAGTAATTCGCGGTCGGCTTGCCGTGCTCGTCGCGCGGCGCGGTGTCGAGGTCTGCGCCTTCGTGACCGGCTTTACCCGCGTATTCCCACTCGGCCTCGGTCGGCAGATCGCGGCCGAGCCAATGCGCGTACGCGAGCGCATCGGCCTGCGTGACCATCGTCACCGGCTGGTTTATACGACCGTCGAGGTTGCTGCCCGGTCCGGTCGGGTGATTCCACCCCGCGCCTTTCACCCAGCTCCACCACGCCAGATCGCGCGCGTTCATTTCTTCGCGCGTTGGCGAGTGAAACACCACGGCGCCGCCCTGGCGCTCGGAATCGCTGACATAACCGGTCGCTTTGACGAAGGCCGCGAATTGCGCATTCGTCACGTCGGTCTGATCGATCCAGAAGCCGGCGACATGTGTCTTGCCGTCGCCGGCGGGGCGCTCGTCCTCATATCCGAGCTTGCTGCCGAACGCGAAGTCGCCGCCACGCAGATGCACCATGCCCGCTTGCGCATCGTCACGCCAGCGCGCCGGCAAACCGCTGTAGCGCCCGCATTGCTGCTCGGAGCCGAGCGCGGCCAGCGGACGCGAGCGGTTCAGGTCGTCGAACGCGCTGTGTTGCGCGCTACCGCCGAATGCAGTCGAAGCGGCCGATGCCGCGGTAAACGCGGCGGCGAAGGCGGCCGCCGCGAGTCCGGCGTAGGCGCCGTACAGCGCCGCGCCGCTTTTGAGCTTGAATCGAACCGTCATTGCATGCTCAGTAATAACCGCGTGGGCGCAACGGCTCGACGCCGCCGACGCTGCTCATGTAGTTGTTCCACTGCTGCACGAGACCGTCGATCACCGACGCGTTCTGCGTCGACACGTCCTGCGTTTCGCCGCGGTCCGCGCTCATGTCGAACAATTGCCAGTGCCCGTCCACGGGACCCGCCGACGGCTCCGTCCACAACGCCTTCCAGCGACCGTCGGCGCTACGCAGATAGCCGCGGCCATACGCTTCGTCGCCGAACGACGCGGTGTGCACCGCGCTCGTGGCCTGATCGTTCAGCACCGGTAACAGCGACTGCCCGGTGATCGGATACACGTAGCGATTGTTGTAGACCACCTTGCCCTTGTTCTGATCGACGCCGGTCAGCGCGTTGATCAGCGGCGGCGCGGCTTGCGTCGGCGGCGAGATCTGCGCGACCGCGAGGAATGTGGCCGTGTTGTCGGTGACGTGCGTGAAGTCGCGCAGCGTCGGCTTCTGCGCGGTTTGACCCGGCAGGTGCACGATCAACGGGGTGGACACGCCGCCCTCGCCCGAATAGCCCTTGGTCTGACGGAACGGCGTCGCGCTCACTTCGGCCCAGCGCAAACCGTATTGCAGCCGCCTCGCGTTTTGCAGGCCGTTGTCGGTGCCGAGTGTCGAATAGACCGGGTCGGCGGCATTCGCGGTATCGGTCGCGGTCGGGTCGGCGCCGGAGTCGATCGGCCAGCCTTCCGCGCCGTTGTCCGACTGGAACATGATGAACGTGTTGTCGTATTCGCCGATATCCTTCAGATGCTGGATCAGCAGGCCGATGTTGTGATCGAGGTTCTCGACCATGCCCGCGTAGATTTTCATGTAGCGCGCCTGCGCTTTCTTTTCGGCGGGCGTGAGGCTGTCCCACGATTTGTTCACGTAGCCGGGGCCGTAGTCGGTGTAGCCCTGCGCGGCGCTATGCACGGCGCTCACGTACTTCGCGTTCACCGTGCCGTTGTTCGCGGTGCCGGCGCTCGCGACGAGCGTTTCCGGAGCGGCGCCGTACGGTACGAAGTCGGCGGGAATGATGCCGAGCGCTTTCTGACGCGCGATTCGCGCATTGCGGATCACGTCGTAGCCGGCGTCGTATTTGCCGGCGTAGTTGTGCAGATAGGGTTCCGGCACCTGCAGCGGCCAGTGAGGCGACGTGTACGCGGCGTATGCGAAGAACGGCTTGCCGTCGCCTTTATTCGAATCGATGTACGAGATCAGGCGCTGCGTGTAGAAGTCGGTCGAGTAGAACACGGCGGGGCTGCCGCCTGTGCCGCCCGGTTGTCCCGGTTGGCCGGGCTGCACGTATTGACCGTCTTCGGTGTAGTTCTTCGAGCCCGCCGGTTCGTGCGCGAAGTGATTGGTCGCGGCGCCGCCGAGCAGCGCGTAGCTGTGCTCGAAGCCCCATTGGTCCGGCGTTTGTCCGCCGCCCGTCGCGCTGCCGACGATGCCCGAGCCGATGTGCCACTTGCCGGCCATATACGTGTGATAGCCGCCGTCCTTCAGCAACTGCGCCACCGACAACGCGCGATCGTTCAGATATCCCTCATAACCGGGCAGACCTTTGCGTTCGTCGGTCGGCGCGCCCATCGTGCCTTCGCCGACGAGATGGTGATCGGTGCCGGAGATCAGCATCGAGCGTGTAATCGCGCACACGGTGCCGGTGTGGTGATTCGTCAGGATGCGGCCCGATTGCACCAGCGCGTCGAGGTTGGGCGTATTGATTTCGCCGCCGAACGCGTGGATGTCGGAATAGCCGAGATCGTCGGCCATGATGTACAGGATGTTGGGCCGCTTCTGTGCGACCACGGGCGCGGGTGTCGGCGCCGCGTTGGCGTTGGTGCTCGGCAGATTGTCGTCGCCGCACGAGGCGAGCACGACGAGGCTGGCGACGGCCGCGCCGATGATGCCGAGACGAAGCGTGGGGCGATACGATCCATGTGTTGTCATTGTTGTGCTGACCGGGTATGTCGGGTCGCCGATGTTAGCAATGACGTCGTTCAGGCCAAAGATCGATTTCTGCGTTGCTATGAAGGATTGCCGATATAGCTGTTAAAGCGGCGATGTGGTGCGGCAGGGTGGTTTCGATGCGCCGCCGGACTCGCGCTGACTAATTGCCCGGTTCGAGTACCGGCTTGTCCGGGTTGGCCAGTGTTCTATAGGGAAGTTGTGCGGCGCGCGGATCGACGATCGTGTTGTCGATCACACGTTCGACGTCCGCCGTTTTCGCGAGTTCGGCGAGAAAGGTCTGCTTGTCGAAGCCCGGCGCGACGCAGCCTTCCACATAGATGAAGCGGCGTTGCAGCGTGAGCCACAGTGTCGATTGCTCGCGCCAGTGCGTCGCATAGTTGATATTGGCGAGACGCCGCTGCACGGCCTCGGCGATTTCCGCATCGTACAGATAGGCGTTCGGCAACCGGCAGCGGCCCTCGATCCAGCAGCTATTGCCGCGTTCGATCCGGTAATGGCTGTCGTCGAGCCATTCTTTTTCGGTTTCTAATGGGCCGAGCGGCGTGGGGCATGCGCTGATTGCTTTGGAGATCTGAAAGAACGGATCATGGCCACGATTAATGCGCGGCTGTTCCGCATGAGCTTGAGTCGCTGCCATGCAGACCAGCAGAGTGGCGACGCGCAGTTCGATCAGGCGTTTCATCGTTGACCCGCTCCAGGTGTTGGGCGTTCGACCGCAAAGAGTTGAACGGCAACGCTATTCTTACACCTGGTGCGGAGCAGTGCTCGACTGACAAAACGCGACGACGGCCATCGCGGCCGCTCACGCGCCAGCCGATGCTTCCAGTTCCGCAAGACGTTTGCGTAACAGGCGATCCTCCTGGAAGCGCGCGGTTTCGTCCCGGACCACTGCGACGATGCCGGTGAGTTCGTTTTGCGGCGAATGTAGCAGCGCGACGGTAAAGGCGATCGACATCGATCGTCCGTTCTTATCCACGGCGGGCACACGCAGCACGTCATTGCCGTAGCGGGTTTCGCCTGTCGCCATGGTCTTGTGATAGCCGTCCCAGTGGCGGCCGCGCAGGCGTTCCGGAATGATCAGATCCAGCGACTTTCCGAGCGCCTCGCTTTGCGTGAAGCCGAACATGCGTTCGGCCGCGGGGTTCCAGAAAGTGATGCTGCCGCCGGCATCGGAGATGATGATCGCGTCGCCGATTGCGTTGGCGAGTTGCTGGAAGTCGATGGCGGTTTGCACGGCGCTCCTCCAAAGTGAAAACGCAGAGTTGAATCGAATGCGGCGCCTTCACAGGCGCCGCATCGGCACGCCAGAACCTGAAGCTGTCCTGCGTGACACCGTCAGACTGCTTTGACCTCGCGTAGATTGAAGATGTCCTGCTGACTGTAGCCAAGGCTTGCCAGTACTTCGTCCGTATGTTCTCCGAGCAGCGGCGACGCGGTGACTTCCGGCTTCATATCCGAGAACTTGATTGGGCTGCCTACCGTCAGATACGAGCCGCGTTTCTTATGCGGCACTTCGACAATCGTGCCGCTCGCGCGCAATGACGGATCGTTGGCGAGTTCTTTCATGGTCAGCACCGGTGCGCACGGAATGTCGAACTTGCGCAGAATGTCGACCGCTTCGAATTTGGTCTTGTCGGCGAGCCACGCTTCGATCGTCTTGAAGATCTCGAAGATATGCGGTTGACGCGCCTCAGCGGTCTTGTACGCTGGGTCATCGATCCACTCGGGTTTGCCGAGCGCCTTGCAGATCGGTTCCCACGCGTGGCCCTGAATCGTGAAGTAGATGTAGGCGTTCGGGTCCGTCTCCCAGCCCTTGCACTTGAGCACCCATCCCGGCTGACCGCCGCCACCCGCATTACCGCCGCGTGGCACCACGTCGCTGAATTCACCGTGCGGATACTGCGGGTATTCCTCCAGATAGCCGACCCGTTCCAGCCGTTGCTGGTCACGCAATTTGACGCGGCACAGGTTCAGCACGCTGTCCTGCATCGACACGGCGACCTTCTGGCCTTTACCGGTTTTGTCGCGTCCGAGCAGCGCGGTCAGAATGCCGATCGCCAGATGCATGCCGGTGTTGCTGTCGCCGAGCGCCGCCGCGCTGATGGTCGGCGGGCCGTCCCAGAAGCCGGTGGTGGACGCCGCGCCGCCCGCGCACTGCGCGACGTTTTCATAGACCTTCAGGTCGTCGTAGTGATGGCCGTCGCTGAAGCCCTTCACCGAAGCGACGATCATCTTCGGATTGAGTTCGTTCAGACGTTCCCACGAAAAGCCCATCCGGTCCAACGCGCCCGGGCCAAAGTTCTCGACCAGAACATCGGATTCGCGAATCAGCTTTTCGAGCACTTCCTTGCCTTCGGGCTTTTTCGTGTCCAGCGTCAGCGACTTCTTGTTGCTGTTGAGCATGGTGAAATACAGCGCATCGGCATCGGGGATATCGCGCAACTGGTTACGCGTCACGTCGCCGGAACCGGGTCTTTCGACCTTGATCACATCGGCGCCGAACCACGCGAGCAACTGCGTGCACGCGGGACCCGCCTGAACGTGCGTGAAGTCGATGATCTTGATGCCTTCGAGAGGTTTGCTCATGTCGATATCTCCGTAGTTACGCTGATTACTTTTTCATTGCCGCGCTTTGCGGATTCAGATTGGTCAGGCGGCCGCTCTCGGTGCCGGCTGCTTCGTCGATGACGGCGTTGATCAAGCTCGGCTTGCCCGATGCGATCGCTTCTTGCAGCGCGTTCGTCAGTTCTTCCGGGGTGCTCACGTGATAACCGGCGCCGCCGAACGCCTCGATCATCCTGTCGTAACGCGCACCCTTCACGAATACGGTCGGGGCAACGTCCTTGCCGCCGGTCGGGTTCACGTCGGTGCCGCGATACACGCCGTTGTTGTTGAAGACGATCGTGCACACGGGCAGCTCGTAACGGCAGATCGTTTCGAGTTCCATCCCGCTGAATCCGAATGCACTATCGCCTTCGATCGCGACAACCGGTTTGCCGGTCGTGACCGCCGCGCCGATCGAGAAGCCCATGCCGATTCCCATGATTCCCCACGTGCCCGAATCGAAGCGTTTGCGCGGCTCGTACATGTCGATAATGCTGCGCGCGTAGTCGAGCGTATTCGCGCCTTCGTTGACGACGTTGATATCTGGGCGCGTCTTCAGCACATCGCGAATCGCACGCAATGCGCTGTGGAAGTTCATCGGCGATGGGTTCTTGTCGAGTGTCTCGGCCATCTTCGCGAGATTCTTGTTTTTGCGCGCGGCGATCGCGCCGAGCCATTCGGCGTCCGGTTTGCGGAAGCTCGCATCGATGCCGGCACGCAGCGCCGCCACGCATGAACCGATATCGCCGATGACCGGCGCGGCTATCGCGACGTTGCTGTCGATTTCCGTCGGCGAGATATCGACCTGGACGAATCGCTTTGGCTCGCCGCCCCACGTTTTGCCTTTGCCATGCGAGAGCAGCCAGTTCAGACGCGCGCCGATCAACACGACCACGTCGGCTTCCTGCAGTACGAACGAGCGCGCCGCCGACGCCGATTGCTCATGCGTGTCGGGCAACAGACCCTTGGCCATCGACATCGGCAGATACGGAATGCCGCTTTGCTCGACGAAGCCGCGGATCTCCGCGTCGGCCTGCGCGTACGCCGCGCCCTTGCCGAGCAGGATCAGCGGACGTTTGGCGCTTTTCAGCACCTCGATCGCGCGCTTGACGGATTCCGGCGCGGGCAACTGACGCGGCGCGGCGTCGACGACTTTCACCAGCGACTGCTGTGCCTTCACGGCGTCGAGCGTTTGCGAGAGCAGCTTGGCGGGCAAGTCCAGATACACGCCACCGGGGCGGCCCGACACGGCAGCGCGAATCGCACGCGCGACGCCGATGCCGATGTCCTCCGCATGCAACACACGATACGCGGCCTTCGCGTAAGGCTTGGCCGCGTTCAACTGATCCATTTCCTCGTAATCGCCCTGCTGCAGATCGACGATTTCGCGTTCACTAGAGCCGCTGATCAGAATCATCGGGAAACAGTTGGTGGTTGCATTGGCGAGCGCCGTCAGGCCGTTCAGAAAGCCCGGTGCCGACACGGTCAGGCAAATGCCCGGCTTCTGCGTGATGTAGCCGGAAATGGCGGCTGCGTTGCCTGCGTGCTGCTCGTGACGAAAGCCGATGAAACGCATCCCTTCCGCTTGTGCCAGTCGCGCCAGGTCGGTGATGGGGATGCCGACCAGTCCGAAAATGGTATCGATGTCGTTCAGCTTCAACGCATCGATGACGAGATGGAATCCGTCGGTCGTTTCGGTCGCCTGTTGTTTCAACGTGTCTTCTGTTGTGGACTGATCGGCTTCTGCCATGACATCTCTCCTTGGTGACGGGGCGTTGTGTGGTTGGGCGTGAGCGGCGCGCTCACGCTGGCTTTTATTCGGACGAGCCGCCGGACCACGGCTGCAACCTTGGTTCGGCAACGGTGACGCTGGCTGGTGCGCCCGAGTTTTCGATCCAGCGCTTTCTCATGGGTGCGAGGATGAACTTCGCGGAGACGGCGGCCGCGATCGATATCACTGCCGCCGAGATGAACACCGTGCTCCATCCACCGTTCGCGGACAGAAGCGAGGCGACCGGCACCAGCATCGCGGCCGTCCCCTTCGCGGTGTAAAGCGTCCCCGCATTCGCGGCGGCGTGCTTGCTGCCGAACGTGTCCGCGCAAGTCGCGGGAAAGATCGAGAAGATCTCGCCCCAGCAGAGGAAGACGGCGGCTGCGAAGAACATGAACGCGTACGGGTTGTGGCCGAACTGCATCAGCCCCAGCAGCGCGACGCCTTCGCCGAGGAAGATCATGAACATCGTGTTTTCGCGGCCGATGCGGTCTGACAGAAAACCGCATAGCGGACGGGTGAGTCCGTTGCACAGATTGTCGATCGACAGCGTCATCGTGAGAAGGGGCAGCGTGATGCCGAGCAGATTCACGGGCAGCCTGGCAAAGCCATATTCCTTCGCGATCGGTCCAAGCTGCGCGGTCGCGATGATGCCGCCGGCTGCGACGAAGACGAACATGAAATACAGCACCCAGAACAGCGGCGAGCGGATCATCTGGCGGGACGTGTAGTCGATCTTGCTCGCGACGATACGTTTAGCCGGGATCGCGTTGGCGGGCGGCTTCGGCCGCACCAGCATCATGGCGAGCAGCAGGATGGCGACACCCTGGAAAATGCCGAAGAACATGAACGCGTGCTCGTAGCCCGAACGCTGGATCATGTTGGCAATCGGTATCACCGTGACGGCCGCGCCGGCGCCGAAACCCGCCGCGGTCAACCCGGCTGCAAGACCGCGTTTGTCCGGAAACCATTTGAGCGCCATGCCGACGCAGGTGCCGTATACACAGCCCGCGCCAATGCCGGCGATGACGGCTGCAATGTACAGTTCGACGAGACTGGTCGCGTGCGCGTTGATGACCCAGCCGAGCGCGGCGCACAGCGCGCCGCCGGTCACCACCGGGCGCGGCCCGAACTTGTCGACGAGCCACCCCTCGACCGGAACGAGCCAGGTTTCGGTGACGATGAAGATCGTGAAGGCGGTCTGGATCGCCGCTTGACCCCAATGGTGCTTGTTGTCCATCGGTACGACGAACAGCGTCCACGCATACTGCAGATTCGCGACGAGCCCCATGCACACGATGCCGATAGCGAGTTGCACCCACCGGTGCTGCCAGAATGGTGCGCGGCCGCCTTCCAATACGTTGGAATGTCCCATGTCTCCGTCTCCTGTTCCGCCGCGCTCGAGTGGCGCGTTGAACTTACGTGATCGAATCGCTTCGCCGCCGTTTGCTTGCGGGCAATGAAGCGCCAATGGTCGGCCAGAGGGAACTGCAGTAAACGAAAAACCTTGCGCGCTGAACGGCCAACAGCTGGAGTGAAAGCTATTGAAGATGCAGCGTGTGTGAGGGGATGCTGCGCGAGATCAGCGATAAACGAAAGTTAAAACATTTTATGGTTTGTATTAGGCATCCGTAATATAAGGGTCTACCCTTTTGACCTGGGCCTGATCGTGAACTGCGAGAAGAGGTGCCTTCCATGGTCGCGGTCGCAACGGCAATCGGATGTATAAACAAAAGACTATAGTTTTTCGGAAAAATTTTAACTATTGTTTATTCATGGGCTCTTCTACTCTTGGTCAATGCCAATTGCCGGAAGGAGGCGACCATGAACCCCTCTCAAATCCCTGCTCGCGACAGCGCGCACGACGTGGAAGTCCAGGCGCAGCTTTGTGCCTATAACGCCGCTTTCGACGAACTCGGCCTGCGCTTTCGTTGGGACGAGCAGATGCTGACGTCGCTCGCCATGATCGACGGTGAGCGGGAGCAGATTGCGGCGTACATCGAAGCGCATCACGCGCACCTGCTGAAAGCCTATAGCGCCGAGTTTTTGAGCCGCGCGATTCTCGAGAGGAAGAACGCCCGCTGTCCGGCGCGCTTACAGAAGCGCGTCGAAAGTGCGCCGCTTGCGAGCCACGTGCCACATCAAGCCCAGACGAGCCGCCGGTCTGAACGCATGTCGTATGAAATGGAGCTGCCGGGACTGGCTGGCGCGTAGACGGCGCTGCGCGGTAAGGCGTGCCGGCTGCGGGACGGCCACGCGGCGCCGAGCGCTTGATCGCGTCACCGCCTCACCGTTTCGTGCGCCGGTTCTCCACCGCGAACTTGATCAACTCCGCCTGGCCTTCGATATCGAGCTTGCGCTTCAGATTCAGCCGATGCGTCTCCACGGTCCGAACGGAAAGATCGTTGCGTTGAGCGATCTGCTTGCTCGACAGGCCTTCGGCCAGCGCGTCGAGAATGTCCCGCTCGCGCGGTGTGAGACGCTCGACCGGCGATTGCGTCGCCGATGCCTGAATCAGCCGGGCGCCGAGCCCCGCGCTGAAAAAGGTCTTGCCGTCGAGCACGGCGCCGATCGCCTGAATGATTTCGGTGGCAGGCGAATCCTTGAGCACGTAGCCGCCCGCGCCCGCGCGTACCGCCTGGGTCACGTATTCGAGGTTGTCATGCATCGACAGCATCAGCACGCGAATCGCCGGAAAGCGTTCATGAAAGAGGCCCGCTAACGCGATGCCGTTCATCCCGTTCATGCCGACGTCCATCAGCACCAGATGCGGGGTTTCGCGCTCGGCGAGCGCGAGTGCTTCCTGCGCGTTGCCCGCTTCGCCGACCACTTCGAAGTGGCGCACCGCTTCGAGACGCGCGCGCAAACCGTCGCGCACGAGCGGGTGATCGTCGACGAGAAGCAGGCGCGCGAGGGTGGGGGAGGTGTCGTTCATGAGCGCATTTCCTGCAGCGGCGGCAAGGCCGCCTCGGATGTTTCAAGCGGCACGCGCGCGGCGACGACGGTATGGCCGGTTTGCGACGCGAGCGACAACGTGCCGCCCAGCGCTTCGAGCCGCTCGCGCATATTGCGCAGACCCACGCCCGAGCGTCGGCCGACAAAAGCGTGCGTCACGTCGAAGCCGCGTCCGTTATCCACAATCGTCAGCGTGACGGCGTCGTGCGAGATTTCGAGCGCCAGTGCCGCGCTCGACGCCTGCGCATGGCGCACGATGTTGGTCAGCGCTTCCTGGGCGATGCGAAACAGCACGGTGTTGACCGGGTCGGGGAGCGTCGCCGCATGCGTGTGCGCGATCTGCGTGAAGCCGATCTCGATGCCGGACTGCTCGCTGAGTTCGCGCGTCAGTTGCTCCAGCGCGGCCGCGACGCCGAGGTCGTCGAGCATCGACGGACGGAGTGCGTGAGAGATGCGCCGCACTTCGCGCAACGTATCGCCGAGCCGCGTGAGACTGGTGGCGAGCGCGGCTTCGGCGGCGGGCACCCGCGCCTCGCTGCGCTCGAAGCGCGCCAGCGCCGATTCGAGCAGCAGCTTCACCGACACCATCATCTGGCTGATGCCGTCATGCAATTCACGCGACAAACGCGCGCGTTCGTTTTCCTGCGACTCGACCACTTGTTGCGCAAGCCGCTTCAATTTCGCGTCGGCGCTGCGGTACTCGCTGACGTTGAGTACCAGCGCGCACAGCGCGATCACCGCGAGCCCGGCCACCGCGATTGCGTCGATCCACTTCATCGTGCGATCGATGTTGGCCGCGGCGCCCGCGTCGATATGCGCGAGCGTCGTGTCGACGTCGTCGAGATAGATGCCGGTGCCGATCATCCAGCCCCAGCGTTCGAGCGGCACCACGTAGCCGAGCTTCGATGCGACCTTACCGGTCGACGGACGGTGCCACAAATAGCGCACGTAGCCACCGCCGCGTGCAGCGGCCGCCAGCAGTTGCTGGATCGTCGGCGCGCCCTGGCTGTCGCGCAGCGCCCACAGATCGCGTCCGACCAGATCGGGCTCGCGCGGATGCATCAGCGTACGGCCGTGCATGTCGTAGACGAAGAAGTATCCGTCCTTGCCGAAATCCATTTTCTCCAGCACATCGAGCGCGCGGGTGCGCAGCAACGCGTCGTCGCGCGCATTGTCGCGGCCGGCGTCGTACAGCGGCGCAATCGCGGTGGTCGCAAGCTCGACGTAATGCTTGAGCTCAATTTCCTTGCTCGCCATGTACGCGGCCTGGGTGGTCGCGTGCTGCGTTTCGGCGAGCGATGTGGCTTCGCGGCGTACGCCGGTTTCGATGCTGGCGATGGCCGCCAGGAAGGGCACGATCGCCAGCAGGACAATCTTTGCTTTGAGTTTCATCGTTGAAAAAACAGCCGACGGGCTACGTAGTATTACGTAGCCGGCTTACGTAGTTGCGCGCTTGTGAGGACGCTCACGAAGGCGAATACTACATCCCCGCGGGAACCCGCGCGCGGCGGCCCATTGCGCGCGGCGATCCGCGTCGTGGAATGCGCCGGGCCGCCCCGGCAGTTCCGCAAGCAGGCGGGAGACGCCTGCATCCGGTTTTTTTGCCTAATATCAGATCACCGGTATTCCGCGCGGCGGGCCACGAGCCATGACGCGCGGTGTCGATAATAGACTTAGGAGAAGTTCGTGGAGACCTCCCCATCCGCCGGCCGTTCATGGCTCTGGCTCATTCTGCTGATCCCGTATATCGCGTTGTTGTGGCTGCCGTTCTATAACGACACGCATCCGCCGCTGTTCGGCTTTCCGTTCTTCTACTGGTATCAGTTTCTTTGGGTGCCGTTGACCTCGCTGCTGATTTACATCGTGTATCGAGGTGTCAAATGAATGATCTGAATCCCGTGAATCCGGTTGCGATGACCGTGTTCATCGCGTTCTTCGTGCTCGTCACCGTGATCGGCTTTTTCGCCGCGCGCTGGAAACGGGGCGACCTGACGCAATTGCACGAGTGGGGTCTTGGCGGGCGGCAGTTCGGCACGATCATTTCGTGGTTCCTCGTGGGCGGCGACTTCTATACCGCTTATACGGTGATCGCGGTGCCCGCGCTGGTGTACTCGGTCGGCGCATATGGTTTCTTCGCGTTGCCGTACACGATCATCGTCTATCCGTTCGTGTTCGCGGTGATGCCGAAGTTGTGGAAGGTCGCGCACGCGAAGAACCACATCACGGCGGCGGACTACGTACAAGGCGAATACGGCGGCAAGTGGTTCCCGGCTGCGGTCGCGCTGACCGGCATTGTCGCGACGATGCCGTATATCGCGCTGCAACTGGTCGGTATGCAGGTGGTGATCAAGGGGCTCGGCGTGAGTGGCGAAATGCCGTTGATCGTCGCCTTCGTGATTCTCGCGCTCTATACGTATGCAAGCGGCCTGCGCGCGCCGGCGATGATCGCGTTCGTGAAGGACATCATGATCTATATCGTCGTGATCGCGGCGATCTGGCTGATTCCGGCGAAGCTCGGCGGCTACGCGCACGTGTTCGACGCGGCCGATGCGCACTTCAAGGCCAAGGGCGGCGCGACCGGCATCATTCTGCATCCGGGGCAGTTCACCGCGTTCGCTTCGCTCGCGTTGGGTTCGGCGCTGGCGGCGTTCATGTATCCGCATACGATGACGGCGGTGCTGTCGTCCGCGTCGGCGAAGACGGTGAAGAAGAATGCGATCTTCCTGCCGGCGTACACGTTGCTGCTGGGTCTGATCGCGTTGCTCGGCTATATGGCGATTGCCGCTGATGTGAACGTCAAGTCGGCGTCCGACGTGGTGCCGGCATTGTTCGGCACGCTGTTCCCGCAGTGGTTCGTCGGTTTCGCGGCCGCGGCGATTGCGATCAGCGCATTGGTGCCCGCTGCGATCATGTCGATCGGCGCGGCGAATCTGTTCACGCGCAATCTGTGGCGTCCGCTGGTGTCGCCGAATATTTCGCCCGAGGGCGAGGCGTCCACCGCGAAGATCGTTTCGCTGGTCGTGAAGTTCGGTGCGCTGCTGTTCATCGTGTTCCTGCCGACGCAGTACGCGATCGACCTGCAACTGCTCGGCGGCGTGTGGATCCTGCAGATTTTCCCGGCTATCGTGTTCTCGCTGTACACGCGTCGCCTGAACACGCCTGGCCTGTTCCTCGGCTGGCTGGTTGGGATTGTAATCGGCACCGGGCTCGCGATGTCGCAAGGGCTCAAGCCGGTGTATGCGCTGCATCTCGGCGCGACGGCTTATCCGTTGTATATCGGCCTGATTGCGCTGGCGGCCAATATCGTCGTGACGTTCGCGGTGTCGGTGGTGACGCCGCGCCGTGCGGTGGCTGCGGCCTGAACGTTGTGTCTGTCTGATTAGAACGCCGCGAAGCCTTTGCTTCGCGGCGTTTTTTATTGCGGCGGCGATGTGCCGCTTCGTGTCAGGCGTCGGCCCAGCGACGTAGCAGATTGTGATAGATGCCGGTGAGGCTGATCACGGTAGGATCGTTCGAGCCTTTCTCCGCAGCGAGACGTTGCACGTCGTTGTCGAGTTGAAACAGCATGGTGCGCTCGCCGTCGTCGCGCACCATGCTCTGAATCCAGAAGAACGATGCGACCCGCACGCCGCGCGTGACCGGACCCACATGATGCAGGCTCGAAGCGGGGTAGAGCACCATGTCGCCGGCCGGCAGTTTCGCGCGATGCACGCCGTAGGTATCCTCGACGCAGAGTTCGCCGCCGTCGTACGTGTCCGGCTCGGCGAGAAACAGCGTGGCCGACAGATCGCTGCGAATGCGGAAATTGGTGCCGCGCAACAGGCGGATCGCGTTGTCCACGTGGGTGTTGAAACCGTCGCCGCCTGCGTAGCGGTTAAAGAGCGGCGGGAATACCTTCAGCGGGAGCGCCGCGGAGAAGAAGCGCGCGTTCACGCCGAGCGCGTCCTGAATCGCATCGCCGACCGCGCGCGCCGCGGGCGATCCCTCGGGCAGTTGCTGGTTGCGTTTGGCCTGCGCCGACTGCATGCCGGAAGTCGCGTTGCCGTCGATCCATTGCGCCGCGTCGAGTACTTCGCGACATTGCGCGACCTGCTGTTTGTCGAGGACGCCTTGCAGATGCAGCATCATGCGCGTGATTCCTGTGCGGGGTGCGGCGCGGCGTTATATTGCGTGGTGCCGTTTGCCATGGTGTTGCTGGTGATGTGCTTGGTGGCGCTCGCTGTGACGATGCGCGCGTCGATCTCTTCACCCAGCGCGCGAAACGCGCTCATCGGTGAAGCCGCGAGCCATCGCTGCATCTTCGCGATGAACACCGGCGTCGCCGTTTGCGGCACACGCTGCAACCATCGCAGCGCGTGATCGATTTCGCCGCGTTCGGCCAATAGCCGCGCGTAATTGAACTGACCGCGGAAGTCGCCACCTTCCGCCGCGCGCCGGTAATAGTCGAGCGCGATGTTCGCGTTCGCACCGACCACCCAGCCGTCTTCGTAAAAGCTGCCGACGAAGTTCAGCGATTTCGCGTGCCCGAGTTCGGCGGCGCGCCGGAACCACTGCAACGCCTCCGCGCGATCGCGCTCGACGCCGTTGCCGAGCGCCAATGCCGACGCGTAGTTGTACATGCCCCAGTCGAGTCCGGCCCGCGCCGCGAGCCGATACCAGTAGACCGCAACCGGCGCGCACGCCGCCGTGCCCCAGCCATGTTCATAGCAGCGGCCCAGCATGTTCATCGCCATCGGATGATCGCGCCGCGCCGCGTGCCTGAACCAGGTGAACGCTTCTTCCGCATTGCGCTCCACGCCGTGCCCGTCGAGCAGATACTGCCCATATACGGCCTGCGCTTCGACGATGCCGTTATGCGCGGCCGCCGCCACCCAGGCGGCGGCCTGGGCCGGCGGCCCGGAGAGAATCGCGGCGAGCTCGTCGTGCGACACGCTCGCCAACGCCTTCAACGTCACCTGTTCCATCGGGCGGATGCTTAGTAGTGCGCGTTGAGCGTCAGGAACGCGGAGCGTCCCGGCGCGATCGACGCATAGTGCGACGCATACGCCTGGTCGTAGTACGTGCGGTTGAAGATGTTCTGCACGTTCAGTTGCAGGTCGACATGCTTGTTGACGCGGTACGTCGCCACGCCGTCGAAGCGCCAGTAAGAGGGCACCGCGCGCAGATTCGCCGTGTCGCCGTAAACCTGGGACATGTAGAACGCGCCGCCGCCGATCGTGAACTTCGGCAGCACGTCGTAGGTGGTCCACAGGCTGACGCTGTTCTTCGGCGTATTCGGGAACTGGTGGCCGTTATCCGACGTGGTCTTGCCGTTGTCGCGCAACTCGCTCTTCAGGTACGTGTAGCCGCCGAACACTTGCCACTTGTTCGTCAACTGGCCCGCCACGCCGAATTCGAAACCTTGTACGCGCTTGTTGCCGACCATCGCGTAGGAGTTATCCGGCAGCGTGACGCGTGCGTTGGTCGTGTCGATCTGGAAGATCGCGCCGGTCAGCGAGAGCTTGTTGTTCAGCACGTTCCACTTGGTGCCGAGCTCGATGCTGCGGTTCTTTTCCGGCGAGAGATCAGCCGCGTTCGCACCGATGCCGCCACGACCGGGCGTCAGCGACTGCGTTTCGCTGCCCTGGCCGAGCAGCGAGCCGGCCGGCGTCGACGAGGTCGAAATCGACGTATAGATGCTGCCGTTCGACGCCGGCTTGAAGACGAGGCCGAACTGGTAGTTGAACAGCGTATCGTCGCGCGAGACGCGCCCCGCGCCGTTGGCGACGGTGTTGCGGAAGTCGGTCGAATAATCGTCGACGCGCAGGCCGACGTTGGCCTGCCAGCGTTTGGTCAGCTCGATCGTGTCGAACGCGTACAGCGATTTGGTGGTGGTGCGCTGCTCGCTCGGATCGTTGGTCTGCCTGACCGAACCGGCCCACGGGCCGTTCGGATTGGGCGTCCACAAGCTCGTGCAGTTATAGTTCGACGCCGCGCCGATGCCGTTGGTCCTGCAGATCGCCCCGGTCGCCGCGGCCACGGTGTACGAGTCGTTCACGCTGGTTTCGCGCGATACTTCGAGCCCGGTCGTGAAACTGTGCTTCAGGAAACCCGTGTTGAACTCGCCGAACAGTTCGGTCTGGTTCGCGAGGCTGTAGACGTCGCTCGCGCGCGTATTCGCGCGGCGCCACACCATGCCGTTCACCACGTTGCCCTGGCTGTCATCCGGCTGGGTCCAGATGTAGTCCTGCGCCGACTTCGTGTAGCGCGTCGTGTTGCGGATCGTCAGATTGCTGTTGATGTCGTGCTCGACACGCACCGTGCCGACATCCGACGTCGTCTTGCGGAAATCGCGGTCGATCAGGCCGTAGAAGTTATGACGGTCCACGTTCGCCGGATAGATCGTGTTGACGTTCGCCGGCTTGTTGGTGGTCGTGTAGTAGTACGGAATACCGCTATCGGGCAGGTCGTCCGTCTGCAGATGGTAGTAGCTCGCCGTCACGCGGGTCGGCGTGCCGAGACCGTAGGTGAACGACGGCGCGATGCCCCAGCGTTCGTTGTTGACCGCGTCGCGGCCGGCCACGTCGTTGTTGTGGCTCATCACGTTCAGGCGGAATGCCGCGTGATCGGCCATTTGCCAATTGCCGTCCGCGGTGAAGCGGCGATAACGGTCGGTGCCGAGGCCTGCGCTGCCGTCGGCGGAGTTGCCCAGATGCGGGGTCTTCGTGATCAGGTTGATGCTGCCGCCCGCGCCGCCGCGGCCGCCGAAGGCGCCGTCCGCGCCCTTGGTTACTTCGACGCTCTGGATGTTGAACACTTCACGGGTGGTCGCGCCGACATCGCGCATTCCGTCGACGAAGGTGCTGCCCTGCGCGTCGTAGCCGCGGATGAACGGACGGTCGCCGAGCGGATTGCCGCCTTCGCCCGCGCCGAACGTGATGCCCGGCACGGTGCGCAGCGCTTCGGTCAGCGTCGACGCGCCGGTGCTCTGAATCAGTTCTTGCGGGATAACGGTCACGGAGCGCGGCGTATCGAGCAACGGCGCGGTGAATTTGACCGAGGCCGACTGGTCCGTTTTGAAGCCGTCGTCCGTCTGACCTTGCACGGCGATAGCTGCCAGTTGGCCCTCCCTGTCAGGCGGCGCGGTGCCCGCGGTGCCCTGCGCGAGGGCGGGGCCGGCAGCCAACATGCTGCACAGCGTGGTGCTGATTTTGCCGAGCTTCGGTTCGTCGGACCGCAACTTCATTTTCTTATCCCGTAGGTTCTGGAAGCCGCAGGCAGGCACCGTGACCTTACCCGTGTATTCCATGTTTATTACAAAGTGATTGCGGATCGCATTCTATGTAATTACGGGGTAATTGAGAAGCGTTCTCAATGAGAAAGTTGGCGGTGCAGTGGGTCTGGGAAATGTGAATCCGATTGGTTTAGACGACAATCGCGATAGTTGTGGGAAAATATCGGGCATTTACTGGCCATACTGCGCAATGCCGAGGCTTTTTTTTTTGTGTGCGAAAGAAGCAACGGGAGGCAGAAGTCGAGCGGTTCGGCCCCCATTACCGGGGCGATACGGGAAGGAAATTCAGCGCTCGACGAGCGTATTCGGAAGCCCAGCTCGGCCGATTCCTTTCGCGCGGATAACAACCCGCCGGCGTCCCGCGATGCGGGGCCAGATACGCCGACGGATGGTTTGTACCGCGACGTCAGCGGTCGACGCGTTGCTGCAAGTGAGCCGGATAACGGTCGCCCACGATCTTGATCCGCTCGAGCGCGGTCTCGATTGCGGCAAGGTCGCCGGCCGACAGTTCGACCGCCGCCGCGCCCACGTTTTCCTGCAGGCGATGCAACTTCGTCGTCCCAGGAATCGGCGCGATCCACGGCTTTTGCGCGAGCAGCCAGGCCAGCGCGATCTGCGCGCGCGTCGTGCCTCGCGCGTCGGCGATCCGGCCGAGCACCTCGACGAGCCCCGCGTTGGCCTTGCGGTTTTCCTCGGAGAAACGCGGCACGATATTGCGGAAGTCGGTCTTGTCGAAGGTGGTGTTCGTATCGATCGCGCCGGTCAGGAAGCCCTTGCCGAGCGGACTGAACGGCACGAAGCCGATGCCCAGTTCCTCGAGCGTCGGCAGCACGGTCTGTTCGGGCTCGCGCCACCACAACGAATACTCGCTTTGCAACGCGGCCACAGGCTGCACCGCGTGCGCGCGGCGGATCGACGCCGCGCCCGCTTCGGACATGCCGAAGTGCTTCACCTTGCCCTGCTGGATCAGATCCTTGACGGCGCCGGCGACGTCTTCGAGCGGCACGTCCGGATCGACGCGGTGCTGGTAGAACAGGTCGATGCGATCGGTTTTGAGGCGCTTGAGCGACGCTTCCGCGACCGCGCGGATTCGCTCGGGACGGCTGTCGAGCGGCTTCTTCGAATCACCGTCCTGAAAGCCGAATTTGGTGGCGATCACGATCTGGTCGCGAAACGGCTGCACGGCTTCGCCGACCAGTTCCTCGTTCGTGAACGGGCCGTAGCACTCGGCGGTGTCGAAGAACGTGACGCCCTGCTCGAAGGCGGACCGAATCAGTTTGATACCCGCGGACTTCTCGACGGCCGGTCCATAGCCGAAGCTCAGGCCCATGCAGCCGAGTCCGATCGCCGACACTTCCAATCCACTATTGCCCAGTTTGCGTTTTTGCATGCTGTTTGCTCCTTGACGGATTGCGCGGGCGCGAGTCCTGTGGTCGATGCCAGGACTCACGCGTCGCGTGAGGTTCAGGGAGTCAAGCTTAGGGCTGGGGCTGTTGTTCAACAATACGCCCGGCACGGCATGGGGTTATGAGTGGGATTCATCTATGCCCGGCGCGCGCCGAACGCCCGCGACGTTTAGAACCGTTCCACGCGGAACGGCTGCGGATTCACGAGGGTCGGCTCGCCGGTCATCATTTCGGCGATCAGCCGGCCGGTGACCGGCCCCAGCGTCAGTCCGTGATGCGCATGGCCGAACGCGAACCACAGGCCCGCATGCCGCTTTGCGGGGCCAATGACCGGCATCATGTCCGGCGTGCAGGGGCGGCCTCCCATCCACGGTTCGGCGTCGAGACGCTCGCCCAGCGGAAACAGCGTGCGCGCAATCGGCTCGACCGCGGCGAGTTGCGTCGGCGTTTTCGCTGCATCGCGCCGCGCGATTTCAGCGCCGGTCGTGAGGCGGATGCCGCGCGCCATCGGCGCCAGCAGATAGCCGTTTTCCACATCCAACACTGGATGATTCAGGCGGGCGTTCTGCTGCGGCGCGTAATGCATGTGATATCCGCGCTTGACGGCGAGCGGCACGAGATAGCCGAGCCGCGAACTCACTCGATCGGACCAAGGCCCCAACGCAACGACGGCCGTTGCCGCAGTGACGGTGCCGGCTTCGGTATCGACCTGCCAGCCTTCGCGAAACGTGTCCGCGTCGCCGATAAAAAAGCGCCCGCCCAGCGCTTCGAAATGCTTCGCGTACGCGGTGACGAGCGCATTGGGATCGCTGACCGAATCGGACTCGGGGTAGCGCAAACCGCCTCGCAAGTGCCGGTCGAGATCGGGTTCCATCTGTTGGAGGTGGGACGGGTCGAGCGCTTCGAACGCGACGCCGTACTCGCGATGCCACCGCTCGGCGAGCCGCGTTTCCGCGTCCTGCACGGCGGCGCTGCGAAACACCTTCATCCAGCCGATCGGGCGCAACAGCGCGCTCGCGCCGGCAGCGGCGGCGAGCGCGCGGTGTTCGCTCACGCAGTGTTCGATCAGCGTCGAGTACGACTTCGCGATCTCGGCATGTCGGGCCGGATGAGAGTTGCGCCAGTATTGCCAGAGGAAGGGCGCGGTCTTGAGCATGGCGTCGGCATGGTAGCGAACGTCCGGCGACTGGTTGCGCGCATAGCGCAGCAATGTGCCGAGTCCGCGCGGAAACGCGTACGGATAAACGCCTTCGCGCTGGATGAGCCCCGCGTTGCCGAACGAGGTTTCATTGCCGGGCAATTTGCGGTCGACCAGCGCCACCTGACGCCCGCGTTTCTGCAGATGCACGGCGACACTCACCCCAACAATGCCCGCGCCGAGCACGACGGTATCGAATTTCATGCTGCGTGTTTGCCTCGCTTGAAGTCACTGTGTTTGAAGGTGTCCGCGGGTTCGCGTGCGGGCCTCGCGGATAGGCGATGCAAACGGATACGGACGCGCATCGCGCGGTGGTCTGCCTTTCTTCCAGGCGTCCTCGCCGACTTTTTCGTGTTGCAGTCTTGCAGGCGGTCTTGATGAAGCGCTGTGCTTCGATGTTGCCCGCGAAGCGGGTTTCATCTTACAGGGAACCGCTTGTTCATCGGGTGGCTTCGAGTTCGCCGCGAACGTTCAACGCATAACGGGCATTGCATCGCTAGGCGGATGCCCAGCCGAATGACGAGATGAAGCAGTTCTGCTGAAGGGCATCAGGAAACACGCTGTAGGAATCAAAGACTCAACCCGCACGAACAACGGAAAACCCCCTGACGGAACGCTGGAAAAGCGCGTCAGGCCCGTCGAAACACCTTGCCCGAACACTCCGCGAATCGCCCGACACCGACCCCCGTCCCGCCACCGTGTAAACTGGCGACTTTTTTGTCTCCGGTGGTATGGTGCAAGCCCCCCAGCGCACAGCTCCCAGCGGCCCGGCGCTTATTCGCCTGCTGGCTCGTCTGGCGGATGTCGATGTCCCCGAATCCAGGCAATCGCTGTCGGACCGGCTTAGCCAGTGGCTCGGCTGGACGGACGCGATCGCGCTGTCGTCGGCGCTGAACGGCAATCCGCCCGCGGTCGCCGCGGCAGCGCGCAGTTTCGGCAGCGCCGAAGAGGACGAGTGCGTCCGCGTGCGCAGCTCGCTCACGAAGGCCGTGGCCGGCGACAGCGTGTTCGCCGCCGCGCGGCGCCGTGCACATGCGCCCGCGCACACGCCGGCGCAAAGCGCGCCGCTCGACGCGCCGGTGGATTACGCGCTGTTCCGTCAGCGCTACGTCGCGATCCAGCAGTCGATGGAAACCGCGGTCGGCACGCTGCGCGGTCGTCTGCGCGGCATGCTTGCCACGCGGACGCCCGCGATGGCGCGTCTTGCGGTGGTCGACGCGGTGATGGAGCGTGCCCTGGGCGAGCGCGAGCGCAATCTGCTGGGTTCGGTGCCCGGCCTGCTCGCCGGGCACTTCGAGCGTTTGCGCGCAGCCGAGCAGCAGGCGCTTGCCGCGCCGGAGACAGCAGAGGCTTCCATAGACGCCGCGCCGGTCACGCCCGGCGCATGGCTGGACGTGTTCCGCAAGGATATGCAGAGCGTCCTGCTTGCCGAACTGGAAGTTCGTTTTCAACCGGTCGAAGGGTTGCTCGCCGCTCTTCGCACCCGCTAACTGGGACACTATGTCCAGATATCGTATTGATCTCGTTGTGTTTCTGGCCGGTCTGGCCGCTGCCTGCTGGATCGCCGCCAGCTATGTCGGTTCGAACCCGCTGGCGCTGGCCGTCACGTTATTGATCGGCGCATGCTACGTGGCGGGCGCGCTCGAACTGCGCCGCTACAGCCAGGCGACGGGCACGCTGACGCGCGCGGTCGCGGGCTTATCCGGGCCGCCGCCGGGGCTCGCCGCGTGGCTTGAGCCGCTGCATCCGAGTCTGCGCAACGCGGCGCGCTTGCGCATCGAGGGCGAGCGCGTCGCGTTGCCGGGTCCGGCATTGACGCCGTATCTCGTCGGGCTGCTGGTGTTGCTCGGCATGCTGGGCACGCTGCTCGGCATGGTGGCGACGTTGCGCGGCACCGGCATCGCGCTGGAGAGCGCGACGGACTTGCAGGCGATCCGCGCTTCGCTGGCGGCGCCGGTCAAGGGGCTGGGGTTTGCGTTCGGCACGTCGATTGCGGGCGTGGCCACCTCGGCGATGCTCGGGCTGTTGTCCGCGCTGTATCGCCGCGAGCGGCTCGAAGCAGCGCAGATGCTCGACATGAAAATCGCGACGAGCCTGCGCGTGTATTCGCAGAGCCATCAACGCGAGGAAAGCTTCCGACTGCTGCAGCGCCAGGCGGAGGTGATGCCGACGCTGGTCGATCGCTTGCAAACGATGATGGCGGCGCTCGAACAGCAGAGCGTCGCGTCGCACGAGCGGCAACTCGCGAGCCAGGACGCGTTCCATGGCAAGACCGAGGCCGCTTATCTGCGTCTGGCCGGCGCTGTCGAACGGTCGTTGAAGGACAGCGTCGCCGACAGCGCGCGCGCTGCGGGCGCCGCGTTGCAGCCTGTCATGGAAGCGACGCTGGCCGGTCTCGCGCGCGAGTCGGCGGCGTTGCACGAGACAGTATCGCAGGCGGTGCAGCGGCAACTCGACGGACTGTCGAGCGGCTTTGCGGCGACCAGCGCGAACGTCGCCGACATCTGGAACAACGCGTTGGCCAAGCAGCAGCGTTCGAGCGATGAGCTGACCGCGCAACTGCGCACGTCGGTCGAGCGCGCCGCCGAAACGTTCGAGCAACGCTCGGCGGCGTTGCTCGCCGATGTGTCCGCGCGTCTGGACGAAACGGCGGGCGGGGTGTCGCAAGCATGGCAGGCGGCGCTGGCGCGGCAGGAGAGCGTCGGCGAAAAGCTCGCGGCGAACAATCAGCAAGCGCTGGCGATGGCCGCGGCGAGCTTCGAGCAGCATGCGGCGTCGCTGGTGCGGACGGTCGGGCAGTCGCATACGGAGTTGCAAACGGAACTGGTTTCGCGCGACGAAGAGCGGCTGGCGGTTTGGAGCGGGACGTTCGGGGCGATGGCGAGCAAGTTGAGCGAGCAGTGGGAGCAGTCGGGTGCACAAAC
>NZ_BBJF01000030.1 GCF_000739735.1 Paraburkholderia ginsengisoli NBRC 100965 | reverse complement strand
GCCCGGATCTCGCGGATCTCGCGAAACCGGCGGAGCACACCAGCTCCATGGTTACACGAGATCAAGATCAAGCCCATGCAAGGAAAGTCGTCCGCCCCTGTTGACATCCGTCCACGCTGACCAAAAAGGAACGTCATGAAACAAGCCATCCTCGCCCTTGCGACAGCAGCCGTCACGCTCTGCTCGATTGCGCCGGCATTCGCATATGATCATCACCGCGTATGTCACAAGGTGCGCGTCCACCACCACTGGGAGACGCGCTGCCACTCTTAAGCCCTACTGGCTCCGCCTTTAGCTCTGGCGGAAATACGGTGCACCCTCTCGCAGCGGCATGACTGAACCGCGCCGGGAATGTAGGAGACTTCGGATCTTGGCTGTAATTGGAGGTTTGAAGTATGGAAAACGAAAGCAAGGCAAGGAAGCCCACGGGGACGCGATATTCGGATGAAGTGCGGGAGCGGGCAGTACGGATGGTGTTTGAGCACCAACACGAATACCAAACGCAGGGGGCGGCGATCGGCTCGATCGCCTCGAAGATGGGGATGTCACGCGAGACGCTTCGCAACTGGATCATTCAGGCTGAGCGCGATCGTGGCCAACGAGCGGGCGCGACAACTTCGGAACTGACGCGTCTGAAGGAACTGGAGCGCGAGAATCGTGAACTTCGCACGGCCAACGAGATCCTGCGCAAGGCTTCCGCATATTTCGCGCAGGCGGAGCTCGACCGCCGATCGAAGCCATGATTGCGTTCATCGACGAGCATCGCGACGTCTACGGTATCGAGCCGATCTGCCGCCTGCTGCCGATCGCGCCGTCGACGTATTACCGGCACGCCGGGCGGCGCAGCGATCCGGAGCAATGGCCAGCACGAGCGCGCCGCGACGCGGAACTGAAGGCCCTCATCCGGCAGGTCTGGGACGAGAACTTTGGCGTGTATGGTGTGCGCAAGGTCTGGCGCCAGTTGCTGCGAGATGGCGTGAAGGTCGCGCGCTGCACAGTTGCGCGTCTGATGAAGGTGATGGGCCTCGAAGGCGTGCGGCGTGGGCGCCGGATCAAGACGACGCAGCGCGACGATGCAGCGCCGCGCCCGCTGGACCGGGTCAAACGTCAGTTCCGGGCCGATCGGCCTAACGCGCTGTGGGTTGCGGATTTCACCTATTGCTGGACATGGTCGGGCTTTGTCTACGTGGCCTTCGTGACCGATGTGTTTGCGCGCCGTATCGTCGGTTGGCGCGTGTCGGCATCGATGAGGACTGACTTCGTTCTGGACGCGCTGAACCAAGCGTTACACGATCGCCAGCCACCGCCCGGGCTCATTCATCATTCCGATCACGGGTCCCAATATCTAAGTATTCGGTACACCGAACGTTTGGTGGATGTTGGCGTTGAGCCATCAGTCGGAACCGTCGGCGACTCCTACGACAACGCTCTGGCCGAAACGATCAACGGCTTGTATAAGGCCGAAGTTGTGCATCGGCGTTCATGGCGTACGCTCCAGGATGTCGAACTCGCCACGCTCGAATGGGTGCACTGGTACAACCACCATCGGTTGCTCGGCCCGCTCGGGTACGTGTCGCCCGCGGAGGCAGAGGAAGCTTACAATCGGAATCTGGTGCTCTCCGCTCGCGCGGCGTAGCGCCAAACTCGGCGGTCTCCGACAAAACCGGCGCGGTTCAAAATGCCTCCCGTCGAACATCCCTTCCATACCTTTTCGCTTGTTCATCATCGGCTACCCGTTCTTCGGGCTGACAACTCTAACCGATTCCCCGACCCTATTTGCACCAGAACCCACATCGTCAGGTCTGTCCATTTTTGCTCCCGCAAAATATTTCGCGGGCACCATATTGGACAACTCCCGTCAGCTTTTCCAGACGGCCTTCATCAGATGCTTACGCTCGGGGCTGTACGGCGGCAGTAGAAGAATGATGTCTTATGATCCATGAACCACCAGTTCAGCGTGCAATGGCGGGTGACGCGAGTTGTTCCTGCAATTCAGCAACCTGTGCGTCGCGTTTGCGCACAATCTCATCGTAAGCGCACACCATCGCGTTCATGGTTGTCCATGTCGTTGGGCAGAGCTGTCATGCGAAGTTCCATGCTGACGGCTTAGGGATACGGCCATTCGGAAGTTGACAAAAGGACAATTTTGCCAACCCCCAGGGGCGGTTTCAAAAGTCAAGCCGCCGAGCGCTACCGCGTAAGACTGCAGCAGCGCTCTAACTCAGTGTCTTTTAGTGATGCCAGGACGCAGCAATGACATTCTGCAGCGAGGGATCAGTCGGCATTTGCGTCACCAGCCCCGGGTCAAAACCCGGGTTCGCGGCCGAGTACGCCGCCATAGCCGACACGAGTTGATTGACTTGGGTGTCGAGCATCAACCCGTCCGAAGTCTGGAAACTCTGCACTGCTGAGCTTCCACTACCGAACCAGCCGTCAATCTCCAACGAATCGTGCGTACCCAGAATATCCATTTGCAGGTTATTGCCGACCTGCTGAAACCACAGCTGGCTATCCGAAATACCCGTTGCAAGATCAACGGTGCCTATTTCGGCGCCCATTGCTGGATTGATTGGATTGATTGTCTGCTGACCGCTATCGACCCCAAAGTTGAAGGTAGTTGGTACGGCTGCGTTGAGTCCGGTGTCTTGCATCACTGTCCAGCTTACGGCACCGGACGCATCGACAAATTCGAGCTGCGAGCCGGCACTTACGTTGGCAATAGTCGCGACGTTGCCGTTACCAAGCTGTACCGTTGCGAGACCACCGGTGAGGGTCACCGTGTTTGGATCGATGCTGCCCGTAAGCACCAGCGACCCGTCCGCCGCTTCTGTCAGCGAGCCGGTGGTTGTCACCACCTCTTCCGGCTGAACTGAGTGGGCGTCCATTGAGATCAAATTCCCGGTACCACTCAAATTGAGCGTGGAACGGGCATTTGCGAAGTTGACCTGATTCCCGTTCCCGTTCACCTGAGCCTCATCCGCAACCAGTATGACGAGGCCATTATTCACATTGGCAATATCTCCGTGACCTACAAGTCCGACCTCACCTCCCTGCGCCGCATTCACTGTACTGCCCGTACCGCTCAGATTGGCATAGCCGTTGGCGCCCATCGTAATCGTGTTGTTGCTGCCCGATTCGTCAACCTGACCGTTTGCCCCGAAGTTCACGACATTACCTGCCCCGTTCAGCGACAAAACGCCGCCATCGTCAGCCGAACCAATGACCGTATTGCCGTTGCCCATAACCGACACGAACGACACACCGCTCTCTGCAATCACCGTGTTCGACGAGCCGCTCAGATTCAGCGTGGCACCGCCCTGGACATCAAAGTCTGCGTTGTCCCGGGTAGCCGAAACACCCTGCAACGTAACAACGTACTCGTTACCGCCCACGGACTGCAGACCGTCGTTCGGGCTGCTGGTATCAACATTATTCATAAGGTGCTCCTATAGATTGATGAACCGCCTAAGACCATAGGACTAGGCGTCTGATCCCTCTCCAAGAGAGGGAATCCAGGCTTGCGCAAAGTTGCGCGTTGCCACCTGAAACAATGGACTAACTATGAGGGGGTGCTCAGGCAGTCGCTCCCACGTCGTCGTCGCGATTCATCCTCACAACCATGAAATGATCACGACCGCGTAGTGAAATGCGCTTGAGAAGTAATAAGGGACTCCATATGTAAATGCACGTAGTCAATACTAATCGCGACCACATAGAAGAACGTTTAGCGATTGAAAAGTCCGTCCACTTATTTTCGAAGGATCGCAATAAGGCGGTCTGCTATGTGTGAGACAGCCGTGGGCCGGGTGGTGCAGTACGATGCGGAGCGTGCCGGCGGCGCCGACGAGCGCTGAGCACCAACGTATCTAGCAACTTGAGGCGGAAACCCGGCAGAGGCGCGAGGACAACGCGCTGCTAAAAAAGCGTCGGCTTTCTTTGCCCGAGAACCGAAGTGATTTACCGCGTCGTAACTTATTTGTAACGGAAGGCCGTATCAGTCAGTCGCGGCTGCCGGCTTTTTCCACATGAGCCACTCTGGCTACTATCGCACCGGAGCGGCGGCCAGAGCGCAAAAAGCCGCAGGAACAGACTCACGTCAAGGCAGCATTCGCCGCCAGCGGCTCGAGCTATGGTAGGCCGCCGCGTGATGCATGCACTTCGGACGCAACGGCTACGAATCGGTCGTTACCGGTGCAGACGCCGATGCGCGAAGCGGGCCTGCGTACGAGTTGGAAGCGCAAGTTTGTCTCGACCACTGACAGCACGCATACACTACCTGTGATAGAGAACGTGCTCGATCGCCAGTTCGACGTGGCTGAGCCGACTCGCACATTGGTTTCGTGCATTACTTATATTCGCACAGCGCAGGGCTGGCTCTATCTGGCGGTCGTACTGGACCTGAACTCGCGCAGAATGGTCGGCAGGTCAATGGTGCCAACCATGTTGGCTGGGTTGGTCATGCCGGTGTTGACCACGGCGCTGTAGTAGCCTTGGCAGGCGTCGGGACTAATTTTGCATTTGGATAGGGAGCCAGTATGCACGCGATGGGTACTAGGCCTTGCTGAAGCCCCATCACGTGATTTACGGCATGAGTCGCAGGGGGTAACTGTTGAGACAATTCGGTGATGGAGAAATTCTTCCTGAATCTCAAAATGGAGCGTGCGTGGCAACCTCAGTACGCCAACCACGATGACGCAAGGCGCGACATCACCCAGTACATCGTCGCTCTACAATCCGGCGCGCTTGCGCTCCACGCCGGGCTGTCTGTCGCCCGCCGCCGGCGAGGCGAAACCGGCAGTGAAAAAACCCAACTGCCTGTCCGAAATAAGTTGACCACTATGTGCACGACAAAACGGTTGACCGGTACGTCATCCCAGTGGGATACGCAGCCGGGCTGCGTTGGCAACGTCCGATAGGTATTCGTGGGTGCCAACATGGCCAGTGCGACCCCACGCGCAAGCATGGATCCTTCCACCAATCTCGCGCCAGCGCTCACAGAAGGAAATATCCTCCGAGAGAAGGCCGCCATACTTCCTCAAAGGTTCGAACGGTGCAGAGATCAGTCTCGGATCGGTTCCAAGACTTTCCCCCAATGTGCGCAGATCGGGGTAGGCCTGCTCCAGCTTTTCGAACACCGCGCGCCGGATCAGCAAGATACCAGTGCCAATCCCCTGGACCTCGAAAGGTTTATCGACTGGTATTTCAAGCTGACCTGACATGGGGGTGAAGGTGCCGTAGGCGCTCGCGAGCCAGGATAAGTCTTGAGGCGACAAGCCCGGATGTTGACGCGCTATCTGGACAACCTTTGGCCAATTAATGTGCTTGCTTGAGTAAATGGCCCCAAGAACGTCGAGATCAGCGCCGATCATACGCAAAATGTCGGATGCATCAAAGGACATGTCAGCGTCGATGAACAGGAGATGAGTAGCGCCTTCTTCCTGCATGAACATATCGACGAGCAGGTTCCTTGCTTTAGGAATAAAGCTTGAATTCTTCAAGGTGTGAAACGCCATTTCGATCCCCGATTGCAGAAAGACGAACTGCAGCTTCAGAAGTGATTCGACATAGGCCTGATAGCACTGGCCGTTAAACATAGGAGTTGACACGACAATTCGAGGCATAGATGTTTTTCCGTTGTATCGCAAACAGCATGTCGCGCGATTGCGAGGGGTACGCCGCAATAGTGGCGGCGAGCTGAAGTACGGCAATATGATAGGCGCTACTTACGTCACTGCCGAATAGAAATGTTCTGCGGCAGAGGGGATTTGTTCGGAAGGGTCCGACTTCCGTGCGTTGGATGCAGCTATACATTTCTGAAAGAAACGGGTCTGCCAGACGAATTCCAGAGGTTGAGGATTTTCGCGATGATCACGCCTTCGCGTTCCTGCGACTCGATTTTCCGGGCCAGCAAGGTTGAACCGATGCATCGTTTGATCCGCCAGATCTGCGCTTCGACCAGCGAGCGTTGCCCATAGCCATATTTCTTGTGGAACGCATAGGTACCCTAAGATCATCTGTCACAACCTCAGTCATAACCAGCACTCCTAAAGGGTAATAAACCGCCTCGGGGAATGAGGCCGCACCCCGGGGCTCGCTAACAGCGACGCAAACCCGGGTTGGCGCGCCATGGCACGCTTCCATCGCAAACGATGGAATCTCTGTGACCCGCTCTTCTGAGCGGTTTCAGGTCACTGCGCCCCCACCGGGACATCACGTGCGATATCGTCCATGTCAAGGCGCCCGAGCTTCGATGCGAGCAGCCATCGCTGGCTGTGCCAGTCCGACAGCGCCTGCACCTGCCGTTGCTGCGCACTTGCGAGTGCCGCCTGCGTGCTCAGCACCTCCAAGATGCTGCCCACGCCCGCGCGGTAGCGGTGGCTGGCCGCCTCAAACGCCTGCCGCGCAATCCCGAGCAGCTTTTCGTCCTGCACCACGCTGCCCTTCGCTGTCCGCACGCCCTGCCATGCGTTCCAAACATCCAGCGCCACCTGCTCACGCGTGCCGTCGAGCACCGCCTGCTGGTATTGCACCTGCGCCTGGGCCTGATGAACCCCGTAATGCCGGTTAAAGCCCTCAAACAGAGGGATACTGATCTGCACGCCGATGTAGGTGTCGCGTCCTGTCGCGGGAAAGGTTGGAATGCCCAGCCCCAAGCTTGCGGGCTGATTATTACGACTGTAGCGGCCCACCAGACTCACCGACGGCAGGCTCCCGGCGCGGGTCTGCGCCACCTTTTCCTGCGCCGCTTCATACTGGGCCTCGGCAGCGAGCACTGCGGGATGCATCCGTTTGACCTGATCGATGAGGGCTGCCACAGGTTCGTCTCCGTCATCGACGGTCGGTGGTGCGCTGACCGGCGGCACCGTTAGCGGCACATCCGGGTCCAGCCCCATGTCGCTCGCCAGTATGCCCAGTGCGGTCTGCAGGTCCCCATCGGCTTTCATGACATTCGAGACAGCCTGCTCATGCTGCGTCTGCGCCTGCAGCGCATCGGACAGAGGCGCCACGCCCCGCTCGACACGTGTCCGCGCGGCCGTCATGCTGTTGCCCGTCATGCGCTCAATCTCGCGCGCCGCATCGAGTGCGCCCTGGGCCGCCTGCGCGGCATCGTAGTCCTTTGCTACCGTCGCGAATTCGTCCTGCAGCGTCGCGTTGTGCGTGGCGCGCGCGGCAGCCAACAGGTCATCCGCGCCGCGTAGCGCAGCCTTGCGGCCACCAAAATCGTACAGCAGCCAGTTCAGCGTGACGGTCATCGAGCGGATCGTCGCAGTCGTGTCCGAACTCAGGTTCGGATAGTTCTGAACATCCTCGCGCGAACTATCACGCACGCCCTGCCAATTCGCGGACACCGTCGGCAGATATGCCGCGCGCGCCTGGCCAACCGCTGCCGCCTGCGCCTTCTCGTTGGCCCACGCCTCTCGCGTCTTCGGATTGCGGCAGAGTGTGCGTGACACCGCTTCGCCAAGCGTCAGAGGCATGCCTAGCGGGCTAGATTCACACATCGCCATAACCGGCGCGAAACCAGCCGCAGGCGTGGCTGGTAGGCTGCGTTCAGCAAGCAGCGGATCGAATGCCCGGGCAGGTGAAGTACACAGCACCGCCAGCATGACGCTCGTGGTGGCCCTGCCCGCACTGTATCTACCGCTCATGCAGGCTCTCCCCTGCACCCGCGACGAGCGGGCCCAGAAAATACTGGGCGACCGTCTGCCGGCCAGTGGCGATGTCAGCCGTGACCGCCATACCCGGCGTCAGCGCCATCCAGTTGCGATCAACATGTATACGGTTCGTGGCAAGCCGGATGCGGGCGGTGAAGACCAGCCCCTGTTTGCGGTCGGGCGCCGCGTCGTTAGCGACCGACACGACCGTGCCTTCGATCAGGCCGTAGCGGGTGTACGGAAACGCTTCAACCTTGACCGCAGCACGCTGGCCCGCCTTCACAAAGCCTACATCACGGTTCTCAAGAGTGGCCTCCACTTCCAGCGCGTCGTCCGGCACGATCTCCATCACCGCTTGAGCGGCCGTCACGACCCCACCCAGAGTATGCGCGGCAAGCTGCTGCACGGTGCCGGCCATTGGGGCCGTGAGGCTGAGCCACTGCTCACGCGTGTGTGCCTTAGTTTCATCGTTCCCACTCTGCCGTTGCGCTTCGTCTGCCTTGTCCAGCGCATCGAGCTGTTCGCGCCGGAACTGCGAAGTGAGCGATGCGATATCTGCTCGCTGCTGGATCACCGCCTGCACCAGCTCGCGCGCATGGCTGCGCTGCGCGTCCAGTTCATGTTCCTGCTCCCGCGCCGACTGTTCCTTGTCCAGGTAGTCGTTCGTGGCGACATACTGATCACCGACCAGTGCACGATAATTGTTGGCCACCGTCCGCGCGAGTGGCGCGGTCGCCGCCAGCTTCTCAACTTGCATGCGCGTGCTGTCAAGCGCCGCGGCGCGCCGGGCCAGCTCCGCCTGCGCGGAATTTGCTTTGTCCACGTATTCCCGCCACGTGCCTTCGGCCTGCGCCTGAGCCTGCTGATGCCTCTCAGGCAGCACACCATCGACCGTGGCCACTCTCGGCGACTTCTCAGCATCCAGTGCTGCCAGCAGCGCTTGCGCCCGGGCGACCGCCAAAGCGGCATCGAGCCGTGCAGATCGAGCCTTGTCCGCATCGGCGGCAGCCTGAGTCGTGTCTAGCTTCAGCAGCAGCTGGCCAACCGAGACCCGCTGGCCGTCATGCACGGCGATGTTGCGCACGACCCCCGTCATCGCGGGCTGGATCACCTTCACGCGCGCATCGGGAATCAGTTTGCCCTTTGCGCTCACTACGATGTCGAGCTTTGCTAACAACACCACGAATATCACAATGACCGCGAACGCCATGATCATGCGCGCAGTCCAGCGTGGCGCCGGGTGCAAGGGTGTTTCCAGCAGTTCCAGATGCGCAGGTAAAAAAGCTCGCTCGTGATCCAGCCGTTCGGGGCCTTCCATCTGGCTGCGCACGGCCCAAGCGGTGCGCCATACTGCCTTGTAGCGGCGCAGCAGCCCCGCCAGTGCCTGTAAATGAAATCGAATACTGTCACCCATTCTGCAGCGACACCAGATGCGCATAGTAGCCGCCGTGTGCAAGCAGGGTCTCGTGCGTGCCCCGTTCGAGAATGCGACCCCGGTCCATCGCGATGATCTGGTCAGCATGCCGGACAGATGACAGCCGGTGCGCGATGATGATCACTGTGCGCCCGGCACATATCGCCTTCATATTCTGCTGGATGATGCGTTCGGTTTCGAAATCCAGCGCACTGGTGGCTTCGTCGAAGATCAGAATGCGCGGGTTCGTGAGCAACGCGCGCGCAATCGCAATCCGCTGACGTTGACCTCCGGAAAGGCTGGAGCCATGTTCACCAACCCTTGTGTCGTAGCCTTCGGGCAACTCGCAGATGAAGTCGTGCGCGCCGGCAAGCCGAGCTGCGTGCATCACCGCATCGAGCGGCGTACCTGGATCGGTGAGCGCGATGTTCTCGCGAATCGTGCGGTTAAACAGCAGGTTCTCCTGCAGCACCACGCCAATCTGGCGCCGCAGCCAAGCCGGATCAGCAAGCGCCAGATCAATGCCGTCGACGCGCACGCTGCCGTGTTCCGGCAGATAGAGTCGCTGCAGTAGCTTCGTCAGCGTGCTTTTGCCGGAACCGGAACGGCCCACGATGCCGGTCACCTGGCCGGCCGGAACATGCAGGCTGATGTTCTCCAGCACTGTCGCTCCGTCCGGCCGGTACCTGAAACGGAGGTTTTCGAAGAGGATGTCGCCCCGGAGAGCGGGCAGCGTCTGGCGGTTTTGGGGCACCTCAGTGCGCGTATTGAGGATGTCGCCAAGCCGCCGCATCGAGAGGCCCGTTTGTTGGAAGTCCTGCCAGAGTTGTGCAAGCCGCAGCACAGGCGCAGCCACACGCTGTGACAGCATGTTGAAGGCGATCAGTTCACCCACCGTGAGCCGGCCATCAATTACCAGCTTTGCGCCAAGCAGGAGCGTGGCCAGCGTCACGAGCTTGCCGATATACTGGATCGCCTGCTGCCCGAGGTTGCCCAGATGCGTGACACGAAAGCTGGACGCCACGTACGCGGCCAGTTGCGTTTCCCACTTCCGGATGAACTGCGGTTCCACTGCCATTGACTTGAGCGTTTCGACACCGGAGACAGCCTCCACCAGAAACGCCTGATTTTCCGCACCGCGCGCAAATTTCTCGTTCAGGCGAGCACGCAACGCGGGCATGAGTGCCACCGAAATTCCGGCATACAGTGGAAATGAGAAAACCACCACCAGTGTGAGCCGCACACTATAAAGGCACATCACGCCGAGAAAGACGACCGAGAACAACAGATCGATGACAGCTGTCAACGCCTGGCCCGTGAGGAAATTGCGAATGCTTTCGAGTTCCCGCACCCGTGCAACAGTATCACCCACCCGGCGGGTCGCGAAATACGGCAGCGGTAGCGCGGTGAGATGGCGGAACAGGCGCGCGCCCAGTTCCACGTCCATGCGGTTCGTCGTATGCGCGAACATATAGTTGCGCAGCCCCGTGAGCAGCACCTCGAACGTAGAACAGACGAACAACGCAATTCCGACCACTGCCAGCGTGCTGTAGGTCTGGTTCACAAGCACCTTGTCCATCACCACCTGGAACATCAACGGTGAGACCAGTCCGAAAAGCTGCAGGACCAGCGAGATGCTCAGGACTTCGAGCAGAAGCCTTCGATACCGGATGACAGCCGGAATGAACCAGGTAAAATCGAAGCGCGCCATCTCACCGGCCAACGACGCACGCGATGCGAACAGAAGCATGCGGCCACTAGCACGGGCCACAACCTGATCAAGCGGGGTGACCACTGGCCGCTGCATGCCGGGTCCCTGAACAAGCGCGGTCTGGCCGTCTGAGCCTGCGAGGACGAAATGCCGACCCGAACGGTCCAGTACGAGTGCGGGAAACGGTGTGGTCGTGACCCGTGCCGGCTCAAATGCTACGGCGCGCGCTTTCAGCCCGATGCGACGCGCCGACAGAACCAGATCCGCTTCAGGCAGCGCTTGGCCGCTCACGCCTGCGGCATGCCGTAGCTGTGCCACATCCGTTGCAATGCCATGAAACCGGGCAATCAGGGCAATTGCAACCAGCCCCGCATCCTCAATTTGTCCCAGGCTTTCTTCAATTCCCACTCTTCGCCTGCCTTACGTCATTGGTGTCGACGCAGTATTTTTGATTTGTATAACGATCTAATCGTATGGCAACTCGTATTCGGATTCAAGTGATCTGGAACCATTTGACAATGATTAAAGACCTCTCCGGGAGTAAAACCTACAGCGCATGGTTTTTCGTGCGAGACAGTTGCCTCGTGCCTGTCGTCTCCAGAAGAAAATCGCGCCAATCTGTACGAGGAATTCCGCGAGTTTCAGCGCAAATGCTCGTACGCGCTCGCTCGAATTGGAACGCCCGAATCCCGGGCGTCCTTGAATGCTTGGCTTGTCACAGAGAGACCATCTGCGTGGGTACTGTGAGGAAGGATTGAGCACTGGGCCGTTTCCTTTCGTCGCGGATCGAGTGACCGGTTTCAGAGAAATTAAAGGACCGCTCTACGTCGCCGAACAAAACCGCTCGCGCGGCAGCGGCTCCGGTCCAACGTGGAGGTTCGGGTGAAACCGGTCACGCGGTTTATGCTGGCGAACGAGACCATCCGCCTCGTTCTTCGACAGGAGCCGAATCATGACCTCGAAAGACTGCAATGGGCCAGCGACGTTCGGAATGCCTACCAAGACGCTCGTGTACGAAGAATCCTAATCTTGACGACACCCCTTTTATTGCCGCGCAGAAAATTAAACTAGCCTCTGGCATTGACATTTGCGAGAGGGCAAATTAATCGCCTTTCTGCAAGCCAATTCCCGCGGCCGTAGTTAGCCAGAATCGTTTGCAGGGCAATCAGGCGAGCACGCGAGCGCGTTGATTTACGGGTGCGCTTTAGCGCGCCCGTAAATCAACGCGCCCTTAGGGATTCGGCGGCCGCAGGCCGGCGTAGCCCTTAGGGCCTGCCCCGCAGAAGCCCTGGCAAACGGGTTCCGGTTCCTTCCGCCCTGTTCACAGGGCTGGATAGAAGCATGCGTAGCATGCGCAGGCCGACGCATTGCGTCGGGGCGGAGGACCGTAGGTCCGGAGGGTAGGCGCTTTTTCACCGGGACGTAGTGAAGAAAAACCATGATTAAGGACCGACAGTTAACCCGGGGATTTCCCGACACTTATTTGTTTGTGCGTTGCAGCAATTGTGGATAACTTTACCGGCACGACGTGGAAATGCTCCGGCGCGGGCGGATTCCCGGCGCAACCGCGCCCGAAGCCCGGTTGCACGTGCCTGTACGCCGCCGGCGGGCACGCCTCAGACGTGCCGACGCCTCGCGGAGAGCGATATCAGTAAGCGGGAGGAGAGCAGGCGTTAGCGCGGAGGAGCGAGCTGCTGGCGCGCGAGCCTGAAACAGGCCTCGCGCGAGAGAGAAGGATCGGCCTGCTTGATCTGGCCCGCGCGGATCTGGACCTGACGGTCGAACTCTGCCGCTGCGGCCTCGTCGGTGCCAGCTGACGCCGGCCGGGCGCGGCCACCGCGCCCCGCGATCCCGTTTTTCATGCCGGCGAGCCAGAGCTGGCCACGTGCGTGCTCGCGTGTGTCACGTGCATCGCGTGTGCCGCGCCGGCCCTCTTTGGCGTCGGCGGCCGCCCGCCGTTCCTGACGCAACGCCGCCTTGCTGCGTTCATGCCGCAGCCATTTCGCCAGTCCGAACGCACCAAAGAGCGCCGCCGGCACATATTTGATCGCCGCCAACCCCTTGTAGCCGCCATCCTTGCCGCGCTCGCAGCGCGAGCGCACGGAGGTCAGCCCGGCCGCCTGCAGGTCGCGCATTGCGCGCTCGGCCCGCCGCAGATCCAGCCCGGCCTGCTTCGCGAGAAACGGCAGCGTCAGATTCTGCATGCCGCCGCCAGTCAACGGGACGCCCACGCGCAGGGTCAGCAGATCGAGATATTTGAGGCTCGCGCGCAGCAGCTGCACGCACGCGACGCTGCGTTCCGTGCGCTGCTGGCGCGTCCTGCCGTTCGCGCGGTTCAGGCTCGGCAACCACACGTCCGGCGCATCGAGGTAGCGCCCGAGGCGGTGCATCAGCTCGGTCAGCACGCGCGGAAGCCCGCCCGCCCCTGTCCGGGGCGGGTTCGGCAACCCTGGCGGGAGTGCCGCGACGCGACGTGCGTGCAACTTACCGGACATGCCGGAGCAGCCGCGGGCTTAACGACGCATCGGGGAAATGGCGGAATGACGGGGTTTTCGCCCGTAACGCCCTGTCAGGCGGGGCGTTTCAGGCGTTGCGAATGCAACGGGTGCGGGCCGTCCGGCCCGGTTTGCTGATCGTCGATTCATGCAATCACTCACTTTTTTTAAGGTCGAACGCCTACCGATGACGCTTGACACGGAGTGAAGAGTTGCTAGAATCGGGTCCAGACGAATGAATCCGATGTCTCTAGCACTGCTCTCCGTGCTGGCTGTCATCAAGAAATGACCCTCGCTTGCAGGCGGGGGTTTTTCTTTTGTAGGTTCGGTTTTGTCGTGCGCTACGCGATTCCGGGGAAAAGTAGATAAAAATTTTTCCGATTGTCCCGGCTCATGACATTCTTTTGAAGCAAAACCGGTGAGTTTCGGCGGTAAACACTTCCTCACCATGCCGACTCCGGTTCTGCACCCAAAGCACCCGCGTCAGCCGCTGCCGCATTCGCCTCGTCAAGCGTACTGACAGCGCGCACGGATGAGGTTCGTGGCGCAGCCCGGCAGTTCAGGCATCTCCTCACCCGCACGCCAGATCCACGACGGCATGTCGCTTTCCTCGATCAGCGTCGTCAGCGCGTCTTCATCTTCCTGTTCGACGCCAGGCGGTTGCACGTACAACGCGACCGGCTTGGGCGACACGTCAGACAGCACCACGCACGCGAGCGGCTTGTTCTCCGCCAGGTTGTAGCGCAACCCCTTCACGAACCGGCGCTTCTGTGTGGTGAGCGCATCAAGCATCAGCTTGTCGTACGCATGCTCGAACGGGATCCAGTTGGCCGACACGACCATCACGGCCAGCGTCTCGATCGTTGCAATGCCCGTGGGCGACAGGCCGAACGTTGCGATAAACACCAGGTGCGAATCCTCAATGCTGTCCCACAGGGCCAGCTCGTTCGCAAAGCGCTTCTGCAGGCGACGGTGCAGATCTTCGCTAAGCATCAGCGGGAAGTCGGACAGGTGTTTCGCGACGATCTTGAAGCCGTAGCGCGAGACGGCAATTTCCTTGACTTCGCCAATAGCAATCATCAGTTTGCGGGCTTTCTTGGTGCTGGCCAGCTCGGCCATGTGCGCGATACGACGCTGCGTGATGCCGGCTGCGTGTTCCGACGAGAACGACTCGGGCACATACAGCGAGCGTCCCAGCGGCTCGCCTTTGGACACTTTCCCGGCCGCGGCCTGCAGCAGATATGCGTACGACGTACCAGCTGCGCTTTCCCTCCATCGCCGGATACCAGCGGTTCAGCTGCGCTTCTTCCCACAGGTAATGCAGGGTCCCGCGCAGCGTCAGCTTTGCGCCGTCCGTGCGCACCGTGTCGGCGGCCACGCCTGAAGGTGCCGGCGCCGCCTTGCCGCCAGTCTTCGACAGGCTGAAATCGAGCCGGAGGGTCGTGGTGCCATCCTCGACGTTCTCCTGTATTGCCTCACCTTTCACCTCGCCGAGTCCGGAGAGTTCCGCCGGCGGATCGTAGGACGTGCAGTCCGGGTCGTGCGTGCCGCCCGTGTTGGGCATGCGCTTGATCGCGTAGTGCTCGCCCACCTTCGCTACGTACATCGGCACACCGCCTGGCAGACACATGCACAGCGGCCGGATCTTGTTCGCATGGGCATCGGCAAGATAGCCCTGCAGGTCGTCGGCATTCGCCGCGACGATCACATCCTCGAAACGGAATTCGTTCATCTTTCCTCCAGGTGATTAGCGTGTCCTGACAAACGTGATTTCATCGGTCTGTCCGGACAGACCCCGCGTCAAATCCTGACTTGAACATGAAGAAAGCCGCCTGAGCCGCTTCGATCGATTCCTGGCTCACTGCCTGAAGCCTGCCTACCGAAACCATCTGCAAGACCGCTGCGTGCACGGGTTGTTTCTCGGTGAATGCCTTGCGTAGTGCCACAGCATGTTTCACCTTCGCCTTGCGGTAGGACAGCTGCGGCGCACCGGTTCGCTTCTTCGAGCCAGGCTCATTAACCGGCGGACGGATCTTGCTGGCGTGGGAATCGGCCACGCCACGGAAAGCGCTACTCTGCGACAGTGATTGATTCATTATGTTCTCCTATCTGATTAAACCCGACCCACATTGAACTTGCCGATACCCATCGTGTTGTGCACCGCCACGACGTACTCAGTGAGTGCGTCGCGCAACCGCTCAACCTCGGGCAGGCCGCGTAGCACCCACAGCGGGCGATTCACGTCACTGCTCTCGATTACCAGCGTGCCAAAGCCGAAGATGCGCTCCCACCAGTCACTACGCGCCTCGACGTTCTCGATGCGATACAGCTCAACACTGGCGACCCGCCGCGTGAGGATTCCGCCGTGCCAGGTCAACCGCGCATCGTCGATGACGATGTGCGTCAGCTCTGTTTCCCAGACCCGGTACAGCAGCAACAGCAACGGATAAGCGAGCATGACGACGCACACCGGCCAGATGAGAGACCACCCGCGCGAGGCCGCGTCAATCGCCGCAGCTGACAGCAACAGGCTGGATGCAAGACACCGCAGCATCAGCGGCAGATTCACCATCCAGACCGGCGAGCCGTTAAAGGCGATCCGGCCGCGATCCCACCGGGACGAAACCAGCGCGCGCGGCTCACGCATCGGCTGCTCCCTGCCCCGTCACGTTGTCTTGCAGGGGGGGCGGCAGATGATCCTGACGCAGCTCGGCCACGATGCCCTGTGCGGCCAGCGCTTTCACGAAGAGCGTCACCCACGCATCGCCGGTGCCGTCCTCGCGGGCGTGCTGCCGGGCGCGCACCATGTTGAGCTCCGACAGCAGCGGGCTGACTAATCGAAGCCTTGTCGCCACCACCGCGTCACCAAGCGCCTCACGCACGTAATCCGGAAACGGGGCAGGCTCGCTGCCCGTCACAAACCGGTAGCCCTGCTCATCGGCGGCCGCCTCGAACGTATCCAGCAGCCGGGTGAAGTACTCGCGATTGGCATACTCGAAGACGGCTGCCGCGCAGCTGCGCAGCGGCACGGCCGCAGCCGGCACCAGCTGGTCAACGGTGCAAAAGCTGCCGCCCGGCAGGCCTGCAAGCTGTTTCAGAAGCGGTGCTTCTGAAACACTGCACATCACGGGAAACACACGTGCGCCATGTGTCAGCAACCAGATGGTCCGTGTGATTCCATCGCTGAAACTCACGTGGGGAATATCCTCCCGTTCGTAACCGACGAGCTTGCGTAACACGAGAAGCCGCGACCGGTAGAGCGGTCTTTGCTTGATGTGAGTCGTGCAGTCGACATCCGCGAGGGGAACCGGATTGGACTCGCCACCGGCAAAGCCTTCCTCAGCGTACGAAAACTTCCGGTCGCGAACCCACGTGGTCGGATTACCGCGCGAGACATCCGCATGCGCCTCGTACGGATCGCGACGCCAGAGGTCCAGAAACCTGTCCGCGTCGACCTCGACGACCGCCCGCCTGTCGTTCTCGTAACCGGTGCGCCCGATCCGCATGAATACGTCGCCGCGATCGCGGGTTGGAATACGGAAAATCGCGCTCGGTGTGCTGAACACCATCGCCAGCTTATGAAACGTCTGCATGTTAGTCATTCGTATTTCCTCTCGAGGCCGGATCTGAAATCACCGGACATCGCCCGGTTAAACCGGCAGTGGATCAGTCTGTGCTGGCACATCGATCGCCGCCGCAATGTCATGCAACGGGGCCTCGATGTACGCGGGTACGCGTACCGGGTAGTCGCGCACATCGAATTTCACCTTGCTCAATGGCCAGTCCTTGCCGTACTTCAGGTAGCCGTTCAGGTCGGGGAGATTGGCGATCTGGGAGGACGTCACAACCGACTCTGATTCGCGCCGACGCTCACGCGTATTGACATTCCACTGTCCCTGGACGCCGATCGGATGCCGCTCCACTTCGTGTGCGCCCAGCATTTCCGACACGCGCTTCGTGGTCAGTGAATTGGCGCCGCCGAGCACCAGCAGGCTACGGAAGCAGGAGAACACCGCCTTCGCCGCCAGTTCGCCCAGCTGCTGATCGGCCTGCACAACATCCTGCAGGCCGCCGACTACACACAGGCCATGCTTGCGTCCTTTCGACACGGCGGCCTCGAAGCTGTACAGCTTGCCCAGCGATGCCAGCTCATCCTTGAATACCCACAACCGACGGTTAAACGTCGGCGCTTCGCTAAGGATCATTGCGTAGATCAGGTCAAGCCAGATCGGGATCGTCGGGCCCAGCGCGGTGCGCTGGTCTTCGCGCCATGTGATCCAGATGTTTCCACCATTCTCATCACGCATCCACCGCCGGATCGAGAAGTCCCCATCGGGAATGCGCCGCAGCGGACGGATGTATTTGTTCAGCGTAAAAATGATGCTCGCGGTTGCCCTGTCCGCATCTTTTGCGAAGAAGCCGACCGAATCCGTGTCTTCGAGATAGGTCTGCAGCACGGGCCGTTGCTCACGGACCAGCAGATCGGTCAACGTCACCATGTCCTGCATTCCGTCGGCATCGAGCTTGTTCATCGTGTCGGCCAGCAGCGAGCGGGCATAACCCGCCCACTCTTCGGCCTGTTCGCCGTTCTGGGGAGGAATCGCCGAATGGGACAGCCGCTCGAAGTCGAAACCATGATCGACCTCGTTAAACAGCGACCAGCCCACACAGCGCGCATCGTAGGGGTTGATGATGATGTCACCCGGCAGATAGAAACGGGACATCAGCGAACCGTTCGGATCAATGACGACCATCCGGTCGTCCCGACGCAGCGCAGAGGCCACCAGGCCATTGATCGCCTGGCTCTTGCCGGTGCCGGGCGCGCCGATGATCATGATGTTCTGCGTTTCGAGATCCGTCGGCATCTCGACGCCACAGACGTCGACCGGCGGGCGCGGTGCATCACCATGCTTCACAGCCTGCTTTCTATATTTGTTGTTATGCGCCCGGATGCGGCCGCTCAGCTGGTGCCGGTTCTCCATCTTCACGCCCCGGATGAAACGCGCGTACCGGTAACCCTCAAAGCCGTTGTACAGATGCTCGCGACAGAAGCGCACCGCGGCGATGGCGAACACCGCGCCCGGTGCGACGCCCCAGAACAGGAGTGGATTGTGGAGCGCCGCCACGAAGCCCCTGACGATCCCGGCCGGAAACGGAAACGGGATATGGCCAGCCAGCGAGAACGACAGCATCAACCCGAACAGCACCGAGGCGATCGCGGCCAGCCATTGCATCATGAGGACTTCGTGTTTTTGCATGATGACGACCCCGGTTAGCCTACGCCGTAGCCGTCACGTTGCTTTCCCGATCGCGCGGCCTCCCGGGCACGTTCGGACACGGCCTCCTTGCCATCGCGGGAGTAGCCGGCGTTCTGACGCAGGTCGCCAAAGAACTCCGCGCGCCGCTCGATCCTTTCGTGTGCGTTCAGATCCTTGAAGGACTTGCGCTCCCGCTCCAGCGACTTCGGTTCCCGCTCCTTGTTCACTTCGATCGGCCTGGCTACTTCTGCCGTCGGCCGCTGCACTCCTTTTGCATTGGAACCGTCAACGGCCTGCCCGGCTTCGGTCGGTGCCACTTGCGCCGGACCGCGATCGGCCAGATCCTTTGTCTTGTTGCGTCCCAGCGGCCTGAAGCCTTCGATGCCCTTCACGGCTGCGCGCGCTTCGCCCCCCGCTTCAGCACCGTTTACCTGCGCCCCGGCTGCAGCGGCAACGCCCCGCTCCACACGCTCGACCGGTGACGTTTCCGCCGCCCGTTTGCCGTTGCCGATATCGACCACGTTCGATCTGTCTCTGCGCAGGCTCGCGCCGCGAGCGTAAAACGCCTCACGTGCGGCCTCGATCGCCGCCTTCTCCGAAACTTCCGCGGCAGGCGCCCTGGCGGTGCCGGACTCCTTCACCTCACGCAGCATGTCGAGCGTGGCCTTTGCCTGCTCGGCACTCACGCCCGACGTCTTCACAACCTGATCGACCGTCGCGGCAAATTTCGCCGGATCCTTCAAGGTCTCCAGCGACGTATCGATGGTGACGGGCCCTTTCGCATTCGCTGCCACGGTGGCCACGCCCACTGCGGCCTCTACCGTGCGTTCTGCCACCTTCGACGTTGACTGCTCCGCCACGGGCTGCGCTGCGCCCTTCTCCGGCCCATCAATCGCGCGGCGCACCTGAGCACGCAATGCCTGCTCCTGCGCATCCAGTTTGATCTCGGCCAGCTCCAGCTCGCGCTTGCGAAAGGCGATCGAATCCGCCCAGCCATCCAGGGATTTACCAAAGTTGCGGGTGTTCCCCTTATCGTCGACGTGCGATTGCGCCCTGGCGAACATCTCCGCCACTTCCTGACGGCTCCAGACGCGCGGCGGATTCAGGTCCTTGTTCGCATTCAGGATCTCGGCGGCCTTACTGGCATCCATCATCGCCAGCTTGTTCAGCCCCGACAGCAGCGATGCGCGATCGGCGATTTTCTCGGCGCGCATCTGCTGCTCGACATCCTTTTCCGCAAGCGCCTGTTCAAGCGCGCCGCGCATCGCCGGCGTATCGATCAGCTCGTGCGCCTTGAGACCAAACTGACCCTTGATCCGGGCCGCGTCGCTCGCGTGCTGCTTTTCCTCCGCGCGCTGCCTGTCGTCGCGATCGATCGCGTTCGACACGTCATTCGGGTTCGTCTTGAGCATCAGCTGACGGTGCGCAAGATTCTGCTGGCGAGCGGCGAGATTCGCCTGCCGCTCTACGAGTGCACGTTCCTCTTCGGCCAGCCTCTGCTGGCGCTCTTTATCGCTTAAGCGCAATACTGTGTCTTCAAACATTGACTCCTCCGTGGTTCCCTGTTCAAAACAGCGACAGCTGCTCTGCCGCCGTGCAGACAACTCCTTCCTGCTGCTCACCTGCCGTCATGCGGACCATCAGCGGAACACCGCAGCCGTCGATCGTCAGCCCAAGGCCGAACACACCCGGCCCAAGATGTTCGAGACGCTTCCATGTCGGCATGAAGCCGCGATCACTTGCCAATCGCAGAAGGGTCTCGCGGTCGATGCCTTTCGGACACTCGCTGACGAAGCGCGCGCCCGCTTCGGGCATCATGGATGCCTCAAACATCGGCGGCAGCCCGAATGATTCAAGTCGCTCCATGACAGGCTCCTCAATTAACCGGGGTGCCTGCCGCACTCGCGTCATCGACCCAGTGGCCACCGTTCATCTGATCGCCCTCGTAAGTGACGCCGAGCAGGTAGGTGAGCTCGTCGTTCTGGTAGGAAACGCAGTAGCCGGGCGCCGTGCTGCTGATGACAGTCACGGGCTCGTAGTAGCAGCTGTCGCCACCATCGCCTCCAGTCCCGGCACCAGTACCAGCCGGACACACCAGTTTCTGCACGACGGTCGTATCCGTCGCATTCAGCCAGGCCGCGTTGCACTTGCCTGCGCCCTGCGAGATTTCATTGACCAGCGCCGGCATGTTGGCCGACGACGTATCCTGTGCGGACGGACATTCACTCAGGAAGTTTCGACGACCCTTGACCGTATCGCTCCAGTACTTGTAATTGATGCCGAAATAGCGGTTAAGCGACGGACTGCATTCGTCCGGCCGGGTGCCCGTCGACAGACACATGATCGCCTCGCATGCGAGCGCCGGATCACCCGTCATCACCTCACTGCTGTCCTCCGCAAAGGCAGACGGCGACGCGCCGAGCGTGCCCATGAGCAGCACGGCGATCGACAGACGGTTCATTCTTCTCTTCATGACCACACTCCTTCACCGACTTGCGGTTTCGAACCAGACTTGCGCCATGCGCGCACACCGCACCATGTATCGCGTATCGCAAACCACGCGAGAAACACCGGTGCGACCATCCATGCAAAAGGCAGCAACGGCAGCAGAATGAGCATCTGCTGACCGCCGCGCGCAACTGCTACTGCCACCAGATAGAACGACAGGAAAATCATCATGGAAAGCAGCAGCATGAAGGCGTGCGGATCGCCGTGCTGGGATCGCCAGGCCACCACTCCTGCTGCAATCGCAAGGCTGGCCCACACCAGCAGGCTCGCCGTGAGCCGCACGCGCTTACTGAGCATTGCCGTCTCCTTTTCCGTTCGCTGACGAATTCACCTGCGGGGCCGGCGCGTCATCGTCGTCGCCATAGGTCATGAACCAGTCGCCCTGATCCCCGCCCTTGCCGGGCCTCGATGCTTTTGCTGGTCCGTGCTGCGCTTGTCCTCCGGAAGCGGCCCTGGCAACGTCGGGCACGATATCGATCGGGCGGGCGTCGCTTACCACAGCAACTGGCACCGCGGCCGCCACCTTCATCGCGTACGCGGCACCGCGCACGAGGTCGCCGCTGTAGTAGCAGGACAGCGCGCCACGTACCGCATCGGCCATCGCCTGCGCACGGGCGCGCTCGTAGCACTCCCTGAGAATCGCGGCACCTGTTTTCAGGTTCCTGCAGGGATCGAAAATGCTGTCGACGGTCTGACCAAACCGGGCGAGATTGTGGACATTGACCTGCACCACCCCCAGGCTGTAATTCCATCCGCCGGCGTCCAGCGCCCTGACCGTGGCCAGTGCTTCCGGAAGGTTTCCTGGCTGTCGCGCGAGGTGGCCATGCACCACGCCGATTGCAAACGGATTGCCGCTGCTCTCGACGCTGGCCACGCGGCCGAGCAGATCGTGATCGACCTGCGGCGCGCAGCGCATGGCCAATGCTTCAAACTGGGAGTTGGCCGGTACCGGCGTCGCCGACTCGGCCGCGCGTGACATCAGTGGCGCCGAGATCAGCAGACCCAGCAGCGCCAGCCGTCCAGCTGTCTTAGTGGTGTTCATAGATGATCCTGCTGATGCCGCGCAGGCCATCGTCATAGCGGTGCATCTGCACCACCACATCGATCAGGCCGCGCGCGTAATCGATGATTTCGCCGCGCTGCATCGTCGAACCGAAGCGCATGACCATCTGCGCGAGGCGGTCCCACATGTGCTCCGGGCTCTTCGAGTGAATGGTGGACATGAACCCGTCGTGCCCGGAGTTGAGCATTTCGAGCGCGATATAGGCCTCGGCACCGCGCAGCTCGCCGGCGATGAGCCGGTCCGGCGACATCCGCAAACCGGCTTCCATCAGATCGACAGGCGTCACTTTCGACACACCCTGGTTGCCGCGCGAATACAGCAGGTTCACGACATTTTTCTGCAACGCGCGGATCTCGCGGGCATCCTCCAGCGTGACAATCCTCTCGTCGAGCGGGATCAGCTTGAGCAGCATGTTGATGAACGCCGTCTTGCCGGTGTTCGTCGCCGCGCTGATGAGAATGTTTTTCTTTGCACGCACGGCACAAGCCAGGAACTCGGGCCAGTTTTTTTCCTGGTACAGAACCCGCAACTGGCGATCCGTGTCCTCAGAGTCCGGCAACGGCTCATTGACGTGATCGAACGCGCCGCTCCCGATGTAGTACGGAAGATCGAGGTCGAGCACACTCGGCTTGCGGATCGTGATCGATACCGTATTGGACGGCACCGCCGGCGGCAGGATGATCTGGATACGGAAATCCCGGTCCTGCTGGCCGGTCAGCTCAGCCGGAATTGAAGCGGCGAGCAGCGGCCGCGCCACATCGATCGTCTGGTCGGAGACGTGCGCGACCTGATCCGCAATGTCCGTCAGCGTGCTCATGCTGAGTTCGGGAAGCGTCACCGGCTCCATGAAGCGCTTCCCCTGCCGGCCCGCCCACGCGAGGCCGGGCCCGTTGATGGCAATCTCGGTGACGGCCGGATCTTCAAACAGCGGCCGCAACCCTGCAGTACGGTTCTCGAAGGCGGGCAGAATCGACATGTCAGCCCCGCACACTCAGGCACAACGCAACGCGACGGGCGAACTCCGCTTCATACCCGGTCAGCTCGCCGTGCTGGACGGCGAAGGTACGCGGCAATGCCGTCGCCGATTCGCTGGCGGTGCCGGGATGCGGACGGCGATAGCCGCCTGCCAGCTCATCGACCTGCCCCACTTCAAGTTTCCCGCTGCCAATCAGCGAGTCGAGCAGGGGCCTGATCTCCAGCGACGACAGATTGAACTTCGCTGCCAGCTGATACGCGTGATACGTTTTTCCGACCTGCATCCGCTCAAGCAGCTTTTCAGTGTTCAGTGGCCTCGGTTTGCGTTGGCCCGGCAGCCTCGGTTTGCGTGGGGATGCCATCGATCAACCTCCATCATTGGAATCGTCATCGGCCTTCGGCAGATGACAGTGCGCAGAGAAATCGAGCTCGTGTTCCACCTGGATTCGCACCCGTGCGCCCTGCGCGACGGTGAGCGTCGGCGGGATGTTTGCGTAGCCGCTCAGCAGCTGCTGCGACGACTGGGCGAGCGACGACTGCACGTTCTCGCGATACATCGCGGCCGAGTTACTGTTGTCCATGCCGGACACGCCGACATTCGATGAACCGGCGCCGAGAATGGACAGCACCGCGCTCATGCCGAGGATCTGCGCGTAGTGATTGTCGACATCGCCGTCCAGACCGCTCGACCCGAGCTGGTCGGCCACCGTTGAATCCAGCTCGATCTTTTCGCCGTCGGGTCCAGGCAGATAGGCCGTGGCAGTCGCGACAAAGGTCCGCTCCTGGCCTTTGCGCACCGTCGAATTCGGCTTGCCGGTAATCCGTGTGCCCCACGGCAGGAGCGGAATGCGCCCCTCTTCTCCGTACACATCGCGATCGAGCATGATCGCGATCGCACCCGGCAGATCGGACACAATGCGCGGCACCATGTGGCCTTCGAGCACCTTGCCGGGCCGGATCTTGCATTGCAGGTTGGCGTCGGTCTGCACCTTGAACGACGAGTCGTTCTGGTCAGAAACGGACCGGGCGAATGACGAATTGGCGTCGTTCGGCCCGGCGCCCTTATGCGCACCTGCCTTGCCCTCGTCTTTGGGTTGGTCAGCCGCTCCACCGTCGCTGTCGCCGCTGCCCGCTGTGCCCGCAAAGACGTCCGAATGAATACGCGCCTGGCGCATCGCCTCTGCTTTCTTCGCGGCGGCCTCCGCCTCCTGCCGGCGTCGTTGTGCCTCCCGACGCTCCGCTTCGGCGATGGCCGGATCGACCGCCGGCGCGGAGGCCGGTGTTGCGGCTGACGCGACAGCGGGCGCACTCGAATGCGCGAGCGGCGCCGGGCGCGGTGCGTTCTCCGCGATCTTCGGCCTCTCCGCGGCAGGTGCCGCCGTCGGCGTGGAGTGATTCATCCAGAAGAAGCCCACACCCAGCAGCGCCATCGCACCCAGCGAGCCATAGACGAATATCGTCTTCTTGCGCTGCGCGACCGGATTCGCCGCCAGTGACGTGCGCTTTAACTGATCGGCCGCATCGCTCCGTGACTGACCCGCAGCGGCGTCGTGGTCGTCCGGTTCGAACGGCGCGGTCAATTTCCACTCCCGAAAGTGGAACGCGTACTGGTCGTCGCGCCGGTCGCCGCAGCGGTGCTGCGCGTCACGCACAGAACACGGTCGCCATCACGCAGCGAGAAGCCGTTGGCCATCTGCTCGACCACCAGATACGGCCCTTCGCGACGTACGTTCGGGCGCGCTTCCGTCCCGTCGTCCTCGACCGTATAGACGTTGGGCTTGGCCTTGTCGGCCTTGAACAGGAAGTAGGTGAACTGGCCGTCATCACCCACGCTCTGCAACCCGAACTGGCGCTCGTCGCCCGAGACCTTGTAATTCCGGTTCACCAGCCGCGGCGGCGAAAAGCCGAGATCTCCGGCCGCGGCCGTGTCGTCGCCGTCCGTCTGCCTATCCGACGGCTGCCCCGGATAGACAAAGCGTACAGCAAAGGTCACGTTATTGACGTTCTTCGATCCGGACAGACGGAAGTAGTAAACACGGCTGTTCGTCGTCACCGTCAGATTGGTGCGGGCATCGTCTTCGACCGGCTTGAGCACCAGGTGATTACGGAATTTCTTGATCTCCCAGCCGATCGTGTCACCGACCGCGGTATTCAGGATCTTCTCGCCGGGTGCAAATTCGACAGTCGTCGCATAGCCATACACGCCCGTGAGCTCGTACACCTGATTCGGGTCGTAGATGATCTCGCGCACGCGGCTGTCGCTCGACAGCGGGTGAGGTGCGCGTGCCGCGAGCGCGGACGGTGACAGGCCGGCGAGCGTGCACGCCATCACGCCCCCGATCGACGCTGCAAGCAGTTTTTTGCAAAGGACATTCATATCGCGTCTCTCCTTACTGGACCGGCGCCGGTGACGGCGGACCAGGTTCGTTGTTCTCGTCATTTGCCAGCACGATGAATCCTGTGCCGTTGATGTACCGGTCTTCCGGCGCAAGCGCCTGTTTCACAAAGTCGTAGCGCGTAACCAGATGCCAGTAAGCGATCCTGGGTTCGACGGCGTTCGCAACGAAGGTGGTAAAAGTCACTTCAGCCTTCTGGCTGTCGCGATCCAGAATCCGGATGCGGATGTCCCTGACGCGGCGCAAAGCTGAATCGGGAATGCTGTAGTACGGGTTGTCCTTGTTTTTCGCGTCCATCTCGTGCATGAACTGCGCGGCAACCTGTGACGACGAATGGAGGACCACGTAGTGAATGTGATCGTCACGGAACGCGCGATTGAGGGTGTAGCGCTCGGTCACGTAGCGGGCGAGCTCCTGTTCGATCACCGCGTCCTTTCCGTTCAGCACGGCCGGCGTGCCGATCTCGCTTTTGGCGACGTGCCCCTTTTCGTCAAGCGTCAGCACAACTGGCGGCACGTACGACTGGTTGGCTTTTTCCACCACGCTATAGAGCAACGACAAACCGGCAATCGGCCATGCGGCAAGCGCCAGCAGATAGGCACGATTACGCGACACCCGGACCGACTCATACGACTCCGCGCGCGGACCGCGCGGCGACTGTTCCGGCGTATCCACCTGCTCCTGCTGTACCGGTTGCTTGACCGGCGTCGCCCGGCCCGTTGCTCGTTTCAAACTCAACGTCACCATTTCGCCCCCTCACCCGCTGTATTGATGTTCTGCCCCGGCTGGCCCGCGCCCGACGGTGGCGACTGCATTGCGCTCGCCGGCCCCTGGTTCCCCAACATCCGTTCGATGCGATCGAGCTGCTGGCCCTGACTCGTCTGCGTCTGTGCGAGGGAGTTCAGGGTCGGCGCAATTCCCGCCCCGGCTCCGCCGCCCCGGCCGCCACCGAAGAGCTTTGTCAGCGTGCTGGAAACGAGCATGCCGCCAGCCATTTCGGCCATCCCCCCGGCGGCCGCGCCGCTTGACGCCAGCGCCGAAGCGAGCGGCTTCACGCCGAACCACACGAACAGGCACATGAAGCCCTGCAGGATGAACGCCGCAGCGACGTCGGCCGCCGTGACATCTGCTGGCGCAATCTTCATCACGCCCATCGCATCGCTCATAAGCTCCTGCGCAATGCCGAAGCTGAAGACCACGCAGATGCCGAGAATTACGCCGACCAGCGCGAATTTCAGCTGCGCCGAGAACCAGTTCATGCCGTAGCCACGCGTAGCAGTCCAAAACAGTGTCGGCAGAAAAAGCGGGCCCATGACTGTCGTAATGGCCAACCCCATGTATGAGGCGGCCTCAAGGAAAAGCACCAGCACCACCAGGAGGCAGTCGATGGCCTGCATCAGCAGGCCGAGCGCGATGATGCCCATGTTCTGCCAGGAGGCCGACATCAGATAACTCGCGATCGCGGTGAAGTGGTCATGCATCGTGTCCATGTACTGCACGATGCTCTGCCCGCCCATGAAGATTGCGGTCGTGTCGTCACGCAGCTGGGTGAAGAAGTGATAGATCGCGACGCCGCCCGTGCTCCAGTTCAGGCCCGTGAAAATCGACATGATCGTCAGCGCCATCCGGACGAGCGGCCAGACATCGGCCGGGTCCCGACCGGAATGCACACGGATCACCTTCACCCCAACCCAGATCATCGCGATCAGCACGGCAATCGGCATGACCTTCGCTGCGAGCACGGGATAGTTGGTCGCTAGCAGGGTATCCGCCTTCGTTTTGACCTTAGCGAAAATCAGGTCAAGGAAGGCATCAGGGCTTGCGGTTGCGAGGGCCATGTTCTTATCTCGATTGCAGTGACACTTCACGCGCGACTTCACAGTCGCGTGCATCCGGCGAATCGGACATCGGATTGACGCCATGTTCGCTGCAGTCGTGCCACCGGGCCTTTGCCTCGGCGACATGCGCCTTGTAGTACGAGTACGTCTTTCCCGAAAACGCGCTCGACGGCGTCGTCGCCAGCACCGGTTCTGACGCGGCCACGGGCGCCGCGTCCGGTCGCACCACCTTGATCGTCACCAGTCCCCCTATGACGAAACCGCCCAGCAGCGCGGCAAATACGATTCCAATCATTCCCGACTTCATCTGTCTCTCCTGATACGGTTGCCGCGACCGCCTACGCGTGGCCCGGCAACGAATGAAATTCACACGCACACGGCGACTTCGGAATTGCTCCGGTATGCGCACACCCCGTCAGCACCACTGCCGCAACGACAACCAGGTACGTCACGAGTCGTTTCATCAAAGCCTCACTGGGTCTGGCCAAAGAACTGTTGACGCGATGCCGTCGCCTGATTGCTGGCGTTCAGCTGGTTCGCGCTCAGGTTTGCGTTAAGCGCCTGCAGCTTGGTCTGTGCGGACTGGGCCATGCCGAGTTCGGCAGTCATGCGGTTCTGCAGGTCAGCCGCGTCTTTCACATTCGTGGTTGTGTCGACCTGCTGGGCCAGCTGCTCGAAGTTGGTCAGATGTGTCTGCGCCTCGGCATACAGCGACTGGCCACCGGCGAGTCCCGCACGAACCGAATCGGTGCTCATCTTGTAGTTCGATCCAACCGACGCGTCCGTGAACGACGAGGGTGCGACCGTCTGAATAGTCTTTTCGACGGCCGCCTGTACCGAACCGTACGCACCGCTGGACTGCTGCGACGTCACGTCCTGCCAGCTGCCCGGCACGACTGACGCAGCGCTCACGGCGCTCGACAGTCCCTGTGCGCCGCGGCCGTACGAACCAATGACCGCGGCATACTGGTTCTGCAACGTCTTGATCTGGCTGTCCAGCTTGGCGAGTTCCTGTGTCTGATTCGCAAGGCTGTCCGTCAGTTGAGCCTGCTCGATGACATTGACCGTGGGAATGCCGGTTGCAAACGCAGCTTGCGACGCGGCGCAGACCAGCATGATTCCGGCTGTGGTGAATTTCATTTTTTTCCTACTCCTTGACTAAGGACGTCCGACGTTATGCGTGCGCTCGGCAAGTGCACGCTCCATGAAAACCGGTACCCATTCACTGGGTTCGTTGGTGTCAAGCTCCTCACGAACACGATTCATCAGCGAAACGGATTTGTCGTTCGACGACAGCACAGCGGTTAGCTGGGGCATATCAGACATGTCGAACGAGGCCCGCACGCTCACGCCGTTACCCTTCTTGATCAGAACCTTGTAGTCGGTCGGGTTGGCCTGCCTGATGAACTGGAACTCGCTTTCCGAAAAATCCAGGTTGTCGATGTAGTCACGCCGGTCCGCCTTGTCGTGGGCCAGGTAGAAGCTCGTGACAGCCTGGTTTTTGACCGCCGGAACCGGGTGATAAAGTGCGCGCGCCTCCGGCGTGATAAACCCGGTGACGCAGTTGCGACGCCGGAACGTTTCGCGGTAGGTTTCGATCTTGTTCTGCCAGAACGGTGTGCGGATCAGCATCTGCGCTTCGTCCCAGATGACAATCGCAGGCGAACCATCAAGCGACTGCTCGATACGATGTGTCAGGTAGTTCAGGAGGATTGGAAGCTCGGGACGGGCCTCCTTGTCCTTCATCAACTCGCGCATTTCGTACCGGTAGTGCCGGTGACGCGTGATATCGAGCGTGTCGTCCTCGTTGTCGAACACCGCGGCGTTGGCTCCGCCGCTATGCCACACCGCCATCGCCTCATACAGGCCCGAGTTGCGCGCCCCAAAGCGCCACGCCAGATTCCTGAGCCGGCGATCGGCGAACTTCGTTTTGGTGTCGTCAAAGTTGTCATTGACGGCCTGCGCGATACGCTTCACGTCGTCGACCGTGAGTACGTAGCCGTAGCACGTGGCCATCGTCTGGAAGAGTTCGCGCAATATGGCCGCGTTCTGTTCCGTGGCGGGCATCTTGCAGGGATTGCCAAGCGATCGGGACAGGCTCAGGACGATGTCCGCTCCACCCATAGCCTCATTGAATACCGTCCCGCCATTTTCCCGGTCGAACCAGTGCACCCGCGGCTCAACCTTGTCGGCCATACACACCAGCAACGCCGCGAGCAGTGTCTTGCCTCGCCCGGTCAATGCCGACATATTGAAGTGACCCGGTACCATGCCGGGACGCTCTTCATGGAAATTGACGTGATAGCCCGTCTTCCCTTCGGTCGGCAGTACCATCAGGCTTTCGCCCCACAGGTTGCCGTCGCGCTGCCCCTGCGGGAAGCTGTGCATCGACGCGAAACTCGCGAACTGGATCGTCTCGATCTTGCCGACCCGCCCGTTGTGCCGCTTCGTCGCGCCGGGCACCTGCGACCACAATGCGCGCTCCATCCCGCTCGTTTCGATCACAGGCGGCACGGCCCAACCCTTGAAGCACTCTCCCACCTGGCCCACCGCCAGCAGCAGGCGTTCAAGTGCATCCTCTTCCGCACGCGCCGTCCGGCCTTCGATCGGCACGTGCACCACCACGCTCATGTGATGCTCGCCCGTCACTGCCGAATTCGCGGCCTGCCGCTCCCGCATGGCCGTAATGTCCGCCGCCATGCCAGCAGTCACGCGATCCTGCGACAGGCGCGCTTCACTCGTTGCCGTTGCGCGAGTCGCATCCAGCTTGTCGATCGGAAAGAACTTCTGCGTGATGATGAATTCGGCCGGCAGCGACTGGAAGCGATCGGCCATCCCCGCCATCGCACCATCCGGCCAGCGTGACATGGCCAGCACCTGACCCAGACGTCGATGGTTCAGTCCATCGATCTCGAATACCTCCTTGTCGAGCACCGGATTGCGACCGAAGTGCATATACGCGGTCGCCATCGCCTGCGCGAGATTGAACGGATTCGCCAGCACAGGGCCGTCTTCAAGCGTGACGAGGTAACGCAGAAACCGGGCGATTTCGCAGCACTCGCCGATCTCTTCCGTCACCTTGCCGAGCCGTCGGGGCGCGTAGTGCGCCAGCGACTTCATCACCGAATCGACCTTCGATTCCAGATCCCGCACCTGCCGGGCCTCCGATTCCAGCTTGCTATTGGCGCCGGTGAAATCAAACAGCCGGAAAAAGCTGTCGAGCTTGCCGACCATGCCGCTGTAGTGCCGGTACCGCACGACCGCGATGTAAATCTCGTGCTGATAGAGCGCGCCCTTTTCGAAACGCTCCTTCATCCGCGAATACACGTAGTTCGCAAACCAGTTCCGGTACGTGCCGCCAGGCCAGCGGTTCGATGCGCGGCGCACGTCATAGACGTAGATGCCAACGTTGCTGTCGGCAATCGATTCGAGTGCCGTATTACGCTGGTACTTATAGGCATCGACGCCCTGGTCATCCAGCATTTCGGAGTAGAGCCCCTGAACCCGGATGATCTGGATCTTGGCCCCATCCTTCGTGCTGAGGGTGTGATCGTTGTAGTAGGCATCGACGCCGAACGGCAGCTCGCGGGACGCGTTCAGATCCGCCGCGTCGTCGCGATCCGCCTCCGACTGATAGGCAAGCGGCGAAACATCCAGATGCCGGCTGAGAAAATTAGCGGGGTGCATAGGTCTTGGCTCCCCCCCATTTTTTGAGGCTACGCGGCTTCGCAGGCGTGCCAGCGCTGCTATACACCACGCTCATCCTGAAGATGTCTTTCGCCGTGACCAGATACGACACCACAATCAGAAATGGAATGGCCAGCATCACCGGCCACCATTTGAGGAACATGAAGGCGACCGTCGGCAAGGCGAACGAGCCGAGCAGCAGTTCGGCAAGGCAGCCCCCAATCATCCAGGGCTGCACCATGCCGCGAGGGATACGGTGCACTTCGCGCATATCGGCCTCAGATGCTCATTGCCGCCTGTTGCTGCGCGTAGTGAATCAGCGCCGGGATGCCGAAGAAGCAGAACGCTGCAACCGCGGCAATGACAGCGGTTTTCATCTGCGCCCAGCCTTTAGCCACCATGAGCACCAGTACGCCGAGTGCGATCATGAGGATGTAAGGCCCGGCGCTGATAAAGATGAACTGCGCGAAGGTCTGCAGGTAGGTGGTAAGTTCCGAAAACGACATGAGGCATCTCCAATCTGTTGATACAACGAAACGAGCGCAGGCTATTCGCCACACGCCTCAATACGCGGACCAATAGTCCACGCCCTGCTCCCATCGGCTCTGCCAGTGGGTCAGATACTGTTGTGCCTTGGCTGGGCAGTTCCACACGACGAGCGCGTTTTCGCTGTTGTAGCGTTCCGCTGCCTCGGTGTAATTGAAACTGCCGGTCTGAATATGTTCGCCGTCGATCACCATGTACTTGTCGTGGTGAATGCGGTACGCATCGATCGTGCGTGTCGGGATGCGAGCCTCGACGAGATGGTTGAGTGCCGCGCGGGCATGGTCGGTACGGTCTTCAATGAGGTTGTTCTTCATGTCGACCACAACCTGGACGTCGACGCCGCGGCGTTTGGCCGCGATAAGACGAGCCACGATGTCACGGGAATTGAACGAATACGCGGCGAGCTGGATCGTGCGCTGGGCGGAGTCGATCGCCTGGTCGACCAGAACAGTCGCCGTTCCCTCGGGAGAGAACCCTGGGCTGGATAGCTCGCAGTTCGCGTGAGCCGGCTGCACTGCAGTCTCACCGATCGCCCTGCTATTCGGATTCCGCAACTCTCCTTTAGCAATGAAGGTTGCCGTCAGTGCAAGCAGGGCCGTTCCAATCAGAGCCTTCATTTGAATGTCCCAAGGGGAAGTGGTGTAGACAAATCCTGACGTTAAGAGTCATTTTCACGATTAATATTGCCTGTTGCGTCACTTTACTAGCCGCAACTAGCGTGTCAAGTCACGTATGTTGAAAACATTGTCAAATGTTGCGCGTGAGGTCAGTAATCGGTACAGTCGGCAACCAAAGGAGCGACACCGAGATATGCCCGATAACGACATGCAGACAGATTCACTTGCTATCGCCAACCGCGTTCGCAATTTGATGGAGCGACACGGCGTAACGAAACGCGCTCAAGCGAGCGAGTTAAGCCGGATACTCAATCTCAGCTTTTCGGCTGCGAGCCGGAAGATGAAAGGTCAATTGCCGTGGGATCTGAAGCAACTCGGGTCGGTTGCTACGCACTTCGGCGAAACGCCTGGTGTTTTGGTGGAAAGCAACGTAGATCTTGAAGAGTCGATCACAGGCGAGGGAATGCTGATGGTGAGCCCTCGCCCGCTGCCCTGCTCGGTGTGGATTGGCGATGAACTAACTGGCGGCCGATCCGCCGATCTGGTAGCAATCCAGTCGCGCGGCGCATGGCAGATCTACCCTGCCGAAATTGCTCCAGCAGGCCGTATTTTCAATGTACTGTCGGTCGAGATACGACCTAACCTGCCGCAGCTCGAAAAACCAAGTATCGCGGTCCTCGACGACGATATCGATACGCACGCGGCCAACAATGTCTGTGACTATCTAAACGATCACGGCCTGAACGCCACACCGTTCTACGATCTGCTCAGCTTTCGCGAAGGCCTGAAGAACACCACGTTCGACGCTTTCATAATCGACTGGCTCATCAACGATGACACTGCTGAGGCCGCGATTGTCGATATCCGGGCGGCGGAGAATCCATCGGCGCCGATTTACCTGCTGACTGGGCAGTTGAAAAGCGGCAAGGCGCGCGTTGACGACATCGCCCGGGTAGTTAAGCAGTTTGGCTGCAAGTGGATTGAAAAACCGGTCCGCATGCCCATATTATTTTCGGAAATCTCTAATGAACTGGGCCGATCAGCTAGCTAGCCGCGAAGCTGTAGCGTCCAGTCGTCAACGATCAGTTTCTGATACGCACGGTCCACTATTCCCAGATCACCCTCTCGCGCACTAGCCTGTATTCCCTGGATCTCTGGAAGCGGAAGGTTTATGGCCGCGCAACTCTCGTAGTCGCGCACACGTAGATCAGACTGAATCGTCGTGAAAAATGCCACTGTCGGCACGTCGAAGCCAGCCGCTATATGAACGGCTGCCGTGTCAGAGGTCACCAGGCAGTGGGCATTTTTCACCCACGCGAAAAAGGCAGCGGTGTCTGTCGATAAGCTACTAATGTCCGTATAGTGCTGGTGGTCTACTTTGCCAAAGCCAAGTACGGGAAGGTGAAATCTCTGCCAGAGCCAATTTACCGCTTCGGCTCGAAACGAGTGTGGAATGCTGCGCACAGGCGTGCTGGCGGTTGGACAGAACAACGTATATTCCTTGCCTGACCATTCCGTGCGCGACACCGGCAGCTCTATTTGCTTAAGCCAACCATTGGACTTGTCTTTCGGGCTCACATCATCCGGTGCGATACCAAGCGCCCACAGAAAAAAATCTATCATGGGCATTGATGAGAAATTCGGCCAGAACAGATGGTTACCTAAATCGATGCGGAGTTCATCGTCGGGCAGGGAATCGATATCGACGGGGAGATTCACAACCGGCCCAAAAATCGGTGTCGCCAGTTCGTACAGCTGCCTGACATACGCGGGGGCGTGACCCGGACGGTAGATAACAAACGAGAGCCCCGGGTGCATTTTCTTGATCAACGCTAGCGCCGTGAGCCCAATAATCGAGTCCCCCAACGTGACGCCCATCCCGTTGATGACATGAACGCGCGTCAGGCGCGAGTAGTCAGCTTCCAACGGTGCGACGTTCGCATTTTTGATTGCCGGCACAACTGAAAGAGCACGATATCCTTCTGCCGCAACGTTGGCTATCTCAAGGTCATAGGAGGCGACAATCTCACCATCGCGCGATAGCAGCGAACCGGCATTCGTAAGCGCCGATGTTTCGTCCAGAAAAGTCATTGATCAATCACGTTCGTTAAATTCAGGTCGGCTTCCCAGCTGCAAACACGTCCAGTAGAGCCTGCTTCAATACAGAGTTGCGTACAGGTTTGTGCAGGTGTTGTGTGAAGAGTGCAGCGCCGCTGTCCTCCAGCAGTTCCCGGGAAAACGCACTGATGCCGATGATAGGAACGTCCCTATTCGATCCTGCCGTGGCTCGTACCTTTCGAGCGACGGCAATCCCATCTTCCCCCGGCATCTGCACATCCAGCAACACAGCGTCATACGTGGTCTCACCTAGCGCTGCCAAAGCCTCGCCCGCATCGCCCGCAACATCCACATGAGCGCCAAATGATGACAGCACGTCTGCAAATGACTCTCTTGCGGATTCCTGGTCATCCACGATAAGCACCCTCTTACGTTCGATGATCGCAGTAATCTCCAACTCTGTGTCATCGGCCTCTGTGGCGGCCGCGGCCGCTTTGACGGGCAACGACACTGAGACCTTCGTTCCCCGCCCCGGTTCGGTTTCGATATTGATCAACCCTCCGAGCAGATCAACCAGCCCCTTTACGATCGTAAGGCCAATCCCTGCTCCGTCGTTCGTCCTCGTGTTGGACTGGTCCAGCTGGGTGAAAGGCTGAAATATATAACCGACAGACGCCGCAGGTATGCCTGGGCCGGTATCTTCCACTGAAATGTCGAGGATTGCCCCACTCTTTGACGGCTTCACATCGAGCCGCACAGAAATTCGACCAGCATCCGTATACTTGACCGCATTCGATAACAGGTTCCCGACTATCTGACCAATACGATCTGGATCTGATAGGTACCAGCCACCGCCGTTGACGACCGATGCAACCACCTCCAATCCTTTGCCTTCGGCAGACGCCATCACGTCGTCAATCGTCGAGCCAATCACGGTTGCCGGTTGAAATTCACGCTCTCTGAGAGTAAGGCCTCCGGCTTCCAGGCGTGCGAAATCGGTCAGATCTTTCATCTGTGTTTCTAGCCTGCCCGCTGCCACAGCCAGCCTCTTGATCAACGTCGCATCTCGCTCCGCAAACCTTCGCTCCAACAACGTGTCGGTGACACTAACAATGCTTTGCAGAGGCGTCCTCAGTTCATGCCCAATCATCCCGAGGAACGCGTTTTTGGCGCGCGCTGCATCCCGCTCTGCTTTCATCGCCGCGCGCTGCTGGAACGTAAGTCGCCTACGATCGACACCAAGCATGACCGCCAGTGCGACAATGCAGGCCAGAATCACCAGCAGCCCCAAACTGCTTATGAAGAACAGGTACCGCTTACTGATCAAGTCATCGTAGACCCGATCGCGTCGCTCGATTTCGGCCTCGCTCACCCGGTCTGCGATGACAGCCAGCGGGTCGTCAATCTCTGCAAGGAGAAACGACAAGTCGATGGATTTATGAGGATCTTGCGGCAGTTGCTCGACAGCGGGCCTCGCCTTCTCGATTACCGCACCTATTTTTGCGATCGCGTCCCGAAAGGTTGCATTGCCGCTAAAAATCTGTGTGGCATCGGATGGTGTGGCCAACACGGCGTATTTCGATTGCAACACATCAAAGCGCAACTGTACCGACCGAAAATCCGCCCTGCCTGCGCCGTACAAGAAAAGGCAGTTCTTGGCCTTGTTAGCCGCAATCTCCAGTTGCGCCACGGGCCAGTAGTAATTCTCCTGAGGGCCAGCCAGCGCCTTGAGACTTGCTGGCGACAGGAGCAGCGAATACGCGAAATAGACCCATATCCCGGACGCGCAGAATAGAAGAGCAATCGCGACGCCGAGGGCTCTTTTGACTCCTAGCCGGCGAAGGAAAGTCATTCAACAACAATTTTATAAATTTGCCACACAAATCGCGCCTCGATTGATGCCCGGTTCAGGTCCTCCTGATTGTCATCGCGCGGATAAATCAGCATCAGTGGTCCAAAACCTTTCTCTTCCAGCGGCTTGCCGTCCCGCTCATACGCCATGATCACGCCGTATTGTTTTGCATCCGAAAGCGGAACATCGTGCTTGTAGTTATCAAGCGCATAGACGTGCATCACCTTCCCGCGTGCACCGGCTTTCTGAAGGATGCTCTCCAGGGTCGGCCCACGCCACACACTCACCGGCGTCCAGTTGGTCGACGTTTTGATCGTCCTGCTCTCAAGCCCAAGCAAATCGGCACGGGTGAAATGGTACGTGTGCGTACTGGCATCAGTTACGTTCGCAATGTTTCCTGTCACGTCCAGGCCCATCGGGGCGGTCTGGGCACGGACCTGAGAAAGGCTGGACGCAAACAACAACAATGCAATTCCGAGATATCTCACCACAGCCTCCATTTGTGTTTATGTGCCGAGTATGTATGCCGGACCCAGGAGCACCGCTCCACCACTTGCCCGGCATTTCGCAGCAATATAAGGCATCTTCGACGCCTTGGCCCGCTTGAGCTTGGCAGGCCAACGACACAATAAGGCACTTGCGCGTATCTGCTACCATCGAATTACCACCACAAAGTTAAATTCAAAACCCTGCATGGCAAACGACAGATCACCGACCCAGGAAAGCTTAAACGACATCCTTCTGGACCTCCGTTCATGTCAGGATGAAATCACGATTGCTCGCGCAAAGCGTGTGACCATTGATAGCGCGCCGATGCTGGCGCGTATCGATAGCCTCGCCAATCGAGGCCACGCCTTGTGGCCGCAAGGCGAGGAACATCGCGGGCCTGCGTTTGAAGACATCCTGCGCGTCAAGGCAGACATTCAAAATTTGGCGGTCGAGTGCAGACGCGCCCTGTCCTCCTGACAAGATCGGCACACGTAAAAATGCTGACCCGGGTGGGGTCGGCCAGAAAATCCAAACCATTCCAGCTGGCCGGTACGGCGTTTAAAGTCCGCGGTCAAGTTTTCGGCTATCGATACATATTGTCAATATATATTTGTTATTGATGGCCGCCCACATTGCAGCCCACTCTCGCCCAAATAGGATTTCTAATGGCGACCGAAGACGCCCAAAGACCGGTAGCTTGGGTGAGCACGGTGCTTCAAACGCAAGCCTCGACAAGTTGACTGCGCAAGCCCAAATCCTGACGAGGCCGATCACGTTGCCGCCAGATAAGCATCGCATCACGAGAATCTTTTCAGGATCAGAAATCATGCCCTTGCCACTCCGCCCCGTTGCTTTCGTTCTGGCTGCGTCCAATCATGGGAGCATGATTGTGAATCGCAATGATCATCACGTCGACGCCGCCAGCCGTTCCTACGGGGTTGGCTTCCAGATACTCGACAAGTCAAGTTTTGACGAGAGTGAAGTAAACCTGGTACTGACATTGCTCGACTGTCGTCGCAAACATTTCGGCAACGGTGTCGTCGCCATAGACGGCGGAGCCAATATCGGCGTGCACACAATTGAGTGGGCGCGACATATGCACGGCTGGGGGCATGTCCTGGGACTCGAGGCACAAGAGGTTTTGTATTACGCCCTGGCGGGTAACGTGGCGTTGAATAACTGCATGAATGCACGCGTGAAGCTTGCGGCACTCGGCGAGCAGTGCGGCGAGCTGGTTGTACCGCAACCGGACTATTTCATGCCGGCGAGCTTCGGCAGCCTGGAACTGCGCCGCAACCCTGACAACGAATTCATCGGGCAGCCAATCGCCTACGACGCCGCAGCCTGCAACACCATTCCAATGGTCAACCTGGACTCTCTTGGTATAGAACGACTAGACCTCCTGAAACTGGATGTAGAAGGCATGGAGCTCGAGGTCTTGCGTGGCGGCCGGTCTGTGATTGCGAAGCACCGACCGATTATGGTTATTGAAGTCTTAAAATCTGATCGCGCGGCGATCGAGGAATTTGTCAGCGGCTTCGGCTACCGTGTTTTTCCCGCTGGCCGTCTGAACATCGTTGCCGTGCATGCGACGGACCCGACACTCAATCAGATCACCATCAAGAACGGCGAGCCAATTGTGGCGACGAAGTGATGAGGACAAAGCGCCGACCTCTGCCGGTCACTTGCGTCGGCCGGCCAGTAACTCCTCTACCATGCGCAGGCTCAGCGGAAAACGGTAGTACAGCCACACCGCATAGCTGATCACATCGGAAGGAAACCGGTAGCCGGCAAGGCTGTGGCCATCACCCAGTGAGAGCTTCCAGCTCTTCTCGCCCAGTTCTTGATGTTGCGATGATCCTGCCCGATCACGTTGTTCAGATACTTCGACGATCGCAACGTAAGCGCCCGGTCATCCCATCTTGAATTGCGTGGAGTGTCTTGGGAGCATCGTGTCTACTTAAATAGGTGGACACGTGAACACTATTGAAGAAGCAGCGGCGCCAGGCCGTCGACGACGTCGGCGCTACAGTGTCGAGTTCAAGGCTCAGGTTGTGGCAGCTTGCCAGGGGCCCGGGGTGTCGCTCGCGGCTATCGCGTTGCACCACAAGCTGAACGCCAATCTGCTTCGCCGTTGGGTCGAGCAGGCCGAAACGAACGATTGTGTGCTCGTGGCGCGTAGTGACCTGGCAGCGCCACCGCCACCGCCAGCGGCGCCGGCACTGGAATTTGTACCGCTGCCACTTGAGACGCGAAACACGCGTACAGCCGAGATTCGCGTCGAGGTGCGTCGCGCGGACCTTTCGATAACGGTTAGTTGGCCAACCTCGGAGGCAGCGCAATGCGCCGCGTGGCTACGCGAGTGGCTCGCATGATCCGCATTGACCAGGTGTGGCTGGCAGTTGACCCGCTGGACATGCGGGCTGGCTTTGATACGGCACTGGGTCGGGTGATCACCGTGTTCGGCGCCGCGCATCCGCACCATGCTTACCTGTTCGCCAACCGGCGGGCCAACCGCTTGAAGGTTCTGGTTCACGATGGAATTGGCATCTGGCTGGCAGCGCGACGGCTCAATCAGGGGCAGTTCACTTGGCCGCACGCTGGTAGCGAGCCAAAGCAACACGCGCTCACACAGGAACAACTGGCCGGCCTGGTGGTGGGTTTGCCATGGCAGCGCATCGGCGTGGACGGTGTGATCCGTGTCATTTGAAGACGCCAGGGACGTAAACTGTCGCGCTTTCGCGCTCTCCGGGGTTCTGGCAGACTCGTCTGCATGGACCTGCCAGCCGACCTCAACGCTCTTAGCCCGGAACAGTTGCGTGCGCTCGCCACACAACTGATTGCGCGCGTCGAAGACAGAGACCGGGAGATCGAGGAGAAGACCCGGGAGGTCGGTGAGAAGGAGCGTGAGCTACGCTACCGGCAGACCCGGATCGACCAGTTGACCCACGAGATATCTATTCTCAGACGTTACCAGTTCGGCAGGCGTAGCGAGCAGCTCAGCAGCGATCAGATGAACCTGCTGGATGAGGCGATTGACGG
>NZ_BBJF01000031.1 GCF_000739735.1 Paraburkholderia ginsengisoli NBRC 100965 | reverse complement strand
CGGTAATCCGCCCTCGCGGAAATGTCAATCGCCGAATTGCGGTTTATCGCTTTTAAAAGCAATAAAAAAAGCCCGCGCTGATTTAGCGCAGGCTGTAAAAAACACCGTCATTCCGAGGCGGTGATGGGCAGAGCCCAAATATGGGGCTGTTTACATCTTAATTGGTTCATCCCAATAATCAGATAATCCGCGTAATGGACTAGTCCAGCCCGTAATCTGTCCCGGGCCGCCGGACACTCGCACGCTGCGCCGCGTCGGGACTCTCCACGCCCGCCTTGCGGTGTTGCTCGGCCATGTATTCTTTCCGGCGAGCGGCTTTTTCTGCGGGTGTCAAAGCGGAGAACGCCTTGCGGGTCCGCCTGGTATCCGCAGCAAGACCAGGCGATCCGCGCCCGGACGCCAGTTCCTGACGGACTGCTGTGCCAGCAGTCGGGTCCTCACGGGCTGCGCGCACCTGCCGGACCAGTTCGCGTGCGCGCTTTTTTCCACTCAGCGCAATCAGGGCATCCCAGGCACTCCGGTCGTACTGGTTGATCTGCCGGTCGATGTCCGAACGCATGGCTGGGTCCAGACGTGTCAGCTGCGCGCCCGTGCGCTGGAGTGCCGCGTGCTCGTGTGCCAGCAAACGCTTATCGGTTTGCCTGGCCTGCCTTTCGCTTACCAGCGCATCGGCATAATGTTCCACGACCCGTTCCGTTCGCTGTGCCGTATGGCGCGGTCGCGGTCCGCTCGAGAACTGCGCGCGGCGCTGGCCCAGCGTGTGCCGGTAGCCCAGCTCGGGAGTGCGATCGCGATCCGGCCGCAGCTGGTGCTGCGCGCTGAATGACTTGTCGTCCGCGCGTGACAGCCCGCGCACGAATGCATCGCGGTCGGCAAATTCGTCGCGCCCGGCCGCCACCACGAGCGCGGTTTTGTGCCGCGTCATCGATACGTATGTCAGCTCGGCGTGCATGCTTTTCGTGGCCAGCACGTAGGCCCGGTCGACCGTCACGCCCTGACTCTTGTGAATCGTCAGCGCGTAGCCGTGATCGAAATGACCGTACTGCGCGGTGTCGACCGTCAACCGTCGGCCATCGTCCAGCCGCACATGCACCAGTGCGCCTTCATCCTGTCTGGATTTGCCGTTTGCGGTTTTCTGCTCGATCCGCTCGACGGTGGCCAGCGTCCCGTTTTTCACCTGCATCGTGTAATCGTTGCGCAGGAACATCAGCCGGTCGCCGTGCGCGAGCGCCATGCTTCGTTCCTCGGTTCGCACGATCTGATCCGCGCCGAGCTCGCCGCTCGCCTGCCGGAACTCACGGATGCGCCGGTTCAGCGCCTCGCGCTGCTCGTTCGTATGCGTGAGCAGGATCTGCGTTTCGCCCGGCGCGGCCCGTGCATCGTCCATCGCCTGGGCGATCAGCTGCTCACGGGCGGTGCCAAGCGTTTCGAACAGCTGCATCGCGCCACGTTCGGCATACATATCCACCGCGGCGCCAATGTCGTGACGCGAGAGCGCCACCGACGCTTCGCGCTGCCAGGCCTCTTTCTGCCGCACGATCTCGGTCAGACTTTCGAGTTTTCCAGCGGCCGCGGCTTCGCGCGACACCGCGCGGAACGCATCGCCTGCATCGACCGCGTGCAGCTGGAACGCGTCGCCCACCAGGCGCACGCGCGAGCCGGCCGCCTCGGCGTGACCGAGCAGTTTTTCCATCTGGCGCGAACCGACCATCCCGGCTTCATCGATCACGACGACGGTTTTCGCATCGAGCGTGACGCTGCCCCGTTCGATCGAAGACAGCAGACTGTGCAGCGTGCGGCTGGAGATCCCGGCGTCGCGCTGCATGTCGTCGGCCGTCTTGCCCTGCAGCGCCGCGCCGAGCACGCGCAGACCGTCGGCTTCGAACGCTTCACGCGCAGCAGCCAGCACATAGCTCTTGCCGGTGCCGGCCGCGCCGTTCACAACCACCAGCTGGCCATTACCCGTGAGCGCAACAAAAGCGGCATCCTGACCGGCATTGAATGAACGCGTCGCCCGCAGGTTGTCGCGCACCGCCTGATCGCCCTGCGCGGTGCCGGATTCGCGCGTCATCGTCTGCGCGCGCCGCACCAGCCGCTCCTCAATCTGATGCAGTTCGGTCGACGTGAACCACTCGCCCTCACGCCCCGTATCTTTCAGCGCCAGCAGCTCCTTAGAGTTCATCATCCGCGCATAAACCTGACGGAACTGCTCCTCGCCATCGGTGTTGCGGAACACAAACTGCTCGACGTCGCGCCGTGAGAACGTCGATTGCATGACGGTCAGCGCGTGCACACCCATCGCCGGATTGATCAGCAGTCTTTCCCCATTGCGGCGGGAGCGTGCCCGGTTCTCGGCCAGCACGTCTTCCATCACGCCACGCTCGCCACCGTATTTCGCAATACCCACTTTCACGGAAGGCTCCAGCTCGATACCCAGCGTCTTGTAGCTGCGATGTTCGATGCGGGCTTCCACGCCGTGGCGCGACATGAAGTGATTGGCGGTCATCGCCCACTCTTCCCGAACATCACGAATGAACTGCCGGGTATCAAAGTACGGATCCTTGCCGGCTCCGCCTTTTTCTGGATGCTCCCGGTTCCAGCGCCGGAAGAATTGCGCCGGATCTCGCGCGATGCCGTCGTTCACACGGGTCGTGAACATGATGTGGGCGTGCGGCTGCTCACCGCCGTCGCTGGCCGCCGGATTGTGGATTGCCCAGCTGTACGCGTGCCGGTCGCCCAGCAGATGGTCGACAAACTCGCCGACCAGTTCCACGCGCTGTTCCTCGCTCAGCGCACGCGGCAGCGACACGACCACTTCCTTGTAAATCCGGCCGTTGGCCCGTTCGTACTGGTCAGCAGCCTGCCAGAAAAGCGCCGGATCGTGCGCGGCCCACGCGGGCATGTTGCCGCTCCCGCTGGTCTGCAGATCGCCACGTTCCTCGAACTTCCCGTCGCGCGAAATGTAGGCGTAGTGCCCCTCGCGCAGCAGATACTGGAAATGCTGCCCGCCGCTGCCGCGCAGGCCATTCTTGACGCTGATGTGATTGCTCGGCATGAAATGGCGACGCCGCTGATTTGCAGAATGTTTCTATGCTAGCATAGAAACCTGTAATCGCGCTGATTCTCAGATACACCCTTGCAGACGCCTCTGGCCTTCTCTGGCGGCAACGATTTTTTCAGGATGTGGGATGGCTTGGCAGGAAGGGGCTTACCGGGAGGTTTGATGACACTGGCAATACCACTCGACTCGCTGTTCCAGCGTAATGCAGTCGCCGACTGGGACGATGTGCACCCGATGTTTGGCGATGTGATCTGTTCGCTCGACGGCCAGATAGCGTTCCGGGGTGACTATCCGGAACCCTTCGCCAGACCACCTGCGGTGATTGATAACTCGCGCACGGTCACCGGCGACCTGATCCCGGAAACGGCATGGGGCGCGAGTCTCGCCAATCTGCTGGTTCCGGGATCATGGGCGGCAATGCGCGCGCCGGTCATCGAGCAGAATCACCGTGTGTGCGAACTCTGCGGACTTCAGATCAACGCGCTCGAAGTCCATGAAGTCTGGGAATACGACTTTCCGTCCGACGACGAAATGGCGCGGCGCGATGAGTTGACCGTCTTCGGCGTCCAGCGGCTTCGCGGGCTAATGAGCGTTTGTCCGGACTGCCACCTGTGCTTCCATCCCGGGTATGCGAATGCTCACGGGCGCCTGTCTGAAACGCTCGATCGGCTCGCCGCGCTCAACAACTGGTCTCGCGAGGAAGTCGAACTTTACGACCGCACACTGATTGAGCGCTGGGAGCGGGCCAGCCAGATTCACTGGATGCTCGACTTCGCGGGTATTGAACATCCGGACGGCGGGCTGACTGTCACCCGGTCATGGCGACCTCACCCCGAGGATGCACGTTTCCTTGTCTACACCAATCGCTCTGGTGCCGAAAATGTGACTGCCTTACTGAACATCCCGTGGCGCATCAGCGGCGAAAAGGACTGGCAGCCAGCCCGTTCCGAACAATCAATGTTTTGATCATTCAGGAGGATTGACCGTGGAAAAGAACGACTGGCTTGATTCGCGTATCCAGTTCATCAAGGCGCTGAAGGCACCGACCGAATCGCAGAAAATGCTGCTCGAACTGGCGCTGATCGAATCGCCCACAAAACAGGAGTTGCGTCAGCTTGACGCGATGGTGCGGCTGGAAAAAATCAACCAGAAAGCCGATGAGGCGCGCGTCGCCGCACAGAAGGTCATGGCCGAGCGGCGCGACGAGCAGCGCAAGGCCCGCACGCGCGAACTGATCGAACTCGGCGGCATCGTCTCGATGGTGGATTTCCCGGTTGATCGCGGCACGCTCACCGGCGCGTTGCTGTGGGCACTCGACCAGATGAAAACCGATAGCGATCTGGCGGTGACGCTGAAAAAGCGTGGTGACGCCTTTATCTCGAAGCGGGAGAAGGAGAGAAAAGAGGAAGCGCCTGAGCCTGTCACGGCGGAGGGCTGACCGCGAAAACGCGGCGGCAGGTTGGTCGAAGGTGGGACGCATGGCTCGCGCTCCCGCGCGACCCCGCCAGTTAAAACCCGCTTTCAGGAGCGAGGGGCTTCCCCTCGCGGGCGGCTCCCGCCGCTCGGTTTTTCTGAGTCACTGGCCGCGTCGTAGGCTTCTACCCAGTCGACCAGTTCGCGCAACTGGTCCTTTGCCGCGTGACTCTCGATGGCTTTCATGACGAGGCCGTAGAAGTCGCCGTCTTTTGCAAACCGCACACCCTGCTTCCGTAGCAGCCCGGCTGCGATTCGAAGCCGTTTCTTCGCCCGTTCGGATAATGGTTTCATGATCGGTTCCGGTCGTACGCTGCGGGCTCTGTGCCCGGGCCAGTGGCCCGGGTCCGGTTAGCTATTCCAGTAATTTATGCGGCGTCTTCCTCGTCCTCGTCGTCATCCCACACGACCGGTGTTTCACGGCTCGCCAGCACGTCGGGCAACCAGCGCGAATCAGCCAGCAATCGTTCTGCCGTTTCTGCCGCTGCGGCCTTCTTCAGTTTCTCCAGCGGCGCGGCGGCTTCCGCTGAAACCGCCTGTGCAACCACTTCAACGATGCGCGCCTTCGAAACGTGGTTCAGGTAGCTGGCTCGCGTCGGCGTCCAGTACTTCGCCATGTCGACGTCCAGCAGATTCAACAGCAGGTTCACCGGGTGCGAGCCATTCGATTCGCTCACGCTATTCACGGTCGAGGCCACGCAGAAGGCGAACAGATTGCTCATGACGTCTTCGCGCTGTGCCATCAGCCAGGGCAGCACATCACTGAAACGCTTCGGCAACAGCGCGGCCCACTTTTCGCGCTCGGCGGAAATTTCCTGCCAGGCCGCGCTCGTCTCCATGTCGTCCGCCGCCTGCAACAGACGGTCGTGTGAGCACGTGGCCCGCACATCGGCGGCATGCTGGTCGTAGACGCACACATAGCGCTCGCTGAACACAACCGGAATCAGGCGGTGCATCAGGACCGCGAGGGCGGCCACCGGATTGCGGGCAAGCTCGATCTGCACGGCGGCGGTGCGGTGCGCCGTCAGGCGACGGCTCAGGTCTTTGCCGTGCAGCGGCTTTTCGGCGGGCGCGGGCAGTTCGGCTGCGCCGCTCACGCCGTCGCGCGTCACGCTGGCCCGGTCCTCCGGTTTGACCAGACCGCGCTCGATCACGGCGTGGCCGTCATGGTCGAGCGTCACGAAGGCACCGGCGCGCGCCTTCTGCTCGTCGCTCCAGATTTCGAGGCGATCCGCAAAATCGTCCACCGCCTGGGACGCGGCATTAGCGGCGTCTTGCAGGGCGTCAAGACGGTCGAAGTCCTCGGCGTCCTGTTCGTCCTCGTCCTCGGCGTCGTAGTACGCGTTCAGTTCCGCTGCGGCCTGTTCGCTCGCCTTCTTCAGTGCGCGAAGCTCGGTCTTTTCCTTCTTCGTGTAGTCGCGCGATGCCGACGGCAACCGGCCATAGCGGGCCATTTCGCCAAAATCGCGGCGTACCCGCGTTTCGACCCAACTCCACCCGTCGGCACTCAGGGTCTGCGCCACGCTGGCCAGCTTTTCTGCCACGAGGCGTTGCAGCAGCCCGGCATCCGTCACATATCCGGCGTTCTGCTCGTCGCTAAAGAGGTCCCGGCGCACGGTGCCGCCTGCCGCCTCGTACGCGTCGAGCGTCACGAACGCAACGAGGTGGCTGTCGGCCGCGTCGATCTCGCTGTCCGTGATCGCCGCGCGCAGTTGCGCCGGGTTGCGTTGCCATGACTGGGCGGCGTCAAACCACAGATGCTCCTGCAGTGCGTGATCGTCCGTCAGGGCCAGCGTGCGAATCTGTTCCAGCGTCATACCGTCCTCGCGAAAGACGTCGAGCAGGCGGGTCGACACATTGGCGAGTTTCAGGTGTCGTTGCACCTGGAGTTCGGACAGCGAAAACAGCGCGGCAATGTAGTCCACCGTGCGGCCTTCGCTGACCAGCAAGCGAAACGCTTCACAGGCGTCCGCCGGGTGCATCGGTTCGCGCTGCTGGTTCTCGATCAGCGACACGGCGACGGCATCCGCTTCGCTCACGATCTTGACCGGGACAGCGTAGCTGTCATCGATCCGGCCAGTCGTGCGCAGCAGTTCGAGGGCGAGCAGGCGACGCTGGCCCGCGCAGACGCCCAGCTTGCGCTGTTTGCCGCGCGATTTCATTTCATGCGCGACCAGGTTCTGCATGACGCCTGCCGCCGCGATGTTCTCCGCCAGTGCCTCGATGCCGGTGGGCGCTTTGCGGCGCACGTTGTGCGGCGACTGGCACAGCAGCCCGAGCGGTACGTACTCGATTAGAGCGTCGGTAAAAAAGCTGGTTTCGACAGCGGTTTCGGTTGCACGTGTTTCAGCAACTTGCATTGTTAATCTCCGGAAATGGACCGCAGCGGAATGCCGGGCCACATAGAAATTATAGGTCAAAAAGACCTTTTAAAGGTGTATATATCAATACTGTTTTAAAATTGAGATAAGACTTTGATTGGAAATTAATATCATGTTTCGTCTTTATATAAAGGTCAAAAAGACCTAATATGTAGATGTGGCCCGGCATTCCGCTGCGGTCCATTTCCGGAGATAAACGTGAGCAATAACGAAATCAGCGTAACGGCGAGTGTTGTTCCTGAAGAGAAGCGCCTCGACTTCCTGCCGCATTACATGGGCGCTCATTTTCTGCGTGGCGAATCGCTCGTGTATGACTGGGCCAACCGCCTTTCACGCGGACGCTACAGGGACGAAGCCTATCGCGGCGGCTTGTGGACCTTCTTTACGTTGTCGAACGGGGGCTTTTACATGGCGCCGGTCTACGACAACCGGATGCGCGTACTGAACCTGATGAACGGCTACGACGGATTCATGGGTCCGGACGCCTTCGGCATCACGGTTACGCTGTTCGCCCTGTGCCACCTCGCGGAACTGACGCAGGAAGACCGGATCATCGAGCACTATCACGCGCTGCGTGAATTTGCGGCGGGCCACGCAGAGGCCGCGCAGATCTACCGCGCAATCGACTGATAGGAACCAGCCCCGGCCTGAGGGCTGGGGCTTCTTCGCCTGACACTGTGAGGAAGCAATGGACAACACAAACATCCGCCCGACGTGGCTCACTGCACTGCTCCCGTTGCTGGCCGTTTACCAGTACGGAAACCGATCTATCGCCCGCGCGGAACTGTTCCGCATGGCCTTGTCTGCCGACGCTGCGGCCCGCACGCTTGACGCGCTGGATCGCATCGCCAACATGCGGGACCGGGACGGCCACGCCATCGAAATGCACCGTGATGAGCTTCGCGCGATCGCGCGGTCGGCGCTCGCGGACCTGGAGCGCGTGCCAGCGCGTGCCCCTCTTCCTGCAGAACCTGCTGTTGAACGGGAGCATGACGATGTGTAACAGGCGAGGTGATGAAGTGAAGGTGGGCGATACGCTTCGGACGTGGTTCAACGGCGGTCAGGCCCAGGTGAGATCGCTACGCCCGTACATTGGCCCGCTGATTGACCTTCTCGGCGAAGGTTCGCAGGTGGCAGAGTTTTACGGCTGCCGGGTGGAGATGACGCTATCGGCCAAAACCGGTTACGAAGTGCTTGCGTAACCATCATTGACTATCCAGTACTGCCCGCGCATGCCGCGCGGGCCCCGGAGGCAACATGTCAGCATTTACAATTGCGCAGATCGAGCAGGCGATCAATTTCTGGAGAACCCGGCAGGCGTCGGGTGAGGACGCGGCGCTGTGTCCCAGGGCGCGCCATCTTGCCGATATCTATGGCGAGATGATCTATGCGCAGGCGGCGACCATCGATGCGTCTACCCTGACTGCCGAACAGATGGACGCCGTGACCACGGCGCTCTATCAGCACGAGTTGCCGTTGTGAGGGCTTGACGACCCTTGCGCCATGCTGCCGTTGGCGTTGCGACCAATGCTCGGCCGACCGCCTGCCGGATGCGGGAAAATGACGGCCCAGTACGCTTGATCTGGCCTCGGGCTGGGATCACCCTCCTTCCTGCCAAACCGGGGTCCGGGGTAACTGCAGACATTCCGCGCGCGCCGTCGCGCCCGGATCGAGGCGCCCGGGGACCCCGCGTTGCACGCGTGGGGAGCGCGCCGGCCCGTAGCGGTAGCGAAGGGACGATCCGGTGAGGCATCCGCATCCGGTGGGTGTCGCCGGCAAGCAGCCGAAGGCTGCGTGATTCCTCCGCGGCGCAGCTGCGGGGGCTGGAATGGAACAGACGACGAAGCACGTCGGCGCAGGAAACGGAGTGAAAAATGACTACTGCTATTCAGGTGAATATCCGCCGGGAATGTCTGCAGCCCGCGGCCTTTTGGGCTCAACCCACAGGCGTGGAAGTTCAGGAGGTGGTCCGGCTGGCGGGGTTCACCGGTCGCAGTGCGGCAGAGTTTCTTGATCTGGCTGACAAGAGTGGCCGGCAGATTCGCCGCTGGATTAGCGGTGACAATGAAATTCCCTATTCCGCATGGGCGCTGCTCTGCTATGTAGCCGGGTTGGGGGCGATCTGGGAACTGGACGAGTAGGAAAGATCGACGGTGCCGCGATTGTGCGCTTGGGGATAAAGACCATGTGCACAGGCACAGCGGCGCGACAGTACTTCGCTGGGGTTTGTCTCAGGTGAGCGGCGTGCGCAACACGGCCTAGAATAGTCAAAAAACGACAAAAGATTTACGCCGCAACAGCCAGCGCACGGACCGGGGGAAGCCATGAGAGTTGCGGTACTTGAAGACGATCCGGTTCAGGCCGCTTTCGTCGACGAAACGCTGTCGGCGGCCGGGCACACGTGCCACGGGTTTTCGAAAGGGCAGGCCCTCGTTCACGCGCTCCGGCGGGAGACCTTCGATCTGCTGCTGCTCGACTGGGGAATTCCGGACATGACCGGCAAGGCCGTGCTGGAATGGGTCAAACAGAGCGGACCGGAACGCCTGCCGGTCATCTTCATGACTGCGTACGGTCGGGAAGATGACATCACGTCGATACTGAACGCCGGCGCGGATGACTATCTCGTCAAGCCCGTCACGGCCGGCGTGCTGCTCGCGCGTGTCGCGGCGGTGTTGCGCCGTACGTATGCGCTCAATCCTGTCGCCCCAAAAGAGGTCTTCGGCGAGTTTGAATTCGATCTGCCTTTGGGGCAAGCCACGAAAAGCGGTGTGCGGGTGCCCCTGACCCAGCGCGAATTCGCGCTCGCGCTGCTGCTGTTCCAGAATCTCGGGCGGCCACTGTCACGCGCGCATATCACTGAGCTGGTGTGGAAACAGGCCGCGGACATTCCGTCACGCACGATGGATACGCACGTTTCACTGTTGCGCTCCAAACTCGGTCTGCGGCCGGAAAACGGATACCGGCTGGCGCCGGTCTACGGCTATGGGTATCGCCTTGAACAGCTGGACGCCGCCGGCTCTGAGTCCAGAGGTTTCGACGGCGGAACCGGCAACTCCAGAGGTTTCGACGGCGGAACCGACAACTCATCCGCTCAACGCATTTGAGCCTGCGTCAGCCGCGGCGTTGCTCCGGCTGACCATCCAGATCGAGGGGAATGCGCGCGGTCAGTCCAGGCTGTTCACGCTGTGCAGGTTCGGCCGACGCAATGACGCCGGCGCGCGCCTTCTCGGCTTCGAGGCGCACGCGTAGTTCTTCGAGTGCAACGAGATCGCAATCCGTTTCCGCACGCCAGCAGCGCACGACGACAAGACGTAACTCGTCCACACGCAGCACGAACGTCCGCGCGTGCCATATTTCCTCGATCAGCGCCTGGATAGCTTCGTCGTTGTGATAGTGCTGCGCGAGTGCTCGCAGGTCATGTCGGGACGGTGGCGTAAAGGGTGGCAGCGCGCGCGGCTTGGGCGTGTCGGTGACGACGCCGGCGCGGAACAGTTCCTCCTGCAGCTCGACGCATAGCCGTTCCAGCGCGACCAGCTTGTTGCCAGTTTCTTCGTACCAGCAGCGCTGGATAACCTCGCGCAACAGCTCCACGTCGCGAAAGAATCCGCGTAAGTGCTGGATTTCGAGGATCAGACGGTGAACGAGACCGTTGCCCCGATAGCGACGCCACAGCTCGCGCAGCTGGTAGATCGTGGGTGGCTTGCATTCAGGCATGCGGGGCATATCAGGGCTGAAAAGACTGTACGGATATACAGTATAATCATCTCAGAACTGAATTCGATACCATCAATCGGCATGCTCCTGCATGGAGGTCGCTGTGTGCTATTCAGCCCAGATCGAGGCGGACTACAAGAAGTACGTCAAGCTGTTCGGCGCAGTCATGAGCCTGCGGGAGTTTGCAGAGCTGTACTGGGAACACGGTGGGCGCGACATGAAAGCCCCGCTGGCCATGGAGGCGGCATTTTCGCAGGCTCAGACTGACGATGAGCGCCACATCCAGGCATTGATTGCCGGGAACAATGCGCAGCGGGCAACCAGACTCGAACAGGAGGTCTTTGAGCAGCGCACGCGACTCGCCAGGGCGGAACGAACTCTGGAAGCGAAGCCGACCAAAGCGGCCGCCGAAAGCAGACGGATCGCTACCAACAGGATCGATGCCGCGGTGCGCCGGCTTGCTGATCTGAAGCGCACGACCCTGAAGGATGCCGATTCGCGGATCTATCCCGGCTGGTATGCCCCTGTGCTGATCGTTCAGGACGGTCGGCGTGTCGTTGTCCCGATGCGGTACCGTTGCCGGCTGCCGGGCTGGACCGAGGAGATGGAGAAGGAAAAGCCGGGGACCTACAACGCCCGACGTAACAACCTGCGGCGGGTATGGGGAAAGCTTTTCGGCTACAACCACGGCATCATGATCGTCAATCGTTTCTACGAGCACGTCGATCGCAAGGGGGAAAAACTGATTCTGCAGTTCGATCCGACTCCGCCACAACAGATGCTGGTTGCGTGCCTGTGGTCGCGCACGGCGATACCAGGTGAACCCGACCTCTGGTCGTTTGCTGCGGTTACCGACGAGCCACCGCCGGAGGTAGCAGCGGCTGGCCACGATCGCTGCATCATCCCCATCAAGCCCGCGAATGTCGACGCGTGGCTCAGTCCCGACCCGACCAACCTTGCCGCGCAGTATGCGATCCTCGATGATCGCGAGCGACCCTATTACGAACATCGGATGGCGGCTTAAGTTCGCGCCTGATAGCGCTGAACGTCTTTGTCCACTACCCAACTGACTGCGACGCGACGGGCTGCGGCTAGTAGCTCGGCGCGCATGATTCGCTCCTTGCGACAGAGGGGGTATGTGAGCGTGCGTTTCATGCCTTTTCGGCTGTATCAAAACGATTAGAGTCAGTGAAAAGGGGAACGATGCCGGGATTTGAACCCGGATCTCCGACGCGGTACGATGGAGGTGTCAACCAACCCATCGAACAGCCGCTCTCCGCGAGCGGTATACGCGCCGGCGCTCGATCCATTGAGCTACACCGTGTGATCGTTAATCGACTTTGCCGCCCTTGACGATTGCCAAGGGCTTCTTGCGGGCAAGGCGGTCTGCCTGCTCCTTCTGCCGACGGTCGCGCTCCGCGATCTTTTCCTCGGCAAAGGGCTTGGCTGCCTGGATCAGGCCGCTGAGGTCGTACTCGTTCGTGTCGTTGTCGCCCACGCCGGTCTTGCGGTAGATCCGCTGGATAAACTTGGCAGCCTCCATGGCCGCAATGCGCTTCTGCACTGTCCTGGGCGATACGCCGATAGCCTTGGCGATCGTCGCTTTCGATGGATGCGCGTTTTCGCCGGGCTTCCACCAGTAACCCGCCAGATGCAGCAGGATGTTGATATCGAGCGGCGTCAGACCGAGCGCCCGCTGACGTTCGAAAATGATGTTGGGAAACGAGGTCCAGCCAGCATTTGCGAGCGGCGCGGACCACTTTGCCGACACGCTCTTGTCGATAGCGGTTGTAGCGAGTGGTTTGGTGGCTGCGGCCATTTCGTTTTCCCCTGCGTCAGATGCGTTGAGTGAAGTATCGTGGCGCTGCCTTTGCCTGACAAGCCTTCGGGGCTACGCAGGGAGCGTCCGGCTGGACTCCCCCCGCGTTATCTGCTGAGTATTCGCCATTGCGTCTACTCAGGTGCGTCTGCTTCATAGCGTCTACTTTGGGAGGCCCCCGGTACTTCCCCTGACCGGGCCCTGGCACCCCCCGGTGCAGACGTTCAGGCCGCCCGGGCCAGTATCCAAGATCGCCCCCTATCACGGCCACTGCTGGCGTGCATGCTTCACGCGAAGGATCGTCACCATTTCATCACTCGCGCGATAGAACACGATGTAGTTGCGATGAACGATCATTTCACGGGTGCCTCGGATGCGCCCGGCGCGGTACAGCGTGGGGCGCTCGCGCAGGCCGTCAACCTTCGTGCGGATCTTCTGTACAAGCGCCACGGCCGCTTCGGGGCTGTCGTGGCCGATGTAGTCGAGTATGTCAAACAGGTCGTTTTCTGCCTGTACCTTCCATTCAAGACTTCGCACGCTTGCCCTTCCGCATCGCCTCGATGCGTGCGTCAGCCTTCTTCATTACGTCGTCGTGCGCGATCGTCGGACGCAGATCATCGATCGCCTCCTGGACCTGCTGCCGCACCCACTTGTCGTAAGCGGCGGCGCTCGCATGCGTGGCCTTCATCGCCTCGGCACGATCGGGCCTGCCCTGCCGGTCCGAGTCGATTTCGTCCGGCCGCCAGGCTTCGAGCGAAAACCGCCCACTCTGCAACCCGAGCTCGCGAATTACTTCGAGCGCCTTGACAGGGTTGCGGAACGCCCGCGGGCGACGGTTGTTCGAGGTGACCAGTACCGCGGTGCCGGCCGTGCGGGTTTCCAGTTCGACATAGAAGGAGCCACCGTCGGCTTTCAGGATGGCTGACAGGACGCCACCAGCGTGAGCGGCCGCCGTAGCCTGGGACACATCTAGCGTTTTCATGGCGCAACCTATAAATGAAAGTTCCACGATTAATAGTATATCGTGGAATGAACCATGATCGAGTCTGATACTTCCTGGACACATTCCAGTACCGAAAGTCCTCAGAATCCGGACTTTTACTTACGTTACCTCTTAATCAAGGTTCAACAGGCTACGTCGATTAGTCAACGTTCCCTGAGGCCAGCGCCGCCGGGGAAGTTCGGTAGCCAGCGACGCGTTTCCGCACGTGACGACAGTGTCCGGCCGCCGCCGAGCTGCAGCCGCGCCCGAGAGCAGGATGAGTCGACTCGCGGTTGGAAAGGCGCCCACTACGGCATCGAATACTGTATGCATATACAGCATTCGATGCCGTATCCGGCGCGTTGCAGGTGTGTCGTCGAGATCGGGTCATTTTCATTCACCAGCTGTCTTGTCGGCGTTTCAAATGTCGCTGAACTCTTATGCATGTTCACCGAACGCTTCGCCAATACCCGGTATTAGCCAGAAATAGATCAGTGGCACTCACTATATTTAAGCATGCGCCAGACAGCGATCTGGCCACCAAAATAGTCAAATGTTAATTTAACAAAATTTTACTAGTGCGCGCTAGTACTTGCATGTCAGAAAAGGGTGGTCGGATAACTTAACATTTGGGGAAAAATGGTTGTTACCCTCTACCAGCTTTCCTCTCATTATTCAAAATGAATTTTATGTATTTGAAATAATTTTATTAGCGTTCTGTAAAATAAAAATATATTGAATTGCCGTTTTAACTGGTGTAAAAAGTTGTGAACATCCGGAAAATATTCTAATGAAACGTTATTTTTTTGTTAATTTCAACCACCGACGCGGAGGCAATGCAAAATGGGCGATCGAATGTATTTCGATTACGCAACTGATTCACATCTTCGGCTTTTGCTTCGACTGGACCGCGGCCAGGCCGTCCGGCGAGCCATCCAACGGGTTGTTAAGCCTGGCCATCGTGTCTTTGACGCAGGGACGGGCACGGGGCTTTTAAGTTTTATGGCACTTCAATGCGGCGCTTCCGAGGTTGTGGCTGTAGACAATGCGAATCTTCCGATTGCCACCGCTTTAGCAGAAGAAAATAAATTCTCCAGTAAAATTAAATTCATTGAAGCTGACCTTTTTGATATAGAAGTTCCGGAGGTGACGGGAAAATTCGATGTCGTACTCGGTTTCATGTACATGAATAATATACTTCTCGACGAAACTCGTGCGGAGGTTGTGTATAAACTGGCGAAACGCTATGGCGCGTCAGACGTGAAGATTATCCCAAATGGCATCAGATATTCGGCACAGCTCGTTGAATACCCGGTGCAAGACATCGTTACGTACGAGTCAGATCTGAACGCCGCCGGCATTCTTCTTGAATCGACCTATGGTTTTAAGTTCGAATCGTTAATTAAAAAGGCGAAGGAAGAAATCCCTGTCCAAATTGCGTGCCCCACCTACCACGGTCATTATTCGTGGCAACCTGGGCAAGCTAGTGCCAGCGCGCGTTTCGAGCGCGGCTCATTCAGATCGTTATCTCGGCCAACGGCCTTTTACACCTGTGGACTGGACAGCCTTGAAGCTCCTTTTTCCCGCATGCCGCAAACCGCTTCTCTCAGTACTGCACAGTCTGGCAAGGCCGACGGCGTTATATGGCAGCAGGAACTGATCTACGACGACATCGTCATTTGGACCACTGAAACCTTTAGCCCTTTCAGGACGCCTCGCATAGTCACGGCCGGAGAAACCATGACACTTGATCTTGGCGAGCAGTGGAAATCATCGAAGTATCTGTAGACCCCAATCGTCTCGGAAACGAACTCGATCGAATGACCGCCAGGAAGGTTCTGAACAATATCAAGTTGGGGGGGACATGCAAGACTTTGAGACTCTGGCCCAAATGGTCATCAACGAAGATTCTCAACTTGGTACAGTTCCTTTATATGCGGATGGCGTGTTTCAAAAATTGCCGATCACGCTAGATAGCGTCACAGATCGTATTGCTGAACGGCTAATGGCCCTGCTGGAGCGTCGCGCCGAGTCAATGCCTTCGCTTCTGTTCCTGTGGGGCCCATGCCGAGTAGGCAGCACGGCACTGCTTAATGTATTTGCAGAATCCGGCTTCCAGGCGATTTACCAACCGATTAAAAATTTACTTCGTGCCGAGCTAGCGCAGTCGTCGAGGTCTGGCAATGGCAAGACGCCGCCGGAATTTCCTTTAACTTTGCCTATAACCGTAATCAAAGAAACGTCCGGGCCATACACGGTCGCAGAGTGTCTTTTTAACCCTCTAGAAACCCTGTTGAAATCCGGCTTTCCGCCGTCCAAAATTCGGCTAATAGTATTAGCGAGGGAACCCGGCCACATGCTGGCATCTTGGACCAGAAAATGGTCTTCCCGCATCCCTCCCAGTTGCCTTTATGCTCACTTTCTGCTTGCTAGGCTGAATGAGCGACGCATCCGCAATACGGCGGAGCAAGCATCCATCCCGGTCACGAACTTCCGGTCAACTCTGGGGACCGAGTCGGCTTCGGCGATCAAGACGCTGTTTGAATCAGTCGGCATAGCGGATCATTTTTCGCCAGCAAGACTGACCGGCTGGAAGGGAACAAGTCCGCTACACGGGTCCTTTTCTTCCATCACATTTCCTCAAGAACCCAAACCATTTGAGTTACCCAACCTGCACGACCCACTTGACGGTTACGGCGTGCGTAACCGCGACTTCTACGCACCATCGGATGTACCCGTCGACGAAGAGCTGTTCTTTTCGTATGGTCTGGAGAAACTTTACAGGTTGACGGTGGAATCATTAAGTGATGATCGGGGCACTGGAACTGCGGGCTGACGGGAGACTAATAATGGTCAATACAATCCAGAAGACGCTCGCTTCCATTATATCCAGACAGCCGCAAGCTACCGCTTTTTGCACGCCAGAGTTGCAATGGACCTATTCCGAATTGGGCACGCTTATAAGCAATATTCAGAACTGGATTGGGTCCTCCGGTATTGCCCGAGGCTCAACCGTAGCCATCGCGGCTCCTCGGGGTCCTCTTGGCGCGATATGTGCCATCGCTACCACGGAGAGTTATGTGGCGCTACAGATTCCGGTTGGTACAAGCGCAGATCAAATCGTGTCGTTGTTAGCCGACTTGAAAGTGTCGTGTATGGTTGCAGAGCTTTGCCAAACTAATGCAATTCTCGCGGCCAAATCTCTTGGCATAGGCCTCGTCGTTATTTCAAGCATCGCCGAGCTTATTCGCGTCAACCCTCTTGCACGGGACTCAAATAACAGTGCACAGGGGGCGTTTACCGCGCTCATCGTACCGACGTCAGGTTCAACCGGAAAACCGAAATATGTGCCCCTTACTCACGATAACATTCTCGCAACGACGAAAGGGATTGTCGACTGGTATGGCTTAAGGTCGCTCGACCGATGCTTGAATTTAATGCCGATGTTTCATGTTCACGGCTTGATTAGCGCTACGTTGGCGACGCTCTTTTCCGGTGGCTCATTATTGTGTGCAGACGGACTCGATGCGACGACCATAGTCCACGCTGTAAACCAGTGGCTGCCTACTTGGTGGACGGGCGTACCCGCTCTATATGAAGCGCTCTTGCGAGCGGACGAGTGCGGATCACCGCTTCGAAACGATGCCGTGTCGGCCGTGAGATTTCTACGTGTCTCATCCGCACCCATTACTCAAGCACTACGAGTGCGACTTCGAGGTCGCGGCTTTAAGTGTTCAATAGTTCACTCTTACGGTCTTACAGAGACTGCCTCGTTAATCTGCTCCTTGCCACTGAATGGCAGCGATCTCAAATTTGAATCGGTCGGACTGCCCGTAGGCGCATCTATCCGAATAGTTGGCGACGACGGCCGTGTCCTAGGAAAAGAACAGCGAGGTGAAATCCAGATCCACGGGCCCAGCGTCATGCAAGGGTATCTGATGGCAGGAAATGAAGAAATGCCCTTTGCTGAGCCAGGTAAATGGTTAAAGACCGGAGACGAGGGATTCTTTGACTCGGATGGCTATCTGTACATCACCGCGCGCTACAAACTTCTGATTCGGCGTGGGGGCCATAGTGTTTCGCCGTTAGAGGTGGAACGTTTCGTCTGTGGCTTCCACGAAGTTTCAGATTGTGTGGTCCTCCCCGTCCCGCATCCGACACTCGGCGAGGACATTATCTGCCTCATTACGCTTTGCCACGGTGCAAAGGAGGCGAATTTGTCCAGGATCAGGGCGGACCTTTTTAATCAGCTGGAAGGATACAAAATCCCGTCAGCGTTCGTGCCCATATCGGCGATCCCTAAGAATGTTGTTGGGAAAACCGACCGCGCTGCTGCACTTCAGAAAGTGATGTGCTCTGGAATATATGACTCGCTTCGTGATGACGATACCAAACTTGATGGGCCGATCGAAGACGTCCTGAATGCACTCTGGCGCCACCATCTTGGGAAAGACGTGCCGAAGTTTATCGGCGCGAATTCAAATCTACTTTTGTTAGGCGCCGATCCACTCAGGGTTCGTGCCGCTAGTGTTGACCTTGCATCGCGAGTGAACCAGCCGCTAAGCAGTAGGCAACTTTTCATGTTTCCTACCATCCGAGAGCAGCGGATCCAGATTGAAGCCCAAACGAACGGAGACCTCAACAATGCATGCGTCCTTGACCGTTGCAAATCGTGAGCACGAGCCGCTTATCGATGCATTTTTGAAGTTAGTGCCGGCACACGAACGCGCCAACTTCGTAGGCGACATTGCGCAATACTGTAGTGACAGCGCGAAGGCCGGATTTCTATTCATTGTGCTTAGCGGCGAAGCCATCGTTGCCATGAGCTCTCTTTCGCCGCTTACACCAACTCTCGTCGAGACGAGAACGTGCTTCGTGGCGCCCGAATATCGAGGGTTCGGTTTGCAACGACTTATGCATGAGGCAAGAGCGGTAGCGATCCAGCAACGATGGGGCTTAAGCTGCGGCGCTGTTTCTGCCGTAAAGCGGACGACAGCCGCTACCGTTGACAATCTTCTAGCGTTAGGTTTTACGCCGTGGGTACAACCACATCCCGCGGTTTACGGTCCCTGTCAGGCCTGCGATCATGGAAGTGCGGAACCAGCATGCTGCTGCAACTTCTTCTATTGCGAGAGTCAAAACCTGTACGAGCTTTCCACGTCATTGACGCAATCGCCAATCCGAAAGCTAACCGGTAGTAGAGGACGCGTCTTGGTCGTCGATTGTTCTTCGATCACAATGCCGTCGTCCCTTGCGGTAACTAACACGTTTAGATCTTCTCAAGGAAGTGGTGGACCATCTCCGGTTGTGTTCTGGCTAACGGGTATTTCAGGGGCAGGAAAGTCAACTATAGCGCGCTCGATGGCGCGTCAATTTGGGTGTTTTGGCTGGCGGCTTTGCGTCTTGGACGGAGACGATCTACGAGCAAAACTTAACGCAGACCTAGGTTTTTCAGACGAACATCGCGCCGAGAATGTGCGTCGCATCGCTGAAGTCGCTGCCTTGATGGCGGACGCCGGCTTGATTGTTGCCGTCTCTTGTATTTCCCCACAAGCGTCCTTCCGGGACGTGGCCCGGCGCGCTATAGGAGATGCACGGTTTATCGAGGTTCATATTGACACTCCGCTCGCTGTCGCAGAGGCTCGGGATCCCAAAGGCCTTTATGGTCTCGCGAGAGCCGGAAAGATTACGGGATTCACCGGCGTACACGCTCCGTATGAAGAGCCTTGCGCACCGGAGGTCCGAATTGATACAACGCGGCTAACGGTTGATGAAGCGGCAGCCATGATTCGCGATTATTACGTGGCGAAACATATCGTCGGTAGTACGGTTGTCCCACAGGCAAAGACCAGCCAAGAGTAACCTACCAACAGCAATAGACGAAGTTATCTCAGGAGAGAAGTCGTGAGCGAGTCAATGAGCGTTGCAGCCGCACCGAAGCAATCCGTAGGCATCGCCTTTTACGTACTCGCAATCTTTCTTCTTGCTGCGATGGATGCGAGCGCAAAATGGCTTACTAAGGGTTATCCGATCGGAGAAATCGCGTTCTTCCGGGCCGTATTTGCGTTTGTCCCTCTTATCATCGCGCAAGCCCGCGAGCGAAAGCCGGTCGAACTACGCTCAAGACTATGGCCGCTTCATCTTCTGCGGGGGGCGCTCGTTCTAGGGACCGTTGTTACCTTTTTTCTCAGTGTCAAAGAACTGCCCCTCGCAACCGTAACCGCGATCTCTCTAGCTAATCCCTTCTTTATGGTGCTCTGCAGTGCAATCCTGCTGAAGGAGCCCGTTTCAAATGTGCGTTGGTTTCTTATTTCGCTCGGCTTTGTAGGCGTTCTGGTTGCAATCGGCGGCGTATCGCTGACCGCGTCGTTTTATACGGCCATAGCAATCCTTTCCGCGCTGCTATATGCGCTTGCAGCCGTACTGACGAAACATCTGGCTCGCACAGAATCGGCAATATTGATCGCCGCCTATACCAACGTGTCGATGCTGGTTCTTTCGGTTTTTAGCCTGTCGTCGCACTGGGCAATGCCGGGGCTGCATGATTTTTTTATCTTCGCGTTGATGGGGCTGGCAGGCGGCTTGAGTAACTACGTGTTTACCTTAGCATTTAGATATGCAGATGTCTCAACCGTTGCCCCAATCGAATACACAATTCTTGTCTGGGCAGCACTCTTCGGTTACGTTCTGTTCAGTGAGATTCCGACCGCCCTCACGATTATCGGTGCTTTGATAATTGTGGTCAGTGGTATTGCTAATGCGCGGTTACGGCGATGACACAACTCGCTTTACAGGCTGACTCAATTCGCCAGTGATCTTCGCCACAAGAGCTAGCCTCACGTTTGACAAGAGGCTACTGAAACGGGGCACGGCTATTGTTGCGCGCTCTGGTGAAGATCGAGAGTGCTCAGGTTGCGGTCTTTTCATCTCGCTTTGATGCACTTCACCCGATTTGATCCTGTCTTGAGCGCCAAATTTCCCGCAGACCTGCCCGATATTGCGTCGCTTTGGTTGCCGGTGTGGGTCCACCTACCTCATTGGACTTGCCGACTCCGATGATATGCGCTTCCATGAATGACCATGGTAGGAGGTTGGGATATGGGAAACGTGATCTCTCGACAACGAGTTTCAACTGAAAAGATCGTTCCCGCCATACCAAGAGATGCGCAGATGAATACCACGAGCGTTTTAAATGATTCAGTCGCCACTAGGGTGGCTGGGATAAGTCACCTCGATTGGCTCGAAGCCGAATCAATTCACGTCCTGCGCGAAGTAGTTGCCGAATGCAGCAAGGCCGCACTGCTTTTTTCGGGTGGAAAAGATTCGGTCGTGGCGTTGCACCTCGCGCTGAAGGCTTTCGGTATTGGTACGAATCACAAGACGGTACTGCCTTTCCCTCTCGTGCACATCGACACCGGCCATAACTACTTTGAAGTGCTCGAATTCCGCGATCGCCGCGTGCTGCAGATCGGCGCGGAGTTGGTGGTGGGTTATGTGGAAGATTCGATCAAGCGCGGCACTGTGCGTCTGCGGCGAGAAACGGACTCGCGCAACGCCGCGCAAGCCGTGACCTTGCTCGAAACTATCGATCAGCGCGGCTATACTGCGCTGATCGGCGGCGCACGCCGCGACGAGGAAAAGGCCCGCGCGAAAGAACGAATTTTCTCGTTCCGCGACGAATTCGGCCAATGGGATCCGAAGGCGCAACGCCCTGAACTGTGGAGCCTGTACAACGCGTGTCTGCATAGTGGAGAACACCTGCGCGTGTTCCCGATCTCTAACTGGACCGAACTCGACGTGTGGCAGTACATCGCCCGCGAGCAGCTCGAACTGCCATCGATCTACTACGCGCATCACCGCGAGATTGTGCGCCGGAATGGCCTGCTCGTGCCGGTCACGCAGCTCACGCCTATGCGGGAAGGCGAGACCAGCGAGACCGTGCTGGTGCGTTTCCGCACCGTTGGCGATGTCAGCTGCACGTGCCCGGTGGAAAGCGCCGCGGACAATCTTGAGAAGATCATCGCCGAAACGGCTGTGACCGAAATTACAGAGCGCGGCGCGACGCGGATGGACGATCAGGTCTCCGAAGCTGCGATGGAACAGCGCAAGAAGCAAGGCTATTTTTAGGCAGCCGGGAGTACTCGACCTGTATGTTCAGATCGCTCTCCGCGAGCGATACCAAGAGAATCATTACTTCGCGATTGCCCGCGCCTACCCGCCCGCCGCAACGAGTGTCTCCTCGCCAGCTGAGTAATACCGTCCGGCTGCGTCCAGCATCTGCTGGCGCCCGGCGCGCGTGTAGATCGATGTGGTCTGCAGCGAGGTATGGCCGAGAATGGTCTGCACGACGTTCAGCGGCATCTGCCTGATCGCCTGGGTGCCGAACGTGTGCCGCAACGCGTGCGCGGACGTGCTAGCCAGCTGCGCGAGATCTTCCGGCGAGCAGCTGGCCGGGAGGGTGCCCTGCTCCGCCAGCCTGCGGGCCAGCCGCTTTATCGCGGTCCGGACCAGGCATCCCAGTGCGTCGGCCGCATAGGGCATCCCGTTGCCGGGATTGCCGTGCGCGTGCCGGCGCCGGGCGTCCTGCGTGGCCGGCACGACCAGCGGCGCGACCAGCGGCCCGCTGGCGCCGGACGCGTCGAAGTCGCGACCGCGATCGCGCCAGTGCGCACGCAGCGCCGTGACCGTATCGGGACTGACCGGCACGGTGCGCTGCCGGCGCCGCTTGCCCACCAGGGTCAGCGTCCAGATCCGCGCGGTGCTGTCAGCCGGGTCGCCCACCACCTTACTGGTCACCTCGCCAGCTGCGTCAGCGCGAAGGCTGACGCGGACATCGGCCGGCTGCAGCTGCTCGCGGGTGGCCAGGGCCGCCTCGCTGCGTCGCAGGCCCGAGTCGCCCATCAGCAGGATCGCCGCGCGGGCGGCCCGCCACTGGCGCGCCCCGGTTTCCACGGTCTCCTGTGAACAGGTGTGGTCGAGTGCGTCCCGTAGCTGCTTCCAGAGCGTGGCCGGCAATGCGCGATCGACCTGCACGCGCGTCTCCTGGGTAACGGTCGCCGGGTCGTGCACCGCGTGCCACGGATTGCCGGCCAGATAGCGCACCTCGACGAGCCACCGGAACGCGGCGCGCAGCACGCGCACCGCGTACGCCTGGCTGTCGGCCGACAGCGTGCCGGTGAACGGCCGCCAGCGGCCGCTGATGCGCGGCCGCTTCGGACCGGTGAATGACGGTGCCGGCTGCGCCAGAAAATCCTTGTAGGCTTCGCAGTCCTCGACGGTGACTGACGACACCGCCACCCCGCGCACGATCACCGCCCACAGCACGAAGCGCTCGATCTCACGCGTATAGACGCGCAGGGTCGCGGGCCGGTCACGGTAGCGATGCAGGTACGCGTGCAGCGCGGCCAGATCATGCGGCGCCCGGATGAACGCGAAGGCGCCGGCGCGATTGGTGCCGCGCGCCCTGACACCATCGACCGCACCGGCGCCGTCGCCGCCGGACAGCGCCGCCGGCACCGCCATCCGTTCGAACGGCGCGAGCCGCGGCGTGGCCGGGTCGCCGCCGATCACCACCGCCTCATCGGTCGGGACGAAGGGCCGTGTGTCGACGTCGGCCGCGACCCGCACACCGAGGCTCGATTCATGCCGGCGCAGCCAGGCCACCAGCGTGCGGGCGCGCAGCGGACCGATGCGCGGCACCGACCGCCACCAGCTGCCGCCGTGCGTGTTGCAGTAGTCGACCAGCGCCTGCAGGGTCATGATGCCCTCCCCCGCCAGCCGTTGCGCGACCAGCGGCCGGAACCAGAACCCGATGGCATGGTGCGGCGCCGGCACCGCGGCCGCCAGGCGCGAGGCGTCCTCGACCATGCGCAGCGACACGGCGGTGAGTTTCGCGCTGCCGTGCTTGCGGATGGAGGTTTTCAGGTGATCGGCCAGCACCGGCGAGCCGTGCAGCAGCGCGAGCTGCACCAGCTCGTCACGCATGGTGCGCAGGAACTGCGCCATCGTCTCGGGCGTGGCCGCGTGCGGTGCCACCTCGGGGTCGTAGTAGAGACGCGCGATCGTCGCCGGGGGGATCTGCTGGACGAATGCGCGCAGCGCCGTGAAATCGGCGCGGGTGTAGGTACGCGCCGGCGGGACGGTCAGGGACTGGGGCTGATTTGCCATCGTAGTATTCCGCGCCTAATCCGGATCTGGGCCGTAGGCCTCGGCCGTGGTGCCAGCCCCTGAGGGCAATTGAACGGGCTGCACGATATAGCCGCGCTGCCTGAGGAGCCTGATCAGGCCGTCGCGGCCAGGCAGGTGTTCGGCGCCGACCAGCACGAACGCTCCGCCAGTATCGAGCAGTGGCGGCAGGGTCTGCATCCAGGCCGCGTTGCGCTCACGGACCATCGGGTTATAGAACGTCGCATAGTCCATGCCGGTGGCCGCCAGGGAGTTCCGGACGGTCCTGTCTACCTTCGCGTAATCGCCGTCGTTCAGCGCGTCGACCACATCGGCCCGCAGGATCGCGGCATCGTTCGACAGCGCGAAGTGGATGCCGCGGCCGCTGGTGTCCCAGGGCACCCGCTTCTCCTGTGCGACGACTTCCTTATCCGTTTCAAGATACTTGGGCGTGATTCCGTAGCGCTGCTGCGCCAGCTGGATGATCGTGTCGCGGGATTCATACCCCACCGAATCGCACCCATCGGCGGCGAGTTGTTCAGCCGCAACCGGGGTGGGCTGGGCAAGGTGCCACCTGATCACGTTGTCGACCAGCTTGTCGTCGCGGTACGGCAGCTTGCAAGTGAAATGTTCGCGCAAAGCCTCGATATCGGCGGGCGCAAGCGCGTTGCGCCACGGCGTGGCGGGGACCGTGCCGTCGCCAAATCCGGGATGCTCGTAGACCACCACCCGGGCCTGTCTGATGACGCGCCGGTCAGGTTGCCGCAGATGCCGGTCGGCAACGTGCATGGAGGCCATCAGAATGTTTTTCTGCCCGGTGGGCGCAGTCACCGACAGCGCCCATACGCCGGCGCCGGGTTTGTTTGGGACGGTGATCGGGACATCTGCCCTGCCGGGCGGCGCCGCCTGTACGGGACTGGCAGCCGCGGGCCATGCGAGCGCTGCGGCGATGATCAGGACGGGCGGGTGCCACGGCTGGATCTGGCGGGCCGTTTCCCGTGTGCCCACCTCCTCCCGCGCGTCCCCCTTTTCTGGGTGCTGCCGGATACCGGCCAGTTTCATGATCCACTTGTGCATGCAGCTCTCCGGATGTGGGCCGTCAGTTGGCCGCCGCAAAATCTGTCTGCGTGTGCGCAACGCCGACGGCATTCCACAAGACATCCAGCGCCGGCGCAAGCACCTCGGCGGGGTTGCCCTCGAAATCTTCCAGGTAGACCGGCGGGCCGATGATGTGACGCAGGTGTTCCGGCAGTGCCGGAAAGCCTTCGAGCCGGTTTTGCCGCTGGATACAGACGCGCATACCATGGACGTTCAGCCAGCTGACGAATACATAGGCAGGCGCATTGACTTCGAGTGTCGCGAGGGCTTCGAGGATACGTGGCAGTCCTGTCCGGACTAGCGAATGCTCCGGCCTGAATGGGTACAGCGTGGGATGCGGCGGGACACCGCGATCATCCACCTCACATATGGCCGCGACTTCGATGCAGCCGTTACGGAACAGCTGGACATAGCTGGAGTAACGGCCTTGGCCATCGCGGCCGCCGGATACGACGACGCCGTCATAATCGACGGCTGGCTGCCCGACGTCGACGCCTGCAGGCGCAGTACCCTGGAGCACCGTTGCGCTTTGCAGCAGTGTCTCGACGGCGTGCGCGTCGCGCCGTGTGATCGCCGAGACCGGTACAACGTGACAGGCAAAGACCGGCCCATCCTGAAGCGGCCGCGATCCCTGCCCGGCCGACAGTTGCGCGATGCGATCGCTGCGGAACTCGAGCGTCCGGTCGGCGAGCGAGCCGGAAAACGCGAACGCATTGCGGATGCCGTGGATATCCATGGGTTCCTTGCCGACCGCGGTGCGGGCGTAGAAATGGTTGTCCTTTGTGACGCGATGGGGCGCGCCGGGGCTCGGCGCCACACGCAGCACAATCACGTGGCCACCACTGGCGAGCGGGACCGGATGCGGATGCAGGCCGCCACTCACGCGCGGCTCGAGCAGGTCGCGCAGCGTGTTGGTCAGCGTGAGCAGTTCAGCATCAAGGTTCACTAGCTGCAGCGGCTCGATGGCGGCTGCCGCGCCGTCGTCCTCGTGCACGCCAAACACCAGGTCGCCACCGAGCGAATTGGCGAACGCGCACACGTCCTTGGCGAGCTCGATCCGCGCGTCGCGGTCGGCTGGCCAGTCGCGTTTGTAGTCGAGCGTGCGGCTTTCGCGCACGCCGTGGTCGATCAGGGCCTGAATATCGGCTTCGATGACGGAGTCGAGACGGGCACGGGGGATCACGGGCAGGCTCCTGATTAAGGGTAAACCCTTGGAAAACACGGCTGGCAGGGCGGCGTAGCGGGATTTATCGCCATTTTACCCATTAAAGCCTTGTCTGATAATGGGCGTTATCAGACGTGGGGACCGAATATATTGGCCTATCCGACTTCAGAAGGAAGGCCATCGGCGACCTGTGATGACTTGCGTTTCTTGGCGCTCTATTGCGCGACGGCCGCCAACCGTAACAACGGCGGCGAGCTGGACGCTAGGCAGGTGGGTTATCGCAATCAGGACTGGTTGCGTGCACGCGCCTTCTTCATCTTCGCGAACACGTGCGAACAGAATGCGTCTGCAACTACCCGATTCACCGTGAGGATGTTGTCGGGACACAGCGCCTCGCGGGAGACGCCCTGCTTTTCAATGAGGCGCTGCGGAATGAGTTGACTAACAAAGGAGTTGCAAAGCTCCTTTTGCGCCAAGCTATCAGTGGACTCGAAGAACTGTCGACCGACCTTGATTTCTTCGCTCATCTTGGCCTTGGCGGCCTCATTCTGGGCTTGGATGTTGGCTTCTATCTTTGCTTGCACGGCGTCCCGGCTGTGGCTTTCCTTTGTGTTGTCCTCGATCTGCCTGGCCTTGATGGACGCCATCCTTCGGTCCGCTTCGCCGATGCGGTAGTTTCCTTCAAGAGCCTTAAACAGATAGCCCTTTGGACTGACCGTGACCTTCCCTTCGTTAAGCTTGAACCGGGTGTATTCGATTGCCTGTTCGAGGCGCTCGTCAGTCCAGACTTCCCGATTCTTCGCGAGTCGCTCGAATTCGGGCGTGTCGAAGGCAAATTCATTGTGAAGGACCAGGTACATCGAATCTTGGATGCCAGCACGTGCTGCGTCGGCCCCCTGCTTCTTCGTAAATCTGAAGCGGATTTTCAGTTGCTCTGGAGCAATGCGCGCGGCGTTGGGTTCCCAGCTCACATCGAAATCGGAGAGGTCATTGAGCTGTTCGATAGCGGGCTCGAGGAATCGCTTTTTGAATTCCTTGACCTCCTTGCGCGACTCGCCGACCTTGCCCGGCCACTCCAAGACGTCCTTGAAGGCAAACCATTCCGTCACTCCGTGCCCCTCGCACGGAATAAGCCGGTCGTAGATGGCGCGCGAAAGGGAGAGAGAGAAAGCAGTGGACGCGCGTAGGCTCAGCCAATGTGCTTTGTAAGGGCTAATGACGTACTTGATGACCCGTCCGGAGAGCAAGATGTAAACTACACCGCGTTCGATGTAACAGTCGCCAAGAAGACTGATGGTCCCCCATGAATCTTTCTCGGTTATCTCCTCTATGGACGGCGCCGTCATGACTTCCACGCGCGCCTTGGCAGCCGTGCTCATCTGCGCAATGAGGTGGCTGTGATTTCGGCTGTCGTAGCGCATCAGCCATTTGAAATAGTTCAAGTCGGCTGTGAAGGTGTAGACCCTGTCGTCCAACAGCTCATCCGGCGCCTTGGTTGCAACGATGAAGTACGCAGCATCCAGCACGCGGCGGGCGGCAATGCCTAATCCACCCACCCGGGTGAAAATATTGTTTCTCAGGAAGCCAATGTCCCTCGTCGACTCGCAGATGGCCGCGCCTTGTGCGGACATGTCGTCGTAGATGTCCAAGGCGAGCTGATGCGGCGTGACGGTTAGGGTTTGGTTTTCCATTCGTTCAGTTCTCTAATCCTCGGCACTCTATCAGTCGAACAAAGTGTGTCAACACAAAAACCACCCCTGTTCGCCAAGGGCCACTCTGCACAAAAAGCACCCCGTGCCCTGCCTGTGCATCACAACTTCCACCCCCCTTTTCACAATTTCCACCGGATGCTGCCCAATTTGCGCTCCTGCGCGCACAAAAACCGTCCTGCATTTCACAAAAACCGTCCCTATCCACAGGTCTAACCGTTGATTTGCAAAGGTTTTTTGTTGTCTGCTTGTATGCAGGTGGGTTTATGGTTACAAAAACCAAACAAACCAACTGTCTTGAAAATCGTAAATCAGCGCACGTCACGGGTTGTTGTGAGTATCTAACCTATTGAAAATGCGTGGAAATTTCTGAGGAACACCGTTCGCACAAAAAGCACCCTCGGGACGGTTTTTGTGCCAGGGCACAAAATGGTTAGTTGAGCGACAAGCGTTTATGCATTCGAGAATGTGCTGCCGCGCGCGGACCGACCATTCACCCGGCAAACACTCAACAAACATCAATTTAGGCCTATTTCCCTCGGTTAGGTATGCAGGCTAGCCTTAATACAAGCTTGTTTACGCGTATTCGTGTATTCTGCGCTTCAACGTCAAAACACGGAGAAAGCGCAGAATGGCTAACGTAGGTACCCTACCGATGGAAGACAGGAAGGTCACGCTTCGGGAAGTGGCGGACTTTGCTGAGGGGCTCGAACCTTTCGCGGACAACCTTCGCGAGCAGATTCTTGCACCGCGGCCGCGCAAAGTTGCCCCCTTCTTCACTATTAGCGAGCTGGCCGAAATGTGCAATCTCACCCGGCAGCAGATTCAGTATTTGGTGACGAAGGGTGACTCGGGGCTGCCGACAGGAACACTGAACGGCAACGGCCGCAGCCGCACCTTCACACTACCTGAGGTGCGCATGTGGGTAAAAATGGCCTCGGACATCTACCAGACCCGGCTTAGCGACAATGACGGCGAGTTCAAGGGCAAAGTTCTGACCACCGCTCAGCTCAAGGGCGGATCAGCGAAGACTACTACGACGGTCTGCCTTGCACAGGCGTTGACTCTCCTTGGTCGACGGGTTCTTCTTATCGACCTCGATCCGCAAGCTTCTGCATCGGAGCTTTGCGGTCTCTACGCAGAAAAGGAAGTCTCGGGAGAAGATACGGTCCTGCCGTATATCTACGATCAGAACGTAGAGGGGGGCCTTGCCGCCAAGGTTCAGTCTACTTACTGGGACGGTCTCGACATAATTCCAGGTCACACGTTCCTGTATGGCGCTGAGTTCCTGCTGCCCGCACGTCAGAAGACGATTCAGGGGTATCGCTTCTGGGCGGTCTTGCGCCAAGGGTTGGAGCCGCTCAGGACGCAATATGATTACATCCTGATAGACACCTCGCCCTCGCTGTCGTACATGAATCTGAACGCGCTCCTCGCGGCCGACGCGCTCATCATGCCAATGATCCCTGAAAACCTCGACTTCATCAGCTCGCTCGCGTTCTGGCGCTTGTTCTCAGACGTTGCAGGAGACTTCCTCCCCTACGAAGAGAATAAGGTGTACGAGTGCATATCGATCCTGCTATCCAAAGTGGACTACGGGAAGACGTCCTCGGCACCGGTAGTACGGCAATGGGCACAAAGTGCTTACGGCCGATGGCTCGACCCTTTTGAAATTCCGGCGAGCTCGGTTATGAGTGGCGGCGCACTTTCGTTCTCGACGGCACTGGATGTAGTCAGCACTCATTCGACGGCAAGGTCCTTGCAGCGCGTCAAGCAGCCGATGATTCAATACGCTAAATGGCTGGACGACATGTTTGTCAAATCATGGAAGGAGTCGGCAGCATGAGCAATATCCGAGAACAGCTAATGGCCAAGACGGCCAACCTGCCGACGCCTGCGGATTTTAAGGGCGAAAGCAAAAAGGAAAAGGGCGCCCGCGGTCCACAAACTATGCCGGGCATCACGAGTGCCTTGGCTGCGGCCCAGTTACGGATTCAGGAGCTTGAGTCGAAAGGGCTGGCGACAGCGATTGATATCGGTCTCATCGTTCCTAATCCGTGGCAGCCCCGCCGCCAATTCAATGAAGCGAAGCTGTCCGAATTGGCTAGAGCGATTTCGGAGGTCGGCTTGCTGCAGGCAGTTACAGTTCGCCGTGTCGGCGACACCTTCCAGCTGGTTGCAGGGGAGCGGCGCTGGCGTGCGCATAAGCTGCTCAATCTCGAAAATATCCGGGCGGTTGTTATTGAATGCACTGACCAGGACATGGCGGCCTTGGCGTTGATGGAAAACGTCACTCGCGACGACCTGACAGACTATGAGATTGCGATTGCGGTTCGTCGTGCGGAGACGGAGTTCCCGAAGCGGACCCGACTTGCCGAAGTAATGGGCGTGACGCGCGCTGACCTTTACCGGCTCTTGGCCTTCGACGATTTACCGGACTTCATCAAGCGTGACCTTGACCTGAATCCGGGGTTGCTGGCAGCGAACTCGGCTCAAGACATCGTCAACGTGTTAAAGAAGACAGGAGACGCCGGACTGAAAGCTGTTAGGGACTTGTGGCCCCTCGTTGTATCCGGTGACCTCGTCCAGACTAAGGTAGCCGCGTCTATCACCGCGCAAGTCTCACGTGGCCTGTCGACCGCTGATGCGGGTGGACGAAGCATCTTGAAGATTTTTTCAGGGAAGATTCAAGCCGGTAGCATCACCAAAGACGTCAAAGGGTTGACATTCAAATTCAAGGCAGGTGTAGTGACCGAGGAGCAGGAAAGCGAGCTTCGGGAACATATAGGAAAGATGTTCTCCATTCGTTCCGAGTGACAGTCTCGAAACCCGCCGCTGGCGGGTTTTTTATGACGAATCATGGACGGTGTGCGCGGGCTTGCGGCTGGTCGCGAACATCTGGAAAGTGCCCCTCCGTGACTCGCACCCTAGCGCCGAGAAAAGTGTCCTAATTAGGACGCTTTCTGCTGCACCCGCGGGCAGTCGCGTAACTCGCAGAAAAAGTGTCCTAATTAGGACGCTTTTGTCACCCGTCTTGAAGGTTGCAGGGAAGACGCAAAGTCGCTCTCCCCCATCGCATCTCGCATATCCACACCCATCTTACCGGCTGGACAGGCTTGAACCCACGGGTGGCAGCAGAATCTATTTCTTGGTTCTCGCGAGCATCGCGATTGTGCTTCCCTACTTCATGCCGTCTGCATCGTCACCAGGATGCACGCTAGGCAGGCTTCTGCTCCGATCACCTATCTGTGCCGTTTCCGAATATGGTTGATGCCATTATCCGGCGGGAGCCACGTAGTTCGCCGCTTAACAGATCGCGTGCCAGCTCATGACCAGCGAGGGATCTGTGTCAATTATGGTGTCGCGACGGCTAAGCGGCGATTTGCGACGCAGTAGTGGTGAGTGGTCTTCTCAAATGCCTACATCTCAGCAGTGCCCGCCGCACGAATCGACTTGACGAGAAGGCCTTGATGGCACGGTGGCGCGACTAATCCGAGATGCCGGCGTTACCGTGCTGCGCGAGCGCGAGCTAGGTGCGTCGCCAGCGCGCGCTTCAGTGGCTCGTCGTCGACGTATTGGTTGAAGGTCCGCGCGTCGGCGTGCCCCATATTGTCGAGCGCGGAGCGCGTATCGAGGCCGTTTTTCATGCCTTCGGCGAGGCCTTTCGCATACGTGTGTCGCAGCCAATGGGTCGACGCCTGGTCAAGGCGCTTGGCGTCGGCCGCGCGGCCGCGCTTGCGCGCGTACGCCGCGCTCTCGCGACACAGGCCGGTCATAAGGTGCCAAACTGCGGTGCGGCTCCGGACGCCTTTCCATTGACCCCACTTCGAGCGCCGCACCGACAGCAGCAACGGCAGGGTGTCGTCTTGCGCCGGCACCGGCGGCAGCCCGAAGGCGAGCCGGTAGGCCTGCAGTGACAGGGCAAGTTCATCGCATGGCACCCAGCGGGCCTTGCCGCCCTTGCCGCGCTCGATGCGCAACATCCACTGGAACGGCGGGGCGCCCGGAAACTCGCGCCGCAGCGCTTCCGGGACCGGCTCGATGCGCACATGACCCATCGCGCAATGCACGGCCTCGCTGGTGCGGATGCCCGTCCGTTCGAACAGGTCCACGAGAAACAGGTCGCGCGCCTTGCGCAGACGGGCTTCCTGCGAATGATCGGCCCGGGCCGCGATGGTCTCCCGTAGCAGCACACAGTCGTCGACTGACAGGAAACGGGCCTGCTTTTCCGGCTCGCGACGGCCCACGGTTGGCAGGCCCACCGCCGGATTCAGTTGCAGGTAGCCGACGTCGCGCAGCCACTCGAACAGACCGGTGACGATTTTCTGCGTCTGGCCGGCCGAGCGGTCCGACAACGGCCCCAGGAAGGGCCGCCAGTCGGGCGAACCCCGGCGCACGCCGCGCGCGCGGATCGCCCATGGCGCGGGCGCCTGCAAGAAGCCGATGTAGGCGGTGAACTCGTCCAGCGTCCACCCCGAGATCGGCACGCTGACCTGCCGCGCATACCAGAACAGCCGCTCGGCCTCGATCCGGTACTGCGCGAGCGTGGTGGCCGCGAGGCGCCCGCGGCCCGTCGCTTTAGCCTTGAGCCAGCGGCCGACAATCGCCTCGTCAGTCAACCCGGGCGGCAGGATCGGACTGGCCAGCCGGTTCGACGGAACTCCGGGATGGGTGGGTTCGACGGGCAGGGTGTTCATACCGTCCTAGATGGGGAAAAAGAACGCCAGTTCGAACAGGCAGACCGCCAGCGCGAGCCCCGACAGCACCAACGGCACGGCGTTAGCCATGCCGAGGCGGGACCCGCGAGCCGGGAGCCAGACGCTGGCGATCAGGACGACGGCGCGCGAGTGACCGTCGAGTGACGAAGTCAGCATGTTTGCGCCGCTGCAACCGTAATGCTGACCATCCGGCCACTGGATGAGCCGGGCGATGCCAGTCGCGCCGGCCAACGACGGCTCGGCCTCAAACTTCCGAAGGCCAATGTCGGGGTGGACGTACGTCGGGCGTCCACGCCACAGGAGCCTGTCCGTCAGGCAGTTGTCCAGCCATCCGTCGGGCTCCTCCAGGACCGTGACGCTGCGACCGTCCATCAGCCTTGCGCAAACCTGCGACGCAATCCTTTCCTTGATAGCCCGCGCCCTCAGGCCGTCGAACAGCACCTTTATGTCGAGCAGTTTCTTTTCCGTGTCGACCGCGTAGCGCCAGCGCAGGAACCTATAGACGAGCGTCGCCGTGAGCGCGAGCCACACCCTGAACGCATTGACGTTGCTGACCTCGGTGAGGCCGAGCAGGGTACCGTTCGTCCTGAACGACAGGTCGAACAGCGAGATCGCGAGAATCGCGGCAGCCAGTATGACGACGTTGCGGCGCAGCTTGTCGGGTGTGTCGTCCATGTTGCGGGCACTTTTTTGGGATGAGGAGCTGGATGAGCGCCATTCTAAACTGTTGGACATTATGGCGGTAATGTCTCGTAGATGAAAACGCGGTAATAAATATCGTTGTAAAAATGACGCCTGCTAGGGCAGAATCGGCAGCATCATAAGGACCACACGGAGCGGGCAGGCGGATGGACGGGCAGATGAAGGCGAGACATGACGGGCGAGCCCGGGCGATGACCGCAGTAAAGGCACGGCGGGGCATCCATGGCTGACACGTTCGAACTGATCGCGCTGGCCCTGCCCGGGACCTCGCGCCGGATGCCCTGCCGGATCCCGTCAAACGCCTCGTGGCCGACTGCTGGCCCGGCATGAGCCGCGCACAGCTGCTCGCGCGCGCCCGCCGGCATTCGCTTGGTCCGTCGCTGCGCGCCCTGGTGCACAGCCGGGGCGCCGGTGCGCCGGCTGAAGCCGCTCACTTCAGGCTGAGCATGATGGTCGACGGCACGGTGGTGCGACTCGTGGCTCACCTGCGCCGCGTCGCGCAACGACGGCGCCCGGCGCGACCGGCGAAGGCCTCGAAGCCGCCTGCACGCGATCCGCGGCAGGGCGATCTTTTCTGACGCACGCGAAGGAGCTGAAACATGGGCCGACCCCGGATTGCATGGAGCGATGCGCAGCTGCTCGCGATCATGAAGGGCATCGCGGCGACCGACCGGGATTTCCCGCTCGACAACGGGCGCTTTCTGGATGGACTGATCGCGGAAGTCCGGGCGATTACCGGCCGCGTGTTTGGCGCGACCACCTACAGCCGGCTGCTGCGCGATGTCGCGCCGCAGGTCGGTGTCCAGCGCCATCCGAGTGCCCCGACGGTGCAGCGCGCGATCCAGCGCGCGCAGGCGCTCGCGCCGATGTCGCCGCCGGGCAGGGGGGACAGCCGGCTGGTCGATCTCGAACTGATGCGACAGGCACTCGCCCCCGTGGTGCGCGAGGCGCTCGCGCCTTTGTATGCGTCACAGCATGAGCCGGCCACGGATCACGGGGCGGTCACTGCGCACGATGCGGGCGGGGTGGGCGACGCCCGCCAGCAGGGCCTGCTTCAGGCGGCGCTGGAGGATGCCCATGCGCGGATCCGGCGACTTGAGCAGGAGAACGCGCAACTGCACCGCGAACTCGGTGAAGCGCATGCGGCGCGGGATCTGGCCGGTGAACACGTGAACCGGCTGCTCGTTGATCTGCATGCGTCAATCGAACGCGCCGGCGTGGGCGCGACAACCCTCGCCCAGACGGCCGCGCAGCTGGCCGGTACCGAGCGGTTTCTCAAGATGCAGAACGATGCGGTGCGGCTGCAGGCAAGCAGGGAGGCGGACGCGCTGCGCGCGCAGAATGGCCAGTTGCGCGAGCGGATTGACCATTTGCTGCTCGAGGTCGATCAGTACCGGCGCACCCTGTCGGCCCGATCGACCGGGAGCCGCTGAGCGCTGGGTACGCTGGCGCGTCCGCTGCCCATCGGGTTGGCGCGCGGATTCCTGCCGCCGCCCACCGTTTGCGTCATGGCCGGTTCGTGAGGACTCCAGTTATCAGATGTGGTGATTTTGCCGCCGGCTGGAAAAGGGTGAATTTTTCGATTGGCGTAGAACCTGGGAGGGCGGACAGACACGTGCTCGCCGCGCTCAGGTCCGCCGGGATTTGCCTGGAAGGTGGGGGATGCGGTAGGGTGCGGGTTTCAATCCACGAACGGGCAGTCCATGAACAAGCAGGACCTGATTGACGCAGTCGCGGCCAGCACGGGCGACACCAAGGCAGCCACCGGCGCTGCCATCGACGCGATCCTCGAGGTGGTCACCCGCGCCGTGACGCGCGGCGACACGGTCCAGCTGATCGGATTCGGGTCATTCTCGACGGGAGCGCGCGCGGCACGGGTGGGCCGCAATCCGTCGACGGGCGCCGAAATGCAGATCGCCGCCGCGAAAACCGTCAGGTTCACGGCCGGCAAGGCCTTCAAGGATGCGGTGAACGCGTCGTGACGCTGGCCGGCATCGCAGGGGCCGTTTGATCCCGGCAGGCAGGGGAAGGGACAGCACCAACGCAAAGGGCCCGCCAGTGGCGAGCCCTTTGGAAGGAGTGGGGGAACAGAAAATGCAGCGGGACACCGCCCAGACCCGCACCTCTGACCCCTGTAGTAACCGTGCCGCCGGAAACGTGACGGACTTGTGTAGCACCTGCGAATGGGACGTACTATAGGCGGCCGAAGTTCCGCGGTCAACAGAAAACCGTTGCAAAAAGTTGACCGGAAAACAGCGCACGAAAACGTAGCGCCCGAAATCACGTCGAAAAACGACGCATCCAAAAACTGACGCGATGAAACACGATACCAGACTGGCCAACTTTCCGCTTACCCGTCAACAGCATGTGTTCGTGACCGTCTGGTTCAACATGACGCACGCCTATTCGCTCGATTCGCACCGCGTCCGGGTGATGCACGCGCTGAACATCCTTGAAGAACTGATGCGTGTCAGCAGCTATGCCCATGCGAAAGCCGAGGACCGCGCGATGATCGGCCGGGAAGCGATCGGGATCCTGGGCACGGAGGCGGTGCTGCAGCGCGAGCGTTTTGCCGTCCCTACGAAGGTCATACATGTGCTGCTTGAGAAGGTGTATGGCCAGAGCGCCGAGAAGGGCGCGGCAGACAGGCTGGCCGCACTGCTGGATTCGCATCTGCGCGAGTACATTGCACTGCTGTCCGCGCACTACCTTGACGAGCTGTTCGACGGCCTGCACGCGGCACTGCTGGAACCGGACGCGCGCGGCGAACCGGAGCAGTTCAACGGGATCCGCTCGCTATGCGGTGCGCTGCTCAGCTATCTGCTGGCCCGGGGCCAGAGTCTCGAAGGACTCTTCGCGCTGTACCGCCAGGTGCTGGTCCCCGTGAAGGCGTCGACCAAGCCCTACGTGTTTGCGCAGCGCTTCGACCTGCTGCGCCGGATCGTCATGTCGCCGATCACCTCGTGGCGAGCCTATTTCGCCGTTGATGGCATCACCGATGTCGCGGCCTTCCCCGATCACATCGGCGACATCCGCTTTGTGCGACAGCTCCCGGGCGAGGTGGCCGGCCTGCGCAACATGAATGAACGCCCGCGAAGGCTCTACGCCACGGGCGAGATCGAAGCGGTGGACATGCGGGCGGCCGGGCAGCTGCTGCACGAGCAGATCAACCGGGTGCTCGATCTCGTTCGCTTCGAATACGACCACGCGAACATCAGCGTCGGGGATGACTTCGCGGCGTGCCGCTCGGCCGGAGGATACTGGCGGGTGCTGCCCATCCCGAAGGTGGTGCCCAACCCGCGCGCGGCCGTCAGTGGCGAGGAGCTGCACCGCTTCGCGGGCAACGTCAGCCGCCTCGTGACCGGCGAACGGTTCTCGCAGGAAGGTCGTGAACGGGTCCTCTCTGCGTTTCGCCTGTACCGCACGGGCGCGGATACGACCAACTTCGAGAACAAGCTGGTCAACTGGTGGACCGGGCTGGAGCAACTGGCGAAGGGTGCGGGCGGCACAGGCTCGATCGGCGGGGCGGTGGAGTCGAGCCTGACGCCCGTGCTGATGGGCGTCTCGATCGCCAACCACCTGAGCGCCTATCGCGAGGTCCTGCTGGAGCAGTCGATCGAACTCGTTAATCCAGCCGACGGCCGACCGGTTGCGCTCAAGGAACTGGATTTCGCGCAACTCTACACGGTCCTCGCCCATCCGGCGCACCGCCAGACGATCAATGACCGTCTGCGGGATCTGCCGCTCACGCAGATGCGTTTTGACCAGTTCATGGGATTTCTCGCCTCGCCGGCCGACATGAAGACGTTTCTCGGTCGGGTCGAACAGGGGCTGCGCTGGCATCTGCAGCGAATCTGGCGCGCCCGGTGCGACATCGTGCACAGCGCAGGCCGCATGATCAACATTGCGCTGTTGTGCGCAAACCTCGAGGCGTACCTGAAGTCGGTACTCACCGCGCTGCTTGCGGCGTTCGGCCGGATCCCGACCCTCGCGAGTCCGACAGAATTTTTTATCCGGGCTGAGCACAGCTATGCCAGCGCGCGCGATGCGCTGGGCCGTGGCGACGCCGGCGCGCTCAAGATGTTGCTGACGGAACTGAAGTCACAGTAAAGGACGCGTCAGTGACAGGGCTGCGTTTTGCGGCAAGGTCGCCGAATGCACGTCGATGTGCGTGAGGGTTCACAGGCGGAGCGACAGGCGCTAGCCGGCCAACAAGCGCCATTCGCGGAGACTGCCACGTGGACATTTGTGCGACCCTTTCGCCCCGTAAGCGGCCGCTCGGCCCTCCATGGTGCGCGTCGCATCTTTGGCCAAAACGGGCGTTGTGTGACAATTACTTCACGCGATACAAAAAGTGGTACTGAATAAAGCCTTTTGCAAGGTGAGACTTTGTCTAATTGGTCCAAGGAACCGAACTAGGTTATGGATGACATCGCCATATGCGTTGCCATGATCGGGCTCGATGAGAACGAGAATCTCGTCGTCACCGCCTGCAACAACCAATTCTTCCAGTTGACAGGCAGCGCGGGCGCAGATATCCAGAGTTTTCCCATTTCATTCGACGCGCTGATTACGGATTTCGCGCCGCGCGAGTTTCGCGAGAAGCTGCTCGCGTACTTTGCGTCCGGCCGACCGCAGGGGCCGGAGCAGACTTACGACTTCCGCGAAGGCAGACAGTGGTGGCGCCTTTCGCTTAAACCGATCAGGCATACAAGCGGCCGCGCTAGCGTGCGTGAGATTCTTGTGACCGGTTTCGACATAGCTGCGAAGATGAATCTGACACGGGGACTGGAAAATAATGCATCGCGTTATCGCGCCTTGGTCGACTTGGCCTACGACGCGATCGTGACAATGGACCATCAGCACAACATCACGCTGTTCAATCGCGCGGCGGAGAACCTCTTTGGCTATTCGTCAGCCGAGGTGCTCGGGCGGCCAATCGTAACCCTGTTGCCCGAGAAGTTTCGCGCGGACCATCCACGGAGAGTACAGCAGTTCGCGGACTCGTATCAGCCGAGCCTGCGACAGGCGACCCCACCGCGCATGGACGAGAGCAACAGTGTGTACGCGCAACATCGCGACGGTTCGGTAATACCAGTCGAAATCGCGGTCTCCAAAATCGACTTGGAAGGTGGGACCGAATTCATGGCAATCGTACGCGACATCACCGATCGCGCCCGGCTAATGGAACTGCTAAAAAGCCAAGCCGCGACTGACGCGCTGACAGGTCTGCCGAATCGCCGCGAGTTTCTGGAATTCATAGAGAAAGTGCTTGGTACCAGTGACGATCTGTCAGTGTTCATTCTCGACATTGATTTGTTTAAGGAGATCAACGATCAACACGGGCACGATGCCGGCGATGAGGTTTTGCGCATGCTCGCGAAGGTCGGGGCGTCGATGACGGATGGGGCGAGTCTGTTCGCCCGCTGGGGAGGCGAGGAGTTTGTCGCGGCCCTGCCGGGCGCGGACGCGAATCTTGCGTATATGATCGCGGACGAACTACGGCAGCGCTACGAACGACAGGACTTCGTGCATATGTGGCGTCTCAAGCCAATTCCATTCACGGTTAGTATCGGCGTGGTCACACGTGAAGCAGGCGAGGTCGACGTTGACGCGTTGATAAAGCGCGCGGACCGTGCGCTCTATAGAGCAAAAAAATCCGGCCGCAATCGCGTCGTGGTTGGATAGATGTATTGCTGGACCAGGAGATATCTGGTCCAGCAATACATCGTTGTGTCAGGCAACGAACGGGACGGTGCTGTCGAACTGGTTTTGATGGC
>NZ_BBJF01000032.1 GCF_000739735.1 Paraburkholderia ginsengisoli NBRC 100965 | reverse complement strand
TGCCAGCCTGCCTAGGCCAATCCGCGCGGCGGGGTACCTGGCAGAATCAAAAGACAGCGATTACCGAAAATTCGCATACGTTTTGCCGTGCCAATTCGCATTGGCATTGTCACTACGCCTCACGACGATGACAGATACAATTTTTCTCTTGCAATATTACTGAGCGCCAAGGAGCGAGGGATATCAGACTTCTTGGGCACTCGCAACGCTGTCGTCTTGTATTCATTCTGTTTGAACGAACCGGCCTACGTCACAGCATAAATCTTTAAGACAAACTGCATGAATAGCGAAGCCTCGTTAAGTAATCCAGCGAACTTTATTATATCGAATTATTGAATATATTAGTCGGAATTTTGAACGCTGCTGGCGCATAGTTTGCACATGTTGCAACGTCGTCCAATGAACTTCGTGGCGGGTTAGGTGCAATCATTTTGAAATGCATAGGATAGCGGACGATGTTCTGAATTGATTTGCAATGCGTTGACGCGTGGCAAATTGGTACCCAGCCAGATGGGCCATCTGGCATTTATCGGAGAATCTCTATGAAAGAACTTAATCAACAGGAAGTCGCTCTGGTCTCTGGCGCCTATTATGGCGGCGGAAGTATTTTCGATGCTCTTGGAAATGTTAGTGAAGCAGTCGGCACCGCTGGAGAAACCATCGGCAACGCTCTGACTGGTGGGTTGTTTGCTCCGCTGGGCAGCGCTGCGTACAGTCTTGGCGAAACGTTGACGACCGCATTCGTAAATGTGGGCAATTCGCTGATCGGCGGCCAACATTACTAATCTGACGTAATGGCAGTAACCAGCAGTCGCAGCATTCTCGCGACTCTGGAAGCAACGCTCCGGCATGGACGAATTCAATCCGGATATGCCGGGGCGTTCTGGTGCCACCTTCCAGATATTCCTGGATGAAAGGTCAACTTGAATTCGCGATTAAAAGACGGAAATGGTTCATCCACCGGAATTGTTTAAAGCTCCGAAATTCAAAGGATAACTGTAGCCCGGCCCCAATCGAATTTTTTAAGTCAGATAAAAATCCACGTGATGATAACTGGCGCACGATCGTGCCGAATGACCAAGAGCCTTTCTGTATGAGTCAGATCGCATTCCTATTCCCAGGGCAGGGCGCGTTTTATGTCCGGGCTTTGCGCGCTACAAGGCTGTCATATCGCGGCGTTGAGCAAATCTTGAATACCGTTGAGGGGGTGGCGCAGCGTCGGCTCGCCCGCTCGCTGCTGGAGATAATCTGGAGCGGGGATGGCCAAACGGAAAAAATTCTGCAAGACGCTCCTGATATTTTTCAGCTAGCCATTTACACCATTTCAGTTTCCAACTTTGAAATTCTCCGTGCGGAGGGTATCAGCCCAGAGGTGCTGGTGGGGCACAGTTTTGGTGAAATTGCAGCATTGGTATGTGCCGGCGTTTTCTCTGTTGAGCAGGGCGCCGAGATTGTTTGTGACCGCATCGAATCGCTGGCCGCGGCCGCGCCGCATCACGGATGTATGGCGGCGGTGTCGGCCGGAAGGGAGTCCGTGCGTGCACGGCTGGCAGATTTTTATCTCGATCGCGATGACGAGGAGGACGCCCGGATTCAAATCGCCGTTGAGAATCACCGCTCCCAGACGGTGGTTTCGGGGCACGCCGACAATGTGGCGGCATTCGTCGTTCATTGTGGCAAGGACGGCATCGCGGCCCAGCGGTTGAAGTCGCCGTACGCCTTTCACCATACCAGTCTTGCCCAAGCGGCCAATGCTTTCTCCTGCCGAGTGAAATCCTGCTCGCCCAGATTGCTGGAGCGTGCTGTCTACTCGCCAATTCTGGGGCGGTATTACCGGAACTCAGACAATTTTGGGGACTGCCTGGCTCGGCATTTAACAATGCCCGTCAAATTTCACGATGGCATTCGTTTCCTGCAATCCGAAGGCGTTGGCGTCTATGTCGAATGTGGTGCGCTCGATGCGCTCAGCAAAATCGTCATCCGTATCACTGGACCGGGGACAGTCAAGACTTTTCCGGGTGTCGTGAACGCAGCTGACGAGCCGGGCAATATCAGAAAAATCACTCAATATTTCAAGGAGATTAATACTGTGAACGTCAACGTTAAGGCCGAAATGATTCAGCCTGATTTTGAGGTATTCTGGCGCGATAGCGGTGCTGCTATCACGGCTCAAATCAAGCTGCAGTTCGAACAATTCGTTCAACTGAATAATCAGCGGGAAAAACAGGTATCGCAACCGGTGCGATTAGTGGATACGAAGGCGGATCAGGCAACGATCCACGGTTCGCCTGTCGCTTCTGGCGCGACTCCTAACGTATTGTCAAGTGCATCGAACGAGTCTGTCGTAATTCCACGCAATCAGTTATTTGATGAGCTCGTCGCTATTTACGCCGAAGCGATGGAATACCCCATTGAAGTCTTTACGGAAGAGGTCGAGCTTGAGGCCGAACTCGGAATAGATTCCGTCAAGCAAACCGAAATTATCCAGCGCATTAGCAAGCTATACCGGTTGCCGCCGTTGCCTGCCAGTTTCCGCTCTGGCGACTTCAAGTCGATGGGACAGATCGTGGACTTTGTCTACGCGCATCAAGGCGCGGCAACTATGGCCGGCAATTAGGACAGAAGATCTCAGGCGAGGAGTGGCCGCCAGGCCACCGGCGCTATGCAGCGGTATTTTTCATGGTGGTTCTGGATAGGCATGCTATGTCGAGCTTCAATCTGAAGGGTAAGCTGGTTCTGGTGACGGGTGGGGCGAAAAATGTCGGTAAGACAATCTGCCGGCGTTTTGCTGAGCAGGGCGCCCATGTCATTGTGAATTTTTTCCACTCGCTGGATGCGTCCAGGGAGACGGCGGCGGAGCTGCGAGCCCTTGGCGCCACCGTCGACGTGATTCGGGCATCGGTGGCCCAGCAAGCTCAGGTCGACCGGATGTTCGATGAGATCGAAGCAAAGTATGGTCGGCTAGATATTCTGATCAATAACGCGGCATCCGGTGCACTGCTCGGCGTGGACGATATCGCTGCCGAACATTTCGATCGTGCGCTGGATACCAATCTGAAGGGAGCGTTCTGGTGCGCACGACGCGCGGCGGCTCTGATGGCACGTTCGGGTGGCGGAGCCATCGTGAATGTGTCTTCGGTGGGTTCGACGCTGGTGCCAGCCAACTATCTGGTGGTAGGGACGGCGAAAGCCGCGCTGGAGTCGCTGACCCGTTATCTGGCGGTCGAATATGCGTCGGACAATGTACGGGTTAATAGCGCCTCGTCAACGTTGATCGACGGCGACGTGGCTATGCAGTTTCCGGACCACGAGAATACCCGGCGATCAAGCATTGCGGCCACACCGTTGAAGCGGCTGGCTTGCGCCGAAGACCTGGCCGATGTGGTGGTGTTTCTGGCATCGGATTCGGCGCGCTGGGTGACGGGTCAGGTGGTGGTGGCTGACGGTGGACTATCGCTATGTAGCGAAGGGCTTTCTCCTCGCGTCGAGTGGGCCGCGCAGGCGACGGCACCGCCCGCGCCCGCGGTTTCGCAGATGTCGCCGCGCGGCGGTCTCACGTTGGTGGCGGACGACGCGGAGGGCGACGAAGTTGCGGTCGTGGGCATGGGGTTGGCGCTTCCGGGTGCCAATAGTCCTCAGGCATTCTGGAGGGCACTCCTCGAAGGGCCGGAACTGTTTGGCAACGTGCCTCCAGACCGTTGGGACTATCGGTCCTTCTATTCGGCGGATCCATCGGCCGAAGACAAAAGTTACCAGTCCCGTTCAGTGTTCATCGACAGTTTCAAGGCGGTGCCGCGTCTGCAGTCCGAAATGGACGCAGGCGTGGAGCAGCGGGAACTCACTACGCTATGGCTGCGCCACTCCTTGCTTCAAGCGCTTGATGGCGTCCGGATACGCAACAGCGATCGCACTTCGTTTCTGGTCGGCTACACCGCGGACGGCAGTCAGCATCTTGAAGAAGGGATGGTGCTCGCGGCTACACGGGCACGTCTTCGCGGCGTACTTGACGAGTCCGGCGTCTCGCCGGAGGAACGCGACGCGTGTCTGTCGCATGTCGATGCGGTACTGACGGCACGCTATGCACGCGGGGCCGGTGGTCTCCCGGAATTTTTCCCTCATCGGGTCGGACTCGATGCAATGAAGGGAATACTTCCCGACGACGCCGAATACATGATGGTCGATACCGCGTGTTCATCGTCGTTGTACTCGGTCGATCTCGGTATCAAAGGGCTGCTACTCGGCAAACACGACCTTGTCGCTTGCGGCGGGGCGTTCGCTCTGGGGCCTCGCGGCTCGATCCTGTTCTCGAAACTGCACGGATTGTCGCGCAGCGGCGAAGTCCGGCCGCTTGATCAAGCGTGCGACGGCGTACTGTTTGCCGATGGCGCCGGCGTCGTGATCCTGAAACGCCTGAAGCGTGCTCTCGCCGATGGTGACCGTGTGCTAGGGATACTCAAGGCTTTTGGCTCGTCTTCAGATGGCAAGGGCAAGGCGATCTACGCGCCGAACTCCGCCGGTCAAGGTATCGCAATCCGTCGCGCCTATGAACAGCCTGGCGCAGCAAAGGAGCAGATCGACTGGGTTGTAGCGCATGCCACCGGAACGCCAGCGGGCGATCTGGCCGAGTTCCAGAGTTTGAGGGAAATGATCGGGCAGCACCGGCCAGTCCAGCTGACCTCGAATAAATCGCTGGTTGGCCACACAGGCTGGGCTGCGGGCGTGGTGTCGCTGATTCAGGTATTGCTGGGATTGCAGCACGACAGTATTCCGCCGCAGCATCGCTTTTCGGATGCGCCCCGCGAGTTCGAACTGGAGACGACCGGTCTCACCATCCCGAAGCAGGCGGTCGACTGGCCGCGCGAAGCGGACAGGGCACGTGCCGCAGCGGTTTCCGGTTTCGGGTTTGGCGGCACAAATGGCCACCTGGTGGTGAGCGAGTACCGGCCCGATCTTCCTGTTACCCCTTCGGTCAGGCCTCGCCCCGAAGAGCCGTTGGCAATCGTGGGCTGGTCGGCGAAATTCCCTGGCCTCGATGGTCGCGATGCAGTGTCGGCATGGTTACGCGGTCAAGGTCCAGCGCCCCACGCAAGCTTCGGCCTTACCTATCCGTTACCCGGCTTTGATCGTGTGCGTATGCCGCCGGCCGTACTGCGCGCACTTGACCGTTGCCAACTGATGGCGCTCGACGTTGCGCACGATATGCGCGAACAGCTTCGGCCCTTCTGGAATGCGCACGCCGATACGATTGGCCTCGTGATGGGTCATATGGGTCCCACGCGCAACGCAGCGTTGTATGCGAGCCGCTGTTATCTCGACGACATCGAGATAGCGATTCTCGGCGATGCCGGCACCGTAGACATCCGTTGCATGACGGACGCCTTGTCGAGTTTGCGCGCGAAGACACACAGCCTGGTGCCTTCAACCACCGAGAATTCATTTCCCGGCATGATGCCGAATGTGATTCCGGCGCGAGTCGCCAACTACCATGACCTGCACGGCATGAACATGACCGTCGATGCAGGGCACGCGTCGACCTTGGCCGCCTTCGAAGTTGCCGGGCGTTTCCTGCACAGTGGCGAACTGGATATGGTGATCGTCGGCGGCATTAACGGGAACGTTGCCGAGGAGGTTCAGCCTGCCTTTGACACCGCGTTGGCCGAGGGGGGCGTGCTGTTCGCCGTGACGACGAAGACGCGTGCCGAGGCTGCGGGACTGCCTGTGCTGGCATGGGTCGAAAGCGACAAGGCGCGCACGGATGGAACGCCCCCACCTACGCTGTGCGACAGCGGCGGCCGGCCAGTGACCTATGCGGGTGCCGACGCTGCGCTGGCTGTGTTAAGTGCTTTGGTGCGGGATGAGGTCACGGCCACCGTGACAACGAGTAACCCAGGCGACCGCGCCCGCTTCGCACTCCGGTTGAGTCGTGGCAATGTGTCGCCAGGCATTGGCCCGGATCTCACGAGTCCTCATGTGGCGCACGGATACGGGCGTGCGACGCCGACCTCGACGGCGAAGCAGGAGATTGTCAATGCAAGCGCGGCGTCACAGGGAGTATCGCCCGAGCCAGTAACCAGGTCCGTCCCCGCTCCGCAGACGCATACACCTGCTGCTCCCGTTGCGCTGGCAGAGAGTCTGTATCAAACCGGTATCGCAGCCGACGGCGAACCCTTGGGCATCAAGCGTTATCGCATTGATTTGCAGGACATGCCCTGGCAGCCAGGCGGTACGCCGGTCGCGTTTTTCCCCGCCAAATGCGTGGTAGTGACCGACGCTCCCGGGTTGCTGATGGATCTCCAATCGCTGCCGTCCGACCTGATCGTCATGTCGACGCAGCCGCTTCCCGAGATGCGATCCGGATGGCACCACGTGGCAGCATCCGACCAGGCGCTGCTGGGCAATTTACTATCGTCCGACGTTCAGCATGTGCGGCTGTTGACCTCGTTGCACGTCGACAGGCTGGTTCCGGGCCGTCTGTCCGGTCCTGTGCCTGCTCTGCTGGCGCTGCATGACCTTGTCTTCCTGACATTGAAGCGCTGCCATGACGGATTGTCCCGGCACGGCTCGTTTCTGGCTCTGATGCTTGACGCTGTGGCGGACACAGTGCTGCATCCCGAGGCCGGTCTGTTCTCCGGCCTAGCAAAGGCGCTCGCCATCGAATTGCCGGAAACGCGTGTGCTTGCGGTATTCACCGACAGCGCCGATGTTCGCCAGGCCGTCGCGCAGGCCGAGCATGAGAGCGGGGCGCAGCACCTGCTGCCAGTGGTCGCGTTGAGCGGTACACGCCGGCTGACAACCCGCGTGACGGAGGCGTTGGGCGAGCTGCCGCCCGACGGGCTGGCGCGGCTCGGGCCCGACTCGGTCGTGGTCGCATTCGGCGGGGCGCGCGGCATCACGGCCGAATTGATGAAAGCTGTGGCCGCACATTACCGTCCCACCCTCTACTTGGTGGGAAGCAGCCGGCTCGACGAGTATCCGCCCGAGACCTTCGCCGGTAGTGACGAGGAATTCGCCCGGCGGCGGCCGCAGTACATCCGCGAGCAGAAGGCGCTGCATCCAGCGATGCCGCTGCCCCAGATCACCAAGGCGTTCGAGCGGCAGGTAGAGGTGCGCACGGCACGCCGTAACATCGAAGCAATGAGAGCGCATTGCGGCGTGGACCGCGTGCACTACCTGAGTGCCGATGTATTCGATGCGGACAGCGTTCAGGCCGCGGTACGGCAGATCACTGCACGTGAAAGCCGGATTGATCTGGTTGTCAACGCCGCGGGTCTCAATCGTTCGGCGTCCGTACAGGTCAAGTCGTATGCAGACTTTGTCGCGGTACGCGACATCAAGGTGCGGGGATACTGGAACCTTCGCGAAGCATTCGCTGCTAGCCAGCCACGCGCCTGGTGCAACTTCGGGTCGTTCATCGGACTGACCGGGCAGGCCGGCGAGACCGACTACGCGTCCGGCAATGACTTTCTCAACACGCGTGCCGCGTATCACCGTGCCGCGCTGGGTTACGACGAATTTACGATCGGCTGGACGTTGTGGCACTCGGTGGGACTGGGCGCGAATCCGGTCACCCGCGCCTTCCTCGAAAAGAGTGGCCTGTTTACCAGCATGCGCACGGAAGAGGGGATTCATCACTTCCTGCGCGAGATCAATCTTGTCGAGCGTGCGCCCGCGTCCGTGCATCTCGGCGTGCCCGAGAAGCGCGCTATTGAAGCTCACCTGCCAGCTTTCTTCGATGCTCCGATGCCGTCGTCCGGCGGGACCGACGGCATCGGAGCCGGCGAGTTCTATCTGGGACGCGAACTCCAGCGTACTGCCGACAGCGTGACGTTCGAGCGGATGTTCGATCTCCAGACCGACGCATACCTGCAACATCATGTGGTCAATGGTTTTGCGACGCTGCCGGGGACGTTCGTGCCGGAGCTGGCCGCCGAAGCTTCGTTGAAGTTGATACCTGGCCTGAAGGTGGTGGGGTTTCAGGACGCCGTTTTCCATCATTTCCTGAGGGTCTACGATGTCAAGCGGCCGGGTGTGAAGCGGATCCACGCGCAGATTGTCAAGCGCGATGGCGAACTGGTGACTGTGCAGGTCCGCGTCACCGGAGACGTGCTGGCGCCAGCCGGCCAGGTGCTGGTGCGCGACAAGCTGCATTTCGAAATCAAGGCGCTGCTTGCGCCACGTTATGAGCCGGCACCGAGCTGGTCGCATTGGCCTGAGGAGGGACACACGCCGGTTGCCGATCCTTACCACTTCGAAGCGGCGCCGGTGCACCTGGACGGGATGTTCGTATCGACGACCGGCACGGGCTCGTCCCAGCTCGGCAAGCGGGCTCGCTACCAGCCTGGCGTGCCCGCAGACGATCCCGTGTTCTCGCGTTTCGTCGTGCCCAGCATCATGCTCGACGGACTGGCCCGGATCGCCGTGCTCAACTACGTGGCCGACGACTATATCCCGCTGGCGGCTCCGACCACCATCCGGCGCATCGACATCTACGAAGACGGCAACGATTGCGAGCTGTCGCGTCGCTACAAGCGCATCGACCTGTATGCCACGCCGCGCGAATTCGCACTTGAGGGTGCCGGTTCACGCAATCGCTTCGTGGTGGCCAGACCCGATGGCCGCATGCTGATGCAGATGAAAGATGTCACCGGCGTGATCATCGGCTATGTGCATCGCGTGAGTGGCGCCTACGTCGCAAAGGCTGAGGTCGACGCGCTGGTCGCAGCGCGTTCTGCTTCCAACGCGCTCCCGGCATGAACACGAAACAGCGGGCGCCCGGCCCGCGCGGCAGCCTGGTGATGGGCAACCTCGAGGAGTACAAGCGAGACCCGATCACCATGCTGCTGAAGCTTCAGCAGCAGTATGGGGACATCGCGCGCAATCGGCTCGGCCCCTTCCTGACTCATGCGCTGGCGCATCCCGATCATGTGCAGTACGTGCTGCAGGAGAATCATCGCAACTACGTACGTGGCCGTTTCTACGAGAGCTTCAAGCTGTTCTTCGGCGATGGGCTGCTGACCACCGACGGCGACTTCTGGCGACGTCATCGCCGCGCGGTGCAGCCGTTGTTTCACAAGAAGCAGGTCGAAGAACATATTGCCGCCGTTGGAGATGCCGCGCTTGCGCTCGTGCGTCGCTGGCAGGCATTGCCGTCCGGCGAACCGGTCGAAGTCGTGGAGGAGATGATGCACCTGAGCTTGAGCATGCTCGGGCTGATGGTGTTCAACACCGATATTTCGCAGCACGCGCAACAGGTTGGACCGTCGGTGCGCTTTGGCATTGCGGCGATGATGCCGCAAGGCAATATGAACGACTTTATCCCTCGCTGGATGCCGACGCCGTTCAATCGCCGCATCGCTCAGGCCCGCAGGAATCTCGACGTGATTATCGGGAAAATCGTCGAGGACCATCGCGCCGGACATTGCGAGGCGAGCGATGTCATCTCGCTACTGCTGAACTCGCGTCATCCCGAGACCGGGACGCCGATGAGCGAACAGGAAGTCCACGACGAGGTGATGACAGTCTTTCTCGCCGGGCACGAGACGACCGGCAGCGGCATGGCGTGGGCGTTGTATGCGCTTGCGCAGTACCCGGCCGTGCTGCGCAGGCTGCGCGATGAACTCGACGCCCGGCTTGGCGGGCGTGCACCCACGCTGGAGGATCTGGAGGCGCTGCCTTACCTTACGCAGGTGGTGGACGAAGTGCTGCGCGTCTATCCGCCGATCTGGGGCTTCACGCGCGATCTGGCGGAAGACGACGAGATTGGCGGCTTTCACATTCCAGCCGGCTCGTCGGTTTTCATGTCGCCTTATGTCACGCATCGGCATCCGGCGTTCTGGAACAATCCAGAGGCGTTTGACCCGGAGAACTTCGCCAGCAACGCGCCGAACCGTCACAGGTTCGGGTACTTTCCGTTCGGCGGCGGCATGCGCAAGTGCATTGGTTTTCAGACTGCATTGCTGCAGATGCGCGTGCTGACGGCAGTGGTCGCGCAGCATTTCGATCTGAACGCATTGCCGGGTCATCCGATCGAGCGAGGCGCGCTGATTTCGCTGAGGCCGTTGCAAGGCATACGCCTCATCGTTAAGCCGCGTCAGCGCCAGAGTCCCACGCAACGCCCGGATCCCGGCATGGGGGCCGCGTCTCCCACTTCGGACGCGGCCTGCGGTGCAAAACCGCAACGGGAAGTTACGAGCGGTTGCCCGTTTGCGGAGGCTCCGGCCTTGCCTTCCTCCGGGCCCTTGTCCGACGAAGTAGTCGTGGTGAAGCCAGCCAACCCCGAGCCACGGTCTGCGCCTGTCTTGCCACCAGCTGCCACAGGCATGGTGCCGGCCTTGCGCTTCACCTGGTTTCCGTCCGAAATAGAAGCGTTGCCCTCGACGCCTTCGCCGGCGTTAGGTGGCAAACGTGTGGTCATCGTCAACGGACGAGCCGGCACGGCCGAGCGCGTGGCGGTGGCGCTTTTGCGAGCATGCGCGAAAGCCACCGTGTTTGCTCCCGGCGTCGACGCGGATCCTGTCGAGGCAGCGAAAGCGCTGGTGAAGCAATCCGGACCATTCGACGGCATCGTCGATCTTGGCCTCGAAGAGTCTTTTTCGCTAGCGGCGGCGAACCAATGGGAAATGCCGATGCGCCATAGCATCGCCATGCTGCAGGCATGCTATGGCGACTGGGAGGTCGAAGAGAGCGCGTCGCGTCTTTTCTACATGGCAGTAACGTGGATGGACGGATCGATGGGTTACGGCGACGCCGTTGCGCAACCGCTGGGCGGCTTGTGGTCGGGGCTCGCCAAGACGCTGCCGCAGGAGGTGCCCAACTGCAATGTGCGCGTGCTCGATGTCGCCCCCAACGAAGCCGGCAGGGTCGATCAGTTGGTCGTGCGCGAGCTGTATCGCTGGGGCCTGTTCGAAGTCGGCTATCGCGCCGGGCGCCGCTATACGTTGAAGGCGCGACGCAGCGAACTCCCTGCGTTACCGGCTGGGTCCGCGCCCGATCTGGGACCGGGCGACGTCGTACTGTTTTCGGGCGGTGCCCGCGGCATCGGTCTTCTATGCGCGAAGGCAATGGCCGGCCGTTATGGTTGTACCGTGATCATCACGGGGCGCGAACCACTGCCTGACGGCAGCGAACCGTGGATGACGCTCGACGACGCGGGCTTCAGCCGCTACGGCCAGGAGCAACTTCGCCTCGCAACGCGGGAACGCACGCCAAAGCGTATTCGTGAGGAACTGGCGCGACTGCAGCGTCGGCGCGAACTGAAGGCTTCCCTCGACGAAATTGCATCGTGCGGGTTGCCCGTGCAATACCGTGTCTGCGATGTGACCGATGCCGCCGCCGTGCGCGCGTTGTGCGGCGAACTGCGCGACGTTTTGCGCGTCGTCGTCCATAACGCCGGCGTGGACCGGCCCGTGCGTTTGCCGCAAAAGAGCGCTGACAGTTTCATCGACACCGTGCGTACCAAGGTTGGCGGCTTTGCCAATCTTTGCGCGGCCGTAGCTGACTGTCCGCGTCTCGTGCAGTTCTGCAATGTCGGATCGCTGACCGGGCGGTGGGGCGGCATGACGGGTGAAACCGATTATGCGGCAGCCAATGAGGCACTGGCGCGGCTCGGCCTGTGGGCGCAACGTCACGCGCTGCCATGCAGCGTGAAGACGCTGGTGTGGCCGACGTGGGACAGCGTCGGGATGATCACCAACTTCGCCGTCACCAAACGCTATGTCACGCCGATGGCAGCCGATGAAGGCGTGCGCCATTGGCTGCGCGAGTTCGCCAGCCGGGACAGCGGCGAAGTGATGTTCATGGGCGCAGTGGGGCCCGCGTTGACGCCTGTCCAGCTCAAGGGGTTCAGCCCCATCCTGGAGTTGCCGAACATTGCCGATCTCGTGACACGTCATCATCACGCCGGCGAGCCGCTACGGTTTCGACCGTTCAGGTCTTTCGCGACGCGCTATCGCATCGACCCGATCGAAGTGCCATTTGCGCAGGCGTTTCGCTTCGGCGGACGGCATGCGTTGCCGGCATCGATGCTGATCGAGCATGCTTGTTCGGTCGGCGCGTGGGTCATGCCGGCGACTGTTGAGCCACAGCGTCTCGATGCGCTGATCAATGTCGCGGTCCATCTGCACGCGTTGCCGTTCGAAGGCGAGCCTGAGGCCGGGATCGACGTGCTCAGCGAGGCAAAAGGCTACTTGCTCGGCGATCTCTGGCACGTGGATGTGCATTGCGCGCACGCTGCCACGCAGGTCGGGCTGCTGAGCCTGACGCTGGTTTATCGGGCTGGCGCGGCGCCGTCTGTCCGCCGGATCACTTGGCCTGCCGAAGGCCTGATGGCAAAAGAAGCGTTGCCGTCGTCGACGGCCGCGGCGTGGAATGCCCACGTGCTACCCGCGGCCGACTGGCAGGTGCCACTGGATCGGTCGAAGGGTATTGGCCGTATCGGCTGCGCTGTTCCGGCTGATGCCTCCGACCTGTGGGCCATTCCGTTTCCACCCGATTTGCGGCTGCCGGCCAATCACCTCGAAAACATCCTGCGCGCGGTCATCGCCGACAACACGGACAGCGGCGAAGCCTTGCCGCATGAATGGCGCATCGATCGCATGGCGCTCAGCGGTCTTCCTCCGTCGAGCGCCGATGCTGTCGTGCAGTACACCGACGGCCGTTTCGACGTGGTCGATGCACTCGGCCAGGTGTTGCTTGAACTGCAGGGGGTGACACTCGAAACGGTTTCATCCGTCGTCCCGGCAGCGCCGCCAGCGACTGAGGCTCTGGCCGTTTCGCCCCTCGGTTGATTTACCCGCAAAAGGATAACTCTCGCTATGACAGACCGGGATTGCAGTTCGCGCTATTGCATCATTGGCGCCGGGGCGGCTGGTATTACCGCAGCCAAGAATCTCCAGCAGCAAGGCCTTGCGTTCGACATCATCGAGCGCGAAGACGACGTGGGGGGCATCTGGTACTACGGATGTGCCAGCAGCGCGATCTATAAGTCGGTTCATATGATCAGCTCGAAGTCGTTCTCGGAGTACACCGACTTTTCGATGCCGGACGACTATCCAACTTACGCCCGCGGCGATCAGGCTCTGGCCTATCTGCGCAGCTATGCGCGTCACTTTGGCATTTACAGTCATGCTGAATTCGGCCGTACTGTTCTCGATATCGCGCCGGTGCCGGACAGCACGCTCTGGGACGTCACGCTCGATCGCAACGAAGTGAGGCGCTACAAGGGCGTACTGGTGTGCAATGGGCACCTGTGCAAACCGCAGCTACCGGACTACCCGGGCCATTTCGACGGGTTGCAACTTCATTCGGCTCAATACAAGACGCCCGACGTGTTCAAGGAGCAGCGGGTGCTTGTAGTCGGGGCGGGCAATTCTGGTTGCGACATTGCCGTGGAGGCGGTTCACCACGCACAGGCGGTCTTTCACAGCACGCGCCGTGGCTATTTCTACTGGCCGAAGTTCCTGTTCGGCATCCCGGCCGATCGCTGGGCCGAATGGCCGCTCAAGATGCGCATGCCGCTATGGATGCGCCGCGTTGCAGGCGAGCGTCTGCTGCGACTGACTACCGCTGGACAGCCCGAGGACTACGGGCTGCGCAAGCCGGATCACCGGCTCTTCGAATCCCACTTCATCATCAATTCGACGCTGTTCTACCATCTCGGTCATGGCGACCTGGCGGCCAGGCCTGACGTGCGTGAACTGCGCGGCGATAGCGTGCTGTTTAGCGACGGCACCGAGGAACGCGTGGACGTGATCATCTACGCCACGGGCTTCCAGTTGAGCTTTCCGTTTATCAACCAGACTCACCTACGGTGGGACAAAGGCCGGCCGCAGCTATATCTCAACATTTTCGACGCGCAGCATCCCAGCCTTTTCTTCATCGGCCTGTTCCAGACCTCCACGGGAAACTGGCCGTTGATGGACTATCAAGCGCAGCTGTTGTCGCGCTATCTGCGAGCGCGCGACCTTGCGCCGAAGAAGGCAGAGCGGTTCGACGAGCTGATCCAGCACGACCAATCGAAATGGAATGGTGGCATCCACTTCAGCCAGACCCAGCGTCACGCGATCGAGCTCGAACATTTCGCGTACCGGCTGAAGCTGAAACGCCTGATCCGCTCGTTGGCGGCGACGTCCGTATCGGCTGCCGCGCAGTCGACGCCGGTCAGCAAGGGGGCCGCGCAAGCATGAACCAGGCGCCTGTCCTCGCGAACGCAGTCTCGATTGAACACGTCCACAAGAGCTATCTGCTCGACAGCGTGCGGGTGACCGGTCTTGCCGACGTGTCACTGCAGATCGCACCCAATCTGTTTACCGTGCTGAGCGGCCCGTCGGGCAGCGGCAAGACCACGCTGCTGAACATGATCGGCTGCATCGATCGGCCGGACAGCGGCCGCGTCGTGGTTGCCGGGCAAGACACGGCGCTGTTGACGGACGATGCGCTGTCGGATTTCCGTGCACGGCACATCGGCCATATATTCCAGACCTTCAATTTGCTGCCGGTACTGTCGGCGTACGAGAACGTCGAATACCCGCTACTGATGGCGCGAGTGCCGGCTGGCGAGCGTGCCGGCCGCGTGCTGCATCTGCTTGATGCGGTGGGCCTTGCCGACAAGGCCCGGCATCGTCCGGGACAGCTCTCGGGCGGGCAGCGCCAGCGGGTCGCCATTGCCCGTGCACTCGCCGTTGAGCCGGCGCTGGTGCTGGCGGATGAACCTACCGCCAATCTCGACAGCCGTACCGGCGAGGCGATCATCGCACTGATGCGCCGGATGCAGCAGGAGCGGCGCGTGTCTTTTGTGATCTCGTCCCACGATCCGCAAGTGCGGGGCGCCGCCGACGAGGTGGTGCAAATCCGCGACGGAGTCATTGTCGATCACAGCCGTATTTCAAAAGAGGCCGCAACGTGAGGCACACCTTCATGCTTGCCTTGCGCAACCTGCAGCGCAACCGCCGCCGCTCCATCACAACGTTGCTCGCGATGGTGGTGGGCGTATGCGCGATTCTGCTTTTCGGCGGATTCAGCACGGACATTACATTAGGACTTCAGACTGATTTCGTGCAGCGCAGCGGCCATCTGCAGATCCAGCGGCGCGGCTATTTCCTGTATGGCAGCGGCAATCCGGTCGCCTATGGCATTCGCGATCATACAAAGGTGATCGATATCCTGCGAGCCGACCCGGTGCTCCAGCCGATGCTGCTCGTCGTCACGCCGACGTTGCAGCTCGGCGGCGTCGCGGGCAACTTCAAGGCCGGAGTGTCGCGTACCGTGCTGGCACAGGGGATGATCGCCGACGACCAGAGTCGCATGCAGCAATGGAATGACTACGGTTTTCCGCTCAAACCTCGCTCGTTTGCTCTTGGCGGCACCGCGGAAGACGCCGCGGTCGTAGGTCGGGGCGTCGCGCGCGTGCTGCAGTTGTGCGTGCCGTTGCATGTGCCGGACTGTGACCAGACCGACCTCGGGCCGGCCAGCGAGCCGCAGACGGCGTCTGTCGCCGATACGCCGGCTGACGTGATGGCGTTGTCCGCCCTCGAAGCGCCAGCCACGCCGGTTACCAGTGCGGCCACGCATATCGAGGTGCTGGCCGCCAATGCATATGGCGCCCCCAATGTCGGAAGCTTTACCGTCGCCAAGGCCGAGCAGCAGGGCGTAAAGGAACTCGACGACGTATACCTCGCCTTGCATCTTCCGCGTGCGCAGCGGCTGGTCTACGGCGGCGAGACGCCGCGGGTTACCGCCGTGGAGCTGCAATTGCGTCACACAGCTCAATTACGTGCGGCACGCAAGCGCATCGAGCAATTGCTTGCGGAGCATTTCGCCGACCAGCCGCTTGAGGTGCTCGACTTCGCGACACTCAATCCGTTCTACGACCAGACCAATCGCATGTTCTCGGTCATCTTCGGGTTCGTGTTCGCGTTGATCAGTGCCATCGTTCTGTTCGTCGTCAGCAACACGATGAGCACGGCAATCATCGAACGCACGGTCGAAATCGGCACGCTGCGGGCGATGGGCACGCGCCGCAGCGGAATTCAGGCGCTGTTTATCTGCGAGGGTCTGTTGCTCGGCTTCATGGGGGCGGCGCTCGGCGTCGTGGTGGCATTGTTGCTAGCTGTCGCAATCAACCACAGCGGCCTGTCGTGGACACCGCCGGCGCGTATCGACTCGGTTGCCCTGACTGTGCGCGTATGGGGCGAGTGGCGGCTGATCGCCCTGACATTCTGCGGTCTTGCACTGGTAGCGGGCCTGTCGGCCTGGTGGCCGGCGCGCAACGCCGCGCGGCTGTCGATAGTCGATGCGCTGCGTCATGTCTGAATTCTCAGCGTTCCCGTTTCGTCATTTCTGGAGATTGCCTGTGCGCCGTTTGCTTGTCGCTTTGTCGTTCGTCATTCCACTTATCTCGCAAGGCGCATACGCGCAAACTTTGCCGGACCCTCAGAAGCTGTTGGAGCAGAGCGATGCCATTCGAACGCCTACAGGTTCGTTCATGCTCAATGCCTCGCTAACGGAGTATCGCGGCGGCAAGCAGGTGGACGGGAACGCGCTGTCGATCTATTCGAAACCCGACAGCCCCGGCGGGGCATTTCGTACACTGGTGCGCTTCGTGGCGCCGACGCGCGACGCCGGCAAGCTGATGCTGAAAAACGGCAACGATCTGTGGTTCTACGATCCGGCCAACCAGGCGAGCATCCGCATTTCGCCCGATCAGCGATTGCTCGGCCAGGCCGCCAACGGCGACGTGGTGACAGTGAATCTGGCGCACGACTATGTGGCGGAGCTCAAGGGCACAGACGACGTGACTGACGGTGACCGTCAGCCGCGCCATTGCTACAAGCTTTCCCTCGTCGGCAGGTCCGTCGGGCTGACGTATCACCGCATCGAAATGTGGCTCGATGGGGCGAACAGTCGGCCCGTGAAGGCGCGGTTCTATTCCGAAAGCGACCGGTTGCTCAAGACGGCGTTTTACCGCCGTTATACGGCGGAACTCGGTGTCGAGCGTCCGACCGAAACGGTCATCATCGACGGACTGGATTCCAACTGGGTAACGGTGATGCGGTTTTCTGACTATGGTTCGCGCGACATTCCCGACGCGTGGCTGCAGCGCGACTACCTGCCGCGTTTCAAAGTGGAATGAGACGGGGATATGTACGGGCGCTGGCGCCCGCAGCCACACTGCTGGTGGTGGCGTGGCTGCCGCATGCGCCTGATGTAGCGATGGCGGCCGATGTGGATGCGACGGATGCCGCGCTTGATCTGGCCGATGCGACGCCCGACACGGCGGTCGCGACTAACCGCCCGTGGAAGCTGAGCATTCAGGATGCCGTCCGGGTCAGCGATGACCGGGATGGCACGCGCTCTGGACGCAACCAGTTTTCGCTGGACTTCCAGTACGTTCAATCTCTGACCCCGTCGTTTGTCGTCAATTTTGCCGCACGCCTTGACCGTTTCGATCCGTTGTCGTCGCAGGCGGAGTCCCATCGCGACGAGAGTCTCGTGAAGGAGGGATACGTGAGCTGGCGAATCACGCCATTGCAACTGATTGACGTCGGGCGGATCAACGAGCGCGTTGGTGCGGCCGTCGGCTACAACCCCACGGACCTCTTCAGGACCGGCGCGATAAGCCCCGATGTGCCGCCGGATCCCGACAGCCGTCGTACCAACAGGCTGGGTAGTGTAGGCCTGCGCGCCCAGCAGCTATGGAACTCCGGGTCGCTGTCGCTGATGTTGTCGCCGCGCCTGACGAGCCGGAGCGAGCCTGGCAATCCTCAGGCTTCGTCCGACCTGCAGCGAACCAACGGAGTCGATCGCTGGATGCTGGTCGGGAGTCAGAGGCTGGGCACACTCGTGCAACCGCAATGGACGCTGTATGGCGAACGCGGCCAGGCACCGCAATTTGGGCAGAACCTCAGTGTCCTGCTTGGGAACTCGGTGGTGGCTTATGCCGAATGGACGGGCGGCCGTCGAGTATCGCTGATCGGCCGCGCGACCGGTGTCGACGATCGCGCGTTTCGTGCAAGTTCGGCAATCGGCGCGACGTGGACGCTGCCTGTCGATCTGTCGCTGACGGCGGAGATCCAGAGCAACGGAGCGGGTGCTACGGCCGCGCAGTGGAGCGCGCTCGCTGCCGGCCATCCGATGGCGTGGGGTAACGCGTTGCAGAGCGCAGTGGCCGCACAGGAATTGCCGAGCCGTCACGCACTATTTGTGATGGCCGCGTGGCACAACATTGGCGTGCGTCGACTCGATCTGTCGGGATTTGTGCAGGCTGATGCCGGCGGCGGGCGTCAATACTGGCTGGAATTGCGTCGTCGCTTCGATCGGTTCGACGTGGCCTTGCAATTGCAAAGCCAGACAGGAGCACCCTGGAGTCGATTCGGCGCGATGCCGGAAGCGCGCAGCGTTCAGCTGCTCGGCATATTTTACGATTGAGAGGGGGACGAGATCCAATGAGCAAACGCAAACTTCAGGTGGCGACCGCCATCCTTGCCGCCGTGCCGACTATCACTGGCCTGCTTGGCATGACGGGCCTGGACGATCCGCTTTACGCTGCGCTGCATTTGCCTCGCGACGCTACACTGGACAGCAATCTGCGCTTCTATGCCGGAGTCTGGCTGGGTGCCGGTGTGGCGGCGTTCTCGCTGCTGCCACGGATCGAACACGAAACCAAACTGTTCCGTGCACTCTGGCTGATGATCTTCCTGGGTGGACTCGGACGCCTGGCGTCGCTTTTCCTGGTGGGCATGCCGTTTCCACCGTTCATCGGCTTCACCGTGCTGGAAGTCGTCGGCGCACCGTTGTTCGTCTGGTGGCAGCACCGCGTTGCGTCAGCGACCGCAGCGCGCCGGCCATGAGCGCCTGGGGTACGCGCATCCACTTCGTCGCTGATACGCCGTCTGACCAGATGGCGGACCGGTTGGCTGCCGGGGAGGTTCATGTATGGCGCGCGCATCTCGGCGCGGCGGTCGGACGGGTTCGTCGCGGAACCTTGTTCCGGAACGAACTCGAACGGGCAAACCGATTGCGCCGGCCCGATCACCGCGAGGCGTTCGTTTTTGCCCGCGACATGCTGCGCACGGTTCTGGGTGGATATCTTCGCGCTGATTCCGCCCAGCTCGTCTTCGAGATGGCCGCACATGGCAAGCCGGTGCTGGCCGGGCAATCCATCGAGTTCAACCTTGGTCGTTGCGGTGGAGCAGTGCTTCTGGCGATCGCCAGCGGTCGTCCGGTAGGCATTGATCTGGAAAGCTGCGAGCGGGACATCGATATCGAGACGCTGGCCGACGCTTGCCTGACGCGGAACGAACGACACGTTTTCGATGCTCTGGCCATACCGTTGCGTAAAGCCTGGGTGTTGCAGTTATGGACTCGCAAGGAAGCGCTCCTGAAAGCACAGGGCAGCGGTCTATGTCGCGACCCGCGCGAACTGGATGTCCCTTGGCCCGCTACGCACTCAGGCGCGAGGTATCTGCATGAACAGGATCGACGGTGGATGCTGGCTGATATTCCGCTTGGCATCGGCTGGCGGGCGGCGGTGGCCGTAGAAGCCGAAGCCGAAAATATTCATGGCTTCTGCCTGGGTTGGTGAACGCGCCGGCTATCTCGAGATGGCAGGCAATAGAAGGCGAAATTTTCGTAACGATCAAGCCGTGTTCTGCTGAGTGTGCGTGTGCATTCGAGCTGCCGGTAAAAATCCAAACAAACCTCAGGAAGATAATACTTATATGCTGAAATCCAGATGTGCACGAATCCGTGCGTGGGCCATCAAGGCTGGAATCAGGAACACTCTGATCGCCGCGCTGCTGATGCTCGGGACACTCGTTGGCCCTGCCAATGCGACCTCGTCGACTGCCGTAGATAACTATGCAACGACCCGGTATCCGATCATCCTGGTGCATGGGCTGACAGGCACCGCCAACTACTTCGGCGCGCTTCCTTATTGGTACGGCGTCCAGTCCGATCTCGAGCAGCACGGCGCAACCGTCTATGTCGCGGACCTCTCCGGTTTTCAGAGCGATCTTGGCCCGAACGGCAGGGGCGAGCAACTGCTCGCGTATGTGAAGCAGGTGCTCGTTGTCACCGGCGCGAAAAAGGTCAACCTCATCGGTCATAGCCAAGGCGGTTTGACTTCCCGCTATGTTGCTTCCGTCGCGCCTGAGCTGGTTGCATCGGTAACGACTATCGACACGCCACATCTTGGTTCCGAATTCGCCGACTTTGTCCTGGCTGCCTTAAGCCTGGACCCGACGGGTCTGTCGACGCCGGTATTTGGAGCGGTCCTGAATATATTCGGAATACTGTCGAGCGACACGAACAATACAAACCAGAATGCGATTGCCGCGCTGAATGCGCTGAGCACAAACTACACGACGACTTTCAACCAGCTGTTCCCGAGCGCGGGCCTAGGTACGTCAGGTTCGTGCAAGACGGGCGCTGCGACGGAGAATATCAATGGGAATGTGCACCTGTTGTATTCGTGGAGCGGCGATGCGATCCAGCCGGTCTCCCTACTTGGCATCATTACCGGTGCAATCGACACGAGCGTTGCGCCGGTCGATCCAGCGAGCGTCCTCGATCCGTCGACGGCGGTCTTTTATACCGCCGGCGCCATTATGGTTCAACGCAAGGCCGGGCCGAACGACGGGTTCGTATCGGTGTGCCGTTCGCTATATGGCTCGGTCATCAGTACGAGCTACAAGTGGAATCACTTCGACGCGATCAACCAGTTGCTAGGGATACGTGGAGTGAATGCGGCTGATCCGGTAGCCGTTATCCGTACGCATGCCAACCGGTTGCGGGCGCAAGGGGTCTAAACCATGCTACGCATCGGTACCTGCTGGAAATGGCTGCTTGCAATAGCCGGAGTAGTCGCTGTCTGCGTCGGGATCACGACTGTCAGGACATCCCGATCGAGCGATACATCCGTTGTGGCGAACGCTGCTGAAGAACAACAGCTTGCCTTGACCGGTGCCGATCAATCGGCGGGCGGGACGAACCTGCAATCGCTACCGTCATCGCTCGATGGCACGACAGCGCCGCGCCTGCCGGTCGACACCAACGGACGCCTGGCCCGTACACGCGCAGTACGCGACTTCTTCGACTATTTTCTGACGGCTCAGGACGCCGTTCCTGCCAAAGCACTCGATGAACTGGTTCGACGATCCATTGCGGCGCAGCTCGACGGCCGGCCGGCGCCGGACGATGCGCTGGCAGTCTGGCAGCGCTATAACGCGTATCGAACGGCCTGCGCGCAATTGACGCCGCCAGGCAGCATGCTCGATGGCAAGCCGGATTTCAACGCATTGCAGCTTGTCATCGATCAGCGTTCATCGCTGGCGGACCGCGTCATGGGCGAGTGGAGTGAGGCGTTCTTCGGTGATGAACTACACCAGCAACGTGACGATCTGGCGCGTCTCCGCATTGCCTCCGATACGACCCTGAGCGATGCGGAAAAGCGTGCGCGTCTTGCGATGCTCGATGCGGCACTCCCTCAGAACGTTCGTGCTGCTCGCGAACGCGCCCGCGAGCAGCAGGCCTCGATCGATGCAGTTGCCCAGATGCTGAAGCAAGGCGCATCACCTGATGCCGTGCGTGCACAGGTCGCCCAGACACTGGGCTCGGATGCCGCCGAGCGGGTCGTGCAGATGCAGAAAGACGAGCAGCAGTGGCAGACCCGGTACGCCGATTATGAAGCGCAACGTGCGCAGATTGGACGGATCGGTTTGTCGCCGCAGGACTACGACACCCAGGTGCAACAGCTGCGGCAGCGTCTTTTTCCGAACGCTGGTGATGCCATGCGCGTGGCGTCGCTGGATCAGGATTCCGGAAATCGGGTTCGCTGAGAACGGGGCACTTGTGCGCTCTCGGGCGCACGGAAAAAACGCAGGGGTCTTTCGCGTCCCGGCGCTGGGGCGCTGTCGATCGACAAATGCCAAATGAAACACAGTGGCATCACACACCGCTCCGCACGGCAGTTCTACCCGTTGATCGCGTGAGTAGTCCTTACCATGCCGATATTTGTTTGACTTGCCATATTGCAACATGACCACGACGCAACAACATCGTTTCCGTAGTTGTTCGATCGGCATAGCGGCGCGTGCGAAACCGCGCATCGGTAATTTGCCGCACATAAGAGAAGGGGGGCTGCCGGTAGCCTATGCAACCGTCTGACCCGGCGTAAGAAGATTTCATTTCCCTGTGGCGGCCAATACTGAAATTTGAAGTGAGCCGCGTGGGATATCAGTTCACCCTATTGGCAGTACCGAGGCAGCCCGACCAACCAGGGGCGTCGAAACATCGAATTCCGGGCGAAGTGCGATGAACGTCGCCAAACGACTTCTTCGAATCGCCGCAGGTGCATCCGATCGACATGACGCCTGACCAGAAGTAACTGCTGGTCGCCAACGCAGCCAACAGCACGATCGACCCCTCCTTTCCTTGACTTCTCCGACGCCTCTTTTTCGCCAGCCAGCGCAAGACGCGCAACGCACCCGTGTTCTGAGCGAGATCGTTCTCGTTCGCCCGTTGTCGTTCGCATTCTTGACGACCGTCGCCGTCTGCATGGCGCTCGCCGTGATTCTGTTGTTCGCATTCGGCGGTTATACACGGCGCACGACTGTGGACGGCGTGCTGACCCCCGACACCGGCCTCGTCAAGATATACGCGCGGCAACCCGGCATTGTGCAGAACAAGCGCGTGACCGAAGGGCAGCATGTGACTCGTGGTCAGGTTCTGTACACCGTCTCTACCGATCTGCAAAGCGCGGCCGAAGGCCAGACGCAAGCCGCCGTCATCGATCAGGCACGTCAGCGCAAGGCATCGCTGCAGCAGGAGATCGACAAGACGCGGCTTTTGCAAGGCGACGAGCGCGACACGCTGCAGGCAAAGATCGTCAGCCTGCGCGCCGAACTCGCCGGCATCGACGACCAGATCGCGGCGCAGCGCTCGCGCACGTCGCTTGCCGCCGACGCAGCCTCGCGGTATGCGGGCCTGCTCGCGAAAGACTATATATCGACCGATCAAGCGCAGCAACGCGAGGCCGACCTGCTCGATCAGCGTTCGAAACTCAACAGCCTTCAACGCGACCGGGCCAGCACGGCACAGTTGCTAAAGGAAGCCGTCAACGATCTCGCTGGACTCTCCCTCAAGCAGCAGAACCAGTTGTCGCAAATCGACCGCAGCGTGATGGACGTCGATCAGAGCCTGATCGAAAGCGAGGCCAAACGCGAACTCGCGATTACCGCGCCCGCTACCGGCACTGCGACGGCGGTCATCGCCGAGCCCGGCCAGACGGTTGACCTCACGCATCCGCTCGCGAGCGTCGTTCCGACGGGGGCGCACTGGCAAGCGTATCTGTTCGTTCCGAGCGCCGCCATCGGCTTCGTCCACGTCGGCGATTTGGTGCTGATCCGCTATCAGGCGTATCCGTACCAGAAATTCGGGCAGTACGAAGCGAGCGTCGTGTCGATTGCGCGCACGGCGCTGTCGAGCGCGGAACTTGCGACGAGCGGCGGGCCGCCCAATCGCGACGGCACCTTCTACCGGATCGTCGTCGCACTCAAAGTGCAGACCGTCACCGCCTACGGCAAGCCGCAGCTGCTGCAAGCGGGCATGGTGTTGCAGGCGGACGTGCTGCAGGAACATCGTCGCCTTTACGAATGGGTGCTCGAACCTCTTTACAGCCTGACAGGCAAACTCTAACGCGGCCCTCACTCATGTCTCTCCTGGATCGCCTTTCATTCGGCATCGGCCGAAAGCTTCCCATGATCCTGCAGACCGAAGCGGCGGAATGCGGTCTTGCCTGTCTCGCGATGGTTGCGGGGTATCACGGACACCACATCGATCTGGCGACGCTACGCGGCCAGTTCCCGGTGTCGCTGAAGGGCGTGGGCCTCGGCCGCGTAATCGAAGTCGCGCAGCGCCTCGACCTCGGCACCCGTGCGCTGAAGCTCGACCTTGATCATCTCGGCCAGCTTCGCGTGCCGTGCATCCTGCACTGGAATTTCAACCACTTCGTGGTTTTGCGCGAAATGAACGGCAAGACCGCGACGATCTACGATCCGGCTCAAGGCATTCGCGCGCTCTCCCTTGACGAAGTGTCGGATGCCTTTACCGGCGTTGCGCTGGAATTGTGGCCGGCGAATGGCTTCCAGCTGCGCGAGGCGGCGCCTTCCGTCAAGCTTCGCACGCTGCTCGGGCCTGTATCCGGCCTGTCGCGCTCGCTCGGCCAGATTCTGCTGCTCGCTGTCGCGCTCGAAGTGTTCGCGCTGGTGTCCCCGTTCTTCCTGCAATGGGTGATCGACGAGGTGATCGTTAGCGCGGATCGCGATCTGCTGACGGTGCTCGCGCTCGGCTTTGGTCTACTCCTTCTGATGCAACAGGCCACCAGCGCGATGCGCGCCTGGACACTGATGTACCTCGGCACGACGCTCAACGTGCAGTGGCGCGCCAACGTATTCACGCATCTGCTGAGTCTGCCCGTACAGTATTTCGAGCGCCGCCATCTTGGCGACGTCGTCTCGCGTTTCGGCGCGGTCGACACGATCCAGCAGACGCTGACGACCGCCTTCCTGAGCGCCGTAATCGATGGGCTGATGACCATCGTCACGCTCGCGATGATGTTTGTGTACAGCTGGAAGCTTGCGTTGATCCCGCTCGGGACGATGCTGCTCTACGGATTGCTGCGGTGGCTCTGGTATCGCCCGTTGAGGCGCGCGACAGAAGAGCAGATCGTCCACGCCGCGAAACAGCAGAGCCATTTCCTCGAAACGGTACGCGGCGTCAAGACGATCAAGCTGTTCAACCGGCAAAGCGAGCGGCGTTCGAGCTGGCTCACGCTCCTGATCGAACAGATCAATGCCGGCCTGCATGTTCAGAAGCTTCAACTCCTGTATCAGCAACTGAATGGCCTGCTATTTGGCCTTGAAGGGCTCCTGATCATCTGGCTCGGCGCGCGCTTCGTGATGGACGGCCAGTTCACCGTCGGCGTGCTAATGGCGTTCAATGCATACAAAGGGCAGTTTGACAGCCGCGTCGGCGGCCTGATCGACAAATTTCTCGAGGTCAAGATGCTGCAGTTACAGGGCGAGCGTCTCTCCGACATCGTGTTTGCGCAATCCGAGCCCGATGCCGGCCTCCGTGAGGTCCCGGGCGAGACGGACAACCTCGTCGCCAGCATCGAGACCGACCAGCTCGTGTTCCGCTACGCCGACGGCGAGCCGCTCGTGCTCGACGGCGTGTCGCTCAGGATCGAGGCTGGCGAATCGGTCGCGATCGTCGGATCGTCCGGCTGCGGCAAGACAACGCTCGTGAACATGCTGCTTGGCGTGCTGGCACCGACAAGCGGCACCGTTCGCATCGGCGGCGTCGATATCGACCGGCTTGGCATGGACCGCCTTCGTTCGCTAGTCGGAACTGTGCTACAGGATGACGTGCTGTTCGCGGGGTCGATCGCCGATAACATCAGCTTCTTCGATCCGCAAGCCGACTCGCGTTGGGTCGCCGAATGCGCGCAGTTCGCGGCGGTGCACGCCGAAATCGTGGCGATGCCGATGGGTTACAACACGCTCGTCGGCGACATGGGGACGGTGCTGTCGGGCGGCCAGAAGCAGAGGGTCTTGCTGGCGCGCGCGCTTTACAAGCGGCCGAAGATCCTCGTGCTCGACGAAGCGACGAGCCATCTCGACCTGCAGCGCGAACAGCAGGTGAACGCGGCGGTCGGCGCATTGAACGTGACGCGCCTCATTATCGCGCACCGACCGGAAACGATTGCCTCCGCGTCGCGAGTGATCATGCTGAACGGCGGTAAAGTGGCGCTCGACCGGCCCACGTCCGCGCTCGCCACTCCGGCGTCCGCACCGGCGGCCTCCACGCCGGCCGAGAGCCAGTCCGCGATGGGACGGTGACGCGATGGTTCGAACGTTTCTCGTTGTCACGTGCGCGGCGGCGTTGCTCTGTCCGTCAGGCGCCGAAGCCCAGTGGTTTGACGTCTACGGCACGCAAAAGCTCGTCTCCGGCACGCCCGCTGCGCCGTTGCTGAAGAACGTGTCATGCCAGCCTGTCGTGGTCGATCATTCGATCGAGCTGGAGGAGGCTATTCTCCAGGCGGTCTGCGCGAACCCTCAGGCGCGGCAGGCCTGGGCGGCGGCACGCGCGCAGGCGGCGGCCGTTGGTCTCGACGAGGCGGCGTATCTGCCGACATTGAGTGCAACGGGGGGATACGAACGGGACACGCTCTCGACGACGTATGACGCCAGTGCATTCGGCCAGGGCTCGCTCAGGAGTTCGCAAAATTCGTCCAGCAAATACGGCATGCTGAATCTGAGCTGGGTGCTGTTCGATTTCGGCAAACGCAGAGCCGCCTTGCGGCAGGCCAGCCAGCTTCTCGCCGCGGCCAATGCGACACAGGACGACGTGTTGCAAACGGTGTTTTTCGATGCAGCTCGGGCTTATTACGCCGTGCGCGACGCCCAGGCTTCGGTCGATGCCGCGCGGCAGACAGAGGACATTGCGAAGGAAAGCCTCGCCGAGGCGAGCGCGAAACATAATGCAGGCGCTGGCACGTTGAGTGATCAATTGCAGGCACAGACGACCTATCGCCGCGCAGTGATTGACCGTGTGAACGCCGAAGGTGACGCACGCACGGCGATAGGCACGCTGGCCGTCGCGATGGGCTTCGACGCGAATACGCCGGTGCGGGTCGCTCCTTCGGAGCCGACGACAAGCAGCGCTGAATTCAGCGAAGGCGTGGACCAGTTGATTGAAGAGGCAAAAGCACGACAGCCGAAACTGGTGGCTGCCCGCGCCAAACTGGAAGCGGCGCGGGCGAATGTTGAGGCGGCGCGGGCGGAGGGCCGGCCGACGATTTCACTGCTCGGCAGCCTGACCCAGAACAACCCGTCTTATCAGCAACAACCCCAGTCGCTTCCGATCACCGGCAGCCGGGGCAGCACGATCGGCATTCAGGTGACGATCCCGCTGTTCGAAGGCTTCGCTTCCGACTACCGCGTTGCACAGGCGCAGGCACAGGCCGACGCTCAGGAAGCGGACATGCAGAACACCGATCTGCAAGTGTCGCTCGACGTGTGGAGAAGCTATCAGAGTTTGCAGGCCGACATGGCGAACATGGACAACTCGAAAGCTCTGCTCGCCGACGCGCAACGCTCGCTTGGCATCGCTCGCGGCCGCTACAAGGCGGGGGTTGGTACCGTCACCGAGCTACTGAATTCGCAGACGGCGCTCGCCGACGCGCAGAAGCAACGTGTGCTGGCAGTGTCGAAGTGGCGTACCGCGCGGCTCAGGCTCGCGTCCAGTCTGGGAAATCTGGGGTTGTGGAACAACAAGTAATCAGTTAAGCGCGTAGGCGTAGCCGCACTGCCCTTTGCTTGCCAGGCGTACCCCCGGGAGCTTCGTGATCGACTGGCAGCAGCAGCTTGCGAGCCTGGCGTATCAGTCGCAAAGCTGGCCCGGGAGAATGGCATCAACGCGAACATGCTGTTCACCTGGCGGCGGCGATATCTGGCCGATCAGCAAGCTCGATCTGCCGGGCTCATTCCGGTCGTATTGCCAGGCGACTCGCCGACGGAGGTCATGGCATCAGCTCCGGCAGAAGCGCAAGTGCAGAGCGCGAAGCCTGTACCACCTGTCGGCGCGATCGAGATCCGGATCGGTCGTGTGGTAGTTAAAGTGGACGGCCTGGTCGATGCCGATACGCTGCGGATCGTGTTGGGATGTCCGCGCCGAATGAATATTGAGCCACCGCGCCGATCGAGCTTTGAGCCGGGGTGGAGACCGGCCTGAAGAAGGACCGGTTGTGGATAAGTGTATGGGTTTCCGGAGTGGTTGTCCTCCTTCGTATGAGGATGCATTGCGCAGTGGAAGCTGCGAAGGGCGTATCCCGTAGCGGCTTCCACTGCGCGGCAAGCGACGATCAGGCCGATTCGTTCGCGCTCGCATCGTCGGCTCTGCGCGCTGCTTCGCGCGAGCGGATACGCTTCTTTGCACTGGCGCTGCTATGGCGGAAACGGTAGCTTTCGTTGCCGGTTTCCACGATGTGGCAGTGATGCGTCAGCCTGTCCAGCAATGCCGTGGTCATCTTCGCGTCGCCGAACACACTGGACCATTCGGCGAAGTCCAGATTCGTCGTCACCGCAACGCTCGTGTGCTCGTACAGGCGGCTCAGCAGGTGGAACAGCAACGCCCCGCCGACCTGGCTGAAGGGCAGATATCCGAGTTCGTCCAGAATGACCAGGTCGAGGCGAAGCAGGCTCGCCGCGATCCTGCCGGCACGTCCCTGCGTCTTCTCCTGCTCCAGTGCGTTGGCCAGATCCACGGTCGAGTAGAAGCGCACCCGCTTGCCGTGGTGCATGATGCCGGACACGCCGATGGCGGTCGCCAGATGCGTCTTGCCCGAGCCCGGGCCGCCGACCAGAACCAGGTTGTGCGCGCCCTCGGTGAACGTCATGCCGGCCAGTTGCGTGACGAGCTGGCGGTCGACCGGCGAGCCATCGAAGTCGAAGCCCGCGATGTCGCGATGCACCGGGAACTTCGCCGCGTTCATCTGGTGGCTGACCGAACGCACGGCCCGATCCGCGACCTCGGCCTGCAACAGCCGTTCGAGCAGCCATTGCGAAGACGCCGCCTCGACATTCACCTGTTCGAGCAGTTCGGTCCAGCCGGCAGCCATGCCGTGCAGCCGCAAGTGTTTGAGTTCGACAATCAGATCACGCATGACCGGCCTCCGGCTGTTGCAGTGCCGGGCGCAGCCCGTCGTAGCGCGATGTGTCGGCCAGCGGCGGTGTCGTCAGTTGTAGCGCAGTATCGATCTTCGGCGGCATCTGCACGCTGCGCATGCGCGACAGCACGTTCACCACATGCTCGACGCTCACGCGCCCGGAGGGCGGCGCCTGCTCCAATGCAAGTTCGACTGCAACCACTACGGCGTCCAGACCGCTTTCCGGGACCAGCGCCAGAACCTTAGCCATGACCCGGTCGCCACCTGGCTCGCGTAGTAACGCCCGACGCAGCCGTTGCAGCGGATCGGGCATATCCTGGAACGGCGCACCGTTGCGCAGGGCTCCTGGCTTGCGCTGGATCAGTGGGATGTAGTGCTGCCACTGGTATCGCACCTGTCCTTCGTCGGCCAGTCGATCGTGTTCGGCCACCACGGCATCGTCGCCGACCACCACAACACGGCCAGGATAGAGTCAGCGTGCTGAGCATCTGGCCTGCGAATTCGCATGGCACGGAGTAGCGATTGCGGCCAATCACCACCAGGCAGGTCGAC
>NZ_BBJF01000033.1 GCF_000739735.1 Paraburkholderia ginsengisoli NBRC 100965 | reverse complement strand
CGCCAGATAGTTCTCGTTGATCGGTGGTTTCGGGGTTGGCGGCGTCGTCAACCCCAAATGGTTTAGGGGCATAGCTCAACTGGCAGAGCGTCGGTCTCCAAAACCGAAGGTTGGGGGTTCGATTCCCTCTGCCCCTGCCAACTCTTGCGTCGTATGTGGCGCTTCGTTAAGGTGTTATGGCGAATCCTTCCGTCGAAACTGTAAATACATCCGGCGACAAGATGATGCTCGTCGCAGGCGTATTGTTGGTCTTGGCCGGGTTCGTGGGGTTCTTCTGGCTCAACGGTCAGGAATGGTACATCCGCGGAGCTGCCTTGGCTGTTGGTGCGATCGCGGGTGTTGCAGTCGGTCTTCTCTCTGCGCCTGGCAAGGGTTTCATCGCTTTCGCCAAAGATTCATACAAGGAAGTCCGTAAAGTTGTTTGGCCTACTCGTAAAGAGGCTACCCAGACAACGCTCGTAGTGTTCGGCTTCGTATTCGTCATGGCAATTTTTCTGTGGATTAGTGATAAATCCATCGAATGGGCGATTTTCTCGGTGATTCTGGGTTGGAAATGATATGAGCGATACTCCGGCATCCCCGAGCGGCAAACGTTGGTATGTGGTGCACGCCTACTCCGGTATGGAGAAGAGTGTGCAACGTGCTCTTCAGGAGCGCATCGAACGTGCCGGCATGCAAGACCAATTTGGTCAAATCCTCGTTCCCACGGAGGAAGTGGTCGAGGTGAAAGGTGGTCACAAGTCGGTGACCGAACGTCGTTTCTTTCCGGGCTACGTGCTCGTAGAAATGGAAATGACAGACGAGACGTGGCACCTCGTGAAGAACACGGCCAAGGTGACTGGTTTCGTTGGCGGTGCGCGAAATCGCCCGAGTCCGATTTCGCCGCGGGAAGTCGAGAAGATCATGTCGCAAATGCAGGAAGGCGTGGAGAAGCCACGTCCGAAGACCCTGTTCGAAGTTGGCGAGATGGTCCGAGTGAAGGATGGTCCTTTCACAGATTTCAACGGCAGCGTCGAAGAAGTGAACTACGAAAAGTCGCGCGTCCGTGTTTCTGTTACCATCTTCGGCCGCGCAACGCCGGTCGAGCTCGAATTCGGCCAAGTCGAAAAGTTGTAATCCAGAATTCTACGGGGCGCACCACTTGGTGCGTTCCGTATTTCGCGCTTACGGCCCGCGTTATGGTCGTTGAGGAGCGTAAGTAGTCAATTTTCGGCGAACGCGCGCTACTACTCACTGAACGTTCGCATGTATTCCTGCGACGTTCCAAAGAGGTTTTCAACATGGCAAAGAAAATCATTGGCTTTATCAAGCTGCAGATTCCTGCAGGTAAAGCCAACCCGTCGCCGCCGGTCGGTCCGGCACTGGGCCAGCGCGGCCTGAACATCATGGAGTTCTGCAAGGCGTTCAACGCGCAGACTCAAGCAATGGAACCGGGTTTGCCGATTCCGGTCGTCATCACCGCGTTCGCTGACAAGAGCTTCACGTTTGTTCTGAAGACGCCGCCGGCTACGGTTCTGATCAAGAAGGCAGCGAAGATCGACAAGGGGTCGAGCAAGCCGCATACCGACAAGGTCGGCAAGATCACCCGCGCTCAGGCTGAAGACATCGCCAAGACCAAGATGCCCGATCTGACGGCAGCTGATCTGGACGCAGCGGTTCGTACGATCGCTGGTAGCGCCCGCTCGATGGGCATCACCGTGGAGGGCGTGTAAATGGCTAAGCTTTCGAAGCGTCTGCAAGCATTTGCAGCCAAGGTTGATCGTCAGAAGCTGTACGCGATCGACGAAGCTCTGTCGATCGTCAAGGAATGCGCAAGCGCGAAGTTCGACGAGTCGATCGACGTCGCAGTGCAACTCGGCATCGATGCGAAGAAGTCGGACCAAGTGGTTCGTGGCTCGGTCGTGCTACCGGCTGGTACTGGTAAGTCGGTGCGCGTCGCAGTGTTCGCGCAAGGCGAAAAGGCTGAACAAGCTCGTGCCGCTGGTGCAGAAGTCGTCGGTATGGAAGACCTGGCTGAACAGGTCAAGGCTGGCAAGCTGGACTTCGACATCGTGATCGCTTCGCCGGACACGATGCGCGTCGTCGGTACGCTGGGTCAGATTCTCGGCCCGCGCGGCCTGATGCCGAATCCGAAGGTCGGTACGGTTACGCCGGACGTCGCGACTGCGGTCAAGAACGCCAAGGCTGGTCAGGTGCAATTCCGTGTCGACAAGGCCGGTATCATCCACGCAACCATCGGCCGTGCTTCGTTCGAGCCGACGGCTCTGCGTAGCAACCTGAGCGCGCTGGTCGAAGCCCTGCAAAAGGCGAAGCCGGCAACGAGCAAGGGTGTCTACCTGCGTAAGGTTGCAGTGTCGAGCACGATGGGTGTTGGCGTTCGCGTCGACCAGGCATCGCTCGCAGCACAGTAATAAATTTCATCGCCTCGGCTGAGTCGGGGCGGTTTATGGGCTTTGGGCGGTTGTGAGGTGGCAGTCCGCATCGCGCAACCGGTTGTCAAAGACCGTTGGCGGGCAAGCAGTTGGCAGGCGAGTCCTTAATGTAAAGCCAACGCAGATGGCGAACCCGAAAAAGTTTTGTAGTGATGAAGCCGGTTGACGTCCGCAGCAATGCGGGTGTCGGGCGGTCGAAATACTCCTGACTGGTCGGACGCCGTTATTGAACGCGGTACACAAGGCGCACGCTGCGTGTATCGAATCTGGAGGTTAACCGTGCCACTTAACAAAGAAAGCAAGCAGGCTGTGGTCGCTGAGGTTGCCGCGCAAGTCGCGAAAGCCCAGACCGTGGTTCTGGCTGAGTATCGTGGAATCGCGGTTGGCGATCTGACCAAGCTGCGCGCGAAAGCGCGTGAGCAACAGGTTTACCTTCGCGTGTTGAAAAACACGTTGGCGCGTCGCGCTGTCGAAGGTACCCCGTTTGCTCCGCTGGCAGAGCAGATGACTGGCCCCCTGATCTACGGCATCTCGGAAGATGCAATTGCTGCTGCTAAGGTCGTCAACGACTTCAGCAAGGGCAATGACAAGTTGGTCATCAAGGCTGGTTCCTACGAAGGCAAGGTGATGGACAAGGCTGGCGTGCAAGCGCTGGCAAACATCCCGAGCCGCGAAGAACTGCTCTCCAAGCTGTTGTACGTTATGCAGGCACCTGTTTCCGGCTTTGCGCGCGCTCTGGCCGCGCTGGCAGAAAAGAAACAAGGCGAAGAAACCGCTGCGTAACGCACTTCAGCCGAGCGTGATTGATCGCTGGCTGTATCCGAATTCAATTTAGGAGTATTTCAAATGGCAATCGCAAAAGAAGACATCCTCGAAGCCGTAGGCTCGATGTCGGTTCTGGAACTGAACGAACTGGTCAAGGCGTTCGAAGAAAAGTTTGGCGTGTCGGCAGCTGCTGTTGCAGTGGCAGGCCCGGCAGGCGGCGGCGCTGCTGCTGCTGCTGAAGAGCAGACCGAATTCACGGTCAACCTGGTCGACGTTGGCGCGAACAAGGTTTCCGTTATTAAGGCTGTTCGTGAACTGACGGGTCTCGGCCTGAAGGAAGCGAAGGACCTGGTCGACGGTGCACCGAAGCCTGTTAAGGAAGCGGTACCGAAGGCTGCTGCTGAAGAAGCCAAGAAGAAGCTGGAAGAAGCCGGCGCGAAGGCTGAAATCAAGTAAGTTTCAGCGCGCTGTGCGAAGGCTGGCGGTTTTCCACCGCCGGCCTTTTTGTGCTTTGTGGGAGCCGCGTTTTTGCAAGGCTGTTTCGGCAAGAACGGCACTCCCAGAAGCCAAAGAAAACCGCCCTTCGGCAACATTGACCGGCGTTTCTCTTTGTCTTCTGAAGCGACTGCAGAAGGCAAGTTTGGTCGGGTAGCGGGCAACATAGGCATCCGCTGCCGTCAGCCAGCGGTTGGTAGCGGCCAACCACCAAGCTTCTAGGCTCGTTCAAGCCATCGGACGGCCATCGGGTCTCAGTCGGTGAACACTCGGGTTGTCTCATCAAGGTATCCTGCCTCGACAACAATGCCCGCCGTGATTCGGAGATCGTATGCAATATTCCTTCACCGAGAAGAAGCGTATTCGCAAGAGTTTTGCGAAGCGCCCCATCGTTCACCAAGTACCTTTCCTGCTGGCTACCCAGCTTGAATCATTCAGCACGTTTCTGCAAGCAGACACGTCGTCCACGCAACGCAAGCCGGAAGGCCTGCAAGCTGCGTTTACCTCCGTTTTCCCGATCGTTTCGCACAACGGGTTCGCACGTCTCGAGTTCGTCAGCTACATGCTGTCGCCGCCGGCATTCAACATCAAGGAATGTCAGCAGCGCGGTTTGACGTACTGCTCGGCCCTGCGCGCCAAAGTGCGTCTGGTGCTGCTCGACAAGGAATCGCCGAGCAAGCCGGTCGTCAAGGAAGTGAAGGAACAGGAAGTGTACATGGGCGAAATTCCGCTCATGACGCCGACCGGTTCGTTCGTCATCAACGGCACGGAACGTGTGATCGTTTCGCAGCTGCACCGTTCGCCGGGCGTGTTCTTCGAACACGACAAAGGCAAGACGCACAGCTCGGGCAAGCTCCTGTTCTCGGCACGTATCATTCCTTACCGCGGTTCGTGGCTCGACTTCGAATTCGACCCGAAGGACGTGCTGTACTTCCGCGTCGACCGTCGCCGCAAGATGCCGGTCACGATCCTGCTGAAGGCTATTGGCCTCACGCCGGAACAGATCCTCGCAAACTTCTTCGTGTTCGACAATTTCACGCTGATGCCGGAAGGCGCGCAGATGGAATTCGTGCCGGAGCGTCTGCGTGGCGAAGTCGCGCGCTTCGACATCACGGACCGTGATGGCAATGTGATCGTCCAGAAGGACAAGCGGATCAACGCGAAGCACATTCGCGACCTCGACAACGCGAAGACCAAGTTCATCTCGGTCCCGGAAGACTATCTGCTCGGCCGCGTGCTGGCCAAGAACGTCGTCGACGGCGACACCGGTGAAGTCATCGCGAACGCGAACGACGAAATTACCGAGACCGTTCTCGAGAAGCTGCGCGAAGCGAAGATCAAAGACATCCAGACGCTCTATACGAACGATCTGGATCAAGGTCCGTACATCTCGTCGACGCTGCGTATCGACGAAACCGCGGACAAGATGGCCGCTCGCATCGCGATCTACCGCATGATGCGTCCGGGCGAACCGCCGACCGAAGAAGCGGTCGAGGCGCTGTTCAACCGTCTGTTCTACAGCGAAGACGCCTACGACCTGTCCAAGGTGGGTCGTATGAAGTTCAATCGTCGTGTGGGTCGCGACGAGATCGTCGGACCGATGACGCTGCAGGACGACGACATCCTCGCCACGATCAAGATCCTGGTCGAACTGCGTAACGGCAAGGGCGAAGTGGACGACATCGACCACTTGGGCAATCGTCGTGTGCGTTGCGTCGGCGAACTGGCGGAAAACCAGTTCCGCGCAGGTCTCGTGCGCGTCGAACGTGCTGTGAAGGAACGCCTCGGCCAGGCCGAAAGCGAAAACCTGATGCCGCACGACCTGATCAACTCGAAGCCGATTTCGTCGGCGATTCGCGAGTTCTTCGGTTCGTCGCAGCTGTCGCAGTTCATGGACCAAACGAACCCGCTGTCGGAAATCACCCACAAGCGCCGTGTTTCGGCACTTGGCCCGGGCGGTTTGACGCGTGAGCGCGCTGGCTTTGAAGTCCGCGACGTGCACCCGACTCACTACGGTCGCGTGTGCCCGATTGAAACGCCGGAAGGTCCGAACATCGGCCTGATCAACTCGCTGGCGCTCTACGCGCACCTGAACGAATACGGCTTCCTCGAAACGCCGTATCGGAAGGTCGTGGACAGCAAGGTCACGGATCAGATCGACTACCTGTCGGCGATCGAAGAAGGCCGTTACGTGATCGCTCAGGCGAACGCGGCCGTGGCTGCCGACGGCTCGCTGACCGACGAACTGGTGTCGTCGCGTGAAGCAGGCGAAACGCTGATGGTCACGCCGGACCGCATCCAGTACATGGACGTGGCGCCGTCGCAGATCGTGTCGGTCGCAGCTTCGCTGATTCCGTTCCTCGAGCACGATGATGCGAACCGCGCATTGATGGGTTCGAACATGCAGCGTCAGGCTGTGCCGTGTCTGCGTCCTGAAAAGGCCGTGGTCGGTACGGGTATCGAGCGCACGGTGGCAGTCGACTCGGGTACGACGGTTCAGGCATTCCGCGGCGGTGTGGTCGATTACGTCGACGCAGGCCGTATCGTGATTCGCGTGAACGACGACGAAGCGGTCGCAGGCGATGTCGGTGTCGACATCTACAACCTGATCAAGTACACGCGTTCGAACCAGAACACGAACATCAACCAGCGTCCGATCGTGAAGATGGGCGACAAGGTTGCGCGCGGCGACGTGCTGGCTGACGGCGCATCGACCGATCTGGGCGAGCTCGCGCTCGGCCAGAACATGCTGATCGCGTTCATGCCGTGGAACGGCTACAACTTCGAAGACTCGATTTTGATCTCGGAGAAGGTGGTTGCTGACGACCGCTACACGTCGATCCACATCGAAGAACTGAACGTCGTAGCTCGCGATACGAAGCTCGGACCGGAAGAAATCACGCGCGACATTTCGAACCTCGCGGAAGTGCAACTTGGCCGTCTCGACGAGTCGGGCATCGTGTACATCGGCGCGGAAGTCGAAGCGGGCGACGTGTTGGTCGGTAAGGTCACGCCGAAGGGCGAAACCCAGCTGACGCCGGAAGAAAAGCTGCTGCGCGCAATCTTCGGTGAAAAGGCTTCGGACGTGAAGGACACGTCGCTGCGCGTGCCGTCGGGCATGAGCGGCACGGTCATCGACGTGCAGGTGTTCACGCGTGAAGGCATTCAGCGCGACAAGCGCGCGCAACAGATCATCGACGATGAATTGAAGCGCTATCGCCTCGACCTGAACGACCAGCTGCGCATCGTGGAAGGCGACGCGTTCCAGCGTCTGGCACGTATGCTCGACGGCAAGGTCGCGAACGGCGGTCCGAAGAAGCTCGCGAAGGGCACGAAGATCGAACAGGCTTACCTGGAAGATCTCGACCACTACCACTGGTTCGACATCCGCCTCGCGGACGAAGAAGCAGCGGCGCAGCTCGAAGCGATCAAGAACTCGATCGAAGAAAAGCGTCATCAGTTCGATCTGGCTTTCGAAGAGAAGCGCAAGAAGCTCACGCAAGGCGACGAACTGCCGCCGGGCGTGCTGAAGATGGTCAAGGTGTATCTGGCAGTCAAGCGTCGTCTGCAGCCTGGCGACAAGATGGCAGGCCGTCACGGTAACAAGGGTGTCGTGTCGAAGATCGTCCCGATCGAAGACATGCCGTACATGGCCGACGGCCGTCCGGCTGACGTCGTTCTGAACCCGCTCGGCGTGCCGTCGCGGATGAACGTGGGTCAGGTTCTCGAAGTGCATCTGGGTTGGGCCGCGAAGGGTCTGGGCTGGCGTATCGGCGAAATGCTGCAGCGTCAGGCGAAGATCGAAGAACTGCGCGAATTCCTGACCAAGATCTACAACGAGTCGGGCCGTGCCGAAGAGCTGGACAGCTTCACCGACGACGAAATCGTCGAACTGGCGAAGAACCTGCGCGAAGGCGTGCCGTTTGCAACGCCGGTGTTCGACGGTGCGACGGAAGAAGAAATGTCGCGCGCGCTGGATCTGGCATTCCCGGACGACATCGCGAAGAACCTCGGCATGACACCGTCGAAGAATCAGGTTCGTCTGTACGACGGCCGCACGGGCGAGATGTTCGAACGTACGGTGACGGTCGGCTACATGCACTACCTGAAACTGCACCACCTGGTCGACGACAAGATGCACGCGCGTTCCACGGGCCCGTACTCGCTCGTGACGCAGCAGCCGTTGGGCGGTAAGGCGCAGTTCGGTGGCCAGCGTTTCGGTGAGATGGAAGTGTGGGCGCTCGAAGCGTACGGCGCATCGTACGTGCTGCAGGAAATGCTGACGGTGAAGTCGGACGACGTGACGGGCCGGACCAAGGTGTACGAGAACCTGGTCAAGGGCGATCACGTGATCGATGCAGGCATGCCGGAATCCTTCAACGTGTTGGTGAAGGAAATCCGCTCGCTCGGTATCGACATCGACCTCGACCGCAACTAATCGGACTACTGGAGAGAAGCGATGAAAGCTTTGCTCGATCTATTCAAGCAAGTCCAACAACCTGAAGTTTTTGACGCGATCAAGATCGGTCTGGCCTCGCCGGACAAGATCCGTTCGTGGTCGTTCGGTGAAGTGAAGAAGCCGGAAACCATCAACTATCGGACGTTCAAGCCGGAACGCGATGGTCTGTTCTGCGCGAAGATTTTCGGGCCGATCAAGGACTACGAATGCCTTTGCGGTAAGTACAAGCGCCTGAAGCACCGTGGCGTGATCTGCGAGAAGTGCGGCGTCGAAGTGACGCTGGCGAAGGTGCGTCGCGAACGGATGGGCCACATTGAATTGGCCTCGCCGGTCGCGCACATCTGGTTCCTGAAGTCGCTGCCGTCGCGTCTGGGCATGGTGCTCGACATGACGCTGCGTGACATCGAACGCGTGCTGTACTTCGAAGCATATGTGGTGATCGATCCGGGCATGACGCCGCTGAAAGCGCGGCAGATCATGACCGAAGAGGATTACTACAATAAGGTCGAAGAGTACGGTGACGAATTCCGTGCCGAGATGGGCGCGGAAGGCGTTCGCGAGCTGCTGCGCGCGATCAACATCGACGAACAGGTCGAGATGCTCCGTACCGAACTCAAGAACACGGGTTCGGAAGCGAAGATCAAGAAGTACGCGAAGCGCCTGAAGGTGCTCGAGGCTTTCCAGCGTTCGGGCATCAAGCCCGATTGGATGGTGCTCGAAGTGTTGCCGGTGCTGCCGCCGGAACTGCGTCCGCTGGTGCCGCTGGACGGCGGCCGTTTTGCGACGTCGGACCTGAACGACCTGTATCGCCGCGTGATCAACCGTAACAACCGGTTGAAGCGTCTGCTCGAACTGAAGGCGCCTGAAATCATCGTCCGCAACGAAAAGCGGATGCTGCAGGAAGCTGTCGATTCGCTGCTCGACAACGGCCGTCGCGGTAAGGCGATGACCGGCGCGAACAAGCGTCCGCTGAAGTCGCTCGCTGACATGATCAAGGGTAAGGGCGGTCGTTTCCGTCAGAACCTGCTCGGTAAGCGTGTGGACTACTCGGGCCGTTCGGTGATCGTGGTCGGCCCGACGCTCAAGCTGCATCAGTGCGGTCTGCCGAAGCTGATGGCGCTCGAACTGTTCAAGCCGTTCATCTTCAACAAGCTCGAAGTGATGGGTGTCGCTACCACCATCAAGGCTGCGAAGAAGGAAGTCGAGAACCAGACGCCGGTGGTGTGGGACATCCTCGAAGAGGTGATCCGCGAACATCCGGTCATGCTGAACCGTGCGCCGACGCTGCACCGTCTTGGCATTCAGGCTTTCGAGCCGGTGCTGATCGAAGGTAAGGCAATCCAGCTGCACCCGCTCGTTTGCGCGGCGTTCAACGCCGACTTCGACGGTGACCAGATGGCTGTTCACGTGCCGCTGTCGCTGGAAGCGCAGATGGAAGCGCGCACGCTGATGCTGGCGTCGAACAACGTCCTGTTCCCGGCCAACGGCGATCCGTCGATCGTGCCGTCGCAGGATATCGTGCTGGGCTTGTACTACGCGACGCGTGAAGCCGTGAATGCGAAGGGCGAAGGCCTGACGTTCACCGGCGTCTCGGAAGCGCTGCGTGCATACGAGAACAAGGAAGTCGAGCTCGCCTCGCGCGTCAACGTGCGGATCACGGAAATGGTCCACAACGAAGATAAGTCGGAAGGCGCGCCGGCGTTCGTGCCGAAGATCACGCTGTACGCGACGACCGTCGGCCGTGCAATCCTGTCGGAAATTCTGCCGCCGGGCCTGCCGTTCTCGGTGCTGAACAAGCCGCTGAAGAAGAAGGAAATCTCGCGTCTGATCAACACCGCATTCCGCAAGTGCGGTCTGCGCGAAACGGTGATTTTTGCCGACCAGTTGATGCAGTCGGGTTTCCGTCTGGCAACGCGCGCTGGTATCTCGATCTGCGTCGACGACATGCTCGTGCCGCCGCAGAAGGAAACCATCGTCGGCGACGCCGCGAAGAAGGTGAAGGAATACGACCGTCAGTACATGTCGGGTCTCGTCACGTCGCAAGAGCGCTACAACAACGTGGTCGACATCTGGTCGGCAACGTCGGAAGCGGTCGGCAAGGCGATGATGGAGCAGCTGTCGACGGAACCGGTCACGGACCGCGACGGCAACGAAACGCGTCAGGAATCGTTCAACTCGATTTACATGATGGCGGACTCGGGTGCTCGTGGTTCGGCGGTTCAGATTCGTCAGCTGGCCGGTATGCGTGGCCTGATGGCGAAGCCGGACGGCTCGATCATCGAAACGCCGATTACGGCGAACTTCCGTGAAGGCCTGAACGTGTTGCAGTACTTCATCTCGACCCACGGTGCACGTAAGGGTCTGGCTGATACGGCACTGAAGACGGCGAACTCGGGTTACCTGACGCGACGTCTGGTCGACGTGACGCAGGATCTCGTGGTGGTCGAGGACGATTGTGGTACGTCCAACGGCGTCGCGATGAAGGCGTTGGTCGAAGGCGGTGAAGTCGTCGAAGCGCTGCGTGACCGTATCCTCGGTCGCGTGACGGTGGCTGATGTCGTCAATCCGGAATCGCAGGAAACGCTGTACGAAACGGGCACGTTGCTCGACGAAGATGCGGTCGAAGAAATCGAACGCCTCGGCATCGACGAAGTGCGCGTGCGTACGCCGCTGACTTGCGAAACGCGTTACGGTCTGTGCGCAGCCTGCTACGGCCGCGACCTGGGCCGCGGCTCGTCGGTCAACGTCGGTGAAGCAGTCGGCGTGATCGCTGCGCAGTCGATCGGTGAGCCGGGCACGCAGCTCACGATGCGTACGTTCCACATCGGTGGTGCGGCATCGCGTGCGGCAGTGGCTTCGTCGGTTGAAGCGAAGTCGAACGGTACGGTGCGTTTCACGGCGACGATGCGTTACGTCACCAACGCGAAGGGCGAGCAGATCGTCATCTCGCGTTCGGGCGAAGCGATGATCACCGACGACCACGGTCGCGAGCGCGAACGTCACAAGGTGCCGTACGGCGCGACGCTGTTGCAACTGGACGGCGCGCAGATCAAGGCCGGCACGCAATTGGCGACGTGGGACCCGATGACGCGTCCGATCATCACCGAGTACGGTGGTACGGTGAAGTTCGAAAACGTCGAAGAAGGCGTGACCGTTGCGAAGCAGATCGACGATGTGACGGGTCTGTCGACGCTGGTCGTGATCGACGTGAAGCGTCGTGGTTCGCAAGCGTCGAAGACGGTGCGTCCGCAGGTCAAGCTGCTCGATGCGAACGGCGAAGAAGTCAAGATCCCGAACACCGAGCACTCGGTGCAGATCGGCTTCCAGGTCGGCGCTCTGATCACCGTGAAGGACGGTCAGCAAGTGCAGGTCGGTGAAGTGCTCGCACGTATCCCGACCGAATCGCAGAAGACGCGTGACATTACCGGCGGTCTGCCGCGTGTGGCGGAACTGTTCGAAGCACGTTCGCCGAAGGACGCGGGTATCCTGGCGGAAGTCACGGGTACGACGTCGTTCGGTAAGGACACGAAGGGCAAGCAGCGTCTCGTTATCACGGACCTCGAGGGCAACCAGCACGAGTTCCTGATCGCGAAGGAAAAGCAGGTTCTGGTGCACGATGGTCAAGTCGTCAACAAGGGCGAAATGATCGTCGACGGTCCTGCGGATCCGCACGACATCCTGCGTTTGCAGGGCGTCGAGGCGCTGTCGCGTTACATCGTGGACGAAGTGCAGGACGTGTACCGTCTGCAAGGCGTGAAGATCAACGACAAGCACATCGAAGTGATTGTTCGTCAGATGCTGCGCCGCGTGCAGATTACGGACAACGGCGATACGCGTTTCATCCCGGGCGAACAGGTCGAGCGGTCGGACATGCTCGACGAGAACGACCGTATGATCGCGGAAGACAAGCGTCCGGCAACGTACGAAAACGTGTTGCTCGGTATCACGAAGGCGTCGCTGTCGACCGATTCGTTCATCTCCGCGGCGTCGTTCCAGGAAACGACTCGCGTGTTGACCGAAGCGGCGATCATGGGCAAGCGCGACGACCTGCGTGGTCTGAAGGAAAACGTGATCGTCGGCCGTCTGATTCCGGCCGGTACGGGTCTCGCGTTCCACAAGGCACGCAAGAGCAAGGAACTGTCCGACCGCGAGCGTTTCGATCAGATCGCAGCGGAAGAGTCGTTCGAATTCGGTACGCCGGAAACCCCGGCCGCCGAACAGCAGCACTCAGGCGAGTAAGTCCCGGCGGCGCAAGCCGCTTGGGGCTCTAGCCAGCGAAGCCGCTCAGTTTCGACTGAGCGGCTTTTTTTTATGCGTCTTTTTCTGCGCGCTTGTGTACCCAGTAGGCCGAACGGCTAACATTGTCGCAAAGCGCGGGCGCAGCACGAATGCGTTGGTAAAATTCGTGTCACCGGCTTTTTGCTGCTTCTCTCAAATTCATGTCCCGTCCGCTCGAAATCCTCAACGAAGTCTTCGGTTATCCCGCGTTCAGAGGGCAGCAGGGCGAAATTGTCGAGCACGTCGCCGGCGGTGGCGACTGCCTCGTGCTGATGCCGACGGGCGGCGGCAAATCGCTGTGCTATCAGATTCCGTCGCTGGTGCGGCGCGAGGGCGGCTTCGGCACGGGGATCGTCGTGTCGCCGCTGATCGCGCTGATGCAGGACCAGGTGGCCGCGCTCACGGAAGTCGGCGTGCGCGCCGCGTATCTGAATTCGACGCTGTCGAGCGCCGAGGCAATGGCGACCGAGCGCGCGTTGCGCGAAGGCGAGATCGATCTGCTTTACGTCGCGCCGGAACGCTTGATGACGCCGCGTTTCCAGGAGTTGCTGGAGCGCACGCGCATCGGCCTGTTCGCAATCGACGAAGCGCATTGCGTATCGCAGTGGGGCCACGATTTCCGGCCCGAATATATTCAGCTGTCGGTGCTGCACGAGCGCTTTCCGAACGTGCCGCGCATCGCGCTCACAGCGACCGCGGACGCGATCACGCGCGACGAGATCATCCACCGTCTGGCACTCGACGACGCGCGCATCTTCGTGTCGAGCTTCGACCGGCCGAACATCCGTTATCGCATCGTCGAAAAGGACAATGCGCGTGCGCAGTTGCTGGACTTCATCCGTGCCGAGCATTCGCGGCCGGACGGCACTACCGACGCCGGCGTGGTCTATTGCCTGTCGCGCCGCAAGGTGGAAGAGACCGCGGAGTGGCTGAAGGAAAAGGGCATGCGTGCGCTGCCGTACCACGCCGGCATGGAGTTCGAGATTCGCCAGAAGCATCAGGAGATGTTCCAGCGCGAGGAGGGCATCGTGATGTGCGCGACGATTGCGTTCGGCATGGGTATCGACAAGCCGGATGTGCGCTTCGTCGCGCACCTGGATTTGCCGAAGAGCGTCGAGGGCTACTATCAGGAAACCGGCCGCGCCGGTCGCGACGGCATGCCGGCGAACGCGTGGATGGCCTACGGTCTCGGCGACGTCGTGCAGCAGCGCAAGATGATCGACGAGTCGGATGCCGACGACGCGCACAAGCGCGTGCAGACCGGCAAGCTCGACGCGCTGCTCGGTTTGTGCGAGGCAGCGACGTGTCGGCGCGTGCGGCTGCTCGCTTATTTCGGCGAGACGAGCAAGCCGTGCGGCAACTGCGACAACTGTCTTGAACCGCCCGCCACCTGGGATGCGACGCGCGAGGCGCAGATGGCGCTGTCTTGCGTGTTCCGCGCGCAGCGGGCGAGCGGTTTCAACTTCGGCGCCGGCCATCTGATTGATATTCTGCGTGGAAATCGCAGCGAGAAGATCATGCAGCGCGGCCACGAGAAGCTCACCACGTTCGGCATCGGCGCGGCGCTCGGCGAGCCGGAGTGGCGCGCGGTGTTTCGCCAGCTTGTGGCATTCGGCTATCTGACGGTCGATCACGAAGGTTTCGGCTCGCTGGTATTAACCGAAGCAAGCAAGCCGGTGCTCAAGAGCGAGCAAAACGTGACGATGCGCCGCTACGTGAAGCCGACCCGCACGCGTCAGTCGTCCGGACGCACAAGTGAACGTGCCGATCCGACAATCGGCATGGGCCCGCGCGAACGTGCCCGCTGGGAACGCCTGCGCGCCTGGCGTACTGAAACCGCCAAGAGCGACGGCGTGCCGGCCTACGTGATCTTCCACGATGCGACGCTGGCCGAAATTGCCCGTAACGGCCCCGATTCGATCGAGGATTTGCGCGGCATTCCGGGCATGGGCGCCCGTAAACTCGACCGTTTCGGCGACGAATTGCTCGAAGTCGTCGCCGCGGATTGAGCGTTCCCAAGCTACGGGACAGGTCCGCAGGGGTCCGAAACATCGCAACCTGTTGACTCCCTTAGTATTTTCGGAATATTATGCTAGGTTCCGGTTCTTGGAATGCCTGCGCGCGGAGTCAATTCACGCACTGGCAACCCATCCGGAAGTTCGATGCGCAATCGTTTCTGCTTTGCCCGGAAACAGATGCGTCGATTTTGTTCAATTTCAGGAATAAACAATGCCAACCATCAATCAACTGGTTCGCAAAGGCCGCGCGTCGGAAACGACGAAGAGCAAGAGCCCGGCTTTGCAGGACTGCCCCCAGCGTCGTGGCGTGTGCACCCGTGTGTACACCACGACGCCGAAGAAGCCTAACTCGGCACTGCGTAAGGTTGCCAAGGTTCGTCTGACGAATGGCTTCGAAGTCATTTCGTACATCGGTGGTGAAGGCCACAACCTGCAGGAACACTCGGTCGTGCTGATTCGCGGCGGCCGTGTGAAGGACTTGCCGGGTGTGCGTTACCACATGGTTCGCGGCTCGCTGGATACCCAGGGCGTCAAGGATCGTAAGCAGGCTCGCTCGAAGTACGGTGCGAAGCGTGCCAAGGCTGGCAAGTAAATTAGCCGGTCACAGTAGTTCAGGTCGCCTGTAAGGGCGGTATAGCGGTGGTGCCGGAATCGCCGGTGCTGTCGAGTAAGTGGTCACCCGACCAGGCTGGTAAGTCTCGAAGATGAATCGGGTTAGTTGGTGGCCGCGGAGCTGAGTAGCTCCAACTGAAAAGTTAAAGGAAGAAACATGCCGCGTCGTCGCGAAGTCCCCAAGCGGGAAGTGTTGCCGGATCCGAAGTTCGGTAACGTTGATGTAGCTAAGTTCATGAACGTGCTGATGTTGTCCGGCAAGAAGTCGGTTGCTGAACGCATCGTGTACGGCGCTTTCGAACAGATCCAGACCAAGGGTGGCAAGGACCCGCTGGAAGTGTTCACGGTAGCGCTCAACAACGTCAAGCCGGTGGTCGAAGTCAAGAGCCGCCGCGTTGGTGGTGCGAACTATCAGGTTCCGGTCGAAGTGCGCCCGTCGCGTCGTATGGCATTGGCGATGCGTTGGCTGCGTGAAGCCGCGAAGAAGCGCAGCGAGAAGTCGATGGCCCTGCGTCTGGCAGGTGAACTCTCTGAAGCGGCCGAAGGCCGTGGCGGCGCAATGAAAAAGCGCGACGAAGTTCACCGGATGGCAGAAGCCAACAAGGCGTTCTCGCACTTCCGTTTCTAAGCTTCCCGAACCCGGGTTTGGCTGAAAAGCGGAAAGAAATTCCGGGCGGGTGCGCTTACAAAGCGCCTCGCCCGTTTGTGTTACAGCGCGATGGGTATTTTCTCGCATCGCGTCATCCCAATAGAGGATCAAAGTGGCTCGCAAGACACCTATCGAGCGCTACCGTAACATCGGTATTAGCGCTCACATCGACGCCGGCAAAACGACGACGACCGAGCGCATCCTGTTCTACACCGGCGTGAACCACAAGATTGGTGAAGTTCACGACGGCGCTGCAACCATGGACTGGATGGAGCAGGAGCAGGAACGCGGCATTACGATCACGTCCGCTGCTACCACGGCTTTCTGGAAAGGCATGGCCGGCGACCGCGCTGAGCACCGCATCAACATTATCGACACCCCGGGTCACGTCGACTTCACGATTGAAGTCGAGCGCTCGATGCGCGTGCTCGACGGCGCGTGCATGGTGTACTGCGCTGTGGGCGGCGTTCAGCCTCAGTCGGAAACCGTGTGGCGTCAGGCTAACAAGTACAAGGTTCCCCGTCTCGCGTTCATCAACAAGATGGACCGTACCGGCGCGAACTTCTTCAAGGTCTACGACCAGCTCAAGCTGCGTCTGAAGGCGAACCCGGTTCCGGTCGTGGTGCCTATCGGCGCTGAAGAGAACTTCACGGGCGTTGTCGATCTGCTGAAGATGAAGGCGATCTTGTGGGACGAAGCGTCCCAGGGCACCAAGTTCTCGTACGAAGAAATCCCGGCAGAACTCGTCGACACGTGCAATGAGTGGCGCGAAAAGATGGTCGAAGCGGCTGCTGAGTCGAACGAAGACCTGATGAACAAGTACCTGGAAGAGGGCGAGCTCTCCGAAGCGGAAATCATCAAGGGTCTGCGCGACCGTACGATCGCTTGCGAAATCCAGCCGATGCTGTGCGGTACCGCGTTCAAGAACAAGGGCGTGCAACGCATGCTGGACGCCGTGCTCGACTTCCTGCCGTCGCCGGTCGACATCCCGCCGGTTACCGGCGAGCTGGAGAACGGTGAGCAAGGTGAGCGCCGCGCTGCCGACGACGAAAAGTTTTCGGCACTGGCATTCAAGATCATGACCGACCCATTCGTCGGCCAGCTGATCTTCTTCCGCGTGTACTCGGGCGTTGTGAATTCGGGCGACACCGTGCTGAACGCGACCAAGGACAAGAAGGAACGTCTGGGTCGTATTCTGCAGATGCACGCGAACCAGCGCGAAGAAATCAAGGAAGTCCGTGCAGGTGACATCGCTGCAGCAGTCGGCCTGAAGGACGCGACGACCGGCGACACGCTGTGCGATCCGCAAAGCCCGATCGTGCTCGAGCGCATGATTTTCCCGGAGCCAGTGATTTCGCAGGCTGTTGAGCCGAAGACGAAGCCGGACCAGGAAAAGATGGGTCTCGCGCTTAACCGTCTGGCTCAGGAAGATCCGTCGTTCCGCGTTCAAACGGACGAAGAATCGGGCCAAACCATTATTTCGGGCATGGGCGAGCTCCACCTGGAAATTCTGGTTGACCGTATGCGTCGTGAATTCGGCGTGGAAGCAACCGTCGGCAAGCCGCAGGTTGCTTATCGCGAAACGATTCGCGGCAAGGCGGAAGACGTTGACGGCAAGTTCGTCAAGCAGTCGGGTGGTCGCGGCCAGTACGGTCACGCGGTCATCACGCTCGAGCCGAACGAGCAAGGCAAGGGCTACGAGTTCCTGGACGAGATCAAGGGCGGTGTGATTCCGCGTGAATACATCCCGGCAGTCGACAAGGGTATCCAGGAAACGCTGAAGGCTGGCGTGCTGGCAGGCTTCCCGGTCGTTGACGTGAAGGTTCACCTGACGTTCGGTTCGTACCACGACGTCGACTCGAACGAAAATGCGTTCCGCATGGCAGGTTCGATGGCGTTCAAGGAAGCAATGCGCAAGGCTCAGCCGGTCATCCTCGAACCGATGATGGCCGTCGAAGTCGAAACGCCGGAAGACTACATGGGCAACGTGATGGGCGACCTGTCGGGTCGTCGCGGTATCGTTCAGGGCATGGACGATATGGTCGGCGGCGGCAAGATCGTTCGCGCAGAAGTCCCGCTGTCGGAAATGTTCGGCTACTCGACGTCGCTGCGTTCGCTGACCCAAGGTCGTGCAACGTACACGATGGAGTTCAAGCACTACTCCGAAGCACCGCGCAACGTGTCGGAAGCGATTATCAACGCGAAGTCGAAGTAAGCGCGCGGCAAGTCATTTAACGATTAACTTTTTGAAAGAAGAGAAACATGGCTAAAGGTAAATTCGAA
>NZ_BBJF01000034.1 GCF_000739735.1 Paraburkholderia ginsengisoli NBRC 100965 | reverse complement strand
ATGACCTCTGCATATCAGACCGTCTTGTTGCGACAGAACCCTCAGCAGTCCGTTCATGTTTTCATTCGAGCCGCGTTGCCACGGATTCTGCGGATCACAGAAATAGACCTGGATTCTGGTTGCCACGGTAAAGCGCTTGTGATCAGCCATTTCCGTATCCCTGTCCCAGGTCAGCGATTTATATAGTTCCCGAGGTAATTTGCCGGCGTGTCGTATCAGCGCGTTGACCACAGTCTCGGAACCGGAGCCGGTACAACACATCATTGACGCCAACGCGAATCATCTCTGACATACGTCACGATTTCGACTCGGCGGTTCGGCTGCAAGCATCTCACCAGTGCATCGGCGTCCGCGTTGTCGCACTGAACTACAGGATCCCGGCTACCTAATCCCTTAGCCCGTATTTTTTCAGCCGATACCCCCTGCTGGATGAACACCTCTCTAACGGCATTCGCACGACGTTGTGACAGCGCCAGGTTAGCGCTGCCGGAACCGAGTCGATCCGTGTAGCCGAGGACTTCAACGTGTGCGAATGGGCTGGCACGAAGCTGAGCTGCGATCTGTGCTATATCCCGGAGACCAGACGGCCGGATGTCGCCGACATCCCCTCGACCAAATGGAAACAGTGCGTCGGCCGACAGGCGCTCAACTCGCGACGACGACGTGAGGATCTGCTCGCCGGATGATTGACCTGAGCCTGGCACCAAGACGCAACCGCCCAGCATGCTACCCAGCGAGATAGCCAATATCACTGGCCCGAGGGTTTTCTTCACAAAAATCTCCATTTGTTAGCGATGAGTGGACTATACGGAGCCGGGATATTACTGATGTCTTTGTTTGTAACGACCGGTGTGCGATGAATATATTTATTCGTCCTCGCCCTCGCTGTCCCTGCAGCATAAAAGGGTAATTTTTAAAGGTTTTTTTCGTAATTTTGCGTTACCAATGTTTGCCGGAGTTGGGTTGCGGCAAGAGATGCTCTATTCAGTTGCGCCAGACGTAGACCGTAAGCGCGCGATTTAGCACACCTGCTCGAGCAGGATCATCGCAACATCAAGTCCAGGGTCAATGCCTGCTCGGCCTCAACCGCTTCAGGAAACCTGACCATTACGATATCGGGCGTAGAGTTGATGCACCGTATTCGCAAAGATCAGTTCAACCGCGCACGGTTGCGCCTCAAAGATATCACTGCCCCCGCTGTGTGGAAGGCAGTCCTTCCAGCGCGATAATGCAATGATGAGCGCGCCGCTTTTCGCTCGCACCCATAATTTGCACCACAGCCCCCGAATTCACCCGCCTCGCAACTGGCTCCGGGCGTGTCCGAAATGACAATTCTTGATTTTTCCCGGACTCGGTTCCGCTACGATCTGCACTCCCCTACCATCTTCCTGATCACGCTATGAGAGCAGCAAAACTTTCCGCCGTCGCGTTGGCTATTCCTCTTTTTGTGCTGGCCGCTTCGGCTTCCGCGGCGGGCTGCATCAAAGGCGCGGTCGCCGGCGGTGTTGCCGGTCACTATGCCGGTCACCATGCTGTTATCGGCGCCGTCGGCGGGTGCGTTGTTGGTCATCACCTTGCGAAGAAGCACGCGCAGGAGCAAACGGCTGCAAAGGCGCAGGCAGTTCAGCAACAACCGCAGCCGAGCAGTGTTCAGTGAACTGGCACCTCAAGTTGCAGTGATAGGGAGCGCTTCAGAATTCGGGAAATAAGGCACGCTAAGGCGTCGGAGCTTCCACTTGACGGGCGCTCCGGGGCTATCGTGAGGCGAAAGCCTGATTCATCTGGCGGGCGCGTTTGACCTCGTCGCGCTGAAGGCAAATCGAGGTCGTTGCGATCGAGGCGTGGCGCAGGGTATCCCGCACGGTCGTCGGTTCCGCCCTGCGGGCAAGTGCATGGGAGGCGTGGGTATGGCGCATCCAGTGCGGGCTGGCGCGGCGCAGCTTCTCTGCGGCCGTCGGATGGTCGGCGCCGATCACAGCGGCGGTTTGATCAAAGAAGCGCTGCATCACGCTCCACAATCGGGTTCCGGTAGTGCCCGTGGTGCTGTCCTGTTCGAGGTTCGCGACGAACGGCGTTTTCGGATCCCGGCGTGACTGGAAGTAGGCGCTGCACGAGATACTAATCGGGCACCGTACGCGCCAGCGGCGGCGATGCGACCTCGCCTGCCGACCAGATGCACCCAGTGATCGCCGTGCTCATCGGTGCGGATATCACCGAATATTGCGCCGACGAGTTCCCTTACGCGCAAGCCATCTCTTAACTTGTAGACTTGCGACAAACTGTCTCTGGCTCGAAAGTCACGGCTCCCGCAACCACGTCAATGCCAGGACAGTACAGACCTTTCTAAACATTTCCCTATACAATTCGCTGCGACGCTGCAATTTGTAAGCGGCTACCGCAATCGTAATTGACTCACATGAAAGTAAAAAATGCTGGCCGGTGGGCGCCACGAGGTGCGCGGCCGTGGTTGTACACGGGGTTTGCGATCGCGATCGCCAGTGGGATTCGCATACTGCTGCATCCGTTGCTCGGACCGATCATGCCCGGCACCGCGTTCTTGATCGCGGCGGCCCTGATCGAGTATTTCTTCGGCATGACGCGTGCGATCTTCGCGATGGTGATCGGGCTGCTCATCGCCGACTACCTTTTCGTTCCGCCCTATCAGCAGATCGCCGTTTTTGACCAGTCGGATCTGGCGCTGCTTATCTCGTATCCACTGATCACGATTGTGGTGATCTGTCTGATCGAGCGTCTGCGGCGTGCACAATTTCGGGCCGAACTCATCGGGCAGGTCGCGCAATCCCGCTATGAAATGCTGCTGCGGCGCGACAACGAGCGCGTACTGGCCGACCGTGCCGCCGACGAAACACATCGTCTGATGCGTCACCTGCCGCATTATCACGACGACATCGTCCTGATCAAGGCGTTCGACCGGAAAGCCGGCGCAGAGGCGCGGCGCGCGAGGCACGACGCCACCGCGATTGCGCAGGGAACGCGCTTCGACAACGTGCATCCGGATGACGTGAAACGGCTGGCGTCAATGATACATCCGGGTAGTCAACGCGTGCGCATTACACATGGCAGCGCGTTCAGGACGATCACGTGTCTCGGCGAACAGTTCACAACGCACGCGGGCGATTTCCTGGTGTTCCGGGTGGAAGAGGCATCATGAGTGCCGTCGGGACAATTGCTTATGAAGCGGGCGAACACGCGGTGCTGCTGTTGCACGGTTTGTCCAGCTCACCGCTCGAACTGCGCTTCCTGGCGCGCGCGTTGTATCGCGAACACTTTACTGTCGTCGCGCCCGTGCTCGACGGCTACAGCGCGGGCATGCAGGAACAGAGGATGGAAGCCTGGCTGGCGTCTGCAGTCCGCGAGTTCGATGCCTTGAAGGCGAAGTACGCGAGCGTGTCAATATGCGGACTGTCGATCGGCGCAGCGTTGTCGGCCGCGCTTGCCGCCGAGCGGCCCGCCGCACAGGCGTTGATCCTGCTATCGGTGACACTCGACTACGACGGCTGGGCAATACCGTGGTACCGTTTTTTGCTGGGCTGGGCGTATTTCACGCCGCTGCGGCATCGGTGGCGTTATCGCGAAGACGAACCGTACGGTTTGCGCAACGAAGCGCTACGCGCGAAGATCGCGCGTGCGATGCAAAAGCATGACTTCAGCGAGGTCGGGCCGTCCACCATTTCGCTACCCGCGCTGCACGAAGCGAGCCGCTTGGCCATCAAGGTACGGCATCAGTTGCCGTCAATCACGACCGATTGCCTGATCATCCACGCGATCGACGACGAGACTTCGAGTCCGCTGAATGCGCGCTATGTCGACGCTCACATTGGTGCGAGCTTTCTGCGGACCATTTATCTCGATGACTCTTACCACATAATCACGTCGGACAATGAGCGTGAGATCGTTGCACGTGAAATCGTAATGTTCTTGCGCGAAAGCGAAGCGACGCGCAATGCGGGTAACGGTTCGATCCCGCCAGTCGTCTCGAAGGCCCTTGCCCGCCGGCTTAGGCGGATCGCGGCACTCGGAAGTTGATATAACCGCATAGTGTCTGCGGGCAAGCGTTTGCATCCTGAAACCGGCTTGAGAAGCATCGATGTCAATCTTTGTGATTTTCCGCGTTGCTCTGCTTGGCGCGTGCCTTGGATGGCTAAGCAACGCGATGGCTGATAATGCCGACATACCCGTCGTGTCGAATCCGGTGGCAAACGTCGACAGCGCGTCAAAGTGGAAAATCTCCATTGGGCCTAGGTTGATGGTATCGCCGAAGTATCCGGGTTCGCGTTCGATGGCCGTCTTGCCGCTACCGTCACTCGATGTCTCATATGACGATCGGATTTTTTCGCAAGGGCTCGACTTCCTGGGTGTGAATCTGCTGAAGGGGGATTCGTATCACGTCGGCACTGCCATCTCGTTCGACTTCCAGTCGCGCAAGGAGTCCGACGATTCGCGTTTGCGTGGGCTTGGCAATGTTCAAGCGGGGCCGAAGCTGAAAGTCTTTGCGGATTACTCGGTATCGTTCTTGACTGGGTCGGTGGCTGCAATGCAGGACATTGCCGGGACGGGGCAGGGCTTGCTCGTAAGCACGGACCTGGCGGCAAATGTGCCGGTTACGTCACGGTTACTGGTGTCGGCAGGGCCGGGGGTGACGTGGGCCAACGCGGTTTATACGCGGACTTTGTTTGGGGTGTCTGCGCGTCAGAGTGCGGCTTCGGGGATAACTGCTTATGGTACCTCTTCGGGTGTGCGGGATGTTCATCTGAATGGTTATGCGAGCTATGACTTCACGCCGCATTGGACTGGGTCAGTGGCGTGTACCGTGGGGAAGCTGCGTCGGTATGCTGCGAATAGTCCTATTACGGAGCGACGGACTGAGATTAATATTTTTGCCGCTTTGAATTATAAATTTTGAGAAGTGTACACGTGCGAGGGGATGGCGCGGCGAGGCTTCAATGCGGGCCTGTCATAAATTTTGTGTGCGAGGCATAACATGTAGCTCAAGGAGCATGTATGCCACGCAAACCCAGGATGACCACCGGGGCCCAGACGGCGTTGCCGTAGATTCCGAAGGAACTGATCGAGCAGTTCGTGAAGGGGCCGATGACGGCTGAAGCGGTGCACGCCGCATGTGAAAGTCCGCGGCAAATGGGTCTATCTTTACCGTGCAGTTGACCGCGCAGGAAAGACGGTCGACTTCGGGCTCAGCGCTAGACGCGATGCCACTGCGGCCAAGGCTTTCTTCGCGAAATCGATCAGGAGTCAAAGGCTCGCTCCGAAGACCATCACGCTGGACGGTTATGCTGCGTCTCACCGTGCGGTAAGTGAAATGAAGGCGGACCAGTTTCTGCCTGAGGACACGACGTTCCGATCGTCGAAGTATTTGATCAACCTGATCGAACAGGATAATCGCAACATCAAGTCCAGGGCCAATGCAATGCCCGGCTTCAATCGCTTCTGGATTGCGGCCATTACGATATCGGGCGTCGAGTTCATGCACCGCATTCGTAAAGATCAGTTCAACCTCGCACGGTTGCGCCTCAAAGATACCACCGCCCCCGCTGCTTGGAAGGCAGTCCTTTCAGCACGATAATGCAATGATGAACATGCCGCTTTCCGCTCGCACCCATAATTTGCCCCACAGCGGATATCCCGCGTTGAGCCTTGATTTTCTTTACGGTAATTTTGCCCATGAATCCCCTAATCACAAGCGCGTTTTGCGCAGCTCTGGTTTTTGCCGGTGGCGTCGGCGGAATTGTGTTGCACCGGCTGCTGCCAGAAACTCATCAAACGATCGAAACCCGTGATGTCGTGCGTTTGGCCATAGGCATGCTATCGGTGCTCGCGTCACTCGTGCTTGGACTTTTGATTTCCACGGCGAAGGCGTCGTCGGATGGCACGGACCATGATGTTCGCAGTTTTTCGGCTGATGTGATTCTGCTCGGGGAAACGTTGCGCGACTACGGTCAGACTGCGTCGATTCCAGCAGGGCTGCTGCGAGATTTCACGGTGCAAACGATTCAGGACATCTGGCCGGCGGACGGGGTGTCTGGTGAGTTGGCCGACGAGCGGACAGGACAAACACTGGAACGCGTCCGGGAACAGATTCGAGCGCTAACTCCGGTGGATACGGGCCAGCACTGGTTGCAGGATCAGGCGCTGCAGATCGTCACATCCCTGATCCGGCAGCGATGGCAATTAATCGAACACCAGGGGCCCAACATTCGCCCGATCGTCCTGGTCGTGCTCGTATCATGGATCACGGTGATTTTCGCTAGCTTCGGATTCAATGCGCCGCAGAATGCGACCGTGGTGGCCGCGTTTCTGGTCGGAGCCTGCGCCATCGGGGGTGCGGTGTTCCTTGTCCTCGCAATGGACAATCCATTTCACGGTCTCCTGAGAATATCGTCGATCCCGATGCGGAATGCGCTTACCCATATGCCATCGTGGTCGCGATGATCCCGATTTCGCCGCTGGGCCGGCCCCTTCGATATCCTGACCGTTAAAGTTCAGCTCGGTCGTATCGGCAATGCACAGCACCACCGGCAACTGTCCCATGCGTGCCATGGTACGGTCCCAATGCGGCTGCATTATGTCGCGCCAGTCGATGCGCTCATTACCCAGAAAGCGATATGCCGCCATCGTCTCGGTCCAGCCTTCGCATTCCCCCGCAATGCCGGCCGTGGGCGGGCTGGCAAACCATTTGGCCAGCTCCTTCGCGCGCCGGTCTCGCCGTGGATCACGCAAATCCAGCGTCTCAAATTCCTCGTCCACCCATGCTTCCGCGTCGTCTCCGATCTTCACGCCGAAAATCCGGGAGTAAGCGCGAAATCCGCATTGTTAACAACCCCTGCGGACTGCTTTGCTACTCCACCATCGTTTCCGGAAGCGTCGAGTTGTGTATAAGGAGATGCATTAAAAGCGGGTACGAATACCACTCGTCAGTTCAAGCTGGTTCTTCGCGCCGAACGTGGTCGCCACTGTGTAGCCGCCATGAAGCCTCATGTAGTCGCCGGCAATATAGACCTCCGTTCGCTTGGACAGGTGATAAAACGCTGACCAGTAAAGCGTCTCCTTGTAGCCATTGCCAATGCCTGAGGTCGGGCTGAACGTTCCAATGTTCGCGTTCGGGATATCGCCGTTCTCGTCGTAAGCCGCGTTTTTCGCATGCATCTGCTGGTAGCCGAGCTCATAGTCAAGCGGTCCCTTCGGCGCGAGCTTGAGCGAAACGGTCCACGCATTGTCCCGCCGCTGCCCCAACGCGCCTTGGTCTCCCGTGTAATGGAAGTAGCCAGCATTCACGCGGACGATACTGAACGTATAGTTGCCGCCAACAGAATACGACTGGTTCGCGAACCCGGCATTGTTCGCATGGCTATAGAAGCTCGATACGTTGAACGGGCCACCGTTGTAGCCAATCGCCACCTGGTAATTCGAATTGGTCGAAAATGTCGTCGTGTTGCCGAACGCATAGCCAGCGCTCAGAAAGAGGCCGTTGTCGAACAGTTTTTTCCACGCAACGCCGTTGTTGTAACGGGTACCCGTCGCACTCGCAGCATAGAAAATCAGCTGCTTGAAGTTATTGACGTTGGTCCAGCCGCCCTCTTCCGTAGTCAGAGCGGCACCGCCGTACGGATCACCGTAGATGGTGGACGCATCGCGCGCAATCGTGTTCTGGAAGCCGACCGTCAATTTGCCGAACGCCGAGTTTTCAATGCCGACGGCAATGTCAAGTTGAAGGTCACGGCGGCTAGAATGTAAGCATGAAGAAGATCCAATCTCCGTTCAGCGGGTTCCGCTTTCCACCTGCAATCATCAGTTGCGCGGTACGCTGGTATCACCGCTTCAACCTGAGCCTGCGTGACATCGAGGAGTTGCTGCTTGAGCGCGGCGTGACAGTCACCTATGAATCGGTACGCAACTGGTGCGACCGGTTCGGTGCACAGTTTGCACATTACGCGAAAGCCCGGCGCGGCAGGCCGGGCACGACCTGGCATCTCGATGAAGTGTTCGTGAAGCTGCGAGGCGAGCCATACGTGCTGTGGCGTGCCGTGGATGAACACGGCATGGAGCTCGACGTGCTGTTGCAGAAGAAGCGCGACAAGACCGCGGCGAAGCACTTCTTCAGGCGGATCCTGCGCTCAAATCCGGTACCACGGAAGATCGTTACCGACCAGCTACGCAGCTACCCGGCGGCAAAGGCTGAAATGCCCGAACTGGCCGGGGTAAAGCACGTGTTCGTGAAAGCCTGCGCAAGGGTGAACAACCGTGCGGAGAACAGTCACCAGCCGACCCGCCGTCGCGAACGCCAGATGCAGGGCTTTCGGGATCCCCGCCGCACCCAGGCTTTCCTTTCCAGTTTCGGTCCGATCCGGCAACACTTCGCGTTACCCCGTCACCGCATGAACGCTGCGGCTCACCGCGCCCAGCTGGTTAAACGGATCGACAACTGGTATCGCTGGAGCGCGCTTTCCCTGCAAAGCCACACCCGATAATTAGCAGGACTCCTGCACGCGATCGATCTACCCAGCTTCATGTCGTC
>NZ_BBJF01000035.1 GCF_000739735.1 Paraburkholderia ginsengisoli NBRC 100965 | reverse complement strand
ATCGAGGCGGATTTCAAAGACACACGACAATAAGGTATCCTTATTGAATTGCGAGGGAGAATTGCACGCCGGCCCAGCCGTACCAAGCCGACAATCTCTCCTTGAGTTGTTCCCGATGGCCAGCCGCCTGCATCCGGTGTCGGGGCAACGCGAAATACTGACGGATCGGACCGAAGCGCGACAGGAATACCTGCGTGCGGCGTGGATACCGGAAACCCTGCATCTGGCGTTCACGCCGGCGCGTGGACTGGTGACTGTTTTCAGCGCGGTTGTTCACCCGAGCCGACGCCTTGGCGAAAACGTGCTTGACGCCGGCGAGTTCCGGTACCTCCGCTTTGGCCGCCGGATAGCTGCGCAGCTGATCGGTGACGATCTTCGTGGGCACCGGGTACGAGCGTAATATCTTCGTGAAGAAGCGTCTGGCTGCGGCCTTGTTGCGGCGCTTCTGTAACAGGACGTCCAGTTCGGTGCCGTGCTCATCGACTGCACGCCACAGCACGTACGGTTCACCGCGCAGCTTCAGCATTAACTCATCGAGATGCCAGGTCGAGCCCGGCGCGCCGCGTGCGGCTTTCGCGCGACGGGCAAACTGCGCGCCAAACCGGTCACACCAGTTGCGCACCGATTCGTAGGTGACGCTCACCCCGCGCTCGAGCAGCAGTTCCTCGATATCGCGCAGGATCCGGTTGAAACGGTAATACCAGCGTACCGCGCAGCTGATTACCGCGGCCGGAAATCGGAAACCGTGATAGGGCGACTTGATCTTCTTCATATCCCCATTCTACTGCGCGCTCAACTTGACATGGCCTTATCAACAGTTCACCTATGTTGCGCATGCGGAACTTGCCTTGCACCTCACACCGCACGGCGGCTGGCAGTGTCGATTCCTTCCCCATCGCCGGGGTGAACCGTCAGTCGAGAGGTACGTTGTCGCCAGAGCTTCACACCCAGCCGTTACCGGCTGCGCATGTCTGGATAGGCAACTGCTGGTCGTACAGCAGGTCGCAGCACTGCAATCGTTTCCGATCGCCGCGTACGACAAGACAAGGACGAGCTTTACCGCCAACTACCTGCCGCTTGACGCGCGGCTGACGGCGACACGTGTCGCACCATCCAGCGGCTAGTGCAGTCGCTTCAGTACCTTGCCAATGCCGGTGGGCAGCGTCTTGCGTGGCGTTTTCGTCATTGCCATCATGCTCGCCATGCTTTGGGATTTAACCAATTCTACTTCATCGCGTTAGCGCGACAGAACCGACTCGATTGCCACCATTCGCTATGAACTTACGGTCCGACTGGTCGCCGGACTCGATGTGTGTCCATGCTGTCGGAATCTGGGAAGACTCTTTGATTTAATGACACAGTAAGATTAACCGTTGGCGTCCGTAAACGTCCGAATCTTGACGGCACCCCAATACCGTTTATGCGCTCTGCGTGAAGTTTGTCAAAAATTCATTTGACTATTTTTGTAGTCGTTGCGCTGCGGGTGCATCCTTGCGGCTTGATATGCAAAGTTAGCTGCGCAGTTGATCGGTGGCGATCTTGCGCGGCACTGGACTTGAGCGCAGTACACGCTTGAAGAAGCGTTTCGCAGCGGCCTTGTCGCGCCGCTTTTGTACCGAGATGTCGAGTTCGGCGCCATGTTCGTCCACCGCACGCAACAGCAGGTACGGTTCGCCACGCAGGGTGACGAACATCTCATTGAGGTATCAGGTGCTACCCGGCTTGCGTCGCGTGGCTTTCACCCGGTGAGCAAAGCCCTTGCCAAACTTGAGGAGTCGCATCCCGGATATTTTCACCGGTTGGCGGGGCTGTTCATTCCATTCGCACCAGCATCGGATCGTCTCATATGTCACGGTTACACCGCGCTCGAAGAGCAGCCCTTCGATGTCGCGCAGACTCAACTTGAAACCGAAATACCATCGAACAGCGCAGCTGATGACGCCAGCCGGTAAATGGTGACCGTGATAAAGCGATTTCGATTTTTTCATCGCGCCATCTTACGTGACCGACCCAACAACCTGACAATGCCCTCCGTGCTGACATCATCTCCAAAGACGCGCATGGTGATCCTGCAAGTTCCTCGCATAACGTGCCACTCTCTGGGAATCGGGTCGATCGTCGGTTTTCCAATATGCCCCCGCCCCCGTATTCATTCTGGCGTCGCATTGCTGCTGCTTGGACTCGTGATCTTTTTCGGCGCTATCTCGTCGACGAAAGCCCAATTACGATCCCCAGTAGTCCTTGACAATAGCCGGGTTACGATCGATCCATGGGACAACGTCACCGTCCTCTCCGATCCATACCATTCCTTTACGTTAAGCGACGTCCTCGCAAAACAGAACCAGTTCAAAATTCCCAGCTCGCCCCACGCAAACCTCGGTCTACGTAAGGATACAGTATGGCTGCGCACCGACATTGCATTGTCGACAGATGCGCCGGTCGATTGGTGGCTGGGCGTCGATATTGTTCTTCTGGACGAAATCGATCTGTATGTCGTGGAGCAGGAGCGGATCACGCAACACCTGTCCGTTCCCGTGCGGCCGGTACTCGCACGGCGTTCCCCCGCCTTCCCCCGACCGGTATTTCAATTGGCACTGCAGCCCGGCCGACACTACGAACTACTGATCCGCGTTCGCAAGGTGGCCCCTTACGCGATGTTGATGCCCATGTCGCTCGATCGAATCGAGCGCATCATCAAGCACGAATCGTCGATCCAGTTCTGGCGAAGCGTGGCGCTTGGTATGAGTACAGGCTTCGTCATCTATGCGCTCTTCATCGCAACACTCAAGCGCGATCCGCTTTGCCTTTGGTTCGCGCTATTTGCGGCATCCAGCAGTCTGTACGCATCGATCTATTATGGTTTGGCAAATGAATGGTTGTCGCCGATTTCGAGCATCGCTCATGGTGATTTCATTGTGCGCTTTTGCCTGCTGTTTCGCGCAATCAGTTGCTTCCTTTTTGTGGATGGCGTTCTCGACCTTCGTGAGCGAAACCCACGCATCAGCGGGTTGTTGAAATCGTTTGCCGCTTTTTTTGCGCTGTTGACCGCCCTGTTCGCTATTGATCTGGTCACCGGCAGCGTGGTCACAGTGGCGGATAGCATCGCCGGCGCGTCCCCACTCTTTCTCCTGACACCATTTGTCATGCGCCGTGCCCGCGACCACGATTCATTATGGAACTGGGCAATTGTCGGCGCGGCGTTCTATTTAATGGGAATGACTGTTTCAACAGCACTGCACAGCGGGTATTTGCCATGGAATTGGTGGACAGACAGCGCAGAACATGTAGGCGCCTTTCTCAACGAGGTAGCCTGGGTCGTCGTGGTAAGCATCCGAACTCATCGCAGGCAACAGACCGCAGAGTTAACCGCGAAGCACGAGCGGCAAAAAGCAGATCACGAGCGACGCATCGCGGAGCTGTTGGCCGTCGACCTGGCACGTCAAAAAGAAGTCGTCGAAGAAACCAGCCTCGAAAAATCCCGCTTTCTCGCCGCGGCCAGCCATGACCTACGCCAACCTATTCATGCAATCAGTCTGTTTGTCGGCGCGCTCCGCCGCACGCCCATGCATCCGGATAGCGAACGCCTCGTCAGGCATATCGAAGCCTCGACCGAGGCGGTGGATCGGCTCTTCGCCGCATTGCTGGACATCTCCAAGCTTGACGCTGGCGTCGTGGAAGTGCATTCACGGCCCTTCTCGATCGATGCCGTACTGACGCGCACCTGCAGAGACTACGCAGATGAAGCGTCGGCCAAGGGTTTGACGCTCTCGCACGTTCCCTGCCGCGCGATCGTCGATTCCGATCCAACGCTCGTCGAACGCATCGTGCGCAACTTCGTATCGAACGCGGTGCGCTACACCGATGCCGGGAAAATCCTCGTAGGGTGCCGACTCGGAGGGACGCACATCGCCGTCCAGGTTTGGGATACCGGTCGAGGCATTCCGACCGATCTACATGATCTCGTCTTCCAGGAGTACTACCAGGTCGGCAATCCGGAGCGGGATCGCGAAAAGGGCCTTGGCCTCGGCCTGGCGATTGTGCGCCGCCTGGCAAACCTCCTCGCATGCAATCTCCAACTGCGTTCAGAACCGGGGCGGGGATCATGCTTCGAGATTTTGCTGGCACGGGCAAAAAGCGCGGCGATGCCACTGGAAGCGCCTGTCGGAGATATGCCCGGCACGTTCGGAACTGGCCTGATCGTGGTGATTGACGACGAGCAGGCAATCCGGACAGGGATGTCGACCTTATTAACCCAATGGGGCTACGAGGTTCTGGAAGCTGCATCGGCAGACGAGGCGATCCAGCTCCTCGGCGACTATGCGGAGCGGCCGGCGATGCTTATCTGCGACCTGCGTTTGCGTGACGGCGAGAGCGGCATCGACGCGATCGAAAAGCTTCGTGAAGAATACAACGAGAGTATTCCGGCGATGCTGATCACGGGCGACACAGCCGCCCGCGGTTTGTTGGCGGCACGGACCAGCGAAGTGCTGGTACTACATAAACCAGTGCCCTCCGGTCAGTTGAGAGCGGCAATCTCCGGTCTTCTTGGCATTCAATTGGATCCGCAACTAACATCTGGCGGTTTCAAGGGTGAAGCGCAACAGGGAGGGTAGCCACGTTCCCTCCCGGGCGCGATCCTCACGGCCAGTGAGCCCAAAAGAGGATGCGCCTTACTGCGTGCATGTCACGATTGCCTCACGCTGCGACAGGTCCTCGACGTTGATCATCCAGTGCACGCCGAAACGGTCCTTCACCATGCCGAAGCCGAGCGCCCAGAACGTCCTGTCGAAGGGCATCGTCACGGCGCCGCCGTCGGCAAGCGATTCGAACAGCTTCCTGCCTTCGTCGACGGTCGCGGGGTTCAGCGACAGCGAGTAGCCGGCGTGCACGCCTTCCGGATTGCTGCAATCGCCATCCGAGCACATCAGTGTCGATGCGCCGATCGTGAAGCTCGCGTGCATGACCTTGTCCGCGAACTCAGGCGAGACTGGCCGCTGGGGGCTGGGCGGGGCATCCCCGAAACGCATCATGAACATCGTCTTCGCGCCGAGTGCCTTCTCGTAGAACTTCAGTGCTGCTTCACTCTGGCCGTTGAAGATCAAATACGGTTGTACCTGCATCATTCACCTCTCCTAGTTGGGAAGGGCGTGCCGGGAAGCGGCCGGCGCGTCCGGGACGTGGATTGTAGCTGGGGTGACCGGCTCACTGGAGCAGAACCAGGACAGTGGGCCCGGATCATTGCCGTCGCCGGCATGACGGACCGGTTCCCGCGGGACCAACCCTACCGGTTTTCCGGACCGGGCGATGGCGCATCGGCCGAGTAATGCCGTTCAGCCGCGTCCAGCATCTGCTGTCGCCCAGCGCGCGTATAGATCGAGGTGGTCTGCAGCGACGTATGGCCGAGAATGGCCTGCACGACGTTCACCGGCATCTGCCGGATCGCCTGGGTGCCGAACGTGTGCCGCAACGCGTGCGCGGACGTGCTGGCCAGCTGCGCGAGATCCTCTGGTGAGCAGGTGGCCGGGAGTGTGCCCTGCCAGTCGCCTGATCGCGGTGCGCAGGGTACTGTCACGTTGCTGGGATGTTGCCGGAAATGCAGCGACAATTGCGGGTATGAAACGAACTGCTCTCCAATACAACGCACCTGCCAACGATGTTATCTCCTATTCCGGCTACCGGTTTCCACCCGATGTGATCAGTTATGCGGTGTGGCTGTACTACCGTTTTCCGTTGAGCCTGCGCATGGTCGAGGAGTTGCTGGCCGCCCGTGGCAGTGAGCTGACCTACGAGACGGTGCGACGCTGGTCGGTGAAGTTCGGCCTGTGTATCGCCCAGAGGATCCGCTCTACCGCGCTGGCCAAAGGTGACAAGTGGCACCTCGACGAGGTGGTGGTCACGATCAACGGCAAGAAGCACTGGCTGTGGCGCGCGGTGGACCAGCATGGCGCGGTGCTTGATGTACTGGTGCAAAGCCGGCGTGACAGGCATGCGGCCGGGCGGCTGATGCGAAAGCTGCTCAAGAAGCACGGGCGCTCACCGCGTGTACTGATCACCGATAAGGGCACTGTCAGGTTGACGGGAAGCCGGCGTTAGAATGAAGTGATGAAGAAAACGAAATCGCTTTATCACGGTCATCGCGGTTCGGTGGTATTTCCGGTTCAGCCTGAGCCTGCGCGACGTCGAGGAGTTGCTGCTCGAGCGCGGTGTCGTGGTCACGTACGAAACGGTCCGTTGCTGGTGCGACAAATTCGGCGCTGAATTCGCCCGATGCGTCAAGGCAGCGAGGCCCAGGCCGGGCAGCATATGGCATCTGGACGAGATGTTCGTGACGCTGCGCGGCGAGCCGTATCTGTTGTGGCGAGCAGTCGACGAGCACGGTGCCGAACTCGATGTGCTGGTGCAAAAGCGGCGCGATAAGGCCGCGGCAAAGCGCTTCTTCCTGAGGGTGCTGCGTTCAAACCCGGTGCCGAACAAGATCGTGACCGACCAGTTGCGCAGCTACCCAGCAGCGAAGGCCGATATTCCCGAGCTCGCTCAGGTGAAGCACGTTTTCGTCAAAGCGGCTGCACGCGTGAACAACCGTGCCGAGAATAGCCACCAGCCGACGCGCAGGCGCGAACGCCAGATGTGCGGTTTTCGCGATCCGCAACGCACACAGGCGTTTCTCTCATGTTTCGGCCCAATCCGGCAGCACTTTGCGTTGCCCAGACATCAAATGAACGCGGCATGTCATCGCGCCGTACTCCAGGAGCGGTTCGCCAAATGGCATGGCTGGACTGTTGCCGATACAGTAGAGACGGTTGTCTGATAAGGATAACTATTCTTTAGCTACAAACCCAGTC
>NZ_BBJF01000036.1 GCF_000739735.1 Paraburkholderia ginsengisoli NBRC 100965 | reverse complement strand
CCCTGTCGGGCACGAGGAGGGCAAAAACTCCGACAGCGTACGGCGACCGTAGGAGAGACGCTGACTCAGCGTAGCCGACACCTCCAAGCGCCCGGCATTAAACTGAACTTCTGTTCAGTTAAGTTTAGTCTCCCTGCAACGCAGAGCTTTACCGGCTCTCGAGATCGTGCGGGACCCATACTATCGAAGCTCATGTCACGCTCACCTCAGAGAATATGGGCTAATCTCTCGCTCAGGAATTCCTCACAGCACTGCTCAAAATGCGCACACGTTCCGTGTCGAATGCCGCTCGCAAATTCGCGGTTATTTTGGCCCGATCATGCATGTTAAACAACTCAATTTCTCTCGCCTCTTCGTGCTCGAGATATTCCACGAACGCGGCCGTCTTCTCGATGCGAAGTTGCACCCGCTCGAGCCGATTCCGCTCGACGTGCATTCGATATTCATCGACTGAGAGTTGTGCAATCGAATTGGATTTCTCCGCATCGGAAATAGCACAATCAACGCACACGAGCTCCAGGTACGTGAACGCGAGAGCGAGATCAGTTAGCACGAACTCTCCGTAAGGCGTCAGCTTGATGCTATCTACCCGCGTGTCGAACACATCTAACCGGTTGTTAGCTTCTACGAGACCGTACTTCAAGAGCATATCTGAATTCAGGTCGAAGTCTTCCGCCATACCAAAAGTCTCAACAAATCCAGCCTTCAGTTGAGCGACCGGCTTGAACGGGGGTGCTTTTCGGTCTTGGCCCTTATGCAATTCGAACAATATCCGCAGTGCGGTGAAGTGCGATCCATGAGTTTTTGATCTAATCTGGAAGACGTTCGGGATTCGGCTAAGCTGTTCGTTATAAAAAAAGCGATTCGGGATCATGAACGGCTTCAGCACCTGATGCATCTGAATTTTCCATCGGCCGCTTTGCGCCATCTCACCAACATTCGTGTACCCGGAGACCACGAAACCACGAAAGAGCTCCAGCGCAAGTCGGATGTTTCCGTGGCTACATGCCGTGAGGAAGTTCGAAAGATGTGACTGGGACGATTTAAACTCACGTTCAAAGATCTTGAACAGATTCGAACCGGTCTGGACGTCAACCCTCGATGGAAGGGCTGCCACAACTTCGGGTCGATCAGACTTAAGCAGCATCAACACATACGCCGTCCGCCTGAGAAAAACCTCCTTTGGACTTGGCGCGCTGATATGGAACCCCGAGTTTTGGTAGGTTTTGTCGCGGTAAGGATCGAGAGGCGAACGAGATCGATATGAAAAGTACTACTTATTTTGCCAGTTCGTAGAACTGATCGGCGGCGGACGGATGAGTTCCGCGAGCACACTTCATCTGCCCTTTAACGATCATGTGCATAATCTCAATGCCGCACAAAAGGATCCGGGCACAGCGAAAAGTCTTGAATCCCAGCATGGGCCGCGTTCGTCGCTTGATCGCCCGATGGTCCTGCTCGATCAGATTATTGAGGTATTTTGACTGGCGGATCTTGATGGGCGTTTCACGATCGGCATTGATCGCTTCGAGCGCGGCGAGATTGGCGCCGCTTTTGTCGATGGTCACCGTCTCGGGCGCGCCATTCTGGGCGATCGATTTCTCAAAGTAACGCCGGGCTGCAGTCTTGTCCCGATGGGCGCGTAGCAGAAAGTCGACGGTGTTGCCGTCCTTGTCGACGGCCCGGTAAAGATACCGCCATTCGCCCTTGACGCGGATGTACGTCTCGTCCATCCGCCAGCTCTGGCCAACCGGCCGCTTGCGGCGGCGAAACGCTTTCTCCAGCACCGGCAACAGCTTGATGGCCCAGCGGTGCACAGTCGAATGATCGACCGAAACGCCGCGCTCAGCCATCATATCTTCGAGGTGCCGTAGGCTCAGCGGATAGGCCACGTACCAACGCACGCAAGTCAAGATCACGTCGAGCGGATAATGCAGGCGTTTGAGCACTCGGGCCACCGCCGGATTCAACGTCTTCATCGAGCTTTCAGTCGTTTATGTCGTTCATGTCGTTCATGTCGTTCATGTCGTTCCGCACATCATAGCGGAACCCCTTACTGCGACAGAACCAGGAGCTGAACATGGGCCGACCCCGGATTGCATGGAGCGACGCGCAGCTGCTCGCGATCATGAAGGGCATCGCGGCGAGCGACCGGGATTTCCCGCTCGACAACGGGCGCTTTCTGGATGGACTGATCGCGGAAGTCCGGGCGATTACCGGCCGCGTGTTTGGCGCGACCACCTACAGCCGGCTGCTGCGCGATGTCGCGCCGCAGGTCGGTGTCCAGCGTCATCCGAGTGCCCCAACGGTGCAGCGGGCGATCCAGCGCGCGCAGGCGCTCGCGCCGATGTCGCCGCCGGGCAGTGGGGACAGCCGGCTGGTCGATCTCGAACTGATGCGACAGGCACTCGCCCCCGCGGTGCGCGAGGCGCTCGCGCCTTTGTACGCGTCACAGCATGGGCCGGCCATGGATCACGGGACGGTCACCGCGCATGAGGTGGGCGGAGTGGGCGCGGCCCGCCAGCAGGACCTGCTGCAGGCGGCGCTGGAGGACGCCCATGCGCGGATCCGGCGACTTGAACAGGAGAACGCGCGACTGCACCGCGAACTCGGGGAAGCGCATGCGGCGCGCGATCTGGCCGGTGAACACGTGAACCGGCTGCTCGGTGATCTGCATGCGTCAATCGAACGCGCCGGCGTGGGCGCGACAACCCTCGCACAGACGGCCGCGCAGCTGGCCGGAACCGAGCGGTTTCTCAAGATGCAGAACGATGCGGTGCGGCTGCAGGCAAGCGGGGAGGCCGACGCGCTGCGCGCGCAGAATGGCCAGCTACGCGAGCGGATTGACCATCTGCTGCTCGAGGTCGATCAGTACCGGCGCACGCTGTCGGCCCGGCCGACCGGGAGCCGCTGAGCGCCTGGTGAGCCGGCACGGTTCGCCGCCCATCGGGTTGGCGCGCGGGTTCCTGCCGGCACCCCACCGGTTGCGTCATGGCCGGTTCGTGATGACTCCAGTTATCAGATGAGGCGATTTTGCTGCGTGGCGCTTTCCGGTCGTCGGCCGGTGACGGGCGACGAAGTCGCGACTGGTCGGCCGTGCCCCGGCGCTTCCGGCCGATCCTGACGGCGTGTGGCGAAGTCGGTGGATGTTGAGTAATCCGGTTACTGCGGAACCGGCCCGCCGCCGGTCGTGATTGCGTGAAGGCAGGCCGATCGGGTAGGGTGGCGACACCCCAACCACAACGAGGAATCGACCATGAACAAGCAGGAACTGGTGGACGCGGTCGCGGCGGTAACTGAGGAGAGCAAGGCCACGACCGGCGAGATGATCGACGCGGTGATCGCTGCGATCACCGGCGCGGTGACGAAGGGCGATACCGTCCAGCTGATCGGCTTCGGCTCGTTTTCCATGGGTGCGCGCGCTGCACGGGTCGGCCGCAATCCGGCGACCGGCGCCGAACTCCAGATTCCCGCGGCGAAGACCGTCAAGTTCACGGCGGGCAAGGCGTTCAAGGATGCCGTGAACGCGTCATGACGAAGGTGGCGATCGCGCCCGGCGACTACGCCGGGCTGCACAAGGAAGTGGTCAGTGTCGTCGAATCGGCGCGACGCACGGCGGCCCGCAACGTCAATGCCGTGATGACCGCCGCCTACTGGGAGATCGGGCGGCGGATCATCGCCAGCGAGCAGGGCGGGCAGGCGCGCGCCGGCTACGGACAGGCGCTGATCGCCCGGCTCGCGGAGGACCTGACGCGCCGTTTCGGGCGCGGATTCGGCAAGGCGAATCTGGCCAGCATGCGCGCCTTCTATGTCGCCTGGCCGGCGACGGAGATTTTCCAGACAGTGTCTGGAAAATCGGCGGCCCCCGAAAATGTCCAGACACTGTCCGGAAAATCGCTGCCGGCGAAAGACGTTGTCGACGCCACGGCAACGGCGCCCGATTACATGGCGCTCGCGGCCCGTTTCACGCTGCCGTGGTCCGCTTATGTGCGCCTGCTTTCAGTGAAGACGGCGGCCGCCCGCGCCTTCTATGAAACAGAGGCACTGCGCGAAGGCTGGTCGGTGCGCCAGCTGGACCGCCAGATCGGTAGCCAGCTCTACGAGCGGCTGGCGCTGTCGCGCAACAAGGCGGCCCTGCTCAGGAAAGCCGCCGATGTCCAGGCTGGTGATCTCCTCACGCCAGAGGAGGCGATTCGCGACCCGTTCGTCCTCGAGTTTCTCGACATCAAGGACGAGTACTCGGAGTCGGATCTGGAGGAGGCGCTGATCCAGCATCTGGCGGATTTCCTGCTGGAACTCGGCGACGACTTTGCTTTCGTCGGCCGGCAGCGCCGCCTGAGAATCGACGACACGTGGTTCAGGGTCGATCTGGTGTTTTTTCATCGACGTCTGAAATGCCTGGTCATCATCGATCTCAAGGTCGGCCGCTTCAGCTATGCGGACGCCGGGCAGATGCATCTCTATCTGAACTACGCGCGCGAGCACTGGATGAAGCCGGGGGAGAATCCCCCTGTCGGTCTGATCCTTTGCGCCCAGAAAGGTGCGGCCGAAGCACACTACGCGCTGGACAACCTGCCGAACAAGATTCTCGCGGCGGAATACCAGACGCTGTTGCCCGACGAGGCAATGATCGTGCAGGAACTGGAGCGCACGGCAGCGGAGCTGGAGCGGCGTACCGCGGCTTCGTAAGTTGGTCCCGGCGCCCGACAGATGCCGGTCATCTGAACGTGAGGCCGCGAGTCGCGACCGCACTGTCTGGTTTCGAGCAGCGCGGATACCTTCCAGTCATGGACTCAAGGTCGACCAGGATTGCCGGTAAAGGCTATAGATCAAAATGACCGGACGACAGGCCAGGCCACTTCGGCTTGAGCCTGGACAGGATTTGGTCCGGGCGGCACTCGGCCGGCTGTCACCGGTCACGACTGCGAGGCGACCAGCGAGACGGGCACGCTGCGTTTATGACGCGTGGCCATATAAAATTGGTGAATGGTCGTGAACACTTCGTCGGTGACCGGCTTGCCTTCAAGAAAATCGTCGATGTTTTCGTAACTGATACCGTAGCTGTCCTAGTCCGGCTTTTGCGGCGTGAGCGATTCCAGATCCGCCGTCGGTACTTTGCACGTCAGCCGGGGCGTCGCGCCAGGCGCTTGTGCCGTCGCCCGAACGCGTCGCTTGGTGAGCCCGGCGAGAGGCAGGATATCCGCACCGCCGTCGCCGTATTTTGTGAAGATCCCATAAGCGATTCGGCCGCATTGGTCGGTGCCGATGACCAAGCCTACACGCGCCCCCGGCGATCGCGTATTGCGCGACCATGCGTTGGCGCGCCTTGATGTTGCCGCGCATGGTCGAGGAGTTGCTGGCCGCCCGTGGCATTGAGCTGACCTACGAGACGGTGCGACGCTGGTCGGTGAAGTTCGGCCTGTGTATCGCCCAGCGGATCCGCTCTACCGCGCTGGCCAAAGGTGACAAGTGGCACCTCGACGAGGTGGTGGTCACGAGCAACGGCAAGAAGCACTGGCTGTGGCGCGCGGTGGACCAGCATGGCGCGGTGCTTGATGTACTGGTGCAAAGCCGGCGTGACAGGCATGCGGCCGGGCGGCTGATGCGAAAGCTGCTCAAGAAGCACGGGCGCTCACCGCGTGTACTGATCGCCGATAAGCTCAGGAGCTACGCCGCGGCCAACAGGGACCTGGGGCTGAACGTGGAACACCGGCAGCACAAAGGGCTGAACAACCGGGCGGAGAACTCGCATCAGCCAACGCGGGTGCGCGAGAAGGTGATGCGCCGCTTTAAATCAGCGCGCCACCTGCAACGATTCACGTCGGTCCACGATCAGGTGGCAAACCTGTTCATGCACTGCCGTTACAGCGCGAATGCACAAGACAAGCGGCAGGCGCGCACACAGGCTTTTGACGCGTGGAAAACCGTGACCAGCGGCTCACTGCAGGATCGTCTTGCCTCATAAGTCAGGAATGCTGAGGTTTAACGTCTTCACTCGCTAAACCATCAATAATGTGACAATACCAATCTCCTGCTGAACCCGATAAATCCCCACATGACAGACGTGCGCGGCATCGGCAAAGAACCGTTTTCACTCGATCCCCGCCTGTTCGGCTGATCGATGCGGGACCACCGCGCTGGCGTGCTTTCGCACGTATCCCGGAAAGATCAGCGCCCTAAGAGTTCGGGCAACGGCAGGCCCTGCGCACGCGCCCGAACCTGCCGTTGCCCGGACAACCCGTCTGGTCAGCCGGCCAGATCGGATGGCAGCTTGCCACCGTTGGCGGCGAGCGCCGTCATCACCTGGCTATGCAGCCAGATGTTCATGCTTGCGGAGTCGTTCATGTCGCCGGAATACTTCAGCTCCTGCGCCAGTTGCTTGCGATGCTCGAGGCTGCTGTCGACACCCAGCGCCTTCATCGTGTCCACAATCGACGTGCGCCAGTTCAGCGTCTGGCCGCTTTGCGCAACCAGTTGATCCATCACGGCAGCGACGTCGACATCAGCAAGGGGCGGCGGCGCCGACGCGGTATCGGGCGCAGCGGCCTGGGCCGCAGCCGGATCCGGAGTCGGCTCGACAGCGGGTGCCGCTGCGTCGGGTTTGGCCTTGTGGAACAGCTTGTTGACGATGTCACCAAAGATGCTCATTTTCTCTTTCCTTAATATCGAAGATTGGCCTCTCGGCAAACCCCGCATCGCCATCAATCGTGCGGCGAGCGGCCCGCAAGTATGCTCCAGTCCGGACCGGATGATTTTCAGAAAAGGTCAGGACGATCAAACCTGGCGCCTGTCAGATGCAGTGTTTTGCGCGGGC
>NZ_BBJF01000037.1 GCF_000739735.1 Paraburkholderia ginsengisoli NBRC 100965 | reverse complement strand
GTTCTGAATCATCAGCCCTACGCTCAGGTGGTCATTCCACCGCACGAAACGGCGGTGCTCTCGACCGCTGGTGATACTCAGCGAGACCACCATATTCAGGTCATTGCACAACAGGGCCGCCGCGCCTGGCAGCGCACCAGTGGCTACAATCTGCGCAATTATGCCGAGCTTGCGATGCTGCGCTACAAGCGCATTTTCGGCAGCACCATGAAGGCGCCCTGTCTGTCAGATCGAACGAAAAAAACTCGCGCCAACGGGGGATCTTCATATAGATGGCCCTGGCCTTTCTTTCGGACTTTCACAATTCTTGAAAAATACCCCCTGCGGATTTGCAGTTGTTCACCTTTAAGTCGACTCAGCACACGTATCATTTCGTCGGACCTCTTTTCCGGGGCAAACGTGAAAATCCCGCGCGATCTGTCGACGGCGACGGGTTCAATTGTCGCAGCATCCGATCACGGGACGCCACCGCCCTCATGGCGCGCGGATGCCGAGTCGATTTGCCGGAAGCCGGGACGTTCGATCCCGTTGACATTCAAACATTGTTCGAAAAAAAGAATTATGAACAGGGTCATTCGCGGCTACATTGAGCAGAAAGCACTTGATCTGCGAGCTGCAGTCTTGCGTACTGGCCAGAACAAAAGGAAATCCGGCAACTGTATGAACGGATCGCAGGAATCGAGTGCCGATGATGATGGCTACCTGCGTGATCTGCTACGCGCTCTTGGTCACGATGCACACCGAAGCAATGGCAATTAGAAAGTAGCTAGCCCCATTTCAGGAATGGAGAGACAGATGCTGCGCATGCGTAGCCTACGTGTGACCGAAATGTTTGCCGATGCTGAAATGTGTGCCGACTACTGCGATCAAACCGGTCAGCTTCGAATCCTGCAGAATGATGTTCTGATGCGTGAGTGGTTTCCACCGAATTCCTGGATCGCCATCGCCTCGGTCGCTGGTGCCCGCAGCTGGGGAACACGTCCGGATTTGAATGAGCTTCGAGAATTGCTTGCAAACCAAACCTCGCTGCTGCGTAAAAGGACGTCGTCCGGCGTTAATGATTGGAAGGCCTGACCGTGCAAGGTCCTCCCCTGCGCCCCCCCCCCCGCAGCCTGTGGAATTCATTCGGCAGACCCGTTTCCGTTAAAAATGCATAGTTGCGGCCGCAGCGGGAGATCCTTACCCTTCCGGACAAAGCCCCTGGTGTCACTCGCCGATCACTCCGTATCGCACAGTCTGGTCTTCCGAGACGGGCGAGCGGGCGACCATACAGAGTTCTATGAACCGGCGATTCGCCGCGTCGTATCCCTGCAGGATCGTCTGCGACCATACCGGTGTGCCCGCATCCTCGGCGGCTTCCTCTGCGGTGACAAGCACGTAGACGTGCCGCTTGCCGGCGTTCGCTTTCCTCACCGCGCGTCTCGCGACGCATTCGGTCAGTACGGTCTGAACGTTCGCTATCGCACCGTTCACCCGCCGGGCGATGTCATGCAACGTGCACCGCTCGGCGGGCTTCATGCTCGCCAGGACATTCTCTGCCGTTATCATCACGTGTTTTTCTGCTTTCCTCATCACTACCTTCACTCATGCGTTTGTTGTACTAATCATACTCGCCTGGGCCGGGCGCATCTGAGCGCGGCGGACTGCGAACAACAGAAGGGACACCTGCAAGAACGCACAGGAACAGATGAGGCCCTGACGAGCAGACTCATTTTATGAGGTGAAACGGGATGGAGCAATCCAAGATTGCCGAATACGCTGTCGAAGCAACGCTACCCCGTGTCAATGAATGTGGGGATTGGCGACTACCGGACTACTCGTCAGAGGGTGGCATACGCTCGTTCCCGAAAAGAATCAACTCCGGTCAGCAATAGGGGATAGCGGTGAAGCTGGACGGTTACGTCATAGACGATTGCGCTGCTTCAAGTTCTGGTAGATTTATTGCTGCGCGGTACAAATACAAAGACCGCGAATTATATCGTCGAGGTACGTCATGGAAGTTATTGATCGCGCGCCCGCCGTCTCGCCGGACGGACGCACCGTGGTTTTCATGCTGTCGATTCGCGGCCGCGAGGTCGAAGGCGCAATTGCGCGTGACGCGCTCGAAGAGCTCTTCTGGTTACCGCGTAGCGCCGACCAGGCGCGTACGCTCAAAGCATTCGAAAACGGCCGCAATCGCATCGTCGCGGTCGCGCAAAGAAAATCACTGGCGCGACCAGATGAGTCGTTGTGGCTGACCGTGAACGACTTTCTGACCAGGTGACCGGCGGTTGCCTGACGGTTGGTTGACAGGAGAGCGGGGCGCTGAGAAATACTACATGGTTGGGTCAGGAAGATCGGGACGTAATTCCGCCTCAATCTGATCAATGGTGGGCAAATCCGTCTCCAGTGATTGCGGCACCTCGCGCATAAAGTGGTACTCAGCGACACCCATTGGCTTGGCTACGCCGCGCAACGCATATTCCGCCACGAGCCGGTTCTTTTCCTTGCAGAGCAGCAGACCGATGGTCGGCTGGTCTTCCTGCGTCTTGACCTGCGCATCGATAGCTGAAAGGTAGAAGTTCAACTGGCCCGCGTACTCGGGCTTGAACGGTGTCGTTTTCAGTTCGACCACGACATAGCAACGCAGTTTGAGATGGTAGAAAAGTAAATCGATGAAAAACTCGTCGCCGCCTACCTCCAGCCGGTACTGACGCCCTACGAAAGCGAACCCTGCGCCCAGTTCGAGCAGGAAACGCGTGATGTGCTGGGTGAGCGCACGCTCGATGTCACGCTCCTGTGCGCTCTCAGTCAGGCCAAGGAAGTCAAAGATATAAGGATCCTTGAGTACCTCGCGCGCGAGATCCGATTGCGCTGGCGGCAGCCGGTCGGCGAAATTCGTCACTGCCTTCCCGGTACGAGCATGGGCGGCCGTTTCGATCTGCATGGTCAGCACACTGCGTGACCAGCCGTGCTCAAGCGATTTTTCCGCATACCAAAGCCGCTGCGCGGGGTCGTCCAGCTTGTCGAGCAGCGTCACTACGTGCGACCACGGTAATTGTGCAACGGGTTGTTGCACAAATTCCGGCTGCGGAAAGGCGTGCGCGAGCGCACGCATGTACTTGAGGTTACGCGGTGAGAAGCCGCGCATGTCAGGAAATGCCGCCTTGAGATCGCGCGCGAGCCGGTCGACAACGCCCGCACCCCAGCCTTGTTTCTGCTGTCTGTCAAGAATGTCGCGGCCGATCTGCCAGTACAGTGCGACCAGTTCGCGATTGACGCTGGCCACGGCGCGTTGCCGCGCTTGCTCGACGCGCTGCTTGAGTTCGGCGAACCAGTGACGATAGTCCTCAGCCCACACGGGAGTATCCGGATCTTTGGTCATGCGTCTAGTCTGTGGGCGCCGATGATTACGCTCGGAACGGAATTATCTTGGTGAAAGCGACAGTCGACAAGCACAAACCGGTGAAGTCGCCTCGAGTATAGCATCGTGCCCCGTTAAAACTGTTGATAAATTATGTTATGTCAAATGTAACGTGGCGCAGGGGTTTTGGACGCTGCGTAGTGTGGTGGGCGTTTAAAATGATGGACGACCGCCTTCGGCGGCGGTCCCCTGAGAGCGAACCGGCGTTCCCCAACAATGAAAAGACCAGCACCAGCACGACAGACAATCGAGCAGCGGATCGGGGTCCGCCGCACAGACAACGACCGTCGCCGGCATCTAGCTTACCTTCGGTACAAGCGGTCGGCTTCACGGGCATCACCAATCCGCGGCCCGTTTGATTCGAAATCGCGTCGTGAAATCGTTCAAGTGCCTGAGGTGCTGGACCTTGGCCAGAATCGACAGGCGACGCTGGCTCTTGCTCGCACCTGTCGTGATAATTGTGGC
>NZ_BBJF01000038.1 GCF_000739735.1 Paraburkholderia ginsengisoli NBRC 100965 | reverse complement strand
CAGCGAACGGCTCGAATGAAGTGATCCAGCAGATTTTCCAGGCGTTCGGTGGCCCAGGGCGATCGGCGCTAGCCTTTACGCCCGCGTATCCGATGTATGACGAATACTGCCGCACGACCTTCACGCATCTGCATACGTTGCCGCGCACTGGGAATTTCATGCTGGATCTGAACCAGGCGATCGACAGCATTCGGGAGCATCAGCCGAGCGTGGTTCTGCTAACGTCGCCGAACAACCCGACCGGGACTGCGCTTCCTGTCGACGATATCCGCGCCATACTCGATATCGCGCCGGGCGTGGTCGTCGTGGACGAAGCCTATGCAGAGTTCCGCCGCCACGGCGTTCGCAGCGCGGTGACGTTGCTGCCTGACCATCCTCGGCTTGTTGTTACCCGCACGCTAAGCAAGGCATTCAAATTCGCGGGCGGCTGCGTCGGGTATTGCGCCTGCGCGTCTGCGATCATCGAAGCCCTGAAGCTCGTTCGGTTGCCGTATCACCTGTCCGTCTTCACCCAGGCAGCGGCCTGCGCGGCCCTTGTCGCCCGTGACGAGATGCTGTCGCAAGTAGAAGCGATCAAAGCCGAGCGCGATGCAACCGTTATCTGGCTGCGCAGCCAGGGCCTCGCGGTGGCCGATTCGGACGCGAACTTCGTGATGTTCGGCAAATTCGCGGATCGCCACCGTGTATGGAGTGGACTTCTGCGCCACGGCGTTCTGGTTCGCGAGGCCGGTCCGCCGGAATACTTGCGAGTGTCCATCGGCACCGCTGCAGAGATGGACGAGTTTCGCACTGCGTTGCTTGCCGTGATGGCTTCTGTGTGAGCAACAACTGCCATGGAACTCGAAACCCTGCCGTATCGAGATGCACTGTACTACCGGACGGCTTCGATACGAGCGGTAGATGGCAAATGCGCAATCACGTTCCATGGCAGCAGCTCATCAATTCGGTTGACAGGATGGTCAGCGATACGATCGAGCACGTAGGCGAGATACGCCTCGGGATCGAGGCCGTTCAGGCGCGCCGACCCAATGAGACTGTAGATGACGGCAGCGCGTTCGCCGCCGGAGTCAGCGCCCATAAACAGATAGTTACGGCGACCCAGGGCGACCCCACGCAGGGCACGCTCAGCGATCAGGTTATCGATCTCTGCGCGCCCATCACTGCAGTAATACACGAGTGCGGGCCAGCGATTGAGCGCATAGCGAATCACCTTCGTCGTGTCGGACTTCGCGGAGAGCGTGGTAAGCGTCGCGTCGAACCACCGCTTCATGTCGTCGAGCAGCGGCACGGCCTGCGCCTCGCGCACGCGCCGGCGCTCGTCTGGCGGCTTGCCGCGGATCTGCTCTTCGATCTTGTAGAGCATCCCGATGCGGCGCAGCGCTTCTTCCGTCACGGCGTTGGGCCGCACCGCGTGCAGATCATGGGTTTTTCGCCGCGCGTGCGCCATGCAGGCGGCTTCGACGATGCGCTCGCCGCGATACAGCTCGGCGTAACCGGCGAACGCGTCCGCCTGTAGCACGCCGGTGAAGTTAGCCAGATGTTGCTGCGGATGCTCGCCGCGCCGGTCAGCCGTGTACGCGAACCAGACCGCCGGCGCCTCGGTCGAGGCGCTGTTGCGATCATCGCGAACGTAAACCCAGAGGCGTCCTGTCTTCGTGCGGCCGTTGCCCGGCGCGAGCACCGGCAGCGGCGTATCGTCCCCGTGAACCTTGCTGCCGGCCAACGCATAGCGACGCACGGCATCGACCAGCGGCTTGAGCAGTTGCGAGACGCTCCCCATCCAGTACCCCATCGTGCCCGGATCGATCTCGACACCGTCACGCGCGTACATAACGGCCTGACGATGCAAAGGGATGTGGAAGCCGAACTTCGATACCGCGATGTGCGCAAGCAGTGCCGGTCCCGGGATGCCGCGGTCAACCGGTCGGGTTGGCGCGGCAGCCTGCACGATGCAATCGCAGCACGAGCAGGCGAGCTTCGGACGGCGGTGACGAATCACACGGAAGTGCGCCCGCACATACTCGAGTTGTTCCGCGACGTCTTCGCCCAATGGCTTGAGCCGCCCACCGCAATCCGGGCAGCAATCTTCGGCGGGCAGATGAACGCGCACTTCACGTTCGAGGTGATCGGGCAGCGGCTTGCGACCGGCACGTTCACGCCGCGCTCGAGGTGTCGCGAGAGGCGCTGCCATGTCGGTGGCACCTTCGTCGGCCTGCAGATCTTCCAGCCGAAGTTCGAGTTGCTCGATCTGGCGATCGAGCTTCTCTGACTTGCGCCCGAACTGCATGCGGCGCAGCTTCGCGATCGTGAGCTTCAGGTGCTCGATCTCGATGGCGCGCGACGAGAGTTGTTCCTGCAGTTCGACAACCTGTGCGTCGCGTTTGCGCACAAGCTCATCGCGAGCGAACACCATCGCCTTCAGGGCGTCGATGTCGTCGGGCAGATCTGTCGTGCGGGGTTCCATGAAGGCAGTTTACGGGCGTTGCGCCAATACTCGAACACCGCTTGACCATCGTTTACAAAGCGCTGCGCGGGCGCGCTGCTTCGACTGGCTGGCGCCAGTCGAAACCTTCAAGCAGAAGGGATAGCTGGGCGGTTGTCAGGGCAACGACGCCGCTGTCGGCACGGGGCCACGCGAAACGTCCTTTTTCAAGGCGTTTTGCAAACAGGCATAGCCCGCCGTCGCACCAGTAAAGCGCTTTCAGCAGGTCACCCCGTTTGCCTCGGAACACAAACATGTGTCCACCGTATGGGTCCCTCTCCAGCACGGTTTGCACTTTCGCGGCTAAAGAACCGAAGCCACAGCGCATGTCGGTCACACCCGCTGCAATCCAGATTCGAGTATTCGGCGGAATCACTTCAGGCAGTCTCGCAGAAATCGCTCGGCCAGATCCATCGACAATCCGCAGATTCGAACACGCCGTTTGCCTACTTCGATCTCCACTTCGCAACTGGTGCTCATTGTTGTGGACGGCTCGGTCTTGGCCGGCAACGGTGCGTCAATGACGTTCACCGGCAACAATCCCATCCCGGCGTCGTCCGGGCTGGCAATGCGCGTTGCAACTGCCTCCATCTCCTTGCGGTATCGCTGCCGCCACTTAAAGACCATATTGACGTTCAGATCGTGCTCCCGCGCAATGCGCGACGCCGATGCGCCGGGTTTCAAGGTCTCCTCTACAATGGACCGGCGAAATGCCTCTGGAAAGTTCGGCCGTTTCGGCTCCGCTGCCACCACATCGTCAGGTCTGTCCATTTTTGCTCCCGCAAAATATTTCGCGGGCACCATATTGGACAACTCCCGTCAGCTTTTCCAGACGGCCTTCATCAGATGCTTAC
>NZ_BBJF01000039.1 GCF_000739735.1 Paraburkholderia ginsengisoli NBRC 100965 | reverse complement strand
GCGTGTAGGCCTGCTTCAGGTCCAGCCAGTCCCATGCACGAAACTCGTCGTGCAAAGCCAGACCATCATTTCGTCATCGAACGAACCGGGCTCTGCCGTCCTGTCCTGCTCGGCGACGACCAATTTGGGGTCGTCTCAGAATTCGGAAAAATCGTACGCTAAGCTGCCTGCATGGGGCGTAGCGGCCTGAACTTGCCCGCTCCAATCCTGGTGCTTGCGCGCCAGAGGTAATCGCCAGTCAGGTTGATGTGCTCCCAACCCAGCGGTGACAGGTATTGCAACAGTCCGTCATCGATGCCGTTGCCGTTACCACGTAACGCAATCGCCGCCCGCTCCAGGTAGACCGTGTTCCACAGCACGATGGCTGCCGTCACCAGATTGAGGCCGCTCTCTCGGTAGCGCTGCTGCTCGAAACAGCGATCACGGATTTCGCCTAGGCGGTTGAAGAATACAGCGCGGGCTAGCGCGTTGCGAGCCTCGCCCTTGTTCAACCGGGCATCCACGCGCCAGCGCAGTTCCACGCTCTGCAGCCAGTCCAGAATGAACAGCGTGCGCTCGATGCGGCCCAGCTCGCGCAACGCTACTCTCACTGTGCCGTGACCGGAGTCGGGCGCGTGGTCATCCATGCCACAGCGGCGCATGTAATCTGAACCAGACCTCCAAGAAACATCGCAAGGCGCTGAAGCGCCCCGGGATTTCCGGAGGCTCCAATTCTTGAGAAAATGGAGCTATGGAAAACACGAAGAAGAAGTCGCCAAGGTTCTCGCCGGAAGTTCGTGAACGGGCTGTGCGGATGGTGCTGGAACATCAGGGCGAGCGCGACTCGCAATGGAAAGTGATCGCGTCGATCGCAGCGAAGTTTGGCTGCTCGGGCGAGACGCTGCGGAGCTGGGTGCGCAAGGAAGAGCGGAATCGAGGTTTGCGCCCGGGCACGAGTACGCAGGAGCAGGATCGGCTCAAGGAGCTGGAGCGGGAAGTGCGTGAGCTTCGGCAGGTCAACGAAATCCTGCGCAAGGCGTCAGCGTATTTCGCACAGGCGGAGCTCGACCGCCGACCCAAGTGATGATCACGTTCATCGATGATCACCGGCACGTCTACGGGGTCGAGCCGATTTGCAGGGTGCTGCCGATCGCACCGTCGACGTACTACACGCACGTGGCCCGCCGCACCGATGCTGACCTGGTGCCGTCACGGGCCCAGCGCGACAGGATGCTCAAGGGTGAGATCGGGCGCGTGTGGGAAGAAAACTTCCAGGTTTATGGTGCCGACAAGGTCTGGAAGCAATTGAAGCGCGAAGGCATTGTCGTGGCGCGCTGCACGGTCGAACGGCTGATGAAGCTGATGGGCCTGCGCGGCGTGGTGCGGGGCAAGACAGTACGCACGACGGTGAGCGATGGTTCGACGCCGTGCCCGAAGGATCTGGTGAACAGGCAATTCACGGCCGAACGGCCCAATGCGCTGTGGGTGTCAGATTTTACCTATGTATCGAGCTGGCAGGGCTTCGTCTATGTCGCGTTCATCATCGACGTGTTCGCCCGGCGCATTGTCGGCTGGCGTGTGTCGAGCTCGGCGCGCACGGACTTCATTCTGGATGCGCTGGAGCAGGCCTTGTACGAACGACAGCCGGCGCAGCAGGACGGGCTGATCCATCACAGCGACCGCGGCGTTCAATATGTATCGATTCGCTATACGGATCGGCTGGTCGACGCTGGCATCGAGCCGTCAGTGGGCAGCGTGGGTGACTCCTACGATAACGCACTGGCTGAAACGATCAATGGCTTGTACAAGGCAGAAGTGATCCATCGCCTTGGTCCGTGGCGCAACTTGCAGGCCGTTGAAATGGCGACGCTCGAATGGGTGGACTGGTTCAACAATCGTCGGCTGCTCGGCCCCATCGGCGACATTCTACCTGCCGAGGCAGAAGCCGCTTATTATTCGAAACTCGCTGGGTCCGCCATCGGGGCGTGACTCAAGCAAAACAGCCTCCGAAAAACCCGGGGTGCTTCATTATTCGATGGTCGTCATTTTGACCGTGAGATCATTGTTCTGTGCGTGCGTTGGTACCTTCGTTACAAGCTCAGCCTGCGTGACCTGGTTGAGATGATGGCCGAGCGGGGACTGATGCTGGCGCACACGACGATCATGCGTTGGGTAAAGCGCTTTACCCCCGAGTTCGTCAAGCGTTGGAATCGTTTTGCGACGCCCACAGGGCGGTCGTGGCGCGTTGATGAGACCTATCTGAAGATCCGCGGCAAGTGGGTTTATCTGTACCGGGCGGAAGATCGCGCTGGCCAGACGGTGGACTTCGTGCTCAGAGCCAGGCGAGATGTGGCGGCGGCCAAGGCCTTTTTCAGCAAGGCCATCAAACATCAGGGCCAGCCGCCGGAGACGATCACGCTCGATGGATATACCGCCTCACACCGGGCAGTGCGTGAGATGAAGGCCGATGGCCTGTTGCCTGAGGACACGGAGGTCCGGACCTCGAAGTACCTGAACAACCTGATCGAACAGGATCATCGAACCATCAAGTCCAGAACGAAGGTGATGCTCGGTTTCAAACGATTCAGGAGTGCCGCGACCACGATTTCAGGCATCGAGTTGATGCATCGCATTCGCAAGGGTCAGTTTGACGTCTGGGCTCTCGGGCTCAAGGATACCGCTGCATTGTATGTCTGGAATGCGGTCCTGTTTTCTAAATAAGGCATCCTTAATTATTCAAAAAATATCGGCCCCGCCGGC
>NZ_BBJF01000040.1 GCF_000739735.1 Paraburkholderia ginsengisoli NBRC 100965 | reverse complement strand
TTGCTCGGCGGCATAGAGTTCATGCACATGATCGCCAAGGGGGCAAATGCAGACCGACGGTTTGAACCAGACACCTGCCGACCAATTTTACTCGCTTGCCAAATAAGAATTCCTATTTGCTAGGGAATGCCTCTTCCCACCACGCCTTATCGCGACAAACCCTCGGAGAATGACCAGTTTGAGAAAAGCTGCCGGGCCACTTCCGATCAAGTTTCTGCCTGTCGCATCAGGCTCTGACTGAGTCGACACAGTCGGTATGCGACTTGACGAAAATTAACGTTGCGCCACGCGCGAAATAACGCACGCAATGTTGTCGGGCCGTTAAGCTTAATCACCTTGGGCAGCGGTCGACCAATCTCGTCGAGTTGCCGGTTGTTTTGCTTAGCCTAAGGGTACGATGGTCGGCCCAGAAAACCAGAAAAGGATAGTGGAGATATGAAACGACTCACAGTGGCTATTAGCGCCGCAATGCTGCTGGGAACTGGATGCGGAGGCGGAGATAACATTGTCGGAGCGGTGTCGTCGCAGCTCGCGCCTGGCACGGCGGCTCGGCCAATCCTGTCCAATGCCGAGGCCGGAAAGTACACGAAGGCAGCTTATTTTACCGGCGCAACCAGCTGGAATCCCACGGGGGTAAGCGTTGACGGCGTCACTAGACCAAATTTCATCGTCGGGCAAACCGTAGGAGTCGGTGGCGCCACCCACTCATCGTTGCAACAGGCAATTAATGCCGCAATAGCGAAAGGCGGCACGCAACGCATCTATATCGAGGTGTTACGCGGTACGTATAGCGGTACGGTATATGTACCGCGCACCTCCACGCCGATTACCGTCTATGGCTCGGACGCAGACGCCAGCACCACTCAGATCAGTCTCGCCATCGACGGCGCCGTTGATTCACCTGCGACTTATTCAGCCACGGTTAATCCCAGCGGGCGCTATGTGTCCGGCGATCCTGCTTATCCGCTTTACCAGTCATGCGCGAGTTTGACGTCGGCTAGCATCGGGACCAATTGCTCGGCCGTCTTCTGGGTGCAAGCGACAGGTTTCGAGATGAAAAACCTGACCGTCGTCAACAGTCTGCTTGATACGGTCGACAACGGTACTCATCAAGCCGTGGCGCTGCGCATCGACGCCGACCAGGTCCAACTCGACAACGTGCGTTTGATCGGGCGTCAGGACACGTTCTACCTGAATGGTCAAACTGGAAGTGAGCGCGTCTATATCAGCAATTCGTACGTTGAAGGCGATGTGGACTTCGACTTCGGATCGTCCAGAGCCGTGTATGAAAACTGCGTGTTCCACATCGTCTCATCGCGGAAAACGAGCGGATTTGTGTTCGCACCGGATACAGTACCGTCCCAGCCTTACGGGTTTCTGGTGCTGAACAGCCATTTCACCGCCGATGCGGGTTTCCATGCTGGAAGCAACGCCGCGCAGCTGGGACGTGCGTGGGACCAGGGGGCGTCGAAGACGGGCTATATCGCGGGCTCTACACCGAATGGACAGCTCGTCATTCGTGAGAGTAACGAGGACGCAGCGTTCAGCAATGTATCGCCATGGGGGGCCGCTGCAACCACCTCGCGCCCGCATGCTGGCAATAGCAGTAGCACTCGCAACCTTGACGACCCCGCCTACAACCGCTTGTGGGAGTACGACAATTTCGGAGCGGGCGCCAAGTCATCGTGATTGAGAATCGTGCCGCGCATCATTGATGCGATGCACCCATGACATGATCATACGGAAGTTCCGCTTTCGGCCGCGGCTACTGCTGTTCAAACTGACTGCGTACTTCCGGGCTCGGCCGAGATGGAATGGACACCGCCCTCCCTTCGGGGACGCAGGGTCCGGCAGGAAAGCGGAGGCCCTCCAGAACCGAACGGCATCAATGTGCCAGAGTGGAGCTTCGACACGTCCACTTGAGGAACGGAGGGCCCAAATGAATGCTACGACATACGGACTGGATGTTGCAAAGCAAGTCTTTCAGATGTACTGGGTCGACGGTCAAACCGGCGAGATAGCCAATCGACGATTGCGACGCGACGAGCTGACGCGTTTCTCGCGCAGCGGCCTACGGGCCGAGTGGCGCTCGAAGCGTGCGGCAGCGCGCACTGGTGGGCACGCAAGATCAAGGCGCTCGGGCACGAGGTGGTGCTGTTGCATGCGAAGTTCATCCGACCATTTGTGCAGACCAACAAGACCGATGCGGCGGATGCGAGGGCAATCTGGACGGCGGTACAGCAGCCCGGGATGCGAACCGTAGCAGCAAAGACAGAAGACCAGCAGGCGATGCTCGGTCTTCACCGAATGCGCTCGCTGCTGATCAAGTTCGGATCATGCAAGTGAACCTGCTGCGGGGACTGCTTTACGAGTTTGGGGCGTCCTTCCGGACGGGGCGCGCGGCTGGACTGGCAGAGATTCGCGCGCGCATGGCGGAACTCGAGGATTCCCTGCCCGGAACTATGGCTCAGCGGCTTGCAGGACCAGTTGGTGCGTATCGACGGGATCGAACAGGACATTGAGCAGTTGGAGAGGGTTTGTCGCGATAAGGCGTGGTGGGAAGAGGCATTCCCTAGCAAATAGGAATTCTTATTTGGCAAGCGAGTAAAATTGGTCGGCAGGTGTCTGGTTCAAACCGTCGGTCTGCATTTGCCCCCTTGGCGATCATGTGCATGAACTCTATGCCGCCGAGCAG
>NZ_BBJF01000041.1 GCF_000739735.1 Paraburkholderia ginsengisoli NBRC 100965 | reverse complement strand
AGCCTGACGATTACCTACTTTCACACGGGCAATCCGCACTATCATCGGCGTGGAGTCGTTTCACGGTCCTGTTCGGGATGGGAAGGGGTGGTACCGACTCGCTATGGTCATCAGGCATGACTTGTTGCTGTGCTGAGGCCTGGCTCAACACAACCAATCGGGAAGAAGTAGCTGGGAGGATGCCTCCCGGTATTACTTTGGGCTGTGCGTATCTGGCACAACACTGATCTCAACCGTGTGCGGGGTTCTGGGTGAACCACAAGACACACCTGTTATAGGATCAAGCCTTACGGGCAATTAGTATCAGTTAGCTTAACGCATTACTGCGCTTCCACACCTGACCTATCAACGTCCTGGTCTTGAACGACCCTTCAAGGGGCTCGAAGCCCCGGGGATATCTCATCTTAAGGCGAGTTTCCCGCTTAGATGCTTTCAGCGGTTATCTCTTCCGAACATAGCTACCCGGCGATGCCACTGGCGTGACAACCGGTACACCAGAGGTTCGTCCACTCCGGTCCTCTCGTACTAGGAGCAGCCCCCTTCAAATATCCAGCGCCCACGGCAGATAGGGACCAAACTGTCTCACGACGTTTTAAACCCAGCTCACGTACCTCTTTAAATGGCGAACAGCCATACCCTTGGGACCGGCTACAGCCCCAGGATGAGATGAGCCGACATCGAGGTGCCAAACACCGCCGTCGATATGAACTCTTGGGCGGTATCAGCCTGTTATCCCCAGAGTACCTTTTATCCGTTGAGCGATGGCCCTTCCATACAGAACCACCGGATCACTATGACCTGCTTTCGCACCTGCTCGACTTGTCGGTCTCGCAGTTAAGCACGCTTATGCCATTGCACTATCAGCACGATTTCCGACCGTACCTAGCGTACCTTCGTACTCCTCCGTTACACTTTGGGAGGAGACCGCCCCAGTCAAACTGCCTACCATGCACTGTCCCCGACCCGGATCACGGGCCAAGGTTAGAACCTCAAACAAACCAGGGTGGTATTTCAAGGTCGGCTCCACGGAAACTGGCGTTCCCGCTTCAAAGCCTCCCACCTATCCTACACAGATCGGTTCAAAGTCCAATGCAAAGCTACAGTAAAGGTTCATGGGGTCTTTCCGTCTAGCCGCGGGGAGATTGCATCATCACAAACACTTCAACTTCGCTGAGTCTCGGGAGGAGACAGTGTGGCCATCGTTACGCCATTCGTGCAGGTCGGAACTTACCCGACAAGGAATTTCGCTACCTTAGGACCGTTATAGTTACGGCCGCCGTTTACCGGGACTTCAATCAAGAGCTTGCACCCCATCATTTAATCTTCCGGCACCGGGCAGGCGTCACACCCTATACGTCCACTTTCGTGTTTGCAGAGTGCTGTGTTTTTATTAAACAGTCGCAGCCACCAGTTTATTGCAACCCCTTCACCCTTCTGGCGCAGGCCAGTCAGGCTACAGGGGCGTACCTTATCCCGAAGTTACGGTACCAATTTGCCGAGTTCCTTCTCCCGAGTTCTCTCAAGCGCCTTAGAATACTCATCTCGCCCACCTGTGTCGGTTTGCGGTACGGTCTTGTTAAACTGAAGCTTAGAGGCTTTTCTTGGAACCACTTCCGATTGCTTCGTCGCCTAAGCGACTGGCCTCACACCCTTGAATTACGCGCCCGGATTTGCCAAAGCGCCTTCTCCAATGCAAGGACCGGGACTTCCAACACCCGGACAACCTTCCGCGATCCGTCCCCCCATCGCATTTAACAATGGTGCAGGAATATTAACCTGCTTCCCATCAGCTACGCATTTCTGCCTCGCCTTAGGGGCCGACTCACCCTACGCCGATGAACGTTGCGTAGGAAACCTTGGGCTTACGGCGAGGGGGCTTTTCACCCCCTTTATCGCTACTCATGTCAGCATTCGCACTTCCGATACCTCCAGCACACTTTCCAGTGCACCTTCGCAGGCTTACGGAACGCTCTCCTACCATGCACATAAATGTGCATCCGCAGCTTCGGTATATTGCTTAGCCCCGTTACATCTTCCGCGCAGGACGACTCGATCAGTGAGCTATTACGCTTTCTTTAAAGGATGGCTGCTTCTAAGCCAACCTCCTGACTGTTTTAGCCTTCCCACTTCGTTTCCCACTTAGCAATATTTGGGGACCTTAGCTGGCGGTCTGGGTTGTTTCCCTCTTGACACCGGACGTTAGCACCCGATGTCTGTCTCCCGTGATTGCACTCTTCGGTATTCGGAGTTTGCTATGGCGTAGTAATCCGCAATGGACCCCACAACCATGACAGTGCTCTACCCCCGAAGGTGATACACGAGGCACTACCTAAATAGTTTTCGGAGAGAACCAGCTATTTCCAGGTTTGTTTAGCCTTTCACCCCTATCCACAGCTCATCCCCTAACTTTTCAACGTTAGTGGGTTCGGACCTCCAGTACGTGTTACCGCACCTTCATCCTGGCCATGGATAGATCACCTGGTTTCGGGTCTACACCCAGCGACTGAACGCCCTGTTCGGACTCGCTTTCGCTACGCCTGCCCTAATCGGTTAAGCTTGCCACTGAATGTAAGTCGCTGACCCATTATACAAAAGGTACGCCGTCACCCTCTTTCAAAGGCTCCGACTGTTTGTATGCATGCGGTTTCAGGATCTGTTTCACTCCCCTCCCGGGGTTCTTTTCGCCTTTCCCTCACGGTACTGGTTCACTATCGGTCGATCACGAGTATTTAGCCTTGGAGGATGGTCCCCCCATCTTCAGACAGGATTTCACGTGTCCCGCCCTACTTGTCGTACACCCAGTTCTTCCTCGCTGTTTTCGCTTACGGGGCTATCACCCGCTATGGCAGCACTTTCCAGAGCCTTCAGCTAACAATGAAGATAAAGAGTACAGGCTGGTCCCATTTCGCTCGCCACTACTCTGGGAATCTCGGTTGATTTCTTTTCCTGCGGTTACTTAGATGTTTCAGTTCACCGCGTTCGCTTCGCATGACCTATGTATTCAGTCATGGATACTCCATTCGGAGTGGGTTTCCCCATTCGGACATCTTCGGATCAAAGCTCGTTTGCCAGCTCCCCGAAGCTTTTCGCAGGCTACCGCGTCCTTCATCGCCTGTGATCGCCAAGGCATCCACCACATGCACTTGTTCGCTTGACCCTATAACGGGTGTGTCTCACAACACTTCCGCTACAGGTTGAGTATTCGTGTTGCGCCGTATTCCAAAGCAATCTTTCGATCACTTAAAAAATACATTGATACAATCACAACCCTGATTCACCTACTCGAATCACCCATCTCTAAGTGACCTTTCGTGAATCTCTTTACTACTTCTTCCTGATTGTTAAAGAACGACAGCCGATATCGCAGTTGCTATAACCGCGTATCACTCTGACTGGCTCAATCGCCAATGCACAACGTTCTGTGTATTCACAGAACGCTACGCATTGAGGATTGGTGGAGGATGACGGGATCGAACCGACGACCCCCTGCTTGCAAAGCAGGTGCTCTCCCAGCTGAGCTAATCCCCCAGTCATGCACAGATAAACCTATCTGCTTTCTACTCAAGGGTTTGTCGATTAGCTGCAGCCCACCGCAGAAACAGTGGTGGGTCTGGATGGATTCGAACCATCGACCCCCGCCTTATCAAGACGGTGCTCTAACCGACTGAGCTACAGACCCCTGAGTCTGTCCTGATTTACAGCCGATAAGCGTGAGCGCTCAACACTTCTGACGCACTTAGCTCGAGAAAGGAGGTGATCCAGCCGCACCTTCCGATACGGCTACCTTGTTACGACTTCACCCCAGTCATGAATCCCACCGTGGTAAGCGCCCTCCTTCGCAGGTTAGGCTACCTACTTCTGGTGAAACCCACTCCCATGGTGTGACGGGCGGTGTGTACAAGACCCGGGAACGTATTCACCGCGGCATGCTGATCCGCGATTACTAGCGATTCCAGCTTCACGCACTCGAGTTGCAGAGTGCGATCCGGACTACGATCGGTTTTCTGGGATTGGCTCCCCCTCGCGGGTTGGCGACCCTCTGTTCCGACCATTGTATGACGTGTGAAGCCCTACCCATAAGGGCCATGAGGACTTGACGTCATCCCCACCTTCCTCCGGTTTGTCACCGGCAGTCTCCCTAGAGTGCTCTTGCGTAGCAACTAGGGACAAGGGTTGCGCTCGTTGCGGGACTTAACCCAACATCTCACGACACGAGCTGACGACAGCCATGCAGCACCTGTGTTATGGCTCCCTTTCGGGCACTCCCACCTCTCAGCAGGATTCCATACATGTCAAGGGTAGGTAAGGTTTTTCGCGTTGCATCGAATTAATCCACATCATCCACCGCTTGTGCGGGTCCCCGTCAATTCCTTTGAGTTTTAATCTTGCGACCGTACTCCCCAGGCGGTCAACTTCACGCGTTAGCTACGTTACCAAGTCAATGAAGACCCGACAACTAGTTGACATCGTTTAGGGCGTGGACTACCAGGGTATCTAATCCTGTTTGCTCCCCACGCTTTCGTGCATGAGCGTCAGTATTGGCCCAGGGGGCTGCCTTCGCCATCGGTATTCCTCCACATCTCTACGCATTTCACTGCTACACGTGGAATTCTACCCCCCTCTGCCATACTCTAGCCCGCCAGTCACAAATGCAGTTCCCAGGTTAAGCCCGGGGATTTCACATCTGTCTTAGCGAACCGCCTGCGCACGCTTTACGCCCAGTAATTCCGATTAACGCTTGCACCCTACGTATTACCGCGGCTGCTGGCACGTAGTTAGCCGGTGCTTATTCTTCCGGTACCGTCATCCCCCCGCCGTATTAGGGCAGAGGATTTCTTTCCGGACAAAAGTGCTTTACAACCCGAAGGCCTTCTTCACACACGCGGCATTGCTGGATCAGGCTTGCGCCCATTGTCCAAAATTCCCCACTGCTGCCTCCCGTAGGAGTCTGGGCCGTGTCTCAGTCCCAGTGTGGCTGGTCGTCCTCTCAGACCAGCTACAGATCGTCGCCTTGGTAGGCCTTTACCCCACCAACTAGCTAATCTGCCATCGGCCGCCCCTTGAGCGAGAGGTCCCGAAAGATCCCCCCCTTTCCTCCGTAGAGCGTATGCGGTATTAATCCGGCTTTCGCCGGGCTATCCCCCACTCCAGGACACGTTCCGATGTATTACTCACCCGTTCGCCACTCGCCACCAGACCGAAGTCCGTGCTGCCGTTCGACTTGCATGTGTAAGGCATGCCGCCAGCGTTCAATCTGAGCCAGGATCAAACTCTTCAGTTCAAACCTGTTACTGTTTTTCGGGCTCTTTCGAACCCGGTCGCTCACTCAACGTACTGACGAATGATCCAACCATCTTGCGACAGTCAAACCTTCCTTTCATTACTGTGTGAGACTTGATACTTTCGCTTCACGGCAGATCC
>NZ_BBJF01000042.1 GCF_000739735.1 Paraburkholderia ginsengisoli NBRC 100965 | reverse complement strand
AACTTGACACCCATTAGTCGGCCGGAGTCAAGGTACAAATCTCTTCCCCCTTGCGATTGCCATGTCGATATGTTTTTCATCGACATGGCAATCGCAAGGACGCTTGTGGTGCGTCTGCTGTCTGCATGATCAATATCGCATCCGGTTTCTCAAAGCTGGTTGCGAAACGGATCGCACCAGACACCCATCTGGATCAAGCATGCCGTGAGGTAAGTCACGTGTGCCCTGGCGGCCATGGCCGCCCCGGAGAAACGTTGGTGCCGGACGAGGTCCAAGGGGTTGGGCAAAGCCGTGGCTGTTGCGTGTGCAACGCCAGTCAAACGTGGCTCCCCGCCCGGGCGACCCGATTGCTTGCAGACAGTCGGTGAGGGGAAGCAAAGGGAAGACCCAATCAAAGCCATGGCTGTGCACCAGTCAAGTTACCGGGTTCGTTCCCCTTGCATCACCTGCTAGCCAAAACAGCGAACTGTCTCAAATGGTTTGTGCTCCCGAAGCATGTGATAGCAGGCGCGAGCCAGCTTGTGCGCTAGTGCCTTGATCGCAACGATGCCGTTGCGCATTCGCTTCTTGCGTTCGTAAAAGCGCCTGGCTTGCGGACAAGTACGGATCGCGAAATTGGCCGCTTCGACAAACGCCCATGCCAGATAGCGGTTCCCGTTCTTCGTGTTGCCTTCGCCCTTCTTCCTGCTGTTGCTTTCGCGCCTGCTGCCCACGCTGCGACAGTAAGAACTGAAGTGGCCAACGGTGGCAAATCGCGAGATGGTGCCAGTTTCCAGCATGATAGTGGTCGCCAGCACCGGACCAATGCCGGGCACCGTGTTCAGCAGCGCGTAATCCGGATTCAGTTTCACCTGCTGCATGAGTCGCTTTTCGATGATCTCGATCTGCCGCTGAAGCGTTCCCAGGACCGCCAGGTTGACCCGGATCGCGAGCGTTACGTCGGGCGCAAAACCGAATCGGCTCACCTGCGCGCCATCGAGGCGCTTGACCTGCGGCCCGTGCATCTGCGAACCAGTATGCCGCGCGAACAGGTTGCCGATCGCGAGAATCTGGGCGGTACGGCACTGCACGAGCTGCATCCGTTTGCGTGCGAGGTCGCGTACCTGCCGTCCGTCCGCGGGGTAGATGTAGCCTTCGGGAAGCAGCCCCAGACGCAGCAATTGTGCGAGATGGGCCGCATCGGTGAAATCACCACTGTATTTCAGCCCCTCGTACTGCCTGATCGCTGCCGGGTTGGCGAGATGAACATGGTATCCATCCGCAAGCAGTGCATCGACCAACCAGTACCAGTTGTACGTCGCCTCGATGACCACACCTTCCAGTTCTTCGCGATGCGGCGCCAGTGCGGCGCGGATCTGCAACGCGTCGTTGGGCAACCGCCGCTGATAGACGATGTGGTCCACCTCATCGCTCACCACGACCACACTGTTGTTCGAGTGCAGGTCGATTCCGCTAAACTTTTTCATGCCGGCCTCCTGTGCGTCACGTCGGTGTCGCAACCCTGACTCTACGCCAGCCGTCCTACCGGAACGGCGCGAGGCCGGCTATATGATTATCAA
>NZ_BBJF01000043.1 GCF_000739735.1 Paraburkholderia ginsengisoli NBRC 100965 | reverse complement strand
GACACCCATTAGCGGCCTCGGTGTCAAGTGAGCAAACAACACCCTCGACTGGTCGAACAGCCGATTTCGATTTCACTGACCGAATGCAGTAGCCGAGCGCACCCGTTTCTTCGATTCATGGCTGCGACGGATCGCGCCAGACACCCATCAGGATCAAGCGATCGGCGTACATCAGTTGCCCGTCGCCCTGGTGGCTCTGCCACCCCAGAAGAACGTTGGTGCCGCAACACGTCCAATGAATTCGCACAATACTCGTGGTTGCCAGACGTCCGGCCCCAATCCAGGGCTGGCTCGTGTTGCAGGCGATCCGCTTTACTGCAAATCGGGGACGGCGGCACGGCATCCCATTCAATTGGGTGGCTTCTCACCAGTCAACGATCAGGGCTTGCCGGTCGCCGTCGTAACGCTTATGCGAAGCAGCGGTTCACATCAAATGGTTTTCGTTCCTTAAGCATGTGGAAGCACGCACGGGCGAGCTTGTGGGCGAGTGCCTTGCGTGCGACCACTGAATTTGTCCTGGCTTTCTTGCGCTCATAGAACTGCCTGGCCTCGGTGCTAAAGTGCATCGCGAAGTTGGCCGCTTCGATGAATGCCCAGCACAGGTATGGATTTCCGTTTCTCGTATTGCCTTCGCTTTTTTTCTTGCCATTGCTCATGCGCTGGCTGTCCACGCATCGCGCATAGGAGGCAAAGTTGCCGGCGCTGGCGAAGCGTTCAATGGTGCCTGTTTCCAGCACGATAATGGTCGCAAGCGTTTGACCAATGCCGGGCACCGTGGTCAGGAGGGAGTAGTCCGGACGCGGCGCGACCTTTTCCTGAAGACGCTTTTCCACGATGGCGATCTGTGAGGAGAGCGTCGTGATGAGCGCGACGTTCGCACGGACCGCGAGCGCTACGTCATCTGGAAGATGCAGCTGGTCGACAGCGGCCTGGTCCAGTTGCTTGACCTGATTGCTCGTGATTCGCGTGCCGGACTGACGCGCTGTAATGTTCTCAACGGCGAGAATGTGGCTGGTGCGGCTGCGTACCAGTTGCATGCGCTTGCGGGCCAGGTCGCGCACCTGACGGTGCTCCGCCGGCAATATGGTGCCAGTAGGAAGGATGCCCAGACGAAGCAGGTGGGCCAGGTATCGCGCGTCGGTCTCGTCGCCACTGTGCTTGAGCCCGTCGTACTTTTTTATCGCCGTGGTGTTGGCCAGATGGACCACGAAGCCGGCCGCCTGCAGGCCGTCGACAAGCCAGTACCAGTTGTACGTGGATTCGACCACGACGCCGGCCAGTTCGGCCCGCCAGGGGGCAAGAAGCGCCAGAATCTTTGCCAGGTCGTTCGGCAGTCGCCTCTCGGCGACCACGCGGTCGGTTTCGTCGATCACGCTCACCACGCTGTTATTCGAATGCAGGTCAATGCCGCTATAGTTCATGATGACCTCCTACCGGTTGAAGCGGTTTTGGCAAACTCACTTTAACCCCGTCGCCCGTCAGGGCGGCGGAGGGAGGTCCGCTAGATGATTTTCAATGAA
>NZ_BBJF01000044.1 GCF_000739735.1 Paraburkholderia ginsengisoli NBRC 100965 | reverse complement strand
TATTTGCACCATGTATGGACGACTCCCTGTTGTCAAGCAGTCTCAGTTTTCTGGCATCAGGTCGAGGTTGCAGCCATGTATCCGGGCTCAGTTGGCAGCACTCGCTGCGGGCCCACGATGAATATCCGCGAATGGGTACCCCATCAGAGCCTCGGGCTTGGTTGCCCTTGGTGCAAAGCGGGTTTGGCCCACCACGGTCCGACCGTTCTGCCATCGAATTGAAGTCTGCTCAAGCAACCTCTGGAAGTGAACGCTGTTTCACTGCTAATAGCGGGACCGGTCAATCCGTCACGCTGGATCGCGTAGGCATATGGTTCGCCTGAAAGGGCTGATTTCGTATCAGCATGGCCCACGCCGTCCGTGCATTCTTTGCCGCGAGCGCCACAGCAGCGATATTTTTGTGCCGGCGTCGACACAGTTTCATCACCCAGGAATCAGCCATTTCGGGTTTGCTGGCTGCCGTACGAATAACGGCGCGGGCGCCGTGAATCAGAAGTGTTCGTAATGCCGTATCGCCGCGCTTGCTGATGCCCAGCAGACGCGGCGTGCCGCCCGAAGAATGCTGACGCGGCACCAAACCCAGCCATGCAGCAAGTTCGCGGCCGCTGCGAAAAGATCCGGCGTTGCCGATCGAGGCTGCGAGGGCCGACGCGGTAAGTGGCCCGATGCCGGGTATTGTTTCGAGAAGCCGACCGGGCGCATCCGTGCGATGGATCGCGCGGATACGACCTTCGAGCTCAGCGACCTTGCTGCCAAGTTCGCGCAAGTGCTCGACGAGCATCTGGATTAACGCCCGGAACGGCTCAGAATGCCCATCGTCACGAGTGGAAAGAGCGGCCATGGCCCGTTGGCCAAGCAGTTGGATACCCTGTGGCAGCACGATACCGAATTCGCCAAGAAGCCCGCGGATTTGGTTGGCAAGTGCTGTGCGTGATTTGACTAGGCCGGCGCGCGCGCGATGCAGCGACAGCACTGTCTGTTGCGCCTGCGTCTTGAGCGGTACAAAGCGCATGTTCGGGCGCGTTATCGCCTCGCAGATTGCTTCGGCGTCGGCCGCGTCGGTCTTGTTGCTCTTTACGTAAGGCCGGACGAACTGCGGGGCGATCAGTCGAACGGTGTGTCCGAGCTTGGTGAGCTCGCGGCCCCAGTAGTGCGACGAGGCGCACGCTTCCATGCCGATTACACACGGTTCGAGCGTAGCAAAATACCGAAGGACATTCGCGCGTCTTAGCTGTTTGCGTACAACGATTTCGCCTTGCGAATTCACTGCGTGAACCTGCATCACGCTCTTGGCCAGATCCAGTCCAACAGTCGCTATATTCATGATGAACGCTCCTTTGCCGTGGACGTCACGACTTCTCCACTTTGGCATAAACCCCTCGCTGGGTAGCGGGAGTCGTCCATCACATCAGA
>NZ_BBJF01000045.1 GCF_000739735.1 Paraburkholderia ginsengisoli NBRC 100965 | reverse complement strand
GGACAGACCCGTCGACAGCGAAGCGACGTTGCTGTTCGTCGTGCTCAAGCCCGTCGAAAGCGAACTCACGCCTGTGGACAGCGAGCTGGCCGTCGTCGAGGTCGACGTCGACAGGCTGGTCACCGTGCTGTTGCTGGTGCTCAAGCCGGTCGACAGCGAGCTGATGCTCGTCGAGGTCGATGTGGACAGCGTGCTCACGCCAGTGGACAGCGAATCCAGCGCCGAATTGGTGGCGTTGAGTTGCGAACCGTTGATCGCGTCAGTGCTCGTGGCGCTGATCCGGCCTGCGGCCACGTTGGTGATCTGGCGTTCAGCGCCCGATGCGCCCACGCTAACGACGCTGGCCGGCGTCGTGCCCGCAAAGTTGTACGTCTGACCGGCAATGGTCGTGCTTGCCGTGGGGTTCGGCGCGGCTGTCACCGAACCTGCGCCCAGCGCCACGGAGCCAGCGTCGTGCGCTGCCGCGCCCTGGCCGATCGCCACCGCGCCGCTCGACGCCGCGTTCGCGCCGTCGCCGAGCGCCACGCCGCCTGCGCCCGCCGCCGTTGCATTGGTGCCGGCCGCGAGCGCATTCACGCCCGTCGCGCCGTCGTTGTCGTAGTTGCCCTGCTGCGTGCCGTTGTCGTTCACGCTGTAGTAATGCGTGCGCGTCGCCGAGACCAGCGTCGAGAGACTCGTCACGTTGCTGTTGGTGGTGCTCAGGCCCGTCGACAGGGAGCTGATGCCGGTCGAGGCCGACGTCGAGAGGCTGCCTACCGTGCTGTTGGTTGTGCTCAGGCCCGTCGACAGCGAACTGATACCGGTCGACGTCGTGGTCGACAGCGAAGTCAGTTGACCGAAGTTCACCGCGTCGCTCGGGTTTGCACCGTCCGCTACGTTAGTCAACGTCACCGGTGCCGTTGCGCTCGCGCCGCCGAGCGTCACGCTCGTGTGCTCCGGGTTGTCGTACTGGACTGCGTTGGCGAGACCTGTGGACAGCGAGCTCACGCCCGTCGAAAGAGTACCGACACTCGTGGACAGCGAGTTCACGCCGCTTTGCGCCGTGCTGAGACCCGTCGAGGTAGAGGTCGAGAGGCTCGTGACGTTGCTGTTGGTCGTGCTCAGGCCGGTCGACAGCGAGCTGACGCCGGTGGACAACGAGTTCACGCCGCTCTGTGCGGTGCTGAGGCCCGTCGAAGTGGCGGTCGAGAGGCTGGTCACGTTGCTGTCGGTCGTGCTCAGGCCCGTCGAC
>NZ_BBJF01000046.1 GCF_000739735.1 Paraburkholderia ginsengisoli NBRC 100965 | reverse complement strand
CGGACCAAGCCGCACGTGAACGTCGGCACGATCGGTCACGTTGACCACGGCAAGACCACGCTGACGGCAGCGATCACGACGGTTCTGACGCAGAAGTTTGGCGGCGAAGCGAAGGCATACGACCAGATCGACGCGGCGCCGGAAGAAAAGGCACGTGGTATCACGATCAACACGGCACACGTCGAGTACGAAACAGCTAACCGCCACTACGCACACGTCGACTGCCCGGGCCACGCTGACTATGTGAAGAACATGATCACGGGCGCGGCGCAGATGGACGGCGCGATCCTGGTGTGTTCGGCTGCAGACGGCCCGATGCCGCAAACGCGTGAGCACATCCTGCTGGCGCGTCAGGTTGGCGTTCCGTACATCATCGTGTTCCTGAACAAGTGCGACATGGTGGACGACGCTGAGCTGCTGGAACTGGTCGAGATGGAAGTTCGCGAACTTCTGTCGAAGTACGACTTCCCGGGCGACGACACGCCGATCATCAAGGGTTCGGCCAAGCTGGCGCTGGAAGGCGACAAGGGCGAGCTGGGCGAAGTGGCGATCATGAGCCTGGCCGACGCGCTGGACACGTACATCCCGACGCCGGAGCGTGCAGTTGACGGCGCGTTCCTGATGCCGGTGGAAGACGTGTTTTCGATCTCGGGTCGTGGCACGGTGGTGACGGGTCGCGTTGAGCGCGGCATCGTCAAGGTCGGCGAGGAAATCGAAATCGTCGGTATCAAGCCGACGGTGAAGACGACCTGCACGGGCGTGGAAATGTTCCGCAAGCTGCTCGACCAGGGTCAGGCAGGCGACAACGTCGGTATCCTGCTGCGCGGCACGAAGCGTGAAGACGTGGAGCGTGGCCAGGTTCTGGCGAAGCCGGGTTCGATCAACCCGCACACGCACTTCACGGCTGAAGTGTACGTGCTGAGCAAGGACGAAGGTGGCCGTCACACGCCGTTCTTCAACAACTATCGTCCGCAGTTCTACTTCCGTACGACGGACGTGACGGGCTCGATCGAGTTGCCGAAGGACAAGGAAATGGTCATGCCGGGCGACAACGTGTCGATCACGGTGAAGCTGATCAACCCGATCGCGATGGAAGAAGGTCTGCGCTTCGCAATCCGTGAAGGCGGCCGTACGGTCGGCGCTGGTGTGGTTGCCAAGATTCTCGAGTAA
>NZ_BBJF01000047.1 GCF_000739735.1 Paraburkholderia ginsengisoli NBRC 100965 | reverse complement strand
TCCGGTGTAATTCGCGCTCGGCCGGATGATCTTGTTGTCGACGCGTTGCTCGATGATGTGCGCGCTCCAGCCGGCCGTGCGCGCGATCACGAAGATCGGCGTGAACATCGCCGTGGGCACGCCCATCATGTGATACGAGACCGCGCTGAACCAGTCGAGATTCGGGAACATCTTCTTCGCTTCCCGCATCACCGATTCGAGCCGCTCGGCAATGTTGAACAGCTTCGTGTTGCCCGCTTCCTTCGAGAGATTCTTCGCGACGTCCTTGATCACCTTGTTGCGCGGATCGGAGATCGTGTACACCGGATGCCCGAAGCCAATCACCACTTCCTTGTTTTCGACGCGGCGGCGAATATCCGCTTCCGCCTCATCCGGGTTCTGATAGCGCGACTGGATCTCGAACGCGACTTCGTTGGCGCCGCCGTGCTTCGGGCCACGCAGCGCACCGATCGCACCGGTGATCGCCGAGTAGATATCCGAGCCCGTGCCCGCGATCACGCGGCCGGTGAACGTCGACGCGTTGAACTCATGCTCGGCGTACAGATTCAGCGACACGTGCATCGCATCGACCCACGATTTCGGCGGCTCGACACCATGCAGCAGATGCAGGAAGTGACCGCCGATCGAATCGTCGTCGGTCTCGACTTCGATGCGCTTGCCGTTGTGCGAGTAGTGATACCAGTACAGCAGCATCGAGCCGAGCGAGGCCATCAGCTTGTCGGCGATATCGCGCGCGCCCGGCAGATTGTGATCGTCCTTCTCCGGCAGCACGGTGCCGAGCACCGACACGCCGGTGCGCATCACGTCCATCGGATGCGCGGCGGCGGGAATCCATTCCAGCGCGGCCTTGACGTTCGCGGGCAGACCGCGCAGGCCTTTGAGCTTCGTCTTGTACGCGGTCAGTTCAGCTTGCGTCGGCAGCTTCTCGTGGACCAGCAGATAAGCGATCTCTTCGAATTCGCACGCGCTCGCGATGTCGAGAATGTCGTAGCCGCGATAGTGCAGATCGTTGCCGGTCTTGCCGACCGTGCACAGCGCGGTGTTGCCCGCGGTCACGCCGGACAG
>NZ_BBJF01000048.1 GCF_000739735.1 Paraburkholderia ginsengisoli NBRC 100965 | reverse complement strand
GGGTCGGGGAATCGGTTAGAGTTGTCAGCCCGAAGAACGGGTAGCCGATGATGAACAAGCGAAAAGGTATGGAAGGGATGTTCGACGGGAGGCATTTTGATCGGGAAATCATTGTTCTTTGTGTGCGCTGGTACCTTCGCTACAAGCTCAGCCTGCGCGATCTGGTCGAGATGATGGCCGAGCGGGGACTTTCGCTGGCACACACGACGATCTTGCGGTGGGTGAAGCGTTTTACACCAGAGTTCGTCAAGCGCTGGAATCAGTTTGCTATACCAGCAGGCCGGTCGTGGCGCGTTGATGAGACCTATCTGAAGATTCGCGGCAAATGGGTCTATCTCTACCGGGCGGTAGATCGAGACGGCCAGACAGTGGACTTCATGCTCAGAGCCAGGCGCGATGTAACTGCAGCCAAGGCCTTTTTCAGCAAGGCTATCAAGCATCAGGGCCAGCCGCCGGAGACGATCACGCTCGATGGATATGCCGCCTCGCACCGGGCGATGCGCGAGATGAAGGCCGGTGGCCTGCTGCCTGAGGACACGGAGGTCCGGACCTCGAAGTACCTGAACAATCTGATCGAACAGGATCATCGCAACATCAAGTTCAGAACGAACGTGATGCTCGGTTTCAAACGGTTCTGGAATGCCGCGACCACGATTTCAGGCATTGAGTTGATGCACCGCATTCGCAAGCGTCAGTTCGACCTCTGTACTCTCGGGCTCAAGGCTAGCGCTGCACCTTACGTCTGGAATGCCGTCCTGTTCAGTAAATAAGGCATCCTTATTTATTAAAGAAATTTCGGCCCCACCGGC
>NZ_BBJF01000049.1 GCF_000739735.1 Paraburkholderia ginsengisoli NBRC 100965 | reverse complement strand
TAAGCACCCGACTGTGACCGTCTTGCATCCGATGATCAGAAGTGTCCGTGTCGTATCTGTCACCTGAGAACCGGCACCGCTATCGAGACATTGATCGCGACGCCGGCTTTTCATTCGCGTTGGTGTATGCCATTATGTCGCGCATGAAGATTCGAAGCACCACCACCCATCTGCATCACCACCACGGACGCCCTTTGTTGCGCCGTGGTTTGTTTCGCATCTAGTCACTGAATCGGGAGTTTTCCCGATCTGGACAGCAACCAAGGCGCCTCTGGCGCCTTTTTGTTTTTTGCAGCCTTAAAACCATGCCGCGCTGATCAATCGAGAACGTATGGAGTGTACTCAATGCAACCATCCTGGAAGGAAGTGTCCTTGTCGGATTTGCCGCTCAGGGAGGACCTCAAGTCGCAGCACGCGTACGGGGCGCCGCAGCTCGACATGCCGGTCTGCCTGAACGTCAACGAGAATCCGTATCCGCCGTCGCCGTCGCTCGTCGAGCACATCGCGACTGCCGTGGCCAATGCGGCTCGCCAGGCGAACCGCTATCCCGATCGCGATTTTGCCGAACTACGATCGCATCTTGCCGCCTACCTGACACATGACACCGGCGTGATGGTTGACGCATCGAGCATCTGGG
>NZ_BBJF01000050.1 GCF_000739735.1 Paraburkholderia ginsengisoli NBRC 100965 | reverse complement strand
GAAAGCAGAGGCGACAGGGACGATGATCAACGGGATGAATGCAGCGCTCAGTCGGGTATTCAAGCGCTCGCATTATCCGCTGGACGTGATGCTGGTGTGCGTGCGTTGGTACGTGGCTTATCCGCTGAGCCTGCGAAATCTCGAAGAGATGATGTCGGAGCGCGGCATTGCGGTCGACCATTCGACCGTGCACCGGTGGGCGCTGAAGCTGCTGCCTGTGATGGAGAAGCTTTTTCGGCGACGCAAGCGCCCGGTGGGCAAGAGCTGGCGTATGGACGAAACGTACATCAAGATCAACGGCCAGTGGCGATACCTGTACCGGGCCGTGGACAAGGACGGCGCCACCGTCGATTTCCTGTCGCGAGCTCATCGGGACAAGGTTGCGGCACGGCGGTACTTTGAGAAGGCAATCAGACAAAACGGCGAGCCCGGGACGGTAACCATCGACAAAAGCGGAGCCAACCTGGCGGCGCTCGAGAGCATCAACGCCGCCGGGAGCAGCCAATCAAGGTCCGTCAGGCGAAGCACCTGAACAACATCATGGAGCAGGATCATCGGGCGATCAAACGGCGAACCCCGACCCATGATGGGCTTCAAGGATTTCCAATGTGCCCGCATT